>NZ_PEEY01000001.1:0-847500 GCF_002754355.1 Pseudomonas sp. 29
GCCAGGCCTGCTGCGCCTTGATCGACGTCAGCACGTCCAGCTCATCCACCAGAGCGTGGCCGATCTTGAAACCGACGATGGTCTGTGGCTTCTCCATCGACCGGCAAATCACAGTGCCGCGATACTGCCGGCCGCTGTAGATGTGAACCTCATGGTTCGCCTGGTTGATTTTGGTCTTCAGCCCCCAGTCGTAGGCCACCTCCTCCATAGTGGGATAGAAGATGTCTCGAATCTGCGGGTAAGTCGGAGCGAAGTAACCAGCGTTGACGCCAGGCCACTCCATGAAATGCTTGCTCAGTGCTGAGCATCCGACCCAGGTCTTTCCGGAGCCGAATCCAGCAACAAAGGCGCGGAACTTGTGGGGCAACAGAAGGAATTGCGACTGCGGAACATTAAGGCTCGGCATTCGGCTTCCTCGCATCCACTACGTCGACCTGGATGCGCGTCGGGATTGCCGGCTCATCGTCTGGCTCGTCCTTCCGGTTGCGATTGACGTAGACGTCGCCGACTTCCTTGGCGGCCTGCTCGAGGATCTGCATGGCCAGGCCGATGTTCTTCATCGTTTCGGCCTTCTCCACAAACCGGTTCATCGCACGAAGGCGGAACGCTCGGTTCGCGATCGGGATTTCGGCTGTCTCCTCGCGGAAGCGCTTGCGGGTATCTTCAAACACCGCTTTCCACTTCACGCCAAGGTCACGGCCGGCATGCTTCGTTGGGTCGTACTGCTCGCACTGCTGGCGAGATACCTCAACGCCAAATGTTTCCTTGACCGCCTGCACTACCTGAGTCGGCGTATCAAAGCAGGCCAACGCCTGCACAATGAAGCGCTTCACCTCATCTTTCAGGGCTGCCATATGGGTTTATTCCGTCAAGGTCCTGTCAAGGATCAGGCCGACTTGAGCAGACAGGTTCCGCAGGCCCTCGATATGTTCAATTTCCCCACCTCGGCAGGATTGTTTGCAGCGTCCACCAACTCTTGAACCGCCGGGCTTGCACCGTAGCGGCGAACCACACCGACGAACTCTTCAACATCGTGTCCGCGCATCTCAAGCTTGGGTAGACCTTCTTGGGTGAAGGCTGGCTGACCGTATTTATCGGTCGCTTGGGCGATGTGATACAGCTCGTGTTCAACCAGGGCGCAGAAGTCAGCGTCGGAGCACTGAGCGCAGTAGTCAGCGGCGAGCGTGATGATGTAGGCCGGCACGTCACCGAACCAATCCATCATTTGCTGTTCCATCCGGGCCTTCTGCCAGCCACCGGCGCGGAACGCTACCTGCTCAGCCTGTCCCACCACCGTACGCCCCTTCTTCGTGAAGGCAGCAGACGCCCACATCACACGAATGTCCGCGTCGATCAGATGGGCGTGTTCTTCATTGTGAATGCTGCCGGTGTCAGCAAGGATCTGGGACTGCAGCCACTCCCACACCTCGGGAGCCGGGGTCAGGCGAATACCAAAGTCCGATTGCTCTGATAATTCGATAAGCGACAAGGGAGGGTATGGCCTATCCATGGATCACCCTGAGCTTGAAATAGTGGCTAATTGCCTGTATTTGTGTGCGCCTTTTTATTCGTAAGGACACTTATCCGCATGTTTTTTGCTCATGTTCGCCCCGCTGCAGCCTGCCTGCTTGCTGCCACAACTCTTTTCGGATGCGTCGCTATTCCAGAAGAGACCTGGACCAACTTGGGTCCGTCTAATCTCGTCACCGAGGCTGGAAAAATTGTTTGCTACACGGATGCCAACATTATTGATGGCAAACGGATTGTGGGTACTCTGTGCGCAACTCCGCGCTCCGGCTTTCTGAGCGATGGCGAGCCACAAGTTCTCGCAGGGGTGAATTACCGTCAACCGTTCCGAATAGACCTCAGCAAAGCCACAAAGGGCGAACAACTGCCATTCGGCGACAAAACGGGCCTTCTTGAATGCGAGCCAGATGAGGCCGACGGAGAAAAGTCCACCCCCGTGAAATTCTGCAAGGTAACAATCAATGGACAGGCTCTAGTCAGCGCTAAGATTACCTTCGCATACAAGTAACTAAGCCAAAGCCGCACTAATCCTGCGGCTTACCTACCCTTCCCCGCCATCGAGCAGAACATCAATCAGCTTCTGCTCACCCAAGCGCATGGCACCCAAGCACTGCAGATCGTCGCACTTGGGGCCGAGCCCGAACACCGTCACTTCGCCTTTCGGCCCCATGAGGGTCAGAGCACCTACAGTGCATTCCGGATGAACACCGGCATCGAGGTCATCTGCGATCTTGCGCAGCGTCTTGGCAGCATCGCGCCATCCCTCGCGTTTGAAGTCGATGAGCTTGGCGGTCATGCGCTTACCTTCTGCAGCCATTCTTCAATGATGCGCTGCACTACCGGCTCGGTGAGGATGGTGGAAGGCTGCTCACCGTCGATCACTGACTGGACCAGCGCGCGCGGGATGACATGAGCGCCATTACTCGCCGCCACCACCAGGTGCGGGCGATGGTCCGCAAGATGGTGAATCTCGGCAGGCTTGAAAACTGCGCATCGCACACAGCGCCCGCAGCCTGTTCCGAGTTTCATGTCACCGCGGCAGGTTGGGCTGGTATATCCGTTACTCATAGCTCTCTCCTTTTGGTGTCGCGACACGATTTGCACTCTCGCGAAACGTGTCGCGACCTACTTGCTCTGACTGCGCTTGATCTGCGCGTCCACCTGATCTGCGCAAGTGTCGAGCAGGTTGATGGCTTGGTTCTTCAGCTCCCAAAGCTGGCCGTTGTCGGCGAGGTCTTCATCAGCTACCCGCTCACAAGGCACCAGCTCAGGCGCTTCAATTCTTACGGCTTGGGTCTTTGTTACCACTGGCGGCTTTACCGCGCAGGCCGTCAGGCAGAGGCTGAGCAGCCCAATCACGAACAGGCTTGCTGTTGCGCTTGAGTTCTTCAAAGTTCTTCTCCGCCTTTTTGGCTTTTGCCTGACTGGCCTGCAACCGCTTGTTCAGGTCTTTCTGGTAATCGGCGTTGCGCTGGGCTTCGGCGCGCAGCGTGGTGATCGTCGCCTGGCTTTCGAGGTTGGCGTCGACCGCCTTCTTCTTCTCGCCGGCTTCGAATGCCACTTCCCCGCGAAGGGCGACGACGCGCGACTGCTGAATCCCAACTAGGAGCAGGCCGACCAGGGCAATGATGATTGCAGCAGCGAAGGCCTTCATGCGGCATCTGCCTTGCGACCGAGGAATCGGGTCACCAGCTCGCGGATGGCTGTCACGCCAAGAAAGCCGATCGTGCCACCGGCAGCGATCGATAGATTGGTCGGCCAGGCCATCCACTCAATAATGCTCGACGCGACCAAGCTCAGCGATCCGCAGATCAGCGCCTCGAAAACGATGCGGCGCTTACTGGTTTCCTTCGCGTCGTACATGACTCGAAGCAACGATACGGTGATGGACATGATCACGCCCTGCCAGAGCGGATTGCTCAACGCCAGCCAGAGCTTGGCCCATGTGTCTGGCTTGTCAGGCATGTTTGGCATCCGGGTTGCCTCCCCCGTGGGGAGATTGATAAATCCGGCGTCCGCTGCACTCCCAGCTCGGGGCAATGGGTGTGGGGAGCCGAAAACGAAAAAGCCCCAGCGAATGCTGAGGCTTTGTATACGAGTAGCCGGGGGCTACCTCATATTTTTATGCTGAAGTGTGCCTGAAGAAGCTCAAACAACGCCGCATATAGTTCCGAGAAATCGAAACCTCCGCCAGCATCTGAGATTTTTATCGTGAGGTTATTTTCCGGAGAGACGACCAGATATCCGCCGCCTTCTTTCTTCATTCTCAAAGAAGTGAAGATTGTTTGCTTCGGATACGTGTTCACATCCCTGTCGAGCGTTAGCCCTATGGAAAATTCAAGAAATAGATCTTGTCCAGGCAGCTCGTGAAGCATTACGTACTTATATTCACCGCCCACTTTTTTGGCGATCCGGACGTAAGGGGTTTCCTCCCTGTTTTCGTCCAGATAAACCTCATGCGGTAGTTGTAGGTAGTCCGAAAACCCCCTCCAAATAACCCCGGCCATACCCTGTAGATCGTGCCAGTACTCACGAATCGAGTCGTCTTGTGCTTTTTTCAGATCGCGCAACTGCAAAAAACGGGACATTTAAAACCTCCGCTGGTTGGAGGTGTCACATTGCCATAATTGGAAGCATCTCAAAACAAAAACCCGGCGCTTAGCCGGGCTTAGTATCTGGTGTGCGTTTCGCGTTACTTGTGCACTATGGGAAAAGTACGCTCGAAACCCCACCACGTCAACAACTTTATGCCGCGTCTTGATCATTTTCTACGTGGATCACCTGCCACACCGGCTGTTGCGCCTGAATATCCACTTCTTTGATCACTTCTTTCAGGGAATCCCACAGGGTGATCCAGTCCCTGTTCCAGTGCTTTGGCTCGATCGACACACCGAAGAACGCATGCATCTCGGCAGCCACACGCGCCGGCCCCCACTCGGCCGATCCTTGCACTTCCCCCTTGTACGATTGCAGGGCCAGCGTAACCAGGTACTGCGCCTTCACGCGTTTGGCCGAGGTCAGATCCGGCAGCGCCGCTTTCGCCGTGACCAGCAGCACCGCGTTCAGCAGATGCCGCATAGTCATTGCTGGGTGATACAGGTAGTGCCCGAACTGCTGCACCTGGAATGGCAACGTGTCGATGGCGCGCAGCACCTTCCCGATCGTGGCCAAGTGCGCGGCGCGGGCGGTGGACCGACCTACCGGTGTACGCCGCGTCTCGCTGATGCTGATCCGTTGGCGAACGATCTCGATGCGCTCTTCCTTGTCATCGCCCAGCGCGGCGAACACCGCCTCATGCCGGCGCATCCGCGCGCCCTTCTTCACCGGTGCCGATTCACCACGCTCAATTGCCACAGCGCTGATCGACGCATTCGATTCGTGTTGCGCTTCGGTCCACACCTGCCTTGCGTTGATCAGTTTCATGCTGCCTGCCCCTTTTTCAGTTCTCGGGTCTTGGCCCGGTATTCAGCCTTGATGGTTTTGATTTCTTCGACGGTGTACTTGCGGGGCTCATGAGGCCCTTCAAGCCAAGTCACAGTTTCGGCGCCGATGCGCTGTAACAACCGGATGCGGTACTCGACTGCGTTGCCGGACAGGTTGCGGTTGCACTTCACGCACTGGCGGTGGATGTTCAGCGGCTCGAAACGGAGTTCGGGACAGGCGCCGACGGATCGGTAGTGACCGGCGTCCCAGCGGCTGCCGGTGATGAGGTCGTTGTCGTTCGGCATCGAGTCGCAGCTGATGCAAGGCAGGTGCGCGTCACGCAGCCGGACGTACTCATTCACCGCGGCCTGGGCTTCGCGCAGATGATCCGCCCTGCTCTTCAGCTTCTCCTTGCGGACCCTAATCTCGCGGCGACCAATCTGGGCCAACGCCTTGCCGGCCTTCGCCTGATTGACGTCCTTGATGGCCAGACCGCACTTGTATCCGCACACCGCCTGCCCGAGGCGCTGCGGGACGAATGAGTCCCCGCAAGCTGGGTTCTTGCACTTCTTCGGCTTGGGCGCCTTCGATTCCTTGAGGGCTACGCGCATCAGTAGCGCCCTCCCCACTTGTCCTGCTCCGTCCAACGAACGTCATGCTCGGCGCCGAAGGCATGCATCAGCTCGAACAGATCGCTGAACCACTTCTGCGACTGCTTGCGGGTCGACACGGCCATAACCACGAAGCCACCGTCGAGGCCGGGCTCCGCGCGCTGCTTCTCCAGCGAGGCACTGAAAAGGCACTTCCAGTCCTCACTGGTCAGCTTCTTGCCGTGCCAGATGACCTGCTCGGATACGTCCTTGAGCATTGCCCACATCTTGCGATTGCAGATGTCCGGGCGTTTTTCGTCCTTGATGACTACGATCTTGGGTTTGGTGAAGTCGGTAGCGTGCAGGATGCCCATGAGGCGACTGATATCGCGCTGACTGCGGATTGCGAACTCATTCATGACTGCGCCGCCTTAGCCATGGCGCCGTCCACAAGCGCGTCCAGGTCATCACCGGTCATACCGGTAGCGTGCGGGCCGATCCATTCGACAACTTCGATGTAGCCGCTGTGTCCGTGCTGAAGCCACCGGTAGCGATCGGCGTCTTTGCGCAGCGAATCGTTCTCGGCCTTGGCCTTGTGGTTGACTCGATCAAAGGCGGCACATACGGTCTTTAAGTTTTCGTTTTCAGCCAGCAACTCCAGAGCCACCTCCTCCACGGTCTTCTCCCCGAGGAATTCCTGCAGCGCCTCGGTGTTGCGCTTCCAGTCTGCGCAGTCGGCACGGTAGGACGCAGCTTCGGCCCACAGCAGCTTCTGGAGTTTTTGTTTGTCGATGGTCATTGAGCAGCGCTCCTTGCTTCCAATTGTTCGGCCTGCTTAATGAGCAGCGCCCGGCGATCCGCCAGCTCATTGGCTGCCAGAATTCGCAGTTCTGTTTTTTCATCGGCCGATGCTTGGCGCATGGCGAGCATCGAGTCCTTCACCGCGGTTAGCTTCTCGCGCAGTTTTGGGGAAGGCCGCGCAACCTCACCTGTGAGCAGCGCAACGACGGCCCGGCCGTCTTCGGTCAAAGGCGCAACACTCAAGTCAGCCAGGTACAGCTGCCCGCGCTCATGTGGGATCCGTTGCATCTGCACCGCCTTGGTGATCGCCTGGGTACGGCGGTTGGCGTCGAAACCGACCGACACGTGCCAATTGACGTTTTTTTTGTCCTCCCGAGCCTGCCCCACCAGGCGCTCGTAAGCGCTGTTGAAAGCCATGCGCGCACCTACCTTGTCGCCGGCATCGAGGACAGGTTTTGCGGCTGCCAGCGCGAGCTGAATCTCGTCGGTCAGCACCACGGTTTCAAACTCGTCATTCGTGGTCATGGCTATCGCCCATGCTTCGTCCTTGCCCGGGCGACCATCAGCAACCTGAACGCGCTGGAGAATGTCAGCCATTGCCAACTTGCCTCTCACTTCAAAGCGGCAGGCCTTAAGCGCGGCTTTGACAACCGGTACCGGGTAAGCACAGAGGTCTTCGGCCATGATCGCCGCGGTGCCTGGGTTCATTTCCTGACCCATGGCCTCGGCGGTGGCGCAGATCGCAGCAGCGAGCCCCGCAACCTGCTGGTCATTCATTTCAAAGGTATTCATTGCGCTCTCCCGCTTGGCGCTTGGCTAAGACCATTTGCGCGGCCTGCTCGGCGGCGGAGACGTTCGCCTCGGTCCGTTCCATCTGGCGTGCTGTCGTGCCGTTGATGCGCTGCCCGGTCACCCACTGCGTGTGGTAGCTCTCGGCGTTGGCCAGCAGCTCGTTGAGACTGTGGCACTTGCGCAGGACGGCGGCATCAGCGGTTTTCAGGAAATGGGCAGCGACGTGGTGGGCGACATCGGCGCCGAGGCGGTCGACAAGTTGCCCAAGCTGGCCACCGACCTTGGCGTTCCACACGGGCCAGGTGCTGTAGCGCTTGCGGTAGGCCATGGCGTAATTCGCCCAGACCTTGAAGGTTTTGCAGGACTGGTCTTTGGGGCCCGGCATGTCAGCGGGAATCTCAACCCGTGGCGCATCGGCGCGATCAACCACCAGAACCAGATTGCGGGCCGGCTTGTCCGGGCTGCCTTGCAAGTCTTGACTGGTATCCTGATTGGTACCCTGATGATTGGTATCCTGATTTGTCGGAGATTTTTCCGACCCCTGCTCGGATTTTTCTCCGACCTTGCTCGGATTTTTTTCCGAGGTAGATCGGATTTTTTTCCGACCTTCGTTCTTTGGTGGGGTCGGATATTTTTCCGACCCATCCAGTTTCTGGTTCCACTCAATCGCCTTCTCAGTCAGGCGGAACAGCGTGATATTCGAAGTGCTGGAAAGCTCAATCAAACCGGCTACTTCCAGAGCCTTCAGCATGCGGTAGGCAGTGTCTGGCCTATCAGTGAGCAGCGGCAGCTCCTCGATGATCTTGGCCTTGCTCAGCGCGAAGAAGATCCCGTCTTCAGTCTTGATTGGCTTGGTCCAGCTCGGGCAGCCGTAGACAAAGGCGAACAGCAGGGCTTGCTGAGAATTCAGCCCCCACTCCAACGCCTTCACCTGATTGATCGTGACGGTGAATTGCATATCAGGCCTTCCCGACCAGTTTGGCCAATTCAGGGAAGCGATCCACGTACCAGTGAGGCTGTGTTTCGCGCGGGGATTGGGGGTTGGTCAGGTTCTTGCCGTAGGTCATGCCCTTCTCGGTCACCGACCAGAACGGAACCATTTCCTGTTTGGAGTTCTTGCGCTGGAGCTGCTTCAGAAAGCCCTTGGTTTCCAGTGCGCGGTTGAACGCAGCGGGAGACACGCGAATGCCGTTGTCTTTCAGCAAGGCCGTGGCTGACTTGGTGGGCATCGAGGATCCGCCGGTAGCATCTGGCGCAGCGTCGACGGCGTAGCCTGGGAGAAACTTCGGATCAAGACCGTTGTTATGGGCGATCTTCGTGAGCATGGCCATCTGGCAGGATGGAGCCGGCTTCAGCAGGCGCGTAAAGCACTCCATGATGGCGATCTCGCCAACGACCTTGGTGCCATTGAGCAGAACCTGCTCGCGAGCGCCCTGCTGCTGCTCCAACTCCCGCCAACGGCGAATCACCTTCATGCGCATCGGGGCGCTGTAGCCGGTGAGCAGGCAGTCGGTGTGTTCGCGGTCGAGCATGTATTCGACCTGCTCCCGGTTTTGACCGTCCAGATAGATGTGCTCAAAACTGAGTACATCTAATTTCAGTTCTTTCAGCATCGCAGCGATGTCGCGTTTCACGTTGGCGTGCCGCTTGCCGGTGACGTTAGCGATCTCGCGAGACGACATCGTGGTACGCAACACGTTTTCAGAATTCGAAAAACGTGTCGCGACACTGTTGGGGGTATTGCTTGAGGTAAGTTGGCTATGCATAATCGGCCCCATCAAGTTGTAATGAATTAGCCGGGGCGCAATCCCGGCTTTTTTGTGCCCGGGATTCAGGCAAGCTTCAAATTCGGTCGGTGTTTTTCGATCAGTGCCTCAGCTTTCCGGCCAAGCTCCCCTGCCCGCGCTTCAACTTGGCGGCACTGTTCGGCGAACGCCGGTAGGTGTGGAAGGTCCTCTTTGCACATCACCTGGTCGTCAAATACTTCGCTGCCGGTGTCGATCACATCGCCCAGTGCGCGGATCAGCGCACCGAAGCTTTTGTTGGCGCATTGGTCGCTCTGCATCTGGCGGGCGCCGATCAAGCCATGGCGGCCGGCGAGCTCGTTGATACAGTTGTCTCGGAACTCAGATTCCAGAGCATTCACCCAGGACTCCTCGAGCCACGACGGCATTTCCTGATCCCCGGAGAGCCAGCGCTGCACACGCTTCAGCCAGCGGCCGGTCGCTTTCACGAATTCGCCAACGTCGTTCAGGCGCGCCAACTCATCGAAGTCTGGAACCTTGGCGTCCTTGATCTTCGCCTCTGGGACGCGCACGTAGATCTCCCGGCTCAAGGACTGGGCAAAGTCATCCTGGCTCAGGCTGGTACGGGCGATCTGATTTGCTGCGTGCGCCACCAGAACCTGGTCGCGGGTTTGCGCGGTGTGTCTTGGACTGGACGTTTCCATGGGGACTGCTCTCTTCTAATCTGGCTTCAACGGATTGGCGGACAGGGATGTCGCTTAGGCGGCCATCTCGGCCCAAGGAAACGACGGACAAAGCTTTTCTTTTTTGAAAGCCCCTTCGGTCAACGCCTCCGCTCGCTTGGCAATAACCGGAGACATGCCGTGCTTCCCCCGAACCCAGCCGGAAACGGTGCTTTGATCAACCTTGAGCTTTTCGGCGGTGGCCTCCTGGGTGCCGAAGTAGTCAACGAGGCCCTTATAAATTGCGTTCATGATGCCCCTCCATACGGGAATACCCATATAGTAGGTTATGGGAATACCGATTTGCAAGGGTATGGGAGCGCCCGTAATACTTGGCGGATGGAATTTAAAGACCGACTCAAAACAGCTCGCCGCCACGCCAAGCTCAACCAGACTGAGCTTGCTGAACGCGCCGGACTCACGCAAACCTCTATCTCGGATTTAGAGAGAGGGAAATCGAAGGCAACAGCCTTCGCAGCTCAGATCGCCTCTGTATGTGGCGTGTCCCCAATGTGGCTGGCTGAAGGTGTCGGTGACATGCTAAAGGGCGGGACTGAACAGCATCCTGAGCGGATCCAGCCCAGCGTAAAACTGGGAACCATCGAAACTTGGGACGACGAAACACCGCTCGATGACGATGAGGTCTACGTCCCCTTCCTTCATGAAGTCGAGCTGGCGGCCGGATCCGGCAGGTTTGCGATTGAGGAAAGCGCCAACTCGCGCCTGCGCTTCAACAAGAAGGACCTGCGCCACAATGGCGTTCAGTTCAGCAATGCGAAGTGCGTGAAGGTTGGCGGCAACAGCATGGTGCCCGTGCTGCGCGATGGCGCGACAGTCGGCGTTAACGTCGGCAAGAACTCTCTGAGCGATATTGTCGACGGCGAGATGTACGCCATCAACCACAATGGCCAGCTCCGCGTGAAGCAGGTCTACCGCATCCCGATCGGGATTCGCCTGCGCAGCTTCAACCGCGATGAGCACCCGGATGAGGACTACACGTTCCAGCAGATCCAGGAGCAGCAGATATCGATCCTAGGTCATGTGTTCTGGTGGGCGATGTATTCGCGGTAGCCGTGATTTCGCATTTGCCATAAATTGGCACGCGCGACTCCCATGACCTGATAAACGATTCGCAAACTGACCGCTGAACATATTGAAGAAATTGTCGTGACGGAACACTGAGCTTACTTGACCTATTGCTTGGTCGGTTTCAGACAGGCAACCGTATGCATAAATAGACAGAATCACGCACGGAAGCAACAATGGACGACATGAGTAAAGCATCCTTCAACGTTCTCTACGATGGCCCGGCCCTCGCTAACAGCGAAATGGACGTGCGCGAGCTTGCACCTGCGCTCCTTGCCCTAGGCACCCTTCTGGAGGAAGCAAACTCCGTCATCAACGATGGTCGGGCTCAGGTGGCTGTGCAGGTGAAAGCCACTTTCAAGACCGGATGTTTTGGCATTGAGCTTGAGGTTATTCAATCGCTGCTTCAGCATGCCCACAACCTCTTCTCCAACGAATCGGTTGCTAACGCTAAAGAGCTTCTGGAATGGATTGGCCTCATCCAAGACAACGCCGGTAATGCGATCGCTGGTGGTGCTGGCTTGCTCTGGTTGATCAAGAAAATTCGGGGTCGCAGAATCAATCAGGTGGTACTGCTGGATAACGGCAGGGTGCGAGTAGTGATGGATGACGGAGCACTTGAGACCGAGGAGAAAGTCTTAGCACTATACCGGCAGTTTCGTGTCCGCCAGGCCTTGGAAGGAGTGCTCAAGCCACTTGAGGCTGATGGGATTGACACATTCGCAGTTACCAATTTGAAGCAAACCGACAGATTTATTGAGATTTCAAAGGCTGAGAGGCCATATTTCAAGACGCCCGAACCGGAGTCTGAATCGCTTTCTGATGATGAGTTCGATGTGAATCTTCAGATTGTGAGCATTTCGTTTCAGGAGGGGAATAAGTGGCGCTTCAATGACGGCGCAAGCGTTTTCTATGCCGACATGCTTGACGAAGCATTTATTTCTCAAGTGGCAGCTAGCGCTACGAGCTTCACAAAAGGTGACATTTTGAAGGTTCGTCTGCGCAGGGTTCAGTCCTTGTCCGGTGAGCAATTCAAAACAGATTACACAGTCATAAAAGTCCTCGAGCATCGAAAGGCAATGGCTCAATTGCCAATGAACTTCCAGCGAGAAGCTGACTAAAAGTTAAAGCCCGGCCCAGCGCTGGGCTTTTCATTCTGCATCACGCTTCCTTGATGCTCGTCGAAGCCTTGTAAAAGTTCGACCAAGCCAGGCCGCTGAAACCCAATATTCCTGCCACGACGTTTCCGTTCTGTTTGATCGCTGAGTACAGCCCGGCAATCCAGCGCGGCGTCCCCTCCGCAAATTCCCCATTCAGACCTAGATAGGCACTTCCCAGAAGAACGATTCCGAGCGCTGCGATTGCCAGCACGACGGTCGCGACTCCCCAAGCCTTCATTCCAAACTCACTCGTATTCACGGCCCGCTCCCCCAGATGCACATCTCGAATAAAGCTATAGCAGATGACCAGCAATCTTTCCCCTACCGAGCCGGCTGATGGTGGCGCACCGCCACGAATGGTAAAATTCCGTCTCAATTGAGGGAGGGATCCAATGAAAATCGTCGGCTTGATTTTGCTCGGGCTCGTTTGCCTGGTCAGTTTCCTAATTGGGAGCGGTACCAACAGTTTCGCCATGATCGCGAGTATCGTGTTCTTTCCGAGCGCCATCGCGTTGTACTTCTACCCGACAATCTGTGCTGTCGGCGAACACCCAAAAACCACACCAATCTTTGCGCTAAACCTCCTTGCGGGCTGGACATTTATCGGATGGGTCGTGGCTTTCATCTGGGCCCTCAATAAACCCGCCTCATCGCCTTCTTACCCTATCGAGACCACCACGTATGCGGAGGATCTCGCAGCTGCTGCCGCAAACAAGGAATGCCCTTTCTGCGCTGAAACCATCAAGGCTGCCGCCAAGAAGTGCCGGTACTGCGGTTCTGACTTGGAACAGCAGCCCGCTTAAAAAGCATGAGCGTCTTCTGAAGCCCGCCAAGAGCGGGCTTTTTTTCGACCAGAAATACGGGAAAGCGAAGTTTTATGGGAATACCCATTGACACTAAATATGGGTTTACCGATATTTGATTCATCGCAGCGACACACAGCCACTGCGAAGGGCCTCAACAGACCCGCCGCTCTTTAGATAGACCGCTTCACCTTGCCGGATCACCACCGGCCCAGATTCGAAGGCAGCGATGAACCGGCCTCAACGGTTCAGAGGGTTGGCAACTGACCCGGGCGTGCAGCGTAAAACGTCGAAAGCAGTTATCCAGCGGGAGAACAAGCCGAAAGGCCCGCGGCTGGAGGAACAATTTGAATGAGCCGGTGACCGACGCCAGTAGCGGGTCACGGCGCCACAGATTTACTGATGCCGCTTCGATGAGGCGGCATTGGAAATCAACGGAGGGCAAGACGATGCAAATCGAAATCGAGTTGGCCACGCCAGCGACGCCAAACCCAGCAATCGCGGGATGGCTTCTGGTGGCGGACGAAGCTGAGCGAGCCGGCCTTTCATCCGCTGCAGTGATGTACCGCAACACCGCACGCAGCATTGAGATCCGGCAGGAGACAGGTATCGCCGTCTGCGCATGCTGCTTCAAGCCTTTTGGCCGGGGCACTTTGCACTACTGAACAACCAGCGCCACGACAGCCTGTCGTTAACTGCCCGATCCTCTCTATGAGAGCGCATCGGGGTGTGATCTGAGTACCGTCTGGCTGCGCGAGAGCAATGTCAGGCAAACGTCATGCAGATCACACCCCGATGCGGACGAAACTGCGGCCTATAACCGCCCACCTGCATCACTCGGCGAATAGCTCAACCCGCATTGCGCAGGGTTAGCGCCAACCTGGTATTGGCGAGCTACCTTGATCTGGCACAAGCGCCGTGACAGCCGGGAAAGACCGGCAACCCATTCGATAGGTGGCCACTGCCTGCCCAGTGAGCGAGCAATAGGAGGATGACCATCATGTAACAGTGACCGATTCACCTGCGCGGCGCGGCAAGCCTGAAGGTCGGCGCCCATCACCCATACAGGCAGCGGAAAGTAGGCCGTCGATGTCACCGCGCATCGGCCGAATGCGGTAGGCCACCCCAGCGCACGAAGACAACTTGACGCTGCAAACCCGGTCTGTCGCCAGCAGCGAGACCGGGCCACCCTCCCCGACACAACCCGAATGCACTCCCCTCCGCGCCCAACGGCAACCAGCGGAGCGGATGAGCGCATCCGAGCTTTGTTGGATCAACCAGTCACTGGAGTCATTCATGGAAACCAAACATACGCCCGGGCCGTGGGTTGCAAAGCACCTCTCCGGCAGCAACTTCGCCGCTCAGCGTTTCGAAATCCGCTCTGGCGCCGGTTTGCCGATGCCCATCTTCCAGAAAGACACCTCGGCCATTGACTGCGCGTCTGTGTGCTTGTCTCCGCATGACGCCAACTTGATCGCCGCCGCGCCAGAGCTGCTGGAGAGCCTGAATAATCTGGTCGGCCTCGCAAGACTCGGCGCCGCGAACCTCGACAAGTACCACGCAGCCTTGGCTAACGCTGAGGCGATCATCGCCAGAGCCAACGCCTAACCCCAAACACTGGAGGTCGCCATGAGCGATGAACAGTTCGACTGCCCACAGTGTGGCGAACCTACAGACACTCTGCATGAAGGCTACTGCGAGCCTTGTTGCAGCGACAATCAGGCGGTGCTGGATGATCACAACCACCAGCATGACCGCTGGGCTCGCCTGAGCAGTACTGCGCGCGCTGCCGAGATCAAGCAGGCCCACCGATAACGCCGCTGGAGGCAACCATGGCAACCAGCTATGCAGACAGTGCGCAGGCCCGAGAGTGGGACAGGCGCTACGACGACTGGGGGCGCCCGAAAGCGCCGCAGGGTGAAGACTTCCACGACTACGAGGCTGCCGCGCTTCAGCGCACTCAACACCAGGAGCTGATGGCAGCTCAGGAGTTGGTCGACCGCAAGGCGCGGGCCAAGCGAGTCGCGGCAGCAGTTGTCGCCTACGGCGAATTCTGGGGGCTGAAATGAGCGCTCAGCAGATTCCGGAGAACGCCGGCCTCCCCGGTACGGGCAATCACGACCTGGCCGTGGGGATGCTCGAAGGCTACATCCAAAGAATGTCCGACCCCGAATGCAGCGCCCTCGCCGTTCGATCTTCTTCAAACACCGCCCTCTTGATCTTCCGCACGCTCAACATCATCAGTGCGGCAGAGGACGCTGATTACACCGAACGACTGAACCATGCATACGAATTCCGAAAAGGGAGAGCCGCATGACAACGCCACCGGTAAAAACGCTCGTCGATGAGCAGCTCGACGATATCGAGCGCCGCATCGCGATCCTCGGCTTCGGCCTGCCCTTCAACGAGGTGATCGGCCGCAGACGCGATGAACTGGTTTCCAGTCTGCCGCTGCGCTTGGCACCGACCATGAAAGGCGGTCGCATCGCCGTGAGGGTTCGGCCATGAAGCTTGTCTACTGGATTCTCGCCACTGTCCTCGTTGCCGGGATGGCCGCTTACACCACAGCGCGCGACTCGTCTGGTGTGTGTGAAGTGCCGCACTCAACCACCTACCGGGTTTTCCGGTGACCAGTCTTCAGCAAGCGCGCCGGCTGCTGATTCGGCGCGGCTCGTTCTCCGCCATTGGCGTTTACACCCTCTTGATGCTGCTCAGCGCCCTCGCCGAACGCGTCACTCAATAAACATCACCACCACAAGCTGCGCTCGGCGCGGCAAGGAATCGTCATGTCCACAAACGCCAAACAAGCCCCCGTATCGGCCGACCTCGAGCTGCATGAAACCGGCAGTACAAAGAGCGCTGTTGCTCCTGCAGTTGCCGTCACCGACATCGCGGAGTATCGGCCGCATGAGGAGCAGATTGTCCGGCTGGAAACCAGTTACGCGAAGCTCGTCGTGGACTGCTCGACCAGTGAGGGGCTGGCAAGCGCCAAGGAAGTGCGAGTCGACATCCGCGACGTGCGCTACGCCTTGGCAAACACCACCAAAACTGCACTCGTTCCTTACCAGCAGAAGGTCAAAGAAGCCCAAGCCCGCGTCAACCAGGTAAAGGAATTTGGCGAAGCGCTGAAGGATCGAGTGCTGGCGATTGAGGCTCCTGTCGACGAAGCCATCAAGGCCGAAGAAAAGCGCATTGCAGACGCTAAAGCCGAACGCGAGCGCATCGAAGCTGAGCGCGTCGAAGGCATCCGAGCAAAAATCACCCGATTCAGCTCGGTTGCTGCTGCATACGCAAGCCGTAGCGCTGCCGATGTTGCCAACGTGCTGCAGAACGTCAAAGAGTCGGTGATCCTGCCTGAGGAATATGCCGAGTTCGAAGCGGAAGGCACGATTGCGCGCGACAACGCTATTGAACAGCTTGAAACGCTGCACAGGGGGGCTGTTGACCGCGAGGAAGCTGCCGCCAAGTTGGCGGCTCAACAGAAAGAACTCGAAGAACTCCGCGAGAAACAACGCATCGCTGACGCCGAAGCCGAGGAACTGCGCAAGCAGCGTGCCGAGGAAGATCGCCGGCGCCTAAAACAACAGCAGGACGAGCTGGATCAACAGCGCCGCGATATGGAAGCGCAGCAACGCCAGCAACGTGAGCAGCAAGAAGAGCAGCAGCGCCAGCAGCGTGAGCGCGATGCGCAATATCAGCGCGACCAAGAAGAACTGTCTCGCTTGCGCGCCCTTGCTGCCGCACCCGCTACGGTTGCTGAAGCTATCGCGGCACCCGTCGTTGCCGCCGCACCGTCAGCGGTTGTGGCGGAAGTTGATCCAGCTCCAGTGGCTGGAGAAATCGCAGATTCGACCATGCCGAGCGCCATCGAAGTGGTCGAGGTCGTGGCCATAGCCTTCTGCGTCACCAATGACGAGGCATCGGCCTGGCTACGCGCCCTGTCGTTCTAACGAACCTTGAAATCACCCCGGAGGCCGGCCAAAGTCGTCGGCTATGGAGTTAGGAATGAACGCTCAAACTCAGATTGCTACCGTACCAATGGACACCAGCCCGACAGGGTTGATCCTCAACCGCGACAGCATGCAGTCGATGACTGAGCTCGCGGGAATCATGGCAGGCGGCAAAACCACCCTGCCAAAGCATTTTCACGGCAACACAGCCGACTGCATGGCAGTGATCATGCAGTCCATGCAATGGGGTATGAACCCCTTCCAAGTAGCGCAGAAGACATTCATCGTCAACGGCGGCCAGCTGAGCTATGAAGCACAACTGGTCAACGCGGTGATCACCACGCGAGCGCCGACCCTTGATCGAATCCATTACGAGTGGTTTGGCGACTGGGACAAGATCATTGGCAACTTCCGTGAAATCGAAAGCAAAAAGCAAACGGATGATCACGGGCATCCGAAAAAGTACCGCGTTCCAAACTGGAACATCAACGACGAGAAAGGGCTTGGTGTCCGCGTCTGGGCTACTTTCGAGGGTGAAGACGCTCCCCGCGAACTGACCACCTTGATGACTCAGGCAAGAACCCGAAACTCTACGCTATGGGCGGACGATCCGAAGCAGCAGATCGCGTACCTGGCCCTCAAAAAATGGGCTCGTCTGTATTGCCCCGACGTGATTCTGGGCGTGTACACACGTGACGAGCTGGACGACGGCTACGCGCTTCCGGAAACGGATGTTACACCCCGATCTACCAACGAAAAGCCAGCAGATGTGGGGGCCGCGTCGGTTCCTCAGGGCGACACAACGGACGCAACAACTGACCTGTTCGAGCAGCTCAAAAAGATCGCACAAGAACAAGGAATTGATGGCTACGAAAAGGCCTGGAAGGCGCTTAAGCCGCAGCAGCGCGGCGCTATTGGCGTGACACGTCACGGTGAGCTGAAGTCGATTGCGCAGACTATCGAGGCAGAGTTTACAACCCTCAACGAAAGCTCAAACGTCAATGCTGACAGCGATCTGCAGGACGGCGATCAATGAACGCCTCAGTAGACCTTCAGCGCACAGAGCAGTGGCATCAAGACCGCAGCGGACGCCTAACGGCAAGCAGGTTCAAGGATGTGATTGCTTGGGCTGATCGTGACAAGCACGGAAAGCGTAAGCCGCTTGCTGCCCGCACCACTTACATGCGCGAGCTGGCCTTCGAGCGACTGGCCAACCGGTCAAAGCATTCGGTCAGCAGCAAGTCGATGGCGTGGGGAACCGAGGTCGAGCAGTCGAGTCACGACTTTTACGAAATTCTGACCGGCAATACCGTCATCAAGTCGGGATTCTTGGTTCATCCAAAATACGACTGGTTGGGCTGTTCGCCGGACGGCTTGATTGGCGAGGACGGTGGCATTGAGTCGAAGTGTCCATTCAATGAAGCCGTCCACGTCCGTACCTGGCTCGAAGGAATGCCCGACGAACACAAGCCGCAGGTTCAAGGCTGCATGTTCGTCACGGGCCGGGAATGGTGGGATTTCCTGTCGTTCGATCCGCGCCAAGATGAAGACTGCCGGCTGTACATCGAAACCATCAAGCGCGATGACGAATACATCGCGATGCTTCATCAAGAGCTGGTTCAGTTCAATTTGGAGCTTGGCCGGATGGTTGACGAAGTAGCGGATAAAGCGCGGGCACAAGCCCATCGATTAGGAGCCTGAGCATGATCAGCCTCAACCTAAACGCAGTTCGTGAAAAGCAGACTGAGTCGGATCGAATCGCGGCTGCGATGGCTGACTTCTGGACGCGGCCCGGCGGCAGCTTCAAAGAGTTGCCGCCAGCGCGCATGGAGCCAAGGCCAGCGCGGCGCGACTGGGTAGACCCTGAAACGGTCCTCAAGCGGCGCCCGAAGCCGATATCGGCAGCCGACCGCAAGGCTCTGCGAAAAATGGCGGACTTGATATGAAGTCGAAACGCAAACCCAACAACGGTTTCGCCCGGGCCGAACGCAGTTGCCGGGCGCTGCTGCGCACCAACCACGTCGCGGTGGTGAACATTGACCCCAGCGGCAGCCAGATCATGGCGAACTGGAAGAGCTGCCGGCAGATCCGCAGTCTGGCGATCGCCAACGCAATCTTCGAATTCTCCTACCGTTGGACGATTTACATCGGCGCCATGTGTCGCGACGAGCGCGGCGCTGAGTACATCAAGTCGGTCGAGATATCGCCCGAGGGCATCTACAAGGTCGAGCGCCTTACCGACGCCATCGAGCATTACTACCTGGAGCTGCGCAACAGCGCGAACCCGACCCATCTGGTCGCGTCAGGCTGGATCGCTATTCCGGATGAGATATCAATGGACGAAGCCCAAGCCGCGAAGCTGTTCTACGCCGCCGGCGCCTGGCATCAGGTGAAGGTCGCAGCGTGAGACATTTTCGCACCCAACAACGCAAACGACAGACCTGGCTGGACTTGCCGGCCAGCGGAATTGAAGAGGTAGGCCATGGCCAAGAGCAATGCGCAATTGCAGAAGGACAAGCGAGCCAAAGAGAAGGCGCTGCTCGATCGGATCGGCGCCGAGAAGCGATCGCTGATTGTGTCGAAAGCGTTGGATGATGCTCTGCTCATCCTAGGTGAGCGTCACGGCTTTGAGGAATGGCAGGAGACGGTGTCGACGTTCATCATCAATCTAGCTGCAGCGCCTGCCGCTGAGTCGGAGCGCTTCGTGAGTATGTCGCGACCGAAAATTGTGATCAGCGATAAATGGTCTCGGCAGCTTGAAGCGTTCGCAGCGACCGGAGCAGAAAAATAGCAATGAACCACTTCCGATTTAGTCTGCTAATTGCCGATATCACTTTCCACGAATAACGGATCGATAGATTTTAGGCCTTCTGACACATCAATTCTAATCTGCTCAATTGTTTGGTAAGTAGTCAACGAAACCTTTATGGAAAGCTTTATCAACATGCTGATCTTATATTCACTATCAGCTATCGCTTTATCCATATTTTGGAGTGCGGCAGCTTTCGTTCCGTTAAACTCGGTTGTATGCAAAAAAACTCGCTCAGCTTCTCGATTATATCGATCCTGCATTTGCTCAAGCATGGCGGTTTGTTGATGAAGAAGTTGCAACTGATGAGTTTTGTAATCGGATAGCTTCGTTTCGCTTAACTGCTCAGATTGCAGAGACGAAAGCGCCTCAAACTCAGTTGACTGTGTGACAAGCAACTCTTTCTGTAGCTGGATCGTGCGCAACAGTGCGAAGAGCGTAACCAGTGATATAACAGGACCAAACACACCACCAAAAAAAGAACCAAATGCAGACCAGCTTTCTGCCCTCCTTGATACATCGCCATCAAAAATAGTTGAGTAAAAATAGAGAAGTGAAAACAGCAATAGAAAAATAACTGCAAGCCCTACGTTAATTAAAAACCCAAACTGACTTTTGTTGTTTTTTTTGATATCCATCATTCATTGCTCCCTTGCAGATCACCCGTAATACCCCAACCCAAACCAAATTGCCACCACCGGTCACGGAGGGCGGCGCCCGATCATTTGAGTTGCTCGATCTGCTTTGCAGAAGAAACTACCAGTGCAACCCACAACGTGGCCTCGGTCAACGTCAGCCATGTTGGGAGATACTGCTGCTTATCCGCCTCACTCATACCAGCTTCCAAGGCTCTGAGTGAGTCGCGCAGAGTGCATATAGGATCGATTACTTCAATCGAAGGCAGTAGCGGTAAGTCAATTTTATCAAGACTATGACTCAGCCCTCTGATCAAGTTGAGACTTGCTAGAAGGTTGATTCTTTCTTTGCTACCAAATTCAACAGCGCGGCGCGAGCGATCAGCCAAAGTTTTCACAAGGCTGAGCATGAGTTTCGACTTTTCTATATCTGCTTTCATTTGAGCTCGGCGCTGTGAGGAAGCCACCCAAATTGCAATGCCGAGCGCAGCAATAGAGCCGAAGGCCTGAACCCATGACGAGAGTCCAGGGTGCCCCTCAACCCAGTTCAAAATCTCCCCACAACACATAGCTGCTCCTTTTAATGTTGGCCCCCATGCCGGGCCGAACACAAATACCCCACTTCAACGAATCACGGAGCAGTGACCTTTTAGGTTCCAGGAATCGGAATTAAAGGTGTCACTCTAGATGGTCAAGCTCTAGATGATTTCCATATTTTTCTTCACCGGTTGGCAATGGAGCACCCTTGTTAGACGTGCGATGACAAATGCGACTGGCAACCATCAATAAGTCTCTCGCGTCATTGATAGAAGAATTCAGTTGCCCAAACCAGAAAATTTTCTGCATATGTGGAACATTAACCCATCCGACAGCCTTTATTCTGTCGACCAAAGCTACATTATTTTGTATGCAGCTTAGGCCTCTCGCAATGCGGTGAGCGCAGTTCTCCTCTAGGCAGGCCATTCGAACGAGACTCTCATGTGCGATGCTGCTAGCAAGCCGACCAAGAAATAACAACTTCTCTAACAAGTCCTGACTCACTTCATTACCGTCGTTGAACATGAATGAGGCCTGAGCTGAGTCAAGTTCTCTCAGTAAAGATTCGAGCAGTGGTGAGACGCGCGCGGCTTCCAATTCTGCAATCACGAGTTCAGATTTGTTAATCCGATTTTCTGTTCTTTGGGACAGCAACATCGCGACAGCAACAGCGCCCACTGTTCCAACAGCTGAAAAAAAACTCAGAATTAAGGTGAGAATTTCAGCATTCATTGTTTTATCGAATATTTGAAAGAAAATTCCACCGGCAGCAAACAGACCAAAGCAACCACAAAAAACAACTCTGTCCATTTTCATGGAAAACCCTTCCATCTTTTCGCCGAACTATACCCGTGAGATATCCATATGCCCACAGCAATCGATTTGTTCGCCGGTCTCGGCGGATGGTCCACCGGTGCCCGCAATGCAGGCATTGAAGTAATCTGGGCGGCCAACCACTGGCCGGTCGCCGTGGAATGGCACAGCGCCAACCATCCAGAAGCGATTCACATCTGTCAGGACTTGCACCAGGCGGATTGGTCGAAGGTCCCCGCTCACGACATCATGCTCGCGTCCCCCTGCTGCCAGGGACACTCGAAGGCGCGCGGCAAGAAGTCAGGCAATGCACAGCACGACGCATCCCGCTCTACAGCATGGGCGGTTGTGTCCGCCGCCGAGTACCACAAGCCGGAAGTGGTGCTGGTCGAAAACGTCGAAGAGTTCACAGACTGGGCGCTGTATCCAGCCTGGTCGCAGGCCATGGCAGCATTGGGCTACATGATCGCGCCGCACGTAGTCGACTGCGCCGATCTCGGCGTTCCACAGCACCGCGTGCGCCTGTTCCTGGTCTGTACCCGAAGCAAATCGCCGCTGATGCTCGAGTTGCACCGGCGCCAGCACGTTCCCGCCGCCAGCTTCCTCCAGTTCGACTCCGGCCGTTGGTCTCCAATCGAGAAGCCCGGACGCGCACAGGCAACCCTCGACCGTGTACGCAACGGGCGAGAGCGCTTCGGCGATCAATTCATCATGCCCTACTACGGCAAAGGCTCAGGGCTGACCGGTCGAGACATCAACCGGCCGATCGGCACCATCACTACGCTGGATCGATGGGCGCTCGTTCGCGGGGATGAGATGCGGATGCTCTCAGCAAACGAGGCGCTTGCTGCCATGTCCTTTCCTGCCGACACACTACGGCCCGATAACCACCGACTGACCATGCATATGGCGGGCAATGCCGTTCCGCCGCTCGCCGGGCAACGGATCATCGAGGCGCTGAAAGCTGCGGCGTAGTCAAGGCCACGGCAAAGCCGACAACCAATCAGCAATATGCATCAGCATCTGGCTGAGAAGCTCAACAAGTACTTGGTACATCAAATTAGCAAGAAAGCCTTTCATTAGAGGGAAGTCTCCACAAAAGGTAGGAGAGAATTCGCCCTACCAATATATGTGGCTTCAAACCTCCTCCTCCCCCTCCACCGCCCGGGCATGCCCCGGCATAGGACGCCCCATGCCCACAGAAAACAAACCGGCCGAGCCGCTGCCGAAATTAGCGGTCGACGCCGAGCCAAAGCCATATCCTGACCGCCTGTGCCATATCGATTACACGGCACACCCTCATCGGTGCGGGTGCTTGAGCGGCGACGATGAAGCGCAGCGGCGTTTTGACGAATACCAGCGCGACACCAAACTGGCGACAGCTGAGAGTGAGGTTGCGCGACTCACTGCCGAGCGTGACGCCCTGCAGCAGCGCCTGAACGCAGCGGATCAGCGGATTGATGAGCTGACCGCCAAGCCATCCGATGCCGAGCGCGATCGCCTGCGGGCAATCATCGAGAAATACCCGAACGGCGATCCGCTCGAATATGACGCCGCCGTTCGCGCCATCCGCCAAAAGTCGAAGTAACTCTCTCCCCCTTCAAAATCAGAAGAAGAGCGAGAGGAATCTAACATTGAAGAAAATGATGATGAGCGCCGTCAACAAGCCAGGTGAGCGCATTACACCAAGCAGGATGTAGAGAAAGGGACTCACCAGGCCGATCATAAAAAGAGCCCAAGCGGCCATTCTTAAAGGAGCCGGATCAAAAAACGCCCAGATAGTTAGCCCGAGCCAAATAGCCCAAAAAAAATACATCGTCACGCCATCAACCCGGAAAAACGCCCGCTTGAACGTGTGTCCTACTTTATCTGACTCGTTGAGCATCTGGGCCACCGCTATAACCGATTCATATCGATAGTAGCCGTAGCATCAAAAACCTCTACTCCCTCCCCCTTCAAAGTCAGCCGCTATAGCGGCAAGGACGAAGTCATGCCCAGAAAAAACCACCTGATCGTCGAATCAGGGTGCACTCACGATAACGAGCGCTGGGCGCTCTCCGCATGCGGACTGAACGAAGAAACCGAAAAGCAGTGGGACGGCACCCACAACCGCGACTTTGTAAGCTGCAAACGGTGTCAGGCGAAAATGGCCAAGCCGCGCCCGGCGCCGGAGCCATTCCACAAAGAGCGCCCAATCCTTTTCAACGGTGCGATGGTCCGCGCGATCTTGTCGGGTCAAAAGACAGTCACTCGGCGACCGATCAAAGGGAATCAGATCCCGAGCCTCAGCAAATCCGATTACCCCGAGAATAAGTGGATCGCCGTGGTTCAAGACCATCCGCGCTGGGGGTTCGCTGCATTCGGTGCGACTGAGGAGGAATGCGCGGCTGAACTGGCAATGTACGGGGGTTGCCCGTACGGGCGGCAAGGTGATCGGCTGTGGGTGCGCGAGACTTTCATCGATCTGCGCGGCACCAGTGTCGAGCATCGCCCAGACCCGGACGGCCCGCTCCAGCGATACGCCTACGCTGCCGACTGCCCCCCTGGGTCACACAGCGACGAGGCAAGGAAAGACTTCGGCTTGAAGTATAAGCCCAGCATTCACATGCCGCGTGCTGCATGCCGCATCCTGCTGGAGATCACAGCCGTCCGCGTCGAGCGCTTGCAGGACATCAGTCGCGCAGATATCCGGGCGGAAGGCCTGCAGTGTCCGCCGGAGCTGGCAAGCGATGACGTTTCACCGAATTACCGAGACTGGTACCCGGCGGCCTGGAAGGAGTTGTGGAACTCCACCGGCGGCGACTGGGACGCCAACCCGTGGGTCTGGGTCGTCGAGTTCAAGCGGGTGACGCCATGATCACCAAGTGCGCACTCGGCTGCACCCTCTTCTTCTGGCTTCCATTGGTACTGACCATAAAGGCGGTGATCGGATGAGCGACCATTCAAAGCTGAAATATTTAGCAGAGTCCGCGCCGACTGGCCCGTGGATTGTTGAAAACGATTCCCTTTATTTCAAGGATGACGGCTACACCAGGCATCTGCTGGATGCTGATGCAGGCCATGACGTTCAAGAGCACGACTATTACGCCGCGCTGAAATTCATCGCCGCCGCCAACCCTGCCGCAGTGCTGGCACTGATCGCCGAGAACGAAGCACTGCGCCAAGACCGCGACGGCCTACTCGAAGCAGGAGCGCACCTACTATGATCTTCGCCCCGCTCTACATGGCCTACCTCATCTACAAGGGGCCGTGGCGATGACCGAACAACACCGCATTCTGGTCGGCGACTGCATTGACATGATGCGGACTCTGCCAGACCAGTCAGTTCAAACATGCATTACCAGCCCGCCCTACTTCGGGTTGCGGGATTACGGCGTCAACGGGCAGATCGGTTTAGAGCAAACCCCGGCCGACTTCATCGCTCGCCTTGTCGAGGTGTTCCGCGAAGTTCGCCGAGTACTCCGCGACGATGGCACGGCGTGGGTGAACATGGGTGACAGCTACGCCAGCAAACCGAACGGGCCAGTTGGCTTTGGCGGTCACAACACGGACGCGCCTCACGTTGCTGTACGCACAGCAAATGCCCGGCGGTCGAGTCAGATCCCGGAAGGGTTCAAGCACAAGGATATGATGGGCATGCCGTGGCGACTGGCCTTCGCGCTGCAGGACGACGGCTGGTATCTGCGTCAAGACATCATCTGGCACAAACCGAACCCGATGCCGGAGTCGACGCGCGATCGGTGCACTAAAGCCCACGAATACATCTTCCTGCTCAGCAAGTCTCGTCGGTACCACTGCGACATGGAGGCGATACGCGAGCCGGCGATTTATGGCGCCACGCCAACCGGCGTCGGTTTCGGTCACGGGTTCGACGCAGTGACGAAGCCGCGGGCAACGGTGCCGACCGGCTGGGATACCTCAACCGGCGACGGTGGCCACGGAGCTTTTCACAAGGAAGGCGCGGAGCGTGCACGGCGCGATAGTTTCAAGCGAGAGGATTCGAAGCGAGAGCAGGTGATCCCGGGGCAGAACAAAGGCACGCACCGACCAGACCGAAAGGAAAGCACTTGGGACACGGCAACGAGGAACAAGCGCAGCGTGTGGACTGTGGCGACCCATAGTTTCAAGGACGCCCACTTCGCCACCTTCCCGCCCGACCTGATCCGCCCTTGTGTTCTCGCCGGCGCCCCGCGCGGCGGTGTGGTGCTGGACCCGTTCGGTGGCGCAGGTACCACTTCGCTGGTGTCGATGCAGGAAGGTCGCCGTTCGATCATCTGCGAGCTTAATCCCGAATACGCCGCAATGGCTCGGCGCCGGATTGACGCGGCATGGCTCGACGGCGCAGCGCAGATGGACGTGTTTCACGACGCGAAGGCGGTGTCGGGATGAACCGCCTGGTCAGCGTCCGCACCGAGGATCTGGCCGGCCCGGCACTGGACTGGGCAATCAACGCGATCGAGGGTGATCAGCAGCCCGGCACCGGTCAGATGGATCTCTTCGCCTTACCTGACGCCGAGCAGCTGATCACGAAGTACGGCGTCTGGGTCGATGTTGGCCACCGGCACCGGTGGCTGGCCGACATGACCAACGACCCGTTCAACCGCCAGACCGGCGAAACCCGGACCATCGCAGTGTTCCGCTCCGTGGTGTTTGCCAGGTGCGGCGCCGCAGTGAAGGTCCCCGCCGAACTGATCCAGCAATAACCCCAACCACTCAACAGCCTGCCGGTGTACGGCGGGCGAGGTATTCGTATGTCTGAGAAAAATATCAAAGCCATCATGGACCAGGCCCAAGTGTTCGCCAGCAGCTGGTCAATGGTTGGCGGCCCCTTCGCTGCAGATGATCAGCTCGAACGCGCCGAAGAAGAGAAGGCGGAACTGAAGAAGCTGGTCACCGGCGCGCTGGAGGGATCGGTGAACGCCCCGCAGGACGTCGGCGAAATGATCGAGTCGTTACTGGCTTGGCACAAGCGACAGGCCGTACAGCTGGAGGTCATCAGCGACAACGCAAGGGAAGGCGTGACGCTTCAGCTCGGCATTGACGACCCTGTCGAGATCGCTCTGACAAAAGACATGGCCAAGGGATTGCGGATCGGTCTCGTGCTCGCCCTTGAGCGCCTCGGGAAACTGCCGATCAGCGTCAGCCATGACGGCGAAGACGACTTCGATCCTGACGAAGACGAATAACGCCACCCCACCACCACCTTCTGCCGCCACGCGCGGCATGGAGCATCACATGACCATCCAGTTTCTATCTCACGAGGAGGTTTGCGAGCTCACCGGCGCGCGGACCAAGGCAGGACAGATCCTCAACCTGAAAAAGAACGGCGTCCGCCATACGATTAAAGTGAACGGCTGGCCGAGCGTCACCGCGATGGCGGTCACCGCCGTCGGCGCATTTGAATCTGAAAAGCCCGTATGGAAATCACGTAAGGCCAGCTGACATGGGAAGACGACCAAGCAAACCCGGCTCGATCGCCAGGCTGCGGGAACGCAAGAAAGCCAGCGGCCGGGTGTTCTATTACTACGACACCGGCGGCAAGGACCGCAAAGAAATTCCGCTGGGCAGCGACTACGGCTTGGCGATCATGGAGTACGCGAAGCTTGAGCGTGATCGCACCGCAACTGACCTGGTCGCCAAGGTCATCACGTTCCGTTACGTTGCCGAAAAATACATGGTCGACATCGTCCCAACCAAAGGAACAGCTACCCAGGCTGACAACAAGCGCGAGCTGAAAAACCTGATCGCTTTCTTTGACGATCCACCGGCACCGCTGGAAACGATCGAGCCATTGCACGTGCGCCAGTACCTCACTTGGCGCAAATCTGCGCCGGTGAGGGCAAATCGCGAGAAGGCGCTGCTCAGCGCAATATGGAATTACGCCCGGGATAAAGGCTACACATCGCTGGCCAACCCTTGCGCGGGCATCAAGGGAAACAAAGAAACCGGCCGGGACACCTATGTCGAAGATGCGCTGTTCAAGCGCGTGCACGACAAGGCAGATGTGGGCCTGCAAGACGCAATGGATCTCGCCTATCTGACCGGGCAACGGGTGACCGATACCCGGCTGATGGACGAGCGCGACGTGCGCGACGGGCAGATTTGGGTTCTGCAGAGCAAAACAAAGGCGAAGCGTCGGATCGAGATAACTGGGGAGCTGAAGGTTTTGATTGATCGAATCATGTCCCGGAAGTCAGAACACAAGGTCCGCTCGACGCGGCTGATCGTTACAGAGGACGGCACACCGATGACGGTGGCGATGTTGCGCAGGAGATTCGACTTGGCCAGGGAGGCGGCCGGCGTGCCGAAAGCTGAGTTTCAGATGCGCGACTTGCGCGCCAAGGCGGGTACCGATAAGGCAGAATCCAGTGGTGATATCTTGCAAGCCAGAGATCAACTTGGGCATACGACGGTGGTTATGACCGAGCAATACATCCGCAATCGAAAAGGCAAAAAGGTAATGCCTACCAAGTGAATTGCGGACCAAGTCCGAAATTGCGGACCGGAAACAAACAAGGGCTTGCATCGGCTTTCGCCCGCAAACCCTTGATTTAAGATGGTGCCCGAAGCCGGAATCGAACCGGCACGCCCTTACGAGCGGGGGATTTTAAGTCCCATGCGTCTACCAGTTTCGCCATTCGGGCGGTAGCGCGGTGCTGCTGTCTTCTGCTGCCCAGTCGCGATCCTGACAGGATCCAGCCTTGAACAACAGTGCGGGAAATATATACATCACTTCCCGGTGAAGCAAGTTTGCAATGACCGTTTTTCAAGACTAAATCTTGCGGTACTTTGCAAATAAAAAAGCTCCGTAAATCATGGATCTACGGAGCTTATTTATAGTGGAGGCCGAGGTCGGAATCGAACCGGCGTAGGTGGATTTGCAATCCACTGCATAACCATTTTGCTACTCGGCCTCAAAGTATCTGCTGTCAGTAGCACAACAACAAACACTGTACAAACTTGGAGCGGGAAACGAGACTCGAACTCGCGACCCCGACCTTGGCAAGGTCGTGCTCTACCAACTGAGCTATTCCCGCTTGGTGATGCGCATTCTATAGAATTAAGAAGCTCCGTCAACCCCTTGATTCAAAAAAGTTTTATTTCTTTTCAACATCAGTCTTCAGGTGCGGCCAGGCGGCGCGCAGGTACTGCACCATCGACCACAAGGTCAGGCCGGCAGAGACCATCAGCAAGGCATAACCCAAGATAACCCAGAAACTGAAGTCCTTCGGGTTGGCCAATAAAATGACCAGCGCAAGCATCTGCGCCGCAGTTTTCCACTTGCCCAGATTTGAAACGGCTACGTGGGCACGAGCACCGAGCTCGGCCATCCATTCACGCAATGCCGACACCACAATCTCGCGACCGATGATGACAGCAGCCGGAAGAGTGAGCCAGAGATTGCCGTGTTCTTGAACCAGCAGCACCAGTGCCACCGCAACCATGAGTTTGTCGGCTACCGGATCGAGAAACGCCCCGAACGGAGTGCTTTGCTCCAGACGGCGAGCCAGATAACCGTCCAGCCAATCCGTCGCTGCCGCAAAGGCAAACACCGAGGCGGAGGCCATGTAACTCCACTGATAAGGCAGATAGAACAGCAAAATGAAGATCGGAATGAGCAGGACGCGTAGAACGGTAATCAGATTAGGGATATTCATCGGCACAACTGGCTACGAGGTGAAGGGGCATTCTACTCGCTATGCAGGTTCGCATAAATCGACTCTGCGAGCTTTTTACTGATCCCCGGGGCTTTGGCGATCTCTTCGATGCTTGCACGAGTCAGCTCCTGCAATCCACCAAAATGTTTCAACAAGTCGCGACGTCGGGTCGGCCCAACGCCGGCAACGCCTTCCAGCGTTGACGTACGGCGGGTTTTGCCTCGGCGTGCGCGGTGTCCGGTAATCGCGAAGCGGTGCGCCTCATCGCGAATCTGTTGAATCAAGTGCAGCGCCGGCGAGTCGCCACGCAAGGTGAACTCATGCGCCGCATCATTCAGATACAACGTTTCGAAGCCCGCCTTGCGAGTAGCGCCTTTGGCAACACCGAGCAGAATCAGATCTGGTACGGCCAACTCGTTGAGAACATCGCGAGCCATCGACAGCTGGCCCTTGCCACCGTCCACCAGCAAGATGTCTGGCAACTTGCCCTCGCCTTCCTTGAGTTTGCTGAAGCGTCGCGTCAAGGCCTGATGCATGGCGGCATAGTCGTCACCCGCCGTGACCCCTTCGATGTTATAGCGCCGGTAGTCCGACTTGATCGCGCCTTCCGGGCCAAAGACCACACAGGAAGCAACCGTCGCCTCACCGCTGGAATGGCTGATGTCGTAGCATTCCAGGCGCTGCGGCGGTTCATCGAGATTCAACACTTCGGCCAAGGCTTCAAAGCGCGCGGCGGTGTGTTGGCGGTTGGCCAGGCGTGCGCCCAACGCCTGCTCGGCGTTGGTGACGGCCAGTTGCTGCCAGCGTGCCCGCGTACCGCGCACCCGGTGACTGATGGCAAGCTCGCGACCACGCAACTCATGGATCGCTTCGATCAACGTTGGAAAATCTTCATGCACCACGTTGACGATCAGTTCGCTCGGCAAATCGCGCTCAGGGCTGCTGATGAAATACTGGCCAAGAAACGCGGCCATGACTTCCGACACGTCCTCCTCGATGCCGACTTGCGGAAAGAAATTCTTGCTCCCCAACACGCGCCCGCCACGCACACTGATCAGGTGCACGCAGGCGCCACCCGGGTTGACGAATGCCGCGATGACATCGATGTCCCCTGTGCCGCCTTCCATGCTTTGTTGATCCTGAACCCTGCGCAGCAGCGCGATCTGGTCACGCAACTCGGCGGCTCGTTCGAACTCCAGGTTGATCGCCGCCTCCTCCATCGCCGTGGACAGCTCGTTGGTCAGCGCGTGACTGCGCCCCTCAAGAAACATGACCGAGTGGCGCACGTCTTCGGCATACACGTCAGGCTCGACCAGCCCCACGCAAGGCGCCTTGCAGCGCTTGATCTGATACTGCAGACATGGACGGGTACGGTTCTTGTAGTAGCTGTCCTCACACTGCCGAACGAAGAAGGTCTTTTGCAGCAGACTCAGGCTTTCACGTATGGCGCCGGCACTCGGATAGGGACCGAAGTACTTGCCCTTGGCCTTTTTGGCTCCGCGATGAATGCTCAGGCGCGGAAACTGGCCGTCGGACAGAAACACATAGGGATAGGATTTGTCGTCGCGCAGCAGGATATTGTACGGCGGCCGCCACTCCTTGATCAGCGTCTGCTCAAGCAGCAGCGCTTCGGTTTCGTTGGCGGTGATGGTCGTTTCGACCTGCGCAATGCGCCCCACCAACGCGGCAGTCTTCGGCGCCAGGCCGGTTTTGCGAAAGTAGCTGGCCAGGCGTTTTTTCAGGTTCTTGGCCTTGCCCACGTACAACAGGCGTGCATCGCTGTCGAACATGCGATAGACGCCTGGGCGCCCGCTGACTGTCGACAGAAACGCGCCGGAATCGAATGTTTCAGTCATGGTCAGAGGCTGGCATCAACCATGCCGTGACGAACCGCCAACAGGGTCAACTCGACATCGCTGCTGATCGAAAGCTTCTCGAAAATACGATAGCGGTAGGTGTTCACGGTTTTCGGCGACAGGCACAATTTGTCGGAAATGATCTGAACCTTCTGACAGCCGACAATCATCAAGGCGATCTGAATTTCGCGCTCGGACAAGGCATCGAAGGGAGAGTCGTTGGAGGGCTGGAAGGATTTGATCGCCAATTGCTGGGCAATCTGCGGACTGATATAGCGTTGGCCGGCAAATACCAGGCGAATCGCCTGGACCATTTCCGGCAAACCCGCGCCCTTGGTCAGATAACCCGCAGCACCGGCCTGCAACAAGCGTGTCGGGAAAGGATCCTCCTCACACACCGTGACCGCGACCACCTTGATATCCGGATGACTGCGCAACAGTTTGCGCGTGGCTTCCAGGCCGCCGATGCCAGGCATCTTGACGTCCATCAGCACCACATCGGGCTTCAACTCTCGGGCCTTGATCAGGGACTCTTCCCCGGATTCGGCCTGGCCAACCACCTGCAAGCCATCGATATCGGCCAGCATACGTGTAATGCCTGTACGAACGAGATCATGGTCATCGACCACTAGCACCCTAATCAAGCAGACACCTCGCGATATGGTCATATTGGGATGCCGGACACCTTAGCAAAAAGTGCCACGCAGACCTAGCGGAAAGCGTCATTTAAAAAGTTTCAATTCATCATTGAAGGCTTGCCGGCCGTGGGTTTCAGAGCACATGTGTACTGATATCAAGCTGCATTCGCAGAAAACACTCGTCCGCGCCCTGAACCTGTAGTCCTTTTCTCTCATACAAGTTTCTCGCCGGATTATTTTCAAATACGGTCAGGCGTAGAGCCGGGCGTCTTTCTTTGCGGACCATGTCGATAACCTGATCGATCGCCCAAGAACCAGCGCCCTGCCCCTGATGCGTTTCAGCAACCTGCAGTTCACGAATGTACAGCGCGCGCATATCCCGACTGAGACTGAGAAAGCCCACTGGCACATCACCCTTCACTATCAGCCAGTTTTGCCGCCCCAACCATGCCACGTCGAACGCTTCGTCCTGCCATGGCAGGTCATGGCGAATGTAGTAGCGCAGCATGTTCTGACAGGTAAGATCACGGGCAAACGCCAGATCTTCTGGAACCGCCAATCGTAAGTGGAATGTCATCAGGCTTGCACAACAGGAACAATTCGCCCCAGCCACGCACCCACGACGCGCTCGGCCTTGACCAACAGATCATCGGCAATGAGCAGAGACTGAGCAGCAGCAATGTTTTGTGTCGACACGGTTCATCCTTGGTCATCAAGCGAAGTGCAGAATGTCACAACTCCAGCGCGACGCTAGCAATAGATGTTTTGTTGATTACGCGATAGCAATTTCTGATTGCTGAGGCGTATCGCCCTCTAGTAAGCTCGGCCCATTCATTGGAGACAGACCATGTTCAACGCCCTCTCACAGCTTCGTACCGCCAGCGCCTTGCGCTCGGTTGCGGCTGCCCGGGTGAATGACGTTTGCGCTCCGGTCAGCTTTTATTTTGGGTATTGGTTTAGCCACTGGCGCGCCTGATACCCAAACGGCGCCCATAACAACGGGTCGCCTACCAGAGAATTCTCAACCCCCGGTCGGCCTCCCGACCGGGGGTTTTGTTTTTTCAGCCCCAACCTTTTAAGCAACACACCAGACACTTTGAGGATTCACGAAATGAACTACGCCACTTATTACCGTTACGACAGCTTTAACGCCTGGCGATTTACCAGCTTCCGCTCGGGACAGCCTGCCGCCTCCGATCGGTCACCTACAGGTGGCAAGCACACACACGTAGCCAATACGGCCAATTGTCGAACACCCCAGTAGGGCCGAGCGAGCGGGAGAACCCGCCGCCAGCCCAGGAAGACCGAATATGAACTCGTCCGTTTCTGCTCTGCCGCTGTCCACTCTGAATCCTGCCAACGAAGCATTGACTCTGCGTCTGCCCAGCTCGTTGCAACTCAAACAGCAATTGCCCCTGAGCAATGCCTTGAGTCAGCAAGTCACCGCCCACCGTCAGGCGGTTCGCGCCATTCTCAACGGCCAGGATCAGCGCCTGCTGGTCATCGTCGGGCCCTGCTCTATCCATGATCCGCAATCCGCACTCGAATACGCTGGCAAGCTCGCTCGACTGGCTGAAGAAGTCAGCGGCGAAATGCTGTTGGTGATGCGAGCCTATGTCGAAAAACCGCGCACCACGGTCGGCTGGAAAGGTCTGGCCTACGACCCGCATCTGGATGGCAGTGATGACATGGCTGGCGGCCTTACGCTTTCGCGTGAGCTGATGCTGGAAATGATCCGCCTCGGCCTGCCGGTGGCCACCGAGCTGCTGCAACCCATGGCTGCCGGTTACTTCGATGATCTGTTGAGCTGGGTGGCCATTGGCGCGCGTACCACTGAATCGCAGATCCATCGGGAGATGGCCAGCGGATTGGGCATGCCCGTCGGCTTCAAGAACGGCACCGACGGCGGTGCCGCCATTGCAGTTGACGCCATGCGTTCGGCAGCCCATCCGCACCGGCATTTCGGCGTCGATAGTCAGGGCCATCCAGCCATCATTCAAACGCCAGGCAACCCCGACACCCACCTCGTTCTGCGCGGCGGCCATAAAGGGCCGAACCATGATCGCGAGAGTGTGGCCAAAATCCATGCCGACCTGGATCGCCTGAAGATTCCGAGCCGGATCATGGTCGATTGCAGCCACGCCAACAGTGGCAAGGACCCGCTACGCCAGCCTGGCGTCTTCAACGAAGTGCTTGAGCAACGCCTGCAAGGTGACCGTTCTCTGATCGGCATGATGATCGAGTCTCACCTGTTCGAGGGCTGCCAGCCGCTGAGCGAATCCCTGCGTTACGGGGTTTCGATTACCGATGGCTGCCTCGGTTTCAGCGCAACGGAGCGTTTGCTGCTGGACGCCTCTCAACGCCTCAGTACACAGACAAAAGGCTGATTATCCGGCCAGCCCCGCGGATTTATTGCAAACCGCAGGGCTGGTCACGCCGCGTTACCCCTCCACTCGCACCTGTGTGGCCGCAGACGTCTGACTGACATCGTCCAGACGTTCAACCGTGTAGGCCACCCGCACGGTCGTGCCATGGTGCTCACGCCAGAATCGGTGCGGCACAATGAAGATCAGCGGCTTCCCCGCCGTCTCCCGAGTGATTTCACGGTCATCCCGATGATTGAACAGTTCCCCGTCGCACTTGAGATAGACCAACTCGCCTTCCTGCGTCCGGGCATTACCGATCACGATGGTGACGCCATCGACGGAGTCCTCTTTCAACAGCACGCCGTCTTCAGCTTCAAGTACATCGGGAGCCTCAAGCTCTCCCCGCAGGAACGGGGTAACGAGAATTCTTGCCGCCTCGGACTCGCGAATGACTCCGCCCGCCTGCTCGACCTGATAGCGCACCACCACCTCGCCGCCGAGATGAGCAGCGATGTGCGCCCCTTCAACCCAGAATGACAGTACGTCTGCGACAGCAAAGGTTTCGACCTTCAAGCTGTCGCTGAACGTTGCGGACAATGCGTCAGCGCCCCACAGCAACGTGACTCGATCCCCCGCCGCCATTCGGGCATAAGGCTGCAGCACGATAAGCGTGCCGTCCGGCACCCGCGCCGGATCCAGCGCCCCTCCGATCGCCCCCTCGACAATCGGCGCAAGCAACTGTGGCCGGACATCCCCCACGGACAAATGCACACGGGCAGACACCGCCGGCTCAACCGAGCGCGCACTGAGCAGTTTCCAGTAGACCGCCAGCGAACCGCCATCCAGTGCAGCAATGTGCAGGCCTTTGATCACGAAAACGATGTCTTTGCCGACCTGGGCTTCGCTGATATAGCGAACCATTTCATGCTGATAAGCAAAGCCCTCTATGTCCAGACCGTCCCAACTCAAGAGCAACTGATCGCCGCAGCTCATGTTTGCATAAGGAGCAATACGGACAACGACCTTGCCCAGCGATGGATCAAGCACCGCCCCCTTCAGACTATCAACGGTTGCCGCTGGCAGCAGTTCGTTCGAAACACTGGGGCTGGCGGGGTGGCGCATCCGGTAGCAAAACTCGACTTCGTGCGTGTGCATTAGTGGCTCCATTCCTTGGAAAGAACGCCGCTTTCATGGGCGGCGTCGACAGCCAACATTGAACGCTATTGCGCACACTTTCGATGTCAGCCTCAGCCGCCGCGAACATCCGGCAAAGGCCTCCCACCGGGTAGGCAAACTACGCAAAAACGCCATCAACCGAGCGAAAGATGTCCTCAACTTCCGATTCGGATTTCATAAGTATCTGAAAATTCGTACAGCCACTAGTCCAGATTCAACGGCCAAGAGAAGCCCCTTCTTACTTCTTCAACGGGATGAGTGTTTTAGAGTGGCCTCCGGATTCCCCGATGAACTTCTGCGAAAAAGGTAAGAACATGCAACGGAATGCTTCAACTCGCTATCCCGTCCTGTTGGTACATGGCCTGTTCGGATTCGAGCGCATCGGTCACTTCGAGCTGTTCCATGACGTAAAGGACGCTCTGAAAACGGCCGGCAGCCGAGTGTTTGTTCCGCACCTTTCTGCCACCCATAAAAACGAAACCAGGGGTGAACAATTACTTGCACAGATTGATCGTGTCTTGCGAGGCACAGGTGCAGACAAAGTCAACCTCATAGGACACAGTCAGGGAGCACTGGCTGCTCGATACGCTGCGGCGCTCGCGCCACACGCCGTCGCTTCCGTAACCTCTGTCAGCGGCCCGAATCACGGTTCGGAACTGGCCGACTTTCTGCGTAAGGCCCTGATACCCGGGCGACTGCCGGAGGTCGTCGCGCAAAATGTAGCGACGCTATTTGCCGATTTTCTATCGTTGCTCAGTGGCAGTGTCACCTTGCCGCAGAACGCACTGGCGGCGCTCAATGCACTGACGACCGAAGGCGTAGGCGAGTTCAACGACAAGTTTCCGCAGGGATTGCCCAGCACTTGGGGCGGACAAGGCCCGGAACAGGTCAACGGCGTACGCTATTACTCATGGAGCGGCGTCCTGCCGGCCAACAGCCCGTCGACACTCGATCCAACCCAAAGCATTTGCCACGCGTTATCGCAGTACTTCATGACCGAAACGCAGCAGAATGACGGCTTCGTTGGCCGCTTCAGTTCTCACTTGGGGCAAGTGATCCGCTCCGACTACCCGCTGGACCATCTGGGCAGCCTGCGCCGCACGGCCAGCACGGCAACCGCACTGCCCGACCCGATTGAGCTGTACGTCGAACATGCTGAACGTTTGCAAGCCGCGAATCTCTGATCAAGGCCACGGACAATCGAACGGAACTTTGCCGAGAATTCGCCCACTGAATCCGGTAGGCTCCACACTTTTACTGAAATAGATTGGAGAGTTTCCCCATGGCTAAAGCCACTGCCCGCCACATCCTGGTTTCCAGCGAAGACAAGTGCAACGAACTCAAGGCCCAGATCGAAGGTGGCGCTGATTTCGCCGAAGTTGCCAAGGCCAACTCCACCTGCCCATCGAGCCGTCAGGGCGGTGATCTGGGTTCGTTCGGTCCTGGCCAGATGGTCAAGGAATTCGACACCGTGGTCTTCAGCGCGCCAATCAACGTCGTGCAAGGTCCGGTAAAAACCCAGTTCGGTTACCACCTGCTGGAAGTCACCAGCCGTCAGGACTGATCCGTCGCCTGATTGCTTGCCAACGGCCCGCCTTCTGGTGGGCCGTTGTGTTTCAGTTACATATACGGCTGGCGACTGACGCGCCTCTCGCGTACAACTTGCGCTTATCGATTTCCCGGTTCCAAGGCTGACAATGCGACTGGTTTTCCCCACATTGATGCTCACCGCCCTCGCCCTGTTAACGGGCGCCACCGGCGCAAACGCTGCACCGCAACACGCGTTGACCGTTTATGGCGAGCCTGCCAAGTATCCTGCCGGTTTCAGTCATTTCGACTACACCAACCTGCAAGCGCCAAAGGGCGGGACAATGCGTCGCTCGGCCATCGAGATCGGCCACTTCGACCATGTCCTTCCTTATATAGACAAAGGCATCGGCGTCACTCAGATCGATGGCTTGCTCTATTCGCCGCTGGCCCAGCGTTCGCTCGACGAGCCTTACACGGTCTACGGTCTGGTCGCGCAAAAGATGGAACGCTCGGACGATGGTCTGTCGCTGCGCTTCTACATCAATCCCAAGGCACGCTTCGCCGACGGCAAAGCGATCACCGCCGAAGACGTGCGTTACACCTACGATTTATTGATGACCCAGGGCAGCCTGCGTTATCGCACCCAGTTTGCCGACGTCAAAGGCGTCGAAGTCGAAGCGCCGCTAACCGTGCGCTTCGATTTCAAGAGTAATGAAAACCGCACTCTGCCACTGGACATCGCGACCCTGCCGGTATTCCCCGAGCATTGGTGGAAGAGTCGCGATTTCGCCGGCGGCGGCGGTTATGAAGCCCCCTTGGGCAGCGGCCCGTATCGAGTCGGCAAGGTCGATTCGGGGCGCAGTATCACGTTTGAACGCAACGCCGACTGGTGGGGCAAGGATCTGCCGGTCAGTCGTGGCTTGTACAATTTCGATCATTTCAGCATCGAGTACTTCGGTGATACCGACGTCGCCCGCCAAGTGCTGCGCGGTGGCGCCTATGACTACAACCGCGAGTTCTCGGCCACCGGCTATTCAATCGGCTACGACAGCCCGGCACTAAGCGATGGGCGTTTGCAAAAGGCGCATCTGGCCACCGAGGCTCCCCAGTCGGCCCAAGGCTTTGTGTTCAATCTGCAGAAACCCATGTTCGCCGATCGCCGCGTACGCCAGGCACTGGCCATGCTGTGGGACTTCGAGTGGAGCAACCGGCAGATGATGCGCGGTATGTATATCCGCCAGCAGAGCTACTTTTCCAACACGCAACTGGCGGCAAGCGAACTGCCCGATGCGCAGGAACTGAAAATCCTCGAACCGCTGCGCGGCCAGGTTCCCGAAGAGGTTTTCACTAAAGTCTTCGAGGCGCCGAAAACCGATGGCAGCGGTGTCATCCGTGACAAACAGTTGCAGGCCCTCGAACTGCTCGAACAGGCGGGCTGGAAACCGGATGGCGATCAGTTGGTGAACGCCCAGGGCGAACCACTGAGCTTCACCTTCCTGGTCAGCCAGAACGGCATGGATCGCTTGCTGCTGCCGTACAAGCGCACGCTGAAACAGATCGGCATCGATCTGAACATCCGCCGTATCGACTCCTCGCAATACGTCAATCGCCTGATGAGCCGCGACTACGACATGATCGTCACCGGCTACCCGGTCAGCACCTCGCCGGGGGGCGAATTGCTCAATTACTTCGCCTCCGCGTCGGCCAACGACCCAGGCGCGAACAACTACATGGTGTTGAAAAATCCTGCCGTGGATACGTTGATCAACGGCCTGATCCGCGCCTCCACCCAGTCCGACATGCTGCATTACGCGCACGCCCTGGACCGGGTCCTGCAATGGAATTACTACTGGATTCCCAACTACTATCCACCGGGCACCTCGACCGTGTGGTGGAACCGTTTCGGCATTCCGTCGGTGCAAGCCAGCAATGACGAAGCCATCGAGAGCTGGTGGGAAATCAGCAGCACACCGCTGACCAATCAGCAGATGACCGCGGAAAAAATTGCCCGTGGCAGACCCGGAGGGCCGCACTGATGTGGGGTTACATACTGCGGCGCCTGCTGCTGATCATCCCGACGCTGGTGATCATCCTGCTGGTCAATTTCGTGATTATCCAGGCCGCGCCCGGCGGTCCGGTGGAACAGGCCATCGCTCACCTGCAAGGGATCGGCGGCGCCAGTGTCGGCGGCGGCGCCAGCGAAACCATGAGCGGTACTTCCCGCGCCAGTCGCGGCCTCGATCCGCAACTGATCAAGGACATCGAAAAACAGTACGGCTTCGACAAACCGGCCCATGAACGTTTGTGGCTGATGCTGAAGAACTACGCACAACTGGATTTCGGCAAAAGCTTTTTCCGTGGCGCGACAGTCACCGACCTGATCCTGGAAAAAATGCCGGTGACCATTTCCCTCGGGCTATGGGCGACACTGATCACCTATCTGGTGTCGATCCCGCTGGGGATCCGCAAGGCCGTGCACCATGGCAGTCATTTCGATATCTGGAGCAGCACGGCGATCATCATCGGCTACGCGATGCCGGCGTTTCTGTTTGCGATGTTCCTGATCGTGGTGTTTGCCGGCGGCACGTCGCTGAACTGGTTTCCGGTGCGTGGCCTGGTGTCGGACAACTTCGAATCGCTGTCGACCCTCGGCAAAATCGCTGACTACTTCTGGCACCTGGTGCTGCCGGTCACGGCGCTGGTGATCGGCGGTTTCGCCACGCTGACGATCCTGACCAAGAACTCGTTTCTCAATGAAATCACCCGCCAGTATGTGGTGACCGCGCGCGCCAAAGGCCTGAGCGAGCGTCGCGTGCTGTACGGCCATGTGTTCCGCAACGCGATGCTGCTGGTGGTGTCCGGCATTCCTCAGGCATTCATCAGTGTGTTCTTCGCCGGTTCCTTGCTGATCGAAGTGATCTTCTCCCTCGATGGTCTTGGGCGTATGAGCTACGAAGCAGCAGTTTCGCGGGACTATCCGGTGGTGTTTGGTTCGCTGTTCATCTTTACCCTCTTCGGCCTGCTGATAAAACTGGTGGGTGACCTGTGCTACACGCTGGTCGACCCGCGCATCGACTTCGCCGCGAGGAATGCCTGATGTTCAAGCTCTCGCCTCTGGGCCGCCGGCGCTTCGAGCGCTTCAAGAAAAACCGTCGTGGCTGGTGGTCGTTATGGCTGTTTATCGGCCTGTTTGTGGTGACACTGGGCGGTGAGTTGATCGCCAACGACAAGCCTCTGGTCGTCAGCTATCAGGACCAGTGGTACTTCCCGGTGTTCAAGCGCCACACCGAGCAGGAGTTCGGCGGACAGCTGCCGTTCCAGGCCGATTACCGCAGCGACTATGTGCAGAACCTGATTCGCAAGGACGGTGGCTGGCTGCTGTTCCCGCCGATTCCGTTCAGTGACGACACACCGAACTACGACCTCAACAAACCGGCGCCGAGCCCGCCGACGGCGGTCAACTGGCTGGGCACTGATGATCAGGCACGAGACGTGCTCGCGCGGGTGATTTTCGGTGCTCGGGTGTCGATTCTGTTTGCCTTGATGCTGACCTTTGTCAGCGCTCTGATCGGCATCGCCGCTGGGGCATTGCAGGGCTACTACGGTGGCTGGGTCGATTTGCTCGGGCAGCGCTTGCTGGAAGTCTGGTCGGGGCTGCCGGTGTTGTACCTGTTGATCATCCTCTCCGGTTTCGTCGAGCCGAATTTCTGGTGGCTGCTGGGGATCATGGCGCTGTTCTCATGGCTGGCGCTGGTGGATGTGGTGCGCGCCGAGTTCCTGCGCGGACGTAATCTGGAGTACGTCAAAGCCGCCCGAGCGCTGGGCCTGAGCGATCGCAAGGTGATCTTCCGGCACATTCTGCCCAACGCCATGAATGCAACATTGAGCTACTTGCCGTTCATTCTGACCGGGGCGATTTCCACCCTCACCGCGCTGGATTTTCTCGGTTTCGGCATGCCCGCCGGCAGCGCCTCGCTGGGTGAGTTGATCGGTCAGGGCAAACAGAATCTGCAAGCACCGTGGCTCGGGCTGACGGCGTTTTTCACCCTGGCGCTGATTCTTTCTTTATTGGTGTTCATCGGCGAAGCGTTGCGTGACGCGTTCGACCCTCGATCCTGAAGCGTGGCCATGACTGACAACCTGATTGAAATCCGTAACCTCAACGTTGCCTTCCATGACCAGAGCGTGGTGCGCGACCTGTGCCTGGACATTCGCCCCGGTGAGTGTCTGGCCCTGGTTGGCGAGTCGGGTTCAGGCAAATCGGTGACTGCCCATTCGATTCTGCAATTGCTGCCCGAAAGCGAAGCGCAAACCACTGGCAGCATTCGCTATCGCGGACAGGAACTGATCGGCGCCGATCCCAAAGTCTTGCGCGAACTGCGTGGCAACCGCATCGCCATGATTTTTCAGGAACCGATGACCTCGCTGAATCCGCTGCACACCATCGAAAAACAGATCGGCGAAACCCTGCTGCTACACCGTGGCCTCGGCGGCAAAGCGGCGCAGGCGCGGATCCTCGAACTGCTCGGACTGGTGGGCATCCAGAAACCCAAGGAACGCCTCAAGGCTTACCCGCATCAACTTTCCGGCGGACAACGCCAACGGGTGATGATCGCCATGGCCCTGGCCTGCGAACCGGAGCTGTTGATCGCCGACGAACCGACCACCGCGCTCGACGTGACCGTGCAGCGCAAGATCCTGCTGCTGCTCAAATCCCTGCAACAGCGCCTGGGCATGTCGCTGCTGCTGATCAGCCATGACCTCAATCTGGTGCGCAGCATTGCGCAACGCGTGTGCGTGATGAAGGCCGGGGAAATCGTCGAGCAGGCACCCTGCGAAACCCTGTTTACCGAACCGAAGCATCCTTACAGCTGCGTGCTGCTCAACGCCGAGCCCGAAGGCGAAGCACTGCCTCGGGATGAGCGCGAAAACGTGCTGGAAGTTGACGATCTCAAGGTTGAGTTTGTCGTCGGTGGCGGTCTGTTCCAGCGCAAGCAGTACCTGCGCGCGGTGGATGGCATCAGCCTGAGCATCCAGCGTGGCAAGACGCTGGGCATCGTCGGCGAGTCGGGTTCGGGCAAGTCGACGCTGGGTCAGGCGATCCTGCGTCTGCTCGACTCCGAAGGCAGTATCCGCTTTCAGGGCGAGGCACTCGACGGTCTCAGTCAGAAGCAAATGCGCCCATGGCGCCGCCAGATGCAGGTGGTGTTTCAGGATCCGTTCGGCAGCCTCAGCCCGCGCATGTCAGTCGCGCAGATCATCAGCGAAGGCCTGGAAGTGCACTGCGAGTCGACGGCTGATGAATGCGATGAGCAAGTCATCCGTGTACTCAAAGAGGTCGGTCTCGACCCGCAAAGTCGCCATCGCTATCCCCACGAATTCTCCGGTGGCCAGCGCCAACGCATCGCTATCGCCCGAGCTCTGGTGCTGAAACCGGCGCTGATCCTGCTTGATGAGCCGACGTCGGCGCTGGATCGCACGGTGCAGAAACAAGTGGTCGCCCTGCTCCGCCAGCTTCAGGAAAAACACGGTCTGACCTATCTGTTCATCAGCCACGATCTGGCGGTGGTGCGCGCCCTGGCCCACGACATGATCGTGATCAAGGACGGCAAAGTGGTCGAGCGTGGCGCCAGCCATGAGGTGTTTGATGCGCCGCAGCATCCGTACACCAAAGAGCTGTTGGCGGCGGCGCATCCGGGGTAGGCATAATCTGTGCTCGACCTGAAACCGGGTCACGGCTTTCGCGAGCAAGCTCGCTCCCACAAGGTTCACGGTCGTTTACAACATTTGTGAACAACCCGGTTCACTGTGGGAGCGAGCTTGCTCGCGAAAGGGCCGGAACAGGCAACATACAATCAGGATCAGCCTCCATGAACACCACCGAAAGCCTCAAGGACTACCAACGGGTGCGCACCCTGGCAATCCGTTCGCTGTTCGAGATCATCGAGCAGTCCAGCGAAGGCACGGTGATTGTCGACCGCGATGCCAACATCGTCTGGATGAACGAGCGCTACGCCCGGCGTTTCGGTCTTGAATCGGCTGCTGGCGCGATCGGCAAACCCTGTGAAAGCGTGATTCCCGGCAGCCTGTTGCGGGAAGTCGTGCGCACCGGTCGCCCTATTCTTCTGGACATGCAGGACACGCCGAAGGAGCCTTTGGTGGTGATGCGCCTGCCGATCCACGATGACGCCGGCACGGTCATCGGCGCGATCGGTTTTGCCCTGTTCGACGAGTTGCGCACGTTGTCGCCGATGCTCAAACGCTACTTGAGCATGCAGGAAGAACTGGCCTCGACCCGTTCTCTGCTGCGCGCCCGGCAGACCAAATACAACTTCGCCCATTTCATCGGCACCAGCGCCGCCAGTCTTGAAGTCAAACGCCGCGCCCGGCGCAGTGCCAGCGCCGAGTCACCGGTGTTGCTGCTCGGCGAAACCGGCACTGGTAAAGAGTTGCTGGCTCAAGCCATTCACAGCGCCTCGCCACGGGCGCACAAAGCATTCGTCAGCATCAACAGCGCGGCAATTCCCGAGGCACTGCTGGAGGCGGAATTTTTCGGCACGGCACCGGGCGCGTTCACCGGCGCCGACCGCAAGGGTCGCACCGGCAAGTTGCAAATCGCCCAGGGCGGCACGTTATTCCTCGACGAGATCGGCGACATGCCGCTGCCCTTGCAGAGCAAACTGCTGCGTGTGCTGCAGGAAAAGGAGTTCGAGCCGGTCGGTTCCAACGACGTGATTCAGAGTGACGTTCGGGTGATTGCCGCGACTTCGACCGATCTGCAAGCGGCGATCAAACGCGGTGAGTTCCGCGCCGACTTGTACTACCGCCTCAATGTGTTGCCGATTCAAGTGCCGGCGCTACGTGAACGTCTTGATGACCTGCCAGCGCTCAGCGAAGCCATTCTTGAAGAACTGCGCAGCCAGCATGAACTGCACGGTGATGCGCTGGCATTGCTCGGACAGCACGCGTGGCCGGGGAACATTCGCGAACTGCGCAATGTGCTGGAGCGAGCGGCGTTGCTCAGTGATGACTTGATGCTGACCGAGCAGGATATTCGTGCGGCGATTGGCACGTTGACGCCGGTCGAGCGTGCGCTGACGCCAATGGCTGAAGCGTCGGTGTCTGAGACGTTCACCGAGGCGCGGGCGCGTTTCGACCGGCAACTGATTCAGTCGACCCTTGTGCAATGCGCGGGAAACGTGCCGGAAGCGGCGGCTCGACTGGGGCTTGGGCGGTCGACGTTGTACAAGAAAATGGTGGCGTTGGGAATCGCCTGAATCTCTATATAGAGACGTTAATCTCTATATGTAGATATGCACAAAGGAGTGCTTCGCACTCATCGCGAGCAGGCTCACTCCTACAGTTTTACCGGTGTACACATCCCCCCTGTAGGAGTGAGCCTGCTCGCGATGACGCCAAATCGATCAACACCATCTCAAAACAGAGACAAACAACTCATTCGCCACTCAATCACTCAGATTAACTTCATATATTTCAATTGCTTACGTATCTGGCACAGATCTCGCTAACACCTCTCCCACACCCGTTCTACCCACAAAAATAACAATTCTGGAGAGACACACCATGAGTGTGATCATTGCCTTGGCAGCCCTGGCGCTGCTAATGCTGGCCGCCTACCGTGGCTACAGCGTTATCCTCTTCGCCCCGATTGCCGCCCTCGGCGCGGTTCTGCTCACCGACCCTTCCGCCGTCGCCCCTGCGTTCACCGGGGTGTTCATGGAGAAAATGGTCGGCTTCATCAAACTGTATTTCCCTGTATTCCTGCTCGGTGCCGTGTTCGGCAAGTTGATCGAACTGTCGGGCTTCTCCCGTTCGATTGTCGCGGCGGCCATTCGCTTGCTCGGCACCAAGCAAGCGATGCTGGTGATCGTGCTGGTCTGCGCTCTGCTTACTTACGGCGGCGTGTCGCTGTTCGTGGTGGTCTTCGCGGTCTATCCGTTTGCTGCCGAGATGTTCCGCCAGAGCAATATCCCCAAGCGGCTGATCCCGGCCACCATTGCTCTCGGCGCTTTCTCGTTCACCATGGACGCCCTGCCGGGCACGCCGCAGATCCAGAACATCATCCCCAGCACCTTTTTCAACACCACCGCATGGGCGGCGCCGTGGCTGGGCGTGATCGGCACGATTTTCGTGTTCTGCACCGGCATGCTGTTTCTGCAGCGGCAACGCAACAAGGCGCAACGTGCTGGCGAAGGCTACGGCACTGAATTGCGCAACGAGCCGGAAACCGCTGAAGATCTGAAACTGCCAAACCCATGGCTTGCCCTGTCGCCATTGCTGGCGGTGGGCATCATGAACCTGCTGTTCACCCAATGGATTCCGCAGTGGTACGGCAAGACCCACAGTCTCGCGCTGCCAGGCATGGCGGCTCCGGTGACCACCGAGATCGCCAAACTGACGGCGATCTGGGCCGTGCAGGCGGCTTTGCTGGTCGGCATTCTGATGGTGCTGGCGTTTGGCTTTCAGGCGATTCGCAGCAAGCTCGCCGAAGGCAGCAAAAGTGCCGTGAGCGGCGCATTACTGGCGGCGATGAACACCGCCTCGGAGTATGGCTTCGGCGCGGTGATCGCGTCGCTGCCAGGCTTTTTGGTGCTGGCGGACTGGCTCAAGCAGATTCCCAATCCGCTGGTTAACGAAGCCATCACCGTGACCCTTTTGGCCGGTATCACCGGTTCCGCTTCCGGCGGCATGAGCATTGCGCTGGCGGCGATGTCCGAGCAGTTCATCAGTGCGGCCCACGCCGCGAATATTCCGCTGGAAGTACTGCACCGCGTCGCCGCGATGGCCAGTGGCGGCATGGACACCCTGCCGCACAACGGCGCGGTCATCACCTTGCTCGCGGTGACGGGCCTGACCCATCGCGAAGCCTACAAAGACATTTTCTGTATTACGCTGATCAAGACCCTGGCGGTTTTCGTAGTGATCGGCACTTTCTACGCCACTGGCATTGTGTGAGGTATTCATGACGACTCTTTCCGGCAAGACCGCGCTGGTGACTGGTTCCACCAGCGGCATTGGTCTGGGCATCGCACTGAGCCTGGCCAAGGCTGGCGCGAATCTGATTCTCAATGGTTTTGGCGACGCGTCGAAAGTCATCGCCGAAGTCGCCCGGTTCGGCGGCAAGGTCGGCCATCATCCGGCCGATGTCAGTGACCCGGCGCAGATCGCCGACATGATCAATTACGCCGAGCGCGAATTCGGCGGTGTCGACATTCTGGTCAACAACGCCGGCATCCAGCACGTCGCCGCCGTGGAGGATTTTCCGGTCGAGCGCTGGGACTCGATCATTGCCATCAACCTGTCTTCGGTGTTTCACAGCACGCGTTTGAGCTTGCCGGGAATGCGCGCCAAAGGCTGGGGGCGGATCATCAACATCGCCTCCGTGCATGGCCAGGTCGGCTCGACCGGCAAAGCGGCATATGTCGCCGCCAAGCACGGCGTGATCGGCTTGACCAAAGTGGTCGGCCTGGAAACCGCGACCAGCAATGTCACCTGCAACGCGATCTGCCCGGGCTGGGTGCTCACGCCACTGGTGCAGAAGCAGATCGACGACCGTGCGGCCAAGGGGGTCGATCCGCAGCAGGCGCAGCATGATTTGCTGGCCGAGAAGCAACCATCGCTGGAATTCGTGACGCCGCAACATCTGGGCGAACTGGTGCTGTTTTTGTGCAGCGAGGCTGGCAGCCAGGTGCGCGGCGCGGCGTGGAATATTGATGGTGGGTGGTTGGCGCAATAGCACAGCCATCCCCCTCTGTGGGAGCGAGCCTGCTCGCGAAAGCGGTGGGTCAGCCAATGAAGTCGTTGAATGTGCGGACGTCTTCGCGAGCAGGCTCGCTCCCACAGGTGCTATGTGTGCGCTCGACCTTGTGCATGAATAAAACAAGAGGCAAACAATGTCCGACATCCTCTGGCAACCCGACGCCAACCGTATCGCCCAGTCGCGCATGGACACCTTCCGTCGTGCGGTCAATCAACGCCATTCACTGAAAGTCGACGATTACCCTGCCCTGCACCAATGGAGCGTCGAGCAGCGCGCGGAATTCTGGCAGGCGATTGTCGATTTCTTCGATATCCGCTTCCACACGCAACCCGATGCCGTGCTGCGCGAAGGCTCAAAGATGCCCGACGCCGAGTGGTTTCCAGGCGCCACGCTGAACTTCGCCGAACACCTGCTGCGGCGGCGTGACGATGCCGTGGCGGTGATCAGCGTGGCGGAGAACGGTCAACGCGAGCAGCTGACCTGGGCCGAACTCGCCGAGCATGTCGCCGGATTTCAGGCCAGTTTGCAGGCCGCCGGTGTTGGTCTTGGCGATCGCGTCGCCGCCTGCATGCCCAATACCTGGCAGACCCTGGTGGCGATGCTCGCCACCACCAGCCTCGGTGCGATCTGGTCGTGCTCCTCGCCGGATTTCGGCACCCATGGGGTGATCGATCGCTTCGGCCAGATCGAACCCAAGGTGCTGCTCACCTGCGCCGGTTATCGCTATGCCGGCAAAGTCATCGAGCAGACCGACAAGATCAACGGAATACTTGAGCAACTGCCAACGCTGAAGCAGTTGATCATCGTGCCTTACGCTCAGCCGCAGGCCCGTGTCGAGGCATACAAGACTCACGCCGAAGTGACTGTGTGGGATGACTTTTATCAGGTCGGCGGCGAACCGGATTTTGTCCCGATGCCGTTCCATCATCCGCTGTATGTGCTGTATTCCAGCGGCACCACCGGCGTGCCGAAATGTATCGTCCACAGCACCGGCGGCGTGTTGCTGCAACATGTCAAGGAACACGGCCTGCATTGCGATCTCGGCCCCGGCGATCGACTTTTCTACTACACCACCTGCGGCTGGATGATGTGGAACTGGCTGGTCTCGGCGCTCGCGGTCGGCAGCGCCGTGGTGCTGTACGACGGCTCGCCGTTTCACCCGGACAACCAGCGTTTGCTCGACTTGATCGACGACGAGCGCATCAGTGTGTTCGGCACCAGCCCCAAGTTTCTCGCCACCCTGGAAAGCAGCGGCGCCAAGCCCCGGGAAAGTCATGATCTGGGCAGCCTGAAGACGCTGCTGTGCACGGGCTCAGCGTTATCGCCGCAAAGCTATGACTTCGTCTATCGCGACTTGAAAGCGGATGTATGCCTGGCGTCGATGTCGGGCGGCACTGATATTGTTTCGTGCTTCGTCAACGCCAATCCGCTGTCCTCGGTGCGGCGCGGCGAGATCATGGGCAAGAGCCTGGGCATGGCGGTCGAAGTCTGGAATGACGCCGGCCAACCGGTGCTTGGTGAAAAAGGTGAACTGGTCTGCACCCGGCATTTCCCGGCCATGCCGATTGGCCTGTGGAATGACCCGGACGGCGCAAAATTGCGGCAATCGTATTTCAGCCTGTTTCCCGGGGTCTGGGCACAGGGCGATTATGCCGAGCAACGGCCTCACGGCGGGATGCTGATCCATGGTCGCTCTGACGCAGTGCTCAACCCGGGTGGCGTGCGCATTGGCACAGCGGAGATCTATCGGCAGGTCGAGAAAGTCAGCGAAGTGCTGGACAGCGTCGCTATCGGTCAGCAGTGGCAGGATGACGTGCGGGTTGTGCTGTTTGTGAAGTTGCGCGAAGGGCTGGCACTGGATGACGCATTGGAGCAACGCATCCGTCAGGAGATCCGCGCCAATACCACCCCAAGGCATGTACCGGCGAAGATCGTTGCGGTGACGGACATTCCGCGCACCATCAGCGGCAAGATTGTCGAACTTGCCGTGCGCGAGGTGGTGCACGGCAGGCCGGTGAAAAACACCGATGCGTTAGCCAATCCCGGAGCGCTGGAGCAGTTTCGGGATCGGCTGGAACTGAGCATTTGAACCCGGCGCTGATACGCTTACGGCAAGCGTTGGCGACGGTGCCTGGCGTCAGCGGGGTTTGTTCAGCGTAATCACAACCGGCTGACCAATCGCTCTACCGCCACTGGCATCGAGCGCCCTGCGAATGATCGTCATGTTGCGGTCGAATGTCGTTTTGTCCGTAGCCATTTGACTCAGTAACGAAGTGGCAATTGCCAGCGAGTCGGCATTCTCAAAGGCCTTGGATACCGCATGATTGCCAGCGATCGAGTCCGCGACAGGGAGGTTGCCGGACGCAAGATTCAGCAGCTGCGCTACATCCAGTCGCTGCCCGCTGTGGCTTGCATGCTCTGTGTCCGTGGCGTAGCCGACATCCACGGTCTGCGCACTGCCATGAAACAGTTCGTGGATCAGGTCATCGGCCACCACGTCATGGTTGAAGCCCAGATTGACGAAGTGTTTGTTCAGGTTTTGAGTATAAATCTCGATAAACGCAATACCCGATGCGTCGTTGGAGCTGGCACTTTTCCAACGCTTGTAGTTGTTCACATCAAAAGAAGCGAGTGTCTCGTTATGCTTCACTGCATCGAGAAGCGTGTTGCTCACTGAGAAGCCAGCGAAATCAAAGCGAATCAAACGCAGATAATTCACCAGTCGATCAGTCGCTACCTGCGACGTGTTACCGAACAGTGCCTTCATCAGCAGATCGCCGTCTCGCTTGAACTCATGTCGGCTGATCACAGCAATAGCGTTGTCAATCTTCGCCCGAGCGCGAGGCAGACTTGTTTCGATGAAGTTGCGCGTGTAGCTAGCGGGAAGTGTCTTGGTTGAATACGGCAACTGCAAGGGCGTTTGATAGGCGAAGCCGCTCAGCGGTTGACCCCACAACTTGCCACGGCGGTTCAAGGCGTACCATTGGTTGCCGCTGCGGGCCGCCAGAACAGCAACAACGTTGCCAGGCGTGCCGCGAGGTTGCCAGTGACCCAACCCCAAATGGGTACTTTGCGACGCACCGAGCAAATCATAGGACTGCCGACGGCCACTGAGTTTGTGCAATTGGCTGTTGGCCCTGGCAACCAGTTCATGGCTGTTTTTGCTAAAACGCAACAAGCCCTTATTCACCAATTTTCCGCCCGCCTGAATGGCAGAGGGCACCCCATCCAGCGGGTTGAGAAGGGAAACGGCCGAGGTGAATGCCAATCGGGTAAAACGCGCCGCCCTGGATGTGGTTGAAATAGCCTTCGCCGAAATGCTCAAGACTTTGGAGGTGGCTCCTGCCACCGTGCCCACCAGGCCGATGCCATCCATCAGACATCCGTAAACTCCGTCGACGACCTTGTCATGTTCACCCGAGGCAATATCCTCGATGCATTTTTTGAAAGGCACCACCAGGTCGATGAAATAAGTCAGCAATCGCTCGCCCTCCTCCCTGGAAAGTTCAAGCGGAGTCGGTACGCGCACCAGTTCTCTCAGTTCGCTCTTGTTCAGATAAGGTCGATTTTTAACCAGAAACGTGGCGATACGTTCGATATTCGGGTCGTTGAATTTTTGATAGAACCCTGACTTTGGCGTCGACGATGCTTGCGGCGCGTTGAGCATGCCAAAATTATCGATGATGGCCATGCTGCTGGTGATCGAAGAGTCCTCGGCAGCCGCATGGGTATAGCGTTTTACATCGAGCGGCAGGAGTTGCGTCGCGGTGATGCTCAGTGGAAACGTTAGATCCGCGCTGGCACTCATTCTTGAACGTTGTCGCAGTTTTCGCTCTCGCTTGATGAAAGCCGCCAAAGCGTCATTTTTTCGAGTCTCTGCGCGCGATGTGAACAGTTCGTAGCAGATGTCCGCATTCTCGTGAGACGCATACATCACAATGCCAAAACGTCCCGTGGCGGCATCTCTGCTTTGCATTGTTTCCTGGTCAAGATCAATTTTCAGGGGCCCGCCCAGGCCGCGCGATTTAAAATAAATGGCGGACTCGCGTACGGTCAGGAAGTGAATATCGGCATTCATGAAGACTTGCAAATCCGCCTCTGGCATCTGCGCCAAAGCCAGTTTCACGCTAGACAACATGGCGCTGTTCAAATCATTGAAATGCACAGCCAACTGACGATCCATCTCCTCGTCACAGGATCCTAGCTTCAACAAGTTCGGGTAACGCGCGTAAAGGCTGACACCGGACGGGTTGTAGTTGATGGCCGGCCTGAGGACACCGTTAGTGACCAGGCGCACGGTACGTCTATCCCACTGGCCAGTGACCAGATCACCTGATTGATGCAAGTCGACCATCGACATGACTTGCTGTCCGCCTTTCTCGGACAGTGCTTTTTCGTCCAGGCTGTCGCAACCAGGCGCGGCGACTTGCAAAGCGGATCGGGCAATCTTCGCTCTGTCGGGTAACGGCGTCGAAAATGCCTTGGCGATTTGAGCGAACGTTTCCGAGTGGCGCTCGAATGCATCAATTGCACGTCGGGTAGTGGTTTGCTCGGCCTGCTCAAGTTCAGCGGCGGTCACAATCTGGTTGATCAATGCCCAATCAACGATTGGGTCAATCATGGCCAGGTCACGCTTGTGTTTCTGCGACTCACTGACCGGTTCAAGTTCGCCATACGCCATGACCTGCGCATAGGTCATGCCACGCGTCGCACCGGTTTTCAGTGTCTCGACCAGCATGACGGCGCGACAGAAATTGATCCATCCAATCGAACCCAAGGTAACCGACGAAGGAATCTCCTTGACCAGAAACTCGGGTGCGTTGCGTGCCAACAGCAAGTGGGCAACCAACGGCTCCAGACCAGCCTCAAGCCATTGTCGGGTTCGCAGCACAGCCGTCAGCGCCTCAAGTATGACCGAGGGGTGACGATCAACATTTTTCGGCGCATACAGATCAAGTCCGACCACACGATTACGTTGTATGCCGTGACCAATCGATGGATCAAGGTCGAGCAATATCGCCGTCATCAGCAATTGCCGAAGAATGTCATCGGAAGCCTGCTGTCCCTCGTTCACACCGAACCAGCCCAGTTCTTTCAGGTAGTCATCGGCGAGATTAAGAGCAATCGGATGATTGACGAGTTCAATGACCCGTTGAGCCGCACTCTCATGTGTGACGGCGGCGCGACCGGTAACATTGTAGAGGGCCGTGAGAAGTTTTCTGTTGGGCATCAACTTGGCAGTCGCATTACGAATAGCTGAAAACTGCTCCTCACTTAATACGACAAATGTCGGATCTTCGGTTTGAAAATACTCCCAGTAGTTGCCCGGCTCTGGCACTGGCGGATCAAACTTGAACAAATCGATCAAATTCCTGACCTTCGCCTTATTGTCGGGCAAGTTTATGTCATGAAAGCGAAACCATTGATCGAGAGTTATATCGTTATCAGGCCATATATAACCACCGACCACTGTTGCTATATCCGAAATCAACGTCAGTGCAGATTGTGTCGGAACACTGTATTCAAAGTGCCGCGCCGCGACCAGATCCACCCACCCCCTGACCGCACGGACTTCCAACTTGCCGTCGGGCGTAACGCGCAGAAGTCCGTCATGATCGCTTGCGCCTTCCCTGGCAATCGCACCGAATACCGGGCCGGTAGCAAGCAACTCATTAAGCAAAAGACTGCCGGGATTATAGATCTCGAACAACGACGATCCGGCTTGCAACTCTACTTCACGTCCATACCAATTGATCTTTTGATCATCCGTGTATTGGCTTAACGCCGCCTCTAGTTGAGTCAAAACCAATTGACGCTCAACGGCATCGGCTTCATCCCTACTCTTCCATTCGGAAAGAGCAACAGCCGAAGACCAGAACGTTTTATTCCGGGCCTTATCATTCACACTAGAACCTCACCAAGTAATTAGCTGACAACTTCAGCGCGATGACGTTCTACTTTCTTTGATACGACCATTCCATCTAAAAAACATGAATAACTATTTCCGGACGCCCCCCCCCACAAACAATCAAGAAAACATTAATCGATCAACCCCCATTCTTCGGACGCTGTATCGTTACCAGCATTTGCCTCTTCAGAAAGTTTCATCCGCAACTTCAAATTATTCACCGAATCAGCATTCTTTAAAGCTTCCTGCGCACTGATTGCACCTTCAGCGACTAATGCGTACAGCGCCGCATCAAATGTCTGCATACCCAGTTCGGTGGATTTTTCCATTATCGGTTTCAGCTCCTCGAACTGTCCGCGCCGAACCAGATCTGCGATGGTTGGCGTGCCCAACAGCACCTCGACAGCCGCCCTGCGTTGCCCATCGACGGTGCGCACTAAGCGTTGCGAGATAAATGCTTTCAGGTTGTTTCCCAGCGTATGCAACAACTGCGGTCGCCGTTCTTCCGGGAACATATTGATAATCCGATCCAGTGCCTGATTGGCGTTGTGCGCGTGCAACGTCGAGAGCACCAGATGCCCGGTATCGGCAAACGCCAAGGCATGTTCCATGGTTTCGCGGTCACGGATTTCGCCGATCAGCACCACGTCCGGTGCCTGGCGCAGGGTGTTTTTCAGGGCCGCGTGGAAGCTGCGTGTATCGACCCCGACTTCCCGTTGATTGATGATCGAGCGCTGGTGGCGATGGATGTACTCGATCGGGTCCTCGATGGTGATGATGTGCCCACTGCTATGGCGGTTGCGGTGATCGATCAGCGCGGCCAGCGAGGTCGACTTGCCCGAATCGGTGGCCCCGACAAAGAGGATCAACCCCTGCTTGAGCATGACGGTGTCAAGCAGTACTGCCGGCAATTTCAGATCGGCAAAACGCGGGATGTCGAGTTTGACATTGCGAATGACGATCGATACATCATTGCGCTGCTTAAAGATATTGACGCGAAAACGCCCGATGCCCGCTCGCGAAATCGCCAGGTTCATTTCCAGATCCCGGTCGAACTCCCGTCGTTGCTCGGCGTCCATCAGGGAGGCAGCGATGGCGGCGGTTTCAGCGTTTTTGAAAGGTCGTTCGCTCAACGCCGTGAGCACGCCGTCGATACGCGCACTGGGCGGTGCTCCCGTGGAGAGGAACAGGTCCGAACCGTTTTTATTGGACAAAATTGACAACAGTGCATCGATTTCCATGGCAAAAAGCACCCGCGAAGCATTCAATGAACAGACAACGGCCTGCGCCTGGCGCAGATCAACTGCAACAATGATAGACGTCGCCTCAACGAACCACGCTCAGGATTGATGTAATGAATGCTGTACCGAACACCGACGACGCACAGGCACTGATCGCCCGTACCGACTGGAGCCGCAGCCCCCTGGGCGCTGCCGGCAACTGGCCGCAGAGCCTGCGCACCGCGGTGGACATCGTGATTCACTCGCCGATGCCGATGCTGTTGTTGTGGGGGCCGCAGCTCACGCAGATCTACAACAACGGTTTCGCCCTGCTTGCCGGCCACAAGCATCCGCACGCTTTCGGACAGCCTGCGCACCAGATCTGGCCGGAACTTCGCGACTTTACCGACCCTATTTACAGCGCCGTCCTACAGGGCCAGGTTCGCACCTACAGCGAAAGACGCTTCACCCTGCAACGAGACGGCAGAGAATCCGACTTCTGGCTGGATCTGACCTATAGCCCGATTCGTGATGAGACCGCGCAAGTCGCCGGAATCCTCGTCACCGCGATCGAAACCAACGAACGCCGCCGCATCGCTCTGGAACTGCAGCGACGCTCGGAAGAAAGCCTCAAAGCCCAACGGGAAACCGAGGAGCGCCTGCAACTGGCCCTGGCTGCGACCGATGCTGTCGGCACCTGGGATTGGGACATCGGCGAAGACCGCTTTATCGCCGATGCGCATTTCGCCCAATTGCATGGCGTCGACCCCAGCCTCGCCGGTCGGTTGCCGATCAGCGATTACTTGCAAGGCGTGCACCCGGAAGACCGCGCCATGATTGCGCGCAGCATCAAGCACTGCATCACCCACGGCACCGAATACGCTGAGGAGTATCGCTTGCAGCAAGGCGATGGCGAGGTGCGCTGGGTATTCGCCCGCGGGCGCTGCTACAAGGATCATCATGGCCGGCCCATGCGTTTTCTCGGCGCGGCGCTGGACCTGACCGAGCGCAAACACACGGAACAGGCGTTGCGCCAGAGCCAGACCGAACTGCAACTGATCATCAACGCCATGCCGATCCTGATCAGTTATGTCGACTGTGAAGAGCGCTTTCGCCTCAACAACGCGGCCTATCTGGATTGGTACGGCCTCACGCCACAGGAACTCTACGGGCGCACGATTCGCGAAGTTATCGGTGAAGAAGCGTATTTCCTGCGCCTGCCCTACATTGCCGAGGCGCTGGCCGGCAGACCGTGCTCATTCAGCCTGTATACCCCGCACCGCGATGGCAGCAATCGCCACGCGCTGATGAATTACCTGCCGCGTTACGCCGCCGACGGCGCGATCAGTGGTTTCTATATCTTTGTGATCGATGAGACCGAGCGCAAGAAAACCGAAGAAGCCTTGCGCAATCTCAACGAAACCCTGGAAGAACGGGTCAGCGCCCGCACCGAACAGTTGGCCCAGGCCAACCAGCGTTTGCAGAACGAGATGTTCGAACGCGAGCGCGCCGAAGATGCCTTGCGCCACGCGCAGAAGATGGAGGCTGTCGGCCAGCTCACCGGCGGTATCGCCCACGACTTCAACAACATGCTCACCGGCATTATCGGCAGCCTCGATTTGATGCAGCGCTACATCGCCAACGGCCGGGCTGACGAAATTGGCCGTTTTACCGAAGCCGCCGTGTCATCGGCCAACCGTGCGGCAGCGCTGACCCATCGATTGCTGGCGTTCTCGCGGCGCCAGTCGCTGGATCGCAAAACCCTCGACGCCAATGAACTGGTGCATTCGCTGGAAGACCTGATCCGCCGTACCAAGGGCGATCCGATCGAACTGACCCTGCGTCTGGCCGAGAACGTGTGGCCGGTCAGCACCGACGTCAGCCAACTGGAAAACGCCCTGCTCAACCTGGTCATCAATGCCCGTGATGCGATGCCCGAGGGCGGTGAACTGGTGATCGAAACGGCCAACGTCTACCTCGACGGCAGCGACATCACCACGCTCGAACCGGTCAAGGCCGGCGATTACCTGATGCTGGCGGTCAGCGACAACGGCACCGGCATGACGCCCTCGGTGCGTTCCAAGGCCTTCGATCCATTCTTCACCACCAAGCCCATCGGCCAGGGCACCGGGCTGGGGCTGTCGATGATTTATGGGTTTGCCCAGCAGTCGGGTGGTCATGTCAGCCTCGACAGCCTGCCGGGCCAGGGTACTTGCGTGCGCTTGTACCTGCCGCGCTTGTATGGCGTCGAACCGGAACGGCCGGCCATCGTCGCCGTTGAACAACCGTCGGCGACGGCGACCGGTGAAACCGTGATGGTGGTTGAGGACGACCCGGCGGTGCGCATGCTGGTGCTCGATCTGCTCCGGGAGTTGGGTTATCAGGCCCACGAAGCGGAAGATGCCAAGACCGCCCTGCCCCTGCTGGAGTCCGATCTACGCGTCGATCTGCTGGTCACCGACGTCGGCCTGCCGGGCATGAACGGCAGGCAACTGGCGGAGATCGCCCGCCAGCATCGGCCGGGCCTCAAAGTGTTGTTCATGACCGGTTATGCGCAGAAAGCCGCCGAGCGTCAGGGATTTCTTGAGGATGGCATGGACATGGTTGCCAAACCCTTTGCCATTGAGCTGCTGGCCAGCAAGATCCGCACGATGATCAGCCAAACCCTGTGACTTGAGGCATAATCCGCGCCCCGCCGTCACCCCGTTATCAGGTATCGCACGATGAAAGCCCAAGCCCGCCACATTCTGGTGAAAACCGCCGAAGAGGCCGAACAGCTCAAACAACGCATCGCCAAGGGTGAAGCGTTCGATGTGCTGGCGAAGAAATTCTCGACCTGCCCGTCCGGCAAGCGCGGCGGTGATCTGGGTGAAGTGCGGCCGGGGCAGATGGTCGGGGCGATTGATGCGGTGATTTTCAAAAAGCCGCTGCGCACCGTGCATGGGCCGATCAAGAGCAAGTTCGGGTATCACCTGGTGCAGGTGTTTTACCGCGATTAGTGCTTGGCTCCAGGGCCTCTTCGCGAGCAGGCTCGCTCCCACATTTGGAATGCATTCCCCTGTGGGAGCGAGCCTGCTCGCGAACCGATTGCGCAGCAAGCGGCCATTCAAGCCTGTTTCGGAATCAATGCCCCCGGCACCTGAATCACCTTGCTGGCCAGCAGATGCCCGGCCTCGGCAGCCTCCGCCGGACTTCCGCCCAGCAATCGACTGGCCAGATACGCCGCACTGAACGAATCCCCCGCCGCCGTGGTATCCACCACTTTCTCGACCTTCTGCGCCGGCACTTCGAACGCTTCACCATCACACTGAATCAAACAGGCTTCGGCGCCACGCTTGAGCACCACTTCCAGCGTGCCGAACTGCGCGTAAGCAGCAAACACCGCTTCGCAATCGGCGAAACCGAACAGCGCCTGTTCGTCATCCACCGTCAGCAACGCCAGATCAACGTACGGCAACACGTTGCGATAAGCCGCCCGCGCGTCTTCGACCGAGGCCCACAAGCGTGGCCGGTAATTGTTATCGAAGACGATGCGCGCATCCCGCTGCCGCGCTTCGATCAAAGTCTGGATAAGTTTTTCCCGGCCCAACGCACCGAGCACAGCCAGGGTAATGCCGCTGAAATACAGCACATCGTAATCCGGCAACGCCGCCAGAATCGGCTCGGCGGCCGGGGTGGTGAAACAGTCGCGAACTGCCGCTTCGTTGCGCCAGTAGAGAAAACGCCGCTCACCGCTGGCATCGGTCTGGATGCAATACAGGCCCGGTAAACGCCCCGGCAGACGCTGCACCAGATCCAGGCCAATGCCTTCATCGGACCAGATCTGGCACATGGCGTCGCTGAAGCTGTCGTCACCCAGTGCGGTGACGTAATCGACCTGCGCCTTGTCGCCCATGGCGCGGGACAGATACACCGCGGTGTTCAGGGTGTCGCCGCCGAAGCTTTGTTGCAGGCTACCGTCGGCGCGTTGCTGCAGTTCGATCATGCATTCGCCGATCAGGGCGATGCGTGGAATGTTCGGGCCCAAGGGGCTGAGGGTGTTCATCTTGTGCTGTCTCTGGTTGATCGGTGGTGTCTGGACTGGCGCCTTCGCGAGCAGGCTCGCTCCCACACTTGGAATGCATTCCCCTGTGGGAGCGAGCTTGCTCGCGAATGGCCGCGACTCGGTCTCAAGCTTTAGAAACAAGTCTCCATGCTCTCGATCACCGACAACTGCTCATCCACCAACAACCCCACACGCCACTTGTCGAACGTCAGGCACGGGTGCGACGTACCAAAGGAAATGATGTCGCCCACGCGCAACTCAACGCCCGGCGCCAGCGTCATGAACGCGTGCTGGTCCATCACCGCCGTGACCTTGCACGCACCGATATCCTCGCCCAGCGCCGGCACCACACCCGCCTTGTAACGCAGCAACGGCACCGGCAAACCGGCATCGAACGCAACATCACGCTTGCCCAGTGCGATCACCGCAAAACCCGGCTCGGGCAGCGACTGCACGTGGGCCCAGACTTCCAGCGCCGGGCGTAAACCTTCGTGCAGGTCACTACGGCGGTCGAGCACGCAGCACTGCGCCTCTTTGTAGATGCCATGGTCGTGGGCCACGTAGCTGCCCGGGCGCAACACGCTGAGGAAACGCCCAGCGGCGTTTTGCGCTTCAAACGACTCGGCAATCAGGTCATACCAGGCCGAACCCGAGGCGGTGATGATCGGCTTGCCGATGGCGAATGCGCCGCTGTCCTGCAACTGCACCGCAAGGCGCACCAGCGACGCGGCAAATTCACGAATGCCGCTGACGGCGTGATCGCCGTGGATCACCCCTTCGTAACCTTCGATGCCGGTCAGGACCAGCGCCGGTTGCGCGCTGATCGCCTTGGCCAGCTCAATGACTTCCTGCTCGCTGCGGCAACCGCAACGCCCGCCGACCACGCCGTACTCGATCATCACGTTGAGCCTCACCCCGCGCGAGGCGAAGTACGCGCCGAGATCAGCGACGTTGTCCGGGTGATCGACCATGCAATAGAAATCGAACGACGGATCGGCAAGCAAATCGGCGATCAATGCCATGTTCGGCGTGCCGACCAATTGGTTGGCCATCAGCACCCGACGCACGCCATGGGCATAAGCCGCCCGGGTCTGGGTCGCGCTGGCGAGGGTGATGCCCCACGCGCCGGCGTCGAGCTGACGCTTGAACAGTGCCGGGGTCATGCTGGTTTTGCCGTGGGGCGCCAGTTCCGCGCCGCTGTCGCTGACGAATTTCTGCATCCAGTGGATGTTGTGCTCCAGCGCTGCGCGATGCAGCACCAGCGCCGGCAGGCTGACGTCACGTACCAGGTGCGCGCCGATGGCAGCGTCGCCCTTTTCTCCAGCAGTATTGATGGCAGTGGTCATGGTCGAACTCCTCACATTCGCGGCTGCAGCCAGCCGCCGTTATTCGTTGATGCGCCGGGCGAGGCTGTTGGCGCTCTCGATCAGCACCCGGCGATAGTCGTTGTAATTGTTTTTCGCATCGGCCCGTGGCGCGACGATGCACAAGGTGCAAATGGCCACGCCTTGTGCGTCTTTGACCGGCGCGGCGAAGCAATGGGTAAAGGTGTCGGCAACACTGTCGAAGGAGAAGAAACCATCGATGCCGGCCTGACGGATTTCCGCCAGAAAACGCTCCAGCGGCAGGCGCTCGCCGTCGGGCAGGATGAAGTCGTTTTCGTCGATCAGGTCGATGATCTGTTGATCGCTTAAATGCGCAAGCAGCAGGCGCCCGGAAGCGGTCCACGGGATGGGGGCGTTTTCACCGATGTCGGAGGAAATGCGGAAATGCCGCTCGCCCTCCTTCATCAGTGCCACGGTGTATTTACGCCCGTTGAGCAGGCACATCTGCGCGGTTTCACGGGTCTGGCTGACGATCTCCTGCAAGGCATGATCGGCCTCGCGGCTGAGGTCGAAATGACGCAAATGCGCCTGACCGAGGAAGTACAGCTGCCGACCCAGGTAGACATGACCGTCCTTGCCCACCGGTTCCAGAATCCGTCGTTCCAGCAACGATGCAACCAGTTCGTAGACCGTGGATTTCGGGCTGCCGATGCCGTTGGCGATGTCGTTGGGGCGCAGCGGCTGGCCGATCTCCTTGAGGAAATCGAGAATATCGAACGCCCGGTCCAGACCGCGAGCCCGGCGTTTGATGGTGTCTTCGGTCATTTCAGTGGTTCCCATTCAAAGTCGCCGGATGGTAACTGGCCCTTGGTGTTGTGTCAGTTGGATTGCTGCCCTCGCCCCCCGCCCCCCGCCCCTCACCCCCCGCCCTCTCCCAGAGAGAAAGAGCCTGACCGTATCGATGTAAATGTAAGCGTCATACGCAAAATCCACATCGATACAGATCAGTCCCCTCTCCCTTGGGAGAGGGTTAGGGTGAGGGTGAGGGGCTGCGGCCTAAGCAACGCAGCAATTTTCAAGCCTTCTTCTTGTAGGCGATGCAATCGATCTCGACCTTGCAATCCACCATCATGCTCGCCTGCACACAGGCCCGCGCCGGTGCGTGCTCAGGCTTGAAGTACTCGCCAAAAACCTTGTTGAAACTGCTGAAATCCCGCGGATCATCCAGCCACACGCCGGCACGCACCACGTCTTCGAGGCCATACCCGGCCTCTTCGAGAATCGCGATCAGGTTTTTCATGGTCTGATGGGTCTGCTCGACAATACCGCCGACAATAATCTCGCCATCCACCGCCGGTACCTGGCCGGACACATGCAGCCAGCCATCCGCTTCAACGGCGCGAGCGAAGGGACGTGGCTGGCCGCCAGCGGCGGTGCTGCCGGTGCCGTAACGCGTAATGCTCATGGGTGTTTCTCCTGATGTGAAAACGTAAGATTAAAACCGCGTATTTTTCAGAAACTCAGCCAGACGCGGCGATTGCGGGCGCTCGAACAGCTCCTTGGGAGGCCCCTGCTCTTCGATCCGCCCCTGATTCATGAAAACGATCTTGTCCGAGACCTCGAAGGCGAAACGCATCTCGTGGGTCACCAGCAACATGGTCATGCCGTCTTCGGCCAGGCCCTTGATCACGTTGAGCACTTCGCCGACCAGCTCCGGGTCGAGTGCCGACGTGACCTCATCGAAGAGCATCAGGCTCGGGTTCATCGCAATCGCCCGTGCAATCGCCACGCGTTGTTGCTGGCCGCCGGACAACTGACCGGGAAAGTGATTGCGTCGCTCCAGCAGGCCGACGCGCTCCAGCCATTTTTCGGCGAGCGCCACAGCTTCATCCTTATGCATTTTCTTCACCTTGAGCAGGCCCAGGGTGACGTTCTGCAATGCGGTCAGATGCGGGAACAGGTTGAATTGCTGGAACGCCATGCCGGTCATCGCACGATGGCGGGCGATGAGTTTTTCCGCATGCCGCACACGCTTGCCGTTGACCTCGTCATAGCCGATGGATTCACCGTCGAGCAGGATCTGCCCGCCCTGGAATTCTTCGAGCATGTTCACGCAACGCAGCAGCGTGGTTTTACCCGAGCCGCTGGAGCCGATCAGCGTGACCACGTTGCCGCGCTGCATGCTCAGATCGACACCTTTGAGCACTTCGACTGCGCCGTACTGTTTGTGCAGGCCACGGATATCCAGCAACGCCTGATTCTGAGGGGAAACTTGAGCTTGAGTCATGGCAGGGCCACCCGCTTTTCAATGTGCCGGCCGAGTAATTCGATGCCGTAGTTGATGACGAAGAACAGAAAACCGGCGAACAGGTAGAACTCCAGGGTCATGAAGTTCCGGGCGATGATCTGTTGCGTGCTGAGGAGCAATTCGGCGACGCCGATCACCGAGAGCAAGGTCGACGCCTTGACGATTTCCGTGGACGAGTTGACCCAGGTCGGCAGGATCTGCCGCAGCGCCTGAGGCAATAGCACGTAGACGAGCGATTGGTAGAACGTCAGGCCGATGGCCTTGCTCGCTTCCATCTGCCCGCGCGGCAAGGCTTGCAATGCACCGCGAACAATCTCGGCGACGTGGGAACCGCAAAACAGCGTCAGGCCCAAGGCCCCGGCCTGAAATGCGCTGATCTGCCAACCGAGTGCCGGCGCCATGTAGAAGCAGGCCAGCACCAGCACAAACACCGGTGTGCCACGAATCAGGTCGACGTAAAACCGAAACGGCGCGCGCATCCAGAATTTGCCGTAGGTCAGCACCAGACCGGTGATCACGCCGAGCATCGTGCCGAGCAGAATCGCCAGCGCCGACACTTGCACGCTGGTCAGAAAACCCTGCCACAACGGCTCACGCGCGAGCCACAATTCATGTAACCAACTGGGAGATTCGTACATCGCAGCCTCCTATCGGCGGATCGCCAGACGCTGCTCCAGGTATCGCAGCAGCATGGCAATGAGGTAACAGGCCGCGACATACAACGCCGTGGTCACCAGCCAGGTTTCGATTACCCGGTAGCTTTCGACGTTGATCTTGCGCGCGTAATAGGTCAGCTCCGGCACCGCAATTGCGGCGGCCAGTGAGGTGTCCTTGAACAGCGAAATGAAGTTGTTCGACAGCGCCGGCAAGACGTTGCGCAACATCACCGGCACGGTGACGTAGGCCTTGACCTGCCACTCGCCGAGACCAATGGCCAGTCCGGCCTCGCGCTGGCCTTTGGGGATACTCAGCAAACCGCCACGGAACACTTCGGTCAGGTACGCCCCGGCATACAACGACAGCGTGATGATGAACGACGGAATCTTGTCCAGACGAATGCCCAGGCTTGGCAGCGCAAAGTAGATCAACAGAATCAACACCAGAATCGGCGTGTTACGCACCACCGCGACGTACACCGAGGCCAGCACGCGCAAGGCGCGATGCTTCGAGAGCAAGGCGAACGCCATCAGCAGGCCGATCACGCAGCCGATGGCGATCGACACCAAGGCCAGTTCAAGGCCCAGACCGAGCCCCGCCAGCAAGGTGTCGAAATCGCGCCACACGGCGGCAAAGTTCAACTGATAGTTCATGGTCAGCAGTACCTTGAGCGGGGCGACTTTAATCGCCCCACTCTCACGGGATCATTTGAATTCGACTGGGAAACCGATCGCAGGCGACGGCAGGTCAACGCCGAACCATTGTTTGAACGACGCCGCATAAGTCGGGAATTCAACGCCGGTCATCGCTTCATGCAGTGCGGTGTTAACGAAGTTCAGCCAATCCTGATCGCCGCGTTTGACTGCACACGCGTAAGTCTGGGGGCTCCACGCATAGGTCGGGCTGCGGTAGCGACCTGGGTTCTGCACCATCAGGTATTTGACCGAAGACTGGTCAGTGGCGGCGGCATCGGCGCGGCCGGAGTTCACGGCCTGGTACATCAGGTCGACGCTGTCGTACTGATCGACCTTGGCTTTTGGCAATGCTTGATGCACCAGCTCTTCGGCGTAGACGTTTTGCAGCACGGCCACGGTGACGCTGTCGCCAGCGGCTTGCAGGTCTTCGATTTCCTTGTACTTGCTGTTGTTCGGCAGCAGCAGGCCGACGCCTTCGCGGTAGTACGGCAGGGTGAACGCCACCTGCTGCGCACGGCTGGCGGTGACGGTGATGAACTGGCAACTCATGTCGACCTTGTCGGTGAGCAGATTGGGAATCCGCGCATCGGACGACTGCACGACGAACTCGACTTTGCTCGGGTCGTTGAACAGACCTTTGGCCACCATCCTGGCGATGTCGATATCAAACCCCTGCAACTTGCCGTCCGCGCCCTGAAAGTGCCACGGCGCATTGGTGCTACCGGTACCCACGATCAACTTGCCACGGGCCAGAACACTGTCGAGCTTGCTGTCGGCTGCCTGGGCCAGGCCCATGACAGCGGACGAAGCCGCAAGAACAAAAACACACGCTTTGAACAACGAAGGACGGCGATGCATGGCAAGCACTCCAGGATGGTGTTTATTCCGCTATACCGGAACACGGTTTGTTACTACGGAATAGACAGCAGAAAGTGTGCCATAGCTTTGGCAATAAAACCCAGGTCCTCGGAAACATTAATCGGTTCAACAAGTTAGCCCGCGTATCTACACGCGACTATTGCCAGTAGAAGTTTGACCGTCGCTACTGAGGGCAACCAATTGGGAAGTAACGTCACATTCAAGGGCATGTGCGCGACCCATTGATGCACACATAGAGCAATGAATCGGACTTGAAAAATGGACTGAGCACGGGTGACCGTTCATCGGATTTGCGGCTTGACCTGTCAGAGTTGACAGTTGTTGACCGGTGAATTGATAGGCCTACTGGTTTGGACCGAACGGGTCAGGAATCGAACTCAAAATCTCAATAAGGACTTTTGAAATGGCCAACCTGATAAAAAACGGGGATTTCGCCAATCAAGGCGACCACTGGACCGCAACAAATAAAGAAAACGTCAGTTATGTGAATGGTCACTGCATAATCGCGACTCCTGACTCCATTAGTCAGGACGTTCTCCTGGGTAGCGAGGGCGGCGGTAAATTCATGATCTCGGCAAGAATGAAAACACTGCCTGGCTATGCTGGCCGCGTCACTGTGCAACCACTTCCGACAGGCAACCCGGTTGAACTTGACGTCTCTGGAGGTCAGAACTGGACGATCAAGTTCAAAGAGTTCGAAGCACCTCTTGCGACACTCAAATTCACGGTGAAGGCAGAGTCAAATGACGGTACGGTTGATGAACTTGGCTCCTATTTCAGCGATTTAACGCTATCCAAGTTGCTCTGAGCCAATACTCTTGAAAGCGAGCTTTCATCTCGTGACGGCTCGCTTTTTCCGTGAACCACTGCATTCCGAAAAGGGAGTTTGCAATGAACTCGACAACCCCTTTCGCAGCCTTGCCGGCCACCTATCGAAAAACGCTGAAAACCTGGCGCCCGGTGATTCTGTATTTCGCCAACGAACACTGCCCCGCCTGCGAATGGGCCGGACCGATTTTTCGCCAGACGGCCGAGCCATACCGATATCGCGCCAATATCTACATGCTCAATACCAGCGAGTCCCCGCGCCATCCGCTGGTCACCGGCACGCCCACCGTGCTGTTTTACAAGAACGGTAGACTGGTGAAAAAACTCAAAGGCATCGGCACTGAAGAAACCCTCGCACGGGATTTCGCCGAGCATATCGGCAAGACCAAAGCACCCGTTGCCGTCCGCAAACAAACGCATGATCTGCCTTGGCTGCGTCAGACACTTCGTACCTTGTGCACCGTTGCCCGTGCGCGCCTGCGGTATCACTGCTGAACAGGGTGAATCCGTGCCTTTTCAGAAAATTCCAGCTCATAGGTCATCTAGTGAGACCTTGATGGTGGGGTCGTTTTCTCGCTCCTTGCAAAGCGCGATCAACTCCAGATCATCAAGGCGCGTCATCATCGCCTCGTATTCTTTGGCTGGTACGCAATAAAACGCTGGTTCATTTCGGTTGAGAATCGCTATAGAGCGTCCACCACCAGCAGCTACGGTGCCCATCGGATTTTTTTTCAACTCGGAAATACTCGCTACTACGTGGGAAAGAACGATGTGTGCCATTAAGGTGCTTCCTGAAGTACTTTTAGTAGCACCTAAAATAGCACCCTCGAAGCTCTTAACTTCGATCCATTTGACGATACCACGTGATTTCCAGCGACGTTTCTGCGTTGTCCGTCAGACGTTTCTCGCACCTGGGTGGGAACAGGAAGGATCGCTACACTTTTCATCAGTGAATACTGCGGTGCCTGAACCCAAGCATTCGCGAGCAGGCTCGCTCCAACATTTGAAACGCACTCCAAGGTGGGAGCGAGCTTGCTCGCGAAGAGGCCGGCACAGTTAGTAGAGAACTCAAGGATTACGCCGGCGTGCGCTCCAAAAGCACCCGCGTCACCCGCCGCTCTTCCACCGCTTTGACCGTCATGTGCCAGCCATCCAGTTCCAGACGATCACCAATGACCGGCAATCGATCCAGCAGGCTCATGACCAGCCCGGCCATCGTCTGATAGTCCTCGGTCGGCTGCGCACCAAACCCGGTGCGTTGGCGCACTCGCGACAGGTTCAACGCACCACTGACGATAAACCCGCCCTGCTCCTCGACCACATCCGGGCCTTCGATTTCGCTGGCATCGGGCAACTCACCGGCAATCGATTCGAGGATGTCGGTCATGGTCAATACACCAACGAAATCACCGAACTCGTTGACCACAAAAGCAATGTGCGTCGAGGCGGCGCGCATTTGCTCCAGCGCGTTGAGGATCGAATAGCTGTCGAGCAAATTGATGGTCTTGCGCGCCAGGTGTTCCAGGTTCGGCTCGGCGCCGGCCAGGTACTCCTTGAGCAATTCTTTCTTGTGCACGAAGCCCAACGGCTCATCCACCGCACCGTTACGAATCAACGGCAGACGCGAGTAGGACGAGTGCATCAAGCGAGCCCGAATCGCTTCACGATCATCGGCCAGATCAAGCGTGTCGACATCGGCGCGCACGGTCATCAGCCCGCGAATCGGGCGTTCGGCGAGTTGCAGCACGCCGCTGATCATCACCCGTTCGCGACGGTCGAACAGTTCCGCGCTTGGCGCGTCACCGTCGTCGAGCAGGTCGGCAATTTCCTCGCCGACCTCTTCCGCCGCCAGTTTACGCCCACCCAGCAAGCGCATGACCGCGTGAGCCGTGCGCTCGCGGATCGGCCGCAAACCCTGCATCGAACGCTTGCGCCGAGCCCGGGCGATCTGGTTGAACACCTCGATCAGAATCGAGAAGCCAATGGCGGCGTACAGATAACCTTTCGGAATGTGGAAGCCCAGACCTTCAGCCGTCAGGGCAAAACCAATCATCATCAGGAAGCCCAGACACAGCATGATCACCGTCGGGTGCGCGTTGACGAAGCGCGTCAGCGGTTTGCTGGCGACAATCATCAAGCCAATCGAGATGATCACCGCGATCATCATCACCGCCAGTTCATCGACCATGCCGACGGCCGTGATCACCGCATCCAGCGAGAACACCGCGTCGAGCACCACAATTTGCGCAACGATCGGCCAGAACAGCGCATAGGCGGTGTTGCTCGAGCGTTCGCCAACGTGGCCTTCCAATCGCTCATGCAACTCCATCGTCGCTTTGAACAGCAGGAACACACCACCGAACAACATGATCAGGTCGCGACCAGAGAAACTCTTGTCGAACACCTCGAACAATGGCTGCGTGAGGGTGACCAGCCAGGAAATACTCGCCAACAGGCCAAGGCGCATGATCAGCGCCAGCGACAGGCCAATAATCCGCGCGCGGTCACGCTGATGCGGTGGCAGCTTGTCTGCCAGAATTGCGATGAACACCAGGTTGTCGATACCCAGCACCAGTTCCAGCACGATCAAAGTCAACAAGCCTAACCAGGCCGTGGGATCCGCTAACCATTCCATAAAACGTCTCTATCTCTCTCGATGAATTCAGGCTGCCGGACACGGCAAAGCGCAACGCGAAGGCTCTGGGGCCGCGTTAGCAACGATAGTCGGATGTCGGAAAACGGGATGCTGCGAGTGCGTCAAGACCGCGCCATGGCGCGAGGGGAAGGTGCGACTGGGAGGCTCCGAGAGGGTGTTCATGCAAATCCTGAATGAAAAATGGCCTTGGAGCGTACAGGCTTTGGGAACATTTCCTACAGCGGCAAATCATTTCTAAATTTGTAACAGCGCTCCAGATTCCCCCGTAGGAGCTGCCGCAGGGGCAATGTCAGCGGCCAGCGAAGCGTAGGCGGGACAACTGCCGCAAATCCCCTTCGATGTAATAGTCATTCGTCCAACGGTCGTCCACCGCCAACGGACTCACCTGCTTCAACGCCAGCTTCTTGGCGAAATAACGAAAGCGGTAATGCTCATAAAACCGCAGCAGCTCCAGCCCGTAACGATCCGCCAGATCGGTGTCGCCGCGAATGATCAGGTAGTTTTCATCGTTGCCATTACTCGCCGAAACGCTGAGGTTGTGGCTGCCGCTGATGATCGTTGGTGTGTCCGTGGTGAAGTCGGTGACCACGGCTTTGGTGTGCACCAGCAGATTGCCTTTCTGGCCTTTCATGTTCTCGCGCAGCCAGCCTTCCAGCCCGGTATTGAGCAATGCGGTGGCGGCGAATTCGGCGCTGCGGTCGGCGTGAAAACCGGTGATTCGGCTGGCAGTGTTCTGCAGGCCATAACGCAAAACATCGTCGTGGGGCTGGCCGAGTAACGCGTTAAGAATCGCGTCCGGCAGCGAGAACGCGGTGACGAACAGCACGTCCTTTTTCGCCGCGCTGATGATCTGCACGAACGCCTGCAGATCGGCCCCGCCGGTGCGCGGCGAGAACCCGGCGAACACAGGTTGCTGCGGACTCATCGGGTTGTGTTCAGTAATCCAGTCACGGGTAACGCCGATATCATCCGGCTGCGCCCAGATCTGCTCGAACGTCTGCAGATAACTGGCGGCAATCGATGCATCGTCCAGCACATGCACCACGTTGGCCTGACGATAAACCCCGTTGGCGGTGAAATTGGTGCTGCCACACAAAACCGCTTCAGGCTGATGAGTGCCGCTGGCATCGACGCGGCTCAGGACCATGAATTTGTTGTGAAAGATGTTGTGGGTCACTCGCCCGCGTTTGCTCGCGGGAGGCAGTGCCCCCAGGCTCGCTTCGTTGAGCGTGGTGTCTTCATCATCGGGCCGGGCGTGATACAGCACCCGCACCTGTACGCCTCGCGTGAACGCCGCGTTGACCGCATCGACGATTGCCTGCAACTGATACTCGTAAATCGCGATGTCCAGCGCCCACTGACCATCGACCGCACGCTCGATAAACCTCAGCAAGCGCCCGAGCAAACCGTTTTCCAGCCACTGTCGCGCGGCATCGGGCCAGGCTTCGATGGGCATGTTTTTGTTGGCGCTGATCTGCGCGTCCAGATCGGGAAACTTGCGCTGGAATGCCTGACTGGCGGCGACCGCACGGTTGAATATCACGCTTTGATTGCTCGGGTGACCGTCATCGGAGGTGATCGTCAGTTCCAGCGACTCACCCAACTGCACGGCATCCGCAGTGCCGTAGGCCAGATGCACGCGATAGTGAAGGGTCATGCCCGGATTGACCGCGTAATCGGCCCAGCGAAATTTCTGCAGCGGGGCTTTATCGCTTGGGGTGGCGTGGAACTGGGGAAAGGTGTGAGCCTTATTCGGGAAGGTCAGGCTGTTGAACAGGAACAACCAGGGTTTGGCGCCCTGCTGCTTTTCGATGGCAAACCCGAGCAGGCCTTGGCGCCGGGACTCGGCGAGGTCCATGGCCAGCAGCACGCCGTTGGTGCCGGCGTAGGCCTTTACACGGAAATCGTCCTGAGGGTTTTTGACCAGTACGCGCATCGCTCACTCCTTGTGATTGGGGCTGGGTGCAGCATAGAGCAGTGATGCGGGTTTTGAGTGTTCGGCTCTAGACCGGGTCGATGCAATCGCGAGCAGGCTCACTCCTACATTTGGAATGCGTTCCCCTGTAGGAGTGAGCCTGCTCGCGATGAGGCCCGACCAGACACAGAAAGTATCAGAGGGAAATCAATTCATCGATATGTTGATACTGCGCATCCAGCTCCGTCGCCAGATCCTTGGCCCGGCCCAACCGAATCGGCCCACGCTCGATATCGATCAACAACCCCGGGCACCCCAGCGCCGGTAATCCCGACCACTGTTTCAGACGCCCATCGGTCACCACCAGCAAGCGTTGCTGCTCGGCAGGAAAGCGCTTGCGCCGCACCGTCAGCCACTGCCCGGCCTGCTCCAGCGCCGCCAGCAACGGCGTGCCACCGCCTGCCCCCAAAGCGTCCAGCCACATCCGCAAGCCGCTGGACGCCTTCAATCCCTGCACCTGCCATTTCGGCACCGAGCCACTGGCCGTCAACAATGCGAGTCGTGCCCGTTGCCGGTAAGCATCATCGAACAATTGCGCGAGCAAACCTTTGGCATCGCTCAAGGCCTGATGGCGGCGGGTCGAGGCGGAGGCATCGACAATCACAAGCCACAATTCATGCGGTGAGCGCGTGCGCAGTTGAAACAGCAAATCTTCACGCGTCCGGGGACGCCCGTTGAGCAACGTGCCCGGCCAATTTACCGTACCGCTGCGCGCCTTATGGCGCTTGCCTTGGCGTCCGTTGTCCAGCCGACCGGCGCGGGGTCTGGCATTCGCCCCCGCGTCGGATCGGGGGCGAATGCCTAAGGCTTTTTTGGCCAGCTCGGCACTTCGCGGCGGGCGCCGGTGGCGAGCGCAGGCGCCGGCATGTCGCCCCACTGGCCCTGCCCTTCACTCGGTGATGCCTGAGTCGCGGCCGGCGACTGGGCCGGTTGCGGCGGATTCGATGGCGCTTGCTCACGGCGCCGATGGCGCAGGGCAAACTCGGCGACAGCGTCGATATCCTCTGCGCCAATCACCTCAGCTCCGCGCCACGCTGCGTGGGCACGTGCGGCGCGCAACCAGACCAGGTCGGCACGCAGACCATCAACCCCGGCGGCGAAACAACGCTCGGTGATCTGCGCCAGTGCGGCATCATCCAGCGGAATATCGGCCAGGGCACGACGAGCGTTTTCGCAACGTGCACGCAAGGCTTGCTGCTCGGCTTGCCACTGTGCGCAGAACGCTTGCGGGTCGCTGTCGAAATCCAGTCGCCGACGGATGATCTGTCCGCGTTCGGTCGGTGCCGTGTGACCACTGAGGGCGACGTTCAGGCCAAAGCGGTCAAGCAGTTGCGGACGCAACTCGCCCTCTTCCGGGTTCATCGTGCCGATCAGCACGAACTTCGCCGAATGCCGATGGGAAATGCCGTCACGCTCGATCAGATTGGTGCCGCTGGCGGCAACGTCGAGCAGCAGATCGACGAGGTGATCGGGCAGCAGATTGACTTCATCGACGTAGAGTACGCCGCCGTCAGCCTTGGCCAGCACACCTGGTGAGAATTGTGCGCGGCCCTCGCTGAGGGCAGCGTCAAGGTCGAGGGTACCGACCAGGCGTTCTTCGGTGGCGCCCAACGGCAAGGTGACAAATTGACCGCTGGCGAGCAGATCGGCCAGGCCCCGGGCCAGGGTGGATTTGGCCATGCCGCGCGGGCCTTCGATCAGCACGCCGCCGATTTTCGGGTCGATGGCGGTGAGGCACAGGGCGAGCTTGAGGTCATCGGCGCCGACCACGGCGGAGAGCGGGAAATGCGGGGTGTCGGTCATTTGGGTTTTCTCTGTCGTGGTCTTTGGTGTGCTTGAGTGTTGTGGTGTGTCAGTCGGGGTGGCCCTCACCCTAGCCCTCTCCTAGGGGGAGAGGGAACTGATTGCGGTGTTCTTGCAAGTTGCGCCGACCCGAATTATCGAGTTGAACTCAGGCTCCAAAGCCAACACAAATCGGCTCCCTTACCCCCTTACTCCCCTGGGGAGAGGGAACTGACCTAGGTGTTCTTTCGAATTCCGTCGACCTGATATGTCGGGCCGAACTCAGACTTCGACAGCAACGCAAATCGGCTCCCTCTCTCTCCGGGAGAGGGCTGGGGTGAGGGTAGCTTTTGGCCAGTTACATATCTTCCTCAATATCCAGTAGCAGATTCTCCAGCGCATCCTTATAAGCCCCAGGCTCCTGCCACATCCCCCGCTGCTGTGCCTCAAGCATCCGCTCGGTCATATCCCGCAGCGCGTGCGGATTATGCTCACGAACAAATTCCCGCGTTGCCGGATCCAGCAGATAAGCATCGGCCAGCAAAGCGTACTGGTGGTCATCGATCAACTGCGTCGTCGCATCGAACGCAAACAGGTTATCAACCGTCGCGGCCATTTCGAACGCGCCTTTATAGCCGTGGCGCTTGACCCCGTCGATCCATTTCGGATTGACCGCTCGTGAGCGAATCACCCGGTTCAGCTCTTCTTTCAAGGTGCGAATCTTCGGCAGATCCGGTTGACTGTGATCGCCGTGATAACTCGCCGCCGCTTCGCCGCGCAAGCTTTCCACGGCAGCGAGCATGCCGCCCTGGAACTGGTAGTAATCATTGGAATCGAGCAGGTCGTGCTCGCGGTTGTCCTGATTCTGCAGCACCGCTTGTACCTGACTCAGGCGCTGAACGAACTGCTCGCGTGCAGCGGTGCCCTCATCAGCACCACCATAGGCGTACGCGCCCCAGTTCAGATAAACCTCAGCGAGATCTTCACGGCTCTGCCACAAGCGACCGTCGATGGCGCCCTGCACGCCTGCGCCGTACGCGCCGGGTTTGGCGCCGAAGATCCGCCATCCGGCCTGACGCCGCGCGGTGTCCTCATCGAGGCCCGATTGCCGCAGCGCCTCGCGCTCGGCACGCACTTTCGCGGCCAGCGGGTTGAGGTCGTCCGGCTCGTCCAGCGCTGCCACTGCTTGCACGGCGGCGTCGAACAGGCGAATCAGATTGGCGAAGGCATCCCGAAAAAAACCGGAAACTCGCAGCGTGACATCGACGCGCGGACGATCAAGCAGGCTCAGCGGCAGAATCTCGAAATCATCAACGCGCTGACTGCCAGTGGCCCACACCGGACGCACGCCCATCAGTGCCATGGCCTGGGCGATGTCGTCGCCACCAGTGCGCATGGTCGCGGTGCCCCACACGGACAATCCGAGCTGGCGCAGGTGATCGCCGTGGTCTTGCAGGTGCCGTTCCAGAATCAACGTCGCCGACTGGAAACCGATGCGCCACGCGGTGGTGGTCGGCAGGTTGCGCACGTCGACCGAGTAGAAGTTGCGGCCGGTGGGCAGCACGTCAAGGCGACCACGGCTGGGTGCACCGCTGGGGCCGGCGGGGACGAAGCGACCGCTGAGGGCGTCGAGCAGGCCGCGCATTTCGGCGGGGCCGCAGGCATCGAGGCGTGGGGCGACGACTTCGCGCAGCGACTGGATAATCGCATTCACATCAGACCACCCCGGACCCTGTGGGAGCGAGCTTGCTCGCGAAAGCGGTGTGTCAGTGAATGAAGTGTTGGCTGACACGACGCCTTCGCGAGCAAGCTCGCTCCCACATGGATCGTGCAGGGCTTGGGAAATCAGCTGTGTGGCAAACAGTTCGAGGCGTTCGCGGGTATCGCCGGCGGTGCGCCAGACTTCGTCGCCGATCGATTGCAATTGATCGGGGCGCGGGCCAGTCCAAGGGTCGGCCAGCGCGCAATCGAGCGGGTCGAAACCCAGTTCGAACGCTTTGGCCAATGCCCGCAATAAACTCGACTGCGCGCCTTTGCCATCGCCACGCGGTATACGCAGCAAAGCCAACAACGTATCAATGCGCAAACGCCCGCTCGGCGATTCACCAAAAATGTGCAAGCCATCGCGAATCTGCGATTCCTTCAGATCACACAAATAGGTATCGAGACGTGGCAGCCAGATCGCCGCATCCGCATCGCTGTCCAGCGCGGCATCGAGTTGCAGTTCGCGGTCGATCTGCGTCTCGCGGACCAATAGCAGAATGTCGCGCTGCAGTTCACGGGCGCGGCGCGGATCAAGCAGCTGCGCTTCGTAATACTCGTCGGCCAGCAGCTCCAGATTGCGCAACGGCCCGTAGGTTTCGGCACGGGTCAGCGGCGGCATCAGGTGATCGATAATCACCGCTTGCGTGCGCCGTTTGGCCTGCGCGCCCTCCCCCGGATCGTTGACGATAAACGGATAGATATTCGGCAGCGGACCGAGCAACGCATCCGGCCAGCAGTTCTCCGAAAGACCGACGCCTTTGCCTGGCAGCCATTCGAGGTTGCCGTGTTTGCCAACGTGAATCACGCCGTGGGCACCGTAGGTGTTGCGCAACCAGAAATAGAACGCCAGATAAGCGTGCGGCGGCACCAGATCGGGGTCGTGATAGACCGCGCTCGGGTCGACCTGATAACCGCGCGCCGGCTGAATACCGACGAAGGTCAGGCCGAAGCGCAGACCGGCGATCATCATCCTCCCGTCGCGGCACATCGGGTCGTTTTGCGGCGTGCCCCAGCGTTCGATCACAGCGCTGCGATTGGCCTCGGGCAGCGCGTTGAACATCGTAAGATAAGCGTCCATCGCCAGGCTTTGCTGGCACGGACGCAGATCAATGGTGTCGAGATCGTTGCTGACGCCACCGAGCAATTGCTCGATCAACTCGGTGCCGCTATTCGGCAGTTCAGCGGTGAGCGGATATCCCTCAGCCTGCAATGCACGCAGGATGTTCAGCGCCGCCGCCGGCGTGTCGAGACCGACACCGTTGCCAATGCGTCCATCGCGAGTCGGGTAATTGGCGAGGATCAATGCGATGCGTTTTTCGCCATTTGGTACTTGCGCCAGATCAATCCAGCGCCGCGCCAGTTCAGCGACGAAATCCATGCGCTCGGGCTGCGCGCGATAGCAGACGACATCGGACTGACTGCGCTCACTGCGCCAGGCCAGATCCTTGAAACTGATCGGCCGGCTGATGATGCGCCCGTCGAGTTCCGGCAAGGCAATGTGCATGGCCAGATCCCGTGGCCCCAGGCCTTGCTCGCTGTCGCGCCAGCCGGGCTCATTGTCCTGCGCGCAGATTGCCTGGATCACCGGGATATTTCGGCGAAACGGTCGCAGATGCGGCGCTTCCGGGCTGGATTGAGCGAACCCGGTGGTGTTGAGAATCACCCCGGCCTCAACCTCGTCCAGCCAGTCCTCGACCACCGTCAGGCAGCCGGGTTCTTTCAGACTGGCCACCGCGATCGGCAGCGGATTCAGCCCCGCCGCTTGCAAGCGCTGGCAGAACACATCGATGAACGCGGTGTTCGCCGCTTGTAGATGCGAGCGGTAAAACAACACCGCCGCGACCGGATGTGCAGACAGCCAATCGGCTTGCCAGTCACTCAGTGCGGCGCTGGTTTTATTCGGGTGGTAAATCGCCGTGCGCGGCAGCGCCTGCGGTTCTTCCCAGGCGTAATCGCGAGCCAGCCAACGGTTGGCGAGGCAGCGGAAAAAGTCCAGCGCATTGCCCAGGCCGCCCTGACGCAGGAATTGCCAGAGGCGATCACGATCCACAGCGTTGACGGTGCTCAGGTCGCTGAGTTCCGGATCAGGACGGTCATCGCCCGGCACCAGAATCACCTGCACACCGCGCTCGGACAGTTCGATCAGACGCTCGACGCCGTAGCGCCAATAGGCGATGCCGCCGTGCAGCGAGATCAGAATCACCTTGGCGTGGCGCAGCACTTCATCGACGTACAAATCGACCGAAGCGTGATTCTGCACCTGCATCGGGTTGGCCAGACGCAGGCTCGGGTAATCTTCCGGCAACTGCTGCGCGGCTTCGGCGAGCAGCGCCAGACTGGAGTCGCCGCTGCACAGGATCACCAGCTCGGCGGGGGTTTGACCAAGGTCGGCAATGTTGTCATCGGAGACGAAACCGCCGGGCTGAGTCCTGAGCAGGTGCATGGCTTAAACGCTGAGCGCAGCGCGCAGTTGCGCTTCGAGTTGCGCGGCGTCGAGTTCCTGACCGATCAACACCAGACGCGTGACGCGCGCTTCATCAGCGCCCCACTGACGGTCGAAATGCTTGTCGAAACGCGTACCCACGCCCTGGATCAGCAGACGCATTGGCTTGTTCGGGATGGCGGCGAAACCTTTGACGCGCAGGATGCCGTGCTTGACCACCAGTTGCGTCAGGGCGTCGAGCAGCAGGCTTTCGTCGGCTTGTGGCAGTTCGATGGAGATCGAATCGAAGGCGTCGTGATCGTGGTCATCGTGGTCGTCATCGCCTTCACCGTGGTGGTGATCATGATGGCTGTGGCGGCTGTCGATGTGCTCCTCGGAACCGGCGCCGAGGCCGATCAGCACGTCCAGCGGCAGACGGCCGTTGCTGGCTTCGATGATTTTCACCGCTGGCGGCAGTTCTTCGGCGACTTCAGCGCGGACACGAGCGAGATCTTCCGCGCTGGTCTGGTCGGCCTTGTTGAGGATCACCAGGTCGGCGCTGGCCAGTTGATCAGCGAACAGTTCGTGCAGTGGCGATTCGTGGTCGAGGTTCGGATCGAGTTTGCGCTGGGCATCAACCTGATCCGGGAACGCGGCGAAAGTGCCAGCAGCGACGGCCGGGCTGTCGACCACGGTGATCACCGCATCAACGGTGCAGGCGCTGCGGATTTCCGGCCACTGGAAGGCTTGTACCAGCGGTTTTGGCAGGGCCAGGCCCGAAGTTTCGATAAGGATATGGTCGAGATCACCGCGACGGGCAACCAGTTCGCGCATCACCGGGAAGAACTCTTCCTGAACGGTGCAGCACAGACAGCCATTCGCCAGTTCGTAAACGCGACCGGTGGCTTCTTCTTCGGTGCAACCGATGGTGCATTGCTTGAGGATTTCACCGTCAATGCCCAACTCGCCAAACTCGTTGACGATCACCGCGATACGACGGCCCTGCGCGTTGTCGAGCATGTGCCGCAGCAGCGTGGTCTTGCCCGAGCCGAGGAAGCCGGTGACGATGGTGACGGGGAGTTTGGCCAGTGTTTTCATCGGTATGCCCTTTGGCAAGCGGCGGGCATACGGGACGAGAACCGGCAACGCGCGTGCGTGCCTGGAGAGTTCGCCACCGGATCACCCCGCCCGGTTGTAGTGAGAATCTGTGACGAGGCAGGTCTCCTGGCTGACGGTGTTCAGGCGCTGGGCCTGGCGTTGGCTGCGCCTTCCCGCGGGCTCATAAGTTGAGCTGGCAGTGGCGTGGCAGCGAACATCACCGTTCACAGTTGCGGGGGCAGCCGCGGCATTGACCGCGTTCCCTTCTTAGCTCCGGCACACGCCGGAGAACCTCGAATGCGCAAGGCTACGCATGCACGGCAGGCGGGTCAACGCCTGGATCATTGTGGTTATAAGGGCAGCAACTTTTTCATCTAATTATCGCGAACACTTCTCACTTAAGAAGTAGTTGTAAGTTATGTCTTACATGCCCTATCCGTTAAATTAAAAAACCACCACCGGGTTAAACCCTGAAATAGAGCGGCTGCGCGCATTTGATTACATATCTTTACAAAAACCAAATTGATAAATCAATACAAGATATGAACGATGAGTTCGCACAAGGACTATGAGTCTCTCAAGAAAGGATTTCTTGCATGGCTGATTATTATCAGTATTTGATCCTGCCTGTTTCTTTCCTGCACCCATGGGTATCCACAACATGAGTGCCGGTAACGCGTTACGGCTTTCAAGTGATGCTGGACTAAAGGAACTTTCCGAACTACTGCGCAATTGCCACTATGCGCACAGTGCCCACTATCCAGCATTGGATGTTGCGCTGCTGGGACGCGAAGCATGCCGGGCATTCAATGCGACCTGGGAGCATTTGCATACCGATGCGTATCTCAGCGCAGAGAACGGTCTTCGCGAACGACGCATCTGCAAGTTCCAGTATCGCCAACGGGAACGCCAGTGGACGGCGCTGCAAGACTGCCACTTTTTTCAAGCCGAGACCGACAACCCGCTGTTGGGCGGGGTGCAGCGCACCTACACCCGCTGCGAGGCGACGTTTATTGACTCCCCGATTCTGCAGACACTGCTGGCCGCCGACCTGGCACTGCTGGACATCGCGCTGGGCCCGCGCGACTGGCTCGTGACCTGCCATCAGTTCCGTATCCTCTGCGATCAAGGCAATGCTGGCCAGGCCACCCCTGAGGGCAGACATCGCGACGGGCACGATTTTGTCTTTCAACACCTGATTCAACGTCAGCATGTCATCGGTGGTGAAAGCCGGATATTTGATGAAGAAGGTGGCCAAGTATTCAGTGCAACTTTGACTGACTATCTGGAAACCGTCGTCTTGAATGACCGAATACTTCTGCATGAAGTTTCCCCACTGCAAACATCGAGCATTAATTCGGATCGCGGCAGTCGCGATATGTTGATTATCGACTTCGACCTGGCGGACTACTAATGAATCATTCGACTCATGCACTTTCAGTCAGTACCCCACTCGCGCATAACTTCATCATTGAACAGTTTCAACAGGCGTGCGCACGAAGAACTTCCACACTATCGCTGACCGCCAATGAAAACATATTGTCCGAGACTGCACGCACGCTAGGACAGAATCGCCATTACGAGCGTTACTTGTTCAATGCACAGGCCATTGACGGTCAATGCTATGCCGCCGAATTCAATGGTATGCAGGTCGAACACTTCCCCGAAGTCGAAACATTAAAGGCTTTGGCGACCCAAGCCGTGCAGGCGATGTTCAACGCGCCGTTCGTCGAATACCGCGTGCTCTCCGGCGTGCACTGCACGCTGAGCGTGCTGGCCGCCCTGACCGAGCCGGGCGACTGCGTATTATCACTGGCGCCCGAAAGTGGCGGGCATTTCGCAACCGGGCCTCTGGTGCAGAAGATGGGCCGGCACAGCGTCTTTTTGAAACTGACGGCTGACGGACAAATTGATCTCGGGGACGTTGATCGGCAACTCCAGGCGTGTGGTGTACAACCGGCAGCCGTACTGCTCGACCATGGTCTGACCACACGGGCAATCGCCCTTAAACCACTGCGCGCGCTGCTGAACCACCGGGGCTTTGAGCGGACACTGATCATCTACGATGCGTCGCACACTCTGGGCCTCATCGCCGGGAAGGTCTTTCCCAACCCGCTTGACGAGGGGGCGGATATTCTTCAAGGCAACACCCACAAATCCCTGGCAGGTCCGCACCGGGCACTGATCGTCTGCCGGCGTGCCGATCTGGCCCAGCGGATCGAGCAAACGCTCAGTGGTGCGCTGGTGTCCTCGCCCAATCTGCCCGGTCTGCTGCAACTGTTCGTCAGCCTGCTGGAAACCCAGCGCTACGGCCAGGCCTACGCCCAACGCATGTGCGCCAATACTCGCCAGTTGCACGACGCACTCGCCGACCTGCCGGGCTGGACGCTGCACCCCTCCGACACGCACCTGCTGTTGCTCGAAGGCGAACGGGCCCGGCAAGCGGCGCAGCAGCTCAATGAACTGGGGATCCGGATCAACAATAAACAGATCAATGGCCGCGACTGCCTGCGCTTCGGCCTTCAGGAAATCACTCGTCTGGGCATCAGCAGCGAAGACCTGGATGCCTTGGCGCACATCATTCGCAATGTCTTGAGCGGTGGCGCCAACGGCGTGGACCGGATTCGTCTGGCTCACATTTGCCAGCGCCTGAACCGGGTCCACTACAGCTTCGATCAGGAGGTTGACTAATGAGTGCAGCGGCCTGCCTGATCATCGGCAATATTCGTGACGGAGAATACGAGGGCCTGATTGCCGAGGGCATCACCCCTTTGCTGATTGCCGATAGTCGCAAAACCAGCAAGATCGCCGATGCGAAACAGATCTCGCCGGTGGCGCTGTACGACTTTTCCAGAGGGCTGACCGCGGATCTGATCCAGCTGACGCAGCAGTTGCTGGACGAGCATGGCTTCACCAGTGTCCTGAATTTCCGTGAAGGCTATGTCGCGATCACGGGGCGGCTGTGTGCGGCGCTGCCGGCGCTGGCCCACTTGCACCGTAACGTGGAAAACACGCTGGACAAGGTGCTGCAACGCCAATGCTTCCAACAGTCGCGCAACCTGGATCTGCACGTGCTCTCTCGCCAGGTTCGTATCGACGACCTGCTGGCGCGCCCGGGCGATCTGCCCTACCCGTTCATCCTGAAGCCAGCGAACCTTTACAGCAGCCTGTTCGTACGCTGCATCGACGATCAGCAGGATCTGCTCGACTACGCCCGTCATGAATGGCCGGCGCTGCAGCGCTATGTGGCGGGCAAAAGCCGCGAAACCGATCAACTGCTGCTGGAGGAATTTCTCCAGGGCTCCAACCATTCCATCGACTGCACGATTGCCGCCGATGGCACGATCAGAAGTTTTCCGATCGTCGATGTGATTGCCGGCGTCGATATCGATCGCGGCGACTTTCACCATTTCGCCCGCTACACGCCGTCGCTGCTGGAGCCCGACGCAGCGCTGAAGGAGCGTTGCCATCGCCTGGCCCATGACGCCGTGAAAGCGTTAGCGCTCAAAGGCACGTTTGCCCATGTCGAGTTCATTCTCACCCCCCGCGGGCCAAGAGTCCTCGAAGTCGGCGCACGCCCCGGCGGCAGCCGGATTCATGTGATTCGCCAAGCCTGGGGGCTGGCGCTGGATGCCTGCTACCACCGCGCGCTGTCCGCCGAGCCTCTGCCCAGCGCCAGCGAAGCGCCGGATGCGTTCGGCATCGCCACCCCTTTCGCCCGCACAGACCGGCTCTATGACGGACTGCACGGCGCCGACCGGATCTGCCGCTTGCCAGGTTTCCAGCGTTGGTACGCCTACGTCACTCCGGGCGAAGCCATCGGACCGGTCAGCAACGGTTTTCAGAACTACCTGTACATCGAGTTCAGGCAACCCGACACCGCCCGCCTGCGACAATCCTTGCTCGCCGTCAGCGACATTGATGTCTACGGCGAGCAGCCCACGGCGGCGAACACCAAACACATTCTGCTCATCGGCGGGCGTGATTCGGGACTGGATTGGGATACTGCGCGGCAGTTTCGATTTACTCTCGTCCAGCAACCCGGCGAGTTATCTGACTATCAGCGCGAGCGCGCAACGCTACTGCTGACGCCTGACATCGCCGATCTGCCGGCCTACAGCACGATGGTAGAACGGCTGCACCGGCAATCGCCATTCGATGCCGTGGTTTCGTTTTCGGAACTGGGCCTGTTGCCCGCGTCACGCTTGGGCGAACGTCTGGGCATCGTCCACAACAACCTGCGCAGTGTGGAAGTCAGTCGCGACAAACTGCTGTTTCGCCAATTGCTCAAAGGCAGTCGCTACGAGTTGCCCACTGCCGCTATCAACCATGTTGCCGAGGCTCGCGCTTTCGTGCTGCGCCATGGCCCGGCCATCGTCAAACCCGTCAACGGTTCGGGCAGTCAGGGCGTCTATGCCATAGACAGGCCCGAGGATGTCGAACACCTCTCGCTGGAGGGAAACAATCTGATCGAGGCCTTCGCCAGCGGCGACGAATACAGCGTTGAATCCCTCAGCCTGGATGGCCAGCACCGGATTCTCGGCATCACGCGCAAATACACCAGCGGTGCCCCCGGTTATGTCGAAACCGGGCATGACTTTCCTGCCGGGCTCGACGAGAAAACCGCCGCGCAGATCGAAGAAGCGGTGCTGTGGCTGCTCGGGCGAATGGGCAACCGCTGGGGCCCGGCCCACACGGAAATCAAGCTGGACGGTTCACGCCTGCAATTCATCGAAACCCAGACCCGCTTCGGCGGTGACCAGATCTGGGAAATGGTCTGGAAAACCACGGGGGTGCATTTGGCAGCCAGCACCATCGCCGCGATGGCCGGCACGTCACTGCCGACGCCCGAGAAAACCTACGCCAAAATGGCGATCCGCTACATCGAGGCGGCCCCGACCGCCGATCCGCAACAGCTCCAGGCACGCCTGCTGCAACACCCGTTTGCATTACGCGTGAACCTCAACCCCGACAAGTTCGGCCAGAGCATCAGCCGTTCCGCAGACCGCCACGGCTACACGCTGCTGGGCTGCAGCGACGCCGACGACCCGGCGGACTTCAACGCCGCGATCACCCACCCAGAGTTCACTACGCAAGGACCAGCGCAATGACCCGTAAAGACCCGCTATATCACATCGAAGGCCCGATCAGCGCTCACTTCCCGATGATCTCCTTTTCCACCAATGTCTACGACAACCCTGCAGACATCCTGGGTTCGATCACCGATCTGGCCAGACATTTCCAAGCGGTCGAGTTCGAGATCGGCGAAGACGCCGAAAAAACCTTCTGGTCGCTGAGCGCCGAAGACCGGTCTGAGCTTGCCGGGAAAATCCGCAGCTTCGCCGAACACAATGGCATCACGCTGACCGTCCACGCCGGATGGTGGGGTCGCCAGTACAACCTGTGCTCCCCGGATTTGACCGAACGTGCCCAAGCGGTGGACTGCCTGAGTGCCGCCGTGGAGTTTTCCCACGAGGCCGGCGCCACCAGCGTCACTTTTCATCCCGGCTACAAAGATCAACTGGAAAACGGCGAACTGCTGGACAACCTGATAGTAGCGATCAACCAGGTGACCAAGCGCTGCAACACCGATGGCATCGCCCTGTGCCTGGAGAACATGGGCGGTCAGCGGCCGAAATTCCCGGTCTTCACCGTCGAGGAACACCTGCGCTTTCACAAGGAGACCGGGTGCTTCGTGACCATCGACGTGACGCATCTGTGCTCACTGCTGCCGTATGGTGAAAGCCTGTTCAAAGCCATTGCCGATCTGGCGCCGGTTACCCGGCATCTGCACATTGCCGACCTCAACAACACCCACCATCAACATCTGCCGATTGGCGAAGGCAACTTGCGCCTGAGCGATGTGCTCAATCGCTTCGCGGTCAACGGCTATCGGGGTGTGGCCGTGGTGGAGGAGTTCATTCCGCGCTTCTCCACCGAGTACTACCTGGAAAAAGCCCTGGCCTACAAGAACGGCGTAGAGCAATTGCTGGCCGGCTCGCGGCACAGCACTCATGCTGGTTGAGTCGAACCTGGCAAAACCGGCGTCGCGCAGCGAGATCGCGACCGGTATCCGCGATGCGCTACCGTTCGTCTTCTCGCTGCTGCTGACCTTCACCCTGATCGGCATGCTCGGGCGCCGCCATGGTCTGGATCTTCCGGCCATGGTGGTTTTCAGCGGTACGGTAATGGCCTCGCCGTTGCAACTGACGCTGCTGGAAACCCCCGCGCACCTGCTTAACGCCTTTGGCGTGCTGGTCTCGGCGCTGAGTATCAACTTGCGTTTTCTGGTCTTCACACTGAGCCTGAAATCCAGCCTCCAGGGCCCGGTCAAAGCGTTTGTCCCCGCCCTGGCGGTGATGGCAAATGCGGCTTTCACGTTGATGTCGATCCGCAAGGATCAGCAACCGATCAGCCGCCCGTATGCCAACACCGTGTGCTTTCTGCTGTACGCCGCCGCCCTGCTTGGCACCGTGGTCGGGTACTGTTTCGCCAGCGTGGCCGACAACGCAGTGATGGATCACGTCAGTGTGGTGATCGCGATTTTCATCAGCGCTTCGCTTGGCAAGATGGCCCGCGACCGTCACAGCTTCCATGCGCAATGGATTGCCGGCCTGGCCACCGCCGCGAGCTTGTTGTGGCTGGGCGAGGTCAGCTTGCTGCTGGTGCTCGCCATCACCGTTCTGACGAGCTATGTCTATGATTGAACCTGGTACTTTCTGGCTGTACGTACTGATTTGCGCGCTGGTTTCGATCGTCTGCCGCTTGCTGCCGCTGGCCGTCGATGTCGAACGGCTTTCGGCAACTGCCCGCGCTTTCATCGATCGTCTGGGAAAATACACATCGGTGGCGATGCTCGTCAGCCTGCTGGCGGTCTCACTCTATCCTTTGGCCAGCCAGCACCTGGCGGCCATGCCATGGATCCTGCCGGTGGCGTTGGCGTGGCTGCTGAGCCTGACGCGAATCAAATCCTATTATGCGTTCCTGATGGCGCTGGGGGTGTACGTCCTGCTGATCATGCGCTAGGCGCCGATTGACTCAAATCCCCCGCCCATGCTCTCCTACGCAACTTGTTACGGGTGCCCTTCACAGGGTGAAACGGGAAACCGGTGAATCATGTGCTTTACTCAAGCCCATGTCAGTCCGGTGCTGCCCCCGCAACGGTAAGCGAGCGAAGCGTCAAAACCACTGTGCCGATACGGTATGGGAAGGTGACGCTTGCAGGTCGGCCTGACGCCAGCCCCTCGTGAGCCCGGAGACCGGCCCGCAACACACAGCCCGCATTTGTGCGGCGCTGCACATAACAAACCCGCGGTGGGCGGGCGCTGTTCGAACCTCTGCGAGCCCGACCCGCAGGGGTTTTCATGCGCTCTATTCACCCGCTGACACTCCAGAGGGAAGCGCCATGTCGATCATCAGCAGCACCGGCAGCAACACGGACAAAATCGCCAGCACCACCACCCTGAGCCAACGCCTGACCGCCGCGATCTTTGCATCGATCCTCGGCGCCAGTCTGGTTTACTTTGCCGGTTTCTCGCACATCGAAGCGGTGCACAACGCCGCCCACGATACCCGCCACAGCGCCGCGTTCCCGTGCCATTGAGACCTGCCGACATGATCAAGCGTATCGCGCAAACTGCAGGTTTCTCTGGTCTGCTGGCCGCCCTGCTCCTCACTCTGCTGCAAAGCTTCTGGGTTTCGCCGCTGATTCTGCAGGCGGAAACCTTCGAGAAGTCCGAGCCGGTGGCGGTTCACGAACATGCCGCTGGCGTGGCTGCGCACACCCATGATGCCGAGGCCTGGGAGCCGGAAGACGGCTGGCAGCGCGTAGTCTCGACCACTGGCGGTAATCTGGTCGTAGCCGTCGGTTTCGCCCTGATGCTCGCCGGCCTCTACACCCTACGCGCGCCGACCAAAACTTCGCAGGGCCTGCTCTGGGGCCTGGCCGGTTACGCGACGTTCGTGCTTGCTCCGACCTTGGGCCTGCCACCAGAACTGCCGGGCACCGCTGCGGCCGATCTGGCTTCGCGGCAGACGTGGTGGATCGGCACGGCCGCTTCGACGGCTGTAGGTCTGTCGCTGATCGCGTTCAGCCGTCACTGGCTGATGAAGGTCCTCGGTGTGGCCATCCTCGCTGTGCCCCACGTGATCGGCGCACCGCAACCGGAAGTGCATTCGATGCTCGCCCCCGAAGCACTCGAAGCTCAGTTCAAAATCGCTTCGCAGTTGACCAACGTGGCGTTCTGGCTGGCCCTGGGCCTGATCAGCGCCTGGTTGTTCCGCCGCAAAAGCGCTGGTCAATACCACGCATGACCGATGACCGCGCAGCGCCGACCTTCGTGGTCGGCCTGGGCTGCCAGCGCGGCTGCCCGGCCAGCACGCTGCGCGCGTTACTCGATCAAGCGTTACAGGCGCATCGCATTGAGCTTGAGGCGGTGAAAGCGTTGGCCAGTATCGACTTGAAGCGCGACGAGCCGGGCCTGCAAGAACTTGCTGCACAACTGGCTCTGCCCCTGCTGTACTTCAGCAGTGACGAACTGGCCAGCTACCAACAGCGGCTCAGTCACCATTCACAGATTGCTTACGAACGCACCGGTTGCTACGGCGTCGCCGAAAGTGCCGCGCTTGCGCTCGCTGAACAGCTGATTCAAGCGCCGGCAAAACTGCTGATCTCCCGGCAAAAATACGCTCAGGCCACGCTGGCATTGGCCGGCGCGGCGTAAAATCCCGATAATCCCCGCCATTGATCATGAGCGTTGTTCATCTGCAACGCAGTCGTGCCCTCTTTTACTCAGGATTCAACGATGACCGTCTACTTCATCGGCGCCGGCCCCGGCGACCCGGAATTGATCACTGTCAAAGGCCAGCGGCTGATTCGCAGTTGCCCGGTGATTATCTACGCAGGTTCGCTAGTGCCGGCGGCGGTACTCGACGGCCATCAAGCCGAAACGGTGGTGAACAGCGCCGAATTGCATCTGGAACAGATCATCGAATTGATCAAGACCGCGCATGCCAAGGGCCAGGATGTGGCGCGAGTACACTCAGGCGATCCGAGCCTGTATGGCGCGATCGGCGAGCAGATCCGATATCTGCGCGAGCTGGATATTCCGTTCGAGATCATTCCCGGCGTGACGGCCACCGCAGCCTGTGCGGCGCTGCTTGGCGCGGAATTGACGCTGCCGGACGTGTCGCAAAGCGTGATTCTGACTCGCTACGCCGACAAAACCGCGATGCCGGCAGGCGAAGAGCTTGGCAGTCTGGCGCAGCATGGCGCGACCATGGCGATTCATCTGGGCGTTAAACATTTGCCGAAGATTCTGGTGGAACTGCTGCCGCATTACGGCGCGGATTGCCCGATTGCCGTGATTCACCGGGCGACGTGGCCTGATCAGGATTGGGTGGTGGGGACGCTGGCGGATATTGCCGAAAAGGTTGAGGCCAAAGGGTTTCGGCGTACGGCGTTGATTCTGGTGGGTCGGGTATTGGGCAGTGAGGTGTTCAGCGAGTCATCGTTGTATCGCGCCGGGCATGCGCATCTCTATCGCCCATGAAGCCGCCTTCGCGAGCAAGCTCGCTCCCTCATTTGGGATGCGATCAAATGTGGGAGCGAGCCTGCTCGCGAATGCATTCCTGAATGTCACGCATAAAAAAACGGCGCTCACGGGGCGCCGTTTTTCATGTCCGCAGCGAACACCTTAGTAGTAGGCGTTTTCTTTCTGCGTGTGGTCGGTCACGTCGCGAACGCCTTTCAGCTCCGGAATACGCTCGAGCAAGGTGCGCTCGATGCCTTCCTTCAAGGTTACGTCCGCCTGGCCGCAGCCCTGGCAACCGCCACCGAACTGCAAAACGGCGATGCCGTCTTCAACCACATCGATCAGGCTGACCTGACCGCCGTGGCTGGCCAGCCCCGGGTTGATTTCGGTTTGCAAGTAGTAGTTGATGCGCTCGTTGACCGGGCTGTCGGCGTTGACCATCGGTACTTTGGCGTTCGGCGCCTTGATGGTCAGCTGGCCGCCCATGCGGTCGGTGGCGTAGTCGACAACGGCGTCATCGAGAAACGCTTCGCTGAAGTGATCGATATACGCGGTGAAGCTTTTCAGCCCCAGCGCGGTGTCTTCAGGTTTTTCTTCGCCAGGCTTGCAGTAGGCAATGCAGGTTTCAGCGTACTGGGTGCCAGGCTGGGTGATGAAGACGCGGATGCCGATGCCCGGGGTGTTCTGCTTGGAGAGCAGATCAGCCAGGTAATCGTGGGCGGCGTCGGTAATGGTAATAGCGGTCATGGAAACTCCTCGCAGGCTTGGGCGCAGTTTACGCCAATCATTGCGCCGGACAAAGTCCTAGTATTTTTGTCGGGAAAGATTCTCGTCCGGCTCCATGTCAACCCGCGCCTTGAGCCAATGGTAACTGCGCTTTTCCACCCATTCGTAGCTCAACCACGAGCCAACGCCAATCGCCAGCGCGCACACGGCAAACATCAAATACGGGTTGATCGCGTAGCGCTGCGCGATAAATCCCCCCGTCGACAGCACCAGCACGTGCATCAGGTAAACCGAATACGAGCAATCGCCAAGCAGTTTGAGCATTCGGCTGCGCTCGACATAACGCTCAAGTGAGATACACGCCATGACCAGCACTGCACTCGGCACGCCCCAGCTCAGCAGCCTTGGCGCCGGTGCCAAGTAATAAATCGCCAGCAGTGCCACGACGATGCAAGTCAGCGGCAACCAAAAACCGGGGCCGATCCAGCCCCGCCGATAGAGCATGCCAATGCCGATCCCCAGCAGAAACTCATAAACGATGTCCGACCGATAAAACGCGCTGACCCAGCCAAACCCGGTCCAGGCCTGACACACTGCAAACAACAGCGCCGCGACCACCAGCAGGCGCACCTGCAAACGAAACAGCAGCGCCCAGGCAAACAGCACGTAGAAAAGCATTTCGTAATTCAGTGTCCAGCCGACATTCAACGTCGGATAGATACCGTAGCCGCCAGGATTCTCGGTAGGAATGAACAGCAACGACAGAAGCAGATGGCCCCAGTCCACTGTCTGATCCGGCAGCAAAGGTTGGGCGAACACCACCAGCAGCGCCATCAGCAGCGTGTACAGCCAGTACGCCGGGACGATGCGAAACAGCCGGTACAGCAGGAAACGCGCGGGCGGCAGCGGTTTGTTTTCGGTCGAGAGGAAAATCACCAACCCGCTGATGACAAAGAAAATGTCGACGCCCACCGCGCCTTTGTCGATAAAGAACTGGCCGACCGGCCCGCGTGCCTTGAAGTCAAAAAAAATCTGCATGAAGTGGTGGCACACCACTGTCCACGCGGCAAGCGCACGCAGGGCTTGCACTGAAATCAACATCACCTGCTCCCGATCACAATTCCTGAATCCACCTCAGATCCCTTGTAGGAGTGAGCCTGCTCGCGATAGCGGAAAATCAGGCACTAGAGATGTTGAATGAACCGCCGCCATCGCGAGCAGGCTCACTCCTACAAGGGTTTGGTTGTGTTGCTTAAAGTTGGGACAGCAGGCCAATCTGAAACGATCAAAGATTCTCGTAGCGGTTCATGTCCAGCACGCCCTCTTCCACCGGATCGGTTTCGTGCAGGTATTGGCTCAGATCGTGGAAATAGAACCAGAATTGCGGGTGACTGCGCCGAATTCCCCAGCGTTCGACGATTTTCTCGAAACGGTTGGCGTCCTTGGCATTTTCCATTGCATCAACAAACTCGGGCACTTGATCGGCCGGAATGTTGAACATGAAGTTCGGATAACTGCTGAGCACGCCCGGAAAAATGGTGATCGTGTCCAGCCCGGGCTGATAGCGCAGCGACTCTCCGAGCAGGAACGCCACGTTGCTGTGCGCACGGTTGCGCAACAGGCTGTAGACCTCGCGTTTGCCGTTGGCGGTTTCAATGCGCAGCATGGTGGCTTCCGGCAGTTGGTCGATGACCTTCAAGCCGGCCGCCGGACGCGAGGTCAGGCGGCTTAGCGCCTGCTCGGCATTTTGCAGGGCCGGGTCAATATTCGGCCGCGAGCAGTAAGCCCCATCGCAGCGGTTGATTGGATCCGGGTGCGCATTGAGATCACCGTAACGCGCCAGTAATTGCATGGCGAAGTCGTATTTCGGGTCTTTCTCATCAAGTTTCAGTGCCGTCGGCTTGTCGTCGTCGATCGCTTCGTAATCGAGCCACATCTTGAACTGGCCGCTGTTCTGATACCAATCGTTGAGGTAATCCTCTCGGGAGTCGGCCGGCATCAGGCGCAGGAAGTTTTGCTCGGCGCCATTGCGGATCAAATCGAAATACAGACGGGTTTGCGCCTGATGGGAGACGTTGCCGAACACATCGAAGTTGACTGCCAACTGGTAATAGGTGCGCTCCAGCAGCGGATAGTCGAACAGCCACATCGTCTGCGGCACCTCGCCGATCAGGCCTTTGGTCACCGAGGCGCTGTCGAAGTGGCGGAAAATGCTCAACAGCGCGTTGTCGTTGCCGGCCCACAGGGTCGACCAACTGGGCGCCGGCAAATCAGCGTAGCTGTCACGGCGCAAGGCTTCGTATTCGTTTCGTTTGTCACGGTAGTTGCGCCACAGGCTCAGTACGCTGCCGACGTCATCGTTCTGCCCGGGCATGGCCAGCAACGGCGTGGCCTGGCCGCGATAGTTCGGGTCAGTGATATAGAGGTCATGTTCCGGCGCTTGGAACAGCGCCCAGAAGTTGTCACGGATCACGTCGGTGGCGATCTGACCACGGCACACCGGGCCGCGAATAAACGTGCGGACGAAGTATTCGGCGTTATCGAGCATGAACTGATAACGCGCCTGCGCCGGGATCGCTTCAAATGTGGCGAACGGGTTGGCGCGGCTCTGCGGGCCGTAGCCCGGCAAGGCATTAACCTGCCAGTTACCGCTATAGAACAGACTTTTGACCCGCGCCATTTTCGCCGCGCTCAACGGATAGGTGATGTGGGTCTTGTGCACGATCACCCCTTGCACCGGCCACAAGCGGTAATACACCTGAGTGCCCGGATCATCGTTGGGGCGACGGGTGGCGATCAGGTCGATTGGCTGCCCAGTCGGCGTGCGCGAACGTACCCACTGGAAATAATGGCCCGGCTCGCCGTCCTTGAAATAGATATGCGCAAGGTACCAATGCTCGTACAACCAGCGACCGACCAGGCTTTGCCGCGCGCCGGGAGTGTTGAGCAGGTTTTCCCACTGGACGATCTGCAGCGCCTCTTTGGTGCTTGGCGCCAGGCTTTGTTCGTCAATCGGCGCACCCGAGGCCAGCCAGCGCTGCAGCGTCTGATATTGCTGATCGGTCAGCCCGGTCACCGCCAGCGGCATGCCTTCTTTCGGATGCGCGCCGGCGTAGCCTTCGAACTCGGCGGGCATCGCGCACAGGTTTTCGCGGTTCAGACCCAGGACGATGTCTTCCGGGAGCTTGGCATTCGGCGTCAGTGGCGTCTTGTGCCCAAGTTCGAGCATGCGCGCCATCAGCGCAGCCTGGCTGCCTTGGGCATCGAGCACCGAATAGAAGTCTTTTTGCTGCCAGGCACGTTTACCGAAGGCATCGTAAAACAGTCGAGTGGTGGGTGCCGCTTGTGTGCGCTCGCCATCGTAGACCGGCATTTTGCTCGCACCACGGGCCGCGCCCTCACCGCTGCCCAGATTCAACTGGCAGGCCGAGTCGTAACACGCATGGCAGGCCACGCACTTCTCGGTGAAGATCGGTTGGATATCACGGCTATATGAGATCGTGGGTTCCTGCGCAACGGCGCCCCAGCTTAAAAGCAGCAAAAAAATGCTGATGACGCGGTACGACATGCCCTTGATCCCGATCCTGAAAAAAACGCCGCGATTCTACAGTATGACGCTCGTACCAACATGAGCGATATTCATGCAAAAGCCCAACATGCTCTAAAAGCGCACAGGTTTGCTATGATCCCGCTCCTTCGTAATGGTCTTTCCGAGTAGTCCAAATGTCCGATCGCAGCGTCCGCCTTCAAGCTCTCAAGCAAGCTCTCAAAGAGCGCATCCTGATACTCGATGGCGGTATGGGCACGATGATCCAGAGCTACAAGCTCGAAGAGCAGGACTATCGCGGCAAACGCTTCGCCGATTGGCCGAGTGACGTCAAGGGCAACAACGACCTGCTGGTCATCACCCGTCCGGACGTGATCGGCGGCATCGAGAAAGCCTATCTGGATGCCGGCGCCGACATCCTCGAAACCAACACCTTCAACGCCACGCGCATTTCCATGGCCGACTACGGCATGGAAGAACTGGCCTACGAGCTAAACGTAGAAGGCGCACGTCTGGCGCGCAAGGTTGCCGACGCCAAGACCGCCGAGAACCCGGCCAAGCCGCGCTTCGTCGCCGGCGTGCTCGGCCCGACCAGCCGCACCTGCTCGCTGTCGCCCGACGTCAACAACCCCGGCTACCGCAACGTCACCTTTGATGAACTGGTGGAAAACTACACCGAAGCCACCAAAGGCCTGATCGAAGGCGGCGCGGATCTGATCCTGATCGAAACCATTTTCGACACCCTCAACGCCAAAGCGGCGATCTTCGCCGTGCAAGGCGTGTTCGAAGAGCTGCACATCGAACTGCCGATCATGATTTCCGGCACGATCACTGACGCCTCCGGCCGGACCCTGTCGGGGCAAACCACCGAAGCGTTCTGGAACTCGGTGGCGCACGCCAAGCCAATCTCCGTTGGTCTCAACTGTGCGCTCGGCGCCAGTGAGCTGCGTCCGTACCTGGAAGAGCTGTCGAACAAGGCCAGCACCCACGTATCCGCGCACCCGAACGCCGGCCTGCCGAACGAGTTTGGCGAGTACGACGAACTGCCGTCGGAAACCGCCAAAGTCATCGAAGAATTCGCCCAGAGCGGCTTCCTCAACATCGTCGGCGGTTGCTGCGGCACCACCCCGGGGCACATCGAAGCCATCGCCAAAGCCGTCGCCGGTTACGCGCCGCGTCAGATTCCGGACATTCCGAAGGCTTGCCGCCTCTCAGGTCTGGAACCGTTCACCATCGATCGCAACTCGCTGTTCGTGAACGTTGGCGAGCGTACCAACATCACCGGCTCGGCCAAGTTCGCCCGGCTGATCCGTGAAGACAACTACACCGAAGCCCTCGAAGTCGCCCTGCAACAGGTCGAGGCCGGCGCGCAGGTGATCGACATCAACATGGACGAAGGCATGCTCGATTCGAAGAAGGCCATGGTGACCTTCCTCAATCTGATCGCCGGTGAACCGGACATCTCCCGCGTGCCGATCATGATCGACTCGTCGAAATGGGAAGTGATCGAAGCCGGTCTCAAGTGCATTCAGGGCAAGGGCATCGTCAACTCGATCAGCATGAAAGAAGGCGTCGAGCAGTTCATCCATCACGCCAAACTGTGCAAGCGCTATGGCGCCGCCGTTGTGGTGATGGCGTTTGACGAAGCTGGCCAGGCCGACACCGAAGCGCGCAAGAAAGAAATCTGCAAACGCTCCTACGACATTCTGGTCAACGAAGTCGGCTTCCCGCCGGAAGACATCATCTTCGACCCGAACATCTTCGCCGTCGCTACCGGTATTGAAGAACACAACAACTACGCGGTGGACTTCATCAACGCCTGCGCCTACATCCGCGACGAACTGCCGTATGCGCTGACCTCGGGCGGCGTGTCCAACGTGTCGTTCTCGTTCCGTGGCAACAACCCGGTGCGTGAGGCGATCCACTCGGTGTTCCTGCTGTACGCGATCCGCGCGGGCCTGACCATGGGCATCGTCAACGCCGGGCAGTTGGAGATCTACGACCAGATCCCGCAGGAACTGCGCGACGCCGTGGAAGATGTGATTCTCAACCGCACGCCAGAAGGCACCGACGCCCTCCTCGCCATCGCCGACAAGTACAAGGGCGACGGCAGCGTCAAGGAAGCCGAGACCGAAGAGTGGCGTAGCTGGGAGGTCAACAAGCGTCTGGAGCATGCGCTGGTCAAAGGCATCACCACGCACATCGTTGAAGACACCGAAGAGTCGCGCCAGTCGTTCGCCCGCCCGATCGAAGTGATCGAAGGCCCGCTGATGTCCGGCATGAACATCGTCGGCGACCTGTTCGGCGCCGGCAAAATGTTCCTCCCGCAAGTGGTGAAATCCGCGCGAGTGATGAAGCAGGCGGTGGCGCACTTGATCCCGTTCATCGAACTGGAAAAAGGCGACAAGCCGGAAGCCAAAGGCAAGATCCTCATGGCAACCGTGAAAGGCGACGTGCACGACATCGGCAAAAACATTGTCGGTGTGGTACTTGGTTGCAACGGCTATGACATCGTCGACCTTGGCGTGATGGTCCCGGCGGAGAAGATTCTGCAGGTCGCCAAAGAACAGAAATGCGACATCATCGGTCTCTCCGGCCTGATCACGCCGTCGCTGGACGAAATGGTTCACGTTGCCCGTGAAATGCAGCGCCAGGACTTTCACCTGCCGCTGATGATCGGTGGCGCGACCACTTCCAAAGCGCACACGGCGGTGAAGATCGAGCCGAAGTACAGCAACGATGCCGTGGTCTACGTGACCGACGCCTCCCGTGCAGTGGGCGTGGCGACGCAGTTGCTGTCGAAAGAATTGAAGGCCGGTTTCGTCGAAAAGACGCGTCTGGAATACATCGATGTGCGCGAACGTACCTCGAACCGCAGCGCCCGCACCGAGCGCCTGAGCTACGCAGCGGCCATCGCCAAGAAGCCACAGTTCGACTGGGCCAATTATCAGCCGGTCAAACCGACCTTCACCGGCAGCAAGGTACTGGACAACATCGACCTCAAGGTCTTGGCCGAATACATCGACTGGACGCCGTTCTTTATCTCTTGGGACCTGGCTGGCAAGTTCCCGCGCATCCTCGAAGATGAAGTGGTCGGTGAGGCCGCCACCGCGCTGTACAAGGACGCGCAGGAGATGCTCGCCAAGCTGATCGACGAGAAGCTGATCAGCGCCCGTGCGGTGTTCGGCTTCTGGCCGGCCAATCAAGTACATGACGACGACATCGAACTGTACGGCGATGACGGCAAGCCATTGGCCAAGCTGCATCACCTGCGTCAGCAGATCATCAAGACCGACGGCAAACCAAACTTCTCGCTGGCTGACTTCGTAGCGCCGAAGGACAGCGAAGTGACCGACTACGTCGGTGGTTTCATCACCACCGCCGGCATCGGCGCCGAAGAAGTGGCCAAGGCTTATCAAGACGCTGGCGACGACTACAACTCGATCATGGTCAAAGCCCTGGCCGACCGTTTGGCCGAGGCCTGCGCCGAGTGGCTGCACCAGCAAGTGCGTAAAGAGCACTGGGGTTATGCCAAGGACGAAGAGCTCGATAACGACGCGCTGATCAAAGAGCAATACAGCGGCATCCGCCCTGCTCCGGGTTACCCGGCGTGCCCGGATCACACCGAGAAAGCGGCGCTGTTCGCCTTGCTCGATCCGCAAGCCGAAGAAATGCGCGCCGGTCGCAGTGGTGTGTTCCTCACCGAACACTACGCGATGTTCCCGGCGGCTGCGGTCAGCGGCTGGTACTTCGCCCACCCGCAAGCGCAGTACTTCGCCGTGGGCAAGGTCGACAAGGATCAGGTGCAAAGCTACACCTCGCGCAAAGGCCAGGAGCTGAGTGTGACCGAGCGCTGGCTGGCGCCGAATCTGGGTTACGACAGTTAAGTTGCGCAATGGACCTGAGAGCGCCCTGCTCTCAGGTCCACTCAATTACCTGTCACGGCGCCAGGAAGGGCCGGGTTGTGGTGAGGATGGGCCGGGTTGCGGCTCCGCCTCGCGAACTGTCGTCAGCGCAGCCAGCTCCGTACGCGTCATTGCCTTCAGTGCATCGATGCGAGCTTCTGCCAGTTCGATCTGAAGTGAATCCACTGCTTCCAGATAAGCGCTGCTGTGTATGTCGGCAAATGTATCCTCCACCTCCTCCTGCCGCCTCCTGGCGTTGAGTTCGAGCGTTTCGAACACCTCGCTGTGGCGATCGCGCAGGTAGCGGATCCAGTAATCGCGTGAAATCAGATTTTCCAGAAACATTTCGGATGCTTCATCCCTGAGCACCGACGTGCGCGCGTCGATCAACTGCTGCCCGCGAATCGGTGCGGCGTACAGCATGTGTTCCGGTTGCGCCGGCAAATCCAGCCCGTCCGGCCAGCCTCGGGTCATGCCGATCCGGTATTGCAGACGGATTTCCGCCCGATCCTTGTTCTTCGCCGCGGCTTCTGCCAGCCGGTCGACCCTTTCCAGGCGGAACAGACGCCGCGTCAGCTCAAGCAAGGCCCTGCCGCGTTGCTCCGGGCGGTGTCGTGGAATATCGCGCAGGGCGTTGTATTCATAGACGCGGGTTTCCAGTTCGCTGAATGACAGGATCCGGCCATCGCCGCAGGTGCCGTGGGTCTCGGCGTTGAGAAATAACAGCTCTCGCAGCTCGGCGTTTTCCGTGGCGGCCTCGATGACTTGCCAGACCCGATGGGTCAAATCAGCGCCGGACAACCGGAATTCAAGGGTATCGGGCAAGGTCGAGAGCAAATGAAAGAACGACTCATGGTTGTCCTGATCAGCCAATTGCAGCCATAGCGCCTGCCGCGCGGCATGCGCATCTGCATGTGTGTACGTCATCCAGATTGCCATCGCTGGCACTGCCGCATCCTGCACCGGATCGGCAATCACTTCCGCTGCCTCCACAATGGCATGCGTATCAACCCGCCGGGAACCGCCACCCCCACTGGGGCCATCGCTGTCGGAACCCGAATCCGAATCCGATCCCTGACCGGAGCCAGCATCCGAATCGCTGTCGGTCTCCAATTCGCGTTCGGCAATTTCACGCTGCAGAAAAGCCTGGGAATAACCCATGACATCACGGTCTGCGTTGGCCGCACTGTATTCCCGCAGTTGCTGCAGGCAATTGAGCGACAGGGAGTTTTCGGACAGGTCGGTGCCGTCCACCAGCGCTTGATGGTTGCCGTCCAACAGTCGGTCAGGAAAGACCATGATGTTGTTGCCCGACAGGTCCAGTCGTTGCAAATGCGCCAGATCGAGCACGCCGTCAGGCCAGAATTCCAGACCGTTCTGGCTGAGATTGAGCGTCTCCAGACGGACGAAGGCGATGGCGCTGAACTCCTCCAGCTGATTGTGGCTGAGGTCGAGCCAGCGCAGTTGCGTCCCGCCCACGTGCTGATACACGGTTTGTGCCACGGCCAGCCGATTACCGCTCAACTCCAGACGTTCCAGACGGTTCAAACGACCGACAGCTTCCGGCAGCCGTTCCAGGGCATTGCCGTTGAGTCTCAGGGTGGTCAACTCAGGGAACGCCGGGCAAAAGAGGTTGAAGCTATCAACTGAAAACTTGATCCCTGTCAGATTCAGTGTCCGCACATGGGCAAACACGTTTGACAGCGCGGGCAGATCGCTCATGGCCCCCGCTGAAAGGCTCAGCGTCTGTCCGGCGGACTCGGAAAGCGCAGTGAGCCCGTCCCGCCAGCAAGTGCGGATCCTCGTCGCGTCGAAGAACCTTGTGGACAATGACACGCTTTCACCAGGCCCTTGCGTCGCACCGAAAATCCAGCCGTTCAACTCACGCGTCAGCGTCTCGTCACTTGCTCGCCACTGGGTCAGCCTGTCCGCCATTTGCTCCGGGGACAGGCCTTCATCGCGCAATCGGGCAACGCTGGCTTGCGCTTGTTCAAGCGTCAGCGAGGGAAATATCTCCAGTACACGGGCATTCATGTCGAAACCGTCGCCGGGTGCAGAGACAGGCGGGAGTGCTAACAACTGACCGGCGCGCTCCAGTGCACTTTCCGGCGGGGTCCCGCTTGAATTGGCCGGCAATGACGCCGATTGCGCGTCGAACCGTTGCAAGGCGCCTTCCGGCAATCCAATGGACATTTCAATCCGGCGCTGCGCCGCCCGCATGTCCGCCTCGCCTGTAGTACTGAAGCGGTTGTTCTGCAGGCGGGTCTTCAGCAGCACAGCGTCGTTGACAAGCACCTGTTCGGGGAGCGACCCGATGGTGTTATGACGTAAATCCAGCGTTCGCAAATGCGGCAGGCTTTCCGCCCCAGTCGGCCATTGATTGAATCCATTGACGCTGAGGTTCAGCGTCTTGAGCCCGCTCAGGCGAGAAACGTCCAGTGTGTCCAGGCGATTGAGCCGGGCATTGAGATGTTCCAGTTTGTTCAGGGCATTGAACTGGCTCTGAACCTCAGGGGTAACGGCTATAAGGTTGAGAGACAAATCCAGTTGCGTCAGGTGGGTTGCATCGGCTGGCCGGATCGGCAGTTCCGTCAATCCGCAGGCGGTGACTTGCAGACTCGTGGTGCCACTGAATGCCCGGAGAAAATCGCGAATCTGGTCGATCGGCACATTCAACCGATCCAGCCGCACACTCTGTACGTGAGCAAACGCACCGGTTGGCAATTGCGGCAGTTCACTGACCGACTCTTCGCCCTGTACCCATGCGGTGTCCACCAGTTCAAACACGCCGGCATCGTCGAGTTCGGTGCTTGATGCCCAGTTCGTCCCATTGAAAGGACGAACGTCGTCATTCAAGCGATAGCGCCTGCGTATGGCTGCACGCCAGTTCTTTTCCAGAGCACGTACCACCCGTGCATTGGGCTGCGCTTGCCAGCGGGCGGCGGGAATTGCATTACGCAATCCATCAGATGCGGTGGGCTCGTAGAACTGGCGGAAAATTGCGGTGTGCTCCACACGCAGAATCTCCACTGCCTTGAGTCGGGTTTCCGGGGTATTCCAGAGTGTCATGATGCGCTCGGGCAACGGATTGAGGCGGCCGGCCTCGCCCGTCAGGAACTGCAGTTCTCCGGCACAGTAGCGGCGAACCATCAAGTCCAGATCAACCAGATGTCGCCACTGCCCCATGTAGTTTTTCACATAGTCGTAAGCGGGTTTGAACGCTTCATGAGAGAACCTGGACCAGTCCAGCGACAGGCCTGCCCAGAGTTTTTCGTGTCCGACATAGAGCGATTGTGGAATGGATGTGATGGCGGTCTGCGTCAGGTCCAGTCGTTCCAGTTCAGGCAGTTGCTGCACATAGGCCGGCCATTGCGTCAGGCCCGACGCTTCGATCCTGAGTTTCTTCAGGCGTTTGAGGGGCGTCAGATCCAGGCCAGCGGCATGGCTCCGACCGTCGAAAAAATCAAGATGAAGTTCCTCAAGGGCAGTCAACGTCCTCAATTTTGTCGAAAGATCAGAAGCCATCACCCTGACTGACGTCCTGAACTTGAGCTTCTTCAGTGCAGACATCCGGGTCACAGTCAAAGGCAAGGTCGTCAGTGCCTGCTCTTGCGCCATGTAGGCGCCAAACAGACTGCCACGCTCCCCCAGCGACAGCTTTTGCACGTTGGCAAATCGCGCCAGAAAGGCGTCCGCATTGGCGTCGGTGATGCCATTGCCGCCAATTGAAAGTTTACGCACATGGGCAAAGTCTGCATTCAGCTCTGGCAGGGGGTCATAAGTGAATATCGAGAGTTCATCGGCACCTGAAACTCCAGCGGACAAGGCGTTGCGCCAGCAGGTTTTCAGCGCTTGCGCGGCGCGAAACTTGTGATCCGTTGCGGAACGTTCCCAAGGCGCCGCCGTGGATGTGCCTGCCCATTCATCCAGCGTCGTATTCAACTGCTGCCATTCATGGCGGCGTGATTGCAACAGCTGGAAAATCGCGTTGTCGTCTTTACCCGTCCGGTACTGCTCGAGAATGAAACCATTAGCCTGTTCGTAGGTAAGCTGCGGATAGACATCGCACACATGAGCGGTCAGGTTCATTTGCAACCCGGCGCCGCGTCCGCTCGCGGGGTAACCGATCAACGTAGCGTTCACACGCACGGGCGGCTTGATCCATTTGACCTGTGGCGCAAGCAGCGCAGGCGTATCTGCCTGATGCCGATCGGCATGATCGATGATCTTTTTCTGTAACCGGGCGGACTGCCCCACCTCGGGCACACCGAGGCTGCGGCGCGCGTCATCAGGCAAGGCATACATGATCGATGAGTAAAAGTTGTCGCCGTTGCGAGGCAGGCTGTTGAGTGCAAGACCACGTTCGTCGAACGCCTGAAACTGAGCGCCTTTCTTGATCAGGTATTTCTTCTCGCTGGCTGTTTCACTGCCGATGCTGTCAAGCAGCATGCCGGCGTCATTGCCCTCGCGAACTTCAATGCGAACGCTGTCGGCCCAACCCGGCAACTGCTCCAGCGTGTGCAACGCCAAGCGCCGGCTGTCCGCCGAAGCGACATTTTCACTGCGCAGACCGACATAGGCCGCGACTTGTCGGCTTTGACGCGCGTACCAGCGTGCCTCCTCCAGCAGGCGTAGCGGCACTCGATGGCCTGAGTCAAGTCGCTCCAGATCATCGGAGCGTCCATGGGCCAGCACCGTTTGTGCCGCGGGTTCGCTGAGTCCAGGGCAGGCCTTCTGCAAACGCGCAACCCGGGAATCGATGGGGTCGGTTCCCTTGTAGAGGCTGTCGTAGATCGCCGGCTGACGAGTGTCGGCGTAGTCGGCGATCTGCTTGCCGAACTCTACCGGCCGGGCATCGCGCACGCGTGCACCTTGCTCGCCCAGGAGCCGGGTGAGTTCTGACTCGTCCAGCGCCGCGAGGATGTGTGCTGGCAGGCCACCGCTGAGGATATCGGCCCGCGATATCTGAATCGGTGCCTTGACGCCGACGTCGCGAAACCGCCGCACGGAACCATACCTGACCGACTTGCCGGACAGTTGCTCGCCGTCGAATACTTCCAGCACCCGGTTCGCCGGCCAGCGCGGCATTTCGGTGATCAGCGGCAACGCAAAGAGATACAGTTCGTCGATCGGTTTTGTCCCGCGCAACTGTTCAACCACCAGTGCCGCGTTGCTATCCGCCTGCATCACGCGCATGGCCTGCGTCAGTTCCGGTGGCGGTAGCGCAGAATCGACGTGCATCTTGCGCAGAGTGGCGTCAGTGACACCGCCGATATCGGCAGCCTTGATCAACTGCGCGTCGGTGAAGGCTTCGGTTGCGTGGCCGATGCGCCGCAGCAGGGTCAGACGATCCCAATCCCGCGGCCGCTCCAGCGTGTGCCGCCAGGCACCGCGTCCGTTGCTCTCCAGCACCGGCTGCCAGGCGCTGGCATCGGTAGGGTGCTTGATGCGCCATTTGCTGATCGACTCATCGTAAAACTGCTCGTAGACCTTGCCGTCCTGGCGTATGAAGGTTTGACCTTCCAGCACATGCTGGCCGGCAGAGTTCGGGCCGGGGCTGTCTGGCAGCGTGACAGCGGACTCGTAAGCTCTAAGGTCGGCTCTCCACAGGCGAGTTTCGCCGTTGGGCAATTTCACCGACTGCAGCCGCTCGATGATCGGCACGGCTCTGGCGCCGGAGATTTTCTGCACCCCGGCCCCCACTCCCGCCATCAACGCAATCTGCGCCAGATTCTCCGCGACATCGATCAGGTGATCCTTCGCCGCCCGACGATCACCCTCACTCCATTCAATCGCGCCTTCCAGGGTTTCAGTCAGCAACTGCCCGGCCATCACCACCATCATGACCTCGCCCAGCACCGGCACGAACATCGAGACAAGGTTCAGGCCAAGCATGCCGATCTGCAGCAGATGAGCGAGCTTGGCGTCACGGGCCTTCGCATCGACATCTGCCGCTGGCACGGCATGGCTTCGTGCGTCGGCCAATACCTTGGCACGGCTCTGGGTGTAAAGGTATTGCCAGAGATCCTCATTGGGCGCCCAAATCCCCCGTCCGCTGCGACCGAACGTCGATGGCGCAATGTAAGGATCAGGCACAGGATCCCACCTGATCTCACGCTCGGGTGGCAGTTCACGGATCCGGGTAAACACCGAACCGCCCGCCAACACCTGCGCCACAGCCAGCCATGGCGAGCGCCATATTGTCCATGCATCGCCCGGTGAATCGGCCGCTTTTTGTCTGAACTGGCTGAAATAATACGCACGCTGGTCATACGGCAGAAACTGGCTCAAAAAACGCTGGTACGCGGTCGGTTCCGCGCCTGGCGCTTGTGCGGGATCGCGGGCGGTGAGCAAGCGCTTGAACTCATCGCGCACCTGTTGGACGGTATAGCGCTTGAGCGGGTGCTCCGGATCGTGAGGGATGTAAAGGATCAGCTCGTCGCTGTAGCGGTACTTCTGGCAAATGACAAACACCACGCAGCCAGTCAGCCTTTTTTTCATCACGCCCAGGTCACTGAACCAGACCTGTTTCTCGCCCATCCACGGGTGCATGTTGCCGTGGATCACCGACACAATCATTGCGTGATCCGCCGGCTCAATGTCTTTTTGCAACAGCGCCTGATCGGCTGCGGCGCGCATCGTCGCCTTCTGGCTGGCAATGAAGCGCTCGCTGAGCACCGCCTCTGCCACAGCATCGGCCGGGTGGAAGAATGTCGTCAAATAGGTCTGATACTGCTTGCCGACATCCAGTTCTCGGCAAAGCGTCAGGAACTGCATCACCGTCAGGCCGATGCTCACGTACTCGAATGTACCAGGGGTGGAGGTTGCTACAACGAAACCTGACGTCGAGTGATAAGCGCCCTGCTTGCATTCGTCAGCTTCGAAGTTGTGCAGCGCTGCGTCCAGCATCGAAAGTTTGAGGACCTCGAAGGACGCCAGCTCGATCTTTTCAACGCCCAGTTCGACGGGACGCCGCAGACACAGGAGCGTCTTGTCGACATCGATTTGTAATTGATGCTGGTCCTTGAGCGCTTTGAGCAGCAATGGCCTGGCAAATGTCTCGACGTCCTGAAGGGTCGCCATGGTTCTATCAAGATCGTTTTGGGCGACAACGCTGGCCTTCATGCTGTCGGCCAGCGTCTTGCGTTGTGCCGGCGTCGCGTCGAGGTACCACGCTGGCAGCGCAGTCGGAACGGTTTTGAGCGCTTCGCGCCGTTGCGGCGAAGCGCTGGACAGCCACGGCGGGATCGACTTTTCGAGAAAATCGCGGTGCAGGCTTTGCGTTGTATTGAGCGTTGTCGGCTGGCTGTCAGCGGCAGCTCGAGCGAGCGGCGCAGCTTGCGTCGTCTCTGGGTTGGAAGGGATAGCGATCATGATCACTCCTAGTTGATGGAGCGATCAGCAGACCATATCCCGTCAGCGGATTTGCGGTATCCGGTTATTGCCGGTCCGGCCGTGAGTAACCTGATATGTATCACTCACGGCGCAATCTTCAACGCCAGTCTGCCCCCGTCAAGGGCGGCTCGATGGTCCCGGTTTCGGCGTGACTCGATCACCTTCTTCGGCCTCATCGGCAAAACTCTGCAGATCGATGATCTCCCGACGTGTCAGCTCGAGCCGTTTCTGGGTGAGCAGCCGTTCCATCGCCTTGCCCAAATCTTCCAGTTCCCGATCGTACTGTCGCGCATCGATTTCACCCCGAGAAAGTCGATCATCCAACACACTCCAGCGCTCTTGGCGTTGCTGATCAACCGCGGAGTCTATCGCCTGCATCTCCAGCGGAAGGCGTTCCTCCAGATAGGTGATCCAGTAATCGCGGGCGATCATGCTCAGTGGCAGTGCGTCAGTTCGTTCCGCCTCGAGGATCGAGGCCCGGGTCTGATTCAGCAGTTCACCGCTGAGGGGTACGTCATAGAGCATGTATGTCGGCTGCCCGGGCAGATCCACCCCATCGCCCCAACCACCGGTCAGACCGATGCGATATTTCAGGCGCACCTCGGCACGATCCCTGCCCCGCCCTGCGGCGTCAGCCAGCGTCTCGATCCTGTCCAGACGAAACAATTGCCGGGACAGACGCAATAACGCCCGGCCCCTTAGCGCCATTCGATGCACCGGGATGTCGTGCAGTGCCCGATACACCGACACCCGCACTTCCAGATCGCTGAATGTCAGAATCCGCCCGTCCGGGCACGTGCCATGGCTTTCAGCGCCGAGAAACAGCAACTGGCGCAATTCGCTGTTCTCCGTGGCTGCTTGCATGACATCCCACATTCTGCGCGTCAGGTCGGCCGGTACCAGCCGGAAGTCGTCCGTGTCGCGCAACAAACGCAGCAGCTGAAAAAAACGCTGGTGATCGGGTTCTCGCGCCAGTTGCCCCCAAATGTCCGCTCTGCGAGCCGCGAGCGTCACATCGCTGTGCTGGAGCCACGGATCTCTTGATCTCGGTGCCACATCGTTGACCGGATCCAGGACCTCTTCGACAGGCAGCACAGCGGCGTCAGGATCGTCCAAGTCCACATTGCCGGCGGCGTCTTCGGGAATGCCGACCGGTTCTGCGCCACCGAACAGATCGCCGAAAAGGTGTGTGTCGATCATCGTCTCAATGTTTCGGCGTGACATTCCCAGCACGTGCAACGCCGACTGCTCACGCGCATAGCGGCGCATGTCCTGCAAAGCAGAAAGGGACAAGCGTCGATTCTCGGAGAGATTGGTCCCCTGGATCAGACGCTCGTGTTCGCCGTTGAACAATTCCCCGGGAATGTGGGTGAGTTCGTTGCCGCTCAGGTCCAAGCTGTGCAACTGCGGCGCCTCGAATACACGGCCAGGCCATGCGGTCAGGTGGTTATAGCGCAAGTCCAGAGTCTGGACGGCGCCAAAGTCGGGCGGGTTGAATACCCGAAGTTCGTTGTAGCCGACATCCAGCCTGCGAAGGCGCGCACGGGCCATCAACGGGTAAAGGTCCGTCGCGTCCGCGAGATCGCAATACTGCATCTCCAGGCGTTCAAGATGCTGCATCCGCAGGACCGGCCCAGGCACCGACACCAGGGGATTGCCACTGATATACAAGATTTCGACGTGGGGAAAAGCCCTGAGAAACCCATCCGAACCCCGTGTGGTCATGCCCACACCGCTCAGATCCAGCGTTCTGACTGCAGGGATCGGAACTGCCAGCTCCGGCAAATCACCGGTTTGCAGGCCTTGGAAATCCAGGTCCAGCCGGGCTCTGTCGACATGCTCTGTGAGTCCGTCCAGCCAGGCTTCGAAGAGGCGCCTCGCCGCGACCGATCGGTCTCGCACATTGATCCTGTACGTGTCCGTGCGCACTTCGCGGGTATACAGCCAGTCATTCGCTCGACGGACCAATGCCTCGCAAAGGTGCTGCCATTCGGTGATCCGTGCTTCGATCTGCGCATCGCTCGCCCCCGACGCCCGCAGATTCTGCAAGTGAAGTCGCGCTTGCTCGACCGGCATGATGCGAGTCAAACGTTGCAACTGCGCCGAGGGCCCCGTTTGCCCTTGAAGCACCGTCGCGGCTTCTGGAAGCGATAACATCAGGTCGATAAACGACCAGCCTGTTTCCGCAGGAGGGAAAAGCTCCGGCACCGGTTCTGCAGCGAATCGTGCCAGCGTGCCCGGCCCCAGGCCCCTTTGCTGCTCGATTCGCTGCAGCGCCCCGTGCAGGCTTGCTTCACCCTCAGGACTGAATACGTTACCGGCCAGGTTGGCTCTCATCAGCGCGTCGGGATGGGTCAACACCGACGGTGGCAGTGACGAGATCCAGTTGTCTCGCAGGTCGAGCCACGCCAACCGAGGCAGGTTTTCGGCACCGGCGGGCCAGGCACGCAACTGCGTCGATCTCAGGCCCAGGGCACGCAATCGGCTCAACAGGCTGACATCGATGTTGCCCAGCGGGTTGTTACTCAGATTCAACCTACTGAGACGCTGCAACCCGTTGATCTGCCGCTGCACAACAGGCGTTACCTCAATCCTGTTGCCCGATGCATCCAGATGCGTCAGCGCTGACAGCTCATCCGCCGCAAAGGGCAGCTCGGTGAAGGTATTACCGCTGAATTCAAGTGATTCGACATGACTGAATGCGCGGAGAAAGTGCCGAGCCTGTTCAATGGGGACGTCCAGCCTCCCCAGGCGCAGTGTACGCACGTGGGAGAAACTGCCTGCCGGCAGTGGCGGCAACTCGGTGATCAAGTCTGCAGCCGTCAATACGGCTTGGCCTGATCGGGTAACCGGCAGTTCAAATGTCGCCACGTTGGCGGTCAGGCCGTACCGTTGGCGAACCGTGCCATACCAGTTGGTCTTGAGCGCGTTCACAACGTCGGCGTTGGGCCCCATGGACCATTGCCGCCGAAGGGCAGCATAGCGTGTTCCATGCCGCAAGGCAGGTGTGTAGAACGCAGCGAAAATGGCTTCATGCTCCGCCCGAAGCTGTTCGATGGCGGTAACTCTTGCCTGCGGTGTCACCCAGGTCGCGTTGAACGCTTCGGATAACGGGTCAGTGAAACTCGGCATTGGCGCCATCGTATCGAGCTCGGCGCGGCAGAACTCGCCGACCATCTGATGCAGATCGAGCAGGTGGCCCAGTGGGCCGGAATATTGGCTGACGTATTCGTAAGCGCGCCGGAAGGTCGCCGGGGTCACCCTCGACCAGTCGAGCGCCAGCCCGGCCCAAAGTTGCTCGTGATCGTGATACAGCGATTCGGACAGCGTCTCTATCAACGTATGCGTCAAATCCAGACGCTCAAGATGCTCAAGGCGCTCGACGTACGCGGGCCATCGCCACAAGGCACGGGGCGCGTCAATGCGCAGGCTGCGCAGGCGGGTCAAGGGCGTCAGGTCAAGTTCATGCAGGGTGGCTGAGTCGACTCCTGAATAATCGATGCGCAGCGCTTCCAGCCTGACAAGCGAGCTGAGCCGTTGAGAAAAGCCTGGCGCCAGTAACGCCGCATCGGTGGAAAAACGCAGCCGGGTCAGTCCGGGCATCCGGCCGACCGCCTCCGGCAGGGTCGTCAGCGCGCCGGCCACAGACGTGGGGCGATCAGTCTGTTGCCCCAGCTCGCCGATCGACAAATCCGTGACATTCGGGAAGGCCACCAGAAAACCGTCCGCATGGGTATCCGTTATGCCCAGCCCCGCCACGGACAGTTCATTGATATGGGCAAAACGTGTGGAGAGCGCAGGCAACGGCGTATCGCATACCAGCGAGAGACGCCCGGCTTCCACCACTTGCCCGGCCAACGGGCCATTGCGCCAGGCATTTCTGAGTGCCTGAGCAACTTGCGCCCTGTGCAGCGCAGCCCGACTCCCGGTCGGGCCGGCCTGCCATTGCTCAAGGGTGGTATCGAGTCTTTCCCAATCCAACCGACGGAATTCCAGTTCGCGGAAGATCTGCGCATTACTTCTGCCGCGTTGCTGGGTGAGGAACGCCTCGGCCTGCCGCGCCTCCGGATAGAGATGCGCCACCCGTGACTCCAGCGATGGCGCAAGGCTTGGGCCACGGCCACTGGCATAATAGCCCTTGAGCCTTGCGCTCACCCGCACCGGTGGTTTGAACGCTTTGGCTTGCGGCGCGAGAACGTGCGCAGCTTGACGCCGATGAGCATGGGCCGAGCCGATAATTTTATGTTGCAGTTCGCTGCCAGGGCTTCCTTCCGGCAAGTCAATGGCCAGGCGTATGTCATAGGGCAGCGCCTGCAGGAGCGAATGATAGAAACTGTCCTCTGCACCCGACATCCTGCTGAGCGCTTCTGCGCGATCACCAAAGGCCTGATAAGCAGGCCCATTCTTGACCAGATAGCGTTTGACCGGTGCCGCTGGCTCACCGACGCTGTCGAGCACTGCGCCGGTTGTGCTGCCCTCGCGAATTTCCAGGCGCAATGTCTGCGGCCATCCTGGCAACTGTTCCAGAGCAAACAGTGCCAGCCTTCGGCTGTCTGCTGAAGCCAGGGTCTCGCTGTGCAAACCGGCGAACGCACGAACCTGGCGGCCTTGGCGAGCATGCCAGCGGGCCTCTTCGAGCATTTTCAAGGGGGATCGCCCGGTAGCGTCCATTCGGGCCAGTTCCGCCGCCGTTGCATGATCGAGCACATCCTGTGCGGCCGCATCGCTGAGTCCGGGACATTCACGCTGCAGCATGCGCCCACGTATGCCGAGCGGTTCGCTGCCTCTGTAAAGACTGTCGAAAATGGCCGACTGACGTGTATGGGCATAATCGGCGAGCCTGCGACTGAATGCGTCTGGCCTCGCTGGACGAAACTGCGCGTCGGCCGGGCCCAGTAGCTGGCCTACTTCGTTTTCCTGCAGCGCTGCCAGAATTCGCGCAGGCATTTCTCCGTTCAATACCTGCGCACGGCTGATACGGATGACCGGTTTGGGATCAAACCCGGGCAGGGTTGTCTGCGTACCGTACCGAGTCGACGATCCTTCGCCCTCGGCACCGACGAAAAACTCCAGTATCCGATCGGCCGGCCAGTGTGGCATTTCGGTGACCAACGGCAGTGCGTACAGATACCCCTCATCAATGGGCCTCGCTCCGCGCAGTTGCTCGATCATTTGCCTGGCTCCCCTATCGGCGCGAAACAGACGCATCGCGTCGTGCAATTCGGGAGGTGGCGGCAGATGATCCATGTGCATTTTGCGCAAGGCGTTGTCACTGACGGCGCTGATATCGGCCAGCATCAGCAGGGATTCATCGCTGAAGTCATCGGTGATGTGCCCCATGCGCCGCAGCAGTGTCAGTCGCTCCCAGTTCATCGGCTGTTCCAGCGCCAGCCGCCAGGCGCCCTGACCGTTATGACTCAGGACGGGCTGGTAAGCGTCGGCATCTGTGGGATGTTTGAGCCGCCATTGAGCGGTTGACTCGTCGAGTATCTGCTCGTAGAACCTTCCGCCGTGGCGAAAACAGATTTTGCCGTCGATCCGGTACTGCCCCTGTGCATTCGGCCGCACTGATCCACTCAACGTAAGGTGCTGTTCATAGCCAGTGAAGTCGGGCTTCCACAATCGGGTTTCGCCGCTGGGCAAAGTCACGGGGTGCAGTTGCTCCATCAGCGGCTCCGCTTTTACCGCCGTCAGCCATCTGAAACCCGCGCCGGCAGCCGCCATTACACCGATCTGCGCGAGGTTTTCCGCCACATCCACCAAGTGCGCCTTGGCGGCGTGCCTGTCACCCTCGCTCCATTCGACCACGCCCTCGATGGTTTCGAACAACAACTGGCCAGCCATCACCACGAGCATGATCTCGCCCAACACCGGCACAAACATCGACGCCACATTCAGCGCCAGGAGTCCGAATTGCAGCAGGCCTGACAGTTTGGCGTTTCGTGCACTGGCGTCCGCGTCGGCGGTTGGAACCGCGTGGCAGCGGGCATCCGCGAAGACCTTCTCGCGGTGCTTTTCGTAGAGATAGGTCCAAAGGTCGGAATTGGCAGCCCAGGGAAAAGCCTGCACGTGAGGCCTCAACGTGGCGGCAATATAAGGATCGGGCTCCGGCACCCTCTTCTCGTATTTGGGTGAGGTTTTCCAGATCTCGACAGCGGTCAGTGTGACTTCCAGTATTTTGCGCCAGGGCGACGTCAGCCAATCGGCCGCAGAGTCGGCAACCTTCACGAACTGGCTGAAATAGTAAGGACGTTTTTCGTAGGGCAAGAACTGGCTCAAAAACCGCTGGTAAGGCGTCGGACCGATGTCTGGCGACTGCCCTTGAACGCGAGCGGTAAGCAGCCGCTTGAAGGTGCTCTGCATTTGTGTGCCGGTATAGCGCTTCAGCGGATGTACGGGATCATTCGGCACGTAAAGAATCACTGCCTCGGTGGGGCGATTCCTTTCGGCGATCTTGAACGCAACACACCCCACCAACCTGTGCCTCATCAGGCTCAGGTCCTGAAACCAGACCTGATTGCGACCGATTCTGGGATGTCGCTCACCTCTGATGACAGAAATGATCATCGCGTGGTCTTCCGGCAGAATGTCCTTGGTCAACAAAGCTCGATCAGCCGCCGCGCGCATGGCTGATTTTTGGCTGGCAATGAACCGCCGGCGCAACCTCGCCTCGGCCTTGGGTTTTTTGGGATGGAAAAACGAATCGAGATAGGCCTGATACTTCGCACCGATATCCAGTTCACGGCACAGGCCAAGAAAGTTTCTGACCGACACGTTTACCGGCACAGCCATGTGGACCTCCGTGGCAGGGTTCTGGATTGCAAACCCGGAGCTGTGGTGAAACGCCCCGTACCGACATTCGTCACTTTCAAAGTTGTGCAGCGCAGCCTGCAGCAAAGGGAGCGTCAAGGATTCGTAAGTTCCGATTTCCTCGCCGAGGATACCGGCGCGTATGGGTCGCCGGAGGCATAACAGGGTTTTGTCGACATCAACCTCGACCTGAAAACGGCTTTTCAGCGCCTGCATCAGCATGGGTCGGGCGAACGCATCAATGTCCTTGAACGCCGCCATGGTCTGGTCCAATCGCGTTTGCGTGCTGAAACTGTGTCTGTAGGTTTCATGCAAAATACGACGTTGTGCCGGTGCCATCGCGCTATACCAGTGCGGCAGGACGGTCCTCGCCTGTTTGAACTCGGCCTTCTGAGGGCAGAAGCACCGATCAGCCATGGCGGCACCGCAGCCTCCAGAAAAGGCCCGTGCAGGCTCTCGGTAGCAGGCGGTGGTGCAGGCTTGTCCGTGGCTTGAGGAATAAGGAAATCGGGGGACATACATTGCTCCTATAAATGGAGCGACAGCACATCACTTGTATCGGTGGGTTGAGCGGTACAGGGTTATAGCAGTTGTAACGACGTGTCTGCGAACAGCCGAGCGCTATTTGACTATGCTTGAGAGGCACAACTTTCAGCGGAGGGATTTATGGACGATCCAGTCGACAACAAACCGCCGACCTTCTGGCAGATGCTGCACAGCGTGATGGCGGCGGCGTTCGGGGTGCAGAGCGGCAAGAACCGGGCAAGGGACTTCACCCATGGCAAACCCAGCCATTTCGTGATGCTGGGCATTCTGTTCACGGCGGTGTTTGCGCTGACGCTGTTTGCCATCGTCAAACTGGTGCTGCATTTCGCCGGGGTCTGACGCGGTCAGCGCATCAGGGTCTGCAAGGTGAACGGGTAGCGATACGACGCCGGTTGCCCCTTGGCCGAGAGCTTGCGGAAATTCACGCCGTAGTCCGGCGACGTGCCCATGGCCAGCATTTGCCGGGCGTGCGCTTTGTCGATCAATTGCAACAAGGGAATCTGCCGGTCACGGCCGCCGTAGTGATTCAAATCGACGCCTTGCTCAACATCATGCAACTCGACCAACGCCCAGCCACCCAGGGTGAAATGCCCGCCGACCAGCGCGCTCAAACGCCCGTCAACCAACGCCTGCAAGGCCGCCGGTGAGGTATTGACCGCACTGAACAAGGCATCTTTGCCGGGGACTTTGCCGGTCTCGGCGTAAGCGCGCATCGCGCCGAAGGCCATTTCATCATTGGCCGACCACACCAGCGACACCTTCGGGTAGCGGGCAAACAGCTGTTTGGCCTGCTCATAGGCGCGCTCTTGGGTCCAGCCGCTGTAGACCAATTGGCGCAGACGCATCTGTGGGTGTTCGGCCAGCGCTCGCTGCATGCCGCGCTCGCGCAATTGCGCCGAGGGGGTGACCTTCAACCCGGAGAATGCCAACACTTCAATCGGCTCAGCAGCGGGCGTCGGCGGGTGCAGGCGGATCAGTTCCTTCATCATCAGGTAACCACCCTCCTCGTCGTTCGGCACCAGGCTGCCGATGCGGTCGTTCCGCTCACCGACCAGCGCTTGCTGGTCAGGTGTCAGCGCCGCGTTGACCATAAACAGCTTCACGCCGCTGTTCTCGGCCAGGCGCAGAATTTGCGGGGCGACGTATTGTTCGTTGACGAACACCAGGTACTCGGGACGATTCGGCCCCTGCAACGCAATGCGCGCCTGAGCCAGGGTCAGTTCGGGTTGGCGTTGGGAATAGAGAATTTGCAGATCGATGCCCAGATCATGAGCGGCCGCCTGCATGAATTGCGAATAGCTGACCCAGAACGCTTCCTGCGTCGAGCCCGGATTCAAAAACAGCACAGACTCTGCCCGCGCGCCGGTCTGAAACAGCGCGCCGAACAACAGAAGACTGATGTGGACAAACTTGAACATGAAGCATCCAGGCCCAAGGAAAAATGGCCGCGCATTATAGCCCTCGTTCCACCGGCTATTGATGCCTGATCCCGTTTTTTGTCCGACAATCTGTCGGAAGCGGGCCCGGATGGGTCGTTTACTGATGACTGACCCAGAATACCGCTGTCCCTACTACGAGAATGATCAGGAACAAAATGGCCCACGCATCGACACTGCTGTCGCTTTTTCTTGCCTTGGTCGGATTGCTCATTGCATCGCCTCTTGTCGGTTTTGTCGGTGATTGCAGAAAGACTCGACCACAGTTAAGACGATGATTGTCCGCACGACAAATGTGGGTTAGTTGACAGCCATTCTCGTTAGGCGATTTGGTTCTTTACATATACTCAAACATCACTTTTGCGCATAACTGCAAACGGGTATATTGCCCCGGCTCCGTTAGGGAGTGCGCGGCCGTGCGCGCAGAATTGCAGAGGCACAATCGGACTCCAGCAAGCGAAAACGCAGTGCTACTCCGAATGGCCCAAGCCTGAGAACAGGACTTATATGTACGTATACGACGAGTACGATCAGCGGATCATCGAGGACCGCGTCAAGCAGTTCCGTGATCAGACCCGACGCTATCTGGCAGGTGAGCTGAGCGAAGAAGAATTCCGCCCCCTGCGCCTGCAAAATGGCCTGTACATCCAGCGCTTCGCGCCGATGTTGCGTGTGGCGGTGCCTTACGGCCAGCTGACTTCGCGTCAGACGCGCATGATGGCCAAGATTGCCCGCGACTACGACAAGGGCTACGCCCACATCAGTACGCGGCAGAACGTGCAGTTCAACTGGCCGGCGGTGGAAGACATCCCGGACATTCTGGCTGAACTGGCCACCGTGCAGATGCACGCGATCCAGACCAGCGGCAACTGCCTGCGCAACGTCACCACCGACCAGTTCGCCGGTGTCGCTGCCGACGAAGTGATCGACCCGCGCCCATGGTGTGAGATCGTTCGTCAGTGGACCACGTTCCACCCGGAATTCGCCTACCTGCCGCGTAAGTTCAAGATCGCCGTCAACGGTTCGACCGCTGACCGTGCGGCCATTGAAGTTCACGACATCGGCCTTGAGCCGGTGCACAACGCCGCTGGTGAGCTGGGTTTCCGTGTGCTGGTCGGTGGCGGCCTCGGTCGTACTCCGGTGGTCGGCGCGTTCATCAACGAATTCCTGCCGTGGCAGGACCTGTTGAGCTACCTCGACGCGATCCTGCGCGTGTACAACCGCTACGGCCGTCGCGACAACAAATACAAGGCGCGGATCAAGATTCTCGTCAAAGCGCTCACGCCGGAAGTGTTCGCACAGAAAGTCGATGCGGAAATGGAACACCTGCGCGGTGGCCAGACCACTTTGACCGAGGCTGAACTGCATCGCGTCGCCAAGCACTTCGTCGACCCGGACTACAAGGCGCTGGACAACCAGACCGCGCAACTGGCCGAGCTGGACAAAGAACATCCAGGCTTCGCTCGCTGGCGCACCCGCAACACCCTGGCGCACAAAAAGCCGGGTTACGTGGCCGTGACCCTGTCGCTGAAACCAACCGGCGTTGCCCCGGGCGATATCACTGACAAACAGCTCGACGCCGTCGCCGATCTGGCCGACCGCTACAGCTTTGGTCAACTGCGCACCTCGCACGAGCAGAACATCATTCTTGCCGACGTCGAGCAAAGCCAGTTGTTTGCCCTGTGGGGTGAGCTGCGTGAAGGCGGTTTCGCCACGCCTAACATCGGTTTGCTGACCGACATCATCTGCTGCCCTGGCGGTGATTTCTGCTCGCTGGCCAACGCCAAGTCGATCCCGATTGCCGAGTCGATCCAGCGTCGCTTCGACGACCTCGACTACCTGTTCGACATCGGTGAACTGGACCTGAACATCTCTGGTTGCATGAACGCTTGTGGTCACCACCACGTCGGCCACATCGGCATCCTCGGGGTGGACAAGAAAGGCGAAGAGTTCTATCAGGTCTCCCTCGGCGGCAGTGCCAGCCGTGATGCGAGCCTGGGCAAGATCCTCGGCCCGTCCTTCGCCCAGGAAGCCATGCCGGACGTGATCTCGAAGCTGATCGACGTGTACGTTGAACAACGTACCGAAGACGAGCGCTTCATTGACACCTACCAGCGTATTGGCATCGACCTCTTCAAGGAACGCGTCTATGCAGCGAATCATTAAGAACAACGCGGTCGTCGACGAAACCTGGCACTTGCTGCCCAAGGATTTCAACATCGACGAGATCAGCAACTGCGACGACCTGATCGTGCCGCTGCAACTGTGGCGTGAACACAGTCGCATGCTCAAGGCTCGCGACGGTGGTCTGGGTGTGTGGCTGGACGCCGACGAAGAAGCCGAGGAAATCGGTGAAGACGTCGCCGAGTTCCAGGTGATTGCCCTGAACTTCCCGGCTTTCACTGACGGCCGCAACTACTCCAACGCCCGCCTGCTGCGCGACCGTTACGGTTTCAAAGGTGAACTGCGGGCGATTGGTGACGTGCTGCGCGATCAGCTGTTCTACATGCACCGCTGTGGTTTCGACGCCTTTGCCGTGCGTGCGGACAAAGACCCGTACGAAGCTTTGGAAGGTCTCAAGGACTTTTCGGTGACCTATCAGGCCGCCACCGACGAACCGCTGCCGCTGTTCCGTCGCCGCTGAAGGTTTGCTGCGGACAAAAAAACGCCGGTCATGTGACCGGCGTTTTTTTATGCCTGCTCGAATTACCAGAAGCGCTGCTGGGTCAGACGACTCCACCAGCTCAGCAGTACGCGGTCGACCGAGCCGCTGGCGGCCATGCCAATACGTTCCTGCAAGCTTTTGCGCTCGGCGTAGTGCAGGTGGTAGACCTCAGCCTTTTTCGCCCGGTCGGCCAGGTATTCATCACTGGTCTTTAGTTCATCGACCAGTTGTTTATCCAGCGCCGCGACGCCGAGCCAGACTTCACCGGTAGCCACGTCGTCAATCGCCAGTTGCGGGCGATAGCGGGCCACGAAGTTCTTGAACAGTTGATGGGTGATGTCCAGGTCTTCCTGAAACTTCTCCCGGCCCTTCTCGGTGTTTTCGCCAAACACGGTCAGGGTGCGCTTGTATTCACCGGCGGTGAGGACTTCAAAGTCGATGTCGTGTTTCTTCAGCAAGCGGTTGACGTTGGGCAGCTGTGCAACCACGCCGATCGAGCCGAGAATCGCGAACGGCGCGCTGATGATCTTTTCGCCGATGCACGCCATCATGTAGCCGCCGCTGGCCGCGACCTTGTCGATGCACACGGTCAACGGTACGCCGGCCTCGCGGATACGCGCCAGTTGCGATGATGCCAGACCATAGCTGTGAACCATGCCGCCGCCGCTTTCCAGACGCAGGACCACTTCGTCCTTTGGCGTGGCGAGCGTCAGCAACGCAGTGATTTCGTGGCGCAGGCTTTCGGTGGCGGAAGCTTTGATGTCGCCGTCGAAATCGAGGACGAATACGCGGGATTTGGCGTCAGGTTGTTTCTTCTGCTTTTTCGCGCTTTTTTCGGACTTGGCTTCGCCTTTGCGCAAAGCCTTGAGCTGATCCTTGTCGAGCAACGTCTGCTCCAGGCGCTCACGCAGGCCCTTGTAGAAATCATTGAGTTTGCTGACCTGCAACTGACCGGCCGATTTGCGCCGGCCCTTGCTGCGCAATGCGGCAAAACTGGCAAGCACCACCAGAATGGCAACTACCAGGGTGACGGTCTTGGCCAGGAAGCTGGCGTATTCGGTGAAAAACTCCACAAAGACTCCTTAAACGATGCGCGGATGTGAGACACACGCGGGATGGCTCCAGCATACCCATGCGTCGGCTTGTCGGCCAGCCGTGAAACCTCTGGCAACACCCCTGTAACAGGCATTTCAAACAAGCGTATGTTTTTTCATTGACAGCTACCCGTCATCCTCATAACCTCGCCACAACCTTCAACGTACCGGGATGACGCGGACGTGGGCAGCATCTACTTGATACGACATGGCCAGGCCTCCTTTGGTGCAGACGACTATGACGTCCTGTCGCCGACCGGTGTGCGTCAGGCAGAAATCCTCGGTCAGCACCTCGCTGAACTGGGCATCAGCTTCGATCGCTGCCTCGCCGGTGACCTGCGTCGCCAACAGCACACGGCCACCAGCGCGCTGGCGCAATACGCCGCCAAAGGCCTGCCGGTGCCGACCCTGGAAACCGATTCTGCGTTCAACGAATTCGATGCCGACGCGGTCATTCGTGCGCTGCTCCCGGACATGCTGGCGGACGAGCCGGAAGCCCTCGACATCCTGCGCAACGCCGCACAGAACCGTGGCGAATTCCAACGGATTTTCGCCTTGATCATCGAGCGCTGGCTGGCCGGCACTTTTGACACCCCGGGGCTGGAAAGCTGGCTGGGTTTCGTCGAACGGGTTCAGGCCGGGTTACACCGAATCCTTGAACAGGCCGGCGACAAACAGAAAATCGCCGTGTTCACCTCCGGCGGCACCATCACCGCCCTGCTCCACCTCATTACGCAAATGCCTGCCAGACAGGCCTTTGAATTGAACTGGCAAATCGTCAACACCTCGCTCAACCAGCTGAAGTTCCGCGGTCGCGAGGTGGCTTTGGCCTCCTTCAACAGTCATGCACACCTGCAGCTGTTGAAGGCACCGGAACTCATCACTTTCCGCTGAGTCCGGTTAACTGTGAACCTTGCTGTAATCAACCCATAAGGATCGAACCATGACCTCCGTAGCCGATGCCGTAAAAGCAATGCAAGCCAAGTTCAACCCAGCCGCTGCTGCCGGTCTGGATCTGGTTTTCGGTTTCAACATCACTGACGAAGACAAGCAGTACTCGCTGATCGTCAAAGACGGCACCTGCGATATCCAGGAAGGCGAGAACCCGGACGCCAACTGCACGCTGGTACTGGATAGCGAAACCCTGAAAGGTATCGTCAGCGGCGAAACCGACGGCATGCAGGCTTTCATGGGCGGCAAGCTGCGCGTTGAAGGCGACATGATGCTGTCGATGAAACTGTCCGAGCTGTTCCCGTCGTAATAGCGCGTTCAGTGACACAAGAATCCCGCCCCCAGTGGCGGGATTTTTGCGTTTCGGCCCTGTAGGAACTGCGGCACGCTGCGATCTTTTGATCTGGCTTTTTAGAACGCAAAGTCAAAAGATCGCAGCCTCGTTTCACTCGACAGCTCCTACAGGGTTACCCGGTGAACGAAGCGGCCAGCAACTCTCGGGTATACGGATGCTGCGCGGCATGAAACAGCGCATTCGTCTCGCCACGCTCCACCACCTCACCGTCCTTCATCACAATCAAGTCATGGGCCAACGCGCGCACCACCGCCAGGTCGTGGCTGATGAACAGATAGGTCAAGCCGTGTTCCGCCTGCAAACGCCGCAATAACGCGACTATCTGTTTTTGCACCGTGCGATCCAGTGCCGAGGTCGGCTCATCCAGCAGGATCAAGTCAGGCTTGAGCACCAGCGCCCGGGCAATGGCGATGCGTTGCCGCTGACCACCGGAAAACTCGTGGGGATAGCGATGGCGGGTGGCCGGATCAAGACCGACTTCACGCAGCACTTCGATCACCGCCCTCTCACGCTCATCGGCGTTCAAATCACTGTGCACCTGTAAACCTTCGGCGATGATCTGCTCCACGCACAAACGTGGACTGAGGCTGCCGAACGGATCCTGAAACACCACTTGCAGACGTTTGCGCAGCGGCCTGAGTTGCTTGCCGCTCAAGTGCTCCAGCGCCTCGCCCTGAAAGCGGATGCTGCCCTGGGCATCCAGCAAACGCAGAATCGCTTGGCCCAGCGTCGACTTGCCGGAACCGGACTCGCCAACAATGCCCAGGGTTTTGCCGCGCTGAAGATTCAAATCAATGCCGTTGACCGCGTGCAACCAAGACTTCGCGCGCAGCCAGCCACCGCCCAAACGGAAGCGCACATTGAGATCGCGCACCTCCAGCAAATCCTCAGCGGGTTCCCGACACAACGCCTCGCCACCCGGCTCGGCGTTGAGCAACTCAATGCTGTAAGGATGCTGCGGCGTGCTGAACAACTGTTCACAAGGCGCCTGCTCGACGATCAATCCTCCACGCATGACTGCCACCCGCTGAGCGATATTGCGCACCAGATTCAGATCATGACTGATGATCAACAGCGCCATTCCCAGGCGCTCCTGCAGTTCTTTGAGCAGCAACAAAATCTTGCGTTGCACGGTCACGTCCAGCGCAGTGGTCGGCTCGTCGGCAATCAACAACTGTGGCTCGCAGGCCAGCGCCATGGCGATCATCACCCGTTGTCGCTGACCGCCCGACAATTGATGCGGATAAGCCTTGAGCCGTTCGCGCGGACGTTGAATGCCCACCAGTTCGAGCAATTGCACAATTCGCTGACGCGCCGCCGCCCCGGCCAGCCCCTTGTGCAGCGCGAGGCTTTCGCCCAGTTGCCGCTCAATCGTGTGCAAAGGGTTCAGTGAGCTCATCGGCTCCTGAAAAATCATCGCGATGCGGTTGCCACGCAATTGGCGCAAGTAGCGCTCATGTACGCCAAGCAACTCCTCGCCAACATAGCGGATGCTGCCATCAATCTGCGTGATGGCCGGGTCAAGCAATTGCAGAATGCTGTGCGCCGTCACCGATTTACCGGAGCCGGATTCCCCGACCAGCGCAAGACATTCGCCGGGGCGGATATCAAGGTCGATGCCGTGCACCACAGACTGGCCATTGAAGGCGACGCGCAGGTCGCGTATTTCGATCAGATGTTCGGGCATATCAAGTCCTCGGATCAAACGCATCGCGGCAGGCTTCGCCGATGAATACCAGCAGTGAAAGGATCAGCGCCAAGGCAAAGAACGCGGTCAGGCCAAGCCACGGTGCTTGCAGATTGCTTTTGCCCTGACCGATCAACTCGCCCAGCGAAGCGCTGCCGGCCGGCATGCCGAAACCGAGAAAATCCAACGCCGATAACGTCGCGATCGCCCCGGTAAGAATGAACGGCAGGTAGGTCAGCGTCGCGCTCATGGCATTGGGCAGGATGTGCCGAACGATCACCTGCGCATCGCCCACCCCCAGCGCGCGTGCCGCTTTCACATATTCCAGGCCACGGCTGCGCAGAAACTCGGCCCGCACCACATCGACCAGGCTCAACCAGGAAAACAGCGCCATGATCCCCAGCAACCACCAGAAATTCGGCTCGACGAACCCGGACAGAATGATCAGCAGGTACAACACCGGCAGCCCCGACCAGACCTCCAGCAAGCGCTGACCGATCAGGTCGACCCACCCACCGTAGTAGCCCTGCAATGCCCCGGCGGCGATGCCGATCAGCGCACTCGCCGCGGTCAGCGCCAAGGCAAACAGCAGCGATACACGTGTGCCGAAAATCACCCGCGCCAGCACGTCGCGCGCCTGATCATCAGTGCCCAGCCAGTTGTAGCCACTGGGCGGACTCGGTGCCGGCTCCGTGAGGTCGTAATTGACCGTGTCGAACGCGAACGGGATCGGCGCAAACCACAACCGCCCGCCCTGCCCCTCGATCAATTGCCGCACCTGCGCGCTACGATAGTCCGGTTGAAACGGCAACTCGCCGCCGAAATCCTGCTCGGTGTAACGCTTGAACGCCGGGAAATACCATTCGCCCTGATACGTCACCAGCAGCGGTTTGTCATTGGCCACCAACTCACCGCCGAGGCTCAGGCCGAACAGCGCGAGAAACAGCCACAACGACCACCAACCACGGCGATGCGCCTTGAAGCGCGCCCAGCGGCGCTGGCCGATGGGAGATAATGTCAGCATCAGGCAGCCCTCGCGGTGAAGTCGATGCGCGGGTCGACCAGCGTGTAGCAAAGGTCGCCGAGCAGTTTTATCAGCAGGCCAAACAGGGTGAAGATAAACAGCGAGCCGAACACCACCGGATAATCGCGCGCGACTGCCGCTTCGTAACTGAGGCGGCCGAGACCATCGAGGGAAAAGATCACTTCGATCAGCAACGAGCCGCCGAAGAACACCGTCACCAACGCTTGCGGCAAACCGGCGACGACCAGAAGCATCGCGTTGCGAAACACATGGCCGTACAACACCTGCCTTTGGCTCAGCCCTTTGGCGCGCGCGGTCACCACGTACAGTCGCGAGATCTCGTTGAGAAAGCTGTTCTTGGTCAGGATCGTCAACGTGGCGAACCCCCCAATGACCAAGGCAATCACCGGCAGCACCAAATGCCAGAAATAGTCGGCCACTTTGGCCCACGGCGACAGCTCGGCGAAGTTGTCCGAGACCAGCCCGCGCACCGGAAACCAGTCCAGCGCCGTGCCACCGGCAAACACCACGATCAGCAGCAGAGCGAAAAGGAATCCCGGCAACGCATAGCCGATGATGATCGCCACGCTGCTCCAGACATCGAACGCCGAGCCGTTATGCACAGCCTTGCGAATGCCCAGCGGAATTGACACCAGATAGGTGATCAACGTCGCCCACAGGCCCAGCGACAAAGTCACCGGCAGCTTCTGCCAGATCAGTTCCGTGACGCTGGCACCGCGAAAGAAACTCTGCCCGAAATCCAGTCGCGCATAGCTTTTGAGCATCAGCCACAAGCGCTCGCTGGCGGGTTTGTCGAAGCCGTACTGACGCTCGATATCGGCCACCAGTTTCGTGTCCAGCCCCCGGGTGGCACGAGACTCGCCACCAACAGTTTCGACATGGCTGGAACCCACCGCCGCGCCGACGCCAATGCCCTGCAAGCGCGCGATGGCCTGCTCGACCGGGCCACCGGGCGCGGCTTGCACGATAACGAAATTGACCAACAGGATCGCGAGCAAGGTCGGCACGATCAGCAGCAGACGCCGCAGGCTATAGCCCCACATGGCTGTACTCCTTGGGCATCTGCGCTGATGTCAGTGCAGTCGGGCTGATTTCCCACCAGGTGTCGAGACCGGCGTCGTAGAGCGGGGCAATCGCCGGTCGGCCGAAGCGGTTCCACCACACTGTGGAAATTCCCGGCGGGTAATAGTTGGGTACCCAGTAATAGCCCCACTGCAACACCCGATCCAGTGCATGAGCGTGGCGCAGCAGACTCTGGCGATTGTCGGCCTGCACCAGCCCTTCGAGCAGTGCATCGACTGCCGGATCGCACAGCACCATGTAATTGTTCGAGCCGGGGTCAGCGGCGCCATCGGAGCCGAAGTAATTGAACATCTCGCGCCCTGGCGCCTGACTCACCGGGTAACCGGCGACGATCATGTCGTAGTCGCGATTGCGCACGCGGTTGGTGTATTGCGCGGTGTCGACCTGGCGGATATCAAAGCCGATGCCGATCTGCGCCAGGTTGCGTTTGAACGGCAATAACAGCCGTTCGAAACCTTTCTGGCCATTGAGAAAGGTAAAGTGCAGAGGTTCGCCATTGACGTTCACCAACTGATCGCCCTGAGGTTTCCAGCCAGCGGCTTCGAGTAGCTTCAGTGCCTGCAACTGTTCGCTGCGGACGTTGCCGCTGCCGTCGGTTTTCGGTACTTCAAACACCGTGGTGAAAACTTCATCGGGAATCTGTCCGCGCAACGGTTCCAGAATCTTCAGCTCTTCGGCATCCGGCAATGCAGTGGCCGCCAGCGCGCTGTGGGAGAAGTAGCTGCGCTGACGCAGGTACATGCTGCGCATCATCTGCCGGTTGCTCCATTCGAAATCCCAGAGCATGGCGATTGCCTGGCGCACGCGACGATCCTGAAACGGCGGTTTCTGCAGGTTGAACACAAAGCCCTGCGCGCCTTGCGCAGCACCGGGTGCGAGGTGTTCACGAAGCAATTTGCCTTGCTCGAGTGCAGCGCCCGCGTAGCCGATGGTGAAACTGGTGGCGGAAAACTCGCGGTTGTAATCGAAGCCGCCGGCCTTGAGCACCTGCCGTGACACGTCGGTGTCGGCGAAGAACTCCACACTCAGTTGATCGAAGTTGTAGAGGCCGCGAGTGATCGGCAGATCCTTGGCCCACCAATCCTGTACCCGTTGAAATTTCACGCTGCGCCCGGCATCTACCGCGCTGATGCGATACGGGCCACTGCCCGGCGGAATCTCGAAACCGCCGCCCTCGGCGAAATCACGTGTCCGCCACCAATGTTCGGGCAGCACCGGCAGTGTCGCCAGGTCCAGCGGCAAGGTGCGGCTGTCGTTGTTCTTGAAGAGGAAGCGCACTTGCGTCGGCGACTCGACGATGACCTCGGCGACATCGCGAAACTGCTGGCGGTATTTGAGGCTGCCCTGGGTGATGAACAGGTTGAAGGTGTAGCGCACGTCTTCGGCGGTGATCGGTGTACCGTCGTCGAAACGTGCCTTTGGGTTCAGGTAAAAACGCAGCCAGCGGCGATCCGGATCGAGCTCCATCTGCTGCGCCACCAGACCATAGACGCTGTAGGGTTCGTCCTTGCTGCGATAGGCCAGTGGCGCGTAGAGCCAGCCATCGATGTCGGCCACACCAGTGCCTTTGTCGGTGTAAGGAATCAGGTGATCGAACGGGCCGCTTTCCAGGGAAGACCGGCGCAGGCTGCCGCCCTTCGGTGCGTCGGGGTTGGCGTAGGCCAGGTGCTGGAAGTCGGGGGCGTATTTGGCGGCTTCGCCGTAGACGGTCAACGCCACTTGCGGGGCGGCCAAACTGAACGGCGTTAAAAGCGCACATGCGCTGAACAAAATAAGCCTTGAGAACATGGGCAGATCCTTTTACACGGTGCTGCTACTGGCCTCTTCGCGAGCAGGCTCACTCCTACAGGGTCTGCGGTGAACACAAATCCAATGTAGGAGTGAGCCTGCTCGCGATAGCACCAGAACAGTCAACACACATCCTGCCTACCTGTGATGTGCAACAGGCCGGCGATTTTTATAGAGCAGGCTTTAGATCAATAACTGACTAAAATCCGCACCAACTGCGAAAACCTGGTCTGTAGGAGCTCCCGAAGGCTGCGATTTTTTGCCGTTGGAAGATCATCAGATCGCAGCCTTCGGCAGCTCCTACAGGGCTCGATTCAGAACTTGTAACTGACCCGCGTGTACAGCGTCCGCCCAAACGGATCGCCATATTTGGGGTCGTAGCCGCTCTGGAACGTGTAGGTCTGATTGCTGAACGGTGGTTCGCGGTCAAACAGGTTTTTCGCGCCGAGGGTCACGCTTAAGGTCTTGCGCCAGGTGTAGGTGCCAGCCAGATCCCAGACGTTGTACGAGCCGACGTAATCGTGGGTGTCGCGATCGGAGTCGTGGTAACCGCTGGTGTAGCGGTTGGTCAGGGCCGCGCCGAATGGGCCGTAATTCCAGCTGCCGGTGAGGCTGTGCCGCCAGCGCGCCACGGCGCCCGCCGAAGCAAAGTCGCCGCCACGGAAATCACCCAGCTTGTCGATGTAATCGCCCTTGAGTTGTTGCTGATAGTCATAGCGGGTGACGTAAGTGCCTTGCAGGCCAATGCCGAAATTACCGTACGGCGTGCTCGGCAAGCGATAGTCGAAGCTGACATCGACGCCATTGGTCTTGATCTTGCCGAGGTTGGCCAGGCCGGTGACGATATGATCGATGGAGCCATCCGGCTTGCGCACCAGGCGATCGGGGTACAGCTCAGGATTCTCGAACACCGCCGATTCCGGGAACTCGGCAATCTGGTTGGCGATGTCGATCCACCAGAAATCCAGCCCGGCAGTCAGGCGTTCGAACGGCTGGTAAACAAACCCAAGGGTGACGTTGCGCGCGGTTTCCGGGCTCAGGTCGGTATTGCCGCCGCTGGTGCGATTGAACTGCTGTGCGCAGTCGCGGTTGGCAATGCCGCCATTGCTCGGATTACCGCCCGCGCACAAACGCGGATCGTTGTAGTTGGCGTTGGTAAAACTGGTAAAGGTCGGGTTGTACAACTCATACAACGACGGTGCGCGGAACCCTTCGCTGTAGGCACCGCGCACTACCAATTCCTTGAATGGCTGGAAGCGGAACGAGTATTTCGGGTTGGTGGTGCTGCCGAAGTCGCTGTACTTGTCATGGCGTACGGCCGCAGACAATTCGAGGCTGTCGAGCACCGGCACGTTGACCTCGGCGTACTCGGCCGAGACGCTGCGATCCCCGGCGACGCTGCCATTCGGATCAACGCCGAGGCTTTGCACATCGCCGGCAAATGCTGCGAAATCCTGATGGAAGTCTTCCTTGCGATACTCGCCGCCCAGCGCCAACGCCGAAGGGCCGGCACCGAACCAGTCGCCGATTTCACGACTGATGCGCCCGTCGATGGCCTTCACCCGCCCTACCGCCGTGGCGTAATCGCCGTCCACCGCGTTGGCCGCCAACAGCGCCGAACCGGCAGCCGTCTGCGGGCCGAACGGGTTGATTACGCCATTGGCAATACCGGTGCTGACGGCACGGTCATTGACGTAGCCGTCCTGAATGCTGTTGATCACTTTGTTCTGATTGTATGAGGCGCCGAGGTTGTAATCCCAGCCGACCAGCGTGCCGTCAAAATTCAGCAGCAAGCGCTGACTGGTGTTGTCGTCTTCGTGCTGACGCGCGCCGACGGCGGTTTCGCGCCAGTTCACGTCGACCGGTTGCGTCGGATCGAGGGCGAAACCGTTCGGCCCGGGGGTGATGCCGTTACCTGGATAGAACGCCGTGCCGGGGTTGACCTGATTGCCCATCAACGTGCCGGGGCCGATTTGCGTGCGGTTTTCGTTACGCGCCCAAAAGTATTCGAGACTGACATTGTGATCGTCGGACAGCTTGCCGGTGGCTTTGGCGAAGGCCGAAGTCTTCTCCGTTTCCGGCACCAGATCGAGGTAATTCCACAGGCTCTGCCGGCAGATGCCGTTGCGCGTCAGCAATCCCGGTGCGTTGCAGCCGGAGCCTGCCAAAGGATTGGTAGCGTTACTGCCCTGACTCCAGTTGGCCGGCGAGGCGGTGCCGGAGGTGTAATCGAGTCCGCGGTTCGGCTGATAGTTGTAGGTGTAACCCCGGTCTTCAGCGGCCAGGCGTTGCTGTTTGTCATAACTGACCACGCCGAACACGTTGAAACGATCATCCTGCAAATCACCGAAGCCCCAACTGCCGCTGAAGTTACGACTTTCACCGCCACCCGAATGGGTTGGCGTGTCGTAGTTGGTGCTGATCTGCCCTTCGGTCAGGCTGGTCTTGGTGATGAAGTTGATCACCCCGCCAATCGCATCGGTGCCGTACAGCGCCGAGGCGCCATCACGCAGCACTTCCACGCGGTCAATGGCGGCGAACGGAATGGTGTTGAGGTCGACACCGGAGCCGTTGATCGCATTGGTGGCGTTGTTGCTCAGACGCCGGCCGTTGAGCAGCACCAAGGTCTTGTTCGCGCCGATGCCACGCAGATCGGCATAGGACGCCCCGCCACTGCTCGACCCCACCGAACGCCCCGAGCCAACCGAAGACTGGTTGGCAGAAATGCGACTAACCAGCTCCTCGGTGGTGGTGACGCCCTGCTCGCGCAGCTCTTCGACGCGCAGGATGGTCACCGGCACCGCCGTTTCTGCATCGACCCGGCGGATTGCCGTACCCGTGACTTCGACACGCTGCAGTTGAGTGGTCGGTTCGGTTGCCGTGCTATCGGCGGCGATGGCCGGCAGCGTATTGATTGCCAGCAGCAAGGCCAGGCTCAAAGGTGATTTGACGGGTGAAAACTGAATCATGAACAGCCATCCCTGCGTTTTGGTTTATGCAGGGATGTGCGATGACGAATAAGGATTTATAGAGGGCGATTTAGACTGTTGGGTGCTGAGGTTATGCAAAAAAAAGCCATGCCTCGATATCAAGCCGATGCCATGTCCCTCAGCAACCGTGTATCCAGACCAAAACGTTCTTGAGAGACCATTTTGAACTGCCCCTCTGCGAGGTCGCAGCTCACCAGCAGATTCCACGAGTGGCGAGTTGCCGCCGAGGGAATCAGGACAAACGGATGTTCATCCAGTAATGCGTCGGCAAACCGCTGTTGATTGGGCGACGGCCACGCGGGACTCAACCAGTACGGATTCGGCACCTCTTCGGGCTGAACGACTTTGACCCGTGCATCGCCGATGACCTCAAAGCACGTCAGCACATAAGGCTCTCTGTCCAGTGCATCAAAACTGTTATTGGCTGCCACCTCCAGAATGGCCGAGGACGGGTCGACAGATGCATAGACGACTCGCCGGCCAGGCGCATTCCATCGACCGCCCTTCAGTTTTGGACCCATCCCGCTGTCCCACGTGTCTCCGTAGGCCTCCTGATCCAGGCGCCAGCCATACCAATGTCCTTCCCAGGGCAAGGGATTCATGGGTAACCCCCGTACAGGACCCGACACAAGTATTGCTCGACCATCTGGAAGCCCAGTGGATGACGGGTCAATTCCAACGGCACGTAGCCGTTAAGGTAAGGGGTCGACTTCTGCATCCATATTTCCGCCTGTGGCAGCCCCCCGAACGCCCAAGTGGCCATCTCCAGCACCAGCGCATATTGGTAGGCGACGACACTCTGTTGCGAGTCAAGCCGTACCGGTTTGCCTTCCTTCAACAGCCGCTGCACGGTTCTGACAGATTTGCCGGTGATGCGTTTGACCATGTCTTCGCGCAGGTACATTTCGGAAGTTGAAAGCATGTTGACGACGTCGCTCAGCTCAAAGCCCTCGTCGGTAAGGCGGACAATCAGCATGGCATCATCACCGAGGTCCTGGCCGTGCACGAGCAAATCGACAGGTTTTCCCTCGGCCTTCTTCAGCACCGTCAGCCGGGGTGCTTTTGATGTGGGCATCGCGACATCCTCCATGGGGCATCTGGCGCGATCGTCGATCCAGAAGTTGCGCAGGGAATAAACAGGGGTTTCATGTTCGATGTGTGGGGTACGCATAATAGATCCTTGATCTGGGAGCCTGAGCGTTCAAGCCGCTCAGCGACTTCAATGTCAGGTCCGATGCTATAGATCGCGCTTCCGACGACCAACCTGAAAAGGTCGTCGGAAATATCCCCTGTTTGCCGCAAAACCCGCCGTTTTCCGTAGGACGTAAAACGCGAAATGCCTGCCATCATCCGCCGAAGTGATAACTCACATCCAGCCACCACTGCCGTCCGTACGGGTCATAGTTGCCGGTCGGGTAATACGGCCAACCCGCCGAGTCATCGTGTTTGATCTGATTGAGCACGTTGTTCACGGTCAGCCCGACACTCGCCCGGTCATTGAGTTTGTAACGCGCACTGGCGTTGAACACCGTCCACGGCGACAGACGTCCGTCACCCGCGCCGTTAGTGACCGAGCCGTAACGAATGCCCATCAGTGTCGCCGTGGCTTTCTGGTAATCCCAGGTCAGGCTGGCGTTGACCTTGCTGCGCCAGTCGTAGTTGGTGCGTGAAGTGCGCCAGTCTTGCGTTGGCGCCTCTTCCGATTCCTTGTAGTAGTGCGACAGCACCAGGGTATAGCCCAGCGCCGAACTGAACGCGCCGTACTGCCCGGCACCCCAGCGGATATTGCTCTTGAAGTCCAGACCACTGACCCGCTCGCTGGCGGCGTTGATCGCATTGACCCGAACGCGCTGCAACTGGTTGGGATCGACCGCGGCATTGCCAGCGTTGCGATCGATGCGCGCCAGGGTCGATTGGCAATTGGCCGAGTTGATGTCCTGCGTGCCATTGCGGCATTCGTTCTCTTGTTGCAGCAAGCGGTTTTCATCGACGGTGGTCAGCAGATCATCGATCTCGACGCGCCAGAAATCGGTGGAGAAATCGAAATTGCGCGACGGTGACCAGACGAACCCGTAGGTCCACGATTTGCCACGTTCGGACTCCAGATTAGCGGTGCCGCTCTGGGTGTAATCGACCCGTCCACGATCACACGCGCCCTCCACGCCCTGGCTGCAACCGTAGTAATCGATCTGCGCCGGATAGTAGCCGTTGCTGTCGGATTGATAGATGTAGTTCAGGTCCGGCGCACGGAAACTGGTGCCATAACTGCCGCGCAGCAACAGGCTGGTCACCGGGCGCCATTCCAGCCCGAGGTTGTAGGTCTTCTGTTGTTCGGTGCGGCCGCTGAATTTGTATTGGTCCCAGCGCCCGGCGGCGGTAGCCAGAATCGTGTCGGTGACCGGAATGCTGAACTCGCCGCCCGCCGCATAGCGTTTGCGCGAGCCGCCGGAACTTTGCTGTGGGCTCACGCCGTAAAAAGTGCCGTCGTTAAGACCATCGTCCGGGTCAACGCGATACTCCTGCTTGCCCGCCTCCAGCACCCCGGCGAATCCCACGGGCCCGGCCGGCAGATCGAACAGATCACCGTTGACCGAGGCGTTGTAACTGGTCGACACCGATTTGCTGCTCTGGGTCAGGTTGCCGCGAAACTGTTGCCATTCCTGCGGTGTCAGCGGCCGGTCGAGACGCGAGGCATCCGGAGCAAACACCGGGTAACCGCCGCTGACACCGAGTTGAGGGCCAAGGTAGAAATCCTGAATCGACGACAGTGGCGTATAACGCGTGGTCCTGACGCTGCGATATTCCGAACGATTGGCCGCCAGATCGTAGCTCCAACCGGTTTCGGCGATCTTGTCCGAGACGCCGAGGGTGCCGGTCCACGAGGTATCGCGCCACTTGCTGTTGTTGCTGGTGCGCCCGCCAATTTCTTCCTCACCGAAACGGCGATACCAGCGCTCCAGATTGCCGCTGTTCTGGTTGATGAAGTCCGGTGAGGTGAAGGTCGGCCCGCGCGTGTTGTTCTGGATGTGGTCGAGGCCGTACATCAAGTCGGCGAAGACCTGGCCGCTGTCGCTGAAATGCCAGGTGCCACGGGTGTAGCCGTCGTAGTTTTCCTTCTGGGTCTGCACGGTCCAGTAATCGTTGTACATCTGGTCGGTGCGGCAGCGCCCGCCGCTGTTGACCAGTTTGTTGTCGAAGGTGCCCTGATAAGCACCGCAACCCGGTCCCAGATAACGACTGTTGCTCAGGTCGCGGCGGTAACCGACGTCCGCCAGCGGGCCGTTTTGCATAAAGCCACGGTCATCGGCCCAGATCGGATCGCGGTTAGTCAGCTCCAGACCGAACAAGCCGTCAAAATCCCCCCAACTGCCGCCGCCGCTGATCTGCAAACGCTGATTGTCGCCACCGCCGCGTTCGCTGGTGCCACCCTTGAGATTGACGTCGACACCGTTGATCTTGTCCTTGAGGATGATGTTGACCACCCCGGCAATCGCGTCCGAGCCATAAATCGCCGAGGCGCCGCTGCTGAGGATTTCGATGCGTTCGATGACCGCCGACGGAATGTTTGCCAGGTTGGTGAAGTTGACCTTGCCGTCGTACGGCGTCGGGTAGTCGGCGACGCGACGGCCATTGATCAGCACCAGCGTATGGTTGGGTCCGAGGCCGCGCAGGTTGAGCGCGCTGGCCGCCGGTTGCCAGGTGTTGCCGTAGTCTTCACCTTGGGTCATGCCGGTGTTTTGCGTCTGCGTCGCCAGGGCGTCGTAGACGTTTTTATAGCCGCGCGCTTCCATTTCTTCGTGGGTGATAACGTTGACCGGCGTGGCGCCATCGCTCTGCGCGCGGGCGATGCGCGAACCGGTCACGGTGACTTTTTCCATGCGGTAATCGGCGCTGGTGACCGGTGCCACGGCAGTGACTTTCGCCGGCGCATCGGCTGCGCGAACGGTCAGGCCCTGAGCGCTTTGCTGGACTTGCAGACCGCTGCCGAGCAGGGCCTTCTCCACCGCCTGACGCCCGCCCAACGCGCCGCGCACCGCCGCACTGCGTTTGCCTTGCACCAGTTGCTGACTGAAGGAAATCGGTACGCCGCTCTGCCGCGAGATGTCCAGCAGCACTTCGTCGAGCGGCCCGCTGGCAATGTCGAAGCTGAACAGTGCAGCTGCCGGCTCCTGGGCAATCGCCAGCAATGGGCTGAGGCCCATCGCCAACGCAGCGGCGAGGGTCAATCGAGGTAATTGTTGTTTGATTGAGAACATCGAAGGGTTTCCCTGTTGGAGGCATCTGCAGGGAATGAGCAGTGGGCCGGCGCTTTTTATAGGGCGGCGATTAGGCCAAGAAGTTATGGGTTTATAACCGCGCGTCGATGCTGACCCAGTACGGGTTGTGCCACGTGACGCGAATTGGCAGCGAGCGCTCCAGCAGTTGCAACGTGCGGTCGCTGTCGTCGAGCGGATAGAGGCCGCTGAGGCGCAGATCCGCAACATCGGAACTCAGGTGCAAGATGCCGCGCCGGTAGCGGCGCAGGCTGTCGATGACCTCGCGCAGAGGCCGGTCGCGCACTTCCAGGCGACCTTGCACCCAGGCACTTTCCTGACCGTTGCTGCGTTCCAGCGACAACAGTCCGGCGCCGTTGAACAACAGACTTTCGCCTGCCTGCACCACTTGCCGCGCGCCACCGGTAGTGACCACCTCGACCTGTGAATGAAGCATCACCAATCGCGTCGCCTCCTCGCTGTACTGAACGAGAAACTTCGTCCCCAGCGCCCGCATGCGACCGTGCTCGGTCTCGACCACAAAGGGTCGCGTCGGCTCTTTCGCTACATCGACCAGCAACTCACCGCTGCGCAATGCGAGCAACCGTTGTTGACTGTCAAACAAAGGCACCACACGACTGCGCGCATTGAGCGTCAGCGCACTGCCGTCCGCGAGGGTGAAGTCACGTCGCTCGCCGGTCCCGGTCGACAACTCCCCCGCCTCCGGCAGCCAGCCGTAACGCCGCCCTAGCAACCCGGCCAACAGCGCAATACCCAGCACACTCAAACTGCCGCTGATAAAGCGTCGACGACTCGACGGTGCATTGAGGCTGTGCAACAAACTGCCGCGCGGCACGCTGCGCAAGCTCGGGTTGCGCAGCAAATTCAGGCCGCCGCCCATTTGCTCGATGACTTGCTGATGGCGTGGATCGGCGCCCCGCCAGGCCTCGAACGCGGCGCGCTCAGCCGTGCCCGCCTCGCCCGACTGCAACAACGCCAGCCATTGTGCCGCCTCGTCGATCACTGCCTCGTCCGGCCTCATGCTTGCATCGCCTGATAGCAGCGCTTGAACGCTTCGACCATGTATTGCTGCACGCGACTGGTGGACACCCCGAGGCGCTCGCCGATCTCGCTGTAGGTCAAGCCGTCGAGTTGATGGTAGAGAAACGCCGCTTTGGCTTTGGCTGACAGCCCATTGAGCAAGCGATCGACCGCCAGCAGCGCTTCGATCACCAGCGCCCGTTCTTCCGGAGACGGGTGCACCGGCTCGGGCGCCAGCGCCAGGCTTTCCAGATAGGCGCGCTCAAGGTCCTGGCGCCGCCAGCCTTCGTAAACCAGCCGCCGGGCGATGGTGGTCAATAGCGCGCGTGGCTCGCGAATGGCTGTGGGATCCGGCAGCGCCAACACCCGCAGAAAGGTTTCCGATGCAATGTCTTGCGCACTGTGCGGACAACCGAGCGTGCGGCCAACGGCAGCGCACAGCCAGCGATAGTCCTTTTGGAACATCTGCCCGATGATCTGGTAATGCGGGTTGTGCCCACCCATGCCTTGCTCCCTGAAACGGGTCCCACCCGCTGCGAAAAACCATCGTTCTGCCGGGATCGTCCGGCTCTGATCAGGCGCGACTGTGCAATAGCCTCGAAGACATTTGAAGTAATAAAAAATCAGCACAAGCAAACCATTGAGCATAAGGCGCTTGGTCGCCGCAGAAACATTGGCTGACAGAACGTTGACCTCGATCACTGGCGCGTGGGTGGTCACTGATTAATCTCGCGGCTCAATCGAAGGCCAGGGACGGCTCAGCGAGAGCCCACAGCCGAATCCACTCAAGGAAGAGCAAGCATGCGACCACTCAACATCATTCTGCTGTCGTCGGCCTTCAACGGCCTGACCCAACGCGCCTGGCTGGAACTGCGCGAGGCCGGGCACTCGCCCAGCGTCGTGCTGTTTACCGATGAACAGGCCGTGTGCGAACAGATCGAACACAGCGGCGCGGATCTGGTGATCTGCCCGTTCCTCAAGGACCGCGTGCCGCAGGCGCTGTGGAGCAACACCGAACGGCCGGTGGTGATCATCCATCCGGGTATCGTCGGCGATCGAGGCGCCAGTGCCCTCGACTGGGCGATTACCAACGAGCTGCCGAACTGGGGCGTCACTGCGCTACAAGCGGTCGAAGAAATGGACGCCGGCCCGGTGTGGGCCACCTGCGAATTCAACCTGCCGGCGGGCCTGCGCAAATCCGAGCTGTACAACGGCCAGGTCAGTGATGCGGCGATTCGTTGTATTCGCGAAGTGGTGGAGAAATTCATCGAAGGGTTTGAACCGGTTGTCCTCGACTATGCCGATACGAAAGTACGCGGACGCTTGCAGCCGAACATGAAGCAGGTCGACCGCAGCTTCAGCTGGCACGATTGCGCACGCTTCATCAAACGCTGCATCGATGCTGCCGACGGCCAGCCCGGCGTGTTGGCGAGCCTCGCTGGCGGTCAGTATTACGTCTACGACGCGCACCTGGATTCGCGCAGCGGCGTGCCCGGCGAGATTCTCGCGGTGCATGACGATGCGGTGCTGGTCGCCGCCGGTGATCAAAGCCTGTGGATCGGCGCGCTACGGCGCAAACCGCAACCTGGCGAAGAGACCTTCAAGCAACCGGCGCGGCACGTGCTGGCCGGGCAACTGGCCGAGGTGCCTGTGCTGGACTGGTCGATCGCCACGCAGCCGTTCAGTAACGAAGCCTATCAACCGATCCGCTACCGGGAATCCGGCATCGTCGGTGAGCTGACCTTCGAGTTCTACAACGGCGCCATGAGCACCGAGCAGTGCCAGCGCATGGTCGCCGCGCTGCGCTGGGCCAAATCCCGTGATACCCAGGTGTTGTTGATCAAGGGTGGGCGCGGCAGTTTTTCCAACGGCGTGCATTTGAACGTGATTCAGGCCGCGCAGGATCCTGGCGCCGAAGCCTGGGCGAATATTCAGGCAATCGACGATGTCTGCGCAGAACTGCTGACGGCCCGGCAACTGGTGGTCAGTGGCGTTACTGGCAACGCCGGCGCCGGTGGCGTGATGCTCGCACTGGCGGCCGACATCGTCTTTGCCCGCGCCGATGTCGTGCTCAATCCGCATTACAAGAGCATGGGCTTATACGGCTCCGAATACTGGACCTACAGCCTGCCCCGCGCCGTCGGCCCGGCAATGGCCGAGCAATTGACTCAGGCGTGCCTGCCGGTAAGCGCGGTGCAGGCGTGGCAACTGGGCATGGTTCAGGAAATCGGCCCGCGCTGCCCGGACGAGTTTGACCTGTGGTTGCTGCAACGGGCCAACAGCGTGGTGAGCGATCCGACTTACGCGGCGGTACGCGAGCGCAAGGTGCGGGTTGATCAGGTATTGATCCAGCAATGCCGCGAAACCGAGCTGCGGGAGATGCAGGAAGACATGCTCTACAACCGTAATCAGTTTGCCGAGAAGTGCCGAAATTTTGTCTTCAAGCGCAAGGTGTGTGGCACGCCGGCGCGGTTGATTGAAGAGTGGGCGCGGTTGACCGAGTTGGCCAGTTGATTTTGGCGGTGACTGCTTTCCCCTCACCCTAGCCCTCTCCCAAGGGAGAGGGAACTGATTGGGGGATGCTGTAGAGGTTCGCCGACATGAACGATCTCTACTGAATCCATAATCGACGCGATCTTTCAGGTCGATGTACGACGCCAGACACCTCGGTCAGTCCCCTCTCCCTCCGGGAGAGGGTTAGGCGGGCGGCGATCCGATGAGGGGCTTTTGCCTTTACAATGCCCGCCACCTCAAACACCGGCCCGCCCATGGACATCGATCTCGCTCGCACCTTTCTGGAAATCGTCCGCCACGGCAGCCTCGCCGCGGCGGCGCAGAAGCTGTTCGTCACGCAAACGGCGATCACCGCTCGCGTGCAGAAACTCGAAAGTCAGCTGGGCAGCACGCTGTTCGTGCGTAACCGCGCCGGGGCGAAACTGACGCCCAATGGCGAGGCTTTTGTGGTTTACGCCAATCAACTGGTGCAAACCTGGGAAGCCGCGCGCCGCGACCTGCCGCTGCCCGAGGGCTATCACAACGTGCTGCACATCGGCGGCGAAGTCAGCCTGTGCAACCCGTTGATGCTCAGTTGGGCGGCGGAACTGCGCGAGAAGATTCCCGGGCATGCCCTGCGCATGGAAATTCGCGACGGCGAAAACCTCCTGCGCCAACTCGAACTCGGTGTGCTCGACGCCGCACTGGTCTACCAGCCGGAATACTGGCCAGGCTTGCAGGTCGAGCAAGTGCTGGAAGAAAAACTGATCCTGGTGCGAGCCCCCGATCGTCCCGATCCCTACGTCTACATCGACTGGGGCCCGGACTTCCGCCGCCAGCATGACGCGGCCCTGCCGGAAAAAGCCAAAGCCGCACTGAGTTTCAACCTCGGCCCGCTGGCCCTGCAGTACATTCTCGAACACGGCGGCAGCGGCTACTTCCGCACCCGAGTCGTGCGCACTTACCTGGAAAGCGGCGCCCTGGAAGCGGTGACCAAAGCCCCGGAGTTCGGCTATCCGACTTACCTCGTGTACTCACGCGATCGCGATTCGGCGACGCTGCAACAAGCCTTCCACCTGCTGCGCGAAGTGATCCGCACCGATGATGACTGGTCGCAACGCTGGAACCCGCTGAGCTGAAGCGGCGGCTTCACAGCCGATCATGGCGCATGTGCCATGGAGGTCCGGCCTGCACATACGGCCGGATCGGCTAATCTGCCGGGTATAACAACAATCCAGCAGGTGATGCAGTGAGGCAGACCACCGAGGCATTTCGCAGCCGCTATCGTGCGGCCATTCATCCGCTGTACAACCCGTGGTTGCACGGCGCCTTCGTGCTGCTGTTCGGTGTGTTGGCCATTGGTGGTTTCTGGAGCAGCGTGCAGCAGGTCAGCCTGCTGGAATGGCTGACGGTGCCGTTGACCCTGTTGTTTTTCAATTTCGCCGTGTACATGGTCCATCGTCATTTCGGCCACCACAAAAAGACCTTCGCGAAAATGTTCTACGCCCGGCATGCCGGCGATCATCACAGCTTCTTCACCCCCGGCCACATGACCTACGACAGCGCCCGCGACTGGCGAGTGATTCTGTTCCCCGCGTGGCTGATCGTGCTGCACACACTGCTGATCACCCTACCGTTGTGGTGGCTGCTCGCACAGGTAGACGCCAACGTGGCCGGGTTGTTTGGCGGCTGCATGGTCCTCGGTTATCTGACTTACGAGATATTCCACGCCTGCGAACACCTGCCGCCGCACAACCCGCTGACCCGCCTGCCGTGGATCCGCCAGATGCGCCACTTGCACGAGCTGCATCACCGCCGCGAGCGCATGCAGGAGCGCAATTTCAACATCGTCCTGCCGCTGATGGATTACCTGTTCGGCACCCTTTACCGGGAGCCGGAAACCACCCCTTTGAGCCATTCGAAAATGCCCATGACCCGCCTGCAACACCCGATCGATATCGCTGGTGAACCCATCGCCGTGCTGGCCTATGCCGCCAGTGTCAGTCGCTGGCCGGAGTGGCACCCCTCGTCGCTGAAAATCGACGGTGCGCAAGGCCCGTTGCATGCCGGCGCGCGCTTCGAAGAGGACATTCATGCCGGCGGGCGCGCGGGCCATTTGCGCTGGGAAGTCACCGAATACCTGCCCGGCCGCCGCTGGTGCGCGCGGGCGCAGGGCGATCATGGTTTGTCGCTGCTGCTGACCTATGAATGCAGCCCCGAGGGCAGCGGCACACGGTTTGTGCGCACGCTGGATTATCGCTTCGACGGACTGGGCATGCGCATCGCCAATCGCTTGCTGCTCAAACGGCGCATCGAGCGCGAATCCGCCGCATCGATGCTGGCGCTGCGCGACATGGCCGCCCGCTACCTGGCCTCGGCGAGGGCCAGCGCGTGAAGCTGAGACATCTGCTGTTGTTGCTGGTCCTCATCGTCATCGGCTTTTTATTGTTGATGCCCACCAAGGTCGAACCCGTGGCCTGGACGCCGCCGCCAGCGCCATCGCTGACAGAAGGTCTCTACGCCGAGAACCAGAAACTCAAAGGCGCAGCGCAGGTCGGGCCGAGCGACATCGAAGGGCCGGAAGCCTTGCTGCTGGAAAGTGACTTCCTGATCACCGGGCTGCACGACGGCCGACTGATCCGCACCAGCCTCGACGGCCAGCAACGCAAAGTACTCGCCGACACCGGTGGCCGCCCGCTGGGCCTGGCCCGGCATCCGAACGGCATGCTGGTGATTGCCGACGCGGTCAAGGGTTTGCTGTCTCTTGATGCGCAGGGTCAGTTGGTGCCTTTGACCACGGCGGCCAATGGTCTGGCGTTCGGGTTCACCGATGACGTCGCCATCGACAAGTCCGGGCACTACGCCTATTTCAGCGATGCCTCCAGCCGCTGGGGCTACGGCCATGACGGCGAAGCAATCATCGAGCACGGCGGCGATGGACGCCTGCTGCGCTATGACTTCCAGAGCGGCAAAACCAGTGTCCTGCTGGACAAGCTGGAGTTCGCCAATGGCGTGACCCTCGGCCCGGATGACGCCTATGTGCTGGTCAACGAAACCGGTGCCTATCGCATCAGCCGCTATTGGCTGACCGGGCCGAAAGCCGGCACTCACGACCTGTTTATCGATAACCTGCCGGGGCTGCCGGACAACCTGGCGTTCAATGGCAGCAATCGGTTTTGGGTGGCGTTGTATGCGCCGCGCAACAAGCTGCTAGACACCACCGCAGGGTATCCATTCGTGCGCAAGATGATCGTGCGGGCGTTGGCGGTTTTGCCTAAGCCGGTGGAGAAGCGCGGGTTTGTCCTGGGGCTGGATCTGGAGGGCAAGGTAATTGCCAATTTGCAGGATGCCAGCAGTGGCAACTATTCGCCGATTACCACGGTGCGCGAGTATGGGCCGTGGTTGTATTTCGGCTCGTTGAAGGCGACGCATATGGCGCGGATGCCATTGGATGTGGCCCTGAAGTGAATCTGGCAACTTTGTGGTGAGTGCGCTGACGCCTTCGTCGGAACGCCGCCCGGAGCAGGCTCGCTCCCACAGTGGATTGTGTTGAGCCCAAATGCTGTGGTCAGCAAATAACCCTGTGGGAGCGAGCCTGCTCCGGGCGGCGTTCCGACGAAGGCGGTCTGTCAGTTGCTGGACTTGTCGAACTTGTCCGGATCTTCGTCTTCGGGCAGATCCTCATCCGGCTCTTCGGGATTGGCCGTGGTATGTGCCGGGCTGTTCGGTTCGGGATGCGTGGGAACCGGGTCGAATGCGCCCTGCTCTTCACTGGGGAATTTGGGATCGTTCATAAGGCACCTCGCAATGAGTCGGATGGAAGACTCTGTACATTCGAGGTGCCGGTCGTGGCAGTCGTTCCCGTCAATCCGCAACCGCAGGTCGGCGGATCAACCGGGCTTCAGGATCGCGCCTGTAATTGCTCGACGATCTTGTCTTTGACCTGCAAGCGCTTCTCTTTGAGTTTTTTCAGCGTGTCGTCGCTGGGAGCATCCGAGGTGGCAGTCTCGGCCTTGACTACGTCGGCGTCCGCCTGGGAATACTTGTTGATCAGTGCGTCCAGATGTGGATCCGCGGTGCGTTTTTGCTGGATCTCTTCCTTTGTAAGCTTCAAGTCCTGAAACAGGTCATGGGGAACCGGCATGGAACACCTCCGTCAGTTGATCGGCTGGCCAACGCGACCGATTGCGCTGGCCAGTTATCAGAATGGCCTCGGTTGCACGGTTCTGTCGACCACCTGTCAGACCAGCGGTGCCCGTTCGTCGCCCTGTCGCAAATGCGATCAAACCTTTGCTCGCCGTGTTCCCTCCATTGGTTAACACCAACAAAAACTGCGTGGAGATACACCAATGGACGGATTCAACCTGCGTCATCTGGTTCTGGCTGTCGCGTTGAGCAGCGGCATGGGCAGCGCTTTCGCTGCGACTGACAATGACTTCGTCGATAACGCCGCGGCCGGTGGTATTGCCGAAATCGAAACCAGCCGCCTCGCTTTGGAAAAAAGCCAATCGGCTGACATCAAAGCGTTCGCCAACATGATGATCACCGATCACGGCAAGGCCAACGATGAGCTGGCGACTATTGCCAAGGCCAATGACATCGAAGTGCCGGACGAAACGACGCTGGTCAAACAGGCCAAGGAAAAGATCCTCGATATGCGCGATGAGTCCTTCGACGCCGCTTACGCCAATAATCAGGTGAAGGCTCATGAAGAGACCATCGAGCTGTTCAAGAAACAAGCCAATACCGTGACGGATGACAAGGTCAAAGGCGCCCCTGAACTGAAGGCATTTGCACAGAAAATGTTGCCGGCGCTGGAGAAACATCTGGCAGTGGCGAAAGAGCTGCAGGCCAAGCATCCGAGCAAGTAAAAAGCTTTACCCTCACCCCAGCCCTCTCCCTGAGGGAGAGGGAGCCGATCGAGGTGAATGTTCGAGTTACATCGACCTGAAAGTCTTGCGTCGAGCTCAGGTTCTGAATAGACCCCGATCGGCTCCCTTTCCCCCTCGCCTTTCCGGAGAGCGAGACGGAGCCGATCGTGTTGAATGTTCGAGTCACACCGACCTGAAATCCAGAGTTGAACCTGGGTTTTGAAAGGCACCGAGATCGGCTCCCTTTCCCCTCGCCCCCTTGGGGGAGAGGGCTGGGGTGAGGGGGATCGATGTCAGCAACACCACAAACCCAAAGCAAAAAAAGGCCGCATCCAGATAGATGCGGCCTTGTCATATCCGCCGAAATCAACCGCCATCCGTATCAATATCAGCATCCGTCTCCTCCCCCGGCTTCGCCCGATCCGGCTGTGGTTTGAAACCCGGGCTGAACTCGTTGTCGTTGTCCGTGTGCTTGTTCTTCTGATCCACTGCCGGGTCTGCGCTCTGCGCCTGACCATCCTCGCCCTGCTGCTGTGTCGGCGACGGTTGCCCCGGCACCTGCGGGTCAATCGCTGGATCATTGCGGTTAATCGGTTCGCCAGATTGACTCTGCTTCGTTTGCTCGTTCATGGCCACCTCGTTGGTCAAAACACCCCCGACACACATCCGCCGGGTGTTAAAGATTCGAAGCCTGGCCCGCGCCAACGTTCAAAACTTCGCCGCCCGCTTGATGGTGCCAATCGGAACGCCGCAATTACCGGCTCAAGGCCCGAGCCAGAAACGGCGCGGTTTTGCTCTTCTTGCTCGCCGCAACCTTCTGCGGTGTACCCGCCACCACGATTCGACCGCCCTGATCCCCCGCGCCCGGCCCGATGTCGATCACCCAGTCACTCTGCGCGACCACGCGCATTTCGTGCTCAACGACAATCACCGTGTGCCCAGCCGTCACCAGCGTATCCAACTGCTCCAGCAACCGATCGACATCACGCGGATGCAGCCCGGTGGTCGGTTCGTCCAGCACGTACAAGGTCGCGCCGCGCTGGTTGCGTTGCAATTCGGTGGCCAGTTTGATCCGCTGCGCTTCGCCACCGGACAACTCCGTGGCCGGTTGCCCCAGGCGCAGATAACCCAGGCCAATATCGCGCAGCACTTCGAGTGACCGGCGAATCCCCGCTTGCTCGGCAAACACCGTCACCGCTTCCTCGACGGTCAATTGCAGCACCTGCGCAATGCTCAAACCCTCCCAGAGAATCGCCAGGGTCTGCGGGTTGTAGCGCGCGCCATGGCAGGTCGGGCACGGCGCATAAACACTGGGCATGAATAACAACTCGACACTGACAAAGCCTTCACCCTCGCAGGTGGCGCAACGGCCCTTGGCGACGTTGAAGGAAAACTGTCCGGCGTCGTAGCCGGCAGCCCGTGCCGCGTCGGTCGCGGCGTAGAGCTTGCGCACGTTGTCGAACAGCCCTGTGTAAGTGGCCAGATTGGAGCGTGGCGTGCGGCCGATGGGTTTCTGGTCGACCTGCACCAGTCGCTTGATCGACTCCAGCCCCGACGTCACCTGGCCGCTGCTGACCTGCGGCGCGGCGTCCTCGAGGCTGAGTTCTTCCGGCTCACTGTCTACCGTCGGCCGCCCTAACTGCGCGCCGACCAGTTCCAGCAAGGCCTGACTGACCAGACTCGATTTGCCCGAGCCAGACACGCCGGTCACCGAGGTAAAGCAGCCCAGCGGAAATTCAGCACTGAGATTATTCAGGTTATTGCGGGTGATCCCGTCGAGCTTCAGCCACGCCGTCGGTTTGCGCGCGGTGCGTGCCTGGCGCTGCGCTTCGGCAAACAGGTAGGCGCGAGTCTGCGATTGCTCGATCTCGGCCAGACCTGCCGGCGGGCCGCTGTACAGCACCTGCCCACCCTGCTCGCCCGCCGCCGGGCCGACGTCGATCAGCCAGTCGGCGCGGCGCATGGTTTCCACGTCGTGCTCGACCACAAACAGCGTGTTGCCGTCCGCCTTCAAGCGCTGCAACGCCTCGAACAACGCCTCGCCATCGGCCGGGTGCAAACCGGCGGAGGGTTCGTCGAGCACGTAGATCACCCCGAACAATTGCGAGCCCAGTTGCGTCGCCAAGCGCAAGCGCTGCAACTCACCGGACGACAGCGTCGGGGTGCTGCGCTCCAGCGCCAGATAACCGAGGCCCAGATCGGTCAGGGTGCTGACCCGCTCCAGCAGATCCTCGGCAATGCGCTGCGCCGCCAGGCGTTTTTCCAATGACAGGTTGGGCGTATGTCGCACATCCGGCGCACTGCCGTGCCCGCTGGCGCCGTGGGCCACGCGCTGCTGGCGGGCCTCGCGGGTTTGCGCGTGGCTTAAGGTCTCGCCGGTTTCTTCTGCGTGTTCGAGGTAGCTGGCCGCCGCCACCGGCCGCAGCACCTCGGCCACTTGCAGCAATGGCATCTGCGACAGCTCACCGATGTCATACCCGGCAAACGTCACCGACAACGCTTCACGTTTCAGGCGTTTGCCATCGCATAACGGGCAAGGGCTGCCGAGCATGAACTGCGAAACGCGCTTTTTCATCAGCGCACTTTGCGAGTGAGTAAACGTGTGGAGAATGTAGCGCCGGGCGCCAGTGAAGGTGCCCTGGTAACTCGGCTCCATCTTGCGTTTGAGGGCGACGCGGGTTTCTTCCGGGGTCAGCCCGGCGTACACCGGCACGGTCGGGGTTTCTTCGGTGAAGAGAATCCAGTCGCGCTGCTTTTTCGGCAGTTTTTTCCACGGGATGTCGACGTCGATGCCCATGGTCACGAGGATGTCGCGCAGGTTCTGCCCCTGCCACGCCAGCGGCCAGGACGCCACCGCGCGCTGGCGGATGGTCAGGTTCGGGTCCGGCACCATCAGCGCTTCGGTGACCTCGTACACCCGGCCGAGGCCATGGCATTCGGGGCACGCGCCTTGCGGGGTGTTCGGCGAGAAGTCCTCGGCATACAACATCGGTTGCCCCGGCGGATAACTGCCGGCGCGCGAATAGAGCATGCGGATCAGGCTCGACAGCGTGGTCACGCTGCCCACTGACGAGCGCGTACTCGGCGTGCCGCGTTGCTGTTGCAGGGCCACGGCCGGCGGCAGGCCTTCAATGGAGTCGACATCCGGCACGCCGACCTGATCGATCAGCCGTCGCGCGTACGGCGCCACCGACTCAAAGTAACGGCGCTGGGCCTCGGCATACAAGGTCGAGAACGCCAGTGACGACTTGCCAGACCCGGACACCCCGGTGAATACCACCAGCGCATCGCGGGGAATGTCGACATCAACGTTCTTCAGGTTGTGTTCACGGGCGCCACGTACCCGAACCATGCCGGTGGGCGCTTTGGAGGTGCGTTTGGAAGTCATCGACCTGCCTTGGTGAAGGAATGTTCTACGCTCAGCTACCGAGCACCACCCGAATCATCTGCAACATGGCTTCCGGGCTGTACGGTTTGCCAAGCAAGTGCGTGTCAGGGCTTAACTGGTGATTGCGTGAAATGATGTCGCGGGTGTGCCCGGAGGTGAACAGCACGGCCACCGGCGGTGTCTGCACCTTGGCCCAAGCGAACAGGTCGGAGCTTTTGATCAGCCCCGGCATGACCACGTCAGTGAAGATCAGGTCCACCTCGACACCTTCGAGGAGCATTTGCATGGCCGCATCGCCATGACCGGCGGTCAGCACGCGATAACCCTCCTCGCGCAACAATTCGACCGCCGAAGCGCGCACGGCGTCGTTGTCCTCGACCACCAGAATCGTTTCGTGGCCGCCGCTCTGCTGCCTTTGCAGACTGGGCGCCTCATCAAGGATCGGCCGCAGACTGCGCGGGAAGTACAACTGCACCCGCGTGCCCTCGCCGAGGGTGCTGGTGATCTCGACATGCCCGCCGCTCTGTTTGACGAAGCCAAACACCATGCTCAAGCCCAGCCCGGTGCCCTGACCGTCAGCCTTGGTGGTGAAGAACGGCTCAAACACTTGCTCAAGAATATCTGGCGGGATGCCGGCGCCGGAGTCACTGACCGCGACGCGGACAAACTCACCGGGAACGATGCCTTTACCGGCACAGAACTCGCGTTCGAGTCGCACGTTGGCAGCGCTGAGCGCAATGGTGCCCTCGCCCTTCATCGCATCGCGAGCATTGATCGCCAGGTTGAGAATGGCGTTTTCCAACTGGTTGCGGTCGACGTTGATGTGCCACGGCTTTTGCGGCAGTTGCACGTCGATCTGAATAGTCTCACCCAGCGCACGCTGCAGTAATTCGCCGACACCTTCGAAAATCTGCTGCGGGTTGCACACCGCCGGCGACAGAGGCTGGCGCCGGGCGAACGCAAGCAATTGCGAGGACAGCTTGGCGCCGCGCTCGACTGCTGCCAGCGAGGCGCTGACGCGGCGCTGCACGTTGGCATTGTTCGGTTCATGGCGCGCGAGCAGATGCAGATTGCCGGCGATCACTTGCAACAGATTATTGAAATCGTGGGCGACGCCGCCGGTCAGGCCACCAATCGCTTCAAGCTTCTGTGACTGGCGCAACTGCTCTTCAGCCGCCAGCCGCGCCTCGACTTCTTCGCCTACGCGCTGTTCGAGGTTGCGGGTAAATTTGAGCAGGGATTCTTCGGCGATCTTGCGTTCATGAATGTCGATCAGCACGCCGGGAAAGCGCAACGGCGCGCCGTGTTCGTCGAACTCGCAAGCGCCACTGGCCAACACCCAGGAATAACTGCCGTCACTGCGCCGCACGCGATATTCGGCGTTATACGGTTCACCGGTCTGCACGGAATGGACGACCCGTTCCTGCACCCAGGCGGCGTCATCGGGATGAATGCGCGACTCGGCGATGTCCTGCGGGAGGTCGCTAAGATCCTGATCCGGCGGATAGGAGAACGTGCGAGCGAATCGCTCGTCTGCCGACAACGTGTTGTTTTTCACGTCCCAGACAAACGAGCCGAGCAAGGCCCCGGCATTCAACGCCAGACGCACCCGCTCGTTGTCGGCGCGGTAAGCGCTTTCAGCTTCCTGCCGCCGGCGTTCGGAGTGCATGAACTCGGTGGTTTCCACCACCATCGCCATCACCCCGGCCGGCTTGCCGTCATCATTGGCCACCGGGCTGTAATACAGGTCCATCCAGACGTCTTCGGGGACGCCATCGCGCAACAGCACCAACTCTTTATTGCGAAACGACAAGGTGCCGCCGGCCAGGCAGGTATCGACCACATGCCGGTTGAAATCGGCGACTTCCGGCCAGCCCAGCTCCACCGGCGCACCGAGTAGATACGGGTGCCGACCACCGGCAAATTTCGAATAGGCATCGTTGTAGATCATGTACCCGGCATAGCCCCAGAGCATGACCATCGGCAGCGGCGACGCCAGCATCAGTTGCACAGCGCTGCACAGGCTGGCCGGCCAGCTGTTCAGCGGACCGAGTTCAGTATGGCTCCAGTCGAACGCACTGATGCGCCCGGCCATTTCGCCTTTCCAGCCGTCACAACCATGGCTATCGGATAAAAACTGCATCGACTGACTCAGTGTCCTGTGGTGATTGCCCGATAAATCGCGACGCCATAACGACGCGACGCCCGTCTGTTTCGAGCGCCTCCAGTCGCATTGGTTTCATATGATATATAGCCGATTTCATCCGCGCCCGGAACCTAAACCCCGATCAGGTGCTTGAGCGGGTGGTAGCCGGTTTTCATTTTGGCGGCGGCGTCGAGAATGGCCTTCTCGATGCCGTTCAGATGCGTGCAGGTCAGCTCGATGGCGGCGCTCTGATTGCCGGCCTCGATGTATTCGATCAGGCGCAGGTGTTCGTTGTCGCGGCAGACTTCATGGCTGTCGTCGTCCAGCGCTGCAGCGTACAGCGAAGCGCGGGAGATCAGTTTCTGGAACCAGTCGAGCAGCACCGGGTTATTCAGGCTGCACGCCAGTTTGATGTGGAACTCACCGAGCAGATGGATCAGCCGTTCGTGATCGCCCGCCGCGTGGGCTTCATCTTCCAGCAGCAGGTGTTCGCGCAAATCCTGCATCGCCGCGCTGTCCTTGCGCCGGCACAGTTCGGTAACGATGCCGATCTCGATCAGCCGGCGGGTTTCAAACAGCGAGCGGAGCTCTTCATTGCTCGGCAGCGACACCGATGCCCCTTTATTCGGCTCGGTGGTGACCAGTCCATCGGCCTCCAATTGCTTCAATGCCGCGCGCACCGACGTGCGGCTGACATTGAATAATTCGGCCAGCGAGGCCTCACCCAGTTTCATCCCCGGGCGCAACGAACGCTTGCTGATCGCCTCGTAAACCCCTTGGTAGACGCGGTCGACCGTGGTTTCCGGTTTCTTTTCGGTCATTTGGGCACTCCTTTAACGTCGAGCAACTGAGTGCCACGCAGGATATAGCCTTCGGCTTCGAGATGCAGGGTCTTGATTGCACGTTGAGTGCGGATCACCCATCGAGGCGGCGTCGCGCTACTTGTCTGCTCGTTGCAAGCAGGACATATGTGCCGGGAGGGGGCGGTGAGCAGGCTCACGCGTACATTTGATCTTTCCCACGCAGTGCGTGGGAAAGATCTTACCGGGCTCAGTCAGTGCCGTACTTCGGCGAGCGCGGGCCGTATAGCAGGCCTGCCCGGTGTCCGGCCGAGAGCAGACGATTGCTCGCCACACCGGCAATCGGGTAGCCGGCATCGGTGGAGCTGTTGATGATCTGCTTCACTGCCGCCGAGATCAGCATGCCGACGATACCGCCGGCATTGCTATTGCCGCCCTCTTCGCTCGACGCCCGGGCCGAACCGGTCCACAGCGTCGTGCCACTTTTCAGGTCGACCAGTTTCGCCGTCGCGGTCACTGCTGTTTCGCTGCTGATCACCATGTAGCGCGTACCGTATTCGGTCACGGTGATGTACAGCGCAGCGTCCGCACCGAAGATTTCCTTCAATTTGCCTGGCGGTGCCTGGTGGATGTCGTCCGGGGTGCTCAGACCGTTCTGGCGGAACGTCTCATCAACCAGCGCAATCGGCAGCACGTAGTAACCGGCTTCGGCCAGTGGGAAGGTCACCTGCGACAACAGGCTGTAGGACGCCTTCACATCCGGCGAAGTGTTCAGCGGAGGCAGCACCAGAATGGTTTTCGGCCGCGCCTGTTTGTAGGCCGAGTAATCCACGGTCTTGGGCGCAACGCAGCCGCCCAGCACGGTCAGGGCCAGACCGGCGACCAGCAGTTTCAAGGTGCGCGCGATCATTTCGCGTCTCCGGTCTTGGCGTTTTTGAGCAGGAAATCCATGTACGTCCCAGACTCAGGGAACAGGGTTTTCTCGGTTTTGAACTGCTGCACCATCTGGTCGTCCTTGCCCATGCTCAGATAGAGCAGGCCAAGGTGCGCGTGGTAACCCGGCGGTACAGCCTTGCCGGTGGAGCGGATTTTCTGCAAGTCACGTTCCAGCGCTTCGGCCTGGGCTTCTTTCGGCTCTTCGCCTTTGAAGTATTCGTAGACCTGGGGCTCGTAACCTTCCCACTGGTACAGGGTTTGCGGGCCGGAGGCACAACCGGCCAACAAGGCGCTGGCGGCCAGCGTCAGCGCCATCAGCGCGCGCGACAAAGTCAGATTCATGGGTGTTGCTCCTTGCAATGGGCGTCGATCAGTTGCCCGGTTTCCAGGCACCGGCGTTCATGCCATCGACCAGACGATTGATCGCCTCGCGCATGGCCAGATCCAGTACTTTGCCGTTGAGGGTGGAGTCGTAGGCAGCGGTGCCGCCGAAACCGATGATTTCGCGGTTGGACAAGGCGTATTCGCCGGCGCCCTGGGTCGAATAGACCACTTCGGAGGTACTGATATTGACGATATTCAGGTTGACCTTGGCGTAGGCCACCTGAGTCTTGCCACGGCCGAGGATGCCGAACAGTTGGTGATCGCCGGTCTCTTTGCGGCCAAACTCGGTGACGTCGCCGGTCACCACGTAATCAGCACCTTTCAGACGCTGAGCCTGGCCCTTGATCGCCGCTTCCTGCTGGATTTCACCCATGTTGTCGCGATCCAGCACGCTGAAGCGGTTGGTCTGCTGCAAATGGGTGATCAGGATGGTCTTGGCCTGACCGCCGAGACGGTCGACGCCGTCGGAGAAAATCCCGCGCATATAGCTGGAGCGGTTGTCGAACTTGCCCACGGCCATCGGCACACGAACGCCGGTCCAGACTTGTGTGGCGCTTTCAACCTTGGCCACCGGCAGCGCGCGGGAGCTTTCAGTGGCGCAACCGGCGAGTGTGCCGGCAATCGTGCCGAGCACGGCAATCGCAACGCCTGAGACCAGCATCCGGGAGATCATTCTCACTGAGTATTCCTTTTGAAAAACGGGGATGCCCCGACACGGCAAGGCGCTCGGGAGCTGAAAAGGGGCGGCATTATGACAAAGTGCCATCATTCACGACAGGCTTTTTTGACGCCAATGAATTGGCCGTCTTGAACATAAGCAAAACCCCTGTAGGAGTGAGCCTGCTCGCGATAGCGGTGTGTCATTCACGTTGATGTTGTCTGACACACCGCTATCGCGAGCAGGCTCACTCCTACAAGGGTTGTGTTGATCAATGGAAATCGCGGCTCTGCACGCGGATGCCATTGAGCAGCGAGCTGAGGTCGCTCAGGCGGCCGGCGATCAGGTGGCGCACTTCGCCTTCGCGCTCCCAGCGGCCGTCGACTTTCAGCAGTTGCGAGCCCACCAGCACTTGCCGTTGACGCTCGGCCAGATCCCGCCAGACCACCACGTTGACGTTGCCGAACTCATCTTCCAGCGTCACAAAGGTCACGCCACTGGCGGTGCCCGGTCGTTGCCGTCCCGTCACCAGCCCGGCGATGCTCACCGGTCGGCCATGTTCGACTTCAAGCAACTCCTGCGAACTGCGGCAGCGCCGGGCTTTGAGTTCGCCGCGCAACAGTGCCAGCGGATGCGGCCCCAACGTGGTGCCGACGGTGCTGTAATCGGCGTGCAGATCCTCGCCAACGCTGGGTTTGGGTAGTACCACCTCAGGCTCCTCCTGACTCGGCAACCCGGCAAACAGGCCCAGCTGTTTCTGCACCCCGGCGACTTCCCAGCGCGCCCGATGCCGATGTCCGGCCAGGCCACGCAACGCCCCGGAATCGGCGAGCAACGCCTGCGCCCGACTGTCGAGCGCCGCCCGCTCGCCCAGGTCGGCGACATCGGCAAATGCCCCGCGCGCGCGCGCCGCTTCGATGCGCCGGGCATCGTCCTCGCGAAAACCCTTGATCATCCGCAGGCCCATGCGAATCGCCGGTTGCGCCGTCGTGGTGGTTTCCAGGCTGCAATCCCAGTCACTGGCGCGCACGTCGACCGGGCGGATCTGCAACTGATGGCGGCGCGCATCCTGGAGAATCTGGTCCGGGCTGTAGAAGCCCATTGGCCAGCTATTGATCAACGCGCAGGCGAACGCCGCCGGTTCGTGGCACTTGAGCCAGCAACTGGCGTAAGTCAGCAAGGCAAAACTGGCGGCGTGGGACTCGGGAAAACCGTAGCTGCCGAAGCCTTTGATCTGCTCGAAAATCTGCGCGGCGAACTCCGGCGTGTAGCCGTTCTTCTTCATGCCGGCGGCGAGGCGTTCCTTGTGCGGTTCCAGTCCACCGTGGCGTTTCCACGCAGCCATCGAGCGACGCAACTGATCAGCCTCGCCGGGGCTGTAATCGGCGGCGACGATGGCGATCTGCATCACCTGTTCCTGAAACAGCGGCACGCCGAGGGTTCTTTCCAGAACAACCTTGAGCTCTGGTGACGGGTAGGTTTCCTCTTCTTCCTTGTTCCGGCGACGCAGATACGGATGCACCATCCCGCCCTGAATCGGTCCCGGGCGGACGATGGCCACCTCAATCACCAGATCGTAGAACTTCGCCGGTCTCAGGCGCGGCAGCATCGACATCTGCGCCCGCGACTCGATCTGGAACACGCCGATGGTGTCAGCGCGGCTGATCATGTCGTAGGTCGGTTTGTCTTCGGCTGGAATCGTCGCCAGGCTCAGATCCAGATTGCGATGGTGGCGCAGCAGGTCGAAGCAGCGGCGAATCGCGCTGAGCATGCCGAGGGCGAGAATATCCACCTTGAGCAGGCCGACTGCATCGAGGTCATCCTTGTCCCACTGAATGATCGTGCGCTCGGCCATGGCGGCGTTCTCCACCGGCACCAGCGTGTCCAGCGGCTGCTCGGAAATCACAAAGCCGCCGGGATGCTGCGACAGGTGCCGGGGGAAACCGATCAACTGCCCGGTCAGGCTCAGCACTCGGCGCAGCACCGGGCTGTCCGGGTCGAAACCGCCTTCGAGCAAACGCGCGACCGGCGGTGTTTCATCGCTCCAGTGGCCGCAGCAATCAGCCAGTGCGTTGATCTGATCCGGCGGCAGGCCCAAGGCCTTGGCCACGTCGCGCACCGCGCCGGCAGCGTGGTAGGTGCTGACCACCGCCGTCAGCGCCGCACGACCACGGCCGTAACGGCGAAACACGTATTGCAGGACTTCTTCGCGGCGCTCGTGCTCGAAGTCGACGTCGATGTCCGGCGGCTCGTTGCGCTCCTTGGACATGAAGCGTTCGAACAGCAGCGTGGTGCGATCCGGGTCGATTTCGGTGATGCCCAAGGCAAAACACACCGCCGAGTTGGCCGCAGAGCCACGGCCCTGACACAGAATCTTCTGCTGGCGGGCGAAGTGCACCACATCGTGCACGGTGAGAAAGTAGCTTTCGTAACCGAGTTCGGCGATCAGCTTCAGTTCATCGTCGATCTGCTTGAGCACTTTGGCTTGAGGCCCCTGTGGCCAGCGCCAGGCGATGCCCTCTTCGGTCAGATGCCGTAGCCAGGAACTGGCGCTGTGCCCTTCCGGCACCAGTTCTTTCGGATACTGATAACGCAACTCGCCCAGGTCGAAGGTGCAGCGCCGGGCCAGGCTCACCGACTCATCGAGCAAGGCCTGCGGATACAACTCGCGCACGACCTCGACACTGCGTAAATGCCGTTCGCCATTGGGGTGCAAACGTAACCCCGCCTCGGCCACCGGCACGTGATGACGGATCGCAGTCATGGTGTCCTGCAAGGCACGCCGGCCACGGGCGTGCATGTGCACATCGCCGCTGGCCACGGCAGGAATCTGCAACTCGGCGGCCAGCCCCAACATCGCCGCCAACCGCTGCTGATCGTCCTGGCCACGATGCAATTGCACCGCCAGCCACAACCGTTCGCCAAAGGTCTGCTGCAGCCATCGCCCCTCCTCCACGTCATCAAGCGAGTCCGGCACCCACAACACCAGCAACCCCGGCAACGGCTCGGCGAAGTCTTCGCGCAGCACCTGATACTGGCCTTTCTGCGTGCGCCGTCGGGCGCGGGTGATCAGGCCGCACAGCGCTTGATAGCCCGCCAGATTCTCCACCAGCAGCACCAGTTTCGGGCCGTTTTCGATACGCACTTCGCTGCCGATGACCAGCGGCAGCTCCACCGATTTCGCCGCTTGCCAGGCCCGAACGATCCCGGCCAGCGTGCATTCATCGGTGATCGCCAGTGCCTGATAGCCGTGCTTTTTTGCGCGCTGGAACAGTTCCAGCGCACTGGACGCACCGCGTTGAAAACTGAAGTTCGACAGGCAGTGCAGTTCGGCATAACCGTCGTTCATGCAAACCAGCCCTGCAGCCACAGCGGACCGCCCTCACCCACCGCCCGATAAGCCCAGCCCTGCTGACCGGCGCGATTCTGGATCAGGTAATAATCACGGCGCACGTCGTCACCGTCCCACCAGCCGGATTCGATGCGCTCCGGGCCCATGAGAATCCGCGCCGAACCTTCCGCCACGCTTTGTGGCTCGCCGAGCAACCAGCCCGGACGATGCACGTTCGGCAAGCCTGCGCAGCGTTGTTTATCAACGCCGTGCTGCCACGCGCACTCGGGACGATGATCGGCCTGAAAACGCAACCCCTGCACGGCGTCATCTCCCAAGCGCGCACGCAGGCGTTCGCGCAACTGCTCCCACGGCAAGGTCTGCTGCGGACGGTCGTCGAACAGTTGCTGAAACTGCGGCACGAAACTCGGCAGGTCCTCGGCGCGCAGACGAAAGCCGCGCACGGGCGCCTCGACTTGCACTTGTTCCAGCCGGCCACGGGCCAGTTCGAAGAGCATCGCCGGATCACGTTCGGCGCTGAGCAGGCCGACCTTGATGATGCTGTCCGGCAGCCCGGCGTGTTCCAGGTGCAGATCGAAACGCTGCACGCCGCTGTCACGCCCGCAGAGGAACGCCGACAGATCGCCGGTCAAACGGCGTAACGGGAACAACAGTGCCTGATGGGACTGCACGTCAAAGTTGAGTTCGATGCGTACGTCGAAACGATCCGGCGGCAGGTAAAACGCCAGCGCCAATGGCCGCGCGCCGAACAGCGTGTCGAGATGCTTGAGCATCTGCGCTTCGAACCGTCGTGCCAGTGCCTGACGCGGCAGGCTCTGCACCTGACTGAGATTGCGCAGGCCCATGCGCGACAACGCCGTGGCCACCGCTGGCTCCAGACCGACACGGTCGACCGGCAACTGACCGAGGTGATGCTGCAAGGCCTCGCCGTCCGGCACCACCAAGCCGTCATAGGCGTTGGCCAGCACCCGCGCCGCCACGGGATTCGGTGCCGCGACGATGCGATGGCGGAAGCCCAGGTCGGTCAGTTCCCGGCGCAGTCGTGCTTCGAACTGCGCCCACGAACCGAACAGACCCAGGCTGGATTCGATTTCGAACACCACGGTGCGTGGGTAATGCACGCTGACCTGCGAACTGAAACGGTAGGCCCACGCAGCGAGAAACTGCTGCCAGTGTTCGACCTCGGCGGCCTCGTAATCAGCCGTGGCAAAGTCTTTGCTCATCGCCTGCGCAGCGGTCATCGACTGGCCTGCGCGCAAACCAAGCTTGCGCGCCGCCGGGTTGACCGCTTGCAACACCCGGCGCTGGGCCGGGCCGTTAAGCAGCACCAACGGTTCATCGGGATCGGGACGCTGACGCAGCACGGCGTCCAGAGCCAATTGCGGAAACAGGATACACACCCAGCGCATGGTGACCTCAGTGCCCCACAGCAAAGGCAATCGGTGCCGTACGCGCCAGCCCGCCACGGCACTTGAGTACGCGCAACTGTGCAGGTCTGGCGTCGATGGCAATGCGTAACGCCGCCGGTGACGGGTTGATCGCTTCGCTCAACGGCCGCCAGGCAAACGCCAGGGTCTGACCGGTTTCCGCCGCCACCTGCAAACGGCGCAACGCGCGATCATCAGCCTTGTGCGGCCAGCACAGCACCGCGCCGCAACTGCCCGAACGTAAACATTGTTCCGCCGCCCACAAGGCATCGCGCTCGGTGGCCTGGATCACCGACAACTGGCGCAGATCGACCCCGGCGCTTGCCCACGCCTGCGGGTACGGCACGAACGGCGGCGCCACCAGCACGATGCGCTCGCCCGCCGCCGACAATCGCGCCAGCGTCGGCCAGACCAGCTGCAGTTCGCCGACACCGGGACCGGCCAGGAGGATTTCGCTCAACGCCGCTTCCGGCCAGCCACCGCTGGGCAGTGCCGCGTCCAGCGCGGCGTGGCCGGTCGGCTGCGGGCTGGCGGCCGGTGGCGCAGGCCGGCCTTTCCAGACCTGGCCGCCATTGAACAGCGTATCCAACGCAACGACGGCGCCCATCAGCCTTGCCTCACCAGACCGCAAAACACCCCTTCGATGGCCAGATCCTGATCGTCACGCACGACAATCGGCTGATACGCCGGGTTGCGCGGCAACAGCCGCACGGCATCGCCCAGCCGTTCGAAACGTTTGATGGTGACTTCACCGTCGAGGCGCGCTACGACGATCTGGCCGTTGAGCGCCTCGGGATTGCGCTTCACGCCGACCAGATCGCCGTCAAGAATGCCGTCCTCGATCATCGAATCGCCCTGCACCCGCAGCATGTAATCGGGCGTGCGGGAGAACAGCGCCGGGTCGAGCAGCAAGCGGCTATGGATGTCGGCATCGGCGCCAATCGGCGCACCGGCAGCGACGCGGCCGAGTACGGGAATGTCGAGCAATTCCGGGCGCGCCGGCTGCCCGAGCAGGCGAATACCCCGGGCCTGATGCGGATTGACCTCGATAAAACCGGCTTCGGTGAGCGCGAGTACATGCTTACGCGCCACGCTGCGCGAGGCAAAACCAAAAGCCTCGCTGATTTCAGCGAGGCTTGGGGGCTGACCGTGTTCGGCGATTCGATCGCGGATAAAAGTCAGAATGGCAGTACGGCGGGGAGTCAGGTTCGTCATGGAGTACATTTGTACTCCTGTAGGATTTTCCTGACAAGCACCGCAGGTCGGCCCAGGCCGACGCAGGAGTTGCCGAAGGTTCGGCAGCGCCTGCATTGATCTTCAATGGTCACTTGATCAGGGTGAAGTGGCCTGCCGATACTCGCGTGGCGTAAACCCGGTCGACGCCTTGAACTGGCGCGTGAACGCGCTGTGATCGGTGTAGCCGCATTGCAGCGCCACGTCCGTTATCGGCAGGTCGGTGTGCAGCAATCGATGCGCATGCTCCAGGCGTACTTTCTGGATCATCTGCCGTGGCGTCAGGTGGAATACCCGTTTGCAGTAACGCTCCAGTTGCGCCACGGAAATACCGGCGATGCGGGTCAGTTCACCGAGGGTCACGCGGCGATTGAAATTCGCGCGAATATGCTCATCGACAGCCGCCAGCCGCTCGAATGCCGGGTGGGTTTCGCTGGCCGATTGCAGGTCCACCGAAATCCCCGCCAGACCGATAATCACCCCGTCACGGTTATACAGTGGCTGCTTGTGCGTCAGGCACCACCCCGGTTCGCGGCTGCCGTACAGATGCAGTTCGAGCTGATCCTCCAGCACAAAACCCTCCTCCAGCACCTTGCGATCCTGCTCGGTGTAGCCCGGCCCGAGTTGCGCCGGAAACACCTGCGCGCTGGTCTTGCCCAGTAACGGACGCAAATCCTTCAAGCCACAGCGCTGCACCAGTGTGCGGTTGGCAAGCACGTAACGGGCCTGCACATCCTTGATGAAAATCGCCGCATTGGGGATCACATCAAGCATCGGCAACAACAGCGCTGCGCCGGCCAAGAGTTCCTCCAGTGTCTGCGGACGCTGGCCATTCATGCCTTGAGCCAGGATCGAAAACGCCTGCTGCATCAAAGATTCCCCTCGTAACGTGGACAGACCAAATGCCCGCCATGCGCCGTTCGCCCGCAGATTGCAGCATCGTTCGCGGCGTGTCGAGGGCCATGTTTTATCGGCGTCATTGTGCTGATTTCGTCATCGAAGCCAGCAAAAAACATCAATCGCCGCGAGGTCGATGAGTTCAAAGTCTGGCCGTCCCAGTGACACAACTGCCTATCCAATAACTCACAAGAAGGCGATGCCATGTCAGGCCAAGGCAAGTTCAAAAAACAGCTTTCACTGATCGACCTCACATTTATCGGGCTGGGGGCGATCTTCGGTTCCGGCTGGTTGTTCGCGGCCAGTCATGTGTCCGCCATTGCCGGCCCGGCGGGGATTTTTTCCTGGCTGCTGGGCGGCTTCGCCGTGTTGTTGCTGGGCATCGTCTATTGCGAACTCGGCGCTGCACTGCCGCGTGCCGGCGGCGTGGTGCGTTATCCGGTTTACTCCCACGGGCCGCTGCTCGGCTACTTGATGGGCTTCATCACCCTGATTGCGTTTTCCAGTCTGGTCGCCATCGAAGTGGTCGCTTCGCGCCAATACGCAGCGGCGTGGTTTCCCGGCCTGTCCAAAGCTGGCACCGGCGATCCGACGATTCTCGGCTGGCTGGTGCAGTTCGGGCTGTTGTGCGTGTTCTTCCTGCTCAACTACCGCAGCGTGAAAACCTTCGCCAAGGCCAACAATCTGGTCAGCGTGTTCAAATTCATCGTGCCGTTGCTGGTGATCGGGGTGCTGTTCACCTTCTTCAAACCGGCCAACTTCGAGGTGCAAGGCTTTGCCCCGTTTGGCCTGTCCGGCGTCGAGATGGCCGTGTCGGCGGGTGGCATCATTTTCGCGTATCTGGGCCTGACGCCGATCATCTCGGTGGCCAGTGAAGTGAAGAATCCGCAGCGCACCATTCCCATTGCGTTGATCCTCTCGGTGCTGCTGTCGACACTAATTTACGTGCTGCTGCAAATGGCCTTTCTTGGCAGCATCCCGACGGAAATGCTCGCCAACGGCTGGGCCGGAATCAGCAAGGAATTTGCCCTGCCGTATCGCGATATCGCGCTGGCGCTGGGCGTGGGCTGGCTGGCGTATCTGGTGGTCGCCGACGCGGTGATCTCGCCGAGCGGCTGCGGCAACATCTACATGAACGCGACCCCGCGAGTGATCTATGGCTGGGCGCAGACCGGGACCTTCTTCAAGGTCTTCACCCACATCGATGAAAAGTCCGGCATCCCGCGCCCGGCGCTGTGGCTGACCTTCGCCCTGTCGGTGTTCTGGACGTTGCCGTTCCCGTCGTGGGAGGCGCTGATCAACGTGGTCTCCGCTGCGCTGGTGTTGAGCTACGCCGTGGCGCCGGTGTCGGTGGCTGCGCTGCGCCGCAATGCGCCGGACATGCCTCGGCCGTTCCGGGTCAAGTGCATGGGCGTGCTCGGGCCGGTGTCGTTCATCATCGCCGCGCTGATCGTCTACTGGTCGGGCTGGAGCACCGTGTCGTGGCTGCTCGGTCTGCAGATCCTGATGTTCGTGGTGTATCTGCTGTGCGGTCGATTTGTGCCAACCGCTCACCTGAATCTGGCCAGCCAAGTGCGTTCCTCGGCGTGGCTGATCGCCTTCTACGCGGTGACCATCGTGCTGTCGAAACTCGGCACCTTCGGCGGCCTCGGCATCCTCGCCCATCCATTCGACACCCTTGTCGTCGCGGCGTGTGCCACCGGCATTTACTACTGGGGCGCGGCGACCGGTGTACCGGCGCATCTGCTGCGCCTGGAAGAGGACGACGAGGAAAGCGAAATCGCTGCCCCCGCCTCGACCGTCTCTGCGCGCCCTGCCGGCGCCTACTGAAATCATCCAACGGGACATGTTCATGAAACGAGTACACGTGATTGATTCCCACACCGGCGGTGAACCGACGCGCTTGGTAATGAACGGCTTCCCCGAGCTGCCCGGCAACAGCATGGTCGAGAAGCGCGATGCGCTGCGCACTCAACATGATCAATGGCGCCGCGCCTGCCTGCTGGAACCGCGCGGCAATGATGTGCTGGTCGGCGCGTTGTATTGCGAACCGGTCTCGGCGGACGCCACTTGCGGGGTGATCTTCTTCAACAACGCCGGCTACCTCGGCATGTGCGGCCACGGCACCATCGGCCTGATCAACTCGCTGCAGTACCTGGGGCAAATCGAACCGGGCGAGCACAAAATCGACACCCCGGTCGGCCCGGTCAGCGCCACGTTGCATGACGACGGAACCGTCACCCTGGGCAACGTCCCCGCTTATCGCCATCGCCAACAGGTGCCGGTGGATGTGCCGGGTTACGGCCGCGTGTTGGGCGACATCGCCTACGGCGGCAACTGGTTTTTCCTCGTTTCCGAGCACGGTCAGACGCTGACCATGGACAACGTCGAACACCTCACGGCGTACACCTGGGCCATGCTCAAGGCCCTCGAAGACCAAGGCATTTACGGCGAGGACGGCGCGGTGATCGATCACATCGAACTGTTCGCCGATGACGATCAGGCCGACAGCCGCAACTTCGTCATGTGCCCCGGCAAAGCCTACGACCGCTCCCCGTGCGGCACCGGCACCAGCGCCAAACTCGCCTGTCTGGCCGCCGACGACAAGCTGCAACCCGGCGCAACCTGGGTGCAGGCAAGCATCACCGGCAGCCAGTTTGAAGGTCGCTTCGAATGGCAAGGCGAACGCATCCGCCCGTACATCACCGGCCGCGCTTACATGACCGCCGACAGCACCTTGCTGATCGACGAAGCAGACCCGTTCGCGTGGGGCATCTGAACCGCCACGCTGACTTTTCACCTCAATTTGAATGATGTGCCAAGGAGTTAAAACAATGAGCGACAACATCTTCACCGGTTGCATGCCGGCCCTGATGACCCCGTGCACCGCCCAGCGCAAACCGGACTTCGATGCCTTGGTGGCCAAGGGTCGCGAGCTGATCGATATCGGCATGAGCGCCGTGGTTTATTGCGGCTCGATGGGGGACTGGCCGCTGCTGACCGAGGCCGAGCGTCAGGAAGGCGTGGCGCGTCTGGTCGCGGCAGGCATTCCGACGATCGTGGGCACTGGCGCGGTGAACTCACGCGAAGCGGTTTCCCACGCGGCCCATGCGGCGAAAGTCGGCGCGCAGGGTTTGATGGTGATTCCCCGCGTCCTGTCTCGCGGCGCTTCGGTCACCGCGCAAAAGGCCCATTTCGCCGCGATTCTGCAAGCCGCGCCAAATTTGCCGGCGGTGATCTACAACAGCCCTTACTACGGCTTTGCCACCCGCGCTGACCTGTTCTTCGAACTGCGCCGCGAGTACCCGAATCTGATCGGCTTCAAGGAATTCGGCGGTGGCGCCGACCTGCGTTACGCCGCCGAAAACATCACCTCCAAGGACGATGACGTGACCTTGATGGTCGGCGTCGACACGCAAGTGGTGCACGGTTTCGTCAACTGCAACGCCACCGGCGCCATCACCGGCATCGGCAACGCCCTGCCCCGCGAGGTGCTGCAACTGGTCGCCCTGAGCAAGCAAGCGGCCAAAGGTGACGCCAAGGCCCGGCGTCAGGCGCGGGAACTGGAATCGGCGCTGGCGGTGCTGTCGTCGTTCGATGAAGGCTGCGACCTGGTGCTGTATTACAAACACCTGATGGTGCTCAACGGCGACAAGGAATACACCCTGCACTTCAACGAAACCGATGCGTTGAGCGACTCGCAGCGGCGGTATGCCGAGAAGCAGTATTCGCTGTTCCGTCACTGGTACGAGAACTGGTCGGCGGAACAGAACTTCGCCTGATCACGTCCCCCTCACCTGCCGCGAAGCCTTGTGATTCGCGGCAGGCCTCCCTCTTTTTATCAGGAAGACACCATGACTTTGACGGGCCACATGCTGATCGGGCAACACATGATTGCCGGCAATCGCAGCGCCATTCGCGGGATCAATCCGGCTACGAATGAAACGCTGGAACCGGCGTACGCCGGTGGAGCGGCCGAGCATGTCGAACAGGCCTGCGCGCTGGCCTGGGCAGCGTTCGATGTTTATCGCGAGACAACCCTGAATGTCCGCGCTGAATTCCTGCAATGCATTGCCGAAGAAATCGAAGGCCTCGGCGATGAACTGATCGACCGTGCCCACGCCGAAACCGGCCTGCCGCACGCGCGTCTGCTAGGTGAACGCGGGCGTACTTGCCAACAACTGAGAATGTTCGCTCGCACGGTCCGCGCCGGTGAATGGCTGGATGTGCGTGTCGATAGCGCGCAGCCGCAACGCCAGCCGTTGCCGCGCGCCGATCTGCGTCAACGGCAGATCGCGCTGGGGCCGGTCGCGGTGTTTGGCGCGAGCAATTTCCCCCTGGCGTTCTCCGTGGCCGGCGGTGACACCGCATCGGCGCTGGCCGCCGGTTGCCCAGTGATCGTCAAGGCCCACAGTGCGCATCCCGGCACCAGCGAACTGGTCGGCCGCGCCGTCGCTCGGGCGGTAAAAAACTGTGGTTTGCCGGAAGGCGTGTTCTCGTTGCTGTACGGTTCCGGCCGCGAAGTGGGCATTGCGCTGGTCACGGATCCACGGATTAACGCAGTGGGTTTCACCGGCTCGCGTAGCGGTGGTCTGGCGCTGATGCAAGCGGCGCAAGCGCGGCCCGAGCCGATTCCGGTGTACGCGGAAATGAGTTCGATCAATCCGGTGTTGCTGTTTCCGGCGGCGCTGGATAAACGCACGCAAGCATTGGCGGAAGGGTTTGTGGCTTCGCTGACATTAGGCGCGGGCCAGTTTTGCACCAATCCGGGCTTGGTGATTGCCTTGAAAGGACCGGCGTTGGACAAGTTCATCGCCGCCACCGCCGAGGTGATTCAACGCAGCCCCGCGCAGACGATGCTGACACCCGGCATCTTCAGTGCTTACGAATCTGCCGTGAATGCGCTGGCCGAAAATGCCGCTGCACGCATCACCGGCATCGGTCAGACCGGCAACGGCCCGAATCAATGCCAGGCCCATGTATTCGTGACCGAAGCCGCCGACTTTCTCGCCGATCAGCGCCTGCAAGCCGAAGCGTTCGGTGCGGCGGCGCTGATCGTGCAATGCGGCAGTGAAGCGGAAATACGCCAGGTCGCGGAACACCTGGAAGGCCAGTTGACCGCGACGTTGCACCTGGATGAGCCAGACCTGCAACAGGCCCGCGCTCTGCTGCCGACGCTGGAACGCAAGGCCGGCCGGTTGCTGGTCAACGGCTGGCCAACCGGCGTCGAGGTGTGTGACGCGATGGTGCATGGCGGGCCTTTCCCGGCCACCTCCGACGCCCGCACGACTTCGGTCGGTACTGCGGCGATCCTGCGGTTCCTGCGCCCGGTGTGCTATCAGGACTTCCCGGACAGCTTGTTGCCTACCGCACTGAAACAGGCCAATCCGCTGCAATTGCGCCGTCTGCTCGATGGCCAAAGGGAAGCGCAGCACCATGGCGAATAACGGCTCCCACGACATCGCCGTGGTCGGCGCCGGCATCATCGGCGTCGCCTGCGCACTGCGTCTGGCTCGCCAAGGGTTGCGCGTGGTCGTGATCGATCAGCAGCAACCCGGCCACGGCGCCTCGTTCGGCAACGCCGGGCATCTGGCGACCGAGCAGGTATTTCCGATTGCCGACGTGTCCATCCTCAAGCGCCTGCCGGCCATGCTGATGGACCCGATGGGGCCGTTGCGACTGGACTGGAAATACCTGCCGCGCGCCCTGCCATGGTTCACCCGCCTGCTGCTGAATCTGCGCCCGGTGTCTTTTCAGAACACCGTGGCGGGTTTGCGCGCGCTCAATGAAAACAGCCTGGACGCCTGGCAGCGCTTGCTCGCCGACATCCAGAGGCCGGACTTGCTGAAGATCGATGGTTCGCTGCTGGTGTTCGAACGCCCCGAATCGCGTCAGGCCATCCAGGCATTACAGGCTCGCCTGCATCAGCAGCAGGTACCGGTCGATTACTGGCAGGCCGGTGCCATCCGCGAAACCGCGCCGCAACTCAGTGAACAGATCCAGGGCGGTTTGTTCTTTCCACGCACCGGGCACTTTATCGATCCCTACCGCGTGGTGTGCGAACTGGTCGAAGCGGCCAAGGCCAGCGGCGTGAGTTTTGTCCAGCAACAGGTTCAGGGCGGCTACGTGCAGGAGCACGGGGTTACGCTGACCACTGGCAATGGCGGCCTGACTGCCAGCCGCGTCCTGATCGCCTGCGGCGCACATTCAGCAAAACTCACCGCCGCCCTCACCGGCAAAAAAGTCCCACTGGACACCGAGCGCGGCTATCACCTGATGCTGCCGCAGGAACACGACCGACTGCCCTTCCCCGTGACCTCGCTGGAGCGCAAATTCATCATGACGCCAATGTCCGAAGGGTTGCGCCTGGCTGGCACGGTTGAATTCGCCGGACTGGAGAAACCACCGAACATGGAGCGCGCGTGGCAATTGCATCGGTTGAGTCAGGGCTTGTTTCGCCAGGATCTGAATGCTGAAGCAGCGACGCCGTGGATGGGTTTTCGACCGTCATTGCCCGATTCATTACCGGTGATCGATCAGGTGTGCGGGGGCAAGGTGTTGCTTGCTTTTGGGCATCAGCATCTGGGGCTGACGCAGGCGGCGGTGACGGCGGAGATGGTGGTGCGGATGGCGGGCCTGTACGCCTTCCCGGCAACGGCATTGCCGAGTGGCGAGCCCTATAGGTTGGCGCGTTTCTGACGGCACTGATCTGCAAGTTCGACGGTGAGCGAGCGTAGCTGCGTTGCCGCCGTTTTTTTTCAACATCAAGAGCGCCCGATAGGAATAGGCAATGCTCGAAGATAAACCGGCATAGGTGCCCCGTTTGCTGATCGCTACCATGGACTCAGACCTGACCCAATGGGAGCTCGACATGACTCACACTAAAACCCTGTTCATCACCGGCGTCAGCAGCGGTTTCGGCCATGCGCTGGCCAATGAAGCCATTGCCAACGGCCACCGTGTCATCGGCACTGTGCGCAATGAAACCGACCTGAAAAACTTCCAGGCACTGTCCCCGGACAACGCTTACGGGGTGGTGCTGGACGTCACTGATTTCGAGCGGATCGACAGCGTCGTTGCGCAAGTCGAAGCCACTCACGGCCCCGTCGACGTTTTGGTCAACAACGCCGGATATGGCCACGAAGGCATTTGCGAAGAATCACCGCTGCAAGACATGCGTCGTCAATTCGACGTCAACGTGTTCGGCGCGGTGGCGGTGATCAAAGCGTTTCTGCCCTTCTTTCGCCAGCGTCGTGCGGGGCACATCCTCAATATCACCTCCATGGGTGGCACCATTACCATGCCGGGCATCGCTTACTACTGCGGTAGCAAATTTGCGCTCGAAGGGATCTCCGATACCCTGAGCAAGGAGCTGCAGCCGTTCAACATCTTCGTCACTGCCGTCGCACCGGGTTCGTTCCGCACGGATTGGGCGGGCCGTTCGATGCAACGCACCGCGCGCAGCATTGCCGACTATGACGCCAGTTTCGATCCGATCCGCAAAGCCCGCGAAGAGAAAAGCGGCAAGCAACTCGGCGACCCGCAAAAGGCTGCCCAAGCGATGCTGCAGATCATCGCCAGCCCGACACCACCGGCCCATTTGCTATTGGGCAGTGACGCCTTGCGTCTGGTCCGTGACAAACTGAAAAATGCTGCCAGCGAGATTGACCAATGGGAAACGCTGAGCCGGTCCACCGATCATTGAGAGAGGATGTGATGACGCAGGTCGATGCAGGCACCGCGCGCATGGTGCAGCTCATGAAAGCCCTCGCACCGATCGAGGGCTACAACCTCAGCGCCCTCGAAGGCGTGCGCTTCCTGCGTTCGAATCGCCCCCTGACGCGCACCCCGGTGCTGTATGACCCCGGCATCGTGATTCTCTGCCAGGGCCGCAAACGCGGCTATCTGGGAGAGGACACCTACGTCTATGACGCCCAGCACTATCTGGTGGTCTCGGTGCCGATCCCCTTCACCATGGAGACCGATGCCACTGAGACCGAGCCGATGCTCGCGATCTACATGCACCTCGATTTCCAGTTGGCCAGCGAGTTGATGCTGCAAGTGGATGACGTGCATGGCCCAAGCGATGCCCCGCCCAAAGGTATGTATGCCTCGCCGATGGACGCTTCACTGCGGGCAACCACCCTGCGTTTTCTGGAAGCGATGAGCGTTGCCGGCGAAGCGCAAATCCTCGGGCCGGCACTGTTGCGGGAAATCTATTACCGCATCCTGACCGGCGAGCAAGGTGGCTCCATGCGCGCCGCGCTCAACCGGCAGGGACATTTCGGCAAAGTGAGTCGTGCGATCCGCAAGATCCATAGTTGTTATCAGCAGCGACTCGACGTCGAGCAACTGGCCCATGAAGCGAGCATGAGCGTGCCGAACTTCCACCTGCACTTTCGCAGCGTGACCGACACCTCACCCATGCAGTATTTGAAGTCGACGCGTTTGCATCAGGCGCGCCTGTTGATGTTGCGCCAGGCCATGAGTGCCTCGGCAGCCGCCTTCAACGTTGGCTATGAAAGTGCTTCGCAATTCAGTCGCGAGTTCAAACGCTTCTTCGGCAGGACGCCACAGGCAGAGATCGAGTGGATGAAGGCAACGTATGCACTGCCATTGCCAACCACACCGTCGGAGTATGTTTCGTCGCATTGACGGTCACGCCACAAACGAAAACCTGCTTTTCAGGGCAGGCTTTTTTCGTTGTGTGTAGCGGTGAGCGCTGAAGGTGCACTAGTCGTAAAACGCCTCAACCAACACCCGACTGCCGACAAAAAAACTGTCCGCCACCAAGCGCAACGGCTGCACATCCAGGTCACTGGCCTTGTCGCCAATCAACTGCTGAAAATGCCGATACACCGCTGCGTACTCACCCTCCTCCGACACCGCTTGGCGCACACCGTCAATGCTCAACAGCGCGCCGCCGTTATCCAGGCGCAACACGCCTTCAGCGCAACGCACCTCAATGCTCCACAGCTCATCATGCCCATGGTCAAAATCAAACTCTGCGCGCACATCGAGGCAGCGCGGGTCGGACATTTTGATCGACGCGGCAATTGGCGACTGGCAGTTGCTTGGCACGCGCAGTTCAGCCGATTCGACAAACAACGGCAGCGCCAGCAAATGAGTGACGATCGACAAGGCATTGATGCCCGGATCGAATACGCCGAGGCCGCCGGGTTGCCAGATCCAGGCCTGACCAGGGTGCCATTTGCGCACGTCTTCTTTCCAGTCGATCTGCACGCTTTGCAGGGTGCGCGAGGCGAGCCAGTCGCGGGCGGCTTCGACGCCGGGCGCGTAGCGTGAGTGCCAGGCAAACAAGGCGCTGACGCCCTGCCCGGCAGCCTGATCGACCAGCGCCAGCGCCTCGCCCAAGGTGGCACACGGCGGTTTTTCCACCAGCACGTGTTTGCCGGCGGCCAGTGCTTGCTGCACCAGCGCAAAACGACCTTGCGGCGGCGTGCAGAAGGCAATCGCATCCACCGGCGGACCGTTTTCGAGCAACTCGCTCAAGGACTGGAAGTTCTCCACGCCCGCGCAGGGTTTGCCTTGAGTGGCGACGGAGACCAAGTGGAAAGCGGGATTGGCGTTGATCGCCGGGACGTGTTGATCCTGGGCGATCTTGCCGTAGCCCACCAGACCGAGACGGATTGGTTGCATCAATGACTCCTGTTTTGATTTTGTTGTCGTCAGTGAACCGGGAGATTACCTGCAAACGCCACGAGCGTCTGTCCGCGCAATGTCACAACGACGCACAGGATCAGGCAAGGATTGCACAGGAATGCACTACTGCCCGCAGCGCTGAACAAGCAACAATGCCTTACGACAAACCGATTGAGGATGTTCCCATGCTTGTTCAAGCCTACGGTGCCCACGCTGGCGACAAACCCCTTGAGCCGATGCAGATCAACCGCCGCGCGCCGGCCGCCCATGATGTGCAGATCGACATCGCGTTCTGTGGCATCTGCCATTCCGACCTGCACCAGGTACGGGCGGAATGGGCCGGTACGCAGTTCCCGTGCGTACCGGGGCACGAAATTGTCGGTCGTGTTTCGGCCGTCGGCGCGCACGTCGCGGATTTCAAGGTTGGTGATCTGGTCGGCGTCGGTTGCATCGTCGACAGCTGCAAACATTGCGATGACTGCGAAAGCGGGCTGGAAAACTACTGCGACGGCATGATCGGCACCTACAACTTCCCGACCCCGGATGCACCGGGCTGGACGCTGGGCGGCTACTCGCAAAACATCGTCGTGCATGAACGCTACGTGCTGCGCATCCGTCATCCCGAAGCGCAACTGGCCGCCGTCGCACCGCTGCTGTGTGCCGGCATCACCACCTACTCGCCGTTGCGCCACTGGAACGCTGGCCCGGGCAAAAAAGTCGGTGTGGTCGGCATCGGCGGCCTCGGCCACATGGGCATCAAACTGGCCCACGCCTTGGGCGCCCACGTTGTGGCGTTCACCACCTCCGAATCCAAACGCGAAGCGGCCAAAGCCTTGGGTGCCGATGAAGTAGTGGTATCGCGCAATGCCGAAGAAATGGCCGCCCACGCCAAGAGTTTCGACTTGATCCTCAACACCGTCGCCGCGCCGCACGATCTCGATGCATTCCTCGTGCTGCTCAAGCGTGACGGGGCCTTGACGCTGGTGGGTGCGCCGGCCACCTCGCACCCTTCGCCGAACGTGTTCAATCTGATCATGAAGCGCCGCACGATTGCCGGCTCGATGATCGGCGGCATTCCGGAAACCCAGGAGATGCTGGATTTCTGCGCCGAGCACGGCATCGTTTCCGACATCGAACTGATCCGCGCCGACCAGATCAACGACGCCTACGAGCGCATGCTCAAGGGTGATGTGAAGTATCGTTTCGTGATCGATAACGCAACGTTGGCCGGCTAAGCCTCAGCGCCCATTGGCCATTAAGTGCGGCCAATGGGCCATTGAATTCCGTCGCCGGGATTTGACAGGCCCGACGTTGCTCGCCAGAGTCGCACCCCTTTGCCTGCCATCAAGGGGTTGCCGTTGAACGAACAGACATTGTCCATGCGCCTTGAACGCGTGGCCGCCCACGTGCCGGCCGGTGCGCGACTGGCCGATATCGGCTCGGATCACGGCTATCTGCCGGTGGCGCTGATGCGTCGTGGCTCGATCACTGCGGCAGTGGCTGGCGAGGTTGCGGCGACGCCGTTCCACGCGGCCGAACGCACCGTGCGCGAGAACGATCTGCAACAGCACATCAGCGTGCGCCTGGCTGATGGTTTGGCGGCGATCAAAGCCTGCGATGGCATCACCGCCGTCAGCGTCTGCGGCATGGGCGGCGAAACCATCCGCGACATCCTCGACAGCGGCAAGGCTCACCTCAGCGGCCAGGAACGTCTGATCCTGCAGCCCAACGGCGGTGAACAACCCCTGCGCCAGTGGCTGATGGAAAACGGCTACCGCATCCTCAGCGAAGAAGTGCTGCGGGAAAACCGCTTCGACTACGAAATCATCGTCGCCGAACGCGCCGAACCGGTGAGCTATTCCGACCAGGAACTGTACTTCGGCCCCTTGCACCTGCAGACCCGCAGCCCCGCATTCCTGACCAAGTGGCAGCACAAACTCCGCCACAAGCAAAAGACCCTGAGCCATCTCGCTCGCGTGCAGCACAATCTGCCTGAGCAAAAGCTGCAGGACATCACCCGACAAGCACGCTGGATCAACGAACTGCTGGCCTGAGCGCCAGCGTTTCGCGCCAGGATCACCTGAGTCCTCACGCCCTCATTTGATACACCACATCACAAATGATGTACCTCAAGCCCCATTTATCAATTCCAGCCCTCCCCCTAAAGTCCTCTCCAACAGCCGCCCATCACTCCGACGGGCCAGCGACTGGAGATACCCCAAATGCCTTTCATCAGCGTACGTATCACCCGTGACGGCGTGACCCGGGAGCAGAAAGCCCAGGTCATCAAGGAAATCACCGAAACGATGCAGCGGGTGCTGCACAAGGATCCGAAACTCACCCACATCGTGATCGAAGAAGTCGACACCGATAACTGGGGTTATGCCGGCATTACCACCACCGAATATCGCCAGCAGTTGGCGGACTCGCAGTCATGAGCCGGGCCGTGAAAATCGATTTCGTCTCGGATGTCGTTTGCCCCTGGTGTGCGTTGGGCGCCACCGCTCTGGAGCAAGCGATCCGCAACCTGGCAGGCGAAGTCGACGTGGATTTGACCTACAAACCGTTCGAACTGAATCCGGACATGTCCGCCGAAGGTGAACACGCCATCGAGCACATGATGCGCAAATACGGACGCAGCGCCGAGCAAGTGGCGGACCGCAACGCGATGATCGTCGAGCGCGGCAAGCAGATCGGTTTTCACTTCGACCTGGAAAAACGCAGCCATTTCCACAACACCTTCGACGCCCATCGACTGCTGTTCTGGGCCGCCACCCAAGGACGTCAGCGTGAGTTGAAGCAGGCCTTGCTCAAGGCTTACTTCACTGACGGCAAGAACCCGAATGGCCACGCCACGCTGGTGACGCTGGCAGAAGCAGTCGGACTCGACGGCCCGCGTGCGCAAGCGCTGCTGGCCACCGCTGAGTTCAGCCAGCCAGTACGCGAACTCGAACGGTTTTATCAGCAACGCGGCATCGATTCGGTTCCGGCCATGGTGATCGACGACAAACAGGTCATCCCCGGTTCCCAATCCGTTGCTTATTACGAGCAAGCGCTACGTCAGGCAGCACAGGTTGCGGCTCACGCCTGACCTTCGAAATCCGTTTATTCAAACCATCCAGATTGCATGAGGAGACATCATGAGCACGTCCAAGAAAGTTGTAGTGATTACCGGCGCCTCGCAAGGCATTGGCGCAGGCCTGGTCAAGGGATTCCGTGAGCGCGGCTATCAGGTTGTCGCGACATCCCGCTCGATCAAACCGTCCACTGACCCGGACATTCTCGCCGTCGCCGGTGACATCGCCGACCCGCAGACCGCCGAGCGCGTGATCCGCGAAGCCGTTGCACGTTTCGGACGTATCGACACGTTGGTCAACAACGCCGGGATCTTCGTCGCCAAGCCTTTCACTGAATACAGCCAGGAAGACTACGCACAAGTGGTGGCGACCAACATGAGCGGCTTCTTCCATATCTCGCAACTGGCGATTGCCGAAATGGAGAAAAACGCCAGCGGCCATATTGTCAGCGTCACCACCAGCTTGGTCGACCACGCGATTGACGGCGTGCCATCGGTGCTCGCTTCGCTGACCAAGGGTGGCATCAACGCGGCGACCAAGTCTCTGGCCATCGAGTACGCCAAGCGCGGCATTCGGGTAAACGCGGTATCGCCCGGCATCATCAAAACGCCGATGCACGGCGAAGAAACTCACGCCGCCCTCGGCAGCCTGCACCCGGTCGGGCATATGGGCGAGATCGATGACATCGTGCAGGCGATCCTGTACCTGGACGGCGCGAACTTCGTCACTGGCGAAATCCTCCATGTCGACGGTGGTCAAAGCGCTGGCCATTGACTCCTCCCTGCTGCATCGTCGGTGTGTACCGGCGGTGCCGCTTCATGAGATAAGCCTGAAGATGAACCGTCAGTTGATCCTCAGGCTTATCCCATGAAGCGCCACTTTGAAGACTTGCAGTTAGGCAGCATCGAACTCTTTTGCCTCGCCGCTGAAGCCGGCAGTTTCACCGCTGCCGCCCAGCTTGCAGGCGTTACGCCGGCCGCTGTGAGCCGGTCGATTCTGCGTCTGGAAAAGCGCTTGGGTTCACGCTTGTTTGCCCGCACTACCCGCAGCATTCGCTTGACCGAGGCCGGTAGAAACTTTTTCCTGCAGTGCAGCCAGGCCCTGACTCAACTGGTCGAAGCGCAACAAGAAGTCATGGGCGCACAGACCTCACCGTCCGGTCAGTTGCGCATCAGCCTTCCCACCACTTACGGCCATCACCGCATCCTGCCGCTGCTGCCGAAATTCCGTGCGCTCTATCCCGACGTCACCGTCGACATCCACTTGGGCAACCGCAATATCGACTTCGTCGGCGAAGGCTACGATCTGGCGATCCGCGTCCGCGCCCAACCGGACTCGACCATGGTCGCGCGCCTGTTGGAGGATGCAAAACTGGTGGTGGTCGCGTCTCCCGACTATCTGAAAAAGGCTGGCACACCGCAGACGCTGGAAGACCTGGTGCAACATGAATGCATTCAGTTCGAACTGCCGAGCAGCGGACGGCGGATCTCCTGGCTGTTCGAGGAAAACGGCCACGACCGTGAAGTGTATTCCGACGGCGGCTACTCCTGTTCCGATGATGTGCTCGGTGGCGTGACCTTGGCCAAGCATGGCGCCGGGGTCTTTCAGACCTACAAATTCATTGTCGAAAAAGAACTGGCCGACGGCAGCCTCGTCGAGGTTCTGCAACCTTACGCCGGGCGCTCGCGACCTTACACCTTGCTCTACCCGCACGGCCGGTATGTGCCGCAACGGGTCAGGGCGTTTGTCGATTTTCTGCTGCAGTTTCGTGATGAGTGGGCCGGTTAACGCGGATTAAATCGGCGCAACAAATGACAAAAGCCTGCTTTTCAGGGCAGGCTTTTGTCCGGATCGCGCAGGCTTACTTCTGCTGAGCGGTCAGCGCCGAGTAGCTGTTCATCAGGTTGCGGTAGTTGGGGATGCGCTGCGACAGCAGATTACCCAAGCCTTCAATATCGTTGCGCCAGTCGCGGTGCAGCTCACAGGCCACCGAGAACCAGTTCATCATCTGCGCACCGGCCTGGGTCATGCGGCTCCATGCGGCTTGCTGCACGGTGGTGTTAAAGGTGCCGGAAGCGTCGGTCACCACAAACACGTCAAACCCTTCTGCCAGCGCCGACAAGGTCGGGAACGCTACGCAGACATCCGTTACCACACCGGCAATGATGATCTGCTTGCGACCGGTGGCTTTGATCGCTTTCACAAAATCTTCGTTGTCCCAGGCGTTGATCTGGCCTGGACGGGCGATGTACGGCGCGTCCGGGAACATCTCTTTCAGCTCTGGCACCAGCGGGCCGTTCGGGCCTTGTTCGAAACTGGTGGTGAGGATGGTTGGCAGTTCGAAGAACTTCGCCAGATCGGCCAGGGCCAGCACGTTGTTCTTGAACTCGTTTGGCGAGAAGTCCTGCACCAGAGAAATCAGACCGGTCTGGTGGTCGACCAGCAGCACAATGGCGTCATCTTTGTTGAGGCGGTTGTAGGTTGGAGTGGTCATGATTTGCTTCCCTTTTGAGTTTTTGAAGTTGTTGTTGCGTTCAAGTTGGGTACAGATTACTGACGCACAGGGACGGGATAAATCGGCTGAAAAGCGTTTATCCGTCAACTCAAAAAGGACAATCTCTAGCGACCACAATCGCGCCACTTCGCCCACGAGCGCGTGCTGTTGAGCAAAAAATTGCGCGCCGCGTGCATCCTGATTTCGAGCACTCGCTCACTAACGGGCATGTGCCGAAGCTGGTGCCCTCACCCTAGCCCTCTCCCTCAGGAGAGGGGACCGATTGGGGGAGATTGGCGATGAACGCCGACGTGCAATAGCGCCGGTGGATCCAATACCGCCAAGCATTGCCGATGCCCGCGTAATCGACGCGACCTTTCAGGTCGATGCATAACGCAAGACACCTCGGTCGGCTCCCTCTCCCTCCGGGAGAGGGCTGGGGTGAGGGGCTGTGGTTGCAGCGTCGAGCTCGGCTTACAAGGTGTAGGAAATCCCCACCTGCACGGTTCTTGGTGCACCTGGATAGGCGTAGACGTTACCGAACGCGCCCTCTTCATAATCGCGGTCAAACAGGTTTTTCAGGTCAAGGTTGAGCCGCACTTTCTCGTTGACCTTGTAGAAGCCGAGCAGGTCGACAACGGTGTAACTGTCCATCGAGAATGCGGTATTGGCGGTTTGCCCGGCACGCTGGTCGACGTACTTGAGTCCGGTGCCCAGGCCCAGGCCTTTTAGCGCACCGTCCTGAAACTCGTAGACGTTGAGCAGACTGAAGCTATTCTGCGGAATGTTCATCAGGCGCGTGCCAGAGCGGATCACGTTGTCCTTGGTCACCTCGGCATCGACGTAGGCGTAGCCGCCGATCACCCGCCATTCGGGTGTCAGGTTGCCGGCGACGTTCAGGTCAAAACCACGGCTGCGCACTTCCCCGGCGGCGACGCTGAAGGTCGAGTCCACCGGGTCGGTGGTCAGCACATTGCGTTTTTCGATCTGATAGATCGCCGCATCCACGCTCAACTGATGGTCCAGCGCTTCCCACTTGATGCCCATTTCGTAGGACTTGCCCTTCTCCGGTGCGAAGCCTCCGCCCGTACGACTCGCGCCGGTATTGGGCTTGAACGAGCGCGCGGTGTCGGCATAGATCGCCAGGGTCTCGGTCAGGTCGTAGGTCACGCCGAGGCGTGGAGTCACCGCGTTGTCACTGGCCTGCCAGTTTTTGCCGCCCGGCACATAGGTTTCATAGTCGTGCTCGAAACGCTCGAAACGTGCGCCGGCCAAGACCTTCAGACGCTCGGTCAACGCGACCTGATCCTGCACAAACGCGGCGTAAGTCTTGAGATTTTCCTTGTCATGGGTCGGCGTGCGCGTCAGTGCCGGACGCGGCTGGCCGTAGACCGGATCGAAGATGTCGATCGGGTAGGCGCCGACCGCTCCGCTGGAGCGCTGAATGATCGACTTGTAGTCATAATCTTCATACTCAATGCCGGTCAACAAGGTGTGCTGCAAACCACCAGTGCTGAAATGCCCGGTCAGATTGAGCTGGGTGTCCTTGTCGGTCCACTCCAGTTTGCGGTAGTTGAAGTTGCGCCCCAGGGTTCGACCGTCAGCGGCAATGCCGTTGGCCTCGATCGCATTGCCCTCAAGCGAGCCGTCGAGCCACTGGAAACCACCGCCCAGGGTCCAGTCATCGTTGAGCAGATGTTCGAAGCGCAGTTGCGCCATGTTGTTGTCGTTGTGCAATTTGCCGGCGTCTTTTTCGCCGAAAAACGTGTCACGCGAGGCGGTGCCGATCTGCTTGGGGTAACGCGTCACGCCGCGATCCAGCGGATGATTGTTGCGCATGAAATCGCCTTCGAAGATCACCCGGGTGGCATCGCTGGCCTGCCAGGTCAGCACTGGCGTGATGCCGTAGCGCTCAGTCTCGACGTGATCGCGGAAGGTATCGCCGCCCTCACCTACCACGTTCAGTCGATAGGCCAGACGCCCGTCTTCATCCAGCGGGCCGGAGGCGTCCAGGGTGCCGCGCTTCATGCCTTGATCATTCAACTGACTGCCCAACGTGACCGTGCGCTCGGCCAACGGTTGTTTGGACACGACATTGAAGGTGCCGCCGGGATCGCCACGGCCGTAGAGCATGGTTGCCGGCCCGCGCAGCACTTCCAGACGCTCGATGGTGTTGGCGTCGGGCATGTTCGGGTAGCCACGATTGATCGGGAAACCGTTGCGATAGAACTCGCCGGTAGTAAAGCCACGCACAGTGAACGTCGTCAGACCCTGCCCGCCGAAATTGTTCGCCCGGCCCACACCACCGGCATAGTCCAGCGCATCTTGCAGACGCGTGGCGCCGAGGTCTTCGACAGCATCCTTGGTGACCACGCTGATCGATTGCGGGGTTTCATGAATCGAGGTGTCGGTACGGGTAGCACTGGCGGAACGTGTGGCGCGGTAACCCTGCACCGGGCCGTCGGCCCGTTCGTAATCCGCTGTACCAACCACATCGGTGGCCTCCAGCTCTAGCGCTGCGGGTGTTGATTCGGCCTGTTCGGCCCATGAGGAAGGGGACAACGCCTGCAGCACGCAAATTGAAAGCAGAGTACGACGCATGAAATGAAAACCTTACGAATAGGCCAGAACGAAGGGTAAAACCGCCAGCAAAACGCGGCGATGGTATACCAAGCGTTCCGTTATTGAAACTTATTCCCATTCGTATATTTAACCGATCGAGTGCCGACAGGTAGGTCACCCATTGCGTCGCACAAAAACCTTGGTCAAACGTGTAATAGTTGTTTCGTCATCGCCATCGAGGTCTCCAGCGACTGCCCGGTACGCTGCAACTTGTTCAGCAAACTCGCGCCCAACCACAGCTGATACAAGGTTTCCGCCAGATGCCGGGCATCGCCTTTGGGCAGGCTGTCTTCGGCCTGACCCTGTTCGATGCATAGCGCAATGCGCGCCACCACTTGCTCGGCGCCATCGCGCAAGGTGAGGCGCATCGACTCCGACAGGTCGGCGACTTCGGCACTGAGCTTTACCACCAGACATTCATCGCCGTGGCCTTCGAGGGTGCAGCGGTTCTGCCAGCCCTGCCAGTAATCCATCAGCCGCTCGTACGCGCTCAGCCCTGGCAGCGTCAGGCGCCGCTCCATGTCGGCGAGGTAATCGACGAAGTAATCCGCCAGCAATGCTTGGCCGTACAGTTCTTTGGATTTGAAGTAGTGATAGAACGAACCCTTGGGCACACCGGCGGTTTGCAGGATCTCGTTGAGGCCGACACTGGTGAAGCCCTTTTCGGCCATCATCCGGTGGCCGGTGTCGAGCAAGTGTTGGCGGGTGTCGTCGTAGGTCGGTTTCATGGGGCGCGAATTACCAGGCAATAGACCAGTCGTATTTTCGGAGGAACGGAAGTTTGCCATACCTGTCGATGAAAAACCTTCGGATAAAAAATTACTAGACGACTGGTCTAATTGGAATCTATGCTGCGCCCCGACAAACGTTTTCTGACCGGTGTGGCCGATGCGCGAATGTTTCGCCCAATCGAAGACGCCCAACCTACGCAAGGTGCTCTATGAAAATCCTGATGGTTCTGACTTCCCACGATCAACTCGGCGACACCGGCAAGAAAACCGGCTTCTGGCTGGAAGAGTTCGCCGCGCCCTACTACGCGTTCAAGGACGCCGGCGCCGACGTCACCCTGGTTTCGCCAGCCGGTGGCCAGCCGCCGCTCGACCCGAAAAGCGATGAGCCTGATGCTCAAACCGCCGAGACCGATCGCTTCCGCCAGGATCCGGCCGCACAACAGGCACTGGCCAACACCGGCCGCTTGGCCGACGTCAACGCTGATGACTTTGATGCCGTGTTTTACCCGGGTGGCCATGGCCCGCTGTGGGATCTGGCCGAAGACAAGCAGTCGATCGCGTTGATCGAAGCGTTTGACCGCGCCAACAAACCCCACGGTTTCGTCTGCCATGCACCGGGTGTATTGCGTCATGTCCTTGCCGCTGACGGCAAACCGCTGGTGCAGCATCGCCAGGTCACCGGTTTCACCAACGCCGAAGAAGAAGCAGTCGGCCTGACAAAAGTGGTGCCGTTCCTGATCGAGGACGAATTCCAGCGTCTCGGTGGTTATTACTCGAAAGTCGCTGACTGGCAGGTTCATGTGGTCGCCGACGGGCAACTGGTCACTGGCCAGAATCCGGCCAGTTCCGCCGCCGTCGCCGAGAAACTGCTGAAGATGCTCGGCTAAAACCTCGAACAACCCTTCCAAACGCCGGGTGCGTCTTGCCCGGCGTTATTTTTTCGCCCAGCCAATAGACGACTGGTCTAATAAGTCACAAACAAGGTCATCCATGAACCACAGCAGTTTCTTCACCCCCGCCAAACTGGGTCATCACACCCTGAAAAACCGTATCGTCCTGCCGCCCCTCACCCGCCAGCGCAGCACGCAACCGGGCAATATCGCCAACGAGCTGATGGCCGAGTATTACCAACAGCGCGCCGGCGCCGGTCTGCTGGTCACCGAAGGCACACAAATCGAACCTCGTGGCCAGGGTTATGCGTGGACGCCGGGCATTCATACGCCTGAGCAAATCGCCGGTTGGCGCAAAGTCACCGACGCCGTGCATGCCGTGGACGGGGTGATTTTCGCCCAGTTGTGGCACGTTGGCCGTGTCTCGCACACCGCGTTGCAGCCCAACGGCGCAGCTCCGGTTTCAGCCTCCGCCGTGGCCACCGACCGCGTCAGCGTGTTTATCGAAACCGCGCCCGGCGCCGGTGAACTGGTTCCACCGTCGGCACCTCGCGCACTGAGCACTGATGAAGTTCAGGAGCTGGTTCAGCTGTATATCCAGGCTGCGCGCAACGCGATGGATGCCGGTTTCGACGGCATCGAACTGCATTGCGCCAACGGCTATCTGGTCAACCAGTTCATCTCGGCCCACAGCAACCTGCGCACCGATCAGTACGGCGGCTCGCTGGACAATCGCCTGCGTTTTCTGCGCGAAGTGGTGGCCGGTGTTGCCGAATGCATCGGCAAGGAAAAAGTCGGCGTGCGCTTCGCCCCGCTGTTCACCACCACTGATGAAGCGCGGACCTATTTGGGCATGGTCGAGGAAGACCCACACACGACTTACATCGAAGCGATCAAAGTGCTGCAGGACGTGGGCATCGCCTATCTGTCGATCGCCGAAGCCGATTGGGACAACGCCCCGGCGATGCCATTGACGTTTCGTCAGGCAGTACGCGCAACCTTCAGCGGCGCGATCATTTACGCCGGGCGCTACACCGCCGAATCCGGGGCGCAACTGCTCGACTCCGGGCTGGCGGATCTGATCGCTTTCGGCCGCCCGTTCATGGCCAACCCCGACCTGCCGGCGCGCATTGCCAATGACTGGCCGTTGAACGCGCTGAACCCGGCGACGGTGTATGGCGGCACCGCCGAGGGCTATGTGGATTACCCCGTTTATCCCGGCTAACCCTTTCCACGCGGCGTCAAGCGCTCCCGCAACAGCGGGAACGTTGATCCGAGTCGCAGTGCAAGCCCTTGTGGGAGCGAGCCTGCTCGCGAAAGCGGCATGTCAGTCAGCCAAAATGTTGAATATGACGACGCCTTCGCGAGCAGGCTCGCTCCCACAGGGGAGATCTGAATATCACGCAATTCACCGCACAAAAACCTATACACAAACTACAATCTGTACAACTATCTGGATTTAGCACTTAAACGTCCACGCGGCAGCCTGCTGCCCTTACGCTGAATTCGTGAAATGAACAAAACCCGTCGGTTGTGCCTGGTGCTGGGTGACCAGTTATCGTTTGATCTGGCGTCATTGGCCGGACTGGATAGCGAACACGACCGTGTGCTGATGGTCGAGGTCATGGAAGAAGCCACCCATGTCGCCCATCACCCGCAGAAGATCGCGCTGATTTTCAGTGCCATGCGTCACTTTGCTCAGGCGCTGGAGAACCAGGGCATCCACGTGCATTACGTGGCCCTCGACGACCCGCAGAACAGCGGCTCGGTGCCCGGCGAGCTGAAGCGCTGGCAGGCTTTGTTGCAGGCCAGCGAGTTGCACGTGACGGAGTGCGGAGACTGGCGCCTGGAGCAATCGCTAAAAGCATGTGGTGTGCCGATCCACTGGCACGCGGACGGCCGCTTCCTGTGCAGCCGCGATGAGTTTCGCGCTTGGGCCGCAGGCAAAAAACAGTTGCGCATGGAATTCTTCTACCGCGAGATGCGCCGCAAAAGTCGCCTGTTGCTCAACGGTGACGGCACGCCGGTCGGCGGCGCGTGGAACTTTGACGCCGAGAATCGCAAAGCTTTGCCGAAAACCGTCAAGGCACCCTACCCGGCCGGTTTTGCCAACGATGCAATCACCGTCGAAGTCCTCGCCTTGGTAAAACACCGTTTCGCCAGTCATTACGGCAGTCTGGAGGACTTCAACTATCCGGTGACGCACGCCGATGCGCAGGCGCTCTGGGCGTACTTTCTCGACTACGCCTTGGCCGGCTTCGGCGACTATCAGGACGCCATGGCCAGCGACGAGCCGTTTCTGTTCCATGCGCGCATCAGCGCGGCGCTGAACATTGGCTTGCTCGACCTGCGCCAGCTCTGCGCTGATGTGGAGTCGGCCTATTGGTCCGGCAGCATTGCGCTGAATGCTGCCGAAGGTTTCATCCGCCAACTGATCGGCTGGCGCGAATATGTCCGAGGCGTTTACTGGCTGCACATGCCCGAGTACGCCGAAGGCAATGCATTTGCCAACCAGCGGCCATTGCCGGAGTTCTACTGGACCGCTGCAACCAAAATGAATTGCATGCGCCAGGCCATCGGCCAAAGTCTCAAACACGCCTACGCCCATCACATCCAGCGCCTGATGGTCACCGGTAATTTCGCCCTGCTCGCCGGCATCGCGCCGAAGCAGATCTGTGAATGGTATCTGGCGATCTACATGGACGCGTTCGATTGGGTCGAACTGCCCAACACCCTCGGCATGGTCATGCACGCCGATGGCGGTTACCTCGGTTCCAAGCCTTATTGCGCCAGCGGCCAGTACATCAACCGGATGTCCGACTACTGTCGCGATTGTGCTTACTCGGTGCGCGAAACCACGGCCGACAACGCCTGCCCGTTCAACGCCCTGTACTGGCATTTCCTGATGCGCCACGCCGACCTTCTACGGGGCAATCAGCGCATGGCGATGATGTACAAAAACCTCGACCGCATGCCGCCAGCCAAACAACAGGCACTGTGGCAACGCGGCCAACAGTTGCTCGACACGCTGGATAACGGCGACGCGTTATGAAAACGCACGCGCCCGTGCCCCGCGTGCAACTTAAACAGGGCGCCCCGGGTCAATGGCTCACAAAGCTTACGAAGCAACCTGGGTGTTCGCTTGAAACACGCCTATTGAACGCAGACCAATAATCAAGGCATGAGGGGTGGATATCCTGAAACAGCTTACTCGCGAGGAGCTTGAGTCCGAGGTCACGCGCCTGCGCCTGGCCGTCAAAGCGACCTGCGACGCCGTCTGGGACTGGAATCTGACAACCCATCAGATTGTCTGGAACGACGCGTTGGAACAGGCGTACGGCTATGCCCCCAGCGCCATCGAACCGACGTGTGACTGGCGCTTTGCGCAGATCCACCAGCAGGATCGCGCGCGGGTCGAGACTTCGATTCGGGCGGCGATGGCGGGCACAGGCACCACCTGGAGTGCCGAGTACCGCTTCCGCTGTCAGGACGGATCCTACGCCGAGGTGCTCGACCGCGGGCATCTGATCCGCAATGCCGATGGCAAAGCCGAACGCATGATCGGGGCCATGCTCGACCTGACCCGTTCGCGAAGTGCCGAAACCGCACTGCGCAAAAGTGAAGAGCGCTTCAGCACCATTCTGGAAACCATCGAAGCCGCGTTCGCCATCGTCAAAGTCAAATTCGACGCCGACGACTACCCCATCGATTATTGCTTCGTTGAGGCCAACCCGGCGTTCGAGCGTCAGGCCGGGGTCAACCTGCGGGGCAAGTGGGTCACCGAGTTTGCGCCCAACCTGGAGAAATTCTGGTTCGAGACCTACGGCCACGTCGCCAAGACCGGCGAGCCGGCCAACTTCGAGAACTACGCCAACACCTTCGAACGCTGGTTCGACGTACGCGCCGTCCGTGTCGGTGACCCGGCCGATCGGCAGATTGCGATCTTCTTCAGCGACGTCACCGAGCGCCGCGACGCGCAGGAACGCTTGCGCGTCAGCGAGGCGATCGCTCGGGAAAACGTCGAACGGGTCCAACTGGCCTTGGCCGCCGGCGCCATTATCGGCACTTGGCACTGGCACTTGCCCACCGATCGTTTCTACGTCGACGAAGCTTTCGCCCGGGTCTTCAACCTTGACCCGGCACTTGGCCGCGACGGTCTGAGCCTGGAGCAAGTGGTAGTCACCGTGCACCCCGATGACCGCGAGGGGCTGACAGTGGCAATCAATGACGCCCTTGCCCGCGGTGGCGCCTATTCGCACCAGTACCGAGTGCGCGGTGCGGATGGCAAATACACCTGGATCGAAGCCAACGGACGCGTCGAATGCGCCGAGGACGGCACGCCTTTACGCTTTCCCGGCGTGCTGATCGATGTCGAAGACCGGCGCAATGTCGAAGACGAACGTGACCGGGTCACCGCCGCTTTAAAAGCGCTCAACGACACACTGGAACAACGGGTCTCGGCGCGCACCGCAGAACTGATGCAGGCCGAAGAGAAGCTACGGCAATCGCAGAAAATGGAAGCCGTCGGGCAACTCACTGGCGGTCTGGCCCATGACTTCAACAACCTGCTGGCGGGGATCTGTGCCTCTCTGGAGCTGATGGAAAAACGCATCGCACAAGGTCGTCTGAAGGACATCGACAAATACATGCTGATCGCCCAGGACGCCGCCAAACGCGCGACCGCCCTGACCCATCGCCTGCTGGCGTTCTCCCGCCGGCAGACCCTCGATCCTCGGCCGACTGAAGTCAACGCGCTGATTGCCGGCATGACCGAACTGATCCAGCGCACCGTCGGCCCGAGCATTCGCCTGAAGACGGTCGTTGCCGCCGATCTGTGGCCGGCGCTGGTCGATGCCAGCCAACTGGAAAACGCTTTGCTCAACCTGTGCATCAACGCCCGTGATGCGATGCCCGATGGCGGCAGCATTACCGTTGAAACCGCCAATCGAACCTTCGATGCTGAATCGGCGCGCATCAGGGAGATGCCCGAAGGGCAATACCTGTGCCTGTCGGTTGCCGACACCGGTACCGGTATGAGTGCGGAGGTCATGGCCAAAGCCTTCGACCCGTTTTTCACCACCAAACCGCTGGGCCAGGGCACCGGGCTGGGGCTGTCGATGATCTACGGTTTCACCAAGCAATCCGGTGGCCAGGTGCGGGTGCAGTCGACCGTGGGGCAAGGCACCATCATCTGCATTTACCTGCCGCGCTACCGCGGCGAAACGCAGCGCAATCACGATGACACGCAAAACTCGGCAACCCTGCCGGCAAAGGCCGGTGAGACCATCCTGATTGTCGACGACGAACCCACCGTTCGAACGCTGCTCAAAGACGTGCTGAACGACCTCGGCTACAACCTGCTCGAAGCGGCCGACAGCGTTGAGGGACTGGAAGTATTGCGCTCCAGCGCGCACATCGATTTGCTCATCACCGATGTCGGCTTGCCGGGCGGCATGAACGGCCGGCAGATGGCCGATGCGGGCCGGGAAATCAGGCCGAGGCTGAAGACTTTGTTCATCACCGGGTACGCGGAAAACTCAGTGATCGGCAACGGTCAGCTCGGCCCGGGCATGCAGGTACTGACCAAACCGTTTGCCGTCGACACGCTGGTGTCAAGGGTCGGTGGCCTGCTGTCCATCGACGTTGAGTGAGGGTTGCGCAGCGGATGTCATGAACCTGTTGCGCCCTGCCGTTTTCGCTTGATACAGCGCTTGGTCGGCGCACTCGATCAGAGCGCTCACCGGCTCCAGGTGCGCACCGCGCGCAGCGGCGATGCCGATGCTCAGGCTCACACGAGCCACCGGACTGGTGGGGTGGGCAATGTTGGCTTGCTGCAGGCGCTCGATAATCAGCTGCGCCACCACCGCAGCGCCGCCCATATCGGTGTCGGGCATGATCACGGCGAACTCTTCGCCGCCGTAGCGCGCCACCAGGTCCGACGGTCGCCGCACACACTCATCCAGCACGCTACCGACGGTTTGCAGACAAGCGTCGCCGGCAACATGCCCGAAGGCATCATTGAAGCGCTTGAAATAGTCGATATCGATCATCAGCAAGGCCAGTGACGAACCGTCGCGCTTTGCCCGACGCGCCTCTGTGGCCAGGGTCTGGTCGAAGCAGCGCCGATTCGCCAGCCCGGTCAGCGCATCCTTCATGGCCAACAACTCGAGTTGCCGATTGGAGCCGAGCAACTGCTGCTGAGCGATGCGCAGTTCGCCTTCAACCTGGGTCCGACGGCGGATGTCGAGGATCAAGAACCAGCCGATCAGACCGGTGAGCCCCAACAGCCCCGCCACCACCACCGCCGACAGCAGTGCCTCGGTTCGCCACGCCTTGAGCGCTTCACGCTTGCCGATGGCGACCGTGGTGATCAGTGGCAATTTCTCACTTTTGCGGAAGGCGTAGAGGCGTTCGACGCCATCCAGGCTGGAGGTATAAGACGCGGTGCCGACCGATTGATCGACCAGGTACTTGGCGTAGATCGGCGATTTGGAAAAGTTGCGGCCCATGTCCTGCTCGCGGAAGGGATAGCGCACCAGCAACGTGCCGTCGGTATAGGACAAGCCGATGGCGCCGTCCTGGCCGATGTCGAGTTTGCCGAACAGGCGCAGAAAGTTTTCCACGCCCAGGGTCACGGCCACAACCCCGGCGAACTCGCCGCGATCATTATTGAAACGGCGGCTGACGGTGATCACCCACTCCTGATTGGAACGGCTGCGGATCGGTGGCCCGATAAAGGGTTCGCGGCTCGGATCGGCGCGATGATGAATGAAATAGGCTCGATCACTGCTGTTGGCACCGACCGGAATCGGCCGGTTCGACGACATCAGCCAATGGCCATGGCGGTCATAGATGGTGATACCGCTCAGTTGTGGCATCAGCGGTTGCTGGCGGTTGATCAGGGCACTCAGGCGCTGAATCTGCGCGGGGCCACTGCCTTCGGTCTCCAGGCGTTCGACCAGCCCGAGCAACAGCAGCGAACTTTGCCGGACAATGCCTTCGGAATAGGTCTCGAGTGCTTGGGTCAGGTTCAACCCGTGCACGTTGACTTCCTCCAGCGCGCGATCGCGCGAAGACAGCACTTTCCAGATGGTCAGCGACGCCAGGGAGCAGCCGATGACCAGCAGCAAGAGGATGACGAGGTGTGTATCACGCTTCACGAAAGTACCTAATGGAAAGTCCGGTTTCCGGTTCCGGCCGTTACTGATTCAAGGCAATAACAGCGGTCGTATGTCCTCGACCGGCGCAAGGATACAAGTAGCGCGTCGAACGTGCAGCAACCGTATGACGGAACGTCGTTTTCAGCCCCTTGGTGTTGTTTCGCAACGACACGGCAGCGGCCTGCAACTTATATTCACGGGCGCAGGTCATTAGGCTTGCTGAGGTTGAATCCATCCGCAGACCTCGAACATTGAAGACACCGCCGTGGCCGCTGACCTCGATCGCCGCAACAACCTGTCCCTGGACAGCCTGAACTTTTTCCTCGCCGACGTGCGCGACGGCCTCGGCCCCTATCTGGCCATCTATCTGTTGGCGGTGCATCACTGGGAGCCGGCCAGCATTGGTCTGGTGATGACCATCGCCGGGGTCGCCGCGCTGATCACCCAGACACCCGCCGGTGCCTGGGTCGACAACAGCCGGCGCAAACGTGCGTTGATTGCGATCGCCGCGCTGGTGGTGACCGGAAGCTGCCTGGTGCTGCCGTTCGTGACGTCGTTCACTTGGGTGGCGCTGACGCAAACCTTGAGCGCAATGGCCGCCTCGATATTCGCCCCGGCCATTTGTGCGATTACCCTGGGCATGACCGGGCCACGGGCGTTCACTCGGCGAACCGGGCGCAACGAAACCTTCAATCATGCCGGCAATGCCTGCGCCGCACTGCTGGCCGGTATATTTGCCTTCCTGTTCGGCCCGGTGGCGGTGTTCTATCTGATGGCGGCCATGGCTTTGGCCAGTGTCATTGCCATCGCCTGCGTTTCGCCAGCCGCCATCGACCATGATCTGGCGCGCGGACTGGATCCGGCCGACGCCAGCCACCGCCAGCCTTCCGGTTTGTCGGTGCTGCTGAGCAACCGGCCGCTGTTGCTGTTCGCCATTTGCTGTGCGCTGTTCCACCTCGCCAATGCGGCGATGTTGCCGTTGGTGAGTCAAAAACTCGCGCAAGCCAATTTGCAGATGGCCACCCCGTTGACTTCGGCCTGCATCGTCGCGGCGCAATTGGTGATGGTGCCGGCGGCATTGCTGGTCGGGGCAAAAGCCGATCTGTGGGGACGCAAGCCGCTGCTGCTGGCCGGTTTTCTGATCCTGCCCTTGCGCGGCGTGCTTTATACGCTGTCGGACGACGCCTACTGGCTGGTCGCAGTGCAACTGCTCGACGGCGTCGGCGCAGGCCTGTTCGGCGCCTTGTTTCCGATCATGGTCAAAGACCTCACCCAGGGCACCGGCCACTTCAACGTCAGCCTCGGCGCACTGACCACGGTGTTCGGGCTGGGCGCGGCGCTGAGCAACGGCCTCGCCGGACTCGTGGTGCAAGAGGCCGGTTACAACGCGGCGTTTCTGACCCTGGCCGCTATTGCGGCGGTGGCGGTTGTGTTGCTCGCGATCGGTGTTCCGGAAACTCAGCGCAGTGGCGGGCGGGCTGAGACCGGGGTGGTCGAGGCCAGCGCTGAATCCTCAGCGTAATCCATATCGCGTCCCTGCCCTCTCATCGCCGCCAAATCGTGTTTGCGCGGCATTAAAAATCCAGGACTCAGTGGATCAGGCAAGCAATCCAGAGGAATGCACTTCGGCGCCGAGGCGCTGATCGAGAGAATGTTCGTGCACAGGCTCAGACGAATAAACCCTCAATCGCAAGGACATTCCAGTGAAAGGTTTTTGCTTGGCCTTCGGGCTGCTCTTCAGTACTTTTTCAGCCATGGGAGCCGATATGTCGAACGGCGCAGACAACTTCTACACCAGCGATAAAGTGACCGTGGAAAAGGTCACCTTCAAGAACCAGTACGGAATGAAGGTCGCAGGCAATCTGTTCAGCCTGAAGAACCTTGACCCACAGTCAAAAAATGCCGCGATCATCGTCGGCCACCCGATGGGTGCGGTGAAAGAGCAGAGCGCCAATCTCTACGCGACCAAAATGGCCGAACAAGGCTTTGTCACGCTGTCGTTCGACCTGTCCTTCTGGGGCGAAAGCGAGGGCCTGCCACGCCAATCGGTTGCGCCGGACATTTATGCCGAAGACTTCAGCGCGGCGGTGGACTTTCTCGGCACTCGCCCACTGGTCGATCGCGAGCGTATCGGCGTTATCGGTATTTGCGGCAGCGGCAGCTTCGCCATCAGCGCCGCCAAGATCGACCCACGTTTGAAGGCGATTGCCACCGTCAGCATGTACGACATGGGTGCTGCCAACCGTAACGGTCTCAAACATTCGCTCACGCCAGCGCAACGCCAATCGATCATTGAACAGGCGGCGCAGCAGCGTGACGCGCAGTCCTGGGGCGGCCCGGTCCGCTACACCGGCGGCACACCGCTCAAACTCACTGGCAATGCCGTGGGTGACGAGTTCTACGATTTCTACCGCACCCCGCGTGGCCAGGTCACCCCGGCCGGTGCTTCGCCGCAGACCACCACCATGCCGACGCTGATCAGCAACGTGAAGTTCATGAACTTCTACCCGTTCAATGACATCGAGAGCATCTCTCCGCGCCCGCTGCTGTTCATTGCCGGCGCTCAAGCGCACTCCCGCGAGTTCAGTGAAGACGCGTACCAGCGCGCGGCCGAGCCCAAAGAGCTGCTGATCATTCCAGGGGCCGGCCATGTCGACTTGTACGACCGGGTCAACCTGATTCCCTTCGCCAAATTGACCACGTTCTTCAGCCATAACCTGAAGTAACGTCATCGAAACGCTGCTAGCACGTTAAAGCGCAGACACGACAAAAGCCTGCTTTCAGAGCAGGCTTTTGTTCGGTCGCGTCGGCTTACTTCTGCTGAGCCGTCAGCGCCGAGTAGCTGTTCATCAGGTTGCGGTAGTTGGGGATGCGCTGCGACAGCAGGTTACCCAAGCCTTCAATATCGTTGCGCCAGTCGCGGTGCAGCTCACAGGCCACCGAGAACCAGTTCATCATCTGCGCACCGGCTTGGGTCATGCGGCTCCACGCAGCCTGTTGCACGGTGGTGTTGAAAGTGCCGGAAGCGTCGGTCACCACAAACACATCAAACCCTTCTGCCAGCGCCGACAAGGTCGGGAACGCTACGCAGACATCCGTTACCACACCGGCAATGATGATCTGCTTGCGACCGGTGGCTTTGATCGCTTTCACAAAATCTTCGTTGTCCCAGGCGTTGATCTGGCCTGGACGAGCGATGTACGGCGCGTCCGGGAACATCTCTTTCAACTCCGGTACCAGCGGGCCGTTCGGGCCTTGTTCGAAACTGGTGGTGAGGATGGTTGGCAGTTCGAAGAACTTGGCCAGATCCGCCAGGGCCAGCACGTTGTTCTTGAACTCGTTTGGCGAGAAGTCCTGCACCAGCGAAATCAGGCCGGTCTGGTGGTCGACCAGCAGCACGATAGCGTCGTCTTTGTTCAGGCGGTTGTAGGTTGGAGTGGTCATGGTGTGCGTCCCTTTTCAATGTTGGAAAGTTGTTGTTGCGTTCAAGTTGTGTACAGGTTACTGACGCATCGAAAAGGGATAAATCGGTTGAAATGGGTTTCACCGTCAACCTGAGCAGGACAATTCAACGAGGGTATTCTCTTCGTTCCCGCATTGAAGCCAGCAAATTCAGGGTTATTAGCTAATAACACCTTCATTAAACCGTCGCTCAAACGTTGTACTAGGATAGGATCCAAGTCTGCGGTTTTTCGTCGACCAAGGAGATCGTCGACAGGACTGCAGACGTTTTTGAATTAACGCCTCTCAGGGATGACACGCATATGAATTCACACTTGTTCCCCCACATCGGCAAGGTCATCGCCAGCACCGGCAGCCGGCACTTTCCGCGCATGCTGCATGACCTGATCCTGACGCAACTGGCGGTCGACGCCACGCACATCCGGCAGATGCGTGTCGAACCGGTGAGCCGCGCGTCGAGCCGCAGTGAGCCGGAGCCGCTGAAAGAGCCGGCCCTGCTCGCCGAAACGGTGTTTTCCGAACACAGTGCGGCGGCTCACCATTTACAGAATCCGCCGGCCGCGACCAGCGCGGACGCTTCGCAACTGCACCTGACCCGACGCAAGGACGGCTATCGCTACGTGATTTCGGTGTACCGCAACGGCGAGTCGCAGCGTTTCTCCGCGCAGGAGCGCAGCCTGTTGCAGGACATCTCCCCGGTGCTGCTGCCGATGGTGGAAAAACACATCAACGCCCTGCAACCGGCCACCCCTGATCCACAAATTCCGTCCGAAGCAGCCGAAGGCAGCGGCCTGGAAACCTTGCGCCTGCGCTTTGATGAGCGCCTGGAGCAACTGGGGCTGAGCCTGTCCAACCGCGAAACTGAAGTCTGCGTCGGCCTGCTCGCCGGTCGCACGGCGCCGGAACTGGCGGAGCAATTGGCGTTGAAGGTCAACACCGTGGAGAGTTATCTGAAACGCGCGGCGATCAAGTTGGGCATCAGCGGGCGGCATTCGTTGATGCGCTGGATGTATTCGCCGTTGGAGACGTTGGCGTCGAGTGCGGCGTGATACGCAGGGATTGCAACGCCTTCGGTATTTGGGTGGGTCAGTTGGATCTACCCCCTCACCCCAGCCCTCTCCCCCAAGGGGGCGAGGGGGAAAGGGAGCCGATCATTGTGGTTTTCAAAACCTGAGTTCGACTTGGGAGCCGATCATTGTGCTTTTCAAAACCTGAGTTCGGCTCGGTAGTTCACGTCGGTGCATCTTCAGCAAACACCGCGGTCAGTCCCCTCTCCCACTGGGAGAGGGTTAGGGTGAGGGCAATCCCGCGACGTGCTCCAATGCCTGATTCACCGCCAATTCCCCCAACATCACCACTTGCGCAATACCCAGCAAGGTATTGCGATGCGGCCCCTCCAGCATCCCGGCAAAATCAGACAACATGACCGAGGCGGATGCCAGCGATTCACAGGCGTTTGCCAGCAGGGATTCGGTATCGGTTTGCGGATTGACCCGGAACATAGCGTTGGGCGTGTAAGGCGTGGCCATGATGTTGGCCGCAGTCACCGGCGGATCGGGTGTCTTGGACATCAGCTCAAACTCCTTCTGCGCAGCGAGGGAGCAGGCTCCCTCACGCGGCCGTTTCGCAATTAATTGGGCAAGCGCTGATTGTCGAGGACCCGACTCACCACCAATTCACTCAACATGATCACCTGTTGCAGGATCAGCATCTTCTTGCGGTGCGGGCTGTCGTTCGAGTCGGCAAGGTCGCGGGCCATGTCACTTGCCGATGACAGCGATTCGTAGGCTTCAACCAGCAGGGTTTCGTCGTCGACGGTGGGGTCGATCAGGTAGATCTTGCCGGTTTTGCGGGTGGGCTTTGAGGTTTTGAGCGCGGACGGATTGAGGTAGAAATTGATCGCCCGTTCTGTGGCCTCTTTGATGTTTTGAGGTTCCAGTGCGGCGTCGTAGGGGATCGGGTCGGTGTCCGGAGGGTTCGGCGTAACTTTGAACATATTCATCTAATTCCTGAAATAGGGCCGCGACCGTTCTCTACTAAAAGAAGGGTGGCGGCTGTGCACAGGTTAGTAGACCGGTGGAATTAGCAAGACCGGCGCGCCCGAGGGCGCCCTGCGCACAACCACCATTGAGTGCAGGCAGAGACGCACCTGACTAAATGGAACTCATGCACTTACTAATACCAATCGGGCTACTAAACCCGACCACTGATAGGCAGTGGCAGGGAAACGATAGAGCCCATGGGATAAGCGCACAAGCCGGCGGATTCTGGCGTACGCGTAGGTAACGACGCAAGGTGTTGTAGGCGGTATGACGTAACGGTTCGTGTAATTTAAACGCGCAATCGGCGTTGTGTTTATTGATGGAAATTCTGGATGGCGGTGATTCGAGGTTTTGCGGTGTGTCAGTTGGATCTACCCCCTCACCCAAGCCCTCTCCCCCAGGGGGGCGAGGGGGAAAGGGAGCCGATCTTTGTGCTGTTCAAAACCTGAGTTCGACTCGATATCTCACGTCGGTGTACCTCGAAAGAACACCGAGATCAGTCCCCTCTCCCTCTGGGAGAGGGTTAGGGTGAGGGCAATCCCGCGACGTGCTCCGATGCCTGATTCACCGGCAATCCCCCCAACATCACGACCTGTGCAATGCCCAGCAGGTTTGATGAGGGGCCGCTTTTAATCCCGCGCCAACGCCTCGATCGGATCAAGCCGCGAAGCATTCCGCGCCGGCACAAAGCCAAACACAATCCCGATCAACGTCGAGCACACCACCGCCGTCAACACCGACGCCAGCGAGAACACCATCTCCCACTCCTTGATAAACACCGAAAACAAATGCCCGATGGCATACGACAGGGAAATGCCGATCGCCCCGCCCAACAGACAAACCATCACCGCCTCCACCAGAAACTGCTGACGAATGTCCGACTGCCGCGCCCCCACTGCCATGCGAATACCGATCTCCCGTGTACGCTCGGTCACCGACACCAGCATGATGTTCATCACCCCGATACCGCCGACCACCAGAGAAATCACCGCAATCAGCGACAGCAGCAACGCCAGCGAGCGGCTGGTTTTCTGCACGGTCTGCAGGACGCTGTCGAGGTTGTTGGTGAAGAAATCCTTGGTACCGTGGCGTTGCAGCAGCAGTTGGGTGACGTGCTCTTCCACCACTTTGCTCGGCTGGCCGTCCTTCATGCGCACGCTGATGCTGTCCAGATAACGCTGGCCCAACACCCGCCCGGCCGCCGTTTCGTAGGGCACCCAGACGTTGAGGGTCTTGCCCGAGGCAAACAGGCTTTTATCCTGCGCGGCCACGCCGATCACTGTGCATGGCAGGTTGCCGATCAGGATCACCTGGCCCAACGGGTCGACATCCTGGCCGAACAGGCGCTGCCGGGTGTTGTGATCGATGACCACCACCTGCGCCTGGCGCCGCGCATCGCTTTCGCTGAACGGGATGCCCGCGGCCATTTTGATCCCGCGCACCTTGAAGTACTGATCGCTGACGCCGTTGACCTGCGCATCCAGATCGATATTGCGATAACGCAACAACAGACTGCGGCCGATCATCGGCGTGGCGCTGTCGACGTAGTACAACTGATTCAGCGCGGTGACGTCGGCCGGCGTCAGGGTTTCAATGGCGGCGGCACGTTTGTCGCCATAACTGCTGCCGGGGTAGACATCGATGGTATTGCTGCCAATCGCGGCGATGTCCTTGAGCACGTAGTTTTTCGCGCCCTCCCCGACCGCCGAAATCGACACCACCGACGTGATGCCAATGACGATGCCGAGCATGGTCAGCAAGGTACGCATGCGGTGCGAGATCAACGCCACCCACGCCATGGCGAACGCTTCTTTGAACAACCCGAGACTGGCGACCAGGCGACGCGAAGCGGTGGCTTTCGGTGCCACCGGTTCTTCGCTGAGCAGGTGCGTGGTATCGCGTTCGTTGCTGCGGTCGCTGAGGATTTCGCCGTCGCTGACTTCGATGATGCGCTCGGCATTGGCCGCCACTTTCGGGTCGTGAGTGACCAGAATCACCGTGTGCCCCGCCGCGTGCAGCTCCAGCAGGATGCGCATGACCTCCTTGCCGCTGGCCGTGTCGAGGGCACCGGTCGGTTCGTCGGCGAGGATCACTTCGCCGCCGTTCATCAAGGCGCGGGCGATACTAACGCGCTGTTGCTGACCGCCGGAGAGCTGGCTCGGCCGATGCGTCAAATGGCCTTCCAGACCCAGTCGCGCCAACAACTCACGGGCACGGGCATGGCGTTGAAGCTGCGGCGTACCGGCGTAAATCGCCGGCATCTCGACGTTGTGCATTGCGCTCAAATGCGGCAGCAAGTGGTAACGCTGGAAGATGAAACCAAAGTAGTCGCGACGCAGCTCGGCCAGGGCCTGATTGTCCAGATCGCGGGTTTCCTGGCCGTTGATCCTGTAGCTGCCGGCGGTGGCGTAATCGAGGCAACCGAGAATGTTCATCAGCGTCGATTTGCCGGAACCGGAGGCACCAATGATCGCCACCATTTCCCCGGCATTGATCGTCAGATTGATGTTGTTCAACGCGAGAAACTCGCGGTCGCCAGCGGTGAAACTGCGGGTGATGCCGCTCAGCTGTAGCAGTGGCTCAGTCATGCTCAGGCCCCCGCCACATTGGTCAGCGGATCACCGATCACCACGCGGTCGCCTTCTGCCAGACCGGCGTTGATCTGCACTTTGACGTTGTTGTTGATCCCGGTCTGCACGTTGCGCGACTGCGCGTGGCCCTTGGCGTCGAGTACGCGTACCGGGAAACTGCCGTCGGCATTGCGCGGGCCGAGCGCCGCCACCGGCACGGTCAGCACCGACTTGGCGGTGTCGAGGATAATGCGCACCTGCGCGGTCATCGAGATGCGCAGGCGATGGTCGGGATTGGGCACCTCGAACAACGCGTTGTAAAACACCGCGCTGCTTTGCTTAGGCGTGCCGGCGGGCGGTGTTTCAAGAAAGTTCTGCGGCGCCGGGTCCGTGCCGCGCAGTTTCGCGTAGTAGCGTTTGTCCTCGCCGAGAATGGTGAAATACACCTCTTGCCCCGGGGCGATGTGAATTACATCGGCCTCGGACACCTGCGCCTTGACCGTCATGGTGTCCAGATCTGCCAGTTTCAGCAGGACCGGCGCCAGTTGGCTGGCAATCACCGTTTGCCCTTCCTGCGTGACCACGCCGACCACGTCGCCATCAATCGGCGCGACAATCCGCGTGTACGCCAGATTGACCTTGGCCGTGTCGATCTGGATATGCGCACTTTTGATCTGCGCATCCAGCGACATCAGGTTGGCCTGCTGCACCTGATAGTCCGACTCGGCGGTTTCAAAATCCTGGCGCGAGATCGACGCGTCGTCCTGCAAGTTCTTGTAGCGCTCGTAAATCGCTTTGGTTTGCCTGAGCTGAGCCTGGGTCGCGCGTTTTTGCGCTTGCAGGTTTTCCTCATCAACCTGGGCCTGACGCAAAGTGTTCTGCAACACCAGCGGATCGATTTCCGCCAGCCACTGCCCTTTCTTCACCTTGTCGCCAACCTTGACCTTGAGCGACTTCAATTGCCCCGACACTTGCGCGCCGACGTCCACTTGCTTGATGCCTTCGAGCAACCCGGTGGCGAGCACCGCGTTTTCAATGTCACCGCGTTCCACCGGGGCGGTCAGGTATTGCGGCGCCTCGGCCGGTGCCTGCACCGTGTAGAAAGCCAATCCCGCTACTGCCACTAACGCTAAACCCATACCGACTTTGCGCAACTTCGACTTTTCCATAAATAACCACAAGTCCGTTCAGGGGTGAACCCGGCCAGCGGCCGGGCTCTGGTAGATAAACAACAATCAGGAAACCACTTGGCCGGCCGGCACTTTCAGGCCGTCATGCCACCACGCCGCGAGACTGAAAACGTTGGGCGCCTTGAGAATCGTGAAGTGGTTGCCCGGCCCGTACCACACCGCCAGATCCGTCACCTGACGTTGCCAGCCTTCGACCATCGCCGCTTGCTCACGCTGATTGCCCCACGCATCCAGCGTCGGGTCATCGACCAGCGCCAGCCGCACCGGCCCGGTGTAGGCCAACTGCGGTTGATAGACCGTGCGCAAGGCTGTGGCGAAGGTGCGGACCGGGCCGTGCATGGCCTGCGCTGACGAACGCGCAGACAACACACCGGCGCGCACCATGCCCTCGTGCAACAGGCGCATTTGCGTGGTGTCGTCAGCCTCGGCGAACGCCAGCGGGTCGATGCCCAACGACTTGCCGCTGGACAGTTGCAGCGTCTCGATCAAGCGTTCCAGTGCGGCAGTCGTGGTGTACGGCTTGCCCGCCGTACCGTTGCCGCCGGGCGATTCGCTGTCGATCAGGGTCAATGACGCCACCTCACGCCCCGCCGCCTGCAACTGCGCGGCCATGGCATGCGCGACCCAGCCGCCGAAGGAATGGCCGATCAGGTGCACCGCACCTTGCGGATACAACTGCTCGACCGCTTGCAGATAGCACTTCGCTGCCGCTTCAACCTGGCTGTGCGGCACGCCGCTGCCATCGAGCCCGCGCGGTTGCAGGCCGATGATCGGCCACTCCGGGCCCAAGGCCTCGGTCAGGTGAATGAACCCGGTGACACTGTCGCCCGCCCCCGGCACGCAGAAGATCGGCGCATGCCCGGCGTGCCCGCTCTGAATGGTCAACAGCGGCTGATAGGCCTCTGGCTCCGGAACCTGCGCAGCGGCCATAGCCTGACTCAAGGCCTGACCGAGCGCCTGAATATCCGGAGCTTTCATCATGCTGCGGTGATCACCCGGGACATCGATGCAGCGCAGCAAACCTGTACTGATCTTGTTTTCCCAACCACGGGTCGGACTCGGCTGCGCCTGCCCCGGCATCAGTGCCTGAGCGCGGAACAAGTGCACCGGCTGACTGGCCGGGCTGACCCGGTAATGCGCCAGCGCCAGGCCATGAGCGGCCTCACGATCAAAGTAACTCCAGGCATCCGCTGCACTCAGTGCGGCCAGTTCCGGGTCAGGCAATTGCTGTTCGCAGCAGCGCTGGAACAGCTCATCGAACGCAATGCGTTCGACTTCAGCCTTCAGCCGCTCGACCTCAGCCAACGCCGGCAGCCCTTCTGCACCGCGCATCTGCGAACGCGCGCGGCAGTGCTCCAGCAACTGATGCTTGTCGCGATGCGCGCCGCTCCAGCGGGTTTTATCCTGACTGGCCGGATGCGGCGCGTAAGTATCGAGCAGGCCGACAAACGCCACCGTCTCATCGAGACCCAGCAACTGCTGAGCGATTTCATACGCCAGCAAGCCACCAAACGACCACCCGGCCAGACGATACGGCCCATGCGGTTGTACCGCCCGGATAATCCCGACCATCCGCGTGGCCATGCACTCAAGCGTGCGCAGCTGCGGCTGCCCCAACGGCACACCGGGCAAACCGTAAATCGCAAACTGCCCCTCGATGTGCATCGCCAATGCCGGAAAATACACCTCCCTGCCGCTGAACTCATGGATCAGGAACAGCGCATCGCCGCCCTCGCCCGGCCGCACCACAACCAGTCCTTCCGGCTGTTCGGGCGCGGCATGGCGTTGACTGAGCAGCGCGGCCAGCGACTCGACACTCGGACGCTGGAACAGCTCCGCCAGCGTCACCTGTTGCCCCGCACGCTGCAGCAGGTTGACCAGACGAATCGCCAGCAGCGAATGCCCGCCCAATTCGAAGAAGTTGTCGTGGCGTCCGACCTGCTCGACATTCAACACTTCACCCCAGACCCGCGCCAGCAAGGTTTCGAGTTCGCCTTGAGGTGCTTCGTAATGTCGGCTGAGTACCGCGTCGAGGCCCGGCGCCGGCAACGCCTGACGGTCGATCTTGCCGTTGGGACTCAAGGGCAGGACGTCGAGCGCAACAAACGCACCCGGCACCATGTACTCGGGTAACTGCTCAAGAATGAACGCGCGCAGCATGTCGATAGCCGGAGAAGCGCTGCCCTCGCGCACTGTGAAATACGCGACCAGACGCTCGTCGCGCATCAGCACGACCACCTCGTGCACACCCGGGTGCTGGATCAAACGCGCTTCGATTTCACCGAGTTCCAGGCGCAAGCCGTGCAGCTTGACCTGGAAGTCATTGCGCCCGAGGAATTCGAGGTTACCGTCCGCGCGGTACCGCACCAGATCGCCGGTGCGGTACAAGCGGTCCCCGGGCACAAACGGACTGTCGATAAAGCGCTCGGCCTGCATCTGTGGCAGTCCCATATACCCTCGCGCCACGCCGATGCCGCCGATGTGCAACTGGCCAATGACGCCGAGCGGTACCGCTTGGTCATGCGCATCAAGCACGTACAAACGGGTGTTACAGATGGCCTTGCCAATCGGTAATTCGGTGGATGGCACAGGCATGTGCGGTTCCAGTGTCCACGCGGTGCTGTCGACCGTGGCTTCGGTCGGGCCATACACGTTATGCAGGCGCACCCACGGCAGTTGCTGGCGCACTTCGCGGGCCAGGGCCGCCGTGAGTTCGCCGCCACCGCAGAACACATCGGTGAGGCTGGTGCATTCACTGACGTCTTGCAGCTCGAGAAATTGCTGCAACAGCGCCGGCACGAACTTGACCACCGTAACCCGCTGTTGACGAATCACTTGCGCCAGGTACGCCGGTTCCCGATGGCCGCCCGGCCGTGCCAGCACCAGACGCACACCGGCCGTCAGTGGCCAGAAGAATTCCCACACCGAACCATCGAAACTGAATGGGGCTTTCTGCAACAACGCGCCCTCTGGAGCTGGCGGGCAAATCTGCGAGCCCCAATGCACCAGATTGCACAAGCCACGATGTTCGAGCATCACGCCTTTGGGTGTGCCAGTCGAACCTGAGGTGTAGATCATGTACGCCAGATTCGAAGGACTCAGGCCTGGCACTTGCGGATCGTATTCTGACTGGTCGTGCCAGGTGCATTGGTCAAAGTCGATCAGCACTGCCCCAGCCTCGGCAAACAGCGATCGCGTGGCCGTCTGCACCAGCACCGCCACCGGCGCGCAATCCCTGAGCATAAAGTCCAGGCGCTCCGCAGGATAAGCCGGATCCAGCGGCACGTACGCGCCACCGGCCTTGAGAATGCCGAGCAGCCCCACCACCAGATCAAGCCCACGCTCGACGCACAGCGCCACCCGCGCATCCGGCCCGACGCCTTGCTCACGCAGGTGATGCGCGAGGCGGTTGGCACGGGCATTCAGCTCGCGATAGGTCAGGCTGTGTTCGCCCGACTGCACGGCGATGGCGTCCGGCTGACGCCGCACCTGTGCTTCGAACAGGCTCTGCACCGGTTGCTCGACCGGGCAATCAAGCGCCGTCGCGTTGAAGTCGCCGAGCAGGCGTTGCTGCTCATCCGCCGCAAGCAACTCGACTTGCGCCAACACCGCCTGGTCATCACTGACCAGCGCCGCCAGCAAGCGCTGGAAGTAACCGACAAAACGCTGCACGGTCGACTCATCGAACAGCGCGGTGGCGTAGCGCAGCGAGCCACGAACCCCGTGCTCGCTTTCGCCCAGGCTCAGCGACAGGTCGAACTTCACAAAGTGATTTTCCCCGGCCAGGCCTTCCAGCGTCAGCTCGCCGAGTGCCAGGGCTGGCGCCACGCTGCTGTCCCAGCTCAGCAAAGTCTGGAACAACGGTGTGTGGGAAAGGCTGCGCAGCGGTCGGGTGACTTCCACCACGTGTTCGAACGGCAGATCCTGATGCGCCTGCGCGGCCAGAGTCTGGGCCTTGACCCGCGCCAGCAGCGCTGCCCCCGTCAGATCACCCGAGGTATCGATGCGCAGCGCCAGGGTGTTGACGAACATGCCGATCAACCCTTCGATTTCGGCGCGGGTACGGTTGGCGACGGGCGAGCCGATGACCACATCGGACTGCCCGGACAGACGCGTAAGCAGCATCGCCCAAGCGCTCATGATCACCATGTACGGCGTCACGCTGTGGCGCTGACACAACGCCTTGAGACCGGCACTGGTCTGCGCGTCCAGTACGATCTCGACACTGCCGCCGCGGTGATCCTGTTGCGCCGGCCGTGGTCGGTCAGTCGGCAGGCTCAACAATGCCGGGGCGCCGGCCAGAGTCTGCTGCCAGTAATCACTCTGGCGCTGCAACACCTCGCCGCTCAGCCAGCGCCGTTGCCATACCGCGTAGTCGGTGTACTGCAAGGCCAGCGGTGGCAGCGGATCGTCCTCGCCACGGCTGAACGCCTGATACAGCGCCATCAATTCATGGGTCAGCACGCCCATCGACCAACCGTCGGAGATGATGTGGTGCATCGTCAGCAACAGCACATGGTGATCATCGGCCAGACGCACCAGCCGACCGCGAATCAACGGATCGTCCTGCAAGTTGAACGGCCCGCGCGCTTCAGCGTCGACCAAAGCACGCAAGGCCTCCTCGGTCTGCGGCTGTTGCCGCCAATCTTCCACAATCAGCGTCAGGCCACTGTCGTCCGGGGCAATCAACACCTGTGCTTCGTCATTCAATTGGGTGAACCGACTACGCAGGGTTTCGTGACGAGCGACGATTCGCGCCAATGCCCGTTGCAGTGCCACGGCGTCGAGTCGGCCACGCAGGTGCAAGCCCAGAGGAATGTTGTAGGCGGTGTTGCCGCCATCCATTTGCGCGAGGAACCACAAGCGTTGCTGGGCGAACGACAACGGCAGTGCCTGATCGCGCGGCGCCGGCAGAATCGGCGGCAAGCTGCTGCGTTCGGCCTGACTCAACACTTCGGCGACCGCCGCCAGTTCCGGGTTGGCAAACAGATCGGCCAGCGCCAGCTCCACGCCCAATTGCTGGCGCACCTGAGAGAGCATGCGCATGGCCAGCAATGAATGGCCGCCGAGCTCGAAGAAGTTGTCATAGCGACCGACCTGCCCGACCTGCAACACCTCGGCCCAGACCTGCGCCAGGCTTGCTTCCAGAGGATTGGCCGGTGCCTCGTAGGCCCGACTGAGCAGTGCCTCCTGCGTCGGTGCCGGCAGCGCCTTGCGATCGACCTTGCCGTTGTTGTTCAACGGCAATACATCGAGTTGCACCCACGCGGTGGGCACCATGTATTCCGGCAGTCGCGCGTGCATTTGCGCGTGCAGCTCAGCGCTGTCCAAGTGTTCATCGTGCGCCGTGTAGTACGCCACCAGACGCGGGGAGTCCTGTCCGTCGCGGCGCGCCAGCACCACCGCTTCCTTGATCCCCTGGCAATTCAGCAGGCGGTTTTCGATTTCTCCCAGTTCGATGCGGAAACCGCGAATCTTCACCTGATCGTCGTTACGCCCGATGCAATCGAGTTGCCCCGGCGCCAGCCAGCGCGCGAGGTCGCCGGTGCGATAAAGCAGCGCGCCCGGAGTATCGCTGAACGGATCGCGGAGGAACTTCTCGGCAGTCAGATCCGCCCGGTTCAGATACCCCAGCGCCACGCCCTGCCCACCGATATACAGCTCGCCGGTGACGCCCATCGGCACTGGCTGCTGATACGCATCAAGCACATAAACCTGCGTGTTAGCGATCGGCCCGCCAATCGGTACGCTCTCGGCGTTTTCTGCCACTTCGCGCACTTCAAAGGTTGTGGCGTAGGTGGTAGTTTCAGTCGGTCCGTAGCAATGCACGATGCGCAGTGTTGGCGCCTCGGCCAACATTCGACGAAACGCCGCCGGATCGCCACGCTCACCGCCGCACAGGAGGATGCGCAAACCTTTGAGCGCCTGCGGGATCAGTTGCACGTATTGATTGAACAGCGCGGTGGTGACGAACAGGATCGTTGCGCCACTGCTGCTCAGTTCACGGCCGAAAGCATGCGGATCGAGCAAGGTTTGATGGTCGATGATCACCACGCGACCGCCATTGAGCAGCGGCCCCCAGATGTCCATGGTGCTCGCATCGAACGCCGGGTTCGAGGCGAAGACCACACGATCCTGCGCATTGAAATCGGCGTAACCGTTGTTGAGCACCAAGCGGCCGATGCCCCGGTGCGGCACCATCACCCCTTTCGGCGTGCCGGTGGAACCGGAGGTGTACATGATGTACGCCAGCGACTCGGACGACTGCAGCAGGTTCGGGTTGTGCGTCGGCTGGCCGTTGAGGGTCAGCCTGTCGAGGTCGATACGCGGCGCGGCGTAGTCGATGACTTCGCCGCTCAAGGTCAACAACGCCACCGCGCGGCAATCCTCGACCATGAACGCCTGGCGCTCGCTCGGTGCATTGATGTCCAGCGGCACATAAGCGGCCGCGCATTTGGCAATGGCCAGTTGCGCGACCAGCAACTCCAGCGAACGCGGCAGCAGGATCGCCACGTGATCGCCCGGCTGCACGCCGTGCGCGATCAGGTGATGGGCCAGGCGGTTGGCTTGCGCGTTGAGTTCAAAGTAGCTCAGCGAATGCGCACCATGCACGGCCGCCACAGCTTTGGGATGCGCGGCTGCCTGCTGTTGGAAAACCCCGTGTACGGTCAGTGTTTGCGGGTAGCCTCGCGCCGTGGCGTTGAAGTCGTACAGCAAGCGCTGGCGCTCATCATTTGCCAGCAATGGCACACGTTCCAGCACCGTTTGATCATCGGCAATCATCGCTTCGAGCAGACGTTCGAAGTAGCCGATGTACCGCTTGATCGTCAGCGCATCGAACAGCGCCGTGGCGTAGTTCAGCGTGCCGCGAAGCACTCCGTTGACCTCGCCCAGTGTCAGCGTCAGGTCAAACTTGGCGACATTGCCGGTCCCGGCAACACCCTCCAGCGTCAGCTCGCCCAAGGCCAGTTGCGGGCCAACGCTGCCGTCCCAGCTTAACGTGGTCTGGAACAACGGGCTGTGCGCCAGGCTGCGCACCGGGCGGGCGATTTCCACCACTTGCTCGAACGGCAGATCCTGATGCGCCTGCGCTTCCAGTGTCCGCGCCTTGACCTGTGCCAGCAGCGCTTCGACGCTGGGCGCGCCCGAGGTGTCGATGCGCACGGCGAGCGTATTGACGAACATACCGATCAGGCCTTCGGTTTCAGCGCGGCTGCGGTTGGCCACCGGCGCGCCGATCACCACATCGGATTGCCCGGACAGCCGACTCATCAGCAACGCCCAGGCACTCATCAGGGTCATGAACAGGGTCGCGCCATGACGCTGGCTCAACGCTTTGAGGCCAGTACTCAGGCGCTCGTCCAGCAACACCTCGACGTTGCCGCCGGTGTAATCCTGCTGCGCCGGTCGCGGGCGATCGGTGGGCAGCGTCAACAAGGCCGGCGCACCGTCGAGGGTCTGCTGCCAATATTGGCTTTGCTGCTGCAGCACTTCACCGCTGAGCCAGCGCCGTTGCCACACGGCATAGTCGCCGTATTGCAAAGTCAGGACTGGCAACGGGTCAGGCTGTCCCTGGCTGAACGCCTGATACAACGCCATCAACTCGCCGGTCAGCACGCCCATCGACCAGCCGTCGGCAACGATGTGATGCACGGTCAACAGCAGCACATGATGATCGTCAGCCAGACGCACCAACCGTCCACGAATCAACGAATCGTTCTGCAAATCAAACGTTGTCGAGGCTTCCTGCGCCAGCAATATTTGCAAGGTGTGCTCGGCCTGCGGCTGTTGGCGCAGATCTTCTACGCGCAGCAGCCAACCGTTATCGACCGGGGCAATCGACACCTGCGCGCTGTCGTCGAGGCGGATGAAACGGCTGCGCAGGGTTTCGTGGCGGGCGACGATCCGCGCCAGCGCCGATTGCAGGGCATCGACGTCGAGGTGACCGCGCAGGCGCAAGCCGAGAGGAATGTTGTACGCCGAGTTGCCACCCGCCATTTGCGCGAGAAACCACAGGCGTTGTTGGGCGAAGGACATCGGCAGCGCCTGATCACGCGGTGCCGGCAAGATCTGCGGTAACGCGCTGCGCCCGGCGCGGTTCAATACTGCAGCGATTGCGCTCAATTGCGCATCGGCAAACAGATCACTCAGCGCCAGTTCGACGCCGAGGCGCTGACGGATCAGCGAGACCATGCGCATCGCCAACAGCGAATGACCGCCCAGTTCAAAGAAGTGGTCGTGACGGCCGACCTGCCCGACTTGCAGCACTTCGGTCCAGATCTGCGCCAGTGCTGTTTCCAGCTCGCCTTGCGGAGCCTCGTATTCGCGGGTCGGCAGCGCGGCCAGGTCCGGTTTCGGCAATGCCTTGCGGTCGACCTTGCCATTGGCGGTCAGCGGCAAAGCCTCGAGCCGGACAAACGCTGCCGGCACCATGTAGTCCGGCAACTGCGTCAGCAGATGCTCGCGCAACTCGCCCACTGCCAGTGGCTCGGCCCCCGCCTGTTCGGTGAAATAGGCCACCAGTCGCGGCTGGCCGGGTTGGTCCTCGCGGGCCAGCAACACCGCTTCGTTGATACCAGGGAGCTGATTGAGGCGAGTCTCGATTTCGCCCAATTCAATGCGCATGCCACGGATTTTCACCTGGTCGTCGTTACGCCCCAGGTAGTCGAGCGAGCCGTCTTCGCGCCAACGGGCAAGGTCACCGGTGCGGTACATGCGCGCATTCGGCAAGGGGCTGAACGGGTCGTGCAGAAAGCGCTCAGCGGTCAGATCGGCGCGGTTCAGATAACCCCGCGCCACGCCCGCGCCACCGACGTACAACTCGCCCATGGCGCCCATTGGCACTGGCCGTTGCTGCTCGTCGAGCAAATAAACCGCCGCATTCGCCACCGGTTTACCAATGTGCAACGCCGCGCCAACGTCGATACGCCCGGAAGTCGCGACCACGGTGGCCTCGGTCGGGCCGTAGTTGTTGATCACGGCGAAGCGCTGCTGACGGCTGAACTGGCGCAAGCGATCGCCACCGATCAGCAAGGTGCGCAAGGTCGGATGATCGAGGTTCTGGCTGAACGCATATTCGGCGACCGGTGTTGGCAAAAAGCTCACGTCCAGCGGCTGCGCACGCCACCAGTCGAGCAACCCATCGATGTCTTCAGCGCCGTCATGGGATGGGGCCAGGTGCAGGGTCGCGCCCGCGCACAGGGCCGGCCAGACTTCCCACGCCATCGCATCGAAACCGAATCCGGCAAGGCTTGAGGTGTGGCTGCCGGCGCGTAAATCGAACGCTTCACAGTGCCAGTCGACCAGATTGGACAACGTTTGATGTTCGACCATGACCCCTTTGGGCAGACCGGTCGAACCCGAGGTGTAGATCACGTACGCCAGATGCGTAGCGCTCAGGCCCGGCACTGCAGGGTTGTGCTGCGCCTGCGCCGGCCATGCGCACAGATCGACATCAATCACTGGCACGCTCAACAGCGGCAGTCTCTGGTGCAGATCGCTTTGCGTGAGCACCGCGACCGGTGCGCTGTCGCTCAGCAAATAACTGATCCGCTCGGCAGGATGCGCTGGATCGATCGGCACATAGCCGGCGCCGGCCTTGAGGATGGCGACCAGCCCGACCAATGTATCCAGGCCCCGGCGGGCGACGATGGCCACGCGGTCATCGGCTTTCACCCCGATGGCGATCAAGTGATGCGCCAAGGCATTGGCCTGGCGATTGAGCTGCAAGTAAGTCAGTGGCTGTCCGGCAAACACCGCTGCAATAGCCTGCGGACGCTCGGTGACCTGCGACTCGAAGCGCCGGGCAATCGTCAGCCCACGCGGGTAGTCAGCCTCGGTCGCATTGAAATCCACCAGCAACTGTTCGCGCTCATCTGCCGGCAGGATCGACAACCGGTCAAAGCCCACGTGCGGCGTGTGCTCCAGTGCCTCCAGCAACGTCATCAACGCTCCCTGCATGTACCCGCAGATACGCTGCGCATCAATGCCGGCCCCGGCCAATACCTTCAGGCGGAAGTCTTCACCGAGATCATCAACGCTGAGAGTCAGGCGATAGTTGGTGTGTTCCTCGGCAGCGAGCAATTGCATGCCGTGCCACGCCGCTTGCACCTCAGCGGATATCGGCCCGACCGGCACGCTGTGACGATAGTTGAGCAGCGTGCTGAACAGCGGCGTGCCCGCCGGCATGGCGCTGCATTGCTGCACCTGCGCCAGTTGTGCATGTTCATGGGCCAGCAACTGACTCAGGCGTTCGTGGGTCGCCAGTGCGGCGCCTTTGACGCTATGGGCGTTCAGCTCGATGCACAGCGGCAAGGTATTGATGAACACACCGAGTGCCCGCTCCGATCCTTCACCGCCCTGCAATCGCCCGAGCAACACCGTGCCAAACACCACGGCGTCGCGTCCGGACAATTGCCCCAGCACCTGCCCCCAGGCGAGGTGCATCAGGCTGGCGGCGCTGACCCCCAAACGCCGGGCCTGCTGACGGATGCTGTGGCTCAGCGCGTTTTCCAGGTCCAGTTGCGCCTCTTGTGCAGGGCCGTCGCTGGCCAGATTCTGCCCGTAAGGCAAGGTCGGCTCATCAACAGCGCCGAGCATCTCGCCGAAGAAACTGGCGTGCGCTTGCGCGGTCAGGCCGGAACGGGTGTGCGCCACGTAATTGCGGTACGGCACCGGTTCGCTCAGCAGCCCGTCGTTGCCCAGCAGAAACGCCTGCATCTCGTGCTGCAACACCTCCAGCGCCACGTGATCCATCACCAGGTGATGGAACAGCAGCAACGCCACCACGCGTTGATTGGCCTCATCGCGGCCGTGCACCACGCGCATCAGCGGCGCCTCGGTGACGGGCATACGGTAGTTATCGATGGTGAAGCGTCTGCGCAACTGGCTCAGCGCATCGCCCGCTTCGGCGTCTAGCGGCAAGGCCTCGCAGCCCAGCGAAGCCTGACGCCAGACCACTTGCACCGGCTCTTCCAGCCCCTCCCAGAACAGCGACGTGCGCAGAATGTCATGGCGTTCGATTACCCGTTGCAGGGCATCAGTGAACACTTGCAAACGCTGCTCGTCGGCGAAGGCAAACTGCGCCTGCAGCACATATGGATCGCCCTGCGCGGCCGACAGATGATGGAACAGGATGCCGGTTTGCAAAGGTGCCAGCGGGTAGATGTCCTGAACATTGCGCACACCGCCGGGGACGCTTGCAACGATACGGTCGATCGTCGCTTGGTCCAGCGCTACCAGCGGCAACAATTCGGGGGTGATGCGCGGGCAATCGGCCGCAATGAGGTTTGCCGGCACCGCCGCATCAGGTTCGCCGCCCACAGCCGCAGCGAGCGCGGCCAATGTCGGCTGGCCAAAGAGCACACGAATATCCGCCGACAGGCCGGCCCGACGCATGCGCGCAACCAGATTGACTGCCAGCAACGAGTGGCCGCCCAGTTCGAAGAAATGATCGAAGCGCCCGACCCGCTCGACCTTCAGCAACTCGGCCCAAATCCCGGCAATCACGGTTTCGACTTCACCGATCGGAGCTTCGTATTCCCGGCTCAGCAGCGCAGTCTGGTCGGGAGCCGGCAAGGCCTGGCGATCCAGTTTGCCGTTGGGGCTCAGTGGCAACGCCGGCAGATTCACAAACACGGCAGGCACCATGTAGGCCGGCAGATGCTTGAGCAATTGGCTGCGTAGCTGATCTGTTTCGACGAGTTCGCCGCTGTAGTACGCGACCAGACGCTGATCGCCCGGCACGTCTTCACGGGCCAGCACGGCCGCTTCGCGGACACCGTCGACCTGCGCCAGATGCGCCTGAATCTCGCCCAGTTCGATGCGTAAACCACGGATTTTGACCTGATCGTCATTACGCCCCAGGTACTCGATATTGCCATCGGCCAGATACCGTGCGACGTCACCCGTGCGGTACAAACGTGCGCCGGGCTGATCACTGAACGGATCGTCGAGGAAACGTTCGGCGCTCAGCTCAGGCCGATTCAGATAACCCCGCGCTACCTGCACGCCGCCGAGATACATCTCGCCGACCACACCCAATGGCGTCGGTTGTTGGTGAGTATCAAGGATGTACACGCGGGTGTTGCACAGCGGTTTGCCAATCGGTGGCGCGCCTTGCGGTACCGGCGAATTCGCCTCCAGCGTCCATACGGTGCTGTCGACGGTGGCTTCGGTCGGGCCATAAACGTTGTGCAGGCGTACCTGCGGCAGATGTTCGCGCACGCTGCGCACCAACGCGGCCGTCAGCGCACCGCCACCACAGAACACATCGGTAAGGCTGCTGCACTCGCCCACCTCTGCCACTTCAAGGAATTGCTGCAACAGCGCCGGCACAAACTGGACGACGTTGACCTGTTGCTCACGAATCAGCTGCACCAGCGCGGCCGGATCGCGGTGGTCGTCCGGGCCAGCGAGGATCAGACGCATGCCGCAGCTCAACGGCCAGAACAGCTCCCATACCGAGGCGTCGAAACTCAGCGGGGTTTTCTGCAACAGCGCGGCACCGGTAGAAAGCGGACACAGGCTGGCGCTCCAGTGCAGCAGATTGCCCAGGTTGCGGTGCTCGACCATCACGCCCTTCGGCGTGCCGGTGGAGCCGGAGGTGTAAATCACATAGGCCAGGTTCGCGGCGCTCAGGTCTGGCACCTGCGGATTGCTTTGCGCAAGGTCTTGCCAGGTGCACTGGTCGAAATCGACCAACACGCCGGCCCACTCGCCGATCAGCGCACGCGTCGGCGCATGCACCAGGACCGCCACTGGCGCGCTGTCCTCAAGCATGTAGGCCAGACGCTCAGCAGGATACCCCGGGTCCAGCGGCACATAAGCGCCGCCGGCCTTGAGAATCGCCAACAGACCGACCAGCAACTGCGGCCCGCGCTCGACGCAGATCGCCACCCGCGAATCGCGGCCCACGCCGCACTGGCGCAGGTGATGGGCGAGCTGGTTGGCGCGACGGTTCAACTCGGCGTAACTCAAACGCAATTCACCGGCCACCACGGCATCCGCGTCTGGCGTGCGCAACACCTGCGTCTCGAAGCGAGCATGAACAGTCTGCTCAAGATCGTGGGTGACAGTGGTTGCGTTCAGATCGACCAGCAGATGCTGACGCTCATCGTCCGCCAACAACGCCACCTGCTCCAGCACCGCTTGATCGTTGCTGACCATGGCCTGCAACAGGCGCTGGAAGTAGCCGACGTAACGTTGAATAGTCGACTCATCGAACAAGGCAACGGCGTACTCCAGCACACCGCGAATGCCGTCCGGCGCATCTGCCAGCGTCAGCGACACATCGAATTTGGCAAAGTGGCTCGGTTCGGCAACGCTTTCCAGCGTCAGCTCGCCGAGACTCAGGCTGGCACCGTGGCCACTGTCCCAACTGAACATCGCTTGAAACAACGGGCTGTGCGCCATGCTGCGTGCAGGCCTGGTGATTTCCACCACTTGTTCGAACGGCAGGTCCTGATGCGTCTGCGCATCCAGCGTCCGCGCCTTGACCCGCGCCAGCAGCGCCTCGGTGCTCAAAGCGCCCGAGGTATCGATACGCAGGGCCAGGGTATTGACGAACATGCCGATCAGGCCTTCGATCTCGGCCCGACTGCGGTTGGCCACGGGCGAACCGACGACCACTTCCGATTGCCCGGACAACCGACTCAACAGGCTCGCCCATGCGCCGAGCATGAGCATGTACATCGTCACGCCGTGACGCTGGGCCAAAGCCTTGAGCCCGGCGCTCAGGCGTTCGTCGAGCACCACCTCGACGGTGTTGCCGGCGTAATCCTGCTGCGCCGGGCGCACGCGATCAGTCGGCAGCGTCAACAGTGCCGGAGCGCCCGCCAACGTTTGTTGCCAATACTCGCTTTGACGCTCCAGAACCTCGCCACTGAGCCAGCGCCGCTGCCACACTGCGTAGTCGGTGTATTGCAGCGCCAGCGGCGGCAGTGGATCTGGTTGACCGTGGCTGAACGCCTGATACAACGCCATCAGTTCACGGGTCAGAACACCCATCGACCAGCCATCGGAGATGATGTGGTGCAGGGTCAGCAACAGCACATGATGATCGTCGGCCAGCCGCACCAGGCGTCCGCGAATCAGTGCATCATCCTGCAAGTCAAACGGTCCCGAGGCCTCGCCCTGAATCAGCGCCGCCAAGGTCTGGTCGGCTTGCGGATGCTGGCGCAGGTCTTCAACGCGCAGCAGCAGACCGCTGTCGACCGGGGCGATCAGCACTTGCGCCTGGTCATTGAACTGGGCGAAACGGCTGCGCAGGGTTTCGTGACGCGCAACGATACGCGCCAAGGCTTGTTGCAGCGCATGCTCATTCAGTTGCCCACGCAGGCGCAGGCCGATGGGAATGTTGTACGCGGTGTTGGCGCCTTCCATTTGTGCGAGAAACCACAAGCGTTGCTGGGCGAACGACAGCGGCAACGCGCCGTCACGAGCCACCGCGACAATCTCCGGTTGCGTGCTGCGCCCGGCTTGCGCCACCGCCTCGGCAACCGCTGCCAGTTCGGCGTTGGCAAACAGGTCGCCCAGCGCCAGCTCGACACCAAGACGCTGGCGAACCTGGGACACCATGCGCATGGCCAACAGCGAGTGACCACCGAGTTCGAAAAAATGATCCTGACGCCCGACTCGCTCGACTTGCAGCACCTGCGCCCAGATCTGCGCCAAGGCGCTTTCCAGTTCGTTGTGCGGCGCCTCGTATTCGCGGGTGAACAGCGCCGCTCGCTCGGGTTTCGGCAGGGTCTTGCGGTCGACCTTGCCATTGGCGGTCAACGGCAGCGCGTCGAGTCTGACGAAGGCCACCGGCACCATGTACTCCGGTAACTGGGTCAGCAGGTGCGCGCGCAACTCGGCCACGGCCAACGGTTCGACCTGGCTCTGCTCGGTGAAATACGCCACCAGTCGCGGCTGGCCGGGCTCATCTTCACGCGCCAGCAGTACGGCTTCCTGAATGCCGGGCAACTGATTGAGGCGGGTTTCGATTTCACCGAGTTCGATGCGCACGCCACGGATTTTCACCTGATCGTCGTTACGCCCCAGGTACTCGATCGTGCCGTCCGCGCGCCAGCGGGCGAGATCGCCGGTGCGATACATGCGCGGGTTCGGCAAAGGGCTGAACGGGTCATGAAGGAAGCGCTCGGCGCTCAGGTCGGCACGGTTCAAATAGCCGCGAGCGACCCCGGCACCGCCAACATACAACTCGCCCATGACGCCAATCGGCACCGGACGCTGCTGTTCGTCGAGCAGATACACCGTGGCATTGGTCACCGGTTTGCCGATGTGCAAGGCATCGCCAGCCTCGATTCGCCCAGAGGTCGCGACCACGGTGGCTTCGGTTGGGCCGTAGTTGTTGATCACGTCGAATTGCTGGTTGCGGCTGAACTGGCGCAAGCGGTCGCCACCGATCAGCAGTGTGCGCAGCGTCGGGTGTTCAAGGTTCTGGCTGAAGGCGTATTCGGCGACGGGCGTCGGCAGAAAACTCACGTCCAGTGGCTGCGCGCGCCACCACTCGAGCAACGCATCGATGTCCTCGGTGCCCTCGTGAGTCGGTGCCAGATGCAGGGTCGCGCCGGCACACAGCGCCGGCCAGACTTCCCAGGCCATGGCGTCGAAACCGAACCCGGCAAGGCTTGAAGTGTGGCGACCGGCGCACAGATCAAACGTTGAGCAATGCCAATCGACCAGATTCGACAAGGTGCGGTGTTCGACCATCACGCCTTTGGGCAGGCCGGTGGAGCCGGAGGTGTAGATCACGTAGGCCAGATGCGCGGCGGTCAGGCCCGGCACCTGCGGATCAAGGGTCTCGCTCAGCGGCCAGGTGCGCGGGTCAAGATCGATCACCGGCACCGCCAGCGTCGGCAAGCGCTCCCGCAGATTATTTTGGGTCAGCACCGCAACGGGGCCGCTGTCGCTGAGCAAGTAGTGCAGACGTTCGGCCGGGTGCGCCGGGTCGACCGGCACATAACCGGCACCGGCCTTGAGAATGGCGACCAGCCCGACCAGCGTATCGAGGCCACGTCGGGCGACGATGGCGACGCGATCATCGGGTTTCACACCCAGTGCGATCAGATGATGAGCCAAGGCGTTGGCATGCCGGTTGAGTTCGGCGTAACTCAATTGCTCACCGAGGTATTGCGCGGCCACGGCTTCGGGCCGCTGCGCCACTTGGGCCTCGAAACGCTGGGCAATGGTCAACGTCGCGGGGAAATCCGCGTGACTGGCATTGAACGCCAGCAAAACCTGCTCGCGCTCGGCCACCGGCAGAATCGGCAATTGGTTGAGCGCGGTGTCCGGCGCCTGCTCCAGCGCCAGCACCAGACTTTCCAGGGCGCAGTGCAAGTAATCGCAGATGCGCTGTGGATCGACCTCGGTGGTGGCCAACAACGTCAGGCTGAAGGCATCGCCGAAATCGTCGATGCTCAGGGTCAGCGGATAGTTGGTGCGTTCTTCGGAGCTGATCGTGCTGATGCCTTCCCAGGCCGCCAGGGTCTCGGCACTCGCCGTCGCCGCCGTGTGGCTGTGGCGGTAATTGAGCAAGGCACTGAACAACGGTGTCGGTGCGACCACGCCACTGCAACGCTGGGCCAGCGCCAGTGGTGCGTGTTCGTGGCGCATCAGCGTGGTCAGGCGTTTGTGGGTCGCCTCCACCGCCGCACGCACGCCCTGCGCATCGACATCAACCCGCAGCGGCAAGGTGTTGATGAAAATCCCCAGCGCCCGCTCGGTGGCTTCGGCACCTTGCATACGCCCCATCAGCACCGTGCCGAACACTACGTTTTGTTTGCCGGTGAGCACCGCCAGTACCTGCGCCCAGCCCAGATGAAACAGGCTCGCGACACTCACGCCAAGCTGCCGCGCCTGTGCGCGCAAACGCTGGCCGAGCAACGGATTGACCGGCAGGCTCAGCTCAGCGATACCGAGGCCGTCACCCTGCACGTCCTGCAAACCGTAGGGCAGGGTCGGCTCGGCTATGTCGCCGAGCATCTCGCGAAAAAAAACCTCGTGTTCGGCTTCGCTGATGCCCAGTCGCGCTTGCGCCACGTAATTGCGAAACGGCACCGGCCGCCCGAGCGATTCAGCCTGGCCAGTGAGGCAGGCGAGCAGTTCGTGACGCACCACGTCGAGCGCCGAGTGGTCCAGCGCCATGTGATGGAACAACAACGTCGCGACCACGCGCTGACCGCCCTCATCCCACGCGTAGGCCAGACGCATCATCGGCGCACACCGGACGTCCAGACGGAAATGCCGCGCATCGAAACGTTCGTGCAGTTGCTGCAGCGCATCACTTGCGCCGTTTGCCAGCACGATCTCTTCCATCGGCAACGGTGCCTGACGCCAGACCACTTGCAGCGGTACGTCCAGCCCTTCCCAATGCACCGCCGTACGCAAGATGTCGTGGCGATCGATGACCTTTTGCAAGGCTTGAGCGAAGTCCTGCAGACGCTCGCGGCTGCTGAACGCAAAGTACGATTGCATGACGTACGGATCGCCCTGCTCGTTGCTCGCGTGGTGATAGAGGATGCCTTCCTGCAACGGCGCCAGTGGGTAGATGTCCTGCACATTGGCGGCGCCGCCTGGTACCTCGGCGAGCAAGCGGTCGAGGGTCGCCTGATCCACGTCAGCCAGGGTCACCATCGCTGGCGTGATGCGCGTGGTGCCGGGGAGGATGCCGTTGGCCGGAACGTCGATCTGGCCGACGCGGGTGGCCGAGTATTGGCCGGCCTTGATCAGTTCGATCAGCGCCGGTTTGTGCTCGCGCAGCGCGGCCAGCAGCGCCGGATCGCTCAACGCCTGTTTGTTGCCGTTGACGCGCAATTGCTCATCGGTCACCGCCAACTGAATGTCTTTTGTCTTCAGGGTTGCCAACAGTTCGAGCACATTCACAGGACGATCTCCATTCTTTCCGTAATTGCGGCGTAGCCGGCCAGGGTCGGTTGTTCGAACAACGCCCTGACATCGGCTTCCATGCCTTCCTGACGTAACCGGCCGATCAGACTGACCGCCAGTAATGAGTGACCACCCAGTTCAAAGAAATGGTCGTGACGCCCTACCCGTTCGACGTTGAGCAGTTCGGCCCAGAGCCGTGCCAGGGTGATTTCGACGTCGCCGACCGGGGCTTCGTATTCGCGGGTTTTCAGCGATTGCTGATCCGGCGCCGGCAGCGCCTTGCGGTCGAGCTTGCCGTTGGGGCTCAGCGGCAAACTATCGAGATGCACAAACACCGTAGGCACCATGTAATCCGGCAAGTGCTCGAGCAAGTGACTGCGCAGCAGGTCGATTTCCAAACGCTCACCGGTGTAATAGGCGACCAGACGTTTGTCGCCTGGCACGTCTTCGCGGGCCACCACCACGGCTTCCTGCACACCTTCGATCTGGGCCAGGCGCGCCTGGATTTCGCCCAGCTCAATACGCAGACCGCGGATCTTCACCTGATCATCGTTACGCCCCAGGTACTCGATATTGCCGTCCGCCAGATAGCGGGCGACGTCACCGGTGCGATACATCCGCCCATGCGGATGAAACGGATCCTCGAGGAAGCGTTCGGCCGTCAGTTGCGGCCGATTGAGATAACCACGCGCCACCTGCACGCCAGCGATGTACAGCTCGCCGATCACGCCTTGCGGCACGGGCTGCTGTTGCGCATCGAGGATGTACATACGGGTGTTGGCGATCGGCTTGCCGATTGGTGTGTTGTCCGGGGTTTGCTCGATCGTTCCCGCGCAGTCCCACGCGGTGACATCGACGGCGGCTTCGGTCGGGCCGTACAGGTTATGCAACGCGCTGCCCGGCAATTGCAGTTTGAAACGCCGCACCACACTGCCCGGCAACGCCTCACCGCTGCACATTACCTGCCGCACGCTGTCGCAGCGTGTGGTGTCGCTGTTGGCGAGGAACACATCAAGCATCGACGGCACAAAGTGCAGCGTGGTGATGTGTTCGCGCTCGATCACTTCGCTCAGGTACTGCGGATCCTTATGCCCGCCGGGCTGCGCCATGACCAGGCGCGCGCCGGTCATCAGCGGCCAGAAGAACTCCCACACCGAGACGTCAAAACTGAACGGGGTTTTCTGCAACACCGAATCGGCAGCGGTCAGGCGATAGGCGTCCTGCATCCACAACAAGCGGTTGACCACCCCGGCATGCTCGTTGACCACGCCTTTGGGTTGGCCGGTCGAGCCGGAGGTGTAGATCACGTAGGCGCTGTGCTGTGGTGTCAACGTCGGGATTTGCGGATTTTCGGCGGACAAGGATTGCCAGCTGTTCTGGTCAAGATCGACCACTGCCGCCGTGATATCTCCCGGCAACTCGCTGGTAGCCCCGTGCACCAGCACCACGGCCGGCGCGCTGTCCTTGAGCATGTAGGCCAGGCGCTCCGGCGGATAAGCCGGATCGAGCGGCACATAACCAGCGCCGGCCTTGTTGATTGCCAGCAGGCCGATGACCATTTCCAGGCTGCGCTCGACGCAGATCGCCACCCGCGAATCCACTTGCACGCCGAGACTGAGCAAGTGCCCGGCCAGGCGATTGGCGCGCTCGTTCAGCTGCGTGTAGCTCAATGCCTGTTCGCCGGCGACGACGGCCACAGCCTGCGGCGTACGCTGCACCTGCGCTTCGAACAAGCCGTGCAGCGTCTGCTGCAAATCGTAATCGACGTCCGTGGCATTGAGGCCGAACAGCAACGCCTGCCGCTCCTCGTCTGACAACACCGTCAGGCGATTCAACGCTTGCTGCGGTGTGTGCTCCAAGGCTTCAACCAGCGCAGTCAGCGCGTTCTCCATGTACTGGCCGAGACGTGCCGCGCCAATGCGCGACGGCGTCATCACCGTCAGTTCAAAACCGCTGCCCAGATCGTCGACGTTGAGGGTCAACGGGTAGTTGGTGCGTTCCTCGCCAGCAAGGGATTCGATGCCCTGCCAGGCCTCACGCTTGGTAGTTTGCTGAGCTTCGCTGTCGCTATGGCGGTAATTGAGCATCGCGCTAAACAGTGGTGACGGCGCCGCGACACCGCTGCAACGCTGGGCCAATGCCAGCGAAGCATGTTCGTGTGCCAACAGAGCACTGAGCCGCGCATGCGTTGCCTTGACCCCGGCGCGCACGGCGGTTTCGTCGACATCCACGCGCAATGGCAAAGTGTTGATGAACATGCCCAGCCCGTGATCTGCGCCCGCGCCGCCCTGCATGCGGCCCAGCAGCACCGTGCCGAAGACAACGCGCTCCTGAGCCGACGTTGCCGCCAGCACCTGCGCCCAAGCGAGATGAAACAGACTGGCGACGCTGACGCCGAGCAACCGCGCCTGACTGCGCAAACGCTGCGCCACCGCGGCAGGCAGTGGCTGGCAGACTTCCTCGATGTCATTCCCGTCGCCATGCACATCCTGCAAACCGAACGGCAGTGTCGGCTCGTCGATGTCGCCGAGCATCTCGCGGAAGAACGCTTCGTGCTCTTGTTCGCTGACGCCGAGGCGGGTTTGCGCGACATAATTGCGGTATGGCACGGCGGATACAGGCAGTCGCTCATCGCCCTGCAAAATCGCCTGCATTTCTGCGCTGACCACCGCCAGCGCGGTGTGGTCCATGGCAATGTGATGGAACAACAGCATGGCGACGACACGCTGATTGTCCGGATCGAGGGCATACACCAAACGCAGCAACGGTGCCTGATCAAGTTCCAGACGCCAGTGCCGCGCATCGAAGCGTGCACGTAGTTGATCGATGGCTTCGCCCTGCGCGGGTTCCAGCGCCACCACTTGGACCGGCAACTCCGCACGGCGCCAGACCACTTGTACCGGCGCCGCCAAGCCTTGCCAGACAATCGATGTGCGCAGGATATCGTGGCGCGTCATGACCTGACGCAACGCCGCCGCGAACCCTTGAAACCGTTCAATGCTGTCGAACGCCAGACACGATTGCAGCAGGTACGGATCGCCCTGAGCCGCACTGAGGTGGTGATACAGAATCCCTTCCTGCAACGGTGCCAGCGGGTAAATGTCCTGCACGTTGGCCGCGCCGCCCGGCACCGTGGCGACGATGCGCTCGATACTGGCCTGATCCAGTTGCACCAGCGTCAGCATGTCCGCAGTGATGTGCGTGCAATCGGCAGGAATCAGATTGTCCGGCACGGCGACCTCGCGGCCACTGCCCACCGCCGCCGCCAGCGCGGCCAGGGTCGGTTGGCTGAACAGCACACGCACGTCGGTGCTCAGATCGACCTGACGCATGCGCTCGATCAGCGTCACCGCCAGTAATGAATGCCCGCCCAGTTCGAAGAAGTTGTCGTGACGGCCGATCTGTTCGACCTTGAGGACGTCCGACCAGATCTGCGCCAAGGCGATTTCCACCGAACCTTGTGGCGCGGCATATTCGCGGCTCAGCCACGCCATTTGATCCGGTTCTGGCAACGCCTTGCGATCGAGTTTGCCGTTGGCGGTCAGCGGCAGTGCTTGCAGGCGCACGTAAGCGGCAGGCACCAGGGCTTGCGGCAACTGTGCTTGCAAATGACTGCGCAAATCCTCGATCTCGACGTTCAGGCGTTCGGTAAACCAAGCCAGCAACTGGCCGTCGCGTACCAGCACCACGCAATCCTGCACGGCTTCGTGAGCGCTCAACGCCGCTTCGATTTCGCCCAATTCGATGCGCACGCCGCGCAGTTTGACCTGATCATCGTTGCGCCCCAGGTATTCGACGTTGCCGTCAGCCAGCCAGCGTGCGAGGTCGCCGGTGCGGTACATGCGCGCCTGCGGTTCATCGCTGAACGGATCGTCGAGGAAGCGTTCGGCAGTCAGCTCGGGGCGATGCAGATAACCGCGCGCCACGCCGGCACCGCCGACATACAACTCGCCAGCGACGCCAACTGGTACGGGGCGCTGCTGGTCATCGAGCAGGTAAATCTTCGCGTTGGCCATCGGCCGACCGATGTGCAGCACCTGCCCGGCCTCGACCGCGCCGCAGGTGGCAACCACCGTGGCTTCGGTCGGGCCGTAGTTGTTGATCACCGCGAACGTCTGCTGACGCGGGAACTGGCGCAATTTGTCGCCACCGATCAGCAGCGTGCGCAAGGTCGGGTGGCCGAGGTCACGACTGAAGGCGTATTCGGCGACAGGCGTGGGCAGGAAACTCACCTGCAACGGCTGCGCGCGCCACCACGCCAGCAACTCGTCGAGGTGCTCGTTGCTCACCGATTGCGGTGGCAGATGCACGGTCGCGCCGATGCACAGCGCTGGCCAGACCTCCCACGCCATGGCATCGAAACCAAACCCGGCGACACTCGACGTGTGACTGCCGGCGTGCAGGTCAAAGGCCCCGTTGTGCCAGTGCACGAGGTTTTCCAGCGTCGCGTGTTCGACCATCACGCCTTTCGGCTGGCCGGTGGAGCCCGAGGTGTAGATCACGTAGGCCAGATGCGCCGGGGTCAGCGTCGGCACCTGCGGATTGCGGTCCGGCAGATGCGCCCAGTCACTGCCATCGAGATCGATCACAGACGCAGCACCGAGCAAATCACGCGTCGAAGCCTCGGCCAGAACCGCCAATGGAGCGCTGTCCTCAAGCAAGTAGGCAATGCGTTCCGCCGGGTAGGCCGGGTCGACCGGCACATAACCGGCGCCCGACTTGAGGATCGCCAGCAGCGCCACCAGCATCTGCGGGCTGCGCCGCACGCACACGGCGATGCGGTCGTCAGGCTGCACGCCAAGGCTGAGCAGATGGTGAGCCAGGCGGTTGGCGCGTTGATTGAGCTGGCCATAGGTCAACGCTTGCCCGCCCTGCAACACCGCCAGCGCCTCCGCCCGTTGTGCCGCCTGAGTCTCGACCAGCGCATGAAGGGTTGCGCCACGGCGAAACGCGACGGCACTCCGATTGAAATCGACCAGCAGTCGCGTCTGCTCCGGCAGCGACAGAATCGGCAACTGATTGAGTGGCGTCTGGGGCTGCTGCTCCAGCGCTTGCACCAGTTGCTCCAGTGCGGTGTGCATGTAACTGCAGATCCGCTGCGCACCGATCTCGGCGAGCGCCAGCACGTCCAAGGCAAAACCGTCGCCCAGATCATCCACCGACAGGGTCAGCGGATAGTTGCTGCGCTCCTCGCCACCGAGCATGCGCACGCCTTGCCAGATCCCCTGGCCGTCGCGCGGCTGTTGTGCGGCGGCGCTGTGCCGGTAATTGAGCAAGGCGCTGAACAGCGGCGCAGAACCCGGCGTGCCGCTGCAGCGTTGAGCCAGCGCCAGTGACGCGTGTTCATGAGCGAGCAGCGCCGTCAGCCGCGCGTGGGTGGTTTTCACCCCGGCGCGCACGCTTTCAGCGAGACCCACCCGCAGCGGAAGGGTATTGATAAAAACCCCCAACGTGCGGTCGGCGCCCTCACCGCCCTGCATACGCCCCATCAACACGGTGCCGAAGACCACGTCGCGACGGCCGGAAACGACGCCCAACACTTGCGCCCAGGCCATGTGCATCAGGCTCGCCGGGCTGACGCCCAACTGCCGGGCCTGTTCGCGCAGGCGCCGATTGAGCGCGGCATCGACCGCTTGCAGCGCTTCTTCGATACCACGCCCGTCGCCCTGAACATCCTGCAGACCGAAGGGCAAAGTCGGCTCGTCGATGTCGCCGAGCATCTCGCGGAAGAACGCTTCATGTTCCTGCTCATCGGCGCCGAGGCGTGCCTGCGCTACGTAATTGCGGTACGGCATCGGCGGCGTCAGTGTGTCGAGCTGATCGAACATCAACGCGTGCATTTCCCGGCCGATCACGTCCATGGCGGTGTGGTCGAGAATCGAGTGATGGAACAGCACGATGGCGACCACTTGCTGTTGCGCCGGATCCTCGGCGTAGACCATGCGGATCAGCGGCGCAACGCTCAGGTCGAGGCGGAAATGCCGGGCATCGAAACGCGCGTGCAGCTGTTCGAGAATGTCGCCGTCCTGCGCATCCAGCAGCACCTGCTGGACGACCATCTGCGCCTGCCGCCAGACTACTTGCTGCGGGCTCGGCAAGCCTTGCCAGACCACGCTGGTGCGCAGAATGTCGTGACGGGCGATGACCTGCTGCAAGTGCTCGGCGAAGCTGTGCAGACGTTCAAGGCTGTCGAAGGCCAGACGCGATTGCAGCAGGTACGGATCGCCCTGTTCGGCACTGAGGTGGTGATAAAGAATGCCTTCCTGCAACGGTGCCAGCGGATAGATATCCTGCACATTCGCAGCACCGCCCGGCACCGTCGCGACGATACGATCAATGCTGGCCTGATCTAGCGTGGTCAGGGTCAGCATGTCCGGGGTGATGTGCGTGCAATCGGCCGCAATCAGATTGGCCGGCACTGCGATTTCCCGGCCACTGCCCAAGGCCCGCGCCAGCGCGGCCAGGCTCGGTTGGTTGAACAGCACGCGCACATCGGCGCTCAGACCGGCCTGACGCATGCGCTCGATCAGGCTCACCGCCAACAGCGAATGGCCGCCGAGTTCGAAGAAATTGTCGTGACGGCCGATCTGCTCGATGTTGAGGACGTCGGCCCAGATCTGCGCCAGCGCCATTTCGACCGGGCCTTGTGGCGCTTCATATTCACGGCTGAGCCAGGCGTCCTGATCCGGTTCGGGCAAGGCCTTGCGGTCGAGTTTGCCGTGAGCCGTGAGCGGCAGGCTGTCCAGTCGCACGTAAGCGGCCGGGACCAAAGTGTCCGGCAGCCGCGCGTGCAGATACTGGTGCAAATCGCCGATCTCGACAGACTCGATTGCGGTAAACCAGGCGACCAGACGGCCGTCGCGCACCAGCACCACGCATTCGCGCACCGCGGCGTGAGCGCTCAGCGCCGCTTCGATTTCCCCGAGTTCTATACGCACGCCGCGCAGTTTTACCTGATCATCGTTGCGCCCCAGGTATTCGATATTGCCGTCCGCCATCCAGCGAGCGAGGTCGCCGGTGCGGTACATCCGCGCATGCGGTTCATCGCTGAACGGGTCGTCAAGGAATTGTGCTGAGGTCAGTTCCGGACGATTCAGATAGCCGCGCGCAACCCCGGCGCCGCCGACATACAACTCGCCTTGCACACCGGTCGGCACTGGTTGTTGCTGACGGTCCAGCAAATAGACTTTGGCATTGGCAATCGGCCGGCCAATGTGCAAAACCCGCCCGGGTTCGATGCGCCCGGACGTCGCCACCACCGTGGCTTCGGTCGGGCCATAGTTGTTGATCACATCGAACGTCTGATCTCGCGGGAACTGGCGCAATTTATCGCCACCGATCAGCAATGTGCGCAGGGTCGGATGACCCAATTCACGACTGAAGGCATATTCGGCCACCGGGGTTGGCAGAAAGCTCACCTGCAACGGCTGCGCGCGCCACCATTCGAGCAGTTCATCAAGATGTTCGTTTTTGATCGAAGACGGTGGCAGATGCACGGTCGCGCCAACGCACAACGCCGGCCAGACTTCCCAGGCCATGGCATCGAAACCGCAACCGGCGACGCTGGCGGTGTGGCTGCCGGCATGCAGATCGAAGGCTTCGGCGTGCCAGTGCACGAGGTTTTCCAGGGTGCGGTGCTCGACCATCACGCCTTTCGGCTGCCCGGTGGAACCGGAGGTGTAGATCACGTAGGCCAGATTCGCCGGGGTCAGCCTCGACAGCGCTGGGTCGGTGTCAGGCAAGTGCTGCCAGTCGCCGGCATCCAGATCGATCACGGAAACAACGCCAAGCAGCTCGCGCGTCGACGCCTGCGCGAGCACCGCGATCGGGTCGCTGTCCTGCAACAGGTAGGCGATGCGCTCTGCCGGGTAATCCGCATCGATCGGCACGTAACCGGCGCCGGCCTTGAGAATCGCCAGCAGCGCGACGAGCATGTCAGGCCCACGACGCAGGCACAGCGCAACACGGTCGTCGACTTGCACGCCGAGACCAATCAGGTGATGGGCGAGACGATTGGCGCGCTGATTCAGTTCGCGGTAGCTGAGCTGTTGCTCGCCCTGCACCACCGCCAGCGCCTCGGGGTGCGCCGCCACTTGCGCTTCGAACAGGCGCGGCACGGTCTGCGCCGGCGGGAATTCACGACCGCTGATGTTGAAGCCGACCAGCACGCGCTGCCGCTCACTCGGCGACACGATCGACAGTTGCTGCAACGGCGCCGTTGGCGTGTACTCAAGTGCCGTGACCAGGCTGTGCAACGCGGTTTGCAAGAAATCGCAGACCCGCGCGCCATCCACTTGCGGCACGGCTTGCACGTTCAGGCGGAACCCGTCGCCGAGGTCGTCGACACTGACCACCAACGGATAGTTACTGCGCTCGCGGGAGCTGAGAATCTGCACGCCGTCCCACGTTACAGCGGCCGACTCCGGCGCACTGTGGCGGTAGTTGAGCAAGGTGCTGAACAGCGCCTGCGACCCGGCGACACCACTGCAACGCTGGGCCAGCGCCAACGAAGCCTGCTCATGGCCGAGCAATTGCGCCAGACGCGCATGGGTACCCCGCACGCCGCTCTCTACCGAATCCGCCCCGACGCTGACGCGCAGCGGCAAGGTGTTGATGAACATGCCCAACGCCCGATCTGCGCCTTCGCCGCCCTGCATGCGCCCGAGCAATACCGTGCCGAACACCACGTCCTGCTGGCCGGACACCTGCGACAACACCTGAGCCCAGGCCTGATGCACCAGACTGGCCACACTGACACCGAGCCGCCGCGCCTGCTCACGCAGACGTTTACCGAGGTCGGCATCGAGTTCGGAATGACTGTCGAGAATGTCGCTGCCGTCGCCGTGCACGTCCTGCAGACCGAAGGCCACGGTCGGCTCGTCGATATCGCCAAGCATCTCGCGGAAGAACGCCTCATGGGCCTGATCATCAACGCCGAGCCGCGCCTGGGCGACAAAGTGGCGGTATTGCACCGGCGGCGGCAGATCCTCGCTGCGGCCAAGCATGACGTCATTCATTTCCGCGACCAGCACGTCCAGTGCGGTGTGGTCGAGGACGATATGGTGCATCAGGAGAATGCCGATCCAGCGCTGGTTTGGCTGATCTTCGGTATAGACAAAACGCATCAGCGGCGCGCGGTTGAGGTCCAGACGATAGTGGCGTGGATCGAAACGCGCCTGCATCTGCTCGAGCACGTCGCCGTCGAGTTCGTCGGCATCGACGCGTTCCAGCGCCAGCGGCGCCTCGCGCCAGACCACTTGCACCGCCTCTTCAAGCCCCTCCCAGAAGATACCGGTGCGCAGAATGTCGTGGCGTTGGATGACGCCGTTCAAGGCGCGAACGAAGGTTTTGATCTGCGCCAGACCGTCGAAGGCAAATTGCGCCTGCAACACATACGGATCACCGGCACTGGTTGCCAGATGATGATAGAGAATCCCTGCCTGCAAAGGCGCCAGGCCATAGATATCCTGCACATTGGCGCTGCCGCCCGGCACGGTTGCTACGACACGGTCGATCGCGGCTTGATCGAGATTGCTCAGCGGCAGCATGGCCGGGGTAATGCGCGTGCAGCCCGGCTCGATCAGATTGTCCGGGACGACGATGCCGCGTTCGCTGCTAAGGGTCGCTGCCAGTGCTGCCACACTCGGCTGACCGAACAACACGCGCACATCACAGTGCAGATCTTGTTGGCGCATGCGTTCGATCAGCTTCACTGCCAGCAGCGAATGACCGCCGAGCTCGAAGAAATTGTCATGGCGGCCGACCTGCTCGACACCAAGCAATGTCTGCCAGAGACCAGCGATCAGATTCTCTACCGCTCCGACCGGCGCTTCGAAACCGCGCCGCGCGAATGCATCGCTGTCCGGTGCCGGCAAGGCTTTGCGGTCGAGCTTGCCGTTGGTGGTCAGCGGGAAGGCTTCCAGGCGCACGAAGGCGCTCGGCACCATGTAGTCAGCCAACCCCGCCAACAGCTGATCACGCAATTGCGCCACATCCGGCGCCGCAACTTCATCGGCCAACCAGTACGCGACCAGCCGCTGATCGCCGGGGCTGTCCTCACGGGCGATGACCACGGCTTCGCGCACACCTTCGCAACTAGACAGACGTGCCTCGATCTCGCCCAGCTCAATGCGGAAACCGCGAATTTTCACCTGATCGTCATTGCGGCCGAGGTATTCGAGGCTGCCATCCGCCGCCCAGCGCGCGAGGTCGCCGGTTTTGTACAGCCGCGCATCGACATTTTCAGTGAACGGATCATTGATAAAACGCTCGGCCGTCAGCGCTTCACGATTCAGATAACCGCGCGCCACCCCGGCCCCGCCGACGTACAACTCGCCAATCACGCCGACCGGAACCGGTTCGCGCTGAGCATCGAGGATATACAGTTGCAGATCGGGAATGCGCACGCCAATCGGGCTGACGCCGAGCAACTGCGCGTCGGCGGCTTGCAGCGGCCGATAGGTCACGTGCACGGTGGTTTCGGTGATGCCGTACATGTTCACCAACCGCGTGCCGGCATTGCCGACCCGCGCATACCACGGCTTGAGCAAGCCCGGCTCCAGCGCTTCGCCGCCGAACACCACTTCCCGCAACGAGTGTTGCAGCTGACTGCGGCCCTGCGCGGCGATCAGTTGGCGGAAGGCGCTCGGCGTCTGGTTGAGTACGGTCACGCCGGTCTGGCAGAGCAATGCATAGCAGTCGTCCGGCGAACGGCTGACGGCTTGCGGGATCAGCAGCAGTTGCCCGCCGAACGCCAGCGCGGCCCAGATTTCCCAGACCGAGAAGTCGAACGCGAAGGAATGGAACAACACCCCGATGTCTTGCGGGTTGAACTGGAACCAATCGTGGGTGGCGGAAAACAACCGCGCCACGTTGCAGTGCTCGACCATCACGCCTTTGGGTAAACCGGTGGAACCGGAGGTGTAGATCACGTACGCCAGATGCGCCGGGGTCAGCTCGGGGATCTGCGGGTTGCTGTCGAGTTCGGCCTTGAGGTGAGCGCTGTCGAGGTCGATCTGCGGCACTTCGAGAGCGGCCACGCGCTCGCGCGTCGCCGCCTGCATCAGCAGCGCTGCCGGGGCGCTGTCCTGCAAGGTGAAGCTGATTCTGTCGAGCGGATAGGCCGGATCGATCGGCACGTAACCGGCACCGGCCTTGAGCACCCCAAGCAGGCCGATGATCATTGGCGCGCCACGCTCAACGCAGATCGCCACGCGGTCGTCGGGACGAATGTTCAGGGCCAGCAGATGATGCGCCACCTGGTTGGCGCGCCGGTTGAGTTCGCCGTAACTGAGGGTTTGTCCGTCGAATATCAGCGCCGTGGCCTCAGGCTGGGCTTGGGCATGGGTTTCGAATTGCTGGTGAATCAACAGGGTTTCCGGGAACTGTGCCAGCGGCGAATTGACGCCGTACAGCAAGTGTTCGCGTTCGCTGGCCGGGAGGATGCGCAGCGTTTGCAGCGGCACATCGGCGCTGGTTTGCAAGGCTGCGAGCAGACTCTCCAGCGCCGTGTTCAGGTACGCGGCCATGCGCTCGGCCCCCAGCGCTGCATCCGCCAGCGCGGTGATGCGCAAGTCGGCGCCGAGGTCATCGATGTTGATGGTCAGCGGATAGTTGGTGCGCTCGCGGGCACCCAACACCTGCACACCGGGGGCGATGTCGATCACCTCCGCCACTTCCTCAACGCTGCTGTGTCGGTAGTTGAGGATCGCGCTGAACAGCGGCGTCGGCACCGCAACGGCGCTGCAGCGTTGCGCCAGGGCTAGCGAAGCCTGCTCGTGCGCCAGCAGTGCGGTCAGGCGCCGATGGGTCGCCAGCACGCCGGCGCGCACGCTTTGCTCGCCAACATCAACGCGCAGCGGCAAAGTGTTGATGAACATGCCCAACGCTTGCTCGCCGCCCTCGCCCGCGTCCATCCGCCCCAGCAGCACGGTGCCGAACACCACCGCCGTGCGCCCGGACAATTGCCCGAGCACCCGCGCCAGCGCCAGATGCGTCAGGCTCGCGACGCTGACGCCGAGCTGCCGCGCCTGCTCGCGCAACTGCCGGCTCAAGCGGCTGTCGAGCATCAGCGAGGCTTCCTCAATGGCGTGGCCATCGCCCTGCACATCCTGCAAACCACAGGGCAGCGTCGGCTCGTCGATATCCGCGAGCATGTCGCGGAAAAACGCTTCCTGTGCCTGCTCGTTACCGGCATTGCGTGCCCTGGCCAAGTGATCGCGATACGGCACAGCGGCAGGCACTTGCGCGGTCTGCCCGAGCAGACAGGCCTGAATTTCCCGGCGCAGCACATCCAGCGCCACGTGATCCATGATCATGTGATGAAACAGCAACAGCGCGACCACGCGGCCCTGCGCGGGATCCTGCGCATACACCAGACGCAGCAAAGGCGCTTGCTGCATGTCGAGACGGAAGTGCTGCGGGTCGTGGCGTGCGAGCAGTTGCGTGAGCACGTCGGCGCCACTGTCGACGGGGACTTCCTCACACACCAGCGGCGCCTCGCGCCAGACCACTTGCAGCGCTTCGTCGAGGTATTCCCAGACGAACGAGGTGCGCAGGATGTCGTGACGGTTTACCACCCAGCGCAGCGCGTCGGCGAAGGCATCCAGCCGTTCCTGACTGTCGAATACGAAGCGCGCCTGCGAGATGTAAGGGTCTCCGGCAGCGGCCGAGAGGTGGTGATAGAGCATGCCTTCCTGCAACGCGGACAACGGATAGATGTCCTGCACGTTGGCGGCGCCACCCGGCACCGTGGCGACGATGCGGTCGAGGGTTTCCTGATTCAGTTGCACCAGCGGCAGCATGTCCGGGGTGATGCGAAAGGCCGGGCTCAGCCAGTCGCCGCCGTGTTGGGCGACCAGCTCCAGCAGTTGCGCCTTGTGCGCCGCGAGGCTGTCCCACAACGCGTCATCCAGCGCGTCGTCGCTGCCCAGAATGACCAGGTCTTCATCTTCCTGTTGAAGGCGGATCGCACGGGTGGAAATGGCAGCCATCAGTTCGCTGAAATGCATGAGGTAACCTGCTGTAAATACGAAAAAAAAGAGCGCGCAGCAGCGAGTCCATGCAGGCAGCGCGCAGCCTGGAAAAACTAAAACATCGGGGCGTGGGTGTCTGACATGGGAAGCGGGGACAAGCCATACCGGACAGGGGCCACACAACCTCCCCTGTAGGAGTGAGCCTGCTCGCGATGGCGTCAGGTCAGGCGATATGTTCGTGACTGACCCACCGCAATCGCGAGCAGGCTCACTCCTACAGGGATTGTGGTCGCCGTCAGAGCCGGCGTTTGCGGTTGAGGCTCGGGATGGTGGTCTGGGCGATTTCGACCTGCCTGGCCTGCCGCGAGGTCTGAGCCGCCAGCGCCGCCAGCGTCGGCTGGCTGAACAGCGTGCGCGCGTCGACATGCAGACCGGCCAGACGCATGCGCGCGACCAGACTGACCGCCAGCAACGAATGCCCGCCCAGCTCGAAGAAGTTGTCGTGCCGGCCCACCTGCTCGACCTTGAGCACCTGCGCCCAGATCTGCGCCAACGCGGTTTCCACGTCGCCTGCGGGGGCCTCGTAAGGACGGCTGAGCAGCGCCTCCGCCCCCGGTTCCGGCAACGCCTTGCGGTCGATTTTGTCGTTCGGCGTCAACGGCAACGCCGCCAGCCTCACGTAGGCGCCAGGCACCATGAACTCCGGCAACTGCGCCAAGACATGCGCTCGCAATGCTTCCAGCGTCGGTGCAGCCAGTTCGGCGCGCAGGGTGTAATAAGCCACCAGTCGCTCATCGCGTACCAGCACCACCGCCTCGCGGATGGCCGGGTGTTCCAGCAGGCGCGCTTCAATCTCGCCCAGCTCAAGGCGCACTCCGCGCAGCTTGACCTGAAAGTCGTTGCGACCGAGGAATTCGAGGTTGCCATCGGCGCCGTAACGCACCAGATCACCGGTGCGATACAAGCGATCACCAGGTACGAACGGACTGTCGATAAAGCGTTCGGCCTGCAATTGCGGCAGTCCCAGATAGCCCCGCGCCACGCCCACTCCGCCAATGTGCAAATGCCCACTGACGCCAAACGGCACAGGCTGATCAAAGGCATCGAGGACGTATAGCCGCGTGTTGCTCAGGGCCTTGCCGATCGGCACCAGTGTCTGCGGCACCGGTTCGCCGGGTTGCAGCGTCCAGCCACTGCTATCGACCGTGGTTTCGGTCGGCCCGTAAACGTTGTGCAGGCGCACCCACGGCAGGCGTTCGCGCACTTGCCGGGCCAGCGCAACGGTCAACTCGCCGCCACCGTTGAGCACGTCGGTCAGGCTGGTGCACTGGCTGACATCGTCCTGTTCAATGAACTGCTGCAACAACGCCGGCACAAACTTGACCACGGTGATGTTCTGCTCACGGATCACTTGCGTGACATACGCCGAATCGCGATTGCCATCGGCCCGCGCCAGCACCAGGCGCATGCCCGAGCACAGTGGCCAGAAGATCTCCCACACCGAACTGTCGAAACTGTACGGGGCCTTTTGCAGCAACGCACCGTGTTCAGTCGGCGGCGACAACTGCGAACCCCAATGCACCATGTTGCACGCGCTGCGGTGCTCGATCATCACGCCTTTCGGCGTGCCCGTGGAGCCGGAGGTGTAGATCATGTAGGCCAGATTCGTCGCACCGAGACCAGGCACCTGCGGATTCTCGTGCGGTTGGTCCCGCCATACACCGAGATCGAGATCGATCAGCGGCACGCGGGATTCGCCGAGCAAATCACGCGTTGCGGCATGCACCAGCAGCGCGACCGGGGCGCTGTCCTGCAACATGTAGTTGAGCCGTTGCTGCGGATAATCGGGATCGAGCGGCACATAAGCACCGCCGGCCTTGAGAATGCCCAACAGACCGATCACCAGTTCCGGCCCGCGCTCGACGCAGATCGCGACCCGCGAATCCGGTTGCACGCCGAGCCCGCGCAGATGATGGGCCAGGCGGTTGGCCTGCTCGTTCAACTCGCGATAGCTCAGGCGTTGCTCGGCGAACTGCACGGCGATGGCATGCGGCTTGCGCTGCACCTGTTGTTCAAACAGCGCCTGAAGTGGCTGATCCAGCGGGCAGTCGACTGCCGTATCGTTGAACTCGATCAGCAGCCGTTGCAGTTCCTCCTGCGGTAACAACGGCAGGCTATTCAGCGGTCGCTGCGGCGTATTCTCCAGCGCTTCGACCAACACGCTCAGCGCTGACTGTACATAACTGCAAATCCGCTCTGCGCCGATGCTCGACAGGGTTCGGGTGGTCAAGCGCAAGCCTGTGCCGAGGTCATCGACACTCAGGGTAAACGGATAATTGGTTCGCTCCTCGTTAGCCAGGGTCTCGATGCCCTGCCAGGTTTGCCGGGAGGTTTTTTGCCCGACATCATCGCTGTGCCGATAGTTGAGCAAGGCGCTGAACAGCGGTGCCGGCGCAGCAACGCCGCTGCAACGCTGGGCAAGCGCCAACGAAGCGTGTTCATGGGCAAGCAACGCACTCAGGCGCGCATGGGTGGACTTCAGCGCTGCGCGCGCACCCTCGCCGACATCGACCCGCAGCGGCAAGGTGTTGATGAACACCCCGAGCGCCCGGTCGGCACCCGCGCCACCCTGCATGCGGCCCATCAACACCGTGCCAAATACGACACTCTGCTGCGCGGAGGTCGCCGCCAATACTTGCGCCCAGGCGAGGTGGATCAGGCTGGCGATGCTCACGCCCGCCAGGCGTGCCTGCTGCTGCAGGCGCTGATACAGATCGCTGGCCAGCGCCTGCTCGGCTTCTTCGATGTTGCTGCCGTCGCCCTGCACGTTCTGCAAAGCGAACGGCAAGGTCGGCTCGTCGATGTCGCCGAGCATCTGCCGGAAGAACGCTTCATGCTCCTGCTCGCTGACACCCAGGCGCGTCTGCGCCACATAGTTGCGGTACGGCACTGGCGGCGCCAGCGTCTCCGAGTGCCCGGACAGGCTGGCGTGGATTTCTTCGCGCATCGCCTCCAGCGCAATGTGATCCATCGCCAGGTGATGGAACAACAAGATGCCGACCACCCGATTGTGCGCGGGATCACGGGCATACATCAGGCGCAGCAGCGGCGCCTGACTGACATCGAGGCGATAACGCCGCGCGTCGAAACGCTCGTGCAACTGATCGATGATCGCGCCACGGGCAGGATCAAATTCGACCTCCTGCACCGGCAAAATCGCCTCGCGCCAAACGACCTGAACCGGCGACGTCAGCCCTTCCCAAACCACCGCCGTACGCAGGATGTCGTGCCGCGCCATGACCTGACGCAGCGCAGCGGCAAAGGCCTCGACCCGCTCGAGGCTGTCGAACGCCAGCAGCGATTGCAGCAGATACGGATCGCCCTGCGCAGCGGTGATGTGGTGATAGAGAATGCCTTCCTGCAACGGGGCCAACGGGTAGATGTCCTGCACATTGGCGGCACCGCCCGGCACTGTCGCGACGATACGCTCGATCATCGCCTGATCCAGTTGCACCAATGGCAACAGGTCCGGCGTGATGTACGTGCAATCGGGCGCAATGCGGTTAGCCGGCACCTCGACTTCGCGGCCGCTGCCCTCTGCCGCCGCTAACGCCGCCAGTGTCGGTTGATTGAACAGCACGCGAACATCGCTGCTCATGCCAATCTGGCGCATGCGTTCGATCAGGCCCACGGCCAACAAGGAGTGGCCGCCCAGCTCGAAGAAATGGTCGTGACGCCCTACCCGGTCGACCTGCAGGACCTCGGCCCAGATCTGCGCCAAGGCGATTTCGACGTCACCTTGTGGCGCCTCGTATTGACGACGGATCACCGCGTCCGGCCCCGGCGCCGGCAACGCCTGGCGATCGAGCTTGCCGTTGGCCGTCAGCGGCAAACTCGCCAATTGAATGTAGGCGGCCGGCAGCATGGCGGCTGGCAAACGCGATGTCAGGTGCGCATGCAGTTGCTGGATGTCCAGTACTGCGCGCTCGGTGAACCATGCCAACAATTGACCGTCGCGCACCAGCACCACGGCTTCCTGCACCGCGTCATGGCTGGCGAGTGCGGCTTCGATTTCGCCCAGCTCGACACGCACCCCGCGAACTTTCACCTGGTCATCGTTGCGACCGATGTACTCAAGATTGCCGTCGGCGCGCCACCGCGCGAGGTCCCCGGTGCGGTACATGCGCGCATCAGTCTGCGCACTGAACGGGTCGTCGAGAAAGCGCTCGGCCGTCAGGTCCGGACGATTCAGATAACCCCGGGCCACCCCGGCGCCGCCGACATACAACTCGCCCATGATGCCGATCGGCACCGGACGCTGCTGATCATCGAGCAGATAAGTCGTGGCATTGCTGACGGGTTTGCCGATGTGCAACGCCTGCCCCGGAGTGATTAGCCCCGAGGTGGCGACCACCGTGGCCTCGGTCGGGCCGTAGTTGTTGACCACCGCGAACGACTGCGCGCGGTTGAACTGGCGCAGACGATCGCCGCCGATCAGCAAGGTGCGCAAGGTCGGATGATCGGCCTGTTGGCTGAAGGCGTATTCGGCAATCGGCGTCGGCAGAAAGCTGACGTCCAGCGGCTGCGCCCGCCACCAGGCGAGCAGCGTATCGATGTCTTCGCTGCCGTCGCTCGCGGGCGCAAAATGCAGCGTTGCCCCGGCACACAGCGCCGGCCACACCTCCCAGGCCATCGCGTCAAAACCGAAGCCGGCCAGGCTCGAGGCGTGCTGCCCAGGGCCAAGTCCAAACGCCGCGCAGTGCCAGTCGACCAGATTGCCCAGCGTGCGGTGCTCGACCATCACGCCTTTGGGCAACCCGGTGGAGCCGGAGGTGTAAATCACATAGGCGAGGTGGCGGCTGTTCAACCCCGTCACGTCGGGATCGGTCGTGTTGTCGAGCGACCATTCGCGCCGATCCAGCTCGATCACCGGCAGCGTTGTGGCGGGCAGACGCTCACGCAGATCGCTTTGCGTCAGCAGCGCCACCGGCGCACTGTCGCTGAGCAGATAACTCAGGCGCTCGGGCGGATGCGCCGGATCAATCGGCACATAAGCAGCGCCAGCCTTGAGAATCGCCAGCAACCCGACCAGCGTGTCCAGGCCGCGGCGGGCAACGATTGCCACACGATCGTCAGGAAGCACGCCGAGGCCGATCAGATGGTGGGCCAACGCATTGGCTTGCCGATTCAGATCGGCATAACTCAGGGTTCGCCCCTGATACGTCGCGACCACAGCGTCCGGCTCTTCGGCCACTCGCGATTCGAAGCGCTGATGAATCAGTCGGCCTTGCGGATAACTGACCCGGGTGTCGTTCCACTCATTGAACAGGGCCAGTTCTGCCGGGCTATTGAGGTTGAAATCGGCGATCGCCAGCGCCGGGCATTCCAGACCTTGCTGCAGAATCAGCAGCAAGCGCTCGGTCAACGCCGCGATCTCGTCAGCCGTGAAATAGGCTGGCGAGTACACCAGATGCAGCCAGGCTTTGTCGGTGTAACGGTTGCTGCGCAGGTGAATGGCCAGCGGAGTCGCCTCGTGCTGGTTGGAGACCTTTACCGAGTGTCCCGACGCCTCACCGTAACGGTAGTCATGGTCGTCCTGCTCGTAGGACAGCGACAGCTCGAACAGTTGCGCACGATCTTCACGCAACAGCCCCAGCGCGCGGTTCATCTCGCTCAGCGGGTAGCGTTGATGGCGGAAATCCTGCTTCAGGCTATCGCCGATTGCCTTGATCAGTTCAGCGAATGACAACGTTCGACCGAAGCCCATGCGCATTGCACTGACCTGGGTGAACAAGCCCAAGGTGCTTTTGAAGCGGGCACCGGAGCGATTGAGAATCGGCAGACCGACCACCCACTCGTCACGTTGCGCGGTACGACTGAAATACACGTGCAGCGCCGCCAGCAATACATGAAAGGCCGAACCGCCGAGGTGCCGCGCAGTGTCTTTCATGCGCTCGTGCAGCACGGCTGGAAAAGCCTCGACGTGGATGCGACTTGGCGCTGCTTCAACATCAAGGAATTCGCGATGACGGGGCGTCAACAAGGGCTCGGGCAAGCTACGGTACTTGTCCAGCCAGTAACGTTGATCGCGCTCATAGCGAGGTGACTGATGGTAGCGCGCGTCTTCTTCGATAAAGCCGACATAGGACGGTGCCGCCCTGCGCGGATGCTCGCCACGGCACAACGCGCTGTAGATCTCGCCCACCGACTTAAACAGCAGCGCGAAAGCCCAGCCATCAATGATCAAGTGATGGGCCTGGGCTGCCAGCCAGTGACGATGGCGATCGAGGCGAATCAGACTGAAGCGGAACAACGCCTGCCCGCTCAACACGAAAGCCTGCGCCATCTGTGCTTCAACCAGCGCCCGGGCCGCCGACTGCGGATCGGCTTGGCCGCTGAGATCAAACAGCGGCATGGCCACCGGCAGTGCCGGCGCAAACCCTTGCAACGGCAGTCCGTCGTGACCCACGTCCGCGAGCAGCACAATGCGCAAGGCATCATTCGCTGCCACCAGAGACTCAAGCGCCGATTGCAGCAATGCCGGATCCAGCGGCCCGCTCAGCTCCACGTAACCGCCAATGTTGTACAGCGGCGAATCGCCGCGGCTCAGTTGGTCCAGCCAGATATCCCGTTGGGCGGCAGTCAGCGCAAATGTCTCGACAGGCACGGACACATCGTCCGCCACGTTGGCAGAAGTAGGCTGCATAAGATCCATCTCATGAAATTTTGCCGGTATTCAAGCATCGGCCCCGGCGCCGACATGACACCTGAAACCCGGACAACCACCAGGCTCGTACACCCCTGTCTGACCTTGTGGGCGTGTTTACCGTAGGCACTGTCGAAAAGTTCGGAGAGGAAATACTGAAAAGCTTGTAGGAAAAAAACCACATAGCAACGCCGCCATTTACCCGAGCGCTGCCGATCAGAATTCCCCTTCGCCAGGTTTTCCGGGGCTTGAGCGTGACTGAACAGTCACTCTCGCCGCTACGCCGGCGTTTAACAGCGTCAGAACCCCGGCGCCAATATTCAGAAATAGTGGCACTTTGTGTCCCTGTTTTCCCCTACAGACGTAGGACAAATCCATAGGCTTAAATCCCGCTCCAGATCATGTTCAAGGAGAAATGACTGCGTGGGCGGCTTTTACAGAGACGGCAGACGATTCAGTGATGGCTCTGAACCAAGGATGAAGGATATGAATCTGACCGGCAGCATTCGTAATATGGAAAACCCACACTTCTACTGGCAACTGGGTGAGTTGATTGCCAGCACCGGCGATGATCACTTCGCCACGAACATGTTCCAGTTGGTCGACACCTTGGTGCCGGTCAACCGCGTGGATCTCAGTGAGTGGACGCTGGATGAACGTCAGGCCAGTGTGGTCGACATCAAACCGTTGGGCAGCGCCGGTTTGACGCAGACCTGTGCAGCGCCCGATCCGCTGGAAAGCCCCGACGATCATCCGCTGCTGCAGAAGATGATCGAGATGAACGACTCGCTGCTGATTCAACTGAAAGCCTCGCTCCAGCCTCGCCATCCGCAACACAGTGCCCATCAATGCAATCTGGTTTCGCGTACGTCCAACCGCCGTTGCGTGATTTCGTTTTACCGACCGCATACCCAACGGGTGTTTTCCCTGCCGGAGCTGTCGTTTCTCAAGAGCCTGTCCGACACCCTGCTGCCGCTGATCGAACGTCACGCGCAGATCAGTCGGCAAATCCTCGCCCGGCAACCGCGCCAACCGTTGGCCGAGCTGGATCAGGCGCCGCTGGCGCAGGTGTTCGATGAGCGCCTGGCATTAAGCGACATCGCCCTGTCGGTGCGGGAGAAAGAAGTCTGCCTCGGCCTGTTGACCGGCGGCACCGTGCCGCAAATGGCGGAAAAGCTGCGGGTCAAAAACAGCTCGATCGAGACGTACCTGAAACGCGCCACGGCCAAACTCGGCGTGAGTGGCCGCCATGGCCTGGCGAAATGGATGGCCGGGGCCTGAGCACAACGCTCTTTATATGCATGAGGCAGTTCGATGTTGACGTTGCGACTTTCCCTGCTGTCCATCGCGGTGCTGATGGGCGGTTGTTCATTGATTCCCGAGTATCAGCGCCCCGCTTCCCCCACCGCCGCGCAGTATCCGACAGCAACGCAGCCAGCCACGAGCGCCGAGGACTGGCGCACGCTGTTCACCGATCCGGCGCTGCAACAACTGATCGAAAGCGCGCTGGTCAACAACCGCGACCTGCGCGTGGCGGCACTCAACGTCGAAGCCTTTCAGGCGCAATACCGCATCCAGCGCGCCGACCTGCTGCCGGCGGTGTCGGCCAATGCCAATGAATTGCGCCAGCGCATGCCGCCGAGCGTGACCCTAGGCAAAGCGCTGATCAATTCGACGTACTCGGTCAACCTCGGCATCAGCGCTTATGAGCTGGACTTCTTCGGTCGCGTGCGCAGCCTCAGCGAGGAGGCCTTGCAAACCTGGCTCTCGACTGAAGAAGCGCGGCGCAGTGCCGAGCTGAGTCTGGTGGCCAACGTCGCCAGCGCCTACCTGACCTGGCGCGCCGATCAGGAGCTGCTGGAGCTGACCCGCGACACCCTTGCTGCCGATGAACAGAGCCTGCACCTGACCACCCGCAACCGTGAGGCCGGCAAATCGTCAGCGCTGGAGCAGGCGCAGGCGAAGACCAGCGTCGACAGTTCCCGGGCCAATCTGGCGCGCTATCAGCGTCAGGTCGCCCAGGACTTGAACAGCCTGACCTTGCTGGTCGGCGCGCCCGTGCCCGAGTCACTGCCCGCCCGCCCACTGGCCAGCGAGCTGGTGCGGCAACTGCCCGCCGGCCTGCCCTCGGATCTGCTGCAACGGCGTCCGGACATCCTTCAGGCGGAGTACAAACTGAAAGCAGCCAACGCCAATATCGGTGCGGCACGGGCGGCGTTTTTTCCCAGTGTCAGCCTGACGGCGAATGCCGGGACGTCGAGCCGCGATCTGTCCGGGCTGTTCGGCGGTGGCTCTGGCGCCTGGACCTTCCAGCCGCAGATCAGCCTGCCGATTTTTAACGCCGGCAGCCTGCGCGCCAGCCTGGATTATTCGAAGCTACAGAAAGATGTGGCGGTGGCCGAATACGAAAAATCGATTCAAACCGCATTTCAGGAAGTCGCCGACGGCCTCGCTGCGCGCAGCACGTATCAGCAGCAATTGCAGGCGCAGCGCGATCTGGTCGCGGCCACACAGACTTACTACAACCTGGCGCAAAACCGTTATCAGAATGGCGTCGACAGCAGCCTGACGTTCCTCGATGCGCAGCGTTCGCTGTTCAGTTCGCAGCAAGGCCTGATCACCGATCGCCTCGCGCAACTGGTCGCCGAGGTCAACCTTTACACCGCGCTGGGCGGGGGCTGGAGCGCCGCTGAATCAAGCGTGCAGTAAGCTGTAGTCACTTTTTCTTACACCTTTTGTCGCGCGATCCTCTGCCGTGCGGCGATCCGTGGCCGGCGTCTGCCTGCAGTTTGGTATCATGCGCCGCTTTTACGGTTAACCCCCCGCCAGTCCTGCTGACTGACGGGCTGCAAAAGGCGGTATTAGATGACGGCTTTGTTGACTCGCCGCAAGGTGCTTGCGGGAATGGGCGTACTCGGGCTCGGCCTGCTCGCCGGCTGCGACACCCGCGGCCAACTGTCGTACAAGTACGGCAAGGATCTGAGTAACAAGATCATGGGGCGCACCTTCAAACTGAAGAACACCGATGGCGAAACCATGACGCTGTCGAGCTTTCGCGGCATGATGCCGATGGTCTTCTTCGGCTTCACCCAGTGCCCGGCAGTCTGCCCGACCACCCTCGCCCGCGCGGCGAAAATCAAGAAACTGATGGGCGCCGATGGCGATCGTTTGCAGGTGATCTTCATCACCCTCGATCCCGAGCGCGATACCCCGGAAATCCTCGACGCCTACATGAAGGCCTTCGACCCGACGTTCGTTGCGCTGTACGGCACACTCGAGGAAACCGCGGCCACCGCCAAGGAATTCGACGTGTTCTACGAGAAAGTCCCGGCCGGCGACACCTATACCATCTCGCACACTGCCACCAGTTACGTTTACGACTCCAACGGCGGCTTGCGCCTGGGTCTGTCCACCTCGCTTTCGGCAGAACAATGCACGGAAGATTTGCTTACTGTTATGGAGGTTTGCTGATGCAACCTGTTCTGAACCACATCAAACGCGCTGTCATCGGTCTGTCTCTACTGGGCCTGGCGTTCCAGGTGTCCGCGCAGACCAAAGTCGACGACGCCTGGGTCCGTGCCACCGTGCCGACCCAGTCCGCCAGCGGCGCGTTCATGACCCTCACCGCCGACAGCGACAGCAAGTTGCTCAGCGTCGCGACGCCAGCGGCCAAAGACGTGCAGATCCACGAAATGACCATGAAGAACGACGTCATGAGCATGGGCCCGGCGAAGTTCGTCGAGCTGCCGGCCGGCAAAGCCGTCAAGCTTGATCCGAACGGCTACCACGTGATGCTGATGGGCCTGACCGGTCAGCTGAAGGAAGGCGAAAGCGTACCGCTGACCCTGACCTTGGAAAACGCCAAGGGCGAGAAAGAAACCATCGAAGTGAAGGCACCGGTTCGTGCGCTGACCAACATGGAAGGTCACGATCACAGCAAAATGCACTGATCTGACTGAGCGGCAATAAAAAAGGGGCGGCCTGATCGATGATCAGGCCGCCCCTTTTTTTGTCTTTGATGGGCGCCGCATTAACGCCTGCGGGCCAATGCCTTGCGCACACTTTCCCGTGACATTCCCGAGCCGGAACGGGGCACGGCCTTATCTACGGGCGCCTTGGCCAACTGTCCCTTGCGCTTTTCCACCTCACGCCACTGGTAACCGAGATATCCGCCTGCCGCCACAATCCCCAGCCAACCGAAAACCGAACTGACGAAGAACCACAGCCCGAGGGTGATCCACACGTTTTTCGAGGTGAACAACTTCAAGCTGTCATCGGCACGCACCGGTTCAACCGGTTCAACCGCTGCCTGCGTCACCGGTACTCTGTGCACCCCATCCAGATCAATGCGCCAAGCGAAGTCCGCCCCGGCCACCGGAATGTCTAGCTGATTGCCTTCAGCACGATGCACGCGAATTTCGCCATCGACGAGCGACATGGAGCTGAAACTGATCTTGGTTTCATGGTGAATCTCGCCGTTGACCAAGGTCACGACGGTTCGTTGTGGGTCATTGGGGGTCTCGCGCATGTCGATTCCTTGAGCGTTGCACGTCGGACGACGTGCGAAGGGATAATCCGTTGAGTTCGAATGCTACTGAGTGGTTATTACGCTGTCCAGAACGCGTGCCCCTACGCTGCAACTGCTCCGACACCAGCATGTTCGAGGCGACCAGCGTGATGGAAAGCGTGCTTTACATCGGATAAATCTTCGGCGACCATGTAAAGGGTCTTTTACATAGGAAGTGAAGAATGAACCGGTACTACCTCGAATTGGGCGCAGCATTAATCATCTACATGCTGGTGCTGACAGCCTCATTGATTGCCTCGCAATACCTGATGGACGCCCCCATCGTGCTGCGCTCGGCCGTCGCACTGACGCCGATCATTCCGGCGGGACTGATGTGCTGGGCGATCGTGCGCAACATGCGGCGTATGGATGAGATGCATCTGCGCATCCAGTTTGAGGCGTTGGGTTTTGCCTTCGCCGCCTCGGCACTGCTGACCTTCAGCTACGGTTTTCTGGAAAACGTCGGCGCTCCGCACATTCCGTGGACGTGTGTGTGGCCGGTGATGGGGCTGATGTGGATTGTCGGTCTGCACATTGCGCGACGCCGCTACCAATGAAAAACCGCCTCAAGGAATTGCGCGCCGAGCGCAAATGGTCGCAGGTCGATCTGGCTGAACGCCTGAGCGTGTCGCGTCAGACGATTAACGCGATTGAAAACGAACGCTACGACCCGAGCCTGCCACTGGCCTTTCAGATTGCTCGGGCGTTCGAGTTATCAATCGAAAGCATTTTTGATGATGGCGAGCGTTGATTTGAACCGACGGAAGCGTTGCTTTGCCACGATTACCAATATTACTTCAAACGCGCAGGTCAATTTCCTTTAGCTATAAAAAACTGTCATTTTTTACAGTTACTCAAATTTTCTTTGCTCTTTACGCTATGCCTTGCCTGCAATGACTGCAGCCTATCGCAACGAACTGGAGCAATGAACGATGAATGCAAACAGAAACGAAAATTTTCCTTTTGAATTCCAGGGACTGGATCTTCAAAGCAACACGATCTCATTGTCGAAAATCGGAGATATAGGCGCCAAAGTCACGCCGGAGCAAGACATGACGCGCTTTAATCTAGCCCTCTCATTTGCGAATGGCAGTTCGCTGGATACCAATATCTCAAGCCTAGAAACTGGCAAATCGTATGCAATCGCCCCCCGTTGGGGACTGGAACTCAGCAAAGGCAAAACAGTTAACTGTCTTTTCCGCTGGTGGCCAGGCGATAACCAGTTCAGTGAAAAATTCAATGTAGTTGATTGACCGCTGAACCGGAGTGGCCTGTGATGACCAGGCCACTCTGGTTCAGCAGTACGAAGCGCGAAGCAAACGCGATCGTGAATAAAGCTCGCGCACGCTACTGACTTTCAACTCCCCGCAGCACCATGCGCCTCTTCAAAAAAGTAATCCTTCCAGCTGTCGGCCTTGTTCTTCAGCACGCCCAGTTCCTGCAATTTCTCGGCATAAATAAAGGTGCGCTGTGGCACCACGGTGAAGTCGATTTCCGGGTCTTTGACGATTTGCTCGACCAGGGCCAGCGGCAACTTCGACTGCTCGACACGGATATAAGCCTGAGCCGCCGCCGGTTTGTCGGCCTTGATGATTTTCTCAGCCTCAGCCAAAGCGTCGTAGAACGCCTTGTAGGTTTTCGGGTTTTCGTCGTGGAATTTTTCTGTGGTGTAGAGCACGTTGAACGTTGCCTGACCGCCGAGCACGTCATAGGAGCTCAGCACTTTGTGCACGTTGGGATTCTGCAAAGCCTGGTACTGGAACGGCGGGCTGGAGAAGTGCGAGTTGATCTCAGAGCCGCCGGCGATCAGCGCGGCCGTTGCATCGGGATGCGGAAGGCTGACTGAGATGTCATCGAATTTCTTGTACTGCGCGTCACCGAATTCCTTGGCGGTTTCGATCTGCAAGGTGCGTGACTGGAAACCGACACCGGCGGCCGGCACGGCAATGCGGTCCTTGTCGGTGAAGTCCTTGAGCGTCTTGATGTTTGGATTGTTGGTCAGCAGATAGTTGGGCATCGAACCCAGCGCGGCGATGGCTTTGACGTTCTGTTTGCCTTTGGTGCGATCCCACACGGTGAGCATCGGCGGCACACCGGCAGAAACCACGTCGAGCGATCCGGTGAGCAACGCTTCGTTCATCGCGGTGGCGCCGGAGATGCTGTTCCAGTCGACCTTGATGTCGAGGCCCTGCGCCTTACCGTGTTTTTCGATGAGGTTCTGGTCGCGCACTACATCGAGAATCAGGTAACCGATGCCGAATTGCTGGGCGATGCTGATCTTGCCTTCAGCCTGGGCGCCGGTGCTGAACAACGCACTCGCGGCCAGGGAGGCGGCCAACAGAGTCAGTGCAGAACGTTTGAACGGTGTGGCCATGACAACCTCGCAGCATGGGAGTGGTGTGCTGAAAGGCCTGACTTTATCGCTATAAAAAACAGAAATTAAATACCTTTATCGCATATCGATAGCACGGGTTGTCGAGCGAAAGGAGGCTGCAATCTTTTGATTCCGGGTTTCGATAACAAGATCAAAAGATCGCAGCGTGCCGCAACTCCTACATTGGAATCCGGTGGCGGCTCGACGGGTTAAACAGCCTGAAACAATAAATCCACCAGCCTCAATATCGTCGATTGCCGTGCCACGCGAAGGCGGGTCAGGCCTGCAGACACTCCATCACCTTCAGAGGCCACCGCACCAGCGCATCAGCTGAGGGTTTAAAAGGGCGATCAGACAGCTCACCCTTGGTATCATCGCGCACACTTTTATGACGGTTTAATGGCTGGAAGGTCTTTTTTGTGAGCGCTCTTTTTAATCGGTTGCGGCAGCCGCATGCCCGCCTCTTTTCCCTGATTGTTCTGGTGCTGGTGGTGCCGCTGTGCCTGCGTGCGGCGCTGGGTTGGTCGGCACCGCTGGGCTATTTGTCGGATCTGGCCATCGGCAGCCTGTTGGTGGTGTTGCTGCATCGCCGGGCGTGGTGGCTGGCCTTGCCGGTGTTGCTGTTCTGGGGATTGCTGGCGGTGGCGACCGCTGAACTGGTCAGCGCGGTCGGTCGGCTGCCGACGCCTTCGGACATTCATTACCTGATCGATCCGCAGTTCGTGGAAAACTCCACGGGTGGCGGTCTGGCCCATCCTGCGCTGGGCATCACTTTGCTACTGGCCCTGCTGTTCTGGCTGCTGACCCGGTTTGCCAACCGCAACCTGCCACGTCCGCCCCTGCCCCGCGCAGCCTGGAGCGCGCCGCTGGTATTGTTCGCCGCCCACTGGGGCGCGCAGAACCTGTGGCCGAACGAAGCGGATCCGTGGCGCCAGTACAACCTGCCGCACCAATTGCTGGCCAGCGAGGTCGCCGATCTGCAGATCCAGGCCGAGGAATGGCTGGACGGCGATGTCGAAGAACCCGCGCCGGCGATGGCCGGGCTCACCGACGTCGACCTCAACGGGCAGAAACTGCTGGCCGCGCCGGGACAAGCACGCAACGTGCTGATCATCGCGCTGGAAGGCATTCCCGGGGCTTACATCCGCGCCAACCGCGAGGCGATCGGCAGCCATTATCAGGAAGACCTGATGCCCAACCTCAGCCGCTGGGCCGAGCGCGGCATGAACACCCCGGACTACGTGCTGCATACGCACCAGACCATTCGCGGTCTGTACGCGATGCTCTGCGGCGATTACGACAAACTCAACAACGGCACGCCCAAAGGCGTGGAAATGCTCACCCTCAACGAGCGCAATCAGGCCTGCCTGCCGGCGCAGCTGCGCGAACACGGCTTCAGCACCCACTATCTGCAAGGTGCCGGGCTGCGCTTCATGGCCAAAGACAAGATCATGCCGCACATTGGTTTCGATGCGACGCACGGTCTGGAATGGTTCAGCAACAGCAATTATCTGGAATTCCCGTGGGGCAAGGATGACAAGGCGTTTTTCGAAGGCGCACTGGATTATGTCGGCCAACTGAAAAAGCAGAAGAAGCCGTGGATGCTGACATTGCTGACCGTCGGCACCCATCAGCCCTACTCCGCGCCCGAGGAATACCTGGAGCGCTACGAAACGCCGAAACAGGCCGCCGTCGGTTATCTCGACGATGCGCTGGAGCAATTCCTCAGCGGCCTCGAGCGCCAGGGCGTCCTGAAAGATACGCTGGTGGTGATCACCTCGGACGAATCCCATGGCATTGACGGCGTGCGCCTGGCCTCTTCATGGGGCTTCAACCTGACCCTGGCGCCGGAGCATGAACAACTGCCAAGGCTCAACAAAGGCGTGTATGGCCACGTCGATCTGAGCACTTCCATCCTCGACTACTTCGACCTGCCGGTGCCTTCCGCGCTGAGCGGCCGCTCGCTGTTTCGCGACTACGACAGCGGCCGCGAAATCATGTCGTTCACCAACGGCAAGCTGCGCTATCACAACGGTCAGGGGATTTTTTCCGAGTGCGACATGCCGCGCCGCTGCCGCTATTACGAAAGCGCCGGGTTCATCGCTGAAAGCGCCACGTACAAAGGCAACTACAGCGGTCACCCGGCCCGGCAGATCGCCGCCCGCGCCAACGCTCTCGACCTGTCGCTGCTGCGCACGCCGCTCAATCATCGCTATCAGTTCGGCAGCACCAACGTCATCCCGCTGCAAGCGCAAATCAAGGATGACTGGGCCGACAACCTGATCGGCGCGCAGTACCTGGAAATGCCCAAAGGCTCGCACACCCGCGTGCGCCTGACCGTGCGCTCGGTCGATCCGCAACAAGCGGCGTACATTAAGCTCAAGGCCAAAGAGTTTGAACAGGACGTGCAGATTGGCCTGCCGCAGGAGATGGTGGCAACCGCCGAGCAGCCACTGGAAATGAACTTCAGCTTCGACAACCCGCAAGAGCGCAAAGCGTTTTCTTTCCATTTGCTGGGGTATGGATTGGGCGCGGTTGAGGTGACGGATTTCAGTGTGATTACCGAGTTGCCAGGGCAAGAGGACATCCTTGACGACGTGCCGGAGGACGACACGGCCCAATCCACCTGATCAAGGTCATATAGGGGCGAGCGCGCAGTAAAAGGTTCTGACTATCAACGTCCAATAGTCGGCCTATTAGCTGACTTCCCCAGTCGGGTCTAGCCTTACTAGTCCGAAGTCGGCACGAGCCGGCCGTAGCAGACCTGATAAGGACCCGAACATGGCAAACGAATCGAAATGCCCGTTCAACCACGCCGCCGGTGGTGGCACGACGAACCGTGACTGGTGGCCGAATCAACTCAACCTGAAAATCCTCAGTCAGCATTCGCCAAAGTCCGATCCGTTGGGCAAGGATTTCGACTACGCCAAAGCCTTCAAAAGCCTGGACTTCCAAGCGCTGAAACAAGACCTCAATGCGCTGATGACCGACTCTCAGGACTGGTGGCCGGCCGACTTTGGCCACTACGGCCCCCTCTTCATCCGCATGGCCTGGCACAGCGCCGGCACTTATCGCACCGCCGATGGCCGTGGTGGCGCCGGCTCCGGCCAGCAGCGTTTTGCGCCGCTGAACAGCTGGCCGGACAACGTCAGCCTCGACAAGGCCCGCCGCCTGCTGTGGCCGATCAAACAGAAATATGGCCGCAATATTTCCTGGGCTGACCTGATCGTTCTCACCGGGAACGTCGCGCTGGAGTCCATGGGTTTCAAAACCTTCGGGTTCTCTGGTGGCCGTCCAGATGTGTGGGAGCCGGACGAAGACGTTTACTGGGGTTCGGAGCACGAATGGCTGGGCGGCGACAGCCGTTACGGCAAAGACAAGTCCGCCATGCAGGAACCCGGTGACGGTACGTTGGTCGCCGAGCCGGATTTGCATGGCAAAGAAGAGAGCCGCACCGATCAAGGCGAACGCAATCTGGAAAACCCGCTCGCCGCCGTGCAAATGGGCCTGATCTACGTGAACCCCGAAGGTCCGGAAGGCAATCCAGACCCGGTCGCTTCAGCCCACGACATTCGCGAAACCTTCGGCCGCATGGCCATGAACGATGAAGAAACCGTCGCGTTGATCGCTGGCGGTCACGCCTTCGGTAAAACCCACGGCGCCGGCCCAGCCGATAACGTCGGGCCTGAGCCGGAAGCGGCCGGCCTCGAAGAACAAGGCCTCGGTTGGCGCAACGCGTTCGGTACCGGCAAGGGTGGCGACACCATTACCAGCGGTCTGGAAGTGACCTGGACCACCACACCGACGAAGTGGAGCAATAACTACCTGGAAAACCTGTTCGGTTTCGAGTGGGAACTGACCAAAAGCCCGGCTGGCGCGCATCAGTGGATTCCGAAAAACGGCGCCGGTGCCGGCACCGTTCCGCATGCCCATGATCCGAGCAAAAAGCTTTCGCCGACCATGCTCACCTCCGACCTGGCGCTGCGTTTCGACCCGGCTTACGAGCAGATCTCGCGGCGCTTCCTCGCCAACCCGGATCAACTGGCCGACGCCTTCGCCCGTGCCTGGTACAAACTGATCCACCGCGACATGGGCCCGCTGTCGCGCTATCTCGGCCCGGAACTGCCGAGCGAAGAATTGCTGTGGCAGGATCCGATTCCGGATGTCACTCATCCGCTGATCGACGACAGCGACGCGGCTGCGCTGAAAGGCAAAATCCTCGCGTCAGGCCTTTCGGTGTCGCAACTGGTCTCGACCGCATGGGCCGCTGCCTCGACGTTCCGTGGCTCCGACAAGCGCGGCGGCGCCAATGGTGGCCGTCTGCGTCTGGCACCGCAAAAGTTCTGGCAGGCCAACCAGCCTGAGCAACTGGCCAAAGTGCTGCAAACCCTTGAGGGCATTCAGAACGACTTCAACAGCGGCGCTGCTGGCAAGAAAGTCTCGCTGGCGGACCTGATCGTGTTGGCGGGCAATGCCGGAGTCGAACAAGCAGCGAAAAACGCCGGCCATTCGGTCACGGTGCCGTTCACCCCGGGGCGTACGGATGCAACCCAAGAGCAAACCGATGTTGATTCCTTCGGCTTCCTTGAACCGATTGCCGATGGCTTCCGCAACTACAGCAAAGGCAAATACACCGTCTCGGCCGAGGCGTTGCTGATTGACAAGGCGCAACTGCTGACCCTTACCGCGCCGGAGATGACTGTGCTGCTGGGCGGTTTGCGGGTGTTGAACACCAACGTCGGGCAAACCCGGCATGGTGTGTTCACTTCGCAGACCGAGGCGCTGACCAACGACTTCTTCACTAACCTGCTAGACATGGGTGTGGAGTGGAAGCCTACTTCGAGGGATGCGGATGAGTTCGAGGGGCGTGACCGTAAAACCGGCAGCGTGAAGTGGACGGCGACGCGGGTTGATCTGGTGTTTGGTTCCAATGCGCAATTAAGGGCGTTGGCTGAGGTGTATGCCAGTTCGGATGCGAAGGAGCAGTTTGTTAAGGACTTTGTTGCGGCGTGGACGAAGGTCACCAACCTGGATCGTTTCGACCTGAAGTAACTTTTAGTCAAAAAAAACGCCGCATTGGTTAATGCGGCGTTTTTTTATGTGTACGGCTTGGGGTTTGTGGTGATGCGTGAATCCTACCCCCTCACCCCAGCCCTCTCCCCCCAGGGGGGCGAGGGGGAAAGGGAGCCGATCTTCGTGCTTTTCAAGTCCTGAGTTCGGCTCCGGACTTTCAGGTCGGCGTATAGCGCAAAAACACCTCAGTCAGTCCCCTCTCCCTCTGGGAGAGGGTTAGGGTGAGGGCCGGTCCAACGCTGGAACACCGACGCCAACACACCATCAAGCCAGGCTCTTGCTCACCACCTCATACACATCACTCGACAACTGCCCAGACGCCCGAATCCGCTCCAGCTCAGCCTTCATCAGCGCCTGCCGCGCATCGTCGTATTTACGCCAGCGAGTCAGCGGCGCCAATTGGCGCGAAGCGATCTGCGGGTTGAAGCCGTTCAACTCAATCACCAGATCCGCGAGGAAGCGATAACCCGAGCCGTCCGTAGCGTGGAAGTTAATCAGGTTCTGCCCGGCAAACGCGCCGACCAGTGCACGCACCTTGTTCGGGTTCTTGATGTTGAACGCCGGGTGTTGCATCAACGCTTTCACCCGTTCCAGACCGCCCGGCAAGGTGCTGCCGGCCTGCACGCTGAACCACTGATCCATCACCAGCGGGTTGTCCTTGAAGTGCTCGGCGAAACTGGCCAGCGCCAAGGCTTTCTGCTCTTCGAACGGCGAATTGACCAACACCGCCAGCGCGGTCAGGCGCTCGGTCATGTTGTCGGCTGTTTCGAACTGTTCCAGCGCCGCCGCAAGTACTTCCGGCTTGCCGCTGAGCATCAGGTACGACAGCGCAATGTTCTGCAGCGCACGACGGGCGAAGTGCTCGGCTTCGGCCACGTACGGGGTTTTCTTCGACAAATCACGGTTGGCCTGATACCGCAGCCACAGCGCTTCGAACAGACCTTCCGCCAATTGCTGGCGAGCGAACTCTCGGGCGATATGGATCGCGTCGACGTCAGCCACTTCGCTGATTTCAGTGAGGTACGCCTCACCCGGCAACGAGAGCATTTCGGCGACCATGGCCTGGTCCAGCGTTTCATCCGACAGCACCGTACGCAGCGCCGACACCAGACGCGGGTCGAGCTTCAGGCTCTCGCCTTTCTGTTGCTGGCCGATCAATTCTTGCAGCACTTGCACCGACAGTTGCTGACCGGCATCCCAGCGGTTGAAGCCGTCGCTGTCGTGCTGCATCAGGAACATCAGCTGATCGCGGTTGTACGGGAAGCTCAGCTTGACCGGCGCGGAGAAACCGCGCAGCAGCGAGGGCAGCGGCTGTTCGGCGATGTCGACGAAGGTGAAGGTCTGCTCGGCTTCGGTCACCGAGATCACGCGGGTGGTACCTTGCGCCGACGCTTCGCCGCCCAGACGCAAGGCAATTTCGTTACCTTGGCTGTCGAGCAGGCCGAGTTCGACCGGAATCACGAACGGCAGTTTTTCAACTTTATCCGGGGTTTCCGGGCAGCTCTGGCGGAAGGTCAGGCTGTAGGTTTTTGCGGCAGCGTCGTAAGACTCGCTCACCGCCAGACGCGGCGTGCCGGCCTGGCTGTACCAGCGCTTGAACTGGCTCAGATCGACGCCGTTGGCATCTTCCATGGCCTTGATGAAGTCGTCGCATGTCACTGCCTGACCGTCATGGCGTTCGAAGTACAGATCGCTGCCCTTACGGAAGCCTTCGGCACCGAGCAAGGTGTGGATCATGCCAACCACTTCCGAACCCTTCTCGTACACGGTCAGGGTGTAGAAGTTGGAGATTTCGATAAAGCTGTCCGGGCGCACAGCGTGGGCCATCGGGCCGGCATCTTCGGCGAACTGGTGGGTGCGCAGATAAGCCACGTCCTGAATGCGCTTGACCGTGGCCGAGTTCATGTCAGCAGAGAAGCCCGAGTCACGGAATACGGTGAAACCTTCTTTCAGCGACAGCTGGAACCAGTCGCGGCAAGTCACGCGGTTGCCCGACCAGTTGTGGAAATATTCGTGGGCGACGATTGCTTCAACGCGCTGATGCGCGGCGTCGGTCGCGGTTTCGGCGCGGGCCAGTACGGCGCTGGAGTTGAAGATGTTGAGGCCCTTGTTCTCCATCGCGCCCATGTTGAAGTCGTTGACGGCGACGATCATGAAGATGTCCAGATCGTACTCGCGACCGTAAACCTCTTCGTCCCAGCGCATCGACTTCTTCAGGCTGTTCATCGCGTGCTGGCACTTGTCGATGTTTTCCGGCTCGACATAAATGCGCAGTGCAACATCGCGGTTGGTCATGGTGGTGAAGCTGTCTTCAACGCACCACAAATCACCGGCCACCAGCGCGAACAGGTACGCCGGTTTCATGAACGGGTCTTCCCAGGTTGCCCAGTGCCGGCCATCTTCGCCCGGGCCCGAGGCAATCGGGTTGCCGTTGGAGAGCAGCACCGGATAGCTGTGCTGTTCGGCGACCACGGTGGTGGTGAACTTGCTCATCACGTCCGGGCGGTCGAGGTAATAAGTGATCTTGCGGAAACCTTCGGCCTCGCACTGGGTGCAGAACATCGTGCCGGACTTGTACAGGCCTTCCAGTGCGGTGTTGGTTTCCGGATGGATCTTCACGCTGGTGTCGACCGTGAAGCTTTCGCTGGTCGGCTGCAGGGTCAGGTGGTTTTCGGTGAGCTGGTAGTCGCCGTCAGACAGTTCCTGATCCGCCAGCGTTACCGAGAGCAACTCCAGCTGCTGGCCATCGAGCACCAGCGGCGGCAGGCCCGGGCCACGCGCCGGGTTGCGGCGCATGACCAACTGCGCGTGCACCAGGCTGTGATCCTCGAACAACTCGAAGGTCAGGTGTGTTTCGTCGATCAGGTACTCGGGCGCCTGATAGTCCTTCAGGTAAATCATCTTCGGTTGTTCGGTGCGCATGCTGGCGTCCTTATTGATGCACGGCGAGCTGATAAGCCGTGTACTTGCGAATATTGATCACGCCGGTGTCGAAGATCAGGTACTGGCCCTTGATCCCCAGCAGCGTGCCTTCGGCAATCGGGTTCTTGTCCAGGTTGAAGCTGACGATTTTGGCCGGGTATTGCTCGACCGGATAGCGGATTTCCAGCGGTTCGACATCGGCAATCGTCTGAATAGCCTGTAGGCCGAATCGCTCCTGCAAACCTTGCAGGCCTTCGGCGCAGCTTTCGAATAACTGGTCACGTACCTGCGCCAGATCGACCGCCGCCGCATCGCCCTTGAGCAGCGCGCGCCAGTTGGTTTTATCCGCGACCTGACTGCGGAACAGGTCTTCAACGAAGCCCGATTGCTGCCGTGTCGAGACGCGCATGATCGGCAATGCCTGACATGCGCCCTGATCGATCCAGCGAGTCGGCAGTTGCGTAGCACGAGTGATGCCAACCTTGATCCCCGACGAATTGGACAGGTAAACCACATGGTCGGTCATGCAGAATTTTTCGCCCCACTCCGGCTCGCGGCAGGTGCCGGCGTCATAGTGGCAGCGCTCCGGGCTCATGATGCACAGGTCGCACTGCGCCAGTTTGGTCATGCACGGGTAGCAGTAACCCTGACTGAAACTGGTTTTGGTCTTGCGCCCGCAATGGGTGCAGTGAATCGCCCCCAGGTATTCCAGACGCACCGTGCTGCCAATCAACGGATTGACCGGCACCTCGACGTCATCCAGACGAAACGCGTATTGCACGTTCGGCCCGTCCAGGCGCGCCGACATTTTGCTGATTGCACCGCGGCCAATCTCGATCAATGGATGGCATCCGATTTGAACAGAATGTTCGGCACTTCGATCGACTTCGATGCACATTCCTGCGGGCCCATGTAACCGGTGCGCTGGTCTTCAGGCAGGTTCTGGATTTCCCAGGCGATCATCGCCTGCAACGACAGCTCGCGCTGTTCGGCGGTGAGTTTGCCACCGTCGGACCACTTACCGATTTCCACGGCCAGTTTCAGGCTCTCGTAGATGTCCGGGGTGATGTTGTTGATCATGTCGTTAAAAGAGGACATCAGGGTCTCCGTGCTCTTTATCTACTGAAAATTTCAGGCGGCCAGTTTACGGCGGTTATACAAACCGCCCAACAAACCGGTGAAGCATCCGATGAGTAACCCGCCGACGTGGGCGGCGTTGGCGATTTCGCCGAAACCGATCATCGAGATCAGCCCGGACATGCACACCAGCAACCACACCAGCATCATCACCAGCACGCCACGCGGCAGGCGATAGGCCGGGTTCGGCGCCAGCAGCTGGAAGATCCAGCAATGTCCAAGCAAACCGTACAGCACGCCGGACAGACCGCCGAACAACGTCGCGCCGCTCCAGGCAAATTGCGCGTAGTTGGACACCAGGCTGAACAGCAGCGTCAGGCCGATCAGGTTGATACTGCCCTGACGCGACTCGATACGCCGGCCCAGCTCCCAATACCACATGCCGTTCATGGCCAGATGGAGGATGCCGAAGTGGATCAGCATCGGCGTGACCAGACGCCACCACTGCCCTGCCGCCAGGCTGTCGGCCAATGGCGTGAAATGGATGTACTCGCCGACCACCTGAAAGTCGAGGAAGGTCAGCCAGCGCAGCGTTTGCAGGTTCTCGCCGAGGTACGTCAGCCCGCCAACGATCAGGCACAACAACAGGATGAACCCGGTGGCCTTGGCGTATTTCAGTTGCTCGGCGAAGCTCGGCCGCTTGAAGGTTGGCGCGACGGGAATGTCCATTTGCTGGTCGGGATCACCCGCCGGAAAGCGCTCGTACAAGGAGCGCACGTCTTCGCTGATTTCCGCCGGTGCCCACAGCACTTGTTCGCCGGCCTCTTCGCTGACCCGATGCGGGACCTGCATGCGTTGCAGCAGTTTGACGAAACCACTCAAGTCCACCGCCATCGGCAGACGCAATACCGCTACCGCACTCATTGCAGCACCTCCGGCCGCTCGACATCGACCCAGACAAATTTATGCGGATCCAGACGTGTTTCCTGATCCAGACGATAGGCGACGAGTTTGCCGTAGAGCACCGCGCTGTAATCCAGGCACGCGAGGTTCGGACGGATCGGCGCTGGTTTGCCGCTGCGCCAGTAATGGCCGACGAACAGCAGTGGCTCGTCGACGCCGTAGCGCAGCAGGTTGTTTTTTTCGCTGGACGTCAGTGGCTTCTGCGCCACCGGATCCGGCAGTGCATCAGGCTGGAAAACGATATCGCCGTAAGTCTTCGGATCGTCTTCCCAGAACTTGGTGCGGAAGAACGAACGCACCAGACCATCGCCGCTGGTCATGGTCAGACCATCCGGCAGGCGCATGTCGGTGCCGCGCAACAGACGGTCGAACACGGTGCAGGCAAAGCTGTCCGGCACGGCCGAGGCCTGGAGGAAGTGTTCATCGATGCAGCCATTGGGGAACAGCGCGCGTAACGGCTCGATCAGGCCGGCATCCCAACAGGCATGCACGACGCGGAAGCGGCCGGCGTCGACAAACAGCGGCAACTCATAGAACCAGCGCTGGAAATCGTGCCAGTCACCGGGGTGGTCTTCGAACTGGGTCAGGGTTTCGTGCAGCAGACGCGCGTGGCGCGGCGTGTGTTCGCGAACGAACTGCTTGCCGCTGCCTGGCGGCGCCGGCGTGCTCCAGCCCAATGCGTTGAATTCGTGGTTGCCCATGATGCACAAGGCCTGACCGGCCTCGACCATGTCGTGGACGATGTGCAACGCCTCGCGGATGCGCGGGCCACGGTCGATGATGTCGCCGACGAACACGGCCATGCGCGATGGATGCCGCCAGACCCCGCCCTGCTTGTGATAACCGAGACGGTCCAGCAAGTGTTCAAGGGTCAGGGCGCATCCGTGCACGTCACCAATCAGGTCATAACTGCGCGCGGGATCGAGCATCAGTCGCCTCCACCACCCAACTTGCTGCCCCAGCCGAGCTTGGTGCGGCAGACTTCGTAGTAGTTGTGGTCGAGCGGATGAATCAGCCGCAGCTTCTGTGCTTTCTTGCTGACGGTGATGGTGTCGCCCGGCGCGCAGGTGAAGTGGTTCTGCCCATCGCAGGAGACTTGCGGGTAAATCTGCATGTTTTTCGACACGACGATTTTCAGCTCACTGTTGCCATCGACCACAATTGGCCTGCTCGACAACATATGGGGGTACATCGGCACAATCACAATGGCATCGAGCTTGGGATGCATGATCGGCCCGCCGGCAGACAGCGCATACGCGGTGGAACCGGTCGGCGTCGCGACAATCAGGCCGTCGGCTTTCTGGCTGCAGACGAACTGACCGTCGATGTACAGCTCGAACTCGATCATCCGCGTTGATTTGCCGGGGTGCAGCACCACATCGTTGAGCGCGTCGCCCTGACCAATGGCCTCGGCGTGGCGGCGCACTTCGGCTTGCAGCAGGAAGCGGTTTTCCACCAGATAGTGGCCGTCGAGCACCTTGGCGACTTCGACTTCCAGCTCGTCCGGGCGAATGTCGGTGAGGAAACCGAGGCTGCCACGGTTGATCCCCAGCACCGGAATATTGTGTTTGGCCAGCGCTCGTGCGGCGCCGAGCAGGCTGCCGTCACCGCCGACGACGATGACCATGTCGCAGACTTCGCCGAGCATTTTGCGCGACGAGGTTTGCAAACCGTGGCCCGGCAGGACTTCGGCGATGGTGTCTTCGAGGATCACATGCAGGTGACGATCGAGCAGAAACCGTTTCAGTCGGCGGACGGTATCCAGCACCTGGGAACTGCCCAGGCGACCGATGATGCCGATATTACGAAATTGCTCCATGGGACCTCTGCGGACAATCGAAAACGCGAAAAGCACGATTATGGGCGAAAGCGCCGGTTAGACAAAATCCTTTCAGCCTCAAGGGTGCGCTCATGTTTCAGGCTATGCTCGCAAGATGATCCTGTTTCCCGATTTGCTTCAGTTGCCCCACCAATTACGCCACCCGGAAGTGCGGGATCTGGCGTGGGTGATCCTCGCCCCGCCGATGCTCGCCACCACGCCATGGCCGCAGCGTCATCCGCTGGCGGGCAGCGATTGGGTGCATGACCCGCAGCGGCTGGAGCACTGGTTGCGCCAGCTCGACCGCGACAGTTATGGCTTGTTGCATTGGCTGTCGCAGGCGCGCACGCGGCGTCTGGGCCTGTATTACGAACGGCTGTGGCAGTTTGCCGTGGAGCATGCGCCGGGCATTGAGCTGATCGCCGCCAACCTGCCGATCCGCCGCGAGGGCCACACCCTCGGCGAGCTGGACATGCTGTTGCGTGACCGCGACGGCGTGCATCACCTGGAACTGGCGATCAAGCTTTATCTGGGCCCGCAAAATGGCGACGGTCGTGATCCCGCGCAGTGGCTAGGCCCGGGTTGTCATGATCGGCTGGATCGCAAACTGGCGCATCTGGCCGAGCATCAATTGCCGATCTCGGCGCGCCCGGAAAGTCGCGAAGTGCTGGCGGCGCTGGATATCGAGGTGTTCAGCGCGCAGCTGTGGCTCGGTGGTTACTTGTTGTATCCGTGGCCCGGGCCGGCTGGATCACCGAGCGGTGCGCACCCGCAGCATTTGCGCGGCAGTTGGTTGCATCAGAAGGATTGGCCGGCATTCGTCGCTCAACGTCCGGCGGGACGCTGGCAACCCCTGCCCCGCCACGCCTGGCTGGCACCGGCGCATTATCCGGCGGACCAGACGTGGACCATGGAGCATTTACGCATGTGGCTGGAGGATCTTGCGCCGCTGGCCCCGGCACAGCTGATGGTGCGCCTGACCGAGAACGCGCAGGGGGAATGGGAAGAGGCTGAGCGGTTGTTTCTGGTGTCGGATCTTTGGCCGAATGTCCCGGGCCAGGCCTGAGTTTGTTGGTGTTTGGTATGACGCCTTCGCGAGCAAGCTCGCTCCCACATTTGGAATGCATTCCCCTGTAGGAGTGAGCCTGCTCGCGATGGGGTCACCTCGGTCTAAAGTGAAAGCCGCAAAGCCAAAGCCGCCAACGTCACCAACAACACCGGCACCGTCAACACAATTCCGACCCGGAAGTAATAGCCCCAGCCAATATGAATCCCCTTGCGCTCCAGCACATGCAGCCACAACAACGTGGCCAGGCTGCCAATCGGCGTGATCTTCGGCCCCAAGTCACTGCCAATCACGTTGGCATAGATCATCGCTTCCTTGACCACTCCGCTGGCCTGACTGGCATCAATCGACAACAAACCAATCAACACCGTCGGCAAATTGTTCATGATCGATGACAGCAACGCGGTCAGCACACCCGTGCCCATTGCCGCGCCCCAAACGCCATGACCGGCAAAGACATCCAGCCAACCGGCCAGATACCCGGTCAGCCCGGCATTGCGCAGGCCATACACGACCAGATACATGCCCAACGAGAAAATCACGATCTGCCACGGTGCCTCTTTCATCACCTTGCGCGTGGAAATCTTGTGGCCGCGGGCGGCGATGCCCAGCAACAGCGCGGCGCACACGGCAGATATCGCACTGATCGGAATGCCCAGCGGCTCCAGCGCAAAGCAGCCGATCAGCAGAATCACCAACACCGCCCAACCAGCGTAGAACGTGGCTTTATCGTGGATCGCGGTTTCAGGATGTTCGAGTTGCTCAGGGTCGTACGCCGAGGGAATATCGCGGCGGAAAAACCACAGCAGCATGCCCAGCGTCGCCGCCACGCTGACGAAGTTGACCGGCACCATCACCGCTGCGTAGCGGTTGAAGCCGATGTGGAAGAAGTCTGCCGAAACAATGTTGACCAGGTTCGATACCACCAGCGGCAGGCTCGCCGTGTCGGCGATAAACCCCGCGCCCATGACGAACGCCAACGTCGCCGCCGGGGAAAACCGTAGCGCCAGCAACATCGAAATCACGATCGGCGTGAGGATCAGCGCTGCACCGTCATTGGCAAACAACGCCGACACCAATGCGCCAAGCAGCACCATAAAGGCAAACAGCTTGCGCCCACTGCCTCGCCCCCAACGCGCCACGTGCAACGCGGCCCAGTTGAAGAACCCGGCTTCGTCGAGCAGCAGGCTGATGATGATCAGCGCGACAAAGGTGCCGGTGGCGTTCCAGATGATCTGCCACACCAGCGGAATGTCGCTGAGGTGAACGACGCCGAAGATCAGCGCCAGCACCGCGCCAAGCGTCGCACTCCAGCCGACGCCGAGGCCTTTGGGTTGCCAGATGACAAGGGTAATGGTCAGCAGGAAAATCAGTGACGCAGCGAGCATCCGCAACAGCCTTAAATTAAGTAGAAGAGCTAAACACTAAAACCTGTGGGAGCGAGCTTGCTCGCGAAGACGGACTGTCAGTCACCCATGATGTGTGGCTGATGGCCTCTTCGCGAGCAAGCTCGCTCCCACAGGATGTCTGTTGTGCCAGGGATTTCGGTGAGCTTATTTTTTGTGTTGCTCTACGAATTGTCCGTAGGCATTGATAAAGCTTTGCAGAAAAGGTTTCACCGACTCGCTCAACTTGCCCGCCTCGTCAAACGCCGAACCCGCGCCGCCCAGATACGCTTCCGGTTGCTGCATGCACGGCACATTGAGGAATACGAACGACTGGCGCAGATGCTGATTCGCGCCGAAACCACCGATCGCACCCGGCGATACACTGATCACCGCCCCCGGTTTGCCACTCCAGACAGCCTTGCCATAAGGCCGCGAGCCAACATCGATGGCATTCTTCAGTGGCGCCGGCACCGAACGGTTGTACTCGGGCGTGACAAACAGCACCGCGTCGGAAGAACCCACTTTTTGCCTGAAAGTGCTGTAGGCTGCCGGCGGAGAATCGCCGTCGATGTCTTCGTTATACAGTGGCAGATCGCCAATTTCGACAATCTCAAGCTTGAGGTTCGCCGGGGCCAGCTCCGCCAGTGCCAGGGCGACTTTGCGATTGATCGAAGCTTTGCGCAGGCTACCGACCACTACAGCGACGTTGTAGACATTGCTCATGGAAGAACTCTCGATGGTCCGTGGGAGGAGCCACTAGTTATAGATGATCCGGTGACGATTCCACCAGCACACAATGGGAAATTCCCGCGCGCTGATTATTTTTTTCCTGTAGGAAAACTTACAGGCCTTGATGGCGGTCTACCAAGCCGCAAATCAAGCGTTTTATCTCCAGAGGTTCTAAGCAGATGGCAGCAGTACTGGTCGGTCAGTTCCATGCAAGAGATGCGGAAGGCCGCGTTTATTCCGTGCATGAGTTCCAGGAATCCAACCCGTCGGCAGACGGTTCCACTGGCTCGGAGCCGATTTACAAACTGGCCATTGGCGATCGCGTCAACAAGGTCAACGACAACGAGTTTCTCCTGGTTCAGTCAGGCATCACCCTGACCCGTGAGCCTGAGACCACCGTCGCTTCATAACTGGCCGTTATGAGCAGAAGTCATATGCGCAGAGTTGGGGTAGGATTCAGCCACTGACCCCACCTGCTGAACATGGACTTCACGCATGCGTTTACGTCATATCGAAGTGATTCAGGCGCTCTTGCAGACCGGTCACCTGGGCACTGCCGCCGAATGGCTGGAGTTGCCGCTGGCCGAGGTCGAAGAGCGTTTGCGCGAAGCCGAGAGTCAGTTGGGGTTCATGCTGTTTGCCAGCGTGCGCGGGCGCCTGCAATCGACGCCCGAGGCGCGGGCATTGCAGGTCGAAATCGCCCACGTTTATGAAGCGCTGGAGCCGGTGCAGCGTCTGGCCAGCAGCCTCAAGCAATACCTCGCCCCACCCTTGCGCATCATCGGCACCCCGCCGCTGGCGCAACAATTACTGCCACAAAGCCTTGCCGCCCTGCGCCGACGCCTGCCCGATGCACCGTGCAGCCTGCTCAGCGCGCCAACCCGCGATATCGTCCGCAGCCTGTTGTTACGTGAAAGCGATCTCGGCTTGAGCCTGCACGATCCCGAACACCCCGACATTGATTGCCGGCCATTGGCCCAGGGCAAGCTGCAACTGCTCGCCCCCCATGGCTGGCTGCAACCGAAACAGAAATACATTTCCCTGCAGGATCTCGCCGGCCAGGCCATGGTCGGCCTCGAAGGCCAGGACCCGCTGAGCCCGGCGCTGGAAAACAAACTCCAGGCGTTGCGCCCGGCACCGAGCATCCAGACCCGCGTACAAACCCATCAAATGATGCGCAGCATGGTCGAGGCCGGCGAAGGCCTGGCCATCGTCGATCCGTTCACCGCACTGGGCGCGCGTCCGGCAGGGTTGGATGTCTGCCCACTGTCGCCGGCGGTGCCGATCAGCCTCTATGCCCTGACGTTCAAGCACACCGCGCCGGCATCGGCGATTCAGACGTTACTGGCGATCATCACGGAACAAGCCGAGGCGATGCTGGCGAGCTGAGCGGGTTTTCCAGCGGGTTATCGAACAATCGATACCAGAACAGCGCCACTTCGGCGGTGTTCGGATCAATGCCGCGATAGCGCAACTGGTCCACGCCGCCAATCACGTAGCCGCAACGCTCATACAACCGACAAGCGCCGAGGTTGTTGTTCTGGGTTTCGAGCATGATCCCCGGCAGTTTTTTCTTGCGACTCCAGAACTGCGCGACATCGAGCAACGCCTTGGCCACGCCATGGCGCCGCGCCGGCGCATGCACCGCCAGCTCATCGATATGGGCGAAGCCGTTCCAGTTGGTACTGATCACCAGATGGCCGACCGGCTGATCATCCAGATACGCCATGAAAATCGCGCTGTCCGGCGCGTTATGAAAGGCGCTGAACTCTTCCGGATCGATGCCGTAGCACTTGCGGTACGGCACGATCGGCGTCACCCGCCATTGCTCGACAGGCTGGCCGATCACGGCAGCGCCATAGGCGGTGACCTCGAAACTGAAGTCGCTGCCCCAGATATACGGCGCAAAGCCTTCATCGGCGACACGCACCGACAGCCCTGGGTATTTCGGATTCATGACCGGTTGCATACTGGGAAAAGTCCTCATTCCTTGACGCAATCGACGGTGTATTGCCGCCCATTGCCTTCATCTTCGTGCTGCAATCCATGCACATCCGCGACAAAACCGGGGAAGCTGCTATCGAACGTGCGAGCAAATTTCAGGTAATCAATGATCGAGCGTGTCGACTCGGTAAAGCGTTCGCCGGGCATGATCAGCGGAATCCCCGGCGGATACGGCACCAGCATCACCGCGGCGATGCGCCCTTCCAGCTCATCGATCGGCACCGCCTCGACTTCGCCACGCACCAGATGATCGTAGGCGTGCGCCGGTTTCATGGCAATTTCCGGGAGCACGGTGTACATGCGCTTGAGGTGTTTGGCCGTGGCATTGCTGCGATAACAGGCGTGCAGTTGATCACACAAATCCCGCAGGCCCATGCCGCGATAACGCACGATATCTTGCTGGGCAACACACGGCAGGCAGGTGTCGAGGCGCACATTGGCGTCGTAGCTGCGTTTGAATTCCAGCAACTCGGTGAGCAGCGTGCTCCATTTGCCTTTGGTAATGCCCATGGAGAACAGCACCAGAAATGAATACAGACCGGTCTTTTCCACCACCAGCCCCCGCTCCCAAAGGAATTTACTGACCACCGCCGCCGGGATGCCCTTCTCGCTCAGCGCGCCGCCGGCGTTCAACCCCGGCATGACCAGCGTGACTTTGATCGGATCGAGCAACACGTAATCGTCGCTGACCTCCCCAAAACCATGCCACTCGGCATCCGGTTGCAATAACCAGTCTTCGGTCTGCACGCGGTCGATGCCCTCGACACCCGGCGGCTGCCAGATTGAAAACCACCAGTCATCAGCGGCGATGTGCTGCCGCAGATTGGCCAGCGCGCGACGGAAGCTCAGCGCTTCGTCAAAGGTTTCCTGCAACAGCGAACGCCCGGCCGGGCCTTCCATCATTGCCGAGGCAACGTCGAGCGAGGCGATGATGCTGTACTGCGGTGAAGTCGAGATGTGCATCATGAACGCTTCATTGAAACGGTCACGGTCCAGTTGCCGCGCACCGCCGTCCTGCACATGAATCATCGAGGCCTGACTGAAGGCGGCGAGTAGCTTGTGCGTGGAATGCGTGGTGAATACCAGCGGGCTGTCTTCGCTGCGCGAGGTGGCCATGCCGTAGCGCCCGGCGAAGAATTCGTGAAACGCCGCATAGGCGTACCAGGCCTCGTCGAAATGCAGCACCTCGACGCTGTTGCCGAGACTTTGCTTGATCAGCTCGGCGTTGTAACAGAGGCCGTCGTAAGTCGAATTGGTGACCACGGCGAGTTTGACTTTCGGCGCGCGGCCCTTGGTCAGCGGGCTGGCGTCGATCTTGGCCTGAATCGACTCGCGGCTGAATTCGCTCAGCGGGATCGGGCCGATGATCCCCAGCTCATTACGCTCCGGGCACAGATACAGCGGGATCGCCCCGGTCATGATGATCGCGTGCAACACCGACTTGTGGCAATTGCGGTCAACCAGCACTAGATCGTCGCGCGCGACCATCGAATGCCAGACAATCTTGTTGGCGGTCGAGGTGCCATTGATCACGAAAAAGGTGTGATCGGCGCCGAAATTGCGCGCGGCGCGCGCTTCGGCTTCGGCGAGCGGCCCGGTGTGATCGAGCAGCGAACCGAGCTCCGGCACCGACACCGACAAATCCGAACGCAGGGTATTTTCACCGAAGAACTGGTGAAACGCCTGCCCGACCGGACTCTTGTGATACGCCACACCGCCGCCATGGCCGGGGGTGTGCCAGGAATAATTGGAGTCGGCGGTGTGCTGCACCAGCGCCTTGAAAAACGGCGGCAACAAGCCATCGAGGTACTTGCGCGCCGCGCGGGCCACTTGCCGGGCGAGGAACGGTACGGTGTCTTCGAACAGATAGAGAATGCCGCGCAGTTGATTGAGCTCGGCCATGGCATCGGCCGGCGCATTTTCCAGGGTGACTTGCTCGCCCAGGGCAAAGATCGGCAGATCCGGTGCGCGTACCCGCGCCAGACCGATCAGCTCGGCCATGTTCTGCAACAGATGCGAGTGGGTGCTGGCGTCCTCGGCGGCAATCAGCATGCACGCCAGACCATGATGGGTCGACGCGACCAACCGCCCTTCGGCGTAGTCGGTGGCCGACACGATACTGAAACCTTCCTGCTCCAACTCTTGGGCGATGCCACGGACACGGTCACCGGCGACCGTGTCGGCCTTGATGTCGCGATGAACGATCAACACCGGAAACTTCAAATCTTTGTACATGAGGCTCAGTGTCCTGAGGCGGCCGAATTGAATCGGCCAATGCACTCAGGGTAGAGGGTTGCAGCGAAAGTGGCGAGGGTGGCCAGTTGGCTTCATGCCGCCAAAAGCAAAGATCGTCCGATCCGTTGATCTTCAAGCCTGGGCGTCAGCTTCCGCGATCTGCGTCCACATCGCCGGGCCACCGGCGGACTTGGCAATAATTTCCAGCCGCACCAGATGCGCCGCCAGTTCCTCTTCGGTTGCACGAATGATCCGCGCTGGCTGACGATCAGCCGGCAAGCGGCGAATCTCGGTCGCCGAGTTGTCCGCGCCCTCGCCCGTGCCATTGCCGTCGGAAGCGTTGCCGGCCAGCGACAGGCTGGTCTGGCCACCGGTCATGGTCAGGTAGACGTCGGCGAGAATCTCCGAGTCGAGCAAGGCGCCGTGCAGTTCACGGCCGGAGTTGTCGACGCCATAGCGCTTGCACAACGCATCGAGGCTGTTGCGCTGCCCCGGGTGACGTTCCCGGGCCATCATCAGGGTGTCGAGGATTGAGCAGTGCTGGGTGATGTCAGCGCGATCGTGCTGCCCCATCAGGGCGAATTCGTTGTTGATGAAGCCAACGTCGAACGCCGCGTTGTGGATGATCAGCTGCGCGCCTTTGATGAACTCGAAGAACTCATCGGCCACTTCGGCAAAGCGCGGCTTGCCGACGAGGAATTCGTTGGTGATGCCGTGGACGCCGATGGCGCCTTCATCACTCTCGCGATCCGGCTGCAGGTAAACGTGAAAATGCCGGCCCGTCAGGCGCCGCCCGATCAGTTCGACACAACCGATTTCAATGATCCGGTGACCATCGGTCACCGGCATGCCGGTGGTTTCGGTATCGAGTACAACGGATCTGGTGGCCATCAGTGTTCAGCTCTCAACGGGTCGATCTTGCAAAAAACGCGGATGTTAACACGCTCGGCGGGGTGTTTCAGTCAGACCGTGGCGTGCCCTTCGCGAGCAGGCTCGCTCCCACATTGAATGTGTTGTGAGCACGATCCAGTGTGGGAGCGAGCCTGCTCGCGAATGGCCGCACCACGGCTCAGAAGCGAAATCAGCTTTGCTTGTAGCCGCGCACTTCGTCAACGCCACGGTTAGCCAACTGGTCGGCCCGCTCGTTACCGTGATGGCCAATATGCCCACGCACCCACTTCCAGGTGACCTTGTGGCGGTTGACCTGCTCATCCAGCGCCTTCCAAAGATCAGCGTTTTTCACCGACTCCTTCGCTGCGGTTTTCCAGCCGCGCTTCTTCCAGTTGGCCATCCACTCGTTGATGCCCTTCATCACGTATTGCGAGTCGGTCACCAGCAGCACTTCACAGGGGCGCTTCAAGGCTTCGAGGCCACGGATCGCGCCGAGCAGTTCCATGCGGTTGTTGGTGGTGTTGGTTTCGCCACCCCACAGTTCCTTTTCGACGCCCTTGCACACCAGCAAGGCGCCCCAGCCGCCGGGGCCGGGGTTGCCTTTGCAGGCGCCGTCAGTGAACAGCTCTACGGTGTCGACGCTTTCAACGCTTTCGCTCATGCCAATCTATCCAGAAAAATGCCTGTCCTGCCGATCACGGATCGACAATGACCGAGGCCGGGACACACCCGGCCACAAATAAAAGAAAGTTTTACGGTTCGATGCGGCGGCGGTTGACCTTGGCCATCGGCAGCGGAATCAGCTTGCCCATCGGCTCGCGCCGTTCCTGACGCAACGGTCGCAGTCCGACCACAATCTTGCGCGCGACCAGTAAATAGAAGCCGCCACCCGACAGTTGCCAGTCACCGGCCTTGCGTTCCCAGCCGGCCAGACGGGCCTGCCACTTGGGTGACGCGAGCGGCGGACGATAGCACCCGAAGCGGCGTTTCTCCAGCGCGAAGCCCAGCAGATTGAGCCAGTCGGCGACCCGCGACGGCGAGATGCAGCGCGCCTGGCGCAAGGCGTCGTGGGCGAACACATGGCGCAGGCCCCAGGTGCTCCAGGGGTTAATGCCGATGATCAGCAAATGCCCACCGGGACGCACGCTGCTCGCTGCTTCACGCAGCAAACCGTGGGGCGACAGGCAGAAATCCAGACCGTGCTGCATCACCACCACATCGGCGGCATGCTCGCTCAGCGGCCAGGCCTGCTCCTCGCAGACGATCTCGACCCCGGGCAACGGCGCACCGAGGCGCACATTGCGCTGCACTTGCGGTGCAGACGGCGGGGTTTCGGCCGATGGCCCGTAGTGCACCAGATAACCGCCAAAGAAACGGCCCAACTCGTCTTCGAGCATGCGCCGCTCTTCATCGAGCAGAAATTGCCCGAGCGGGCCGGACAGCCATTCACGGGCTGCACCGATCAGGGCCAGCCAGTCAGGATCAGCCTGTGCGAACGCTTTATCACTCATCGCATTCTCCAAAGCGCCAGGAACTACTAAGATGCGCCAATGTTTTCCGCTTGGCGAATTCCGACGATGATACAGATCAGTGCCCTGCCCGCGTTCACCGACAACTACATCTGGTTGTTACAGGATCACCGCACCCAGCGCTGCGCCGTGGTCGACCCGGGCGATGCCGCGCCGGTGCAGGCGTGGCTTGCAGCGCATCCGGGCTGGGTGTTGAGCGACATTCTGATCACCCACCACCATCATGATCATGTCGGCGGCGTCGAACGCCTGAAAGCGCTGAGCGGCGCAAAAGTCTACGGCCCGGCCAGCGAAAGCATCCCGGGGCGCGACGTGGCGCTCGAGGACAACGACACGGTCAGCGTGCTCGGCTGGGACTTCGACGTCTATGCGGTGCCCGGTCACACCTTGGGACACATTGCCTATTACCACCACGGCCTGCTGTTTTGCGGCGACACCCTGTTCGCCGCCGGTTGCGGTCGCCTGTTCGAGGGCACGCCGGAGCAAATGCACCACTCGCTCAGCCGCCTCGCTGCTCTACCGGAAGATACCCTGGTCTACTGCACCCATGAATACACCCTGAGCAATCTGAAGTTTGCCGCTGCCGTCGAGCCGGGCAATCCGGACATCGCCGCCCGTCTGGAAAAAGTCACTCAGCAGCGGCAAAACGGCGTCATGACCCTGCCTTCGACCCTGGCACTGGAAAAGCTCACAAACCCGTTCTTGCGTACCTCTGAAACATTAGTTACACAAAAAGTGGACGAACGGGCAGGCGCTCAAAACCGGGCGCCGAGTGAGGTATTTGCGGCTCTGCGGGCTTGGAAAGATAAGTTCTAAGCCCCCCACCACTTGGTACAAAAATTCTGAATGGTTGACCGCAGGGGGTGCGCTTTCTAGAATCGCCCGACATTTTTGCCCGGAACTTACTTCCAGCCAATGTCGTCATCCATACGTAAGTCCGTCAATTCAGACGCATTGACCCGCCTGGCGCAAGCCATCGCGGTGGCTGTGTCCGCCACGCTGGCGGGCTGTTCCAGCCATGCTCCGCAGACTGAAGCGACCCATACGCCGAACATTGCTGCGCGAGCCAAGCAGAAGCCTATCTGGCTGTCCGAAAAGCCCAGCCCACAGGTTCCCCAGGACATCTGGGAACGGATGCGCCAGGGCTTTCAGCTGCAGGAAGGTCTCGGCGTCAACCCGCGCATCGAGCAACAGCGCCTGTGGTTCGCCAGCAATCCCTCTTTCCTCGAGAACGCCGGCGAACGCGGCAGTCTCTATATTCACTACATCGTCGAACGCCTCGAAGAACGCAACATGCCGCTGGAACTGGCCCTGCTGCCAGTGATTGAAAGCGCCTACAACCCGATGGCCTATTCCCGGGCCGATGCAGTCGGGCTGTGGCAATTCATTCCGTCCACCGGGCGTTATTTCAATCTGCGTCAGACGCGCTTCTACGATGGCCGTCGCGACATCACCGCCTCGACCACGGCAGCGATGGATTACCTGACCCGCCTGCACGACATGTTCAACGGCGACTGGTTGCTGGCCCTGGCGGCGTACAACGCCGGTGAAGGCACGGTCAGCCGTGCCATCGAACGTAACGAAAAGCTCGGTCTGCCCACCGACTACTGGAACCTGCCGTTGCCGGCGGAAACCCAGGCCTACGTGCCGAAGCTGCTGGCGCTGTCGCAAGTGGTGCTGGCGCCGGAAGCCTACGGCGTGAACCTCAACCCGATCGCCAACGAACCGTACTTCCAGGTCGTCGAAATCAACCAGCGCATGGACCTGTCCAAGGTCGCTGCGGTGGCCAACATCGACGAAGACGAACTGTTCCAGCTCAACCCGGCCTTCAAGCAACGCACCACCATCGACGGCCCTCAGCATTTGCTGGTGCCGACGTCGAAGGCGCAATTGCTTACGGCCAGTTTGCAGACCATGCGTCCGGAAGAGCTGATCAGCCCGCGTTCGCTGAAACCAGTCTTCGAAGGCGCCGATCCGTCGGAAGTGGCGCAGCTCAAGCGTGCCTATCGGGTGAAGCGTGGCGACAACCTCGGTTCCATCGCCAAGGCCAACAAGGTCGAAGTCAAGGATCTGCAGCGCTGGAACAAGCTGACCGGCAAGAACCTCAAGGTTGGTCAGACCCTGGTGATGCAAGACACCACCAAGCGTGCGCCGGCGCGCAAATCCGGCCGGGTCAACACGGTGATTGCGGCCAATAGCAAGAGCAAAGGCAAGGACGACAGCGCGCAGCAAACCCAGTACAAGGTCAAACGCGGCGACACGCTGTACGTCGTGGCCAAGCGCTTCAACGTTGAGATGCAGCATCTCAAGCGCTGGAATCCGGGTGCGGGCAAAGCACTGAAGCCGGGGCAGATGCTCACGGTTTATCAGCCGCACTGACAGAAGAGCCCCTGAGTTTTCAGGGGCTTTTTTTTCGTCCGGATTTTGTGGCGTGCTTTAGATCGATCCCCCTCACCCCAGCCCTCTCCCCCACGGGGGCGAGGGGGAAAGGGAGCCGATCTCCGTGCTGTTCAACATCCGAGTTCGGCGCGGTATCGCACGTCGGCGCAGCTCTCGCAAACACCACAGTCAGTCCCCTCTCCCCCCGGGAGAGGGTTAGGGTGAGGGGCTCTTTAACCCACATCTTTTTCCTGTCCAGACAAGCTGTTACTGTACGGCCCACTAAGCCCAAGCCGCCTGGATCGGATCTGACTTGAAGCGTCCCCTCCTCCTGCTCCTGATCAGCCTGGCCTTGAGCTCAACCGCAAGCGCGACGATTACCGAAAGTCACGGTTATGCGCAGTTCGGCACGCTCAAGTACCCGGCCAGATTTACCCACTTCGACTGGGTCAACCCGCAAGCGCCCAAGGGCGGTACGTTGCGGGTGATGGCGTTCGGCACCTTCGATACGGTCAATCCGTACACGTTCAAAGGCACCAGCCCGGTGACCACCGCGAATTTCCTCCAGTACGGCATCAATGAGCTGAACGAGCCGCTGATGGTCGGTACCGGTCAATATTCGCCGTCCGGCGACGAGCCGGCGTCGAGCTATGGTTTGATCGCGCAATCGGTGGAGTACAGCGAAGATCGCAGCTGGGTAGTCTTCAACCTGCGCCCGGAAGCGCGTTTCCACGACGGCACGCCGATCACCGCCTATGACGTCGCCTTCTCCTATCGAACGCTGCTCAAGGACGGCCATCCGCTGTACCGTACCGCGTTGCAGGAAGTGCTGCGGGTCGACATTCTCAACAAGCAGCGCATTCGCTTCGTGCTCAAGCGCTCGGGCAATCCGCTACTGATCCTGCGCCTTGGCGAATTGCCGGTGCTGCCGCAGCATTACTGGAAAGACCGCGACTTCAAGGCCACTACCTTCGAACCACCGTTGGGCAGCGGCCCGTATCGCATTACTTCGGTGACGCCGGGCCGGCAGTTGATCTTCGAGCGGGTCAAGGATTACTGGGGCAAGGACTTGGCGGTCAATCGCGGCAAGTACAACTTCGATCGCATGGAAGTCGAGTTTTACCGCGACAGCGACGTGGCCTTCGAAGCGTTCAAGGCTGGCGAGTTCGACATTTACATCGAGCATCAGGCGAAGAACTGGGCCAACGGCTACAACTTCCCCGCCGTGCGCCGTGGCGACGTGATCAAGGCGCAGATCCCGCATCAGATCCCGACCCAGACTCAGGGCCTGTTCATGAACACCCGCCGTGCGACGTTCTCGGACGTTAAGACCCGTGAAGCGCTGGGCCTGATGTTCGACTTCGAGTGGACCAACCGCGCGCTGTTCAGCGATGCCTACAAACGCACCACCAGTTACTACCCCAACAGTGAGTTCACAACCTCCGGCCTGCCGGTCGGGCATGAATGGCTGATGCTCAAGCCGTACAAGGAACAACTGCCGGCCAAGCTGTTCACCGAGCCGTTCACCCTGCCGCAAACCGACGGTCGCGGCATCCCCCGGGAAACCATGCGCAAGGCATTGGCATTGCTCGCCGAAGCCGGCTGGAAGCTCAACGGTCAGCGCCTGCAAAACGCTGACGGCCAACCGCTGCGGTTCGAGCTGTTGCTGGTCAATCCGAACCTTGAGCGCCTCTACCAGCCCTATATCGAGAACCTCAACAGCATCGGCATCGACGCGCGCCTGCGCACCGTGGATCGGGCGCAGTACAAACAGCGCCTCGATCAATTTGATTTCGACATGATCTCGATGACGCTCAACCAGACCCTCAGTCCGGGGCTTGAGCAGTGGCAGTACTTCCACTCCAGTCAGGTCGGGGTCAAGGGCAGCAAGAATTACGCAGGCATTGCCAACCCGGTAGTGGATCACCTGCTCGAACAATTGCTCGCCGCGCGCACCCGCGACGAGCAGGTCGCCGCCGGCAAGGCGCTCGACCGCGTGCTGCTCTGGCAGCACTACAGCATTCCCAATTGGTACCTCAATTATCACCGTCTGGCCTACCGCAACCGGTTGGCCTTCGTCACCACGCCGCCCTACACCCTGGGCCTGAGCGCGTGGTGGCTGAAGTCTTCGGAGAAAGATCAATGAAACCGATCCGCGCCCTGCTCGTCCAGGCCAGCGGTTTGCTGTTCGCCGGGCTGGCCTTTGCCGCTCCGCAACACGCCGTGACCCTGTACAACGAGCCGCCGAAATACCCAGCCGATTTCAAGCATTTCGATTATGTGAACCCCGACGCGCCCAAGGGCGGCATCTTCCGTCAGGCCGGTTTCGGCGGCTTCGACAGCCTCAACCCGTTTATCAGCAAAGGCGTGCCGGCCGACGATGTCGGGCAGATCTACGACACCTTGACCAAACACAGCCTCGACGAACCGTTCACCGAATACGGCCTGATCGCCCGGCAGATCGAAAGAGCCCCGGACAACAGCTGGGTGCGTTTCTACCTGCGCCCCGAAGCGCGCTTCCACGACGGCCACCCGGTACGCGCCGAGGACGTGGTGTTCAGCTTCAACACGCTGACCAAGGAAGGCTCACCGCTGTTTCGCGGCTACTACAGCGACGTTTCCGAAGTGATCGCCGAAGATCCGCTGAAAGTGCTCTTCAAGTTCAAGCACACCAATAACCGTGAACTACCGCTGATCCTCGGCCAGTTACCGGTGCTGCCCAAGCACTGGTGGGCCGATCGCGACTTCACCAAGGGCAACCTGGAAATTCCGCTGGGCAGCGGCCCTTACAAGGTTGCCGAAGTGAAGGCCGGACGTTCAGTGCGTTACGAGCGGGTCAAGGATTACTGGGGCAAGGACCTGCCAGTCAACCGTGGCTTCTACAACTTCGACACGATGACCACCGATTACTACCGCGACAACACCGTCGCCCTCGAAGCGCTGAAGGCCGGACAATTCGATTACTGGCTGGAAATGACCGCAAAGAACTGGGCCAACGCCTACAACATCCCGGCGGTTACCGAAGGCCGCTTGATCAAGGAACAGATCGCCAACAGCAACCCGACCGGCATGCAGGGCTTCGTCTTCAACCTGCGTCGCCCGGTGTTTCAGGATGTGCGGGTGCGTCAGGCACTCGGTCTGCTGTTCGATTTCGAGTGGACCAACAAACAACTGTTCAACAGCGCCTACTTCCGCACCCGCAGCTATTTCGAAAACTCGGAAATGGCCGCCACCGGCCTGCCCGACGCCGATCAAGTGGCGATCCTCGAGCCGTTCCGCAGCAAACTGCCGGCGCAGGTGTTCAGCGAAGCGTTCGAGAATCCGAAGACCGATGCCAGCGGCATGATCCGCGCGCAGCAGCGCGAGGCCTATCAACTGCTGCAAGAGGCCGGCTGGAAGATCGTCGACGACAAAATGGTCGACGCCACGGGCAAACCGGTGGTGATCGAGTTCCTGCTCGCGCAGACCGAATTCGAACGCGTACTGCTGCCATTCAAGCGCAACCTCAGCGACCTTGGCATCGATCTGGTAATCCGCCGCGTCGACGTTTCGCAGTACATCAACCGCGTGCGTTCGCGGGACTTCGACATGATGGTCGGCAGCTTCCCGCAGTCCAACTCACCGGGTAACGAACAGCGCGAATTCTGGATGAGCGCCGCTGCCGACAAACCGAGCAGCCGCAACACCATTGGCCTGAAGGATCCGATTGTCGATCAACTGGTCGAAAACCTGATCAACGCCGACTCACGCAAAAGCCTGGTGGCCCACGCCCGCGCACTGGATCGCGTGCTGCAATGGGGTTACTACGTGGTGCCGAACTGGCACATCAAGACCTGGCGCGTGGCCTACTGGAACCACATCGGCCACCCGAAAGTCTCGCCCAAGTACGACATCGGGATTAACACCTGGTGGGTCAAGCCCGACGCAAAACCGGCAATAGAAGTCGAAACCAAACTGCAAGCCGACCCTGTGGGCACGGAGTAATCAGATGCTGGCGTATATTTTTCGGCGACTGCTGCTGATCATCCCGACCCTGTTCGGCATTCTGCTGATCAACTTCGTGATCATCCAGGCCGCGCCCGGTGGCCCGGTGGAACAGATGATCGCCAAGCTCGAAGGCTTCGAAGGCGCCACCAGCCGGATTGCCGGCGGCGGTGCCGAGGTGTCGGTGGCCGGCTCGTCCTATCGCGGCGCGCAGGGTCTGGACCCAGCGCTGATCAAGGAAATCGAGCACATGTACGGGTTCGACAAATCGGCCCCGGAACGTCTGTGGATCATGGTCAAGAACTACGCGCAGCTGGATTTCGGCGACAGTTTCTTCCGCGACGCCAAGGTCATCGACCTGATCAAGGAAAAGATGCCGGTGTCGATCTCGCTGGGGCTGTGGAGCACGCTGATCATGTACCTGGTGTCGATCCCGCTGGGGATCGCCAAAGCCACGCGGCACGGCAGCCATTTCGACGTCTGGACCAGTTCGGCGATCATCGTCGGCTATGCGATCCCGGCGTTTCTCTTCGCGATCCTGCTGATCGTGGTGTTTGCCGGCGGCAGTTATCTCGACTGGTTCCCGCTAAGGGGCCTGACCTCAAACAACTTCGATGAACTGAGCTTCGGCGGCAAGATCCTCGATTACTTCTGGCACCTGGCGCTGCCGGTGACCGCACTGGTGATCGGCAACTTCGCGACCATGACCCTGCTGACCAAAAACAGCTTCCTCGATGAGATCAACAAACAGTACGTGGTCACCGCCAAGGCCAAAGGCCTGACGCGTCATCGCGTGTTGTACGGCCATGTGTTCCGCAACGCCATGCTGCTGGTGATTGCCGGATTCCCGTCGGCGTTCATCGGCATCTTTTTCACAGGATCCTTGCTGGTGGAAGTGATTTTCTCCCTCGACGGCCTCGGCCTGATGAGTTTCGAAGCGGCGATCAACCGCGATTACCCTGTGGTGTTCGGCACCCTGTTCATCTTCACCCTGCTGGGGCTGGTGGTGAAACTGATCGGCGACCTCACCTATACCCTGGTCGATCCGCGCATCGACTTCGAAAGCCGGGAGCATTGAGATGAACCTGTCCCCTCTCAACCGCCGCCGCTTCGAACTGTTCAAGGCCAACAAGCGTGGCTGGTGGTCGCTGTGGCTGTTTCTGGTGCTGTTCGGCCTGAGCCTGGGCGCCGAGCTGATCGCCAACGACAAGCCGCTGGTGGTGCATTACGACAACAACTGGTACTTCCCGGCGATCAAGCGCTACCCGGAAACCACCTTCGGCGGCGAATTCCCGCTGGAAGCCAACTACAAGAGCCCGTACATCCGCGAACTGCTCAAGGCCAAGGATGCGTGGGTGTTGTGGGCGCCGATTCCCTACAGCTACCAGAGCATCAACTACGACCTGAAAGTCCCAGCCCCGGCGCCGCCCTCGGCGGATAACCTGCTGGGCACCGACGATCAGGGCCGCGATGTGCTGGCGCGGGTGATCTACGGTTTCCGCATCTCGGTGCTGTTCGCGCTGACGTTGACCGTGCTGAGTTCGATCATCGGCGTGATTGCCGGTGCTTTGCAGGGTTTCTATGGCGGCTGGGTCGATCTGGCCGGGCAGCGATTTCTGGAAATCTGGTCAGGGCTGCCGGTGCTGTACTTGCTGATCATTCTCGCCAGTTTCGTCCAGCCGAATTTCTGGTGGCTGCTGGGGATCATGCTGCTGTTCTCGTGGATGAGCCTGGTCGACGTGGTGCGCGCCGAGTTTCTCCGTGGCCGCAACCTCGAATACGTGCGCGCCGCACGGGCGCTGGGCATGCAGAACGGCGCGATCATGTTCCGCCACATCCTGCCCAACGCGATGGTCTCGACCATGACGTTTATGCCGTTCATCCTCACCGGCGCCATCGGCACCCTCACCGCTTTGGACTTCCTCGGTTTCGGCTTGCCGGCCGGCAGTCCGTCGCTGGGTGAGCTCGTCGCGCAGGGCAAATCCAACCTGCAAGCGCCGTGGCTGGGCATGAGTGCCTTTGCCGTGCTGGCGTTGATGTTGAGTTTGCTGGTGTTTATCGGCGAGTCCGCTCGCGATGCCTTCGACCCGAGGAAGTGAAATGAATCAGGACAATCTGATCGAAGTGCGTGACCTCGCCGTCGAATTCGGTTTCGGCGAGCGCGTGCACCGGGTCGTCGAAGGCGTGAGTTTCGACATCAAGCGTGGCGAAACCCTGGCGCTGGTCGGCGAATCCGGCTCGGGCAAATCGGTGACCGCGCACTCAATCCTGCGCCTGCTGCCCTACCCGATGGCCCGCCATCCGGCCGGCAGCATCAACTATGCCGGGCAAAACCTGCTGGGCCTGAGCGAGAAGACGATTCGCCACATTCGTGGTAATCGCATCGCGATGATCTTTCAGGAGCCGATGACCTCGCTGAATCCGCTGCATTCGATCGAGAAGCAGATCAACGAAGTGCTCGGCATCCACAAGGGCCTGACCGGCAAAGTCGCGACCAAGCGCACGCTGGAGCTGCTGGAGATGGTCGGCATCCCCGAGCCGCACAAGCGCCTCAAGGCTCTGCCCCACGAGCTGTCCGGTGGCCAGCGCCAGCGTGTGATGATCGCCATGGCCCTGGCCAACGAGCCGGAATTGTTGATTGCCGACGAACCGACCACGGCGCTGGATGTGACCGTTCAGCTGAAAATCCTCGATTTACTCAAGGAATTACAGGCCAGATTGGGCATGTCGCTGTTACTGATCAGTCACGATTTGAACCTGGTGCGAAGAATTGCGCATCGCGTATGTGTCATGCAGCGCGGTTGCATCGTCGAACAGGCATCGTGCGCAGAGCTGTTCCGTTCGCCGCAGCATCCGTACACTCGGGAATTGCTCGGCGCGGAACCCAGCGGAGGCCCGGCGAGCAATAAAATCGGCGCGCCGCTGCTTGAGGTCGAGGACCTGAAAGTCTGGTTCCCGATCAAGAAAGGCCTGCTCAAGCGCACGGTGGATCACGTCAAGGCAGTGGACGGTATCAATTTCAGCCTGCCTCAGGGCCAGACCCTGGGGATCGTGGGCGAAAGCGGTTCCGGCAAATCCACACTGGGTCTGGCGATTTTGCGGCTGATTGGCAGCAAAGGCGCGATCCGTTTTGAAGGCAAGCAGCTAGACTGCCTGACGCAGAACGAGGTTCGCCCGTTGCGGCGGGAAATGCAGGTGGTGTTTCAGGACCCGTTTGGCAGCCTGAGCCCGCGCATGTGTGTCAGCGATATCGTTGGCGAAGGCCTGCGGATTCACAAGATGGGCAGCGCCGAGGAACAAGAGGCGGCGATTATTGCGGCATTGAAGGAGGTAGGTCTGGATCCGGAAACCCGGCACCGCTACCCCCACGAATTTTCCGGTGGGCAACGGCAGCGAATCGCCATTGCCCGGGCTTTGGTGCTGAAACCGGCGCTGATCCTGCTGGACGAGCCGACGTCGGCCCTCGACCGGACGGTGCAGCGGCAAGTGGTGGAGCTGTTGCGTTCACTGCAAGCCAAGTACAACCTGACGTATTTGTTTATCAGCCATGATTTGGCTGTCGTCAAAGCGCTGAGCCACCAGCTGATGGTGGTCAAGCATGGCCAAGTGGTCGAACAGGGAGACGCGCAAAGTATTTTTGCCGCCCCCCAACATCCGTATACACAGCAGTTGCTGGAAGCCGCTTTTTTGGCACCAGCCACTGCGCAATAACCTGAAAGAGGAGCAACACATGGGTTTTCTCGCCGGTAAGCGCGTACTGATCGTCGGTGTCGCCAGCAAGCTGTCCATCGCATCCGGCATCGCTGCCGCCATGCATCGCGAGGGCGCTGAGCTTGCCTTCACTTATCAGAACGACAAACTGAAAGGTCGTGTTGAAGAATTCGCCCAAGGCTGGGGTTCGAGCCCTGAGCTGTGCTTCCCGTGCGACGTGGCCAGCGATGAAGAAATCGCCAAGGTCTTCGAAGCACTGAGCAAGAAGTGGGACGGCCTGGACTGCATCGTTCACTCCGTTGGTTTCGCTCCGGGCGACCAACTGGACGGCGACTTCACCGAAGCCACCACCCGTGACGGTTTCCGCATCGCGCACGACATCAGCGCCTACAGCTTCGTGGCCCTGGCCAAAGCCGGCCGCGAAATGATGAAAGGCCGCAACGGCAGCCTGCTGACCCTGTCGTACCTGGGCGCCGAGCGCACCATGCCGAACTACAACGTGATGGGCATGGCCAAGGCTTCGCTGGAAGCTGGCGTACGTTACCTGGCCGGCTCCCTGGGCCCGGACGGCACCCGCGTCAACTGCGTATCGGCTGGCCCGATCCGTACCCTGGCAGCCTCGGGCATCAAGAACTTCCGCAAGATGCTGGCCGCCAACGAAGCGCAAACCCCACTGCGTCGCAACGTCACCATCGACGAAGTCGGCAACGCCGGCGCCTTCCTGTGCTCCGACCTGGCGTCGGGCATCAGCGGCGAAATCATGTACGTCGACGGCGGCTTCAACACCACCGCCATGGGCAACATCGAAGAGTGATCTTCGGTTAGCCAATAAAAAACCCGCCTCTTCAGGCGGGTTTTTTTATGCCTGCAACACTGCCCCCTGTGGGAGCGAGCCTGCTCGCGAAGACGGTGTGTCAGTCACCGGAGATAATGCCTGTGCCGGCCTCTTCGCGAGCAGGCTCGCTCCCACATGGATTTGTGGTGAACCGGGATGTTTTGCACACCGAAGGACCTGTGGGAGCGAGCTTGCTCACGAAGAGGCCAGCACGTTCAACGGAGATGTTGCCTGACCGGACGCCTTCGCGAGCAAGCTCGCTCCCACATGGATTTGTGGTGAACCGGGATGTTTTGAACACCGAAAGACCTGTGGGAGTGAGCTTGCTCACGAAGAAGCCAGCACGTTCAACCGAGATGTTGCCTGACCGGACGCCTTCGCGAGCAAGCTCGCTCCCACATGGATTTGTGGTGAACCGGGATGTTTTGAACACCGAAGGACCCGTGGGAGTGAGCTTGCTCACGAAGAGGCCAGCACGTTCAACGGAGATGTTGCCTGACCGGACGCCTTCGCGAGCAAGCTCGCTCCCACATGGATTTGTGGTGAACCGGGATGTTTTGAACACCGAAAGACCTGTGGGAGTGAGCTTGCTCACGAAGAAGCCAGCACGTTCAACCGAGATGTTGCCTGACCGGACGCCTTCGCGAGCAAGCTCGCTCCCACATGGATTTGTGGTGAACCGGGATGTTTTGAACACCGAAGGACCCGTGGGAGTGAGCTTGCTCACGAAGAGGCCAGCACGTTCAACGGAGATGTTGCCTGACCGGACGCCTTCGCGAGCAAGCTCGCTCCCACATGGATTTGTGGTGAACCGGGATGTTTTGAACACCGAAGGACCCGTGGGAGTGAGCTTGCTCACGAAGAGGCCAGCACGTTCAACGGAGATGTTGCCTGACACTCCGCCTTCGCGAGCAAGCTCGCTCCCACATGGATTTGTGGTGAACCGGGATGTTTTGAACACCGAAGGACCCGTGGGAGTGAGCTTGCTCACGAAGAGGCCAGCACGTTCAACGGAGATGTTGCCTGACCGGACGCCTTCGCGAGCAAGCTCGCTCCCACATGGATTCGTGGTAAACCGGGATGTTTTGAACACCGAAGGACCTGTGGGAGTGAGCTTGCTCACGAAGAGGCCAGCACGTTCAACGGAGATGTTGCCTGACCGGACGCCTTCGCGAGCAAGCTCGCTCCCACATGGATTTGTGGTGAACCGGGATGTTTTGAACACCGAAGGACCCGTGGGAGTGAGCTTGCTCACGAAGAGGCCAGCACGTTCAACGGAGATGTTGCCTGACCGGACGCCTTCGCGAGCAAGCTCGCTCCCACATGGATTTGTGGTGAACCGGGATTTGAGAACACCCGACACCCCTGTAGGAGTGAGCCTGCTCGCGATAGCGCTGGGTCAGGCAATGAAGAGGTTGATGGCCGGACACTATCGCGAGCAGGCTCACGCCTACAAGCGATCTACGGTGCATTCGCTAACAACGCTTCAAGGCCTGCTTGTGCACATACATCGCGCTATCGGCATCCGCCAGCAGCCGATCCACGGTCTCATGGCGCTTGGCGTCATATTCGATCTGACCCACGCTAAAGCGAATCGCATAGCCCCGGTGCAAAGTGGCATTGCGCTCTTCGAGAATATCCTTGAGCCGCGCCATGATCGCCGTCGTTTCAATATGGCTGGAGCCGGTCAGCAGCGCAACGAACTCATCGCCACCGAGCCGCCCGACCACATCACTCTCGCGGAAGGCGATGCGCAGCACGTCGGCAAAAGTCTTCAGCGCACTGTCACCCTCGGCATGCCCATACAGATCGTTGATCTGCTTGAAGTCGTTAAGATCAAAAAACAGCAAGGTCGCCGGCCGTTCCAGCCGTGCGCAGGCGTCCAGCGCATGCTGCGCCAGTTGTTTGAAACCACGGCGATTGGACAGCAACGTCAATTCATCCATGCTCGCGATCTGCACAGCGGCCAACTCTTGCTCGGCCATTTCCGCCAGATCACGCAACAACGCGCGCTCTTCCTCGTCGAGGTCGCGGGGCTTGGTGTCGATCAGGCACAGCGTGCCCATTTTGTTGCCATTGGGCACAGTCAGCGGGTAACCGGCATAGAAGCGAATGTTCGGCGCGCCCGTCACCAACGGGTTGTCATGGAAGCGCACATCCTCGCGAGCGTCCGGCACCAACAGCAGGCCGTCGTTAAGAATCGCATGACCGCAGAACGAGACATCCCTCGGTGTCTCGCTGACATCCAGGCCCACGCACGACTTGAACCACTGCCGATTGGTGTCGACCAGCGTCACCAGTGCAATCGGCACATTGAACAGGCGTTTGGCCAACCGCGTCAGTCGGTCGAAACGTTCTTCAGGGGCGGAATCGAGCAGCTCAAGACCGTGCAACGCTTGAACGCGCGCCGTTTCATTCGCAGGTTTTCCTGGAACCAGCATCAGCACACTCCATTGGCAACAATGCTTCCAAGCGTAGCGCTAATTTGGCAATGGCTCACATTTGCGCCACCGGGCATGGCCCGCCCGCATCGGCCCAGAGCTTGAATTGCGTGACAAAAATATCGTGCGGTACTGGCACCGGCGCGCGCCCTGCCCCGGGATTCCAGCCCCACAGCACCAATTTGTCTTCGCTGACGTGCTTGATCAGTGCAGCAAAATCGCGATCGCCATTGCTCGAACGGTCCTTGATCATCGCGCATAGCTTGTCCGGCGGCAGGCCGATCCAGGCCATTTTGTGCGACGCCGGCGGCAGGCTCCAGTGCGGCGCACCCGGTGGTGCATGCGGGCCGTAACTGGCCGGCGGATTGTTTTCCGCGTGGCAGGTCGCGCAAGGCAAACCGGCAGCGCCCTTGCCGTCCATGCCGCGCACCACGTTCATCGCATGGGGAATGCCGGCGTCGAACTGCAACGGCGAATCACCGGGAATGTGGCAGTTCTGGCAGCGCGGACTCTGGAAGACTTTCTGTACGGTGGTGAAGGCTTTCAAGGCTTCCTGATCATCGGCAAACAGATCCGAGGCATAACCGCCCAGCCCCAGTAGAACCACCGTGCCCAACACTAGATGTCGTTTCATCTCACACCCCCGACAGTTGCAGCGGCAACTCGCGCAGACGTTGCCCGGTCAGGGCGAACACCGCGTTGGCCACGGCTGGCGCGGTCGGCGGCACACCGGCCTCGCCGATGCCGCCGGGTTTGTCGCTGCTGGGCACGATGTGCACCTCGACTACCGGCATCTCGTTGAGCCGCAGCACCTGATAATCGTGATAGTTGGACTGCACCACCGCGCCGTCCTTGAGCGTCAGCTTGCTGTGCAGCGCCATGCCCAGACCGAAAGTGATGCACGATTCCATCTGCGCCGCGATGCTCTGCGGGTTCACCGCAATCCCGCAGTCCACCGCACAGACCACGCGATGCACGCGAATTGCCAGATTGTCCTGCGACACCTCCGCGACCTGCGCCACGTAACTGCCGAATGACTCATGCACCGCCACGCCCAGCGCATGGCCGTCCGGCAACGGGGCTTTCCAGTTAGCCTTTTCCACCGCCAGATTGAGCACGCCCAAATGCCGAGGATGATCCTTGAGCAAGGTTCGTCGGTACTCGACCGGATCCTTGCCCGCCGCCGTGGCCATTTCATCGATCAGCGATTCCATGACAAAACCGGTATGGCTATGGCCAACCGAGCGCAGCCACAACACATTGATGCCTGTTTGCGGCGAATGCAGATCGACCTGATGATTGGCCAAGCCTTTGACGTAAGGACTGTCGGCAACGCCTTCGACCGAGGTCGGGTCGATGCCGTTTTTGACCATCGTCGCCTCCATCAACGTGCCGGTCATGATCGACTGACCGACCAGCACGTGCTGCCAGCTCGACGCCAAGCCATCAGCACCGAGGCCGATCTTCGCCTGATGCAGGAACATCGAACGGTAATAACCACCACGGATATCGTCTTCGCGCGACCACACGGTTTTCACCGGCATCGCGGCGGCTTTCGCCACTTGCACCGCCTCGGCGACGAAGTCTGATGTCGGGTTGGCCCGGCGCCCAAAACCACCGCCAAGGAATTCGGTGTGGATTTCCACCTGCTCCGGTTTCAGTCCGGTGATCTTGCCAGCGACCATTTGATCCAGCGTCTGGAATTGTGTGCCGGTCCAGATTTCGCATTTCTCGGCGCTGATTTTCACCGTGCAATTGAGCGGTTCCATCGGCGCATGAGCCAGATAAGGCACGCTGTATTCGACATCGATCTTCTTCGCCGCTTTGCCAAAACTGCCCTTGGCATCACCGGCCTGACTGGCTGACGTGCCTTGCGTGGCGGCCAGTTTGCGGAAACTCGCCAGCAATCTCTCGCTGCTCAGATCGGCATGCGGACCCAGATCCCAATCGATCTTCAGCGCATCGCGACCCAGTTTCGCCGCCCAGTAATGCTCGGCAATCACCGCCACGCCCGTCGGTACCTGCACCACTTTGTGTACGCCCGGCACCGCCAGCGCTTCAGCGCCTTCGAAAGATTTAACAGTGGCACCGAATACCGGTGGGCGCGCGACCATTGCGGTCATCAAGCCTTCAAACTGCACGTCCATGCCGAACTTGGCGCGGCCGGTGATTTTCTCCGGTGTGTCGAGGCGTTTGGTCGGTTTGCCAATGACTTTCCAGTCCTTGGCTTCCTTGAAGGTAATCGACTTCGGATCCGGCACCGGCAGTTGCCCGGCGGCATCCGCCAGCTCGCCATAAGTTGCACGTTTGTCACCGGCAATCACCACGCCCGATTCAGTGCGAATGGCCGATGGTGCCACCTCGAAGCGTTTCGCCGCCGCCTCAACCAGCATCTGCCGCGCGGTCGCGCCTGCCAGTCGATAGCGGTCAAATTCCATCCACGTCGACGTCGAGCCGCCGGTAATCTGCATGCCGCCAAAACCGGGCATGCCGTAATCCGCCGCCGACGCGGGTGAGTGCTCGACGCGGATCTTCGACCAATCGGCGTCCAGCTCTTCGGCAATCAACATGGTCAGGCCGGTCCAGATGCCTTGGCCCATCTCCGAATGCCCCAGCAAAACGGTGACGCTGTTGTCTGCTGCGATGCGCAAAAACGCATTCGGCGCGAAAACCTTGCCTTCATTCTCGGCCGCATAGGCAAACTTGTGGCCGCCAGGGACGACAAACGCCACCACCAGACCGCCGCCCAACACGGCGCTGCCCTTGAGAAAACCCCGACGCGATACAGGACTGTTCATCGCCTATCTCCCACAGATTGAATCAGCCGATTTCCGATGCACGCTTAACCGCTGCGCGAATGCGGGGATAGGTGCCGCAACGGCAGATATTGCCGGAGAGCGCCTGATCGATATCGCTGTCGGTGGGTTTGGGGATTTTCGCCAGCAGTGCCGCCGCAGACATGATCTGCCCCGACTGGCAGTAACCGCACTGCACCACGTCGAGTTCGGCCCAGGCTTGCTGCACCGGGTGCGAACCGTCGGTGGACAGCCCTTCGATGGTGAGAATTTTCTGGCCATGGGCCACGGCGGTCGCGGGCGTAATGCAGGCGCGCAACGGCGCCCCGTCAACGTGCACGGTGCAGGCCCCGCACTGGGCCATGCCGCAGCCGAATTTGGTACCGGTCAGGTGCGCGACATCGCGCAGGACCCAGAGCAACGGCATGTCCGCGGGGACATCGAGCTCCTGATCCTTGCCATTGATATTCAAGGTCAGCATCGGGGAAATTCCTCAGACTCACGGTGTTCTGAAGGGGCGCCGCTGTGGCCATCGATGCCTACGCGCGCCTCGGCTTATCCCTTTCAGCAAAGCCTAATTTGCGTACGAAGCCAGACGTTGCGACCACCGGTCATGCAGATGTCGGCTTTATACCTACAGTTGATAACGGCTCTCACCGAGCCTGCACAGTAGAAAACTCGTCATGAGCGAAACCGGTCCGCGATCACCGCGCGGGTTATCCATCAGATTGGTCTGGAGTTGCGAACATGGGATTTGTCACCAGCAAAGACGGCGTCGAGATTTTCTACAAAGACTGGGGCCCGAAAGACGCGCCAGTGATCCACTTCCACCACGGCTGGCCGCTCAGTTCCGACGATTGGGATGCGCAGATGCTGTTCTTCCAGGGCAAAGGCTTTCGGGTGGTTGCCCATGATCGGCGTGGGCATGGGCGTTCGAGTCAGGTCTGGGATGGCCACGATATGGATCATTACGCCGACGACACGCTGGCCGTGGTCAACCATCTGGGTCTGAAGAACGTCGTGCACGTCGGCCACTCGACCGGTGGCGGTGAGGTGATCCATTACATTGCCCGGCATGGTCAGGCCAACGTCGCCAAAGGTGTGTTGATCAGTGCGGTGCCACCGTTGATGGTGCAGACCGAGAGCAATCCGGGTGGGCTGCCGAAATCGGTGTTCGATGATTTTCAGGCGCAACTAGCGGCGAACCGGGCGCAGTTCTATCGGGACATTCCGACGGGGCCGTTTTATGGCTACAACCGGCCGGGTGCCACGCCATCGGAGGGGATTATTGCCAACTGGTGGCGTCAGGGCATGATTGGTGGGGCGAAAGCGCATTACGACGGGATCGTCGCGTTTTCACAGACGGATTTCACCGAGGACTTGAAGAAGGTCACCGTGCCGGTGCTGGTGATGCATGGCGAGGATGATCAGATTGTGCCGTATGCGGATTCGGGGCCGTTGTCGGCGAAGTTGCTGCCCAATGGCACGCTGAAGTCTTATCCGGGATTCCCGCACGGGATGCCGACGACGGAGGCCGAGACGATTAACGCCGATCTGCTGGCGTTTATTTGCGGTGAAGATCTGTAAGTTTATGCACTGCACCCTGTGGGAGCGAGCTTGCTCGCGAAAGCGTCATTACTTTCAATATTGATGTCGACTGACACGACGCCTTCGCGAGCAAGCTCGCTCCCACAGGGACTATGTGACATGCCAAAAATCCTCACTCCATTCCAAGTCCCAGAAGTTTTCTGCCCCCTCTACTCCTCTGTACGCTCCGTGCTCTCGCGATCACGCTCGTAGTGGTGAGCCAGTGGCAGCGCCGGCAGCCACGACTCGCGGCGGATGGTCCAGAGTTCGTAGGTGGGTTTGAACTGATTAGGCTCATCGAGCGATCCGACGTTGACCTCTACTTCATCTTCCGAACGCGCGAACACCGGAGAGCCGCAGCGCGGACAGAAAAAGCGCCCGTTATAGTCGCGGGTTTCGCCGGTGACTTTCAGCGCATCCTCGGGAAATATGGCCGAGGTGTGAAAGAGCGCGCCGTGGCGTTTGCGGCAGTCGAGGCAGTGGCAGATGCCGACTCGGTAGGGCTGACCCGTCACTTCGAAACGGACATCGCCGCATAGGCAACCGCCGGTCAATCGATCCATGTCGCACCTCCTCTGCTCGACCTCGAATTACAGATCGTCCAAATCGGGAAAGGCAATCCTGCCCAACGTCCAAGGACCAACAATCTGGCAATGCACATTGCGCAGAAATGAGCCCCACTCGCTTCGGTTATGCGCATCCGGGCCGGTGACCGTCAGTAACAGATATTCATCCCGAAACGCGTCATAGGCATAGATCAGCCAAAAGTCATTATCAGCATCGTCAACCAACACAGTGCGGTAATACTGACGATTTATTTTTGCCCATCGAGCTTGCAGTGACGAAGTACTGGCAAGGTGGATATGGTGCATATCGGTCAGATCGAGTCGTTCGTCACGCCCGAAAATCCCGGGTAATTCACCGCACACCTTGTAGTTATAAAAATGTGCAGCGAAGTTTTGCCAGTTAGTGATTTGTTCAAAAAGCGCAGAAATCTTGATGGCTGGCATTCAGGCCTACTTTGTAATAGGTAGCCTGCCAGTGATCACAAATTTATCGAACACTTTCTGCCCATCACGCGCGGCTTGCCGAACATCAAGGAATGTCAGCTCATCACGAACTTCCTTTTTGTTAGGTTTGTCGGTCTTTCTGGTGGTGGCCATCGGAGCCTCCGAAGGATGTGTATTCATGCTGACCAGCTTAAGTGATTAAGTTTTGACCGGCAAACGATAGGATCTTGTTTCAAGGCAGACAAGTCGGCGGATTCTTGCAGATCTGTAGGTCATTACACCCAAAATTGTAGTCCGTAAAACTCCTGAATTTGGATCTCATTGCTCGGCAATGCACATGTTTAAACGTCATCCGGTTATCGCGTTTAAAGCACACAAACCGTTACGCCATCCTCCCTACAACACCTTGCGTCGTTACCTACGCGTACGCCAGAATCCGCCGGCTTACACGGCTATGGGCCGGGCTATATCGTTTGCCTGTCACTGCAAAACAGTGATCGGGTTTGGTAGCCCGCGTCGGTACCGCCGTATGGCGCCACCTTATTCAGTCTCTTTATTCGCGGCTGTGTTTTATATGGTGGACATGCGTGGGGCTCATTCGTGAGCGCCGGGTTTCCGTATCGACCGGTCTACCAACCCGCGCATGGCCGCCACCCTTCGTTTGGTAGCGAGAGTGATGGCTCCTATTTATATCGATACGAGACTTCATCTATGTTCAAAATTACGCCCAACCCACCACAAACCGATCCAATTCCCCACGATCCGTCACTTGACCCGCAAAAGGTCAAAGAGGCCACCAACCGCGCCCTCGACTACTACCTCCGGCCCGAAGCACTAGGGGCGCCGCCAAGCTCACCCAAGTTTCGCCCGGTCTATTTGGTCGACCCCACGCTGGATGAAGAAACCCTGCTGGTCGAAGCCTGTGAGTCGCTTTCCTACGCCCACTCCATGGCCGGCAACATCGCCAACTCTATAGGCGGCCCGGAGCGCAAACCGCTGCTGGCGCTGCAACAGGTGATCATGCTGAACGAGCTGCTGGTCAATCGCCTGCTGGACAAGCTGCGCGTACCAAAGTAGTCACCCAAACGAATGAGTGCAGGGTTACCCCCTTCACTCATTCCGTGGATTGATGAGCAGAATTCATCAAGCCATCCCGATTTACCCGTCTAGTCCTCACCAGCCACCTCGCTTACTGTGCTCCCCACGCCCAACGGGAGATCGACATGCACAAGCGCACACTCGGCAACCGTTCACTCGAAGTATCCGCACTCGGCCTTGGCTGCATGGGCCTGAACCATGGTTATGGCCCGACCACGGATACTCAGGACATCGCAGCACCGCAAAGCATGGAGCCTTTCACGATGGCCACTGACACACGCAGCAGCGCTGCCCTCCCCGCACTCATGGCGTTCTGCCTGAGCGTTGGGTCGATGTTCAGCGCTACCACTCAAGCAGCCGAGGCACCGCAATCCATGACTACTCCGCAAACCACCGCACAGGCCCTGTCGAGCAAACAACAGACGATTCCACTGATTGCCGCGTTCATGGCGACCAGCGACATGCCCAACCTCAACTCGACGCTCAACCAGGCACTCGACGCCGGCCTGACCATCAGCGAAACCCGGGAAATTCTCGTGCAGCTCTACGCCTATGTGGGTTTCCCGCGCAGCCTCAATGCCTTGAACGAGCTGATGACCGTGGTGCAGGCACGCAAACAACGCGGCATCGAAGATGCGCCGGGGCGTGAGCCGGGCCGGGCGATTCCAGTTGGGGATGAACTGCTGGCCAGCGGCACCGCGAATCAAACGAAAATTTCGGGCGCCCCGGTCAAAGGCCCGGTGTTCGAGTTCGCCCCGGTTATCAACCGGTTCCTGCAAACCCACCTGTTCGGCGACATCTTCGAGCGCGACAACCTTGACTGGCAAAGCCGTGAACTGGCGACTGTCGGGGCCCTGGCAGCGACGCCGGGCGTGGAATCGCAACTGCGCGCACATATGGCGGCAAGCCTGCGCGTCGGGCTCAGCGCGGCACAGTTGGCCGAGGTCACTGAGCTGCTGAAAAAGCACGGTGATGCGCAAACCGCCGAGCGTGCAAATGCAGCGCTCAAAGAGGCTTTGGCGGCTTCGAAAAAATGACCGAAAAATGAGCCTGATATCGATTTCTCAAAAAATCGGCGTTCGGAGTTGTGTGGGTGCGCTGATCTACAAACCCTGGCTTGCGATCAGCGTCCATACTGTGGTTTTTCAGAAGTCGGGACACCGCCATGCCTTCCCCCGAAACCAGCCTTTTGCAGAGCTGGCACGACAACGCTGATGCCTGGATCGAAGTGATCCGCAGTGGTGCTATCGAAAGCCGTCAGCAGGTGACCGATCAGGCGATTCTGCTGGCGATCATGAGCCGGCAGCCGCAGCGTGTGCTCGACCTCGGCTGTGGTGAAGGCTGGTTGTTGCGGGCGCTGGCGGATCGCGGGATTGAGGCAGTCGGTGTGGATGGCGATGCGCGGCTTATTGAAGCGGCGCGTTTGGCGGGGGCGGCGCGGGTGCATGTCGCCAGCTATGACACGCTGGTCGATGAGACGGTCGACATCGGTCGCGACTACGATCTGGTTTGCGCCAACTTCTCGCTGCTGCATCAGGACATTATTCCGCTGCTTGCGGCGATGCATACATTGCTGGTTCCCGGCGGCGCGCTGGTCATTCAGACCTTGCATCCGTGGGCTGTGGCGGCAGGCGATTATCAGGATGGCTGGCGCGAAGAATCCTTCGCCGGGTTCAAAGGCCAGTGGCAGCCGATGCCGTGGTATTTCCGCACGTTATCGAGTTGGCTGAATGCGCTGGATATGGCCGGGGTCCAACTCGTCAGCCTGCAAGAGCCACAACACCCACAAAGTCCGCTGCCGCAGTCATTGCTGATGGTTGCCGAGCGCCGCTGAAATTTCAGAAACACCACCACACTGTGGGAGCGAGCTTGCTCGCGAAAGCGGTGTGTCAGGCAACGCAGATTCCGACTTTGCCGACGCCTTCGCGAGCAAGCTCGCTCCCACAGGGAACTATGCGGTTTGCGGGATCACCTGCGGACCACGGATGCGGTATTGCGCCAGCAGGCGCATGACGTAGCCGATCTTGATCAGGGTCGGGCCGAGGATGGTCAGCGAATGCATCGCCACCAGCAGCGCAATCGGCATGTGGCCGTTGTAGAGATATGCGCCGTAGATGCCGGCCAGCAACATGAGCAGACCAGCAACGAGGATTTTGCTCGAAAGGTGCAGAACGTTCAGCGGGCTTTCAAAGAAAGTGAGCATGGTGGCGTACTCCTGAGCGGTTCGTTTAGGTCAGTTGAGTACATCAAGTCTCGTGCCAAATTTTTAATTCAATAGAATCAGTTAGTTGCACGATAACAAGTCAATTTGACACAAGCCAGACATAGTCAATTCGACCTGAAACCTTGTCATTACGACTACAGCAAGGCACGAAAGGAAACGCCGATCTGCGGCTCGGTGTCTCCGTCGTCGGGATTTCCAATGCTCGGCAATTGTCGATCTACGGCATCGGCAATCGACCAAGGACTGACTACGCTGTAAATCCTGCGTGTCTAACCTGCCGAGGATGACTGCCATGCAACGCTTTCAAAAGCTCACGCCCTGCCTGTGGTTCGACGATCAGGCCGAAGCCGCCGCGAAGTTCTATTGCTCGATCTTCGATCACTCGAAAATCACCGGCCTGACCCACTACAGCAAGGTCGGCCAGGAATTTCACGGCAAGCCGGAAGGTGCGGTGATGACCGTCAGTTTCGAACTCGATGGCCAGACCTTCACCGGCCTCAACGGTGGGCCGATGTTTAAGTTCAGCGAGGCGATCTCCTTTCAGGTCAACTGCCAGAACCAGGAAGAAGTCGACCATTTCTGGGGCAATTTGTCGGAGGGTGGCCCCGTCGAAGCCCAGCAATGCGGTTGGCTCAAGGACAAGTTCGGCGTGTCGTGGCAGATCGTGCCGGTGGCGTTCATGCAGATGATGCTGGATGCCGACACCAGCAAATCGCAGCGAGCGATGCAGGCCATGTTCACGATGAAAAAACTCGACATTGCCGAACTCGAACGGGCCTTTGCCGGCCAGAGCTAATACACTGGCGCCCTGGCCTGCCGGGAATAACAACGATGAAACACGCTGCCGCCAAACACCCTGAAAAAGCCCCGCGCTTCTGGCGTGACGCGGCGCTGCCGTTCATTGAAGCGCGGGCCATCGCCGATGGCCGCGAGGTCTGCTACGCCCGGCATTCCCATGCGCATTTTTCCATTGGCGCGATCACCGCCGGGCGCAGTACTTATGTGCATGAACAGGCGCAGTTCGAGGTCGCGGCGGGCACCGTGGTGCTGATGAATCCCGGCGATGTACATGCGTGTAATCCGATCGATGATCAGCCGTGGTCGTATGTGATGCTGTACGTCGAGACGCCGTGGCTGACGGATTTGCAGCATCAGTTGGGCTTTGCCGGTGATCTTGAGTTGCGGCGTTTTTCCACCACACACCTTGATGACACTGCGCTGTTCAACGAACTGAACGGGCTGTATCAAACGTTAGTCGACCCGCAACAGGATGTGCTACGCAAACAGAGTGCAGCAGTAGAGTTTTTCAGTGATCTGCAACTGCTCCTCAACCCTGCCGGACCTTCGTTGCGCGAACCCAATTTCAAACTGGAACGCGCTGCCGATTTCATCCGCGAGCACTGCACCGAGGTACTGAACCTCGACGACATCTGTGCAGCAGCACAACTGTCACCGTCCTACCTGATCCGCGCCTTCAAACAGCATTACGGCATGACGCCCCACGCGTTTCTGGTCAACCAACGCATCCAGTTCGCCCGCGAGCGTTTGCGCGGCGGGCAGTTGATTGCGGATGTGGCGCTGGAAGCCGGGTTTGCCGATCAGGCGCATTTTCAGCGGGCGTTCAAACAACATCTGGCGGCAACACCCGGGCAATATCGCGGCTGACACCTCATCTGAAACTCAACACTGCCCCCTGTGGGAGCGAGCTTGCTCGCGAATGCGGTTGAACAGTCAGCACATCCATTGACTGACACAGCGCCTTCGCGAGCAAGCTCGCTCCCACAGGGTCAGATGACACGTCGCTGGCCAACACATTCAGATATTGACATATCGGTAAATTCCGATATCGTCGCGGCATGGAACTACTCGAAATCTTCAAAGCCCTCTCGAACCGTACGCGCCTGGAAATCCTCAAAGGCTTGAAGGATCCCGAGAAACACTTTCCTCCCCAGGACGAAGGTGACGTGCATACGGTGGGCGTTTGCGTCAGCAGTATTCAGGAAGGCGTCGGGCTGTCGCAGTCGACGGTGTCCGATTACCTGGCGACGCTGCAACGCGCCGGCCTGGTCGAAGTCAGGCGTATTGGGCAGTGGACCTATTACAAACGCAACGAAGCTGCGATCAGCGCGCTGGCCGAGATCATCGGCAGCGAGCTGTAATTTTTTACCCCATGATATCGAGATTTCCCGATATCCCTTTTTACCGAAACGAGGCAATGCAATGAAAGCGATGATCCTTACATCATTTGGCGGCGCGCAATCGTTCGAACTGTGCGACGTGCCCAAACCAGAGCCACAAGCCGGAGAAGTACTGGTACGGGTGCACGCGACCTCCATCAACCCGCTGGATTATCAGGTGCGCCGTGGCGACTATGCCGGTCTGGTGCCCCTCCCCGCCATCACCGGGCACGACGTCTCTGGCGTTGTCGAAGCGGTCGGCCCGGGGGTGACGGCGTTCGTGCCGGGTGACGAAGTCTGGTACACCCCGCAAATATTCGACGGTCCGGGCAGTTACGCCGAGTACCACGTGGCGGCCGAAACCATTGTCGGGAAAAAGCCTGCCACGTTGAGCCACCTTGAAGCGGCAAGCCTGAGTCTGGTTGGCGGCACGGCGTGGGAAGCGCTGGTCGTGCGGGCGGCGCTCAGAGTCGGTGAGAACATTCTGATTCATGGCGGTGCGGGCGGTGTCGGTCATGTCGCAATTCAACTGGCCAAAGCCATCGGCGCGAAGGTCTTCACTACCGTGCGTGAAGGCAATTTCGAGTTCGCCAAGCAGATGGGCGCCGATGTGCTGATCGATTACGAAAAGGAAGATTACGTCGAAGCGATCCTGCGGGAAACCGCTGGCCGCGGCGTCGATGTGGTGTTCGACACCATCGGCGGCAACACCTTGACGCGCAGCCCCGACGCCCTCGCACAGCTTGGCCGCGTGGTATCAATCGTAGACCTTGCCCAGCCACAGAACCTGATGCAGGCCTGGGGCAAGAACGCCAGTTACCACTTCGTGTTCACCCGACAGAATCGCGGCAAGCTCGACGAGTTGAGTGCGTTGATTGCGAACGGGCAGTTGCGCCCACACGTTGGCGCAGTCTATGCGCTGGCCGACATCGGCCTCGCCCACACCCGGCTGGAGACGCCCAACAACGGCGTTCAAGGGAAGATCGCGATTGCCGTCGCGCCGTCGCCCGAACTCGCCAATCGCTGAATTCAGTCCCGAGGAGAACATCATGGTTTACGAGATCGCTCTGCTACCCGTTCACAAAGAACAAACTGAAGCGTTTCGGCGTGCGTTTACCGAGGTCGAGCCACTGCTCATGCGCGCGCAGGGTTACGGCGGCCACATGCTCGCGTCAGGGATAGAAACGCCTGAGGTGTTCAATTTGATTGTGCGCTGGCAATCGCTTGAGGATCACACGCCGGGGTTTGAAGCGAGTGAGGACCATCGGTTGTTCATGCTGGGTCTGGAGAACTATTTTTCCGAGGAGCCGAAGGTTTATCACATTGAAGGCGGTGCCTTTCAGCAGCCGTTCAACTAATCTGCGGCAGTGACGCCCGATCAATGTGGGAGCGAGCTTGCTCGCGAATGCGGTGGAACAGTCAGCACATCCATTAACTGACACACCGCTTTCGCGAGCAAGCTCGCTCCCACAGGGTCAAGTGAACAACAAGTAAATTGCGCTGACGGCCAACAACCCCGCCATCACCCGATTGAACCAGCGCATCCCCGCCGCATTGCTCAGATACCCACGCAAAAACGTCCCGGCATACACCCAGCAGCCGACCGACAGATAACAGATCACCAGATACACCGCTGCAAACTGCCACACCAGCCGCGCCTCGCCATCGGCGACAAACGCGCCCATACCCGCGACGCATGCCAGCCAGGCTTTCGGGTTGAGCCATTGCATCACGGCGCCATACAGCATCGATGGCGCCCGCCCTGACTCACCGGCATTCAACTGCCCGTCATCCATGGCCAGTTTCCACGCCATGAACAGCAGAAACGCCACGCCGGCCAGTTGCACCACGCGGGTCATGAATGGCCAGAGTTTCAGCACCTCGTGCAGACCCAGGCCCATCAACACCAGCAACAGCACAAACCCCAGCGTCGCTCCGGCAACATGCCGCTGACTGGCGCGAAAACCGAACTGCGCCCCGGAGCTCAACGCCACGACATTCACCGGCCCCGGCGTGATGGACGCCGCCAGCGCAAACGCCGCCATGGAAACAATCAGACTCATCGCACACCTGCTTCAAATCGAGGAACAAGGTGCTCACGGTAGCGAGCACCCGGTCCTCGGTATTGAAGAAAATGCCCCTGTGATCCTGATCGCTCCCACGCTCTGCGTGGGAATGTAGCCCGGGACGCTCCGCGTCCCTTCCAGAGCCGAACGCAGAGCGTCCGTTGAGGCATTCCCACGCAGAGTGTGGGAACGATCAAACGACACAAATCCCCTGTGGGAGCGAGCCTGCTCCGGGCGGCGTTCCGACGAATGCGGTGGGTCATTCAGCACTGCATTGCCAGGACGACCCCATTCGCGAGCAGGCTCGCTCCCACAAAAAATCGATATTCAGTCCAAACGCGGCACGGTGAAGCGGAACTCGCTGCCCTGCCCCGGTTCGCTCTCGGCGAAGATCCGCCCGCCATGAGCTTCGACGATACCTTGGGTGATGTACAAGCCCAGACCGGTGCCGGTCGGATTGCCCTCTTTCACCGTCCAGTAACGGTCAAAGACGTGCGGCAGATGTTCCTTGGGAATGCCCTCGCCGCTGTCGCGCACGGTGAAAACGATATCATCGCCGACCGACGTGGCATGCACGCCCACCGTGCCCAGGCGCGGGGTGAACTTGATCGCGTTGCCGACCAGATTGGACAGCACCTGAAACAGCCGCTCGGGGTCAGCATGGATACGCAGATCGGGGTCAGCGGCGAAGGAAATGCTGATGTCCTTGTCCAGCGCCAGCGGCGCGAGCAACGCCTGCGCCTCCTCGAACATCTGCCCGACGTCGAGTTTCTGCGGGGTGATGGAGTAACGCCCGGCGTCGATTTTCGAGGTATCGAGCAAGTCCTCCAACAGCGTGTTCATGCGCCCGGCGGCCTGCTGCATGGTGTCGATCGCCGTGGAGATCCTGCGCGAAGTGTGCGGGCCGTCGGAGCTGAAAGCCTTCTGCATCATGCCGCAGAGCATCGAGATCACGGTCATCGGGTTACGCAGATCGTGCGACACCACCGCCACCAGCTCATCGCGGGCGCGCACCGCTTCCTGCTCACGGCGCACCTGGCGTGCCAGATCGTTTTCCAGTGCCGAACGGCGCAGATCATTGGCGGCGAAAAGATCACCGTGGCTCCACTTGGTGGAGATCCCGGCCATCTCGACCTTCCAGATTTCGAACGAGGTGCGCGGGCGCAAGCGCAGGCCGGCGTCGGAGTTTTCCAGGTCCAGCGGCTTGCGCGGATCGCCGCTCCAATTGATGTTTTCCTTGACCTCCGGACGGAACCAGAACACACCGTTGTCCACCGGTTTCGGCAAGCTCATGGCGAGCACGCCGCTGGCCACCTGTTGATACTGCGCGGCCGGCGGGTAGACGCTGGCCAGGTGATGACTGGCAAACACTGGCTCGCCGCTGTCCTGCAGCCACTTGTGCAAGGCGCGAATGTCTTCCGGTTCCGGGCAGTTGCCGTAACGGTGCAGTTGTTTGTCTTCGATGATCGCGATGCCGCCGGCATTGGTCAGCGCCATCAACGTCTGCGGTTGATTGGCCAAGCCGTCGAAGACGTTCTGAGGCGAATCGATCATTGCCTGATTGAGCAGCGCCAAGGCTTCGACTTTTTCTTCACGCTGACGGCTGATCTCCAGTGCTTCCATGGCGCTGATCTGCAGCGACAGTACCTGGCCGATGGTCTGACACGCCGCACGCAATTCGTGCGGCACGTGCAGTGGCTGACGATTGCCGCAGCTGATAAGGCCCCAAAGCTTGTCACCCTTGAGCAGGGAAATGCTCATCGACGACAACACGCCCATGTTTTTCATGTACTGGCAGTGGATCGGCGACACACTGCGCAGGGTGGCAAAACTCAGGTCCAGCGGCGTGTTCGTGTCCGGGCGCAACTTCGGCACCAGCGGCACCGGTTGGTAGTCGGCATTGGGGATGATCCGCAGCCAGTTGGTGCGATACAGCTCGCGCGCCTGTTCGGGAATGTCCGACGCCGGGAAAAACAGGCCATTGAACACTTCCATCGACGGGTCGGAGGCTTCGGCGATCACCTGACCGTGGCCCTCCTCCTCAAAACGATAGATCAACACCCGGTCGTAACCGGTCATAGCCTGAATTTCCTTGACGCTGATGTCATACAGCGCCTGCAACGTGGTGGCCCCTTGCAGACGCTGGAGCATGCGCCCCAGATGCGTTTGATTGCCGGCGATATTGCGCGGCTGGAAATTTTCCACGTGGACTTCCAGCTCCAGAATCAGCACACCTTGATGACGGTGCAGCAAACCCTCGAATGCCGTGCCGTTGAGCCTGAAGCGCAGCGGCTGCACACCGGACAGCGACGGTTGCAGTAAAGCTTCGCGCACTTGCGCCGCTTCGGCGTCGCCGATCAGGCTTTCCAGTGGCTGGCCGATCAGGCTTTGCGGCACCCGGGCCAGCAGGCTTTCGACGTTGGCGCTGACCTGAATGATCGCCAATGCAGGTTCGCTCAGGGTCAACAGCAAACCGTGGGGCTGGATCGCACCAGGGAAACGAATGGGCTCGTCGGCACAGTTGGCCAGCAGTTCTTCAAAGTCTTGTTTGTCTTGCGGGTTCATGCCAGTACCTCCCGGCTTTCGAGCCAGCGCTCGAAACAGCTGAATGTGGTTTGTGCGGCGGTGACGACAGCGCCGCGCTCGGCGGCGCTCATTGGCCGACTGCCGAGGTATTCGATAAAGTCACGCCAGCGCCGGCCCGTGGCGGCGCCGTAGATATCGAGAAAAGCCGCGCCGTTATCGGCTTCCAGGCCTAACCGCGTCGAGATTTCCCGGCGCAGAATCTGCCCGCCCAGCGTCGCCCCCTCGAGGACGTAGAGCACGCCAAGGCAGGCAGCGCTTGAGTCGATGCCCGGCAACTGCTCGCACTGCGGCAGGTTTTGCAGCACTTCGGCAGATACGCCCAGCGCGTGCAGATCAGTGCGCAAGGTTAGCGCTTTGAGTCGAGGCGTCAGATCAAAATCGGCAGGAATTGCATCACTGCGGAGCAAGGCGTTTTCCAGCGGCAGATAGAAGCCGTAATAAGCCTGCATCAACCGCACAAAAGCCTGGGTATCGAGGGTATCGGAGAAAAAAGGAAGGCGTTTTTCCAGTGCGATGTGCAGTTCGGCAGTGCCGGCTCGCAGATCTTGCAGCACCGGTGGCACATAAACTTCACGGGCCTTTGCTTGCATGTAGATCGCTCTTGGTGGGGCCGCCGGGGGCCAAACGGGGTGAATGCAACGTCGGTGAAATTTTACACGGCTATCGCGGTTTCTGACCGGCCGGATAGATATTTCTGCCGAAACCATCACCCTCTGAGTCTTTCAGAGTGAAGGCATCTGCAAAAAGTTCGACCGCGTTGCCCAACGGCGCCGGGCGCTGTACCGCGACAGCGCCGCGTGACTGTATGGGTCTGAGCGCCCGGAGGCTGTGCTAAAAATATCGCTCTCGTTTCTGGAGTGCCGTCATGGATCTCGCCACGCTCATCCTGTTTCTCCCGGCCTGCTTCGCCCTGAACATGGCCCCCGGGCCAAACAATCTGCTGTCGGTCAGCAACGCCACGCGTTATGGCTTTCGCCGTGCCTGCACGGCGGGTATCGGGCGGATTCTGGCGTTCGCCGGGATGATCGCACTGGCCGGTGCCGGTCTCTCAGTGGTGTTGCAGACTTCGGAATGGTTGTTCCATGCGATCAAGATCGTCGGCGCGGCGTATCTGTTGTACCTGGCCTGGCAGTTGTGGCGGGCCAATCCCGAGGCCGAGCAGCAAGTAACAGGCGGGACCGTTGGCTTCTTTGCTTTAGCACGACAGGAGTTTCTGGTGGCGGCGGGCAATCCGAAGGCGATTTTGCTGTTCACCGCGTTTCTGCCGCAATTCGTCGACCCGGCGCGCCCGGTGGCGGCGCAATTCGCCGTACTCGGCGTGCTGTTCCTTTTATTGGAGTGGATCGCCATCAGCGCCTACGCGTGGATGGGCCTGCACATGCGCCGCTGGTTCGCCGAGCCGCGCGGCAAACGGATCTTCAATCGTTGCTGCGCAGGCCTGCTGTCGGCAGCGGCTTCGGTGCTGTTGCTGGCCAAACGCGCTTAAGCCTCGGACGGGCCTTTGAGCTCGACCTGATTGCCGTCCGGGTCGAAGCAGTACAGCGACAGCCCTTTGCCCTCGGCGCCGAAGCGTGACTCGGCTTTGGCCACGCTCAAGCCGAAGGATTGCAAGTGCGCGCGCAGTACTTCTTCGTCGAACGGCTCGATGCGCAGGCAGAAGTGATCGACGTTACGCCGTTCGCTGCCGGCCGCCCCGCCGCCCTTGCGGCCGAGTTCGCCTTGCAGGTCGACGAGGTCGATCATCGAGGTGCCGGCGCGCAGGTGTATCAGGCCCAACGGTTCGTTGCGCTTGACCACTTCGGCGCCGAACACCTGGCCGTAGAAGTCGATGCTGCGTTGCAGGTCGGCGACGCGCAAGACGATGTGATCAATGTGTTGGATGGAAAACGGATGCATCGGGCACACCTCAACAAACGGTAGGAGCTGCCGATAGCGGCGATCTGGGATTTTGGGACGCGGAGCGTCCCGGGCTGCATTCCCACGCAGAGCGTGGGAGCGATCAAGATCGCAGCCTGCGGCAGCTCCTACACGGTAGTTCAGGGGATTTGAAAATTCACTGTCGATTTTTCGGTGGAGCCATCGAGAATCTGGTTTTACTCTCGAACCATGAACATACAAACCGCTGTCCTGCCGCCCCACGCCGAGATGGTTCGCGCCATGCTCGAACGCGACACTGCCTACGAGGGCGTGTTCTTCACGGCCGTGAAAACCACCGGGATCTTCTGCCGCCCCAGTTGCACGGCGCGCAAACCGAAACCGGAGAACGTCGAGTTCTTCGCCCACGCCGACGACTGCCTGTCGGCGGGCTATCGCGCCTGCCTGCGCTGCAAACCACTGGATGCCGCAGCCATCGCCCCGGACTGGGTGCAACGGCTGCTCAACGCCGTGGACGCCGATCCGGAGGTGCGCTGGAGCGACGCACAATTGCTCGCTGAAGGCATCGAGCCGCTGAAGCTGCGGCGCTGGTTCAAGCAGCATTTCGGCATGACCTTCCATGCGTGGCTGCGTACGCGCCGCTTGGGCATGGCGCTGGGCGGGATCAAGCAAGGCATCTCGATTGATCACGCCGCGTTTGATTCGGGTTATGAATCGCTCAGCGGTTTTCGCGATGCCTTTCAGAAGTCCTTCCACATCACCCCCGGTCGCGCCGAACACAGCGAGCCGCTGCTGTTCACCCGGTTGACCACGCCGCTGGGGCCGATGATCGCCATGGCCGAACGCCGCGGCCTGGTGTTGCTGGAATTTCTTGATCGCCCGGCGCTGACCCGCGAAGTCGAAGAACTGCAACACCGCTACGGCTATGCGGTCGCGCCGGGGCACAACGCGCATTTGCAGCAGATCGAGGCGCAACTGGCGCAGTATTTCGCCGGCCAGCTGAATACCTTTACCGTGCCATTGCACCTGCCCGGCAGCGAGTTCGCCCGGCAGGTCTGGTCGGCGCTGCTGCAAATCCCTTACGGCCACACCAGCACCTACGGCGCCATCGCCGCCGGTTTGGGCAAACCCGGCGCCAGTCGCGCGGTCGGCCTGGCCAACGGGCACAATCGGCTGTCGATTGTGGTGCCTTGTCATCGCGTGATCGGCGCGGATGGCTCGCTGACCGGCTATGGTGGTGGGCAGCCGCGCAAAGCGTTTCTGCTGCGACTGGAAAACGCCGCAGTGCAGCTCACCCAACAACTGGCATTCTGACGAATCGAATGAACTGACAAGAAGGATTTTTGATGAACGCGCTCGCTACGCAGTTTCACCAGTTGCACCAGCAAGGCCTGTTGATGCTGACCAATGTCGGCGACGCCACCGGTGCGCGACTGGTCGAGCACCTGGGCGGTAAAGCCGTGGCCACCAGCAGTGCGGCGGTGGCCTGGGCCCACGGTTATCCGGACGGCAACGCTCTGCCGCTCGAACGGCTGGTATCGACCGTGGAATCGATCGCCCGGGTGATCAGCGTGCCGTTGACTGTGGACGTTGAAGCCGGTTACTCCGATGACCTCGGACGCGTGGCCGAAGTGCTGGATGCGGTGATCGCGGCGGGTGCCGTCGGAATCAATATCGAGGACGGTTCTGCGGATCCCGAGTTGCTCGCGCGCAAGATCGAAGTGGCGCGACGGGTGGCCAACAAGCGCGAAGTGCAGCTATTCATCAATGCGCGCACTGACGTTTATCTGAAAAGCCTTGTGCCGGCCGAGGATCGCGTCGCCGAAACTCTGCACCGCGCGGCGCTCTATCAAGCGGCCGGAGCGGATGGGTTGTTCGCGGCGGGCGTGACGTCGGCCTATGAAATCGAGGCCATCTGCAAAGGCTCTGCGCTGCCAGTCAACGTGCTTGGTTTCGCTTGCCTGCCTTCGCCCGAAGAACTGCAAGCACTGGGCGTACGCCGCTTGAGCGCCGGCTCCGGCATCGCTGAATTCCTCTATGGCGCGATGGGCGGGCTGGTGAAAAGCTTTCTGGCCAGCGGCAAACTCGACAGCCATGACCTCAAGGCGTTCACCTACGGCGAAGTCAACGGCTTGCTGAAATAAATGGCTGACGACTATCAAGCGGCCAGCGTGTTTCTCGCCGCGCTTGATCCGGACTGGCAGCGCCATGTTGCAGCGGTCGGCCCGTGCCTGCATCAGCCGCATCCGGCGCGTGATCCGTACGAGTCATTGGTGCGGGCGATTGCTTATCAGCAGCTGCATGCCAAGGCCGGGGATGCGATTGTCGGGCGCCTGTTGGGATTGTTTCCCGGTCAGACGTTTCCTCGTCCCGAGCAGATTCTGGCGACGGAGTTTGATCGCATGCGCGGTTGCGGGTTTTCGGCGAGCAAGATTGCGACGATTCAGGGGATTGCTCAGGCGACGCTGGATGGCGTGGTGCCGGATTACGCCACGGCGTTGGCGATGGATGACGAGGCACTGACCGAACGTTTGGTCAGTTTGCGCGGGGTCGGTCGCTGGACGGTGGAGATGTTGCTGATTTACAGCCTGGAACGCATGGATATTTTGCCGGCGGATGACTTTGGTGTGCGTGAGGGTTATCGGCGCTTGAAGGGGTTGGAGGTGCAGCCGACGCGCAGGCAGATGGTCGAGATTGGTTTGGCGTGGAGCCCGTATCGGACGGTGGCGGCTTGGTATTTGTGGCGGGTGCCTAAACCGTTGCCCTCACCCTAGCCCTCTCCCAGAGGTAGAGGGGACTGATTGGGGGAGATTGGAGATCTACACCGACCTGAAATAACGTCTGTGAATCCATGATTGCCAAGACTTTTCAAACCCATAATCGACCGCCCTCACCCTAGCCCTCCCGAAACGTCGGACCGCCCGTAGGGAGAGGGGACTGATTGGGGGAGATTGGGGATTTACGCCGACTTGAAATAACGCCTGTGAATCCATGACCGTCAGGACTTAAATCCATAATCAACTCGGGTTTTCAGGTCGATGTTTAACGCAAGACACCTCGGTCGGCCCCCTCTCCCTATGGGAGAGGGCTGGGGTGAGGGTCAGCTTTTCACAGCCCGGACTTCAATCGGCTGAACGCCCGAATCAAAGCCCGATTGAACGCTTTGCCATTGTCATTCTTGCTGTACAGCGAAGCCCTGACCTGCGCGGACGGATACGTCCCCGGATCATTGCGAATCGATGCATCGACCAAACCATCCGCCGCCGTGATCGCATTGGCGTAATGAATGGTGTCAGTGATCGGCGCAATCACCTGCGGCGTCATCAAATAATCCATCAACGCCAACCCGGCCTGTGGATGCGGCGCGTCCTTGGGCACGACCATGGCATCAAACCAGATCAACGTACCCTCCTTCGGAATCCGGTAACTCAGCGTGAACGGTTTCTTCGCCGCCTCAGCCTGCCCCGCCGCGATCGCCACATTGCCATTCCACGACATCGCCACGCAGGTGTTGCCGTTGGCCAGATCGCTGATATTCAGGTCGTTATCGAAGTAACGAATGTACGGCCGGATCTTCGCCAGTTGCTGCTCAGCGAGCTTCAAGTCATCAAGATTTTGCCGATTGATGTCCAGCCCCATGTACTTCATGACGGCGGCAAATACTTCGTTGGGATCGTTGAGCAGACTCACCCCGCAGTCAGCGAATTTCGAAACTACTGCCGGATCGAACAACATCGCCCAACTGTCCGTCGGCGCATCCGGCAAACGCTGCTTGATCGCCTGTTCCTGATAGCCCACACCGGTGGTGCCCCAGGCGTAAATCCCGGCATAGCGATTACCCGGATCGAACACCGCCATGTGCTGGCGAAACTCCTCGCCAACCCCGGCAAAGTGCGGCACCCGGGCCTTGTCGAGCGGCTGGATCGCGCCGCTTTCGATGGCCCGCGACAGATACTGGCCGGCGGTCAGCACCAGGTCGTATCCACTGCGCCCGGTCAGCAATTTGGTCTCGACGGTTTCCAGCGAATCGAAGTGATCGGCGACCACATGAATACCGGTCTTCGCCTCGAAATTCTTCAGCGTATCCGGCGCCAGGTACTCGCCCCAGATGTACAGATTGACCACCGGTTTCGCGGTGTCAGCGGCCTGCACACATAGGGGTGCAAGCACCAGCAATAACGCTTGAGTCAGTTTGTGCAGGCCCATGATTAGACTCCTTTGCCGGCGTATTGCGGCATGGTGATGCACGCAACGTTGCCGCCGCCAAGGAGGATTTCCCGGGAGTTTTCGATGCCGACGATCTTGTGCTGCGGGAACAGTTCGGCCAGCGTCGCCATGGCAACCTTGTCGTTACGATCACCGAACAGCGGCACCACGATCGAGCTGTTGCCTGCGTAGTAGTTGATGTACGACGCGCAGATTTTCGTGCCGGCCTGACGGGTGTGAGTGCTGTCCTGCTGATCAAGGCCTTCGGCTTCTTCGGCGGTCCACTCGAGCACATCCGGTTGCGGCAATTTGTGCACGATCAGCTCACGACCACGGCTGTCGCGGGTGCTGCGCAGGATGTCGAAGGCCTCTTGGTAGATTTCCCACTGCGGATCGTCGCGGTTATCGGTCCATTGCAGCACCACTTCGCCGGGACGGACGAAACAGGCGAGGTCATCGACATGGCCATCGGTTTCGTCGAACTTGCAGCCGCGTGGCAGCCAGATCACTTGTTCGGCACCGAGGTAATCGGTCAGGCGCCGGGTCACTTCGTCCTTGCCCAGATGCTGGTTGCGATTGCGGTTGAGCAAGCATTGTTCGGTGGTGAGGATGCTGCCCTGGCCATCGCTCTGGATGCCGCCCAGTTCGGCAATCAATGGCACGCGGTAGCGGTCGAAACGCTCGATCTCGAGGATTTTGCTGGCGATCTGATCGTCCTTGTCCCACGGGTAATAGAGACCACCGTCGAGGCCGCCATAGGCGTTGAACTCGAAGTCGACGCCGCGCACTTCACCGCTCTGGTCGTTGACCACAAAGCACGGGCCGCTGTCGCGAAACCAAGTGTCATTGCAGGTCATCTCGACCACGCGCACCTGCGGTGGCAACTGCCGGCGGGCCGTGGCGAATTGCGCGGCGGAGGCACAGACGGTGACCGGCTCGCTGTGGGAGATCGCGGTGACGATTTGCACCCAGACTTTCTGCGCCGGTTTTGCGCCGTTGCGCCAGACGTCGGTGCGCTCCGGCCAGCCCAGCCAGCAGCCGGATTTGGCTTCGAATTCGCCGGGCAGACGAAAGCCGTCGTGTTTGGGGGTGGAGTCGAGCAAACGTGCCATGGTCAAACCTCGTCTTCGCGATGGGATTGGAATGACCACAGGCTAAGGGCGCGCGCACTGCGCCTGCCAACGATGATTATTACGGAACAGTTGAATTCAACTCATCAATCGGCCAGTTGATCGTTGAACCATTCGAGCATCTGCGCCACCGCCGGACGCTCTAGCCGCAGCCGCTCGCAGACCAACGCATATTGGCCGAGCGCGGTCATGCTCGATGCGAAGGGACGCACCAGTCGACCACTTTGCAGATCTTCCTGCGCCGTGAGGTTGTCGCCCATGGCCACACCCTGCCCTTGCGCCGCTGCTTCCAGCGCCAACCCGGCGTGGGCGAAATACAACTGACGCTGCGGGCGTAGATCGCCGGCGTGGCTGGTCAGCCAAGCGGTCCAGGTCTTGCCGTCCTGATCGTCGTGCAACAGGCAGTGGCGGGCCAGATCCTTCGGGGTTTTCAAAGTGCCCTGGTTGAACAGGCCGGGGCTGCACACCGGGAAGAACTGCAAGGCTGGCAGCGGCCGAACGAAGTAAGCACTGCTGTCCACCGGGCCGGTGCCGTAGGTGATCGCCAGGTCGATGTCTTCGCCGGGCGCCGTGGCATCGATCGGTTGTTCGTAGAGGTGCAGGGTGATGTGCGGATAGCGCGCGTAGAAATCGGTGAGACGACTCATCAGCCACTTCTGCGCGAGTTCGGCAGTGACGGCCAGTCTGAGCACGGCCAGTGAGGACGGATCGCGCAACTCATCGCAGGCATCGCCAATCAGTTCGAAGGCCTGTTGCAGGCTTTGCATCAGGCGGCCGGCGGCGATGGTCGGGCGGATTTGTCGACCTTCGCGGATGAACAGCGAGACGCCGAGTTGCTCTTCGAGCTGGCGGATCTGATGGCTGACGGCGCTGTCGGTGACGCACAGTTCGGCGGCTGCACGGCCGAAATGCGCGTGGCGGGCGGCGCATTCGAAGGTGCGCAGGGCGGCCAGAGAGGGAAGTCGTCGCATGGGGGTGGTCCGTTTTTTTGGTCATGCTGACTGGGCTTTGGGGGCGCGTCCAGCCTTGTCACCCTCACCCCAGCCCTCTCCCGGAGGGAGAGGGAGCTGACCGAGGTGTCTTACGTCATCCATCGACCTGAAAAATCCAGTCGATTATGGATTCAACAAAACAGGTTCACGTCAGCGTACCTCTTCAATATCCCACGGTCAGTCCCCTCTCCCTCTGGGCGGTCCGACGTTTCGGGAGGGTTAGGGTGAGGGGCTTTTGACTGTATCGCTCTGTATACCCCGAAGCCGCAGACACACCAAAAGCACAATCCCCCACCCCGCCGACACATCCCCGATACACCCCAACGCTGAAATACCCCGGTCGATTTCACTCAACTCACCGGAGCTGCATCATGACTGCCACCCTTTCAACCGCCGTCAAAACCCTGCACCTGAACCTCGACCGCGCCGGCACCTGGCTCGCCCCTATGACGCTGCGCCTGTTCATCGCCTGGGAATTCTTCGAGTCCGGGCTGGAGAAATTCAACGGGCAGAACTGGTTCGAAGACATTCAGGAGCGATTCCCCTTCCCCTTCGACCAACTGCCGGCAACGTTGAACTGGGAACTGTCGATGTGGGCGGAACTGATCTGCGCACTGGCGATTCTGCTTGGCTTCGGCACGCGAATTTCGGCGGTTTCGCTGATCGTGGTCACCGTCGTCGCGACCGCCGCCGTGCACTGGCCCGCGGACTGGTCGTCACTGAGCGAGCTGGCGCAGGGGTATGCGATCACTAACAAAGGCTTCGGCAACTTCAAGCTGCCGGCAATTTACCTGGCGGCGCTACTGCCACTGGTGTTCGCCGGGGCTGGCAAGTTGAGTGTCGATGCGTGGCTGGCGCGGGTGTTCTGGAACCGAAGCACCCGCTGAGGCTCAATGCGCTCGATCAAGCCCCACCAGCAATGCGCTGTCGCGACTGTAGATGTCCGGTGAGTAACGCACGCGGCCACTGCTGTCGACCTGTGCCGTCCAGTAAGTCATCAGGATCGGCACCGGTTCCGACAAGCGAAATTCGTGGGTGGTGCCGGTAGCAAGCAAGGTTTCGGTGCGGGCCTTTTCCGCCGGGGTGAGCAGCAGATCACGCAGTTGCATTGGGTGCTCGACCCGCACGCAGCCGGAGCTGAAGGCGCGCGGACCTTTTTCGAACAGCGCCTTACTTGGTGTGTCGTGCAGGTACACCGAGAACGGGTTGGGGAAGCGGATGACCATTTGCCCCAACGGATTACGCGGTCCGGCGTCCTGACGCAGCATGATGTTGCCGGGGTTATCCCAATCGATCTCCGCCGCCGCCAGCGGCTGCCCGTTGGCGTCGAGCACTTGCAGGTTCTGCCGGCTGAGGAAGGTCTGGTCCTTGCGGATTTCCGGCAGCTTGTCTTCTTTCCAGATGGTCGGCGGCACGGTCCACGTCGGGTTCAGGGTCAGGCGTGTCACCCGCGATTTCAGCAGCGGTGTCTGGCGTTCGGCGCGGCCGACCTGAGTGCGCGTTTGCCACACCGGAACACCGCCCTGATACAGCGTCAGCTCGGCAGCGGCGACGTTGACCAGCAAGCCATTGGGCTCCAGATCCTGGGCCATCCAGCGGAAACGCTCGAGGTTGACCCGCAGTTGTTCGCGGCGGCTCAGCGGACTGATGTTGAGTTCGGCAATCGTTCCCGGCCCGACTACACCGTCAGCCTGCAGCGAGTGGTTGGCCTGAAAACTCTTCACCGCGTCGACCAGCACGCCGTCATAAGCATTGCCGGGCGTACCAATGATCTGAGTCAGATAACCTTCGTTGTAAAGACGCTGGGCCAGTTCCGGCACGCGTTTGTCTTCCATGGCCGGGCGCAACAGCGGCCCGCTGCCCACCGACTGCCATTGCGGCAAGGCTTTAAGCCGTTGCGCGGCGTAGAGCTGACGCAGGTCCTGATATTGCGCCAGACGCGGCCGGGCCAGATCGAACGCGGCGGGAATGTCGTGCATGCCCGGTACCGCGATGGCCAACAATTCCGCCTGACGGTCGCGTGGGGTGGCGTCGGCATGCCACAGCGGTTCGAAGTGCGATTGCAACAGGCTTCCGTAATGCAGATCCTGCAGGGCCTGGAGGTAGTTGCGGCTGATGTCGATGTCGGCACACAACTCGCCATCCTGAGGCGCCGTGGTTGCGACCGGATAGCGTTTTGGATTGAGACCATCATCGGCCAACAGCTGCAATTGCGCCTGCAAGGCCGGCAATCGTGCCGAGTCACCGGCCCACACCGGCATCCAGTCCTGCTGCTGGTAGAAGGCCTGCAATTGCGTCAGCGCCGGGCCATTGAGATGCGCGGCAATCGCCGGGCATGACTGCGCCAGACTGATCAAAACCGCCTGCAACGGACTTTGCGGCTCGACCGGCATTTCTGCCGGTGGCGTCGGCAGTGTTTCCAGCGGCGGCAGCGGTTCATCGGCACAAGCGACAAACGGCGCAGCGAGCAAACAAATGCTCAAGTAGCATGCGTACTTTTTGAACAACTGCTTTACTCCAATCCATGGCCGTCTAGATGATGGCCAACCTTACATCAGGTGCGCTGAACAGTCAGGCTCGATCAACGGGCTTGCCGGTATTGACTGGGAGTCAGGAGCCAAAGTGCCAAATAAGTAGCAAGTGAGGACACTTTATAAAATGTTGACGTTTTTGCGCCGACTGCTGTTGACCACCGCGACCCTTGTCGCCGTGTCCAGTCCCGTTTTTGCCGCCGGCAAACCATCGCCGGTTCTCTACACCAGCCTCGCGCACGCCGCGCCAGAACTCAATCCCCAGGCGCTGAAAGGTGCCCTGAACGCCATGCAATGCGCGGTCAACAGCGGTGCGAAACCGTCGCGTCACCTGGCGATCATCGACTATTCGCAGCCGTCCACCGAACGCCGTCTGTGGATCTTCGACCTCAACAAAAAGAAACTGGTGCTGCGTGACCTGGTTGCTCATGGTTCCAACTCCGGGGAAAACTTCGCTACGCAGTTTTCCAATGTCGAAGGCAGTTACCAGTCGAGCCTTGGCCTGTTCCGCACGCAGGAAAGCTACAGTGGCACCCACGGTTATTCGCTGCGCATGGACGGTCTGGAGCCGGGTTTCAATGACATGGCCCGCGATCGCGCGATCGTCATTCACGCCGCCAGTTATGTGAATCCGTTGTGGAGCAAGAAACAGGGACGCATCGGCCGCAGCCAAGGCTGCCCGGCAGTGCGGCCGCAGATTGCCAAGCAAGTGATTGATCGCCTGAAGAATGGCCAGTTCATGTTTTCGTGGTACCCGGATCAGCGCTGGCTGAAGTCGTCGCCGTACCTGAACTGCCAGCCGCAGCAGGTGGCGAGCATCCTCAACACCCACGCGAGCTGACGGCCACCACAAATCCCCTGTAGGAGCGAGCCTGCTCGCGATAGCGGTGTGTCAGTCTCTGAAGATATTGGCTGTGCCGGCCCCTTCGCGAGCAAGCTCGCTCCCACATTTGATCTCGGTTCGGTTGAAGATCTCTGATCAACTCGATTCCCTGTGGGAGCGAGCCTGCTCGCGAAAGCGGTGTGTCAGTCTCTGGAGATATTGGCTGTGCCGGCCCCTTCGCGAGCAAGCTCGCTCCCACATTTGATCTCGGTTCGGTTGAAGATCTCTGATCAACTCGATTCCCTGTGGGAGCGAGCTTGCTCGCGATAGCGGAGTGTCAGTCTCTGAAGATATTGGCTGTGCCGGCCCCTTCGCGAGCAGGCTCGCTCCCACATTTGATCTCGGTTCGGTTGAAGATCTCTGATCAACTCGATTCCCTGTGGGAGCGAGCTTGCTCGCGAAAGCGGAGTGTCAGTCTCTGGAAATATTGGCTGTGCCGACCTCTTCGCGAGCAGGCTCGCTCCCACATTTGATCTCGGTTCGGTTGAAGATCTCTGATCAACTCGATTCCCTGTGGGAGCGAGCCTGCTCGCGAAAGCGGTGTGTCAGTCTCTGGAGATATTGGCTGTGCCGACCTCTTCGCGAGCAGGCTCGCTCCCACATTTGATCTCGGTTCGGTTGAAGATCTCTGATCAACTCGATTCCCTGTGGGAGCGAGCCTGCTCGCGAAAGCGGAGTGTCAGTCTCTGGAAATATTGGCTGTGCCGGCCCCTTCGCGAGCAAGCTCGCTCCCACATTTGATCTCGGATCGGTTGAAGATCTCTGATCAACTCGATTCCCTGTGGGAGCGAGCTTGCTCGCGAAAGCGGAGTGTCAGTCTCTGGAAATATTGGCTGTGCCGGCCCCTTCGCGAGCAGGCTCGCTCCCACATTTGATCTCGGTTCGGTTGAAGATCTCTGATCAACTCGATTCCCTGTGGGAGCGAGCCTGCTCGCGAAAGCGGAGTGTCAGTCTCTGAAGATATTGGCTGTGCCGCCCCCTTCGCGAGCAGGCTCGCTCCCACATTTGATCTCGGTTCGGTTGAAGATCTCTGATCAACTCGATTCCCTGTGGGAGCGAGCTTGCTCGCGAAAACGGAGTGTCAGTCTCTGGAAATATTGGCTGTGCCGGCCCCTTCGCGAGCAGGCTCGCTCCCACATTTGATCTCGGTTCGGTTGAAGATCTCTGATCAACTCGATTCCCTGTGGGAGCGAGCCTGCTCGCGAAAGCGGTGTGTCAGTCTCTGAAGATATTGGCTGTGCCGGCCCCTTCGCGAGCAAGCTCGCTCCCACATTTGATCTCGGTTCGGTCGAAGATCTCTGATCAACTCGATCACCTGTGGGAGCGAGCTTGCTCGCGAAAGCGGAGTGTCAGTCTCTGAAGATATTGGCTGTGCCGGCCCCTTCGCGAGCAGGCTCGCTCCCACATTTGATCTCGGTTCGGTCGAAGATCTCTGATCAACTCGATTCCCTGTGGGAGCGAGCTTGCTCGCGAAAGCGGAGTGTCAGTCTCTGGAAATATTGGCTGTGCCGGCCCCTTCGCGAGCAGGCTCACTCCCACATTTGATCTCGGTTCGGCCGAAGATCTCTGATCAACTCGATTCCCTGTGGGAGCGAGCCTGCTCGCGAAAGCGGAGTGTCAGTCTCTGAAGATATTGGCTGTGCCGACCTCTTCGCGAGCAGGCTTGCTCCTACAGTTGAACTGCGCTCGGCTGATGATCAAAGCCATAGCCATCAATGCCACCGCGACGCCAAAAGTGATGTGCAAACCGCTGGCAATCGATGTTGCCGGCGCCTGCGTCGGATCGCCCGCCGCCAGCGCAAACACTGCGCCCATCACCGCCGCCCCAGTGATCAACCCCAGATTACGTGCCAGTCCGAGCATCGCCGAAACCACACCGCGTTGCTCCTGACGAACTCCGGCCATCAACCCGGTGTTGTTCGCCGCCTGAAACAGCGCATAGCCGACGGCGACCACTGCAATCGGCAGCAAATAGGCGGGCAACCCCAGACTCATCGGCAACAGCGCCAACAAGCCACAACCGCAGGCCATGGCGAGCAACGCGCCCGGCACGATGCGCCGCGCGCCGAAGCGGTCCACCAGACGCCCGGCCGGCACACCGCCAAACGCAGACAACAACGGCCCGACCGATAACGCCAAGCCGACCACGGCACTGCTGAGGCCCAATCCGCGACTCAGGTAAAACGGTCCCACCACCAGCGTGGTCATCATCACGGTCGTCACCAGCAAGGTCAGCGCCAGGCTGCTGCTCAATCGCCGGTCAGCGAACAGTGACAAGCGAATCAGCGGCGCCTTGGCCTTCTTCTCGGTCATGAAGAACAAGCCAGCGCCACCCAGGCTGGCCAGCAGCAACGGCAACATGAAACCGTCGAGCGTCATTGCCAGCGCATAGGCCGCCAGCGTGAAGACCAGCACCGCGCTGCCAGAATAATCGAACGTCATTCGCGGCCCAGCTGCGCGATCCGCCGGCAGAAAGCGATACACCAGCCAGACATTGAGCAAACCCAGCGGCACGTTGAGCAGGAAAATCGCCTGCCAGCCGACATGCGTCATCAACAACCCACCCAGCGACGGCCCAAGACTGGTGCCCGTCGCCGACATCGTCGCCAGCAAGCCCATCGCACTACCAGCCCGTGTCTTCGGCACCGCATCGGCCACCAACGCCACTGTCAAAGCGAACATGATCGCCGCGCCGACGCCTTGCACCGCCCGTGCGCCGATCAGCCAACCCAGTCCGGGAGCCAGCGCACAGGCCAACGAAGCGCTGGTGAAAATGCCGATCCCGATCAACAGCAGTCGACGTCGACCAAAACCATCGCCCAGACGCCCGACGCTGACGATCAACGTGGTGATCGCCAACAGGTAAGCGAGCACGATCCATTGCACCTGTTGAAACGTCGCCTCGAACGCCGCCGCCAGAATCGGCAGCCCGGCGTTGGCGATGCTGGTGTCCAGGGAAGGCATCAACATCGACAAGGCCAGACTGGTCAGCGCCCAGCGGGCGGGAGTGCTCAGAGGTTCTTGGGGCATGGCAGGCTCACAGCGCAAAGGTGATGCGTCATAGCCTGAGCCTCGACAACACACGGCGCAAGACGCATGCTTTGCACTCAATACCTGCATGGAACGCCATGTCATGACCACCCCGGATCTGAACCTGCTGATCACCCTCGACGTGTTACTGCGTGAAGGCAGCGTCGCCCGCGCCGCCAAATGCCTGCGGTTGAGCCCGTCGGCCATGAGTCGCGCCCTCGCCCGTTTGCGCGAAACCACCGGGGATCCCTTGCTGGTGCGAGCAGGTCGTGGCCTGGTGCCGACACCGCGTGCACTCGAATTGCGCGAGCGGGTCAGTCATCTGGTGCAGGAAGCCGAGGCGGTTTTACGCCCTGCTGAGGTGCTCGACCCGAGCCGCTTGCAACGCACCTTCACCCTGCGCAACACCGACGGCTTTGTTGAAACCTTCGCCGCCGCCCTGCTCGCACGCATCGCTGAAGAAGCGCCGGATGTACGCCTGCGCTTTGTGCAGAAAGCCGACAAGGACAGCACGCCGCTGCGCGAAGGCCGCGTCGATCTGGAAACCGGCGTGGTCGATGACAGCACCGACCCGACACTGCACAGCCGCATCCTGTTTCAGGATCAATGGATTGGTGTGGTGCGTGAGGGGCATCCTTTGAGCACGGGAAAAATCACTAGCAAGCGCTTTGCCGGCGGCGAGCACATTCTCATTTCACGACGCGGGCGCAGCAGTGGCCCGGTCGACGAAGCGTTACTTGCGCTAGGGCTGACACGGGACATCGTCACCTCATTCGGTGGATTCTCGGCGGCGCTGACGCTGGTGCGTGAGTCAGACCTGATCGCCACAGTCCCGCAGCGTCATACCAGCAAACTGCGCACAGGCCTGCACAGTTTCGCCCTGCCCTTCGCGATGCCGGACATCAGTGTGTCGATGCTCTGGCACCCGCGCATGGACGCTGACCCGGCGCATCGCTGGTTGCGTGATTGTGTGCGGCAGGTCTGCGCCTAACGCGCGTCACCACCGGCAGGTTTGTAGAAGAGAAATTTTTTCGTTTCCGCGGTCTTGCGATATTCCTTGGCCCAGCTCGGATGCACATTGCGGTCGTGGAAATACAGCGCGCCGTTGGTGCGATCCTTGAGCTGGCGGTTCAGCGCTTTGCGGGCGATATCCTTGGCCAGCGTGTATTCGGCATCTTCCTTGACCTGATCCGGACGCCCGTCGCACCACCAGGAAAACTGGCAGCTCTTGGTTTCCGAGCCTTGTTTGACGACAGCGCAGACCGTGTCGGGGAAACCTTCGTGGCCGAGGCGATTCATCACCACACTGGCCACCGCTTCCATTTCCGGCGTGTCTTTGCCTTTGGCTTCCCAATAGATACTGCGCGCCAGGCAAGTGATCGGATCGTCCAGCGGCGCAGCGCCGGCCGGGTCGACCGCTTGCACTTCGGTCGGGGTGATGGCTTCGGCTTTCGGTGCCGGTGCGGCGCTGACCTTGTCCGCCGCTTTCTCTTCCAGCACTTGGGCTTTTTCTTCAGCCTTCGCTTTGATCGGGGCCTGATCGGTGGCCCATGCAGAGCCTGCCAACAGGGTGAATACGAGACAACCCGCCCAGCCTTTCAATCCCATGTCTGTTCTTCCGGCAGCGCCCGAGTCGGGCAAGGTGTTACGTCGGGGAGACACCCGTATCCCGGGGTCTTCGGTGAGTGTAGACGGCAAACCCAGAGACAAAGTTGCGCAGAAAAACCGCTGAATGAAGAAAAAAGACATTGCACTCACAGGGTGCCTTTCGCGCATCATGGGCGCATTCAGCTCAAGGGAGATTTCCATGCGCTTCATGCCGTTCGTTTTGCGTCTTGCCGCTTTGTCCGTGGGCGTTATGTCTGCCATTCCCGCGCTGGCTGGCGATGAGTCGCAATTGATCGAGTCGATCAACAGCTACCGCAGCCAGCCGCAGCGTTGCGGGTCGCAGGCATCGAATGAACTGCCACCGCTGTCGGCTGATCCCCGGCTGAGATTACGCGCCACCGGTGCTGTCGATCTGCAACAAGCCATGGCCAGCGCCAGTTACCCGATGGTCAATGTGCAGGCAATCACGCTTAACGGCCCGCGCGATGCGGCGTCGGCGATGAAGGCGATTCAGGAAAGTTTCTGTCAGGTGGTGCTTGATCCGCAGTTCGTCGATGTCGGTGTCAGCCGCGATGATCGTGACTGGCGCATCGTGTTGGCGCGGCCGCTGCTGTCGGCCAAACTGGGGGATGCGCAAAGTGAGGGGCAGAAGTTGCTTAGTGAACTCAACGCCGCGCGCAGCCAGGCACGTCAGTGTGGCGGTCAGGCATTCGCCGCTGCCGCACCGCTGGCCTGGAACGCGACGCTGGGCACGATCGCCCAGGATCACAGCCGCGACATGGCCAATAACAATTATTTTGACCACAAGGACCGCGACGGCCGCACCCCGGGCGATCGCGCGGAACTCGCCGGTTACAGCGGGCAACAGGTCGGCGAAAACATCGCCGCCGGCCAAGACACCGTGCACAAAGTCGTCGAAGGCTGGCTCGCCAGTCCCGGCCACTGCGCCAACCTGATGAACCCGCAATACCAGGAACTCGGCGCCGCCTACGCGACCGACCCGAAAAGCAGCGCCGGCATCTACTGGACCGCGATGTTCGGCGCCCAATAAGCCGCTCTCAAGTTCACCCCCCCCCCTGTGGGAGCGAGCTTGCTCGCGAAGAGGCCAGTACATTCAACATCAACGTTGTCTGACCTGACGCCTTCGCGAGCAAGCTCGCTCCCACAGTGATCGGTGCAATCCCCGTCATTCTCGGCCAACACAGCTCCCTCAGTGCCAAGCGGTGTATCCATGATCTGCGATACTCAAAAATCGGGTCATCGATGGCGTCAATCGATCAGTCACTAACAGTGATTGGACGCCATGGAACGCTGCCCATAACCTACGTTGCCCCCACTCTTTCCACAGCGGTTTTCATTCCTGCGAGGCTTCCTTGTCAGAGCGTGTCTTGATCGATGGTTACAACCGCCGCGTCGACTACCTGCGCATGTCAGTGACCGACCGCTGCGACTTCCGCTGCGTCTATTGCATGGCCGAAGACATGCAGTTTCTGCCACGCCAACAAGTGCTGACGCTGGAAGAGATCTATCAACTGGCGCAGAGCTTCGTTGCCCTCGGCACACGCAAGATTCGTCTCACGGGTGGTGAGCCGCTGATCCGTCCGGGCGTGGTCAAGCTGTGCGAGCAGATCGCCGCCCTGCCCGGCCTGCGCGAGTTGTGCATGACCACCAACGGTTCACAACTGGGCAGACTCGCCGCGCCGCTGTTCGACGCCGGGGTCAAACGCCTGAACATCAGCCTCGACAGCCTCGATCCGCAGCGCTTTAAACAGATGACCCGCACGGGCGATCTGGCGCAGGTGATCAACGGCATCGATGCCGCGCGCAAGGCCGGTTTTACCCGCACTAAACTCAACGTCGTGGTGATGCAGGGCCGTAACGATGAGGAGATCAACGATCTGGTCAGCTTCGCGATCGACCGTCAACTCGACGTCTCTTTCATCGAAGAGATGCCGCTGGGGATCATCAGTGAACACAGCCGCGCCGAGTCATTTTTCTCCAGCGCACAGGTGCGCGAAAAGATCGCCGAGCGCTATACCCTGATTGACTCTGCCGAGTCGACGCAAGGCCCGTCACGCTACTGGCGGCTGGCCGAGGCGCCGGAGATTCGTCTGGGCTTTATCTCGCCGCACAGCCACAACTTTTGTGGCACCTGCAACCGCGTACGGCTCACCGTTGAAGGGCGCCTGCTACTGTGTCTGGGTAACGAGCATTCGGTGGATCTGAAAGCGGTGCTGCGTGCGCATCCGGGGCAACCGCAGCGGCTGGAAAAAGCCATCGTCGAGGCGATGAAACTCAAGCCGTATCGACATAATTTCGAAGTGAACGATGATGTTCAGGTCGTGCGCTTCATGAACATGACCGGCGGCTGATCCCGCCAGTTTCATCGGTTATCGGAACCGCAAAGCATGATCATCAGACCCAAGGTCAACCAGTTCGCCATTCTTTTCACCCTCAAAGGCTCAATTGCCAAGCGCATCGCCCTGCGCACGTTGATGGTCACCCTGCTCGCCTCGGCCATCGTGCTGGTGGAAATCCTCCATCCGAGCAACTTCACCAAGGTCAACGCCACGCCGTTTACCTTGCTCGGTTTGTCGCTGTCGATCTTCATGAGTTTTCGCAACAACGCCTGCTATGACCGCTGGTATGAAGCCCGTAAAGCCTGGGGCGAGGTGATCGTGCACATTCGCTCGGTGATTCGCGAAACCCATGTGATTCGTGAATCGGCTGAGCGCAAGCCGTTGTTGCTCAACCTGTGCGGCTTTGCCCATGCGTTGAACGCGCGCTTGCGCAAGGAAAGTGAAGCGGACGCCAGTAGCCAATGGATCATGCCGAAACCTGATCCGCAGACGCCGGATTACAGCGGGCGCATTTTGCAAACGGTCGGCCAGCAGTGTTCCGATCTGCATCAGAACGGTGAGCTGACTGAATGGCGCTACATGCTATTGGCCAATCACCTGACCAGCCTGACCCAGGCGCAAGCGGTGTGCGAAAGGATCAAGACCACGCCGCTGCCGTTTCCTTACACGCTGTTGTTGCACCGGACGATTTATCTCTTCTGCATCCTGCTGCCGTTTGCCATGGCTGAACCGCTGGGCTGGCTGACGCCGCTGTTCACGGCGATTGTCAGCTACACGTTCTTTGGCCTGGATGCGATAGCCGATGAACTGGAAGACCCGTTCGGCCGCGACGAAAACGACCTGCCGACCGATGCGCTGGTGCGCACCATCGAGCGCGACATCCTCGCCGAGCTTGGCGCAGAGGTGCCGCCAGCGTTGAAGCCTGTGGACTATGTGCTGAGCTGATCCTTAGCTCTGCAGACACCTCAAAACCCTGTGGGAGCGAGCTTGCTCGCGAAGAGGCCGTATCAGCCAACATCAATGTCGACTGACACTCCGCCTTCGCGAGCAAGCTCGCTCCCACAGGTTTTGCGTACACCACGAATATTGATGACCACCACAAAACCAATGTGGGAGCGAGCCTGCTCGCGAAGAGGCCGTATCAGCCAACATCAATGTCGACTGACACTCCGCCTTCGCGAGCAAGCTCGCTCACACAGGTTTTGCGTATACCACGGATATTGATGAGCGCCATAAAACCAATGTGGGAGCGAGCTTGCTCGCGAAGAGGCCGTATCAGCCAACATCAATGTCGACTGACACTCCGCCTTCGCGAGCAGGCTCGCTCCCACAGGTTTTGCGTACACCGCGAATATTGATGACCACCACAAAACCAATGTGGGAGCGAGCTTGCTCGCGAAGAGGCCGTATCAGCCAACATCAATGTCGACTGACACTCCGCCTTCGCGAGCAAGCTCGCTCCCACAGGTTTTGCGTACACCGCGGATATTGTTGAGCACCACAAAACCATTGTAGGCCTTCGCCTGCTCGCGATAGCGGTTGACCAGCCAACGCAGATGTTGACTGTGCCACCGCCTTCGCGAGCAGGCTCGCTCCCACAGTTTGATTGGTGGTGAGGTCAGAACAGTTCGTTGAAGGGGATGAAACGCAGCGGGTCGCCGAGGTTGTGCGTGCTGTTCTCGGGGATTTCCACCAGGCCGTCGGCCCAGGTTGCGCCGAGCAGGACGCCGGAGCTTTGATTCGGATAAAGCACCGCACGCCCCGCCTCCAGCTTCACCCGCAGGTATTCACGGCGGCCGCCAGCCTTGTGCCAATCGAAGCCCGCGCTGACCGTAAAACTCAGCGGCATGACATCTTCCACGCCTTGAATGCGCAGCAGATACGGCCGCGCCAACAAGCCAAACGTCACCAGTGCTGAGGTCGGATTACCCGGCAGGCCAATCACCGGCACCGTGCCGAAATGGCCCACGGTCAGCGGTTTGCCAGGCTTGATCGCGAGTTTCCACAACAGCGGTTTGCCGTTGTCGCGCAGCACCTGCCCGAGGCAATCGGCATCGCCGGCAGACACCCCGCCCGTGGTCAGAATCAGGTCGGTCGCCACTTGCAATTGCTCAAGTTTGAGCCGCGTCTGCGCCGGGCGATCCGGGAGGATGCCGGCGTCGATCACTTCGCAGCCCAGCTCACGCAACCAGTGGCCGAGCAATACGCGGTTGCTGTTGTAGATGCTGCCGGGGCGCAACGGCTGACCCGGTTCGACCAGTTCGTCACCGGTCGATAGCAGCGCCACACGCGGGCGACGCACCACGTGCAGGTGCGCCAGCCCTTGCCCGGCGGCGACCGCCAGTTCGAACGGTCCAAGGCGCTTGCCGGCGCGCAGCAGGATGTCGCCGACGCGATTTTCCTGACCTTGCGCGCGGATGTTCTGCCCCGACTTCAGCGGCTGCAAGAAGCGCACGCGGCCGTCCTCCAGCACTTCGACGTTCTCCTGCATTTCGACGCAGGTGGCGCCGGGCGGCAGCGGTGCGCCGGTAAAAATCCGTGCGCAGGTGCCGGGCAGCAACGTGTCCGGCGTCAGCCCGGCGTAAACCCTCTGCGAGACCTTCAGCGGCTGTCGGTGCAGATCGGCGAGATTGAGCGCGTAACCATCCATGGCGCTGTTCGGCCACGGCGGCAAGTCGAGTGTCGCCAGCAGATCACTGGCCAGCACCCGCCCACGCGCATCGTCAAGCGCCAGCAGTTCGCTGTCGGCCAGACGTTGCTCATTGGCCATGCCGAGCAATTGGTCGAGGGCGTCCTCGACCGGCATCAACGGTGCCTTGCTCATCCGCGTGGCCCACAGGCTTGCACGGCTTTCAGGTGCGGGACGAAGTTGCACGGGCGATGACGGTTATCGAGTTGCTCGGCAAGAATGCCTTCCCACGCGGTGCGGCAAGCGCCAGTCGAACCCGGCAGGCAGCACACCAGCGTACCGTTCGACAGCCCGGCCAGCGCACGGCTTTGCACGGTGGAGGTGCCGATATCCAGAATCGAAATCGCCCGGAACAGTTCGCCGAAGCCGTCGATGTGTTTATCGAACAGACAGGCCACCGCTTCCGGCGTGCTGTCGCGACCGGTAAATCCGGTGCCACCGGTGATCAGCACGACCTGAATACCTTCGTCGGCGATCCACTGGGCGACCTGCGCGCGAATCTTGTACAGATCATCCTTGAGCAAGTTGCGCTCGCTCAAGGTGTGCCCGGCTTCCAGCAAACGACTGACCAGCAACTGGCCGGAGGTATCGCTGGCGTAATCGCGAGTATCGCTGACCGTCAGCACGGCAATATTCAGGGGGACAAACAGGGCATCGGCTTTGGCGCTCATGGCAGTTCTCCGGCAGCAGTCAATCAACATTGCCGAGCAGCCTAAGTGCCACTTATGAGTACTGTCTAATCACTCTGGCCAACCACATTATCGACCGCCTCTATCGGTGCCTTTCACGTTGTTCCGTGCCAGTAAAACCGAGCCTGATAGAGCTGATCGATAGTCCTTCAAGCACTTCTGATTGGACGAACAACCGTTCAGATGAGATCGTCGCAACCTGCGCTTTTCGTGCGCCCCGCGCATCTGCGTCACTACTCAATCAGAAAGTCCCCCTCAAGCAGGTGCCATCGTGGACATCAAACAACTCAAGTTCCTGATCGCGCTGGACGAAACCCGCCACTTCGGCCAGGCCGCCGCACGCTGCCACATCACCCAGCCGACGTTGTCGATGCGCCTGCGCAATCTGGAAGACGAGCTGGATCTGGTGCTGGTCAACCGTGGCCAGCGTTTTGAAGGTTTCACCCAGGCCGGCGAGCGCGTATTGGCGTGGGCGCGCACCTTGCTCGCGGCCCATGACGGTTTGTTCGCCGAAGCGGCGGCGTGTCGCGGGCAACTGGTGGGTAGTCTGCGTTTGGGTCTGGTGCCGCTGAGCAGCTTCAACCCGGTTAATTACATTCAGGGTTTGTCAGGAACTTATCCAGAGTTGAAGTTCAGTCTTTCGTCGCTCAGTTCTGATGAGATCATCGCCCGGCTGGGCAACAATCAGCTCGATTTGGGCGTTTGCTATCTCGACCACGTCAACCCGAGCTATTTCGAATTTTTCGAGATCGGCGAAACCCGCGTCGGTCTGCTCTACGACAACCGCCACTTCCAGTTCGAAGGCTCGGAAATGAGCTGGGAAGACGCCGCCGAACTGCCGCTGGGGATGATCACCGCCGGCATGCATTACCGTAAATCCATCGACTTGAGCTTCCGCAGCCGTGGCCTCAGCCCGCAGCCGATCATGGAAAGCGACTCAACCTATCAGCTATTGCAGGCGATTCACCAAGGCTTCTGCTGCGCGATCATGCCGCTGGACAGTGGCCTGGAAGAGCCGATCGAACACCTGTCGTTCATGCAATTGCCCGATGCCAGTGTGTTGGCGCCGCTGGGCCTGGTGATGCGCAAGACCGAACCGCGCTCGGCGATTGCCGAGAAGTGTTTTGCCGAGGCGCGGAAGTTGTTTGGGTGTGGCGTTGCGCTGGAGTATGGCGCATGCCTGAAAAGCAAAAGCCCCTCACCCTAGCCCTCTCCCCGAGGGAGAGGGGACTGATTGGGGGATATTGCAGAAGTACTCCGACCTGAAGGAATTGTGGTGAATCCATAATCGATGGGATCTTTCAGATCGATGGACGATGCCAGACGCCTGCGCCAGCCCCTGCGGCTGGTAACCAAATCCATAATCGACTCGATCTTCCAGGTCGATGGATAACACCAGACACCGCGGTCGGCCCCCTCTCCCTCTGGGAGAGGGCTGGGGTGAGGGTTGAAAGTCTGATTAGATAGCCACTCCGCCAGGATTCAACTCCGGAGTCTCGCTTGAGCACAGCGCCGAACAACCTGCCCCGCCCCGATCCCGTCACCCTGCGCCAGGCCTGGCGCTTCTGGCTGAAACTCGGCTGCATCGGTTTCGGCGGCCCGGCCGGGCAGATCGCGATCATGCATCAAGAACTGGTCGAGCGCCGGCGCTGGATCTCTGAAAAGCGTTTTCTGCACGCGCTCAACTACTGCATGTTGCTGCCTGGCCCCGAGGCTCAGCAATTGGCGACGTACATCGGCTGGCTGCTGCATCGCACCTGGGGCGGTGTCATCGCCGGTGCGTTGTTTGTGCTGCCATCGTTGTTCATTCTGATTGGCTTGTCCTGGCTATACGTCGCTTTCGGTGATGTGCCAGCAGTAGCCGGGGTGTTTTACGGAATCAAACCGGCAATTACCGCAATTGTCCTGCACGCCGCCCATCGCATCGGTTCGCGTGCGTTGAAGAATGCCTGGCTGTGGGCGATTGCGGGGGCGTCGTTCGTGGCGATTTTCGCCTTCAATGTGCCCTTCCCCTTGATCGTCCTCGGGGCCGCGTTGATCGGCTATCTGGGCGGCCGATTCGCGCCGCAGCGGTTCAGTAACGCAGGTGCGCGCAACAGCGAGAAATCCTTCGGCCCGGCGTTGATCGATGACGATACGCCGGCCCCCGAACATGTCCGTTTCAGCCCGGCGAAGTTGCTGCGGCTGCTGTCGGTCGGCGCCGCGCTGTGGTGTTTGCCCATGGCGCTGTTGACGGTGCTATTCGGCTGGGACGGCACGTTCACGCAAATGGCCTGGTTCTTCACCAAAGCCGCGCTGCTTACCTTCGGTGGCGCCTACGCGGTGCTGCCTTACGTCTATCAGGGTGCCGTCGGGCATTATGGCTGGTTGACGCCGACGCAGATGATCGACGGTCTCGCCCTCGGTGAAACCACCCCGGGCCCGCTGATCATGGTGGTGGCGTTTGTCGGTTTCGTCGGTGCCTACGTGCAACCGGCGTTCGGGCCCGAACATGCCTTTGCCGCCGGGGCGCTGGCGGCAACGCTGGTGACCTGGTTCACCTTCCTGCCCTCGTTTCTGTTCATCCTCGCCGGTGGACCGTTGGTGGAATCGACGCACAACGAACTGAAGTTCACTGCACCGCTGACGGCAATCACCGCCGCCGTGGTCGGGGTGATTGTGAATCTGGCGTGTTTTTTCGCTTATCACGTGTTGTGGCCGAACGGTTTTTCCGGGGCGCTGGATGTGTTTTCGCTGATGTTGGCGGTTGCAGCGGCGCTGGCGCTGTTCGTTTTCAAGCGCGGCGTGATCAGCGTGTTGATCGTTTGCGCCCTCGCCGGGCTGGGCTTTCACCTGATGCGCTGAACTTTGGCCTGTGAATCTCCCGTTTACACGCCCGCGAATTCCCCCTTACTATCCGGGCACACCGGTCGGCGGGTCAGCCCGCCACCGACGTTTTCCGCCAACGGAAACACGCGTTATGAGTACGTCACCACAACAACGAAAATCGTTGAACGTCTCTACCCTGCGCGCCCTCTCCCACAGGGGCGGCGTATGAATCGTATCGTCAATCTCCCCATGGCCCTGCGCCGTTCCAAGCTGCGTCACTCCGCACGCCCGCCGGATATCGCCCGGTCTGTCTGATCGCGTCCGTTAAAGAACCGCGACAGTCCCCTACTTCTTGATATCCCTGCCAGGACACCTACGCCTTTTTGTCGCGTCGTGTCCGGCCCGAATCTGCGCGCCTGCGCGGCGCCATCGTGAGTGATTGATTATGAAATTCGCAGCCATCGAAGACGCACGCCTGTTCCTTGAACAGAACCCCGATATCGACATGATCGAGCTGTTTATCCTCGACGCCAACGGCGTGCCGCGCGGCAAGCTGTTGCACCGTGAAGAACTGCTCGCCGTGTACCAAAGCGGTCGGCCACTACCCAGCACCATCCTCGGTCTGACCGTACAGGGTGAAGACGTCGAGAACTCCGGTCTGGTCTGGGATGTCGGCGACATCGACTGCCGCGCCTATCCGCTGGAAGGCAGTCTGGTGCGCCTGCCATGGCGCAAGATTCCGACCGCCGCCGTGCAGGTCAGCATGCACCCGACCGAGGGCATGCCCGCGAGCATCGCCGACCCGCGACACTTGCTGATCAAGGTTATCGACGGGCTCAAGGCCGAGGGTTATCACCCGGTGATGGCGTGTGAACTGGAGTTCTATCTGCTCGACGCCAAACGCGATCACAACGGTCGCCCGCAACCGGCGCTGGACGCTGACGGTGGTCGACCGCGACATACGCAGGTTTATGGTTTGCGCGAGCTGGAACAGATCGAACCATTCCTCGCCGACCTCTACAGCGCCTGCAAACTGCACGGTATTCCGGCGCGCACGGCGATCTCCGAATACGCGCCGGGCCAGGTGGAAATCACCCTCGAACATGGCGACGCGCTGGAGGCGATGGATCAGGCCGTGCGCTACAAACGTCTGGTCAAAGCCATCGCCCACAAGCACGGCATGCAGGCGACCTTCATGGCCAAGCCGTTCGATGATCTGGCCGGCACCGGCATGCACATGCATGTGAGTCTGGCCGATGGCGCGGGACACAATCTATTCGCCTCCGAAGACCCGGCCGGCACCCCGCTGCTGCGCACGGCGATTGGCGGCATGCTCGCGTCCTTGCTCGACTCGTTGCTGCTGTTCTGCCCGAACGCCAACTCGTATCGACGCTTCCAGGCCAACAGTTACGCACCGCTGGCGCCGACCTGGGGTGTCGACAACCGCACCGTCAGCCTGCGCGTACCCGGTGGCCCGGCCAATACCCGACACATTGAACACCGCATCTGCGGCGCCGATGCCAACCCGTATCTGGCGGCAGCGGCGATCCTTGCCGGGATTCATCGTGGCATTCGTGAAGACCTTGATCCGGGCGCTCCGGTTGAAGGCAATGGCTATGCGCAGGCGAAGGAATTGCTGCCGACCGATTGGCTGACCTCGCTGCAGGCACTGGAGAATTCGGTGTGGGCGCGGGATGCCTTGGGGCGGGAATTTCTCGGGGTGTATCTGGCGGTGAAGCGTGCAGAGTACCGGCAGTTCATGGCGGAGGTGGGTGAGCAGGATTGGCGCTGGTATCTCACCGAGGCTTAACGATCCGACACCGAACCTGTGGGAGCGAGCTTGCTCGCGAAGGCGTCGTCACATTCAACATTTTGGGTGACTGACACATCGCTTTCGCGAGCAAGCTCGCTCCCACAGGGGACTGCACTCCGACTTCCGAACTTTGTGTGGACACTGACATGACCGAACGCTGCAATTCCTACTACACCGCCACCCTTAACCAGGACACCGACTACCCGACCCTGCAAGGCCGACACACTGTCGATGTGGTGATCATCGGCGGCGGCTTCACTGGCGTCGCCACTGCCGTCGAACTCGCCGAAAAAGGCCTGAAAGTCGCCATCGTCGAAAGCCACAAGATCGGCTGGGGCGCCACCGGCCGCAATGGCGGCCAAGTCACCAGCAGCCTTTCCGGCGATGGTGCGATGCGCAAACAGATGCGTCCGAAACTCGGCGATGACGTCGATGATTTCATCTGGCACCTGCGCTGGCGCGGACATGAAATCATCCAGCAACGCGTCGACAAGTACGGCATTCAATGCGATCTCAAACACGGCCACTTACACGCCGCGTACAAACCCAGCCACATGACCGACTTGCGCAAGGATTATGAAGAAGCCGTGCGTCGCGGATTAGGCGATGAAGTCAGCCTGCTCGACCGCAGCCAGGTGCGTGATCTGCTGCAAAGCGACCTCTACCACGGCGCAATCAAGAATACCCGCAACATGCATCTGCATCCGCTCAACCTGTGCATCGGTGAAGCGCGAGCGGCGGAAAGTCTTGGCGCGCTGATCTTCGAAAATAGCGAAGTGCTGGAGATCATTCACGGCGCTACGCCTAGCGTAAGAACCGCCCACGGCCAGATCGACGCCAAGCAGGTGATGCTCGCCGGCGACGTCTATCACAAGCTCGAACCGGGACAGCTCAAGGGCAAGATTTTCCCGGCCATGGGCGGCATCGTCACCACCGCGCCACTGGGCGATCTGGCGAAACAGATCAACCCCGAAGACCTCGCGGTGTACGACTGCCGCTTCGTCCTCGACTACTACCGCCTCACCGCCGACGGCCGTTTGTTGTTCGGCGGTGGCGCCAACTACAGCGGCAAGGATTCACGGGACATCGCCGCCGAACTGCGCCCGTGCATCGAGCAAACCTTCCCGGCGCTCAAAGGTGTGCAGATCGATTACCAGTGGAGCTGCGCGATGGGCATCGTCATCAACCGCATTCCGCAACTGGGCAAGCTCTCGGACAACGTCTGGTATTGCCAGGGCTATTCGGGGCACGGCATCGCGACGACGCACATCATGGGCGAAATCATGAGCCGCGCGATCACCGGGCAGATGGAGCAGTTCGATACGTTTGCCGCATGTCAGCACATTCGGGTGCCGATGGGGGATTTGCTCGGTAACCCGTTGCTGGCGGCGGGGATGTGGTATTACCAGATGCTCGAGCGCCTGCGCTGAAACATGTGTTGAATATACCGGCCCCTTCGCGAGCAAGCTCGCTCCCACAGTTGATCGAGTTCTATCTCAGAAACGCGTTCGAATGTGGGAGCGAGCTTGCTCGCGAAGGGGCCATCAAAACCACCGCAAAACCTCAATCCGGCAACTGCTCGACGACAATCCCCAACCGCCGATAATCCTCGACACTCCCCGACGCCACATGCCGTTCGGTAATCAGCGTATGCAGGCGCGTACAAGGCGCCACCACAAACGGCTCCACCGCTCCCAACTTGTCCGCCGAAGTCACCGCTATCACCCGCGTCGCGCCCTCCAGCATCGCCTGCTTCACCGGCACTTCATCAAAATGCAGCGAGGTAATCCCCACTTCCGGATGAATCGCACAGACGCCAGTGATCGCCAGATCCGCCCTGATCCCGGCCAACAGCCGCAGCGCCTCATGCCCACCCGCCGCCATCGTTCGCGGATTCAACTGGCCACCGGCGAGAATCACTTTCACACCCTTGAATTCCGAGAGTGCAATCGCCGTCATCGGTGAAGCGGTCACCGCCGTGATGCTGATATCTGCACGCAACGAGCGCGCCACTTGCAGCGTGGTCGAGCCGGAGTCGAACAGTACAATCTGCCCGTCCTCGATCTCCTGCGCGGCCCGTTGCGCCAAGCGAATTTTCACCTCATCCGTCTCGTCCAGCCGCGTGAAGTAGTCCTTGCCGGAGTCCTTCGGACGCGGCAGCGCCCCGCCGTGCACGCGCTGCACCAGCCCGGCGTTGTCCAGTTCCGCGAGATCGCGGCGGATGGTGTCTTCGGAGACTGCGAAGTGCTGGCTCAACTCGGAGGCCATGACCTTGCCGTCACGTTCGAGGAGCAAAAGGATTTTCTGCCGGCGCAGAGAAGGCAGTTCAGCCGCGGAATGATCATGCATGGTTATGCCTGTTTATGCTTGTAGTTGCAGGTTTTGCGAGAGTAGCGAAAGGCCCCAACAAACACAAACCGACGGGGTATCAATTGTTTCGATCATTGGAATCAACAAGGCGAATTTTTTCTTTGCTTTCAGCCTGTTCAGAATGGCCCCACTTCTAAAAGGCTCAGGATGAACACCTCATGAATCTCAATTTTGCGTTTGCGTGCATGATCGTCGTGTCGTTTGCGATTGCCCTCGGCCACGCCTGACAGCGCCTCAGACCGACACCAGCAAATGCTCGCGCAGCCATTTGTGCGCCGGATCGCGATGCGAGCGTTCACCCCAGAACATCGCCATCTCGTAACCGGGCACTTCCAGCGGTGCGTCGATTACTTGCAATGCAGGGTTGCCGCGCACCAGACGTGACGGCAGCATCGCCACCAGATCGGTGCTCGCCAACACCGACATCGCCATCAGAAAGTGCGGCACCGACAACACCACTTTGCGCATCAGCCCGACATCGGCCAACGCCCGGTCGGTCACCCCGAAAAAGCCCCCGCCTTCGCGCGACACCATCACGTGCTCCAGCGCGCAGAACTGTTCGCGGCTCGGCGCATGCATCAAATCTGGATGCCCGACTCTACCGGCGAGCATATAACGCTCGGTGAACAGCGGTCGTCGATGCAACTCCGGCGGTGCGTCTTCGCTGATGTGCAGCGCCAGATCGAAGACGCCCTGCTCGGCCTGTTTAACCAAATGCGCCGGCGTCAGATCGATCACCGCCAGACGCGTGCCCGGCGCATGCTCGCGCAAGCCGCCCAGCGCCGGCAACACCACCGTCGACTCGCCGTAATCGGTCGCGGCGATTTTCCAGGTGTGCGTCGCCAGCGCCGGGTCGAACGCACTGGCCGGCGCCACCGCCCTCTCCAACGCCTCCAACGCTTCGCGCAACGGCTCGCGCAACTCATCGGCGCGCGCCGTCGGGCGCATGCCGCGCGGCCCGGGCAACAGCAGCGGATCACCAAAGATGTCGCGCAACTTGGCCAGATGCACACTCACCGAAGGCTGCGACAGGTTCAGGCGTTGCGCCGCGCGGGTGACGTTGTGCTCCGACAGCAACACATCGAGGGTCAGCAGCAGGTTGATATCCAGCCGTCTCAAATTATTCATGGCTATACCAGACATGTTAGACATTCATTTCCAATATACCGGTTGAACGCCGATCCTGCTGTTACTCAGCTAACGGAGCTTCAACATGAACGTCTTACTCGTTTACGCCCATCCAGAACCGACCTCCCTCAACGGCTCGCTGCGCGACTTCAGCGTCCAGCGCCTGCAAGCCGCCGGTCACACCGTGCAGGTCTCCGACCTTTATGCAATGAACTGGAAAGCCACCCTCGACGCCGACGACGCCCCGCAGCGCGACGCGACGAAACCGTTCCACGCCTCCCTCGACTCGAAAGTCGCCTACGCCGAAGGCACTCAGGCTGCCGACATCGCCCGTGAGCAGGAGAAACTGCTATGGGCTGACGCGCTGATCCTGCAGTTTCCATTGTGGTGGTTCACCATGCCGGCGATTCTCAAAGGCTGGGTCGATCGGGTGTACGCCTACGGTTTTGCCTACGGTGTTGGCGAACACTCCGACATTCGTTGGGGCGAGCGTTATGGCGAAGGGAAAATGCAAGGCAAACGGGCGATGTTGATGGTCACCACTGGCGGCTGGGAGTCGCATTACGCGCCGCGCGGGATTAACGGGCCGATTGATGATTTGTTGTTTCCGATTCAACACGGGATTTTGTACTACCCCGGTTTTGAAGTAGTGCCACCGTTTGTGGTGTATCGGACGAGTCGGATGGATGCGGCGCGGTATGCCGAGACTTGTGATGAGCTGGGGCGGCGGCTGGATGAGTTGTGGAGTGCGCGGCCGATTGGGTTTCGGCAGCAGAATGGTGGGGAATATGAGATTCCTGCTTTGACCTTGAAGAGCGATATCGCGCCGGATAGCGAAGGCTTCCAAGCACACATCCGCTAGCGCCGCATTGCCCTCACCCCAGCCCTCTCCCAGAGGGAGAGGGAGCCGACCGTGTTGGATGTTCGAGTTACGCCGACCTGGTATATCGAGCCGAACTCAAATTTCGAACAGCCCACAATCGGCTCCCTTTCCCCCTCGCCCACCTGGGAGAAAGGGGACTGACCGAGTTGCTTTTTCGCGCCACACCGATCTGATATCTCGAGTTGAACTCAGCTTTTGAAAGGCATCGAGATCGGCTCCCTTCCCCCTCGCCCCCCTGGGGGAGAGGGCTGGGGTGAGGGGGATGGATCTAACTGACACGCCGCAACATGCAGGCATCAGTGGCTCCGGTCAGGCCTCTTCGCGCGCCCGCCGCACTTGCACCAACAACGCCGGCGCGAAATGCAACAACACCATCCGGCTCAAATGATGCGTCAAAATAAACACCACATTCAGCCCGCCACCAAACGCGACAATCGCAATCGTCTCAATCGCCCCCGGCATATACGCCAGCCATAGCGACAGCGGATCACTGCCCAACCAGCGTGCCGCGACTTCAGCAAACACCGCCGCGACCACGATCATCAAACCAACCGAGACCAACGCCGTGCGGCCGTGACGCGTCAGCTCCGCGAAGCCGAGACCTTGAAACCGTGAGCCGATCCGCACGCCGAGAATCAGCGCCGCCAGGTTCAGACTCCAGTCCGGCATGTGAAACCCGTGCAACCATCCCGATTTCACAAACACCGCCGTAATGATGATCGCCGTGAGCATGAACGGCGCCGGTACGCCGATCACCAGCAGCAAGCGCCCGAGCAGCACGCTCAACGCGATGACCGAAAACGCGGTCAGCGCCATGCCTGTCGTCAAAGGGTCGCCATCGGCAACCGCCACGGCTGCTGCCTGGCCGGGAATCAAGAAACTCACCAACACCGTGATCAACAGCAACCGCATCAGGTGCACGATGATGACCTTGCTTGACGCCTTTTCCGACTCGAGCAAATCGAACACTGCGGCCAGCGCACCGGGATAAACCGCCAACAGCGCATCAGTGCGATTCCAGCCTGCGCCGCGCGTCAGCCACCATCCGGCGAGCGCGATCTGCACCGTCAGGCAAATCAGCAACACGCCGAGGCTTGGCAACATGGTCGAGGCCGTCGCGCCGTCCCACGCTTCGAACATCAGTCCGGTGGCGATGCCCAGCGTGACCTGGATGTAGCCCAGTCCATAAGGAGTTGCCGGCGCGATACCAGTTTTGCTGGCAAACAAAGCGGTAACGACAATCGAGCCTAACAGCAGGCCATGCGGCACGCCTTCGAACTGCAACAGCGCGCCGAAACCGGCAGCCATCAACAAACAGAGAATGGATTTCATAGTCGCCTTCCTGGCTAATAAACTGACCCAACATCACCCAATAATGATTAGTCCCTGTGGGAGCGAGCCTGCTCGCGAAAGCGTCTTGCCAGTCGCAGATAAGTCACTGACTCGACGCCTTCGCGAGCAGGCTCGCTCCCACAGGGATTTCGTTCACATACGCAACCGTGCAATCGCGCGGCGGTATTTTTCGATTCGCTCCAGATCCTCCCAACTCGGCGAGGCAATTCGCGACAAGTCACTGTTCTCTTCCAGATCCGCCAGCTTCACCACCCGACCGATCGGGTTCTGTGCGGCGCGGTCGACGAAGTCTTCATAGGATTCGCCCGGCACTTTGGTCACCGATTCGATAGCGCTCAAAACTTCCTCGCTGAAGCCTTCCTTGCGCAAATCATCGAGGCTGACACCACAGTCCTCAACCACATCGTGCAGCACGGCGACGATGCGTTCTTCCAGCGTGCTCATCCGTAACATGACTTTCAGCGGATGCAGAATGTACGGCGCACCGCCCTTGTCGACCTGCCCGGCGTGGGCCGTGGCGGCGATGGCGATAGCGCGTTCGAGGGTCTGGGTCATGGGAGTCTCCGTGGGTTAAACGCCGTAGCGGCCGCCGACGTGGATGTTGCGTTTGAGCCAGTTGCCGATTGCCCTCAGGCGTCCGATGGGCTTCGCAGGCCCGGAATGCCGCTGAAGAATCAGCGACACCAATGTGGCCTGATCGGCTTTTGGACGGGCATCGATCAACTCGGCAACCCATGCGCAATCGGCCTTTTTCAGATGCTCGCGCCAATCGCCGGGCCAGGCGTCCAGCTCATCCAGCTCATCCAGCGCCAACCATCGCGCACCGCCCTGCTCGGCATGCCCGCCACCTATTGACTGCTCGAAACACAAAGGCGTGGCCGGCCGGGACAGGTCAATGCTGAAAATGTAGACGTCGTGGGTTTTGTGTTGCGTCGTGGGAGCGTTGTTGCGGCTACCGATGACCATCATGGTGATGCTCCATTCCTTGGGCGCTAATGTTTCTGATTGTTTCGCAGTGTACGCGACGGGAGCAAATCAAAAACCCGATGGAACCTCCCTCCTCCACAGAATCTCGAATCTGTATTAGCGCCAAATCACCGATCAGACACGGCGCCATTGAAGAGGAAACCCCGATGAACATTCGCTTCCTGCTTCTGATCGCCACCTTCGCCATCATCCCCACCTGCGTCATGGCCGAAGGCTGCGACGTCCAGACCCAATCCTCCAGCGCCTCGGTACCAGCGGTGGAAACCCACAGTTGTTATGAATACGAAGGCATGCCCGTCAACTCCATCGACTGGTCGTGCAGCAACGAAAGCAAAGACATGCTCAACAGCACAAAAACCAAGGTTGAACATTGCGCCGATCACTACCAGGCCACGTGTATCGCCACGATCACCCAGGAATCCCTGGCCAACCCGCACTCAACCAGCAAAGACAAAAACGCCAAAGCCCTAAACATCCCCGACAACGCACAAGTGACCACGTATTACTACGACGTGGAACATTTGGCGCAGGCGCGGATTGATTGTGAGAATGGCGGCGGGCATTGGAAAATGAAGTAAACGACTGATATCCATGCTTGCGACAGACAAAGAAAAGCCCGGCTCAAAAGGATCGGGCTTTTTAGTGCGCAATATCCGTTAACCACCGCCGTTACCACCACTGCTGCTACCGGACGGTTGACCCGCAGGGCTGGGTTTGGAGGCAGAAGGCACCGGCCCATTGTCGGTCTTGCCACCATCACCACCCTTGGGCAGCGAATCGGCATCCGGGTCGGCATTGGTGGCTGGAGACGCCGGTTCACGAGTCTGGCTGTTGCCGTCGTTCGCTGTCGGAGTCGGCGTTTCGCCAGCCGCGATCGCGTACAGCGAACTGCCGGACAGCAACGCCGCGAGGGTTAACACCGCGATTTTATGGTTCAGCATGGTGGCTCTTCCTTTGTGTGGGGAGTTACAGCATTGGAAGAAGGTGTGCGGCGAAGGTGCGGTGCGTCGGACGAATGGTTATCGCCCAAAAGGCTCGCGCAATTTCGACGTCTGAAAACTTCGTAGGAAAACACCCCATGTGGCGAGGGGGCTTGCTACCGTTGAGCTGCGAAGCTGATCCAAAACCGGATAGTCCGTTTCTCCCGGACATAGCGCACGCCCCGAATTACGACGGATGTGTAGTCGAGCGGGAGCAAGCTGTCTCGCCACGGGTACGGGTTTCACGTCCTACAGGTCGGTTGTGGCTGGTGAAATTGCTGCCTAGAGTGGGTCTGTCGCTGAGCAAATTCAGCACCAGGGTTTCGCAGCCCCGACGATACGTGTAGTAACCTAGCGCCCCCTAAAAACGGTGGCGGTCGCACTAGCGCCCGAAATCCGTTCAATGGTGGCTGTGTGTGGGAGATCTTCGGGTCTGCCGGGTTCCTCGTATCCTCGGTCTGCGAACCCGCACATGGCTACCACCCTTCGACTCGCAGCGAATGGCAGTAGCTTCTCTCACAGATACGAGGAAGTTTTACTTATGCCTACAGACAAACCGCTCCACCACTACGCAAAAATGTCCCACCCCGCCACCGACCACCCCGTCCTCCTCATCGACACCAGCGCTCCACTGCGCGACCTTCACGCGTGCGCCGCCGAACGACTCAACGCCGTCCTCAAATATCTCGACCTCATGGCCTGCATCCGCCTCCCCGACCATGCCGAGCATGACATCAACACCGTCACCAACATCGCCAGAATCATGGTGCAGGACGTGAGTGATGTGTTTCGGGTGATTGAGCAACGAGGTTTTGGTGTATCCGACAAAATATAACCATTGTAGAGCTAGCAAAGAGCCGGCACTTATGCCGGCTCTATTTATACGAATCACGCAAAACACTTATGTGTAGACTAAGAAAAATCCAATTTCCCTACAGGATTTATCACATAAGAAAATGTCACCTCATCACAATGATCTGATCGCTTGGCATCCTTAATATCGTGGATATGTACCAATGCATAACATCCGTGGGAATTCATCAAAGAAACAATCTGCCCCTCTGCGGGAATGAGTTCGCGACTAGCATAATCCAAAGCTGAAACATCACGCACTTCAGAGAAGTTTCCCGCCCCAAAAACCATCGCAATTTTCTCGATATCAGGCGGGTCCCTGTAAATGTAAATCGACTCACCGTCAGCCTTCGAGAACCGAAGTGTAAACCTCATATTCCCACGCCCTATTACAAATTCATGATCGTTACTATTTTGATAATCAAAGGAGATCCTATCTCTTAATCTCTCACTGGCATAACTTGGTTTCCAAGGCCAATAGGATGCAAACAGCGTTGCGCTTCCACCCACAAAAACAACAATGGGTTCCATAGGAAACTTAAAACAAAGCAATTCTGTAAAAAACCAAAGAACCGACAAAGCAAGAAACGTCAACCCCAACCAAAGCAAGGTTGTCTTTTGATTACGTTCCAAACGATACAGAGCATTATGAAACATTAAAATTTTCTCAGAAGCCAAACACAATTAAAGCCACCCACGCGCAACCCCTTAGAGTTTGTAGACACTCCAATCTCAGCGAGTAATCCTCCAATAAATATAATTAGGAAAAACAGAAACCCCGTAAGCAACAATAAGACACCCAATCACCAACGAATAATTTTGCTCAAAGAAAAAATGAAGATAAAGAACAACTCCCAGCGCGACACCCGTAATAGCCGACCCAGCTTTAGCAATCAAAAAATCCATAAGCCAGAATAGAAAAACCACTGCATACACCCACTTACCCCAAGCTTTAACATTTCTCAACTTAACATTCGAAAATTTTAAAAACACATTGCTAGCTACCAACTTACGAGACCTGACTCGACCTTTCTTATCACGACAAGCCAAGCAGTTGGATATTATCATTATAAACAAACCTGGCAGTAGGCAAAAGAAAATCCAGAATATAGCAACTCTTACATCCAAAGCTTCTTTAATGAAGAAATCATTGAGATTGCAAACCCACTGAAAAGCCGATCCCACGTTAAATCCACAGCCAATTAAAACCAAGAAAGTAAACACTACCGATGAGAAACCAGCATATAAAACTAGCGCCCTAGGAAACAAATTCATTTCAAACCTCTCCATTCGAACACGATTGAACTACCAATAAAAATATTCTTACACGAGCACAAATCGAACCTATCGATTACTAAAATTCAATCCACACCCTACACCGCCATGGAACACACCATCCTTTATCCATGCACCAGACAATAATGGCACAAAAGCATCACCCAAACACTATATTGACAAAAGGAATTATTGGAATAAAAAAACCGCATCTCTGCGGTTTCATATAAATTCATCTTCAATGAGACATCAAAGAATGCATCCCTCAAAAATTCGCCGGCGTATTCGCACTAATAATCTCCGCCTCATCCGCCCCGATATTCCGAAACTTATGCGGTAGCGTCGTCGGAAAATAATACCCATCCCCCGCATTCAACACACTCACCGACCCATCCACGGTCAACTCCACCGTGCCACGGGTGACAAGCCCACACTCCTCGCCCTCAGCATGCACAATCGGCTCTTCCCCGGAACTCGCGCCCGGTGCGTATTGCTCACGCAGCAAGCGCATCTGGCGACTTGGCACCGAGGCGCCGATGAGCAGCAGGCGCAGGCCGTGGCGGCCGAGGTCGGGTTGTTCGTTGGCGCGGAAGACGTATTGGTGTTCGCGCGGGGGTTGGTCGAAGGTGAAGAAGTCGGCCAGGGACATCGGTATGCCTTCGAGCAGCTTTTTCAGTGAGCTGACGGAGGGGCTGACGCGATTCTGTTCGATCAGGGAGATGGTGGCATTGGTCACGCCGCTACGCCGGGCCAGCTCACGCTGGGAGAGTTTGTAGCTTTCGCGTACTAGTTTGAGTCGAGAACCCGTATCCATGACTGCCTTATGTGAGAACGACTTAAGGGCGATGGGGGTGGGTGGCGGGTGACGCGCCGAGGGCGCGGATCACGTTGCTCCCGTGTCCCGGAACCGTGAAAGGCGGCTATTAAATCACGTTTGCCGGTGTTGCTCAGCAGGTTCGATGGACGGAGGGATAAAAGTCCCTCTGGCCTTGGTAATACGGACCTGTAGGAGTGAGCCTGCTCGCGATTGGGCGGCACATTCACCATTATTTTTGACTGGATAACCGCCTTCGCGAGCAAGCTCGCTCACACAGGGTTTGTGGTGTTTCTGTGGGAGGGATGGTGGCTGGGCTGGCCTCATCGCGAGCAGGCTCACTCCTACATTTTGATATTTGGTGTGTCAGGTAAAAAACCGGCGGGGTCTTGGGGCCGCCGCCGGGGAGGTAACTTAGATGCCGAAACGGTCGCGCAGCGAGTAGTAGACGGCGCCGAGGGCGGTGAGCGGCGCGGAGAACGTGCGGCCGCCGAGCATTGGCATGTGCGGCAGCGATGCGAAAGCGTCGAAACGTTCGGCGTCGCCACGGATCATTTCCGAGATCAGTTTGCCGGCCAGGTGCGAGCAGGTGACGCCGTGGCCGCTGTAGCCTTGCATGTAGTAGGCGTTTTTCTCGATGCGGCCGAATTGCGGCATGCGTGACATGGTCAGCAGGAAGTTGCCGGTCCAGCGGTAGTCGATCTTGACGTCTTTGAGCTGCGGGAAGGTCTTGAGGATCTTCGGGCGGATCAGTTGTTCGATGTCGTCCGGTTCCCGCGCGCCGTAGACCACACCGCCGCCGTACAGCAGACGGTTGTCGGCGGTGAGGCGGTAGTAATCCAGCAGATAGTTACAGTCTTCGACGCAGTAGTTGTTGGTGATCAGGCTGCGCGCCTGCTTTTCGGTCAACGGCTCGGTGACGACGATCTGCGAACCGCACGGCATGCTTTTCGCGGTCACGCGGTTGTCGAGACCTTGCGGCAGATAAGCGTTGCCGGCGATCAGCAGGTACTTGGCGCGGACCTGGCCTTTGGCGGTGCGCACGACGTTAGGCTCGCCGTATTTGATTTCTACAGCCGCTGATTGCTCGTAAATCTTGCCGCCCAAACGCGTGATCGCAGCCGCTTCACCGAGCGCCAGATTCAGCGGATGCACGTGGCCGCCCTGCATATCGAGCAGACCACCGACGTAAGCATCGGAGCCGACTTCACGACGAATATCAGCCGCGTCGAGCATCTTCAGATTGCGGTTGCCATAACGCTCCCAGCCGCGCTTCTGCTCGGCCAGACCGTTGAGTTGTTTCTTGTTCATCGCTGCGAAGATACCGCCCGGGCGGTAGTCGCATTGGATGTCGTATTCCTTGATGCGCGAACGGATGATGTCGGCGCCTTCGAAGATCATGCTGCCGAGAATTTCTGCAGTCTTGTCGCCGTAGCGCTCTTCGATCACGTCGACGTCGCGGCTGTAGGAGTTGACCAGTTGACCGCCGTTGCGACCGCTCGCGCCGTAGCCGACTTTCGCCGCTTCCAGCACCGTCACTTTGTAGCCGGCTTCGGTGAGGAACAGCGCCGAAGACAGGCCGGTGTAGCCAGCGCCGATGATGCAGACGTCGCACTCGACCGACTCTTCCAGAACCGGAAAGTCGATGACTTCATTGCGAGTGGCGGCGTAGTAGCTGTTTACGTGTTGCTGTTTCATACGTTTCTCCGAGGGCCGCCAATCAAAGGCGACCACCGCTGTAATAGAGTCAGAGCTTGATCCAGGTCGCTTTCAGCTCGGTGTACTTGTCGAACGCGTGCAGCGATTTATCGCGACCGTTGCCCGACTGCTTGAAACCACCGAACGGTGCGGTCATGTCGCCACCGTCGTACTGGTTGACCCAGACGCTGCCGGCACGCAGGCCACGGGCGAAGGTGTGCGCCTTGCTGAGGTTGCTGGTCCAGACGCCGGCGGCGAGGCCGAAGATGCTGTCGTTGGCGATCTGCAGCGCTTCTTCGGCGGTGTCGAAGGTGATCAGCGACAGCACTGGGCCAAAGATTTCTTCCTGGGCGATGGTCATCGCGTTGGTCACGCCGTCGAACAGCGCCGGTTGCACATAGAGGCCGCCGGTTTCTTCGAGGGTGCGTTGGCCGCCGGCGATCAGTTCGGCGCCCTGCTCGCGACCGATGCTGATGTAGCGCAGCACATTGTCGAGTTGACGCTGATCGACCACGGCACCGACGGTGGTCGCCGGATCGAGTGAATGACCCGGTTTCCACGCTTGCAACGCTTCCACCAACAGCGGAATGAACTGCTCGCGGATCGAACGCTCGACCAGCAAACGCGAACCAGCGGTGCAGACTTCGCCCTGATTGAAGGCAATGGCGCCGGCCGCTGCTTGTGCTGCCGCGCGCAAGTCCGGGGCGTCGGCAAACACCACATTCGGACTCTTGCCCCCGGCTTCGAGCCAGACGCGTTTCATGTTGCTTTGCCCGGCATAAATCATCAGTTGCTTGGCAATCGCCGTGGAGCCGGTGAAGGCCAGCACGTCGACGTCCATGTGCAACGCCAGCGCCTTGCCGACGGTGTGGCCGAAGCCTGGCAGCACGTTGAACACGCCTTTCGGAATGCCGGCATCCAGCGCAAGCTGAGCAATGCGGATCGCCGTCAGCGGCGATTTTTCCGAAGGCTTGAGGATGAACGAGTTGCCCGCCGCCAGGGCCGGCGCGAATTTCCAGCTGGCCATGATCAGCGGGAAGTTCCACGGCACGATCGCCGCAACGACGCCCGACGGCTCGCGAGTGACGAGGCCGAGTTGGTCGTGGGGTGTGGCGGCGACTTCGTCGTAGATCTTGTCGATGGCTTCGGCGCTCCAGCGGATCGCGTTGGCGGTCGCCGGGATGTCGATGCTCATCGAATCGCTGATCGGTTTACCCATGTCGAGGGTTTCCAGCAGCGCCAGCTCTTCCTGGTTCTGCAGGATCAGATCGGCGAAGCGAATCAGGATGCGCTTGCGCTCGGCCGGGGCTTTTTTTGCCCACACGCCGGATTCAAAAGACTGACGCGCGACTTCAACGGCGAGGTTGGCGTCGGCTTCATCGGTGCTGGCCACGGAGGCGAGGTAACGCCCGTCGACGGGGCTCAGGCATTCAAACGTGTCGCCACTGATGGCCGGGCGGTATTCACCGTTGATGAACGCGCGGGCTTCGATGGTCAGGGACTGGAAGCGTTGTTCCCAGTCGTTGCGGGTCGTTGTCATTGTTGTGGCTCGACAAGGGGGGATTGGGGGTGTCGGGTTGCTGTGTCTGGGTTGAGATGGCTGCCCTCACCCTAGCCCTCTCCCGGGGGTAGAGGGGACCGACCGAAGTGCCTTGGGATCTGCACCGACCTGAACGACCGAGTCGAATATGGATTCGGCAAAAATCGTTCAGGTCAGCGGATTGCCCGAGCATCCCCGGATCAGTCCCCTCTCCCTCCGGGAGAGGGTTAAGGTGAGGGGCTCTTCAGCTTTTGAGGGCCTCAGCCAATCACACCGTATGCAGATACCAGTTGTACTCAAGGTCAGAAATCGAGTTCTCAAACTCGGCCAGCTCACTCTCTTTACACGCGACAAACACGTCGATGTACATCGGGTCGATGTAGCGGGCCATGACTTCGCTGTCGTCCAGCTCGCGCAGTGCATCGCGCAGGTTGTTCGGCAGGCTCTGTTCGTTCTGCTCGTAGCTGTTGCCTTCCACCGGGGCGCCCGGCTCGATCTGATTGGTCAGACCGTGGTGAACACCGGCCAGCACCGACGCCATCAGCAAGTACGGGTTGGCATCGGCACCGGCGACGCGATGCTCGATACGCACAGCGTCGGCCGAACCGGTTGGCACACGGACCGCAACGGTGCGGTTGTCGATGCCCCAGCTCGGCGAGTTCGGTACGTAGAACTGCGCGCCAAAGCGGCGGTACGAGTTGACGTTCGGGCAGAGGAACGCCATTTGCGCAGGCAGGGTCTCCAGCACACCGCCGATCGCGTGACGCAGTGCGGCGTTCTGCTCGGGATCCTCGCTGGCAAAGATGTTGTTGCCCTCTTTGTCCAGGATCGAAATGTGCACGTGCAGACCGTTGCCCGCCTGGCCCGGATACGGCTTGGCCATGAAGGTAGTGTCCATCTCGTGGTCGTAGGCGATGTTCTTCACCAGACGCTTGAGCAGGACGGCGTAGTCGCACGCCTTGATCGGGTCGGAGACGTGATGCAGGTTGACTTCGAACTGCGCCGGGGCGCTTTCCTTGACGATCGCGTCAGCCGGGATGCCCTGCTCTTTCGCGCCTTCAAGGATGTCTTGCAGGCAATCGACGTATTCGTCGAGATCGTCGATCAAATACACCTGAGTCGACACCGGACGCTTGCCGGACACCGGCGAACGTGGCGATTGTGGACGGCCGTTCACGTTGTCCTGATCGATCAGATAGAACTCGAGTTCGAATGCTGCGCAGATGGTCAGCCCGAGGTCATCGAATTTGCGTACGACGTTGGCCAGCACTTCACGCGGGTCAGCGAAGAATGGCTGACCTTCGATTTCGTGCATGGTCATCAAGAGTTGTGCGGTTGGGCGCTTCTGCCACGGTTCGATGCTCAGGGTGCCGGGGATCGGGTAGCAGATGCGGTCAGCGTCGCCGATATCCAGACCCAGACCGGTGCTTTCCACCGTGGAGCCGTTGATGTCGAGCGCGAAAAGCGAGGCCGGCAGGTTGATGCCCTTTTCGTAAACCTTATGAAGACTGGTGCGTTCGATACGCTTGCCGCGCACCACACCGTTCATATCCGCAATCAGAAGGTCGACGTACAAAACCTCAGGATATTTCTTAAGGAATGCGTTTGCTTCGTTGAGTTGAACGGTACGCAGAGGGACCGACATGATGCACCTATTTAGCTGTTAATTATTATGTTCACTACTGTTTCGCCGAGCCAGTCAACCCGAACGGCAAAGTGAAGTCAATAGCGAACAGATGGGCGCTCATGGTTTATTTTTCGGGCTTTTTTTAACACCTGCGTGCCAATTCAGGCGCCACAGCCCCGAGAATCATGAAGATTTGATGAACGGCGTTTAGAATTTTTTACATGGCAGTTGTTAATTAAAATCAACGAGGCTAAGCTCCGGAAAAGCTCGTTCAAGTGTCAAACTTCGAGGTGAATAAAAATGGCATTCAAGCCATTGATCGGCGTTACTGCGTGCGTCAAACAGATTGGCCTGCACCCCTATCACATCAGCGGCGACAAGTACGTACGTGCTGTCAGCGTTGGCGCTAACGGGCTGCCAGTGGTCATTCCTTCCCTTGGCAAGCTGACTGAAATCGAAGACCTGCTCGGTCAACTCGACGGTCTGCTGCTGACCGGCTCGCCCTCGAACGTGGAGCCCTTCCACTATCAAGGCCCGGCCAGCGAACCCGGCACGGATCATGATCCGGCGCGGGATGCCACCACCCTTCCTTTATTACGTGCAGCCATCGCGGCGGGCGTTCCGGTGCTCGGCATTTGCCGGGGCTTCCAGGAAATGAACGTGGCGTTCGGCGGCAGCCTGCATCAGAGGGTGCATGAGTTGCCGGGCATGCTTGATCACCGTGAAGCCGACAGCCCTGATGTGGCCGTGCAATACGCGCCGGCTCACGCGGTGACCGTGCTTGCTGGCGGCGTATTCGAGGCGCTGGGATTGCCCGGCGAGTTCCAGGTCAACTCGATTCACAGCCAGGGCATTGATCGCCTCGCTCCCGGCTTGCGTGCCGAAGCGGTGGCGCCGGACAGCTTGATCGAGGCGATCTCGGTCGAGCACAGCCCGACCTTCGCCCTCGGCGTGCAATGGCACCCGGAATGGCAAGTACTGGACAACCCGAACTACCTGAAGATTTTCCAGGCCTTCGGCGCGGCTTGCCGGCAACGGGCGACGCGGCGCAACCAGCGCTGACTCAACCCAAGAATCCGTAACGATTTACTGCCCCCACGGACGTCGGGTGTGCCTTTGCGCATCCGTCATTCGTGAACAACACCCGTAATAACAACAAGTACGACCCAGGCAGCCAGGACGGCGGCGCCGACCAAGCCGGACGGCGGGAGCAAGACCTTCAGATCAATGCAATACCCTGTGGGAGCGAGCTTGCTCGCGAAAGCGGTGTGTCAGGCAACAACGACGTCGACTGACACGACGTTTTCGCGAGCAAGCTCGCTCCCACAGGGGGATGTGATCCGACCGGGAATGCACCTGCAGGCTTGCAATCCACTTAAGCCCGGCCACATTGGCCAGGCGAACGAAACCTGTTGGGAGTTTCACATGGCAAACGCCTCCAGCACTTACAGGAAGGCACTTGAAGGTCATCAGCAACCGAAAAAGGTGCTGGTGAAAGTCGATCGTGTCACCAAGAAGTTCGACGAAACCGTGGCAGTGGACGATGTGTCCCTGGAGATCCATCAGGGCGAAATCTTCGCCCTGCTCGGCGGCTCCGGTTCGGGAAAATCGACCCTGCTGCGCATGCTCGCCGGTTTCGAGCGGCCGACCGAAGGGCGGATTCTGCTCGACGGCGTGGACATCACCGACATGCCGCCGTACGAGCGGCCGATCAACATGATGTTCCAGTCCTACGCGCTGTTCCCACACATGACCGTCGCGCAGAACATCGCCTTCGGCCTCAAGCAGGACCGTTTGCCGGCCAGTGAAATCGATGCCCGTGTCGATGAAATGCTGCGTCTGGTGCATATGACCCAATACGCCAAACGCCGTCCGCACCAGTTGTCCGGCGGTCAGCGTCAGCGCGTCGCCCTCGCCCGTTCGCTGGCCAAGCGTCCGAAGCTGTTGCTGCTCGACGAGCCGATGGGCGCGCTGGATAAAAAGCTGCGTTCGCAGATGCAACTGGAACTGGTGCAGATCATCGAACGCGTCGGCGTAACCTGCGTGATGGTGACCCACGACCAGGAAGAGGCCATGACCATGGCCGAGCGCATCGCGATCATGCACCTCGGCTGGATCGCCCAGATCGGCAGCCCGGTCGACATTTATGAAGCGCCGGTCAGCCGCATGGTCTGCGAGTTCATCGGTAACGTGAACGCCTTCGATGGCACCGTGGTGGAAGACCTTGAAGGTCACGCGATCATCCACAGCCCGGACTTGCAGCAGAAGATCTACGTCGGTCACGGCGTCAGCACTTCGGTGCAGGACAAGTCGGTCACCTACGCGATCCGTCCGGAAAAAATGCTCGTCAGCACCACTAAACCGGAATTCCGCTACAACTGGTCCGAAGGCAAGGTGCATGACATCGCCTACCTCGGCGGTCACTCGGTGTTCTACGTCGAATTGCCCGGCGGCAAAATCGTCCAGTCGTTCATGGCCAACGCCGAACGCCGTGGCGCGCGTCCGACCTGGGACGACAAGGTTTACGTCTGGTGGGAAGACGACAGCGGCGTGGTACTGCGCTCATGAGAACCTTCAATCAGCAATTCCTGCGCCTGGTGCCCAGCGGGCGAAAACTGGTGATCGGCATTCCGTTCATCTGGCTGTTCCTGTTCTTCATGCTGCCGTTCTTTCTGGTGATGAAGATCAGTTTCTCGGAAGCCGCGCTGTCGATCCCGCCGTACTCGGAGATCTACACCTACGCCGAACAGAAATTCCAGCTGATGCTCAACATCGGCAACTACACCATGCTCGGCGAAGACGAGCTGTACCTGTCGGCCTACCTCGGTTCGCTGAAGGTGGCGGCACTGAGCACGATGATGTGCCTGCTGATCGGTTTCCCGATGGCCTACGCGATCACCAAGACCGGCAAGGAAACGCAAAACGTCCTGCTACTGTTGATCATGATGCCGACCTGGACCGCGATCCTGATCCGCGTTTATGCGTGGATGGGCATCCTCAGCAACAACGGTCTGCTCAACGCGTTTCTGATGTGGACGGGGCTGACCGATCACCCGATCGAGATCCTCAACACCAACACGGCCGTGTATATCGGCGTGGTCTACGCCTACTTGCCGTTCATGGTGTTGCCGCTGTACGCCAACCTCGTCAAGCACGATGGCAGTCTGCTGGAAGCCGCGCAGGACTTGGGTTCGAGCAACTTCAACAACTTCTGGAAAATCACCGTGCCGCTGGCCAAGAACGGGATTATTGCCGGCTGCATGCTGGTGTTCATTCCGGTGGTCGGTGAGTTCGTGATTCCGGAACTGTTGGGTGGCCCGGAGACCCTGATGATCGGTCGCGTGCTGTGGCAAGAGTTCTTCAATAACCGCGACTGGCCGGTGGCGTCTGCCTTGGCGGTGGTGATGCTGTTGATCCTGATTGTGCCGATTCTGCTGTTCAACCGCAGCCAGGCCAAAGAGATGGAGGCACGGGGATGAAACGCTTCGGTTTTTCCAAGTTCATGTTGATCTTCGGCCTGATGTTCATTTATCTGCCGATGCTGATTCTGGTGATCTACTCGTTCAACGCATCCAAACTGGTGACAGTCTGGGGCGGCTGGTCGGTGAAGTGGTACGTCGGTTTGCTCGACAACACGCAACTGATGGGCTCAGTGGTGCGCTCGCTGGAAATCGCCTGCTACACCGCGATCGCCGCTGTAGCGTTGGGCACCCTCGCCGCTTTCGTGCTGACCCGCGTCACGCGCTTCAAGGGTCGCACGCTGTTCGGTGGTCTGGTCACCGCGCCGTTGGTGATGCCTGAAGTGATCACCGGTCTGTCGCTGTTGCTGCTGTTCGTGGCCATGGCGCAGTTGATCGGCTGGCCACAGGAGCGTGGCATCGTCACGATCTGGATCGCCCACACCACGTTTTGTGCCGCTTATGTCGCGGTGGTAGTCTCCGCGCGCTTGCGGGAACTGGATCTGTCGATCGAAGAAGCGGCGATGGACCTCGGCGCGAAACCGTTCAAGGTGTTTTTCCTGATCACCATTCCAATGATCGCGCCGTCGCTGGCGGCGGGCGGGATGATGTCGTTCGCTCTGTCGCTGGATGACCTGGTGTTGGCAAGCTTCGTTTCCGGGCCGGGTTCGACGACCCTGCCGATGGAAGTGTTCTCGGCGGTGCGTCTGGGCGTCAAGCCTGAGATCAACGCCGTGGCCAGCCTGATTCTGCTGGCGGTGTCGCTGGTGACCTTCCTGGTCTGGTACTTCGGCCGCAAGGCAGAAGCCAATCGCAAACGAGCGATTCAGGAAGCGATGGATCAGACCGCAAACGAGTCGTGGCAGCCTCAGCAATCCGCAGCAACCGCTTAACCTGTAGTCAGCCCCTCGGTCAGTCCCCTCTCCCCCTGGTAGAGGGTTAGGGTGAGGGGGCTTTGCGTAACGTGAATAAAAAGAATGGAGTTGTACCGATGAAAATGTTTGGCAGGACTCTGCTGACACTGTCCTTAATGGGCGCGATGGTCATGGGCGCCCAGGCCAACGACAAGGTGCTGCGTGTTTACAACTGGTCCGATTACATCGCGCCGGATACGGTCAAGAAGTTCGAAGACGAGACCGGCATCCGCGTGACCTACGACGTCTTCGACAGCAACGAAACCCTTGAGGCGCGTTTGTTGGCGGGCAAATCCGGCTACGACCTGGTCGTGCCGTCGAACAGTTTCCTGGCCAAGCAGATCAAGGCCGGCGTCTATCAGACGCTGGACAAATCCAAGCTGCCGAACTGGAAGAATCTCAACCCGGTGCTGCTGAAAAACGCCGCCGCCAGTGATCCGGACAACGCCCACGCGTTCCCGTACATGTGGGGCTCGATCGGCATCGGCTTCAACCCGGCCAAGGTCAAGGAAGTGCTCGGCGCCAACGCCCCGACCAATTCCTGGGACCTGCTGTTCAAACCGGAAAACGCTGAAAAACTCAAAGCCTGTGGCATCAGTTTTCTCGATTCGCCGACTGAAATGATCCCGGCCGCCCTGCACTACCTGGGCTACCCGGTGAACGACAAGGACACCGCGCACATCAAGGAAGCCGAGGCGCTGTTCATGAAAATCCGCCCGAACGTGGCGTACTTCCACTCCTCGAAATACATCTCGGATCTGGCCAACGGCAACATCTGCGTCGCGGTCGGTTACTCCGGCGACGTGCTGCAGGCCAAGGCCCGCGCGGTGGAATCGGGCAACAACGTGGTGATCGACTACAGCATTCCCAAGGAAGGCGCCGGCAGCTTCTACGACATGGTCGCGATCCCGCGCGATGCGGCGAACGTCGAGAACGCCTACCTGTTCATGGACTTTCTGATGCGTCCGGACATCATTGCCGAGATCACCAACAGCAACGGCTACAGCAACGCCAATGCGGCGGCGACGCCATTGGTGGATGAAGCGATCCGCAACGACCCGGGTTCGTACCCGTCGCAAGCGGTGATGGCGACGTTGTATGCGGTGCCGGATCAGCCGATTGCCACACAGCGAATCATGACCCGTGGCTGGACCCGAGTGAAACTCGGTAAATAAGCCAGCGAAAATCAAAATGTGGGAGCGAGCTTGCTCGCGAAAGCGGGTGAACAACCGCTAAAGATGTTGGATGTGCCGACGCCTTCGCGAGCAAGCTCGCTCCCACAGGGTCAGTGGCTGACTCGAAGAAATTTATGATTTCCCGTTCACGCAGCGCCTTACCACCGCTGCACCCTGCAATGAACGGCCTCACCTGGCTTCCTCGGTCAAGGTGAATTTCAGGCGCCCTCGGGCGCCTTTTTTTGTGCCTCAGATCAGCGACCAGTCCTGCAGGATCCGATAGCGCCCTTTGTGCGATTCGAACAAGGCAAAACGTTCAGCGCGCAGGAAAAACTCTGGCGGCGTAGCAGATTCCGGCTCTGGCGCACGGTAGTCTCGGGCCAGGGTCAGATGCGGACGAAACTCGCGGGGCGTCTCTTCAAAACCGAACGGCAACATCACCTGTTCCAGCGCGTAGACCAGGCGCAGCAACGCCGGCGGTGCCTGCTCGGGCGCGAGCGACAACACCCCGGGGCGATGCCAGACCTGCAGTCGATCAAGCGGAATTCTCAAGGCCTCTCCCGGCGTACGCACTTGTCCGGCGGCCTCACAGACTTCGTTGATCTGCGCCAAGGGCACGGCGCCGAGAAACAGCAGCGTCAGGTGAAAATTGTCCGCCGGCACCGGCTTACCGGTGCGTAAACCCAACTCCCCGCGCCACTGAGCAATTGCCTTGCGTTGCACCGCCGGGCAATCGAGGGCGAAAAACAGTCGCTTCGCTTCTTCGGTCATGGCCCTGCTCCCCTGTTCAAAGTGATCCGCCGGATTCTACACAGCCTGATCTGACGACTCGTGACAGGAAGCTATAGTTCAAGGATTGCCATCAACCGGAGGCCGCCATGCGCGCGATCCTCAGCAAAGAACCGTGGTGGGCCCGCCCGCCCAATCCCGGGCAGGATGAAAGTGAACTGGAATGGGGCTGGCTGGTGCATTACAGCGAAGGTGAGCCGCGCTTCGAATTCGTCCGCGAACGCCCGACGGACGAGCAGATCCGCAACCGTAAAAGCTGTCGCATCACCCCCTCGGAGTGAACACAATACCTGTAGGAGTGAGCCTGCTCGCGATGGCGTTCGCACATTCAATGCTTCATTGACAGACCCACCGCGATCGCGAGCAGGCTCACTCCTACAAAAGATTTACGCTGGTTTCAGGGTTCGAGGATATTTTTAAAGCCACCAAAGATCATCCGCTGGCCATCAAACCCCATCGGGTTGACGTCCGGTTGCATGCGCGGATCTTCCATCATTTTGCCCATGCCAGCGTCGCGAGTGGCCTTGTCGGGCCAGATCAGCCAGCCGGATGAAACCGTCTCGCCTTCCTTGAGTTTGACCGCCATCGGAAATGACGTGACCTTGCCCTCCGGCACGTCATCGCCCCAGCACTGCATCACATCCTGTGCACCGTATTCCTTGAACAGCTTCGCGGCGATTTCACAGTGTTTTTTGTACTGCTCACGATTGGCGGTTGGCACCGGCGCTACAAAAATATCGATGTAAGCCATGATCACTCTCCTTGCACGTTGGGTTCGATCTGCTGGTTAGTCGATTGCGGCGGCTGCCATTCGACAGGATTCACGCCCAAGCCGACCGACGGTTCATCACCCCCACCCAGATTGCGCTCGACCTGCCCGGCCACGTGCAACGTGCCGGCCATAACCCCGGTCGTCGGGTTTTGCACCAGTTTCAGCCAGGCCTTGTCAAAGGTGCTGCCCAGACTGCTGCGAATCAGCGCTTCGCTGTCGGGCCGGTCATTGGCCTGGAGGATGGCGCGAATGCCGGCGACACCGACCGAGATCAGCCCTCCAGCCAGTTTCCCCGCCGCAGCCGCTACAGCACTGGCGGCCCCGCGCGGCGCCATTTCCGCTTCCATCCGCTGACTGGCGCGCTTGGCCACCGGGGCCATGCCGGCATCGGTCGAGGCAATGCCCTTGGCGCCGCCGTCAGTGTGAATCTTGTCGATCAACGCGGCATAGGCCGGCAAGGTGTTCAATGGTTCCGTGCTGATCACTTGAAACAACGAAGCATCCCGCGCTGGCGGCGGACCCAGTGCAATGGCGGGGATTTTCTGCAAACGCCCGTTGAGCTGAGCGACAGGCACACCATGACGCTGGGCGATGAGCGGCATCTGTTGCGCCATCAACTGCGCATAGAACGCCGTCGCCTGCCCCAGAATTGCATCCGGATCGATCTCCACCGCCACCGGCGCCAGCACCCTTTCCTGATATTGCTCAAGCAGATACGCCGCCAGCCGCTTGGCCGAGGCGTCCTGCTCACCGCCGGCATTGATCGTGTACCAACTGACTTTCATCGACAGCCATTCCTGGGTCCAGTAGCTGCTGAACCACGGAATGAAATTTTCTTCAGTTTGCTGATAGACGCGAGTACGCCAATGTTCCATCGAGCCACGGGCAAAGACTTTGACTTGCTCGGTGGCTTGCTGCGAAGCGCTGACGATTTCGCGGTCGATCTGCTGCCAGGTCTGCGGCGAGACAAACACGGCTTGCGGCGCTGACACCGGCGCCCGCGCCGAAGTGGCGCAGCCGGCCAGCAGCAACAGTGCGGCGACGAGCAGCGCACGCGAGTTCACGGTGGCGGTGTCCTTGAGATGAGTGGGATGCAGATTTGAGTATAGGTGTGTCAATTGAGCCTGATTTTGGATGTACCGGCCTCATCGCTGGCAAGCCAGCTCCCACAAGGATTTCCAGCAGCCGCAGATTTTGTGATCGCCTCAGAACTTGTGGGAGCTGGCTTGCCAGCGATAAGGCCATCAGCAACACCCCAAAAACTCTAACCATCACTGCCATCGATATTCACCATCGCCACGATTGCCTTCCGCCCACCGCCCATCAAAGGCACGATTGACCCATCCGAAACACAACGAGGAGTTCACAACATGATTCACACCCACGTCACACTCTCCGTGAGTTTCCCGGTGTTCGGCAGCAACTATTACGACCAGCACGCCGTGTCGCATAAGGCTCAAGCGCTGGTGTTCAACAAAGATTTCGAAGATCTGCTGATGCCCGCCGCCACGAATCATTTCAACAATGAAGTGGTCGGCATCAACGATCAGTTCCGTTTTCTGAGCGACATTCTCGCCACCCATTTGCTGGACATCGAGGCCTCTGTGCCTGCGCGATCCAGCGTCCGGGCGAGCGCTCATTTTTAATTGCAACAGGCACAAAAAAGCCCACTGGCCGTATCGGCGCAGCGGGCTTTTTCACATCAGGATTGCGCCGTTCAGCGCTTCCAGCACTCGGCGTAACGCGAGCAGACGTTGTACTGCGCATCCATTTTGGCCATACGGTCGAGATGGCGTATGACGGTTTCGCCCATGACCTCCTTGGACGACTGGAAGTAGTACGTGATCATGCCGGTTTCCATGTCGGCCTGCACCGCATTGCCACGCTTGCCGGAAGTACCATCGACGGCAGACCATTCTTTCAAGCGCTTGTCGTCGATACTGCGCAGACGTTTGCGATACTCGTCGCTGGAACGGGTGATCGCCTCGCTGGGAATCGCGGAACCCTCAATGTTGAAGGCGTCTAGATTCTGACGGTACAGCGCCCAGTAATCGTCTGGCAGTTCAAAGCCCATTTTCGCCTTGCGCTCGCTGACCAGCGAATCGAGTTTTTCCGGCGTAAACGTCGTCGCGGCGCGCGTCTTCGCGTCGGACTTCAACACCACGAAGAGGCTGCCATTGACGATGCGGTCGATCATGACCGTCCGCTCCGGCGTATCCGGCAGCAGCACTGGCGGCTTGGGAAAGATCGGGTTGCGCCCGGCACAGGCCGCCAGCCCCTCGCGTTTCATCGGGAGCGGCGTGCGTACGTCCTTGCCATCGATGCGCTGCACGCGCTGCATCAGCGTCGAACACTGGCGGCCCTTGAGGTCGAAGGTCAGCTCATATTCTGTATCGCGCTGAGGTTTGAAGCTGAAACCCGACCCGCACACGGCATAACCGGTCTGGGTGTTGACCTTCAGGTACATTTCCTTGTCGGGCGGCAGCTTGATTTCCAGGTAGCTCTTGGCCTTTTCCGGGGGCGCCACGCTCATGCCCACCCGGCGCGCACTGTCGACGATGAACAGGTTGTTGAGCAAGCCGGTGGTCTGGCCATCGCAATGCTCTGCATCGTAATAATCCACCGACGCGTTATCGGTGCTGGCGACAAAGCGCAGCTTAGCGGCATCAGGTGCGACCGAATCCTGATAGGTTCCCAACTGGGTGCACCCCGACAGCAGCAGGCCCGACAGAACTGCACTGATAACAACGGGTATACGGCGCGACAGCAAAGCCACAGACATGATCATCCTTGGGGGAGAAGGGGAAAAAAAACGGCGATGCTACTGAATTGCCATCATTGCGTCCACTCCCCCGCGTCTGCGCGACTGTTCTACTAATGGGGCGCGCAGAACTCAGTCAATCATCATCCCGATCGCGGTAGTAGCGACGCCCGTCGCGACGATCATCGCGGTCGTCCCAGCGCCGGTCGTGGTCGTAATTGCGGCCATGATCGCGGTCGTAATGCCGGCCATGGCGGTGGTCATCATCAAAATCCGCGACACAGCCGCCGAGCAATACGGCGGCGGTCACGGTCAGCAGTATTGTTGTTGCACGCTTCATTCAACACTTCCCTAAAACCAAGGTCTTGACGACGGAATCGGCGACGCTGCCCGCGCCTTCAGGACGCGGTGCGCGCAGCCGCAGATACGACCGGGCAAAACGCCTTTGATTCAGTGGCCACTATCGACCGTTTGTCGCCCAGCCCGCGCTGACCGAGCGGCGGCGAAACGCCACCTATACTCCTTGCAACCAAGCACCACGCAATGGATCTGCGCCCTCAATAACAACAAGCAGAGGTGGACCATGGTCTGGCAGCAAATTTACGACCCGTTCGGCAACCCGGTGATCTCCACGCTCATGGCCGCCGTACCGGTGGTGGTGATGCTTGCGGCGCTGGCGTTCTTCCACGTCAAGGCGCATCTCGCGGCGCTGCTGGCGCTGGCGTCCGCCCTGCTGATTTCGATTTTTGCCTTCGGCATGCCGGCGAGCATGGCCGGTTCTGCGGCGTTGTTCGGTGCGGCGAATGGCTTGCTGCCAATCGGCTGGATCGTCCTCAACATCATCTTTCTGCACCGTCTGACCACCGAGAACGGCTCGTTCAAAGTGCTGCAGGATTCCCTTGCGCGGATCACTGATGACCGCCGTTTGCAGTTGTTGCTGATCGCGTTCTGCTTCGGTGCGTTTTTCGAAGGTGCGGCGGGGTTCGGCACGCCGGTAGCGGTGACCGGGGCGATTCTGATCGGGCTGGGGTTTTCGCCGTTGGCCGCGTCAGGTCTGGCGCTGATCGCCAACACCGCGCCGGTGGCATTCGGCGCACTCGGTACGCCGATCATCACGCTGGCCAAAGTTACCGGGCTGGATGAAATGGAACTGTCGATGATGGTTGGTCGGCAGTTGCCGTTTTTCTCGGTGCTAGTGCCGTTCTGGCTGATCTGGGCCTTCGCCGGGTGGCGCAAGATGCTGGAGATCTGGCCGGCGATTCTGGTGGCCGGCGTCAGCTTCGCGATCCCGCAATTTCTGGTGTCGAACTACCACGGCCCAATGTTGGTGGACGTGATCGCCGCGCTGATTTCCATGGCCTGTCTGACGCTGTTTTTGAAGGTATGGAAACCGGCGACCATTCACACCTCAGCAGCGCTGTCAGGGCGCGTCGACAACTCCAAAGTCGAGGAAGAAAAAATCACTGCCAGCGCCGCGTTCAGCGATCAGGCGCGCCCGGCGGTGATGCGCGCGTGGATGCCGTGGATCATCCTCACCGTGTTCGTGTTTGCCTGGGGCACTCAGGGCTTCAAGAACATCTTCGATGTCCGGCCGGCGATCGATCCGGTCACCCACTCGGCCAAACTCGACCCGACTGGCAAGCCGCTGAACGAGGCTAATCCGATCTTCGCCCCAGCCGTGACTTTCACCACCCTGCACCTGCAAGTGCAAAAAGTCCCGCCGGTGGTACCCGCCCCGAAAGCCGAGGAAGCGGTGTACAAATTCACCTGGTTCACCGCCACCGGCAGCGGGATTCTGCTGGCGGCGATTGTCGGTGGTTTGCTGATGGGCTATTCGATCCCGCAACTGATCAAGCAATACCTGCGCACGTTGTGGGTGGTGCGGTTTTCGTTGATCACCATTGCGGCGATGCTGGCGCTAGGGTTTCTCACGCGCTACTCGGGACTCGACGCGACCATGGGCCTGGCGTTTGCCGCGACGGGGATTTTCTACCCGATGTTCGGCACGTTGCTCGGTTGGCTGGGCGTCGCGCTGACCGGTTCCGATACCGCATCGAACGTACTGTTTGGCGGCTTGCAGCGGGTGACGTCGGAACAGCTCGGGATCAGTCCGATCCTGATGGCGGCGGCGAACAGCTCCGGCGGGGTGATGGGCAAAATGGTCGATGCGCAATCGATCGTGGTCGCCTCCACCGCGACCCGCTGGTACGGGCATGAGGGCGAGATTTTGCGCTATGTGTTCTTCCACTCGATTGTGCTGGCGATTCTGGTCGGCGGACTGGTGACGTTGCAGGCGTATGTGGCGCCGTTTACGCATATGGTGGTTGGCTCGCATTAGCCAGGTAGACCCCATTCCCCTGTGGGAGCGAGCTTGCTCGCGAAGGCGTCCGTTCAGTCGATGAAGAGGTTGAATGTGCCGGCCTCTTCGCGAGCAAGCTCGCTCCCACAGGGATTTGTGCCAAGTCAGGCGATTGATGAACCACACGCATAACTCTATAGCGCAAATCCGCAAAAACCTTTTCCTCTCTTCGGCAGTCACTCCTTTACGAGACCGGCGATGACGCTGGCTGCCCGCTTGGGCCATTCACGACCCTGCTGCCCTGATGAAGAGAGAAAAGGAATCGAACCATGACGATTTCCCGACGCGGATTTCTGATCCTCGGCGCCGTGACCGCCACCGCGTTCGCGATGCCGCCGTTTATCAGCCTCAAGGCCTACGCGGCCAATCTGGAGCAACCGGCTATGAGCAAAGTGACGATCAACGTCAACGGCAAGCCGCGTGCGCTTGACGTCGACACCCGCACCACCCTGCTCGATGCCTTGCGCGAGCACCTGCACCTGAGCGGCACCAAAAAAGGCTGCGACCACGGCCAGTGCGGCGCCTGCACGGTGATCGCCGATGGTCGACGCATCAACTCTTGCCTGACCCTGGCGGTGATGCACGAAGGCAGCGAGATCACCACCATCGAAGGCCTCGGCATGCCGGACAATCTGCACCCGATGCAGGCCGCATTCATCAAGCACGACGGCTATCAGTGCGGCTATTGCACACCGGGGCAGATCTGCTCGGCGGTGTCAGTGATCAAGGAAATCCGCGACGGCATCCCCAGCCACGTCAGTGAGAGCCTCACCGAGGCGCCGCAGTTGATCGCCAGAGAGTTTCAGGAACGCATGAGCGGCAATATCTGCCGCTGCGGTGCGTACTCGAACATCATCGAAGCCATCACCGAAGTCGCGGAGGTACCGGCATGAGACCGTTCAATTACAGCCGCGCCGACTCCCCCGCCGCTGCCGCTGCGCAAGCCGCACAGGTCGAGGGCGCACGCTTCATCGCTGGCGGCACCAACCTGCTGGACTTGATGAAACTCGACATCGAAACCCCGCTGCACCTGATCGACGTCAACCACCTCGGCCTGGATCAGATCGAAGCCACACCCGAGGGCGGCTTGCGCATCGGCGCGCTGGTGCGCAACACCGATCTGGCGGCCGATATGCGCGTGCGGCAAGACTACGCCCTGCTCTCGCGCGCCTTGCTCGCCGGGGCTTCCGGACAGTTGCGCAACATGGCGAGCACCGCCGGCAACCTGCTGCAACGCACGCGCTGCCCGTATTTCTACGACACCCATCAAGCCTGCAACAAACGCAATCCCGGCAGCGGTTGCTCGGCGATTGGCGGGGTCAGTCGGCAACTGGGCATCATCGGCGTCAGCGACGCCTGCATCGCTACGCACCCGAGTGACATGGCGATTGCCATGCGTGCTCTCGATGCGCAGATTGACACGGTGAAACCCGACGGCAGCACCCGCAGCATCGCCATGGCCGACTTTCACCAGTTGCCCGGTACCACGCCGAACATCGAAACCAGCCTGACGCCCGGCGAGTTCATCACCTCGGTGACACTGCCCGCGCCCGTCGGCGGCACCCACATTTATCACAAGGTGCGTGATCGTTCGTCCTACGCATTCGCGCTGGTCTCGGTTGGTCTGATCCTGCAAAAGGACGGCAGTGGCCGCGTTGCGGTCGGCGGTATCGCGCCGAAACCGTGGCGAATTGAAGAGGCCGAAGCGCTGCTGCCAAAAGGCGCCAAAGCCGTCAGCGAACGCCTGCTCGACGGCGCCACGCCGACCCACGACAACCAATTCAAACTGACCCTGGTCGAGCGCACGCTCGGCTCGGTGTTGGCGCAAGCGAGGGATGAGGCATGAAATTCGACACGCCCGCCACCACCAACCCGATCGACCAGTTGAAGGTCATCGGCCAACCCACCGAGCGCATCGAAGGCCCGTTGAAAACCTGCGGGCAGGCCACGTATGCCTACGAGCAACATGAAGCGGCCGCCAATCAGGCTTACGGTGTCATGGTCGATGCGGCCATCGCCAAAGGGCGGATCAAAGCCATTCATCTGGACGAGGCGAAAGCCGCGCCGGGCGTGCTGGCGATTGTCACCGCCGCCAATGCCGGCAAGCTCGACAAGGGTCAATACAACGCCGCCCACCTGCTCGCCGGTCCCGAAGTGCAGCATTATCAGCAGGCCGTCGCGTTGGTCGTCGCTGAGACCTTCGAACAGGCCCGCGCCGCCGCGCAACGGGTCAAGGTCGATTACGAAGCCGTCGAAGGCAAGTTCGATCTGGCCAGCGTGAAAGACTTGGGCGTCGAGCCGAAAGACGAGTTGCCCGACGTCAATCATGGTGACTTCGACAAGGCCTTTGCCGCCGCGCCGGTACAGTTCGATCAGACTTACACCACCCCGGACCAGTCCCACGCGATGATGGAACCCCACGCGACATTGGCAGCGTGGAAAGGCGATCAACTGACCTTGTGGACCTCCAACCAGATGGTCGCCTGGAGTGTCGGCGACATTGCGAAAACCCTCGGTTTACCGAAGGAAAAAGTTCGTTTGGTCTCGCCGTATATCGGTGGCGGTTTCGGCGGCAAGCTGTTCATCCGCGCCGACGCGATTCTTGCCGCCCTCGGTGCGCGCATGGCTGGCCGACCGGTGAAAGTGGCCCTCGCCCGCCCGCAGATGGCCAACAACACCACGCACCGTCCGGCGACAATTCAGCGCATCCGCATGGGCGCCACGGCGGACGGCAAGCTCACCGCCATCGCCCACGAGGGCTGGTCGGGCAACCTCGCCGACGGCAAGGTCGAGCTCGCCGCACAACCGAGCCAGTTGCTGTACGCCGCCGAAAACCGTCGCGTGAGCATGCGCCTCGCGCCGCTCGATTTGCCCGAAGGCAACGCCATGCGTGCACCGGGTGAAGCACCGGGGTTGATGGTGCTGGAAATCGCCATGGATGAGATGGCCGAGCAACTGAAGATGGACCCGGTGCAATTCCGCATTCTCAACGATACGCAGGTTGATCCAGTGAAGACCGAACGGCCGTTTTCCCAGCGGCAATTGATCAAGTGCCTGCAGACCGGGGCCGAGAAATTCGGCTGGAACCAGCGCAAGGCTCAACCGGCTAGCCGTCGTGAAGGTCGCTGGCTGATCGGCATGGGCGTGGCGGCGGCGTTTCGCAACAACCTGCTGGTCAAGTCCGGCGCCCGCGTTCATTTGGAGCGTGACGGCAAGATTGTTGTGGAAACCGACATGACCGATATCGGCACCGGCAGCTATACGATCATCGCGCAGACTGCCGCCGAGATGATGGGCGTAAGCCTCGACGCGGTGGTGGTGCGGCTGGGTGACTCGAACTTCCCTGTGTCGGCCGGCTCCGGCGGCCAGTTCGGCGGTAACTGCTCGACCTCCGGGGTCTATGCCGCGTGCGTAAAACTGCGTGAAGCGGTGGCGGGCAAGCTGGGCATGGCGGCGGATCAGGCGGAGTTTGTCGACGGTCAGGTGCGGCTCGGCAACAAGAGCGTACCGTTGCGCAACGCGGCTGAAGGCGGCGCGCTGGTCGGCGAGGACAGCATCGAGTTCGGTGATCTGGCCGAGAAGTATCAGCAGTCGACCTTCGGTGCGCATTTCGTCGAAGTCGCCGTCGACGCGGCCACCGGTGAAGTGCGCGTGCGGCGCATGTTGGCGGTGTGTGCAGCAGGGCGGATTCTCAATCCGACTTCGGCACGCAGTCAGGTGATCGGCGCAATGACCATGGGCGTCGGTGCCGCGTTGATGGAAGAGTTGGCGGTGGACAAGAAGCTGGGCTTTTTCGTCAACCATGATCTGGCCGGGTACGAGGTGCCGGTGCATGCCGACATTCCGCATCAGGAGGTGATTTTTCTTGATGAGACTGATCCAGTGTCTTCGCCGATGAAGGCCAAGGGTGTCGGTGAGTTGGGGATTTGCGGGGTCAGTGCGGCGGTGGCGAATGCGATCTACAACGCCACCGGAGCGCGGGTGCGGGAGTATCCGATTACCCTCGATAAAATCCTTTCTTCACTGCCGGAGATGATCTAAACGCCTGAAAAGAGCCCCTCACCCTAGCCCTCTCCCAAAGGGAGAGGGGACCGATCCGGGGATATTCGGGAGCTGCGCCGACTTGAACGTTTTGCTGTGAATCCATAATCGTCTCGGTCTCTCAGGTCGATGTATGACGCCAGACACCTCGGTCGGCCCCCTCTCCCTTCGGGAGAGGGCTGGGGTGAGGGAAAAGCCTCACTCGGTTGACGGATATTGCTCATCACTCACCTGCTCCATCCAATCCGCGACTTTGCCATCGAGCACTTCAGCAATCGCGATATGAGTCATCGCCGTACCGGGCGCCGCACCGTGCCAATGCTTGGCCCCCGGCGCAATCCACACCGTATCCCCTGGACGAATCTCACGAACCGACTGCCCCCACTCCTGCACAAACCCGGAACCGGCCGTGACGATCAATGTCTGCCCCAACGGATGCGTATGCCACGCGGTACGCGCGCCCGGCTCAAACGTCACTGTCGCGCCACTGATCCGCGCCGCGTCGGAGCCTTTGAACGGCGCATCCACCCGCACAGTGCCAGTGAACCAATCTGCCGGGCCCTTGGCCGAAGGTTGCGAACCATTCGGGGTGACGGTCACTCGTGGCGTTTCATTGGCCTGCACCTCACCCGCCAACAGGGAAAGGGTCAACGCAGAAGCGGCGATCGGGTTCATGGCAATGTCTCCAAATAAACAGTGCCACTACTCTAACGGCACCAACTCTTCAGATAATCGACTAGAATTCGAAAAAACTTATGCAGGACCCTCATCAATGCTGCGTGAAAATGCCACCGACCTGCTCGCCTTCCTCGCCGTGGCCCGCGAGCGCAGTTTCACCAAGGCCGCGGCCAAGCTCGGTGTCTCGCAGTCCGCGTTGAGCCATACCATCCGCGCACTCGAAGCCCGTTTGGGTCTGCGTCTGCTGACCCGTACCACCCGCAGCGTCTCGCCCACCGAGGCTGGCGAGCACCTGCTGCAAACCATCGGCCCGCGCTTTGAAGAGATCGAACTGGAACTCGCCGCCCTGAGCAACCTGCGCGACACCCCGGCGGGCAAGATCCGCCTCAACGCCACCGACCATTCGCTGGACTGGCTGCTGCGCCCGGTACTCAAGGAATTTCTGCCCAAATATCCGGACATCAGCGTCGAAGTCAGCTGTGACTATGGTTTCGTCGACATCGCCGGCCAGGGTTTCGACGCTGGCGTGCGCCTGGGCGAAGACGTCGCGCAAGGCATGATTGCCACCCGCATCGGCCCCGACATGCGCATGGCGGTGGTCGGTTCACCCGCCTATTTCGCCAAACGGCCCCCGCCGCAAACACCCCGCGACCTGACCGACCACGCCTGCAACAACCTGCGCCTGCCCACCAACGGCGGGTTGTACAGTTGGGAGTTCGAGAAGGATGGCGAAAGCCTGAAAGTGCGGGTCTCCGGGCAGATCACTCTGAACGGCGTCTACCCGTTACTCGACGCTGCGCTGGACGGTTTCGGCCTGAGTTACATCCCGGAAAACATCGTCGCACCGTATCTGGCCGACGGCCGTTTACTGCAAGTGCTGGAAGATTGGTGCCCGACGTTTGCCGGTTACCACCTCTACTACCCGAGCCGACGCCAGGCGGCGCCGGCGTTTGCATTGTTGCTGGAGGCGTTGCGCTATCGCGGTTAAGCGCCGTCTACGAGATCGATTATCCCGCTGCTAACGCAATCAACTGATGCCGTTGCGCATCGGTGAGCATCGGCCCGAACCCGGCCTTGGCGTTATCGGCCATATAGCGCGGATTGCCCGTGCCCGGGATCACGCAAGTCACCGCCGAATGCGAGAGCAGAAACTTCAACGCCAATTGTGCCCAGCTGTTGACCTGCACATCCGACACCCAGCCCGGCAGCGGTTTGCCTTTGAGCCGGGCCAGCAGTCCCCCGCCACCGAACGGTCGATTATAGATCACCGCGACGCCGCGCTCGCGGCACAAAGGCAAAATACGTTTCTCCACGCCTCGGTCATCGAGGGCGTAATTGATTTGCAGAAAGTCCAGTTGTTCGGCCTTCAACACCGATTCGACTTCCTCATAGGCCGAGGGCGTGTAATGGGTGATGCCGATGTAACGGATGCGCCCCTGGGCTTTCCATTCACGCAGGGTCGGCAGGTGGGTTTGCCAGTCGAGCAGGTTGTGGATCTGCATCAGATCGATGCGCTCGGTGCGTAGCAGGCTGAACGACTGTTCCATCTGCGCGATGCCTTCCTTGCGCCCGCGCGTCCACACCTTGGTCGCCAGAAACGCTGGCGAACGCGGTTCGTGGATCGATAGCAGTTCGCCGGTGGTCTGTTCGGCGCGGCCATACATCGGTGAACTGTCGATCAGCGTGCCGCCCTTTTTGAACAGCTCATCGAGCACCGCCGGCAATTGCCGATAGGCCGGGTCACCGGGCGCGACGTCAAAGCCGCGATAGGTGCCCAGGCCCACGATTGGCAGCGACTCGGCACTGGACGGGATGGCACGGGTCTGCATGGTTTGGCCTCCGGTGGTCGTGGACGTGGTGGTTGTGGCCAGCGCCCGATCAAAGGTGAAGACCGCCGAAACCCCGGCAGCCAGCGTGAGCAATCGGCGACGGGAGTAACCCTCAGTGTGGCTCATGCTGGTTCCCCTGCTACGTGGATCTGTTGCCTGTTGTGTGTGCGAGCGGCCCGGTGGCAGGGCTGAACTACACTGCGACAGCGATCCTTCACACACCGTTAAAAGTAGCCGAATGTCCCGAACCCTGATGTCACTCGTCGCATTGATCGTTGCCGTGTACCTGGTGCTGTGCGCGGCGCTGTTCTTTTTTCAGCGCTCGCTGATCTATTTTCCGCAGCCCAATGCCGTCAGCGGCAGCGACTCACACCTGATCCTGTCGATGCCGGACGCGCGGGTTTCAGTGATCACCCGCGAGCGTGTCGGGCCACGGGCGCTGATCTATTTCGGCGGCAATGCCGAGGACGTGTCGCGCAATCTGCCGGAGTTTGCCGAGGCGTTTCCCGATTACGCAGTGTATTTGCTCAACTACCGCGGTTTCGGTGGCAGCGGCGGTTCACCGTCGGAGGCGGCGATTGCTGAGGATGCGCTGGCGCTGTTCGATCAGGTCTACGCCAGTCATCCGCAGGTGGCCGTGGTCGGGCGCAGCCTCGGTTCCGGCGTGGCCGTGCGTCTGGCCAGTCAACGGCCGGTGCAACAGCTGATTCTGGTGACGCCTTACAACAGCCTCGAAGAAATCGCGGCGCGCCAGTATCCGTGGGTGCCGGTGCAGTGGTTGCTCAAGGACCGATTTGAATCCGGCAAGTACGCCGCGCATATCCGCGTGCCGACGTTGTTGCTCGCGGCCAGTGATGACGAGGTGATTCCGCGCGCCAGCACCCAGCGTTTGCTGGAGAATTTCCCGCAAGGCGTGGCGGTGCTCCGGGTGGTGCCGGATTCGGGGCATAACTCGATCTCGGATCGTGCGCAGTATTTGCAGTGGATGAAGGATGTGTTGAATCGGTGATAGTGGTCTGCCTGTGTCTTTTGTATTGTTTTCAGTGACGCCATCGCGAGCAGGCTCACTCCTACAGGGGAACGCATTCCAAATGTAGGAGTGAGCCTGCTCGCGATAGCGTCATCCGGCGCAACATAGCGCTCTGTTTGATTCCACTGTTCGTCGCTTCGCCGTAAAGCCTTCACCGCCCCTTGAACCAAGTCGAAAAAGCCCAGTCCTACTCGCGCCGCTTTCTGCGGCTCACTCAACTTTTGCGCTGTCCCTCTTCAGAGCTGCCCGTCTCATGCGCCACGCCGTTCGTTCGTCTCGCTTCGTTTCGCTGTGCCTGCTGATCCTTTCGCCGCTGTTCGCTGCAACCGCCCATGCCGGTGCCGAGCGGCAACTGGTGGCCGCCATCAACGACTATCGTGCCCATCCGCAGCGCTGCGATCGACGCCCGGCACAACGCCTGGCGCCGTTGGCGCTGAAGTCGAACCTGGCCTTGCCGATCGGTTATCGCTACGCCGGCGGCATGCGTGAAGCGCTGAAGTCGTCCGGCTACTCCGCCGTTGCGGTACGCAGTATTCGCGTGATCGGGGCCGAGGACGCCGAAGAGGCCTTCGACTTGCTGCAAGACGAACACTGCGCCGCGCTGCTGGATGCGAGCTACGCCGACATCGGCATCAGTCGCTCACGCAATGAATGGCAAGTGGTGTTGGCGCAACCGGTGCTCGACAGCCGCGTTGGCGATAACCGCAGCGTCGGCAAGGCCTTGCTCGCTGAGGTAAACGCCGCGCGCGCCCGGCCACGGATGTGCGGACGCCAGCGCTTCGCCGCCGCCCGGCCGTTGAGTTGGAACGCAGCACTGGGCGCCGCCGCGCAGGGGCACAGCAAAGCCATGGCTTACGGCAACTACTTCGCCCACCGCGATCCGGACGGCGACCTGCCTGCCGATCGCGCCCGTGCAGCCGGCTATCGCGGTCGGCAAATCGGTGAAAACATCGCCGCCGGACAGAGTTCACCGGGCAAAGCCATGGCCGGATGGCTGGCCAGCCCCGGGCACTGCGCCAACCTGATGAATCCGATGTTTACTCAGGTCGGCGCCGGGTTTGCCAGTGAGGCGCGCAGTGATGAAGGCGTTTACTGGACGATGGTGTTTGGTGCGCAGTGACTGCCAGCGTCCAGTGCCAATTTCAACAGTTCCTTGCGCAGCATTGAGGGTGCGCGCACGGCCAATCCGCCCTGCCAGTCGAGTGGCAACAAGCGATTGAGCTTTTGCTGGCTGACCTCGGCTGGCGCCAGAAAGCAGCTTTCGCGGTCGCGGATACTGATCACATTCAGCAGCCAGTCATCGCCCTGCTCTGCCATCCAGCGCCTGATCAGCGGCAGGTGTTTTTGCAGCAAGGCATCGGCATCCCAAACAGTCATTTGCGCGAAAAAGCATGGCAGGTTGCTCTCGGGTTTCATCCGTTTCGAGTCGGCTGCCAATGCAGCGGCAAGGTTCGATTCGATGCTGGCCTGGCACTCGAGAAAATATTGCCGAGGCCAGTCTGCCGGCAGTTTTGCCCGTGAAGCGAGGTCGACGTAAGCCTCGATGTCCGCTGGCGTGGTCATCTGCCCGGTGAAATTCTGCGTGTTGTCGAGAATCGCGGTGGCCAGCAAAGCGGCACTTTGCACGCTGATCTGCGGCAGCACACAGGCCGCCTGCCAGCGCTGAAAAACCTGAGTTGCTGCGGCGCCGATCGGGCGGATATCGGCAGCAGATCCAAGCTTCTGCTGCCAATAGTTTTCGTAGCCTGGATGATGGTCGATGACCTCCACCACCCGTTCAAGCACCACCAACGGGTCGAAATGGTGATAGTCCGAGACATCGACCAAGACAAACTCATCGTCCGATGTCGGCTGGTAGTCGTGAAACGCCGCGCCCCAGCCGAGCACGCTTGGCGAAACGCTGGCGTTGGCAGGCGCGCTGCTGACGGCGCGGGCGGGAATGCCTTGCAGGTTGAGCAATTCGGCATAGGCAATGCAGCAGGCGTAGGCGTCAATGTCCAGATAGGACGCGCCGGAGGTGATGATTTTCATGGACCGGCAACATCGCACAGGTTTGTGACGTTTGGGTGACAGGAAAAGATCGCAGCCTCGTTACACTCGACAGCTGCTGCAAGGCTGCGATCTTTTCATCTTCAAGCCGCCCGCTGCCCTCCCGCGACCATCGCCGAAGCCGCCAGCATCGCCCGCAATAACACCGCACACCCCGCCGCCAGATCATCCGGCGCGGCGTTCTCGATTTCGTTGTGGCTGATGCCGCCTTCGCACGGCACGAAGATCATCCCGGCGGGGCCGAGTTCGGCGAGGAAAATCGCGTCATGTCCGGCGCCACTGACGATGTCCATATTCGACAAACCCAGCCCTTTCGCTGCGCCGCGCACCGCTTCCACGCAGCCCTTTTCGAAGTACAGCGGCGGGAAGTCCGCTGTCGGCGTCAGTTCATAAGTCAGACCGTGTTCTTCACAGGTGGCTTCGATGACTTGTTTAACCTCGGCAATCATCGAGTCGAGGCGCGCCGGTTCCAGGTGACGGAAATCGAGAGTCATGCGCACTTCGCCGGGAATGACGTTGCGCGAGCCGGGATAGGCTTGCAGGCAACCGACGGTGCCACAGGCATGGGGTTGATGGCCGAGGGCGGCGCGGTTGACCGCACCGACGATCACCGAGGCGCCGACCAGCGCGTCTTTACGCAAGTGCATCGGCGTTGGACCAGCATGGGCTTCGACGCCGCGCAGCTTGAGGTCGAACCACTTCTGCCCCAGCGCGCCGAGCACGACGCCGATGGTTTTCTGTTCGTCTTCGAGGATCGGGCCTTGTTCGATGTGCGCCTCGAAATAGGCGCCGACCTTATGCCCGCTGACTTTACGCGCACCGGCATAGCCAATGGCGTTCAGCGCTTCACCGACGGTGACGCCATCGGCATCGACTTTGGCGAGGGTTTCTTCGAGGGTGAATTTCTCGGCGAACACCCCGGAGCCCATCATGCACGGGGCGAAGCGCGAGCCTTCTTCGTTGGTCCAGACCACCACTTCCAGCGGCGCTTCAGTTTCGACGCCGAGGTCGTTGAGCGTGCGCAGGACTTCGACGCCGGCGAGTACGCCGAAGCAGCCGTCGAACTTGCCGCCGGTGGGCTGGGTGTCGATGTGGCTGCCGGTCATTACCGGCGGCAGGTTGGGATTGCGCCCCGGGCGACGGGCGAAGATGTTGCCGACGGCATCGACCGTGACGCTGCATCCGGCGTCCTTGCACCATTGCACGAACAGGTCGCGGGCCTGGCGGTCGAGATCGGTCAGGGCCAGGCGACAGACACCGCCCTTGACCGTGGCGCCGAGCTTGGCCAGCTCCATGAGCGACGCCCACAGGCGGTCGCGGTTGATGTGCTGATGGCTCGATTGCAGAACGTCTACGGCTGCGTTCATGGGGATCTCCTCAGGCTGCTTTTCTTATGAGTTTCTTCAGATAAATCTCTGCCGTAAGTCAGGCCGCCTTCGCGAGCAAGCTCGCTCCCACATTTGGAATGCGTTCACATGTGGGAGCGAGCTTGCTCGCGAAGAGGCCTGCATTCACACCGCAGATTTCACTACTGACGGACTAGCACGCATCACGCACAACCCGTAATAAATAATCCCGCCCAGCGCCGAGCCGGTGAACCAGCCATAGCTGTAAAACCAGCTGAACGCATCGCTGCCCAGCGACATCACGGTCAACACCACCGGTACGCCAAAGGCAACAAACCCGGCCCAGTTCCACGCTGGATAGACGTCGTCGCGGTACAGCCCGGCGAGATCCAGTTGCTGTTTCTTGATCAGAAAATAGTCCACCACCATGATCCCGGCGATCGGTCCGAGCAGGCTCGAATAACCCAGCAGCCAATTGGAATAGACGCTTTCCAGACTGACCTCGGAAACAATCCAGCCGAGTTTTTTCAGCAGTTCATGACCCATCAGCAACAGCCCGACCAACCCGGTCAGCAAAACTGCTTTGGTGCGGTTGATCACCTTGGGGGCGATGTTCTGAAAGTCGTTGGTCGGCGAAACGATGTTCGCGGCAGTGTTGGTCGATAGCGTGGCGATGATGATCAGTGCCATCGCCACCGCGACCCACACCGGGCTTTGGATATGGCCGATCAGCGTCACCGGATCAGAGACAGTCACACCGACCAGTTTCACCGACGCGGCGGTCATCACCACACCCAGCGCAGCGAACAGAAACATGGTTAGCGGCAGGCCGATGATCTGCCCGAGAATCTGATCTTTCTGGCTCTTTGCGTAACGACTGAAGTCCGGAATGTTCAGCGATAATGTCGCCCAGAAGCCGACCATCGCCGTCAGTCCGGCGGCGAAGTAGCCGTAGACGCTGGCACCTTCGGGGCGTTTGGCCGGGATCGCCATCAACTCTGTCATCGACACATTGGGCATCGCCCACACCAGCAGACCGATGCCGACCGCCACCAGCAACGGCGCCGACAACGTTTCCAGCCATTTGATCGACTCGGCGCCGCGAATCACCACCCACAGGTTCAGCGCCCAGAACACCATGAAGCCAATCACCTCCCCCGTGCCGCCGAGGGATTTCCAGCCCTCGAACACCGAGCCGAGAAACAGGTGAATCGCCAACCCGCCAAACATCGTCTGAATGCCGAACCAGCCACACGCCACCAACGCACGAATCAGACACGGCACGTTGGAACCGAGAATGCCGAACGACGAGCGCAGCAACACCGGAAACGGAATGCCGTATTTGGTGCCGGGGAAAGCGTTAAGTGTCAGCGGAATCAGCACGATGATGTTGGCGAACAGAATCGCCAGCAGCGCTTCACCGACGGTCAGGCCAAAGTAGGCGGTGAGCACGCCGCCGAGGGTGTAGGTCGGCACGCAGATCGACATGCCGACCCACAGCGCGGTGATGTGCCATTTGTTCCAGGTTCGTTCATGCACCTTGGTCGGTGCCATATCGTGGTTGTAACGGGGACTGTCGAGGACGTCGCTGCCGGCTTCGAGTTCGAACAAGCCGTCGCGCTCGGTCACTTGCGATCTGATCTGTTGCATGGCCGCTCCACTGTTCTTCTGATTATTTTTTTGCTCATCAGGCGGCAGGCACACGCGGGTGCGAGCCGGACGATGGCCGGAGGAACTGACAACTTTCGTGCACCGGCCAAGGTGTCAGCGGCGGCATCAATAAACGTGCCGGGTGCCCCGCTTACGCATCGGGCCGAGGGTCAAACGCTTTGCAACTTTCTGATATTCATCAGTTTTAATTATTCACCGGGTGAGTTCACGGAAACTTGTCTGGGTGCTCAGGCTAAACACCTGGCAAGTTGTCCGAACAGACAGGACTCAAACTGGTGCACTGCATTTATTTTCATCGTGAGCGAGCAGCCGCAGCTCAACTTCAAGCGGCTGATTTCACATAGGAAATCTTGCTCATATTTCCATCCTGTCAAGTGCGTCAAAATGGTGAACAGCCTCACCATTTTGGTGATTTACGTTTTTTATCGTTACTTTTCATACACTTAAAACAGTCATAAGCTTATAAAAAATAATCTTGCTCTATTGCAAATCTGCGACTAGTTTCTATTCCTGACAGCGCTGACAGGAATACGCCCTGCATCGCCGTACATCAATAAAACATCTAGAACCGGCACAAGTCGGTCAATGCCTGCGAGGAACTCGGAATGTCTCTGTTGATCCGTGGCGCCACCGTTGTTACCCATGATGAAAGTTATCGCGCCGACGTCTATTGCGCCGACGGCGTGATCAAAGCCATCGGTGAAAACCTTGATGTTCCCACCGGCGCCGAAGTCCTCGACGGCAGCGGCCAATACCTGATGCCTGGCGGCATCGATCCGCACACGCACATGCAACTACCGTTCATGGGCACCGTGGCCAGCGAGGATTTCTATAGCGGCACGGCGGCAGGTCTGGCCGGCGGCACCACATCGATCATCGATTTTGTGATTCCCAATCCGCAGCAGTCGCTGATGGAAGCCTTTCATCAGTGGCGCGGCTGGGCCGAGAAATCGGCGTCGGATTATGGCTTTCACGTCGCAATCACCTGGTGGAGCGAGCAGGTTCGTGAGGAAATGGCCGAGCTGGTCAGCCATCACGGGATCAACAGTTTCAAGCACTTCATGGCTTACAAGAACGCAATCATGGCCGCCGACGACACGCTGGTGGCGAGTTTCGAGCGCTGCCTGGAACTCGGCGCGGTGCCGACCGTGCACGCGGAAAACGGCGAGCTGGTTTATCACTTGCAACGCAAGTTGATGGCCCAGGGCATCACCGGGCCGGAGGCGCATCCGCTGTCGCGGCCGTCGCAGGTTGAAGGTGAAGCGGCGAGCCGGGCGATTCGTATTGCTGAAACCATCGGCACGCCGTTGTATCTGGTGCACGTTTCGACCAAGGAAGCCCTCGACGAAATCACTTATGCGCGCAGCAAGGGCCAACCGGTGTACGGCGAAGTGCTGGCCGGGCATTTGTTGCTCGACGACAGCGTCTATCAACACCCGGACTGGCAGACCGCTGCCGGTTACGTGATGAGCCCGCCGTTCCGTCCGCGCGGCCATCAAGAGGCGCTGTGGCACGGACTACAAAACGGCAATCTGCACACCACCGCGACTGACCATTGCTGCTTCTGCGCCGAGCAGAAAGCCGCTGGCCGTGATGACTTCAGCAAGATCCCCAACGGTACGGCGGGTATCGAAGATCGCATGGCGGTGCTGTGGGACGAAGGCGTCAACAGTGGTCGTTTGTCGATGCAGGATTTCGTCGCTCTCACCTCCACCAACACCGCAAAGATCTTCAATCTTTATCCGCGCAAAGGTGCGATTCGCGTCGGCGCCGATGCCGATCTGGTGCTGTGGGATCCGCAAGGCACCCGGACCATTTCCGCCAAGACCCACCATCAGCAGGTGGACTTCAACATCTTCGAAGGCAAGACCGTGCGCGGCGTGCCGAGCCATACCGTCAGCCAGGGCCGGGTGGTCTGGGCCGATGGCGACCTGCGTGCCGAGCGTGGGGCCGGGCGGTATATCGAACGGCCGGCGTATCCGGCGGTGTTTGATTTGCTGAGCAAGCGGGCTGAGCAACATCGCCCGACTGCCGTCAAGCGCTAAAGCGAGGCCTTCGGCCTCATCGCGAGCAGGCTCACTCCTACATTTGGAATGCGTACACCTGTAGGAGTGAGCCTGCTCGCGATGGCGTCAGTTCAAACAACACAAAAACCACTGCCCATCAGAGGCAGAGAACCTCAATAACCGTGAGGCACAAAACCGTGATCGAGACCCTGAACCATCTCCCCCACCCGCACGAAAGCGCGGCCGCCCTCGCCGGGCATTTCACCGATCTGGCGCCGCCGCTCAATGACCGGCAGGCGCATCTGGAAGCCTCGCGCTGTCTGTATTGCTACGACGCGCCGTGCGTCAATGCGTGCCCCAGCGAGATCGACATCCCGTCGTTCATCCGCAACATTCATCAGGACAACGTCCCCGGCGCGGCGCAGAAAATCCTCTCGGCGAACATCCTCGGTGGCAGTTGCGCGCGGGTCTGTCCAACCGAGATCCTTTGCCAACAAGCCTGCGTGCGCAACAACGCTCAGGAGTGCGCGCCGGTACTGATCGGCCTGCTGCAACGCTACGCCGTGGACAACGCGCACTTCAGCGAACATCCGTTCCAGCGCGCCGCAGCGACCGGCAAACGCATCGCCGTGGTCGGTGCCGGGCCGGCCGGTTTGTCCTGTGCGCATCGCAGCGCCATGCACGGTCATGACGTGGTGATTTTCGAAGCGCGGGAGAAGGCTGGCGGTCTCAATGAATACGGAATCGCCAAGTACAAACTGGTCGACGACTACGCGCAGAAGGAACTGGATTTCCTTCTGCAGATCGGCGGCATCGAGATTCGTCACGGGCAGAAACTCGGCGAGAATCTGACCCTCAGCGAACTGCATCAGCAGTTCGACGCGGTGTTCCTCGGCCTCGGCCTCAGCGCCAGCAAGCAACTCGGTCTGCCTCACGAAGATGCCCCGGGCCTGCTCGCTGCCACCGACTACATTCGCGAATTGCGCCAGGCCGATGACCTCACGCAACTGCCGCTGGCTGAACGCTGCATCGTCCTCGGTGCCGGCAACACCGCGATCGACATGGCCGTGCAAATGGCTCGCCTCGGGGCTCGCGACGTCAATCTGGTGTATCGCCGTGGCGCTGCCGACATGGGCGCCACCGGTCATGAACAGGACATCGCCAAAGCCAATCAGGTGCGCCTGCTGACCTGGGCACAACCGGAAGAGGTGCTGCTCGACGCTCAGGGCCAAGTGCGCGGCATGCGTTTCGCCCGCACCGATCTGGTCGACGGTCGTCTGCAAACCACCGGCGAGACCTTCGAGCTGGCCGCCGACGCGATCTTCAAAGCCATCGGTCAGGCGTTCGATGGCAGCGCCCTCGCCGACCCGCTAGCCCGCGAACTCAAGCGTCAGGGCGAACGCATCTACGTCGATGAAAACCTGCGCACCAGCATCCCCGGCGTGTATGCCGGCGGCGACTGCACCAGCCTCGATCAGGACCTCACCGTGCAAGCCGTGCAGCACGGCAAACGCGCCGCCGAGGCGATCAATGCTCAACTGATGCTTAACGTGGAGGCTGCGTAAATGGCCGATCTGTCGATTGTCTTCGCTGGCATCAAAGCACCGAATCCGTTCTGGCTGGCCTCTGCGCCACCGACCGACAAAGCCTACAACGTGGTCCGCGCCTTCGAAGCGGGCTGGGGTGGCGTGGTCTGGAAAACCCTCGGAGAGGATCCGGCGGCGGTCAACGTGTCGTCGCGTTACTCGGCGCACTACGGCAATAACCGTGAAGTGCTGGGCATCAACAATATCGAGCTGATCACCGACCGTTCGCTGGAGATCAACCTGCGCGAAATCACTCAGGTGAAGAAGGACTGGCCGGACCGCGCGCTGATCGTTTCGCTGATGGTGCCGTGCGTCGAAGAGTCGTGGAAACACATCCTGCCGCTGGTGGAAGCCACCGGCGCTGACGGTATCGAGCTGAATTTCGGCTGCCCGCACGGCATGCCTGAACGCGGTATGGGTGCGGCGGTCGGTCAGGTGCCGGAATATGTCGAGCAAGTCACGCGCTGGTGCAAAACCTATTGTTCGCTGCCGGTGATCGTCAAACTGACGCCGAACATCACCGACATCCGCGTCGCCGCCCGCGCCGCCCATCGCGGCGGTGCCGATGCAGTGTCGCTGATCAATACGATCAACTCGATCACCAGCGTCGACCTGGAACACATGGTCGCCCTGCCCACCGTCGGCAGCAAAAGCACCCACGGCGGTTATTGCGGCTCGGCAGTGAAGCCGATTGCGCTGAACATGGTCGCCGAAATCGCCCGCGACCCGCAGACCCAGGGCTTGCCGATCTGCGGGATTGGCGGCATCGGCAGTTGGCGCGATGCGGCAGAATTCATGGCGCTGGGCAGCGGCGCGGTGCAGGTGTGCACGGCGGCGATGTTGCATGGGTTCCGCATTGTCGAGGAGATGAAGGATGGGTTGTCGCGGTGGATGGACAGTCAGGGTTACGCCAGCATCAGTGAGTTTTCCGGGCGCGCGGTGGGCAATACCACGGACTGGAAATACCTCGACATCAACTATCAGGTGATCGCGAAGATTGATCAGGATGCGTGCATTGGGTGCGGGCGTTGCCACATTGCTTGCGAGGACACTTCACACCAGGCGATCAGCAGTCTGAAGCAGGCGGACGGGACGCATAAATATGAAGTGATTGATGAGGAGTGTGTGGGCTGCAATCTGTGTCAGATCACGTGTCCGGTGGCGGACTGTATCGAGATGGTGCCGATGGAGACTGGGAAGCCGTTTCTGGACTGGAATCATGATCCGCGCAATCCGTATCACGTTGCGGTCTAGATCGCCGACTGATCCAACAGCCCCCTCACCCTAACCCTCTCCCAAAGGGAGAGGGGACTGATTGGGGGATGCTTCAGAAATCCACCGACCTGAACGATTTGCTTTGAATCCGCAATCGACTCGGTTTTTCAGGTCGATATATCTCGCAGGACACCTCGGTCGGCCCCCTCTCCCTCTGGGAGAGGGCTGGGGTGAGGGTCAGCCTTTGATCTTGCTCTTCAAGGTTCCAACCCGATCCCACGCAAGATCACACTCGTCACCGTCTGCACCGCCCGCTCAAACTGCATATCCGACAATGGCTGATGCTCATTCAGAATATTCACCTGATGATCAAAGTCGGCATAGTGCTGTGTCGACGCCCAGATCATATACAACAAACTCGACGGCTCCACCGGCAGAATCCGCTTGTCCTCGACCCACTGACGAATCTTCGCTTCCTTCATTTTCGCCCAGTCATACAGGCTGACATCCAGCGCCTCGCCCAACGTTGGCGCGCCGTGGATGATTTCGTTGGCCCAGACTTTCGAGCCGTACGGTCGGCTGCGCGAGTGGTTCATCTTGGCGCGGATGTAGCTGCTCAGCACCACGCGCGGATCGTCGAACATCTCAAAGCACAGCGCATCCTGTTTCCATACTTCCAGCAGATCGAACAGCACCGCGCTGTACAGCTCGCTCTTGGTGCTGAAGTAATAATGCAGATTGGAACGCGGCAGCTGCACCTCAGCCGCGATGTCGGCCATGGCCGTGCCGCCGAAGCCTTTTTCGGCGAAGACTTTTTCCGCCGCGAGGAGAATTTTCTCGACGTTGTTGCGACGAATCTCGATCTTGTGATTGCCCATGAGGGCTCCCTGACAACAGCGTTGCCCAAGACTAGCATCCGCTCTGGTCCGCGGGCGACCGCTGCAAACAAAACTTCGTACTGGCGTGAGCGGATGGCTAAACTGACGCTTCTTCGATCCTGCCTCAGAGGTATCCGCGATGCTGTTCAAGAACGTCCTGACCACCACTGCCCTGCTCGCTTCGCTGTTCGCGGCATCTTCCGTATTTGCCCACGCCCACCTGAAAAGCCAGACCCCGGCCGCCGATAGCACCGTCGCTGCTCCCGCCGATTTGCGCCTGACCTTTTCCGAAGGTGTCGAGGCCAGTTTCACCAAAGTCACGTTGACTCGCGATGGCGCACCGGTCGCGGTCAAACCGCTGACCACCGAGGGCGACAAGAAAACCCTGATCGTTACCCCTGCAGCTCCTTTGAGCGCCGGCGAGTACAAAGTCGAATGGCACGCAGTGTCGGTCGACACGCACAAAAGCGAAGGCGCCTATCAGTTCAAGGTTGGCCAGTAACCCATGAGTGAAGCGCTGGTGCTGTGCCGCTTTGTGCATTTCATCGTGGTGTTGATGCTGTTCGGGGCCTGGTTGTTCAGGCCGTTGCTGCTCAAGGATGAAGCGCCACAAGTGGATCGGCACCTGGCGCGACTGGCGCGTTGGCTGGCGACTGTGGCACTGCTCAGCGGGATTGCCTGGGCGCTGTTGATTACTGCGAGCATGGCCGGCTCGGCTACAGCGGCGTTTGACCCAGACACGGTTGCGCTGGTGCTGGGCAATACGTTTTTTGGTCAGGTATGGCGTTGGCATTTGCTGATCAATGCCGCGCTGTTGGCGCTGTTGTTCACGCCTTGGCGCTCAAGCATGCCGATGCGACTGGGCTTGAGCGCATTGTTGCTCGCGACCCTGGCCCCGGTCGGACACGGCGCCATGCTCGACGGGTTGAGTGGGCAATTGCTGATTCTCAACCAGATCGTGCATCTGACCTGCGTGGCGGCGTGGCTGGGTGGTTTGTTGTTGCTGGTGATGATTCTGCGTCAGCCGACGGAACCGATGCGTGAAGTTTTGCGGCGTTTCAGCGGTGTCGGTTATGCGCTGGTCGCGGGGCTGCTGCTGACGGGATTGATCAATGTGCGCGTGCTGACCGGCCAGTGGTGGCCGACTCCGTTGTTCAGCGGGTTTGCGTTGATTCTGTTGATCAAGGCGCTGATCGTGCTGGGCATGCTTGGCTTGGCGCTGTTCAATCGTTTGCGGATTGATGATTGCGAGCAGCGGATGGGCACGCTCAAGCGCAGTGTGCTGCTGGAGTGGTTGCTCGGCATTGGCGCGGTTGCGGCGGTCTCGCTGCTGGGCACCCTACCCCCGATGATCACAACCTAAAGATCATGGAGATCCAATGTAGGAGTGAGCCTGCTCGCGATAGCGGTGTGTCAGCCAAATATCCCTAACTGACACACCGCTATCGCGAGCAGGCTCACTCCTACAGGGGAATTATGTGAATCAGTGGGGCTGGGTGTCGCCCGCTGCGGTGTCGATGCTGACCACCACCGACATCCCCGGCCGCAACCGCTCCTCTTCCTGCTGATCCGGATCGATGGTGATCCGCACCGGCACCCGCTGAGCAATTTTGACGAAGTTGCCGGTGGCGTTGTCCGCCTGCAACAGGGCAAATTCCGAGCCCGTCCCCGGCGAAATATGCTGCACATGCCCAGTGAATCGGCGGTGATTCAGCGCATCGACGGTGAAGCGCACCGGTTGCCCGACGCGCACGTTATCCATCTGGGTTTCTTTCATGTTGGCGATCACCCATTTCTGGTTTGGCACCAACGCCATCAACTGCGCTCCGGAGTTGACGTAAGCACCGAGGCGCACGCCGATCTGCCCGAGCTGGCCATCACGCGGGGCGACGATGCGCGTATTCGACAGATCGATCCGTGCCAGTTGCACCGCCGCTTCGGCGCTGGCCACGGCCGCCTCCAGCGAGCCACGATTGACGATCACTGTTTGCAGATCCTGACGGGCGATTTCCAGATTGGCCTTGGCTTGCGCGACCGCCGCAATGCTTTGCGCATTCGCCGCCAGTGCGACGTCCATCTCTCGCTTCGACACCGAACCGTCGCGCACCAATTCCTGATTGCGGCGCAGATCCGCTTCACTCTTGCGCAACTGCGCTTCGCTGTCGGCCTGCGCCGCCTGACGCAATTTGATCGTCGCTTCGGCGCTGTTGCGTTGCTGCACCACATTGGCCAACGCGGCTTTCTGCACCGCCAGTTGCGCCAGTGACTGGTCGAGTCGCTGCTGATAGATGCGGTCGTCCAGACGCACCAGCAAATCCCCGGCTTTCACGTACTGGAAATCCTGCACCGGCACCTCGTAAACATAACCGGCGAGTTGCGGGCCGATGATCGTCACCTGCCCACGAATCAGGGCGTTTTCGGTGGTTTCGACCGCACTGCTGAACGGCGGCAATTGCCAGGCATACAAAACGATCAACACGCCGACGATGGCAATCGCGGCAAAGCCCAGCGAAGAAATGATCCGCACCCGCAGCGAGCGCGGCTCGGTGTTCGGCGATGACGACGGCGCCACACCCTCAGGCGTGGCGGCAATGGCGTTGGTGGTTGTGGTGGTCGGTTCGGTCATGAAGAAGTGGCACCGCTCGAAGGTGTGGATGGCACTGGGGCGACGGCTTTGGTGGTGCTCATCAGCCACAGCGCACGAATGGACAGCCAGATCATGGTCAGCACCGCAATCACGGCGATCAACATGAACACATCGTTGTAGGCCAGCACATTGGCCTCACGGGTGGCGGCGTTGGCCAGGCTGCGAATCCCCGCCAGGTTGCGCAGACTCGGGTCGGCCAGCAACGAGCCATACGCCGAACCGCCGCTCTGCACGCGCGCGGCCACCAAGGGGTCAGACAGCGTCAGGTGTTCAACGATGTGACTGGAATGAAATTTTTCCCGGACGATCTGAAAAGTGCCCAGCAGCGCCGCACCGAGCAGGCCGCCGAGGTTGTTGCAGATCCCGAACAACACGGAAAAACTCACCAGATTGCGCGGATTGGTCAGCACGTTGCGCGTACCGAAAACCATGGTCGGGCCGAGGAAAAACGTGCTGCCGAACGCCAGGAGAAACTGGCTGAAGTAGAGGTTTTCCGGACGAGTCAGGTTGTTGGAAAAACTGTCCATCACCGACCCGGTGGCCATCAGACCCAGCGAGATGATCAACGGCATCAGCAGGTGTTTGGGGTCGATCGTCAGTGCGCTGGTCACCAACCCCGCGACGCTGCCGATCAGCATTACCACGTAGAGGCTGTGCAACTGCTCATAGCCCATGTTCAGGTTCTGCATGAAACCGACCGCACCGGTGGACTGCTCCGAGGTGACCATACGAATCAGGGTCACCGCCAGCGCCAGGCGGATCATCGTCCCGCTGCCAAGCCAGCGGGTCATCAGCAGCGGGTTGCTGCGGTTATGTTCGATGGCCAGACCGGCGAGGATCAAAGCAATCGAGGCAGCCAGCGCGTAGCCGATCCAGTTGGCCTCCAGCCACCAGTCAATCCGCCCCAGCGACAACACCGCACACAGCAGCGCCACGCCAGTGGCGAGAATGGCGAAGGTGAGAAAGTCGAGTTTTTCGAAGGTTTTGAAGCGGTCGCCCGGCGGCAACTTGAGCATCAATACACAGCCCAGCGACAGCAGTGCCATGCCCAGTTCGAACAGATACAAGCCGCGCCATTCGGCGATCTGCAGCAAGTCTTCGGAAAATAAACGCGCCAATGGCAAGGCCAGTTGCGAGGTGCCGAGACCGAGCACCAGTGCCTTCAACCGCCACTTCGCCGGGAACGCCTGGACCATGTAATACAGGCCCAGCGAACTCAGCGCCGCGCCCACCATGCCGTGGGCCGCGCGCACCGCCACCGCCGAATTCAGATCGTTGACAAACAGATGGCCGAAAGTCACCAGCGCATACAGCACCAGAAACACTTCGGTGAATGCACGCAAACCGAACTGCTGACGAAACTTCACCAGCAACAGGTTCATCGACACGTTGGTCATCACATACGCCGCCGGCAGCCAGGCCATTTCCGCCGTGGTCGCGCCGAGTGCGCCTTGCAGATAAGGCAGGTTGGCCACCACCAGCGAGTTGCCCAAGCCACCGGTCACCGCCACCAGTACGCCGACCAGCGCATAGGCCAGGCGCTTGGGGTTGGAGTGCAACGGCGTCGAGGGGGAACCGGGCAGACTGGGCTTTTCGTGGGGCTGCCAGTTGCGCGGGGCGTAGTGATCCATGGAGAAGCCTTGTGCGGAAGGTGGGTGAAGTTTGCCGCAAATTCACCGGCAACACACATCCCATGGACAACACAAATCCTTGTAGGAGTGAGCCTGCTCGCGATAGCGGTGTATCAGTCGACATTTCCATCATTGACACATCGCTATCGCGAGCAGGCTCACTCCTACAAGGGTTCTGTGTGAGGGCCGGGAGTCATCGTATAACTTGCTGTTGACATTCCCCTAAAACCTAGGAAATATCCGCAACCATGTTGTACGACGACGTATGACAAATAATAAAAACAACAAACGCAACAGGGAGCGTCACAGTGAGCACACTCGCCCGTAATTTCGTCCGCCCTTCCCGCTTTGCCACGCTGCGCCCGCACACAACCCTTGGCCTGATCGGTTGCAGCAGCCTGGCCTTGGCCTTGCCGATGAGCGCCGATGCCGAAGGCTTTCTCGAAGACAGCAAAGCCACGCTGAACCTGCGCAATGCCTACTTCAACCGCAACTTCGTCAACCCTGCCTACCCACAAGGCAAGGCTGAGGAATGGACGCAGAACTTCATTCTCGATGCCAAATCCGGCTTCACTCAGGGCACCGTCGGCTTCGGCCTCGATGTGCTGGGGATGTATTCGCAGAAGCTCGATGGCGGCAAAGGTACGGGCGGTACGCAACTGTTGCCGATCCACGATGACGGGCGTCCGGCCGACAATTTCGGACGGCTCGGCGTGGCGTTGAAGGCCAAAGTCTCGAAGACTGAATTGAAGGTCGGCGAATGGATGCCGGTGCTGCCGATCCTGCGCTCTGACGATGGCCGCTCGCTGCCGCAAACCTTTCGCGGCGGGCAGATCACGTCCACCGAGATCAACGGTCTGACCGTCTACGGTGGCCAGTTCCGTGGCAACAGCCCGCGCAACGATGCGAGCATGGAAGACATGTCAATGAACGGCCGTGGCGCGTTCACTTCCGACCGCTTCAACTTCGGCGGCGGCGAATATACCTTCAACGACAAGCGCACCCTGGTCGGCGTGTGGTACGCCGAACTCAGCGACATCTACCAGCAGCAGTATTTCAACCTCAGCCACAGCCAGCCGTTGGGCGACTGGACCCTGGGCGCCAACCTCGGTTTCTTCACCGGCAAGGAGGACGGCAGCGCCCAGGCCGGCGACCTCGACAACAAGACTGCGTTTGCCCTGCTTTCGGCCAAATACGGTGGCAACACGTTTTATGTCGGCCTGCAAAAGCTCAGCGGCGACGACGCGTGGATGCGGGTCAACGGCACCAGCGGCGGCACCCTCGCCAACGACAGTTACAACGCCAGTTACGACAACGCCAAAGAGCGCTCCTGGCAGTTGCGCCACGACTACAACTTCGTCGCCCTCGGCATCCCCGGCCTGACCCTGATGAACCGCTACATCAGCGGCGACAACGTGCACACCGCCAGCACCAATGACGGCAAGGAATGGGGGCGCGAGTCGGAACTGGCCTACACGGTGCAGAGCGGCCCGCTGAAAAACCTCAACGTGAAATGGCGCAACGCAACGATACGCCGGGACTTCAGCACCAACGAGTTTGACGAGAACCGGATCTTTATCAGTTATCCGATTTCGTTGTTGTAACCAGCGGGCGCCGCAATCCCCCTGTAGGAGTGAGCCTGCTCGCGATAGCGGTGTGTCAGCCGCCTCTTCCTCAACCGACACACCGCTATCGCGAGCAGGCGAAGGCCTACAGGGGATTGCATTGCAAGGAGGGAATTGTGCTGAAGGGAAAGGAACCGGGCCTTCCGTCATTTACACCAAAAGTCGCGTTGACAAGTTCCGGAAACCCTACCGATACTTCAGCGCAGTCATACGACAACCTACAACAAACCTAATAACAACGTGTAAGGGCTTGCCATGACGTCTACCTCCACTCCCCGCGCCCCGTTCAACCGTCTGCTGCTGACCGGCGCTGCCGGGGGCCTGGGCAAAGTTCTGCGCGAACGTATGCGCCCTTATGCCAATGTCCTGCGCCTGTCGGACATTGCCGCCATCGCCCCGGCCGTCGATGATCGCGAAGAAATCGTCCCTTGCGATCTGGCCGACAAACACGCCGTGCATCAACTGGTCGAAGGCGTCGATGCGATCCTGCATTTCGGCGGCGTCTCCGTCGAGCGGCCCTTCGAAGAAATCCTCGGCGCCAACATCTGCGGCGTGTTTCACATCTACGAAGCGGCGCGCCGGCATGGCGTGAAGCGGGTGATCTTCGCCAGTTCCAACCACGTTATCGGCTTCTACAAACAGGACGAGCCGCTCGACGCCAGCTCCGCGCGCCGCCCCGACGGTTACTACGGATTGTCCAAATCCTACGGCGAAGACATGGCCAGTTTCTACTTCGATCGCTACGGCATCGAGACCGTCAGCATCCGCATCGGCTCCTCGTTCCCCGAGCCGCAGAACCGCCGAATGATGCACACCTGGCTGAGTTTCGACGACCTCACGCAATTGCTCGAACGCGCGCTGTACACGCCGAACGTTGGCCACACCGTGGTCTACGGCATGTCCGCCAACAAGGACGTCTGGTGGGACAACAAATTCGCCAGTCACCTCGGTTTTGAAGCGAAGGACAGCTCCGAAGTGTTCCGCGAAAAAGTCGAGGCGCAGCCCATGCCGGCTGCCGATGACCCGGCACGGATCTATCAGGGCGGCGCGTTTGTTGCCGCAGGTCCGTTCGGCGACTGATCACCCTGACAACGACGCGAAGGAATGAGTATGCAAGCCGAATTGATCGTCGATGCCCGCAACGCCGTGGGCGAAAGCCCAGTCTGGGTGCCGCAGGAAAACGCGCTGTATTGGGTGGATATTGCCAACGGCGGGCTGCAGCGCTGGAGCGCCGATACCGGCCACGTGCATGCCTGGAAAACCCCGGAAATGCTCGCCTGCATCGCCCGTCACAGCAATGGCGGCTGGGTTGCCGGCATGGAGAGCGGCTTTTTTCATCTGCACCCGCACAGCGACGGCAGCCTCGACAGCGAACGGCTGGCCAGCGTCGAGCACAGTCGCGCAGACATGCGCCTCAACGATGGTCGCTGCGACCGACAGGGCCGTTTCTGGGCCGGCAGCATGGTGCTGAACATGGGCCTGAGTGCGCCCGAAGGCCGGCTCTATCGCTACAGCGCCGGGCAGTCTGGCGTGATCGAAACGCAGCTCGACGGTTTCATCGTACCCAACGGCCTCGGTTTCAGCCCTGACGGCACGACGATGTACCTGTCCGATTCGCACCCCGACGTGCAACTGATCTGGGCGTTCGATTACGACACCGAGACTGGCACGCCGTCGAATCGTCGAGTGTTCGTCGACATGAACCACTTTCCCGGGCGGCCCGATGGCGCTGCCGTGGATGCTGAAGGTTTCTACTGGATCTGCGCCAACGACGCCGGCCTGATTCACCGCTTCGCGCCGGACGGTCGTCTTGATTTCTCACTGGAGGTGCCGGTGAAAAAACCGACCATGTGTGCCTTCGGCGGCAGCCGCATGGACACTTTGTTCGTCACCTCGATTCGTCCCGGCGACGACCACGATCCGCACTCTCTGGCCGGTGGCGTGTTCGCCCTGAACCCCAACGTCAAAGGCCTTGCGGAACCCTTGTTCAACGATTTGCGTTAAACCCTCTGCTGCACCGCTGCGCCTTGAACACAACAATAACAAGACTGGAGACTCACCCCCATGTACTTCAAACGCACCTTGCTGGCCGCTGCAATCCCGCTGATGTTTACCTTCACTGGCGCCGCTCAGGCCCTGCAACTCAAATTCGCCGACATCCATCCCAAAGGCTATCCAACCGTGGAAGCCGAAGAAACCATGGGCAAGTCCCTGACCAAGGAAACCAACGGCGAGCTGACCTTCCAATACTTCCCGGGCGGCGTACTGGGCTCCGAAAAGGAAGTCATCGAGCAGATGCAAGTCGGCGCGGTGCAGATGTCACGCGTCAGTCTGGGTATCGTCGGCCCTGTCGTGCCGGATGTGAACGTATTCAACATGCCGTTTATCTTCCGCGACCAGCAACACATGCGTAAGGTCATTGATGGCCCGGTGGGCGACGAAATCCTCGACAAAATCACCAACTCTGAATTCGGCCTGGTGGCCCTGGCCTGGATGGACGGCGGCACGCGCAACATCTACACCAAGAAACCGGTGCGCAAGCTCGAAGACCTCAAGGGCATGAAAATCCGCGTGCAAGGCAACCCGATGTTCATCGACATGATGAACGCCATGGGCGGTAACGGCATCGCCATGGACACTGGCGAGATCTTCAGCGCCTTGCAGACCGGCGTCATCGACGGTGCGGAGAACAACCCGCCAACCCTGCTCGAACACAACCACTTCCAGAACGCCAAGTACTACAGCCTCACCGGACACCTGATCCTGCCAGAGCCGATCGTGATGTCGAAAATCACTTGGGAAAAACTGACCCCGGATCAGCAGACGCTGGTCAAGACCGCCGCCAAGGCTGCCCAAGCCGAAGAGCGCGTGCTGTGGGACAAGAAGTCCGCTGCCAGTGAAGAAAAACTCAAGGCCGCCGGCGTCGAGTTCATCGAGGTCGACAAGAAACCCTTCTACGACGCCACCGCACCGGTGCGGGAAAAGTACGGCGCGAAGTACGCCGACCTGATCAAGAAAATCGAAGCCGTTCAGTAACGCCTCCCGCTCCGTAATTTTGAAAAAGGCCCGGCATGCCTGATGGCTCAGGCACGCCGGGTTACGGTGGAACCCGATGAAGAATCTACTGCTGCGTATCAACGACAAGATCTACATGACGTGCATCTGGGTCGCCGGCCTTTCCGTTCTGGCGATCTCCCTGATGATTCCCTGGGGCGTGTTCGCCCGCTACGTGCTGGGCACCGGCTCGAGCTGGCCCGAGCCTACGGCGATTCTGTTGATGATGGTGTTTACCTTCATCGGCGCTGCCGCCAGTTACCGCGCCGGTGCGCACATGGCCGTGGCCATGCTCACCGATCGCATGCCTCCACAACTGAGATCTGCAGCGGCGATATTTTCACAACTGCTCATGGCGGCGATCTGCATCTTCATGACGATCTGGGGCGCCAAACTGTGCATGTCCACTTGGAATCAGTTCATGGCTGCTCTGCCCGATCTGCGGGTTGGCGTGACCTACTTGCCCATTCCCGTGGGCGGTTTGCTGACGCTGATTTTCGTGCTGGAAAAACTCTTGCTCGGTGATCAGAGCAAACGGCGGGTCGTGCAGTTCGACCTGGTGGAAGAAAGTGAAGGTGCCGCTTAATGGACGCTTTGATACTGCTGGGCAGTTTTATCGTATTGATCCTGATCGGCATGCCCGTCGCCTACGCGCTGGGCGCCGCCGCGCTGATCGGTGCATGGTGGATCGACATCCCGTTCCAGGCGGTGATGATCCAGGTCGCGTCAGGAGTGAACAAATTCTCGCTACTGGCCATTCCTTTCTTCGTGCTGGCCGGTGCAATCATGGCCGAGGGCGGCATGTCTCGCCGGTTGGTGGCGTGTGCCGGGGTACTGGTGGGTTTTGTCCGCGGTGGCCTGTCACTGGTCAACATTGTCGCCTCGACCTTTTTCGGCGCGATCTCCGGGTCGTCAGTGGCCGACACCGCGTCGGTGGGTTCGGTGCTGATTCCAGAAATGGAACGCAAGGGCTATCCACGGGATTTCTCCACTGCCGTGACCGTCAGCGGCTCGGTGCAAGCCCTGCTGACTCCGCCAAGCCATAACTCGGTGCTCTACTCCCTGGCCGCCGGCGGTACTGTTTCGATTGCCTCGCTGTTCATGGCCGGCATCGTGCCGGGCTTGATGATGAGCGCCTGCCTGATGGTGCTGTGCCTGATCTTCGCGAAAAAGCGCAACTACCCCAAAGGTGAAGTCATCCCGATGCGCCAGGCGTTGAAAATCGTCGGCGAGGCCCTCTGGGGCATGATGGCGATGGTGATCATCCTCGGCGGCATCCTCTCGGGGATCTTCACCGCGACCGAATCGGCGGCGATTGCCGTGCTGTGGTCATTCTTCGTCACCATGTTCATTTACCGCGACTACAAATGGAGTGAACTGCCGAAACTGATGCACCGCACCGTGCGAACGATTTCGATCGTGATGATCCTGATCGGTTTCGCTGCGAGCTTCGGCTACATCATGACCCTGATGCAGATTCCGGCGAAGATCACCACGCTGTTCCTGACCCTGTCGGACAACCGCTACGTGATCCTGATGTGCATCAACGTCATGCTGCTGTTGCTCGGCACGGTGATGGACATGGCGCCGCTGATCCTGATCCTGACGCCGATCCTGATGCCGGTGATTCTCGGTATCGGTGTGGATCCGGTGCAGTTCGGCATGATCATGCTGGTCAACCTCGGGATCGGGCTGATAACACCGCCGGTGGGCGCGGTGTTGTTTGTCGGTTCAGCGGTGGGCAAGGTCAGTATCGAAAGCACCGTGAAAGCGCTGCTGCCGTTTTACGCGGTGCTGTTTCTGGTGTTGATGCTGGTGACCTACATTCCGGCGATTTCGCTGTGGTTGCCACATCTGGTGTTGTAAGCCGATAAAAAACCGCAGCCCTTGATGGGCTGCGGTTTCTTTTGAAACTCACGCCCGCAACAACATATACCCCGCCACCACCAGACAGACACTGGCAAACCCCACCTGCAACGCCCGCGCCGGCACCCGCGCACAGAGCTTGCGGCCGATGATCATGCCGACAATGCTGGCGACGATAAACGCCGCGCCCTGCCCGTCAATCCGCACGCCTGCGTGAAACGAGCCGATCACCCCGATTGCCGAAATCAGACTGATCACCATCAACGACGTAGCAACAATCCCGCGCATTTGCACATCGGTCAGTTGCTTGAACGCCGGCACGATCAGAAAACCGCCACCGACACCGAGCAAACCGGACACCACCCCGGTAATCGCGCCCAAAGCAGCCAGGGTTGCGGTGCATTTGGCGGTCCAGTCAAAGCGCCCGGTTTGTTCATTGAGCATGCAATTCTTCTGTCCCCAACTGGCGTGGCCATGATCACTCGGCCCCTCCTGCTGGCGCTCGCGGCGCAACATGCGCCAGGCCACCATGACCATCAGCAGACTGAACAGGATCATCAGGATTTTCTCCGGCAACTGGTGCGCGAAGTAAATGCCCAACGGCGAAAACACCGCGCCCAACGCCGCAATCAACAGCGCCGCGCGATAGCGCACCAGGCCATGACGCAAACCGTCGATGGCACCGACCGCCGCCGCACTGCCGACCGCAAACAACGCCACCGGCGCTGCCTGCGTCATCGTCCAGCCAAGCCCGAGCACCAGCGCCGGCACCGCCAGAATGCCACCGCCGGCCCCGGTCAAACCGAGGACCAACCCCATCACCACACCAAACAGGCTTGCCAGCAACATAGGATGTTCTCAGTCGACTTTGGACAGGCCGGTCAGCCACTCGCGCCCTTTGAGCATGCCGTTCCAGTAGAACCACGGCAGCAGCGTCGCCTTGAGCAACCACGCCGAGCGCCGCGCCACGGTCGGGTCCATCGGGAAGGTCGGCAGCAACTTACCGGCATAACCGAACTCGGCAAGAATCACCTTGCCCTTCTCCACCGTCAGCGGGCAGGAACCGTAACCGTCGTACTTCAGCGGCAGCGGTTGTTGCTTGCGCTGGGCGAGCAGGTTTTCCGCGACCACCACCACTTGTTTACGCACTGCTGCGGCGGTTTTCGCATTGCTGGTGCCGCAGATATCACCCAGCGCGAACACGTTTGGATAACGCAGGTGTTGCAGGCTGTGCGGATTGACTTCGCACCAGCCGGCCGCATCGGCCAAAGGACTTTGCGCGATGAAATCCGGCGACACCTGCGGCGGCACCACGTGCAACAGATCGAAGGTTTTCGCTACGCGGCTGACGTTGCCGTCGGCGTACTTGATCTCGAACCAGGCGGTTTTCGCCGGACCATCGACCTTGACCAGATTCGAGTTAAAGGCCAATTGCGCGTTGTATTTCTCGATGTACTTCATCAACGGCGGCACAAACGTCGCCACGCCGAACAGCGCCGCACCCGCAAGATTGAATTCGACATGGATGTTGTTCAACACGGCGGTTTTGCGCCAGTGATCGCAGGACAGGTACAGCGCTTTTTGCGGCGCTCCGGCGCATTTGATCGGCATCGCCGGCTGGGTGAACAGCGCTTTGCCGCCGCGCAGTTTCTGCACCTGATCCCAGGTGTACTGCGCGTGCTGATAGCTGTAATTGGAGGTGACGCCGTGCTGGCCGAGGCTCTCTTGCAAGCCTTCGATCTTCTCCCAGGCCAGGCGCAGACCGGGGCAGACGATCAGGTTCTGATAGCTGACCGTGCGTTGATCGTTGAGGGTGAGTTGGCGTTTGTCCGGGTCGATTGCGGTGACCGCCGCTTGCAGCCAGTTCGCTTGCCGGGGCATGACCTTGTTCATCGGCCGTGCGGTGTCTTTGACGTCGTAGGCGCCACCGCCGACCAGCGTCCACGCCGGTTGGTAGTAATGCTGGGCGCTCGGTTCGATCACGGTAATTTTCAGCGCAGGGTCACGCTTGAGCAGGCTGGCGACAAAACCGATACCGGCCGTACCGCCGCCGATGACCACGATGTCTGCACTGATGGATGGGCCCCAGTGTTGATCGTTCATTGCTTGTTCCTTTTGCTGCACGCAAGGATTTCTCAGTCTTCACACAAATCCATTGTAGGAGTGAGCCTGCTCGCGATAGCGGTGTGTCAGTCAATAAGGATGTTGGCTGACCCACCGCTATCGCGAGCAGGCTCACTCCTACAGGGGTTGTGTGTTGGCTGGCATTTATTGATGACCGAGACTTTTCAGCACGGCGCCGCAATACAACCCGGAGAGGGTCTTCATGACCTGAATGACTTCCGGACTGGCGAGGCCGTAGAAAATGTACTTGCCTTCACGCCGAGTCGCGACCAGGCCTTCATCCCGCAGGATGCCCAGTTGCTGGGACAGCGTCGGCTGGCGCACGCCGGTCATCTTTTCCAGTTCGCCAACGTTGCGCTCGCCCTGGGTCAGTTGACACAGGATCAACAGGCGATCCTCATTGGCCATGGCCTTGAGCAACGCGCAGGCCTTGGAGGCCGAGGCGCGCAGTTGGGCGACTTCACATTCGGTCAGACTGGATTGCATTTGCACGAGGCCTTCAAGGTCACTTAAGCTGCGAACATTATGTTTTTAGATAAAGTGTTGCAACCCATTTTCCTTGTTCAGGTTGGTGTCCATGCCCGCGCAGATTGAAGCTTTTCTCGACCCCGCCTCTTCGACCTACAGCTACGTGGTCTATGAAACCGACGGCGGGCAATGTGCGATCGTCGATCCGGTGCTCGATTACGACGGCGCCGCCGGACGCACCTGCACCGCCCAGGCCGACAAAATCATCGCCTTCGTCCGCGCGCACAATCTGCAAGTGCAGTGGCTGCTGGAAACCCATGCCCACGCCGATCACCTGTCCGCCGCGCCTTATCTGCGCCGGGAGCTGGGCGGGAAAATCGCCATTGGTGAATCGATCAGCAAAGTGCAAAACGTGTTCAAGGCGCTGTTCAATCTGGAGCCGGAGTTCTGCGTCGATGGCTCGCAGTTCGATCACCTGTTTGCGCCAAACGAGTCATTCAGGATCGGCAATCTCAAAGCCACTGCCCTGCATGTGCCTGGGCATACCCCGGCGGACATGGCCTACTTGATCGACGGCGAACAGATTCTGGTGGGCGACACGCTGTTCATGCCCGACGTCGGCACCGCGCGCTGCGACTTTCCCGGCGGCAACGCCCATCAGTTGTTCAACTCGATTCATAAACTGCTGGCCTTTCCGGCCAGCGTGAAACTCTACGTTTGCCACGATTACCCGCCCGAGGGCCGCACCGCGCAGTGCCAAACCACCGTCGGGGAGCAGCGCAAAAGCAACATTCATGTGCATGACGGGATTGATGAGGCGGCATTTGTCGAGATGCGCACACAGCGTGATGCCGGGCTGGGCATGCCGACGCTGTTGCTGCCGGCAATTCAGGTCAATGTGCGGGCGGGGAATCTGCCGGCGGCGGAAGACAACGGCGTGGTTTATCTGAAGATCCCGATCAATAAGCTTTAACAGCACAAGATCGCAGCCTGCGGCAGCTCCTACATCGATCGTTCCCCACGCTCTGCGTGAGAATGCTGCCGGGGACGCTCCGCGTTCCGCTTCGGGTCAGGCGCCTAACGTCAACCCATTCGCCGGCAACGGCAACGCGGTTTTGTAGCGCACCTGCTTGAGCGCAAAGCTTGACCGGATATTTGCCACACCCGGCACTTTGGTCAGGAAGTCCATCATGAACCGCTCCAGTGACTGAATCGTCGGCACCAACACCCGAATCAGATAATCCGGATCGCCAGCCATCAGATAACACTCCATCACCTCGGGGCGATCAGAAATCGCCTCCTCGAAATGCTGCAACGCCTCCTCCACCTGTTTCTCCAGGCTGACATGGATGAACACGTTCACATGCAGCCCCAGCAGGTCGGCATCCAGCAACGTGACCTGCTCGCGAATCAGCCCTAATTCCTCCATCGCTTTCACCCGATTGAAACAAGGCGTCGGCGACAGATTCACCGAGCGTGCGAGGTCGGCGTTGGTGATGCGCGCATTCTCCTGAAGGCTGTTGAGAATGCCGATATCGGTACGGTCCAGTTTGCGCATGAGACAAAACCACCTGTTTTTTATGTTTATGCAGAATTTCTATCTGCAAATCATCTCCAGCGCAACGAAACAGAGATAAATATTCTTCTTGCCCGGGCCTATGATTGTTGTAGGACAAGATTTCTTCTACCGAAGAATGACTGCCAGCTCACTACAAGAAATTCACAAGATCGAGCGTAGAAGCCATGACCCAAGCGTATGAACCGCTGCGTCTGCACGTCCCTGAACCCTCGGGCCGTCCAGGCTGCAAAACCGATTTTTCCTACCTGCATCTGACCGATGCCGGTACGGTGCGCAAACCTTCCATTGATGTCGAACCTGCCGACACCGCCGACCTGGCGCGTGGCCTGATCCGTGTGCTCGACGATCAGGGCAACGCCCTCGGCCCCTGGGCCGAAAACGTCCCGGTCGAGATCCTTCGCAAGGGCATGCGCGCCATGCTCAAGACGCGGATCTACGACAACCGCATGGTGGTCGCCCAGCGTCAGAAAAAAATGTCGTTCTACATGCAGAGCCTCGGCGAAGAAGCCATCGGCAGTGCTCAGGCTCTGGCCTTGAACATCGACGACATGTGCTTCCCGACTTATCGCCAGCAAAGCATCCTGATGGCCCGCGAAGTGCCGCTGGTCGACCTGATCTGCCAGTTGCTGTCCAACGAGCGCGATCCGCTCAAGGGCCGTCAGTTGCCGATCATGTACTCGGTCAAGGACGCTGGCTTCTTCACCATCTCCGGCAACCTCGCCACCCAGTTCATTCAAGCCGTCGGCTGGGGCATGGCTTCGGCGATCAAGGGCGACACGAAAATCGCTTCGGCGTGGATCGGTGACGGCGCTACCGCCGAATCGGACTTCCACACCGCCCTCACCTTCGCCCACGTTTATCGCGCGCCGGTGATCCTCAACGTGGTGAATAACCAGTGGGCGATTTCGACCTTCCAGGCCATCGCCGGTGGTGAAGCCACCACCTTCGCCGGACGCGGCGTCGGTTGCGGCATCGCTTCGCTGCGCGTGGATGGCAACGACTTCTACGCGGTGTATGCGGCATCTGCCTGGGCTGCCGAACGCGCTCGCCGCAACCTCGGCCCGACCATGATCGAATGGGTCACCTACCGCGCCGGTCCGCACTCGACCTCCGACGATCCGTCGAAATATCGCCCGGCCGATGACTGGAGCCACTTCCCGCTCGGCGACCCGATCGCCCGTCTCAAACAGCATCTGATCAAGGTCGGTCACTGGTCAGAAGAAGAGCACGCCGCCGTCAGCGCCGAACTCGAAGCCGAAGTGATTGCCGCGCAGAAACAGGCCGAACAGTACGGCACCCTCGCCGGCGGTCAGATTCCAAGCGCCGCGACCATGTTCGAAGACGTCTACAAAGAGATGCCGGAGCACTTGAAGCGCCAGCGTCAGCAGTTGGGGATCTGACATGAACGATCACAACAACAATATTCAGTTGGAAACCGCCATGACCACGACCACCATGACCATGATCCAGGCCCTGCGCTCGGCCATGGATGTGATGCTTGAGCGTGACGACAATGTGGTGGTGTTCGGTCAGGACGTCGGCTACTTCGGCGGCGTGTTCCGTTGCACCGAAGGCCTGCAGACCAAGTACGGCACCTCGCGCGTATTCGACGCACCTATCTCGGAAAGCGGCATCGTCGGTGTTGCCGTGGGCATGGGTGCTTATGGTTTGCGCCCGGTCGCCGAAATTCAGTTCGCCGACTACGTCTACCCTGCCTCCGACCAGATCATTTCCGAAGCCGCGCGCCTGCGTTATCGCTCGGCCGGCGAGTTCACCGCACCGATGACCCTGCGCATGCCCTGCGGCGGCGGCATCTACGGCGGCCAGACCCACAGCCAGAGCATCGAGGCGATGTTCACTCAGGTTTGCGGTCTGCGCACGGTCATGCCGTCCAACCCGTATGACGCCAAAGGCTTGCTGATCGCCTCCATCGAAAACGATGACCCGGTGATCTTCCTTGAGCCGAAACGCCTGTACAACGGCCCGTTCGACGGCCACCACGATCGCCCGGTAACGCCGTGGTCGAAACACCCGCAAGCCCAGGTGCCGGACGGTTACTACACCGTGCCGCTGGACGTCGCCGCGATCACCCGTCCGGGCAAGGACGTGACCGTGCTGACCTACGGCACCACCGTCTACGTCTCGCAAGTCGCGGCCGAAGAATCCGGCGTTGATGCCGAAGTCATCGACCTGCGCAGCCTGTGGCCGCTGGACCTGGAAACCATCGTCAAGTCGGTGAAGAAGACCGGCCGTTGCGTGGTGGTTCACGAAGCCACCCGCACTTGCGGTTTCGGCGCCGAACTGGTGTCGCTGGTGCAAGAGCATTGCTTCCATCACCTGGAAGCGCCGATCGAACGCGTCACCGGTTGGGACACCCCCTACCCGCACGCGCAAGAGTGGGCGTATTTCCCTGGGCCGTCCCGAGTGGGCGCGGCGTTGAAACGGGTTATGGAGGTCTGAATGGGCACGCACGTTATCAAGATGCCGGACATCGGCGAAGGCATCGCAGAAGTCGAACTGTCGCAGTGGCACGTCAAGGTTGGCGATCTGGTCGTTGAGGACCAGGTGCTGGCGGACGTGATGACCGACAAGGCGATGGTCGATATTCCATCGCCGGTACACGGGAAAGTGATTGCGCTCGGTGGTCAGCCAGGTGAAGTGATGGCGGTTGGCAGTGTGTTGATCAGCATTGAGGTGGAAGGGGCCGGCAATCTGAAAGAATCGGCCGCGCCTGCTCCCGTCAAAGAAGCACCTGCTGCACCGAAAGCTGAAACCGTGGTGGAAAGCAAACCTGCTGCCGCACCACGTCCAGCTGCAGTTTGCCAAGGCCCGATGGTTGCCCGCGAAGCGGATGAGCGCCCACTGGCCTCGCCGGCCGTGCGCAAACATGCACTGGATCTGGGGATTCAATTGCGTCTGGTACGCGGTTCCGGCCCGGCCGGTCGTGTGTTGCACGAAGACCTCGAGGCCTATCTGGCGCAAGGTCAGTCAAATGCTTCGGCGCCGGTTGCCGCTGCTTACGCACAGCGTAACGACGAAGAACAGATTCAAGTGATCGGCATGCGTCGCAAGATCGCCCAACGCATGCAGGACGCCACTCAGCGTGCCGCGCATTTCAGCTACGTCGAAGAAATCGACGTTACCGCGATTGAAGAACTGCGCGCGCATCTCAATGAAAAACACGGCGCCAGCCGTGGCAAGTTGACCTTGCTGCCGTTCCTCGTCCGCGCTCTGGTTGTGGCCCTGCGCGACTTCCCGCAGATGAATGCCCGTTACGACGACGAAGCCCAGGTCATCACTCGCCTCGGCGCGGTGCATGTCGGCGTCGCCACGCAAAGCGATGTCGGCCTGATGGTGCCGGTGGTGCGTCACGCCGAGGCGCGCAGCCTGTGGGACAGTGCTACAGAAATCTCGCGTTTGGCCAACGCCGCGCGTAATGGCAAGGCCAGCCGTGATGAACTGTCCGGCTCGACCATCACCCTGACCAGCCTCGGTGCACTGGGCGGCATCGTCAGCACGCCGGTGCTGAATCTGCCGGAAGTAGCGATCGTCGGCGTCAACAAAATCGTCGAACGGCCGATGGTCGTCAAAGGCCAGGTGGTGATCCGCAAGATGATGAACCTCTCCAGCTCCTTCGATCACCGCGTGGTCGACGGCATGGATGCGGCACTCTTCATCCAGGCGATTCGTGGCTTGATCGAACAACCTGCCACTTTGTTTGTGGAGTAAGGCGCGCATGCAATCTCTGAACACTACGCTGCTGATCATCGGCGGCGGCCCCGGCGGTTATGTAACGGCGATTCGCGCCGGGCAACTGGGCATCCCGACGATTCTGGTCGAAGGCCAATCTCTGGGCGGCACCTGCCTGAACATCGGCTGCATCCCGTCGAAAGCGCTGATTCATGTGGCTGAGCAGTTTCACCAGACCCGGCATCACAGCCAGCATTCGGCGCTGGGCATCAGCGTTGCCGCACCGAGCCTCGACATCACGAAAAGCGTCGAGTGGAAGGACGGCATCGTTGATCGCCTGACCACTGGCGTGGCGGCGCTGCTGAAGAAGAACAAGGTTCAGGTCATCAATGGCTGGGCCAAAGTCATCGACGGCAAGACTGTTGAAGTCGGCGACACGCGCATCCAGTGCGAGCACCTGGTGCTGGCCACCGGTTCGACCAGCGTCAATCTGCCGATCCTGCCGATTGGCGGGCCGATCATCTCCTCCACCGAAGCGCTGGCGCCGAAATCCGTGCCTAAGCGTCTGGTGGTGGTGGGCGGTGGTTACATTGGTCTGGAACTGGGCATTGCTTATCGCAAGCTCGGCGCCGAGGTCAGTGTGGTCGAGGCGCAGGATCGTATCTTGCCGGCCTACGATGCGGAGCTGACGCAACCGGTGCATGAAGCGTTGAAGCAACTGGGCGTGAAGCTGTACCTCAAACACAGCGTGCTGGGTTTCGATGGCACCTTGCAGGTGCGCGATCCGGAGGGCGAAACCCTGAATCTGGAAACCGATCAGGTGCTGGTCGCCGTCGGCCGCAAACCGAATACCCAGGGCTGGAACCTCGAAGCGCTGAACCTGGATATGAACGGTTCGGCGATCAAGATCGACAGTCGCTGCCAGACCAGCATGCGCAACGTCTACGCCATCGGCGATCTGAGCGGCGAGCCGATGCTGGCCCACCGCGCCATGGCTCAGGGCGAGATGGTTGCCGAGTTGATCAGCGGCAAAACCCGTGAATTCAACCCGACTGCGATTGCTGCCGTGTGCTTCACCGACCCGGAACTGGTAGTGGTCGGCAAGACGCCGGACGAGGCCAAGGCTGCGGGGCTGGACTGCATTGTTTCGAGTTTCCCGTTCGCCGCCAATGGCCGGGCGATGACGCTGGAGTCAAAAAGCGGCTTCGTGCGCGTGGTCGCTCGTCGGGATAACCATGTGATTGTCGGCTGGCAAGCGGTGGGCGTTGGCGTGTCGGAGTTGTCGACAGCGTTTGCGCAAAGCCTGGAAATGGGCGCGCGGCTGGAAGACATCGGCGGCACCATTCACGCGCATCCGACCCTGGGTGAAGCGGTGCAGGAAGCGGCGTTGCGTGCTTTGGGGCATGCGTTGCACCTGTAGGCCCCTTCGCGAGCAAGCTCGCTCCCACATTTGGAATGCATTCCCCTGTGGGAGCGAGCTTGCTCGCGAATTCCTGAGGGCAACACGATTTATCTGTGTGCCATCCGATAGTCCGGGCTGCGAAACCGCTCAAGAATGAAGTATTGTTGTGCCCATCCAAAAAACGTCAGAAGCCTTGAACCGTTTCGGCGGTTGTTCAGTGATAGAGGGTGTCATGGGTAACGAAAGCATCAATTGGGACAAGCTGGGTTTTGACTACATCAAGACCGACAAACGCTATCTGTCGTACTTTCGCGATGGCGAGTGGGACAAAGGCACCCTGACCGAAGATAACGTGCTGCACATCAGCGAAGGCTCGACGGCCCTTCACTATGGCCAGCAATGCTTCGAAGGCATGAAGGCCTATCGTTGCAAGGACGGCTCGATCAATCTGTTCCGCCCGGACCAGAACGCCCTGCGCATGCAACGCAGCTGCGCGCGTCTGCTGATGCCGACGGTCGACACCGAGCAGTTCATCGAAGCCTGCAAAGCCGTGGTTCGCGCCAACGAACGCTTCATTCCGCCATACGGCACCGGAGGCGCGCTGTACCTGCGTCCGTTCGTGATTGGCGTCGGTGACAACATCGGCGTGCGCACTGCGCCCGAGTTCATCTTCTCGATCTTCTGCATCCCGGTCGGCGCCTACTTCAAGGGCGGCCTGACCCCACACAACTTCCAGATCTCCAGCTACGACCGCGCCGCCCCACAAGGCACCGGCGCAGCCAAGGTCGGCGGCAACTACGCGGCCAGCCTGATGCCGGGCTCGAAAGCGAAGAAAGCCAACTTCGCCGACGCGATCTATCTGGATCCGATGACCCACACCAAGATCGAAGAAGTCGGTTCGGCCAACTTCTTCGGGATCACCCACGACAACAAGTTCATCACCCCGAACTCGCCGTCGGTTCTGCCAGGCATCACCCGCCTGTCGTTGATCGAACTGGCCAAGACCCGTCTGGGCCTGGAAGTGGTTGAAGGTGATGTGCTGATCGACAAGCTGTCGGACTTCAAGGAAGCCGGCGCTTGCGGTACGGCTGCGGTGATCACCCCGATCGGTGGGATCAGCTACAACGACCATCTGCACGTGTTCCACAGTGAAACCGAAGTCGGCCCGGTGACCCAGAAGCTCTACAAAGAGCTGACTGGCGTGCAGACCGGCGACATCGAAGCGCCAGCGGGCTGGATCGTCAAGGTTTGATTTGACGGGTGTTGATGTAGAAAAGCCCTCCACCGAGTGATTGGTGGGGGGCTTTTTTATGGCGTTTGGCGGGGATTGTTGTGTAGGGCTTGAGATCTTTTCCCCCTCACCCCAGCCCTCTCCCCCAGGGGGGCGAGGGGGAAAGGGAGCCGATTTTTGTGCTTTTCAAAACCTGAGTTCGACTTGATCGTTCAGGTCGATGGAGCAAGTCCGAACACCTCGGTCAGTCCCCTCTCCCTCTGGGAGAGGGTTAGGGTGAGGGGGTTTTCAGCGTTATCCGTTTACCAAGCCGATCAGCAATCCCACTCGCCTGCCCATTCTGCTGCTTCCCCATCCGCGCCTGCGTAATCAACCCGGGAATCAACTCCCCCTCCGGCAGATTCTTCCAGAACCGCGCCGGCAAATGCCCCTGCATAACCTTCTCGTTCAACCGCGCTGGATTAAAGATGTGGCTGTAATAGGTCAGCCAAAGATCACCATGAGGATCATCGACGTTCTGCGCCAACTGCTGCCATTCCAGCGGGCATTGCCGTTGATGGATCAGTTGCTCGCCATCGTAATAGACCCCGTCACGCGGGGTGGCGATCAACCAGCGATGGCGACCCATCCGCCCGATGAAATGCTCACTGGCGCTGTGCAGAATGTCGTGGGCCGGCTCATGCCAAGCCACATATTGCGGACCCGCGCTGGATGAAGGCCGCTCGATGAAACGCACAAACGCATGCAGATGATGAGCTTCCCGATGCACTTGTTTGATCCGTCGCTGCAACTCGCTGCCGAGTTTGTCCCCGGACATCATCGCGGTACGGTCGCCGTGGCTGACGCGCCACAGCACTTCATACAGCAAACTCCAGCGTTGATCACCGCGATAACGCGAGGCCTGTTCCAGGGTGTCGAGCAGCGCTCGCGGGATACGTGCCTGAAATGGCCCCTGCCCTTCAGGCACCGGCTCATCACTGGCAAACAGATCACCCACACCTTGCGAGGCCCAGCTCACCAGACTCGGATCGACTTCATGGCTTAGCAGCCAGCGCGCCTGCTGGCGCCAGGTGTCGAACAGGTCGTCGCAATCGAGATTGATCATCCCCACAACCCCATCTGTTGCGGCATCGGCCGGTCACGCAATTGCTGATAAAGCATATGGCTGGTGACCTCGGCCTGCTGCGGGTGATAGTCGCTGGTGATGATGAACGGCTTGGCCTTGGCCAGCACGCAGCGCATACGCGCGACGTCTTCGTAACGGATGCGCCGCTGGCGGCGCAGCTCGACCAGTCGTTCGGTGGTGCGCAAGCCGATACCGGGAATACGCGCAATCAGGGAAGCTTCGGCACGGTTCAGATCGAGCGGGAACACCTCGCGATTTTGCAACGCCCAGGCCAGTTTCGGGTCGATGTCCAGCGCCAGATTACCCGGTCCCTTGAGCAATTCATCAGCACTGTAGCCGTAGCTGCGCAGGAGAAAATCGGCCTGATACAAACGGTGTTCGCGCATCAGCGGCGGCGCGGCCAGTGGCACGCTTTTCGGGCTGTCGGGGATCGGGCTGAAGGCCGAATAGTAGACCCGGCGCAAACGGAAGTTGCCGTACAAGGCCTGGGCGCTGTGGAGGATGGTGCTGTCATCGGTGTCATCGGCGCCGACAATCAGTTGCGTGCTCTGCCCGGCCGGGGCGAATTTCGCCGAGCGCGGTTCGTTCAGCACGGTCTGCACGCCGGTGTAGATGGTGTTCATCGCCTGTTTGATCGAAGTGATGTCCTTCTCCGGTGCCAGCACTTGCAGGCTGGCATCGGTGGGCAGTTCGATATTGACGCTCAGGCGATCGGCGTAGCGGCCAGCCTCTTCAATCAATGCCGGATCGGCTTCGGGAATGGTCTTGAGATGGATGTACCCGCGAAACTCATGCTCTTCACGCAGCAGCTTCGCCACCCGCACCAGTTGCTCCATGGTGTAGTCCGCCGAGCGAATGATGCCGGAACTGAGAAACAGCCCGCTGACGCAGTTACGCCGGTAGAAATCCATGGTCAGCGCCACGACTTCCTCGGGGGTGAAGCGTGCGCGCGGGACATCGCTGGAGCGGCGGTTGACGCAGTACTGGCAATCGTAAAGGCAGAAGTTGGTCAGCAGAATCTTCAACAACGACACGCAGCGCCCGTCCGGCGTGTAGCTGTGGCAGATGCCCATGCCATCGGTCGAGCCCAGGCCGCTCTTGCCCTCGGAGCTGCGCTTGGGCGCGCCGCTGCTCGCGCAGGAGGCGTCGTACTTGGCGGCGTCGGCGAGGATGCTGAGCTTGTCGATGATTTGCATGGCGCGGGCTCTATACTGTTTTTATATACAGTATAGGGTCGGCAGCGGTGATACAAGGTGGCAGATGCGCCCCTCGTCGGTCAGAAGCTGAAAATCAAAAGATCGCAGCCTTCGGCAGCTCCTACAGGGATTCGGTACGGTCGGAATTTATCGGGTGGGCACGCTTTACGGCTGGCTGCGATCTTTTGATCTGCCCGTCTGCCGGTAACTCAACGCCAAACCGCGCACCGATCTCCTTGCGCCCCAGCGCCGTCAACGCCAGCGCCCGACTGTCCAGATCCTGGGTCACCCACTTGCGCTTCAACGCGGTCTGCAACAGCGCCGCCCCCAGCGAACCACCGAGATGCGGCCGGCGCATGCTCCAGTCCAGGCACGGACAGGCAAACTTGCGGCGCAGGCTGGTCAAATCATGCACATCGATACCCAGCCCGAGAAACAGCGCCTCCCCGCTTTCACTCAAGCGATACGCCTGCTCGTCGGTTGCCACCAACCAACCGCCCTCGATCAAACGGTCATGCAGCATCACCGCCAGCGTCCCGGCCATGTGGTCATAGCAGGTGCGCGCAAATTGCAGGCGATCCGGGGTGTGCGCCTTGAACGTCGGCACGGCGTTCTGGCCAATCACCATCAACGCTTCCAGCGCCTGCGCCACGCGCTGATCGGCGAGGCTGTAATAGCGATGACGGCCCTGCACATGCAGGCGCAGCAGTGCCAGGTCCTTGAGTTTCGCCAGGTGCACGCTGGCGGTCGAGGCGCTGACTTCGGCGATCGTCGCCAATTCAGTGCTGGTGCGGGCGTGGCCGTCCATCAGCGAACAGAGGATTTTCGTTCGCGCCGGCTCGGCGATGGCGGCGGCCACTTGGGAAACGCCGATGTCTTGATGTTCTGCGTGCATAGTTCGCTCCCGGACGAATCATCGTCGTTGCGCAGTGGAGATAGTAGCAACACTTTCCCCGCCGACAAGGATGCAAACCATGAACCCGATTAGCGCCGCAACGCACGCCGATCCTTATCCCTACTACACCGAACTGCGCGCAGCAGGTGGACTGACGTTTCATCCAGAGCTGAAACTGTGGGTCGCCAGCAGTGCCCGGGCGGTGTGTGCGGTGTTGGCCCACGCGGATTGCCGGGTGCGTCCGGCGCAGGAGCCAGTGCCCAAAGCGATTACAAAAGGCATGGCCGGCAAAGTCTTCGGCCAACTGATGCGGATGAATGACGGTGAACGCCAGCGCTGCCCGCGCGCTGCCATTGAGCCTGAGTTGGCCTCGCTCGACCTTGAGGCCGTCGACAGACTGGTCGCCGCGCGGCTGATCACAGCGGACGCCGACGGGGTGTACAAGGCAATGCTTCGTGGCCCGGTGTGCGTGGTCGCGGCGCTGCTGGGGTTCACCCCGGCGCAAGCGCGGGCGATCAGTGAATTGACGGCGGATTTCGTTGCCTGCCTGTCGCCGTTGAGCAATGACCTGCAACTGGCCGCAGCAGAGGCAGCGGCTGAACAACTGCGCGGTGACTTCATCGAATTGCTCGCCGAGCCGGCCAGCCCGTTGCTCAGTGCAATCCAGCAGCGCTTCACTGGCGATGAGGAAACCTTGATCGCCAACCTGATCGGCCTCTGTTCACAGACGTTCGAAGCCTGCGCCGGCCTGATCGGCAATACGCTGCTGGCGCTACGTCAGCAGCCAGCGTTGCGCGGCGAATCCATCGAAGCACTGCTCAACGAAGTCCAGCGCTTCGACCCGCCCGTGCAGAACACCCGGCGCTTTGTCGCCGCGTCCTGTGAGATTGCTGGAGTACGTGTCGAAGCGGGCGATGTGATTCTGGTGCTGCTGGCCTCGGCCAATCGAGATCCGGCGCTCAACGAACAGCCGGAGCAGTTTCTGCCACAGCGCGCCAACCGCCGCAGTTTCAGTTTTGGCAGTGGCCGGCATGAGTGTCCGGGGCAAGCGCTGGCGATGAGTATTGCCAGCGCAACGGTGAGGGAAATAATCAGGCATGACATCGACCTGAATCGCTTGAACTGGCACTACAAGCCTTCACTCAATGGGCGCATTCCAGTGTTCAGCGATGTGGGCGCCTGACAGTCCGTCTTCGCGAGCAAGCTCGCTCCCACATGAGTTATCGGGTGATCGCAATAGTGTGCACACCCGATAACCCTGTGGGAGCGAGCTTGCTCGCGAAGAGGCCAGCCCAGTCACTGAAAATGCTGGCTCAAGCCGCCCACTGCAAAATCAGCCAGCTGTTAGCGCCGCTGATCACCACAAACAACCCCCAGGCCAACACCCGAGTTGGCCAGCGGTTCACAAACGGCCCCATCAGTTGTTTGTCGTTAGTCATTCGAATGAGTGGATACAAGGCAAACGGCAACTGCAGACTCAACACCACCTGACTCAACACCAGCAATTTGCCGATCGCGTTATCGCCCATCAGCCACACGCCGACGAATGCTGGAATCAACGCCAGTCCGCGAGTAATCAAGCGCCGCTGCCAGCACGGGATCCGCAGGTTCAGATAACCCTCCATGATCACCTGGCCGGCGATGGTGCCGGTGAAGGTCGAACTCTGCCCCGATGCCAGCAACGCGACGCCGAACAACACGCTGGCCAGCGCCCCACCGACCAGCGGATCGAGCAAGTGGTAGGCGTCCTGAATGTCCACCACGTCGGTGTGCCCGGACTGGTGGAACGCTGCCGCCGCGAGAATCAGAATCGCCGCGTTGACCAGCAACGCCAGGGCCAGCGAACCGATGGTGTCGATGCGTGCTAGTTTTACCGCGTCCTGCTTGCTCGCCAGATCCTTGCCGATCATCCGCGTCTGTACGATCGAGGTGTGCAGGTAGAGGTTATGCGGCATCACCGTCGCGCCGAGAATACCTATCGCCAGGTACAGCGGCGCCGCTTCGCCAATCGCCGCCAGCGACGGTTTGAAACCTTGGGCGACGTCCGGCCAGTAGGGTTTGATCAGCAGCAGTTCAACGAAGAAACACACGCCGATGGTCGCGACCAATACCAGCATGATTGCTTCCAGACGGCGGAAACCGCGATTTTGCAGGGCCAGCACCAGCAAGGTGTCGAACGCGGTCAGGGCGATGCCGAAGGTCAGCGAACAGCCGAGCAGCAAGTGGAACGCCAGCGCACAACCCAGCACTTCAGCCAGATCGGTGGCGATGATCGAGATTTCCGCCAGCACCCACTGCAGCCGTGCGGTCGGTGTGCTGTAGCGCTCGCGGGACAATTGCGCCAGGTCGCGCCCGGTGGCGATGCCCAGGCGCGAGCACAGGCACTGCACGACCATGCCGGCCAGACTCGCCAGCAACACCACAAACAACAGGCTGTAACCGAAGCGTGAACCGGCCTCGATGGCGGTGGCCCAGTTGCCCGGGTCCATGTAGCCAATCGACACCAGCAAGCCGGGGCCGGCGAAACGCAGCACGCGCTTGAAGAACGAGGCGCTGGGATCCACCGCAACACTGCCGGCCACTTCCGGCGGGCAAAACGGCGCGGTGGCGATTTTGGGCAAACTGAATTTCACGCACACATCCAGAAACAAGTCGGAAAGGCGCAGCTTAGAGGTTTCCGCCGGAGCCTTGAAGTGCAAAAGAATCTATCGACTCACCCCCAACAACTGTTCGCGCAACTCCGGACTGCGTGTGCGCGGATCCAGCCAGATATCAAAAAATGCGCGGGCAAACAGCGGATCATCGATCTCATGCTGCAACTGCTGACCGACAAAAAACCGCGCACCCTGCCCCGGCAGATACACCCCGGTAATCCGCGTGCCGGCTTGCACATCGACGAACGATTGCTGCATCTGTACCTGCCACCCGGCCAATTGCGCCGGGCTTACGCGGGCACCGGCCAGCCGTTTGATTTCGTCGACGCTGGCCTTGACCAGATCATCGCGGGAGATGTTGCGGCGGTAGATCAACTCCAGCGCAAATGGCTGACCGTCGACCAAGGGCCGCGCGGCACTCCACAATCGTGCGTTGTAGACATCGAAACCGAACACGCTGTAATCGCCGGTGCCGATGATCTGCGCGCCGGGCACGGCGTCCTGCCAATTGGCCCAGGTCGGCGTCAGCAACAACGCCCACAAGCCGATGCCGCAGCATCCTCGCACCAGCTTCGGTGTTCTTCTCATCGCGGCATCGACTCCGGTAAACCCTGATACACACAGCATAGCCGGGTATCGCCCCCGTTACTTTGTATACAAAAACTGCGCACATAGGCAGCAATCGCCGATCGACAATGCTACCGTGGCCTACCCTCAACGGACGGAGACACCTGCGTGCTGATCCTCAAACTGCTGCTGATTCCCGGTTTTCTGCTGCTGATATCCCTGGCGGGCAAACGCTGGGGGCCGAGCGTGGCCGGGTGGCTGTCGGGGTTGCCCGTGGTGGTCGGGCCGATTCTGTTTTTCCTCGCCATCGAGCAGGGTCCGGCGTTTGCCGCGCAATCAGCGGTGGCGGCGTTATCGGCGATGTTCGCGATGATTGCGTTCTGCATCACCTACGCACAGGTCGCGCAACGGGCGAACTGGCCGCTGGCGTTGGCGGCGTCGCTGTCGGTGTGGGCCGTGATTGCTTGGGTGTTGTCGCTGATCCCGGCGTCGCTGCCGTTTTCCGTGGCAGCGGCGGCGGTTGCGTTGTTGGCATCGCCGTATCTGTTTCCTGCGGTACAACCGGTGCTCAACGGTCCGGCGCCGAAGTCGGACAAACTGATCTGGCGAATGATCGCCGGTGCCGCGTTGACCTTGGTGGTGACGATGCTGGCCAGCACCGTCGGCGAGCGCTGGAGCGGTTTGCTCGCGGTGTTCCCGGTGCTCGGCAGTGTAATGGCGGTGTTCTCGCAACAGACGCGCGGCCCGGCATTTACCGCCGCATTGTTAAGGGCGACGGCCACCGGCATGTATTCGTTTTCGGCGTTTTGTCTGGTCTCGGCACTGACCTTGCCGAGCATGGGACTGAGTGGATTCGCCGTCGGTGTCGCGGTGTCGGTGGCGATGCTCGGCGTGACCAAACGCCTGTTGGCCCGTCCGCTGGCGAAAGCGCAGGCGCAGTAACCGGTCAGACGATTCGCGCTGGAACGCCCGCCCCCCTCCGTGGGATGATCGCCCGCCTCGCGCGACCATCCACCGGAGATTCACATGTCATTGTTGAGCAAAAAAGCCGTCGTCCTGCTGGTGGCGGCCCTCGCCGGTTTCGGCGCCCTCCACGCGCAAGCGGCCAAGAAAAATGCCGGCACCGAGAAAGTCTCGATGCTCGAGGGCAAGTTCACCTTTGTGTTGCCTAAAGGTTTCGTCGCCGACCCGCTGCCGACCAGCCCGAGCGGAACCAAAGGCACGATGTACACCAATGAAGCGACGAAGACCGTGGTCATTACCGCTGAAAACCAGATTCCCGAAGGCCAGCACGTCAAGGATAACGACGGGCAGTTCCTCGACAGCACCGTCTCGAGTTTCATCGACGACCAGCGCAAGGCCCTGCCGGACTTCAACAAACTCAGCGAAAAAAGCCTGACCCAGAAAGGCACCGGCCTTGGCCTGCGTCAGGTCGACAGCACCGCGACCCAGGGCGGTGGCCAGACCCTCAACACCACGCTGATGGCCGGCTCCGGGACGAAAATGGCGCTGGTACAGGTGATCTCCCGCGCCAGCGACAAGAAAGGTCACGATGCTTTGGTGAAAACCATCCTCAAGGATTGAGCTGCTGCAGCCAGCCATTCAAGTCGCGCAGCTCGGCCGCACTGATACTGTGGCCGACGCCGGGATAGGCATGAAACTGCGGTTTGTAGCCCAGCTTCTGTAGCTGCGCATTGGCCTCGGTGCCGTCGTGGTAGGGCACCCGATCATCGGCGGTGCCGTGGCCGATAAAGATATTCAGCGGCAACGGCTGCTGCTCGCCTTTGAGTTCAGCTTTCAACACTGGCAATAAACGCCCGCTCAACGCAGCGATCCCGCCGACAGCGACTGGCGGCCGCAGCCCCACCTCGTAGGTCATCATCGCGCCCTGGCTGAAGCCGATCAGGTACACCTTGCTCGGGGTGGTGTGATATTTCTGCGCCGCTTGCGCGACAAAGTCGCGCAGCTTCTGGCCACTGACCTTCAGATCATCGGTCTCGCCGTTGTAGGCACCTTCGCCTTTCTTGCGAAACCACTGGAAACGTCCTTCGCCCAACGACAACGGCGCCTGCACCGACAGGTAGTTGTATTGCGCCGGGAGCTGGAATTTCATGCCGATCAGATCGGCTTCGTTACTGCCGTAGCCGTGAAGAAAAATCACCAACGGACGCGGCTCGGCGTCGGCGTGCACCTGCTCGATGTACTTGAGCGGCAGATCGGATTGCAGCGTGGTTTGCGCCTGCACGGCGCTGGACGCCAGCAGGGTCAAGAGAGCAAAGACCTTCAACATAGAGCCTTCCTTCACGGAGTGTCGGGTTCGGGGGGAGCCTAACATCCTGCGGCGAGGATCCAAATTCGGTGGTGTTGCTGATGCCGCCATCGCGAGCAGGCTCACTCCTACATTTGGAATGCGTTCCCCCTGTAGGAGTGAGCCTGCTCGCGATGAGGCCATTAGCCCCAACGGAGATCCCGTCAGTCGTTGGTCAATTTGCCCGTCCGAAACGCCACCCGCCCCGCCACTTTCGCCTGCCAGATCCCCGGCTCGGTATAACGCCCACGATCCAGCGCAAACAGCACGCCACTGGTGCCGGCGCGCACGGTGGTCACGCGATCCTGCAACGGATCGACCACCTCGAACAACGCATCGCCCTGCTCCACCCACTCGCCGGCATTGCGCAGGAAACTCACCACGCCATGGTGCGGCGCAAACAGGTATTCGGTGCCCTCGAATGGCAGACCTTCGCAGCACTCGCTTGGCGCCGGCGGCCATTCGCCGCTGATGAAACCTTGCTCGGCGAGGAAGCCGAGGATCGCCTCACAATTGGCCTGCGCCTGATCGACCCGGGTGTCGCCCATGCTGCCCAGTTCCAGCGTGGTCGCCAGATTCGCCGCCGGAATTGCAGCATTGGGAAATGCCCGCGCCAGACGCAACCACGGCGTCGAGCAGGATTCATCGAACGAGCTGCCACCGGAATCTTCACACAGCAGCGCCACGCCGGCCTTCAAGCGCGCCGCCAGCGATTGCCACTGTGGCCAGTGCTGCGGCAGCGCGTACAAGTGAATCGCCGCGTCGAAATCGCAATGCAAATCGAGGGTGATGTCGGCATCGCAGGCATGGCGCAGCAACAGGCGATGCAAGGCTTCCAGTTGCGAGGCCGGCGCCGGCAGTTCATCGAATACCTGGCCCATGGTTTGGCGGATCAGTGCAACGTTGGCCTCGGCATCAGTGCCCAGACGCTCACCGATCAACGCCCCGACCGGGGCACTGAGTTCGACGAAGGCGCGGTTGAAATTCTTGCCGCTGCCCAGTTCGAAGCGGCCCATGTGCGCACCTTGCACGTGTTGATTGAGGCCGATCGGGTTGGCTACCGGCACCAGTTCGATCACGCCCTGCAAACGGCCTTGCTGTTCCAGTTCATTGAGGCGCTGCTTGAGTTCCCACGCGGTGCGCATGCCCGGCAGTTCATCGGCGTGCAGGCTGGACTGGATGTAGACCTTGCGGGTGCCGGCGCCATAGCGGAACACACTGAGCGAGCGTTCGCTGCCCAAGTGGCTCCAGGGCAGAACATGGTCGATGCGTTGCATGGGAAGACTCCTGCAGTCTGGTAGATCTGGATCAATGAGATCCCTGTGAGAGCGAGCTTGCTCGCGAATGCAATTTGACAGTCAATAAAGATGTTGAATGTTAAACCGTATTCGCGAGCAAGCTCGCTCCCACAGGGATCTCCATCTGTAGAAAGAAAGCATAAAAAAAGTGGCCACCGCGCAAACGGGGCCACTTTTTTCTACGGCGTATTAATGGCCGTACACGTCAAAGTCGAAGTACTTGTCCTGGACTTTCTTGTACTCGCCATTGGCGCGGATTTCGGTGATGGCTTTGTTGAATTGCTCGGCCAGCGCGGTATCGCCCTTGCGCACTGCGATGCCGGCACCGCCGCCGAAGTACTTGGCGTCTTCGTAGGTCGGGCCAACGAATTCAAAACCTTTGCCGGCGTCGGTTTTCAGGAAACCGTCGCTCAGGTTGACCGAGTCAGCCAGCATCGCGTCGATACGCCCGGAAACCATGTCGAGGTTGGCTTCCTGTTGCGAGCCGTAACGCACCAGGTCGATCCCGGCCGGCACCAGCACTTCGGTGGCGTAACGGTCGTGGGTGCTGGCACGCAGCACGCCGACTTTCTTGCCCTTGAGCTCGGTCAGCGGGTCTTTGACACCGGAGCCTTCCTTCATCACGAAGCGCGCCGGGGTGTGGTAGTACTTGATGGTGAAATCGACGTTTTTCTTGCGGTCGTCGGTGATGGTCATCGACGACAGAATCGCGTCGATCTTCTTCACTTTCAGCGCCGGGATCAGGCCATCGAATTCCTGCTCGACCCAGGTGCATTTGACTTTCATCTGCGCGCACAGCGCATCGCCGATATCGACGTCGAAACCGGCGAGTTTGCCGTCAGGGGTTTTCATCGAGAATGGCGGGTAACCGGCTTCAATACCGATGCGGATCGGCTTGGCGTCTTCGGCCACGGCGGTCAGGGACAACATCGACAGTGCCAGGGCACCGAACATCACTAGCTTCTTCATTTATAACTCCTGTGTGCGGAGGCTTTTATTGGCAGCTTTCGATTCAGCGTTCGGTCATGGCCAATTGGCTACAAACACCGAAGTGGCCGGCAGTCTATGGCGGCGCGCACAGGGTAAATTGTGTTTAAGCGACAAATACTTATGAAAGATCGGCGCACCGATTGACCGGGGTCAACGGGTGCGCCGTCGTGGTGCAAAGGCTGTAGGACAAGCGCTTTTTTTGCTCAGGATTTCTCTTAAAAGAACGTCAGCATTCGCAGCCGATGGCGGTTTTGCCGACTTGCTCAACGCTGAGTTGAAAGCCTTCATCCAGCCATCCGGTAACCCCGCCGATCATCTCCTTGACCGGATACCCCAGCGCTGCCAGTTTCACCGCCGCCTTGTTCGCGCCGTTGCAGTGCGGGCCGGCGCAATAGACCACGAACAGCGTGGTTTTCGGGTAGATCGCCAGCTCCGCCGCCGTCAGTAACCGGTTCGGGATATTGATCGCGCCCGGTACATGCCCGCGCTCAAAGGCCAGCGGACCACGGACATCGACCAGGACAAAATCGATCTCGCCAGCCTCCTGGCTACTGAAGACGTCGGAACAATCGGTTTCGAAAGTCAGACGATTGCTGAAGTGCATCAGGGCGATCGCCGACGGCGCCGCAGGAATGTCGCGAACCAGGCTGACCATGGGTGTTGCTCCTTTATCTGAACGGGTGTGAACAGACTTTATCGAGCGGTCGCTTGCGGCTACAGTGGCGCACAAGACACTCACCGGGAATTTTCCGCCAAATGCCGACATCACCAGGTCTGGTTGCGATTCTGGCCTACGACGGCCTCTGCACATTCGAGTTTGGCATCGCCGTGGAGGTCTTCGGCCTGACCCGGCCGGAGTTCGATTTCCCGTGGTACACCCACGCCATTGCGGCGGTCGATCAAGGCCCGATGCGCGCCTTGGGCGGCATTCAGGTGCTGGCCGATGGCGGTCTGGAATTGTTGGCCGAGGCGCGCACCATCATCATTCCCGGCTGGCGCGACCGTAACGCGGCGGTGCCTCCAGCATTGATCGACGCGTTGCGTCAGGCCCATGCCCGGGGCGCGCGGTTGCTGTCGATCTGCTCCGGTGTATTTGTGCTGGCCGCCACCGGCCTGCTCGATGGCCACGGCGCCACCACCCATTGGCGTTACACGGCGGAACTGGCGCAGCGCTTCCCGGCGATTGCCGTCGATGCCGATGTGCTTTACGTCGACTCCGGGCAGTTGATCACCTCGGCCGGCAGCGCCGCCGGAATCGATGCCTGCCTGCATCTGGTGGCGCGGGACTTCGGCACGCAAGTCGCCAACTCGGTGGCGCGGCGACTGGTGATGTCGCCACAGCGTACTGGCGGCCAGGCGCAGTTCATTCCAACCCCGGTCAGCCCGACGCCGCGCAACGATCTGTCACGGGTGATGCAGTGGGCGCGCGAGCGTTTACATGAACCGCTGGAGGTGCGTGATCTGGCCAGTGAAGCGGCGATGAGTGAGCGCACGTTTCTGCGGCGTTTTACCGAGGCCAGTGGGCAGTCGCCGAAGGCGTGGTTGCAACATGAACGCTTGGCGCGGGCGCGGGAGTTGTTGGAGAGTACGCCGCATAACACCGAGCAGATTGCCGAGCGTTGCGGTTATCGGTCGGTGGAGAGTTTTCGTGTGGCGTTTCGTGGGGTGGTGGGGGTGCCGCCGTCGGTTTATCGGGAGCGGTTTGGGCGGGGCGTGAGGGTTGAATCCTGAGGTGATTTTGCAGGCGCCTTCGCGAGCAAGCTCGCTCCCACAGTTTGGAATGCGTTCCCCCTGTGGGAGCGAGCCTGCTCGCGAAGGCGCCCAGTCAAACGCAGCATCATTTAGACATCAGCCATGAGGCTACAGCGCCTTGCGCCTTTGCCTACAACTACGCCAGAATCCGCCGGCTTGTGCGGCTTGGGGGCTGCCGGTAACTTGGTTCGCGTCACTGAATGTTCAGTGATCGGGTTTAGTCGCTCGGTGGTTTTTTGGCAGCATACAGTCCGTTCAGTCAGGCATTCTCGCGCCTGAGCTTAATGGTAGCTGTGCGCAGGGCGCCTTCGGGTGCGCCGGGATTGCTTAGAACCACCGGTCGACTAACCTGCGCATAGCTGCCACCCATTTGTTTAGTCGCAATGAACGTGTCGGCCTCATTAAAAGGTTCTAAGAAATGTTCAAAATAACGCCGAATCCGCCCGAAACAGGTGCGGAAGTTGATCCAAATCCAACGTCCCCCTACTCCGAACCGGGCTCCAGAAAACTCCACGAAGCCGCCGAACGCGCCCTCGATCACTATCTGAAACCCACACCGCCGTCACCACCGCGCAGACCCAGCACCATGTTCCTCGTCGACCCGAACACCGGCGCCGAAGACCTCATGGCCCACGCCTGCGAATCCATGGCCTCGGCCAGCATCATGCTCAGCGACTTCGCCGCCCTGCTCGACTCGCCCTACCGCAACACCGTGCTCGGCATCCAGCAAGTGGTCATGCTCGGCGAACTCGCGGTCAACCGCGCCCTCGACAAAATCGAACCCGCCCTGAGGCAATAAACATGTCCAACAAAACCGATGCACAAGTCGTCGCGGCACTGGTGGCGATGGGTTTCAACGAGCGGGACGGACGCTGGGCGCAGAACGCCTGCCTGGTGCTCTTCGAAAGCGAACGCGAATCCATCGTCGCCTCCGCCGTCACCGCCCTTCCCCAACTCGATGAACTGGAAATCGACGCCGTCCTGCCCGCACTGCGCCGCGTAACCCGCCGGTTCCCCTCACTGCAAAGAACCGTGGCCGACACACTGGCCGAAATGGCACACGCAGCCTGATTGACCGTGTAATCGTTCTTCGCGAGCAGGCTCGCTCCTACACTAGATCTGCGGTGCACTCAAATCCCATGAGCATCCGCGATCAACTGTAGGCCTTCGCCTGCTCGCGATGGCGTTCTTTCTGCTGACAAATATCTGAAAACCAGACCATAGGAAGGCCCGAGCGAGTTGGCGTACCTGCCGATGTACCCATCCTGATTTTTTACACTTGTAACAACTGTCGCAATTTCAGACCCGTCCTACATCCATCAAACGCCCATTCATTTAGCGTCCGCATCGTTTTCTGACGATAGAACAAGGACGCTCATGGCGCGAAAGACAGACAGACCTCGGGTTCAAAATCCACCGGCCGGTGACGGACACCACATCACTAGCCGCTACATGACCGACAGCGAGTTGGCAGAGCGGGAAGCTAGACAAACCGCCTATGACGACATGCTTGCCAGACAGCAAGCTTACGAAAATAGCCTAATCAAACAGCCACAACAGCCCATGCCCGATGCAAAAGGTTGCGTGTTCGCTAAAAGCTGCCAACTTCCGGATGGTGTAATCAACCATGTCAGTAGTACCGGATTTATTCCGGTCGAGAAGTTGGCTGATTTTGGAGAGTTGTCTTTGTTGGGCGGCCGCGAACGAGACACTGCTGGCAACATCCCGCTGAAAAAAGTAGGAGGCCGTAATTTTCCCGCTGCGGCAGGAACGCTTTTATTAGCTACGACTACCACTGCAAGCCCAGGCGCAAGTGCAGTGAGTGGTGCAAGTGCAGTGACGGGAGGTGTTGTCGCTGGTGCATTGCTCGGCATGGTTGCTCTGCTTTGGCCTTCGAGTTTGGGCGACAGCTCGCTATACACAGAAGAACAACTTAAATCGCTTGAGAAAGGTCGCACTCGTGTCCGATTGCGTTTAAAACAACAAGCCGACGGCACCTTGAAAGGATATGGGTACAACACCCAGACGCGCAGCGATTGGGAGATGATTCCTGTCGTACGGTTCGTGAAGCAAGGCACCCAGCAAGTCGCAGATTTCGGTAATGGGGCAACACTGATTTGGACTCCCGCCGTAGACACAAGCAGTACATCGGAAATTCCACCGCTGGAAGGCGCACCGCAAATTCCCCAGATCTGGATTTATCCGCCGACTGAGCAAGCGGACAAGCTCATCGTTAATCCGGTTTACCCGCCTGAGTACCGAGATTTCATCCTTGTTTTTCCTCCAAACTCGGGAATTAAACCCCTTTATATTGTTTTGGCGCTTGAGTTCGATGCAGCCAGTTACCACGGAAAAACAGATACACCCATAAAAAGTAAAGGACCAACCAATGGTCAGGAAGCGCTAGAAAACTCGGTTCAGGTCAAACCTACATCACCACGTAGAATCGGAATTGATCCAGAAACAAATGAGCTAGTCGTCTTCGATCGCACGGGTGGAGATGTCTATCACGGCCACGTAAGGCCATGGGATAAACTTCACCAAGATATGAAAAATGCGCTGATCAAGGCTAAAAAAGTAGACAACAAAGGCAGAATCCTGGGAGATGCAAAGTGAGCCTCATCTATCAAGATCCATCTATTAGCCATGACGAGGCCATTCGCCTACTTTCCAGCGACACGGATGCAAACGTAATCACCGCACTCGTATCCATTGGCCTGAATGAAACCGATAGAAACTGGGCTCAGGACATCTGCCTGAAACAGCTCGCCAGCAAAACCGAAGCAATTGTGGCCGCTGCGGCTACTGCACTCGGGCACATCGCTCGCCGACATGGCGAACTGGATACTGAAACAGTTTTTGCGGCACTCGAATCAGCCAAGCAAACGCACCCTTCACTGCAAGGAATCATCGAAGACACGCTTGACGATATAGACGTATTCACCTGATCCACCCTGACGGCATTTGGATGAAGTAACGGACTTCATCCAAATCGACGCCCCCCACCTCAATCCTCCCGCGTCAGCACTTCCAACAACTCAATCTCAAACACCAGATTCGAACCCGGCGGGATCTTGCCCATCGTCCGTTCGCCATACCCCAGATGCGCCGGCACCAGCAATTTGCGCTTGCCCCCCACCTGCATCCCCATCAAGCCCTGATCCCAACCCTTGATCACCCGCCCGGTGCCAATCACGCACTGGAAAGGTTTGCCTCGGCTGTAGGAAGAATCGAACTCGCTGCCGTCTTCCAGCCATCCGGTGTATTGGGTGGTGATCAGCGCACCTTTGACGGCGGCTTTGCCTTCGCCGATCTGAAGATCGATTACCTGCAGTTCATCATTCATAACATTCACTCTATTGTTCAGCCGGCCGCCGTTTTCCCAGAAATGCCGGGGATTGGCAACCTGCCAGCGCAGATCAACATGGTATCCGAACCGAGTAATGAAGCATTAACATAGCCAACCGCCACTACTCTACGGATCGACCCGCCATGCTGGCAGCGCCCGAATGACTCTGTTCTGGATCAGCCTTGCCGTGGGCGTGATCGTGCTGGCCATCATCGCCCTGCTGCTGTGGCGCGAACGCGGTTTGCGCAGGCAACTCGCGCACTACCGGGATCTGCTGACGCGTGCTGCTGATGGCCCAAACATTCAGCAGGACGGCGACGTCGAGCGTTTCAAACGCAGCCAGTACTTTGCGCGCATCGGCACTTGGGATTGGGAAGTCGACACGGATCGGCTGTACTGGTCGGACGCGATTTACGGCATGTTCGGGTTCAAGATCGGCGAGATTACGCCGTCCTATGCGCTGTTCTGCTCCTGCGTCCATCCGGACGACCGCACCAAAGTGCGCGAAGGTGAGTTGCGCTGTCTTGAAACCGGCGAAAACCATGATGAGGAATACCGCGTGGTGTGGCCTGACGGCACGATTCGCTGGCTGCGGGAAACCGGCAACGTGGTGCACAACGACCACGATGCGGTGGTGAAAATGATGGGCGTGGTGCGCGACATCACCGAAGAAAAAGCCTCGGCCAGCTACCTGCAACACCTCGCCCACTTCGATCCGCTGACCGGCCTGCCCAATCGCCTGGTGCTGGAGCAACGCTTGTCGGAAGCGCTGGATCACGCGCGGCAGACCGAGACCCGCGTCGCACTGGTATTCATCGACCTCAACGGTTTCAAAACCATCAACGATCGCTACGGCCATGCCGCCGGCGACCGCGTGCTGATCACCACGGCAACACGGTTGAAACGCATCTTGCGCGCCACCGACACCGTCGCGCGTATTGGCGGTGATGAGTTTGTGGTGATCCTGCAAGGCCTGGCGCCGAACCTGAGTTTGCCGGACGAAGCCCGCAGCATCTGCCAGAAAATCTTCATCGAACTGTCGCCACCGATCAGCATCGGCAACGACCAGCGCCACATCGGCACCAGCCTTGGCGTGGCGGTGTTTCCGGATCATGCGACGGCTATGGATCGCTTGCTGCACATTGCCGATCTGGCGATGTATGAGGCCAAGCGCAGTGGCAATAATCAGTATCGGTTGGGGGGTGGGCAGGTGATGAATCACGTTCGGGTTGAGTAGCTCGATCAGTCCGCAGGCAGGCCAAACGGAATGCCATTGAAGGTATGCGTGCAACACCGGCAATGAGGCTTCATCTCTTCGACACTCAGCTGCGGATTGACGATTTGCAGCTGCTTTTGCTCATCGACGAACAGGCCGTTGAAGTAGGCCGACTCGCCCAGTCGCACAATGTCCTTGCGATCGTCTTCGTGGATGGCAACCATCCAGAAAACCGGTTCTGGCCGATCAAGGCGAGATACCGCTTCGCTGAAAATCTCATCCCAATGACCGCCGACGCGGGATAACAGAAAACGAAACAACGGCGTGTAGTCGTAGCCGTGGTGTTTGATGCCATGCATAGAGCCGCGCGTGGCCTCGCTGTGGCTTTGCGCTTTGGTGTTTCGTTGATCACGGTAGTGCCCGCCTGGGTTGTTGCGCCAGACGTTATGGGCGGTGGTGTTTTCTTTGCGATACAGCGGTTTCTTTTCCAACCTGTTGCTCCTGACTTCCCGACATCCAAAACGCCCCAAGGGTTTTACCCGAACGGCGCTCGATTGCAATCAACCGTCCATGGCTGATTATTGCCGGAGATTTAACGTGGGACCGGCTTCATCTCGACAATCGTCCCGTTGGTGATCATCACCATGACGTACTGGTCATTGATCTGTACCCATTGCGCCTGATCAACAGGTTTTTTCAGGCCCTTGGTTTTCCAGTCGATGGCTTTTTCACTGCGCTGATAAATATCCGGCGCCCGATCATTGACCTTCAATTCGCGGTCGCTGACCGGGGATTGCACGGCCTGTTCATTTGAGGTTTGCGCCGCTTGAACAAGTGGGCTGATCCCGGCAATGCCGGCAACGAGGGCCAGGCTGGCGATTAGGGTTTTGCTGTTCATCGGTGAACCTCCTGAGATGTGTAGTACCTCAACTCCGACTGCGTGGGGCGGGAATCATTCCTTTTTTACCGGGGGTGGGCGCTAGAGGAAATCAAGAGCCCCTCACCCTAGCCCTCTCCCGGAGGGAGAGGGGACTGACCGAGGTGTTTGGCAGAAGTGTGCCGACGTGCGATACCGAGTCGAATGCAAGTTTCAAAACCAACCGAAATCGGCTCCCTCTCCCTCGGGAGAGGGCTGGGGTGGCGAAACCATAAACAGCCGTTACAGCAGCAATGGATTTGTACCCAAAAAACCCCATTGATCCACTTTGCACATCAATCCATGCCAATAATGCAATTAACATCCGGTTACACCTGCGCCACCATCCACCTCAATAAAAACCGTGCGCCGCCCTCCCGTCGCGCACGTCATAAAAGCGGTGGAGTACTTTTCTATGACAGCCTCAATCCCACACAACGGCTCGCGGGCCGGTGCCATTTTCCGGGTGACCTCGGGCAACTTCCTCGAACAATTCGACTTCTTCCTCTTCGGCTTCTACGCCACGCAGATTGCGGCGGTGTTCTTTCCGGCGAGCAGTGAGTTCGCCTCCCTGATGATGACCTTTGCGGTGTTCGGCGCAGGCTTTTTGATGCGTCCGCTGGGCGCCATCGTGCTCGGTGCGTACATCGATGACGTAGGTCGGCGCAAAGGGTTGATCGTCACGCTGTCGATCATGGCCAGCGGCACGATCCTGATAGTGCTGGTGCCCGGTTACGAAAGCATCGGCCTGTTTGCGCCGGCACTGGTGTTGATCGGGCGCTTGCTGCAAGGCTTCTCGGCCGGGGCGGAATTGGGCGGTGTGTCGGTGTATCTCGCCGAGATCGCCACGCCGGGCCGCAAAGGTTTCTTCACCGCTTGGCAGTCGGCCAGTCAGCAAGTGGCGATCATCGTCGCCGCCGCTTTGGGCTACGCCTTGAACGCATGGATGGCGCCGGATGTGGTGGCCGATTGGGGCTGGCGGATTCCGTTTTTCGTCGGCTGCATGATCGTCCCGTTCATCTTTTTCCTGCGCCGTAACCTGGCGGAAACCGAAGAGTTCGCCGCACGCAAACACCGCCCAAGCATGGGCGAAGTGTTCCGCACCCTCGGCCAGAACTGGGGCGTGGTACTCGGCGGCATGTTGATGGTCGCGCTGACCACCACCGCGTTTTACCTGATCACCGTGTACGCGCCAACCTTCGGCAAAACCGTGCTGCACCTGAGCACCTCCGACGCACTGTTGGTGACGCTGCTGGTCGGTGTGTCGAACTTCTTCTGGTTGCCGATTGGCGGCCTGTTGTCCGACCGTATCGGCCGTCGCCCGGTGCTGATCGCCATGTCGCTGCTGGCCCTTGCCACGACTTATCCGGCGCTGTCGTACCTGGTGCAGGCGCCGAGCTTCAGCCACATGCTGCTGTCACTGTTGTGGCTGTCGTTTATCTACGGCTTGTACAACGGCGCAATGATTCCGGCGCTCACCGAGATCATGCCGGTGGAAGTGCGGGTTGCCGGTTTCTCCCTCGCGTATAGCCTGGCCACGGCAATTTTCGGCGGTTTCACCCCGGCGATGTCGACCTTCCTGATTCAGTACACCGGCGACAAAGCCGCGCCGGGTTACTGGATGAGCATCGGTGCGCTATGTGCCTTGTGCGCCACTCTTTATCTGTACCGCCGTGCCGGTGGTCGTCTGCAACCTGTCGCGGCCTGAGGAAAACTCGCCATGAAAAAACTGTTTACTGTCACCGCCCTGCTCGCCGGTCTCGCGTTCAACCTCGCGGCGCAGGCCGAAGAATTGAGCGTGATGACCTCCGGCGGCTTCACCGCCGCCTACAAGATTCTCGGGCCGAAATTCGCTGCCGCCAGCGGCAACACCCTGACCACCAGCCTCGGCCCGTCGATGGGCAAAGCCCCCGAAGCGATCCCCAATCGCCTCGCGCGCGGTGAACACGCCGACGTGGTGATCATGGTCGGCTATGCCCTCGATGACCTGATCAAGCAAGGCAAAGTCGACCCGGCCTCGCGCGTTGAGCTGGCCGATTCGCGGATCGGCCTGGTGGTGCGCGAAGGCGCGCCGAAACCGGACATCAGCAGTGTCGACGGCCTGAAGAAAACCCTGCTCGACGCGCAGTCAGTGGCCTACTCCGACAGCGCCAGCGGCGTCTACATCGAGCAGCAGTTGTTCAAGAAACTGGGGATCGAAGATCAGCTGAAGCCGAAGGCAAAAATGATCCCGAAAATCCCGGTCGGCTCGGTGGTTGCCACTGGCGACTATCAACTGGGCTTCCAGCAGGTCAGCGAATTGCTGCCGGTGCCGGGCGTGAGTTTCGTGGCGAAGATTCCGGAATCGGTACAGTCGGTGACGCGTTTTGCCGCCGGGATTCCGGTCGGCGCACAGCATCCTGAAGAAGCCAAAGCCCTGCTCGCCTACCTCGCCGCGCCGGCCGCACAAGCTGACGTGCAAGCCACCGGACTGGATTCGGTCAAGCGCTGACAATTGGCGGCTGGACTTTCATTTCCACCACCAGCCGCTCCAGTTCCAGTGCCGCCGGGGTCAGCGTACGACCCCGGCGCTTGATGATGCCGACACTGCGCATCACTTGCGGGTCGGTCAACGGCACCCGCGTCAGGATCGGATGATCCGGCCCCGGCATCGCCATCAGCGGCACCGCCGCCACCCCCAACCCCGCCTCCACCAGACCGATCATCGTTGTCACATGACGGGTTTCGCAGATGCTCGAACGCTGCGGCACTACGCTGCTCAACGCCTGATCGAGCAGAAAGCGGTTGCCGGAGGTCTTGTCGAGCGAGATGTAATCCTGCTGATAGAACTCGTCCCAGGTCACGCTGCTGCGCCCGGCCAGCGGGTGATCGCGGCGACAAGCGACGACGTAGCACTCCTGCACAAGCGGTTCGAACTCGATTTTGGCATCCTGCGTGCCGAGGAAACTCAAGCCGAAATCCGCCTCGCCGTTGACCACCGCACTCAAGACATCGTGCGCACTGGAGTCGAGCACTTTGACTTTGATCCGTGGGAATTGCTGGTGATAGCGCGCAACCACGCGGGGCATGAAGTAGTACGCCGCCGAAGGCACGCAGGCGACGGTGACATGGCCCAAACGGGTCGATGCGACTTCGCTGATGCCCAACAACGCGACGTCGAGATCATCGAGCAAACGCTCGACGCTGGGCATGAAGCCGCGTCCAGCCTGGGTCAGGCTGACCTTGCGTGTGGTGCGTTCGAAGAGTTTGACGCCGAGGGCGTCTTCGAGCTTTTCGATGCGCCGGCTTAGCGCCGGTTGCGACAGGCGCACGGTGTCGGCGGCCTTGCGAAAACTGCCCTGCTCGACCACGGCGCGAAAGGCTTGCAGGTCGTTGAGGTCGAAGTTGATGGCCATGGCGGGACTCGGGGGATTGATTCGTAGAGGTTATGAATGTAACCAATTGATGCCAGATATTACAGAAACGATGAAAATCTCCTGTAGGAGTGAGCCTGCTCGCGATAGCGGTGAATCAGTCGACTTATGTGTGGCTGACACACCGATATCGCGAGCAGGCTCACTCCTACAGGGGATCTTCTGTGGATATGGAATCGCTGTAACCCTTATCCTTGTCACCCCCGCCGTACCGTTGTCAGGAGTAACCCCCCATGCCCCATGAAGGCAATCTGTTGCAAGCCGCTGTCGTCTTTCTGTTCGCGGCCGTGCTCACCGTGCCTTTGGCCAAACGTCTGCAACTGGGCGCCGTGCTCGGTTATCTGTTTGCCGGGGTGATCATCGGCCCGTCGGTTTTGGGTCTGATCGGCAACCCGCAAAGCGTCGCGCATATTTCCGAACTGGGCGTGGTGTTGCTGCTGTTCATCATTGGGCTTGAGCTGTCGCCGCGACGTTTGTGGGTGATGCGCAAATCGGTGTTCGGCGTTGGTCTGGCGCAGGTGTTGCTGACGGCTTCGGTGATCGGCGTGCTGGCGCTGTCGGTGTTTGGCCAACCGCTGAACAGTGCGATTGTGCTCGGCCTTGGTCTGGCGCTGTCCTCGACGGCATTCGGTCTGCAAAGTCTGGCCGAGCGCAAGGAGCTGACCAGCCCCCATGGGCGACTGGCGTTCGCGATTCTGTTGTTCCAGGACATCGCCGCGATCCCGTTGATCGCACTGGTGCCGATGCTGGCGGGTGGTGCTCACGACACCAGCAACGCCGAGAGTCTGAACCATGCGTTGCAGGTGCTCGGCGGTATCGCGGTGGTCGTGGTCGGTGGGCGTTATCTGTTGCGTCCGGTGTTCCGCGTGGTGGCGAAAACCGGTCTGCCGGAAGTGTCGACGGCCACGGCGTTGCTGGTGGTGATCGGCACGGCGTGGTTGATGGATCTGGTCGGTGTGTCGATGGCGCTGGGGGCGTTTCTTGCCGGTTTACTGTTGGCGGATTCGGAATATCGCCATGAACTGGAAGCGCAGATCGAGCCGTTCAAAGGTCTGCTGCTGGGGCTGTTTTTCATCAGTGTCGGCATGGGCGCCAACCTCAGCTTGCTGCTGAGTGCGCCGATCACCGTGTTGGGGCTGACGCTGCTGTTGATCGGGCTGAAATTACCGCTGCTGTTCATCGTCGGACGCCTGGCCGGGGGCTTGAACAAGGTCAGTGCGATTCGCCTCGGTATCGTCTTGGCGGCCGGTGGTGAATTCGCTTTTGTGGTGTTCAAGATCGGTCGCGACCAGGGCCTGTTCGAACCGCGTTTGTATGACTTGCTGGTGTTGACCATCACCCTGTCGATGGCGGTGACGCCGTTGTTGCTGCTGATCTGCGCGCGGCTGGTCAGCCCAAAAGTGCAGCCGGTGGAAGTGCCGGAAAAATACCGTGAGATCGACACCGACACGCCGCGTGTAGTGATCGCTGGCATGGGCCGGATGGGCCAGATCGTCGCGCGGATTCTGCGTGCGCAGAACATCAAATTCGTCGCGCTGGACACCTCGGTGGAAACCATTGAACTGTCGCGCAGTTTTGGCGGTGTGCCGGTGTTCTACGGCGACCCGATGCGCCCGGAAATCCTCAATGCAGCCAAGGTCGGCGAGGCGGAATATTTCGTGATTGCCACGGATGATCCGGAGACCAATATCAAGACCGCCGAAGTGGTGCGCAAGCTGTATCCGCACATGAAGATCATCGCTCGGGCACGTAACCGTCAGCACGTGCACCGTTTGGTCGATGTTGGCGCGGAAGCGATTCGTGAGACTTATTATTCGAGCCTGGAAATGAGCCGGCGTACATTGGTGGGACTTGGTTTGACCCAGGCCCAGGCCGATGCGCGGATCAAGCGCTTCAAGCATCACGACGAACAGGTGCTGGAGGCGCAACACGCGGTCTACGACGACGCGGCCAAAGTGCTGCAAACCGCCCAGGAAGCCCGGGCGGAGCTGGCGCGGTTGTTTGAATCGGACCAGCTGGAAGAAGAATCCCGCAACACCTGAGCCCTGCACAGAACCTGTAGGAGTGAGCCTGCTCGCGATGCCGGTGTCAGTCGACTTATTCATTACTGACAGACTGCTATCGCGAGCAGGCGAAGGCCTACAGGGGATCGGTGTCAGGCCAGTTCTAATTCCAGTGCTGGTTTGACCGGCGCCACCTCAAACCGGTCCGCCAGAAACGGCGTGATATCCAGCGGCAACGGCTCATCGTTGACCAGTTTGTCCAGCAGCACACCGGTAATCGCCGAGGTCAGAATGCCGGTACGGAAGTGGCCGCAGGCATTCAAATACCCTTCCACCCCACGCATGGGCCCGAGAATCGGCAACTCATCCGGCGAACCCGGACGCAAACCCGCCCAGGTGCGTTTCAGATTGACGTCCTTGAGTTCCGGCAGGCAGCGCACTGCGCCCTGCACCAGCCCGGCGATTTCCGGGTAGGTGGTGGTGACGTCGAAGCCTTTGTCTTCGGTGGTGCTGCCGATCAGGATCTCGCCATTGTCCTTCTGCGCCACGTAGCAGTCGCTGGTGGTCAGGCAGCCGTTAAGGATTTTCGGCATGCGCTCGGTGAGCAGAATCTGGCCCTTCACCGGTTTCACCGGGATGCGAATACCCGTCGCCCATTCACTCAGATCTGCCGCCCAGGCACCGCCAGAGTTGATCAGCGTCTTGCAGTGGAACACGCCCTCCTCGGCCGTCTGCACACCGGTGACGCGACTGCCGTGATGCAACACACCGGTGACGTTGGTGTTGACGAAGATGTCGACGCCGTTCTGCCGCGCGCCTTCCATATAGGCGTCGGCGAGGCGGAACGGGCTGACCTGATGGTCGCAGAGAAACTCCAGCGCCCCGCGTGCTTCGTGGCTGACGCTCGGTTCAGACTCGCGTAGCGCCGCTTGGTCGAGCCAGCGCACCTGATCGGCCAGGTGCGGAATGCAGCCGACGATGTGCTCGGCGTAGAGCCGGTCTTCATCGTCGTAAATGACGAATTTCAGCCCGGTCTTTTCGAACTTGAAATCCATGCCGTGGTTGTCTTTCAGCTCACGGTGCAGCGCCGGGTACAGCGCGTTGGACTGCAGGGCGAAATCGAAGAATGACTCCGGCAGAATGTGCGGCGTGCTTGCGTCCACTGCCACCGCCGCGCCCTGGGTTTCGCGCTTGCGGTTGGCCGACATCATGCGGAAGAAAATCACCCCGCAGCCGAGGCCGACCGACTCACCGATCGCCCACAAACCGCCGGCCGAAGCACGGGTAGCGTTGCCAGGGCGCTTGGCATCGATCAGCGCTACTTTGAGGTTTTTGCGCTTGGACAATTGATAGGCGCAGGACGCCCCGATCACGCCGCCGCCGGCAATGATCACGTCGTAGAACTTACTCATGGGCAGCGGCCTCCGTGCCAACGGACTGGAACGCGGAAAAAGGAATCGGATCAATCGGAAAACGCGGACGCAACCAACCGACGTCCTTGCGCCCGGTAGCCTGACGCAAACGATCGCTGCAGTAGCCGACGCACATGCGCCCCTGGCAATCGCCCATGCTCACGCGGGTGCGCATTTTCAGGCTGGCGATGTCTTGCACGCCTTGCTCCAGCGCCAGGTCGATGTCGGCGCGGGTGGCGTGTTCACAGCGACAGATCACCGTGTCAGCGGCGGGCAATGCGGTCTGGCCGACGCCGCGTTCGGTGTAACGATCGACGGCAGCGCGAAAGCGCACGATGGCTTTGAGTTTGCTCAAGTAACGGTCGCGACGCACACGCGCCAATTCCTCTTCGAGCACACCGCGTTGCAGCAGAATCGAGGTTGCGGCGATCTTGCCGGCGAGCATCGCTGCTTCACCGCCGCGAATCCCGCCCATGTCGCCGGCCAGATGCACGTGCGGTTCGTTGCTTTGCTGCCAGACGTTGGCGTTGGCGCGCAGGTAACCGTCGTCACTGAAGCCGTGATCCAGGCCCATCTGCTGGCTCAGTTGGGTGCGCGGAATAAAGCCATAACCGACCGCGAGGGTCTTGGCTTCGAAACGCTCGACGCGGCTCATGTCCGGTTCCCACGTGGCCGAGTACGGCGCGACGCTGACGCTTTTCAGCTCGCCCTCGCCATGCGCCTCGACCACGCCCCAGCCGTAGTTCATCGGGATGCCGTGCAGTTTCAGGTAGGCGAGCATGCTCAAACCATCGAGAAACAATTGCGGCTTGTTCAGCAGCGCCAGACTTTCGCGGGCAATCTTGCCGAACGCGCAAGCCTCATACACGCCCGCGACGCTGACGCCCGACGCATGCAACTGCGTCGCCACCAGCGGCAGCAACGGCCCGGTGCCGGCGATGATCACCGGCCCTTGCGGCTTGACCACGCCACTTTTGATTTGCAGTTGCAGACCGCCGAGCATGATCACCCCCGGCAACGTCCAGCCCGGAAACGGCACGCTGCGTTCGTGGCAACCGGCAGCCAGGAGCAATTGCGGATACTCGATCTCGTGCAATTGCTCATCGCCATCCAGCACTACCAATGCACGAGTACCTTCGGCGCCGACCACACGATGGTTGAGGCGTACATCGATCAGCCCGGCCTGTTCCTGAAAATCACCGTGCAGTTTGCCCAGCGCTTCGGAGTAGCGCGGGCCGAGATAATCCAGCTGCACGCCGTCACGCAGCGGCCCGCGATAGACCACACCGCCAAGGCGTGAAGCTTCTTCGAGCAAGGTGCAGCGCACCCCGTGGCGCGCCAGTTCGATGGCCGCCGCCATCCCCGCCGGGCCGCCGCCGACGATGACCGGTTGCTGGCTCATACGATCACCTCTTGCGTGGTGATGCGGTTGACCTGGGTTTCAATCTGCATGCCGTCACGCACCACGGTCTGACAGGCACGGCGTTTGTGCCGGCCATTGATTTTCACCAGACAGCACTGGCACACGCCCATGCCGCAATAGGCGCCGGTGATCTGGTCGTGATCGTTGCGCGCGATCTGGCGTAGGCCGAGTGATTGAATAACGCTGAGGACGGTTTCGCCGATGGCGGCGGTGACCGCTTGACCGTTGATGTGGACGGTCATGTCCGCCTGCGCCAACGGCTGGATATCGAAGGTTCTTTCTTGGCAGTGCATTGCTATGTTCATCCGTGAGAGTTCGGTTGAGGTGGTGTCAGCTCCTTGCTGCACTACACCGGGTCGACGCGTTTATTGTGGCTGTGAGGGGCGTCGACGCGGGTACTTCGTCAGCGCAACAAGGTGCGCGTGAAGCACTGTAGTTCATGCCTCAGCAAAGGCCTGGATCATTTACGTTAGGCGATATCGCCCGGCGAAATATTGATCCAGGCCAGTGAAAGCGGCTGGATTGTCGAACGATCAGTTGGAGAAGACGTACTGCCCCTTGATCTTCCTTGTACCGACCAAAGCGAGGTCCGGAAACAGCAGCGATTTGACCCAGGCGGCGTAGAACACCATGGCCAGAATGAACGTCACGCCGAGCAGAGTCGACACGGGTTCTTCACTGAAGCCGTAGAATTCACGAGGAATCTGGCTGATCGTGAAGGTGACATAGATTGTGTAAACCACCGCGATGCCCTTGTAAAAGCCCCACGCAAACAAGAGCGGAATCACGCCAATAATCAAGACCATGGTCAATGCCATAGCGGTGCCACCGTCATTGATTTGAAGCAGCCCGGCTATCGCCCCGAGAAGTCCCCAGATACCCATCAGTGCGACCAGAATGTTGACTTTAACGGCGTGTCGTTTTCTCAGGGCGGGATCCGGATGCGCCCCGATCCAGCCCGCCAGCACTCGATCCTTGACCTTGCCACCCGAAAGCACCTTGAAGGTTGCGGCCCTGGAATGCCCGCTATCGAGCATTTCGACGACTTTTCGTTTGATTGCTTGCTTGTTCAACCTATTCATCCTTAAACGTGCGCGCAACGGCCGCCCCGTTGCCGACGCGGATTCTCCCCTTGTTCCCCGTCAGAAAGCAAAAAGCCGCTTCCACCCGAAGGTGGAAGCGGCCGAGGCATACGCCTCAATCAAGCAATCAGTGCACGAACAGGGCGATCAGGATGATGATCGGGATTGGCACGCCGAGGAAAAACAGCAGTAATGAGCGCATGGTGATGCTCCTTGTTTAACGGACTGGAGTGGTCGTGGTGTAGGTGTCGACTTCTACGTACTCGACGGCATCACGACGACGACCGCCGTAAGTAGCCGCGAGGCTGGCGAAGAACGCACCGGCCAACAGCGAAATGAACATCCACAGCGAGGTCCAGGCAGCGACTTTCGCAGCGGTGTCGGCGGCTTGTTGAGCTTTGACTTTGGCGTCGGCGAGGGCTTTCTGAGTGCGCGCATAAATCTCGTCAACGCGACGTTCGGCATCGGCCTGAGTCAGGTTGGTACGTTGCGCGACCAGTTGTGCGAGGTAAGTACGGTCTTCAGCACTCAGCTGACCGTTGGCCAGGCTTTGCGCAAAGATGCGGGCCACAGCGCCATGAGCGGCGTCATCGCTGACAGAGGCCGGACGGTCATCGCGGAACAGGCTGTCGATGTAGTAGCCGTACTGGTTGCTGTCGGTGTTGGCCGCCGCAGAACCGGCTGCTTGAGTCATGGCGCTGGCAGCACCGCCAGCCACACTGGCACCGGCCTGCACACCACCACTGATCACGCTGCTGACCGAACCGACCACCAGCACTGCAGTGACCAATGTAGCCACGCACCAGGCCAGGAAGCCGTGCGCGGTGTCGCGGAAATACACTTCGTCACCGTGCATGTTCGCCCACTTCACCCGCAGGCGACCGGCGATGTAGCCACCCATGCCGGAAGCGATGATTTGCGTCGCCGCCAGCCAGACTATCGTGGAAATGCCCAGGCCCTTGGCGCTGACGCCCTCTCCGGCCCACGGTGAAACGGCAGAGAAACCCAAACCGAAACCGAGCAACACCAAAATCATCGACAGTGCAGCGGCAGCCGCGGCACCGGCGAAGATCGCGCCCCAGGACACGCCCGAAACGCTGCTCGACTCTTCAACGGCAGGATAAAACCCATCAGAGGATCTATTCATTGTTGTTCTGCTCCAGGCATGAAAAATGGTGTTACAACTCGTCAGCAGAGGAATTGCAGTGACCGTGCCAGTCGAACAAATTAAATAAATCCTTCAATTTCAGACAGTTAGAAAGAGTGAACTTCCTCAGACCTTGCAATTTGCAACAACTGCCGGATAACAGCGGGTTTTATGCATTGGCCTCAAGTATCAATAGCGCTCCAAATCTGCGTTTGTGACAGGTCAACATGAAAGTTAATTTAAAGCGTCAGCAGATTTTCTTGGCAAAATGCTGCCATTCCGTTTGAACCGATCAGCAGGCCTGCCTATGACTCGTATCTTGACCATCGAAGACGACGCCGTGACCGCTCGGGAAATCGTCGCCGAACTGAGCAGCCACGGGCTGGAAGTCGACTGGGTCGACAATGGCCGCGAAGGGCTCGACCGCGCCGTGAGCGGCAACTACGACCTGATCACCCTCGACCGCATGCTGCCCGAACTCGATGGCCTGGCCATCGTCACCACGCTGCGTACCATGGGCGTGGCCACGCCGATCCTGATGATCAGCGCCCTCTCCGATGTCGACGAACGCGTACGCGGCTTGCGCGCCGGCGGCGATGATTACCTGACCAAACCGTTCGCCACCGATGAAATGGCCGCGCGGGTGGAAGTGTTGCTGCGTCGGCAGAACAGCGGCGCCACTCAGGCAACGACGTTGCAGGTGGCCGACCTCGAACTTGATTTGATCAGCCATGAAGCGCGCCGCGCCGAACAAGTGCTGACGCTGCTGCCGACCGAATACAAGCTGCTCGAATTCCTCATGCGCAACAGTGGCCAGATCCTTTCGCGGATGATGATTTTCGAAGAGGTCTGGGGCTATCACTTCGACCCCGGCACCAACCTGATCGACGTGCACATCGGCCGTCTGCGCAAGAAGATCGACGCCGCCGGCCATGTGCCGCTGATCCGCACGGTACGGGGCTCGGGTTATGTCATTGCCGAACCCGTCTGACGGCTGGCGCTCCTCCAGCAGCCGCTTGCTGGCGCTGTACAGTTCGCTGTTCGTGGCCTGGAGCGCGATCCTCATGGGGGTCATGTATTACGAGGTCTCCGGCTACCTCGACAACCTCGCCAAACACTCGTTGATGCAACGTCAGCACCTGTTTTCGCACTTTCGCGGCGAACAACTCGAAGACGCCCTCGCCGCCAGCATGACCTTCGACATTCGCGGCATCGACGCTTATGGCCTGTTCGATGCGCAAGGCGTATACCTTGGCGGCGCACTCCAGCAGATCCCCGAAGGCCTGCCGCTGGACGGCAAGATCCACATGCTCGCCGACTGCGCCGACTCCGATGACCCGACCCTGCCCAATGACAGCTGCGACGCGGTGGCCACGCAAACCCGCGATGGGCGCTGGCTGGTATTGCTGCGCGATAACGGCTCGCTGTTCGCCGTCACGCGGATCATTTTGCATGCGTTGTTCTGGGGCGTGTCGCTGACGATTCTGCCGGGCATTGCCGGTTGGCATTTACTGCGGCGTCGGCCGTTGCGGCGCATCCGGGCGATTCAGGCCAGCGCTCAGGCGATTGTTGCCGGCGACCTGACCCGGCGCCTGCCCTTGTCCAATCGCCGCGATGAACTGGACATGCTCGCGGCCATCGTCAACGCGATGCTGGAGCGCATCGAGCGCTTGATGAATGAAGTCAAAGGCGTCTGCGACAACATCGCCCATGATCTGCGCACGCCACTGACGCGCCTGCGCGCGCAGCTGTATCGCATGCAGCAGCAGGCTGGTGAAGGTTCGCAGGAAGCGGCGCAACTGGATCTGGTGCTCGCCGAAGCGGACACGCTGATGGCGCGGTTTCGCGGGTTGTTGCGGATTTCCGAGCTTGAGGATCGCCAGCGCCGTTCAGGTTTTGTCGAGCTCGATCCAGTGCAATTGCTGGAAGAACTGCACGAGTTTTACCTGCCGCTGGCCGAGGAAGGCGAGCTGCGTTTCGAGCTGAACATGCCGGAGACGCTGCCGCCACTCAATGGTGATCGGGCGTTGCTGTTCGAGGCCTTGGCCAATCTGCTGAGTAACTCGATCAAGTTCACACCACCGGGCGGCACAGTGATGCTGCGTGGGGTGAACGCGGGTGGGCAGACGCGGATTGAGGTGCACGATTCCGGACCGGGAATTCCCGAGGCTGAGCGCGAGGCGGTGTTCCAGCGCTTCTATCGCGCCGAGGGTGGGCAGCCGCAGGGTGGCTTTGGCCTCGGATTGTCGATTGTGGCGGCGATTGTCAGCTTGCATGGCTTCAGTCTTGAAGTCGGCAGCAGTGATCTGGGCGGGGCGAAACTGGCGCTCGATTGCCGGCAGAGCCTGATCGAAAACTCCTGATTCCCACCTTGGAATGCAATCAATGTGGGAGCGAGCCTGCTCGCGAAAGCGGTGTGTCATTCAACAAAGATGTTGCCTGACAGTCCCTCTTCGCGAGCAGGCTCGCTCCCACAGGGTTTTGTGCTCAATGATCAGGTTGGGTAATTGGCTCGGAGTGCCTCGAGGCCACCCTGATAGATGCCGTTAAACAACGCCACCACTTCCTCATCACTCACGCCTTTGGCGTTGAAACGACCCGACCACGTCACCCGTGCACCCTGCCCCTGGGCTTCGACCTTGATCGTCGCCAGGTAATCAGTCGCCGGGAACGGTGCCTGTTCGATCGAATAGCTGTAGGTCTTCGCGGCGTTATCGAACGCTTGCAGGCGCTCGACCACCACAGCGCCGTCAGCGGTTTGCAGGGTGCGCACACGGCCACCGTCGCTCAGTCCACTCTTGGGAATAAAGGGCAGCCAATCGGGCAGCGTGTTGAAGCCGCCGATCAATTGCCAGACCTGATCGGCCGAGGCCGGAATGTCGATGGTTGCGGATGCTGTTGGCATAGATAAACGTCTCTCCAGAATTCAGATCGTCAGGCTGTCGACCACGCCGCCATCGACGCGCAACGCGGCGCCGGTGGTGGCCGAGGACAGCGGCGAAGCAATGTAGGTCACCAGGTGCGCGACTTCTTCGACATCCGCCACGCGCTGGATGATCGAGGTCGGGCGAGCCTTGAGCACAAAGGCATCGGCTTCATCGCGCAGGTTGCGCCCGGATTCGGCGGCAGCATCCTTGAGCATGTCTTGCAGGCCATCGGTGAAGGTCGGCCCCGGCAGGATCGCATTGACCGTCACCCCGGTGCCAGCCAGACGTTTGGCCAGACCGTGGGACACCGCCAGATTGGCGCTTTTGGTCACGCCGTAGTTGATCATGTCCGCTGGCGTGGCCACGCCGGATTCCGAGGACAGGAAGATCACCCGGCCCCAGCCCTGCTCGACCATCGCCGGCACGTAGTGCCGCGCCAGGCGCACGCCGGAAATCACGTTGACCTCATAGAAACGCGTCCACTCGCTGTCCGGCGCTTCGAAGAAATCCACGGCGTCGAAGATGCCGAGATTGTTCACCAGAATGTCCGCACGCGGTTCAGCGGCGAACAGCTTCTGCGCGCCCTCCGCGGTACCCAGATCGGCAGCCAGACCACGCAACTGCGCACCCGGGACTTTCTCGCGAATACTCGCCAATGCCTGTTCAACTTTACCCGTGTCGCGGCCGATCACCACCACCGTGGCGCCAGCTTCGGCCAGCGACTGGCTGATGCCCAAGCCGATACCAGCAGTGCTGCCGCTGACAATGGCCAGTTTTCCACTCAGATCAATCTTCATGCTTTCACCTCATCGATTGGCAATGGTGCACGTTCAGAAACCAGTTGGGCGTCGCGCATCGCCTGCCAGAAACCGGCAGGAATAACGGCTGACAATGCGGCGACGTCTTCAGCAATTCGGCCGGGTTTGCTGGCGCCGGGAATCACCGCCGCAACAGCGGGATTGGCCAGCGAGAACTGTAGCGCAGCGGCTTTGATATCAACGTTGTAAGCGGCGGCGATGCGTTTGATCTGCTCGACCTTGGCGATGACTTCAGGGCTGGCCTGCTGGTATTCGAAGTGCGAGCCACCCGCGAGGATTCCCGAGCTATAAGGGCCACCGACGACGATTTCAACGTTCTGCGCCAGCGCTGCATCCATCAGGCGTTGCAACGGGCGCTCGTGGTCGAGCAGCGTGTAGCGGCCAGCCAATAGAAAGCCATCCGGCTGAGCTTCGCTGAGGTCGAGGGTCAGTTCACATGGCTCGACTTTGTTCACGCCCAGGCCCCAGGCCTTGATCACGCCTTCTTCGCGCAAGCGGGTGAGGACTCTGAACGCGCCGGTGCGGGCCTGGTTGAAGTACTCCAGCCATTGATCGCCGTAGAAGTCTTGAGCGATGTCGTGCACCCAGACGATGTCGAGGCGATCGGTTTGCAGGCGTTTGAGGCTGTCCTCAATGGAGCGCAGGGTTGCATCGGCGCTGTAGTCATTGACGATCTTGTTCGGGCGACCGTGTTCGAATACACCACTTTTTTCGCCGAGATCGCGGGCGGCGGCGTCTTCGACCTCATCGAGAATCACCCGGCCGACCTTGCTGCTCAGCACGTAATCGTCGCGTTTGTATTGCTTGAGTGCCTCACCAAGGCGGATTTCCGACAGACCCGAACCGTAAAACGGCGCGGTGTCGAAGTAGCGCACGCCGGCATCCCACGCGGCATGCACGGTGGCTTGCGCTTCGTCTTCGGGGATGGCGCGAAACATGTTGCCCAGCGGCGCGGTGCCGAAGCCCAGTTGCCCGGGCAGTTTGTCTTTCAAACTCATCGGATTGTCCTCATACATTCTTGGTCGGTGTGACCGTTGAGCAGATCCTAGATTGCGACACCGAGACCGTCCAAGACATAATCTGCAGAACTTGAGTCCCTATAGGTCTGACATGATCGACATCCGCCAATTGCGCTACTTCGTTGTAGTCGCCGAGGAAGAACACGTCGGCCGCGCCGCCGAACGGCTGCATATTTCCCAGTCGCCACTGAGCCGGCAAATCGCCCAGCTCGAAGAACGCCTGGGCATGACGTTGTTCGAACGCAGTCAGCAACGCATTCGCCTGACCCGTGATGGCCAGACTTTCCTCGCCGAAACCCGCGCCCTGCTCACCCACGCCAATCGCCTGGAATCTCTCGGCAAACGCTTGGGTCGTGGCGAAGAAGGCGGTTTGTGCATCGGCTATATCGAAAATGCCATGCACGCCGGCGTCTTGCCCAATGCCTTGCGCGTGTTACGCGTGGACCGGCCGAATGTGCATGTCGCGTTGTACAACCTCAGTTCTGCCGAGCAATTGGAAGGCTTGCGACAGCGTAGTCTCGATATCGCGTTGGTGAGCGAGCCGCCGACCGATGACGATCCGGATCTGCTGGGTTTCCAGGTGCTCGATGACCCGATGCTGCTGGCGTTGCCGGAACAGCATCCGCTGGCGCAGCGAACTGCGTTGAACCCGGAGGATCTGGCCAATCAGGAATGGATCGGCGTGCAGCCGCGTCAGGACGCCAACGATGAGTTCGTCAGCGCCTGCATCCGCGCGGGATTCACCCCGGATGTGCGCATGCAGGCGACCGAACCGTTTACTGCGCTGGGTCTGGTGGCGTCGGGGCTGGGGATTGCGATGATCCAGAAAGGCCTGAGCCATAACGCACCGCCGGGTGTGGTGCTGCGGGAGCTGCCGTGGCTGACCTTGACCACGCCGTTGTGGGCGGCGTGGCACCGGATCAATCTGCGGCCATTGGTGGAAACCTTCAGGAAAGTCCTGACTGACGGTGAGATAGCCGCTGACTGAAAGGGCCTCTTCGCGAGCAAGCTCGCTCCCACAGGAATTCGTGTCGTTCACAGAATTGAAATCTACCCCATAACCTGTGGGCGAGCCTGCTCGCGAAGGGGCCGGCACATCCAGGATCAAAATTGACTGACCCAACGCTTTCGCGAGCAGGCTCGCTCCCACAGGTTTTGCGGTGGATCTACACTCATCAGATCAGCATCCAGCCGTGAGTTGACCATGAGAATGTCCGCACAAATGACCGTCGTCGCGGTACTCGCCACCCTCGCCTACCTCGGCCTGGCGGTGTGGGGCATTGGCGGCGTGGCGATGTTCTTTTCCCACGGTTCGCTGGTGATCGTCGCACTGGCGACGGTGGCCATGGTGATTGCTTCGCTGTTCAGTGAGGTCAACCTCAGCTCTGGCGAACGTGAAGACCGCGCCAATCGCTGGGTGATTCCGGCGTTTGGGGTGATCGGGCTGCTCAGTGGTTTTCTGCCGGCCTATTGCGACCGGGTGAATTTCTGGACGCTGGGCGGTGAAGGCGTGCGTTGGCTCGGTGCTCTGTTGTTTATCGTCGGCGGCACACTGCGGTTGTGGCCGGTGTTTGTGCTGGGACGACGTTTCAGCGGACTGGTGGCGATTCAACCGGGGCACCGATTGGTGACCGATGGCATTTACCAACGGCTGCGCAATCCGAGTTATCTGGGGTTGGTGATCAATGCCGTGGGCTGGGCATTGGCGTTTCGTTCGGTGGTCGGGTTGATGCTGGCGGCGCTGACGTTGATCCCGTTGATTGCCCGGATTCATTCGGAAGAAGCCCTGCTGCGGGCGCAGTTTGGCGCGGAGTACGACGCTTATTGCGCACGGAGCTGGCGGTTGGTGCCGGGGGTTTATTGATTTTCGAACTCACTCAGGATCCTGTGGGAGCGAGCTTGCTCGCGAAGACGGCGGCACAGTCACTATTGATGGTGGCTGACCCATCGCTTTCGCGAGCAAGCTCGCTCCCACAGGGATTTCGGGGTGTCAGTTTTTTTGCAGGTGGAGTTGACCGTCGCTATCGATCTTGACGCTGACCGCAGCATAACTGGCCAACGTCGCATGGGTAGTTTCCAGCGGATGCTGATGCGTGGTGGTGATGATCATCAACGCCGCGCCAGCCGCTTCGGCAGCCTGAATACCAACGGTGGCGTCTTCGAAGATAAGACAATCACGAGGCTCCAGACCCAGTCGCTTGGCCGCCAGTAAATAGCCGGCCGGATCAGGTTTACCCGCCTGCACATCTTCCGCGGTGATCATCACCGCTGGCGTTGGAATCCCCGCCGCCGCCATGCGCCGCAACGCCAGATCCCGTGGCGCCGACGTCACCATCGCCCAGCGATCTTTGGGCAGGCTATTGAGAAATTTCGCCGCGCCGGGTATCTCGACAATGCCTTCAACGTCTTCGATTTCCGCCTCGGTAATGAACGCCGCTTGCGCCTCGGCATCCACCCCCGGCAGGTTCAGCCGGGTGATGGTGTCGATCGCGCGCGCACCATGAATGGTTGGCAAAAACGTTTCCACATCGACGCCATGGCGCACGGCCCAGGCTGCCCAGATCCGCTCGGCGGCGGCGATGGAGTTGAGGACGGTGCCGTCCATGTCGAACAGAAACGCGCCGAACGCGCGATCGAAGACGTTATCGTGAGCAGACAAAAGATCGCATCCTTTGACAAGACTGGGCGGATTGGCCGGGCAATGTAGCATTTTTGCCCAGCGATTCGTCCCGGCATCTCAGTGCAGGCGCGGAGCCTTGGACTTGAACGCGCTATCCACGCAGTCGAGTAACTGACCGATGGCCCACGGCTTCTTGATGAACGCCACCGGGTGCTTGACCCCCGATGTCTCCGGGGTTTCATAGCCGGACATGACCATGACCGGCTTGTCCGGCCAGCGTTCGCCGACCAGATTGGCCAACCCGGCGCCATTGATTTCGCCGGGCATGGTGATGTCGGTCAGCAGCAAGGCCACTTCCGGCGCGTGCTCTTCCAGATACAGCTTGGCGTCATCCGCGCTGGTACGTGGCTCGACCTTGAAACCTTCCTCCTGAAGAATTTCGCAGAGAAACTCCAGAATCAACGGATCATCCTCAACCACCAGAATCAATCCGTCAGGAAGGTGCGCGCTTGCCGTAGGTGTTGGGCACATGGAACTGCACTCCCTGAATTGCATTAACGATTTAGCGGCTTGAATCCGCTGCTTAACTGGTATGAGCAGCGGGCTCTGCAGAAATTCATTTTTGATACAGGTCTTTTGCGAAAGGCCGTTTTTGCCCGTCGCCGGCAATCGTTCGTGACGGCGTATTTGTGGTTAAAATGCCGGCCCTTTTGCTTGCCGATCCTGACCGATGAACCCTGAAGCCCTCGCCACCCTCCACGCCCATCTGCTGCCGGCCCTCGCGGCTGCACCGAGCGAAACCCGTCGCCTGTTCCACGGGCGCGGTCGCTGCTGGGCCGGGCTGGAGCAGTTGACCGTGGACTGGCTGCAAGGCGTGGTGCTGGTGTCGCTGTTCAAGGAACCGGCGCCTGAGCAACTGGACAATCTCAAAGCGTTGCTGCTGGGTCTCACAGATTCCGCCGAATGGAAACAGTCTGGCGCGCACACGTTGCTGATCCAGCATCGCTACTTGCCACAGAGCACTGCCGAATGGTTGCTGGGCGATGAAATCGAAGAAATGAGCATCGTCGAGGGCGGCTTGCAGTACCGCGTCGACCTGGGGCGCAAACAGAACGCCGGGCTGTTTCTCGACATGCGTTACGGGCGCAACTGGGTGCGCGAGCAGGCCAACGGTAAACGCGTATTGAATCTGTTTGCCTACACCTGCGGTTTTTCCGTGGCGGCCATCGAGGGCGGCGCCAGTCATGTGGTCAATCTGGACATGTCCCGCGCAGCCCTGAGCCGTGGCCGCGACAATCATCGCTTGAACGGCCATGACCTGAGCAAAGTCAGTTTCCTCGGCCACGACCTGTTCAAGTCGTGGGGCAAGGTGATCAACAGCGGCCCGTATGATCTGGTGATCATCGACCCGCCGTCGTTCCAGAAAGGCAGTTTCCTGCTGACCAAGGATTACCAGCGCGTGCTGCGCCGCTTGCCGGAATTGCTCACGGCGCAAGGCACAGTGCTGGCGTGCATGAACGACCCGGCATTCGGTTCGGACTTTCTGATTGATGGCGTGACTCAGGAAGCACCGAGTCTGCGCTTTGTAGAGCGGCTGGAGAATCCGCCGGAGTTTCCGGACATCGACCCGCAGAGCGGCCTCAAAGCCCTGGTTTTCCAACGCACCACCTGACACCCCGAAGATCCCCTGAACAACACACATCCCCTGTGGGAGCGAGCTTGCTCGCGAAAGCGTTTTGTCAGTCGCCAGTGAGGTTGACTGATCTACCGCATTCGCGAGCAAGCTCGCTCCCACAGGTTTATGTGTACGACCGATGATCTTTAGTGAGAGCGCAGCACCAGCGCAAACAACTCGCCATGCCCGGTGACATTGAGCTTGTGATACAGATTGCGTCGATGCACTTTGACCGTCTCCGGCGAAATGCCCATCTGCTGGGCCATCGCCTTGCTGGAAAAGCCCTGCAAAATCAGCCGCGCCGTATCGACCTCACGCACCGTCAGCCGCGCGTCGAAGCGGTCGAGCAACGTCGCCAGATCCCCAACCACCGTTTCCGCCACCGCGCCCTGCGGCGGCAGCAACTGCACATGCCGACGCATTGCCGCCAACACCCAATCGCGCACGCACAACAACCGGCCCTGCTCGGCCATGTCGAACGGCGTCGAACGGCCCAATGACAAACCGAGCACGCCGCCCTCGACGTTGATCATGAACTGCAACTCGTCCTCGCCCACCACCGAACGAAAGTAACTCTGGTAGTACTCGCTGTGCAGAAACTGGTCCGGCGCCACCGAGGCGAGGCTGTGCAAACCATCAGCAATGCCGGTCGAGGCGCTCTGGTAAAACGGATCGAGCAGGTACATTCCGGCACTGTAACCGGCCAGTTCTTCCTGCTCGTCGGGGCGGCCCTTGCTGTCGAAGTCGATCAGCAATTGCGGCGCCTGCCCGGCTTTCATCAACGCCACCAGCGCGTTGTCCAGCGGCACCAGCAGCCGCAACGTGTCCACCAGCGCACGCCAGAAACCGTCCTGACCGACACCGGCAAATACCCGCGCCAGGCTCTGATGCACTGGCAGTTCCTGCAGCAACGCGTCCACGCACTACCCCTTTTGAGTAACCCATGATGGGAATGGGTCAGGCGTGACCGGCCCGATAGGCTGACCACTCCTGTTCATCACCGGCCTGCACAGGCCAGGAGTGCCGCATCATGCGTGGTCACCGTGGCTGTATCAACCTCAGCATTCAACTGGGCCTGCTGGCCGGTATTGGCGCCAGCTCGATCGCCATGGCCGCTGACGCGCCGAGCGTGCACGTCTACAACTGGTACGACTACATCGGCCCGAACACCCTCCACGACTTCCAGCGCGACAGCGGTATCCAGCCGGTCTACGACACCTTCGACAGTGCCGAAGTCCTCGAAGGCAAATTGATGACCAGTCGCAGCGGCTACGATGTGGTGGTGGCAAGCAACTTCAGCCTGCCGACGCTGATCAAGGCCGGCGCGCTGACCCCGCTGCCACGCGAGCAACTGCCGGGCTGGAAGAATCTTGATGCCGATTTGTTGGCAAAACTGGCCAACAACGATCCCGGCAATCAATACGCCGTGCCGTATCTGTGGGGCACCAACGGCATCGGTTACAACGTCGACAAGGTGCGCGCAGCGCTAGGCGACAAGGCACCGGTGGATTCGTGGGATCTGGTGTTCAACGAAGCCAACCTCGCCAAACTCGGCCAGTGCGGCGTGGCGATGCTCGATTCGCCGTCGGAGATGCTGCCGGTCGCCCTGCACTATCTCGGCTTGCCACCCAACAGCACCGATCCCGAAGACTATAAAAAAGCCGAAGCGCTACTGCTGAAACTGCGCCCGCACATCGCCTATTTCAACTCGTCGAAATTCATCAGCGACCTGTCCAACGGCAACATCTGCGTGGCAGTCGGTTGGTCGGGCGCGATGCTGGAAGCCAAGACCAATGCCGAGCAGGCCAACAACGGCGTGAAGATCGCCTACAGCCTGCCTAAGGAAGGCGCGCCGGTGTGGTTCGACACGTTGGTGCTGCTCAAGGACGCGCCGAATCGGCCCCAAGGGCTGGCGTTTATCGACTATCTGCTGCGCCCCGAAGTGATTGCGCCGGTCAGTGATCATCTGTCGTACCCCAATGGCAACCGAGCGGCGACAGCGCTGGTGGCCGCCGCCACGCGGGACAACCCGGCGGTTTATCCATCGGCCACGGCGATGGCCACGCTGTACACCCTTGAACCCCTGCCCAAAGCCACCGAACGCGTGCGCACGCGGGTGTGGAGCAAGGTCAAGAACGGCCAGTAACCCCTTTTGAACATTTCACCAAACCCTGTGGGAGCGAGCTTGCTCGCGAATGCGGTGGGTCAGTCGACATCAATGTTGGATGTCGGATTGCCTTCGCGAGCAAGCTCGCTCCCACAGGGCCGGTGAACAACCCTGCATTTTTTAGAGAGACAACAATCAATGAAACCTCGTGCCCGTGATCTCAACATCCGCATCGGCCAACTGCATCCCGGCCCGCTCAACGCCATCACTGATGTACCCGGCGTACGCGTCGGCCACAGCAATGTGCGCGGCCGCAGCAGCGCCGGACGGGACATCTGCACCGGCGTGACGCTGATCGAACCGCGCGCAGGTTCGACCAATCAGCAACCGTGTTTTGCCGGCGTGCATGTGCTTAACGGCAATGGTGACGCCACCGGACTTGAATGGATTCGCGAGGCGGGTCTGCTGACCAGCCCGATTGCCTTCACCAACACCCACAGCCTCGGTGTGGTGCGCGATGCCTTGGTTGCACTGGATCGCCAGCAGCAACCCGACGATGGCCGTCTCTACTGGAACATGCCGGTGGTGCTGGAGACCTTTGACGGATTGCTCAATGACATCAATGGTTTTCACGTGCAGCCCGCGCATGTGGCTGAAGCCCTGAAAAACGCGGTCGACGGCCCGGTGGTGGAAGGTGCCGTCGGCGGTGGCAGCGGCATGATCTGCCATGAATTCAAGGGTGGCATCGGTACGTCGTCGCGGCGTTTGAGCAGTGCCCAGGGCGGCTGGACCGTCGGCGCGATCGTCCAGGCCAACCACGGCATTCGCAGCGAACTGCGGGTCGATGGCTACCCGGTCGGGCGCTATATGGAACAGAAAGATTCGCCGTTCTTGCGCGCCTCATTGCCGCATCCGGGCATGGGTTCGATCGTCGTCTGCCTGGCGACCGATGCGCCGCTGTTGCCCCACCAGTGCACTCGCCTGGCACAGCGCGCGAGCCTCGGCCTGGCGCGCACCGGCGGCGGCAACGAGGATCACAGCGGCGACATCTTCATCGCCTTCGCCACCGGCAACGCTCATATGCCACCGGCGGCCTACGAAGGCAAAGGCGCGCCGACCTGTGACGGCTTGCGCATGGTCAATAACGACCATATCAGCGAGTTGTTCCTGGCCGCGACCGAGGCGGTTGAGGAAGCGATCATCAATGCCTTGCTGGCCAGTGACAGCACCGAAGGCAACGGTCACTCGGTGCCGGGACTGGATGCCGAAACCCTGCTCGCTGCCCTCGAAAAATCAGGCTGGCCTGGCGCCCGTTGACAGCGCTTTTCCCCTGTAGGAGTGAGCCTGCTCGCGATCGCGGTTTGTCAGTCGAAGTAGATTTGACTGACAAACCGCGCTCGCGAGCAGGCTCGCTCCCACAAAGGGTTACATCAATATTTGTGGAAGGCTCCCGCGCCGCAGTTCGGGCGACTGGCGGTACTTGAGCCGTCACTTGCACACTCCTACGATGGAATCACGCAGGGGCTCCGCTCTTCGGGCGCTGCGTAGGCACGGGTGCTCTGAACCCCAATCAAGCCCGTGCCTTGCTTCATGCGCATCTTGAGCCTCGAGGGCTCTACTTCCTCCCCATCAAAGAGCTTTGAGGCTCTTTTTTTGTCTGCGTAAATCAGCAGTCCGGCAGCGCATCGACGCGAATCGAGCGCCAGGCCGCCTGCGCCAGCAACTCGCGATAACCCGCCGGACTGCCCTTCACCCGCCCCGCCAGCCAGGCACGGCAGTAACTGTCGGCCTGACCAATGATCAACGACGGCAACAGCTCGGCGGGCAAGGCCTTGAGTTCGGCAGCGCGCCCCGATTCGGCCAGCCAGTCGCGCAGACGCAGATTGCGGGTTTTGTTGCGCTCGGCCAGTTCGTCTTTGAACGGCCCTTTGGTCACGGCAAACCGCGCGTGGTACTGGAAGCGCGCCCACTCCGGTTGACGTTCGACCCAATCGACGTAGCTGAACACCAGCGCCTGCACACCTTCCTCGGTGGTTTGCGCTGCATCCAGATAGGCATCGCGCAGGCGCGCCTGATCCTCCAGCGCGGTGAAGAACAACGCGGCGACCAAGCCCTCCTTGTTGCCGAAATGGTGATAGATCGCCCCGACGCTGGTATCGCACTCGGCGCGAATCATGTCGATGGTGGTGGCCTCGATCCCCTGCTCGTTGAACAGGCTTAGCGCCTTGCGAAAGATATCGCGCTTGAGTTCGGCGCGGCGGCCGGGGTAGCTGCGTTCCAGTAGATCTGCGGTGTCCATGCGGCTCACTGCCTGAAAATCGGGATTGAAAGGCACACGTCGTGCCCATGAAAAAACACGCACAGGTTGACAGATTTCCCGCAGACCGAATACCGTTCCGTTACAGAATATTATTCTGTAACGGAACATTATTCTGCAAAATCACTTTCCGCGAGGCGTTTCCATGAGTCAGTTTCTCAACATGTTCAACAGCGCAGGCCCGCAAGCGTTCAGCCAGATGGCCTGCCAGGTCGCGCCGTACTTCAGCAGCATCAACCCGCTGGTGACCGAGTTGCGTGCGAACTCGGCGACGGTACAAGTGCCGTTTCGCCGTGAGATCACCAACCACCTCGGCACCGTGCATGCGATTGCCATGTGCAACGCCGCAGAACTCGCCGCCGGGATGATGACCGATGTGTCGATCCCGGCCGGCGCACGCTGGATCCCCAAAGGCATGACCGTGGAATATCTGACCAAGGCAAAAACCGATGTGACGGCGGTGGCCAGTGGTGAAGGCGTGGATTGGCAGAGCGAAGGCGACAAGATCGTCACCGTGGACATTCACGATACCGAGGGCAAAAAAGTGTTCACGGCGCGGATCACCATGAACGTCAAACTCGGCTGAATGACGCGCACAAAAAAGCCCTTGCTGCGGCATTCACAGCAAGGGCTTTTTCAGCGATGTGAGGTCAGTGCACGGTCAGGCGCTGGCGGACAAACTCCTCGACATGGCGAGTGGTCTGATCGAGGTGTCGGTCGCGTTGTTTCTCGGCGTCGAGCATCGCCCGTTTGCCATTTTTCTGCAGCAGGTAGGTGTGAATCTGCTGCACTTCCAGCGACCGGTAGATCGGTGTGGTGTCGATAAATCCGCGCAGGCCGTTGCTGCGGTAATGCCGGGTGCTCATCAACACCTGGGTTTCACGCTGGCCAATCACCTCAAAGCCCAACGCTTCGAAGTACGGGACTTTGCCGATCGTGCAGGCCAGTTCCGCATGGGGATAGCGCCCGACCATCTCACCGATCAGCGCCCGCGCCACACCCTGACGCCGATGCCCTTCGCGCACCGCCATATAGGCGACGCTGCAGGCTTCCCAATCGCCCTGCACCGGCAGGTACAACAGAAAACCAATGACTTGCTCCGGATCATCCTCGTCGGTGGCCACCAGCAACTCGACGTCGGTGCCCTTCTCGCCATTCAACGCTTCCAGATACAGATGCACCTCATAGCCGACCGCGTACTGATAGACGTTGTACAGCAGGTTGCTCGGGCCGAGTCCGACCGCGCTGATGTCGGTCAGGTAGTCGACGACCATCTGCAGAATCTGGCTGTTGACGCCTTCGGGGCATGGGGATTTGTAGTGGGTGATGCGTGGCATGACGAACTCCGACGGTAAAAAGCGTTGCCGACCGCCGCAGCGGTCGACGAACCGCGACATCATACCGTGACGCACGCGCTCGACGTCTAAAGTTCCTGTTCCGAGCGCCGATGTAACGGTCTCCTACAAATGTCACCACCAGGGATCGGCCATGTACTACCCGCGCGAAGCTGCCAAGGATCACCTTTACAACCGTATCGTCATGCTGACCGTTGCTTGCTGCGTGGTTTTGCTGCTCGCTGCAATGGCGCACAAGTCGGGCATGCTTTATGGGGCGCTGAGTTTCAACGGTGTGGAAACCCGCGGCAGCGTCACGGCACTGGAAAAGATTCCAATGAACGCCAATGGCAAGGTCATTCACTATCAATACACCGATGCCCAAGGCCAGACCCATGAAGGGCAACACGCCGACGAACGCTACGTCGAGCATACCCAATATGAAGTCGACGGCCCCATCACCCTGCTGGTGTCGCCGTGGATGCCGGATAAAAGCTGTATCGCCAGCCAGTTGCAGAGTTACCGTACGAGCTTCTACATCATGACCGGCGGTGTGTTGCTCGCACTGCTGTTTCTGCTGATCTCGGGCAGGACGTTCTGGCAGATTCAGGTAATGAAAGAACAAGACCGGTTTTATTGAGTCCAGCCTCACAGGCAACAACCTTCACGCGCGCCGGGCGTCTTGCTGCGGCGCCATCCTGACGTTCTCGCACCGCCCTCCCTGAAAAAAATTTCATCCACCTCAGACGGGATCTTTCGCAAATCAGGCATCCAATTCTGCAGCTGCGTTCACTTTTCAACGCAGGCCTTGAGGAGTTGTCATGAGCGTTTTGCGTTCCCTGTCCAAATGGCGAAAAACCCTGCTGCTGGTGCCGTTGACGCTGGCGGCGCTGAGCAGCGCCCCGGTGTTTGCGCAACCGGTGGTGATCGTCCAGCAAGCTCCACCGCCGATGCGCATGGAAGTGATGCCCGGCGCACGTCCCGGTTATGTCTGGGATCAAGGTCATTGGCGCTGGCAAGGACGCGGTTACGTGTGGATACCCGGCCACTGGCAACCGGTGAGGTACGGCGCGCGCTGGAAACCCGGGCACTGGCAGGCACGCGGACCAAACTGGTTCTGGGTCGAGGGGCATTGGGTGCGATGAATGCGCGACAGCCTGACCATCACTTCTTGCGAGAACACCACCATGTCGAAGACCGTTAAAGCACTGCTGGCCGCCACGCTGGTGGCCGTCACGTTGTCCGGTTGCGTCGTCGAACCGGCCCGTCCGCATCGGCCTCCGCCGCTGGTCGAGGTCGTTCCGGTGATGCCGGCGCCGGGTTATCACTGGGTTGCCGGGCACTATCGCTGGGGCGGCAACCAATGGCGCTGGGTGCCGGGGCACTGGCGGGCCTATTGATTGCAAAGGCGGGCGTCACTGCTGTGGCGCCACCACTTTGAATTTGATGGCGATGTCCTTGGACACCACGGTGTCCGCCCACTCCCCCGCGCCGAGGCCGAACTCGTCACGCTTGAGCACCAGTTCACCGTCGAAAATGCCGATGGCACTGTCCGGTTTCAATTCCACCGGCACCTGCACTTCACGGGTAATGCCTTTTAGGGTGAGCTGGCCAGCAATCAGGTAGTGGTGCTCGGCCACTTGGGTGAAGTGGCTGGATTCGAAAACCGCGACCGGGAATTTTTCAGTGTCGAACCACGCCGGTTTCACCAGCTCGGTGTTGGCGTCTTCGCTGCCGGCATCGATGCTGTTGAGGTCGATGTGCAAGGTGGTACGGGCGTTGGCGAGGTTGTTGGTATCGAAGTCCAGCGTCGCCTCAAACTTTCCAAAGGTGCCGTACATCGGCGAGCCCATCTGGTTGTAGGTAAAACTGATCTGGCTGGCGGTGGTGTTGACCCGCGTGTATTCGACAGCCTGCGCGGTACAGACGACGCACAGCGAACACGCGGCAACCAGCAGCAATCGGATCGACATGGGATTCTCCGGACGGGGCTAGCCGTCGAGGGCTTCGATTGAATTAAGCAAACATCCGACTGTTACGCCAGCGCCTACACCAGACGCTCGATCTTCTGATGCTGCCAGACCAGTTTGTAATACAAGGTCTGCAACACCAGCATGCCCAGATAGGCCACCGGAAACGCCATCCACACACCCTGCAAACCGTACTGCCCGTCCAGCCAGTACGCCGCTGGCAGTTGCACGCCAACCACGCAAATGATCGCAATCGCCACCGGCACCAACACCGTGCCGCTCGCGCGCATGATCCCGCCGATGATTGCCTGGAAGCCGAACACCAACAGGCTCCACAACATGATGTGCAGCAGATGCTCAGCCATCGCCCGGGTCGAGTCCTCGGTCAGGAACAGCCCCAGCAGCCAGTGCGACAACAGGTAGCCGAGCACAATCAAACCGCCGGTCAGGCACACGTTGATCAACAGCCCGGTGCGCAGAATCGGCCCCATGCGCTCCAGCCGCCCGGCGCCGATGGCCTGCGCACCGAGAATCGACGCGGTGATCGCAATCGACAACGCCGGGAACTGCACATAGTTGACGATCTGCGTCACCGCCCCATACGCGGCGGTCGCTTGCGAGCCGTGCTGGTTGACCAGCGCCAGGATCACCAGCTCCGACAGCGACAGCACAATCATCTGCACGCCGGTCGGCAGGCCGATGCGCAAGACCTTGCCGAGAATCGCCCCGTCAAGGCGCAGCGCGGCGAAGAACTCCCGATCCGGCGCCAACGGGTGCCCTTTGCGAATCAGGCGCCACGCCAGCCATGCCATCGCCGCGAGGTTACCGGCCAGCCCGGCGTACGCCGCACTTTGAATACCCAATTGCGGCAAGCCGAACCAGCCGCGAATCAGCGCCGGGGTCAGGGCCAGCCCGACGCAGGTCGAGACCATCAGCGCCAGCAATGGCGACAGCGTATCGCTGACCCCGCGCAACAGCTGGGTGAACAACACAAACACCAGCAGCGACGGCAAGATCCACATCATCACATGGGCATACGCCACCGCATCGTCAAGCACATCCGCCGGCGTCCCCAGCCCCGCCAGCGCCTGCCGCGCGAACACGCTGCCCAACACCGCCGCCACCAGACCGATCAACACCCCGAGCAACAGCGTTGCCCCGGCAATCGCCTTGACCATGTGCGGCTCACGCGCGCCCCACGCCTGACCGATCAACACTCCGGCGCCTGCGCCGAGGCCGATCACCAGTGCGATAAAGAAGAACACGATGGGAAACATCCCCGATACCGCCGCCAACGCCTGGGTGCCGAGCATCTGGCCGATGTAGATGCTGTTTACCGTGCCCGACATCGATTGCAGAAAGTTCGACAGCACCATCGGCGCAAGGAACAGCAGGTAGGTGTGCCAGAGTGGGCGTTGGGCGACGGCTTGCATTGAATAGAGGTCCATCTCGACGGCGGGAGGGCTGATGGAGGATAGCTTCGGTGAGTTGCACGCGGGGCGCAATTAACATTTCAAATCGGTGTTTATGACCGGTGGCCGCGCCTGTGTAACGGACACGCTTCTGTAGGTGCAAGTTCAGAGCTGTGGTAAACAACTGCCCACTTTCACTTCTCTCATTGAGGCTCTGTTCATGCCGCGCTTTGCCCATCTGCTGACCGCCACCCTCCTCGCCGTGCTCACCACCAGCGCTCACGCCGCCGCGCCTGGCGAAACGTTGAAGCCGTTGCTGGAAACACTCAACGAACGCCTGAACATCGGCGACCTCGTCGCGCTGACCAAATGGGACAGCGGCAAGCCGATTCAGGACAGCCCGCGTGAAGCGCAGGTTATCGCCAATGCCCGCAACCTGGCCACCGAGCGCCAGCTCGACGCGGAAGACGTGGCGCAACTGATCGCCGCGCAAATGGAGGCGAATAAACTGGTGCAGTACGGCTTGCTCGCACAATGGCAAGCGTCCGGCGCTGCGCCGGACACCCCGCGCCCCGACCTGGCTAAACAGATTCGCCCGCGTCTGGATGAGCTGCAAACCCGCCTGCTGCAGCAATACGCCGATTTCGCGCCGTATCGCCATGATGCGAATTGCCCGGTGTGGCTGGCCAAGGCGCGCATCGGTCTGGCCCACGACGCGCTGCATGAACTGGCCCTGACACGGGCGACCGGTGAGTTGTGTGTGCGGGCGGCGAACTCGCGCTGAGAAACGGCCAGATCAAAAGATCGCAGCCTGCGGCAGCTCCTACAGGGGGGATTGGTGAACCATCATTGCGGTCGATGTTCACCATCACGGCAATGAAGTTCTCATAAAAATTCCACGGCGTAACATCAGCTCCATACCAACCAACAACACCCCGGAGCACACGATCATGAAACGCCAGACCCTTCTCAGCATCGCTTTCTCGGTTTTCGCCATTAACGCTTTTGCCGCCACCCCGGCACACACCCAAGTCGCAGAAGGCGGCTCGGACAAGTTGATTGAAAGTCGTGTTGCTGAGGGCGGTTCTGATCGTCTGATCGAACGCCGCGTTGCTGAAGGTGGCTCGGATCGCCTGATCGAACGCCGCGTTGCTGAAGGTGGCGCTGATCGCCTGATCGAACGCCGCGTTGCTGAAGGTGGCTCGGATCGCCTGATCGAACGTCGTGTTGCTGAAGGTGGCGCTGATCGCCTGATCGAACGACGCGTCGCATAACTCTGCGGCTTCATCGCAATCACAATGAAAGCCCGGCCTGATCAGCCGGGCTTTTTCACGTCCGGCGCCATCCATTCCCCGACTGGCCACCCACCGCCTATTGCGCATACCATGCGGCCACAACTCCAAAACAGACCTCGACTGCCCATGCTCAAAGCCAGTCTGCGTAGCCACCTCACCCTTTGGTTTGCCGGTTTATCCCTGCTGACGCTGCTGAGCGTGGGCTTCTATGTCGGCCATATCGCCACGGAACAAATGAAGCAGGCCAGCGGCAATGCGTTGCTCAACACCGCGCGCTCGGCTGCATCGTTGTTGGGTGAACGACTGCGCGAACGCCAGTTGGAGGTGTATCTGCTCAGCCGTGCGCCGCATCTGGAGCGTGGTGATCTGGATAACCCGGCGATTCTGAAATCGATGCAACTGCGCACCCAGGCCCGCACCGAGTATGCGTGGATGGGCGTCACCGATGCCGAGGGCAAGGTGCATCAGGCGGTGAACGACTTGCTGGTCGGCCAATCGGTGCAGCAACGGCCCTGGTTCCAGGCCGGGTTGCGCGGCGAGTACACCGGCGATCCTCATGAGGCGGTGTTGCTGGCGAAAATGCTGCCGGCCCTGCCGAACGGTGAACCGCTGCGCTTCATCGATTTCGCCGCACCGATCCGCAACGCAGACGGCCAGGTGATTGGTGTTCTTGGCGCCCACGCACACTGGAGCTGGGTGACCCGCATTGTTGAGTCGGCGGCGCTTTCGCATAAAAACTCAACGCCGGATATCGAAGCGTTGATCATCGATCACGATGGCAAAGTGCTCTACCCGGAAGCGCTGATGGGTCAGCAACTGGCAATTGACACCAAAAGGCAAGGCTGGACGGCGGGCAACGGATTCCTCACCAGCGTGGTCACCGTACCGACGCCGTCGAGTACGGTGCTGTCATGGTCGATTGCCGTGCGCCAGCCATTGGAAACCGCACTGCAACCGGCGCGCCTGCTGATGTACAAATTGCTGATTCTGGGTGTGGTCGCGGCGGTGCTGTTCGGCTTGGTGGCTTACTACCTGGCGCTGTACCTGAGCCGACCGATCGAACAGCTCGCGCGCTCGGCGCGGCAGGTGCAAAACCAACAGCCCGGTGCGCAATTCCCGCTGCAGCACCCAGTACTGGAAATTGCCCAGCTCGGCCAGTCCATTGATGCCATGACGCAATCGCTGCTCGGCAAAGAGCGCGAGCTGCAAGAGGCCAATGCCTCGCTGGAAGCAACCGTCGCGCAACGCACCGCTGCGCTGACGCAGGCCAATGCCGAATTGCTCAGCCTGGCGACCCACGACAGTTTGACCGGCGTTTACAACCGTCGCCGTTTCGACGAGAAACTCACCGAATACACACTGCTGTTCCGCCGCACCGGACGTCCGTTCTCCCTGCTGCTGATCGATGCCGATCACTTCAAGCGCATCAATGATTCCCACGGCCACGCAGTGGGTGATGATGTGCTGCAACAATTGGCGCAGTTGATTCAGAGCAGTTTGCGCACCACGGACTTCGTCGCCCGTTACGGCGGCGAAGAGTTCGCTGTGCTGTTGCCGGAAATCGCCAAACCCGACACTCCGGAAGTCGTCGCCGAGAAGATCCGCGTGGCGGTCGCCGAAGCTCACTTCCCGGTGATCGGGCAAGTGACGGTCAGCATCGGCATCGGCCTGGCGGACCCGGCCGATAACAACCACAACGCACTGATCAAACGCGCCGATCAGCAGTTGTATCAGGCCAAGGCGGCAGGTCGTAATCAGGTGGCGTGATCAGCCCTTCTTCACTTCGCAAATCCCGTTGGCCCGGTTCTTCCCGGTGTACGACACCGCAGGCGAACCGTCGGGATTGATGCTCAGGGAAATGGTCACGCCCGCGCCTTTGGCTTCGAAGTAGTTCTCGTTGAATTTCTTCAACTGGCCTTCCTTGCCATTGATATAGATCGGCCCGCCTTCATCGGCGTGCACTTCGATCTTGCCCGGGCACGTCGCGTTGAGCATAGGGATGCCGGCATGGGCGATTGCGCTGACAAGCAACAGCGGGGCTGCCAGTAGCAGAAATTTCATGGTGAGCTCCTTGAGTGCAACGGTGTGCCGGACGATAGGGAAATACCGCACAAGTACCCTATCGACCCGTGACCGACCGCAGCGTTCCGCGAACACGATCGCCTTGTGCCGATTACTGTTTCAAGTGATCGACCAGCTTGTTGACCACCAGATCGGACACATGGCTGAACGCTTTGCGCAACGCCTCGGGATCCGTGGCGTACTGCTCCGGTGTATAGGCGATGGTGTTGGCATCGTTGGATACAGAGATCGTGTCGAAATTACGCCATACCGCTGAGCCGTTGCGCTTGATTTGCGCCGTGGCACCGATGACGGGATACAACACGGTGCTGAAGTTCTTCAGGCAGAGGCCCCATTGCGAGACCAGAATTTCGACCTCGGCATCGGCTCGATCACCCTCGCCCACCACGGTAAACAGATGTTCCTGCTGTACGCGTTTTTCGAAGCTTTGCCGGATCAACTGGCTCAGGTCGATGCCATTGGCCTTCATGTTGTTGCGAATCGCCAGAGTGATATCGCCGGTGGCCACGTCCGCCGCTTTCGTCCCTGCCACAGAGCCCGCCCCCGTTAACGCACCGGCGCCAGAAGTCGAAGCACCTGAGGCCATACCTGCCGCTGCGCCGGCTCCAGCACCCAGGCCGGCGCCCCAGGCCTGCGTCATGCTGGTGTATTGAAAGTTATCGACGGCAACAAACACCGGCAGCACTTTCACGGTTTTGATCTGCTGGCGGTCTTCAACGCTGAGATCTTTGGTCACGCAACCCGTCAGCAAAACGAGGGCAGCAACAGCGACGAGTAGCTTTTTCATGTCATTTTTCAATCAGGGACTTGGGTGTCCGGCATATCGCCCGAACACCGCAATACTTGAGTCGCGAAGAAGACGTAGTGGTGACGGTCATGACCCTGGCGGCGGAATCAATCGAGCGTGATGGAGGGGGTTGCCACAGAGAGCATCAACCGACATCGCGGCACCTCAAAAACACGCACGCCCTGTAGGAGCTACCGTTATTGCGTGAAGGTCTGGAGGTACGCCAGCAAATTGTCGAGTTTTTCTTCGTCGCTCAAGCCCCAGAAAATCATCCGCGTACCCGGCACCACGCCTTTCGGATCCTTCAGATAGGCGATCAGCGTTTCGCGATCCCAGGTCACTCCCGAGTTCTTCATCGCCTCTGAATACACGTAATTCGCTGACGTACCGGCGGGCCGACCGATGATGCCATTGAGTTGCGGACCGAATCCGGGGCGGGCCGATTCGCCGACCTGATGGCAGCCGCCGCACAGACGCGGAAAAATTTTCGCGCCGGCTTCGGGGTCGCCTGCGGCGAGGGTGAACGTACTGGACAGGCCAGTGGCGAGCATCAGGGCGAGTGACAGTGCAGCGGTGTTTTTCATCGAGAGTTCCGGATCGGTCTGCATCGGGCGACGCAAGGGTAGCATTATGTTTTTACAGGTAAGCGCCAATGATCTTTCTGACTTTGCTCAACGCCTGACGCAACACGTCCATCTCTACCGAGCCCAACGCCAGGCGAATCGCATGCGGCACATGACCCGCCACCGAAAACGGTTCAGCCGTGGTGACGGAAATCTGCTCGTGCATCAGCTCGACGACAATCTGATCGGCGCGCACGTCTTCCGGCAGCGGTAGCCACAGGAAATACGACGCCGGATGGCCAATGCTCGGCAGTCCTTTCAACACTTCGGTGGCCAGTGCCTGCCGCACCTTGGCGTCGTTGCGCTTCTGTTCCTCAAGCACCGTCACCGTGCCGTCGTCGAGCCAGCCACAGGCGATGGCAGTCATGACGCCTGGGGTGTTCCAGGTCGTGGCGCGGATGATGCGTTCCAGTGCTGGCACCACGTCGGTCGGGGCGGCGATGAAACCGACACGCAGGCCTGTGGCGATGTTTTTCGACAGGCCCGAGACGTAAACCGTGCGCTCCGGCGCCAGATCGATCAGCGTACGCGGTGGGTTTTCAACCAAAAAGGCGTAGGCCGCGTCTTCGATTATTGTCAGATCATATCGCCGTGCAATCGCCACCAACTGCTCGCGCTGCGCCAGCGGCATCACCCAACCCAACGGGTTGTGCAACGTCGGCATGCTGTACACGGCGCGCACCGAGCGGCTGCGACAGAGTTTGTCCAGCGCGGCGAGATCCGGCCCTTGATCACCGAGCGCAATGGCTACGACTTCCAGATGCAGCGCTTCGGCCAGCACCTTGAACCCGGAATAGGTCAGCGCGTCGGCGGCGATCACATCGCCGGGTTTGAGCAGCGCCATCAGCGTCACTGCGAGGCCTTGCTGGGCGCCGTTGACGATCAGCACTTGCTCGGCCTCGACCCTCACCCCGCGCGTCAGCAGGTGCCGCGCGACCGACGCGCGCTCGTGGCCGCGCCCGGCGTGCGGTTGATAACGCAGCAACGCCTCCAGATCGCCCGACAACGCCAATTGGCGCAGCGCTGTGCGCAACAAATCCGCCTGACCGGGCAACGATGGGTAATTGAAATTGAGGTCGATCACGCCGACCGCCACGTCTTTCTGATCGATGCCCTTCCCCGGCGACAGCGACGTTTCGCGGACAAACGTACCGCGCCCGGTCTCACCGCTGATCAGGCCCATGGCCTCCAGCTCTGCATATACCCGCGAGGCCGTGACCAGCGCCAGCCCTTCTTGAGCGGCCAGTTGCCGGTGGGTCGGCAACCGTGTACCCGGCGGCAACATCCCCGAGCGGATGTCCGCCGCGTAGGCGTCAACCAGTGTCTTGTAGCGCGAACGTGGCATGCCGGATGTATCCATGACAATTCTTTGATTGTGCTGATTCTCGGCTCTAGCATGGCTGCAATGCAACCCACTTCCGAGCGTGAACGGTGATGGAAAGGACTTCGAATCTGACGACCCCGGCACTGGAAAAAACCAGTGGCTGGATCAACGGTTTTATCGGCGTGGTGATCTTCAGCGGTTCGCTGCCGGCCACGCGTATGGCGGTGCTGGAGTTCGATCCGGTGTTTCTCACGGTGGTTCGCGCCGCCATCGCCGGGGTGTTGGCGGTGGCGCTGTTGTGGCTGTTTCGCGAGCGGCGCCCGGCGCGCAATCAGTGGTTGTCGCTGTTGATTGTCGCGCTGGGCGTGGTACTTGGTTTTCCACTGCTTACCGCCCTGGCGCTGCAACATGTGACGTCGGCGCATTCGATTGTGTTTGTCGGCTTGCTGCCACTGGCCACAGCGATTTTTGCTGTGCTGCGCGGCGGTGAGCGGCCGCGACCGGTGTTCTGGATTTTCTCGATGTTCGGCAGCGCGCTGGTGGTCGGCTTCGCGCTGGCACAAGGTCTGACTGCCTCGCCCACTGGCGATCTGCTGATGCTCGCGGCGATTCTGGCCTGCGGTCTCGGTTACGCCGAAGGCGCGAAGTTGTCGCGCACTCTCGGCGGCTGGCAGGTGATTTGCTGGGCGCTGGTGCTTTCGCTGCCACTCATGGCGGTGTTGAGTGTGTGGCTGGCGCCCGCCTCGTTCAACACAATCAGTCTGTCGGCGTGGCTATGCCTGGGTTACGTGTCGCTGTTCAGCATGCTGATCGGTTTTGTGTTCTGGTATCGCGGCCTGGCTCAGGGCGGGATTGCCGCGGTCGGTCAGTTGCAATTACTGCAGCCGTTTTTCGGTCTGGCGCTGGCGGCGACCCTGCTACATGAACAGGTCAGCCTCGGCATGCTCGCCGTGACGTTTGGCGTGATCCTGTGTGTCGCCGGGGCGAAGAAATTCGCCAAATGATCTTCAGGCACCCGCCTTCCACTCGCGTGGGCTGAGCCCGGTCTTGCGCCGAAACGCCCGGGCCAGCGCCGAAGGACTTTCGTAACCGACCTCTTCGGCAATCAGCGCAATCGGTCTGCCTTCGCGCAGGCGTTTCTGCGCCAGGCTGACGCGCCAACTCAGCAGATAATCGGCCGGCGTTTGCCCGACAACCCGGCGAAACTGCTCGGCAAACCCGGCGCGGGACAGGTTGGCGACAGCGGCCAGATCCGCCACGCTCCACGGTTTTTGCGGTTGCTCGTGCATCAGGTTCAAGGCACGGGACAGGCGTGGATCGGCCAGCCCGGCGATCATCCCCGGTTGTTGTTCGCGACTGCTGATCAAGTGCCGCAGCAACAGAATCACCAGCAGTTCGAACAGGCGATCCATCACCGCCACCCGCCCGCAATGACCTTCGAACGCTTCCTTGAACAGCCATTCCACGGTGTTGCCCAACTCCGGGATGTCCGTCAGTTTCAGCACCAGATAATCCGGCAGCGCCGCCGCCAGGGCATTGCCGGAGCCGCCATCAAACGTCAGCGTGGCGCAGACCAATCGGGTGTCCATGGCTTCATCGGCAAACATGCGATGGGTAAAGGGTCGGGGGAAGAAGATCAGCGACGGTTCGCTCAGGCGAATCTCACGCTCGTTGCCCGGTTTGAGCAGCAATTCACCGGCCTGCAAAAGATGCACATGCCCCACCGGCTCGTTGTCATGAACGCTGACGCCGCAAAACGCGCCGCTGTGGAACGTACCGGCATTCACGCCGAAATGGCTGAGCAATGTTGAAAGGCGATCCATGGACGACTCCGAGGGCATATCTGGACGATCTGCCGCATATCCTCGACGATTTGCCGCCAATCCACCAGCCTCACTGCATAACATGACCTCCATCCCCGGCGCACTTCGCACCGGACTTTCGGAGAATCACCATGAGCCGCATCCACGCTATCAGCCTCGAAACCGCCGCCGACGCCAGCCGCCCTGTGCTGGAAGGCGTGAAAAAGAAAATCGGTTTCCTGCCCAACGTCTTCACCACCCTGGCCAAAGCACCGGTGGCCCTCGAAACTTACGTACAAGCCTCGGCCATCCTCGGCAAGACCTCGCTGAACGCCCAGGAAAAAGAAGCGGTGTACCTCGCCACCTCACAGGTCAACGGTTGCGACTACTGCCTGGCGGCACACACCTTGTTTGCCGGCAAAGCCGGGCTCTCGGCGCAGGACATCGTCGCCGCACGCCAGGGCGAGCTCAACGCCTACGCAACCCTCGCCCGCCAATTGACTGAAAGCCGTGGCCACTTGAGTGATGAACAAATCGCCGCCGCCCGCGCTGCCGGCATCGACGACGTGAAGATCATTGAAGTGATTGCACTGGTGGCCGTGCAGAGCCTGACCAACTACCTGAACAATGCGGCGCTGACCGATATCGACTTCCCGGCCATCTGAAGTCTGGCCACACAACAACAACAACAACAGTGGGAGCGAATCTGCAAGCGCTAGCGGCGTGTCATTCAAAGCATCTTTGACCGACCCGACGCCATCGCGAGCAGGCTCACTCCTACAATTGGATCGCCTACAACCCGCCAGAAACAGGTCGGCTGTCAGGCCGCCTTCGCGAGCAGGCTCGCTCCCACAGTTTTAACGTGCGTACAACCCCAGCGGCAAAGCCGCCCCACTCAACAGGATGAGCGTTAGCTCGGCTGCAGCTCTTGATCTTGATCTTGATCCACGGGCGACGTCGGAAGGCTGAGTGGAGGGATTCATCCGGGCGTGGGAGCGCAGCGACCGTTTGGCGCAGCCAAACACAGCGAGAGGAGGTGCAGCGAAGCAAACCGTAGGCGATGCGCCCGGATGGATCCCGGAGCGAAGGAACCCCGAGCCCCAGCGAGCGGGCCGCACGTAGGAGCAAGCCTTTTTGGTTACTTTTTCGGCGTCTGGAAAAAGTGACCCGCCGTAAGGGCGGAACCCTAATCAGCAACACCCGCAGCAACGGATATATACCCGGTCAACCAGACAATCAGTGATGCACCTCACCCGCCCGCTTCAACAATTTCTTGCACCGCTCAGACAAATGAAACACCTGCAAATGCTTACCCGCCTTGGCATAGCGCTCGCGCAGAGTCCTCAAAGCCGCAATCGCCGAATAATCAACAAAACTCAAATGCCGACAATCCAGCGTCACCCGAGCCGGATCATTAGCCGGATCAAACTGATTGAGAAACGGCGTAGTCGAAGCAAAAAACAACGTGCCATGCAAACGATAAAGCTTGCTGCCGTCAGCCTCCAGATGCTCATCGGCATACAACTCACGCGCCTGCTGCCAGGCAAAGTTAAGCGCAGCGATAATGATGCCGCACAGCACCGCAGTGGCCAGATCAGTGAACACCGTGATGGTAGTCACAGCAATGATCACCAGCACATCATTGAGCGGCACTTTGTTCACCACCCGCAACGACGCCCAGGCAAAAGTCTGCTGCGACACCACAAACATCACACCCACCAGCGCCGCCAGCGGAATACGCTCGATCAGCGGCGACAAAAACAGAATGAACAACAGAATCAGCACCCCGGCGACCACACCGGACAAACGCCCGCGCCCACCGGAACTGAGATTGATCACGGTCTGGCCGATCATCGCGCACCCGCCCATACCGCCGAACGCACCCGAGACCATATTGGCCGCGCCGAGCGCCACGCACTCACGATCCGGGTAGCCACGGGTTTCGGTGATTTCATCGGTGAGGTTCAACGTCAGCAGGGTTTCCAGCAAACCAACCAGCGCCATCAGAATCGCGTAAGGCGCAATGATGCGCAGGGTTTCAAGATTCCACGGAATATCCGGCAAGGCGAAGGTCGGCAAGCCACCGGCGATGTGTGCCATGTCGCCAAGGGTGCGGGTCGGCAGGCCGAACAGATAAACCAGCAAGCCGACGCCGAGGATCGCCACCAGTGCCGGCGGCACCGCTTTCGTCAGACGCGGCAGGATGTAGACGATGGCCATGGTCAGCGCCACCAGTCCGGCCATCAAGTACAACGGCGTACCGCTGAGCCAGTCTTCACCGCTCTTGAAATGCTCCAGTTGCGCCAGCGCAATGATGATCGCCAGCCCGTTGACGAAGCCGAGCATTACCGGGTGCGGCACCATACGCACCAGTTTGCCCAGGCGCAGCAGCCCGAACGCCATCATGATCAGACCGCCGAGCAACACTGTCGCCAGTAAATACTGCACGCCGTGCTGCACCACCAGCGCGACGATGACCACGGCCATCGAGCCCGCCGCACCAGAGACCATGCCCGGCCGGCCGCCAAACAACGCCGTCAGCGTACAAATGATGAAGGCACCGTACAGGCCCATCAGCGGATTGAGGTGCGCCACCAGTGCGAACGCAATACATTCGGGCAACAGGGCAAACGAGGTGGTGAGTCCGGCCAGGACATCGGCGCGCAGACGAATCGGTTTCATGGCTTACCTGATTGAGCGGCCGCCGAGTGCGGCTGCAGGTGTTCGGGAAAAAGAGGGTTGCGGATGTTACGGAATTGTCGCGGATCGGGCCAGTGAACGCTGACACTTGTCGGTCCGACCTTTATGCTGGCGCGCTCCTCTGGTCATTGAGTTCGACATGTCTGCATTTCTGAGCGCCCGCGAGGTGTGTCAGCGTTTGCGTGAAGCGGCGCTGGGCGTGCTCGCTTTGAAAATCTGCGAGCGGCCTACCAAGGCCGGGCTGGTCACGGTCGATATCGAAGGCTGGCAGTTGCGGCTGGATGTTGAAGGTGGGCGGTTACATCACTGTGAATTCGCCCGCAATGGTGACGGACAAGAAGGCGCGCTGGACAGTTGGCAGCGTTATGGCACCGATCCGGTGAGTTTGCTCAGTACCTGGGAATTGGCGCAGATCGAGCGAATGCTCAACGCGCAAACGAACGAGGTTGCTCAATGATGGCACTCTGCCCATAATTCGCGCCCTCCTCTATTCCCACGCAAGGAACTGCCGTGAAGAAGTCGCTGTTGTTGATCCCGATGCTGGCCCTGCTCCTGCAAGGCTGTGGCATGACCATGACCCGTTACGAACCAAGCTTCGAGAACGTGCAGAAGTTAAAACAAACCCCGCCGCTGCACGCGATCAGCAATCCTCAGGTCACGGCCGAATCCGGTGAAGGTTCGCTGGTGGTCCGTGCCAACCCGGTTCGCTCGCCGTCCGGCAGCATCCCGGCACACATTCAGGATGCGATCACCGAAGAACTGCGCAAGGCCGGTCTGCTCGATCCGCAGGCTCAGCGTCAGTTGAAAGTGCTGGTGGTGAAGAACGAACTGTCCGCCGGCATGGGCACGGGCGACGGCAAACTTGCTGCACGTTTCACCCTGCTCAACGGCAACGATGTGGTGTACGACGCGACCAAGAATGTCAGCAGCCAATGGAGCAGCAGCTTCTTCGGCTTCATTGCGATCCCGAACGCAGTCAACGCTTACAACCCGATGGTGCGTGACTTGCTCAAGGAACTCTACAGCGATCCACAGTTCATTCAGGCCCTGAAGTAAGGGTAAAAAAAGAGCCGCGATTGCGGCTCTTTTTTTGGCTTCAGCCCCGTGGAATGCGGGTTTCGAGTGCCGAGTACTTCAGGTTCTTGCTATCAACCATCTGCTTGAGCAGCGCGTTGACCTGACGGGTGAAGGTGTCATTCACCGCGTCTTTAGGCGTGTTGGCCATCAGCGGGATGAACCAGATGCCGATCCAGGTACCGATCGCATCGTGGTTGCTCGCGGTGGTCAGGGCCTGACCTTGTCCATCCATGCCTTCCAGGCTCATGGTGTACTGATCGGTGCCATACGCCGGGATCACCATCATGCTGAAGCCGCTGATGAAGGCCAGCACCATGGAACCGGCATTCGGCGGATGGTTGTACATTTTCAGACGCAGGCTGTAATCGCCCGGCTGCTTCTGGAACTCGTCCAGGGTGACACGGCCGAACAGACCCGAGTCAGTGAGAATTTTTTGCAGCTGTGGTTTCAGTTGATCGCGCGCTTGCGGCACTTCCACAGCGGAGCCGCTTTTCGGTTCGCCCTGGTAGAAGTCGAAATCGACGTAGACGTTTGGCTTGTTGGTGTAGCTGGCCATCGACGGCATGGTCACCGGCGCCACTTCGTCTTTGGTGAAACTGGCACAACCGCCCAGCGCAAGTACCAGCCCCAGCGCCAGAATTTTCCCGAATTGCATGATGTCCGTCCCTATGTGTACAAAACCAAATGATGGCATTGCGCCTTCATTGTGAAGGCCGGGCGGATTCTAGAGAGAGCGGCCTTCGGGCGAAAGCCTGAATTGAGGAAATCAGCAAAAAAATTTGATCAGCCCTGCCGCAAGTCGAGGTTGTAGGTGTAATAACCGCTGTCACGCACGTAGCCGAGGGATTCGTACAAGCCTTGAGCCGTGAAGTTGTCGGTAGCGGTTTCCAGTACCAGCCCTTTGGCACCGGTCGCCAAGGCAAAGTCGCGTGCAGTGTTCATCAACAATCGGCCAACCCCACGCCCACGGGTGGCGGGCGTGGTGAACAGGTCGCTGAGTAGCCAGGTGCGGTGGGCATCGATGGACGAGAACGTCGGATACAACTGCACGAACCCCAGCGCCAAGCCCTTTTCATCCTGAACCAGAAAAATCGCGGATTCATCGCCGGCCATGCGCGCGGCGATGAAGGTTCGTGATTGCTCAAGGTTCGACGGCTGCTGGTAAAAGACTCGGTAAGCGTCGAACAACTGCGCCACCGCATCCAGGTGTGTCGCGTCGGCCCGCAGTGTCTGAAGGGTCATGTGCCTGCTCCGTTTCCAGTCAATGATCGAACCAGCATAGCGTCGCCCTTCGAGTGTGCTGGCTTCATCGCTATATAGTTTTGTATATTGCGAAACCGAAATCGCCAGAATCTTTCCATGCCGTCCAGCCAACCTGTATTGCCATGAGTGCCATCCGCGTACGCAACGAGCAGTTGATCCTCGCCGCTGCCAGCGAGGAATTCGCCGCCAACGGCTTCAACGCCACCCAGACCCGCGATATCGCGGCGCGTGCCGGGGTGCCCAAAGCCAATCTGTATTACTACTGCCAGAGCAAGGAAAACCTCTACAGCAAAGTGCTGCTGGGGTTTGTCGAGCCGCTGCTGGAAGCCTCGGCGGTGCTGCGTGAAAGTGATGATCCGCTGACGGGACTGCGCGCCTACGTGGCCGCACGCATTCGCATCGCCCGCGAACATCCGGCGATTGCCAAGGTGTTCAGTGGCGAATTGTTATTGGGCGGTCGCCAGTTGCCGGATGAGTGCCGCGATCTGTTGCAGGCCGAAGCGCAGCGCAACGTTGAATGTCTGCGCAGCTGGATCGAGCGCGGTTTGCTCGCGCCGGTGGATCCGGAGCATTTGATGCTGTTCATCTGGTCGGCAACGCGCACGTACACCAATATCGGCTGGCAGATGGGCCGGATCATGGGGCGCGAAGTGCCGCAGGATGAGGATTATCAAACGGCGGCACAGACGATCACGCGCATGGTGCTGGAGGGCGTGGTCGTAGCGCCGCGGGTGGGCGAGATTCGTGGGGTGTAGTTTGCGACGTGATGGCGCAATGCTGCGCAGATCAGGGCATGAAGTCTACGGGGAGTTCCAGATGATCTTTCATGCGCTCGTTCCAGTCGTGCAAAGCGCCGGGTAGACGTTTTTTCCATTTCGCAACATCGGTGTAATAGCGCAGGCGCGAGTGTCCGGTGTTGTCGTAGGTAACCAACAAGACCCAGAAATGGCCATCGGCTGACCGCATCACGATGCCGGTGCCACCCAGGCCGCGCATCCACATCTCCCAGACCTGACTACCCGGTACATCAGCGGAAGATTCAGCGGTCATCAACGAGCCGGACTTTTCCACCAGCGTCTGATAATCAGTCTTGAGCAACGTGTGCAGTGCCTGGTTTTCTCCCGGTGTTTGCGCCAGGCCCAGGCTGAGCATGTCGTAATCCAGCGTCAGCGGTTGCTGCGAAGCGACAAAACGACCGGTGTAGTAGACGCCCAACCCGGCACTGCAATATCCGCCTGCACCGACGAGAGAAATATCCAGCACACCATTGATGGGGGTGAACAACAGGGTGCACTGGTCTTCCGAGTAAACGGCTTTACCGTCCTTGAGTGTGGCAACGCCATCCAGATCACCGGAGTTGGCGCCCTCAGCCGCCGTGATGTCGATGCTGATGTGCGTGGGGTCGCGGCGCTGGGTTATGACTGTCGCCGAGGTTGAGGTCCCTGGCGGAATGAGCTGCCAGGTCGCGTCCCAACTGAAGGGCTGGGTGGCGTGTTCAAGTTCGGTCAGGCGCATTAAATACTGCCGACGCAAACAGGCTGTCTGATCGCCACAGGCGTTGCGGTTTTTCAGCCACTGCCGCTGGTCTGCCTTGAGGGCTTTGGCATCGGGGACATCAGCCGATGTCGAGTGCCAGAGCTTGCCCAGCTTCTCATCGAGTTGCGAGATCTGCGGGTCGCCACAAATGGCTTTTTCAGTTTTGCTGGCAGCGCTGGCGCAATCGAAACTGCTGGCGTGGGTGATAGAGGCAAACGCAAGGCACATCAGCGCCAAGGCATGACGCCGGGAGATAGCGAACATCGAGAGATTCCATTCTTCGGACGGCGCGCAGTATGCCAGTGCTGCCAACGGAAATCCCTGATGGTCACAGCAATCAGGATTCTTCAATCAATGTGGGAGCGAGCTTGCTCGCGAAAGCGGTGGATCAGCCACTATCAATGTCGACTGACACACTGCCTTCGCGAGCAGGCTCGCTCCCACAGGGTTTTGTCTGGATGGTCAGAACGTGATGCTGGCTGCGGGTTTGACGTCGATACGCGCCACCGAGCCAGTCAGATGCGCCAGATCCTTGTTGTGCTCGGCGATGATGTCTTCGGCGCTCATATTGCCGTTGTCGACGGTGGAATGCGCGTCGGCGGCAAGCACTACGTCATAACCCAGCTCATGGGCCCGGCGTACGGTCGCATTGACACAGTAATCGGTTTGCAGACCGCAAATAACCAGTCGTTCGAAGTCTTCACTTGGCAAAAATTTACCCAGGTCAGTCTGGTAAAACGAGTCCCGGGTGGTCTTGCGTACGCGCAGGTCCTTAGGCGATGTCTCAAGCCCTTCGGCCAGTTGCCAGCCTTCGGCACCATGGGCCAACGGGCTGTCCTTTTCTTCATGTTGGATCAGCACCACGGGCACGCCAGCCTTGCGTGCGCGAGCACTGAGACCGTTGATGGTGTCGAGCACGCGCTGAATGTCGTAGCACTGATATTCGCCCGAGCAGAGGGCGCGCTGGACGTCGATGATCAGTAATGCGGTGGTCATGATGAGCCTTCCTTGATCAGTCCTTGAGACAGGGGCGGACGTAAGCCCGCCCCCTTTTTACGCGCCTCAGTAACCCAGTGACAAGCCCGTGTTGCGGCGTGGATCGTTGGCGCCGTAGAAACGGTTTTTGCCGACCGGCTTACCGCCCAGCGAAGGTGCACCCACCAGAATCGCGGCGATGTGGTTGGCGTCCTGCGGGCCGGCAAACTTGTGACCCCAGCTCTCAAGGAGCTTCTTCGTGTCGGGGCTGGCGGCGAAGTCTTCGAGGTTGGTTTCCTCCGGCATCCACTGCTGGTGGAAACGTGGCGCATCGACCGCCTCCTGCAGGCCCATGCCGTAGTCGATGACATTGAGCATGGTCAGCAAAGTCGCCGTGATAATACGGCTGCCGCCCGGTGTACCGACCACCATCACCACTTTGCCATCCTTGGTGACAATGGTCGGGCTCATCGACGACAGCGGTGCCTTGCCCGGAGCAATCGCATTGGCTTCGCCCTGCACCAGGCCGTACATGTTCGGCACGCCGACCTTGGAGGTGAAGTCGTCCATTTCATCGTTGAGGATCACCCCGGTCTTGCTCGCCATCACGCCCGCGCCGAACCAGTCATTGAGGGTGTAAGTGACCGACACCGCATTGCCCCACTTGTCGACGATCGAGTAGTGAGTGGTGTTGCTGCCCTCATGGGGGGCTACGCCGGGTTTGAGTTCGGCCGACACGCCGGCCTTTTGCGGCTGGATGGCGTCGCGCAGTTTGGTCGCGTAGTTCTTGTCCAGCAGATGCTCGATCGGGTTTTTGACGAAATCCGGATCGCCCAGGTAGCTGTTGCGATCAACATAGGCGTGGCGCATGGCTTCGATCTGATAGTGCATGCCTTGGGCCGAATGGAAGCCCAGATCCTTCATCGGATAGCCTTCGAGGATGTTCATGATCTGGCAGATCACTACCCCGCCAGAGCTTGGCGGCGGCGCCGAGACCACGTGATAACCACGGTAGTCGCATTCCACCGGAGCCAGTTCGCGGGTCTTGTATTTATCGAGGTCAGCCTGGGTGATGATGCCTTTGTTGGCCTGGCTGGAGGTGACGATGGCGTCGGCAACCCAGCCTTTATAGAAGCCGTCGGCGCCTTTTTCGGAAATGGTCCGCAGGGTTTTGCCGAGATCCTTCTGCACCAGTTTCTGCCCGACCTGCATCGGCTCGCCGTTATGCAGGAAGATCGAACCGGAGTCGCGCATGTCCTTCTTGAACACGTCGGTGGCGTACTCCAGCAACTCGACGTCACCCTGCTCCAGCGCAAAACCGTCTTCCGCCAGTTTGATCGCCGGTGCAATCATTTCCTTGCGCGGTTTGGTCCCGTATTTGCTCAGCGCCAACTCCATGCCGGACACGGTGCCCGGCACGCCCACCGCCAGGTGGCCACGGGTACTCAAGTCGGGAATGACGTTGCCTTCCTTGTCGAGGTACATGTTGGCAGTGGCCGCCAGTGGTGCTTTCTCACGAAAATCGAGGAAGGTCTTGCGCCCGTCTGCCAGTTGAATGGTCATGAAGCCGCCTCCGCCCAGGTTGCCTGCTGCGGGATAGACCACCGCCAGCGCGTAACCCACGGCGACCGCCGCATCGACGGCATTACCGCCACTTTTCAATACGTCGACGCCGACATGGGTGGCCAGATGTTGCGCGGTGACCACCATGCCGTTTTCTGCGGCAACCGGTGCCACCGACGCCGCGTGAGCCATGAGACAGCTGAGTGCCAGTGAGGTCGCTATCAGCGATTTGGCCAAAGGTTCGTACTTCATGAGTCGATCTCTTTTTTGTTTTCAGGGTCTGTGCAGAACAGAGGGGGATACGCTGCAAGAGCACCAAGCAGTATGGTCGGCTTTGCGTATTGCGCCTCCCCGATCAGGCAGTATGCTGGGCGCTGTTGCCGCCCTGCTCCGGAGTCTGTCGTCATGTCTTATACGTTCATCACCCTGCCCTCGCCCGTCGGCGAGCTGAAGCTGGTCGCGAACGGCTCACGACTGGCGGCCATCCTCTGGGAAAACGATAAACCCGACCGCGTGCGCCTCGGGCCGATGAGCGAGGCACACGACAATCCGATCCTGATTCGAACGGCTCGACAACTCGGAGAATATTTTTCCGGGACGCGGGACTGTTTTGACCTGGAACTGGATTTCGCTGGCACCGATTTTCAGAAAAAGGTCTGGGCGGCGCTGCTGACCATTCCCTTTGGCCAGACGCGCACCTACAGCCAGATCGCCAGACAGATTGGCAATCCCAGCGCTGTACGGGCAGTGGGCGCAGCGAACGGACGCAACCCGATCTCCATTGTCGCGCCGTGTCATCGGGTGATCGGCGCGTCGGGGAAGCTGACCGGGTTTGCCGGTGGGCTTGAGGCGAAAGAGCACTTGCTGAGCCTGGAGGGTGGGCAGTGGTCGCAAATTGGCAAAACCGGCGAGCTGTTCTGAATCAAGCGCCGAACAGATTATTCATCGCCGCATACTGCAACAGCATGATGGTCTTGGCGTCGCAGATCTCACCGCGCTGAAACGCTGCCAACGCCTCGTCGAACCCCCACTCCAGCACTTCCAGCTCTTCGGTCTCTTCTTCCAGTCCACCACCCTCGCCAACCTTCGATGCCGAATCGTATTCGGCAATGAAAAAGTGCAGCTTCTCGGTCACTGAACCCGGACTCATGTAAGCCTCGAACACCTTCGTCACATCGTGCACGCGATAACCGGTCTCTTCCTCGGCTTCGTCGCGGATACGCTGCTCCGGTGCCGCGCCTTCGAGCAACCCGGCCGCCACCTCGATCAGCAAACCATCATGACCATTGACGAACACCGGCAAGCGGAACTGCCGGGTCAGTACCACCGTGCGCTGTGCACGGTTGAACAGCAGAATCGCTGCACCGTTGCCTCGGTCATAGACTTCACGAGTCTGACGCTGCCACTCACCATTGTTGCGGTGATAGTCGAAGGTAATTTTCTTCAGCAGATACCAGTCATGGGACAACACCTGAGTGTCGACGATGCTGACCCGCTCGGCTGTGTTGGACATGACGCTTGATCCTTTTGTCATTGAAGGCTTCCGGGTAGGTAAAGGCCCTTAGTTGTGAACGAGAATACGAAACCCTATACCGCCCTACAAATCATGTCGAAACATCCTACAGATAACGCCTACTCGCCCGACTTCTTTCCTGTTTGATCCCCCGCAAAGTCCCCGCACCTTTTTGACGTGCGCGAGAGACTGCGAATGCTTCCAACCGATCAGCTGCTGGCCCTGAACAACAGCATCGGCCTGCTCGTTGTGGCTGCTTTGAATCCCGATGAGCCGGACTTCGAACACCTGATCCGCGAGTTCCGCCTGTGCCTGAACAACTACGACGTCTGGGCCGAGCAGTTCTGGACGGGGACTGCACTGGATGTCGAGCAGGTATTCACCATCGGTAACGACGTGCGCCTCAGTGCGCCGATCAAGTCGCGCCAACCGCTCAGTTCATCAGTAGTCATGTGTTCGGCCAGCGGGTCGCTGACGCTGGTGCACATGTTCGAGGCTGCACGGTTCGTGCCGATTGGCGACACGCCGGTGACGCTCGAACCGGTGCTTGCCGATGTCGGCGGTGTGCTGACGTTCGGCGAACCGAAGCATCACACCATTGGCCCCAGCGGCATTCTGCAAGTGACCAACTGCGATCGGGGCCAGCGTTATCGCATCACCTTCTTTCCCGATGTGTCCACGGACCATGTACGTGCGCTGTATGCCTCTTATGAAAGTGTCATTGCAGGCCTTGAGGGCTGGTTGCGCGCTGAATGGCGCGAATTTCAGCCGCAGTGGACGGAGTTTTCCAGCGCCGGGTTTCTTGAACGTTACGGTCAGTTGCAACAGGCCGATTGGCGTGGATTCGAGAAAGCACTGAATGGCGTCTGGGATGACATTAAACAGGTATTCGCCCTGCTCGCCGACTTGCAGGCCAACAGTGAAAAGTTGCTGGAATACCTCAGCGAGGCCGAGCTTGAGGCGTTATTGAATGCCTCCAGCGACGCCATTGCCAACGGTCTGTTGATCCTCAGTGACGAGCCGCTGCTGTTCATTCATCTGGCCGCGTTTACCAGTTGGCTGAAGATGCTGCCGCCGCAACATTTGGCCGAAGTGGTCGCCGAAGTGCGCGTCGAATTGCTGATCAGCTTCCTGTTGATGGGCGTGTCGGGTGGCATCGGCGTGCCGCTGCGTTTGAGCAGCAAGGTGCTGGCGAAGATCAAGTCGCCGCGCGCGCGGGAGTGGCTGGCAGCCTCGGCTTTGCGCTTGGCCGAACTGACGTCCTCGGCGGATTTGACGCGGCATGCCAGCGTTTTGAAGCCGCTGATGCTCAATGTGCGTGACGTTGAGTTGAAACCGACACCGTCGATACCGCTGAACATTCGTCAGGCCGATTCTGTGGTGTTGACGGTGCCGAATCCGGCGCCTGTTGTGCGGGACAAGTCTGGCGCTTCGAGCCGGTTGGAACGGCATGAGCCGCACGACGATTCGCCGGATCAGGCGAAAAACCCCAACGGCGACAACGCCGATTGTGTGCCGCGTACCTGCACCAACGGTTGTCCGGTGTCGATGGTTACTGGCGAAGAACTGCTGACCCTGAACGATGCGCTGCTCGATGGCGTGTTGCCGTTTGAGTTCACGCGGTTGTATCGCTCGAGCGCCGTCGAAATCGACGTCGGGCTGGGGTTTGGCTGGAGCCATTCGCTGGCGCATCGGCTGGAGTTTTTCGCTGATGAGGTGGTTTGGGTCGATCACGAAAACCGGCGTACCCGTTTTCCGTTGCCGAGTAGTGAGCGGCCGGCGATTCACAACAGTTTGTCGCGGGCGGCGATTTTTCTGGGCGAGGAGCCGGAAGAGCTGATCCTCGCGCTGGCCGGGGACACGGCGCGCTTTTATCACTTTCGTGCAGGACGGCTGACGGCGATCAGCGATGCCTATGGCAACCGTCTGACGGTGCAACGCGATCGCTCTGACCGGGTGCAGCGCCTGGACAATGGCGCCGGGCGCTCACTGCTGTTGCGCTATGAGCAGGCGCAGTTGCTGGGTGTTGATTATCAGGTGTTTCGCGAGGGTGCCTGGAGTACCGAACAAGCACTGGTCAGTTACCGCTACGACGCCTACCGGCACCTGATCGAAGCGACCAACGCTGTCGGTGACAGCGAGCGTTACGACTACGACGACGCTCACGTGATTCTGCAGCGGCAACTGGCTGGCGGTGCGAGCTTCTTCTGGGAGTGGGAACGGTCGGGGAAAGCCGCGCGCTGCGTGCGTCACTGGGCATCGTTTTCGCAGATGGACACGCGTTACGTCTGGAACGATGACGGCAGTGTCGCGGTGCATTACGTCGATGGCACCGAAGAGACCTACGTCCACGACGAACGTGCGCGGCTGGTGCGTCAAGTCTCGGCGGATGGTGGCGAGCAGCTAAAGGCTTATGACGCCTCGGGGCGTTTGATCGCCGAGCAGGATGCGTTAGGCGCTGTCACCGAATACCGCTACGACGACGTCGGACGGCTGATTGCGCTGATTCCACCGGATGAGGCGCCCACGTCCTACGAGTATCGCAACGGTTTCCTGCATCGGCGTTCGCGCGGCGAGGCGGTGTGGATCTACCGGCGCAATGCCGAGGGTGACGTCACCGAAGCGGTCGACCCCGACGGTCAGGTCACCCATTACTACTACGACACCCGGGGGCAATTGCTGTCGATCCGCTACCCGGACAGCAGCCGGCATCGTTTGGTCTGGAACAGCCTTGGCCAGTTGACCGAGGAAACCCTGCCCGAAGGTGGCGTGCGGCGCTTTTCCTACGATGCACTGGGGCGGCGGACCACGACTGCGGACGAACACGGTGCGGTCACCCGTCAGCACTGGGACGCCGTTGGCCGACTGATTCAGACGACATTTCCTGGCGGCAGCACCCGCGCCTACAGCTACGGCGCCTACGGTCAGGTCACCGCCGAGCGCGATGAACAGTGGCACATCACCCGTTATGAGTATGACGACGATCTGCACCTGGTCTCGCGGCGGATCAACCCCGACGGCACGCGGGTGCAGTACCGCTATGACCATGCGCAACTGCTGCTCACCGAGATTGAAAACGAATCCGGGGAAAAGTACCGGCTGGACTACACGTCGACCGGGCTGATTCGTCAGGAAAGCGGTTTTGACGGCCGCCGCACCGCCTATGCCTACGACCTCAACGGGCATCTGCTGGAGAAGACCGAGTTCGGTGATGACGGCTCTTGTTTGCTCACCGCTTATGAACGCGATACCGCCGGGCGTTTGCTGGTCAAAACCCTGCCGGACGGGATCAAGGTCAGTTATCAGTACGACCGCCTCGGTCGTTTGATTGGGGTCGATGACGGCCAGCAACATCCTTTGGCCTTCGAGTACGACCGTCAGGACCGGCTGATCACCGAGCATCAGGGCTGGGGCACCCTGCGTTACCGCTACGACGCCTGCGGCCAGCTCAAGCGCATGCGCCTGCCGGACAACAGCGTGCTCGACTACCGCCACGCCAAGGGCGGCGCGCTGAACGGGATTGACCTCAACGGCGCGCCGCTGACCCGCCATGTCTACCAGTCCGGTCGCGAACTGCAGCGCCAGCAAGGCCTGCTGCTCAGCGAATATTCCTACGACGATCAGGGACGATTACTCGCCCACGCCGTAGGCCATCAGCGCGATGCCCTGTACCGCCGCGATTATGCCTACAGCGCCAACGGCAATCTCGCGCACATCGCCGACAGCCGCCACGGCCAGCGCACCTACGGCTACGACGCCCTCGACCGGCTGATCCGCGTACGTCACTCACGCGACGAACTGCCGGAATCCTTCGCCCACGACCCGGCCGGCAACCTGTTGATGCAGGACCGCCCAGGTCCGAGCCAGATCCAGGGCAATCGCCTGCTCATGCAGGGCGACCGTCATTACGACTACGACGCCTTCGGCAACCTGATCCGCGAACGTCGCGGCCGCGCGCAGACACTCGTCACCGAATACCGCTACGACAGCCAGCACCGCCTGATCGGCCTGACCCGCCCCGACGGCCAGACCGCCAGTTACCAATACGACGCCTTCGGCCGGCGCATCCGCAAAACCGTCAACGGCGAGATCACCGAATTCTTCTGGCAAGGCGACCACCTCGTCGCCGAAAGCAGCGAAAGCGAATACCGCAGCTACGTCTACGAACCCGGCACCTTCCGCCCGCTGGCACTGCTCGACGGCAAAGGCCCGAAAAAAGCCTGCCCCTTCTACTACCAACTCGACCACCTCGGCACCCCGCAGGAACTCACCGACTACAGCGGCGACATCGTCTGGTCCGCGCAATACGACGCCTACGGCAAAGTCGCCGCCCTGACCCTGGCCGGCGAGGATTACCTGAACCAGCCGCTGCGTTTTCAGGGGCAGTATTTCGACGGGGAGAGCGGGCTGCATTACAACCGGCATCGGTATTACGACCCGCGGCTGGGGCGGTATCTGACGCCGGATCCGATCAAATTGGCGGGTGGGCTGAATCAGTACCAGTACGTGCCGAATCCGACGGGGTGGGTGGATCCGTTGGGGTTGAACTCCAATTGTCCGCCGCCGAATAAGCCTGGGTGTGAGGTGCCGGGTGGGGTTGGTGGGGCTAAGGTTGATGAGGGTGATCCACAATTACCGGACTTGATTCATGGCGTTGACCCACATTCAGTGAAGCGAACGCATGCAATTATGGGAAAAAATTCAACTAAACGCGTCGAAAAAATAAGAGATCAGATGCGAGCAGGTGGCTACGATGTCAGCTATCCCATAGACGTAGCAGAACATCAGGGCACCTTCTATATTCTAGATGGACATCACCGTGCAGCAGCTGCAAAACAAACAGCAACGCCAATAACTATAAATTTGATCACGAACATCAGAGAGCACAAAGGACAACTTAATACGATCGAAGAGGTCATTGAATCAGCTAACAATGTCGGACACGACCGATTGGAGCATCACAGAAGAAGATGAAAATAGCCGATAAAAATCTTGAGGACCTAATAACTGACTTTCTTTCAAAAGTTGAAAGTGGAACAGAATTACTACAAAAAAAATTTGGCACTCGGAATATTTTAAGACTCTGGCGGAGCAAGCAAATCGAACGCTGCGGTGAAATAACTGATGAAATTCAATATGAACTGCACGGCGTAGGGTGCGCCATTCATTTCCCATCAGAATCAGTGGACTTCGATTACGGTTCGAACAGCAGAATCGACGGCTTTGACGTATGGCGTCTTTACATTTACGCTTCGGACAGGCCGCATATATATGAAAAATACTGCGACAAGAAAACACTCGAAAAAGAATTCAAAGAGCTTATCTCTTTAAACAGAATCGAAAAAATGTCGATCAGTGACAATCTTTATGTCCTGGTTAAAACCGAATAAAAACATACCCACACGCATTCCAAACCAACAAAAAAAGCCCGGCAGCGCTACCGGGCTTCTTTATTTGCAACTAACGAGCGACGTGCGACAGCGAGTCATCGACATCCTGCTCGACTGAGCGAACCCCGTGAATCAACGGCCCATAACGCCGACTGAACTCCCAGTTGTACGGCACGCCATCCTTGCTGGTGCCGTTGTCCCAGTTCACCGACCAGGTCATCAAGCCTTTGATCGGCAGCCCTTTGATCGCCAGACGCTTGAGGACATTCCCGACCACGGTTTTGTCGATCACATAACCGGTGGCAGCCGCATCGTTGTTGGCCGGCAGGCCAATGACGAACTTGTCCGCCGCGATGCGGGTGAAGCCGCGAGTACCGGTCACCAGGCTTTCAGTCAGGTAATAAAGGAAATCCTCCTTCAGCGCATCGTTGTTCTGCGCAATCCATGCACCCGCGCCGTTGTTGGCTTCCGGCACCCAGACCCCGTCGCCACCCTGGTTGTAGAACTGCGGGGCGATGAAGTCGTAGTAGCCTTCCAGTGCCTGCAGGTAACTCACGTATTTGCCGGTGCTGGTCAGGTACGGAAACTCCGGGGCCATGCTGATGATGAAGTGCTTGCCCTGGCCTGCGTAGTGATCCTTGACCAGTTTCAGTGCGGCCGGCAGGACGGTCTTGTTGGCCGCGAAATCAATCGCGCTCTGTTCAAGATCGATGTCCAGCCCGTCGAAACCATAGGTTTCCACCAGACGGATGATTTCATTGGCCAGCGGTTGTTCCTGACCGCTGCGCAACTCGATGTGCGCATCGGCACCACCGAGGGAAATCAACACGGCCCGCCCTTGGCTGTTGAGCACACCGACCTGACGGCGGAACTCGGCATCGGAAACGTTGAACGGCTTGAAGGTCGGAATGCCGCTGCCCTTCATAAAGGCTACCGCGACGACGTTGTATTCCTTGGGCACCTCTTCCAGCGACAGGCTGGCGAAGCGGCCCTGACGATAACCATCGCTCGGGCCTGCGGGCCAGTTGTGCCAGAAGCCCATGAGGATCTTTTTGCCGGCAATGCTCGGCATCAGCGACGCGGCATCGCTCGCGGCGTTTTGCACTAAAGAGAAATCGATTTTTGACATGTTCTAATCCTTCAGAACGTGTGGGTTTGGCGACGCAGCGCCGTTATTTGAAGTCGACGTCGAAGGCCTGATAGAAAGCGTTGCCGGTGTTGGCGACGATCCACATCAGCACGATCACGTGATGGCCTTTTTTGTTGGCCGGCAGTTTCACCGCGTGATTGACCTTGGCCTTCAGCTCATTCGGGTAGCTGTAATACGGCACCTGAGTGTAGAAGTCCTCGAAGAACGGTTGGCTTTCCAGTTGCGCACGGGTGATGCGCTGCTTCGGGTCCCAGCCGTCCTTGGTGATCAGCCAGCGATAGCCACGAGTGGTGTGGGGCGCGGTGTATTCCCACTTGATTTCGAGGGTTTGTCCCGGGGTGACATTGAGCAGCGGCCAAGTGAATGGACGACCGAGTTTCTTGCTCATTTCTTCATGGGTGAAGTTAACGCAGTCGCGGGCATCACTCTTGCCACCACTGAGGATGTAGCCGTCGGCCGGGGGCGTGACACTGTCCGAGTCGCTCTGGTATGGCGCCGGAAACGGCCCCGCTGCCAGCGCCGGGAAATTTTTCCCGCCTTCCATTTCATTGACCTGCCAGGCACCGAGCAGTCCTTGCTCAATGGCCACCGCACCGCGGCTGGCAGGAGAGATGACGCGACCATGTCGCAGTTGGGTTTGTGCTTGTGGTTGATTCATGTTTTTCACTCCGTTGATTTAAGAACTCTCCTTTCCGAGGAGAGGTCTTCAAGCTAACGGAGGCGAATTTTTTGTCCATCGGCGGTTTTGTCGCAGTCAGCGGATGAAGGCCAGCAAAACACTGCAAATACTGGATGTGTATCCAGTCTTTTACGATAATACCCACCCGAGATGACGCCAAAAGATTACACGCCGATGCTGCAAAAACTGCCATTCAGTACTCACGGCAACTGTGCCTTGAACTCCTTTTCGTATTGCCCGGCGAGTTGTACTTTCTGTTTCTCGTTGAGCAATTTGCCGGCCATCTGGAAGAACTTCTGTTCTTCTTCCTTCAAATGATGATGAACCTTATCCGACAGCTTCTTCGCGGTTGCCAACCACGCCGGACTGGACATCTCGGTCTCGTCGAGTTCTTCCATCATCTCGTCCATTTCATGGTGTTCAGCGATGGCATGGCGGCTCAGATCGACACCCTCGTCAAGCTCCATCAACGGAATGTAGAAATGGCGTTCTTCGGCGGTTTCGTGGGCCTGGAGTTCGGCTTTGAGTTGTTTGTACGCCTCGACCCGCTCCGGGGTGTCGCCGCTGGTTTCGATCAGGGTTTTGGCGTAGCTACGCTGGCGCTCATGGCTTTCGCGAAGGGCTTCGAAAATATTCATGGGGGATCCTCATCAACCGCGTGCTGGAATGACGCTGTAACAGCTAGACCCCGGCGCGTGGGCGGCAGTTCCACCGGGTTGAGAGGGGCTTGGAATATCACCGCCGGGCAGGATAGGCTGCGGGTTCAAACCACAAGGAAGTCAGGCATGAACTTGCGCATCGAGTTGTCACAACATTCCACAGAAGAAGAACGCCAAGCGATTCTCGCCCCCCTGCATGCCTATAACGTGGCCAAGGCCGGGATCGCGGTATCCGAACCGCTCACCCTGCTGGTGCGTGACGATCACGATCAGATTCTGGGTGGACTCTATGGCCGGCTGGTCTGCCAGTGGTTGTTCATCGATTTGCTGTCAGTGCCTGAAGCAGGCCGGGGCCAGGGTATTGGCTCGAAACTGATGCGCATGGCCGAAGAGCTGGCGCGGGAGAAAGGCTGCATCGGCGCATGGCTCGACACGTTCGACTTTCAGGCACCGGAGTTCTACAAGAAACTCGGGTACAGCCAGTTTGGTGAGATTGTCGATTATCCGCCGGGGCACAAGCGGCATTTTTTCCAGAAGCGCCTGAACGGTTGAATGTGACGCCGCCTTCGCGAGCAAGCTCGCTCCCACACTGGATGAGTGATCGACAAAGAATCGATGTGGGAGCGAGCTTGCTCGCGAAGGCGGCTTGAACCTCACCGCGACCATTGGCCCTACAGACAGGTCGCCAACGCCGCCAACCGGCGCTTGGCGACAAAGTCATCCTTCTGCGCGTAGTAATTCAGCGTCGTACCCGATGCTTCGGTGAGCACATCGACAAAAGACTCTGCCGAACGGGTATACACCGTCGTACCGCCCGATTTACGCGGTTCCAGATACGCCGCCGCATCCACGCCAAACACCGCTTCGTCCTGCCAGCCGAACTGCACACAACGCGCCACGTCTTTTTCGGCTTTGTCCGACGTCAACACTTTGTACGGGGTTTTCGTGCGAGCATCGTCCATCACCGAGCCTGCGCAACCGGCCAGCAGTGTCGCGGCCAGCGCTACCATCAGAATTCGCATTGCATTCGCTCATTCAGAAAAAAGCGGACTGTATCATCGCAGCAGCAGGAATCGTTCTGCTTTACTGCATTTATAGCGCGACAGGCGCAGGCCGCTGCGGCAACCTAAGGTCATCAGCCTCACAAGGAAAACACATGGCGCCTACCGACCAGCGACATGAACACGCCCTGAAAGTATTTCTCGAGGCGCGTCCCGAACTACGCGTATCCCTCGACCACCTCAACCCGCTACTGGCTCAGGCCAAAGGCGAAACGCAGGCGCAGTATCGTGAGGAGCGACTGCATGAAGCATTTGAGGCCGAAGCGGAAGAACAAGGTCTGTTTGCCTGGGAGCTGACACTGCTACTGACGGCCGCAACGCCTGAGGAATACCAAGCGCAGCGCCTTGAGGTGCATCGTGAAGTCGCAGAAATGGCTCATATGGGCTGGCCAGAATATTGCGATCTGTATGGCATAGAACCATAACCGCCGCCCAAGGACACTTCTACCGATGCTGCCATCCGCCTCGACTCACCGCGCCAGCCCCGGGCATCTGCACACTCAGAAGTGGCGCGGGCGGATTGGTCTGGCGCTGGTGGCCGGCCTCTCGGTACTGGCCGGCATGACCGACGCCATCGGCTTTATGGCCAGCGGCGACTTCGTCTCGTTCATGAGCGGCAACACCACCCGACTTGCCGTGGCGATCAGCGATGGTGATATCGGGCTGACCCTGCGTTTGTTGATCCTCGTCGCCACTTTTATAGCCGGGAACGCCTTGGGCGTTATCGTTGCCCGTTTCGGTGGCCGCCGGGCGCTGCCGTTGCTGCTGTGTATCGCCACCCTGCTGTGTGCGGCGGCCGCCTGGCCATTCGACACCCAACTGCCGGCGCTGATGGCGGCGATCATTGCGATGGGCATGCTCAACGCGTCGGTCGAAGAGGTGAACGGCTTGCCGGTCGGACTGACTTACGTGACTGGCGCATTGTCGCGGTTCGGCCGTGGTTTGGGGCGCTGGATGCTTGGCGAACGGCGCAGCGGCTGGCGGGTGCAACTGGTGCCGTGGAGCGGGATGTTTATCGGCGCGATTCTGGGGGCGGTGCTGGAACATCATTTGGGACTGAAGGCGTTGTTTGTCAGCGGTTTGCTGGCGGCGGTGATCGGCTTGGTCTCGCTGAAAATCCCACGGCGCTGGCAACTGGGCTATATGCCGCGCTAACCGAGGACAACAAAATCTTTGTAGGAGTGAGCCTGCTCGCGAAGACGCCGGCACATTCTTCATCTTCACCAACTGACAGACCGCTATCGCGAGCAGGCTCACTCCTACAAGGTTTCGCGGCAGCCTCGATAAAGCTTTATCATGGCCGCAGTTTTGCTGATCGAGTCCGTCATGAAGTTCGCCATTGCGCTGTTTTCCGCCGCCCATGCGCCCTCCTCGCGCCGCGCCCTGCTGTTTGCACAAGCCGCGCTGGCCGGTGGGCATGAAATTGTCCGGCTGTTTTTCTATCAGGACGGCGTTTACAACGCTTCGGACGCGGTGGTCACCCCGCAGGACGAACTGGACCTGCCCAAACAATGGCGCACCTTCATCACCGAGCAAAAGCTCGACGGCGTGGTGTGCATCGCCGCCGCCCTGCGCCGTGGCGTGCTGGACGCTGAAGAAGCCAAGCGCTATCAGCGTGACGCCGTTTCCGTGAGCGCGCCGTGGGAATTGTCCGGCCTCGGTCAGTTGCATGACGCGGTACAAGACGCTGACCGCTTGATCTGCTTCGGAGGTGCGTGAGATGGCTAAATCCCTGTTGATCATCAGCCGTCAATCACCATGGTCTGGCCCCGCGGCCCGCGAAGCGCTGGACATCGTGCTGGCCGGTGGCGCCTTCGATCTGCCCATTGGCTTGCTGTTTCTCGATGATGGCGTCTTACAACTCGCCGCCGGGCAGAGCGCCAAGGCCCTGCAACAGAAAGACTTGAGCGCTAACCTGCAAGCGCTACCGATGTTTGGTGTCGAAGAGTTGTTCTACTGCGCAGAGAGCGCCAGCACTCGTGGCCTCGGCACTCTGTCGCTGGACGAAGCGCAGCCGCTGGCCGCCGAGCAAATCACCGCCCTTATTGACCGTTACGACCAGGTGATCACCCTCTGATGTCGACTTTGCATGTGTTGTCTCATTCCCCGTTTGGCGACGATCGCCTGACCAGTTGCCTGCGCCTGATCGGCAGCGCTGATGCTGTGTTGCTGTCCGGCGACGCGGTCTATGCTCTGCAACCGGGCACCGCGCCGTTCACCGCACTGCAAAGCCGCCAGATCAAATTGTTGGTTCTGGCCGAAGATGCACAGGCTCGCGCCATCGAAGTCCCGGACTGGGCTGAGGCCATTGATTACCCGGCCTTCGTCGAGCTGTCGATCCATCACGACAAGGTCAACAGCTGGTTATGAATGCCATGACCGTCGGCGCCCGCGCCATCGAACTGGACAAGGACGGATTTCTGGTCGACCTCAGCGACTGGTCGGCAGACGTCGCGAGCGCCCTCGCTGCCGCCGAAGAAATCGAGTTGACGCCCGAACACTGGGAAGTCCTCGAACTGCTGCGCAGCTTCTATGCCGAATTCCAGCTGTCCCCGGCCACCCGGCCATTGATCAAGTACACCGCACTGAAACTCGGCCCGGACAAAGGCAACAGCCTGCACCTCAACCGACTGTTCAAAGGCACCCCTGCCAAACTCGCCGCGAAACTGGCGGGCCTGCCCAAACCGACGAATTGCTTATGACCGACTTTCCAGCGCTGACCCTCGAAACGCCTGCCGAACACCCGTTCGCCCAATTCGTGCGCATTCTTGGCAAAGGCAAACGTGGCGCTCGTGACCTGACCCGCGAAGAGGCGCGCGAAGCCATGGGCATGGTGCTCGACGACAAGGTTGAAGACACCCAGCTCGGCGCGTTCCTAATGTTGCTGCGGCACAAGGAAGAAAGCGCCGAGGAGATGGCCGGCTTCACCGAAGCCCTGCGCGAGCGCTTGCAGGCGCCGGCGCTGAACGTCGATCTGGACTGGCCGACTTACGCTGGCAAGAAGCGTCATCTGCCGTGGTATCTGCTGGCGGCCAAGTGCCTGGCACAGAACGGCGTGCGCACTTTCATGCACGGCGGCGGCGCACACACCGCCGGGCGTCTGTACAGCGAGCAATTGCTTGGTGAATTGAACATTCCGCTGTGCCGCACTTGGCAGCAGGTCGGCACGGCGCTGGATAACGGTGGCCTGGCCTTCATGCCGCTGGTGGACTGGGCGCCGCAACTGCAAAAGATGATCGATTTGCGCAACACCCTGGGCCTACGCTCACCGATTCATTCCCTGGCGCGGATTCTCAATCCACTGGGCGCGCGTTGCGGCCTGCAAAGCATTTTCCATCCTGGGTATCAAGCCGTGCATCGCGATGCCAGTGGTTTGCTTGGCGACACGGCGATTGTGGTCAAAGGCGATGGCGGCGAAATCGAGATCAACCCGGATGCCGACAGCCACCTCTACGGCACCACCGCCGGCGAGAGCTGGGACGAGGAATGGCCGCAATTGTCGGCGCAACGCCACGTCAAACCGGCGACCCTGGACGTCGAACACCTGAAAGCCGTATGGCGTGGCGAGGTGGTCGACAGTTACCCGCAAATGGCGTTGATTGCGACCATGGCGCTGGCCTTGCGCGGTCTCGGTCAAAGCCGTGAGCAAGCCTTCGCAACCGCCGAGCACTACTGGGCCGCGCGGAACAAATCGATTTAACCGATCATTCGCGCCTGATCTTTGCGCTTTTTGTTCGAACTCATCGGAATAGACTCGACTCCAACGATTATTGGTTTACGGAGTCTTGATCATGGGTTTACTCGTCGATGGCCACTGGCAGGACAAGTGGTACGAAAGCAGCAAGGACGGCGCCTTCCAGCGCGAACAGGCCAAGCGCCGCAACTGGGTAACCGCCAACGGCGAACCCGGCCCCAGCGGTGAAGGCGGTTTTGCCGCGGAGGCCGGGCGCTATCACCTCTATGTTTCGCTCGCCTGTCCGTGGGCGCATCGCACGCTAATCCTGCGCAAACTCAAAGGGCTGGAGAGTCTCATCGACGTCTCGGTGGTCAGTTGGTTGATGCTGGAAAATGGCTGGACCTTCGACACGGCGCTCGGCTCAACCGGCGACAAGCTCGATGGTTTTGAATTCATGCATCAGCGCTATACCGCCGACACTGCCGATTACACCGGCCGCGTCACCGTGCCGGTGCTGTGGGACAAAAAGCTCAAGCGCATCGTCAGCAACGAATCAGCGGAGATCATCCGCATGTTCAACAGCGCGTTTGATGGTTTGACCGGCAATGATCTGGATCTCTACCCGGCGCCATTACGCGGCGAGATCGATGCGCTGAACGAGCGGATTTATCCGGCGGTGAACAACGGCGTGTATCGCGCAGGTTTTGCGACGTCGCAACAGGCTTATGAAGAAGCGTTCGATGAGGTGTTTGCCGAGCTGGATCAGTTGGACCGGCTGCTGGATGCCAATCGCTACTTGTCGGGTGAGTACCTGACGGAAGCGGACATCCGTTTGTTCACCACGATGATTCGTTTTGACGCGGTCTACCACGGCCACTTCAAGTGCAACCTGCGGCGGATTGCCGATTACCCGAATCTGTCAAACTGGCTGCGGGAGATGTATCAGATGCCGGGGATTGCCGAGACGGTGGACTTCCAGCACATCAAGAACCACTACTACGGCAGTCACAAGACCATTAACCCGACGGGAGTTGTGCCGAAGGGGCCGGAGCAAGATTTCAACGTCGTCCATGATCGGGCGCGGTTGAGCGGCAAAGGGGTTTGGCGAAAAGGTTGAGAGTTATAGGGTTTTGGAAGGCCTCTTCGCGAGCAAGCTCGCTCCCACACTGGATATGTGTCGTTCACAAATCCCCTGTGGGAGCGAGCTTGCTCGCGAATGGGTCAACTCGGTCTTTCAGACCTGTGCCTGAGCCCCTTCGAACCACGCCAGCTTCTCGCGCAGTTGCACCACTTCACCGACGATGACCAGTGTCGGCGCATGCACTTCATGCTCCGCCACCAGTCGCGGCAGATCAGCCAGCGTGCCGGTGAAGACGCGCTGATTGACCGTGGTGCCCTGCTGAATCAATGCCGCCGGGGTATCGGCTGAACGACCATGTTTGATCAGTTGTTCGCAGATGACCGGCAACCCGACCAGGCCCATGTAGAACACCAGCGTCTGCGCCGGCGCGACAAGGTCGGCCCAAGGCAGATCGGTGGAGCCGTCCTTCAGATGGCCGGTAACAAAGCGCACCGACTGCGCGTGATCACGATGCGTCAGCGGAATCCCGGCATATGCCGCGCAACCACTTGCCGCCGTGATACCCGGCACAACCTGAAACGGAATGCCGTGAGCGGCCAGTTCTTCGATCTCTTCGCCGCCCCGGCCGAAGATAAACGGATCACCGCCCTTCAACCGCACCACACGCTTGCCGGCCTTGGCCAGGTCGACCAGTTGCTGGTTGATCTGATCCTGTGGCACGGCGTGATCAGACCGACGTTTGCCGACGTAGACCCGCTCGGCATCACGACGGCACAGCTCAAGAATCGCTGGCGCCACCAAGCGGTCGTACAGCACCACGTCGGCTTGCTGCATCAGACGCAACGCCTTGAAGGTCAGCAGGTCTGGATCGCCCGGGCCTGCCCCGACCAGATACACCTCACCGGTCGTGACCATGGCTTCACCATCGATCTTGGCTTGCAGCAGACGCTCGGCTTCGGCGCCCTGCCCGGCCAGTTGCCGGTCGGCAATCGGCCCCTGAAACACGTCTTCCCAGAAACCACGACGCTGCTGCACATCCGGAAACAGGCTTTTCACCTGATTGCGGAAACGCGCGGCGAGCCCGGCCAATTGGCCGTAGGTCGATGGAATCCAGGTTTCGATCTTGGCGCGGATCAAACGCGCCAGCACCGGCGCATCGCCGCCGCTGGACACGGCAATGATCAGCGGCGAACGGTCGACGATCGCCGGGAAGATCACGCTGCACAAGGCAGGCGCGTCGACCACGTTGACCGGCACGCAGCGCTTGTGCGCATCGGTGGAGACTTGGGCGTTCAGCGTCTCATCGTCGGTGGCGGCAATAATCAGCCCGCAACCGTCGAGATCCGCCTCGACGTAACCGCGCAACAGGCATTCACCGCCAGAGGCGACGACCAGTTCACGCAGTTGCGTTTCGATTTCAGGTGCGACCACCCGCAGCAGCGCACCGGCATCGGCCAGCAGGCGGGATTTGCGCAAGGCAATTTCCCCCCCACCGACGACCAACACACGACTGCCGCGCAGGTTGTGAAACAGCGGCAGATATTTCATTTAGCCGATGACCTCAAGGCCACCCATGTACGGCTTGAGTACGTCCGGCACACGGATCGAGCCGTCGGCCTGCTGGTAGTTTTCCAGCACGGCCACCAGCGTACGGCCTACGGCCAGACCGGAACCGTTCAAGGTGTGCACCAGTTCAGGCTTGCCGGTTTCCGGGTTGCGGAAACGCGCTTGCATACGACGGGCCTGGAAGTCGCCGCAGTTCGAGCACGAGGAGATTTCGCGGTACTTGTCCTGGCTCGGGATCCACACTTCCAGATCGTAGGTCTTGACCGCGCTGAAACCCATGTCGCCGGTGCACAGCGCCAGGGTGCGGTAAGGCAGACCGAGCAGTTGCAGGACTTTTTCGGCGTTGGCGGTCAGGCCTTCCAGCGCTTCCATCGAAGTCGATGGCTCAACGATCTGGACCATTTCGACTTTGTCGAACTGGTGCTGACGGATCATGCCGCGCGTATCGCGACCCGACGCACCGGCTTCACTGCGGAAGCACGGGGTGTGAGCGACGAACTTGATCGGCAGCAGTTTCGAGTCGACGATTTCGCCCGCAACGATGTTGGTCAGCGACACTTCAGCGGTCGGGATCAGGTAGAGATCGGCTTCGCCTTCGCGCGCGATCTTGAACAGGTCTTCTTCGAACTTCGGCAGTTGACCGGTGCCTTGCAGCGCCGGCGCCTGAACCAGATAAGGCGTGTAAGCCTCTTCGTAGCCGTGCTCGTTGACGTGCAGGTTGATCATGAACTGCGCCAGGGCGCGGTGCAGACGCGCGATCGGGCCACGCAGCAGGGCGAAACGCGCGCCGGACAGCTTGGCGGCGGTTTCGAAGTCCAGCCAGCCGAACTTCTCGCCCAGGGCAACGTGGTCTTTCACTTCGAAGTCGAACGCGGTCGGCGTGCCCCAGCGGCGCACTTCAACGTTGTCGTCTTCGTCTTTGCCGACCGGCACGGATTCGTGCGGCAGGTTGGGGATACCGAGCAGGATCGAGTCCAGTTCGGTCTGGATCGCGTCCAGCTCGACTTTACCGGCACTCAGTTCGCCCGCCATGCGCTCAACGTCCGCCATCAACGGCGCGATGTCTTCGCCGCGCTGCTTGGCCTGACCGATGGATTTGGAACGCGCGTTACGCTCAGCCTGCAGTGCTTCGGTGCGGGTCTGGACGGTCTTACGCTGTTCTTCCAGCGCTTCGATGCGCGCGGTATCCAGGGCAAAGCCACGGGAAGCCAGGCGGTCCGCTACGTCCTGAAGGTTGCTACGTAACAGTTTGGAATCGAGCATGTCGGTTTCTCGTTATCAAAGTTTGGTCAAAGACAGGCCAGCCCACGTCGCGAGCAGCCCGCCGAATACGCTGAGTGCCGCATAGCCCAGGGCCAGCGGCACTTGCCCGCTTTCCAGCAGGCGCACCGTATCCAGTGAAAAGGATGAAAATGTCGTCAGCCCCCCAAGGAAGCCGACCATCAACCCGGCGCGTACCTCGATCGGCACTTCCGGGCGTATCAAAAACAGGCCGTACAACACGCCAATCAGCAGACAGCCCACGATATTAACGGCCAGCGTCGCGGTATAGAAGTGCCGCGGCCAATTGGCGTTGATCCAATTGCCGGTGGCGAAGCGCAACAAGGTGCCGGCAACCCCGCCGGCGGAGACCGCAATGATCAATGGAAGCACTATTTTCTCCGCTGCCGAGGGCTTAAACGATCGAGTTGGGCGAGGTGGTTGAGCTTCTCGCCGATCTTCAATTCCAGACCGCGCGGCACCGGTTGGTAGAACGGGATGGGATCAAGCTCTTCCGGGAAATAGTCTTCGCCGGCGGCATAAGCGTCCGGCTCGTCGTGGGCGTAGCGGTATTCGTCACCGTAGCCCAATTGTTTCATCAGTTTGGTCGGTGCGTTGCGCAGGTGCAGTGGCACTTCCAGCGAGCCGTTTTCAGCGGCGGCGCGCAAAGCGGTTTTGAAGCCCATGTACACCGCGTTGCTTTTTGGCGCACAGGCCAGATAGGTGATGGCTTGGGCCACGGCCAACTCGCCTTCCGGGCTGCCGAGACGCTCCTGCACTTCCCACGCCGCCAGGCACAGGCTGAGGGCGCGCGGGTCGGCATTGCCGATGTCTTCGCTGGCCATGCGCACTACGCGCCGGGCCAGGTACAGCGGATCACAACCGCCGTCGATCATTCGCGCAAACCAGTACAGTGCACCGTCGGGGTTGGAGCCGCGCACGGACTTGTGCAGCGCCGATATCTGGTCGTAGAACGCTTCGCCGCCCTTGTCGAAACGCCGGCGGGTGTCGCCGAGCAGGCTCTGCAGCAGCTCGGTGCCGATTTCGCTGTTGTCTTCAGCCAGGTCCGAGGCGTTTTCCAGCAGGTTGAGCAGACGCCGGCCATCGCCATCGGCGGCGGACAGCAGCATCTGGAAGCCTTCATCGTTCAGCGTCAGGTTGCGCTTGCCCAGACCGCGCTCTTCGGTAAGCGCGCGGTGCACCAGTTTGCGCAGCGCCGCTTCGTCGAGGCTTTTCAGCACGTAGACGCGAGCACGCGACAACAAGGCGTTGTTGAGTTCGAACGAAGGGTTTTCGGTGGTGGCGCCGATGAAGATCAGCGTGCCGTCTTCAACGTAAGGCAGAAACGCATCCTGCTGGGATTTGTTGAAGCGGTGCACTTCATCGACGAACAAAATGGTGCGCTTGCCGTACTGGCCGGCCTGCTGCTTGGCAATTTCAACGGCCTGACGGATCTCTTTGACCCCGGCGAGCACCGCCGAGACCGTTTCGAAGTGCGCATCGGAGACTTCCGCGAGCAACCGCGCCAGGGTGGTTTTACCCACTCCGGGCGGGCCCCAGAAGATCATCGAATGCAGGGCACCCTGCTCCAGCGCCTCACGCAGAGGCTTGCCGCGAGCGAGCACGTGCTCCTGACCGACGTACTCATCCAGATTGGTCGCACGCAAACGCGCGGCCAGTGGCTGGGCAATCGGTGCACTGCGAAACAGATCCATCACGTAGCGTTGAAACCTCTATTTGATCAGGTCGATCATTTGCCCTTGTGGGAGCGAGCCTGCTCGCGAAAGCGGTGTATCAGCCACTATTAATGCTGGATGAAATATCGCTTTCGCGAGCAGGCTCGCTCCCACAAGGTTTACGTGTTTATTCCTGGATCACGTCGGCACCCTTGGGGATGTCGAACTTGAACTTCGATGCCGATACCGGCTCGTTGGCCTTGACCCCGGTAAACAGGATGTTGGTGCGCTGGCCGACGCTGTCGATCAGTTGCATATCGTTGAGCAGACCGTTGCGGAACGACAGACGCAGGTTATCGAACAGAGTGTCTTTGGTTTTCGGCTTGAGGGTGAAGTCGATCACGCCGCCCGCCTCTTTCGCGCTGATATCAAAGCTCTGGCTGATCTTCGACACATCACCGGACAGCAGCAGCGCCGGGGTTTGGGTCAGACGCTCGTCGAGCTTCTTGATGGTCGCCTGTTCCAGATCCGGGTCCCACAGGGTGACTTTCTTGCCGTCGGAAACCATGGTCTGCTCGTTTGGCGCATTGGTGTGCCAGTAGAACAGGCCAGGACGCTGCAGGGTCATGTCGCCGGTGGTTTCCTGCAACTGCGTGCCGCTGCCGTCGAGGGTCAGCTGCGAAAAGTTCGCGCTCAGGGTCTTGGATGTTTCCAGCAATTGGGTCAGACGCGCCACGTCCTTTTGATCGGCGTGGGCCGTGAGAGTGGTCAGCGCCAGTACTGGCAGCAGCATGCGGATAAGACGCATGGGAGTCCTCTTGAATACTCGTTGGGAGAGCGGCGGCACATCATTGTCCCGCCTCTTGCGTTTGCAATCAGTCGCGTACCGGGCCCGGGGCCAGGACTTCACGGGAACCGTTGGTGTTCATCGAGGTGACGACCCCGGCCATTTCCATGGCTTCGATCATCCGAGCGGCGCGGTTGTAGCCGATCTTCAGCTTGCGCTGTACAGCGGAAATCGAGGCACGACGGCTTTCCAGTACAAACTGTACAGCTTCATCGTACAGCGCGTCGGCTTCCGGATCATCGCCGTCGCCGCCACCGCTGCTGCCTTCAAAACCGCTGCCAGCTTCTTCGACACCGTTGAGGATGTCATCGTTGTATTCCGGTGCGCCGCGCAGTTTCCACGCTTCGACCACACGGTGTACCTCATCGTCGGATACGAATGCACCGTGAACCCGAATCGGCAGGCTGGTGCCCGGCGGCATGTAGAGCATGTCACCGTGACCGAGCAGTTGTTCGGCGCCACCCTGATCGATGATGGTGCGGGAGTCGATCTTGCTCGACACCTGGAACGCCATACGCGTCGGAATGTTGGCCTTGATCAGACCGGTGATCACGTCCACCGACGGCCGCTGGGTCGCGAGGATCAAGTGAATACCGGCAGCACGGGCCTTCTGGGCGATACGGGCGATCAGTTCTTCAACCTTCTTGCCGACGATCATCATCATGTCGGCGAATTCGTCGACCACCACGACGATGGTCGGCAGTTTCTGCAGCAGCGGCGCTTCGTCGTGAATGCTTTCACGCTTGTACAGCGGATCGCTCAACGGCTCGCCGGCATCCTGCGCTTCCTTGACCTTGGCGTTGAAGCCGGACAGGTTACGCACGCCCATCTTCGCCATCAGCTTGTAGCGGCGCTCCATCTCGGCAACGCTCCAGCGCAGGGCATTGGCAGCGTCTTTCATGTCGGTCACAACCGGGCAAAGCAGATGCGGAATGCCTTCGTAGATCGACAGTTCCAGCATTTTCGGGTCGATCATGATCAGCTTGGCGTCTTCCGGGCCGGACTTGAACAGGATCGACAGGATCATCGCGTTCACACCCACCGACTTACCGGAACCGGTCGTACCGGCCACCAGCAGGTGCGGCATCTTCGCCAGGTCAGTAATGACCGGCTTACCGCCGATGTCGTGACCCAGCGCCAGGGTGACCGGCGATTTGAAATTGTCGTATTCAGGCGTCGACAGCACTTCGGAGAAGCGCACGATCTGCCGGTCTTCGTTGGGAATCTCGATACCGACGGTGGTCTTGCCCGGAATCACCTCGACCACCCGCACACTGGTCACGGCCAGGGAACGTGCAAGGTCTTTGGCCAGGTTGGCGATGCGGCTGACTTTGACACCGGCGGCAGGCTGGATTTCGTAACGGGTAATCACCGGGCCCGGGTGAATCGAATCCACCGTGACCTCGACACCGAACTCCTTGAGCTTGATCTCCAGCAAATGGCCGACCGCCGCCAGGGATTCCGGTGAGTAATTGAGTTGTTTCTTTTCCGCAGGATCAAGAATCGAGATCGGCGGCAAGGTGCCTTCCACAGCGCTGTCGACGAACAACGGCACCTGCTTCTCTTTCTGCACGCGCTTGCTTGGCTCGGGCGCCTTGGCCGGCGCCGGGGCGATAACCGGCGGCACTTGTTTCTCGCGGTCGGACATGTGCTTGCTCAGGGCTTGCTCACGTTCGATCAGGCGTTCTTTGACTTTGGCTTGTTCGCGCTTGTCAGTGACCGTCGGCGCGACCACGTCATGCACGCGATCGTCGACTTCACGCAATTGCGCAACCAGTTGCTTGCGCTCGGTACGGGCCGACCACCAGCGATTGAGCGCGCCTTGAAACAGTTCGAACAGATCAAGGGTGATCTTGCCGGTGATATCCATCACCTTGAACCACGACAGATCGGTAAATACTGTCAGGCCAAACAGGAACAGCGCGATGAACAACAGGGTGCTGCCCTGAATATTCAGCGCATTCTTCGCCAGATTGCCGAGGCTTTCGCCCAACGCGCCACCAGCCCCCGCCGGCAGGCCCGAGGCCGCGTGAAAGTGCAGATGCGCCAGCGCAGCGCCAGACAGCACCAGAAACACCAGACCGATCAGACGCCAGGAAAACAGCCAGCCGCTCCACTGCCACGGCTCGTGGCGCTGGCGGAAAATCTGGTACGCCTTGATCGCCAGCAGCAACGGGAAGATATAGGCGAAGTAACCCAGCACCATGAACAGGATGTCGGCGCTGTAGGAACCCGCCGGGCCGCCGAAATTCTGTACGTCATCGATCTTGCTGTTGTGGCTCCAGCCTGGATCGTCCTTGCCGTAGGTCAGCAAAGCCATCATCAGGAACAGGCACAAGGCACCGATGGCGATCAATGCACCTTCCTTGAGCCGGTAGTGCAACTGTTGGCGCCAGAGCGGGACGACTGTTTTTGGTGCTTCGGTGGATTTCTTCAAAACGCTTCTTTTCCTGCGCCCGAGGCGCGTCCATCTATTGAATGACGATAAAAAACTGCCCAATCCAGGCAGGTAAAAAAGTGAACGAGCGCAACTGAGACTACTTTTAACACTGTGCTGCCGCTTTTATAAATACAGCGCACGGCGAACATTCTGTAACAGCCCGGCATTGTACGGGTTTGTGCGTGCGATGCCATGCTTCAAGCCCCAGGATCGAGCATAGTCAAGCACACACAAGCCGAGACTCAATTTGAGCATGCATTACCTTTTGTGACAAAGGCTTATGAGGTCTATTTGATGAACGTAGCGAAGCATTCACGCCTGATCATCCTCGGCTCCGGCCCGGCCGGTTACAGCGCTGCCGTGTATGCCGCCCGCGCCAACCTCAAACCCGTGGTCATCACCGGCCTGCAGGCCGGTGGCCAGCTCACCACCACCGTCGAGGTCGACAACTGGCCCGGTGACGTCGAAGGCCTCACCGGCCCGGTGCTGATGGAGCGCATGCAGAAACACGCCGAACGCTTTGCCACAGAGATCGTTTACGACCACATCCACACCGCCAAGTTGCAGCAGCGCCCGTTCGAGCTTATCGGCGACAGCGGCACTTACACCTGCGACGCACTGATCATTGCCACCGGCGCCTCGGCGCAGTATCTGGGCTTGCCCTCGGAAGAAGCCTTCGCCGGCAAAGGCGTTTCCGCCTGTGCGACCTGTGACGGCTTCTTCTATCGCAATCAGGTGGTCGCCGTGGTCGGCGGCGGCAATACGGCGGTTGAGGAGGCACTTTACCTGTCGAACATCGCCAGGGAGGTGCACCTGATCCATCGTCGCGACAAACTGCGTTCGGAGAAAATCCTTCAGGACAAACTGTTCGAGAAAGCTGCGAACGGCAACGTGCGCCTGCACTGGAACCAGAATCTCGACGAAGTGCTCGGCGATGCCAGCGGCGTCACCGGCGCGCGACTGCGGGACAGTCATACCGGCGAAACCCGCGAACTGGCGTTGGCCGGCGTATTCATTGCCATTGGTCACAAGCCCAACACCGACCTGTTCCAAGGCCAGTTGCCGATGCGCGACGGCTACTTGCGGGTCAAGGGCGGCAGCGACGGCGACGCCACCGCCACCGAGATTCCCGGGGTGTTTGCCGCCGGTGACGTGGCCGACCACGTTTACCGCCAGGCGGTAACGTCAGCCGGTGCCGGGTGTATGGCCGCACTGGATGCCGAGAAGTATCTGGACGACATTCCTGTCATTTAACGGCACACTTTATCGCGGGCCAGACGCCCCACCGCCCTCCCCTTCTGTAAGCCTGGATGCCATGCTGACTTGGTTACAACGTAATTCCCTGACTTTTCCGCCGCTGGAAAAGGCCATGCGCGACCCCAACGGATTGCTGGCTGCGGGTGGCGATTTGTCGGCCGACCGGCTGATTCAAGCTTATCGCCATGGCTGCTTTCCATGGTTTTCCGAGGAACAGCCGATTCTCTGGTGGTCGCCGGATCCGCGCACCGTCTTATTTCCCGACGAACTGCATGTCTCGCGCAGTCTCGGCAAACTGCTGCGCCAGGAACGCTATCAAGTCACCTTCGATCAGGATTTCGATGCCGTGATCCGCGCCTGTGCCGCACCACGGGATTACGCCGATGGCACCTGGATCACCGAGGCGATGCAGGACGCCTATGTCGAACTGCATCGTCGCGGCTTCGCGCATTCGGTGGAGGTCTGGGATCAGGGCGAACTGGTCGGTGGCCTGTACGGCCTGGCGATGGGCCAACTGTTTTTTGGTGAATCGATGTTCAGCCGCGCCGACAATGCCTCGAAATTCGGCTTTGCCACCCTTGTGCGGCACCTGAAAGACTCGGGATTCGTGCTGATCGATTGCCAGATGCCGACCGATCATCTGCACAGCCTCGGCGCCAGAGCCATTCCCCGCCAGGAATTCGCCGACTATCTGGCCCGCCATCTGGACCAACCCAATCGTGCCACCTGGGTTTGCTGAGCGACTTTTGCGCGCGTGGCTTACACTTAATTCACCAGCTTATCCCGAGGGTTGATCATGACCGAGTTGGCGCGATTGAAGTTCTATGCCACTCAGCCTCACTCTTGCAGTTATCTGCCCGAGGAGCAGGCCACGACCCTGTTTCTCGATCCGAGTCAGCCCATGGATGTGCATGTCTACGCAGACCTGTCGGAAATGGGCTTTCGTCGCAGCGGCGATCATCTGTACCGGCCGCATTGCCAGAACTGCAATGCGTGCGTGCCTGCGCGCATTCCCGTGGCGCAGTTCATGCCCAATCGTCAGCAGAAGCGGATTCTCAAGCGCAATACGGATTTGCAGGTGCGCCCGGCCAAACCGCAATTCAGCGAAGAGTATTTCGACCTGTATCAGCGTTACATCGAACAGCGTCATGCAGACGGCGACATGTACCCGCCGAGCCGTGATCAGTTCGCGACGTTTCTGGTCCGCGACTTGCCGTTCTCGCGCTTTTACGAGTTCCGACTCGACGGACGGTTGCTCGCCGTGGCGGTTACCGATTTGCTGCCCAACGGTTTGTCAGCCGTGTACACCTTCTACGAACCCGCCGAAGAACGCCGCAGCCTTGGCCGATTTGCCATCCTCTGGCAAATCGCCGAGAGCCAGCGCCTCGGGCTTGAGGCGGTCTACCTCGGTTACTGGATCAAGAACTGCAAAAAGATGAACTACAAGACGCAATATCGCCCCATCGAATTGCTGATTAATCAGCGCTGGGTGATCCTCAACTAAACCCAAGCCGTAAACCCCTTGGCGTAAACCCCATTTTTCGGGCACAATGCACGCCGCTTTTGCCTGGCGCAGTTGCACCGGGCCATTCATTGGATACCGAGGGCTTTACTGCATGTCGAAAGAAGACAGCTTCGAAATGGAAGGCACTGTCGTCGACACCCTGCCCAACACCATGTTTCGTGTGGAGTTGGAAAATGGGCACGTCGTAACCGCGCATATTTCCGGCAAGATGCGCAAGAACTACATTCGTATTCTTACCGGTGACAAAGTGCGCGTCGAGCTGACGCCCTATGACTTGAGCAAAGGGCGCATCACTTACCGCGCTCGTTAATCAAGTCAATACAGAACGCCCGGTTTATGCCGGGCGTTTTTGTGTCTGCGCTTTGTTGGTTTTGTGTGTATATCCGTTTTTTTGGGTGCGACCGCTGGCGGTTTCGCTCTTACAGCGAGTCCCTTTTTCAAACGCCAAAAAGGAACCAAAAGGCTTTGCCCCTGGCGTACGGCACTTCGCTGAGGCTCAGCGTTCCCTCGCTACGGTGTCCATCCGGGGGCATCGCCTACGGTTTGCTTCGCTGCACCTCCTCTCGATGTATGCGGCTACGCCGCACGGCGCTGCGCGCCTACCCCCGGATGAACACCTACGCTCGGCCTGCCGATGGGGCAAAAGATCAAAAACCACATCAAAAGCCAAAGCCAGATCAAAAGCCCCTCACCCTAGCCCTCTCCCGGAGGGAGAGGGGACTGACCGAGTTGTTTGGGAGAACTACTCCGACTTGGGATATCGAGTTGAACGCGAATTTTGAGAGACTCACCATCGGCTCCCTCTCCCTCGGGAGAGGGCTGGGGTGAGGGGCGAATCCACCACAAATCCAAAGCCGACCACGCTGTGCTCCTCACCACTCAACAGGATGAGCGTTAGCTCGGCTGCAGCTTTTGATCTGTAAGGCGACGTCGGAAGGCTGAGTGGAGGGATTGATCCGGGCGTGGGAGCGCAGCGACCGTTTGGCGCAGCCAAACACAGCGAGAGGAGGTGCAGCGAAGCAAACCGTAGGCGCTGCGCCCGGATCGATCCCGCAGCGAAGGAACCCCGAGCCCCAGCGAGCGGGCCGCACGTAGGAGCAAGCGTTTTTTGCTTACTTTTTTTGGCGTTTGAAAAAAAGTGAGTCGCCGTAAGGGCGAAACCGTAATAAGCCATCACCGCAGCAACGGATATTCACCCAAAAAACCCAAACGACAAATAACAAAAAGGCGCCCGAAGGCGCCTTCCAAATCAACATCAAACCGTCAGGCCATCTCAGCCGTGGTCTCGAAGTCAAACGTCAACTCACCATCCTTGATGTCGATGTGCACCACACCGCCATGCTCGGCCAGCTCGCCAAACAGAATCTCCTCCGCCAACGGACGCTTGATCTTGTCCTGGATCAGACGAGCCATCGGACGCGCACCCATCGCCGAGTCATAACCACCCGCCGCCAGCCAACTACGCGCAGCATCAGTGACCTCAAGCAACACACGCTTGTCTTCCAACTGCGCCTGAAGCTCGGTAAGGAACTTGTCCACCACACTTTTGATGACCTCATGACTGAGGCGACCAAACTGGATAATGGTGTCCAGACGGTTACGGAACTCCGGCGTAAAGCTCTTCTTGATCACTTCCATCGCATCAGACGAGTGGTCCTGATGGGTGAAACCGATCGAAGCACGCGCCGCTGTTTCGGCACCAGCGTTGGTGGTCATGATCACAATTACGTTGCGGAAGTCCGCCTTGCGCCCGTTGTTGTCGGTCAGCGTACCGTGATCCATCACTTGCAACAGCAGGTTGAAGACTTCCGGATGCGCCTTCTCGATTTCATCAAGGAGCAATACGCAATGCGGCTGCTTGGTGATCGCCTCGGTCAACAGACCGCCCTGATCGAAACCGACATACCCAGGAGGCGCACCGATCAGACGCGACACGGTGTGACGCTCCATGTATTCGGACATGTCGAAGCGAACCAGCTCGATCCCCAAGGCCTTGGCCAATTGCCGCGCAGCCTCGGTTTTACCAACACCGGTCGGGCCTGCGAACAGGAACGAACCGACTGGCTTGTCGGGTGATTTAAGCCCGGCACGCGACAGCTTGATCGCGGTCGACAGCGAATCGATCGCCGCGTCCTGACCAAACACCGTCAGCTTCAGGTCACGCTCCAGGTTACGCAGCAGCTCCTTGTCGGAACTGGTGACGTGCTTCGGTGGAATCCGTGCGATTTTCGCCACGATGTCTTCGACCTGTGGCACTTCGATGCGCTTCACGCGTTTTTCGACCGGTTGCAGACGCTGATAGGCGCCCGCCTCGTCGATCACGTCGATGGCCTTGTCCGGCATGTGCCGGTCGTTGATGTAGCGCGATGCCAGCTCAGCAGCGGCGCGCAACGACTCATCGCTGTATTCGATGTTGTGGTGCTGCTCGAAACGCCCTTTCAGGCCGCGCAGGATACCGATGGTGTCTTCCACCGACGGCTCGACCACATCGACCTTCTGGAAGCGACGCGCCAGGGCACGGTCCTTCTCGAAGATGCCACGAAATTCCTGGAACGTGGTCGAGCCGATGCAGCGAATGTCGCCAGACGACAGCAGCGGCTTGAGCAGGTTCGAAGCATCCATCACGCCACCGGAAGCAGCGCCGGCACCGATGATGGTGTGGATTTCGTCGATGAACAGGATTGCCTGCGGACGTTTTTTCAGTTCGTTGAGCAGCGCCTTGAAGCGCTTCTCGAAATCACCACGATACTTGGTGCCCGCGAGCAGAGCGCCAAGGTCGAGCGAGTAAACAACGCTGTTGGCCAGCAGGTCCGGCACCTGATTATCAACAATGCGCTTGGCCAGGCCTTCGGCAATCGCGGTTTTACCCACGCCCGCCTCGCCTACCAGCAGTGGATTGTTTTTGCGCCGGCGCGCGAGAATCTGCGCGACACGCTCGACTTCCGACTCACGGCCGACCAGCGGATCGATACGACCCTGGCGCGCGAGTTCGTTGAGGTTGCTGGCATAAGCATCCAGAGGATTGCCTGAAGAAGAAGACTCACCGCCCTCGTCGTCCTGCATATCTTGTTCACCTTCAGAGTGATCGCCATGCCCCGGCACTTTGGATATGCCATGAGCGATGTAATTGACGACATCGATGCGCGCAACGCTCTGCTGTTTCAGCAGGAACACTGCCTGACTCTCTTGCTCACTGAAGATTGCGACCAGCACGTTGGCGCCAGTCACTTCGCGTTTGCCCGAGCTCTGTACGTGGAAAACAGCACGTTGCAGTACACGCTGGAAGCCCAGGGTTGGCTGGGTTTCACGATCTTCGTCATGAACGGGGATCAATGGCGTGGTGGAGTCGATGAACTCCTGCAGGTCATGCTTGAGTTTGTCGAGGTTTGCGCCACAGGCACGCAAAACGGTGGCGGCAGCCTCATTGTCCAATAGGGCCAGCAAAAGGTGTTCGACGGTCATGAATTCATGACGTTTCGAACGAGCCTCCTTGAAGGCTAGATTGAGGGTGACTTCGAGCTCGCGGTTTAACATAGCTTCACCTCATACCCAAGTGGTCGGCGATTAACCGTCCTTCTCGATTTCACAGAGTAGCGGATGCTGGCTTTCCCTGGCGTACTGGTTGACCTGCATGGCCTTTGTCTCGGCGATGTCGCGGGTAAACACTCCACATACTGCCCGCCCTTCTGTGTGGACGGCCAGCATGACCTTGGTCGCCAGCTCGCGATTCAGGTTAAAAAACACCTCGAGCACTTCGACGACGAAATCCATCGGTGTGTAGTCATCATTAAACAAAACCACCTTGTACATCGGCGGCGCCTGTAACGCAGGCTTTGCTTCCTGAACAGCAACGCCTGCCGAATCGTCGTCGTGCTCCTCTGGAAGATCCTTTTGGAGAAGCGGGCGATCCTGATTGAATGTTAGTCGAATCTGGCTGATTGCATGCATGGAAAGAAAGGTTCGTCAGTTGTGCAAATACAGTGGTGGGGGCGGCTGTCCACGTTTTCAACTCCGACTGCCCGGTCACCTTGACTATCGGGAAAACGGTGTTACAACCAATAGAACCCACAGTGGGTAAAAAAGATCCGCGGAGTCAATTCTTTTAACGAATAAGATTGCGGATGAATTGGATGATACTCCAGCGATGGAGTCTGTTGCAGAGGGATTTGAGCATGGCTGTCGGCAAGGTGAAATGGTTCAACAATGCCAAGGGATTCGGCTTTATCAATACCGACGCCCGCGAAGGCCGCGATGAAGACGGAAAAGAGATTGATTTCTTTGCGCACTACTCCGCCATTCAGATGGACGGGTATAGAACCCTCAAGGCTGGACAACTGGTGAGTTTTGAGATTGTTCAAGGCCCCAAGGGGCTGCATGCCCTAAAAATCACAAACGTCATCATTGAACCATCCAGCCCCTCTGAGAGTGCTGCTTTTGGCGCTGCCGCTGCTGCTGCCGCCGCAACTGCCAAAGCGTGAGCTGACTGATCTTCACCTGAATACCCCAAGCAATAAAAAACCGCCTGACTCAATGAAGAATCAGGCGGTTTTTATGTGCCCGCGTTTTACATATGCGAAATCAGCGCATCGCCGAAGCCCGAAGACGAAACCAGCTTGGCCCCATCCATCAGACGTTCGAAGTCATAGGTCACTGTCTTGGCACCAATGGCGCCGTTGGTGCCCTTGATGATCAGATCCGCCGCTTCGGTCCAGCCCATGTGGCGCAGCATCATCTCTGCAGAGAGAATCAGCGAACCCGGGTTGACCTGATCCTTGCCGGCGTACTTCGGCGCAGTACCGTGGGTGGCCTCGAACATCGCCACGGTGTCGGACAGGTTGGCGCCCGGCGCGATGCCGATACCGCCCACTTCCGCCGCCAGGGCGTCGGAGAGGTAGTCGCCGTTCAGGTTCAGGGTCGCGATCACATCGTATTCGGCCGGGCGCAGCAGGATCTGCTGGAGCATGGCGTCGGCGATGGCATCTTTGACCACAACGTTCTTGCCGGTTTTCGGGTTTTTGAACTGCATCCACGGACCGCCGTCGAGCAGGGTCGCGCCGAATTCTTCAGCGGCCACTTCGTAGGCCCACTCTTTGAAGGCACCTTCGGTGAACTTCATGATGTTGCCTTTGTGCACGATGGTCAGCGAATCGCGGTCGTTATCGACCACATATTGCAGGGCCTTGCGCGCCAGACGCTTGGTGCCTTCCAGCGAAACCGGCTTGACGCCGATGCCGCAGTTTTCGTCGAAACGGATCTTGGTGACGCCCATTTCTTCTTTAAGGAATTTGATGACCTTGGTGGCTTCCGGCGAACCGGCCTTCCACTCAATGCCCGCATAGATGTCTTCGGAGTTCTCGCGAAAAATGGTCATGTCGACGTCGCCGGGCTTTTTCACCGGGCTTGGCACGCCTTCAAACCAGCGCACCGGGCGCAGGCAGACGTACAGGTCGAGTTGCTGACGCAGGGCCACGTTCAGCGAGCGGATGCCGCCACCGACCGGGGTGGTCAGCGGGCCTTTGATGGAAACCACGTAATCCTTGACGGCATCGAGAGTTTCCTGAGGCAACCAGGTGTCCTGATCATAAACCTGAGTGGCTTTTTCCCCGGCGTAGACTTCCATCCAGGAAATCTTGCGTTTACCGCCGTATGCCTTTTGAACTGCAGCATCGACAACCTTGATCATCACCGGGCTGATGTCGACACCAATGCCGTCACCTTCGATGAAGGGGATGATCGGGTTATCAGGAACATTGAGAGAATGGTCTGCATTGACGGTGATTTTGTCGCCGACGGCTGGAACCTGAATCTTCTTGTAACCCATGCTGAACTCCATTGTTTGGATTGAACATCTGGCTTGGTCCGAGCGTAACCCAGTTAAATCAACACGCAAACCCTCTGTTCGTGGCGCGCCTACATCTCGTTTCGTACAAGCCTGAAAGCAAAGGGAAAAGCGCCAAACTCAAGCATTCGCGACGACTCTACGCCCGACCCCGCCCTGCGACCTTTAGACCAATGGACGAGAATCGTTGCATATGAACCATCGGCAGATTGCCAGCTACCTATGTATAATGCCGCCCGCTGACCACAGGGTCACGACGGCTGGCCTCTCTAGCACGAGACTTTCCGCCTGATTGGTCGGGTTGTTACCGCAGTCCGACTGCTTGACGCTCTACTGATGCACCCAACATCACCGCGAAGAATCTCGACATTCGGTTCATGGATGACTTTGAACGAACGCGCTTACCCGGCGCCCCTCGAGTTTCTGCGCACGCTTTAGCAAAGAAGAGAGAGTTAATCCGAATATGCCCACCCGCTCGAAGATCATCTATACCTTCACCGACGAAGCTCCAGCCCTCGCCACCTATTCCCTGCTGCCGATCATCGAGGCTTACACCGCCTCGGCCGATATCGCCGTGGAAACCCGCGATATCTCTCTTGCAGCACGTATTCTGGCCAGCTTCCCCGAGCAACTGGGCGACAAAGCCGTAGCCGACCACCTCGCCGAACTGGGCGACCTGGCCGTTACGCCTGAAGCCAACATCATCAAGCTGCCGAACATCAGCGCTTCGGTGCCACAGCTGCAAGCCGCGATCAAAGAGCTGCAAGCTCAGGGTTACAACCTGCCGGACTACCCGGAAACCGTGACCAGCGACGCCGACAAAGATGCCAAGGCGCGTTACGACAAGGTCAAGGGCAGTGCCGTGAACCCGGTTCTGCGTGAAGGCAACTCCGACCGTCGTGCACCGCTGTCGGTGAAGAACTACGCGCGCAAGCACCCGCACAAAATGGGCGCCTGGGCCAAAGACTCCAAGTCCCACGTCGCTCACATGAGCACCGGCGATTTCTACGGCAGCGAAAAAGCTGCCCTGATCGACGCCGCTGACGCCGTGAAGATCGAGCTGATCACCAAGGACGGTACCGCTACCGTTCTGAAAGAAAAAACCACCGTTCAGGCTGGCGAGATCCTCGACTGCGCCGTGATGAGCAAAAACGCCCTGCGCGCGTTCATCGCTGCTGAAATCGAAAGCGCCAAGGCCCAAGGCGTGCTGCTGTCGGTTCACCTGAAAGCGACCATGATGAAGGTCTCCGACCCGATCATGTTCGGCCAGATCGTTGCCGAGTTCTATAAAGACGCCCTGACCAAGCACGCTGACGTGCTGGCCGAGATCGGCTTCAACCTGAACAACGGCATCGGCGATCTGTACGCGCGCATCAAAGCCCTGCCGGCCGAGCAGCAAGCGCAGATCGAAGCCGACATGGCCGCCGTCTACGCTGCTCGTCCATCGCTGGCGATGGTCAACTCCGACAAAGGCATCACCAACCTGCACGTGCCGAGCGACGTGATCGTCGACGCCTCGATGCCGGCAATGATCCGTGACTCCGGCAAAATGTGGGGCACCGACGGTCAACTGCACGACACCAAGGCTGTGATCCCGGATCGTTGCTACGCGACCATCTACCAGGCTGTGATCGAAGATTGCAAAGCCAATGGCGCTTTCGATCCGACCACCATGGGCAGCGTGCCAAACGTTGGCCTGATGGCGAAGAAAGCCGAAGAGTACGGCTCGCACGACAAGACTTTCCAGATCAAGGCTGACGGCGTGGTTCGCGTCACCGACAGCAAGGGCAACCTGCTGATGGAACAGGCTGTTGAAGCCGGCGACATCTTCCGCATGTGCCAGACCAAAGACGCGCCGATCCAGGACTGGGTCAAACTGGCCGTCAACCGTGCTCGCGCGAGCAGCACGCCAGCGATCTTCTGGCTGGACCCGATGCGCGCTCACGATGGCGTAGTGATCGAGAAAGTTCAGGCTTACCTGAAGGATCACGACACCACCGGTCTGGACATCCAGATCATGGCGCCGGTCGACGCCATGAAGTACACCCTGCAGCGCACCCGCGAAGGCAAGGACACCATTTCGGTGACCGGCAACGTACTGCGCGACTACCTGACCGACCTGTTCCCGATCATGGAACTGGGCACCAGCGCCAAGATGCTGTCGATCGTGCCGCTGATGAACGGCGGTGGCCTGTTCGAAACCGGCGCCGGCGGTTCGGCACCGAAGCACGTGCAGCAACTGGTTGAAGAGAACTTCCTGCGCTGGGATTCGCTGGGCGAGTTCCTCGCACTGGCAGCGTCCCTTGAGCACCTGGGTGTGAACTACAACAACCCGAAAGCCTTGGTGCTGTCGAAAACCCTGGATCAGGCCACCGGCCAGTTCCTCGACAACAACAAGTCGCCATCGCGCAAAGTCGGCAACATCGACAACCGCGGCAGCCACTTCTATCTGGCGATGTACTGGGCCCAGGCCCTGGCTGCCCAGACTGAAGACGCTGCACTGCAAGCGCAGTTCGCGACTCTGGCCAAGACTCTGACCGAGAACGAAGCAACCATCGTTGCCGAGCTCAACGCCGTTCAGGGCAAGCCAGTCGACATCGGCGGTTACTACCACGCCAATGCCGAGCTGATCAGCAAGGCCATGCGCCCAAGCGCAACCCTCAACGCGGCGATTGCTGCGCTGGTTTAAGGTTGTAAAGGGAACATCACAAACCCCGGCCTCGTGCCGGGGTTTGTGTTTCCAGAGTTCACACTTCCCCTGTGGGAGCGAGCTTGCTCGCGAAGGCGGCGGGTCAGTCAATGAAAATGTTGAATGATAAACCGCATTCGCGAGCAAGCTCGCTCACACAGGGGATTGGGTTTCAACCAATAGATTGAGGAAGGTTTTATGGAATGGCTCCCCCACATCACCGTCGCCACCATCGTCGAGGACAACGGCCGCTTCCTGATGGTCGAGGAACACAAGGCTGGGCGTAACGTGCTCAACCAGCCCGCCGGCCATCTCGACCCGGACGAAACCCTGATCGACGCCGCCGTGCGCGAGACCCTCGAAGAAACCGGCTGGGACGTCGAACCTACCGGCGTGATCGGCATATACCTGTACACCGCACCGAGCAACGGCGTGACTTACCAGCGCGTGTGCTTCAGCGCCAAAGCCGTGGAACATCACCCCGACTACCAGCTCGATGACGGCATCGTCGGCGCCAAGTGGCTGACCCGTGACGAATTAATCGCCCAGCGCGACAACTGGCGCAGCGAGCTGATCATCCGTTGCATCGACGATTATCTGGCCGGCCATCACTTCAGCCTCGAACTGATCCGCCCTTCTCTTTAGCCTTGAGGCCGCGAGCCTGCTAGAATCGCGTCCTTTTTCAAGACACTCATTGAATCCCTATGCGTGATCCAGCCCCTTCTGACACATCCAAGAAGCGCGTCATTGTCGGCATGTCCGGCGGCGTGGACTCTTCCGTTTCCGCTCTCCTGCTGATCGAGCAGGGTTACGAGGTGGAAGGCCTGTTCATGAAGAACTGGGAAGAAGACGACGGAACGGAATACTGCACCGCCATGGACGACCTGGCGGATGCTCAGGCTGTCTGCGACAAGATCGGCATCAAGCTGCACACCGCCAACTTCGCCGCCGAGTACTGGGACAACGTGTTCGAGCACTTCCTGGCCGAATACAAGGCCGGCCGTACGCCGAACCCGGACATCCTCTGCAACCGCGAGATCAAGTTCAAGGCGTTTCTCGACTACGCCATGATGCTCGGCGCCGACCTGATCGCCACCGGTCACTACGTGCGTCGTCGCGACATCGATGGCCGCACCGAACTGCTCAAAGGCCTCGATCCGAACAAGGATCAGAGCTACTTCCTGCACGCCGTCGGCGGTGAACAGATCGCCAAGACCCTGTTCCCGGTCGGCGAACTGGAAAAGCCGGAAGTGCGCGCCATTGCCGAGAAATACGAGCTGGCGACCGCCAAGAAGAAGGATTCCACCGGGATCTGCTTCATCGGCGAGCGGCGCTTCAGCGACTTCCTCAAGCAATACCTGCCGGCGCAACCGGGCGAAATCAAAACCACCGAAGGCGAAGTCATCGGCCGTCACCACGGCTTGATGTACCACACCATCGGTCAGCGCCAAGGTCTGGGCATCGGCGGTTTGAAAGACGCCGGCGATGAGCCTTGGTACGTGCTGCGCAAGGATCTCGACACCAACGAGCTGATCGTCGGCCAGGGCAACAACCATCCGTGGCTGTTCTCCAGCGCCCTGCTCGCTTCGGAAATCTATTGGGTCAACCCGATCGACCTGAGCCAGCCGCTGCGCCTGACCGCGAAAGTGCGTTATCGCCAGAGCGATCAAGCCTGCACCCTGGAAAAAACCGCCAGCGGCTACCGCGCCGTGTTCGACGAACCGCAACGCGCGGTGACGCCGGGCCAGTCCGTGGTGTTCTACGACGGTGAAATCTGCCTAGGTGGCGGCGTGATCGAAGTGGCCGAGCCGTGGAGCGGCCAGGCATGAGCCCGACTCAGGAGCAACTGACGGCGCTCGGCGGCGTGTTTCTCGCCGCCGTGCTGGTCGACCGGATCGCCAAGACCGGCCAGACCAGCGAGGCCGGCCTGAGCTGCATGCTCGGCAGCCTGCTCGTGCGCGACCCGAAGGATACGCTGGACGTGTACGGCGGCGACGACATCAATTTGCGCGAAGGTTACCGTGCACTGATTGGCGCCCTTGAACGCGACCCGAGCACGCTGCAACGCGAGCCGCTGCGTTATGCCCTGTCGATGCTCGGCCTGGAACGTCAACTGGCCAAGCGCAACGACATGCTCGACATCATCGGCAAGCGCTTGCCGCAGATCCAGTCGCAAGTCGAGCATTTCGGCCCGGCCCACGAAAACGTGGTCGCGGCTTGCGGCGCGCTGTACCAGGACACCCTGAGCACCTTGCGCCAACGCATTCAGGTGCATGGCGACATGCGCAATCTGCAGCAGCCAAGCAACGCCTCGAAGATTCGCGCCCTGCTCCTCGCCGGCATTCGTTCAGCGCGCCTGTGGCGGCAGCTCGGCGGCCATCGCTGGCAGTTGGTGATCAGCCGGCGCAAGCTGCTCAAAGAGCTGTATCCGTTGATGCGCAGCGAGTAAATCGCCGCGCAATAAAAGCTTTGTAGTCTGTAACGCGTAATACGCCGGTCAGTTGGCAACGGACCGGCGGATTTTTTCATGTATGATACGCGCCCCATTTCGTTGCCCGACTGTCCGAGAACACCCCATGCAGCTTTCTTCGCTCACTGCGGTTTCCCCTGTTGACGGCCGCTACGCCGGCAAAACCCAGGCCCTGCGCCCGATTTTCAGCGAGTACGGCCTGATCCGTGCCCGTGTTCTGGTTGAAGTGCGCTGGCTCCAGCGCCTGGCCACCCACGCTGGTGTCCCTGAAGTGCCAGCCTTCTCCGCCGAGGCCAACGCCGTTCTCAATGAACTGGCTGAAAACTTCTCGCTGGAGCACGCCGAGCGCGTCAAAGAGATCGAGCGCACCACCAACCACGACGTCAAAGCGATCGAATACCTGCTCAAGGAGCAGGCGGCCAAGCTGCCGGAGCTGGCCAAGGTCAGCGAGTTCATCCACTTTGCCTGCACCAGCGAAGACATCAATAACCTGTCCCACGCCCTGATGCTGCGCGAAGGCCGTGACGACGTGATGCTGCCGCTGATGCGCCAGACCGCCAACGCGATCCGCGAACTGGCCATCCGTTTCGCTGACGTGCCAATGCTGTCGCGCACTCACGGTCAGCCGGCTTCGCCGACCACTCTGGGTAAAGAGCTGGCGAACGTGGTTTACCGTCTCGAGCGTCAGATCGCTCAAGTCGCTGCCGTGCCGCTGCTGGGCAAGATCAACGGCGCTGTCGGTAACTACAACGCCCACCTGTCGGCCTACCCGCAGATCGACTGGGAAGCCAATGCCCGCGCCTTCATCGAAGACGAGCTGGGCCTGGGCTTCAACCCGTACACCACGCAGATCGAACCGCACGACTACATCGCCGAGCTGTTCGACGCCATCGCGCGCTTCAACACTATCCTGATCGACTTCGACCGTGACATCTGGGGCTACATCTCCCTGGGTTATTTCAAGCAGCGCACCATCGCTGGCGAAATCGGTTCGTCGACCATGCCGCACAAGGTCAACCCGATCGACTTCGAAAACTCCGAAGGCAACCTGGGCATCGCCAACGCACTGTTCCAGCACCTGGCGAGCAAACTGCCGATCTCCCGCTGGCAGCGCGACCTGACCGACTCCACCGTACTGCGTAACCTCGGTGTCGGCTTCGCCCACAGCGTGATCGCGTACGAAGCCAGCCTCAAAGGCATCAGCAAACTGGAGCTCAACGAGCAGAAGATTGCCGCTGACCTCGACGCTTGCTGGGAAGTGCTGGCTGAGCCGATCCAGACCGTGATGCGCCGCTACAACATCGAAAACCCGTACGAGAAGCTGAAAGAACTGACCCGCGGCAAGGGCATCAGCCCTGAAGCGTTGCAGACTTTCATCGATGGCCTGGACATGCCTGCCGAAGCGAAAGCCGAGCTCAAGCAACTGACCCCGGCCAACTACATCGGCAACGCTGTAGCGCAAGCCAAACGCATCTGATCGACCGCTTGATCCGTTTGAGACGCCCGGCCGCGCCGGGCGTTTTTATTCCCGTCTGAAAAGTGCTTTTTTTCAATAGGTTACATATGAATTCCGATATTCCTCTTCAACTTCTGGGCGGCCTCACAGCACGCGAATTCCTGCGCGACTACTGGCAGAAAAAGCCACTGCTGATCCGTCAGGCGATTCCTGACTTCGAAAGCCCGATCGACGCCGACGAACTGGCCGGCCTGGCCCTGGAAGAAGAAGTCGAATCGCGCCTGGTGATCGAGCACGGCGAGCGTCCATGGGAACTGCGTCGCGGCCCGTTCGCTGAAGACGAATTCAGCAAATTGCCGGAAAAAGAGTGGACCCTGCTGGTTCAAGCCGTCGACCAATTCGTCCCGGAAGTCAGCGAACTGCTGGAAAACTTCCGTTTCCTGCCGAGCTGGCGCGTCGACGACGTGATGATCAGCTTCGCCGCCCCGGGTGGCAGCGTCGGCCCGCACTTCGACAACTACGACGTGTTCCTGCTGCAAGGCCACGGCAAGCGCAACTGGAAAATCGGCCAGATGTGCGATTCCGAGAGCCCGCTGCTGCAACACGCGGACCTGCGCATCCTCGCTGAATTCCACGAGAACGAAGAATGGGTACTGGAACCGGGCGACATGCTCTACCTGCCGCCGCGCTTGGCGCACTGCGGTGTCGCGGTCGATAACTGCATGACCTACTCGGTCGGCTTCCGCGCACCAAGCGCTTCCGAAGTGCTGACTCACTTCACCGACTTCCTCAGCCAGTTCCTGACTGATGAAGAGCGCTACACCGACGCCGACGCACAGCCTGCAGCCGATCCACACCAGATTCAGCACGATGCACTGGATCGCCTGAAAGCCCTGCTTGCCGAACACATGAGCGACGAGCGCCTGCTGCTGACCTGGTTCGGCCAGTACATGACCGAGCCGCGCTACCCGGAACTGGTGGCCGGCCCGGAAGAAATCGAAGAAGAAGATTTCCTCGCCGCCCTGCAGGATGGCGCCATTCTCATCCGCAATCCGAGCGCACGCCTGGCCTGGTCGGAAGTCGATGACGACCTGCTGCTGTTTGCCAGCGGCCAGAGCCGTTACCTGCCGGGCAAGCTGCGCGAACTGCTGAAGCTGATCTGCGCCGCCGACGCCCTGCACACCGACAACCTCGGTGAGTGGCTGAACGACGAAGACGCTTGCGGCCTGCTGTGCCAGCTGGTCAAGCAAGGGAGCCTGGGGTTCGCCGATGAATAAGATTCGCGTACGTGTCGCAGACTGGCAGAAGGACATCGCCGAGATCCGGCGCATTCGTGAAACGGTGTTCATCGCCGAGCAATCGGTGCCACCTGAGCTGGAATGGGACGCGGACGATGCGACCGCCGTGCATTTTCTGGCGTTTGAAGGCGACTTTCCGATTGGTACTGCGCGCCTGTTGCCTGATGGGCACATTGGCCGCGTTTCGGTACTGAAAGACTGGCGCGGGATGAAGGTCGGTGATGCGCTGATGCAAGCAGTCATCGCTGAAGCTGAAGCGCGTGGCTTGAAGCAGCAAATGCTCAGCGCTCAGGTGCAGGCCACGGCGTTCTATGAGCGCCTCGGCTTCAGCCTGATCAGCGAGGAATTCCTCGAAGCCGGGATTCCGCATGTCGACATGGTTCGGCATTCGGGTTGAGACCGCGGCGCGGCTTTCGCGAGCAGGCTCGCTCCCACAGGGGATCTCCAGCGGACGCGATATTTGTGTCAGACAGAGATTTAATGTGGGAGCGAGCCTGCTCGCGAAGAGGCCAGCAAGAACACCGCAAAACGCCCTGCCATTTTCGGATGCCGGGGCGTTTTGCTGTCTACGATTCAACTTGCCCCACCCAAGGCCGACAAACTGGCAATATCAAGACTTTCGAAAGCGGAGATAACGGACATGTCCCTACGCACCCTGCTCACCACCCTGCTGCTCGGTTGCAGTTTTTCGGTGATGGCAGCCACAGAAATCGTGCCCCTCAATTACCGCACCAGTACTGACATGCTGCCGATGGCGCAAGACTTCCTCGGCAAGGACGGTCAGGTCAGCGCCTATGGCAACCAACTGATCATCAAGGCCGAGCCGGACAAGATTCAGGAACTCAAGGCACTGATCACCCAACTCGACACGGCGCCGAAACGCCTGCTGATCACCGTCGACACCAATGAAAACAATGGCCGTGGCGACGAAGGTTATTCGGTCAACGGCGCCCAACCGAACCAGACCCGCATCATCAGCCGCAGCACCGCCAGCCGCGACGGCGGCGTGCAGCAAGTACAGGCCACCGATGGCATGCCGGCGCTGATTCAAGTCGGGCAAAGCGTGCCGATCACCAGTAGCCAGAGCAACTCCTATGGCGATTACAGCAGCCAGACCCAATACCGCAACGTCACCCAGGGTTTCTATGTCACCGCCAGCGTCACCGGCGACATCGTTCACCTGGCAATCAGTACCAACCGTGACCGCATGAGCCAGGAACGTCCCGATGTAGTGAACGTGCAAAGCACCGACACAACGGTCAGCGGGCGCCTTGGTGAGTGGATCACCCTCGCCGGCGTGAATCGCCAGACTCAGGCCGACAAACAGGGCCTGACCCGCAGCTACTCGACTCAAGGCCGGGATGACATGACCTTGCGGGTCAAAGTCGACGCCCTGGACTAAAGCACCGAAAACTGACTGATTAGTCGTATTAGACGAAAGATGTAGTGCTTGAAAAAAAGCACTACAAAACGTTTGACGGGGTAAAAAAGCGAAGGCATGATGGCCTCGCTCCCGCTAATCAGAGGCCCTGGCAAGGGCCTTCGAAGCGATGTTCGCACCTACCCCGCGAACCGCTTCGTGTCTGTACCGCCCACAAGGTGTGTTTGACGAGGTTGCCGACTGGAACGAAGTTGTCCCGAGGGACGGAAGCGTAATTAGGTAACCCGGCTTCACACTGTAGACCGTATAAAGGCCCACGACGCCCGAATGCGCCCGCAGTCCGCCACTACCTGCTCACTTCCCCTCGAGCCTATCGTTCATCCCGTCGCCTACCCCGCCGAATCCGACTTGACCACCTAAGCTTCTGGTCAGCGAGCGCAGGAATTTTCCACCGCAGAACAACTTTTCATAAAGACGCGACGAGGTTTATCTCCATGGCACTGACACGCGAACAGCAAATTGCAGCCCTCGAAAAAGACTGGGCTGAAAACCCGCGCTGGAAAGGCGTGACACGCACTTACTCCGCTGCTGACGTCGTCCGTCTGCGTGGCTCGGTTCAACCTGAGCACACCTTTGCAAAAATGGGCGCCGAGAAGCTGTGGAACCTGGTCACCCAGGGTGCCAAGCCTTCCTTCCGTCCTGAGAAAGATTTCGTCAACTGCATGGGCGCCCTGACCGGTGGCCAGGCTGTTCAGCAGGTTAAAGCCGGTATCCAGGCGATCTACCTGTCGGGCTGGCAAGTGGCTGCGGACAACAACTCCGCAGAATCCATGTACCCGGACCAGTCGCTGTACCCGGTGGACTCGGTGCCAACCGTGGTCAAGCGCATCAACAACTCGTTCCGTCGTGCTGACCAGATCCAATGGAAAGCCGGCAAGAACCCGGGCGACGATGGCTACATCGACTACTTCGCGCCGATCGTGGCTGACGCCGAAGCCGGTTTCGGTGGCGTGCTGAACGCCTACGAGCTGATGAAGAGCATGATCGAAGCAGGCGCCGCCGGCGTTCACTTCGAAGACCAACTGGCTTCCGTGAAAAAATGCGGTCACATGGGCGGTAAAGTACTGGTTCCAACTCAGGAAGCCGTACAGAAGCTGACCGCTGCTCGTCTGGCTGCTGACGTTGCCGGTACCCCGACCATCATTCTGGCCCGTACCGATGCGAACGCTGCTGACCTGCTGACATCCGATTGCGACCCGTACGACCAGCCGTTCGTGACTGGCGAGCGCACTCAGGAAGGTTTCTACAAGGTTCGTGCCGGTCTGGATCAAGCCATCGCTCGCGGCCTGGCCTACGCGCCGTACGCCGACCTGATCTGGTGCGAAACCGCCAAGCCGGATCTGGACGAAGCTCGTCGCTTCGCCGAAGCGATCAAAAAGGAATACCCGGACCAACTGCTGTCGTACAACTGCTCGCCTTCCTTCAACTGGAAGAAAAACCTGGACGACGCGACCATCGCCAAGTTCCAGCGCGAACTGTCCGCCATGGGTTACAAGCACCAGTTCATCACCCTGGCCGGCATTCACAACATGTGGCACAGCATGTTCAACCTGGCGCACGACTACGCCCGCAACGACATGACTGCCTACGTGAAGCTGCAAGAGCAGGAATTCGCTGACGCCGCCAAGGGTTACACCTTCGTGGCTCACCAGCAGGAAGTGGGCACCGGCTACTTCGACGACATGACCACTGTGATTCAAGGTGGCTCGTCCTCGGTAACCGCACTGACCGGTTCGACCGAAGAAGAACAGTTCCACTGATTCTGCCTCGCTGAGCAAACGGCCTTTGCGGATCGTATAGAAAGCTAACCGCAGAGCCGCAAAACTGACGCCCCGACTGGTTCGGGGCGTTTTTTTGCCCGAGACAATCTCCCATACGCCACAACCCCCCTGTGGGAGCGAGCTTGCTCGCGAAGGCGTCATGTCAGTCACTATCCATGTCGAATGATGAACCGCATTCGCGAGCAAGCTCGCTCCCACAGGAAAAGCGTCAGCCGCGAATCAAAACATTGATCCAGAGCGGTACAACCGTCAGAAAAATCCGCTAAAACGGGCGCCGTCGCTAATTGCAGTAACGTGCAAGTAAGACAACTTCCCAACTGACATCCCGTTAAACAGTTACAAAACGCCCGCAAACGATATCAATTATCATTTAGCCGCAACTATGTTCGTTACATTCCCTACAAAACATTATTTGCATAAACCCGCCTAATGCCCGCAACGCATGGGCTGCAGGGCATTGGAGATGCGCTATGTCCTTATTCCAATAAATAATTTCGCTATAGGAATTTTACTTGCAGGGTGTTTAGCCATAAAATCAGCGCGATTGATTGCTGCGACATATCGTCACTGCCTATTTCTTTATCAAGCTCAGAGACCTTTGCTCTCTGTTAAGGATTACCAGCATGCCCGAAGCGACAGGACTCATGGCCCACAACTGGGGCTTTGCCATTTTCCTTCTGGGTGTCGTCGGCCTGTGTGCCTTCATGCTTGGCGTCTCCAGCCTCCTCGGGTCAAAAGCCTGGGGCCGCAGCAAAAACGAACCGTTCGAGTCGGGCATGCTACCTACCGGTGGCGCCCGCTTGCGGCTCTCAGCCAAATTCTATCTGGTCGCGATGCTCTTCGTGATCTTCGATATCGAAGCCCTCTTTCTCTTTGCATGGTCTGTGTCCGTCCGCGAAAGCGGCTGGACCGGATTCGTCGAAGCTCTCGTTTTCATAGCAATTCTGTTGGCAGGTCTTGTCTACCTGTTCCGAGTGGGCGCCCTTGACTGGGCTCCGGAAGCTCGTCGCAAGCGGCAGGCGAAGCTGAAACAATGAGGCTTTGGCAATGCAATACAATCTCACCAGGATCGACCCCGATGCTCCTAACGAGCAATATCCGATTGGCGAACGGGAAACCGTTTCCGATCCGTTAGAAGATCAAGTTCACAAAAACATTTTCATGGGCAAGCTGGAAGACGTGCTGAGTGGCGCGGTCAACTGGGGACGTAAGAATTCCCTGTGGCCGTACAACTTCGGCCTGTCGTGCTGCTACGTGGAAATGACCACCGCCTTCACGGCGCCCCACGACATCGCGCGCTTTGGCGCCGAAGTGATCCGGGCATCGCCGCGTCAGGCCGACTTCATGGTTATCGCCGGTACCTGCTTCATCAAGATGGCGCCGATCATTCAGCGTCTCTACGAGCAAATGCTCGAACCAAAGTGGGTTATCTCCATGGGTTCGTGCGCCAACTCCGGCGGCATGTACGACATCTACTCTGTGGTTCAAGGGGTGGACAAGTTCCTGCCCGTGGACGTCTACGTACCTGGCTGCCCGCCCCGTCCGGAAGCATTTCTGCAAGGCTTGATGCTGTTGCAGGAATCGATTGGACAGGAGCGTCGTCCGCTTTCCTGGGTCGTTGGTGATCAAGGCGTGTATCGCGCCGACATGCCTTCGCAGAAGGAACAGCGCCGCGAACAGCGAATCGCAGTCACCAACCTGCGCAGCCCTGACGAAGTCTGATCCAGATCTGTTCTGAAATAGAAACGAGAAGCTGGCTTCATTCTTTACGTTGACCGAAAGCGAAAAAATAACCATGACTACAGGCAGCGCTCTGTACATCCCGCCTTATAAGGCAGACGACCAGGATGTGGTCGTTGAATTGAACAACCGTTTTGGCCCGGAGGCGTTCACCGCCCAGCCGACCCGCACCGGTATGCCGGTGCTTTGGGTGGCGCGTGCCAGACTCGTCGAAGTCCTGACTTTCCTGCGTAACCTGCCCAAGCCGTACGTCATGCTCTATGACCTGCACGGCGTGGACGAGCGTCTGCGCACCAAGCGTCAAGGGCTGCCATCGGACGCCGAGTTCACCGTGTTCTATCACCTCATGTCGCTCGAGCGTAATAGTGACGTGATGATCAAGGTCGCCTTGTCCGAGAGCGACCTCAGCTTGCCCACCGTCACCAGCATCTGGCCGAACGCCAACTGGTACGAGCGTGAAGTCTGGGACATGTTCGGCATCGACTTCAAAGGTCACCCGCACCTGTCGCGCATCATGATGCCGCCGACCTGGGAAGGTCACCCGCTGCGCAAGGACTTCCCGGCGCGCGCCACCGAATTCGATCCGTACAGCCTCAACCTCGCCAAGCAACAGCTTGAGGAAGAAGCCGCGCGTTTCCGTCCGGAAGACTGGGGCATGAAGCGTTCCGGCCCAAACGAGGACTACATGTTCCTCAACCTCGGCCCGAACCACCCTTCTGCGCACGGTGCGTTCCGCATCATTCTGCAACTGGACGGTGAAGAGATCGTCGACTGCGTGCCGGACATCGGTTACCACCACCGTGGTGCCGAGAAGATGGCCGAGCGTCAGTCGTGGCACAGTTTCATCCCGTACACCGACCGTATCGACTACCTCGGCGGCGTGATGAACAACCTGCCGTACGTGCTCTCGGTCGAGAAGCTGGCCGGCATCAAGGTGCCTGAGAAGGTCGACGTCATCCGCATCATGATGGCCGAGTTCTTCCGGATCACCAGCCACCTGCTGTTCCTCGGGACTTACATCCAGGACGTCGGCGCCATGACTCCGGTGTTCTTCACCTTTACCGACCGCCAGAAGGCGTACACGGTGATTGAAGCCATCACTGGTTTCCGTCTGCACCCGGCCTGGTACCGCATCGGTGGCGTCGCGCACGACCTGCCGCGCGGCTGGGAAAAACTGGTGAAAGACTTCGTTGAATGGCTGCCAAAACGCCTCGACGAATACACCAAGGCTGCCCTGCAGAACAGCATCCTCAAGGGTCGTACCATCGGCGTCGCCCAGTACAACACCAAAGAAGCCCTGGAATGGGGTGTCACCGGTGCTGGCCTGCGTTCGACCGGTTGCGATTTCGACCTGCGTAAAGCGCGTCCGTACTCGGGCTACGAGAACTTCGAATTCGAAGTGCCGCTGGCCGCCAATGGCGATGCCTACGACCGCTGCATGGTTCGCGTTGAAGAAATGCGCCAGAGCATCAAGATCATCGACCAGTGCATGCGCAACATGCCGGAAGGCCCGTACAAGGCGGATCACCCGCTGACCACGCCGCCGCCGAAAGAGCGCACGCTGCAGCACATCGAAACCCTGATCACGCACTTCCTGCAAGTTTCGTGGGGCCCGGTGATGCCGGCCAACGAATCCTTCCAGATGATCGAAGCGACCAAGGGTATCAACAGTTATTACCTGACGAGCGACGGCGGCACCATGAGCTACCGTACCCGGATCCGCACTCCAAGCTTCCCGCATCTGCAACAGATCCCTTCGGTGATCAAAGGCAGCATGGTCGCGGACATGATTGCGTACCTGGGTAGTATCGATTTCGTTATGGCCGACGTGGACCGCTAAGCATGAACAGCACGCTTATCCAGACAGACCGTTTCACCCTCAGTGAAACCGAGCGCTCGGCCATCGAGCACGAGCTGCATCACTACGAAGACCCGCGCGCGGCGTCGATCGAAGCCCTGAAGATCGTTCAGAAAGAACGCGGCTGGGTGCCGGATGGCGCCTTGTACGCGATCGGCGAGATCCTCGGCATCCCGGCCAGCGACGTTGAAGGTGTGGCGACGTTCTACAGCCAGATTTTCCGTCAGCCGGTTGGCCGTCACATCATTCGCGTCTGCGACAGCATGGTCTGCTACATCGGCGGCCACGAGTCGGTGGTCAGCGAAATCCAGAACAATCTGGGCATCGGTTTGGGTCAGACCACCACCGACGGTCGTTTCACCCTGCTGCCTGTCTGCTGCCTCGGCAACTGCGACAAGGCACCGGCGCTGATGATCGACGACGACACCTTTGGTGATGTGCAGCCTGCTGGCGTCGCCAAACTGCTCGAGGGCTACGTATGACCCTGACATCTTTCGGTCCTGCCAACCGCATTCAGCGTTCGGCCGAGACTCACCCGCTGACCTGGCGTCTGCGTGACGACGGCGAAGCCGTGTGGCTCGACGAATACCAGGCCAAGAACGGTTACGCCGCGGCGCGCAAAGCCTTCGCCGACATGGATCAGGACGCCATTGTCCAGACCGTGAAAGACGCCGGCCTCAAAGGTCGCGGCGGTGCAGGCTTCCCCACGGGCGTGAAGTGGGGCCTGATGCCCAAAGACGAATCCATCAACATCCGCTACCTGCTGTGCAACGCGGATGAAATGGAGCCGAACACCTGGAAAGACCGCATGCTGATGGAGCAACTGCCCCATCTGCTGATCGAAGGCATGCTGATCAGTGCCCGCGCACTGAAAACCTACCGTGGCTACATCTTCCTGCGCGGCGAATACACCACCGCCGCCAAGCACCTCAACCGTGCCGTGGAAGAAGCCAAGGCTGCGGGCCTGCTGGGTAAAAACATTCTCGGCAGCGGCTTCGATTTCGAGCTGTTCGTCCACACCGGCGCCGGGCGTTACATCTGCGGTGAAGAAACCGCGCTGATCAACTCCCTCGAAGGCCGCCGCGCCAACCCGCGCTCCAAGCCGCCCTTCCCTGCCGCCGTCGGCGTGTGGGGCAAGCCGACCTGCGTGAACAACGTGGAAACCCTGTGCAACGTGCCGGCGATCATTGCCGACGGCGTTGACTGGTACAAATCGTTGGCCCGCGAAGGTTCCGAAGACATGGGCACCAAGCTCATGGGCTTCTCCGGTAAAGTCAAAAAACCTGGCCTGTGGGAATTGCCATTCGGGGTCACCGGTCGCGAGTTGTTCGAAGACTACGCCGGCGGCATGCGCGACGGCTTCAAACTCAAGGCCTGGCAGCCAGGCGGAGCCGGTACCGGTTTCCTCCTGCCAGAACACCTCGACGCACAAATGTACGCCGGCGGCATCGCCAAAGTGGGCACCCGTATGGGTACCGGCCTGGCCATGGCGGTGGACGACAGCGTCAACATGGTCTCCTTGCTGCGCAACATGGAGCAGTTCTTCGCTCGCGAGTCGTGCGGTTTCTGCACCCCGTGCCGCGATGGTTTGCCATGGAGCGTCAAGCTCTTGATGGCCATCGAACAAGGCCGCGGTCAGCCAGGCGATATCGAGACCCTGCTGGGTCTGGTCAACTTCCTCGGCCCTGGCAAGACCTTCTGTGCTCACGCACCGGGTGCCGTGGAACCGTTGGGCAGTGCCATCAAATACTTCCGCCCAGAGTTCGAAGCCGGTATCGCGCCAGTCAGCGCCGCCGTCCCGCCTCTGGCAAGGCCGATCGTAATCGGCGCGTAAACGCTTAAAAAGGCGAAGGGTCCGTGCCCTTCGCCTTTCGTCCGATGACGCCTTTCGGGGCTGACTGGATTCGGACGGATAACAAGATTCCATTAGCCACGCCCGCTGACACCGGGCCAACGAAGACCTTTGAACCATGGCCACTATCCACGTAGACGGCAAAGCGCTCGAAGTCGACGGGGCAGACAACCTGTTACAGGCATGTCTGTCGCTGGGCCTCGACATCCCTTATTTCTGCTGGCACCCCGCGCTTGGTAGCGTCGGGGCCTGTCGCCAGTGCGCGGTCAAGCAGTACACCGACGAGAACGACACCCGTGGTCGCATCGTCATGTCCTGCATGACCCCGGCCACCGACAACACCTGGATCTCCATCGACGATGAAGAATCCAAGGCGTTCCGCGCCAGTGTTGTTGAATGGCTGATGACCAACCACCCGCACGACTGCCCTGTGTGCGAAGAAGGCGGTCACTGCCACCTGCAAGACATGACCGTGATGACCGGCCACAACGAGCGCCGGTATCGCTTCACCAAACGCACCCACCAGAACCAGCAACTGGGCCCGTTCATTTCTCACGAAATGAACCGCTGCATCGCTTGCTACCGCTGCGTGCGTTTCTACAAGGATTACGCCGGCGGCACCGACCTCGGTGTGTTCGGCGCCCACGACAACGTGTACTTCGGTCGCGTTGAAGACGGCACCCTCGAAAGCGAGTTCTCCGGCAACCTCACCGAGGTCTGCCCGACCGGTGTGTTCACCGACAAGACTCACTCCGAGCGCTACAACCGTAAGTGGGACATGCAGTTCGCGCCGAGCATCTGCCATGGCTGCTCGAGCGGTTGCAACATCTCCCCGGGCGAGCGTTACGGCGAACTGCGTCGCATCGAAAACCGTTTCAACGGTTCGGTGAACCAGTACTTCCTGTGCGACCGTGGCCGTTTCGGTTATGGCTACGTCAACCGCACCGACCGTCCACGTCAGCCGCTGCTGGCCGACGGCACCAAACTCGGTCTGGACGCTGCGCTGGATAAAGCCGCTGATCTGCTGCGCGGGCGCAATATCGTCGGTATCGGTTCGCCGCGCGCCAGCCTCGAAAGCAACTACGCGTTGCGCGAACTGGTCGGCGCCGAGCACTTCTACTCGGGTATCGAAGCCTCCGAGCTGGAACGCATCCGTCTGGTCCTGCAAGTGCTGAAAGACAGCCCGCTGCCAGTGCCGAACATGCGTGACATCGAAGATCACGATGCGATTTTCGTCCTCGGTGAAGACCTGACCCAGACCGCCGCCCGTATGGCGCTGTCGCTGCGTCAATCGGTCAAAGGCAAAGCTGAAGACATGGCCGAAGCCATGCGCGTTCAGCCTTGGCTCGACGCGGCGGTGAAGAACATCGGTCAGCACGCGCTGAACCCGCTGTTCATCGCCAGCCTGGCGGAAACCAAGCTCGACGACATCGCTGAAGAATGCGTACACGCCGCTCCAGACGATCTGGCGCGCATCGGTTTCGCCGTGGCTCACGCTCTGGACGCCAGCGCCCCTGCCGTTGAAGGTCTGGACGCTGAAGCACTGGAACTGGCCAAGCGCATCGCCGACGCCCTGCTCGCGGCAAAACGTCCGCTGATCATCGCTGGTACTTCGCTGGGCTCCAAAGCCTTGATCGAAGCCGCCGCCAACATCGCTAAGGCGCTGAAGCTGCGCGAGAAGAACGGTTCGATCAGCCTGATCGTGCCGGAAGCCAACAGCCTTGGTCTGGCCATGCTCGGTGGCGAATCGGTCGACGCGGCGCTGCAAGCCGTCATCGACGGTAAGGCTGACGCGATCGTTGTGCTGGAAAACGATCTGTACACCCGCACTGCCAAAGAAAAAGTCGATGCTGCACTGAACGCTGCGCAAGTGGTGATCGTTGCTGACCATCAGAAAACTGCTACCAGCGATCGCGCGCATCTGGTGCTGCCAGCCGCGAGCTTCGCCGAAGGCGACGGTACGCTGGTCAGCCAGGAAGGTCGCGCCCAGCGCTTCTTCCAGGTTTTCGACCCGCAATACATGGATGCGAGCATCCTCGTTCACGAAGGCTGGCGCTGGCTGCACGCCCTGCGCGCGACCCTGTTGAACCAGCCGATCGACTGGACGCAACTCGACCACGTCACCGCTGCCGTTGCTTCGAGCACCGAGCAACTGGCGCGTATCGTCGACGCTGCACCGTCCGCCGCGTTCCGCATCAAGGGTCTGAAACTGGCGCGTGAGCCGCTGCGTTATTCCGGTCGCACCGCGATGCGCGCCGACATCAGCGTTCACGAACCGCGCACCCCGCAAGACAAAGACACCGCGTTCGCCTTCTCCATGGAAGGTTACTCGGGCTCTGCCGAACCGCGTCAGCAGGTGCCATTTGCCTGGTCGCCGGGCTGGAACTCGCCACAAGCGTGGAACAAGTTCCAGGACGAAGTCGGTGGTCATATCCGCGCTGGCGACCCGGGCACCCGCCTGATCGAAAGCACTGGCGATTCGCTGAATTGGTTCGCTGCAGCACCGCGCGCATTCAACCCGGCGCCGGGTACCTGGCAAGCCGTGCCGTTCTTCCACCTGTTCGGCAGCGAAGAAAACTCTTCGAAAGCCGCCCCGGTGCAAGAGCGCATTCCGGCTCCTTACGTTGCTCTGGCCAAGTCGGAAGCGGATCGTCTGGGCGTCAACGACGGTGCGCTGCTGAGCCTGAACGTGGCCGGCCAGACCCTGCGTCTGCCGCTGCGCATCAATGAAGAACTGGGCGCCGGTCTGGTGGCATTGCCTGCGGGTATCGCCGGCATTCCACCGGCATTCGCCGGCGTATCCGTCGACGGTCTGCAGGAGGCAGCGCAATGACCTGGTTCACCCCTGAAGTGATCGATGTGATCCTCTCGGTCGTCAAAGCCATCGTGATTCTGCTGGCCGTGGTGGTCGCAGGCGCGTTGCTCAGCTTTGTCGAACGTCGCCTGCTGGGCTGGTGGCAGGACCGTTACGGTCCGAACCGCGTTGGCCCGTTCGGTATGTTCCAGATCGCCGCCGACATGCTGAAGATGTTCTTCAAGGAAGACTGGACCCCGCCGTTCGCCGACAAGGTGATTTTCACCCTGGCACCGGTGGTGGCCATGTCCGCCCTGCTGATCGCCTTCGCGATCATCCCGATCACCCCGACCTGGGGCGTCGCGGATCTGAACATCGGCCTGCTGTTCTTCTTCGCCATGGCCGGTCTGTCGGTCTACGCGGTGTTGTTCGCCGGCTGGTCGAGTAACAACAAGTTCGCCCTGCTCGGCAGCTTGCGTGCATCGGCGCAGACCGTGTCCTACGAAGTGTTCATGGGCCTGGCCCTGATGGGCATCGTGGTCCAGGTCGGCTCGTTCAACATGCGCGACATCGTCGAGTACCAGGCGCAGAACCTGTGGTTCATCATTCCGCAGTTCTTCGGCTTCTGTACCTTCTTCATCGCTGGCGTCGCCGTGACTCACCGTCACCCGTTCGACCAGCCGGAAGCGGAACAGGAACTGGCCGACGGTTACCACATTGAATACGCCGGTATGAAATGGGGCATGTTCTTCGTCGGTGAATACATCGGCATCATCCTGATCTCGGCGCTGCTGGTCACCCTGTTCTTCGGTGGCTGGCACGGTCCGTTCGGCATCTTGCCGCAACTGGCGTTCGTCTGGTTCGCACTGAAGACCGCGTTCTTCATCATGCTGTTCATCCTGCTGCGCGCTTCCATTCCGCGTCCGCGTTATGACCAGGTGATGGATTTCAGCTGGAAATTCTGCCTGCCACTGACCCTGATCAATTTGCTGGTGACCGCTGCGGTCGTGTTGTGGAACACGCCTGCAGTCGCGGTTCAGTGAGGATTTGACCCATGTTCAAATATATTGGCGACATCGTTAAGGGTACTGGTACCCAGTTGCGCAGCCTGGTCATGGTCTTCGGCCATGGCTTCCGCAAGCGCGACACCCTGCAATACCCGGAAGAAGCGGTCTACCTGCCACCACGCTACCGTGGTCGCATCGTCCTGACCCGCGACCCCGATGGCGAAGAGCGTTGCGTTGCCTGCAACCTGTGCGCCGTGGCTTGCCCGGTGGGTTGCATCTCGCTGCAGAAAGCGGAAACCGAAGACGGTCGCTGGTACCCGGACTTCTTCCGTATCAACTTCTCGCGCTGCATTTTCTGCGGTCTCTGCGAGGAAGCCTGTCCGACCACCGCGATCCAACTGACTCCGGATTTCGAGATGGCCGAGTTCAAACGTCAGGACCTGGTGTACGAGAAAGAAGATCTGTTGATCTCCGGCCCCGGCAAAAACCCTGATTACAACTTCTATCGTGTTGCAGGTATGGCAATCGCTGGCAAGCCGAAAGGCTCCGCGCAGAACGAAGCCGAACCGATCAACGTGAAGAGCTTGCTGCCTTAAGGAAGAACGATGGAATTCGCTTTCTATTTCGCATCGGGTATCGCTGTTGTGTCCACGCTTCGCGTAGTCACCAACACCAACCCTGTGCACGCCCTGCTCTACCTGATCATCTCGTTGATCGCCGTGGCCATGACCTTCTTCGCACTCGGCGCACCGTTCGCCGGCGTGCTGGAAGTGATCGCCTACGCCGGCGCCATCATGGTGCTGTTCGTGTTCGTGGTGATGATGCTGAACCTCGGCCCGGCCTCGGTTCAGCAAGAACGCGTCTGGCTCAAGCCCGGCATCTGGGCCGGTCCGGTGATTCTCGCCGCCTTGCTGCTGGCCGAACTGCTGTATGTGCTGTTCGCTCACCAGAGCGGCCAGGCCATCGGCCACACCACCGTAGACGCGAAAGCCGTGGGCATCAGCCTGTTCGGCCCGTACCTGCTGGTGGTCGAACTCGCCTCGATGCTGCTGCTCGCTGCAGCCGTCACGGCGTTCCATTTGGGCCGTAACGAGGCGAAGGAGTAAGACATGCCTGCTATCCCTCTCGAACATGGTCTGGCAGTTGCCGGCATCCTGTTCTGCCTTGGTCTGGTCGGCCTGATGGTCCGCCGCAACATTTTGTTCGTGTTGATGAGTCTGGAAGTAATGATGAACGCCTCTGCACTGGCGTTCATCGTTGCAGGCGCCCGTTGGGGCCAGCCGGATGGACAGATCATGTTCATCCTGGTGATCAGCCTTGCAGCCGCCGAGGCCAGTATTGGTCTGGCGATCCTGCTGCAACTGTATCGCCGCTTCCACACGCTCGATATCGACGCTGCCAGTGAGATGCGCGGATGAATCTTATCTTTCTGACTTTCGTATTCCCTCTGATCGGTTTCCTGCTGCTGTCGTTCTCCCGTGGACGCTGGTCGGAAAACCTCTCGGCGCTGATCGGCGTGGGTTCCATTGGCTTGTCGGCGATTGTCGCCGCCTACGTCATCTGGCAATTCAACGTCGCACCACCCGAAGGCGGTCACTACACGCTGGTACTGTGGAAGTGGATGGCGGTCGAAGGCTTCAAGCCTGACTTCGCCCTCTACGTCGACGGCCTGTCGATCACCATGCTCGGCGTGGTTGTCGGTGTAGGTTTCCTGATCCACCTGTTCGCATCCTGGTACATGCGCGGTGAAGCGGGTTACTCGCGCTTCTTCTCGTACACCAACCTGTTTATCGCCAGCATGCTGTTCCTGGTACTCGGCGATAACCTGTTGTTCCTGTACTTCGGCTGGGAAGGCGTGGGCCTGTGCTCGTACCTGTTGATCGGTTTCTACTACAGCAACCGCAACAACGGTAACGCCGCACTCAAGGCGTTCATCGTGACCCGGATCGGCGACGTGTTCATGGCCATCGGCCTGTTCATCCTGTTCCAGCAAGTGGGCACGCTGAACATCCAGGAACTGCTGGTGCTGGCACCGCAGAAATTCCAGGTCGGCGACTTCTGGATCACTCTGGCTACCCTGATGCTGCTGGGTGGCGCGGTCGGTAAATCGGCACAACTGCCGTTGCAAACCTGGCTCGCGGACGCAATGGCCGGTCCTACCCCGGTTTCGGCACTGATCCACGCCGCAACCATGGTGACCGCAGGCGTTTACCTGATCGCCCGTACTCACGGTCTGTTCACCCTGGCGCCGGACATCCTGCATCTGGTTGGCATCGTAGGTGGTGTGACTCTGGTTCTGGCCGGTTTCGCGGCACTGGTACAAACCGACATCAAACGTATCCTCGCCTACTCGACCATGAGCCAGATCGGCTACATGTTCCTGGCGCTCGGCGTTGGTGCATGGGATGGCGCGATTTTCCACCTGATGACCCACGCCTTCTTCAAGGCCCTGCTGTTCCTTGCTTCCGGTGCGGTGATCGTTGCCTGCCACCACGAGCAGAACATCTTCAAAATGGGCGGTCTGTGGAAGAAACTGCCACTGGCCTATGCCAGTTTCATCGTTGGTGGTGCCGCCCTGGCCGCTCTGCCACTGGTTACCGCAGGCTTCTACTCCAAGGACGAAATCCTTTGGGAAGCGTTCGCCAGCGGCAACCACGGTCTGCTTTACGCAGGTCTGGTCGGCGCGTTCATGACGTCGCTGTACACCTTCCGCCTGATCTTCATCACGTTCCACGGTGAAGCCAAGACCGAAGCCCACGCCGGTCACGGCATCTCGCACTGGCTGCCACTGTCGGTGCTGATCGTGCTGTCGACTTTCGTCGGCGCCATGATCGTGCCACCGCTGCACGGCGTACTGCCGGAAAGCGTTGGCCATGCCGGTGGCGAAGCCAAGCACAGTCTGGAAATCGCTTCGGGCGCCATTGCCCTGGCCGGTATCCTGCTGGCAGCGCTGCTGTTCCTCGGCAAGCGTCGCTTCGTCACGGCCATCGCCAATAGCGGCATCGGCCGTTTCCTTTCGGCCTGGTGGTTCGCTGCCTGGGGCTTCGACTGGATCTACGACAAACTGTTCGTCAAGCCTTACCTGGCGATCAGCCACGTACTGCGCAAAGACCCGCTCGACCAGACCATCGGTCTGATCCCGCGTATGGCCAAGGGTGGTCACACTGCCCTGAGCCGCACCGAGACCGGTCAACTGCGTTGGTACGCTGCTTCGATGGCTGCTGGTGCCGTGCTGGTGATTGGCGCCATCGTGCTGGTAGCGGTCTGATATGAACCTTGCGAATTTGCGAAAGGAAACGAGCCCGTCATGATTCTGCCTTGGCTAATCCTGATCCCCTTCATCGGCGGCCTGCTGTGCTGGATGGGTGAGCGCTTCGGCGCTACCCTGCCCCGCTGGATTGCGCTGTTGACCATGACCCTGGAACTCGCCCTCGGCCTCTGGCTGTGGGCCCACGGTGACTATTCATTTGCGCCGGCGCCTGGCGCCGATCCGACCTGGGCGCTTGAGTTCAAGCATGTCTGGATCCAGCGCTTCGGCATCAACGTGCACCTGGCCCTCGACGGCCTGTCGCTGTTGATGATCCTGCTGACCGGTCTGCTGGGTATCCTCTCGGTACTCTGCTCGTGGAAAGAGATTCAACGTCACGTTGGCTTCTTCCACCTGAACCTGATGTGGATCCTGGGCGGCGTTGTCGGCGTGTTCCTCGCCCTCGACCTGTTCATGTTCTTCTTCTTCTGGGAAATGATGCTGGTGCCGATGTACTTCCTCATCGCGCTCTGGGGTCACAGTTCTTCGGACGGCAAGAAAACCCGGATCTACGCAGCGACCAAGTTCTTCATCTTCACTCAGGCGTCCGGCCTGATCATGCTGGTGGCGATCCTCGGTCTGGTACTGGTCAACTTCAACAACACTGGCGTGATTACTTTCAACTACGCCGACCTGTTGAAAACCAAGATGTCGATGACCACCGAGTACATCCTGATGCTCGGCTTCTTCATCGCCTTCGCGGTCAAGCTGCCAGTTGTTCCGTTCCACTCGTGGTTGCCTGATGCCCACGCCCAGGCGCCGACTGCCGGTTCCGTCGACCTCGCCGGTATCTTGCTGAAAACCGCTGCCTACGGTCTGCTGCGTTTCGCCCTGCCGCTGTTCCCGAACGCTTCGGCCGAGTTTGCGCCGATCGCCATGACCCTCGGTCTGGTCGGGATCTTCTACGGTGCGTTCCTCGCTTTCGCCCAAACCGACATCAAGCGTCTGATCGCCTTCTCTTCCGTTTCCCACATGGGCTTCGTGTTGATCGGCATCTACTCCGGCAGCCAATTGGCCCTGCAAGGTGCAGTGATCCAGATGCTGGCGCACGGCGTGTCGGCGGCGGCACTGTTTATCCTCAGCGGTCAGTTGTACGAGCGTCTGCACACTCGTGACATGCGTGAGATGGGCGGTCTGTGGTCGCGTATCGCTTACCTGCCGGCGATCAGCCTGTTCTTTGCGGCCGCCTCCCTGGGCCTGCCGGGTACCGGTAACTTTGTCGGTGAATTCCTGATCCTGATCGGCACTTTCGCCAGCGCTCCATGGATCACCGCGATTGCCACTTCCGGTCTGGTGTTCGGTTCGGTCTACTCGCTGATCATGATCCACCGTGCCTACTTCGGTCCGTCGAAATCGGATTCGATCCTGCACGGTATGGACGCTCGCGAACTGATCATGGTGCTGGGCCTTGCGGTGCTGCTGGTTTACCTCGGCGTCTACCCGCAACCGTTCCTCGACACCTCTGCCGCCACGATGCATGGCGTGCAGCAGTGGCTCGGCACCGCCTTCACTCAACTCGCTTCGGCCCGGTAAGAGCGCTATGGAATTCACGATTCAACACTTTATTGCGCTTGCGCCACTGTTGATCACCAGCCTCACCATTATCGTGGTGATGCTGGCAATCGCCTGGCGCCGCAACCACTCGCAGACCTTCCTGATCTCGGTCGCCGGTCTGAACCTGGCCTTGCTGTCGATCCTGCCAGCCCTGAAAGTCGCGCCTCTGGCCGTGACTCCACTGCTGCAAATCGACACCTTCGCTTGCCTGTACATGGCGCTGATCCTGGTCGCCACCCTCGCCTGCGTCACCCTCGCCCACGCCTACTTGGGTGATGGCGGTTCGGGTTACCCGGGCAACCGTGAAGAACTGTACCTGCTGATCCTGATGGCCGCCGCCGGTGGTCTGGTTCTGGTCAGCGCGCAGCACCTGGCCGGTTTGTTCATCGGTCTGGAACTGTTGTCGGTACCGGTTTACGGTCTGGTGGCCTACGCCTTCTTCAACAAGCGTTCGCTGGAAGCCGGCATCAAATACATGGTGCTGTCGGCCGCCGGTTCCGCGTTCCTCTTGTTCGGTATGGCGCTGCTGTACGCAGACTCGGGTTCGCTGAGCTTCGTCGGTATCGGTCAGGCTCTGGCTGCGACTGGCCTGCCTAGCTCGCTGGCGCAACTGGGCCTGGGCATGATGCTGATCGGTCTGGCGTTCAAGCTTTCGCTGGTACCGTTCCACCTGTGGACGCCGGACGTTTACGAAGGTGCCCCGGCACCGGTGGCTGCGTTCCTCGCGACCGCATCCAAGGTGGCGGTGTTTGCGGTGATGGTGCGTCTGTTCCAGATCTCCCCTGCTGCCAGCAGCGGTGTACTGAGCGACGTGCTGACCGTCATCGCCATCGCCTCGATCCTGTTCGGCAACCTGCTGGCCCTGACCCAGAGCAACCTCAAGCGTCTGCTCGGTTACTCGTCCATCGCGCACTTCGGCTACCTGCTGATCGCACTGGTGGCAAGCAAGGGTCTGGCGGTGGAAGCCATCGGCGTGTACCTGGTGACTTATGTGATCACCAGCCTCGGCGCCTTCGGCGTGATCACCCTGATGTCCTCGCCGTACAACGGCCGTGACGCCGATGCCCTGTACGAGTATCGCGGTCTGTTCTGGCGCCGTCCGTACCTGACCGCAGTCTTGACCGTAATGATGCTGTCGCTGGCGGGTATCCCGCTGACTGCTGGCTTCATCGGCAAGTTCTACATCATCGCTACCGGTGTTGAATCGCACCAATGGTGGCTGGTCGGTTCGCTGGTGCTGGGTAGCGCCATCGGCGTCTTCTACTACCTGCGCGTGATGGTCACCCTGTACCTGATCGAGCCAAACCTGCGTCGCCACGACGCCCAACTGCACTGGGAACAGAAGGCAGGCGGCGTGATGCTGCTGGCTATCGCCCTGGTCGCGTTCTTCCTGGGTGTGTACCCGCAGCCATTGCTGACACTGGTTCAGCAGGCGGGTCTGGCGGGCTGATTGCTCCGTCGCTTTTAGCTACAAATAGAAACGGCACCTTCGGGTGCCGTTTTTATTTTTGCGGGCAAGCCCGGCTCCCACAGGTTTCGATGGTGTTCACAAAGTCTGTACCCACCCTGGACCACTGTGGGAGCGAGCCTGCTCGCGAAGGCGTCGGCACATTCAACCTCTTCTTCGCCCGACACCCCACCGCTATCACCATTCGGCGTTGGGCACTGCTTGCGGGACTGTTCCGACACGGCAGCTGCGAAGCGTCTTCATAGATCAATCGAACGTTCTCACCACACGCGGCGATTCGTCCTACAGGTGTTTTTACGAGCGGCGTCTACCGTTGAAAAAGGGACGAAAAGCAAGGCCAGGAGGCCTTGACCGATTCGATTATCGAGACAACACTATACGTAGGTAGCGTACAGAACATGGATGCTCTATTTATCGAATTGCCTGTATTTCAGAAGCACCGAGACGACTATCTGGATGACGATCTGTTTCGCAGCTTTCAACTGGAGTTGCTGAAAAATCCGGAAGCGGGCGATCTCATCGAGGACACAGGCGGGCTTCGTAAAATTCGCTTTGGCGACCAACGAAGAGGGAAGGGTAAGCGCAGCGGATTACGAGTGATTTATTACTGGTGGTCAGGCTTCGATCAGTTCTGGCTCTTTACCGTCTACAACAAAAACGAGCAGGACGATTTGACGCCTGCCCAGAAAAAACTTTTCAGAAAAACGCTGGATAGAGAACTCAACGCGAGAACCCACTATGAAACGTGACATTTTTTCCGAACTGATGGATGGACTGGAAGCACTGGCCGATGAACGCCAAGGCAAAATCACCTTGCGTACCCACAAAGTTCAACTGCCAAAACTGATGCCGATCACTGCTGAAGAAGTGATAGCCATCCGTCAGCAACTTAATCTTTCCCGGTCAGTATTCGCGATGTATCTACGCACCAACACGCGAACGCTCGAAAACTGGGAGCAAGGACGAGCAACGCCCAATGCTCAGGCCACAACCCTGATCCGTCTGGTCGAGCGTTTTCCACAGACAATCGAACAACTCGCAGCCCTGACCTGACACTGGGTTCTAATTCCAGCCACATGACGAAATTGTAATTCCCTCATCACCTTGGCGTTATCCGCAGCTTGCAACGATGTCACCCGCCGAACAATAAAACCCACGCCGAAGCACGTTCCCGTTCTGCCGAACCCAAGGAGTGTTTGATGGTTAACAATTCGAAAATATCGATGGCCGCTCTAGCAGTGGTGGTCGGCGCCGGGCCGTCCACGGTGTTTGCTGAAGACAAGCCTGAAGGCTTTGTCGAAGGCAGCAGCCTGACGGTGCTCAACCGTAACTTCTACTTCAATCGTGATCATCGCAATGGTCAGTCCAGTCCGACCGGCAACGGCTATTCAGAAGCCTGGTCGCATGCGGTGATCAGCAAGTTCGAGTCCGGTTTCACCCAAGGCACCGTCGGGGTCGGTGTCGATGCATTTGCGATGATTGGTCTGAAACTCGATACCGGTGACGGACGCAACGGTGGGCGCAGTTCGTTTGATGTGTTGCCGGTCAACAGCGACGGCGAGGCGCGGGACGAATACACCAAGGTCGGCGGCGCCGCGAAAATCCGGGCGTTCGATACGGTGGTCAGGGTGGGTGATGTGTTCCCGGTCAACCCGATGGTCGCGGCCGGTGACTCGCGCTTGCTGCCGGAGAGCTTTCGCGGGGTGACGGCGACCAACACCAGCATTGAAGGTCTGTCGGTGCAGGGTGGCCGGTTGCATGCGATGAGCCAGCCGGCGTCCAGCGACATGCGTGAGAACTTCGCGACCTTCTATGCAGGTCCGGTCAATTCGCCGTGGATCGCTTATGGTGGCGGCGATTACGCGCTGAACAAGAATCTCAGTTTCAGTCTGTATTCCAGCCGTCTCAAGGATGCGTGGAATCAGTACTACGCCGGCACTGCCTGGACTTATCCGCTCTCGGATGACCTGTCGCTGTTCGGTGGCCTGAACTATTACAAGGCCGTCGACGAGGGCAAACAACTGCTCGGCGAATTCGACAACAACATCTGGAGCGGCCGCGTTGGCGTCAAGCTTGGTGCCCACTCTGTCGCCCTCTCCCACCAGCGCAACAACGGTAATGACGACTTCGACTACCTGCGCCAGTCCGACTCGATCTTCCTCGACAACTCGATCCAGTACAGCGACTTCAACTCGCCGAAAGAACGTTCGTGGATGGTGCGCTATGACCTCGACATGAGCACCTATGGCGTACCGGGTCTGTCGTTCATGACCCGTTACGCACGCGGCACCGACGCTGATTATTCAAACGCTAACGCCGTGTATATGCGCCGCGATGCCGAGGGCAATCCGCTGACCGATCAGAAACGTTGGGAGCGTGATATCGAAGTCAAATACGTGGTGCAAAGCGGTTCGATGAAAGATCTGTCACTGCGCTTGCGCCAAGCCACAACCCGCGCCACGGCGTTCGAGTCGGATCTGGATGAAGTGCGGGTGATTGTCGAGTATCCGCTGGCGATTCTTTGATTGCGCGGCTGATGCAAATTCACCTTTAGAAGCTCCTTGCTCCTTTGGTAAGAGGTGAATCTTTTGGCGTCCTTCGGGGCGCCTTTTTTTGCTTTGCGGTCGCGACATAATCAACCCGCTATCAAGACAACCTAGCGGGTAGCTGATTAAGCCGAGCTTTAGCGTAAAGGCAGCATCAGGGTAATGGGGGAAATGCCGGGGCACGGAATGAAACCTGCGTACTTGATATAAAAGCTCGACAGCCGATCATTCAAGGGATGAACAATTATCGCGCTGGATCCGATCGACTGAGACGCGTTGAGGGCTCTTTCAATCGCATCTTGCAGTAAATCGACAGCGAAACCTTGGCCCTGAGCTTCGCGCGTTACCCCCATACGCCCCAATAGAGTGACCGGATGGACACTGGGCGAATTGCGTTGACGGCTTTTCGGCATGACGCTGGCACGGGCGACTGATCCGCTGGAGAGCGTGTAGTAGGCCATCACATTCGACGTGCCTTTGAGGCAACTGACGTACACAACAGCCTGCTTGGTGGATTGGGCTTTTCGCGCCTTCCTCTGCAGGTAATGGTCAATGGTCACCTCACCAGAATCGAAAGCATCGAGTTCGTGTAGGTCGTTGAGCTTCTCGGGGGCGGTCAACTCCAACGTTTTGGACGTGCGAGCAGTTGGTGCAGGCATTCGTTACCTCGAGCCGGATTGGCTTCAATAGCTTGTTCGAATGCGTCAAATGCGCTGTCGTCGAGAAGGAACAGTCGTTTATCCAGAATCACCTCTTCAGCTTTTTGGCAGGCAGCTTCCAGGATAAAACTTGTGCGATCACGACCAGACATGGCGGCTGCCAAATCGATCAGATTACGTTTCTTTTCGTCCGCTCTCATGTTGATTGGAACGGGTTTGGATTTTTCAACGCTTTCAGTTGTGGACATTTGTTCTGTTTCCCATCTGGGTAGGTGATGTTGGAACTGGAGCCTCCTTATGGCGTTAGCACATCAGCTTTTGCTTACTTTTCATTTTCTGACTCCTTGAGTGGCCCGGAGAGGTTTAGGCCATGCTCTTAACGTGAGATCTAACGTTTGAGGTACGAAGCCATGAGAGCGGCTTCGGAGTCGATTCTATACCGACCGTGTAGCTAATGCATATACGCGTATAGCTTTCAGATACACGGTCATTTATTTAGGCCTGGCGAGAAAAAGATCCTCGCCAAAGGACCTTCGCCTACGTCGTGACCTCCACGTTATCCAGAGCTTTGTTCACCGCTAATTCACCAAGCATGACGACCTGCGCGATGCCGAGCAGAGTCTTGCGATGGGTGCCGTTCAGCAGCGCAGCGAAGTCACCGAGCATCACCGTGGCAGAGGCCAGGGATTCGCTGGCGTTGGCCAGTAATGATTCGGTATCGGCTTTGGGATTGACCAGGAACATCTGGTTGGGGATGTACGGCGCGGACATGATGGCGGCTGAGGGTTTGAGGTAGAAATCGAGGGCGCGGTCGGCGGCTTCGTGGAGTTTTCGGGTGTCGACGGAGGCGTAAGGCGATGTTGAGTTGGCGTCGGGGATGGCGTCTGTTTCGGGGGGATTTGGGGTTGGCTTTTTCATGATATTTCTCCTTCATAACGTTGAAGCTGATCCATTCGGTTCCACGCGAAGGGGTGGCAGCTGTACGCAGGTTGGAACCCGGGGAACGGAGAAACCCGGCAGACTCGAAAGTCTCCCGCGCACAGCCGCCATAACAGACTGCACACCATGAAGGTGGGCAAGCATACGTCATGAAAGACGCTTTGGCGCTGACACGTTCTCCGGGGTTCCAATCCCGATCACTGATTTGGCAGCGACCCACACAGGCTAGAGAGCGGACGTCCGACGGACAACCTGAAAACATTGTGGGAAGGTTCCGCACTTCTCACACAACACTTAAACATTACGAATTGAAATACAGAACGTGTAGGAGCCTTCGGCAGCTCCTACACGGGGCCGCGTTTCGCCGTAAAGGATTCAGCTCCCGCCGTTGCGACACACGCCCATCACGTTGTACTTGATGGTGTTGAGCTGGCCTTTTGAGTCCTCGTAGGTCATCGCGGTGGGCACCACTTTGCACGCAGGCTGCGGCTTCACCACACTCACCACTTTGACCACGTCCAGCTTCATTCCGTATTCGTAATCCTTCACCACCGGCGGCGCTTTGCCCTGGTTGGTGGCGTACTGTTCCATGGCTTTGGCGTTGGCGCTGAGCGCACGTTCGAAAGTGCGGTCACCACCGCCTTCGGCCAGCACATTTACCGATGTCGCCATGACAGCCGCGAATGCGATCAACTTGAGTACTTTCATATCCATTTCCTTCCCGTCCGGGCGTAAAAAAAGCCCGGCATCGATGCGCGATAACGGGCTTGTTCAGATGCAGCAGGCTTACAGATCGCGGGTTTTGTCGTCTTTCTTGTCAGTGACGACCACCGGGTTGCCGGCGGCTTGTTCCTTGGCGACGAAGAGTTCCATGGAGCGGTCGTTGCTGGTCATCATCCGCTCGAAAGTGCGGTCGCCACCGCCTTCGGCCAGAGCCACGGAAGAGATCGCCAACGCCACAACAAGAGCACCCATCTGTACGATTTTCATCTTTGATTCCTCGTTTAAGTAACTGACGGGATCAAGGTAACAATCCGAACCTATCGTGACGGTGGCGGGGAAATTACATATCCGTTATCTCCAGGGCGCTCTTCTGAAGTCGAACACAAAGCCTGTAGGAGTGAGCCTGCTCGCGATAGTGGTGGGTCAGTCAATTTAGATCTGACTGATAGACCGCTATCGCGAGCAGGCTCACTCCTACAGGGGGGATTACCTATTCAGATGAAACCGGTTCCTCATCCCGGCGATGGGCGAGTTGGTAGAGCGCCGGCAAGATCAGCAGTGTGAGGATCGTGGAGGACAGTATTCCGCCGATCACCACGGTCGCCAGTGGTCGCTGCACCTCCGCACCGGTGCCGGTTGCAAGCGCCATCGGAATAAACCCCAGCGACGCCACCAACGCCGTCATCAACACCGGCCGCAAACGCGTCAACGCACCTTCGTTAATGGCATCGGACAGCGACCGTCCCTCCTCACGCAAATTACGAATAAATGCAATCATCACCAACCCGTTCAACACCGCCACACCCGACAAAGCAATAAACCCGACACCCGCCGAAATCGACAACGGAATATCCCGTAACCACAGCGCCATGACCCCACCGGTCAGCGCAAACGGAATCCCGGTAAACACCAGCAAGCCGTCCTTCAGGTTGTTGAACATCATGAACAACAACCCGAACACCAACAGCAACGCCACCGGCACCACAATCTGCAAACGCTTGGCCGCCGATTGCAGTTGCTCGAACTGCCCGCCCCAACTGGTCCAGTAACCGGCCGGCACTTGCACGTCACGTTCGATCACCTCGCCGGCCTCGCTGACAAATGAGCCGATATCACGCCCGCGCACGTTGGCACTGACGATCACCAGTCGCTTGCCGTTCTCGCGGCTGACCTGATTCGGCCCGAGCACCAGGTCGAGGCTGGCGACGTCTTGCAGCGCGATGAAGCCGATCTGATTCGCAGCGCCGCTCAGCGCGGGCACCGGAATCAGCAGCGCCGACAGTCCGTCGATGTCCTTGCGCATGGCATCGGACAAACGCACAACCATGTCGAAACGCCGATCACCCTCATACAACGTCCCGGCCTGACGCCCGCCGACCGCAACGGCAATGGTGTCCTGCACGTCACCCACGTTGAGTCCGTAACGCGCGGCTTTATCGCGATCAATGTTGATGGTCAGCACCGGCAGCCCGGTGGTTTGCTCGACCTTCACTTCGGATGCGCCGTTGACCTTTTGCATGGCAGCAGCGATTTTCGCAGCCGTGGCATTGAGCACGTCCATGTCATCGCCAAACACCTTCACCGCGACATCGCTACGCACGCCGGAAATCAGTTCGTTGAAGCGCAATTGAATCGGCTGCGACAGTTCATAGTTGCTACCCGGCAACGTCGCGGCGGCAGCCTGCAACTCGGCCATCAGGGTTTCGCGGGACTTGTCCGGGTCCGGCCATTGGTCCTTGGGTTTGAGCATCACATAGCTGTCCGAGATATTCGGCGGCATCGGATCCGAGGCGATTTCGGCGGTGCCAGTGCGGGCAAACACGCGCTCGACTTCCGGCACCTTGGCCAGAATCAGCGTCTCGAGGCGCTGCTGCATGTCCACCGATTGCGTCAGGCTGGTGCCCGGCACGCGCAGCACTTGCAGGGCAAAATCCCCTTCGCTCAGGCTCGGAACAAACTCGCTGCCCATACGACTGGTGAGCACACCGCTGAGCACGATCACGCCCAACGCCGCGCCCACTGCGATTGCGCGATGGGACATGACCCACGCCAGCGCCGGCGCATACACACGACGCGCGCCGCGCATTACTGCGCCCTCTTCTTCCTTGACCTTACCTGTCACGAACAGCGCTATTGCCGCTGGCACGAAGGTCACCGACAACAGCATCGCGCCAAGCAAAGCGATGACCACGGTGAACGCCATCGGGTGAAACATTTTCCCTTCGACGCCGCTCAACGCGAAGATCGGCAGGTACACGACCATGATGATCAACTGGCCGAAAATCAGCGGTCGCCGCGCCTCTTTCGCTGCGGCAAAGACTTCCTTGAAACGCTCGGCACGGGTCAGCAAACGTCCGTGATGCTGCTGCGCATGGGCCAACCGGCGCAGGGTGTTTTCGACGATCACCACCGCGCCGTCGACGATAATGCCGAAGTCCAGCGCGCCGAGGCTCATCAGGTTGGCGCTGACCTTGTTGCTGAACATGCCGGTGAAGGTGAACAGCATCGACAGCGGAATCACCATCGCGGTAATCAGTGCCGCGCGGATGTTGCCGAGGAACAGAAACAGAATCGCGATGACCAGAATCGCGCCTTCGATGAGGTTCTTTTTCACCGTGGCAATGGCTTTGTCGACCAGGTGCGTGCGGTCGTACACCGGCACCGCGATCACGCCTTGCGGTAGAGATTTGTTGATCTGTTCGAGCTTGCTGGCGACCGCTTGCGAGACCGTGCGGCTGTTCTCGCCGATCAGCATGAACACCGTGCCGAGCACCACTTCACGCCCGTTTTCGGTGGCCGCGCCGCTGCGCAATTCGCGGCCGATTTCCACTGTCGCGACGTTCTTCACCCGGATCGGCGTGCCGTCGACATTGGCCATGACGATGTTGGCGATGTCCTCGGTGCTGGCCACTTGCCCCGGCGCGCGGATCAGCAATTGCTCGCCGCTGCGCTCGATGTAACCGGCGCCGACGTTGGCGTTGTTGCGCTCAAGCGCAGTGACCAGATCGGTGAGCGTCAGTTTGTACGCGGCCAGGCGTTTCGGGTCCGGCGCGATCTGATATTCCTTGGCGAAACCGCCGATGGTGTTGATCTCGGCGACGCCCGGCACGTTGCGCAATTGCGGCTTGATGATCCAGTCCTGAATCACCCGCAGGTCGGTCGGCGTGTAGGCTGTGCCGTCGTCCTTGAGTGCGTCCTCCTTGGCTTCCACTGTCCATAAAAAGATCTCGCCGAGGCCGGTGGAAATCGGCCCCATTACCGCTTCGGCGCCTTCGGGCAATTGCTCCTTGGCAATCTGCAAACGCTCGTTGACCAATTGCCGGGCGAAGAACAGGTCAGTGCCGTCCTTGAAGATCACCGTGACTTGCGACAGGCCCGAGCGCGACAGCGAACGGGTCTGTTCGAGTGCCGGCAGACCGGCCATCGCGGTTTCAATCGGGAAGGTGATGCGCTGCTCGGTTTCCAGCGGCGAAAACCCGGCGGCGCCGGTGTTGATTTGCACCTGGACGTTGGTGATGTCGGGCACGGCGTCAATCGGCAGCTTTTGATAACTGGCAATGCCGAGGCCGGCCATAAGCAGAACGGCGAGCAGGACGATGATGCGCTGCTCGATGGCAAACTGGATCAGGCGTTCGAACATGGGAGTCTTCCGGATCAGTGGCTGTGCTCGGCTGAGGCTTTGCCCAGCTCCGACTTGAGGACGAAGCTGCCGGCGCTGGCGACTTGCACGCCCGGTTCCAGGCCTTGAGTAATTTCCACATGGCCGGCGGCGCGGCTGCCCAGTTCTACCGCGCGGGCTTCGAAACCGTCGTCGGTACGCACGAACACCGTGGGTTTGTCCTCGACGGTCTGGATCGCGGTTTCCGGTACGGCGACTTGCGCTTCGCGGCTGTCGGTCGCCACCAGCGCAGTGACGAACAGACCGGGGCGCCACGAGCCTTGCGGATTTTCCAGGGTGACGCGGACGGTCGCGGTGCGGGTTTGCTCGCCGAGCAAACTGCCAACGTAAGCCACACTGCCGACCACTTCCGCGTTGAGTTCCGGGGCGCTGACGGTGACCGCTTTGCCTACTTGAACCTTGTTCAGATCCTTCGGTGAAACGCCGAACGTGACCCACACTCGCGACAAGTCCGAGAGGGTGAACGCCGCTGTGCTTTCATCGACCACCTCGCCCGGCGTCAGGTGTTTTTCTACCACCACGCCATCGAACGGCGCGCGCAGTTCGTAGCGATTGCCGCCAGTGGCGACCACGCTGCCGCTGAGTACGCTGATCTTTTGTTGGGCATTGCTCAGGGCAATTTCAGCTTCTTGCAACGCTTGGCGCGCCTGGAGGAAATCTTGCTCGGCAGAGATCTTGTCCTGCCAGAGTTTTTTCTCGCGTTCATAAGTGGTGCGCGCCAAGGACAGGCGACGTTGCGCGGCCGCCTGTTCGCTGCGTTGATCGGAGATCTGCTGGCTGGCGATCACCGCCAGCAACTGGCCCTTCTTCACGGTTTGCCCGAGGTTGACCGCCACCGACTCGACCACACCCGGGACGCGCGGCACGATGTGGGCGGTGCGGTCTTCGTCGAAGCGCACTTCGCCGGGAAACGGCAGGCCGCGGCTGATGGTTTGCGGTTTTGCCTCGGCCAGTTGAATGCCGGCAGCGCTGATCTGCTCCGCGCTCAATTCGATGTGCCCTTCTTCGGCATGTTCAGCCGCTGCATCTTCTTGCGCATGATCGGCGTGTTCAGCGGCCTCATCGGCATGCGCGTCGATACTTGCGTGACCTGACCACTGCGAGCCGATGCCAATGCCCAGCGCCAACGTCGCCACCGCGACCACCATCAATTTTTTATCCATGGAAACTCCTCTGCGCCGAGCCATCGCGCAGTTGTCTGAAAAGTGAAATTCAACGGCTGACGCTGAGGTCGCCGAAGATCCGTTCGATGCGTACGCGGGCGTCGGTGGCTTCGCTGACGGCCTGGATGTATTGGCTGCGAGCGCTGATCAACGTGCGTTGCGCATCGAGCACATCGAGGAAGCCGAACTTGCCCATTTCGAAACCACGGGTGGCGCTGTCGACTGCACTTTGCGCGGCGGGCAGGATGGTCTGGTTGAACGCAGTGACTTCGCCGTTGGCGGTCTGCCATTGCTCAAGGCTGGTCTGGATTTCCGTGCGCAATCGCAGCTCGGTGGCGTTGCGCAGATCCCGCGCCTGATCGGTGCGGCGCGCGGCCGCGAGCACGTTGCCCTGATTGCGGTTGAACAGCGGAATCGGCATCGACAGGCCGACCACGTTGACCCGCTCGCGCTCGGTTTCGCTGTATTGGCTGCCGATACTGACGGTGAGATCGGGGATGCGCTGGGACTTTTCCAGGCCCAACGACGCTTCGCGCTGGTCGATCTGCAACTTGGCCAGACGCAGTTCGGCGGTCTCGTTCAAGCGCTCAAGCAATCTTGTCGGTGGTGGAACGGCCGGCATGCTTTGCGTGGGTGCCTGCACCTTGGTCGAGGTCGGTAGCGGCGTGCCCATGACCTGCGCCAGTTGTTGGTAAGCGGTGGCCTGATCGCGCTCTGCCCGGCTCAGCTCAAGGCGCACTTCCGAGAGTTGCACCTGCGCCCGCGTGCCTTCGACCGGCGAAGATTTACCCGCCTCGATCCGCCCTTGCGCCACGCGTAAACCGTGCTCGGCCAGTTGCAGCGATTGACGCGACAGCTGCAAGCGTTGCTGCGCGGTTTGCGCGCTGTTGAATGCCTGAATCACATCGGCACGCAAGGCATTGCGCTTGCGCTCCAGTTCGATGCTGGCAGCGTCTTGCGCACGGCTGGCGACATCGATGCGTGCACCGCGTTTGCCGCCAAGTTCAATCGGTTGACTGAGCATCACCGTGGTTGTGCGCGAATTGCGCCGAGTGTCTTCGGCTTCCCACGACATTTCGGGGTTGGGGATCAGGCCGGCCTGTTGGCGGTCACCTTCGGCGATACCGATTTCCCATTGCGCGGCGGCTAAATCCGGGTTGCTGGCGAAGGCGCTTTGCAGGGCTTGATCCAGCGTCAGGGTCGCTGCGTTTGCAAGGCTGGTACAGGCCAGCAACAAGATGACGCTGGCGGTTTTTTTCAGGCGTGATTGCGCCGTCAGTTTAATTAAACCGGGCAATGGAAGACTTCCTTTATTCAAGAATCTCGGATGCCGCCACGGTAGGGTTTTGAACTTATCGACAAGGTGACTGGAACATTACAAATCCGTTATCCACGGTTTGGGGAAGTTGTTTTGTTCTAGGATGCGAAGTGCAAATAGCGTTATCGAAATACATCGAAACAAAAACACGGCAGTTATCTGCTGAACAGCACTTGCCGTAAGTAAACTCAAGAGAATTTGGTGGTTAGCACTGCGACCTACTGTCGCAGAACACTGATCTAAAGCACTTGGGCGTTGACCCTGTAGCCGCTACAACCTTTATTGTCCGCACTCCCCTCACCCCAGCCCTCTCCTGCGGGGAGAGGGAGCCGACCGAAGTGTCTGGCGTTTTTTATCGACCTGTTACATCAAGTTGATTATGGATTCAGTAACGTTCTTTCACGTCGGCGTAGTTCTGAAATATCCCACGCTCAGTCCCCTCTCCCTCTGGGAGAGGGTTAGGGTGAGGGGCTTTTAAATTAAATACCCATTAAATAAAAGTGGTGAAAGATCATGCGAATCCTTGTCGTCGAGGACGAGCTTAAAGCTGCCGAATACTTGCATCAGGGTTTGACCGAAAGTGGTTATGTCGTTGACCACGCCGCCAACGGCGCCGATGGCCTGCATCTGGCGCAACAACAGGCCTATGACCTGATTATTCTCGACGTGAACCTGCCGGAACTCGACGGTTGGGGCGTGCTGGAACAACTGCGTCGCACCCATTCGACGCGGGTGATGATGCTGACGGCGCGCGGGCGTCTGGCCGACAAGATTCGCGGCCTCGATCTGGGTGCCGACGATTATCTGGTCAAGCCGTTCGAGTTTCCCGAACTGCTGGCGCGGGTGCGCACCTTGATGCGTCGTAGCGAAAATATCCCGGTGCCGCAGGTGCTGAAAGTCGCTGATCTGGAACTCGATCCGGGTCGCCATCGCGCGTTTCGCGGGCAACAGCGTATTGACCTGACCACCAAGGAATTCGCCCTGCTGCATTTGCTGATGCGCCAGTCCGGCGAAGTGCTGACGCGCACACAAATCATCTCGTTGGTGTGGGACATGAATTTCGACTGCGACACCAACGTGGTCGAAGTGTCGATCCGCCGCTTGCGGGCGAAAATCGACGACCCGTTCGACAGCAAACTGATCCACACCCTGCGCGGTGTCGGCTATGTGCTGGAGGCAAGGGAATGAAGCCCTCCAGCCTGTCGATGCGCCTCGGTTTGACGGTGAGTATTCTCGGTGCGCTGCTGGTGGTGTTTCTGGCGATCCTCGCCTATTTCGCGTTGACCCATGAGCTGAATTCGCTTGCCAGAGACAGCCTGGAAAAGAAGATGGCGCAGGTCGAACACAGCCTGTCGTTGTACGTCGATGCCAATGAAATCACCGGCAAGCCGCATATTCTGCTCGATCAGGTGATGGGGCATGACAACCTCACGCTGACCATTTATGACCGCCTCAATCAGCGCTCGCCGCTGCTCAAGTCCGGCTCGGGATTGAGCGATCCGCGCGTCGAATTGAAAGCGGTGCGCGCCACCACCGATCAACTGACTTACAGCGACAGCACCGACGCGCAAGGCAAGAAATTCCTCACCGCCTCGAAACTGATTCGCCTCAAGGACAGCAGCAGCGTGCCGGTGCTGCTGTCAGTGGATAACGCCCACGATGAGGCGCTGCTCAGCGCCTATCTGCGCTCGACGCTGATTGCCTTGCCGTTGTTGCTGGTGTTTATCGGCCTGACCGCGTGGGGCGCGGTGCAACGCGGGTTGGCGCCGCTGCGCGAGTTTCGCAAAGTCGCAGCGATGGTCTCGACCCAGGATCTGGAACACCGGCTGTCCGTGGTGAACATGCCGCAGGAGCTGAGTGAACTGGCACAAGGCATCAATTTCATGCTGCATCGGCTCGATGCCGGGGTGCAGCAGTTGTCGCAATTCTCCGATGATCTGGCGCATGAGTTGCGCACCCCGATCAATAACCTGATGGGCAAGGCGCAGGTGACCTTGTCCCGCGAGCGCACGACCGAGGAATACAAGGACGTGCTGGTGTCGTGCACCGAGGAACTGGAGCGTGTGGCGCGGATTGTCTCGGACATGTTGTTTCTCGCGCAGGTCAGTCACCCGTCGGCGCTGGCACCGTTTGAAGCGGTGGCGCTGGAGGTTGAGGCGGCGAAGGTCGCGGAGATGTTTTCGTTGTCGGCGCAGGATAAGAACATTCATTTGAATGTCGTTGGCAGTGCGACGGTGATGGGCGATCGGCTGATGATTCAGCGGGCGATTTCCAATCTGCTGTCCAACGCGCTGCGTCATTGCCCGAACGGGAAAACCGTGACGCTGCTGATTGAACAGAGTGGGACGCAGGCTTCCCTGCTGGTCAGCAACCCCGGCGCCGGGATTGAGGCGCAACACCTGCCACATCTGTTCGACCGCTTCTACCGCGTCGACAGCAGTCGCTCACGCTCGCAGGGCAGCACCGGATTGGGCCTGGCGATCGTGCGCTCGATCATGAGCCTGCATCAGGGTGTGGCGGAGGTTAAGAGTTTGCCGGGGGCGATGACGGTGTTCAGGCTTGGATTTCCGGCGGTGCCGCCAATGGCCCCTTCGCTTGCAGGCAAGCTCCCACAGTGATTTGCGGGGTACTCAGGTTTTGTGAACACCGCTAAAACCTGTAGGCCTTCGCCTGTTCGCGATGGCGGTGGGTCCTGCAAAATCTGCACTGCCTGATACTCAGCCTTCGCGAGCAAGCTCGCTCCCACAGAGACAGTAGTCATTCACAAAATAAGTGGACGCCGCCGAAACCTGTGGGAGCGAGCTTGCTCGCGAAAGCGTCGGATCAGGCGATATCCATGTTGAATGTCAGAATGGGAATCGCGAGTTTTGTACGATTTCTTACCGATACGCTCTCGTCTCTGCACAAACTCCGAAAGCTCCCGCCCTAACATCCGCTTCGTCCTACAGCCAGCCTTGAGTGGGTAGTTCTATGGTGAAGGTCTTTGCAGGTAGAAGAACGATGGGGGGCACTATGAGCAGAGACATGTTTTGTGAGTTGGTTGCAGAAATCGAGACTCTGGCAGTCCAAGGTCGGGCGCAGCGCCTTCTCGCTCACACAGGAAAAACCGGCACACCACGAATTGGCGCTATGAAAGGCAAGTTGGTGCTGCCTGATGATTTCGATTCGTCATTGCCTGATGCCATGCTTGATACCTTTGAAGAAACTCAAGCATGAAGCTGGCACTGACCGATGCCCTTTAGTAGATGCTGCAGTGGGCAGGGGTTTTTTGAGTTTTGTGAACACCACTGCATTCTGTAGGAGCTTGCCTGCAAGCGATGGCGGCGGGTCAGTCGATATCTTTGTTATCTGACACACCGCTATCGCGAGCAGGCTCACTCCTACAGGTTTTTGTGTCGTTCACAGATGATGCGTACGCCTCAATCCCCTGTAGGAGTGAGCCTGCTCGCGATTGCGGTAGATCAGGCGCAAAAAAAAACGGCACCTTGCAGTGCCGTTCGCCTTTCACATTTCAGCTGTTACTTCCGCGCATCCGCCCACGATTTCAGCAGTTCGTTGTAGCTCACGGTCTCGCCCTTCGGCTTCTCGTTGGCCAGTTTCGGTTTCGGTGCGCCCGGCTGATCAAACCAGTACTGGGCATCGCGTTCCGGGTTCATTTTCGGTGCGCACACCGCTTGGGCCTTGGAGCGTTCCAGACGCGTCATGATCGCGTCCTGATCCTTGGCCAAACCATCCAGCGCCTGTTGCGGGGTCTTCTCGCCGCTGGCCGCTTCGGCGATGTGGCTCCACCACAATTGCGCCAGACGCGGGTAGTCCGGCACGTTGGTGCCGGTCGGGGTCCATTGCACGCGGGCCGGGCTGCGATAGAACTCGACCAGACCACCAAGTTTCGGCGCCAGATCGGTCATCGCTTGCGAGTTGATGTCCGACTCACGAATCGGCGTCAGGCCGACGATGGTTTTCTTCAGCGACACGGTTTTCGAGGTCACAAACTGCGCATACAGCCACGCCGCCAGTTTCTGTTTCTCAGGCGTGGATTTCATGAACGTCCACGAGCCCACGTCCTGATAACCGAGCTTCATGCCCTCCTCCCAATACGGCCCACGCGGCGATGGCGCCATGCGCCATTTCGGCGTGCCGTCGGCGTTGACCACCGGCAGGCCCGGCTTGGTCATGTCGGCGGTGAACGCGGTGTACCAGAAGATCTGCTGCGCAATGTTGCCCTGCGACGGTACCGGACCGGATTCGGAGAAGGTCATGCCCGCCGCTTCCGGTGGCGCGTACTTCTTCAGCCAGTCGACATACTTGGTGGTGGCGAACACCGCCGCCGGGCCGTTGGTGTCGCCGCCGCGAGTCACGCTGGAGCCGACCGGGTGGCAGTCCTCGACGCGAATCCCCCACTCGTCCACCGGCAAACCGTTGGGCAACCCTTTGTCGCCGCCACCGGCCATGGAGAACCAGGCATCGGTGAAGCGCCAGCCCAGCGACGGGTCTTTCTTGCCGTAGTCCATGTGCCCGTAAACGCGCTTGCCGTCGATTTCCTTGACGTCTTCGCTGAAGAATTTGGCGATGTCTTCATAGGCCGACCAGTTCACCGGCACGCCCAATTCGTAGCCGTACTTTTCCTTGAACTTGGCTTTCAGATCCGCACGTTCAAACCAGTCGGCACGGAACCAGTACAGGTTGGCGAATTGCTGGTCGGGCAGTTGATAGATCTTGCCGTCCGGCGCGGTGGTGAACGAGATGCCAATAAAATCCTTGATATCGAGGGTCGGCGAGGTGAAGTTCTTGCCTTCGTTGGCCATCAGGTCAGTGATCGATTCGGTCTTGCCGTAGCGAAAGTGCGTACCGATCAGGTCCGAGTCGTTGACCCAGCCGTCATAAATATTCTTGTCCGACTGCATCACCGTCTGCATTTTCTCGACCACGTCGCCTTCTTGCAGCAGGTCGTGGGTGAGTTTGATCCCGGTGATTTCGCTGAACGCCTTGGCCAGCACTTTCGACTCGTACTCGTGGGTGGTCAGGGTCTCGGAAACGACCTTGATGTCCATGCCGCGAAACGGCTCGGCCGCTTTGATGAACCACTTCAACTCTTCGAGTTGCTGCTCGGCCGTCAGGGTCGACGGTTTGAATTCACTGCCGATCCATTTTTTCGCCGCGTCTTCGTAGGCATCCGCCCACGCGGCGGCGCTCAAACCGCTGAGTGCCAGCATGGCTGCCAATGAAATGCTATGTCGCAGCTTATTGTTTTTGTCGAACATAGAGACCTCCTGTTTAAGTTGTGGAGCCGCGTTGCCGAACGACTCGACTAGCCCCAACGCATCACAGCCAACAGCCACACCAGGGACAACGCGGACGCTACCCAGATGCTCCAGTCGGTGGCGCCGATCACCAGCAAATGCAGGTAGGCGCTGCCGAGAAGACCGATAAACAAACGATCGCCACGGGTGGTGGCAATCGGCAGAAAACCTCGCCGCAGGATGCTCGGCGAGCGCAATTCCCACGTCGTCATGCCGACCAGAATCAGGCCGATGACAATGAAGAATGCTGCGGTAGGCGTGGTCCAGCTCATCCATTCCATCATCAGCTCCTCAGACCCGACCGAGGGCAAAGCCCTTGGCCACGTGGTTGCGAACAAACCAGATCACCAGCATGCCCGGCAGAATGGTCAACACCCCCGCCGCTGCCAGCACGCCCCAATCGATACCCGAAGCGGACACCGTACGCGTCATGACCGCCGCAATCGGCTTGGCGTTTACCGAGGTCAACGTGCGCGCGAGCAGCAGTTCGACCCAGGAAAACATGAAGCAGAAAAACGCCGTGACGCCGATGCCGGAACCGATCAGCGGGATGAAAATCTTCACGAAGAACTTGGGGAAACTGTAGCCGTCGATGTAGGCGGTTTCGTCGATTTCCTTGGGCACGCCAGACATGAAGCCTTCGAGAATCCACACCGCCAATGGCACGTTAAACAGGCAGTGCGCCAAGGCCACGGCGATATGTGTGTCGAACAGGCCAATCGACGAATACAACTGAAAGAACGGCAGCAAGAACACTGCCGGTGGCGCCATGCGGTTGGTCAGCAGCCAGAAGAACAGGTGCTTGTCGCCGAGAAAACGGTAGCGCGAAAACGCATACGCCGCCGGCAACGCCACGCTCAGCGAGATCACCGTGTTCAGGCTGACGTAATACAGCGAGTTCAGATAACCGGTGTACCAGCTCGGATCGGTAAAGATCACCTTGTAGTTCGCCAGCGTGAAGTCCTGTGGGAAAAGCGTAAGGCCGCCAAGGATTTCGGTGTTGCTCTTGAACGACATGTTCAGCAGCCAGTAGATGGGCACCAGCAGGAACAGGATGTACACCAGCAACGGAATAAGCTTTCTTTTGCTCATGGCCGGGCCTCAGCGGTTGGCGTCGGAGTGCGTCATGGCGGTGTAGAACAGCCAGGACACCAACAGGATGATCAGGAAGTACACCAGCGAAAACGCCGCTGCCGGACCGAGGTCGAATTGCCCTACGGCCATCTGGGTCAGCGTCTGACTCAGGAAGGTCGTGGCGTTACCCGGCCCGCCGCCGGTGAGCACGAACGGCTCGGTGTAGATCATGAAACTGTCCATGAAGCGCAGCATCACCGCGATCAGCAGCACGCTTTTCAACTTGGGCAACTGAATGTGCCTGAACACCGCCCAGGCCGAGGCGCGGTCGATGCGCGCGGCCTGGTAATACACGTCGGGAATTGCGCGCAATCCGGAGAAACACAGCAACGCCACCAATGAAGTCCAGTGCCAGACGTCCATCACCAGCACCGTCACCCAGGCGTCCATGGTGTTGGCCGCGTAGTTGTAACTGATGCCCATGGCGTTGAGGCTCGACCCCAGCAAACCAATGTCCGCGCGGCCGAAAATCTGCCAGATCGTACCGACCACGTTCCATGGAATCAGCAGCGGAATCGCCAGAATGATCAGCACCACCGACGACCAGCGGCCCTTGGTTGGCATCGTCAGCGCAACGGCAATACCCAGCGGAATTTCAATCAGCAACACGCACGCCGAATAGATGAACTGGCGCAGCAATGAGTCGTGCAAACGCGGGTCGAGCAGCACTTGCTTGTACCAGTCAGCGCCGACAAAGTAGCGGCTGGACTGGTCGAAGATGTCCTGCACCGAATAGTTGACTACGGTCATCATCGGGATCACCGCACTGAATGCCACCAGCAGGAACACCGGCAATACCAGCCACCAGGCCTTGTTGTTCTGCACCTTGTTCATGGCTGCACCTCATCGTCGGCTTCGAGCAGAAACTCATCGGCATAGACCATCAGCCACTGCGCCGGAAAACTGATGTACGCCGTGCCCTGCGGCACCGGTTTGTCTTCGGCCAGACGCACTTTCAACGGCGCGCCGTCGAGGTCGAGGGTCATGATTTTGTAGGTGCCGAGGTCTTCGACGTGTACGACCTTTGCCTGCATCGCGTCATCAAACGGCTCGTCCCACACGTGAATAAACTCGGGACGGATGCCGACCTTCAGATTTTTCCACTGGCCGTGTTCGATATGTCGCTGCATCGCGTCAGACAGCGGCAGATGCGTCGAGGCGAAACCGACGCCGCCGGGTTGCGGCTGCACGTCGATCAGGTTCATCCCGGGGCTGCCGATGAAATAACCGACAAAGGTGTGGCTCGGCCGCTCGAACAATTCCCGAGGCGTGCCGAACTGGACGATCTGGCCGCCGTACATCACCGCAATCTTATCGGCGAAGGTCGATGCTTCCAGTTGATCGTGGGTGACGTAGACCATGGTGATGTTGAACTGCTCGTGGATCTGCTTGAGCTTGCGCCGCAGTTTCCACTTCAGGTGCGGGTCGATCACCGTCAGCGGTTCGTCGAAGAGGATCGCCGAAACGTCGTCGCGGACCAGACCACGGCCCATCGAGACTTTCTGTTTTTCGTCGGCGGTGAGGTTGCGCGCCTTTTTGCTCAGCAGGTTTTGCAGGTCGAGGACTTCGGCAATTTCCTGCACCTTGCTGTGCACTTTCGCCTCGGCCATGCCCTGATTGCGCAGGGGGAAGGCGAGGTTATCGAACACGGTCATGGTGTCGTAAACCACCGGAAACTGGAAAACCTGAGCGATGTTGCGCTTCTCTGGCGTCAGGTCATTCACCGCTTTGCCATCGAACAACACGTGGCCCTGCGAGGGGCTGAGCAGCCCGGAAATGATGTTGAGCAAGGTGGATTTGCCGCAACCCGACGGCCCGAGCAATGCATAGGCGCCGCCCTGCTCCCAGACGTGATCCATCTCGCGGATCGCGTAATCTTCCGCGCCGCTCGGGGTTTTGCTGTAGCTGTGGGCGAGGTGTTGCAAACGGATTTCGGCCATCAGGCAACCCTCGCGACACGCCGGCCCGGTGCTTGCACCAGACGGCCCTGCGCATCGAAAACGAACAGTTTATGGGTCGGGATGTAGATGCGGATCGGCGCATCGACGTCGTATTCGTGAACGCCGGGCAGGTGCAGCACCAGCAGGAAATGCTCGTTGCGCACGTGCAGGAAGGTTTCCGAACCGCTGATCTCGGCGACTTCGACGGTGACCGCCAATTCCAGATCGTCATCGTTGCTCGGCACCAGCGAAATGTGGCTGGGGCGCACGCCGAAGCGGAACTCGCCCTCACCCACCGGGCGCAGATCGACGTTCAACGGGAAGTGTACGAAGTTGGCAAAACTCACTTCGTTACCGGCAATGCGCCCGGGCATCAGGTTGATCGGCGGCTCGGAGAACAACTCGGCGGCGAGCACGCTTTGTGGCTGGTGATACACCGAGGTCGACGGGCCGCTCTGAATCACCCGGCCTTCGTGAAGAATGGTCGTGGTGCCGCCGAGTGCCAGCGCTTCGTTGGGTTCGGTGGTGGCGTAGATCGCGATAGTGTGGCGCGCCTTGAACAGCTCGCGCATTTCCTGGCGCAGCTCTTCGCGAAGTTTGTAGTCGAGGTTGACCAGCGGCTCATCGAAGAGGATCAGCTCGGCGTCCTTGACTAATGCGCGGGCCATGGCGGTGCGTTGTTGTTGGCCGCCAGAGAGTTCCAGCGGGTAGCGCTGCAGAAACTTCTCGATGCGCAGCATCTTCGCGGTTTCCTGCACTTTGCTATGGATGATCTCTTTCGAAACACCGGCCTGACGCAACGGCGAGGCGATGTTTTCGAACACGGTCATGGTCGGGTAGTTGATGAACTGCTGATAGACCATCGACACGTTGCGCAGACGCACCGGACGTTGGGTGACGTCGACGCCGTTCATCAGGATGCGGCCGCTGTCCGGTTTGTCCAGACCGGCCATTAAACGCATGAGGCTGGTTTTGCCGGACAGCGTGCGGCCGAGCAAAACGTTGAACGAACCGGGTTCGAATTTCAGGCACGCATCGTCGATCCAGATCTGGCCCTCGACGGTACGGCTGACGTGCTCCAGGGTGAGTGACATGGCTCGGCCTTTTTATTATTGGAGTCAAGCGACCTGTGCACGGGAGCGAGTTTCGTGCCAGAAATGGCAAGTGGTTGATTTGGCGTGAAAATCGTTGAAAGCGCGGGGAATGAGCGTTCATTGCTGAACACATTTGAACAAGTGGGCGATTGACAATGAACAATAGTGAACAACACTCTATGAACTCATTTCGGTGAGCTACGGAGATCCTGTGGGAGCGAGCTTGCTCGCGAATGCGGTGTGTCATTCAACCGATTCGGTGACTGATACGACGCTTTCGCGAGCAAGCTCGCTCCCACAGTTGATCTGTGTTGTTCTCAGGATTTGGGTTCATAACAACAATAAAAATCGCTGCATCAGAGGCTGACTGCCATGGCCGCACCTGCCCCGCCGCTGTCCCACGACGCGATCGTCCAGACTTCCTGGCAACGTTGCCGCGCGTTCGGTCTCGACCACCAAAGCACGCCGGCCTTCGATCAGTTGCCTGCCGCCGGCATCGCGCAGTTGCTCGACAGCCATCACTCACTGGTGCAGACCACGCACCAAGAAGTCCTGCCCTATTACGAAAACATCCTCAGCAACTCCAACTGCCTGATCATGCTCGCCGACAATCAAGGTCAGGTGCTGACCTCGTGGGGCACGCAGCGGTTTATCGAACCGAATCTGGCGCGGGGTTTTCAGGCCGGTGCAAGTTGGGTGGAGCGGACCAGCGGCACCAATGCGATCGGCACGGCGCTGGCGTGTGAGCAGGCCGTGCATATCGAACACGATGAACACTTTCTCAAGGCCAACCGCTTCATGACCGGTTCCGCTGCGCCGATTTTCGACGCCGAGCGCAAGGTGATCGCGGTGCTTGATGTGTCCAGCGACAGCTACCTGCCGCCCTCGCACACTTTGGGCATGGTCAAGATGATGAGCCAGACCGTGGAAAACCGGCTGATCCTCAACCTGTTCCATGGTCAGCATTTTCAACTGACCTTCAACACCGGGTTGAACAACCTCGACAGTCAGTGGGCCGGGTTGTTGATCTTTGATGAGAGCGGTCAAGTGCTGTCGGCCAATCGTCGCGCCGACAATCTGCTCGGTGTGCGCTTGTCGCGGGTGAGCGTTGAAAGTCTGTTCAAGGTGTCACTGCTGGAGTTGATCAATCAGCCCGACGGGTTGCCGTTTGCCTTGCAGACGTCCGGGCGTAACCGTTTTCAATGTTTGTTGAAGCGGCCGAAACAGGCGCCAATTCAGCCTCGGATGTTTGCCGAACCGAAAAGCGTTGAAGTGCCATTAAAACCACCCGCGGGCGCTATCAGCCTCAGCACCCTGCACTTCGGCGACAGTCGCGTGGAGAAAGCTGTGCGCCAGGCTGAGCGTTTGCTGGAGAAAGACATTCCGCTGCTGATCCATGGCGAAACCGGTGTCGGCAAAGAGGTCTTCGTCAAAGCTCTGCACCAGGCCAGCTCGCGCAGCAAACAGGCGTTTATCGCCGTCAACTGCGCGGCGATCCCCGCCGAACTGGTCGAGTCCGAGTTATTCGGTTACGAGAAAGGCGCGTTCACCGGCGCGAATCAGAAAGGCAGCATCGGACTGATTCGCAAGGCTGACAGAGGCACGTTATTCCTCGATGAAATCGGCGACATGCCATTGCCGACTCAGGCGCGGTTGTTGCGGGTTTTGCAGGAGCGCTGTGTGCAGCCGGTGGGCAGTAGCGAGCTGTTCCAAGTGGATTTACGGATTATTTCGGCGACTAACCGATCCTTACGCGAACAAGTGCAGTTGGGGCGGTTTCGTGAGGATTTGTATTACCGCATTGGTGGACTGACGCTGGAGCTGCCGCCATTGCGGGAGCGCAGTGATAAAGAGGCGTTGTTTAAACGGTTGTGGGAACAGCATCGTGAGCCGACGCAGTGGGCGGGGTTGAGCCAAGAGGTGCTGGAACTGTTCAGCCGTCATCCGTGGCCGGGGAATTTGCGTCAGGTCAGTAGCGTGATGCAGGTGGCGCTGGCCATGGCTGAGGAGCAGCCGGTGAGGCTGGAGCATTTGCCGGATGATTTTTTTGTTGATCTGGAGATGGAGCCGGTGGAGAGCGCGGCGCCGCTGGGGGTTGATTTGAATGATATTGAAGCGTTGAACCGGGAGTTGAAAGCGGCTGGGGGGAATATTTCGCATCTGGCGCGGCGATTGGGGGTGAGTCGGAATACGCTTTACAAGCGGTTGCGGCAGATTGAAGGTTGAGTGAACCGCCCTTTCCCTCACCCCAGCCCTCTCCCAAAGGAGAGGGAGCTGACCGCGGTGTCTGGCGGGATGCATCGAACTGAAATATCCGGTTGATTATGGATTCGGCACACATCGTTCACGTCGGTGTATCTCGTGAACATCCCCCATTCAGTCCCCTCTCCTGGGGGAGAGGGCTAGGGTGAGGGCGAAAATTCCGGCTCAACATGCGCAACCGAAGCCGCCGCCAATGTGCGCAACCCGACCAACACAACAACCACCATCATGATCCCAGCGCCAATGGCCACGCCAAACCCCGCCCGTGCACCCCAGCCATCAATGACCAGCCCCGCCAGCATGCCGCCCAGCGCGACGCCAATGCTGATACCGGTGGTCATCCACGTCAGCCCCTCAGTAATCCTCGATGGCGGGATGATGATCGTTCCCAGCTTCATGACCACGACCATCGTTGGCGCAAACGAAATCCCGGCAATAAACAGCGTCGCTGACAGGACATAAACGTCCGTGGCAAAAATGGGCAGCACGCCAGTGAACGCCGTGACCAATATCCCGATCAGGAACTGTTTTTCGATCGCCAGCGAAACCCTCATCGCACCAAACGTCAGGCCCGCCACCAGTGAGCCGAACGCATAGGCAGCGAGGATGAAGGTCGCCGCCCCCGGCCAGCCTTGCGCATTGGCGAAGGCGACGACGGCAACATCGATTGCTCCGCCAATGACACCCATCGCCAACAGCGCGAGAACAATGGTGCGCACGCCGGGAATCAGCAAGGTTGAGCCGCTATGGCTGGCGTGACCGACGACAACCTTCGGCTCAGTCTGGCGTTGCAGCAGAAACGCCGTGACCCCGACAGCCAACAGCCCGACCGCAACCAGTGGCCCGGCTTCGGCGAAAAAGCTCACACTCAAACCAATCGCCAGTGGCGGGCCGATGATGTAAGCGAGTTCGGTCAGGACCGTGTCCAGCGAGAACGCCGTGTGCAACTGCGGCTTGCCCCGGAACAACTGCGACCATCGCGCGCGGATCATCGATGGCATGCTCGGCATCGTCCCCGCCAAGGCTGACAGTACAAAGAACACCGCGGCGGGCGCTCTCAGGTAAACGGCGGTGATCAGCGCCAGCAGCATGGCAATGCTGAACGCGGTGACGATGGGCAGTACGCGACTCTGGCCATGTTGATCGACCAGTCTGGAGATGTGCGGGCCGAGCAGTGCATTGGCCAGGGTGAACGTCCCGGCGACTGCGCCGGCCAGCCAGTACACCCCGGTTTGCTGCACCAGCATGGTGATGATGCCGATCATTGCCTGCGGCAAGCGCGCGATAGAGCTCGCGAGCACTAGCCCGGTGGCGCCGGGGGTCGTTAGCAGCTCGCGGTAGTGATTGGCCATGGTGTTTCCCTTACATGATCGTCACCGCTCAGCATCCGGCTGAACGCGTTGCCGATATCAAGACCTACGCGAACGTCAAAAGCAACCCTCACCCCAGCCCTCTCCCAGAGGGAGAGGGGGCTGACCGAGGTGTCTCGAGTCATCCATCGACCTGAAAAAAGGAGTCGAATATGGATTCAGAGCAGGCCGGCCAGGTCCGAGTACATCGACCTGAAAGAACCAGTCGATTATGGATTCGGTGCAGCACGTTCAGGTCGGCGTATTTCTTGAGCATCCCCCATTCGGTCCCCTCTCCCTCTGGGAGAGGGTTAGGGTGAGGGGCTTTCTCGCCGCCAAACAAAAACCCGCACTAGGCGGGTTTTGTTTTGAAGCCAAACACAGCAATCAATCAGCCAAACGCCAGGTAGTCCCACCCTTGCCGTCTTCCAGCACAACACCCATCGCCGTCAGCTGATCACGAATCCGATCCGACTCAGCCCAATCCTTCCCGGCCCGTGCCGCCAGACGCGCCGCAATCAGTGCATCAACCTCAGCTGCATCAACACGCCCTTCAGCGCCCGCCTGCAAGAAGTCATCGGCTTCGAGCTGCAACACACCCAACACGCTCGCCAGTTCTTTCAGACGTGCCGCCAGACCCGCCGCCGCATCGAGATCGCTCTCACGCAGACGGTTGATCTCACGCACCATCTCAAACAGCACCGCGCACGCTTCCGGCGTGCCAAAGTCGTCGTTCATCACGGTAGTAAAGCGTTCAACAAACGCTTCGCCCCCGGCAGGTGCGACGTTCGGCAGGCCTTTCAACGCATGGTAGAAACGCTCGAGGGCGCCTTTGGCGTCCTTGAGGTTGTCTTCCGAGTAGTTGATCGCGCTGCGGTAGTGGCTCGACACCAGCAGGTAACGCACGACTTCCGGGTGATACTTTTCCAGCACGTCGCGAATGGTGAAGAAGTTGTTCAAGGACTTGGACATCTTCTCGCCATTGATGCGAATCATGCCGCAATGCATCCACGCGTTGGCGTAGGTCTTGCCGGTGGCTGCTTCGCTCTGGGCGATTTCGTTTTCATGGTGCGGGAACTCGAGGTCGCTGCCGCCGCCATGAATGTCGAAGGTCTCGCCGAGGCAGCAGGTGGACATCACCGAGCACTCGATGTGCCAGCCCGGACGCCCGGCGCCCCATGGCGATTCCCAGCTTGGCTCGCCCGGTTTGGCGGCTTTCCACAGCACGAAATCCAGCGGGTCCTGTTTCGACTCGTCGACTTCGATGCGGGCGCCGATGCGCAGGTCTTCGATCTTCTTGCGCGACAGTTTGCCGTAGCCCATGAACTTAGCAACGCGGTAGTACACGTCGCCATTGCCCGGCGCGTAGGCGTAACCCTTGTCGATCAAGGTCTGGATCATCGCGTGCATGCCCGGAATGTGATCCGTGGCGCGCGGTTCCATGTCCGGCTTCTTGATGTTCAGGCGCGCTTCGTCTTCGTGCATCGCGGCGATCATGCGCTCGGTCAACGCTTCAAACGATTCACCGTTCTCGTTGGCGCGGTTGATGATCTTGTCGTCGATGTCGGTGATGTTGCGCACGTAGGTCAGGTCGTAACCGCTGAACCGCAACCAGCGGGTCACCAGGTCGAAAGCGACCATGCTGCGGCCGTGGCCAAGGTGGCAGTAGTCGTACACGGTCATCCCGCAGACGTACATGCGCACCTTGTTGCCATCCAGCGGCTTGAAGACTTCTTTGCTCTTGGTGAGCGTGTTGTAGATCGTTAGCACGTTATTTCCCTTGACGCTGAATCACTGGCCCCACGAATCACGCAGGGTCACGGTACGGTTGAATACCGGCTGACCTGGTTTCGAGTCCTTCATATCAGCAACGAAGTAGCCTTCGCGCTCGAACTGGAAACGGTCTTCCGGCTGTGCGTTGCCAAGCGATGGCTCCGCACGACAACCGGTGAGTACCTGCAGCGAATCAGGGTTGATGTTGTCGAGGAAACTCGCGCTGTCTTCAGCCTTCTCAGGGTTGGCCGAACGGAACAGGCGATCGTACAGACGCACTTCGCACTCGACGCTGGCGGCAGCCGGCACCCAGTGGATCACGCCTTTGACCTTGCGGCCTTCCGGGTTCTTGCCGAGGGTTTCCGGGTCGTACGAGCAACGCAGTTCGACGATGTTGCCATCGGCGTCCTTGATCGCTTCGTCGGCACGGATCACGTAGCTGCCGCGCAGACGCACTTCACCGGCAGGCTCCAGGCGCTTGTAGCCCTTCGGCGGCTCTTCCATGAAGTCGTCACGGTCGATGTAGATTTCCCGGGCGAATGGCAGTGCGCGCACGCCCATGTCTTCTTTCGGGTGGCGCGGCAGTTCGAGGTTTTCGACCTGACCTTCCGGGTAGTTGGTGATGACGACTTTCAGCGGACGCAGCACGCACATGGCGCGCGGCGCGGTCTGGTCGAGGTCGTCACGGATGCTGAATTCGAGCATGCCGAAATCAACCACGCCGTCGGAACGGTTGGTGCCAACCATTTCGCAGAAGTTGCGGATCGATTTCGGCGTGTAGCCACGGCGGCGGAAGCCCGACAGCGTGGACATGCGCGGATCGTCCCAGCCGTTGACGTGCTTTTCATCGACCAGTTGCTTGAGCTTGCGCTTGCTGGTGATGGTGTAGTTGAGGTTCAGACGGCTGAACTCGTACTGACGCGGGTGCGCCGGCACTGGCAATGCGTCGAGGAACCACTCGTACAGCGGACGATGGCTTTCGAACTCAAGGGTGCAGATCGAGTGGGTGATGCCTTCGATGGCGTCCGACTGACCGTGGGTGAAGTCGTAGTTCGGGTAGATGCACCACTTGTCGCCGGTCTGGTGGTGATGGGCGTGGCGGATGCGATACATGATCGGGTCGCGCAGGTTCATGTTCGGCGAGGCCATGTCGATCTTCGCGCGCAGCACGCGGGCGCCGTCCGGGAACTCACCGGCACGCATGCGCGCGAACCAGTCGAGGTTCTCTTCCACCGAACGGTCGCGGAACGGGCTGTTCTTGCCCGGCTCGGTCAGGCTGCCACGGTATTCCTTGGCCTGCTCCGGGGTCAGGTCGTCGACGTAGGCCTTGCCAGCCTTGATCAGCTCCACCGCCCAGTCGTGCAACTGGTCGAAATACTGCGAGGCGTAGCGCACTTCACCGGACCACTCGAAGCCCAGCCATTTGACGTCGGCTTCGATCGCGTCGATGTATTCCTGGTCTTCCTTGGCCGGGTTGGTGTCGTCGAAACGCAGGTGCGTGACGCCGCCGAACTCCTGGGCCAGGCCGAAGTTCACGCAGATCGACTTGGCGTGGCCGATGTGCAGGTAGCCGTTGGGCTCAGGCGGGAAACGGGTGACGATCTGGGTGTGCTTGCCCGAGTCCAGGTCTGCCTGGATGATCGGCCGCAGGAAATTGACCGGCACGGCAGGGCCGGACTTGGCATTCGAGGTAGGGTCGACAGTGGGCTTGCTCATAGGATCCTTGACTTACATGTGCGCGGCCGCAGAGGGGGCCAGACAAAACAAAGCCGCTATCATAGCCGATGCTGTCAAGGGGCTGACAGAGCACGGCCTATAAAGGAGCGCATTTAATCGCCGGGAATTGAAAAACAGCCTCGAAATTCGCGCCTGTCACGCTAAACTGCGCACCTTGGCCCACGGGCTGAACCGGTAACGGGCGCAAATGTCCCATTGCCCACGAATTCCTTATAAAGAGTAGCGATCATGACTCAAGTTAAATTGACCACCAATCATGGCGACATCGTCATCGAACTGAACGCTGAAAAGGCGCCGATCACCGTCGCCAACTTCATCGAATACGTTAACGCCGGTCACTACGAAAACACTGTTTTCCACCGCGTAATCGGTAACTTCATGATCCAGGGCGGCGGTTTCGAACCAGGCATGAAAGAAAAGAAAGACAAGCGTCCAAGCATCCAGAACGAAGCTGACAACGGTCTTTCCAACGACAAATACACCGTTGCCATGGCCCGTACCATGGAGCCGCATTCGGCTTCCGCGCAGTTCTTCATCAACGTCGCCGACAACACCTTCCTCAACCACAGCGGCAAGAACGTGCAGGGCTGGGGCTACGCGGTATTCGGTAAAGTGACCGCCGGCACCGACGTTGTCGACAAGATCAAAGGTGTTTCGACCACTTCCAAGGCCGGCCACCAGGACGTACCAGCAGACGACGTGATCATCGAGAAAGCCGAGATCATCGAAGCGTGATATTGCTGATTTCAGACTTGCATCTGGAAGAGGAGCGCCCGGACATTACCCGGGCGTTTCTGGATTTGCTCGCCGGACGCGCCCGCTCGGCGAGTGCGTTGTACATTCTTGGCGACTTCTTCGAAGCGTGGATTGGCGACGACGCCATGACGCCCTTCCAGCGTTCCATCTGCCAGGCCCTGCGCGAATTGAGCGACAGCGGCACGGCGATTTTTCTGATGCACGGCAATCGCGACTTCATGCTCGGCAAGGCCTTTTGCAAGCAGGCCGGCTGTACGTTGTTGAAGGACCCGAGTGTCGTGCAGTTTTACGGCGAGCCGGTGCTGTTGATGCACGGCGACAGCCTCTGCACCCGCGACGTCGGCTACATGAAGCTGCGGCGTTATCTGCGTAATCCGATCACGCTGTTTATCCTGCGCAATCTGCCCTTGAGCAGCCGTCATAAGCTGGCGCGCAAACTGCGCAGCGAAAGCAAGGCACAGACGCGGATGAAGGCTAATGACATTGTCGATGTCACGCCGGAAGAGATTCCGCGGATCATGCAGGCGTTTGGCGTGAAAACCTTGATTCATGGCCACACCCACCGCCCGGCGATCCACAAGTTGCAACTCGGTGAGCAGGCGGCGAAGCGGATTGTGCTGGGGGATTGGGATCGTCAGGGGTGGGCATTGCAGGTGGATGAGAGCGGGTACGCCCTGGCGCCGTTCGACTTCGCCCCGCCGCTGGCTTTGCCGCACGGCTAAAAGCTTTACCCCCTCACCCCAGCCCTCTCCCCCAGGGGGGCGAGGGGGAAAGGGAGCCGACCGCATGCAGTTCAAAACCTGAGTTCGACTGAAGTCCGACAGTCCCCTCTCCCCAACGGGTCGAAGGGCAAAGGGAGCCGATCTCTATGCTTTTCAAAACCTGAGTTCGGCTCGGTATTGCAAGTCGGCGTACCTCGAACATCCACCACGGTCAGTCCCCTCTCCCTCCGGGAGAGGGTTAGGGTGAGGGGCTCTTGACCTTAGTGCCCGGAAGCCGCTGGCCCTGCCTTGGCAGCAAACGGCGGCTTCGCCAGCCACACAATCAGAATCAACCCCATAAACCCCCAGCCCAGCAGCGTGAAGTAATCCACGGTGGAGAGCATGTACGCCTGACTGGTGAGGATCTGATCCATCTGCGCATAAGCCGACTGACTCGCCCCGCCCAAATGATTCAAGGTCTCGCGAGTCGCCGGCTCGAAGGTGCTGATGCTCTCACTCATATACGCATGATGCTGATCGGCCCGACGAATCCAGATCCACGTGGTCAGCGACGCCGCAAAGCTACCGCCCAACGTCCGCAGGAAAGTCGCCAGACCAGCACCATCGGCAATCTGGCTCGGCGGCAAGTCCGACATGAGGATGCTCAACGTCGGCATGAAGAACAGCGCCACACCAATACCCATGAACAACTGCACCAAAGCAATGTGCTGGAAGTCCACCTCATTGGTGAAACCCGCCCGCATAAAGCAGCTCAAGCCAATCGCCAGAAACGCCAGCCCGGCCAGTAAGCGCAGGTCGAACTTGTTCGCGTACTTGCCGACAAATGGCGACAGCAGCACCGGCAGAATGCCGATCGGCGCTACGGCCAGACCGGCCCAGGTCGCGGTGTAGCCCATTTGTGTCTGCAACCACTGCGGCAGGATCAGATTGATGCCGAAGAACCCGGCGTAACCGAGCACCAACACTAGCGTGCCGATGCGGAAGTTGCGGTAGGCGAACAGCCGCAGGTTGACCACCGGATGCTGGTCGGTCATTTCCCAGATAACGAACACCGCCAGCGCGATCACCGAAATCGCCGCGCCGATGATGATGAAGTTCGACTCGAACCAATCCAGGTCATTGCCCTTGTCGAGAATCACCTGCAAAGCGCCGACGCCAATGATCAGCGTGATCAGACCGACGTAATCCATCGGCTGACGGCTGGTTTCCACCGGACGCTTGGCCAGTTGCGAGCGCACTACCATCACCGCAAAGATGCCGATCGGCACGTTGATGAAGAAGATCCACGGCCAGCTGTAACTGTCGGTAATCCAGCCACCGAGGATCGGCCCGGCAATTGGCGCAACCACCGTGACCATCGCCAGTAACGCCAGGGCCATGCCTCGCCTCGCGGGCGGATAGACCGCGATCAACAGGGTTTGCGTCATCGGATACAGCGGCCCGGCGACCAGACCTTGCAGCACGCGGAAGCCGATCAGTTCCGGCATTGATGTGGAGATACCGCAGAGGAACGAGGCCAGCACGAACAGAATCGTGGCCCACAAAAACAGCTTCACCTCACCGAAACGGCGGCTGAGCCAACCGGTCAGCGGCAGCGCAATCGCGTTGCTCACGGCGAACGAGGTGATCACCCAGGTGCCCTGCTCCGAACTCACCCCGAGGTTGCCGGAAATCGTCGGCAGCGCCACGTTGGCAATGGTGGTGTCGAGCACTTGCATGAACGTCGCCAGCGACAGGCCGATGGTGCTGAGCAACAGGCTGGGCGGCGTGAAAGAGGCGTTATTGCTCATTGTGAATCCTATGAAACCAGGTTGACGCCGCCCTCTTGTGGGAGCGAGCTTGCTCGCGAAGGCGGCCTGTCAGACAAAACAATGCTGAATGACACACCGCTTTCGCGAGCAAGCTCGCTCCCACAGGGTCAGGTGTGATCTCAGCGTTGCGCGGTTTTGCTCACCGCGGCGCTGTTGTCGTGGATCAGCTGCGCAATCATCGCGTCGGCTTCGGCCAGTTGGCGGTCGTAGACGTTGGTGCTGAACGAAGCCTTCTGCGGTGGTTGCTGCGCGAGCACCGGGCCGCTCTGGTCATGCAGATTCACTTCAACGTTGGTCGACAGACCGACACGCAGCGGATGCTTGGCCAATTCTTCGGCGTTGATGTGAATGCGCACCGGCACACGCTGCACGATCTTGATCCAGTTACCGGTAGCGTTCTGCGCTGGCAGCAGAGCAAACGCGCTACCGGTGCCGGCGCCGAGGCTGTCGACGGTGCCGCTGTATTTCACGTCGCCGCCGTAGATGTCGGATTCGATATCGACCGGCTGACCGATGCGCATGTCACGCAGTTGGGTTTCTTTGAAGTTGGCGTCGATCCACAGTTGATCCAGCGGAATCACCGCCATCAACGCCGTGCCCGGTTGCACACGCTGACCGAGTTGCACGGTGCGCTTGGCGACATAACCGGTGACCGGCGCGATCAAAGTGCTGCGGGCATTGGTCAGGTAGGCCTGACGCAGATCGGCGGCGGCGGACATCACGTCCGGGTGCGACGACACCACGGTGTCATCGACCAGCGCGCTGGTGGTTTTCAATTGTTGCTTGGCGTTGGCCAGGGCGTTTTGTGCCGAGGTCAGGTCGTCGCGAGCGTGGGACAGTTCTTCCTGGGAAATCGCCCCGCCCTGCGCCAGGTTCTTCCGGCGGTTGTAGTTGTCTTGGGCTTTCTGCACTTCGGCCTGTTGCGCGTTGACCTGGGCTTTCATGCCATCAACGTTGCTGTACAGACCACGCACCTGACGCACGGTGCGCGCCAGTTTCGCCTGGGCACTTTGCAGGCCGACTTCGGCATCGTTCGGGTCGAAGTTGATCAGCACCTGACCTTCGTGAACCAGATCACCATCGTCAGCACCGATGCTGACCACAGTGCCGGTCACCAGCGGGGTGATTTCGACGACGTTGCCGTTGACGTAGGCGTCGTCAGTGCTTTCGTTAAAGCGCCCGATGAACTCGTGATACGCCCAGACGCCGGCGCAGGCGAGTGCAACCACAACGGCGAGCACCAGCAGCATGACTTTGCGCTTGCGCGGGTTGCCGGTGTCCGGGGTGTTGCCTTGAGCTTGGGTATTTTCGGCAGTGGCCATGACAAGTACCTTGAATTAGTTGTGCGACGTGGCTGGGGTGGCGTTGGCTGTGGTCAGGGTGTCTCCCTGGAAGCCGCCGCCCAGCGCTTGCATCAGTTGAATCGACAGGTCGATCTGCTCGGCATTGAGGGTGGCCAACTGACGCTGGGCCTGCAGCAATTGCTGCTCGATGCTGAGCACGTCCAGGTAGTTGCCGATGCCGGAACCGTAACGTTGGACCACGGTGTTGTAAGAATCCTGAGCAATGTCGGTGGCGTGTTGCTGCGCACCGATCTGCCGGCCGATGTCACGCAACTGGTTGATCGTGTCGCTGACATCGCCCAGTGCTTTCACCAGACTTTTGTTGTACTGCGCCACCGCCAGATCGTAATCGGCGTCGCGCGCATCGAGGTTGGCGCGCAGGCGCCCGCCATCGAAGATCGGCACCGAGATGGTCGGGGCAATGTTGAAGAAGCGACTGGCCGAACCGAACATCGCGTCCCCCAACAAAGATTCGGCACCGGCCGAGGCCGACAGGTTCAAATTGGGATAGAAGCGGGTTTTCGCCGAGTCGATGTCTTTGCTCGCCGCCTCGACACGCCAGCGTGCGGCGACCAGATCCGGGCGACGACCGAGCAGTTCCGCCGGCAACACCGACGGTACGGCGACAGCGCTGGCTTGCAGGACTTTCGGGCGGGCGATTTCGTTGCCGCGATCCGGGCCTTTGCCGAGCAGCACGGCCAAGGCGATCTTGGCGCTGTTCAGGCGTTTTTCCGCATCGATCAGGCTGGCTTCGGAACTGGCTTCCAGACTTTGTGTTTGCTGGAACTGGTACTGACTGTCGATCCCGGAACTCAGGCGACGCTGGCTCAGGTCGAGCATCTGCTTGGTGCGCTTGAGGTCTTCGTTCGCCAGGTCATAAACGATGTGCGCCTGACCGAGATCGCTGTAGGCACGGGCGACATCGGCAGCAAGCGTCAACTGCGCAGCCTGACGATCAACTTCAGCCGCGCGGGCCTGACCGAGTGCAGCTTCCCAGGCATCACGCTGACCGCCCCAGAGGTCGAAGTTGTAATTGAAACCGGCGCTGACGTTACGCACGGTGGCGTAGGCATCGCCCTGCCCTCGCGGGTCCTGATCCTTGGCCAGACGCGAACGGCTGATGCCGGCGCTGGCGTCGAGGGTCGGATAGCGCGCGGCGTCGGCGGCATACGCGGCGGCGCTGGCCTGATGGGCGCGGGCTTCGGCGATTTGCATGTCCGGGCTGTCGTGCAGGGCTTCGCGGATCAAGCCGTCGAGTTGCGGATCGCCGAGGCTGGTCCACCAGTCGCTTTTCGGCCACGCGGCCGGCGACAGGGTCACGCCGTTGAGGGATTTGCCGATTTTCAGGTTTTTCGCATCGAGACTCGCGCCCGACGTGTCGAGGCCGCTGTAGTTGGCGCAACCGGCGAGGATCATCGCCGACAGCGCCAGGGTCAGGCTGCTGCGCAAGGTTTTACCGCTCATTGTGTTCACCTAACCGCTGGATGGTGATCGGGTCACCGGCTGCCAGCAGGATTTTCTTGAGGATGTATTCCAGGGTCTTCAACTCGTCCGGGGTGACGGCGCCGGCCAGTTCATTCATTGCGTCGGCGCCGATGTGCGGCAGGCGATCGGCCAGTTGCTGGCCTTGTTCGGTCAGCTTGAGTTGCACCTGACGGCGATCGCCTTCGCTGCGGTGGCGAGCCAGAAAGCCTTTCTGCTCCAGACGATCGAGCATGCGCGTCATCGAACCGCTGTCGAGCGACAGGTGCCGGCAAAGCTCGGCCGGGGTATCGACGCCGAACTGCGCCATGATGATCAACACCTTGAACTGCGCGGCGGTGATGCCGTGGGGTTCCATGTGGGTGTCGATGATCCGGTCCTTGAGCAGCGCAGCACGGCCAAGCAACAGGCCGAGATGGCAATGTTTGAATTCGTCCGGGGTGAAATGCTTCATTTGCTCACCTAATAACTGCCTAGGCAGTGAATGTATGTCGAGATGTTACTGCTTAGGCAGCGAATGTCAACGTAATAGTTAGGAGGCTTGGTAATTAGTTGACCAATGGAGTTGGTTTTTTCGGCGCACACGCGGACGCTTTCGCGAGCAAGCTCGCTCCCACAGGGTCTTGCGTCAGCCAGAAAATATTGGCAACGACACAAAACCTGTGGGAGCGAGCTTGCTCGCGAAGGGCGCGACTCGGTGTAAGTTCGGTCAGGATTCGTCGGAAGGATGCACAGGTGGCGGCTGCACCGGATGCACCTCACGCCCGCGCAACGCAGTGGCCACATACCCAAACGCCCGCTTGCTCACCGCATACATGCTGTGCCAGCCCGGCGGTGCTGGCTCGATCGCAGCATGCAACGCTCGCGCATAGTCGAGCACCAGTCCGGGCGTCCAGGCCATCGCCTCTGCCCGTTTGCGCACTTGCGCGGCGACCCAGAACTCGGGGCTGAAAATGATCCGGGCGAAATCCAGCATGCTCGAATGGCCCCGGTTCATCGCCCCTTCCAAGGCCGCTTCAAGGCTATGGGCGACGGCACTGGAACAATTGCGGCTGGTGAGGTTGTACGTGCTGTTCTGCCGATACTCCGTCCAGAACGCATGCAGGCGCCGGGCGTCGTAATGAGCAAAACTGACCTGCACTGAGGATGGACACCAGTCCGCCACCTCGCCGGCATAGTCCGGCAAAAACCTGCCGGCAACATCGTTGTTCGGCGTCGCCCGCAGCAAGCGCACAAAATCCCTCGCCGAACGATCGATGTCGTCCTGCGGGTAATGGCTGATGTAAATGTCCGGGCCACATTCCAGTGCCGCGTGACCGGCGGAGATCACGCCGTTGATGTCGACCGCCGCGATGTAGCGGTTGAGCAGGCGATTGCGCACCAGGGTGTCGTCGACGGTGCCGCTGGGGGTCCAGACGTGAATCACCAACGCGTCGCTGCTGGCCGGCGTACTCACTGCAGCAGGATTCGTCAGCGGCAACTGATTTTTGAAGCGCACGGCTTGCCGCAACAAGGCGCAACCGGTCAGGAACAGGCTCATGCCAATGCAGAACGGCACCGTGCCCTTGTACAGCGTCGGATACGGTTCGAGGATAAACACGCCAAAGCCGATTTCGAACAGCCCCGCCAGCAGCGACACTCGCCAACCGACAAAGCGCACCACCAGCGCAGCCGCCAGCCGAAAGCCCCCATCAATGATGAAAGCCCCGCCAAACAGCACCGCCAGAATCAGCCCGGCAGCGTGTTGCCGGTCGACGATCAGCAGCCCCAGCAAGAGAAAAGCCAGTCCGCGCGCTCTGCGCAGGGCCGCAGCGGTCCCGGCTTGCGGTGCCGGCACCAGCAGCAGAATCAGGGCTTCGAGCAACAACAGGTAACCGAAGAGATGCAGCGGGAAATACAGAACGCCGTCCAGCGCATCAATGAAGATGCCCACACCGGCCGCGCCCCAGACAATGCCCGTCAACGCCAGCGCGGACCAACGCTTGCGCACAAAGTCGTGACCGAGCAAGACCATACTCAAGCGGACCATATGACCTCTCTGGTGAACCGGGGGCCGCACAATCTGCACGGTTTTCAGGCTTCGGTGAGTCTAATACATCGCCGCGTTTGCGCAGGCGCGGGAGCGTGTTCTAAGAATCGCCTGATGTCCATCGGCAAACGGCGTGTTTAACGTACGCCGCTCTTTGGCCAATTACGTAAACCCCTTCATGAAGCGTTTCAAGCTCCAGCACCCGCTCCTGTTTTGTATCGCAGCCAGTTTGCTTGTCTGCGCCTCGAACGTGATGGCCGGCAGCTGTGTTGCAGTCAACTCAAAGACTGAAACCCTCAATTTTGGCGCCAGTCTCGCCAGTTCGACTCTGACCATTGCTGACGACACACCCAATGGCACCGTGGTCTATCAGGATACAGTGCATTCAAATGGCCATGTCTGGAGCTGCTCGAGGATTTCCCTGTATGGCATTCAGATGAATCCGGAACTGGGCACTGCCACCAGTAAGGACAGTATTTTTCCGCTGGGCAAGAGCGGACTGTCCTACCGCGTCTGGTTCCAAGCCCTGAGCCGTTACGAAACAGCTTTGCAAGCCATCGCCGCCAACTCCGCCTATGGCTTCGGCGCGAACTCCGTGCGTCTGGAAATCATCAAAACCGGCGAGTTGACGTCGAAAGTCAACATCGACGCGGGGTATCTGGGCAGCCTGCAGAGCGATGATCTGATCCTGACGAAACTTAACCTGATGAACCCCATCGTGCTGAACGCCGCCTCCTGCCAGACCCCTTCCGTCCCGGTCGCGATGGGCGATGACTATCAACTCCAGGACTTTAGCGACGCGGGCGCCAAACCCCGCACCGTGCGCTTCGACATCGCCTTGAATCAGTGCCAGACCGGCATCAAGAAAGTCACCTATTCGCTCAAGGCCACGACACCCGTCATCGACGCGACCAAGGGCATCGTCGCCCTCAACAGCACCTCCACCGCCAGCGGCATCGGCCTGCAATTGATGAACGATGTCGGGCAGCCGATTTCCTTCGATACCACCTACCCGTTCAACGCCTTCACCACCACCGGCACCGATTTCAAGATCCCGTTAACCGCCGCGTACTACCGTCTGCCCACGGGCGAACTCAAGGCCGGCAGCGCCAACACCGAAGTCACCTTCATCGTCAACTACCTCTAGCACTCTAAGGATCGTCTGATTTTCCCCGCTCCCGGCCCTCCCTAGAGTGCCGGGATGAGATTGAAGAACTACCTCCATCAGATCAGCCCGCTCCTGTCCTCGCCCGATGCGGCGCGGCGCCTGCTGCGCATTTTTGCCCTGGTGCTGCTGGTGGGCATTCTCGGCGGTGTCTACAGCTTCCTGCTGTTTACCTTCAACAATGAGATTTCACAGCGGCGCAGCTACATGAGCAGCGCCATCGCCGAAGCGCATACGTTTTTCACCACCCGCGAAGCGCTGCTGGAAAGCCTGAGCCTGTCGGCCACACGCAAGGCGAAAATAAACGTGCCGGTGTCCGAGGAAGAAATCCGTTTGCTGCTGGGGCAAACGCCGGGCAAGCAATGGAGCATCTGGCTGACCCAGCGCATGCGCGATTACCTGAAAGCCAAGCAGCTCAATCTGCTGTATGTCAGCAATGGCGGTCATGTATTGCGGCTATACAACGCGACGCCGCTGGTCGTCGGTTTGCCACAGGCCACGCTGGATCAACTGGAGTCGCTCAAGCTCACAGCGACATTATCGGAACTGTGGCTGACCCATGCTGCAGACGGCCACTCGCGGCTGTACATCTTCATCCGCCTGGATGAACGCGACGTCCACTCCGGCTGGCTTGGTCTGGAAATGGACGACCGTGAAGTCTCCAGAGCCTTGAACGACCACAGTGCCGGCGAGTTCACCATGTTCAACTCACAAGGCAAACCGCTGTTCAGCAACAGCCACAAACCACCGCCAGAACAGCACCTGCCGTTGCTGCGACAACAGGATTTCTTCGGCTTCGTTGGCGATGGCTGGCTGCCCGAGCAATTGGTGTTGCGCAAGCAGCTGAAATCCTCGGACTGGCAGCTGACTTACTCCATCGACTTGCTGGCGGTACTGCGTGCCCTATGGCCACAAATGCTCGGCGCGCTGCTGTTTTGCGTGTTGAGTATCAGCCTGGTGTGCCTGTTGGTCCGACGTCTGGAGCATCGTTTCATTACCCCGGCGATCCAGCGCATTCAGGCGCTGGTGGAAAGCGAACTGTTCAGCCGCGACGTGATTCAGACCGCGCCGGTGGCCCTGTGCGTACTGCGCCGCAGTGACGGCCAAGTGGTGCTGGACAACACCCTCGCCCGGCAATGGCTGGGCCAGTGCAGCGAGCAACTGGGGGCTGGCTGGATCCGCGATGCGTTTGACCAACACACGCCGTGCCTGACCGATTACTTCGAGACTGCCGACGGTCGGCACCTGTACCTGAGCTGTGCGCCGACCCGCTACAAAGGTGAAGACGTCTTGCTCTGTGCGTTCAGTGACATCAGCGCTCGGCGACAGATCGAAGCAGCACTGGAACAGGCGCGCCAATCGGCCGATGCCGCCAACGAAGCCAAGACCCTGTTCCTGGCGACCATGAGCCACGAAATCCGCACCCCGCTCTACGGTGTGCTGGGCACCCTGGAATTGCTCGCACGAACACAGTTGGACACTCAGCAGAAAAGTTACCTGCGGGCGATCGAGGGATCATCGGCGACGTTGCTGCAGTTGATTTGCGACGTGCTCGATGTGTCGAAGATCGAGGCCGGGCAACTGGCGCTGGAGCTGAGCGAGTTTTCCGTCCCGGAACTGGTGCACGAAGTGGTGCAAGGCTATGCCGCCGCCGCGCAAAGCAAAGGTCTGCAACTCTATGCCTGCCTGGACCCGCAACTGCCTGAGCGCTTGATCGGCGATGTCAGTCGGGTGCGGCAGATCCTCAACAATCTGCTGAGCAACGCGGTCAAGTTCACCGATTCCGGGCGCGTGGTATTGCGGGTCAGACTGCTCGCTCGCGAAGGCGAACGCGTGAACCTGCAATGGCAGGTTTCCGACACCGGCAAAGGCATCGCCCATGACGATCAGGCGTTCATTTTCGAGCCGTTCTACCAGACCGCCGGCAACACCAATGTGGTCGCCGGCACGGGCCTCGGTCTGCCCATTTGCCAACGTCTGACGCACTTGATGAACGGCACTCTGCGCATGGTCAGCGAGCCGGGCCTGGGCAGCAGTTTTTCCCTCAGCGTGCCGCTGGAGCAACGTTCCTGCGAGGCACCATCCGCTGCTGTGCCGCCCTTGGCAGCGGACCTCATTTATGTCGTTTCGCCCGTACGCGAACTGGCCGACAGCATCAGTGGCTGGTTGCGCCGCTGGGGCGCCCGCGCGCATATCGGCGCACCGGATAGCATCGAGCCGGATTCGACGGCGCTGCTGCTGGAGCTGTATCCCGCAGCCTTCGGACAGCGCCCGAACCTGGCATGGCGTGGGCCGCGCGTACTGGCCAGCGGTGACGGCGCCCATGAGCCGCAGTTCAGCGGCGACGGCTGGCAGGTCAATCTGAATGATCTGCTGGCGATTCAACGGGCCGTTCGCCAGGCCCAGAGCGGCCAGATCGTTCACCGCCCGCAAGACAGTGAACCCCATGCCCTGCGTCCGTTGCGCCTGCACATTCTGGTGGCCGAAGACAACGTCATCAATCAGTTGATCCTGCGCGATCAGCTCGAAGAACTGGGCTGCACCGTAGCGCTGGCCAGCGATGGCGAAGAGGCCTTGTCGCTGTGGCCCGACGCTGCGTTCGACATCGTCCTGACTGACGTCAACATGCCCCGACTCAACGGCTACGAACTGGCCAAAGCCCTGCGGCGCCTCGGTTGCAGCATCCCGATCATCGGCGCGACCGCCAACGCCCTGCGCGGTGAGGATGCGCTGTGCCTGGCTGCGGGCATGAATCACTGCCTGGTCAAACCTTTTACGCTACGAGCCTTGTTCGCTGTCCTGGCTCCCTACGAACGAGTCGTCCATGAAGCCCTGTAGCATTCTGATTGTCGAAGATCACCCCTTCCAGCACCTGTATTTGCAGAACCTGTTCAGCGAGTTGGGCGACTTCGATCTGGCGTGCGCCAAGGACGGCGAAGAAGCGCTGGACTGCCTGAAACAACGTGATTTCGATCTGGTGCTCACCGACCTGCTGATGCCGGGCATGGACGGTGTGCAATTCATTCAGGGCCTCGCCGCGCAACGTTCGCGCCCGGCACTGGCGATCATGAGCGCCGCCTCACGACGCATGCTGATGGGCGCGAGCCTGGTGGCGAGCAACCTGCAAGTGAAAGTCATCGGGCTGATTTCGAAACCGGTGAATGCCGCCGCCCTGCGCTGTCTGATCGATCAATTGCAGGCGCTGCGCCAGAGCGTCCCGGCGGCGATCCATCCCGGCATCGATCGCCAGAGTATTTGCAACGCCCTCGACAACGGTGAACTGCAAGCCTGGTTTCAACCGAAGAAGGCTTTGAACAATGGCCGGATCGTCGCCGCCGAAGCGCTGGTACGCTGGAATCATCCTGAACATGGCACGCTGCTGCCCGGGGTATTTTTGCCGGCGTTGATTGCGTTCGGTCTCGAAGAGCCGTTGCTCTGGTGCGTGCTGAAACAGGCGATCGCCGCCCAAGCGACCTGGCGCGAACAGGGCTATGACATTCCGGTTTCGGTCAACCTGCCCACGCACCTGCTCAACAGCCACGACCTGCCCGACCGCATCCTCGCTTTCGTGCTTGCCCATCAAGGCTTGCCCGCGCGGATCTGTTTCGAGTTGATGGAGTGCTCGGTGCCCGATGACATCAGCAATTTCTACGCTGGCGCGTGCCGTCTGCGGATCAAGGGTTTCGGTCTGTCGCAGGATGATTTCGGCAAGGGCTACAGCTCGTACATGAACCTGGTGTCGGCGCCGTTCACCGAACTGAAAATCGACCGCGCGCTGGTGCAAGGCTGCAACGCCAACGCCGAACTCGCGCAGGCGCTGACCAGCATTGTCAGCCTCGGTCGACAATTGGGTCTGACCGTGGTGGCCGAAGGTGTAGAAACCGCACAAGAACTTGCTCTGTTGCGTAAAATCGACTGCACTCAGGTTCAGGGTTTCCTGATCTCCCACGCCGTTTCAGCCGATCAGTTCCAGCACTTGCTGACCCACGACGGGCCGGCGAACGCCTGTTGAGCGGCACGTGGCGGTTGTTGAACGTCGCTTGCTACCGAGGTCATTGTGTCCCAAGGCTGCCCCATCACCGCTGGTCAGGCGCTGTAATGCCGCATACCAATGCATTTCTGGACAAACTGGCCAGCAGTTCGCTGCGTTTGAACAAAAGTCTGCTGCTGCTCGGCGCCCTGGTGTTGCTGCTGTTGGGCATCAGCTATCTGGGCGTGCAGCGCATGCTCGAAGAGCAGCGCGACACCCTGCAATTTCACTTCGCCCGGTTGATGGAAAATATCCATGAGCAGGAAGTGTTCCTGCGCGATATCTCCCAGGCCAGTGCCAAAGGCCAATATTTCCCTTTGGTGGTGTTGCCCACCTATTCGCAAAAGCTGCTGCCCGATGAAGGCCCGAATATCTATGAAGGTCGCGGCTTGCCGTTTTCACTGCCGTTCAGTGTAAAGATCGATCCGAACAGAATCGCCGCCGACCAATACCCCAAGGTTTTCGCGCTGGGCAGTTATCTGGCCGCCTACTACAGCGCATTCTGGGCGGCGTCACACTATCAGTCGCCGCAAGTGATCCTGCTCAATGGCCCCGACAACTTCGACGTGGCCGTGCCCTCCGCCGGGCGCTTGCGCGGTGCCGGCCCGATGCAGATCGGCGCGTTTGCCCACGTCATGAGCCAGGTGAACCAGCATGCACGCGAGCAGCCGTCATCAGTCCCGGATCATCAAGTGCATTGGGTGCCCTACCCGCCCACTCAGGACAGCGAGGCAACACCGACGCTGCTGGCCTACGTCAGGATCAATCTGCTGCAGCCAACGCTTACCATTGAGGGCGCCGATTCCTGGGTGGTGCTCGGCACGTTGCTGAAACTGTCTCAGGTCAACAATATCGAGCGCTTGATGGAGTGGTCGATTTACGATGACTTCACCTTGATCACCCCGGCCGGCGTGGTCTTGACCGGCGCACAGAGATCCGACCAGGAACTGGATGAGGGGATAAATTTCGACCGTGACGGCCTGGTGTTCAAACTGAGCAGCCCCGGCGCACAGCACTGGACCGCGATCTACGTCATCAGCCTGCGCAGTTTTCTCAGTTACGCGCTGTGGCCATTGCTGTGCCTGGTGGCGGTGGTGCTGGCGTTGCTCGGTTGCGGTCGGGTCATCAATCGCTGGTACACCGCGCGCGTGATCATCCCCGCGCAAAGTGCGCACGCGAGCATCGCCGAAAGCGAGGCGTTCAGCCGTGCGGTGATCGACACCGCACCGACCGGCCTCTGTGTGATTCGCCGCAGCGATCACCACGTGCTCCTGGAAAACCAGCGCGCCCAGCAATGGCACGACAGCAGCCGTTTGATGAGCCTGCTCAAGTCACACAGCGAGTCCGGCCATGCCGATCTCGAGATCGACGGGCGTCATCTGCATCTGGCTTTCGTCTCGACGCGCTATCAAGGCCAGGATGCCTGGTTGTGTGCGTTGCATGACGTGACCCGGCATATCGAAGACGCCGCCGCCCTGGAAGAAGCCCGTCATGCGGCCGACTCGGCCAACCAGGCCAAGAGCCGCTTCCTCGCCACCATGAGCCATGAAATTCGTACCCCGCTCTACGGCGTGCTGGGCACCCTCGAATTGCTCGGTCTGACACCGCTCGCCCCACGCCAGCAGGATTATCTGGACACCATCCAGCGTTCCTCCGCCAGCCTGTTCAAGCTGATCAGCGATGTGCTGGATGTGTCGAAGATCGAGGCCGGGCAAATGACCCTTGAGCTTCAGGACTTCTGCCCGCTGGAGCTGACTGAAGATGTCGTGCGTACTTACAGCGCATTTGCCCGCGCCAAAGGCCTGCAACTGTATGCCTGCATCGATTCGGGCTTGCCGGATCAACTGCGCGGTGACCCGTTGCGCATCCGCCAGATCCTCAACAACCTGCTGAGCAACGCGATCAAGTTCACCGACAACGGTCGCGTGGTGCTGCGCGTGCGCGTGTTGCAAAACGCCGCTGGCAGCGCCGAAGTGCAATGGCAGGTCAGCGACTCGGGGGTGGGTATTTCCCCGGCGCAGCAACAGCAATTGTTCGACCCGTTCTATCAGGTCAACGATGCCGACAGTCAGGCCGGCGCGGGTCTGGGCCTAGCCATCTGCAAATGGCTGTGCGAGTTGATGCTAGGGAAGTTGAGCGTGGTCAGCGAACCGGGACTGGGCAGCAGTTTTACCCTGCAACTCACGCTGGAGAACGTGCCGGGCGCATTGGCCGACTGCCCCGCTTTCGTGGCCGGCAGCCCCGCCGTTTATGTACGTGCACCGATCAGCGAACTGGCGCTGCACCTGATGGCCTGGCTCAACCGTTTTGGTCTGGATTGCCGCTTGGTGACGACCGAGATGCCACCACTCTCGGCGCTACTGGTGGACCTCACCCCGCTCGACAATGCCCCGCACTGGAGCGGGCCACGGATCGTCGCTTTGTCGGGCGGCCCAAATCCGGCGCAACTGAATGGCCCCGACTGGACGGTCGACGCCAACGATGTCCGCGCGATTGCCTGGGCTATTTATCTGGCACAACACGGCGCCAATGCGCAGCGCCCAGCCGCGTTGCAGGCAAAGACCCGCCCACTGAATCTGCAGGTGCTGGTGGCCGAAGACAACGTGATCAACGCGGCGATCATCAAGGAGCAACTGGAGGCTCTGGGCTGCTCGGTGGTCGTCGCCGCGAATGGCGAACAAGCCTTGGCGCAGTGGGCGCCCGGCCGCTTCGATCTGCTGCTGACCGACGTCAACATGCCGGTCATGAACGGTTACCGACTGGCCGAGGCTGTACGCCAGCAGGACTCGACGCTGCCGATCATCGGCGTCACCGCCAACGCCCTGCGCGAAGAAGGCGAACGCTGCGCCGCCGTCGGCATGAACGCGTGGATGGTCAAGCCGCTGAACCTCGCTACCTTGCGCACGCAACTTGAGCAGCATTGCAAAATCGCTGTGGCACCCGTTATCGATGCCCCGCCGTCGCTATCTGCAAAAATGCGCGAGTTGTTTGTCACCACCCTGCGCCAGGATATTCAGACCACCCTGGCGGCACTGGATGCGGCCGACGCCAACAGCGTGGCGCAGCAACTGCACAGCATGGCGGGGGCGCTAGGGGCAGTGCAGATCAATGCCTTGGCCAGCGCGTTTGTCGAGCTGGAATGTCGCTTGACCGGCATGGCCGTGACGCCCGCTCTGGCCGTGGCGGTGCGACAAAATCTGACGCGGCTGCAAGATCTGCTCGACTCCCTCGAATAACTTCACTCTGGATAAATCACTCATGGAAACCTTCAACGTTGTCATTGCCGATGATCATCCCATCGTGCTGCTGGGGGTGCGGGAACTGGTCGAGCGTGACCAACGCTTTCGCGTGGTGGGCGAAGCCGTTGGCTCCGATGAGCTGATCCAGCTGCTGGAGACCAAGCCTGTAGATCTGTTGATCACCGACTTCAACATGCCCGCCGATTCGCCTTACGGTGACGGCCTGAAACTGGTGGAGTACCTGATAAGGCACTTTCCCAAGGTTCGAGTGCTGGTACTGACGATGATTTCCAATCCATTGATCCTGACGCGCCTGCAGGAACTGGGTGTGCTGGCAGTCATTCAGAAAAACCAGTTGCACGACGAAATCGAGACCGCACTCAAAGCCATCGCCAAAGGCAACCCGGTGCGCTGGCAGGCACCCGCGCCGACATCTGTAGTGAACGACGGCGCTGATCTGGATGAACGGTTTTCCCGGTTGTCGCCCAAGGAGCATGAAATCCTGCGCTTGTTCGTTCAGGGCCAGGGCGTCAACGACATTGCCCGTTACTTGAACAGAAGTGCTAAAACCATCAGTACGCAAAAAATATCGGCAATGCGCAAACTTGAAGTCTGCAGTGATCAGGACTTATTGGCTTATTGCATAGAGCGCAACTTGTTTAACTAACAGGTAATGACACTCTAGTTAAAGACGACTTCTAGGAATCGTCTGATGTTCCAGCAAAAGTGCGCGCTATATCGTGTTGTTGTTTTAACCCCAACCATTGGAAAACAACATGAAAAAGCTGACTCGCGCACTTCTCGCCCTTTCGATCATTGCCGCTGCCGGCAACGCTCTGGCAGAAGATCCACCGGCCCCAACCCCGACTAAGGCTGGTAGCGGCACCATCAACTTCACCGGCACCATCAACAACGATGCCTGCTCGGTTGAAGGCGCCGGAAGCAACAAAACCATTTCGGTCAACATGGGCGAAGTGTCGATCAAGGACATGGGCACCGCCACTGCACCTAAAGGCAACGGCACCCTGAGCGCCGAAAACTTCGACATGAAGATCAACTGCAACGCCGGCACAAAAGTGGCGATGATTTTCGAACCGACCAAGGGCGCAGGCTCGGGCATCGTGGCCGGGACCAAAGTGCTGAAGCTGATCGACGGCCTGGGCGCTGCGAAGAACATCGGTATCGCCTTACTCGACTCCAACGGCGCGTTGATCGACCTGAGCTCGCCATCCACCGCGAAGATCGAAAACACCCTGCAAGACAGCAACACCACGCTGAAATTCTCGGCCGCCTACGTCACCACCGCCGATGTGGCAACTGCCGTTGCCGGTCGTGGCGATGCCACCCTGCCGTTCACCCTGCAATACGAATAACCCGCGCGAATGCTCGAGCCCGGTGCGGGGCCACGCGGCCCCGCGCTTTCAATCACTTGCGCGGTAACCATCATGTTTTATCGTCACTCATTGTCCTTTTGCGCAGGCCTGCTGGGCCTGTTCGTGGTCAATCAGGCCACGGCCGGCATTTCCTTGAGCAGCACCCGTCTGGTCTTCGACGGCCAGCACAAGGAAGCCGGCATCACCGTACGTAACAGCGGTGCAGATGTCCTGGTCCAGTCGTGGATCGACACCGACGCCAGCGAATCCGCGTCCGTGCCGTTTGCGGTTACGCCGCCGTTGGTGCGCGTCAGCGGCGACGAACAGCAAATACTGCGGGTCATCTACGAAGGCACCGGCATGCCGAGCGACCGCGAATCGGTGGTCTGGCTCAACGTGCAGGAAATCCCCCAGAACGCGAAGACCCAGAACACTTTGCAGCTCGCTGTGCGCCAGCGCATCAAGGTGTTCTTCCGCCCGGCCGGCCTGAAAAACAACGCCTATCTAGCACCGGGCGAATTGACCTGGCGCTTGGCCGAGCGTGCCGGCAAAAGCGTGCTGGTGGTGAACAATCCCGGCCTGTATCACGTGTCGATTGCCGATATCACCTTGCAATCCGGCGCACTCAGCGAGCACCCGTTTGATTCGATGATGATTGCCCCCGGCGAACGCAAAGAGTTCGACCTCAAACAACTTCATTCAACTAATGCGGCAAATTTGTTGTTCAGCAGCATTAACGACTATGGCGCCCAAGATCGTTATACCGCGCAACTTTCCAACAGCGCTGACACCAGCGCCAGTCCAAAGAAAGAAACGCCATAACTCGCGAATCGCTCTGATCGCACACTTTCACTGTATTTCTCTTCGCTCCGTTAGTTCGTATCGGAGGTGATATAGGGTTCCTGCATGTTTTTACTCAAACGCGACGGTTTGACGTCGTTGTTGATCGCCTCGGCTATCAGCTCGGCGTGCCAGGCTGACGGCGAAGAACAGTTCAACACGTCGTTTCTGCAAGGTGCCGCGTCGACTGTCGATGTGCAATCGCTGCTCGCCAGCAACAGCGTACTGCCCGGCAACTACCGGGTTGACCTCTACAGCAACGACACGCTGGTCGGTCGTCGCGACATCGACTTCCGACGCCACCCCGGCAGCGGCAAGATCCAGGCCTGCCTGACCCTGGAGATGGTCCAGCAATTGGGCGTCGATATCGCCAAACTGCAAGCGAGCAGCAAGCTCGACGCCAACGATCCCGACGCCTGCCTCGACCTGCCCGCATTGATCGATCATGCCTCCGTGCGTTACGACGTACCGCGCCTGCGCCTGTTGGTCAGCGTGCCGCAAAGCGCCATGGAGCGTGGTCGGCGCGGTTACGTCGACCCCGCCCTGTGGGACGAAGGCGTGCCGGCCGCGTTCATCAACTATCAGGTCAGCAGCAATCGCAACAGCACCCAGTCTGCCAACACGCTTTCCAATAACGTCGGCCTGCGCAACGGCATCAACCTGGGTGGCTGGCGCTTGCGCAACGAGTCCAACTTCAACAGCAGCACGGGCCAGCCGAGCACCTTCAAAAGCAGCCGCAGCTATCTGCAACATGACCTGACCGCGTTGAAAGGCCAGTTCAGTGCCGGGGATATTTTCTCCGACGCCGACCTGTTCGACAGCGTGCGCTATCGCGGCTTGAAACTGGCCTCCGATGACGGCATGCGCGCCGACAGCGAGCGCGGCTATGCGCCAGTGATTCGCGGGATTGCCCAGTCCAGCGCCACGGTGGAAATTCGTCAGAACAACTACATCCTCTACACCACCAACGTGCCGCCGGGCCCCTTCGAGATCAGCGATATCTATCCCAGCGGTTCCAACGGCGATCTGGAAATCACGATTATCGAGGCCGACGGTCAGCGCCGGGTGACAGTGCAGGCGTTTTCCAGCCTGCCGATCATGGTGCGCCAGGGGCAGTTGAAGTACAGCGTCTCGGCCGGCCGCTACAACAGCAACAGCGATGATCAGCAATCGCCGCAGTTCGTCAGCAGCACACTGGCCTATGGCATCAGCAGCAACTTGTCCGGCATCGTCGGCGTGCAAGCGACCGAGAATTTTCAGGCGCTGTCCGTGGGCGCCGGGCGTAATACGCCGATCGGCGCCGTGTCACTGGACCTGACGCACTCCGCCAGCCGCACCTTTGGCCAAGTGGTCAAAGGCAACAGTTTGCGCGCGCTGTACGCCAAGACATTTACCGGCACCGACACCAGCTTCACCCTTGCCGCTTACCGCTATTCGACCGAGGGTTATCGCACCCTCACCGACCACGTCGAGGAACTGAGCCACGAGGGCGAAAAACGCACGGGTAACTCGAAAACCCGCACCGACCTGACCATCAACCAGAGCCTGGGGACTAACCAGCAATATGGCAGCGTTTACCTCAACGCCAGTGACCAGCGTTATTGGGGACGCGGCGGATCGCAAAGCCTGTCGGCGGGTTACAGCAATTACTGGGGCGATGTCAGCTACAACCTCGGCGCGACCTACACCAAGGACGTCGGCAACTATGGGCCAGCGAACAATGACACTTTGGTCAATCTGTCGCTGTCATTCCCGCTGGGTTCAAAACCGCGCGCGCCGCGAGCGTTCGTTTCCGCCAGTACACAGAAAGCCACCGACAGCACCCAGGTCGGAATCAACGGTTACCTGACGGAAGACAGCGACACTTATTACTCGGTGCAAGGCGGTAACAGCAGCACTGGTGGCAGCAGCGGTTCGGCCAATATCAGCACGCGAACATCGGTGATGGATATCAGCGCCGGTTACAGCCAGGGGCGCGGCTACAACTCGCAGAATCTCAATCTGGCCGGCTCGATCGTCGGCCACGGCGGCGGGATCAACCTCGGGCAAACCGTGGGTGAGACGTTTGCGTTGGCGCAGGTCGAAGGCGTTTCCGGGGTGAAAATCGGCAGCTTCTCCGGGGCGAAAACCGGACGTAACGGCTATGCCGTGGTGCCCAATGCGCAGCCCTATCGCGTGAACTGGATCAACCTCGACACCCGCGATCTGGGCGCCGATATCGAAATTGACAATGCGACCCGGCAAGTGGTGCCGCGCCGTGGAGCAGTGGTGCTGGCGCGTTATGCGAGCAAGACTGGACGGCGCGTGCAATTTGCCTTGTTCGATGCGCAGCACCAGTCGATTCCTTTCGGTGCTTCGGTGGAAGATGGCGCGGGTAAGCAACTGGCGATCTCCGACCCGAGCGGCAAGGCACTGGCGTTGGTCGAGGATGACGCCGGCACGCTGACCATCAACTGGCAGGGCCAGCGCTGTGAAGCACCGTATGCGTTACCTGAACGTGACAAGGCGTTGAACTATGAACGGGCCTCGCTGGTGTGCCGCCCGTCCCCAGTTAATTTGCCGTAAGAAAAAATCCTTGCCCACCACAGATCAGTGTAGGAGTGAGCCTGCTCGCGATAAGGCCATCAGCCGCACCATTGATATCGACTGAAAAAACGCCATCGCGAGCAGGCTCACTCCTACAGGGGAACGCATTCCAAATGTAGGGGTGAGCCTGCTCGCGATTGAAGCGGCTCGGTTCAGGAGAAAGCGCGATCTAGAAATCGCGCTTGTAGAAGATATCCAGCGAACTCGCGACGCCACTGGCCGCCTCGACATACACCTTCTTGCTCAGCTTATAGCGCAGCGCAATGGTGCTGGCCGGTTCAAACACGCCCACGCCATAACGCAAACTGAGCTTCTCGGTAATATTGCCGCTGGCCACAACACTGGTGGCATCGCCGCTGCCTGCCGTGTCGAGCTGAAAGTCCTGAATGCCCAGATCCTTGGCCAGGCTGCTGGTGACCCCGGAGCTGCCCATCAAGCCCAGACCCAACGCCGCTTGCGCGAGCATGTTGTTGTCTTCGCCGTTGGTGCTCAGCGGACGACCCAAGACCAGATAGGACAGCGCCTGCTCCTGGCTCATCGCCGGCTCGGAGAAGATCTGCGTAGTCGGCTGCTCGGCACTGCCGCTCAGGCGAATACCGGCGATCACGTCGTCAGTCTGGCGGATCGCTTCGATGTCCAGATACGGTTGATCGAGGGGGCCGGCGAACAACAGACGCGCCCGCCGCACTTGCAGGCGCTGGCCGTAGGCACTGTAGCGACCGTCGTTGAGCCACAGTTCGCCACGGGTGTCCATGTTGTCGCCGATGTGCACATGACCTTGCACGTTGGCGGTCAGACCAAAACCGGCGAAGGCCAGTTTGTCTTCGCCGACCACGACGTCGATGTCCATTTTCATCGCCATCGGTGGTTTACCCTCTTCGGTCTGCGCACCGACGATGATCGTGTCATCGGAGACTTTCACCGTTGATGGCGGCAATTCGCGCACGGTGATTTCGCCTCGCGGAACCTGCACCTTACCGGCAATCGCCAACTCATCGCCGGCCATGGAAATCTTCAGATCCGGGGCCACTTCCAGCTTGGCATACGGCTCGACCGTAACCGGCAATTGCGTGCCTTTGAGCGCCAGATCGACCACCAACGCCTGACCCCAGGCGACGTTACCGTTCAGACTGCCCTGCCCGCTCTTGCCGCTTTTCCAGCCGCCGTCGAGGCGTACCGATTCGCCGGCAATCACAGCGGTGAGTTGCAGATTCTGCAGCTCCATCGGCAACTCGGCGCCGGACACTTCGCCATCGCTGAGTTGAACGGTGCCGTTGACCAGCGGCGCGAGCAATCCGCCGGAAATCGTGCCGCTGCCATTCAGGCGGCCGGTGAGTTTTTCAACCATCGGCACAAACGGCCGCGCCACCGACAGATCCAGCCCGCTGAGGCGGAACGAGCCGCTCAGTGGTTTGTTTTTCGGCAGTGGATTGAGCTGCGCCTGCACCATCAACTCGCCGAGTTTGCCGCCGACGAAATTGAGTTCGGTATCGACGCGCTTGGGCGTGAGTTTGCTGGTGAGTTTCAGGGTCTGGTACGGGAAGTCCAGCCACTGATCCTTTTCCTTCATGCGCAAGGTGCCGCCGCTGGCGTCAATGCTGACAACACCGTTCGGGCCGCTCGCTGGCAGATCCAGTTGCAGATCGGCGTTGAGCTTACCCTTCCAGGCGAAATCTTTTGGCAGCCATTGCGCGAGGCTTTCGATCGGGAACTGCTTGAGGTGGTAGCGCAGTTTCGGCTCCGGCATCAGCCGTTGATCTTCACCGCACAGGCTGGCGTCGCCGGACATCCAGCAATGCGCGCCAAAGTTAATTTTGCCGTCTGCCAGACGTTCGAGCTTGGCCGGGCTTTGCAGTTTCCAGTCCTGGCCACCGGCCTGAATATCGCCACTGCCCAGACGACCACGCCAGTTGCCCTTGTCCAGATTGCCATCCAGACCGAGGGCTAGTTTCAGCTTCGGCCCGATCAGATCGAGGTCGAGTTTCTGCTTTTTGATGTCGCCTTGAGCGCTGGCGGTCAAAACGCCCAAGTTAGTGTCGCCGGCCTGAATGCCGCTGCCTTTCAGATCGATCTTTGCCCGCTGCGCACTGTCGAGGGTGGCGTCGAGGTTGAGGCTTTGCAGGCGATTGTCCTGGAAGGCCAATTGCGAACCTTGCAGATCGAGTTTGCCCTGCGGTGCTTTCAACGTGCCGGCGACATTGACCTGACCGTTGACCTGCCCGCGCAATTGCGGCCAGAGCTGGGCCAGTCGCGACAGCTTGATATCGATCTGCCCGGTGAGTTTCTGTTGCAGACTGCCCTTGCCGCTGATGCTGTTGTCGCCGAGGCGGATTTGCAGGGCATTCAGATTCCACTGTTCGCCAGCACCGTCAGCCTTGGCCTGGAGGATCGCCGGTTGCCCGCGCAGTTTGCCTTTCAAGTCGAGGTCGGCGGTGAGGCTCAGGCGCTCGTTCTTCATTTCGCCTTGGCTTTTCAGCGGCCCGGCCAAGGTGCCCGGCAACTCGGCGACCCAGTACGCCGGATTCAGCGCCGACAGCTCTAGCGCGGTGTCCCAGGCGATGCCATCGGCGAACTGCACATTGACGTGCCCTTCAGCCTTGCCCTGCCCGGCTTGCATTTTCAATTGCGGCAAAGCGATCTGTTTAAGGCTTCCGCTGAACGGACTGCTCAGGGTAAACGCGCCCGCCGGGCCATCCAGTGCGGCGGCGAAGTTGCCGAGGTACTGACCATCGGTGTAGGAGACTTCGCCCGTGAAGGTGCGCAAAGCGACCTCAGGTTCGTCGATTTCGTTGTAGAGCCGATGCCACGGAAAGTCCTGCCAGTTGATGTTGGCTTGGGCGCTGAGGCCTTTGCTCCAGTCAACACTGCCGGTGAGTTTCAGGCTTTGTTTGTCGTTGGCCGTCAGGTCGAGACTGGCAATCTGCGCGCCACTGGCGTCGACTTTGCCTTGCAGCAACAGCGCGACCGGACCTTTGTCGGCAGGCAGCGTGGCGTTGCCGTTGAGCTGGTAACCGCTTTTCAGGTCACCCTCACCGGTCAGCACCAGTTGGTTGAGTTGCAGGGTGTCCGGCAGGTCGGCGCTCGGTTTGAACGCCTCGCTAGTGATGCGCACCTTGGCTGGCAGGTTCTCCGCCAGCGGTTGCAATTCACCACTCAACTGGCCGTCGAGGTAACCCCGGCTGTCGGCATGCAGGTTGAGGGTTTTCAACAGGTCACCGTCGATCTTCAACGCCAGCGTCCATGGCCCCGTGCCCGGCGACGGCAACGTCAGGTCGCCGCTGATGTTCAGCGGCCAGTTGCCGGTCGGCGCGAGTGTGCCGGACAGGTTCAGGCTGAGGTCGTCGCGCTGCAATTTCACGCTGTCGATCTGCATGCCTTGCGCGGTCCAGTGCGCCGCCAGTTGCAAACCCTTGAGCTGTTCGCTGCCGTTGAACAACAGGCTGCCGACCTGCACGTCGCCCAGTTCGATGGCCACCGGCAATTGCAGATCCGGCAGTTTGATCGGGCCGCTTTCGGTGGTTTCTTCGCTCGGCGGGAATTGCAGAATGACCTGATCAGCCTTGAGCTGTTCGATGCACAAGGTCATACGCGTCAGGCACAACGGCGACCAGGCGAAAATCGCCTTGTTCAGCTCGACGCGGCTGCTGTCCTGCTGCCACAGCAGATGATCGGCACTCCATTGCCCGCCGAGGCGACCCTGGAAATTCTCCACCGTCAGCCCCGGAACGAGACCCAGTACCCAACGGCTGCCAGCCGCCGTGCCGAGTACGGCGGGGACACTCAATACAATCAACAACACCAGCGCCAACAACGCCAGCGCCGTAATTTTCAAACCACGCTTCACAGCTCAGGCCCCATGGAAAAGTGCAGCCGGATGCCGCCATCGTCGTCGAGTGCGTGGGCCAGGTCGAGGCGGATCGGCCCCACCGGCGAGACCCAGCGCACACCAATACCGACCCCGGTCTTGAGGTTCGGCAGTTCGAGTTTATTGAAGGAGTTGCCTTGGTCGACGAAGGTCGCCACACGCCATTTTTCGGCGATCGAGTATTGATACTCGACGCTGCCGGCGACCATGTAGCGGCCACCGATGCGATCGCCTTTGGAGTTTTCCGGGGACAGGCTCTGGTAGTCGTAACCGCGCACACTTTGATCGCCACCGGCAAAGAAGCGCAGCGACGGCGGCACCGAGTTGTAGCCGTTGGTGGCGCTGCCACCGACCTGCACGCGACCCAGGAAGCGATGTTTGTCGAATACTGTGGTCAGGCCTTTGACCAGCGCCGTGCCATACAGAAGGTTGTTGTCGGAGCCGAGGCCTTCCTTCGCCACTTTGCTTTCGAAGCTCAGGCGATAGCCGTTGTGCGGGTCGATGCGGTTATCGCTTTTCAGGTACGAGTAACTGATGCCGGGCATCAGCAAGGTACTCAGGCCGGAGTCATCGCCGAGTTCATATTCTTCACGCTGCCATTTCAGCGAGATCACCCGCTGCCAGCCGCTCGGTAATTTGCTGTGCCATTCCGGGCCGAAGGTCAGCAGTTTGCTCAGGGTGTCGGAGCCGTCGATGTCTTCGAATTGATAGCCGCCGGCCCAACGCAGTTTGTCGGTCAGTGGCGGGTCGAGCGGGATGTCGTAGAACAGCCCGACGTTTTGCCGGGGCGCCGAGAGTTCGGCTTCCCAGCCATAGCTGTCGCCCTGCGGGTTGACCCAGTGGCGCGTCCAGTTGGCTTTGATGCGCGGGCCGACGTCGGTCGAATAACCGAGGCCCAGGCCCATGGTCCGTGGTTTGCGCGTGTCGAGTTTGACGTCGACCGGGATCACATCGTTCTTCGCGGCGGTCGGTGCGGCATCGACGCGTATGCCTTCGAAATAACCGCTCGATTGCAAATCACGGTTCAGCTCTGCGATCAGCTCGGAATCGTACGGCTCGCCTTCCTTGAACGGCACCATGCGTTGCAGCAGGTCTTCGTCGAACGGCGTGTCACCTTCGAATTTGACTTTGCCCAGCGCATAACGCGGGCCGCTGTCGTAGATCAGTTCGATGTCAGCCACCCCGGCGCGCGGGTCGACCATGAGTTTTTGACGGGTGAAATGGCCACTGAAGAAACCGAAGCGCGAGGCCTGATTCTGAATAAGTCTTTTGGCGTCTTCATAACGCCCATGGTTGAGCACCGCACCGGACTTGAGCGCGTCGCTTTTCGGTACACGAAAAGATTTGAGGGAGGCAGCCGGGCCGTCGACACGAATGGTGACGTTGCGCAGGTGAATAGGCTCGCCGGGATCGATGTTCAACACCAGGCGCGGCTTGTCGCCGCCCTTGACGTCACTTTCAATCTGCGGCTGGTAGTAGCCCAACGCCTGAGCCGCTTTGCGCGCCTGCTCTTCGGCACCGCGACTGAAGCGCTGCAGGGCTTCTTCGTCACGATCGCCGAGGCTGCCGATATAGCCTTCTATATTGGCCTTGAGTTCATCGTTGGACGGTTTGATCCGCACATCCAATTCACTTTGCGCCAGCGCCGTGCAGCTGGTTAACAGCAGGAGCACGCCACTGGTAAATCTTCCTGGAAACTTCATAGGCGCGGATGCTATCACGGGCTTGGGAGCGTGATAGAACAGGAAATTTCCCAAGAAGTTCGATTGTCATGCTGTTGCAGTTTGTAACACCTGCGGATTGGCGTGGAAAAATACGTGTTCGCGCACCGGGCCGACGGCAACTTCGCCGATCTCTTCGTAACCCTGCCTTTTATAGAATTCCAGATATCGTGGGTTGCCAGTGTCGAGCACTACGCCTTGCGAGGTTTCGTCAACGGCGCACCAGTTGTGTACGGCGGTCAGCAATTGTTCGCCGAAGTGTTTGCCCTGGAACTGCGGGTGAATGCCCAACAAGGGAAGCATGTGCACGGAATCGCTGGGCACACACGCGGCGACGGCGTCGTGGTATTCCAGATAGCGTCGGGTGCAACGAAAACCGGTGCTGAGCACCATGCGCAGGCGCCACGCCCAACTCTCGGTGATGCCCAAACGCCGTTGCGGTGGCGCGATCAGGGCGATGCCGATCAGGCGGTCGTTGACCAGCAGGCCAATGGCCGGCAGATCCTGCAGAAAGTGTTGCTTGACCAGTTCCCGCACCGTCGCCCGCACGCGCTGTTCGTAGCCGGGGCGTTCGGCTTCGAACAGATAGCCGAAGGTCGGCTCGTGGCGATAGGCCTGATAGAGCAGCGAGCGGGCTTCGCGGGAATAGCCGCGGTCGAGCATATGAATGTCGGCGATGGCGGTCTGGGTTTCAGGCATGACAGTGACTCTCCCCGGGGCGCGTTCAAATGGCGGCGCTCTTGTTGGTACGAACCTTTTACGGGTGGCGTGGTTCCCCACAGGTATAGACCAACCTTGGATCTTCATCGACTGGGCGGACGCTATCGCGAGCAGGCTCACTCCTACATTTGGAATGCGTTCCCCCTGTAGGAGTGAGCCTGCTCGCGATGGCGCCATTGCTGACAACACAAATCCCACAGACAAAAGTGATTTCTCCTACCCCACACTGGCCCATCTCCCCCATGTCAGCTAGCATCGCCCTTTTGCCAGGACTGCCGACCATGAAGATCGTTTCCTTCAACATCAACGGACTGCGCGCCCGTCCGCATCAGCTGGCAGCGCTGATCGAAAAACACCAGCCGGACGTGATCGGCCTGCAGGAAACCAAGGTCCACGACGACCAGTTCCCGCTCGAAGAAGTCCGCGCCCTCGGCTACCACGTGTATTTCCACGGCCAGAAAGGCCATTACGGCGTGGCCATGCTCTCGCGCAAGGAGCCGATCGCCATCCACAAAGGTTTCGCCACCGACGAAGAAGACGCTCAGCGTCGCTTTATCTGGGGCACGTTCGCCGACGCCAATGGCGTACCGGTGACCATCATGAACGGCTATTTCCCTCAGGGTGAAAGCCGCGACCACCCAACCAAATTCCCCGCCAAGCAGCGTTTCTACAGCGATCTGCAAGCGCTGCTGGAAAGCCAGTTCCACAACGAGCAGCCGCTGGTGGTGATGGGCGATGTGAATATTTCCCCGGAAGACTGCGACATCGGCATCGGCCCGGACAACATGAAGCGCTGGCTGAAAACCGGTAAATGCAGCTTCCTGCCGGAAGAGCGCGAGTGGATGGCACGCCTGAAGAACTGGGGTCTGACCGACAGCTATCGCCACTTGAACCCGGACGTGACCGACATGTTCAGCTGGTTCGACTACCGCAGCCGTGGTTTTGAAGATGAACCGAAGCGTGGGCTGCGCATCGATGTGATTCTGGCGTCCCATGGTTTGTTGCCACGGGTGAAGGCCGCCGGTGTCGACTATGAATTGCGCGGGATGGAAAAGCCTTCCGATCATGCGCCGATCTGGCTGGAACTCAGCTGATCCCTAGCCTTACGCAATACCTGTAGGAGTGAGCCTGCTCGCGATAGCGGTGAATCAGACGACATAAATGTTGACCGGTACACCGCTATCGCGAGCAGGCTCACTCCTACATTGAATCGGTGTCATCTTTCGGTCATGCGCCTGACTTAATCTCCCCGGCAATCCCCTTGGCTTGATTCGGTGCCGGCATGACCCTGCGTGTTTTGTGCGTTTTTCTCTTGAGTGCATGGCTGACGGTTTCTGCCGCCGCCCTGCCCCTCCCTGAAAACGGCCCGGCGCTGCGCATTCAAGGCTCCAACACCATCGGCGCCGAACTCGGCCCGGCACTCGTTGAGGGCCTGCTGCAAGAGCAAGGCCTGCTGAAGATCCACCGCGAAACCCCGGACACCGCCAACGAACTGCGCATCGTCGGCCAGACCAGCGAAGGTAAACGCGTGGTCGTTGAAGTCGCCGCCCACGGTTCCAGCACCGGTTTCACCGCGTTGAAAAATGCCAGCGCCGACCTTGCCGCGTCTTCCCGCGAGATCAAGGACAGTGAGTTACAGACCCTGCAATCACTGGGCGATCTGAAAAGCCCTGCCGCTGAACAAGTCATCGCCATTGATGGCCTGGCGATCATCCTTCATCCCGATAATCCCCTCCAGCAACTGGACACCGAGCAACTGGCGCGGATCTTCGCTGGCGATGTGAAAACCTGGGAAGACCTCGGCGGGCGTGGCGGTGCGATTCATTTATATGCGCGCGATGACCAGTCCGGCACCTACGACACGTTTAAGGAACTCGTCTTGAGCCGGCGTGGGAAAAGTCTGAACAGCGCCGCGAAACGTTTTGAATCCAGCGAGCAATTATCCGACGCCGTGAGCGCGGATCCTCAAGGCATCGGTTTCATCGGTTTGCCCTACGTGCGTCAGGCCAAAGCCGTGGCCATTGCTGATGGCGCATCGCAGTCGATGCTGCCGCTCAACAGCCTGATCGCTACCGAAGACTATCCACTGTCGCGGCGGTTGTTCTTCTATCTGCCACCCGACAGCAACAATCCTTGGGCGAAAGCCTTGGTGACGTTTGCGCAGAGCCGTCAGGGCCAGGCGATTGTCGCGGCAAACGGTTTTATCAGCCAGACCGTGCATGCGATGAGCGTCGCGCCGAATGCACTGATGCCCGAGGGCTATCAATCCCTCAGCCGTCACGCCCAGCGTCTGACGGTGAATTTCCGTTTTGAAGAAGGCAGCGCGACGCTGGATAACAAGGCGCGTCAGGACCTGGCGCGAGTGTTCGACTATATAAAGCGTCATGACAAGACTGAACGCGCGGTGACCTTGGTCGGGTTTGGTGATGCCAAGGACGACCCGGCACGCGCGGATCTGCTGTCAAAGCTGCGGGCGATGGCGGTACGACGGGAGTTGGTGAAAAACGGCGTGGTGTTGCGCGAGGTTCGCGGGTTTGGCGCGTTGATGCCGGTGGCGGCGAACAATGTCGATGAGGGGCGGATCAAGAATCGGCGGGTTGAGGTTTGGGTGTATTGAGCCTGATGGTTATGTACTGAATGTTCAGGCCCCTTCGCGAGCAAGCTCGCTCCCACAGGGATCGCATTCTTCCATTTGGAATGCGGTTTAATGTGGGAGCGAGCTTGCTCGCGAAGCAGGCGACGCGGTCTTAATGACCGCTACGCAACATTTCCTTCGGCACATATTTGCCGATCTCGAATTTGCCGATCGCCGCGCGATGCACTTCGTCCGGGCCGTCGGCCAGGCGTAATGTGCGTTGCATTGCGTACATGTAGGCCAGCGGGAAATCGTTCGACACCCCGGCCCCGCCGTGCATCTGGATAGCCCTGTCGATCACCCGCAGCGCGACGTTCGGCGCAACCACTTTGATCTGCGCGATCTCGCTTTTCGCCACTTTGTTACCGACGGTGTCCATCATGTACGCCGCCTTCAGCGTCAGCAGACGTGCCATGTCGATTTCCATCCGCGAGTCGGCGATCTTGTCGACGTTACCGCCCAGACGCGCCAGCGGTTTGCCGAATGCAGTGCGGCTTACCGCACGTTTGCACATCAATTCCAGGGCCCGTTCAGCCATGCCGATCGAGCGCATGCAGTGGTGAATCCGGCCTGGGCCAAGGCGACCTTGAGCGATTTCGAAGCCACGGCCTTCACCGAGCAAAACGTTTTCGTACGGCACACGCACGTTGTCGAACAGCACTTCGGCGTGGCCATGCGGAGCGTCATCGTAGCCAAACACCGGTAGCGGACGGACGATTTTCACCCCGGGGGTGTCGACCGGCACGAGGATCATCGAGTGCTGCGCATGGCGCGGCGCATCAGGATTGCTCAGGCCCATGAAGATGAGGATTTTGCAGCGCGGATCGCAGGCGCCGGAGGTCCACCATTTTTTACCGTTGATCACCCACTCGTCACCATCACGCACGGCGCGGGCGGCCATGTTGGTCGCGTCCGAAGAGGCAACGTCCGGTTCGGTCATGGCGAATGCCGAGCGGATTTCACCGCGCAACAGCGGTTCGAGCCAGCGCTGTTTCTGTTCTTCGTTGGCGTAGCGCACCAGCACTTCCATGTTGCCGGTGTCCGGCGCCGAGCAGTTGAACGGTTCCGGCCCGAGCAGCGAGCGGCCCATGATTTCCGCCAATGGCGCGTATTCGAGGTTGGTCAGACCGGCACCGAGTTCCGACTCAGGCAGAAACAAATTCCACAGACCTTCGGCCTTGGCCTTGGCTTTGAGCTCTTCCATGATCGCCGTCGGCTGCCAGCGATCGCCTTCGGCAACCTGGCGTTCGAACACCGCCTCGGCCGGGTAAACGTAAGTGTCCATGAACGCGGTCACGCGCTCACGCAGTTCTTGCACCTTGGGCGAATAAGCGAAATCCATGATCAATTACCTTCTTGGGCAGAGGTTGTTTAAGTCATGCAATCGATGCTAGAACAGCGTTGATAATTTACCTAGCCTATTCTCGGCATGTATAAACATTCATCACCGATATATGATCGGCTGATTGCCAGCCCTTAAAACACTGCCCTAAATAACAAGAGAAGCCGCGTTATGAATCTGAGTAAGGTCGACCTCAACCTTTTCATCGTCTTCGACGCGATCTACACCGAAGCCAACCTGACCCGCGCCGGGCAGATTGTCGGTATCACCCAGCCGGCGGTGTCCAACGCCTTGGCGCGGTTGCGCGAAACCTTCAACGATCCGCTGTTCGTGCGCACGGCTCAGGGCATGGTGCCGACGCCGATGGCGCAGAACATCATCGGCCCGGTGCGCAACGCTTTGTCGCTGCTGCGTGTGTCGGTTCAGGAAAGTCGCATCTTCAATCCGGCGCAAGCGGTCAAGACCTACCGCATCAGCATGACCGACCTCACCGAAGCGGTGATTCTGCCGCCGCTGTTCCAGCGCCTGCGCCGTCTGGCGCCGACCGTGATTATCGAAAGCTTTCTGTCCAAGCGCCGCGAGACCACCAAAGAGCTGGCCGCCGGACGTCTGGATTTCGCCGTGGATGCGCCACTCAACACCGACCCGCAGGTGCGCCACGTCAAGCTGATGGAAGACCGTTACGTCTGCGCGATGCGCAAGGGCCATCCGATGGCAGGCAAGGAAAAACTCTCGCTGGATGATTACTTGTCGCTGACCCATATCCATATTTCCAGCCGTCGCAGTGGTCTGGGTTATGTCGATCTGGCGCTGGGCAAAATGGGCATTCAGCGCAAGATTGCCCTGCGCTCGCAGCATTATCTGATGGCGTCGCAAGTGATGCAGCAAACCGACATGGTCATGACGGTGCCGGAGCGCTTCGCCCGTCGGCATGAGCTGCAGGCGTTTAACCTGCCAGTGAATGATGTGCCGCCAGTGGAGACGCACTTGTACTGGCATGAAAGCACGGACCAGGATCCGGCGAATCGCTGGATGCGCGAGCAGATGATCGAGTTGTGCCAGCAGGTGACGGCGCAGGAGAAGAAGCTGGATAAGGTGTAAGAAATTACACCGCATTATCGTTCTTCGTCGGAACGCCGCCCGGAGACAGGCTCGCTCCCACAGAGGATTGCTCTCCGACTGAAGTAATGCGGTCGAATGTGGGAGCGAGCCTGCTCGCGAAGAGGCAATCAAATGCAACACAAAATCATCCTGCTTGACGTAAACGTCAACCTGCCATTAGCTTAGCGCCAAGACCTTTTTTCGAGCGCTTCCATGAGCAGCCAGACTTACAGCATCTCCGACCTCGCCCGCGAGCTGGACATCACCACCCGGGCGATCCGCTTTTATGAAGAGCAAGGCCTGCTCAGTCCTGAGCGCCGTGGCCAGGAACGTATCTATTCGCCACGCGACAAGGTCAGTCTGAAGCTGATCCTGCGCGGCAAGCGCATCGGTTTCTCGCTGGCCGAATGCCGTGAACTGATCGAGCTTTACGACCCTTCCAGCGGTAACACCAAACAGCTCAACAGCATGCTGGCGAAAATCACTGAGCGCCGCGAGCAGTTGGAACAGCAGTTGCTGGATATCGAACAGATGAAACTGGAACTCGATACCGCCGAAGAGCGTTGCGTGCAGGCACTGGAGCAGACGCTCAAGAGCCAGCAGGCTATCTGACAAACAACACAAATCCCCTGTAGGAGTGAGCCTGCTCGCGATAGCGGTGTATCAGTCAAGCAATTTTCATCTGGCACTCCACGATCGCGAGCAGGCTCACTCCTACAGGGGTTCTCCACGAATTCAAAAGAGCAGGTCAACCGCCATGTCCCTCCCCTCCCAAGTACGCCTGATCGAAGTCGGCCCGCGCGATGGCCTGCAGAATGAAGCCCAACCGATCAGCGTCGCCGACAAGGTGCAACTGGTCGATGCACTCAGCGCTGCCGGTCTCGGCTATATAGAAGTCGGCAGTTTCGTTTCACCGAAATGGGTCCCGCAGATGGCGGGTTCCGCCGAAGTGTTTGCACAGATCCAGCGCAAACCCGGCGTGACCTATGGTGCACTGGCGCCAAACCTGCGCGGCTTTGAAGATGCGATTGCTGCCGGGGTCAAGGAAGTCGCCGTGTTCGCGGCCGCCTCCGAAGCCTTCTCGCAGCGCAACATCAACTGCTCGATCAGCGAAAGCCTGGCGCGCTTCGCACCGATCATGGAGGCGGCGCAACAGCACGGCGTTACCGTGCGCGGTTACGTGTCCTGCGTGCTCGGTTGCCCATATGAAGGCACGGTCGCGCCGGAACAAGTGGCGATGGTCGCCCGCGAGTTGTATGCGATGGGCTGCTACGAGGTTTCGCTGGGCGACACCATTGGCACTGGCACTGCGGGCGCGACTCGCCGCTTGTTCGAAGTGGTGTCGGCGCAGGTACCACGGGACAAACTGGCCGGGCACTTCCACGACACCTATGGGCAGGCCATGGCCAATATCTACGCCAGCCTGCTCGAGGGCATCTCGGTGTTCGACAGCTCTATCGCGGGCCTCGGCGGCTGCCCGTACGCCAAAGGCGCGAGCGGTAACGTTGCTACTGAAGATGTGGTGTACCTGCTCAACGGCCTGGGTATCGAGACCGGTATCAACCTGGACGCCTTGATTGCTGCGGGTCAGCAGATCAGTGTGGTGCTGGGTCGCCCGAGCGGTTCGCGCGTGGCCAAGGCTCGTAGCGCACAGTGAGGGGGGAAGGTGTTACCGCTGTGTCCGGAATGTGGGTTCAAGCGAGTAACACGGAAACAAATTGTCTGGTTTCGCTAGAGTGAAAATTTGCTGAAATTCTCAAGACATTGATTTATAAGGCTTTTTAAAAGTTGGCACGGCTTCTGCTATCTCTATGGCATAACAAGAATAAAAAGCAGCAAACCAATAAAAATAAGACGTACCGACTCTGACATAACAAAAACAACACGGCAGAGACGCAGCTAACAGATTTTTTTGGAGAAGGTGTGCTTTTCAGGGTGCTCTCAGGAGTGACCCGCAACCGGGCAGAGAACAATAAAACTACCTTCAGGTAGCTCCCGAATCGGTTGGATCGCTTAGCGAGAAAGTAGATCAGCGCTCAAAAAAATACGTTTGCTCTTGACCCCGGATGGGGGTCGCCAAAAACAGCGGTAAAGGGCCACGGTTGCCAAAAACAACAACAGACCGACCCTCAATAATAAAAAAGAGCACGCGACGACAAAATTAAAGGGGAGCTTCGGCTCCCCTTTGTGCTTTCTGTGATTCCTCTTTCCAACACATATCCCTTGTAGGAGTGAGCCTGCTCGCGATAGCGTCGTGTCAGTCGATGAAAATATTGACTGGTACACCGCTATCGCGAGCAGGCTCACTCCTACAGGGGTTTTGTGTCAGGCCTGCTTTTCGCGTAGTTCTTCGATACTGATCTCTCGCATTTTGAATTTCTGGATCTTGCCCGTCACCGTCATCGGAAACTCTTCAACGAACTTGAAATGCCGTGGCGTCTTGAAGTGCGCGATACGTTCCTTGCACCAGGTTTGCAGCTCCAGCTCCGAGGCGCTGTGGCCGGGGTGGAACTTGATCCAGGCAACAATCTCCTCACCGTAACGCGAGCACGGAATGCCGATCACCTGCACGTCCGCCACGGCCGGATGGGTGAAGAAAAACTCCTCCAGCTCACGCGGGTAAATATTCTCGCCGCCACGAATGATCATGTCCTTGTTGCGCCCGGCGATGTTGACGTAACCCTCCTCGTTCATGCTCGCCAGGTCGCCGGTGTGCATCCAGCCCGCGTCATCGATGGCTTCGGCGGTGGCCTGCGGGTTGTTCCAGTAACCGAGCATCACGCTGTAGCCACGAGTGCACAGTTCGCCGATGGTGCCGCGCGTCACGAGGTTGCCGGCTTCGTCGATGATCTTGCTTTCCAGCTGTGGCTGGGTGCGGCCGACGGTGGTCACGCGCAATTCCAGCTCATCGGTCGGCCCGGTTTGCAGCGACACCGGGCTGGTTTCGGTCATGCCGTAAGCGATCTGCACTTCGCTCATGTGCATCTCGCTGATGACCCGGCGCATCACTTCGATCGGGCACGTCGCACCGGCCATGATCCCGGTACGCAGGCTCGACAGGTCGAACTCGGCGCGTTGCGGCTGATCGAGCATGGCGATGAACATGGTCGGGACACCGTAGAGGCCGGTGGCTTTTTCTTCGGCGACGGTTTGCAGGGTCAGCAATGGATCGAAGGCATCGCTGGGGTAAATCATCGTGCTGCCGTGGGTGATGCAGCCAAGGTTGCCCATGACCATGCCGAAGCAGTGGTAGAGCGGCACCGGGATCACCAGACGATCGCGCGGGGTCAGGCCGATGCTTTCACCGACCATGTAGCCGTTATTGAGGATGTTGTAGTGACTGAGGGTCGCACCCTTGGGGAAACCGGTGGTGCCGGAGGTGTACTGGATGTTCACCGGTTGATCGAAGTGCAGGCTGTCGCTGCGTTCGCGCAGTTGATCGGGAGAGATGCTGGTGGCCAGATCGGCCAGTTGCGACCACGGCAGAAAACCTGACGGTGGTTGCGCATCAAGGCTGATTACCCCGCGCAGTTCGGGGAGGTGTTCGCTGCGCAGTTGGCCAATGGATTGCTCGGCCAGTTCTGGCACTAATCCTTGCAACATGGCGTGGTAGTTCGACGACTTGAACGCCCCGGCGCAGACCAGCCATTGGCAGCCGGATTGCTTGAGCACGTATTCGAGTTCGGAGCTGCGATAGGCCGGGTTGATGTTGACCAGGATCACGCCGATTTTTGCCGTTGCAACTTGGGTGATGCACCACTGCGCGCAATTCGGCGCCCAGATACCTAGGCGATCGCCGGCCTGCAAACCCAGGGCGAGCAGCGCTCTGGCGTGCAGGTCCACCGCATCGGCCAGTTGTCGCCAGGAGTAACGCAGTTGCTGATGGCGCACGACAAGCGCTTCACCGTCAGGGTATTGCGCGGCGGTGTGATCGAACTTCTGCCCGATGGTCAGTGCCAGCAAGGCTTTGTCCTGTGAGCCACGGGTGTAGCTGCGCTGCGGGTTTGCACTGGGTTGATCCATGACGACCCCTATTGTCTTTATTAGTGGGTTTTGCCGGATTTAACCCCTGTGGGAGCGAGCTTGCTCGCGAAGAGGCCAGCAGATTCAACATCCGTCGTGTTGACTGATCTGACGCTTTCGCGAGCAAGCTCGCTCCCACGAGGCCTACTCCGTTTCAATCTTGAACTGCCCCTACTCTCGCCTAAGTTGACGTTAACGTAAAGGGTGATTGACAGCCATCCATCGCAGGCTTACGTTAACGTAAAGGTGAGAGCTGAGTGACCGCCCTCCCCACCCTACAAAAAAGCCAAAAGGTGACCCATGAGCTATCCCTCCCTGAACTTCGCCCTCGGTGAAACCATCGACATGTTGCGCGATCAGGTTCAGTCCTTTGTCGCCAAGGAGATCGCTCCGCGCGCCGCGCAGATCGACAGCGACAACCTGTTCCCCGCCGACATGTGGCGCAAATTCGGTGACATGGGCCTGCTCGGCATCACTGTGCCGGAAGAGTACGGCGGCGCTGGCCTGGGTTACCTGGCGCATGTGGTGGCGATGGAAGAAATCAGCCGTGGTTCGGCTTCGGTCGCCCTGTCCTACGGCGCGCACTCCAACCTTTGCGTCAACCAGATCAACCGTAACGGCAACCACGAACAAAAAACCCAATACCTGCCGAAGCTGATCAGCGGCGAACACGTCGGCGCCCTCGCCATGAGCGAGCCGAACGCCGGTTCCGACGTGGTCTCGATGAAACTGCGCGCCGACAAACGCGGTGACCATTTCGTCCTCAACGGCAGCAAAACCTGGATCACCAACGGCCCTGACGCCAACACCTACGTGATCTACGCCAAAACTGATCTAGAGAAAGGCCCGCACGGCATCACCGCGTTCATCGTCGAACGCGACTGGAAAGGCTTCAGCCGCAGCAACAAATTCGACAAGCTCGGCATGCGCGGCTCCAACACCTGCGAGCTGTTTTTCGATGACGTCGAGGTGCCGGAAGAAAACATCCTCGGCGTGCTCAACGGCGGCGTCAAAGTGTTGATGAGCGGTCTCGATTACGAACGCGTCGTGCTCTCCGGAGGCCCGACCGGGATCATGCAGTCGTGCATGGACCTGATCGTTCCATACATCCACGACCGCAAACAGTTCGGCCAGAGCATCGGCGAGTTCCAGCTGATCCAGGGCAAAGTGGCCGACATGTACACCCAGCTCAACGCCAGTCGCGCCTACCTCTACGCCGTGGCCCAGGCCTGCGAGCGCGGCGAAACCACCCGCAAGGATGCCGCCGGGGTAATCCTCTACACCGCCGAGCGCGCGACGCAAATGGCCCTCGACGCGATCCAGATTCTCGGTGGTAACGGTTACATCAACGAATTCCCGGCGGGCCGCTTGCTGCGTGACGCCAAGCTGTACGAAATCGGCGCCGGTACCAGTGAGATCCGTCGCATGCTGATCGGTCGCGAACTGTTCAACGAAACCCGCTAAACGGAGCTGGCCATGGCTACCCTGCACACTCAGCTCAACCCTCGTTCAGCGGAGTTCGCCGCCAACAGCGCGGCGATGCTCAAACAGGTCGACGCCCTGCACACCCTGCTCGCCCAAGTGGCGCAGGGCGGCGGCGCGAAAGCCCAGGAACGCCACACCTCACGCGGCAAACTGTTGCCTCGTGAACGCATCAACCGCTTGCTTGATCCAGGTTCGCCATTTCTGGAAATCAGCCAACTGGCCGCCCACGCCGTGTATGGCGAAGACGTTCCGGCCGCTGGTGTGATTGCCGGGATCGGCCGGGTTGAAGGCGTCGAATGCATGATCGTCGCCAACGACGCGACGGTTAAGGGCGGTTCGTACTACCCGCTGACCGTGAAAAAACATCTACGTGCACAAACCATCGCGCAACAGAATCGTCTGCCGTGTATCTATCTGGTCGATTCGGGCGGCGCCAACCTGCCGCGTCAGGACGAAGTGTTTCCGGATCGTGAGCACTTCGGGCGGATCTTCTTCAACCAGGCCAACATGAGCGCGATGGGCATTCCGCAGATCGCCGTGGTCATGGGCTCGTGCACTGCCGGCGGCGCGTATGTACCGGCAATGGCGGACGAAGCGATCATGGTGCGCAATCAGGCGACGATTTTCCTCGCCGGGCCGCCGCTGGTGAAGGCCGCGACCGGTGAAGTGGTCAGCGCCGAAGATCTGGGCGGCGCCGATGTGCACTGCAAGATTTCCGGGGTCGCCGACCATTACGCAGAGAGCGACGAACACGCCCTCGCCCTCGCCCGCCGCAGCGTTGCCAACCTCAACTGGCGCAAGCTCGGTGACGTGCAGCAACGCGCGCCGATTGCGCCGCTGTACGCCAGCGACGAGTTGTACGGCGTAGTTTCGGCCGACGCCAAGCAGCCGTTCGACGTGCGCGAAGTGATTGCGCGACTGGTCGACGGTTCGGTGTTCGATGAATTCAAGGCTTTGTTCGGCACCACGCTGGTGTGTGGCTTTGCGCATCTGCACGGCTACCCGATCGCGATTCTGGCGAACAACGGCATCCTCTTCGCCGAAGCCGCGCAGAAAGGTGCGCACTTTATCGAACTGGCCTGCCAGCGCGGTATTCCGTTGCTGTTTTTGCAGAACATCACCGGCTTCATGGTCGGTCAGAAATACGAGGCCGGCGGCATCGCCAAACACGGCGCGAAACTGGTAACAGCGGTGGCTTGCGCCAAGGTGCCGAAATTCACCGTGATCATCGGCGGCAGCTTCGGCGCCGGTAACTACGGCATGTGCGGCCGCGCTTATGACCCGCGTTTCCTGTGGATGTGGCCAAACGCGCGGATCGGCGTGATGGGCGCCGAGCAGGCGGCGGGCGTGTTGGTGCAGGTCAAACGCGAACAGGCTGAACGCAGTGGCCAGGCCTTCAGTGCCGAGCAGGAAGCCGAGATCAAGCAACCGATCCTCGACCAGTATGAAGAGCAAGGTCACCCCTACTATTCCAGCGCACGGCTATGGGACGACGGCGTCATCGACCCGGCGCAGACCCGCGATGTGCTGGCCCTGGCCTTGTCCGCGTCGCTGAACGCGCCAATCGAACCGAGCCGCTTCGGCGTGTTCCGGATGTGATTTTTTGTGGGAGCGAGCCTGCTCGCGAATACGGTTTGTCAGCTAGCGGATAGGTCGACTGATACAACGCTTTCGCGAGCAGGCTCGCTCCCACAAGAACCGTGGAGACGGATGAATATGAGTGATTTCAACACCCTCGAACTGCAGAGCGACCCACGCGGCTTCGCGACGCTGTGGCTCAACCGCGCGGAAAAGAACAACGCCTTCAACGCCGAGATGATCCGCGAACTGATCCTCGCGCTGGACAAAGTCGCCAGCGACGCCAGCCTGCGCTTCCTGCTGGTGCGTGGTCGTGGCAAGCACTTCAGTGCCGGCGCTGATCTGGCGTGGATGCAGCAATCGGCCGAACTCGATTACCACACCAACCTCGACGACGCACGTGAACTGGCAGAGCTGATGTACAACCTCGCCAAGCTGAAGATCCCCACAGTGGCCGTGGTGCAAGGCGCGGCGTTCGGTGGCGCGCTGGGGCTGATCAGTTGCTGTGACATGGCGATTGGCGCCGATGACGCGCAGTTCTGCTTGTCGGAAGTGCGCATCGGTCTGGCGCCGGCGGTGATCAGTCCGTTCGTGGTGCAGGCCATCGGCGAACGCGCTGCGCGTCGATATGCGCTGACCGCCGAGCGTTTCGGCGGACAACGTGCGCGCGAAATCGGTTTGTTGTCCGAGAGCTATCCGGCGGCAGAACTTGATCAGCAAGTCGAACAGTGGATCAACAATTTACTGCTCAACAGCCCCGCCGCCATGCGTGCCAGCAAGGACTTGCTGCGTGAAGTCGGTAACGGCGCGCTGACCCCGGCGCTGCGCCGCTACACCGAAAATGCCATCGCCCGTATCCGCGTCAGCCCTGAAGGTCAGGAAGGCTTGCGCGCCTTTCTGCAAAAACGTCCGCCGAGCTGGCAAGCCGCAACCACCACCAAGGAGCCGCGTTGATGAGCGTACCTGTTCTCACCACCCTGCTGGTGGCCAACCGTGGCGAAATCGCCTGCCGCGTGATGCGCACCGCCAAAGCCTTGGGCCTGACCACGGTTGCCGTGCACAGCGCCACCGACCGTGAGGCGCGGCACAGCCGGGAAGCGGATATTCGCGTGGACCTGGGCGGCAGCAAAGCCGCCGACAGTTATCTGCAGATCGACAAGCTGATCGCAGCGGCCAAGGCCAGTGGCGCGCAGGCGATTCATCCGGGTTACGGGTTTCTCTCGGAAAACGCCGGGTTCGCTCGTGCCATCGAAGCGGCCGGGCTGATTTTCCTCGGCCCGCCCGCCTCGGCCATCGATGCCATGGGCAGCAAGTCCGCCGCCAAAGCACTGATGGAAACCGCCGGTGTGCCACTGGTGCCGGGTTATCACGGCGAAGCGCAGGATCTCGACACCTTCCGCGATGCCTGCGAACGCATCGGTTATCCAGTGCTGCTCAAAGCCACGGCCGGCGGTGGTGGCAAAGGCATGAAAGTGGTCGAGGACGTCAGCCAGTTGGCCGAAGCCCTCGCCTCGGCTCAGCGTGAAGCGCAGTCGTCGTTCGGCGATTCGCGCATGCTGGTGGAGAAATACCTGCTCAAGCCACGTCACGTGGAAATCCAGGTGTTCGCCGATCAGCATGGCAACTGCCTGTACCTCAATGAACGGGATTGCTCGATTCAACGGCGCCATCAGAAAGTCGTCGAAGAAGCGCCGGCACCCGATCTGTCCACGCAACTGCGGCGGGCGATGGGTGAAGCAGCGGTGCGTTCGGCACAGGCGATCGGTTACGTCGGCGCCGGTACGGTGGAGTTCCTGCTGGATGCGCGCGGTGAATTCTTCTTTATGGAGATGAACACGCGGTTGCAGGTCGAGCACCCGGTGACAGAAGCCATCACTGGCCTGGATCTGGTCGCCTGGCAGATCCGCGTCGCTCGTGGTGAAGCACTGCCGATCACTCAGGAACAAGTGCCGTTGAATGGCCATGCGATTGAAGTGCGCTTGTACGCCGAGGATCCTGCGAATGACTTCCTGCCGGCGACCGGACGTCTGGCGTTGTATCGCGAATCGGCCGAAGGGCCAGGGCGCCGGGTGGACAGCGGGGTTGAAGAAGGCGATGAAATTTCGCCGTTCTACGACCCGATGCTCGGCAAGCTGATTGCCTGGGGCGAGGATCGTGAACAGGCTCGATTGCGCTTGTTGAGCATGCTCGACGAGTTTGCGATTGGCGGTTTGAAAACCAACATCAACTTCTTGCGGCGGATCATTGCGCACCCGGCGTTCGCGGCGGCGGAACTGGATACCGGGTTTATTCCGCGTTACCAGGAGCAATTGCTGCCTGCACCGGGCACGCTGAGCGATGCGTTCTGGGCGGCGGCGGCTCAAGCGGTGGCGCAGAGCCTGCCACAACTCGCACGCCAAGATGACCCTGCTTCGCCTTGGTCACTCAATAGCGGTTTGCGTGCTGGGCTGCCGCCGGAAATCACCCTGCATTTGAGTTGCGAGGGGCAGGATCGCGCCTTGACGCTGAATGCTGCCGACCACGCCAGACTGTCCGGCGAAGCACTTATCGTCGAGCACGAAGGCGTTCGTCGTACGTTGCGTGCGATTCGCCAGGGCGATGCGCTGTACCTGCAATGGGAAGGTGAGTTGCGCCGTATCGAAACATACGATCCGATCAGCGCCGTCGAAGCCAGCCACAGCCATCAGGGTGGCCTGACCGCGCCGATGAACGGCAGCATCGTCCGCGTGTTGGTGGAGGCCGGGCAATCGGTTGAGGCCGGTGCGCAACTGGTGGTGCTGGAAGCGATGAAGATGGAACACAGCATCCGCGCGCCGCATGCCGGGGTGATCAAAGCGCTGTATTGCCAGGAAGGTGAAATGGTTGGCGAAGGCAGCGCTTTGGTTGAGCTGGAAGAAGTATGAACGGGAGGATCGATCCTGCGCCTGGCGAGGATCGATCTGACTAGTAACGCGCCGTTGCCTGCACCACAACACCGATGATTCGACACTCATCGGTCAGCAGGGCTTTCGGCCATGTCGGATTGAGCGGCACCAGGTAACGCTGGCCGCCCTCTTCGTCGAGTTTGCGAAAAATCGCCTCCGTACTGTCGGGCCACTGGGCGATCACCAGTTTACCGGGCAGCGCTTCGGCGGCCGGGTCGACCAGAATCAGCATGCCTTCGGCAATGCTCTGGCCACTGGGTGCGGTCATTGAATCTCCCGTCACCGTCAACCAGAACGCCGGGCCTCGCGCGTGGTAATCCGTCAATTCGAAGCGCTGCTTGCCTGCTACCTTGTCGTAGGACGCCGGATCGCTTTCACGCACTTCGCACGTCGTCTGCCAATCGCTGACCGGGTAACGGAAGTACGGGTTGTACTTCTGCGCCAGCGGCATCTCGTCCTCGGACGTGGGTTGCGGTTCACGGATCACCAGCACCACTTCGAGGAAATCCATGCCCAGCGCTTGCAGCACCCGGTTCATTTCAGTGATACCGGGTTCGCGACGCTTGTTCAGCCAATGGCCGATCCCGCCCTGGGACATGCCGACGCGCTCTCCGAGCTCTGTTTGAGTGATTTTGAGTTCACTCATCTTGGCCTTGACCAACTCAATCCATTTATCCATGTGCAGCACCTTACGTGGACGCCTTCGGCCAGCAAAACACATATTGTAGTATTTAAATTCTCGTCACAACTACACAGAGTACTATTCTGAAGGCACGGATTTTCAATCGACCAAGGAGTGCCCCCTCATCATGAATATCAGCAGCAAAGACTTGCCCGATCTGCAAATGGACACCACCTTCACCTCGCCCCAAGGCAATGCGGCGGCGCAACGAGCGCTGGACTATTACTTGAAACCAGCTGTGTCAGAACCTGAGGTCGACGAGCGCTTTTTCGATGTCAGGCGCCATCTCAGTGGCGAGGAAGCCCTGGTGCACGCCTCGGACCTGTTGCGCTGCGCGGCAGCCACGGCGTTCAAGGCAGCCGAAAATCTGCAAGGCGCGAGTCGCGATCTGGCATTTTCAGTGGTGCATATGGTGGATATGGCGCGGGCGATGGTCGACCATTCACTCGATGGCGATGAAGCCTGAGAAACGGAAATGCGGGCGGACGGGAAAGAATTTTCCAATCGAGCAGGTAAAAACATTTGACTTGCAAATGATAATGATTATTATTGCAAGCAGCTGGTCGCGAGATCAGTCGATGGACCAGAGACCTTAGGTCGGTCTTCTGGACTATCTCCTCATCAGGCTAATCACGGTTTTTGACCCGGCTTTTTGCCGGGTCTTTTTTTTGCCCGTTTTTCAGGCTTATGGCTTCAGGCTAATGAAGTCTTTAGGTGCTGCAAATTCGATGGCGCGGATAATATCAAAAGAATATTGGTTGGCAAGCGAAGCCCGGCCGCATTGGGGCAAACTAATGCCAATTAGCACTTGAGAATCAATCGCACAGTCTCTAAGCTGCTTGCGCGTCATGGAGGACGCCCCCCGCCACACACCGCAATTCCCCTCGGTTTCAGCCCTGCCTGCGTGTACAGTAACGGCCATAAAAATCATATTCAGGAATCGATTATGACCGTGGCCAAATCTTCGTTCGACATCAGCGCCAACTTCGACAGCGGCAACATCCAAGTCATCGACATCAGCAATCCACTCAATCCGGTTCTGGCCATTCGTCCAGATACTCGCAGCGCGCATTTCCAGTGGTTTCACTTCAAGGCCAGCGGCCTGCATGTCGGCCAGGAACACTGGTTCCGCCTGAACAATGCCAGCCAATCCACGTACAGCAAGGGCTGGCCCGGTTATCAGGCCGTAGCGTCCTACGATCACGTCAACTGGTTCCGCGTGCCAACTATTTACGAGGGCGACTGCCTGCGCTTTTGCCTCGAGGCCACGCAGACCCATGCCTGGTTCGCCTACTTCGAACCCTATAGCCGTGGCCGTCACGACTGGCTGATCGAGCAGGCGCTGAGCAAGGCCGGCACCGAATTACTGGCGACCGGTAAAAGTGTCGAAGGTCGCGACATTCAATTGCTGCGCAAAGGCACTGGCGCTGAAGGCCAGCGCAAGATCTGGATCATCGCTCAGCAACATCCCGGCGAGCACATGGCCGAATGGTTCATGGAAGGCGTGATCGAGCGCCTGGAAAGGCACGATGATCCGGTGCTGAACAAGCTGCTCGCCAGTGCCGATCTGTACCTGGTGCCGAATATGAATCCGGACGGCGCGTTCCATGGCCATCTGCGCACCAACGCCATGGGCCAGGATTTGAACCGGGCCTGGCAGAACGCCAACCAGGAGATCAGTCCCGAGGTGCTCTTCGTCCAGCAGCAAATGGAAAAGTACGGCGTCGATCTGTTCCTGGACGCCCATGGCGATGAAACCATTCCTCACGTATTCACCGCCGGCTGCGAAGGCAATCCGGGCTACACGCCGCGTATCGAGAAGCTCGAAGAGCATTTCCGCAATCACCTGAAACATACCACCAAAGATTTCCAGACCAAGTACGGCTACACCCGCGACGAACCGGGTCAGGCCAACATGACCCTGGCGTGCAACAGCGTCGGCCAGAAATACGACTGCCTGTCGCTGACCCTGGAAATGCCGTTCAAGGATCACGACGACCATCCCGACAACGTCACCGGCTGGTCGGGCAAACGCTCTAAACAGCTGGGCAAAGACGTGCTGACCACCATCGCTGACATGGTTGATACCCTGCGCTGATCCCCTCCTCCGTTCTGTAAAAGATCGCAGCTTGTCTGCGATCTTTTGCTTTCCGCCATTCGCCATCTCGCGCAAACAGGTTGCAAAATAAAACCCGAATCAATACGGTACCAAAGGTTTTATTTTGAAACCTAAAAGGATGCGGGAAATGAAACCTCTAAAGAGCAGTGCCGTTTTGCTTTTCTCTGTAGCCTGCGGTCTGGCCGTGGGCAATGTGTATTACGCCCAGCCATTGCTGGACGCGATGGCCGAGGCGTTTGCGATGTCGCCGGCGACCATCGGCATTGTCATCACCCTGACGCAAATCGGCTACGGCATCGGACTGGTGCTACTGGTCCCTCTCGGTGATCTGCTCAATCGACGCCGATTAATCGTTACTCAAACCCTGCTGTCGGCAGCGGCGCTGTTGATGATCGCGCTGGCGCCCAACAGTGCGTGGCTACTGCTTGGCATGACCTTGACAGGGCTGCTCGCGGTAGTGACGCAGGTCTTGGTAGCTTATGCCGCGACGCTGGCAATCCCGGCCCAACGCGGGCGCGTGGTCGGGGTGGTCACCAGCGGCATCGTCGTCGGCATCTTGCTGGCACGCACGGTTGCCGGCGGTATGGCCGATTTGGCTGGGTGGCGAGCGATTTACTTGCTGTCAGCCGGGCTGACACTGTTGATGGCGTTGCTGCTGTTGCGTGTTCTGCCGAAGGATGAGGTCCCGCAACCGATTACGACTTACGCCGCCCTGATCGCCTCAGTATTCAGCCTGTTCAAAGAAGAACCGGTACTGCGCCAACGCGCGATCCTCGCATTGCTGACTTTTGCCAGTGCGATGGTGCTGTGGACGCCGATGGTGCTGCCACTGGCCGCGCCGCCACTGTCCCTGTCGCACAGTGAAATCGGTCTGTTCGGACTGGCCGGTGCTGCCGGTGCACTGGCAGCCGCACGGGCCGGGCATCTGGCTGATCGTGGTCTGGGGCAATGGGTCAGCGGTCTGTCGCTGTTGCTGATGCTCGCCTCATGGTTGCCGATCGCCCTGACTCAATCCTCGCTGTGGGCATTGCTGCTCGGCGTAATCACCCTGGATCTGGGTCTGCAAGCCGTGCACGTCACCAGCCAGAGCATGATCTACAGCGTGCGCCCCGAAGCGCAAAGCCGTCTCACCGCCGGTTACATGCTGTTCTACTCGATCGGCAGCGCGCTCGGTTCCATCGGCTCGACCGCGATGTACGCGTGGGCCGGCTGGATCGGCGTGTGCCTGCTCGGCGCCAGCATCAACGCCGTGGCGCTGGCGTACTGGTGGCTGACCCTGAAACGCGGCGCATCGCTACGATGCGCCACGCAAACGGGTTAGCTGCGATCGCGACCACGCAACATGCTGTCGAGCACCTCGTCGCGGCGGACCCAGCCATGAAACAACGCCGCCGCCAGGTGCAGCAGCACCGTCAGGAACAGCAGATAGGCCAGATACCCGTGAGCCTCGCGCAGAAACGCGAACAACTGCGCATCGGCCGGAACGATCGCTGGCAACTGCAACGTTGTGCTGAGCATCACCGGTTCACCAGAAGCGCTGATCATCGCCCAACCGAGCAACGGCAACACCAGCATCAACGCGTAAAGCAGCAGATGGGACGCCTTGGCCGCCAGTACTTGCCAGCCCGGCAGATCGGCGGGCAACGGTGGCTGGCGCGTGGTGAGCCGCACCAGCAAACGCACGATCACCAGCGCCAGAATCGCGATGCCCAGCGGTTTGTGCAGATGGATCAACCATTCATGCCGCTCGGACACCGAGGTGACCATGCCGGCGCCGATAAACAGCATGGCGATGATCATCAGCGCCATCAGCCAGTGCAGCAGGCGCGCCAACAGGGCGAAATGCGTCGGTTGAGTGCTCATGGACGAGCCTCCTGTTTGGCGGCGGGCAACTGACTGACTTCGCTGGTGCGACGCAAGTAGGAATTGGCGTAACCGGCGGAACGCGCCGCGAGCAACGGGTCGTCGGAACCTTGAATCCCGGCCGGCAGCACCAGCGGGTCATAGTTGATGTCCCGGCATTCGCCGCTCAATTGCGGCTGGGTCTTTTCCAGCACCAGCGTACCGGCGTTCAACACTTTGCGCCCCTCGGGCCAGGTCTTGCTGGCGTCGTTCACCGGATCCTCGGGATTGGCCAGAGTGATATTCAACTGAAAACGCAGCGGTGCAGACGACAACCGTTGCACCAGATCTTTCTCGAGAAAATCACCGCCCTCAGGCGCACTGGCGCCCGCAGCATCGCGCGCCAACGGTGTCATGCTCCAGCGCACGGCCTGTTTTTTACCGCTGGCGTCGACCAGATAAAACGCGTTGACGCTGTTATAGGTTTCGGTGGCATAACTGGCCGACGGTTTGGCTGTCTTCACCCAGGTCAAAAACGGCACGGTTTCCGGGTGCGCGGCGAAGAACGCCGGAACCTTCGCCGGATCAGGTTTACCGGTGGCCGGATCTGGCGATTGCGCCTGTTGCAATTGATAAAACGCCTCAGGCGTACCGACCGGGAACACCGGCATGCTGTTCATCCCGGTGCGCCATTGCTGCCCGTTAGCCTGGGTGAACCGCAACGCCAGACTGCGAATCGGCACGCTGCTGTCCGGTGCATAGGGATTGCCCGCCGGCAGCGCAAAGCGCCCGACCACTGGAGTCTGTGGCTCGTTGAACACCTGCGCAGTGGAGAATGCCCGTGCCTCACCACTGCTTTCGAAATGCCCGATCACGCACACGCCTTTGGCGTGATTACGACGAAACCCGGGATGCACGCCATTGTTCTTCTCCAGCACATCGACCAGCGCCTTTGGCGTCAGGCGTTGTGGGTCGAAGTTACCGTGAACGTAGGCAAACGCCCCGGCCACCGCAGCGACTACCACGGCAATGCCGCCCAGACGCAATATCAGGCTCGCGACACTCAGTGGCGGGCGCTGCGGCCCGCCGGGCGGTGAAGCGTTGGGTGAGGTGCGATCAACCATGAAGGACTCCAGGGCCAATGGCCACAAGTAGGAAGAATCAGCAAGACGCGCCTCATCCGGGTTTATTCCACACAACGGTATTTATTTTTCCGAACGTGGAATAACCTCCAACGGCGGGCGTCTCCCTAGTCCACAGCGTAGTGACTAGCAGAATTTCATGAGCGAATTCGACGAACAGTTGAGAGAAATCATTCCCAGATTGCGCCGCTTTGCCGTGTCGTTGACGCGCAACAGCAGCAGTGCTGACGATCTGGTGCAGGCCTGTCTGGAGCGTGCCCTGTCGAGTTGGGGCGACAAACGCGCCGACGGCGACTTGCGTGCCTGGCTGTTCGCGATCCTCTATCGGCAGTTTCTCGACGCCCACCGGCGCTCGCGGCGTTATGCGCGAATGCTCGAATTCTTCACCGGTCGCGACGATGCCGAACCCTCGGTGGAGCGCACCGTTATCGCTCAGTCAACCCTGCAAGCCTTCGACCGACTGCCCAGCGAACAGCGCGCGCTGTTGCTCATGGTTTCAGTGGAAGGCCTTTCCTATAAAGAGGTCGCCGAGATTCTCGGCGCCCCGATCGGCACCGTGATGTCGCGCCTGTCCCGCGCCCGCCAGGCCTTGCGCCAACTCAGCGACGGCGAAATCAGCAGCCCTTCTTTGCGGATACTCAAATGATCAGCCTGCCTCCCACCGAGCGTGATCTGCACGCCTATGTCGACCACCAGCTCAGCGACGCCGACCGGCGTGTGCTGGACACCTGGCTGGCCAGTCACCCGGACGAAGCGGCGCAGGTTCGCGCCTGGCAACAGGATGCCCAGCAATTACGCGCGGCACTCAGCGGCGCGTTGCAGCAACCGGCCAACCCAGCGCTTGACCCAGCGATGATTCGCCAGCGCCGTCAGCGCCAGTCGCGTCGTCATCTGGCCAGTGCTGCGGTGTTGCTGATCGCGGTCAGCCTCGGCGGTTTCAGTGGCTGGCAGGCCCGGGAAATGACCCTTGTGCGCCCGGCCATGTTGCCAATGACCGACGCCCTGCAAGCCTATCGCCTGATTGCCCAGCAAGGCATGTTGCCGGCCGATTACCAGGTCGAGAGTGCCGGCGACATGCAGCGCTGGCTCGACCGCTATTTCACCCGGGCCAGTCGCTTGCCCGACCTGAAGGCGGCCGGGTTTGAACCGGTCAGCGGACGCTTGCTCAGCACTGATGAAGGTCCGGCGGCGATGGTGGTGTACGAGGATGGCAGCGGCCACAAAGTGAGTTTCTACGTGCGCCCGCCGGGGCCGAAGAACACCTTTTTGCCGCGTGGCACGCGCAGTGACGGAGATTTGCAGGCCCAGTACTGGTCAGGTGGTGGCTATAACTACGCGATGGTCAGCCCGGTCGATACACCGGCGGCGCAACAGCTCAAGCAATCACTGCCATTCTGAGAACACCACCTTTCCCCTGTGGGAGCGAGCTTGCTCCCACGAGGGATCAGCGTCAGGCTCAGAAACCTACGTCGAGCACCACATTGTCCAGATAAGTACCCGCAGGCGGCGTGGTCTGGTCGGTGTAGATCTTTGCGTTGTAGTTGAAAATCTGGCTGCCCGTGCCCAAGCCGTTTCCCGGATTGACCTCGGCATCGCTACTCGCCCGCCGCGCCGCGCCGACGCTGCCCCAGCGCGTGGTGCCGGCACTTTTGAAAATGTCGTAGGCCAGATAATTGCTCCCGGAAATCATCCGTCGCCGGCCGCCGACACTCACCGCGTTCTGCCCGTCGCTCAGCCCCACGGTATAGGCACTGCCCTTGGTGCAGGCCAGATTGATGGTTTGCCCGGTCACCGGGGTGAACGCGCTGATCACCGGAGCGCTGCCGAACGCAATGTTCGGCGCAGTAATCGTGCAGTCGTTGGACACCGTCATGTTCACCGTCAACGAGGTCGTGCCACTGGCGATGTCGCGCCCAAGACAGACAGAACCGATACCAATCCCCGAGCAGTAATTCCAATTCCAGAAAATGCTCAGGGTCTCGGTGTACACCCCGGCGGCGACGTTGCTGCCAATGGTTGTGCCGAGATACAGCGGCACGGTTTTCGGCGTTGTACCGTTGAGCAGGCCCAAGGCATCGATGATGCCGTTGCGCGCAAAGTCGTAGGCCGTGCCACGCGTCAGCGGGTAGCTGGTGCTGTTGTTGGCGTAGACCGTGTAACTGATGACATCGCCGGTCGGCCCGACCAGACCACTTTGAGTCGAAGAAACGGTGCCCCAGAAGTGGTCGTTGCTGGTCAGCAGGGACAGCAGCGAACCGGTACAGCTCAAACCTGCATTCAGCGTGGAGCTGGGCTGCGACGTCGTGCGCACGGCGATCGAACTGAGCGTACCGAATGCTGCCGGCGTGGTGCTGACCACCGAGCACGCAGCCTGCGCCGCCCCCGGCAGCATCAGCGCCAGCAACAGAAGCAAGCGTGCGCCGATCATTGACACACCAACGGGCCAATCAGCGGCACCTGGTCCTGATTCATATCGACGCTGAACTGCGCCTGACAGGTCTTGCCGTCGGCCAGCGTGACCTGCAGCGAGTTCTGCGCCTGCAGGTTTTCCAGATACACCAGCCCATCCCAACCGACCACCGTCCGCGTACCGCTCTGCTCATGCAACACACCCGCGCCCAGCGGCAGTTCGCGCTGTTGCGCATCGACCAGCACGATGCTCGCAGCAATCACCCGGGCCAGCGGAAACTCCAGCAGATATCCGCTACCGCGCCTTACAGCGATGCGTTGTTCGACATTGGGACTGCGCACATTGGCCGGCAGATTCAGTGGGTCGATTTCATACTTGCCCCGGTAATAGGCGCTGCTCCACGGCACCAGCAGATGACCGTTCTTGTCGGTCTGACCGACCTGCTGGTTTTCGTAGCGCACCGGAATGTCGGCGAAACCATCGGTGCTGACCACTACAAACGCATCGTCGATGCGGTTGGCGGCGAACACCTGACGGTCCATCCACACCAGCGAACCACTGGCGTCGGCCCAACGGGTTTCGGCGTCGGAAGTGCCGTAGACACCGGCCTGCAACTGCACCGATTGCAGCCGCCAGGTGACGTCGGCCTGGCGATAATCGGCGCCATCACCCTTGGCGTAGCCGAGGTTGAAACCCACGCCGCCCTCAGTCGGCACCGCACGACTGTAGTTGACCCGTTGCTGGCTCTGCCCGGTTTTACTGCGATCGCTGCTGATCGCCAGGCTGCCACGCAGATCGAACGGAATCACCAGTTGCGCCTGCACCGCCCAGTTGCTGTCGCCGATTTCGCGGTTGGCCGACAGGTAAAAACTGCTGTTGCGCCACAGCGGTTTGCTCCAGCTGAGGTTGAGCAGCCGCGTGCGCGAGTCGTCCGCCGCACGAACATCGAAATAACCGGCGCCGAGGCTGCCCCAACGCTCAAGGTTAAGGCTTAAGGTCGCCTGTTCGCTGCGTCGACTCAGGCTGATGTAGGGGCTGTCAACCACGGTCAGGTCGGCATATTGATCGTGACGTTGCAGGCGTTGGTACGAAAAGCTGAAGCGCTGATTGCTGTACTGGTAGCCCAGGCTCAATTGCTGACCGTCATCGCCGTCGAAGCGGCTTTGACTCAGGGCACTATTGAGTACACCGAAATTACCCAGCCGCAGGTTGCCGCCGAGGCCGCCCAGTGTCAGCGAATCGGCCGCTTCGGCGTGGCTCTCCAGAGTAAAACTGTCGCTGACGCCGTAACGCAGGCTGCCGGAGGTGACACCCGGGCCATAACTGAAGTCCTTCAAGCCGTAGTCGCGGCGCAACGTACCGGCCGCCACGGAAAAATCGCTCAAGCCTTTTTGCAACAACGTGCTGGTGACATAGAACGGCACCGTGGTCGACACCTGCCGACCCAGTGCATCGGTGGTCACCACCACCGCTTCGCCAGCGCCGTTGATGAATGGAATATTGGTCAGCGTATAAGGCCCAGGTTGCAAATCTGCGCTGCTCGACTTGTAGCCATTGATGAACAGGTCCACCGAGGACGGCACTGCTGCTTCACCGGCAAATTGCGGCAACGGATAAGTCACCAGATCCGGGCGTACGGCAAAGTCCCGCGAGAACTGCACGCCGCCCAGACGCACCGAACTGCTCCACGGCAACGCACCGCTGATCACGTCACCGGCCTCGTAGGTGAGCATTCGCTCGTCGTCGGAGTAACGCCAGGTGGTGTCGTAACGCAGGTAGCCATTGTCCAGCGTGTTGAGCGAATCACCGGACAACGTACGCCGGTATTGCCCGGTGCTGGACAATGTGCCCCAGCTGTCGAACAGCCGCACTTCGTTCCACGCCGCCAGGTAAGTGCCGGCATCGTCGGTGTCGTTGAGGTACAGATCGTAGTTGAACAGTGCGCCGAAACTGCTCAGCGCCGGGGTGCGCGGGTAAGCCTGGCGATTGCCGATAAACTGTTCCGGCAGCCAGTCCGGCGGCACGTCCAGCAGCAGGCGCTGACCGACACTGTCGTAATCACTGTGCAGCCCCGCCAGACTGTCGAGATCGACCTCGGCGCCGAGGCTGTCGGGCAGTTTCATGCCGGTCTCGCGCAACGCGGTCACTGGCACGAACAAGCGCCCGTCGCGCTGCTGCACCGCCACCACGCGTCCGGTATTCATCTGGTTGACCACCAGTTCCAGAAACAACTGTGCATCACTCACGGCCTCCATGCCGCTCGGTGGCGGCGGCAGATCGCCGGCCCCGGATGGTTGAACGAACATCAGGCAACACGCGCCGGTGATGAGCCACAACGGACGCTGAATACGACGAACCCGTCCTGGGCTCATACCCGTTTTACGTCCGTCAATGGACTGAATCCTCCCTGATACCGCTTTAGCCGACGTCAGATAACTGCGCTATGACTCACTCACTTGGCAGGTGTAATGCTCTGCACCTGCGGCGCGCCGTTCACCCGCACCTGCAACGCCGAATCACCGGCCAACGGCCCCGGTGCCGGCCAGCGCATTACCGCCCCCGGCAGGACGTAACCCAAGAGTCCTTCGGCCAGCGGTCTGCTCTGCCCTGCCTGTTTGATTGCCACGTCAGTCAGTCGCGCATGCACCGCGCCTTGATTACGCACTTCGACATAGGGCTTGCCGTCCACGGCCACCGTGCGCCAGCTCAATTGCGGCAGGCCGACACCCTTGGGATCACGCGCGCGGCTGCTATCTTCCTTGCTCCACAGCCCGGCACCATAGGCAAACAACGGCACCGAGTAGCGCATCTGGAAGCGGATCGCTGCCGCTGTTTTTCCGCCGTCAGCAGTCGCGGGTTGCGCGGAAGGAATTTCGTCGATGATGATCCGGTAGGCCAGCTCCTGCCCCGGCGGCACCTCCTTTGTCCGGGTCAAACGCACCAATTGTTTCTGTCCCGGCTCGATTTTCGCCACCGGCGGGCTGCCGATCACGTCGCGCTGGTTCTGGTATTGCTCGGCGAAACCACTCTGGCTCCAGCCGAACACGCGGATCTGCAGATTGGCGGTTTCGCTGCCGCGATTCTCCAGCCACAGCGCACTGGCCTGCTGATCAGCCTCCAGCACCGGATCGATCGGCCAGATCAGCACCGAACTCGCCGCGTGTGCCTGACTTGCCCCAAGCATGACCAGCGTCCACATCGCGCAGCGCACGAAAGAATGCCGTGACGTAACTGACCCCATAAACCTGCTCCTTGTCGGCCATTCAACTTCGCCTTACCACGACAGTTGCACCTGCAACACGTCGCTGTACGTCCCCCCAGGCTGATTGCCCGGCAATTGCACCTGACCGTAAATCGGCAGGCTGATGTTGTTCGCATCGCTGTAGGCCACCGCCACACTCTGGCCGATGCCCAGGCTCTGGCTGTATGCCGCATCGCTAAACAGCGCATACGCCACCCGCGCAGTGCCGCTGTTGACCTGCATGTGCCGGCCGCTGTTGTTGTACTGGCCGCCATCAACGCTCATGTTCAGCGTCACGCCCGGCGTGCATTGCAATTGCACCCCACCCGTCAGCGCGACCTGCACGGTGCCGGTGGCCAGTGCCGAACGCGAACCGAAATTCAGCCCGCCATAATTCGACACCCCGCCCACCACCAGACACCCGGCAGTGACCGTGGCACTGACCTGAAAGCTCTGGCTCGTTGCTGCGGTCAGCGGCAGCGGCGCACTGCCTGCGCAGAGCAGGAGCAGCGCGGCACAGCCATGGCGGCGCATGGCATCAGAACGTCAGTTCGACGGCGACAGTGTCGGTGTACGTCCCCGCCGGCAAACCGGCCTTGCCCACTGCCTGACCGTAGATGTTCACTGTCTGCGCGACACCGGTACTGGCGGCGAGGTTGATCGTCCCGTCAATCGCCAGCAGTTGCGAGTGCCCGGCATCGGTGTACAAGTCGTACGGCACGTAATTGGCAACGCCGTCGTACAGCGCCCGCGTGCCACCCGGTGACATTCCGTCGTGGGAGCCCGCGCGTACCTTGACCGTCGGCGTGGTGCCGCTGGAGCAGAGAATCGACAACGCCCCGCCGCCGCCGCCCAACACCTGCCCGGTGGCGGTGGTGAACAGGCTGTTGGCAGTGCCGAAGTTCAACGCACCGAAGTTCAGCCCGGTGGAACCGCCAGCACCGTTGACCTGACAGCTGCTGATCAGAATCAGGCTGGAGGTGATCTGGCCGGTGACCGTGGTGGCGGCGTTGGCACTGGAAACCAGCGCCAGGCCAAGCAACGACAAACCTATCCTTGATGCAAACATACGCATGGTGTCCGTCCTCTACGGGGTTACCAGTCGAGCGTCACCGTCAGGGTGTCGGTATAGACCCCTGCCGGTACCGCACGGGTATTCGCCACCACCGTGCCAAATACCGGAATGGGTATCTGCGCACCGCTGGTGACAGCGAAATTGTGTTGCTGGCCGATGCTGTAACTCCGGACGCCGGAGGGATCGACAAACAGCTGATAAGGGAGGGTCTGGCGACCGTTGCTCAGGCGCCGGGTATTGCCGTCACCGTGGGTGCCGCCGTCGATGGTGACGGTGAAACCGGTGACCGAGGGATTGCAGGCGACGTTGAGTTTGCCGCTGCTGTCGCCGTCCAGACTGGCCTTGATCGGCGCGTTCCAGGTGGGCCCCTGAAGGCCGAAGTCGAGGGTGCCGAGGGCGCTGAGCGGACTGTCGGGTGTGCTGGTATTGGTGACTTCGCAGCCGGCAATCAGGATCAGCCGCGCATTGATTTGCCCGCTGACCGCCGCTTGCGCCTCGTCTGCGAGCAATGCCAGCGTCCCCGCTGCCACCACCATCCAGTGTTTACCTGTCATTGCGCCCGTCCCTGCTCCTTTACGCTGATTCGATCACCGCGCTCATCATCGAACGCCTTCCTTGCGCACCCGCGTCCAGCGGCTGCCTTGAAACCACACTCACCAGGTGACCGTCACCTTGACCAGATCCGAATAACGGCTGACCTGCGGCACCTCAGCCAGGCGCTCGATCCGCGCGTAAAGTGGCAACTCCACCGTGCCGCTGTCCGGCACCCGCCCACTGACCGGAACATCCACCACCAGCGGCACCCGGCGCGCCGCGTCCTGATACAAGCGGTACGGAATCGGTTTACTGCCTGTTGAACCGACCATGTAACGGACTTCGCCGACACCACCATGCAAGCCGCCGTCGACACGCATCTGGTACGGCGTGTCCGGATTGCACTCCAGCCGTGGCAGGCGTTGATTGGTCAGCGCCGCTGCCAAAGGCCCGGCCGGGTCATCGAGACGTGCAGTGCTGCCGAAATCAAGCACGCCCAGTTGCTCAATGCCAGCGTTGCGCTGCTGGCCGATCAACTGGCAGCCGCGTTGCACATCGACGCGCACTTCAACCTGAAGATCCGCCGAATAGACAGGTGCAGCGAGCACACCCAACAGCCCCATAACCCCATGTACATTCACTGCGCCATTCCTTGTCAGTGATCGCTTGCGACGTCGTTTCTGTGATTGAGGTTAGCAACGGTCGACGATTCCGCCAGTCGATTGGATCCATGGATCGGCCGGGATATGTTTCGAAAGATTGGCAACGGGGCGAGCCATGTCGCTAAAAAAGGCTGTACGTGCCGCACAAATTTGTTCAATAACCGCCCACTGTCGACACGTCGCGGTGGCTGGTCATCTCGGCGTCTGGTTACACTACATCGCCGCGCTCCCGGGAGCCGGTTTTGACGAACACGGAGACGCCGACAGTGCCTGCCCACCCGCCGAAACGATCGCGACTGATCCAGCGCTGGCCGGCGTTGCGCCGCTGGTTCGGCAAGGGTTTGCCGGCCGGCGCCGGGCATGACGCCAGCGCCCAGTCGATCCGCGATTACTTCCGACACAAGGCCAGCGGTCAGGGCTACACCCTCAGCCACAGCCAGCAGCGCGTCATTGAGTGCATGGCGCAGCAGGCCAGTCTGCTGTTGGGCGCCAACAGCCGAACCACGCCAAGCCTGTATCTGTTCGGCGCCGTCGGGCGTGGCAAGAGTTGGCTGCTCGACGGCTTCTTTCAGGCGCTGCCGATCACTCAGAAACGACGCTTGCATTTCCATCAGTTTTTCGCGCAATTGCATCAGGGCATGTTCAGCCATCGCCTGCAGGACGATGCCCTCGAAGTGACCCTCGACGAACTGCTGCAAGATTGTCGGGTGCTGTGTTTCGACGAGTTTCATGTGCATGACATCGGCGATGCCATGCTGATCACCCGGCTGTTCAAGGCGTTGTTCAAACGACGGATTCTGCTGCTGGTGACCTCCAACTATGCGCCTGAGGGTTTGCTGCCCAATCCGCTTTATCACGCCCGCTTCAAACCGGTGATCGAACTGATCAATACGCACATGCAGGTGATGGAAGTCGGCGGCCCGCATGATTACCGCAGCCAGACGCGTCACTCTGCACACCAGATATTCACCCAGGGACATTACGTGTGGCCGGCGACGCCAGCACAACGCACGGCCCTGGATCTGCCGCCTGCAGAGGCACCGGCCGTTGCGCTAACGGTCGGCACCCGGCAGTTTCAGGCGCGGTTTTTTGAGAAGCGGCGGGTCGGTTTTACCTTCAACGATCTGTGCGAACAGCCAACGGCGGTGATGGATTACCTGGAACTGTGTCGCCGTTTCGACCGCTGGATCATCGATGATCTGCCGGAACTGGCGGAGTGCTCGATCGCCGCGCAACAACGCTTCATCAACCTGATCGACGTGCTGTACGACCAGGACAAGCACCTGACGCTACTCGGTCGACTGCCCTTGCGCGAAAGCCTGGACGGCCAGGCCATTGACCTGGCGCGCACGCGCAGTCGGTTGGGGCAGTTGCAAGAGATACACAACAGCGACTGAGCACGCCGGCCCTGTGGGAGCGAGCCTGCTCGCGAAAGCGCCCTGTCAGTCACATCTCAGCGGCTGACACTCCGCCTTCGCGAGCAAGCTCGCTCCCACATGGCTCCATGGCACTTGCAGCATTCCGCTCAAACCCGGAACCCGCTTTGCCGTTATCATGTCGCCCATTCCCGGCGCCCCAGCGGCGCGCCCCTGATCAATAGCGAACACCAAACATGCACACCCTTGCTCAATTGCGTGCCGGCGAGTTGTCGGGCATCACTCGACTGGATCTGTCTTGTGGCCTGACCGAATTCCCGCGAGAGATTTTCGATCTGGCCGACACCCTGGAAATCCTCAATCTCAGCGGCAACGCCCTGAGCCGCCTGCCGGATGACTTGCACCGTCTGACGCGCCTGCGGGTGCTGTTCTGCTCCGACAACCCGTTTACCGAACTGCCGACCTGCCTCGGCCAGTGCGCGGCGCTGACGATGATCGGCTTCAGGGCCAATCGCATCGTCAACGTACCCGCTGTAGCCCTGCCACCACAGCTGCGCTGGCTGATCCTGACCGACAACTGCCTAGAAAGCCTGCCGAGCGAACTCGGTGAGCGCCCTGCCCTGCAAAAGCTCATGCTGTCCGGCAACCGTCTGCAAGCGCTGCCACCCTCGCTGAGCAACTGCCATCGTCTGGAGCTGTTACGCATCTCCGCCAACCGCCTGACCGAGCTGCCGCAGTGGCTGCTCGCGCTGCCGAGCCTGACCTGGCTGGCCTACGCCGGTAACCCTCTGGAAACCGAGGCGGACGCTGCCGCGCTCGACGCGACGGCACAGATCCCCTGGTCTGCGCTAAGTCTGGAGCAACGCTTGGGTGAAGGCGCCTCGGGGGTGATTTCCCGGGCGAACTGGCAACGCGACGATGGTTCGGTGATACCGGTTGCGGTGAAGTTGTACAAAGGTGAAATGACCAGCGACGGCTCGCCGCTGCACGAAATGAATGCGTGTATCACCGCCGGCCTGCATCCCAATCTGATCCGCGTCGAGGGACGCATCAGTGGCCATCCCGACGTCCAGCAAGGATTGGTGATGCAATTGATCGATCCGTCGTTCCGCAACCTCGCCGACCTGCCCAGCCTGGCGTCCTGCTCGCGGGATGTGTACGCCGATGATTGCCGGTTCAGTGCCGAGGTCGCGCTGAACATTGCCAAAGGCATCGCTTCGGCAGCCGAACACTTGCATCAGCAAGGCATCACCCACGGCGATCTCTACGGGCACAACATTCTGTTGAACGAGCGCGGCGATTGCCTGCTCGGGGATTTTGGCGGGGCGTCGTTCCATGCTGTCGATGACACGCTGGAAACGCGCGCGTTGCAACGCATCGAAGTGCGTGCGTTCGGGGTTTTGCTGGGGGAATTGCTGGCGCGCGTCGACTCGGGGTTGGGTGATGAACTGCGTGCGGTGCTTGAAGAGCTGGAGCGGCGTTGCTGTCAGGCGGATGTGCTGGCGCGGCCGGGGTTTTCTGAGGTCATGAAGCAACTTGAAGATCTGTGACCGCTGCGCGGTCAATCGCTAGCAGGCTAGCTCCCACACTGGATCTGTGGCGTTCACAAATCCCTGTGGGAGCTAGCCTGCCTGCGATGAGGCCATCACTGACGCAGCCGATCAGCCCGCCAGGCCAACAAACATGTCCTGCACGTCATCATGGTTGTCGAGGCCTTCGAGGAACGCTTCAACTTCAGCCATCTGCTCGTCACTCAAGCCGCTGACCGGGTTCTTCGGCTGGTAGCCGAGCTTGGCCGACAGCACGGTGAAACCCTGCTCTGGCAACGCTTTCTGCACCGAATCCAGGTCGGTAGGGTCGGTCAGGAACAGCGTTGCGCCGTCTTCGCCCGGCTCGAAATCCTGAGCACCGGCTTCGATCGCGGCCATTTCCGGATCGGCGTCCGGGGTGTCCGGCGAGGCTTCGATCATGCCGACGTGGTTGAAGTCCCAGGCCACGGAGCCGGAAGCCCCCAGTTGGCCTTTACGGAACGCCACGCGGATTTCGGCGACGGTACGGTTGATGTTGTCGGTCACGCACTCGACGATCAGCGGCACCTGGTGCGGGGCGAACCCTTCGTAGGTCACGCGATGGTATTGCACGGTTTCACCCAGCAGACCGGCGCCTTTCTTGATCGCGCGATCGAGGGTTTCTTTTGGCATCGAGGCTTTCTTGGCCTGTTCGACCACCAGACGCAGGTGTGCGTTGGTGGTGGTATCGGCACCGTTGCGGGCAGCGATGGTGATTTCCTTCACCAATTTGCCGAAGATCTTGCCTTTGGCGTTGGCTGCCGCTTCTTTGTGTTTAACCTTCCACTGTGCGCCCATTACTCACTCTCTTGATCTGTGGCGCCGAGACATCTATTGGCCGACGCGTGGCGCCAAGTTTATACGGCCTAAAGTCGGCAATCGACCAAAAAACGCAATGTGGAATCGACATCTTCACCAGAGCTTGTAGGGGAATTCTGAAAAACGCCTTTGACATGACCATTCAACGCTGCGGTTTCGTACCCTCTCAGGCCCGTATTGCCTGACAGAGCCTGTTCGAATGCTCAATGACAAGGAAAGTCCTTTTACCCTGACCCTGACCGACAGCGGTCTGTGCCTGCCGGTGGTGCGTTTTCACGGCGAGGAAGCGCTCAACCAGCCCTACCGTTTCGATATCGAACTGATCGGTTTGGCCCCCGCCGTGGCGCCGGGCACATTCCTGCACCAACGGGCCTTTCTGCGTCTGGACGACCATCATGGAATCCACGGCGTGATCGACAGTGCCAGTTGCGAACATCGCGGTACGCACCGGATCGGCTATCGCGTGACGGTCGTGCCGCGCTTGCACAGGCTGGCTCAGCCGAGCAAACGGCGAGTGTTCGTGCAACAGAGTGTGCCGCAGATTCTCCAGCAGTTGCTCACGGAAAACGCCCTGCCCGCCGACGGCTACCGGATTGAAATGACCGTCGGCCGCTACCCGATCCGACCTTTTTGCATCCAGTACGAAGAAAGTGATCTGGCGCTGCTGCACAGACTTTGCGAAGAGGAAGGCATTCACTATCACTTTGAACACCGGATGGACGGACACGTGGTCGTGTTTGCCGATGACAGCCTCAGTCTGCCGCAAACGCCGGTACTGGTTCCGTTCAAGGCCTGTGAGCAAACGCCTTCTCCCTGCATCACTTCGCTGTACCAGCATCATCACGCCGCGCCCGTCGCCACGCTGCATGCCGTGCGTAACCGAGGGCAGCGGGCGATCAGCGACGAGGCCGCCAACCACATCACGGCAAATCCCTTGCCGCAGGCATCTTCCCTCGAACAACGACACCACGAACAACGCAGCCGTCGACATCTGGAACGGCAACGCTGCCAGCATCGCACGATCAACGGCCGCAGCGACCGGATCGGCTTGCTCAGTGGACAACTGCTGCAAGTGTCGGCGCATCCGATCAGCCACTTCAACGAACAATGGCGGCTCACATCGATACGTCATCACGGGCAACATCCGTCGATTCTTGACCCGACCCCACCCTTGCACCGCTACGAAAACGATTTTACCGCCCAGCCCTGGTCAAGCGATTTTCGCCCGGCGCTCAACCAACCGCGTCCAGGCATTGCCGGTTATCACCTGGCGCTGGTGCTGGGACCTGCCGGGCAACCGGCGCAGCTCGATGAACAGGGTCGGGTCGCCGTCAGGCTGTGGCCCTCGGAACATCTGCAAACCCTTGATGACGAGGCGATCTGGCTGCCCATCGCGATGACTCGCGCCAATGGCCGAGTGGCACGGGAGGAACTGCCCTGCGCCGGCAGCGAAGTGTGGGTGAGTTTCCTTGACAGCGACCCCGACCGGCCGATTCTGTGTCTGGGCAACTCACGCAAGCCCACACCTCGCGAACCACCCGCACGTGACAGCCTATTGCTCGACTGGCTACTCGACAGCGGCGCACGCTGATCCCTTCGTAAGAGTTGCCGCAGGCTGCGATCTTTTGATTTTGATCTTAAAAACAAGATCGAAAGATCGCAGCCTGCGGCAGCCCCTAGATCAACACGCCGTGCTTCAGGCTTTGTCAGCCTTGCCCGCCGCCGCAGCGAATTTCGCCAGACGCACATCCAGATGCCGAGGACGCCGCCCGTGATCTTCGGCGCGCTCCTTGCGGCGGATGGCGTTGCGCACCATCAACGAACCGAGGTAGCGGATTGGCTCCGGCGGGAAATAACCCAGCGGCCCGTTGACCAGCGGCGAGCGGGTCCACGGGTTGTCCAGGCCCTGCACCAACGAAGCAAGAATCTGCCCGCCCATGTGGCACGGGCCGACGCCGCTGCCGGAATAGCCGAAGCCGTAAAACACATTGCCGGCGCTGCTCATCTGGCCGAAGAACGGCAAACCGGTGACTGAGCGATCCGACGGGCCGTTCCAGGTGGCATCGACTTTGACATCGGCAAACGCCGGGAAGAAGTCGGCGAGGCTGTTTTTCAGCAGGCCGGCATAAGGCGATGGCTGATCGAACACCGGTAGCATGCGCCCGCCAAACGCGAAGGTGTTGCCACCCTTGCCGAGCATGATCCGGCCGTCCGGGGTGTTGTGGTAGTAGTGCACGAAAATCCGCGAATCGAGCACAGTGACCCCGCTGGTCAGGCCGATCTGCTGCAACAGATCCGGTCGCGGCTCGGTGATCAGCATGTCGCTGGAAACAATCGCCACGCTGCGTTCGAACTGTGGAAAGGCACGGGCCATCCACGCATTCATCGCCAGCACCACGCGATCGGCAACGATGCTGCCGTTCGGTGTTTGCAGGCGTGCCGGGCGTCCTTCTTCCAGCCCGGTCATTGCCGTGTTTTCGTGAATCTTCACGCCCAATTGCAGCGCCACGCGACGCAAGCCACGCACCAGTTTGCCCGGTTGCACGCTGGCCGCTGCCGGCGAGAACCAGCCTTCCAGATGCTTGTTCGAACCGGCCATGCGCTGCACATCGGCCAGCGGACGCTGGGTAAACGAGTTGATACCGTTGCGCTCCAGTGCGGCAATTACTGCATCGGTCGAGCCGACTTGCGCGCGGTTGGTCGCGGTGTACAGCGTGCCGTCGAGCCGATAATCGGCATCGACGCCGTACTGCTCACAGAACTCGCCGATCGCGTGGATACTGCGCTCCGATTCCTTGACCAGGCGCACCGCTTCCTCGACGCCAAACAAGCGTTCAAGGGTGAAATACTTCGCCGACCACGACAGTGCACATCCGCCATTACGCCCACTGGCGCCGGCGCCGCAGATGTCCGCTTCGATCAGCAAGACATCGAGTTCGGGGTTTTGTTGCTTGAGCATGATCGCTGTCCACAACCCGGTGTACCCGCCTCCGACGATGCACACATCGGCGCGGACTTCGCCTTGCAACGGCGGGCAGGTTTGCGAGGTGTCGGCCTGCAAGGCCTGCTCCAGCCAAAACGGTCTCATGGGGTTTCTCCAAGTCAGATGGCCACGACCCAGCCTGCCCCGAGCGTCGCAGCAGGCCACGAGGCAAGGGTTTCAGGAACGCAGGGGTTTGATCGTCAGCGGGCAATTGGGGATAGAGGCGCGCGGTTCCATCACGCCAACCGGGCGGCTGTTCCAGTGCGGAATCAGCACCAGCGCCGAGAACAGCGCGCAACCGGCGAAGACGATGAACACCGTCACCGAGTCGAAGTAACCCGGCAGCAAACCGCCAAGTACCGCACCAACCGAGCCGCAGCCGTTGACGAAACCGGCCGCCGTGGCGCCGGCCTTGGCTTTGCCGAAGTCGATCGCGGCGGCACCGCTGATCATCGAGTCCGGGCCATACAAAGTCAGGCCCATGACGAACAGCAGCGCGACCACCAGCAACACACTGCCGGTATGCAACGCGGCCATAAACAGCGCCAGCGTCACGGTCAGCGCCAGCAGGCTCAACACGCAGGCCGGCATGCGCCGGGCACCGAACAGTTTGTCCGAGGCCAGGCCAATCAGGATCGGCCCGAGCAACCCGGCCAGTTCAAACGAAGTGGGAATGATCGCCGCGCCGACCTTGCCGACACTGGGCATCTGTTCAAAGACAATCACCGGGCCCCACAACAGAATCGCGTAACGCGCCGGTTTCAACATGAAATACGCCAGGCCCAACACCAGCACCGTGCGGTTACGCAGGATTTCCTTCAAGGGCTCCCAGACGCTGAGCTTGCTGTTGGCTTCGGTTTCTTCCGCCGTCAATTCAGGTTCCGGCTCGACCGCCGGCAAGCCGACGTCTTCCGGCTTGTTGCGCTGGAAGATAAAGAACAACACCGCCACCACGGCGACCACCACCGCACTGGAAATGAACGCCGCGTGCCAGGTGCCCACCAACGTATACGCCCACCAGCCGGCGAACGGCGACGCTACCAGACCACCAAACGCGTAACAGGAACTCCATAACCCGAGCACTCGCCCGCGTTGTTGGGAGGGGAAAAAACTGCCGAGGTTTTTGCACAATCCCGACCATCCAGTGGACTGCGCCAAGCCCTGTATCAACATGCAGGTGGCGAAGATTGGCAACGTCGCGTAACTGCCCATCACCAGCGCCGCCGCGGCGGAAATCAGCAAACCGCCGAGCACCACGACCCGTGGGCCAAAGCGGTCAGCGAGCATGCCCCAAGTGAACTGGCCGAGGGCATAAGCCGCCAGATAGATCGCATCGAGGTTGGCCATGGCCATCTTGTCGAGCATGAAGGTCGGGTCTTCGGCGATGCCGAGTTTGGCCACCGAAAACGCTTTGCGGGTGAAATAGAAAGCAGCGTACGCAAGCCAGGTAATCGCGAAAATCTGCACGCGCCAACGCGCAATGGTGCCGATGTGCTTGTTCATGGTGGTTCTGACCTCAGGGTGTGAGTGTGCCGGCAGAATCGTTAAGAAAAACGCCTGTGTTTTTTATTGTTGAGCACTGCGATATCACCCCGTCCCTGTGGCGATATCGGTCAGATGAGTCCTGTTGTTGCACGCACAGGCTCATGGCTACCGTGCGGCCCGAGCGGGCAGTCAGCGATGGCGTGAGCCGATCAAAGCAATTACTGTTTAATAAATAAAATCGATTTATCGTATTTCACACATAAGCTCAGCTTGTTACTGACTAAACGATCAGGTGACTGCATGTCGGTGTCCCACGCCCAACTCAAAGCCTTCCACGCCGTGGCTGTGCATGGAAGCTTCACCAAAGCCGCCGAGCGCCTTTTTCTCACGCAACCGGCGATATCCGACCAAGTGCGCAAACTCGAAGAGCGTTTTGGCGTTTTGCTGTTTCACCGCAATAAACGTTCCGTACGCCTGACTGACCTGGGCGAACGCTTGCTGGCGATCACCCAGCGCCTGTTTGTGATTGAAGCCGAAGCACAGGAACTGTTGCAGGAATCCCAGGCCTTGCAGACCGGCAGCCTGATTCTGGCAGTGGATGCGCCGGTCCACGTGCTGCCGCAGATCGCGCGGTTCTGCGAGCGCTATCCGGGGATCAGCGTGAAGATCGAAACCGGCAATACCGATGAATCGCTGTTTCGCCTGTTCAACTATCAGGCCGACCTAGCGTTGCTGGGGCGTGACGTCAGTGATGAACGCTTGCTGTGCGTGCCGCTGCGCAATGATCCGATGGTCGCGTTCGTGTCGCGCCATCATCCGTGGGCCGAGCGTGAATCGATCTGCCTGGCAGACCTGGATGACACGCCGCTGGTGTTGCGTGAGCACGGTTCGGTGACGCGGCAGACGCTGGAAGAGGAAATGGCCCGCGCGGGGTTTCGCATTCGTCCGGCGATTCAGGTTGAGGGCCGGGAAGCGGCGCGTGAGGCGGTGGTGGTCGGGATTGGCGTTGGCGTGGTATCGGCGGCGGAATTTGGTGCGGATTCGCGGGTGTGCGCGTTGCCGATTGTCGACTGCACCCGACGGTTGACGGAGACGCTGGTGTGCTTGCGCGAGCAAAGCAATCGACGGGTGGTGGCGACCTTTCTCGATATGGTGCGCCAGAGTCTTGTGTGAACCGTGATGGCCCCTTCGCGAGCAAGCTCGCTCCCACAGGGGTTACGCATTCCAAATGTGGGAGCGAGCTTGCTCGCGAAGGGAGCGACTCGGTGTATCAGGCCGGCGCCAGGCCAAAGAACGCCTGAATCAGGCGCAACTCCCGCCGCCGCTCCATGCAGCCGATCATGTGCCGATTGACCAGCCCTGCCCCGGCAATCGGAATCGCCATCACCCTCGGGTCATGGCTGACCTCCACCGATGACACCACGCCAACGCCCAACTCAGCGGCGACGGCTTCAGTCACCGCCTCACGACTATCAAGTTCCAGCAACACGCGCGGATGGATCGACGCGTGCGCACAGGCGTCATCAAATGTACGACGGGTGATCGAACTCGGCTCACGGAGCACCATGATCACCTGATCCAATTCCTTGAGTTTCACTTCCCCGGCGCGCATCGCCCACGGGTGCCCTGCCGGCACCAACGCGCAAATCCGTGATTCGCTCAATGCCTGCAGGTGCAGGCCTTTGCGCGGCTCCACTTCGGTCAACACCGCCACATCCGCGTGTTCCGACAACAATGCAGCGAGGGTTTCCTGAGCATTGCCCAAGCGCAGGTTCACCGTAATTCCCGGATACCGCGCGCGCAGGCTCGCCAACATTGGCATGACCATATGCGGCCCGTCCGCCGCCACTTCCAGCCGCCCGGTCAGCAACTGTCGATTGGCCTCGAGCATCGTTTGCGCCTCTTCCGCCAGGCCAAACATCGCGCGGGTAATCGCCGCGAGTTTAGTGCCCTCCTCGGTCAGTTCCACCCGTCGCGCGGTGCGCCGCAACAGGGTGATCTGGTAGTGCTCCTCCAGCGCCTTGATGTGCCCGGTAACCGCCGGCTGACTGATGAACAAGCGCGCGGCGGCACGGGTGAAGCTGCCTTCACGGGCCACGGCGTCGAAGGCGCGGAGCTGGAACAGGTTCATGAATAACTCTCACTGATGGCTGGCATAACAACAAACAATTTGATTGATGCAACGGCGAATTGCAACGTATGCCCCGTAGCTTCATCCCACAGCGCTATCCGAGGACACACGAATGAGTATTGCCGAACCCATCCTGCTCACTCCCGGCCCGTTGACCACTTCGGCCCGCACCCGCCAGGCGATGATGGTCGACTGGGGGTCATGGGATGACCGCTTCAATCAACTGACCGCAAGCCTTTGCGAACAACTGCTGGCGATCCTCAACGGCGCCGCGACTCACCACTGCGTACCCTTACAGGGCAGCGGCACCTTCGCTGTTGAAGCGGCCATCGGCACATTGGTGCCGCGTGACGGCAAAGTCCTGGTGCTGATCAACGGCGCCTACGGCAAGCGTCTGGCGAAGATTTGCGAAGTGCTCGGCCGCTCGTTCAGCACCTTCGAAACCGCTGAAGATGAACCGACCACCGCCGCCGACGTCGACCGCTTGCTGCGCGCCGACAGCAATATCACCCACGTCGCCCTGATCCACTGCGAAACCAGCACCGGGATTCTCAATCCGCTGCCGGAGATTGCCCAAGTCGTCGCGCAACACGGCAAACGCTTGATCATCGACGCCATGAGTTCCTTTGGCGCACTGCCGGTGGACGCGCAGAAAGTGCCGTTCGACGCACTGATCGCCGCTTCCGGCAAATGCCTGGAAGGCGTGCCGGGGATGGGTTTTGTCTTCGCTCGCAAAGAGTCTTTGGCCGCAGCCGCTGGCAATTCGCACTCGCTGGCGATGGACCTGTACGACCAGCACGCTTACATGATGAAAACCGGTCAATGGCGCTTCACCCCGCCGACTCACGTGGTCGCGGCGCTGCACGAAGCGCTGCTGCAATACAACGAAGAAGGTGGCCTGCCGGCACGCCATGCGCGTTATGCCGCCAACTGCCAGGCGCTGATGGACGAGATGGGCAAACTCGGTTTGCGCAGCTTCCTGCCAGCGGCGATTCAAGCGCCGATCATCGCCACGTTCCATGCGCCGCAAGATCCGCGCTACCAGTTCAAGGATTTCTACGAACGCGTGAAGGCCAAGGGTTACATCCTTTATCCGGGCAAATTGACTCAGGTCGAAACCTTCCGTGTCGGCTGCATCGGTCACGTCAGCCCGGGCGAAATGCGCCAGGCCGTTGCAGCGATCGGCGAAGTGCTGCGCGAGATGGAAGTCCTCGAAATCTAAGAACACCACCAATCCCCTGTAGGAGTGAGCCTGCTCGCGATGAGGCCGTGTCAGTCGACGAAGATGTTGAATGATCAACCGCTATCGCGAGCAGGCTCACTCCTACATTTGAATTGCATTGCCAACTCAGGAATTTGATCAACATGAACTACGTCAATCCAAACAAACTGCAAGCCGCGATCCTCGACTGGGCCGGCACCGTGGTCGATTTCGGCTCGTTCGCACCCACGCAGATTTTCGTCGAGGCCTTCGCCGAATTCGACGTGCAGGTCTCCATCGAAGAAGCGCGTGGCCCGATGGGCATGGGCAAGTGGGACCACATCCGCACCCTCTGCGATCAGCCGCAAGTGGCCGAGCGTTATCGCAAGGCGTTCGGCCGCACGCCGACCGACGATGACGTCACCGCCATCTACAACCGCTTCATGCCGCTGCAGATCGAGAAGATCGCCGAACACTCGGCGCTGATTCCCGGCGCACTGGAAACCATCGCCAATCTGCGTCAGCAAGGCATCAAGATCGGCTCCTGTTCCGGCTACCCGAAGCAGGTGATGGACAAGGTCGTCGAACTGGCCGCCACCAACGGCTATGTCGCCGACCACGTGGTTGCCACCGACGAAGTGCCGAATGGCCGTCCGTGGCCGGCTCAGGCGCTGGCCAACGTGATCGCGCTGGGCATCGACGATGTCGCAGCGTGCGTGAAGATCGATGACACCGTGCCGGGCATTCTCGAAGGCCGCCGCGCCGGGATGTGGACCGTGGCGCTGATCTGCTCAGGCAACGCACTGGGTCTGGATTACGCCGGTTTCCGCGCCTTGGGCAGCGATGAACTGGCCAGCGAGCGCAAACGCATTCACGCGCTGTTCGAAGGCTCGCGCCCGCATTACATGATCGACACCATTACTGATTTGCCGGAAGTCATCGCCGACATCAACAAGCGTCTGGCCAACGGTGAAATGCCGCAATCGAGCTGATTCCTGCCGCTTGCTGCAAAGAAAAACGCCAGTGTCTTGCCGACACTGGCGTTTTTTATTGGCAAAGCCCCGATTCAGAGCATTGAAAGTCCGATCAGCCTCAGGCAAATCCGCCAAAGCGGATTACAGTTAAAGCATGCCGTCGGCCAAGAACGGCAGGTTTGAACCCTGATCTGTGAGGAAACACCGTATGCCGTGGACAAGTTCCGAATCCCGCTACAGCACCGTCTCGGTCCTGTTGCACTGGCTGATGCTGGTCCTGTTGGTGCTGGTGTACGCCAGCATGGAGTTGCGCGGCCTGTTTCCCAAAGGCAGTGGCGGGCGCACGCTGATCCGCGAAGTGCACTACATGCTCGGCCTGACCGTGTTTGTGCTGGTGTGGTTTCGCCTGCTCGCGCGCAGCATTGGTCCGGCGCCGAAAATCTTCCCCGCCTCACCACAATGGCAAACCGTGCTGGCGCGGCTGATGCACTGGGCGTTGTACCTGTTCATGATCAGCATGCCGATCCTGGGCTGGCTGATCACCAGCGCCGAAGGACATCAAGTGATGTTCTATGGCTTTGACCTACCGCTATTGGTGGCGGAAAACAAAGCCTTCGCCAAGCAGGTCGAACACTGGCATGTGCTGATCGCCACGATCGGCTACTGGTTGATCGGCCTGCATGCACTGGCGGGGATTTATCACCACTATGTGGTGGGCGATAACACGCTGCTGCGGATGATGCCCAAACGCGGTTGAATATCAGCGGCTGGCGCTAAACCCACGCCGGCCCTGCAAGCCTCCGGTATGAATGAAGATCAGCCGCGTGCCGGGCGCGAACCTGCCTGCCTCCACCTGCTGCTTGAGCGCCAGCAACGCCTTACCGGTGTACAGCGGCTCCAGTGGGACGCCGCTGGCCTGCTCGGTCTGCTCAATGAACGCGAGCAGCAGCGGATCAACCTTGGCAAAACCGCCACGGCTGGCATCGATCAACTCATAGTCGGCAGTGGCCAGTCCGGCTGACCGCATAATCGACTCGACCTGCGGCGCCACGCCGTGATCCTCAGGGACTGCCAACGCGCCATAGACCCGGTGCGCACCCGCCTCGGCGAGGACCAGTCCGGCGAGTGTCGTCCCGGTGCCGCAGGCCAGCCACCAACCGTGAAAGTCGCTCCAGCCCAGCGCAGGCAATTGCGCTTGCGCCTGTTCCTTGATGGCTGCACAGCCGAGCGCCCCTGCAAGTCCACCTCCCCCCTCAGGAACCGCTTGCAGATTGGGGTATTGCTCGTGCCAGGGTTGCCAGAATCCCGGCTCCTTGCGCGCGCGATAACCGCCATAACCCAACCAATGCAATTGCATGCCAAACGCCTGCAGATCCAGCACCGTGGGAGTTTCCTGCGCATGCCCGCGCAGCAGCCCCACGGTTTGGAAGCCCAGCCGTTTCCCCGTCGCCGCCAACGCGTGCAGATGATTGGAGTGCGCACCGCCGAGACTGATGATGCCCTCGGCACCCATACGGTCGGCGGCTTTGAGGTGTTCGACGAGTTTGAACCATTTGTTGCCGCTGATCAGCGGGTCGATCTGGTCGAGGCGCAGGATGGCCATTTCAATGCCGGCGTTTGCGAGCCAGTCGAGGTGAAGGTGTTCAAGAGGGGCTTGGGGTAGCCAATCGGTGGGAGGCAAAAGCATGAGCGGCGATTCGATCTGGACAGAGCCAGCATTCTAGTCGCTCACAAGCAGCCATCGCGAGCAGGCTCACAAGGTTCACGATGTGCACCAATCCTGTGGGAGCGAGCTTGCTCGCGAAAGCGGAGTGTCAGTCAATATATATGTCGACTGACACGATGCCTTCGCGAGCAGGCTCGCTCCCACAGGTTCAGCGGTGGAGCTTAAAGTTCAGCAGCGAGGCGCGAGCCTTGGTTGATCGCGCGTTTGGCATCCAGCTCGGCCGCGACATCGGCACCACCGATCAGGTGCACGTTCTGCCCCGCTTCCACCAGACCGTCATGCAATTCACGCAGCGGATCCTGCCCCGCGCAAATCACGATGTTGTCCACCGCCAGCACTTGCGGCTCGCCGGTTTCGCCGATGCGGATATGCAGGCCTTGGTCATCGATGCTCAGGTATTCAACGCTGTTGAGCATCTGCACCTGTTTGTTCTTCAGACCGGTACGGTGAATCCAGCCAGTGGTTTTACCCAGACCATCGCCGACCTTGGTTTTCTTGCGCTGCAACAGAAACACTTCGCGGGCCGGCGCGTGCGGTGCGGCTTTGATCCCGGCCACACCCCCACGGGCTTCGAGTTGCGTATCGATGCCCCACTCTTTCCAGAACGCGGCGCGATCCTGGCTGGTGGCCACGCCTTGGTGAACGAGGAATTCCGAGACGTCAAAACCGATACCGCCGGCGCCGATCACCGCCACGCGTTTACCGACCGGCTTGCGCTCAAGGATCACGTCCAGGTAGCTCAGCACCTTGGCATTCTCGACTCCCGGAATTGCCGGCACGCGCGGTGCAATGCCAGTGGCGAGGATGATCTCGTCGTAACCGCCTTCCACCAGTTTCGCGACATCGACGCGGGTGTTCAGGCACACCTCGACATTCGTGGTCTGCAACTTGCGTTTGAAGTAACGCAGGGTTTCGAAGAACTCTTCCTTGCCCGGCACGCGTTTGGCGATGTTGAACTGGCCGCCAATTTCGCTGGCCGAATCGAACAGGGTCACTTGATGGCCACGCTCGGCAGCCACGGTCGCGGCGGACAAACCGGCAGGGCCGGCGCCAACCACAGCGATTTTCTTGATCTGCTGCACCGGCAGATAATTGAGTTCGGTTTCGTGGCAGGCACGCGGGTTGACCAGGCAACTGGTCAGCTTGCCGCCGAAGGTGTGATCGAGGCACGCCTGGTTGCAACCGATACAGGTGTTGATTTCGTCAGCGCGGCCTTCAGCGGCCTTGTTGACGAAGTCCGGGTCGGCGAGGAACGGCCGCGCCATCGAGACCATATCGGCATCGCCTTCAGCCAGAATCTGCTCGGCGATTTCCGGGGTGTTGATACGGTTGGTGGTGATCAGCGGAATCTTCACCGAACCGCGCAGCTTGGCGGTGACCTTGCTGAATGCCGCACGCGGCACTTTGGTGGCGATGGTCGGGATCCGCGCTTCGTGCCAGCCGATGCCGGTGTTGATGATGGTTGCGCCGGCCTGCTCGATGGCTTTGGCCAGGGTAACGATCTCGTCCCAGGTGCTGCCGCCCTCGACCAGGTCGAGCATCGACAGACGGAAAATAATGATGAAGTTCGGCCCTACCGCCTCGCGCACACGACGAACGATTTCCACCGGCAGGCGCATGCGGTTTTCGTAGCTGCCGCCCCAGCGGTCGGTGCGGTGGTTGGTGTGTGCGGCGAGGAACTGGTTAATGAAATAACCTTCCGAGCCCATGATCTCGACACCGTCATACTCGGCGGTTTGCGCCAGTACCGAACAGGTGACGAAATCGCTGATCTGTTTCTCGATGCCTTCCTCGTCCAGTTCTTTGGGCTTGAACGGGTTGATCGGGGCTTGAATCGCGCTCGGCGCGACTTGTTTCGGGCTGTAGGCATAACGCCCGGCGTGGAGGATCTGCATGCAAATCTTGCCGCCCGCGTCGTGCACCGCGCGGGTGACGATGCGGTGCTTGAGCGCTTCTTCCTCGGTGGTCAGCTTGGCCGCCCCGGAGTACACGCCGCCCTCGTCGTTCGGGCCGATACCGCCGGTGACCATCAGGCCAACGCCGCCACGGGCACGTTCGGCGAAGTACGCCGCCATGCGCTCGAAACCGCCCGGTTTTTCTTCCAAACCGGTGTGCATCGAACCCATCAAGGTGCGGTTGCGCAGCGTGGTGAATCCCAGGTCCAGCGGGGCCAACAGGTGCGGGTAATGAGCGGCGGTCATCGGTAACTCCACAACGAGCAATCACGGAAAAGTTGCGGGCGCTCTGCGGCTCCCGTCAGTCATGTTCGACAGACTAAGAGTCGCATCGCTGTCACTCAATGACCGTAACTGACAACTTATTGATCCAAATGCGCAGCGCCCCTTGGCAATCAGCTCCATGGGCCCTACCCTAGTCGCCATACCCTGTACCCGGTAGCTGTTGGTTTTCATGCGCAAACTTTTGTACCTGTTTTTCTCCATGGCCCTCGTCGCCGCCCTGACCACCTACGCCATGTGGGCGGCGGACCGGCCGGCAGGCCATTACCTGTCGGACTTACGTATAAACGTGGCGGTCGATCAGGGCACGCCCGGCGACCGCGGCAATCTGCTGGGCATCCAGCCCGAACTGTTTCCCACTGACTATCAAAGCACCGAGCGCTTGCACCGCAAACTCGCAGCCTATCTGCAGCAAGCCCAGGATCAAGGCCTGCTGAACGATAAAACCGTCGTGGTGCTGCCGGAGAACGTCGGCACCTGGCTGCTGCTCAGCGGCGAGAAAGATGAGCTGTATCAGGCCCCGACCCTCGCCGAAGCAATGAACTGGCTGGCGGCGAGCAATCCCTTGCTGTTCGCCCGCGCCTGGCTCAGCGCCAACGGCAGCGACCGCCTCAACGACGCGTACCTGCGGATGAAAGCCAAGGCGATGGCCAAGGATTACCAGGCGCTGTTCGGTGGTCTGGCCAAAGAATTTCACGTGACCCTGGTGGCCGGCTCGATCGTGTTACCGGAACCCAGCGTTCGCGATGGCCAGCTCAAACCCGGTAGCGGTGCCCTGTTCAACAGCAGCGTGGTGTTCGGCCGCGATGGCGTGCCGCTGGGCCAGCCGCAACGGCAGATGCACCCGGTATTCGATCAGCGCGAAGTGCTCGAAAGCGCAGACAAACACGCGCTCAACGTCGTCGACACCCCGGCCGGACGCCTTGGCGTATTGATTGGCAGCGACAGTTGGTACCCCGACAATTACCGCAAACTCGACGAGCAAAACGCGCAATTGATCGCGGTACCGGCGCAGGTATTCGGTCAAGGTGCGTGGAATCAGCCATGGCGCGGTTACAAAGGTTCAAGCACACCGGGGTCGGTCAGCCTAAAACCCGGTGAAGTCACCGAAGGACAAGCCTGGCATCGACTGACACTGACCGCGCAACCACCGAGCAGTCGAGCGATTGCCGGCATCAGTGTGTTCCTGCGCGGGCAGTTCTGGGACAAGGCCAGTGCCGGTCAGAGTTTCCTCAGCAGCAACGGTCAGCAGTTCGCCGATGGCGATGCCCGGGGCGCGCGTTTGTTGAACATCTGGTTGTAAGCCATGAAGCCCCTGCCGATGCGCCTCGGGGACCTGTCGGTGGGCTTTGTTCACAGCCTCGCCGACGCCGTGCGCAGTCATGGGGCGGATCCGCAGTCGTTGCTGGAGCAATATGGTCTGGACGCCGCGCGACTGGCCGAGGCCGGGGCGCGTTTGTCGATTCCGCGCTATATGCGCCTGGGCCACGCGGCGATTCAGTTGACCGGCGATTCGGCGCTGGGCCTGCGCATGGGCCAGCTCAGTCGCCTGAGTCAGGCGGGGCTGGCCGGCGTTACCGCCGCACAGGCGCCAACCGTGCGCGAAGCCGCGCGCTGTCTGATCCGTTTCGAGGCGTTGTACGGTTCCAATTATCGCGGTCAGTCCAGTTTCCATGAAGATGCCCATGGCGCGTGGCTGCGTTTCTATTCGATCAGCCCGTACAACGCCTATAACCGTTTTGTCGTGGACTCGATCATTGCCGGATGGCTGCATCAGCTCTCCAGTGTCAGCCGCGAACCGCTGCGCGCCGAACGCATTGAAATCGAATTCGATGAGCCGGATTACCGCGTGGCGTACGACTTGCTGGGGGATTGCCCGATCCAGTTCGGTGCCGAGGGCAATCAACTGCGCCTGAGCCTGAACAGCCTCGCACAGCGCAATCCCGAGCATTGCCCGAGTACCTGGCGGCATCTGCTGCAATTGTGTGAACGTGAGCTGGAGCAATTGACTCGCACCCGCAGCCTGCGCGAACGCATCACTCAACTGTTGGGGCCGTTGCTCAATGGTGGCCGGGAACCCGACCTGGAAGAAGTGGCGGCACGCCTGAAGCTACCGACCTGGACGTTGCGGCGCAAACTGGCCGAGGAAGGCACGCAGTTTCGCGCAATCCTCAATGACACTCGCCGGGACCTAGCGATGACTTACATCCGCGATACCGAACTGGCATTCGGTGAAATCGCCTACCTGCTGGGTTTTGCCTCAGCCGAAGCCTTCCAGCGCGCCTTCAAACGCTGGAGCGGTCAGACGCCCGGCGAATTCCGCCGCAGTCACCGCAAAACGGCCTGAAAGCAGCTGCGAGCTATAAGCTGCAATCTGCAAGTTAAAGCTCGGTGGCGTCTTCGGCTGGCTCGGGTTGGTCCAGTTCAAAGGCCTGGTATTCGAGCAGCTCTTCTTGATATTCATCCATCGTGTAATCCCCCTGCTGCTCTCTTGAATGGGCCTGCGCAAATGCCCAGTGCCTCGAGCTTAACGTGCTCGTATGAAGGAAAAGTGAAACCCGGCCTTCATGAATAAAACGTAGCAGGTGGTCAGGATTTTATCGCAGGATTTTTGTCAGGGGAATGTAACGAGATTTTAAGCCACCCCAAAAACTACTGTGGGAGCGAGCTTGCTCGCGAAGGCGGCCAGTCAGTCACATGCGTGCTGAATGTTCCGACGCTTTCGCGAGCAGGCTCGCTCCCACAGGGTGTGCGGTGAGGCTGGATTATTGGCCGGACGCTGGCATCGCCGGAATCGGCTCGGATGGCGGGGGGATATCCGGGTTGGCCGGTGGCGTGATGGTTTCGGTCGCCGGTGCAGGTTCTGCACTCGGCGCCGGAGTGATCGGCGCGGCCTCTGCCGGTGGCGCAACCGGTTCAGACGTCACGGGTGCGGTCTCGGCAGGTGCGGGAGCGGGCTCCGCTGCAGGCGCCGGGGTTGCGGCGGGCGCAGGCGTTGGAGTCGGCGCTGGCACCAGCGCTGCCGGAGCAGGCTTCGCCTCAGGCACGCCGAGGTCAGTCTTCGGTTTCTCTTCAATGTGCGCAGCTTTCTTCGCATCCGTCGGCAGGAACTGCTCGACCAGGGTAAAGAAACGCTCGTAGAACTTCTGTGCCGTCACCGTCTCGCTGGCGACTTTGACCATCGAATCGTCGGACGAGCCGATCGGCATCGACACCGAGCCCAACACACCCACGCCGAGGCTGGCCGAGTTGTTGGTCTTCTTCAGCGCATAACGATCCTGCAAGGCGTTGGCGAACATCGTCGCATGGTGCCCGACACTGCCGTCATCGGCGCAGACCACGTTGAAGCTGATCTCCATGTGGGTGTCGCCGGTTTGCTGGAAGCTCTTGTGGCCACTGACCAGTTTCGGGTCACTGCTGGTGATGATGTAGCCCTGGCTAAGCAATGCACGGCGCGCCGCTTCGCAACTGACCGCGTCGGTCACCGGGTAATTGCGCGAAAACGTACCGGAGTCATCGAAGTTCTCATGCTCATACATCGGCTTGTCTTTCGAACAGCCGGCAACAGCGGTCAACAACAGCGCCAACCCGACAACACGCATGGGAGTGGAAATCAACATTGAACATCCTGAGAGAAAACAGTCCGGGGCGTATTGTGCAACAGATCACGCCCCGGCGGCGCATGGATTAGTGTCTTAAAGCAGTTACAACTCTATCGACCTTCAGTTGCGGGAAAAAGTCGCAATGCCAGATGATCGATGAACACGCGCAACTTTGCCGTGGCGTGGCGACTGGATGGCCATAGGACCCAGAACTGTCCGGTGTGTTCCAGATGCGTATCAAGCACGCGACGCAAACGGCCTTGAGCCTCGTCAACTCTGCACATGGATGCCGGCTCATGAACGACGGAAAATGGGTCGATTGGCAGACCGCTATCGCGAGCAGGCTCACTCCTACAATTGGAATGAGTACATCCGCAAAAAACAGCTCGGCTGTCAGGCCGCCTTCGCGAGCAAGCTCGCACACAGAAGAGCAACAGCAGAACGCATGCTGCTTCTGCTCCTCACCACTCAACAGGATGAGCGTTAGCTCGGCTGCAGCTCTTGATCTTGATCTGAAGGCCCGTCGGCAGGCTGAGTGGAGGGCTTGATCCGGGCGTGGGAGCGCAGCGACCGTTTGGCGAAGCCAAACACAGCGGGAGTAGGTGCAGCGAAGCAAACCGGAGACGCTGCGCCCGGATCAATCCCGCAGCGAAGGAACCCCGAGCTTTAGCGAGTGGGCCGAACGTCAGGGCAAAGACCTTTGGTTCCTTTGGGGCGTTTGCCAAAGGGACTCGCCGTAAGGGCGAAACCGCCAGCGGCAACACTCGCAGCAACGGATATTCACCCAAAACCCCAAGAACATGGCCGGCCCAAAGGCCGCCACTACACAACGCCCAAAAAAAAGCCCCGACCTATCAGGCCGGGGCTCTCATCACATCTCAGTCAACCATCAAAACCGCTTGATGTCCGCCTGAGCTTCCAACTGCTTGCGATAAGCAGCAAAGTCCTGCTGCCCCTCACGCGAAGCAAGGAAACGACGGTACTGAACCTTCTCTTCATCCGTCGGCGCAGCCGCTTCGTTAACACCATTCAGACGCACGATCATCAGACTGCCATCCGGCAACGTCACGCTGGTGAACGTCGGCTTGTCCTTGGCAGCCGGCTTCGGCATACGGAACAACGCTTGCAGCACCGCCGGATCAACACCTTCCTGACCACGGGTGGCCGCTTCAGTGGCTTTCCAGTTCTGACCATCAACCGCCTTGTCCAACGGCGCCTTGCCATCGCGCAGATCAGCGATCAGCTTCTCGGCCTTGGTCTTGGCAGCCGCGCTGGCGTGCTCTTTGGTCAACTGGGTGCGGATCGCCGCACTCACGTTTTCCAGCGGCAGTTGCGCAGGCTTGAGGTGTTCCTTGGAACGCAGCACGATCACGGTTTCCGGATCCAGCTCGATGGCAGTGCTGTTGGCACCCTCGTCGATTACTTCGGTGCTGAACGCTGCGGTGACCACGGCACGGTTGGCCGCAACACCTTCGCCACCTTCACGGCCGAATGGCTTGGAGGTGTGCACGGTCAGCTTCAGATCTGCCGCTGGCTGAGCCAAGTCAGACGCTTCGAATGCGGAGTCTTCCAGTTGCTTGGTCGCCTCGACAAAACGCTGCTCGACCTGAGCGGCTTTCAGCTCGCGGGTGAGCTTGTCTTTCAGGCTGGCCAGGGTCGGCACTTCAGGCGCTTCCACACCCAACAGCTTGATCAAGTGATAACCGAAGTCGGTACGAATCGGCTCGGACACCTGGTCTTTCGACAAGGAGTACAAGGCTTTTTCGAACGCCGGATCGTAAACGCCAGGGCCTGCATAACCGAGGTCGCCGCCATTGTTGGCCGAACCCGGATCCTGCGAGAACTCTTTGGCCAGCGCTTCAAACTTCTCGCCCTTGGCCAGACGCGCCTGGACGTCTTCGATCTTAGCTTTGGCCTGAGCCTCGGTGGTCTTGTCGTTCACTTCGATCAGGATGTGCGCGGCACGACGCTGTTCCGACAGGTTGGCGATCTCTTTCTGATACGCCGCCTGCAGGTCTTCGTCCTTGACGGCAACCTGATCGAAGAACGAAGACTTCTTCAGTTCTACGTAATCGATGATCACTTGATCCGGAGTCATGAACTCCTTGGCGTGCTCGTCGTAGTAAGCCTTGACCTCGTCGTCGGTCAGTTTGACCGCCGCCGGGTCAGCCTTGACGTTCAGGGTCGCGAAATCGCGGGTCTGTTTTTCCAGACGGGCGAATGCCAGCACTTCGGCGTCAGTGACGAAACCGCTGCCTGCCACACCGGCACGCAGTTGGCCGATCAGCATTTCCTGAGCCAGCATCTGACGGAATTGCATACGGCTGTAACCCAGTTGACGGATCACCTGGTCGAAACGCTCGGAGCTGAACTTGCCGTCCACCTGGAATTCAGGTGTCTGCAGGATCACTTGGTCCAGTGCGCCTTCGGAGAAAGCGAATTTCGCTTGTTCTGCACCTTGCAGCAGCAGCTTGCGATCGATCAGACCCTTGAGGGCCGATTCGCGCAGCATTTTCTCGTCGAGCAAGGAAGCATCGAAGTCCTTGCCCAGCTGTTGCATCAGCTGACGGCGTTGCATATCAACGGCCTGGCTCAGCTCGTTCTGGCTGATTTCATCACCGTTGACCTTGGCCGCCTCATTCTTGTGAGTCGTGGCCTGGAAAATGGCGTCGAAACCGGTCAGAGCCATCAGTGCAACGATGACCCCGATAATGGTCTTGGCAATCCAGCCTTGTGAATTGTCCCTGATATTCTGCAGCATGCGTCCCCCAGAAACGGTTGAACTTCAAAATTAGGCAACCGTGGAGCGTGGGTAGAATCCGGATAGAAGAAAGGCGCATCCGAGGATGCGCCTTCTCGTAACTGGCGGAGCGGACAGGGCTCGAACCCTCGATCCCGGCGTTACAGGCCACTGTTTCAGCGACCTGCTCTACCGCTCCGCTGCCAAGTCAGGCATGACCCCGACCCGGATGGGTAAAAACCTGAAAACTTAGTTAACAGCTTCTTTCAGTGCTTTACCGGCTTTGAAACCTGGCTTCTTGGCAGCCGGGATTTCCAGAGTCTTGCCGGTTTGAGGGTTACGACCGGTACGAGCCGGACGGTCCGTCACGGAGAAAGTACCGAAACCAACCAGAACAACGGAGTCGCCAGCCTTCAGAGCGCCAGTGACGGATTCGATTACAGCGTCCAGCGCACGGCCAGCAGCAGCTTTCGGGATATCAGCGGATGCAGCGATAGCATCAATCAGTTCCGACTTGTTCACTCTAAGTCCCCTTATATCTATTTTGAGATGATTCTAAGTTTTTTGGTGAAAGCAAAAACGAGTGCTGAATGGCCTACAGACACTTAAGAGCCGCTTTATAACAAGGGCTCTAAAAAACTGTCAAGGAAGCCCCCCAGGCAAAAGCGTATTAATGCGTGCTAATTCTTTCCTTAGAGTCAGACTCACGTTTTTCGTCCTTGGCAACTATCTCGGGAGCCACATCCGGCAAGGGCTCCGGCGCGTATTGCAGCGCAATTTGCAGGACCTCGTCAATCCATTTAACCGGTTTAATCTGCAGATCCTGCTTGATATTGTCAGGAATCTCCTTCAGATCGCGCACGTTCTCTTCCGGAATAATCACGATCTTGATTCCGCCGCGGTGAGCCGCCAGCAGTTTTTCCTTCAGACCGCCAATCGCCAGCACTTGACCACGCAGCGTGATTTCACCGGTCATGGCGACATCTGCGCGCACCGGAATGCCGGTCAAGGCCGACACCAGCGCCGTACACATGCCTACGCCAGCGCTAGGGCCGTCTTTCGGCGTCGCCCCTTCCGGCATGTGGATGTGCGTGTCACGCTTCTCGTGGAAGTCCAGAGGAATGCCCAGACTCTTGGCCCGGCTGCGCACTACAGTGAGCGCGGCAGTGATCGATTCGACCATCACGTCGCCCAGCGAACCGGTCTTGATCAGTTGACCTTTACCCGGCACAACCGCGGCTTCGATGGTCAGCAATTCACCACCCACCTGAGTCCAGGCAAGCCCCGTGACCTGACCGATCTGATCCTGTTGCTCAGCCAGACCGTAGCGGAATTTGCGCACCCCGAGGAAGTGCTCCAGCAGGTCAGCTGTCACTTTCACCGAGAAGCGTTTTTCCATTGCGTGCTCTTTAACGGCCTTGCGGCAGACCTTGGCGATCTGACGTTCGAGGCCACGCACACCGGCTTCACGGGTGTAGTAACGGATGATGTCGCGGATCGCTTCAGCGTCGAATTCCAACTCGCCCTTTTTCAGACCGTTAGCGGCGATCTGCTTTGGCGAGAGGTATTTGACGGCGATGTTGATCTTTTCGTCTTCGGTGTAGCCCGGCAGACGGATCACTTCCATCCGGTCGAGCAGCGCCGGCGGGATGTTCATCGAGTTCGAGGTGCACAGGAACATCACATCCGAGAGGTCGTAATCGACTTCCAGATAATGGTCGTTGAAGTTGTGGTTCTGCTCCGGATCGAGCACTTCCAGCAACGCCGACGCCGGGTCGCCACGCATGTCGCTGCCCATTTTGTCGATTTCATCGAGCAGGAACAGCGGGTTGCGCACCCCCACTTTTGTCATCTTTTGAATCAATCTTCCTGGCATCGAACCGATGTAAGTCCGACGGTGACCGCGAATTTCCGCTTCATCACGCACGCCACCGAGGGCCATGCGCACGAATTTGCGGTTGGTGGCATGGGCAATCGACTCCGCCAGCGAGGTTTTACCCACGCCCGGAGGACCGACCAGGCACAACACCGGGCCACGGATTTTCTTCACGCGTTTTTGCACGGCGAGGTATTCAAGGATACGTTCCTTGACCTCTTCGAGACCGTAGTGATCGGCATCGAGAATGTCTTCTGCGCGCGCCAGGTCCAGACGTACCTTGCTCTGCGCTTTCCACGGCACTTGCACCAGCCAGTCGATGTACGAGCGCACCACGGTGGCCTCAGCGGACATCGGCGACATCTGCTTGAGCTTGTTCAGCTCGGCAGTGGCTTTGGCCAACGCGTCTTTCGGCAGACCGGCAGCGTCGATACGCTTTTTCAGGTCTTCGATTTCGTTGTGGCCTTCGTCGCTGTCACCGAGCTCTTTCTGAATGGCCTTCATCTGCTCATTCAGGTAGTACTCGCGCTGACTGCGCTCCATTTGCTTTTTGACGCGGCCACGAATGCGTTTTTCGACTTGCAGCAGATCGATCTCGGCATCCAGCAACGCCAGAACGTGCTCGACCCGAGCCGACAAATCGATGATTTCGAGGATTTCCTGCTTCTGCTCGATTTTCAGCGCCATATGCGCCGCCATGGTGTCGACCAGGCGACCCGGCTCATCGATGCTGTTGAGCGACGACAGGACTTCAGCCGGAACCTTCTTGCCCAACTGTACGTATTGTTCGAACTGCGACAGCAGTGTGCGCACGAACACTTCGGATTCGCGCTCGGCGGCGTCGACTTCTTCGATCAGCGAGACTTCGGCACGGCAGTGGCCGTCAACTTCGCTGAAGCGCTCGACGGTGCCACGCTGCTCACCCTCGACCAGAACCTTGACGGTGCCGTCAGGCAGCTTGAGCAGCTGTAGAACAGTGGCGATGGTACCTACGCGATAGAGAGCGTCTTCACCGGGATCATCGTCAGCCGGGTTTCTCTGGGCCAGCAGCAGGATCTGCTTGTCGCCCGTCATCGCGGCCTCGAGGGCTTCGATGGATTTCTCGCGCCCCACGAACAGCGGGATAACCATGTGCGGATAAACCACGACATCACGCAATGGCAGGAGAGGCAATTCGATGGTTGTCTTCATGATTTCGCCTCTACGGCGGCCATATGGCCGTAATCAGATGGAATTGAGCTTGAAACCAAGATGGGGGCTGCCTTGAAAAAAAACAAGCACAAAGCGGATGTAAAAAATGACATAAAAAAAAAGAGGCCCGAAGGCCCCTTCTTTATTCCAGCAGACTGGACGCTTAAGCGTCCGGCGCTGCCTTGGCCGTCGGCTCACTGTTTTCGTAGATATACAGTGGCTTGGACTTGCCTTCGATCACGCTTTCATCGATCACGACTTTGCTCACCTCGGACTGCGAGGGGATTTCATACATCGTGTCGAGCAGTACACCTTCGAGAATCGAGCGCAGACCACGAGCACCGGTTTTACGTTCCAGGGCACGCTTGGCGACCGATTTCAGTGCGTCGGTCCGGAATTCCAGATCCACGCCTTCCATCTCGAACAGCTTGGCATACTGTTTGGTCAGAGCATTTTTCGGCTCGGTGAGGATCTGCATCAGCGCAGCCTCATCCAGCTCGTCCAGCGTCGCGAGGACCGGCAGACGACCGACGAATTCCGGGATCAGACCGAACTTGACCAGATCGTCAGGCTCGACTTCACGCAGGGATTCACCGACTTTCTTGCCTTCTTCCTTGCTGCGCACTTCTGCGTTGAAGCCGATGCCGCCCTTGGTGGAACGGTTTTGAATAACCTTTTCCAGACCGGAGAACGCACCACCGCAGATGAACAGGATGTTACGGGTGTCGACCTGCAGGAATTCCTGCTGCGGGTGCTTGCGACCACCTTGCGGCGGTACGGAAGCGACCGTGCCTTCGATCAACTTCAGCAAGGCCTGTTGCACGCCTTCACCGGAAACGTCCCGGGTGATCGACGGGTTGTCGGACTTGCGGGAAATCTTGTCGATTTCGTCGATGTAGACAATACCCATCTGGGCCTTCTCTACGTCGTAATCGCACTTCTGCAGCAGCTTCTGAATGATGTTCTCGACATCTTCACCCACGTAACCCGCCTCGGTGAGGGTGGTTGCGTCGGCAATGGTGAACGGAACGTTCAGCAAGCGGGCCAGTGTTTCGGCCAGCAGGGTTTTACCGGAGCCTGTCGGGCCGATCAGCAGGATGTTGCTCTTGCCGAGTTCGACGTCGTCAGCCTTTTTGTCACGCTGGTTCAGGCGCTTGTAGTGGTTGTACACCGCTACGGCCAAAACCTTTTTCGCACGCTCCTGACCAATGACGTACTGGTCAAGGATGCCGCTGATTTCTTTAGGCGAAGGCAATTTATGCGCGCTGCTCTCGGCCTGGGCTTCCTGCACCTCCTCGCGGATGATGTCATTGCACAGGTCGACGCACTCGTCGCAGATAAAGACCGAGGGGCCGGCAATCAATTTGCGCACTTCATGCTGGCTTTTGCCACAGAAGGAGCAATAGAGCAGCTTGCCGTTGTCCTCGCCGTTGCGGGTGTCAGTCATTCGTTCGATCCAAATCCGATAGGCTTGCAACACAAGATGAAGGCTATTGCGGGCTTTTTCAAGCCCGCCGCTGATCAGACAAGCCGACCAAGCCTATTTTGAGCTGCTTATTTTAAGCTGGGCGCTGGTTGATCACTTCGTCGATCAGGCCATATTCCTTCGCAGCTTCTGCACTCATGAAGTTGTCGCGATTGGTATCGCGCTCGATTTCTTCCAGAGTACGCCCGCTGTGTTTGGCCATCAGCGTGTTCAGACGCTCGCGAATGAAGAGGATTTCCTTGGCGTGGATTTCGATGTCCGACGCCTGGCCCTGGAAACCGCCCAGTGGCTGGTGAATCATCACGCGCGAGTTCGGCAGGCAGAAACGCTTGCCCGGGGCACCTGCGGTCAGCAGGAATGCGCCCATGCTGCAGGCCTGGCCGATGCAGGTGGTCGACACGTTCGGCTTGATGAACTGCATGGTGTCGTAGATCGACATGCCTGCAGTCACCGAACCGCCCGGGGAGTTGATGTAGAGATGGATGTCCTTGTCCGGGTTTTCCGCTTCAAGGAACAGCAGTTGCGCACAGATCAGGTTGGCCATGTAGTCCTCTACCGGACCAACCAGAAAGATCACTCGCTCCTTGAGCAGGCGCGAATAGATGTCATAGGCGCGTTCGCCACGAGCAGATTGCTCGACAACCATCGGGACCAGGCCGCCGGCGGCCTGGATATCAGAGTTCTGCTGAATATAAGAATTACGGAACATGCTCTGCAGTCGCTCCCAAATAGTTATGTCTTGAATACGCATAAGCCAGCTCGAGAGCTGGCTTATGGTGTGTACTTCTTAACGCGGAATCAATCAGTCGGCTTTTGGAGCTTCTACCGGCTTGACTGCTTCTTCGTAAGAGACCGCTTTGTCGGTCACACTAGCTTTCTGCAGAACAGTATCCACAACTTGCTCTTCCAGCACAACCGAACGCACTTCGTTCAGCTGCTGCTCGTTTTTGTAGTACCACGACACAACCTGCTCAGGCTCCTGGTAAGCGGAAGCCATTTCCTGAATCATTTCGCGAACGCGAGCTTCGTCAGGCTTCAGATCGAATTGCTTGACCACTTCAGCAACGATCAGGCCCAGCACGACGCGGCGCTTGGCTTGCTCTTCGAACAGCTCGGCCGGCAGTTGATCAGGCTTGATGTTGCCACCGAACTGCTGAACAGCCTGCACACGCAGACGGTCAACTTCGTTGGACAGCAGCGCCTTAGGCACTTCGATCGGGTTGGTGGCCAGCAGACCGTCCATTACCTGATTCTTGACCTTGGATTTGATCGCCTGACGCAGTTCACGCTCCATGTTCTTGCGAACTTCGGTGCGGAAACCGTCGATGCCGCTTTCCTTGATGCCGAATTGAGCGAAAAACTCTTCGTTCAGCTCTGGCAGCTTAGGCTCGGAAACAGTGTTGACGGTCACGGTGAACTCGGCGGTTTTGCCAGCCAGGTCCAGGTTCTGATAGTCCTCTGGGAAGGTCAGGTTCAGAACGCGCTCTTCGCCCGCTTTAGCGCCAACCAGGCCTTCTTCGAAGCCCGGGATCATGCGGCCGGAACCCAGTACCAGCTGAGTACCCTTGGCGGAACCGCCAGCGAATACTTCGCCGTCAACCTTGCCAACGAAATCGATGTTCAGTTGGTCTTCGTTCTGGGCAGCGCGATCGGCCACTTCAAAACGAGTGTTCTGCTTGCGCAGGATGTCGAGCATTTTGTCCAGATCAGCGTCAGCCACGTCAGCGCTCAGGCGCTCAACAGTGATGCCGTCGAAACCGGCAACGGTGAACTCAGGGAACACTTCGAATACAGCAACGTATTCCAGGTCCTTGCCAGCTTCGAGCGACTTAGGCTCGATCGACGGCGAACCTGCCGGGTTCAGCTTCTGCTCAACCACAGCTTCGTAGAAGGAGGACTGGATCACGTCGCCTACAGCTTCCTGACGAGCATCAGCACCGAAACGGCGCTTGATTTCGCTCATTGGCACTTTGCCTGGACGGAAGCCAGCAATCTTGGCCTTTTGGGCAGTCTGCTGCAGACGCTTGTTGACCTGAGTCTCGATGCGCTCAGCCGGCACGGTGACGCTCATGCGGCGCTCGAGAGCAGTAGTATTTTCAACAGAAACTTGCATGGATATTCCTCGTTGCACAGACGTTAGCCGGCCGTTTCCGACCCCAGAATCAAGGGCATGCATTCTAGTGGGTCAAACTCAAGAAGTCACCCTACTGAAAACGGGTAAAAAAACAGCAGGCAATTTATAGGGATCGATGCACGGATGCAGCGCGTCCCACAGGCGAATACAACCAATCACGCCAGGGCTCTGCGCCAACCTCTTCTATATATAGAAGAGGTTGCCAATCAGTCCCTGACGGCCGAACCTGAAAGCAAGCCCGGCGAGCAGCACAGCATCATCGAGCAGCATAAATACGACGAAGCGCCCTGCCCCTGCGCCCCGAAACCGGCAATTGCCGCTTTTCAGAACCGCTAAAACAAAAAAGGCGCCAGACTGTTAAATCTGGCGCCTTTCGAAATATGGGGTGGACGATGGGGATCGAACCCACGACAACGGGAGTCACAATCCCGTGCTCTACCAACTGAGCTACGCCCACCATATTGCGTAACAAAAAAGCCAAACAACTTCTTTGTTGGAACCTCACCAGCCCGAAGACATGAATGAAGCTTTAATTGGTGCGGATGAAGAGACTCGAACTCTTACGCCTCGCGGCGCTGGAACCTAAATCCAGTGTGTCTACCAATTCCACCACATCCGCGATGAAGCTTTTAAAGCAAAGGCGCCAGACTGTTACATCTGGCGCCTTTCGAAATATGGGGTGGACGATGGGGATCGAACCCACGACAACGGGAGTCACAATCCCGTGCTCTACCAACTGAGCTACGCCCACCATATCGCGTTACTTGTGCCAAAGCTGCCTAATGGCGCACCCGGCAGGACTCGAACCTGCGACCATCCGCTTAGAAGGCGGATGCTCTATCCAGCTGAGCTACGGGCGCCTTATTAATCTGTACTCTTAAAGGACTACAAACTAAGTGCTTTCCAGTGTCGCAGAACCTTGATTCCGCTTCACCTTCTTAACCAGTGCTAGGCTGTGCCCGACAAGTGCGACGAATAGTATAGAGCGCTCCGAAGGTCGTCAAATCCTTTTTGAAAAAAATTCATTTAATTAAAGGAGTTAGAGGAATTTGCTGACCAAGCGCCTTTGCCCTCACCGCTCGACATGCGAGAATGCGTTCTCATTTTTTCCCCTCTCGATGGTTAATCACGCGCAATGACTGCACAACTAATCGACGGCAAATCGATCGCCGCCAGCCTGCGCCAGCAGATCGCCCAACGAGTTGCCGAGCGTCGCCAGCAAGGCCTGCGCACTCCCGGCCTCGCGGTGATCCTGGTCGGCAGCGATCCTGCCTCTCAGGTTTATGTCTCGCACAAGCGTAAAGACTGTGAAGAGGTTGGCTTCCTCTCTCAAGCCTACGACCTGCCCTCCGACACCACGCAAGACGCGTTGACCGATCTGATCGATCGCCTCAACGACGACCCTGCAATCGACGGCATCCTGCTTCAGTTGCCGCTGCCCGAGCACCTGGATGCCTCCAAATTGCTGGAGCGCATTCGCCCGGACAAAGACGTCGACGGCTTCCATCCTTATAACGTCGGCCGCCTGGCCCAGCGCATTCCGCTGCTGCGTCCCTGCACACCTAAAGGCATCATGACGCTGCTGGAAAGCACTGGCGCCGACCTTTATGGCATGGACGCAGTGGTCGTCGGCGCCTCCAACATCGTCGGTCGCCCGATGGCGATGGAGTTGTTGTTGGCCGGCTGCACCGTGACCGTGACTCACCGTTTCACCAAGGATCTGGCCGGCCACGTTGGTCGTGCTGATCTGGTGGTGGTGGCCGCCGGCAAGCCGGGCCTGGTCAAAGGCGAGTGGATCAAGGAAGGCGCGATCGTGATCGACGTCGGCATCAACCGTCAGGACGACGGCAAACTGGTCGGCGACGTCGTCTACGAAACCGCCCTGCCCCGCGCTGGCTGGATCACTCCAGTGCCGGGTGGCGTAGGTCCGATGACCCGCGCCTGCCTGCTGGAAAACACCCTTTATGCGGCAGAAACCCTGCACGCCTGATCGGTACTTTCAGCAATAAGAAAAACCCGCCTTGTGCGGGTTTTTTCATGCCTGAGAAAAAACTGTAACCGTTCGCCGGAAACCCCTCTTTTTACAGGCCTTTTCACGAGTTTTTCAGGTCATTCAAACAACCATCGACAGATCTTCAGCCATACTCCTAGAATGCGACGCTTTGAAGAAATAACCCGTTACAAACTAACGGAATATCCAACCTTTATGAGTTCGCCCGCGTGAAAATTCGTCTTTCGATTCTGAGCCTGTTTTTTGCTTTTACAGGCACATTCATCACGCCAACGATCAACGCTGCGGAAACCACCGCTGCCCCACGTGACGCTTCGAGCCTGAAGATCGCCTCCGGCAGCGCACTGCTCATGGATATGCAGACCAATAAAGTCATCTACTCCAGCAACCCTGACGTGATCGTGCCGATCGCCTCTGTCAGCAAGCTCATGACTGGATTGGTAGTGGTTGAAGCCCGGCAGAACATGGACGAATGGATCAATGTCGATATCAGCAACACACCGGAAATGAGGGGTGTGTTCTCCCGAGTCAAACTCAAGAGTGAGCTGCCGCGTCGCGAGATGCTGCTGATCGCCTTGATGTCTTCGGAGAACCGCGCGGCCGCCAGCCTCGCTCACCACTATCCGGGAGGTTATGCGGCCTTTATCGCGGCCATGAACGCGAAAGCCAAGGCACTGGGCATGACCAGTACGCACTTTGTCGAACCGACAGGCCTGTCGGAACGTAACGTTTCCACCGCCCGCGACCTGAGCAAGCTGCTGGTGGCCGCGCATAAGTACCCGCTCCTCAGCGAACTCACCACCACCAAGGAAAAGACCGTGTCTTTCCGCAAACCCAACTACACCCTGGGTTTCCGCAATACCGACCACTTGGTGAACAAGGCCGACTGGGACATCAAGATCACCAAAACCGGTTTCACCAATCCTGCCGGTCATTGCCTGGTCCTGGTAACGAAAATGGCTAACCGCCCGGTCGCGCTGGTGATTCTCGATGCCTTCGGCAAATACACCCACTTTGCCGATGCCAGCCGTATTCGCAGCTGGGTGGAAACCGGCAAGAGCGCCAACGTCCCTGCGGTGGCGCAACAATACAAGGCCGAGAAAAACCTTAAGTCACGCCAGAGCGGTGTGGTTGAAGCGTCCAAGTAACCCGCGCCCGCAAGAAAAAGCCCCGAATCCTCGGGGTTTTTTTTCGCCTGCATTCCTGCATTTCAGTCATTGGGCAGCGGCATCTTGTCGTCATCAGGAATGCCATCGCCTGCACTTGGATCCCGCGAAGGTTCCGGCGTCATGACATTAGGTCGGGCCATCGGATCGCGCAGCGGGCTGTCCGGATTCAGCACCGGATCAATCTCCGGCTCCGGCGTCGTGGGCACGCTGTCCGGTTTTTGCTCATCGAAGCTTGAGTCAGTACTCATACGCACCTCACATCAAGGTTTCAGATTGGCTAACGGGTCATAAGGTTTGGCCGGCGTCTTGTCGTCTTCACCGGGTTTCACGTCTTTCGGCGCCTTGGCCGGGCCAACCGGATCGACTTGCGGATCATCAAGGTCCGGCGAATCGGGGTCGAAACCCAGATCATGACCCGACGAATGCTCGGTCGAATGCGGCCCTTTCGGGGATGGGGAATCTGCCATGTTCGCCTCCTGAGTCACCCGCAGAAAACGGGTTCTATTCGTAGGAGGCTTGCCGGGCGCAGTCGTGCCCGGCAAATGACGAACGGAACTCAGTGGGCTGCCAGCGCCTTGCGCGCCTGCGCCGCTTCGTTTTCCTGACCGGCCTGGGCCAGTTCATCGGCCGCTTTGAGCCAGCGCTGACGGTCAACGGCTGCCGGGATCTGCGACGGTTTCTGGATCAGCACGGCCCAGCCACCGGATTTTTCCAGTGCCGACTCAAAGGAGCTGAAACTCATCAGTTCGCGACGGTTCATACCGGCACGCAGCAAGACCTTCTGTTTGTTGCGGTCGTAACCGGACAGGATTGCGTAACGCGGCTCGGCCCAGAATGCCGCCCCCTCGCTGAAGCGCACCATCACCGGATAGCCCGCCGCCACTTGGGTCAACAGTGCGGGCAGGTTGCTGTCCAGCGGGTAAACCACCATGCCGTACTCGCGGGCCAGGTTTTGCAGGTTCTGTTGCAATTTGTCTTCGGCACCCGGCAAGTGCAGAGGTTTCTCGAGCAACCCCGGAGTGATCACGATGCCCTGCTGCGACAACAGGCTGGCCAACACTTGCGGCCCACTCTGATTGGCTTCGCCGCGATAGAACGTGCCACTGAGTTCGACCCGCTCCGGCAGACGCTTGACCTCAGGCGCCACAGTACCTGCACATCCGGCCAACACGGCCGCACAACCTGCCACCAGTAGCGCCGCACGAATTCGAGAAAATACCTGCACCATCATCACTCTCTGTTCAGACGCCGGTCATCGTGTTCCGGCAACGCTTGCGATCATAGGGCCGCGCCCGGCTGCGGTATAGCCTTAAGCGGCAGACCCATCGATTGCATAGAGCAAAGTGATTGGTCGCAATCGACCTTTGGTCAATAGTCTGCAACACCCCATTGTCTAGACTGTCACTGAAACAGAGCGAATTGAAAAAGTGTGGGCCCGATGCAGGGCGAAGAGGAGGCACTGATGAGCCTGACCATGACCATCGTAATGTTGATTGCCGGCTGGCTGGCCGTGGCCGCTGCCATGTTGTGGGGGGTGCTGCGGGTTTCGCGGCGCCATCATCACCATCCGGTTCAGCCTGCTGCGGTTGAGAAAGCCGAGGAACACCGAGTGCGTCACGCGGCCGCACATTGAAATTGAACAGCAAAGGCAAAAGCCCCTCATCGGAACGCCGCCCGCCTAGCCCTCTCCCCGAGGGAGAGGAAGAGGGGACTGATCGAGTTGTTTTCTCGAGTTACACCGACCTGAAATATCGAGCCGAACTAAAGACTAAAACACTCCACAAATCGGCTCCCTCTCCCTCGGGAGAGGGCTGGGGTGAGGGGCTGGCTCTATCCCACACTGAAAATCTCGAATCGAAAAAAAGCCGCCTGACCTCAAAGAGTTCAGGCGGCTTTTCACTTTCAGCGGTTACACCTGCTCAGCCAGCTTCTTCTGCTTCGCCCGGCGCGACATCATGTTCAGCACTTCAATCGAAGCCGAGAACGCCATGGCCGCATACACATAACCTTTCGGTACATGGGCGCCGAAGCCTTCAGCGATCAAGGTCATACCGATCATGATCAGGAAGCCCAGCGCCAGCATCACCACCGTCGGGTTGTCGTTGATGAACTTGGCCAGCGGTTCAGCAGCAAACAGCATCACCAGCACCGACACCACCACCGCGATGATCATGATCGGCAAGTGTTCGGTCATGCCGACCGCAGTGATGATGCTGTCGATCGAGAACACCATGTCGAGCATCAGGATCTGGCCGATAGCCGCGGCGAAACCCAAAGTGACTGTCGAGGTCGCCGACTTCGGATCTTCCGGCGCCGGGTCCATGCTGTGATGGATCTCGGTCGTAGCCTTCCAGACCAGGAACAGACCACCGGCGATCAGGATCATGTCCTTCCAGGAGAAGGCCTGGCCCAGGATTTCGATCACAGGTGCGGTCAGCTGCACGATGAAGGCGATGGTGCTCAACAGTGCCAGACGCAGGATCAACGCCATGCCGATACCGATACGGCGTGCTTTCTGCTGGTACTGCTTGGGCAATTTGTTGGTCAGGATCGAGATAAAGATCAGGTTATCGATGCCGAGCACGATTTCCATCACCACCAGTGTGGCCAAAGCAACCCAAGCGGTGGGGCTGGCGGCGAGCTGTAACAGATATTCCATGGGTCAGTCCTGACTCTGTGTAAGACGAATTAGATGGTCTTGGAGGAAGATTCGGATTTTTCCGCATCTTTTTCCGGAGTTTCTTTCTTCTCGATCAACCCGCCGGTGGCATCACTGAGTGCCTGCTCAGCGGCTTTATGGGTGTCGTCAATCGCTTGCTTGGCGCTTTCGGCCGCTTTGCCCATCAGCTGCTGGGCGCTTTTCTCGGCCTGATCGCAACCGGCCATAAGCAGTAAAGACGTAAACATCAATGCCGGGATTGTGTATTTCATAAGGTTTCCTTCGAATGAACAGACAGGCTCACAGACCGGCCGTCGATGGCTGGGCATTCTAGGGAGACAAACACTTCAGGAAAATTCGTATTTTTATTGGCTATACTTCGGTTTTCACGAACTGTAGAACGTCATGCTCAATTACCGACAACTGCATTACTTCTGGGTTGTGGCCAAGACCGGCAGCATTGTGCGCGCCTGCGAGCAACTGAACCTGACGCCACAGACCATCAGCGGGCAGATATCACTGCTCGAACAGACGTATGGCATCGAGTTATTCAGACGCGTCGGCCGGCAACTCGAATTGACCGAAGCCGGGCGACAAGCCCTACCCTACGCCGAGCAGATGTTCCAGCTCGGCGGCGAGCTGGAACTGATGCTGCGTGCCCAGCCCCACGAACAGCAGATACTGTTCCGCGTCGGCGTGGCTGACGTGGTGCCTAAATCCATTGTCTATCGCCTGATCGCGCCAACCATGGAGCTGAACGAGCCTCTGCGCATTACCTGTCGCGAAGACAAACTCGAACGTTTGCTCGCCGATCTGGCGATCCAGCGCCTGGATCTGGTGATTTCCGACAGCCCGATGCCCTCGCACCTCGACATCAAGGGCTACAGCCAGAAGCTCGGTGAGTGCGGAATCAGTTTCTTCGCCACCCCGGAACTGGCAGCCAGATACGGTCAGGATTTCCCGCGTAGCCTGCACGGTGCGCCACTGTTGATTCCCGGACCGGAAACCGTGGTGCGCAGCCGCTTGCAGCGCTGGTTTGCCGAGCAGCAGATCCAGCCGCAAATCGTCGGCGAGTTTGATGACAGTGCGTTGATGCAGGCGTTCGGCCAATCCGGCAGCGGGATTTTTATCGGTCCGAGCGTGATTGCCGATGAAGTGAAGCGCCAGTACGGCGTCGAGCTGATTGGCCAAACCGACGCAGTGACTGAGTCGTTCTATGCCATTTCGGTAGAGCGCAAGGTCAAGCACCCCGGCATCGTTGCGATTACCGAAGGTGCCCGACGCGAGCTGTTTACCGCGTTATGAGGGCTCGGCGCACATTTCGCGCGGCTTGAGCGTCATCAGCACCATGGCGAGGAACACCGACAGCAAAATGAACCCGGCGGCGGCAAACCCGAGGAAGCCCAAACCCGCGCTGTCGATCACCCGGCCACCGACGATGGCACCCAGGCCGATCCCCAGATTGGCCCCGGCGATATTCAACGAAGCAGCAAACGCTGGCGCTTCCGGCGCGGCTTTCATCAGGCGCACATGGCTGACCAGGAACAACGCAGCCTGAGTCACGCCCCAGATCCCCATCGCCACCGCCAGCCCCAGCGGCGAATGAATGTTCGGTACCAGCGAGACCATGCCGGCAATCATGAACGCACAGAACAACACCGACGCGCCGAGCGGATGGCGATCCACCGCACGACCGCCCAGGGAGTTGCCGATCAGCCCGACCGCACCGAAAGCCATCAGGCACCAACCGACCACGGTGCCGTTGAACCCGGCGAGGCGCTCAAGAATGTCGGCCAGATACGTGTAAGCGGTAAACATGCCGCTGAACACCAGGATCGACAGGAAGATGTGGCCGATCATCAACGGGCTGCGCAGAATCTTGAACTGCGAGCGGAAGCTGACCTGATGTTGGTGCAGGCTGGTTTTCGGCAGATAAACAAACAGCAACAAGGCTTTGGCAAAAGCGATCACCGCCAGAATGCCAAAGGCGCTGCGCCAGCCGAACGCATCGGAAATCAGCGTGCCAACCGGGATGCCGAACACCGTGGCGCAGACAATGCCGAAACCGATCTTGGCGATCGCGCGACCGGCGAAATCCGGGCCGACGATGTCCACTGCGGTCTCACTGGCCAAGGCCCAGAACACCGGCAGCCCGAGCGCCGGGATCAACCGGGCAATCGCCATCACCCAGATGTTCGGCGCCAGCGCCGCCACGGTATTGGCCAGACCAAACATGATCAGGATGCTGATAAACAGCTTGCGCCGCTCAAAGCGGGCGAAATACGCGGTCAGGAAAGGCCCGAACATCGCCACGGTAAAAGCGAATAAAGTCACCAGCAACCCGGCCTGCGGGATGGTGACTTCGAGGTCTCGGGCAATCGCCGGCAACAGGCCGACGATGACGAATTCCGTGGTCAGCACCGTGAACCCGGCGGCGGACAACAGAAGAATGGGCAACAGCATGCGCAACTCCAGCAAAACGACGACACCAGCGTTGACCCGAAGGCCCGCTGGCGAAATTTGAAAATAAGGATGCGCAATCTTAACAGAGTGTGTCCGGGCTGACTTGCACAAACCTGCCGACTTTGTTGCCTGATCCGGTGGCAGATCGTCACATGCCTGAAGGATAAGGCCTACGCTGTGATAAAGTCCGCGCCCTGAAAAACGTACAACCTGCTCAACGACCGGTTTATTGGCGTTGATGTCGCGTCAACACTTTCGGTTCGTGGCGGTGGTCTGCCCCTGTTTTGCCATCGCTTTACGCAACCTTGCACCCTATAAAAAATCAGAGATGCCGCTATGACCGCTTCATCCCCTTCTCTACTGCAACGCCTCAAGAACCTCAGCCTGGTCACGCAGATCGTCATCGGCCTGATCGCCGGTATCGCCCTGGCGCTGCTCGCCCCGGAAGCGGCGAAAGGCACGGCGTTCATCGGCAAAGTGTTTGTATCGGCGTTAAAGGCCGTCGCACCGATTCTGGTGTTCGTGCTGGTGATGGCCTCGATTGCCAACCACAAGCACGGCCAGGAAACTCATATCCGCCCAATTCTGTTCCTCTATCTGCTGGGCACTTTTGCGGCGGCGGTCGTGGCCGTGGTTGCGAGCATGGCGTTCCCATCGCACCTTGTGCTGTCGACCGACAACGTTTCGGTGACTGCGCCGGGCGGTATCGGCGAAGTGCTGCAAAGCCTGCTGTTGAGCGTGGTCGACAACCCGGTCAGCGCACTGATGAACGCCAACTTCATCGGTATCCTGGCGTGGGCGATCGGCATGGGCATCGCAATTCGCCATGCCGGCGACACCACCCGTGAAGTGCTGGGTGATCTGTCCAATGGCGTGACGGTGATCGTGCGCGTGGTGATTCGCTTCGCCCCGCTGGGCATTTTCGGTCTGGTGGCATCGACACTGGCCACCTCCGGTTTCGGCGCGCTGATCGGTTACGCGCACCTGCTGGCCGTGCTGCTCGGCTGCATGCTGTTCGTGGCACTGGTGATGAACCCGCTGATCGTGTTCTGGAAACTGCGTCGCAACCCGTATCCGCTGACTCTCAAATGCCTTCGTGAAAGTGGCATCACCGCATTCTTCACCCGCAGCTCGGCGGCAAACATTCCGGTCAATCTGGAATTGAGCAAGCGTCTGGGTCTGCATGAAGACACCTATTCGGTGTCGATTCCGCTGGGCGCGACCATTAACATGGCCGGTGCAGCGATCACCATTACGGTGCTGAGCTTGGCGGCCGTGCACACATTGGGTATTGCCGTGGATATTCCAACGGCAATTCTGCTCAGCGTTGTCGCCGCCATTTGCGCCTGTGGCGCGTCGGGTGTGGCGGGTGGATCGCTGTTGCTGATTCCGTTGGCGTGCAGCCTGTTCGGGATTCCGAGCGAGATTGCCATGCAGGTGGTGGCGGTCGGTTTCATTATTGGCGTGTTGCAGGATTCGGCAGAGACGGCGCTGAACTCGTCGACTGATGTGCTGTTTACCGCTGCGGCGTGCCTGGGTGAGGAAGCAAAAGCCCAACGTACGGCGTAACAGACGCTGTAATGAAAAGCCCGCCACGGTGTGAACCTTGGCGGGCTTTTTTGTGGCTGAGATCTTTCCCCCTCACCCCAACCCTCTCCCCCAAGGGGGCGAGGGGGAAAGGGAGCTGATTTGTGTGCTGTTCAAAACCTGAGTTCGACTTGATAGTTCAGGTCGGTGTAATTCGAACAAACAACTCAGTCAGTCCCCTCTCCCTCCGGGAGAGGGCTAGGCGGGCGGCGTTCCGATGAGGGGCTTCTGGCGGTTTAGAACGCGCCCATGTAATCGCGCTTGCCCACTTCAACCCCGTTATGACGCAGCAGCGCATAAGTGGTAGTGACGTGGAAGAAGAACTGCGGCAGACCATAAGTCAGCAGGTAAGCCTGACCGCTGAAGCGCTTCTCTTTCGGCGTGCCCGGACGAGTAACGATTTCGATGCCTTCCTTGCCATTGATCTGCTCCGGCTTGATCTCGCCGATGTAGGCCAGAACCTTGGCGATCAGGGCTTGCAGCTCGGCGAAGGTGGTTTCGGTATCGTCGTACTTAGGCACTTCGACTTCAGCCAGACGCGAGGAAACGCCTTTAGCGAAGTCCACGGCGATCTGCACCTGGCGGGTCAGCGGGAACATGTCCGGGTACAGACGGGCCTGCAGGAAAGCGTTCGGATCGATGTTTTTCTCGGTGGCGTGGGCTTCAGCCTTTTTCAGGACATCGCTCAGGGCGTTGAGCATTTGTTGAAAAACCGGGACGGATGCGGCGTACAGGGAAATGGTCATGGCAGTCTCGTGTGGTGGCTGGGTGGAACAGGAGGCGATTATAGCCATGCTTGATGACCACACGGCTTGCCTTTTGTTTGGCAAGGATTAGGCTAGGCGCCTTCGACTGCAGAGGGAACGCGCGATGACCACAGAGACAGAATCCAGCTTCGACGAACCACGGCTCAATGCCACGGAAATCCGCATCCTTGGTTCGCTGATCGAGAAACAGGCGACCAGCCCGGAAACCTACCCGCTGACCCTTAATGCGCTGGTCACGGCGTGTAATCAGAAAACCAGCCGCGAACCGGTGATGAACCTGACTCAGGGTCAGGTCGGCCAGAGTTTGCGGGCGCTGGAAGGTCGCGGTTTCGCCAAACTGGTGATGGGCAGCCGCGCCGACCGCTGGGAACACAAAGTCGACAAGGCGCTGGAATTGGTGCCGGCGCAGGTGATTCTCAGCGGACTGATGTTTCTGCGCGGCCCGCAAACCGTCAATGAGCTGCTGACCCGCAGCGGGCGCATGCATGATTTCGAAGACGCCGAACAGGTGGTGCATCAGCTTGAGCGCTTGATTGCGCGGGGGCTGGCGGTGTTGATTCCGCGTCAGGCCGGGCAGCGCGAAGACCGTTATACCCATGCGCTGGGTGATCCGGCGGATAGCGAGGCAATTATGGCAGCGCGGCAGAGTCCGCAGGATCGCGGTGCAAGCAGTGGCGTTTCGGTTGAGCGTATCGAAGAGCTAGAAGCGCGAATCGCCGCGCTGGAAGAACGCCTGGCCCGCCTCGAATAACCACACAAAACCAATGTAGGAGTGAGCCTGCTCGCGATAGCGGTGTATCAGTCACATTATTTTTGGATGACACACCGCTATCGCGAGCAGGCTCACTCCTACAAGGGATCTGCGTGTTATTCACCGTCCCAGTAATCCACGCAATCCGCCTGCCGTGCCACCGCGACAAAGCCTGAGGCATTGCCCTCGGCATCCAACTTGAAGTTATCCATCACCACATACTTGTTCGAATCCGGGTATTCGCAAATATCGGGCTGCTGCTGGGTGCTCACCGCCAGATAGCGCAATTCGCCCGAGCTGGTATTGATGATCTGATGCGCCTTCTCCGGCCCACCCGGCGGGCAAGCGATCACGTCGCCTTCGCGGATCGGGAAACGCTCGGCGCCCAGACGCACCTCACCCTCCCCGGCCACCACGTAAAACATCTCTTCGTTGACCCGATGGCTGTGAAACGGGCTGCCACGCATGCCCGGTGGCAAGGCATACAGGCGATAACCGAGTTTCTGCGAACCCAGTTGCTGGCCAATCCGCGCCATGCGCTGTTGATAGCGCCCGGCGGTTTCGCCTTCCGGGGCCAGTGCTTCGGGCAGGGGTTCGAGTTCGACCTGATGCAGGTTGAGGATAGGCGGATGCATAGGAGCCTCGGTCACGGTTTTTATGGTGGGCAAGTCTGGGCTTGCTGAGGAGGCAGTATAGGCATTGATGGCCGGCGTGAAACCGCGTCGCCTCCTTCGCGAGCAAGCTCGCTCCCACAGGGGATCTACAGCGAACACACAACTTGTGTATGACAAAAATTCAACTGTGGGAGCGAGCCTGCTCGCGAAGAGGCCCGCCCAGCCACCACAATACTCAATCAGCTTCGGGCGAACGCCACCGCCGCCGCAAACTGCTCTTCAGTCGGCCGCACGCCGGTGTACAGCACAAACTGCTCCAGCGCCTGAATCGCAATCACCTCAAGTCCGGTGATCACCCGCTTGCCCTCTGCTCGACCGCGCACAATCAGCGGCGTCTCCGACGGGATCGCGACCACATCAAACACCGTATCTGCAGCCTTGATCGCCTCCGGTTCAAACGCCAACTGCCCCGCTTCCGGCCCGCCGTCCATGCCCACTGGCGTCACATTGATCAGCATCTGCGGGCGTTCATCGCCCAGTTCAGCCTGCCAGCGATAGCCCAGCGAATCCGCCAATGCACGCCCGGCGCGTTCGTTGCGGGCGACGATCAAGCCGTTTTTGTAACCACCGTCACGCAGGGCGCTGGCCACCGCTTTGGCCATGCCGCCACTGCCTCGCAAAGCAAAGGTCGATTCCTTGGGCACCGCGTGGGTTTCCAGTAACTGCGCCACAGCGATGTAATCAGTGTTGTAAGCCTTGAGATGGCCGTGGGTATTGACGATGGTGTTAATCGACTGGATCGCTGCCGCCGACGCATCCAGCTCATCGACCAGCGCAATGCACGCTTCCTTGAACGGCATCGACACGCCGCAACCACGGATACCCAAGGCGCGAATGCCGCCGACTGCGCCGGTCAGGTCCTGGCTGCTGAACGCCTTGTAGTAGAAGTTCAGGCCCAACTGCTCATACAAATGGTTATGAAAACGCAGACCGAAGTTCCCCGGGCGCCCCGACAGGGACATGCACAGTTGGGTGTCTTTGTTCGGGTTCATCTGCATGAAACTTCTCCTTCAAACGCACTTTCGGATAAACGGGATTAGCCAGCCCAACGGCTTCTGAACGATCATAGAGGCCTGTTTTAAACGTGTTCCGCGGCCATCACACAGCCTGGTAAATAAACCGGTACAGACCTTACACAAAATTTACCCAGTGGCTGTGCTGATTTTCCAAAATTCGCTGTCTTAGAAGTATCCCCGCGACAACTGTGGGCCTGGTGCAGGCCCCGATGCCGGGTCGAAGAACCGAGGAATTATCATGATTCGTAAACTCCCTATCGTCGCCCTGCTGATCGGTGCTTTTGCTGTCACAGGGCAAGCAGAAGCCCACGGCGGTGGCTGGCAGGGGCCGGCGGTGTTTGGCGCAATCGTCGGCTCGGCCATCATCGGTTCGGCGCTTATCAACCAGGATCGTCCGGTTTATGTGCAACAGGCGCCGGTGTACGCCCCGCCACCGGTCTATGTGCAGCAGCCACCGCCACCGGTCTACTACCAGCCCGCGCCGGTGTATGTGCAACAACCGGTCTACGTGCAACCGGCCCCGGTGTATTACGGCCCGCCGCGCGGCTACTACGGTCGTCCGCACTACTACGGCGGCCCACGCTGGTAACCGAAACACAAAGCCCTGCTTGTATAGCGGGGCTTTTTTATGACCGTTGGTCGGCCAGCGTCTGAAAAAATCTCGCCAAGGTCGCTGTGAGGACAGTTTCACCGGCTAAAGTCGGCATGATTGATTGACCGTTATGTACTTTTCCATAAAACGGTCATTTATTTGTCATGACGGAACCGCAATCTGAATCCGTCCGTAAACAACAGGTTGATAACAACAAGGACGACTGTATGCCAACACAAAACCCGCACCGCATCGTCGGCCTGTGCACCTCCAGCAAGGTGTACAGCGCGCTGACCGAGCTCAAGCACCTGGAAGGCCATCGTTGCGCCAAGTTCCTTTCGCTGCTGGCGGAAAACCTCGTGCACAAAGGTTTGCTCAACGAGCGTGAAGTCATGCACATGCTTGATCAAGTGGTCGACTGAAGCCTCAACGGCATCAATGACCACTATCGAAAGCGTTGATTGTCCGTAGAACCGGCGAATCTTTAAGGTAGCTCCATTGATAGATGGAGGTACTCGTCATGGCTCAGGTTCAAATCATGTCCGTTATCGGCAGCGCCGTCCCCGCTTCGCTCAGGGCCACGGGCCTGCTTGCCTGCTGGTATCTGATGCGCGACGGCGAAGCGATCAGTGGCCCGCTGACTTCCTTGCCCGCTGCGCAGGCACTGTCGCAGAAGCTTGTCAGCGAGCCGTTTCACGCTTAAGGCAGTTGCACTTTGGGCTTGGTCTCGGCGAACAGCGCCCAGCTCGACATGAACAATGCCGCGATCAGCGGCCCGATCACAAAGCCATTGAGACCGAAGACTGCCAGGCCGCCAAGGGTCGAGATCAGAATCATGTAATCGGGCATTTTGGTGTCCTTGCCCACCAGGATCGGCCGCAGCACGTTGTCCACCAAACCGATCACGAATACCCCGAACAAGCCCAACACCACGCCCTGCCAGATCATCCCGCTGAGCAGGAAATACACCGCCACCGGCGCCCAGACAATCCCCGCGCCGACAGCTGGCAGCAACGACAAAAACCCCATCAACACTGCCCACAGCAGCGCGCTGGGGATGTCGAGAAACCAGAAAATCGCCCCGCCCAATGCGCCCTGCGTCACCGCGACCACCAGATTGCCCTTCACCGTCGCGCGTACCACGCGGTTGAATTTCAACTGCAAGCGCCGCTTGTGGCCTTCCTCCAGTGGCACGGCGGTGCGCACCTTGCGCGCCAGCTCGGCGCCGTCACGCAGAAAGAAAAACAGCAGATACAGCATGATGAAAAAACTCACCACGAACTCGAACGTACCCTGGCCAAAACTGAACGCCTGACTGGCCAGCACCTGGCTGCCCTGCATCGCCGATTTGACGATTTTCTCGCGCAGGCCATTGAGCTCGCCCATGCCGAAACGGTCGAGCAAATGCTGAAAGTATGGCGGCAGGCTGTGCTTGAATTGCGCCAGATACGCAGCGATGTCCAGTTCGCCGCTTTCGATGTTCTTGTAGACCGCCGCGCCTTCCTGCACCAGCAGCACACTGAGGATGATCACCGGCAGAATCGCGATCACCAGGCAGACCGACAAAGTACACAGGGACGTCAGGTTGCGCTGCCAGCCGAATTTCGCCTGCAGCCGGCGTTGCATCGGCGCAAACACAATGCCGAGAATCACCGCCCAGAACACCGCGCCGTAGAACGGCAAGAGGATCCAGATAAACGCCACCGTGACCAGCAACAGCAGCACGGTGAGGGATTTGAATTGAAGGCTTTTTTCGTTCATGTCCGATCCATGTCAGTCAGGCGTCATGCACGCCCCGATGCTTAGTCAACCGCGGCCTGCACGAGTGCCATCTTTATTCATGGAGCATAGTTGCGGATCAGCGTTAGCCGCTTATCGAGCTCGTTCACCCACAACAAAACGCGCTCAGTGCAAAGCGTAGATCCAGATCAATAAGCCGCGCCCGAATCCGCCTTACCCTGCCGCGCTTTTGCGACCGACACCGCCATGATCCCTACCCTCGCCGCCCCCGAACTGCTCGCCCCCGCTGGCACCCTGAAAAACATGCGTTACGCCTTCGCTTACGGCGCCGATGCGGTCTATGCCGGCCAGCCGCGTTACAGTCTGCGGGTGCGCAACAACGAGTTCGATCACGCCAATCTGGCGCTGGGGATTCGTGAAGCGCAGGCGCAAGGCAAACGCTTTTACGTGGTGGTCAACATCGCCCCGCACAACGCCAAGTTGAAGACCTTCCTCAAGGATCTGGCACCGGTCATCGACATGGCCCCCGACGCACTGATCATGTCCGACCCGGGATTGATCATGCTCGTGCGACGACATTTCCCGCAGATGCCGATTCACCTGTCGGTGCAGGCCAATACGGTGAACTGGGCGAGCGTCGAGTTCTGGCAGCAGATGGGTTTGAGCCGGATCATCCTGTCGCGGGAATTGTCGCTAGAGGAAATCGGCGAAATCCGTGAGCAGGTGCCGGGCATGGAACTGGAAGTATTTGTCCACGGCGCGCTGTGCATGGCCTATTCCGGGCGCTGTCTGTTGTCGGGTTACATGAATAAGCGCGATGCCAATCAGGGCACCTGCACCAATGCTTGCCGCTGGAAATACTCAGCGCAAGAGGCCACCGAAAACCAGCTCGGCGAGATCGTCCAGACCTTCCAGCCAGAGCCAACGCTGGGGCTGGGCACGCCCACCGATCAGGTGTTCCTGCTGCAGGAAGCCAATCGCCCCGATGAATTGATGCCAGCGTTCGAGGACGAACACGGCACCTACATCATGAACGCCAAGGACCTGCGCGCGGTGCAGCACGTCGAACGCTTGACGCGCATGGGCGTGCATTCCCTGAAAATCGAAGGCCGGACCAAATCGCACTTCTATTGCGCGCGCACCACCCAGGTGTATCGCCGCGCGATTGATGATGCGGTGGCCGGGCGTGAATTTGATCGCAGCCTGATGACGGATCTGGAATCACTCGCACAGCGTGGCTACACCGAAGGATTTCTGCGTCGGCATGTGCATGACGAGTACCAGAATTATCAGCACGGCAGTTCGGTGTCGGAGCGTCAGCAGTTCGTTGGCGAGTTGACCGGCGAGCGGCGTGGGCGGTTGGCAGAGGTCAAGGTGAAGAACCGCTTTGCCTTGGGTGATCATCTGGAGTTGATGACGCCGAAGGGCAATTTCCATTTTGATCTGCATGAGTTGCAGAACGCTAAAGAAGAAGCGATCGAGGTGGCACCGGGGGATGGGCACACGGTGTATCTGCCGATTCCGGATGCAGTGGATTTGCGGTTTGGGTTGTTGATGCGGGATCTGCGTGATGCCTGAGAAGGCCCTCACCCTAGCCCTCTCCCAGAGGGAGAGGGGACCGATTGGGGGAAATTGGAGAAATCCGCCGACCTGAAATTACGCCGGTGAATCCACAATCGACTCTTCTGATCAAGAAAACTGGACTTGGCCGAGTCCATAATCGACTCGGTTGTTCAGGTCGATATATAACGCAAGACATCTCGGTCGGCCCCCTCTCCCTCCGGGAGAGGGCTGGGGTGAGGGAAGCTTACGAAAACAGACTCTTCCCGCAACATCGCCAGGCTCGCTCCCACATTGGGACGCGCTTCCCTGCTCGCGAAGGGGACGGTAAATCCAGCACAACAACCAGGATTCAGCGCCGATCATCGGAAAGAGGCGTCGGTTCATCCGCCGGCGGCACATCCTCATCTTCCGCCGCCGGGTCCTTCCAGTCTTCGGGCCGATCGGCATCGCTCAGCGGGTCGCGCCCCGGTGGCATCCCCATTGGAGAATCATGATCAGCCAGTGTCGGTTCATCGGTACCGGGCAGCGGCCGGGTTGGATCGGTGGGCAGCACGCCACCCTGAAACAGCAAATCGTTAGCCATGACGCACCTCACTCAGGAGGTCCGGAATACCCGGGCCGTACAACTTGGAATCAGCCCTGTGCACGGCGTGCTACCGAACAGACCAACGGCCATCAGCCCCGCGCGGAAAACCGGTCGCGGCTGTTGGTCAGATGCAGCCACATGGCCGCGCGCGCGGCGTCCGCATCCTGACGCTTGATCGCATTCAGAATCGCCTCATGTTCCAGATGGGCCAGTTGCCCGAGCTTGCTCAAATCCGCCGCGCCACGTTCAGAAGCGTTGAGGCGATGACGCGGAATCATCGCGCTGCCCAAGTGCTGCATGATCTCGCTGAAGCAAACATTGCCGGTGGCCTCGGCAATCAGCAGATGAAAGCGCCGATCCGCTTCGACGCAACTGTCGTTGTTGTCGAGCAGACGCTGATAGTCATCCAGCGCCTGACGCATCTGCAGCACTTGCGCCTCCGTGCGCCGCTGCGCCGCCAGCGCCGCCGCTTGGGTTTCCAGGCCCAGACGCAGTTCGAGAATGCTGCGCACACCGAGCGCCGTGTCGACATTCAGGCGCAAGCCCTGCTCCGCAACACGCTCAATGACAAAGGTGCCGATGCCGTGGCGCGTCTCCACCAGCCCGGAAGCCTGCAACTTGGAAATCGCCTCGCGCACCACCGTGCGGCTGACCCCGTGTTCCTGAACGATGGAATTCTCTGAGGGCAGCTTGTCGCCGGGCGACAGCTGACCGAGCAGGATGCTTTGCGTGAGCTTCTCCACCAGGTCATGGGCGAGGTTGTGCGCACGTTTACGGGCGGGAGCGTCGAGGTCTTCTTGCATGATCGGTTCCAGTGATCGGGGCTTGTGGATCGTAGCATCCTGCGGGGATGACGAAATCGAGTTTAGCGGCTCAACTTGTATGACAACACTTAAATAAACGGAAATACCTTCAAACACTCCTGACAAACAGAAGCGTGTCCCCCTGGGGGTGACACGATGTTCTACGCCTTTAAAAACCCAGCAAACATTGATCATTAACGCAAAAAAGCATAAAAAACCGGCATCCCAGAGAAAAATAATCGGCCAACCCTACTTGTCGGACAAAATTTCTCAGTTGTATGATGTCTAGCAACAACGCAGCACCTGCCCTACCCCGCATAAAAATAATCAGTGGGAGAAAACCAAGTGAAAACCTCCGTCTCCGGGATGAACGAGGGCGTCGATTCGACACTCGCGTCGGCCATCTCGAAAGTGAAACGCCACGTCCTGCCGCTTTTCGTGATCATGTTCATCGTCAATTACATTGACCGAGTGAACATCGGTTTCGTCCGCACTCACATGGAACATGACCTCGGTATTGGTGCTGCCGCTTATGGCTTCGGCGCCGGCCTGTTCTTCATCGGTTACGCGCTGTTCGAAGTCCCCTCCAACATGCTGCTGCAGAAAGTCGGTGCACGCATCTGGCTGACCCGCATCATGTTCACCTGGGGCCTGGTCGCCGCCGGCATGGCCTTCATCCAGAACGAAACCCACTTCTACGTGTTGCGCTTTTTGCTCGGCGTGGCCGAAGCCGGGTTCTTTCCCGGGGTGATCTACTACTTCACCCGCTGGTTGCCCGGTGCCGAACGCGGCAAGGCGATTGCGATCTTCCTCAGCGGCTCCGCCGTGGCCTCGTTGATCTCCGGCCCGTTGTCCGGTCTGCTCCTGCAAATCAACGGGCTGGGCATGCACGGCTGGCAATGGATGTACTTCATTGAAGGGATGTTTTCCGTGTGCCTGTGCGTGTTCGTCTGGTTCTGGCTCGACGCCAAACCCCACGACGCGAAATGGCTGACCCGCGCCGAACAGGACGCCCTGGTCAACGCCATCGATGCTGAACAGAAGGCCCGCGAAGCCGCGACGCCGATCCGGCCATCGATGGGCAAACTGCTCAAGGACCGCCAGATCATCCTGTTCTGCCTGATCTACTTCTTCATTCAGTTGACCATTTACGCGGCGACGTTCTGGCTGCCGAGCATCATCAAGAAAATGGGCGAGATGAGCGACTTCCAGGTCGGCCTGTTCAACTCGATTCCATGGTTGCTGTCGATCATCGGCATGTACGCCTTCGCCTCGTTCTCGGCCAAGTGGAAACACCAACAGGCGTGGGTCGCCACCGCCCTGTTGATCGCCGCTGCGGGGATGTTCATGTCCACCACCGGCGGGCCAATCTTCGCTTTCGTCGCGATCTGTTTTGCCGCGCTGGGTTTCAAATCCGCTTCGTCGCTGTTCTGGCCGATTCCGCAGGCGTATCTGGATGCACGCATCGCGGCGGCGGTGATCGCGTTGATCAACTCGGTCGGCAACCTCGGCGGCTTCGTCGCGCCGACCACTTTCGGCCTGCTCGAAGAACACACCGGCTCGATTCAGGGCGGCCTCTATGGCCTGGCCGCGACCTCGATCATTGCCGCGATCATCGTCTTCTTCGCGCGCACCACGCCGAAACCTGCGGCTGACATTGCCGTCGCCGATGCCGCGCCAAAGCACGCCTGACGTCCATTTTTAAAGATTGCGAATAAGAAGGATAAAAACCATGACCGCACACGACACCGCCAAAGCCCCGATCATCACCGACATGCAAGTCATCCCGGTGGCCGGCCACGACGGCATGCTGCTCAATCTGAGCGGCGCTCACGGGCCGTTTTTCACCCGCAATATCGTCATCCTCAAGGACAACGCCGGCCACACCGGCGTCGGAGAAGTGCCCGGCGGCGAGCGTATTCGCCAGACCCTGGAAGACGCGCGCAGCCTGGTGGTCGGCAGCCCGATCGGCACGTATCAGAAGATCCTCAATCAAGTGCGCCAGACCTTCGCCGACCGCGATGCTGGCGGTCGTGGTCTGCAGACTTTTGACCTGCGCATCACCATCCACGCAGTGACGGGCCTCGAAGCCGCGCTGCTCGATCTGCTCGGTCAGCATCTCGATGTACCGGTGGCGGCGCTGCTCGGCGAAGGTCAGCAACGTGATGAAGTGAAGATGCTCGGTTATCTGTTTTACGTTGGCGATCAGCGCGAAACCGACCTCGCCTATCGCAGCGAACCGGACGCCGACAATGACTGGTTCCGCGTGCGTCACGAGAAGGCCATGAGCGCCGAAGCCGTGGTGCGCCTAGCCGAAGCTGCCCACGCGAAGTACGGTTTCAAGGACTTCAAGCTCAAGGGCGGCGTGCTCAGTGGCGATGCGGAAATTGAAGCGGTGACGGCGCTGGCCGAACGTTTTCCTGAGGCGCGGATTACCCTCGATCCGAACGGCGCTTGGTCACTGAAAGAAGCCATTCGCTTGTGCCGCGATCAGCATCAGGTGCTCGCCTATGCCGAAGACCCGTGCGGTGCGGAAAACGGTTATTCCGGTCGAGAGGTTATGGCCGAGTTTCGTCGTGCCACGGGGCTGAAAACCGCCACTAACATGATCGCCACTGACTGGCGTGAAATGGGTCATGCGATCCAGTTGCAGTCGGTAGACATTCCGCTGGCTGACCCGCATTTCTGGACGATGCAAGGTTCGGTGCGCGTGGCGCAAATGTGCCATGAATGGGGGCTGACCTGGGGCTCGCACTCCAACAACCACTTCGACATCTCGCTGGCGATGTTCACCCATGTCGCCGCTGCGGCGCCGGGCGAGATCACCGCGATCGACACCCACTGGATCTGGCAGGACGGCCAGCGGTTGACCAAGGCGCCGCTGCAAATTGTCGATGGTCTGGTGCAAGTGCCGAAAAAACCGGGGCTGGGTGTCGAGCTGGACATGGACCAGGTGGCCAAGGCTTATGAGCTATATAAAGGCATGGGCCTCGGCGCGCGGGATGACAGCGTGGCGATGCAGTTTCTGATTCCGGGGTGGAAGTTCGATAACAAGCGGCCGTGTCTGGTGCGCTGATCTCCAATCCACCACGGTCCCTGTAGGAGTGAGCCTGCTCGCGATAGCGGTGTGTCAGTTGATACCAATTTTGACTGACACACCGCTATCGCGAGCAGGCTCACTCCTACAAGGGTTTTGCATTAACCAGAGATTTGCAGCAGCCAGTTTTTAAAGGCGAGCATCGCCGCCGTTTCGGGACGCGACTGCAACCGCGTCAACCAGTAACTCCCCGTCGTAATCTCAATCGCAAACGGCTGACAAATCGCCTCCGCCGCCAGTTGCCGGGCGAACATCATTGGTGGCGCCAACGCCACCCCATTGCCCTGCAACGCAGCCTCCATCATCGCCAGCGACGAATCGAACACGATGCTCTGCGGCGGAGCAGCCTGGGTCGCCAAACCGGCAGCCTGAAACCACTCCGGCCATTCATCGGTGCGATAAGAGCGCAGCAGCGTTTGTTGCAGCAGATCTCCCGGCGAATGCAATTGCCGTGCGATTTCCGGCACGCACAACACCGACAGCGGCGCATCGAGCAAACGCGTCGCCTCGATGCCATGCCACGCCCCGGCACCGAAGCGTATCGCGTAATCCAAACCCTCAGCGGCGACATCCACGCGATTGTTGTTGGTCGACAGCCGCAAATCTATGAGCGGATGTTTCGTCCGGAAGTCCGCCAGCCTCGGCAACAGCCAACCCACGGCGAACGTACCCACCGCGCCAACGGTCAACATTTCGCGGTACTGTCCGCCAGCGAGGCGCTCCAGAATCTGCGCGATGTGATCGAACGAGGTGCTCAGCACCGGCAGCAAGGTTTCACCCTCACTGGTCAGCATCAGCCCACGGGGCAGGCGTTTGAACAGGGTTACGTTGAGTTGCGCCTCAAGGCTTTTCACCTGATGGCTGACCGCCGCTTGCGTGACGCACAGCTCCACGGCGGCGCGAGTGAAACTCAAATGACGCGCGGACGCTTCAAAGGCACGCAGCGCGTTGAGCGGCAATTGCGGTCGAATCATGCCCAGTCCCAAGTTTTTCTAATGGCTCGTGCGAGTTTTCGTCGTTTGTCGATTGGCGCCGCGCTGAATAAATTGGCGGCGCTGATCAGTCGCCAAACACAGAAATCGCCCGCAGTGTAGCGGGATAACGTCATCAACACTCATGGAGAGTGGTTCATTCATGTCATCCATTCAATCGAGCAAAGTCATTTCCTGCGCCGCTTTCGGTCTGCTCTTCGGCGCTAGTGCCTGCTTCGCCGCCGTGCCCGACGATGCGCAACTGTCAGCGCTGGTCAACGCGGCGGTGACGCCGGTGATGCAGCAGCAGAACGTTCCCGGCCTCACCGTAGCGCTGACCATCAACGGCAAGGCGCATTACTTTAACTACGGCGTCGCCAGTAAAGACACCGGGCAAAAAGTCAGCGAAAACACCTTGTTCGAAATCGGCTCGGTGAGCAAAACCTTCACTGCCACCCTGGCCGGTTACGCCCAGGCCACTGGCAAACTGGACCTGTCGACCAAGGCCAGCCAGCTCTGGCCTGAACTGAAAGGCAGCGCGTTCGACAACATTACTGTGCTGCAACTGGGCACCTACAGCGCCGGAGGCTTGCCACTGCAATTCCCGGACAGTGCGGATTCGTCTGACAAGATGCTCGGCTATTTCCAACAGTGGAAACCGGTATATCCCGCCGGCAGCCATCGCCAGTACTCCAATCCGAGTCTGGGCCTGTTCGGTTATCTGGCCGCTCAAAGCCTCGGCCAGCCGTTTGATCAGGCGATGACACAAACCCTGCTGCCTAAACTCGGTTTGCAGCACACCTACCTCAGCGTGCCGGCCGCGCAAATGGACCTGTATGCGCAGGGCTATGACAAGAACGGCAAACCGGTGCGCGTCACCCCCGGCGCCCTGGATTCGCAGGCCTACGGGGTGAAAACCAGCGCGGTGGACATGCTGCGTTACGTGCAGGCCAACCTGAAACCTGAAGCGCTGGAAGCCTCCCTGCAAAAAACCATCGCCAACACCCACACCGGGTACTACACCGTCGGCGATATGACTCAAGGTTTGGGTTGGGAGATGTACCGTTACCCGATCAGTCTCGAGCGTTTGCTCGCCGGCAACTCGACGGAAATGGCCATGGAGGCGCACAAGGTGCAGTGGCTGAACCCGCCGCAACCGCAGCCGCATGACGTGCTGATCAACAAGACCGGCTCTACCGGTGGTTTCGGGACTTACGTGGCGTTTGTGCCGAGCAAGGATGTTGGCATCGTGATCATGGCCAACAAGAACTTCCCGATTCCTGAGCGGGTGAAGATCGCCCATAAGATTCTCAGTGCTGTCGCCGATTAAAAGTTTCGCGTCAGGCAATAAAAATGGGCGACCTTTCGAGGTCGCCCTTTTTCGTTTCAGCCTTTAAAGCTGCGCCTGCAACTTCCAGCCGATGACATCCATCAAGTCGCAACTGTCCCGCAACGGGATCGCTATCACCCGGGCGAAATCCTGTAGCAGTAATGCGTCGTGGCCCTTGCCGTCTCCCAGCGCCAAGGTCTCCATTAATTGCGTCACACAGCGCAAACGGTAAGCCGCTGTGCCGTGCAGCACATCCACCGGTGCTTCGCTGTCGATCAACAGACTGGGAATCTTGCAGTCGATCCCGGTAATCGGAATGTATCGCGCCATGTTTGAACCTCCCTGTTCAATGTTGCGTCGCCGCCGGTGGATCGAGATTGTCCAGCGCTCGGTTGACCAGCAACTCGCCGAGTACGGCCAACTGCTGAATCGACAAGGCAAGGCTACGCGGCGAACCTTGCAGTTCAGCGGCCAGGTCGGTGGTCAGGACGTTCAATGAAGCGAGGGTTTCGCAAGCGTGGCAGAGCAGCGTGGGGGTATCGATATCGGGGAGGATGGTGAAGAGGTGGCTGATGGGATCGGGGTGACGGGGGTTGCGTAAGCGGGGGTTGTTGGCATCGAAGGACCCTGAATCCATGGGGGATTCGGGGGGACTTGGAGTGTGTTTTTTCATTAGTAAATCCTCGGGACATTCAAAGAAAAAACTGCCGAACTCACTTCCACGAGAGGGTGGCAGCTTTGCGCAGGGGTGGAAGTCCGGGGAAACCCGAGGAACCCGGTGCACTCGAGAGTGCTCCTGCGCATCGCTGCCATAAGCAAACAATGTTGGCATAAAAACCACCAACATGTGTTTACAGGCGCAACGCGCTCTCGGGAATCACCGGACTTCCACATCCGACCACTGTGTTTTGCAGCGGCCAAAGAAGACTATCCCTCCTCTCCCAACCCCACCAGTTCACCACCGCCGCCGCGACTTGCAGGAAAAATCCGCGAGACCCGAAGGAGCTTTGTGTAAGACATTTCGGCCGGCACATGCTGCAACGACTTTGTATTAGCGAATGAATTTGTTGTATCTACACTGCATCGAGTCAATCTTTGGACGAGGATGGCGTCGGGCAAAAAACAGTCATTCGAAGGGCGCAGTGATGGAAATCAAAAGTTTGAAACTTGCGGATGTCGGACACTTTGGCGACATGGATATTCAGTTTGCCCCCACCCCAACACACCGTTCGAACATCACGGTGCTGGTGGGAAACAACGGCAGCGGAAAAACCACCATTCTCAAATCCCTGAATATTTGTCTGAGCTGGCTGATCGCAAAAATTCGCTCCAATAAAGGCAATGGCAAATACCTTGTCGATGAAGATATTCGCAACGGCGCCTCAGGAGCTGTCCTCTCGATTGGCATCACCGACGTTTCACATCCGCGCGCAGCTGAGAGTGGTGCGGGTTCCGAAAACGAATTGTTCGTATGGGGCGCTGCCCGAAGTCGCCAAGAAGGTGCTGTTTCGGGCCGTGGATATTTAAACGAAGTCAGACTGCTTGCAGACCACTACCGCACTCAACTCACCGCCGACGATAGTGCCTCACTCCCGCTGATCGCTTATTACCCGGCCGAACGTTGCGTTTTAGAAGTCCCGCTGAAAATCAGCGGCAAACAAGCCTTCGATCAACTCGACGGCTACGACACCAGTTTTCACGGGGGTGCCGATTTTGGCAGTTTTTTCGAATGGTTCCGCGAACGCGAAGACAGCGAAAACGAAGACGGGATTTCCGATACCGCACTGGCCGAAATGGCGGAAAAATTCGGTACTGACAGCGACGCCTGGAAAACGCTGGCCAATGTGAAAGCCTCCACTCGCGATCGCCAATTGACTGCCGTTCGTTCGGCCCTCACCGCATTCATGCCGGATTTCACTAACCTGCGCGTGCAACGCAAACCGCACTTGCATATGGCTATCGACAAGCATGGCGCGACATTCAATGTCACTCAGCTCTCGCTTGGCGAAAAGTCGATGATTGCGTTGGTGGGTGACATGGCCAGGCGTCTGGCGATGATGAATCCATCGATGGACAACCCGCTGCACGGCGATGGCATTGTTCTGATCGACGATGTGGAATTGCGCATGGATCCGCAATGGCAGCTCGGTCTGATTGCACAGTTAAGTACGACCTTTCCCAATTGCCAGTTCGTGTTGACCACGCATTCTCCACTGGTCGTAGGTGATACCAAAGGTGTGCTGGTTTACCTGCTTGATGAGGGCGATAGCCGTGGGTAGACAGGTTGCAGTGAGGGCTTCGGTGTCCGCAAATATGTAGGAGTGAGCCTGCTCGCGATAGCGGTGTATCAGTCAACGCTGATGGTGACTGATACACCGCTATCGCGAGCAGGCTCACTCCTACAGGGGACGCGTTTTATTCAGTGACAGCGCGATCAATCATCCGGCATTTCCGGCGGCTTGCTCGGTTTCGCAGGCTTGGTCGGCTTCGCGTTCTTCGCGCCTTTGGCAGGTTCCGGCGTAGCAGCGACCGGCGCCTGAGCCGCAGCGGCCGCTTCCTTCTCAGCCATCGGCATGGCATCGATGGTGTCAAAGATCTTCTTCAAATCCACCGATTTCGCTTCATCCCCCGAGGCCGAAAGCTTGGTCTCGCCGTCCTTGCCCACCAGGAACACTTTCGGATACGCCCCGGCACCGAGCTTCAGCGAGCGCAGCAGTGCCATGGTGTCTTGCTGGCCCATGTCTTTGCCGTCGAGCTGGCCGGACATGTTGAGGATGGTGTAAACCTTGATGTTGCGGTCGGCTACGCCTTTTTTGTTCGCGGGGTCTTCCAGCGACTTTTTCAGGGCTACCCACACGGGGTCGACCGTGCTTTGTGCGATCACGATCAGCGGTCGGGCGCGGCCCATGTCCCCGGCGATGGGCGAATCGTTGTCAGCGGCGAACAAGGGGCCGGCAATCGCCAGCAAGAGTGTCAGGGTCAATGACCTGATGAGCATGCGCATCTCCTTTTGATATCCACGCTCTAATGATTGCGCATCGTGGCGATTGTTCCGGGACAACCCGGCAAATATCTTCCGCCTAGTCAGAAGCTTAGGACAGGCGCGACATTGCGCAACATATCCGAGGTGATCGCAACGCGGATTTGATTACCTTTTATGACCGCATTAGGGTGGTGGTTCTGCCAATGGAATGGAGTTCAGCCACATGCACATCGATTACCTGTGCGATCACCCCGAATTGATCGAAGAACTGGCCACGCTCAACTTCAAGGAGTGGGGCGAGTTTCGTCCCGGGCAAACCGTCGAGGACCGTATCGAACACATGCGCGAATCCTGCGGCAAAGGCGCAGTGCCCAGCGTGGTGGTAGCGCTTGAGGGTTCACGTTTGCTGGGCGGCGCGCTGCTGATCGAAAGCGATCTGAAGCTGCGCCCGAACCTGACGCCATGGCTGGCGGGGGTTTATGTGAAGGCTGAGGAGCGCGGTCGCGGGATTGCTTCGCAACTGGTCGATCGAGTGGTTGCAGAAGCGGCGGCGCTAGGCGTGCCCGAGTTGTATCTGTACACCGACACGTCGCAGTCGCTGTATGCGCGACTGGGTTGGGAAGTGGTTGAAGAGCTGGTCTACGACGATTTGCCGGTGACGGTGATGAAATACGCCACCCGCCAGTAAGAACACCCGTAGGAGCTGCCGAAGGCTGCGATCTTTTGATCTTTAAAAACAACATCAAGAGATCGCAGCCTGCGGCAGCTCCTACATGAGACCGTATTTGGCGGGGCCAGATCAGAACGCCAGTTTGTAGCCGATCAGCACCAGCATCGTCGCCAGGCACGGGCGCAGCACTTCATCGGAGATGCGTCCGGTCAGGTGGCTGCCGAGCCAGATGCCTGGCAGAGAACCCACCAGCAAAAAGCCCAGCACGCCCCAATCCATGTTGCCCATGCTCGCGTGGCCGAGGCCTGCAACCAGGGTCAGCGGCACGGCGTGGGCGATTTCGGTGCCGACCAGACGCCGGGTCGGCAGCAGCGGATAGAGGATGAACAGCGCGACAGTGCCGAGGGCGCCGGCACCGATCGAGGTCAGGGCGACCATGGTGCCGAGGATCAGACCGGTGATCACAGTCATCACGTTCAGGCGCGAACCGCTCGGGTTGTAGTTGCCGCCGGCGCGTTTGTGGGCGAAGTCGAGCAAGCGTTTCTTGAAGAAGATCGCCAGCGCCGTGGCGAACAGGACGAAGCCCAATGCCTGTTTGATGATGGCGTTCATCGCGTCCGGCGCGGTGTGCAGGGTGCTGAGGAACCACAAGGTCATAGCCACCGCCGGCACGCTGCCGAGGGTCAGCCAACCGGTGATGGCCCAGTCGATGTTCTTGTTTTTGCGATGGACGAGTACGCCACTGGATTTGGTAATGGCGGCGTACAGCAGGTCAGTGCCCACCGCCGTTGCCGGGTTGATGCCGAACCACAGCAGGATCGGCGTCATCAACGAACCACCGCCGACACCGGTCATGCCGACAATAAAACCCACCACCAGCCCGGCAATCACCAGGCCGAAATTTGCCAATTCCATTAAACCGTCCAGAAAAACGACAGGAAAAATCTGGCCCGCAGCATAGCGATTTTTCTTATAACCACATATATCGATGCGGTCTATCGTTATGCCATATCGAACTCACCACAATTATCCCCTGTGGGAGCGAGCTTGCTCGCGAAGGCGTTGTGTCAGTCGACAGGTAAATTGAATGACCCACCGCATTCGCGAGCAAGCTCGCTCCCACAGGGTGAAGCGGTGGTTTCCAGAGTTAATGCACCCTTCGACCCGGTTTGAAGCTATGGGTTTTGTTGATCCAGACAGTGGCCAGCGCGATCAGCGACAAAATCAGCAACGCCCACGGAAACGACATCGCCCCGGCCCGATCCAGCAACAACCCGCCAAACAAGCCGCCACCGGCAATCGCTACGTTCCAGGACGTGGTGAGCATCGCCTGCACCACGTCGACGTGATCACCGGCCGAGTCCGCCGCCGAGGTCAGCAGCAACGTGGCCGAGCCACCAAACGACAGGCCCCACACCGCCATGCAGGCGTAAATGACCAGCGGTGACGGCGCCGCCAGCGCCAAGACCAATGCCGTCAGCGCAAACACCGCAAGGCTGATCAGCGTTAGCCAGCGCAACCAGCGATCCACCAGCATGCCGATGATCCAGATCCCCACCAGCGAACACAGGCCAAACACCAGCAGCACCAGATCGACCCGGTCAGCCAATCCGGCCTGCATCAGAAACGGCGCGATGTAGGTGTAGAGAATGTTGTGTCCGAGCATCCACGTCAGCACCACGAACAACACCGGTCGCACACCCGGCAGGCGCATCGATTCGAGCAGCGGCAGACGCTCGTCACTGGCCTGCCCCGGACGATCCGGCACGGCGATGACAATCCACGCCGCCAACACCAGGGCCAGCGCCGACATGATCCCGAACGACGCGCGCCAGCCGATCAGATTGCCCAGCCACGTCCCTGCCGGCGTGCCCAGTGACAACGCCACCGGCGTGCCGAGCATGGCAATCGCCAGCGCCCGCCCCTGCTGATGCACCGGCACGATGCCGCGCGCGTAGCCAGCCATGATCCCCCACGACAGCCCCGCCGCCATCCCGGCGAGAAAACGCGAAGCCAGGGTCAGACCGTAATGGCTGGAGAATGTGGTGACAGTGTTGAATATCAGAAACCCGCCGACCGTCATCAACAACACCCGCCGCCGAGGCCAACCGCGCGTGGCGACGGTCAGCGGGATCGCCGCGACAATCGAACCCAGCGCGTACAGCGTCACCAGTTGCCCGGCGAGCACTTCGCTGACATCGAGCCCGGCGCCGATCTGCGGCAGCAGCCCGGCGGGCAGGGTTTCGGTGAGGATGGCAATGAAACCGGTCATGGCGAACGCCAGCAACGCGGCATAGGGCAATTTGTCCGCACGGGCGGTGCGGTCGACGCGGCTGAAATCGGCGCTGGCGGGGTCGGTCATGACGGGTGCGGCTCCATTTTGATCAATAGCGGTGACGGATTGTATACAAAAATCACCTGCACTATTGATTCAATGTGGGAGCGAGCCTGCTCGCGAATGCGCTCTTTCAGGCACTGAAGTGTTGATTGATCCACCGCTTTCGCGAGCAGGCTCGCTCCCACATTGGATCTCTGCACTCACTGCACCGGCAGGAAATTCAAAAACAACAAACTCTGCGCGTAGTTAAGGCCGATCCGCCGGTAACGCTCATCAAGCATCTGCGTGATCAGATCCAGTCGCGCAACGATTTTGCCGAACTCGGTGGCGAAGCTCAGGTTGCTGCCCTCCTCCGAGATCTCATTGGAAAACAGTAGCGGCTGGCCTTCTTTGTTTTGTCGCTGGGACAAAATCCACGTGGCTTTTTCGATATTGCGTGCAGCGTTGTGAACGAACGTCGGGTTGATCGCATCGGTCATGTAGAACTCAGTGCGATTGCCATGGGCGGTGACCAGCATGCTGCCGATGGCATAGATGAACGCGCCGACACGGTCGCCGAGAAACTCCGGACTCATCGCATAGCTGAGCGCCGCCAGATCTTTTCGACCGCCAAGCACCGGCAACGGCTGTTGCTGCTCCACGGCCATCCGCACCTGCTTCACAGCGGCATGGATGTTGAGAAACCCTGACTTGCGCAGCTCGTCCGGGTTGCGCAGGTACAGCTTGGCTTGCAAGCGGTAAAGACTGCTGAGGTTGTCGCGCATCGCCAGCGTGGCCATGCGGTCGACGCTGGTCTGCAGGAACTCCTGCGGCTGCCCTTCACGCATCTGATTGAAGAAGCCGTTGCCGTCCTGGTGACTGCAACCACTGAACAGCAGCGACGACAAACAGGCCAGCAACAGGCACGGGCGGCGGAAAAAAGCAGCGATCAGGGCAAAAGCTCTCGGCATGAAATCTCGAACAGGCACATTCCTGTGCGGCGGGAGTCACCGCATCCTGGCCATGGATAGAGCCGCCGATTGCGAAAAAGTGCAGTGCACCGAATGCCCGGTCGTCCTTGCACCTACTACGACTTGCAATTTAGTCTGTCTTTATTGTTGAAATAAACGATTAATCAGCTATAAATTTTCACCTGATGAGTATTTAGTATGACTACTTTGTTTTTTCGGTGATCAACATACCGATAGAACGCCGCTTTCAAAAACAACAACAAAAAGGAAGGTCAACCATGCTTCAATCCCGTCACCTGCTCTCCGGCCTCGGACTGTCCCTGATGATCGCCACCCTCTCCGCCAACGCGGCCGGCCTCAGCGCCGAACACAAAGCTTTCGGCAAAACCAATGACGGCACGCCCGTCGAGCAATACATCCTGCGCAACAGCCACGGCATGCAAGCCACTGTCATCACCTACGGCGCGACCCTGCAATCGCTGAAAGTCGCCGACAAGCACGGCAAGTTCGACGACGTCGTGCTTGGCTTCGATGATGTACAGGGTTACCAGAAAGGCACCGCCTACTTCGGCGCAACCATCGGCCGCTTCGGCAATCGCCTCGCCGAAGGTGCGTTCGAACTGGACGGCAAGCGCTATCAAGTGCCGCAAAACGACAAGACCAACGCGCTGCACGGCGGCCCGCAGGGCTTCGACAAGAAAGTCTGGAAAGCGCAGGAAACCAAAGACAAGGATTCCGTCGGCGTGACCCTGACCTATCTCTCGGCGGACGGTGAAATGGGCTTCCCCGGCAACCTCACCACCGAGGTGACCTATCGCCTCACCGACAACAACGAGCTGCGCATCGACTACAAGGCCAGCACCGACAAACCGACCGTGCTCAACCTGACCAACCACAGCTATTTCAACCTCGCCGGCGCCGGCAATGGCGACATCCTCAAACAGGTCGCCACCCTGCACGCCAGCCATTACACCCCGGTCACCGCCAAACTGATCCCGACCGGCGAACTGGCGCCCGTGGCCGGCACGCCGATGGACTTTACCAAGCCGACCGCGATTGGCACGCACATCAAGGCTGATCATCCGCAGCTGAAATTCGCTGAGCCGAAACAGGGTGGGTTTGACTTCAACTGGGCGCTGGATACCAAGGGTGATATCGGCAAAGTTGCGACTGAGGTCAGCGATCCGCAGTCCGGTCGTGTTCTGCAGTTGTTCACCACGGAACCGGGCGTGCAGTTCTATACCAGCAACTTCCTCGACGGCACCGTCAAGGGCAAGGGTGGCAAGGTGTATCCGCACTGGGGCGCGTTTACCCTGGAGACTCAGCACTATCCGGATTCACCGAATCAGCCGGACTTCCCGAGTACTCGGCTTGATCCGGGGCAGACCTACAGCCACAGCGTGGTGTTGAAGTTCTCCGCCAAATAACCTCCAACGCTGATCGTTCCCACGCTCCGCGTCCCTTCGCGAACTGGAACGCGGAGCGTCCCTTGAGGCATTCCATTGTTGCGCGTGGGAACGATCAATCACCAAGGAGATTACAGACCCACACGCTCCAATCCCTGGCGCATGCCTTGATCCGCCTGCTCGCACCACTGCTTCAGCGTCAGACTCGGCGGCAGATTGCCTCCTCTTGATCGCTACTCTGCGGTGCGGGTTACTCTTGTGGCCGCCTGCTCAAATGCATGCCCGAAATCGCCAATCCTATTGATCATTTCGAAAAACCAATCAATAGACTCCTGCACGAAATCCTCATCAGAAACTCTGTCGGGATACATCACGCAAAATAAGGCTCTGACTGCAGCGTCTTCATTGTCTTCAATCTCTACATCACGCCCTTTCGCTTCCAGGAAATCCCAACATTTAATTCTGGCAGCATTCAATTCGTTCTTATTCTTTGCACCCTCAAACCAGTATCTGCGCGCTACTGCAAACGCGTCTCTGACAATAGTGGACACTTGTTCGTCTTGAAGAACCATACCGATACCCGCGCACATGAACTTCATTACGTCCCGAGACGCTTCAGCTTCATCCTTACCATTGGTTAAGCGATTTGAAAAATCAACAATTTTCTCATGACTAACCATGGTGAGCTCCAACCTGAAATCCGGTGGCGCAGGCTGTCGGGAACGTCCGTGGTCTCGCACCTCACCGGAGAGAAATACGAGGGATCTCGAAAAGCTCTACACAGTCATCGAACCGAAGCCTAATTCTGACCTGCTGACGCCATTGCCATCCAAATATCCTTATTCCTTTAGGCGTCAGCGGCAAGTTTCGCCTCACAGTGCCACTACACTGATCCTTGCCTAGCGAACTTAAATTTCATTTAAATTCAAAATACTCAATCATCATTATCATTGGCATTGTCATATCAACTTTCAAGAATCCCAGCACCTCAAAAAACCATGAAAGATTATCTCCCATTACAGAAACATCATCTTCATCATTTGACAGCAGGCAGATAGCTAGCCGCGCCAGTAATACGTCCTTATCTTGAAAGTCACGTATTGCGCCTATCTCATCGATTTTAGCCCACCAAACCGAAGCCTCGGCCTTACAGACTTCAATTGGGATCTTGCCTTCCACATAGTCTTTAGCAAGACGCAAAGGATCATTCTCACAATCAGAGAATTTGATATCCAAAGCATCCACAACCTTGACCAAAAATCCGATCTGCTGCTTGAGCGCTTCGCGATTGTCAGATGGCCGAATAATCGCGCCAACGTTATATTTCTTAAAATCAATTTGATTCATACGACGTTAACCTTGAAATGTTGTAAAAGGTCGGCACACGAGGAGCAGGGAGCCTTGTTTGTGCCATGACCATTTCCGGAGCCACCAATATTAACGGTCCGAATGGTTCCTCCAGCAGGATCAATACCTGCATTCATAGCTTTATCCAAGCAAAACCGGGTGAAAACAGGCAAGGCACTGCGCAACTTCTTGCGCACTTGTACGGGTAGATGAAGGAACCCCTGCGCTATCCTGCTGCCCACTAAAAGGTATCGACACATTCAGCAAGGAGGTTTGCATGCCTACCCTCGAATTGGCCGGCGTGCAGGTGCCGGTGATTGGCCAGGGCACCTGGCGCATGGGTGAAGACCGCTCGGCGCACAAGCGTGAAGTGGCGGCGCTGCGCACGGGGATCGAGCTGGGCATGACCCTGATCGACACGGCGGAAATGTACGCCGAGGGCGGCGCCGAAAGCGTGGTTGGCGAAGCCATTGCCGGTCTGCGCGATCAGGTGTTTCTGGTGAGCAAGGTCTACCCGCACAACGCCAGCCGCAAAGGCATCCCGCAGGCCTGCGAGCGCAGTCTGCGGCGGCTCGACACCGATTACATCGACCTCTATCTGTTGCACTGGCGCGGCCAGTATCCGCTGGAAGAAACCGTCGAAGCCTTTGAACGCCTGTGCGAGGACGGCAAGATCGGTCGTTGGGGCGTGTCGAATTTCGATGTCGACGATCTCGAAGAACTCTCCAGTTCGGTCTGCGCGACCAATCAGGTGCTCTACAACCTCGAAGAGCGCGGTATCGAATTCGATCTGCTGCCGTGGTGCCAACACCAGCGCATGCCGCTGATGGCTTACTGCCCGATTGGCCAAGGCGGCGCGATGCTGGCTGAACCGCTGCTGAATGAGATTGCCGCTCGTCATGGCGTAACCCCCGCACAGGTTTCGCTGGCGTGGATTCTGCGTCAGGATGGTGTGATTGCGATTCCCAAGGCTGTGCGACCGGAACACGTGCAACTCAATGCACAAGCCGCGCGACTGCAACTGGAGGCCGGGGATCTGGCGGCGCTGGACCAGGTTTTTAAAGCGCCACAACGCAAGCAGCGGCTGGCCATGGTCTGAGCCGCCGACTGGCGAGGGCTTCGCGATGAGAAGCACAGATCAGTACGACCCGTTCAACCTGCAACGTTTTGTCCAGGCCCAGGACCCGGTGTTCGAGCGCGTGCAACGCGAACTTGATGAGGGCCGCAAACGCAGCCACTGGATGTGGTTTGTCTTTCCGCAGTTCGCCGGCCTGGGCGGCAGTGAAATGTCCCGGCGCTTCGCCATCGGTTCAGCCGAGGAAGCCCGGGCCTATCTGGCCCACGAGCTGCTCGGCGCGCGCCTGCGTACCTGCACGCAGTTAGTACTGAAGGTGCAACAGCGCTCGATCGCGGAGATTTTCGGCCATCCCGATGACCTGAAGTTTCATTCCTCGATGACCCTGTTCGCCCAGTTTGCCGCTGAAGACAGCGTGTTCACCCAAGCGCTGGAGCGCTACTTCCACGGCATTCTCGATGAATGGACGCTGCAGTTGCTCGACTCAAAACAGGCCCAGTTGCCCCCCGATCAGGGTTGAGAAATCGTCGTCGACAAACGGCAGAATCGCATCCGCCACCGGTTGCAGTTGCCGGGTGATGTAGTGGTCGTAGTCGATGGCGGCGCGGCGCACTTCCAATGGCTCCGGGCCGGCCAGGGTGATGACGTAGCTGATCCAGCCGCCGTTCTGGTATTGCCGTGGGCGCCCGTGCTGCGCGTTGTAGTCGTCGGCCAGCCGCGCCGCACGCACATGCGGCGGTACGTTGCGCTCGTAATCGTCGAGGGTGCGGCGCAGGCGTTTGCGGTACACCAGCCGATCATCGAATTCGCCGGCAAGGGTTTTGCGCACGTAGTCGCGCACGTAATCCTGATAGGGCTTGCGCTGGAAAATCCGCTCGTAGAGTTCCTGCTGGAATTGCCGGGCCAGCAGCGACCAATCGGTGCGCACGGTTTCCAGACCTTTGTAGACCATTTCATCGCTGCCGTCGGCACGGGTGACCAGACCGGCATAACGTTTCTTGCTGCCCTCCTCCGCGCCGCGAATGGTCGGCATCAGGAAACGTTTGTAGTGAATTTCGAATTGCAGTTCGAGGGCGCTTTCTAGCCCATATTCTTCACGCACATGCGCGCGCCACCAGTCGTTGACGTGCTTGACCAGCGCATGACCGATGCTGGCCGCTTCTTCCTGCCCGTGCGGACGACGCAGCCAGACGAAGGTCGAGTCGGTGTCGCCGTAGATCACCGCGTGGCCCTGCTCTTCAATCAACTTGCGCGTGCGCAGCATGATCTCGTGACCACGCAAGGTGATCGATGAAGCCAGCCGCGTATCGAAGAAGCGGCAACCGCTGGAGCCGAGCACGCCGTAGAAGGCGTTCATGATGATTTTCAGCGCTTGCGACAGCGGTGCGTTGTGTTCGCGCTTAGCGGTCTCGCGGCCCTCGGCAACACGCGAGACGATCGCTGGCAGGCAATGGCGAGTACGCGAGAACCTTGCGCCACGGAAACCCGCCACGGAGTCGGCGTCATCCGGGTGTTGCAGGCCTTCGATCAGGCCCACCGGGTCGATCAGAAAGGTGCGGATGATCGACGGATACAGGCTCTTGTAATCGAGCACCAGCACCGATTCGTACAAGCCCGGTTGCGAGTCCATGACAAACCCGCCGGGGCTGGCCTGCGGCGGATTGGTGCCGAGGTTCGGCGCAACAAAACCCTGGCGGTGCATCAACGGCATGTACAGATGCGTGAATGCTGCCACCGAGCCGCCACTGCGATCGGCCGGCAGCCCGGTGACGCTGGCACGTTCCAGCAAAAAGGTCAGCAATTCAGTCTTGGCGAAGATCCGCGTGACCAGTTCGCAGTCCTTAAGGTTGTACTTGGCCAGCGCCGGTTTGTCCTCGGCGAACATGCGGTTGATTTCGTCCATGCGCTGGTACGGGTTGTCGATGGACTTGCCTTCGCCGAGCAGGGTCTGGGCGACGTTTTCCAGACTGAACGACGGGAAACTCCAGGTCGCTGAACGCAGGGACTCGATGCCGTCGATGATCAGCCGTCCCGCCGCCGAGGCGAAGTAGTGATTGCGGCTGCCGTGTTCGCGCCATTGCATTTCTTCGCCGCCACGGCCGATCTTCAGCGGCACGCCGAGGCGCCGCGCGTGTTCGTGGAGGATGCGTAGATCGAACTGCACGACGTTCCAGCCAATGATCGCGTCGGGGTCGTGGCGCGCGAACCAGTCATTGAGCTTCTTCAGAATGATGGTGCGCGAGTCGCAGTATTCGAGGTCGAAATCGACGATGCTGTTATCGCCGTTCGGCGCGCCGAGCATGTATACCTGACGTTCGCCGCAACCTTCGAGGGCAATCGAATACAACTCACCGGTTTCGGTGGTTTCGATGTCGAGCGAGACCAGACGCAGCTTCGGTCGATAATCGGGGTCAGGTTTGAGCTGGGCATTGAGCAACACGCCGTCGGCATCGGGCGTGCCGCTGAACTGCACCGGCGCAGTGATGAAGCGCTCCATCAGGTAGCGTTCCGGCGGGCGTACATCGGCTTCGAACACGTCGACCCCGTTGCGGTTGAGCGCGGTTTCCAGGCGCATCAACTGGCCGTGTTGCTGGCAATACAGACCGAGCACCGGGCGATGCTCGAAATCCTGCAAGGCCAGCGGGCGCAGTTCGACATTCTTCTCGTCGTGCAGCAGACGTTCGGCCGCTGCGCGCTGCTCGGCGGGAATAAACGCCACCGACGGCTGATGCGGCAAACGCACACGGCGCGGCCCGGCGTCAGTCGCCAGCCAGAACTCGACTTCGGTGCCGGCCGCGGTATCGCGCCAATGCCGGGTCAGGACGAAGCCCTGCGGTAAATCCACCACTGCAACCTCAGAAATTGAAACAGAGGGGCATTCTACGCGGCATTACCCGGGATGACCCTGGCGATAAATCGGCGTCAACCACGGAAAAAACCGGCGAATGACGTTTTTTGCGTGTTATCTGCCGCTTTGCCACCTTGCCCTGCGCGCTTGCGTCTACGATGCTTGGAGAACAACGACAACACCTGAGTAACCACCATGAAGACCGTCGCCCAACTGCTCAAGCTCAAAGATCAGAAAAATCAGGAAGTGCACCAGATCAAGCCTGATCACATGGTGCTCGAAGCGCTGATGAAGATGGCCGAAAAAAACGTCGGCGCCTTGCTGGTGGTCGAAGACGATAAGGTGGTCGGCATCATCAGTGAACGCGATTACGCGCGCAAACTGGTGCTGCATGGCCGCTCATCCGTGGGCACGCCGGTGCGCGATATCATGGTGGCGAACGTGATCACCGTCGACACCCACCAAACTGTCGACACCTGCCTGGGCATCATGTCTGACAAACGCCTGCGCCACTTGCCGGTGGTCGAGAACGGCAAGTTGATCGGCTTGCTGTCGATCGGTGACCTGGTCAAGGAAGCCATTGCCGAACAGGCGGAGCTGATCAAGCAGCTGGAGCAGTACATTCGCGGGGAATAACCCTTCAGGATCATCCCCTACCCCTGTGGGAGCGAGCTTGCTCGCGAAGGCGGAGTATCAGTCGACGCTTGTTTTTCTGACCCACCGCTTTCGCGAGCAAGCTCGCTCCCACAGGGTTCTTTAGCGGTCAGGACGGCCAATGCCGGGCAAACACCGGCGCCAGCACCGGATGCCGGTCAATCCGCTGCAACCACGCATAAAACCCCGGTCGCGTCTGGCGCAAATGCTCGCGACTGCCCGCCCAGCGTGTCACCACCGCCGCCAGCACATCCAGCGCCCCCGGCGTTTCGTCATCCAGATACAGCTCGGCGGAAAATTGGTCGGCAAACACCTCCCAACTCCAGTGCAAACGCTCGCGCGCGCCGGCGACCAGATTCTGCCGCGAGGCTTCGTCGGGCATCAGCAGCCAGCGCTCCGGATAATCGATGACGCCGATCGCTGCGTAGCAATTGCTGACGATATAGACCAGGCCGCGAATCGCCTGATCACGATCATTCGCCTTGGCTGGCAGCAGGCCGGACTTGGGAAATGTCAGGCCCAGATGAATCAGGATCGCCGCGCTCTCGGTGATGGCGCTGCCGTCGGGCAGTTGCAAGGTCGGTATCTGCTTGAGTGGATTGAGCTGCGCCAACGCCTCGGCAGCTTCGGTGCTGGCTTCGACATCAATGAAACGGTAAGCGATCTGGCACAGTTCCAGCGCCGCTTCGATGGCCGCCGCGCCTGAATTTCTGTGCCCATAGAGCTGGTACATATCCAATCCCCCCGAAAAAGCCATTGCCACAGGGTAGATGGCTGTAGCGTGGATGTAGAAATAATCTGCCTGTGTATCGGCTTTGGCACGGTTTTCCCATGCACTCGCGACTTGCGAATTCAAACCTCGCAAAACAGCGCTGGCGGTGCCCATCCCGCACCAAGAGCATTCATCGAACGCTATCCGCGTTCTTGTAAGGTGCGATACCGAACCAAAAGTTCGCGTATCCGAGCTGGCAACAAGGAGTTCACCGCGTGAATCTTCAAACGCTCTGCCGCATCACAGCCTATTTGCATTTATCCGTTCGCCGCCGAGTTCATCCGAACAGTCCCGGCTGCCTTCACACTTACTTTATTACCTGACACCTCGACAGCGCACTGCGTTCGCCAATGAGTTATTGGCCGACGGCAGCGTGCTATTTATTTTTTAAATAAGACTCGGACATTTACTACGCAAACGCAGTGCGCATTGAACGACAGCAGGATTGTCGAACAATAACTTTCAGCGCCACTTCAAGTGCACCAAAACTGCTCCACGGATTTGAACTATTCAATACTTTAAACAGTGATTTCATTTAACCAACAACAAGGAACATGCCCCGTGAGCCGCTAAAACATTGACCCGCACCAATTCGGTCCGCCGCGCACCAGCAAGTGCCCTGGCCGCAAGCCAAGCCGCCGCTCTATCCCGCCGATCAGCGTGATATGGCGCACAGCCTGACTCGCCTGTGAAAAAGCTCCCTCGACCGGAGTAACGGCAATCTGCGCGCCATGGAAAAACCACGACAAGGTTAAAACTTATATAAATGCGACATGGGTAACACTCATGAAATACGCACTCTACATTTCAGCAATATCTGGCACAGCGGTTGCTATGTGTAACAAGCATGAGACACCGACCGTTGTCTTACGCAATAGAAGAACAACCAGGGAATGGCCAATGAACACTCAAAGTCGATGACGCCAAGCCAGTAAGTTTGCACAAGCCTTGTTAACCGGATAGTTCAACTATCGGCTTCTGCTCACCTTGAAGAAAGTTGCACCCACCCACTCGAACATCTCCTGGATGTTCGGACGGCACCTTATTGCCCTTCATCAACCCGAGGGAGCTTTAATGAACGATGCGGTAAAGCACAGAACCCTGCCGGGGTCGTTGCGGGAAGCGCCAATTCCGCCGCCTCCGGGCAGGCCGGCGTTTAAAGCCAACACTTCGCAACCCGGCGGTCTGAATAAACAGCAGATGGTGTTGCTGGTGGCTGTGTCGGCGCTGATACACGGCGGCGCCTGGTGGTTTCTCCAGCAATCCAAAACAGAGCCATTGCCAACGCCACCGCAGATTCCGGAAATGACCGTCGAGCTGACCAGTCCGACGCCACCGGCACCGCCCACACCGGAACCGCCACCACCGCCTCCTCCGCCACCACCGCCGGAACCGGAACAACCGGTGGAAGACGAGGACGCGGTCAAGCCACCACCGAAACCGGTGGAGAAACCCAAGCCGATCGAAAAACCGAAACCGGTCGAAAAGCCGAAACCGGTGAAAAAGGTCGAGCCACCGAAAGCGCCACCGGCGCCGGCACAACCGGCGGCTCCTGCTGCCCCGGCTACCCCGAGCGCGCCACCGGCTCCTGCCGCCGCGCCGGGTCCGGTCAAGGAGTCGGCAGCGATTTCCGGTCTCGCCAGCCTTGGCAATCCGCCGCCGGAATACCCGTCGCTGGCACTGCGGCGCAACTGGGAAGGCAGCGTGGTGCTACGCATTCAGGTACTCGCCAACGGTCGCGCCGGCACGGTGACGGTGACCAAATCCAGCGGCAAGCCGCAACTGGATGAAGCCGCCGTCGCCGCTGTGAAGAACTGGAAGTTTATTCCGGCCAAACGCGGTGACACGCCGATCGACGGCTTCGCCACCCAGACCATCGATTTCAAATTGCCGCAATAACCGAACGCTCAATCAACGCACAACCGAATAACGCAAGCGAGGTGTCACCATGAACGATTTGTCTTCGATGATTGTCCCCGGCGTGCTCTGGGGTCTGGTGCTGTTTTCCGTGGTCAGCTGGGCGATCCTGCTGGTCAAGTCGGCGCAGTACCTGCGGCAGAAAGCGCAGAACAAACAATTCAGCAAAGCCTTCTGGGGCGCGCCGGATCTGCTCACCGCCGCCGAACACGCCAGCCAGTATCCGGGCTCGCTGGCGCGTATCGCCAGCAGCGGTTTCGAAGCGCTGCTGGTGGAAGATTCGCCGCGTACCACCCAGCAATTGGCGCACACCATCAACCGTTCGGATCGCCTGGAACGCAACCTGCGCCAGCAGATCCAGAAGGAACGCCGCTCGCTGGAAAACGGCCAGGCAATTCTCGCCAGTATCGGCAGCACCGCGCCGTTCATTGGTTTGTTCGGCACCGTGTGGGGAATCATGGAAGCGCTGAAAAGCATCGGCGAAACCGGTTCGGCCAGCCTGGAAGCGGTCGCCGGTCCCATCGGTCACGCGTTGATCGCCACCGGCGTCGGTATCGCTGTCGCCGTACCGGCGGTGCTGATTTACAACTTCTTCCTGCGTCGCTTGAAGCTCGCCTCGGCGGACATGGACGACTTCGCCCACGACTTCGACGCCCTCGCCTCGCGCAGTGCGTTTTCCATCAGCCGTCAGGCCATCGCCAGCAAAACCACGGCCGCCGTGCGGGAGGCCAGCTGATGTCCTTTTCCACTCAAGACAGCGATGAAGTGCTCAGCGAAATGAACGTCACGCCACTGGTTGACGTGATGCTCGTGCTGCTGGTGGTGTTCATCGTCACCGCGCCGCTGATGACCAACGCGATCAAGGTCAACCTGCCGAAAACCGACGCCGTCGCCCCCGCCGAGAAGAAGGATCCGGTGGTGGTCAGCGTCGATCAGGACGGCAAGTTCTATCTGGCGAAAACCGAGCTGGCCCCGGAATCACTGGAAGCCAGCCTCAAGGAGGTCAAGGCCAAGGACGCCGAAGTGCGCGTGCAGTTGCAGGCCGACTCCGCCGTCAATTACGGCCAGGTGGCGAAAGCCATGGCGTCGATCGAACGCTCGGGCATTACCAAGATTTCGGTGATGACCACCCACTGAGTGCGGTGGCGGCCGCGTACTGAAAACACGCGTCCGGCACCGCTGACCGAATCCCGTCGTAAACGGCCGACCGAAAAAACGCCACGCGTCTTCGGAGGGGATCGGCTTGCTTGAAGAAAGTGGTTTTCCGCACGCGGTATCACCGATAGCGGAGCAATGAGGGGCTCACAAGGCCAATTCGATAACGTCTAAAAAGTCGGAAATAACCATGCTGATGAACACTCCACGCTTCACGCTCAAACCATTGGTGGCAACGATTTCTCGTCACCGTTTTGTTCCGTTGTATCTGGTGGCCATGGGGATGGGCGCCGGGACTGTGCAGGCGGCCGAGGACGACAACGCTAACGTCCCGGCGGCTGCGGCGGTGGTTGCGCCGACCACGCAACTGCAACGGGTGGAAGTGACCGGTTCGGCGATTCGCCGGGTCGATGCGGAAACGGCGGTGCCGATCACCATTCTCAAGGCCGATGAGCTGCGCAAACAGGGCGTGACCACCACCGCCGAACTGGTGCAGCGCATCACCGGCAGCCAGTCGATCAACAACAGCGCCGGCTCCGTGGGCGCAGCCACTGGCGGCGCCTCATTCGCCGACATGCGCGGCATCGGCGCAAACAAGACGCTGGTGCTGCTCAACGGTCGACGCCTGGCCAACAACGCCTTGTCGGGGACCAACTCGGCCGGCGGCGCGGTGGATCTGAACATGATCCCGTTTGCCGCCATCGAACGTGTGGAAGTGCTGCGTGACGGCGCCTCGGCCTTGTACGGCACCGACGCCATCGGCGGCGTGATCAACTTCATCACCAAGAAATCCCTGACCGACGGCCAATTGACCCTCGGCGGCGAAACCCCGACCCACAGCGGTGGCGGCCAAACCAAAGACATGAGCGCCAGTTGGGGCTACGGCGATCTGGAAGAAGACCGCTTCAACGTTCTCGGCGTGTTCAACTACAACAAGCAGCAGAACCTCGACGCCAACGACCGCTCCTTCGCCACCGACTACGCCCCGGGTCGCGGCCTCGATCAGACCTCCGGCACCGCGTTTCCCGGCAACTACAGCCAGAACGGCAACGCCACCAACCCGCTGGCCAACAGCAATTGCAACGGGCCGAACCTGGTCGCCCGAGACGGCTTGTGCCGCTTCAGCACCCGCGAATACATCGACCTGGTGCCACAGACCGAGAAGACCTCGTTCTTCGGCAAAACCACCGGCAAACTCGGCGACGATCACAACGTCAATCTCGAGTACTTCTGGTCGCGCAACAACAACGCCACGGCGATTGGCCCTGCGCCGTTGACCGGCCTGAGCCTCGACAGCTCGTCGCCCTACTACCCCGGCAACGGCATCACCCCAGCGCCGACCGATTTCGCCCTCGACCCGACCCAACCGGTCGACGTCAACTGGCGTGAAACTGCGGCCGGCCCGCGTGAATCGAAAGACCAGAACACCAGCCAGCGCTTCCTGCTCAGTTTCGATGGTCTGGTTGGCGGCTGGGATTACAACGTCGGCGCTTCGTACAACCAGAACAAAATCGTCTCCAGCGTCACCAATGGCTTTGTCAGCGACCAGGCGATGATCAATGGTCTGGCCAGTGGTTTGCTCAACCCGTTCGGCCCGCAGTCCGCCGCCGGTCAGCAGTACATCGACAACGCGGCCTACCACGGTGCCTACTCCACTGCTGTGGGTCGTGTCGCCGGTTTTGATGGTCGTATCAGTCGTGAAATCGGCGACTGGTTCGGCGCCGGCCCGTCCGGTCTGGCACTGGGTGGCGAATACCGCAAAGAGAAATTCCATCAGGACTTCGAGTCGTTCGCCGGCGACATCCAGAGCCTCGGCATCGACCCCAACGGCAGTGTCGAGGGCGACCGCAGCGTCAAAGCCGCCTACGCGGAAATCAACGTGCCGGTGCTCGACAGCCTCGAACTGTCCGCCGCCGTGCGTCACGACAAATACAGCGACTTCGGCAGCACCACCAACCCGAAATACTCGTTCCGTTATCAGCCGTTGAAAGAGCTGGTGGTGCGTGGCGCCTACAGTGAAGGCTTCCGGGCGCCGTCGCTGTACGAGCTGTATTCGCCGCGCAGCATCACTTTCACTCAGGGTTACTACAACGACCCGGTGCTGTGTACTGGCGGCGTGGTGCAACCGGGCGGTAACGGCGGCCGTGATTGCGGTCAGCAGTTCCTCAATCAGATTGGCGGCAACGAAGATCTGGCCCCGGAAAAGGCCCGTAACGTGACCCTCGGCTTCGTCTATCAGCCGATCAACAACCTCTCGGTGGGTCTGGATTTCTGGTGGATTCACATCTCCAACCAGATCCAGCCGTTCCCGGAATCCACCGTGTTTGATCAGGCCGGTTCCTACCCGGACCGCTTCGTGCGCAACGCCGACGGCACGCTCAACTACATCGTCACCGGCAACGCCAACCTCGGTATCGTCGAAACCAACGGTGTCGATGTGTCGCTGGATTATCGCTTTCCGAACACGCCGTACGGTCAGTTCGGTCTGGGCCTGCAAGGCACCTACGTCGATGAATACGACTTCCAGAGCACCATCAAAGGCCCGTTCACCGACAAGGTCGGCGACTTCCAGGGTGACGGCGTGATCGCGCGCTGGAAGCACAACCTCACCGGCAGCTGGACCTTCGGCGCGGCGCGGGCGGCACTGACCAACCGCTTCACCACGGGTTACAACGACTACGACCGCGACACCCACGCACGCGTGGCGTCGTATTCGGTGTGGGACCTGTCGGCCGGCTACACCTTCAACAAGGTGCTGGATGTCGATGCCGGGATGAAGAACGTATTCGACCGCAACCCGCCGTTCTCCAACCAGGCCTACAACTTCCAGAGCGGCTATGACCCGCGCTACACCGACCCGCTGGGCCGCACCTTGTTTGCGCGCATGACTTACCACTTCTAACCAAGAGCACCGCAAACCCAATGTGGGAGCGAGCTTGCTCGCGAATGCGGTGTATCAGTCAACACATCCTTCACTGATACACCGCATTCGCGAGCAAGCTCGCTCCCACAGGGGGGGTCGGGTTCCTTCAGGGATTTTGAGGAGTGATTGCATGAGTTTTTTGCGCAACATGGCTGGCTTGCTGCTCGGCAGTGCGCTGCTGTGCACCGGCACCTCGGCGCTGGCCGCTGGCAGCTATGCGCTGACGGTGTACGGCGAGGCGCCGAAGTATCCGGCGAACTTCCAGCACTTTGATTTCGTCGATCCCAACGCGCCGAAGGGCGGTTCGCTCAGTCGCGCGTCGATGGAGATCGGCCAGTACAACTACATCAGCCCGTATGCCGATCAGGGCATTTCCGTGGTGCAGGTCAACGACTGGGTGTATTCGCCGCTGGCGTTCCGTTCACTCGACGAGCCGTACACCGTTTACGCACTGGTCGCGCAGCAGATCGAGCGCGATCCCGATGGACTCTGGGTGCGCTTCACCCTCAATCCAAAAGCACGTTTCGCCGACGGTACACCGATCACCGCCGAAGACGTGCGCTACACCTTCAACCTGTTGATGACCAAAGGCAGCCTGAGTTATCGCCAGCAATACGCCGATGTGCAGGACGTGCTGATCGAAGGCCCACGGCAGGTGCGCTTCACCTTCAAGAACAACCTCAACCGCACCTTGGCGCTGGATCTGGCGACGATGCGCGTGGTCCCCGAGCACTGGTGGAAAACTCGCGACTTCGCCAATGGCGGCGGTTTCGAGCCACCGCTGGGCAGCGGCCCGTACCGGGTCAGCAAGGTCGACGCCGGGCGCAGCATCAGTTTCGAGCGCGATCCGGACTGGTGGGGCAAAGACCTGCCGGTCAGTCGCGGGATGTACAACTTCGACACGCTCACGGTGAATTTCTACGGTGACACCGACGTCGCCCGCCAACTGCTGCAGGCCGGCGCGTTCGACTACAACCGCGAGTTCTCCTCGTCCGGTTATGTGGTCGGCTATGACAGCCCGGCATTGCGCGACGGTCGTTTGCAACAGTCGATCCTCGCCCCGGACAAACCCACTGCCGCTCAGGGCTTCGTGTTCAACCTGCAGAACCCGTTCTTCAAGGATCGCCGCGTGCGTCAGGCGATCAGCCTGCTGTGGGATTTCGAGTGGACCAACAAACAGATGATGCGCGGCTTCTACGTGCGCCAGAACAGCTTCTGGCCGAAGAGCGAAATGGCCGCCACCGCCCTGCCCGACGCCGAAGAATTGAAGATCCTCGAACCGCTGCGTGGGCAGATTCCCGACGAGGTTTTCACCACGGTCTATGAAGCGCCGAAAACCGACGGCAGCGGCTACATTCGCGACAAGCAACTGCAAGCGTTGCAGCTGCTCGCCGAGGCCGGCTGGACGCCGCAACACAATCGTCTGGTCAACGCTGACGGCGAGCCGCTGGAGTTCACTTTTCTCGACGGTCAGGGCGGCTTCGACCGCATGTTGCTGCCGTTCAAACGCACCCTCGCGCAGATCGGCATCACCCTCAATTTGCGGCGCATCGATTCAGCGCAATACGTCAACCGCCTCAACGCCCGCGACTACGACATGATCGTCACCAGTTTCCCGCGCAGCGGCGATCCGATCGTCTCTCCCGGCCGCGAGTTGTACAGCCTGTACGCCTCGCAAAGCGCCACGCAAGTCGGCAGTTCGAACTCGATGGTGCTGGCCAATCCGGCGGTCGATCAACTGATTGACGGACTGGTCCAGGCCAACAGCCGCGAAGCCATGGTGCATTACGCCCGCGCCCTCGATCGGGTGCTGCAATGGGGTTACTACATGATTCCCAACTACTACTCCAAAGGCACACCGACGGTGTATCAGAACCGCTTCGGCATGCCGGCCGTGCAACCGGCGTACGACGAAGGCCTCAACACCTGGTGGGAGGTCTCGGCCAAGGCGTTGACCACGCATCAGATGCACAGCCAGCTTGCGGGGGGCCAGTGACATGTTGCGTTATCTGAGTCGACGTTTGCTGCTGATCATCCCGACGCTGCTGTGCATTCTGGTGGTGAATTTTCTGATTGTGCAGGCCGCGCCGGGTGGGCCGGTGGAGCAGGCGATTGCCCGCTTGCAAGGCTTCGGCGGGCACAGCATGGGCGGTGGTGGCGAGGTTACTGCAATTGGCGGCGCCGGGCGCAGCAGCCGTGGCCTCGATCCGGCGCTGATCGAGGAGATCAAACACCATTACGGCTTCGACAAACCGATGCACGAACGTTTGTGGCTGATGCTGAAAAACTATGCGCAGATGGATCTGGGCAGCAGTTTTTTTCGCGGCGCCAAGGTCACTGATCTGATCGTGCAGAAGTTGCCGGTCTCGCTGTCGCTGGGTTTATGGGCGACGCTGATCACTTACCTGATTTCCATTCCGCTGGGCATTCGCAAAGCGATAAGGAACGGCAGCGCGTTTGATGTCTGGAGCAGCACGGCGATCATCATCGGCTATGCGATGCCGGCGTTTCTCTTCGCGATTCTGTTGATCGTGGTGTTTGCCGGTGGCAGCTACGTCAACTGGTTTCCGGTGCAAGGGCTGGTCTCGGACAACTTCGACAGCCTCAGCACATTGGGCAAGGTCGGCGACTACCTCTGGCACCTGGTGCTGCCAGTGACGGCGCTGGTGATCGGCGGCTTTGCGACGTTGACGATCCTGACCAAGAACAGCTTCCTCAACGAGATCAGCCGTCAGTACGTGATCACCGCACGGGCCAAGGGTTTGACCGAGAGGCGCGTGCTCTACGGCCATGTGTTTCGCAACGCAATGCTGTTGGTGGTGGCCGGTGTGCCGTCGGCACTGATCGAGGTGTTTTTCGCCGGTTCCCTGCTGATCGAAACCATCTTCAACCTCGACGGCCTCGGGCGCATGAGCTACGAAGCGGCGGTATCGCGCGACTACCCGGTGGTGTTCGGCGCGCTGTTTCTGTTCACCCTGTTCGGCCTGTTGATCAAGCTGATCGGCGACCTCTGCTACACCCTGCTCGACCCGCGCATCGACTTCTCGGCGAGGACTGCCTGATGTTCACTCTTTCTCCTCTCGGTCAGCGTCGCGTTGCGCAATTCAAGGCCAATCGGCGCGGACGCTGGTCGTTGTGGCTGTTTATCGGACTGTGCCTGATTTGTCTGGGCGGTGAGTTGATCGCCAACGACAAGCCGCTGGTGATCCGTTATCACGACGCCTTTTACTTCCCGATCCTCAGCGATTACCTGGAAACCGATTTCGGCGGCGAGCTGCCGTTTCAACCGGATTACGCCAGCAGTTACGTACACAAGCTGATTGAGGATCAGGGCGGCTGGATGCTGTTTCCGCCGATCCCGTTCAGTTACGACACGGTCAATTACGACCTCAGCGAACCGGCACCGAGTCCGCCGTCATCGAGCAATTGGCTGGGCACCGATGATCAGGCGCGCGACGTGTTGGCACGGGTGATTTTCGGCACGCGGATTTCGATTCTGTTTGCGCTGATCCTCACTGGCATCAGTGCGTTGATTGGCATCGTTGCCGGGGCATTGCAGGGTTATTACGGCGGTTGGGTCGACTTGCTCGGACAACGGCTGCTGGAGATCTGGTCGGGGTTGCCGGTGCTGTACCTGCTGATCATTTTGTCCGGGTTTGTCTCGCCGAGTTTCTGGTGGTTGCTGGGGATCATGGCGTTGTTTTCCTGGCTGGCGCTGGTCGATGTGGTGCGTGCCGAGTTTCTGCGCGGACGCAATCTGGAATACGTCAAAGCCGCGCGAGCGCTAGGCCTGACCGACAACGAACTGATGTGCCGGCACATCCTGCCCAACGCGATGACCTCCACCCTCACCTACCTGCCGTTCATTCTCACCGGCGCCATCGCCACCCTGACTGCGCTGGATTTTCTCGGCTTTGGCATGCCGGCCGGCACTGCGTCGCTGGGCGAATTGATCGGTCAGGCCAAGCGCAATCTGCAAGCGCCATGGCTGGGGCTAACGGCGTTTTTTGCGTTGGCACTGATTCTGTCCTTGTTGGTTTTTATTGGTGAGGCTTGCCGTGATGCATTCGATCCCCGGAGCTGAGATGAACGACAATTTGATCGAGATCCGCGATCTGCGCGTGGCCTTCGCCGGGCAGGAAGTGGTGCACGGTTTGAACCTCGATATTCGCCGCGGCGAGTGTCTGGCACTGGTCGGTGAATCCGGCTCGGGCAAGTCGGTGACGGCGCATTCGATTCTGCGTTTGTTGCCGGGCAAGAACGTCAGCAGCAGCGGCGCGATCCGCTACAACGGCGTGGACTTGTTGCACGCCAGCGAGCAGCATATGCGCGGCCTGCGCGGCAACCGCATTGCGATGATTTTCCAGGAGCCGATGACCTCGCTGAATCCGCTGCACACCGTGGAAAAGCAAGTCAGCGAAGTACTGGAAATTCACAAAGGCCTCAAGGGCCGCGCTGCCCGCGAACGGACTCTGGAGCTGCTGGAACTGGTCGGCATTCGCCAGCCGTTGCAGCGTTTGAAAGCCTATCCACATCAGCTTTCCGGCGGACAACGGCAACGGGTGATGATCGCCATGGCGCTGGCCAACGAGCCGGAACTGTTGATCGCCGATGAGCCGACCACGGCGCTGGATGTCACGGTGCAGCAGAAGATTCTCGAACTGCTGATCGAGTTGCAGCAACGGTTGGGCATGTCGCTGTTGCTGATCAGCCATGACCTCAATCTGGTCCGGCGCATCGCGCAACGGGTGTGCGTGATGCGCCAGGGCGAGATCGTTGAGCAGGCCGATTGCGAAACGCTGTTTCGCGCGCCGCAGCATCCTTACAGTCGCTTGCTGATCGAGGCGGAACCCAGCGGCGCGCCGGTGCCGAGTGAGTACGATCACAACCTGCTCGAAGTCGATGATTTGAAGGTGTGGTTTCCGTTGCCCAAGGCGTTGTTCAGCCGGCAGCAGGATTACATCAAAGCGGTGGACGGGGTCAGTTTCGCTCTGCAACGGGGCAAGACCTTGGGGATTGTCGGTGAGTCGGGTTCGGGTAAATCGACGCTGGGTCAGGCGATCCTGCGGTTGGTCGAGTCCGAGGGCAATATCCGATTCGGTAACAAACAACTGAGCCTGCTCAATCAGCGTTTGATGCGGCCGTTGCGGCGGCAGATTCAAGTGGTGTTCCAGGACCCGTTCGGCAGCCTCAGCCCACGGATGTCGGTGCAGCAGATCATTGCGGAAGGCTTGCTGACTCACGGTATCGGCACTGAGGCTGAGCGGGAAGCGGCGGTGATCCGGGTGCTGGAGGAAGTCGGCCTCGATCCGCAGAGCCGCCATCGTTATCCCCACGAGTTTTCCGGCGGCCAGCGCCAACGCATTTCCATCGCCCGCGCACTGGTGCTGGAGCCGGCGCTGATTCTGTTGGATGAACCGACGTCGGCGCTGGATCGCACGGTGCAGAAACAGGTGGTGGAGTTGTTGCGGCAGTTGCAGATCAGGCATGGGCTGACCTATTTGTTCATCAGCCATGATCTGGCGGTGGTACATGCGCTGGCGCATGACTTGATGGTGATCAAGGATGGCAAGGTGGTGGAGCAGGGTTCGTCGCGGGAGATTTTTGCCGCGCCCAAACACCCTTATACCCAGGAACTCCTGAAAGCCTCCGGCCTCAAGCCCGACACAAAACCCTGTAGGAGTGAGCCTGCTCGCGATAGCGGTATTCCAGTGACATGAGTGCTGCCTGACCCACCGCCATCGCGAGCAGGCTCACTCCTACAGGGATGGTGGTGAGTCATTGAAATTTATTTTTCAGGCACTGCATCCAAACGCCTCCGTCACGGGTAGTCCCTGTAACAGCCCTCTTCGGCTGTCAGCGGTCTACCCTTTTTTGGAGATAACACTGATGAACATCACCCAGCTGATTGGCCTCACCGGTTTGCTCGCCCTGTCCTCGACGACCTTCGCCCAAAGCAGCTATCCCGACGCGATCAAAGTGCCGGATGGCCACAAGATTGCGATGGAAACCACCGGCGTCGGCGAGATCACCTACGAGTGCCGCGACAAGCCTAACGCGGCCGGGCAGACCGAGTGGACGTTTGTCGGTCCGAAAGCGGTGCTCAATGATCGCAGCGGCAAGCAGGTCGGCACCTACTTCGGCCCGCCAGCGACCTGGCAGGCCAAGGACGGTTCGAAAGTCACCGGCACGCAACTGGCCGTGGCGCCGTCGACTCCTGGCAACCTGCCCTATCAACTGGTCAAGGCCAACCCCGCCGAGGGTAAAGGCGCGATGAGCGGCGTGAGTTACATCCAGCGTGTCGCGCTCAAGGGCGGCGTGGCGCCGGGCAGCGAATGCACGACGGCGAACAAGGGCAAGCAGGAAGTGGTGAAGTATCAGGCCGATTACATTTTCTGGGCGGCGAACTGACTTCTGGCACCACTGATAAACCCTGTGGGAGCGAGCTTGCTCGCGAAGGCGGAGTGTCAGTCAACACAGTCTTCTCTGACCGGCCGCCTTCGCGAGCAAGCTCGCTCCCACAGTGGTCAATGGGTTCTGGATGTTTACGGAATGTGAGCTAGATTGCACGACATGCCTTTAGCCGAATCCGTTTTCGATTACGAAGCCCGCCTCGCTGCTTGTGCCCGTGGCGAGCGTTCGGCCCTGCGCGATTTGTATGTGCAGGAAGGTCCGCGTCTGCTCGGCGTGGCCAAGCGCCTGGTGCGCGATACGGCGCTGGCGGAGGACATCGTTCATGAGGCCTTCATCAAAATCTGGAACGGCGCGGCGGGGTTTGATCCGGCGCGCGGTTCGGCGCGTGGCTGGATGTTCAGCGTGACCCGGCATCTGGCGCTGAATCTGCTGCGTGATCACGGCCGGGAAACGCCGTTCAGCGAGGCCCACGAAACCGCTGCGGACGATGCCAGCTTCGACGCCCACGCGCATTCGGCGCGCATCCACCATTGCCTTGAACAGCTGGAGCCACAACGGCGCAGTTGCGTCCTGCATGCTTACGTCGACGGCTACAGCCACGCGCAGATTGCCGCGCGCCTCGACACGCCGCTGGGCACCGTCAAAGCGTGGATCAAGCGCAGCCTCAATGCCTTGCGGGAGTGCGTGGGATGACCAGCGAATCAGCGCAGGAACGAGATGAACTGGCCGGCGAATATGTGCTCGGCACGCTGTCGTTCGAACAGCGCAGCGAGGTGCAACGGCGCTTGCCGAATGATCCGCAATTGCGCGCAGCGGTAGACGCCTGGGAACGGCGTCTGCTGGAGCTGACGGATCTGGCCGAACCGCAGCAACCCTCGGCGCAGTTGTGGCAACGCATCGAGCGCAGTGTCGGGCGACTGGCGCGGCAAGCACCTTCAACTTCATGGTGGAACCTGCTGCCGCTCTGGCGTGGGTTGAGCGCAGCCGGTTTGGCCGCCACGTTGATTCTGGGTTCGATCCTGCTGACCCAGACCACGCCGAAACCCAGCTATCTGGTAGTGCTGGTTGCGCCGCAGGACAAGGCCCCGGGCTGGGTGATTCAGGCGAGCAACTCGCGGGAAATTCAGTTGATTCCGCTCGGTGTGGTTGAGGTGCCGGCGGACAAGGCGCTGGAATTCTGGACCAAGGCTGACGGCTGGCAGGGGCCGGTTTCGCTAGGGTTGGTCAAGCCTGGACAGGCGTTGTCGGTGCCGTTGGACAAGTTGCCGCCGCTGCAACCCAATCAGCTATTCGAGCTGACACTTGAGGGCGCCAATGGCTCGCCGATCGGCAAACCGACCGGGCCGATTCAGGCGATCGGGCGCGCTGTGAAGGTGCTGTGAGGCTCTGCTCTGCGGCTCCTGGCTACCATCATCGGCATCGATGTTCACCATCACGGCAATGAAGTTCTCATAAAAAATCCCGGGCGTAACATCTGCTCCATACCAACCAACAACACCCCGGAGCACACCATCATGAAACGCCAAACTCTTCTCGGAATCGCTTTCTCGGTCTTCGCTATCAACGCTTTCGCCGCTACCCCGGCCCACACCATGATCGCCGAAGGCGGCTCGGACAAACTGATCGAAAGCCGTTTGGCTGAAGGTGGTTCGGATCGTCTGCTTGAACGTCGCGTTGCTGAAGGTGGTTCGGATCGTCTGCTCGAACGCCGCGTTGCCGAAGGTGGCGCTGATCGTCTGCTTGAACGTCGCGTTGCTGAAGGTGGCTCGGATCGTCTGATCGAACGCCGTGTTGCTGAAGGTGGTTCTGATCGTCTGCTCGAACGTCGCGTCGCTGAAGGTGGCGCTGATCGTCTGCTCGAACGTCGCGTTGCTGAAGGTGGCTCGGATCGTCTGATCGAACGTCGCGTTGCCTGATGATTGGCTGTAAGCGCAACAACCCAGAGAAACCCGGCTCCCTTGGCCGGGTTTTTTATGTCTGCCTGATTTATCCGGCCTTGGCCATGCAGCGCTTGTAGCGCTCGTCCACGCGCTTGGCGAACCACGCTGTGGTGAGTTTGCGGGTGATCTTCGGGCTCTGCAGCACGATCCCCGGCAACACCGCGCGCGGCAGCTTTTTCCCCTCCGCTTGCTCCGCCAGTTCGAACACTCGCTGATAGAGCTTGGTCTCTTCGAATTCCAGGGTTTTGCCCTTCTCCAATTGGTCGCGAATCGTCGGGTTGCGCATGCCCAGCGACTTGCCGAGGGTGCGCACCGCCAGTTCCGTGCCGCCGGGCATGATCGAGTCGTAGCGGATCAGGTCGCCATCGAGCGCCAGCGGGATGCCCGAAGCGCGGCTCACCGCATTCTGAAACGCGGCATTGCGACTGGCGTACCAACCGGCGTTGAAATCGGCAAACCGATACAGCGGCTCGCGATAACTCACCGGATAACCGAGCAAATGTGCGATGCCGAAATACATGCCACCACGGCGGCTGAACACTTCACGGCGGATCGTGCCGTCAACCGGATACGGATAATCCTTGGCGTGCTGTTCGGCAAATTCGATGCTGACCTGCATCGGCCCGCCGGTGTGCACCGGGTTGAAGCCACCGAACAGCGTGCGCCCCATCGGCACCCGGCCGATGAAGTCGTCGAAAATACCACTGAGTTCTTTCTCACTGCGCGCCGCATTCAAGCGTTCGCTGTAGGTCTTGCCGTTAGTTGAGCGCACTTGCAACGCGCCGCTGACCAACAGGCTGGGGATGTGCACTTTAGCGGCGCGACGGTCGATTTCGTCGCGGGCGATCTTGCCTAGGCCGGGCACCGTGGGGTCGGCCTGAAAGGTAGATTCCTGTTCGGCGACGGCCAGCACAGAACAGAGGTTTTGCGTGGTCGGGCTGATGTTCTGCGCGGCAAATGCAGCGTAGATATCGGTGGCCCAGCCTTGCCGATCGGCAGTCTTGGCCGGCATCAGCCGCACGATCTCGGCCTTCACTTCAGCAGGCGCACGGGGCACCGGTTCCTGGCTGCGTTGCCCGGCGCAACCGGCGAGCACCAGTAGTGCGGCGAGGGTGATCGGTAATTGAAAGTTGTGCATGAAGCTTTATCCAGTCCGTTAAGCCCAAACCACCATACACAATCCGTGTAGGAGCTGCCGCAGGCTCCTACACAGGAATGCGGGTATTGAAGGGGTGATGACAAACTGATTGCAAGTCGCTACTGAGAAAACCTATCATTTGCACCTGGAGTCGCATTTGCGCAAGGAGTTCCCGCGCCGCCCTTATTTTTCTCACCGGCCGTGCGCCTCCAGGTCCCTAAATGCCCGTTCCAGCTCGACTCGCCGTCCCGTTTCGCCCGACGCTTCTCGCCCTGCTGTGCTCCCTGACTGTCACCGCTCACGCCGCAGACGGCGATAACAAGGCGCTGGTGCTGGACGACGTCAACGTCAATGCCCAAGCCCCGACGCCTAACGCCCTGCCCCCGGTTTACGCGGGTGGCCAGGTCGCCCGTGGCGGCCAGCTCGGCGTGCTGGGCAATCAGGACATGATGGACGTGCCGTTCAGCGCCGCCTCCTACACCGAACAATTGATTCAGGATCAGCAGGCCGAAGACGTCGCCGACGTATTGCTCAACGATTCGTCGGTGCGTCAGGCCTCCGGTTTCTCTAACCAGGCGCAGATTTTCATGATCCGCGGCCTGCCGCTGACCGGCGACGACATTTCCTATAACGGCCTCTACGGTGTTCTGCCACGGCAGATCATTTCCACCGACGCGCTGGAGCGCGTGGAAGTGTTCAAAGGCCCGAACGCCTTTATCAATGGCGTAACGCCGACCGGTTCCGGCATCGGCGGCGGCGTCAACCTGCAACCGAAACGCGCCGGCGATGTGCCGCTGCGTCGTTACACCACCGACATCAACAGCGAAGGCCGTATCGGTCATCACTTCGACATTGGCCAGCGCTTCGGTGAAGACAACCGCTTCGGTGCACGGATTAACCTGTCCCAGCGCGAAGGCGACACCGGCATCGATCACGAAAACCAGCGCTCGAAACTGTTCGCCATCGGCCTCGATTATCGCGGTGATGCCCTGCGCATTTCCGGCGATTTCGCGTATCAAAAAGAACGCGTCAACGGTGGCCGCAACTCGGTCAACCTCGGCACTGCCACGCACATTCCGGATGCGCCGTCGGCCGACACCAACTACGCGCCGAAGTGGGGTTACACCGACATCGAAGACACCTTCGGCATGCTCCGCGCCGAATACGACCTGAATGACAACTGGACCGCCTACGCGGCCGGCGGCGCCAAGCACACCCGCGAAGTCGGGCGCTACAACTCGACCACCCTGGTCGGCAACAACGGCGCTTCGTTCACCACTGGCTCGTTCATTCCGCACGATGAAGACAACACCAGCGTCATGGCCGGCCTCAACGGTAAATTCAACACTGGCGCGGTCAGCCACAAGCTCAACTTCGGCCTGACCGGAATCTGGGCCGAACAACGCAGCGCCTATGATTTCGACCTGACCAAGTACGCCAACAACATCTACCACCCGGTACAGACGCCGTCGCCAGTGGGCAATTTTGCCGGCGGCGACTTGAATGATCCGGGCATCGTCGGCAAGACCTTCAACCGCAGCATCGCACTCTCCGACACCCTCGGTTTCTTCGATGATCGCCTGCTGGTCACCGCCGGCCTGCGTCGCCAGCAACTGGTGGTGCAAGGCTACAACTACGCCAGTTGGGGCAGCGGCGGCCGCAAGTCGAGCTACGACGAATCGATTACCACACCGGTCTACGGTGTGGTGTTCAAGCCGTGGGAACACGTGTCGTTCTACGCCAACCACATCGAAGGCCTGGCCCAGGGCCCAACCTCGCCGACCAGCACCGGCGGCTTTCGCGTGACCAACGGCAACGAAGTCTACGCACCGGCGCGTTCCAAGCAGACCGAAGTCGGGGTGAAAGTCGACATGGGCACTTACGGCGCCAGCCTGGGTGTCTATCGCATCGAACAGCCGAGCGATGGTTACTGCGAAATCGACAGCGCCACCACCTGCACCTACGTGCGTGAAGGCGAGCAGATCAACAAAGGCGTGGAAATGAACGTGTTCGGCGAGCCGATCCAGGGCCTGCGTCTGATCAGCGGTCTGACCCTGATGGACACCGAACTGAAGAACACCCTCAACGGCGCCAACGACGGCAACCGTGCGATCGGTGTGCCGACCTTCCAGTTCAACGCTGGTGCGGATTGGGACGTGCCGGGTCTGCAAGGTGTAGCGCTGAATGCGCGGATGCTGCGCACTGGCGGTCAATACGCGGATGCGGCGAACAATCTGAGCCTGCCGACCTGGAACCGCTTCGATGCGGGGGCGCGTTATGCGTTCAAGATGTCGGAGAAGGACGTGACGTTGCGTCTGGGTGTGGAGAATCTGGCGAACAAGAAGTACTGGGAATCGGCTCAGGGTGGGTATCTGACTCAGGGTGAGCCGCGGGTTGCCAAGTTGTCCGGCACCATTGATTTTTAAAGCTGAAAAGCCCCTCACCCTAGCCCTCTCCCAGAGGGAGAGGGCTAGGGTGAGGGGCTTTTCAGCTACGCCGACGTGTGCCACCAAGTCGAACTCAGGTTTTGAAAGGCACCCAAATCGGCTCCCTTCCCCCCTCGCTTTTTAAAGGAGAGGGGACTGACAGGGGTGTTCTTTCGAGTTAAGCCGACATGTGCAATCGAATTGAACTCAGGTTTTGAACGGCCCCCAAATCGGCTCCCTCTCCCTCGGGAGAGGGCTGGGGTGAGGGGCCCGTATTTACGTCACACAACAGCCCCCCAGCCGAACACCATCAAAACATCCCCGTCTGGCCGATCAACTGGCCAGCCTCTCCTTCTGATCCATACTTGCTGCACAGCAAACGGAGGACAGGCCCATGAACCGCAGCGACGTTCTGATCATCGGCGCCGGCCCGACCGGGCTGGTGCTGGCCCTGTGGCTGAGCAAACTGGGCGTGCGCGTGCGGATCATCGACAAGGCCTCCGCGCCCGGTACCACGTCGCGAGCGCTGGCGGTGCAGGCGCGCACCCTCGAGTTGTACCGGCAACTGGACCTCGCCGACACCGTGGTGCGCAACGGCCATCGGGTGGCGGCGGCGAATTTCTGGGTCAACGGCAAACCGATCGCGCAGTTGCCGCTCAATCGCATCGGCGAAGGCCTGACGCCCTACGCATTCGTCGAAATCTTCCCGCAGGATGAGCACGAACGGCTGCTGATCGAACGCCTCGAAGATTACGGCGTCACGGTCGAACGCGACACGACGCTGGAAAGCTTCGAGGAAACCGGCGACGGCCTCACCGCGCACTTGCGCCTGCCCGATGGCGAGCAGGAAATCTGCCAGGCCTGTTATCTGGCGGGATGTGATGGCGCCCGCTCAGTGGTGCGCAAAACCCTCGACACCGGTTTTCCCGGCGGCACCTATCAGCAGATTTTCTACGTCGCCGACGTCAAGGCCAGCGGCCCGGCGATGAACGGCGAGTTGCACCTGGATCTGGATGAGGCGGACTTCCTCGCCGTGTTTCCCCTGGCCGGCGAAGGCCGCGCGCGGCTGATCGGCACGGTGCGTGATGAGCGCGCGGATCGCGCCGAAAGCCTGGAATTCTCCGACGTCAGCAGCCGTGCCATCGAACACCTGAAAGTGCATATCGAAGACGTGCACTGGTTCTCGACCTACCGCGTGCATCACCGCGTGGCCGAGCATTTTCGCAGCGGTCGTGCGTTTCTGCTCGGCGATGCCGCGCATGTGCATAGCCCGGCGGGCGGTCAGGGCATGAACACCGGCATTGGCGACGCGATCAATCTGGCGTGGAAACTCGCCGCCGTGCTCAGCGGTGCCGCCGAACCAAACCTGCTCAACAGCTACGAAACCGAACGCATTGCCTTCGCCCGCCGACTGGTGTCGACCACCGACAAAGTCTTCAGTTTTGTCACCGCCGAGGGACGCATGGCCGATCTGCTGCGCATGCGTGTGGCACCGTTTCTGATCCCGAAAATGGCTTCGTTCGAGGCCAGTCGCGAGTTCCTTTTTCGCACCGTGTCACAAGTCACCCTCAACTATCGCGGCATGCCGCTGAGCCAGGGCGCGGCCGGCCATGTGCATGGCGGCGATCGCTTGCCGTGGGCGCATGATGGTGAGGGGGATAATTACGAACCGCTAAGGCAACCGTGCTGGCAGGTCCATGTGTACGGCGACACCAGCGACGAAATGATCGCCTGGTGCAATGAACACCATTTACCGCTGCATGTGTTCGACTGGCGCCCGGCGTTTGAAGCGGCAGGATTAGGGCGCAACGGTTTTTATCTGCTGCGCCCGGATACTTATGTGGCGATTGCCGAAAGCAGCGCGGACCCGAAAGTGATTGAACGCTACTTCCGCGATCACGGCATCCGGCCCTACTTCAACTGCCCCTGACACACCACAAAACCCTGTAGGAGTGAGCCTGCTCGCGATAGCGTCGTATCAGTCAACATTGATGTCGGTTGGCACGACGCTATCGCGAGCAGGCTCACTCCTACAGTTTGGATTTGCGTTGTTACTTAGATCCCGGCCAATGCCAGATCCATCGCAAAGTAAGTAAAGATCAAATCAGCACCCGCACGCTTGATCGCGCCCAGACTCTCTCGCACCACGCGATCCTCATCAATTGCCCCGGCCTGCGCGCCGAACTTGATCATCGCGTACTCGCCACTGACCTGATACGCCGCCAGCGGCAGGTTCGAGGCTTCACGAATGTCGCGGATGATGTCGAGGTAAGCGCCGGCCGGTTTGACCATCAGCGCATCGGCGCCTTCCTGCTCGTCGAGCAGCGATTCGCGCAGGGCTTCGCGGCGGTTCATCGGGTTCATCTGATAGCTTTTGCGGTCGCCTTTCAGCGCACTGCCACCGGCCTCGCGGAACGGGCCGTAGAGTGCCGAGGCGAACTTGGTCGAGTAAGCCATGATCGGAATCTGGGTGAACCCGGCCGCGTCGAGTGCCTGACGAATCGCCCGCACCTGACCATCCATCGCCGCCGACGGCGCGATCACGTCGGCACCGGCGCGAGCAGCGGCTACAGCTTGTTTGCCGAGGTTGATCAGGGTCTGGTCGTTGTCGACTTCATGGTTGTGCATCACGCCGCAGTGGCCGTGATCGGTGTATTCGCAGAAGCAGGTGTCGGACATCACGATCATCTCCGGCACAGCGTCCTTGGCGATGCGCGACATGCGCGAGACCAGACCGTCTTCGCGCCAGGTGTCGCTGCCGTTGCTGTCCAGATGATGCGACACGCCGAAGGTCATCACCGACTTGACGCCAGCACGGGCATAACGCTCGATTTCGCTGGCCAGTTTGCGCTCGGGAATGCGCATCACCCCGGGCATGCTCTTGATCGGCACGAAGTCATCGATTTCTTCCTCGACAAAAATCGGCAGCACCAGATCATTCAGGCTGAACTCGGTTTCCTGGAACAGGCTGCGCAGGCTCGCATTGCGGCGCAGACGGCGGGGACGTGCTTCGGGGAACTGACTGGACATGGGGGCCTTTCCTGAAAACGGCAGATGAGACGAAAGTCGTAGGGGGCGAAGCTTATGCCTTGCGGGGCGCGCGGTACAAACCTGGATCAATCAAGAGTGCATTACCGGGGGTGTAATAATCCCTGTGGCACAACAAATCCCCTGTGGGAGCGAGCTTGCTCGCGAAGTTGGTGTATCAGCAATAGCAATGCTGGCTGACACGACGCCTTCGCGAGCAAGCTCGCTCCCACAGGGTTATGTGTATAGCCCTGAGATTACGAGGGGATGGTCAGGCCGCGAATGACCGCTGGGCGGGCGAGGAATCGCTCGAGTACGCGGGTGACATTCGGGAAGTTCTGGATGCCGACCAGATCACCCGCTTCATAAAACCCGATCAAGTTACGCACCCACGGAAACGTAGCGATATCAGCGATGGTATAGCGCTCGCCCATGATCCAGTCACGGCCCTCGAGCCGGCCGTCGAGCACCTTGAGCAGACGTTTGCTTTCATCGACGTAACGATCACGCGGGCGCTTGTCCTCGTAATCCTTGCCAGCGAATTTGTTGAAGAAACCGAGCTGGCCGAACATCGGACCGATGCCGCCCATCTGGAACATCAGCCACTGGATGGTTTCGTAGCGCTGCGCACCTTCCTGCGCGAGCAACTGGCCGCTTTTGTCGGCCAGATAAATCAGGATCGCACCGGATTCGAACAGCGCCAGTGGCTGATCTTCGGGGCCATGCGGATCCAGGATCGCCGGGATCTTGTTGTTCGGGTTCAGCGAGAGGAACTCGGCAGACAATTGATCATTACTGTCGAAAGCGACCTTGTGCGGCTCGTACGGCAGGCCGATCTCTTCGAGCATGATCGAGACTTTGACACCATTGGGCGTCGGCAAGGAATAGAGCTGAATCCAGTCAGGGTACTGCGCCGGCCATTTCTGGGTGATCGGGAACGCGGACAGATCGGTCATGGGAAGCATCCAGTCACAAATTAAAGCCAGATCATAATTCAGAGCCGCCGCAGCCTGTGATCTTTTGGCCAGTGCTCGCCCACATCAATCCTCGATAAGGCTGTCAAGCCACGCATATTCAATTTTGTTGCGCTGCAACGTCTGCAGGCTTTTCGCCGCGTAAACAACGCTGTCAGCATTGTTCGCGGCCATGTGCGCGCGCATTTGCGAATTGGCATTGAACAGTTCAACCGCCGTATGAAGATCCAGATCGTCGTCGACGCCCAGGTAGTCACTGACGCCGAACAAAAAGCTATCGTGATCGTCCCCGAAGGCCTTCAAGTAATCGACCGTCAATCCACCACGCATGATCGCTTCGGAAACACCGCGCTCCGGCACGTCATAAATGCTTGGCAAATCCGGGCTCAACAGACCTTGCAGATGGTTGCTCAGATAGAAGAAATCCGCGGCATTGGGCCCGATGGCCTGGAACCGGTCGACTCTGTTGGTGTGCAACATTTCATGGCCCAGCGACATACTCAAAATTCCACGTCGCATGTACTTCCGGTTGATGAAGAACCGGCCATGAAAATCTCTTTTGTACATCCATGCGGCGGCGTCATTATCGACATCAACGCCGATAAATTTTTCCTCCCCCCACACGCCCTGATACTCCCTGGACAGCGCCAGGCCTCGCGAGACTGACTCAGCGAATTGCCCTGCAACGACTCGATGGTCAGCGCCAAAGAAGCTTGTGTAAACCGCATCGGCTTCGTGCAGATTTTGACTTATGGCGTAATTGGCATCAGAGAAAACCGTTTCGATCGCCCGCAACTCCGAACGAATGAGTGCTGCCTGTTTTGGCTTGAACTGCTTCAACCCACGCGCAACCAGGGTGGCACCGATCAACGTGTCACGCTCGATCATGTCTTCGCTGCCATCATGAATCCGTTTTTTTGCGGTCGATTCATTTCTGATGCCGCGAATCAGCTCATCAATATCGATATCAATCACGTTGGCTAAGTCAGAGGAAGGCTGAGCAGCGGCGAGCTTCCACAGCCTGTTTTGCGGATCAAAGATCAGCGCCGGCCCGGAAGCTGCCAATTCGGATGCCAATGTCGCCCGATACTCGCCGGTTGCTGCTGTTTGCCGAACCTGAACGATCTCGTCGTGAGCAATATCGACGTATTGGCGCCCGTTGAAGATCCTCAAGCCCTGGGCATCGGCCGTAGGCAAGCTGGCCGGTGATTTCAAGCGATAGTGTTCAAGTGATCCGACCACAGGACGAATAGGTAAAGCCCCGGCAGACGGCAATGCTGAGACCGTGAAAGGTGTAGTCGACATTTCAGGTTGATTGGCAGCCGCCACCTGCGTTTGCGGCTCATCAAGCCGCGAATTCTTCACCGGCCCGTCGTCGGCGAGCACACCGTTGCTTCTTTTACGAGACGGGTTTGCGTCTGCCAGTCCAGGGCTGGACAGCGAGTAAGTAGCGGTTTTGCGAACAATGCCCATAAAAATCCTTTTTTTAAGAGTGCTGCCCAATGAAAAACCAGGCAGACGTCGCGATAGTCGTCTATCACACAGGCGCCATTGCAATCGACTGAGCAGCATCGGGTGCGGTACATGGATATCGCACATAAAAGGGAGTTTTGTGCATTCTCGTGGAGCCGGCGCAAAAAAACGTCTGCTGCGTCGAACCGTAACATCCTGTCGCTAACCTGTGCCCAAGCCGTTGAAGTTTGCCGCTAAAGTGCCGCGCACTCGTACGGATCGAACCAAATCGGCCCCAAGGGACTCTGAGCTATGGCTTTGTTGCAGAGGAAGCCGTTCACGACAGGGAAAACACCCGGCGCTGGGAGCCCGCGGTGTAAAGGTTTGTCAGCCTTAACCGAATTTGCTGAAGAACCTTTTATTTCATGACGATCCTTATGCGATTCGCCAAACGTTTCAAACACCGCGCATATGTGGCCCTGCCTTCCCTGCTGGCCGTCAGTGCGCTGTTCCTGTCGCTGGAGTCCAGCGAAAGCCGCGCGCAACCGGTGGACGGTACCCAGACGCTGGTGTTCCTGCGCCATGCGGAGAAACCCGAAGGTGGCCTCGGCCAGCTCAACTGTCAGGGCCTGAACCGCGCCATCGACCTGTCGACGCTGCTGCCGGAGAAATTCGGCAAGGCCGATTACGTGTTTGCCGCCAACCCGACGCGCAATGTCGAGGAAGGTGAGCTGGATAATTCCTACAGCTACATTCGCCCGCTGATGACCATCAGCCCCGCCGCGATCAAGCTCGGCCTGCCGGTGAATATTGAGTTCTCGGCCAACGACACCAGCGATCTGGCCCGCGAACTGCTGGAAGACAAGTATCACAACTCGACGATCTACACCGCCTGGTCCCACGGCTATCTGCCGGAGCTGATCAACAAGGTCGCCGGCAAAGCGGTCGGCGAGAAACAGAACATCACTGATGACTGGGCGGGCAACGACTTTGACTCGCTGTATGTGCTGACCCTGACCTGGCACAACGGCAAGGCCAGTCTGCAGAGCCACAGCTACAAGCAGGGGCTGGATCATGGCAAGGAAACCTGCCCGACCTGAGTGTTGTGTGGCCTGGCCCGGCCCCTTCGCGAGCAAGCTCGCTCCCACATTGGATCGGCGTGAAATACAAATCCCCTGTGGGAGCGAGCCTGCTCGCGAAGGGGCCAGCCGCGACAACCTCAAACTTTCTGGCTGACCCGCTCACGCAGATAATCAAGCACCGCCCCGCGCTCCCCGGCAAACTCGATCCGCCCGCCCTTCTTCTCGCGCTGAAACACATACATCGGGTCGTAATACTCACGCAGCAACCCTTCTATCCAGCCGCGATGCAAGTCCACCGCCCCACTCCGCCCCTGCTCGATCAACGCCTCTTCCATCAACAGCAGCATTCGCCGATGACGCTCGCCACCGAGGCGTTTTTGCACATTGTTGAGGCTTTCCAGCAAGCGTTCAGAGAACAACGTGAAGCCCTCTTCACCGTGCACAGCCGTAAATTCCGCTGACAGATCCACCACGTAATCACGCAGAATCCGCTCCACGCGATCGTCAAAACTGTCTTCCAGCCAGACCATCGGGTACTGCTGCATGCCCTGATACAGCGGCAGCGGCAAGGCGCAACTGCCGACCACCCGGCTCTCGTCCTCCAGCACGAACTGCGCAAACCCCGCGTCGCGTTTCTTGAGAATGTCGATGGCCAGGCGGTTTTCAAAATCGATGTTCGACGGCTGTCCGGTGGCGCGTTTGCCGAAGCTTGAGCCACGATGATTGGCGTGCCCTTCCAGGTCCAGGCCATTGCGCAACTGCACCAGCACTTCGGTCTTGCCAGTGCCGGTCATGCCACCGAGCAGGACGAAATCACATTGCGCGATGGCCTGTTCAAGGGTGTCGATGAGGAAGTTGCGCATCGCTTTGTAACCACCGCCGATGCGCGGATAGTCGATGCCAGCCTCGTCACGCAGCCATTGCTGGGTGATCTGCGAGCGCAGGCCGCCACGAAAGCAATACAGATAACCGTCAGGATGGGCGCGGGCAAAATCGGCCCAAGCCTCGATACGCTCGGCCTTCACCGCGCCCGAAACCAGTTGATGGCCCAGCTCGATGGCGGCCTGCTGGCCGTGTTGCTTGTAGCAGGTACCGATCTTCTGCCGTTCGACATCATTCATCAGCGGCAGGTTGATCACGCCGGGGAACGCGCCCTTGTGAAACTCGACCGGCGCACGGGCATCCATCAGCGGCCGATCGTTGAGGAAAATGTCTCGGTAGTCAGTGCAGTCGCGGAGCATCAAATCACCTCGACTGCGTTCGTCTGTCGCTCAACCAGTTCGCCGATTGGCGCAAGGTTCAGACCCAATTCGGCGGCAACAGCGAGGAATTCTTCATTGCCTTGCGGCGTCACCGCGATCAGCAGACCGCCACTGGTTTGCGGGTCGCAGAGCACGCGTTTGTGCAGTTCCTGCACGCGGCCCACCTTACTCGCATAGCTGTCGAAGTTGCGCAGCGTACCGCCGGGGACACAACCTTGATCGAGGTAATACTCGACGCTGTCCAGACGTGGCACACGGTCATAGGCGATGCGCGCGGTGAGCTGGCTGCCATCGGCCATTTCCACCAGATGCCCGAGCAGGCCGAAACCGGTAACGTCGGTCATCGCTGTAACGCCGGCGAGTTTGCCGAAGCGACTGCCGGGTTTGTTCAGGGTGCACATCCAGTCGCGGGCCACGCCGACGTCGGCGGCGCGCAATTTACCCTTCTTCTCGGCGGTGGTGAGGATGCCGATGCCCAGCGGTTTGGTCAGGTACAACAGGCAACCGGCGGTGGCGGTGTCGTTGCGCTTCATGTGGCGCTTCTCGACCAGACCGGTGACAGCGAGGCCGAAGATCGGCTCTGGCGCATCGATCGAATGCCCGCCTGCCAGTGGAATGCCCGCCGCGTCGCACACGGCACGGCCGCCGCGAATCACTTCACGCGCCACTTCCGGCGCCAGCACATTGACCGGCCAGCCGAGAATCGCGATGGCCATCAGCGGATCACCGCCCATCGCGTAGATGTCACTGATCGCGTTGGTCGCGGCAATCCGGCCGAAGTCGAACGGATCGTCGACAATCGGCATGAAAAAGTCGGTGGTCGAGACCACACCGCGCTCGGCATCAATTTCGTAAACCGCCGCATCATCGCGCGAGGCATTGCCGACCCACAGTTTCGGATCAAGGTTCTGGGCACCGCTGCCGGCCAGAATCACTTCCAGTACCTGTGGGGAAATCTTGCAGCCGCAACCGGCGCCGTGGCTGTATTGGGTCAGACGAATCGGCTCGCTCATGGGGGAGTCTCAGGCTGTTGATGGGGCCGATTCTAGCAGAGCACGCCGGGTCTATCCGATCGTTCCCACGCTCCGCGTGGGAATGCAGCCCGGGACGCTCCGCGTCCCTTCCGGAGCCGGAACGCGGAGCGTCCCTAGAGGCATTCCCACGCAGAGCGTGGGAACGAGCAGCTTGAGACAAGGCAAAAAAAACCGCCCTCGCGGGCGGCTAAAAGTGCTTCGACCCTAAATCAGAAGCCCAGGCTGAAGCTGATGGTCATCGCATGGTCGTTGCTGTCGTTCGACAGTTGGCCGGAGTAGCCGACCCCGAGTTTGCCGGTCGGGCTGATCTGGAAGTCGACCCCCGCTTCGACGATGGCGCTGTCCTTGGCGATCGGCACGCCTTGGGTGCTGAACGAGGCGCCGCCGTCGATGAAGGTCAGATCAGCGTCAGGCTTGGTGTCACCAAACGCATGGCGCCAGCCGAGCGCCGCGCGCGGGGTGAATTGCCCGCCGTTGGCCAGGGTGATGACTTTGCCGGCGCGCACGCCGAGGGTCGAGAAGGTGATGTCCTGATCGGCATCGGCCTCCAGGCGCCCTGCTCCGCCTTTTTCCTTGGCTTTGTCGCTGTCGTAGTTGACGTAGGCCAGACCGGCGAACGGCTCAAGGGCAATGCCGCCGGCGTCAATCGTGTAACCGACTTCACCGAACACCTGCGCACTGCGCGCGTCGTAGTTGGCTTTCAAGCGGTCGTTGTAGCTGCCGACGCTGACGTTGCGTTTGGTCTCGATGTCGTGCCAGCTGTAAGCCGCGCCGAGGCGCACGGCCAGGGCATCGAACTGCGAGTTGAGGTACGCGGCCAGATGGTAGCTTTCGACGGTGGCGTCCGAGCGACGATCATGGGCATCAAGGTCGCTGCGGGTGTAACCGGCGGCCATGCCCACGCGCCACTGGTCATCGAGTTGCTTGTCGGTGCCGAGCATGAAGCCGCTGAGGTTACGATCGAGTTTCGCCGCATTGCTGTCGCCATCCGACTCACCCCACGCGCCGAGGGCCCGCGCCCAGCCAACCATTTCGCCGTGGCAACCGTTGCTGCTCAGTTGGTTGTCACTTGGCGCCAAGGCACGGCGTGGATCATCCGCCGCGCTGCATGACGGTTGGCGCATGCGATCGTTGACCGCGTCACGCACATAGCGCGAATCCTCGAGGATGGCGCTGGCGGTGCTGGCGTGGATCTCACCGGACAGACTGTCGAAGGCATTGCGCGCACCGGCAACACTGAGGTTGACGATCTCGTTCTGCAACGCCGCACCGGCCGGGCCGTTGTTCGACAGCGCAGTAGCAGTCCGGAACTGGTTACCAGTGGCGGCGACATCGGCGAACGAATTGCCATTGCGGCTGACCATCAGGTTCACCGCGTTGGCGTCATACACCAGTGCTGTGTTGAGGAACGCGTATTGCGGCAGGTCCGCAGCGCTGAAGGTGCCATTCACGCCACCGCCCGCCGTGATCAGCGAATACGTGGTGTTGCCGGTGAACGGTGCCAGCGAGTTGACTTGCAAAGCGCCGCCCAACGTCGCAGTGCCACCGACGGCCAACGGTGTCGCGGTTGGCGAACTGACGGTCAGCGCCAGCACCCCGTCGCTCGCATTGGTCAGGTTACCGGCCACGCTCAGCGTTCCTGCTTCGGAGCCCGAGGCGACAACGCCATGGTTGACCACCGAGCCGACGCTGCCATTACCGCTCAGCCCTGCGCCGTTGGCCACGGTGACTTGCCCGCCCAGCGACGCCCGCGCCGCACGGCTGCCGACTTGCAGCACGCCTTGATCGACTGCGACCGTGCCGCTGAATGGCTGATCACCGGTCAACAGCAAGGTGCCGGTACCGCGTTTAAGCATCGCGCCCAGTCCGCGCAACGATCCATTGAACTGACCGTTGAAGTTCTGCACGAAAAACAGCGAAGCGTTGTTGAGGATATTGCCTTGCAGGCTGGTGGTGTTACCGACCAGCGTACCGCCGCTGACGGTGGTGCCACCGCTGTAGGTGTTGGCGCCGCTCAATACCAGCGTGCCGGAATCAAGTTTCTCGATACCGCCCGTGCCCACCAGCGGCGCGGAGATTTCCGCGCTCCCTCCGGCATTGACCCGCACTGGCGCGAGGCTGCCGTCCGCACCGTTGACCGGGGTCAGTGAGCCACCGGCACCCGGCGTCAGGCTGTAGCCGCCGGCGAGGAATTGCAGGCCAGTGAAGTTCTGATTGCCCTGCACGGTAACCGTACCTGCCTGACCGCCGAACACCGCGAACTGACCATTTGAAGCCAGCGCCTGAGTACCGCTCGGATCGGTCCAGTTGGTGCCCGGCCCCCAAACACCGCTGCCGCCACCGATGCTGCCGTCCGGATTGGTGGTGCCACCGTTCCAGAACTGCACCTCACCCGGGGTGCCTTGCACCAGCAGGTTGATCTGATTGGCAATCGCGGTTTGCAGGGTCAGATTGGCCGCCGACACCGGCAGGCTGCCATACACCAGACCGTTGTCGGTCAGGCTGCCGCCGTAGCTGAACAGTTGATAAACCCCAGTGCCGAAACCGCCGGCGTTGCTGATGTTCAACGTACCGTCGAGGGTCAGATTGCCGGCGACATTGACCACGGTGGTCGAACTGGCCGCCGAGCCGAAACTGAAATCCAGATTGGTCCCCGACGACAGTGCCAGCGAACCGACTGACAATGGCGTTGCCGTACCGCCACCCAGCAGCGTCGCGCCGCTGGCCAGTTGCACGGCACCCCCAAACTGGCCACCGCCGCCGATGCCCGCACCGCTGGCAACGTCGACATTGGCGCTGTTGAGCACGCCGTTGACGATCAGGTTGCCAGCCTGCACCGAGGTGTTGCCAGTGAAGGTGTTGTTGCCAGTCAGCAGCAACTCTCCAGCCCCGGTTTTGTTCAGCGTGCCGGCACCGGTGAGGTTACCGGTGTAGCTGCCGTCGGCGTTTTGCTCGAAGGTCAGCGTTGCGTTGTTGACGATCGCACCTTGCAGGCTGCTGGTGTCACCGCGCGTCGTGCCGCCGTTCAGCGTGGTGCCACCGCTGTAGGTATTGGCACCACTGAGGACGAGATCGCCGCTACCGTTTTTCAGCAGACTGCCGGTGCCGGTCACCGCACCGATCAATGTGGTGTACTGATTACCGGCGAGGGTCAGTTGCGCGCCAAGGTTGATGGCATTGGCCAGTTGCAGCGCCGAGGTGCTGTCGAGCGTGCCGTCACCGGTCACGTTAAGCGCAGCGCTGCTGATCGCACTGTTGTTGCCAAGAACCAGCGTGCCGCCGGTGAGCTGAGTGCCGCCGCTGTAAGTGTTGCTGCCGTTGAGGGTCAGGCTCGATGCGCCGGCCTTGATCAGGCTGCCGCTGCCGCTGACCACGCCGTCGAGGGTCAAAGCGTTGGAACCTGCGACATTCAAGCCACCGTTGAGCACAACATCGTTGCCCAGGCTGACGGCCGCGTTGCTGTCCAGCGCGGTGCCATCGGCGGCGGTCAATACACCAGTGCCGAGCGCCGCGTTGTTGCCAACGACAATCTTGCCGCCATTGAGCGCCGTGCCGCCGGTGTAGCCGTTGGCCGCGTTGAGCACCAGCGTACCGCTGTCGTATTTGCCCAGCGTGCCGCTGCCATTGAGCGCGACACCGATGGTTGCCGTGGCATTCGGGTCAACCCGCACCGTGGCATTGCCCAGCGAACCGTTGACCAGATTCAGCGAGCCCGCCGTGCCATTCACCAAGCTGTAGCCGTCAGTGACGAACTGCATGCCAGTGATGGTTTGCGCGCCGTTGACGGTCACCGTGCCGGCCGCGCCCTGGAACACCGCGAAGCTGTTGCCCCACGCTTGGTTGGTGGTGCCGTTGACGTCGGTCCAGTTGGTGGTGCCAGTGCCCCAAGTGCCGCTGCCGCCCTCTACCGAACCATTGGCCACAAGCTGATTGCCGTCCCAGAACTGCACGGTGACGCCCGGTGCGGTGACCAGCAGGTTGATCTGATTGGCCAGCGCGGTTTGCAGTTGCAGATCGCCCGGGCTGACGCTACCCGGCAACGTGCCGAAGAGCATGCCGTTGTCAGTCAGGCCGCCGGTGTAGTCGATCAGGCGATACACGCCGCTGCCAAAACCGCCGATGTCGCTGACATTGAGGGTGCCGTCGAGGGTCAGGTTGCCGCCGACATTGACCAGCGCATTGCCGCCACCGGACACCGGTGTGCCAAGTCCGACGTCGAAGTTTGAGTTGCCGTTGAACACCAGCGAACTGACGTTCAGCGTACTGCCAGTGACGCCAGCCAGATGACCGCCATCAGCCACCGTCACGGCACCGGTCAAGGTGCCGCTGCCACCGAGGGTGCCACCGTTGTTGACCAGCACGTTGCCGCTGGCCAGCGAGCCGTTGACCTGCAAGGTGCCGGCGTTGACGCTGGTGTCACCGGTCATGTCGCTGATGCCGCTGAGGGTCAGGGTGCCCGTGCCGAGTTTGCTCAGCCCGCCATCACCGCTGAGTATGCCGGCAAACGTGCTGCTGACGTTGTTGCCACCGAGGCTCAGCGTATTGCCAGTGCCGACCAGCGCAGTGCCGCTGCCGGTGAGGCTCGCGAGGCTGCCCGAAGCACCGAGATTGAGCGCTGCGCCGCTAGCGAGATTGACCGTGGCGTTGTTGCCCAGCGCCCCGCCACTGAGCGTGGTCAGGCTGCCAGCGAGCACATCGAACGTGCCGCTGAAAGTGTTGCTGCCGCTCAATGTCACGTCGGCCAGACCGTTTTTGCTCAGCGTACCGGCACCGGCAATCACACCGCCAAGGGTCAGGTTGTTGTTACCGGCCAAGGCCAGATTGGCATTGACGTTGAGGTTGTTGGCCAGCACCAGTGGCGCGGAATTGTCGAGGGTCGAAGCACCCGCCACGGTCAGCGCGCCACTGCCCAGCGACGCGCCCGTACCAAGGGTCAACGTGCCGGCATTCAGCGTGGTACCGCCGGTGAAGGTGTTGATGCCGTTGAGTGTCAGATTCGACGCGCCGTCCTTGATCAAGCCACCCGCACCGCTGACCACACCTGCGACGGTCAGGTTGTTGCTGCCGGTGTTGCTCAGATTGGCGTTGAGCACGACGTTGTTGCCCAGGCTCAGCGCGCTGTTGCTGTCCAACGCCGAGGCGCCGGCTACGGTGAGATTGCCCAGACCCAGCGCTGAGTTACTGCCGGCGGTCAAGGTGCCCGCGTTCAAAGTGGTGCCGCCGAGGAAGTTGTTGTTGCCGCTGAGGGTCAGGTTGGCCGCGCCGTTTTTGCTCAGGCTGCCGGCGCCGTTGAGCGTACCGGCCAAGGTCAGATCCGCCGTGCCGCCGATGCCGAGATTGCCGGCCAGGTTGACCGCGTTGTTTACCGAAACCGCCGTGCTGGCATCCAGCGTCGTACCGCCCGCCGCGTTCAACGTGCCGGAGCCGAGCGCTGAGTTCGACGCCAGAATCAGTCCGCCGGCATTCAGCGCCACCGGGCCGAGGAAAGCGTTATTGCCGCCGAGGGTCAGATTGGCCGTGCCGGTTTTGATCAAGCCACCGGTGCCGCCAATCACGCCGTTGAGGGTCAACGCATTGCTGCCGACCACGGTGAGGTTACCGTTGAGCGTCGCCGCGTTGGCCAGTGTCACCGCCGCGTTGCTGTCCAATTGCGTACCGGCATTCGCCGTCAGCGTGCCGGTGCCGAGCGCGGTGTTGCTGCCGACGATGATCTTGCCGCCGTCCAGTTGCGTGCCGCCGGTATAAGTGTTGGCACCACCGAGCACCAAGGTGCCTGCATCGAGTTTATTGAGGATGCCGCTGCCATCGATATTGGCATTGATGGTCGCCGTCACGCCCGGATCGACGCGCAACGAAGTGGTGCCGCCGGTGCCGTTGACCGCCGTGAGTTGCCCCGCCGCACCGTTAACCACGTTGTAGCCATCGGTGAGGAATTGCATGCCGGTGAACGCTTGCGTGCCGTTCACCGTCACAGTGCCGGCGCTGCCCTGGAACACCGCGAAGTCGCCGGCCCACGGCTGGTTGACCAGGCCGTTGGCATCGGTCCAGTTGGTCCCGACCGCATTCCACGTACCGCTACCGCCATCGACCACGCCGTTGGCAATGGTCTGGCTGCCGTCCCAGTAACGGATGTTGCTGTTCGGCGCCGAGACTTGAATGTTGATCTGATTGGCCACCCCGGTTTGCACCAGCAGATCGCCGAGGCCGTAGCCGACCGGCACGCTGGCGACGTCCAGACCGAGGTTGGTCAGGGCACCGGTGTAGTTGAACAGGCGATACACACCAACGCCAAAACCGCCGGCATCGGTGACGTTGAGATTGCCGTCGAGGGTGAGGTTGCCACCGACGTTCATCAGTGAAGTGGTCGACGGCGTGCCCAACGCCACATCGACATTGCTGCCGGCAGCGAGGGTCAGCGCACCGGCGGACAGTTGATTGCCCGACGACAACGCCAGATGGCCGCCGCTGTTGACGTTGACGCTACCAAGCGCCGAACCGGTGCCGGTGAGGGTACCGCCAGTGTTGACGTTGACCTGTGCACTGCCCAGCGAACCGCTGAGATCGACGATGCCGCCATTGATCGCGGTGTTGCCGGTGATGCCGTTGATCCCTGTGAGGTTCAGCGTGCCAGTGCCGACTTTGACCAAGCCGCCGCTGCCGCTGAGATCACCGTCGAACGTACTGGTGACGTTGCCGCTGCCGACGGTCAGGGTGTTGCTGCCGGTCAGTTGCACACTGCCGCTGCCGGTCAGCGCGCCGAGGCTGGCGTCACTGCCCAGATTCAGCCCGGCACCGGCACTGATGTTGACCCCGGAGGTGTTACCCAACGCGTTGGTATTGAGCGTGGTGACGCTGCCCGAGACGATATTCAGCGCGCCGGTAAAAGTGTTGTTGCCGGCGAGGGTCAGATCCGACAGGCCGTTTTTGGTCAGGCTGCCGGCGCCGTCGATGATGCCGTTCAGGCTCAAATCGTTGTTGCCGGCAACCGTCAGCCCGGCGTTCAAAGTGATCGCGTTGCCAATGCCGAACGAGGCGCTGTTATCCAGCGTCGCCGCGCCGCCGACGACCAATGCACCGCTGCCCAGGCCGTTGGCATTGCCCAATGTCAGCGTACCGGCGTTGAGCGTGGTGCCGCCGCTGAAGGTGTTGTTGCCATTGAGGGTGAGATTGGCCGCGCCGTCCTTGATCAACTGGCCAGTGCCGCTGGTGACGCCGCCGAGGGTCAGGTTCTGCGTACCGCCCACGGTCAGCGCGGCATTCAGGGCGAAGGCGTTGTTGAGGCTGACCAGCGGCGAGTTGCTGTCCAGCGTTGCGGCGCCAGCGACGGTCAGCGCACCGGAACCGAGCGCCGAACTGTTGCCGACGGTCAACGTACCGGCGTTCAGCGTGGTGCCGCCGGCGTAGTTGTTGGCGGCGTTGAGAATCAGATTGGCCGCGCCGTCTTTCACCAGACTGCCGGCGCCGCTGACCAGACCGGTCAGGGTCATATCCGCCGTACCGCCGATATTCAAGGCACCGGCGAGTGCCACGGCATTGTTCAGGCTGACCGCCGTGTTGGCGTCCAGCGTGGTGTTGGCCGCCGCGTTCAACGTACCGGAACCCAGCGCGGTGTTGCTGCCGACGGTCAGTTTGCCGGTATTCAACACGGTGTTGCCAAAATAAGTGTTGGCGCCGTTGAGGGTCAGATCGGCAGCGCCGTTCTTGGTCAGTCCACCGATACCCGCGACCACGCCGCCGAGGGTCAGCGCATTGGAGCTACCCAGGGTCAGAGTGCCGCCGAGGTTAACGTTGTTTGCCAGCGTTGCCGCAGTGCTGGCATCCAGAGTGGTGCCGTTCGAGGCGTTAAGTGTGCCAGTGCCGAGGGCGGTATTGGAGCCGACAATCAGCGAACCGGCGTTCAGGGCGGTGGTGCCGGTGTAGGTGTTGTTACCGTTGAGGGTCAGGCTGGATGCGCCGGTCTTGATTAAACCACTGCCGCCACTGATCACCCCGCCAAGGGTCAGCGCATTGGCGCCGCCGGCGGTGAGGTTGGCGTTGAGGGTGATTGCGTTGTTCAGGGTCACCGCCGTGCTGCTGTTGAGGGTACTGGCCCCGGCGACAGTCAGTGCGCCAGTGCCCAGCGCCGCAGCGTTACCGACAGTCAAGCTACCGGCGTTCAACGTGGTCCCGCCAGCGAACGTGTTTACCCCATCGAGGGTCAGGTTGGCGGCGCCGCTCTTGACCAGTTGACCGGCGCCGTTGATGACTCCGGAGAGGGTCAGACCGCTGCTGCCGCCGAGGCTCAGGGTACTGCTGTTGAGGTTGATGTTGTTGCTCAGGTTGACAGCGGTGTTGCTGTCCAGCGCTGAGACATCGATGACGTTCAATGCACCACTGCCCAACGCGGCCGCGTTGCCCACAGTGAGCGTGCCGGCGGCCAGCGTGGTACCGCCGAGATAAGTGTTGGCACCGTTGAGAGTCAGGTTGGCAAAACCGCGCTTGGTCAACCCGCCACTGCCGCTGATTACACCACCGAGGGTCAGGTCAGCGCTGCCACGCACTTCCAGATCACCGCCAAGGGTCACCGCATTGGTCAACGCGGCCGTGGTGCTGGCGTCGAGTTTGGTGCCTGCCGCTGTGGTCAGGGCACCGGTACCCAGCGCCGTATTGGAACCGACAATCAGCGTGCCGGCATTAAGCGCAGTGCCGCCGGAGAAGGTGTTGTTGCCGCTGAGGGTCAGATCGGCCGTGCCATTCTTGATCAAACTGCCGACGCCGCTGACAACGCCGCTCAGGCCCAATGCCTGAGTGCCGCCGATGGTCACCCCGCCCGCCAGCGCAACGGCGTTGGCCAATGTCACTGCGGCAGTCGCATCCAGCGTGGTACCCGCCGCCGCATTCAGTGCGCCAGTCCCCAGCGCGCTGTTGCTGCCAACGAACAGGCTGCCGGCATTGAGCAGCGTGTTGCCGCTGTTGGTGTTGTTGCCGCTCAAGGTCAGGCCGGCGCTGCCGGATTTGGTAATCCCGCCAGTGCCAGACAACACGCCGCCGAGTGTCAGGGCATTGCTGCCGAGCACGTTGAGCGCGCCAGTCATCGAGATGTTGTTGGCCAGAGTGACGTTGGCGGTGCTGTCCAGACTGGTACCGGCGGCGGTATTCAGCGCGCCACTGCCCAGCGAATCATTGTTGGTCACCAACAGGCTACCGGCGCTGAGGGTGGTGGTGCCGGTGAACCCGCTATTGGCACCACTGACGGTCAGGCTGCCGCTGCCGGTTTTGGTCAGACCACTGCTGCCGCTGATCAAACCGCCGAGGGTCAGCGCACCAGTGCCGCCGGCCGTCAAGGTGCCGCCGAGGCTGATGGCGTTGGCCAGGCTGATCGTGCCCGGTGCGCTCAATGTTGTCGCGCCGGTGACGTTGAGGGTGCCGGTGCTCAGCGCCAGGTTGTTGCCCAACTGGACGGTGCCGCCATTGAGCGTGGTGTTGCCCAGGTAGGTGTTGGCGGCGCTGAGATTAAGCTGGCCGGTACCGGCCTTGGTGAAACCGCCGCTGCCGGAAATCACCCCGCTCAGGGTGGTCGCGTTAGTGCCTTGCACGGTCACGCCACCCGCGCCGAGGGAAATCAGATTGCTGATGTTCAACCCGGCATTGCTGGCCTGCAGAGTCCCGCCGTTGGAGGTGATTACGCCGCTGCCGAAGGTGGCGTTGTTGTTGAAATTCGCGATACCGCCGTTGAGCGTGGTCGCGCCACTGACCAATGGCCCCTGCAAGGTCCAGGTGCCGCTGTTGAGGGTCAGGTTGTTGAAGTTGATGTAGGTGGCGCTCGATGCTGTGCCAGTCCCGGTGATACCGCCGCCGACGCCGGCCGGGTTTTGCAGGATCAGGCTGTTGGTGCCGCCCGCACCGCCATCCACCGTACCGGTCGGGGCGAAGGTCAGGTTGATGCCGATCAAACCGCCGAGGCCGACGCTGATCTGTACACCGTCACCGACGTTGACGCTGGAGCCGGTCACCGCCGTGAAAGTGTTGGTGCTCGCCGCGCCCATCGACACACCACCGGTAATCGCACCGGCGTTGGTGAAGGTATTGCCCGCCGCCGACGTTTCGAACGCGATCCGGCCGTTGATCACACCGGCGCTGCTGTTGGTCATGTTGACCTGCGAACCGCCGTAGACGCCGACCACCGGGGTATCCGCCAAGGTGATGCCGCCGATCGAGAGTCCGGTCGAGGTGATGGTGCCGTTGTTGGTGATGCTGGTGGTGCCGGTTGCCGCGTTGTTAACCGAAAGGGCCAGGCCGTCGATGCTGGTCAGGTTGAGCCCGAGCAACATACCCGTGCCGCGAATGATCCCGCTGGCATTGTTGAGCACACTGACCGTACTGGTCGCACCGGTGCCAATGAATGCGCCGCCACTCAACACCGAGACCAGGCCCAGTAGCGCCGGGTCGAGGGTGCCGGAGTTGTTCAGGGAGATGTTCACCCCGGTCAGGTCCATCACATGGCCGCCGAGGGTCGCGTTCATCTGCGCGCCGCTGTTGACGTTGACCGTCAAACCGCTGGTGGCACTGGAAAAGTTATTGAGAAACAGCGGCAGACTCGGCACGCCGGTGCAGGTCACGGTGGAACCTGCCGTGGAGCACGTGGCCAGCGCAGGTGCGCTGACCCCGCCGAACAACAGCCCGGCGACGCTCAGGTGCACAGCAAGGGAAAGAGGGGAAAAGCGCGAAACGAGGGCGACACCAAACCTTGCTTCCACGGGCTACTCCTTGTCGTGGCCAATTTCTTCCTTGAGCGGCGTGCACAAGCAGCGGGCTTATTCGACACGCGAATCAAGACTGCGCCGGTCATTACAAAACCGTTCTATTCCTGACACACGCTAGTCCACGCCCTGCGATGGGGCATTGGTTAAATGGCATTAATACTTTGGTGCTAGAGGTCTCTGGAATCAGCGTTTCAACCACGCAGCTATTAGCCTCGACGAGATTCAAAACTGTGGGAGCGAGCTTGCTCGCGAAGGCGTCGTGTCAGCTTGCGGATACTTTTCCGCCCCCCCGCCTTCGCGAGCAAGCTCGCTCCCACAAGGACCTGCAGGGTGCGCAAAACCGCGTCTGACCGATCAAGCAGGAAATGCAGCAAAACGATCTATTTTTCAGCTTGTTGAAGATTTTGGTACGTCTTGTGCAAACGTTTGCGCAATGGCAATTCCAGCGTTTTCGTAACAAAACCGTACAAGCCCACGGAATCCGGGCCCTGATCCGCAAAAAAGGACTTTGAATGCCCATCGCATGCCCTTTTCGCGCACCTTTCCCGTGCACGCTCGCTGTTTCCCTGCTACTGACCGGCGTTACCGGACTTCTCAGCCCCAGCGCTCTGGCGCAACCGGTCGCCAAGGAAGAATCCGCCCAGGGCGAAGCCCTCAGCCCCGAAGCCAGCCCGCCGAAAAAAGGCGCGTACCTGTCGGACTGGTACAACCAGGATCTGATGCTGATCGGCAGCAAGGACATCAGCTTCGGCCCGCAACCGGCTGATGACATCTATCTGGAATACGAGTACTTCGGCCGCAAAGGCCCGTTCGAGTTATACGGCTACGTCGACATTCCGAAGATCTTCAACATTGGCAATAGCCACGACAAAGGCGTGTGGGATCACGGCTCGCCGGTGTTTATGGAGCACGAACCGCGCATTTCCATCGACTACCTCGCCGGCCGCAGCCTGGCCATCGGCCCGTTCAAGGAATGGTATGTGGCGTTCGACTGGATCTATGACCACGGCAGCCGCAAAGAGAACCGCGCCAACACCCTCTACAGCGGTTTCGGCACCGACATCGACACCCATTCGCGGGTCAATCTGTCGGCCAACCTGTACGGTCGCTATCAGTGGGAAAACTACGGCGCGAGCAACGAATACTCGTGGGACGGCTATCGCGCGCAACTGAAGTACATCGTGCCGATCGACAAATTCAGCAACGGCGCGTCGCTGACCTACATTGGTTTCACCAACTTCGATTTCGGCTCGGACATCCACAAGGACAACCCTGCGCGCACGGCCAACGCAACAGTGGCGACCAACGTCTTGCTCTACTCGTTCACTCACTTGCGCTTCACCCTGGTCGGCCGTTATTTCCACAACGGCGGCAACTGGGAAGACGGCAGCGAGCTGAATTTTGGCGACGGCAATTTCCGCGCACGTTCCAACGGCTGGGGTTACTACGCCGGCGTCGGTTATCAGTTCTGAATCAAGGAGTTTTCCATGCAAGCAATGATGCGTTTGACCCTGGCCGGTGCGGCCCTGCTCTCCTCCACCGCGTGGGCCGCCGAAGCACCGATGCAGCCGAAAGTCGTGCTGATCACCATGTTCGCCCCCGAGGCGCAGCATTGGATCGATCGCCTGGAGCTGAAGCAGGAAATCCGCGTGCCGGGCCTGTCCGCCGAGTACCCGAGCATCCGCTGCAACGCGCAGCAGGTGTGCCTGCTGACCACTGGCATGGGCCAGACCAACGCCGCCGCCTCGACCCTGGCCTTGGCCTTGTCACCGAAATTCGACCTGCGCAAAAGTTACTTCCTGATCGCCGGCATCGCCGGCATCAGCCCGAAACACGGGACCATCGGCACCGCTGCATGGGCGCATTATCTGGTGGAATTCGGCACGCAATGGGAGATCGATTCGCGCGATGCGCCGTCGACTTGGCCGACCGGCTACCTGGGCATCAACACCAAAGGCCCGAACGAAAAACCACCGCTGGACTACAAGACCGAAGTCTTTGAACTCAACCCGAAACTGCAGGCCAAGGCATTCGCCCTCAGCCACAAGGTTGAGCTGAGCGAAAGCAGGGAATCCGCCGCGTGGCGCCTGAAATACCCGTCGGCCCCGGCCAATCAACCACCGGTGGTGACCCGTTGCGACACACTGGCCGGAAACACCTGGTTCTCCGGCACGCGCTTGAGCGAACGGGCCGAGGTCTGGACCAAGTTGTTGACCGATAACAAGGGCGAATACTGCACGACGCAGCAGGAAGACAACTCCACCTATGAGGCCTTGCTGCGTGCCAGTCGCGAAGGTCTGGTCGACGTGCAACGTCTGGCCGTGGTGCGTGCCGGCTCCGATTTTGATCGTCCAGAGCCGGGCGGCAGTGAAGTGGACAACCTGCTCAAGTACGCCGATCAGGGCGGCTTCGTGCCGGCGCTGGAGAACCTCTATCGCGCGGGGAATCCGCTGGTGCAGGACATCCTGAAAAACTGGTCGGCGTGGGAAAACGGTGTCCCGCAATCCTGAGCCCGACACCGATCTACTGTAGGAGTGAGCCTGCTCGCGATCGCGGTGTGTCAGTTGATACATGGGTGACTGATACACCGCGATCGCGAGCAGGCTCACTCCTACAGGGGTTTTGCGGTGTTTCAGGGGATGAGGATGACCTTGTCACCGCTGCCCTGATTCACATCGGCGTAGCGCTCCAGGCCTTCGGCCAACGGCGCTTCGACCAACCCTTGCGGCAACGGCAGCAAGCCTTCATCAAAGAACCGCCCGAACTGCTCAAGCATCGCCGCACACGCTTCAACGCCATACAACAACGAATTGATCCCGACCACCGACCCGCCCTTGCGATACAACGCCAGTGCCGGCAGTTGCACGTGCCCGTCCACCGGCGCGGCGATGATCGCGATCCGGCCGAAGGTGGCCAATCCCGCCACCGACGCTGGCAACCAGAAACCGGTGGTGTCGAAAATCACATCGGCGCCGCCGCGATACACCGCGTTGACCTGCGCGCCGAGGTCTTCGGGTTTATCCAGCTGGATCGTCTGATAACCCTGCGCCTGTAACTCCGCCACCTGCTCCGGGCGGCGCGCCGCTGCCAGCAACTGCGCACCACGCACTTTCGCCAGGGCCAATGCCGCCGAGGCCACCGCACCGCCGCCGATCACCAGCAAACGGGTTTCAGCCGTTACCAGACTGCGTTCCAGCGCATCCCACGCCGTTGTGTAGGGCACGCCGAGGCTGGCGGCTTGGGTGAAACTCAGATGCGAAGGTTTGTGCGCCACGCCATTGGTCGGCAGTTTGACGAACTGCGCATGGGAGCCGTCGGCAAAAAAGCCCAGTTCACGACCAGTGCCCCAGACTTCCTGACCGATCAAGGCCTGCGGGCCTTCGACAACGACACCGGCAAAGTCCCGACCGGGAATCCGTGGCAGCGTGGTGTAGGGGAAACGACCCAGGACGTTTTTCACATCACTGGGATTCAGGCCGGCAGCCTTGATCTGCACCAGCACTTCGTCAGCGCTGGGTACCGGAGTCGGCACCTCGACGTAGCGCAAGGAAGACAGATCGCCGGTTTTATCGAATTGCAGTGCTTTCATGGGGACATCCACCGAAGGAGAAAAAGAGTTCAGGACAGCCAGCCCGTCACCAGTTGCCGGCCCATCGGCCATAACTGTTCACCGGCAAGCATGCCGAGCAAACCGACCAGTGCGATGGCCGGTGGCGCCGGGGAACGGAAATCCAGCGCGCCATACAGCAGGCCGACGCCCAGACCGATGGCCAGTGAAATCAGGTAGTTCATGGGGAGGAACTCCGCCGTTTGAAGGGAATGGGCAGAGTTTAGGGAACCGGCGGGGATGGCATCGGCCAAGGACTTCTGAATTTCGGACAAGTATCGGATGCACACCACAGAACCCTGTGGGAGCGAGCCTGCTCGCGAATGCGGTGTGTCAGTGAAGGATGAGTCAACTGATCCACCGCATTCGCGAGCAGGCTCGCTCCCACATTGGATCTGCGCTGGTTTGATTAATCGTGTTCCACTGCAAATTGTGAGGGCGCCACGCCAAGTTCGCGGCGAAACATGTCGCTGAAACTACTGGGTGAATAGCCGAGCTCCCGGGCAATCACACTCACCGCCACGCCCTGAATCAGTTCCGCCACCGCCGTCGCCAACTGCACCTGCCGCCGCCACTCGGCGAAGCCCATGCCGAGGCTGTCCTTGAACAACCGCGCCAACGTGCGCACGCTGGCCCCGGCATTTGCCGCGTGCTGCTCGAACGGAATCTCCAGCGACGGCGCTGCCATTACCGCCTGGCACAGGTTCATCAAACGCCGATCGGAATCATCCGGCATCGGGATCTTCAACTGTGAACGCCTGGCGCGTTTGAGTTCCAGCAAGGCCAGCCCGACCAACGCCTCGTAGTAGGCCGGTTCACCACTGTCGCCCTGCTCCACCAGCCCGACAATCAACTCGCGCAGCAAACCACCGACTTCGATCACCTGCACCGTCTGATCCAGCGTCGCCGCCAGCGCCGGACGCAGGTAGATATTGCGCATCTGCAAATCCGACACCACCCGAATCCCGTGCGGCACCCCCGGCGGCAACCACACCGCGCGCTGCGGCGGCACCACCAGCGCTTCGTGCGGGGTCTCGACCCACATCACCCCGCTCATCGCATACAGCAACTGCCCCCAGACATGCTCGTGCGGCTCGATAAACAAGCCGCGCGGATACGTGCGTGCCAGCGGTTGCACGGGCACATCGGTATCGCTGAGATCGGGCGGTGCGGCAAGGGCCATGGCGAGCATTCATTGGGGTTGGCGGGGAAACCATGGTAACCAGTGCGCCACGGCGTCGCCAACGATAGAGACCGTCGGACAATCCGAATGAATTTTCCCGGTGCGCCGCGATCCCTCTAATACTACAGGGAGGAATACGGGCTTTATGAACAACGCAAAACTCTATGTCATCGAATACACCCTCCACGGCACGCCCAAGTCCTTCATTATCCGCTCGGACAAGATGGACAATGTCGAGGCGTGGCACTGGGCGAGCTGCGACGCCGGCGTCGGTCGCATCCCGCGCTTTGGCCGTGAGAAGGTGCAGAAGACCAGCAAGCCGATGGCAGAAAAATTCGGCGTGGAAAACGTCGTGTGGCGACCGACCAGCTAAGCTCAGCCTGGCGATCGGCATCATTCGGGGGAATGCACCATGACCAACATCAACAGCCCGGCGCATCTGGACTATGGCCTTGATACGTTGTTCGGGCGTATCACCAAAAGCGTGGATTGCCGCGTTGGGTTGGAGGCGGTCGTAGATGATCCGTTTCGCTTCGCGTTGCGAGTGCCGGCACCGCTGCCGGAGGATCTTGACCAGGCGAAAACCGTCGTGGTCAGGGTTGAGGGGCGAAGGCTGCAGGGCACGGTGCGGCATACCGAACGGATGGACGATGAAAGTCTGAAACTGGAAGTGGAGCCTGATTAGGCTCCACTTTTCTATGCGTCGTTCGTCATCCGTGGGCGCATTTACAGCCCTTGGTTGAACACTCTTCGCCACTCTTGTGGTGGTGAGCGCAGGCTTCACAGCAATAGTGTTTGCCGTGGACGGCGTAGGCATGATCGCCTTCCTTGATCGTGCATTTGCAGTTGGGGCAGTCGCATTTTCTATCGGGCATGGGACAGACTCCTTGGGTGGGGGTTGTCTGGGGCTTGAAGGGCAAGCCCTAACACCCAGTGTAGGAGCTGCGGCAGGCTGCGATCTTTTGATTTTTTTTGCGATTGGGATTGGGATTGGGATTGGGATTGGGAGCATATCCGTTGCTGCGGGTGTTGCCGCTGGCGGTTTCGCTCTTACAGCGACTCACTTTTCCAGACGCCGAAAAGTAAGCAAAAGGCTTTGCCCCTGGCGTACGGCACTTCGCTGAGGCTCAGTGTTCCCTCGCTACGGTGTTCATCCGGGGGCATCGCCTACGGTTTGCTGCGCTGCACCTCCTCTCGATGTATGCGGCTAGGCCGCACGGCGCTGCGCGCCTAACCCCCGGATGAACACCTCCGCTCGGCCTGCCGATGGGGCAAAAGATCAAAAGCCGAAACAAGATCAAGAGCCAGATCAAGAGCCCCTCACCCTAGCCCTCTCCCGGAGGGAGAGGGGACTGATTGAGGTGTTTGGGAGAGCTACGCCGACGTGCGATACCGCGTTGAACTCAGGCTTTGAAAAGCACCCAAATCAGCGCCATTTCCTTCCACTACCGGAGGGAGAGGTGACTGATTGAGGTGTTTGGGAGAGCTACGCCGACGTGCGATACCGCGTTGGACTTAGATTCTGAAAAGCCCACAAATTGGCTCCCTCTCCCTCGGGAGAGGGCTGGGGTGAGGGGCAGCCCCACCACAGAATCAAAGCCGAACACGCTGTTGCTCCTCACCACTCAACAGGATGAGCGTTAGCTCGGCTGCAGCTTTTGATCTGTAAAGCGACGTCGGAAGGCTGAGTGGAGGGATTGATCCGGGCGTGGGAGCGCAGCGACCGTTTGGCGCAGCCAAACACAGCGGGAGTAGGTGCAGCGAAGCAAACCGGAGACGCTGCGCCCGGATCGATCCCGCAGCGAAGGAACCCAAGCCCCAGCGAGCGGGCCGCACGTAGGAGCAAGCGTTTTTTTGCTTACTTTTTTAGGCGTTTGTAAAAAAAGTGAGTCGCCGTCAGGGCGAAACCCTAATCAGCCGTTACCGCAGCAATGGATATGTACGCAACCCAGGTCACCCAGCCTGACGCGAACTCCGATACATAAACACCAAAGCCAACCCCAAACACCCCATCGCCAAAATCCGACTGGAAGAAAGCTCAATCGCCGGATTCCCCAGCCAGCCAAAATTATCAATCAACATCCCCATGCCCAACTGCCCGACAATCACCGCCACCGTCGCCACAGCCGTCCCCACCACCGGCACCGCCCCGACCATCACCATCATGTAGACCACACCAAACAGCGCCCCGGTCAACTGCCACTTCGGCACATCCAAAAGACTCACCGCATGCGCCGGCTCAAAAAACAAAATCAACAACCCGGTCGACACCGCACCGACAACGAATGTCAGCAAACTACTGCGCAACACCCCGACGCTCTCACCCAAACGCCCGTTGATCGCCGCCTGCACACTCAACACCGCACCGGCCAACACCACCACCGCCAACAAAATAACCAGACTCATCACTCACCCCCGCGCAATCAAAACAAGTGCCGCCACAATCAACCCCAACGCCAGCCACCGCTCGGCATTGACCTTCTTGCGCGTCGCGCCGAACCAGCCGAAATGGTCGATCAACACACTCTTGCCAACCTGCCCGGACAGAATCGCAATCATCGTCATGGCGATACCGATGTGCGGCGTTGCCAGGGTCAACACCACCACATACATCGGCCCCAGAAATCCGCCGATCAACTGCCAGCGCGGCAGATCCGTCAGTGCCGGGCCTTTTTGCGGACCGGCGAACAACAGCAGTAAAAACAGAATCGCCGAGCCGACGCCAAAGATGCTCAAAGTTGCCCACAGATGCCCGACCTGCACACCCAAAGGACCGAGCAACCCCGCCTCCACCGACAAACCCATGCCCGCCAGAATCACCAGCGGCAGCAACAACAGGCGCAACCCCGACTTCTTCACCGGCGCCCCGACTGCGACCTCCTCCAACGTCTGCATAAACAACATTCCACTCAAGTAAACGATGGCGCGGATTATCGGCTGGCGAAGCTGTGCGATAAATGGGAGCATCCGGACAACACTTTTGCGCAACCCGCACAGCAGGACACATCATGCACGGGCTCAATGAACTCGGATTCAAGGCACTCAGGCTGTTTGTGGCCGTGCTCGATCACGGCAGCTTTTCCGAAGTGGCCCGCCGCGAAGGTGTGGCGCCCTCCTCGATCTCCCGGCAGATCCAATTGATGGAGCAGGCGTTGAATCAGCAATTGCTCTATCGCCACACCCGAGCGGTGACGCCAACCGAAGCCGGGCGCATGCTCGGTCACCATGCGCGGCTGGTGCTGGTGCAACTGGAGGAAGCCGAACAGGCGCTGCAGGAACAGCAAAGCGAACCCACCGGCCTGGTGCGCATCAACGCCCCGGTAGTATTCGGTCAGCGCCATCTGACGCCGTGGTTGGGGAAGTTGTGCGCGCGATATCCAAAGCTGCAACTGGATATCCAGCAGACCGACCATTACGTCGACCCGTTGCAGGAAGGCGCCGACCTGCTGTTTCGCATCGGCCCGCTGCACGATTCGAGTATGCAGGCACGGATTCTGGCGCCGCACCGCTTTCAGGTCGCGGCCAGCCCGGCGTATCTCAAACGCCACGGCACACCGCAAAAACCCGAAGATCTCGCGCAACACCATTGCCTCGCCTACAAAGGCGCGGCCGGCCAGCAGCGCTGGTTTTTCCGCCGCGATGGCGAGGACTGGACGCCCTATTCGGTGAAAGGCCCGATCACTGGCAACCACGCCGACACCCTCACCCAAGCCGCCGAGCAAGGCCTGGGGCTGGTGATGTTTCCGTCATGGCTGATTGGCGAAGCGGTGCGCGACGGCACGCTGGTGCCGGTGCTGCGGGACTATCAGGTGTCGAACAGCCTGGAGCCGCAGCAGATTGCGGTGTTGTGGCCGGGGAGCCGCAGGTTGTCGGTGAAGGTGCGGACGGTGATTGATTTCTTTGTCGAATGTTTTGGTGAAGTGCCCTATTGGGATCGTCCCTGAAAACTGAAAATCAAAAGCCCCTCACCCTAGCCCTCTCCCGGAGGGAGAGGGAACTGATTGGGGGATATTGCAGGTATGCACCGACCTGAAATCTCTGCTGTGAATCCATAATCGACTCGATTTCTCAGGTCGATGTATGGCGCAAGACAACTCGGTCAGTCCCCTCTCCCTATGGGCGGTCCGACGTTTCGGGAGGGTTAGGGTGAGGGGCTTTTCAAGCGGTCAAATACGGAACTGACCCACGAGTTTGCCCAGTCGCTGCCCCAGCTCCGCCAGACTACGCGAAGTCTGCGCCCCCAACTGCGTCTCATCGGCCACGCTGTCCACCGCCACCGCAATCTGATGCACGCTGCGGTTGATCTCCTCCGCCACCGCCGTCTGCTCTTCCGCCGCACTGGCAATCTGCGCGTTCATCGAGTTGATCGTCGCGATCAACTCGGCCATCGCATCCAGCGAAGCCCCGGCCTGATTGGCTTGCTGTGAGGTGCCGTCACCCGCCTCACTGGAACGACGCATGGCTTCAACCGCTTGCTGCGTACCCGCCTGCAAACGATCGATCATCCCCTGAATTTCCTGCGTGCTGATCTGCGTACGGCTGGCCAGCGCCCGCACCTCATCCGCCACCACGGCAAAACCACGTCCGGCCTCACCGGCCCGCGCCGCTTCAATTGCGGCGTTGAGCGCCAGCAGGTTGGTCTGCTCGGCGATCGAACGAATCACCCCGAGCACTCCGACAATCGACGTCACGTCTTGCTGCAGGCTGTCCAGCGACACGCCGCTGCTGCGGATGTCATCGACCAGCGCATGAATCTGCTTGATGCTGCCGGCCACCACGCGTTTGGCGCTCTGGCCTTCTTCGTCGGTCTGCTGAGCGGCGACGGCGGCGTTCTGTGCGCTTTTGGCCACTTCCTGCGCGGCGGCAGACATCTCGTTGATCGCCGTGGCAACCTGATCGGTCTCGTGGCGCTGACGCTCCATCGCCTGATCCGAACGCTGCGCCTGATCGGACACTTGCGTCACCAGACCGGTCAGTTGCGTGGTCATCTCGGTGATCTGCCGCACCAGACCATGAATCTTGTCGACGAAACGGTTGAACGAGCCCGCCAGTTCGCCAAGTTCATCCTGGCTGGTGATGTTCAAGCGACGCGTAAGGTCGCCCTCACCCGCTGCAATGTCGTCGAGGTTGGCTTTCATCAGGGTCAACGGACGCAAAATGGTATTGGCCAGCAGCATCCCTGCCGCCGCGATCACCAACAGCACCACCACCGCGACGCCGACGATGCTCAGCACCACGCCTTGCATACGTTCCTGCACCTGCGCTTCGACCAGTGCCACTTGCGCTTCGATGCCGTCGAGGTTGACCGAAGTACCGACCGCCATGTCCCACTTCGCCAGGTATTCGGTGTAACCGAGCTTTGGCACCAGCACGTTGGCGTTGCCCGGCAGTGGCGAGCTGTATTGCAGATAGTGGGTGCCGTCCTTCGCCACACTCACCAGACCACGATTGACGTAGACGCCGTTCGGGTCGCGGTTGTCCTTGAAACTTTTGCCCACGCCTTCGGGGTCGTTGGCCTTGAACAGGCGCACGGTCTCGGAGTCGTAGCCGAAGAAGTAGCCGTCCTTGCCGTAGCGAATGCCTGAGAGCAATTTGATCGCCTGCGCCCGCGCCTCAACGTCACCCGGCGCGGCCGCGTCGTACAGCGGCTTGATCGTGGTCATGGCCACGGCGACGTAGCTTTGCAGAGTGGCTTTGGCATCGCCGAGCAGACGCTCGCGGGTCTGGTCGACCTCTTTGTGCGCTTGCTCCTGGAGGATGAACAGCGTGGTCAGGCTGATGACCAGGGCAAAGAGCAACACCGGGAGAACGGCGAGGGAGAGGACTTTAGCCTTGAGGCTCAGGCGCATTGTGGGAGCTCACTCTTTTGGTTTTATTGGCGTGGTTAAAGGCTTTAACGGCACGTCATTACAAAAGTTGAGCAAAGGTATTACCCCATTCCCCTGTGGGAGCGAGCTTGCTCGCGAAGGCGTCGTGTCAGTCAACCATCAAGTCGCTGATACACCGCTTTCGCGAGCAAGCTCGCTCCCACAGAAGATCGGCGGGGTTCAGAGGACCATCGCGGCCACCCAGCCAAACGCCAGCAACGGCAGGTTGTAGTGCAGGAATGTTGGCACGACGGTGTCCCAGATATGGTGATGCTGGCCGTCGATGTTCAGGCCGGAGGTCGGGCCGAGGGTCGAATCCGACGCTGGCGAACCGGCGTCGCCCAACGCACCGGCGGTGCCGACGATGCAGACAATGGCGATTGGGCTGAAGCCCAGTTGCACGCACAGCGGCACGAAAATCGCCGCCAGAATCGGCACCGTGGAAAACGACGAACCGATGCCCATGGTTACCAGCAACCCGACCAGCAGCATCAGCAACGCGCCGACGCCTTTGCTGTGATTGATCCACGACGCCGACGACTCGACCAGGGTCTGCACCTCACCGGTGGCCTTCATCACCTCGGCAAACCCGGACGCGGCGATCATGATGAAGCCGATCATCGCCATCATCTTCATGCCCTCGGTGAAGAGGTCATCGGTCTCGCGCCATTTCACAATGCCCGACACCGAGAAGATCAGGAAACCGACCAGCGCCCCGATAATCATCGAGTCCAGCAGCAGTTGCACGATGAACGCAGCAGCAATCGCCACACCGGCAATCATCAGGCTCAGCGGGTTGTACTGCACCGCCACTTGCTCGACCTGCTCGATCTTCGCCAGGTCGTATACGCGCCGCTTGCGATAGGTGATGAACGCCATCGCCAGGCCGAAGACCATACCCAGCGCCGGAATGCCCATGGCGTGGGTGACATTGATACCGCTGATGTCGACACCGCTACGGGCAACGTTGGCCAGCAGGATTTCATTGAGGAAGATGTTGCCGAAGCCCACCGGCAGGAACATGTACGGCGTGATCAGACCGAATGTCATGACACAGGCGATCAAGCGGCGGTCGAGTTGCAGCTTGGTCAGTACATAAAGAAGCGGCGGCACCAGCAGCGGAATGAACGCAATGTGGATCGGCAGAATGTTCTGCGAGGCAATCGCCACCACCCACAACAGGCCAATCAGCAGCCATTTGACGCTGCCACCGCCGGTCGAGTGCTGGCGATCGACCATTGCCAGCGCCTTGTCGGCCAGCGCATGAGCCAGGCCGGACTTGGCAATCGCCACGGCGAAAGCGCCGAGCAAGGCGTAGGACAACGCCACGGTCGCGCCGCCGCCCAAGCCGCTGTTGAACGCCTTGAGCGTGGCGTCGATGCCCAGACCACCGGTCAGGCCTCCGACCAGCGCGCCAACGATCAGAGCGATCACCACATGCACGCGGGACAGGCTGAGCACCAGCATGACGCCGACCGCCGCTATGACTGCATTCATTTCACTTCCTCGAAAAACACTGCGGTGGAAAACCGACCGCCAGACAGAATGAGTCCGCCAAAGCTTAACCGGCGGATTTGCAAAGAGGGTCTTATTAGAAGGGCGCGCACTGTGCCGCAGAGTGGCGGCGGTGTCAAAGCGAGCGCTCCCGGGTGCGTCAATCCGCCATATTGTGTTTCAACGATAAAGAAAGCCGAAACGCGGCCGTTACAGTGCAAAGTCTCAGATATTTATCGAATAAGGACGTCTCCATGTCGCTCAGACAACTTTCCATCCAATGGAAAATCACCCTGCTCGCCGGCCTCTGCCTGGCCGGTATCGTGACCCTGTTGGTAGGTCTTTCGCTGTATCGCATGGAGCACAGTTCTGAACTGGTGAAAGCTTCGAGCATGGAAATGCTCACCGAGTCGGCGCAGGCGCGCATCGAATCGCAAGGGGAAGTGCAGGCGGCCGGCATTCGCCAGCAGTTCATGGACGCCTATCAGTACGGTCACGGCTTCTCGCGGCAGGTGTTGTTCCTGCGCGAGCAGGCCGAGAAGCGCTTTCTCGATGCCTTCGACCTGCGCGAAGACATGACCCGACAGGTCAAATCGGCGCTGCAAGCCAACCCGGATCTGCTCGGCCTGTCGCTGGTGTTCGAAGCCAACGCACTGGACGGCAAGGATGAACTGTTCGCAGGTCAGGCTGAACTGGGCAGCAACGACAAGGGCCGCTTCGCCCTGTACTGGTCGCAACCAACGCCAGGCAAAGTCACCTCGATGGCCCTGCCGGAAAGCGACATGGCCGACACCAGCACCGGCCCCAGCGGCCAAGCGGCCAATGCCTGGTTCACCTGCCCGCGCGCCACGCTCAAGCCATGCGTGATCGAACCGTACTTCTATGTGATCGACGGACAGAAGGTGCTGATGACCAGCATCGTCTTCCCGTTGATGGTCAACGGCAAAGTCATCGCCTCGCTGTCGGTCGACATCAACCTCAACAGCCTGCAAGCGATCAGCCAGGGCGCGAGCAAAAAGCTCTACGACGGCCAGACCGCCGTGAGCATCATCAGCCCCGCCGGCCTGCTCGCCGGGTACAGCCCGGATGCCGGCAAACTCAGCCAGCGTCTGGATGCTGTCGACAAAATCAGCGGCGCCGAACTGCTGAGCAAGCTCGCCTCAAGCACCAGCGTGAGCAGCCTGCACAGCAACGGCCAGTTGAAAGTGCTGTCGCCGTTCCAGCCGATTCCCGGCGGCCCGTCGTGGGGCGTGCTGCTGGATGTGCCGGAAAAAGTCCTGGTCAGCCGCGCCGAAGCGCTCAAGCAACAGCTGGACGCGAGCAATAATTCCGGCACGTTGATCGAACTGAGCCTCGGCGTGCTGGCCGCGTTGATCGGCCTGTTGCTGGTGTGGCTGATGGCACGCAGCGTGACCAAGCCGATCCTCGGCGTGGCGCACATGCTCGAAGACATCGCCAGCGGCGAAGGCGACCTGACCCGCCGTCTGGCTTATGAAAAAAAGGACGAACTCGGTCAATTGGCCGGTTGGTTCAACAAGTTCCTCGACAAGTTGCAGCCGATCATTGCCGAGGTGAAACGCTCGGTGCAGGACGCGCGCAACACCGCCGACCAGTCCTCGGCCATCGCCACCCAGACCAGTGCTGGCATGGAACAGCAATACCGTCAGGTCGATCAGGTCGCCACCGCGTCCCACGAAATGAGCGCCACTGCGCAAGACGTCGCCCGCAGCGCCGCGCAGGCTGCCGAGGCCGCCAAGGATGCTGATCGCGCTACCCGTCAGGGCCTGACCGTGATCGATCGCACCACGGCGAGCATCGACACCCTCGCTGCCGACATGAGTGCAGCGATGGTGCAAGTCGAAGGGCTGGCGGCCAACAGCGAGAAGATCGGCGCGGTGCTGGAAACCATTCGCGCCATCGCCGAGCAAACCAACCTGCTCGCGCTCAACGCCGCGATCGAAGCGGCGCGTGCTGGTGAAGCCGGACGTGGATTTGCCGTGGTCGCCGATGAAGTCCGCAACCTCGCCCGCCGCACGCAAGAGTCGGTGGAAGAAACCCGTCAGGTGATCGAGCAACTGCAAACCGGCACGCAGGATGTAGTCGGTTCGATGGGCAACAGCCACCGCCAGGCTCAGGGCAGTGTCGAACAGGTTGGCCAAGCGGTGACCGCGCTGCGTCAGATCGGCGATGCGGTGACGGTGATCAGCGATATGAACCTGCAGATTGCCAGTGCCGCTGAAGAGCAAAGTGCGGTGGCCGAGGAGATCAATAACAACGTGGCGACGATCCGCGATGTGACCGAGTCGTTGTCCGGGCAGGCGAATGAGTCGGCACGGGTGAGCCAGTCGCTCAATAGCCTGGCGAATCAGCAGCAGAGTTTGATGGATCAGTTTCGCGTTTGATTTGAAGGTAGTGGGGTGTCAGGTAGATCCTTACCCCCTCACCCCAGCCCTCTCCCCCAAGGGGGCGAGGGGGAAAGGGAGCCGATCTTCGTGCCATTCAAAACCTGAGTCCGTCTCGATATTTCAGGTCACGGGAAAGCTTTCAAAACCTGAGTTCGGCACGATATCTCAGGTCGGTGTATCTCGAACAAACACCTCGGTCAGTCCCCTCTCCCTCCGGGAGAGGGTTAGGGTGAGGGGCTTTTAGAGGCTCACCGCCGAGGCAACTCAATCACCACTTTCAACCCGCCCCACTCACTCTCGCCCAACACCAGCAACCCGCCCCACGTATCGACAATGTCGCGCACAATCCCCAGCCCCAACCCATGCCCGTGGGTCTGCTCATCCAGCCGCGTGCCCCGGCTGAACACCTCAGCGCGCTGCTGTTCGGGAATCCCCGGGCCGTCATCTTCCACGCTCAGTGCAAAACCATCCGAACGTTCAATCACACTCAGACGCACCTCGGCGTCCGCCCACTTGCAGGCGTTATCCAGAAGATTCCCCAACAGTTCGAGCAAATCCTCACGATCCCACGGCAGTTGCAACCCCGCCGGCGCGACATAACTCAGCGCCAAATGCTCGCCATGAATCATGTTCAACGTCGCCAACAACCCCGGCAGTTCCGCATCACAATCAAACAACGCACCCGGTAGCGCATCACCGGACAGCCGGGCCCGGTTCAGTTCGCGGTTGAGCCGCTGCTGCACTTGCTCCAGCTGCTCCTTGAGCACCTTGCGTAACTCGGGATGCGCATCGAGTTTTTCGCTGGAGGCCAGGCTCAACAACACCGCCAACGGCGTTTTCAATGCATGCCCGAGATTGCCCAAGGCATTGCGCGAGCGCTTGAGGCTGTCTTCAGTGTGCGCGAGCAAATGGTTGATCTGCGCCACCAGCGGTTCCAGTTCCACCGGCACCTGATCATCGAGTTGCGAACGCTGGCCTTGCTGCAATTGCGCGATCTGCTCACGAGCCCTTTCCAGCGGTTTCAGCGCGCGGCGCACGGTCAATCGCTGCAAGAACAGAATCAGCAACAATGCCGCCAGACCAAGGCCGAGGCCGATCTGGCGCATGCGCTGAAAGCTCTCGCGCACGGGGGTGTAATCCTGCGCGACGCTGATCGAAATCGATTGGCCCAGGCGCCGATAATCCGAGCGCAGCACCAGCAACTGCTGACCGTCCGGCCCCAGTTGCAGATTGCTGTGCAACCCGGGATGGTCGAGCAGCGGCAGGTCCTGATCCCACAACGAGCGTGAACGCCAGTGGCTGTCGGCAAAATCGATACGGAAGTAGTGCCCGGAAAACGGCCGCTGATAGGCCGGGGACAGATGTCTTTCATCCAGTTGCAGCCCTTGCGGGCCACGGACCAGCGCCACCAACAGGCTCTCGCTGTCGTTGCGCAGGCCGGCTTCGAGGTAGCGCTGCAAACCCACTTCGAACAACCACAGACTGGTTTGCGCCACCACCACACCGACGACCACCATCACGCTGATCAGACCCAGGCTCAAGCGGCGCTGGATCGACCTCACGAAGCCTGCCCGCCGAACAGGTAACCCTGGCCGCGACGGGTTTCTATCACGCTTTTGCCGAGCTTGCGCCGCAGGTGATTGACGTGCACTTCGAGGACGTTGGAATCGCGCTCGGTTTCACCGTCGTAGAGGTGTTCGGCGAGATGGCTTTTGGAGAGAATCTGCTCCGGGTGCAGCATGAAATAACGCAGCAGACGGAACTCGGCGGCAGTCAGTTGAATATCGGCGCCGTCGCGCACCACGCATTGCCGACCCTCGTCCAGATGCAGACCGGCCGCCTGCAATGTCGGCTGATTGGCCTGGCCTTTGGAGCGGCGCAGCAGCGATTGAATGCGCAACTGCAGCTCTTCGGGGTGGAACGGTTTGGTCAGGTAATCATCGGCGCCGGCCTTCAGACCTTCGATGCGCTCGGCCCAGGAATCACGCGCGGTGAGAATCAATACCGGAATCGCCAGACCGCCGGCGCGCCACTGCGCCAACACCTCAAGCCCCGGCACACCCGGGAGGCCGAGGTCGAGAATGATCAGGTCATAGGGCTCGCTACTGCCCTGATACAACGCATCACGACCGTCCGCCAGCCAATCGACCGCGTAACCTTGTCGTTGCAGGCTGGCGAGCAATTCGTCGGCCAGCGGTACGTGGTCTTCCACCAAAAGCAAACGCATCGATCAATCTTCCTTGTCTTTCACAAGTTCGCCGGTATCGGCCTTCAAGTGCAGCTCACGGGCGACACCTTCGACGGTCAGCAACTCGACTTCATAAATATAGACGTCGTGTTTTTCTTCCAGCTCGACTTCCAGCAGTTTTGCGCCGGGATAGCGATCCATCGCCTGCTGCAGCACTTGCTCCAGCGGCAGGATCACGCCCTTCTCACGCAGACTCAGGGCTTCATCCTGATCGAGGTCACGCGCCATCGCGGCCGAGCAGAAAATCACCAGCGCCAATGCCGTACGGCTGGTGGCGCGAACATTAACCTTCATTACTTATCCTGATGATCCTTGAGAACCTGCCCAGTCACCGCGTCTAATTCCAGATCCCAATCGACGCCCTGCGGATCGCGCATTTCGATCTGGTAGCTGTACTTGCCGTACTCTTCTTCCAGCTCGGTTTCAGTGATCGTCGAACCCGGGTGTTTGGCCAACGCGGCGGCGTTGAGCTTCTCGAAGGAGACGATAGTACCAGCGTCGCGCAGACGCAGGGCTTCGTCAGGGCCGAGATCGCGGGCATGGGCGAGGCTGGCAGTGAAACCGATAATCGAGGCAATGGACAGGGCAGTCAGGGTTTTCATGGTGTCTCCATATTTTTATGTGTTGCTTACGGTGGGCACCTTAGCGGGATGAACTTAACTGAAACTGAATTGCCATCATTGCTCCCACTCAATACATATCCCCTTGTAGGAGTGAGCCTGCTCGCGATAGCGGTGTATCAGACAGATCATTATTAAATGACACACCGCTATCGCGAGCAGGCTCACTCCTACAAGGTTTTGTAACATGTGCTTATAATTGTTCGCTTGCTAACGATCGAGACCGGTATGACCGCCATCCACATCAAATTCCCCGCCCTCACCCTCAAGGCCGGCCCGCGGGCCATGGCGCGCATTCGTGCGCAAGGCTTGAATGCCGCCGACGTCGGCACCCTGCCCGGCGCCGCCGGTGGACCGAAGGCGTTGGGAATTCAAGGGCTGGATCTGGCGCTGTTCGGTGAATGGCTGCCCAGCGTGCCGCGCGAGCGTTCGCTGATCGGTGCCTCGGTCGGTTCCTGGCGTTTCGCTAGCGCTTGCCTGCCGGACGCCGCCGAAGGCATCCGGCGCCTCGGTCATCTGTACGCCGAGCAGAACTTCAACAAAGGCGTGACCATGGCCGAGATCAGTCAGAGCTCGCAGCGCATGCTCCATGACCTGCTCGACGGCCGCGACGCGAGCATCCTCGACAACGCGCATTACCGCCTGAACATCATGGTGGTGAAAAGTCAGGGGCGTCTGGCCGATGATCATCGCGGGCGTTTGGGTATGGCGCTGGGTTCGGTGATCGCCGACAACCTGCGTGGCCGCGCACGGTTGTCGCGGCACTTTGAACGGCTGATCATCCACGACCCGCGCCTCGCCCCGCCGGTGAATGCGCTGAACGACTTCCCGTCGCGCTTCGTCGCCCTGAATGCCAGCAACCTGCGTCAGGCCCTGCTCGCCTCGGGTTCGATCCCGATGGTCATGGAAGGTGTACGGGATTTGCCGGGCGCCGGTGCTGGCACTTTCCGCGATGGTGGTCTGCTCGATTATCACCTCGACCTGCCCTACAGCGGCGACGGCATTGTGCTCTATCCGCACTTCACTGATCGGGTGATTCCCGGCTGGTTCGACAAGACCCTGCCATGGCGCAAGGCCTCGGTGGAGCGCTTGCAGGACGTGCTGCTGCTCGCGCCGTCGAAGGAATATCTGGCGCGCCTGCCCTACGGCAAATTGCCTGACCGCAACGACTTCAAGCGCTTTATGGGCGATGCACCGAGCCGGCAGAAATACTGGCACGCAGCGATGGACGAGAGCCGCCGCTTGGGCGATGAATTCCTTGAACTGACTGCCAATGGTCGCCTCGCCGAGCGCTTGCTGACCCTTTAGTCAGCACGCTCAAACACAAGCTGATAAACTCGCCGCCTGCCCGAATCGCTGCGGCGAACGCCATCTGAACAGAGCCGAAAATACCGTGGAAATCTTCAAAGAGTTTACTTTCGAATCCGCCCACCGCCTGCCGCACGTCCCGGACGGCCACAAGTGCGGGCGTCTGCACGGTCACTCGTTCAAAGTGGCGCTTCACCTCAGCGGCGATCTCGATCCGCACACCGGCTGGATCCGCGATTTCTCCGAGATCAAGGCGATTTTCAAACCGCTGTACGAGCGTCTCGACCACAACTACCTGAACGACATTCCCGGCCTGGAAAACCCGACCAGTGAAGTGCTGGCCAAATTCATCTGGAATGAAATGAAGCCGTTGCTGCCGGAACTGAGCGCGATCCGTATTCACGAGACGTGCACCAGCGGTTGCATCTATCGCGGTGAGTAACGCAACGCGAATATCCTTTGTAGGAGTGAGCCTGCTCGCGAAAGCGGATTGACATTCAACATGGATGTCGACTGATACACCGCTATCGCGAGCAGGCTCACTCCTACAAGGGATTGGTGTTTTGCCAAAGAACAGCCCGCGAGGCTGTTTTTTTACGCCTATGCTTTTTGGCTCCCACCCGCCAAGAGGACAGGCCCATGACAGACTGGCTGCTGGATCAGGTCTTTGACTTCAACGGCCGACAGGTCCGCTACGCCGTGCGCGGCGACGGCCCCCCGCTGGTGTTCGTGCATGGCACGCCGTTTTCGTCGTACGTGTGGCATCGGATTGCGCCGCACTTTTTCACGACTCATCGCGTGTATTACTTCGATCTTCTCGGCTACGGGCGCTCCGAGCAGCCCGACGCCGACGTCTCCCTCGGTGTGCAAAACCAACTGTTGGCGCAGTTACTCGACCACTGGAATCTGCAACGCCCGGATGTCGTGGCTCACGACTTTGGCGGCGCCACGGTGCTGCGCGCACATCTGCTCGACGGCAAGGATTACCGCAGCCTGACCCTGATTGATCCGGTCGCGCTGACGCCTTGGGGGTCGCCGTTCGTGCAGCACGTGCGTCAGCATGAAGCGGCGTTTAGTGGCATCCCCGACTACATTCAGCGCGCCATCGTGCCGACCTATATTCGCGGGGCGATCCACCGCGAGATTGCCGATCACGAACTCGCACCCTACGTGCAGCCGTGGCTTGGCGATCCGGGGCAAGCGGCGTTCTATCGGCAGATTGCGCAGATGGATGAGCGCTATACCCGTGAAGCAGAAAGCCTGTACCCGACAATCCGTTGCCCGGTACAGATTCTCTGGGGCGAGCAGGATCAGTGGATTCCCATCGAGCGTGGCCGCGCGTTACAGCAGATGATCCCGGGGTCACGATTCCACCCGATTGCCAACGCCGGGCACCTCGTCCAGGAAGACGCCCCGGAAGCCATCGTTGCCGCCCTGCTGCGCTTCCTCTGAGCCAACACCTATCCCTTGTGGGAGCGAGCCTGCTCGCGAAAGCGGAATATCAGCCACTGCAGATGTCGCCTGACACGCCGCCTTCGCGAGCAAGCTCGCTCCCACATTGGGCTTGGGTCTATTCAGGTGCACCGCTTTCGCGCCAATCCGCGCGACTCGTCTATACATAACCCGCGCCAAGCGGCATTTGGCACGACCACTGCAACCTCCCCCGCGTCTTCCCTTTCCAGCAAGGACCGCCCCATGACGCAGAACGATATCGGCAACGATTACCCCCTCAGCGAAGTCCCCATGCATGCACGCAAAGGCCTGGCCTCGACGGCGATGGTGCTGCTCGGTTTCACGTTTTTCACCGCAACCATGTTTGCCGGCGGCAAGCTTGGCGTGGCGTTCAGTTTCGCCGAGATGATGGCGGTGATCGTCGTCGGCAACCTGCTGCTCGGCCTGTATGCGGCGGGCCTGGGTTATATCGCCTTCAAAAGCGGCCTCAACTCAGTGCTGATGGGCCGCTTCTGCTTCGGCGAAGTCGGCAGCAAGCTCAGTGACCTGATCCTCGGTTTCACCCAGATCGGCTGGTACGCCTGGGGCACGGCGACGGCTGCCGTGGTGATCGGTAAATATTTCAATCTCGACGAAAGCACGATACTCGGCCTGATGGTGCTGTTCGGTCTGCTGTTCTGCGCCACGGCCTACGTCGGTTATCGCGGGCTGGAAATCCTCTCGTACATCGCCGTGCCGGCGATGATGTTGTTGCTCCTGCTGTCGATGTGGGTGGCGACGGTGAAAGTTGGCGGGTTCGAAGGCTTGCTCAGCGTAGTGCCGACGGGTTCGCTGGACTGGTCGACGGCGATTACTCTGGTGTTCGGCACCTTCGTCAGCGGCGCCACGCAGGCGACCAACTGGACACGCTTCTCGCGCTCGGCGCGGGTGGCGGTGCTGGCCAGCCTGATCGGATTCTTCATCGGCAACGGCCTGATGGTGCTGATCGGTGCGTATGGCGCCATCGTCTACCAACAGCCTGACGTGGTTGAAGTGCTGCTGTTGCAAGGTTTTGCCATGGCCGCAATGGCCATGCTGTTGCTGAACATCTGGAGCACCCAGGACAACACCATCTACAACTTCGCCGTCGCTGGTTGCAATCTGCTACGCACTGGCCGACGCAAGACCGTGACCCTCGCCGGTGCGGTGATCGGCACCCTGCTCGCTCTGCTGGGCATGTACGACATGCTGGTGCCGTATCTGATTCTGCTCGGCACGGTGATTCCGCCGATTGGCGGGGTGATCATGGCGGACTTCTTCTTCCGTTGGCGCGGGCGTTATCCGCGCCTGGCCGACGCACGGTTGCCGGCGTTCAACTGGCCGGGACTCGGGGCCTATGCGGTCGGCACCGTCGCCGCATTCAGCTCGCCGTGGGTCGCGCCGCTGGTAGGCATCGCCGCTGCCGCGCTAACGTATGTCATCGTCACCGGCGTGCTCGGCGCTCGCAGCGCAACCGCGCCACTACAAGACTTATAAAAAAGGATTCGCCTGATGCACATCATCAACGCCCGTTTGCGCAACCAGGAAGGTTTGCACGAGTTGCACCTTGAAGACGGTCTGATCCGCAGCATCGCCCGGCAGACCGAAGCACCGACCCTTGGCCCGGATGACCTCGACGCCGGCGGCAATCTGGTGGTGCCGCCCTTCGTCGAACCACACATTCACCTCGACGCCACGCTGACCGCTGGCGAGCCGCGCTGGAACATGAGCGGCACATTGTTCGAAGGCATCGAGTGCTGGGGCGAGCGCAAGGTCACCATCACCGAAGAAGACACCAAGACCCGCGCCAAAAAAACCATTCAAACGCTGGCCGCCCACGGCATCCAGCACGTGCGCACCCACGTTGATGTCACCGACCCGCAACTCACCGCACTTAAAGCCATGCTCGAAGTGCGTGAGGAAAGCAGCCACCTCATCGATCTGCAAATCGTCGCGTTCCCGCAGGAAGGCATCGAGTCGTTCCGCAATGGCCGCGAGCTGATGGAAGAAGCAATCCGCATGGGCGCGGACGTGGTCGGCGGCATTCCGCATTTCGAGTACACCCGCGATCAGGGCGTCAGTTCGGTGAAGTTTCTGATGGACCTGGCCGAGCGCACCGGTTGTCTGGTCGACGTGCATTGCGACGAAACCGACGACCCGCATTCGCGCTTCCTTGAAGTGCTCGCCGAAGAGGCGCGCAGTCGCGACATGGGCGCGCTGGTCACCGCTAGCCACACCACGGCGATGGGCTCCTACGACAACGCCTACTGCGCAAAACTGTTCCGCTTGCTGGGCCATTCCGGAATCAGTTTTGTCTCGTGCCCGACCGAGAGCATTCACCTGCAAGGGCGCTTCGACAACTTTCCCAAACGCCGTGGCGTGACCCGCGTGAATGAGCTGCTCGAAGCCGGCATGAACGTGTGTTTCGGTCAGGATTCCATCGTCGACCCGTGGTATCCGCTGGGCAACGGCAACATTCTGCGAGTGCTTGAGGCGGGGCTGCATATTTGCCACATGCTCGGTTACCGCAACCTGCAAAGTGCGCTGGATCTGGTCACCGACAACAGCGCTAAAGCCATGCACTTGGGCGAGCGTTATGGTCTGGAACAGGGGCGCCCGGCGAATCTGCTGATTCTGTCGGCGGACAGCGATTACGAGGTGATCCGCAGTCAGGGCTTGCCGCTGTATTCGATTCGTGGCGGCAAGGTGTTGATGAAGCGGCAGATGCCGGTGGTGGAATTCAGTACCGCGCTGAGCTGAGACTTGTGTTGAGGCCGATGGCCCCATCGCTGGCAAGCCAGACTCCCACAGGGTTTGATGCTGAACACAAAACTGAGTACAGCCACTATCCACTGTAGGAGTGAGCCTGCTCGCGATAGCGGTGTATCAGGCGATATTATGTTGAATGTATTTCCGCTATCGCGAGCAGGCTCACTCCTACAGGGTTATGTGTTTGAACATACTATTTGTGTTCACCACAAAACCCTGTGGGAGTCTGGCTTGCCAGCGATGGCGGTTTTGAATTCAGCCCATCAGCCGCGCCGTACCAAACAATCTGACCCGCACTAATTCTCCGTCCGCCTCTTCCAGCAAAATCGGCGCCGTGCCACCGGGCATGACCACTTGCACTTCTCCCGCCGCGACCCAACCCACTCGCCACGCCGCGCAAGCCACCGCACTGGCGCTGGTCCCGGATGAAGCCGTCGGCCCTTCGCCACGCTCGAACACCCGGGCGAGGATTCGCTGCGGCGACTCCAGCACCGCCCATTGCAGATTGACGCCCGCCGGGCACGGATCACCGCCACCGGTGGGCATGGCGTAGGCGATTGCAGTCAACCCTTCGCTCAGGGGGGATTCACGCATCGGCTCGTTGCTCGGCAACGCCGCTTCGTCGGCGAGCAGGGTTACGCAATGCGGGTTGCCGATGCGCACGAACTGGCTGTGCGCCCACTCGCAATCAAGTTGTGCCAAGGGCGCGACGTGGCTCACGTCCCGACCGTTGAACTGAAGGCTCTCAACCACCTGCGCGCCCACGGCATCCGGTCCGAATCGCGGTTGACCGAGATCAAGCCAGAAACCTTCAACGCCTTCGACTTCGGCCGGTTTCACCGAGGTCTCCACGGCGTCACCCTTGTCGTGATGCACGCGCAACAACGCGCCCTCCTCCGGCATCAAGCCTTGCTCGGTCAGCGCTTGCGAGAAAATCGTCAAGCCATTGCCGCTGCGCTCGGCGAGGGTGCCGTCGGTGTTGACGATCAACACGTCGAATGGCGGCGATGTCTGGAACGGGCCGATCAGCAGGCCGTCGCTACGGTGGGATTTGCTGTTCGCCGGGCGTTGGCCTTCGGGCCAGTCGCAGCAGAGTTTGATCGCTGCTTCGCTCCACATCTGACGCGACGAGGCGCATTCGGAAGCGCTGGCAGGTAAATCAACGCCCGCCGTGCGCAATGCCTGGGGTGAAATCACGCCGTAGATATTGCCCCGTGCATCGTAGAATTGCGTCATCAGTGTTTGCCCCTGTCGCCGAAGAAGGCCACTGTAAAACGCAATCCCTTGTGGGAGCGAGCCTGCTCGCGAATGCAGTGTGTCAGCCGATATTTTCTTTATCTGACACACCGCCTTCGCGAGCAAGCTCGCTCCCACAGGAATCGGTGCATGACCGCTGATTAGTGAGCCCGCTCCCACAGGGAGATGTGCATGACCGCATATTGGTGAGCCTCCGTTCCCACAGGGTAGGATGTTGCTTGTACTTCCCCGAATGGCCGGCGATCGAACCTCGTCGCTGAATCACTGTCCTTCGGGGACGCGAAGTTTTTTGCCAAGGATCGATATGACCAGCCTCAACCCCCAAGACACTTTCGTCCCCGGACGCCTGCAACAGATGTCCACGCGCATCGCCTTTTTCATCGCTGGGCTCGGCATCGCCGCGTGGGCGCCCTTGGTGCCGTACGCCAAGGCGCGCGCCGGACTGGATGAAGGCACGTTGGGCTTGCTGTTGTTGTGCTTGGGGGTCGGTTCGATTCTGGCGATGCCGCTGGCGGGGATTCTGGCCACGCGCTTCGGCTGTCGGCGCGTCGCTACCGGCGGCACCTTGTTGATCTGCGCGGCGCTGCCGCTACTGGCCACGGTGTCGTCGATACCGGCGCTGATCGCCACGCTGTTCATGTTCGGCGCTGGCCTGGGCACGGTGGATTCGACGGTAAACCTGCAAGCGGTGATCGTCGAGCGCGCCAGCGGCAAGAACATGATGTCGGGTTTCCACGGCTTGTTCAGTCTCGGCGGGATTGTCGGCGCGGCGGGTGTCAGTGCCTTGCTCGGCCTGGGTTTGACGCCACTGGCCGCCATGCTGGTGGTGGTTGTCGTGCTGATCGCGGCATTGTTCAAATGCGTGCCGCACATGTTGCCCTACGGCAGTGAAAGTTCCGGACCGGCATTCGCCATCCCTCACGGCATCGTGCTGTTTATCGGCGGAATGTGCTTCATCGTGTTCCTGACTGAAGGCGCGGCGCTGGACTGGAGTGCGGTGTTTCTGGCGCAGGAACGCGGGATCGACACGGCGTACGCAGGGCTGGGTTATGCGGCGTTTGCATTGACCATGACGGCCGGACGTTTGATGGGTGACCGGATTGTGCGAATGGTCGGTGCAACACGGATCATTTTGTTTGGTGGTCTGTTGGCAGCGGCCGGCCTGTTTCTGGCGACATTCGCGCCAAGCTGGGAAGCGGCGCTGGTCGGTTACGCGCTGGTCGGCGCTGGTTGCTCGAACATCGTGCCAGTGCTGTACACGGCAGTGGGCAAGCAAACGGTGATGCCGGAGAGCATCGCGGTGCCGGCCATTACCACGCTGGGTTATGCAGGGATTCTGGCGGGGCCGGCGGTGATCGGCTTTGTCGCCCATGCCAGCAGTTTGAGTTTTGCCTTTGGCTTGATGGCGGTGCTGTTGGTCGCGGTGGCCATTGGCGGGAAAGTTCTTAAAGTCTAAAAGCTTCGCGAGCAGGCTCGCTCCCACAGGATTTCAGTGATCCATGTGGGAGCGAGCCTGCTCGCGAAGAAGCTGATGCGGTCTATCAGAAACCGACACTGGCCTGCACAAAGAACGTGCGCGGCGCGCCGACATACATCCCCGAGTTGTTGTCGCTGGAGCGGGTGAAGTACTGCTTGTCGAAGACGTTCTTCACCCCGGCGCCCAGTTTCAAATTCGACACCTGCGGCCCGAAGTCATAACCCCCACGCACGTTCCAGGTCACGTAACCCGGGATGTCGCCATACTGCCCGTCCGCCGTGCCATCGGTGATGTAGTTGCCGTTGAAGCTGCCGTCGGCATTCACACCGGTGCCCGGCGAGCGCTGTTTCGACTGAGCGAAACCGTCGATGTTGTAAGTCCAGCGGTTGATGTCGTAACGCAAACCGACGGTCGCCACCTGCCGCGAATAGAACGGCAGATCACGGCCCTTGAAGCCCGGAATCTCACCTTCATAAGTAGCGCGGGTGTAAGTGAAACCCGCGTTGGCGGTCAGGCCGTCGAGGCGCGGATCCAGCGCCACCATGTCGTAGTGCACCGAGGCTTCGATGCCCTGGTGCTTGGTTGCGCCGAGGTTGGTCCAGCCCACGTCATTGCTGATGTATTGCAGCTCGTCGTCGAAGTCGATGTAGAACAGCGTCACTTCGCCGCCCCACACGTCATCGTTGTAGCGCGTGCCGATCTCGTAGGTCTTGGCCTTTTCCGGCTCCAGACCATTGGCAGTCTGATCACCCGAGCCGCCCTGGCCGAGCTGGAAATACTGCAAGCTGCCGAACGAGGTTTCGTAGTTGGCGAACAGTTTCCAGGCGTCCGACAGGTGATACATCACGCTAAGCGCCGGCAACGGTTCGTTGCTCTCGATGCTGCGGTTTTTCGCCTGCACCGGTTTGCCAGCGGTGTCGAGCACGGCGCGGTCATGCCAGTCGGTGCTGATGTGTTCGAAGCGAATGCCAGGAGTGATGGTCCAGTTGCCGACGTCGATCTTGTTGTCGAGGTAGACCGAGTTGGCCTCGGTGCCGCCCGTGCGGTCCTGGAACACATGGCCGTCGGAGGTCGGCGTGAGCACCGGCTGGTTGTTGACCAGCGCCACGCGGCTCGACGATTCGTGCATCGCCTCTTTCAGGTAGCGATAACCGACACTGACTTCCTGCGTGGTCGGGCCGGCATCGAAAACCCGCGACACCCGCGGTTCGATGCCCAGCGTGTAATACGAACGCGGGTATGAACTGAGGGTTTTCTGGTCGCGAGCGGCGATGGTGCTGCCACGGAAGCTGTCGGTGTAATAGGTGAGCATTTCCGCTTGGGTGCGCTCGTCGATCTGGCGGATCCACTTGAACGACACGTCTTTACGCCGACCGGTGAATTGGTCGTAGTCCCGCACCGAGTCATACGGTTTGTCGTCGTACTGTTTCTGCGTCAGCCCGCCGGGCATGTCGGCCGTGGCGTCGTAGTAGTGGAAGTTGAGGCTGAAATCGTCCTGATCGGTCGGCGCCCAGTGCGTCTTGAGCAACACGTCGTCGATGTCGTTGCCGTTGTTGCGCTCGCGGTAACCGTTACCGTTGACGCCGGAATACAGCAACGCCACGCCCATGCCATTGTCGGCGGTGCCGCCGAGGAACGCGGTGTCGATGTGTTTCCAGCCACCGTACTGAGTGGTTTCCAGCGTTGTGCCGATTTCGCCAGTGGCTTTTTCCGGAATCGCCCGGGTGACGAAGTTGATCACCCCGCCGACGTTTTGCGGCCCATAACGCACCGAACCGGCGCCGCGTACCACGTCAATGCTGTCGAGGTTGCCCGAGGAAATCGGTGCCATCGACAGTTGCGGCTGGCCGTAAGGGGCAAACGCCGCCGGCACGCCATCGATCAGCACGGTGGAGCGCGGCGACAGACGCGAGGTCAGACCGCGTACGCCGACGTTCAGCGAAATATCACTGCCGCCGGTGCCGTTGGAATCCTGCACTTGCACGCCCGGTACGCGCTTGAGCACGTCACTGACGTTCATTGCGCCCTGTTCAACCATCGCTTCGCGGCGGATCACCGTGCGCGCCCCGGGGTGGTTCTGCACCACGGCAGCGTTGGCATCGCCGAGCCAGTCGCCGACCACTTTGATGTCGGTGACGCCCAATTCCAGCGGGCCATTGCCGGCGGTGGAGGTTGCGGCCGGCGACAGCGTCACCGAACCTTCGTTGATCTGATAATCCAGACCACTGCCCTGCAGCAATTGGCTTAGCGCCTGCTCCGGGGAGATGTCGCCGTCGACCGCCGGGGCCTGTTTGCCGGCGACCAGATCCGGGCTGAAAAACACTTGCAGCGATGTCTGCTGGCCCAGTTCGCTCAAGGCCTGGCCCAGCGGCTGCGCACGGATATGAATGGCTTCACCGGCGAACGCCTGCGGCATGCCAGCGTTGACCGCCAGCGCAAGAGCCAGCGGCAGCCAAGAGAATTTTTTGTTGTTGGCAGGGGTGTATTTCACGTCGTACGTAGTCCTGTGGATCGCAAGAGTGTGCGGCTGTTAATGCAAACCAGTTGCAGTTGTACAGGAAGACGTTGAACTCGAAAAAAACCTGAATTTTATTTTGCGATTATTTCCTGACTGCCATCGGCAAGGGTGCGAACGGCCACCGGCAGGATGCTCGGCAAGGCTTTGAGCAAGGCATCGGTGTTGTCGGATTTGAACACGCTGGTCAGGCGCAGACTGGCCACGGCCGGATTGGTCACGGTCAACGGCTTTTCACGATAACGCGACACTTCGGCCGCGACTTCGCTGAGGCTGGCGTTGTTGAACACCAGTTTGCCGCTGCGCCATGCCGTCAGTTCTGCCGGGTTGACCGCATAGGCGGCGGCGACCTGGCCTTGGGCATCGACGTGGGTGCCGAGGCCGGCGCTCAGGCTGATGAACTGATCATCCGCTGCATCACGGCCCTGCACTTTCACCGTGCCCTGCTCCACCGCCACGCGGGTCTGCGCCACATCGCGGCGCACATCGAAACGCGTGCCGGTGACCGTGACCTTGCCGCTGCCCGCCTCGACCACGAACGGTCGTGAAGTGTCGTGCGCGACGCTGAACATCGCCTCACCTTCACTTAACTCGATCAGCCGCCGATCCTGTTCAAAGCGCACCTGCAAGCGACTGCGGCTGTTCAAATCGATCACCGAACCGTCCGGCAGCGCCACATGTTTACGCTCGCCCAACGCCGTGGCGAACTCGGCGCGGTAACCGCCCGGATGATTCAAACCACTGAACAAGCCCAGCCCGAGCGCCACCGCCAGCACACTCGCAGCCACCGCATAACGCAACAACGGACGGCGTTGGCGACGGTTCGGCGGGGTTTCAGCGAGGGCTTCGAGGCGCGGCGCCGAAAGCAAATCGGCGGCTGACCACAAGCCCTGCAGCAACTGAAATTCGTCACGGTGCTGCGGATGTTCATTCAGCCAGGCGTCGAAGCGCTGCTGCTCGTCGGCCTCAATGGCCGGCTCCTGCAAACGCACAAACCAGCGAGCCGCGTCATCGCGTACCGTTGTTTGCCCGCACGCGCAAGCACGCGTCTCCATCATGGAATGTCCTGTTGGGCCGAAGATGAAAGGGGGCAGCGGCTCATGACTGCAACCCGTCGAGGCGATCGCGCAGATGGCGCAGGGTGCGGATCATATACTTTTCGACCATGTTCTTGGACAGCCCCAGGCGTTCGGCGATTTCCGCCTGAGTCAGGCCTTCGATCTTCTGCCAGACAAAAATCTTCCGGCAATTGATCGGCAACTCGCTGAGCGCCCGTTCGATGGAATCGGCCAGCTGGATCGCATGCATGTAATGCTCAGGGTCGCCGATTGACGACTCAGTGTGATCGATGTCCTGCGACTCCAAAGCGCCGCGCCGATCCTCACGCCGATAACCGTCGACCGCGATATTGCGCGCGGTCTGGTGCAAATACGCCCGTGGCTGCTGCACCGCCGCCGAATCGGACTCAAGCACCCGCACAAAGGTGTCGTGCGCCAGATCCTCGGCCTGCGCGCGATTGCGCAGGCGGCGAGTCCAGGTGCCGATCAACTCTTCGTAGTGCTCGAAAAAGCCGGGTCTGCGGGGACGCATGGGGGTTTTGGCGGCGTGCTGAGGAAAGGGGCGTGAATAGTAATGCTTCCTATTAAGCCGAAGCAATGGATTCCTCGACCGACCGTCCGGGTCACCTGTGCAGCTCAGCGTTTTATCGAAATCACACCACTCATGTATTCATGCAGATCGCGCAGATCCTTAACACTCCAGGCATGCGGCGGTATTTTTACCCCGTTTTCCTTCAGCGTTTTCGGTATCAGGTTGCCGTTCGGGCGAAGGATGATCGACGACACAATCACCCCCGGATATTCATGCAGTCGTTGCTTGAACGTGGAGGTTGTCAGGTCAGGTGTGGGCGGATTGCTTTTGTGCGCCAGCGGCCCTGTTCCTTTGATATCGGCGCCGTGGCACACAGCGCAGCGCTGCACATAGAGGTTTTTGCCGTTGCTGCTATCCGCGAAGGACACGGATGGTTGGGCGATCAACAAAGCCCCGAGTACAGCGACGAATGCTGTTTTCATTGTTTGCCTCCCTGGCGTCTTTAAGGTCGCGCATGATGCGCGAGATTTAACGTCTGGCGCAAAACAATGTGGGAGCGAGCTTGCTCGCGAATGCGGTTCACCAGTCACTTACTGTACTGACTGAACGGACGCTTTCGCGAGCAAGCTCGCTCCCACAGGGTTCGGTGGTGGATGGCAGATCTGGCACATCCACTACCGTTTGTTTTAGCCTTTTTCGTCGATCCCGGCTTGCAGGGTCTGGGTGTCCAGATGCCCGCTAAGGGTGACCGGGCCGACTTTCAGGTTGCCGTTTTCCAGGGAAACCTTCGGTGCGTTTTCCTCGGTTTTGTGCGGCAGATCCAGGCCTGCCTTCACGCCATAATCGCGGTTGCTCAGATCAGCACTGCTGACCTTCGAACCACCCAGATCGACCTTCCCTTGCGGCGCCGAAATCCGCGCGCCGGTCAGTTGCGTGGCGCCGCCGACCGCGAGATTCACGCTTTGGTTGGCACTGATCCCGGACGCCTGCGCCACGCCGTCCTTATGCGCATACTCGCCCTGCGCTTTCAACGTCGGCTTGTAATCGGTGCCGGCAAGTTTCTCCTTGTCACTCGGTGGGTTTTTCTTCGCGGTCAGGCCCAGATCGACATCGACCTTGGCGTGGTTGCTCGAGTCTTGACGGCTCTCGACGGTCAAATCACCCGCGACCTTGCCGCTGACAGTTTTCGCGTCAATCCGCGCACCCGCCAGCAGTGCATCACCGGCGCTGTTCAACACCACGCTGTCAGCCTTGATCTGGCTGTTCTGCTGCGTGCTGCCCTGCAAGTAATCCACGCCGACTTTGGCCCCGGCGTTGAAGCCGTGATCGCTGCTGGCCTTCTCATCCTCGGCAGTCGGAGTTTTGCTGCTCAGGTTGCCGCCGGCGTTGAGCGCGACATTCCAGTTATTGCGGTGGTCGGTGGACTGCGCCGATTCCTGCACATAGCCACCCTTCTGCGCGTCGATGCTGACGTTCGATGCGCTGACCTGAGTGCCTTGCAGGTGGATCGAATCACCGCTCAAGACGATGCCGTTCTGGCTGTTGATCTGGCCACCGCTGAGGGTTTTCGAATCCTCGTTGACCCGACCGATATTGAAATTGCCACTCAGATTGCCGCCCTGATCGCGGCTCTTCTCGCTGCTGGTTTTGCTGCCGCCGCCCTTCAAGCCGCTGCCGAGGTTGCTGCCGCTGGCGGTGTGGGTGTCGGTGGCTGCTTGCAGATCAAGTTTGCCATCGGCGTGCAAATCGATGGCGCCAGCGCTGTCGATTTTCGTGCCTTGCTGCAGCTGATTGCCGCCGCTGCTCAACTGCACCGGGCCGTTGCCGCTAATGCTCGCAACGTGAGCCTGGGTGTCAGTGCTTTGCTTGCCGGTGTGATCGAGCTGGAAGCCGGCGCCGAGATCGACGTTGGTGCCATCGGTACCCGGCAAGGTGCCGACCGTCAGCGAGCCATTGCCGCGCAGGCTGCTGTCATTGCTGGTTTGACGGTCATTGGCTTGATTCAGCGCCAGATCACCACCGGTGTTGATGCTCACACCACCCTGCCCGCCATCGAAACGGCTGCCTTCGAACTGCGCATCGCCGCCGATCTTGATGTTCACACCCTGGCTGCCGGCATAAGCGCCGACGACGGCGGTGGAATTGTCCTTGCTCGACGCACTGCTACCACCCGCGCCGCTGCCAGCGACGTTCACGTCTTCGCCGGTCTTGGTGTAGACGCGCACGTCGACCTTGGCATCCACCGCGTTAGCGCTGCTGTTGTGCGTGTTGCTCGCAGCGTCGGCAAGCAGTTTGTCAGCGCTGATGTTCACTTGGCCGGCGCTGGCGTTGTATTGCGTGCCTTGGTCATGCAGCGTGCCAGTGGTTTTCACATCGACGGTGCCGCCATCAAAACGGCTGACCACGGCGTTGCTGCTCTGCTCGGTTTTGCTGGCGTTGCCGTGACCGACCGCAACGTCGATACCGACATTCGGCTGACCGAGGTTGGCCAGTGCGTCCTTGTCCGGCACCTTGCCGTTGAGCACATCCTTGACCGCGCCGGCGATCGGCCGAGCAATGTCTTTGTATTCGACGTTGGCGCCGATATCCGCCGACCAGTTGCTGTCATTGTGCGTGCTGCTGTCAGTGTTGCTGGCCGCACGGTTGTCGATCTCGTTGGCGGCGACGCTCAGACCATTGCCGGCCTTGAGTTGTGCGCCTTCGGTAGCGAGTTTGTCGGCATTGATGGTCAAGCCGCCGCTGCTCTGCACACGGGTGGTTTGCGCGGTGGTTTTGCTGGTGGAATCCTGCGCCGTGCTGTGGGCGAAATCGACGCCGCTGCCAGCACGGTCGAGACCGCCGGTGTAGTAGAAACCACCGCCGGTGCTGGAGGTGTCGGTGGAGGTTTTGTGGCTGTCAGCTTCGGCCAGCAACGACACGTTTTGGCCGCTCAATGTCGTGTCGCCAGCGGTGGACTTCACCTCTGCGCCTTTGAGCGTGACGTCACCGCCCGCCTTCACCTGCACGCTGCCACCACTGAGGCTGGAGCCCTGCTGGATGACGTCGTTGCGAGTAACCGTTTGCTGTTTGTCCTCGTAATGAATCCCGGCGCGATACTGCTCTGGCGTTTGCTCTTTGGCGTACGCATCGAAGCCACGGGTTTGCTTGGTGTCAGTGCTGTCGTGAGTGTTCTGCGCCGAATGCACATTGACGTCACCCGCTGCGTCGGCCGTCAGCGCACCGTCAGCCTTGACCGTCGAGCCAGCCAGCTCGATGTCCTTGGCGCTCTTGAGCTTGAGGTTGCTGTCGGACACCAGTTCGCTGCGCACGGTGCTGCTGTCTTTGCTGTTCTGCCGCGACTCGTCCTTGGTAATGCCGAAGAATTTGCTGTCCTTGTCGTGATTGTTGCTGTGCGAGGTGTCCTGCACGCCATCGATGACCAGCGAACCTTTATCGCTGATCACGCTGGCGTCGCTGCCGCCACGCACCTGGCTGCCGCTGATGCGCACGTCGTCAGCCTTGACGATCAGTTTGCCGGTGGCGTTGACCTTGCTGCCCTGATGCTGGGTTTTGCCCTTGTCGGCATCACCGGTCTTGCCGAAGAAACCACCGCCGACCAGGTCACCGGAGTAACTATTGTCGCTGCTGCGATTGGTCCGTGTGGCGGTGCTGATTTCCACTTGTTTGCCGGCCAGTTGCAGGTCGCCGGCGCTGGTCAACTCGGCGCCTTCGGAGCGCAATAATGCGGCGGTTTGCAGGGCGATATTGCCGGCCTTCAACTGGCTGGTGACGCTGCGCTGTTCTTCGCTGCTGCTGTTCCAGTCGGCTTTCCACAGGTGTTTGCGGTGGTTGCCTTGATCGGTCTGCGTATGGCTTTCGGTAGCGGCAGTCAGGCGCAGATCGCCAGCGCTTTGCACGCTCAGATTATTCGCGGCTTCGACTTTCGCGGCTTTCAGTTCGGTGTCTTTGCCGGAGGCAAGTTTGGCGTCGCGGCTGGCAATGATCTGGCTGCCGTGCTGACGGGATTCGCTATCGGTCTGGGTACGGTCGTAGGTTTCCCAGGTGATGCCGATGGTGCTGTTGTTCCAGTTTTCGCGCTTTTCCTGAAGCTTGCGGCTTTCGACCGTGGACAAAGTCAGGTTGCGTTTCGCCTCGACGGTGACGTCGCGAGCGCTGACATCAGCAGCGGCCAACGTCAGATCCTTGCCGCTGTGCAAGCCGACGTCGCCCTGACTGCTGCGGATACCGGCGCGGGTCACGTCGAGGCTGTTGGCCACGGCTTCACCGCTGACACTCAAGTCACCGGCCGAGCGAATCTGCACGCCGTCACGCCCGGCGACTTGCACCGCGCCCACCCGCACGCCGGCACCTTCGGCGGTGCTGACAATATTGATGCGACCGGCCTGCATCGCGCCGAACAGGCTGGCGTCGATGCGTTGATCAGACGTGTTGCCCGCCGGATCCACGGTTTTCACCTGACCGCTGGCGTAATCGACCTGATTGCGTCCCACCGTGAGGTTCAACTGATCGCGTGCAGTGATCGCGCCCTGGCTGTCGATACGCGGCGCGATGAGGTTGATCGAGCCCTCGCCGTTGCGCAGGCCACCGCCCTGAATCTGCAACTGACCGCTGGCATCGCGGCTGTTCAGACTTTGCAGTTTGCCGTCATTCAGTTCCGGGCGACCGACCACCAGATTAGCGTTCGGCGTGTTGATGAAGCTGCCGCCATTGACCGAGATGCCGTTGGGGTTGGCCAGCACATAATCGGCTGCGCGGCCGAAGATTTCCTGCGCACCGTTGATCGCGGACGGATTGCGACTGATCACTTCGTTGAGGATCACGCTCGCCGCCTGGCCTTGCAATTGCGGGTTGGCCGCCAGTTGCCCGGCCAGTTGCGATTGCCCGGCCTGCAAGGCGTTGTTCAGCACCAGGCCCTGGCGGTCGACGTTGTAGTCGAGGAACTGGTTGTGCGACAGGCCCGAACCGTTGGGCGCGACGATGTTGACGATGGGCACACCGCCCTGGGTCTGCAATTGCGCGGTGCCGCCGGGCCCCGGTGCGACCACGACGCCGCCGGCCATCGCGCTCGGCAGGTGCACGGCGAAGAACAGGCTGGCAATCGCCCAGCGCAATTTGCCCCGAGGGGAAAGATGAAATGCAAAGGTGTGTGCTGGCATAAAAACGTCTCCATGTGAGTACGGCATCACGTTGCGCGTTTAGTCTCGGCCGTGGCTGACGCGCTCAGATCCGACGGCTGTTTATTCACTGCGTTGTTCAGATTTGCAGGCCCACGCGCATCAGCCAGGTTTCAGGCTCGTGCTGCAGACCGTTCGGGGTGTTGAGGGCGCGCTGGTAATCGACGTCCACTTGCAGGTTCTTCCAGCCCAGATTCAGGCCGACACTGGCACCGCTCAGGCGTTGCCCCTGCGCACCGTGATCTGCCTTGATCCAGCCGTGGTCGAGGCCCACCCGCGGGGTGATCTGCAGCGGCCACTCGCTGCGCAGCGGCAGGCGCAAGGTGTTGCGCCAGATCGCGCCGCTGGCGCCGGAGGCACTGCTGACCCGATAGCCGCGCACCGCCGAGTCGTCGGTGCCGAGCAACTGTTCGATGGCCGGCAACGGATCGGGGCTGTACTGCAAATTGAGTTGGCTCTGCCATTGCCAGGCCTGCGCGCCGAACTGACCGTTACGCCATTGGCTGAGGCCGGCGCGGTACTTACGAAACTGCGCTCTGGGCAGGTTATTGATCTGATGTTGCGAGTCATCGTCGGCGCCAAACCAGCGCAAGCCTTGGGCGTAATTGACGTCAAGGTTCCACACCGCGCGGTCGAGCCAGAACAGATTGAGCCCGGCCTCGGCCACGGTCAGGGTCGGGCTTTGAATGCCAAGGCGAACGTCTTGCAAGTAGCTGTCGACATCTTTGTGCGCCAGTTGCAGGTTGGCGCTGAGCTGACGGCTCTGGTCGCGCCACAACACACGGTCGGCGCGCAGGCTGACCTGATCGGTGATGCCCGTGCTGTGAAAGGTCACGCTCGGCAGTTTGAACGGCGCGCGATATTCGGCGTGGCTGGCGAACACGCTGTAGGTCCAGTAGCCGTAAGGGATCGCGTAATACAGGCTGGCGTTGCGGCTGTAGCGGTCACCCTGATTGAGGGTGTCGCTGGCACTGAGACTCAACAAGTCGTTGAGTTGCAGTGGGCTGTCGAGGCTCAGGCTGACGGTGTCGCGATCACGTCCAGTGCTGGCGCTGCCGAGGTTGTCGAACCCCGCGTTCAAGGCCCAGCGCGAGTGCGCAGAGGTGCGCGACCGCAGGATGATCCGCGAGGCACCGGGCTGGCTGCCGGGGGCGATGTCGGCGGTGAGATCGATCGAACGCAGGCGATTCAGTTGATCGAGGCCCTGCTCCAGATCGCGCAGATTCAGCGGCTCGCCGAGCATGTCTGGAAACGCGCCTCCGAGCGACACCGGCAGGCTCTGATCGGCCAGTTCGATGGACTCGATGTAGCCTTCGTCAATGCGGATATCCAGCGACTGCCCCGCTGCCGGTGCGCTGAGCAGATACGGACGACTGGCGATGTACCCCTTGTCGACGTAGCTCGCGGTGATGGTGGCCAGCAGATGATTGATCTGGCCGACGCCCATGCACGGCGCCAACAACGGTTTGATCTGCGCGTTGAGCTGGTCGCTGTCGATCAGCGTGACGCCGCCGATGCGCGCACCGCTCAACGGCCAGCAACGTTCATCGGCGGTGACGGTTGGTGGGATGGCCGGGGTGACCGGCGCCTGGCCGAACGCGCCGCGTTCCAGTTGCCGCTTTCTTTGCTCAAGTTGCAGTTGTTGCAGATCGCGCTGCTGCTGTTGCTGCTGGCGCAGCACTTCCTGGCCCGGCGCGACAGGTTCGGCAGCTTCAATCGAGGAGGCACAGACACTCAACACAAAGGCCGACAACAGCGGGCAGCGCGTGGAACAACGACGAAAAACAGCGCGAAACGGAAACGGCACGCAACTTCCTTGCGATCATAAAATGGCGTAATGCCATGTCATCAATGATCGTGATAGTCGGAGCCATCCCACACAAAAGCAAGACGCTTCCTACAGCGCTTACATTTCTTAAACAATTGCTTTGCCTGGCTTTATTGTCAGCAGCAAGGCCACGGCGCTGCACGTTATCAGGGTTTCCCCGAGGGCCTGAAACCAGCCGGCGAGCATCAGCCCGGCGCCGATCAGCAGGTAATACATCAAGCCCAACAACGCCCCGGCAGTGCCCAATCGATCAGCGTAATCGGCCAGGGCCGAACCGAGAATGTTCGGGATCGCCAGGCCAAACGCCAATACCACCAACAGCATCGGCAGGACGAACGCGACACTGTTCTGCAGCGACCACACGCCCACACCACCGAGCAAGGCGATGCCAGCCGCGAGGCGAATCAACTGCAATGCCTTGAACCCGGCCGTCAATAAACGCCGGTTCAGCCATGCTCCAAAACCTGAGCCCAGCGCGAGGATCACACCGCTGTAGCCGAACCCGCTGGCTTCCACACCCAGCCGCTGAAACATGAACGGAGCGAGGCTGTAATAGCTGAACAGCGCCACGTTGAATGAGGCGATCCACAGCGCCGAACGCCAGATTCCCGGGTCACGCAACATGCGCCCGAGGGTTTCGAACAGACCGACATGGCACGTTGGCTGGGACCGGGTTTCCGCCAAGGTGTACCAACTCCACAGCCACAACAGCGTTGCCAACAACAGCAACGCGCCAAGCACACCGCGATAACCGAAGGCCTGAACCAGACTAGCCCCCGTGAACAAGCCAAGCGCCGGGCTGGCCGCCAACGCGATGCCCACCAACGAAAACACCTGCGCCAGTTCGGCGCCTTTGAAGCGGTCGCGCAACACGGTCTGCGTAACCACCGAACCCACCGCCGCACCGAAGGCCGCCAACATCTGCGTCAGTAACAAGCCGTTGAAACTGCTGACCCGCAGGCCTGAAAGCGTGGCAATCGCATAGATGGCCAGGCCCGCGAGCATCGTCGGGCGTCGACCGATGCGATCGCACAAACGCCCCCACACCACCACCCCGACGGCAAACGCGAGGAAATACACCGACAACGTCTGCGCGGCGGCTTGCGGGCCAACGTTAAACACCCGCCCGATATCACCGAGCGCCGGGCTGTACAGGGTTTGCGCGATCTGTGGAAACATCAGCAGCGCAATCGCCAGCCACAAGAAATGTCTGTTGTTCATGCTTCATCACTCCTCTCATAAACCGCCGAGGAGTTTAAGAATCGCTGACTGGCGTATTATCCAGATCCTGCCAATTTATCGCTGAAACCGGACAACCCATGGCTTGGCTCGACGCCCACGCAACGTTTGATGCAGATCGCTATGACGCACCCGTGATCGGTATCGCCTCGACCTTGGGCGATCACGATTCCGGTCTGCACCGTCATCAACGCGGCCAACTGCTGTACACGCGCCAAGGCTGCACGCGGATTACCCTGGCGCAGCAACTGTGCCTGCTGCCGCCGTCGCGGGCGGCGTGGATTCCACCGGGTGTCAGCCATCGCGCGGTGATGCAACAGAGCGTCGACTACCGCTCGATCTACTTGATCCCCGAGCTGTGCAGCGCACTGCCGCAGCAGGTTTGCGTGATTGAAGTCAGCCCGTTGTTGCGTGCGGTGCTGGAACCGATGGCGCTGGCGGATTTCGCCAGCGATTGGCAACAGGGCAAACTCTCCCACCTGCTCGGCCTGTGTCTGAGCGAAATCGCTGAAGCGGCGCAGCAACCGATGCTGCTGCCGTTACCTCAGGACAAGCGCCTGGCACCACTGTTGAAAACGCCTGAACGTCTGCCTCCAGAGTTGCAAGTACTGGAGCAGCAGGTCGGCGCCAGCAGCCGCACCATCGGGCGAATCTTCCAGCGCGAAACCGGCATGAGTTATCAGCAATGGCGCCAGCAGTGGCGCTTGATGCGCGCGATGGAATTGCTCGCCACCGGGCGCAGCCTGAGTTACTGCGCGTTCGAATCGGGTTTTGCCAGCGACAGCGCTTTCATCGCCTTCTTCAAAACCATGACCGGCAGCACGCCGGGCCACTGGCTCAAGTGAACAACTGACGATTGGCACCAGAAATAATTTGCCACTAAATATTACCTGCGTCATATTACAGCCGTAATAACGATCCGCTTACGCAGGTAATCCGCCATGACCAGCATGCCCACCCTCGAACCTGTTGTGGTAAAGACCAAGCCGCCTCTGCTTAAACGCGTTTTGCTTCCGGGCGCAGGATTGCTCGCGCTGATTTTCGCCGGTATTTACGCCATGCACTGGTGGGGCGCGGGGCGTTTTCTTGAAGAAACCGACGATGCCTATATTGGTGGCGACGTCACGGTGATCGGGCCGAAAGTCGCCGGTTACATCGACGAAGTGCTGGTCACCGACAACCAGCACGTGAAGGCCGGCGATGTGCTGATCCGCCTCGACGCCCGCGACTATCGCGCCAACCTCGCCAAGGCCGAAGGCGCCGTTGCCGCCGAAGAAGCACTACTGGCCAACCTCGACGCCACCGAACAACTGCAACAAGCGGTGATCGGTCAGGCCCGCGCCGGCATCGACGCCGCTGGCGCAGAAACCGCACGCTCGCGGGATGACAACGCGCGCTACAAACGCTTGGTGACGACCAATGCGGTGTCGGTGGAAAGCGCACAACGCGCCGACGCGACCTTCAAAACAGCGCAAGCCCTCAGTGCCCGCGCCCAGGCCGAACTGCTCGCCGCGCAACGCCAACTGGCGGTGATCGACACGCAAAAACAACAGGCCCGCGCCGCCCTTCAACAAGCCCGCGCCGAACGTGATCTGGCGCAACTGAACCTCGGCTACACCGAACTTCGCGCGCCGGTCGATGGGGTGATCGGCAATCGCCGCGCGCGGGTTGGCGCTTACGCTCAGGCCGGTTCACAACAGTTGTCCGTGGTGCCGGCCAGCGGCTTGTGGGTCGATGCCAACTTCAAGGAAGACCAATTGGCGCGGATGAAACCCGGGCAGCGCGTAAGCATCCGTGCCGACGTGCTCTCCGGCCAGGAATTCCACGGTCGCCTCGACAGCCTCGCCCCCGCGACCGGCTCGCAGTTCAGCGTGCTGCCGCCGGAAAACGCCACCGGCAACTTCACCAAAATCGTCCAGCGCGTGCCGGTGCGGATCCTCCTCGACCCGGCTGACGGCGTGCTCGGCCACTTGCGTCCGGGCCTCTCGGTGACGGCAGAAGTCGACACCCGCGCGCAACCGGAAACCAGCGCCGTGGCCGTCGCGCCATGAGCACCACCCTCGCCGCCCCGGCGCAGCCATTCAACGCGGCGGACATGGCGACCGCGACCAAGGTGTTCGCCTTCGCGACCATGTGCATCGGCATGTTCATTGCGCTGCTGGATATCCAGATCGTCTCGGCGTCGCTGCGCGATATCGGCGGTGGGCTGTCCGCCGGTACCGATGAAACCGCGTGGGTGCAGACCAGTTACCTGATCGCCGAAATCATCGTGATTCCGCTGTCGGGCTGGCTGTCGCGCGTGTTCTCCACGCGCTGGTTGTTCTGCGCTTCGGCGGTCGGCTTCACCCTCGCCAGCCTGCTCTGCGGCGTCGCCTGGAACATCCAGAGCATGATTGCTTTTCGGGCGCTGCAAGGTTTTCTCGGCGGCTCGATGATTCCGCTGGTGTTCACCACGGCGTTCTTTTTCTTCACCGGCAAACAGCGGGTGATCGCTGCGGCAACCATCGGCGCCGTTGCGTCATTGGCACCGACCTTGGGACCGGTGATCGGCGGCTGGATCACTGATATTTCTTCGTGGCACTGGTTGTTCTACATCAACCTGGTGCCGGGGATTTTCGTCGCTGTAGCGGTACCGATGCTGGTGAAAATCGACCAGCCGGAATTGTCCCTGCTCAAGGGCGCGGACTACCTGAGCATGGTGTTCCTCGCGCTGTTTCTTGGCTGCCTGGAATACACCCTCGAAGAAGGCCCGCGCTGGAACTGGTTCAGCGACCAGACCATTCTGACCACGGCGTGGATCAGCGGCCTCGCGGGATTGGCCTTCATCGGCCGGACCTTGCACGTGGCCAATCCGATCGTTGATCTGCGCGCCTTGAAGGATCGCAATTTCGCCCTCGGCTGCTTCTTTTCGTTTGTCACCGGCATCGGCCTGTTCGCGACGATTTACCTGACGCCGCTGTTCCTCGGCCGGGTACGCGGCTACAGCGCGCTGGACATTGGTCTGGCGGTTTTCTCCACTGGCGTGTTCCAGATCATGGCGATTCCGTTGTATGCCTTTCTGGCCAATCGCATGGACCTGCGCTGGATCATGATGATCGGTCTGGGTTTGTTCGCGGTGTCGATGTGGGAGTTCAGCCCGATCACCCACGACTGGGGTGCGGGGCAATTGATGCTGCCGCAAGCGTTGCGCGGGATCGCCCAGCAACTGGCAGTGCCGCCAGCGGTGACGTTGACTTTGGGTGGGTTGGCGCCCGCACGTTTGAAGCATGCTTCGGGTCTGTTCAACCTGATGCGCAATCTGGGCGGGGCGATTGGTATTGCGGCGTGCGCGACCATTCTCAATGACCGCACCAACCTGCACTTCACACGGTTGGCCGAACACTTGAACAGCAGCAATGAAGCGATGAATCAGTGGCTGTCGCAGGTCGGCGGCAACCTGGCGAATCTGGGCCAGAGTGGCGACGTCGGTGTCACCGCCAGCCTGCGCCAGTTGTGGCTACTGACCTACCGCGAGGCGCAGACGCAAACCTACGGCGACACCTTTCTGATGATCGGGGTGTGCTTCGTCATCGCCACGGCGATGGTGCCCTTGATGCGCAAGGTGCAACCACCGGCGGCGCCGAGTGCGGATGGGCATTGATCCCTATTTTCTGGCCATGCCCATTTCCCCTGTGGGAGCGAGCCTGCTCGCGAAGGCGTCGTGTCAGTCACCATGGTTGTTATCTGACACTCCGCTTTCGCGAGCAAGCTCGCTCCCACAGGGCTTATGCGTTGAGGCTTAAGCCTGCGGGGTTTTGCGGAAACCTACGGCCAAACGATTCCAGCTATTGATGGTGCTGATCGCCACGGTCAAATCGACCATTTCTTTCGGCGTGAATTGCGCCGCAACCACGTCGTAATCTTCGTCCGGTGCGTGGGTCAGGCTCAGTTGGGTCAGCGATTCGGTCCACAGCAGCGCGGCGCGTTCGCGGTCGCTGAAGAACGGCGCTTCCCGCCAGGCGGTGACCGCGAACAGCCGACGCGGGGTTTCGCCGCCCTTGATCGCATCGGTGGTATGCATGTCGATGCAGAACGCGCAGCCGTTGATTTGCGAAGCGCGCAGTTTCACCAGTTCGATCAGGGTTTTTTCCAGCGGCAGTTTGGACACCGCCGTTTCCAAAGCCATCATCGCTTTCAAGGCGTCTGGGGAAGCGGTGTAGAAATCGGCACGAGGTTGCATGGTAGCTCCGGGTAGCAAGTGAATGTGTGGTTACGTTAGCCCTCACACCCGGTCCGGCAAATAGCCAATATTGCCGAAGATCAGGAGGCCACTCGGTTTCGCTGCTGACCGCTCGTCAGCCACCCGGCACCAAGGGTTCTGCGCGTCAGACCAATATCAGGTACAGACCCTTTATGGAGACGGATCATGATCACGCGCAAACTCACTTCGTTATTACTCGCCGGGTTGCTGGCCACGGCATCGACCGCGAGCTTCGCCGTCAACGACGGCGCTGACGCTACCGGCACCAAATCCGGCGGACCGACCAGCACCACCACGCCGCCAGACAACACGCCGGGCGCGCCTTCCGGTGGCAGCGGGTCTTCGGGGATGGGTTCCGGGACTGGCACCAATGGTGGCGCCAGTGGTTCTGGTTCGGGGGCTGGCGGCGGCACAGGTTCGGCAGGTGGCGGGACTGGCGGTGCGGGCGGTGGCACGGGCGGCTGAACGAACAAGAGCCACCCGTGGTGAAAACTCTTGATTGTTTGGGTATTCACATAACCTTGGCCTGATGAAAATCCCTGTGGGAGCGAGCTTGCTCGCGAAGGCGGTAGATCAGCCAACATTTTCATCGCCTGACACTGCGCTTTCGCGAGCAAGCTCGCTCCCACAGGGTTTGTGTCAGCGTATGGCTCAGCGATCGGAGCGCATCAATTCGGCCAGGCCGCTATCCAGCGATAACACCGCTGCGCGATTGCGCCCGGCATTTTTCGCCTGATACAGCGCCGCATCGGCGCGCTGGATAAACACTTCCAGGCTGTCATTGCCGCTCGGGATAAATGAATAGCAGCCCAGACTCACCGTCAGATACCCGGTCGGCGAGCCGCTATGGGTGATGTGCTTGTCGATCACGCTGCGTCGAATCTGCCCGGCAATTGCCAACGCGCCGTTGATGTCGGTGTCCGGCAACAGCACCGCAAACTCCTCGCCACCGTAACGTACTGCCAGATCGGATTTGCGCTGACAGCACGCCCGCAGCACCTGAGCAACCTGGGTCAGACAGTGATCCCCGGCGACGTGGCCATAGGCGTCGTTGTAGCGTTTGAAGAAATCGATATCGAGCATGATCAGGCTGACCGGACTGACCTGCCGCGCGCCCCGGGCAAATTCGATCTCCAGCGAACGCTCGAACAAACGTCGGTTGGCCAATCCGGTCAGGCTGTCGTGGGTCGCAATCTGCTCCAGTGCGCGCTGGGCCTTGCGCAGGTTTTTCTCGATCCGTTCGCCGTCGCGCACCTGATGAATGAACACCCAGCCAAACAGGCCGACGCCGAGAATCACCAGCGCGACAATCACACTCGACTGGAACGCACGCTCGTACCAGCCCTTGAGAATCGTATCGCGCGAGGTCGCAGACGACACCACCAACGGATACGCCGACAAGCGTCGATAACCGTACAAACGCACAACACCATCGACCACCGAATTGATCATCGCCGTGCCGGCCGCCGCCTCGGGCAGCAACGTGCGATAAATCCGTCCTTGCGCCAGCGACGTGCCGATCAGGCTCTCATCAAACGGACGGCGGGCAAGCAAAGTGCCGTCGCTCAAGCCAAGAAACATGATGCCTTGGTCATCGAGGCTGAAGCTTTCGAAGAAGCGGTCGAAGTACGACATCTTGATCCCGGCCAGCAACACACCCTGAAAATTGCCGGCGTGATCATTGACGCGTTTGGAAATCGGGATGATCCACTCGCCGTTCTCGCGGCTGCGAATCGCCGGGCCGATGTGCGCCAGCGTCGAAGCGTTCTGTTGGTGGAATTTGAAATACTCGCGGTCCGCCACGCCATTACCACGGGGCAGATCAGTAAATGAGGTGATCACCCACTGCCCATCACGATCAAACAGGAACATGCCGTGCAACTGATCGAGTTGCTGCACGCGCCGGGCGAAGGTTCTCTGCAGACGCGGCTTCTGCGCGGCGCCGTAACCGTCCTCCTGAATCCAGTCGACCAGGCTGGTCATCACCAGATCGGCAGCCAGAAACGTGTCTTCGGCCTGCTGGGCCATCGCCCGGGTCAGGTTGCTCGACGCGACTTTTGCCACCGCCAGATCCTGGCGTCGCGACTGCTCCAGTTGCAGGTACAGCAAACCGGACAGGCACAACCCCACCGCAACGATAAACAGCACCGCCGCTTTGCGTAGCGGCAGGCGTTTAAGGGTGCCTCCGGGGGCCTGATGTGGGTCGTGAATGGGGATAGGCAAAAGCAAGTCCTGGGCAGGTACGACAAGGGCGCCAGCAGGGAAACCCTTATGTTTGTGAGCGTAGCCCACCGGAATCTACGGGGCAAACGCCCCGCTCCCGCCCAGGTATATCGGCGCGCAGCGAATTTGGATGATCGCTGTTCGCAGATTTATTTTCGATGCCTCTTTAGGGTTAGTCAGTTATGAAGGCGTGTGAGCAGTTTGCAGCGCGGTCTGGTGGAGTTTTTGCGTGGGGAGTTGGGGGTGGATGCGCGGGAATTGACCTGATGACCCAGGCCTGTCGAAACCCTGTGGCGAGAGAGCTTGCTCGCTCGCCACAAGTTTAGTGTTCAGCCGATCAGTTCTGGCACATCAACGCGACGGCGGCACGCGAATATCCCCCGCCCGGCACTGGGTTTTCACGCCCTTGCCACACGCGCCGAACTGCAAATCCTTGCCCATGCACACGCGCACTTCCGACAGTTCCGGGCCGCTGCAAATGACGGCGATGCCATCTGCCGGGATCCCCGGGTTGGCCTTGCGGAACAGGTCAGCAATTTCCTGGGCTTCGAAGTAATAGGAACTGCTGAACGGTTGCAGTTCCTGCGGGATTTTCACCGCGCCAACGGCTTTGTCCGCTTCATCCAGATAGCCCATCGCGCCGAGGCCGCTGCAGGTGCCGTGCTTGGACCATTCGTGGTCGAGCAGTTTTTTGGTCGGGAACAGCGTCAGGCCCTGGCTGGTTTGCGCCGCGTTCAGCGTGGTCAGCGGTGGACAGGACTCCGGCCAGCCACCCTTGGCGTATTGCGGCCACAAACCGTGAAGCACGAAGCCGTAGCCCTTGCCCGTGCACTGCGAGTCATCTTTGTGCGTCAAACAAAAGGTCGGCGACCAGGACAGCGCCAGCAGGTAGTAATCGAACACCCCCGCCACCGATTCTGCCTGGGCCTTGCTGGACTGTGATTGGCGCGCCGAACTCAAACCGATGCTACCGGCCGTCAGCGCAATCACCGCCAAAATTGTAAACAGCTTTTTCATGTACCCACTCCTTTGGGACGCCTGCGTCCATGGTTTTTGATCCTGACCGACTTGGCCAGCACTGATTTCGACACGCTTGTGTTGCAAGCGCATGACGCAAGGCAAAGCCGTACGCCGTTGAAAGGTCTACGATTAACAGGCAGCCACCAAACCAAGGGAACCAAAATGAGTAAAGCAGACGAACTCGCCGCCAAACTCAAACAAACCCGGCATACCCACGCGGATGCGGCACTGGAAATCGATTGCTGGCCTGCTCAGGTGTATGACTTGTACCACCGCATTGAGGCGTGGTTGCAGCCCGTCACCGAAGTAGGACTGAAGATTCGGCGAAATCCTACGCATGTTTGCGAAACTTCACCGGATTGTGAGGCGCATGACTACGCAATTGATCAACTGGTGATCGAGGCCAATGATCGAAGCCTGACATTCGATCCCATTGCGCGGTTTACCGAGGATGGCGCCGGGCGGGTGCAGATTACCCTGCCGGAAAGAAACACCTATCTGTTGCGAACCGTCGATGAACACCACGAAAGCCACTGGTGGTTGCAAACCGTCGAAACCGGGCAGGAATTGGATGCCATCGCCCTGACCGAAAACAACTTGCTGCAGGTCGTGCAGGAAGGGCTTGGCCTCTAGGATCGACAGCCCCGGCAGACCTTCTATTAACCTCTTAGAGTTGTACTGATGACACGACTGATTCAAAACCAGCAACAACTTGCTCAATGGGCGCGCGAAGTCAAAGGTTCATTGGACATTGCCGTCGCCTTTTGGGGCGAACGCGCCATAACGGAACTGGGTCTGGATCAACGCCGTGGAGACGTCCGCATTCTCCTCGACTTGTCTGCAGGGGCGACCAACCCCGCAGTGGTCAGGCAACTGCTCCAACTGCATCCAGCGAACATTCGCAGCCTCCCTCGACTCCATGCCAAGGCTTACATTGGCGAAAACGAAATGATCGTGGGAAGCGCCAACGCGTCAGCCAATGGCTTGGGCATTGAAGGTCAAGCAGCCAATCACTGGATTGAACTCGGCATCCTGACGGACGATACCGTAGCGATACAGGACGCAAAACGCTGGTTCGCTGAACGCTGGTCTGAGTCGGATGCCATCGATGTCGACAGTGCCTACTTCAAAAAAATCGAAGCGGCCTGGGCAGCCCGGCAAAAATTCCGGCAGGTGCAAGACACACAGCAAGACTCACTGATCGCGGCGGCCATGAAAAACCCTGATGCTTTCGGCTCGGAACGCTGGTTTGTCACTGTCGACATTCACGATATGTCCACCAAAGGCAAAAAGGTTCTGGCGCAGAAGTCGACGGAACAAGGGCAACCGGCATTTGGCTGGGAGAGCTGGAGCGATATCCCGCAGCATGCACACTTCATCAGTTTCTATCACGATGGTGAGCAGTTCTGCTTTGCAGAAGAGGACGGCGCCAATGAGCCAGTCTTCTACTCGGCTACCGGGCAAGCCGAGTTCATGCAGTATGTGAGCGCCAGTCATATCCCAGGCTACAAAAACAACCTGGGAGCGCTGCACGAATGGCTACCGCTGTTACACAAAGCCAAAGCGAGCACTGCCAACTGGAAGTCCAAGGGTGGAATGTGCATGGATCTCGGGACGTTTGCCGCGTTAAACCTGTCAAAACTGTAATCCCCGCCTCAGCCAACTGAAAGCTGGCGCTGGTTAGCCTCCCCGTCATGAGTCAAACGGGGATTTCCAGCGCATGCCTTCCAACCCATCACGACGCACCTTCGTCAAAGGCCTCGCCGCCGGCAGCCTGCTTGGTGGCCTGGGCCTGTGGCGCACGCCGGTCTGGGCGCGGAATGCGCCCGGTCAATTGCATGAACTGAGCGGCAGCGACTTCGAGTTGTTCATCGGCGAAACCCCGGTGAACTTCACCGGCAGCCCACGCACGGCGATGACCATCAACGGCAGCCTGCCCGGCCCGCTGCTGCGCTGGCGCGAGGGCGATACGGTGACGCTGCGGGTGCGCAACGGACTCAGCGCCAGCACCTCGATTCACTGGCACGGCATTCTGCTGCCGGCGAACATGGACGGCGTGCCGGGCCTGAGCTTTCACGGCATCGAACCGGGTGGCGTGTACGTCTATCAATTCAAGGTGCGGCAGAACGGCACCTACTGGTATCACAGCCATTCCGGGTTGCAGGAACAGGCCGGCGTCTACGGGCCGCTGGTGATCGACGCCAAAGACCCTGAGCCATTCCACTACGATCGCGAGTTCGTAGTGATGCTCAGCGACTGGAGCGACGAAGACCCGGCCAGCCTGATGAAGACCCTGAAAAAACAGTCCGACTACTACAACTTCGACAAACGCACCGTTGGCGATTTCATCAACGACGTCAGCGAAAAAGGCTGGGGCGCCACCGTTGCCGATCGCAAGATGTGGGCAGAAATGAACATGAATCCCACCGACATTGCCGACGTCAGCGGCGCCACTTACACCTTCCTCATGAATGGCCACGCGCCGGATAACAACTGGACCGGGTTGTTCCGCCCCGGCGAAAAACTGCGCCTGCGCCTGATCAACGGCTCGGCCATGACCTATTTCGACGTGCGCATTCCCGGACTGAAAATGACCGTAGTCGCGGCGGATGGCTTGCACGTCAAACCGGTCAGCGTCGATGAACTGCGCATCGCGGTGGCCGAGACTTACGACGTCATCGTCGAGCCGGACACCGAGGCGTACACCCTGTTTGCCCAGGCCATGGATCGTACCGGTTTTGCCCGTGGCACCCTCGCCACTCGCGCCGGATTGTCGGCGCCGGTGCCAGCGTTGGACCCGCGCCCAATGGTGACCATGGACGACATGGGCATGGGCGGCATGGATCACGGCTCGATGGACATGAGTGCCATGGATCACTCGACGATGGGCCCGATGCAATCCCATCCCGACAGCGAAAAAGACAATCCGCTGGTCGACATGCAAGCCATGACCACCGCGCCCAAACTCAACGACCCCGGCCTCGGCCTGCGCAACAACGGCCGTCGCGTGCTCACCTACGCCGACCTGCGCAGCACCTTCGAAGACCCGGATGGCCGCGATCCGAGCCGCACGGTCGAACTGCACCTGACCGGCCACATGGAGAAATTCGCCTGGTCGTTCAACGGCATCAAATTCTCCGACGCCGAGCCTTTACGCCTGAAATACGGCGAGCGCATCCGCCTGGTGCTGGTCAACGACACGATGATGACCCACCCGATTCACCTGCACGGCATGTGGAGCGATCTGGAAGACGACAACGGCGACTTCCAGGTGCGCAAACACACCATCGATATGCCGCCCGGCACGCGCCGCAGTTATCGCGTGACCGCCGACGCACTTGGCCGCTGGGCCTATCACTGCCATCTCCTGTACCACATGGAAACGGGCATGTTCCGCGAAGTGCGGGTGGAAGCATGAAGGGGCCGCTGATGACTCGACTCACCGCGTTTTCTTTGCTGCTGGTCGGCAGCTCGGCGATGGCCGCCGGCGACATGCCGGGCATGGATCACAGCCAGATGTCCGGCATGGATCATTCCGCGATGCAAAGCATGGACGACGGCAGGATGCAGCCCGCCGCCCCGACGGAAAGTCGCACGCCGATCCCGCAGTTGACCGACGCCGACCGCGCCGCCGTATTTACCAGCCCCGGCGGCCATAAAGTCCACGACAGCGCGATCAACACGTACTTCCTCGCCGACAAACTCGAATGGCAGGACGCCGATGACGGCAGCGCGTTGGCCTGGGATCTGTCCGGCTGGATCGGTGGCGACATCAATCGTCTGTGGCTGCGCTCCGAAGGCGAGCGCAGCAACGGCAAGACCGAAGACGCAGAGATTCAAGCACTCTGGGGCCATGCGATTTCGCCGTGGTGGGACGTGGTCAGCGGCGTGCGTCAGGACTTCAAACCCGGCGCGCCGCAGACTTGGGCTGCATTCGGTGTGCAGGGCATGGCGCTGTACAACTTCGAAGCCGAGGCCACTGCGTTTATCGGTGAAGGTGGCCAGAGCGCGCTGCGGTTCGAGGGTGACTACGACATTCTGCTGACCAACCGCCTGATCCTGCAGCCCACCGCTGAACTCAACATCTACGGCAAAAACGATGCGCAATGGGGTATCGGTTCCGGGCTTGCCAACACTGAAGCCGGCCTGCGTTTGCGTTATGAAATCCGCCGCGAATTTGCGCCGTACATCGGCGTGACGTGGAACCGCACCTACGGCAACACCGCCGATTACGCCCGCGAAGAAGGCGAGAAGCGCAGCGAAGCGCGCCTCGTGCTTGGCGTGCGGATGTGGTTCTGAATTTCCATTAAAAAACACTCCAGAGGTCTTGCATGCGCACCTTGAAAATCACCCTTGTACTCGCCAGCGGCTTGCTCCTCAGCAGCCTCGCTCAAGCCCACCCGAAACTGCTCTCGTCGACTCCCGCCGAAGGTGCCGACGGCGCCGCGCCCGGCAAGATCGAACTGCATTTTTCCGAGAACCTGCTGACAAAATTCTCCGGCGCCAAACTGGTCATGACCGAAATGCCCGGCATGGCCCATTCGCCGATGCCAATGAAAGCCAAAGTCAGCGCCGGCAGCGATCCGAAAAGCATGCTGATCACCCCGCTCGCGCCGCTGCCCGCCGGCACCTACCAAGTCCAATGGCGCGCAGTGTCTTCCGATACGCACCCGATCACCGGCAACGTCACGTTCAAAGTGAAGTGAGCAATGGCTGAACTGATCAACATCGTGCTGCGGTTTGCGTTGTATGTGGATTTGCTGCTGTTGTTCGGGCTGGCGTTGTTTGCGCTGTACAGCGCTGGGACGCTGCTGCGGTTTCGGCCGATGCTGCGCGGGATGGCATTGATCGGGGCGTTGTTGTCAGTGGCAGGATTGATGCTGATGACCCGCGCCATGAGTGGCGAAACAGCGCTCGCGGCGCTGTGGCCACATCTGCAAATGATGCTGCTGGAAACCGATGTCGGGCTGGCGTGGGCAGTGCGGATTATCGCGCTGATCGTGGTGTTGATCAGGCCGGGCGCGTGGCTCGCATCGATGGCTGGCGCCATCGCCCTCGCCTCTTTGGCCTGGAGCGGACACGGGGCGATGGACGAAGGAATACTGCGGTTCTGGCATTTTCTCAGCGACATTCTGCACCTGCTCGCGGCGGGCGCGTGGCTGGGTGCGATGCTGGCGCTGGTGTTGATGGCGCGGGGGTCGGTCGATGAAGCTCGCATTCGTTCGCTGGCGTTTGCGGTTCGGCGTTTTGAGTGGATCGGTGCAGTGATTGTGCTGACGCTGTCGATTACCGGCGTGGTGAATTACCTGTTCATCGTCGGTGCGAGACTGGACGAAATCTTGCTCGGCACTTACGGGATGCTGCTCGCGATCAAGGTTTTACTGTTTGCCGGGATGTTGGTGTTGGCGGCGTTGAACCGCTTTCATCTTGGTCCGGCGTTGGCGCAAGCGTTGCGCAATGGACAATATGTCATCGCGGCAAATGCGCTAAAACGCAGCGTTGTCGTTGAACTGGCAATCGCATTGCTGATCGTGGCGCTGGTGGCGTGGCTAGGCACGTTAAGCCCGGAAGCAGGGTGACACCCGGGAAAGCCTTTCACTACACTGGGCCACCGTCCTTCTCAGAAGCCCCGATCGCAATGACAACCCTAAAAAGCACTATGATCCTCTGCGGCCTGCTGACCGTGGCCGCCGGCGCCCACGCCGAACCAAGCGCTTCGCACCTCGACAGCATCCAGCAACAAGGCCAGTTGCGCGTCTGCACCACCGGCGACTACAAGCCCTACACTTTCAAACGCCCCGACGGCGATTTCGAAGGCATCGACATCGCCATGGCCCGCTCGCTGGCCGACAGCCTCGGCGTCAAAGTTCAATGGGTGCAAACCACCTGGAAAACCCTGATGCCGGACATGCAGGCCGGTAAATGCGACATCGGCATGGGCGGCATCTCGGTGACGCTCGAACGGCAGAAAAAAGCCTACTTCAGCAACACCCTCGACACCGACGGCAAGATCCCGCTGGTGCGCTGCGACGATGTCAGCAAGTACCAGACGGTGGAACAGATCAACCAGTCCGGCGTAAGACTGGTCGAACCCGCCGGCGGCACCAACGAAGCCTTCGTCCACGCCTTCCTGCCCCAGGCGCAACTGGCCCTGCACGACAACGTGACGATCTTCCAGCAACTGCTCGACAACCAGGCCGACGTGATGATCACCGACGCCTCGGAAGCGCTGTATCAGCAGAAACTCAAACCGGGCTTGTGCGCGGTGAATCCGCATCAGTACATGCAATATGGCGAGAAGGCTTACTTGCTGCCGCGCGATGACATCAGCTGGAAACTGTATGTCGATCAGTGGCTGCACTTGAGCAAAGTCACCGGCAAATATCAGCAAACGCTAAGCGAATGGATTGCCGTACCGGCCGCGCAGTAATCCTTAATCGTCATGCAGCATGCCGGAGCTGTACTGATTGAGACTGCTGCCGATACTGTTGCCACCGAACTTCAACGTATTGGCGTTGCGCCCCTCCGGCGACTGACAGTCGCTGGAGAAACAACGGGTGGTGGTCAAACCACCCGCGCCGGAACAGGCACTCAACACCGATACTGCAGCAGCAATCAACAGCACTTTGACGACATTCAGGCGCATGGCACGATTCCCCTCGGGATGAACAGCGACGATCTTGTCTCAGCAGACTAGGCCTGCTTTGCACGCGGCAAGATGAAACTTTGCTGAGCGACAGCGCGCGTTCAGAATCGACTAACCACCAGACAAGAACCGCCACGTGCAATCGGATCAGCGCAATTCAACGCCAGGAGGCCCAAGCTTGAGACGAGAACTGAGCCACGCCGATCTATACAAAATCCGCGCAGCCCTCTCCGATATTTTCGTCGACACCGGCGTCGATTACCCCTACATCGCCCAGCAAATCGAAGGCTATGATCCGGAACAGGTTAAAGACATTCTGTATGCCGAAGTTGCCGTCGTCTGCGCCTGGAACCTGGAATGTGTACTCCCGCCGATCTGGACAGGTTTCGAACCCGATGCGTTGAACAGGGACATCGAGCAAATGCTGCTCGCAAACACGAACAGCTGGATTCGGCGGCAACTGCATAACCTGCACACCGCGTGGTTGCGATTCAGCTATCGGGAAGTCTGGGCAGAGATTACCGCTCACTGCAAAGGCTGGAATTAATACAGCCCTGCGTGGCAATGGCGCATCAACGACATACAACGCGTTTAAACTGAAAAGATGATTGCCCCTCTGCCCGCTCAGTCCTTTCCCGATTTAGGAATCGCAATCCGGCTCCCAGTCTTGACCTCGCGCAACGCCAGACTCGACTGAATCGAGGCAATCCCCACCTGACGCCTGAGCACCTGCTCAATGAAATCGCTGTAGCTATCAAGATCCTCGGCCAACACCTGCAACACATAATCGGCATCGCCAGTAATTTTGTGACAGGCCACCACCTGCGGCAATTGCGCAATCACCGCCTCGAAGGCGTCCGGCGCGTGGTCGGCGTGGGTGGAAAAACGAATGTGCACGAACGCCATGATATCCAGCCCGAGCATTCGCCGATCAAGGTTGGCCTGATAGCCCTTGATGACCCCGGCCTCCTCCATGCGCTTGCGCCGCCGCCAGCACGGCGTAAGGCTCAGCGACAGCCGCTCACTGAGTTCAGCGTTGGAAATGCTGGCGTCTTCCTGCAATAACTCAAGAATCGCCAGGTCGGTCTCGTCGAGGCTGATGCGTTTGGATATTTTTTTCTGCATACCGCCATTCCTGAGTAAAAACGCCCGAATAATCGACCAAACCACGAAAACAAAGCAAAGAAAGCGCAGCCAAGCCGGAACAGAATATTTGCACTGGCCAACAATAACGGATGCGCAGAATGTTTACAGTTTTCAGTGATTCCCACCGGTTGCACCACGGCACCGAATTGAAAGACGGCGTGCTCAAACCGTCGTTCGAGCAACCGAGTCGCGCCGACACCGTGCATAACCGAGTCAAACAGGTCGGCCTCGGGCAGATCGTCGAGCCGCGCGCGTTTGATCGCTCGTGCTACGTCAACGCGCACAGCGAGCGCTACGTCAGTTTTCTGGAAAATGCCTGGAGCGAATGGTGCGCAACCGGTCGCACTCACGATGCCTTGCCGCTGGTATGGCCAGTGCGCGATCTGGCCGGCGAAGAGGTGCCGACGTTCATCGATGGCAAGCTGGGTTTCTTTGCCATGGATGCCGGCTCACCGATTACCGCGACGACTTGGCGAGCGGTGAAAACCAGCGCCGATATTGCCCTCACTGGCCTGGCCCTGCTTGATGAAGGCCACGACAGTGCCTTCGCCCTGTGCCGTCCGCCCGGCCATCACGCCGCGCGCGAATACATGGGCGGTTATTGCTACCTCAACAACGCCGCCATTGCCGCGCAACAAGCCATCACCCAAGGCGCCAAACGCGTCGCGGTGCTCGACGTCGACTTCCACCACGGCAACGGCACCCAGAACATTTTTTACCAGCGCAGCGACGTCATGTTCGTCTCGTTGCACGGCGAACCGGCGGTGTCCTATCCGTACTTCTCGGGGTACAGCCACGAAGTCGGCGCGGGTGTCGGCGAGGGTTACAACCTCAACTATCCCCTGCCGAAAAACACCACGTGGGAGAGCTACCGCAACGCCCTGCTCCACGCCTGCAAAAAGCTCCAGCAGTTCGTCCCTGAAGTGCTGGTGATTTCCCTCGGTGTCGACACCTTCAAGGACGACCCCATCAGCCACTTTCTGCTGGAAAGCGAGGACTTCATCGGCATCGGTGAACTGATCGCCAGCGTCGGCTGCCCGACCCTGTTCGTCATGGAGGGCGGCTACATGGTCGATGAAATCGGCATCAATGCCGTCAACGTGCTGCACGGCTTCGAGAGCAAACGCAGCTGAGCCGCCCGCCGCTCTACAACCTTTCAATGACTGGATCGGAGAATAAAAACATGACGCTTTTTATAGATGTCGATGATGCTGCACGCCTGTTCACCCAAGTCGGCATCCGCCGCGCCATCCGCGAAATGGCCGGCTACATCGAAGCGGACTACGCACGCTGGGCGCAGTTTGATAAATCGCCGCGCACGGCCAATCACTCGGCAGACGGCGTGATCGAGTTGATGCCCACCGACGACGGCCAGCAGTACTCTTTCAAATACGTGAATGGCCACCCGAACAACGGCCAGCAGAACTTGCTGACGGTCATGGCCTTCGGGCTTCTGGCTGATGTGCAGAGTGGCTATCCCACGCTGCTCAGCGAACTGACCTTAACCACCGCCGTGCGCACCGCAGCCACCTCGGCACTGATCGCGAAGTCGCTGGCTCGCCCGGGTGCGACCTCGATGGCCTTGATCGGTAACGGTGCGCAAAGTGAATTCCAGGCACTGGCCTTTCATGAAATGTTGGGCATCACTGAAATCCGCATCTTCGATATCGATCACGACGCTTCACTCAAGTTGAAGCACAACCTCGCGGCGTACCCGGACATCGACGTGATTCTGGCCAGCTCGGTGAAGGACGCGGTCAAGGGTGCGGACATCGTCACCACGGTCACCGCCGATAAAGCCTACGCAACGATTCTGACCCCCGAAATGATCGAGCCCGGCATGCACATCAACGCGGTCGGCGGTGACTGCCCGGGTAAAACCGAACTGCACGCCGACATCCTGCGCAACGCCCGGGTCATCGTCGAGTTCGAGCCGCAAACGCGCATTGAGGGCGACATTCAGCAACTGGCAGCCGACTCCCCGGTGATCGAGTTTTTCCGCATTGTGCAGGGCGAAGTCGCCGGACGCGAAAACGATACGCAGGTGACGGTCTTCGATTCCGTGGGTTTTGCCCTGGAAGACTTTTCCTCACTGCGCTACCTCAACGACCTGGCGCAGGCACAGCAAATCGGCCAGCGCATCCACCTAGTGCCGACGCCGGCCAACATCAAAAACCTCTTCCAACTGCTGGATCCGCAACCGGCCAAAGCCTCGCGTCTGCGTACCGTCAGTTAATCGCTAACCGCCGCCCCCAAGCCACAGGGGGCGATTCACCTTGTGCTTAGCCGCTGCACCTATAACAAGAACGCTCAACACCCACTTTCTGCCAAAACTCAAAAACATAAAATCAAGAGGTTTTGCAATGAAATCGACCCCTTCCGGGCTGCTCGAACAGCCCGCGCTGCAGCGCACGCTCAGCAATCGTCACATCCAGTTAATGGCCATGGGCGGTGCCATCGGTACCGGCCTGTTCATGGGTTCCGGGAAGATCATCGCCCTCTCCGGGACGTCGATCATCCTCATCTACATGATCATCGGTCTGTTCGTGTTTTTCGTCATGCGCGCCATGGGCGAAATGCTCCTGTCCAACCTCAACTTCAAAACTTTTGCCGACTTCGCCGGTGCCTACCTCGGCCCACGCGCAGCGTTCTTTCTCGGCTGGTCGTACTGGCTGAGCTGGAGCGTCGCGGTGATCGGCGACGCCGTCGTGGTCGGCGGATTCTTCCAGTACTGGTTCCCCGACATACCGGCGTGGATACCCGCCGTCGGCATGCTGGCGACCCTGTTTGCGCTAAACGTACTGACCGTCAGGCTGTTCGGTGAGGTGGAATTCTGGTTCGCGATTATCAAGATCATTGCCGTCGTGACCCTGATCGGCGTCAGCACCGTGCTGATCGCCAGCTCCTTCGTCTCACCCAGTGGCGTCACCGCGTCCCTGAGCCATCTGGTGGACAAACAGGCAGCGTTCCCTAACGGCTTGTTCGGTTTCTTCGCCGGATTTCAAATGGCGATCTTCTCCTTCGCCGGCACCGAGCTGATCGGCACCGCCGCCGCCGAAACCCGCTCGCCGGAGAAGACCTTGCCGAAAGCAATCAACTCGATTCCGCTGCGGATCATCCTGTTCTACGTGCTGGCACTGACCTGCATTATCGCCGTGACCTCGTGGCAGCAAGTCTCCCCGGTCAAAAGCCCCTTCGTCGAACTGTTCCTCGTCGCCGGATTTCCCGCAGCGGCCGGTATCGTCAACTTCGTGGTCCTGACCTCGGCGGCCTCCTCGGCCAACAGCGGCGTGTTCTCCTCAAGCCGCATGCTGTTCGGGCTGGCCAACCAAGACAACGCGCCCGGCCTATTCCGCCGACTGTCTAGCAACAGCGTGCCGCTGCTGAGTCTGGCGTTTACCACGCTGTTGATGCTGGTCGGCGTACTGGTGCTGTTCATCGTGCCGGAAGTCATGACCGCATTCACCATCGTCTCCACCGTGTCGGCGATTCTGGTGATCTTCACCTGGTCGACCATCCTTGCGTCTTACATCGCCTACCGCAAAAAACGTCCGGATCTGCATGCGAAGTCGGCTTACAAGATGCCCGGCGGCGTGCCGATGGCTTGGTTTTCGTTGGCGTTTTTGGGGTTTGTGCTGGGGTTGCTGGCGTTGAGGCCTGATACGCGGATTGCGCTGATGGTCATGCCGGGGTGGTTTGTCTGGTTGGCGATTGCTTACCAGTTGACGCGGTTGAGGAAGCCGAAATCTGCGGTTGAGTCGGCGAGTCAGTTTGGCTAGATCTGCAAGCGAAAGCCGTCACCTTAAGGTGACGGCTTTTGTTTTCACTGAAAGGCTGTGCCAATCCTCGACCGATCGGATGAGTACCAGATTCCGGTGACTTTACCGGTAATGTCTTCGAGTGCGACCTGGCCCATGAAGCGGCTGTCGTTACTGCTGTCGCGGTTATCACCGAGCAGATAAACATGATCTTTCTCGACCACCGTCGGCGGCGTTTGCAGATAACGAGGATTCTTCACGCGCTCTGGCGGTGCAAAGAACAGCCCCATGTTTTCGCCGTTGCGAATGACCTTACCATCAACAATCGACAAGGTATCGCCACCCACTGCCGCCACACGTTTGACCGCCTCCGTGCCGTTGTAGCGATAAGTCACAATGTCGCCCACCTGCGGCGCGTCGATGCGCATTTTGGTGACGATATAGTCACCGATCGAAAGGGTCGGAACCATCGAGCCAGAGGGGATGAAGTAAGTCTTGAACCCCAGCGTCGGGCCTCTTAATGGCCCCAAAAGAATCAGCGTGAGAATGACCAGCGCCACCACGTAAAGCACATGGAAACGGGTGCTGGGGCTGTTCACCGGATGGTCGTTTCTACGCACCGATATCGCAGCTGCCGTGGCCGAGCCGAGTTTCACCAGAACGATAAACGTAGCGAAGACATACAGGCCCACTGGCGTGGCAGGCACCCCGCAGACACCGAGTAAAATCACACCCAGATAAAGCAAAGCGGCAACACGCACCGCCCACTTCACCTGACCGGCGTACACCAGACCCCAGCCGGCCACCAGGCACGACATCACAAATGCTTGCAGCGGCAACTTCGGCTTATCAGGAGTAGACATAAATTCTCTTCACGTAAATAGCTAACAATCAACCGCCCGGCCTATTCAGCCAATAGGGCGCTACGGGCAATGCAGAGGGGGTTATTTAGCGGAAAAATAACCGGTCGTGCGCAATTGCAGGCTGTACACCCAGATACCAAAAACCAGCGCATATTCTTTGAACATCGGCAGAGTGAGCAGATGCACAACCGAACCGCTGTTCATTTGCGACAGAGAGAAGGCAATCCCCAGAATCAACGCCAGAACAAAGCAAAAAGAACTGATCTTCTTTCTCGCCAACAACAGCAAGCCGCCGACAAACATCAACAATGCCACCACGCAGACGTTCAGCAGCATCAGAAACGAAATATCCCCTTCCCGCGCTTGTTGAAACCCGTCATGAGCCACCCACAGACCGGCCTGAATCAACACGACAAAGCAATAAAAAACGGCCATGAAGACAACGGCGGGACGTGTGTTGTACCAAGCTTGGGACGATGTAGCTTCCATGGTGCGGCGACTCCTGAGTAAAGGCGCGAAATGCTACTAAATGGCCATCACCCTGTCCATTTCCACGCCCTCCTCCCGGCTGCTTTGCCCAGCGCGAACAGCCCCTCCGTGGCAACGGCTAAGCCGTTTGCCACAAAGGGAGCTGATTTACGCCTTCACCTCAACGTTATCCAACGCCTGATTCACCGCCAACTCCCCCAACATCACCACCTGCGCAATGCCCAGCGCGGTTTTGCGGTGCGAGGGGTCGAGTGCTGCGGCGAAGTTGTTGAGCATTTCCGAGGCGGAACTCAGCGTTTCACTGGCATTGGCCAATAGGGATTCCGAGTCGTATTTGGGGTTGGCGAGGTACATGCGCTCGGGCTCGTTGACGCTGGACATGATGTGGCCGGCGGGAAGGAGGTAGTGATCGAGCGCGCGCTCGGCGGCTTCGTGGAGTTTTTTGGAGTTGAGGGATTCGTAGGGAGATGCGGGATCGGTTTCTGGTGGATTCGGTGTAGGTTTGAACATGGTGTAACTCCTGACGGATTAACGAAAAGGAGCCATCACTCTCGCTACCAAACGAAGGGTGGAGGCCATACGCAGGTTGGTAGACCGGTCGTCAGGAACCCCGGCGCATCCGAAGACGCCCCGCGCATGACCACCATAAAACGAAGACGAAAAACGTCGTCGCAAGACAGTAGTCTTGTGCTTCTGACGGAGACGGGCTACCAAACCCGATCACTGGTTTTCAGTGACGTATGGACGATAGAACCTCCCGGCTAGAGGCACAAGCCGGGGGATTCTGTCTTAGGTGTAGGGGGAGGCGCAAGGTGTTGTAGGCCTTAACAAGCGCCAGCGCATCGTGCTTAAACACGTATCAACTTTAGTATTTTGATTAACTGCTATGCTTTCTTATTAAAGGGATCGATAGATTCGACTTTGCTCCGACCCCATCCAGGCTCCAAAAAGTCGATAAAAAATCGAATTGGGAGCGATACTATTCTTAGTTCTTATGCTGTATAGAGTAAAGAGGTTCAGCCAAGTTTAGCGATAGTATTTAAATCAATTCAATTGAAATCCAAAGAAACAAAACCTATTACGATAGTAAATAAGTAGATGTAGGAAGCATAGTAAGCAAACAGCAAAAAACAGCTATAAGCGCTTAGCTAAATTTTTTATTAGCACTTGCCCCCCCCCAACTAAGAAAAGTCACTACTAATTTAAAAAATAGACGGAGAAAAAATAGAATGAGTTACTTAAACGATTTTGAGCGACTTTTCATGCAGCGAAGCCTGGAGCTTGTTGATTTATACCAAGGCGAATATAAAACCACACACCTGCTTAACTCTCTTATTGGGCTACTATTTTTTCCAAACGAACGGATGCCAGAATTGATCCCTGAAAAAACTCTTCAGGAAATAGAGCACTGGGGCATCGACCGAAACTGCATAATCAATGCCGGGAAAAACAGGGCTCCTGATGATATAAATCTTAGAGAATTGATAAGAAGATTGAGAAACTCTGTGGCACACTGCAAAGTCACCCCTTTTCCAAATGACCACCGGCCGTGCGAGGGGTTTTATTTTCTAGACAGAAACGGATTCGAAGCAAAACTGGAGACTAATCAAATTAAAAACCTTATGAGATGTCTACTCGCCAGCATATTAGAGAGCTGACAACTATAAATCAATATCGCGATGCATCTTTCACCTCAACTAACACATTTCATAACAATCTATGAGCTTTTCACTCCTCAATTAAACCAGGCAATTCACCAGCGCAGTCAACGCAAGTCACCTCGAGAGTGACTCACGATTAACTTAGAGCAAAACCATTAAACTAAAGAAAGCATCAAAAACCCTTTAAAAGTTTTTCCTGCCTCAGGAACTAGCTCCCTTCAATACACCGAGGTACTTCGCAGTTAGCTCGGACATAAGATCTTCTGAAAAAGAAGCTGACTCCAAATCAAGAGTATCTAAGAATCTCTCCAACCAAACATTATCTTCTAGTCCTTCCCACACCTTTACATAAGTACCTTGCTTATAACCATTTCTTTGACGAAAGATATTCAGTATATTCTTGGAGATATATTGAGCGTAAGCTACTTCCCAAGCCAGATCGCATCTACGCATCAACTCTTCCAACAACCCGAAACTACGTCTCTTAACGACAGCTAAGCCACCGATCAACTCTATCAGACCTAATACATCTAGATCCTTAAAAACAAACACAGCACTATCAAAATTAATCTGAGACTCATTCAGCTCACGCTCGATATTAGAAATCGACGTGACATAGTCACCATTAGACTCGACCAAAACATCAGACAAATAAAAATGCAGAATATCAATGAGTTCGATCTGCAACTGAACAATATTAGGACTTTGGCTTTTCCACCATTTCCAACCATAATGATCGAGGGCCTCACCTGCCTCTACAAAAGCTGCCCGAAGGTAGGGGTAGCCAGCCTTTAACCACTCAGGATTAATAAGTGAATTTAACTCACTCTGAAGTTTAAGCATGGCCATGAAACGCGCTTCTTGGGAAATATCCATCTTTATCTCCGGAATAGTGCAGGGAATCTAGTTAGTAGGATTCAAAACTACAGTATATCGATGCCACAACCCTGAACCTTCAGATCGTTTGTCCTTCTTTTTTGGATGATCGAACAGAACACCTGTCTGATGCGGATACAAGCTAGCGAAAACAGCGCTAGCTATACCACAAGGCTTCGTACCAATAGGTGCAACAAACATGCTCTTCCCATCTCCTAATGAGTCGCGAGTTGCTTCCAGTGACTCATATGCCGCTTCTGGGTCATTTGCCGCGCAATAGGCAATTTCCACGCCACCTCCCTGTTCTCCAAGTCGAGTTAGGTGCGGAACAATTGAATTTAACTCCCATCCTGGCTGGAAAGCGGGTATACCAAATACTACCTTGATATTTTTATTAGCGATCATCTGATGTTCCTCTAGGGCTCGATCAAGTCTTTCAGACTCAAACCCTAGGAAAAAAACGCCAGCCTCTAGATCGTCGGAGTTCAAATCGACGATTGAATTAGGTATTGGCTTATACCCCTTTATCAACTCTGAAAGAGCGTACTGATCACCACCTTGGCGTCTAGTGTAATCCAAAGGTTCAACATAAATTATTTCAATTCTGTCCGCCCCTAGGTCAATCAAAGCACGTATTGAGAGGAATAGTTCTGAAAAGCCCAGAGTAGTTGCTTCTAAAACTATAGGCTTCTCTTTGCACAACCCATCAAAAAGTTCAATACTAATGTCCGCACTTACGGACAACCCGTTTAGCGCCAATGTCATATCGTCATTATTATAGCTAACTAACGCTCTATCAACATCAGAACTACCCAGCGACACGGCTAAAGCACCTCGATCATCCAAATGCTCTCCATGAAGCAGTGTATAACTCTCCCCAAGATCTAGGCCAGACGCCGTTAGTGATGAACGCGAATAAAAAGAGACTCGGGCTGTCATTATATTAGCCCCAACTGACGATCATCCGTTTCCTTTGGGACCTTCGCCACAGATCGCGCCAAAGTTCGAAACTCATCTTCATTCCCTGAATAAAGCACTTCAAAATCTTTAGTTGAAATTTCTAGCTTTCGCTTCCTTCGATAACTAATCTGAAAATATGGCGAATAAATTGGATTAAGTTGATAATCAATTATATCGGTACCAACAGTCCCTTTAGTCTTGGTTTCGATTTGCTCCACCAATATTGCGTATTTAATTGCCTCACTTAAAAAATTAAGTTCGCGAGCATCTAATGCTCTGTGACCAGAATTTATAGTAAATTGGTTCTGCTCCGGTTCACTCATAGCAGGAGACGCTTGCAAAGCGCGAAAGATACTACCTAGTCTGAGGACGAAAATCCTGAGTTGTTCACCATACTGTCCGAACGTTTTAATTTCACGAATCAGTTGATCAGCCGCATCATACGAAGCTCTGCATTGAGTCGCTATGGAAATTACGGAAACATCTTCATCTTTAAGTTCTGCAATCTCCAAAGCCTTGTAGCATAAGATCAAAAAATTTCTCAAGTTATTGTTAGACATTGTACAGAGGGTATCAAACCCACTATAAAGTGGGCATTCACGTCCATAAGGACGATACAACTCTAGCAATGCTCCCACGAGATTATTCTGAACCCAAGAAGTGCGAAAGCTACCTGTGCCGCTGATTGCATACTCATCTAGCTCGCTTATAATCTTACTAGGCGTGAGACTACTTCGATTCAACAGAGCAGGAACGACAACTAATGCATCAGGAACCATTAAATACTTAAAAAAGTCTTCAGCTTTAACTTCGGTTTTTTGAGCTTGCAGCGATCGTGTAATTTTCTGTTCTAGAGTGCGATATAAAGCAGAATCGTTCAGGGCATCGGCAGCAAAATCTTTGTACGCTTTACTCGGAAAGCGCTGCTTCATTTGAGTTAAAATTTGATCACGATATTCGCTGCCTCTCCGATCTGCAATATATTCAATAGATTGAAGCCTCGTTACAAACTCTTCATTGTTATTTCCAGATGCTAGGCTAAGATTCGCTAGAAAAACCTCTGAAAAGAATAACGGGCGTTCATCCTCTACCAAAAGTTTATCTAAATCGAGCAATCTATAATCATGTGTCGCATTGACCCACTCTGGCCCAGTAGTTTGATTCTCACTGGATTGCTCCTTAGATGTAAAATTGACGATCAACGGCCTCTGACTATGCTTAAGCAAAGTATTCAGCACGCGACGTTGATAAGGAACCAAATTTTCTACTTCATCTACATAGATGTAGAAGGAAGCACCCGATAATGAGGGCAACGCCTTAATATCTTCGATCAACGCTTCTAAAAAAATTTTCCCAGGAGGCAACAACGGCTGCGGGGTTACCGCAACATTTGATATCCACGTCGAGAAAGAACGCCTAACTTTTGCTAGAAAATTTTCCAGCTCTAGGGCACCCGAAGGAAAGTCCGGGTGAAAATCAGGAATTGACTCGAACTTCAATCCTTCAAAATCGTCAACATTAAAATCCCGATAAGCACTTTTTGCGATCGTTCTGAGAGACCGAATAATTTCAATCGCTATATATAAAGAAAAGTAGCTTTCGAAAATTGCTTGCCAATGGTCCGTCGCAATTCCACGATGTTGGAGAGAGCTGCAAAATTGGGTATCAACACGCCAATAAATTCCAACATGGCTTATTTCATCCTGCGATATTTCGTGTCGCCGAGCAGAAAATGCTGTGTGATAATCGAAATACTTAAGGAGCATGGTTTTACCACATCCACGCTTCCCTATTATATACGTTGACTTAGTAGCGGTTTTTAATCCAAGCCTTTCAAAGTAAGGAGGAATAAAAAACTCACCCCAAATATCTGCATCATGTTCTTCCGCACGAGTTTTGGAAGGGATAGAGCCGTCCATAGTCTTACCTTTCAATTAAGGGGATCCAAGTATCTGAACGATCCCAAAGGATTCTAAGAGAGTCATCTGGAATACCATGCTCGTATCCTAGCATCACCCCTAAACCACCGAAGCCCAAGCCTGCATCGCCAATCTCTCCGAGATTATGTTTGACGCATATATTTTCATAAACTTCCAGCGGAGTACAGTGTTCGTATGTCCAAATCTTTTTTTCGACCCATGAGTCAGCCATGACTTTAAAACAGTGGCTTTTTAGAAGTATTTCACCGCTAAAAATTGGTATCAATGGATGACGCTCTTTCAAAAAAGAGATCGCCTTTTCATGAGCAATTGCGAGCACTATAGCTATTTGCGACGGGTAATTTTTCGCTGGCTGATAAGTACTCAAAAAACCATCTAGCTGCTCACCAGTAAATGAACCATCATCGACTATCAACAACCTATCGTTCGAATCAAACGTTGTGAAGTTATAAGTGTAGAATTTATCGATCTTGTATGTACGATTAATTAACCTAGCGATCAACTCACCACTTTTTCCGGGAGTTGTTAGTGCTGATCCCACTGGTGGACTACAATAGAATTTCAACCCGCAAACGTTATAGTTAAATACATCTCGCCATTCCGTTTCTTCCGGCATTCCGACGCTACTACTAAAGTGCTGAGCCGTTTTTTTTAAGGCTTGCCTAATGGATGACTCGATTTGGTCCGTCGTTCGAAAAACCAAATATCGCAGGATTAACCATGCGAGTTTTTTTTCTGGACCATCTTCAAACTGTTTCGCCCAACGCCTTGCTCTTTCCCACGTGAGTGGAGACTGCCTGATTCCCAGACTACTCAGTGCCCTTACCGTCCGCTCTGTTGATATCTGGTCATACTGGGAAACCTCGTCATACATAAAATTCTCCTTGAATTTTCCCTGTACCACGACACTAGATTAATACCGGCATAGCTTCTAAAGATGATATTGTTATATACTTTGCACAAGATCCTTTTGCAGCAAGCCTGCGCCATTCACGACCAAAGTCGCTATTTAATGTATTCCAGATTTTTTGTTGCACTTGTAAGGGGGCACGAATCCTATAGATACAATCTGTAATTAACCCGACCCCTCTTACCACTTTCGCCTCACGAATCAAACATCTAGTCCCTACTCTAGGTATAAGAATATCACCAGACCTCGCAGAGTTATAACCTTCTACCGCTCCATCAAGAGTTAGATCCTTAGTATTTAAGGCAAAATCCGTAGTATGGAATGCCTGAAAACCAAGCTCCCTATATTTGTTCTGCGATCTACTACCCCGCCTAATCACTGCACCAACTTCTGCTAAACCACCTAAAACTTGTTCAGGCTTCAACTTCAAGTCATTCACATTAGAGTGATAGGTAAAATCCAATCTCTGTAGAGCCTGCTCATTAGAGACAACCAATTCTCGACTTATTTCACCATCAATATTAGCTTGACGAAGTAAGACATTTCTTGATCGCTTCAAGCTCCTATATCCAGTAATTAAGTACGCTTGAACCTCAGCATTATTGAACGTTTTAGGATGGAGTTCCGTTACAACTAACCCGCTTAACTCCTGAACCAGTCTTCGCCTCAACTCTGAATAGTCAGCACTGCTGATAATAGGCAAAGTTACAATAAGACCTATTGTGTCACCCTTCGTGCTCGAGTTCCAAATTCGGCAGACAAAAGCAGCGTCGCGCCGAACCCAACCTCCGTGAATAGAAGGAATTATCGAATTATGACTACTCTCGGACTCTGGCAGGTTTCTTAACTTTTCCATACCATATGGAGGATTAGACAGGATTACATTTTTATGCCCAGTTTTCAGTAAACCCTCTAGTAAGCCGGGAATAAGCGCATCGCGAGTAACTACCCTTGTTCTTTCAAAGTTGGTCGCGAGTTGCTCAGCATACAGGGCATCTTTCTCAATGAGATAAACGTTAGCTTCAGGACACCGCTTGAGTGCTGCAGACGCGAGTGCACCCGTCCCAGCTCCTACATCGATAATTGAATCACAGTGTGTCGGTAGTGACTCTGCGAGAAGAGATGCAATGGCGGGAGGGGTGAAAACCTGACCTTGGTGATCGGCATAGTTCCGTGCCTTGCGGAAACGGAGCGTGGAATTCAAGGCTTTTCCCCAAAAAAATAAGCTCATCAGTGATTTATTAGACTTCATCTGATGTTACACGCCCCCGCATAAAACGCGCAATACAGCAAATTCATGGAAGCTGAGCCTATGACAAACCTATCAAGGTATGCGACCCTCAGACAACGCATTTTCCATTTATGCGTTTGGCACACACCACAATTGGTCAAGCCGAGCGGTATATAGTGAAGTTCTCGTTGTTCGCTCGCTCAAACGACCCACGCTAATTCGGCTCCCCAAGTCGCCGCTTCCACACCTATGCAACCTGTTTCCGGGCGAAGGTCTGGCTCTCTTGGTAGACTTGCACTCCATCACGCTTGATGCGGATCTGAGCGGTGTAGCTCACAGACCCATCCGCCAGTTTTCTTGCCCTGATAGCTGCCATATCGAAAGTGGTACGCGTCAGTTTTGAAGTGGTACATCGTACCACCGAGACCTAAAAAACGCCTGAAAACGCCCTAAAACACGCCGAAAACACGTTGAGTAAAATGGTACAGAATCAGAGCTTTAGCCCAGTAAAACCAATGCCTACGCTGTCTCGGCGCTTTAGTGTTGCACCCATGATGGATTGGACGGACCGCCATTGCCGTTTCTTCCTACGCCTCTTATCGAAGAACGCCCTCCTCTACACCGAAATGGTCACCACCGGCGCTCTCCTCAACGGCGATCACGAACGCTTCCTCCGTCACAACGAAGCCGAGCACCCGCTCGCGTTGCAGTTGGGCGGTAGCGTTCCGTTGGATCTGGCCGCCTGCGCCCGCATGGCTCAGGAGCACGGCTACGACGAGGTGAACCTAAACGTCGGCTGCCCAAGCGATCGTGTGCAGAACAACATGATCGGCGCGTGCCTAATGGGTCACCCGCAACTGGTGGCGGATTGTGTGAAGGCGATGCAAGACGCGGTTTCGATTCCAGTAACGGTAAAGCATCGCATCGGCATCAACGGTCGGGATAGTTACGCGGAACTGTGTGATTTCGTCGGCACCGTTCGCGATGCCGGGTGCACCAGTTTTACCGTGCATGCGCGGATTGCGATTCTGGAGGGGTTGTCGCCGAAGGAGAATCGCGACATTCCGCCATTGCGCTATGACGTGGCGGCGCAGTTGAAGGCGGATTTTCCGGCGTTGGAGATTGTGCTGAATGGCGGGATCAAGACGATGGAGGCTTGCCATGAGCATTTGCAGACGTTTGACGGTGTGATGTTGGGGCGTGAGGCTTATCACAATCCGTATTTGCTGGCGGAGGTGGATCAGCAGTTGTTCGGCAGTTCGGCGCCGGTGATCAGTCGGGCTGAGGCGTTGGCGCAGTTGCGTCCTTATATAGCTGAGCATTTGCTGGCCGGTGGTGCGATGCATCACATCACCCGGCATGTGCTGGGGTTGGGCACGGGGTTTCCGGGGGCGCGGAAATTCCGTCAGTTGTTGTCGGTGGATATTCACAAGGCCAAGGATCCGCTGGCGTTGCTGGATCAGGCGGCTGAGTTGCTTGAAGGTCGTTGATTGAAGTGTTGAGTGTGCGGGTGACGCCTGAGCGTTGCCCGTTGTTTTGTTGTACTGACAGGATGTCTTTTGTTTATGCCCGCGTTTACTTTTTCTGCTTTCAAGCGCTTCACCCTCCTCGCCTTTTTCAGCTTCACTTCCGACGTTTATGCGCACTGCGATGGCTTTTGCATGGGCCGTACCGATACGCCGTGGGAGGTGACGCAGATTTCCGGGCTCACCTTGGTGTCTTTATTTCTCGCACCTTTTTCGGCTAGCCAGGAAACGACCGACAGTCACAAGCGTGTTTACTCCGCCGAGGAGCAAGAAGACGCGCGACTCTATCTGGCCAGCGACGGCATGCTGCAGGCCGCGTACTTCACCTCGGCCTTGCAGCGCTTTCGCCAGGAGTCGCCGGATTCGGCGTTAAACGATCTCGCCATTGCGGCGTTGATCAGCGCCCAGTGATCAGGCCGCCGCTGCGGCGGTCCAGTTGACCCAGCCAAACAGCCACGTCGCCAGAATCAACAAACCAAACGCGATCCGATACCAAGCAAACGCGGCGTAGCTGTGGTTGGCAATAAACTTGAGCAAGCCGCGCACGGCGATCATCGCGAAGATGAATGCAGTGACGAAGCCGAGGGCGAAGACTGGCAGGTCGTTGGGCTGGAACAGGTCGCGGTATTTGTAGCCGGAGTACACGGCGGCACCGACCATGGTCGGCATGGCGAGGAAGAACGAGAATTCGGTGGCGGCTTTGCGCGACAGGCCGAAGAGCAGACCGCCGATGATGGTCGAGCCGGAGCGCGAAGTGCCGGGAATCATCGCCAGGCATTGTACGAAACCGACTTTCAATGCGTGGGACCAGCGCATGTCGTCGACGTGTTCGACGCTGATCACATGGCTGCGCTGTTCGGCCCACAACATGATGATGCCGCCGACGACCAGTGCCACGGCGACGGTGATCGGGTTAAACAGGTATTCGTGGATCGCGTCGGCGAACAACACGCCCAAGACCACGGCGGGCAGAAAGGCGATTAGCAAGTTGAGAGTGAAGCGTTGTGCATTACGTTCGGTGGGCAGGCCTTTGATGATGTCGAATATCTTCGGTCGAAACTCCCAGACGACGGCAAGAATGGCACCCAGTTGAATAATGATGTTGAAGGCCATGGCGCGTTCACCGCCGAATTCCAGCAAGTCGGCAACGATGATCTGGTGGCCGGTACTCGAGATCGGCAGGAACTCGGTCAGGCCTTCTACCGCACCTAATATCAACACCTGGAAAAGGGTCCAGAAATCCATTAATCCTCCGTCAGAGCGCTCGTGGCGAGCGACCGGGTAATAACACTCAGGGGTTGAGTATCTGCAGTGAGACCATTGACATACATAAACGCAAAAGTTCATCAGCCACAAAGATTACGTCTTATTAAAAGACACACTCAAGCCATGTTAGTAATCGTCGGCCGACGAACTACGCAGAAAATATTTAGGCCTTTTTGCAGAAAAAAGTTGCTCTGACAACAAAGTGTGATCAATATCACATTATTCAACGATGGCCAGACAGTGGCAATTGGACATGGATAAGGCTATCGCAATAAGCTCAAAATAGTGGCATCATTGCATATCGCCACCATCTAAGTAGTAGTTCACCCCTCCAAGAAAATCAACTAAAAGCTTGAAAAGCTTAATTATTGTTAGAAAACTCGCGAGCCACGTCTAAAAATCGCGTGAATGTTACCAATTGTCAGTCACAGATGAGAACCGGTGCTTTAACATCCCGATGTCAGCACTTAATTCGAGTCAATGCATGATGCTCTCAGCGAACTTAGCGACTAGAAGCCCGCGCCCGACAAACGACGAACCTGGTGTTCTTACTCTGGGTCGTACCCGTGGCGTGGCTGAACATTTCAAAGCGCTAGTCGCCCAGCATATACGTACCGATATGGCGCTCGACGCCAGCGCGTACACTAGTTCATATCAGTTGAATGAACAGTCTGGTTCGTATCGAGCGATCTTCCTGGTTATCGACAGCCCTCAGGCCCTCGAAGACAATCTTGCCTTGGTCGAGAACCTGCGCAGCGACAACTTGAAACCGATCATTTGCGCGGTCATCACCGGTCGCGGCGCCTTCAACAAGATCAAATATTATCTAGCTGGCGCGGATGTTTGTATCAAGCTCAATACCCTTTCCGACGATGGCGCCGAGTTGCTGGGCGAGTTCTTCAACAGCGAAGAATGGCAACGCGATATCGATCTGACGCTTGATCCGACGCGTATCTGCCTGATGGGCACCAGCAAGAAACTCGATATCTCGTTTGCCGAAATGAAGATCCTCGAAGCCTTCGCGCAAACCAGTAATCACATTCTGAGCCATGATGAAATCGCCAGCATCATGGGCCTCAACACCAATTTCTACGACCCTCGAGCGCTGGAGAAGTCAATCAGTCGCTTGCGTGGAAAAATCAAGGACATGTATGGTACAAACGCGATTCAGAGCATTCGCGGCTATGGCTATCGCCTGCTGCGGGGTCTGATATCGACTGCCTGACTCTCGGGCAGCCATCCCATTTGCATACGTACGAAGGATCGTCTAATGCAACCATATAGCTTCCGTTCTGCTTCACGCCTGTTTGAAATCAAGCGATTGAATGAGCGCGACAACACGCCCCATAACAATAAAACTCCATAACATAGCAGCAGATCGAGTGGAATTTATCGAGGGCCAATCTTGGGCCCAGACCCTGCCTATCGATTACTTCCGAGGAAGTCATTGCTCGCCTGCCGATTTATCTTTTAGCCAATTTTGGTATGTATTCAGGAGAGAGACATGGAAACTAGTACAACCCTCCCAAGGAAATATTTTGTTGTCGTGACTCACAGTACAACGTCGCAACGCGAACTGGAGAGCATGCTGTCCAGTGAACGTTTCAATTCGTTTGAAGGGGTTGATTCGCCCTCTTCCGCTCCAATGGTGATGGAGTTCACATATCCAGGCATCAGTCGAAAAAATATCCCGCGCAGTATCGAACACGATACTCAGCGAATAGTGGCCACGCTCGAGTCCGAATGGCGCGCCGCGCAATCGGCTAATCCTTTCCAGAATGTCCCGGTCATTACCGGGGAATCCCGCAACATGCCACCTGCCGTTGAAGGTGACATGCCCGGCAATGAAACCTGGCATCTCGACCCGGCTCAGGGTGCACTGGTCAAAGAAGATGTCGAAATCAGCCTGACTGGCCTGGAAACAGCACTGGTCAGAAAAATGCTCAGCCATGAAGAGCGTGTTGTCAGTCGTGACGAGCTGATTCTCAGCATCGGTCGAGAACCGGAACAATATCGCGGCCTGGAAATGTGCTTGAGTCGCCTGCAAGACAAATTCAAAAGCGCCAGTAATGGTGAGCGACTGTTTCGTGCTGTCAGAAACCGCGGTTATTGCCTGATTCAGGAAGTCGTCGCGTAACCCGCAAGACCTCCACGAACAGAACAAACAGAAAAAGTGCGATTACAAAAACAACAAGAGCACTCTGTTTGGCTTGATCTTCCTCCCTGAAGTAAATATTCCCTGCCTCCACCCTCCAACAGTAACAAATACAACACACTTTATTCACCCCTCGCTCCACGACCTTTTCTAACACCCTTCTATTTAATTATTAAAAAGTTGGCACTGTGCCATCTTGTTAAAACTCGTCAGACACCATTCCAGCCAATAACTTAGTCTATTGACTGACGACAGTTCGGCATATCGATGTTGTTACCTCAGGACACTCGTTAAAACAAAAACAATAAGTCTGCATAACAACTCGGTTTTCAACTGTTGAAACCTGAATGGACGTCTTTTGGGGATACCGTATGGATCTTTCTTTAAGTATCAATCGAAGCACAGGCCTCAAGGGACTGACCTTTTGGGGCCAATGGGCGCTGGCACAAGGCTTTGTGGTGACGCTGCTGTTCATACTCGCCGAGCAGCACACCGGGACGGTCGCGTTCTACTACCGGATGTGTGCAACCCTGGCGGTACTGGCGTCGGTGCCGGCGTATACGTTTAGCGGTGTTTATCGCAAGCGCGACAACTACCTGACCGGTCTCGGTCGCCTGTTCATGGGTTGGTCGATGACCATGGCGGCGCTGGCGTGCATCGCTTTTGTCTGCCAGGCCGATGAGCTGTTTTCGCGGCAGGTGATTCTGAGCTGGGCGGTGTATGGCTTCCTCGGTCAGGCGTTTCTCTACGCGCCGCTGCATGCGTTTTCCAAGTACTACCAACGGTCGCGTAAAAGCGAACACAAGACGCTGATCGTCGGCACCGGCGAACTGGCGTTGGGTCTGGCGAAGAAGCTCAGCCAACTGGAAAACCTGCCGCTGGTAGGTTTGGTCAGCAATGGCGATGTGTCTGCACTGGGTTCGGATGCACCGCGTGTGGTCGGCGATCAGGAACAGTTGTTGGAGCTGATCGAGGCGCATGACATCCGCCGCTTGTACATCACCCTGCCGCTGTGTGAAGCAGCGAAAATCGAAGCGATTTATGGTGACTTGCTGGGTGCCAACGTCGACGTGGTGTGGGTGCCGGACTTGAACAGTCTGACCCTGCTCAATCACTCGGTGAAGGTCGTGGACGGCCTGCCGGCGATCTACTTGAACGAAAGCCCGCTGACCAGTCGCCCTACCGCTGCCTTGAGCAAGAGTCTGGTAGAAAAAACCGTGGCGTTTCTGGCGATCATCGCGCTGAGCCCGATCCTGCTGATCATTGCGCTGGCGGTGAAGATCAACTCGCCAGGTCCGGTGTTTTTCAAACAGGATCGCCATGGCTGGAACGGCAAGGTGATCAAAGTCTGGAAGTTCCGCTCGATGCGTGTTCACGATGACCGTGACGTGAAGCAGGCCAGCCGTAATGACTCGCGCATTACCGCAGTCGGCCGCTTTATTCGCCGCACTTCGCTGGACGAACTGCCGCAACTGTTCAACGTGTTGCAGGGGCACATGGCCCTGGTCGGCCCACGCCCTCACGCCGTCGCGCACAACAACTACTACTCGGGGAAAATCCTCGCGTACATGGCGCGCCACCGGATTAAACCGGGGATCACCGGGCTGGCCCAGATCAGCGGCTGCCGGGGTGAGACGGACACCATCGACAAGATGCAGAAGCGTGTCGAGATTGACCTGCAGTACATCAACAGCTGGTCGTTGTGGCTGGATCTGAAGATCCTGGTGAAAACACCGTTTACGTTGCTGTCGAAGGATATTTACTGAGGTTCGAAGCTGGATATCGCAAGGGGACGAAAGTCCCCTTTTTTGTGCGTGGGATTTGGGAGCGAGAGTGGATTGTGGAGGGATGCAAAAACCTGTGGGAGTGAGCCTGCTCGCGAAAGCGGAGGGTCAGGCAACATTGATGTTGGATGTACTGACGCCTTCGCGAGCAAGCTCGCTCCCACAGGGATCTGGGATGACATCGGGATTTTGGGCGTGACAGATAACCAATGTAGGAGTGAGCCTGCTCGCGATGGCGGTGGGTCAGGTAACGGGGATGCTGACTGTGCTGACGCCTTCGCGAGCAAGCTCGCTCCCACAGGGGATTTGTGGTTGGCTCGGGATTTGTGGTGTGACAAATAGCCAATGTAGGAGTGAGCCTGCTCGCGATGGCGGTGGGTCAGGCAACGGGGATGTCGACTGAACGAACGCTATCGCGAGCAGGCTCACTCCTACAGGGCATTTGTGGTTGGCTTGGGATTTGTGGCGTGATGAAAATCCAATGTGGGAGCGAGCTTGCTCGCGAAAGCGGTGGGTCAGGCAACATTGATGCTGGATGTACTGACGCCTTCGCGAGCAAGCTCGCTCCCACAGGGATCTGGGATGGCATCGGGATTTTGGGTGAGACAGATAGCCAATGTGGGAGTGAGCCTGCTCGCGAAAGCGGTGGGTCAGGCAACATTGATGTTGGATGTGCTGACGCCTTCGCGAGCAGGCTCGCTCCCACAGGGATCTGGGATGACATCGGAATTTGTGGCGTGATGAAAATCCAATGTGGGAGCGAGCTTGCTCGCGAAAGCGGCGGGTCAGGCAACATTGATGCTGGATGTGCTGACGTCTTCGCGAGCAAGCTCGCTCCCACAGGGGGTTTGTGGTTGGCTTGGGATTTGTGGCGTGACAAATAACCAATGTGGGAGCGAGCTTGCTCGCGAAAGCGGTGGGTCAGGCAACGATGATGCTGGCTGATCTGACGCATTCGCGAGCAGGCTCGCTCCCACAGGTTTATGCGGTGCTTCGGAGATCCGCGTTTTTACTCTGTGATCTTCTCGAAATTCCGATAAAACATGTCCCCTTCCCGGCTATCGGTCATCGAGTGCAGCTGGTAGCTGCGGCTGAGTCGCGCACCACCGTCACGGGTCAGCGGGGCCCAGACCAGGTTGGCGCGGCGCATGGTCGACATGCTCATCATTTCGTCGAACGGGATCGACAGGTAGATGCCTTTGTCGAAACTACCTTCGCCATACTCGGCACTGCCCGCCGTGGTGATCGTCGCCCACGCACCAAAGCGCACGCCATTGAAAAACTCGCGCGAGATGTCCAGCGTACCGCCCCAGTCCCCGGCCAGATAACGCCCGACGCTCACCGCCGCCAGCGTATCGAACGGCAAATCGGTATACGCCGTGACATGCCCGGTCACCACCGAGTAATCACGCAGGGCAAAACCCTGATCGAAATCGCGCTGCCGCACCCAGTTCAGATCCGCGCCCACCGACCAGCGCTCACCGGTCGGGCGGAACAACACCTCACCGCCGACACCGGCAAACATCGACTCCAGATAACCGCCATAGACCATGCCGTACCAGTCTTTATCCAACTGCTCGGCATGGCTGACCTGGAACAACGGCATGGTCGTGTTGGACGTGGTCAGGTACTGACGCAAATCCGTGCGCACACGCGGCAAACCGCTCGGCGCGTCGTAGGTGAATTTGTCGAAGTTGTTGGCCAGGTTGGCACTGAGCAACCCGCTCCACCAGGTGTTGCGGTTGAAGCGGTATTCGGCGTCGGCATCGGCACTCAATTGATAGAGCAAGCCATCCGGACCACCAACGTTCTGTTTGAAGCCCAACCCCACGCCATAGCTGAAATGCTGCGGCGCTTCGGTGTAGAGGGTCTTCTCGTTGTGTGGCATCGCCGGGTTGATCTCGGTGGTGCGGTGCAGCGACTCCAGTGGCTCCTCGTTGTTGATCACTTCGCGGAAGGTCTGACGCGGCACGCTGGTTTCTTCCAGCGGCAAGTCGTAGCGCTTGTTGACCACGGTGAACCAGTCGATGTCGTCGTTGACGCTGTTGTCGAGAATCCGGCTCGCCCGCCCGACAGCCTTGGACGAATGGAAGTAGCGCTGCTGCTCGCCATAGACGATCAGCTCGGAATCACGCTGCGCAATGCGCTCGACCTTGTAACCGGCATTCTGCTGCAAGCGTTGCGAGACGTTGGCCCAGTTGACCTGATCCATCGCCGTGGTCGGTGCCTTCGCCGGCAGCGGTTCCGGGGTCGGATCGTAGGTCTTCGCCGGTGCTTTGCGGCTGACGAAATTGGTGTGGAAAGTCACGCCGAACATCGCCGTATTACCGCGTTCCCACGCTGCGCTGACATCGACCGAATCGGTGACTTTGAACACCGCGCCAAGGTTGATCGGCGAGTCCTGTTTGATCTCGTTGTCCTTCGGCTCGTGCTTGTAGTCGTTGCCTTCGAATTCGAGTTTCAGGCTGAGGCGATCCCACGGCGTCTGATAGCTCACGCCGCCGAAAAACGACGGCCGGCCACGAAAGTACGAACCCGAGTTGACGTCACCGGTGCCTTCCAGGGCCGGCCGGGTATCGAAGCGATCGCTGACGTAGCCCAACGGGTTGTCGATATCGCCGCGATTACCCAGGTAACCCCAGGCAATCCCGGCGCTGAAATCGAAGTTGTCATAACGCTTGTTGGCGACGAAAAATTCACTGGAGAACAAACCGGTACCGCCGACGTCTCGGAAGCCCAGGGCCACGTCAGGCAGCCAGTGACTTTCCTGCCACAGCCGGACTTTGACGTCGACCGCCTTGTCCTTATAGCTTTGGCTGCCGCTGAGGGCCTCCGAGCCGTACGGCCGGTTGGTGATCGCGGTGTAGCGAAACGAGCCTTCGAGCCAGTCCAGCGGCTGCAACGACACGCTGTAGCGACTGTACGGATCGGTGCGGTTGGCGTTGACGCTCAGCTCGCCGGCCGGGGCCATGCGCGCGGTCGGCGTCTGCAGCAGACCGGTGCCGCCGAAATCATTCTGGGTAATGCGCGGCTCGGCATGAGCCAGACCGCAGGGCAATAACAACACAGCTGCAAAACGTAACTTCAACGAACCACCTCGGCCAGCTGCGTGGCAATGAATTCGGCCAACTGCTGATTCAGTTCAGGAAGAGGCGGATCAAGATCATCATTTTTCACCGGCACCAGAATCTTGCTGCCGGCCACGGGAAAGTGTCCGGACTCACGATTCCAGTGGGCGATGCCGACACGCCGCGAGACGCCGTTGGGCTGGATCAGCCACAGGTAATCGGCTTCGGCATCGGCCAGAATCGAACAGCCTTGCAGGTATTCACGGGCTTCCTGCAACGGCTGATACGGCAAGTGGCACGGCTCGGCGACCGCGCCGAGCACTTGCACCTCATCGACGCGCTTCGGATAAACCAGACGATCGCCGTCATCGAGGCGAATGTTGCGCGCGAAGCCGACTTCCAATGCAACCGGATCAAGATCGGCGATCTGCCGCCCCGTTACCGGCATCTGCCGCACTTCTTCGGCAATGCGCTGCGCCAGCGCCGCCCGACTCGGCCGGTCGAACAACATTGACATGCGTTGCAGTACATCCAGATCAAACAACACACCGACCTTGAGTCGTGTCTGCGCCTCAATCAGCGACTGCCGCAGCAACCCGCCCGCCAGCCAATAGCCTTCGGCATTCGGCACGGCTTCGCTGATCACATCGAGCAAGCGCCCACCCGGTGGCAACGCGACCGGCCCGGGATTGGCGACATCGCCCGACACCGTGACAGCCGCCTGACTCACACTCGCGACCAGCATCAAGCTCGCCGACAACATTTTCAGGCGCATCACGGCAGGTGCCTGCGATCAGGGGTCAGTTGCACAACCTTGACGCGCAACTGCGACGTCAGTTGCTGCTCGCTCTGCAAAATGAACCCGTCGCGCGGGTCGACCCAGTAACGATTGGTCGCGCTCAGGCCAATGGCCGGGGCGTCAATGTGTTCATCGACACGCAGCACGGTGTATTCCTTTTCGAGAATCTTCAGGGTCTGTTCCGAGCGGCGGGAGAAGCGGCTGTTGACGATCACCCCGACTTCCTGACCTTTGTAGAGGTCGATCCAGCGCCGCGTGGTGAACCCGTCGGCGACGTGATGCAGGCCCTGTTTGAACGGCGAGTCGTCGGCCAACCGCGTGCCATCGAGATCGCCTTCCAGGCCCAGACCAATGGAGCGCACGGCAAGGCCATTGCGCAGCAGCAGAACCTGTTTGCCCGAGGCGACCCAGAACTGCAGGTCTTCACGCTCGCGCACCAGCGCCAGCACCCCGGAGCCGGAAGGCGTGGTCAGTTTCATTTGCGGATAGTTGACCCCCGCCACTTCGGCCGCCGACACATCGACCTCATCCGGGCCGACGACTGCGGCCTTGAGGTTATTTAACGAAGCGCTCATCAGCGGGTTACAGCCGCACAGCAACGAGGCCGCCATCAGGCACAGGCCAACTTTCAAAATGTTCAAAGTCGGACCTTATTTGGCGTTGTTGTTGCTGTATTCGCTCCAGTTCTTCGCAGCGGAAGCGCCGGTGCCGACAATCGATGCCGACGGCACCAACTGACTGATCAGACGGTTCCAGCGAGTCACGTTGGCAGGCCCGACATACACCACGTCCTGCGGGCGAACTTCGAAGTGTGAAGCGAGCGCCATGGCGGTCGGCGATTCGGCTTCCAGCTGGTAGATCTTGGCCGGTTCGACATCAAGGTTTTCCACGCCACGAATGACATAGACCGCGTTGCCATTGGAGGTGGTCTGGGCCAGGCCGCCGACCGAACCGAGCACGTCTGTGAGGTTCATCGTCGCGGTCTTGAAACTCAGCGCACGCGGCTGGTTGACCTCGCCCATCACGTAGATGCGCTTGTTGTCGTTGTACGGCAGATACAGCTGATCGCCGCCCTTGAGGTAAACGTTCTGCAACTCGGAATCCGCCTGATTGAGCGAGTCGAGATTGAGCGGATAAGTACGCCCCTTGCGCGTCAGCAACAACCCGGACAGATCAGCGTTGTTGGTGTCGATGCCGGCCGAGCCGAGGGCTTCGACCACGCTCAGCGGATTGGTGGAAATCGCTTGCGGGCCGGCCTTGGCCACCGCGCCGGTGACCACGACCTTCTGGCTGGCGAAACGCAACACCGCGACATCTACCTGCGGCTCGGCGATGAATGCCGACAGCCGTTGTTCAATGTCCGAGCGCAGTTGCTGGATGGTCCGGCCAGTGGCCTGGACTTCCTTGATGAACGGGTAATAGAGCGTGCCATCGGAGCGCACCAGACGGCCGTTGGCATCGATCTGTTGTTGCGCGCCGGACGGGGCCGTCAGCTCAGGGTGATCCCACACGGTGATGTACAGAACATCATTGTTGCCGATGCGGTATTCGGCCGGCGTCGCCAACAGCTCCGGCGGCAGCGACTCACGCTTTTGCGTGGCGCGGTTCATGGCAATCAGCTTCGGCGTGATCGGAATCAGCTCGACCCGGCTGCTTTCGCTGGCACCCTGGCGGGTGATGTCACTGGTGCTGAGGTATTGACCGGGGGAAAACATGCAACCTTGCAAAGCGAGACTTGCCAACATTAAAAGATAAACACTACGAGTCATAATGGCACTACGCTATTCAAGGGCGAATCCAAAAACAAAGTCACCCGACTTGCGTCGGGCGACCCTGTACTGCACTAACAGAACTTCCTGTTAGTTATGCGTGCCGGTTGTACCGGTGGTACCCGTCGTACCGGTGGTACCGCCGTTGGCACTGCCACCGCTGTTAGACGCCGCTACAGCACTGGCAACCATTGCAGTACTGGCTGCGGGCGCTTGAGAAGCCGCCACGTTGCCACCTACATTGGTTACCGCTGTCAACGGTGCTTCAGCGGCGGCAGCCCAGTTGCTCAACATCGTCAACAGGGCAACTGCCATCACTTTTTTCATATCAACTCCTTTCTAACATTCGACCTGTTAAAAAACCGGCCTGAGTTAGCGGTGGTGAGTTCAAGTCCGCAAAAAGCGCGAACATGATCCGTCGTTCTTTCACAGTCTTACCCAACTGATAAAAGTCGAACGGCAGGTTTATATCTACGGATTTGCAAAAGGCATTGCCAGTGTAATTTCCCGACGTTATCTAACAACCTGACTGAAAATAACATTGGACTAAATGGCCATCATCGCGAGTAGCCTTGGGGATGGTTCGATTGCCAGCGCCAAGTATCAGTGACCATGTCCTGCAAGTTGCGCGTAGCTTTCCAGCCCAGCTCTTTTGCCGCCTTGGAGGCGTCGGCCCAGCTCTCGGCGATATCCCCGGAACGACGTGGCATCATCCGATACGGCACCGGTTGCCCGCAGGCGTGTTCGAAGGCGTGGAGCACTTGCAGCACACTGTAACCATCGCCGGTGCCGAGGTTCCAGGTGTGAATGCCGGTGCGCCCGGAGATCGACTGCAACGCCTTCAGGTGGCCGTCGGCCAGATCGACGACGTGGATGTAATCGCGCACGCCAGTGCCGTCGACCGTCGGGTAATCGTTGCCGAAGATCGACAACTCTTGCAGGCTGCCGACCGCCACCTGACTGATGTACGGCACCAGATTATTCGGGATGCCGTTGGGGTCTTCGCCCATATGACCGCTATGGTGCGCGCCGATCGGGTTGAAGTAGCGCAGCAAGGCAATGCTCCAGCGTGGCTCGGCCAGGCTCAAGTCACGCAGGACATTTTCGACGATCAACTTGGACTGGCCGTAGGGATTGGTCGGATTGCCGGTGGGAAAGTCCTCGCGGATCGGCATCTGCTCGGGCTCGCCATACACCGTGGCCGACGAGCTGAACACCAGCCGGAACACCCCCGCCGCCGCCATCGCCTGACACAAATTGATACTGCCGCTGACGTTGGTCTCGTAGTACTCGAGCGGTTTGCGCACGCTCTCGCCGACCGCTTTCAGGCCGGCAAAATGCAGCACCGCTTCGATGTTGTGCTCGCGGAAAATCCGGTCAAGCAATGCCCGGTCACAGACATCGCCGCGGATCATCCAGGCACTCTTGCCGCAAATGCCCTCAACGGCGTGCAACGCGGCTTCGCTGCTGTTACAAAGGTTATCCAGTACGACAACTTCATAACCTGCTTCAAGTAGAGCAAGTGTGGTGTGCGAGCCGATATAGCCGGCGCCACCCGTTACCAGAATCTTCATAGTGCTATCCGTCTTTGGATGAGTGACAAGTAGCGTGTCAAGCCTGTTTTATTGAAGATGTGTCACAACTCACACAAACAGGCGACAACAACCGAAAACAAAACTAGTTCAATGACTGGCAATAAATATTTTTGCAGGTCACACTGTATTGCCCGCTACTTATTAGCACTCCCTGTGCGCTCATCACTATCAACCGATACCGACTAAAAATAACTAATAAAGCATTCGCCGACATCTCATAACATTGTCATGTTTTACCGGCCCAACTAATTGCCATTAACAACCTGACTCAGGTATTAAAGTAGGCCTTCAATCAACATTGAAACTTGCAGCCATTGTTTATGGCTCGCACCCGTCGCCTGTGTTCCATGACTGTCCAGGATACTTTTATGATTCGTAAATGTTTGTTCCCCGCTGCCGGCTATGGCACGCGTTTCTTGCCGGCCACCAAAGCCATGCCGAAAGAGATGCTGCCGATCGTCAACAAGCCGTTGATCGAGTACGCCGTTGAAGAAGCGCGGGACGCCGGCCTGCAACACATGGCCATCGTCACCGGTCGCGGCAAGCGTGCGCTGGAAGACCATTTCGACATCAGCTACGAACTTGAACACCAGATTCGCGGCACCGAGAAAGAGAAATTCCTCGCAGGCACCCGCGAGCTGATCGACACCTGCACCTTCTCCTACACCCGGCAGGTGGAAATGAAAGGTCTGGGCCACGCGATTCTCAGCGGTCGTCCGCTGATCGGCGATGAGCCGTTTGCCGTGGTGCTGGCCGATGACCTGTGCCTGAACCTGGAAGGTGACGGCGTGCTTACGCAGATGATCCAGCTGTACAAGAAATTCCGCTGCTCGATCGTCGCCATCCAGGAAGTCCCGGCCGACCAGACCCACAAGTACGGGGTGATCGCCGGCGAGCTGATGTCCGACGGCATCTACCGCGTCAACAACATGGTGGAAAAACCGGCCCCGCAAGACGCGCCGTCGAACCTGGCAATCATCGGCCGCTACATCCTCACCCCGGACATTTTCGACCTGATCGCCGACACCCAACCGGGCAAGGCCGGTGAAATCCAGATCACCGACGCACTGATGAAACAGGCGCAGAACGGTTGCGTGCTGGCCTACCAATTCAAAGGCCTGCGCTTTGACTGCGGTGACGCCGAGGGTTACTTGCAGGCGACCAATTTCTGCTACGAAAACGTCTATCTCAAGGGCCGCTGAGACGGCTCCCTTCACCCAACGAGGCCACCATGAACATTGCACAACATTCCGTAGAGATTGAACGCGAGGTGGGTAACCTCGGGGTGATGAGCTGGCTGTCGCGCCATCAACCGTTGCCCAGCGCCAACGAGTCCTGGCTGGGCACGATTCTGCTGGTGGAGCGGATTGGCGTATTTCCGGCGTCCGGTGATATCCGCCGGCCGCTGCGTGATCCGTATCCGCTGCTCGCGCATTTGAAAAAACTGTATGGCGAGCAGGCATTGGAGATGGATGACCAGGATGGCCTGAAAGTGATCTTCAGCGACTGGCGCTTTCGCGTGCGGATTTGCTGCAACGACCCGGCGATCATCATCAACGTTGAGACACGGTGCGATACGCGGTTGATGCCGCAGAAGATTGCGGAGTTGCTCGAGCAGGTCGACGCCTTCGAATAACTCCCCTCACCTGATCGTTCCCACGCTCTGCGTGGGAATGCATCCAGTGACGCTCTGCGTCACCCAGCGAAGGGACGCGGAGCGTCCCGGGCGGCATTCCCACGCGGAGCGTGGGAACGATCACCGCTCTGGGGTTTGCGTGTTATTTAGGGGAGGCGTCGCAACGATCCTTGGCGCCGGTGATCCAGCCATAGAAGTAATCAGCAATCACCTTCCCGCCCGTGGCCGGCACCGGATGAATCTTGTCCGGGCCGATCATCGCCGCCGCGTAGCGTTTGACGTCCGGCCCGAACGCACATTGCAGATTGGCATACCCCAAATGCTGCTCACGCGCCCAAGGTTCCAGCACCTGCGCGTACGCCGACATCGGATAAGCGCTGGAACGCGTGGTGTCCTGACGCATGATCAGGTTGATGCTCGCCTGCGGCTGAATCTCACGCAGCATGCCGACCAATCCCTGAACGTTCTGCAGATACTGCGCGGGCTTCACGCCGAAGCCCTGATCGTTGCCACCGAGCATGATCAGGTAAACATCAGCGGGGATCTTCGACACGGCAGCTTTCCACTGCACCTGCCATTGCGGATCCTGGTGATAGAAATCCGCAGACGCCGCACCGGAGGCCGCCAGTTTCGATACGCGCACGCCGTTCTGATCGTTGCTCATCCACAGCCCGAACAACGTCGGCGCGCCTTTCACCACTTCCAGTTTGAAGGACCAGTCTTTCGCTGCAGACAGGCCTGCCAATGGCACTTCCTGAACCCCGTCTCCTGTCAGCGTCATCGGCTGCCAATCTTCTGAAGGTGACCAGCGGTAACGGATCTCAGAGGATTTGCCAGTGCCGAGGTAAAGCAGTTTCGCCTGAGTGACCGCCGTATTGATGCGCGGCGAAGGATTGGCATCCACCTGCAACCACGCACCGGGCCGGCCCGTCACTGTGCGGCTGTCCGGGCTTGCTTGCCCCAACTCTGAAACCTTCCAGTCGCCGCCAAAGTACTTGTCACTGCTGCGGGTGTATTTGAAGTGCGTGCCGCCAAGCGCCGCGCCGTGATTGAAACCGACGTAACCCGGCCCGGCAAACCCCACCTCCCCGGCCACGCGCTGCACCAGTTTGTTCAGGTAGAAATCCTGCCCGGCGCTGTAGCTGTCGCCGATCACCGAGACCGACAAAACCTTACCGGCCTTGCCTTCACGCCACTGCGCGAAACGCTCGCGGGCATCGCCCACCTGAACCACCGACGCTGCGACGGGTTGCGCGTCATCTACTGCCAACATGCAAAATTTCCTTCAGTCTGAAATGGCCCACTGAATGCCGGGATGTACAGAGATCAACTGTAGGAGTGAGCCTGCTCGCGATAGCGGTGGGTCAGGTATTGAAATGCTGACTGACGGACCGCTATCGCGAGCAGGCTCACTCCTACATTTGTCGCGGTCATCCACTAAATCTGTGTACACCAAAAAAACCTGTGGGAGCGACGGTGCGACGATTCGACTTGCTCGCGAAGCTCTTAGCTGTTTTGCGGTTGCACCACCGGGGTGACAGGCGCCGCCGCTTTCTTCTTCGCCGCCCGCTCCCCAAGGAACGACACCGAGGTGAAATTGAACCGGCTGAAAATCATCGACAACAGCACCGGCCCGAGCAAACCAAAGGTCAAACCACCGAGCACCAGCAAACTTTCATCCTTCACCCCCAACCGCCCCAGCACCAACCGCGACGTCGCCGCGAACAGCACATGGAACAGGAAGATCGCATAGGAATAGCCACCCAGCCAGGTCAGCGCTTTCGAGCGCATATCACTCGACAGCAGCGCAATACAGGACACGCAACCCACGGTCAAACCGATCAGACTGCGACGATCAACAATCAGCTCGCGATCAATCGCCGCCACATACAACAGCGTCAGCGAAATCAGCACAAACACCAGCGGCCCGATCACCTTGAAGCGCTGCTTCAACACGTCGACGCTTTCCTGGCCAATCATCCCCGCGACAAAAAACGGCAGCAGATAAATCGCACCGTTGATCCCGAACGCGTCGAACTTGAACGGCGGCAGCAGAAACAACACTGCCGCAAACGCAAACAGCCCATACAAGCGCGTCGCCGAACGCAACATCCCGCGCCACTCCAGCAGCCCGACGAACATGAAAATGATGAACACCGCCTGCAGGAACCAGAAGTGGTTGATCGGCACCCAGAACGACAACAGCGCGTCGATCACCCCGACATCCTTGTTCACCCCCGGCCCGACTGCCTGCAACACCGAGAACGGCACACCGACGCAAAACAGCGGCACGATCAAGCGGCGCACCTTGCCGCTGAAAAACGCGGAAAAGTCATTGCCGCGAATTTTGTAAATCGAATAGATGTACCCGGAGATGAAGGTGAACAACGGCATGCGCACGTACACCATCGAATCGGCGAGCACCCGGAACGGCGAGCCGACATCGATCTTCAACCCGCCGCCCAGCGGGCCAATGACGTGATAGAGCACCAGCAACAGGCACGCCAGGCCACGCAGGGTTTCAATCTCCAGGGACTTTTTCTTGCTCGACATAAAGCACCTGCCTCAATTCAGAATTCTTGATTCAACCTGCACCGGTTTGTTCGCCCGCAGCATCAAGCCCAGACCGACAAACAACACCGGCACCAACATCGAGAAGTGCCGGGCGAAGGAGCCGAAGTCCGGCTCGAACAGGCCTTGCACCAGTAGAAACGCCAGCGGAATCGCGATCAGTTCCTTGGGTTTGGTCTGGATCGGCGCGCCTTTGTAATCGGTCGAGGTGATGACTTTGAACAGCAGCAACGCGGTCATGATCATCAACGCGACGAAGATCACCTGCCCCGGCCCCGACAGCAGAATCAGCTCCACCGGGAACGACAGGCGGAAGAAGATGATCATCGAGTCCAGCGCCTGCGAAACGAAGTCGCTGCCGCTGAGCCACGACACGATCAACGATTTCGAGCCCTCCTCGCCCGCCGTGCGCAACTCGTTGTTACTGGCGCGGATCGACGACACCGGAAAGCCCAGGGCGAGCTGGATCGACATCGCCACCGCCAGATAAAACAGGAACAGCATCAGAAAGAACGTCGTGCGCGACACGTACTTTTTCATCACACAGACGCCGACCCACGACAGCGAAAACAAAATCCAGTAGGGCCGAATCAGCACGCCGTAGATCACTGCCGAGAGGAAAAATCCGCCGCGATATTTTCGCGTCAGCGAGCTGAGCAAAATGCTCAACACCGCCACCGACACAATGATTTCCTTGGTCAGGTTCTCAAGGAAGAACGAACGCACGATGCCCCACAGGCACAGGGTGCCGAAGATCGCCAACGGCATGCGCCGAAAAACCACCACCGGAATCGCGGTGAGGAAAAAATTGCAGAACATGCCGTAGGCCCAGGCATTGGTCAGGTTGATCCCGGTGGGCCGCAGCAGGAACGCCGAACACTCATAGGACGAGCGATCCGGCGAGAACGGGTTCCAGAAATTGCAGTTGTCGGCGCGGGCGTAGGACGACCACAACGTCATCGCATCCGGCCCCGGATCACGGGGAATCAACAGCGGCATCGCCACCGACAGAAACAGCCCGGTGAAGAGGATCAGGAACGACACATACGAATCGAGTCGCTTGCCGCGAAACTCGATGCACGGCAGTTTCAGGCCCATGACAACGCAGCCTTTTTCCCGGCCGTTGCGCGGGTCAGCACGGCAATCACCAGCAGTTGCACGATGATCGCGAAGACATTGCCCCAAGCGGCGCCGTAAATCGAATAGTGCTTGATCAATACATAGCTGACCGGCACCGAAACCAGCAGACAGATCGCCGCGCTGGCGAGCGATACGCGGCTGTTTTTCGAAGCAATCAAACCGCCCCAGACGATGTCGCCAATCGCGCGCAACGCGAAAGAAAAAATCAGCACGCCGAGGATCGCATTGTCCGGACGCGGCACGCTGGTGGCGACGTAATCGAGCACCACGTTGAAGAACACATAGATCGCCACCGCCACCGCCGCCGACACTACAAGCGAGCGCATCACCCACTTGTTGATGAACAACTGCTTGACCGTGAACGCCTGCTGATCAGCCTGAAAACGCTTGGCCAACAGCGGAATTCCGACCACCGCCACTACCGCATACGACAGCGCCTGCAAGGTGTTGGCCGCTGACCACGCGTACACGTATTGACCCAGTTTGGCGTACGGTTCGAGGTCGGCGATCAGAAACCGTTCGGCGTATTGACTCAACGCGATCAACCCGGTGCCGAGATAAAACGGTAATCCCGCTTTCCATACAGTAGCAGTGGCCAGTGTCCCGGTTTCCCGGCCGTGATGAACGTTCACCACGATCAGGTAACCGGCGATGATCACCAGCACGTTGGCGGCGACCCACAGCCACAACACGCTGGCAATTCCCGAGACCCAGTCGAGCATCATCCCGCCCACCGCCAACACCGCCCACAGGCCGGTCTTGATGAAAAACAGCAGCGCGCCCGCCGTGGCTTTCTGCGCGGAAAACACGAACGAGTTGATCTCGAACGACAGGTGCTCAGTGAGCAACACCAGCGTCACACAAAGGATCAGCGCGGCGCTCGCTTCAACTGTCTGGAACAGTGAATAAATCAGCACCGTCACCACCGACAGCACCAGCCCCACCGCCAGATACAGCAGCAAAACCTTGTCGACCACGCGGCGCGAACTGCCGCCGACGCTGATCAACCGATTGATCTCGGAACTGAAACCGACGCTGTAGAACTTCGACGCAATCAGCGACGCCGCGACCACCACACCGTAAAAACCCAGCGCTTCATACCCGAGGTAATGGGTGATCGCCAACACCAGCAAAAACTTCGCGCCCAATGCACCGCCGCGAAGCAGTAGCCGAAATATCATCGAACGACACCTTTGATGATCTCGTCCATCGCCACGGTTTTTGCCTCGATTTCACGGCAGGTGTCGGTGAGGCGCTTGCCGAAATTCGACAACGCATTCGGCGCGTAAACCGTGTCGATGATGGTGTCGACATTGATGTCGCCGCCGTTGATCACCCAGTCTTCCACGCCCATGTCCTGATAGGCGCCGAAGCCTTTGCGTTCGTAGCTGATGTGGTACGCCGGCACGCCGGAAAGCAGCGATTCGATGGCGCCGTGCAGGCGTACGGAAATCACCAGGTCCGGCTGATACTTGGCAATCGTCGCCTTCAACGACAGCAAGTCTTCGCTAATGCCCAGCTCGCGATAGAACGCACCGTCATCGTTGCCACGCACCGCGCTCTGTACGGCGCAAACCACTTTGCTTTTGTTCTTCAAGCGCTGCAGCAGCAATTTGAGATTGGCGACGTAAGCGACTTTCTTTTCCTTGCTCCACTCCGGCGGCTTGCGCAGCACCACGCAGACCGTGGCTGGCGACGACGCGCAACGGGTGAATTTCGCTTGCTGGAGGATTTTGCTCGCCAGCGACTGCACGGCCAGATCCGGCGCACGGTAGACGTTTGAGCAGGCATCAAAAATGGCCGAAGAGCGGTTGTCACGGACGAATACCGCGTCGGCGCTGGCGTAATGCTCGACGATCTTGCTGCTCTCGCCGTGGAACGGGCCGATGCTTTGCGGCAGGTACACCGACGGCACTTTGCTGAGGATCGCGGTTTCCAGTTGCTTGGCGTGGCCGAGTTTCAGCTTGATGTGTTCGAAAGCACTTTTCGAGCGCATGTAGCCGCCGCCGACGCCGACGATCAGGTCGGTTTTCTTCAGCAGATCCGCCAGCCCGGCGTAGGACTGATTGAGAAACACCGCTTGCTTGACCCGGCCCAAACCCTTGGCCGCCATCACCGGCGCGTCGAAACGCGGGTGCGGCAAGTAGCTGAAAGAATCCGGGTCGGAAGCTACCACGCTAATCGCCGTGTCTTCGCCAAAGTTGCGCTGCACCAGGGCAATGGCCAGATCGACGAGCAAGCCGTCACCGGAGTTGGACGCACTGTAGCCATGCAAAATCGTTACGTTCATATGCTTGAGTTCTACTTAAAAAGTGGGAGCGCGATACAGGTCGTAGGTCTGGCGAATCATCAACGCGGCACTGAAACGCTCGCGGACAATGCTCCGGCCTTCGTTGCCGAGGTCGAGCAAGCGTGGCTTCTGGATGATCGTCAGCACGTCGGCCAATGCCTGGTGATCACCGGACGGGAAGACATAACCGGAGACTTCATTGGTGACCAGTTCCGGCAGCGAGGTGCAGTTGCTGGCAATCACCGGCAAACCCATGGCCATGCCTTCCAGCGGCACCATGGCGAAACCTTCCCAGCGACTCGGCACGATCAGCGCATCGGCTTTCTGATACAGCGCCTGCACTTCGCTCGGCGTGACCCATGGCAGGTATTCAACAGAGTCCATCGGCGGGCACTCCACCGCGTCCTCGTTCACCGCGCTGCCGACCACGGTCAGCTTCAAGTCTTTGCGCTGCACGTTGGCGAAGGCCTTGAGCAACACGTCGAAGCCTTTCTGATAATCGAGGCGACCGACGAAGAGCAGATGAATCGGCTCGGGACTGGCCGCTTTCGGCGCTTCATCCTTGTGGTGAATGCCGTTGTAGATCAGCTTCATGCGCTTGCGCTCGATACCGAAGCGCGCGGCTTTGTCGAGTTCGTACTGGCTGACGCAAATGATCACGTCGGTGACCTTCTGCAGCACCCGCTCGATCCACGCATAGACTTTCTGCTTGGTCGGTGAGCTTTCCATCAGGAACGAAAACGCGTGCGGGCAGTAGACGATTTTCGGCTTGCGCCACGGTCGCAACAGCACACATACGCATCGTCCGATCACGCCGGAAAAGGTGCTGTGCAAATGCACCACGTCGGGTTTTTCCTTGAGCATCACCTGGGTCAAACGCCAGGCGAAACGCAGCAACGACGGCACATTGCGTCCAGTGCGGGGAAAGGTGCGGATCTGCTGCGCGCCGATGCCGTGCAACTCTTTGGCCTGATCGTCCGGCACCAGGTACACCAGCTCGTAGTTCGCCGCATCACCTTCAGGCGAAGCCGAAATCGTCCGGATCACCGTCGCGACGCCACCTTTGATCGTCTCTGCCACGTGCAGTATTTTCTTCACAAATCACCCACTTCAAACAGGAAAAAACAGTCGCTGACAGTCAGGATTTGTCGGACGCGTATTCGTAGTTGTAATAGCCGTAACCGCCATTGCCGTAGTAGCTGGCGGCGCGCTTCTCGACGCCGTTGAACACCGCGCCTTTGAGCTCGATGCCGTTTTGCGCGAAGCGGCGAATGGTCAGTTCGATCTCTTTGGCCGGGTTCACCCCGAAGCGCGTGACGATCAGGCTGATCCCGGCTTCACGGCCGACGATGGCCGCATCGGTCACCGCCAGCAGCGGCGGCGTATCGATGATCACCAGGTCGTAGCGCTCGCTCAGTTCCGCCAGCAGCTCGCGGAAGTTGGCGTGCATCAACAGCTCGGAAGGATTCGGCGGTACCTGGCCACGGCTGATGAAGTGCAGGTTGTCGATTTCGACCTTGTTGATTGCCTGATCGATGCTGCAGCGCTTGACCAGCAGGTCGGACAAGCCGTTGGTGATCGGCGTGTTGAGGGTTTTGTGCAGGTGACCTTTGCGCATGTCGGCATCGATCAGCACCACGCGCTGACCGCTCAACGCCATGACCGCGGCGAGGTTGGACGAGACGAAGGTCTTGCCGACCTGTGGGCTCGGCCCGGAAATCATGATGCGGTTGTTGGTCGAATCGAGCCCGGCGAAATGCAGGCAGGTGCGCAGGCTGCGGATCGATTCAATCGACAGATCCGTGGGATTACGCAGGGCCAGCAGGTACGCCGGTTTGTCGACACCGTCGCGGGCGCGGCCTTTTTTGTTGTCTTCTTCATCCTGCAAGGCGCTGTACGGAATCGACGCGTACACCGGCAAACCGAGTTGCTCGATGGCTTCCGGGCCTTCCAGACCACGGCTCAGGGATTTGCGCAGCAGCACCAGCGCCACGCCGACAAAAGCGCCGAGGAAGGTGGCGATCAGCACGATCAGGGCTTTTTTCGGTTTGACCGGACTGGTCAGGTCGACATCCGCTGCGTCGACCAGACGCACGTTACCCACGGCACCGGCGCGGACGATGTCCAGCTCTTGGGATTTGTTCAGCAACTGCGTGTAGATCTGCGAGGCCACTTCGACATCGCGGGTCAGGTTGAGCAGCTCTTGTTGCGTGGCAGGCAGATCACCAACCTTGCCTTCCAGCGACTTCTGTTGCTGGGTCAGTTCGCCGATCTGGCTCATCAACGCGCGATAGGCCGGGTGCTGTTTGGTGAACTTGCGATCCATCTCCGCCTGCTGCATTTTCAGCTCGGAGATCCGCGTTTCCAGCGCTACCGACTGACCGAGCACCGACTGGGTTTCCAGCGAGATGTTCACGGTCTTGCCGTGGGTCTGATAGGCGTTCAGCGCATCGCTGGCCTTGGCCAGATCACGCTTGACCTGCGGCAACTGGCTTTGCAGGAAAGCCAGACTCTGCGCTGCTTCGGCCGAGGTGCGGCGCACGTTCTGATCGACGTACAGCGCGGCGATCTTGTTGAGGATCTTCACCGCTTCAGCGGCGTCGCTGCTGGCCAGCGCCAGTTTGATAATTCCCGATTCCTTGCCCTGCTCGGAGATATCCAGCGCGTCCTGATAACCCTGAATGGTCACGATTCGCGGATTGCGCACCACTTCGAAACGCGTACCGGGATTGGCCAACAACTGAGTGATCTGCCCTTCTACGCCGTCCTGCGCGAACGCTTCGCTGGCGACGCCTTCGACCAGCAGATTGTCGTTGTCATCGAGCAACTGGAAGTGCTTCTGTTCGCCGGCGATCAGGGTGAGTTTCTTGCCCAACAACTCTTTGGGCAGATTGAGCCGGGCAAACTCCAGGCGCTCACCGCCCCAGGCATAACTGTTCAGACCGAAACGCGGCGCAGCAACGCTGGTTTCGGTCTCGCCGCGATAACGCCGGGCGAGAAAGCCGCCAATCATCGGGAAGGTGTTGGGGGTGACATCGATGTCCAGCCGCAGGTCGTCGACGGTTTTGCCGATCACCGCGCGGGATTTGATGATGCCGATTTCGGTCACCGACGGCGATTGCCCACCGAGCATGCTGTTGAGGTCGGAAAACCCGAGCATGTCGTTCTTCTTCGGCTCGACCTGCACCAGCGCATTGGCCAGGTACACGGGCGTGGCCAAAACCGCGTACGCGACACCGGTGACCATGAAGGCGCCGGTGAGCGCGCCGATCAACCATTTCTGGTCGATCAAACTGCCGAATATGCCGAGAAGATCAATACTGTCTTGATCATTGTCGCGGGTGCCGATGACGGACGGTAACTGCATAAGTCTGTTCTTACCATTCATTGATCTGAAGAATATTCATCAACGCGCGAGGCGTTGTGCCCATGAGCTAACAGCATCTTCAATCAATGCATGGGCATGAATAAAAGCGGCCTTGCCTTGACGATACGGATCTTGTATTTCACGCTCGCTCTGCCACTTGCCGAGCAGGAATACTTTACCCCTCGCATGAGAGGCAATCTTCAGTACTTGATTAACATGCTGTTTTTCCATGACCAGAATCAGGTCTGATTCATTGACGATGTCTGCGGTCAGTTGCCGTGCCATGAAGCCTTCGGCGTTATGGCCATGGTCTTCGAGCACTTGCCGCGCGGACGCTTCTACACCCTCGCCCACCCGCGCCGACAGGCCTGCGGAGGAAACGGTGATCGCTGAGGGGGCCAGCGCGTTACGCAACATCAGCTCTGCCGTCGGACTACGGCATATATTGCCCACGCAAACGACAAGGATCTTTCTGAACAAGGTTTTACTTTCCTGTGTAATGTCAAACGGCCAACATCCGAGAGCAATTGAATGAACCCTCAAGATCTTCCTGCACTCAGAAATAGATTCGCCCTGTTAGTACCGAAGCATTAAGTACCACAGCGTTTAAAAGCCCCCCAACCACTATTAACGGACTAAAAATAACTGTGATTTTCGAGTGATTGTTTTCCGACAAAAACTAACATTCGCGCACTAAGTGCCATCACCTCACTCGAAAATTGAGAAACGAGATCATTTATTCGCAGTTGTCACTTCTCTTCGGGAGAGCAGACATGAAAACAACACATCTCAAAAAACTCGGCGCGTTGGCATTGATGGTGGCAGGGGCTACGACTCAGGTTCACGCTAGCGAAGTGTTTCCCAGCCTTCCAGCCAAGAACATCGGCGTGCAGGTGAAGATCCAGAACTTCACGGCCGCCGACGCCCCGCAGATCAAGTCGGCAGGCTTCGGTTTTGTCCGCTTCGGTGTGTGGAGCGACAGCCTGACAGCCAAGGCTTATCAGAAACAGGTCAGCGATGCCTTTGCCGCAGCACAGTCTGCGGGCTTGCCGGTGTTGCTGACGGTCCGCGCGATCAAGGCGTTGCCCGCCACCTCGAGCGCCGAGCTGAGCACTGCCGGTGAAGGCTTCGCCAAAGCCGTGACGGGGCTGCAACAGTCGTACAGCGCGCAACTGGTGGCGATCGAGTTATGGAATGAGCCGGACCTGGAAACCTACTGGCCGACGCGCAATTTCGACACCACGTTTGTGCCGTTCATGAGCGGCGTGTGCAAGGCGCTGCAGGAGCAACCGCTATCGACACCCGTGATCGGTTACGGCTTCGCCCGCCCGCCTAGCGCAGGCTCGGCTGCAACCGTGGCGCTGAACCGCATCGTCAGCGAATACCCCAAATGCCTGAGCGCCGTGTCCTACCACCCCTACGGCATGACCGCCACGCAGATCAGCAACGCGCAAAACTTCATTCAGCAAAACTTCCATCTGCCGGGAGTCATCAGTGAATGGGGGATCTCGGCACTCGCCTCCAATGGTGGGCCTGAAGGACAAGCAAGCAAGATCAACACGTTTATTGGCGATGTTAAAAAACTCAATATTCCGCTGACGTCCATTTATGAATGGAAGAACAGTGATTCGGGCAGCAACGATCGCGAGAAGAACTTTGGCCTGCTGACCTCTGACGGTCAGCCGAAACCGGCACGTATGTCCGTCGAAGCCCTATTGAACGCCCAGTAGCGCATGCACAACCGGCCTGTACGCAGGTCGGTTGCTTTGAACCTGTTGGCGGTTTTGGCATCGTATTCATCGATACCGCGCCCCGCCTTTCAAACAATCGTTTTCAGGTTGTTGCTGCAGGGGCCATCGATACACGCACCTACCCTTGAGTGGCCGTCAGCGCTCGGGTAATGTCATCAGACCCATAGGACAGAGCACGCCCATGACTTCCAAGCTGGAACAACTCAAACAATTCACCACCGTTGTTGCCGACACCGGCGACTTCGAAGCGATCGCCCGAGTCAAACCGGTCGACGCCACCACCAACCCGTCCCTGCTGCTCAAAGCGGCAGCCATTCCGGCCTACGCCGAGCTGCTGAACGCCTGCGTCAGCGACTGCAAGGGCGATGTCGGCCTGGCCAGCGACCGTTTCGGCGTCGCGGTGGGTCAGGAAATTCTCAAAGTGATCCCGGGCCGTATCTCCACTGAAGTGGATGCGCGTCTGTCGTTCGACAAGGATGCCGTGCTCAAACGCGCGCATCGCTTGATCGAGCTGTACGACAAGGCCGGCATTGGCCGCGATCGCGTACTGATCAAGATCGCCTCGACCTGGGAAGGCATCCGCGCCGCCGAAGTGCTGGAGAAGGAAGGCATCCAGACCAACCTGACCCTGCTGTTCTCCTTCGCCCAGGCCGCCGCTTGCGCCGACGCTGGCGTGTTCCTGATTTCGCCATTCGTGGGCCGCATCTACGACTGGTACAAGAAGGCCAACGGTAACGACTACACCGGCGCTGATGATCCGGGCGTGCAGTCGGTCACCCGCATCTACAACTACTACAAGGCCAATGACTACAAGACCGTGGTCATGGGCGCGAGCTTCCGCAACCTCAATCAGATCGAGCAACTGGCCGGCTGCGACCGCCTGACCATCAGCCCGGACCTGATCGACAAGCTGGCGGCCGATACCGGCAAGCTGGAGCGCAAACTGGCACCGGGCAACGCCGGTGAAGCCCGTCTGAGCCTCAATGAAGCGCAGTTCCGCTGGTTGTCCAACGAAGACGCGATGGCTACCGAGAAACTGGCTGAGGGCATCCGTCAGTTTGCTCGCGACCAGGAGAAGCTTGAGGCGCTGTTGCAGGCCAAGCTGTGATTTGAGCGGTTGAAATGCAAAAGGGCGAACCTTCACAGGTTCGCCCTTTTTTATTCTGCATTGGGAGCCGCGTTGACTGAACTTAAGCCTTCGCGAGCAAGCTCGCTCCCACAAGGGGATTGGTGATCGACACTGATCCAGTGTGGGAGCGAGCTTGCTCGCGAAGAGGCCGGCCGGGACAACATCACGTCATGAGATCAATGCCGCTCGAGGGCATTCACCAGGTCATGGAACGCTTCCCGGTTGGAATCGTTCAGGCCCATGAGGATCTTGTGCGCTTCAAGCACCTTGATCCGCACCACTTCTTCCGACTGGTCCTGATCAGGCAGGTCGTCCAGGCACTCCGGGCATGGCACCGGGTGGTTGACGATGTTGAACACCTGCTCGAAACCCATCGATTGCAGCAGACGGGTGATGTCTTCGTGGGTGGTGACGACGGTCGGCAACAGGCCGACCTTCTGCCGCGACAGGATCGACAGTTTGGCCAACAGGCCCAACGTCGTGCTGTCGATGCTGCGGGTTTCGGTCAAATCGATCACGATCGCGTTGAAATTCAGCGCGGTGAAGATTTTCTCAATAGTCGCATCCAACGCCGAACACAGGGTCAGGCGAACTTCACCGACGAACTTCAGGACGAAGGTGCCGTCCTGCTCGGCGAACTGGATTCTACCGGTACTCATTAAAGATTCCTGCTCAACACCAACAGGGCGATATCATCCGGCATCTCCCCTAGCGTGGCCAATCCAAACACTTGCCGCAGACCATCCAGGCTGCCGCCCGCCGACTTCACCCGTTGAGGCAAAGCGGCTTCTTTTTCTTTGAGCGTAGGTTCTGGCAAAAGATCCAGAATGCCATCGGACATCAGCGTCAGGCTGAATGTCGGCGGCAGCTCAAGCACGTGGTCTTCGTAGGTGGCTTCATTGAAGAGGCCCACCGGCAGACCACGCCCTTCGAGATAACGAACACTGTCAGGCGTGTACAACACAGGCAACGGCAGATGGCCGCCGATGCTATAGGTCAACAAACCGGTCTCCTCGTCGATGACTCCACCGACCATTGTGACGTGTTTACCCAGCTTACAACTGATCAGCCCCCGGTTGATATGACCAAGGACTTCAGAAGGTTTGAATTCCGGCAATGTGCCGTTGCGCTTGGATTCGAACAACAAGCGCGTGGTCATGAACTTCAGCAGCACGGTGACGAAGGCTGAAGAAGCGCCATGCCCGGATACATCGGCCAGGTAAAACGCGACCCGGCGCTCGTCGACACGGAAATAGTCGACAAAATCACCCGACAGGTACAACGACGGGATGATCTGGTGCGCGAACTTGAACTCGTCGATGCTCCACGGGCTTTCCGGCAGCATGTTCATCTGCACCTGGCGACCGGCGTTCTGGTCTTCCTGGAGCAGGTTCAGACTGGCCTCGAGCTCGCGGTTGGCCTTTTCCAGCTTCTCGCGGTACCGCTGGTTTTCCAGCAGCAGGCGCGCACGATCGAGGGCCCGGCGCACAGAGTGCTCGAGCACAGCCAGATCTTCGAGAGGCTTGATCAGGTAATCCGCCGCGCCCAGGCGCAGGGCCTCGACCGCGTCGTTCATCACGCCGGCACCCGACACCACGATCACCGGCGTTTGCGGCGATCGCTCGGTGACCTGACGGATCAGTTCGAGACCGCCCATCTGCGGCATGCGCAGATCGCAGATGACCAGGTCGGGCGTGTCTTGCTCGAATACCTGAAGACCCTGTTGGCCGTTGCTGGCCTGCAGGACGCTGAAACCACTGTCTTCCAAATAGGCCGCGAGGCTCGCGCGCACTACTTCGTCATCATCGATTATCAGCAGCGTGGCACTGGTTTTTGGCATGTGGGCAAACGGCGCCAGAATTAGGTTGGCGTAGTTGGCGGGGCATCTGGCCCTGCGCAGACTACTGGATTCGCTTTCTAGCCTCTCTGCTGCACCGCTTTCGAGCATTGACTGCAAACGCGGTTGCACCAGAGGTGCCCTTCTAAGGCGCAGACGGTACTCCCATCCGCAGAGCGTTTCAAGCATGCGCCGATGGTCGCTTGACGACTTTACTTGTCAAATCACCGAGAGTTATAAGAACAGCTCAAACCGTAACCCAATGGAAGGACGAACCTATGAGTCAAACCAGTCGGGACTACAGCGAAAAGCGCGATTTCATCCGCATGCGGGTCGATGCCGATGTCGTGTTGATTCATGAAGGGGATGAGGTTTCAGGGGTGTGCATCGACCTCTCCAGCAGTGGCATGCAGGTCGAAGCACCGCGCCAGTTCGCGGTCGGTGACCGTTTGAGCGTGCGGATCGACTCTGAACACGCAGCGTTAAGTGGGCTTGAAGCCGAGACCGAAGTGGTGTGGATCAGGCCACAGGACGGCGGCGGCCAGAAACTCGGTCTGACCATCCTGAAGATGAAATAGCTACACACAAAAAAGGCGACCCTGAGGTCGCCTTTCTTTTTACCGGTCGAGATTAAAAATCGTCTTCGACCTGGCCATCCTTCACTTTGAACTCGCGGTTCTGCAAGTAAGCGTTGCGGATGAAGGTGTACTTGTCGCCGCTGATCAGCTTCTCGCTCGACAGCAGGCTCGCGCGGGTGTCGACGATGTTCAGGCCGAAGATCGAATTACGCGCCGGCACGTCGTCGATGTAGCGGTACATACCGGTGTAGCTGTCGACGTATTTCGACGGTGCATCACGCAGGGTGCTTGGGCCGAGCAATGGCAGCATTACGTACGGACCGCTGCCGACGCCCCAGTAACCGAGGGTCTGACCAAAGTCTTCATCGCTGCGGTTCAGGCCCATTTTGGTGCCGACATCAAAGAAGCCGAGCAGACCAAAGGTAGTGTTGAAGATCAGGCGCGCGGTGTCGACGCCAGCGGCAGCCGGTTTGGCCTGCAGAATGTTGTTGGCAAGGTTGGTGACGTCACCGACGTTGCGGAACATGTTGTGAATGCCGTCTTCGAGAAACTGCGGTGTAACGAACTCATAGCCCTGCGCCAATGGCTTCAGCGCGTAGGTGTCAACGAAGTCGTTGAACTGGAAGATCGGACGGTTGACGCTTTCCCAAGGGTCTTCTTCCGTTGCCGCCTGAGAGGCAAACGGGGCCAGCAACAGGCCGGCACATACACAAAGCTGAGCGAGCGGATTGCTCCAGCGCATAGAAAAACTCCTTGGAATGGTACTGTCGCGGACCTCTGGGTCCGGGTATTCAGGTCGCTAGTATAAGCGCAAAAGCCCGTTTGGACAGTCTGCGCAATGAAGCAGTCTGTAGGACGCTTCGCGCGTCGCCTTCACACCTCTGTCATCCAACTGTCACTGAGACGCCCTAGCCTGATCGTTATTTCAGGGACGTTGCCATGACACACGCCGAAACCTTGCCCGTCGCCGCCGCCAGCCTGACGGCCGTACTGTTCGGACTCAGCGGTTGTCTGGTGGATTTCGGTGCTCGCGCCCGGCAACAGACGATCGCCCTGCCCGAGCATGCCGAGCCCACACCCGGCGCACTCGACAGCCTGCACAGCCTGCAGCGCCAGCAGATTCCCTGCGCCTGGCTAGATGAATTGCCCCCGCCCCTCGCGCAAGCGTTGTCGGTCTCATTGCCAGCGTGGATCAAACCTGCGCAACATTCGGCAACAATCAATCCATGGCCCGCCCCGAACGCCTGTTGGCAAGCATTGATGACGCTGAACGTCGGCAGCCTGGACGGTTGCGTGCTGGTCAGTGGCGAACCGCGCCTGCTGGAAGCTGGACTGAATGCCGGCCTGTGGACCATCGGCCTCGCCTCCTGCGGCTCGCTCTGCGGCCTGGCACCTCAGGAATGGCAAGCCTTGAGCCAGAAAGAACGCGAACACTTGCGTGGCAAGGCCACCGTGCAGTTATTCGGGCTGGGCGTGCATTCGGTAATCGATCACCTGGGTGAACTCGACACTTGCCTGGCGGACATCCGCCTGCGTCGCCTCAAAGGCGAAAAGCCCTGACCGGGATCATGCAGGTTTGCCGGGAGTGGATTAATCTAAAGGTCAGCCATAGACCTTTGGCGCGCGGCTGCGGTCAATGCCAGTGCCTATTGATAAAAGGAAAACACCATGCCCGCCCAAGAACTGCAAAAACAGCTCGATACCCTGCGCGAGCAGCTGGAGCAGAATCCGCCGCTGTCGGAAGTTGAGCGTGAGGATTTGCATGCGCTGATGAAGCAGATTGAACTGGAACTTGAACTCGAAACCAAGACCAACGATTCGAACATTGCCGACGGCGTGAACCTCGCCGTTGAACGCTTTGAAGTTGACCATCCAACCATAGCTGGCACCTTGCGCAATATCGTCAACGCGCTGGGCAGCATGGGGATCTGATTCCCCCCGAAACGCAAAAAGCCCTGCCATCACTGGCAGGGCTTTTTCATTTCCGGACTTGAAACACACTTCCCTGTGGGAGCGAGCTTGCTCGCGAATGCGGTGAGTCATTCAACGATGATGTCGACTGACACGACGCCTTCGCGAGCAAGCTCGCTCCCTCATGGGATATCGCACATTCCGGATCTTTATTGACGTACGAGCCGGTGGTTCGGCAGCTGTACGCTTTCGGTGCTGCGATACGGATTGATATCCAGACCACCACGACGCACGTAACGTGCAAATACCGTTAATTTCTCGGGTTTCAACAAGCGCTGCAGATCGAGGAAAATCCGCTCCACACACTGCTCATGGAAGTCCGAATGCTGGCGGAAGCTGACGATGTATTCCAGCAGACTCGCATGATCCAGTGCCGAGCCACGATATTCCACCACCACCGTGCCCCAGTCTGGCTGGCTGGTCACCGGGCAATTGGATTTGAGCAGATGGCTGTGCACGCTCTCTTCCACAATCCGCGAATCATCGCAGCGCAGCAATTCCGGGCGCGGATGCTCATAGTTGCTGACGCTGATATCCAAATCGTCGATGCATACGCCCGGCAACGCCACGACGCCTTCCGCTTCGACGTCCTTCAAGCTGCGGACCCGCACGCCCACCGGTTTACCGGCCGCGGCCGACAAATCCTTGACCAGCGTCGCCTCCAGGCTCGCAACGTCGGCAAACGCCGTCTGGTTCAGCGAGTTCAGGTACAACTTGAACGACTTCGACTCAATGATATTCGGCGAATCCGCCGGAATGCTGAACTCGCCGATCGCCACCACCGGCTTGCCCGACGGCAGCAGCCACGACAGCTCGAAGCAGTTCCAGAAATCCACACCTTTATACGGCAGGGTTTCGGCGGTCAGGCCCAGTTCGGCCCATTTCGCGGTGCGCGGAATCGGGAACAGCAGGGACGGCGTGTATGTGGCGATGTATTCGCTGGATTTGCCCAGCGGCGAATGTTCGGCTGCGGGATGCATGGCGGAAACCTGACTGAAGAATCAGCGGATTCTACCAGTCTTTGCCCGCGCCTTTGAGTGCTTACTGACTGACCGTCAGTTTGCCGACCATGCCCGCCTGATAATGCCCGGGAATATTGCAGGCGAATTCCAGGCTCGTGGCCTTGCTGAAGGTCCAGGTCAGCTCGGCAGTTTTGCCCGGCTCGACCAACACGCTATTGGGGTCATCGTGCTTCATGCCGTGGCCCATCGCTGCGTGATCCATGCCAGCCATATCGTGGGACATTTCCTTCATACCGGTAGGCGTAAGCATGCCGCTTTGCTGCATTTGCAACATTTCCTGCTGGTGTTTGGCGTGCATCGCTGCGTCACCGAGGTTGAATTCGTGCAACAACTGGCCTTTATTCACCAGCACAAAACGAACGGTCTCACCGGCCTTGATCTGAATCGCCTTGGGGTCGAACGACATGTCGTTCAACACCACTTCAATGCTACGCGTGGCGTTGGCGGCAGCTGCTGGCTGGCCAAAATCGTAGGTGTGAGCTGGCGCGGCCCACACTGGCGAACTCAGCGCCAACAGACAGGCAGCCAACGTCAGGGATTGGCGTAAAAACATGGTCGTTCTCCAACAAGATAAGGTTCAGCCTGTGGGAAACTTTAGCCGGCCTGCGCTGGCATCTACCTGACAGGCAGATTACAACTTTGTCAGGTTGGCGCCTGTCGCCTGCTCTCAAGGTATAAAGCTTTCGTTTCTACACCCCGAACAAAACCGAGTTGCCCATGAAACTGTTGATCGTCGAAGACCAAGCGAAAACCGGCCAATACCTGCGCCAGGGCCTGACCGAGGCCGGGTTCAATACGGAGCTGGTGGCCGATGGCAACAGCGGTCAGCAACTGGCACTGAGCGGTGATTTTGCGCTGCTGATCCTCGACGTGATGCTGCCGGGCCGCAACGGCTGGCAGATTCTGCAAGCGGTGCGCAGCGCCGGGCTGGATACGCCGGTACTTTTTCTGACGGCCAAAGACGCCGTGGAAGACAGGGTGCATGGCCTGGAACTGGGCGCCGACGACTATCTGGTCAAACCGTTCGCCTTCTCCGAACTGCTGGCGCGGGTGCGCAGCCTGTTGCGTCGCGGCAGTGCTACACCGCAAGAAACCAGCCTGCAATTGGCCGATCTGCGTCTGGACCTGATTCGCCGTCGGGTCGAACGCAGTGGCCAACGCATTGATCTCACCGCCAAGGAATTCGCGCTATTGGAAATGCTTCTGCGTCGTCAGGGTGAGGTGCTGCCGAAATCGCTGATCGCCTCACAGGTCTGGGACATGAATTTCGACAGCGACACCAATGTCATCGAAGTGGCGATCCGCCGTTTGCGTCTGAAAATCGATGACGAATTCCCCAACAAACTGATCCACACCGTGCGCGGCATGGGTTACGTGCTCGAAGAGCGTGGCGCCTGATGCGTCGTTTGTCCCTGAGTTCACGCCTGGCCCTGTTGTTTGCCGCCTGCACCGCGGTGGTTTCGCTGTTCGCCGGGGTGTTGTTCAACCGTGCCAGCGAAGCGCACTTCATCGAACTCGACCAGCAACAACTGGACGGCAAGCTGATCGGCCTGCGCCGCGCCTTGCAGGATCTTCAACCCGGCCAACGTGAAGCACGGCTGGCGGATGAGCTGAGTCGTCAGGCCGATCTGTCGCTGCGCATCACTGGCGGCGACGGCCAACGCTGGTACGACAGTTCGACGCAAATCCCCGAGGATTTACCGCAACAATCCGGCCTGTCGACAGTTAGCAACGACGGCAGCGACTATCGCGTGCTCAACGCCCCGCTCTACCCGGACAAAGCCGATTCACCGCAATTGTCCTTGTTGCTGGACATCACCCATCACCAACACTTCCTGCAACGCATGCAGCACCTGATCTGGCTGACCGTCGGTCTCTCGGCGCTGGCCACTGCCTTGCTCGGCGCCTGGGCGGCCCGCAGCGGCTTGCGTCCATTGCGGCGCATGAGCGCGGTCGCCCGTGGGATTTCCGCCCAATCGCTGAATGCCCGACTGCCGGAAGCGCAAATACCGCCCGAGCTTGCGGAAATGGCCCACAGCTTCAACGCCATGCTCGCACGCCTCGACGACTCGTTTCAGCGGCTCTCGGCGTTTTCCGCCGACATCGCCCATGAACTGCGCACACCGCTGTCGAACCTGCTGACCCACACCCAGGTCACCCTCACCCGCCCCCGGCCGATCGAGGATTACCGCGAAGCGCTGCACAGTAACCTCGAAGAGCTGCAATGGATGGCGCAACTGGTCAACGACATGTTGTACCTGGCCAAGGCTGATCACGGTTTGCTGATGCCCAAGCGCGAAGCGCTGGAACTGGCGGATGAAACGGATGTGCTTTTGGAGTTTTTTGCGCCGCTGGCGGAGGACGCCGGGGTCAAGCTGACGCGCGAGGGCAATGCGCGGATCGAAGGTGATCGCAGCATGTTGCGCCGTGCCTTGTCGAATTTGCTCGATAACGCGCTGCGGTTTACCCCGGTCGAGGGCTACGTGAGCTTGCGGATCGTTGATCAACCGAACGCGGTACGCATTTCAGTCGAAAACAGTGGCGAAGGGATTTCTGCGGAGTTGTTGCCACGCCTGTTTGATCGATTTTATCGGGCCGATCCGGCGCGACAGGAAGGTAGCAGTGAGCATGCGGGATTGGGGCTGGCGATTACTCAGTCGATCGTCCGCGCCCATGGTGGGCAGATTCATTGCGAATCTGAAGCAGGATGGACGCGGTTTGTGATTGAGTTGCCCAAGGGAGATTGAGGCCAGCAGTTCCGGCCCCTTCGCGAGCAAGCTCGCTCCCACATTGGATCTGCGTCGTTCACAAATCCCCTGTGGGAGCGAGCCTGCTCGCGAAAGCGGCCTGTCTGCTTACGAATATCTCAGGGCGTGAGCCGGCTCGATCTTCGCCGCCCGCCAGGCCGGATACACCGTAGCCAGAAAGCTCAGAATAAAGCCCGCCGAGCAGATCAACAACACGTCCCCACCCTGCAATTCCGACGGCAAATTGCTGACGAAATACACATCCGAACTGAAGATATGCTGCCCGCTGACTCGCTCGATCCAGCCCACGATCTGACTGACATTCAGCGCGGCGATCACGCCCAACACGCCGCCAATAATGGTGCCGACAATACCGATCACCGTGCCTTGCACCATGAAGATCGCCATGATCTGCCGTGGCGTGGCGCCGATGGTACGCAAAATCGCGATGTCCGCGCCTTTGTCGTTCACCACCATGATCAGCGTTGCGATGATGTTGAACGCCGCCACCGCGACGATCATCAGCAACAGCAGGCCGATCATGGTTTTTTCCATTTTCATCGCGCTGAACAGGCTGCCCTGGGTGTGAGTCCAGTCATCAGCCTTGAACTCGGCGCCCAAGCCGGCGGCGATGTCCGAAGAGACTTTCGGCGCGGCGTAGAGGTCTTTCACCGCCAGACGCACGCTCTGCACCTGATTCGGCTGCCAATGCTGCATGGTCGCGGCGTCAGCCACATGGATCAGGCCCATCGAGCCATCCAGTTCGGCGCCAACCTTGAACACGCCAACAACGTTCAAACGCTGCATGCGCGGGGTGATGCCACCCGGCGCAGTGCTGACTTCCGGGACGATCAGAGTGATCTTGTCGCCAACATTGAGACGGAAACGGCGGGCGGTGATTTCGCCAATCACCACGCCGAACTCGCCGGGCTTCAAGGCATCCAGACGGCCCTGCACAATGTGCTGGGCAACAATCGACACCTTGCCTTCCTGCGCAGGATCGACGCCGCTGATCTGGATCGGCTGCATCAAGCCCTTGTAGGAGAGCATGCCTTCCATCTCAGTGAACGGCACGGCGGCAGTCACTTCAGGATTTTTCATCGCGGCGGCGGCCACCGGCTGCCAGTCATCGATCGGCTTGACGCCAACGATGGTCGCGTGGGGCACCATGCCGAGGATGCGCGAGCTCATTTCGCGCTGGAAGCCGTTCATCACCGACAACACCACGATCATCGCCAGCACGCCGAGGGCGAGGCCGATCATCGAGGTCATCGAAATGAACGAAACAAAGCGATTGCGGCGCTTGGCGCGGGTATAGCGCGTGCCGATAAAGATCGATAACGGTCTGAACATTCGCTGGGGCACCGTATAAAAATAAAAGACCCGACGCCTTTACAGACGTCGGGTTTCAGCCAGTCAGATAGGCGTGAGGCAACCTTCTTGCAGGTGCAGTACGCGGTCCATCTGGCGGGCCAGGTTCATGTCGTGAGTCACTACCAGGAACGCCGTGCGCATGGAGGTGCTGAGTTCCAGCATCAAATCCTGAATGCCTTGGGCGGTGTGGGAGTCGAGGTTGCCGGTTGGCTCGTCGAGCATCACCAGGCCCGGCTTGTTCACCAGGGCGCGGGCGATGGCCACACGCTGACGTTCACCGCCGGACAGTTCCGCCGGTTTGTGCTCCAGGCGATGACCGAGGCCGACGCGTTCCAGCAACGCCGTGGCGCGCTGACGCGCTTCCGGGATCGGCGTCTTGCCGATCAGCAGCGGCATGCAGACGTTTTCCAGTGCGGTGAATTCCGGCAGCAAGTGGTGGAACTGGTAAACGAAACCGAGCGCACGGTTACGCAGCAGGCCACGCTTCTTCTCGCTCAGCGCCGACAGTTCTTCACCGTCGAGCCAGACGCTGCCCTTGGTCGGCGTATCGAGGCCGCCGAGCAGGTTGAGCAAGGTACTTTTGCCCGAACCCGAGGTGCCGACGATCGCGACGCGCTCGCCCGGGTGTAACTCCAGTTGCAGGCCGGCCAGTACTTCTACCGATTCCGGGCCTTCCTCGTAAGATTTGCCCAGGTTGCGGCAGCTCAGGATTGCTTGTTCACTCATGCCCGACTCACTCATAACGTAGCGCCTCCGCCGGCTGGGTGCGCGCGGCACGCCAGGCGGGATACAGGGTGGCGAGGAAACTCAGGACCAACGCAGCGGCGCAGACCATGACCACATCCTGGCTCTGCACCTGCGACGGAAGATAATCAATGAAATACACGTCAGCATTAAGGAATTTGTGGCCGATCAGGCCTTCCAGTGCCGAGATCGCGGCGCTGACATTAAGCGCGGCGAAAATACCCACCACCGCGCCAATCGCCGTGCCGACCACACCGATCACCGTGCCCTGCACCATGAACGTGCGCATGATCGTGCCCGGCGTCGCGCCCAACGTGCGCAGAATGGCGATGTCGCCCTTCTTGTCGTTGACCACCATCACCAGCGTGGAAATGATGTTGAACGCAGCGACGGCAACGATCAGCAACAACAGCAGGCCGATCATGGCTTTTTCCATACGGATCGCCTGATACAGATTGCCGTGGGTGCGGGTCCAGTCGCGGGCGTAGTAATGGTCTTCGCCAAGCTGCTGGGCGATGTTCCATGCCACACGCGGCGCCTGGAACAGGTCGTCGAACTTCAGGCGAATGCCCTGCACCTGATCCGGTTTCCAGCGGTGCATCTTCGCCAGATCCTGCAGGTTGGTCACGCCCAGATAGCCATCGAGTTCGCCAGCGCCGACATGGAAAATGCCGACCACGGTGAAGCGCTTCATGCGCGGGAACATCCCGGCCGGGGTCACGCTGACCTCCGGCGCGACAAAGGTGACCTTGTCACCGATGCCGACGCCGAGCTTGGTCGCAGCCTTGTCGCCGATGACGATGCCGAAACTGCCCGGCGTCAGATCGTCGAGTTTGCCCTGTTTCATGAAGTTGTCGATGATCGACACATTGCGCTCGAGCGCAGGGTCGATGGCGTTGAGCAACACCTTGGACACCTGACCGTTATTGGTCAGCAGGCCCTGCATCTGCGTAAACGGCGCAACCGCCGTCACCTGCGGGTTCTGCTTGACCTGGGTGGCCAGGCTTTGCCAATCGTTGATCGGTTCAGTGGATTCAATGGTCGCGTGGGGCACCATGCCCAGCACACGGGTGCGCATCTCATGATCGAAGCCGTTCATCACCGACAACACGACGATCATCACGACCACGCCAAGGGCGAGCCCGATCATCGAAGTCAGGGAAATGAATGACACAAAATGATTGCGACGCTTTGCACGGGTATAACGCGTGCCGATAAATACGAAGAGAGGTCTGAACATGTCGGGGCTTGTTCGGAGGGAAAAGGAACGTCCTTGTGGCGGGGGTCGATAACCAGCTTTACACTCAGACCACCGCCGCTACCATGGGTTCGCCATGTCGACATTAGATGAAGAAGATCGCCGCGAATACTACCGTATCGAGGACACGATCGCACTGGAAATTCGGCCCCTGTCTGCTCCCGAAGCTGCAGGCCAGGAAGTGTTGCAGGATGCTTCCCCACTGTTCAACCTGCTCAGCGAACTGCACCTGAGTGAATTCGAGTCGCAACACCTGTTGCGGCAGATCAGCGAGCGCGACCGGGCCATTGCCGCGTTCCTGAAATCCCAGAACAAGCGCATCGACCTGCTCAGCCAGGTGGTCGCCCTGACCGTGCTCGGCCATATCGGCGAGCCGCAACCGGTGATCATCTCCGAGGGCGGAATCGACTTTCAGCACCCGACACCGATTGCCACCGGCGCTCACCTGTCAGTGAAACTGGTGCTGATGCCGCAAGCGCTGGGCCTGTTGCTGCGTGCCCGCGTCACCCATTGCGACCGCAAGGGCGAAGGTTATGACATCGGTACCGAGTTCGAACACCTGACCGATGCCCAGCGCCAGTTGCTCGCCCGCTATATCTTGCAGAAGCAGGCCCAGGAACGACGTCTGGCCCGCGAACAGAACGAATCAGGCATTTAATTTAAGGAAGCACCGTGACCCTCATCTACGGCCACCGCGGCGCCAAGGGCGAAGCACCGGAAAACACCCTGAGCAGCTTTCAGGAATGTCTCAAGCACGGCGTGCGCCGTTGCGAACTCGATCTGCACCTGTCCAAGGACGGCGAGTTGATGGTCATCCACGACCCGACCCTCAAACGCACCACGGAGCGGCGCGGCAAAGTCGTCGAACACACCGCCGCCGAGCTGGTGACCTACGACGCGCGCAAGGGTGGCCCGGGCTGGATCAAGCCGTGCCCGATTCCGACCCTGGAAGAGTTGTTCGAGAAGTGTGATTTCGAGCATTGGCAACTGGAGGTCAAAAGCGCTTCACGTACTCGCGCCGCAACCACGGTGCTGGCGATTCGTGAAATGGCGCAACGGCATGGCCTGCTCGACAAGGTGACGATCACCTCGAGTTCGCGGGAAGTGCTGAAAGCGGCGCTGGATCTGGTGCCGGATGTGTCACGCGGATTGGTGGCCGAATACGCCTGGCTCGACCCATTGAAAGTCGCGGCCAGCTATGGCTGTGAGATTCTCGCGTTGAACTGGACGCTGTGTACGCCGGAACGCCTGCAGAAGGCGCAGCGTCAGGGGCTGCATGTGTCGGTGTGGACCGTCAACGAGCCTGCGCTGATGCGCAGACTCGCCGACTTCGGCGTTGACAGCCTGATTACAGACTTTCCCGGTTTGGCCACTGCCACCCTCGAGAATTGCTGAAATCGGTCTCCCCGGCCGGCTCAGGCCACCGGCCGGAGCCCGTCAAAAAAGCCGGTTGAGGCCATCGTACGCCGCTACCCGATAGGCTTCGGCCATGGTCGGGTAGTTGAACGTGGTGTTGACGAAGTACTTCAGGGTGTTCAGCTCGCCCGGCTGGCTCATGATCGCTTGGCCGATGTGAACGATCTCCGACGCCTGATAACCGAAGCAGTGAACGCCCAGCACTTCCAGGGTTTCACGGTGGAACAGGATCTTCAGCATGCCTTGCGGCTCGCCGGCGATCTGCGCACGCGCCATGCTCTTGAAGAACGCCTTGCCGACTTCGTACGGCACTTTGGCCTGAGTCAGTTCCTGCTCGTTCTTGCCGATCGAGCTGATCTCCGGAATGGTGTAAATGCCGGTCGGCACGTCATTCACAAAGCGCCAGCTACCGTTATCGACGATGCTGCCAGCAGCCGAACGACCCTGGTCGTGGGCGGCACTGGCCAGGCTCGGCCAGCCGATCACGTCACCGGCACCGTAGATGTTCGGCACGCAGGTGCGGTAAGCCTCGTCGACTTCGATCTGGCCACGGCTATTGACCTTGACGCCGATGTTTTCCAGGCCCAACTGGTCGGTGTTACCGGTCCGGCCGTTGCACCAGAGCAAGGCATCGGCCTTGATCTTCTTGCCGGACTTGAGGTGCAGGATCACGCCGTTGTCGACGCCTTCAACGCGATCGTAATCTTCGTTGTGGCGCACGGTGATGTTGTTGTTGCTGAAGTGATAGCTCAACGCCTGGGAGATTTCCGAGTCGAGGAAGCTCAGCAACTGACCACGGTTATCGACCAGTTCAACCAACACACCCAGACCGCTGAAGATCGACGCGTATTCGCAACCGATCACGCCGGCGCCGTAAACGATCAGTTTGCGCGGAGTGTGGCCGAGGCTGAGGATGGTGTCGCTATCGTAGATACGCGGGTGGTGGAAATCGATGTCCGCCGGGCGATACGGGCGCGAACCGGTGGCGATGATGATGTGCTTGGCCACCAGTTTCTCGACCACGCCGTTGGCGCAGACCACTTCGATGGTTTGCTCATCGGCGAAGCTGCCGGTGCCGAAGAACACGTCGACGCGGTTACGGGCGTAGTAGCCGGTGCGTGAAGCGACTTGTTTGGAAATGACTTTCTCGGCGCTTTTCAACACGTCCGGGAAGGAGAACCAGCGTGGTTCGCCGATCGCCCGGAACATCGGGTTAGTGTTGAACTGCATGATCTGCCGCACCGAGTGACGCAGTGCCTTGGACGGGATGGTGCCGAGGTGGGTGCAGTTGCCGCCGACCTGGCGACGGCTGTCGACCATCGCGACCTTGCGCCCTGCTTTGGCGGCGTTCATTGCCGCGCCTTCTCCCGCCGGGCCGGAACCCAGCACCACCACGTCGTAGTTGTAGACAGCCATGCGTACTCCTCAGAACAGGCCGCGGTGCCAGCAGCACCGGCGGCTAAATCACGCCGAACGGCGGCGCGAAGGAACAATTGGGGGTCAATCAAGAACCCGGACACAGTCTATAGAAGCGTCAACGCCGCGCACATTAACCCTTGGTCGCGTCGTAGGCTACTTTTGCCTGCACTACAACGCCAGCTTTCGTATTGTTCTCAGTCAGTTTTCTTGCCAGTGAGGCGCTCGAAAGCCGTATTGGTACGAACGACAAAACCTGTATCGGCACGAATCACAAAGAATGCACCAATGTCATGTTTTTCCGCATAGTCCCACGCCCTTTCCGGGCCAAGAATCAGCAACAGCGTCGATAGGCCATCGGCCATCAGCGCTGAAGGATGAATCACCGTGACGGACGCCAGGTCGTGTAGGACCGGTGCGCCGGTGCGCGCATCAAAGGTGTGGGAATAACGCCGGCCGTTCTGCAGGAAATAGTTGCGGTAGTCGCCGGAGGTGGAAACGCCGTAGCCGTCGACATTGATAATGTGCTCGGTCACCTGTTGATCGTCACGAGGCTCTTCCAGCGCGATGCGCCACGATGAGCCGTCAAGCTTTCGACCCTTTGCCTTTAGCTCACCCGTGGCTTCAGCGAGGTAATCGTGGATGCCCATGGCATCGAGCCGTGCCGCGATGGTGTCGACGGCATAACCGGCGGCGATGCTGTTGAAATCGACTTCGACGGCGGCGTCCTTGCACAACTGCTCGCCATTGATGCGCAAGTGCTGATAACCGACGCGCGACATCACCTCGGCGAGTGCGGCGGCGCCAGGGACTTTCTCTTCGCGCCCCTGCGGGCCGAATCCCCAGAGATTCATCAGCGGTTCGACAGTCAGGTCGTAGGAGCCTTCGCTTTGCGCTGACAGTTGTTCGCCTGTGCGGACCAGTTCAAGTACCGCTGCAGGCATTTTCTGACAGCTGTTGGCGGGCAAAGCGTTGAAGCGCTCGATGTCCGAATCGTTGCGATAGGTGGATAGCTGCCGATCGACTTCGCCGAGGATCCCCTCCACTTCACCGCGAACTTGCTTCGGCTCGGGCAAGCCGGCGCGGCGCACATACTTGATCGAATATGTGCTGCCCATGGTCGGCCCACCGAAGCCTTCCATGGAGTCGCCATTGCCGCAGCCAGCCAATAAGCCAGCCAGAATCACAAGCCCCAGCAACCGTCCAGTGAACAATTATTCATCTCTCCGTAAAACCGCGACGGCCATTATGAATTAAAGGATCTGCAACATCTTTATACAAAATCCAATAGTGAGTACCTGAACATGTCCTCCACCACGGGCAAAGGCAAAGCGATTTTTCGCGTTGTCAGCGGCAACTTCCTCGAAATGTTCGATTTCATGGTCTACGGCTTTTACGCCACAGCCATTGCCAAGACCTTCTTCCCCACCGACAGCGCCTTCGCTTCGCTGATGCTTTCACTGGCAACCTTTGGTGCCGGCTTCCTGATGCGACCGCTCGGGGCGATTTTCCTCGGCGCCTATATCGACCGCCATGGCCGTCGCCAAGGGCTGATCATCACGCTGGCGTTGATGGCTGCCGGTACGGTGCTGATTGCCTGTGTGCCAGGCTACGCGACCCTCGGCGTTGCCGCGCCACTGATCGTGCTGTTCGGTCGCTTGCTGCAAGGCTTTTCCGCTGGCGTAGAACTGGGCGGTGTATCTGTCTATCTGGCAGAGATCGCCACCCCGGGCCGCAAGGGCTTCTTTGTCAGTTGGCAATCCGCCAGTCAGCAAGCGGCAGTGGTTTTCGCCGGCCTGCTCGGGGTCGGCCTCAATCACTGGCTGAGCCCGGAACAAATGGGCGACTGGGGCTGGCGCGTGCCGTTCCTGATCGGCTGCATGATTGTGCCGGTAATCTTCGTCATTCGCCGCTCGCTGGAGGAGACGCCGGAGTTCCAGGCCAGAAAACACCGCCCTACCCTGCGGGAAATCGTCCGCTCGATCGGTCAGAACTTCGGCATCGTCATCGCCGGCATGGCGCTGGTGGTGATGACCACGGTTTCTTTTTACCTGATCACCGCCTACACCCCGACGTTCGGCAAGGCTGAGCTGCACCTGTCGGATTTCGACGCGTTGCTGGTGACGGTGTGCATCGGCCTGTCGAACTTCTTCTGGTTGCCGGTGATGGGCTCGGTGTCTGACAAGATCGGCCGTAAACCCTTACTGCTGGCGGCGACGATTCTGGCGATCCTGACCGCCTACCCGGCGCTGTCGTGGCTGGTGGCGAACCCGAGCTTCAGCCATTTGCTGATTGTCGAGTTGTGGCTGTCGTTCCTCTACGGTTCGTACAACGGCGCGATGGTGGTGGCGCTGACCGAGATCATGCCGGTGGAGGTGCGCACGACCGGTTTCTCGCTGGCTTACAGCCTGGCAACCGCGACGTTCGGCGGGTTTACCCCGGCGGCGTGTACGTATCTGATTCATGTGCTGGATAACAAGGCTGCGCCGGGGATCTGGCTCAGTGGTGCGGCGGTGTTGGGATTGATTGCAACGCTGGTGTTGTTCCGCGGCAATAAGCATGAACTGCGCACCGCGCAAGCGGCCATACCCGGCGGCGCTCGATAGAACGCTTTCGCGAGCAGGCTCGCTCCTACACTGGATCTGTGTCGTTCACAAATCCCCATGTGGGAGCGAGCCTGCTCGCGAAGAGGCCGCTACTGACAACACAGCTCTAAAAGGCACACAAACAAAAACGCCCCGACCTAAGTCGGGGCGTTTTCATTTGCAACGAGTGCTTAGCGCGGGAACGCTGGCGGGTTTACACCGGCCATGTCTTCCATCACGCGAACCACCTGGCAGCTGTAGCCGAACTCGTTGTCGTACCAGACGTACAGAACAACGCGGTTGTCCTGAACGATAGTCGCTTCAGCGTCGACCACACCGGCGTGGCGCGAGCCCACGAAGTCAGTCGAAACCACTTCCTGCGAGTTGACGAAGTCGATTTGTTTGTGCAGATCGGAGTGCAGCGCCATGTAGCGCAGGTACTCGTTCATCTCTTCACGGGTAGCGGCTTTCTCAAGGTTGAGGTTGAGAATGGCCATCGACACGTTTGGCGTCGGAACGCGGATCGCGTTACCGGTCAGCTTGCCGGCCAGCTCAGGCAGGGCCTTGGCAGCAGCGGTGGCAGCACCGGTCTCGGTGATCACCATGTTCAGCGCGGCGCTACGGCCACGGCGATCGCCCTTGTGGAAGTTGTCGATCAGGTTCTGGTCGTTGGTGTACGAGTGAACGGTTTCGACGTGACCGTTGATGATGCCGAACTTGTCATTCACAGCTTTCAGCACCGGCACGATGGCGTTGGTGGTGCAGGAAGCGGCGGACACGATCTTGTCGTCAGCGGTGATTTCGTTGTGGTTGATGCCGTGAACGATGTTCTTCAGCTTGCCTTTGCCAGGCGCGGTCAGAACAACGCGGGCGACACCCGGGCATTGCAGGTGCTGGCCCAGACCATCGGCGTCACGCCATACACCGGTGTTATCCACCAGCAGCGCGTCTTTGATGCCGTACTGGGTGTAATCCACCTCGGTCGGGTTCTTCGCGTAGATCACCTGGATCAGGTTACCGTTGGCGGTGATGGTGTTGTTTTCTTCGTCGATGGTAATGGTGCCGTTGAACGAACCATGGACCGAATCGCGACGCAGCAGGCTGGCGCGCTTGGTCAGATCGTTGTCGGCGCCTTTGCGCACGACGATGGCACGCAGACGCAGCCCGTCGCCACCACCGGTTTTCTCGATCAGGATGCGCGCCAGCAAACGGCCGATACGACCGAAGCCGTACAGCACAACGTCGGTGCCTTTACGTGCGGAAGCGTTTTGCTGGCCAACCACGTCAGCCATTTCTTCACGAACGAATTGCTCGGCGCTGCGGCCATTGCCTTCGTTACGGAATTTGAACGCCAACTTGCCCAGGTCTACCGAAGCCGCGCCGAGCTTGAGCTCGCTCATGGCCTTGAGCAGTGGGAATGTTTCGTGGACGGAGAGTTCGCTGTCGTCGGAAGAACGGTGGCGCGCAAAGCGGTGAGCTTTGAGAATCGCGATGACAGACTGGTTGATCAGGCTGCGGCCATAGATCGAGCTCACCACGTTGTTATTGCGGTAGAGCTGACCGATAAGCGGAATCATCGCTTCTGCGAGTGCTTCACGGTCGATCCATTCACCAAGACACTGGTCGGGCTTCTGAGTCACGGTAACCTTCCACATGTAGGGGCAGAAAAAAGGGGCTACATTATGCCGCCGACAACCTCATTCAGCAATGCGCGCTTGTCGCGAAATCGGTAACAAAATCCCGTTCAAAAAAATTACGCCTCGCGCCAGCCCAGTAAAACCGGGGCTTTCAGCGCAGTCAATTTTTCGACGACTGTTAGACGATGTCTGTAACCCTCCGTAACACCAGCCACTTTCGGCACTACATAATCGCTAAAAAACCGCTGGTTTTTATGGTTACCACTACATTTCGCGCAAACATCGAAGATAGACGTAGTCTGCAACTGACAGGCGGCACCGGACGCCGCTACAATTACCGACTTTGTCGCAAAGCCTGGAGCTCAACCTTCCGTGCCCGTTCTGCGTCTACCGCTACTCCCTGCCGAGGCAGGTAAACAGCATTGGGGCAATCTGCCCGGTGCTGCCCTCAGCCTGGCGATTGCCGAGGCTGCCAGCGCTGCCAAGCGCTTCACCCTGCTACTGACCGCCGACAGCCAGAGTGCTGAACGACTGGAACAGGAGCTGAGTTTCTTCGCCCCGGATTTGCCCGTTCTGCATTTCCCTGACTGGGAAACCCTGCCGTACGACCTGTTCTCGCCGCACCAGGACATCATTTCCCAGCGCATCGCCAGCTTGTATAGGCTGCCAGAGCTGGCGCATGGCGTGCTGGTGGTGCCGATCACCACAGCGTTGCACCGGTTGGCGCCGACCAAATTCCTGCTCGGCAGCAGCCTGGTGCTGGACGTCGGCCAGAAGCTCGATGTTGAACAGATGCGTGCGCGACTCGAAGCCAGTGGCTATCGCTACGTCGACACGGTTTATGAGCACGGCGAGTTCACCGTTCGCGGCGCACTGATCGATCTATTCCCGATGGGCAGCAAACTGCCCTATCGCATCGACCTGTTCGACGACGAAATCGAAACCCTGCGTACCTTCGACCCGGAAAACCAGCGCTCCATCGACAAGGTCGATTCGGTCAAGCTGCTGCCGGCCCGTGAGTTTCCGCTGCAGAAAGACGCGGTCACCCGCTTCAAGGCGCGTTTCCGCGAGCGTTTCGACGTCGACTTCCGTCGCTGCCCGATCTTTCAGGATCTGAGCAGCGGCATCACCCCGGCCGGGATCGAGTATTACCTGCCGCTGTTTTTCGACGAAACCTCGACGCTGTTCGATTACCTGCCGCAAGACACGCAAGTGTTCTCGCTGCCCGGCATCGAACAAGCTGCGGAGAATTTCTGGAACGACGTGCGCAATCGTTATGAAGAGCGCCGCGTCGACCCTTCGCGTCCTTTATTGCCGCCGGCAGAATTGTTCCTGCCGGTGGAAGACTGTTTCGCCCGTTTGAAGAGCTGGCCACGTGTGGTCGCCAGTCAACAAGACGTGGAAACCGGCGTCGGCCGCGAGCGCTTCCCCGCGCAAGCACTGCCGAATCTGGCAATCGAGGCCAAAGCCACGCAACCGCTGGCGGCGCTGTCGGCGTTCCTCGATGAGTTCCCCGGTCGCGTGCTGTTCACCGCCGAATCCGCGGGCCGTCGTGAAGTCCTGCTGGAGTTGCTTGAGCGCCTGAAGCTGCGACCGAAAAATGTCGACAGCTGGCCTGATTTCGTCGCGAGCAAGGATCGTCTGGCGATCACCATTGCCCCGCTCGACGAAGGCCTGATGCTGGATGAGCCGGCGCTGGCACTCGTCGCGGAAAGTCCGCTGTTCGGCCAACGCGTTATGCAACGTCGTCGTCGCGAGAAACGCAGCGACGTCAGCAATGACGCGGTGATCAAGAACCTCACCGAGCTGCGCGAAGGCGCGCCGGTGGTGCACATCGATCACGGTGTCGGCCGCTATCTGGGCCTGACGATTCTGGAGATCGACAATCAAGCCGCCGAATTCCTCACCCTCGAATACGCCGAGAACGCCAAGCTTTACGTGCCCGTAGCCAACCTGCACTTGATCGCGCGTTACACCGGCAGCGACGATGCGCTGGCCCCGCTGCACCGCCTCGGCTCGGAAACCTGGCAGAAGGCCAAGCGCAAAGCCGCCGAACAGGTGCGCGATGTTGCCGCTGAACTGCTCGATATTTACGCCCGTCGCGCCGCTCGCGAGGGTTACGCATTTGCCGACCCGAAAGCCGATTATGCGACGTTCAGCGCCGGGTTCCCGTTCGAAGAAACCCCTGACCAGCAATCGACCATCGAAGCCGTGCGCGAAGACATGCTCGCGCCGAAACCAATGGATCGCCTGGTCTGCGGCGACGTCGGTTTCGGCAAGACCGAAGTGGCCATGCGTGCGGCATTCATCGCCGTGCACGGCGGTCGTCAGGTGGCGATTCTGGTGCCGACCACCCTGCTCGCCCAGCAGCACTACAACAGCTTCCGCGACCGCTTCGCCGACTGGCCCGTGACAGTAGAAGTAATGAGCCGCTTCAAATCGGCCAAGGAAGTGAACGCGGCGATCGCCGATCTGGCTGAAGGCAAAATCGACATCGTCATTGGCACGCACAAGCTGCTGTCCGACGATGTAAAAATCAAAAACCTCGGGCTGGTGATCATCGACGAAGAACACCGTTTCGGTGTCCGTCAGAAAGAACAGCTCAAGGCCCTGCGCAGCGAAGTCGACATTCTTACCCTGACCGCCACGCCGATTCCGCGCACGCTGAACATGGCGGTGTCGGGCATGCGCGACCTGTCGATCATCGCTACGCCGCCAGCGCGACGCCTGTCGGTGCGCACTTTCGTCATGGAGCAGAACAAGAGCACGGTCAAAGAGGCCCTGCTCCGTGAACTGCTGCGCGGCGGCCAGGTTTACTACCTGCACAACGATGTGAAAACCATCGAGAAGTGCGCCGCCGATCTCGCCGAACTGGTGCCGGAAGCCCGCATCGGCATCGGTCACGGACAAATGCGCGAGCGCGAACTCGAACAGGTGATGAGCGACTTCTATCACAAGCGCTTCAACGTGCTGATCGCCTCGACCATCATCGAGACCGGCATCGACGTGCCGAGCGCCAACACCATCATCATCGAGCGCGCCGACAAGTTCGGCCTGGCACAACTGCACCAGTTGCGTGGTCGTGTCGGCCGTAGTCACCACCAGGCTTACGCCTACCTGCTGACGCCGCCGCGCCAGCAAATTACCTCGGACGCGGAAAAGCGTCTGGAAGCGATTGCCAATACTCAGGATCTCGGTGCCGGTTTCGTCCTGGCGACCAACGACCTGGAAATCCGTGGCGCCGGCGAACTGCTCGGCGATGGCCAGAGCGGGCAGATTCAGGCCGTGGGCTTCACGCTGTATATGGAGATGCTCGAACGCGCGGTGAAATCGATCCGTAAGGGCGAACAACCGAACCTCGATCAGCCGCTGGGCGGTGGCCCGGAAGTCAACTTGCGAGTGCCGGCGCTGATTCCGGAAGACTACCTGCCGGATGTTCACGCGCGTCTGATTCTGTACAAACGCATCGCTTCGGCCACCGACGAGGAAGGCCTCAAGGATCTGCAAGTCGAGATGATCGACCGTTTCGGCTTGTTGCCGGAACCGACGAAGAATCTGGTGCGCATCACGGCGTTGAAATTGCAGGCTGAGCAACTGGGTATCAAGAAGGTCGATGGCGGGCCGCAAGGTGGGCGCATCGAGTTCGAAGCGCAGACGCCGGTCGACCCGATGACGCTGATCAAGCTGATCCAGAGCCAGCCAAAACGCTACAAATTCGAAGGCGCGACGATGTTCAAATTCCAGGTACCGATGGAACGTCCGGAAGAGCGCTTTAATACTGTAGAGGCGCTGTTTGAGCGCCTCCTCCCGAAATCTGTTTGAAGGACGCCCAATGCGCCTGTTCCGCTCAGTGACTTTGCTACTTGCTTTGGTAGCCCCTTCGGCTTTCGCCGATGACCTGTATCAGGTCGAAATGATTCTGGTGCGCCAGAACGCCGTACCGGCAATCGTCAGCCGCGCCGCGCCGGAAGACTGGGCCGCTGGGGCCCAGCGTTTGAGCGACGACAGCAAACGCACACCGGCGTTGAACGACGTTGTCAGCAAACTCACCGCCAGCGGCGACTACAGCGTGCTGATGCACAAGGCCTGGCAGCAAACCCTTGGCGAAGCACCGGCAAAAGTGGCGGTCAGCGACGGTCAGGAGCAGTTCGGTCAATTCCCGATCGAGGGCACGCTGGAAATGAAACTGGGGCGTTTCACCGATGTGAACGCCGATTTCTGGGTCAATCAGATCGACGCCAATGGCCTGGTCACCGCCAGCGAGCGCCTGAAGCAGGACAGCCACACCAAAAATGGCCAACTCAACTACCTGGACAACGGCCATCTGGCCTTGCTGATCAAGATCACTTCCCTGACCGCGCCAGCGCCACGGGAAGCGCCTGAAGCGATTCCGGACTGATCGAAGTCCTTATGTCCCCGCCCCTGAGTAAACCGTTGGCACCCTCCTGGGTCAGCCGATTCAAGGAACAGAGCCTGGAGCGTGGCCGCCGCTATGCCCTGGAAAACCGGGTACGCATCGCCCAGGTCGGCGATGCGACCATCACCGCCAGTTGCGAAGGCTCTGGCGGTAACGTTTACCGCCAGACCATCCAGCTGCGCGAATCCGCCAAAAACACCTTGCTGCTGGTCGATGCCAGCTGCACGTGCCCGGTTCGCAGCAACTGCAAACACTGCGCAGCGGTGCTGCTGAAAGTGCAGGAAACCCTCGATTACCCGGCCGCCGCCAAAGACGCCGAACTCTTGGAAAAGCTGCAAGCCGTGCTGGAAAATCGCAGCCCGAAGGCGCCACCGCAAGTGCTGGTCGACAATGTGCAGCCACTGCCACGCCTATGGCTGGCCAGTGTCGAGTTCAGTGCCTTCGAACCGCGCAACGGCAAGATGCAGCGCTACATTCAGCATCGCGCGGCGCTTTCGTTCAGCTACCTTGACGAGTACGTCAGCGGGCAGAAGAACAGCGATATCCTGATTCGCCAGGAAAGCCAGACGCTGCGCGTCAAACGCCATCCGGATGTCGAGCAGTCGTACCGCGAACAGTTGCGCATCCTCGGCTTTCGCATCGCCACCCGCCAGAGCAAAGCCCTGCCGGAAAGCGCCGGTGAACTGTACGAGATGGTCAATGACAGCGCCTGGCTGACGTTCACCCTCAACGACCTGCCGAAACTGCGCAGCCAAGGCTGGGAATTGCAGATCGATGAGGAATTCGGCTTCGATCTGACCGCTGTGGATGACTGGTACGCCACCGTCGAGCAGGTGCCGGAACGCGATTGGTTTGATCTGGAACTGGGGATCATCGTCAATGGTGAGCGCCTGAGTCTGTTGCCTATCTTGCTCAATCTGATGCGCTCGCACGCGGAAATCCTCAATCCGGAACGCCTGGCGCGCCGTCGCGATGACGAGCTGATTCTGGTCAACATCCCGCAACGCACCAGCGAGCATGGGCCGCTGCAAGTGGCTTTGCCGTTGGGCCGGTTGAAGCCGGTATTGATGACGCTCGGCGAGTTCTATTTGCAAGAGCCGGGCGAAACCACCCTGCGCCTGAGCAAGGCCGACGCCACCCGCCTGAATTCGCTGGAAGGCCTTCCGCTGCTGTGGGAGGGCGGCGAGCAGATCCGCACGTTTGCCCAACGCCTGCGCGATATTCGTGATTTCAGCGCAGAGGCGCCTGAAGGCTTGAATGCGACGTTGCGGCCTTATCAGCTCGAAGGCTTAAGCTGGATGCAGTCGCTACGGCAACTGGAAGTCGGCGGGATTCTCGCGGATGACATGGGCTTGGGTAAAACCCTACAGACCCTGGCGCATATTCTCAGCGAGAAAAACGCCGGACGCCTCAATCGCCCGTGCATGGTGGTGATGCCGACCAGCCTGATTCCGAACTGGCTCGATGAGGCGGCGCACTTTACCCCGCAACTGAAAGTGGTTGCCCTGTATGGCGCCACTCGCAAAAAGCATTTCGATAACCTGGCCGACTTCGACCTGATCCTCACCACCTACGCCCTGCTGCCGAAAGACGTCGAACGTCTGACCAAACAGCCGCTGCATGTGCTGGTGCTGGATGAAGCGCAGTACATCAAGAATCCGAACAGCAAAGCCGCTCAAGCCGCGCGCGAGCTGAATGCGCGTCAGCGCCTGTGCCTCAGCGGTACGCCGCTGGAAAATCACTTGGGCGAGCTGTGGTCGCTGTTTCACTTCCTGCTGCCCGGCTGGCTCGGCGACGTAAAAAGCTTCAACGCCGATTACCGCGTGCCGATTGAAAAGCGCGGCAGTGAAGTCAGGCTTCAGCACCTCAACGGTCGGATAAAACCGTTCTTGCTGCGCCGCACCAAGGAACAAGTGGCGACTGAGTTGCCGCCGAAAACCGAGATCATCCATTGGGTCGATCTCAACGAAGCGCAGCGCGATGTATATGAAACCATGCGCCTGGCGATGGACAAGAAGGTCCGCGACGAGATCACCCGCAAAGGCGTGGCGCGCAGCCAGATCATCATTCTTGAGGCGCTGCTCAAGTTGCGTCAGGTTTGCTGCGATCTGCGCCTGGTCAATGACGCCACCCTGCCCGCTCGCGGCAGCACGTCAGGCAAGCTCGACAGTTTGATGGAAATGCTCGAGGAGTTGTTCGAGGAAGGCCGGCGGATTCTGCTGTTTTCGCAGTTCACTTCGATGCTGTCGTTGATCGAGGAAGAGCTAAAAAAACGTAACGTGTCCTACGCGCTACTGACCGGCCAGACCCGGGATCGGCGCACGCCGGTGAAGGAATTCCAGAGCGGCAAGCGTCAGATCTTTCTGATCAGCCTGAAGGCCGGCGGCGTCGGTTTGAACCTGACCGAGGCCGACACGGTGATTCATTACGACCCGTGGTGGAACCCGGCCACCGAGAATCAGGCGACGGATCGCGCCTATCGGATCGGCCAGGAGAAACCGGTGTTCGTCTACAAGATGATTGCCCGGGGCACCGTGGAAGAGAAGATTCAGCACCTGCAAAAGGAGAAATCCGACTTGGCAGCGGGCGTGCTGGATGGGCGCAAGGCCGGGGACTGGAAGTTGCAGAGTGATGATATCGAGGCGTTGTTTGCGCCGTTGCCGGATAAGTCCGACAAGCGTTGATATCTACGTCGCCTGTTAGATAGCTTTCGCGAGCAGGCTCGCTCCCACACTGGATCGGTGGCATTCACCAATCCAGTGTTCACAGGGATCTTGTGAATCACACAAATCTAATGTGGGAGCGAGCCTGCTCGCGAATGGCTCACCTCGGTATAACGTTTAAAACCCAGGCTCAATCCTTGGAAACCGGCAACGGTGCAAACAGCGCCTCAATGTCACTCTGCTCCAGCTTCCAGCCACCTGTCGTCCCGCCCTCAAGCACCGCCCCGGCCAACGCCGCTTTCTCCTGCTGCAGCGCCTGTATTTTTTCCTCTACCGTGCCACGAGCAATCAGCTTGTAAACGAACACCGGGTTGTTTTGCCCGATTCGATACGCACGATCGGTGGCCTGATTCTCCACCGCCGGGTTCCACCAAGGGTCGAAGTGAATCACCGTGTCCGCAGCGGTCAGGTTCAACCCGGTACCGCCCGCTTTGAGACTGATGAGAAACAGCGGCACCTTGCCGCCCTGAAAATCCTTCACCGGTGTGCGTCGATCCGTGGTGTCCCCGGTCAGCAGCGAATAGGCAATGTCACGTTGCTGCAATTCTTCCTCGATCAAGGCGAGCATCGAGGTGAACTGCGAAAACAGCAGGATTCTTCGACCTTCGCCGAGCAACTCTTCGAGCATCTCCATCAGGCTGAGCAACTTGCCACTGCCGGAGCGCAGCGCCTTCGCTGTCAGCGGCATGTTGATCAGGCGCAGGTCGCAACAGACCTGCCGCAGCTTGAGCAAGGCATCCAGAATGATGATCTGACTGCGCGCCACGCCACTGCGGGCAATTTCGTCGCGGACTTTTTTGTCCATCGCCACGCGAACGGTTTCATAGACATCACGTTGGCCGTCGCTGAGATCAACCCAATGGACAATCTCGGTTTTCGGCGGCAACTCGGTGGCCACCTGATCCTTTTTGCGGCGCAGCAAAAACGGCTTGATGCGCGCTGTCAGGTGCTGCATGCGCTGAACATTGCCGTGCTTCTCGATTGGCGTGCGGTAATCGCGATTGAAGGACTTGCTGTCGCCGAGCCAACCGGGCATGAGGAAATGAAACTGCGACCAAAGCTCGCCCAAGTGGTTTTCCAATGGCGTGCCGCTCAGGCACAAGCGCTGGCGGGCCTGCAAATCGCGTGCGGCCTGCGCGGCTTTGCTGAGCGGGTTCTTGATGTTCTGCGCTTCGTCGAGAATCAGCACGCTCCACAACTGCGGCTGTAGAACCTCGAGATCCCTCGGCAGCAAAGCGTAAGTGGTCAGTACCAGATCGTATTCAGCCAGATCAGCGAAATCCTTTTGCCGCCCCGAGCCGTGCAGCGCCAACACTTTCAACTGGGGGGTGAAGCGCTCGGCCTCGTCGAGCCAGTTGGGAATCAGGCTGGTCGGCATCACCGCCAGAGCCGGGCAATCGAGGCGTCCGGCGTGTTTTTCCGTGAGCAGATGCGCCAAGGTTTGCAGCGTTTTGCCCAGCCCCATGTCATCGCCCAGAATGCCGCCTACTTCAAGCTCGCGCAGGGTTTGCATCCAGTTCAGGCCTTCGAGCTGATAGGGGCGCAGTTGCGCGTTAAGGCCGGCCGGCGCAGCGACCTGGGTGTGACTGGAATTCTGCAAGCGCTTGGCGAAGGTGCGCAGCCGCTCGCCACCCTGCCAATCCAGCGGCACGCCATCGAGCATACTCAAGCGCGCGGCATCCGGGACACTCAAGCGCAGTGCATCGCCCTGATGACCGCCCAGGTACAACTCGCCCAGCGTGGCCATCAGCGGTTTGATCCGACTCAGCGGCAGCGCGACCTTGGCGCCCGAAGGGTCGCCAAAACCGCTGGGCTTCAGTTCGATCAGGAGTTTTTCGTCATCGCTGCGTTGTGCCAGATTGACCGGGTCAAGCAAGCGCGGCTGGGTGCGCAACAAGTGCAGAAGGATTGGTAGCAAACTGTAGCGCTGGCCATTGACGACGATACCCAACTGCAAATCAAACCACTGATGCCCAGCCTCTTCTTCGACCTCGGCATACCAATGCTCGACTGGCTGCACATTGAAATGAAAGCCGGGACTCATCTCGACTTCCCAGTTCGAGGCGCGCAACGTGGCAAGCCCTTCGTGCAGAAACCCGAGCCAGGCGGAATCATCCGGCAACGTGAACATCTCGCCGGGACGATCCAGCGAGCTCTTGCGCGTGGCTTTCTTGAAGCCGAACTTTTGCAGGATCTGACGCAGTTTCTTTTCCACCGCAGGCTGGCGTTGAATGCGCTGGGTTTCGGTGCCGTTGAGGATCATTACTTCCGGGTTGCGATCCACCGTCGGCTGGCCGTTGTAGGTAAACACCAGGGCGGCGCGGTGCTCAAGAACGTATTCCCAGCGCGAGCGCTCCCGACCGCTGACGAGGGTGAGTTGCGGCTGCGGTAGTACGTCGTCGATGATTCGTTCGGTCAGTTGGTGGGGCGGCGGGATTCTCGTTGCGGCGCTCATGCGATGACTGAACTGCATGGCCTGACGCGCCGGAATGTCCGGCGCCAGAGTCAAATGACTGGCCAGTTTTTCATCCAGTTCATTGAACAGAGGGCCAATCTGCCGCTGTTCACGATCCAGGTAATAAAGCGGCTCCAGCGCCAGCACGGTTTCCTGCGCAGCCTCGGCACTGCTCCACTGCGCGCGGAACCCGCCGTCGGCCTGCTCGGCCCAGGCGAACTGGCCGATGCGTTTCGCGCCAGACATCAACGGTTGCAGATCCTCGAAATCGAGGAACAGCCGCGAGGTGCGCAGGAGCATTTCCAGCAGTTCGGCGCCGCTGCTGCCTTCCAGCGGATAGCCGCTGTAATAGGCGTGATGGGAGTGCATGGCAACCAGCAGCCTGGCGACGCGCAGATCCAGCTCGGACAGGTAGCCGGGCTGACGCATGAGCATTTCCGCCAGCGAATACATCGGTTTGACTTCGCGCAACTCGCCGCTCTTGAGCTGGGAGACCTTGAAAATATCGAGCAGCCACTTGCCGCTCACTGACGTTGGCTTGAGCTTGTAAAACAGGCGCGTGCCTGCGGTTTGCGCGCCTTCTTCGGTGGGCTTGGCCGGCACGGGAATGGTCGAAAGCCAATGTTCCAGCGCCCGACCCAACGGGATCTGTGCGTCACTTTCAGACGCATTATGATCACTGCCCTGCAGGTGATAGAGCACCGCAGCGCAGTGTTTGCAGTCAATTGTGACAGGACAGCTGCACAGGCAACGCACGTTGACGGAACCCAGCCGATCTTCGGACAGGTAAATGGTTTGTTCATACGCCTGATCTTCCGAACCGACGCAGAACGCCTCGACCTTTCTGTCATCGATCTCGATGATCTCTACCCGATCTTCGGCGGCATAAGCCCGAGCCTTGGCCAGCGCCTTGCTACTGAATGCCTGAGTCCAGGCCAACGACTTTAGCCTTTCGATGAAAATGCTCATGGGCAGTCCTTAGCCGGCCAACACCCGCGCCAACGCCGATTTCACCTTGCCCATGCCGTCATGCAACGCCTGCTCGATCTCGGCCATGGTGATCACTTCGGTGGTCTTGCCCGCCGCCGGGTTCACCACCAGCGCCAGACAGGCGTAATCCAGATCCAGCTCACGCGCCAGCGCCGCTTCCGGCATGCCGGTCATGCCAACGATGTCACAGCCATCGCGCTCCAGACGCACGATCTCCGCCACGGTTTCCAGACGCGGGCCCTGAGTGCAGGCATACACGCCTTGATCGCTGTATTCGCAGCCTTCGGCAGCCACCGCAGCAATCAACTGCTGACGCAGCGGCTCGCTGTAGGGGAAGCTGAAGTCGATATGGGTGACGTGCTCCAGATCATCGGCGAAGAAAGTGTGCTCGCGCCCACTGGTGTAGTCGACGATCTGGTGCGGCACGCAGAAATGACCGGTGCCCATCGCTGGATGAATACCGCCCACCGCGTTAACGGCAATGATTGCTTCGGCACCGGCCTGCTTCAGCGCCCACAGGTTGGCGCGGTAGTTGACCTTGTGCGGCGGGAAACGATGCGGATGGCCGTGACGGGCGAGGAACAGCACTTCCTTGCCGGCGTATTCACCGATCTGCACGTCGGCCGATGGCGCGCCGTAGGGAGTGTCCACCGCCAGTGACTGGCGAATGGTCAAGCCTTCGAGCTGGGTCAGGCCGGTGCCACCGATGATTGCGTAAACCGTCATAGCGAAAATCCTTAATCGATCAGTTGAGCATCTTTGAGGGCGCCAACGGCGGTGAGCCAGCGCGGATCCTGACGGTAATCGGTGCTGGCGAATGCCTGACCGCGCATGCGCGCGATGCGGTCTGAAGGCTTGACCTTCATGCGCTGCGCGGCGCTCAGGGCCAGTTCGGCAGCGGCGCGATCGTTGCATACCAGGCCCATGTCGCAACCGGCCGTGAGTGCGGCCTCAATACGACTGGCGGCATCGCCAACCACGTGGGCGCCGGCCATCGACAGGTCGTCGCTGAAGATCACACCGTCGAACTGCAATTCGCCGCGCAGGATGTCCTGCAACCAGCGCCGGGAGAAGCCGGCAGGCTGCGAGTCGACTTGCGGGTAGATAACGTGGGCCGGCATCACAGCGGCCAGTTGTTTGCTGAGCCTGGCGAAGGGCACGAGATCGTTGGCGCGGATCTCGTCCAGGCTGCGCTCGTCGTTCGGGATCGCCACGTGGGAATCAGCTTCGGCCCAGCCGTGGCCAGGGAAATGCTTGCCAGTAGCAGCCATGCCCGCGCTGTTCATGCCGCGAATGAACGCTCCGGCAAGCACTGCGGCGCGCTCCGGATCGCCCTCAAATGAACGGGTGCCGACAACAGCGCTGCGCTGGTAATCCAGATCCAGCACCGGGGCGAAACTCAGGTCGAGACCGACCGCCAGCACTTCAGTGGCCATGATCCAGCCGCATTGCTCGGCGAGGTATTCGGCGTTCGGATTGTCGGCGATGGCACGCATGGCCGGCAGGCGCACGAAGCCCTGACGCAGGCGCTGCACGCGACCGCCCTCTTGATCCACCGCCAGCAGCAGATCCGGACGAATCGCCCGAATCGCCGCGCTGAGCTCGCGCACCTGACGCGGATGCTCGATGTTGCGCGCGAAAATGATCAGGCCGCCCACTTCGGGCTGACGCAACAATTGGCGATCTTCGGCCGTCAGCCAGGTACCGGCGACGTCCACCATCAACGAGCCTTGCAGGCCAGCAGTCATAGAGATTCCTTGAAAACGAAAAACCCGATCCGCAGCAAATCGCTACCCTGAGCAATGCTCGGCAGGTCGGCAATTTCTATGGATTTCGGGTTCAGAACGAGAGTCGGCATGGGCGGCTAGCTTAGCGGATACAAGCTGCCGCGCCCACCCGTGCGCGGTTAAACCTTGGCGGCGACCGGCGTTGATTTACTGCGCGGACGCAGTTGCGCGGTGGCCATCGCGGCGTCAGTGACGCCGGTTTCGGCACGCATGCCCGCAGCGAGGAACGGCACCATCAGGCGCATCACTTGCTCAATGGAGGTGTTGACGCCGAAATCGGTCTCGGCAATTGCGCGCAACGCCTTGATGCCAGACATGCTGAACGCCGCGGCGCCGAGCATGAAGTGCACGCGCCAGAACAGCTCGATCGGCGGAATGCGTGGTGCGGCTTCGTTGACCAGCAACATGTAGCGACGGAATACCTTGCCGTACATGTCTTCCAGATAACGGCGCAAGTGGCCCTGGCTCTGGCTAAACGCGAGGCCGAGCAGGCGCATGAAGATCGACAGGTCATTGCCGCTGCGTGGTTGTACCACAAGGGCCTGCTCGACGAGGATTTCCAGCAGCTCTTCAAGCGTCGGCTTGTTTTCAGGCTTGGCCTGACGGCGCTCCAGCTCTTTATCGAGGCTGATGCAGAACGGCCCGAGGAAGCGCGAGAAAACCGCTTGAATCAGCGCTTTTTTCGAGCCGAAGTGATAGTTCACCGCTGCCAGGTTGACGCCGGCCTTGCTGGTGATCAAACGCAATGAGGTTTCGGCGAAACCTTTCTCCGCGAACAACTGCTCGGCAGCATCAAGAATGCGTTCAACGGTTTCCGACTGGGCCATGGCTACTCCGCCTGACAAACACTTGTTTGAAACATACGTTTCAGCCTGTGCCTTGTCAAGCCTGCCGGTTCGTTTTGGGAATGATCAGTCAGCTATTTAACCACACAAGCCCAACTCATTAATAAGCACGAATGCCGACCGTCTGGCGGCCTGCAAAAAAACGGGCATTGCCAAGGACGCTTCACTGTATATAATCCCAGTCACTGTATAAAAAGACAGAGCGATCAATATGCTAAAGCTGACGCCACGCCAAGCCGAGATTCTGGCCTTTATCAAACGCTGCCTCGAAGACAACGGCTATCCGCCGACCCGTGCGGAAATCGCTCAGGAACTGGGCTTCAAGTCGCCGAACGCGGCTGAAGAACATCTCAAGGCACTGGCCCGAAAAGGCGCCATCGAGATGACACCGGGCGCTTCTCGCGGTATTCGCATACCCGGCTTTGAAGCCAAGGCCGACGACTCTACCCTGCCAATCATAGGCCGGGTCGCTGCCGGCGCGCCGATCCTCGCCCAGCAGCACATCGAAGAATCCTGCAACATCAACCCGGCCTTCTTTCATCCGCGCGCCGACTATCTGCTGCGCGTACACGGCATGAGCATGAAGGACATCGGTATTTTCGACGGTGACCTTCTTGCCGTGCACACCACCCGCGAAGCACGTAATGGCCAGGTCGTCGTTGCCCGTATCGGCGACGAAGTGACGGTCAAACGTTTCAAGCGTGAAGGTAGCAAGGTCTGGCTGATTGCCGAAAACCCCGAGTTCGCCCCTATCGAAGTCGACCTGAAAGATCAGGAACTGGTGATCGAAGGCTTGAGTGTCGGCGTAATCCGCCGCTAAAGGAGGCTTTATGCAGTTCCCACACACCCCTCAGCAAACACAACTGCCTTTATTCGAAGCGTTTCTGGCGCAACCGATGGCGCCGATCCTGAAAGACGTGGTCGAACGCCCCTGGAATGCCGAACCCGAAGTATTCAGTGAGCTGTCACTGCGTGGTGCGGCCGGGAACTGCCTGAACCTGCTCGCCCCGATTCTTCGCGAACTCAGCGAAGATCAGGACGCACGCTGGCTGACATTGATCGCACCACCTGCCAGCCTGACTCAAACCTGGCTGCGGGATGCCGGCCTGAACCGCGAACGTATTCTGCTACTGCAACCACGGGGTGCTCAAAGCGCCCAGCAACTGGCGTGCGAAGCTCTGCGGTTAGGGCGCAGCCACACTGTGGTCACCTGGCTCAACCCGCTAAACACCCACTCGCGGCAACAACTGATCAGCGCCGCACGCACGGGCGAAGCTCAGAGCTTGAATATTCGCTTGGGTTGAGGGTTGCTACTACGCGCTGTGTGAAGCGCAGGGCTTCTCCAGGGACAGAGAAGCCGATCTGAAGCGGTAACATTAAAAAGCAAAGGCGCGGATCAATGAAGAACCCGCGGCCCCTCTTCCTTATCAAACTCGCCTTCGACCATACGACCGGCCATCTGCACGCCGACGCTTAGCATCGCCTTGGCGATTTCTACATGCTGACCTTGAAGGAACGCCTTGGCATCGTCGGAGAAATCCAGCGTCACCAGAGAACCCTCGTCCTCAGCCCTGCGCAGTTCGATTCGGCCGTCTGGTAACTCGACAATTTCTAGAAAGGACGTTGGCATATAGGTCTGTTCTCCACGAAAGGCAGGGATTATATAGACATCATTCAGGCTTCGCTCGGGATCTTGACCAGCAGCATGTTTCAGATTGCCACCGTGTCAATCACCCTCAGCACTCGTTCAAGCCTTCGCGAAAGCGAATCGCCAAGCCTTTCAGATTTTGCCGCCAGCTCTCCAGCTCCTCTCGACTCAACTCTTCTGGCGCTTGTTCTTCATCCAGATTAATCGCCTGAATCAGCGGCTGAGTCACGTCCCCTTTGGGCTTGTGTGGCACCCGTGGCGGCTGGAACAGCGCCGAATGCGCAGCCAGCAGTTTTGCCAGCCAGGTTTCAGAGTTTCCCGCGAGTTCGACCATCTCGGCCAACTCGGGAATCGCGATCGACTCCAGCACCTCACGTGTCAGCAGCATCTCGGCGCGTGGTGCATTGGCCTGCGGTAGACGATAGAAACCAGCGATCTCGTGACAAAGACCGAGCAAAGCGCCGTAAAGGTGAAACAACGCCGATTCACGCCCCGCCTGAATCAACGCCAGCGAATTCATCGCTCGCCCCTCTTCGGCGCGAGCCAGAGCTTCGAGCGACAGTCCGGCGAAATAGATCTTCTGATTGGTGCGGGTATAGAGTTCGTGAGCCATGACGGCGCTCTCCACAACGAAATATTTGCTTCACACAGGCCGGACAGTGTCGTGGATCAGCCGATCCCACCGCAAGCACAAAACAAAAAGGCCGCATGAAAACCCGGAGGGGTCATCATGCGGCCTTTCAGTATCAGGCTAACGCTTACTCAGCTTTGGCCTTCGTACGTTTGTCTTCAACCGTCCACTTGCCGCCATCGAAGTACGCCTTCCAACCGGTAGGCTTGCCATCGACTTCGGTCTGTACGTATTGCTCCTTGGTCTTGCGGCTGTAGCGAATCACCGCCGGAAGACCATCAGGATCTTTCTGTGGAGCGTCGCAGAGGAAGTGGTACTTCGGATCGATCTCGTCCTTGTGCGGCAGAATCTCGATCACCAGCGGAGCACGGGTCTCACGGTTTTTCGGGAACTGACTGGCAGCCAGGAACAGACCGGACGCACCGTCACGCAGGATGTAGGTGTCGTTGACCTTTTCGCATTTCAGCTCAGGCATCTTCACCGGATCCATTTTCGGCGGCGCCGCGTCACCGCTCTTGAGCAGTTTACGGGTGTTCTTGCAGGTCGGGTTGGTGCAACCGAAGAACTTGCCGAAACGCCCGGTCTTGAGTTGCATCTCGCTGCCGCACTTGTCGCATTCCAGGCTCGGACCTTCGTAGCCCTTGATGCGATAGCTGCCCTCTTCGATTTCGTAGCCTGCGCAATCCGGGTTGTTACCACAGATGTGCAGCTTGCGTTTTTCGTCGAGCAGGTACGCGTCCATCGCCGTGCTGCAGATCGGGCAGCGGTGCTTGCCACGCAGTACCAGCGATTCCGACTCACCCTCGTCGTCCGCAGCGATTTCATCGCCCGGCACCAGGTTGACGGTGGCCTTGCAGCGTTCTTTCGGCGGCAGGCTGTAGCCTGAACAACCGAGGAAAACGCCTGTCGACGCGGTACGAATCTGCATCGGACGACCACAAGTCGTGCACGGAATATCGGTCATGACCGGCTGGTTGGCACGCATGCCGCTGTCCGGGTTTTCGGCTACTTCGAGTTTCTTTTTGAAGTCGCCGTAGAACTCGTCCAGTACGTTTTTCCAGTCGCGCTCGCCCTGCGCCACGTCATCGAGGTTCTCTTCCATGCCTGCGGTGAAGCCGTAGTCCATGAGGTTCGAGAAGCTTTCCGACAGACGCTCGGTGACGATGTCGCCCATCTTTTCCGAGTAGAAACGACGGTTGTGCAGAGTCACGTAACCGCGATCCTGAATGGTCGAAATGATCGCAGCGTAAGTCGAAGGACGACCGATACCGCGCTTTTCCATTTCTTTCACCAGACTGGCTTCCGAGTAGCGGGCCGGCGGTTTGGTGAAGTGCTGCGATGGATCGAGCTTGATCAGCTTCATCACGTCGCCCTGCGCCATATCAGGCAGAACGTCGTCATCACCCGGTTTGGCAATCTGCGGCATGACACGGGTGTAACCGTCAAACTTGAGGATACGGCCCTTGGCGCGCAGCTCGAAGTCACCAGCGCCTACGCTGACGGTGGTCGACAGGTATTGCGCCGGCAGCATCTGGCAAGCGAGGAACTGGCGCCAGATCAGCTCGTAGAGACGCTCAGCGTCACGCTCCATACCCGCCAGCTTGCTTGGCGTGGTGTTGGCGTCAGAAGGACGAATCGCTTCGTGAGCCTCTTGTGCGCCTTCCTTGCTGCTGTAGACGTTCGGCGTTTCCGGCAGGTACTTCTTGCCGAACTCGTCTTCGATGTAAGTACGCGCCATCGTCACGGCATCAGCCGAGAGGTTGGTCGAGTCGGTACGCATGTAGGTGATATAGCCGGCTTCGTACAGACGCTGGGCCATCATCATGGTTTTCTTCACGCCGAAGCCCAGGCGATTGCTCGCTGCCTGTTGCAGGGTCGATGTGATGAACGGCGCCGACGGCTTGCTGCTGGTCGGTTTGTCTTCGCGCTTGACGATGCTGTAGCTGGAAGATTTGAGTTTCTCCAGCGCGGCCATGGCCTGAGCTTCGTTTAGCGGCTTGAACGCTTCGCCTTTTTCGCGAGCCACTTCGAAACGCACGGTGGAGCCTTTGGTGGTGCCGAGATCGGCATGCACTTCCCAGTACTCTTCCGGGTTGAACGCGCGAATTTCACGTTCACGCTCAACCACCAGCTTCACGGCAACCGATTGCACGCGACCGGCGGACAAGCCACGAGCGATCTTCGCCCACAGCAGCGGCGAGACCATGTAACCGACAACGCGGTCGAGGAAGCGACGCGCCTGTTGAGCGTTGACACGATCAATGTCCAGCTCACCCGGTTCCGAGAAAGCTTCCTGAATCGCTTTCTTGGTGATTTCGTTGAACACCACACGCTTGTAGCGGCTGTCGTCACCACCGATGGCTTCGCGCAGGTGCCAGGCAATGGCTTCCCCCTCGCGATCCAAGTCGGTTGCGAGATAGATGGTGTCAGCATCTTTGGCGAGCCGGCGCAGCTCTTCGATGACCTTCTCTTTACCCGGAAGGATCTCGTACTGGGCTTTCCAGCCATGATCGGGATCGACACCCATACGCGAGACCAACTGCTTGCGCGCTTTCTCTTTCGGCGAGAGCACCGGACCTTCGCCCGCAGCAGCCTTGCCGCGCTTGGCGGCTGGCTCTTTGCTGGCGCTAGCCGAACCGCTGGTGGGCAGGTCTCGGATATGGCCGATACTCGACTTCACCACGTATTGGTTACCCAGATACTTGTTGATGGTCTTGGCCTTAGCCGGGGATTCCACAATGACCAGCGATTTGCCCATGGATCAGAAAATTCCTGAATTCTAGAAGTGAAAGGCGGTTGGCGCCTGACGCGGCACCGCTATATATAGTTGATACAAGGTGAGGTCAAGCACAGGGTTCTGTGCGCACTCGCCTTATGCCTTGGAAAAAAGGCTCGGTTCGGCTTGCACCAAAGCAAAGCGTGGCACCTGCTCGCCGTCAACCTCGACTGACTCGAGAAACATGCTCAGAGGGCGTACCCAAAAGCCGTAATCGCCATACAGGGCTTGGTAAAAGACCACTTCTTCTTCGGTCTCGGAATGCCGCGCAACACTGAATACGCGGTACTGCGGACCTTTGTAATGTTGGTAGAGCCCAGGTTGTATCGGCATGCTTCGGCCCTCACTCAAATTTTTTCAAAAATAAAAACAAAATAAATCCACAAAAACAAAAACCGGGGCACTTGGCCCCGGCTTCCATCGACGAGACGCTTAAACGCGTTCGAAGACGGTGGAGATGCCTTGGCCGAGACCAATGCACATAGTGGCCACCCCGAAGGTACCGCTATTCTGCTTCATCACGTTCAGCAAAGTGCCGGAAATACGGGCACCGGAGCAACCGAACGGGTGACCCAGGGCGATCGCGCCGCCGTGCAGGTTAACCTTCTCGTTCATCTTGTCGAGTACTTTCAGATCTTTCAGCACTGGCAGGGCCTGTGCGGCGAAAGCTTCGTTGAGCTCGAAGAAGTCGATATCGTTGATGCCAAGGCCCGCACGCTTCAGGGCTTTTTGTGTCGCCGGAACTGGACCATAGCCCATGATTGCCGGATCCACACCCGCCACTGCCATCGAACGGATCACCGCCATTGGCTGGATACCCAGGTCCTGCGCACGCTGCGCCGACATCACGATCATGCACGAAGCACCATCGGTGATCTGCGACGAAGTACCGGCAGTCACGGTGCCGCCCTTTGGATTGAAGGCAGGCTTGAGGGCCGCCAGACTTTCCAGGGTGGTTTCCGGACGAATGGTTTCGTCGTAGTCGAACAGTTTCAGGAAACCGTTCTCGTCATAGCCCTGCATCGGGATGATTTCATCCTTGAACTTGCCTTCCACGGTGGCCTTGTGGGCCAACTGGTGGGAACGCACGCCGAAAGCGTCCTGTTGTTCGCGAGTGATGCCGTGCATTTTGCCGAGCATTTCAGCGGTCAGGCCCATCATGCCCGAGGCTTTCGCCGCGTACAGCGACATGTGCGGGTTCGGATCGACACCGTGCATCATGCTCACATGGCCCATATGCTCGACGCCGCCAACCACGAACACGTCACCGTTGCCGGTCATGATTGCTTGCGCAGCGGTGTGCAGCGCACTCATCGACGAGCCGCACAGACGGCTGACAGTCTGACCGGCCGAGGTGTGCGGGATCTGGGTCATCAGCGAAGCCATGCGCGCGATGTTCCAGCCCTGCTCCAGGGTCTGGTTGACGCAGCCCCAGATCACGTCCTCGACTTCTGCAGGATCGACCTTGGCGTTGCGTTCCAGCAACTTGCTGATCAGGTGCGCCGACATGTCTTCGGCGCGGGTGTTGCGGTGCATGCCGCCCTTGGAGCGGCCCATCGGAGTACGACCGAAGTCGACAATCACGACGTCTCTAGGATTCAAGCTCATAAGTTCACTCTCACTCTAGTTGGGGGCGCTTAACCGAAGAAGCTCTGGCCGTTTTTGGCCATTTCGCGCAGCTTCGCGGTCGGGTGGTACAGCGCGCCCAAATCAGCGTACTGGTCAGCCAGGGCAACGAACTCGGCAACACCGATCGAATCGATGTAGCGCAGCGCACCGCCACGGAATGGAGGGAAACCGATACCGTAGACCAGACCCATGTCGGCTTCGGCGGCAGTTTCAACGATGCCGTCTTCCAGGCAACGCACGGTTTCCAGGCACAGCGGGATCATCATCCAGTTGATGATGTCTTCGTCTGTGACTTCGCGCTGCTCGTAAACGATCGGCTTGAGCACTTCCAGCACCGAAGGGTCGGCGACTTTCTTCTGCTTGCCTTTCTTGTCGGCCTCGTAGGCGTAGAAGCCCTTGCCGTTCTTCTGGCCCAGGCGCTTGGCTTCGTACAGCACGTCGATGGCCGAACGACGGTCATCCTTCATGCGATCCGGGAAACCTTCAGCCATGACGTCACGACCATGGTGACCGGTGTCGATGCCGACCACGTCCATCAGGTACGCCGGGCCCATCGGCCAGCCAAATTTTTCCATGACTTTGTCGATACGGACGAAGTCGACACCGGCGCTGACCAGCTTGGCGAAACCGCCGAAGTACGGGAACAGCACGCGGTTAACGAGGAAGCCCGGGCAGTCGTTGACGACGATCGGGTTCTTGCCCATTTTCTTGGCGTAGGCAACGGTGGTGGCAACAGCCAGCTCGCTGGACTTCTCGCCACGGATCACTTCCACCAGCGGCATCATGTGCACCGGGTTGAAGAAGTGCATGCCGACGAAGTTTTCCGGACGCTTGAGGGCCTTGGCCAGCAGGCTGATGGAAATGGTCGAGGTGTTGGACGCGAGGATGGTGTCCCCTTTAACCTGAGCTTCCACTTCAGCCAACACAGCTTGCTTGACCTTAGGATTCTCGACGACAGCTTCGACCACCAGATCAACGTGACCGAAATCGCCGTAGGACAGAGTTGGACGAATGGCGTTGAGCACTTCAGCCATTTTCGCAGCGGTCATGCGACCTTTATCAACGCGGCCAACCAGCAGTTTGGCGGCTTCAGCCAGACCCTGCTCGATGCCGTGCTCGTTGATGTCCTTCATCAGGATCGGCGTACCTTTGGAGGCCGACTGATAAGCGATACCGCCACCCATGATGCCGGCGCCGAGTACAGCGGCCTGCTTCACGTCTTTGGCGATTTCGTCGTAGGCCTTGGCCTTTTTCTTCAGCTCCTGATCGTTCAGGAACAGACCGATCAAGCTCTGCGCGGCAGAGGTCTTGGCCAGTTTGACGAAACCGGCAGCTTCGACTTCCAGCGCCTTGTCACGACCGAAGTTCGCGGCTTTCTGGATAGTCTTGATCGCTTCAACCGGCGCCGGGTAGTTCGGGCCAGCCTGGCCGGCGACGAAACCTTTGGCGGTTTCGAAAGCCATCATCTGTTCAATAGCGTTCAGCTTGAGTTTTTCAAGTTTCGGCTGACGCTTGGCCTTGAAATCGAACTCGCCGGAGATGGCGCGCTTGATCAGTTCAAGGGCAGCTTCCTGCAGTTTTTCAGGAGCAACCACGGCGTCGACGGCGCTGACTTTCAGGGCGTCTTCAGGGCGGTTTTCCTTACCGGAGGCAATCCACTCGATGGCGTTATCGACACCGATCAAGCGCGGCAGACGCACGGTGCCACCGAAGCCTGGGTAGATACCCAGCTTGACTTCCGGCAGGCCGATCTTGGCTTTGGTCGACATGACGCGATAGTCAGCCGCCAGGCACATTTCCAGACCGCCGCCCAGGGCGATTCCATTGATGGCCACTACGGTTGGGACGTTGAGGTCTTCGAAATCGCTGAAGATCTTGTTGGCTTCGAGATTGCCAGCAACCAGCTCGGCATCCGGCAGCTTGAAGTTGTCGACAAATTCGGTGATGTCGGCGCCGACGATGAACACGTCCTTGCCACTGCTGACGATCACGCCCTTGATCGAAGCATCTGCCTTGATGGTGTCTACGGCCTGACGCAGTTCGTTCAGGGTTAGACGGTTGAACTTGTTGACGGACTCACCCTTGAGGTCGAATTTCAATTCGACGATGCCACTTTCAAGAGCTTTAACCGTGATGGCTTTACCTTCGTAAATCATCAACTGATCTCCACGATATGGAAGCTGAACAGTACACGTCGGACGCAGGCGAATGGCTCGGCAGGACGCTTTTTCGTCGATGCTAACGCCAATCCACCCGGCACACCCGCCAACGCGATAGTCGGGATTCTGTAGGAGCAGTCTGTAAGACAAACGCTCAATTCATACGCCCGTTTGATTTGGGTACGTCACCTTCACGGAATTTCCGACAATTGTCAATCGCCCAAAATACGGGTTGAAATGCGACTTTGCGGTCATTTCTGTAAGACGAAGACCCGCAACACGCGTCTGCATGTGAAGCCATTCATAGAATCAATAGTTAGAAAAGTCGCCCTAATTCGCAGCAGCCCTTGTTTAAAGGGCTACGCTGGGTGGACGACAGGGAAATGCGTTGACAGAACCTGCATCAAAAAAGATTTCCGGCCTGCCTGGCCAACCCCGCCCGATGAATCATGTCGGGCTTTTTATTGCGCGTCTGCCGGACGTTCCCCACCGTTGCAGTGGGAAAAGTCCGCGCGTCACGCCAGTGCTTTCAGAGTGGTGTCGATGTCCTGCAACACCGACGCTTCGCCCTTCTCGCCCCAGTACAAGGCGATCATCTGCTTGTCTGCTTCGACTTTGAAAACGTTGCCGGGCAACTTTTCGAAATGATTGAGCAGCGCCCGATCTTCGCAGACTTCCTGCCATTGATTGACCCACACACCCGGCGATTTTTGCCAGTAAGTCCAGCAGGCAGGCGACTTGCCACGGCGCGGCCGATGATACTGCGCACACGGATTCGGCGGCTCTTGCGCCAGCCAGTGCGGCCACTCCTGAGGCGCCAGTTGCATGGCCAGCCCCATGCGCCGCGCCTCCATGCGCAAGGCGATGCGACCGCTTTGCGCGCGCGATGGGCGCAACCACGCCAACGGACTCAAAACCACCAGCAGGATTGACACCACCAACCAGACCGTCATATCTCTATTCCCAATTCTTGGTGAGCGCATTGTGTCACTTTGGAACCAATGCGCTTGAAACCAGCCATACTTAACAATATTGAAACCTCACGAGGAGCACCTCATGCCCTACCACCACATCCTGGTCGCCGTAGATCTGACCGAAGAGTGCGACCCAGTGATTCACCGCGCCCGCGAGCTGTCGGTGAGCAATGGCGCCAAACTGTCGCTGGTGCATATCGTCGAACCAATGGCGATGGCATTCGGCGGCGACGTGCCGATGGATCTGTCACAACTGCAACAACAGCAGTTCGATCAGGCCAAGGAGCGTCTTGAGCGTCTGAAACTCAAGTATTCCGAACTCGAAGGCGCCAACTGCCACCTGACCTACGGCCAGCCACGTCAGGAAATCCATCATTTCGCCAAAGAACAGCAGTGCGATCTGATCGTGGTCGGTAGTCATGGTCGTCACGGCCTGGCGCTGTTGCTCGGCTCTACCGCCAATGACGTGCTGCACGGCGCACCATGCGACGTCCTCGCCGTCCACCTGGTCAAACGTTGAAACACTGATCATTGTGGGAGCGAGCCTGCTCGCGAAGGCGTCGGCACATTCAGCATTAATGCCGCCTGACACACCGCATTCGCGAGCAGGCTCGCTCCCACATTGGGACTGCGCTTACATGTGAAAAGCCCGGCGTTCATCACTGAGCGCCGGGCTTTTTCACATCAGGATCATTCAGGCGTCCAGCTCGGCCCAACGCTCCAGCAACGCATCCAGCTCAGCCTGCAACTGCTCCAGCGAAGCAATGACCTTGGCCGTTTCAGCCGCAGGACGCTGATAGAAACCGGCTTCAGCCATTTCAGCTTCCACGGCAGCAATCTGCTGTTCCTTGGCGTCGATATCGCCCGGCAGCGCTTCCAGCTCGCGCTGCAGCTTGTAGCTCAGCTTTTTCTTGGAAACCGGGGCAGCAGCGGCAGGCGCAGCAACCACAGCAGGCTCAGCGGTGACCACCGCCGAATTCAGGTCAGCCTTGCCGGATTTGCTTTCGGTTACGCCCAGCAGACGCGGCGAACCGCCCTGACGGATCCAGTCCTGATAACCACCGACGTATTCACGCACCTTGCCTTCACCTTCGAAGACCAGAGTACTGGTGACCACGTTGTCGAGGAATGCCCGGTCGTGGCTGACCATCAGCACAGTGCCATTAAAGGTCAGCAGCACTTCTTCGAGCAGCTCGAGGGTTTCCACGTCGAGGTCGTTGGTCGGTTCGTCGAGTACCAGCAGGTTCGCCGGTTTGCTGAACAGTTTGGCCAGCAACAGACGCGCACGCTCACCACCCGACAGCGCCTTGACCGGCGTGCGGGCACGCTGCGGGCTGAACAGGAAGTCGCCGAGGTAGCTCAGCACATGACGGCTCTGACCATCGATATCGATAAAGTCGCGACCTTCGGCGACGTTGTCAATCACGGTCTTTTCCAGATCCAGTTGATGACGCAACTGGTCGAAGTACGCCACGTCGATCCGCGTGCCCTCTTCCACTTTGCCGCTGGTCGGTTGCAGACCGCTGAGCATCAGTTTCAGCAGGGTGGTCTTGCCGGTACCGTTGGCGCCGAGCAGACCGATACGGTCGCCGCGCGTGAGCACCATCGAGAAATCCTTGATCAGGAACGGGCCGCCCGGGTGAGCGAAACTCACGTTCTCGAGGACCATCACCTGCTTGCCGGACTTGTCGGCCGTGTCCAACTGAATGTTGGCCTTGCCGGTGCGCTCACGACGCTCGCTACGCTCCACGCGCAACGCTTTCAGGGCGCGGACGCGGCCTTCGTTACGGGTGCGGCGCGCCTTGATACCCTGGCGGATCCAGACTTCTTCCTGGGCCAGTTTCTTGTCGAACAGCGCGTTGGCGGTCTCTTCGGCGGCCAGCGCGGCTTCTTTGTGCACAAGGAAACTGGCGTAGTCGCCGTTCCAGTCGATCAGGCCGCCGCGATCCAGTTCGAGGATGCGCGTGGCAAGGTTTTGCAGGAAGGAACGGTCGTGCGTGATGAACAGCACGGCGCCCTGGAAATCTTTCAGGGCTTCTTCGAGCCAGGCAATCGCGCCGATGTCCAGGTGGTTGGTCGGTTCGTCGAGCAGCAGCAGATCCGGCTCGGACACCAGTGCCTGCGCCAGCAGCACGCGACGACGCCAGCCGCCGGACAACTGGGCGAGGGTCTTGTCGGCCGGCAGTTGCAGACGGCTCAAAGTGCTTTCGACCAGAGTCTGCAAGCGCCAGCCATCACGGGCTTCGAGGTCTTGCTGAACGTGCATCAGCTTGTTCAGGTCATCTTCAGTAACGCAGTTCTGCGCAAGGTGATGGTATTCGGCGAGCAACGCGCCCACGCCATCAAGGCCTTCAGCGACCACGTCGAACACCGTCCGATCGTCGGCCACCGGCAATTCTTGCGGCAATTCGCCGATTTTCAGACCGGGGGCACGCCACACCGAGCCTTCATCGGGCTTCTGGTCGCCCTTGACCAGTTTCATCATGCTGGACTTGCCAGTGCCGTTGCGGCCGATGATGCACACCCGCTCACCACGGGCGATCTGCCAGGACACCTTGTCCAACAACGGCATAGCGCCGAACGCAAGGGACACATCGCTGAATTTGAGCAGGGTCATGAGCTTCTCCAAAAACCGGGCGCGCATTCTACCTGAGTTAGGGCTTCAACAGGCCGGCAATTTGTCTGTCGAAGCACTCTGCACAACATTTGTTGCGAACTTGTGCTGCGAGGCCGGCAAAGCTTTCGCCGCTTGCTGGCAAAAGGCTAAGCTACAGACAATTCAGTGCTGACCGAGGTCGGCACTTGTCATGATTTCTCTGCCCGGATGTCTCATGCGCAGTCGCCTTTTCAGTGTCTTGTCCTGTTTGCTACTTACCGCCGCTGCCGCTCAATCCGCCCAGGCGGTGGACCTGTCCACCCAACGCCAGTATTACGATGAAGCCAAGCGCGCCCTGGCCAAGGGTGATACCGGCCCGTATTTCCGTTACAGCCAGGCGCTGGCCGATTACCCGCTGGAACCGTATCTGGCCTACGACGAACTGACCGCGCGGCTGAAAACCGCGAGCAACGCGGAAATCGAGAAGTTCCTCGCCGAACACGGTGACCTGCCCCAGGCCAACTGGATGAAACTGCGCTGGTTGCGCTGGCTCGCCGACCGTGGCGACTGGGCGACCTTCGTCAAGTATTACGACCCGAAACTCAACTTCACTGAACTGGACTGCCTGAATGCGCAGTACCAGATCAGCAGCAACCATAAGGCCGAAGGTTACGCCAACGCCGACAAGCTTTGGCTGACCGGTAAATCCCAACCCGCCGCGTGTGACGCTCTATTCGGCATCTGGGCAGCCGATGGCCAGCTCACTGAACAGAAACGCTGGGAGCGCACCAAACTTGCCGCTCAGGCCCGCAACTATCCATTGGCCAACAGCCTGGTCAACGGCTTGACCACCCTCGCCCCGCGCGGTCGCTTGCTGGTCGATGTTGCGCAGAAACCCGAACTGCTCAATCAGCCTTCGCGCTTTACCCCGGCCGATGAACCGATGTCCGATGTGGTCAGCCTCGGCTTGCGCCGACTGGCCCGTCAGGATCCGGACAAGGCCATGGCGTTGCTCGACGGTTACGCCAGCAGCATGCATTTCTCCCGCGATGAAAAAGTTGCGATCGCCCGGGAGATCGGCCTGACCCTCGCTCGGCGTTTCGACAGCCGCGCGCTGGACGTGATGACCAAATACGACCCGGAGCTGCGCGACAACACCGTCTCGGAATGGCGCTTGCGCCTGTTGCTGCGTCTGGCCCGCTGGGACGACGCCTATCAGTTGACCCGCCGTCTGCCGCAGGATCTGGCCACCACCAACCGCTGGCGCTACTGGCAGGCGCGTAGTCTGGAACTGGCCCAGCCGCAAAACCCGGAAGCGCAGACCCTGTACAAAAACCTTGCGCGCGAACGTGACTTCTACGGTTTCCTCGCCGCCGACCGCTCGCAATCGCCGTACTCGCTGAACAACAAGCCATTGGTCCTCAGCCAGGCGCTGATCAACAAGGTGCGCAACACGCCGGGTGTACGCCGCGCGCTGGAATTCCATGCCCGTGGGCAAATCGTCGACGGTCGTCGCGAGTGGTATCACGTCAGCCGCCATTTCAATCGCGATGAAATGGTTGCCCAGGCGAAACTCGCTTACGACTTGAAATGGTATTTCCCGGCGATCCGCACCATCAGTCAGGCGCAGTACTGGGACGATCTGGATATCCGCTTCCCGATGGCCCACCGCGAAACGCTCGTGCGTGAAGCCAAGGCACGTGGCCTGCATTCGAGCTGGGTGTTTGCCATCACCCGCCAGGAAAGCGCTTTCATGGACGACGCCCGCTCCGGCGTCGGCGCCAGTGGCCTGATGCAATTGATGCCCGGCACTGCAAAAGAAACCGCGCGCAAATTCAGCATTCCGCTGGCCTCGCCGCAGCAAGTGCTGGACCCGGACAAGAACATCCAGCTCGGCGCCGCGTATCTGAGTCAGGTCCACAGCCAGTTCAACGGCAACCGCGTCCTCGCCTCCGCCGCCTACAACGCAGGTCCTGGTCGCGTACGCCAATGGCTGCGCGGCGCCGATCACCTGAGCTTCGACGTGTGGGTGGAAAGCATTCCGTTCGACGAAACCCGTCAGTATGTGCAGAACGTGCTGTCGTACTCGGTGATCTACGGCCAGAAGCTCAACTCGCCGCAGCCGCTGGTGGACTGGCATGAGCGCTACTTCGACGATCAGTGATCACCCGACTGACGCCGACTAAAGAAAAATGCCCATATCGCGAGATACGGGCATTTTTTATGGGCACAACCTGAGCGGCTATTTAGTGAATGGCAGGATCGGTGACAGGATTCGTTGAAGCACTCTTGCCATCATTGAACTGCAAAGCCGCCAACCGCGCATACAGTGGATTGCTGGCAATCAGTTCCTGATGGGTGCCAATGGCCACAAGCTTGCCCTGATCCATTACCGCAATCCGGTCAGCGTTTTTCACCGTGGCCAGTCGATGCGCGATCACCAGCGTGGTGCGGTTTTGCATCAGGCTCGGCAGGGCTTCCTGAATCAGGTGTTCGCTCTGCGCATCAAGGGCGCTGGTGGCTTCGTCCAGCAGCAGGATCGGTGCGTCGACCAGCAACGCCCGGGCGATCGCCAAGCGCTGACGTTGGCCGCCGGACAGGCCGAGGCCACCATCGCCGAGATGGGTCTGGTAACCGTTGGGCATTTTCTCGATAAAGTCGTGGGCGTGAGCAATTTTTGCCGCGTCCTTGACCTGCTCCAGCGTCGCCCCGGGATTGCCGTAACGAATATTCTCTTCAACACTGCCGAAAAACAGCGCCGGCGATTGTGATACCAGAGCGAAGTGACGGCGCAGGTCCAGCGGATCGAGGCTGGTCAACGGCACGCCATCAATCAGGATCTGCCCTTCCAGCGGATCATAAAAACGCAACAGCAAGTCGTACACGGTGGACTTGCCAGCGCCAGACGGCCCCACCAGCGCCAACGTCTCGCCAGCGCGAATGGTCAGATTCAAACCGTTGACGGCGTAGCTTTCCGGACGCGAAGGGTAGGAAAAACGCACGTCCTGCAATTGCAATTCACCCCGCACGCGCTCCGGCAAGGTCACCAGCCCGCTGACGGGCGGCTGGATTATGTTTTCCGAACCCAGCAGTTCAGCGATACGTTCGGCGGCCCCCGCCGCGCGCTGCAGTTCGCCGATCACCTCACTCAACGTGCCAATCGCACTGCCGACGATCAGGCTGTAAAAGACAAACGCCGCCAGTTCGCCCCCGGTGATGCGCCCGGCGATCACGTCCATGCCTCCGACCCACAACATCACCGCCACGGCGCCGAGCACCAGCACGATTACCATGGTGATCATCCACGAACGCTGAAAGATGCGTTTTCGCGCGGTGTCAAATGCGTCCTCGACCGTCGTCGCGAAACGCCGCTCATCCTGGACCTGGTGGTTGTAGGCCTGCACGGTTTTGATCTGGCCGAGGGTTTCCGACACATAGCTGCCGATATCGGCGACCCGGTCCTGGCTCAGCCGCGACAGATTGCGCACGCGCCGGCCGAAAATCAGGATTGGCGCAACCACGAACGGCAAGGCAATCACCACAATGCTGGTGAGTTTCGCATTGGTCACGAACAGCAGGATGACGCCACCGATAACCATCAACAGGTTGCGCAGGAACATCGACAACGACGAGCCGATCACCGATTGCAACAGCGTCGTGTCGGCCGTCAGCCGCGACTGGATCTCGGAACTGCGGTTGTTCTCGTAGAACCCGGGGTGCAGATAGACCAGATGGTTGAACACCTCGCGGCGGATGTCGGCCACGCAGCGCTCGCCGATCCACGACACCCAGTAGAACCGGGCAAACGTGCCCACCGCCAGACCCAGCACCATCAACATGAAGATGCCGATGCTCTGGTTGAGCTGGTGCGGCGACTGAGTCATGAAGCCCCGGTCGACCAACAGTTTGATCCCCTGCCCCATCGACAAAGTGACGGCGGCCGTAACGATCAACGCCAGCAGCGCAGCGATGACCTGCCAGCGGTAAGGGGCCAGAAATCGACTGGTCAGACGCAGCGCGCGACGGTGTCGTGAAGAAAGCTTCGGGGTCATTCAGGTGTACATCCGTGTTGATGAAAGGGCTAGCGTAAACCTTCTTTGGGGTGGAACTCTGTAAATCACAATGAGTCAGGTTAAATATGCCCCCAAAGACTAGGCCATAGTTGCTATCGGTCTAACGTCAAGGTTGAGACGAACGGTCATTTCTGTTGGACTGGAATGGCCGCTCATGACGGATCGAAAGGCGCTGTCACAGCCTGGTCACGTGGCGGTTTTAATCTGGGTAAACAACCTGATGAGGAGACAGGCCATGTCCTTGCAACACAGCAGCGATGACAAGATTGAAGTGATCCGCACCAAGCCCGGCCAACCTCTGGGTTGCTCGATTATCGATAAGGATGGGCGTGAAGTACCGATCACCGAAGACATGATCCAGGACGCGTGCCGCGAACTGGACAAGCGATTGGTCAAGCCTGCCAAACAAAAGTGATATAGCCACCGTCTTCCTGACCCGGCCCCTTTGGCCGGGTTTTTTCTGCCTGCAGATCCGGGGACTTTTGGCGCGACCTTCGCGAGCAGGCTCGCTCCCACAGGAGATCGTCAGTGAGTGCGAGATCCATGTGGGAGCGAGCCTGCTCGCGAAAGGGCCGACCCGGTTTCTAGACCGTCACCGCCCCCAGCGCCGCGACGATCTTCGCCAACGCCGGCGAATCCCCTTCAATCCGCACCTTCAGCCCTTCAATCTCGCGCCGCACCGGATACTGTTTACGCAACACATCGAACGCCGCCCGCTGCTCGCCGACATTACCTACAAGGCTGCGGCGAAAATCCGCATCATCACGGCGCGGGTCGTACACGCCTCGGCACAACATCGCCAGCGCCCAGGCCGGCTCGCTGTCGCCATGCAAGGTCACTTGCGACAACCACGGCGCCGGTAGCAGCTCACTGAGTTGAATGCTTGCTGGCTGGCCGATGAATTGGCAGTAAGCCTGATAGATCTGCGCCGTTCCGCGCTGTTTGCCATCAAGGCTGTAACCGGCAATGTGCGGAGTGGCCAGTACGCAAAGCTCGGCCAATGTAACATCAACCTCAGGCTCGGCCTCCCAGACATCGAGAACGGCTTGCAGGTCTTCACGCTCCAGCAGCACTTCGCGCAGCGCGGCGTTATCCACCACCGGACCACGCGCCGCGTTGATCAGCCATGTACCGGGTTTGAGCTGCTGCAGACGCTGCTGATCGAACAGATGCCAGGTCGCACCAACGCCGCTGCGTGTCAGCGGTGTGTGCAGACTGATTACGTCACACTGCTCGATGATTTGCTCAAGGCTCACGTAATCGCCGCCCTCGGCAGACTGGCGCGGCGGATCGCAGACTTTGACATTCCAGCCCAACTCTTTCAGCACCTTGATCAGGCGCCCTCCCACCTCACCGGCGCCGACGACACCATAAGTCCGCTGAGTGAGATCGACACCTTCGATTTCGGCGAGGGTCATCAGACTGCCCAGCACATAATCGACCACGCCTCGGGCATTGCAGCCGGGTGCACTCGACCAGGTGATGCCGGCCTCATTGAAGTAGTCGAGATCCAGATGATCGGTGCCGATCGTGCAGGTGCCGACAAAGCGCACCTTGCTGCCCTCAAGCAACGTGCGGTTGACGTTGGTCACCGAGCGCACGAGTAACACGTCGGCCTGCGCGACCGTCGCACGGTCGATGGAACGGCCCGGCACCCGGCGGATCTCGCCGAAACCGGCAAAAAAGGCATCGAGCAGCGGGATATTTTCGTCGGCAACAATCAGCATGGCGGGCTCCTTAGGCGGATCGGCAGTTTAGGTGCAGATCGTTCGCCGGGCCAGCGGGCTTTGCGCTTACAAATCCGCAACAGAGGATTTTTCCTGACCAAGGCGTCAGCGGCGTAGAATGCGGCGCCTTGCGCATCAACAGCTGTGGACGTTTTTCCCGTGAATTCTGTAACTGATCAACCTGTCGCCGTCTCCCTCACTCGCCCCGCGCGGATTCGCCTGGAGTTCAAGAACCTGCTCGCCCTGGCATTGCCGATCATCATCGCGCAACTGGCGACTACGGCCATGGGCTTCGTCGACGCGGTGATGGCTGGCCGCGTCGGGCCAAAGGATCTGGCAGCGGTGGCGCTGGGCAACTCGATCTGGGTGCCGGTGTTTCTGCTGATGACCGGCACTCTGCTGGCAACCACGCCGAAAGTCGCTCAGCGCTTCGGCGCCGGTACCCACAGCGAAATCGGCCCTATCGTCCGTCAGGCGTTGTGGCTGGCGCTGGTGGTCGGACTGATCGCCACCGCCATGCTGGTGGCCGCCGAGCCGGTGCTGCACCTGATGAAGGTCGATCCCGAGTTGATCGGCCCGTGCATGCAATACCTGCACGGCATCGCCAGTGGTCTGCCGGCGGTGGCTTTCTATCACGTACTGCGCTGCACCAGTGACGGCATCGGCCGTACGCGTCCTGCCATGGTGCTGGGCCTGTGCGGTCTGGCGCTGAACATTCCGCTGAACTACATCTTCATCTATGGCCATTTCGGTGTGCCGGCGATGGGCGGCGTCGGTTGCGGTTGGGCCACGGCCATCGTGATGTGGGTGATGGCGCTGGGGCTGGCCGGTTATGAGCGCTGGGCACCGGCCTATCGTTCGAGCGAAATCTTCAGCCGTTTCGACTGGCCACAATGGACAGTGATCAAGCGTCTGCTGGCGATTGGTCTGCCAATCGGTATCGCCGTGTTTGCCGAGTCGAGCATTTTTGCCGTGATCGCCCTGCTGATCGGCAGTCTTGGCGCCACCGTGGTGGCCGGGCACCAGATTGCCCTCAATGTCAGTTCGCTGGTGTTCATGATTCCGTATTCGCTGGGCATGGCGGTGACCGTGCGCGTCGGTCAGGCACTGGGCCGCGAAGAGCCACGCGAAGCGCGTTTTGCCGCTGGTGTCGGCATGGGCACCGCGCTGGCTTACGCCTGCCTGTCGGCGAGCATGATGCTGTTGCTGCGCGAGCCGATTGCGGCAATCTACACCGCTGACCCGACGGTGATTCACATCGCGGCGATGCTGATTGTGTATTCGGCGCTGTTCCAGTTTTCCGACGCGATCCAGGTCACCGCCGCCGGCGCGCTGCGTGGCTATCAGGACACGCGCGTGACCATGATCCTGACCCTGTTCGCCTACTGGGGCATTGGTTTGCCGGTGGGTTACGCCCTTGGTCTGACCGACTGGCTCGGCGAGCCACGCGGCCCGAGTGGTTTGTGGCAGGGTTTGATCGTGGGCTTGAGCTGTGCGGCGTTGATGCTGTCGATTCGCCTGACGCGCAGTGCGCGCAAGCGTATTCGGATCAGTCGCTCGGCGGGTTGATCGCCCATAAAAAAAGACCTGCAGATGCAGGTCTTTTTTTTGCCTTTGATCAGGACTTTTTGCGGATCCAGTACAGATAAGTACCGGCCTCTTCGTGCTGGCTCACCAGTTCATGGTCGAGAAACACGCAGAACTTGGGGATATCGCGTTTGGTCGACGGGTCGGTGGCGATCACTTTGAGCAGGCCGCCGGGCGCCAGATCACGAATGTGTTGATGCAGCATCATCACCGGCTCCGGGCAATTGAGGCCGGTGGCGTCGAGGGTGCCGTCGACCGGGGTATCGATCATTTCACTCATGATTCACTCCTGAAACTGGCCGGCATTGTCGCGCATTGCCGGGTATTCGGTCATCTGTGGCGTTACGCCACACCCCTGTAGGAGTGAGCCTGCTCGCGATGGCGTAGTGTCAGCCAACATCAATGCTGAATGACCCAGCGCTTTCGCGAGCAGGCTCACTCCTACAGGGTTATGTGTTGTGTCAGCGGGATTTGGCTTTCTTGGTGTCGTGACGGCGCAAATGGCAGGTCACTTCTTCGCGGTCGTGATACAGCTGTTTGCAGCCGATATCGACCTTGATCCCGCGTGCCTTGAAACCATCGGCAATGCGTTCGAGCAAGCGCTTCACTTCGGCGTAACGCTGCTTCATCGGCAACTTCAGGTTGACCACTGCCTCGCGGCAATGCCCTTCGCCGATCCACTCTTCCAGCATGGCGGCATTGCGCGCCGGTTTCTCGACGATGTCGCAGACCATCCAGTCCACCGGTTGCTTGGGCTTGAAGGTGAAACCGTCTGCCATCAAATGCTGAACCAGTCCGGTATCCATCAGACTTTCAGCCATCGGGCCGTTGTCGATCGCGGTCACCAGCATGCCGCGATTGACCAGTTGCCAGGTCCAGCCGCCCGGCGCGGCGCCGAGGTCAACGCCGGTCATGTCGCTGTGCAGACGATCCTCCCACTGATCACGCGGGATAAAGTGGTGCCATGCCTCCTCCAGCTTCAGCGTCGAACGGCTCGGTGCTTCACGCGGGAACTTCAGCCGCGGAATGCCCATCGGCCACATCGCCGAATTGCCGGAATCGGCCATGCCGAGAAACACTTCACGACCGCTCTTGAAGGTCAGCAGCAGACGCGGTTTGCTGGCGTCATCCACCAGTTTGCCGGCGCCGGTCAGGGCCTTGCGCAGCGGGCCTTCGAATTTCTTGCAGAAATTCGACAGTTCCTTGCCGTCGTTGGTGTCGACGACTTCCAGCCACAGGCTGCCGCACACCGGGAATCCGGCCATGTGCGCGAGGATCACGCTGATGCGGTCGGTTTCCGGCAAATCGATGAAAACCCCGCGCGCCCACTGGCGCGGGAAGATCAATTCAGCGAAACGCTGACCGCGCATCAGGCGCTCGGCGCCGTCTTCTTCGGTGCAGACAAACTCGGCGCAGGCGGTAGCCGCTTTGGCCTTGGCGTAGCCGGCCACGTTGAGTTGCGCGGCGAGGTCGGAAATCTCCGAACAGACTTCGCCTTCGAAGCCTGGCCGGCAATGCATGAATAGGGTGTTCATTCTTACTCCTGGGCAGCGGGCGATCATTCGGCCGCCGCGCGATGCTCAGGCCTTGCGTTGAAGCAAAGCCTGTCACGAAAACCGGCGCATGATAGCCGATGTCGGAACCTTGGTTCCGCTCATAGAGTCCAGTTATTAGCCAGCTACCTAAAACAGGGCTAGGTTTAAAGCTCTATTCGTCCCCTCAATCCGTAGCCGTGCGGATTCAAAGGAGTGATCGTAATGCCGTCCCTCGATAGTCTGAAAACGCTCAAAACCCTGCAAATCGATGACAAGACCTACCACTATTTCAGTTTGCCGGATGCCGCCAAAAGCCTGGGCGACCTCGACAAGCTGCCCATGTCGCTGAAAGTCCTGCTGGAAAACCTGCTGCGCTGGGAAGATGAAAAAACGGTCACCGGCGCCGACCTCAAGGCGATTGCCGCCTGGCTCAAGGAGCGCCGCTCCGACCGCGAGATTCAATACCGCCCTGCCCGGGTGTTGATGCAGGACTTTACCGGCGTGCCCGCCGTGGTCGACCTTGCCGCCATGCGTGCGGCGATGGCCAAGGCCGGTGGCGATCCGCAGCGAATCAATCCGTTGTCGCCGGTGGATCTGGTGATCGACCACTCGGTGATGGTCGACAAGTTCGCCACCGCCAGCGCGTTCGAGCAGAACGTTGACATCGAAATGCAGCGCAATGGCGAACGTTACGCCTTCCTGCGTTGGGGCCAGAGCGCTTTCGACAATTTCAGCGTGGTGCCGCCGGGTACCGGTATCTGTCACCAGGTCAACCTCGAATACCTCGGCCGCACCGTGTGGACCAAGGATGAGGACGGCCGCACCTACGCGTTCCCCGACACGTTGGTCGGCACCGACTCGCACACCACCATGATCAATGGTCTCGGCGTACTCGGCTGGGGCGTCGGCGGGATCGAAGCCGAAGCGGCGATGCTCGGGCAACCGGTGTCGATGCTGATTCCGGAAGTGATCGGTTTCAAACTGACCGGCAAGCTCAAGGAAGGCATCACGGCCACCGACCTGGTGCTGACCGTCACGCAAATGCTGCGCAAGAAAGGTGTGGTCGGCAAGTTCGTCGAGTTCTACGGTGACGGCCTCGCCGACCTGCCGCTGGCCGACCGCGCGACCATCGCCAACATGGCCCCGGAATATGGCGCGACGTGCGGTTTCTTCCCCGTTGACGACGTAACGCTGGAATACCTGCGCCTGTCCGGGCGGCCACCGGAAGTGGTGAAACTGGTCGAGGCGTACACCAAGGCTCAAGGCCTGTGGCGTCTGCCCGGTCAAGAGCCGGTGTTCACCGACAGCCTGGCGTTGGACATGGGCAGCGTCGAAGCAAGCCTCGCAGGGCCAAAACGCCCGCAGGATCGCGTTTCGCTGCCGAATGTCGCACAAGCGTTCAGCGACTTCATGGATCTGCAATTCAAACCCACCAGTAAAGAAGAAGGACGTCTGGAAAGTGAAGGCGGTGGCGGTGTCGCGGTGGGCAATGCCGATCTGGTCGGCGAAACCGAATATGAATATGAAGGCCACACTTATCGCCTGAAAAACGGCGCCGTGGTCATCGCCGCGATCACGTCCTGCACCAACACCTCGAACCCGAGCGTGATGATGGCCGCCGGCCTGCTGGCGAAAAAAGCGGTGGAAAAAGGTCTGACCCGCAAACCTTGGGTGAAGAGTTCGCTGGCACCGGGTTCGAAAGTGGTCACCGACTACTACAAGGCTGCGGGGTTGACGCAATACCTCGATCAGCTCGGCTTTTCCCTGGTCGGCTATGGCTGCACCACTTGCATCGGCAACTCCGGGCCACTGCCGGAGCCGATCGAGAAAGCCATCCAGAAAGCTGACCTCACCGTCGCCTCCGTGCTCTCCGGCAACCGCAACTTCGAAGGCCGCGTGCATCCATTGGTGAAAACCAACTGGCTGGCCTCACCGCCGCTGGTGGTCGCCTATGCCCTGGCCGGCAGCGTGCGCAGCGACATCAGCAGCGAACCGCTGGGCGAAGATCAGCAAGGCAATCCGGTGTACCTGCGCGATATCTGGCCGACCAGCAAAGAGATCGCCGACGCGGTCAATCAGGTCAGTACGGCAATGTTCCATAAGGAATACGCCGAAGTGTTCGCCGGTGATGAACAGTGGCAAGCCATTGAGGTGCCGCAAGCGGCGACGTATGTGTGGCAAGACGATTCGACTTACATCCAGCATCCGCCATTTTTCGACGACATTTCCGGCCCGTTGCCTGAAATCAAGGATGTCAAAGGTGCACGAGTGCTGGCCCTGCTGGGTGATTCGGTGACCACCGACCATATCTCCCCCGCCGGCAACATCAAGGCCGACAGCCCGGCCGGGCATTATTTGCGCGAAAAAGGCGTGGAGCCGCGGGACTTCAATTCTTACGGTTCACGGCGCGGCAACCATGAAGTGATGATGCGCGGCACCTTCGCCAACATCCGTATTCGCAACGAAATGCTCGGCGGTGAAGAAGGTGGCAACACGATCTACATTCCGACCGGCGAAAAACTGGCGATCTACGACGCGGCGATGAAGTATCAGGCTTCGGGCACGCCGCTGGTGGTGGTTGCCGGGCAAGAATATGGCACCGGGTCCAGCCGTGACTGGGCAGCCAAGGGCACCAATCTGCTGGGGGTCAAAGCGGTGATCGCGGAAAGCTTCGAGCGAATTCACCGTTCCAATCTAGTGGGCATGGGTGTGCTGCCGCTGCAGTTCAAGCTTGATCAGAACCGCAAGAGCCTCAACCTGACCGGCAAGGAAACCTTTGAAATCCAGGGTCTGACCGACGTCGAGCTGACACCGCGAATGAATCTGCCGCTGCTGATCACCCGTGAGGACGGGCGCCAGGAGAAGATCGAGGTGTTGTGCCGGATCGATACGTTGAATGAGGTGGAGTACTTCAAGTCGGGCGGGATTCTGCATTACGTCCTGCGCCAATTGATCGCCTCGTAACGCACAAACCAAAGTAGGAGTTGCCGCAGGCTGCGATCTTTTGATCTTGCTTTTAAAAGCCAAAGTCAAAAGATCGCAGCCTGCGGAGCTCCTACATACAGGCGAAAAAAAACCCGCCGAAGCGGGTTTTTCCCAAGACCATTATCGACTCCCTGTCGGCAGCGATCCTTGCAAATGGTCGATCATCCTTGATCCTGAAACACTCCCTGTGTCTCAGTTGATGTGTGTAGATTACGCGGTGGATCCAATCGCCAATAGTCGTAAAAGCTACCAGCGCGTGTAGGACATTCGCCATAGCAACCCTTCCGAAAACCCCTAGCCGTGTCAGGCAGCAAGCATGGAAGCCACGATCTACGCGACGTTCAGCTGTCCTAGGCCTGTTTCCAGCACCACCGTGCACATGGCCGGCTGTCGCTGTCGTTCAGGCAAGATTCGAAGGTCTCAGCCACCGTCACGCTCGCGGGCCTTGGCGCTCTCGGCAAGAAACTGTTCGAGCCGGCTCAACTGCTCCTCCCAGCCACGGCTGTCCATGTAATACGCCTCTTTCTGGCGAATGTCAGGAATGTGCGCGAAGCCGGATTCGGACACTTTCAGCAACGTACCGCTCTCGAAGTCTTCCAGCTCGAACCTGACCAACGTAGTCGGCTCCTGGGAGTAGTCGATCTTCGGATTGACCGCATACGGATGCCAGCGAAACGAAAACAACTGCTGCGGCTCGACCCGCTCGATCAGCACGTTCCACAACACGTGTTCATAACCCGGATACGTGACCTGCCCTTGCGTCCATTCACCGGCAATAAAACGCCTGCCCTCCAGCGCCACCCCAAACCACTGGCCAAACGCCTCGGCATCGACCAATGCACGCCAGACATGCGAACGCGGCGCCTTGAGCGTGATTTTGCGTTCGAAACTATTGGGTACTGGTTTCATACGTCACCTCCTGTTTTGAACACTAGGCCTGTATGACCACATGTCCAATGTGAAGTTGTATCAAGGCGGTGCAGTCATTCATCAGCAAAGACACATCAAGCTGCACTTTTTGACCGTTGCTGTGATGGATCCAGGCACCCTCCGCCCAACGAAACTGTTACCTTCTCCAGCGAATTTGAATCTACAAGGACGAATCATGCCGCCATCCCTCGCTGAACGTTACCGCGGAGCCCTGCTCGGTCTTGCGTGCGGCGACGCTGTCGGTACTACGGTTGAGTTCAAACCACGGGGATCATTCCCACAATTGACCGATATGGTCGGCGGTGGCCCGTTCCACCTCAAGCCAGGGCAGTGGACCGATGACACTTCCATGGCCCTCTGTCTGGCAGAAAGCCTGCTGAACAAGAATGGATTCAACGCTGCCGATCAGATGGGCCGCTACCTCAACTGGTGGCAATGGGGTTACCTCAGTTCGACCGGTGAATGTTTCGATGTCGGCATGACCGTCAGCCAGGCGCTCGCGCAGTATCAACAAACCGCTGATCCCTTCGCCGGCTCGACCGACCCGTACAGCGCCGGCAACGGTTCGCTGATGCGTCTGGTGCCGGTGGCGCTGTTCTACTTTCCCGATGCCCGGAAAATCCAGAGCTTTGCCGCCGACAGTTCGCGAACCACCCACGCAGCACCTGAAGCCATCGAATGCTGCCAATTGTTGGCCGGGTTGATTGCCAGAGCGCTTGAAGGCGCAAGCAAAGCAGAACTGCGTCAGTTGCCTTCCGCCAGCTTCTCGCAATCCAAGGTTGCCGCCATTGCGCGTGGCGAATACCTCGTTCAGTCCGAGACGGATATCAAAGGCAATGGCTACAGCGTGCAGTCCCTGGAAGCGGCGCTGTGGTGCTTTCACCAGACGGACAGCTTCGAAGCGGCCATTTTGCGAGCGGCCAACCTGGGTGATGACGCCGATACCACCGCCGCGATCACCGGTCAGTTGGCCGGCGCCTATTACGGCGTGCGGGGCATTCCTGCACATTGGCTGGAAAGGCTGCACGATGGTGAAGAGATTGCGGCCATCGCCGACCGTTTGCTCGACGCCTCCCGAATGCGCCTGCCTGAATAAGTGCGAAGCAGCCGCTACACTGCTCGGCACTTATCTTCGATACAGCGAGACTTGACCATGTCCCCACGCCTGCTTCTGGCCCTCACCCCCTTTCTGTTCACTCCCCTCGCCCACGCCGCCGTCGACTGCGCCAATGCCAGCGATCAGGCGACGATGAATCAGTGCGCCGGGCAGGATTTCAAAGCGGCGGACAAAGAGTTGAACACCGTGTATCAACAGATCATCGGGCGATTGAAGGACAACCCGGATGGCAAGAAGCTGTTGGTCAGCGCGCAGCGGGCGTGGCTCGGGTTTCGGGATGCCGAGTGCAAGTTTTCATCGTCGGGAGTTACTGGCGGGAGCGTTTATCCGTGGGTTTACAGCAGTTGTCTGACGGGGGTGACCAAGCTGCGGGTTGAGTCGCTGAAACAGTATTTGAAGTGTGAAGAAGGTGACATGAGCTGCCCGGTGCCTGGGGCCTGATTTTTTTGCGGCGGCTTTGAGGATCCTTCGCGAGCAGGCTCGCTCCCACATTGGAATGCATTTCAAATGTGGGGGCGGAGAACATCTTTCACCTTTACGGAATTTGATGACGAGCACACTGATCAGACCTAAGGTTTCGACCCGGCAGCCATCGATGAAATCCTCGGACTCACGGCCCGCAACTTGTGCAGTGTAGTGATTCTGCCGCTAGGGCATAGAGCCACTGAGGGAGAGTGGTTGGTCAACTTGAAAAAGGTTCGGCGCTCGCGGGAAAACTTCATTACCGAGATCAAGTAAGACCGGTTAGAGCGGGGACTGAAGCATGCTTGTGGCGCATGCCCCCCGCTCCAATCATTCGCAGAACCCGTCATCGATATCAGCGGCCACCGCGTAGGTCGCGGCCCTCCCCTGCTCTCGACTTGCTTCGAACTCGAAAATCTATCGACATAGAAATCCCCGCAAATCGATTGAACTGAGGTTCACTCTATGACCACTGCGTCCGATGCCAACAACGCCCTTCACAAAACAAGAACAATTTATTATTGCCATTCGATAATTTAACATCGAGAATTAGTCATTCCCAATGACACCGCAAGGATTTTTCATGAGTACTCGTAACAACGGATTGGCACTGCAGCGCATGCATTGGGTGGGATTACTGGCAGCGATTCTTGTCTGGGTCTTAGCGGTGACCGAGGTCGGTGGCAACGCTTCGATCTGGTTCTTCCAAACGGATGAAATGCTCGCGGCTCTGCTCTACGCCTTCGCCGAAAACTCGCCGCAATTACTTGACCCGTTTGTCGAAGGTGCCCTGCTTGCCCCCGATACATGGCTCTCGCCACTGGTCACTGCGCTGCTCGTCGTTTTGGATTTCCTGCCCGTCCTGCTTTCGACCTACGTGCTCTGGCTGACAGGGTTGTTTTTCCTGCGCTTGTCCCGCGGCGAAACCTGGACCGAGCGCAACATCAAGGTGTTATGGCGAGTGGGGATTCTGTGCATCATTTCTCCGGCCGCCTACCCCCTGATAGAGACCTTGCAAGGTTTGGCCCTGTCTATTGATCTGCCGCCAGGGGATCGTATTTTTCAGTTCTCGATCGGCCTGTCTTCCACTTCTGCCTACGAGATTGTCAAAGGCGTATTGCTCTGTTTGTTTTCAATTATCATGCGCGATGCAAAAGTACTCAGCGATGAGCAAAGCCAATACATATAGAACAATACAATGACCATTATCGTCCGCCTTGACGTTGTCATGGCCACGCAAAAAATTCGCTCGAAAGAGTTGGCCAGCCTGCTGGGCATCACCGAGGCCAATCTGTCATTACTGAAGAATGGCAAGGTCAAGGGCGTGAAGATGGCCACCCTGGACAAGCTCTGCGCAGCACTCGATTGCCAGCCAGGCGATTTGCTGGAATACCAGAAAGACTGAGCCTTGCGCAGGCGTGCAAGTTAATTGTCGCCAGTCCACACCGTTTAACTCTTATTCAATCCTTAGTTTGTAAGGCGGCTTTCTCATGACCCGGTTTTTACTTTGCGCGCTGTTTTTACTGACAGCGTTGATCAGCGGCTGCGCCACGCAAATGGACGTCGCGCTAAATGCCACACCCGATCCGGACTATCATTTTGACCGAAAGGCGACTGTGCTGGTGACGTCTGCGAGTGGCAGCGACGAAAACGCTCTTAATGCCCGCTATTATCTTCGCGACATGGTTAACGCGCTGAAAGACAGGGGTTTCCAGGAGGTCTATACCGACGCCAGTCTGCCAAAGAACCACGCGCCGATAAAAATGACTGTCAGCCTCGATATTGGCAGTCGACAGGTGACTTACCGCTATACCGCCACCGACTATGGGCAAGTGCCGACCAGCACCTCTACCGTGTGCAAGACCAGCAAGAAAAAAGACGACCGACTGACCTGTACAAGTAAACCGAACACCACCTATGGACCGGTAGGGACCTCGGAGCGCACCGGTTACACCACGCTCAGCACCTTCGTTGCCACTGCCCGCGACGAAGTCAGCAAGCGCCCGGTCTACCTGCTTCGCGCGTCGTCCTATAACGAAGACTGCCAATCCACCAAGGTTGAAGCCTTTCTGGTAGAACAGGGCTTGCAGAACCTGAACTTCGAGGATCGCGTGCAGCGCAACTACACCGTCACGATGCCCGAGGGTTACCGCTGCAAATAGGCTTTGCAAGACAGATCACAGTAACGGCTCAGCTTGCATGAGCCGCTATTGTGAACTGTTGAAGGTTAAACGTGCGGGTCACCCGGCGCTTTCGTCGGCGCGGCGTATTGCGGCTTGAGATGACCGTCCTGATCAAGCAGCCAGGCGTCCATGATCTGCCGCACCACAGGGCCGGCAACACGACCACCGGCCTCGCCGTTCTCGATCATCACCGAAATCGCAATCTTCGGATGCTCGGCCGGCGCAAAGCCAACGAACAAGGCGTTATCGCGGTGGCGCTCCAGGGTTTTCTCGCGGTTGTAGCGCTCGCCCTGCTTGATCGCCACCACTTGCGCGGTACCACTCTTGCCAGCGATGCGATATTGCGCACCGGCCGCGGCCGCACGAGCAATGCCTCGCGCATCGTGCATGACCATCTGCATGCCGTGATTGACCTGCTCCCAGTCTCGCGGATCCTTGAGCAGGATGTTCGGCATCGGATGTTCGTCGACAGGAGCGACACCGTCGACGGTCTTGGCCAGGTGCGGCCGGTTCCAGACACCTTTGTTGGCGATCAATGCCGTGGCCTGAGCCAGTTGCAGCGGTGTGACCTGCATATAGCCCTGGCCGATGCCAAGGATGACCGTTTCGCCCGGGAACCAGGCTTGACGGCGGGTCGCGCGCTTCCACGCTTGCGATGGCATCAGGCCGGGCGACTCTTCAAACATGTCCAGCGAGACCTTCTCACCCAAGCCGAACATTGCCATGTAATCGTGCAGGCGATCGATGCCGAGCTTATGCGCAAGGTCGTAGAAATAGGTGTCATTGGAACGCATGATCGCCGCGTCCATGTCCACCCAGCCGTCGCCACTGTGGTTCCAGTTGCGGTACTTGTGATCGAAGTCCGGGAGTTGGTAATAACCGGGGTCGAAGACGCGCGTCTGCGGTGTCACGACGCCGGCGTCGAGGCCGGCGATTGCCACTTCTGGCTTGATCGTCGAGCCCGGAGCGTAGAGCCCGCGCAGCACACGGTTGAACAGCGGCCTGTCGATCGAATCTCGCAGTGCCGAGTATTCCTTGGAGCTGATACCGGTGACGAACAGATTCGGATCGAAGCTCGGATTGCTGACCATGGCCAATACCTCGCCCGTCGACGGATCGAGCGCTACCACTGAACCACGACGATCACCCAGCGCGGCTTCGGCGGCTTCCTGCAGTTTGATGTCGAGGCTCAGGACGATGTTCTGGCCCGGGACCGGGTCGGTATGTTTGAGCACACGCAGTACGCGACCTTGAGCGTTGGTCTCCACTTCTTCGTAACCGACGTGGCCGTGTAGTTGCGCCTCGTAGAAGCGTTCGATGCCGGTTTTGCCGATGGATTGCGTACCGCGATATTCGACCGAGTCGAGGCTCTTCGACTCTTTTTCATTGATCCGCCCGACATAGCCGATCGAGTGGGCGAAATGCGCGCCGAGCGGGTAATGCCGGACGAACTGGGGTTCGACATCGAGGCCCGGGAGGCGGAACTCATTGACGGCCAATACAGCAATTTGCTCTTCCGTCAGCTCATAGAACAGCGTGACCGGCGTAAACGGGTGACGGGACTGCTTCATGGCTTTATCGAAGACTGTACGATCTTCTGCAGGCAAGTGCAGGAGGTTGATGACCTCGTCCAGTTCTTGATTGACGTCGGTGGCGCGCTCGCGGGTGATAGTCAGGTTGAAACTGGGGCGGTTATCGGCGAGCAAGACGCCGTTGCGGTCGTAGATCAAGCCGCGTGTCGGCGGGATCGGCAATACGTGGACGCGGTTGTTTTCGGAGATCGTGGAGTGGTAGTCGAACTCCACCACCTGGAGGATGTACAGGCGCACGACAAGGGCGCAGCTGATGGCGAAAACGAACAAGGCGCAGGCGATCAAACGTTTGTTGACCAGGCGCGTCTCTTTTTCGTGGTCTTTGATCGGGATCGGTTCAGGCATTTCTACAGCAACTCTTCGACATAAATGAGTACCGATCCGTGGGCATGACATCAGTCCGTTAAAAAAAACGAGCTGCACCATACCAAAAACTGCCCGGTCATTTCAGAAGGAATTTCCCCAATGGCCATTTCTTGCGACGGCTGGGACAGCGTTGTCTTGTGAAAACTTTCCTGCGGGCAAAACAAAACCCCAACTGCTTTCGCAATTGGGGTTTCGGAATTTAATCTTGACGATGACCTACTCTCACATGGGGAAACCCCACACTACCATCGGCGATGCATCGTTTCACTGCTGAGTTCGGGATGGGATCAGGTGGTTCCAACGCTCTATGGTCGTCAAGAAATTCGGGTACTGACTCGTGACCTTGTGGTCTCGCTTCAGCAAATTGGGTATGTGACAGCTTTCGGTGTTTTGTGAACATCGAACTTTCGGTTCGTTTCGTCTTCACACACCGCAATCTGGTCTCTTCGACGCAAATTGCTTGGGTGTTATATGGTCAAGCCTCACGGGCAATTAGTATTGGTTAGCTCAACGCCTCACAGCGCTTACACACCCAACCTATCAACGTCGTAGTCTTCGACGGCCCTTCAGGGAACTCAAGGTTCCAGTGAGATCTCATCTTGAGGCAAGTTTCCCGCTTAGATGCTTTCAGCGGTTATCTTTCCCGAACATAGCTACCCGGCAATGCCACTGGCGTGACAACCGGAACACCAGAGGTTCGTCCACTCCGGTCCTCTCGTACTAGGAGCAGCCCCTCTCAAATCTCAAACGTCCACGGCAGATAGGGACCGAACTGTCTCACGACGTTCTAAACCCAGCTCGCGTACCACTTTAAATGGCGAACAGCCATACCCTTGGGACCGGCTTCAGCCCCAGGATGTGATGAGCCGACATCGAGGTGCCAAACACCGCCGTCGATATGAACTCTTGGGCGGTATCAGCCTGTTATCCCCGGAGTACCTTTTATCCGTTGAGCGATGGCCCTTCCATACAGAACCACCGGATCACTAAGACCTACTTTCGTACCTGCTCGACGTGTCTGTCTCGCAGTCAAGCGCGCTTTTGCCTTTATACTCTACGACCGATTTCCGACCGGTCTGAGCGCACCTTCGTACTCCTCCGTTACTCTTTAGGAGGAGACCGCCCCAGTCAAACTACCCACCATACACTGTCCTCGATCCGGATAACGGACCTGAGTTAGAACCTCAAAGTTGCCAGGGTGGTATTTCAAGGATGGCTCCACGCGAACTGGCGTCCACGCTTCAAAGCCTCCCACCTATCCTACACAAGCAAATTCAAAGTCCAGTGCAAAGCTATAGTAAAGGTTCACGGGGTCTTTCCGTCTAGCCGCGGATACACTGCATCTTCACAGCGATTTCAATTTCACTGAGTCTCGGGTGGAGACAGCGCCGCCATCGTTACGCCATTCGTGCAGGTCGGAACTTACCCGACAAGGAATTTCGCTACCTTAGGACCGTTATAGTTACGGCCGCCGTTTACCGGGGCTTCGATCAAGAGCTTCGCGTTAGCTAACCCCATCAATTAACCTTCCGGCACCGGGCAGGCGTCACACCCTATACGTCCACTTTCGTGTTTGCAGAGTGCTGTGTTTTTAATAAACAGTCGCAGCGGCCTGGTATCTTCGACCGGCATGAGCTTACGGAGCAAGTCCTTCACCCTCACCGGCGCACCTTCTCCCGAAGTTACGGTGCCATTTTGCCTAGTTCCTTCACCCGAGTTCTCTCAAGCGCCTTGGTATTCTCTACCCAACCACCTGTGTCGGTTTGGGGTACGGTTCCTGGTTACCTGAAGCTTAGAAGCTTTTCTTGGAAGCATGGCATCAACCACTTCGTGTTCTAAAAGAACACTCGTCATCAGCTCTCGGCCTTAAGATCCCGGATTTACCTAAGATCTCAGCCTACCACCTTAAACTTGGACAACCAACGCCAAGCTGGCCTAGCCTTCTCCGTCCCTCCATCGCAATAACCAGAAGTACAGGAATATTAACCTGTTTTCCATCGACTACGCTTTTCAGCCTCGCCTTAGGGACCGACTAACCCTGCGTCGATTAACGTTGCGCAGGAAACCTTGGTCTTTCGGCGTGGGTGTTTTTCACACCCATTGTCGTTACTCATGTCAGCATTCGCACTTCTGATACCTCCAGCAAGCTTCTCAACTCACCTTCACAGGCTTACAGAACGCTCCTCTACCGCATCATCCGAAGATGATACCCGTAGCTTCGGTGTATGGTTTGAGCCC
>NZ_PEEY01000001.1:850000-1227500 GCF_002754355.1 Pseudomonas sp. 29
GAAATTCCACCACCCTCTACCATACTCTAGCTCGACAGTTTTGAATGCAGTTCCCAGGTTGAGCCCGGGGATTTCACATCCAACTTAACGAACCACCTACGCGCGCTTTACGCCCAGTAATTCCGATTAACGCTTGCACCCTCTGTATTACCGCGGCTGCTGGCACAGAGTTAGCCGGTGCTTATTCTGTCGGTAACGTCAAAACAGCAACGTATTAAGTTACTGCCCTTCCTCCCAACTTAAAGTGCTTTACAATCCGAAGACCTTCTTCACACACGCGGCATGGCTGGATCAGGCTTTCGCCCATTGTCCAATATTCCCCACTGCTGCCTCCCGTAGGAGTCTGGACCGTGTCTCAGTTCCAGTGTGACTGATCATCCTCTCAGACCAGTTACGGATCGTCGCCTTGGTGAGCCATTACCTCACCAACTAGCTAATCCGACCTAGGCTCATCTGATAGCGCAAGGCCCGAAGGTCCCCTGCTTTCTCCCGTAGGACGTATGCGGTATTAGCGTTCCTTTCGAAACGTTGTCCCCCACTACCAGGCAGATTCCTAGGCATTACTCACCCGTCCGCCGCTGAATCCAGGAGCAAGCTCCTCTCATCCGCTCGACTTGCATGTGTTAGGCCTGCCGCCAGCGTTCAATCTGAGCCATGATCAAACTCTTCAGTTCAAACATCTTTGGGTTTTTAAGAAACCCTAAACTTGGCTCAGCAATCGTTGGTTACATCTTTGATTTCTCGCGGAGTAACTTGTGATGCTGATAATCTTGTTGACTATCAGTCTGACTCCACAAGCACCCACACGAATTGCTTGATTCAGTTGTTAAAGAGCGGTTGGTTAAGATCTTTCGTCTCAACCGAGGCGCGCATTCTACAGCAGCCTCATTTGCTGTCAAGTGATTATTTTCAGAAGTTTTCGAAGAATTCTTCAACAACTTCAACCACTTGCGCTTCCGATCTCTCGTCAGCGGGAGGCGAATTCTACAGCGTTACACGCTGCTGTCAACACCTCTTTTTTCAACTTCCTTCTGGCTTCGATGAACTGAAGCAACCTGCTGCCGAAACCTGCATAACTCATTGAATCTCAAGGAGTTTTCCGTTTCGACTGCGCCGGAAGTGGGGCGAATTATAGACATCCTGAATCTGCCGTCAACCGTTAATTTCACTTTTCTATCGATAGGCGGAAAAGACGGCCTTTATATAGACGTGATGGCAACGAATGCGCAGTATATTGCCCACTATCAAAATAAAACCCTGCTTTTTTACCTTGGACGATGCCGCGCAATGAATGACCAGCCACGCTCTCTTGCCTCAATGCTGTTCCCGGTTGGCCTGCTATTAATAGCCATGGCATCAATCCAGTCCGGCGCCTCACTTGCCAAAAGCATGTTCCCCATCGTTGGCGCTCAGGGAACCACTACGCTGCGGCTGATCTTTGCCAGTGTCATCATGCTGTTGATACTGCGTCCCTGGCGAGCCAGGCTGACCGCCAAGTCGCTACGCACGGTCATCGTTTACGGCATGGCTCTAGGCGGAATGAATTTCCTCTTCTATATGTCATTGCGCACTGTACCGCTGGGGATTGCCGTTGCCCTCGAGTTCACCGGGCCGCTGGCCGTAGCCATCTATGCCTCCCGTCGTGCTATCGACTTTCTCTGGATCGCTCTCGCCGCCGCAGGATTGACGTTGCTGATTCCAACAGGTGCCACCAGCGCCGGAATCGATCTGGTCGGTGCTGGGTATGCACTGGGAGCCGGTATCTGTTGGGCGCTCTATATCCTGTTCGGCCAGAAGGCAGGTGCCGATAACGGTGTGACGACCGCAGCATTAGGCGTAATGATCGCGGCATTGTTCGTGGCCCCTATTGGCATCGTGCATGCTGGTTCAGCGCTTTTGACCCCCTCCCTGATTCCCATTGCCATTGGCGTCGCCATTCTATCCACCGCCCTGCCCTACACACTGGAGATGGTCGCCCTTACCCGCATGCCGGCACGGACATTCGGCACACTGATGAGTATCGAACCGGCTTTCGGAGCCTTATCGGGCCTGCTGTTTCTGCACGAATTCCTCACACTGTCACAATGGATGGCGATCCTGTGCATTATTCTGGCGTCTGTCGGCGCAACCATGACCATGGGTAGCGCCGCGAAGCCTGCAATAGCGGCTGATTGAAAGAGGTTTTGACGAAGGTCTGGCAATTGGTGCGTATTTAGGCCATGTTTAGACCTGTAACCTAATGCCAGACATGGATTTTTTCGGACAGGGATTTCAAAACGCTTAGAGCGCAGGCGAACACAGGCAAACCCGGGCATTAGACTCGTGGCCGCTATAAGGACGGTAATGAAACGAATTTTGATACTGATCGCCATACTGGCTATTGCGGGTTGTGCGGCGACTTCGGAAACCAAGGTAAAACGCGGAAAAAAAGGGCTGCACATCAACTGCTCAGGGCTATCGTCCTCCTGGGACAAATGCTACGCCAGCGCCGCCAATGCTTGCTTGCCGAAAGGCTATAAGGTCATCGCCAAATCCGGTGACACCGTCGAAGAGCCCGGCGATTACCCGTTCGGTCTCAATCCTGCGGGTTACACCAGTCGCAGCATGATTGTCATCTGTAAATAGATCAGCGCTGCGCGGCAATCTGCCGGCCAATTTCTTCATGGCTGGACTTCAGCACCGCTTGCTGAACGTCCGGCGTGGCCAACATGCGCGCCACCACCAATGCCCCAACGCATTGCGACAGCACCGACCACGCCAGGGTCTCGCTCTCAAGTATCTGTGCCCAACGCTCCTGAAGCCGGCAAATCCACAGCTCGGCCTGCTCGCGCACCCGAACATCCGATCGAGCAATTTCTGCGCCCAACGCCGGCAACGCGCAACCGGCCTCAGGTTGCTCTACGTGAGCCATGCTCAGGTAGTGCTTGAGACAGCGCTCCAGTCGCTCACGATCCCGCGCGCCCTCCCCGCCCAATCGTTCAAGGCTTTGACCCAACTCGCGCTCGACGATGGCAGTGAACAACGCATCTTTCGACGAAAAGTGACTGTAGAACGCCGCGCCACTCAATCCGATAGCCTTCATCAAGCCGTCGACGCCTACCGTGGAAAACCCCGAACGCTTTGCTGACAGCGAGCTGCTCTGCAATAGCTTTTCCCGGGTTTCCAACTTGTGACTGGCGGAGTAACGCATGTGTTTGCCCTCGAATCGACTGCCTTGACGTGGTCTGGATCCTAGCATAACGTTCGTTCACTTAACGATCGTTTAATAAAGGCATCTACCCATGACTAACAAGAAGGTCGTATTAGTGGTTGGCGCTGGCGATGCCACGGGAGGGGCGATTGCCAAGCGTTTTGCCAAAGAAGGATTCATCGCCTGCGTCACCCGACGCAGCGCCGACAAATTGCAGCCGCTGGTGGACGCGATCAAGGCTGAAGGCGGTGAAGCCCACGGTTTTGCCTGCGATGCGCGCAAAGAAGAAGACGTAATCGCTCTGATTGAAGACATCGAGACTCGCCTCGGTCCGATCGAAGCTTTTGTGTTCAATATCGGCGCCAATGTGCCGTGCAGCATTCTTGAAGAAACCGCACGCAAGTATTTCAAGATCTGGGAAATGGCCTGTTTCTCAGGCTTCCTCAATGCCCGTGAAGTGGCCAAACGCATGGTCACGCGCAATCGCGGCACGATTCTCTTCACCGGTGCTACCGCCGGACTTCGCGGTGCTTCCGGATTCGCCGCCTTCGCCGGTGCCAAGCACGGTATCCGCGCACTGGCGCAAAGCATGGCGCGGGAACTTGGGCCGATGAACATCCACGTCGCCCATGTGGTGGTCGATGGAGCGATCGACACCGATTTCATTCGCAACGGTTTTCCGGAAAAGTACGCGACCAAAGATCAGGATGGCATCCTCAATCCCGAGCACATCGCCGAGAACTACTGGTATCTACACAGTCAGCCGCGGGATGCCTGGTCGTTCGAGCTGGATCTGCGCCCCTGGAATGAACGCTGGTAAGCCAACGCCATAACAATAACGACAGAGACGCGAAAATGACTAAAACCGTGGAGTTCTATTTCGACCTTGGCAGCCCTGCCACCTATCTGGCCTACACCCAATTGCCGAAGATTTGTGCCGAGACGAACAGTGAACTGATTTACATCCCGATGCTGCTCGGTGGTGTATTCAAGGCAACCGGCAACGCGTCACCGGCAATGATTCCGGCGAAGGGTCGGTATATGTTTCAGGATCTGGATCGCTACGCGAAACGCTACGGGGTGCCGCTGAGATTCAATCCGCATTTCCCGATCAACACACTGATGCTGATGCGTGCGGTCACGGGTATCCAGTTGCGTCAGCCAGAACGCTTTGAGGCGTTTATCGATTGTCTGTTCACGGCGCTGTGGGTTGAAGGACGCAGCCTCGACGAGCCCGCGACTGTCGCCGCTGTACTGAGCGAACACGGTTTCGACCCGCAGGAAGTTCTGGCGCTGAGCAACGATGAATCTGTCAAAGCAGCGCTTAAGGAGAACACCGAAACGGCGGTTAAACGCGGCGTGTTCGGCGCACCGAGCATGTTCATCGGTAATCAGCTGTTCTTCGGCCAGGATCGGCTCGACTTCGTTGAAGAAGCCCTGCGCCAGGGCTAGGCGATCATTCAGGCGCTGGTAACAGCGCCTGAATTGCAACCAGTCAGATGGCGGCAGTACGGGTGTTCAACCATTCCAGCGCAGCACCCTCAAGCAACGGACTCAAGCGCTCACGCACTTCTGTGTGGTAGGTGTTGAACCATTGTTTCTCTTCCTCAGTCAGCAGCGCCGGCAGCAGGCATCGGGTATCGATCGGGCACAGCGTCAAGGTTTCAAACTTGAGGAATTCACCGAATTCGCTGCTACCCGCCTCGCGGTTCATCGCCAGGTTCTCGATACGCACACCCCAACGGCCCGGACGATATGTACCCGGCTCGATCGACGTGATCATCCCCGGCTGCATGGCCGTCTGCGGTGCCGGCGCGGCCTGATAGGCAATCACCTGCGGGCCTTCATGGACATTGAGGAAATAGCCAACGCCGTGACCGGTGCCGTGGCCGTAATCCACGCTGTCGGCCCAGATCGGCGCACGGGCGATGGCGTCCAGCAGCGGCGAGAGAATGCCTTTCGGGAACTGCGCGCGCGACAGCGCGATCACGCCCTTGAGCACGCGCGTGCAATCACGCTTCTGCTCTTCGCTCGGCGTACCGACCGGCACCATCCGCGTGATGTCCGTGGTGCCGCCCAGGTACTGTCCACCCGAGTCGATCAGCAGCAAGCCGTCACCCTCGATCACCGCGTGTTCTTCTTCGGTCGCATGGTAATGCGGCATGGCGCCGTTGGCGTTGAACGCGGCAATCGTGTTGAAGCTCAGCGAGACATAATCCGGACGACGCTCGCGAGCAGCTGTGAGCTTCTCATCGATGGTCAGTTCGGTAATGCGTTCGCGGCCCCACGCAGATTCCAGCCAAGCAAAGAATTCGCACAGCGCCGCACCGTCCTGCTCCATCGCTTGGCGGATGTGTTGAGCATCGGCTTCACTTTTCTGCGATTTGGCCAGCGTGGTCGGGTTCAAGCCTTCGACCAGTTTCACTGCGCTGTCGAGATTATCCAGTAAACCGCTGGTCACTCGTGCCGGATCGACCAGCAAGCTCGCGCCACTCGGAACGGCACGCAGGGCATCAGCGACTTCGCTGTAATCGCGCAGCGTTACGCCATCCTGTTCCAGCACTGCGCGCAATTCGCCATCAACTTTGCTCAGCGCCACGAACAACGTCGCCTGATGCTGATCGATCAAGGCAAACGAAACAAACACCGGGTTGAACGACACATCGCCGCCGCGCAGGTTGAACAGCCAGGCAATGTCGTCGAGGGTGGCGATGAAATGCCAGTCGGCCCCGCGCTCCCGCAAAGTTTCGCGAAGTTTGGCGAGTTTCTCGCCACGGCTGACCGTCGCCTGCGGTGGCAGATGCTGATAGATCGGTGCATTCGGCAGGCCCGGACGATCGCTCCAGACTTCCTGCAGCAGATCGATATCGGTACGCAGGCGCGCACCGCGTGCTTCCAGCTTGCTGCTCAGGGTACGCGCCGACGCCACGGCCATCACCGCACCGTCAACTGCGACCACACCACCTTCCGGTGTTTGCTCGGCCAGCCAGTCCAGCGGACTCGGCTGACCCGGTTGCAGTTTGACCAGGTCGATGCCGCTGTCCTTGAGCTCCTTGGTCGCTTGCTCCCAATAACGGCTGTCGGCCCAGACACCGGCGAAATCAGCGGTGACGATCAACGTCCCGACCGAACCATGGAAGCCCGACAACCACTGCCGGCCCTGCCAGTAACCCGGCAGGTATTCCGACAAGTGCGGGTCGGCGGACGGCACCAACAGCGCATGAATGCCTTCACGGCGCATCAGTTCACGGGTCTGCGCCAGGCGCTGGGGCACCGATCCTTCGGTCGAGGTCTGGGTACTCATCATGTCTCCTGCTAATCACTTCATCGTTATTGTTCGTAGCCGAGAGGTCGGCTCGTTTAAAGCCCGGTCGCCCAGAATGCCGGAGCACTGGCGCAGGCGGTCTTGATCAGTTGCACGGCCTTATCGATATCTTCGGCGGTGGTGAAGCGGCCGAGGCTCAGTCGAATGGTGCGACCGGCCAGGTGCGCGTCATGCCCCAGCGCCAACAACACGTGGGATGGCGTGTTACTGGCCGAGTTGCAGGCCGAGGTCGCGGAAAAGGCAATCGAATGGCTCAACGCCGCGCTGTTGAACTCACCTTCGCTGAAGGTCAGGCTCAAGGTGTGCGGAATGCGTTGAGTGGCGCAACCATTGAGGCGTACGCCCGGAAGGCTGAGCAGTTGTTCGAGCAAGCGTTCACGCAACGCGACGATCGTTTTTTTCTCATCATCGAACGTCTCTGCGGCCAGCGCGAACGCTGCGCCCATGCCGGCAATCTGGTGCGTCGCCAACGTCCCGGAGCGCAAGCCACCTTCATGTCCGCCGCCGTGAATCTGCGCCTGTAACCGCTGCTGCGCCCGTGGGCCGACATACAACGCGCCAATGCCTTTGGGGCCGTAGAGTTTGTGTGCGGAGAAGGACATCAGATCCACCGGCCATTGCCCTAGATCGATTGCCACTTTGCCGGCGCCCTGCGCCGCATCGACATGGAACAACGCCTCGCGACTACGCACCACTTCGCCAATCGCTTGAACATCATTGACGGTACCCAACTCGTTGTTGACCAGCATCAGCGACACCAGAAAGGTGTCGTCGCGCATGGCTTCACTGACCGCTTGCGGGGTGATCAGGCCATCGACATCCGGCACCAGATAGGTTACGGCGACGCCGGCGTCCTGCAATTGGCGGGCGGTATCGAGAATGGCTTTGTGTTCGATCTGACTGGTAATGATGTGGCCGCCGGAGACACCGCGGGCCTGCGCCACGCCTTTGAGGGCAAGGTTATTGGACTCGGTGGCACCGGAGGTCCAGACGATCTGCTCAGCCTTGGCGCCGACCAGTTCGGCGACCTGTCGGCGGGCCTGCTCGACCGTGTGTCGGGCTTGCTGGCCGAACGCGTGGGAGCTGGAAGCCGGGTTGCCAAAGTTACCGTGAAACCCCAGACACTCGATCATCACCTGGATGACCCGCTCGTCAACCGGGGTGGTGGCGGCGTAATCGAAATACAACGGACGTGTGTTCATAAATGACTCGCAGAGCGTGTTCCGGGATCAGGAGGCTCGTGTCTGCAAACGGCACGGCGCAGCCTTGTGAGCTGCGCGTCGGTTCGAGAGCGTCATCAATACCTGATCGGATGCCGTTAAAGAAGAACAACTTCATTTAAAAGTGCGTAGGAACGCTCCTGAAGTCGAGCTTAACAGGCATCCGGCCTGCGGTTGAAGCGATGCGTCAGCTAAAGCTTTCGAGAAGTAACGGGTACAGCGAAATCACCAGCAATGCGGCCATGCCCCAGTTGAACACGCGCAACCAGCGCGGATCCTTCAGCACATTGCGCAACAACGTACCGCAGGCCGCCCAGACGCCGACGCTGGGCAGGTTAATGATGGCGAACACTGCAGCAATCACCACGACATTGGTGAAGTAGCCCTGCATCGGCGTGTAGGTGCTGATGGCCCCGATGGCCATGATCCACGCCTTGGGATTGACCCACTGAAACGCGGCGGCGCCGAGGTAGCTGATCGGCTTGGCCTCGCCTTCGGCACTGTCACCGACCGGTCCCGAGTGAGCGATTTTCCACGCCAGATACAGCAGATAGGCCGCGCCGACATAGCGCAGAACCGTGTAGAGAATCGGGTAGGTCTGAAACACCGCACCGAGGCCAAAGCCCACGGCCACGACCAGAACGAAGAAGCCGCAAGTGATCCCGAGCATGTGCGGGATGGTGCGGTTGAAGCCGAAATTAACTCCCGATGCCAGCAACATGGTGTTGTTCGGCCCCGGCGTAATCGAGGTGACAAGGGCAAACAGGGCAAAGCCCAACAGCAGGTCAAGCGAGAGGTTCATGGCAGGCAATCCATCAGGGTCATTCAGGTGTAGACCCTATCCCACACCGCCCGGCAAGCCCACGGACAGTTGGGGAAAACTTCCAGCAGTACAGTTTGTTTTCAGCTAGGACGACCGTGCAGCTGTACGGCACGTTCGGCACTCATTTCAGCTTTCTTGTCGAACTGCGACTGACCGAGCAGTTGGGCTTTTTTCGCGTGGTATTCGTCGAAGGACAAGCCGCTGCGATTCAGTGCTTCCATCGCCAATTCGCGGGATTCTTCATCGGTGTAAGGGCGCAGTTCCGGTGATACATGTCCAACACAACCGGCGAGTACGGAGACAGCGAGCAACAGGGAGACAGTCAGTAAACGATTCATGGGAGCGTCCTGGCGAGCAATGGGGAGTCGATGGACAAAGGCTACGCCCGGGCACGCTTGCGCAGAAATCAACGCTCTCAATAGTGGCTATCAGGAAATCGACACGTGCTGGCACATATCTCTTAACGATCTATAAATATCAATTAACGTTCTTTTACGGAATAACAAACTGCCTTTATAACTCCCTGCATGGGCTGAGCACTGTTGCTCCAGCAACTGTTGCTCAGCCAACACTGATTCAACAAAGCGCCCTGCTACTCACAGGGGTGACCGCCGCGCTAACGCTCAACGCCTTGTAAACCGGGGCTTCCAGGACTTGGTACAGCGCTTGCTCTGACCCGGTGACTCACTCACTGCTCGCTGAGCAACTGTTGAAAAAAGGAACTGATCATGTCGCGTCCCCTGAAAGTCGTCGCCCTCTCCGGCGGCACCTGGCGTCCGTCCCGCACCCTGGTACTGACCCAAGCTTTGATCGCCGAACTGGCCGAGCACTTGTCCATTGAAAGCCATTTGATCGAACTCGGTGATATCGCTCGCCCGCTCGGCGGCGCGCTGTCGCGTCAGGAACTCAGTGCAGAGGTTGAAGCCGAGTTGCAAGCCATTGAACAGGCCGATCTGCTGATCGTTGCCGCGCCGGTTTATCGCGGTTCCTACCCGGGCCTGCTCAAGCACTTGTTCGACCTGATCGACCTCAACGCCTTGATCGACACCCCAGTGCTGCTCGCCGCTACCGGCGGCAGCGAACGCCATGCGCTGGTGCTCGATCACCAGTTGCGGCCGCTGTTCAGCTTCTTTCAGGCCATGACTTTGCCAATCGGCGTGTACGCCACCGAAGCCGACTTCGCCGATTACCAGATCACCAGCGAACTGTTGAAGGCGCGCATCCGCCTCGCGGCCGAACGCGCAGCGCCGCTGTTCGCCACCCAAATCAAACCTTTGCTGAAAATCGCCTGAGGAGCCGTTCATGGATGTTTTCTGGTTCCTGCCGACCCACGGTGATGGCCACTATCTGGGCACTACCCAAGGTGCGCGCCCGGTCACCCTCAACTATCTGAAACAAGTGGCGCAGGCGGCTGACAGCCTCGGCTACCACGGCGTGCTGATCCCCACCGGACGCTCCTGCGAAGACTCCTGGGTGATCGCCTCGGCGCTGGTGCCGTTGACCGAACGTCTGCGTTATCTGGTGGCGATCCGTCCGGGAATCATCTCGCCGACGGTGTCGGCGCGCATGGCTGCGACGCTTGACCGGTTATCCAACGGCCGTTTGCTGATCAACGTCGTGACCGGTGGCGATCCGGACGAGAACCGTGGCGACGGCAGTTTTCTCAGTCACGCCGAGCGCTATGAAGTTACCGATGAATTCCTGAAAATCTGGCGCCGCGTGTTGCAAGGCGAAGCGGTGGATTTCGACGGCAAACACCTGAAGGTGCAGAACGCCAAAGCCCTCTATCCGCCCGTGCAGAAACCCTATCCGCCGCTGTACTTCGGCGGCTCCTCCGATGCCGCGCATGATCTGGCCGCCGAACAGGTCGATGTCTATCTGACCTGGGGCGAACCACCCGCCGCAGTTGCGGAAAAACTCGCCGACGTGCGCGAACGAGCGGCGCGGCATGGGCGCAAGGTGAAGTTCGGCATCCGCTTGCATGTGATCGTGCGCGAGACCGCTGAAGAGGCGTGGAAAGCAGCGGACAAACTGATCGAACACATCAGCGACGAGACTATTGAGGCCGCGCAGAAATCCTTCTCGCGCTTTGACTCGGAAGGTCAACGGCGCATGGCGGCTTTGCACGATGGTCGTCGCGATAACCTCGAGATCGCTCCGAATCTGTGGGCTGGTGTCGGTCTGGTGCGTGGCGGTGCCGGTACGGCGCTGGTCGGCGATCCGCAGCAAGTGGCGGCGCGGATCAAGGAATACGCGGATCTGGGCATCGAGAGTTTCATCTTCTCCGGTTATCCGCATCTGGAAGAGGCTTACCGCTTTGCCGAGCTGGTGTTCCCGCTGCTGCCCGAGCCTTACGCCAGTCTGGCCGGGCGTGGCGTGACCAATCTGACCGGGCCGTTTGGCGAAATGATTGCCAATGATGTGCTGCCCACAAAAGCCTCGGCGTAAACCGGATCTCTTGTGTAAGAGCTGCCGCAGGCTGAGTGAATTCAGGAGTGTTGGTGTGACCGCCAAACCGCAAAGTACTTTGTTATCCCCATTGCAGACCGCGCGCCAACTGGCTGCCGAGTTTGCCCTGACCGCCGTCGAGCGTGACGAACGTGGTGGCACGCCAAAAGTCGAGCGCGATGCCCTGCGCGACAGCGGCCTGCTGGCCCTGAGCATTCCCACCCGCTACGGCGGCCTCGGCGCGAGCTGGAGTGAAACCCTGCAGGTCGTTCGTGAATTCGCCAAGGTCGACAGCTCGATCGCCCACGTTTTCGGTTTTCATCATTTGATGCTCGCCACCGTGCGCCTGTTTTCCCGGCCGGAACAATGGCAGCCGTGGTTCGAACAGACCGCGCGGCAGAACTGGTTCTGGGGCAATGCGCTCAACCCGCTCGACACTCGCACCGTGGTCAAGGATCTCGGCGGCTGGCGCGAGTTTTCCGGGAAGAAAAGCTTCTGTTCCGGCGCCAGCGACTCACAAATGCTGATCGCCTCGGCCGTCGATGAGAGCGCTGGCGGCAAATTGCTGATCGCGGCGATTCCCAGCGGCCGCAGTGGTATCACCCTGCACAACGACTGGAACAACATCGGCCAGCGCCAGACCGACAGCGGCAGCGCGACCTTTGAACGGGTGCGGGTCGAAGAGTCGGAATTGCTCCTCGATCCCGGCCCGCTGAGCACGCCGTTCGCCTGCCTGCGGCCATTGATCGCGCAGCTGACGTTCACGCATATGTTTCTCGGGATTGCCGAAGGCGCCTTTGAAGAAGCGCGGCAATACACCCTCAGCGAAACCCGGCTCTGGCATAAATCCACGGCGCGCGATGTGCGCGAAGATCCATACGTGCTCGCGCATTACGGCGAGTTCTGGGTGGCGCTGGAAGGTATTCGTCTGCTGGTCGAACGCGCGGCCGCATTGCTTGATGAAGCCTGGGCCAAGGGTGCGAATCTCAGTGCCGAAGAGCGCGGCCAAGTCGCGACAGCGATTGCCACCGCGAAAGTTGCCGCCAGCCGTCAGGGCCTGGAGATTTGCAGCCGTCTGTTCGAAGTGACCGGCGCGCGTTCCACCCACGCTTCCCTGCGCCTCGATCGCCACTGGCGCAACCTGCGCACGCAAACCCTGCACGACCCGCTGGACTACAAACTCCATGAGCTGGGCGACTGGGCGCTGAACCAGTCGCTGCCGGTGCCGACTTTCTATTCCTGACTTGCCTGCATTTGAACTAAAAAGAAGGACGAGCCCATGCAACTGCTGACCCTACCGCCCTCCCCCGCGCTCGCCACGTCGATCCGCGCCACCGCGCAGGTGTTCGAAGACCCGAAATCCCAGGCCCTGCTCGCGCATTTGCAACAGGTCGCGCCGAGTGAAGCCAGTGTGCTGATCATCGGTGAGACCGGCACCGGCAAAGAGCTGGTAGCGCGGCATATTCATAACCTCAGCAACCGCCGTCATCGGCCGTTTATCGCGGTCAATTGCGGCGCGTTTTCCGAGTCGCTGGTGGAGGCAGAATTGTTCGGTCATGAAAAAGGCGCGTTCACCGGTGCGCTGAGCGCCAAGGCCGGATGGTTCGAGGAAGCGGATGGCGGCACGTTGTTTCTCGATGAGATCGGCGATCTGCCGATGGCGATTCAGGTGAAGTTGCTGCGGGTGTTGCAGGAGCGCGAAGTGGTGCGGCTGGGCTCGCGCAAAAGCATTCCCATCGATGTGCGGGTGCTGGCAGCGACCAACGTGCAGCTGGAGAAGGCCATCAATGCCGGCCATTTCCGCGAGGATCTGTATTACCGCCTCAACGTGGTCAATCTGGAATTGAGCCCGTTGCGTGAGCGTCCCGGCGATATCCTCCCGCTCACGCGCCATTTCATCGAAGCCTACAGCCAGCGCCTCGGTTATGGCCGCGTCAGCATCAGTCCCGGTGCCGAGCACAAACTGCGCGGCTACAGTTGGCCGGGCAACATTCGCGAACTGGAAAACGTCATCCATCACACCCTGCTGATCTGCCGCAATGGCGTGATCGAACGCGATGATCTGCGCCTGTCGAACCTGCGTATCGAGCGCCCGGACGATCATCACAGCAGCGCCGATGATTCACCGGAAGCGTTGCTGGAACAGGCCTTTCAAAAACTGTTCGCGCAACAGGCCGGTGCTTTGCACGAGAAAGTCGAAGACGCCTTGCTGCGCGCGGCGTATCGCTTTTGCCATTACAACCAAGTGCACACCGCCGCGTTGCTCGGTCTGAGTCGCAACGTCACCCGCACGCGACTGATCAAGATCGGCGAACTGGCGGTGAACAAGCGGCGACTCACGGAAAATCTGCAAGGCGAGCGCTTGATCCAGCTGTCGATCTAGCCGACCAGGTGGCAGTGCAGCACATCGTCGTGACTGCGGGCGATGCTGCTCAACACCTGAAACGAATTGAAGGTGATGGTTTTCGCCTGATGGGTGTGAATCAGTTGCCAGAAATCCTGCTCGCCGCTTTCAAAGCTGCGAAACGCCGCCTCCCCCGCCTCGCGGGTCTGCCATTGGAGAAAACTCAGCACGCGCCGGCCGTCATCGCTGGCCTGCACACTGGCACTGACAAAACCGTCGTAGCGCTGAGCCAGACGCTCGGTTTGCCTCGATAGTGCAGTCACCAGCGCAGGTTGTTGGCGTGGTTCGATTTCAAATTCGATCAGTTGGGTAAAACTGCGGTTGTTCATGGAATGCCCCCACTCAGTGTAAGACGAGCCTTGCGACTCGAAGACCTGCAGGGTAAAACCTCTAGTTAAGTCAAGGTCAAGAGCTGTCTGCAGATGATCAGCAAAGAAAATGTGCACAAGCCGTTAACAGTCGGCGAAGTCGCGGCGCGCAGCGGTGTCGCCGTCACCGCCCTGCACTTTTATGAGTCCAAAGGCTTGATCAAGAGCCAGCGCAATGCCGGCAATCAGCGCCGTTATCCGCGGGAAGTGCTGCGCCGGGTGGCGTTGATCAAAGTCGCGCAGCGGCTGGGGATTCCATTGGCGGAGATTGGCGAGGCGCTGAAAATCCTTCCGGATGATCGTGCGCCCAGCGCGGCCGACTGGAAAATCCTCTCGGAGCAATGGCGCCGAGAGTTGGATGAACGGATCGAACAACTGACGCTACTGCGTGACCGGCTCAATGGCTGCATCGGTTGCGGGTGTTTGTCGATGGAGGCTTGCCCGCTGCGCAATCAGGGCGATGTACTCGGCGAACAAGGCCCGGGGCCGCACTTTCCAAAGGATTGACTGCTCGTCGGGCAAAAACCTGCACGGCGAGGACGGTTCTATAGTGAATCTTCCACAAATCCGGTGGAGTCCTGTCCCATAGAACAACAATTCAGGGAGAACGTCATGAGCGTCAAACCCATCCCCGAGGGGTATCACAGCATTACCCCGTATCTCGGCATCCACAAAGCCGCCGAGGCCATCGATTTCTATAAAAAAGCCTTCGGCGCCACCGAAGTCATGCGCCTGGCCATGCCCGACGGCGGCATCGGCCACGCCGAACTGCGCATCGGCGACAGCGCGATCATGCTCGGCTCGCCGTGCGATCATGGACCGTTGAGCAATCCTGATAAAAGCGTGTCAGTTGGTTTGCATCTGTACGTGACCGATGTCGACAAGTCCTTTCAGCGCGCGCTGGACGCGGGGGCGACGACGGTGTCCGAGGTCAAGGATCAGTTTTACGGTGATCGCAGCGGCACGTTGAAGGATCCATATGGGCATCTGTGGTTTCTGGCCTCGCGCAAGGAAGATCTGACTGAAGAACAGATCAAGCAGCGGGCGATGGAGATGTTTCAGCAGGGTTGAGCATTTCAGTGTCTGGACTGGCCTCTTCGCGAGCAGGCTCGCTTCCACAGGGTTTCGCTGGGTGGCATAGATAATCGTCACACCGGAAATTACTGTGGGAGCGAGCTTGCTCGCGAAGGGGCCGGCACCGAAAACACATAACCCCATCAACACACTTCATGAACCTGCCGACCACGCTTTGCCCCTTGCCGCGAACGCCGGACGATTTCAGGATGCAGCCAACCAGAACCCTGAAAAAGGATCAGCCCGATGTTTGCCGGATTCCGCAAAGACCAGCGTCACGTCAACGGCGTCGACATTGCCTACCGCCTCGGCGGCAGCGGCCCGGGCCTGTTGCTGTTGCACGGGCACCCGCAGACCCATGTGATCTGGCACAAGATTGCCGAACAACTGGCCGAACACTTCACCGTGGTCGCCGCCGACCTGCGCGGTTACGGCGACAGCAGTCGCCCGGCCGCTGATGAGCTGCACGCCCATTACTCGAAACGCGAAATGGCCCGCGACAATGTCGAGTTGATGCAGGCGCTGGGCTTCGAGCAGTTTTCGATTCTCGCTCACGACCGTGGCGCGCGGGTCGCCCATCGTCTCGCGCTTGATCACCCGAACGCCGTGCAGCGCATGATGCTGCTCGACATCGCCCCGACCCTGTCGATGTATACGCAAACCAACGAAGCCTTTGCCCGCGCGTATTGGCACTGGTTCTTCCTGATCCGCCCGGCACCACTGCCGGAAACCCTGATCAAAGCGGATCCGGAAGGCTATCTGCGCAGCGTGATGGGCAGCCGCAGCGCAGGACTCAAGCCGTTTACCGATGAAGCCTTTGGCGAATACCTACGCTGCCTGCAACGACCGGGCAGCGCTCGCGGCATCTGCGAAGACTATCGCGCCAGCGCCGGCATCGATCTTGCGCACGATCGCGCCGACATCGCCGCCGGGCATCAGCTGAATCTACCGCTGCGCGTGTTGTGGGGCGCCGAAGGCACGGTCGGACGCTGCTTCGATCCGCTCAAGGAGTGGCAGCAAGTGGCGACCAACGTCAGCGGCCAGGCCTTGCCCGCTGGCCATTACATTGCCGAAGAAACTCCCGAACGGTTGCTCGCCGAAGCATTGGCCTTTTTGCGCTGAGTCGAGCCGCCGGATCTCGGTGCTATGCTGGCGGCTTCTGCCGCCAGTGTTCGTTTTTGACATGTCCCAGAAGAAAGACACCGTGCCCCTGCCCGAAGACCTGCGCGTACTGCTCACCGTAATCCGCAAGAACGGCTTTGCCGCTGCAGCAGATGAACTAGGCCTGTCACCGGCCTACGTCAGCAAACGCATCCAGATTCTCGAAACCACCCTCGGCACGCGTCTGTTGCACCGCACCAGCCGTCGCGTCTCGCTGACCGAGGACGGCGAGCGCGTGCAGCGCTGGGCGTTGCGCATTCTCGATGATTTCCAGCAGTTGCACGATGAACTGTCCGACGCCCACGACAGCCCGCGTGGGCGTTTGCACATTTGCAGCAGTTTCGGTTTCGGTCGCAATCACGTAGCCCCGGCGGTGTCGTTGCTGGCCGAACGTTATCCAGACCTGGAGATTCGCCTCGACCTGTTTGACCGGGTGGTGGACATCATCAACGAAGGCTTCGATCTGGAGATCCGCGTCGGCGATGACCTGCCCGGCCAGCACATCGGTCGACGCCTGGCCAGTAACCGGCGGGTGCTGTGCGCCGCTCCCGGTTATCTGCAACGGCGCGGTACGCCGCAAATGCTGGACGAGTTGCAACAGCACGATTGCCTGGTGATCAAGGAGCGCGACAACGCCTTTGGGATCTGGAATCTGGATCGCGACGGCAGGCAAGAAAGCGTGCGGGTCAGCGGGCCGTTATCGTCAAACAACGGCGAAATCGTTTTGCAATGGGCGCTGGATGGGCGCGGGGTGTTGTTGCGTTCGCTGTGGGATGTGAAGCCGCTACTGGAGCAAGGACGCTTGGTGCAGGTGCTGGACGATTACAGCCAGAGCGCCAATGTCTGGGCGGTGTACCCGACGCGGCTGGCACACTCGGGGAAACTGCGCGCGTGTGTGGAGTTTTTGCAGGCGCATTTCAAAGGATTGTCGCTGTAGCCCAAAACACCACTCCCCCCCTGTAGGAGTGAGCCTGCTCGCGATAGCGGTGAATCAGTCAAAGTGCTGTATCTGACACACCGCTTTCGCGAGCAGGCTCGCTCCCACAAGGGATCAGCGGTGGGTCAGGAGAGCCAAGGGTTGTTGGCCAGATGCTCGCGTTCGAAGGCCTTGATCTGTTCGCGCCGTTGCAGGGTGCTGCCGATGGCATCCAGGCCGAGCAGCAATGCGGTTTTGCGCAGGGTATCAATCTGGAACTCGATCACCGTGCCATCCGCCAGACTGATCTGCTGAGCCTGCAGATCAATAGCGATCCGCGCCGTTTCAGGCTCACTGACAAGTTGTCCGATGCGTTGCACCTGCGCCTCCTCCAGCGTGATCAACAACACCCCGTTACGCTGGCAATTGTCGTAGAAGATCCCGGCAAAACTGCTGCCGATCAATGCGCGGATGCCCATCTGCTGTAAACCCCACACCGCGTGTTCACGGCTGGAACCGCAGCCAAAATTCGCTCCGACTACTAGAAAACTCGCGCCCTGCCATGTCGGTTTGTTCAACACAAAATCGGGATCGGGGCTGCCATCGCGCAGAAACCGCAGATCGAAAAACAGCCCGCGATCGAGTCCTTGGCGATCAATGCCTTTGAGGAATTGCTTGGGCATGATCACGTCCGTGTCGACGTTGGCCGCCAGTAACGGTGCGGCCCGACCGCTGATGTGGGTGAAGGGTTGCAGGCTCATGGGCGTTCTCCAAATTGGCGAATATCGGTGAGTCGACCGCAGATCGCAGCGGCGGCGACCATGGCCGGGCTCATCAAATGAGTACGCGCACCGGCGCCCTGACGGCCTTCGAAATTGCGGTTGGTACTCGACGCGCAGCGGTCGCCGGGCGCAAGTACGTCGTCGTTCATCGCCAGGCACATCGAGCAGCCGGACTGACGCCACTCGAATCCGGCATCGATAAAGATCTGCGCCAGCCCTTCGGCCTCGGCCTGAGCGCGAACTTCGCTGGAGCCGGGGACGATCATCGCCCGCACATGCCCGGCCACGTGTTGACCGTTTACGACGCTGGCGGCATCACGCAGGTCTTCTATCCGCGCGTTGGTGCACGAGCCGATAAAGGCGTGGCTGATAACAATGTCGCTGAGCGCCATACCCGCTTCGAGGCCCATGTAACTGAGGGCACGGCGCATGTCCTGACGCAGGACCGGATCGCTGATCGCTTGCGGATCCGGTACCCGCGCACCGATTGCAGCGGCCTGATCGGGGCTGGTGCCCCAGGTGACCATCGGTTCCAGGACGCTGGCGTCGAGGTGAATCTCGCGGTCAAACCGCGCACCGGGATCACTGCGCAGTTCGCGCCACTTCTTCACGCCTTGTTCCCATAGCTCTCCTTGCGGCGTTCGCGGCTTGCCCTTGAGATAGGCGAAGACTTTGTCATCCGGGGCCATGAATGCGCCGCGCGCACCCGCCTCGACAGCCATGTTGCAAATGGTCATGCGCGCTTCAACGCTGAGGGCATCTATGGTCGAGCCGCAGAATTCGATCGCGTAACCGCTGGCCCCGGAAGCACCGATGCGGCCGATCAGGGCCATGATCACGTCTTTCGAGGTCAAACCCGGCGCCAACCCGCCGTCGACGGTCACGCGCAGGCTTTTCAGACGTTTGTAGACCAGGGTCTGCGAAGCCAGCAGGTGTTCGATCTCGGAGGTGCCGATGCCGAAACCGAAAGCACCGAGTGCGCCATAAGTGGTGGTGTGGCTGTCGCCAGCGGCAATGACCATACCGGGCAGAATAAAGCCCTGCTCGGGGGCGATAACGTGTTCGATGCCCTGACGCTTGTCGAGGATGTCCAGCAACTCGATGCCGAAGTCCCGGCAGTTCTCCGCCAGATACGACACTTGCCGCGCGCCGCCCGCATCGGGCATTGCTGCGATACGCACAGGCGTGGTCGGGTTGACGTGATCGACCACCGCCAGCGCCGTGCCCGGCCGCCAGACATCGCGCCCGGCCGCGCGCAAACCGCTGAAAGCCTGCGGGCTGGTGTATTCGTTGATCACCTGACGATCGATATACAACAGGACATGACCCTGATCGTCGAGGCGGCACACCGTGTGCGAATCGATGTGTTTGTCATAGAGGGTTCTGGCGGTCATCAAGGCGCTCACTCAGAGAAATCAGGTGATTCCCATCATAGGGAGCGCGGGTCGGCCATCAATTGGCAGACAGTGATGGCGTGGATCATGAATCGTGTTTGATCCCTGTACGCAGCAAAGCCCTGTGGGAGCGAGCCTGCTCGCGAAAGCGGTGGATCAGGCAACGGATGAAGTGACTGACCCGGCACCTTCGCGAGCAAGCTCGCTCCCACAAGGTGATTTGTGGTGATCGGGGAATTGGGAAACATTTGCTTTCATATCACCTTTCGGGATTTGTCCCGCTCATTCGTCCTATAGAGATGCAGGCCGTTCGCGTAGGCAAAAGCCACGTTCGGTCTTTCGGGGTCTGCCGTGCTGCGAAGCCCGTAGCCACGCGCCCTTTCACCGCTATCAAGACGCGCAATCATGTCGAAGAAATCCCGCTCCAAACTGTGGTTCCTCGTTCATAGCTGGCTGGCGTTACCGATCTGGTTCTTTGTCCTGATCGTCTGTGTCACCGGCACGCTGGCGGTGGTCAGCCAGGAAATCGTCTGGCTGGCCAACCCGCAGATGCGCGCCAGCCAGCCTGCGGACGATGCGCCGCTGCTCAGCTATGACCAGATCATGGCAGCGATCAAAACAGCCGAACCGCAGACCATCGTTGAAAGCATCAGTCGTCCCGACGAATCCCACTTCGCCCTCGACGTTGCGGTCAGCTATCCGGACGGTCGTTCGCAGACGGTCTACGTCAATCCTTACACCGGGGTGATTCAGGGCCCTGCCCCGACGTTCGATTTCAAGGCCTTCACCCGCGCCCTGCATGGCTGGTGGCTGGTGCCGTTCACCAACGGTTTCAGTTGGGGCTGGTATCTGGTGTCGTTCCTCGGCGTGCCGATGCTGGTGTCGCTGATCACAGGCCTGGTGGTCTACAAGCGCTTCTGGAAAGGTTTTCTGCGTCCGACCCTGCGCGTGCGTCACGGCGCGCGGATCTTCTGGGGTGACTTCCACCGCTTGTGCGGTATCTGGTCGATCTGGTTCATTGCGGTGATTTCCATCACCGGGATCTGGTTTCTGATTCGGGCGATTCTGTTCGACAACCAGATCGCCATTTCCAGCGAGCCGATCATTCCGGCCATGTCCCGCGAGAGCGTGCCGATCTCTGCCGCCGGCACACCGCCGCCACGGATCAGCCTGGACCGTGCCGTCGAGCTCGCGCAAGAGAAGATTCCGGGGCTGGAAGCCAGCTTCGTCAGCCTGCCGGGCAATGCCTACAGCCACATGAGCGTCGGTGGGCGCGGCTGGTATCCGTTGATGTTCCAGACCGCCACGCTCAATCCGTACAACGGCGACATCGCCGCTTCACGGCTTCTGTCCGATCGTTCGTCGCTGGAGTTCGTCACCGAGTCCATGCGGCCACTGCACACCGGCGACTTCGGCGGCATCTGGATCAAGCTGATCTGGTTCTTCTTCGGTTTGATCCTGAGCATGATGATCCTCAGCGGCTTGTTGATCTGGACCAAACGCACCGCGCTGGCCACCGCCAACGCGTTGAAGCGCGAAGACAAGAAACACCGCCTCAAGGCACAACCGGCGATGAGCCGTGAAACCTCGGAGGCCAGCCTGTGAGCAAATCCATCACCAAGGCACAGCCTTCTCGACTCGCGCGTTTCTGGCACACATGGCGCTTCCACATCAATGTCCTGCTGCTGTTGATCCCGCTGGGGTTCATGCCCAAATACTTCGCCGACGCCTCGCTGTTTCGCGGTGACAGCGGCCTGGGCCAACATGTAATCGGCAATATCCAGGTTGGCCCGTGGAGCCTGCGCCTGGCCGAACTGCGCAACGAAGCGCCGGTGCTCACTGGCCCGGCCGGCTACATGAAAGACTTCAGCGCGGCCCTGTGCGATGCCTGTGTCGAGCAGGTCAAGGCCACCTACCTGCGCATCGGCAAGCCACGCAGCCTGCGCGCCGCCGGTACGATTTTCTTCGGCACGCCTTACCGCATGGGCACGCAGATGCCGATCCCGGAGAAGACCAGACCCGACGCCGAACTGTGGATCACCATGGAAGGCTGGGACGGCAGCATGCATCAGGCTTCGATTCCCCTGAGTCAGGCCTCCCCCGCCACCTTCGCCTGGCTGAACAAACAAGGAGTCAAACCATGACGTGTTCCCAACGCTCTTCCCGCCTGCGCTTGAAGGCCGCGCTGCTGGTGCTGTGCGCCGGTTTCAGCGCCAGTGCGCTGGCCCACAATCCGATGTGCGAATGCACCGCCATCGACGCCGAACAGATCAAATGCACCGGCGGGTTCTCCGACGGCAGCGGTGCGCCGGGGGTGACCCTCGATGTGATCGGTTACGACGAAACCATTCTGGTGCCGGGCAAGCTCGGCGCCGATTCCACACTGACGTTCAAGAAACCCGGCAGCGAATTTTACGTGCTGTTCGACGCGGGCCCGGGCCACGTGGTGGAAATCGACCAAGCGGATATCGAAGCCCCATGAGTACGCCCACCAGCCAAATCGTGCGCCCGGCCGGTGCCGGTCATGAAACCCTCAATGTGCTGCTGTTGTGCCTGTTGATCCTCGCGGTCGCCGGTTCCGTGGTCGCGTGGCGCGGGGTTTCCCATGAGCCCGAGCCAGTGGCGACTCACCAGCTCGACGCACGCCGCGACCTCAGTGCTGCCGAGCAAGGCATCTATGCCGACCTGCGGGTGACCCTCGATGAAATCCGCTTGCTGCGCGAGGAACAACAAGCCCTGCCGACGCCGCAGAATCTGGCCGACGAAGGGTTTGCGCCATTTGCCCAGGATGCGAGTTCGGTCAGCCGCGGTGGTCATGCCTGGCAATTGCTGGCGGACGCCGCGTATTTCGGCCAAAGCCAGAATCCGGCCGTCGCCGGTTCGTTTGTGATGCTGCTCAGCGCCGACGACAAGGCTGCGCCGGACATCTGGCTCAGCCGCGATGCTGCCGCTCAAGCCCCGGCGCAACTCACTGCGGCGGCGCTGTCCGCTGCTGGCTGGAAACAGATCATCGCACAATACGATGCCGGGGTTACCCGCGAACATCGCCATTGATTCCTCGCCCTCCTCCGAGAGAAGACCGCTTGCCCATGTCTATTTCATCGCCACGCCGTCCATTGTTACGCCTCTTTTTATTGGGCCTGTGTGCCTGCCTGCTGAGCCCGTTGGCCAGTGCCGATCAGGCCAAACGCCTGCGCATCGGCATCACCCTGCACCCTTACTACAGCTATGTGGCCAACATCGTCGGCGACAAGGCCGAGGTGGTGCCGCTGATCCCGGCCGGTTTCAACCCGCATGCCTACGAGCCACGGGCCGAAGACATCAAACGCATCAGCGGGCTGGATGTGATCGTGCTCAACGGCGTTGGCCATGACGACTTCGCCGACCGCATGATCGCCGCCAGCGAAACGCCAAACATCAAAACCATCGAAGCCAACGAAAACGTGCCGTTGCTGGCGGCCACCGGGGTTGCCGCGCGCGGGGCCGGCAAAGTGGTGAACCCGCACACGTTCCTGTCGATCAGCGCTTCCATTGCCCAGGTCAACAACATTGCCCGCGAACTGGGCAAACTCGATCCAGACAACGCCAAGACCTACACCCAGAACGCCCGCGCCTACGGCAAACGCCTGCGGCAGATGCGCGCCGACGCCCTGGCAAAACTGACGCAAGCGCCGAACGCGGAACTGCGCGTGGCCACGGTGCACGCGGCTTACGACTATCTGCTGCGTGAGTTCGGCCTGGAAGTGACCGCCGTGGTCGAGCCGGCCCACGGTATCGAGCCGAGCCCAAGCCAGTTGAAGAAGACCATCGACCAGTTGCGTGAACTGGACGTGAAAGTGATCTTCTCGGAGATGGATTTCCCGTCCACTTACGTCGACACCATTCAGCGTGAGTCTGGCGTCAAGCTGTATCCGCTGTCGCACATTTCCTACGGCGAGTACACCGCCGACAAGTACGAAAAGGAAATGACCGGCAACCTCAACACCGTGGTGCGGGCGATTCAGGAGTCTGGCGCATGACTTCCAGAGAAACGATCTCGACCGAACTCCAGTCCCCTGTGGGAGCGAGCCTGCTCGCGAAGGCGCCGGATCAGCCAACATCTGTATTGAATGACACGCCGCATTCGCGAGCAGGTCGAATCGTCGCACCGTCGCTCCCACAGACCTGCGGGCCGACGCTGGATTTTGCGGAGGTTTGTCTGACGCTGGGGCGCACGACGATTTTGGATAACGTCACCTTCCAGGTGCAGCCCGGCAGCGTACATGCCCTGGTCGGCCCAAACGGTGGCGGCAAGAGTTCGCTGATCAAGACCCTGCTCGGGCAAATGCCCCATCAGGGCCAGCTCAGCCTGCAATGGCCCGGCGAACCCGGCACCATCGGTTATGTACCGCAGGCGCTGGAATTCGATCGCGGTCTGCCGATGACCGTCGACGATTTCATGGCTGCCATGTGCCAGCGACGTCCGGCGTTTCTCGGTTTGAGCAAGCGTTACGCCGGCGCCATTGGTGAAGCGCTGGAACGCGTCGGCATGCAAGACAAACGCAAGCGCCGCATGGGTGCGCTGTCTGGCGGTGAGCGGCAGCGGGTGCTACTCGCCCAAGGGCTGATCCCGGCGCCGCAATTGCTGGTGCTGGATGAGCCGATGTCGGCCCTCGATGAAGCCGGGATTCAGGTATTCGAACGTCTGCTCGGCGATTGGCGTGCAGCGGGCATCACCGTTCTCTGGATCGAGCACGATCTGGAAGGGGTCGGGCGTCTGGCCAGCCGTGTCACGGGTCTAAACCGCCGCGTGCTGTTCGATGCCTCACCGCAAGAGGCGCTGACCCCGGAACGTCTGCTGACCTTGTTCTCGACCCATCCACGGAGCGCTGCCTGATGAGTTACGAAGCCTTTCGTTTGATGGTGCAAGGCTGGGCCTCGTCTGGTTATCTGCCGGAAGCGCTGGCCTACGGTTTTGTGGTCAATGCGTTGCTTGCCGGCCTGTTGATCGGCCCGGTACTCGGCGGCCTTGGCACGCTGGTAGTGGTCAAGCGCTTCGCGTTTTTTTCCGAAGCGGTGGGCCATGCGGCGCTCACCGGTGTAGCCATCGGCATTCTGCTCGGCGAGCCTTACACCGGGCCCTACGGCAGCCTGTTCGGCTACTGCCTGCTGTTCGGCATCCTGCTCAATTACCTGCGCAACCGTACCGGTCTGGCACCGGACACTTTGATCGGCGTATTCCTCTCGGTGTCACTGGCACTGGGCGCGAGTCTGCTGCTGATTCTCGCGGGCAAGATCAACGTGCACATTCTCGAGAACGTGCTGTTCGGTTCGGTACTCACGGTTAACGGCAACGATCTGGCGGTATTGGCCATCGTCGGTTCGCTGGTCATGGCCCTGGCCCTGCCGCTGTACAACCGCATCATGCTCGCCAGTTTCAACCCGCAACTGGCGGCGGTGCGCGGGGTGGCGGTGAAGACTCTGGACTATCTGTTCGTGATTCTGGTGACGCTGATCACCGTCGCTGCGGTGAAAGTCATCGGCGCGATTCTGGTCGGCGCGCTGCTGGTGATTCCAGCGGCGGCGGCACGTTTGCTCAGCCAGTCGCTCAAGGGCTTCTTCTGGTGCTCGGTGTTGATCGCCACGGTCAGCACACTGTGCGGGATCCTCGCGCCGATCGTGTTTGATCTGCCGATCCCGTCCGGCGCCGCGATCATTCTGGTCGCCGGCATAGCCTTCGCCCTCGCCGCCATCGCGCGCGGGGTTGTCCCGAGCCTGAAAGGGAATCTTGGATAAATGACTTTTTCACTGCGCAAACTGACCCTGGCCATGACCCTGAGCAGCGTGATCTGCACGCCGTTGATGGCCGCCGAAAACACTAAACCGCTGCGAGTGCTGGCCTCGTTGCCGATCACGTATGGCTTGGGCGAAGTGCTGCTCAAAGGCACTGACGTCCAGCTTGAACGTGCGGCACCGGCGAACTTGCCGGGCAGCCGGCAGAACGCTTATTTCACCGGGCGCGGTGCACCGGCGCTGAGTAAGTTGGCGACGAGCGCCGATGCGGTGATTGGCGTGCGCTCGCTGTGGGCCGATGATTCGTTGTACCCGATCGCCCGTCGCAGCAATATTCGCATCGTTGAAGTCGACGCGGCGCGCCCGGTCGACGGCGCCCTGCCGGGCATTGCCGTGCAACCGGATCTGAAGGTTGATGGTTTGAACAGCCAGCCATGGCTGGCGAGCAACAACATGGGGCGCATGGCGGACGTGATGGCGGCGGATCTGGTGCGCCTGGCACCTAGCGCCAAGCCTGCGATCGAGGCGAATCTGGCGACGTTGAAGCAGCGTTTGCTGAAGCTCAGCGCCGACAGCGAGGCGCGGTTGGCGAGTGCCGACAATCTGAGTGTGATGAGTTTGAGTGATCACTTTGGTTATCTGATCGGTAGTCTGAATCTGGAGCTGGTTGGCCAGGATCCACGCCCTGATGCGGAATGGACGCCGCAGGATCTGAAAAAACTGACGGCGACGCTCAAGGACAATGATGTGGCGGTGGTGCTGCATCATCGTCAGCCATCGGAGGCGCTGAAAGCGGCAATTGTCGAGTCAGGCAGTCGTTTGGTGGTGTTGAGTACCGATGCGGTAGATCCGGTGACGGAGCTGGAGGGCAATGTTGATTTGCTGCTCAAGGGCTTGAGCGGGGCTTAGTTTCAGCCTGCTCGCGATGAGGCCAGCCCAGCAAACACAAACCCAAGGAATGAAAAAACCCGCTGACTGTTTCCAGTCCAGCGGGTTTGTTTTTGCCCGGCCGCTTATTGCGCGGCGGCCTGGGCTTCCATCTTCTGGCGCAGACTCAGCGGACGCATGTCGGTCCAGACTTCTTCGATATAGGCCAGGCATTCCTTTTTCAGGCCGCTCTTGCCCACGGTGCGCCAGCCTTGCGGCACGGCTTTGTAGTCCGGCCAGATCGAGTATTGCTCTTCGTGGTTGACCACGACCTGAAAGAGGATGTCCTCGCGGTCGAATACTGACGTCATGCTGGTTCTCCATCGTTATAAGGGTGGGCTGCACGCTGAGTGCAGCCGGGTATGTAGAAAGAACGTTCGGCGCGGCGAAAAATTTACAGCGCAGCGGTGGCAGCGGCCAAAGCACGGCCAAAGATTTCCGCGACACGGTCGATTTCGGCGGCAGTGATCACCAGCGGCGGCAGGAAACGTACTACTGCGCCATGGCGACCGCCCAGCTCCAGAATCAGCCCACGCTTGAGGCATTCACGCTGGACCAGCGGCGCCAGTCGCGCAGACGCCGGCGGATGACCGAGCGCATCCGGTGGGCCGTTCGGCTCGACCAGCTCGACGCCGAGCATCAGGCCGCGACCACGAATGTCGCCCAGTTGCGGGAAGTCCCGTTGCAGGATGTGCAGGTGTTCGCTGAGGCGCTCGCCCATGGCAGCAGCGTGTTCGCAGACCTTATGCTCAACCAGATAACGCATCACCGCAGAACCTGCCGCCATGGCCATCTGATTGCCACGGAAGGTGCCGGCGTGCGCGCCCGGCTGCCAGGTGTCGAGCCAGTCGCGATAAACCACCACGGCCAATGGCAGGCTGCCGCCGATGGCTTTGGACAACACCACCACATCCGGGGTGATACCGGCGTGTTCGAAGGCAAACATCTTGCCGGTGCGGGCGAAACCGCTCTGGATCTCGTCGACGATCAACGCCACGCCGGCCTTTTCGGTGATCCGGCGCAAGCCGCGCAGCCACTCGATGTCCGCCGGAATCACACCGCCCTCGCCCTGCACCGCTTCGACGATCACCGCTGCGGGCAGTTGCACGCCGGCTTCCGGGTCGTTGAGCAAGTTTTCCAGATAGCTCAGGTTAGCCCTCACGCCCGCCGCGCCACCAAGGCCGAACGGGCAACGGTAGTCGTACGGGAACGGCATGAACTGCACGCCATTGCTGAGCAACGCACCCAGCGGTTTTTTCGGCCCCAGACTGCCCATCAGGCTCAGCGCGCCCTGGCTCATACCGTGATAACCACCGGAGAACGACAGCACGGTGCTGCGCCCGGTCGCCGTGCGTACCAGCTTCAATGCTGCTTCCACGGCATCGGTACCGGTCGGGCCGCAGAACTGGATTTTCGCTTGCGCCGCCAGGGCGGGCGGCAGCAGGCCGAACAGGTCCTGGACGAACTGATCCTTGACCGGCGTGGTCAGGTCGAGGGTATGCAATGGCAATTCATCGGCCAGTACCTTCTGGATCGCTTCGATCACCACCGGGTGGTTATGCCCCAGCGCCAGCGTGCCGGCCCCGGCGAGGCAGTCGATGAACGTGCGCCCTTCAACGTCTTCGACATACAGGCCTTTAGCGCGCTTCAGTGCCAATGGAATGCGTCGTGGATAGCTGCGCGCGTTGGACTCCTGCCGGGCCTGACGAGCCAGCAATGGCGATTCGTTGAACTGGTACAGCGTTTCGGCCGGCGCCGAGGTAACCCGGGCCGACGACTCTTCGATAAGGCTGGTGGCGACTGACATCTCTCGACCCCTCAATTGGCTATGGATAGTGACCAAAACAGCACACCGGACAGGTGCGCATTCCAATCGCGGAGCGCACTTGCAGGTTTTCCTGTTCTGGAAACGCTTAAGGGGCCTGAGGATTTAGCCCGTGATCGTGTTGTCAGGCCGGCGCTGCCAACGACTTGTGCATGGGCAGGGTCTGCACGCCTTGGTATTCGACGGGCGGCGCTGACTCGCGATAGCCCAGACGGCGATAAAAAGCACGACCGGTGCGCGTGCTGTTGAGATTCGCTTGAGCAACGTCGCGAACCCGCAACCAGCCTTCCAGATCGTACATCAACGCGCGCCCGACGCCCCGGCGAAAGGATTCTGGCTGCACGTAACACAGGGAAATGTCACCACAGGCCTGTGCCATGCCGACGCCGACCGGTTTGTCCGCCAGTAAAGCCATGGATAAATAGAAGTGCGGGTCGGCGAGGCGGGCGCTGATGAAGTCGGCGGATTGCTGAGTGATCCAGGTGCTGACCCGTGTCGGATCGTTGCGGTGGTCGAGTGCACAACCGATGCGGATCGAACGTTCGATGATGCGGCTGATGATGCCGGCGTCGGCCAGTGTGGCGGGACGAATGCAGATGGGTGCTTCCATGGCGCAATTCCCTCAATCCATTGAGTCAAAGCTGCGTTGACCTTACCCCCACCCCCGCCGGATAGCGAATGTCGAAAAGTTACATTTGATGTGCCAAAACATCCGCCCTTGTGGAAGCGAGCCTGCTCGCGAACGCGTTTTGTCAGCCACTTGGATGCTGACTGTGCCGCCGTCTTCGCGAGCAGGCTCGCTCCCACAGGGGATTTGTGGTCAGGTCAGACAGGTTGCAATGGCATGGTCAGCTCGACGCGCAGGCCATCCGGGCGGCTGTCGAAATGCAGGGCGCAGTCGCAGCGCTGAACGATCGCCTGGACAATCGCCAGGCCGAGGCCACAACCAGTGCTCTGGCCGTTGCGCCAGAAGCGTTGGGTCAGGTGTTGCAGATCATCCGGTGCAATGCCCGGGCCATGATCACGCACGACAAACCGCACGCGGTTGCCAATGGTTTCCAGACTCAGTTCGACTGCGCAGTCCTCAGGGGTATGGCGCAAGGCGTTGTCGAGCAGATTGCGCAGCGCCGCGATCGACAGCACCGCCGGCATGTGCAGCGGTGCAGCGCTAAGCCCGGCCGGCAGTTGCAGTTTGATGCGCTGGTGCTCGCCACCGGTGGCGTCCTGGATCGCCAGGCGTGCCACTTGCTCGGCGCTGCACTGCGAACCGTCATCGAACGACAGGCTGCCCTCGACCCGCGCCAGCAACAACAACTGTTCGAGGGTGCGATGCAAGCGATCGGCGCCCTCCTCGGCCCGCGCCAGTGACTGATCGCGGGCACTGCCGTCGGTCATGCGCGCAACTTGCAGGTGGGTCTTGATCGCCGTCAGCGGGCTGCGCAGTTCATGTGCTGCGTCACCGGTCAGACGGCGCTCACGCTCGATGGTCTTGCCGATGCGTTGAAACAACTGATTTTGCGTTTCCAGCAGCGGCTTCAATTCGCTGGGGAAGGTCTGGATCTGCAACGGCTCAAGCGAGTCGGCATTGCGCCGCATCAGCGCCTCACGCAGACGGTTGAGCGGCGCCAGCCCCTGGCCGATGCCCAGCCACAACAGGCACAGGCAGCCGAGCAGCGCCACGCCCACCGGCACCGACGCCGCCAGCAGGATCGACATGTTCAGGGCTTCGCGCTCGATCTGCCGGTCGGCCGTGGTGATGCGCACATCGCCCCGCGCCAGGGTGAAACTGCGCCACGGCGCGCCATCGATCATCTGGTCATGGAAGCCCATTTTCTCGGCTTCCAGCGCTTGTTCGGGATTATTGTGACTGCGCGCGAGTATTTCCCCGCGCAACGAGCTGACCTGACAGGCCATGCCGCCGGGGATATTCAGTTGTTCGGCACTGAAATGCGTGCCCTCGCCCTTGCTCGGCAGCGTCGGCAACTGTTCCAGCAGCCCGGCGACCATGCGCGCCGAGGCCACCAGACGCTGGTCGAGAGAGAACATCATCTGATTGCGCAGGTCACTGAGCATCCAGGCCGCCGCCAGCGCCCAGATCAGCGCAAACGCAGCGCCGAGGGTCAGGCTCAGGCGCAGTCGCAGGCTCATCACTTGCCTTGATCTCCACCGTCGGCCGGGCCGAGGCGATAGCCCAGACCGCGCACGGTTTCGACGATGCCTTTGCCCAGTTTGCTGCGCAAGTGATGGATGTGCACGTTCAGCGCGTTGCTTTCCAGTTCATCGTTGAAGCCGTAGACGCTGTCCTTCAACTGCTCGGTGGACAGCACCCGGCCACGATTGTGCAGCAGCGCCTGCAACAGCGATTGCTCGCGGCGCGACAAGTCCACCGGTTGCCCGGCCAGGGTGGTTTCGCGGCTGCTCGGATCGTACGTCAGCGCGCCATGCTCGATCAGGTTGACGCTGCGCCCGGCAACCCGGCGCAACAGGGTTTGCAGGCGGGCGAACAGTTCGCGCAGATCAAACGGCTTGAGCAGGTAATCGTCAGCCCCGGCCTGCAAGCCGTCAACGCGGTCGGTGACCGAGTCGCGCGCGGTCAGGATCAGCACTGGAATCTCCAGGCCACTCTGACGCAGTTGTTGCAGCAACTTGAGGCCATCTTCGTCGGGCAGGCCAAGATCGAGCACCATCACGTCGAATTCGGCGACTTTAAGTATCGCGCGGGCCTTCGATGCCGTGTTGACGTGTTCGACGGTCAGGCCTTGGGCACTGAGTCCCGCAACAATACCGCTGGCGATCAGTTCATCGTCTTCGCAAACCAGTACGTGCATGGGTACTCCGGAAACAAAAAGGCGAGTGAAACAGGCGAGGATTAAGGCGCAATTATGGCCGTCACCGACGCATACGGGAAGCCGGGCGCAAAAGCCGGTGCCGCCCGATTGCGCAAATCTATAGTCACGCCGCATTAAAAACTTCTCCCCACGAATAAAGAAACAATTCCTCCCTTTGTAAGACGCCTTCAATCATTTAGTTTTCAGCTGGCGATTACCTACAACTTTTAAAAGGACTTAATGAACATGCCTCAACTAAAAAACTTCGTCGCGATCGATTGGCGCTCCGGCCCCGACCGTATTTATTTCTTCTTCAAGGACAGCGACACCTATTCTCGATTCGATCTCGCTGACAACAAGGTATCCACCAACTACCCCGCCCCGGTTACCGATAGCTGGGACAGCTTTGGTCCTTATGCCAAAGGCTTGCGTTTCGGACTGACAACCACTTCATTCGGCTGGAACACCCCGACCGATGAAGATATTGCCTGGTTGTTCTTCTATCAGGGAACAACACCCGTGGTGTGTAAATACAATCAAGACAAAGACAAGGTCGATGCCTTCTATAAAGTTTCCGATTCAATCTGGAAGCCAATACTGCCCTACTTCGACAAAATCATCGCAGGCACCTGGTTTCAACTAACCGGTCACCCGTTCCTGTTCAGATTCATCCTCAACGATGGGCACTATCTATCGTTTAACTACAAGGCAAAGACCCTGACTTACAAATCCTTCGGGGATCATCAACTTGGCGCGCTGCAACCGTACAAGGACCGGATCATCACGGCAGCGCAAAATGACCGGACTTTTGCCGACAGCTACTGGTACATCTTCCTGACCAACAACCAATACCTGACTTACAACATTCAGTCCGACCGTCTGGTCTCCGGCCCACAAACCATCAATGACGAGAACTGGCCCGGACTGCTGCGCGGCTGATTGGCCGAAGCCGGAGGGCCTTGTAGGATACGGTTAATTATCGGTTAATCGCCGCCGCCCATTCTGCGTCTTACTTGCACAGGGACAAGGCTCCTCCATGCGTCATTTTTTTCTTTTGTTTGCTCTGCTGATCTCCAGCCTGGCCCAGGCCGGGAACAATCCATTTGAGACAAAACCGGAGTTTCTCCTGGTCGACCAGGCATTCGTGCTGACGTCCGAGCGCCTGGAATCCGGTGAGACCCAATTGTTCTGGCAAATCGCCGACGGTTATTACCTGTATCAGAAACGCCTGAAATTCGACGGACTGAGCGCAGCACAGCAGCCGACACTCCCTGAAGGCGAATCCCACAGCGACGAGTTTTTCGGTGAGCAACCGGTCTATCGCCAAGGGCTGGAAATTAAAATTCCAGCCTCGGCCACGGGGCAGATCAAGGTCGGCTATCAGGGCTGTGCCGACGCCGGCCTGTGCTATCCACCGCAAACCCGGATCATCGACCTGGGCGGTAAAGCGCCAGCCACGACAACACCGGCGACAACAGCGACAACGAACGACCAGGCACCGGATCAAGCCCTGGCCAGCAGCCTGCAAGAACACGCGTTGGGCTGGAGCTTGCTGGCGTTTTTCGGTTTCGGCTTGCTGCTGGCATTTGCGCCGTGCTCATTGCCGATGCTGCCGATTCTGGCCGGTATGGTCGTCGGCAGTGGTGCCACTCCGCGTCGCGGATTCGTATTGGCCGGCAGTTATGTGATTTGCATGGCGCTGGTGTATGCGGCGATGGGCGTGATTGCCGCGCTGCTCGGCGCGAACCTGCAGGCCTGGTTGCAAAATCCATGGCTGCTGGGGACCTTTGCCGCGATCTTCGTGGTGTTGGCGTTGCCGATGTTTGGCTTCTTTGAACTGCAATTGCCGGTGGCCCTGCGCGATCGCCTGGAACACGCCTCGCGCAGTCGCAGCGGTGGCAGCGTGATCGGTGCCGGAGCGCTCGGTGCATTGTCCGGTCTGTTGGTCGGCCCGTGCATGACCGCGCCACTGGCGGGTGTCTTACTGTATATCGCGCAGACCGGCAACGCGCTGCACGGTGGTTTGATTCTGTTTTCGCTGGGCATCGGCATCGGTGTGCCGCTGCTGTTGCTGGTGACCGTTGGCAATGGCTTTCTGCCCAAACCCGGTGCGTGGATGAACCTGCTCAAAGGCGTGTTCGGATTCTTCTTCCTCGCCACTGCGCTGGTGATGTTGCGCCCGGTGCTGGATGCGTCGTTATGGCTGGGCCTGTGCGGTGCGCTGCTGTTGATCGCCGCGTTCTGCGCCTGGAAACAGTCCGAAGGTTTTGGCCGCGTTGCGCAGTTGTTCGGCGCCAGTTCGTTGCTGCTCGGGTTGTGGGGCAGTCTGCTGGTGATCGGTGCGGCGGGCGGCAGCGATGATCCGTATCAACCGTTGCAGGTCTACAGTGCCGGCCGCGCCGGCACAGCGGCGTCGTCGGCTCACGATGCGTTCACCACGATCAAGGAGCCGGCGGCGCTGCAACGCGAACTCGATGCCGCCAAGGCTCAAGGCCAGTGGGTGCTGCTCGACTACTACGCCGACTGGTGTGTGTCGTGCAAGGTCATGGAGAAGCAGGTGTTCGGCAAGGACAAGGTCATGCAGGCGTTGAGTGATGTACGCCTGCTGCGGCTCGATGTGACTGCCGACAATGCCGCCAGCCGCGAACTGCTCAGCCGCTACAAAGTACCGGGGCCGCCGAGCTTCGTCTGGATCGGCACCGATGGCGAAGAACGCCGCAGCCAGCGCATCACCGGCGAAGTCGACGCCGAGACATTCCTGCAACACTGGACTGCCACCCGAGATGCCCATTAATGCTGACTTTCACCCTCGGCACCTTTGCCATCGCGCTTAACCACCTGCTGCTGATCAGTGCCCTGGCGCTGGCAACCTTTGTCGGCTGGCGGGTGGCCAAGCGTGGCGGTGATAACCCCGAGTCAGCATTGTTCAGCCTGTTTCTGCTGGGCATGCTCGCGGCGCGAATTGCCTTTGTGCTGCTGTACTGGTCGCACTATCGCAATGACCCGTGGCAGATCATCGATTTGCGCGACGGTGGTTTCCTCGCCTGGCCGGGGGTGATCGTGCTGTTGCTGGTCGCCCTGTATCGCGGCTGGCGCCGTCCAGGGCTGCGTCGCCCGTTGGGGTTTGGCGTGGCCAGCGGCCTGGCGTTCTGGCTGTTGGCGACACTGTCGTTGAACCTCTACGAACAAGGCACCCGGCTGCCGGACATCTCCCTGCGCAATGCGGCCGGGGAAACCATTCAGCTCCGTGATTATCAGGGCGGTCCACTGGTGATCAATCTGTGGGCGACCTGGTGCCCGCCGTGCCGGCGCGAGATGCCGGTGCTGGAAAACGCTCAGATGCAACGCCCGGACCTGACCTTCCTGTTCGTCAACCAAGCCGAAAGCATGCAGAGCGTGGCGACGTTTCTCGAAACCCAGGGCCTGAGCCTCAATAACGTGCTGTTCGACCGCAGTGGTCGGCTGGGTCAGGCCGTCGGTTCCATGGCATTGCCGACTACGCTGTTCTATAGCCCTGACGGTCGGCTGCTGACCAGCCACCTGGGTGAGCTGTCCAACGCCAGCCTGGCGCGCGCGCTGGAAAACTTCGCCGCCCCAACCCCGAATTCGAACCCGGCCACTGCACCGGCCACCTCTGCAAGGAAACTGCCATGCCCCGCCTCCGCCACCTGCTGACGCTGACTCTGGGCACCGCCCTGCTGCACTTGCCGTCGGTGCAGGCTGCTGAAGAGTTGCCTGCGGCGATCAAACAGATCGAAGCCAAAGGCGCGAAAATCGTCGGCCAGTTCGATGCCCCCGATGGTCTGCGCGGTTATGCGGCGCAGTATCAGAACCGAGGCATGGCGCTGTACCTGACCCCTGACGGCAAACACGTTTTGCTGGGTAATCTGTACGACGCCGACGGCAAGGATCTGAGCAGCGAGCCACTGCAAAAACTGGTCTATGCGCCGATGGCCAAGGAAGTCTGGGCCAAATTCGAGGCGAGCAACTGGATTCAGGACGGCAACAAGGATGCACCGCGCACGGTGTACCTGTTCAGCGATCCGAACTGCCCGTACTGCAATATGTTCTGGGAACAGGCGCGGCCATGGGTCAAGGCTGGCAAGGTGCAACTGCGGCACATCATGGTCGGCATCATTCGCGAAGACAGCCCGGGCAAATCGGCCGCGTTGCTGGCGGCGAAAGACCCGGCCAAGGCACTGGAAGATCACGAGAAGGCTGGCAAGGGCAGCTCACTGAAAGCGCTGAAAGATATTCCGGCGGCCGTGCAGACCAAACTGGCGGCCAACATGCAGTTGATGGAAGACCTCGACTTGCAGGCGACGCCGGCGATTTTCTACATGGATGACAAGGGCGAGCTGCAACAGCAACAAGGCGCGCCTTCGCCGGACAAGTTGGTGAAGATTCTCGGGCCTAAATAATTCCGGGTTTGTTGGCGCCTGAAATGACGCCTTCGCGAGCAGGCTCGCTCCCACAGGGATCGAATGTGTTCACAGACTCTGTGTTCAATGCGGTCACTGTGGGAGCGAGCCTGTCTCCGGACGGCGTTCCGACGAAGAACGATTACTCGGTCTAACGGTTGCGCTCGCTGAGGAAGGTAAACAACACCTCGGTGACAAACTGCGGATTCTCCAGATTGGAGATATGCCCCGCTTCCGGCACCAACACCCACGGGCAACCGATCAACTCGGCCATTTCCTTTGCTTCGGACGGCGGTCGCGGCTTGTCCTGATCGCCGCACATTACCAGCGTGGTCGCTGCGTTCAATTCGCCCAGCCGTGGCAACAAATCATCACGGCCAAAGGTGATTCGCCCCATCGGCACGATGCTTTCGCGCAGCCGATCCGAAGAGTACGCCGCCAGTTTCGCGCGGAAATCCTGATACAGCGCCGACTGCGGATCGATGCCCGGACGGAAGAAGATCGGCACGACGATATCCAGTAATTGCTCGGAGATTTCGCCGGTTTCCTCAATTTGCTTGAACAGCGAAAAGTAATACTGACGGGTGGGTTCAGGTTCGACGCCGACGTAGGTATCCATCAACACCAGACCGTTGATCCGCTGCGGTGCCGACAACGCCAGACGCACGCCCCACATGCCGCCGACCGACAGGCCAACCAGCGTGACACGGTCGATATCCAGATGATCGAGCAGAGCCTGCGCCTGACGGGCGATGTCGTCCAGTGAGGTCGTGCCTTCAGGCAACCGTCCCGATTCGCCATGGCCCCACAAATCCAGTGCAATCACCCGATAGTGCGGCGATAACGCGGCGATCTGCGGTGCCCACATCGCGTGATCCCACAGATAGCTGCCGGCCAGCAAAACTGCCGGACCAGTGCCTTGATCAATGTAATGCAGCGCTTGTCCGTCCACCGTGAAAAAAGGCATCGACCACCCCCGCGACAAAAAAGAGAACCGGCAGACTGAGCTGCCGGTTCTTTATCGTCAACCTTGGAAATGTACATGAATGTACCGGCCTCATCGCGAGCAGGCTCACTCCTACATTTTGGAATGCGTTCCCCTGTAGGAGTGAGCCTGCTCGCGATGAGGCCAGTGCAGACACTAGAGAATCAGAGGCCCTCCAGCTCCGCCATCAGATCATTCAACCGATCAACCTTCTCCTCGGTGATATCACTCGCCGCCAGTCCATCGATGTACTCAGCCAACTCCTCCACCGTGCTGCACTCGAACATCGCTCGCAGCGGCACATCGCGCTGCAGGGTTTTCTGCACCCGCGAGGCGATCTGCGTGGCCAGCAACGAATGCCCGCCCAGCTCGAAGAAGTTGTCGCGTACACCGACCTTTTCGACCTTCAGCACCTCAGCCCAAATATCAGCCAACGTCTGTTCAAGATCATTGCGCGGGGCCAGATAATCCTCGCTCTGCAACTGGCCGATCTCCAGCGCCGGCAAGGCTTTGCGATCGAGCTTGCCGTTGGCGTTCAGCGGCATTTGCTCTAGCCACAACCAGTGCAGCGGCACCATGTACTCTGGCAGTTCGGCGCGCAGGCGCTGCTTGATCCGCTCCAGGCGTTCGCTCGGATTGAGTGCCGAATCGGCCGCAACCAGATAACCGACCAAGTGTTTACCGTTGACGCCCTCCTGCACAGCGACCGCGCCATCGCGCACTTCCGGCTGTTCATGCAGGCGCGCTTCGATCTCACCCAGCTCGATGCGATAACCGCGAATCTTCACCTGATGGTCAACACGGCCAACGTACTCCAGCACACCGTCGCTGCGACGCCGCGCCAGGTCACCGGTGCGATACAGACGCTCGCCCGGCGCACCGAACGGGTTGGGCACAAACACCGGCGCGGTGCGCAACGGATCGCTGACATAACCGCGCCCGACGCCGGTCCCGGCGACACACAACTCACCTACCGCGCCCAACGGCACCAGTTCCAGCGCGCCATCGACCAGATAGAGCAAGTTGTTGTCGGTCGGCGTGCCGATCGGCAAGTAACTGCCGCGCGTCGACGCCATGTCGACACGGAAGAACGCCACGTCGTCCGAGCACTCCGCCGGACCGTACGCGTTGACCAAACCAATGTCCGGATAACGCAGCAGCCATTGATGCGCCAGTTCCGGTGGCATCGCTTCGCCGGTTGGCAGCATCCAGCGCAAGCCATCCAGACTCAGGCGCTCCGAGGCAAGCATGCCCTGAATCAGCGATGGCACACTCTCCAGCACGGTGATGCCCTGCGCTTGCACATGCACCAGCAAACCCTGCGGATCGTGAGCGATGGTGTTCGGCACGATGTCCACCCGCGCGCCGAATAATGGCGCGGCAAGGAATTGCCAGACCGAAATATCGAAGCTTTGCGAAGCGGTCTGCGCAATCACATCGGCGTCGCTCAGGTTCAGATACGGCACCTTGCTCAACTGGTTATTGAGCATGCCGCGCTGTTCGACCATTACGCCTTTCGGCAGGCCGGTCGAACCCGAGGTGTAGATCACGTAAGCGAGGTTGTCCGGGCCGCTGTAAATGCCGAGGTTCTGCGCCGCTGTCGCTGCCGCTTGAATCTCTTCCCAGACCAACAAGCGCGGGCGATTGGCGCAGCTGAATTCATCCAGCAAGGTCTGCGCCTGTTCAAAGCATGCTTTGGAGCAGACCAGCACCGGCGTGCGGCTCAATTCGATGATGCGTTGCAGACGCTGACTCGGCAGGCCCGGATCCAGCGGCAGATAACCCGCGCCAGCCTTGAAGCTGCCGATGATCATGCCGAGCAGATCGAGGTTACGTTCGCCGAGCAAGGCCACCGGTTGATCCATTTGCACACCGGCGGCGACCAGTGCATGGCCGAGACGGTTGGCGTTGTGGTTCAGCTCGGCATAGCTCTGTTGCTGATCCAGGCAACTGGCGGCGATGCGCTGCGGATGCGCGACAACCTGCGCTTCAAACAGCGCCACGTAGCTTTGCTCCAGTGGATAATTGTGGGCACTCTGGTTGCAACCGTGCAGCAGGAAGTCCTGTTCTTCGGCCCCCAGCAGCGGCAGATCGGCCATGTCGCCATGGAAGCCATCGACCAGCGCCAGCAGCAGACGTTTGAACTCGCCGAGCATGCGCTCGATGGTCGATTCGTCGAAATAACGCTGGTCGTACGACAGGTGCAGACCGAGGTCATCGCCCGGGTAACACACCGCCGTCAGCGGGAAGTTGGTGTGCGTTCGGCCCGAGTCCGAGGTCGCATTCAGGCTCTGCGCACGGTCCAGTACCGAGACTTCCACCGGGGCATTCTCGAAGACGAACAGGCTGTCGAACAGCGGCTGGCCTTTCGGCAATTCGCTTTGTTCCTGAATGTTCACCAGCGGCAGGTATTCGTATTCGCGCAGCTGCATGTTGCTGTCGAGCAAACCACTGAGCCACTGACGCACGCTGCTGCGCTGATCGTCCCCGGGCATTTTCACCCGCAGCGCGATGCTGTTGATGAACAGACCGACGGTGCGTTGCATCTCCGGCATGTCCACCGGACGCCCGGCCACGGTGACGCCGAAGAGCACGTCACGATCACCGCTTAGGCGCCGCAGGACCAAGGCCCACGCCGCTTGGGCGAAGGTGTTGATGGTCAGTTGATGCGCCTGCGCCAGTTCCCGCAGACGCGCACCGTCCTCGACATTGAGGCGGGTGTAGCGGTCGCCGACGACCATGCCGCCGCTTTCACCGGCATGTTCACGCAGGAATGGACGGTCGCTCGGAATCGGCGTGGTGCGCTCGAACCCTTGCAGGTTCTGCTGCCACCACTGCCGCGCTTCGGCGAGGCTCTGGCGTTGCAGCCAGCCGATGTAATCGCGGTAACGCGGTGGTACGGCGAGTTGCGCTTCACGACCCTCACCCAGCGCGGTGTAAATCTCGAAGAAGTCGTTCATCAGCAACGAGCGGCACCAGGCATCGATGAGGATGTGGTGGTTGCTCATCATGAACCAGTAACGCGACGCGCCGACCTTGATCAGGCGCAAGTGGAACGGCGCCTGATTGAGCAGATCGAAACCGGCCTCGCGCTCGCGTTGCAGCAGCGCTTGCAGCTTCGGTTCCTGCTCGATTTCAGCGATGGCGCTCCAGTCCAGATATTCGATTGGCGTACGACCCGGCGTATGAATCACTTGCAGCATGTCTTCGCCAACGTTCCAGCAGAACGAGGCACGCAGCGCTTCGTGACGGGCGACCACCGCTTGCCAGGCCTGAGCGAAACGCTGCGGGTCGAGTTCGCTGTTGATGCGGTAGCGATCCTGCATGTAGTACAGGCCGGTGCCCGGTTCGAGCAAGGTGTGCAGCAACATGCCTTCCTGCATCGGCGTCAGCGGATAGACGTCTTCGATGTGCGCGGCCGGCACCGGCAAGGCATCGAGTTGCGCCTGAGTCAGCCTGGCCAGCGGGAAGTCCGATGGCGTCAGGCCGCCGGCCTCGTCTTGCAGGCAATGGGCGATCAGGCTTTGCAGCTCACCGAGGTAAGCGTCGGCCAGATCGTTGATGGTCTGCGCGTCATAACGCTCGCCGCTGAAGGTCCAGCGCAGGAGCAATTCACCGCCGTAAACCTGGCTGTCGATGCTCAACTCGTTGGGCAATGGCGCCTGCGGATCGTGCGCGGCACCGACCGGCTCGTCCAGCGGACGGAACAGCGCATCACTGCCGAAGCTCTGGTCGAACTGGCCGAGGTAGTTGAAGGTAACCGGCGCCTGCGGCAGCGCGGCCATGCTGCGCTGGCTGAGGTCATCGGCGAGATAACGCAGCACGCCGTAGCCGAGGCCTTTGTGCGGCACCGCGCGCAGTTGCTCCTTGATTGCCTTGATCGAAGCGCCCTGCCCGGCGGCTTCTTCGATGTTGTGCGGGGTCAGACGCAACGGGTAAGCGCTGGTGAACCAGCCGACGGTGCGGGTCAGGTCGATCTCGTCGAACAGGGTTTCGCGGCCGTGGCCTTCCAGTTGAATCAGCGCCGACGGTTGCCCACTCCAGCGGCAGAGTACGCGGGCCAGTGCGGTCAGCAGCAGATCGTTGACCTGCGTGCGGTAAGCCGCCGGAGCCTGTTGCAGCAACTGTTTGGTGTGCTCGGCATCGAGGCGCACGCTGACGGTTTGTGCGTGACGATTCTGCTGGCCGCTCTGCGGATTTTCGCAGGGCAGATCAGCGTTCGGCCCGGCCAGTTGGGTCTGCCACCAGTCGAGTTCTTCGCGCAGGGATTCGCTGCCGGCGTAGGCCTGCAAACGCGCAGCCCAGTCCTTGAAAGAGCTGGTTTTCGCCGGCAGTTTTACCGCTTGTTCGGCGTCGAGTTGGCGATACACGGTTTGCAGATCATCGAGCAGAACGCGCCACGACACGCCGTCAACCACCAAGTGATGGATGGCGATAAACAGGCGTTGTTGATCTTCAGGGCCATCGACCAGCACGGCACGCACCAACGGGCCTTGTTCAAGATCGAGACTGCGCTGAGCATCAGCGAACAGTGCTTCACACTTGTCCATCGAGGTCACGCGCACTTGCCACAACACCACCGCATCGGAGGCTGGTTGATGCGTCGCTTGCCATTGGCCGTCGGCCTCGGTGAAGCGCAGACGCAAGGCGTCATGCTGCTCAATCACCGCCAGCAGCGCCTGCTCCAGACGATGCGGTTCCAGCGCCACAGTTGGCTCCAGCAACAACGCCTGGTTCCAGTGCTGACGTTCAGGGATTTCCGTGTCGAAGAACCAGCGCTGAATCGGCGTCAGGGCCGATTCGCCAGCCACCAGGCCTTGCTCGGCCGTCACCTGCTCGGTACGACTGGCCACAGCGGCGAGGGTTTGCACGGTCTGATGCTGGAACAGATCACGCGGGCTGAAATGAATGCCTTGCTGCCGCGCGCGGCTGACCACTTGAATCGACAGAATCGAGTCGCCACCGAGTTCGAAGAAATTGTCGTTGAGGCCGACCTGCTCGACGTTGAGTACTTCGCACCAGATCTGCGCCAGGGTCTGCTCCAGTTCGTTACTCGGCGCGACGTAGTCCTGACGATTCAACTCAGGGTCCGGCGCAGGCAACGCGCGGCGGTCGAGTTTGCCGTTGGCGGTCAGCGGCATGCTCGCCAGCAGGATCAGGTGGGTCGGCACCATGTAATCCGGCAGTTGTGCCTTGAGGTGCGCCTTGAGGGCGTCGCGCAGTTCAGCCTGACGGGCTTCACTTTGCTCGGCAACCTCGGTGACGAGATAGCCAACCAGTTGTTTGCCGCTCGGGGCATCCAGTGCGAGCACCACGGCTTCGCGGATCGACTCGTGATCGAGCAGACGCGTTTCGATTTCGCCCAGTTCGATACGGAATCCACGGATTTTCACCTGATGGTCGATTCGTCCCAAATATTCCACCAAACCATCGGCACGCTGGCGCACCAGGTCACCGGTGCGATACATGCGCCCGCCATCGGTGGCGAATGGGTCAGCGACAAAACGCTCGGCGGTAATGCCCGGACGGTCGTGATAGGCCTGGGCCAGACCGGCGCCGCCGACGAACAATTCACCGGTTGCACCTTGCGGTACCAATGCCAGATCGGCGTCGAGAATGTACGCCACGCGTGCGCCAATCACGCTGCCGATCGGCACGCTGCCGGCGCCCTCGTCCAGCACCTCCGGCGCCAGACTGGCCAGGGGCATGACCACGGTTTCGGTCGGGCCGTAGGCATTGAAGAACATCGCCGGTTGGAACGCCGCGCGAATCCGTTGCAGGTGTTCACCGGTCAGCGCTTCGCCGCCGGTGATGATCATCCGCACCGGCAAGATCTCGTTTTGCGTCGAGAGGAACTGCGCCAACTGACTGCCGTAGCTCGGGGTAAAACCAAGCACGTTGATTTTATGCGTGCGGATCAAATCGCAGATTTCTTCCGCGTCCCACTGCCCCTGCGCACGTAACACCACTTGCGCGCCACTGAGCAACGGCACCAACAGGCGCTCGGTCGCCGCGTCGAAGTTGATCGAATAGAAATGCAGTTCGCAGTCGTCGGGGCGCATGGCAAACCGCTTGATCACCGCTTGGCAGTGCATGGCGATTTCGCCGTGGGAGACCACCACGCCTTTTGGTTTACCGGTGGAACCCGAGGTGTAAATCAGGTACGCCTGATGCTGCGGCAGGCTGATAAACGGCAGCTCGCGAGCCGGGTAAGCGGCGAGTGCCGCGCTGTCTTCTTCCAGACACCAGCGCGCCACACTTGGCGGCAGATCGCCAAGGGCTTTGAACATGGCGCGATCACTGAGCAGCAGGCCGATGCGGCTGTCTTCGATCATGTAATGCAGACGGTCGAGCGGGTATTCCGGGTCCAGCGGCACATACGCACCGCCAGCCTTGAGAATCGCCAGCAGGCCGACGACCATTTCCAGCGAACGCTCCAGCGCCAGGCCGACCCGCACCTGCGGGCCGACACCGCGCTCACGCAAGGCCCAGGCCAGACGATTGGCGCGGGCGTCGAGTTCGGCGTAGATCAGGGTCTGCCCGGCGAAGGTCAGGGCCGGCGCGTCTTTGCGGGCCAGCGCCTGTTCGGCGAACAGGTGATGAATGCACTGATCGAGACGATGCTCGCCCGACTCGATGCCGAGGTTGTCGAGCAGGTGCTGTTGCTCAGGCGCATCGAGCAGCGGCAATTCACTCAGGCGCTGCTGCGGATCGGCGATCAGCGCTTCGAGCAGATTGCGCCAATGCTTGGCCATGCGCGCGATGGTCGGCTCGTCGAACAGATCGGTGCTGTAAGTCAGGCAGCAACCGAGGCGATGGTCGAGGTCGGTGACTTCCAGGTTGAGGTCGAACTTGGTCGCTCGTGCATCGTTGGCCAGGTACTCGACGGTCATGCCGGCGAGCATGCGGCTCTGCTGGAATTCCCAGCGCTGCACGTTGCACATCACCTGAAACAGCGGGTTGTACGCAGCGCTGCGCGGCGGTTGCAAGGCTTCAACCAGATGATCGAATGGCAGATCCTGATGCGACTGGCCTTCGATCACGGTGTGACGCACCTGCTCGAACAGTTCGCCGACCGACATCATGCCGTCGAGCTGGCAACGCAGCACTTGGGTGTTGAGGAACGCACCGATCAACCCTTCACTTTCCGGGCGAATGCGGTTGGCCACCGGCGCGCCAATGCGCAGATCGGTCTGGCCGCTATAGCGGTAAAGCAGCGTCGCGAGTGCGGCGGTCATGGTCATGAACAGGGTCAGACCGTTTTGCGCATTGAACGCACGAACCCGCGCGGCGAGGTCGTCGCTAAGGTCGAAACGGAACAGCTCACCCTGATGGCTTTGCACTGGGGGACGCGGACGGTCCCCCGGCAATTCCAGCAGCGGATGTTCACGACCGAGTTGCGCGGTCCAGTAGTCGAGTTGGCGCTGACGCTCGCCGGATTCCAGCCAGTTGCGTTGCCAGACGCTGTAGTCGAGGTACTGCACCGGCAGCGGCTCAAGCGGCGAATCACGGTCATCGACAAAGGCTTCGTACAGCGCACTGAGTTCCCGGGCGAAAATATCCATCGCCCAGCCTTCGGTGACGATGTGGTGCAGAGTCAGGACAAAGTAATGTTCGTGCTCGGCAGTCTTCACCAGACAGGCGCGCAGCAGCGGGCCGGTTTCCAGATCGAACGGCAGATGCGCTTCGTCATCGGCCAGTTGCTGAACCTTTTGCTCACGCACATCGGCGGCAAGTTTTGAGAAATCCTTCCAGCCCATGCGCACACCGGTTTCGCCATGCACTTGTTGGCGGGCGACGCCGTCGACGCTCAGGAAGGTGGTGCGCAGGGTTTCGTGGCGCAGGATCAGCGCTTGCAACGCGGCCTCGAAACACTCGACATGCAACACGCCGCGCAGGCGCGCCATGCCGCCAACGTTGTAGGCCGGGCTGTCCGGTTCCATCTGCCAGAGGAACCACATGCGCTGTTGCGAGTACGACAACGGCACCGGTTGGCTGCGATCGACCTTGTCGATCGGTGGCTGTTTGTTGGTGCGACCGCTGGCCTGGATCAAGCGGATCTGTTCGGCGAAATCAGCCAGTTCGCTGTGCTCGAACAACGCGCGCAATGGCAGCTCGACGTCGCAGGCCTGACGAGTACGCGAGATAATTTGCGTTGCCAACAGCGAGTGGCCACCAAGGGCGAAGAAGTCGTCGCGCAGACCGACTTGAGGCAGACCGAGCACTTCGCGCCAGATCGCGGCGATCTGCTGTTCCAGTGCAGTGACCGGTTCGACGTGTTCACGCACTTGCCATTGCGGCTCGGGCAAGGCGCGGCGGTCGAGTTTGCCGCTGGGGCTGAGGGGCATTGCGTCCAGACGCATCAGTTGCGCCGGGACCATGTACTCCGGCAGCTCGGCGGCCAGCGCGGTTTTCAGCCGGGTGATTTGCTCGTCAGGATTTTCACTGGCATCGGTCGCGGTGAAGTAGCCGATCAGCTGCGCACCGGCAGCGGTTTCACGCACCAGCACCACGGCTTGGGCGACGCCGTCCTGGGCGAGCAAGCGTGCTTCGATTTCTTCCGGTTCGACGCGGAAGCCACGCAGTTTGACTTGCTGATCGAGGCGGCCGAGGTATTCGATCACGCCATCGGATGTCCAGCGCGCGCGGTCGCCGGTGCGGTACAACCGAGCGCCCTGCTCGCCCAATGGATCGACCACAAAGCGTTCAGCGGTCATCGATGGACGACCAAGGTAACCGCGAGCCAGGCCGATGCCGCTGATGCACAATTCACCCGGCACACCGGCCGGCAGCGGATTGAGATCGGCGTCGAGCACGCGGCAGATCACGTTGCCCAGCGGACGACCGATCGGCGAGCGCTCACCATCGGCAGTGGTGCAATGCCAGTGGGTGACGTTGATCGCGGTTTCAGTCGGGCCGTAACGGTTGTGCAATTGCACCGCCGGCAGTTGCGCGAGGATGCGGTTGCGCAGTTCGGCGGGCAGCGCTTCGCCGCCGGAGAACACCCGGCGCAGGCTGATGCATTCGGCGCTCAGCGGTTCGTCGATGAACAGCGAGAGCAGCGGCGGCACAAAGTGCAGCGTGGTCACGCCATAGGCCTGAACCAACTGGGCGATGCGATGCGGATCGCGATGTTCGCCGGGGCCGGCAATCAACAGTCGCGCACCGGTGATCAGTGGCCAGAAGCATTCCCACACCGACACGTCGAAACTGATCGGTGCCTTTTGCATCAGCACATCGGTTTCATCGAGGCGGTAGGTGTTCTGCATCCATTGCAGACGCTCGGCCAGTGCCGCGTGGGTGTTGCCGACGCCTTTCGGCTGGCCGGTGGAACCCGAGGTGTAAATCACATAGGCGAGATTATCACCGTGCAGGTGCAGACCCGGTGCCTGGCTCGGCCAGTTTTCCAGGTGCAGCGCGTCCATGGCGATCACGCTGACGCCGTCGCTGGCCGGCAAGCGGCCGAGCAATTCAGTCTGGGTCAGCAGCAGTTCGACGCCGCTGTCGCGGAGCATGTAAGCCAGACGATCGGCCGGATAATCCGGGTCCAGTGGCACATAGGCGCCGCCGGCCTTGATGATCGCCAGCAGGCCGATCAACAGTTGCGGCGAACGCTCGGCAGCGATGGCCACGCAGACATCCGGGCCGACGCCTTTGTCGCGCAGATAATGCGCAAGGCGGTTGGCTTGCGTATGCAATTCGGCAAAGTCGAGGCTGCCGCCGTCCCACACCAGCGCGGTGCGTTCCGGGGTCAGGCGCGCCTGTTCGTTGAGCAGTTCTGGCAGCCATTGTTGCGCCGGGGTGCATGGCGCAACGCCCCAGTGTTGTTGCTGATCGTGCTCAGTGGCGGTCAGCAGTTGCAGATCACCGATGGCTTGCTCCGGACGTTCGCAGACGTCGTGCAACAGGTTGCTGAAATGCTCGGCCAGACGCTCGATGGTCGCCACATCGAACAGTTCGCTGGCGTAGTCGAACGACAGGGTCAGGCGACCGTTACGGTCTTCTTCGCTGTGCAATTGCAGGTCGAACTTGGCTTCGCGGCTGTGCCACGGCAGTTCTTCGGCGAGCAGACCCGGCAGACGTTTGAGCGCACTCAAATCACGTTGCTGGTGGTTGAACATGACCTGAAACAGACCTTGTTCGCGGGCCTGCGGGAAGGCTTCGAGGAGTTGTTCGAAGGGCAGATCCTGATTCGCCTGGGCACCGAGTGCGGCGTTGCGGGTCTGAGCCAACAGCGCAACGAATGACAGGCGCGAATCGATCTCTGCACGCAGCACTTGGGTGTTGATGAAGAAGCCGATCAGGCCCTGGGTTTCCAGGCGTGGACGGTTGGCATTCGGTACGCCGATGCGGATGTCGCGCTGACCGCTGTAGCGATGCAGCAGGCTCTGGAATGCCGCGAGCAACAGCATGAACGGGGTCGATTGCTGAGCCTGTGCCGTGTTACGGAGCGCATCGCTGAGGCTCGCGCCCAGACGCACGGTGTGGCGTGCGGCGCTGTGAGTTTGCTTGGCGGAGCGTGGGTAATCGGTGGCCAGTTCCAGCGCTGGATGCTCGTCGCCCAACTGCGCTTTCCACCAGGCCAGTTGCCGCGCGCTCTCGCCTTGCGCCAGCCATTGACGCTGCCAGCTGCCGTAGTCGGCGTACTGGGCTGGCAATGGCGCGAGGTTGGCCGTCAGCCCTTGCGAAGCGGCGGCGTACAGGCGCGAGAATTCGTCGATCAATACGTTCAGCGACCAGCCGTCGGCAATGATGTGGTGCAGCGTCACCAGCAATTGGTGATCTTCGTCGTCGAGACGCACCAGCGTCACCCGCAGCAGCGGACCTTTTTCCAGGTCGAACCGGGTGCGTGCTTCGTCTTCGCGGATTTGTTGCGCACGGGCCTCGCGCTCGGGCGCCGGCAAGTCGCTGATGTCGATCAGTTGCAGGTTGAATTTGGCGCCGACAGTCACTTGTTGCAGGGCCACGCCGTCGCGCTCGAAGAAACGCGTGCGCAGGGATTCGTGGCGTTCGATCAGTTGCTGGAAGCTGGCACGCAAAGCGTCTTCGTCCAGTTCGCCACGCAAACGCAGGGCACCGGGAATGTTATAGGCGCTGCTCTGTGGGTCGAGTTGCCAAGTGATCCACAAACGGTTTTGCGCCAGCGATTGCGGCATCGGCTCGCTGCGCGACAACGCGGTGATTGCACCTTGGGCGCTGCCGCCGTCCTGCTGCTGTTGCGCAACGGCTGCGGCGAACGCCGCCAGGGTCGGAGCTTCGAACAACAGCCGCAGGTTCAGCTCAAGCGCGAGTTCTTCACGCACGCGGGCGACCACCTGCGTAGCGGCGATCGAGTTGCCGCCGAGCAGGAAGAAGTGGTCGTCGGCATTGACCTGTTTGACGTTGAGTTGCTCAGCCCAGATCTTGCCGATCAAGCCTTCAAGTTCTGAGGCGCTGGTGACTGCATCCTGGCTTTCAACGGTGTTCGACGGGAACACCGCGTAGCTGTCGAGGCTGCCATCGGCCAGACGATTGCGGCACGCCGAGCGCTGCAATTTGCCACTGGAAGTTTTCGGCAAGGCGCCGGGATTAAGCAGCACCACCACGCTCGGGGCTTCCTGACAAGCCTCAGCCACGGCTTGGCGAATGGCTTTGATCAATGCCTCCGGCGGGAGGATTTTCTGCACGCTGCGGCTGATTTCCGCCGCGATGCCGATGCCCTCCTCGCCATCCTGATTGACCGCAAATGCAGCGACGCGACCCTTGCGCACCACTTCCACTTCGTTCTCGACCGTTTTTTCGATGTCCTGTGGATACAGGTTGTGGCCGCGCACGATCAGCATGTCTTTCAGGCGTCCGGTGATGAACAGCTCCGCGTCGCGCATGAAGCCCAGGTCGCCGGTGCGCAGCCAGGTGCGGCCGGCGTGCTGGACGAAGGTCTTGGCGCTCGCTTCAGGATTGCGCCAGTAGCCGTGGGCGATGCTCGGGCCTGCGGCCCAGACTTCGCCGACCGCGTTGTCGGCGAGTTCGACGAGCGTGTTCGGCTCGACGATCAGCACCGCGTGTTCCGGTTGGCTGATACCACAACTCATGATTGGGCTGCCATCGCCCGGCTCGGCGCGGTTTTGTGCCAGCGCCTGATCGTCCACGCGCAGTGCCGGAATACCGGTGCCGCGCGGGGTGCCGGCGACGAATAGCGTGGCTTCGGCCAAACCGTACGAGGCCATGAAGCTGTGCTCACTGAAACCACATGCGGCGAACTTCTCGGCGAAGCGCTCAAGGGTGTCGAGACGGATTGGCTCGGAACCGGAATAGGCCACGCGCCAGCGACTCAGATCGAGACGTTCCAGCGCCGACTCGCTGACCCGTTCGCTGCACAAGCGATAGGCGAAGTCCGGCCCGCCGCTGATGGTGCCGCCGTATTCGCTGATCGCTTCCAGCCAGCGCAATGGCCGACCGAGGAAGTACGCCGGCGACATCAGAATGCATGGCACGCCGCTGAAAATTGGCTGCAGCAGACCACCGATCAAACCCATGTCGTGGTACAGCGGCAGCCAGCTGACGATCACATCGTCAGGGTTCACGTCGATGCCGAAACCGTGACGGATCAGGAGTTCGTTGGCGACCAGATTGCCGTGGCTGACTTGCACGCCTTTGGGCAGTGCAGTCGAACCGGAGGTGTATTGCAGGAAGGCGATATGGTCTTGCGGCAGGCTCGGTTCAACCCAGTTTTGCGCCAGTGTCTTGTCGAGAGTGTCGACACACAACAACGGCGGCGCACCCTCGATCTGCTGCAAGGCGTCGCGCAGGTCGGCGCTGGTCAGCAGCAGACGCGGTTCGGCGTCGGCAATGATCGACAGCAAACGCTCCTGATGGTGACGGCGCGCGGATTCCGGCGGATAGGCCGGCACTGCAATCACGCCGGCGTATAGGCAGCCAAAAAATGCCGCGACGTAATCCGGACCGCTGGGAAACAGCAATACCGCGCGGTCACCGAAGGCAGCCTCGGCTTGCAGCGCTGCCGCAATGGTGCGTGCGCGCTCATCCAGCTCACGATAACTGAGTACCACAGCCTGCTCTTCGTTTTCGGCGAGAAAACGCAAGGCCAGTCGATCCGGCGTCAGGGCCGCGCGGCGCTGGAGGGCTTGGACCAGGGTGCTGGGGAGTTCGAACGCGTCGGTCATGAGGTTTCCTGCCTGAATTCGGCTTGCTAATGGAATCGGGTTTGCTGCGTCACGCCCCTCGAAGGGCATGCAGGGCGCGGTCTGTGCCGACCACGCAAGGCTGCGGAATGTGGTGTGGCCGGGGTTGTGCGCCCGGAACCATTCACCAATGAGAACGGATGACGTCTTGAAATAATTAGTCGGCGGGCAGGAGCGCCAATGCGGCCGGGGTGCGGCGGCGTGTCGCAGTTCTCAGAACGCACTTTTGTAGCGCATTACTTCTCTTTCTCAATTGACAATCATTATCATTCAACATAATTTGTCGCTCGATGTGTAGGACGCCCCTCCCCCAAGGCGCCCCACGAACCTATTTGGCAGCAAGGTGATTTCCATGACGGAACAAGTATCCACAAGCAAGTGCGATTCACCGCTACTTCATGCATTCGTCGACAATCGACTGATTCTGGTCAAGATTGCAGCCCGCATTACCGGCTGCCGTTCGCGCGCCGAAGATGTGGTGCAGGATGCGTTTTTCCGACTGCAATCGGCGCCACCGATCACGTCGTCGATCAAGGCTCAACTGAGCTATCTGTTCCAGATCGTGCGCAACCTCGCCATCGATCACTACCGCAAACAGGCGCTTGAGCAGAAGTACTCCGGCCCTGAAGAGGAAGGGCTGAATGTGGTCATCCAGGGTGCTTCGCCGGAAACCTCGCATATCAATTTCTCGACCCTGGAAAACATCGCCGACGCGCTGACCGAACTGCCCAGCCGCACGCGCTATGCGTTCGAGATGTACCGCCTGCACGGCGTGCCGCAAAAGGACATCGCCAAGGAACTGGGTGTTTCGCCAACCCTGGTCAACTTCATGATTCGTGATGCACTGGTGCACTGCCGCAAGGTGTCGGGCAGTCGGCGGGATGCGGTGATTGCGGGTCGTCGCTAGGATCTGAATTCGGCGTCAAGCCATTCGCGAGCAAGCTCGCTCCCACATTAGATCTGCGTATGCAGAAACCATGTGGGAGCGAGCTTGCTCGCGAAGACGGACTCAAAATCACAAAGATCCTGAGCCCGATCAGCTCACGCCAACCTGCACCGATCAAAAAATCGCTCACGCCCCAACATCATCAGCGCCGCGCGCTTGTGCGGGAAGTCGAACTCTTTCTCACAGTGAAAACACTGATTCTGCATATGGCCGATCATCTTCGCGTTGTCGGCCCGTGGCTCGGCGACCACCCGCTGAGTGCGCGGATCATCCAGAAACAGGTAATGCACCAGCGCCGATAACCAGCTCGCCACTTTATGCGGGCCACGGTGCTCTTCCTCGCCGACCAGCATGTGAATACCGCGATCGTAGTTGTCGGCATCGTAGAACGGCGCGATGCGATCTTCCTTGGCCCAGTAGGCTTCGAAATAGGCAAACGGCTGATCATCGAAACAGCCAATCAGCGTCAGCGTATGCGGGTCAGCATCGAGCTTGCTCAGGTATTCGCGGTGCTGCTCGAGGCTGCCCTCTTCCTGCCAGAAACTGGCGACGCGCGGGCTGTTCTGCCAGCGGTTGAAGCGCGCCAGGTCTGCTTCGATCTCTACAGTGCGCAGGGAAATCCACGCACCAAGGCGGGCATCGAAACGCCGATACACTTCACCGCGCGGTTTGACTGGCCGCAGCGGATGACGTTTACCTTGGCTGATGACCATTTGCTGCGGATAGCTGCCCGTCAGCGAAGTCCCAAGCCAAGGTTGCGGCAATTGCCAGAACAGCGTGCGCTCGCAGCGATATTCGCCAGCCACTTCGGTGCTCACCAGCAAGCCACTGAGCAACGCTTCGGTCGGTGGCTGATCGAGTTGCCAGGTCAATTGCCGGCACGCCGGATCCCGCGCGAACAGCCAGTAACAGGCTGCCCACAACGCCTGCCCGGGCGGCAACGCAAAACGCTCATCGATCTGGATCGGCCCCTTTACGTCTTGATCGAGGCGCAAGCGGATCAGCGGTTGTCCGTCCAGGCTCAGGCTCAGACGGCTTTCGCTGACATCAGCGATCAGTTGACTGCCCGCAGGCAAGGCCAGGGAAGTCAGGTCATTCAGATTGGACATGGGTCGGGCTCACGATAATCGTCGACAGTTCAACGATGGGACGTGATCCGGGAGGGAAAATTTAGGCTTTGCCCGCAAATCGCTGCCTCAGTGGTGAGGCACCGGCACTACGGCAATCTTGTACGGATCGAAAATCTTCAGCATTTCACCGTTGTCGCGCAAACCCTGCAACAACTTGCCAAACGCCGCGCCGGTGATCGGCGCGGTCGGACGAAGAATCGCGTAATGGTGATAGACCTGATCGATGCGCTGCGACACCAGCAACTCGTCGCGCACTTTTTCGTTACGCAGCAGGTAATCGAACAGATAGGAACGGGTCACCAAGGCAACATCGGCGCGCCCGCGCAGCACCATCAGCAGGTTGCTGTCGTGGGAATAGGTCAGCGTGGCGTTGTAATTCTGTGCGAGGTATTTCGGGTCAGCGTTGAAGTTGGCGAACTCGTAGTGATAACCGCTGAACAGAGCCAGGCGCTTGCCAGTGAGGTCGGCGAAATAATTCTGCTGCCGGCCATCTTCGCGTTGTGCGACGAAAATTTCCGCATCCTCAAGGCCCATGTCGACATCTGTGTGGGGAATTTCCTTCCAGCCCCAATCGGGATTCTCGAAAATTGCCATGTCGATCCGGCCCTGCTTGAAGTCACCGAAACGCCGGGGAATCGAGGTGGGCACGAGGACGAACTGATAGTCGCTTTGCAGGCGATTGAGGGCCTCGACCAATTGCGGCAGAAGGCCTGTGTCGGCACCGTTTTCCGGGCGAACGGTGTAAGGCGGAAAATGCGCCGCGCCGACCCGGACCAATTGCGCTGCCTGAGCGGGCAATACCCAAAATGCAGCCAGCGCTGCGAGCATCAAGCCCGCGGCCGTCCGAATTGGCAAAGACTTCAAAACACCCCACTCCCCGAAAAAATACCGATCAATGCATTCAAGCTAGGCGGTTTCGCCCAGTTAGCCAGTTTCCCGGCCGGATAGAAAGTGCTTCAACGCGCTTCGAGGACCAGAATCAGCGCCTCGTCGGCCAACTGATCGAGGCTCAAACTGCCGCCGGCACGGAACCAGGTGGTCGTCCAGGACAGTGCGCCAGTGAGGAAACGTCGGGTAATAAATACATCGCCACGGATAAATCCTGCGTCCTTGGCCTCACCCAGCACTTGCAGCCAGATGTCCTCGTAGACATCGCGCAGTGCCAGCACTTGGGTCTGGCCTTCTTCGGACAGCGAACGCCATTCGTAAACCAGCACTGCCATGGCTTCACCGCTGCCACCCATGATTGACTGCAGTTCGCAGCGAATCAGCGCCAGCACGCGTTCGCGCACATTGGCCGCATCGGCCAGAGCTGCCCGCATTAACGCGGTGTTGTAGCGGATGGTTTCCTCCATCACCGCCCGGAGGATTTCATCCTTGCTTTTGAAGTGATGAAAAATGCTTCCCGACTGGATGCCGACGGCGCCGGCCAGATCGCGCACCGTGGTACGTTCGTAGCCTTTGTTGCGGAACAGGTGAGCGGCCACTTGCAGCAATTTGCCGCGGGCGCTGTCGGGGTCGGTCAATTGGCCTTCATCAACCAAATCGCGCATGACCCTCAGGGCTTTTTGCTCGTCCACCCGTTCTCTCCTACAGTCGATCAGTCTGTTGCCCCCTGAAACCGCAGGGTTGCGCGCAATTTAAGCCGCCAGCGGCAACCAAGCAAGCGCTTGGGCAGAAGATAGTTTCAACTGTTTACAAACCAAGCGCTTGCTTGGTAGCCTCAGAGCACTTCTGTCGCAGGTTGCTGAGTCGGAGATAAAAATGCCCACCACCGTTCGCATCGGATGCGCCAGTGCATTCTGGGGAGATACGTCCACCGCCGCCGCGCAACTGGTGGAGGGCGGCAAGCTGGATTATCTGGTGTTCGATTACCTGGCCGAGATCACAATGTCGATCATGGCCGGGGCACGCATGAAGGACCCGCAGGCGGGGTTTGCCGGCGACTTCATCGACGTGCTGACACCGCTGCTGCCGCAACTGGCCGAGCAGAACATCCGCGTGATCAGCAATGCCGGCGGGATCAATCCGCAAGCCTGCGCCGCCGCCCTGCAAGCGGCCTGCGACAAGGCCGGCGTCGCACTGAAAATCGCCGTATTACTGGGCGATGATCTGCAACCACAGCTCAAACAGCTCAGCGGCATCACCGAAATGTTCAGCGGCGCCCCGCTGCCGCCAATGTGCGTGTCGACCAACGCCTACCTTGGCGCGCCGGGCATTGTCGAAGCGCTGCGCCTGGGGGCCGACATTGTCATCACTGGGCGCGTGGTCGACAGCGCGGTGGTCAGTGCGGCGCTGGTGCATGAATTCGACTGGTCATGGCACGACTACGACAAAATCGCCCAGGCTGCGCTCGCCGGGCACATCATCGAATGCGGCGCGCAATGCACCGGCGGCAATTTCACCGATTGGCGCGAAGTGCCGGATTACGAGCACATCGGCTTTCCGATCGTTGAAGTCAGCGCCGACAGCCAATTCATCGTCAGCAAGCCCGAAGGCAGCGGCGGACTGGTCACCCCGCTGACTGTCGGCGAACAGATGCTGTATGAAATCGGCGATCCACAGGCGTATCTGTTGCCTGATGTGGTCTGTGATTTCACTGGGGTCAGACTTCAGCAACAAGGCAAGAATGCCGTGCACGTCCACGGCGCCAAAGGCCTGCCACCGAGCGATAAATACAAGGTCAGCGCCACCTACCCGGACGGGTTTCGTTGCACCGCCAGTTGCCTGATCGCCGGTATCGATGCAGTGGAAAAAGCGCAGCGCGTCAGTCGGTCGATCATCGACAAGACTTCGCAAATGTTCACCCAGCGCGGCTGGGCGCCCTATAGCGAAATCAACATCGAACTGCTCGGCAGCGAAGCCACCTACGGCCCCCACGGCCAGCGCCGTGACAGCCGCGAAGTGGTGATCAAGCTCGCCGTGCGCCACCCGAGCAAACAGGCGCTGGTACTGTTCTCCCGGGAAATTGCCCAAGCCGCGACCGGCATGGCGCCGGGGCTGACCGGCATCATCGGCGGGCGGCCAACGGTGTATCCGCTGATTCGTCTGTTTTCATTCCTGATCGATAAAAGCGCCTGCACAGTACAGATCGACATGGCCGGTCAACGTTATCCATGCGCCCTGCCTTCGCTCAGCGCACTCGACAGCGCGGATTTGCCCCTGCCCCATCAGCCGCCCAAACCACAGGGCCGCGCCGATGCCAGTGTGGCGCTGGTGAAACTGGCCGTCGCGCGCTCCGGTGACAAGGGCAATCACAGCAACATTGGCGTGATGCCGCGCAAACCCGAATACCTGCCGTGGATCGCCGAAGCACTGACCCCGGCGGTGATCGTCGACTGGATGAGCCATGTACTCGATCCGATCCACGGCCGGGTCGAACGCTGGTATCTGCCTGGCACCCACAGCCTCAACTTTCTCCTGGAAAACGCCCTCGGCGGTGGCGGCGTGGCCAGTCTGCGCATCGATCCGCAAGGTAAAGCCTTCGCCCAGCAACTGTTGGAAATCCAGATCCCGGTGCCGCAGAGCATCGCCGAACAGCTCGACTAGAGGATTGTTTGCATGGCTTACGCGTCGATTTTCCACGCCGATCTGTTCAGCGACCAGACCATCATCGTCACCGGTGGCGGCAGTGGCATCGGTCGCTGCACCGCCCATGAACTGGCGGCCCTCGGCGCCAATGTACTGCTGGTCGGGCGCAAGCCGGAGAAACTGCAAAAGGTCACCGACGAAATCGCCGAGGACGGTGGCCGCGCGCACTGGAAGGCTTGCGACATCCGCGATGAAGAAGCGGTAAAACAGCTGGTCAGCGAATTGATTGCTGAACACGGACCGATCCACGGTCTGGTCAACAATGCCGGCGGCCAGTACCCGTCGCCCTTGGCCTCGATCAATCAGAAAGGTTTCGAAACCGTGCTGCGCACCAATCTGGTCGGCGGTTTTCTGATGGCGCGGGAAGTGTTCAACCAGTCGATGAGCAAACACGGCGGCAACATCGTCAACATGCTCGCCGACATGTGGGGCGGCATGCCCGGCATGGGTCACTCTGGCGCGGCGCGGTCGGGCATGGACAACTTCACCAAAACTGCCGCGTTCGAATGGGGTTATGCCGGCGTGCGGGTCAACGCGGTGGCGCCGGGCTGGATTGCCTCCAGCGGCATGGACACTTACGAAGGCGCATTCAAAGCGGTGATTCCGACCCTGCGTGAACATGTGCCGCTCAAGCGCATCGGCACCGAGTCGGAAGTCAGTGCGGCGATTGTTTTTTTGCTGAGCCCGGCCGCCGCATTTATCAGTGGCAGCACCTTGAAAATCGACGGCGCGGCCAGCCTCGGCAGCCGTGCATGGCCGTTGCACAAGGCGACCCACAGCGAGTCGTTCAACGGCTTTCACCGCGCCTATTTACCCGATGTGCTGAAGGACAAGGAGTAAGCCATGCCGCAGATCCAGTCCCGACTCGACCCGCACAGCGAAGCGTTTGCCCGCAACCGCTCGGCCATGCTCGCGGCGATCGAACATGTGCAGCAACTCGAACAGAGCCTGTTGAACAAGGCCACCGAAGCCAAAGCCAGGTTCGACAAGCGCGGGCAACTGCTGCCCCGTGAGCGCTTGAATCTGTTGCTCGATCCCGGCGCGCCGTTTCTCGAACTGGCCAGCCTCGCCGGCTACAAGTTGCACGACGACAAGGACGGCAGTTCCGCCGGTGGCGGACTGATCGCCGGTATCGGTTACGTCTGCGGCATTCGCGCGATGGTGGTGGCGAACAACAGCGCAATCAAGGGCGGGACGATCTCGCCCACTGGCCTGAAAAAATCCCTGCGCCTGCAACAGATCGCCCAGGAAAACAAACTCCCGGTGATCACCCTTGCCGAAAGTGGCGGCGCCAACCTCAATTACGCCGCCGAGATTTTTGTCGAAGGCGCGCGCAGTTTTGCCAATCAGGCGCGGATGTCGGCAATGGGTTTGCCGCAGATTACCGTGGTGCATGGTTCGGCCACGGCCGGTGGCGCCTATCAGCCGGGGCTGTCGGATTACGTGGTGGTGGTGCGCGGCAAGGCCAAGCTGTTTCTCGCCGGTCCGCCACTGCTGAAAGCGGCCACCGGCGAAGTCGCCACCGATGAAGAACTCGGTGGCGCCGAGATGCACGCACAGGTCGCCGGAACGGCTGAATACCTCGCTGAAAACGATGCCGATGGCGTGCATCAGGTCCGTGAAATCCTCCGTATGTTGCCGTGGAACGAGCAACTGCCGTGGTTGCCGGAGCCGCAATACAAAGAGCCGCTCTACCCCATCGATGAATTGCTCGGGCTGATCCCCGACGATCCGAAAAAACCTTACGACGTGCGCGAAATCATCGCGCGCATTGCCGACGAATCCTGCTTCGTCGAATTCAAGGGCGAGTTCGATCAGCAAACTGTTTGCGGCCAGTTGAAGATTCAGGGCCGCGCCTGCGGGTTCATCGGCAACAACGGCCCAATCACACCCAACGGCGCGAGCAAAGCGGCGCAGTTCATTCAGTTGTGCGATCAGAGCCAGACGCCGCTGCTGTTCTTTCACAACACCACCGGTTTCATGGTCGGCACCGAATCCGAGCAGCAAGGCGTGATCAAACACGGCTCGAAACTGATTCAAGCGGTAGCCAATGCACGGGTGCCTAAACTGACGATGGTCGTCGGCGGTTCCTACGGTGCCGGCAACTATGCGATGTGCGGACGCGGACTCGATCCGCGCTTCATCTTCGCCTGGCCGAACAGCCGCACGGCGGTGATGGGCGGTGCGCAGGCCGGCAAAGTCTTGCGCATCGTTACCGAAGCCAAGCAGTTGAAGGACGGCCTGACGCCAGACCCGAAAATGCTCGACATGCTCGAACAAGTCACCGCGCAGAAACTCGACAGCCAGTCCACCGCTCTCTATGGCAGCGCCAACCTGTGGGACGACGGGCTGATCGATCCCCGCGACACACGCACCCTGCTCGGCTACTTGCTGGACATCTGCCACGAGGCCGACATTCGCAAGCTGCAACCCAATAGCTTCGGCGTCAGCCGGTTCTGACCGCCACGGACCCTACGGAGAACAATAACAATGATCTTCACCCCGGAACACGAAGCCCTGCGCCGTACCGTCCGCCAATTTGTCGAGCACGAGATCAATCCGCACGTCGACGAATGGGAAAAAGCCGGACGCTTCCCGATCCACGAGATTTTCCGCCAGGCCGGCGACCTCGGTTTGCTGGGGATTTCCAAACCGGAAAAATTCGGCGGCATGGGCCTCGATTACAGCTATTCGATTGTCGCCGCCGAAGAGTTCGGCACCATTCATTGCGGCGGCATTCCGATGTCGATCGGCGTGCAGACCGACATGTGTACGCCTGCCCTCGCCCGTTTCGGCTCCGATGAATTGCGCGAAGAGTTCCTGCGCCCGGCGATCACTGGCGAGCAGGTTGGTTGCATCGGCGTCTCCGAAGTCGGTGCAGGCTCCGACGTCGCCGGGCTGAAAACCACCGCGCGCAAGGACGGCGACGACTATGTGATCAACGGCAGCAAGATGTGGATCACCAACTCGCCGAGCGCCGATTTCATCTGCCTGCTGGCCAACACCTCGGACGACAAACCACACATCAACAAATCGCTGATCATGGTGCCGATGAACACGCCGGGGATCAGCCTCAGCTCGCACCTGGACAAGCTCGGCATGCGCAGCTCGGAAACCGCCCAGGTGTTTTTCGACAACGTGCGCGTGCCACAGCGCAATCGCATCGGCCATGAAGGCGCCGGATTCATGATGCAGATGCTGCAGTTTCAGGAGGAACGTCTGTTCGGCGCGGCGAACATGATCAAGGGCCTGGAATATTGCGTCGACAGCACCATCGAGTACTGCAAGGAGCGCAAGACCTTCGGCAATCCGCTGATCGACAATCAGGTCATTCACTTCCGCCTCGCCGAATTGCAGACCGAAATCGAATGCCTGCGCGCGCTGGTCTATCAGGCCACCGAGCAATACGTGAAAGGCCAGGACGTCACGCGGCTGGCGTCGATGGCCAAGCTCAAGGCCGGGCGCCTCGGCCGCGAAGTCAGCGACAGCTGCCTGCAATATTGGGGCGGCATGGGTTTCATGTGGGACAACCCGGTGGCCCGCGCCTACCGCGATGTCCGGCTGGTATCGATTGGCGGCGGCGCCGACGAGATCATGCTGGGGATTATCTGCAAACTGATGGGCATCCTCCCGGGGAAAAAGAAATGAGCAGCCTGCCGCAATGCCAGACGCTGTTGCTGGAGCTGCATGGCGGCGTGCTGCACGTCACCCTTAATCGGCCGGACAGTCGTAATGCGATGAGCCTGCAGATGGTCAGCGAACTGCGCACGGTGCTGGCGGCTGTGCGTGATGACCGCGCTGTTCGGGCGTTGGTGCTCAGCGGTGCCGGCGGGCATTTTTGTGCCGGCGGCGATATCAAGGACATGGCCAACGCCCGCGCTCAGGGCACCGAGGCTTATCGCGTTTTGAACCGGGCGTTCGGCGCCCTGCTGGAAGAAGCCCAGCACACGCCGCAAGTGCTGATCACCGTGCTGCAAGGCGCGGTGCTCGGCGGTGGTTTCGGTCTGGCCTGTGTCAGCGACATCGCGATTGCCGCCCATCAGGCGCAATTCGGTTTACCGGAAACCAGCCTCGGCTTGCTGCCGGCACAGATTGCGCCGTTTGTGGTGCAGCGCATCGGCCTCACCGAAACCCGTCGACTGGCACTGACCGCCGCACGTTTCGATGGGCACCAGGCACGCCGTCTGGGGCTGGTGCATTTCGTCGAAGAGGATTCGCAGGCCTTGGCTGAGCGGCTGGATGAGGTGTTGCAACATGTGCTGTGTTGCGCGCCGGAGGCGAATGCCATGACCAAGAAATTGTTGTTGGCGAGTGCCGGGCAGCCTTCAAGTGAATTGCTCGATGAGGCGGCGCAGTGGTTTAGCGAAGCAGTGACTGGCGCCGAAGGTGTGGAGGGAACCATGGCATTCATGCAGAAACGCAAACCTCGGTGGGCCTCTTAAAAGCTTCGCGAGCAAGCTCGCTCCCACATTGGATTTGTATCGTTCATAAATCCCCTGTGGGAGCGAGCTTGCTCGCGAAGAGGCCAGCACCTGCGACGCAACTTCTGAGGAAATAGCCCATGCCCGCCATCCACAAAATCCTGATCGCCAACCGCGGTGAAATCGCCTGCCGCATCCAGCGCACCGCCCAAGCCTTGGGCTATCGCACCGTCGCCGTCTTCAGCGATGCAGACGCCGATGCCCTGCACGTTCAGATGGCTGACCAAGCCGTTCGCATTGGTCCGTCCCCCGTTCAACAGTCATACCTCAACATCCCTGCGATCCTCGACGCCGCTCGCCGCAGCGGCGCTGACGCGATCCATCCCGGCTACGGCTTTCTTTCGGAAAACGCCGAATTCGCCCGCGCCTGCGAAAAGGCCGGGCTGATCTTCATCGGCCCCAGCGTCGAAGCCATCGAATTGATGGGCAGCAAACGCCAGTCAAAAATCGCCATGCTCGAAGCGGGTGTGCCGTGCATCGCCGGTTATCAAGGCGCCGAACAGGACGACGCCACCCTGCTGCGTGAAGCCGAGCGAATCGGCTACCCATTGATGATCAAGGCCAGTGCCGGCGGTGGTGGGCGCGGCATGCGTCTGCTGCAAAATGCGGCTGATCTGCCGGCGCAACTGCGCACCGCGCGCTCCGAAGCATTGAACGCGTTCGGCAGCGACGAACTGATCCTCGAACAGGCGCTGATCGAACCGCGGCATGTCGAAGTGCAGCTGTTCGGCGATCAGCACGGCAACCTGATCTACCTGGGCGAACGTGACTGTTCAATCCAGCGTCGCCACCAGAAAGTCATCGAAGAAGCGCCCTGCCCGGTGATGACCGCCGAGTTGCGTCAGGCCATGGGTGAAGCGGCATTGAAAGCCGGGCGCGCAGTGAACTATGTCGGCGCCGGCACCGTTGAGTTTCTGCTCGACACACGCGGCCAGTTCTACTTTCTGGAGATGAATACGCGTCTGCAAGTCGAGCACCCGGTAACAGAACTGATTACCGGGCTGGATCTGGTCGCATGGCAATTGCTCGTTGCCGAAGGGCAGCCGTTGCCGCTGACCCAGGATCAGGTTCAGCTCAACGGACATGCCATGGAGGTGCGGCTTTACGCCGAAGATCCCGCGCAAGACTTCCTGCCACAAACAGGCCGAGTGCAAGCCTGGGAACCGGCGCTGCAGCACGGTACGCGAATCGACCATGGTTTGCTTGAAGGGCAATCGGTCAGCCCGTTCTACGACCCGATGCTCGGTAAGCTGATCGCCTGGGGTGCGACTCGCGAGGAAGCCCGACGCAAACTGTTGCGCGCGGTACAGGACACGGTGCTATTGGGTGTACAGAGTAATCAGCGCCTGCTCGCCAGTCTGTTGCAACACCCGCAGTTCATCAGCGGCGACTTCAGTACTGCCTTCATCGCCCGGCACTTCAGTGATCACCCTTGCCTGCACCGCTCCATTCCGGATGCCGAGCAGCTGGCGATCGCAACGGTACTTTTCTATCAAACCAGCGCCCGCAGCCACCGCGCACCACTTAACGGCTGGCGCAACAACGCGAATGTGCCGCTGCATTATCGCCTCGGCCTCGACGATCAGACCTGGACCGTGCAACTGCTCGCTGAGGCACAAGGCGTGTTCAAAGTGCAGATAGCCGACCGCACGCTTGAATTGAAACTTATCGACCACGATGCCCAGTCGGTCACGCTGGAAGTTGACGGTCTTCGTCAGCGCCACACCTACCGCCTGAATGACGAGCAACTCTGGTTGTTCTGCCATCCCGGCAGTCTGCACCTTGAGGATCGAACTCACGCCGTGATCGACAGTCAGACCAGCGTCAGCTCCGGCACCCTGAAAGCACCCATGGACGGTGCCATCGTCGACGTACTGGTCAGCGAAGGCAGTCCGGTCAGTAAAGGTCAGTTGCTGGTGGTGCTGGAGGCAATGAAAATGGAGCACCCGCTCAAGGCCGGTATCGACGGCGTGCTCAAGCGGGTGCAGGTCAAGGTCGGCGATCAGGTAAAAAATCGTCAGGTTCTGTTGCAGGTCGAGTAGTCAGCCACACGCCCGTGCGGGTTTTGACTACGCTCTGAGTTATCAGAACGCGGAAATCAGGAACCCTGCGATGCCTCACTGGCTGGTCATAGATCTGGAAGCCACCACCGATGAGGGTGGCTGGCCAGTCACCGAAATGGAAATTATCGAGATCGGCGCCACCCTGGTCGATCGCGCCGGACGCGAGCAGGATCACTTCCAGCGTTTCGTCAAACCGACGCGACGGCCGTTGCTCACGCCTTTTTGTCGTGAACTCACGCACATCACTCAGGCCAATATCGACTCGGCGCAGCCGTTGACTGAAGTCTGGCCGGCGTTCGAACGCTGGCTCGCGCAACATCAGACACGCCTTGAAGGCTGGGCCAGTTGGGGCGATTACGACCGCAAGCAGTTGTTGCAGGAATGGCAGCGTCTGCAAATCGACAGTGGCTTGAGCAAAGTGTCGCACATGAATCTCAAACAACGCTTCGCCAAGGCCCGCCGCCTGGAGCGTCCATTAGGCCTCAACGGTGCGCTGCAATTGGCCGGCATGCAGTTCAGCGGCCAGCAGCATCGGGCACTGGAAGATGCGCGCAACACCGCGCGGTTGTTGCCACTGGTGTTGCCACTCTAGGGTCAATTCGAGAACTCACCGGAAAGACGCCGGGCAGGTGACGGCGCGAAAAGCCTTGTGCATACTGGCCGCCTCCAATTTCTAACCCTTTTCGAGGAATCGCCCATGTTTAAAGTCAACGAGTACTTCGACGGCACCGTCAAGTCGATCGCCTTTGGCACCGCTGAAGGTCCGGCGACCATCGGCGTCATGGCCCCGGGCGAATACGAATTCGGCACCGCTCAGCGTGAAATCATGCATGTGGTTTCCGGCGCACTGACCGTCAAACTGCCCGACAGCAGCGACTGGGAAACCTTCGCCGCCGGCAGCCAGTTCAACGTCCCGGCCAACAGCAAGTTCCAGCTGAAAGTTGCGGTCGACACCGCTTACCTGTGCGAGTACCGCGGCTAAACCCACGGCTTTCACTGCGATAAAAAAATGCCCGTGTCCAAGGACACGGGCATTTTCGTTTCAGAGACGGATTATTCGAGAATCTCCACCGGCATGCCGACTTCGAGTCGGCCATTGTTGTCGTTGACCAGATTCTGGCCGAACATCGCACCATCGGCTTCGGCGCGGTATTTCTGCAAGGTGGCCAGAGGTTCGCGGTCGGCACTGCGCTCACCGGTTTGCGGGTCGATGGTGGTGAGGATACAACGCGAACACGGCTTGACCACGCGGAATTCAACATCGCCAATGCGAATGCGCTTCCAACTGTCTTCGGCATAAGCCTCACTGCCTTCGATCACCAGGTTCGGCCGAAAACGCAGCATTTCCAATGGTCGTCCGACCTGTTGCGAAAGGTCCTGCAAAGAGGCCGCGCCGATCAACAACAGCGGAAATCCATCAGCGAACGCGACCTGATCGTCATCCTTGCCGAAGCCTGCCTGGGTGGTCCGGGCGCGATCCAGCGGCACCTGCACCAGACGGGTCGGTTTGCCGATAAAATCGCTGACCCAACGGCCTGCCTCATCACCGGCATCCGGCACACGCAAGGTATCGCGCCAGATCGTCACGCCGCGCAGTTCCGCATCGTTGCCCGGCAAGGCGATGTCGATCGAGGACTGTTTCGGGGCACTCAGGGTCAGACCGCCCTGCGCGTTCCACACGGCCGACAACTGGCTCATCTTCGCTTCGGCGCGCTGGGTCAGGAAGCGGCCGCTCGCTTCGTCCACGAGCATCCAGCGTCGGTCGCCATCAAGCCCCAGCTTGTCGAGGTCGACGCTTTGCAGCACATCGACTTTGCCGGATTTCAACGGGTAACGATAAAGCGCGCTCAGACGCAGCATGGCCAGCTCCCTGGAGGGTAAAAACGCCACCCTATACGAGCTTGATCAGGAATCAAAGAGCAATAACTGCAGGAGTGAGCCTGCTCGCGATAGCGGTGTGCCAGGTAATGATTCGGGGCTGACAAACCGTTATCGCGAGCAGGCTCACTCCTGCAATGGGTGTGTGATCAGGCCGGAACTTCGTCGAGCATCAGACGCTGGCGAACGACGTCGACCAGTTTGTCCGGCTGGAATTTGGAGAGGAAGTTGTCGCAGCCGACCTTCTTCACCATCGAGTCGTTGAAGCTACCGGACAGCGAGGTATGCAGCACCACGTACAAACCACGCAGACGCGGATCGTTACGAATTTCGGTAGTCAGCCGATAACCGTCCATCTCCGGCATTTCCGCATCGGTAAAGATCATCAGCAGCTTGTCGGTCATGTTCACGCCGGTATCGGCCCAGGCCTTGAGCATGTTCAGCGCCTTCAGGCCATCGCTGGCAATGTGCATTTTTACCCCGAGCTGGCCGAGGGTGTCGCGCAATTGCGAAAGCGCGACGTTGGAGTCGTCGACGAGCAGCACTTCACGGCCACGGGCGCGCTCGAGCACCGGATCATCGAGTTTTTCACGCGAGACCTTGGCGTTGTACGGAACGATTTCGGCGAGGACTTTCTCGACGTCGATGATTTCCACCAGTTGATCGTCGACCTTGCTGATCGCGGTCAGATAGTGCTGACGCCCGGCGCTGGTCGGCGGCGGCAGAATGGCTTCCCAGTTCATGTTGACGATGCGATCCACACCGCCCACCAGGAAGGCCTGCACCGAGCGGTTGTATTCGGTGACGATGATCGTGCTGTTCGGCCCCGGCACCAACGGACGCATACCGATCGCTTGCGACAGGTCAATGACCGGCAAGGTCTGACCGCGCAGATTGACCACTCCGCACACAAACGGATGACGCTGCGGCATCAAGGTCAGCTTCGGCAGTTGCAGCACTTCCTGAACCTTGAACACGTTGATTGCGAACAACTGCCGCCCGGCCAGTCGAAACATGAGAATTTCCAGGCGATTCTCACCCACCAGTTGCGTGCGTTGGTCTACCGTGTCGAGAATGCCGGCCATCAATGACTCCTGGGCTTGTTCTGATGAATTCACTATGTGAGGTTATCGGCGGCAAATCGCAGTTCTTGATTGCCATACCCGACCCCATCAAAAATGCCATGAACAGGCATTGATGTCACATTAACATCATGGTTTACTGGCCCGGTGATTTTCATCTGCTACATTCTCTGCGGCGCGACCTCGGTTTGCACGGTAGGTTCCCGCGTCTAAGGGATTCCCCTAGTAACAATCAGGCCCAACCTGATATTCGCAATATCCAATAGCCATTAATGTGACGCCATTCTCATTGCATGAACGGAGTCAGGCTATTGTGTGCGATCGCAGTTCAGTGGAAACAAGCCCTCTGGAACCTCTCAGTCTGTGCACTTGCACGTCTGGGCGCGATCTCCCGACGATTCACGATCGTCGCCACACACGGCATTCCCTCATCAGACATGACGTTGTGGAGATAAGCATGCCAATGGACCGCAAAGAGTGGGTACAACGCTTCCCCGAATTCCTTGTCGAGGCCGAGCAACTCCTGGCCAAGTCCGAAGAATGCCTCAGCCATCTGCAATTGATCAGCAATGACAAGGACGCCATCGAGTGCATGCTCGGTACTCTGCTGAAACTCGCACGCAGGGCTGAAGCCCTGGCGCTGGAGGCAATTTCCGAGTTTTCCCTGCACATTTACAGTCTGCTCAACCTCAATCAGGATCACGTCGACCTTCACGAACAGGCCCTGCAAGCCTTGCAGGATTGCTTCACATTGATGGCCTGGCAGCTTGAACTGGTCGATCAGCAGACAGGGCAACTGAGTCTGGATGAAAGTGAGCAGGCTTCGCTGCTCGAAGCATTCGCCTTCCAGGTCAACCAAAGCCGCCATCAACCGCCCCGGACGGGCAAACGTTTGCCCCAACTGCCCTACTCGGGACAAGCCTGACCCGCACTCGGTACCCGCGCAAGCACTTGGTACACAAGCGTTGAATGTCGCAATTGAATAGTTCATACCTGCCAGCGACAAGTCGAACTAAATAATCACTGAAAGCCGACGCCGATATTTTTTGCCGGCCTCAGGGTTTACCTGTGTGCAAACAAGCACAACTTCAGGCAACACTGACATCTATCGAACACAACAAATCGACTTTTCCATTATGGAACTTGCGTCCAATATCACGTATTTCCTGACTCAATGGACATATATAGCAAACGCGACCAACGGTATCTTAAGTGGTATTATGCCGCCCATTAGTTGCTTTCAAATTAGTGGCACAGTGATCTCAGAGATCGCTATCCACTGATAATTGGGCGGCCAATACGTTTACTGAACCGCGTTGAAATCAATAACATAATTGATAGCATTTTCAGACAGAGACCCGTCAGCCTCCGGCCGGTCTGCCCGCAGCGAACATCCATTGGCTCCATCCGTTATGTACGCCAGCCTCAAGTCAATCACTACATGGCCACCCTCCCGCGAAAATGCTCGCCGGTTCACACTCATACTGTGTGTCGCGGCCACGCTCGGCAGTTTGCTGACCTACGCTCTTTCAACACCACTTTGCCTGGGATTGCTGCTGCTCGATATCGCTGCTACTGCGTGCGTCTGGGTGCAATATCGACTGTCACGCAAATCGATCAAGTTTCAGCCGCAGGAACTCGCTGACCGCTTGCTGGAAGTCCAGGAAAACGAGCGTCATCGCCTCAGCCGCGAACTGCACGACGATATCGGCCAACTGCTGACGGCCGCCAAACTGCAAAGCGAATGGCTCAAGCGGCGCATGCCCGACGACTTGCAGGAACAATGCACCGCGCTGTGCGACACCCTGGAAGAAACCCTCAACAAGGTGCGCGACGTTTCAGCCATTCTCAACCCGCGCCAGTTGACCAGCCTGGGACTTGAAGCCAGCCTGCGTGCGCACCTGCTCAAGACATTGGCCAACACTAACGTGCACTGGAGCCTCGATTGCCAGCAGCGGCTCAATGGCATTCCGGAAGAAATGGCAGTCGCCGCCTTTCGTATTACCCAAGAGGCTGTTACCAATATCCTGCGTCATGCCCAGGCAAAAAATCTGGTGATACGCGTGCAACGTCTGCCCAAAGGTCTGACGTTGCTGATCAGCGATGACGGCCTGGGATTCGCCCCGGCGGCCAACCCCGGTCGTGAAGGACAACGAGGCATGGCCGGGATGGCCGAACGAATCGAGCAACTGGGTGGCACCCTGAACGTCATCAGCGAACCGGGCAAAGGCACTCAAATCGAAGCACTCTTCCCGTGGGCGCCACGCGCACTCGAGCGGGCCAGTACGAATAAGGTTATGCGTTGACTTGCAACTTACTTCTGGTGGATGACCACTCGCTGATCAGGGCCGGCGTGCGCGCTCTGGTACTGGATATTCCCGGTTACGCGGTGATTGGCGAGGCCAATGACGGTTCGCAGCTGCTCGAAATGGTCGAGCAACTGAATCCGGATATCGTGTTGCTGGATATCTCCATGAAAGAAACCGGTGGCCTGGAAGCCCTGCAACGGCTCAAGCGGGTACGCCCGCAGAGCAAGGTGTTGATCCTGTCGATGCACACCGATCCGGCGCTGATCATGCAGGCGCTGGAATCCGGCGCCCACGGCTACCTGCTCAAGGACACCACAGCGACAGAGCTTGAGCATGCACTGGAAGCCTTGCGCAACAACGAGCGCTACCTGAGCCCGGCCATCGCCCATACCGTGATCAATCAGGCCCTGACCCGTAATCAGAAGCAGCAGCCGGAGGCAGCCGACTCGCACAATCTGACCGCGCGCCAACTGGAAATCCTGCGCTTGATCGTGCGCGGAAAATCCACCCGGGAAATCGCCAATGGCCTGGGCCTGAGCATCAAGACTGTCGAGACCCACCGTTCACAGATCATGAAGCGTCTGCAAATCTACGACGTGGCGGGTCTGGTGCTGTTCGCCGTGCGTGAGCAGATCATCAGCCTGGACGACTGATCAGCCCGGCGCTGCTCAACAAGGGAGAATGTTCCGGCAAATGCACGCGCAACGCCGCCGGACGCGCCTCGAACCGCATGCTGTCACCTTCGAGCGGTTCGCCATCAAGATTGATGCACAGCCCCTCGGCGACCTTGATTTCGACCCATGGCAAACGGGTGCGAACAAACATGTTGTCGATCCCGAAACCATCGCTGAGCAGCGTCTTCAAAGTGCCCACCAACTCCTGTGGTGCCGGCAGAATACTGATATCCAGCAAGCCATCATCGGCCAGCGCCTCCGGGCACAACACGTGTCCACCGCCGGCCTGTCGGCCATTGCCGATACCCAGTGCCAACAGCTCGCCACGCCAGTGAAAATCCGGCCCCTGAAGTTCGCCGTAAGCGGCATGCAGCTCGCTGAATCGTGACAAGCCAGTGAACAGATAAGCAGCACCGCCAAGTACTTTTTTCAGGTCCTCGGAGGTATTGGCCGTGACCTGGCTGCCGAAACCACCGGTGGCCATGTTGAGAAAAATCTGCCCGCCCACTTCACCCAGATCGATGGCGCGCGGTGGCACATCGAGCAGCTCAAGGGCTTCGGCAGGCTCCAGTGGTACGCCGGCGGCACGGGAAAAATCGTTGGCAGTGCCCAAAGGCAGGAGTACGAGGCTGGCTTTGCCAGGATGCGCGGCGAGCGCTTCGGCGATATCGCGCAAGGTGCCATCGCCGCCCCCGGCAATGATTTTCGTGTAGCCATCGGCCAAGGCTTGTTCTACCCAGCGCTGTGCGTCCCCTGCCTCCCAAGTCAGACGCACGGCCAGCTCCCAGCCTTGCTTGCGCTTGTCCTCGACAGCGGTGCGTACCGCCTCGTTGAGTGCCTGCTTGCCATGCAGAATCAACAGCGCCCGGCGTTCACTCATAACATCACTCCCAAATCGATCGGTTAAGACATCTTGACCACTGGCGCACGCAAAAAAGCCGTCATACCCGTAATTAATTCAGCCTCCTGGCGCCAGACGTCCTACACAGCGGTACCTTTTCTTACAAAACATGCGGAATCGGCTTAATTGACCCGGTTCGAGCATTGCGTCACCGTGTGTTGGCGGTATCGATTTTCAATCCAACACACAAGGACGTGCATGTAATGAGTGGATACACCCTATGGGCTCTTGCCGGTTCGAGAGCTGGAAAAGGTTGCAAGCAAACAGTTGAAACAATCGGTGGATGCTTCCATGCCTGGTCATGAAGCGAGAATACCCATGAGCCCGGTTGGACCGATTGTCGAAAGTCGCGCGAATCACAAGTCCGATTTCAAAAACAGCGCCAGAACCACTGGAGAAGTTGATATGGAACCCCGTGTTACCGAGCTGGAAACCCATCTCAAATACCTTCGACGGGACATGGACGAAATTCGCGGTGATGTCCGAACGATCAAACACCGGCTTGCGTACTCGGCGGGTGCAACAGCGGTAGTGCTGGGTTTGCTGGGCTGGGTGGCCAATAGCCGATTCGATCAGCTTGTGACATTGATCAGCAATTAATTGAATCAGTCATTGCAGGCGCCGCCTGAGTCAGCCGACGCCTGCATTTACGAGATAGCGATCAGTCGAGCAAGTCACTCAGCGGGATGAAGACCACTTCGTCTCCGATGCTCAGCGTGCGACCTTCCAGCACTTCGACCAATCCATCTGCCCACGCGGCGCTACGCAGTACACCTGAGCTCTGGTTGCGGTAGACAGTCGCCCGTCCTTGCTCAAGGCGGCCTCGCAGGTACTCACGCCGATTGCCTGCCACCGGCCAGTCAAACCCCGCTGGCACGGTGAACTTCAGCGGCTCGACGACCCGAACGCCCTGACGGCGTAACAGATAAGGCCGAGTGAGCAGCGCAAAGGTCACCAGTGTCGACGCAGGGTTGCCTGGCAAGCCAATGACCGGCACGTTGCGGAAATGGCCAAAAGTTAGCGGTTTTCCGGGTTTGATCGCCAGCTTCCAAAGGGCAAGCTCGCCCTCTTCACGCAATGCGACACCCAAAAAATCCGCCTCACCCACCGACACGCCACCGGTGGAAAGAATCAGGTCAACATCCTGCAACTCCCCCAGACGGGTGCGGGTAGTGGCCAAATCATCCGGAAGAATACCGGCATCGATCACTTCACAACCCAGTCGTTGCAGCCAACTGCACAGCAACACTCGATTGCTGTTGTATATCTGTCCCGGCCCCAGGGCCTGGCCCGGCTCGACCAATTCATCGCCAGTGGAAATCACCGCAACACGAACCTTGCGCACGACCTTCAATCCGGCGCAGCCCAACGATGCGGCTAATCCCTGCTCTATCGGACCCAGCCGAGTTCCGGCGGGCAGGATCAGTTCACCGACTGTGGTTTCCTGACCTTGCGGGCGAATGTTCTGCCCGGCCTTCATCGGTTCAAGGAAACGCACCCGTTCATCGGTTTGAACCTCAGCGTTTTCCTGCATTTCCACGCAATCAGCGCCCGCGGGCACCGGCGCCCCGGTGAAGATCCGTGCACAGGTGCCCGGCTTCAGCGGTTCGGGGGATTGCCCGGCAAACACCTTCTGACTGACCGGCATCGGTTCGCCCGTCCAGTCGGTCAGATTCAGCGCATAACCGTCCATGGCACTGTTTGGCCAGGGTGGCAGATCCAGCGTCGAAATCAGGTCTTCGCTCAGCACACGCCCCTGAACCTGAGCCAGCGGCAAATCCTCATGCTCGACAATCGGCGACGCGTCGGCCATGTCGAGCAGGCGCTCCAGCGCCAGCTCGACCGGCATCAGTGCTCCGGTCTTGCCCGGCTTACCCACGGGATTCACAAGGCGCTGCCTGCTTCAAATGAGTCACGAAGTTGCACGGGCGATGACGCGCGTCCAACTGCTCGCCCAGGATGCCATCCCAACCGGTGCGTACGGCATTGGTCGAACCTGGCAGACAGCACACCAGCGTGCCGTTGGCCAGACCGGCCAGCGCACGGGACTGAACTGTCGAAGTGCCGATATCGGCTACCGAAATCTGCCGGAACAACTCACCAAACCCGTCGACCTGTTTATCCAGCAGGCAGGCAACCGCTTCCGGCGTGCTGTCGCGACCGGTAAATCCGGTACCGCCGGTGATCAGCACGACCTGCACGACATCGTCGGCAATCCAGGTGGCGACTTGCGCGCGAATTTTGTAGAGGTCATCTTTAAGCAAAACCCGCTCCGCCAAACGGTGGCCCGCCGCCGTCAAGCGATCGACGAAGACCTGGCCTGAGGTGTCGGTTTCCAGAGTTCGGGTGTCACTGACTGTCAGCACCGCAATATTGAGCGGCACGAAAGTTACATCAGCCTTGGCTTTCATAGGCTCGTCCAGTTGTAGGAGAAACAGCCCGGTGTTATATCACAGCGCCCTATTTTTTCGCCGCCCCTCTGGAGAGCTGCCATGACCCGCGATTCGCAATTGCCCCCCTGCTCCATTCTGCTCCTGGCAGGCGGGCGCGGCCAACGCATGGGCGGTCAGGACAAAGGCCTGGTCGAGTGGCTGGGCGAACCGTTGATTGCACATTTGCAGCGTAAGGTACGCGGGCTGACTGACGACCTGATCATCTCATGCAACCGCAACCGCGAGCGTTACGCACCGTTTGCCGATCAATTGGTGGTCGATGACGAGGGCGATTTTCCGGGGCCATTGGCGGGTATTCGTGCCGGTCTGAAAGCGGCGCGCCATAGCCACCTGCTGGTTTTGCCGTGCGACGTTCCGCGAATTGACGCCGCGCTGCTGCAAAGCATGCGCGAGACTGCCAATCAGCATCCTGAAAAACCTTTAATGTTGCGCCATGACGAGCATTGGGAACCCTTGCTGTGTGTGATTCCGGTGGCTCTTCTAACGGCCTTCGAAGATGCCTGGAATGCCGGTGAACGCAGCCCCGGCCGGGTCATGCGCGGTCTCGGCGCCACTGCCCTGGAGTGCCCGGACAACGACCCCCGGCTGGCCAACCTGAACACCCCCGAACTGTTAAATTCCCACAACACTGTGTCAGACTGACACCATTCAAGGAACTCTCACGCCTTGTATACGTCTCAAGCTCAGTAACCAAAAGAATTCCCATTCGGAGACACACCCATGACTCAACGGACCCTCGCCACTTTCATGCTCGCACTGGGCCTTGCCACCCTCGCCGGTTGCTCGTCGCCTACAGTGATCACCTTGAATGATGGTCGCGAAATCCAGGCCGTCGACACCCCGAAATACGATGACGATTCGGGCTTCTACGAGTTCAAACAGCTGGACGGCAAAGAAACCCGCATCAACAAGGATCAGGTTCGTACCGTTAAAGAGCTGTAAGCTCTGGATCGACACCGGATACAAAAAAGCCCGCATTGATTGCGGGCTTTTTCATGGGCGCTCGAAAAGTGAGGCGGTGTCACCACTGCAGCGTGATCCGGCTCTCGAATTCGCGCTCCTCACCGGTCACCGGGTCGACAAACCGAAGCCCCTGCGCCAGCAGCTTCAGCGGATTGGCGTAATCGTCCTCGACGTCTTTCAACACCTGCGGATAGAACGGATCGTTGCAGATGCTCGCCCCCAGCGCAGTCATGTGGACGCGCAGTTGATGTTTCTTGCCAGTCACCGGAAACAAACCATAGCGCCACAGATCGCCATGCTTTTCCCGAACCTCCACCGCCGTTTCGGTATTACTGGCACCCACGCCTTCCTGCATGCGGAAAAACGGTTCGCCATCGACCAGACGGCTTTTGTGCACCAAGGGGAAATTCAGATCGGGCAGTGCCGGAGCGATGGCCTCATAACGCTTGTCGATCTGCCGCGTGGGGAACAGCGACTGATAAGCCGATCGGGTTTGCGGATTAGCCGAGAAAATCACCAGTCCCGCCGTATGCCGGTCGATGCGGTGCAGCGGCACCAAGTGAGGATTGTCCAGGCGATGAATCAGCCTGCGCAACAGGGTTTGCTCAACGTATTCGCCGGCGGGCGTCACCGGCAGAAAATGCGGTTTGTCAGCCACCACCAGATGTTCGTCTGCATACAGAATCGACTCGACTACCGGGATCGGCTTCTCGTCCGGCACTTCGCGAAAATAATGAATCCGCAAACCTTCCTTGTAAGGCAAGTCCACCGGGATCGGCTGGCCATGGCCGTCCAGCACGCGCCCCCGAGCGATGCGGTCCAGCCATTGCTCACGGTCAATGGCGCTGAAATGCTCGCATAGACAATCGAGTACGGTCAGCCATTTACCGGGCGGCAGATAAAGTGTGCTCGCCTGATTCTGAGCAGCGGAAAATGTAGATGTGGACATACGAAAATCGGACCCTCAATGCAGGGCGGCATTATCCAGCACTGAGGGAAACGAACCTAGCGCAGAATGTTCAGGCCGGAATTGTTTTCAGCGCTGCGGCGTCAGTGAATTCCTTGAGCCAGCGCAATACATCAACTGCCTCCCAGCGCCCCGGATCGTACAAGGCGTAGAGCAGCCCCTGATAACCGACCACATCCAGTTGCTTGTGGTAACCGGCACGCTGAAACAAGGCCTCGATTTCGGCAAAGCAAGTGTTGAAATGCAGCTTGTTGAACGGCGTCTTGCCTTCCGTGACCAGCCCGTCCAGGCGCAATTCGAGAACGGCCTCGCGCACCACGTCAACCGACATCCGGTTCACGCTGTTTTTCAACTGTTCGACATTGACCACGGTTCATCCCTCTGACGCATTTACTGTATGAACATACAGTAACCGATGAAACCGCAAAATGCCAAGGAATGCATGGCAGTAGCGACCGGCGGGATAAACCAGAAAATGCGGATTAACCCAGAAACGCGACGACCTCATCAGCGCTGAATGGCCAGTCCAGCTCAGCCCCGGTGTCGACACGACGCAGTACCGGAATTCGCAGGCTGTAAGCCGCATACCAAGCCTCATCCTCAGCAATATCGACCAGTTCAACCAACAAACCATGCTCGACAAGAGGCATCAACTCGGCCTCGGCGACTTCACACAAATGGCATCCAAGGGTGCCGAACAGCTGACATTCAGGAGGCATGATTGCTCAACCAAAAAATGAGTGGGCCTATTCTAGGCCGCACCTGAAAACCCGTCGAGCCAGCGCCGCCCAAAGGCTCCAGCCCCTCAACAAAGGGTCACAGGCAAAACCCTGACGCAAATCAGTCCACAGAAAAAACATTTGCGCGATCCTCCCGGTCTTTTTGCCTCTACGCTTGAAAAGCCTGATCTGCCATCGGAGTGTCCAGTGTTTGCCAATCTGTTGATCATCCTCGCCTCGTCCCTCGTGGTCATTGCCCTGTTCCGTCGCCTGCGGTTGCCACCGGTTCTGGGTTACCTGTGCGTCGGACTGCTGGTCGGGCCGAGTGCCTTCGACTGGGTCAACGAAAGCGAACACTTGCCTGACGTAGCCGAGTTGGGCGTGGTGTTTCTGTTGTTTTCACTGGGCCTGGAGTTCTCCCTGTCGAAGATGATCGCCCTGCGCCAGGTGGTGTTTCGTCTCGGCAGCCAGCAGGTGCTGATCAGCACCGCGCTGCTCGGTTTGCTGCTGATGCTGTTGGGCATGCCGATGACGCCGGCGCTGTTGCTCGGTGCCGGGCTTTCGCTGTCCTCAACGGCGATTGTGACCAAAGAGTTGGGCAGCCTCGGCGAGGTGTTCAGCAGTCATGGCCAGAATGCTGTCGGCGTTTTGCTGTTTCAGGACGTTATCGCGGTATTGCTGCTGACGTTGGTGCCGGTGTTTGCCGGCAGCAGCGAGCAAGTCTGGTACTGGGCGTTGCCTTTGACCCTGGCAAAAACCGTGGTGCTGTTTGTCGGTCTGCTGCTGGCCAGTCGCTGGTTACTGCCGAGGCTGTTTCATGAAGTGGCCGCGTCACGCTCGGCAGAACTGTTTGTGCTGTTGGCGCTGGTGATTGTGCTGTTGACCGCCTGGCTGACGCACCTGCTGGGGCTGTCCCCTGCCCTTGGTGCATTTCTGGCCGGCATGTTGCTCGGTGAAAGCCACTACCGACACCAGATCGAGGCGGATATCCGGCCGTTCCGCGACATTCTGCTCGGGGTGTTTTTCGTCAGCATCGGCATGCTCATCGACCTGCAACTGTTCGTCAGTCACAGCCTGCTGATCCTCGGGCTCACCGTCGGTTTGATGGTGATCAAGGGTATCGTCGTGGCCTTGCTGGTGAAGTGGCGCGGCAGTGACAGCGAAACAGCATGGCGCAGCGGTCTGGCGCTGGCCCAGGGGGGCGAGTTCTGCTTCGCCCTAATGGCACAGATGCAGCAACACAGCATGATGCCCGAAGCACTGAGCGACCTGCTGCTCGCAGCGACGTTCTGCTCGATGTTGTTGACGCCCCTGTTGCTGCGCGCAGCGCCACGCATCGCAGCAGTGCTGCATCGCAAACCCAATCAGGAGGCGCAGATCGAAGAGATCAGCGCACTCAATGCCGACCTCAACCAGCATGTGGTGATTTGCGGCTACGGCCGCGTCGGCCAATCCATCGGTCGTTTCATGCGCAACGCCAAGCAGCCTTTTATTGCGCTGGACAATGACCCGGTGCGGGTACAGGAAGCCGCCAGTGGAGAAAGCGACGTGCATTACGGCGACTCGTCGCGCGGCGATCTGCTGACCGCCGTGGGCCTGCTACGCGCCAGACTGTTGGTGGTTGCTGTGGATCAGAGCGACATTGCCCTGCGTATCCTCAAGGAAGCACGTCGGCTCAACGCCCACGTACCGATACTGGTGCGTACCCGCGACGACAGCCAGTGGGCCGAACTGAAAGCCGCCGGCGCCACCGAAGTGGTGCCGGAACTGTTGGAATCGAGCCTGATGCTCGCCTCTCACGCCTTGATCATGCTCGGCTTGCCGGCGCATCAGGTGCAGGAAAAAGTCGATCAGGTGCGCATCGACCGGTATCGCCTGCTCCACGGTTTTTATCCCGGTAGCGACGATGCCGAGACTTAATCCTGACTTACCGCGCCGATCTTGTGCAGCGACAGGTCGGCGCCGTAATACTCTTGTTCCTGACTCAGGCGCAGCCCGTGCAGCGCCTTGATCACGCCGTACACAGCGAAGCCACCGATCAGCGCCACCGCAACACCCAGCGCGGTGCCGATCAACTGGCTGATCAAGCTGACGCCGCCAATACCGCCGAGCGCAGTCTGGCCGAAAATCCCGCAGGCAATCCCGCCCCACACGCCGCACAACCCGTGCAATGGCCACACACCCAAGACATCGTCGATGCGCCATTTCACCTGGGCGGCGGTAAAGCACCAGACAAACAGTGCACCGGCGATCGCGCCAGTCACCAGCGCGCCGACCGGATGCATCAGATCCGACCCGGCACAGATCGCCACCAGACCGGCCAATGGACCGTTATGCAGGAAGCCCGGGTCATTACGTCCGACGAGCAGCGCCGCCATGGTGCCGCCGACCATCGCCATCAACGAATTGACCGCCACCAGGCCACTGACGCCTTGCAGCGTCTGCGCACTCATCACGTTGAAGCCGAACCAGCCGACAATCAGAATCCACGAACCCAAGGCCAGAAAGGGAATGCTCGACGGTGCGAACGCCACCAGACGACCGTCGCGATAACGGCCATTACGCGGCCCCAGCAGCAATACCGCCGCCAGCGCCAGCCAACCGCCCATGGCGTGCACCACCACGGAACCAGCAAAGTCATGAAAAGCGGCACCAAACTGCGCCGTCAGCCACGCTTGCAAACCGTAGTTGCCGTTCCAGATCATGCCCTCGAAAAAGGGGTAGATGAACGCGACAATCAAGGCCGTGGCGCACAACTGCGGCACGAAACGCGCGCGCTCGGCAATGCCGCCGGAAATAATCGCCGGGATCGCTGCGGCAAAGGTCAGCAGGAAGAAAAACTTCACCAGTCCATAACCGTGATCGGCACTCAGCACCGCCGCCGGCTGCATAAAGGTCACGCCATAGGAAATCCAATAGCCTATAAAGAAATAGGCCAGGGTCGAGACGGCGAAATCACTGAGAATTTTCGACAGTGCATTGACCTGGTTTTTCTGGCGCACCGTGCCGACTTCCAGAAAGGCGAAACCGGCATGCATCGCCAGCACCATCACCGCACCGATCAGAATGAACAAGGTATTGGAACTGTGAACCAGGGTGTCCACAGCGCTTTGCAGATTTTCCATAAGCAGGCAGACCTAAAGGCGAAAAAGGCACCAAAGCGGTTCATGCGCACATTTCATGCACCAAGTTGCGACCACGCAGTCACAGATCCGAAGGTCCGACGAACCGCTTTGGCGCACGAGATCGATGTCCTGACACGAACCGGGCTTGTTTGGGATAAGGTTTCTCGAGGCGCACGCCCGGCAACAGCGCACAACCGCCGGGGAACGCACCACGACACAGCAAAAGTTGTACCAGTCATTTGTACTGAACCTTCGCGCAAGGCTCATACTCGAACGCTTCAGACGTCACTTACGGAGATCCACCCATGGCCAGCATCAAGGCAAAGACCGCTCAAGAAATCCTGATGAACGACTTCCAGACTTTGGTCGCCGACACCGAGCGCTTGCTCGAGCACACCGCCACCCTGGCCGGCGATCAGGCCGATGAGCTGCGCGAGCAGATTCACGACAGCCTGCTGCGCGCCCGCGAAACCTTGAAACTGACCGAAGAAACCTTGCGTGATCGCGGTCAGGCGGCGGTCACTGCCACCGAAGATTACGTCTCGGCCAACCCTTGGCAGTCCGTCGGTATTGCCGCCGGTGTCGGCTTCCTGATCGGCCTGTTGGCTACCCGGCGCTGATTATGTCGATCGGTGAATCCGGCCCGGCTGCGGGCACCGCCTCTTCCACGCGACGCCTGGGCGCCGCCGTTCTCGGTCTGCTGCACAGCCATGTCGAATTGTTCGGCATTGAATTGCAGGAGCAGAAATCACGTACCGTCAGCCTGTTACTGTTCGCAGGCCTGGCGTTGGTCTTTGCCCTGTTATTACTGGTGGGCTTATCGACACTGGTGATGATTGTGTTCTGGGACACTTATCGCCTTGCTGCGATCATTGGCCTGTGCGTGTTCTATACCCTGGCCTCGATCTTCTGCGCGCTGCGCCTCAAGGCTGCGATCTTCGATGAGTCCTCGCCTTTCCACGGCACGCTCGAAGAGCTGGCCAACGACCGGGAGCGCCTGCTGCCATGAGCCTGCCTGAACTGCCACACAACAGCTCGCGTCGGGAAATGCGCAAGGCGTTGATCCGCCTGCGCATGGAAATGCATCGTCAGGAAATCCGCCATGAAGCCGGGCAAGTGTTGCAGCCTCTGCAGCGCATGCGCGGCATGTCGCAAAACCTGCAAGGTGGTTTCGGCATCAAACACGCGCCTTTGTGGGGCGTGGCCGCCGTTACGCTATTGGGATTCATCACTGGCAAAGGCGCGAAAAGCGGCGGTGTCGGTGGCCTGACCCGCTTGATCCGGCTCGGCACCAGCCTCGGGCCGCTGATCAAACTGGTGATGCAGAGCTCGGCGAAACGCTGAACGGATACATCTGGCTACATTCTTGCACTGTCGGCGGGATGAACCTCTTTATCCGGAGGTTCAATCCCGCGCGCCTACCCGGTCGGCGGGGTTCACCAGAACAAGAACCATTAAGGAGGCCCCGTGATCGACGGGCAACCGCTCGCCTGCTTTCAGCCTTTCATCGATACCGCCACCGGACGCATTGCCGGCGTCGAAGCGCTGGGGCGCCTGCGCCAGGCCGACGGTCAACTGAACTCGGTTGGGCCTCTATTCGCCGACCCGCGCACGCCCGCCATTGCCCTGCGCCGTCTCGACCGGCAGATCCGCGATAACGCCTTGAGCCGCTTGCATGAAGCGCCGGCAGACTGGTTTCTCAGCCTGAACATGTCGCCACGCTGGATCAGTCGCCTGCGCGCCGATCAGGCCTTGCCCAGTCTCAAGCAATTGGCACGCTACGACATCGATCCGCAACGCATCGTCTTCGAGATCACCGAACTGGGTGGCAATGGTCAACGTCTGGCCGAAGTCGTCGCGCGCTATCGCGAGGCGGGAGCAAGAATCGCCATCGACGACTTTGGCGCCGGCTACTCGCAACTGGATCGGGTGCTGGCGCTGCAACCGGACATTCTCAAACTCGATATGCGCCTGTTCCAGGCCGCGGCACTGGGCGGGCCGAGCAGCGACGTGGTCAAGGCCCTCGCGCAGATGGCCGAGAAGACCGGCTGCTGGATCATCGCCGAAGGCGTCGAGACCGAAGCGCAGTTGAATTTCGCCCTAGAATGCGGATCGCGCTATGTGCAGGGATTCCTCTTCGCACGGGCACAGGAGGCGTTTTTCCCCAGTGACGCGTTCGTCCAACGCTTCGCCGAGCTGCGCCAGCGCTATGTCCGGCAGAAACTCGTGGAGCGCGGGCGGCTGATGCAAATGCGCCAGCAACTCGCTGAACTGATGTCGATCCTGCAAGCCTGGGCTCAGGCTCATGCCCCTTTGAGCGCTTTGCCACAACTGGACGCCTTCCCCTGGCTGCTGCGGTTTTATCAATGCGATCGCCACGGCACGCAACTGACGCCCAATCTGGAATGGCGGCAGCATGGCTGGGTCGCCGACAATCGCTATCTGGGGCACAACTGGTCGTGGCGCCCGTACTTCTATCATTTGCTCGCCGAAGGTTGGGAGGAGCGGCGCTTGACGCTCTCCAATACCTACCGCGATGCCACCAGCAATCAGTACTGCCTGACAGCCGGGCAGTTTTTCGACAACGGTGAACGTTTGCTGCTGATCGACATTGACGCCGCCGGACTGTAGTTCCGCTTGCAGGGGCGGACGTGAACCGGGAAGCTAGGGGCCAACGCCCCCAGTCACCTGACGGAGAGAATCAGCCTTGGATTGGCACACCCTGCTCAACCGCGAACGCCTCGGCAAGCCGCTGCACAGCCCGCAAGAACTTGGCCGCAGCCCTTTCCACAAAGACCATGACCGCATCATCTTCTCCGGCGCCTTCCGCCGTCTCGGGCGCAAGACCCAGGTCCACCCGGTCACCAGCAACGATCATATTCACACGCGCCTGACCCACTCGCTGGAAGTCAGTTGCGTCGGCCGTTCGCTGGGCATGCGGGTGGGGGAAACCCTGCGCAATGCCTTGCCCGAATGGTGCGACCCGGCCGATCTCGGCATGGTGGTGCAATCGGCGTGTCTGGCCCACGACATTGGCAATCCGCCGTTTGGTCATTCCGGTGAAGACGCCATCCGCCACTGGTTCCAGCAGGCCGCCGGACGCGGCTGGCTCGACGGCATGAGCGAAGCCGAACGCGCCGACTTCCTCAATTTCGAAGGCAATGCCCAGGGTTTCCGGGTCCTGACTCAGCTGGAGTATCACCAGTTCGACGGCGGCACCCGACTGACCTACGCCACCCTCGGCACTTACCTGAAGTACCCGTGGACCGCGCGCCACGCCGACTCCCTGGGCTACAAAAAACACAAATTCGGCTGCTATCAGAGCGAGTTGCCGCTGCTTGAGCAGATCGCCCACAAACTGGGCCTGCCGCAAATCGAAGACCAGCGCTGGGCGCGTCATCCGCTGGTGTACCTGATGGAAGCCGCCGACGACATCTGCTACGCGCTGATTGATCTCGAAGACGGTCTCGAAATGGAGCTGCTGGAGTACGCCGAAGTCGAATCGCTGCTGCTCGGGCTGGTGGGTGATGATCTGCCGGAAACCTATCGCCAGCTCGGCCCGCAGGATTCGCGCCGACGCAAACTGGCGATCCTGCGTGGCAAGGCCATCGAGCATTTGACCAACGCCGCCGCACGGGCCTTTGTCGAGCAACAGGACGCCCTCCTCGCCGGCACGCTGCACGGCGATCTGGTCGAGCACATGCACGGCCCGGCCAAGCGTTGCGTGCTGAATGCCAAGGACATCGCCCGCAAGAAAATCTTTCAGGACAAACGCAAAACCCTGCATGAAATCGGCGCCTATACCACGCTCGAGATTCTGCTCAACTCGTTCTGCGGCGCGGCGCTGGAACAACACAACGGTCGTACACCGTCATTCAAAAGCCGGCGCATTCTCGATCTGCTGGGCAGTAACGCACCGGATCCGCAGGGATCGTTACACACGTCGTTTCTGCGCATGATCGATTTCATCGCCGGCATGACCGACAGCTACGCCAGCGACATGGCGCTGGAAATGACCGGGCGCTCCAGTCACTGACCCGCTCGCCTACGGGCGGCCATAACGATGGCCGCCCGTATCCACACAGCCTGTGATTATCGACCCACAAGTGTCGACTGGCGTCTGATATGGCTGAAATAGCGGCAATTATTGCGCCGACGAATCAGCAACTTTAAACATCTTTAAAAAGCCATTTACGGCCAGTACTTGCAAATCATTCAAGTCAAACTATAAGCCCGTTCAAATCCAGCACTTCCTTACGTCAAACCTAGTTTGGTTGTAGTCCGTTTCTTCATTAATTGTAGGATTAATCCGATATCGTGACTGAAGCCATGTCACTTCATGCGAGTGCTCATTCAACTGAGCTAAGGTGCGCGCTTTATTCGTGCTTGCATGGGATTTGATTATGAACTCCGTTTTTATTGTCGACGATCACCCGGTCATCCGTCTCGCCGTTCGAATGCTACTGGAGCATGAAGGTTACAAGGTCGTCGGTGAAACCGATAACGGAGTCGATGCCATGCAAATGGTGCGCGAGTGCATGCCCGATCTGGTCATTCTCGATGTGAGCATCCCCAAGCTGGATGGCCTCGAAGTACTGGCTCGCTTCAATGCCATGGGTTCCCCGTTAAAGATCCTGATCCTGACGGCACAGTGTCCGACGCTGTTCGGCATTCGCTGCATGCAATCCGGCGCATCGGGTTATGTCTGTAAACAGGAAGATTTGAGTGAACTGGTCAGTGCGATCAAAGCGGTACTGTCCGGTTACAACTATTTCCCCAGCCAGGCATTGAATCCGGTGCGCAGCGACGACATCCGTTTTGCCGAACTTGAATTATTCAAATCCGTTAATGATCGCGAGTTGATGGTCTTGCAACTTTTCGCCCAGGGTCGCACTAACAAGGAAATAGCCAAGGGCATGTTTCTGAGTAATAAAACCGTCAGCACCTACAAAAAACGTCTGATGCAAAAACTCAAGGCCAAATCCCTTGTAGAACTTATCGAGATGGCCAAACGAAACGCACTCGTGTGAGAGCCCGCATGCCTAGCCGTTTAAAGGACTATTTAATTGCGTTGAGCGCAGGTTTTTACCTGAGCGCCAATGTGTTCGCCATGCCCGGCACGTCACCTGACTACGCCTTGCTCAGCCGGTCGGCGGACGAGCCAGTTCCGGTCACGCTCGAACACTCCCAACGGCAGTGGCTGCTGACACGTAACGAACTGGTCGTGGGCACCTCCGCGCCCGACTACCCGCCTTTTGACATGACGACCAGCGGCAAGGATTACGAAGGTCTGACGGCCGATTACGCCGGGCTCCTCGGCCAGGCCACCGGTCTACCGATCCGGGTGCAGCGCTTTCCCTCTCGGGACGCGGCGATTAGCGCACTGGTCGATGGCCGGATCGACCTGCTCGGTACCGCGAACGGCTTCGAAGCGGGCAATGCCAACCTGGCGCTGTCGATACCCTACGCCGTTGACATGCCGGTGCTGGTTACCCGCGAGGACGAAACCCGCTCACTCACCGAAGGCCTGGCCGGGCTGCGATTGAGCATGGTCTATCACTATCTGCCGTTGCCCGAAGTCAAAGCGCTGTACCCCAAAGCGCTCATCACCTGCTACCCCTCCTACCAGAATGCAATCAACGCCGTGGCGTTCGATCAGGCCGATGTGTTTCTCGGCGACACGCTTTCAACTCACTACATGATCAACAAGGGTTATCTGAACAACGTGCGCATGGCCAATTTCGGCAAGCAGGAAGCCCAGGGATTCAGCTTCGCCGTGCGCCGCAACAACCCACAACTGCTGGCGATCATCGATGCAGTACTAAAAGCTGTGCCGGCCAGTGAGCGTGACAATATTGCCAAGCGCTGGAGCGCTGGCAGCGATCTGCTGCTCACCGACCGGAAACTGCAACTGACACAGCGCGAAGAAGCGTGGCTCAAACAACATCCGGTGGTCAGTGTGGTGGTCAATGAAGCGTTCGCGCCGCTGACATTCTTTGACAACGACGGTAATTTTCGCGGCATCAGTGCCGACCTGCTCGAGCTGATCCGCCTGCGCACCGGCCTGCGTTTCGAGATCCGTCGCAGCCGCAACGACGCGGAAATGATCCAGCAGATCGACCGTCATCAAGCCGATCTGATCGCCGCATTACTGCCGACGGCGGAGCGCGAGAAAACCCTCAATTTCAGTCGTCCCTATCTGGAAAACTCCTACGTTCTGCTGACCCGCAAAAGCGCGGATGGTCCGACCAATCTGGGCAAGCTCAAAGGCAAGCGACTGGCGATTGCCCAAGGCAATCCGATGGTCGAGTACCTGCGTCGGGAATATCCGCGCATCCAGTTGATCGAAACGGCAGATACGTTCAGCGCGGTGTCCCAGCTCGCCGAAGGCCATGTCGACGGTGCGGTGAACTCGCTGGTGATTGCCAACTACTTCATTTCTTCACGAATCTTCAATCAGGCGCTGCAGATCACCACCACGATCGGCACGGGCCAGGCGGCGTTTTCACTGGCGACCGCGCGGGACAACACGGAACTGACGTCGATCATCAACAAGGCGTTGTTGAGCATCGCCCCCGACGAACTGGGGGTGATCAATGGACGCTGGCGCGGTTACTCGACTGTCTCGCAGAACATCTGGCACAACTACCAACGCCTGTTCTATCAAGTGATCATCGGCGCTTTCCTGTTACTGCTGTTGCTGCTGGTCTGGAACGCTTACATGCGCCACCAGATCAAAAAACGCCAGGCTGCCGAACGAGCGCTGAACGACCAGTTCGAATTCATGCGTTCGCTGGTCGACGGCACACCGCATCCAATTTACGTGCGCGACCGCCAGGGCCGGTTGCAAAGTTGCAATGAGAGCTATCTCGAAGCATTCAATGCCCGCCGCGAGGATGTCATCGGCAAAAACGTCATCGATGGCTCCCTGAGCAATGCCTTCGAGGCCCAGGCCTTTCAGGCCGATTACCAGCGTGTCATCGCCGAAGGCACGCCGATGGTCGTCGACCGGCCCCTGCACATCGGCAACCGGCGTCTGACGATCTATCACTGGATACTGCCGTACCGCGACTCCAGCGGTGAGGTGAAAGGCATCATTGGCGGCTGGATCGACATCAGCGAGCGCCGCCAGCTGTTCGACGAGTTGCGTACGGCCAAAGAACGGGCGGATGAGGCCAACCGGGCGAAAAGCACCTTTCTGGCGACCATGAGCCACGAGATCCGCACGCCGATGAACGCGGTGATCGGCATGCTCGAACTGACGCTCAAACGCATGGATCCGCAGCATCCGGATCGCTCATCCATCGACACCGCGTACCACTCGGCCAAGGACTTGCTGGGTTTGATCGGCGACATTCTGGACATCGCACGGATCGAATCCGGGCGTCTGAGTCTTTGCCCGGAACGGGTCAATCTGGTCGATACGGTGACGTCAGTCGCCAGGATCTTCGACGGTCTCGCCCGGCAGAAAAACCTCTCCCTGCAAGTCATCTTCAACCCACCGGATCTGGCCGTCGATGTGCATCTGGACCCACTGCGTTTCAAGCAGGTGCTGTCGAATCTGGTCAGCAATGCGATCAAATTCACTGAGCAGGGGCATGTGCGGATCACCCTCGACCTCATGAACACCGATGTACCTGCCCGCGCCCTGATGCAGCTGACCGTACAGGACAGCGGCGTCGGTATCAGTGCCGAGGATCAGCAGCGCTTGTTCGAACCGTTCGCCCAAGCGGAAAACAGCAGCCAGCAAGGCAGAGGTGGTGCCGGCCTGGGGCTGGTGATCAGCCGGAACCTGTGCGAAATGATGGGCGGGCAATTGCAATTGAGCAGCCAGCCTGGCATCGGCACCCAGGTCTGCGTCTCGCTGGCACTGGAAACGCTGCCGATACAGCTGAGCACGGTCAAAAGTGAATCCCCAATCAAGGCATCGCAGACCCCCTTACGCGTGTTGGTGGTGGACGACCATCCCGCCAATCGCCTGCTGATGTGTCAACAACTGGAGTTTCTCGGCCATCACTTCAGCATTGCCGAGAACGGTTGCAGCGGCCTGGAACTGTGGAAAACCGGCCACTTCGATCTGGTGATTGTCGACTGCAACATGCCGTTGATGAATGGCTATGAACTGACCCGCGCCATTCGACAGCAGGAACTGCAGGCGCGCTGTCCGCCATGCACCGTGCTGGGTTTCACGGCCAATGCGCAGCCCGAAGAAATCCAGCGCTGCAAGCAGGCCGGCATGAACGACTGCCTGTTCAAACCCCTGAGCCTGAGCCTGCTCAGCCAGTGGGTCGATGGCATCACACCGACATCAGCGCCGCCGGCTTTCAACCTGCAAAACCTGAACATGCTGACCGGTGGCAATCCGGCCCAGGCTCGCCGTCTGCTGGCGGAATTGCTCAAAAGCAGCCGTATCGACCGAGAGGAACTGCTCGCACTGTCGCCGGAACAGGATCGCGGGGCGCTGGCGGTGGTCGCTCACAAAATCAAGGGTGCGGCACGTATCGCGCAGGCATCGCGCGTGATCGAGTGTTGCGATGCCCTTGAGCAGGCCTGCGCCGAGGCCATGGCGACAGACGAAGTCGCTCGCCGTTGCGAGGCGAGCAACCGCGCCATGCTCGAACTGGAGCAGGCACTACAGCAACAATTGGCGGTGTCGGATCGAAGCACAATGAGCTTGCCTTAACTATGCTTGGCGCTGAGCAGTGAGTTAACCATCATGGAGAGTCCGAAATGCCCAGCCCACTGCGCCCGGAGCAACGCCGGTTTCCGCTGCATGTGCACATCAGCGTCATGTTCACATTCCTGTTGCTGCTCACCGGGGTCGTACTGGGCCTGTTCAATTATCACCAGACCACGCAGATCATCCTGTCGAGCAGCGAAAAGCTGTTCGACAGGATCGAACAAGACGTACGTCTGGACATGTCCGCCACCTATCAGCCGATTCGGCACCTGCTGAGTTTGCTGGCGGATGACCCCGCCACTCAGGCCGCGCGCCTTGAACAACGCTTGCCCTTGCTCCGACCGTTTAGCCAGTCGCTCAGCGACAATCCCAATCTGGCGTCGCTATATCTGGGTTATGCCAATGGCGATTTTTTCATGGTGCGTCCGCTGCGCAGCGCCGCCATCAAGACATTGCTCAAGGCCCCTGAAGCGGCGGCGTATCAGGTCTGGAGTATCGAACATGACCCGCAGGGCGCGATGCACTCGCAATCGCTGTTTTTTGACCAGACATTGTCGCTGATCAGCCGTCAGGACAACCCCGACGACAGCTACGATCCGCGTAGCCGCGCGTGGTTCAACCATGCTCGCCAGCAAAACGAACAAATCACCACCGAGCCCTACGTGTTTTTCTCCACGCGCAATGTCGGCACGACGCTGGCCCGACGCAGCGGCGAGAACGCCGTCATCGGTGCTGACCTGACGCTGGTCGCCCTGTCGGCGGCGCTGAGCAAACATGTCGTCACACCCTCCACCGAAATTGCCCTGTTCGATGCCGACGGCAACGCTGTGGCCTATCCCGACAGCGAACGCCTGATCGTCGACAGTAGCGGCGCGCATCTGGCCAAAGCGGCGGATCTGAGTCCGGGCTTGCATGCGCTGTTGTCCGGCGCAGCCACAGGCAATCGCCTGGAAGCCGATGGTCGCCAGTGGATCGTCGCCCGCAGCAACATTCAGGAGGGCGGTCCGAAAGGTTTGCAGTTGGCGCTGCTGGTGCCCGAGGACGAGTTATTGATCGATGCCTACCGCCTGCGCTGGCAAGGCGCGCTGATCACCCTCGCGACCCTGCTGCTGTGCCTGCCGCTGGGCTGGGTGATTTCGCGAATTCTGGTCAAGCCGTTGCATGCACTGGTCAAGGAAGCCGACGCGATTCGCAGTTTCGATTTCAACTTTCCTCTGGCCCGCCGCTCGCCGGTGCTTGAAGTCGACCAGTTGAGCGTGTCGATGGCGCGGATGAAAGACACTCTGGCGAGTTTCTTCCGGATTACCGACACCCTCGGCGCCGAAACCCGCTTCGCCCCGCTGCTGCAACGGGTGCTGTTTGAAACGGTGCAGATTGCGCAGGCGCAGGCAGGGCTGATCTATCTGCGTGAAAGCGACAGCAGCCGCATGGAGCCATACGGGCTGGTGATCGATGGTACGTCTCAGGCGTTGGAAGCATTCGACATTCAGGGCCACGACCTGCAGCAGAACAAAGGGCCGGCGTGGTTTGAACAATTGGTCGGCGCCAATAACGTGGTGAGCAACTTCGGCGTCGATCAGGCCGGCGACTTGCAGAAGGTCCTGCTGGCAATGCAATCGCCCCGCATCCATCTGATCGGCATCCGCCTGCACAACCGCCACGACGAAACCATCGGCCTGCTGATTCTGCTGGTGAGCGACAGCGGCACGGCAGCCGATCTGGAAAAACTGCGCCCTGATCGCATCGCGTTCCTCCAGGCTGTCTCCGGCGCGGCGGCGGTCAGCATCGAGAGCCAACGCCTGCAAGCCCGCCAAAAGCAATTGCTCGACGCCTTCATTCAACTGCTCGCTGGCGCCATCGACGCCAAGAGTCCGTACACCGGCGGCCATTGTCAGCGCGTGCCAGAGCTGACGTTGATGCTCGCTCAGGCGGCAGCGGCAAGCGAGGCGCCGGCGTTCAGTGCCTACCAACCGAGCGAGGATGAATGGGAAGCCTTGCACATTGCCGCGTGGCTGCACGACTGCGGCAAGGTGACGACGCCGGAATACGTGGTCGACAAGGCCACCAAACTGGAAACCATCAACGACCGTATTCATGAAATTCGCACGCGTTTCGAAGTGCTCAAGCGTGATGCCTGGATCAGCTATTGGCAGGCGTGCGCTCTGGGCGGCGATGAGACTGCACTGGCCGAATTGCGCGATGCCACGCTGACGGCGCTGGACGACGATTTTACGTTTGTCGCGCGCTGCAATCTGGGCAGTGAAGCGATGGCAGAGGCGGATCTGCAGCGCCTTGACCATCTGGCGCAACGCACCTGGCTACGCACCCTTGATGACCGCTTGGGCGTGTCATGGGAAGAGAACCGGCGTCAGGCGCGCACGCCGGCACCGAATCTGCCGGTCAGTGAAAAGCTTTTGGCAGACAAGCCAGAGCACTTGCTTGAACGCGACCCGAACGAGTTGATCCCCGAAGACAATCCATGGGGCTTCAAACTGGATGTACCGCACTACAAATACAATCGCGGCGAGCTGTACAACCTGAGCATCAACCGTGGCACCCTGACCCGCGAAGAGCGCTACATGATCAATCACCACATGGTGCAGACGATCATGATGCTCAGCCACCTGCCCTTCCCCGGCCACCTCGACAGCATTGCCGAAATCGCCGGCGGTCATCATGAAAAAATGGACGGCACCGGTTACCCGAAACGCCTGAAGCGTGAGGACATGAGCCTGCCCGCGCGAATGATGGCGATTGCCGATATCTTTGAGGCGCTGACCGCAGCCGATCGCCCGTACAAAAAGGCCAAAACCCTGAGCGAGGCCTTGGCGATCATGGCCACCATGTGCCGTGAGGCGCACATCGATGCTCAGCTATTCGGATTGTTCATCAACGAAGGCGTTTACATGCAGTACGCCGTGCGCTTTCTCGATCCCGCACAGATCGATAACGTCGATCCGGCCAGCCTGTTGCACAAGGCTGGCCTCACCGCATGATCAGCAGTCGGTCAGACGCAGGAAAATCGCTGCCAGTTGCTCGATGCCAGCCTGATCTTGCGCGGTAAAACGCGCCAGCTTCGGGCTGTCGAGGTCGAGTACACCGATCAGGCGACCGTCCTTGACCAACGGCACGACCAGCTCGCTGTTCGAGGCGCTGTCGCAGGCGATATGCCCCGGGAACGCGTGTACGTCTTCAACGCGCTGGGTTTGCCGAGTGGCCGCCGCCGCGCCACACACACCACGGCCAAACGGGATGCGCACGCAGGCGATCTGCCCCTGGAACGGACCAAGCACCAGTTCTTCGTTGCGATTGAGGTAAAAGCCCGCCCAGTTCAGGTCATCGAGCTGGTTGAACAGAAACGCCGAAAACTGCGCGGCGTTGGCGATGAAATCGCGCTCGTCCGCCAGCAGCGATTCCAGTTGTGCGGCCAACATGCCATAGCCTTCGAGGCCCTGGCCGCTTTGTTGCAAATCAATCATGCCTTGTGCTCCAACAATTTCAGTCCCACCCAGTAACGGGCGAATTGGTACGCGCAACGTCCGTTGCGATTACCGCGGCCGGTGGCCCAACGCACGGCGAGGATGTCCAGTGCTTCGTCGCGCTGCCAGCTCAGGCCGGCCTTGGCGGCCAACTGGCCGATCCAGTGTTCGACGACGTTAAGGAAGTGTTCTTGGGTAAACGGATAGAACGACAGCCACAGACCGAAACGGTCCGACAGCGCGATCTTGTCTTCAACGGCTTCGCTGGGATGCAGTTCGCCGTCGACGCGTTTCCAGTTTTCGTTATCGCTCTCCTTTTCCGGCACCAGGTGGCGGCGGTTGGAGGTGGCGTACAGCAAGACATTGTCCGGGGCCTGCTCGAGCGAGCCGTCGAGGACGCTTTTGAGAACGCGATAATCGCCTTCACCGGATTCGAACGACAAGTCATCGCAAAACAGCACGAAGCGTTGTGGCAGCTTGCCGATCTGCTCGACCACCCGCGGCAGATCCGCCAGATGATCACGCTCGATCTCGATCAGGCGCAGGCCGGTGGCGGCGTGTTCCGCCAGCAAGGCCCGCACCAGCGACGACTTGCCGGTACCGCGCGAACCCCAGAGCAACGCATGGTTGGCCGGCATGCCATCGAGAAACTGCTGGGTGTTGCGCCCCAGCTGTTCGAGCTGACGGTCAACGCCGATCAGGTCGGACAAGCGCATGTCGAGGCTGACTTCCAGCGGCATCAGATAGCCGCTGCGCCCGTCGCGTTGCCAGCGCGCCGCCAGACAAGTGCCCCAGTCGATCACCGGCCGTGGTGCCGGCAACAACGGTTCGATACGCGCCAGAACCGACTCGGCGCGTTCAAGAAAAGCATTTAATCGGGAATCCACGTCTTCTCCTCGGGCACGTTCACAGTGATGATGGTGAATCCTGCGACGACACACAGATAAAAATCACCCTACCAAGCCTTGTTACAAGGCGATTCGGGAACCTCGGTATCCATACATGATCGACTATGCTTGAGCAGCGAAGGGAAACGGAAGTGGTTCAACACCCCATGGATATCAAATTCACCCACCGGCTGTCTTACAAGCAAGCCAGGCTTACCGTGCTGGTCGGGTTCATTCTGGGCACGCTGCTCAGCCTGCTGCAAATCGGCATCGATTATGCCAGTGAAGACGCCTCCATCAACCGTGAAATCCTGTCTTTGCTGGAAATCAGCCACAACCCGGCCTCACGGATCGCCTACAACATCGACGCCGAACTGGCGCAGGAACTGACCCTGGGCCTGTTGCGCTCGCCGGCGATCATTTCTGCGCAACTGATCGACAACAACAATACGGTGCTGGCCAGCGTCAAACGCCCGGAACTGCAAAGCGGCTATCGGGTCATCAGCGACTTCCTGTTTGGCGCCAAGCGCCAGTTCGAAGACCGTCTGTATCTGGATCATCTGCCCAATGAATCGCTGGGCGTGTTAAGCCTTGAGGTCGACACCTATGCCTTCGGCAGCCGCTTCCTGCGCCGCGCCGAGGTGACCCTGCTCAATGGCTTCGCCCGCAGCCTGATTCTCACCGGCATCCTGTTGGCGCTGTTCTATGTGATGTTGACCAAACCACTGGTGCGGGTCATCCGCGAACTCAGCGGGCGCGACCCGCGCAGCGCCGAGCCGACCACGCTGGAGTGCCCGTCCGGCCACGGCAACGATGAAATCGGCGTGCTGGTCAAAGTCGCCAATCAGCAATTCGAGAACATTGCCACCGAGATCCAGCAGCGACGCAACGCCGAAAACCGTCTGACCGACTACCTCGGACAACTGGAAAACATCGTCTCGGCGCGCACCGCTGAACTCAAGGCGATCAACGCACGGCTGAGCCAGTCCAATCAGGAACTCGAAGTCGCCCGCAGCACCGCCCTGGAAATGGCCGAGGCCCGCTCGGCGTTCCTTGCCAACATGAGCCATGAGATCCGCACGCCGCTCAACGGCCTGCTGGGAATGATCGCGCTGTCACTCGACGGTCCGTTGAATGCCGAACAGCAGCAACAACTGTCGATCGCCCACGACTCGGGCAAGGTGCTGGTCGAATTGCTCAACGATATTCTCGACCTGTCGAAGTTCGATGCCGGGCAACTGGAGCTTGAGCACATCCCGTTCGATCTTGGCTCGTTGATTGAAGACACCGCCAACCTGTTGTCGCAGAACGCCGCGCCGAGCGTCGAACTGACCTGCCTGATCGATCCGCACTTCCCGGCACTGGTGCTGGGCGATCCGACCCGCGTGCGGCAGATCGTCAGCAATCTGCTGTCCAACGCGCTGAAATTCACCCGCTTCGGCCGGGTGGATGTGCGCTTGTCGACCTACAAGGATGGCGTGCGCATCGAGGTCTGCGACACCGGCATCGGTATCGCCCAAGACGCGCAGCTGAAAATCTTCCAGCCGTTCACTCAAGCGGGCGCCGGCATCACTCGACAATACGGCGGCACCGGGCTGGGTCTGGCGCTGACCTACAACCTCTGCGAAGCCATGCAGGGGCGTCTGACCATCAGTTCCGAAACCGGGTTCGGCAGTCAGTTCTGTGCCGAGCTGCCATTGCCGTGTCATACCCGCGCACTGGTTCCGGCGCCGCTGCACGGAAAAATCCTCGCCATCACCGCTGCCAGCAGTGGACTGGCGGAACTGTTGCAGAGCCTGCTGCCGGTGTGGGGACTTACATATGAGCAGCGCACCATCGATGACTCACTGCTGGGCCTGACGCCGGACGTGGTGATCACCGATTGTCCGGAGTGCCTGTTCGGTTTGCGCCCGACGCTTGTGGCGCCGATTTTGCTGGTAACCGCCTACGGCAGTTTCCTGCCCAGCGAAGAAGCCGCCGCACTCGCGCCTCTGCAGCAACAGGCCCGACCATTGGCGCGTAATGCGCTGTACCAGAACCTGCGACGTACCCTGCAACCGGACGTGGTCGCCGTTAACGATGCGCAGTTGGAAACGTCTCCCTCGGTGCGGCGCGGGCGGGTGTTGCTGGTCGAGGACAACCCGGTCAACCAACTGGTGGCCAAAGGCATGCTCGGCAAACTGGGCTGCGAGGTCATCGTCGCCGCCCACGGTGCCGAAGCACTGGATCAGTTGGAGTATCACGAATTCGATCTGGTGCTGATGGACTGCAACATGCCCGTGATGGATGGCTACGAAGCCAGCCGACAGATCCGTCAAAGCGGGCGCTGGCCGCACCTGCCCATCGTCGCTCTGACCGCCAACGCCATGTCCGAAGAACGCGAACGCTGCCGCGCAGCCGGCATGAGTGACTATCTGGCCAAGCCGTTCCGCCGAGAAGAACTGGCGGCGCTGCTCGATCAGTGGATCCCGACTACGACAGCGCTTTGATCTGCCCCAGCAAGTGATCGAGACCCTTGCGCAGGTCATTGAGGCGGTCCAGATCCACCCCGCTGTCACACAGCAGACGGGCCTTGAGCGGCCCGACCTGCTCGCGCAAGGCTTGCCCCGCCGGCGTCAGACTCAGGTGCACTTCGCGCTCGTCACGCGTTGAACGCTGGCGCTGTACCCATTGCAACTGTTCCAGACGCTTGAGCAATGGCGTCAGCGTGCCCGAGTCCAGTGCCAGACGCTCGCCCAACGCCTTGACCGTCGGTTGCTCCGGCGCAGCGTCCTGCCATTCCCACAACACCAGCATCGCCAGGTATTGCGGGTACGTCAGGCCGAGCTGATCGAGCATCGGTTTGTAGGCACGAATCACCGCCCGAGAGGCGGCGTACAGCTTGAAGCACAACTGGTTGTCGAGCTTCAGCGAATCGACCGGCAAGCTGTTCATTTGAGCAGGGCTTCGATCTCACCGCTCAGCTCCTGCGGCTTGGTGGTCGGGGCAAAACGCTTGACCAGTTTTCCGTCCTTGCCAATCAGGAACTTGGTGAAGTTCCACTTGATGCCTTGGGAGCCAAGCAGGCCCGGCGCGCGTTTTTTCAGCTGCACGAACAGCGGATGCGCGTCTCCACCGTTAACGTCGATCTTCTTGAACAGCGGGAAGCTGACGCCGAAGTTCAGCTCGCAGAACTCACTGATCGCCCCTTCGTTACCCGGCTCCTGCTTGCCGAACTGATTGCACGGAAAGCCCAGGACCACCAGGCCCTGATCCTTGTAGGTCTGCCACAGTTCTTCGAGGCCTTTGTACTGTGGGGTGAAACCGCATTTGCTCGCGGTGTTGACCACTAAAACCGCTTTACCGGCGAAATCGGCGAGGGTCTTTTGCTCCCCCTTGATGGTGGTGCACGGAATGTTCAACAGGTTGTCGCTCATGGCGTCGGGCTCCGCAGACAGTCAAGAAAGACCAAACATAGCGAGCAATTAAATTGTGTGCAATTTAATTATCGAATAATAAGGCGACCCGAAGGTCGCCTTCATTCGTTATGCGCGTGGAACCAGATCCAGGCAAACCGAATTGATGCAATAACGCAAACCAGTCGGCGGCGGGCCGTCCGGGAACACATGGCCCAGATGCGCATCACAGCGCGCGCACTTCACTTCCGTGCGGATCATGCCGTGGCTGATGTCACGGATTTCGGTCATCGCGCTTTCGCCGATTGGCGCGTAGAAGCTCGGCCAGCCGCAGCCGGAGTCGAATTTGGTCTTGGAGTCGAACAACGGCTCGTTGCAGCAGACGCAGTGGTAGATACCATCGGTCTTGGTGTCGTTGTATTTACCGGAGAACGGGCGCTCGGTCGCGCTCAGACGACAAACGTTGTACTGCTCAGGGTCGAGCATCGCCCGCCATTCTTCCAGGGTTTTTTCCAACTTTTCCATCATCACACCTCAGCGGCTGAAAAAGCCCGATCTGTACCTTTTCCACGGATCGGGCGGCACGTATGATTGCGCCTCGTCACGCACCAGTCTGGCAGCCAGACCGGGCGCATTCAAACGGATTATGGGAGCCACGGCTCAAGACGTCCGCCTGTGTGAAGACGCAGGAATCCCAGTACGGTTGTCCATCCGCCGCCTGGATCGTTCATTTTCGGGATCACATCGCCATGCAGTTCAGCAAATCGAACAAGCTCGCCAACGTCTGCTACGACATTCGCGGCCCGGTGCTCAAGCACGCCAAACGACTGGAAGAGGAAGGCCAGCGCATCCTCAAGCTGAACATCGGCAACCCGGCGCCGTTTGGTTTCGAAGCGCCGGACGAAATTCTTCAGGATGTGATCCGCAACCTGCCGACCGCGCAAGGCTACAGCGACTCCAAAGGTCTGTTCAGCGCGCGTAAAGCGGTGATGCAGTACTACCAGCAGAAGAATGTTGAAGGTGTCGGCATCGAAGACATCTATCTGGGTAACGGCGTTTCCGAACTGATCGTGATGTCGTTGCAGGCGCTGCTCAACAACGGCGACGAAGTGCTGGTGCCAGCCCCGGACTATCCGCTGTGGACCGCCGCCGTCAGCCTCGCCGGCGGTAACGCCGTACATTACCTGTGCGACGAAGGCGCCGACTGGTTCCCGGATCTGGCCGACATCAAGGCCAAGATCACCCCGAACACCAAAGCGATGGTGATCATCAACCCGAACAACCCGACCGGCGCGGTGTATTCGAAGGAAGTGTTGCTGGGCATGCTGGAAATCGCCCGCGCGCACAACCTGGTGGTGTTCTCCGACGAGATCTACGACAAGATTCTGTACGACGATGCCGTGCACATCTGCACCGCGTCGCTAGCCCCGGACTTGCTGTGCCTGACCTTCAACGGTCTGTCGAAGTCCTACCGTGTGGCGGGTTTCCGCTCCGGCTGGATCGCCATTTCCGGGCCGAAGCACAACGCGCAGAGCTACATCGAAGGCATCGACATGCTGGCCAACATGCGCTTGTGCGCCAACGTGCCGAGCCAGCATGCGATCCAGACCGCATTGGGCGGCTATCAGAGCATCAACGACCTGGTGCTGCCGCAGGGTCGCCTGCTGGAACAGCGTAACCGCACTTGGGAATTGCTTAACGACATTCCAGGCGTGAGCTGCGTCAAGCCGATGGGCGCGCTGTATGCGTTCCCGAAGATCGACCCGAAAGTCTGCCCGATCCATAACGACGAGAAATTCGTCCTCGACCTGCTGCTCTCCGAGAAGCTGCTGGTGGTACAGGGCACGGCGTTCAACTGGCCGTGGCCGGATCACTTCCGCGTGGTCACCCTGCCCCGCGTCGACGATCTGGAAATGGCCATCGGCCGTATCGGCAACTTCCTCAAGTCCTACCGCCAGTAACTGGCCAGCAGTGCGCAACGGCCAAACGTTGCGCACTGTCTGATTCAGCAACACTTCTGCGTTCCGCGTCCGCGCACGCCTTCTACACTTGCGATTCGTACCGTTTACCTGCGTCCAGCTTAATGGCGACGGGTCGCGGCTGGCCGTCATCCCTATCGTTATCTGTCGTGGGAAATGTGCCGGGCACCGAAGAATCCGCTGTAGGACACAGTTTGAAATAGTCACTCAGTTGAATAGCCCGGTGCAGCACCTTATATACCCCGCAGTACGCTACATCTTTAGCTTGAGGAGATTTCTACAACCATGATGCGCATCCTGCTGTTTTTGGCCACTAACCTGGCGGTCGTGCTGATAGCCAGCATCACCCTGAGCCTTTTCGGCTTCAACGGGTTCATGGCGGCCAACGGGGTTGATCTCGACCTTAGTCAGCTGCTGGTTTTCTGTGCAGTCTTTGGTTTCGCCGGCTCGCTGTTCTCGCTGTTCATCTCCAAGTGGATGGCGAAGATGAGCACTGGCACCCAGATCATCAGCCAGCCACGTACCCGGCATGAGCAATGGCTGCTGCAAACTGTCGAGCAACTGTCCCGCGAAGCCGGGATCAAGATGCCCGAAGTCGGTATTTTCCCGGCCTACGAAGCAAACGCCTTCGCCACCGGCTGGAACAAGAACGACGCGCTGGTCGCGGTCAGCCAGGGCTTGCTCGAGCGCTTCTCACCCGATGAAGTGAAAGCCGTGCTGGCCCACGAAATCGGCCACGTCGCCAACGGCGACATGGTCACCCTGGCGCTGATCCAGGGCGTGGTGAACACCTTCGTGATGTTCTTTGCGCGGATCATCGGCAACTTCGTCGACAAGGTGATCTTCAAGAACGAAGAAGGCCAGGGCATCGCCTACTACGTGGCGACCATTTTCGCCGAACTGGTGCTGGGCATTCTCGCCAGTGCGATCGTCATGTGGTTCTCGCGCAAGCGCGAATTCCGTGCCGACGAAGCCGGCGCCCGCCTGGCCGGTACCAGCGCAATGATCGGCGCACTGCAACGCCTGCGCGCCGAACAGGGCCTGCCGGTGCACATGCCGGACACCCTTAACGCCTTTGGCATCAACGGTGGTATCAAACAGGGCTTTGCCCGCATGTTCATGAGCCACCCGCCGCTGGAAGAGCGTATCGACGCCCTGCGTCGTCGCGGTTGATCCGACTGGTGTAACAATGAAAAAGGCCCGCAGTGATGCGGGCCTTTTTTACATCTTTGGATTGTGCGCCGACAGTGCCGGCCCTTTCGCGAGCAAGCTCGCTCCCACAGGGTTCTGCGGTGTTTAGGCGATCTGTGACATAGCACAAATCACTGTGGGAGCGAGCTTGCTCGCGAAGAGGCCCGTAACGGCGCCAACAAACTATCGGGAAGAAACCCGGTAGACCCGCTCCTCCAGCCGCGTCACGCCAGCCTGAAGGAACTTCCCGCTCTCCCCCAGCACATCCTGCTCTTCCAGCATCTGCACCTGCCAGGCACCACTCAGCAACCGCTGCACCTCATCATCCCCCACCGCAAACGGCGGCCCCGGCATCTGCGCCTGATCGTAGTCCAGCGTAATCAACAACCCGTGCACACCCTGCGGCAGAATCTGCTGAAGATGCGCCGCATAGCGCTCACGCATCGTCGCCGGCAAGGCAATCAGCGCGGCGCGGTCGTACAACGCGGTGCAATCGGCCACATCGCTCGCCGTTAGCGCAAAAAAGTCACCGCACCACAGCTCGATGGCTTCACCGCGATAGAGCTTGAACGCGCCCTTCTGGCTGATCTGCGGCTGCACCTGATGTTCACTGAAAAAGTCCTCAATAGCCTTTTCCGACAGTTCGACTCCGAGCACCTGATGACCGCGTCCGGCCAGCCACGCCAGATCCAGACTTTTCCCACACAAAGGCACGAGTACTCGCGCCGCTGCCGGTACCGCCCAGTGCCGCTGCAGATACGGGTTTACCTCAGGCAGATGGAAACCAATCTGCCCCGAAGCCCACTTCTTGTGCCAAAACTCAGGCTGCATGCATCACTCCCAATAATTCGATCAAAAAGCGTTAAAACTTATATTAGATTTAGATCAATGATCTGACTGAAGATGAAGCCATCTTAACGCTCAGGAACCCATCATGTTGCCCAGCCTGTTCATTTCCCATGGTTCACCCATGCTGGCCCTGGAGCCCGGCGCCAGTGGCCCGGCTCTGGCTCGTCTGGCCGCCGAATTGCCGAAACCCAAAGCCATCGTTATCGTCTCCGCGCACTGGGAAAGCCAGGAACTGCTGATCAGCAGTCATGCGCAACCGGAAACCTGGCACGACTTCGGCGGCTTTCCCCGGGCGCTGTTTGAAGTGCAGTATCCGGCACCGGGTAATCCGCAACTGGCTGCCGAGGTGGCTGATCTACTGACTGCCAACAGCCTGCCTGCCCGTCTCGACCCGCAACGCCCGTTCGATCATGGCGTCTGGGTGCCGTTGTCGCTGATGTATCCGCAGGCGGATATCCCGGTGGTGCAAATCTCTCTGCCGAGCCGTGGCGGCCCGGCGCTGCAAACCCGAGTCGGCCGGGCACTGGCGAGTCTGCGTGATCAGGGCATTTTGCTGATCGGCTCCGGCAGCATCACGCACAACCTGCGCGAACTGGACTGGCACGCCGGCCCGGAAAGCGTTGAGCCCTGGGCGCGGGATTTCCGTGACTGGGTGATCGACAAGCTCGCGGCCGACGATGAGGCAGCGCTGCACGATTATCGTCAGCAGGCGCCGCATGCGGTGCGCAGTCATCCGAGTGATGAGCATTTGTTGCCGTTGTATTTTGCCCGGGGTGCGGGGGGTGAGTTCAGCGTGGCGCACAAGGGATTCACAATGGGTGCGCTGGGCATGGATATTTACCGCTTCGGTTGATGCCTTCGCGAGCCGGCTCGCTCCCACAAAGGCAAAAAACAGGCAAAAAAAATCCCCGAACCAGTCGGGGATTTTTTATGTTCGATCAATCAGCCCAAGGGCGGATCAATCTTCGCGATAGCGACGCAGCTTCAACTGCTTGCCAGCAACGCGAGTGTCCTTCAGTTTGGTCAGGAGTTTGTCCAGACCATCTTCCGGCAGCTCGACGAGGCTGAAGCTGTCACGCACCTGGATGCGACCGATCGCTTCACGGGCCAGACCGCCTTCGTTGAGGATGGCGCCCAGCAGGTTTTTCGCAGCGATACCGTCACGCGCACCCAGCGCGGTACGGCAACGAGCACGGCCTTCGCCCAAAGGCATTGGCGCGCGACGCTCGCGGTCACCACGATCAGGACGATCACCAGTGCGCTCAGGACGGTCGCCACGCGGTGCGTTGTTCGGCACCAGTGGACGTTCCTTCTCGATCGCCGCCAGGTTCAGCGCTTGACCGTTGGTGGCTTTGCGCAGCAGCGCAGCAGCCAGAGCACGCGGGGTGCAGCCGATGTCTGCAGTCAGACGATCGAGCAGCTCACCGTGGGTCGATTCGGCATCAGCGACCAGCGGCGACAGGCTGTTGGTCAGTTTCTTGATGCGTGCATCGAGAACGGCTTGAGCGTCCGGCAGGCGTACTTCAGCAACTTTCTGGCCGGTTACACGCTCGATCACTTGCAGCATGCGGCGCTCACGTGGAGTCACCAGCAGCAGTGCACGACCTTCGCGACCGGCACGGCCAGTACGGCCGATACGGTGAACGTAGGACTCTGGGTCGTACGGCATGTCAACGTTGAACACGTGAGTGATGCGCGGAACGTCCAGACCACGAGCAGCTACGTCGGTCGCGACAACGATGTCCAGACGGCCATCTTTCAGCGAGTCAATAACGCGCTCACGCTGGTTCTGGGCGATGTCACCGTTAAGCGCCGCGGCTTTGTAGCCTTTGGCGTCGAGGGCGCTGGCCAGATCCAGGGTCGCTTGCTTGGTGCGTACGAACATGATCAGAGCGTCGAAATCTTCCACTTCCAGCAAGCTGAGAACGGCCGAAGTCTTCTGGTCAGCGTGAACCAACAGGTGAGCCTGTTCGATCGCGGTAACGGTCTGGGTCTTGGTCTGGATCTTCACGTGTTGCGGATCGCGCAGATGGCGTTCGGCAATGGCGCGGATCGACTGCGGCAGGGTAGCCGAGAACAAAACGGTCTGACGGGTCGCTGGCAGAGCCTTGAAGATGACTTCCAGGTCATCCATGAAGCCCAGTTTCAACATTTCGTCAGCTTCGTCGAGAACCAGGTGGTTCACGGTCGACAGAACTTTTTCGTCGCGACGCAGGTGGTCGCACAGACGGCCCGGAGTGGCGACAACGATCTGTGCGCCATTACGGATTGCTTTCAGTTGTGGGCCCATAGGCGCGCCGCCGTAAACGGCCACAACGGTAACGCCCGGCATTTGCTTGGCGTAGGTTTCAAAAGCGGTTGCTACTTGCAGCGCCAACTCACGAGTTGGCGCCAGGATCAGGGCTTGCGGTTCGCGCTTGGCAGGATCGATGCGGTGCAGAATAGGCAGTGCGAACGCGGCGGTTTTACCGGTACCGGTTTGCGCCTGACCAATCATGTCCTGGCCGGCCATGATGATCGGGATCGATTGCTGCTGAATCGCCGAAGGCTCTTCGTAGCCAGTCGCTGCGACGGCTGCAAGAATATTCGGGTTAAGATTAAAAGCGGCGAATCCGCCGGTTTCCTGGGTCATGGGTCTGCCTCTAAGTGCATCCGCAAAGACCCATGCTCCAAAGCTGCGCATGCCGTGTTGAGACTCAAGAGTCGCCCTGGCAGCTTTGTCGGCGGGGATTTGCGAAAACGAATGAATGAAAAAAAGAATCGTCCGGGAAGAGCCCGCAATGCGGACGTGCAGCCGAAGCTGACTTCGGGAAATGCGCTACCTAAACGCGGCCCGGTTAAAGGCCGGCGCGCACTATACCGGATTTTGCCCAAAAAGGGAGCTTTTTTTATTGCCTGAATGAGCGTGTCACCGCTGTGTAACGGGGTTTTGCGGATAATCGCGCGAAGGTCTATTTTTCAAAGGCCCGGCCCTGCGGGCGATGACGCTTAAACGATTCACTGATGTGCGGCATACCGTCGCTGCACCCGCCCTTCCCGCCCGAGGATTTCGCCATGAATCAGCCCTGCCCCGGCCGCGTCAGCCGTGAACGTCGTGGTCACGTCCATCTGATTGGCTTGGATCGAGCGGCCAAGCGCAATGCTTTCGACCTCGACCTGCTCAACGAGCTGAGCCTGGCCTACGGCGAGTTCGAGGCCGACAGCGAAGCGCGGGTGGCGGTAGTGTTCGGGCATGGCGAGCACTTTACCGCTGGCCTGGATCTGGTCAACGCCAGTTCCGCCCTCGCCCAGGGCTGGCAGGTTCCGACCGGCGGTTGCGATCCATGGGGTGTTTTCGTCGGGCCACGGGTGAGCAAGCCAGTGATTGTCGCCGCGCAGGGTTACTGCCTGACCATCGGCATCGAGCTGATGCTGGCAGCCGATATAAACCTGTGTGCGAGCAATACCCGCTTCGCGCAGATGGAAGTGCAGCGTGGGATCTTTCCTTTTGGTGGTGCGACTTTACGTTTTCAGCAGATCGCCGGTTGGGGCAACGCGATGCGCTGGCTGCTGACCGGCGATGAGTTTGATGCGCACGAAGCGTTGCACCTGGGGTTGGTGCAGGAAGTCATGGCCAGCGAAGACCTGTTGCCGCGGGCGATTGAATTGGCTGAGCGGATTGCCCGGCAGGCGCCGTTGGGGGTGCAGGCGACGTTGATGTCGGCGCGGCAGGCAAGGTATGAGGGTGAGACGGCGGCCGCGCAAGGGTTACCGGCGTTGGTGAAGAAATTGTTGGCGAGTGAGGATGCCAAGGAAGGGGTGCGGTCGCTGGTGGAGCGGCGGCCTGGCATATTCAAGGGGATCTGAGAATTATGGCGCCTGTCAGGGCGCCATCGCTGGCAAGCCAGCTCCCACAGTGACCGAGTCGTTCACACATTTTGCGTACGGCGCGAACCCTGTGGGAGCTGGCTTGCCAGCGATGGGGACAGCACTGACGCCTCAGGTGGCTGGGCGAATACTGTTGATCAACGACTGCAACGAATACCCCAACCGCGGTGCCAGCGCTTCAGCCCGGGCCGTCAGTGCCTGCATGTCCAACTCCTGATCGAGGTCCGCCGGCACAATCAGAATCACGTTGCCCTCCTTCACCGGCAATTCCCAGTAATGCCGGTGATAGAGCCCGCGCAACAACGCCGCGCCCAGAGGCTTGCCGTCATCGGTGGCCCACTGATTGATCACCAGCCAGCCACCCGGATTCAGACGCTTCTGGCAGTCGCCGAGAAAACTCCAGGCCAGATGCCCGACGCCCGGGCCGACATCGGTATACAGGTCGACAAAAATCAGATCCGCCGGCTCAGCCGTCGGCAGTAACTCCAGCGCATCGCCAACACGGATGTACAGCCGCGGATCATCGTCCAGGCCAAGGTATTCGATGGCTAGGCGCGGCACATCCGGACGCAGTTCAATGGCTTCGACATCTTCCAGCGGCAGGAACTTGAGGCAGGCCTGGGTCAATGTACCGGCGCCGAGTCCTAGAAACAGCGCGCTCTCCGGCTGCTCGTGGCACAACGCGCCGATCAGCATCGCCCGGGTGTAATCGTATTCGAGCCAGCTCGGATCTGCGGTGAACACGCAGCTCTGCTCGATCGCATCGCCGAACTCGAGAAAGCGGTAATCGGCCACTTCCAGCACGCGAATCACGCCGAACTCATCCTGTACTTCGGCGAGCAGATGCTCGACGCGCTCCTCAGTCATTTCGTCTCCTGATGGTCACCGGGCGCGGTGACGCGATGGCACCGCTGTGGCGCCGTGGCAAAGCGGCGATTGTCGGCGATGGGGCGGGAGCAGGTCACGCACTAATTGCTGCTACCATGGGCTTCCCGTGCGTAGAACCAATTAGAGACCGTGATGAGCCAACCGTGGAGTCCTGATAGCTGGCGCGCCCTGCCGATCCAGCAACAACCCCAATATCCTGACGCGGCGCATCTGCGCCAGGTCGAGCAGACGCTGGCCAGTTATCCGCCACTGGTGTTTGCCGGCGAAGCGCGCGAACTGCGCCGCCAGTTTGCCGAAGTCACCCAGGGCCGGGCATTCCTGCTGCAGGGCGGCGATTGCGCGGAAAGCTTTGCCGAATTCTCCGCCGCGAAGATTCGCGACACGTTCAAAGTGTTGCTGCAAATGGCGATCGTCATGACCTTCGCCGCCGGCTGCCCGGTGGTCAAAGTCGGGCGCATGGCCGGTCAGTTTGCCAAACCACGTTCGGCCAACGACGAGACCATCGACGGCGTGACGCTGCCGGCTTACCGGGGCGACATCGTCAACGGCATCGGCTTCGACGAAAAGAGCCGCGTGCCGGATCCAGAGCGCCTGCTGCAGTCCTATCACCAGTCCACCGCGACCCTGAACCTGCTGCGCGCGTTTGCTCAGGGCGGTTTTGCCGACCTGCACCAAGTGCACAAATGGAACCTCGATTTCATCGCCAACTCGGCGCTGGCAGAAAAATACAGTCACCTCGCCGACCGCATCGATGAAACCCTGGCGTTCATGCGCGCCTGCGGCATGGACAGCTCGCCGCAACTGCGCGAAACCAGCTTCTTCACCGCCCACGAAGCACTGCTGCTGAACTACGAAGAAGCCTTCGTGCGCCGCGACAGCCTGACCAACGATTACTACGATTGCTCGGCGCACATGCTGTGGATCGGTGACCGTACTCGTCAGCTCGACGGCGCGCATGTCGAATTCCTGCGCGGGGTGAACAACCCGATCGGCGTCAAAGTTGGCCCAAGCATGGATCCCGATGACCTGATCCGCCTGATCGACGTGCTCAACCCGGACAACGATCCGGGGCGCCTCAACCTGATTGCGCGGATGGGCGCGAACAAGGTGGGCGATCACCTGCCGGCGCTGATCCGCGCAGTGCAGCGTGAAGGCAAGCAGGTGTTGTGGAGTTCCGACCCGATGCACGGCAACACCATCAAGGCCAGCAGCGGCTACAAGACCCGCGACTTCGCGCAGATCCTTGGCGAGGTTAAACAGTTCTTCCAGGTGCACGAGGCGGAAGGCAGTTATGCCGGCGGCATTCACATCGAGATGACCGGGCAGAATGTCACCGAGTGCATCGGTGGTGCGCGGCCGATTACTGAAGATGGCTTGTCGGATCGTTATCACACGCACTGTGATCCACGGATGAATGCTGATCAGTCGCTGGAGTTGGCGTTTTTGATCGCTGAAACCCTGAAACAGGTTCGCCGCTAGACCGCGTCGCCCCCTTCGCGAGCAAGCTCGCTCCCACATAGGTTTTGTGTACGACACAGATCCAGTGTGGGAGCGAGCTTGCTCGCGAAGGGGCCAACTCAGTCACCACCGATCTCGGCCAATGCCACCCGCAACCGCGCCGCACTCTCGCGCTGACAATTCAACTGCACCCGCGCCAGCCCCAACCAATCCGCCATCTGCCGCAGATTCACGGCCAGCGCCAGCATCCCCTGCTCATCCAGCCCCGGCTCCTCCTCGTGCAGCGCATGCACCGCCAACTGCCCCGCCGCCCGCTCGGCGCGCAAATCGACCCGTGCGGCGATCCTCTCGTTGTGCAAGAAGGGCAACACGTAATAGCCGTAGACTCGCTTGTCCTGTGGCGTATAAATCTCCAGCCGATAGCGAAAATCGAACAAGCGCTCAGTCCGGCTACGCTCCCAGATCAACGAATCAAAGGGCGACAGCAGCGCACTGGCCATGACCTTGCGCGGGACGCTCGGCTCCGGCAGGCAATAGGCGATTTGCCGCCAACCGGCGACTTCGCACATCTGCAACTGCCCAGCTTCAATCAGTTCCGCGAGACGTGGCCGCGCATCCGTCGGATTCAGGCGAAAGTAATCACGCAAGTCTTTTTCAGTACCGACACCCAAGGCCTGTGCCGCGTGCAATAGCAGGCCACGTTGCGCTTCGGCTTCATCAGGCAACGCCTGTTGCAGGATCGATGAAGGGATCACCCGCTCCGGCAAATCATACAAACGCTCAAAACCACGCCGCCCCGCCACCGTCACTTCACCCGCCGCGAACAGCCACTCAAGCGCATGCTTTTCCGCGCTCCAGTCCCACCACGGCCCGGCCTTGTCTGCACGGGTTGAAAGGCTGCCGGCGCCCAACGCGCCCTGCTCTTGCACCGAACTCAAGACCCGACGCACCACGTCCTGCTGCTCGCGACCGAATCTGGCCAGTTGCTGATAAATATCCTCGCCACGCCTGGCCCGCTGCATGCGCCAGCCCAGCAACGGATACATCGACATCGGCAGCAACGAGGCTTCGTGTCCCCAGTATTCGAACAACGTGCGACGTCGCCCCGAACTCCAGGCAGCCTGGTCGAGCAAATCGGAAGAATAGGAGCCGAGACGGGAAAACAGCGGCAGGTAGTGCGAGCGCACCACGGCGTTGACGGAGTCGATTTGCAGCAAACCCAGCCTTTCGATCAGCCGGTTGACGTGTGGCGCCTTGACGGTCGGCGGCTGGCGCCCGTTGAACCCTTGGGCAGCCAGCGCCAGTCGTCGCGCCTGTTTGAGGGAAAAGGCCAGAGTCGCGGGCATGAGCATCTCCTTGTCTGCTCGCAACCTACCTCACTGGAAGAGGGTTTGTGTAGCGTTCTGCTGATCATTTATGCAGCGGGTCATTTATGCATCGGATCATCCCAGAACGGCCGCACGGACTCGTGTTCAACGTCGGCACGACTGACGCCGATGTCTTTCAACGCTTCGTCGCTCAGACTGGCAAGCAGCTCGCGTTCACGGTGCAATTCGTACCAGCGGCTAAACTTGTGCAGCAGGTCGGAAACGAGATGGCCGTGGCCGGAAAATTTTGCGTCGTCTACATACTCTCTTTGACCTTTCATCGTGTTGCCTCCTTTGTGGATGGCTCAAGTCTCGCGCCGGCGCTAAGATCAATCCAACGAATGTTTCTGATGGCATGCATCACGGAGATTCATCAATTGTCGGCCTACCCCAGTATCGATACCGATGTCCTGCGCACCTTTGTCGCGATTGCCGATCAGGGCGGTTTCACCCGCGCCGGCGAAATGGTCAACCGCACGCAGTCGGCGGTGAGCATGCAGATGAAGCGTCTGGAAGAAGACGTGTTGCAGCGGCAGTTGTTTGAGCGCGACGGACGCCAGGTGCGCCTGACCGCTGAAGGCCAGGTGCTGCTCGGATACGCGCGGCGCATCCTCAAGCTGCACAGCGAAGTGTTCAACACCTTGCGCGAGCCGCACATGGTCGGCACCGTGCGCATCGGCACGCCGGATGACTACGTGATGCGTTTTCTGCCGGGGATCCTGTCGCGGTTTGCGCAGTTCTATCCACTGATCCAGATCGAAGTGCATTGCGAATCGACCAAACAACTGTTGCAGCGTACTGACCTGGATTTGTCGATCGTCACCCGTGAACCGGGCAACGAAATCGGTCAGTTGCTGCGCAAGGAGCGTTTTGTCTGGGCCGAGGCGCAGAATTTCAGCGCCCACGAACAAACGCCACTACCTCTGGCGATGTTCAACAGTGATTGTTTCTGCCGCTTGTGGGCGTGTAACGCACTGGATGCGATGGGCCGCGAATACCGCATCGCATATAACAGCACCAGCCTCTCGGCGTTGATGGCAGTGGTGAGCGCGGGTCTGGCGATCACCGCGCAACTGGAAAGCCTGATCACCCCGGACATGCGCATTCTCGGCGCCGCCGAAGATCTGCCGCTGTTGCCCGAGGCCAGCATCATGCTGATCCGCAACCTGAACAATCCGTCGCCGATCACCGAGTGCCTGGCCGAGCATATCGTCGAAGGTTTTAAACTTTAAACGCGAGCATCACCGCACACAGCACCAGGAAACCGCAGAACAGCCCGCGCAGAAGCTTTTCCGGCATGGCGTGGGCAACTTTCACCCCCCAACTGATGCTCGCCAGACCGCCGATGGCCAGCGGCAGGCCGATCATCCAGTCCACTTCGTGATGTACCGCGTAGGTCACCAGGGTCACGCCGGTGCTTGGCAACGCCAGCGCCAGCGACAAGCCCTGAGCGACCACTTGCGTGGTGCCGAAGAGGCTGGTCAGCACCGGCGTTGCCACCACGGCACCGCCGACACCGAACAAGCCGCCCATGGTTCCGGACGCCGCACCGAGAACGCCGAGCCAAGGCCAGGAATAGCGCATCTCGGAAGTCGCAGCGGGTTGCTTGCCGAACATCTTCAGCAGGTTGTACGCCGAGAGCACCACCAGGAAAGCGACAAAACCGATGCGCATGGTTTGCGCATCGATACCCACCGCCCAGATCGAACCGATCCACGCAAAGCAAAAACCCATCACCGCCAAGGGCAACGCATGCCGCAGTTCGATGCGATTGCGCTGGTGATAGCGCCACAGCGCCAGCATCACGTTCGGCACCACCATGACCAGCGCGGTGCCTTGGGCAATCTGCTGATCGAGGCCGAACCACACACCAAGCAGCGGGATAGCAATCAAGCCGCCGCCGATGCCGAAAATGCCGCCAAGTGTGCCAAGCGCGGCGCCGAACAGTAGGTACAACAAAAACTCCATCACAGCTGAATTCCTCTTACGTCAGGCGATTCATCCTACGCAGTCGTGGCTGGCGGGGAAACGCACAGCAACGCACAATGGCTATGCCGATTTCGCACAAGCGTGAATTCTCATGAACCCCAACCAACTGACTGAACAATTAGGGCTGTTTCTCGATGTGCTGGAGAGTGGCAGTTTTTCCGCCGCCTCGCGCCGTCATCCGCTGACACCTTCGGCCGTTGCGCGACGGATCGACAGCCTGGAAAGCGCCGTCGGCAGCCAGTTATTTATACGCAGCACCCACGCCGTCAGAGCCACACCCGCCGGTCTGGCGTTTGCCGAACGTGCCCGGCGCATTGTCGCCGAGTTGCAACTGGCGCGGGCCGAAGCCGTGTCCTTGAGCAGCGCGCCGGAAGGCTTGATTCGCATCGACGCCCCCGCCGCGTTCGGGCGACGGCATCTGGCACCGGTGATCGCCGACTTTCTCGTCCTCTACCCGGGGCTGGATGTGCAGTTGCACTTGATCGACAGTTTCGTCGACATGGGCGGCTCGAACCTGGGCAAGGTTGACCTGGTGCTGCGTGCCGGGCAAATGGCTGACACGCGATTGGTGGCGACGCCTTTGGCGAGCATGGTGCGCATAGCCTGTGCCAGTCCTGACTATCTCAAACGCCGGGGTGTGCCCGGCAGTCCGGCGCAACTTGGCGAGCATGACGGTCTGGACTGGGAAGGCCTCGCCCCGCCTTTTGCCTGGCGGTTCGAGCAGGACGGCCAGATGCATTTGCACCGCCCGACGCGCATCCGCATGAGCGCCAACAATGCCGAAGCGCTGGTGTGTGGGGCTTTGGCGGGATTAGGGATTGCGCATTTGCCGACCTGGCTGGCGAGCGAATACCTGCTGCGCGGTGAACTGGTCCCGCTGTTCTGCGAGAACGGTCTGCCGGCCCCGGAATCCACCGGCATCTACGCACTGCGCATGGAACAGCAAACCAACTCGCGCAGCCGCTTGTTGCTTGAATACCTCAAAACTCGTTTCAGTCCAGTGCCGCCGTGGGATCTGGCGCTGCAACGGGATCTCGGCCGCCATTAGATCCGGAGAATTATCTGGCGCATTAAAGATTCGAGCGCTAGATTCATGACCATCACCGAACAAGGCTTTGACATGACTTCCCAACGCGACACCTGCGACGACCTGCTGCTGGATAACCAGGCGTGCTTCGCCCTGCATTCCACTTCGCTGATGATGACCAAGGTCTACAAACCGCTGCTGCAAGCCTTGAACCTGACCTATCCGCAGTACCTGGCGATGATGGTGTTGTGGGAGAAGGATGGATTGACGGTCGGAGAAATCAGCACTCGACTACTGACCGATCCTGGTTCGCTGACGCCACTGCTCAAACGCCTGGAGGGCGAAGGGTTGCTCAGCCGCACGCGCAGTCGTGAGGATGAGCGGGTAGTGATTGTCGAGCTGACCGAGCAAGGCCGAGCGCTGAAAGAAAAAGCCCAGACCGTTCCGCAATGCATCCTCGGCGCCAGCGGTTTCACTCTGGAACGGCTGCAGAAGCTGCAAGCGGAGTTGCAGGCGCTGCGCAGCCATCTACAAGAAAGCCTTATTTAAGGCCCACCAATCCCTGTAGGAGTGAGCCTGCTCGCGATAGCGGTGGTTCAGTCGACTTCTGAGTTGACTGGCACACCGCTATCGCGAGCAGGCTCACTCCTACATTTGATTTCATCGACTGAAAATTATTTTTCAGCGCTCCCATTGTCTCGCCATCCCCTCTAAGTCGAATCTTTCCAGCCGATGGACGAGTCAGCCAGATCAGTCCAGCGGGACATTTTTCGAAATTTATCTTGCACACTAAATATTTGCGCGATACATTCATCTAGCACTTACTTGGCGCGCAAACAATTAGCGCACGCAATCACACTCAACGAGGCTCACACCATGCAAACTCTCTACACTGCAATCGCAACCTCCACTGGCGGCCGTGACGGTCGTGCGGTCTCCAGCGACAACATCCTCGACGTCAAACTCGCCACTCCGAAAGAACTCGGCGGTGCCGGCGGCGCGGCAACCAACCCTGAGCAGCTGTTCGCTGCCGGCTACTCGGCCTGCTTCATCGGCGCACTGAAATTCGTCGCCAGCCAGACCAAACGCAAAATCCCTGACGACGCCTCGATCACCGCCCACGTCGGTATCGGCCAGATCCCTGGCGGTTTCGGTCTGGACATCGACCTGCACATCAGTCTGCCAGGCCTGGAACAAGCCGATGCGCAAGCGCTGGTCGACGCCGCTCACCAGGTTTGCCCGTACTCCAACGCCACCCGTGGCAACGTCGATGTACGTCTGCACACCACCGTCTGAAACCGGACACAAACCCCCTGTGAGAGCGAGCCTGCTCGCGAAGGCGTCCTGTCAGTCAACATTTCATTGATCGACGCCCCGCATTCGCGAGCAGCCTCGCTCCCACAGGAGTCGGTGGTTAATGAGAAATCGCAGGCACAAAAAAGCCCGGCTCAATGGCCGGGCTTTTTCTTTCCGTAAAAAGCAGTGCTTATTTGGCACGGCCTTTGTAGGAACCGCCTTCGCGGGTGTCGATTTCGATCTTGTCGCCGATTTCGATGAAGTCAGCAACTTGCAGCTCAGTACCGTTGGCCAGCTTGGCTGGCTTCATGACTTTGCCGGAAGTGTCGCCACGAGCCGAACCTTCGGTGTAGTCAACTACGCGCACGATGGTGGTCGGCAGCTCTACGGAAACCAGACGCTCTTCGAAGAAGATCGCTTCGCAAACATCGGTCATGCCTTCTTCAACGAAAGGCAGAACAGCTTCGATGTCTTCAGCGTTCAGCTCGTACATGGTGTAGTCAGTGGTGTCCATGAACGTGTAGGTGTCGCCGCTGATGAAGGACAGGGTCGCTTCTTTGCGGTCGAGGATTACGTCGTCCAGTTTGTCGTCAGCGCTGTAAACGATCTCGGTCTTGTAACCGGTCAGCAGGTTTTTCAGCTTGGTCTTCATGATCGCGCTGTTACGGCCCGACTTGGTGAATTCAGCTTTCTGAACCAGCCAAGGATCGTTCTCGAGACGGATCACGGTACCGGGTTTCAGTTCTTTACCAGTTTTCATTGCGAATATCCGAATTTGGATGGGATTTACAAAAATCTAGGCCGCGTATCATATCCAATTTAGGTAAAACTGTACCAGCGCTGCGGCAAGATCGGCCTGCAAGCCTTGTTCCAGACACCACGCTTCGGCATTTTCTTGCAGTTCTGGCCAATGATTGCGGACTTCGAGCCAGTGTTCACCGATGGGCTGACCGGCGCTCCAGGCTCGCCACAGACCGTTCATCGCCTCGGCAGCGGCCGGTGACAGACCTTTTGTGTAAAGCGCGAGGAAGGCATCAAGTTTGTCCAGATGGATGTCTTCGTCCTGCTGATAGATGTGCCAGAGCATCGGCCGCCCCGCCCACTGCGCCCGCACGAACGAGTCCTCACCACGCACCGCGTTGAAATCACAGCACCAGAGCAACTGATCGTATTGATCCTGTCGGACGAACGGCAACACCTGCACGGTCAACGACTGACGCACATTGATCTCGCCCACCGTCAGGGCTTCCACCCTGAGCCAGCGCGCCACGTCGCCAAGAATCCGCCCCTCCGGCACCAACAGGTGAGTCGGCGCAGCGTCCGCCGCCAAAACGTCCAGCCAACTGGCCAGCCCGGCATTCTCGTAGGCAAACAACGAAATCAGCTGGGCGTCAGACGCAGGAGCGATCCCGAGACCTTGCAGGAATTGCCGTTGAGCTTCGGCATCCTGTTGAAACTGCCGACGCTGCTCGAGCAAGCCGCGCTCACGCAACAGCCCGCCAGTGCCTGGCTGGAATCCGGGAAAGAAAAAGAACTTCTGCACCGATTTGTATTTGACCGACGGCAAGCCGTGACAACCAATCACCCAGTCTTCGGCGCTGAGATAGTCGAGGTTCATCCACAGTGGCGGCGGCTCTCGCGTGGCCATCGCGTCCATGTAGTCAGTGGGCAACTGACAAGCGAACGCTGCAATCACCACATCCGCCGCCTCTGTGTGCACCCAGTCAGCCGGCCAGTGCCGCACTTCAACGCCTTGTTGCGATTGCTGTGCGGCGTTGATATCAATCGCCGGGCAAATGCGTTCGAAGGCGCGCAGATCATCGACCCACAAGCGCACCGCCAAACCATGCTCAGCCACCAATTGCCGAGCCAGACGCCAGGTCACGCCGATGTCGCCAAAGTTGTCGACCACCGTGCAGAAAATATCCCAGCGGGGTTTCAATTGCGGCATTCAAGACTCCCGTTGGCAAAAGCTGCGATTGTCCGCATAAATCACCTCGCGCAGAAGAGCCGACGGCGATTAATCTTCGTGCGACAATCGCCACTTGCCCGCAATCATCCGCCAGGAGGCAGCCATGCCCTATCGCCCCAATCCGCGTCGCCCGTTGCCTGTTCAGCTTAGCGCGCTGCATTTGACCGGCAGCATTGCCTTGGGCATGTGGCTGGGCTTTGTCGCCATTGCGCTGACCTGCTGGCTGCTATCGCACTTTTTGTTCAAGGAGCAATTGGCACCGGTTGCGCAAGCGGTGCAGCAACTGGCCAATCCACCGGCCGTGCAGGTGCAACCGGACATTCCGCCGCCGAGCCCGCAGTTCCAGCAGTACGAAGAAAACCTGCGCAAGAACGAACAACAGGCACGTCTGGATCAGGCACGCGGCAGCACGCGTAACCTGTCCAATCCGAAGTGCCAGTTCTGGCTGCAACAGGATCAGACGGCCCCGAGCGAGAAAAGCCGCGCCAACGTTTTGCAATTCTGCGATTGATCATGAACAAGCACATCGTCCACCAACTGATTCTCGACAAACTGCGCATCGACCTCGACATCGCCGAACGCGCCGCGCAAACCGCTTACGAAACCGCGACGCACGAAGAAAACATCGCCGAAAACAAGTACGACACGCTGGGTCTGGAAGCGTCGTATCTGGCAGCCGGGCAAGCAAAACGGGTCGAGGAAATCCGTCAGTCTTTGGCGTTGTGCCAGAACCTGACGCTGCGGGCCTACGATGAAAACCGTGGTATCGAAGTCGGTGCCCTGCTCGGCCTGGAGGACGAAAAGGGTCGCGAGCAATGGCTGTTTCTGGCGCCGGATGCAGCAGGCCTGAAAGTCGATGTGGTCGGTCAGCCGATTACCGTCATCACTCCGCGCTCGCCGCTGGGCAAAGGTCTGCTGGGCAAGTGCGAAGGTGATGAGGTGGAGATTCTGGTGGCGGGCACTCGGCAACAGTTTGCTGTCACCGAGGTACTCTGAGGCAACTGATCAGTGAACGGGTAGCTCGACGCCGTCGAACAGCTCTTCCAGTTCCTGCTTGTTGTGGCACTGAATGGCTTTGGCCATGACTTCCCGAGTCAGGTGCGGGGCGAACTTCTCGATGAAGTCGCACATGAAGCCGCGCAGGAAAGTACCGCGACGGAAACCGATCTTGGTCACGCTCGATTCGAACAATTCACTGGCATCCAGTACCACCAGATCGTTGTCGAGCTTGGTGTCGACTGCCATTTTAGCGACGATGCCCACGCCCAGACCCAGACGCACGTAAGTCTTGATCACGTCGGCGTCGGCGGCGGTGAACACCACTTTCGGCGTCAGGCCGCGATGGCTGAAGGCTTCGTCGAGTTTCGAACGGCCGGTGAAACCGAACACGTAAGTCACGATCGGGTATTCGGCCAGCGCTTCCAGAGTCAGCTTTGGCAACTTGGTCAACGGATGGCCCTGCGGTACGACCACGCAACGATTCCAGCGGTAGCACGGCATCATCACCAGATCGCCGAACAGCTCCAGCGCTTCGGTGGCGATGGCAAAATCCACAGTGCCATCAGCGGCCATTTCGGCGATCTGCATCGGCGAACCCTGGTGCATGTGCAGCGCCACGTCCGGGTATTGCTTGATGAAATTGCTGATCACCGGCGGCAGTGCATAACGTGCCTGGGTGTGGGTGGTGGCGATCGACAGGGTGCCTTTCTTCTCGTTGGAGAATTCCTGGGCGATCTGCTTGATGCTTTCGACCTTGCGCAGAATCTCACCGGCGGTGGTGATGATGCGCTCGCCGGCCGGGGTCACGCGGGTCAGGTGTTTGCCGCTGCGGGCAAACACTTCGACACCGAGTTCGTCTTCCAGCAGGCGGATTTGTTTACTGATGCCCGGTTGCGAGGTGTAAAGGCTTTGGGCTGTAGCGGAAACGTTGAGGTCGTGGTGCGCCACTTCCCAGATGTAGCGCAATTGTTGAAGCTTCATATGAATCCCTCAAAGCAGGTAGACGCCACGGGCATCAGCGACGGTATATAACTATATTAATGGTTTGAATAATAAATCTAGAACTTTTTTATCAAAGCGCCATTATTCCTGCCTTAGCGATCCTCCCGCCGCCGCCGCTCCAATAACGGCACCAGATAAACCGGCACCTTGGCCAATTGCAGGACCCGCGCCGCCGTGCGCCCCAACGGCGTTTCCGCGCCCACCCCATGGCTATGACTGCCTACGATCAGCAGATCGACGGAGAGTTTCTGCACCTGGTCGAGAATCACCTGCGACGGATCGCCCTGCAGCACGCGCACGGCGCGAATGCGCTGCAGATCCTGTTCGCCTTCATCCCCCAGTTCTTCGCGAAAACTGTCCAGCACCCGCTGCTCGATATTGGCAATGACAGTTTTCAGACCCTGACTATGAAATTCGTTCAATGCCTGCTCGTCGAGATAGCTCTGCAACACCGATTCGGCAAACAGCCCCATCGGCTCCACCGCGTGCACCACGTACAAATCGGCATTGAACGTTCGCGCCAACGCCAGGGCATGCTGCATCACTAACGGTGCGTACAGACCGAGGTCAGTGGCATACAGCATCGAACGAATCATATGACCTCCTCGCGTGCCAACATGGCGGAGATTTGATTCAGCTTAGCAGTGCCTTGGCGACTACGACGGGCGACGCAACGTCTTGAAGCACAGGGCTTTAGATGGACGGCTCATTGCTGATGCCGTGAGGCACGTGACCGGTGGCGACCACTTCGCGGGCGAGTTCGCAGTGACCGGCCTGATCGTCGAAAAACACGTCGGCGGCGAAGGCTTCAAGGAACGCCGATTTGGTCAGGCCACCGAGAAACAGTGACTCGTCGAGACGAATGTCCCACTCGCGCAAGGTGCGGATCACCCGCTCATGGGCCGGCGCCGAACGTGCAGTGACCAGCGCCGTGCGGATCGGGCAATCGTCATCGGGAAACTCGCGCTGCAACAGATTGAGCGCCGCCAGAAAGCCCTTGAACGGCCCACCGCGCAACGGCTCGCGAGCCGACTCACGCTCCTTGGCCTGGAACGCTTCGAGCCCGCCGGACTGATAGACGCGTTCCGACTCGTCGGAAAAAATCACTGCGTCGCCGTCGAAGGCGATGCGCAATTCGTCACTGGCCGCACGACTGGCACCACCGGACAGAATCGTCGCCGCTGCAAATCCGGCATCCAGCGCCGCGCGCACATCTTCGGCATGGGTCGAAAGAAACAGGTCGCAACCAAAGGCTTTCAGATACGGATACGGACTGCGCCCGCCAACAAACGCCGCGCGGGAAATCGCCAGACCATAATGATGAATCGAGTTGAATACGCGCAGGCCGGTGTCGGCACTGTTGCGCGAGACCAGAATCACCTCGACCCGCGCGCGGCCGAGGCGACTGTTGAGTTTCAGGAGTTTTTCCACCAGCGGAAAAGCATCGCCAGGTGCGAGGATTTCGTCTTCATGCTCAATCTGGTATTGCCGATAGGCTTCGACACCGCTCGACAGGTAGACCTTGTGGCTCTCGCTCAGGTCGAACAGGGCACGCGACGAAATCGCCAGCACCAGTTTGTCATCGATGTTCTTGGCCATGCTTTCCCCCGCCCCTCACAAAAAAAACGACCTAAACGTTGCGCCGGTCGATAAAACGTAAATTACGATACAGCGCTTCGATGCGCGGCAGCTCACAGCCCGCCGCTTTGGCCGCTGCCAGTGGCCGAGCGTAAATCGCCTCCAGCTCCAGCGGTCGCTTATGTAAAAAGTCGTGGTACATGCTCGGCCAGTAGTCGGGCATTTTCTCGGTCATCATGAACAGGTAATCGGCGTATCCCGGCGGTATGTCCTGGCCGCAGGCCTTGGCACCCTGCACCACTTCGGCCATCAACGCCTGGATCTGCATGCGGCTGTCGGCGTCCGCCATCAGCGGCGTGGTGCTGGCGCCGAGCAGTACCGAGAGTCCATTGTAGGGGATGTTCCACACCAGTTTCTGCCAGCGCGCCTGGTGCAGATTGGGCATCGCCTGGGAATCGATTCCGGCGGCGCGGAACAACCCGGCCCCCTCCTCGACGATCGCCATGCGTGCAGCGTCAGCGCTGAACGGACCACTGTGGTAACCGACGTTCACCGCGCCCAAGGCTTGGTGGGTAACTTGTCCAGGCCCCTCGCGATGCACGCAGATCAGGCACAAGCCACCCAATAGGTGCAGGGAATCGGGAAGCAGCTCACGCAAACTGTCTTCGACGTCGAGACCGTTTTGCAGCACCAGCACTTTCGCATCCGGTTTGGCCGCTTGAATGATCGACGGAGCCAGGCCGGCGTTGCTGGTAGTCTTCGCCCCCACTAACAGCCAGTCGCACTTGGGCATGTCTTCGGCGGACGAATAGGCCTGCGCCGGATGCAACGTCAGCGGGCCATGCACCGCGCTGTTGATTTGCAAACCGCGCTCAGCCACCGCCGAAAACTCGCTGCGCAACAAAAAGTGCACATCGAAACCGGCGCGCGCCAGCATCACACCGTAAAAACCACCAATTGCGCCGGTGCCGATGATCCCTACGACCGGTTTATTCACTGCCCCCATCATGGCAACTCCTCTGCAATTCGCCCCAGTGCCTGCGCCAGCGCCGCGTTCAACGCATCGGTCGTCAAGCGCGTGTGCAATGCCCCAAAGAACTCGCCGTCGCGCACCACGAACAACGCCGGCAAATGAAAGACCTGATAGCGCTCGACCAACCCGCCGTTGTCGCCGGCATCGATCCAGCACAGACGATCAATCCCCAGCGCCATAGCCGGCAACACTTCGCGGGCATATCGGCAACTGGCGCAGCCGACGCTGGTGAAAATCACCAGCGAAACGCCGCTCATCGCCAATAGCCGTTGGTCGGCGTCGAAATCGGTCAGTTCGGATTCGACCACTATACTGGGGGAAGCAATGTCAAATGGCTGACACAGGGAGTCTGTGCTCATGGGACGTTTCATTCCTCATCCGGACGAGGTGCCGGTTGAATTAACCTTGCTCAAGCCTGAGTGTATTTCCAGGCAACAGCTGCACACTATCAGCCTCGGCGGCATCGCTTGCAATTACCACCGTGCCTGGCGCCATGGCACGGCGCTGCAAGTGCGCATGCCGTCACTGCATGCCGACATTTGTTACCCGGGCTACGTGGCGTGGTGCCTGCGGCGCAAAAAAGGCTATCTGGTGGGCATCGCGTTTACCGATGAGCAGACGCTGTTCAGTGCGCGAATGGGTGAGCAAGTGTGTCAGATCGAGCGCTACTGCCGCATGCACGACACCCACGATGACCTGCAAGAAATTCAGGCGGTGGCCCTGCAATGGGTCGAGCAACACGCCGACGAGTTCTCCCACGACAGCGTGCGCAAGGCTTTCGCCCAGCCAGTACTGGACTGACGCTCTTCTCTAAACCGTTACATGCCCATTGTCGAGCAGGCGCTTTACGCGCTAAGGTTCCGCTCCCCGACGCGCTTAAATCTGCTGTGCTCCGCCGCGCGGGGATCGCTGGCGGCCGGCACCCGTGACCTGACGAGTAAACGATGGCTGATTTACCGATCAACGACCTAAACGTCGCCTCTAACGAGACCCTGATCACTCCCGATCAGCTCAAGCGTGATATCCCTCTGAGCGATGCTGCCCTGCGCACTGTCACCAAGGGCCGCGAAGTCATTCGCAACATTCTTGATGGCACCGACCACCGTCTGTTCGTAGTGATCGGCCCGTGCTCGATCCACGATATCAAGGCTGCCCACGAATACGCCGATCGCCTCAAGGTGCTGGCTGCGGAAGTTTCCGACACCCTGTATCTGGTCATGCGCGTGTATTTCGAGAAGCCACGCACCACCGTGGGCTGGAAAGGCCTGATCAACGATCCATACCTGGACGACTCGTTCAAGATTCAGGACGGTCTGCACATCGGTCGTCAGTTGCTGCTGGATCTGGCCGAAAAAGGCCTGCCGACCGCGACCGAAGCCCTTGACCCGATTTCCCCGCAGTACCTGCAGGATCTGATCAGTTGGTCGGCCATCGGCGCACGTACCACTGAATCGCAGACTCACCGTGAGATGGCTTCCGGCCTGTCCTCGGCCGTCGGCTTCAAGAACGGCACCGACGGCGGTCTGACTGTGGCGATCAACGCCTTGCAGTCGGTCTCCAGCCCGCATCGCTTCCTCGGCATCAACCAGGAAGGTGGCGTGTCGATCGTCACCACCAAAGGCAATGCCTACGGTCACGTGGTGCTGCGCGGGGGTAATGGCAAGCCGAACTATGATTCGGTCAGCGTTGCCCTGTGCGAGCAGGCGCTGAACAAAGCGAAGATCAAGCCGAACATCATGGTCGACTGCAGCCACGCCAACTCCAACAAGGATCCGGCCCTGCAACCGCTGGTGATGGAGAACGTCGCCAACCAGATCCTCGAAGGCAACCAGTCGATCATCGGCCTGATGGTCGAAAGTCACCTGAACTGGGGCTGCCAGGCGATTCCGAAAGACCTCGCCGACCTGCAATACGGCGTGTCGATCACCGATGCCTGCATCGACTGGTCCGCTACCGAGAACACCCTGCGCAGCATGCACGCAAAGCTCAAGGATGTTCTGCCAAAACGCCAGCGCAGTTGATACACGTTTTACAGGCATAAAAAAACGCCGGGCAATGCCCGGCGTTTTTGTGTATGCGATTCAGATCTTGGCGGCGCGGCGCTGATGACGCTCCATGTAGCGCTCGACGTAGGAGCACGACGGGATCACCGTATAGCCCATTTCTTCGGCGTACTGCAGCGCGCTTTCGGTCAGCGCTGCGGCAATGCCACGGCCACGCAGGGCATTGGGCACGAAGGTGCGATAGATATCCAGGGTCTGTTTCCCCAGATCCATATAGGTCAGGTAGGCACGATGACCGTCCACATTGGTCTCGAACTGATGACCAGCCTGGTCATGGTGGATGGACAACGCCTCGCTCATCACTACTCCTCGCGGGTCTTGAATTCTGACCCCTACCTTACCGATGTTTTTCCGGCGAAGGAACATCTACGCCACCCCGTGCCTGATGGACACCGAGAAGAGCCACACCGATCTCGCGCAACCTGGCACCTGATAAATAGTAGGCACCATTGGCAAAAATGCTCAAGGTACGCTCGTCATCAAGCGGGTTGACGGGGGGTTGCTCCGATGGACGCAGGGTGGGCCTGGAAGAAGATCTTGCCAAACCGGTCACCTGAACATTGCCGGATGTTGAGACTTAAGACGTGCAGCCTTTTTTAAAGTCACCTCAACATGGACAAAGATAAGCGAAGCAGCACGCAAATTCGGAACAAAAGTGTCGACGTATTCATCTAGAAAGACTTTAGCCAAGACTGCAAAAACAGCACGTGGCAACGGGAACTTTTTCGCATTAACTCGCTCAGCTCGGGGCTTGTAGCTGTATATTTTTTAAACAGCGCAGTTAAAAGTTGCTCGAAAAAGAATCAACGCCTACAATTTTTTTTGCTTCTTGCCTTACGTCAGTTTACTTACTACAAGTAATGGGTAGTATGTACGCCGGCTATTTCCTCAATCGTGAGGAGACAGCCACTTAATTGAAAGTCCTTGAAGGGGAACACGATGAACAACGTTCTGAAATTCTCTGCTCTGGCTCTGGCCGCAGTTCTGGCTACCGGTTGCAGCAGCGCATCGAAAGAAACCGAAGCACGTCTGACCGCTACTGAAGACGCAGCTGCTCGCTCCCAGGCTCGTGCAGACGAAGCTTACCGTAAAGCTGATGAAGCTCTGGCTGCTGCTCAAAAAGCACAACAGACTGCTGACGAAGCTAACGAGCGTGCTCTGCGCATGCTGGACAAAGCTAGCCGCAAGTAATAATCCTTCGGGGTTGTTATCGAGCCGACCCGATTTTTCGGGTCGGCTTTTTTGTGCCCGATGCTTTTGCCCGGGCATTAAAAAACCCGCCGGCGCTGTACGCATCGGCGGGCCTTTAACCTCGACTTACTGCTGCAAGTCGATCGGTGTACTCGAAACCATCGGGGCCGAGGCACTCGGCGTGCCGATTTCCGTTGGCAGGCCATCTTCGGCCGCGACCACATCACGCACCACATCCCAGTTCACGCGCAGGTTGCTGGTGACGTCTTCACGCTTGAGCATCGCGTTGATCACTGCGGTGTGCTTGTCGACCACAGACGGGTTGCCCTTGTCGTCGATCGGCGTGTGCGCTTCCAGATAAACCTTGCCGCCACTGCTGCCGAACTTGTAGGCATCGTTGAGGATACGCACCGACGTGCCTACCGGCACCATGCCGGCCATTTCCAGCACGTTATTGTTGAACATGCGGAAGCAGCCGTGGCTGGTACGCATACCGATACCGAATTTCTTGTTCGAACCGTGGATCAGGTAACCCGGCGTACCCAGGGTGAACTTGAACGGGCCTAACGGATTGTCTGGGCCGGCCGGCACTACGTTTGGCAGCGGATCACCGTCTGCGGCGTGTTCAGCCTTGATCGATGCTGGAGGCGTCCAGGTCGGGTTTGGCGTTTTGGCGATGATCGAGGTGTGCGCGATTGGCGAGCCCCAACCCTCACGACCGATACCCAGCGGGAACGTGTACACCACGTTGCGGCCTTTCGGGAAGTAGTAGAGGCGGTATTCGGCAAGGTTGATAACGATGCCTTCGCGCGGGCCCGGCGGCAGAATGAAGCGGGTCGGCAAGACGATTTCAGTGCCGGCACCCGGCAACCAGGCATCGACGCCCGGGTTGGCCGCGACCATCTCCGAGTAGCCCAGATCGTACTTCGTGCCCAGATCGGCGAAGGTATCTTCGTACTTGGCTTTGATCACCTGCACCTGACCGATGATGTCTTCACCGGGTGGTGGCAGGGGAAACTCCAATGCAGCAACGGGACCGGCCACACACAGGGCGGCAAGTGACAGGCAGCGGGTGACGGCAGGAAAGCGCGGCAACATCCGGAAAATCCTTCGCATGATCAACAAGGGTATAAGAGCGCGATTGTACACCGCACTTTGAATATTCGGGGAGATCACCCCATTGCAGGCGACAAGGTGTTCCAGGTGGGAGCGAGCTTGCTCGCGAAAGCGGTGGGTCAGTCGCCAAAAATGTTAACTGACTTGGCCTCTTCGCGAGCAAGCTCGGCTCCCACAGAATCAGAGCTCGAAACGCAGCTCCGGCCAGATCGGCGAGGTGCCGCGCTTCTGCGATTCAAGAATCGCCCGGCACAGCGAACACAGGCGCTGATCCTGAAACACCCGGCGATCAACGCTCGACCAGCGCGGTTGTGCCGGCAGCAAGCTGCCGCACAGGGTGCGATCAGCCGAGCCACCGAGTTCGAGTTGACGGGTCACCAGATGCACCCGCACTTCCTGGCAGGCGAACAGATCCAGCTGTTCGTCAGGCTCGATCAGTTGGTAGGCAAACAGGGACCAGGCAGAACGCGACATCGGGGGCTCCAGATAAGGGGGCGCCACATTAGCCGAAAGCCTGTCCTTAGAAAAGCCTCATAACAGCGGTTTTAGCGTCGGCCAGACATTTTCCAGCAACTTGCCCTGAGCCCCGGCTGCCGGGTGCAGACCATCGGCCTGCATCAGTTCCGGATGACCGCCCACACCGTCGAGGAAAAACGGCACCAGGGGGATCTTTTTATCGTCGGCGAGTTTGCCGTAGACCTCGGCGAAGGCATCGGTGTAACGCTTGCCGTAATTGGGCGGCAGTTGCATGCCGAGCAGCAGCACCTTGGCCCCGCTCTGACGAGAGCTGTCGATCATCGAGGCAAGATTTTGTTGCAATTGAGTTGGCGGCATTCCACGCAAGCCATCGTTGCCGCCGAGTTCGAGGATCACCAGCTCAGGCTTATGCTCTGCAAGCAGCGCCGGCAGCCGTGCCTGGCCTCCGGCGCTGGTGTCGCCGCTGATGGAGGCATTGACCACTTTGTCGTCGAAACCCTCCTGTTTGAGCCGTTGTTCGAGCAACGACACCCACCCCAAGCGGGTATCCAGTCCGAAACCGGCGCTGATACTATCGCCAACGATCAGAACAGTACCCGCCGCTGCGTTCTGGGCCATGCACATCAAGGCCAGGCCAGCACTCAAAAACCACACACGCATCGGATTCTCCATGGGCGCAAGCATTCTCACCGCGAAGAACCTCAGCAAAGTGGTTCCCAGCGCGGAAGGTGAACTGACTATCCTGCACGAACTCAGCCTGGAACTGAACAAGGGCGACAGCCTCGCCATCGTCGGCGCGTCCGGTTCGGGCAAATCCACCCTCCTCGGCCTGCTCGCCGGCCTCGACTTGCCGAGCAGCGGCGAAGTCATCCTCGCCGGCCAGGGCCTGAGCAATCTCGACGAAGACCAGCGTGCACGCATTCGTGCCGAGCATGTCGGCTTCGTCTTCCAGTCCTTTCAGTTGCTCGATAGCCTCAACGCACTGGAAAACGTCATGCTGCCGCTGGAACTCGACGGCCGCAAAGATGCGCGTGAACGGGCCACCGAATTGCTCCAGCGCGTCGGTCTCGGCCAGCGCCTGACGCACTCGCCGCGCCAGCTCTCCGGTGGCGAGCAGCAACGTGTGGCCATTGCCCGCGCCTTCGCAGCCGAGCCTGACGTGCTGTTCGCCGATGAACCGACCGGCAACCTCGACAGCCACACCGGTGAGCGCATCAGCGATTTGCTCTTCGAATTGAACAAGGAACGCGGCACCACCCTGGTGCTGGTGACACACGACGAACGCCTGGCCCATCGCTGCCGGCGCCTGATCCGTCTTGAAGCCGGGCTGTTGGTCGCCCCTCTGGAGCCTTGATGGCACGTTTGCCGCTGTTGCGTCTGTTCAGTCTCGCCATACGCCAACTCATGCGCGATGCCCGCGCCGGGGAATTGCGCGTGTTGTTCTTCGCGCTGGTGGTGGCGGTGGCGGCGAGTACCGCCATCGGTTATTTCGGCGCCCGCCTCAACGGCGCGATGATGCTGCGCGCGACCGAATTTCTCGGTGCCGATCTGGTGCTGGAGGGCAGCTCGCCAGCCCGTGAAGAACAGATCAGGAGTGGCACCGAGCTGCGTCTGAAGCATGCGCAAGTGGTGGAATTCTCTAGCGTCATCGCCACCGACAATGGCATTCAGTTGTCGAGCATCAAAGCCGTCGACCGTGCCTATCCGTTGCGCGGCGAACTGAAGAGCGCACCCGCGCCGTTCGCCACCGAAGAAACCGGCGGTGAGCCGCAACCCGGCGAAGCCTGGGTCGAAGCACGCCTGCTGACCGCACTGGATCTGAAAATCGGCGACAGCATCGATGTCGGTATGAAGACGTTGAAACTGGCCCGCGTACTGACGTATGAACCGGATCGCGCCGGCAACTTCTATAGCCTCACGCCGCGGGTCATGATCAACCTCGACGACCTCGCGGCCACCGGCGTGGTGCAGCCCGGCAGCCGCGTGAGTTACCGCGAGCTGTGGCGCGGTGAACCGCAGGCACTGGAGACTTATCGGCAACTGATCAAACCCGGGCTCGCCGCGAACCAGCGGATTCAGGACGCCCGCGATGGCAACCGGCAGATTGGCGGTGCACTCGGTAAGGCCGAGCGCTATTTGAATATGGCCAGTCTGGTCGCCGTCTTGTTGGCCGGAGTGGCGGTGGCATTGTCGGCCAACCGTTTCGCCAGTCGCCGTTTCGACGCCAGTGCCTTGCTGCGCTGCCTCGGTCTGTCGCGGCGGGAAACCATGGTGCTGTTCAGTCTGCAGTTGACTGTACTCGGGCTGTTCGCCGCACTCAGCGGTGCGCTGCTCGGCTGGCTGGCGCAACTGGGTCTGTTCGCACTGCTGCATGATTTGCTGCCAAGCGATGTTCCACCGGGCGGTGTGTTTCCTGCCATTGCCGGGATCGGCACCGGGCTGGTCGCCTTGGCCGGTTTCGCCTTGCCGCCACTGGCCGCATTGGGTCGTGTGCCGCCGCTGCGTGTATTGCGCCGCGACATGCTGCCGATTCCGTCGAGCACCTGGATGGTTTACGGCGCAGCATTAGGCGCCCTCGGCCTGATCATGTGGCGCCTGAGCCTCGATCTGCTGCTGACATTCGCTCTGCTCGGCGGTGGTGTGGTCGCCGCGTTGGTATTGGGCGGTTTGCTGTTGTTGCTGCTGCAAAGCCTGCGGCGGATGCTCGCCCGTGCTTCGCTGCCATGGCGCTTGGGCCTGGGCCAGTTGCTGCGGCATCCGTTGGCAGCGGCCGGTCAGTCGCTGGCCTTCGGCCTGATTCTGCTGTCGATGGCCTTGATCGCCCTGCTGCGCGGCGAATTGCTCGACACCTGGCAAAACCAGTTGCCGAAAAACGCGCCGAACTACTTCGCCCTGAATATTCTGCCGGCAGATAAACAGGCTTTCACCGATCACCTGATCAAGGTCTCCGCGCAAGCCGCACCTCTTTATCCGGTCGTACCCGGCCGATTGATCAGCATCAACGGCGAAGCTGTGCAGCAAATCGTCAGCAAGGATTCGGCAGGCGATCGCGCTGTGCAGCGCGACTTGAGCCTGACCTGGGCGGCGGATTTGCCGGCGGGCAACAAGCTCACTGCCGGTGAGTGGTGGAAAGATCAGCCAACCGACGGTGTTCCCGGCGTATCGGTGGAAGGCAAAGTCGCCGAAAGCCTCAAGCTCAAACTCGGCGATCACATGGTGTTCAGTGTCGGCGGGGTCAATCGTGAAGCGAAGGTCACCAGCCTGCGCGAGATCAACTGGGACAACTTCCAGCCGAACTTCTTCATGATCTTCCAGCCCGGCACCTTGAAGGATCTACCGGCGACTTACCTGACCAGCTTCTATCTGGCCCCCGGCCATGATCAGCAGATCGTCGAACTGTCGCGCGCATTCCCGGCGGTGACCATTCTTCAGGTCGAGGCGCTACTCGAACAGCTGCGCAGCATCCTCGCCCAAGTCACTTTGGCGGTCGAATATGTGTTGTTGTTTGTGTTGGCGGCGGGTATGGCCGTGCTGTTTTCCGGTTTGCAGGCAACGCTGGATGAACGTATCCGCCAAGGTGCACTGTTGCGTGCATTGGGCGCGGAGCGGCAGTTGCTGATCAAGGCGCGGCGCATCGAATTCGGCCTGCTCGGTGCAGTCAGCGGATTACTCGCCGCGATCGGCTCGGAAGTGGTGAGTCTGGTGTTGTATCGCTACGCGTTCGATCTGCCGTGGCATCCGCATCCGTGGTTGCTGGTGCTGCCGTTGATTGGCGCGGCGTTGATTGGTGGTGCCGGTGTATTCGGTACGCGTCGGGCACTCAACGCAAGTCCACTGACAGTGTTGCGTGAGGGTTGATAGACTCAAGCGGTCTTAATCAAAAGAAGTTGCCATGAGCCGTTATCGCCCTCCCCGCACCGCCGGCACCGCGCTGATCACCCCTGAAGGTGAAGCGCGGATGCGCGCCGAATTCCATGAGTTGTGGCATGTGCGCCGCCCGCAAGTGACGCAATCGGTCAGCGAGGCCGCGGCTCAGGGCGATCGTTCGGAGAACGCCGAGTACACCTATGGCAAGAAGATGCTGCGCGAGATCGACAGTCGCGTACGCTTTCTCACCAAACGTCTGGAAGCGTTGAAAGTCGTCAGTGAAAAACCCAGCGATCCGAACAAAGTCTACTTCGGCGCCTGGGTGACCATCGAGGACGAAGACGGCAAGCAATCGCGCTACCGCATCGTCGGCCCCGATGAACTGGATCTGAAACTGGGCCTGATCAGCATCGACTCGCCACTGGCCCGCGCCTTGATCGGCAAGGCGCTGGATGCTGAAGTCCGGGTGCAGACGCCGACCGGCGAGCAGTTCGTTTACATCGTCGCCATCGACTATCCGTAAAGCGAATCAGCGGCGGGTGATCAGGCCCTGCCGCGCAACGCGCACCAGTTGCTTGATCATCTCCGGCGCATCTTCAGCGCTCGGCGTCTGAATCACCGCCAGATCAAAACTGTCACTGGCAAAACGTGACAGCGACTCGCCGTCTTCAACGAACTGGATCAGGAACGCGGCAGGACCGCCACTGCGCCGTGGCCAGCCATCGAGATAACGCAGCAGCGTTGGCTGATGTTTGCCGCCAAGGAGAATTTTCGGGTTGCGCTGAGTGATATGCGCAGTGATCGGCGCGGGACGTGCTGGAGGGCTTAGTGCATTCATCGTGTCGTGTCTCTGCCTCAAAAGTCTGCATGGCAGGTGAGAGGCAACACCGAACCAGCGCTTTAGCGGTATTTCGAAGCCCTGTTCCGGCTTCTGACGGCAACTGTTGAAGTCACCTGGCGCCCCGCAAGTAGCTGTTTAAATCGGCGCATGGGCAACATCCTAGAGAACGTGACCGATCAGTGTCAAGAATCAGCCGCAACAAAAAAGGCCCGCACAATGCGGGCCTGTTCCTTGAGCCAGAGTGCTTAACCGGCGATGGCGCGGTCCACCGAGAGCTTGCCAGCGCCTTCGATCAGGACGGCGAGGCTGCCACCGAGCAGAGCCAGGGCGAACTCGTAACCGTTGTTGGCCATAAACAGACCGTTGCTGATGTGAACGGTGAAGATCGCCACCAGCGACAGAAAGGTCAGACCCAATGCTGCCGGACGCACCAGCAGGCCAATGATCAACGCCAGGCCAGCGAAGAATTCGGTACCGCCCGCCAGCGTCGCCATCAGGTAGCCCGGGTGCAGACCGATGCTGTCCATGTACTGCGCGGTGCCCGCCAAACCGTAACCACCAAACAGACCGAAAAGTTTTTGCGAACCGTGAGCCGCAAAGATTACGCCGACAGCAATGCGCAGGATGGTCAGACCATAGCCAGCGCGGGTGAACAGTACTTTGTTGATCAGAGAGCTCATGGGGCGTTCCTTGTTTTTGCGAGAAGTTATGTGTGTTGGTTGGCCGCTATATTAATCAATAAATTTCATGTTAAAAGCGCAAATATTCCGCCATAACAATCAGCTTATTAGATCATTTCCGTGAGACGACTTTTTGCGCCCCGGGCTCCAACGACTCCCGCTCCCGGTCGAACGCCAAGTAATACTTGTTCACGCTATTAACATAGCTGACCGGCCCCATTCCTACCTGCTCCATGGCAATGCGTTCGACCTGGAAGAACCACTGATTGGGGTTCAGTCCACGCCGCCGGGCTTCAGCGCGCATGCCCTGCACGCGCTCGGGGCCGATGTTGTAGGCCGCCAACGTGAAAGCCATGCGTTCACGTTCATTGAGCTTGGGACTGTTGAAGAACTTGCGGCGGATCATCGCCAGGTACTTGGCCCCGGCCTGCACATTCGCATCGAGATTCTGAATGTTGTTCACGCCGACTCGCTGAGCGGCAGAAGGCGTGATCTGCATCAGCCCGGTCGGACCACTGCCGCTGCGGGCATTGGGTTGCAGGCGTGACTCCTTAAACGCCAGTGCGGCCAGATTCAGCCAGTCCATGTTCTGCGCGTCGGCATGCTTTTGCAGGGTCGGGCGCAGTTTTTCCAGGCGCTGGCGATCAGCCTTGGCCAAGGGATAGTGGACTTGATAGAGACGACGATAGATGCGCAAAAACGCCGCATCTTCATTGGATGGCTTCTTGTAACCGCCGAGAAAGCGATCGATGCTCGCGCGTAACATCGAGGCGTCGCGGCGTACGAACCAGTACTCCTCGCCCGGTTCGCTGATTATCAGTTGCCGGTCAAAACGCAGCTTCGGCAAGATCTTGCCCCAGCGCTCGGCGATGGGTTGCTCGACGATGGTCAGGTGGAAAATGCCACCCTGAACCATCTCCAGCACGTCTTCGACCGCCAGGGACGGATCAACCCATTCGATCTTGATCGGCGCCAATTTGTGCAACGCCAGTTTCTGATTGAGCTGACTGACCGCCTCCCCCGCCGCACTGCCGGTCGGCAACGCCAGGGTTTTGCCGGAAAGCTGCTCGACCTTGGTGTAGCGCCGCTCGCCCTTGATCCCGACCAGCACCAGCGGCACATTGCTGGCAATCGGTTCGCTACTGGCGACCGCGAAGCCCGCTTGCAAATCGAGCAATTCGCCCGGCGCGACCAGATCACCCTCGCCCCGCTGCAAGGCGCCGAGCAGTTGGTCCTTGGCTTTGGGAATGATCTTGAGGGTGATTTCCTGACCATCGCGGGCATGGCCGTTGAGGTATTGCTCGAAGGCGCGCAGGCGATGGTATTCGACGCCGATGGCCTGACCCTGGACTTCGCCGGAGCTGTTGCGGCTCTGATTGACCAGCACCCGCAACACGCGGCTGCTACGAATCTCGGACAAGTCGCGCACCTTGGCCGCCGGCACGGCTTGCAGCGGCCCGGGCAGGCGCGCAACCGCCGTCATCGGCAGTAGCAGCGAGCCACACAACAGGAGCAAAACCGAGGGACGAACCATCCACTCTCCGGAAAGAATACGGGGCGATTTCATCGTTAAAACGTCGAAATCACCGACGAAAACAGAGCGCCATGAGCGCTGGCAACGTGCGAGAGACTGGCACAGTAATGGCACTTCTACCAAACCGGTCTGCGTCGCGGCATCAACAGACAGCTATAACTCGTTGTAGTTCTTGGCTTTTCTTATGAATCTACAGCTCTGGTATGCTTTCCGGCCTTCGGCCCGAGGTAGCAACCATGCAACTCATCGATATCGGCGTCAACCTGACCAACCCCAGTTTCGCCGACAAACATCAGGCCGTACTCGAGCGCGCCTATGCCGCGGGCGTGTGCCAACTGGTGCTGACCGGCACCAGCGTCGAGGGCAGCGAGCAAGCCCTGGAGCTGTGCCAGCAACTCGATGAAAGCGGCCAGCGCCTGTTCGCCACCGCCGGTATTCATCCGCATTCGGCCAGTGACTGGAACGTTGATAGCGCAAGCCGTTTGCGCAGTCTGCTGCAGGAGAAAAACGTGGTAGCCGTGGGTGAATGCGGGCTGGATTTCAACCGTGATTTCTCGCCGCGCCCACAGCAGGAAAAAGTCCTTGAGGAACACTTGGCGCTAGCCGTTGAACTGCAAATGCCAGTGTTCCTGCACGAGCGTGATGCCAGCCAGCGGCTGCTGGAAATCCTCAGAGACTTCCGCGATCAATTACCCGCCGCGGTAGTGCATTGCTTCACCGGCGAGCAAAAAGCCTTGTTCAGCTATCTCGACCTGGATCTGCATATCGGCATCACCGGCTGGATCTGTGATGAGCGCCGAGGCACGCATTTGCATCCGCTGGTGAAAGAGATCAAACGCGGGCGCTTGATGCTGGAAAGTGACGCGCCTTATTTGCTGCCGCGCACGCTGCGCCCGAAGCCGAAAAACGGTCGCAATGAGCCGGCGTATCTGACTGAAGTGCTGCGTGAAGTAGCGTTGCATCGTGGCGAAACCGAGGAAGATCTGGCGGCGCACACCACCGCGTGCGCCCGCGCGTTCTACAACCTCCCCACCCTTTCCTGACACACCCCAATTTCCTCTGTAGGAGTGAGCCTGCTCGCGATGGCGGCAGCTCATTCAACATTGAGGTGACTGACACACCGTCATCGCGAGCAGGCTCACTCCTACAAGGGCGGGACCGTGCGGTCTGTTGACTCATATCAAGATCCGCAAATCTGCATAGCGGCACAATAATGGCACCTTGCCAAAACTGTTTCCGCTATCAGAGAAGACCTCCATGGGTGCCTGGCTTAGCAATATCTCGCTGAAATACAAATTCTGGGCGGTCAATGCGGTCGCCTTCGTCACCACCCTGCTGCTGGTGCTGTATGCCGTGCAGCTCGAACAACAGGCGCGCAGTCACGCATCACAGGCATCGGCGCAAGCTCAGGCGCAATTGCTCAAGGCCTGGCCGGCCGGGCAGCCATTGCCGAAAGCTGATCAAGTGCTGACCTTTAAACGCGGCGAAGCACCGCGCCTGAACGATCAACCCTTGCTGGAAATCACGGAAAGCAACGGCTGGAACGACATCAATCATATGCCGCTGTTCGGCGACAATCCGTTAATGGGCGCCGAAGTGTTCAGCCGCGCCGATGGTCAGCAGGTCGCGGTGATTGCCTATGGTCCGAGCCTGAGCCAAGTGTTCAGCGAACGTTTCGCCAACTATGCGGTGGCAGTGTTCATCCTGATGTTCGCCATGCTGTGCGCCTCGCAACTTTTAATCCGCTTCCTGCTCAGCCAGCTCAACACCTTGAAAGACGTGATGCTCCACGTCGAGAAAAGCGGCGATCTCTCGGCCCGTGTGCCGCTGGCCGGCAAAGACGAAGTCGGGCAGATGGCCAATGCGTTTAACGCGATGCAGGCCGGTTACCAGCGCGTTGTGACGACCGTCGCCAACACCGCGCGGCAACTGGATGTCGGCGCGGCACGGCTGGCGTCGAGCATGAACGAAGTGCGCCACGGCATGCTCGGCCAGCAGAGCGAAACCGATCAGGCCGCCACCGCGATCAACGAAATGACCGCCACCGTTTACCACATCGCCCAGCACGCCGGCGCCACACGCGACCTGTCGCAGGCCGCCGATGGCCTCGCCGGCAGCGGTCAGCAAGTGGTCGCGCGGGTGCAGCAGTCGATTGCCGGACTCTCCAGCGGAGTGCAGCAGACCGCCGAGATGATTCAACGACTGGCCGAGGACAGCCAGAAGATCAACGGCGTGGTCAGCGTGATTCACAGCATTGCCGAGCAAACCAACCTGTTGGCACTGAACGCCGCCATCGAGGCGGCCCGCGCTGGGGAGATGGGCCGCGGCTTTGCGGTGGTGGCCGATGAGGTGCGCAACCTGGCCAAACGTGTGCAGACCTCGACCGACGAGATCACCACGATGGTCTCGGCCTTGCAGGCTGGCACTCGCGATGCGGTGGATTTCATGCAGGAAAGTTCGTACAAGGCCGATGACTGCGTGCAGCAAGCGCAAGAGGCCGGTGCGGCGCTGGCGGAAATCACCGGCGCGGTGGCGCAGATGCGTGAGAGCAACACGCAGATTGCCGTGGCGGCGGAGCAGCAGAGCCAGGTCGCGGAAGAGATGAACCGGGCGGTGGTGAGCATTCGTGATGTGACCGAGAACACGGTGCAGCAGACTGTGGATTCGGCGACGACCAGTAATGAGTTGGCGACGTTGGCTGGGGAGTTGAGCAAGGCGATCGGTCAACTGAAACTCTGACGGCCCCTTCGCGAGCAAGCTCGCTCCCACAAGGGGATTTGTGTGCGCACCGATCCAATGTGGGAGCGAGCCTGTTCGCGAAAGCGTCAGCCCCGGCAACATCGAATCTTGCGATGACGCCTATCACTTCAATAGCCAACCTTGATTCGCCGCCCTCCGTGCCCAGGCCTATTCTTCAACCATGTGTTCAACAAGGATCGAGGAGTAGAAAACATGGGCAAACGTCACCCCAACCTTCCCGCATGGCAATGGCGCGCGTACCCGGGCAATCATCAGCACCCGACCAATCTGGTGCTGCACCTGATTGCCGTGCCGTTGTTTATCGTCGCGTTTCTGCTGATCGTCTCCGGGGTGTTCAGCCTGAGTCTGGCCAGCGTGGCCATCGGCGTGATCGGCATCATCGCGGCGCTGGGTTTGCAGCGCCACGGCCACAGCCTGGAGGCGCAAGCCTCCGAGCCGTTCAGTGATCGTAAAGATGCCGTCTCGCGTTTACTGGTCGAGCAGTTTCTGACCTTTCCGCGCTACTTTCTCAGTGGCGGCTGGTGGCGCGCCTGGCGTGAACGCCACCGTCGGCATTGAGTCAGGCGAAAATCGTAACGGTCTGGCGACTCATCGCAATCAACTCTCCTTCCGCGCTCCACAGCTTGGCGGCGACATGGCCGTAGCCGTCGGCGGCGTATTCGATATCGGCCAGATATTGGCACCAGTCCAGCGTGCTCAAATCGTGTAGCGGCTGCACGAATTCGATGGTCCAGGTCAGCGTGCTACCCGGTGCCGGCTTCTTCAGATATGGCAACAGCGCGGGCGGCCACGCGTCCACCAGGGCCAGCAGATGCGCCTCGTTGACCGGTTCTTCTTTGACATCTCCGCGTAACCGCACCCAGCCGCCCATCAGCCGCGATTGCGTGCCGGTGAACGGCATGCCGCCGACGCTCCAGCGCATCGCCAAATGACGCATGAATTCTGGGGTCACGCCTTTGATGTAAGGCAACTCCTGGCATTCGCCCCAGTGCTTCATTGATGGCGCCGGATAGGCTTCGACTGCCACCTCCGACGGCCGCGAAGCACCGAAGCTGCCTTGAACGATCGTTACCACCTGACCATTCTGCATCGCCCGGCCCATGACCTGGCTGACGGCCTTGCCTTCGCGCAGTACATCGACTTCGAAACTCACCGGGACTTCAGGTTCGACAGGGCCGACAAAGGTGATCGCCAGCGAACGCACCGGGCGATCCGCCGGGACTTTCGCGCGCATGGCTTCGTATTGCAGCGCGGCCACCAGACCACCGAAACTGGCACGGCCTTGGCCCCATTCGGCAGGGATCGTCAGTTCCGGTTGGCGGCGGACCGCCTCGAGCAGATCGCTAAAGCGCATGGCAACCTCAGAAAACAAGAAAGGAATGCAGGGATCTTAACCAGACCTGCACAGCGCCGCAGCGTCTATTCCGGTCAAATGGGCTGACAGAAAGGCCTTACCGGGCTAACCGACACACACAACACCCTGTGGGAGCGAGCTTGCTCGCGAAAGCGGTGTGTCAGGTAAGAATGTACCGCCTGACAGAATGCATTCGCGAGCAAGCTCGCTCCCACAAGGGGATGTGGTGATTTCAGGATTATTTGAAACAGGCTGAACTGAGCTTTTCCAGCACGCGATCTGCCTTGATTTCGGCTTTGATCATGGTCGCCTGCCAAGTGGCGACACAGGGCTGCAGATCCGCCTCAAGCTCAGCCTTCGCCAGCCACTGCCAGCAATCGTGCCAGTCGCCCAGCGCGCCTTGGGCAGACTTGAGGCGAGCCAGCGCCGCCTCGGGCAAGCGGTCGAGTTCGGGATAGGCTTCGATGCCGTAGCGCACGCGTTTGATCAGCAAACGCAGGCGATGACGGTCGTGAGCGGGATCGTGCAGCGCCTCGTCGAGTTTCTGCCATTGCTTGCCCAAGCGTTTTTCGATGCGTTTGTCCAAGCCCTTGAGCAAGCCCTGACGCTGAGACGCACGCAGAAATCGCGGGAAAGCGTCGAGAATCATCAGCAGCGAAGCCACCTCGGCGCTCGCCGCCAGCGCCGGATAAGCCTCGGCCATTTGCGCCATGCGCCGTTGCGCCGCTGCCGGTTGATCATGCGCAAGCAGATAAGCCGCCAGCACCTCGCGATCACGCCACGGCGTGGTCAATTGGCCGACCGCCGAAGCGGCATCTTCCAGTTGTTCGACACCGGGCAGACCGCGCAATGGCCGCAACAGACTGCGCAAGCGCCGCACCGTGGTGCGCAGATCATGTAGCGCCTCGGGGTCGGTCCGTGCAGTGAGCCGTGCCTGACAGGCCAGCAGGCGCACTTCCAGACTCAGGACATGAGCCACCAACCGGTCAACCAACGCAGACATCACTTGCTCCTGATTCAAATGGCTTCAAGGTTCATTTTGCCGCTCAGTCAAAGCAGCGTCCTTGCTTCACGTCAGCAGCTTAGCGGCCAGCGCGGGATTCGCGAATGTAGAAACGCGCTTTCTCGGCTTTGTTGCTGCAGCCTTCGAACCCTTCGAATTGCTGCTGGGTCTTCGCGGCGGTCAGCAGCGACAACGCTTTGGAGTAGCTGACAGTGCCGGCAAAGCCTTCGGCCTTGGCCAGATCCAGCTCATGCCAGGCCGCGTCGAGCTGGCTGCCGCAGCTGTCGCGGTAAGCGGTTTTACCGGCGCAACCGGCCAATGCCAGAGCCATCAACGGCACACAGATCCAGGCTTTCATCACTCACACCTCAAATAGGTCAACAGTCGTGCAGGTAAGACGGCCGGGCTACGAAAAAGTGCCTTGCCGGCGGGTGAAACCGCGCAACTGAGAAGGATAGCGCTGAAGGGCCATGCAGTAGCGAAAAAACGACGTCACCGGCGCACTCAACGACTTCGGCGATTGAGCCTGCCCGGCGATGGGTGCATTGTGGAACCTTGTCGGGAGGACGCTGGATGAAAAAAAAACGTGTCGCGCTGGTACTGGGCTCCGGTGGCGCCCGGGGCTATGCCCATATCGGGGTCATTGAAGAGATCGAGAAACGCGGTTACGAAATCGCCTGCATTGCGGGGTGTTCGATGGGCGCCGTGGTCGGTGGGATCTATGCCGCCGGCAAACTCGACGTGTACAAGAACTGGATCGAAAGTCTCGACTATCTGGATGTGCTGCGCCTGGTCGACGTGAGTTTTCGCCTCGGCGCGATTCGCGGCGAAAAGGTCTTCGGGCAGATCCGCAAGATCGTCGGCGAGGTCAACATCGAAGATTTGCGCATCCCCTACACCGCCGTCGCCGCCGACCTCACCAACCAGCAGGAAATCTGGTTTCAGGAAGGCTGCCTGCATCAAGCCATGCGCGCCTCGGCGGCGATTCCCAGCCTGTTCACCCCGGTGATGCAAGGCAATCGCATGCTGGTCGACGGTGGCATTCTCAACCCCTTGCCGATCGTGCCCGTGGTGTCGAGCCACTGCGATTTGATCATTGCGGTCAATCTCAATTCGACCAATCAGCGTCACTACAAACTGCCGGTGATCCAGCGCCCTGCCGCTTTTCGCTCACGCTTCGACAGCCTGATCAGTTCGCTGGGATCGAAGATGCCATTCCGCCGTACACAGGCCGAGCAATTGTTGCGGCTCGAACAGGAAGCGCTGCGCGCCGAAGCGGCGGACATCAATCCCTGGCTGGACGGCGCCGAGCCGGAGAGCCAGCAACCGGCAGCCGCGCCCGAGCGTGAAGGCGCACCGAAATCGGCGACTGGTTCATTCATCATCGATAACGTCGGGCCGGCCTCGTTGCTGGATCTGATCAACCAGAGTTTCGAGGTGATGCAGACCTCGCTGGCGCAGTACAAGATTGCCGGGTATCCGCCGGATATCCTGATCAATGTGCCGAAGCGGGTGTGCCGGTTTTTCGAGTTTTACAAGGCGCCGGAGTTGATCGCATTGGGGCGCGAGATTGCGCGGGATACGCTGGATCGGTATGACAGTGAGCAGGGATGACTGGCTAAAATTCTTCATTGAATTTGAGGACCTCTTCGCGAGCAAGCTCGCTCCCACATTTGGAATGCATGCCCCTGTGGGAGCGAGCTTGCTCGCGAAAGCGCCAGATCGGCCAATACAAAACTACAGGCTGTTCTCACTCAACAGCCGATAGCCAACCCCGGCCTCGGTCACGATAAACCGCGGCCGCGTCGGGTCATCCGCCAGTTTCTGGCGCAAATGCCCCACCACAATCCGCAGATAATGGCTGTCCTCGGTGTGCGTCGGCCCCCAGATATCCTTGAGCAATTGTTGCTGGGTAATCACCCGCCCCGGATGCCGTGCCAGTTGCGCCAGCACCGCGTATTCCTTGCGGGTCAGCGCCACTTCGACACCGTCGAGCAACACCCGCCGATAAGCCAGATCCACGGTCAGCGGGCCGAAGCTCAGCGCCGCCTGCTGCGCCTCCCCCGCCGGCGCCTGACGCAACAAGGCGCGAACCCGCGCGAGAAACTCCTGAATGCCAAACGGCTTGGTCACGTAGTCATTGGCGCCGCCATCCAGCGCCTGGACTTTCTGCCCTTCGCTGGCGCGCACCGACAGCACCAGCACCGGCGCCGTCGCCCACTCGCGAAACTCGCGCAGCACTTGCTGGCCATCCATGTCCGGCAGGCCTAAATCGAGCACCAGCAGGTCCGGCTTGTTCAGCGCCGCTTGCGCCAAACCCTCGGCACCGTTGCCGGCCTCAAGCACTTTATAGCCCTGTGAGGTAAGGCTGATGCGCAGGAACTTACGGATCTGCGGTTCGTCGTCGATGACCAAAATGGTCGTGGTCTGGCTCATGAATTCACATCAACACAAATGATTGGCAAGAGAGTAGCGCAGTCGGCTTCAGCCTTCATCGTCCATCCCCGGTTGCGTCTGCAACGGCAAGTGCAAAGTGATGCAGGTGCCGTGTCCCTCGATGCCGTCGGCGACGCTGATGCGCCCGCCGTGCGCGCCAACCATGCCCTGACAGATCGCCAGGCCGAGGCCCGTGCCCTGGCCGCCACGATCACCCCGGGCAGCGGTGTAGAACATGTCGAAAATCTTCGCCCGCTCATCCTCCGGAATCCCCGGCCCTTCATCGCTGACCGAGAAGAAAATCTCTTGGTCATTCGCGCCCGCACTCAGTTGCAAGCGACCGTGAGCGGGTGAGAAACGTGCGGCGTTTTCCAGCACATTGACCAGCGCCTGCTCGATCAGCGCGGCATGCACGAACAACAGCGGCAATTCACTAGGCACATCAGTGCTGACCTGCAACGGCGCGAGCACCGCACGCAGGCGATTGAGCGAACTGCCGACGATATCGGCCGGCGACACCCAGTCCCGCGCCAGCTTCAGCGCGCCGTGGCCGAGGCGGGTCATGTCGAGCAGATTCTGGATGTAGCGATCGAGGCGCTCGGCTTCATCGCGGGTGCCTTCGAGCAGTTCACGACGATCTTCCAGCGGGATCGCTTCGCCGAGGGCCAACAGGCTGTCGATGCTGCCGCGCATGGCCGTCAGCGGCGTGCGCAAATCGTGGGATACGGAGGCCAACAAGGCACTGCGCAGTTGTTCGGTTTCACCGTGCAGGCGCGCGGCTTCCAGGTCATCAGCCAACTGCGCGCGCGCCAGCGCTTGGGCGAGCGGCTGACTCAATGCGGTGAGCAAGCGCCGACGCTGGCCACTCAAGGTCTGGCCTTCTTTGGCGCAGACACCGAGCAGCGCCAGCGGCCCGTCCTCGACCGACAGCGGCCACCACCACCAGCGTCCGAACGGCAGCGTGCCAGTGCCCATGCCTGCCGGTTGATCGTGTTGCCAGGCCCAGTCAGCGGCGGCGCGTTCGGACTCGGTAAACTCCAACGGCCCGCCGGTCTCGACCTTCCAGCCGCCCTGCCCGTCCCGGTTGAGCAGGCATAACTGCAGATCGCTCCAGCCATTGAGGTGTTGCGCGGCAGCGCTGACCACCGCTTGGCGATCGGTCGCAGCGGTGAGTTTGCGCGACAGATCGAGCAGTTCAGTGGTCTCTTCCTGGGTGTCGCGCAGGGCTTGCAATTGCCGACGCTGACGCGCCGCGAGGTTGCCGGTGAGCGCTGCCATCAACAGGAAGAACAGCAAGGTCAGCACGTCTTCTTCGCGCTGAATGCTGAAGGAAAAATTCGGCGGGATAAACAGGAAGTCATAGGTCAGAAACGACAGCGCGGCACAGGCCAGCGCCGGACCGAGACTGCTGCGCACCGCCACCAGCAGCACCGCCGCAAGGAACACCAGCGAGATGTTCGGCAGCGGCAGCACGCTCGACACTGCCCATGCCAGGGCGGTGGCCAATACGGTGGCGACCAGCGCCAAGGCATAGTCGAACCACACCAGGGTCAGCGCGTTGCGCGGGCGCGGTTGATGCTGTTGCTGATCGCTGTCGAGGACGTTGATCTCCAGCCCGTGAGCCTGACGCAGCAGGCGCGCCGCGAGTCCGCCGCCGAACAGACGCCGGCGTAAATGTGGCCGGGACTGGCCGACCAACACCAGGCTCGCACGGCGTTCGGCAGCATGCTGGATCAGGGTTTTCGCCACCTCACCGGCGCGCAGCAACACCACTTCACCGCCCAGGCGCTCGGCCAGTTGCTGAGCGCTTTGCAGGCGCAGGCGCGATTGCTCGTCGCGTACGCTGCCGTTATCGACATGCACCAGACTCCACGGTAAATGCCGGCGCTGGGCAACGCGACTGGCGTGGCGCACCAGGCGTTCGGCCTGCGCATCACCATCGACGCCGACCAGCAAGCGCCCGCGCACTGCCGGGGCCGCCTGACCGAGTTGGCGATAGCCTTGGGCGAGATCGTTATCGACCTGTGCGGCAGCGGTTTGCATCGCCAGTTCGCGCAATGCGGTGAGGTTGGTCTGGGTGAAAAACGCATCGATCGCCGCACGCGCCTGCTCCGGCACGTAGACCTTGCCTTCACGCAAGCGCTCGAGCAATTCGCGCGGCGGCAGGTCGATCAGCAGCAGTTCGTAAGCTTCTTGCAGCACCCAGTCCGGCAGGGTTTCGCGCACTTGCACACCGGTGATGCCACGCACCTGATCGTTGAGACTTTCCAGGTGCTGGACGTTGACCGTGGTGAACACGTCGATGCCGGCGGCGAGCAGTTCCTGAATGTCTTGCCAGCGTTTCGTGTGGCGACTGCCGGGGGCGTTGCTGTGGGCCAGCTCATCGACCAGCACCAGTTTCGGTTTGGCCGCGAGAATGCCGTCGAGGTCCATTTCTTCGAGCATCACGCCACGGTATTCCGAGCGCACCAACGCTTGCTGCGGCAAGCCGCCGAGCAGCGCTTCGGTTTCGGCGCGACCATGGGTTTCGACGACGCCAGCGATGACTTTCACGCCTTGGCGCAATTGCGTGTGGGCGGCCTGGAGCATGGCGTAGGTCTTGCCGACACCGGGAGCGGCGCCGAGGAAAACCTTGAGCCGGCCACGGCCGTCACGGGGCAGGTCTGCTAACAGCGCGTCGGCGCGGCCGGAGTCGCTCATGCTGGGAGTTCTCTCTTGCTGATGTTGATTCGGTGTTCGTTATGGCCCCTTCGCGAGCAAGCTCGCTCCCACATTTGGAACGCGTCCTCCTGTGGGAGCGAGCTTGCTCGCGAATGGCAACATCACAGAACTACAGTTTTTCCAGTGCCATGTTCAGCGCCAGCACATTCACCACTGGCGGTCCCACCAGCGGCTGTTCGGTATGCGCATCGAGCAGTTGCTGAAGAGTCGATACCGGCAAGTTTCGCGCTGCCGCAACTCGCGCCAGTTGATAGGCAATTGCCGCCGGTGGCAAGTGCGGATCGAGACCACTGCCGGAGGTGGTCAGCAGGGCCAATGGCACTGGGCCTTGGCCGGGAACCTGGAGTTTGTTGGCGTCGTCGATCACGCGGGTTGCCAGTGCCGGATTGCTCGGGGCCAGGTTGCTCGCGCTGCTGGAAACGGTGGCAAACGCACCGGCGGAGGGACGTGGATGAAACCACGCATCGCCGACAAAATCCTGCGCGATCAGCGACGAGCCGCGGACCTTGCCGTCGGCGTCTCGCACCAGGCTGCCATTGGCTTGGGCGGGGAATGCGACTTGCGCAACACCGGTCACCACCAGTGGATAGGCGACACCGGTGACCAGGGTCATCAGCACCAGCAGGCTCAGGGCCGGACGTATCATTGTGGACATTTCAAGATCCTCGAATTCGTTGAGCAAACTTTTGCGGGGGGTCAGGGAGATCTTTTCCCCCTCACCCCAGCCCTCTCCCCCAAGGGGGCGAGGGGGAAAGGGAGCCGATTTCCATGCTTTTCAAAACTTGCGTTCGGCTCGGTATTTCAAGTCGGTGCAGCTCTCCTAAACACCTCGGTCAGTCCCCTCCCCCTTAAGTTCACGAAGGGAAAGGGAGCCGATCTTTGTGCAGTTCAAAACCTGAGTTCGGCTCGGTATTTCAGGTCGATGTACCTCTGTTGAGCCACTCGGTCAGTCCCCTCTCCCTCTGGGAGAGGGTTAGGGTGAGGGGCTTTTTCCGGCCTCACACCAGATGCAGCGCCGTGAGCAACATGTCGATCGCCTTGATCCCCACGAACGGCACCAGAATCCCGCCCAGTCCATAGATCAGCAGATTGCGTCGCAGCAACGCTGCAGCACTCGCCGCCTGCACGCGCACACCGCGCAGCGCCAGCGGAATCAGCACGACGATGATCAAGGCGTTAAAGACGATCGCCGAGAGAATCGCGCTCTGCGGACTGGTCAGTTGCATGATGTTCAGCACGCCCAGTTGCGGATAGATCGAAGCGAACAGCGCCGGCAGAATCGCGAAGTATTTAGCCACGTCGTTGGCGATGGAAAACGTCGTCAGCGCACCGCGCGTCACCAGCAATTCCTTGCCGATCTGCACCACGTCGAGCAGCTTGGTCGGGTCGCTGTCGAGGTCAACCATGTTCGCCGCTTCGCGGGCAGCCTGGGTGCCGTCGTTCATCGCCATACCAACGTCCGCCTGAGCCAGCGCCGGCGCGTCGTTGGCACCGTCACCGCACATCGCAACCAGACGACCATCGTTCTGCTCGTGACGAATGCGCGCGAGTTTCTTCTCCGGGGTGGCTTCGGCGAGGACGTCATCAACACCTGCTTCAGCGGCGATGGCGGCAGCGGTCAGCGGGTTGTCGCCGGTGACCATCACGGTGCGAATGCCCAGTTTGCGCAGCTCGGCAAAACGCTCGCGAATGCCCGGTTTGACCACGTCCTTGAGATGGATCGCGCCAAGCAGTTTGCCGTCAGCGCAGACCAGCAACGGCGTGCCGCCGCTCTGGGCGATCTTGTCGATTTCCCGCGACAGGGCCGGAGCCAGATCCGAGCGTTTTTGGCCGAGGAAACTCAGCAGCGAATCCACCGCACCTTTGCGGTAGACACGACCCTGATAATCGACGCCGGACAAACGGGTCTCAGCGCTGAACGGCACAGCGGTCAAGGTTTCCAGCGCCGGCTCAGGTTGCGGATGCAGACCACGCAGGTATTCAACGATGGATTTACCTTCAGCGGTCTCGTCAGCCAAAGAGGCGAACAGCGCACCTTCAGCCAGCTCGCGACCACTCACACCCGGCGCGGCATACACCGCACTGCAACGACGGTTACCGAAGGTGATGGTGCCAGTCTTGTCGAGTAGCAACACATGCACGTCACCCGCCGCTTCCACGGCGCGACCGGATTTGGCGATCACATTGAGGCGCACCAGACGATCCATCCCGGCGATACCGATCGCCGAGAGCAAACCACCGATGGTGGTCGGGATCAGCGTAACCAGCAGCGCCACCAGAAACACCAGCGGCAGGCTGCCGTTGGCGAAATGGGCGAACGGTTGCAGGGTCACGACCACCAGCAGAAAGATCAGGGTCAGGCCGATCAGCAGGATATCCAGCGCCACTTCGTTCGGGGTTTTCTGGCGTTTGGCGCCTTCGACCAGCGCGATCATGCGATCGAGGGTCGACTCGCCCGGATTGGCGGTGATCTGCACCAGCAACCAGTCGGAGACCAGACGCGTGTTGCCGGTGACGGCCGAGCGGTCACCGCCGGATTCGCGAATCACCGGCGCCGATTCACCGGTGATCGCCGCTTCGTTGACCGCCGCGATACCTTCAATGACTTCGCCATCACCGGGGATCATTTCCCCTGCTTCGACGCGCACCACATCACCCTTGCGCAGACTCGCCGCCGGCACTACCTGAAAGCTGCCGTTGGCCAGTTTGCGCCGTGCGCTGAGGCCTTCGCTGCCCGCCTTGAGGCTGTCGGCGCGGGCCTTGCCGCGACCTTCGGCCAAAGCTTCAGCGAAGTTGGCGAACAGCACGGTGAACCATAGCCACAGGGCAATTTGCGCCGCCACGAAAGTCGGTACATCGGCGTCAGGAATGAAGCACAGCACGGTGGTGAAAATCGCCGTCAGCTCAACCACCAGCATCACCGGCGAACGTTTCAGTTGCCGTGGGTCGAGCTTGACGAAAGCTTGCACCAGCGCCGGCCGCCACAGGGCCGAGATCGCGGTTTTCGGTGCTTCTGCCGACTTGGTCGGCTCTGCAGGTTTTGCAGGAACGTGCATATTCATGATGGATTCCTTAGAAGCCCATACTTAAATGTTCGGCAATCGGGCCGAGCGCCAGAGTCGGCAGGAAGGTCAGGCCGCCCACCAGCAAAATGGTCACGGTCAACAGGGTCACGAACAGCGGGCCATGAGTCGGGAAACTGTTCTGGCCGATCGGTGCGGTTTTCTTCATCGCCAGACTGCCGGCCAAGGCCAGTACCGGAAGGATGTAACCGAAGCGACCGATCAACATGCCCAGGCCCAGCATCAGGTTGTGGAAAGGCGTGTTCGCGCTCAGACCACCGAACGCCGAGCCGTTGTTAGCGCTCGCCGAGGTGTAGGCATACAGCAACTGGCTGAAACCGTGCGGGCCGGGGTTGCTGATGGTCGCCGCAGCACTGGGAACCGCTGCGGCAATCGCACCGAGCACCAGCACGCCAACCGGCATGACCAGCAGGGTCACCACCAGCAATTGCACTTCGCGCGCCTGAAGTTTCTTGCCAAGGTATTCCGGCGTGCGACCGATCATCAGGCCGGCGAGGAACACCGCGATCAGCACGTTGAGCAACATGCCGTAGAGCCCGGCACCGACACCGCCGAAGATCACTTCGCCGACCATCATGTTGACCAGCGCGACCATGCCGCTGAGCGGGTTGAGGCTGTCGTGCATGCCGTTGACCGAACCGTTCGAGGCGGCCGTGGTGGTCACCGACCACAGCACGGTAGCGGTGGTGCCGAAGCGCGCTTCTTTACCTTCCAGCGGCGCGGTCTGTTCGACGGCAGCGTTGTTCAGGGTCGGGTTCGGTTGATATTCAGCCCACAGCGAGGTCGCGCCGCCGATCAGGAACAGCGCCAGCATGCAGGCAATGATCGCGCGGCTCTGACGCAGGTCTTTGACGTAGTGGCCGAAAGTGAACACCAGCGCCACCGGGATCAGAATAATTGACGACACTTCAAACAGGTTGCTCCACGCGCTCGGGTTCTCGAACGGGTGCGCCGAGTTGACGCCGAAGAAGCCACCACCGTTGGTGCCCAGTTGCTTGATCGCAATCTGACTGGCCGCCGGGCCGAGCGGGATCACTTGATCAACGCCCTGCATCGTCACCGCATTCACATACTGCGCGAAGGTTTGCGGCACGCCCTGCCAGACCAGATACAGTGCCAGCAACAGGCACAGCGGCAGCAGACCGTAGAGGGTGGCGCGAGTCATGTCGACCCAGAAGTTGCCGAGGGTTTTCGTCGATTTGCGGCCGATGCCACGGCACAGTGCGACCAGAACGGCGAGGCCGGTAGCGGCGCTGACAAAGTTCTGCACGGTGAGGCCGATCATCTGGCTCAGGTAGCTCAGAGACGCTTCACCGCTGTAGGACTGCCAGTTGGTGTTGGTCATGAAACTGACGGCCGTGTTGAACGCTTGCGTCCATTCCATGCCCGGCAGATTTTGTGGATTCAGCGGCAAGTGATCCTGGAACAACAGAATCGCGAACAGCAGGAGGAAACCGGCGAGGTTGAACGCCAGCAGCGCCAGCGTGTACTTCTGCCAGCTCTGCTCGGCGTTAGGATCAACCCCGGCGACGCGATAACAGCCGCGCTCGACCGGACCGAGAACCGGCGTCAGCCAAGTCCGCTGACCTTCCATTACCTTGTAGTAGAAGCGCCCGAGGAACGGCGCCGGCAGCAAGACCACCGCAAAAAACGCGAGGATCAGCCAATAGTCATAACTGTGCATAGCCGCTCCTAGTTCCGATCCGCGCGCAACAGCGCAACCAACAGATAAATGAACAGCCCCACTGCCAACAGCAGTGACACCCCGTCCAGAACGCTCATGGAAGATCTCCGTGTTACGGCGTATTGCCGCGTGTGGAGGCATTGTCGGAAAGGAGGCTGTAAAGGAACGAGAGCGAGGGGTCTGGCTGGGCATAAAGAAAGCGTAAAGAGTGGGTTTATGCCGGCGTTACAGGTGGGTTTTGCGCCGTATGGGCAGGCCTCTTCGCGAGCAGGCTCGCTCCCACAATTTGAAATGCATTCCCCTGTGGGAGCGAGCTTGCTCGCGAAGACGGCATAACGAGCAACATCGCACTCAACTGGCGCACAAAAAGCAGCTATCCCACCGCGAACATCCCCGATACGACAGCTTTCAACTCATTACGACTTGTTTCACAGCAATGGCACGCCCACTGCACACGCCCTCCCCCGAGCTTTCCAAACCGTTCAGGGAGCAAACGCATGAACACACAACTCAAACCCACACTGGGCACCTTGCACCTGTGGGGCATTGCCGTAGGGCTGGTGATTTCCGGGGAATATTTCGGCTGGAGTTACGGCTGGGGCGTGGCCGGGACACTGGGTTTCCTGGTGACCTCGTTCATGGTCGCGACCATGTACACCTGCTTCATTTTCAGTTTCACCGAACTGACGACCGCGATTCCTCATGCGGGCGGGCCGTTTGCCTATAGTCGTCGAGCGTTTGGTGAAAAAGGCGGATTGATTGCAGGCCTGGCGACGCTGATCGAATTCGTCTTCGCGCCACCGGCCATCGCGCTGGCGATTGGCGCCTACCTGAATGTGCAGTTTCCGGCACTCGATCCGAAGCATGCGGCGGTCGGCGCTTACATCGTGTTCATGGGGCTGAACATTCTCGGGGTGAAACTGGCGGCAACCTTCGAGCTGGTGGTCTGCGTACTGGCGGTGGCCGAGTTGCTGGTGTTCATGGGCGTGGTCGCGCCGGCCTTCAGCTTCAGCAACTTCGCACTGAATGGCTGGGCCGGTTCGGATGTGTTCGGTGCGCCAGCGATTGCCGGGATGTTCGCCGCGATTCCGTTTGCGATCTGGTTTTTCCTGGCGATTGAAGGCGCAGCGATGGCTGCCGAAGAAGCCAAGGATCCGAAACGCACGATTCCAAAGGCCTACATCAGCGGCATCCTGACGCTGGTGTTTTTGGCCATGGGTGTGATGTTCTTTGCTGGCGGCGTGGGTGACTGGCGCACCTTGGCAAACATCAACGACCCGTTACCGCAGGCGATGAAAACCGTGGTCGGCGATAACTCCGGCTGGCTGCATATGCTGGTATGGATTGGCCTGTTCGGGTTGGTGGCGAGTTTCCACGGGATCATCCTCGGCTATTCACGCCAGTTCTTCGCCCTCGCCCGCGCCGGCTATCTACCGGCCTCGCTGGCGAAACTCTCGCGCTTCCAGACGCCGCACCGGGCAATCCTTGTCGGCGGCATCATCGGCATCGCGGCGATTTACAGCGACGGCCTGATCAACCTCGGTGGCATGACCCTCACCGCCGCGATGATCACCATGGCCGTATTCGGCGCCATCGTGATGTACATCATGAGCATGCTCAGCCTCTTCAAACTGCGTAAATCGGAGCCGAATCTGGAACGCACCTTTCGCGCGCCGTGCTATCCGCTGATTCCGCTGATTGCATTGGTGCTGGCGGTGGTGTGTCTGGTGGCGATGGCGTGGTTTAACACGTTGATCGGCTTGATCTTCCTTGGCTTCATGGCGGTCGGTTTCTGCTACTTCCTGCTGACCGGACAACTGCGTGCCGACGCACCAGCCGATGCGATGCTGACAGGTCATTGAGGGATTTCGGGTGTACCGGGTGCAAGCGGCCTAGAATGGAACCACTGCGAGTTCACTTCGCTCAAAAGTGGTATGCAGCGTTGCACGGCGAAATCCTCGTCCGTCGACCTGCCCTTAAGGAGAGCCGTTATGCCTTGGTATGCCTGGTTGATTCTGGTCGTTGCAATCGGCTCGATCGTGGGTGGATTAATGATGTTGCGCGACACCGCCAACAAGGTCGATCTGACCGATGAAGAACGCCGACGCGTTGCCCAACGCAATGCCGAAGCGGACGCCAAAGACGCCCAAGACCGTTGAACACAACCCCGCCTGATCGGCGGGGTTTGTGCTTTTTGTAGCCATTGGAGCTATCCGCACGCTTTTAGGAAGTAGAAGTACAGTCACCATCTAATTTTCCTTGGTTAAGATGCGGACATTGTTGCGGAGAGTTCCAGATGCGTTACTCGCAGGATCATAAAGCCCAGACCCATCAGCGCATCATCAAGGAGGCTTCGGCACGTTTTCGCAAGGACGGAATCGGCGCTACCGGCCTGCAACCCCTGATGAAAGCGCTGGGTCTGACCCATGGCGGTTTCTACTCACATTTCAAGTCCAAGGACGAGTTGGTCGAGAAGGCCTTGCAAGAGGCCGGCAACCAGGTCGATGGGTTATGTGCCGAGATTTTTGCCCAGGACAACGCGCTTGATGTGTTCATCGAGACGTATCTGTCCGAATGGCACCAGACATCGCCAGATGAAGGCTGCCCGCTGCTGACCATTTCTTCGGAGCTGGGCCTACGCGGCCAGCCGAGTCCTACCAGTGACGTGGTCCTCAACGCACGGCTGGAGCAGATCGAGAACAGCCTCGAAGGCGAGAACAGCGCTGACCGCGCCATCGTCATCATGTCGACCCTGGTCGGTGCACTGCTGCTGTCGCGCAGTGTCGCGGATGCCGGGTTTGCGCAACGCATCCTCGATATCACCCGCGATCACCTCAAGAACCGGGACTAAGCCTGCCAGCGCTTGAACAATACGCTGGCATTGACCCCGCCAAACCCGAAACCATTGGACAGTGCATACTCGATAGACATTGGCCGCGCCTGGCCATGAACAATGTCCACGCCTGCGCTCGCCGGATCGGGGTTGTCGAAATTAAGCGTCGGCGGCACCACCTGATCACGAATCGCCAACAGTGTGAAAATCGCTTCAAGCCCACCGGCAGCGCCGAGCAGATGACCTGTGGCCGATTTTGTCGACGTCACCGCGATTTTATTCTCTTCGCCGAAAACACTTTTGATCGCCGCCAATTCACCCAGATCTCCGACCGGGGTCGACGTGGCGTGGGCATTGAGATGCTGCACCTGATCCGGCTCGATACCCGCCTGCGCCAGTGCCAGCGTCATCGCCCGCCGCGCACCACTACCGTCTTCAGGCCCGGCCGTGAGGTGGTAGGCGTCGGCGCTGGTGCCATAGCCGACCAGCTCCGCCAGCGGCGTCGCACCACGCGCCAACGCATGCTCGAGGGATTCGATCACCAAAAGCCCGGCGCCCTCGCCCATGACGAAACCGTCGCGCCCGCTGTCGAACGGCCGAGACGCGCGCTGCGGGGTGTCGTTGTAACCGCTCGACAGTGCCCGCGCTGCCGCGAAACCGGCCAGACTGACGCGGTCGATGCAGGCTTCCGCGCCGCCACACACGGCAATATCCGCTTCGCCGGCGCGGATCAACCGCGCCGCATCGCCAATCGCTTGAACACCCGCGGCGCACGCCGTCACCGGCGCACCCAAAGGCCCCTTGAGGCCGTGTTGAATGGATACGTGACCTGCCGCGAGATTGACCAGAAACGACGGAATGGTAAACGGTGACAAACGCCGAGGACCGCGACTGTCGGTGGTGCGCACGGCGTCGGCAATCGCGCCAAAACCGCCGACACCGGAACCGATGATCGTTGCGCTACGCTCCTGGCTTTTGTTTTCTGAAGGATGCCAGTCGGCCTGCTCCAGCGCCTGTCGGGCAGCCTCCATGGCGAACAGAATGAAGCGATCCATCTTCTTCTGCTCTTTGGGCGGCGTGGCGCGATCCGGATCGAAACCTGCTTCAGCGTCCTCTTCCAGCGTCGGCACCGCACCGCCGACTCGCGTGGGTAAATCAGCGACCGTTGCCTCAGGCAAGTTACGCAAACCAGAGCGACCGGCCAGCAAACGCTGCCATACGACTTCGAGATCGCTGCCCAAGGGTGAAACTAGGCCCATGCCCGTGACGACTATTCGACGCGAATCCATACTGTGGTGACCTCTGATCAATTCAATTGCCGGACTTATAGCGTTGCGCTGCAGCACTGCGGGAAAGGTTCGGCGCCATGACATGGCGAGCCGCAACAAAGGCGTGCCATTCGCCTGCGTCAGGCAGCGAAGGAATGGTGATCAACTCGCCCTGATCCAGACCGGCCAGCGCCGCATCCACCATCTCGCCCGCCTCCATGACCATTTCTGCCGGAATGCCACTGGCATCGATACCGGAACGCTCCCAGATTTCGGTGCGGGTCACACCCGGCAGCACGGCCTGGATCTGTACGCCGGTGCCTTCGAGTTCAGTGTTCAGCGACTGGGTCAGGCTCAGTACATAAGCTTTGCTGGCGCTGTAGGTGGCGTTGAAGCGTTCCGGAAACAATGCCACCACCGAGGCGATATTGATGATCGTGCCACGACCGGCCTTGGCGAAACTGGCGGCTGCCGCCGAGGCCAGACGCGTGACAGCGGTGATGTTCAACTGGATCAGTCTCTCCAACTGGTCCATATCAGCGTTGGCCAGCAAACCGTCCGCCGCCACACCGGCGTTATTGACCAGCAGACTGATGCGGGAATCGCTGCGCAGACGTTGTTCGAGTTTGAGCACGTCATCCTTCTGCGTCAGATCGGCCTTGAGCACTTCAACCTGGACGCCATGGGCATCACGCAACTGGCTCGCAGCACTTTCCAGACGATCCTTGTCACGGGCAACCAGCAGCAGATCAAAACCACGCGCCGCCAGGCGCTGAGCGTAAATCGCACCGATACCGGACGATGCGCCGGTAACCAGAGCAGTACCTTGAGATTGTGCGGAATTCATGAGAATGCTCCTGGAATGCTTGATGACGGGAGTTGCCGATGAAACCTGCTGGCTCGACGCATCGGCGAATTATTATAGGCATAATCCAAACGCAATATGATAGCCGTAATTTTAAATCGTCGGACGACTGCCCTCTCTTCCACTACCCGCAGCCATGCGCTGCGCAAGTAAAAAAGGCCGGTCAATGACCGGCCTCTTGGCTTTGAACACTCAGCTTAGTTGACTTCCAGCTTGTCGCGATTGCGATCCAGAATCGCCTTACCGATACCCTTCACTTCCAGCAACTCATCCACCGACGCAAACGGCCCGTTTGTTTCACGATATGCAACAATCGCTTTGGCCTTGGCCTCTCCGACTCCCGCCAGTTCCTTTTGCAGCGTTGCCGCATCGGCATCGTTGAGGTCGACTTTTGCGCTTTGGGAAGGTGCAGTTGTCTCCATCACCAACGGCGCCTTGGGTGACTCCGCTGGCGCAACAGGCGCGGCAATAGCGGCGATCGAGGCGCTGGTGAGGAAAGCAAAGATCAGAGAATAGAAGTAACCGGTACGCATTAGTGACGCTCCATCATCGTTTGAGAAAGCAGCTTTTCCGAAGCTGCTCTCCAAACTTAGGTCATGGTGGAGGGATGTCAAAAATGCGTACGTTACAGGATGTGAAACAATCAGGGTTCGAGACGACGCTGCTGGTAGATCCAGTCGACGATCTCGCCATCGGGGGTATAGCCGCTGACGGTTTCGCGCAATAACTGGCGAACGCGCGAGTAATCATCCTCATCAACCGCCGCCAACAAACTGGCCAATCTAACCTTTAACACTTCCCAAGGTAGATGATCCTCATTGGCCGTCATGATCATCGGATGCGGTGTTGCAGCGACGTTGTCGCCGATCAACAGCTCTTCATAGAGCTTTTCACCTGGACGCAACCCCGTGAACTCGATGGAGATGTCGCCCTGCGGATTGCGATCGGAACGAATACTCAAACCGGACAAGTGGATCATCTTCTCTGCCAGTTCGACGATTTTCACCGGCTCACCCATGTCCAGCACAAACACATCGCCACCCTGCCCCATTGAACCGGCCTGAATAACCAGTTGCGCGGCTTCGGGGATGGTCATGAAATAACGGGTAATCTTCGGATGAGTGACGGTCAGCGGCCCGCCGGATTTGATCTGGCTGTGGAACAGCGGAATCACGGACCCGGAGGAGCCCAGCACATTGCCGAAGCGAACCATCGTGAAACGGGTTTTGTTAACCCGGGAAACTTTTGCATTGTCTCCGAACAATACCGGCGCGACTTCACGACTGAGCGCCTGAAGCGTCAACTCCGCCAAGCGCTTGGTACTGCCCATGACATTAGTGGGCCGCACCGCCTTATCGGTCGAGATCAGCACAAAATTTGCTACGCCGGATTGCAAGGCAGCCTGAGCAGTATTGAGCGTCCCGATTGCATTGTTCAACACACCTTCGGCGATGTTGTGTTCGACCATGGGCACATGCTTGTAGGCGGCCGCATGATAAACCGTGTCAACCTTCCAGGTTTTCATCACATCGAGCAATTTGTCCTGGTGGCGTATGGACCCGAGTATGGGAAGCAATCGAACCGGCGCCGACTCTCGAGAGCTGCGTTGCTCCAGCTCTGAAAGAATGTTGTAGAGATTGAATTCACTGTGTTCGAACAACAGAAGCGCGGTTGGCTCCAACGCAAAAATCTGCCGACACAACTCCGAACCGATCGAACCGCCGGCACCTGTGACCATGACAGTCTTGCCTTTGATACAACGCTCCAGAAGATCAGGCTGAGCTGGAACGGCATCGCGCCCCAGCAGGTCCGCAATATCGACTTCCTGAATATCTTCGACCTTGACCCGGCCACTCGCCAGATCGGAAAAATTCGGCACACTGCGAACATGCAGTGGAAAGCCTTCCAGCAAGTTAAGAATTTCCCGGCGCCGAGCACGAGTCGACGATGGCAACGCGAGAAGGATTTCCTGCGCTCCTGTGACGTCGATCATCTGCTGAATATGCTTGGGTTTGTAAACCTGCAGACCTGAGATCGAGCGATCGGAAATACCCGGGTCATCATCGATAAAGGCAACAGGGCGCATGACGCGCCCCATGCGCAGTGCGGCGACGAGTTGATTACCTGCAACACCAGCGCCGTATATCGCCACTTTGGTCAGACCATCATCGCGGTTGGCGAAAGGAACATGCTGCGCGGCTGTAAACCAGTCGCCCATGAAGTATTGCCGCATACATAGCCGCAACCCCCCGATGATGACCAGGCTCAACCACCAGTAATTGAAAATGATCGAGCGAGGCACAACCGCTTCGTGATTGCTGTACCAATAAACGACCAGAGCGAGGATCAGTGAAGAAAGGCTGACAGCTTTGATAATTACGACCAGCGCATCATTACCGAAGTAGCGCATCACCGCCCGATACATGCCAAATCGGATGAAAAGGGGGATGGCCACGAGAGGTGCGCAAACAAACAGCCAAAGGTGCACCTTCAAGGGATTGACCATCTCGTCGACCCCCAGACGCACAATAAATGCCAGCCAAAGCGCAAACCATACCAACATTATATCGGTAAGCACCTGAATCAGCCGTTTTTGCCTGCGAGGCAGACTCAGCAGGAAGACACGTGTTTTATCCATAAACCTCAACCGCAATGGTCTCATCCTTCTACTAACCCGATTCCATTGTACTTATGAAGCGAAGACCGAACCTGGATTTTTGGGTCCGCCCCAGAGTTTTGTCATTTATCGAGCCTAATAATACAGCCAGTCTAGCGGAACTCGACGCCCGCCTATCTCTGAGATGATTGCTCACCGACATCTACAACTCGATTGCGAAGCCGCATTATGGGACACTCAACGCCCGAGCATCGGAGCATGCACGAGCACAGGCCCTGCCGTTTGAGCAGCGAAAAGTCTATTAGTTCTCGCAGAAAAGCGCTGGCATCAGGGTAAGCATGCGCAAGATGCCCAGAAATCACATGAAAGGTTAACACCATGCCATCCTCCCCTATTCTGATCACCGGAGGAGCCGGGTTTATCGGCTCCCATTTGACCGACTCCCTTCTTGCAAAAGGTTATGCAGTCAGAATTCTCGATGATCTGTCGACAGGTAAGCTTAGCAACCTGCCAAACGCAAATCCCAACGTCCAGTTTATAGAAGGTGATGTCGCAAATGCAGACGTGGTCACTCAGGCAGTAACTGGGTGCCAGGCCGTTGTGCATCTAGCAGCGGTCGCCTCAGTGCAAGCCTCCGTGGACGATCCCGTTCGCACACACCAGAGCAACTTCATCGGAACTTTGAACGTCTGCGAAGCTATGCGTGTAGCAAACGTCAAACGCATCGTTTTCGCCTCAAGCGCCGCTGTTTATGGCAACAATGGGGAAGGACAACCGATTGGGGAGGAAACGCCCAAGGCGCCGTTGACGCCATACGCATCAGACAAACTGGCGAGCGAATACTATCTCGACTTCTACCGTCGTCAGCATGCCCAGGAACCAGTAGTGTTTCGATTTTTCAACATCTTTGGTCCTCGCCAAGACCCATCCTCACCTTATTCAGGTGTTATCAGCATCTTTAGCGAACAAGCACAAAAAGGCCTGCCTATCACGGTTTTCGGCGACGGAGAACAAACGCGGGACTTCGTTTACGTTGAAGACCTTGTGAAGGTGTTGGTCCAGGCAATAGAACTCCCGCACGTTGAAGAGGGCGCAATCAACGTTGGTATGAATCAGACTACTACCCTTAATCAAATGCTGGAGGCACTGAGCGAAGTCGTTGGAGGGTTACCCACCGTTAGCTACAGCCAAGCAAGATCTGGAGACATTCGCCACTCGCGAGCCAACAACCAACGGCTAGTGAAACGATTTACACTACCCAAGCAGACAACAATGAAAGAAGGCTTGGAGCGCTTACTGAAAAACCTCTCCAAGTAACGAAAGCATTTCACTATTTACGCATGAATGATGCTGACGTGGCGGAGCTCCGTGGAAACATATTAAAGTGCCAGCCCAACTGGGCCGGCACTACTGTACTGAAATTAGCGATTTCGAGACTTCATCCGGTATCTCCGGTAAGCATTCGCCGCCGTGAACAGGAAAACAAGTACAGCACGATGAATAAAGCCGATACCCTTTAATTGTTTTACCGCTGAAGTCCATTGGACCCTTCGGATATAGTCAATTACTTCTCGACGCGCACCTTTAACAAAGGGCGACAAGAATATAACTGGTAACGAAGGCACTCGGTTTTTTTCAAAAATCTCGCCAAAACCAAAAAAATCGTGCTGAGGAGTTTCGATAAAAATTTTTGCCAGATCCGCATCAGGGTCGGTACTTAACTTTCCCCAAATGGTCCGCGCCAACTCTCGCATTTCTCCCGCAGACACAACATAGCGCTCCAGATAGGGACCCCATATTTGAGTTGCGAATATTACACCGTCCTGAAAATGCTTAGAAAATTGCTCGTAGGACGTATTTTCTTCGACAGAAACACTCCGCCTTGCAACCACACCGACAGTGTCTTTAACATAGCACTCTACGCTGCCTTTATCAGAATTACAAAGCATCTCCAACACACCGAACACTTCAAACAAGTGACCCGTATCAATATCCAAAAGCTCGTCAGCCGCATAAGCGCTTTTTGTTACATTATCGGGTTGCGAATTGATAAATCTACGCAACCCAAGATACATTCCATGAATATGAGACTCAGGAATTATCCGCGCCAAGTTATCCTGAATAGTGCCTCTCCAGCCTATATCGACGACTCCGATCTTTTCATTGCCGGCAATACCCTTTTGGGCCAAGTACTCTTTAAGCAACTCTTTCTGACTTTGAATTTTTTCCATGACGGCTGCGCGGAACGCAGGAGAGCCTATAAGTAATGCAAGTCTCTCATCCGTCTCTGGGTTCTCGATTACTTCGTCAGAAAGTAAGCCAACCGTCTCCAAAATATCAGAAAAATCGCTATGCTGAAGTCCGAGTGTTGAAAAAAGACCCGACACTTTCTGGGAACGATTAAGACGCCAGATTCGCTCAAACTCTTGAGGAGCCACATCATTCATTGATGCAACAAAAGTAGACAGCCTGCTCACCTCTAAGTCGCAGTGAGGAGGCAAAACATGCCCATGGATTTCCAGTTTAGGAAAGAGATGTTCGTATACTTGTCGAAAAAACTCACCCTCACGAGTGAAGAAATAAAGCTTTTCGAGCTTTTTTGCAATTGCCTGCTCTGCAATCCACAAACCCTGCCCCATAAATAATGGAGCTGCTTCGACCCCCATCCGAAAGGCAGTAGTACTCTTATCTGTTATAGCACCAAGTCGGGATTGCAGAGCCTCATCTTGAAGAACTCTCAGATATTGAAACAAAACTGAGCGAGAAGAAAAAAGACTCTCGCTTTGCAGGCGGGCATTATGCGAATGCTCTGGAACGAATGAAATTCCGAGTACGCCGTGACGAGCCGGAGACTCAACATCGGACCAGGCATTATCCCCAATATGTACATGTTCATGAGGTTGAATGTTCAATGTCTGATGTAAATGCTTAAACAACGCACCAGATCTTTTATTCAGCCCGACATCACACGAACTAATACCGCTCGATATCAGATGCTTGAGTCGATTACTCTCAAGCAACCGTTCAAGCATGGAGGCTGACATGTAGAAATCGGAAAGAAAAATCGTTTTTTCTGAGGGATAATCTGCAAGAAAAGCCTCAATATCCGGATCAGCAGAGGTTCGGGCAATCTCGACGGCCAATTCATACTCTGAAAGAAGCTTAGGCAAAGCAGAGTCATACCGTTCAGAGAGAATAGTGGATAGCCAGTGCCCAAGAACATCAACGATCTCGTATTCTTCATCCTTTCCAAGATCACGAGCACTATGCGCAAGCCGCATTTCTGCATCAACCCGAGCCAGATAGATTTCCCAGGCTGTTTGATACCCAGGTTTAAACTTTCCGTCCAGCAACAAACTCACGTGAGCCGCTGTCGAAAGCTTAATGCACTCTGGATGGCAATCCCTCCTGAGCAGAGTATCCCAAACATCGACGGTTTTAAGCTTATAAATCATTTAACCACTCGTCCGCCAAAGACAACTTCACCGATAGCTTCAAGCTGCTTGACCCTTAATTTTAATGAGGCAGGAAGCTTTTGCGCCAAAGCACTTAATTTATGCCTACGGATTATCGATGGATTAGTATTCAAGCGATTCTTTTCGGAAATCGAATATTCTTCAAAAGCTTTATTTGTAAGCTCGAGCAATCGATCTCTATCAACCGCAGGCCCCTCCAGGCACTTTTCGATCCAACGCTCAAAACGCTCCGAGGCCTCAGGCCAAGATGGCCACTTCTCGGCAGTTTTAAGCGCTTCACCCTGTAAGTGAAGAAGCTCAGTCCTATCAGTCAGGAGGCGCTTGAGCGCTTTCACAACAGCATCAACATCGCCTGTTTTTGCTACCACAGCATTTTTTCCATCGATGATGTACTCATCGTGCCCCGATACATCAAAGACAATCGATGTGCCACCGCAGTGGAATAGCTCGAGAGGTGGCCCAAACATTCCCTCGACCGTACTCAACTTTATTAAGATATCGCAAGAGCGATAGATCTCAGCAGTTTTGACCATCGGCACACGAGAAAAAACGCGTGAAACTCCAGGAATCCAATTAATTGGAGACCCTGTTAACAGCCAGATATCTTTCGCACCAGCCTCACGGGCCAACTTGACCCCAAGGGCGGTGTTTTTGAACGAAACTCCGAAATGCCCCTCGACCAATACTCTAGGTTGCTTACCAATTGGACGAGCTTCTATCGTTGGTCCGCTAGGTGAGTAAACATCTTTGCGAACGCCGTTACGTACAAGATCCGCGCGCTGGTGAAAGCAATGATTAAGATGTTCCTGAATCCAGCTTGCCTCAGTGACATATTCAATCGGAAAGTTGTATGTCGCATCAACGAGTGAACGTAAAGGGCGCTCTGATTCAGGATAGAAGCGAGATTCGATGGACTGGACAAAGTAGCCATAGCGTCGAGCATCGAAATTACAAAGCTCAAATGCAGTCTTCCACCATGTAGCAATCACGAGGTCAAATCGCTCTTTTTTTGCCTCCTCAATCGGAAGGCAACGCAATTTTAGCGCTTCATCATGCCAAGCAAGTGTATCTTTCGTAAAAGGCTCTTGAACAGCAAGTGTTACACTATGCCCGCGCTCGCGCAAATAACTCGCATGCTGAATAATGACATAGGTGCCTCCACTTATTGCCATTGATCCTACAACAAAACACACTTCCATCTTATCCCACCTCAATCCTGATCATTTCAGCATTAACTAATTAACGACTTTTCCAAAGGCGAAATAGCTTATATACAGCACTTAAACCTCTAACACCCTTAGTTCTAATCGTGAGCCAAGGCCAGAAACCAAGCTCTGAAGGCCTACGAGACAAGAACAAATTAACAGTAAACTTAACTTGATCTTTCAAAGTCAGTTTATTTGTAGAAACAACGAACCTAGACTCTGCAAAAACGCCAAAATTTTCTCGATGAGACAATCCAAGTAGCCATTGGATTTCAGATTCAGTCGGTTCAAACACCATCCTGGCATGTCGTTTGATCGCTAAACGCAAAAACTGATCGTCAGAAATCGGCGTCACAGCCAAGACATTGACCACTTTCTCGAACAGACGCATTATTTCTCTGGACACAGGCAGGACCTTATCCTCAATCATCTGTTTTTCCAAAAACTCATCTTGAACAACCATAACTTCTTTATCGGATGTTTTAACATATTTCTGAGCAGACCCATGATCTGCATGTAACGCAACCTCGAACAAAGAACGGTTTTCATTAAATACATGGAAGCCGTCACTTAGATTATTAATATTCGAGAACACTAGCCCGTTTTTATGATTATTTGAATTGAGAATGCCATGGGCGACAAGACCCAAGTAATAGCCCTTCACGACCGCCGCATCACCGCGCAAATGCTTCAGCCAATTGAAAATATTATCCTGAATGGATCCTTTCCAGCCGACATCGACTACATGTAGCTCACTAGGGAGCCCACCAACAACCATACTATCGATATAAGCCAAGAACGCATCACTCCGGCTTGCACGTTCTGCCTCATAAAGATCTTTGAACTCCTGCAACTGCAGCAACTCAGAAAACATTGAAGCACTGGGAAGATCATGCTCAACAGTATCAAAAGCTCCAGGAGCGACCCCTAGCGCAATTTCAAGACGCTGTGCGTGCGACTCTAAAACCAAACTTTTCAGAAAGTCAGAGATGGAAAGCTGCCGATACTGCCTGAAAAGAATCTCGAAAGACTCTTCCTCCAACTTCCCGAGAGAAAGCAGGAGTGTCGAGCGGCGAGAAACTTGGAGATAATGGGTTCTTATCGGCTTTCTATGCTTTTTCGATGCTTGATAAAAATCAAACATTTGCTTCAGTGGTTTACCTTCTCGAGCAAAGAAAAACAAATCACGAACACCCGCCTCTTGCACCGCCGAATAAAGCTTCGCAGTAAACAAGTAATGCGTTAATGCCAGATCACCGAATGGTACTGGATTAACTACAGAGGCGAGCACCTCATCAAGAAAGCGTTGATTGCTACTATCAACAACAACGCTCTCGCAGGAAACGGAATCCATAGCCTGGTGTTGCGTAATAATCTCATCACGCTCCTGAATCATGGCCTCCATCGACTGCATAATAGCCCAACGTTCTTCCAACATTTTACCTTGATGAGCAATAGCCTCATCACGCTGTTGAATCATGCCTTCCATAGACTGCATTACGTCCCAGCGCTTTTCCAGCAGGTCTGCCTGTGCGAAGTATGCATCTTCAACTGCCGTAAGCCGAGCCCCCTGTTTCTCTAATAGGGCAAAACGCTTTTTATTTATCTTGAATACAGAGTCCGAAGCGTCTTCCCAAATTCTATTAAAAGGAAGTACTCCAGCGAGATAGAGCTTTAGCGCTCTCAGCGATAGAGTGCAAGTATTTACGAGATCGGCAATCTGTGTCGCTTCGTAGAGCGCGCCTTTGATAGGGAGTTCAGGATCACCTATCCACTCGACCTCGTCAGCTTGAAAGAGCTTGATTCCCGCATGCATACCTTGGGTCCAGGAATCTGCCGCTGACTCGTAATCGTGTAAAGCACAACGAATATTGCCCAGATCAATATAGGCAGACACTATTTTTGTTCCGAGTGTCGGGCTAAATCTTGTCACATCATACTTAACTAAACGCAATAACTCAGCTGCAGCCTCATCCAGTGCACCGGCTTTCAAAAGTAGCTTGGCTTTTAAATAGCTTAAAGATACTAACCAGCGGAATAGATGAGCATTACGAGTATCAACCTGAGCAGCGGAAAACACGTCGATAATAGATACATAGCGTTTCAGCTCTTCGTGAGAAACTTCTTGCTTCTCAAGCAAGCGATAACCCATGACACAAAGCGACGCACCAAAATCGGCGGAATTTGCCTTCGATTCGTCAGCCAGGACATTCGAGCATATAGAGCCGACAAGCTTAAAATTACTTGTGCGAACGCCATTGACTACCACGCCCAGAGGAAGCCAAGGGTTTACGTAATCCCGCTCAAAATTTATCAGATTGAGGGGGGGCGCGTTGTAACCATGAACGCTGGAAACAAAAGACTTATGTGGTTGATCAATCGAAGTAATATAAACCGAATATGTATAAGAAACTCCAAGCAGCGACAACTCACCACTTTTCTCAAAGGCATAATCGGATGGTAGCGGCGCAAACTCAAAACCACTAGGAAGATCGGACACCGCGGAGAGGAGTATTAGTCGACCACCAGGAACTAAAACTCGATAAATGTCTTCACATTGAAATATTGACGGATTGTTACAATCAATTATGACTAGATTCACCCGTCCTTCAGCATTCAAACATTCAGCCTGAAAATCTGCATGGCTGAACCACTTAAGGCTTGAACCTATGTCTGGGCTGGATTCCCTAACCTGACAATCTTTTTCTTCGGCAACAAACAACGATACCGAACCTGCGTTTGAAAGCGCCCTTATTACAGATCCACCCTCACCCGCCGCCTCGGACCAGTTAAATACAACATCACCTGGTCTGACAAATTCCGTCAGTTCTTTATAGACGGATAAATAAGCGTGAGACTCCGTAGTTACCGAGGTAAATGCACCGGCTACCAAGTTCCCCTTCGGCCATGCCGGATTGACATCCATAAGGATCGTTATCTGCCAATGGGAACTAGACAAGTCAGCCAGACTGTTAATTTTGTAGTATGTAGGATTTCTAAGAAATCCATTTTTAAAAAAACTTGACTCCCACCAATCTCTTCCTTCAACCGTTAGATGCCAGTGCCCATCACGATCCTGAGTAGTGGCAATTTGGAGGTATGCGTGTTTCCTGCAGACACGTCTAATTTCAGCGATAGCGCGTGGGACGTCATCCGGATGAATATGTTCAAGACAATCAGTGGAGACGACCGTATCAAATTCTTGATCTGCAAAGGGTAACTCAAGAGCAGAACCACAGAAAAATCTTCCGGGCATATATGAGTTCGCGCGATCAATGGCGACCTGAGAAATATCAAGGCCATAAGCGTCGAGCCCTTTCTCGGCAAGAGCTCTTACAAGACGCCCCTCACCACAACCTAAATCCAATACTTTGCCGTAACCAACACTCTCGATGATGCTATCTACAAGGTCGTCACGATCCAGGTAGGAATCTGTTCCCATACGATCGGAACGAGACCAAAAATCATTGTATTGCCCGGCATAGTCGTATCCAGATCCAGTGCTATTACTCACCATTTCGCCCTCATATCCAGGTTAACAACGCCACCAAAAAAATTAATATCTCTATTAACTACACACTGAAAAAAAGCTGCTTCATCGACCCAATGGAGAATTCTCTGCCCATGATAGTCGGGGGTCTCTTCATAAGAAACGGCAGCTTGTACCTCATACAAATTTGTACCAAGAGCACAATCGAAGTCAAAATCAACAGAAAACTGTTCACCCGCAGAGAACTCTCTATTCCAAAAAAGCCCGGTTCTTTCTTCCGCTGCGATTCCTCTCATGTCTTGATTCAGGGTTCCCCATGAATATATTTTCACACCCTCCTTGTTGCGAATCCTTAATGCGACATTCAAATGATTAATGGCAATTCCACTTTGGCAATTCACCCTAACAAAAACTTTCTCGCCGGGAATGAAGATAGACTTTTGATTACCTTCTCCATCAAACGTTTTAACCGACAAAACCTTGACTTCCGCATCCCCAAATGACAACGATTCTGAGCGCTCAGTTACCTGTGGCAAATCAGCTTCCTGATTATCTGCATCATTTAACGTCGAGACTTGAGCGGGAGAACTCACAGAACCATCTGAAACCTTTTTAATAAGAGTCGAGAAGTAATCAACCTCTTCATCATGAAGGTGGCGCCGGTACTCTCGAATAACTTCCGGGCTCGAACCTTGCTTTACAACAACACCATTCTTCAAAAAAATAGCATTATGCGTAAGAGTCCTTACACTTTCGATATCATGAGAAACAAACAGCAAGGTCACGCCATCATTAAGCAGTGTCTCGATACGCTGAAAACAACGCTTTTGAAAAAGAGCATCACCTACTGCCAGAGCTTCGTCTACAATAAGAATATCTGGCTCAACCTGGACTTGGACGGCAAACGCCAAACGAACAAGCATACCACTTGAATATGTTTTTACCGGATGATCGATAAAGTCTCCAATGTCCGCAAACGCCGCAATAGAGTCAAATCGATTGTCTATCTGATCGCGACTCAAGCCTAATAGGGCACCATTCATGTAGACATTATCGCGACCAGAAAACTCAGGATTGAATCCCGACCCTAACTCGAGCAACGCGGCAATCCTTCCATGGGTCTCTACGCTCCCCGAAGAAGGACTTAGTGTTCCCGTGATCATTTGCAAGAGCGTGGATTTACCCGACCCATTACGTCCGAGGATACCTACACTTTCCCCCCTCTTTACTTCGAAAGAAAGGTCGCGCAACGCCCAGAATTCCTTGTAAAACTTGCGATCCGCGGCACCAGGGAGTCTTGGCAGTACGAATTGTTTCAAACGATCACGTGGATTTTCGTAGATCTCATAACACTTACTCAGGTTAGTGGCCTTTATGGCAAATTCAGAGGACATCTGCGAACCCCTTACGTGTTTTTTGAAACCAAACGAAACAAATCCAGGAAAACGCCCCAGAACATAATAGATATTTTCCCCATACAATCCAATCCGGTGCTTTACCCCACATCATTACGTCTCGAGTCTGCTCGATCACCAATGTCAGAGGATTAACAAGCATGATCACTTGATAATCTGCAGGAAGAGAGCTCACCGGGTAAAAAATAGGAGACAGGAACATCAACACGGACATCAGTACGCCAACGATCTGGGCGACATCCCTTAGATAGACCCCTAACGAGGCAAGTAGCCAACCCATCCCGAGAGACAGCAACATCAACGGCAGCATAATCAGTGGTAAGAGGAGAACCGTGACATGTGGGACACCATAAAAAATCCCATAAAACACTAACCAGACCAAAAGACTGATAACCCAGTGAAACAGAGCAGCACCCAAACTTATAACCGGCAATATCTCCAATGGAAATATTACTTTCTTCACGTAATTGACATTTCCGAGAATCAGGGCGGGTGCTCTATTCACACACTCGGAAAAAAGATTAAACAATATCAAACCCGAAAACAAAACCAATGCAAATTCGGTTTTAGACTCAGAACCACCGGCCCAGCGAGCTTTAAAAACCACGCTAAACACAAATGTATAAACCACTAACATCAGAACAGGATTCAGGAACGACCAAGCCAGCCCCATCATCGAGCCTTTATACCGCCCAGCCACCTCACGGCGAATCATCTGAGCAACGAGTGCCTGGTTGTTCCAGAGACTCCGCATGAGAAATGCAAGCGAGACGGGGGGGGTTGCGTGTGGATTCATTCCTATACCTTCAATTTATAAGCTTGGTATCGCCCATTCTTCAAACCTCGCTTCAGCCCCTTAGACCAAATCCGAAATCAACGAATGCGACGACTCAACTTTTCACGTCAAGCGGATTTGCGATTTAGAGCTTTATCAGCACAGGAGGTTGAATTTTTCGTTCGCACAGCGATCTTTTGAACGAAAAAAACTATGTATCAACCTCGGTCGAGCATCGAATGAAACTGATTCAATGAACTTCACCGATAAGTCGCATTGACCTCGAAAACAATCCTCACCCGCCGAGCTAGATCCGCACCCATCTTGAACATAGCGACAGCGCCGGTAGACTGAATTATTCACACACTCCGACACTCAAAGCCCCCTCCTGTACGGCGTAAAATCCCGTTGGAGATGCCAAGCGCCCCCAAACAAAAATGTGGTGCAATTCTACCACTGTCCCATAAAGGCGTATAACCCTTAATAGATAATCGGATCACTATGATTCAGATGCTAACGCCACTCGCACGCACGAGACATTGAAATTAGAAACCCACAGAAACACATCGAAGACGTAGATGCCTTCGGACATGCGACACACTTGCAGCACCCCATCGAGGAACACCCAGCGCAAGGTTGCCCCAAGAAAAAATCACGAAAGACTTGCAAGATTCACAAAAAAATGCTAGAGAACCAAGCAACCCTCGTTGCCTAACTTAGCAGCCACACTCTAAAACTTATCAAGCATCTTCAACAGAAAGGGAGAATGAACAATGAAGAAACTCAAATAAAATACGAAATTTCGATCAGCACTTAGCCAATATTTTAATATAGCTCTCCAGATCGCCCTTAGTCCAACGCCACTTCTCTCTCACCAAGATCATTTAAATCAATAAATATTGAGTCAGCTCGTAGTATTTGAGTGATCACTCTGCATTCGCTCAAGCCCCGACCTCCGAGCTACCAGCGTTGAAATAGCAAGCACCTCCAATCAGTGGAAGATAAGCAATCAATAGGCCAAGTACAGGCTCAATACAATGCAACCCCACCAGCAGACCGAGAGGCCACAACCACACCACATTAATAAAAACAATAGAAACAGTAATTTTTTTATGACTTTTGAATCGACGCGAAGCATACTGGTAAGCATGACTTCTGTGGGCTTGATAAATTGCTTCACCACGAAGCAATCGCCTAATAAGAGTCCAAGTAGAGTCGACGATAAACACCCCTAACATTATCAGCCATACGAACATCAGCTCGGAAGATACCCAAGCTGCACAAATAGACAGAACTGCAAGTGTGACCCCCAAAAAACCACTACCCGCGTCGCCCATAAATATTTTTGCGGGCGGAAAATTCCAATAAATGAAACCCGACACAGCACTTGCGAGCAGTAGCGGTGCAAAAACCAAAGAGTCATTGCCCGCCAACCAAAAAATTAACGCGGAACCAATACATGCGCAAATCGCCTCTGCACTTGCCAGCCCATCAATACCATCCATAAAATTGTAAAGATTGAGCATCCATACTATATAGATAATTGCAAAAAAATTTCCCACCCAGCCTAAATTTAGCACAACCCCGAAAAACGAAAACGGAGCAAGCCCCCCCAACCAAAATAGCGCCCAAGCGCCGGCTATAAAATGAGCAGCCAAGCGCCAACGCGCGTCGAGATGGCTGTGATCGTCGACAAAACCAATAACGGCGACCAAAAGCCCTGAGCCTAATAATGCGCACAACTGAACCGTGCTCACCATTCCCGTAAAGAAAACCGCTAAAAGAACGCAGCTAAAACTAATTACAATCGCCACCCCCCCCCCACGAGGGGTAGGCACAACATGTGAACTACGCGCATTAGGAATATCAAAAAGCTTTTTAGACAATGCATATTGCCGCACCAGCATAGTTAACAGCCAAGACCCCGCCAATACAGCCATCAATATGAACGCAACAATCATTTTGTGTTATTTTCCTTGTAAGACTGGACAGTCTGCCTCATAGAGACTTCGACAGAAACTTTCGGAGTCCACCCCAATACCCTCTGATTTTTTATTATATCAACCTGTAGAGACTCGCCAAGGCGCCGAGACACTTCCCGCATACCTATTGCAGTCGCCATCAAATGCAAAATCCAAAAGGGTATCGGCAATAATTTCGCTCTTTTATCAAGCGTGCTAGCAAGCCTTTTCAGTAGCTGGGTGACGGATAGATCCTCCCCATCACTCACAAGAAAAACATTACCCGGTGCTGCAGGATGATCAATACACGTAACAAGCAGATCTACAAGATTGCCAATCGACACCAGGCTTCGCCGATTATCGATAGCACCAAGAGGTAAAGGCAGGCCGCGATGTAGAAATTGAAGCATACTGAGAAAATTGGCTTTCACGCCCGGACCATAAACAAGCGGCGGCCGAACTATAACGATTTCCATCCCCGTCTGGCGCCCCAACAACTTTAACTCTTCCTCAGCTTCAAACTTCGATATAGCGTATGGATCGACAGGTACTGGTATATCTTCAGCTGAAAAGGGCTTACCAGGCGGAGTGCTCTCACCGTTTACCTTGATGGAACTGATAAATATAAAGCGCTTAACCCCCGAAGCTGCCGCGTGCCGCGCAAGCTTCAGCGTACCCTGCACATTTAGCTTTCGAAACTCTTGCAGAGAATTGCCTGCCGTTTCGTTCATGATGTGTACACGTGCAGCTGCATGCAAAACTGCATATACGTCGCTTAGTGCGGGCAACTCACTTTTCTGGTTCAAATCAAAATTGACTACCGGACACAAACCGTGCAATCGAGAGGATCTACGCAGGGCTGCAACCGGAATAAATGTCCTGTCTCGCAACAGCCTGAAAACAAGCGCTTCCCCAACAAATCCGCTTGCCCCAGTAATTAAAACCTTTTTTTTGTTCATCGCTCTCGCTTTCCGACTAATGCAGTCGCCCAGCAAATGAAAAAGAAAAAGACCTTATCGCGTAACCGACGCCGACAGTGCCTAGAAGATAAAGACAGCCGCATCAACTGAACAGGGCCCATTGTCAACCACGGCTTCACAAAAGGATTAGCTTCTTGCCCCACTAGCCGAGCAATCAGCTGCACCTGATCGAACCACCAGCCATCGTGTATTGTTTTATAGCGTGAAATTAGTGGCGCTAGCCCGGAGTTAGCACCAACTTGATTAGCTTCATGTTGCCGATATCTCATTGATGGGACCGGATCAATATACCAGCGGTAGCCTCGACTTCGAGCAAATGCGTAGCAGAACCAGTCATGAAGAGTAACCTCTTGCAAAGACAGCCAGCTGGAGAGCAATTTCATCTTTAACACCAGCGCTAGAGACTTACTCAATACATATGTGCAGCCGGGACCTGCTGCTTCAAACAGGTAATCCCACTCCACCTGTGGCTGTGCTTTGTCCAATAGTACTGCTCGATTGTCCGGCCAGAAAGCAATGACATTACTGGAATACGCATCAATATCGCGACGAGTGAGCTGGGTTACCGCCCGCTCCAGCTTGTCGCAATCCCAAATATCATCTTGATCAGCAAACGCAACAAAGTCGAAGTCATTCAACTCAACATCCCTGATCAATCGAAAGAAATTACGGGAAGCCCCACCGTAGGTGCCAGCAAAAGGCAGAATAATCACCTCCGGATGATTGGCTGCATATGCTGCACACCAAGACTCAGTCCCATCACTTGAGGGGTCAATACTAATAAAAATAGTAAGTTCAACCCCCGTCTGCGCGAGAATAGAAGATAATTGCTCTTCGATCCAACGCATACCGTTGTAGGCGGCCATTAATACTGCAATTTTAGGTAACTTTAATAGCATGCCATCCTGCTTGCAGGCTCTAACACAAAAAAATAAAGGCCCTACAAAAGTGCTTTAGCAGCGACTCAAGTCCAAGAGCCTTTGCAGGTATTGACCATAGCCTGTCTTCTTGAGGCTTGCCGCCTGAACCGCTAGCTTCTCCGCGTTTATCCAGCTATTGTTGAACGCAATCTCTTCCAGACAAGCTACTTTCAAGCCTTGCCGTTTTTCAATGGTGTGTACGAAATGGCTGGCTTCCAGCAAGGAGTCATGAGTTCCTGTATCTAGCCAAGCAAAACCCCGCCCAAGCGTTTCAACTTTGAGCGCCCCCTTGTCGAGATAGACACAATTTACATCTGTTATTTCCAACTCACCGCGTGCCGATGGTTTGATACTTTTAGCAATTTCAACAACATCATTGTCGTAAAAATACAGACCTGTCACCACGAAGTTAGATTTTGGCTTTGCAGGTTTTTCCTCGATGCTCAATGCACGGCCACTACCGTCAAATTCAACAACACCAAAGCGCTCGGGATCGGAAACGTGATAACCAAAAACAGTTGCGCCCTTTTCTTGATTGCTGGCTGTCCGCAAGTTGTCGGAAAAGTGCTGTCCATAAAAGATGTTGTCACCCAGAATCAGGCAGCAAGGATCTCGACCAATAAAATCTTCGCCAATAATGAATGCCTGTGCCAATCCATCAGGGCTAGGCTGTTCGGCATAGGTCAGATTGATGCCATACTGACTTCCATCACCCAGAAGCTTGCGAAAGCAGGGCAAATCTTCAGGAGTAGAAATAATCAGAATTTCACGCATACCCGCCAACATAAGCACCGACAGCGGATAAAAGATCATCGGCTTGTCGTAGATCGGCAGCATCTGCTTGGAAACACCAAGCGTCAAAGGATGTAACCGAGTGCCCGAACCACCAGCGAGGATGATGCCTTTACGGTTTGTCGTGGTCATTTATTGAGAACTTCCATAAGCATTCGAGTTACACCACTTTGCCAATCCGGCAAGTGTAGAGAAAAATTATCGCGTAGCTTCTGCGTATTCAAACGTGAGTTCAATGGGCGGCGCGCCGGTGTTGGATAGGCTTTGGTATCAATCGGATTGATGGCGGTGACAGCGAGCTCTTCACCGTGGGCTTTGGCAAAACCGATCACCAAACTGGCGTAGCCATACCAGGACACTTCACCGGCAGCCGCCAGATGATAGAGCCCCGACAGCGTGGAGGGGCGATGCATTGCCTGCTGGATCGCCTGAGCGGTCACGTCCGCAATCAGGTCCGCACCGGTCGGGACGCCGATCTGGTCGGCAATCACCCCTAGCGATTCGCGATCCTTCGCCAGCCGCAACATGGTCTTGGCAAAGTTGTTGCCGCGAGCACCGTAGACCCAACTGGTTCGGAAGATCAGATGCTTGCAACCCGACGCAGCAATTGCCTGCTCTCCAGCCAGTTTGCTGGCTCCGTAGTAGTTCACGGGAGCAACTGCGTCGGTTTCTATCCAAGGTGTCGAGCCTTCGCCACTGAACACGTAGTCTGTCGAATAGTGGATCAGCCAGGCATCCAGAGATGCCGCTTCCTCTGCCATGACCCGACTGGCCTCACCGTTCACACGGTCGGCCAGCTCTTTATCTGACTCCGCTTTATCGACAGCAGTATAGGCTGCGGCGTTGACGATGACGTCGGGACATACCCGGCGGATCGTCGCGCGCAATGCATCAAGGTCGGATAGATCACCACTCAAACCATCGACCGAATGCCGGTCAAGCGCGACCAACTCTCCAAGCGGTGCGAGGGAGCGCTGCAGCTCCCAGCCGACCTGGCCATTTTTTCCCAGCAGGAGAATCTTCATGTGTTATCCGAACGACCGCTATAATTCTGGTCAATCCACTGCTGATAACTGCCGCTCTTCACATGAGCCACCCATTCAGTATTGGCGAGATACCATTCGACCGTCTTGCGGATGCCGGTTTCAAATGTCTCTTCCGGTATCCAGCCCAATTCACGTTGAATCTTGCTCGCATCAATGGCGTAGCGCTGATCGTGCCCCGGACGATCCTGCACATAGGTGATCAAACTTGCGTGAGGGCAGTGACCGGAGTCCGGTCGCAATTCATCAAGCAGTGCACACAGGGTGTGGATGACTTCGATGTTTTGTTTTTCGTTATGTCCACCAATGTTGTAAGTCTCGCCAATCACGCCGTCGGTCACAACTTTGTACAATGCGCGGGCATGATCTTCAACATAGAGCCAATCGCGAACCTGATTGCCCTTGCCGTAGACCGGCAATGCCTTGCCTTCCAGCGCATTGAGAATGATCAGCGGGATCAATTTCTCAGGAAAATGGCAAGGCCCATAGTTATTCGAGCAGTTAGTAACCAGTGTCGGGAGGCCATAAGTGCGGGCCCAGGCACGAACCAGGTGATCGGAGCTGGCCTTGCTAGCCGAGTATGGCGAGCTTGGCTGATAAGGCGTGTTTTCGGTGAACAGATCTTCAGGACCTTCCAGATCACCATAAACTTCGTCGGTCGAAATATGATGGAAACGGAAGTTTGCTTTACGCGCATCATCCAGCGCCGACCAATAGTGGCGCGCGGCTTCCAACAATGTGTACGTTCCGATGATATTGGTTTGGATGAACTCGGACGGACCCGAGATCGATCGATCAACGTGGGACTCTGCGGCCAGATGCATGATCGCATCCGGTTGGTGTTCACGCAGAACACGATCGACCTGATCACGATCGCAAATGTCAACGCGCTCAAACACATAACGCGAATCCTGACTGACTTGCGCCAACGATTCCAGATTACCGGCATAAGTCAGCTTATCGACGTTGACGACAGATTCGGTGGTATTGGAGATGATGTGACGGATGACTGCCGAGCCGATAAACCCGGCGCCGCCGGTAACTAGGATTTTCACGCGAAACCATACCCTTGAGCTGCGGACGGCGCCCTCAACGAACACCGTCTAATCCATGAATGCAGAAGCCATCAAATCCGATGGCTTCCGTCAGAGTCAGTCTGAATCGAACGCGCAATCAAGGCACTGTCGAACAAGGGCCATATTTTACAGCTTAACGAGCGTTTTACTAATGGATAAAGACAGGCAAAGACGCAATTTCGACAGATGCCCTGCAGCTGTCGTTTTCAGACAGGACGTTTGCGCCCTGCTCTGCACGAGCGCCCCAGAAACCAGCCGAGTATCGGCCCAATCAACATGCCGATGAGCAATGCCAAAACCATTAACAGCGAGACCGGCAATTGAGGCCCGGACAAACCGAGAAACAATAAAGATACTGACTGCTGATTCTCGAGAACAAACGCCAGAATCACCAAAACCAATAAAAGTATAAAAACGCCGATTAATATGCGCTTAAGGTTACGCATGAGTAACCCCTTGAAAGATAGCGACTGTCAAACCCCCTCCTCCTCTTCCTCATTCACGCGATCGCGCAGCTCTTTACCCGGTTTGAAATGCGGTACGAACTTACCGTCCAGACTGACCGACTGGCCGGTCTTGGGATTACGACCAACGCGCGGCGCACGGTAGTGCAGAGAGAAGCTGCCAAACCCACGGATCTCGATACGATCCCCGGTGGCCAGACACTGGGACATTTGTTCAAGCATGGTCTTGATGGCCAGCTCCACATCCTTGGATGAGAGCAGCCCTTGATGGGTGACAATTCGTTCGATCAACTCCGACTTCGTCATATTTTTCCCTTCTTTTTCAAGCAGCTAGATCAGCGCTTGAAAGGTTTTAGCACGCCCGGAAGATTTTGAACAGCCCAGGGATTGACATATCTTCCTCCGCGTCAAAACGCCCATTTTCAGGGCATCAAAGCAACAAACTGAGCAATGCATGCCTATCGACAGATCACCAGCATGGTTCGCGTCACGTAGCCCGCCGGATTGAAGCCAAAAGGAAACTCATCTTCATCCTTGGCATCATCCGATCGCGTGATCACTTTGTAGCCCGCGCCCTTACACTCCTTAGCCGCGCGCTTCTGGCATTTCTCCCAGCCAGAGCCCAACCCAGAGCAGTCGACCTCTATACCACTGACGCCACGCACCGCATGGGTTTTGGCACTGGTCGTACAGCCAGCCAGAACCAGCACAGCCATGAGGACAATAAACTTGTTCATCCACTTCCTTATGCCAGGCAACTGCCCGACGACTACACACTTAAGACCAAGCTTAGTCGTGAATAGGCGATTGATCCGATTAAAGAAACAGACCGCCTGGAAGCCAGATTGGTTTCACCAAAACCCTCATGCAAGCCGCGAACACTAAATCGCAGGCACAAAAAAGGGCGACCGAAGTCGCCCTTTTCATGATCAAGCAGAACTTAGTTCTGTTTGGCCATTGCTTGACGCAGCAGTGCAGCCATAGTGGTATCGGCAGGAGCAGCAGCCTCACCTTCTTTCAGGCTCTGGATTGCTTCTTTCTCTTCAGCATCGTCTTTCGATTTGATCGACAGCTGAATTACACGGCTCTTACGATCAACGCTGATGATCTTGGCTTCTACTTCCTGGCCTTCTTTCAGAACGTTGCGCGCGTCTTCAACGCGGTCACGGCTGATTTCGGAGGCTTTCAGAGTCGCTTCGATATCGTCGGCCAGAACGATGATGGCGCCTTTGGCGTCAACTTCTTTCACGGTGCCAGTAACGATTGCGCCTTTGTCGTTAACCGAGACGTACTCGGAGAACGGATCGCTTTCCAGTTGCTTGATACCCAGGGAGATACGCTCGCGCTCTGGGTCAACCGACAGGATAACGGTGTCCAGCTCGTCGCCCTTCTTGAAACGACGTACGGCTTCTTCGCCCACTTCGTTCCAGGAGATGTCGGACAGGTGAACCAGACCGTCGATGCCGCCGTCCAGACCAATGAAGATACCGAAATCGGTGATCGACTTGATGGTGCCGGAGATTTTATCGCCCTTGTTGAACTGGCCAGAGAAATCTTCCCATGGGTTAGATTTGCACTGCTTGATGCCCAGGGAGATACGACGACGCTCTTCGTCGATGTCCAGAACCATAACTTCCACTTCGTCGCCGACTTGTACGACTTTCGAAGGGTGGATGTTCTTGTTGGTCCAGTCCATTTCCGAAACGTGTACCAGACCTTCAACGCCTTCTTCCAGCTCAGCGAAGCAGCCGTAGTCGGTCAGGTTGGTTACACGAGCGGTAACGCGAGTGCTTTCTGGGTAACGGGCTTTGATAGCAACCCATGGATCTTCGCCCAGTTGCTTCAGGCCCAGGGAAACACGGTTGCGTTCGCGATCGTATTTCAGAACCTTAACGTCGATTTCGTCACCAACGTTGACGATCTCGGAAGGATGCTTGATGCGCTTCCAGGCCATGTCGGTGATGTGCAGCAGGCCGTCCACGCCACCCAGATCGACGAATGCGCCGTAATCGGTGAGGTTTTTGACGATACCTTTGACTTGCTGGCCTTCCTGCAGGGATTCCAGCAGAGCTTCACGCTCGGCGGAGTTCTCGGCTTCCAGGACGCTGCGACGGGAAACGACAACGTTGTTGCGCTTCTGGTCCAGCTTGATGACCTTGAATTCCAGCTCTTTGCCTTCCAGGTGCGTGGTGTCGCGCACTGGACGGACGTCAACCAGGGAACCTGGCAGGAACGCACGGATGCCGTTAACGTCGACAGTGAAGCCGCCTTTAACCTTACCGTTGATAACGCCCTTGACCACTTCCTCGGCTGCGAAGGCTGCTTCCAGAACGATCCAGCATTCAGCGCGCTTGGCTTTTTCACGGGACAGCTTGGTTTCACCGAAACCGTCTTCAACCGAGTCCAGCGCAACGTGAACTTCGTCACCGACATTGATAGTCAGATCGCCAGCGTCGTTGTAGAACTGCTCAAGCGGGATGAGTGCTTCAGACTTCAGGCCAGCGTGAACGGTTACCCAGCGAGCTTGGTAATCGATATCAACGATAACACCGGTGATGATGGAGCCTGCCTGAAGGTTCAGGGTTTTTAGGCTTTCTTCAAAGAGTTCCGCAAAGCTTTCGCTCATTTTAATTCCTGTAAATGAGGGCGAAGGATACGCCCATCTCCACACCCCAGACGGTGTGGGTTAGTTTCATATAGAAGAAGCGTCGCAGGACTATGACTGGTCCCCTGCGGCCTTCTTGGTCACCCGGCGATATCGCGAATGGCGATCTCGCTCATGATGCGTTCAAGCACCTGATCGATGGACAACTCCGTGGAATCCAGCTGTATGGCGTCAGCCGCCGGCTTAAGCGGGGCTACCGCTCGCTGGGTGTCACGCTCGTCGCGTGCACGGATCTCATCTAGCAGACTCGACAGACTAACACCCTCGACTTTGCCCTTCAACTGCAAATATCGACGGCGCGCCCTCTCCTCGGCACTGGCGGTCAGGAAAATCTTCAGCGGTGCATCCGGAAAAACCACTGTGCCCATGTCGCGACCATCGGCCACCAGACCCGGCGCTTCCTGGAAAGCACGCTGGCGCTGCAGCAGCGCCTCGCGTACGGCCGGCAATGCAGCCACTTGCGAAGCGCCGGAGCCGACGCTTTCGGTGCGGATCACATCGCTGACTTCGTCACCTTCCAGAATGATCCGTTGCAACTGACCTTCGGTCGCCGCAATGAACTGAACATCCAGATGAGCGGCAAGCTTCTTCAGCAGCTCTTCATTGGTCAGGTCGACACCATGGTTGTGCGCAGCAAATGCCAGCAAGCGGTACAACGCACCGGAATCCAGCAGGTTCCAGCCCAGACGCTTGGCCAGAATTCCGGCTACGGTGCCTTTGCCCGAGCCGCTTGGCCCATCAATGGTGATGACCGGTGCAATGTTTTTCACGACTGAGCCTCTTGTGCCACACGAATACCGACCTGCCCGCACAGCGCGAGGAAGTTGGGGAACGACGTCGCGACGTTAGCGCAATCATGGATGCGGATCGGTGCGGTGGCGCGCAGGGAGGCCACACTGAAAGCCATCGCGATACGGTGATCGCCGTGACCATGCACTTCGCCGCCGCCAATCTGGCCGCCGTCGATGATGATGCCGTCCGGGGTCGGCTGGCATTTGACGCCCAGCGCCAATAGACCGTCCGCCATGACTTGGATGCGATCCGACTCCTTGACCCGCAGCTCTTCAGCGCCGGTCAGCACAGTGCGTCCTTCGGCACAGGCCGCCGCCACGAACAGCACCGGGAATTCGTCGATGGCCAGCGGAACCAGCTCTTCGGGAATCTCGATACCTTTGAGTTTAGCTGCCCGTACGCGCAGGTCAGCCACAGGCTCGCCGCCGACTTCACGCTGGTTTTCCAGAGTGATGTCCGCACCCATCAGGCGCAGGATGTCGATCACGCCGGTACGGGTCGGGTTGATGCCGACGTGCTCAAGCACCAGTTCCGAACCTTCAGCGATCGATGCTGCGACCAGGAAGAACGCCGACGACGAGATATCGCCCGGCACTTCAATATGGGTCGCAATCAGTTTGCCACCGGACTCAACCGATGCCGTGGCGCCATCAACGCTTACCGAATAACCGAAACCACGCAGCATACGCTCGGTATGGTCGCGAGTCGGAGCCGGCTCGGTCACGGTGGTCTTGCCCTCAGCGTACAGACCGGCGAGCAGCAGGCAGGATTTCACCTGTGCGCTAGCCATCGGCATGGTGTAAGTCAGGCCTTTGAGTTTATGCCCGCCACGAATGGTCATTGGTGGACGACCTTCGGCAGCAGTTTCGATGACCGCGCCCATTTCGCGCAGCGGATTGGCCACGCGGTTCATCGGACGCTTGGACAGCGAGGCATCGCCAGTCAAAACGCTGTCGAAGCTCTGTGCAGCCAACAGGCCGGACAGCAGACGCATCGACGTGCCGGAGTTGCCCAGATAGATCGGGCCCGGCGCCGGTTTCAGGCCGTGCAGGCCGACACCGTGAATGGTCACGCGTCCGTGGTGCGGGCCTTCGATGACTACGCCCATGTCGCGGAATGCCTGCAAGGTCGCCAGGGCGTCTTCGCCCTCAAGGAAACCTTCGACTTCGGTGACGCCTTCGGCCAGCGAGCCGAGCATGATCGAACGGTGGGAAATGGATTTGTCACCCGGTACGCGAATCCGACCGGACAGGCGGCCACCAGGTTGAGCCAGGAAGATCAGATCGTTGGAATTCATAGCGTCCACATAGGCCCTGCGGGCCAGGATTTTACTGAAATGCTCGCGGGCAACCCGGGCGCGCGTGAAGACGCCCAACAATTGGTGCCCATCCCCTGCATCGACCGCGTCGCGCAAAGCGTCGAGGTCGCTGCGAAATGTATCGAGTGTGCGTAGGACAGCCTCGCGGTTGGCGAGGAAGATGTCGTGCCACATCACCGGGTCGCTTCCGGCGATTCTTGTGAAATCGCGGAAACCGCCCGCAGCGTAACGGAAGATCTCAAGATTTTCATTGCGCTTGGCCAAAGAGTCGACCAGACCAAAGGCCAGCAGGTGCGGCAGATGACTGGTCGCGGCCAGCACTTCATCATGACGCTCGACCTGCATATGCTCGACGTCGGCGCCCAACTCGCGCCACAGACGATCGACCACAGCCAACGCCGCCGGATCGGTTTGCTCAAGCGGCGTGAGGATCACTTTGTGGCGACGGAACAGTTCGGCATTGGAGGCTTCCACCCCGCTCTGCTCGGAGCCGGCAATCGGATGGCCCGGCACGAAACGCGCCGGCATGCCGCCAAACGCCTCGGTCGCCGCGCGCACCACATTGCCTTTGGCGCTACCGACATCGGTCAGAATCGCCGCCCCCAGATCAATACTCGCCAAACGCGCGAGCACTTTTTCCATGGCCAGAATCGGCACCGCCAGCTGAATCACGTCAGCGCCCTGACAGGCCACCACCAGATCATCTTCACAACGATCGACCACACCCAACTCGACCGCCAGCTTGCGCGATTGCGGATCGAGATCGACCCCGACCACTTCGCGGCAGATGCCACTTTCACGCAAGCCCTTGGCAAACGAACCACCGATCAACCCCAGACCGACCACCACAAGGCGCCCGATCATAGGTGCAGCAGATTGCAGTGCAGTGACATCACCCACGAGCCAGAACCTTGCGCAGCGCTTCGAGGAAGCGGCTGTTTTCCGCCGGCAGACCAATGGTCACCCGCAGGTGGTTCGGCATGCCGTAGTTGGCCACCGGACGCACGATCACGCCTTCGCGCAGCAAGCCCTGAAATATCGGAGCAGCTACCTGACCGAGATCGACGCAGATAAAGTTGCCTTTGGATTCGATCCAGCTCAGGCCCAGCTCACGGAAACCGGCCTGCAACTGCTGCATGCCTGCCTCGTTGAGTTGACGGCTTTGCGCCAGATATTCCTCATCCTTCAACGCCGCACAGGCTGCCGCCAAGGCGAGGCTGTTGACGTTGAATGGCTGGCGAACACGGTTCAGTACATCAGCCACAACCGGGGTCGACAGACCGTAGCCAACACGCAATGCCGCCAGACCATAGGCCTTGGAGAAGGTACGCGAGACCAACAGATTCGGGTAAGCGGCAAGGAAATCCAGTCCGTCCGGCAGATCACTGCCTTCGGCGTACTCAATGTACGCCTCGTCGAGCACCACCAACACGTGCTCCGGAACATCCTGCAGGAACTCGTCCAGCGCTTCTGCGCCGAACCAGGTACCGGTCGGGTTGTTCGGGTTGGCGATAAATACGACGCGGGTATTGCCATCGATGGCCGCGAGCATCGCAGGCAGATCATGCCCCCAATCCTTGGCCGGCACCACTTTGGCCTGAGCACCGACCGCCTGCGTGGCAATCGGATACACCGCAAAAGCATGTTCGCTGAAAACAGCGTTCAGGCCCGGTGCCAGATAGGCACGCGCGACCAGCTCAAGAATGTCGTTGGAGCCGTTACCCAGAGTGACCTGGCTCAGCTCGACACGGCATTGCTCGGCCAGCAGGGATTTCAGCGCAAAACCGTTGCCATCCGGGTAACGCGTCAGCTCGGCCAGCTCTTCGCGGATGGCCGCCAAGGCTTTCGGACTGGCGCCTAGCGGGTTTTCGTTGCTCGCCAGTTTGACGATTTTGGCCGGATCCAGGTCCAGCTCGCGCGCCAGTTCGTCCACAGGCTTGCCCGGAACGTACGGCGAAAGTTGTTGCACGCCCGGCTGTGCCAGAGCGAGGAAATTGCCACTCATTTGCTACCGCCCTTAGAGAACTGCTTTCGGGTAGGAACCCAGCACTTTGAGTGCTACTGCTTCCTGACTGATCTTTTCCAGCACACCTTTGATCAACGGATCACGGTGGTGGCCGACGAAGTCGATGAAGAACACGTAGGTCCATTTGCCGCTGCGCGACGGACGGGTTTCGATCCGGGTCAGGTCGATCCCGTTGTCATGGAACGGCACCAGCAGCTCGTGGAGCGCACCCGGCTTGTTGCTCATCGAAACGATGATCGAAGTCTTGTCGTCACCGGTCGGCGGTACTTCCTGATTACCGATCATCAGGAAGCGCGTCGAGTTGTCCGGACGGTCTTCGATCTTCTCGGCCAGACGGGTCAGGCCATACAGACTGGCCGCCATATCACCGGCAATCGCTGCCGAGTTCCACTCGCCTTTAACCCGCTTGGCCGCTTCGGCGTTGCTCGATACCGCAACGCGCTCGACATTCGGGTAATGCGCGTCCAGCCACTTGCGGCACTGGGCCAGCGACTGCGCGTGGGAATAGATACGGCTGATACTGTCGGTCTTGGTGTTTTCACCAACCAACAGGTGATGGTGAATGCGCAGCTCGACTTCGCCACAGATAACCATGTCGTGCTCGAGGAAGCTGTCCAGCGTGTGGTTGACCGCGCCTTCGGTGGAGTTTTCCACCGGCACCACGCCAAAATTCACCGCACCGGCTGCCACTTCACGGAACACTTCGTCGATCGCCGCCATCGGCTTGCTGATCACCGCGTGACCGAAGTGCTTCATGGCTGCAGCCTGGGTGAAGGTGCCTTCAGGGCCGAGGTAAGCCACTTTCAGCGGCTGCTCCAGCGCCAGGCACGAGGACATGATTTCGCGGAACAACCGCGCCATCTCTTCGTTGCCCAGCGGTCCCTGATTGCGCTCCATCACACGCTTGAGCACCTGAGCTTCGCGCTCAGGACGATAGAACACCGGCACTTCGCCTTCGGCCAGCGAGGCCATCTTTACTCGCGCGACTTCCTGGGCGCAACGCGCACGCTCACTGATCAGCTCAAGGACTTTGGTGTCCAGAGCGTCAATACGAACGCGCAGTGCCTTGAGTTCTTGCTCGGACATCAGCCGTGTTCCTTCTCGAATTCAGCCATGTACGCCACCAGCGCGTTAACGGCGGTGATGTCGACGGCGTTGTAGATGGAGGCGCGCATGCCGCCCACGGAGCGGTGGCCCTTCAGATTGAGCAAGCCGCGCTCGTCGGCACCGACCAGGAACGGCTTGTCCAGACGATCATCAGCCAGACGGAACGGCACGTTCATCCACGAGCGATCCGACTTGTTGATCGGGTTGCTGTAGAGGCCGCTGGCGTCGATGAAGTCGTACAGCGTGCGCTGTTTGACGTCATTCAGTTTGGCGATCGCTTCGACACCACCCTGCTCTTTCAACCACTGGAACACCAGACCGGACAGGTACCAGGCCAGGGTCGGCGGGGTGTTGTACATCGAGCCATTATCTGCTGCGACTTTGTAGTCGAGCATGGTCGGGCACAGCGAGCGCGCCTTGCCGAGCAGGTCTTCGCGGATGATGTTGACGACGATGCCGCTCGGGCCGATGTTTTTCTGTGCGCCGGCGTAGATCATGCCGAAACGCGAGATGTCGACCGGACGCGAGAGGATGTCCGAAGACATGTCCGCTACCAACGGCACGTCACCGGTTTCCGGGATCCACTGGAATTCCAGACCGCCGATGGTTTCGTTCGGCGCGTAGTGAACGTAAGCGGCGTCTTTCGACAGTTTCCACTCGTTCTGGCCCGGGATGGCGAAATAGTCGTAAGGCTTGGCGGTGGCGGCAACATTGACGTGACCGTAGCGCGAGGCTTCTTCGATGGCTTTCTGCGACCAGATACCGGTGTCGATATAGTCGGCCGAGCCGTTTTCCGGCAGCAGGTTCAGTGGAATCTGCGCGAATTGCTGGCTGGCGCCACCTTGCAGAAACAGCACTTTGTAGTTCGACGGGATATTCAGCAGGTCACGCAGATCCTGCTCGGCCTGAGTGGCGATGGACACGAACTCATCGCTGCGATGGCTCATTTCCATGACCGACAGACCCTTGCCGTGCCAATCAAGGAGTTCACCCTGGGCACGTTGCAGGACAGCTTCAGGAAGCGCCGCAGGACCGGCGCAGAAGTTATAGGCTCGCTTGCTCACATCCAATCTCGCTCTGATTTGGTGGTATCACATATCAGTCGGCGCTGATTTTATGTGGGAGCGAGCTTGCTCGCGAAGGCGGACTGACATTCAACAACGATGTCGCCTGATACTCCGCCTTCGCGAGCAAGCTCGCTCCCACATGGATCTTCATGGGCGCCGAAATTTCATACCGGACAAATAACAAGGGGGCGAATTCTCATCCGCCCCCTCGTTTGTCCGCTTATTCTTGCGGTTCTTCGTCTGCTGCGGCGTCGAGTTGCTGGTCTTCGGCAGCATCGTCGATCACGACATTGCCTTCGAACTCCTCGCCCTCTTCACCCTCAAGCTCTTCACCTTCAACTTCCGAAGGCTCCTGAACCCGCTCCAGCCCAACCAGGGTTTCATCCTTGGCCAGCTTGATCAGTGTGACGCCCTGAGTGTTACGACCCAGGCTCGACACTTCGTCGACACGGGTACGCACCAGAGTGCCCTGATCGGAGATCAGCATGATTTCTTCACCGTCCTGCACCTGAACCGCGCCGACCAGACGGCCGTTACGCTCGTTGCTGACCATGGCGATAACGCCCTGACCGCCACGCTTGTATTCAGGGAACTCGGTGATCGCCGTACGCTTGCCGTAGCCGCGCTCGGAAGCAGTGAGAATCTCGCTGCCTTCTTCTGGAATCAGCATGGAGATCAGCTTCTGCCCTTCTGGCAGACGCATGCCACGCACACCGCGGGCGGTACGGCCCATGGCGCGAACTTCGGATTCCTTGAAGCGAGTCACTTTGCCGCCGTCGGAGAACAGCATGATTTCCTGCTCGCCATCGGTAATGGCGGCGGAGATCAGGATGTCGCCTTCGTCCAGTTCCAGCGCGATCAGACCAACGCTGCGCTGACGGCTGAAGGCCACCAGCGGGGTCTTCTTCACGGTACCGTTGGCGGTCGACATGAAGATGAACGGGGCTTTCTTGCGGTCAGCAGCCTTGATGCGAGCACGACGTTCTTCATCGGTCTCGTTGCTGTTTTCGATTTCTTCTACATCAGCCTCGGCGCCTTCGGCTTCTTCTTCATCGGCCTGACGCTTCATGGCTTCGAGATCGACCGGCAGCATGGTGGTGATGTATTCACCTTCGCTCAATGGCAGAAGGTTGACCAGCGGACGACCACGGGCGGCGCGGGACGCTTCCGGAATTTCGTAGGTCTTGAGCCAGTAAACCTTGCCTTTGCTGGAGAACAGCAGCAGCGTGGTGTGGCTGTTGGCAACCAGCAGGTGAGCGATGTAGTCCTCATCCTTGACGCCGGTGGCCGACTTGCCTTTACCGCCACGACGCTGAGCCTGGTACGCAGCCAGTGGCTGGGTCTTGGCGTAGCCACCGTGGGAGATGGTCACGACGCGCTCTTCTTCCGGGATCATGTCACCCAGGGTCAGGTCGAGACGGGCATCGAGAATTTCGGTGCGGCGCTGGTCGCCGTATTCGGCGCGGATCACTTCCAGCTCTTCGCGGATCACTTCCATCAGGCGCACGGCGCTGTTGAGGATGCGGATCAGCTCGCCGATCTGGTTGAGAATCTCTTGATACTCGGCCAGCAGTTTTTCGTGTTCCAGACCGGTCAGACGGTGCAGACGCAGTTCCAGAATGGCTTGCGCCTGTTCTGGCGACAGGAAGTACTTGCCTTCACGCAGACCGTATTGCGGATCGAGGTTTTCCGGACGGCACGAATCGGCACCGGCACGCTCAACCATCGCCACCACTGCCGAGGATTCCCACGGCGTGCTGACCAGCGCTTCTTTGGCTTCCGACGGCGTCGGCGAAGCCTTGATCAGGGCGATGACCGGGTCGATGTTCGACAGGGCAACGGCCTGGCCTTCGAGGATATGACCACGCTCGCGCGCCTTGCGCAGTTCGAACACGGTACGGCGGGTGACCACTTCGCGACGGTGACGGACGAAGGCTTCCAGCAGATCCTTGAGGTTCAGGATGCGTGGACGGCCGTCGATCAGCGCAACGATGTTGATGCCGAATACCGATTGCAGCTGGGTCTGGGCGTAGAGGTTGTTGAGGATCACCTCAGGCACTTCGCCGCGACGCAGTTCGATCACGACGCGCATACCGTCCTTGTCGGACTCGTCGCGCAGTTCGGTGATGCCTTCGAGCTTCTTCTCTTTGACCAGCTCGGCGATCTTCTCGATCAGACGCGCCTTGTTCAACTGGTAAGGGAGTTCGGTGATGACGATCTGCTGACGGCCACCGACCTTGTCGATGTCTTCGATAATCGAGCGGGCACGCATGTAAATACGGCCACGACCGGTACGGTAGGCTTCGATAATGCCGGCGCGACCGTTGATGATCGCGGCGGTCGGGAAGTCCGGACCGGGGATGTATTGCATCAGTTCATCGACGGTCAGCTCAGGATTGTCGATGAGCGCCAGGCAACCGTCGATGACTTCACCGAGGTTGTGCGGCGGAATGTTGGTCGCCATGCCCACGGCGATACCGCTGGAGCCGTTGACCAGCAGATTGGGGATACGGGTCGGCATGACCGCCGGGATCATTTCGGTGCCGTCGTAGTTCGGCACCCAGTCCACGGTTTCCTTGTGCAGGTCAGCCAGCAGCTCGTGCGCCAGCTTGGTCATGCGCACTTCGGTGTATCGCATGGCCGCAGCGTTGTCGCCGTCGACCGAACCGAAGTTGCCCTGACCGTCTACCAGCAGGTAGCGCAGGGAGAAAGGCTGGGCCATACGAACGATGGTGTCGTACACCGCGGTATCACCGTGCGGGTGATACTTACCGATCACGTCGCCGACAACACGGGCAGATTTCTTGTACGGCTTGTTGAAGTCGTTGCCCAGCTCGCTCATCGCGAACAGTACGCGACGGTGCACGGGCTTGAGGCCATCGCGCGCATCCGGCAGTGCACGGCCGACGATCACGCTCATCGCGTAGTCGAGGTAGGACTGTTTCAGCTCGTCTTCGATATTGACCGGGAGGATTTCTTTGGCCAGTTCGCCCATGAGAAGCCTGATTCCTTTTTCTGGTGAAACTTCGTCATATCCATATGGGACCAACGAAGCTCGTCGGGGCAGACCGAGTGCCATGCACCGACTTACGACAAATCAACATTGGATCGCGGATTTGCGCAGTAAAGACAGCTCCGTGGAGCTGCCTCGGAAAACGCCGGATGTTATCACAAGAGCCGCCACGCACCTATCCCCCTGATGCGCATGGAGCATAGTTAGTTGACCGGTGACAGGCTTAACGGGGACGAGAGAGGCTCAGAGCTTCTTTGAATGCAGAATTGGGGCTTGGTTTAGCGATGTTTATTGACATTTAGGGCCCCTTCGCGAGCAGGCTCGCTCCCACAGGGTTCTGTGGCGCTCACAAAACCTGTGGGAGCGAGCCTGCTCGCGAAGAGGACAACGCAGACATCAAGCCAATCAATGCAGGCGTTTGCGGCACATCAACTGGGCCATTTTCGCGGTATCCGGGCGCTCGACGATGCCTTTTTCGGTGACGATCGCATCGATCAGGTCGGCCGGCGTCACGTCAAATACCGGGTTGAACGCTTCAACGTCCGCGCCGACGCGCTTGCCACCCACTTCGAGCAACTCGGCGCCATCACGCTCCTCGATCGGGATGTCGTCACCGCTGGCCAGATTCATGTCGATGGTCGAACTTGGCGCCACCACCATGAAACGCACGCCGTGGTGCATGGCGTTGACCGCCAGTTGGTAGGTGCCGATCTTGTTGGCCACGTCACCGTTGGCGGTGATGCGGTCCGCACCGACGATCACCCAGGTCACGCCTTTGGTTTTCATGATGTGCGCAGCGGCGGAGTCGGCATTCAGGGTGACCGGAATGCCTTCGTTGGCCAGTTCCCAAGCGGTCAGGCGCGAACCCTGCAGCCACGGACGGGTTTCATCGGCGTAAACGCGCTCGACCATGCCTTCCAGATAAGCCGCGCGAATCACCCCCAGCGCCGTACCGAACCCGCCGGTAGCCAGCGCACCGGTGTTGCAGTGAGTCAGAATCGCCTGCGCATTGCCCTGGTGCTTGCGGATCAGGTCAACGCCGAGCTGGGCCATGGTCAGGTTGGCTTCGCGGTCGCTTTCATGAATGGCAATGGCTTCGGCTTCCAGCGCCGCCAACGGGTCGGCGTTGCCTTTCAGACGATCCAGTCGATCGTGCATCCGGCCCAACGCCCAGAACAGATTGACTGCGGTCGGACGAGAATCGGCCAGCAAGGCGAAATCTTCTTCCAGCGCCGCAGCCCAGTCGCCACCTTCGGTCAGACGGGCACGGGCCGCCAGCACAATGCCATAGGCTGCGCTGATGCCGATGGCCGGCGCACCGCGCACCACCATCGAACGAATCGCCTCGGCCACGCCGGCGGCGCTGGTGTAGGCAATCCAGGTTTCCTCGAACGGCAAAATACGCTGATCCAGCAGGTGGAGCGCGCCATCTCGCCAATCGATGGCCTTTACTTTCTCCGCAGCCAACAGTCGATCGCGCATCCCTCACCCCGCACTCATGAACAAAAGCCGCCGATTATAGCGATCCCCCCGCGAAGACGCTCGGGTATACTTCGCCATCCTTTACAAAAGCACTGGAACCGCCCCTCGATGCCGAAACCTGCCATTGCGCTCGACTTATTATTGCTGCCGACCTGGCTGGTACCCGTCGAACCTGCAGGCGTTGTGCTCAAGGAGCACGGCCTGGGCATTCGCGACGGTCGCATCGTGTTTATCGGCCCGCGCGCCGAAGCATTGAAGTGTAACGCCACAGAAACCCGGGAATTGCCGGATGTGCTGCTCGCCCCCGGCCTGATCAACGCGCACGGTCACGCGGCGATGACGCTGTTTCGTGGCCTGGCCGATGATTTGCCGCTGATGACCTGGCTGGAAAATCACATCTGGCCGGCCGAGGCCAAGTGGGTCGATGAAGATTTCGTTCGCGATGGGACTGATTTGGCTATCGCCGAGCAGATCAAGGGCGGCATCACCTGTTTCTCGGACATGTATTTCTACCCGAAAGTCGCCAGCGAGCGCGTGCACAACAGCGGCATTCGCGCGCAGATCGCCATTCCAATCCTTGATTTCCCGATTCCGGGCGCCAGCAGCGCCGATGAAGCCATTCGTCAGGGCGTCGAGTTGTTCGGCGATCTCAAGCACCATGAACGGATCAAGATCACCTTCGGCCCCCATGCACCGTACACCGTCGGTGACGAAAACCTCGAGAAAATCCGCGTGATTGCCGAGGAGCTGGACGCCTCGATCCATATGCACGTGCACGAAACCGCTTTCGAAGTTCAGCAAGCGCTGGAGCAGCGCGGTGAACGTCCGCTCGCGCGCCTCGGTCGTCTGGGCCTGCTCGGCCCGCGCTTCCAGGCCGTGCACATGACCCAGATCAGCGATGACGACCTGACGTTGCTGGTAGAAAGCAACACCAGCGTGATCCACTGCCCGGAATCGAACCTGAAACTCGCCAGCGGCTTCTGCCCGGTCGAGCGTTTGTGGCAGGCTGGCGTCAACGTGGCCGTTGGCACCGATGGCGCCGCCAGCAATAACGATCTGGATCTGCTCGGCGAAACCCGTACCGCTGCACTGCTGGCCAAAGCCGTCGCCGGCTCGGCCACTGCTCTGGATGCCCATCGAGCACTGCGCATGGCCACGCTGAATGGCGCGCGCGCACTGGGGATCGAGGCGCAAGTCGGCTCGCTGGAAATTGGCAAAGCTGCCGACATCGTCGCTTTCGACCTGTCCGGCCTGGCCCAGCAACCGGTATATGACCCGGTCTCGCAGCTTATATATGCCACCGGTCGCGATTGCGTGAAACACCTGTGGGTCGCCGGCAAGCAACTGCTCGACGACCGCCGCCTGACGCGCATGGACGAAGAGCAACTGGGCGCCACCGCCCGGACCTGGGGCCAGCGCATCAGCGGCCACACCGAATCGTAAACACCTTGGCGCAAACGCCAGGGCTACAGCACTTTTAAAGTTTTAGAGGATTAAACATGAGCAACGTCGACCACGCTGAAATCGCCAAATTCGAAGCCTTGGCCCATCGCTGGTGGGACCGCGAAAGCGAGTTCAAACCACTGCACGACATCAACCCGCTGCGGGTCAACTGGATTGACGAGCGGGTCAATCTGGCCGGCAAGAAAGTCCTCGACGTCGGTTGCGGCGGCGGCATCCTCAGCGAAGCCATGGCGCAACGCGGTGCCACGGTGATGGGCATCGACATGGGCGAAGCGCCGCTGGCGGTCGCGCAACTGCATCAACTGGAATCCGGCGTCAGCGTTGAGTACCGCCAGATCACCGCCGAAGCCCTGGCCGAAGAAATGCCGGAGCAGTTTGACGTGGTCACGTGCCTGGAAATGCTCGAGCACGTGCCGGATCCGTCGTCAGTGATCCGCGCCTGCTTCCGCATGGTCAAGCCGGGCGGTCAGGTGTTCTTCTCGACCATCAACCGCAACCCGAAGGCCTACCTGTTCGCCATCATCGGCGCTGAATACATCATGAAGCTGCTGCCGCGCGGCACCCACGATTTCAAGAAATTCATCCGCCCGTCCGAGCTGGGTGCCTGGAGCCGCATGGCCGGCCTGACCGTCAAAGACATCATCGGCCTGACCTACAACCCGCTGACCAAGCACTACAAACTGGCCAGCGACGTTGACGTCAACTACATGATCCAGACCCTGCGCGAGGAGTAAGCCGATGGCGATCAGAGCAGTTCTTTTCGACATGGACGGCACCCTGCTCGACACGGCGCCGGACTTCATCGCCATCTGCCAGGCCATGCGTGCAGATCGCGGCTTGCCGCCGATCAACGACAAGCACATCCGCGACGAGATTTCCGGTGGCGCCAAAGCCATGGTCGCGGTGACGTTTTCGATGGACCCGGAGTCGCCGGGCTTCGAAGAACTGCGTCTGGAGTTCCTTGAGCGCTATCTGGTTGGCTGCGCCGTGCACAGCAAACTGTTTGACGGCATGGGTGAACTGCTGGCCGATATCGAAAAGGCCAAGCTGATCTGGGGCGTGGTCACCAACAAGCCACTGCGCTTTGCCGAGCCGATCATGCAGCAACTGGGATTGGCTGAGCGTTCGGCCTTGCTGATCTGCCCGGATCACGTGAAGAACAGCAAGCCGGATCCGGAGCCGTTGATCCTTGCGTGCAAGATGCTTGATCTGGATCCGGCGACGGTGCTGTTTGTCGGCGATGATCTGCGTGATATCGAATCGGGGCGCGATGCCGGTACGAAAACGGCAGCGGTGACGTTCGGCTACATCCACCCGGACGACAACCCGCGGCATTGGGGGGCGGACGTGGTGGTGGATCATCCGTCGGAGCTGCGCAAGGTGCTCGATAGCGCGCTTTGCAGTTGCTGAGACCTGACGCAGAGCGTCATTGGCTGCATTCCCACGCAGAGCGTGGGAACGATCTGACTTGATGAGGTTTTTATGTTTGATTATTCCGCTCGCCCCGAATTGCTCAAGGATCGGGTCATTCTGGTCACCGGTGCCGGTCGCGGGATCGGCGCGGCAGCCGCAAAAACCTACGCCGCCCATGGCGCTACGGTATTGCTGCTGGGCAAAACCGAAGCGAACCTGACGCAGGTGTATGACGAGATCGAGGCTGCCGGGCATCCGCAACCCGCCGTGATTCCGTTCAATCTCGAAACCGCCCTGCCCCATCAGTACGATGAGCTGGCCGCGATGATCGAGACCGAGTTCGGCCACCTCGACGGCCTGCTGCACAACGCTTCGATCATCGGCCCGCGCACGCCGATCGAACAGTTGTCCGGTGAAAACTTCATGCGCGTCATGCAAGTCAACGTCAACGCCATGTTCATGCTGACCAGCACCCTGCTGCCGCTGCTCAAGCTGTCGCAGGATGCCTCGGTGGTGTTCACCTCCAGCAGCGTCGGGCGCAAGGGCCGTGCGTACTGGGGCGCTTATGGCGTATCGAAGTTCGCCACCGAAGGCTTGATGCAAACCCTGGCCGATGAAGTCGACGGTGTCGCGCCGGTACGCTCCAACAGCATCAACCCGGGCGGCACGCGCACCAGCATGCGCGCCCAGGCGTATCCGGGGGAAAACCCGCTGAACAACCCGACACCGGAAGAAATCATGCCGGTCTACCTGTACCTGATGGGCCCGGACAGCACCGGCATCAATGGCCAGGCCTTCAACGCGCAATAACTGCCATACGTCGCTTTTGTTGCCGCGGCAGATTCCTGTCGCGGCATGCATTTGCCGCTGGCGACTGTCATATTTCAGTCAATTTTCCACCGCGCCCCTCCCCCTTGATCAACCAACTTATTGATTCCAAACGGTTTAAATAAAACCGAACCGAATGGCACGACTTTCGCTCTAAATATCCTCAAAGCATGCCGTGTGAAGGCAGTGGGGCAAGGCCGATTTCGATAGCTGACTAATCGTCTTCAGGCAGACTAAACTTACGCCAAATGTCCTACGGGACTGATGGATCAGTATGACGCGCAGCCCATAGCCGCTCTCACCCAGCCTGTAAGACAGACTTACTGCTTTAGGGGCTCACGCCATATGAAATCACCCTCCCAGACCAATGCAATTGACTTTGACAGTGCCAAATTGCAACGCCTGGGCTTTGGTCAGCTGCCTCCCCTTCTGGAGCGACCGGCCAGTCTTGCGCAATTGCGCCAGCAAATGAGCCTGCAACTGCAAACCAGCCTCGAGCCGCAACGCATCCTCGGTCTGTTTTTCCGCGAAGTTCAGCGTCTCGTGCCCCTGGACGCGCTTAGCTACGTGCATCAGGGCAGTGACCTGCGTCTGGAGTTCGGTGCCCGCGGCCACCACTCGATCAGCTATACCCTGAGCCACGAAGGCGAGCACATGGGCGAACTGGTGTTCCGTCGCAATCAGCGCTTCAACGACAAGGAACAAGGTCAACTGGAGTCGTTACTGTCATCCTTGCTGTACCCGATGCGCAACGCGCTGCTTTATCGCGAGGCGACTCAGAGTGCCCTGCGCGATCCGCTGACCGGCGCCGGTAACCGCATCGCCATGGAGCAAACCCTGCAGCGGGAGATCGATATGTCCCGCCGGCATCAACAACCGTTGTCGCTGCTGATGCTGGATATCGACCACTTCAAACGGGTCAACGACAGCCATGGCCACAGCGCCGGCGATGACGTGCTTAAAGCCATCGCGGCGACAATCAAGGCGCAACTGCGCAACGTCGACATGGTGTTCCGTTACGGTGGTGAGGAGTTTCTGGTGCTGCTGTCCAACACCAGCCGGGATGCGGCGGCAATGGTCGGCGAACGCCTTCGTTATGCGACGCAGGCGGCCGAATACTATGCCGATGGACAGTTGATTGAATTGACGGTGAGCCTGGGATGTTCGACGTTGTTGCCGGGCGAATCGGCTGACAGCTTGCTGCGGCGCGCCGACAGTGCGTTGTATGTGGCCAAGCGTGAAGGTCGCAACCGCCTGGCGATGGCGGGCTAAGCCTTTCAGGCAACACAAAACAGTGTGGGAGCGAGCCTGCTCGCGAATGCGATCTGACATTCAACCATGAGTTGACTGGCATACCGCTTTCGCGAGCAGGCTCGCTCCCACATTGGTATTGCGTGAGGCTTGAATCAGCTCTCGACTACCGCCCTGCGCTCTCGGTTGACCAGCAAGCGTTCCGACGTCTCCAGTTGCATGCAACGCTCCAGAAACAGATACATGTAGTCATAGCTCTTGCAGACGGCCTGACGCAACTCGGCCTGCAAGGCCTTGCTCGGGTTCATCCCGGCCAGGGTGCAGATGATTTCCAGCGCCTCCCACGGATGGGCATCGTCGTACTGGGCATGCATCTTCAACCACTTCATCGCGCGCTTGCGATCCTCTTCGGGAAACGCTGCGGCATACACGCCGGTGGAGCAGACCAGCGCCGACCACTCCCCGGTCGCGCCTTCGATGGCATAGTTGGTGGCCGCGATGGCCACAATCAACGAATCGGCTGAGCTGGTGTGCCAGCACCAATGACTCAAGGCATGCAGTTCGGGCGGCACATGTTGGGCCTGAAGGTCTTCCAGACTGACGCCATGTGCACGACTCCAGTGCACCCAATAATCCGCATGATTGAGTTCAACGCGGATATTGCGCATCAGCCAGCGCCGCGCCATATCTTCGCCCGGATGCCGGGCAAACCTGGTTTTGGTGAGATTCTGCGCCATGTACAACGCAAACTGCTCAACCACCGGCCAGCCCCCGATCAGGTACTGACGCATGGTTCTGGCGCTGAGCTTGTTATCACGCATGCGCAGGTAAAGTTCATGTTCGACAACCCGGCGCTTGCTCTCGCTGCAATCCTCAATGAGCTGTTGTGCCCAGGCAGGATAACTTGCAGCTTCCATGAGTGGTCCGGTTCGGTTGAATGTGTCGATCACTGTTCGGCTCCTTTTGATTTGTGATTGTAAGGATCGGCGAGAGACTTCAACGGAACGTGCCAGGCGCTTTGAATAACAGCGGGTGCGGTCTGGCGGGCCGACTTTGCAAACTGTCGCAGGTAAACAACTGTGGGCGTTCTATAACATAACCCTGAGCGTAATCCACACCAATTTCAAGCAGGGCCTGCTCGATCTGGGTTGTTTCAACAAACTCGGCAATTGTCTTTTTACCCATGACATGCCCGATGTGATTGATCACTTCGACCATTGCGCGGTTAATCGGGTCGTCCAGCATATCCTTTACGAAACTCCCGTCGATCTTCAGGAAGTCTACAGGCAAATGTTTCAGATAAGCGAATGAAGACATTCCGGCGCAAAAATCATCTAACGAAAAATAGCAACCTAAGCCTTTGAGTTCATTAATAAATCTTATTGCACTGCCCAGATTTGAAATTGCACTGGTTTCTGTAATTTCAAAACAAATCATTTCAGGCGGTATTGCATAGTTAACAAACTGTTCCCGCAGAAAGTGCAAAAACGCGTCATCTCCTATAGTAATGCCTGACAGATTAATCGCACACATTGCTAAAGGTTGTTGATGTTCTTGGGCAATACATTGAGCAATAACCTTAAATACATTCTGAACTACCCAACGATCCAGTTGACTCATCAAACCATAGCGCTCGGCGGCGGGAATGAAACTGTCCGGCAGAATCATCCGCCCGGCTTCATCGTGCAGACGCAGCAGAATCTCGATATGCCCACCGTTGTTGTCACCCGACTTGAGCGGAGCGATTTCCTGGGCGTACAGACAAAAACGGTTTTCCTCCAGGGCCATGTGCAAGCGTTGCACCCAGGCCATCTCACCAAAGCGCAGGGACAGTTCGGAATCGTCAGCGTGATAAACCTGCACGCGGTTGCGGCCCTTTTCCTTGGCCATGTAACAGGCCATATCTGCGGCACGCAATGAGGCTTCGAGGGTCGTCGGGATTTGTGCGATATGCACCAGACCAATGCTCACCGTGGTCAGGAACGGCCGCCCCTTCCAGACAAAGTGCAGATTCTGCACAGTCTGACGCAGCGCCTCGGCAATCTTTTCCGCCGCGTCCGGCGCGCAGTTCTCCAGCAAAATACCGAACTCATCACCACCCAGTCGCGCCAGCGTATCGCCCTCGCGCAGTCCGGACTGCAGCAGCGTACATATGTGCCGCAACAACTCATCGCCGGCGGCATGGCCGCAGGTGTCGTTGACCAGTTTGAATTGATCAAGATCGAGGAACATCAGCGCATGCCGCCCGGTATGGCGGGTGAGATTGTGCAGCGCCTGCTCCAGGCGATATTCGAACTCGCGACGGTTAGCCAGCCCGGTCAGCGCGTCATGGGTGGCCTGCCACGACAGATTGGCGATGTATTGCCGTTCCTGGGTCATGTCGTGCAACACCAGCACCGTGCCACTGACCTTTCCGGCATTACGGATCGGCGCGCCGACCAAGGTCACCGACAATGTCGTGCCATCAAGGCGCTGGATCAGCTTCGAGTGCTCGCTGCCGCCACTGAGCTTGCCGCTGAGAATGTGCTCGATCAGGGTCAGCCCTTCGGACTGGGCGTTGTCGTCGAGCAGATTGAACAATGCCGCCAGCGGCAAACCCGCCGCCTGTTCGGCTTTCCAGTGGGTCATGGCTTCAGCGGCCGGGTTCATGTAATCGATAGCGCCGCTGACGTCGGTGGTAATGACGCCATCACCGATCGAATGCAAGGTAACGTGCGCCCGATCCTTCTCCAGTTGCAGCGCCTCGGCAAAGGCATGGCGCTGTTTGAGCAACTTGTGCGTGCGCCACAGGGCCAGCACGATCAGCCCCAGCGCTGTGGCGAGATTGGTCAACAGCAGCAGCCGCAGGATCATCCGCGAGCCTTCGCCCAAGGCATCACTGAAGGCTTTCGCGGCCGGGGTCACGCCATCGTTGATGGCAAAAATGCGTGCCTTCCAACCCTGGATATCGGCGCTGCTGGCGGTGTTTTGCGAAATGCTGCGGTGCATCTCCTGCGCCACGTCATCCAGCTCGACCAGATAGGCGTCACCGACCGTCCAGCGGTCAATTGCGGTTTCCAGATAACTGAAATGGCGGAAGTTGAGGTACAGCCAGATCAGGCTGGAAACATCGTCCGGGTGGTTGCCACCCTTGAGAATGCCTTCGCGCGCCGCGGCCAGATCCGGCGGTTGATGATCCAGCGCCAGGCGCAACTGATGCCCGCCTTGCGGCACACCGATCGCAGTGCGGTACTTGAGGAAAATCGCCTCGTCACGGCTGTCGGCGTAGAGATTGAGGTAGTAAATCGCGTCTTTCTGGCCCTTGGACCAGAGGCTTTCACCAGCGACGTAACCGCGAACCGCCGAGAGCACGTAAAGACTCACGCCGCCCAATAACGCTTGAAACAACACGACGGCAATAAATGGCCAGACGATGCCCAACAACCGTGGCGTTCCGAGAGTCCGCTTTTGCTTCATGAGATCCCTTGCGCAAGCACTGCCAGATGAACACCGGAAAATCCCGCTCCTGACAGCTCAGCCTAGGCTAATTTTCGCCAAGTCAAAGGGACAGCTCTGCCGTCCTCTAGGTCGATTGTGCAAATGGCGGGACTGTACGGGCGTTCCGAGTGATTTTACTTAATGCAATTCAAGCACTAAGCACAGAAACCGGCACGAAACTCAAGGGCGCTGGATCTGCTGCAGATGACCATAGAGCTTGGCATACAGACCACCATCGGCAATCAACTGCTGATGATCGCCATCTTCAGCGACCTGACCGCCATCGAACACCAGCACGCGATCAGCCTGTTTCACCGCCGACAGTCGGTGGGCAATGATCAGCGTGGTGCGGCCATTGAGGAAGCGCGCCATGGCCTGATGCAGGTTGTACTCGGTGGCCGCGTCGAGGGCCGAGGTGGCTTCGTCGAGGATCACGACTTTCGGTTCGGCGAGGATCATCCGCGCGATGGCCAGACGTTGCCGCTGCCCACCGGACAGGCGCACGCCGGAGCGGCCGACGATACTGTCCAGACCATTGGGCAAGGCGCGGATGGTCGCTTCGAGCTGAGCGATTTCCAGCGCCTGCCAGCACGCCTCGTCACTGCGGGTGCGGCCCATGGTCAGGTTGGCGCGCACGGTGTCGTTGAACAGCGCCGGGTGCTGCAACACCACTGCGACGTTTTCGCGAACCGTGTCCAGACCGATTTCCTGCTGGGTCGAACCGCCGAAGCGGATGGTGCCGGACAGTGGCGTATAGAGCCCGAGCAGCAATTGCACGAGGGTACTTTTGCCGCCGCCACTGGCGCCGACAATCGCAACTTTTTCACCGGGAGCAATCGACAGATTCAGCTGATCCAGCACCAGGTCATCGCCGTAGCCGAAGCTCAGGCCCTGTACCTGAATACCTACGGTGTCCCGGCCCTTGAACGGATCGACACCGCCGGGATATTGCGGCTCATCGGCGCGCGCCAGCAGTTCGTTGATCCTCGCCAGCGCCCCGCCCGCCGCGTAATAGGCGTATTGCAGATTGAGCAGTTGTTCAACCGGGCCGATCATGAACCACAGGTAGCTGAACACCGCGAGCATCTGGCCGATCGACAGGTCGGAGAACAACACCGTGAGCATCGCCGCCGCGCGGAAAATGTCGATGCCGAACTGGAACAACAAACCGCTGGCACGGTTGGACGCGTCGGTTTTCCACTGCGAGTTGACCGCGTAGTTACGCACTTCCTGCGCGCGCAGACCGAGCCGCCCGAGGAAGAAACCCTGACGGTTGCCGGCACGGATCTCCTGAATCGCATCAAGGGTTTCGCTCAACGCCTGAGTGAAGCGCGAGGTGCTGTCGTTCTCAAGCTTCTTCAGGTGTTTGACGCGTTTGCCCAACTGCACCGTGGCGTAGATCACCAGCGGGTTGAACAGCAGAATCAGCAGCGCCAGTTTCCAGTGCATCCACATCAGGATGCTCGCGGTGCCGACCAGCGTCAGCATCGCCACCAGAAAGCGACTGAGGGTTTCGCCGACGAATTTGTCGAGGGTATCCAGATCGGTGACCAGGTGCGTCGTTACTGTGCCGCTACCGAGGCTTTCGTATTCGCCGAGGGAAATCCGCTTGAGGCGTTCGATCAGACGCACGCGAATACGATAGACGATGTCCTTGGCCAGCCGTGCAAACAGCCGCGACTGCAACACACCAAAGCACAGCGAACTGCAACGCAGGGTAAGGGTCACCAGCAACATCAGGCCGATATAGCCGGCCGCTTGCTGCCACATCGTCGGCAGCACATGGTTCATGACTTTCAGCGCGGCATCGCCATGGCCGAGCAGGACTTCGTCCACCAGCAGCGGCAACAGCAATGGAATCGGCACGCTGCACAGCGTCGCCAGCACAGCCACGCCGTTGGCAATCCATAGGGATTTTTTGTGAGTGAGTGCCAGTCGCCGGACTTCTGCCCAGCTCAGCCGGTCGACACGCTTTTCGGCTGGCGTGTCATCGGCCAGGTCAGGCACAGGCGGCGCGCTCCAGCCAGCGGCCGAGCAATGGCGACAGTTCGCTGAGCGGTTGATAGCCATTGGTCAGCAGCGCCAGTTGGCCATTGCGTTCGGCGAGCAGGGTCGGGAAACCGGCGATGCCCAGATCCTGCACCCAACTGAAATCGGCCTGAGTGGCTTTGTGCTGATCGGCATGATCGAACAACGCCGCGAACTCGATGCGCGGCACACCGGCCTTCTCCGCCAACTCGACCAATACACTGGCCTGGGTGACATCGCGGCCTTCAGCGTAAAACGCCTGCTGGATCAGTCCGACCAATGTCCACGCGCAATCCGGCGCCAGACTGCGCGCCGTGACGATCGCGCGGCAGGCAGGCTCGGTGTCGTAGACAAAACCGTCAGGTAACGCACCTTCAAACTTGAACGGTTGACCGGTGGCCTCGGTGACCGCTTGCCAGTGTTCAAGAATGTAGCGACGCGTGGTCGGCTCCAGCGCCGAGCCGCTGCCGGTGCGCAAACCACCGACCACCAGATGCAACTCCACCCCGGCTGCTTGCGCCTGCTCAACCAATGCCTTGGCCACCGGAGCAAAACCCCAGCACCACGAACACATCGGATCCATCACATAGAGCAGGCGCGCAGACATGATTAAGCCTCGGTGGATGCTTGCTTGTAGTTGTAGCCGATCGGGTGCGGCATGTTGCGCGCCTTGGCCAGTTCGATCTGCTTCTGCCGGTCGATGGCGCTGCGGCGGGTTTTCTCGCTCAACGTATCCCAGCAATGCGGGCAGCTGATGCCAGCAACGTAATGCTCGCTGGTGCGATCTTCAACACTGACCGGTGTGCGGCAGGCATGACATTGATCGTAGTCGCCTTCGCTGAGGTCGTGACGCACGGTCACGCGGTTGTCGAACACGAAGCAGTCGCCCTGCCACTTGGTTTCTTCCTGCGGCACCTCTTCGAGGTACTTCAGGATGCCACCCTTGAGGTGGTAAACCTCTTCGAAACCCTCGCCGAGCATGTAGCTCGAAGCTTTCTCGCAGCGAATGCCACCGGTGCAGAACATTGCGACCTTCTTGTGCACGGCCGGGTCGAAGTGTTCTTTGATGTAGTCGGGGAATTCGCGAAAACTGGTGGTTTTCGGATCGATGGCGCCTTCGAAAGTGCCGATCGATACTTCGTAATCGTTACGGGTGTCGATCAACAGCACTTCCGGGTCACTGATCAACGCGTTCCAGTCTTGCGGATCAACGTAGGTGCCGACCTTTTTGTTCGGGTCGACGCCTTCGACACCGAGGGTGACGATCTCTTTCTTCAGTTTGACCTTGGTGCGATAGAACGGCTGCTCGTCGCAGTACGACTCTTTGTGATCGATGTCGATCATGCGTGGGTCGTTCTTCAGCCAGGCGAGCAGACCGTCGATGCCTTCGCGAGTGCCGGACACCGTGCCATTGATGCCTTCTTCGGCGATCAGCAGGGTGCCTTTGATCTGGTTGTCGACCATCGCTTGCAGCAGCGGCTCGCGCAGGTTGACGTAATCTTCGAGGGTGACGAACTTATACAGTGCCGCCACGACAATCGGTTGTGTCATGGGTATTTCTCCAGGTGGCTACCCTCGCAAAGGGTGAACCGGATTCAAAAAAAAACGCGCCGGGTGAGCGGCGCGTTGCGGATTCTAGCAAAAAACCGAAGCTTAATGCTTACTGCCGCCAGCACAGGTCGGCGATGCCGGAGCGGCGCCGATCTCTGCCCATTCCTGCGGGGTGTAGGTGTGCAGCGCCAACGCATGGAACTCGCCCATCAGCTCACCGAGCGTGCCGTAGACTTTCTGGTGGCGCTTGACCCGGTTCAGGCCGTCGAACTGCGCGCTGACCACCACGGCCTTGTAGTGCGTCTGCAACCCGCGACTGTGCATGTGGCTTTCGTCCAGCACTTGCAGGTGCTCAGGCTGAAGCAGGGCCAGCGTCGATTCGATGCGTTGTTGCATGGTCATCACGAACTCCGCTTACTTCTTCTTGGCCGGCGCAGCAGCGCCTTTCGGGTCCAGCTCTTTGGTCATGTCGTCGAGCAGCTTGTTGACGACAGGCACGGCGCTTTCCAGTTTGGCCTGGGTCATCTGGGCCGATTGCTGAGTCAGCTGCGGCATTTTTTCCAGGACTTTCTTGCCCAGTGGCGACTGGTAGAACGCGACCAGGTCTTTCAGCTCGGATTCGCTGAAGTTGCTGGTGTAAAGCTTGACCATGTCAGGCTTGAGCTTGTTCCAGCCGATGGCCTGGTCCAGGGCGGCGTTGGCCTTGGCCTGGTAGGTTTCCAGTACGGCTTTCTTGGCTTCCGGGGCTTTGGTCTGTTCAAAACGCTGAGCGAACATTTGCTGCACTTGCATGTACACCGGAGTGCCCAGCTTGTCAGCGTGCGCCAGGGTCAGGAAAGCTTCAGCACTGGCGTTGTGGCTGGCGGTATCGGCAAGCACCTGGCCGCTGGCGCAAACCAGTGCAACCGCGGTGCAGATGGCACGAAGACGAGTCATCGAGTTTCCTTTTCAGCTAGGCGAGGTAAAACCCCAAGGGCGACCATTCTGCGCCTAAAAAACCTCGTGGCTCAACCCCCGAGCCTTGCCGTGCTTGATTGGCCGGGTTTTACCGGTCAACAATCGGTTCGAGGGAACCACCACGGCCGATGCCGGCCTAAACTGCGCAAACAGACCAACAGGAGTGTGCACGATGAGCCGTATCGAAACCGACAGCCTGGGCCAGATCGAAGTCCCGGACGACGCCTACTGGGGTGCTCAGACGCAACGCTCGCTGATCAACTTCGCCATTGGTCAGGAACGCATGCCGCTGCCGGTACTGCACGCTCTGGCCCTGATCAAGAAAGCCGCTGCACGGGTCAACGACCGTAACGGCGATTTGCCCGCCGACATCGCCCGCCTGATCGAACAGGCTGCCGACGAAGTGCTCGACGGCCAGCACGACGACCAGTTTCCGCTCGTCGTTTGGCAGACCGGCAGCGGCACGCAGAGCAACATGAACGTCAACGAAGTCATCGCCGGGCGCGCCAACGAACTGGCCGGCAACCCGCGCGGCGGCAAGACCCCGGTGCACCCCAACGATCACGTCAACCGCTCGCAAAGTTCCAACGACTGCTTCCCCACCGCCATGAGCATTGCCACCGCACAGGCCGTGCAGGAACAACTGCTGCCGGCGATTGCCGAGTTGTCCGGTGGTCTCGCCGAACTGGCGGCGCGGCACATGAAACTGGTGAAGACCGGGCGCACGCACATGATGGACGCGACGCCGATCACCTTCGGTCAGGAGTTGTCCGGGTTCATCGCGCAGCTGGATTACGCCGAACGTGCAATCCGCGCCGCATTGCCAGCCGTGTGTGAACTGGCCCAGGGCGGCACCGCGGTCGGCACCGGGCTGAATTCGCCGCATGGTTTTGGTGAGGCGATTGCTGCAGAACTGGCGGCGCTGTCCGGCCTGCCCTTCGTCACCGCGCCGAACAAGTTCGCCGCCCTCGCCGGCCACGAACCACTGACCAGCCTGTCCGGTGCGCTGAAAACCCTCGCCGTGGCGCTGATGAAAATCGCCAACGACCTGCGCCTGCTCGGCTCCGGTCCCCGCGCAGGTTTTGCCGAGGTGCGGCTGCCGGCAAATGAGCCGGGCAGCTCGATCATGCCCGGCAAGGTCAACCCGACCCAGTGCGAAGCGCTGTCGATGCTCGCCTGTCAGGTGCTGGGCAACGATGTGACCATCGGCATTGCCGCGAGTCAGGGTCACTTGCAGTTGAACGTGTTCAAACCGGTGATCATCCACAACCTGCTGCAATCGATTCGCCTGCTCGCCGATGGCTGCAGCAACTTCCAGCAGCACTGCATTGCCGGGCTGGAGCCGGACGCCGAAGTCATGGCCCGACACCTGGAGCGCGGGCTGATGCTGGTGACGGCACTGAATCCGCACATTGGTTATGACAAATCAGCGGAGATCGCCAAGAAGGCTTACAGCGAAGGGCTGACCTTGCGTGAGGCGGCGTTGGCGTTGGGCTATCTGACGGATGAAGAGTTTGATGCGTGGGTGCGGCCGGAGAATATGATCGAGGCAGGCGCCAAGGGTTAAGTTTTGTAGAGCCTGAAAGACCGTCTTCGCGAGCAAGCTCGCTCCCACATTTGGGCGCATTTCCAACATGAGAATGCAGTCGAATGTGGGAGCGAGTTTGCTCGCGAATGGGGGCGACGCGGTTTAACTGGCTGCCATCTTCAACCGCCGCGCCTTCAACCCGGCAATCAACGAAGGCCCCAACGCCACCAGCGCCGACCCCAGCACCACCAGCACCGCCCCGCCATAACCCAACCCGTTGATCTGCTCGGCATGCACATATTCGGGCCAGATCCCCGCCGCAATCGCCACCGCACCAAAGGTCACCAACGGCGTGATCGCCAACGTCGCACTGACCCGCGACGCCTCCCAATGCGCCAGCGCTTCAGCGAACGCGCCATAGGCAATCAACGTGTTCATGCAGCACGCCAGCAGCAGCCAGCCCTGCAACGGGCTGAGGTTCAGCGCTTCGAGCGGATGCACCCACGGCGTCAGCAACAGTGCGCAGAACAGGTAGATCACCATCATCACCTGCAACGAATTCCATACCGTCAGCAATTGCTTCTGCCCCAGCGCATAGAAGGTCCACACCGTCGACGCCAACAGCACCAGCAAAACCCCGGCGGTGTAATCCGACAACGAGGTCAGCAGCTCCGCCAGACGCTGATTGAAAAACAGCACGAAACCGATCAACAGCACCGCCAACCCGATTCCCTGACCAATACTGAAACGCTCCTTGAACACAAACAGACTGGCGATCAACAACATGATCGGGCCCATCTGCACCACCAGTTGCGCGGTGCCGGGGCTGAGCAGATTGAGCCCCATCAGGTACAACACATAGTTGCCGACCAGCCCGAGCACCGCCATCAGCACCAGCCAACCACCCCTGGGACCCAGCACTTTGCGACTGGGCAGGCGTTTTACCACCGCCAGATAGATGAACAGACAGCCACCGGACACCAGCAGACGAAACCAGGTCACCGTGACCGGGTCCATCACCAGCAGCACCTGTTTGAGTTTGATCGGCAGGATGCCCCACAGAAACGCGGTCAGCAGCGCCAGGAACAAGCCGTACACCCAGCGACCCGATGAAATGTGCATGGAAACCCCAAAGCCTGCTGACAAGTGCGCTCATTCTAGGCGCGCCATGAACCGACACACAGGGACAGTTAAGGCCAGGACGCGAATGAAACTGTTCAGGTCGCAGCATTAAATTGACGTCGCGCCGTTGATCGGCTGTACAGGCGCGCCAAATGCTTCAGGCATAAGCTCATTGAATCCCTTCCAGCGCACCAGCCAAGGAGACCGATCATGTTAGCAATGCGCGCGCAGGACAGCGCCCCCGCCACGCACTTTCGCAGTGATCGCTTGTGCCGGGTCAACGGCGAACTGTTTTTCAGCACTCGGGAAAATACCCTTGAGGGGCCGTTCGACAGTCCCGAGAAGGCTGAGCAGGAAATAAAGGCGTATATCGCGCGGATGCAGCTACAGGATTCCAACCGGTAAACCCGGTAGATCCCTTCGCGAGCAAGCTCGCTCCCACATTGGATCTCTGGTGTACACAAAATCAGTGTTCACTGAAGATCTACTGTGGGAGCGAGCTTGCTCGCGAAGAGGGCTGAACAGACAACTAGTGAATTGAGGATTAACGCACCGCCTCAAACAGCCCCGTCGCGCCCATCCCGCCGCCCACGCACATGGTGACGATGCCGTAACGCAGATTACGCCGCTGCAACTCCCGCACCAGATGCCCGACCTGCCGCGACCCGGTCATGCCAAACGGGTGACCAATGGAAATCGAGCCGCCATTGACGTTGTATTTCTCATTATCGATCTCCAGCCGATCCCGGCTGTACAGGCACTGCGAAGCAAACGCCTCGTTCAGTTCCCACAGATCGATATCCGCCACCTGCAAGCCTTTGGCCTTGAGCAGCTTCGGCACCGAGAACACCGGGCCGATGCCCATTTCGTCCGGCTCGCAACCGGCCACGGTGAAGCCGCGAAAAAATGCTTTCGGCTTGAGGCCCAACTGCAAGGCTTTCTCCAGGCTCATCACCAGCGTCATCGACGCACCGTCGGACAGCTGCGACGAGTTGCCCGCCGTCACCGAACCATCCTCGGCGAATACCGGTTTCAACCCGGCGAGACTTTCATAGGTGGTGTCCGGGCGATTGCAGTCGTCGCGATCAACCACACCGTCGAGAATCTGCACTGCACCGGTGTTTTTGTCCTCGACGCGATACTTCACCGCCATCGGCACGATTTCATCGTTGAACAGTCCCGCAGCCTGCGCCTGAGCGGTGCGGATCTGGCTCTGCAAAGAATAGCGATCCTGCGCTTCACGGCTGACGCCATAACGCCGCGCGACCACTTCGGCGGTCTGGCCCATCGTGTAGTAGATGCCCGGCGTTTGCTGCTTGAGCAGCGGGTTGATCAGGTGATCGGTGTTGACGCTTTTCATCGTCAGGCTGATCGACTCGACGCCGCCGGCCACGATGATGTCGCTGCAACCCGAAGCGATCTGGTTGGCAGCAATCGCAATCGCCTGCAAGCCCGACGAACAGAAACGGTTGAGGGTCATGCCGGCGGTGCCGGTGCCCAAACGCGACAGCACCGCGACGTTACGACCGATGTTGTAGCCCTGCGCGCCTTCGTTGGAGCCGGCGCCGACAATGCAGTCCTCGACGCTGGCCGGATCGATGTCGTTGCGCTCAAGCAGCGCGTTGACGCAATGGGCCGCCATGTCATCGGGACGGGTCTGGTTGAACTTGCCGCGAAAGGACTTGGCCAGGCCAGTCCGCACGCTGTCGACGATCACCACTTCACGCATGGCATACCTCATTGTTGTAGTCGGTTGAGAGTGGACCGAGCATAAGTCCACCGCATCAACCACCGCGACAATCATTCACCCCGCGTATGCGCGTCTATCGGCTCAGTCCTTGTGTTTCTTCGCGTGCTTGTCGGATTTCTCGAAGGCCTCTTCCAGTGCACGGTTGATCGTGCGCAACACCTTCACCCGGGCCCAGCGCTTGTCATTGGCCTCGATCAGCGTCCATGGCGAGATCTCCGAGCTGGTGCGGTCGACCATATCGCCGACGGCAGCGCGATAGGCGTCCCACTTGTCGCGGTTGCGCCAGTCGTCTTCGGTGATCTTGAAGCGTTTGAAGGGGATCGCTTCGCGCGCCTGGAAACGCTCCATCTGCGTATCTTTATCAATAGCCAGCCAGAACTTGACGACGATCACTCCGGCGTCGGACAGCTGCTCTTCAAAATCGTTGATTTCGCCGTAGGCACGCAACCAGTCGGCCGGCGTGCAGAAGCCCTCAATCCGCTCTACCAGCACCCGGCCGTACCAAGAGCGGTCGAACACGGTGAACTTGCCGCGCGCCGGAATGTGCCGCCAAAAGCGCCACAAGTACGGCTGAGCGCGCTCCTCCTCAGTCGGTGCGGCGATCGGCACGATGTTGTATTGCCGTGGATCAAGCGCCGCCGCGACCCGACGGATCGCCCCGCCCTTGCCGGCGGCATCGTTGCCTTCGAACACCGCCACCAGCGCGTGGCGGCGCATGCGTTTGTCGCGCATCAGCCCAGACAAGCGCGCCTGCTCGGTGATCAGTTGTTCTTCGTAGTCTTTCTTCTCCAGACGCTGGGTCAGGTCGAGGCTGTCGAGCAGGTTCAACTGATCGACCGGCGTGCCCAGCGGCGCGGCGCTGACATCGTGCGGATGCACGTCCGGGCGCTTCAGCGCATTTTGCAAACCTTCGAGGAGAATCTTGCCGACCGCCAGGCTGCGATAGTTGGCGTCGGCGCCTTCGATCACGTGCCACGGCGCGTAATCACGGCTGGTACGGCGCAGCACGCGCTCGCCGTATTTGACGAACTTGTCGTAGGTTTCCGATTGCTGCCAGTCCAGCGGGCTGATGCGCCAGCTGTGCAGCGGATCATCGGCCAATGCTTTGAGCCGGGCCTTCATCTGTTTCTTGGACAGGTGAAACCAGAATTTGAAGATCAGCGCGCCTTCATCGCAGAGCATCTTTTCCAGACGCTCGGCGCCGGCGATCGCCTGATCCAGACGCGGATCCTTGAACAAGCCATGCACCCGCCCCTGCAGCATCTGGCTGTACCAGTTGCCGAAAAAGATGCCCATGCGCCCCTTGGCCGGGAGCATTCGCCAGTAGCGCCACGCCGGTGGCCGCGACAACTCTTCATCGGTCTGCTGATCGAACGTGCGCACTTCGATCAGGCGCGGGTCCATCCACTCGTTGAGCAACTTGACCGTCTCGCCCTTGCCCGCGCCTTCAATGCCGTTGATCAGGATGATCACCGGAAAACGCTTCTGCTGCTGCAGTTCGAACTGAGCTTCGAGCAAGGCTTCACGCAATGCCGGGACGGCCGCATCAAAGGTGTCTTTGTCGATGGCGTGACCGATTTCAGCGGATTCAAACATGGGACGGCTCCTTCCAGGATTCAGCAAGACTAGCGGATTGGGCACAGCAGCGGCGCAGAAATTCCCACGGCTGGCGGATTGTCCGTGAGTCAACGGGCGCAAGCCTTGCCATGGATCAAGCAGCCCCTGCGCGATCGGCTAGAATGGCCGCCTTGTCGTTGCCGAGCCTGCCATGAAACCTGTATTGCCCCACGCCCAACTCGATTGGGATGACCACGGACGCCCGCGTTCGCGGGTATTCGATGACGTGTACTTTTCCGACCAGTCGGGGCTGGAAGAAACCCGTTACGTGTTCCTCGAACAGAACCGCCTGGCCGAGCGTTTTGCCGCGCTGCCGGCGGGTGGGCGACTGGTCATCGGCGAAACCGGGTTTGGCACCGGGCTGAATTTTCTTTGCGCCTGGCAGTTGTTCGAGCAGCACGCCATGGCGGGTGCGCGCCTGCATTTTGTCAGCGTCGAAAAATACCCGCTGAGCCCTGCCGACCTGAAACGTGCGCTTGCCCTATGGCCGGAACTCAAGCCACTGGCCGATCAGTTGCTGACGCATTACGTGGCGATACATGCCGGCTTTCAGCGCATCACCCTGGCCCACGGCCGCGTGACGCTGACGCTGTTGATCGGCGATGCCCTGGAACAACTGCCGCAGCTCGACGCGCAGATTGATGCGTGGTTTCTCGACGGTTTCGCCCCGGCAAAAAACCCCGACATGTGGACTGCCGAACTGTTTGTCGAGCTGGCGCGACTGGCAGCGCCCGGCTCAACCATCAGCACCTTCACCAGTACCGGTTGGGTCCGCCGTTTGCTCAACGCCGCCGGGTTCAAAATGAAGCGCACGCCGGGCATCGGTCACAAGTGGGAAATCCTCCGTGGCGAGTTTCTCGGCTGGCCGGCGGAAGTGACGCCGCCGACACCGGAAAAACCCTGGTTCGCTCGTCCTGCACCGATCGCGGCTGAACGTCGAGCGCTGGTGATTGGCGCCGGTCTCGCCGGCTGCGCCACGGCGTCCAGCCTGGCCGCACGTGGCTGGCAGGTGACGTTGCTCGAACGCCATACGGCGGTGGCGCAAGAAGCCTCGGGCAATCCGCAGGGCGTGCTGTACCTGAAATTGTCCGCCCACGGCACGGCACTGTCGCAACTGATCGTCAGCGGTTTCGGTTACACCCGACGCCTGCTGGAAACCCTGCAACGCGGCACCGACTGGGACGCTTGCGGCGTGCTGCAACTGGCGTTCAATGCCAAGGAAGCCGAGCGTCACGCCCAGTTGGCCGAAGCCTTCCCGGAAGACCTGTTGCAGTGGCTGGATCAGCCCGAGGCGCAGGCCCGTGCCGGGGTCGGTCTGGCCCATGGCGGCTTGTACTATCCCGAAGGCGGTTGGGTGCATCCGCCGGCGTTGTGTCAGGCGCAAGCGGCGCAGGCGAACATCGAACTGCTCAATCATTGCCAAGCACTGCAACTGCGCAGGGTCGATGACCAGTGGCAAGCCCGCGACGGTGACCGCTTGCTCGCCAGCGCGCCGGTCGTGGTGTTGGCCGGTGCCGCCGACATCAAATGTTTTGCGCAGAGCGCCGAGTTACCGCTCAAGCGCATTCGCGGGCAGATCACCCGTCTCGCCGAAACCGCAGAAAGCCAGGCACTGGCCACTGTGGTCTGCGCCGAAGGCTACGTTGCGCCTGCCCGTCTGGGCGAACACACGCTCGGCGCCAGTTTCGACTTCAACAGCGATGACCTGACGCCGACCACCGCCGAACACGTGGGCAATCTGGCGATGCTCGAAGAGATCTCAAGCGATCTGGTTACGCGTCTGCACATCAGCGAACAGCCGGTCGAAAATCTTCAGGGCCGCGCAGCCTTTCGCTGCACCAGCCCTGACTATTTGCCGATTGTCGGCCCACTCGCCGACCGCGAAGCGTTCCTCGACACCTACTCGGTGCTGAGCAAAGACGCCCGCCAAGTGCCGGACATCGCCTGCCCTTGGCTGGACGGTTTATACGTCAACAGCGGCCACGGCTCTCGCGGGCTGATCACCGCGCCATTGTCCGGCGAACTGCTCGCCGCATGGCTGGACAATGAACCTCTGCCGCTGCCACGCAGTGTCGCCGAAGCCTGTCACCCCAACCGCTTTGCGTTACGTCGGTTGATTCGCGGCAAATGAACTGAAGACCACGGGCCATGACGGTGGCCCACTGGTCTGACGGTGCCGCTTATAACTTATCGTTCTAAAACTCCCACAACCGCACCGGGTCAGTTTCTGAGTACCGGCCATTTCGGCCGCTGAAGAAACACCCTCCCCAACGGAAAAACCGGTAAGGACTATATGTGCGGATTAGCTGGCGAGTTACGTTTTGATCAACAACCTGCAGACCTTGCAGCGATCGAGAGAATTACCCATCACCTGGCCCCTCGCGGCCCCGACGCGTGGGGCTTCCATGCCCAAGGGCCGATTGCCCTGGGTCACCGTCGCCTGAAAATCATGGACCTGTCGGACGGCTCGGCGCAGCCGATGATCGACAGCCAGCTGGGCTTGTCCCTGGCCTTCAACGGCGCGATCTACAACTTCCCGGAACTGCGTGCCGAACTTGAAGCGCTGGGTTACGCGTTCTACTCCGGTGGCGACACCGAAGTGCTGCTCAAGGGCTACCACGCCTGGGGCGAAGCGCTGCTGCCGAAGCTCAATGGCATGTTCGCGTTTGCCATTTGGGAACGCGACGCCAAACGCCTGTTCATCGCCCGCGACCGTCTCGGCGTGAAGCCTTTGTACCTGTCGCGTACTGGCCAGCGTCTGCGCTTTGCCTCGGCGTTGCCAGCGTTGCTCAAGGGCGGCGACATCAACCCGATCCTCGATCCGGTGGCGCTCAATCATTACCTGAATTTCCATGCCGTGGTCCCCGCGCCACGCACCCTGCTAGCCGGCATCGAAAAACTGCCACCGGCGACCTGGATGCGCGTTGAAGCCGATGGCACCACCGAACAGAAAACCTGGTGGACCCTGCCTTACGGCCCACACGATGATGAGAAAAATCTGACCCTCGAAGATTGGGTTGATCGCGTCCTCGACAGCACCCGCGAAGCGGTGGCGATTCGTCAACGCGCGGCAGTGGATGTCGGTGTGCTGCTGTCCGGCGGCGTCGATTCGAGCATGCTCGTCGGCCTGTTGCGTGAAGTCGGCGTCGACAACCTTTCGACCTTTTCCATCGGTTTCCAGGATGCCGGCGGCGAACGCGGTGACGAATTCCAGTACTCGGATCTGATCGCCAAACACTACGGCACTCAGCATCATCAACTGCGCATCGACGAGAAAGAAATCATCGAGCAATTGCCCGCCGCGTTCCGCGCGATGAGCGAGCCGATGGTCAGCCATGACTGCATCGCCTTCTATCTGCTATCGCGCGAAGTGGCCAAGCACTGCAAAGTGGTGCAGAGCGGCCAGGGTGCTGACGAATTGTTCGCCGGTTATCACTGGTACCCGCAAGTCGACGGCGCGACCGATCCGTACGCGGCGTATCGCAACGCATTTTTCGACCGCAGCTACGACGACTACGCCGCCACCGTGCAGCCGAAATGGCTGACCGCGAACGATGCCGCCGGCGACTTTGTGAAAGAACATTTCGCCCAGCCCGGCGCCGATGCGGCGGTGGACAAAGCCTTGCGTCTGGACAGCACGGTGATGCTGGTCGATGACCCGGTCAAACGCGTCGACAACATGACCATGGCCTGGGGCCTGGAGGCTCGTACGCCGTTTCTCGACTATCGACTGGTGGAACTCTCGGCCCGAGTGCCTGGCCAATTCAAGCTGCCTGACGGCGGTAAACAAGTGCTCAAAGAAGCCGCGCGCCGAGTCATCCCGAGTGAGGTGATCGACCGTAAAAAAGGCTACTTCCCGGTGCCGGGCCTCAAGCACTTGCAGGGCGACACGCTGAACTGGGTGCGCGAGTTGCTGCTCGATCCGAGTCAGGATCGCGGTCTGTTCAATCCGGCCATGCTCGACAAATTGCTGACCGATCCGCAAGGCCAACTGACGCCGTTGCGCGGTTCGAAGTTGTGGCAACTGGCTGCCCTGAACCTGTGGCTCAGTGAACAAGGAATCTGATCGATGAAACCCCACGCCACAGCCATCAACCAACGGCTGCTACGCGGTCAGACGCCGTCCTATGAACGCTTGCAGGCGCGTCTGGCCGAAGACGGCAGCACGCTGGCCGCCGACCCGATCGCCGTCCATTGCGGCTGGGGCCGGTTGCTGATCGGCCACACGTTTCCCGACCCGGCATCGCTGGCACAGGAGCTGCTCAGAGAACAGCCCGGCGAGCGTGATATCGCGCTGTACGTCGCTGCGCCGCAGCAGATCCTCGGCCTGGAACCGACGCAACTGTTTCTCGATCCGTCGGACACCTTGCGCCTGTGGTTCAGCGATTACCGCCAGGCCACCCGTGTGTTTCGCGGCTTCCGTATTCGCCGCGCGCAGAGTGAGGCGGACTGGCAGGCGATCAATCTGTTGTATCAGGCGCGCGGCATGTTGCCGATCGATGCCACGCGGCTCACTCCGCATCATCAGGGCGGCCCGGTGTACTGGCTGGCCGAAGATGAAGACAGCGGCGCGGTGATCGGCAGCGTCATGGGCCTGAACCATCAAAAAGCTTTCAACGACCCGGAAAACGGCAGCAGCCTGTGGTGCCTGGCGGTTGATCCGCAATGCTCGCGGCCGGGTGTTGGTGAAGTGCTGGTGCGGCACCTGATCGAGCACTTCATGAGTCGCGGCTTGAGCTATCTGGATCTGTCAGTTCTGCATGACAACCGGCAGGCGAAAAACCTCTACGCCAAGCTCGGCTTTCGCAATCTGTCGACCTTCGCCATCAAGCGCAAAAACGGCATCAACCAGCCGCTGTTTCTCGGCCCGGGGCCAGAAGCGCAGTTCAATCCGTATGCGCGGATCATCGTTGAAGAAGCTCATCGACGCGGCATCGACGTGCAAGTGGATGACGCCGATGCCGGGCTGTTCACTCTCAGCCACGGCGGGCGTCGCGTGCGTTGCCGCGAATCGCTGAGCGACCTGACCAGCGCGATCAGCATGAGCCTGTGCCAAGACAAAAGCCTGACCCACAAAGTGCTCAAAGGCGCCGGACTGAACCTGCCCTCGCAGCAACTGGCCGGTAATGCCGACGACAATCTGGCCTTCCTCGATGAGCATCAACGGGTGGTGGTCAAACCGCTCGACGGTGAACAGGGCCAAGGCGTAGCGGTGGATTTGCAGAGCATCGAAGAGGTGCAGCAAGCCATCGAAACGGCAAAGCAATTTGACAGCCGCGTGCTGCTCGAAAGCTTCCACGAAGGGCTTGATCTGCGGATTCTGGTGATTGGCTTTGAAGTGGTGGCCGCGGCTATTCGCAAGCCGGCGGAAGTGGTCGGCGATGGCCAGCATTCGGTGGGCGCGTTGATCGAGGCGCAGAGCCGTCGTCGGCAAGCGGCGACCAGTGGCGAAAGCAAGATCCCGCTGGATCACGAAACCCAGCGCACCCTGCATGCGGCCGGTTATGACTACAGCAGCATTCTGCCGGCCGGCGAGCACCTGTTTGTGCGGCGTACGGCGAATCTGCACACCGGCGGCACGCTGGAAGATGTCACCGCAATCCTGCACCCGACGCTGGTCGATGCAGCGGTACGGGCGGCGCGGGCGCTGGACATTCCGATGGTCGGCCTCGACTTGATGGTGCCGGCGGCGGATCAACCCGAGTACGTATTTATCGAGGCCAACGAACGTGCCGGTCTGGCCAACCATGAGCCGCAGCCGACGGCGGAGCGCTTTGTCGATTTGTTGTTTCCGCACAGTCAGCCGGCTGTCTCTTGAATCTGTTTTGTCCGGGCTGACGCCTTCGCGAGCAAGCTCGCTCCCACATTTGGAATGCATTCCCCTGTGGGAGCGACGGTGCGACGATTCGACTTGCTCGCGAAGGGGCCCTTAAATTCACCCCAAATCCCCCTCATCGAAACCATCGATGTGCTCAACCCATCAGGAGTTTCCATGACCACGCAAATCCCCGAACCGGATCTCAACTACCTGCAAAAAGTCCTGCTGGAAATGCTCGCCATTCCCAGCCCCACCGGGTTTACCGACACCATCGTGCGTTACGTCGCCGAGCGTCTGGAAGAGCTCGGCATTCCCTTTGAAATGACTCGACGCGGTACCATTCGCGCCACGCTCAAAGGCAAGAAGAACAGCCCCGACCGCGCCGTTTCCGCGCACCTGGACACCATCGGCGCCGCCGTTCGTGCGATCAAGGACAACGGCCGCTTGACCCTCGCCCCGGTCGGCTGCTGGTCGAGCCGCTTTGCCGAGGGCAGCCGCGTCAGCCTGTTTACCGACAACGGCGTGATTCGCGGCAGTGTCTTGCCGTTGATGGCGTCCGGGCATGCCTTCAACACTGCCGTTGATGAAATGCCGATCAGTTGGGATCACGTCGAACTGCGTCTGGATGCCTACTGTGCGACCAAGGCTGACTGCGATTCGCTGGGCATCAGCATCGGCGACGTGGTGGCATTCGATCCGCTGCCGGAATTCACCGAAAGCGGTCACATCAGCGCCCGTCACCTCGATGACAAGGCCGGCGTTGCGGCGCTGCTCGCGGCACTCAAAGCCATCGTCGACAGCGGCCAGGAGCTGATGATCGACTGCCACCCGCTGTTCACCATCACCGAGGAAACCGGCAGCGGCGCGGCGGCGGCGCTGCCGTGGGACGTCAGCGAATTCGTCGGCATCGACATCGCGCCGGTCGCTCCCGGCCAGCACTCCAGCGAGCATGCGGTGAGTGTGGCGATGCAGGATTCTGGCGGCCCGTACGATTATCACCTGTCGCGACATTTGCTGCGTCTGGCCGGTGAAAACGAACTGCCGGTGCGCCGCGACCTGTTCCGCTATTACTTCAGCGATGCGCACTCGGCGGTGACCGCCGGCCACGACATCCGCACCGCCCTGCTCGCGTTTGGCTGCGATGCGACCCATGGGTATGAGCGCACGCACATCGACAGTCTGGCGGCGTTGAGTCGTTTGCTGGGCGCTTATATTCTGAGCCCGCCGGTGTTCGCCAGCGATGCGGCGCCAGCGAATGCTTCACTGGATCGCTTCAGTCATCAGATTGAGCATGACACACAGATGGAGAGCGATACGCGAGTACCGTCGGTGGACAGTCTGGTGGGGCAGCGTTCCGACAGTTAAATCTTTGTTGGCAGAACCATCGCCTTCGCGAGCAGGTCGAATCGTCGCACCGTCGCTCCCACATTTGGAATGCGTTCCCCTGTAGGAGTGAGCCTGCTCGCGATGAGGTCGGTACAGGCAACACAAAACTGGCAGGCAAACCGCAATCGCCGTAGCATCCCGCCATTGATTCAGCCGAGGTGCCCATGCTCATTCCCTACGACGCTCTTGAAGTCGACACCCTCACCCGCCTCATCGAGGATTTCGTCACCCGCGACGGCACCGACAACGGTGATGACACGCCGCTGGAAACCCGCGTGCTGCGCGTGCGTCAGGCATTGACCAAAGGCCAGGCGCTGATCGTCTTCGACCCGGAAAGCGAGCAGTGCCAGTTGATGCTCAAGCACGACGTGCCCAAGCACCTGTTCGACTGAAATCCTCAGCGAACTTTCTGCGTGGCTTGCTTGCGCTGAATCCGCTCATAGACCTCCGCGCGGTGCACGTTGACCTTTTGTGGCGCCTCGACGCCAAATCGCACACTGGCACCGTTCACTGACAGAACGCGCAAGGTGATGTCATCACCGATTGAAATCAACTCACCAACGACACGGCTGAGTACAAGCATGAGATTCGTCCTTCAGGGTTAGCGAACCCTGAAGATGCGCGGCTTGCCGCGCCTCTTCAATGCACGGCGAGCAAATCAGTTTTGCCTTACACCCATGCTCGCCCTGAGCTGTCAGACGCTTCCCACAAAAGACCTTCAGGCAGCAGAAAAGCGTGGCCCGAACAGAATCACGCTGGCGCCGATCACGCACAGCGCCACGCCGATCCAGTCCGAACCCAAGGGACGCACGCGCTCGACCACCATCAGCCAGCCAATCGAAGTGACAATGTAGATGCCGCCATAAGCGGCGTAGGCACGACCGGCATAGTTGGCTTCAACACGGGTCAGCAACAGTGCGAACAGGGTCAGGCTGAGCAGCGCAGGAATCACCCACAACGCACTTTTGCCCTGACGCAGCCACATGAAGAAGGCGAAACATCCGGCGATTTCAAACAGCGCCGCGAGAAAGAACCACAGGTAATTGAGCATTGATGCGTCTCGACAAGGTGACCAGTGCGGCCACCCTAACGACGCTGTCTGCAACGGGCAAGGTCAGCCGTTGTTCTGTTTGGCTTTGGCGCGCATCTTCTCCGCCATTGAAGTCATTTCGTTGTAGAGCAGTTGCGGGTTCTTCTGCTTCAGCGCCCAGGCCATGCGCCCTTGTTCGTGGGGCAGGATCATGAACTCGCCAGCGGCGACTTGCTGATAGATGTAGTCAGCGATATCCGCCGCCGTAATTGGCGAACTTTCCAGCAACTTGCCGACCTGCGCTTTCATCGCCGGGGTCGGCCCACGGAACGAATCGAGCAAGTTGGTCTGGAAGAACGAGGGGCAGACCACGTGCACGCCGACTTCCTGCTGCGCCAGTTCGATCAGCAGACTTTCCGACAGTGCTACCACGCCGGCCTTGGCCACGTTGTAGTTGCTCATCGCCGGGCCTTGCATCAGTGCCGCCATGGAGGCGATGTTGATGATTTTGCCTTTGCTTTGTTCAAGCAGCGGCAAGAACGCCTTGCAGCCCTTGACCACGCCCATCAGGTTGATCGCGATCTGCCAGTCCCAGTCTTCCAGCGACAGTTCGCTGAAAAAGCCACCCGAGGCCACGCCGGCGTTGTTGACGATGATGTCGATGCCGCCGAGCTTTTCTTCACAGGCCTGAGCGAACGCGGTGAGCTGGCTGTAATCACGTACATCGCAGCGCTGGGTAAAACCGTCGCCACCGGCCTCGCGGACCATTTTCAGGGTTTCCTGAAGACCGGGTTCGCTGACGTCGGACAAGGCCAGTTGCCAGCCTTCACGGGCCCAGCGCAGCGCGATTTCGCGACCCAGGCCCGAGCCCGCACCAGTGATCATCATGCGATTTTGCATAGCAGACAGCCTTGTTGTTCCGGGGAAGATGCGCGGAGTGTAGCGAAGGATCGGCGCGCGCCCACGCTCCATCAAGTTGCTGAATGGAGGATCAAAAGATCGCAGCCTTCGGCAGCTCCTACATGGATTCCTGCAGGCGCTGTCGAGTGAAACGAGGCGGCGAACTTTTCGCTGTAAAGGAAATAAGCGAGCGATCCAAATACATTAAAAAAACATTGAATTTTCTTTCATGCACACCGGTCGGAATTTGTAAGCCGTCTGGAATTACTTAGTCTCCAGTCGCCCTTGAATACCAAGACTTCTCGAACGCTATCAACAAGGAAATCGACATGGGCACAATTCTAATCATTATCCTGATCCTGTTGCTGATCGGTGGTCTGCCGGTCTTCCCGCACTCCAGAAGTTGGGGTTATGGTCCTTCGGGCATTATCGGCGTGGTGTTGGTGGTGCTGTTGGTACTGCTGTTACTCGGTCGGATATAACGCTTCAAGCGCAAAAAAAAGAGGCCCTGTTCAGGGCCTCTTTTTTATTGCGTGGATTTTACTGTCGGCAAGCGATCAATCAGGCTTGCCGTTGATGACACCGGCAGTGTTGTCCATCAGGCTTTTGGTCGCCGTTTGCAGGAACGCTTCGAGTTTGAGTTTCAACTCGGCAGTGCGCGGTGCATTCGGAACGATCTCGGCATGTGGATTGGCACCCAACTGGTATTGCCAGATCTTCGGCCCCATTTCCTTGTCCTTCGGCAGGACCAGAATCTGGTCGGCGGTGACGATGGCAGTGGTCTGCTCGCTGCCCGACGGCTTGATCACCCCGAAACCGGTGTCGCCTTCCGGCAGATTGAGCAGGTCACGGCCCCAGCACTGATGACGCACTTCGCCACCGAGACGGCCCATGATGGTCGGCACAATGTCGATCTGCGTCCCCACGGTGTGGTCACGGGTGCCGAACTTCTCCTGAATACCAGGCGCGATCATCAGCATCGGCACGTTGAAGCGGCCCAAGTCCATTTCGGTGATCTGGCGCTCGTTGCCGAAGCCGTGGTCGCCGACGATGACGAACAGGGTTTCCTTGAAGTACGGCTCTTTGCGCGCCTTCTCGAAGAACTGACCCAGCGCCCAGTCGGAGTAGCGCATGGCGGTCAAGTGTTCGTTGAGGCTGCCGCGATCGGTCACACGCTCGACCGGCAATGGCGTCGGCAAGGCGTATGGCGTGTGGTTGGACAGCGTTTGCAGCAAGGCATAGAACGGCTTGCCGTTTTCACGCTTCTTCAACTCGATCAGACCACGATCGAACATGTCCTGATCGGACACGCCCCAGGTCGGGTCGGAGAAGACCGGGTTGACGAAGTCGTTACGACCAACGAAGTTGGTCATGCCCTGGTTGCTGAAGAAGCCCGACTGGTTGTCCCAGGCGAAGTCGCCGTTGTACACGTAGACGTCGTCATACTTGCGCGCGCTGAGCAGCTGCGGCAGGCCGGAGAGCTTGTGGCTGCCTTCCGGGGTCTGCATCAGGTATTCAAAACCTGGCAGATTCGGGAAGCAGGCCATCGTCGCGAACATGCCCTGGTGGGTGTGCGTACCGTTGGAGAAGAAGCGGTCGAACAGCAAGCCTTCCTTTGACAGTTTGTCCAGGTATGGCGTGATGTTGCCCGGCGCACCCAGCGCACCGACCGAGTGACCGGCCATGCTTTCCATCAGGATCACGACAACGTTCTTGATCGGCAGGGTCTTGTCGGCCGGTGGCGTGTATTCACGGCGTACGGCGGCGATATCGGCATCGACCAGTTTGTCGTCCGGCATCAGCAGCATATCGCGCACGACCTTCTGCGCTTGCTCCTGCGGCAGTGTAGCTTTCCAGATGTTGTTGCGGTCTTCGCCCATACGGTCCTTGGCGGCCGCGATCAGCGACAGCGTGCCGTTGAGGCCGAGCTGGTTGGCGAAGTTGGAGTCGGTGGTGTACACGTCACCCCAGCGCAGTGGCGGGCCTTGACGCAAGGTGCCGCGGGCGGCAACTACACAGATCAACAGGCAGACCACGAACACCGCCAGACGGGTGTACCACGGCGCAACTTGACGGGTACCGACACTGCCACCGCTGAACGGGCCGCGCGGACGCGTGGCACGGTCGGCGCCTTTGAACGCGAGGGTCAGAATGACGGTGCCGATCACCCACGCGAGCAGGTAGCGCACCACCGGAAAACCGTACCAGAGCATGCTCATCACGGTTTTCGGGTCTTCTTTCACGTACTGGAACACCAGGCCGTTGAGGCGCTGGTGGAACTCGCGGTAGAAGTCCATCTCCATCAGGCCGAGGAACAGCGCGATGCTTGAGGCGATGGTCAGCCACAAGCGGAAGAAGCCGCGTGCGGCCATGGCGCGGGCACTGAACAGCGCCAGTACCAGCGGAATGCACACGTAAACCACCAGGCGCAGGTCGAAACGCAGGCCGTTGGCGAAGGCTTCGAGGAAGGTCGAAGCCGGGGTGTCGAGGATCATCTCGCGGTTGTAGACCAGCAGCGCGAGGCGCAGCACGGAAAACATCACCATCATGACCAGCGCGCAAAGCAGCGTGTAGGCCAGATGCGATTTGACGGTCGGTTGCAGCAGGCGAGCAGAAGATCGCTGCTGATTCAGGGCGTCCGGGTTTGCCATGTCGTTTTAGGACCCATTGGAAGTTGAAGTTGCAAAAATACAGCGGCGCCAGGCCCTCTATTGGTCATTCCAGACCCCGGGGCTTGCGCGGTGCGCAAATGTTGCACGATCACCCGCACCATTGCCATTGATAACTGCCCTGCCGCCCGACACTTTCATTTAGTGCAGCGGCGAACCGGGACAGCGTGCAAACAGCGCGGGCGAATTGTCAGGAACACTTTGTGAAAATTTCGTGCAACGCATATCTGGAAACACAATATAGATACAAAACAAAACGCCCCGAATCGATCGGGGCGTTTTGTTGCAACGCGCGATTACTTCTCGGCGCGTTCTTTCAAGGCTTTGAGGGTATTGAACGGTGCATCGACGACAAACTTGTTGGCAATCATCGACGGCACGCTACCACCCGGCTCGGTATGCACCTGATAGGTCACTTCAACCTGATCACCTTTGGGTACGAATTTCCAGAAGCCTTTGACCTGCGCTACACGGACAAAGCCTTTCTCTTCCGGAATGTACTTGGGCAGACCTTCGAGGTTACGGGTCAGGCTGCCATCGGCGCCTTCAACGGTGGTGATGTGCAGCACCGAATCACGCGGGGTCACCGGCCAAGGCGTGTTGAACTGGGTGTAGGTCCAGCTCTGATCGCCCTCGTGCTTGAGCAGTTTCTGGGTCTTGCATTCGTGAATCCAGGCGCACGCGCCGGAGACGTCTTCCTGCAGTGCGCGCAGTTTGGCGACGGTGGTTTTCATCAGCGCAACACCCTGGTAGGACTTGTAGTCCGAACCTGGCACTTCACTCAGGGACACCTTGATGCCGTCCTCGTTCTTGGCGACTTTCCAGTCTTCAGCCTGAGCGACGGAGGTAGCCAGCACAGCGGTCAAACCACACAACACAGCGATACGATGCAGCGAACCCATAGTCTTATTCCTTATTGTTGAAGTTCCGTTCGTTTGACACATCACGCCGCCGTCATCTGCTCCCACCAGCCAATCAGCCTGATCGCTTCTTCCGAGCTGCTGCCACAGACTTCGACATCCGCCGCGAAGCCGGAACAGACTGCCGGGCGCTCGGGGCGGCCGAAAATGCTGCACAGGTTTTCGACCGAGAGTTGCACGCAACGTTCGCCGGCAGGTTTGCCATCAGGCATGCCGGGAATTGGCGAACTGATGGAAGGGGCAATGCAGCAAGCGCCACAGCCTTCACGGCATTTCATGACGAACAATTCCTCGCGACGGGCGATGTGTAAAAGGGACGCGGAACAGAGTAACCGCTAAAACGGCTGTTTTAAATTCCCTGAACCGGGGTTTTTACCGATAACTGAATGTGACTGACCAGTCTCCGACAAAGCGTCTGGTCTGCGGGTCACAGATGGCTGCAGTCACTGCTTGAATTCAAAATCCAGCGCCGCACCTTCGACTTCACGGCGCTCTTCATTGCGCAGTTGCAACTGCATTTCGTTGCTGAGCAAACGGCCGTTGAGCTGGAAGCCGTTGTTCTTCTCGCCAAACATCTGCGGCAGGATCGCCTCGCGCTTGGGCAACTCAACCGTGCCTTTGGGCTTCAGTTCCTGAACCATGTCTTTGGGCAGACTCAAATCGAGCCTGGCCGGCGGCAGTCTGGTTTTCACCACTTCGCTGGCAGGTTTCGATTTGGACGCGATTGGCTTGCGCTTCTTGATGACTTTTTGCTGAGGTTTCTTCGCCGGAGCTGCCTTCTGCGCTGGCGTGTTTTTTTTCGCCGGGCTCGTCGCCGCCGGTTTTTCCTGAGCCGCAGCGGCCACGACGCCAGGCGCATGACCGATCATCAGCAAACCCAGCAAAACCCAAGCGGCAGGAGCAATCGCTTTCATGAACCCAACAGTGGCAAACGGCAGATGGCCATATGCTCGCTTGTTGGGCGCCACAAGACAAGCATCAGCCACCGCTCGTTCAGAATCCGCCAGCGGTTTCCTGACACAGTTGCGTCGCCAGCAAGCCAAGGGTCATCAACGCCCGCTCCGCCTCGCGGTTCCACGGAATCCCGCAGTTCAGGCGAATACAGTGGTTGAACTGCTCGGTATTACTGAAGATCAGTCCCGGCGCAATGCTGATGCCCTGCTGCAGGGCGCGCACATGCAATTCCTGAGTATTCACCCTACCCGGCAAGCTCACCCAGAGGATGAAACCGCCCGTAGGCCGGGTCATTTGCGTGCCTTCGGGGAAGTACTGCTGCACCGCCAACTGGAACGCGCTGAGGTTTTTTCGGTATTCCTGGCGGATGTACCGTAAATGCCGGTCATAACCGCCGTTTTCCAGATAAGCGGCAATCGCCATCTGCGTCACGCTGCACGCCGAGTGGGTGCTGAAGGTCTGCAAGCGCTGGATTTCCTGCTGATATTTGCCAGCGATCATCCAGCCGATGCGCACACCGGGTGACAAGGTTTTGGAGAAGCTCGAACAGTAGATCACCCGATCCAGTCGGTCATAAGCCTTGAGCGCTTTGGTTTTGCCCTGCTCGAACATCAACTCGCCATAGATGTCGTCTTCGACAATCTGGATGTCGAAGTCCGAGGCCAGACGCAGCAACTGTTTCTGCCGCTCTTCGGGCATGGTGCCGCCCAGCGGATTGCTCAGGCGCGTGGTCAGCACCAGCGCTTTGATCGACCATTGGTTGGCGGCCAGTTGCAGCGCTTCGAGGCTCATGCCAGTGGCGGGATCGCTAGGGATTTCGATGACCTTCAAGCCGAGCAGATCGGCCAATTGCAGCAAACCGTAATAGGTCGGTGATTCGGCGGCGATCAGATCGCCCGGGCGGGTCAGCACGCGCAACGACATCTGCAAGGCATCGACACAACCGTGGGTGATGACCACTTCCGACGGATCGACCACCACACCGGCGTCGCGCATGCGGATCGCCACTTGCCGGCGCAGCGGCTCAAAACCGGGGCTGAACATGTAGCTGAAAGCACGCGGACTATGGAAGCGGGTGACCTTGGCCAGTTGCTGATGCAGTGCGCGCACTGGCAGGTAATCGACACTCGGCACGGCCGCACCCAGCGGGAACACACCTTCGCGGCGTGATTCGACCAGAACCTGTTGAATGATGCTGCTGCGGGTAACCAGCCCCGGCCGCTCGACACGGGCGATGTCCGGCGTCGGCGCCGTCAGTGCCGGCGTCTGGTGCACGTAATAACCGGACTGCGGGCGCGCCCGAATCAGCCCCTGATCTTCGAGATTGGCGTAAGCCTGCAACACCGTCGCATGGCTGACGTTGAGCTGCGAACTCATCTTGCGCACCGAAGGCACGCGCTCCCCCGGTTGATAGACCCCACGGCGGATGTCTTCGGCCAGTTGCTGAGCAATACGTTGGTAGAGCAAGAGATTGGTCATGACGCAGCACTCGATTTCACGGGCATTTTATTCTTGTGTGAAACAATACCGGAACAGTTTAGAAGTGTACTGGGACAGTTGCCACATTACTCGACCATACAGTGCGGTGTCTGCCCCCTACTGTACGGATTGCGAGCCAATCGACAGACGTAAAAAAGCCCGGCACTGCATGACAGCCCGGGCTTTCCAGAGACGCAACCCTTAACGGGCGGCGCCGAGCTGGCCTTTTTCATCGGAGAAGACAATTTCAACCCGACGATTCTGTGCCCGCCCACGCTCGGAAGCGTTGGCGTCCACCGGGTATTCGTCGCCGTAGCCTTCGACCTGAATGCGTTTGTCGTCGATGCCCAGGTCCATCAACACGTCCGCCACCGATTGTGCGCGGTCACGGGACAGCTTGAGGTTCTCCTGTTTGCCGCCGGTGCTGTCGGTGTAGCCCTCGATGCGCACTACACGTTTGGGGTTCAGTTGCAGGAACTGGACGATTTTCAGCACAACACGGTTGGCCGAGTTTTTCAGCTCTGCTTCACCGGTGTCGAACAGTACATCGCCGAGGGTCATCACCAGACCACGGTCGGTCTGCGTGGTGGCCAGTGCAACGATCTGTTCTTCCAGCCACTTGCCCTGCTGCTGCACGCTAAGCAATTTCGATTCACGCAAGGCCAGTTGCAGGCGCTGGCGGTCCAGTTCGAGCTTGGCCGCGCGCTCCTCATTGAGCACCTGATTGGTATGCTCGCGGGCGATTTCGCTGTAGCGCTGGCTCAGGTAGGCGTAGTGCACAACATCGGAACCGCTGCCCCAATAGGTCGACAGGCGATCGGCACGAGCCAGGGACTCACCGGCGCGGATCACGTCTTTCGGCGCGATGCGCAGCACGTTGGAGTCTTCCTTGACCTTCTGGAAGTCGGCGCTGGCTTCTTGCAGAGCGGATTCGCTGTGTTGACCGGCGCAGCCGTACAGGCTGACGCAACCGGCGAGGATCAGGCCGCCGACAACTTTCGACTTGAGACTCATTGGGCATCTCCCAGTTGCTTGCGCAGACGGACGATGCGGGTGTTAAGCACATTCACCTGTTCTTGACTTTTTTGCGTCAGCACTTTGGCTTCGGCCAGACGTGCATCCAGTTCAGCCTGCTCCGAACGCATACGCGCGTTCCGATAGGACTGGTCAGCCATGTTGCCTTTGGCGCGGTTGTACTTGGTTTCGGCCAGTTTCATTTCCGGCACTTCGTCGGCGGTGGCGCCAACAGCCTTGGCCTGGGTGATGGCTTGCTCGGTCAGGCGCATTTGTTCATTGGGTGCCGGATCGGTCGCGCAACCGGCCAGGGCCAGAACGGCCACAGCCGCGAAAAGAGGTCGAATACTCACTAAGAATCCCTACTGTTTTGGGGCACTGACGGGTTGTGGCGGCTGTTGCTGCTGCGCCTTCCAGCGCTCGATGTTGCGTTGCAGCGCGGCTTCCGTCAGTCCGGACGCGGGCAATTCTGTCATCTTTTTGGCCAACTGTCCGCGCAACCACGGATCGTTGCATGCCGAGTTATGCGAAACCGCGAGGAACAGCCCCGGCCGGTCGACCGGTTGCTCGAACACCAACAGGTCATTGGCCATACCCAATGCCTGCGCGGCGGCCATGCCCGAGTAGCGGCCGGCGAGTACATATTCCACTTCGCCCAAGAGCAATTTCTGTAGCGCCTGAGTGAGGTTGGCTGTCCGGGTCAGGGTCAGATTCTGCTCGGCGAAAGTGCCAAATGCCTGGGTCATACGAGACTTTTCCGACAACGCACCGACGTGACCGTGCAGGTCTTTGGCCTCGCTGTAGACCAGCGTCGAGCCTTTGCGGGTCCACACCAGATAGTCGTTTTCCAGCAACGGCGGATGGATGTAGTCGAGGTTTTCCAGCTCATTGAGGGTCAGCGGCGCGTCGGCGAGCATGTCCATGCGCCCGCTGCGCACTTCATCGAGGGCTTGCGAACGTTTGCCGGCGTAGAGCAATTCGACTTTGATGCCGAGGTCTTTGGCGACTTGTTGCAGCAGATCAGCGCTGGCACCGATCAACTGCTTGGGATTCTGCGGGTCCTGCCACAGGTACGGCGGCGCATCCGGGCTACCGGTGACGACGAGGCGCTCGCATTTGCCAGCGGCCATCGCCAACCCCGGCAACAGGGCCAACCCCCACAACCATCCGCAACGCAGATCCATGGCAAAACGCTCCCACTCAAATCCGAGACAAAAAAAAGCCCGACCAACAGGCCGGGCTCTTTATAAGTGAAGCCGCTGGATTAGACCAGCTTCTCCAGCTCAGGGACGGCTTCGAACAGATCCGCCACGAGACCGTAATCGGCCACCTGGAAGATCGGCGCTTCTTCGTCCTTGTTGATCGCAACGATCACTTTGGAGTCTTTCATACCGGCCAAGTGCTGGATCGCGCCGGAGATACCGACGGCAATGTACAGCTGTGGCGCAACGATCTTGCCGGTCTGACCGACCTGCATGTCGTTCGGTACGAAACCTGCGTCGACGGCGGCGCGCGAAGCCCCCACCGCAGCGCCCAGCTTGTCGGCCAGAGCGTACAGATGCTTGAAGTTGTCGCCGTTCTGCATGCCGCGGCCGCCGGAAACGACGATCTTGGCAGCGGTCAGCTCAGGACGATCGGACTTGGCCAGTTCTTCGTTGACGAAGCTGGAAGTGCCGGCGTTGTGCGCAGCAGCAACGGCTTCAACAGCAGCCGAACCACCTTCAGCGGCAACCGGGTCGAAACCGGTGGCACGCACGGTGATCACTTTGATCGCAGCGGTCGACTGCACGGTAGCGATAGCGTTACCGGCGTAGATCGGACGCTTGAACGTGTCAGCGCTTTCGACCGAGATGATCTCGGAGATCTGGTCAACGTCCAACTGCGCAGCAACGCGCGGCAGGATGTTTTTGCCGTTGGAGGTGGCGGCAGCCAGGATGTGGCTGTAACCAGCGCCCAGCTCAGCTACCAACGGAGCAACGTTTTCCGGCAGCTGATGCGCGTAAGCCGCGTTGTCAGCATTCAGGACTTTGCTCACGCCAGCGATTTTCGCTGCGGCTTCAGCCACGGCGCCAGCGCCTTGACCTGCAACCAGAACGTGGACGTCGCCGCCGATTTTGACCGCAGCAGCCACGGTGTTCAGTGTGGCCGGGGCCAGCACTTTGTTGTCGTGTTCAGCAATAACCAAGATAGTCATTTAGATTACCTTCGCTTCGTTTTTCAGTTTCTCGACCAATTCAGCTACCGACTTAACCTTGATGCCCGCGCTGCGTGCAGCCGGCGCTTCGACTTTCAGGGTCTTGTTGGTGGAGGCGGTGGAAACGCCCAAAGCGTCCGGAGTCAGCACTTCGAGAGGCTTCTTCTTGGCTTTCATGATGTTTGGCAGGGACGCGTAGCGCGGCTCGTTCAAACGCAGGTCGGTAGTGACGATTGCCGGCAGTTTCAGGGAAACCGTCTGCGCGCCGCCGTCGATTTCACGGGTCACGGCAACGCTGTCGCCGGAGACTTCGACTTTCGAGGCGAACGTGCCCTGACCGTAGCCGCTCAGTGCAGCAAGCATCTGGCCGGTCTGGTTGTTGTCGCTGTCGATCGCCTGTTTGCCGAGGATAACCAGTTGCGGCTGTTCCTTGTCGACCACAGCCTTGAGCAGCTTGGCCACGGCGAGCGAGGTCAGATCTTCAGCGGATTCGACGAGGATGGCACGGTCGGCACCCAGAGCCAGTGCGGTACGCAGTTGCTCCTGAGCGGTGGTCGGGCCGATGGAGACGACGACGATTTCAGTCGCAACACCTTTCTCTTTCAGGCGTACGGCTTCTTCCACTGCGATTTCGCAGAACGGGTTCATCGACATCTTGACGTTGGCGAGATCGACGCCGGAATTGTCCGCCTTGACGCGAACCTTGACGTTGTAATCCACAACGCGTTTGACAGCTACAAGAACCTTCATGGATTCCTCGTTACTCTCCGGTGAAAAGAAAGTCGCCTAGGCGAACCTGGCGGTTGATGCTCATCAGGCTAAAGGGCACCTCTAAAAACGCCGACTTGGGTGTCTGGTGGCTGCACAGTGTGAGGACCTGCGACCGTTCGTCAGGGGTGACCGACGAGTCATTGATCTTCACGCTGTGTAAACTGCGCGCCGGACCTGCGCTGCGCATCACCTTCTACTGCCTGTGCCCTGTCTTTAGACGTGCTCTTGAAACCGCCAGTCTGCCTACGACGAGCGCAAAACCGCCCGTATCTTGACCGGAACGCCTATTCCGGTCAATACAGCAAAATGACCATTCATAAGCCGCGCTTCTTTGATTTCTCTGGGCTGGAGCCGATTCAAACAAACGTTTGTATTGGACGCTCGGAGTGGTGTAGATATAATGCGCCGCCTAGAGAGAAAGGTCGGTCTCCAATATTCCCCTTGACGTTAACGTAAAGGAATAGCGGATGCGACATCAAACCTCCAAATTAGAAAAAAAACTGTTGAGCCTTGAGTAGGAGATAGCCTGTGGAACGCGAATACATGGAATTCGACGTGGTCATCGTCGGTGCCGGCCCCGCTGGCCTGTCCGCCGCCTGCCGTCTGAAGCAGAAGGCCGCCGAAGCCGGTAAGGAAATCAGCGTCTGCGTGGTCGAAAAAGGCTCCGAAGTCGGCGCACACATCCTGTCCGGTGCCGTATTCGAACCACGCGCTCTGAACGAACTGTTCCCGGACTGGAAAGAACTTGGCGCGCCGCTGAACACGCCAGTGACCCGCGACGATATTTTCGTGCTGAAAAACGCCGAAAACGCGCAAAAAATTCCGGACTTCTTTGTGCCCAAGACCATGCACAACGAAGGCAACTACATTATTTCCCTCGGCAACCTGTGCCGCTGGCTCGCCCAGCAGGCCGAGAACCTTGGCGTGGAAATCTACCCGGGTTTCGCCGCTCAGGAAGCGCTGATCGACGAACAAGGCGTGGTGCGCGGGATCATCACTGGTGATCTGGGCGTCGACCGTGAAGGCAACCCGAAAGAAGGCCTGTACACCCCCGGCATGGAACTGCGTGGCAAGTACACGCTGTTCGCCGAAGGCTGCCGTGGCCACATCGGCAAGCAACTGATCAAGCGCTACAACCTCGACAGCGATGCCGACGCCCAGCACTACGGCATCGGCCTGAAAGAAATCTGGGAAATCGACCCGGCCAAACATCAGCCAGGCCTGGTGGTGCACACCGCCGGTTGGCCGCTGGACATCATGGGCACCGAAAACACCGGTGGCTCGTTCCTCTATCACCTGGAAAACAACCAGGTGGTGGTTGGTCTGATCGTTGACCTGTCCTACAGCAACACTTACCTGTCGCCGTTCGACGAGTTCCAGCGCCTCAAGCATCATCCGGTGCTGGCGCAGTACCTGGAAGGCGGCAAGCGCATCAGCTACGGCGCGCGCGCGATCTGCAAAGGTGGCCTGAACTCGCTGCCGAAAATGGTCTTCAAGGGCGGCGCGTTGATCGGTTGCGACCTCGGCACCCTGAATTTCGCCAAGATCAAGGGCAGCCACACCGCGATGAAGTCCGGCATGCTCGCCGCTGAATCGGTGGCTGACGCGCTGTTCGCGGAAAAGGACGGCACTGAAGAGCTGACCACTTACGTCGACGCGTTCAAGAAGAGCTGGCTCTACGACGAACTGTTCGCCAGCCGTAACTTCGGCCCGGCGATCCACAAGTTCGGCGCCATCGTTGGCGGCGGTTTCAACTGGCTGGACCAGAACATCTTCGGCGGCAAACTGCCGTTCACCCTGCACGACACCAAGCCGGACTATGCCTGCCTCAAGCTCGCCGCCGACTGCAAGAAGATCGACTATCCGAAGCCGGACGGCAAACTCAGCTTCGACAAACTCAGCTCGGTGTTCATCTCCGGTACCAACCACGAAGAAGAACAACCTTGCCACCTGAAGCTGACCGACCCGAGCATCCCGATCAGCAAGAACCTGCCGCTGTACGACGAACCGGCGCAGCGCTACTGCCCGGCCGGTGTGTACGAAGTGATCACCAAGGAAGACGGCGAGAAGCGCTTCCAGATCAACGCGCAGAACTGCGTGCACTGCAAGACCTGTGACATCAAGGACCCTTCGCAGAACATCACCTGGGTCACGCCGGAAGGCGCTGGCGGCCCGACTTACCCAAATATGTAAGTCGACCCCCTGAACATCAAGGCTCCCGAATCGGGGGCCTTTTTGTTGCCCAAAACTCCTCTGACACCACAAAACAACTGTGGGAGCGAGCCTGCTCGCGAAAGCGGTGTGTCATATAAAAATGATGTCGACTGATGCACCGCATTCGCGAGCAGGCTCGCTCCCACAGGGGATTATCGTCTAATCAGGCAGCGCGTTCGTCACCCGGACTACGCTCAAAGTAACGCTTGTACTCGCGGCTGAATTGCGAAGTACTCTGATACCCCACCCGATGCGCCACCTGCGCCACACCCAGGCCTTCGGCGACCAACAACGTCTGCGCCTTCAGTAACCTCAGGCGCTTCAGATACTGCACCGGCGACAACAACGTGCTGCGTTTGAAATGCTCATGAAAGGTCGACACGCTCATGTTCGCGCAACCGGCCAGCGTTTCAACGTTCAACGGCTCGGTGTAATGCGCATGCAGATGACTGATCGACGCCGCCACCCGCGCGAATTGCCCTTGCTGCTCGACCAATGCCCGCAACACATCCGCCTGTGGCCCACGCAACGCGACAAACAACAACTCCCTTACCCGCGCCGGCCCGAGAATCTGACATTCCAGCGGATCGTGCAGGCAACTGAGCAAGCGCTCGACGCAACCGCGCATGGCATCGTCGAGCACCACCGAGGTCATCGACTCCGGCGTCTGCGCCGGGATATGCCGGCCCGGCGCCAGCCCCATGGCCAGCACCAGCTCACCGAGCAAGACCCGGTCGATCGCCACCGAAACACCGAGCAACGGCGCATCCGGCAAGGCAAACGTCTCGCATTCGAACGGCACCGGCAGCGCCTGAATCAGATAATGCCCGGCGCCGTACTCCATGGTGCGCGGCCCGAGAAACGCCAGTTTGCTGCCCTGGGCGATGATCATCAGGCTCGGTTCGTAAATGTGCGGGCCACGGGCAACGTCGCAACTGGCACGCAACACCTGCACACCCGGCAGCCCGGTCTGGCTGTAACCATCGCGCAGCGCCAGCGGTTCAATAAGCGAAACCAGCCGGGCATTGGCATCAAGATGACGGGTCAACTGCATCGAATTGCTCTTCACAAAAAATCACGAAAATAAGGGATGAAAGCATCATCGCAGATCCTTTTGCCAATGCGACCGATCAAACCCGCATGCCGGAGGATTAGGCATGAGACCCGGAGGAATCGTCATGGCCGGACCGACAGTCGGCGCCCAGAATGCGCCGCCTCACTTGTTCCTGCTTTTGCGAGGTTTCACATGTATACCGCCATCGGTTATGCCGCCCAATCGGCCACCACCCCCCTCGCCCCGATGAAATTCGAACGCCGCAGCCCTCGTGCCGACGACGTAGCGATCGAGATCCTCTATTGCGGCGTCTGCCACTCCGACATCCACCAGGCGCGCAACGAATGGGGTATCGCCGTTTACCCGTTGATGCCCGGCCACGAGATCGTCGGAAAAGTCACCGCCGTCGGTGCGAACGTCACCCGACACAAAGTAGGCGATCTGGTCGGCGTCGGCTGCATGGTCGACTCGTGCCGCACCTGTGAAGCCTGCCAGTCGAACCTTGAGCAATATTGCCTCGAAGGTCCGACCATGACCTATGCCACCCCGGACCGGGTCGACGGCAGCAACACCATGGGCGGTTATTCGGACAGCATCGTCGTCAGCGAACACTTCGTCGTGCGCATCCCGGAGAAACTGGCACTCGCCAGCGCCGCGCCGATTCTCTGTGCCGGCATCACCACCTACTCGCCGCTCAAGCACTACGGCGTCAAGGCCGGCGACAAGGTCGGGATTCTCGGCATGGGCGGTCTGGGCCACATGGGCATCAAGTTCGCAAAGGCCATGGGCGCCGAAGTCACGCTGTTCACCCGCTCGGCGAGCAAGGCTGAAGAAGGTCGTCGTCAGGGCGCCGATCACGTGATCGTTTCCACCGACGCCGAGCAAATGAAAGCCGCTGCCGGTTACTTCGACTTCCTGCTCGACACCATTCCGGTGCAGCACGACCTCAACCCGTACCTCGACACCCTGCGCTTCGACGGTGTGCACATTCTGGTCGGCCTGATCGAACCGATTGATCCACCGGTACACGCAGGCAAACTGGTGATGAGCCGTCGCGTGCTGGCCGGCTCGTTGATCGGTGGCGTCGCCGAAACCCAGGAAGTCCTGGATTTCTGCGCCGAGCACAACATCACCTGCGACATCGAAATGCTCGACATCCGCCAGATCAACGAGGCTTACGCCCGGATGATTGCCGGTGACGTGAAGTACCGCTTCGTGATCGACATGGCAACGCTCAAGGTTTAAATCTTCAGACCGAGTTCCGCCGAGAGCCGGGCTGTGACCCCTTTGATCAGGGGAATCAGCTCGGCCATTTTTTCCAGCGGCATGTACGGCACGGTGCTGGCGATACTGATCGCCGCCACGATGCCCTTACTCGCATCACGAATCGGCGCCGCCACGCAGCGGATCGACGGTTCGTTGTCCTCCAGATCGAAGGCGTAGCCACCGGCGACGTACTCGGTCATGCGCTGCTCAAGCTGCTCCCACGACTGCTGAGGATGCTGCGGCCAGAACTGACTCTTCCCACCTGCCGGCAGACTGATGTCGTAGAGACGCTGCCAATCTTTCGGCGAGTCATCGAGCATCAACGCCTTGCCGATACCGGTGCGCGCCAGCGGCATGCGATGGCCGACCCGCGAACGCATTTCCGGGCCGTTGCGCCCCGGATTTTTCAGCAGATACAACACTTCATCGCCTTCGCGAATGCCCAAGTGCACGGTGTCACCAGTCAGCGCCGACAACTCGTCCAGATACGGCCCGGCCAGGGTCACCAGCGGCAACTCTTCACGCGCCTGGAAACCCAGTTCGATCAGCTTCGGTCCGAGCAGGTAACCGATTTGCGGCACCACGCGCAGATAGCGCTCATCCACCAGGCAACTGGCCAGACGATGGGTGGTGCTGCGCGTGGTGCCGATCAGCCGGGCGATCTCCTTGAGATCGCGAGCGCCACTGGCGACCGCTTGCACCACACCCAAGCCACGCAACAGCGTCTGGGTGCCGGTGGGCGCGGCGTCCTTGGTTTTTTCCGGAGCGTCTTCCTGCATATCCAGCCTTTACCGTTGAGCGAGGGAACGGGCGGCATTATGGTCGCCCGACGCAGACCACTACAACTCGATACGCTCGACCTTGCCGACCAGCAGCAAGTAGGACAAGGCACCGATCAACGCGAGCACCGCGATATAGGTGATCGCCGGCGCGAACGAATCGCCACTGGCAAGGAAGCCAATCACGATCGGCGTGGCGATCGCCGACAGGTTGCCGATGAAGTTGAACACCCCGCCGGTCAGCCCGAGCAACCGTGCCGGCGCCAGCGTCGACACCAGCGACCAGGTGATCGAGGCCAGACCGTTGCCGAAAAATGCCAACGCCAGAAAGGCAATCACCAGCGGCGTCGATTCAACAAAATTGGCACCAATGATCGAAGTGGAAATCAGCAGCCCGCCAATGATCGGCAGCTTGCGCGCAAAACCAACCGTGCAGCCGCGACGAATCAAGAAGTCGGAAAAGAACCCCGAACACAGCACACCGATGAACGCGGCGAGAAACGGCAGCGATGCCAACAGGCCGGACTTGATGAAGTCCATGCCGCGATACTTCACCAGATAGGTCGGAAACCAGGTGAGGAAAAACCACAGCGTCGAGTTCAGGCAGAACTGGCCGAGGTAGATGCCCCACAATTTGCGCTTGGTCAGGACGATGCCCAAATCGGTCCAGCTGAATTTGGCTTTGACCTTGGCGGACTCTTGCTGAATATCGACCAGACCACCGCCCTCGCGGATCAAGTCGATTTCGGCTTCATTGGCGCCTTTGAAATCCCGTGGCTCACGATAGACCGCGTACCAGATCGCCGCCCAAATGATGCCGACGGCGCCGGTGGCGACGAACACCATGTGCCAGCCGAACTCATGTTGCAGCCAAGCGAGTACCGGAGTGAGAAATGCCAGGCCGACAAATTGTCCAGAGGTATAGAAGCCGATGGCCGTGGCACGCTCGCGCTCGGGGAACCAGGTGGTGACCACGCGACTGTTGATCGGATAAGCCGGCGCTTCCAGCGCACCGACCGCCATGCGCAACACGAACAGCGCAATGAAGCTGGCCGCGAAACCGAGCATCACCGTGGCCAGCGACCACAGCAGCAACGCGACGCTGTAAAGAATGCGCGGCGGCACACGATCGACCAGCCAGCCGCCGGGGATCTGCATGGCAGCGTAGGTCCAGCCGAATGCGGAAAAGATCAGACCGACGTGAATCGGATCGATGCCCAGCTCACTGGTCAGCGCCGGTGCGGCAATCGACAGGTTGCTGCGGTCGAGGTAGTTGATGACCACGGTGATAAACAGCAACACCATGATGAAAAACCGCTTGCGGCTAGGCGTGACTAAAGACGCCTGCCCGGTGAGGGTTTGCGGTTGCATGAGAGATGCCTCTTCTTATGTTTATTTGAGGTCATGACGCAAATCTCCCATCCATGTGGAGATTAAAAACTGTGGGAGCGAGCCTGCTCGCGAAGGCGTCGGATCAGTCACATCGATGTCGGATGTGACATAGCATTCGCGAGCAGGCTCGCTCCCACAGGGGATTGGTGTTGAATCAGGCAATACTCACCACTCGGCAAAACTGCCATCGGCATGACGCCAGATCGGGTTGCGCCAGCGGTGGCCAACGGCCGCACGCTCGATCACGTATTCCTCGTTGATCTCGATACCCAACCCCGGGCCGTTGGGGATCTTCACGAAACCTTTGTCGTAATCGAACACCCGTGGATCCTTCACGTAGTCGAGCAAATCGTTGCTCTCGTTGTAATGGATGCCCAGGCTTTGCTCCTGGATAAACGCGTTGTAACAAGCCGCGTCCAATTGCAAACACGCCGCCAGCGCAATCGGCCCCAGCGGGCAGTGCAGCGCCAGTGCCACGTCGTAGGCCTCGGCCATGTTGGCGATCTTGCGAGTTTCGGTGATGCCGCCCGCGTGGGAGGCATCCGGCTGGATGATGTCGACGTAGCCTTCGCTCAACACACGTTTAAAGTCCCAACGCGAAAACAGCCGTTCACCCAGAGCAATCGGCGTGCTGGTCAACGGTGCGAGCTCTTTCAGCGCTTCGTAGTTTTCGCTGAGTACCGGTTCTTCGATAAACATCAGTTTGTACGGGTCGAGTTCCTTCATCAGCACCTTGGCCATCGGCTTGTGCACGCGGCCATGGAAGTCGACACCGATGCCGACGTTGGGCCCGACCGCATCACGCACGGCGGCGACATTGGCCAGCGCCAGATCGACTTTTTCGAAGGTATCGAGGAACTGCAGTTCTTCGGTGCCGTTCATTTTCACTGCAGTGAAACCACGGCTCACCGCCTCTTTCGCCGCACGCGCGGTGTCGGCTGGACGGTCACCGCCGATCCACGAATACACGCGAATCTTGTCGCGCACCTGGCCACCGAGCAGATCACTCACCGACACCCCAAGCGCCTTGCCCTTGATGTCCCACAGCGCCTGATCGATACCGGCCAGCGCGCTCATGTGGATCGCACCGCCACGGTAGAAACCGCCGCGATAGAGCACAGTCCAGATGTCTTCGATGTTGCGTGGGTCTTTGCCGATCAGGTAGTCGGACAATTCTTCAACGGCAGCCGCGACGGTATGCGCGCGCCCTTCAACCACGGGTTCGCCCCAACCGGTCACGCCTTCGTCGGTTTCGACTTTGAGGAAACACCAACGCGGCGGGACGATAAAGGTGGTGAGTTTGGTGATTTTCATCTTTTTGTCTCTCTTGTAGATGCAGCGCACACAGCGCCAAAAAGTCTTAGCGAAGGGCCTTCCAAGCAGCCACGTAGGCCTTGGCGTTCACCGCTACTTGCTCCGGCGTTATGCCCGGTTTGAACAGTCCGGAACCGAGGCCGAAACCTTTTACACCGGCATCGATAAACGCCTGCATATTGTCCGGCGTGATGCCGCCGACCGGCGCCAGCACCGTTCCGGATGGCAACACCGCAAGCCAGGCTTTGACGACTGCCGGCCCCATCTGCTCAGCCGGAAACATCTTGAGAATGTCCGCGCCCTCCTCCAGTGCCGCGAAGGCCTCGGTCGGCGTGGCGACACCCGGCGACAGAAACAGCCCCGCCGCTTTTGCCGCACGCAAGACCTTGGCGTCACTGTGCGGCATGACAATCACTTGGCCGCCGGCTTCTTTCACCAGCTCGACCTGTGCCGGGGTTAACACCGTGCCGGCACCGACCAGGCAATCGGCGGGCAGGGCCTTACGCAGGATGCGGATACTTTCGTACGGCGAAGGGGAATTGAGCGGTACTTCGATGACGCGAAATCCGGCGGCATACAGGACTTCTCCGACAGCGGCGGCTTCCTGCGGATGCAGGCCCCGCAGGATCGCGATCAGACCGTTTTGCGCCAGTGCTTGCTTGAGCATGTCAGGCCTCCAGTCAGGTTTAACGGAATGAGGTGTCGATCAGTCCGGCGGCCAGCGCCAGTTGCCACAAGCCACGCTCGGTGGCCTGCTCCGCCAGCGTCACGTTGGCGAAACCACAGGCATCGAGCGCACGGCTGTAGCGCGCACAGAGCTGCGCGTTGCCGATGAGGATGATCGAAGGAAGATTCGTGTTGTTGCGACGACGTCGCTGAACCGTGGCGAGCGCCGCCAGCTCATGGCCGATCATCAGGCCGGACAGATAATCGGCCTGCGCGGTCGGGCTGAGTTCGCCGGTCAGGCCTAAGGTACGGGCGCTGAACAACGTCGACAGCACTCCGAGTTCACCGTCCGCCGACTGCGCAATCTGCACACCACGGTCAAACGCCAGAGCATCGAACGTCGCGCCTTGCTTCAGAGTCCGGCCGAGGATGCTGTGTTCACTGAGCACGGCGAACACTTCGCCGGTCATAAACGTGTCGAAGTGAATGATGCAGCCATCGACCACGTCCACCCATTTCGAGTGGCTTCCCGGCAGGCCGATCAACAGATCAGCGCCTGCCTCAATCGGCAGATTCTGCAGCACGCCAAGCACCTGGGTTTCTTCGCCGCGCATCACATTCGGCAGACGCGAACGTTGGATCACGCCCGGCACGATATGCACCACGGTGCCGCGCAGACTGATCAGTGTTTGTAGGGATTTTCCGAGATTGGCGACGTTCGCCGGCGTCTCGCAGTAGGCCGCTTCACGCCAGCCCTGTGCGCTGCCAACCATGCCGCAGGCAATCACCGGCAGATCCGGCTGCGCATCAAGCCAGTCGCCGCACGCCTCGTCGAACGCCAGTTCAAAACCATCGGCGCATTCGCGACCGTTGATGATTCGCGGGGTCTTGGGCAACTGCATAATCCCGGACGACAGCGCGCGCTGCTCCAGCACCACACCGTCCGCCGCGAGTTTGTAAGCACGTAATGAGGTCGTACCCCAGTCGAGCGCGATCAATTGCGCCAGCATCGCTTCACCTGTTTTGTTTTTGGCAGTGAGTGCGACGGACTATAGACCTCTCAGACGGTAAATCTCAATATGTAATTTTGCATCCCATATTTTGGGATGATTACATCTACCCAACCTCCTCGAACAGATCCGTGATTCACCGTTATCAATATCACTACTGACGCTCTATCGCCTGAACGAAAACACTGGCAGGAATATTCATCGATTTTGAGTAATACGGACCGTAAGCGTAGGCAGCTGTCCTGAACTTACATGCCACGACCTGACGCGCGCTCAATACCATCAACAGTTGTTTTTTATTGAAGTACGTACTCAGCGTTCCACCGTCCGGTGTATGCACCGCAGAGACCTCAGCCGAATACACATATGGCCCCGCAGCAGATTCATTTAATACCGCGACGACCTCCCCTTCGAGATACCGGGTCAGGTCCTGTTTTGTTTCGAAGAAGCCACTCTCATCCAATGAACAGATCAAGGCATTGCCGACCTGATGTTGGCCGGCATTGATCTCGAAGAATCGCAACAGATCAGTCATTGAACTGAAGCGAACATCCAGAAGAGCACTGTCTCCAGGCTTGGTAACAGAAACAAATTCAATTTCGGTCTCTGGTAATGGCACTCTTTTTGCGCACGAAGCACACAAACAAAGAACTAGAACTGCAAGCAACACTCGCATGTCAAGACTCCAGGTATTTGATCATTTTTTCAGCGATGAGATCACATGCGGACTGTTCGCCAAGAATCCTCGCCTTGAACATTACGCCTGCATCTTCGTGATTGGTGTCTACCGCTTTATTGATATCAGGACCCGAGCTCATGACCCAGCGTTCTCCCATCTCGGCGACATCATCGGACTGATTGGGTTTCGCCGGTGCAGCCAATATATTGATCCAGTACTCTGCACCAGGCTTCGGGGTGGTGGCGTAAATGTCTGAAATCAGCCAGACACCCAGTCCGCCGCCCACAGGATCAAGCGTGACCAAGGACTTCACCGTAAATCCCTGTTCTTTGAGTATGGCTGCCAGATGAGCGCCGTTCCATCCTCCCAGACTGTGACCGACGATACTTATATAAATTGATTTATCACCTTTCAGATAACTCAGCACATACTTTTCTATGTCTTTCTTGCCGCGCACATCCTTATAACTAAGGTACACCGACTTTATTTTTCCAATTTGCGCGTCGCTGAATTTTTTAGGCAATAAAACCTGCGCACTGGTTACGTTACCGTGAGGTGGTTGATCTTGATAATACGGTTCCTTGTCTCCAGCGCCGCCGATGAAAAACACGACGATTTTTTTGATTTTGATTGCCACAGCTTTTACAGTCTGGTCGGTTTTGCAAGTCAACTCATGACTCACCACCTCGTTTTTGCAATCTTTGAGTGCAGGGTTTGCGACTTCCATTTCGATCACTCTACAAACAGTTTGATTGTTTCGGCCAAATGCGAGCTGACCATATGAGTAAAGCCCTGCTCATTGGTGATTCCGTGTTCCATGCTGCCATCGCCCCGTTGAATCACATAGGGATGATCGGGCACCGGCTCGCCAGTTGCTTCATTCACCACTTGCAACCTGTCCGTAAAATGCACCGGCATCGGCAACAGCCCACTAAACGCTGCCCCTCCGCCACTCTGGCCGATAATCACCGTCCCCGAGCCACCCACCACGACATTGCCGTGGCCTCCGGTGCTGTCGAGCGTTGCGGCATTCAAGCCGTTGATAAAAACGGTGCCGGAAACGGCTCCGGTAATCGGACTGCCACACGCCGATTTATCGGTCATGCGCGCAGCCGCGAGGCCGTCGAAGAAGACGTTCGGCGAGCCGGAAGCAATCGGGTTGGTGCCATGGCCTGGCAATGGGCAGGCGGTCGGGTCGGTGACGCGTGCAGCAGGTTTACCACTCAATTCAAAGCTCCTTGCTTCAAGGGTTCCGGGTGCGGCTGGTGGAGATCGACTTCGGTCGCGGCAAAGCGCCAGCGGTTGTCGACGGGGTCGAACAGGGCGTGGCATTGTTCACGGCTGTCGGGGGATGTAGCGATCTGCAGATGTTGCCAGGCTTGATCGACATGCCATGCCAGCTCGGCAGGCGTCGCGTCATCCAGCTCGTTGAGCCAGGCGTTGTAGTTGCGCAGGTGATTGCGTTCGTAAGTCGATTGCAGCAAATCGGCCATTTGTGTGCCGAGGTCGAGATGATGCTGGGCCGTCCACTGGCCGATCTCGGAATAGACGTACCAGCCCATCGGCATCAACCCGCCGTCCTTGAGCAGCGAATGCCCGGCAGGGGCGACGAAACCACAACAAATGTGCAGCGTCAGCCAACCTTGATGGGCGTCGATAAACGCCGTTGGATCGAAGGTGCGTAGCGGTATCACGCGGTAATCGGCGAGCCCGGCACTGCGCGTCATCAACTCGGCATCAAGGCGTGACACGAACGCACGAATCGCGCTGCCGCCCGTGCGGTTTGTCATGCAGAGAATGTCGACCGGTTGCCGCTTGGGGTTGTCGCTTGAGCCTGAGTTTTTCACCAGGCCATACAGACGCATTGTCGCCCGTAGTCCGCTCATCGCTGGTCACTCGTTGACGCAGCGAAGGCTCCACGGGCGTGGAGAAATTGTGCCAGAGGCATTGCAGGTGTCGTCCGTGAGCGCGCAAAAATGGCGCGTAGAATGCCGGACTAGAGCGTTGGCGACAATCGAATTAGCACCACAATGCCATCATTGTGATCAGCCCTCGGCAAACTCACGCAGAACCTGGCCATCCATGCGGTAGCGCACCCACTCTTCCTGGGGTTGTGCGCCGAGGGATTTGTAGAATTCGATGGCCGGCGTGTTCCAGTCGAGCACGCTCCATTCGAAGCGGCCGCAGTCGTTATCGCAGGCGATTTTCGCCAAGTGACGCAACAAGGTTTTGCCAGCACCGCCGCCGCGTTGTTCGGGGGTGATGTAGAGGTCTTCGAGGTACAGGCAGTTGCTGCCGAGCCAGGTCGAATAGCTGAAGAAGAACACCGCGAAACCGATTGGCAAACCGTCGCGTAGGCAGATCAGGCCGTGGGCGGTGGCGCCTTCGCTGAACAGGCTGCGTTCGATGTCGGCAACGCTGGCGATGACTTCGTGACGGGCCTTTTCGAAATCGGCGAGTTCAGTGATGAAGGCGAGGATTTGCGGGGCATCGCTGGGGGTCGCCGGGCGGATTTCGATCGTCATGGACGGGCCTTGTCGGAAAAAGGAAAACGCCATACTAAGGTGGTGAGCGGCGCTCGTCACATGGCAAAACACACACTACCCTGCGCAATGTTGCAAACACTGCAGTTCCCTGTGGGAGCGAGCCTGCTCGCGAAAGCATTCTGTCATTCAACAATGCAAGTGACTGTAAGGACGCCTTCGCGAGCAAGCTCGCTCCCACAGGGACTTCGACAATCTGAAAGGATGCTCATGAACCCAGCGTTTTTTACCCCCGTAGAGGCACTCGCAGTAGCCCTGTTGCCCCACGCCCTCGAGCCATCAGACGACGGCGCTCACGACCTCGCTCACCTGCAGCGGGTCTGGCATAACGTGCGTACGCTGCAAGCAGAAGAAGGCGGCGATCTTGAGGTGTTGTTGGCCGCCGTGCTCTTGCACGATTGCGTCGCCGTCGAGAAGAACTCGCCACTGCGTTCGCAGGCTTCGCGGCTGGCGGCAGATAAAGCTTCGTCAGTGCTGGCCGATCTGAACTGGTCCGAAGAAAAAATCGCCGCCGTCGCCCACGCCATCGAAGCCCACAGTTTCTCCGCCAACATCACCCCGCTCACCCTCGAAGCGAAAATAGTCCAGGACGCTGACCGGCTCGACTCACTCGGCATGCTTGGCGTCGCCCGCACGTTCTACGTCGCCGGACGCATGGGCTCGGCGCTGTACGACCCGCAGGATCCCGAAGCGAAACAACGCGATTACGATGACACGCGTTTTTGCCTCGATCATTTCCAGACCAAACTGCTGCACCTCGCCGACGGTTTCCAGACCACCGCCGGTCAGCGTCTTGCGCAGATCCGTCATCTGCGCCTGAAGGGATTCATGGAGCAGTTCAAGGAAGAGATCGGCCTCGCTTGAGCATTACTCCGGCGTGCAGTGATCCTGACTTCGCCAAGCTCAGACCTAAGCCGCCTGCCTGACGTGTTAAACAGATGACGCTGAATTTTTCCGCTTAAGGATTCACGTCATGTCGCAAGTAACACCCAAGGTTTCAGGCAAGCTGTTCGGTCTGTTCTGCCTCGCCAGTTATCTGCTGTCGCTTTCGTACGGCTCGACGTTTTTATTGTCGCTGTTGATCAGTTCTCGCGGCGGCAATGAGCACGATGCCGGCAGTGTGATTTCGGCGGCGATGCTCAGTACGTTTGTGGCGGTGCTGGTGTCCGGGCATCTGTCGGACTGGCTCGGGGCGGCGCGCTCGATTGCAGTGTTCGGGTTGTTGCTGGTCGCGGCGAGTCTGGGCTTTGCGATGACGCCGGGGGTCGGCCATCTGCTGCTGTTTTTCGGTTTGCTGCTGGGTTTGGGCTGGGGCGTTTTCTATACCTTGGGACCGATCATCGTCGCCAGTCTGGTGACTCCGGCGCAGCGCGCCAAGTACTTCGCGCTGCTGTCGGGCAGCATGATGACCGGGATCGGAAGCGGCCCTTTACTCGGACGGGCAGCGAGTGCGCTGGGCTTGCCAGTGACCTCGGCGTTTTATCTGGCGGCGCTGGCAAGCCTGATCGGGGTGCTGCTGTTCTGGCAGCTAGGTGCTCGTTTGAAAAGCACGCAGACCCCGACAGCGGCAAAAATCAGCTGGCAAGCGACCACTCAAGTGCTCGGCTCGCGCGCGCTGTTTCCGATCATCATGGTTGGTCTCGGCGGTTGCGTATTCGGTGGATTGTCGAGCTTTCAGACCAGCTATGCCGCCGCCCGCTCGCTGGATTATTCGTTATTTTTTCTCGGCTTCATGAGCGCGGCAATCAGCAGTCGGATGTTGATCGCCGGATATGTCGTCAAGCGTGATCCTTTGCGCGCATCGTACCTGTTGTCGGGGCTGATGCTCGGCTCGATCGTGCTGTTCGCCTTCGGCGTACACAGTGGATTCACCTATTTGCTGGCGGCGTTGATGCTCGGCGTCGGGTATGGGCTGACCTATTCGGTGATCAACGGCCTGGCGGCCAACGAAGCACCGGCCGGTACTACATCGCAGGCGTTGTTGCTATTCAGTCTTTCGTACTTCATCGGCGTGTTTGGTTTCCCGCTATTGGCCGGCAAAATCATCGTTGAGCACGGCATGAGCACACTGCTTTTGACGGTCTTGATCGTCGCGTTGGCCAACTGGCTGATTACCCTTGGCCGCTTGCTCTGGCGGCGGATCAGTCTGAAAGCCGCGCAGGCAACCTAGACCGTTCGTCGCTGATCAGGCACCAATCCGATCACTGGGCAGACCAACGACAGGTAAGGATTCCAATCACTGGAGAAGCCCTATGATCCCGTCAAGGTTGACCGCTTTTGTATTCAGCGCCCTGCTCTGCCCTGCGGTTTTCGCCGCATCCGCCACCGCTGCGGGCACCGGCCCTACCGATCCGACTCCGCCACGCGCCCCCGCCATCAACAGTGCTCCCGGTATGAATACCGATGGCTCGGGCGTTCCCTTGATCAATCAGCCGCCCGCCACCGGTACTGATCCGCGCACCCAGGGCAGTGACCCGGGCCGGCAGGGCGGCATGAATACCCCCGACGCCCCCGCCACGCCAGACAACGCGGGCCCCGGCGTCGGCTCGAAAACCACCACCGGTGGCTCCGGTTCCGAAGGCTCCGGTCAGTAGTTCGCCGACGCGAGCGTCCTGTTCAACCCAATGAAGAGGTAACCATGAACGTCGATAAAAACCTGGAAAAAGAAGTCCTCACCCGTCTGTTGCACGCCCATCCGAGTGGTCTGGGAAAAGAGGTGCTGGATAATTACCGGGGCGAGAAGGTAGTGGCCAGCGCCCTCGCCGCTTTGCAGGATCGTGGACTGATTCACCACGGGCATGTGACCTGCAACGAGGCTGGCGAACATTCGTTGAACCTGCCGATCAAGCTCAGTGCGGCTGGCGTTGAGGTAGCGCGCAAGCTGGATCTGCAGTAGCCCTGAGGTCGCTCGCTGCCGACGCGGCGAGCGGTATCCAACATTGAATTTTGTGATGAAGCTAATTGCCCTTTCGCCCTCGCTCCCACACTGGATCGATGTCGTTCACACATCCCCTGTGGGAGCGAGCCTGCTCGCGAAAGCGGTGGATCATGCGCCGCCGGAATCAATGATAAACGCATCCACCTCTGCCGCTCCCGGCGAAGTCGCCGGCCCCCAGCGTGTCACTGCAATAGCCGCCGCCGCATTCGCCCGCCGCGCCGCTTCATGCGCTGACAAACCCTGCGCCAACCCGGCGACAAACACCCCGGCATGGGCATCACCGGCGCCATTGCTGTCTACCGCTTTAACCGCAAACCCGGGCACATGCCGACGCTCATCGCGCTGATGAATCCAGCAACCCTGCGGCCCGTCCCGCACCACCATCAGCACCTCTTTGGGCAGGTGTTCAGCGAGTCGATCCAGCGCTGCGCCAATGTCCTCAGCCCCGGTAAAGCGCAGCGCTTCAACACTGTTGCTGGTCCACACATCAATGCGCGGCAGCAGCGCCTGCATCAGCGGCGAGTCCGGCGATTCCACCAACGGGCCAGGATCGAACACTACGTTGATCGACTCCGGTAACGCCAATGTCCAGTCGAGCAACGCCTGCGCTTTGCCTTCGTGCAACAGGCTGTAGCCACTGAGATAAACGTAATCGCCCGCCTCGACCGCAACGCTGTTCAGATCCTCCGCCGTCACCTCACCTTCAGCGCCGATGTAGGAAATGAAACTGCGCTCCGCCGACGCATCGGTCAGCGCCACACACAACCCTGTGTCGCGCTGCGCAGGCTGGCGAATGCCGATGTGAATCCCCTCGGCATTCATCGCTTCACGCGCCAGATCACCGAAACGCCCGCTGCCATGGCGGCCGAGATAAACCACCGGCAGGCGATTGCGCACGGCCGCCGCCATCACATTGAAACCGCCGCCCGCTTCGAAACCCGCCGACTGCGCCAGCACGTCGCCGCCAACCTGCGGCAGCTTATCCACGGCCATGACCAGGTCGATGATGACCTGGCCGGTGTGCAACATCTTAGGCATGAGCATTCTCGGTTTGCGCGGCGCGGCGGTCTTTCGCCCCGCCGAGGACAAAGTAAATGCCACCAGCCACCACGAAGGTCACGATCCAGCCGAGGCCGTTGTGGCCCAGCCACGAGTCGGACAAAAAGCCCTTGAACCAGACGTTCTCGGCGGTAGTGCCAATGGTGGTGAAACTGAAGCCAAGGACGATGGCAATCGCCCACGCGCCAAACGCGCGCCACTCGATACCGCCGTGATACCAGTAGGCACTGCTCGGGCTGACGTCGAGCAGGTCTTTCGGGCTGTAGTAATGACGGTGAATCAGGTCAACGACGAAGATCCCGACCCACGCGGTGATCGGCACCGCCAGCAGGGAAATGAAGGTAATGAACGGGCCGTAGAAGCTGTCGGCGATCAGCATGAAGTAGATTGAGCCGGCGAAGATCGCGACGATATCGACCACCACCGCGTAGACGCGTTTGACCTTCAGGCCGAGGGTCAGCGTGGTCAGACCGGCGGAGTACACCGACAGGTTGTTCGACAGCAACAAGCCACCGAACGCCGTGATCAGGTACGGCACGGCCATCCACGTTGGGAGCATGTCGCGGATTGCAACAATCGGGTCAGTCGCCGAAGCGAGGTCGTTGTTGCCCACCGACAGCAAGCCGCCGAGGGTGATCAGCAGCACCAGCGGAATGCCCGCGCCGAACGCGGCGGACGCGACCAGTCGCACAGCCTTGACGCTGCGATGCTGATAGCGCGACATGTCGGCGCCAGCGTTGGCCCAACCGATGCCGGTGCCGGCGGCCATGGTGCCAATGCCGATGATCATTGCGCTCATCGGCGCTGGCGTAGCGTTGAACACCGCGCTCCAGTCGATGGTCGCGCAGAGGAAACCGCCGACCAGAAGATTCAGCGCGCCGAACACGTAGGTCGCCCACTTCTGGATCACCAGCAAGGTCGCATGGCCGAGGCCGGATACCGACAGAGTCAGCAGCACGAAAATCGCGATAAAGATCAACGTCAGTATCGGCGCACTTTTCGCTTCCACGGGTGAGCCGAACAGGATCGAGCACAGCGACAACAGCACAAATGCAGCGGTGGTGGTGTTGACGGTTTCCCAACCCAGGCGCGACATCAGCGAGACCAGCGTCGGGCCGATATTGCCGCGCACGCCGAAGATCGCCCGCGACAAGGTCAGGCTCGGCGCGCGGCCACGGCGACCGGCAATCGATATGATCCCGACCACCGCGAACGAACCGGCAGCACCGATGATTGCGACGATGATCGCCTGCCAGATCGCCAGCCCGCGAAACGCCACCAGCGTGGCGCCCAGCGGCAGACCGAGGATGGAAATGTTGGCGGCGAACCAGACCCAGAACAGTTGCAGCGGATGGCCGTTGCACTCGGCTTCCGGCACCGGTTCGATGCCGCGGGTTTCCAGTTGCCCGGCGCTCTGCCCGGCGTTTGATGAACTCATGAAGATGCTCCTGTTTGCCTTTTTTGTGGTTGTGGCAATGATGCAAAACGACAAGACATCGCGGCCGTCCTCGGCCTGTCTGCGCGATCCATTGCGGGTTAAAAATTCGAAATTCGCGGTGCGGCTTTCGCGAGCAGGCTCGCTCCCACATTGGATTTATGGCGTTCACATAACGCTTGTGGGAGCGAGCCTGCTTGCGAAGGCGCTAACCTGGTCAGCGCAAGGCCAACAGCCCCTGCACCAACGGCTCCAGCTCCAGATGATTGACGGCCTTCACCGTGTCGATCATCGGCACTGGCCAGCTCTCAAGACCCAGGCAGGCCCCGAGCATGGCGCCGAGAATCGCCGCGATGGTGTCAGTGTCACCGCCAAGACTGGCGGCCATGCACAACGCATCAAACGCGCTCATCTCGCCGACGGCCACTTGCTGCGCCAGGGCAAACGAGACCACCACCGATTCCTGCGACGCCACCGAAGTACCGATCACGTCGTAGAGCAGATCCGCCAGCAAAGCCTTGTCGCTATCGACACTGATGGTGCGCGCCCAACTGATTCGCGAGCCAATGCGCCCACCGGCCACCCAGTGCCCGTGCGCCTCGGCTTGCTGAGCGATGTGCTGGCCGAGGTTCAACGCCTCGCCCAGGTCCATGCCATTGATGCCGGCAGATACCACCGCTGCCACCGCCGCCGCACTGGAAATCCCCAGCGTGGTGTTGTGGGTGACCTGACAGGCCTGTACCACCGCTGCGATAAACCGCTGAGGATCGGCAACATCCGCCGCGATCCCTACCGGCGTAATGCGCATGGCCGCGCCGTTGGTGGTGCCGTAGCGTCCGGCCTCTTCCGGCGAATGGCCGGCGAGGATCATTTCGATGGCGCGCTTGGTCGACGGCCCGAGCAAGTCCTGCGAGCCCTTGGCCTGCATCTCGGCTTCCCACTCGATCAAGCGTTGCGCGAGGATCGCCGGTTCGATGCGGCCTTTGCCTTCGACCAGCAACTCACCAACCAGAATGGCTTGTTCAGTGTCGTCGGTGATCGAGCCTTTGGGCATGTTCGCGGCGATGGGTTGCAGTGGCCCGGCATCCTGCAGATCAGTGATCTGGCCGAAGCGGGTCTTGATGGTTTCGCGGTTCAGCGATTGCGTCGGCATGCCCAGTGCATCACCGAGGGCCAGGCCATAGAAAGCACCAAGGGCACGGTTGAGCGCGGTCATTTCGATTCTCCAAATTGCAGGTGCAAACGGAAATGCACCGGATCGAGCAGGCTTTCGACCAACTCCATGAAACGGTTCTGGCGATCGTAGGTGGTACGCAACGCCTTGAGGAAAACGGTGCCGACCGGGCGCCCGAGCAATTCCGCGTCTTCGGCATTCAACGGCTCGGCACCGATCCACTGGTCACCGCGTTCGCCGATGTAGCCGTATGCGGCAAGGGTGATGGTCAGGGAATTGTCGATCAGGCCGACACGCGGCAGGCTTTCCAGGCCGCCAGTGGCCGGCATCAAAGAGCGTTCGAGGGAGACCAGTGTGCCTTCGTTAGAGCGGCGGCGACGGTCGAGGGTGATGAATTGGTCAGTGCCGAACCGCGAGAGCAGATCGGGCCGGGTCACGGCTTCCAGACGCAGCACTTCGGTGTTGATCAGCGCGCCGCTGTCGGCCAGCGCCTGCGCCCAGCCGCTGCGCTGGTCGAGCGCGACACCGTCGAAAGTGACGATGGAGCCGACGCCGCTTTGCGTGGCGATGTAATTGCGCCGTTTCAGTTCGGCCAGCGCTTCGCGCAGCGTGCCTCGGCTGACTTGGAATTCTTGAGCCAACTGATGTTCGCCGGGCAACAGAAAGCCGTCCTCCATGAGGCCGCTTTCGATGCGCCGGACGAGTTCGTCGACCACCCGTTGTTTCTTGTCAAATCGTACCTGTCTAATCATGTACAAATTGATACCCGAAACGGGTGCGGGCGGGCAAGGAATATTTGGGGAGAGTGACGAAAGGCGGGAGAATCAAAAGCCCCTCACCCTAGCCCTCTCCCGGAGGGAGAGGGAACTGATCGAGGTGTTTATTCCAATTACATCGACCTGAAATATCCAGTCGAACTCAGGTTTGAAAAGCTAAGAGATCTGCTCCCTTTCCCCTCTCCCTCTGGGAGAGGGCTGGGCGGGCGGCGTTCCGATGAGGGTAGCCTTTGACTCAGCGTTGCTTCAGGCGGTCAATCACGACGGCCAGCAGCAGGATCGAACCACGAATCACATACTGATAAAACGTGTCGATATTCTTCAAGTTCATCGCATTCTCAATGATCGCCAGAATCAACACCCCGGCAATCACATGCCGAATCATGCCGATCCCACCGCTCAACGACACCCCGCCCAACACGCAGGCCGAGATCACCGTCAGTTCAAATCCCTGACCAATCATCGGCTGCCCCGAGGTCATCCGCGACGCCAGAATCACCCCCGCCAACGCACCGATCACACCATGCACGGCAAAGATAATGATCTTGGTCCGGTCAACGTTCACACCCGCGAGCAACGCCGCTTCCTGGTTGCCACCGATGGCCATGGTGTTGCGCCCGTAGGTGGTGTAATTCAACAGCCAACCAAAAAACAGAAAGCAAACAATGGTGATCAGAATCGGCACCGGCACGCCAAACAACTGGCCATTGCCGAAAACGAAGAACGATTCCTGCGACACGCCCACTGCTTTGCCGTTGGCAAAAATGTACGCCAGACCGCGAACGATCTGCATGGTCGCCAACGTCGTGATCAACGCATTGACGCGCAACTTGGCAATCACGATGCCGTTGATCAACCCGACAATCAGGCCCATCACCAGCGCCGCGCTGACACCGAGAAACACGCTATTGGTGTCGCGCATCACCACCGCCGCAACCACCCCGGCGCAGGCAATCACCGAGCCCACCGACAGGTCGAAATGCCCCGACGCCAGGCAGTACAACATCGTGCACGCGGCAATCCCGGTGGTGGAAATCGCCAGGCCCAGGCCACGCATGTTCAGCGGCGAAAGAAAGTTGTCGATCAGCAGCGTGCAGGCAACGAATATGCCCACAGCCGCCAGCAACATGACCCAGTCATCAAGGAAGCGTCGCATGTCCAGCGGCTTGCGCTCTTTCGGCAGGGTTTCGTTTTGGGTTGTCATCATAGTCACCTCTCAGTTCGCCACGCCGTCAGCGCGGTGGCGCGGCAAAGCCAGTTGCAGCAGGTTGGATTCATTGGCCTGGTCGCGGCTGATTTCGCCGCGCAAGGCGCCTTCGCAGAGCACCAGAATGCGATCGGAAATGCCCATCACTTCCATCAGGTCGCTGGACACCACGATCACCGAAATACCCTCAGCAGCGAGGTTATGGATGATCTGGTAAATCTCGGCTTTGGCACCGATGTCGATGCCGCGCGTCGGTTCGTCGAGCAGCAGGACCTTCATCGGCATCGACAGCCAGCGACCGAGAATGGCCTTCTGCTGATTGCCGCCGGAGAGGAATTTGATCTGCTGGCCGGCGTGCGGGGTTTTCACTTTCAGCGCTTTGATCTGTTTGTCGGCGTTGCCCTTTTCCCACAGACCACGAATCAGGCAACCGAGGCCCGAATGAGCGCCGCGTGCGCTGATGTTGATGTTTTCCGCGACGCTGGCCAGCGGGATGATGCCGTCCTTCTTGCGATCTTCCGGGCAGAGCAGAATGCCCGCAGCAATCGCGTCGCGCGGTGAGCGCAGTTTCAGTTCGTGACCGCGCAATTCGAGGCGTCCGGCGGTGTTGCGTTCCAGCCCGCTGAGCAAGCGAAACAGCTCGGTGCGCCCTGCCCCGACCAATCCGAACAGGCCAAGGATTTCACCTTTGTGCGCTTCGAAACTGATCGGCTCGCGCAGACCCGGGCCGAGCAAACCATCAACCTTCAGCGCGACGGCACCGCGTGGTCGATGGCGATAATCGTAGATGTCCTGAATGTCGCGACCGACCATGCAGGTCACCAGTTGATCGTGGGTCAACTGGCTCATGTCGTCGAATGTGCGCACGTAGCGACCGTCCTTGAACACCGTCACGGCGTCACAGATGCGGAACACTTCTTCCATGCGGTGGGAAACGTAGAGCACGACTTTGCCCTCGTCACGCAAGCGGCCGATGATTGCCATCAAGCGGTCGATCTCGCGGGCCGAAAGGCTGCTGGTCGGCTCGTCGAAAGCGATGACGTGGGCACCGCGCGACAGCGCCTTGGCGATTTCCACCAGTTGCCGCTGGCCGAGGGACAAGCGCCCGACCTTGGTCTGCGGATCGATTTCGTCGGCCAGGCCTTTGAGGCAGTTCAACGCTTGCTGACGCAGGACACCGCGATTGATCAAACCGAAACTGGCCGGCAGATGGCCGAGAAACAGGTTTTCGGCGACGGTCATTTCCGGCACCAGATGCAGCTCCTGGTGAATCACCGCGACGCCGCTGCCGATGCTGTCAGCGGTCGACTTGAACGCCATGGTCTGCTCGCCGATCTGCAACTCGCCGCTGCTCGGGATGTAAGCACCGCCGAGGATTTTCAGCAGGGTCGATTTGCCAGCGCCGTTCTCGCCCATCAAGGCGTGAACCTGGCCGGGATGGGCGACAAAGCTGATGGCGTCCAGCGCTTTCACCCCGGGAAAGGTTTTGCCGATCCCGTTGAAGCGCAGGCTGCCGCTGGCACCGTGTTGTTCTTGTGTTTGTACTTGCGCGTGCATAAAGCCACCTCTTCACACCGAAAAACGGCCCGGCTGCCCGGGCCGTCACTGCGTCAGTTCCACAGGCCGATTTTTTCCAGCTCTTGCTTGAAGTTCTCGCGGGTGATCAGGGTGACGTCGTCCATCGCGGTGTACTTCGGCGGTTCTTTGCCGGTGGTGACCCACTCGTACATCATCTCTGCGGTTTTGTAGCCTTCGATGTGCGGGCTTGGCAGCATTGAGCCAAAGAAGCCGCTGTTAGGCTTTTTCAGTTCGCCGATGGCGTCGGTGCCGTTGATGCCGATGCCGATCACGTTGGTCGCGGCAAAACCGGCGGCTTCGGTGGCGCGTACGCCGCCGAGCACAGTGTTGTCGTTCATGCCGCCGATGATCAGGTTTTTCGCCGCGCTTGGCAGTTTCACCAGCGCCGAGTTGGTGGCGTCCATGCTGCCCGGTACGTCGAGGGTTTTCAGTGCGGCAAACAGAATGTGATCCTTCGGCATCCCGGCGTCCTCGAGGGATTTCACCGAACCGTCGGTGCGCTTCTTGCCGGTGTCGAGTTCGTTGTAGGTGTTGACCACCGCGTAGGTGTCTTTCCAGTCCCAGTTGCGTTTCTTCGCTTCGGCGACCATCGCGTTGCCCTGCTTCTGGCCGACTTCGAACGCGGCCATGCCGAGGTATGGCACGTCTTCCATGAACTTGCCATTGGCGTCGACGAAACGGTCATCGACGGCAATCACTTTCAGGTCGTTGAGTTTGGCCTTGGCCATGATTGCCGGGCCGAGCGAGACGTCCGGCGGGCAAATCACGAAGCCCTTGGCACCGTTGGCAGCAAGACTGTCGATCGCCGAGAGGGTTTTCTCACCGTCCGGCACGGCAATCTTGATCAGTTCAAAGCCCTTGTCCTTGGCGGCTTTCTCGGCGAAGGCCCACTCGGTCTGGAACCACGGTTCTTCCGCCTGCTTGACCAGAAAACCGATTTTCACGGTGTCGGCAGCGAGCAGGGCACTGCTCAGGCTGAACGCGGTGACCGCCAGGGCGGTACTGCACAGGGTACGAATCCCGAAACGACGTTTCATAAGCTGACTCCTTGTTATTTTTTTGAGCAATATTTGAAAAGCGTTAAAGCGTGTTCCTGCAATGCCTGTTGAAAATAGTCATATCGTATGATGATTGGATTTCACACGGATTTATCCGCGTGAAAGCCACTGTGCTCAGTCGTGGTACATCACCGAGCGACCACCATCGATGGTGATGCATGAAGCATTGATGAACGGCGCTTCATCACTGGCCAGAAACACCGCCGTCATTGCCACTTCGAGCGGCTGACCGATGCGTTTCGGCGGGTGCAGATCGAAGGCGCGCTGACGCTCGGCGTGCGGGTCGGCGAAACCGTTCCAGTAATCGACGTTCAGTTGCGTTTCGATATAGCCCGGGGCGATGGCGTTGACGCGAATACCTTTCGCCGCGTATTCGATGCCGAGCGCGCGGGTCAGGCCGAGCAAACCGTGCTTGGCCACCGGGTACGGAAAGCAACCGGGAATGATGTGGCTGGAATGGGTCGAGGCGATATTGATGATGCTGCCGACGCCCTGCTCGATCATCTGCGGCAGCACTGCCTTGCAACCAAACCAGGCGCCGTCCAGATCAATGGCGAAGCAGCGACGCCAGTCTTCTTCGGTCATGGCCAGCGGATCACGGAACACGTTGACCCCGGCACAGTTGACCAGCACATCGATGCGCCCGTGCAGCTCAACGGCGCGTTTGGCCATGGCATGCAGGTCGGGCTGATGCGAGACATCCGCCTTCAGCGCTTGCACGTCGTAACCTTGCTCACGCCAGTGCACGGCAACCGTCTCGACTTTTTCCGCCTGAATATCACTGATCACCAGTTTCGCTTGCTGCGAGGCGAACGCCGCAACAATGGCTTCGCCGATGCCTTGCGCGGCCCCGGTCAGCAGCACGACCTTGTTTTTCAGACGCTCGCCCTTCGGCGGTGCGGGCACCGACGGCAGGGAAAGAGGTTCAGCCATGGATCAGGACTCCTGTTTCGCAAGCACAAAAAAACCGGGCATCTGCCGATGTCCGGTCTGGAAGGCGGTTGGAACGAAACAGGCAAGCGCACGCGACAGCTTGGGGCCGTTGCGAGACGCGGACTCCACACGGGAGTGCGATAGACATTCGCTGCATCACTTCACCTGTTTTGTTTTTTTAAGTGTGAGTGCGTGTTACTGCTGGAGCCGACTATAAACCCGACTGCCGAATAATCTCAATATATAATTTTGCATCCCATATTTTGGGATTTAACTGGCAAACCGCGTACAGAGTTTTCCTGCGACATCCACGCGCATCGACAGCACCGCGCCATCCAGCGGATGGTTGTGCGGACTCTTGGCACTGGTGATGTACAGGGTTTTCAGGTCTTCACCGCCGAACACACAACTGGTCGGGCGGCTGACTGGCAGATCAATCCTGCGGTCGACCTTGCCGTCAGGCGTCAGGCGCAGCAGGCAGCTACCGTCCCAGCGGGCATTCCACACGTAGCCTTCGGCATCCATTGCTGAACCGTCCGGGCCACCGTTCTGATCAGGGCCGTACCAGGGAGTGGCCACATCAAGGTTGCCGTCGGCGTGAATAAAATAGCGATACAGCGTGTCATCGAGACTGTCACCGAACAGGACAGTGGTGCCGTCGTCGCTCCACAGCAGCGTGTTGGGAATGCCCAGGCCGCGCAGCAATGGCGTGACCCGTTTATCCGGATCAATGCGGAAAAGGCCACCGGAGCGCTGGGTGATCGGCAGATCTTCGCCCTGCTCGCCGATGTTGTTTTGCATGGTGCCGAGCCACAGTCGCCCCTGAGCATCGCAACGCGCTTCGTTGGGGCGATTGCCCGGTTGCGGGTCGGCGACGCAGAACAGCGTCAGGCGTGGTTCGAGGCCCGGGGAATCTAGGTCGAGGCGATAGACGCCGCTGCTCAGGGTGACCAGTGCATCGCCGCTGGCGCAGGGGATGAAGGCGGAAACGTGTTCGGGCATCTGCCAGATCTGCACGTTCTGGCCGATCAGACGCAGGGCCTGTTTGCCGGCAATGTCGACCCAGTACAACGCCTGGGTCGGCGCGTCCCAGAACGGGCCTTCACCGAGTCGGGCGCGGTGTTGGGTCAGGGCGGTCCACGGCATATAACGGTCTCCATTGTTCTTGTGATTTTCTGTAGGAGTGAGCCTGCTCGCGATGGCGTAGTGTCAGTTGACTTCAATGCGGCTGATATACCGCTATCGCGAGCAGGCTCACTCCTACAGGGGATCTGGGTGTTAGCCGGCTTTTTTGTCGGCCATGACTTTCGGGTAAAAACGTTTGATTGCCAGGTCGGCGTTGTCGATCAGGGTCATGCACGCCCACACGCCGCGCGCTGAATCGCGGGCGGCAATGGCATCCGCCATGTCTTTGTGAATCGGCAGCGTACGGCGTAGTTCATCGGGATCAGCGGCGGAGACTTCGAACGATACCGCCAGCAACGCACCGAGCGCCGGAACCATTTGTTCAATGAATTGATTGTGGCTGGCCGCGAGGATGCATTCGTGGAAGAACTGGTCGGCGCGGTTGTAATCGGTGCCGCTGTCGACCGCGCGCTCGAGGGCGTTGTAAGCCAGTTGCACCGCTTCGATCTGGTCCAGCGTCGCCCGCTCACATGCCCAGCGCACGGCCATCGGTTCGATGGTGCGGCGCAGGTCAAGCAAGTCATCGACAAAATTTTCCGGCAGGCCGTTGCGCGACAGCCAACCGACCACTTGCGGATCGAACAGGTTCCAGCGCCGCACCGGCAGCACGCGGGTGCCGACTTTCGGCCCGACTTCGAGCATGCCTTTGGCGACGAGGGTTTTGATTGCTTCGCGAATAACCGTGCGACTGACGCCGAGCTGTTCACCCAGATCGGCCTCGACCTTGATGGTCTGCCCCGGCTTGACCTGGCCAGCGGCGATCCAGCTGCCCAGCCAGTCGACCGTGGATGCGTGAAAGCTGCTGGACATGAACACCTCAAAGCGGGTCGCGATGGGTGATCAAGCTAATCATCATACGATTAGCTGTCAACGACAAAAAAGATCGCAGCCTTCGGCAGCTCCTACAGGTGTAAGCCATGTAGGAGCTGCCGAAGGCTGCAATCTTTTAAGGTTCGAGGCCGATGCGGAAGAACTCTCCGCCGCTCCATACACCGAGCCAACGCTGCCCGTCGATTTCACGGCTCACCGCCAGTTCCACCAGTTGATAGAACACATTGCGATGAATCAGCGCTTCAAGATTGGTACGCACATGCACGTAAGGCGCCGGCTCTTGGGTCGTGGGATCAATCTCGACGCGGATCGGATGCTCCGGCCCGGCCTCAGCGGTTTCATCAACGTTGGTGGTAAAGCGCAACAGCTGCGCCTCCCCTTCGCCTTCAACCTCGACCGCAATCGCCACAAACGGCGCGTCGTCGACCTTGATCCCGACTTTCTCGACCGGGGTAATCAGGAAGTAATCATCGCCGTCGCGGCGCATGATCGTGGAGAACAATTTGACCATCGGCTTGCGCCCGATCGGCGTGCCCAGGTAATACCAGGTGCCGTCGCGGGCGATGCGCATGTCGATGTCGCCGCAGAAGTCCGGATTCCACAAGTGCACCGGCGGCAAGCCTTTGGTTTTCGGGATCTGTCCCAACAGGTCATTGGCTTTTTGCGGGCCACTCATGGCGTTCTCCTTGAATTATTGGTCGCCGACTCCCAACAGGCTGCGCGCGTACTGGGCCAGTGGCGGGCCGATCAGGTCTTCGGGCTTGCTGTCGTGGAACGTCAGTAAACCGCCACGACTCTTGATCCGTGCAGTATCAATCAAATACTGGGTGCTGGTCTCGATCAACATGATCTGAATCACGCCGCCGTCGATGCCGAGGCGATCCACCGCTTCTTCATCGAGCCACTCATCGGAGTTGCCGATGCGGTCGTCAGCCTTGGCGAAACGCGTGTACAGCAGATAGTGCGCACCGGCATCACGAGCTTCACCCATCGCCTGATCGAGGCCTTCCGGCGCGCGAGCACGGCGGACCATCGGGAAGTACTCGACGAAGCCTTTGAAGGCTTCTTCGGCCACCACGTTCGGGCGCGGGTAGGAACCGCCCGGCGGTGCGAACGCGCCTTGGGCGATGTAGATGAACGAGTCCGGCTGAATGCGGAAGTTGTTCACGCGACGGCTGTCGCTATGATCCAGCAAGCCCGCGTCGCTCATCTGGTAGCGAGTGCCTTCGGCCATATCGCTGACAGTCATACAGCCGCCAAGCGCCAAAACGGCCAGCAGCAAAACCAGGCTACGCATCCTATTCCTCCAGAGGCCGGTGACGGAAAACCGGCGAATGGCCGTAGGATGCAGCTTTTGCGCCAGCTCTGGTTCTTCGTTGATTGATAAATCGTATTCGCGAGCAAGCTCGCTCCCACCAGTGGAATGCATTCCAAGGTGGGAGCGAGCCTGCTCGCGAATAGGGGGATGTCAGCCGCCGATAATCTTCATGATCGTTGCGCCGCCGGAGAACGCCACTTCCTGCTTGTCGCCCAACGCTTTGACCAGCAAACGCTGGAGCGCTGGCAAGGCCTGATGACGCGGCTTATCGAGCAAATCGCCGACATAGTGACGGTTGCTCGACGACAGGCAACCATGTAGCCAACCGGTCGACGACAGGCGCAAGCGCGAGCAGGTCCGGCAGAACGGCACGCTTTCGTTGGCGATCACGCCAAAGTTGCCCAGGCCAGGAATCGCATAGCGCACCGCCGTAGCGTCCACTGGCGCGTCGGTTTGCGCGTACTCGTAACGTTCGCCAATCAGCTGCAGCAATTGCTGCAGGCTGACGAACTGTTGCAGGAAGGCATTGGAGTCCTTGGCCAAATGGCCCATGCGCATCAGCTCGATAAAGCGCAGTTCGTATCCGCGCTCCAGGCAGTAATCCAGCAGCGGCATCACCTGGTCGAGGTTCTGCCCACGCAACGGCACCATGTTGACCTTGATCTTCATCCCCGCCGCTGCCGCTTGATCCATGCCGTCAAGCACGGTGGCCAGATCGCCGCCACGGGCGATGCTGCGGAAAGCACCGGCGTCGAGGGTATCGAGGGACACGTTGATCCGGCGCAGACCGGCATCCACCAGCAGTGGCAGTTTTTTTGCGAGGAGTTGACCGTTGGTGGTCAGGCTGATGTCTTCAAGGCCCATCTTGCCGACAGCGGTCATGAACGTTTCGAGTTTGGGGCTGACCAGCGGCTCGCCACCGGTAATTCGCAGCCGCTCGATGCCGGCGGCTTCGATCAGATACGCCACGCCACGCGCCATGGCTTCGGCCGACAGTTCATCCTGCGCAGCCACCAGCCGCTTGCCGTTGGGCACGCAGTAGGTACACGCGTAATTGCAGGCTGAAGTCAGACTGATCCGCAAATTGCGAAAACGCCTGCCTTGACGGTCAACGATCATGATCACTCCGGCGATAGAAAATCGAGCCGCTAAAACTTGACTCACAAATCAAGTTTTAGCAAGCCCTATGCCTGAGTATATTCCTGCGTTACTGCGTCATGTAGCGAAATCATGGCGCAATAAGGCGGCTGAATGGCTCAGCTGCTTGGCGTTTCCGGGTCACGCTTGCGTTTGTTGCCCATGCGCACGCCAATGTCCATCAGGAACTGGAAGAAACCTTCCTGATCTTCCAGCACATTGCTCCAGAACGGCGAGTGATACAGCGCCACAGCGCCGTGCACCAGCGCCCAGGACGCGCAGTAGTGGAAGTATGGCGGCACGTCTTCGAGCTTGCCTTCGCTGATGCGGCCCTTGATCAACAGGGTCAGGCGTTCGAAGTTCGAGGCACGGATCTTGTGCAACTCCTCGACCATTTCCGGCACCTGATTGCCTTTGACGACCTTCTCTTCGAGACGGTCGAACAGGCGATAACGCTGCGGGTCGCGCATGCGGAATTCGAAGTAGGCGCGGGACAGCGCTTCCTTGTCCTTGTCGACATCGGCCGAATGCAGCAGCTCGTTCAAATCGCGCTCGTAATCGAGCATGAGGCGCAGATAGATCTCGGCCTTGGATTTGAAGTGCTTGTAGATCGTGCCTTTGCCGATACCCACGGCATCAGCAATCATCTCGACGGTGACGCTGTCTTCACCTTGGTCGAGGAACAGCTTGAGCGCGGTATCGAGAATTTCTTGCTCGCGGCGACGAAACTCACGGACCTTACGAGGTTCTTTGTGCATAAGAAAAGGTCTGAAGGGTCAAAATTCGAAGCCGCGTATTATGCCTAACTTGCGCAAAAATGCACGGATCATCCGACCATATCTGTGTTTCATGTTCATTTTGAGAACGTTTTGGGCGCAATGAGAACTCAACTGAAGCGAACGTATTCCAAATTTGTTTAAAAACCCCGACCGGCTAACTGGACTGCACGCCAGACTGATCAATACTTGAACTGTCGGGCGACATCTCCCCCAAGTGTCGTGCCGGTAAAGGTACCAAGGGACCGCGTGCCTTTGTTTTACTCCTAATGGTCTTAACCCGGATTCACCCCCCAGAACCCGGGTTTTTTTTGCCTGCGATTTGGCTAAGGCCTACAGGGCAGATTTAACACAGGCCAGCGGGAACAGACGCTTGAAGTTCTCGGTTGTCTGCTCAGCAAAACGCTCGTAGTTTTCCCCACGCAACATCGCCAGAAACTCCGCCACTTCACGCACGTACTGCGGCAGGTTCGGCTTGCCGCGATAAGGGATCGGCGCCAGATACGGTGAGTCGGTTTCCACCAGCAAGCGATCCGCCGGGACCTTGCTCGCGACGTCGCGCAACGCATCAGCATTGCGGAACGTGACAATACCCGACAGGGAAATGTAATAACCCATGTCCAGTGCAGCCTTGGCCATGTCCCAGTCTTCGGTGAAGCAATGCAGCACACCGGCCTGAGGCAACGCCGCTTCGCGCAGCAATTCAAGGGTATCGGCACGCGCGCCACGGGTGTGGATGATCACCGGTTTGCCGGTCTGCTGCGCCGCTTGCAGGTGCAGACGGAACGACTCCTGCTGCAGTTCGGCGGCTTCCGGTTCGTAGTGATAATCGAGGCCGGTCTCACCGATCGCCACGACTTTCGGGTGATTGAGTTCGTGCAACAGCCAGTCCAGCGCTGGCGCCGCACCGGGTTGTACATCGAGCGGATGCACGCCGACCGAACAATCGACATCGTCATAACGCTCAGCCAGGGCTTTGACGTCGGCGGCGTTATCGGCACTCACGCCGATGCACAAGAAGTGCCCTACTCCGCGCTCACGGGCCGCATCCAGTGCAGCATCCAGCGAGCCGTCATGGGCGGCGAGGTCGAGGCGATCAAGGTGACAATGGGAATCTACAAGCATAAAAAGACGGCTACTTACATCGTATGAGTGGGACGGTCGGATTTAAGCGCTCCGGCCAGATGGGTTTCGATGCGACTGCGCGCCGTGTTGTCGCCATCGTTGAACTGTACGCCGACACCGGCAGCGCGATTGCCTTGCGCCCCTTTGGGGGTGATCCACGCGACCTTGCCGGCCACCGGGATCTTCTCGGCCTCGTCCATCAGGTTGAGCAGCATGAACACCTCATCGCCCAAGCGGTAACTCTTGTTGGTCGGGATGAACAAGCCACCGTTCTTGATAAACGGCATATAAGCGGCGTAGAGCACCGACTTGTCCTTGATGTTCAGGGACAAAATGCCGTTGCGCGGCCCGGGGCTGACGGATTCATTCATGTTGACCTCCACTGCTGATGTTCAGAGTCTAGGTACACATTCTTATCTTTGACCAGGCAATCCCGCCCATTGCACCAACAACGCTTCCAGCAGCAAGGCCGGATTGAGGTTGGCTTTGCTCATGACTTTCTGCCGCTGGGCGAGAATCCAGTCCTGAATCTCGAGGACTTTGCCTTGCGCACTTTTCTGCGCCAGGTATTGCACGACTTTGCGCATGTCGGTCAGACCGAGCCCTGCTTCATCCTGAGTCAATTGATAACGCAGGATCAGGCTCGACCAATCGCAGAACCAGTCAAACAGACGCAGCATCGGAATGCTTTTCCACTCCTCAGCCAGTTGCGTCGGCGATTGCTGCTGCTTGAGCAACTTCTTCACGCCTTCGACCACTTGCGCGCGCTGCTCGCGCACGCCCTGAGACTGCAGACTGACCGCCATCAACGGTGAGCCGGCGGCCAGCGTCAGCAGTTCGACACGTTCGTCTTCGGAGCAGTCCGGCAGCGCCTGAGCCAGCCATTGCAGGCTCATCGCCTCGCCCGGCAGCGGACAGGCCTGCTGCACGCAACGGCTCTTGATCGTTGGCAGCAAGCGGCTGGTCTGGTGGCTGACCAACAGCAGAACGGTATCGCCGGAAGGCTCTTCAAGGCTCTTGAGCAAGGCGTTGGCGGCATTGATGTTCATCGACTCGACCGGCTCGATCAGCACCACTTTGCGCCCGCCCAGTTGCGCGGTCTGCACCACGAAGCTGACCAGATCGCGGACCTGATCGACCTTGATCGCCTTATCGGCTTCTTCCGGTTCGAGAATGTAATTATCGGGGTGACTGCCGGCCTTGAGCAGCAGGCAGGATTTGCACTCGCCGCAAGCTTCCGGCGTCGGCCGCTGGCACAACAGGCTGGCCATCAAGCGTTCGGCCAGCGCACGTTTGCCGATGCCGGCCGGGCCATGCAGCAGATAGGCGTGGGCGTGCTGTTTACGCCCGGCCAGTTGCTGCCAGAGGCTGTCCTGCCATGGATAGGCCTCAGCCACGGGCCAGCTCCAGCAAATTCGGAATCAGGGTATCCAGCGATTGTTGAACCTTGGCCAATGGCTGACCGGCATCGATGCGCACATAGCGCGCGGGATCGGCTTCGGCGCGCTTCAGAAACGCATTGCGTACAGCCTCGAAAAACGCCCGGCCTTCCAGTTCGAAACGATCCAGACGGCCACGGGCACTGGCGCGGGCCAGGCCGATTTCTACCGGCAGATCGAAAATCAGCGTCAGATCCGGACGCAGGTCGCCCTGCACGAAAGTTTCCAGTGTGGCGATGCGCTCCAGCGACAAACCGCGACCGCCGCCCTGATAGGCGTACGTGGAATCGGTGAAACGATCACACAGCACTACCGCACCCCGGGCCAGCGCCGGTCGAATCACTTCAGCCAGGTGCTGAGCGCGCGCGGCGAATACCAGCAACAACTCGGCGTCCGGGTTCATGACCTCGTCGGCCGGCGCCAGCAGCACTTCGCGAATCCGCTCGGCCAATGGCGTGCCACCCGGCTCGCGGGTCAGCACCACTTCGATACCGGCGGCGCGCAGGCGCTCGGCAAGGTATTCGCGGTTAGTGCTTTTGCCGGCGCCTTCCGGACCTTCCAGCGTAATAAACAAGCCAGTCACAGGCAGTCCTTAGTCAAAGTCATTGCGTGTTTTGTGGGGCGGCGGCTTCCGGTGCCGGGGTCGGCGCAGACTCCTGGCCTGGAACCTGCGGCAACGCTTCCGGCGCCGTATCCGGTGATGCGGCTGGAATCGCTTCTTCCGTCGCCGGAGCCGCTTCAGGCGTTACCGCCGGCGCGGGGCTGGAACGGTAATCGGCACGGCGCTTGAGCTGGTACTCACGCACCGCGTTATTGTGTGCATCCAGATCGTCAGAGAACACATGGCTGCCATCGCCACGTGCAACGAAGTACAGGCTGGTGCCGTCCACAGGATTCAGTGCCGCGTGAATCGCTTCACGCCCGACCATCGCAATCGGAGTCGGTGGCAGGCCGGGAATTACGTAGGTGTTGTAAGGCGTCGGCTCTTTCAAATGCGCCCGAGTCAGCTTGCCGGTGTAGCGATCGCCCAGACCATAGATGACGGTCGGGTCAGTTTGCAGTTGCATGCCCAGGGCCATGCGACGCACGAAGACACCGGCAATCTGCCCACGCTCCTGCGGTACACCGGTTTCCTTTTCGACCAGCGACGCCATGATCAGCGCTTGATAGGGTTCGGTATACGGCACATCGGCAGAACGACTTTCCCACTCTTTCGCCAGCACTTCATCGAGGCGATCAAAGGCTTTCTTCAGCAGTTCGGCATCGGACATGCCGCGCACAAAGCGGTAAGTGTCCGGGAAGAAACGGCCCTCCGGGAACAACCCTTTATGACCAATCTTCGCCATGACGTCGCTGTCGCTCAAACCGTTGAGGGTCTGCTCGACCTTGTCGTCTTTGGCCAACGCCGCGCGCACTTGATGGAAATTCCAGCCCTCGACCAGCGTCAGGCTGTACTGGACCACTTCACCGCGCTTCCACAAGTCGATCAGACCGTTGACGGTCATGCCCGGCTGCATACGGTATTCGCCGCTATGGATCGGTGTACCGGCGAGATTGAAGCGCCAATAGACTCGCAACCAGAATGCGTCCTTGATGACGCCATCGGTTTCGAGGGAAAGGAACGTACGGGTCGGAGTGGAGCCTTTCGGCACATCCAGCAGTTCTTCCTGCGTGATGTTCAGAGGCTGTTCCAGCGCGGAGTGAATCTTCCAGGCGCTGGCGCCCATCAACAGCCCTGCCAGAACCAGTCCGGTTTCCAGCAGCAGCAAAAGTTTACGTCTCACAAATCAGGCATCCAGTAGGGCGCGGGCAATGGTTTGCAGTTTACGGGTGAGCGGGCCAACCGGCCAGCTCAGTGCAGCGTAGGCGCGTACCGGCCAGACGCCATACACGCTGTTGCAGACAAATACTTCATCGGCCCATTGCAGCTGTTCGAGGCTGATGTCGGCGATCTGCGTGGGAATGGCCAGTGACTCGGCCTGAAACAATATTTCGGCGCGCATCACACCGGCAACGCCGCAGCGTTTCAGATCCGGCGTGATCAATACGCCGTCGCGCACCAGAAACACATTACTGAACACCCCTTCGATCACTCGACCGGCCTGATCTAGCATCAAGCCTTCGGCGTGCTCGCTGTCCTGCCATTCGGCACGGGCGATGACTTGTTCCAGTCGATTGAGGTGTTTGAGTCCAGCCAGTAAAGGCTGTATGGAGAGTCGCGTGTTGCAGGGAAACAGACGAATGCCTTGTTCAGCATGCACAGCGGGATAAGCTGCCGGAGGATTGCCTTGCAGAATACGTCGGCCAGGCGCCGCCGGATCAGGTGCGTAACCGCGCAGACCGTCGCCACGGGTGAGGATCAGCTTGAGTACACCCTCGCCCATCGCTGCCGCATAACTCAGCAGCTCGTGGCGAACCCGTTCGATATCGGCGGCGATGGCCAGACGCGAACAGCCATCGGCCAGACGCGTCAGGTGCCGATCCAGCAGGATCGGCTGTCCATCACGCACGGCGATGGTCTCGAACAGACCGTCGCCGTAAGCCAGGCCGCGATCTTTCAGCGACAGAGCGTCAGCCGGTTGACCGTCGACCCAGCTGTCCATCAGCCCGCGAACCGACGGAACGCCAAGGTGCCGTTGGTGCCGCCAAAACCGAAGGAGTTGGACAGCACGACATCGATGTCCATGTTGCGCGCAGTGTGCGGCACGAAATCGAGATCGCAGCCTTCATCCGGCTCATCGAGGTTGATGGTCGGCGGTGCCACTTGGCTGTTGATCGCAAGAACGCTGAAGATCGCTTCAACCGCGCCCGCCGCACCTAACAGGTGACCGGTCATCGATTTGGTCGAGCTCACTGCCAGTTTGTAGGCGTGATCACCGAACACGGTCTTGATCGCATTGGCTTCGGCGAGGTCGCCGGCCGAAGTCGAAGTACCGTGAGCGTTGATGTATTGCACTTGATCGGCATTGATCTTCGCATCGCGCAGCGCGTTAGTGATGCAGCGTGCTGCACCGGCGCCGTCGGCAGGTGGCGAGGTCATATGGAACGCGTCGCCACTGGTGCCAAAGCCGATGAGTTCGGCATAGATGGTCGCGCCGCGCGCCTTGGCGTGTTCCAGCTCTTCGAGAACCAGTGCACCGGCACCGTCGGACAGGACGAAACCATCACGGCCCTTGTCCCATGGACGGCTGGCGCGGGTCGGTTCGTCATTGCGGGTCGACAGCGCACGGGACGCGCCGAAGCCACCCATGCCCAGACCGCATGCGGCCATTTCGGCACCGCCGGCAATCATCACGTCGGCTTCGTCGTACATGATGTTGCGCGCCGCCATGCCGATGCAGTGCGTACCGGTGGTACATGCAGTGGCGATGGCGTAGTTAGGTCCCTGTGCCCCCAGGTGGATGGACAGGAAACCGGAAATCATATTGATGATCGAGCCAGGTACGAAGAATGGCGAGATTCGACGCGGGCCCGTCTCATGCAGGGTACGGCTGGTTTCTTCGATGTTGGTCAGACCGCCGATTCCCGAACCCATGGCCACGCCAATGCGTTCACGGTTGGCGTCGGTGACTTCCAGACCAGCGTTGCGTACAGCCTGAAAGCCGGCAGCGAGACCGTACTGAATGAACAGGTCGAGCTTGCGCGCTTCCTTGACCGACAGGTATTCCTCGACATTGAAGCCCTTTACCGAGCCGCCAAAGCGGGTGGAATAGGCAGAAAGGTCGGTGTGTTCGATCAGACCAATGCCACTGCGGCCAGCCAGAATGCCCTGCCAACTGCTCGGCACATCCGTGCCCAGTGGCGACAACATACCCATACCGGTGACTACGACGCGTCTACGCGACACAGCACTCTCCTTTTTCAAATGACGATTTTGCATCAGGCCTAAAGAAAAAACCGCACGCCATGATGGCAGTGCGGTTTTTCCATGACAGCAAACAACGATTACAAACTATTACGCCTGGTGGCTAGTAACGTAGTCGATTGCAGCTTGTACAGTAGTGATCTTTTCAGCTTCTTCGTCAGGGATTTCGGTCTCGAATTCCTCTTCCAGAGCCATCACCAGCTCAACGGTGTCAAGGGAGTCGGCACCCAGGTCTTCTACGAAGGAAGCGGTGTTGACCACTTCTTCTTCTTTAACACCCAGTTGCTCGGCAACGATTTTCTTGACGCGCTCTTCGATGGTGCTCATACCTTGTTTTCACTCCTAATGGACAAATTCAGGCAGCTGGCCAGTGGGTAAGTGTATAGAAAGACTTTTCAGTTTTTCAACTGAAAGCTTCACTCCTCAAACCCTGCAGCCCTCTGCCTATAAATAGATTGCAGCTTTATAACGGATTTTAGACAGCTCGTATGACATTTTTTTGAAGCAATCCGTCACATTTTACTTACATGTACATCCCACCGTTCACCGGGATTGTAGCCCCAGTGACGTATGCCGCACCGTCCGATGCAAGAAAAGCGACCACAGACGCGATCTCTTGAGCTTGCCCCAGACGACCCAGCGGAATCTGCGTCTGCAAGGCTTCACGCTGTGCTTCAGGCAGTTCGCGCGTCATATCGGTGTCGATAAACCCTGGGGTTACCGAGTTGACCGTAATCGAACGCGAACCGACTTCACGCGCCATCGCACGGCTGAAACCTTCCAGACCGGCCTTGGCGGCTGCATAGTTTACTTGGCCAGCGTTGCCCATGGCACCCACCACCGAGCCAATACTGATAATTCGACCCCAGCGAGCCTTGGTCATGCCGCGCAGAACGCCCTTGGACAGGCGATACAGACTGTTCAGGTTGGTATCGATCACGTCGTACCACTCGTCGTCTTTCATGCGCATCATCAGGTTATCGCGGGTGATGCCGGCATTATTGACCAGGATTGCCACCGGCGCACCGAACTGTTCCTGAATACCCGCCAGCACTGCACTGACAGATTCATCGCTGGTGACATTGAGTTCGAAGCCAGCGCCCTGAATACCGTTTTCCTTCAGGGTCGCAGCGATACGCTCGGCACCCGAAGCGGAAGTCGCGGTGCCAATGACGATGGCGCCCTGACGACCCAGTTCCAGCGCGATAGCCTGGCCGATGCCGCGGCTTGCACCGGTGACCAGTGCAACTTTACCTTGCAGACTCATGCAAGTTTCTCCTGATTCAGGCTTGCGCTGCACGAGCGGCAGCGAAAGCGTCTGGGGTATTGAGGTTGGAAGTCGCCACGCCTTCGGCGCAACGCTTGTTCAGGCCGGCCAGGACTTTGCCCGGGCCGCATTCGACCAGATTGGTCGCGCCTTTGGCGGCCAGGGTCTGTACCGACTCGACCCAGCGCACTGGCTTGTACAGTTGTTCGAGCAGATCACGCTTGAGGGTTTCCAGATCAGCCGGCACTTGCGCGCTGACGTTCTGTACCACCGGGATCTGCGGCGCCTGCCAGTCGATGGCGGCGATGGATTCGGCAAAGCGCTCGGCGGCCGGACGCATCAGCTCGCAGTGCGACGGCACGCTCACCGGCAGCGGCATGGCACGCTTGGCGCCACGCGCCTTGCAGCCTTCGATCGCGCGTTCGACGGCAGCCTTGGCACCGGCAATGACCACTTGGCCCGGCGAGTTGAAGTTGACCGCGCTGACCACTTCACCTTGCGCCGCTTCGGCGCAGGCAGCCAGCACATCGGCATCTTCCAGACCGAGGATGGCAGCCATGCCGCCCTGCCCGGCCGGAACAGCTTCCTGCATCAACTGACCGCGACGCTCGACGAGCTTCACCGCATCAGCCAGTGTCAGGCTGCCGGCAGCAACCAGCGCGCTGTATTCACCCAGACTGTGACCGGCAACAAAAGCCGGACGCGCACCACCTTCAGCCAGCCACAGACGCCATAGGGCGATCGAAGCGGTCAGAATGGCCGGTTGGGTTTTATCGGTTTGATTGAGCAGCTCTTCCGGGCCCTGCTGGGTCAGCGCCCACAGGTCATAGCCCAGAGCCTCAGAGGCTTCTTTGAAAGTTTCGAGGATCAACGGATATTCCGCGCCCAGCTCGGCCAGCATGCCGAGGGACTGCGAACCTTGTCCTGGAAAGACGAATGCGAGGGAAGCAGACATGTAACAAGCCCCTAATGATCTTGTCGTCGGAAAATGGCGCCCCACTGGGGACGCAAGAAACTGACAGTTGGATGGCCCTTTGAACCGGGCGGTCACATTTAAGCATTGTCCGACGAAAACGCCTAAGACAACAAATCCTCCAGACGGCCATGGAGACGCTCGGGAAGATTTTCCTGAATCTCGATCAGCGCACGGGAAATAGCACTCTGAAAGCCCTGAACACCGGCCGAACCGTGGCTTTTCACCACGATACCCTGCAAGCCGAGAAAGCTTGCGCCGTTATGTCGCGCCGGCGCCAGATCCGCCTGCAAACGTTTCATCAGCGGCAACGCCAACGCCCCCACGGCACGGGAGGCCAGATTCTTTTTGAACAGCGCCTCGATACGCGCAGCAATCATCGTCGCCAGACCTTCGCTGGACTTGAGCAGGATGTTGCCGACGAAACCATCACACACCACAACATCCGCCTCGCCGCGATACAAACCGTCGCCTTCGATAAAGCCGATGTAATTGATGCCACGGGCAGCCTGCAACAGCGTCGCAGCCAGCTTGACCTGCTGATTGCCCTTAATGTCTTCGGTGCCGATGTTCAGCAGCGCGACGCGCGGGCGATGGATGCCCAGCGTCTGCGCCGCCACCGAGCCCATTACCGCAAATTGCAGCAAATGCTCGGCGCTGCAATCGACGTTGGCGCCCAGATCAAGCAACTGGCAATAACCCTTCTGCGTCGGGATAGCCGCCACCATTGCCGGCCGATCGATACCGGGCAGCGTCTTCAGCACGAATCGTGACAGCGCCATCAACGCACCGGTATTGCCGGCGCTGACACAGGCCTGAGCCTTGCCGTCACGCACCAGCTCAAGGGCGACACGCATCGACGAGTCCGGCTTGCCACGCAAGGCCTGGGTCGGTTTTTCGTCCATGGTGATGACTTCGCTGGCCGCAACAATCGTCAGGCGCGCGCGATCGGCAGCCGATTGGCCGTGGATCAATTCTTCAAGAAGGGAGGGTTGACCGACGAGGGTCAGGTGCAGCGAGGGCGTAGCAGACAGGCAAGCAAGGCTGGCCTGAACAATGCTGCGGGGACCGAAGTCCCCGCCCATTGCGTCAATCGCGATGACTTGAGCGGACAAGTGATTACTCGTCAGCGCCCTTGTCGATCACTTTACGGCCACGGTATACGCCTTCTGGCGATACGTGGTGACGCAGGTGAACTTCACCAGTGGTTTTTTCTACAGACAGGGTGCTAGCCTCGAGAGCGTCGTGCGAACGGCGCATGTCACGGGCAGAGCGGGATTTTTTGTTCTGCTGAACAGCCATAATTGATTAACTCCTAAACGTTTGGGTCACGCTTTAACTGCGCCAATACACTGAACGGGTTGGACCGCGTTACCTCGTCCTCGCTCGGTTCGGGCTCATCTGCTCCCGCCGGCTGCTGGCATTCTTCCGGATGATGAGCAGGCACAATAGGCAAGGCAAGCAAAAGCTCTTCCTCGACCAGTGACTGCAGATCCAATGGATCTTCGCCCAGTTCCAGCACGTCATAACCTTTCGGTAACGACTGGGTATTCGCACCCTCCTTCACTACAGCGTAACTGCATTCGCTGTGGATCGGCAGGGTGACCAGCTCAAGACAACGCTGGCAAACCATTTTGACCTCGGTGTCGATAAAGCTGTGGATCACCACAGATTTACGTTCATCTCGTTCAAAAACGAATTTCGCCTGCACCGTACCGACATCGTCGGAAAGCGGGTCGCAGAGTCTCTTCAAATCGGCCAGCAGCAGTTCACCTTGAAGGGTGGTGCCACGGTCAGCCAATTTGCGCGGGTCAACGTGAGGTGGAATCGGGTCATTCAACATAGGCGCAGCATTATAGGGATGCACCCACCCATGTCAAAGGAAATTGTGCCCTGTCCGTCACTTGCGTGCCTCCGCTAGAATTCGCACCTGCCTCAGGAGACGCGAATGCTGCCTTTATTACTTGCTTCAAGCTCGACCTATCGTCGGGAATTGCTCGCCCGCCTGCACCTACCGTTCGTCTGCAGCTCGCCGGATATCGATGAAAGTCACCGCCCGGGCGAATCGGCGATCGAACTGGTCAAGCGCCTCGCCGAACAAAAAGCCCGGGCATTGGCTGACAGCTATCCCACCCATCTGATTATCGGCTCGGACCAGATTGCCGTGCTCGGCGAGCAGATCATCGGCAAGCCGCATACCTTCGAGAAGGCTCGCGAGCAACTGATGGCTGCCAGTGGCGCCAGCGTAACGTTCCTCACCGGCCTGGCCCTGCTTAACAGCCAGACCGGCCAATGCCAGGTCGACTGTGTGCCGTTCACCGTGCACATGCGCCAACTCGATCAGGCACGCATTGAGCGCTACCTGCGACTGGAGCAGCCCTACGATTGCGCGGGCAGCTTCAAGGCTGAAGGACTGGGCGTGAGCCTGTTTCAATCCACCGAAGGCCCTGACGCCACCAGCCTGATCGGCCTGCCGCTGATTCGCCTGATCGACATGCTGTTGGCTGAAGGCGTGCAAATCCCCTGACCCACAAAAAACCGGCCATCAAGGCCGGTTTCTTTATGCCGCGACTTTTTAACGCAACGACGGCCCGTGGAAACCCATCCACATCGCCAACTGCTCAGCGACACTGGCACCCAGCTTCTTCGAGAAGCGATCGAACGGCGACTCCTGAACGGTGAAGTCGACCAGCTCCTTCTCGCCAATCACATCACGCGCCACCGAACTGGCATTGCCCAGACCATCGATCAAGCCCAGCGGCAGCGCTTGCTCACCCGACCAGACCAGCCCGGAGAACAGCTCCGGATGCTCTTTGTCTTTCAGACGATCGCCACGCCCCTGCTTGACGCTATTGATGAACTGCTTGTGCGTGGTGTCCAACACCGTTTGCCAGAAGGCCGTTTCATCAGACTTCTGCGGCTGGAACGGGTCAAGGAACGACTTGTGCTCGCCCGAGGTGTACGTGCGACGCTCGACACCCAGCTTCTCCATGGTGCCAACAAAGCCGTAACCGGCCGCCGTCACACCAATCGAGCCAACCAGACTCGCCTTGTCGGCATAGATCTGATCCGCCGCACTGGCAATGTAATAAGCACCGGAGGCGCCCAGATCGGAAATCACCGCGTAAAGCTTGATCTCCGGATGCAGACCGCGCAGACGCTTGATCTCGTCATACACATAACCCGATTGCACCGGACTGCCGCCAGGACTGTTGATGCGCAGGATCACGCCTTTGACCTTCTTGTCCTCGAACGCCGCCCGCAGGCTGCCAACAATGTTGTCGGCACTGGCCGGCTCTTTGTCGGCGATCATGCCGGTGACGTCGATCAACGCGGTGTAGTTCGGCCCGCGCGTGGCGCTCTTTTCCATGTCCATCAGCGGCGTGAACAGGATCAGCGCCACAAACAGATAAACAAACGTCAGCAGCTTGAAGAAAATCCCCCAACGCCGCGAACGACGCTGTTCCTGAACACCAGCCAGCAGAGTCTTTTCCAACAGCTTCCAGCTTTTTTCGTCACCGTCGTCGGCACTTGCCTTGGCCGGTGCTTTCCATTCGTCGGTCATGCCATCCACCCCAGCAAAAACGTATTAGGCCTGCTTCCCCAGCCAGGCATGCAATTCGGAAAAACGGTCGATCGACAGACGTGGCTCGAATTGTTGCAGCGATTCGATCGATTGCGCGCCATAACTGACCGCGACCGAATCCATCCCAGCATTACGCGCCATCAGCAGATCGAAGGATGAATCGCCGACCATCAGCGCCTGCTCCGGGCGTACACCACAATGAGCAAGGATCTGCTCCAGCATCAGAGGGTGCGGCTTGCTCGCAGTTTCATCGGCGGCGCGGGTGATATCGAAATAATCTTCCCAGCCATTGGCCTTGAGCACCCGATCCAGTCCGCGACGATTCTTGCCGGTCGCCACCGCGAGGTGATAACCCTGCTCGCGAAAGGACGCCATCGACTCGACTACGCCCTCGAACAACGGCGAAGGCACAGCTTCTGCGGCGATGTAGTGATCGGCGTAATACTCGCGAAACGCGGTCATTTCGGCGTCACTGATCTCGGGATACAGCGTGCGAATCGCTTCGGGCAAGCCCAGACCGATGATGCCTTTGACAGCAAAGTCGTCGCGCAACTCGAAACCGGAGCGCCCGGACGCCGAATGCATGGCTTCGACAATCCGGTGAATGGAATCGGCCAGGGTGCCGTCCCAATCGAAAATCAGCAGTTTGTAATCAGATGGGCGCACTCAATCGCTCCACGGTCTTGGCCCACATTTCATCGACCGGCGCCTGCAAGGTCAGCTTGCCGCCATCGGGCAGCGGCACGGTCAGCATGTAGGCGTGCAGGAACAGACGCTTGCCGCCCAGATCACGGATTTCCTTGGTGAAATCCTCATCGCCATACTTGCTGTCGCCAGCAATGCAATGACCGGCATGCAAGGTATGCACGCGAATCTGGTGGGTGCGACCGGTCACCGGTTTAGCCTCGACCATGGTGGCAAAATCACCGAAACGGCGCAGCACCTTGAACATTGTCAGGGCTTCTTTACCTTCTTCGTTGACTTCAACCATGCGCTCGCCGGAACGCAGATTGCTCTTGAGCAATGGCGCGCTGACTTTCTTGATCGAGGTCGCCCAGTTGCCGCGCACCAGCGCCATGTAGCGTTTGTCGACGCCATCGCCGCGCAATTGCTCGTGCAAGTGACGGAGCATGCTGCGTTTTTTGGCGATCATCAGCAGGCCGGAGGTGTCACGGTCGAGACGGTGTACCAGTTCCAGCTCCTTGGCATCGGGACGCAACTGACGAAAGGCTTCGATCACACCGAAATTCAAGCCACTGCCACCGTGAACCGCAATGCCGGCGGGCTTATTGATCACGATCAGGGCTTTGTCTTCGAAGACAATCGAGGCTTCCAGGCGCTGCAACAGACCCTGTGCCAGCGGCACCGGTTCATCGCGCTCAGGCACGCGAACCGGCGGCACGCGCACGATATCACCGGCCTGCAGCTTGTATTCGGGCTTGATCCGACCTTTGTTCACACGCACTTCGCCTTTACGCAAAATGCGGTAAATCAAGGTCTTGGGCACGCCTTTGAGCCGGGCGAGGAGAAAGTTGTCGATTCGTTGGCCGGCATACTCCGGCGAGACTTCAAGCAATTGAACGCCTGGAGTCGAAGGGGCAGTAGTTGTCATGCCGCGGATGATAACAATTTTTATGGAATTGAAGCACTTAATCATTGCTGCTATAGTCGCGAACGCCGCCAAAAGCGGCCTGGACAGAGGAACCACGGTCAAAAACCGGCCCTGACCAACGCAATTCACCAGGACGCGAGGCCGTCCTACGGGGCTTTCGCTACGTAACGGTGGAGTTTTCAGTTGTAACAAGCGCAGGTGACATGAGGCCTGAATTACACCGTCGAGCAGAGTTTTTACTCGCCTGACAGGCACACATTCAAGGCCAGTTCACAAAGTGCAGTCAGCTGCAGATGACCCCGAGCGAATGCTTCGGAAACAACGCCTGAATTAGCCATGATGCGTGACCTCCCCTTTCGGAGCTCACGGTAAATGCCAACCCGCTGCGGATTCTGCGCGCGGCAGCACCCGAATTATCAGGGATACGTGTAGGGTGGAGATGCACAACCGCTGGACTGTGTAGCAATAGGCTTTATCAAGACGCTTCATCTCGTCCACAGCCGCTGGTTGATTCCTCCTCCTGACTGAGTGCTTAAGTAGCCACAGCAAGCAGGACGCGTACGTCGCTATATCGGCCCAATTGGCCGCATATCGCTGGACACGGGAATGGCCAACCACTCCCGACGCACCTGACACCGACCGTGAGAAGTCGTGTGTGCCGAACGCCGTTTCCGGCAGCCCGGAAACCGACGGTACTACATGAAAAGAATGCTGATTAACGCAACTCAACCCGAAGAGTTGCGTGTTGCACTGGTAGATGGCCAACGCCTCTACGACCTGGACATCGAATCCGGTGCACGCGAGCAGAAGAAGGCCAACATCTATAAAGGCCGCATCACTCGCATCGAACCAAGCCTTGAGGCTGCCTTTGTCGATTTCGGCTCCGAGCGCCACGGCTTCCTGCCCCTCAAAGAAATCTCCCGCGAATACTTCAAGAAAGCCCCTGAAGGCCGCGTCAACATCAAGGACGTCCTGAGCGAAGGCCAGGAAGTCATCGTTCAGGTCGAAAAAGAAGAACGTGGCAACAAGGGCGCAGCCCTGACCACCTTCATCAGCCTGGCCGGTCGTTACCTCGTGCTGATGCCGAACAACCCGCGTGCCGGCGGTATCTCCCGTCGCATCGAAGGCGAAGAGCGCAACGAACTGCGCGAAGCGCTGAACGGTCTGGTCGCACCAGCCGACATGGGTCTGATCGTGCGCACTGCCGGCCTTGGCCGCAGCAGCGAAGAAATGCAGTGGGACCTCGACTACCTGCTGCAACTGTGGACCGCCATCAAAGAAGCCTCGCTGGATCGCTCCGCGCCATTCCTGATCTACCAGGAAAGCAACGTGATCATCCGCGCCATCCGCGATTACCTGCGCCAGGACATCGGCGAAGTGCTGATCGACAGCGTTGAAGCCCAGGACGAAGCCCTGACCTTCATCCGCCAGGTGATGCCGCAGTACGCCAGCAAGATCAAGCTGTACGAAGACAGCGTACCGCTGTTCAACCGTTTCCAGATCGAAAGCCAGATCGAGACCGCTTTCCAGCGCGTCGTTGAACTGCCTTCCGGTGGTTCCATCGTTATCGATCCGACCGAAGCCCTGGTGTCGATCGACATCAACTCGGCGCGCGCCACCAAAGGCAGCGACATCGAAGAAACCGCTCTGCAGACCAACCTTGAAGCTGCCGAAGAAATCGCCCGTCAGTTGCGCCTGCGCGACATCGGCGGCCTGATCGTCATCGACTTCATCGACATGACCCCTGCCAAGAACCAGCGCGCCGTGGAAGAAAAAGTCCGCGAATGCCTGGAAGCCGACCGCGCTCGCGTGCAGATCGGCCGCATCTCGCGCTTCGGCCTGCTGGAAATGTCCCGTCAGCGCCTGCGTCCATCGCTGGGCGAAAGCAGCGGCATCGTTTGCCCGCGTTGCAACGGCACCGGCATCATCCGTGACGTTGAATCGCTGTCGCTGGCGATCCTGCGCCTGATCGAAGAAGAAGCCCTGAAAGACCGCACCGCCGAAGTGCGCGCCCAGGTGCCGATCCCGGTCGCTGCGTTCCTGCTCAACGAAAAACGCAACTCGATCACCAAGATCGAACTGCGCACCCGTGCCCGCATCATCATTCTGCCGAACGACCACCTCGAAACCCCGCATTTCGAAGTTCAGCGTCTGCGTGACGACAGCCCGGAAGCCGCGACCAACCAGTCCAGCTACGAAATCGCTGCTGCCGCTGCCGAAGTCGAAGAAGTTCAGCCAGCCGCTGCGACCCGCACCCTGGTTCGCCAGGAAGCCGCGGTCAAGACTGCTCCGGCCCGTGCCAACGCTCCGGTTCCGACCGAAGTTGCCGCCCCGGCCGTTGCTGCACCAGCTCCAGTCGCTGCACCAGAGCCAAGCCTGTTCAAAGGCCTGGTGAAATCGCTGGTCAGCCTGTTCGCCACCAAAGAAGAGCCAGCCGCTCCGGTTGTGGTTGAAAAACCAGCCGCCGAACGTCCGGCCCGCAACGAAGAGCGTCGCAACGGTCGTCAGCAGAGCCGCAATCGTAATGGTCGCCGCGATGAAGAGCGCAAGCCACGCGAAGAACGTGCTCCACGTGAAGAACGTGCGCCACGCGAGCCGCGCGAAGAGCGCGCGCCACGTGAAACCCGTGAAGTCCGCGAACCACGTGAAGCTCGTACCGAAGCGCCAGTTGCCCGCGAAGAACGTGCACCACGCGCTCCGCGTGAAGAACGTGCACCACGTGCGCCGCGCGAAGACCGCAAGCCACGCGGCGAGCGTGAAGAGCGTGTGCGTGAACTGCGCGAGCCACTGGACGCCGTTCCAGCCGCTGTAGCTGACGTTGCCGTTACCGCTGAAGAACGCCCGACCCGTCAGCCACGTGAAGAACGCGCACCGCGTCCGCCACGTGAAGAGCGTCAACCGCGTGCCGAACAGGCCGCTGCTGCCGTCGCTGAAGAAGAAGTGAACACCAACGAAGAGCAACTGCCGGAAGACGGTTCGGAGAACGCCGAAGGCGATCGCCCACGTCGTCGTTCGCGCGGTCAGCGTCGTCGCAGCAACCGTCGTGAGCGTCAGCGTGATGCCAACGGCAACGTGATCGAAGGTTCGGAAGAATCCGAAGCCGGCGAAAACGCTGAAGCGCCAAGCACCGCCGATCTGGCTGCTGGCCTGGCTGTGACCGCCGCTGTTGCCAGCACCGTGATCAGTGCACCGGCTGAAGCTCAAGCCCACGAGCAAGCTGAACGCGCCACCGCGGCTGTTCAGGAAACCGCTCCAGTGGAAGCGCCGGTTGTTGAAGCGACTACTCCAGTAGAAGTGGTTGCTGCTCCGGAAGTCGAAGTGGCTCCAGTTCAAGAGACCCTGCCTCAGGTAGAGCCAGCGCCAGTTGTGGCTGCGGAGCCGGTGGTTGAAACCGTCGCAGAAACCGTAACCGAAACCGTGCGTGAAGTTCGCGAAGAGCAGACTGCCTTCAACTGGGTTGCCGAACCGACTGTTGCTGAAACCCCAGCGCCAGTGGTGGAAGCACCGGTTGTTGAAGCGCCAGTGTTTGAAACCCCGGTGTTTGAAGAACGTAAGGCTGCCGAACCAGCACCTGTCGTTGAAGCAGCGGTTGTCGAAGCACCCGTGGTGACCGAAGCGCCAGCCCCGGTGGTTGAAGCTCCAGCACCGGTCAGCGCTCTGACGCCAAGCGGCCGCGCGCCAAACGACCCACGTGAAGTGCGTCGTCGCAAGCGTGAAGAAGAGCGTCTGCAGAAGGAAGCCGAATTGGCTGCCGCTGCTGCGCCAGTCGCTGCCGAGCCAGCCGTGGTTGCTGAAGTGGTCGAGGCAGCTCCTGCCCCGGTGACTGAAGAAGCTGTGGTTGAGTCGGTGATTGCTGAAGCACCACGCTCCGTTCAGGACGCGGTCGAGCAGCACCAAGAGGCCGAGGAAAAAGAACACGAGCCTAAACCACTCGTGTAATTTCCAAAGCCAATAAAAAGCCCCGCCCGATTATTCAGGCGGGGCTTTTTTATGCCTCGATTTTTTGTGCTGGACTCTAGATCAACCCCCTCACCCCAGCCCTCTCCCCAGGGGGCGAGGGGGAAAGGGAGCCGATCTCCGTGTGTTTCAAGGCCGGAGTTCGACTCGAAGTTTCAGGTCGGTGTACCTCGAAAGAACACCTCGGTCAGTCCCCTCTCCCTCTGGGAGAGGGTTAGGGTGAGGGGATCTCAGGAATTTACGCAGCTCTCAAGACGAAGTAAAAACCAAAGCCTCCGGCACATCGATATCCCACAACACCCCGGGATCATCCACCACCACTTCCACCACCCTGCCCTGCTTGAACAACGGCCGAGCCCCTCGATCGCCACTCAAAGCCTGCAACCCCGCACCAAACGACCGCCCAAACCCCACAGGATGACCGAACTCCCCTTCCTGCACCGGCACGCTCACTGCATCATCGGCAATGGCCGCGACCACCCGCTCAATACTCGACGGCAAGATAAACGGCATATCACCCAACACAATCAACCAGCCATCCGCCTCCGGGCATGCCGCGACGCCAGCGGCAATGCTGTCACCCATCCCGGTCGATTCAATCGAGACCACGTCACAGCCATAGGCCTGCGCCATGCGCATCGCTTGCGGCCGCGCTTCAGTCGTCACCAGCACACGCTTGTCGAGACTGACCGGCAGATTCAACAGCACCTGCTCAATCACCGAACGCACCGCGCCATCACGCCCGGTGCAGTCCGCCAGCAACTTGTCCTTATCAGCACCTGCCACCTGGCGAAAACGACTGCCCTCACCCGCCGCCAGCACAATCACTGCAATGGATCGACTCATGCGTCCTCCAAAGTTTTCTTCTGCTTCAACTCGACGCCGTTCTTGATCGCGACGATTTCCGCCAACAGGGACAAAGCAATTTCCGCTGGCGAATGACTGCCGATGTGCAAACCGATCGGCCCGTGCAGCCGATCGATCGCCTGCACCGACAAGCCTAGCTGAGCCAGATTCTCCCGACGCTTCCGGCTGTTAACCCGAGAGCCGAGAGCGCCGACATAGAAGGCCGGAGAATCCAGCGCCGTGAGCAGCGCCATGTCGTCCAGCCGCGGATCATGGGTCAACGCGACAATCGCCGTACGTTCGTCGGTCTGGATACTCAACACCGCCTCATCCGGCATGCCCGAGACGAAACGCCCGTGATGCTCTTCCCAGCCGTAGACGAATTCGCTGCGCGGATCGCAGATCAGTACTTCGAAATCCAGCAGGCGCGCCATATCCGCCACGTAGCGCGACAACTGCCCGGCGCCGATCAACAATAGACGCCAACGCGGGCCGTAGATTGCGCGCAGGGTTTTGCCGTCGAACTCCAGCGAGTCAGACTTGCTGGCCGGCGACAGAAGCACTTCACCGGTTTCAATGTTCAACTCACGGGCAACGATCTCGTGTGCTTCGCACCGCGCGAGCAACTCGGCAACCCACGTGGGATCGCCGATCCGTTCTTCAGTCAGGCGCAACGTGCCGCCACAAGGCAAGCCAAAGCGCGCCGCCTCCTCGCGTGTAACGCCATAGGTAATCAACTGCACCGGCGGCCCATCGCTGGCGATGCGGCCGTCGTGTAGGCGGGCGATCAAGTCATCCTCGACGCACCCGCCCGACACCGAACCGATCACCACGCCATCCTCACGCAAGGCGAGCATGGCACCGGGTGCCCGGGGCGCCGTGCCCCAGGTCTGCACTACGCTGAACAGCACCACCCGCTGTCCGGCGCGGCGCCATTCGAGGACGCTGCGCAGGACATTGAGGTCGACGCCGTCCATTACGCCTCTGCCTTCTGCCAGCCCTGCAACTGGTAACGCACCGGCAGGTTGCGAATACGCTTGCCGGTGGCGGCGAAGATCGCGTTACACAAGGCCGGGGCAATCGGCGGCACGCCCGGTTCGCCTACACCGCCCAACGGCACCTCGCCCGGCGGCGTCACCAGATGCACGGCAACTTCCTTCGGCGCCAGCGACATGCGCGCCACTTCGTACATGTGGAAGTTGTCCTGCTGGACCTTGCCGTCCTTGAAACTGATTTCACCCAGTACCGCGTTACCCAAGCCCATCACGCAAGCGCCTTCGAATTGCGAGCGGATGCGCTCAGGATTGATCTGCGGCCCGCAGTCCACAGCGATGTCAGCCTTATGCACGATCAGCGTACCGTCGTCCTTGACCTCGACTTCGATCACCGCCGCCACATACGTGACGAAGCTGTAATGTACCGCCAGACCCAGACCACGGCCCTTGGGCAGTTTGCGTCCCCAACCGGCAGCCTTCGCGGCAGTTTCCAGCACCGTGCGCATGCGTCCGGTGTCGATCGGATAACGCTCGGGAGACTCGCCATAGTTCCACTCTTCGCTCAACGTGCGCGGGTCGATCTGCCGATCCGGACCGAGCAGTTTGACCTGGTACTTGAGCGGATCCTCGCCAGCCTTGTGCGCCAGCTCATCGACGAAACTCTGGATGGCAAAACCATGAGGAATGTTCGACACCGAGCGATACCAGCCAACCCGTGTGTGCACGGTCGCCTCGGGGTTTTCCAGGCGTACGTTGGGAATCGCGTAGGCCATGTTGGTGAAACCCATGCCCAGTTCGAAAGCCGCTTCATGGTTCATCCCCGGCGCGAACAGCGCGGTGATGCTCGGCGCCACGGTGCGATGCAACCAGCCGGACGGCATGCTGTCCTTGCCCACGCCAGCCTTCAGATACTCGGCGGACACGGTGTGGAAATACGAGTTGTGGATGTCATCTTCACGCGTCCACTGCACCCGCACGGCTTTGCCGGGGAACTCTTTGGCGAGAGTCGCCGCTTCGACGACGAAATCCGGTTTCGACTTGCGACCAAAACCACCGCCAAGCAAGGTGACATTGAACGTGACATTGTCGAACGGCAGTTCAAGACGCTCGGCAATGCGCTCACGAGTGACTTGCGGCGCCTGACTCGGTGCCCACGCTTCGCAAACGCCGTCCTTGTAGCGAGCGATGGCAACCATTGGCTCCATCGGTGCCTGGGCCAGATGCGGCAGGTAGTAGGATGCTTCAAGCGTACTCGCAGCACCGCTCAGGGCCTTGTCGATATCGCCGGTGTTGCGCACCACTTTGCCGGGTTTCAGCGAGGCGGCTTCAAGCTCTTTGCGATAGGCGATCGAGTCATAACTGGCGTTCGGGCCGTCATCCCATTCGATTTTCAACGCTTCACGGCCCTTGATCGCGGCCCAGGTATTGCTGGCGACCACGGCCACACCACCCAGTGGCTGAAACTCGGAAGGCAGCGGACGGCTTTCGATCTGCAGCACTTTGAGCACACCGGGGACTTTCAGCGCTGCGCTGTCATCCAGCGATTTGACCTTGCCGCCGTACACCGCCGGACGGGCGATAGTTGCGTACAACATGCCGTCGAAATGCACATCGGCGCCGTACACCGCACGACCGTTGACGATGTCTGCGCCATCGATGGCTTTCGTACCTTCCTTGCCGATGTAGCGAAACTCCGACGGCTGCTTGAGGCGCAGGCTGTCACGCGCCGGTACCGGCAACGCACTGGCTGCGGCGGCCAGTTCGCCATAGCCCAGCTCACGGCCAGACGGTTTGTGAATGACTTTGTGCAGTTGCGCGTGGCATTCACCGACCGGCACTTTCCACTGCGCAGCGGCGGCCTGTTCAAGCATGGTTCGCGCCGCCGCACCGCAACGCCGCATTGGTTCATACCAATGGCGCATGCTGCGCGAACCGTCGGTGTCCTGGTTGCCGAAGCGCACTTCATCACCCGGCGCCTGCTGCACTTTGACGCGCGCCCAATCGGCTTCCAGTTCATCAGCAACAACCATGGTCAGACTGGTGCGCACGCCCTGGCCCATCTCGGAACGGTTACACACCACAGTGACCGTGCCGTCAGCGGCAATGCTGACGTAGACCTTCGGATCGTCGATCCAGCCATTGGGCATGCCATCGGCGCCGAATTGCTTCGGTTTGTCTTCAGCCAACGCATCCTGCCAACCCCAACTGGCGGCCAACACCAGCGCGCCGGTGGCGCCGACGCCTTTGAGGAAACCGCGACGGCTGAGATTGCTCAGGGCGAAATCATTCGGAAGGCGACTCATGCCTTGGCCTCCTTCAAGTGAGTGGAAGCCTGGCGGATCGCGGTCTTGATCCGGTTGTAGGTGCCGCAGCGGCAAATGTTACCGACCATGGCTTCTTCGATCTGCTCGTCGCTCGGGTTCGGGTTGGTCTTGAGCAACGCGGTAGCCGACATGATCTGCCCGCCCTGACAGAATCCGCATTGCGCTACAGCGGTGTCGAGCCAGGCTTGCTGTACCACCTGCCCCACAGGGTCGGCGTGCAGGTTGTCGATGGTGGTGACGTTCTGGCCGACCACCGAACCGATCGGCGTGATGCAACTGCGCGCCGGCAAGCCGTCGATATGAATGGTGCAGGCGCCGCACAACCCCATGCCGCAGCCGAACTTGGTGCCGTTATAACCGGCGACATCACGAATCGCCCACAACAGCGGCATGTCTTCGGTGACATCGAGAGGATGGTCTTGACCGTTGAGTTTCAGGGTAATCATGGGCACGCCCGCATATTTGTAGTGGTTATGGGGTCGAGCAATCTGCCGCCGTTGAATCGGCGGTGGTTCACGCAGATCGACTCAGGCTAATCAGGCTCTCTTGTGCCGACGCGAACGTCTGCACCGGGCCTTTGGTGGAGCAAATGACGGTTATCGTTAGCTCGCTAAGTTAACCCAGCGTTAACAAAAAAGCCCTGCACTTTTTATCAGTGCAGGGCTTTGGATGGCGCTTTGAAAGCGTAGCCTCAATAGCGATTAGGCTCCATCTCCAGGTCGACATTGAAACGTTCGGCAATGTCTTTTTGGATGCGTTGCGCCAGATCGAGCAGTTGCAGCCCGGTTGCCACGCCGTAGTTGACCAGCACCAGCGCCTGCAGTTTATGCACGCCGGCATCGGCTTCACGGAAACCTTTCCAGCCGGCGCGCTCGATCAGCCAGCCTGCCGCGAGCTTCATTTGTCCGTTCGGCTGCGCGTAGGCGACCACATCCGGATGCTGTTCCTTGATCCTCGCGACGATGGCCGCCGACACCAGCGGATTCTTGAAGAAGCTGCCGGCATTGCCGAGTACCGCCGGATCCGGCAGTTTTTCGCTGCGGATACTGCAAATCGCACGGCTGACGTCGGTAGGCGTCGGCTGCTCGATGCCCTGCTCGGTCAGGCGCTGACGCACCGGGCCGTATTCCAGATGCAAATGCGCGATGCGGTCGAGTGCAAAGCGCACGCGCAGAATCAGCCAACGCCCCGGCTGCTGCTTGAACAAGCTGTCGCGGTAGGCGAAGTTGCATTCTTCGAGGGTGAAATCGCGCAGCTCGCCGGTCTGGCGATCCAGCGCGGTGAGGCCGGCGAATACATCCTTGATCTCGACGCCGTAGGCACCGATGTTCTGCATCGGCGCAGCGCCAACCGTGCCGGGAATCAGGCTGAGGTTTTCCAGCCCGGAGAGTCCTTGCGCCAACGTGTGCTGCACAAACGGATGCCACGGCTCGCCCGCTTCCGCCTCGATCACCACACGGTTGCCGTCATTGCTGATCACACGAATCCCGCGCGTGGCCATGCGCAGCACCAGCGCCGGAATATCTGCCGTTAGCAGCAAGTTGCTGCCACCGCCGATCACCAGCAACGGCACATCATGAGCAACGGCATAGGCCAGCGCTTCACGGACATCGGCATCGCTGTGGGCTTCGGCGAACAGTTGCGCGCGCACATCCACGCCAAAACTGTTGAACGGTTTCAGGGAAACCTGCGGTTGCACCTGCAAACTCATAACCGGCCCTTCACTTCGATCAACAATTGGTCACAGGCTGCTTCGATCAGATCCAGCACTTGCTCGAAACCCTGATCGCCGTCGTAATACGGATCCGGCACTTCATCGACGACACCGGCATAACGGCGCAAAAACAGGTCCAGCTCGGCTTTGCCGGTGGACGGCTGCAACGCCTTGAGGTTGCGCAGGTTGCTGTTGTCCATGGCCAGAATCAGGTCGTAACTGGCGAAATCGGCACGGCGGACCTGCTGCGCGCGTTGCGCCGACAGGTCATAGCCGCGCACTTTGGCCGCGGCCTGGCTGCGTTTGTCCGGCGGGTTGCCAACGTGCCAGTCACCGGTGCCGGCGGAGGCTACTTCGACCTGATCCGCCAGCCCTGCTTCACGCAGTTTGTGGCGCAATACGCCTTCGGCCGTGGGCGATCGACAAATGTTGCCCAGGCACACAAACAGAACGCGCATCAGGCCTCCAGCAGGCGACGAACGCGCTCGAGGTCTTCGGCCGTGTCAACGCCAGTCGGCGGTGCGATCAGCGCGTCGGCGACATGAATCCGCACACCGTGCCACAGGGCACGCAGTTGCTCGAGGGATTCAGTGTTTTCCAGCCAGCATGGGCCCCAGCTCACAAAGTCCTGGAGGAAACCGGCGCGGTAGGCATAAATGCCTATGTGGCGACGGTACGGCACGCCTTCGGGCAATTGCTCGCGGCTCTTGGCGAACGCGTCGCGCGCCCATGGCAAAGTCGCGCGGCTGAAGGTCAGCGCCAAACCGTTGAGATCACTGACGACCTTGACCACGTTCGGATTGAACAGGGTATCTACGTCTTCGATCGGCTCGGCCAGCGTGGCCATGCGCGCTTCGGTGTGGGCAGCCAGATTGGCGGCGACCTGATCGATCACGCTCGGCGGAATCAGCGGCTCGTCACCCTGCACGTTGACCACGATCGCGTCGGGTTCAAGACCCAGTTTCGCCGCGACTTCGGCCAGACGATCGGTGCCGGAATTGTGATCTTCACGGGTCAGCACCACTTCGGCACCAAAAGCCTTGCAGGCCTCGACGATGCGCGCATCGTCAGTCGCGACGACCACACGGCTGGCGCTGCTTTTGCTCGCCTGTTCCCAGACGTGCTGGATCATCGGCTTGCCGGCGATGTCGAGCAGCGGTTTGCCGGGCAGGCGGGTCGAGGCGAAACGCGACGGGATGACAACGGTGAAGGCAGTGGTCATTTATCCAGACGCTCGTCGGTGGTCAGGGTGCGGGCTTCGCTTTCGAGCATGACCGGGATGCCATCGCGGATCGGGTACGCCAGACCGGCGCCCTTGCTGATCAGTTCGGTCTTGTCGGCGCTGAGCTTGAGCGGGCCTTTGCAGATCGGGCACGCGAGGATATCGAGCAATTTGGTGTCCATGAACATTCCCTGAGTAAAGAGTTAAGGCAAAAGACGATCCGGCAACAGGCGCATCAGCTGCGTGTCGAACCAGGCCACAAAGGCCGGCGACGGCAGCGCATCGACCCCCAGATACCACCAGTCGTCAGCCGCAAAGGCACGGCACTTCACCGCGTCCTTTTCGGTCATCACCAACGGCAATGACGGTGTGAAATTCAACGCCTGCACGCTGTATTCGGCGTGGTCGGCAAACGCATGGGGGACTGCTCGCCAGTCTAGCGCTTCGAGGGTATTGAAGAAACGTTGCGGATTGCCGATCCCGGCGACCGCGTGCACGGCCTGGCCGGGCGAAAAATGATCAAGCGACTTGCGCTCGCCGCTGCGCAGATTGACCAGCGCGGTCGGTTGCAGACGGAAAGCGAAACCGTCATCGCGATCCTCGGTGGCACCATTGAACAGCACGCCGTCGACACTTTGCAGGCGCTCGATCGGCTCACGCAACGGCCCTGCCGGCAAGCAGCGTTTGTTACCGAGACCGCGAGCGGCGTCGATCAGCACCAGCTCCAGATCCCGCGCCAGACGGTAATGCTGCATACCGTCATCGGACAGAATCAGGTCCAGCGGTTCGCTGGCGAGCAAGGCTTTGACCGCTGCGCTGCGATCGGGGTCGATCATCAGCGGCACGCCGGTGCGCTGGACGATCAGCAACGGTTCGTCACCGGCGATGTCAGCGGTTTGCTCGGCCGCAACGCGCCACGGCAGTTGCGGCGGTTTGGCGCCGTAACCACGACTGACCACGCCGACGCGCAAACCGCTGCGTCGGCAATGTTCGATCAACCAGAGAATCATCGGCGTCTTGCCGGTGCCACCGACGGTGATGTTGCCGACCACGATTAACGGCACCGATGGCTGGTAGATCTGACCTTCACCGGCAAGAAAGCGCTGGCGCTTACCCACCACCACGCGGCGATAGAGCATTTCCAGCGGCCGCAGCAGCGTCAGGGCCGGGTGCCCCTGATACCACGCGGCGAGCAAGCGATCGGACAGGCTCATCAGGATTTGGGCGCCGCCTCGACCGTGGTCATGCGCAGATGGCTGAAACCGAGCTTGCCGGCCGCATCCATGGCGGTGATCACGGATTGATGCTGAGTCTTGCCATCGGCACTGATCGACAACGGCATGTTGGTGTCGCCGTTGGACTCTTTCTGCATGGCTTCCATCAGGGTCGCCAGGTCGTTCTTCGGCAGAATCTTGTTGTTCACCGAAAACACGCCTTCGGCGCTGATGGCCACGTCGATCTGCTTGACTTGCTGGTCTTCGGCCGGGGAGCCGCTGACCGCTTCCGGCAGGTCAACACGCAATTGGGTTTCGCGAGTGAACGTGGTGGTCACGACGAAAAACAGCAGCAGAATGAACACCACGTCGATCAGCGACGCGAGGTTGATGTCCACGGTTTCCCGGGGTTTGCGACGGAACTTCACGCGCGGCCCTCGGCCAGGTCGACATCACGGTCGCCCTGTACCACTTCAACCAGCTTGATCGCTTCCTGCTCCATGCCCACCACCAATTCATCGATGCGGCGTTGCAGGAAACGGTGGAAGAACACCGCCGGAATACCGACCATCAGGCCCGCAGCGGTGGTGATCAGCGCCTTGGAAATACCGCCCGCCAACACCGAGGCATTGGTGGTCATGCCGGAGCCAGTGAACGCGCTGAAGATATCGATCATGCCCAGCACGGTGCCAAGCAGACCCAGTAATGGCGCCATGGCTGCGATAGTGCCAAGAGCATTGATGTAGCGCTCGAGTTCATGAATGACCCGGGCGGCGGCCTCTTCGATGCACTCTTTCATGATCTCGCGACCATGTTTGGAATTGGCCAGGCCCGCCGCGAGGATTTCCCCCAGTGGCGAATTGGCGCGCAATTCCTTGAGTTTTTCTTTATTGAGCTGCTTGTCCTTGATCCAGACCCAGACCTGGCCCAGCAGATGCTCGGGGGTAACGCGACTGGCGCGCAGGGTCCACAGGCGTTCGGCGACGATCGCCATGGCCGCGATGGAGCTCAGAATGATCGGCAACATCATCCAGCCGCCGGATTTGACCAATTCCCACACAGTGACAGTCCCCTCGAAAAAGTGCGCCACTTTACCATACCGATCCACGATTAAGACCCGCCGCCCCGACGACCGTGACGCCCCATTTACCTACGTCCCGATCAGCGGGCCAGTGCGGGCGGATCACGCCAGAAACGCCGCTGATGACGCATCGTGCGTGGCGCCCTGAAGGTGCCCAGTTGCAGATGAATGGCGCCCTGCTCGGCGCTGTCGTAAATATTCAGGCCCAGTTTGCGATAACGCGCCAGCACGGTCGGGTGTGGATGGCCAAATGAGTTGCCATGACCTCGAGAGATCAGCACGGACTCGGGTTTCAAGACGTTGAGCAGCGCCATTGACGATGAACTGCGGCTGCCATGATGGGGCGATTGCAGCCATTGCGTCGGCACGGCCAGTGGACCGTCGAGCAGCACGCGCTCGGCATGGCTGTCGATGTCGCCGGTCAGCAGCAGGCGCTCGCCATTGGCCTCGATCTGCAATACGCAGGAACGCTGATTGCTGTCGCCAGCGTCCGCCCACTGCCAGAGTTGAAAACGCACGCCGTCCCATTGCCATTGCTGGCCACTTGCACAAGCTTGGGCGTTCAATTGCGCGGGCAGCCCCGCCGGGTCGCCGCTGATTACCTGATCGACGGTCAAACCACGGCTGATCGCCAAAGCGCCGCCGGCGTGATCGGCGTCGGCATGACTGAGCAGCATCAAATCGAGTTTTTCCACGCTCAGTTTGCGCAATGAAGGCAGCACCACACGCTCGCCGAGGTCGAACTCACCAAAGCGCGGCCCCGCATCGTAGAGCAACGCGTGATGGCGGGTCCGGATCAGGATGGCCAAGCCTTGGCCGACATCGAGCTGCCAGATATCGGCCAATCCTTCATCTATCTGATCGCGTGGCGGCACGACCAGCAGCAACAACAACGGCCAGCCCAGTGGACGCAGCGGCACGCCGCGCGGCAACAGTAATAACCCGGCGCCGAGGCTGCCAATGGCCCAGACCCAAGCGGGTATCGAGGGTGCGATCCACGCCGGCCAATGCCCGGCAATCGTCGCCAGCGCGTGAAACAACCCATCGATCAAACCGCCGGCCAGCCACAGCAGGCCGGCGCCGACAAAAGGAACAGGCAGCAACACGGTTCCAAGCAGCGCCGGCGGTAACACCGCAAGACTGACCCAAGGCACCGCAAGCAAATTGGCCAGCGGCCCGCTGAGGCTGATCGGCAGGTTCAGCGCCAGCAACACCGGACATAAGCCGATCGCGATCAACCACTGCGCCCGCGTCCAGGTCTGCCACCAGCGCCACGCGCCCAAGCGGCCGCCAAAGGTAAAGATCAGCACCGCTACCGCCGCAAACGAGAGCCACAGACCCGGACGCAAACTGGCGAGCGGGTCCAGCAACAGCACAGCGTTGAACGCCAGCAACAACGGCCACCCTGCGCCAAGATGACGAAAGCGCAGGCGCCACAACAGCACCAGTCCGACCATCACGCAGGCGCGCTGCACCGGCACGTCGAACCCGGCAAGCAGGCCATAACCGAGTGCTGCCGCGAACCCCATACCACAGGCCCACGGCAGCCACGGCCAGCGCAGCGGCCACAGGCCATATCGCGCCATGCCGGCGACCAGCCCATACATCAGCGCCGCCAGCAAACCGATGTGCTGACCGGAAATCACCAGCAAGTGCACGGTGCCGGTGTCCTGCAGAGTCTGCCAGTCCTCGCGACTGAGCCCCGAGCCGTCACCCAGCACTAACGCCGCCAATGCGCCGTTTCGCCCCTGCGCATCCACACTCAGCAAACGCTGGCGAATACTGTCACGCCAGGCCCAACGCGCTTCGCTCAAGCGCTGGCCGTCCTTGATCGTGCCGGTGGCGCCAATGCGTTGCGCCAGCAGCCAGGCCTCGTAGTCGAAGGCCTCGGGATTGCGCAATCCACCGGGACGCTTGAGCTTGACCGCCAAGCGCCAACGCTCGCCGCTGTTGACCGGCGGCCCGGCGTACCAGGCAAGCCGCATCAGCGATGGCAGTTTTTCATGACGCGAGTGCGCATCAGCCAATTCGAAGCGCACCAAGCCGTCGCTGCTCTGCGGCAAACCGACGACCCACCCTTCAACCCACCGGGTTTCGCCATCCAGCCCGGCCGGCAAACGATCATTCAACGCCCATTGCGCACCGACGCTGGCCCACGTGAAGCCAAACAGCAAAAACGCCAGCGGATAGCTGCGAAACGGCAGCAGCATCAAAGCCACGACCGGCAACAACAGCATCAACCAGACCGGCGGTAATGCCGGCATAAAAACCGCGACCAGCAGACCGGCTGCGAGCGCCATCATCCCTGTGCGCATAAGCCCGTCCTTGAGAGTCCCGCACTTAGGCATAGCGGTTATCGGTTACACGCGTCGTCAACAATTGTCACAAAGTCTGAATGGGCGCTTCGTAGAATCCAGACATACTTGCCGCCTTAACCGACCGAGAAGCCTTATGCCCCGGCGCTTATTCAAACGTTATATGCCCGACCCGACGAGCATCAGGGAACACAAATCCTTACGCTTTCTCGGCAAGTTGCTGCATGACCCGAACCTCTGGCACCTCAATCGTCACTCGGTCGCCCGGGCGATGGCGGTTGGCCTGTTCGCCGCGTTCCTGCCGATCCCGGCGCAGATGCTGGTGGCCGCCGCCCTCGCCATCACGGTGCGCGGCAACATGCCGATTGCTGTCAGCCTGGTCTGGCTGACCAATCCGATCACCATGCCGGCGGTGTTCTTCTGCACCTATCAGGCCGGGGCGTTTTTGATGGATGTGCCCGCCCGACATCTACCGGACGAGCTGACCTGGGAGTGGATCAGCAGCGAGTTGTCGACGTTGTGGCAGCCGTTTCTGCTCGGCTCGGTGGTAGTCGGACTGGTACTCGGCGCCCTCGCCTACTGCATTGTGATGATGTATTGGCGCTGGTGGGTGGCGCGGCAATGGGCGCGGCGCAAGAAGAGTCGCATGCGCTGAACGCAAAACGGCCTCCGCAATGGGAGGCCGTTCTGATTTGTGGCGTCTGCATTCGCGAGCAAGCTCGCTCCCACAGAAGATCTTCAGCACAACATAGATCCAATGTGGGAGCGAGCCTGCTCGCGAAGAAGTCGACGCGGTTCTGGATCAGGTACGCATCCCGCGCCCGCTCACCAGCAACCGCGCACAGCCGAGATACAGCACAACGGTCGCCACCAGCATGAAGGTGATCGCAATGCCGATCTTGATATCCGACACACCCAGAATGCCGTAACGGAAGGCGTTGACCATGTGCAGCACCGGGTTGGCCAGTGACACGGTCTGCCAGAACGGCGGCAGCAAGGTGATCGAGTAGAACACCCCACCCAGGTACGTCAGCGGTGTCAGCACAAAGGTCGGGATGATAGAAATATCATCGAAGTTGCGCGCGAACACCGCGTTGATGAAGCCCAGCAGCGAGAAAATCGTCGCCGTCAGTACCACCACCAAAATGGTCACGCCGAGGTGATGTACCTGCAAATGGGTGAAGAACAGCGACAGAATGGTCACGATCACGCCAACCATCAGACCACGCAACACGCCGCCAATGGTGAAACCGATCAGAATAGTGTGCGGCGACACCGGCGACACCATCAGCTCTTCGATGGAACGCTGGAACTTGCTGCCGAAGAAACTCGAGACCACGTTGCCGTAGGAGTTGGTGATCACCGACATCATGATCAGCCCCGGCACGATGTACTCCATGTAAGTGAAGCCACCCATGTCGCCGATCTGCCGACCGATCAGGTTACCGAAGATCACGAAATACAGAACCATGGTGATCGCCGGCGGCAGCAGCGTCTGCGGCCAGATCCGTGTGAAGCGTTTGACCTCGCGGTAAACAATGGTCTGCAGGGCGACGAGGTTGGGACGGAATTCGGAACTCATACCGCCACCTTCGACAGATTCTTCTCCACCAGGGACACGAACAGCTCCTCGAGGCGATTGGTTTTGTTACGCAGGCTCAGCACTTCGATGTTCTGCTGCGCCAACTGGGTGAACAACGCCGTGATGCCCATGGATTTGTCGACCTGAACTTCCAGGGTGTGGCTGTCGATCAATCGCGCCGGATAACCGAGCAATTGCGGCGCGGCGTTCAAGTCGTTTTTCAGGTCCAGCAGGAAGGTCTCCACGTGCAACTGGCCCAGCAACTGTTTCATGCTGGTGTTCTCGACGATGGTGCCGTGGTCGATGATGCCGATGTTGCGGCACAACTGCTCAGCCTCTTCCAGATAGTGCGTGGTGAGGATGATGGTGATGCCTTTCTGGTTCAGCTCAGTGAGGAACGTCCACATTGATCGACGCAGCTCAATGTCGACGCCTGCGGTCGGTTCATCGAGGATCAGCAGACGCGGTTCGTGCACCAGCGCTCGGGCGATCATCAAACGCCGCTTCATGCCCCCGGACAGCGAACGCGACGGCACATCGCGCTTGTCCCACAGGCCCAGCTGGGTCAGGTACTGCTCGGCGCGTTCCTTGGCGATCTTCGCCGGAATGCCGTAGTAACCGGCCTGGGTCACGACGATGTCGAAGGTCTTTTCGAACTGATTGAAGTTGAATTCCTGGGGCACCACGCCAATCGAGCGCTTGAGCTGCGCAGGATTTTTGTCCAGGTCATGGCCGAAGATATTCACCGTGCCGCTGGTCTTGTTCACCAGGGTCGAGAGAATGCCGATGGTCGTGGATTTGCCGGCACCGTTAGGGCCGAGCAAGGCGAAAAAATCACCTTCGGCGACGTCCAGATCGATACCACTCAAGGCCTGGAACCCGTTGCCGTAGGTTTTGGTTAGCTGCCGGATGGACAGAGCGGAACTCATATCGGATTTACGCACCAAGAAGGGAAGAAAGGGATAAATAAGGGCGGGCGGCGAGGGAAACAACCGCAGCACCAGAGCGCAATGGTGCTTGCCGCCGCCGCACAAGTACAGTCAAGTGTGTCGATAGTAAGTATTAAGTCAACGCGGTCATAACCGCTTTCTGGTAAGCCGGACGCTGCTTCAAGCGCTCGTACCAGGCTTGCAGATGCGCTTGTGGTGCGCGTTCGATGGGCATCTCGAACCAGGCATAAATGAAACTGCCGAGCGGGATATCGCCCATGCCGATGTCTTGTCCAGAGAGATATGGCTGACTGGCCAAGGCATGATCGGCCATGCTCAGCAACTCATTGCATTCCTTGATCGCGGCGTTGATCGCAGCCCAGTCCTGCTTGTCCGCCGGCGTGCGCAAGACGCCCCAGAACACCGTGCGGAAGGGACCGGCAAAACTTGAAGTGGTCCAGTCCATCCATTTGTCAGCGATGGCTCGCGCTTGCGGATCCGCCGGATACCAGTGACTGTCGGGCGCATGTCTGGCCAGCAGATAGCGGACGATGGCGTTGGACTCCCACAGCACGAAACCGTCGTCTTCGATCACCGGCACCCGACCGTTCGGGTTCATCGCCCGGTACTCGGGAGTGTCGACTACTCCAAATGCGCCGCCGGCATCGATTGCCTCGTAGGCCAGGCCAAGCTCTTCAGCCGCCCACAATGGCTTCCTGACATTCGATGAGTTTTTCCGTCCCCAGATCTTCAGCATGACCGCCTCTTTTCAAATGAGTGGGCAGGCAGCATACGCCGGATCAGGTACGGCTCAAATCACTCTGCATATCGCCCAGCCGTTGCGGCTGCTGATCAGTGAACAGATGCGGATAGCACTTTTGCAAATGTTCGAAGAAGAACGTTTCCGGGACATCGGCGAATTGGCCGTGATCGACCAGATACTCCATGAGCTGCGCGCCGTCGCGATTGAACGGGTGGAAAACGCTGTCATTGATACCGTCGAACTCCAGCGGCGCAACGTTGAACAATTCGCATAGCTTCTGATTGAACGCCGGTGTGGCTTTGACCCAGCGTCCATTGAGGAACAGTTCGGTGTACCCGTGCATGGCGAACATGTCGCTTTTCAGCAACTCAAGCAGACGTGGCGTCGATAAGTGATTTTTTACGTCGGCCAGACCGATACGCGCCGGGATCCCGCAATGCCGCGCACAACCGGCAAGCAGCGTGGCTTTGGGCACGCAATAACTCTCCCCCGTCGTCAGCGCATAGCTGCCACGCAAGGTCTGCGGATCGCGACTGAAGGTGTAGGGGTTGTAGCGCACCGCCTCACGCACCGCGTAATAAAGATTGATCGCCCGCTCGAGCGGATCGCGGCTGGCACCCCGATGTTGTTCGGCGAACTCCACCACTGCCGGGTGGTCACTATCGATGAAGCGGCCGGGACTCAGATACTCGCGCATGACGACAATCTCCTGGGTGAGCCCCGAGTCTAGCGACAGCGTCAGCACAGAGATAACGACGTTTCGGCCAAACTTGGACGCAAAGACGCGGGATCAGCGAACGATTTCCCACACGTGTTGCCCACCGAACCTACGAAAACCATCCGGGGTTTCCCACGATTTCAATCACCTTGGTCTGACCACCCGGTTTTACAGATGCCGTCTAAGCTCTGGAGGGTCGATTTGCCTTGGTTCACGGAGGACTGAATATGCTGTTGTTGTGGATACTGGTTTTGATCGTTGGTGTGGCGTATCTCGCCCACCGGCGTATTTCACCTCTGCCTGCGTTGGGCATCGTGGCAGTCTACCTGCTGGCGATGGGTATTTTCAGTCATGCGCCGGGCTGGTTGTTGCTGGTGTTCTGGGTGCTGCTGGCGGTGGTCGCTGCCCCGCTGCTGCTGCCCGACCTGCGTCGCAAGCATTTCACTGCGCCGTTGTTCAACTGGTTCCAGAAAACCCTGCCACCCATGTCGCAGACCGAACGCGACGCAATCGACGCCGGCACCGTGTGGTGGGACGGTGAGCTGTTCAGCGGCCGCCCGGACTGGGACAAGCTGCTGGCCTATCCCAAGGCGCAATTGAGTGAGGAAGAACAGGCGTTCATTGACGGCCCGACCGAGGAACTCTGCGCGATGGTCACTGACTGGCAGATCGGCCAGTCGATGGACCTGCCACCCGAAGCCTGGGCGCATATCAAGGAACACGGTTTCTTCGCCCTGATCATCCCGAAAGAATTTGGCGGCAAAGGCTTCTCGGCTTACGCCCACTCGCAGGTGGCGATGAAACTCGCTACCCGTAGCGGTGACCTCGCCTCCACCGTGATGGTGCCCAACTCCCTCGGCCCGGCCGAACTGCTGCTGCATTACGGCACCGACGAACAACGCAATCACTACCTGCCACGGCTGGCTCGGGGCGATGACATCCCGTGCTTCGCCCTCACCGGTCCGCTCGCCGGGTCCGATGCCGGTGCGATGCCCGACACCGGGATCATCTGCAAAGGCCAATGGGAAGGTCAGGAAGTCATCGGCCTGCGCCTGAACTGGGAAAAACGCTACATCACCCTCGGTCCTGTCGCGACCCTCCTCGGCCTGGCTTTCAAGGCCTACGACCCGGAGCATCTGCTGGGCGACAAGGAAGACCTTGGCATCAGCCTCGCGTTGATTCCGACCGATACCGCTGGGGTGGAAATCGGTCGTCGTCACCTGCCACTCGGCGCGGCGTTCATGAACGGCCCGAACTCGGGCAAAGACGTGTTTATTCCGCTGGACTTCCTCATCGGCGGTCAGGAGATGCTCGGCAAGGGCTGGATGATGCTGATGAACTGCCTGTCGGTCGGCCGTTCGATCTCGTTGCCGGCAGTCGGCACTGGCGCGGCCAAATTCACCAGCCTGGTCACCGGTCAGTACGCGCAGATTCGCGAGCAGTTCAATGTACCGCTGTCGGCTTTCGAAGGTATTCAGGAAGCCATGGCGCGCATCGGCGGCAACGCCTGGATGATGGACGCGGCGCGCATGCTCACTGCCAACGCAGTGGATCTGGGCGAAAAACCCTCGGTGCTGTCGGCGATCCTCAAGTATCACCTCACCGAGCGCGGCCGCGAGTGCATCAGCCACGCCATGGATGTGCACGGTGGCAAGGCGATCATCATGGGCCCGAACAACTACCTCGGGCGTAGCTGGAACGGCGCGCCGATCTTCATCACCGTGGAAGGTGCAAACATCCTGTCGCGCAACCTGATGATCTTCGGTCAGGGCGCGATTCGTTGCCATCCATTCGTGCTGAAGGAGATGGCCCTCGCCGGTCGTGAGGACAAGGATCAGGCGCTGAAAGAGTTCGATGGTTTGCTGCTCAAACACATCGGTTTCGCCGTAAGCAATGCGGCCAGTACGCTGGTGTTGAACCTCGGTTTCGGCCACTTCGAGCATGCGCCGGGCGACAAGATCAGCCAAGGCTACTTCCGCGCACTCAACCGCCAGGCAGCGGCGTTCGCCATGCTCGCCGACTTCAGCATGATGTTGCTGGGCGGCGAACTGAAACGTCGCGAGCGTCTGTCGGCACGTCTGGGTGATGTGTTGAGCAACCTGTATCTGGCCTCCGCCGCGCTCAAGCGTTATCACGATCTGGATTCGCCAGCGTACATGGAGCCACTGTTCCGTTGGGCGATGGAAGAAAGCCTCGGCCAATCGGAACGGGCGCTGGATGAATTGCTGCGCAACTTCCCGAACAAGGTATTCGGTTGCCTGCTGCGAGCCATCGTGTTCCCGTTCGGTCGTCGTCACAAAGGCCCGTCGGACAAACTCGGTGCCGAGGTGGCAGGCGTGATTGGTCGCGCCAAAGGTGATCCGGCGCTGGAAGAACTGCTTGCCGGTTGCTATCGCCCGCAGTCGGCAGACGATGCCGTCGGCGCGCTGCAACACGCCAGTGATTTACTGAATGCCGCGCAGCCACTGCACAAAAAACTGCACACGTCGCTGAAAAGCGGTCAGGTCAAACCGGTAGCGGGCGAACACGCCATCGATGCGGCGCTGGAGGCCGGGGTGTTGCAACCGGGAGAAGCACAGAGCCTGCGCGATGCCGAAGCCGCACGACGCAAGGTGATCGACGTCGATGACTTCGACAAAGAGGAACTGAAACTGGCAGAGGGCAAAGTCCGCTGATCCTGACAACCATGTCCAAGAGGGCGCGGGAGCTTTATACTCCCGCGCCCGTTTTGCTCTTGAGGACTTATCTCGTGTCCAACGTCGTTGCCGATCATCTTGTTTTGCTCGACCACCTGCGCAGTATCCTGGTCGCCGTAGGTGAGGCCGATCAGGTTCCCGAAGAAAGCCATGCCTTGTTCCTGGAGCGCTTCGACGAACTGCTGGCATCGCTGCCGATCGATCCGATCGAAAGCCAGTACCTGGGCCAGGACATCCTGACTCAAGTGATTAGCCGTTATCCGCAAATCGCCCACCTGATCCCCCGCGATCTGTTGTGGTTCTTCGCCGGCGACTGCCTGCATTACTTGTCCGATGAAGAGATCGACCTGTATCAGGCACTGGAAGAACGTCGCTACGAAGCCGAACAGAACGATGAACCGTTCGACTGGAATCAGGAAAAACAGCTGCTGGCGATGTCCGCTCAGGACAGCAAGCACTGAATTAACAGTGGGTTGAAGATCAAAAGATCGCAGCCTTCGGCAGCTCCTACAGTGGACTCACGCAATCCTCTGTAGGAGCTGCCGAAGGCTGCGATCTTTTGCTTTGCGCTACAACAACCCTTCACTTTCGGGCAATTCATACGCCATCGCCGCATTGCTTTCCCCCACTGATTTGCCGGGCTTGCTCAAGGTCGGCTCTTTCTGCAGGCACTCCACCAGATAGTCGATGAACACCCGCAACTTGGGTGGCAGATAGCGCGTCGGCGAATGCAGCAGCCACAATCCGCCGTGATAGGACGCGAGGAACGTCCAGTCCGGCAACACCTGCACCACCAACTTTTGCTCAAGCGCGTAACGGGCGGTGAAATACGGCAGGCTGCCGATGCCGATGTGCTGCAACACCGCGCCCAGCCGCACGCCTGTGTGATTGGCGGCATACCGACCGCGGACGCCTACCGTCACCGCCTTACTGCCCTTCTTGAATTTCCAGCGCGCATCACTCGGGGTTTCCCCCAGATAAATACAACTGTGATTGAGCAGATCATGCGGATGAGTCGGTACGCCGTGCTCGGCCAGGTACTGCGGCGTGGCACAGAGCAAATGGTCGATGGTCAGTAACTGCCGGCCAACCAGCCCGGCCGGCGGTCGATCGGTGATGCGAATGGCCAGATCGACATGGTCGTCGATCAAATCGACCTGGCGATCCTCCAGCAACAACTCGACATCGACCTTGGGATAACGCCGCAGGAACTCGGGCATGTGCGGATGAATCACGAAGCGCCCCACCGCTTTCGGCACGCTGACGCGCACCAGTCCTTCCGCTTCATGGGTGAACTGGCCGCTGATTTCCATCACCGACTTGGCCGCGCTGACCATCTCCTGGCAGCGTTTGAACACCTCTTCGCCACCGTCACTCAAGCGCAGTTTGCGTGTAGTGCGCTGCAGCAGGCGCGTGGCCAAGGCTTTTTCCAGACGCGAAATACTACGACTCACCGCTGACGGCGATGAACCCAACTGCCGAGCCGCTTCAGAGAAGCTACCGGTCTCGACGACCTTGACGAAAATCGCCATTTCACCAAGCAGCGGTAGCGGCAGATTGATGCTCACAGCGCACAAGTCCTTTGATGTTTGAACGGATTATCACGTTATTGCACGATTCATATAATAAAAAAAGAAACTTTAATAAGGGCATGGAATATGACGCTTCGCCTCTTTTTCCATAGTGATGACCTCAAGGCCAATGTGGAAGTCCTCGACTGCACGCCCCAAGAGAACGAATTCGCCGTGGTCTTGCGCGCCACGCTGTTTCATCCGCAAGGCGGCGGACAGCCGTGTGATACCGGTTGGATCGGTGAAAGCCAGGTATTGCGTGTGGTGCAGGAGCCGGACCGGATCATTCATTTTGTCGACCGGCCGGTGGAACTGGGCATGACCTGCATCCGCATCGACGAACAGCGCCGCCACTTCAATACGCGCATGCATTCGGCCGGGCACCTGATCGGGCATTTCGTCCAGGCGCTGGGCTGGATGCCGATCAAAGCCCATCACTGGCCGGATGAAGGCCGAGTGCAATTCAAACCCGGCGACACCGCGCAGGAAGTCGATGCAGAGACCGTTCAACACGGGATCGACCAGTGGATCGAACACGACCTGCCCCGCCTGACCTCGCTACGCGAAGGTGCGCGGGAAATCGGTTTTGGTGAACTGCCCGCCTATGGCTGCGGTGGCACCCACGTACGCAGCCTGAAGGACCTGGGCACAGTCACGATCGCGTCCCTTTCGCAGAAGAAAGGCACGTTATCCGTCCACTACAACGTGGATTGAGCATTTCGGGCGCTGCTTCACGCAGCGTCCGACGCCGGGGAACCGCATTCGCAGGTTCCGTTGACTATCGATAGATGGACCTAAAAAAATGATGCTAGACGTCGAGCGTCTCGATGAGACGTGCATAAAAAAACTGGCCAACGAAGAAGTCCTCGCCATCCGCGTCAAAGGCTTTTTGCCTGAGCCGCTGGCCATTCAGATTGGCGACAAGATTCTCGCTCCAGGCTTCGAGGGTTACATCAACGCACCGAGTATCGGCCGCATCGGCATGGCATTTTACGAGGCGGAAAACCAGCCGCTGCTGATTGAGGACTACTTCGAACGCGCCACCAGCAACATCGCTGAACTGCGCAATCGCTGCGCGCCCTACTCCTCACCGATCGACACCTTGCGCTGCATGCTCGACGAATCCTGGCCGGCCGGCGCACACCTGGAAAACCTCTACGGCCGAAAAATGTATGTCGGCCTTTCGCGCGTGGTGAAACCCGGGGTGTGCTTCCTCGCCCATCACGACATCTTCGCCAAGGATGCTCCGGACAGCTTCCAGGCCCGCAGTCTGGAGGCGCAGTTCGCCTGCAACGTCTATCTGAATATGCCGACCGAGGGCGGTGCGTTGCAGATATGGGACGACGACATCACCCCGGATCAATTCGACGAGATGCGTGGCGACAGTTATGGCATTGAACCAGCGCTGCTCGGCCCACCTGCGCTCGAAGTCCGACCGCAACCCGGTGATTTCATCATGTTCAACTCGCGGCGCATGCACTCGGTGACCCCGGGCGTGGCCGATCCGCGTTTGAGCCTTTCCTTTTTTGTCGGCTATCGCGGCAATGCTTCACCCCTGACCTATTGGAGCTGAGATGTATTCGAATTATCTGGGCGAGTTTCTGGCGCTGGCAACCATTCACTTTCTGGCCGTGGTTGCTCCCGGCCCGGACTTCGCAGTCACCATTCGCCAAAGCGTACGGTTCGGCCGATTGGTAGGGATCTGCACGGCGCTAGGTATCGGCGCGGGGATTTCCGTGCACGTGCTCTACACGTTGCTGGGTGTCGGGGCATTGATGCACACCACCCCGTGGCTGCTGACTGTCGCCAAGGTGGTTGGTGGTGCTTACATCCTGTATCTGGGCGTCAGCCTGTTGCGCAGCAAACCCAAATCGGCCGTTGAAGGTGAAAAAATCGCGGACGAGCCCGTGGTCGAACAAACCCTGTTCAAAGCCTTCAGCACCGGTTTTCTGACCAATGCAACCAACCCCAAGGCCACACTGTTTTTCCTGGCCATCTTCACCACGATCATCAGCGCCAGCACACCCTTGCAGATCCAGGCCTTTTACGGGCTGTGGATGTGCTTTGTGAATGCGCTGTGGTTTGTCGTGGTCGCGCTGTTCTTCTCAAGCAATCGGGTTCGCCTGCTGTTCATGCGCATGGGCCATTGGTTTGAACGCACGATGGGCGTGGTGCTTATTCTGTTTGCTGGCCGACTGATGCTGTCCTGGTAAGCAAACGCACAACGCAAAAAGGCCCGCCGAATCGCTTCGGCGGGCCTTTTTCTTTATGGCTGATGACACAGCCACAAATCGCGCATACAAAAACGCCGCTCTGTTGAGCGGCGTTTTTGTGAATATGGAGCGGGAAACGAGACTCGAACTCGCGACCCCGACCTTGGCAAGGTCGTGCTCTACCAACTGAGCTATTCCCGCAATGGCGTCCCCTAGGGGACTCGAACCCCTGTTACCGCCGTGAAAGGGCGGTGTCCTAGGCCACTAGACGAAGGGGACACAGGCTACAACTTTCACTAATAAAAACGCCGCTCACTGAGCGGCGTTTTTAGAATTTGGAGCGGGAAACGAGACTCGAACTCGCGACCCCGACCTTGGCAAGGTCGTGCTCTACCAACTGAGCTATTCCCGCAAATGGCGTCCCCTAGGGGACTCGAACCCCTGTTACCGCCGTGAAAGGGCGGTGTCCTAGGCCACTAGACGAAGGGGACACGCTACCCGGAACACATGGTGTGTGTTTCGGTGTCCAGATCCTTGCCCGAAGACTTGGTTCTGGTTTCACTCAGCACCGCCCGAAAGCACTGCTGTTTAAAATTGGAGCGGGAAACGAGACTCGAACTCGCGACCCCGACCTTGGCAAGGTCGTGCTCTACCAACTGAGCTATTCCCGCATTGGCGTCCCCTAGGGGACTCGAACCCCTGTTACCGCCGTGAAAGGGCGGTGTCCTAGGCCACTAGACGAAGGGGACACACTACAACATTCACTCCCTGCCGCGCTTCGCTGTGTGCTTTACGCTGCAAGTGGCGCGCATTCTATGGATGGATTGAGAGGTCGTCAACCCCCTGATATAAATTTATTTAAATCAATGACTTCGACCTGCTTTACGGCGGCAATCGGGGTTTTCCGTCGCCCGACGATTGACGCCTATATTCCGCCACCCGCCAAGACGCTATAGTCCACCCACAGTGATGGCAATCTGCACTCGCAGCGCCAGCATTCATATAAGCAGCGTGCGGCCGATACAGATTGAACCTGCCGATCCAACTCGTCGAGCGGCGCTAGGCGACTAAATGCCCAGCCACTACACTCGCATGCGAACCCTATAAAGAGGTCTTACCGGTGACACCACTCATGATCACCCTGCTTGTCATAGCCGGGATCGCAATTCTGATCGCCATTGGCTACATGAACCATGTGGTGGAAAACAACAAACTGGAGAAGGCCCGCACCAAGGTCGAACTCAACGACCGCCTGCGCCGTTGCGGCGAACTGACCGAAACCTTCCCCGGCCAGTTCATGACCCCGGCGCTCAAGCTGCTGCTGACCCGTCTGGAACTGAACGTCTGCCAGCGCCTGCTGAACCTGGAAAAAACCAGCGCCACCACCAAAGCACGCATCACCGAACTGAGCGCCCTGGTCGCCCAAGGCGAATCGATCCCGGTCAACAACCCACCGGCACCGATCCTGACCGAAGCCAAAGCCAAAGACGTGCGCTTCCTGCTCGAAGCCCTCCACGGCCAGATCACCCGCGCCGCCCACGATGGTTTCCTGCCACCGAATGAAGCCAAACACTGGATCCGCGAAGTCCGCCACATTCTGGTGCTGCTGCACATCGAATTCTTCAACAACCTCGGCCAACAGTCCCTGCAACAAAACCAGCCCGGCCAGGCCCGCCTCGCCTTCGAACGCGGCGTGCAATACCTGCGCAAACAGCAGGATCCGCAGATGTACGCAGAACAACTGCAATACCTGGAAAAACTCCTGGCCCGCGCGAACGCCCAGGTCATGGACAAGATTGCACCGGTTGAAGGTGAAGAAAACCAACTGACCGCCGGCCTCAAAGATGTAGAGGCAGACGCGGACTGGAAGAAGAAAGTGATTTACGACTGATTGCAGATGCTGGAAGAGAAGCCACCGAAAGGTGGCTTTTTTGTGGGCTCGCGGGAGTGAACCTGATAGAAAACCGGTGAATGTGAGGCCGCTTTCGCGAGCAGGCTCGCTCCTACAAGGGGGCTGAGTACATCTGACAGAGGTTGGTCGGCTATCCGGCCGCCATCGCGAGCAGGCTCACTCCCACATTGGGACTGAGTACATCAGATAGAAAATTGGTCGGCTGTCAGGCCGCCTTCGCGAGCAAGCTCGCTCCCACAAGGGGGCTGAGTACATCTGACAGAGGTTGGTCGGCTATCCGGCCGCCATCGCGAGCAGGCTCACTCCTACATTGGGGCTGAGTACATCCGATAGCGGATTGGTCGGCTATCCGGCCGCCTTCGCGAGCAAGCTCGCTCCCACAAGGGGCGCTGAGTACATCTGACAGAGGTTGGTCGGCTATCCGCCGCCATGGCGAGCAGGCTCACTCCTACATTGGGACTGAGTACATCCGATAGCGGGTTGGTCGGCTATCCGGCCGCCATCGCGAGCAGGCTCACTCCTACATTGGGGCTGAGTACATCAGATAGAAAATTGGTCGGCTGTCAGGCCGCCTTCGCGAGCAAGCTCGCTCCCACAAGGGGGCTGAGTACATCTGACAGAGGTTGGTCGGCTATCCGGCCGCCTTCGCGAGCAAGCTCGCTCCCACAGAAAAGCAAAAGCAACACCCTCCTCGCAACCGCATCAGCTTCTCACCACTCAACAGGATGAGCGTTAGCTCGGCTGCCGCTCTTGATCTTGATCCACGGGCGACGTCGGAAGGCTGAGCGGAGGGATTGATCCGGGCGGGGGAGCGCAGCGACCGTTTGGCGCAGCCAAACACAGCGAGAGGAGGTGCAGCGAAGCAAACCGTAGGCGCTGCGCCCGGATCGATCCCGGAGCGAAGGAACCCCGAGCCCCAGCGAGCGGGCCGCACGTAGGAGCAAGCGTTTTTGGTTACTTTTTAGGCGTTTGTAAAAAGTGACCCGCCGTAAGGGCGGAACCCTAATCAGCAACACCCGCAGCAACGGATATCCCCCCAAAACCCCAAGAGCCTGGTCGGCCCAAAGGCCGCCAAGCGTCAAAGCGTCAAAGCGTCAAAGCCGAAAATGCCCAACCATCCCGCGCAACTCCCCCCCCAACTGCGCCAGCTCAACACTCGAAGCCGCATTTCCACGCATCGCGATCGACGACTGATCCGCACTCGCACGAATACTCGTCACACTGCGATTGATCTCCTCCGCCACCGAACTCTGCTCCTCCGCCGCCGCCGCAATCTGCTGATTCATCTGCTGAATCAACGACACCGCCGCCGCAATACTCCCCAGCGCACTCTCAGTCTGCAACGCATCACTCACCGCCAGCTTCACCAACTCGCCGCTGCTCTGAATCTGCTGCACCGACGAATGCGCCGCCAAGCGCAAAGCACTGACCAGCCGTTCAATCTCCTCAGTCGATTGCTGCGTGCGCCGAGCCAGTGCGCGCACCTCATCGGCCACCACCGCAAAGCCCCTGCCCTGCTCCCCGGCCCGCGCCGCCTCGATGGCGGCATTCAGCGCCAATAGATTGGTCTGTTCGGCAACACTTTTGATCACCCCGAGTACCGTGCCGATATTCTGGATTTCAGCACTGAGGCTTTCGATGCTCGAACTGGCCGAAGTCGCCGAATCAGCAAGTTGCTCGATGCGCGCCATACTCTGGCGCACCACCTGCTGCCCACTCTCGACTTTGTCATCCGCCGTCTGCGCGGCCAGCGCCGCTTCTTCGGCGTTGCGTGCAACGTCGTGAACGGTGGCGGTCATCTGGTTCATCGCCGTGGCAACCTGCTCGGTTTCTTCCTTCTGGCTGCTGACCTCAAGGTTGGTCTGCTCAGTGACTGCCGACAACGATTGCGCCGAACTGGCCAGTTGCTCGATCCCCGCCTGCAAACCACTGACGATGGTACTCAGACCCGCGCCCATCTGTTGCATCGCCAGCATCAACTGGCCAATCTCGTCGCGACGGGTCACTGCCACAGTCGCACTCAAGTCACCGGCGGCAATCTGCTGCGCGACCTGAATCACACTGCGCAATGGCGCGACGATAAGTCGGGTGATCAGCCACGCGGCGAGTAATCCCACCAGCAATGCCAGCGCCGATGAGCCGATGATCAGCAGCGAGTTTTTCTTCAGTTCTGCCTGCATCGCGCCGTCTTCAGCGACATACGCCTGATTCACCCGCTCGACCACTTCGTTGGCACGCTGGTGCAATTGCTCGTAGACGGTTTTTTCCTGCGCGAGCAACCCGGTGTACTCGGCCAGTTTGTCGTTGAAACCGGCGATGTGCCCGGACACTTCATTGAGCACGGTCAGATAGCCCTCGTCCTTGACCGTAGTTTTCAATTCTTCGGCCTGCGCCTGCGCCTGCGCGGCCTGTTCGATATTGCCCTTGCCGGCACTGTCGGCATCGCCCTTGCGGCTTTGATCGAGACGAATCCGCGCTTCGTTCATTGCTTGCAGCATCAACCGCGAAACCTGGCTGACCTGACTGGCCTGCTCGATGAACTGTGCGCCATCCTTACCCTCGGTGTCCTTCAAGGTATAAGCACCGTCGTCGGCAAGTCCGGCCTGCAATACGTCAAGATTGTTGGCCACACTGGACACCGACCAACTGGCCATTTCCAGCGCCAGGTCCTTGGCCTGAGTCAACGACACAAACTCGTCGAACGCCTTACGATAAGCGCCCAGCGACTGCTGCACATCATTCATGACCGGCACATTCGCCGCCGACTGCGCTTTGAGCTGATCAGCCAGAGCAACCAGTCCGTCGACGCCCTTACGCAGGGCATCGGCCGTCTTCGGATCGCCCCGCAAGGCATATTCCTGCTCAAGCAGGCGCACCTTGAGCAAGCCGCTGTTGAGCGAAGACATCTGTTTCAGCCCGTCGAAACGCTGACTGATGGTTTGCAGGGACCAGACGCCGATGGCCGCCACCAGCGCGGTCAGAAGCAAAACCAGCACAAACCCGATACCCAGTTTTTTCGCCATACCGAGGTTGGCAAAACGTCCTTGCATGGCCGAAATCATTGCGCGTAGTCCCCTGCCATTGTCAGTAGAGCGAAGAGTCGCAACGGCCATGAAGCAGCACAAGTCTCTGGCGTCGGAATAATGGCAAAAAGCTACGCCTACGTCGTTTTCAGAACACTTGAGGTCGATCCGAACCGGTGTAGCGAAAAAACTGCCGGGCGCGCGGATCACAGGCATAGGCGACGTTGATGCGCAGCCAATCGCCCGACTCGCCATTGGGACTGAATGCATCAGGCGCTGACAGCAACACGCCGCAACGTTGAGCCTGCCGACGCAGCCGAATCTGATCGGTCATGCGCGAGCGCGCCCAGATGAACAAGCCACCCGCAGGCTTGCCGAAAACCTCCCAGTCGGCGTCCTCCAGCGCCTGCAATGCGGCCGCGCGATCGGCATTCAGGCGTTGACGCTGGCGCTGCACCAGTTTGCGGTAAGCGCCGCTCACCATCAGGCTGGCCAGCACCGCTTCGGTAAACCTTGACGCCCCCAGACCGCTGATCATCTTGACCTGCGCCAGCCGTCTGACCATGTCGCTGTCGGCAAAAACGAAACCGACCCGCAACGAGCTGCTCAGCGTCTTGGAAAAACTGCCCACGTAAAGGACTCGCCCATCATCATCCAGAGCCGCCAGGCGCGTGCCGTTGCCGGTGTGCAAGTCTGCGTAGACATCGTCTTCGATCACGCGCAAATCGTAGGTCTTGCTCAGTTGCAGGATGCGTTGCGCTACGCTCGGCGACAGGCAACTGCCGGTGGGGTTGTGATGATGGCTGTTGATGAATAACGCGCCGGGGCGAAACTGTTGCAGCAACGCTTCCAGCGCGTCGATATCCGGCCCGTTCGGGGTGCGACGCACCTCGAGCATGCGCACGCCGTGCATCCGCAGGAGATCGAACAACGGCGCGTAACCGGGCGTCTCGACCACCACGCAGTCTCCAGCCTTGAACAAGGTGCGCACGATCAGATCAAGCGCATGGCTGGCGCCGCAGGTACTCAGCAACTGCGCACTGCGGGCCTCGATACCGAACAGTTTCAGGCGCTTGGCGATTTGCTCGCGCAACGCTGGAAGCCCCAAGGGCGTGCTGTAGTTGAACAGGCTGGCCATGTCGGTGCGAGCCACCTCGCGCAGGGCATAACTGAGGTCGTCAGGTTCACGCCAGCTATGCGGCAGTCCGCCCGCGCCAAGTTTCAAGCCGCCCGCGGCCTCGCACACGGCATCGCACCAGGCAAACCGGCCCTCGAATGGCGCCAGTTCGTCCTCTGCGCTGGGTGTCGATGGCGAGGCGGCGACAACGAAACCGGTGCCTTGGCATGAGTTCAGAACGCCCTGCGATACCAACCGTTCACACGCCTCGACCACGCACGACTGGCTGAGCAGATTGCCCCGGGCGATTTGCCGCACGGACGGCAAACGGGTGGCCGGCGGTACGCCACTTTGCAGGATCCACTCGGTCAGTCCGTCAACAATCTGCTGCACGACCGGCACCATTGCCTGTCGATCAATTCTCAATTCCATGAGCAAGCAAACTCCTGTCCGTTTTGCTGGCGGCAGTAAATCACAGCCGCGCCGGACAGGCTGTGCGACAACGCCGCCAAAAGCGACCGTTCTAACCGTTTGATACACATTGTTTAAGAGGCTTCACGGAACTGACCGCTGCCCACAAAAAAGCCCGCAACGAATGCGGGCTGTTGTTCTTGGGCGTGATTCAGAAAGCGGTGACGCCACCATCCACTGCCAGCGAGTGGCCGGTGGTGAATGCCGCACCGTCGCTGCACAGGTACAACACGGCACTGGCGATTTCCTCGACTTTGCCGATGCGCCCGACCGGGTGCATGGCGTTGGCGAACTCACCCTTCTTCGGGTCGGCCTCGTAAGCACGGCGGAACATGTCGGTATCGATCACCGCCGGACACACAGCGTTGACACGGATTTTCTTCTTCGCGTATTCGATGGCTGCCGATTTGGTCAGACCGATCACCGCGTGCTTCGACGCCGCGTAGATACTCATCTTCGGCGCCGCGCCCAGTCCCGCCACCGAGGCGGTATTGACGATCGCCCCGCCACCCTGCGCCAGCAGCAGTGGCAGTTGATACTTCATACATAGCCAGACGCCTTTGACGTTGACGCCCATGATTGCGTCGAACTCATCCATCGAGCCTTCGGCCAGTTTGCCTTTTTCAATTTCGATGCCGGCATTGTTGAAGGCGTAGTCGAGACGGCCGTAGGTATTGATGACCTCGTCCATCAGATTCTTCACTTCGCTTTCGACGGTCACGTTGCAGCGCACGAAGGTCGCTTCGCCGCCGGCTGTACGAATCAGCGCCACCGTGCCCTCGCCCCCTGCCGCGTCCAGATCGGCGACCACCACTTTCAGGCCTTCGGCGGCGAACGCCTGGGCGGTCGCACGGCCGATGCCGTTGGCCGCGCCAGTGACTACAGCAACCTGACCGGAAAACGTCATGCTCATTGTTATGTCCTCGAAGGGATAGATGCAGGGGATGTATGGAATGGCAGCATAGCCATTGAGGTCTGCCGAGCGTCAGCACTATCCAATGGCTGTTTATGTGCCCATGCGTCGCAGTGATAAAACCAGCCAGGTGATCATCACTGCACTGGATCGGCGTGCATTCGCCGCATCAGCCAACCTTGCGCCAATGCCGGCGAAGGTCTATCAACAAGGCTTCATTCCGTTCGAGTGCCTGCCATGACCAACCAGACCAATCGCCAGTTCCTGCTCGCCAAACGCCCGGTGGGAGCGGCCAACCGCGAGACCTTCACCTATCAGGAAGTACCGGTCGGCGAACCGGCGGCGGGCCAGATTCTGGTCAAGAACGAGTACCTGTCTCTCGACCCGGCGATGCGTGGCTGGATGAACGAAGGCAAGTCCTACATCCCGCCGGTCGGTATCGGTGAAGTCATGCGCGCGCTGGGCGTAGGCAAAGTCATTGCTTCGAACAACCCTGGCTTTGCGGTCGGGAACTACGTCAACGGCGCCATTGGCGTGCAGGATTATTTCCTCGGCGAGCCAAGAGGTTTCTACAAAGTCGATCCGAAACTGGCACCGCTGCCGGTGTACCTGTCAGCGCTGGGCATGACCGGCATGACCGCCTACTTCGCCCTGCTGGATGTCGGCGCACCGAAGGCCGGCGACACCGTGGTGTTGTCCGGTGCAGCGGGCGCAGTGGGCAGCATCGCCGGGCAGATTGCCAAGCTCAAAGGCTGCCGCGTGGTTGGCATTGCCGGCGGCGCCGACAAGTGCAAATTCCTTATTGATGAGTTGGGTTTTGACGGTGCCATCGACTACAAGTCCGAAGATGTCGTGGCCGGGCTTAAACGCGAATGCCCGAAAGGCGTCGATGTGTATTTCGATAACGTTGGCGGCGACATCCTCGATGCGGTGTTGAGCCGTTTGAACATAAAGGCGCGGGTGGTTATCTGCGGCGCGATCAGCCAGTACAACAACAAGGAAGCGGTCAAGGGGCCAGCCAACTACCTGTCGTTGCTGGTCAACCGTGCGCGGATGGAAGGTTTTGTGGTGATGGATTACGCGGCGCAATACGCCAGCGCCGCGCAGGAAATGGCCGGCTGGATGGCCAAGGGGCAGCTCAAGAGCAAGGAAGATATCGTCGAAGGGCTGGAGACCTTCCCGGAAACGCTGATGAAATTGTTCAGCGGTGAGAACTTCGGCAAGTTGGTGTTGAAAATCTAAAACCACCACAAAAAAAATGTAGGAGTGAGCCTGCTCGCGATAGCGGTGTGTCAGTCAACATTACCGTTGTTTGACACACCGCTATCGCGAGCAGGCTCACTCCTACAGGGTTTTGCGGTGCCTGATCAGGCGATTTCGGCTACGACCGAAGCCAGCGCCTGCGCCGGATCCGCCGCCTGGCTGATCGGACGGCCAATCACCAGATAATCGGAACCGGCATCCAGCGCCTGACGCGGAGTCAGAATGCGGCGCTGATCGTCCTGCGCGCTGCCCGCCGGACGAATTCCCGGGGTCACCAGTTGCAGCGAAGGGTGCGCAGTTTTCAGTGCCGAGGCTTCCAGCGCCGAGCACACCAGACCGTCCATGCCAGCCTTTTCGGCCAGCGCGGCCAGACGCAGCACTTGCTCTTGCGGCTCGATATCCAGACCGATACCGGCCAAGTCTTCGCGCTCCATGCTGGTCAGCACGGTCACGCCGATCAGCAACGGCTGCGGGCCGCTGCGTTTATCCAGCTCTTCACGGCAAGCGGCCATCATGCGCATACCACCGGAGCAATGCACGTTGACCATCCACACGCCCATCTCGGCAGCCGCTTTCACGGCCATCGCGGTGGTGTTGGGAATGTCGTGGAATTTCAGGTCGAGGAATACTTCAAAACCCTTGTCACGCAGGGTACCGACAATTTCGGCGGCGCAACTGGTGAACAGTTCCTTGCCCACTTTGACCCGGCACAGCTTCGGGTCCAACTGGTCGGCCAGCTTCAGTGCGGCGTCACGGGTAGGGAAATCCAGGGCGACGATGATAGGAGTCTGGCAGGCGGACATGAATGGGCTCTCAGGCAGGTCGAAATCGGCGCGCATTGTAGCGGAACCGGCGGCAGCGCGGCACCCGATGATCGGTAAATCGTCGCGCTGGCCGTGATCAGCATAGCGCTCGCTGCTATTGTGTCGACTCCGATACACAACCGACACGCCAGCAACAAGCACCCGCGCTAGCCTCGCCAGCCGCAATACGTCCTTACATCAGCACTTCCCGCCTCACGGCCGGACGCCTATGCTGAAACCACAACCTCGCAGCCCATCTTTTGTGGTTGGCGGCCTACTGGCAGATGAACAGCCTCATGCACAACACCCAAATGACCGCGACGGATGAGCCTAAAGACGACAAGCGCTGGAGCATTCGCGCGCTGATCGTCGATGATGACGTGCCGATCCGCGAGCTGATGATTGACTACCTCGCGCGCTTCAATATCCACGCCAGCGGCGTCACCGACGGCGCGGCGATGCGTCAGGCGCTGCTCGCCGAACATTTCGACGTTGTCGTGCTGGACCTGATGCTGCCCGGCGAAGACGGCTTGTCGCTGTGCCGCTGGCTGCGCGCCGAATCGGACATCCCGATCCTGATGCTCACCGCCCGTTGCGAACCGACCGACCGCATCATCGGCCTGGAACTGGGCGCCGATGACTATATGGCCAAACCGTTCGAGCCACGCGAACTGGTCGCGCGCATTCAAACCATTCTGCGCCGGGTGCGCGACGATCGAACCGAACAGCGGGCGAACATTCGTTTCGACAACTGGCGTCTGAACAGCGTCCTGCGCCAGCTGATCGCCGACGATGGTCTGGTGGTGCCGCTGTCCAACGCCGAATTCCGCCTGCTGTGGGTGTTTATCGAACGTCCGCGTCGGGTACTCAGCCGCGAGCAACTGCTCGATGCTGCCCGTGGCCGCTCGATCGAAGCCTTCGACCGCAGCATCGATTTGCTGGTCTCGCGTCTGCGGCAGAAACTCGGCGACGACCCGAAAGCTCCGCAGTTGATCAAAACCGTGCGCGGTGAGGGTTACCTGTTCGACGCGCGGGACATCGGCTGATGCGGGCGCGCTTCGACACGCTGTTCGGGCGCCTGTTTGGCGTGCTGTTCGTGGCGATTGTCCTGGCGCACCTGCTGGCGTTCGCCTGGTTCCACCACTACGGGCCACCGCCGCCCCCACCGCCACCGGAGTTCTCTCAAGGCGCCGAAGGGCAACCGATGGCACATGATCCGCGCTACCCGCCACGGCCACCGCGTCCGTGGTTCGGTGGCCCGGTGGTGCCGCTGACCTTTCAATTCATCACGCTGATGATCGCGGCCTGGTACGGCGCCAAACTGCTCAGTCGCCCGATCCAGCGCCTGAGCGACGCCGCCGAACGCCTCAGCGAAGACCTCGACAGCCCGCCGCTCGACGAGTCCGGCCCGCGGGAATCGCGACAAGCCGCCTACACCTTCAACCTGATGCAGCAACGCATTCGCGAACAGGTGCAGCAGCGCGCACGGATGCTGGGCGCGGTTTCCCATGATCTGCGCACACCGTTGTCACGCCTGAAACTGCGCCTGGAAAACATCAGCGATGAAAAGCTGCAAGGCCAGATGCGCCAGGACCTCGACGACATGATCGGCATGCTCGACGCCACCCTCACCTACCTGCACGAACAGCGCACCAGCGAAGCCTTGCAATTGATGGATGTGCAGGCGCTGGTCGAATCACTGTGCGAAAACGCGCAGGATCAAGGCGCCGACGTACAGGTCAGCGGCCATTGCGCACCGTTGCCGGTACAGCCGATGGCGCTGCGTTCGTGCCTCAACAACCTCATGGACAATGCCCTGCGTTATGCCGGCCAGGCACGCATCGAATTGCAGGATCAACGCGAGCAACTGCTGATCCGCGTAATCGATCACGGCCCGGGGATTGCCGAGGACAAGCGTGAAGCGGTGTTTGAACCGTTTTATCGGCTGGAAGGCTCGCGCAATCGCAACTCAGGCGGCGTCGGGCTGGGTATGACGATTGCCCGCGAAGCGGCCCAGCGTCTGGGTGGCCAGCTCAACCTCGAAGAAACCCCCGGCGGCGGCCTCACCGCCATCATTCGCCTGCCGCGCACCTGAGAAACACACAATCCACCTGTAGGAGTGAGCCTGCTCGCGATAGCGGAGTGTCAGTCACAGTAAATGTCACTGATAAACCGCTATCGCGAGCAGGCTCACTCCTACAAGGTATTTGGTGTTCATTCCATCGTGTGTACCCACCGGTACAAATCCCACATACCCCCGACAACTTGCGCCCCGACGCTGCATAAGCCGGTACACCCACCGGTTTTCCATTCCAGGGAGTGAATCCGATGATTGGTAGCGTCAGCAACTACACGAGCTATACCAGCACCAGCAGTACCTCCACGCAAAACGCCCACAGCCAGCAACTGCAAAAAGAACTGTTCGCCAAACTCGACAACAACGGCGACGGCGCAGTGGATCAGGACGAACTGAAAAGCGCCCTGTCGCAGAAGAACGACGACGGTCTGCTGGTCAAACTGAGTAAACAATTCGGTGATCTGGACAGCGATGCCAGCGGCAGCCTCAGCGCCGAAGAATTGACCGCCATGGCGCCCCCGCCGCCACCACACGATCAAGCACCGGACACCGACCTCGCCGACGCCCTGATTAGCGCCCTCGACAGCGACGGTGACGGCGCCATCAGCAGCGACGAACTGTTCAGCCAACTTGATGCGGATGGCGACGGCAGCGTGACCTCGACAGAACTCGGCAGCGCACTGCAAGCCAGCGACAGCGCGACTTCAACCACCAGCACTGACACCAGTGCCGCGCTGCTCAAGGTGCTCGATAGCGACAGCAGCGGCGGTGTAAGCAGCGACGAGCTGAAAGCGGCTTTACAGGCAGGGCGAGAACGGCCGGATGAAGAACAGACCGCTTCTACCCAGAGCACCACCGAAGCCCTGAACCGCATGATTGCCAATCTGAGCAAACAGTACTCGCTGGAGAAAACGGCGTCGGTGGGCAAGTATTTGAATGTGGCGACTTGAGTCGAAGACACTATTTGCCGCGGACAATCAAAAGCCCCTCACCCTAGCCCTCTCCCGGAGGGAGAGGGGACTGACCGAGGTGTTTGGGAGAGCTACGCCGACTTGAAATACCGAGTCGAACTCAGATTCTGGAACAGATCAAAAGCCCCTCACCCTAACCCTCTCCCAGAGGGAGAGGGGACTGATCGAGGTGTTTGGGAGAGGTACGCCGACGTGCGATACCGCGTCGAACTGAGGCTTTGAAAAGCACACATTTCAGCCCCCTCTCCCTCGGGAGAGGGCTGGGGTGAGGGGCAGCAACAACGCAAATCAAAAGCCGAACACCCGCGCTCTTCACCACTCAATAGGCCGAGTGTCAGCTCGCCTGCTCTTGATCTTGATCCACTGGCGACGTCGGAAGGCTGAGTGGAGGGATTGATCCGGGCGTGGGAGCGCAGCGACCGTTTGGCGCAGCCAAACACAGCGAGAGGAGGTGCAGCGAAGCAAACCGTAGGCGCTGCGCCCGGATCGATCCCGCAGCGAAGGAACCCCCGAGCCCCAGCGAGCGGGCCGCACGCAGGAGCAAGCCTTTTGGGTTACCTTTTCGGCGTTTGGAAAAGGTGACCCGCCGTAAGGGCGGAACCCTAAGCAGCCGTTACCGCAGCAATGGATATACACCCAAACCCAAAACCCAAAACAGCTACCGCCGATCCTCAACCCGAGACTGACTCTTGCTCCAATCCGTCAACAAACTATAAGCCACCGCCAACAACGTAGGCCCGATAAACAACCCGATAAACCCAAACGCAATCAACCCGCCAAACACCCCAAGCAACACAATCACCAACGGCAAATTCCCCCCGCGGCTGATCAAATACGGCTTGAGCACGTTATCCACCCCACTGATGATGAACGTCCCCCAGATCCCGAGAAACACCGCCATCCCGTACTCACCCTTCCACGCCAGCCAGGCAGTGGCCGGCACCCACACCAACGGCGGCCCCATCGGAATCAGACTCAACAGGAAGGTGACAATCCCGAGCACCAGCGCCCCCGGCACCCCGGCAATCAAAAACCCGATCAACGCCAGAACCGCCTGCGCCGCCGCCGTGCCGATCACCCCGTTGACCACCCGCTGCACCGTACCCGCCACCAACTCGATGTAATACCCGGCACGATCCCCGATCAAGCGCTCCAGCAGACTGTGCACAAACGCCGCCAGTCGCGGCCCGTCACGATAGAAAAAGAACACAAAGACAATGCTCAACGTCAGCTCGAGAATCCCGCCACCAATCTGCGCACTGCGCGCCAGCAGCCAGTTACCGACCTGCCCCAGATAAGGTTTGATCGACACCATCAGCGCGGCGCCCTGCTGATCGATGCTGTTCCACAGCCCGACCAGGCGCTCGCCCACAAACGGCAAAGTCCCCAGCCACACCGGCGCTTCCGGCAGACCGTCGACCTGCACATCCTTGATGAACGCCGTGGCATCACGCACATGATCCCCCACGTTGAACCCTAGCCAGACCAGCGGCGCGGCCACCAGCAGCATCCAGCCCAGCGTCAGAATCCCCGCAGCCAGCGACTCACGGCCATTGAGCCAGCGGGTCAACAGACGCATCAGCGGCCAACTGGCGAATGCCAGCACCGCGCCCCAGAACAGGGCCGACCAGAACGGCGCCATCACCCACAGGCTGGCACCAAACAACACCAGCAGCAGGATCTGCACCAGCAGGCGATCGTTATTGAGCATGTAAGGTCTCGAAAAAGTCAGTCAGGCAAAGAGTAGGCGAACACGCAGTTCGTGCTCGCCCGAAACAGCTTAACGCAACAGATCGATGCGCAGGCCAGGGCCTTCAACACTGCCGGTCTCCATGCGTGCCGCCCGCACGCCCTGATTGATCAGGGCCTGTCGCCATGCCTCGGCTTTCGGCCCGGACACCGTCACGCGCAACGTCGTATCGAGATTAAGGCCACGGGAAATCAGGCGTAGCCATGTATCGTCCGGATCATTCACGCGATCAGGAAAATCCAGTTCACCGGTGCTTTTCAACTGACGCAACAGGGTCGCCGAGGTCGGCAGCAGCTCACCCAACGGTGCAGCCGCCTCGAACTGTTCGACATGCAGATAGGCTTTGCGATTGCCGCGCGTGATGCTGTAAAGCGCCACCAGCGTGTTGTCACGCGGTGCGGCCAGTCTCAACAACAGATACGCCTGTTGTTCGTCAGCACCGTACAACTTGGCGTTGCCGAACACCTCGTTGGCCCACAGGCTGCTTTCACCGCAATCACGCGCCTGACACCAGAACAGCAATTCGGCGTCCTGCTTTTGCAGGGCTTCACGAGCGGCAGTAAAGGCTTCGGTGGCGGAGTGTTCGGGGGGCAACTCGTAGGTCACCGAAGTGGTCTGGCCACGGGCGGTGACCTGGCCGTCGAAACGCAGCTGCCCGCTGATCTTGCGGATCGAGCCCAGCGGATAGATCCGCTCAAGCTCCACAGGCGGGCGGTAGTCGACGATCTGTGCATCGGCCAGACGCGGCACGATCTGCAGATCCTGACTGCCCGGCACATCGGCGGCGAACGAAACGGTACTGAAACAGCACAGTGCCAACAGACTGAGTGACCGCATAGTCAGGCTCATCGGATCGGCAATGCTGGATGATTCGAGGTCGCAGCGGTATAGAAATCCATCGTAGTTGTCTCCCATTTCAACCCGCCCAGCCTCGACAGTTGCCCGCAGCAAGTCAAGGAATGGCGAAGAACCGATTGAAACAGTCTGCTACAAGGCCGGCACCCGCCTCGTCGTTCAGGTGCAAATGGTGCCCGCCCGCCAACTGTTCCCGGCTAAAGGGTAGACGCTCCAGCAGCTCCGGATGTTTGGCGAGCATGCCGTCAGCCGCGACCACCAACTGCGCCGGACAACTGACCCGAAGTGCGAAAGCCATTGCCTGTTCCTGGGTCAGACGCAGCGGCGATGGCAGGGTCAGGCGATTGTCGGTGCGCCAGGTGTAACCGCCGGGCACCGGCATCAGACCGCGCTGGGCCAACAATTCAGCCGCCTCACGGCTGACCGCCACCAGACCTTTCATGCGCGCTTCGATGGCACGGTCGAGGGTGTTGTAAACCGGTTTGCGCTTCTCGCGCAGATCCAGTTGCGCTTGCAGCGCCATGCCCATGCGCTCGGCGGCGTTTTCGCCTTTGTCTGTAGGAGGAATGACGCCGTCGATCAGCGCCAGATGGCTGATGCGTTCCGGCAGCGAACCCGCCAGCACCATGGAAACGATGGCACCCATCGAATGCCCGAGCAGGCCGAAACGCTTCCAGCCCAGTTGTTCGGCGACTTGCAGCACGTCATGGGCGTAATCCCACAGCGCATAGCCGGCGCCGTTCGGCCGATGCCCGGAGTGCCCGTGCCCGGCCATGTCCAACGCAATGATGCGCAAGCCTTTGAGTTTGGGCGCCAATCGGGCAAAGCTGTTGGCATTGTCGAGCCAGCCATGCAGTGCAATCACCGGCAGACCGTCCTCGGGGCCGAACAAATGCGCGGCCAGCTCGATATGCGGCAGGCTCAGGCGCACTTCTTCGAAGGTCGGACTCATGCGCAATCCTTGTCCTGACGGTTTTCCCAGCGAGTAAACAGATTCTTCAACAACCGTGCGGTGTCCTGTGGCCGCTCAAGCGGGAACATGTGGCCGCCAGGCATGCTCAGCGCCTCGCCCTGGGCCAGACGCGAAACGAAACGGGTGTGATGGCGCATGACCACACGGCTCTTGTGCCCGCGCACCACCGCCAGCGGCACCTGCAATTGCCGGGTGCGTCCGGGGCTGGTGTGGGGCACACCGCGATAGATACTGATCTCGGTGGCCGGATCGAAGCGCAGGCGCAGCTTGTCGCCGACCTGGTGCAAACCGTGCTGCAGGTAGGCATCGAAGCATTCCGGATCGAAACCACGGAACAGTGTCTTGCCAGCAAAATAGCTGCGCGCACTGTCGAGGTCGGCGAACTCTTCACGGCGCCCCAGCGTCCGTCCGGCCGGGGTCAGTCTGTCGATGAAGCCAAAGCGCTTGGCCGCGCGGATTACCCACTGATCAGTGCGGGTCAGCACCGGCGAATCGAGCATCACCACGCCGCGATACAGCTCAGGGCAACGCAGCGCCGCGTGCAAGTGCAGTACGCCGCCGAACGAATGGCCGACGCCCCACACCGGCTGATCCTGCTGCTGCAAATGGTGGATCAACTCGTCGACGAGGTTGTACCAGTTGTCATCCGCCGGAAAACGCGGGTCATGGGCATGCTGCTCCAGATGCGCAACCCGGTACTCGGGCGCCAGCGCCGCGAACAATTTGCCATAGGTGCCCGAAGGGAAACCGTTGGCGTGGGCGAAAAAGATCGGTTGCGACATGCTGGCAAATCCATGAGCGGGAAACGTGGCGTTGATTGTCCGTAAGACCGCGGCTTACAGCAATGACCGTAACTGCCAGGAATGATGACAGTCCGGTCAGCGTGATGGTGTGTCAGAGAGATCGCGTCCCCCTCACCCCAGCCCTCTCCCCCAGGGGGCGAGGGGGAAAGGGAGCCGATCTGCATGAATTTCAAAACCTGAGTTCGGCTCGGTATCTCAGGTCGATGTACTTCGAATAAACCACTCGGTCAGTCCCCTCTCCCTCTGGGAGAGGGTTAGGGTGAGGGTGGCTGCTCACCCAACGGCACCACCGCCATGGTCAACCGCGACACACAACTGGCCTTGCCTTCATCACTGGTCAAGCGAATGTCCCACACATGCGTGGTGCGACCAATGTGAATCGGCTTAGCCACCGCCGTCACCCGCCCACTGCGCAAGCCGCGCAGATGGTTGGCGTTGATCTCAAGTCCCACGCAGTAAAACTTGCTGGCATCGATGCACAGATAGCTGGCCATCGAACCGACGGTTTCTGCCAGTACCACCGAGGCGCCGCCGTGCAGCAAACCGTAGGGCTGATGGGTGCGATGGTCGATGGCCATGCTTGCAGTCAGCGATTCTTCGTCGAACGCTTCGAAGCGGATGTCCAGCACTTCGCCAATGGTGTTCTTCTGGATTGCGTTCAACTGCTCGATGTTCGGAGTGGTACGCCACAAGCTCATCGCAGACTTCCTTTGTTGTTTTAGTGGGCGCTCAATCCTGCCACAGCACCGCCTCGCTGCGCTCGCTCCATTCTTCGAAACGCGCGCCATAGGTGTCTTCGATGACGTTGCGCTTGATCTTCAGGGTAGGCGTGAGGAAGCCGTTTTCCACCGCCCAACTGTCCTTGACCACCACCAGTCGACGCAGGCGTTCGTGCTTGTCGAGCACGGCGTTGACCTCTTCGAGGAGTTTTTCCAGGCTCGAATGCAGGCTCGCCCGGCCCTCCTCTTGATTGACCGTCGACAAGACGCACAAGCCGAGTGGCGCGCTTAGGCCGTCCCCTACCACACACACCTGTTCAATCCGCGAATGCACGGCCAAGCGATTTTCGATCGGTGCCGGGGCAACATATTTGCCCTTGCTGGTCTTGAAGATCTCCTTGAGTCGGCCAGTCAGGCGCAGGCGCCCTTCAGCATCCTGTTCGCCCTTGTCACCGGTGCGCAGAAAGCCGTCCTCGGTCAACGTTTCGGCGGTCTTCTGCGGTTCCTTGAAATAGCCGAGCATGTTCGCCTGACTGCGCACCTGCACCTCGCCCGACTCATCGATGCGTACTTCGACAGCCGGGCACGGCTTGCCGATCCAACCCTGCTTGTATTGCCCCGGCAGGCAGATGTGCGAGTAGCCGCAACTCTCGGTCATGCCGTAGACCTCCAGCACATCCAGGCCAAGTTTCTGATACCAGGCGAGCAAGGTCTGCGGCACCGGCGCGGCACCGGATAACGCCACGCGCAAAGCATCCAGCCCCAGGCCTGCCAGTACCTTGTGACCAACGCGCTTGCCAATGAATGGCAGACCGAGAAGAAAATCCAGACGTTTTGCCGGGATCTTGCTGTACACGCCCATCTGGAATTTGGTCCAGATGCGCGGCACACCGAACATCGCGGTCGGCCGCGCTCGCTGCAGGTCAGTGATGAAGGTCTCAAGGCTCTCGGCGAAGAAAACCGTCTGCCCTGTGTAGATCGACGCCAGTTCTACGAACATGCGCTCGGCGACGTGGCACAGCGGCAAGTACGAGAGCAATCGATCGTTCTCGTTAAGCCCGAACAGTTGCGTGCCGCGCGTCGTGGCGAAACCGAGATTGGCAAAACTGTGCATCACGCCTTTGGGCAGGCCGGTGGTGCCGGAGGTGTAAATGATCGTCGCCAATTGCTCGGCCGCCGGACGGGGATCATCCTGAATCGGCGAACTGCGCTGCAAGTCGGCCCAAGTAAAATCGAAATCCCCGGGCGGGTGCAGTGGCAGGCTGATGGTCGGCAGATCCGCCGGCACGCCTTTGGACATGCCCGGCCAGTCGTCGAGCTTGCCGATGAATGCCAGGACGCTTTCCGAGTGATTGAGCACTTGCGCGACAGAGTCGGCGGTGAGGTTGGGATACAGCGGAACGGAGACGTGCCCGGCCATCCAGATCGCCAGGTCGGCGATGATCCAGTGCGCGCAGTTTTTCGAGATCAGGGCGATATGGCTGCCCTGCGGCAACTCCCGCGCACGCAACCAATGTGCGGCGCAGCGGGCCTGATGGCCGACGTCGGCCCAGCTCAGCGTCTCGACCTGGCCGCCGCCAATGGGCTGCACGAGGAAGCGCTGGCGCGGGTGCCGGGCTTCACGTTCGTAGAACACGTCCAGCGGCAAACGGAAGGCGGCAGACATGCGACTCGCTCCTGTTTTTTGGGTCTGGAGCAAGCGTAGTCAACCAAGCAAGTGCTTGGTTGGAAAATTCACACAAATAATTTCATGGTTTACGCAGAAACCAATGTGGGAGCGAGCCTGCTCGCGAATGCAGGCTGTCAGACACATAAATGATGAATGACACGCCGCTTTCGCGAGCAGGCTCGCTCCCACAAGGAACCAGCGTTATGGATGTTTGAGGCTGTTGAGGGTCATCGAGCCGATCAGCAGCTCTGCGCTTTCAAGCTCAGCCAACCCGGCAGTACTGACCTTCTCCGGCGGATACCCGGCGCCATGTTGCAGATAACTCAGCAGATTGCCCACCAGCGGGTTGTGACTGACCAGCAGGACGTTGCTCACCGACACCAGTTGATCGGTGACCTTGTCCGGGTCGGTCTCCGGCGTCAGCCAATCGACCGTGCGAATCTCCGGCTCGAAACCCAGCGCCTCACGAACAATCTGCGCAGTCTGTTGCGCGCGCAGATAAGGACTGGCGTAGATCGCCGTCAGCGGTTGGCCGATCAAATGGGCCGCGCTGTTCAAGACTTCTTTACGGCCGTGATCGGTCAGTTCCCGTTCGGAGTCGGGGCACGAGCCGTAAGGCACGGCTTCACCGTGACGTAATACCCAGAGTTTCATAGCTTGGGTTCCTCATCTCGGACCGGATGCGGTGCCGGTGCGACGGCGTGCGGCGCTTCACCTTCCGGAGTACGCGGGGTTGGCCAGTCGGCGAACGGCCACGGTTTCTGGTCGCTGTGGAAACTGCCGAAACGGCCGATCTGCGCCAGAAACTGGCTCAGGCTGTCGCCGAAATTCATCAGGCTGGCGCTCGGGGCGCCATAGATCAAACGATAGATCAGTTGCACCAGCACCACCGCGCCGAGGATGAACTGTGCCACTTGCCAGACCAGCACGTAGACGATCATCCACAACACACGCAGAAGGATGGATTCGTACTTGGCTTCGGTTTTCGGATCGTTCATGACTTGCTCCGTGCTGAATCAGTTGAAACCACTGGTGGAAATAAAATCGACGTCGGTTTTCGGCTCGGCCCGCATCAGTAGACCGATCACCTGCTCCAGCGTGCGTCCTTCAAAGAGGATCGCATGCAGCCCGGCGACCAGTGGCATGTACACGCCGACTTCCTGAGACTTGGCCTTGAGCACCTTCAAGGTGTTGACCCCTTCAGCGACTTCACCAAGTCGCGACACCGCTTCGTCGAGACTCAAGCCCTGACCCAGCGCAAAACCGACTTGATAGTTGCGACTCTTCGGCGACGAACAGGTCACGATCAGATCGCCGACACCGGCCAGACCGAGGAAGGTCATGGGATTAGCGCCCTGATTCACGGCAAAACGGGTCATTTCCGCCAGTGCCCGGGTGATCAGCATGCTCTTGGTGTTCTCGCCCATCTCCAGCGCCACCGCCATGCCGGCGATGATCGCGTAAACGTTTTTCAACGCTCCGCCCAACTCGACACCGAAACGGTCAGCACTGGCGTAAACGCGGAAGGTACGACCGTGCAGCGCGGCTTGCACGGCTTTACACAGTTCTTCGTCTTCGCTGGCGACCACGGTGGCGGTCAGTGCGTGTTCGGCAATCTCGCGCGCCAGGTTCGGCCCGGACAACACGCCGATGCGCGCCTGCGGGGCGATTTCTTCGAGAATCTGGCTCATCAGTTTGAAGGTCTGGGCTTCGATGCCTTTGGTCAGGCTGACCAGCATCTTGCCGCTCAACCGCTCGGCGTGAGCGGCAAGCACCGTGCGCAACGCGCTGGACGGCAGCGCGACAAAGCACAGATCGCAGGCGTCGAGGGTTTCCTGCAGGTCGGTGACGGCAGTCACCCCCGGCAGAATCTTGATGCCTTTGAGGTAACGCGGGTTTTCGCGATTGACCCGGATGGCCTCGGCCTGCTCGGGGTCACGCATCCACTGCCGGACTTGATGGCCGTTCTCGGCCAAAAGATTGGCCACGGCGGTACCAAAACTTCCGCCTCCCAGGACCGCAATCGGGCGCTGTTCAGTCATATGCAATCCGTTAATCCATACCAGTGGCGATGCCGGCATTATACGGGGCGGCCAACGCGCGGCCAGCCCCAGCAACAATTACCGACACTTGTAGGAAGAAGACCAATAAAACCTAGGAAAATGCCTGCAACGTGACTGGAAATGTCGCTGCCCTCGGTTAACATGCGCGCCAATTCTTCGCTATCAAGGTTGTGTCGTGTCTTTTGGCTCTGCGTCCCCGCGTTCGTCCGTCTTACTGGCGCTGCTGTTCAGCCCGGTATTAATGGCGGACGACCTGTTCATGGACAACGAAGCACTGCCCCAGGTGCTGACCGCCACGCGCCTGAAGCAGACACCGGCGGAAGTGCCGGGAAGCATGACCGTAATTGACAACGAACTGATCCACGCCAGCGGTGCCCGCGATATCAGCGAACTGCTGCGACTGGTGCCGGGGATGATGGTCGGCAACATCAGCGGCAATCAAGCGGCGGTCAATTACCACGGCACCAACGCCAGCGAAGCGCGGCGCATGCAGGTGCTGATCGACGGTCGCTCGGTGTACCGCGCCGGTTTGTCCACGGTGGACTGGAGCGATATTCCGGTGGCCATGGAAGACATCGAGCGCATCGAAGTTTTTCGCGGCCCCAACACTGTCAGCTACAGCGCCAACGCGCTGATGGCGGTGGTCAACATCATCACGCGAAACCCGATGGACAGCCACGGTACGCGGCTGAAGTACACCCGTGGTCAGCGCGGCATCAACGATTTCTACGCCAGCCAGGGCACCGGCTGGAATGGCGGCGACTTGCGTCTGTCGTTGTCCGGGCAAGAAGACGACGGCTTCGACAGCGATCGCAGCGGCGCCGATTACCGTGACAGCCGGCGCTTGAACCGTTTCAGTCTCGCGGTCAGCCACACCCTCAGCGATAACCAGAGCCTCGACTGGCAGGTCAACGCCAAGGACGGCAGCAACCAGCGGCCGTACACCTATCGTCCGGTGTTTTCCGGGATTACTGCCGCCGGGAACAACTCCGACGTGGTCGCCAAGGATTACGCCGGCTCGGTGCGCTGGAACCTCGACATCAACCCCGAACACAGCCTTTATATACAAGGCTCGGCGCAACACTGGGATCGTCAGCAAACCTGGCGCGCCTGCGATGCCGAGGTGTCGTTCAGCCCCGAACTGACGCAACTGTGGCAACTCAACCCGAATTACACCGAACGCCTGGCGCGCAACATCACCCGTTTCACCGGCCCCGGCGCTGCGCCCGGCACCCCGCAGGAAATGGCTCTGGCCAATCAGGTGCTCGAGCAATGGCGTAACGGCGCCAGCCGCACCCTGTGCGGCGACATCGACCAGAGCGCACGGGAATCGCGTTACGACCTCGAAGTGCAGGACACCCTCAGCCTGTCCGACAGCCTGCGTCTGGTCAGCGGTATGAACTATCGTTACGACCGCGCCGACTCCGAAACCTACTTCAACGGCACACTGGACGACACCACGTGGCGCGCGTTCGGCCAACTGGAATGGCGTGCCACTGAACACTGGTTGTTGCAGGGCGGTGCGATGTTTGAAGACACGCAACTGATCGGCAGTTCGCTGACGCCGCGCTTCGCCGTCAATTACCTGATCAACCCGCGCCACGGCCTGCGCGCGGTTTACTCGGAAGCGATCCGCTCGCCGGACATGTTCGAGAACAACGTCAACTGGAGCTATCAGGTCAGCAACCTGCGGCCTTCGGCTTACGGCCAGTCGTCGGCGCGGTACTTCGTCAAGACGCGCGGCCCGGGCGATCTCGATCAGGAGCACATGCGCTCGCGGGAGCTGGGCTACAACGGCTACTTCGCCGAGCTGGGCCTGGCCCTGGATGTGAAGCTGTTCTACGACGAGATCACCGGAATGATCAGTGAGCCGCTGCGTAACAACCAATACATCGCCAGCAACGCCAACAGCTCGCGGTTTCGTGGCACCGAAACCCAGCTCGACTGGCGCGTGAGCCTGGCCGACCGCTTGCGGTTCACCTACGCCTTCGTCGATGCCGAAGCGAGCAATCCGCTGGATCAACAATTCACCTCACGCAATAGCGGTTCGGCCGGTTGGCTGCGCGATTGGGGCCATGGCTGGAACAGCGCCCTCTTCTATTACGGCGACAACGCGCTCAATGGCTACCGTTTCGAGCGGGTCGACACGCGCATCGCCAAACGCATCCCGCTGGGCAAAGCCCAGCTGCAACTGGCCGGCGTGCTGCAACAGCGCCTCGACCATGAGCCGACCACCTTCGTCGACAATAATTACGACGAGCGTCGGGTGATGTATTTCAGCGCTGAGCTGGAGTTCTAGGATGCGCTACCGGCCGTCACGGAAGCTGCCAACCCTTGGCCACTGGCTGGCCGGGGTTTGCCTGTTTCTGACCGCATGGCTTCATGGCATGGCGGTGCAAGCCGCCGATATTCTGTTGACCGGTGCCGAGGAAAGTCCCGGCGTGCAAGCATTCGTCCAGGCACTCAGCGAACTGCGTCCGACTGACAACGTGCGTTTCCAGCCGCTGGCCAGTCTGCCGGCACCGGGAAAACTGCCTGCCAGTCTGCGCCTGATTCTGCTCGACCTGCCGAGCCTCGACTGGCGCCTGCAAGACCCCCAAGGCCCGGCAACGCTGGTGCTGCGCATCAGTCGTCTGCAAGCGCGCCAGCGCCTCGGCAGCGCGCAACCGGCGCACCTGAGTTTGCTGTGGAGTGATCCACCGCTGAGCCGCCAGTTGCAGTTGATCCGACGCATTCTGCCCCAGGCCCAGCGGATCGGCGTGCTCTTCGATCAACACAGCGAATTCCTCCTCAAGGAACTCAATCTCGCCGCCGAACCACTGAACCTGCAAATCGTCAGCCAGCGCTGGGACAACATCCACGACAGCCGCCCGCTGCAAACCGTGCTGAAGAACAGCGATGTGTTACTCGGCCTCGACGACCCCGATCTTTACAACCCGAAAACCGCGAAAAACCTGCTGCTCAGCAGCTATTCACGGCAAGTCGCGCTGGTCGGTCCCAACGTGGCGTTCGTCCGCGCCGGCAGCCTGGCGAGTACCTACAGCGATCAGAACGACTGGCTGGCCGTGCTCGATCATTTGCTCGACCAATCGCCGGCCAGTTGGCCGCGAACGCTCTACCCCGCACGCTTTAAAGTCTCAAGTAATGCGCAGGTCGCTCGTTCCCTAGGGATCGAGCCGCTAAATGAAGCGTCTGTCGCCCAAGCGCTGGCTGAAGGAGAACGCCGTCCATGAGTTTTCGTCGCCGTTGGGACATCAACACCCGCACCCAGTTGATCAGTCTGGGCCCGGCGCTGTTGTTGACCTTGTTGCTGATCAGCTTCTTTACCTTTGTGCGCATTCAGGATCTGCGCCAGGAGCTGAACCACACCGGCCAACTGATCGCCAACCAACTGGCACCCGCCACTGAATACGGGGTGATTTCCGGCAATAACGAAGTGCTGGAAAGCCTGCTCAAAGCGACACTGGCCACGCCCAACGTGCGCTTTCTCGAAATACAGGACAGCGCCAACCGGATTCTGGTGTACGTCGAACAGCCCGCCGCCGCGCACAGTCGCCCGCATCAGGTTGAAGTGTTTCAGGCACCGGTGCGCCTGCAACGCATCGCCCTGCACAATGATTTCTTCCAGGACGGCAAGGTCAGCAACGGCGGGGCCAGCGAGGACTATCTGGGCCGAGTGATCGTTGGCTTATCCAACGATGCCTTCAGCCAGCGCCAGCAGGAGATTCTGTTCAAGGCCGGGATTCTCGCGCTGTTCGCCCTGCTCTTCACCTTCGTATTGGCACGACGCCTGGCCGGCAGCCTGTCGCAGCCGATCCGCGACATCGGCGATGCGGTCAAGGCGATTCAGGACGGCGATTACAAAACCCCGCTGCCGATTGTCGATGACACCGAACTGGGCGCGCTGTCGCAGCACATCAACAACCTCGCCCAAGCGCTGGAACAGGCCAGCCGTGAGCAGCATCAAGCCATGGCGCAACTGATTCAGACCCGCGAAGAGGCGGAAAAGGCCAACAACGCCAAGTCGGACTTTCTGGCGATGATGAGCCACGAACTGCGCACGCCCATGAACGGCGTGCTGGGCATGCTGCAACTGCTGGAAACCACCGAGATGACCGAGGAGCAGGTCGAATACGCCGCCCTTGCCTCGGAGTCCACCGAACACCTGCTGAAAGTCATCAACGATATTCTCGACTTCTCGCGCATCGAACGTTCCGAGCTGGAACTGGAGCACATCCCGTTCAACCTCGCCGAACTGATCGGCGCCTGCGCCCAGTCGTTCCAGCACAGCGCGGTGCAGCGGGGTCTGGCGCTGAACTTGCGCATCCCGGACGACATGCGCGGTTTGCAGGTGCAGGGCGATCCGACGCGGATCCGGCAGATTCTGGTCAACCTCGTCGGCAATGCACTGAAGTTCACCGAACAGGGCCGGGTCAGCATCGAGGCGCAGTGGCAGTCGCTGGATCACGAATTGCTGTGGTTCACCTGTTCGGTGCGTGACAGCGGCATCGGTATTTCTTCTGAAAGTCTGGAGCTGATGTTCAACGCCTTCCAGCAGGCCGACAGTTCGATTTCACGGCGCTATGGCGGCACCGGTCTCGGTCTGCCGATCGCACGTACATTGGCCGAACGCATGGGCGGCACCTTGCGCGCGCAGAGCGAGGAAGGTCGCGGTTCGGTATTCACTCTGGAAATTCCCCTGGCACTCTATAAGCAGGCGCTGCCGCCCCTGGCTGCGCCGCGTGCACTGAACGGCAAAGAGCATGGTGAAGGGCGCAATGTCTTGCTGGTCGAAGACAATCCAGTGAACCAGACCGTTATTGAAGCGATGCTGCGCAGTCTGGGCTTTACTGTCAGTGTTGCTACCGATGGCGCACAAGCCGTGCGCAGCGCCGAGGGCAGCGACTTTGAAGTGATTCTGATGGATTGCCGTTTGCCGATCATCGATGGCTATGAGGCCACCCGACAGATCCGTTGCCTACCCGGACGCAGCGAAGTGCCGATCATCGCGCTGACCGCCAACGCCTTGCAGGGCGACCGGGAAACCTGCCTGTCGGCGGGGATGAACGATTATCTGGCGAAGCCGTTCAAACGTAATGATCTGCAGCAGATTCTGCAGCGCTGGGTGTCGTAGTGTGGGCCTTTCGACCATCTGCGACTGGCGTGAAAAGCGAAAGTGCGGCAGTCTTAGGCACCCGAACGAGCCTCAAAAGAGGCTTGAATAAAAATTTCAGTGCACAAGTGTACATTCATGTCCTTGGTGCTGTGACTTTCACCACAACGCAATAGTCTATGAGTAGGCTGCCGGTTCGAGGCATGAACGCTTCGAACGGTCGGGAAGATTTGCCCCACCTGCCGCATGGGATTATTGAGGAGCTCGCATGACCAAACAAAACGCCTTTACTCGGGAAGATCTGCTGCGCTGCAGTCGCGGTGAGCTGTTCGGCCCAGGTAACGCGCAACTGCCCGCCCCGAACATGCTGATGGTCGATCGCATCACCCTGATCAGCGAAGAAGGCGGCAAGTACGGCAAAGGTGAATTGGTCGCCGAGCTGGATATCAACCCTGACCTGTGGTTCTTCGCGTGCCACTTCGAAGGCGATCCGGTGATGCCGGGCTGCCTGGGTCTGGATGCCATGTGGCAACTGGTCGGTTTCTTCCTGGGCTGGCAAGGCCTGCCGGGCCGTGGCCGTGCGCTGGGTTCAGGCGAAGTGAAGTTCTTCGGTCAGGTGCTGCCGACCGCCAAGAAAGTCACCTACAACATTCATATCAAACGCGTCCTCAAGGGCAAGCTGAACCTGGCCATCGCCGATGGTTCGGTGACTGTCGACGGTCGCGAAATCTACACCGCCGAAGGCCTTCGCGTCGGCGTGTTCACCTCCACTGACAACTTCTAAGGGTTATTCGCATGCGCCGCGTCGTTATCACTGGTCTGGGCATCGTTTCGTGCCTGGGCAATGACAAAGAGACCGTCTCCGCTAACCTGCGTGCAAGCCGCCCTGGCATCCGGTTCAACCCGGAATATGCTGAAATGGGTCTGCGTAGCCAGGTTTCCGGCTCCATCGACCTCAACCTTGAAGAACTGATCGATCGCAAGATCTATCGCTTCGTCGGCCACGCAGCCGCGTACGCCTACCTGGCCATGAAAGACGCCATCACTGACTCCGGCCTGACCGAAGAGCAAGTGTCCAACCCGCGTACCGGCCTGATCGCTGGTTCCGGTGGTGCTTCCACGCTGAACCAGATGGAAGCGCTGGACATCCTGCGCGAGAAAGGCGTCAAGCGCGTTGGCCCGTACCGTGTAACGCGGACCATGAGCAGCACCGTTTCCGCTTGTCTGGCCACGCCATTCAAGATCAAAGGCCTGAACTACTCCATCGCATCTGCCTGCGCCACCAGTGCTCACTGCATCGGTACCGCCATGGAACAGATCCAGATGGGCAAACAGGACATCGTTTTCGCCGGTGGCGGTGAAGAAGAGCACTGGAGCCAGTCGTTCCTGTTCGACGCGATGGGCGCTCTGTCCAGCAAGCGTAACGACACCCCGGAACAAGCTTCCCGTGCCTACGACGCTGACCGTGACGGTTTCGTCATTGCCGGCGGTGGCGGTATGGTCGTGGTTGAAGAACTGGAACACGCTCTGGCCCGTGGCGCGAAGATCTACGCCGAAATCGTTGGCTACGGCGCAACGTCCGACGGCTACGACATGGTTGCCCCAAGTGGCGAAGGCGCGATCCGCTGCATGCAGATGGCGATGTCCACCGTTGATACGCCGATCGACTACCTGAACACCCACGGCACCTCGACTCCGGTCGGCGACGTCGCGGAAATGAAAGGTGTGCGTGAAGTGTTCGGCGACAAGGCACCAGCGATCAGCTCGACCAAGAGCCTGTCCGGTCACTCCCTGGGCGCCGCCGGCGTTCACGAAGCGATCTACTGCATGCTGATGATGGAAGGCAACTTCATTGCCGGTTCCGCCAACATCGACGAGCTGGACCCTGAAGTGGCCGACCTGCCGGTGCTGACCAAGACCCGCGAAAACGCCACCATCAACACTGTGATGAGCAACAGCTTCGGCTTCGGCGGCACCAACGCCACGCTGGTACTGAAGCGCTGGGAAGGCAAGTAATTCCCCCCGCTTGAGCCACACATGAAAACGCCCCGACTGGTTCGGGGCGTTTTTTTGCCCGAAGAAAATAGCAGGTACACCGCAAAACCCTGTGGGAGCGAGCCTGCTCGCGAATGCGATATTCCAGTCATCCTATCGTCGTCTGACCCACTGAATTTGCGAGCAGGCTCGCTCCCACAATGGGTTTCGGCGCTTCTGAAAATGAAACTTCTGTCATGAAACTTTGCCCCCTGCGACCGAATGTCGCGGATTACGCGGGCTGCAGCACTGTTGCAAAAAACGCAATAACACCTTGCGCAAATCAAGCGTTTACTTAGCAAGCTAACAAATCATATAAAAGAGTCCTGCACACGCCTTGCTGCAGATAACTTGAGATTTGGAGCTAGCAGATGACTGTAAAAGTAACTGAACGCGACGATTCACACATGTCCCACGAAGGCGTAGCCGCCGGTATCCGCATCTGGGACGTGCATCAACAAGACTTGCTGGTCGGCATGTTCCACAACGAGATCGATGCCCACAACTACAAGGCCGAACTCGAAGTGCAAGAGCAACAACGCGAAACCCGCTCCTCCTGATTCAACCACAGCATTGAAAACGACAAACCCCGCCATGAGCGGGGTTTGTCGTTATTACAGCTTTATCGATTTACCACATCAGGTCATCAGGGATCTGATACGCCGCGTACGGATCGTCCTCGGTGCTGACCTCTTCGGTCTGCACGTTGAGCTGGACGATGCGCTGTGGATCGCGCTCCTGGATCTTCAGGGCCGCTTCACGCGGGATCACTTCGTAGCCGCCGGCATGGTGCACGATCGCCAGCGAACCGCTGCTGAGCTTGTTGCGCATCAGTGTGTTGACCGAGATACGCTTGACCTTCTTGTCATCGACGAAGTTGTAGTAGTCCTCGGTGGTCAGCTTCGGCAGACGCGAGACTTCGATCAGTTGTTTGACCTGAGCGGCACGCGCCTTGGCTTCGGCTTTCTCTTTCTGCTGACGGTTCAGCTCCTGGTCACGCTTGACCTTCTCGGCCATGGCTTCCTGGGCGGCACGCTGCTGCGAGTCATCCAGCTCGATCTGACCTTTGTGCGCCAGACGTTGCTGCTTTTGCTTGTCCTTGCTGACTTGCTTGGCCTGCTTTTGGTTGACCAGGCCTGCTTTGAGCAACTGGTCGCGAAGGGAAATACTCATGGTGCTTACTCACTTGGGCAGTGGCTCAGCCGCAGCCGGGCAAATTCTTTTCCTGACGTTTGGCTTCACCCCACAGGGCGTCCAACTCTTCGAGGGTGCAATCTTCTATGGGACGGTGGGTGTCGCGCAATGCCTGTTCGATAAATCGGAAACGTCTTTCGAACTTGCCGTTGGCGCCACGCAATGCCGTTTCCGGGTCAACCTTCAGATGCCGGGCCAGATTGACCACGGAAAACAGCAGATCGCCGATCTCGTCAGCCACGGCTACAGGATCGTTTTCGGACATGGCTTCGAGGACTTCATCAAGTTCTTCGCGCACCTTGTCGAGCACCGGCAAGGCGTCCGGCCAGTCGAAACCGACCTGGCCTGCGCGCTTCTGCAACTTGGCCGAACGCGATAATGCCGGCAACGTTGCCGGCACGTCATCGAGCAGTGACAGTTGCTCGGGCGCGGCAGATTTCTCCGCGCGCTCTTCAGCCTTGATCTCTTCCCAGCGCTGCTTGACCTGTTCTTCGCTCAAGCGCGGCACATCCAGCGGCGCGTAGAGATCGCCGGTGGGAAACACGTGCGGGTGACGACGGATCAGCTTGCGGGTGATGCTGTCGATCACCCCGGCAAATTCGAAGCGCCCTTCTTCCTTGGCCAACTGGCTGTAATACACGACCTGAAACAGCAGATCGCCGAGCTCGCCCTGCAAATGATCAAAGTCGCCGCGTTCGATGGCGTCGGCCACTTCGTAGGCTTCTTCGAGGGTGTGCGGAACGATGGTCGCGTAGGTTTGCTTGATGTCCCACGGGCAACCGTATTGCGGATCGCGCAGACGGTTCATCAGGTGGAGCAGGTCTTCAAGGCTGTACATCATTTCACTCACTACATAGATCCCTGTGGGAGCGAGCTTGCTCGCGAAGGCGGACTTTCAATCACATCAATGCTGGATGCGATACCGTCTTCGCGAGCAAGCTCGCTCCCACATTGGATCGGCGTTCACATTCGAAATCGTCGATGTTCAAGGCGTACGGTTACGCCGCGTTTCGATGATGTTCGGCAACTGCGAAATCCGCCCGAGCAACCGCCCCAGCGCATCCAGCCCCGGGATCTCGATCGTCAGGGACATCAGCGCGGTGTTGTCTTCCTTGTTCGAGCGGGTGTTGACCGCCAGCACGTTGATGCGCTCGTTGAGCAATACCTGCGAGACGTCACGCAGCAGACCGGAACGGTCGTAGGCGCGGATGACGATATCGACCGGATAGGTGAGCACCGGCACCGGGCCCCAACTGACCTGGATGATCCGCTCCGGTTCGCGCCCACCCAGTTGCAGCACCGAGGCGCAGTCCTGACGGTGAATGCTCACGCCACGGCCCTGAGTGATATAGCCGACGATCGCATCGCCCGGCAGCGGCTGGCAGCAACCGGCCATCTGCGTCATCAGGTTGCCGACGCCCTGAATCTGAATGTCGCCGCGCTTGCCCGGTTTGTAACCGGTGGCTTTGCGTGGAATCAGTTCCAGCTGCTCGTTGCCGCGTTCCGGTTCGACCAGTTGCTGCGCGAGGTTGACCAGTTGCGCCAGACGCAGGTCGCCGGCACCGAGGGCGGCAAACATGTCTTCGGCGGTTTTCATGTTGGCCTTGTCGGCCAGCTTGTCGAAGTCCACCGCAGGCAGACCGAGGCGCGTCAGTTCGCGCTCGATCAGGGTTTTACCGGCGGCAACGTTCTGGTCGCGCGCCTGCAATTTGAACCAGTGAACGATCTTCGCCCGCGCCCGCGAGGTGGTGACGTAACCGAGGTTCGAGTTCAGCCAGTCGCGGCTCGGCGTACCGTGCTTGCTGGTGATGATCTCGACCTGCTCACCGGTCTGCAGGCTGTAGTTGAGCGGCACGATGCGCCCATTGATCTTCGCGCCACGGCAGTTGTGGCCGATCTCGGTGTGCACGCGATAAGCGAAGTCCAGCGGCGTCGCGCCTTTCGGCAAGTCGATGGCGTGGCCATCGGGAGTGAAGATGTAGACCCGATCCGGCTCGATATCGACGCGCAGTTGTTCGGCCAGACCACCGATATCGCCCAGCTCTTCGTGCCACTCGAGGACCTGTCGCAGCCAGGAGATTTTCTCTTCGTAGTGGTTGGAGCCTGATTTGACGTCGGTGCCCTTGTAGCGCCAGTGCGCGCAGACACCGAGCTCAGCCTCTTCATGCATCGAGTGCGTACGGATCTGCACCTCGAGCACTTTACCCTCAGGGCCGATCACCGCCGTGTGCAGCGAGCGGTAGCCGTTCTCTTTCGGGTTGGCGATGTAGTCGTCGAATTCTTTCGGGATGTGCCGCCACAAGGTGTGGACGATGCCGAGCGCGGTGTAGCAGTCGCGCATTTCCGGGACCAGCACGCGCACCGCACGCACGTCGTAGATCTGGCTGAATTCCAGACCCTTGCGCTGCATTTTGCGCCAGATCGAATAGATGTGTTTGGCCCGGCCGCTGATGTCGGCATCGACGCCGGTGGCATGCAATTCATCCTTGAGCTGGGTCATCACATCGGCGATGAAACGCTCACGGTCCAGCCGTCGCTCGTGGAGCAACTTGGCAATCTGCTTGTATTGATCCGGCTCGAGATAACGGAAGGACAAGTCCTCCAGTTCCCATTTGATATGACCGATGCCGAGGCGGTGCGCGAGCGGCGCATAAATGTCGAAGACTTCGCGGGCGACGCGGTTACGCTTTTCGTCGTCGGCGGTTTTCACCGCACGAATGGCGCAGGTGCGTTCGGCGAGTTTGATCAGGGCAACGCGAACGTCATCGACCATCGCCACCAGCATCTTGCGCAGGTTTTCCACCTGCCCTTGCGTGCCCATGACCATCGACTGACGCGGGCTGAGGCTGGCACTGATGGCGGCCATGCGCTGCACGCCGTCGATCAGCTTGGCCACCACCGGACCGAAGCGCTGGCCGACAGCCGCGAGTTCGATCTGGCCTTCGCGCACGCCGCGATACAAAACCGCTGCGACCAGCGAATCCTGATCGAGCTTGAGGTCGGCGAGAATCTCGGCGATTTCCAGGCCCGTACTGAAACTGCCGGAGCCTTCGGCCCACAGATTCTTCCTGGCATTGGACTGTTGTTCGGCCTCGCGAGCGAACTCGCAGGCTTCTTTCAAGGCTTCGCGATCCAGTGCCAGATCGACACTGACCGCGTGATCGAGCCAAGCCTCGAGATTGATACTGCCGTCAGTGTTGATCGGCTGGTGTGCTCTCACCTGTACCATCTTGCTTTACCTTCCCTACGACGCAGATTCAATGCGTCAAATCGCTGACCCTTGTTGCCCGTTTGCGCTCGCGGGGCTAAAGCGAGCGCTGCACGGACAGATCAGGCGGATTCAGACGAGCCATCCTGGCTCGCTTCAAATAACGCCATGGCCTCGACATGTGCCGTCTGAGGAAACATATCGAGAATCCCGGCACGTTTTAACCGGTAGCCCTGCTTGATCAATTCGACCGTATCGCGCGCCAGAGTTGCAGGGTTGCACGACACATACACCAACCGTTTGGCACCCAGGGTCGCCAGCTTGCGAACCACCTCGAAAGCACCGTCACGCGGTGGGTCCAAGAGTACCGCAGAAAAGCCGTTTCCGATCCACTGGGCATCGGTCAAAGGCTGGGATAAATCGGCTTGAAAAAACTTTGTGTTATGCAAATTGTTACTAGCCGCATTGGCTTCGGCGCGATCGACCATGGTCTGCACGCCTTCGACCGCCACCACTTCCCGAACGGTTTTGGCCAGCGGCAAGGCAAAGTTGCCCAGGCCGCAGAACAGATCCAGCACGCGCTCGTCGCTACCGGGTTTCAGCCAGTCCAGCGCTTGCGCAACCATGGCTTCGTTGACACCGGCGTTGACCTGGATGAAGTCACCCGGGCGGTACGCCAGATCCAGATCCCACTGTTCCAGGCGATAGCCCAGCGCCTGGGTCGCATCGACCGGTTGCGGCTCGCCTTCGCCATGCAGCCATAATTGCGCTTCATGGAACTGGCAGAATTCCTTGAGAATGGTCAGATCCGCTTCCGACAACGGCGCCATGTGCCGCAGCAGCACCGCCAGTGACGAGCCACTGAACAACTCGACATGGCCCAATGCTTGCGGTTTGCTCAAACGACGGAGCATCTCCGGCAAACGGGTCATGATCGGTTGCAAGGGCTGTACCAGCACCGGGCATTCGTTGATCGCGACGATGTCCTGGCTGCCGGCGGCACGGAAACCGACTTCGAGTTTCTTCGCCTTCATGTCCCAACGCACCGCGATGCGGGCACGACGGCGATAGCCAAATTCGGGACCGGTCAGCGGCGCTGCCCACGCGTCAGGTTCGACACCGGCGACACGCGACAATTGCTCGGCGAGCATGCGCTGTTTCAGGGCAAGCTGTTCGCTGTGGGGCAAGTGCTGGACGCTGCAACCGCCGCAACGACCGGCGTGCTGACACGGTGCCGGGCGACGCAGTTCGCTGGCCTTGAACACGCGCTCGGTGCGCGCCTCGACCACTTTGCCGTGGGCGCCGAGCACCCGCGCTTCGACCTCTTCGCCGGCGAGGGCGCCGAGGACGAACCAGGTTTTACCTTCGAAAAACGCAATACCGCGACCATCATTGGCCAGGCGCTCAATGGTCAAGCGCTGCTTTTTGCCGGTCGGAATTTGCGCGGCCTTGCTCCCGCCCGTGGGCTGGAAGCGCAGGCCTCTCTCGTGCTTGGCCATCAGTTAGGCGCGTCGAAAATGCCGGTCGACAGGTAACGGTCGCCACGGTCGCAGATGATCGCGACGATCACCGCGTTTTCAACTTCTTGGGACAGGCGCAGCATCGCTGCCACCGCACCGCCCGAGGACACGCCGCAGAAGATGCCTTCTTCGCGGGCCAGACGACGGGTGACGTCCTCGGCCTCGCTTTGCGCCATGTCGACGATACGGTCGACGCGGTCGGCCTGGTAAATCTTCGGCAGGTATTCCTGCGGCCAGCGGCGGATGCCGGGAATGGCCGAGCCTTCCATCGGTTGCAGACCGACGATCTGCACGCTGTCGCTCTGCTCTTTCAAGTAGCGCGACACGCCCATGATGGTGCCGGTGGTGCCCATCGAACTGACGAAATGGGTAATGGTGCCCTGGGTCTGACGCCAGATTTCCGGACCTGTGGTGGTGTAGTGCGCCTCAGGATTGTCGCCATTGGCGAACTGATCGAGCACCTTGCCACGGCCTTCGGCTTCCATCCGCTGGGCGAGGTCGCGGGCGCCTTCCATGCCTTCTTCCTGGCTGACCAGAATCAGCTCGGCACCGTACGCGGTCATCGCCGCTTTACGCTCGGCGCTGGAGTTGTCCGGCATGATCAGGATCATCTTGTAACCCTTGATCGCAGCGGCCATGGCCAGCGCGATCCCGGTGTTACCCGAGGTCGCTTCGATCAGCGTATCGCCGGCGTGGATCTGCCCGCGCAACTCGGCGCGAGTGATCATCGACAACGCCGGACGGTCCTTGACCGAACCTGCCGGGTTATTCCCTTCGAGCTTGAGCAATAGGGTGTTGCTGGTAGCACCGGGCAGGCGCTGCAAACGCACCAGCGGCGTGTTGCCGACGCAATCGGCGATGGTTGGGTACTGCAAGGTCATGGCGTATTCGCAATCCAGACGTGCGGGGGCGCCTATCATACCGGCAAACCCGCGCAGGCCATATCACGCAAAGTGCGGTGCTTATGGTTTATGGGAATAAGGGATTGAAAGTCGCACCAGTGGTGCGACTTTTGCGGTGGGTCATCTTAATTGGCGGTGATGCGTATGGCCTCTTCGCGAGCAGGCTCGCTCCCACAGGGAGTAGTGTCAGCAGTGATGACACTATTAACTGTTGATCACACAATCTGCGGCGAACCGAGATCCAATGTGGGAGCGAGCCTGCTCGCGAATGCGTCAGGCGGCGCGAAATCACCCTCAGCGACCAAGCGCAAATTCAACCGCAACCCCGCCCCGCTATTCTCCGCCCAAATCCTTCCGCCCTGACGCTGCACGGCATTGCGCGCGATGCTCAGCCCCAAGCCAAACCCACCATCACCGGGCCGCGAGCCGTCGAGCCGAGTGAACGGCGAAAAGATCCGTTCCAGATCCCCTTCCGCTACGCCGCCGCCCTGATCTTCCAGCCACAGGTGCCAGAAATCGCCATCGCGCCGTCCATCCAGTCGCACGATCCCACCCGGCGGTGAATGCCGAATGGCGTTGCGCAAAATGTTCTCCAAAGCCTGCGCCAGGGTATTCAGGTTGCCACGCACCCAGCACGACGCTTCGACCGAACACTGCAGCTGCAGACTCGGCCAGCCGCTTTCATAACAGGCGTTGTCCGTGAGCATTTCCCACAGGGCCTGAATTTGAATGGCTTCATCCGGCAGCGGCGTGCGGTCGGTATCGAGCCAGGCCAGTTGCAAGGTGTCTTCGACCAGTCTTTGCATACCGTCGACTTCACGACCGATGCGCTCGCGTAGCTGCACCAAATCTTGCTCACTCTCGCTGGCCACGCGCAGACGGCTCAGCGGCGTGCGCAATTCATGGGACAGATCGCGGAGCAATTGCTGTTGCAGGGCGACGGTGGATTGCAGGCGCTCGGACATGGAGTCGAACGCTCGCGCCAGCTCGCCGAGTTCATCTGGGCGCTGGGTGATGCCGCTCGACAACCGCACATTCAACTGGTCTGCGCGCCAGGCGTTGGCCTGTTCGCGCAAGTTGTTCAGCGGCACTACCAGAAGACGATAGAGACCGACACACAGCAGCAAAGTGAACAACCCGGGAATCACGCCGTTGGTGATGACGCGCCAGAACACCCGGTACTTGCCCGGAACAAATCGTTCGGGCAATTCGATCACCAGGCTGCCGGCAGACGGCTCTTTGGGGAAAGGAATGCGCAACCACGGCCGGCCTTTCTTGTGGATCGGCCAGTCGAGACCGCGCAAGAAGGTCAGGTGCTGAATTTCCTGATCATTCAGCGGATCATTGCTCAGCGACTGTAAGTTGCCACCGATCACACCGACCCAACTGGCTTCGCGCAACTCCATGCTCTGCAACCAGTCATCGACCCCGCTGCGGCCGCCGTGCTGCCAGGCCTGTTCCGCTTGCGCGGCGTAACGCGTCAGAGTGCCGCGCGCGTCGTCGGAGAGGAACTGGTTGCGCTCCTCCATATAACGTCCCCACGACCAGCTCAGCCAGATCATCAGCAGACAAAATGCGACCAGCAGAAACGCCAGTTTCCAGAACAGTGAATGCCGCCCCGGCAGTTCAGAGCGTTTCATCGGCGGCGCTCAGAACGTAACCCTTGCCCCAGACCGTACGCACTTCCCGCTCGGTGTAACCGATGGCTTTCAGTTTGCGGCGGATCTGGCTGATGTGCATGTCGAGGCTGCGATCGTGGGCCGCGTAGCCGCGCTGCAAAACGTGCTGATAAAGGAAGGCTTTGCTCAGCACTTCCTCTTCGTTGCGATTGAGGGTTTCGAGCAAACGGAATTCGCTGCGGGTCAGCCCGGCGGGTTGTTCGCGGAAAAACACATCGCACTGTTGGTCATCGAAGCGCAGCGTACCGACCGCCACTGGCGTCGCCAGCGCTGCCGGGCGCCGATCCAGCGCAACCCGGCGCAGGATCGCTTCGATGCGCACATGCAACTCGGCCATGCTGAACGGCTTGGGCAAATAATCGTCAGCACCGAGACGGAAACCGCTGATGCGATCCGCCTCGGCGCCGAGGGCCGACATCAGCAGCACTGGCGTCGTGTGGCTCTGGCGCAATTGCGTCAACACCTGCAAACCGTCCAGGCCCGGCAACAGGATATCCATCAGCACCACGTCGAACGGCTGGCGCGTGGCGATGCTCAGGCCCTCCTGGCCGTTCTGGCACCACGTCACCTGAAAGCCGATGCGGCCCAGATGTTCGTGAACATAGGCGCCGAGTACCGGATCGTCTTCGATGGAGAGAATGCGTGGCTGGCCAGCGGAAACAGGAGTCATGAGTATCTGCAAGTAATTCTCAGTTGAGACTGATTATTCAAGATTGCCGGGCATCGGGCAACTCAAGGTTGACCGAGCTGACCAACGAGCAGCGACGCCCTGCCCCGACGCGAGCGCATTTTTCCGGAGATTGCCCGCGAGCAAATCGCTACACTGCGCCAATGTCGCGTGCCGGATGCACGCATGAGTCAACAGATCAGCGGGATGCAGGAGATAGGCGTGCTCAAGAAACTGGGAATCAAAGGTCGCGTGTTATTGCTGACCTTGTTGCCGACCAGCCTGATGGCGCTGGTGCTGGGTGGTTATTTCACCTGGACGCAGCAGGCCGACTTGCAGACCCAATTGATGCAGCGCGGCGAAATGATTGCCGAGCAACTGGCCCCGCTGGTGGCACCCGCCATGGGCCATGGCAACAGCGAATTGCTGGAGCGCATCGCCACGCAATCCCTTGAACAGCCGGACGTGCGCGCGGTGACCTTCCTCGCCCCGGACCGCTCACCGCTGGCGCATGCCGGCCCGACCATGCTCAATCAGGCACCGAGCGGCGACAGCGCGCATTTGCAACGGCGCAGCGGCAATGACGCGACGCGTTACCTGATGCCGGTGTTCGGCAAACATCGCAACCTCGCCGGCGAACTGATCCCGGAAGAATCCGAGCGACTGCTTGGCTGGGTCGAACTGGAGCTGTCGCACAACGGTATGTTGCTGCGCGGTTATCGCAGCCTGTTTGCCAGTCTGCTGCTGATTGCCGCGGGCCTGGCGGGGGCCGCACTGCTGGCATTGCGCATGGGCCGCACCATCAACCGGCCGCTGAGCCAGATCAAACAAGCCGTCGCGCAACTCAAGGATGGCCATCTGGAAACGCGTTTGCCGCCACTGGGCAGCCAAGAACTGGATGAACTGGCCTCCGGGATCAATCGCATGGCCGGTACCTTGCAAAACGCCCGCGAAGAACTGCAACACAGTGTCGATCAGGCCACCGAAGACGTGCGCCAGAATCTGGAAACCATCGAGATCCAGAACATCGAACTGGACCTGGCGCGCAAAGAAGCGCTGGAGGCGAGCCGGATCAAATCCGAATTCCTCGCCAACATGAGCCACGAAATCCGCACGCCGCTCAACGGCATTCTCGGCTTCACGCATCTGTTGCAGAAAAGCGAACTGACCCCGCGCCAGCTCGATTATCTGGGCACTATCGAAAAGTCTGCCGACAGCTTGCTGGGGATCATCAACGAGATCCTCGACTTCTCGAAAATCGAGGCTGGCAAACTGGTACTCGACCATATTCCGTTCAACCTGCGCGATCTGTTGCAGGACACCCTGACCATCCTCGCCCCTGCCGCACACGCCAAGCAATTGGAGCTGGTCAGTCTGGTCTACCGCGACACGCCGCTGTCGCTGGTCGGTGACCCGTTACGCCTCAAGCAGATCCTCACCAACCTGGTCAGCAACGCGATCAAGTTCACCCGCGAGGGCACCATCGTTGCCCGCGCGATGCTTGAAGATGAGCACGAGGACAGCGTGCAGTTGCGCATCAGCATTCAGGACACCGGCATCGGCCTGTCGAATCAGGACGTGCGCGCGTTGTTCCAGGCCTTCAGTCAGGCCGACAACTCGCTGTCGCGGCAACCGGGCGGCACCGGCCTCGGGCTGGTGATTTCCAAGCGTCTGATTGAGCAGATGGGTGGCGAAATCGGCGTCGACAGCACACCGGGCGAAGGCTCGGAATTCTGGATCAGCCTGAGCCTGCCAAAAACCCGTGACGACGCCGAAGACTTGCCGGCCGCGCCGCTACTCGGGCGCCGCGTGGCGGTACTGGAAAGTCATGAACTGGCGCGTCAGGCCTTGCAACATCAACTGGAAGATTGCGGCCTCGATGTCACGCCGTTCAATACGCTGGAAACCTTGACCAATGGCGTCACCGGTGCGCACCAGACCGATCAGGCGATTGATCTGGCGGTCATTGGCATCACCAGCAACGACATGCTGCCCGAGCGTTTGAATCAGCACATCTGGGACCTCGAACATCTGGGCTGCAAAGTGCTGGTGCTGTGCCCGACCACCGAACAGACGCTGTTCCATCTGTCGGTGCCGAACCCGCACAGTCAGTTGCAAGCCAAGCCGGCCTGCACACGCAAACTGCGTCGCGCGCTGGCCGATCTGGTCAACCCGCGCCAGCCGCGCAATGAGCCGGGGGAACCGCTGTCGAGCCGCGCGCCGAAAGTGCTCTGTGTCGACGACAACCCGGCCAACCTGCTGCTGGTGCAAACCCTGCTCGAAGACATGGGCGCCAAGGTGCTCGCGGTGGAAAGCGGCTACGCGGCGGTCAAAGCCGTACAAAGCGAGTCCTTCGATCTGGTGTTGATGGACGTGCAGATGCCGGGCATGGACGGCCGTCAGAGCACCGAAACCATTCGCCAGTGGGAAAGCGAGCGGCACTGCACGCCGCTGCCGATCGTCGCCCTCACCGCCCACGCCATGGCCAACGAAAAACGCGCGTTGCTGCAAAGCGGCATGGACGATTACCTGACCAAACCGATCAGCGAACGGCAACTGGCGCAGGTGGTGCTGAAATGGACCGGCCTGGCCTTGCGCAATCAAGGGCCGGAGCGGATCAGCGACAGCGCGGCGGGCAATAATGAACTGCCGGTGCTCGATCATGAGGAAGGTTTGCGCCTGGCCGCCGGCAAGGCTGATCTGGCGGCAGACATGCTGGCCATGTTGCTCGCCTCACTGGAAGCCGACCGCGAGGCCATCCGCGCGGCGTGCGAAAACCGCGACCAGAATGCATTGATCGAACGCGTCCATCGCCTGCACGGTGCCACCCGTTATTGCGGCGTACCGCAATTGCGCGCGGCCTGCCAGCGCAGCGAAACCCTGCTCAAGCAGGACGACCCCAAGGCCGTGGCAGCGCTGGAAGAACTGGAGCGCGCGATCAACCGGCTCGCGGCACAAGCGAAGATCAGCGCCTGATCCACGGCAATGCCGGCCAACACCGGCAGCGCTAAAGTGGGTTCGGGTGATTCAATCCGTGTCGATGTTCCAGGAGGATTTCATGCGCACGCTCGTTTTCAGTAGCCAGACCTATGACCGCGACAGCTTTCTCGCCGCCGCTTGCCCGACAGGTATCGAGCTGCATTTTCAAGCGGCCCGGCTCAGCCTCGATACGGCAGCGCTGGCCGATAAACATGAAGTGGTCTGTGCGTTCATCAATGATGATCTCAGCGCTCCCGTGCTGGAGCGCCTGGCTGCGGGCGGCACGCGCCTGATTGCCCTGCGCTCGGCGGGCTACAACCATGTCGATCTGGCCGCAGCGAAACGTCTCGGACTGGCCGTGGTGCGCGTGCCGGCCTACTCGCCGCATGCGGTGGCCGAACACGCCGTGGCGCTGATCCTGGCCCTCAACCGTCGCCTGCACCGTGCCTATAACCGCACCCGTGAAGGCGATTTCAGCCTGCATGGCCTGACCGGTTTCGACCTGGTCGGCAAAACCGTGGGGATTGTCGGCACCGGACAGATCGGCGCCACATTCGCGAAAATCATGCACGGCTTCGGCTGTGAGTTGCTGGCCTACGATCCATTCCCGAATCCGGATGTGCTGGCGTTGGGCGCACGCTATCTGAGCCTGCCGGAACTGCTCGCGCAGTCGCGGATCATCAGCCTGCACTGCCCGCTCAACGAGCAAAGCAAACACCTGATCAACCGCGACTCACTGGCGCACATGCAGGCGGGCGCCATGCTGATCAATACCGGCCGTGGTGGGCTGGTCGACACACCGGCACTGATCGATGCCTTGAAGGACGGCCAACTCGGCTATCTGGGGCTGGATGTCTATGAGGAAGAGGCACAACTGTTTTTCGAGGATCGCTCCGACCTGCCTTTGCAGGACGATGTGCTGGCGCGATTGCTGACCTTTCCCAACGTGATCATTACCGCGCATCAGGCCTTTCTGACCCGCGAAGCACTGGGCGCCATTGCCGCAACCACCCTGCACAACATCGCGACCTGGGCGGCGGGAACGCCACAGAACCAGGTCGAGGGCTGAGATTTTTTGCGCTTATTTCGGTGAAAGCGAAGACGCCAGAATCAGCAGCGCCAGCCAGCCGAAACCAAAAAAGCGCTGTTTCATCGAGTGGCCGTAGCGCAGCAGGAACCAGACGAAAACCATCGGCAGCAGGAAGATCATGATTTTCAGCCAGCCTTCCACCGGACGACTGCCATCGGCATTGGCCTGCTCAGTGGCCGGTTGCTCGGTTGGCTGCTGGCGTCGACGCCGCGCGGCGGCCGGCATGACTTTCGGTAAAGGTTGCGGTTCAGGCGCTGGTGCAGTGACTTCGGGCACAGCCTTGTTACGCGGCAGACTGCCAAAAGAAATCGTCGAAGGCTGAACCGGGGCCGCGGCTGTCTGCGCCTGGGCGTGAGCGGTTTGCTCCGCTATCGGAGCTCCACAATGAATGCAGGCCGAGGCTTCGGAGCTGATGCTCTTTTTGCATTCATAACATTCGATCAGCGCCATGTTCCGTTCCTTCAGATTCGAGGCCGGCAGTTTGCCATGAGTGTCGCGGTATTTGAACCGGATCGAAGGTCGCACGCGCGCATCATTCTGCAATCAACCCCGTGCTAGCATGTCGCGCATATTTGGAGGACCCATGGTCGAACACGATTTCCGCTATACCCTGATGAACCCGCAACACACCCTCACCGAATGCCGCGCCCTCGTTCCGGGCCGCTATCAGGTCACCGGCAATGGTGGCTCGATTCGCATCGGTGACGCGCTGTTGGTCACCCTCAAAGGCAGCAAGGACTTGTCCATGCACCTGACCGTTGAAACCGTCCGCCACCTGATCAACCCGCCGGGCCAATGGACCGCGATGACCACTGGCCCGGTGTTCGGCGAACTGGCGATCCACACCTGGCAGGTCAATTGCGACAGCTGCGCCAAAGAGCTGAGCTTCGAATTTGCCGTGGACGCCAAACTCGGTAAGGCCGCCGAGAAACCGGCGGCCACCGCGCGCATCGCCGAGCTGGGCTGGAAAGCCGTTGGCGACAAGCACCTGTGCCCGAAATGCCAGGAGCCTGCGTGATGAAACGGCTTGCCCTGACCGCTATGGTCGGTGTGGGTCTGGTGGGTTGCGCGGCAGAGCCTGTGCAACTGCAACAGAACCGCAGCTACATTCTGGAGTGGATCGGCGAGCGCCCGCTGATGGATTACAGCCATCTGACCGTGACCCTGGGCGATGATGGCCGCGCCTACGGCAACGGCGGCTGCAACCATTGGTTTGCGCCGTATACGCTGGACGGCGACAAGCTGACCTTCGGCAAGATCGGCAAGACCCGCAAACTCTGTGCACCGGCGTTGATGGAGCAGGAACAACGCTTCCTGCAGGCGCTGGAACACGTCGAGCGCTGGGACATCTCGCCGATCGAGCAGATGCGCTTCTGGCCGGCTGAAGGCAAGCCGTTGCGTTGGTGGTTGGAAGAGGGTTGATTGACTAGTCCGCCGATGCCCTCACCCTAACCCTCTCCCAGGGGGAGAGGGGACTGAATGGGGGATATTGGAGAGCTACGCCGACCTGAAAGGTCTTCATCGAATCCATAATCGACTGGGTCTTTTAGGTCGGTGAGTCGGCCGATGCCCTCACCCTAGCCCTCTCCCAGGGGGAGAGGGGACTGATTGGGGGATATTGGAGAGCTACGCCGACCTGAAAGGCCTATGCCGAATCCATAATCGACCGGATTTTGCTTTGGCGACCCCATAATCGACCTGATCTTGCCTTGGCGAATCTACAATCGACTCGATCTCTCAGGTCGATGTACCTGGCCAGACACCTCGGTCGGTTCCCTCTCCCTCTGGGAGAGGGCTGGGGTGAGGGTTGCTCTTTAGCGGCAACTCACTTGGTTGCCTGCAACGCCTCCAGCTTCGCCATCACCCCCGCCGCCGTCTGCTCGCCCATCAACTGCTCACGCACCTTGCCTTTGTTGTCGATGATGTACGTCACCGGCAGCGCCTCACTGCGCGGCAACTCAAACAACTCCGCCGGATCCTGCGCCAGCACGGTGAACTTGATGCCCAGTTTTTCACTGGCGTCTTTCAGCTCCACACCTTGCACATTGTCAAAGTTGACCCCGAACACGCCGACGTTCTTGCTCTTCAGCTCGTCAGCCAGATGGTTGAGCTCCGGGATCTCGGTGCGGCACGGGCCGCACCATTCGGCCCAGTAGTTGAGCACCACCCATTGCTTGTCGAGACGTTCGGACGCGACCTTCTGACCGTTCTGGTCGATCCCGTAATCATTGCCGCAGCCCCCCAGCATCAACGCCCCGATTATCGTCAATGCCGCTGCCAATCGCCGTGTCATGTCGTGTTCCTTGTGAAAATTTGAAGGCGCCTGCGACCCATTGCCTCCGAAGGTTCTGGATTGCGCGCTGCACAGTTAGAATAGCCGCCACTTTACGCCAGAAGCGACCCGCCATGACCGATCTGACGCTTTATCACAATCCGCGCTGCTCGAAATCCCGCGGCGCGCTGGAACTTCTTGAAGCCCGCGGCCTGACCCCGAACGTCGTGCGGTACCTCGAAACCCCGCTGAATGCAGCGCAAATCAAGGCCCTGCTCGGCAAGCTCGGGATCAGCGCACGTCAGTTGCTGCGCACCGGGGAAGATGAATACAAAATGCTTCAACTGGCTGACGAAAGCCTCAGCGAAGCGCAATTGATCGACGCTATTGCCCAGCATCCAAAACTGATGGAGCGACCGATTCTCGAGGTTGGCGACAAAGCGGTGATCGGTCGCCCACCCGAGAATATCCTGGAGTTGCTGCCGTGAGCGCGCCGTACATTCTGGTGCTGTATTACAGCCGCAACGGCTCGACCAACGAGATGGCCCGGCAGATTGCCCGCGGCGTCGAGCAGGCCGGTCTCGAAGCGCGCCTGCGCACCGTGCCGGCAATCTCCACCGAGTGCGAAGCCGTGGCCCCGGCCATCCCGGACGAAGGCGCGCTGTACGCAACGCTGGATGATTTGAAGAACTGCGCCGGTCTCGCCCTCGGTAGCCCGACGCGTTTCGGCAACATGGCTGCGCCACTGAAGTACTTCCTCGACGGCACCAGCAACCTGTGGCTGACCGGCGCCCTCGTCGGCAAACCGGCTGGCGTGTTCACCTCCACCGCCAGCCTGCACGGCGGTCAGGAAACCACCCTGCTGTCGATGATGTTGCCGCTGCTGCACCACGGCATGCTCATTACCGGCCTGCCGTACAGCGAGTCGGCGCTGCTGGAAACCCAGGGTGGCGGCACGCCTTACGGTGCCAGTCATCACGCCGGAGCGGACGGCAAAAAAGGCCTTGATCAGCACGAAGTGGCGCTGTGCCGTGCGTTGGGTCTGCGGCTGGCCAAAACCGCTCAGAAACTGGTGGGCTGAGATGGCGAAGAAGCCGAAGATTCTGCCGAGTGTCGAGTGGCTTGAGCCACGGGTGAAGGCGATGCGGGTGCTCAGCCTGCTGAGCTTTTTCGCCCTCGCCGGTCTGCTCGCGGCCTACTATCTGCTGTTCGCCGACCTGCACGGCGCGCGGCCATGGGTGATTCTGCTGGTCGAGCTGATCCCGTGGATCGTCCTCGCCCCGGCGATGATCATGGGCAGCGCCCGTGGGCATTCGTGGATGTGCTTTGTGGTGAATCTGTATTTCATCAAAGGCGCACTGGCGGCGTATGACCCGAGCCGACATTGGTTTGGGGTGCTGGAGATGATCGCGAGCCTGGCGGTGTTCTGCTCGGCGCTGCTGTATGTGCGGTGGCGGTATCAGTTGAATCGTAAACTGGCTGGCGAGGGCGAGATCAGCGTCGCCTGACGAATAGCTATCGCGAGCAGGGTCACTCCTACAGGGGATCTGTGGCGTTCACAAGTCCCCTGTGGGAGCGAGCCTGTTCGCGAATGGGGCGACGCGGTCTTAATGGTTGACGGTGTACGCGAGCATCATCGAAATCTGGCTCATGGCCCGCCCGCCACTCTGTTCGTGCCACTGGTTGAACACATCCTGCACGATCGCCAGATCGCGCAGACTGGTCGGCACCTTGTCGACGATCTTCTGTGCATTCAGCGCCGCAACCACGTCGTAGCTCGGCACGAACGTATCCTTGCCGACCATGCGCAAAAAGCGTGGCGCCGACAGCCCGCCCAATTGATGGCCGTGCTTTTTCAGGTACGTCCACAGGCCGACGATATCGGTCACCGGCCAGTCGGCAATCAACGCGCCAAAACTGCCCTTGTCTTTCTCGACATCGAGGATGAACTGCGCATTGCGCGGCACGCTCTTGAGCTTGCCCAGGTGACGGATAATCCGCGCATCCTGCATCAGGCGTTCAAGATGTTCGGCGCTCATCAGCACGACTTTTTCCGGGTCGAACTTGAAGAACACTTCTTCGAAGGCCGGCCACTTGGCGTCGACCAGACTGTGCTTGAGGCCGGCACGGAACACGCGCAGGGCCATGGTCGAGAGGTAACGGTCGTCGCTGATCTTGCGCAATTGCGCAGGGGTCTTGGGAACGGGCAGATGGGCTTCCAGTTCAGCCGCCGAACCGAAGCGGTTCAGACAGTATTCGTGCAGCCACTTGTAATCGCGCATGCCCTCTCCTGGGAATTGAAAATGAAATTCTACCTTTGAACACAAAACACTGTGGGAGCGAGCTTGCTCGCGAAAGCGGCATGTCATTCAACATTGATGCCGGCTGACACGACGCCTTCGCGAGCAAGCTCGCTCCCACAGGGAATGGGTTTACAGATTGACGACGTTGACGAAGCGCGAAGCCGCGGTCTCGTCGATCTTCAGGCTGGTGAAGTCGAACAGGTTGCGGTCGGCCAGTTGCGACGGAATCACGTTCTGCAGGCTGCGGAAGATGCTTTCGGTACGGCCCGGGGTCTTGCGTTCCCAGTCCTGAAGCATTTCCTTGACTACCTGACGCTGCAGGTTTTCCTGCGAACCGCAGAGGTTGCACGGGATGATCGGGAATTCCTTGAAGTCCGAGTACGCCTGAATGTCTTTCTCGTTGCAGTAGGCCAGCGGACGAATCACCACGTTGCGGCCGTCATCGGCGCGCAGCTTCGGCGGCATGGCCTTGAGGCTGCCGTTGAAGAACATGTTGAGGAAGAACGTCTCGACGATGTCGTCACGGTGGTGACCGAGAGCCATTTTCGTCGCGCCGATCTCATCGGCAAAGGTGTACAGCGTGCCGCGACGCAGGCGCGAGCACAGCGAGCAAGTGGTCTTGCCTTCCGGGATCAGTTCCTTGACCACCGAGTAGGTGTCTTTCTCGACGATGTGGTACTCGACGCCCAGCTCTTTCAGATAGGCCGGCAGCACATGCTCGGGGAAGCCCGGCTGCTTCTGGTCCATGTTCACGGCAACGATCTCGAACTTGATCGGGGCAACCTTTTGCAGGTGCAGCAGCACGTCGAGCATGGTGTAGCTGTCTTTGCCGCCGGACAGGCAGACCATGACCTTGTCGCCATCTTCAATCATGTTGAAATCGGCGACCGCTTCGCCGGCCAGACGGCGCAGGCGCTTTTGCAGTTTGTTCTGGTTGACCGTAAGAGTGCCCATGACGCGAAATCCGTGAGGTGTGACGAAAGGCCGGCATTTTACGCAAAAACCCCGGGGTTGTGGGCACAGGTTGTCGCGGCCAGCCGACGGCGCGTTAACAGACCCCGAGGCGATTACCCGCCCTGTTTACAGCGCGATTTGCTCTAAGCCCCTAATACCTGTGCGGGTAAGACCTTTCTATACTGCGACATAAGGTCGCACACATCTGAAGACCTGAATTTGCTCGGCCACCTTGGCCCGTAGGCGCTCCGTTGGGGGGCGATGGCAATAACAAGAGGAGTGACTGGCATGATCCATCACGTAGTGGGACTTTTTACCCACCCCGATCAGGAATGGAAGGAAATCCGTGGCGACCAAGAGGAAAGCATCAGCCACATGTATCTCACTCACACGCTGATTCTGGCGGCGATCCCCGCTGTCTCGGCGTTTATCGGCACCACTCAGGTCGGCTGGGTAATCGGCAATCGCGCACCGGTGATGCTCACCGTTGAAAGCGCGATCTGGATGACGGTCATGTCGTATCTGGCCATGCTCGGTGGGGTCGCGGTCATGGGTGCTTTTGTGCACTGGATGGCCCGCACCTATGACGCCAATCCGAGCCTGGCCCGTTGCGTGGCATTTGCCACCTACACCGCAACACCGTTGTTTGTCGGCGGGCTGGCGGCGCTGTATCCGCATATGTGGCTGGGGATGATCGTCGGCACGGCGGCCATCTGCTACACGGTTTACCTGTTGTATGTGGGGCTGCCGACGTTCATGAATATTCCGTCGGACGAAGGTTTTCTGTTCTCGAGCTCGGTGCTGGCGGTGGGTCTGGTGGTACTGGTCGCCATCATGGCGTTTACCGTGATTGTCTGGGGGCTGGGCGTTGGTCCCGTCTATACCAACTGACTCGATAAGCCAATCAGAGGCCGCCGCAAGGCGGCCTTGTCGTTTGCGCGATGACCATTCGGCAGCTTGGCGATTCGCAAGTGCACAGGGTTGCGGCATACTCGACGCCTCTGGAGATCCATCAAGCATGCCCGAGCAACTCAATACCCGCGTCGAAGACTGTTACCAACTCGCTGAATCCTTTTTCAAACGCTCCTTCCCTCGCCCTGTTGTCAGCCTCAAGCTGCGCGGGCAAAAAGCCGGTGTCGCGCATCTGCACGAGAACCTGCTGCGCTTCAATCCTCAGCTGTACCGGGAAAACACCGAACATTTCCTCAAGCAGACCGTGGCCCACGAAGTCGCACACCTGATCGCCCATCAGTTGTTTGGCGAGCGTATCCAGCCGCATGGCGAGGAATGGCAACTGATCATGCGCGGCGTTTACGAACTGCCGCCGGATCGCTGCCACACCTATGCAATCAAGCGCCGCAGCGTGACCCGCTATATCTACAAATGCCCCTGCGCCGACAGTGATTTCCCGTTCTCGGCGCAGCGCCATAGTCTGGTGCGGCAGGGGCGGCGGTATTTGTGTCGCCGATGCCGCAACACCTTGGTGTTCAGTGGCGAGATGCGCGTCGAATAGTCAGTGTTGTGTTGCCCTGAATGGCCCCATCGCGAGCAGGCTCACTCCTACATTTGGAATGCATTCCCCTGTAGGAGTGAGCCTGCTCGCGATGGGGCCCAAACGGGCACTAGATAATGACTTTGGCACGCCGCAATTCAGCAATCCGCTCAGCACTAAACCCCAATTCCCCCAACACCTGATCCGTATGCTGCCCCAACGCCGCGCCAACATGCCGCGGCGCCGACAACGCCTCGGAAAACTTCAACGGACAGGCCATCTGCGCCTGCGTCGAGCCATCCCCACGCGGCACCTGCGTCACCAGTTTCCGCGCCTGCAATTGTGGGTGGCGCACCGCCTCACCCAGACTCAACACCGGCTCGACGCACGCATCGATCCCGGCAAACATCTCGCACAGCTCGGCAAAGTCATGTTTTTCAAACTCGACCGTCAGCGCGTATTTCAACGCCCGCTGTTGTTCAGGCTTGGGCGACAGGCCCTGCGCGGCCAACTCCGGCCGCCCCAGCGCCGCACACAATTGCTGCATGAACCCCGGCTCCAGACTGCCCACCGACATCCAGCGTCCATCGCGAGAACGGTAATAATCGTAGAAGCTGCCGCCGTTGAGCATCTGCTCTTCCCACTCTGGCTCTTCGCCGCAAGCCAGATAGCCGGCACCGGCCATTGCATTCAGGCTGAACGCGCAGTCGGTCATGCTTACATCCAGGTGCGTGCCCTGCCCGGTTTGCTGCCGCGCAATCACCGCCGCCAACAAGCCGATCACCCCGTGCAACGAACCACCGGCGACATCCGCCACTTGCATACCCAATGGCAACGGACCGCTATCGGCGCGGCCGGTGTAACTGGCCAGCCCCGCCAGCGCCAAATAGTTGATGTCATGCCCGGCGCGATCCTTGTACGGCCCGGTCTGGCCGTAACCGGTGATCGACACGTAGATCAGCTTCGGGTTGATCGCCTTCAGCGCTTCATAGCCCAGGCCCAAACGCTCCATGACACCGGGGCGAAACTGCTCGAGGACGATGTCGTAATCGGTCAGCAATTGCTTGACCACGTCCAGCGCCTCGGGCTGTTTGAGGTCCAGGGCCAGGCTGCGCTTGTTGCGATTGAGGTAGGCATGACTGGCCGAAACTCCGCCATCATGCGGCGGCAATACCCGCAGCAGGTCCATGCGCGTTGGTGATTCGATGCGCAGCACTTCAGCGCCCATATCCGCCAGCAACAGCGAGGCGAACGGCCCCGGCAGCAATGTAGAGAAATCGAGGATCTTCAGTGAGGCCAGCGGTGCGGACATGGGCGAACTCCTTGGGCGATGCACTCAGCCTAGGCAGCGATACCGCCTACGGCAATCACCGGAAATGTCAGCGGGTGTGACCGTTACGCTCAAATCGCAGGCAAGAAAAAACCCGCCGAAGCGGGTTTTTCCAGGCAAGCAGTGCTTACTTCACATTGCTTGGGGTTGGGCCTTCAGCCACACCCAGATCATCTTCAGGACGGGTATCAGCGATACCACGACCGCCCGAGGCCAACTCGGTTTGCAGCGTGTCGGTGTCCAGCTCTTTCACCCACTTGGCAACCACGATGGTCGCAACAGCGTTACCCACCAGGTTGGTCAATGCGCGAGCTTCGGACATGAAGCGGTCAATACCGAGGATCAGCGCCAGACCGGCTACCGGCAGGTGACCGACCGCCGACAGGGTGGCAGCCAGCACGATGAAGCCCGAACCGGTCACGCCAGCCGCACCTTTGGAGGACAGCAGCAACACCACCAGCAGGGTGATCTGATGGGTGATGTCCATGTGCGTGTCGGTGGCCTGGGCAATGAACACGGCAGCCATGGTCAGGTAGATCGCGGTGCCGTCGAGGTTGAACGAGTAACCGGTCGGGATCACCAGACCCACTACCGATTTCTTCGCGCCCAGACGCTCCATCTTGATCAGCATGCGTGGCAGTACCGATTCCGACGAGGAAGTGCCGAGGACGATCAGCAGCTCTTCACGGATGTAACGAATCATCTTCAGCACGCTGAAACCGTGCATGCGGGCGATACCGCCGAGGACGATGAGGATGAACGCCAGGCAGGTGATGTAGAAGCAGATCATCAGTTGACCCAGCTGCACCAGCGAGCCGACACCGTAGGCACCGATGGTGAAGGCCATCGCACCGAAGGCACCAATCGGCGCAAGCTTCATGATCATGTTGATGATGTTGAACATCACGTGGGCGAAGCGATCGATGAAGTCGAGGATCGGCTTGCCGTAGGCACCCAGGCGATGCAGGGCGAAACCGAAGATCACCGAGAACATCAGCACTTGCAGAATGTCACCGGTGGCAAACGCGCCGACGATGGTGGTCGGGATCACGTTGAGCAGGAAACCGACAACGCTTTGGTCAGCACCTTGGGCTACGTAGGTGGCGACTTTCGAAGCGTCGAGGGTGGCGACGTCAATGTGCATGCCGGCGCCCGGTTGCACCACGTTGACCACGACCAGACCAACCAGCAAAGCGATGGTCGAAACGATTTCGAAGTACAGGAGTGCGTAACCGCCGGTCTTGCCGACCGATTTCATGTTCTGCATGCCAGCGATACCGCTGACCACGGTGCAGAAGATGATCGGGGCGATGATCATTTTGATCAGCTTGATGAACCCGTCACCCAGCGGCTTTACCGCGACACCGAACTGCGGGTAGTAGTGACCGAGCGCAATACCGATGATGATTGCGATGATCACCTGGAAATACAGGGATTTGTACAGTGGCTGACGAGTCGTCATTGCAAGTGTCCTCAAGCGTCCCGCGTGGCAACATCCATCTGTTGGCCGCGAAACCTGAATTGCGAACCCTCCTGCACTGGAGGGATTTGTTGTTCGAGCGGCGCCTCTCCGGGCGGGATAGATGCACGCTTCTGTCGCTGTTATCGCAAACCTCGTGCCACTTTGGTGCAATTGCCTGCAAGCCTTTTGATATCAGGGATTACAGGTGCATGGATGTCACCGTCCCGTTACTCAAGTGTGGCGGATTTCCGCCAACTCGCCGCTTCTCGTCCTACAATTTGGCGGAAATCCGCCTTGTAGGCGCGCCCAGCCGCCGGCTACCATCCGGCGCCTGAGAAAGGATCTGCCGCTTATGCGCGAACGCACCATCGCCAGCCATTTCGCCCGTGCCGCCCTCGGTGGCGCGCGCCGCCAGGGGTTCGATTACTCGGGCCTGCTGCTGCAACTGGGCATCAGCCCGGAACTGCTCGACGAGCCGCGCGCACGCATCGCTCCGGAACAATTCACCCGGTTGATTCAGGGCCTGTGGCTGGCGCTGGATGACGAATACCTGGGTTTCGGCAACGCCCCGAGCAAACCCGGCAGTTTCGCCATGATGTGCCACGCCTCGATCCACTGCCGCAATCTGGAGAAAGCGCTGCAACGGGGTTTATTGTTTTATAGCCTATTCCCCGAAGCCCCGCGCCTGAGCCTGACGCGCGAAGACGAATGGGTGCGTTTGAACCTCGATGATTCGCAAATGTGGGACCCGGATCACTTTCTCACCGAGAGTTTGCTGGTGATCTGGCATCGTCTGGGCAGTTGGCTGATTGGCCAGCGGATTCGCCTCGAACAGGCGACTTTCAGCTATTCCCGGCCCGAACACGGCGCTGAATATGACTTGTTGTTCCCCTGCCCGCTGACTTTCGGCACCGAGCAAAGCAGCCTTTTATTCCACAGCCGCTATCTGTCTATGCCGCTGTTGCAGGACGAACGCACGCTCAAACATTTTCTCGAACGCTCCCCCGCCGACCTGCTCTCACGCCCGGACGACGGCGACAGCCTGAGTAGCCGTCTGCGCCGTTTGCTCAGTCGCGACACGGCACGCTGGCCGGATCTTGAGGCAGTGGCGGCGCATCTGCACATCAGCCCGCAGACGCTACGCCGGCACTTGCGCGAGGAAGGCAGCAGTTTTCAGGAGTTGAAGGATCAGTTGCGGCGGGATATCGCCATTTATCATTTGGGCCGTGCGGATCTGTCGTTGCAGCAGATTGCCGAGCAGTTGGGGTTTTCCGAACCGTCGGCGTTTCATCGGGCGTTCAAGAAGTGGACCGGGCTGACGCCGGGGGCTTATCGGGCGCAGGAGCAGTGAGGCACAAAAATCAAAAGCCCCTCACCCTAACCCTCCCGAAACGTCGGACCGCCCGGAGGGAGAGGGGACTGATTGGGGGATGCTCAAGAAGTACGCCTGCCTGAAACTTCGCGTTTGAATCCATAATCGACTGGCTATTTCAGGTCGATGTATAACGCCAGACACCTCGGTCGGCCCCCTCTCCCTCTGGGCGGTCCGACGTTTCGGGAGGGCTGGGGTGAGGGCAACTCCCGATCACACCGCCGGAAAATGGATCCTGAACGCCGCCCCACCCATCGGCGAATCCCCCAGGGCCAATTTGGCGTTGTAGCTTTCAATAATGTCCTTGACCACCGCCAACCCGATCCCCTGCCCCGGATGCTGGGCATCCAGCCGCTCGCCACGCTCGAGAATCCGCGCACGCTGATCCGGCGGCACGCCCGGGCCGTCATCTTCGACGCACAGTTCGATCCCGGCGAGGGTCTCGCGCACGCTGATGCGCACCTCGCCCAGACACAGGCGATAAGCGTTTTCCAGCAAGTTGCCCATCATCTCCAGCAAGGCACCCTGCTCGATCGGCACATAGCAATGCTCGGGTAAATCAAACGCCACCCGCACATGTTTATCGCGATAAACCTTGTCCAGCGTGTCGCAGAGGCTTTTGAGCACCGGTTGCAGGCGCACCTGGTGCCGCACCAGTCCGCTTTTGCGCAAACTCGCCCGTTGCAGTTGGTAGCTGATCTGCTGGCTCATGCGTTCGATCTGGCTTTGCAGCACCCAGGCCTGATCGCGCTCTTCAGGACGCTGGGCCATGTCTTCGCTGACACCTTGCAACACCGCCAACGGGGTTTTCAGGCTGTGCGCCAAGTCATCGAGAGAGTCGCGATAACGACTGCGCTGCTGACGCTCGCTGTGCAGCAAACGGTTGAGCGAGCCGGTCAGGCGCAGCAGTTCGCGTGGATGTTGTTCGGTGAGGCTCTCACGGGTTCCACCTTCGATTTCGTCGAGTTCCTGACTGAGCCGGCGCAAGGCTTTGAGACCCCAGGTCAGGCCGATCCACAGCAGCGCCAGCAACACGAGTAACGCAGCGCCGAAGCCCAGATAGAGATTTTCACGCAGGCCTTCGAGGGTGGTTTCGTACTCGCGCACCGGTTGCAGGGCGACGATGCTGAACGCCGCGCTTTTGCCGCCGAGCAGTTTGACTTCGACGTCGTAGACGAAGAATTCCTGGCCGTTGGTTTCACGGATCCGCGCGAACTCGTTACCGAGGCCGTCATAACGCGGTTTGTAGTTGATCTGCTCTTCCTGGGTGGCTTTCGAGCGCCACACCAGATGCCCTTCGCGGTCGTAGATGTAGCCGAGCAAACGGAAGTCGGTGAGATTGAAGCGCTCATCCGGCAGTTGCGTCGGCATCACCAGCCGACCGTTTTCAATGCGCGCGGCCGAGATCAGCGTGGTGACATCCGAAGCCAGCCGCTGCTCAATGGAATCCTGCAAGGCGAGGCTGAACGCGCCTTGCATCGCCGGCAGCAAGGCAAGCATGAACAACACCGCCAACGTGGTGGCGGCGAGCATCAAGCGAACGCGAAGGGAACGAATCAAGTGCAGCGCTCATTGAACAGGTAGCCGAGGCCGCGCACGGTGTCGATCGGCTTGAACCCGGCCGGGCCTTCGAGTTTGCGCCGCAGACGACCGACCAGCACTTCGATGACATTCGGATCGCGCTCGTCGTCGTCCGGGTAGAGCTGCTCCATCAAGCGATCCTTGGGCACCACTTGCTGGTGATGGCGCATGAGGTATTCGAGGATGCGGTACTCGTAGGCGGTCAGCGCCAGCGGTTGCTCGTCGAGGCTCGCCTGTTTGCGATTGAGGTCGAGCAGCAGCGGCCCGGCGACGATGGTCGACTGGGTGAAACCGCTGGAGCGGCGCAGCAAGGCGTTCAGGCGCGCGTCGAGTTCTTCGAACTGGAACGGCTTGACCACGTAATCGTCGGCGCCGGCGGCGAGTCCTTCGACCTTGTCCTGCCAGTTGCCGCGCGCGGTGAGGATCAAGATCGGGAAGGTCTTGCCAGCCGCGCGCAATTGGCGAATCAGGTCGAGACCGCCCATGCCCGGCAGGCCGAGATCAATCACCGCCAGGTCGAAGTTGAACTGTCCGGTCTGGTACAGCGCCTCTTCGGCATTGGCCACGGACTCGACCACGTGACCACTTTCTGTCAGGCGGGTTTGCAGGTGATGGCGCAACAGCGCTTCATCTTCGACGACCAACAGTTTCATAAAACTCTCCCGGATAAATCAGAATCTCCAGTCACACACCTGTGGGAGCGAGCCTGCTCGCGAAGGCGATGGTTCAGTCGACATCTCATCGACTGAACCGGCACTTTCGCGAGCAGGCTCGCTCCCACACTGAACCTGCTGGCAACTCCTTAGAAATTGTAGTTAGCCGACAGGTAAGTCTGCGCGCTGCTGGTCAAATCCAGCGAACCTTGCTTGCTGCCACCGCGTTCGCTCATCTCGGTGCTGGCATTGCTGCGCAGGTAACGGTAACCGAGTTCGACCGAAGTGTTTTGCGATACTTGTTGCAACACACCGAGCTGACCGCCGACGGCGTAACCGATATCACTGTCGCGGCTAAAGCCTGGCGATTCCTGAGTCAGCTTGGTCAAACCCGCCGTCGCGCCACCGAACAACTTGGTGCTGCCGCCTACCGGGTAGAACAGATCGTAGCTGCCCAGCAGGTTTTCCTGACGCAGTTTAATGCCATTGTGCGAGCCCGACACGTTGTCGTAGGTGGCGTAGTAGCGACCCTGGCTGTTTTGCTGACCGAGGCGTACGCCGTAGGTGTTGTTACCGTCGATCGCGCCGGTGGCGTTCGGGTGGTCGAGGTTGTTGTTCAGTGCGTGGGACTTGTCAATCTTGTCGCTGGTCTGGCCAAAGGACAGGCCGGCGAAGTTCGAAGTGGTGTCAGCCTGGGCCGCGATACTGGCGCTCATTACGGTCAATGCCAGCAACAGTTTGTTAAAAGTCATGGGTATTTCCTCTTTCACAGTGCTGTTTGGGTATGGCGCAAGGTTACTGACCGCCCCCTGTACCGCCCCTGAACCGTCTCTGAACCTGACCTGAACCAAATGAACTAGGCTGTTTTGACCCTTTATTGTCAGGAGACCCGACCATGCGCCTGTTCCTCGCCCTTACTTTGCTGGCTGTCAGCAGCCTCACTCACGCTGCGATCAAGACTGAAGAAATTCCCTATCAGAGCGCCGACGGCACGAAACTGATCGGCTACTACGCCTACGACGACGCCATCAAAGGCAAACGCCCGGGTGTCGTCGTGGTGCACGAATGGTGGGGCCTGAACGATTACGCCAAACGCCGCGCACGCGATCTCGCCGCACTTGGCTACAGCGCGTTGGCGATCGACATGTACGGCGAAGGCAAGAACACCGAGCACCCGAAAGACGCGATGGCGTTCATGCAGGCGGCGACTCAGGATGCGGCGGCTTCCAGCAAGCGCTTTGAGGCCGGGCTGAATTTGCTGAAGAAGCAGCCGCAGACCGACGTCAACAAAATCGCCGCCATCGGTTACTGCTTCGGCGGCGGCGTGGTGCTCAACGCCGCGCGACAAGGAGAGCCGCTGGCAGGGGTGGTGAGTTTCCACGGTGCGCTGGCGACCAAGACCCCGGCGACACCCGGCAGTGTGAAGGCGAAGATTCTGGTCGAACACGGTGCGCTGGATAGCATGGTCACTGCCGACAACGTCACTGCCTTCAAGTCAGAAATGGACAATGCCGGGGCTGACTACAAGTTTGTCAGCCTGAAGGGTGCCAAGCATGGTTTCACCAATCCGGATGCCGATCGCCTGAGCCATGGCGAGCACGGTGGCCCGGACATCGGGTACAACAAAGCAGCAGACGAAATATCCTGGGCGGACATGAAAGCGTTCTTGCAGAAAATCTTCAGCTGATCAAAGACACCGCGCCGCGGCCTTCGCGAGCAGGCTCGCTCCCACACCGGATCTATGCCGCCCAGAAGATCCCCTGTGGGAGCGAGCCTGCTCGCGATAGCTTCACCGCTATCTCGACCTCGGCCCGACTAACCGGCAAAATGCCCGCCATGAATCTCACCCCCGCCTTCCCCGCCTGCTGCACCGCGCTCAACAGCCACTGGCCGTTGCCGACGGTGTTGCCTGATACCGTGCTGCTCAGCACCCATTTCGATCCGGCACAACTGCTCGGCGATGATTTCCAGCGCAGCGCCGTCGTTGCACCGCCAAGCATTCAACGTTCAGTGGCCAAACGTCAGGCGGAATTTCTCGCCGGACGGATTTGCGCCCGCGCGGCGTTGCAGCAATTAGAAGGCAGCAGCGTGGTGCCAGCGATTGGTGAAGACCGCGCGCCGGTGTGGCCGGCACATATCTGCGGCTCGATCACCCACAGCACCGGTCGTGCCGCGGCGATAGTCGCCAACAAACAGCACTGGCGCGGTTTGGGCATGGACCTGGAAAATCTGCTCAACACCGAACGGGCCGAGCGCTTGGCTGGGGAGATTCTGACGCCACCTGAAATGCAGCGCATGACGGCCGCCTCGCGGGATCAGTTGGCGCTGTGGGTGACGCTGACGTTTTCGGTGAAGGAAAGTCTGTTCAAAGCGCTGTACCCGATTGTGCAGAAGCGCTTTTATTTCGAGCATGCAGAAGTGCTGGAATGGACGGAGGCGGGTCAGGTGCATTTGCGCTTGTTGACAGACTTGTCCGCTGAATGGCGCAACGGTACTGAACTGGAGGCGCAGTTCGGGGTGCAGGATGGGCAGTTGCTGAGTCTGGTCAGCATCAAGGCCTGAAATCTTTCGGTGCCTGCAAGGGCCTCTTCGCGAGCAAGCTCGCTCCCACAGGAAACCGCATTTCAAATGTGGGAGCGAGCTTGCTCGCGAAGGCGGCATCGCGGCCACCACAAGAATTACCGGCGTTCCTGATTGCGCGGCCAACTCAGGCTAAAGCAAGCCCCACCCAGACTCTTGCTCTTGCCAATGATCGCCCGGCCGTCATGCCAGTGAATGATCCGTCGCACAATCGACAAGCCCAGGCCATGCCCGCCCGACGCCCGCGTACGGCTGTCATCCAGGCGTAGAAACGGCGTGAAAATCCGCTCCCACGCTACTTCCGGCACGCCCGGGCCGTCATCTTCGACATCCACGCGACAGCGCAATTGCCCGACCTGATAACTCACCGTCACCTTCGAGCGTGCATGGCGCATGGCGTTGCTCACCAGGTTCTGTAGCGCCCGATGCAGATAACGCGGCTCGGCTTCGACCCAGGCATCATCGTTATCCGCCGCAGACAGGCACAAACCACGTTGCACCGTGACCTCGGCACGCAGCGGCGCCAGCTCTTCAATCACCTGATTGACCAGCGCATCCAGATCGATGCGCTGGAACGTCAGCGCCGGTGAACCCTGCTCCAGTCGCGCATAGGTGAGCATTTCATCGACCAGCTTATCGAGGTCTTCGATGTCGTGATCCATGCCTTCGCGGTATTTCTCCAGCGCTTGCGGGGTGGTCGCCGAGCCAATCATTTCCAGACCGAAACGCAGACGCGCCACCGGCGTGCGAAGTTCATGAGAGACCGCACGCACCAGTTCGCGCTGGATTGCCAGTAGCTGCTGCAAGTGCTCGGCCATGCCGTTGAACGCCGCCGCCAGACGCCCGACCGAGTCGGCACCGCGCGCCGGCACACGGGTTTCCAGGCTGCCCTTGGCAATCCGCGTGGCCGCAGCTTCGAGGCCGCGTAAACGGCGTTCGAGCTGGCGCACCAACAGATAAACAATGAGGCCGATCAGGCTCAGACCGAGTGCCGCAATCAGCACCAGCCATTCCGGCGGGTACGGGTTCATCTGATACAGCGGCCCGATTTCCAGCACCCACGGCGTGCCGACCATGCCGGCAAACACGCGGATCGAATCGCCGCCCTTGCCCAGCGCCATCACCGTGTCGCCTTCGGCCACGCGGCGGCTCTGGTCTTCGTCCATGTCGGCGTCATTCACCGTGACCAGGCGCAGATCGAAACCGAAGCCCTTCTCTTCCTTTATCTGTGCGAGGCGCTTGGGTTGCTCGGCGACCGGCACGCGCACCAGTTCATCGGCCAGCAGGTAAATGGTTGCGCGGGCCAGTTGCTCGCTGATCTGCTGAACTTCACCCACCAGTACGAGCTGTTCTTTGTCGCTGACCATCCGGTAAACCTTCGCCGCGTGCGGACCGGTCTGCTCGACCAACGCCTGCCCCCGTTGCACGCGGGTGCGCTGGGTCAGATCGAGATCGGTCTCGGCGGACTTCTTCAGCGCCAGCGGGATCCCCAGCAAACGCTCCCACACCAGCAACGCGCGATGGCGCTCGGTTTCATTCATCGGTTGCAGGTTGTCGGCCATCAGCGAGAACGTACCGTGGGCCAGCCGCTCGCGATACTGCTCGCTGCGCACCTGATTGAGCAGATTCAGCGCCAGCACGCCGAGCACCGCCACCAGAATCAGCGCTGCGCACATGCCGCCGTAGATGCGCAGGAAGATCGAGTTCACAGAGGCAGGTCTACGCAGGCTTCAGGAACGAACAGATAACCTTTGCTGCGAATGGTCTTGATCAGGCGTGGATGGTCGGGGTCGTCGCCGATTTTCGGGCGGATGCGCGAGATGCGCACATCAATCGAACGGTCCTGACCGTCATAGCCGATGCCGCGCAGTGCGGTGAAGATTTCTTCGCGGGACAGAATCCGTCCGGCGTTGGACACCAACAGCCAGAGCAGATCGAACTCGGCGCTGGTCAGCTCGATGCCGTTGTCGCTCAGCCACGCTTCGCGCAAGGCGTTGTCGACCACCAACGGGCCGAATTGCAGACGGCGGGATTTTTCGGCGAGCGGTTCAGGTGTATCGCTACGGCGCAGCAACGCCTGGATTCGTGCCAGCAACAGCCGTGGGCGCACCGGTTTGCACACGTAATCGTCGGCACCGAGATCGAGCCCGTGGATCTGATCGGCATCGTCGGTGCGCGCGGTGAGCATCAGAATCGGCCCGTCATACTGATTGCGCACCTTGCGACAGATGCTCAGGCCATCCTCGCCCGGCAGCATCAGATCAAGGATCACCAGATCCGGCTGCTCCTGGATGATCCGCGCAGCCGCCAGCGCCCCGTTGCCTTCGATATCCACGCGCAGTCCATTGGCTTGCAGGTAGTCGCGCGTCAATTCGGCCAGCCGCTGGTCATCCTCGACGATCAATACCTCAAAGGCTTGTTGCTCCACCGCTGACCTCTGCTTTCTATTGTTATTAATAAAGGAGGAACGTCTGCCTCAACACAATTCCCTGTGGGAGCGAGCCTGCTCGCGAAGGCGTCGTATCAGCCAACATCTGAGTCAGCTGACATAGCGCATTCGCGAGCAGGCTCGCTCCCACAGCTTCAGATCCTCCCGACCTTTTGTCATGTTTGAGGAGGATAAGAATGCCTGCGCATGGGCCGATTGTATAAACGGCGTACAGCCAGAACACAAGTCGGTAAATGCGTTCGGACAAGGCCGTTTTTTGTGATAGGGTTCGCGCCCTTAAAAATCCGCTGAAGCGTTTTTCCCGGTGAAAAAACAGTGACAGACGGTCTAGCTCAGCAGGTTCGCGGCCTACACGCGAATTCCGGATTTCTTACACAATTTACGCACAGGTTTATCCACAGCTAGTACGTTGCAAGCACCCGTAAAACGCATTATCTTGTAGCACGGCGCAGGGAGAGACCCTACATATAGGGTTTTCCGCTTAAACGCCCAACCACATTTCAGACCTGAAACTCAAGCGATTTATTGCCTGTTTCCGGTTGAACCAAGCAAGTTTTTCAAAGCCCAAACCGCACTTGCGGATGGCACCGTTTTTTAGCTCGCAGCGGCGAGAACGGTACGGGTGTTGCAGTCATTACTGTCACCCGGGAAGGAATCCGGCTCGAGCCCTGGCTCGTAGCCAAAAACTTCGGCAAGGATGCGGCTTCATCAGCCTTTTTTCCTACTGTCCCGAAGTTGTTATACCCGACGCCCGTCGGCTGTAGTGCTTCTGGACAGAACGGTGGGCACCATGATGGTGCCCAAACAAACATAGAGAATGTGGAGACCACCCCCCATGCAAACCGACACAACTCGCGAGAACCCGCAGGGCACCTTGCCGCAGGCCGCTGATTCGAATTCGGATCTGGCAGCCACCGCGCCTGGTCAACTGCGCGTGATCAAGCGCAATGGCACTGTCGTTCCTTACACCGATGACAAGATCACCGTCGCTATCACCAAAGCGTTCCTCGCAGTTGAAGGCGGCACCGCTGCCGCTTCGTCGCGAATCCATGACACCGTTGCCCGTCTGACCGAACAGGTCACCGCGACCTTCAAGCGTCGCATGCCGTCGGGTGGCACCATCCACATCGAAGAAATCCAGGACCAGGTCGAACTGGCCCTGATGCGTGCCGGTGAGCAGAAAGTCGCTCGCGACTACGTGATCTACCGTGACGGTCGTTCGAAAGAACGCGCTGCCCACGCGCCGGCCGAAGAAGCGGTCAACGCTCACCCGTCGATCCGCATCACCCGTACCGACGGCAGCCTGGCGCCGCTCGACATGGGCCGCCTGAACACCATCGTCACCGAGGCCTGCGAAGGTCTGGAAGAAGTCGACGGCGACCTGATCCAGCGCGAAACCCTGAAAAACCTGTACGACGGCGTGGCCCTGACCGACGTCAACACCGCCCTGGTGATGACCGCCCGTACCCTGGTCGAGCGTGAGCCGAACTACTCGTTCGTGACCGCCCGCCTGCTGATGGACACCCTGCGTGCCGAAGGTCTGGGTTTCCTCGGTGTGGCCGAAAGCGCCACTCACCACGAAATGGCCGACCTGTACGCCAAGGCACTGCCGGCTTACATCGCCAAAGGTATCGAGTTCGAACTGCTGAACCCTGTGCTGGCTTCCTTCGACCTGGAAAAACTGGGCAAGGCGATCAACCACGAGCGTGATCAGCAATTCACCTACCTGGGCCTGCAGACCCTGTACGACCGTTACTTCATCCACAAGGATGGCGTGCGTTTCGAACTGCCGCAGATCTTCTTCATGCGCGTGGCCATGGGCCTGGCGATCGAAGAGAAGCAGAAAGAAGACCGTGCGATCGAGTTCTACAACCTGCTGTCGTCCTTCGACTACATGTCGTCGACCCCGACCCTGTTCAACGCCGGTACCCTGCGTCCACAGCTGTCGAGCTGCTACCTGACCACCGTGCCGGATGACCTGTCGGGCATCTACCACGCGATCCACGACAACGCCATGTTGTCGAAATTCGCCGGCGGCCTGGGCAACGACTGGACGCCTGTTCGCGCTCTGGGTTCGTACATCAAGGGCACCAACGGCAAGTCGCAAGGCGTTGTGCCGTTCCTCAAAGTGGTGAACGACACCGCTGTAGCCGTTAACCAGGGTGGCAAGCGCAAAGGCGCTGTCTGTGCCTACCTGGAAACCTGGCACATGGACATCGAAGAGTTCATCGAACTGCGCAAGAACACCGGTGATGATCGTCGTCGTACCCACGACATGAACACCGCCAACTGGATCCCTGACCTGTTCATGAAGCGTGTCTTCGATGACGGCAAGTGGACCCTGTTCTCGCCATCCGAAGTACCGGACCTGCACGACCTGACCGGCAAAGCCTTCGAAGAGCGCTACGAGTACTACGAAGCCCTGACCGAATACCCAGGCAAGGTCAAACTGTTCAAGACCATCCAGGCCAAAGACCTGTGGCGCAAAATGCTCTCCATGCTGTTTGAAACCGGCCACCCATGGCTGACCTTCAAAGACCCGTGCAACCTGCGCAGCCCGCAGCAGCACGTCGGCGTGGTTCACAGCTCGAACCTGTGCACCGAGATCACCTTGAACACCAACAAGGACGAGATCGCTGTTTGCAACCTGGGCTCGATCAACCTGCCGAACCACATTGTGGATGGCAAGCTGGACACCGCCAAGCTGGAACGTACCGTGAACACCGCTGTACGCATGCTCGATAACGTGATCGACATCAACTACTACTCGGTGCCACAAGCGAAGAACTCCAACTTCAAGCACCGTCCGGTCGGTCTGGGCATCATGGGCTTCCAGGACGCGCTGTACCTGCAGCACATCCCTTACGGTTCCGACGCTGCCGTCGAGTTCGCCGACAAGTCGATGGAAGCGGTCAGCTACTACGCGATCCAGGCGTCCTGCGACCTGGCTGACGAGCGTGGCGCGTACGAGACGTTCCAGGGTTCGCTGTGGTCCAAAGGCATCCTGCCGCTGGATTCGCAACAGATCCTGATCGAAGCCCGTGGTCAGAAGTACATCGATGTCGACCTGAACGAAACCCTCGACTGGGCACCGGTTCGCGCCCGTGTACAGAAAGGCATTCGTAACTCCAACATCATGGCCATCGCACCGACCGCGACCATCGCCAACATCACCGGCGTATCGCAGTCGATCGAACCGACCTACCAGAACCTGTATGTGAAATCGAACCTGTCGGGCGAATTCACCGTGATCAACCCGTACCTGGTTCGCGACCTCAAGGCTCGCGGTCTGTGGGACTCGGTCATGATCAACGACCTGAAGTACTACGACGGTTCGGTTCAGCAGATCGAGCGCATCCCGCAAGAACTCAAAGAGCTTTATGCGACCGCGTTCGAAGTGGACACCAAGTGGATCGTTGACGCCGCCAGCCGTCGTCAGAAGTGGATCGACCAGGCCCAGTCGCTGAACCTGTACATCGCTGGCGCATCGGGCAAGAAGCTCGATGTGACCTACCGCATGGCCTGGTACCGTGGTCTGAAAACCACTTACTACCTCCGTGCCCTGGCCGCGACCAGCACCGAGAAGTCGACCATCAACACCGGCAAGCTGAACGCTGTTTCCAGCGGCGGCAACCACGGCGACGATTCGGTTCTGGCAGCTCCTGCCGGTCCTGCGCCAGTGCCAAAGGCTTGCGCGATTGACGAGCCGGATTGCGAAGCTTGCCAATAAGCTGAGCTGAGTCAGGCGTTGCGAGACGTCTGATTCTTCCAGGCAAAAGAAACCCCCGACAGACTTCTGGTGTGTCGGGGGTTTTCTTTTGGCTGGAGTAAATATTGAAGCAAAAAAACGGCGAAACCCGGTTACAGGTTTCGCCGCTCATTGTGCTTTCAGTACCTCATCAGACCATAAAGGACTCGGCCATCGCCTGCCCCACTACTGGAATGGTGAACGTATCACCATTGGCAGTAGCGAAGGTTTCGATGGTGTTCGAGCCTGCATACCAGTCCGCAAGAATCACCGCGTTGCTCTGCTTACCGGCATTCCACTCCACAGCATTGAAGATGTAGGCATTGGTGCCGTCGGTCTTGATGATCACATCGGCATACGACTTGATATTCTGCAGCTCGACTCTATCGCCGCCTTGAAGACCATCGTCCTTGATCATCACATTGGTCGACGAATACACCTTGTAGGTATCGCTGCCCTCACCGCCGTAGGCATACCCACCGCCGAACATGATCAAGGTGTCGGAACCCGCGCCGCCAAACAGCTGATATTCAGGCCCATTGCCCACCAGCGAGTCACTGCCGTCATCACCATAGGCAATACCGGCGTAAACGTTAATATCGTCGTTACCGGCATCACCGTGCAGGATGCTGCCGACATCGTTGTTGGCGCTGAACATGCTGTCGTTGCCATTGCCGCCAAACAGCTGATCCGCCTCGGCCGGACCGCTGCGATCCGGACCGTTGATCGCGTAAGGCTCGTAGTTGCCGCCATAAATCGAGTCGTTGCCGTCCCCGCCGTAGATCAGGTCATTCCCTGCGCCACCATAGAGGGTGTTCCAGGCAGCGTTCCCGGTCAGGGTGTCGTTGAATGACGAGCCGTGCAGCCCCTCAATATTGACCAGTACATCGCCGCTCGCATCACCGCCGGTGACTGTATTGGCCAGCAAGTCGATTTGCACCGCAGCCGAGCTGCCGATGTACCAGGCTTCATCGGAAACACCTGCACCGCCATCGATAAAGTCAGCGCCCTTGCCACCAATAAACGTCTCGGCGCCGGCACCACCGATCAACGTGTCATTGAATGCAGTGCCTTCCCAGTTTTCGATGTTGGTGTAGGTGTCGCCTGCTGCGGCACCGGTCAATGGCTGAGTGAGGTCAAGCGTGATGGCTGAGCTTTCAAAGGCGAAGCTCACCGTGTCGCGCCCGAAAGCACCGTCAAAATTGTTGATTTGATCATTACCGATGAAAGTGTCGTCGCGTCCCGAGCCGACGAACTTCTCGATGCTCTGGAAGGTATCGCCCTTGGCTATAGCGGTGTGCTCGCCAGTTTTGAGATTGATGACCACGCCTACCGGCCCGACGTCGTTATAGCTGACCGTATCGAAACCATCGCCACCGATAAACGTGTCGCCGCCATCGCCCCCCATCAAAATGTCGTCCCCGGCCCCGCCCGTGATGACGTTATCGAGCGCATTGCCTCGCGCCTGGAACATCCCGGTACCGGTATAGGTCAAGCGCTCGATCCCGGCATTCATGAGGTAGTAAGACTGATTGGTGCGCACTTCATCATTACCGCCGCCAGCCAGTTCGATGATAGCGCCATAGTTTGCGTTGTTGAGGACGTAAACATCGTCGCCCAAACCACCTTGCACAGTGAAACCGGTCGAGTTGGCATTGGCGATAAAGACGTCGTTGTAAGCCGAGCCGATGATGGATTCGATACCGTAAAAACTGTCTCCCTCGGCATCGCCACCCGTGCCCGTGCCAGAGCCGACACCGGCAGCACCCAATGTCAGCGTCACGCCCTGAGTGGATTGCGAGTAATCCGCCACATCAATGCCCGTAGCACCGTCGAACTTGTCGGCACCCGCGCCGGCGATAAATGTATCGGCGTACTGCGTGCCGCGAATCAGTTCGATATCGGTGAAGGTGTCACCTGCGGCGATGCCGCTGTATACGCCCGTCTTGAAATTGAGCGTCACCGCCACCGTGCTGTCGTCATAACTGACGGTGTCCGTACCGGCACCACCGATAAAGCTGTCGGCACCCGCACCGCCCAGCAAGGTATCGTTGCCAGCGCCACCGGTGATGATGTTGTCGCTGGCATTACCGCGACCGGTGAAGTTGCCCGTGCCGGTGTAAGTCAGGCGCTCGACGTTATTGTGCAGCCCCATGCTGAGCTGGTTGGTACGCACTTCGTCGTCGCCGCCGCCCTGCGCTTCGACGATCACCGCCGAGGCACCGGCGTTGACGATGTAGACGTCGTTGCCCGCACCACCCTGTAGGGTGAAGGAGCCGGACGTGGAAGTGGTGAACACATCGTCATACCCCGAACCGATCACCTTTTCGATTCCAGAGAACGAATCGCCCTCGGCATCACCACCGGTCCCGGTGCCAGCTCCGGAAACCAACGTCAGGTTGATGGCCGCGCCAGACTGCGAATAGTCGATGACGTCCATGTTGTCCGGGCCGGCCGTACCGCCGTCGAACTTGTCGGCAGCGGCGCCGGCCATGAACGTGTCACTGTATTTGGAGCCGCGAATGACTTCGATACCCTCAAAGGTATCGCCAGCAGCAATGCCCGTGTGAATACCGGTTTTCTGGTTGATCGTCACGCCTACGGTGGAGTCGTCGTAGGAGACGGTATCGAGGCCCGCGCCACCGATGAAGAGGTCCGCACCCGCACCCCCCATTAGTACGTCGTTGCCAACGCCACCGGTGATGATGTTGTTGCCCGCATTGCCTGTACCGGTGAAGTTACCGGTGCCGGTATAGGTCAGGCGTTCGACTTCAGGACTCAAGGTCATGCTGCTCAGCGAGGTGCGTATTTCGTCGTCACCTCCACCCGCCAATTCAATGACCGACTGATTGGGCGAGCCGTTGATGATGTACAGATCGTTACCCGCCCCGCCCTGGAACAGGGAGGCTGCGGAGCCGCTGACAAACACATCGTCGAAGTCCGAACCGACGACTTTCTCGATATTGGTAAAGGTATCGCCCTGCGCGTCGCCGCCCTGACCACTGCCGGCGCCGAGCGTGGTAAGCGTGATGTTCACGGCCTGCGCCGACAACGAGTAATCGACGGTATCGACGCCCCCCGCGGTGCCGCCATCAAAAATGTTGGCCTGCGCGTCACCGAAGAACGTGTCACCGTTCTTGCTGCCACGAATGATTTCGATACCGGAGAAAGTATCGCCTGCAGCGAAGCCTGTGTGTACACCGGTTTTCAGGTTGACCGTGACACCCGCAGCAAGGCTGTCCTCATAGCTGGCAACGTCGATACCGGCGCCGCCAATCAATTTGTCGGCACCTGCACCGCCGAGGAGCACATCGTTGCCAGCGCCGCCGGTGATGATGTTGTCGCCAGCGTTGCCAGTACCGGTGAAGTTACCCGTCCCGGTATAGGTCAAGCGCTCGACTTCGCCGCTCATGCCCATACTGGTCTGGTTGGTACGGATTTCATCATCACCACCACCGGCGGCTTCACCGATGCCACCTGTCCAAGGACCATTGATGATGTAGACATCGTTGCCGGCGCCACCACCGACGCTCGCGCTGCCGGAGTTCAGGGTAAAGACGTCATCGAACGCCGTGCCGATAACCGCTTCCATGTTGCTGAAGGTATCACCCTGCGCATCGCCGCCCAGACCGGTGCCGTTGACGCCGGTCAACGTCAGGTTGATCGCCTGCTCGGAGCTGGCGTAGCTCAAGGTGTCATAACCGCCCGCACCATCAAACGAGGTGGCCGTGGCGTCGGCGACAAAATTGTCGGTGTAACTGGTACCACGAAATGCCTCGATACCGTTGAACGTATCACCCGCCGCCAGACTGGTGTGAATCCCGGTTTTCAGGTTGATCGTCACGCCGACACCCTGGTTGGCGTCTTCGTAGCTGGCCGTGTCAAAACCCGCGCCGCCAATCAACTGGTCGGCACCCGCACCACCGATCAACACGTCGTTGCCAACGCCGCCGGTGATGATGTTGTTGCCTGTACTGCCGATGCCAGTGAAGTTACCGGTGCCGGTATACGTCAGGCGCTCGATGTCGCCACTCATGCCCATTTTGAGCTGGTTGGTACGAATCTCATCATCGCCGCCACCGGCGCCTTCACCTATCCCGCCCGCCCAGGGACCATTGATGATATAGACGTCGTTACCGGCGCCACCACTGACGCTTGTGCTACCAGAGTTAAGGGTAAAAACATCATCGAATGCAGTGCCGACAACTGCTTCCAGGTTGCTGAAACTATCACCCTGCGCATCACCGCCCAGACCGGTGCCATTGACGCCGGTCAGCGTCAGGTTGATCGCCTGCTCGGAGGTGGCATAGCTCAAGGTGTCGTAGCCGCCCGCACCATCAAAAGAGGTGGCCGTGGCGTCGGCGACAAAATTGTCGGTGTAACTGGTGCCGCGAAACGCCTCGATACCGTTGAACGTATCACCCGCAGCCAGACTGGTGTGAACCCCGGTTTTCAGGTTGATCGTCACACCGATACCCTGGTTGGCGTCTTCGTAGCTGGCCGTGTCGAAACCTGCGCCGCCAATCAACTGGTCGGCACCCGCACCACCGATCAGCACATCGTTGCCGACACCGCCGGTGATGACGTTGTTGCCTGCACTGCCTATACCGGTGAAGTTGCCGGTGCCGGTATACGTCAGGCGCTCGATTTCGCCACTCATGCTTATTTTGATCTGATTGGTACGAATCTCATCATCGCCGCCACCGGCGCCTTCACCGATGCCACCAGTCCAGGGACCATTGATGATGTAGACGTCGTTACCGGCGCCACCATAGACGCTCGTGCTGCCAGAGTTCAGGGTAAAGACGTCATCGAACGCGGTACCGATAACCACGTCCATGTTACTGAAGGCATCACCCTGCGCATCGCCGCCCAGACCGGTACCATTGACGCCGGTCAACGTCAGGTTGATCGCCTGCTCGGAGGTGGCGTAGCTCAAGGTGTCGTAGCCGATCACACCATCAAACGTGTTGGCCGAAGCGTCGGCGACAAAGTTGTCGGTGTAACTGGTACCGCGAAACGCCTCAATACCGTTGAACGTATCGCCCGCCGCAAGACCGGAGTTAACGCCGGTTTTCAGGTTGATCGTCACGCCGACTCCCTGATTGGCGTCTTCGTAGCTGGCGGTGTCGAAACCTGCGCCACCAATGAGCTGATCAGCCCCTTCGCCACCAATGAGAAGGTCGTTGCCATCCCCACCATTCAAAACGTCATCGCCCGCCAAACCACGTATTTGATCATCGCCGATGGTACCTACCAGCGAATCTGCACCATTGGACCCATAAATTACCGCCATTACATCTTCCTTGTGTGAGTGTGCTTGTGTTGGAAACTGCGTCAAATCGCCTGGCGCTGAGGACTCACCCTCTCTGATGCACGTAAGGCTTGATTGCAAAAAGGCTTGAGCATTTTGAAAAATCCGACCGCTTTGGGCTGGGGGCGGTGATGCTCGACACGATCAGAAAAATCACCGCGCACGACATCGGCCGCGCAAACGTTGCTGTGTGAACCCGACAACAGGAGAATTGATTTCAATCGGTTTGGATGAGGGGGCACTGACAGGGCAACCGGCAATGCCCGGGCAGTGCGGGCATATACGGCCCGGCCGGAGGCCGTCGAGCGCTGGCACCGCAATCGGCGCACTGACGTAATCATGACTGTTCAAAGTGTCGCATCCCTGGTGACTACTGATGGCTTCCAAGCCACCGGACCTTAGGCCCGGCTTGCAAACAGGCGGAGTGAATGAAAGTTTGACGCGCACCGCCACCGCTTCCCGAGAGTGCAAGTTCCACACCACAGCGACCGACAAACGGTAGATAGCTGAACACACGTCCCAAATACTACGCCAAAAAAAACCGACGCATTGGCGCGTCGGTTTTCAGTGCAGCTCTCAGATCACATCAGGTCATCTGAATGATGGTCTGCATGATGGTGCTCTGAGTGGAAATGGTCTTGGCGTTCGCCTGATAGTTGCTCTGGCCCTTGATCAGGTCTACCAGTTCGTTGGTCAGGTTAACGTTCGACTCTTCCAGCGAGTTGGAAGCGATCGAACCCAAGGTACCGGTTTCCGGTGCATCGTAGCCCGGGATACCCGAAGCAAACGTCTCTTTCCAGCTGGTGCCACCGATAGCCTGCAGGCCTTGTTCGTTGGTGAAGCTGGCCAGCGCAACCTGGCCGATGGCCTTGCTCTGGTTGTTGCTGAAGTTGGCGAACAAAGTACCGGTGCCGTCGATGGTCAGGTTGGTGATCTGGCCAGTGGCGTAACCGTCCTGAGTCGGAATCGAACGCGCGGTGTCAGCGTTGTACTGAGTGGTCTTGGACATGGAGATGGTCACGCCAGCCGTGTTGGCTGCTGCGCCGTTAGGTACAAAGTTACCGTTGACCACGTTGCCCGGCTTCCAATTGGCCAGCTTCAAGTCGCTGCTGATGATCGGATTGGCCGGATCCGCCGGATTAGGTGTGCTGACCTGAGTCAGATTGCCCGAACTGTCAAACGTCAGTGTCGAAGCAGTTGGAGGCGTCGTGAGTGGATTGCTACCGGTTGCATCCGGATTACGCCCGTCCACCAGGGTGTAAACCTTCCAAGTGTTTTGGCCGGTTTTCACCATGTACTGATCCATGACGTGCGAGTTGCCCTGCGAGTCGTAGATCGGAGTGCTGAAGCTCTTCGTGTACGTCTCAAGCTTGCTCGGATCAAACTTGCCGGCCGCCACTGTGTCGTTGATCACCGGCGCAGTCGAGTTCAAGTTGATGCTCGACGTCACCAGGGAAGTCGATTTCGGCGCCAGGTTCGAGGTATCGATCTTCAGGTCGGTCAACACACCGTTGATGATCTTGCCATTGGCGTCCACGCCGTAACCCTGCAGGCGCGAGGTGTAGTCGGTGTTGGTGATGTAACCGGCGTTGTCGACCTTGAACGTACCGGCACGGGTGTAGGACACCGAGCCGTTGTTGCTCATGGTGAAGAAGCCCGAACCGTTGATGCCCATGTCCAGCACGTTACCGGTGTTGTTGATGTCACCCTGGGTGAACTGCTGGGAAACATTGGCCAGGCGCACGCCGTTGCCGATCACTTTGCTGCCGCTACCCAGGCGAGTGGCCGAGTAGACGTCTTCGAATTCTGCACGGGACGATTTGAAACCGGCGGTCGCGACGTTGGCGATGTTGTTGCCGGTCACGTCCAGTTGCTTGTTGGCTGCATAGAGACCGCTAAGGCCGATATTGAAAGACATATTCCACTCCTTTGTGCCGGTTAGTCGGCTCTATATACCAATGGTTTGTACTTTGGACAGGGCAACAGTGCCCTTGCCGGACAGGTTGAGCATCAGCTCGCCGCCGGTCTGGCTGATCGTCACGCTGGTGACGGTGGCCGGCAGGTAGGTCGCCATATCGGTCGAGGTGCCATTGATCGATGCGTTGGCCTTGACGGTATAGGTACCGGTCTTGACCACGTTGCCGTCCTTGTCCTTGCCGTCCCAGGTGAAGCTCGCACTGCCTGCCGCGCGACTGCCCAGATCGATGGTGCGAACGACCGTGCCGCTGCTGTCGGTGATGCTGACGGTGCCGCCGGCAATCGACGACGGAACGCTGACCGAGCCGGTCATGCCTTTGCTCGGATCGTCGAGCTGAACCGAGTTGGTCTGCACGATCACATTGCGGCCCACCAGCGACGAAGCCTGCAACGCCTGCGAGGAGTTGTAGTTGCCAGCCAGCGAGCTGACAGTGCTGTTGAGGGTGGTGATCCCCTCAAGGCTGCTGAACTGTGCCAACTGCGCAACGAAGGCACTGTTGTCCTGCGGATCAAGCGGGTTCTGGTTTTTCAGCTGGGTGACCAGCAATTGCAGGAACGCATCCTTGCCCAGTGCCTGGCCGCCAGTGGCGCTGTTGGTCGCCGAAGCAATGCCACCGGTGGTCGAACTGGTCTTTTTCGACGAGTTCGCCAGGATGTCATTCATGCTCAGGCTGCTGGTGGTATCGGAAACACTCATGGCAGTCGCCCCTTATTACTGACCGAGGGTCAGTACCTTCTGCATCATGGTTTTGGCGGTGTTCATCATTTCGGCGTTGGTCTGGAACGAGCGGCTCGCGGAAATCATGTCAGCCATTTCTTCCACCACGTTGACGTTCGGGTAGTAGACGTAGCCTTTGGCGTCGGCCGCCGGATGGTTCGGCTCGTAACGCGCTTCGAGGTTGCTCTGGTCTTCGACCACACCGAGCACCTGTACGCCCTGACCGGCCGCGTCCTGGCTCTGGAACAGCGAGTTGCTGCCGCTGCTCTGGCCGCCCTGGAACATGGTGGCGAATACCGGGTGACGGGCGCGATAGGTCTGGTCGATGCTCGACGAGACGGTTTCGGCGTTGGCGATGTTCGACGCCACGGTGTTCAGACGCGTGGTTTGTGCGCTCATGCCGCTGCCGGCAATGTTGAAAACGCTGGACAGGGACATGGATTACTCTCCGCGCAGGGCTGACACCAGCCCTTTGAATTTGCTGTTGAGCAGGGTGAAGCTGGCCTGGAAGCCGACGGCGTTTTCCGCGTAGTTCGACTGTTCCAGTTGAGCGTCCACGGTGTTCTGGTCGATCGACGGTTGCATCGGCGTGCGATACATCAGCGATTCGTCGCCGTTGCCCAGGCCTTCAGCTTCGATGTGACGGCTGTTGGTCATGTTCAGGGCGATGGTGCCGTTCGCATTTTTCTGGGTCTGTGCTTCAAGCACTTTGGAGAAATCCAGATCCCGAGCCTTGTAGTTCGGGGTGTCGGCGTTGGCGATGTTGTTGGCCAGCACTTCGGCACGCTGGGCGCGGAAGCCCAATGCCTTTTCGTGAATGCCGAGCGCTTTATCGAAGCTGATGCTCATGTCGGGAACCTTCAGGTGACCGGTTTTTCGTAACTGAGCTTTAGCAAGCGCCGTGCCAAACCACAAAAGCCGCATAAACCGGGGCTTTGCAGGGAGTCGGCAAAGCGGCAATGCCAGAAAAGCGGCAACCGGTTTCCGCCGGATGCCGCTTTTCTGCCGCTTGCCGTCCATCTCATACACACCACGATCCCCTGTAGGAGTGAGCCTGCTCGCGATAGCGGTGTGTCAGGTACCGATGCTGCTGAATGTGCTACCGCTATCGCGAGCAGGCTCACTCCTACAGGGGGTTTATGGTGTCAGGGAGAATTTCTTTGGGCATAAAAAACGGCAGGTCTTTTTGGGACCTGCCGTTTTTTGGTGTTGCCGATACGGTTATTTCGCCTGGTAAATAATCCCCGGGCTGCACTGCACCATCTGGTAATGATCCGGCAAACCGTTCAACGCTTCGGAAGCGCCAAGGAACAGATAACCGCCCGGCTTCAACGTGCTGTGAATGCGCAACAGGATGTCTTTCTTCACTTCGGCAGAGAAGTAGATCAACACGTTGCGGCAGAACACGATGTCGAACTTGCCCAGCGCGGCATAGCTGTCGAGCAGGTTGAACGAACGGAACTCTACCCGGTTCTTGATCGGCGCCTTGATCACCCAGCGGCCCGGCCCTTTCGGGTCGAAGTAACGCTGCAGGCGTTCCGGCGACAAACCACGACCGATGGCCAGGCTGTCGTACTCGCCGGTCTTGCAGTTGGTCAGCATAAGACCGGACAGATCGGTGGCAACAATCTGCACGCCCATCTTCAACTGACCAAGGTTGGTCCGCTCGAACTCGTCGATCGACATCGACAGCGAGTACGGTTCCTGGCCCGACGAGCAGGCGGCCGACCAGATCCGCAGACGCTGATTGGGGCTGGCCTTGATCGCTTCAGGCAGCACCTTGTTCTTCAAGACTTCAAACGGATAGGTGTCACGAAACCACAGGGTTTCGTTGGTCGTCATGGCATCGACCACCTGCTCGCGCAAACCGCTGCGCGGCTGGGTCTGGATGCGCTGAACCAGCTCACCCAGGGATTTGATGCCTTGCTGCTCCATCAGTTTGTTGAGACGGCTCGAGACCAGGTACTGCTTGTTTTCACCGAGCAGAATGCCACAGGCTTTTTCCAGGAAGACCCGGAACTGTTCGAAATCCAAATTACCCGTAGACAATGATGCCGCCTCTTAAATCGTGTTGACCGCCAGGAGCAAAACGCTCCTAGCTGATATCTGCTGCTTTGATCCGGTCGACTACCCGGGATGCGAGGTCATCAGGACGGAATTTGGCCAAAAAGTCATCTGCACCGACTTTCTTGACCATCGCCTGGTTGAATACCCCCGACAACGAAGTATGCAGGATGATATGAAGCTTTTGCATGCGTGCGTCGCCGCGGATTTCCGCCGTCAGGGTGTACCCGTCCATCTCCGGCATCTCGATGTCGGAAATCATCATCAGGAACTCTTCTTCCGGCTTCTTGCCCTCATCGACCAGCTTGCGCAGGTAATCCAGCGCCTGTTTACCGTCGTTCAGCGCCACCACTTCGACCCCGATTGTCTGCAGACAACGCGTGACCTGCTTGCGCGCCACCGACGAGTCATCGACCGTCAAGACACGCAATGACAGTGCCTTGGTCTGGGTCTCGACATCGACCACGCCCACCGAAATCGCTTCCGGTGTCGGCGCAACTTCCGCCAGCACTTTCTCGACGTCGATGATTTCGACTAACTGATTGTCCACCCGAGTCACAGCGGTCAGGTAGTGATCGCGACCCGTGCCCTTGGGCGGTGGATGAATCTCTTCCCAGTTCATGTTGACGATGCGCTCCACCGAGCGGACCAGGAAACCCTGGGTCTTGGTGTTGTACTCCGTGATGATCACGAACGGGTTGTTCTTGTCCTTCAACGCTCCGGAACCGGTGGCCATTGCCAGATCAAGGATCGGAATGGTCGCCCCCCGGATATTTGCCACCCCGCACACGACAGGACTGGACTTGGGCATCAACGTCAGCGACGGGCACTGCAACACTTCCCGCACCTTGAACACGTTGATTCCGTAGAGCTGCTGACCGTCAAGACGGAACAACAACAGCTCCAGGCGATTCTGCCCCACCAGTTGCGTGCGCTGGTTCACCGAATCCATTACACCAGCCATGCCCAGACTCCTACACCAACGCCAAGTGTTGTTGCGACGCACATTCATTGCTAAACGGCACGGCGCTTGCTTTTTAACTCGTATGAACGCTCAAACGACATTTTTTCGACGCCTGACATCGCCCCTCCGCAGAGGGCTTTGTGCTGCGTGCGCCATTTGCTGCTTTTTCGCTGGCAGCCCTGCCATTGCTGATGCGGTTACCTTGCCTGACATGCTTATCGGCGTCACTCAGGGCTTTCTTGAGTTCACCGTAGAAGACTATCTGGCCACCAGTCAAACGGAAGGCCGCTACGAGATCGAAGTAAACCAGCTCGACCCCCGTATGCGCATGCCTATGTGCGACAAGGAATTGACAGCGACTTTGGAGAGTCCGGCACGTCCGCTGGGCCGGGTTACCGTGAAGGTCCGTTGTGAGGGCGCCTCGCCCTGGACTGTGTTCGTGCCCGCTCAAGTCCGCCTGTTTCGCGAGATTGTGACAACCACCCGACCGCTGAAACGTGCAGGGATCATCGAACCACAGGACGTGACCCTGCGTGAACGCGACGTGAGCACGATCAACCAAGGCTTTCTGACCTCGGTAGACGAAGCGATCGGGCAGAAATTAACCCGACCAACGGTAGCCGATCAGGTCATTACTCTGGTCCATCTGGAACAGGCGGAAGTCATTCGCAAGGGTGATCAAGTGGTCATCACTGCCCGCAGCGGCACACTCGCCGTGCGCATGCCCGGTGAAGCGCTGGCCAATGGCGGTTTGAAAGAACAGATCCGGGTGAAAAACCTCAACTCGCAACGGGTCATCAAGGCGCAAGTCACCGCGCCCGGCCAAGTGGAAGTGGCGATGTAGAAAACTGGCGCTGACCCCGGCTGTTCCCTAAACTGTGCCGCAGCAGGACACGCGCCGGCGCATGCAAGGCTCATTGTAAATGTGCCTAAAGTTTTCCAGGGGATGGCCGAAAACATGGCAAGCGTCCAAATTCCCAGAGGTTTTTATCATGGTCATCGATTTCAGCCGTTTGAACAGCTCCTCGTCACTTACGGGCAGTACACGTACCAGCAACGCCAAGGAAACCGCCGAAACCGGTACCTCTGCGCCGCTGAATACCCAGGCCGAACCGGCCAGTACCGCAAAAAGCGGGGAATCGGTACACCTCAGCAATGAGGCTCAACAGTTGCAGAAGGTCACTGACAAGCTGCGCGATCAACCTGCTGTCGACAAAGCCCGTGTGGCCGAGTTGAAAGCCGCGATTGCCGATGGCAGCTATAAAGTCGACAGCAACCGTGTAGCCAGCAAACTGCTCAACTTCGAAGCCCAGCGCTAGGCTTTTGCCGGCGCCAGGCTTTTGGACGCTTAAAACCCAAGGCCAGCCATGCACGACACTAATTTATTGCAATTGATCAACGACGACTTTGCTCCAGCTCAACAATTGCTGGAGTTGCTGCAAACCGAATCCCTCGCGTTGCACGGTCGCGACATGCCCTTGCTGGAAAACATTCTGGCGCATAAACAGGCATTGATCATTCTGCTTGAACAGCATGGCCGCAAGCGCAGTGAAATCCTCGCCAGCCTCAACTTGCCGACAGACCGCAGCGGTCTGGAGCAACTGGCTGGCCAGTCGAGCATTGGTGAGCAGTTGTTGGCGCAAGGCGATGCATTGACCGATCTGATCGCTCAATGCCAGGCCGCCAACCTCAAGAACGGCCAGTCGATCCAGATCCAGCAGGCCGCCACGGCCAATCAGCTGAAGATCCTCACCGGCGGTGAAGCGCCAGCGCTTTATAACGCCAGCGGTACATTTGCCAAACCCGCCACACCGCGTCCGCTCAGCCAGGCATGAGCCGTTGATGCGCCAGCTCTATCAACCCGCGAAACATGCTGGCAAAATGCTGGCTAGTCGTCATATTTTGTCTGGAGATTGATAAACCGTGTCCAACGCCCTCAGCGCGGATGATGCTCCGCAGCCCCCTAAGGTGCTTACCACGCCACTGGAAATCTCCAGCAACCTGCGCCAGCTGCAAGAAAGCCACGATCCGCTGATCATCACCTTTCATGAGCGCAGCCAGCGCTTCCAGAGCTATCTGATCAAAGTCGACCGCGACAGCGCTACGATCGCACTGGACGAGATGATCCCGCGTGATGGCGAACGCTTCCTGCAGGCCGGTGAGCCATTCAAGGTTGAAGGTTTTCATGAAGGCGTGCGCATCGCCTGGGAATGCACCGGCACGCTGAATATCGAAGAATCCGAGGGTGATCGTTTCTACACCGGCGCACTGCCGACTGAAGTGGTTTACCACCAGCGCCGCAATGCCTTCCGCGCGGCACTGAAACTGACCGATCTGGTCAGCGTTGAACTGGGCGGCGAAAAACTCAAGGCGCCAATCAACGGCAAACTGCTGGATATCTCCGCGACCGGCTGCAAACTGCGTTTCGAAGGTGATATCACCGACCGCCTGCAATTGGGCCAGGTTTATGACCGCTTGATCGCCCCGCCACTGTTCGGCAACCAGCCGATCTCCGTCGAATTGCGCTATCTGCATTTCGAAGAAAAACTCAACATTACCTTTGCCGGTCTGCGCTTCCACAACATCAGTGGCCAGGCTGCGCGCAACGTTGAGCGTTTCGTGTATCAGTTGCAACGTGAAGCACGCCGTTTCGACAAAGACGATCTCTGATTCGTTGCGGCCAATAAAAAGGGCAGTCCTTGGCGGGACTGCCCTTTTTTATGCGCGATGTTTTTTGTTCAGTTCAGGGTCTACCGCCGCTGAGATCAGGCGCGGGTTTATCGGTATCCGATTCGACTTCTGCCGCAGGCTCTGACGGAGTATCAGCTTCAGGCTCGGGACTTGCCGGCGCCTGCACAGGGTCTTGCACCATCTGCTCCTGCACCACCTGCTCGTCTACCCGAGGATCGAGGGCCGCCACCAGCGGTGAGCTGGACATGCTGTCCGGCATGGCCACGTGATGCAGCGGCGCGTCGTCGACCTGATGCAGATTGGTCACCGCTTTCGGCCGGATCCGCCACACCAGCACCAACGCGAAGAAGCTGAAGAACGCATACAGGCTCTGGCTGCCAAACAGCTTCATCAACACGCCCGCAAGCAACGGCCCGATGCTCGCACCGACACCATAAGTCACCAGCAGCATCGCCGTCAGCGACACGCGACGATCGCCTTCCACATGGTCATTGGAGAATGCCACCGCCAGTGGGTACAGACAGAACTGCACCAGTGAACACAGGAAACCAACCCCGAACAACACCTCCAGCGGAACCTGCGGCAGCACGGCCAACGGCAACGCCGCCACCGCCAGAAACCCGGCAAAGCAGCGAATCAACAGCGCCCGGTCATAACGATCGGACAACCAGCCCAACGGCCACTGCACCAGCAAACCTGCAAAGATGCAGCTACCCATGAACAGACCGACCTGCTCGGTCGAAAGCCCTTGCTGCGAGGCATACAGCGGCGCCAGACCGTAAAACGAGCCGATGATCAAACCGGCACCCAGCACCGTACTCAACGACTGCGGTACGCGCTTGATAAAGAAGCGTGGCTCCATCGGCGCCGGATGCAGTGGCGCCGGGTGAATCCGCCGCGTCAATGCCACGGGCACCAGACACAGGGCGAAACACAGCGCGACCAGCATCAGCAGTTCCAGCCCCAGGCCCGGGTGCATGACCAGAATCAGTTGGCCGAGGACCAGGCCCAGGTACGAAGCGATCATGTAGCCGCTGAACACCAGGCCACGCTGATTGACGTCCGCCTGTTCGTTGAGCCAGCTCTCGATCACCATGTACTGGCACATCATGCCCAGACCGACGATGGTCCGCAGCACCAGCCACGCCGGCAGCCAATCGACCAGACCGTGGCCAAGCACAGCCGCCCCAACGATCCCGGCACAGGCCGAATAAGCACGGATGTGCCCGACCCGGGCAATCAGTCGGTGACCGATCTTGCCGCCCAGCACCAGACCGAAATAGTTGGCCGCCATCAACGCGCCGACCCAGAGGCCGTCGACATTGTCAGCGGCCAGTCGCAATGCCAGATAAGTGGATAGAAGGCCCGAGCCGATCAACATCATCAGCGAGGCGAAATACAGTGCTCGAAAGGATTTCCAGATTTGGCGCATCGGCGTTCCGAGCGGCTCCTTGCAGTAAATATCGGGCTACCAGAACGATAGCCCGATGGCGGCGGTACGTCAGGCCTGGGCTGCTAGAACACGTCGTTCCCAGGGAGTGATTTCATCAAAGAAGCTGGTCAACTCCATGGTCTTCGAAGCGATGTAGCCTTCGATGAACTCCGGTCCGAACAGTTCCCTCGCCAATTGGCTACGTTTCAGACGTTCGAGCGCGGCGTGCAAGGTACACGGCAGCGCAAGATTGTCCGGCACCGCGAACTCGCCCTGAATCGCTTCGCTCGGTTCCAGCTCATTCTCGATCCCGTGCAAACCGGCAGCCAGACTGGCGGCGATCGCCAGATACGGATTCGCATCGGCGCCCGGCAAACGGTTTTCCACCCGACGGGCAACCGGCGAGCTGGCCGGAATTCGCAGGCCGGCCGCCCGGTTGTCGTGCGACCAGCAGGCGTTGTTCGGTGATGCGTACGGATGGCACAGGCGCTGATAGGAATTCACATTAGGTGCAAACAGTGCGGTGAAATCAGCCATGCCCGCCTGCTGGCCACCGATGAAGTGACGGAACATCGCGGTCGGCTCACCGTGCGCATCACTGAAGACATTCTTGCCGCTAGCGGTCTCGACGATGCTCTGATGAATGTGCATCGAACTGCCTGGCGTGTGTGCCAGCGGCTTGGCCATGCACACCACGGTCAAGCCGTGTTTAAGCGCGACTTCCTTGAGCAGGTGCTTGAACAGGAACGTCTGATCGGCCAGCAGCAGTGGATCACCGTGCAGCAGATTGATCTCGAACTGGCTGACGCCCATCTCGTGCATGAAGGTATCGCGCGGCAGACCGAGTGCCGCCATGCACTTATAGACTTCGTTGAAGAACGGCCGCAGACCGTTATTGGAACTGACGCTGAACGCCGATTGGCCATCCTCGCGACGCCCGTCAAGGCCTACTGGCGGACGGAATGGCTGGGTCGGATCGGCATTCGGCGCGAAGACAAAGAATTCCAGCTCGGTCGCCACCACCGGCGCCAGGCCGCGCGCGGCATAACGGGCAATGACTTTCTTGAGCTGACCGCGAGTCGACAGGTTGGAGCTTTCGCCGCTCAACTCATCGGCATCGCAAATCGCCAGGGCACGCGGGTCGTCACTCCATGGCAATCGATGGATCTGGGTCGGGTCGGTAATCAGGGCGAGATCGCCGTCGTCGCTGCCGTAAAACCGTGCTGCCGGGTAACCGCCCATGATGCATTGCAACAGCACGCCACGGGCCAGTTGCAGACGCCGCCCTTCGAGGAAACCCTCAGCGGTCATCACTTTGCCGCGCGGCACGCCATTCAGATCCGGCGTAACACATTCAATCTCATCAATGCCGGTCAATCGCTGCGCGAGTGAACCCTGGCCATCGGTTGTCATGACGCAATCCTTGTTATTGTGCGAGCCGCGAACGGCGACCCGCACAAAATAGGCTCCGGCTGTTCGGAATATCAAGCAGCGTCAAACAAAAACCTGTGTCACGGCAGATAAAGGCTGAACACCCCGCCGCCAAGCGGTCCGCCGTTGCGGATTTCGGTGCGCCCTTCGACACCATTGCGCTGATGCAGCGCCGCGATACGATTGGCGAAATACAAACCGAGCCCGGTGCTGCCACTGCTGTGATTGATGCCCTGTACATAATCGGCCTGGCGCTCGAGCATCTCGGCCGGATAACCGTCGCCGTCGTCGTTGATACTCAGCACCAGTTGCCCGGCCTCGTCACTGACGGTGATCAGCAGCGATTCGCGGGCGTAACGAATGGCGTTATTGATGCAGTTGCCCAGCACCGAGGCAATCAGCTCACGGTCGAAGAAACCCAACGGACTCAGCGGATCGACTTCATAGGTGGCGATGATCCCGCGACTGGCAAACACTTCCTGATGCGCCGCCAGTTGCGCCTCGATAAAGTCATCGAGTTCGTGATACGCCGGTTGCAGCGGCATCTGGTTGACGCCGAGCTTGTACAGCCCGAGCAGTTGCACCAGCATGCCGTTGAGATGGGCAAACTCGAAGTCGATCACACCCTGTTCCGCGCCTAGCCGTTGCGCCTCAGGCAACCGCGCCAGCCATTGGCTGTGGGCCTGCATGAGCATGGCCAGCGAGTTCTTCATGTCGTGGACGGTGGAGGCGATCACCGTAGAAAAATCCAGAGCTTGCTCGTCGTGGTTCATTCGCCAAACGCCTTGCTTTTCAGCTTCTGATAACGCGCAAAACGCGCGTCGGTGTCGGGCATCAGGCCAACCATTTTCAGGCAGGCCCGACATTCTTCCAGTTCCGCCGACGGCACACTGGTGTCGGTGCCGTGGAGCAGCGACTGGGCCATGTTCAGCGCGATACTGATGTTCTTCGGTTGCATCTTCAGCGCCTTGCGGAACACCTCACGGGCCTCCACCAGGTTGCCGGTCTTGTACACGCGCACGCCCTGACGGTTGAGGTCAGCAGCGGCGTTGCTGGAACTGAGGATGGTCGGGTCATCAGTGAGCTTGGCGATGTCTTTCATTACTGCCGGATCGTCACCGTAGATCTCTGCGCAGCTCTTGAGCATCGAGGTGCCCGCCTCGGCCTGTCCGAGCATCTGCAATTGCTTGGCGACCAACAGCGCAGCTTCCGGACTCATGAACTGCTCCATGCCGTCGAGGCGCATCAGCGCTTGCTCGGTGAGCTTGTCAGCGGTCTCGGCATCGTTGAGCAACAGACTGGTGGCTTTCATCAGACGCGCACGAATCTGCAGGCCGGGGTCGCTCGGGTTTTCTTTGGCCACCGCACTGAGCGTGGTGTTGATCTCCAGGCGTGTGCGCGTGTCGAGACCGCGCTCACTGCCTTTGCTGATCAGCGCGTGAGCCAGGCCGAGATTACTTTCCGGATCCTTGAAGCGCGACTGCGCGCCTTGCGCTACGGCCTGACGATAGGCGCGAGACGCGGTGTCGAAGTCTTCGTTGGCCATCGCCAGTTTGCCCAGCAACGCCTGCCGACGCACCGCCAAGGGAGACAGGCGAATCGCCTCCTCCAGCACCCGTTGCGCACCTTTGCTATCGCCTTCGGCGACCAGTACATCGGCCATGCCGTCGTACAGCGCCGGCATCATCGGGAACACCTTCAGGGCCTTTTCATAAACGCCCTTGGCTTGCGCCACCTGGCCACGCTTGAACAGCAATTTGCCAAGTCCGGCAAATGCCCATGGCAACGGCCGGTCAGCAATGATGCTGTCATAGAGACGTTCCAGCGCTTCGTTCTGATTCATCTCGCGCAGCGCATCGGCGCGATAACGCAGGCACAGCGGTGAATAGCGAATGTCCTGCTTGCACAGGGCGATGCAGGCATTAAGCACCTCGACCGGTTTGCCGCGATCGAGGGCTTGTAGAATCGGCTTGAGCAACGTCTTGCGCTGTTCCAGACGCTCCAGGCGCTGGGCCAGGCCGGAGCGGTTGAACGGCTTGGTCAGGTACGCATCCGGTTCGTGCTCCAGAGCACTGAGCACCATCGCCTGACTGGTCTCGGCCGTCACCATGACAAACACCGCTTCATGGCTGATGAGCTTTTCCGACATCAGATCTTCGAGCACCTGCTGGCCATTCTTCTTGCCATCGCCGAGATGGAAATCCTGCAGGATGAAATCATAGGACTTTTGCGCGCACATCTTCAGCGCCTGCTCACCGGTGTCGGCCGTGTCGACGTCCTTGACCCCGAGCTCACGCAGCATCGAACGCACGGAACTGCGGAAATCCGAGAAATCATCGACGATCAGAAAGCTTTTTTGGTGATACGACAGCATCGAAGATTTCCAGGCAATTGAAGTGAGGGCAATTTCAGGCGCGCAGATGATAGCTGGCGGCAAAATGCTATCAAGCGATTTCGCGCGACTTTTAAGTCACCGAATGGGTTATCGGCCAGAAGTGCGGTTCCCTGAAGCCAGCGCTTCAAGATTCCTCTGCGAGCATTTACCCTGCGCACCAGGACAACTTCCCACTACAAGGCTTACATCGTGGACATCAAAGGACGCTACATCGTGTCCGCCTGCGCTCTGCTGTTTGTTCAGCAGGCAATGGCGGCTGGAATGGATTGCACAAAAGCGGCGAATGCCGTCGAAAACACTGTTTGCGCGAACAAGTCGCTGTATGAACTGGATGCGCAGATGGAGGTGGTTTATCGGGATTTATTCAAGGTTTCTGCTCCCGCACAACCTGAGCTCAGGCGCACTCAACGACTGTGGCTGAAAGCCCGCAACGAATGCGCCGAAGACATTTCGTGCCTGGATCAGCACTATCGCGAGCGCCTGCAAGTGCTGCTGGCACAGTGGCAGGCAGCCGTTGCCTATCAACCGGATGACCTCGATGAACAGGCGCTGGACGACCTGCAAAAGAGCATTCAAGCCGCCAGTAAAGATGATCCCGAATTTGCGCTGGACCGAGCACTCGCCGCGCTCGCCGTGAAAACAACTGCCGGCGGTTTTCACGGCGATGCCAGTGAAGAGGATTCGTCGATAACGCACTTTCCGACTGCACAACCCAAAGGCGTTACTGCAAATGAATGGCGAGCCTTGACCGCTTCGCGGATCACTGACGCTGCCGAAACCGGCCTGACCTCTTACACTTTGCAGGATCTGGATGGCGACGGGCAGCGCGATCTGATTGTGAATACCTACGCTGGGGGCACAGGTCTGTTCACCTATGTGGAAACCTGGCGTCGCGATGGAGAACGGTTCGTCAAACGCTCTGTTGAGCCCGGAAGTTCGCTGTTCTACATCAACGATCGCGGTGCCAATCAGTCGGTAGACTGGATAAACCTGCGTGGCAAAACTTACGCGGCTTATCGAAACAGCGAGTACGGCGTTGATCGGATCTACTTGCTCAACCCGCTGCAAATCAACGTCCAGGTGCCTACGGTGACGATCCGTTATCACTACGACCTCGACGCGCCCGTTCTTCAACACAAAGATGACGGCAACAGCACGTTTGAACTCGAACCCGATCTGCACCGAGCGCTCAATCTGGCAGTGGCGAAAGTAAATGAAACCGCTGCTATCCCTTCAAAAGAACCGCTCTGCCCTATTCCGGCTACCGGCGCCGGTGAAAACGATTACTACAGCTTTGGCCCGGCGCATTACAGCATTGAAAAAGTAGCCGACCTGCCAGTCTTCATTGGCAATGATTGTTACATCGGCGCCTTGATCGACTGGTTCGGCAGTTACAGCGAAAAGAATGGTTTGTTCGCGCAACTGGCATTGCGTAAACCGGACAGCGATGACGGCAGCCGCACATACGAAGTCTACGGTCGCCGACACATAACCGAAGTCAGTACCTCAATGGGTAAAATTGAGCTGAACGAGGGTTAACCGCGTATCCAGTCTGATGTTGAAGATCAATGATGCAGTCGCGGCACGTTGTGGCAATTCGTCGGCTTTTGTATTTGAACTTGATAGTCTTCCCGAACTTTTTATCCCTGATAAACTTTCCTGCGGGCAAAACAAAACCCCAACTGCTTTCGCAATTGGGGTTTCGGAATTTAATCTTGACGATGACCTACTCTCACATGGGGAAACCCCACACTACCATCGGCGATGCATCGTTTCACTGCTGAGTTCGGGATGGGATCAGGTGGTTCCAACGCTCTATGGTCGTCAAGAAATTCGGGTACTGACTCGTGACCTTGTGGTCTCGCTTCAGCAAATTGGGTATGTGACAGCTTTCGGTGTTTTGTGAACATCGAACTTTCGGTTCGTTTCGTCTTCACACACCGCAATCTGGTCTCTTCGACGCAAATTGCTTGGGTGTTATATGGTCAAGCCTCACGGGCAATTAGTATTGGTTAGCTCAACGCCTCACAGCGCTTACACACCCAACCTATCAACGTCGTAGTCTTCGACGGCCCTTCAGGGAACTCAAGGTTCCAGTGAGATCTCATCTTGAGGCAAGTTTCCCGCTTAGATGCTTTCAGCGGTTATCTTTCCCGAACATAGCTACCCGGCAATGCCACTGGCGTGACAACCGGAACACCAGAGGTTCGTCCACTCCGGTCCTCTCGTACTAGGAGCAGCCCCTCTCAAATCTCAAACGTCCACGGCAGATAGGGACCGAACTGTCTCACGACGTTCTAAACCCAGCTCGCGTACCACTTTAAATGGCGAACAGCCATACCCTTGGGACCGGCTTCAGCCCCAGGATGTGATGAGCCGACATCGAGGTGCCAAACACCGCCGTCGATATGAACTCTTGGGCGGTATCAGCCTGTTATCCCCGGAGTACCTTTTATCCGTTGAGCGATGGCCCTTCCATACAGAACCACCGGATCACTAAGACCTACTTTCGTACCTGCTCGACGTGTCTGTCTCGCAGTCAAGCGCGCTTTTGCCTTTATACTCTACGACCGATTTCCGACCGGTCTGAGCGCACCTTCGTACTCCTCCGTTACTCTTTAGGAGGAGACCGCCCCAGTCAAACTACCCACCATACACTGTCCTCGATCCGGATAACGGACCTGAGTTAGAACCTCAAAGTTGCCAGGGTGGTATTTCAAGGATGGCTCCACGCGAACTGGCGTCCACGCTTCAAAGCCTCCCACCTATCCTACACAAGCAAATTCAAAGTCCAGTGCAAAGCTATAGTAAAGGTTCACGGGGTCTTTCCGTCTAGCCGCGGATACACTGCATCTTCACAGCGATTTCAATTTCACTGAGTCTCGGGTGGAGACAGCGCCGCCATCGTTACGCCATTCGTGCAGGTCGGAACTTACCCGACAAGGAATTTCGCTACCTTAGGACCGTTATAGTTACGGCCGCCGTTTACCGGGGCTTCGATCAAGAGCTTCGCGTTAGCTAACCCCATCAATTAACCTTCCGGCACCGGGCAGGCGTCACACCCTATACGTCCACTTTCGTGTTTGCAGAGTGCTGTGTTTTTAATAAACAGTCGCAGCGGCCTGGTATCTTCGACCGGCATGAGCTTACGGAGCAAGTCCTTCACCCTCACCGGCGCACCTTCTCCCGAAGTTACGGTGCCATTTTGCCTAGTTCCTTCACCCGAGTTCTCTCAAGCGCCTTGGTATTCTCTACCCAACCACCTGTGTCGGTTTGGGGTACGGTTCCTGGTTACCTGAAGCTTAGAAGCTTTTCTTGGAAGCATGGCATCAACCACTTCGTGTTCTAAAAGAACACTCGTCATCAGCTCTCGGCCTTAAGATCCCGGATTTACCTAAGATCTCAGCCTACCACCTTAAACTTGGACAACCAACGCCAAGCTGGCCTAGCCTTCTCCGTCCCTCCATCGCAATAACCAGAAGTACAGGAATATTAACCTGTTTTCCATCGACTACGCTTTTCAGCCTCGCCTTAGGGACCGACTAACCCTGCGTCGATTAACGTTGCGCAGGAAACCTTGGTCTTTCGGCGTGGGTGTTTTTCACACCCATTGTCGTTACTCATGTCAGCATTCGCACTTCTGATACCTCCAGCAAGCTTCTCAACTCACCTTCACAGGCTTACAGAACGCTCCTCTACCGCATCATCCGAAGATGATACCCGTAGCTTCGGTGTATGGTTTGAGCCCCGTTACATCTTCCGCGCAGGCCGACTCGACTAGTGAGCTATTACGCTTTCTTTAAAGGGTGGCTGCTTCTAAGCCAACCTCCTAGCTGTCTAAGCCTTCCCACATCGTTTCCCACTTAACCATAACTTTGGGACCTTAGCTGACGGTCTGGGTTGTTTCCCTTTTCACGACGGACGTTAGCACCCGCCGTGTGTCTCCCATGCTCGGCACTTGTAGGTATTCGGAGTTTGCATCGGTTTGGTAAGTCGGGATGACCCCCTAGCCGAAACAGTGCTCTACCCCCTACAGTGATACATGAGGCGCTACCTAAATAGCTTTCGAGGAGAACCAGCTATCTCCGAGCTTGATTAGCCTTTCACTCCGATCCACAGGTCATCCGCTAACTTTTCAACGGTAGTCGGTTCGGTCCTCCAGTTAGTGTTACCCAACCTTCAACCTGCCCATGGATAGATCGCCCGGTTTCGGGTCTATTCCCAGCGACTAGACGCCCTATTAAGACTCGCTTTCGCTACGCCTCCCCTATTCGGTTAAGCTCGCCACTGAAAATAAGTCGCTGACCCATTATACAAAAGGTACGCAGTCACAGAACAAAGTCTGCTCCCACTGCTTGTACGCATACGGTTTCAGGATCTATTTCACTCCCCTCTCCGGGGTTCTTTTCGCCTTTCCCTCACGGTACTAGTTCACTATCGGTCAGTCAGTAGTATTTAGCCTTGGAGGATGGTCCCCCCATATTCAGACAAAGTTTCTCGTGCTCCGTCCTACTCGATTTCATGACTAAGAGATTTTCGCGTACAGGGCTATCACCCACTATGGCCGCACTTTCCAGAGCGTTCCGCTAATCTCAAAGCCACTTAAGGGCTAGTCCCCGTTCGCTCGCCACTACTAAGGGAATCTCGGTTGATTTCTTTTCCTCAGGGTACTTAGATGTTTCAGTTCCCCTGGTTCGCCTCTTGCACCTATGTATTCAGTACAAGATAACCATCTTATGATGGCTGGGTTCCCCCATTCAGACATCTCCGGATCAAAGTCTGTTTGCCGACTCCCCGAAGCTTTTCGCAGGCTACCACGTCTTTCATCGCCTCTGACTGCCAAGGCATCCACCGTATGCGCTTCTTCACTTGACCATATAACCCCAAGCAATCTGGTTATACTGTGAAGACGACATTCGCCGAAAATTCGAATTTCTCAATTAAGAGAACTCACAAATTTTACCTTAGCCTGATCCGTTACCAGTGAAAGTAACGTTCAGTCTATCTTTCTATCACATACCCAAATTTTTAAAGAACGAACTAGTCAAAGACTAGAAATCAACATTCATCATCATCTTGATGGAATGCTCATTTCTAAGCTTTATACAAGAGAAGCAGTAGTGGTGGAGCCAAACGGGATCGAACCGTTGACCTCCTGCGTGCAAGGCAGGCGCTCTCCCAGCTGAGCTATGGCCCCGTATTTCTACAGGCGTTTCCCACACAAAATTGGTGGGTCTGGGCAGATTCGAACTGCCGACCTCACCCTTATCAGGGGTGCGCTCTAACCAACTGAGCTACAGACCCAATTTCGGGCTGCTTCTTTCGTCTTCTTCAATGAATCAAGCAATTCGTGTGGGAACTTATGGAGCAGCTGATGT
>NZ_PEEY01000001.1:1230000-2197500 GCF_002754355.1 Pseudomonas sp. 29
CAAATGCTTGTTTTTAAAGGACTTAACAGAGGTTAAACTGTTGGCACGACGGCTGCTTTGTCTGTTCTATCGAAGAACATTCGGAGCTACACCCATGAACACCACCCTTTTGCTTGCAAATGCAATTGCTCTTGCGGTTTTGGTGAGCTTCCAGTTTGTGCCCGAGCATGCAACACAGAAGCCATTGGCCCAGCGCATGCCGCATTACTTGCAGGTACAAAAAGCACCCCAACTGGCGGTGCTGAACGATCAGGACACCTCTACCCCACAGGCCGTCAGTAACTCTGAGCAGGTGCGACCAGCACTGACCTCCGAACATCTGGTTTTTTGAAACATCTTCAGGAGTAAAACATGTCCAAGTCAGCTGCGGGATTTCTGATCCTCGCTCTATTGAGTGGCGCTGTGCATTTATCGCTGTTCGAGGGCGCTGAAATCACCCTGCCCCTGATTGGCTGCGCCATTTTTGCCACACTATTTGTGCTGGCGCTGGCTGCGGGAAGAAAGATCAAATTTGATCCGGTTTTACGCTGAGCCTGATCAGACGCAAAAGATCACTGACGGCCTCCGCCAGCTCCCCGGAATTATCAATGACATTTACCGGCTCATCACTTGACCGCCTATCCTTGAACAACACATTGCGATCCAGTCTTGCGTCAATTTGCTCAAGCGTTTCTCGACCACGCTTGAGCAGACGCTCTCGCAACACCTCATCCCGAACTGTCAGCAAGACTGGCAGCAGCGCTGGATAGCGCTGCATTGCTTGACGCAGATTGGCCCGCGAACCATTGACCAATACATGCCGTCCAGCATTCAGCCATTGATCCATTTCCACTGGAATCCCGTAGGCGAGACCATTGGCACGCCAGGCCAATGAAAATTCGCCGACGCGCTCACGCCGCTCAAACTCATCCGGTGTCACCCCAACAGCATCCTCCCCCACCGATTCGGCAGATCGCGTGATCACCCGACGCATCACCTCACAGTTCAATGCACGTAAGGGGGCTCGCGCAGCCTCGATCAAACTGTCCTTGCCTGACCCGGACGGCCCCATCAAGTAAATTAGCTTGCCATCCATCCTGAAAACGCCCTCCAGCAGGTGTATGCCACTAGTAAATCGGCAATTTGCCACTATCCTGTACAGGTAAGGAACAAGGATGCAGAACCCGCATAGCATGCACGTTCTGATGCCCTCGGACATCAATTGATGTGCAGCAGGAAGCGGACAAGGATGCGGACAGAGGTGAAGATTTCTAACCAGTCCGCATTTCTGATAATTGGTGCTGGCATTACGCCTTTACCCAGCTCAATATTTGTCACAGAATTGACGCCAATGATCTGGCAATTTTGAGGCATGATGCGGGCCTCTTAACAATTCAGGTTGAACCATTTGGCGCGGATGCTTGTCCTACCACACATCCTGCGGCCAATCCCGAGAACCGCTCCCCTGAACTAACCGGTTAAATATATGCGCCCATTGAAACAGGCAATTTATTCCAGCCGTACGGCTGACAAGTTCGTCGTACGTCTGCCAGACGGAATGCGTGAACGCATTGCCGAGGTGGCTCGCAATCATCATCGCAGCATGAACTCCGAGATCATTGCGCGCCTTGAGCAGAGTCTTATTCAGGAAGGTGCACTGGGCGAAGAGCTGAGCATGCGCCTGGACAGCCCGGAGCTGTCGTTGCACGAGCGCGAGCTGTTGCAACGTTTCCGCCAGCTGTCTCACCGTCAGCAGAACGCCTTGGTGTCCTTGATTGCCCATGACGCCGAAATGGCAGCAGACGCGTCCTGAGCCATAACGAACATCTCAAGCCAGCATAATTGCTGGCTTTTTTTTGCGCGGATTTTGAGTTTTCCCAGGCAAAAAAAAGCCCGCCAGATAGGCGGGCTGTTTCGCTGTAGCTGATCAGAGCAGGAATATTGTCGCCAGCCCGAGGAAGATGAAGAAACCTCCGCTGTCGGTCATCGCAGTAATCATCACGCTAGCCCCCATCGCAGGGTCTCGCCCCATCTTCGCCAAGGTCATAGGGATAAGTACCCCCATCAATGCAGCCAGCAACAGGTTGAGTGTCATTGCCGCGGTCATCACCACACCCAACGACCAACTTCCGTAAAGAAGATAAGCAACGACACCAATCACACCGCCCCAGACAAGGCCATTGATCAAGCCTACGGCCAATTCCTTGCGCATCAGGCGCGAAGTATTGCCGGTGCTTACCTGATCGAGCGCCATGGCGCGAACGATCATGGTGATCGTCTGGTTACCGGAATTGCCGCCAATGCCCGCCACGATCGGCATCAGTGCAGCGAGCGCCACCAGTTTCTCGATCGAGCCCTCGAACAGACCGATCACCCGCGATGCAACAAACGCAGTGATCAAGTTGATCGCCAGCCATGCCCAACGGTTACGAAGCGACTTCCAGACCGACGCGAAGATGTCTTCCTCCTCACGCAGACCCGCCATGTTGAGGACTTCGTTCTCGCTTTCTTCACGAATCAGGTCGACCATTTCATCGATGGTCAGACGACCGATCAACTTGCCGTTCTTGTCGACGACCGGAGCCGAGATCAAGTCGTAACGCTCGAACGCCTGCGCGGCGTCGTAGGCATCTTCGTCCGGGTGAAAGCTCACCGGGTCGCTGGCCATCACCTCGGCTACTTGTTTGTCAGGATCATTAACCAAAAGGCGCTTGATCGGCAGCACACCTTTGAGCACACCGTCGTAATCGACCACGAACAGTTTATCGGTATGGCCGGGAAGCTCTTTAAGGCGACGCAGATAGCGCAGAACGACTTCGAGACTGACATCCTCACGGATAGTCACCATCTCGAAGTCCATCAGCGCACCAACCTGCTCCTCGTCGTAGGACAAGGCCGAACGCACGCGCTCACGCTGCTGATTATCCAGGCTCTCCATCAGCTCATGGACGACGTCTCGCGGCAGCTCGGAAGCCAGGTCAGCAAGTTCGTCTGCATCCATGTCCTTGGCGGCGGCCAGGAGCTCGTGATCGTCCATGTCGGCGATCAGCGTTTCACGAACGGAGTCGGATACTTCGAGAAGAATGTCGCCGTCGCGATCAGCCTTGACCAATTGCCAAAGCGTCAGACGGTCGTCCAGCGGCAAGGCTTCAAGGATATAGGCGACGTCGGCGGAGTGCAGATCATCGAGCTTGCGTTGCAGCTCGACGAGATTTTGCCGGTGAACCAGATTTTCGACGCGATCGTGATGCGCGCCTTCCTGGCGATGAGTCAGGTCTTCAACGACCCGTTGACGCTGCAGCAGCTCGACGACCTGAGCCAGGCGATCCTGCAGGCTTTCTTGCGTTTTCTTTACTTCGATTTCAGACATAGGCGAACTCCACTCCCAGCAGCGGGGCACGCCGGAAGAATCAATCAGTCAATTCATGATTGGTGAAACGGGGTACTGAGTAACTACTGGGTAAGTCCATGGAATTTTTCCATAAGCCCCGGCGGGGCTGACGGGCGCAATGATACACCGCATGACGGTTTAAAACGTTAAAAAATCGCGGGCGAAACAAGCGCTTGCGAAACAAACCTGAGCACTGTCCTGATCCTTGCTATGCGACGACTCATTCTGAAAAGAAAACACACCGACACTGAAAAATGTAGCGACTACCCTTGAGCATAGATCGTCATGGAGGACGTCGAATGCCCTTGAAAACATCTCACCTTGTACTCGCCAGCCTGCTTTGCGTGCCGCCTGGCGGAGCCGCCCTCACACTGCATCGTTGCGAAGCCGATGATGGCAGCATCACCTTCACCTCGATGAGTTGTGCGCACGGCGAGCGGCGCTCAGCACAGGAAGTTCACCCCTATTCCCCCGGATCAGTCGTGGCGGTGATGCCGGAACACAACCATGAGAAAATATCCGGGATGACAACAAAAACTCGAGCACTGGGGATTGTTGGTCACGCTGAAGACAGATGCGGAAACCTGATTGACGCCAGGCAACGTCGCGAAGCGATCATCAATCGCCGTGTCATTGCCGGCATGAGCCAACAAGATGTCGAGAGCGCGCTAGGTAAACCGGACAAGGTAAATATCCGAACATCGACGACGAGCTATCGATACGACCTCAAGCGAGGACGTTCGGCTCAAATTGATTTTGACGAACGAGGATGCGTGAAAGCAAAAGCCAAATCCCGGACAGCAAAAAGCCCGCGTTAAACGCGGGCTTTTTGGTATATGGTGCACTCGACAGGATTCGAACCTGTGACCGCTCGGTTCGTAGCCGAGTACTCTATCCAGCTGAGCTACGAGTGCATTTGTGTTTTTAGACCAGACCACAACTGGCTGAAACCAAGTTATTCACATTGCTGCAACTAACTCTTAAATGGTGCACTCGACAGGATTCGAACCTGTGACCGCTCGGTTCGTAGCCGAGTACTCTATCCAGCTGAGCTACGAGTGCATTTGTGTTTGTTAGACCAGATCACACCTGGTTGAAGCCGAGTCACTTACATTGCTGTAACTGACTCTTAAATGGTGCACTCGACAGGATTCGAACCTGTGACCGCTCGGTTCGTAGCCGAGTACTCTATCCAGCTGAGCTACGAGTGCATTTGTTGCGCCGCATTATAGCCCGTCTAATCTCTATTCCAACCACTTTTTCTATTAATTTCAACAACTTACAGAAAAAGCCAGATTACAACGTACTAAGCAAATAATGGCGGAGAACGGGGGATTCGAACCCCCGACACCCTTTTGAGGTGTACTCCCTTAGCAGGGGAGCGCCTTCGGCCACTCGGCCAGCTCTCCGCAACACGGGGCGTATCTTAACCAACCTTTTCCCCGTTTGCAAACATAAAAATCGATAAAAATTAATGGCTTGGTTCTTCGTCCTTCTCTTTCTTTATACGCAGGTAAATTTCCTCACGGTGCACGGCAACCTCTTTCGGGGCGTTGACGCCGATACGCACTTGGTTTCCTTTAACGCCGAGCACGGTCACGGTGATTTCGCCATCACCGATAATCAGGCTTTCTGCGCACCGACGAGTCAGAATCAGCATACCTTTCTCCTTACGCAATTCAGTTCAGGGACAACAGTCTGCAAAAAAAAGGCACCCGACCTACAACCGGAGCGATCGTAGCCCTACATGCCTGAGTATTGACCAGCGCGAGCAAAAGAACAGTTCAGGGCTCGCGCCATTCAAAAAATAAAGGGCGCGGTCAGACCGCGCCCTTCAAGAAACGGAATTACTCGCCCTGACGGGCCGGAGCATCCAGTTCGAAAGCCGTGTGCAGGGCGCGCACGGCCAGTTCCAGGTACTTCTCTTCAATCACCACGGAAACCTTGATTTCCGAGGTCGAGATCATCTGGATGTTGATGCTTTCTTTCGCCAGGGATTCGAACATGCGGCTGGCCACACCTGCGTGAGAACGCATGCCGACGCCGACGATCGAAACCTTGGCAATCTTGGTGTCGCCAACCACTTCACGGGCACCGATCTCGCGAGCGGTGTTTTCCAGCACGGTCTGTGCGGCCTGGTAGTCGTTGCGGTGCACGGTGAAGGTGAAGTCGGTGGTGTTATCGTGCGCGACGTTCTGCACGATCATGTCGACTTCGATGTTCGCGGCACTAATCGGGCCGAGAATCTTGAACGCCACGCCCGGGGTGTCTGGCACGCCACGGATGGTCAGCTTGGCTTCATCGCGGTTGAAAGCGATGCCGGAAATGATCGGCTGTTCCATGGTTTCCTCTTCATCAATAGTAATGAGGGTGCCCGGACCCTCCTTGAAGCTGTGCAGTACGCGCAGCGGAACGTTGTACTTGCCGGCGAATTCCACCGCACGGATCTGCAACACCTTGGAACCGAGGCTGGCCATTTCCAGCATCTCTTCAAAGGTAATCTTGTCGAGACGTTGAGCGACTGGCACAACACGTGGATCGGTGGTGTAAACACCGTCAACGTCGGTGTAGATCTGGCACTCGTCAGCCTTCAACGCGGCAGCCAGTGCCACACCGGTGGTGTCGGAACCGCCACGACCGAGAGTGGTGATGTTGCCGTGCTCGTCGACGCCCTGGAAACCGGCGACAACGACAACGCGACCGGCTTTCAGATCACCACGAATCTTCTGGTCATCAATCTGCAAGATACGCGCTTTATTGTGCGCACTGTCCGTCAGGATCCGCACCTGATTACCGGTGTACGACACCGCCGGCACGCCGCGCTTGATCAGCGCCATGGCCAACAGGGCAATCGTCACCTGCTCACCAGTGGAAACGATCACATCCAGCTCACGCGGAACCGGTTGAGTGTCGCCACTGATTTGTTTGGCCAGATCGATCAGACGGTTGGTTTCGCCGCTCATTGCAGACAGCACAACCACCAGGTCATCGCCGGCATCGCGGAATTTCTTAACCTTGTCGGCGACCTGCTCGATTCTCTCGACGGTACCGACCGAGGTGCCTCCAAATTTCTGTACGATCAAAGCCATTTCAAAGCCGCCTCTGCCCATGAAGGGCGCCCAATAATCACTCGAACAGCCGCCGGACCCGCCACTAGACTGCGGGCCGGGCGGACTGCCTTATAAACCCTGCTCGACGAATGGAACGGTCAGCGCCAAAGCACCATCCAGTGCGCCGGCGTCGACACCGCCGCCCTGCGCCATGTCCGGACGACCACCGCCCTTCCCGCCCACTGCCGCAGCAGCCTGCTTCATCAAATCACCGGCTTTGAGTTGGCCAGTCAGGTCCTTGGTTACGCCTGCAACCAGTACGACCTTTTCCTCATGGACACTGCCGAGCAGGATCACTGCGCGGCCGAGTTTGTTTTTCAGCTGATCAACCAGCGCCAGCAGCGCCTTGCCGTCCTGACCATCCAGACGTGCGGCCAGAACCTTCACACCCTTGACGTCCACTGCCGAGTTCGACAGATCGTCGCCCGCGGCACTGGCAGCCTTGGCCTGTAACTGCTCTAGCTGTTTCTCCAGTTGGCGGTTGCGCTCCAGCACAGCCGACAGCTTGTCGATCAGGTTGTCGCGGCTGCCCTTGACCAGGCTGGCCGCTTCCTTGAGTTGTTCTTCTGCCGCGTTCAAGTAAGCCAGTGCTGCAGCACCAGTGACTGCTTCGATACGACGCACGCCTGATGCCACACCGCCTTCGCTGATGATTTTCAGCAGGCCGATATCGCCGGTACGGTTGGCGTGGATACCGCCACACAGTTCGACGGAGAAATCGCCGCCCATGCTCAGCACGCGCACGTTGTCGCCATACTTCTCGCCGAACAGCGCCATGGCGCCTTTGTTCTTCGCGGTTTCGATGTCGGTTTCTTCGGTTTCAACCGCGGAGTTCTTACGGATCTCCGCGTTGACGATATCTTCCAGCGCTTTGATCTGTTCCGGCTTGATCGCTTCAAAGTGACTGAAGTCGAAACGCAGACGCTGGCTATCCACCAACGAACCTTTCTGCTGAACGTGCTCGCCCAAGACCTGACGCAATGCAGCGTGCAGCAAGTGCGTGGCCGAGTGGTTCAGCGAAGTGGCGTGACGCACTTCGGCGTCGACGTGAGTTTCCACCGGAGCGCCAATGGTCAGGCTGCCCGAATCCAGCACGCCGTGGTGCAGGAATGCGCCGCCGGTCTTGGTGGTGTCACGTACGTCGAAACGCGCGTTACCTGCCTGCAGGAAACCGCAGTCGCCGATCTGGCCGCCGGATTCAGCGTAGAACGGCGTCTGATTCAGAACGATCACCGCCTCTTCGCCTTCATTCAAGACGTCGACCGACTGGCCATCTTTATAGATAGCGACAATTTTTGCCGAACCGCTGGTGTCTTTGTAGCCGGTGAACTCGGTGGCGACATCAACCTTGACCAGGGTGTTGTAATCCAGACCGAACGAGCTGGCCGAACGCGCACGAACACGCTGGGCTTCCATCTCACGCTCGAAACCGGCTTCGTCGACCGTCAGGCTGCGCTCACGGGCGATGTCGGCGGTCAGGTCCATCGGGAAACCGTAGGTGTCGTAGAGTTTGAACACCACGTCGCCCGGCACCACGGTGCCTTTGAGTTCCAGCAGATCCTGCTCAAGGATCTTCAGGCCGTGCTCCAGCGTTTTGGAGAACTGCTCCTCCTCAGCCTTGAGCACACGTTCGATGTTGCTCTGCTGCTTTTTCAGTTCCGGGAACGCTTCGCCCATCTCGGCGACCAGCGCCGCGACGATCTTGTAGAAGAAGCTGCCGGTGGCGCCCAGTTTGTTACCGTGACGGCAGGCGCGACGGATGATCCGGCGCAGCACATAACCGCGACCTTCGTTGGACGGCAGCACGCCGTCAGCAATCAGGAAGCCGCACGAACGGATATGGTCGGAAACAACCTTGAGCGACGACTGATCGCCATTTTCGCAACCGATGGCTTCAGCCGAGGCCTTCAGCAGGTTCTTGAACAGGTCAATGTCGTAGTTGGAGTTGACGTGCTGCATCACCGCACTGATCCGCTCCAGGCCCATGCCGGTGTCGACCGACGGCGCTGGCAACGGATGCAACACGCCATCGGCGGTGCGGTTGAACTGCATGAACACGTTGTTCCAGATCTCGATGTAACGGTCGCCGTCTTCTTCCGGCGAGCCCGGTGGGCCGCCCCAGATGTGGTCGCCGTGATCGTAGAAAATCTCGGTGCATGGGCCGCACGGGCCGGTATCGCCCATGGTCCAGAAGTTGTCGGAGGCGTAAGGCGCGCCTTTGTTGTCGCCGATGCGAATCATGCGCTCGACCGGCACACCGATTTCTTTGGTCCAGATGTCATACGCTTCGTCGTCGGAGGCGTAGACAGTGACCCAGAGTTTTTCCTTCGGCAGTTTCAGAACGCCGGTCAGGAAGGTCCAGGCAAAGGTAATCGCGTCGTGCTTGAAATAGTCGCCGAAGCTGAAATTACCGAGCATTTCGAAAAATGTGTGGTGACGAGCGGTATAACCGACGTTTTCCAGGTCGCTGTTCTTGCCACCGGCACGCACGCATTTCTGGCTGCTGGTCGCGCGGGTGTACGCACGTTTTTCCTGGCCCAGGAAGCAGTCCTTGAACTGGTTCATCCCCGCGTTAGTGAACAGCAGGGTTGGGTCGTTGCCCGGAATCAAAGAGCTGGAGGCTACACGGGTGTGGCCTTGCTCTTCGAAGAAGCGAAGGAAGGCTTCACGGATTTCTGCGCTTTTCATTAGGTTCTTCCACGGAGGCTGCGGCCAAAGGCCTGTTCGAAACGTCAACAGACGAAGCGACGGCAAAGGGCCGCATTATATCGGCCCTGCGCGCGGGGTACAGCGTGTTTATACGATAGAAACGGTCAATTGGACGGCTAACGCTGTCACTTGCGCGAAAACTCGACGAATGTCGCGATCACTTGCTCGATTTGCGAGCGATTGACGTCCATGTGCGTGACCATGCGCAGACGCGCGGCAGCGCTCAACTTGATCCCGCGCTCGGCGGCAAAGGCCTTGATCGCTTCAGCTTTTTCACCCATTTGCACATAAACCATGTTGGTTTGCACCGGTTCGACGATGAAACCTGCTTCACGCAAGCCCTCGGCCAGTAACTGTGCGTTGGCATGGTCGTCTGCCAGGCGATCAACATTGTGGTCCAGCGCATACAGCCCCGCCGCTGCCAGCAGCCCAGCCTGACGCATGCCGCCGCCGACCATTTTGCGCAAGCGACGGGCCTTGCCGATCAACTGCTCAGAGCCACACAGCACTGAGCCCACCGGCGCGCCAAGGCCTTTGGACAGGCACACTGACACCGAATCAAAGTACTGAGTGATTTCCCGGGCATCGACGCCCAGCTTGACTGCCGCGTTGTAAAGACGCGCGCCGTCGAGGTGCAACTGCAAGCCTTTGTCCTGAGTGAAGCAGCGGGCGCGGGCCAGATACTCCAGCGGCAGCACTTTGCCCTGCATGGTGTTTTCCAGCGCAAGCAAACGAGTCCGAGCGAAATGGAAGTCGTCAGGCTTGATCGCCGCCGCGACCTGATCCAGATCCAGCGAACCGTCGGCCTGCACTTCCAGCGGCTGCGGCTGGATCGAGCCCAGCACCGCCGCGCCACCGCCCTCGTATTTGTAGGTGTGCGCCTGCTGGCCAACGATGTATTCGTCGCCGCGCTCACAGTGCGCCATCAACCCCAGCAGGTTGCTCATGGTGCCCGTCGGTACGAACAACGCGGCAGCAAAACCCAGTCGCTTGGCCAGTTCGGCCTCGAGACGATTGACCGTCGGATCTTCGCCGTAAACGTCATCACCGGTGTCCGCTGCGGTCATCGCATCGAGCATGGCGGGAGTCGGTTGGGTGACGGTGTCGCTGCGAAGATCGATAACGCTCATGAACCTGGCCTCTAATCAGCAGGGGAAATCCCTTTACGAAGTTGAATTACTGCGGTCATCGCTCGGATTAATCAACCCTTGCGCAAGGAAAAGTCGTTTCGAACCGCCAGAAAATTCGATGGCAATCATCAGAAAGGCGCAATGCACACAGCCACAATCTGTGTTAAAAACGCTGCGCCGCCCGAGAAAGGGCGGCAAAAACGTTCTCAGGGCGGGGTGCAATTCCCCACCGGCGGTAATTGCGCGCAATGCGCATAGCCCGCGAGCGCTTGGCGACGAACACAGCTTCGGTTGTGCGCGATGGCAAGGTCAGCAGACCCGGTGTGATTCCGGGGCCGACGGTCATAGTCCGGATGAAGAGAGAACGGGATTAACGCCAAAGGGCCGTCCGCGCGATGTTGTGCGTGTGCGCACCCTTGAATCCCTTTCGATTCATAACGCCCTGTTTTTCACACAAACAGGAGTCAGAACATGCAACCCACCGCTATCGACAGCAAAAGCAAACACCCTCACGGCGAGCGCGTCGCGTTCATTCAGGCCTGCTGGCACAAGGAAATCGTCGACCAGAGCCGTAAAGGCTTCGTCGCCGAAATGCTTGCCTTGGGTTATCAGGAATCGGACATCGACATCTTCGAAGTCGGCGGCGCTTTTGAAATGCCTCTGCACGCCAAGTTGCTGGCCAAGACCGGTCGTTATGCCGGCATCGTCGCCGCAGCCCTGGTCGTGGACGGCGGCATCTACCGTCACGAGTTCGTCGCTCAGTCGGTGGTCAGCGGCCTGATGCAAGTGCAGTTGGAAACTGAAGTGCCGGTGTTCTCGGTATCCCTGACGCCGCATCACTTCCATGCCGGTGACGAGCATCAGAAGTTCTTCTTCGAGCACTTTGTACACAAGGGCCAGGAAGCGGCGCGGACTTGCGCCGATACGCTGCGCAAGGTTCGCGCACTGCGCCGCACCGAGCCGCATGCTGTAGCGGTGTAAACACGATGAGTGAGATCTCTGGTCTCACTCATTCCCCTGTGGGAGCGAGCTTGCTCGCGAAAGCGGATTGACAGCCAACTTAAATGTTGAATGCCCGATTGCATTCGCGAGCAAGCTCGCTCCCACAGTGGTTCTGTGTAGACCTTGCGATTGAGGTCAGGCGAGGTTTTCGTCGGTGGTCGGGACGATCAGGATGCCCGCGCGCAAGCCGTTCTTGACCTTGGGATTGGGAAAGATGATGCGTGCTCCCTCTTCCTCAATGACCCAACGGGTATTGGCCAGATCTTCGGCCAACACATAGCCCATCTCCAACTCTGAAAAGTTTTCGATGTCCTGCGGCAGGTTCAGACGGAATGCATCGCTGTGTTTGATGATTTCCCGGGCGACGCTGAACAGCTGCAAACCGTCCAGCCCCTGCTCCGCCATCTCCGGCTCGTTGCCTTCAATGATCTGTTGCAGACGGGTTTCCAGCAGCGACACATTGACCCCGTCGTTCTGCCCGAACGGCCGCGCCTTGCCCAGTTCCAGCGTGAAAGCCTCGGCACCGAGCTTGTCGTAGGTGTACGAGCTGAAGACGATCGACGGTTTGTTCTGCAACAGCACCGCTTCCATTCCGGCAGCGCGCAGACGTGCCAGCTCCAGACGCGAATGCTGACGACCTTCCTTCCACGGATACAGCGCGAACTGCTCGATCTTCGAACCGCGAATCGCCGTGTGCAGGTCATAGTGCAGACGCTGGCGATCCGGCAGGCTGAAGAAACTCGCCGCCAGACGTTCCAGCTCACAGGCACGCAGCGCTTCGCTGCCACTGCTTTGTTCATGACGGCCGTTGAACAGCCGATTGACGTCCTGCTCGACGAAACGCTCGCCCTTGCGAATCGCTTCCGGGTTGCCGAACAGGAACAGAATGCGTGCGCGCGGCTTCAGATCGCCGCGGGCGATGTCGTGCAGCAGCCGGTCAAGCAACTCGATCGGCGCTGTTTCGTTGCCGTGAATACCTGCCGACAGCAGCAGGTCCAGGCCATTGTCGCGCGCTTCGGGTGGCCGCACTTCCAGCGCACCTTCGCTCAACCAGCGCATACGCACGCCTTCGACAGTCAGTTGAGTCTTCTCCGCCGGTTCACGGCCGGCGAGGGTCAGTTCAAGCAGTTTGCCGAGGGCGAGCATAGAGCGGTTTCCTTAGTGATCGTGGTTGCAATCCGGGCCGTGCACGTGGTCTTCGTCGTCGCCGACGTCAGCCGGTTCCATTTCCAGTTGCAGACTTACCAGATTAGTCGCCAATGGGCGCAGCAGCAGGTTGGCATACTCGGCGTCACCTTCTTCAACGTCCACGCCGATCAGCAGTTGGCCACGGCCGTCCTGCTGGATCCACAGCTCTTTGCCTTGCCACATGACCGCGACGCGGGTGCACGAGGTTTGCAGTTGCGTGCCGTCGGTGTCTTCAAGGATCAACTGCAGGGAATCGCTCATGTTTTTACTCTCTTGGGGAGACAAGCCGCGCGCCGCGTTCAGGCGACGCGCCGGCCATCAATTGATCTGGAATGGATAAACCGCGCCCAGTTTAAGGATTTGCGTCAGTTCATCCAGTGCCGTCCGGCATTCAAGCAGCAATTGCGGATCCGCCAGATCGGTTTCGCTCAGGCGGTCGCGGTAGTGCTTTTCAACCCATGCGGTCAACGAACCGTACAACGGTGGCGTCATGATAACCCCTGGGTTGACCGCCGCCAGTTCGGTTTCGTTAAGCGCGACGCGCAGTCGCAGGCACGCCGGGCCACCACCGTTCTGCATGCTTTGCTTGAGATCGAAGACTTTCACTTCGCGGATCAGGCCGCCGGAGCTGGTCAGCTCTTGCAGGTAAGTCCAGACGCGCTCGTTGGCCTGGCACTCTTGCGGCACGATCAGCAGCATCGAACCGTCAGGACGCGAGAGCAACTGGCTGTTGAACAGGTAGGAACGCACCGCATCATCCACGGTGACTGCCGAACGCGGCACACACACGGACTGGAAGTTGCCGCCGACTTTGGCGAGCTTGCTTTGCAGTTCGGCCAGCATCTGATCGGTGTCGAGGAACGCGTCCTCGTGATAGAACAGCACTTCACCGTTACCGACGGCGATCACGTCGTTGTGGAACACGCCTTGATCGATCACGTTCGGGTTCTGCTGCGCGTAAACCACGCCTTCGTCACGCAGACCGTGCAGACGCGCAACGGCTTGCGAGGCTTCGAGGGTCTGGCGCGCCGGATATTTCTGCGGCGCCGGGTAGCGATTGTCGAAGGCACTGCGACCGAATACGAAAAACTCGACGCCCGCTTCGCCATATTCGCGGCAGAAACGTGTGTGGTTGGCCGCACCTTCGTCGCCGAACTGCGCCACTGCCGGCAACGCGGCGTGATGGGCGAAGTGCTGCTGATTGGCGAACATCGCGCCGAGCACGCGGCTGGTGGTCGGGTGCTCGATGCTGCGGTGGTATTTGCAGTTGAGGTTGGCTGCGGTGAAATGCACCCGACCGTCTGCGGTGTCGGCACTCGGGCTGACAGTCGCGGCGTTAGCCACCCACATGCTCGACGCGGAACAACTGGCGACCAGCAGAGGCATCGCCTCTTTGGCGGCACGCTCGATCACTTGCGCGTCGGTACCGCTGAAGCCCAGACGGCGCAGAGCGGCCACGTCCGGACGCTCCTGCGGTGCGAGCACGCCTTGCTGAAAGCCCATTTCCATCAGCGCTTTCATCTTCGCCAGACCTTGCAAGGCCGCTTCCTTCGGGTTCGAAGACTGCTGGCTGTTGCTCTGGGAAGCAACGTTACCGTAGGACAGACCACCGTAGTTATGGGTCGGCCCCACTAGACCGTCAAAATTGACTTCATAGGATTTCATCAGCGAGGCTCCACGAGAATCTGTTGTTATAGGCTTCAGTAACTATTCTTTTAGACCGAGGCGCGGCCTTCGCGAGCAAGCTCGCTCCCACAGGATTTATGTTGAACACAAAATGTGTGAACACCACTGAATCTGTGGGAGCGAGCCTGCTCGCGAATGGGCATCACGCCATTTTCACGCCAGGCGTCAGGGCAGCAGGCAACACCAGGCTTGGGGTTTCCAGCGAGGCCACCGGGTACGCGCAGTAATCCGCCGCGTAATAGGCGCTGGCGCGGTGGTTGCCCGAAGCGCCGACACCACCAAACGGCGCGCTGCTCGCAGCGCCGGTCAGCTGCTTGTTCCAGTTGACGATACCGGCGCGGCTTTCCAGCCAGAACTGCTGATAACGCGCTTCAGAATCCGACAACAGACCTGCGGCCAGGCCGTAAGCAGTGTCGTTGGCTTCAGCGATCGCCGCTTCGAAATCGGTGTAGCGGATTACTTGCAGCAACGGGCCGAACAGTTCTTCGTCCGGGCGATCGGCAACCGCCGTCACGTCAACAATGCCCGGCGTCAGCAACGCCGCTTGCGCCTGCGGCTGAGTCATTTCAAGCAGCGATACTGCGCCGTTGGCCAGCAGATGTGCTTGAGCGTCCATCAGTGCTTTCGCCGCGCCAAGGGAAATCACCGAGCCCATGAACGGCGCCGGCTGCTGGTCGAACGCGCCGACTTCAATGGTCGCGCTGACCTCAACCAGACGCTTGAGCAGGCTGTCGCCCCAGGCGCCTTGCGGCACCAACAACCGGCGTGCACAAGTGCAACGCTGACCGGCAGAGATGAACGCCGACTGAATGATCGTGTAAACCGCCGCATCCAGATCCGCGACCTGATCCACCACCAGCGGGTTATTGCCGCCCATTTCCAGCGCCAGAATCTTGTCCGGACGCCCGGCGAATTGCTGGTGCAGATGATTGCCGGTACGGCTCGAACCGGTGAAGAACAGACCGTCGATGCCCGGGTTCGCCGCCAGTGCGATGCCGGTTTCGCGAGCGCCTTGCAGCAGGTTCAAAACGCCTGCCGGCAGACCGGCTTCGATCCAGCACTTGACCGTCAGCTCGGCGACTTTCGGCGTCAGTTCGCTTGGCTTGAACAGCACGCTGTTACCCGCCAGCAACGCCGGAACGATGTGACCGTTCGGCAAGTGCCCAGGGAAGTTGTAAGGACCAAACACCGCAACCACACCGTGCGGCTTATGACGCAACACGGCAGTCGCGTCGCCCAACGGGCCGCTCTTCTCGCCGGTACGTTCGCGGTAGCTCTGCACCGAGATCGCAATCTTGTTGACCATGCTGGTTACTTCGGTCGCCGATTCCCACAATGGTTTGCCGGTCTCCTCACCGATGGTGCGAGCCAGTTCGTCTGCGTGGTTTTTCAGCGCGGCGGCGAACGCTTCAAGCACAGCGATGCGCTCGTCGAGCGTACGACGCGCCCAACCCGGGAACGCCTGACGCGCAGCCTGCACAGCCGATTCAACCTGAGCAGTCGTGGCGCCCTCCCCCGACCACAGCACTTGCTGGGTCACCGGGTTCAGCGATTGAAAGGCTTCGCCCTGACCGGCCAGCCACTCACCTGCGATGTATAGCGAATTCATTATTTCGACTCCCGTGCAGCGGACAACGCCACGGCGCGCACTTGATCGCCAGCGTTGAGTTGAAGACGTTTGGCGGTCTGCGGATCGACCACCAGAGTGCCGGCAGCCAGACGCGCCGGCGCAGCAGTGATGCGGCAATCTTCGCGCTTGCGGTTATGGATGATGAACGGCGTCGCGTCTTCGCCCGGCGTGCCAACGGCGAGCACCAGCGCTTCACTGTCACGCACTGCGCGGATCTTGCCGGTTTCGCATTCGATGGCCGGACCTGCGTCGAAGATGTCGACGTAACCCTGGTAGCTGAAACCTTCGCTCTTGAGCATCGCCAAGGCGGGCTCGGTGTCCGGGTGCACCTGACCGATGACGTTACGTGCGCCTTCGGAGAGGAAGCAGGTGTACAGCGGGAATTTCGGCATCAGCTCAGCAATGAACGCCTTGTTGCCGACACCGGTCAGGTAATCGGCCTGGCTGAATTCCATCTTGAAGAAGTGACGACCGAGACTTTCCCAGAACGGCGAACGGCCGGCGTCATCGGACACACCGCGCATTTCGGCGATGATCTTGTTGCCGAACAATTCAGGGAATTCCGCGATGAACAGCATCCGCGCCTTCGACAGCATGCGACCGTTCAGACCGTTGCGGTAATCGGCGTGCAGGAACAGCGAGCACAGCTCGGAATTGCCGGTCAGATCGTTGGCCAGAAACAGCGTCGGGATCTCGCGATAGATGTTCAGCTCTTGCGAAGCGCTGACGGTCAGACCGACACGGAAGTTGTACCACGGCTCACGCAGACCAACGGCGCCAGCAATGGCGGAAATCCCTACCACGCGGCCATCGTCGTCTTCGAGCACGAACAGGTAGTCCGCGTCGCCACGGCCAGCTTCGCCGCGAAAGGTCTTCTCGGCCCAGCCGACCCGGTGGGCCAGACGTTCTTCATTGGCCGGCAACGTGGTCAGGCCGGTGCCGGTGCTGCGGGCCAGGTCGATCAGAGCGGATAAATCGCTGCTGCGTACGGGACGAACAATCATGCTATCTCCTCAAACGGGCCGCCTTCGCCACCCGTAAAACTCGCTAAGGCGTTAAACCGCCACCAGGCGCACGCTGGCACCTTCACCGACGCCCAGGGCTTCGGCCGCTTCCAGATCCAGAGTCACCGGTTTGCCCGGTGCGTAATCCAGCTCCAGCAACACCGCGCGGTAATCCTGCAACTGCGCGTTAGCCACCAGATACTGACGCCCGGCACCTTTCACCGGCTCGCCGATCTTCACCGGCACCACGCGGCTCTGAGCGATCGAACGGATCCCCGACACACGTGCATGCAGGGTCGGGCCACCGTCGAAAATGTCGATGTAGTGATCGGTCTCGAAGCCTTCGCGCATCAGGATGTCGAAGGTGATCTGCGCACGCGGGTGCACCTGGCCCATCGCCTCTTGGGCGGAATCCGGCAGCAGCGGTACGTAGATCGGGTAATGCGGCATCAGCTCGGCAAGGAACGTACGGCTTTTCAGCCCGCACAGGCGTTCGGCTTCGGCGTAATTGAGATCGAAGAAATTGCGACCGATGGCATCCCAGAATGGCGAGTCGCCGTTCTCATCGCTGTAACCGACGATCTCGGTCACCACCGAATCGGCGAAACGCTCAGGGTGGCTGGCGACGAACAGCAGACGGCCACGGGAGTTGAGCTCGGACCACGGCGAACCGACCAGCTCGCGCTGCACGTAGAAACTGGTCAGCAAGCTGTTGCCAGTCAGGTCGTGGCACTGCGAAAGCACGTGGATCTTGTTGTGGATCTTCAGCTCACGGGAGGCATGCACGAACGTCTCGTTGCGGAAGCTGTAGAACGGCTCCGAGTAGCCCGCCGAAGCAACAATCGCCGAGCAGCCGACCAGCTTGCCGGTGGCGGTGTCTTCGAGGACGAAGAAATAGCTTTCCTCACCGTTGAAGCTCACTTCGGCAGCAAACGAGGTTTCGCTCGCGGCGATCTTGTCGCTCAGACGTTCCACGTCATCCGGCAAGGAAGTGACACCAATCGGGCTGTCCGCAGCCAGACGCTGTACCTCGCCCAGATCAGCCATTTGCGCGGGGCGCATCACCAGCATGGTGTCACTCCTTTCTCTTATAAATTCACAGAAAAAAACACCGGACACTGTGGGAGCGAGCTTGCTCGCGAAAGCGGTGTATCAGTCAGCATAGATGGCGACTGAAACTCCCTCTTCGCGAGCAAGCTCGCTCCCACAATGAATCTCACCGGCATCAAAAATTGGGTTCGACGCCTGAAAACTCCAGGCGCCGAAGGGTCTATCAGGCTTGCGTCAATGCAGCAGCCGCGCGCTCGAAACGATCCAGACCGGCATCGATATCAGCGTCTTCCACCACCAGGCTCGGGGCAAAACGAATCACGTCCGGGCCGGCTTGCAGAATCATCAGGCCTTCTTTTTCAGCGGCGTTGAAGATATCTTTGGCCTTGCCTTTCCAGGCATCGCTCAGCACGCAACCGATCAGCAGGCCGAGGCCACGCACCTGAGTGAACAGGCCGTATTTCTCGCCGATCTGCTCAAGGCGCGCCTTGAACTTGTCGTGCTTGGCGTTCACGCCGTTCAGCACTTCAGGGGTGTTGATCACATCGATCACCGCTTCAGCGACCGCACACGCCAGCGGGTTGCCGCCGTAGGTGGTGCCGTGAGTGCCGACGACCAGATGTTTGGCCAGCGCTTCGGTGGTCAGCATCGCCGCAATCGGGAAACCGCCGCCCAGGCTCTTGGCGCTGGTCAGGATGTCCGGGGTCACGCCGTAATGCTGGTAAGCGAACAGCTTGCCGCTGCGGCCCATGCCGGTCTGCACTTCGTCGAACACCAGCAGCGCGTTGTTCGCGTCGCACAGTTCGCGGGCACCTTGCAGGTAAGCCAGTTCGGCCGGCAGTACGCCGCCCTCGCCCTGAATCGGTTCCAGCACGACCGCGCAGGTCTTGTCGGAAACCGCAGCTTTCAGCGCGGCCAGGTCGTTGTAAGGCACGTGGGTGATGCCGGTGATTTTCGGGCCGAAACCGTCGGAGTACTTCGACTGGCCACCGACGTTGACGGTGAACAGGGTACGACCGTGGAAGCTGTTCAGCGCCGCAATGATTTCGTACTTCTCAGTGCCGAAACGGTCGAACGCAACGCGACGGGCCAGCTTGAACGCGGCCTCGTTGGCTTCAGCGCCCGAGTTGCAGAAGAACACGCGCTCGGCGAACGTGGCATCGATCAGCTTGTGCGCCAGGCGCAGGGCTGGTTCGTTGGTGAACACGTTGGACACGTGCCACAGCTTGTTCGCCTGTTCGGTCAGTGCACCGACCAGCGCCGGGTGCGCATGGCCCAATACGTTAACGGCAATCCCGCCGGCGAAGTCGATCAGCTCGCGGCCGGCCTGATCCCAGACGCGGGAACCGGCGCCACGCACCGGAATGAAAGCGGCAGGCGCGTAGTTGGGAACCATTACCTGGTCGAAATCGGCGCGTTGTACCGCAGCGTGCTCAACGGACATCGGAGTCTCCTGAAGAGGAACACTCGCCTGAAACTGGCGAGCTTGGTGAGGATTGTAAGGACAGTTTTCAGCCCGGCCTTGTCGCCAAGCGACAACTTCTTATAGCGCAAACCCCGGATTTTCCCGGGTTTACGGCAATGCGACATATAGCGTCGCAAAGGCGCAGTTTAACTGGCACCGTCGATTTGCGGCAGGCTGCAGAGAATACCAACTCAACCCTGCGACAAAGATATAAATATGTACCGCACAAGGGTGGCCGGTTGCTGATTTGCTGCGCGTTCTTTTCAACGCCAAGGAATGGCCCATGCACCTGACTCAGCGACACCCTCCGACAGCCTCGACCGCCACGAACAACGCGCTGCATCCAGACGATCATTACCTGCCGCTGAAAAATGCCTTGCCCGATTGGCTCGGCGCCGCGACACCGACTCGCCGCCTGGCACTCACGAACAGCCTGCCGCGCCTGTCCCTCACTCTCCAGTCGGCACCTGCCGAGCAACATCAGCAGATGAATAGCCTCAACGCCACGCAATGGGCCGCGCAAAGCAAGGTCGATCAAAGCCTGGAGCACTTGCAGGACGCCAGCACCTTTGCCGAGCCCTTGCTCCAGCAAGAACTGAAAAACTGGTTCGGCCTGGACCTGGATGTGCGCAACACCTTCGTGCGCCTGTACATCCCCGCAACCACTCCGTGGTTTCCGATCCGCACCGGCACGCGCGCCTGGACCGTGTCGTTACTGGAGGCCGCGCTGCACAACTTCGAGGAATCGGAAACCCGTGACGATGCCTTCGAAGCTGACTCGACCTTCGTCACTCGTCCCACCGTCAGCGGCCAGTTCAGTCCCCTGCCGGCGATCAAGGCGAAAATGAGCATCGCCGCTTTCACCCGATTGTGCCGAAGACTGGACATCGGCGCGCGATACAAGGCCCATCTCAAAGACAACCTCGGCTATACCGATCCGATGGTGGCCACCGTGCTGCGCAACAAAATCGATGACAGCCAGAAAGCCACGATGAAAGCCGCCCTGCAGTGGGCGCGGATGAACCGCGATGTGTCGGAAAGCTATTTTCGCTTGATCGATGCCGTGCTCGACGGCATGAAGGGCCTGTACATCAGCGGGGCAGCGGTGTTGTGCCATGACATGGGGATGCTGTGCGCACCGCTGACCGGTATCGTCGTGTTTGCCCCCGATCTGTACGCCTCGCGAGACCCGGCACGGGTGGTGGCTTATATCCCCGATGATCCCGAGCACCCTTTCAAGGAATACGCCTCGACCTACGAACTGGTCGCCGAACTGACCCGCCAGTTGCGCTCGAAAGACTACCAGCAGTTTTTCAGCCGATTCGTGAACCACGAACATCGAGGTGTTTTCTTCAGCACCCTCAATAGCCGCTTGAGCCAGATCATGTGGCACCCGCCCGAGTCCGGCAGCTCGCTGCCCGCATGGCGCGACACCGCTGTCGAGCGCCCGGATCTGCAAACCACGCTGACCGCGTTCCATGACAATCTCTGGCAACACATCCATCACGCGAAACTGAACAAGATCTTCAATGACGCCCGGGTGATCGCCGTACCCACCGCAGTGGTCGACCAGAAAGCGCGCTGGGCCTTCTGGGACTCGGTGAGCAACATCATTTCCACCATCGTGCAGACCGCCGCGCTGATCGTTGCGCCGTTCGTCCCGGTGCTGGGTGAAGCCATGATGGCGTACATGGCCTATCAAATGCTCGATGAAGCGTTCGAAGGCGTCATCGAGTGGGCGCAGGGGCGAACGACTGAAGCCTTGGAGCACTTGATGGGCACCGTGGAATCGATGATCCAGTTGGGCCTGTTCGCCGTGGGCGGCAAGATTGGCGCGGCCGAGTTCCGCAAGATTTTGCCCAAGGAAGTCGTGGCGTTCATCGACCGCTTCAAACCGGTAAAACTGGCCAGTGGCAAGACCCGCTATTGGGAGCCGGATCTCGAACGCTACAAGCACCCGCAGGTTCCAACGGCAGATTCGCAACCCGATGCGCTGGGTTTGCACACGCATCAGGGCAAGCGCCTGCTGCCCTTGGAGGATGGCCACTTTGCAGTAAAAGAAAGCCAGGTGCCGGGGCAGTACCGCATCGAACACCCGAGCCGCCCCGACGCTTACCAGCCGGTGGTGCGCCACAATGGCGAAGGCGCCTGGCACACTGAACTCGAGCAACCGCTGGAATGGGATGGCGAGACGGTTCTGCGCCGTATCGGTTCTTCCGTCGAGAGCCTGTCGCCGAACGAGCGCGAAACCGTCTTGCGGATCAGCGGAACCAGCGAAGACGCGTTGCGCAAGATGCATGTCAATCAGGAAAAAGTCCCGCCTTTGCTTGCCGACAGCATCCAGCGCTTCAAGATTGATCAGCAGTTGCAACGCTTCATCGATCAGCTCGACAGCCATGTCGCCGAAGAGTTTTTGCGCGCCGACCCGGTCACACAGCTGCAGGTGCTCAGCGAATACGGGCGTTGGCCAAGCGATAAGTGCCTGCGTCTGCTCGATCGACAAGGGCAGCAGCTGTGGCAATCGTCTGCGGACGCAAGCCTGCCCGTGACCGAACTGCGCCAGGACAGTCTGGTCGGTGACGACGTGCTCAAAACCCTGCTCTATAGCCTCGACGAGACGCAGATCAAAGCCTTGTTGAACGAACCCTTTGCGGGACCGACGCAGTCCGTCGAGGTACGCAGCCAGAACCTGCGCAAGCAAGTGGCCGATCTCGCCAAACGCAACAGGAGCGCGCTGTTCGAGACGCGTTATCAGGCCCTTCAGCACCTCGATGATCCGCTGGCGGCACGACTCAAGGCTCACCCTCCCGAACTGCCGGCCAGCATCACCCGCGAACTGCTCGATACCGCGACCGGTAGCGAACTGTTGCAGATCAACGAAGGACAATTGCCCGCGCGCCAGCAGGCACTCATGCAGATGGCCAGTCAGGAGGTGCGCGTTACCCGCGCCTATGAAGGCCTGGAGCTGGACTCGGTGAGCAATTCCGACTCCGACTCTCTGGCGCTGCACAGCCTCAAATTGTTGCCAGGCTGGAGCGGCGATGTACGCATCGAGATCCGGGACAGGCGCTACGAGGGCCCGTTACTGGACACCATCGGCCGTGAAGATGCAGCCGCACACAAGGTTCTGGTTCGCCGCGACGATGGCCAATATCAACCTTACGACGATCGTGGGCAGCAGCTGCATTCGTTCAGCGATTTCTATTCCAGCCTGTTGTACGCATTACCCGACAGCGAGCGCCAGAACCTCGACATCCGGATTGGCCAGGGCCAGGCGCTGAAGGCGACCATTCGCGAACGTACGCTTGAGCGCAATGAGCTGCGTCAGGTGATCGGCGATACGCCGACCCAACCGTCGGCTGTCGACACACTGCGGCTGCTGGGGACCGATGGTTATCCCCCTGCTCCACCACGTCCGTCGCGCCCCAGTTCCCAACCGCGCACACTCGAAGAAGACATCCGGGTGCTCTATCCGCGAATGTCGAACCGTGAGGTGGGTTATCTCGCCGAAAGCATGCTACGCAGTCCCGCTGGCCCGCGCGCAGAGATACTTCGCTTGCAAAATGACTACCTGCAATCGCAGAACGAACTGCATGTCTGGGCCAACAATCCGCCCGCCATTCACCCCGAAACCGGCATGGCGCTCACGCCGCTGGAGAAGCGCGCCGAAATCCAGAACCGCAGGTTGCTCAGGGACGAGTTACTCAAAAGCTGGCGACGGGAGAACGTCACGCACTACGATCAACAGGGCTTCGCCGCCGGGCACGCCGTGCAGCTTAAGCACGCCATCATCGGCGACTTGCCCGTCCTCTCGAGCGATTTCAGCCATATCACTTCGCTCGGCATTGATGGCAGCCCCATGACCACCTCGGTCGAGCGCTTTTTGCAGTCTTTCAGTCAGTTGCAGATTCTGGATGCGCGCAACCTCAACCTGCCAAGCCTGCCACAAGCGCTGACCTCGATGCGCTCGCTGCGCGAATTGAGATTACGCGATTGCCGAGTCAGCCTGACAACGGTCACCGAGTCGGTGTTCGCCTCTATGCCGCAACTCACTCTGCTCGATCTGGAAGGCAACGCGCTGGGCTTGCCGCCGGACCTGCACTCGATGCCTGCATTGCGTTACGTCAACCTGTCGAATACCGGTATTTACACGGTGCCCGACGACTTGCTGGATCATCCACGCCTGATCTCGGCGCAATTCGATCGCAACCGCATCACCCGGATACCGGAAAGGTTTTTCAACCTGCCCAGCTCCCTCAGCGACGGTTACACCTTTGCTGACAACCCGTTGAGTGCGGCCTCTCGCGAACGGGTGAAAGTGTTCTTCGAGCACACCGGAAAGTACTTCGGTGTCCGGCCTGTGCAGGAAGATCTGCAGCGCACGATCGCCTTGTTCCCAGCCCTTGATGCTGAAAAAGCTACACAGGTGTTGTACCGACTGCCCGGGCCGATGGCCGAATTCGGTGCACAGTTGTCGCGCTGGGAAGATGAACTCGGCGCCCTGAATCTCGAACTCAATCAATGGACCAACCAGGCCGCCGTCCTTGACCCTGAGACGGGCGAACGTCTGCCCCTTGAAGCACAAACCCGCGAACTGAACGCCAGGCGATCCTTTGCGCAACAGATCGAGCAGCTCTGGCGCAGCCCGCCCGGCTACTACCGCCTCAAAGTACTCAGGGCAACGGCAACGTTCACGGGGGATATGCCGACGCTCAGCGCCGATTTCGAGCACGTTACCCGGCTGGACCTCAACGGCAACGCCAATATCACCAACGCCCTGCGCTTCGTCGAGTGCTTCCCGAACCTGGCCGAGCTGAAAATGAACGGCTTCGAACTGGAGCCGCTTGCGCTTGGCGAAGTAAAACTGCCTCGACTGACCGACCTGGAGCTGAAAAATTGTGGCGTGGTCATGACCCCGGAAAATCAGGCTGTGCTGCTTTCACTCGACAGCCTCGACTCGCTGAACTTGAGCAACAATCCGCTGGGGACGTTCCCCGACCTGAACCTGCTGCCCCAACTGGACGATCTCGACCTGTCCAACTGCGGGCTGACCGTCGTGCCTGAAGGATTGACCAGCCATCCGGGGTTTCGAACCGTAGTGCTTGCGGGGAACCGCATCACGCAACTGCCTGACGCGCTGTTCGACCTTCCCGCCGATCGCAGTGACGGCATTGACCTGGCCGACAACCCGCTGTCGGCAGCCTCCCGCGACCAGATCAAGAATTACTTCCGCAGCCATCGAAACGACTTTGACGTAATGGCTGACGAGCAAGACGTTGCCCTCGCCCGGCAGTTGTTTCCCGGTCTTAACGCCCAAGAGGCCAGCGAGATGATCTACGACTTGCCTGGCGACCTGGCCGGCGGTCGAAAACAACTCGTGCGCTGGAGAGCGGAGCTGCAACAGATGCGCGAGGATCTGGCGCGCTGGGGCCTGGAAACTCCATCAGCGCACCCGGTTACAGGTCAGGTGCTTAGCGAAGGCGAGCGTCTGGAGCAACAAGACGCGCGTTCCGCCTTCAAGGAGCTCATGGAGGATTTCTGGCGTGAAAGGTCAATTGACACCGGCGCGCGCACCGCGTCTTTTGCGACAGACCTGAAGTTCTTCGGCGAACTGCCCCGCCTGACTGTGAACTTCGATCACGTGACAAGCCTCAAGCTTGCAGGCAATGCAACGACCACAGGCATCGATGCATTTGCTGCCTTGTTCCCGAATCTTCAGGCGCTGGAACTGAAAGCCTTCGCGCTCGATGACATCCCCTCATTCGTCGGGCGCCTCAAGGATCTCAAAGAGCTCAAACTGACTGACTGCGCGCTGACATTCACGCCTGAAGGGCAGCAACTGCTCGGTGCCATGTCCAAACTGCAGTTGCTCGATCTGAGCCACAACCCGCTGACAATCGCACCTGATTTGAACGCCTTGCCAGACCTGACGAGCGTTTCACTTGCCCATACAGATATCAGCAGCGTGCCCGAGGGTATCGCCGAGCATCCGGCTCTTGAAATTCTCCATCTCAATAACAACAACATCACCGAGCTGCCGGACGCTTTTTTCAGCTTGAGTGCCGATCAGGCCGACGGCGTATATCTGAACGATAATCCGCTGTCCTTGAATGCTCGCGAGCGCATCAAGCGCTACTACGCCACACAGGGACGCAACTTCCGGGTCAAACCGGCATCGGCTGACATTGCCATGGCGCAAAGACTGTTCCCGCGACTGGGTGACAACGCGGCCATCAACATGATTTATCGCCTGCCCGGGACATTGCTGGCCGGCACGACTCAACTGCTCAGTTGGGAGGCAGAAATCGCCCGAATGATGGGTGATCTCAACGCGTGGCGTGAGCGTCTGCCGGTCAACAATCCGTTGACTGAACTGCCATGGACTGCTCAGGAAAAAGCCACAGAACTCGCCGCCAGACAAGAATTCAGCGACAAGCTTGAGCAACTCTGGCGCGGCCGGCGTAACGACAATTCAGCACTACGGTTCAACACCTTCGATGCCAAGCCGGCGTTTACCGGTGAGTTACCGGAGCTGAGCACTGATTTCACTCACATCACGCATCTCAATCTTCAGGGCAATCCAGGGCTGAAGGTTTCCGGGGGTTTTCTCAGAAGCTTCAGCGGATTGCAGGGACTGGAACTGCAGGGCTTCGGCCTCGGCCGCATACCTCAAGCGCTTCAAAGCCTGCCGTCGCTCGAAACGTTGATGCTGAGCAAGTGCCAGATCACTCTGGATCCTGAAGGACAAGCGATCCTGTCCACGCTGACCCGATTGAAATCGCTGGACTTGTACGCCAACACATTGCAGGCCACGCCCGATGTATCGACACTGCAAAACCTGACGTTCATCGATCTGATCAACACCGGGATCGATAGTGTGCCTGCCGGGCTGGAACAGCTGCCGCATCTGGAAGTGGCGTTGCTGAGCGACAACAACATCATCGAACTGCCGGCGGAACTGACGCGTTATTCTGGTCGCGGCATGGAACTGGGCAGCAACCCGCTGTCAGAGGCTTCCAGAGAACGAGTCAAAGCCGCTTTCCAGGCCAAGGCCGACAACTTTGGTATCTCCGCTCGACAGGACGACATCGAACTGGCTCAAAGTCTTTACCCATCGCTGTCCGGTTTCGACGCCAACGATCTTATCTACAGCCTTCCGGGTACGCTGGCCGATGGACGTCTTGAGCTGATGCGCCGCAAAACCGAGCTGACCGGCCTGCTCGACCGCCTGGGCACCTGGGCAAATGAGCCTCCCAGCGATCCTGTAACGCAGATGCCACTTGGGAACGACGCTGCAGCGACGGAAAAACTCAATCGCCAAACCTTCAGGCTCAACCTGGAAAAGGAACTGCGCCTAACGCCCACGTTCCTGACAGATCCAGCGGTTTACTGCGAGTTGTCGTTTACCGGTGAGCTGCCGCCGCTGACCGCACGCTTTGACCACATTGAAAAATTGAATCTGACCACCAAAGCGTCCGCCCCGCCTCGGGTTGATCGTCTGCTGGAGCTTTTTCCCAAGCTCAAAGACATCGACATCCGCAAATTTCCGCTGGGCGAGATTCCCGCCCCGATCTTCGCTATGGACAGGCTGCGCAGCCTGCATCTGCCCGACTGTCGAATCACCCTGACGGAACCGGCTGCAGAGGCCTTCGTAGGCTGGAAAAACCTGAGTTCCGTGGACCTGAGCAACAATCCGCTCAACATTGTTCCAGACCTGAGACATTTCCCGCAGATGGACAATCTGCGTCTCGGCAATTGCGCCTTGAGCAAGGTGCCTGACGGTCTGTTCGAGCTGCCTCGATTGACGAGCGCGGACTTGTCCGGGAACGCGATTACCGAGTTGCCAGGCGAGTTTCCTTCACAGCCCGGCGACGCGGTGACCGAATACAACTTCGACGACAACCCCCTTCACCCGGAAAGTCAGCAACGCCTGTACAGATACACCACGGCGTTTAACGAGCAAATGAACGAAAGATGGAGGACGGGGGGCCGGCGCGAACTTGACGACTTCGTGGATTCGGATTTTTCCGATGGCGAGGAGCGACCATTACCATCGACAAGGCATAGCTGACCCGCCGTCAGCCACGTTCTGGCGGCACTGACGACAACTCGAACGGGCTGCTGCTGCGCCGCTGGTTGCGATCTTCCCGCGGCGTGGCACCGAAGAAGTTGCGATAGGCGCTGGAGAAATGCGGCCCCGAGGAGAAGCCACAGGACAGGCCGATCTGGATGATCGACTTGCTGGTCTGCATCAACATCTGCCGGGCTTTGTTCAGGCGCAGCTCCAGGTAGTACTGGCTCGGCACACGGTTGAGGTATTGCTTGAAGATCCGCTCCAACTGGCGACGGGACACGCACACATGCTGGGCGATTTCGTCGGTGGTCAGCGGTTCTTCGATGTTGGCTTCCATCAGCAACACCGCTTGGGTGAGCTTCGGATGGCTGGAGCCGAGACGGTTCTGCAACGGGATGCGCTGACGCTCGCCGCCCTCGCGAATGCGTTCAACGACCAGTTCTTCCGAAACCGCTCCGGCCAACTCTGCACCGTGATCGCGAGCCAATACCGCCAGTAGCAGATCAAGCACGGACATGCCGCCGCACGCGGTCAGGCGATCGCGATCCCAGTCGAACAGGTGACTGGTGGCAATGACTTTAGGGAAACGCTCGGCGAAATCGTCCTGCCAGCGCCAGTGCACGGCAGCACGATAACCGTCGAGCAACCCCAGTTGCGCCAACGGATAGACACCGGCCGACAGACCGCCGATGACCGTACCCGCACGTACCAATTGCTTGAGCGCACTGCTCAGTGCCGGCGCCAATGTGGTCGGCGGCTCGTCAGCGAGCAGGAACAGTTTCTGGAAGTTTTCGAGTTTGCCGGTCCAGGCTTCACCGGGCAATTGCCAGGCGCCTTCGGCCGCCGCTGCGGTCACGGCTTCCGCCTGCAGGAACGACAGCTCGTAAACCACCTCCGGGTGCACACGCTGAGCAACACGCAAGGCTTCCTCCGCCAGCGCCAGCGTCAACGCTTTAGTGCTGGGCCAAATCAGGAAACCAATTCGATGGGCAGTCATGGGCGGGCGATCCGAAACGAAGAACAGTGATGAAGGCATGGGCCAATGCTAGCCCGTAAATGAACACAAATCATGAGGCTGACAGAGATCCATTGTGGGAGCGAGCTTGCTCGCGAAGGCGGTGTATCAGTCACCATCGTTGCTATCTGAACTACCGCTTTCGCGAGCAAGCTCGCTCCCACAGGGGATTTTGGTCAGTCTCTAGGTCGCGAAGCATGACCTAATCTGGTGCATAACGGCAGCGATTACTTGAGGCTGCCCGAGAGGAATTGTTGCAAACGTTCAGACTGCGGATTCACCAGCACTTCACGCGGGTTGCCGCTTTCTTCAACAACACCTTTGTGCAGGAACACCAACTGGTTCGACACTTCACGGGCAAAGCCCATTTCGTGCGTGACCACGACCATGGTGCGACCTTCCTGAGCCAGCGCTTGCATGACTTTCAGCACGTCTCCCACCAACTCCGGGTCGAGGGCTGAAGTCGGTTCGTCGAACAGCATCACCTCAGGTTCCATCGCCAGCGCACGGGCGATCGCCACACGCTGCTGCTCGCCACCGGACATGTGCCCCGGGAACGCGTCTTTACGATGGGCCACACCGACCTTGTTCAGATAGTACTCGGCTTTTTCGCGGGCTTCGTACTTGGGTACGCCCAGTACGTGAACCGGCGCTTCCATGATGTTTTCAATAGCAGTCATGTGCGACCACAGGTTGAAATGCTGGAACACCATCGACAGGCGCGAACGCATGCGTTGCAGCTGTTTCGGATCAGCGGCTTTCAGCGCGCCGTCCTTGTTCGCCACCAGTTTCAGCTCTTCGTTGTTGAGCAGAATCTTGCCCGCGTGCGGCTGCTCGAGCAGGTTGATGCAGCGCAGGAAAGTACTTTTGCCGGAGCCACTGGAGCCGATGATGCTGATCACATCGCCGGCTGCCGCTTTCAGGGACACGCCCTTGAGCACTTCGTGACTGCCATAGCGTTTATGCAGGTCTTGGACTTCAAGTTTGTACATGCGGTCGGTTCTCACAAAAACAGTCAGTCAGTCGTTGAGCAAGCGCCCGTGACGCAGCGCTTCGCGCCCCGCCACCTTGGCCAGCCAGAAACCGGGTTGGGCATAACGCAGCCGTTCAATGGCAAACAGCACCCCGGAGGTACCAGCACACACCGTGCTGACCCGATCGGACAGAGGATCAATCACTTCAAAAATCTCGTCGCCGGCCTCGACCCACTCGCCGGGCTTGCGCAGAAAACTTACGACGCCCGGATGCGGCGCGAACAGCAACTCGGTGCCTTCGAACGGCATGCCGTCACAGGCCTCGTGCGCCGGGTTCGGCCACTCGCCGGTAATCAAACCTTGCTCGGCGAGGAACGCGAGAATGCCTTCAGCATACGCGCAAGCTTCGGCGCGACCGGTATCGGCCTGACCGCCCAGCTCAATGGTCGTTGCCAGACACGCCAGTGAAATCTGCGCATCAGGGAACTGCCGCGACAGACGCAGCCATGGCAGCGAACAAGCCTCATCGAACGAGCTGCCGCCGGAGTCTTCCGCGAGCAATCCGACCTTCACATTCAGGTGCGCGGCCAGTGAGCGCCACTGCGGCCAATGCTGCGGCAACGCGTACATGTGCAGTGCGGCTTCGGCATCGCAGTGCAAGTCCAGCACCACGTCGGCTGTGCAGGCATGGCTGAGCAACACGCGCTGCATGCCTTGCAACTGGCTGCTCGCCTCTGGCAATGCCGCCAGGTGATCGGCCATGGCCTGACGGATCAGGCGCACATTGGCGTGTGGATCGTCACCGAGATTGTCGGCCAAAGCGGCCGCAACCGGCGCGCTCAGTTCGACGAAATCACGATTGAAATTCTTGCCACTGCCGGCCTCGAAACGGCCCTGGTGATTGCCTTGCAGCAATTGCCCGAGACCCAAGGGGTTGGCGACTGGCACCAGCTCGATGACACCGTTGAGCAGGCCTTTGGCTTCGAGTTCGCCGAGGCGCTTTTTCAGCTCCCAGGCGGTGCGCATGCCCGGCAACTCGTCAGCGTGCAGGCTGGCCTGAATATAGGCCTTGCGCTCGCCGCGACCGAAGCGAAAGACCGAAATCTTGCGCTCGCTGCCCAAGTGGCTCCACGGCAATACGTGGTCGATGCGTTCCATATCAGTGCTTCCGCGGGGCCAGGTAGCTCAACCAGCGACGCTCGGCCAGTTTGAACAGCTTGACCAGAATGAACGTCAGGCACAGGTAGAACACGCCAGCGGTGATGTACGCCTCGAACGGCAGATAGAACTGCGCGTTGACCGTGCGCGCTGCGCCAGTGATGTCGATCAAGGTCACGATGGAGGCCAGACTGGTGGTCTGCAGCATCATGATCACTTCGTTGCTGTACTGCGGCAGTGCCCGGCGCAGGGCCGATGGCAGCAGAATGCGCTTGTACAGTTTGAAGCGCGACATGCCCATGGCCTTGGCCGCTTCGATCTCACCGTTCGGCGTGGCTTTGAGGCTGCCGGCAATGATTTCCGCGGTGTAGGCGCTGGTGTTGACCGCAAAGGCCAGGCACGCGCAGAACGTTGCGCTGGACAGCCATGGCCACAGGAAGCTTTCGCGGACCGCTTCGAACTGCGCCAGACCGTAGTAGATCAGGAACAGTTGCACCAGCATCGGCGTGCCACGAATCACGTAGGTGTAAAGCCACGCGGCGCCGTTGACGACTGGGTTCTTCGAGACGCGCATCAGCCCCAGCGGCAGGGCCGCGAGCAGACCGAAAAACAGCGACAGCGCGAGCAGTTTGAGGGTGGTCAGCAGGCCGCCGAGGTACAGCGGCATGGCCTCCCAAATGACGTTGTAGTCGAAGATCATAGATCAGCCGCCCTTACGCCTACCGAGTAGCGCTTCTCAAGTTGACGCAGGATCAGCAACGAAACACTGGTGATCACCAGGTACATCGCCGCCACTGCGAGGAAGAAGGTGAAAGGCTCGCGGGTGGCATCTGCCGCCTGCTTGGCCTTGAACATCATGTCTTGCAGACCGACCACGGAAATCAGCGCGGTGGCCTTGGTGAGAACCAGCCAGTTGTTGGTGAAGCCCGGAATCGCCAGGCGAATCATCTGCGGCACCATCACCCGGAAGAACACCTGAAAACTGCTCATGCCGTACGCCATGCCCGCTTCGGCCTGACCTTTTGGAATGGCCATGAACGCGCCACGGAAGGTTTCCGACAGGTACGCACCGAAGATGAAACCGAGGGTGCCGATGCCGGCGGCCAGCGGATTCAAATCGATGTAATCGTCATAGCCGAGCATCGGTGCGACGCGGTTGAGCAAATCCTGACCGCCGTAAAAGATCAGCAGGATCAGCACCAGATCAGGAATCCCGCGGATAACCGTGGAATACAGATCGCCCAGCCACGCCAGCCAGCGCACCGGCGACAGGCGTAACGCGACACCGATCAGCCCGAGAACGATGGCCAGAGCCATGGACGACAAGGCGAGCTGAAGCGTCAGCCATGCGCCATCGAGGATGACAGCCCCGTAGCCTTTCAACATGATTCAGGTCCTCGAAAGTTGGGATGAAAAAATGGCGCAAACCGCAGAGATCCTGTTGCTTGCGCCATTTCGGACTTGTCGCAGAGACGTGTTACTTGCCGTAGATATCGAAGGCGAAGTACTTGTCCTGGATTGCTTTGTATTTACCGTTTTCGCGGATGGCCGCGATGGCCGCGTTGATCTTGTCTTTCAGGGCGTCGCCCTTACGGACTGCGATGCCTACGCCGTCGCCAAAGTATTTGACGTCGGTGAACGCCGGGCCGGCGAACGCAAAGCCTTTGCCGGCGTCGGTGTTGAGGAAGCCGTCTTGCAGCAGGGTGGCGTCAGCCACGGTGCCGTCGAGGCGACCGGCGGCCACGTCGAGGTAGATTTCGTTCTGCGAACCGTACGGCTTGATCTCGGCACCCAGCGGGGCGAGGACTTCGCGGGCGAAACGCTCGTGGATCGAACCACGCTGTACGCCGATGTTCTTGCCCTTCAGCTCAGCCAGACCTTCGCTGACCTGAGTACCGGCCTTCATGACCAGACGTGCCGGAGTGTTGTAGTACTTGTTGGTGAAGTCGACCGACTTCTTGCGGTCTTCAGTGATCGACATGGACGACAGGATCGCGTCGATCTTGCGCACTTTCAGTGCCGGGATCAGACCGTCGAACTCTTGCTCGACCCACACACACTTGACCTGCATCTGCTCGCACAGAGCGTTGCCGATGTCGTAGTCGAAACCGACGATGCTGCCGTCCGGTGCTTTCGAAGCGAACGGAGGGTAAGCCGCTTCGATACCGATCTTCAGAGGTTTTTCGTCAGCGAAGGCGTTCATCGACAGCACGGACAGTGCCAGGGCGCCAAGCAGCACAAGTTTCTTCATCTTGGGACTCCATCGGTAAAGGGCAAAAACGGCAGAGTGAGCGACAGCCCAATATGCGAATGGGTGAATCGGGAAATCGGTTGCTGCATCAGTGGGAAATTTCCCATTGAAACCGTCGGAGATTTCAACGTCAGCCACGATGAGCGAGTGATCGGCATTCTAACGACAGGCCCGAAGCCGATATTTCTTCAATGCGACAACTAATTACAGATGCACAGAGAAAGCGACTTGAGCACATTGACAGCCTTGCAATTTCATGCAAGAGCGAAAGACAGTGAACCGATCTATGCTGCAAATTGCGGGCCTATTATTCGCAAACCCTTCTAATCCGGCAAGCGCAGCGTTGTGTCTTATTTTTCACCGGGGGTTTCGAGGCTCTAAAACGGGGCAATGCGTTTCCCTTTGCCCCGTCGCGGGGCGGGCGGTTACACATTCGGTTACGAGGAAGGTGTTGGGTAACAGTGGGAAATGTCTTACGGGGGAGATCGATAATTATTGGTTGGATGGACCTGGGTTCCGACGAGGGACTACACCGGCGTCTGACAAATTGCTTTCGCGAGCAAGCTCGCTCCCACAGGGGGCTGCATTTTGTCTGAAGGTACTCGGTCAAACTGTGGGAGCGAGCTTGCTCGCGAAGAGGCCCGCCCAGCCACCACAAAACCCCCAGACACAAAAAAGCCCCGCCCGGCAAACACCGGACGGGGCCTTTCAATGCATCAAACCGAATGCTTAAGCAACATTCATCGTCTTGTGCGTATCAATCAAATGCTGCACCACACCCGGATCCGCCAAGGTCGAGATATCCCCCAACCCGTCATATTCCGCCGTCGCAATCTTGCGCAGAATGCGGCGCATGATCTTGCCCGAACGCGTCTTCGGCAACCCCGGTGCCCACTGAATCACGTCCGGCGAAGCGATCGGCCCGATCTCCTTGCGCACCCAGTTCTTCAGCTCCAGACGCAATTGCTCGGTCGGCTCCTCGCCATTCTTCAACGTGACATAGACATAAATGCCCTGCCCCTTGATGTCATGCGGCACACCCACAACAGCCGCCTCGGCAACTTTCGGATGCGCAACCATCGCGCTCTCGATCTCGGCCGTGCCCATGCGGTGACCGGAAACGTTAAGCACGTCATCGACACGCCCGGTGATCCAGTAGTAACCATCGGCGTCACGACGTGCGCCGTCACCGGTGAAGTACATGCCACGGAAGGTCTTGAAGTAAGTATCGACGAAACGATCGTGATCGCCATACAGCGTACGTGCCTGACCTGGCCACGAATCGAGAATCACCAGATTGCCTTCGGCCTCGCCCTCGATGATGTTACCGAGGTTGTCGACCAGCGCCGGCACCACACCAAAGAATGGACGTGCCGCCGAACCCGGCTTCAGCGCGTGGGCACCCGGCAACGGGCTCATCATGTTGCCGCCGGTTTCGGTCTGCCACCAGGTATCAACGATCGGACAGCGCGACTTGCCGACATTCTTGTAATACCAATCCCACGCTTCCGGGTTGATCGGCTCGCCGACCGAACCCAGCAGACGCAGGCTGCTGCCATCCGCACCTTCAACGGCGGCCTGACCCGAGGCCATCATCGCGCGAATCGCGGTTGGTGCGGTGTAGAGGATATTGACCTTGTGCTTGTCGACGATCTTCGCCACCCGGGTGATGTCCGGATAGTTCGGCACGCCTTCGAACAGCAGCGTGGTCGCGCCATTGGCCAGCGGGCCGTAGACGATGTAGCTGTGGCCGGTGACCCAGCCGACGTCGGCGGTGCACCAGTAGACTTCGCCCGGACGGTAGTCGAACACGCGCTCGTGGGTCATCGCCGCATACAACAGATAACCGCCGGTGGTGTGCTGCACGCCTTTCGGCTTGCCGGTCGAGCCGGAGGTATAAAGGATGAACAGAGCTTCTTCGGCGCCCATCTCTTTCGGCGCGCAAACGGTGCCCGCCACTTTCATCAGGTCTTCGTACCAGATGTCGCGATGCTGGTTCCACTTGATGTCGCCGCCGGTGCGCTTGCACACGATGACTTTCTGGATGCTGCTGGTTTCCGGATTGGTCAGCGCATCGTCGACGTTGGCCTTGAGGGAAATCTTCTTGCCGGCACGGATGCCCTCGTCAGCGGTGATCACCACTTTCGATTTGCAGTCAATGATGCGACCGGCCAGGGCTTCCGGCGAGAAACCGCCGAACACCACCGAGTGAATCGCGCCGATCCGGGTGCAGGCCAGCATGGCGACCACGGCTTCGGGAATCATCGGCATATAAATGGTCACTACGTCGCCACGGTGCACGTCCTGACCACGCAAGGCGTTGGCCAGTTTGCACACTTGCTCGTGCAGTTCGCGGTAGGTGATGTTGCGGCTCTCGGAAGGATCGTCGCCTTCCCAGATGATCGCGACTTGATCGCCGCGCTCGGCCAGATGACGGTCGAGGCAGTTGTAGGAAACGTTCAGGGTGCCGTCGGCGAACCACTTGATGTCGACATGGTGATCGTCGAACGACGTCTGTTTCACCGTGGTGAAAGGCTTGATCCAGTCGAGACGCTTGGCTTGCTCACGCCAGAAGCCGTCAGGGTTGACGACCGACTGCTGGTACATGGCTTTGTAGGTCGCCTCGTCAGTCAGCGTGTTAGCCAGAACCTCGGGACGAACGGGATACAGAGAAGCCGCACTCATCTTTCCTACCTCGGTGTAATAGTTGTTTTTGTATGACCCTGTTGTAACGGGGCGGGGGCCATAGAACCATTCGACGATGGTAGTAACAAGCCCCTACAAAACATCCAGATACCCCAAACGCAGGCCCCACGCCATTTATTCAGACACCCCACAACCCTGTGGAAGCTTGCCTGCAAGCGATTCAGACAACTCGGTCCCACAGACAGAACACCCGGTTATCAATCCCCATCTCAAGGGATTGTTACCAAATCTGCCAAAGGTGTTTATCAAAACCCGGTCTGTTTACCCCCGCCCCATCTCCCTAAAATTCACCTCGCCGACAAGGCAAACGCGATTAACAACGTTACAGCCCCCACGAAGGCCGTTAATCCAGCTCTCAAGTAATAACTGCAAACGATGAAGTTCCACACGCAACCCTAAAAAGGTTGCGTGACCCCACTCGACCTCAAAAAGGTAAATCTGAAATGAAAGCTTTATTGGTTCTGGCCCTCAGCAGTCTGTGCGCAACCGCCATGGCAGATGAGGTCCCGACTGATGTCGCACAGCAACAACCGGTTGTTGAGGAATACACTTACTCGACTCACCTGGACATCGCCAAAGTTGTTTCCATGAGCGAAGTTCCGAATGTCTGCGAAGTGGTTCCAGCCAAAATGGAATACGACGACTCCAAAGGTCAGCGTCACATCCTGCGCTACAGCATCATGGGCAACGGCTGCACCAATTGATGATTCGAGACTGCACCGAATTGGATCTCTCAGCGCTTCATTGAGGGTCGATTCCAGCCCGACTTCGGTCGGGCTCAGTTGTGTTTGAAGCCGGCAAAAATGCTTGCAAAACACTAGATGTAGTGAAAAACCGGTTTTTTTGTTCGTTTTTTGAGCAAATTCACAATGGCGAGATTTTTACGAAAAAAAATCTATCCCCGGCAAAGCCCTGTAAACCCTCACTCTCATCGAATATCCGCCCTCCTCGACCGCTCCATGCGCGGATTCGCCTCAGCACAGCCGTGTTTTTTTCCCTATAATGCCGCCCCATACGGGTCAGCAATATTCCCTTACAGGGAGCAAAAGCCATTCTGAAGCCCCGCAGCAGCGTTCAACGCTGATTGCGCCCATCAGAGGCTCTCGGAACCCGTCAAAATTTCTGTTTATTTGCCTGCGTGCATCGCTGCAAAAAACGACATCCAACGCGGTCTGTACGACCGTGTGAAAAACCAACCAATCAGGTTTCACACGGGCACAGGCCCTCACGCAGGAGACGACACGTCATGCTGAGCTGGGACGAATTCGACAAAGAAGACAGTGAAGTAGCAGCAGTGAAAGGCGCCAACGCCGGCCACGCTAGCGAAGCCAACATGGACCGCCTGGACAACGCCGGCGGCGCCGCCGCGCTGGAAGCCCGCGCCGTGACCGCCGACGACTCGGCCGCTGTCGCCCGCGCCAAGGCTGCACTGAACTCCCTCGACGTTGCCGAAGGCCTCGCCGAGCTCGAAGGCGCCTCCGCCCGTGTCGCCGTTGACGAAAAGCGCATGATCAACTGCCGCGCCGACCTCAACCAACTCGTGCCATTCAAGTACGACTGGGCTTGGCAGAAGTACCTGGACGGTTGCGCAAACCACTGGATGCCGCAAGAAGTCAACATGACCGCCGACATCGCCCTCTGGAAAAACCCGGAAGGCCTGACCGACGACGAGCGCCGCATCGTCATGCGCAACCTCGGCTTCTTCTCCACCGCCGACTCCCTGGTTGCCAACAACCTGGTCCTGGCCGTGTACCGCCTGATCACCAACCCGGAATGCCGCCAGTACATCCTGCGCCAGGCTTTCGAAGAAGCGATCCACACCCACGCCTACCAGTACTGCATCGAATCGCTGGCCATGGATGAAGGCGAGATCTTCAACATGTACCACGAGATCCCATCGGTCGCGAAAAAAGCCACCTGGGGCCTGAAATACACCCGTTCGATCTCCGATCCGAAGTTCGAAACCGGCACCGTCGAAACCGACAAAGAGTTGCTGCGCAACCTGATCGCCTACTACTGCGTTCTGGAAGGCATCTTCTTCTACTGCGGCTTCACCCAGATCCTCTCCATGGGCCGCCGCAACAAAATGACCGGCGTCGCCGAGCAGTTCCAATACATCCTGCGCGACGAATCCATGCACCTGAACTTCGGCATCGACGTGATCAACCAGATCAAAATCGAAAACCCACATCTGTGGGATGCCGAAATGAAGGAAGAAGCGACCCAGATGATTCTGCAGGGTACGCAGCTGGAGATCGAATACGCACGTGACACCATGCCTCGCGGGGTGTTGGGTATGAACGCGGCGATGATGGAGGACTACCTGAAGTTCATCGCTAACCGTCGTTTGTCGCAGATCGGTTTGAAAGAAGAGTATCCAGGGACGACTAACCCGTTCCCTTGGATGAGCGAGATTATGGACTTGAAGAAAGAGAAGAATTTCTTTGAGACTCGCGTGATCGAATACCAAACTGGTGGTGCGTTGAGCTGGGACTAATGGTCTCGCTTGGTACGATTTGACGATTGTGGTTTGAGTCGGCGAGTCGAGATAGCAAAAAGCCCCGATCTGATCGGGGCTTTTTTATGGGCGATCGGTAAACCTTTTTACGCCTACGCCACAGCGCTCAATCTCCTACAGCACTTACAGTCACTTCCCATTGAACCCTGCTACGAGCACTACTAAGCTCTATCGCAGGTGCCTAAGAAACGCCCAACGTAGAAAGCTTGGTCAGTGACACAGACGTGTAATTCGTCGGTGGTAACTGCTCTGCTCGTTGGGATTTCTTAAGTCCGCTCTACGTTGGGGTCAGGCCCTCCCAAAATCCAAAACGTAGAGGTCATAAATATGTCTGATCCATGCTCGGTAATAGTCTTCTCTCGCCACAACCTTTCTCTACATGCCCTTCTACTCGAAAACCAGCCATGGTTCTCCGCCCGGGATGTTGGCCGTTTGATGGGCTTCCACATGAATGATCGGGTGGTCAACAAGCTAGATAGCGATCAACGCCGCGTCATGTGGATTGAGTACTTTCGAGAACCAGAACAGCATCTGATGCTCAGTGAATCTGGGGTGTATGCGCTGTTGGTTTATCACTACGTTCCGGGGAATCGGTTGTTGCGTGAGTGGCTGACCAACGAGGTAGTGCCAACCTTGCGGGATGCTGCGGATTTGGGTGATTCAAATCGGCCAATGTTGAGCTTGTTGGATTGGCCGGAGATGTCTTTGAGTTTGCTGCATTGGCAAGATGAGGGCTGGATTCGGCTACGGGATATGCCACACCTGTTAAACGAACAAAATCCAAGACGAGCTTCGGTAGAGAAGCCATGGTGGCGAAGGGTTACGCAAGCGTTTCAGTCTTCGAAGCACTCGATGGGTTAGGAACAAGTTTGTAGGACCGCGCAGGATTCGTCGTTATTTCCTGTAGGACTTTTCGTAGACAGATGTGATGGCCACTCAGTATCGTCCGAGGGTTTTCAACCCTCGGCGATTGTATGGACACGGAAAAAAGTAATAGCGATTGGAGTGACGTAGAGATTCAGGCGGCGGTCGACGCCTATCTCAAAATGCTGGCACGCGAGCAGAGCGGCCAGAAATTCGTCAAGACTGAGGAAAATCGAATCTTGCGTGAAGGCCCCTTAGCCGGTCGGACTAAAGGCTCGGTCGAGTTTCGGATGCAGAACATCTCTACCGTGCTGGTAGAAATGGGTCGAACGCGTATTGAAGGCTACAAACCTGCCAAGAATGTTGGCGCGAATGTAGCGCGCAGCATCCGTAAGGCACTTGATGCTTCTCCTGTTCTGACACTTGAAGATTCTGATCCAACGGCGGACGAAGCATTGCTCGAGCAACGCGCGGCTAAATTTGAGCGAAAGCAATTTGATTACGTCCCCAAAGGGATAAAAACACCACCCCAAACGACTTCCACTAGAAAGGTTTACTTTCGCGATCCTGAATTGAGGGGCTGGGTTCGTCAGCAAGCCAATGGAAAGTGCGAAGGTTGTGGCAAAGCCGCGCCATTTGAAAAGGATGGGAAACCGTTTTTAGAAGTGCATCACGTCAAGCATATGTCGCAAAAGGGTTCGGACCTTGAGACGAATGTTGTGGCGTTGTGTCCCAACTGTCACCAACGCTGCCACCATTCGGACGACAGAGAGGCTTTCACTGCTTGGCTGTATGACAACGTTGGAAGACTCGAAAAGGAATAATCGCGGTTTATCTGACTAACCGTATTTGTTGTTCTTGGGTCTGCTTCGCACCCCAGCGGGAGCAAGCTCCCTTGCCACAATGTGGTGCATGGTCTGCAGTGGCGGTGTGAGGATTGAAATCTTGTTGAAGCCTAGAATCGCCAGCAGGCTAGCTCCCACAGATTCCGCATCACCCTGAAAACAATCAGTGCAACCCGCTCCACCTCCCGCTATTAATACCCCTCCCCCACTCAAGGATCCGAGCCCCACCATGAAATTCGATCTCGCCTACTGCCTCAGCCTCGACGACAAGTTGTCGATCTATGACGTTCGCGATCTCAATTTCGATGAGACGGTGGCGTTTGACTCTGCGAAGGAACACTTCCAGTGCCCCAACGATGCTTGTCGTTCGGCGTTCGAGGCGTCCAATGAGTTGGGTACGTTCAACGCCAAGAACGTGAATTACGTGCGCACGCCGCACTTCAAGAATCTGCCCACTACGCAGCATGTGGCGGGTTGTCCGTATGTGAGTTTGAAGGCGTCGGCATCTGGTGTTGAGACGGCGGATGGAGAGGTGGATGACGGGCGTGAGGAACACTTCCCATCAGAGTTGTTGCTGACGCGGCGTGAGTATTTGCGCAAGCCTGTCGCGCCAGCGGGGGCGGCGGATGTGTTGCGCGATGATCCGGTGCGGGTGGCGGCGGAGAGTGGTAAAGAGTCGGCGGGTCGTGAATCGGCGCCGGACAAGACCAGTGTGTTTGCACATCCGGTGGAGTGTTTTGTTTCCAACTTCGCGGACAAGGAGTTGCTCAAGCGGATGCCGTTGAAGGTCGGTGAGCATACGGCGCCGTACAGTTCGTTCTTCAAGAAGATTGAGTATCTGACGGACAACAAGGGGCTGATTTACTGGGGGCGGATCAAGAAGATCGAGGACTTCCACAGTGCCAGTTTTCGCATCGACTTCGAAGACAAGGTCTGGTTTAAGAAGCCCGAGGACAGTAAGAAGAAGCCGTATCCGGTCAGCGTTTATCTGAACAAGAAGCTGATCGACAACTACCGCAAGCGCAAGGCGTTTCTGGAAGAGATCAAGCACGCGGTGGATAGCGACAAGGCGTTGTTCTGTTTTTTCTATGGGGTGACGCCGGAGTTGAAGCAGGTGCCCGGCAAGAAGAACCCCGAAAAGCCTTTCGAGGTCTTCAATGCCAATATCGAGAACCTGGATCACTTCATTATTCGTGAAGCGCCGGGGCTGGAGTGACGGTTAACCCTGGGGCAGTTGCAGGTTGACGGCGCCGGGGTGTTGTTTGACGAGTGAGTACGGCAGGATCGACCAGTCAGGTCTATCGCAAGAGCGTTGCACGCGGGCGAAGTAGGCGCCGAGGTACAAGCCCTTCTCGGTGAAGTACCAAGGTGAAGTGCCCCAGATGCTCTCATCCTGGAAGTTGCAGTCGTCATCTCCCGTCGGTTTCTTCATTTCTGTGGGGTACAGGGCGGTGAACTGCTTGATCACCCAAGGTACCAACTCTTTGCTTACGTACTGATAGCGCGCGTTACTTTCGGCCTCGCTCAGCGGTTTGTCGCCCAGGCTGTCGCGCTCGGCATGCAAAATCGGCGTGCCCTTACCTACCCAAAAGACATCTTCGAGTGACAATGGATGGCCGGTTTTTACATCAATGTTGAGGGGTGAATCACCGAAGTCCGGATGCGCGCCGCCGCAGTAATAGCTGGTCGAGATGTTCAGGCTGACCACGGCTGGCGAGATCATTTTCGGTTCTGCCTGTTGCATGAATTCGACGTTTTCGCCGCCCTGTAATTGGCAGCCGTGATAGCTGATGACTTCACTCCAGAGGCGCCCGAGCAACTGCTGGTTAACCCGTTGCTGATCATCTTTCGGCAATCCGGACTCCACGCTGAACAGCGAAATCTTTGTCTCAGGCTCGGTCCACCATTGCAGGTCATAGCCCATGAAGTATTCTTTCTTTGCCGGTTTGAGCTTGAGTCCCTGCAGGCGCAAATACTCGTAAGGCTCGCCGTATGGCAGTGCGGCAATGAACGGCAAAGTTGCTGAGGTGGGCGCGGGAAGTCTGGCCTCGGTGAGTTTCACCGGCAGCTTTTTGCCCTGCGGACTTTGCCACTCGCCCTGCCAGCCGCTGCCGGTTTCTTTCAGCTTCAAGGTTGGCAGCGGCTTGTCGTCACCGTAGCGGTTATTGCCTTCGACGAGGCTCAGCGTGCTGTCCTGCAGCGAACCGCTGAGGGCTAGATCACGGTGATATTTCTCGTAGAAATAGCGGCCGGTGACTTCGTCCTGCTGTGTGGTGTTGAGTTCAACAACAATCGCCGTCTTGCCCAACGTACCGGTAAATACGCGCCGGCCATCTTCGGCATGGGCAGTGGAAATCAGTGTGAACAGCGCCGTGGCATATGGCGCCAAGCGCATCAGTCCCTTGAGCATGAATCAATCCTTGAAGGAGTCGGAAGTCGCGTCGGCACATAGGCGCCGGCGCTAAAAATACGCTGCGGATTATGACGGGGGCCGCTTAACTATTCGAGTTTTCTTGCTCGTACTTTTTAAGCCACGCTTCGCGCTCGAGGGCAGCAATTTCCCGAACCATTTGTTGGCGACGCTCCTTGGCAGCATGAAGCTGGACGTCATCAAGAAAGCAGTAATGACGCAGCCAGTGAAGCGCCATTTCCTCATTCGGAAAATAGTAAGACTTGGCGCCCTTGCTGTTCCTCGGCGTGTCATTCATTTGCTCGTCGAATACCATCGCTGTGATGTCATCCGGTGGCAAAGACCCCGTATGGGCGACCTTGTCCTGGAACATCCATGCAATCTCATCAATGTGTTTCTGCGCGCTGCGATGGCTACGTCGATAGAACTTTTGATGCTCACAAGTCTGTTTCAGCCGCGCCAACATCAACTCCGGGTTAAGCCACTGCCCGAGGTCATGATGATGTGCGTTGATCACTATCCCCTTGACCCAACGATCCACAAACCGATCAACAAAGTCTTCTGTGTCAGCCTTTTTCGCATCAGCGAAAATCAGGCAATAGCGGGTCTGGACGTGAATGACCAGCAACACATGCTTGCGTTGTACCGTTATCGCGTGCACCAGCCACTGCTCATCAGCGCCGCTCAGCTCATCATCTTCAATGATTGCGGACGGCGGTTTAGCATCCACCGGCGTGATCTTTTTGCCCTTGTGAACACGGCTGAAGAATTTGCTGGCGGCTTCGGTGCAATTGAAGATCAACATCCTGGTTCTCTGGTAGTTGCTGGAAGACGGCGCTCAGTTACCGATTTTGATTTCTTCCGCTGTAACCTGGCAATGATTCATTTAAGCGAAATGCACAGCAGCACAATAATCAGCAACCCGATATAGACCCAGGCATGCACCCGATCCGGTATTCGTCCAATCCATGGCGCGGCCAATCGAATCCCGATGAGCGAGCCAACCGTCAGCACCGCAAACGCGAGCAAATCCACATACCCGACAAACCACGCGCCCAGCTCTGCCTGACTGAACCCGGCCAACGCCATGTACGTCAGCGTCCCCGCCAATGCCACCGGCACACTCAACGGATTGGCCATGGACGTCGCTTGCGACATGCTCAGCCCGCAACGGCGCAATAGCGGCACGGTCATGACGCTGCCTCCTACACCGAGAAACGTCGCGATGACGCCGATGCCTACACCGCCTGCGGAAGTTTCCATAGCGCCAAGTCGGCGTGGGATGACGTCTGCGTTTTGCGTGAGGAATCCGCGTCGTAACAGGCAATCGACGATGGTCACGCCGAGGTAGGCGATGAACGCGTAGCGAATCACGTCGCCGCTGACCCACACCGCCGCTATTGCGCCAACGACCGCACCCACTCCGATGAACCCACCCAACGGCCACAGGTAATGGCGGATGAGATTGCCGGCGCGACGGTGTTTGTCGGTGGCGATCAGGGCGTTGACGATCATCACGCAGGTCGAGGTGGCGACGGCGATGTGCATCGCCGATTGGCCGATCGGGTCGTCGGCGCCGTGGCTGGCGGTGAGCAGGCGATACAGCAGCGGCACCACGACGAAGCCGCCGCCGAAGCCGAACAGGACGGCGGTGATGCCGGTCAGGCAGCCGAAGAGGGTCAGCAATAAATACAACATGTCGAGGTGTCCGTGGTGGGGGAGCGCTCGACGATAGAGCGGCATCGCTTGGCCTGCTTCAGCAAGTCAGCCAATAATGTTTGCGTTTACGCCAACCACCGAGTAACGCCTGATGCGCAATGTTTCGATCAATCTGCTGGATGACACACCGCGCGCGGTGGTGGCGATCGGTACGGATTATTCCCACGGTCACTTGCTGCCTTTTCACACGCATCGTCGGGCGCAATTGTTGTACGGCGCGACCGGGGTGATGCAGGTCAGCACCCATGACGGCAACTGGGTGGTGCCGCCGCAGCGAGCGGTGTGGATCCCGCCGGGGGTGGCGCATGAGGTGGTGATGCTTGGGGTCAGCACTCGCAGCTTGTACATCGAACCGGGTGCTGTGGATTTAGGGGAACATTGCCAGGTAATCAGTGTGTCGCCGTTAATGCGGCATTTGCTGATGGAGGCCGTGGAGTTATTGCTGACCTATGACTTGGACGGACGCGATGGCGTGTTGATTGATCTGTTGCTGCATGAATTGACGCGCAGTGCGCCGCTGCCGTTGCACATTCCGCTGCCGACTGACGGAAAGCTCCTGTCTCTGTGTCAGAACTTTCTGCATCAGCCGTACGCCCACCAATCGCCACAGCAATGGGCTGACCAATTACACATAAGCTTGCGTACCTTCAACAGACTGTTTCGCCAACAAACCGGGCTGAGCTTCAGACAATGGCGGCAGCAGGCTTGCGTGGTTCTGGCGCTGGCACGCTTGGCCTCGGGTGAAGCGGTGACGCGCATCGCGCTGGACTTCGGTTATGAGAGCCCGGCGGCGTTCTCGACGATGTTCCGGCGGATCCTCGGGCAGGCACCGTCCGTCTGGTTGGAGGCGGCAAATTAGCGCAAATCAAAAAATGCGTTTGATCCCGGCCGAAAACAACTGTACAAAAACACAGTACATTTTCAATCAGCACTCTTGAGCCCGGAGCACACCATGGCCTCTCTTGCGATGAACCACATCCTCGAACGCATTGCCCTTTTCCAGTTCACCCCGACGCACTGCGTCCAGGCCCGAGCGATGCTGGGCTGGAGCGTGGAACAGCTATCGCGCGAGGCTGAGGTTTCGGTTGAAGACATTCAACGGTTTGAAGCGCAGCAGGACGTGGCCGATGCGGCGCGGCTGGCGTTGGCTTACCGGTTCGAGGCGCAGGGGCTGGTGTTCTTTCCCGGGTTTGCACCGGGGCGTAGTGCGAGTGTTCAGGGCGTGTCGTCGGAAGCGATGGGGCGTGGGGATTTTGCGATGGCTGAATAAGACAATCGCCCCCGAAGGGGCGAACTGGGCGAGCTATCAGGCGCTCTGCACCACCGCCTCACTCTCCCCTTCAACCGCCAACCACCATGCCTCCCCGCGTTGCGGTTGAGCGATATTGAACGCCTCCCCCATCTGCGGCGTGGTAATGGAAATACTGCGTTCCCACGCCAGTGCCAGAATCCGGTCGAACGGTTCGTGCCAGGCGTGCATCGCCAGGTCGAAGGTGCCGTTGTGGATCGGGAAGAGCCAGCGACCCTTGAGGTCGATGTGCGCTTGCAAGGTTTCTTCCGGCTGCATGTGCACGTGTGGCCATTCGACGTTGTAGGCGCCGGTTTCCATCAGGGTCAGGTCGAACGGGCCGAACTGTTCGCCGATGCGTTTGAAGCCGTCGAAGTAGCCGCTGTCGCCGCTGAAGAAGATCCGCGTGTCGCCGTCGATCATTACCCAGGATGCCCACAGGGAGCTGTTGCCATCGAACAGGCCACGGCCGGAAAAATGCTGCGACGGTGTAGCAACGAAGCGGATGCCGGCAATCTCGGCGCCCTGCCACCAATCGTACTGACGGACTTTGCTGGCATCGATGCCCCATTTGATCAGAGTGTCGCCGACGCCCAGTGGCGTGAGGAACAGGTTGGTCTTGGCGGCCAGTCTGAGCACGGCCTGGTAATCGAGGTGGTCGTAGTGGTTATGCGACAGAATCACCGCTTCGATCGGCGGCAACTGATCGATGCTGATCGGCGGCTGGTGGAAGCGTTTCGGCCCGGCCCACTGCACTGGTGATGCGCGCTCGGCGAAGACCGGGTCGGTGATGAAGAATTTGTCGCGCAGTTTCAGCAGCAAGGTCGAGTGACCGAGGCGATAGACGCTGTGATTGGGCGCTGCCAGCAGCTCTTCCCGAGTCAATGCTTGCACCGGGATAGGCGCGGCGGGCCGGGTGTTGCGCGGTTTGTGGAAAATCATGTTCCACATGATCCGCAGCATTTTGCGCAGGCCTTCGCGTTGCACCGGCGCATGATTACGAAACAGGCCTTGAGCCTGTCGAGAGGCTTCAGGCGTGGATGTGTTATCCGGGATCGAAACTGGATTGGCCATGACTGAATGACTCCAGAAAAACCGCGCAATTCGCGGTTTCTCCACGGTTGGGACGATAAATGGCCAAAGCTGCACGCATAGGCCGAACTGTCTGTTTTTTAGGTTGCGAGGATTAACGCAACATTACACTGGGCGGTGTAGTTTCTAGGTTGCATCAAAGCGGATGACAAGTAAACTGCCAAGTGTAATTTCACCCTTTCACTGCCGAAGCGTACTTATGACAGCTCCACAACGCCTCACCGACCGTAAACGCGAAGCCATTATTCAAGCGGCGATTACCGAATTCCGTGCCAACGGTTTTGAGATCACCAGCATGGACAAGATTGCCGCCACGGCTGGTGTGTCGAAGCGTACGGTGTATAACCACTTCCCCAGCAAAGAAGAGCTGTTCGCCGAAATTCTCAACCAGTTGTGGGCACGAATCAGCGCAGAGCAATCCGTCGTCTATAACCGCGATCAGCCCTTGCGCGAGCAATTAAGGCAGATGCTCCAGGCCAAAATGCAGTTGATGGCTGACGAGAATTTCCTGACCCTGGCCCGTGTGGCAATTGCCGCCACCATTCACTCGCCGGAGCGCGCGCAGAACATGGTCGAGCGCATGGGCAAGCGCGAGGAAGGTCTGACCGTGTGGATTCGCGCCGCGCAGGCTGACGGCCGACTGAAACCGGTCGATCCGGAATTCGCCGCACAGCAAGTACAAGGCTTGCTCAAGACCTTTGCTTTCTGGCCGCAGATGTCGATGGGCCGCGCCGCCCTCGATGTCGATATGCAGAACAGCGTCGCCGAATCGGCGCTGCAGATGTTTCTGGCCCACTATCAGCTCTAAATCGCCCCTCTCCTGCGCGAACCATCGACTAAATGGCTCGGAAGGACACTGATTATTCCCGTTGGAATAAATGACAATGTCCGACAATCGACCGACGAACGGTTAGCCTGAGAAAATACTGCAAAGTATTTCAGGATGAATTTCGCGCAGGGCATCATGGAAAACCAACGCGGCAAAGGCTTGTCATTCGCCAGACGTATTTATCTGCCCAGAGCCATTGGCTTGGGCGTGGGATTCTTCAGCGTCGCTGCGGCGTTGTATCCGCTGACCATGCCCGACTGGCTGTGGGCGCTGTTGTTGTTTAACGGTTTCGCCTGGCCGCACTTGGCTTACCAGATCTCCACGCGCTCGGCGTTCCCGTATCAGGCTGAACGCCGCAATTTGTTATACGACTCGATGTTCGGCGGTTTTTGGGCGGCGTGCTTTCAGTTCAACCCGCTGACCACCGTGACCATCCTGTCGATGATGACCATGAACAACGTTGCCGCCGGCGGCCAACGTCTGTTCGTGTTCGGCGCCCTCGCGCAACTCGCCGGTGTACTGCTGGGCTGGGCCATTTTCGGTGTCAAATTCAGCCTGACGATGACCCAAACGCAAGTCTGGGCCTGCCTGCCGATGCTCACCCTGTATCCGCTCGCGCTGGGCATGGTCTGTTATCACCTGGCGATCAAACTCTCCCAACACAAACGCGCACTAAGTGCCCTGAGCCGCACCGACAGCCTCACCGGCCTGCTCAATCACGGGGCCTGGAAAGACCTGCTGCACCTGAAATTTCAGCAATGCCGCCAACACAACACCCAAGCCACGTTGGCGTTGATCGACATCGACCATTTCAAGGAGATCAACGACAGCTTTGGGCACATCGTCGGCGATGAGGTACTGCGGCAATTGAGTCAGGAGCTCAAACGCCTGCTGGAACAGTACGAATTGGCCGGGCGCTACGGCGGTGACGAGTTCTGCGTGATCCTGCCGACACTGCCCCTGCACAAGGCCGAGGCCCTGATGGAGCAATTGCGCGAGGCATTGCAGCAGTACCGTCATCCGCAGGTGCCAGAGTTGCGAGTGGGCCTGAGTATCGGTTTGGCGCGCTATCAATACTTGTACAAGGATGCACTGGACTGGCTGGACGATGCCGACAAAGCGCTCTACATCGCTAAACACACGGGCCGCAACACCATCAGTGTGGCCTTGACCAGGACCGCGACAGACAACGCCGACGCCTAAAAAGTTATACAAAATTACAAATAATTACTTCCTTGTACAAGTTTATGAAGTTTTGTATAAGTAGCCATCTGCCAGCTAAGGAATACTGGTATTGAGCAGTCATTGCCGAATGCCGTCCGCGCATTCGGTCTGCCGGCGCGGAAATAGGGACTGAATCCTCGATCTTCCCCACTTCCTGAGTACTGCGAACATGTTCTTTAATCGCCACAAAGCCGTCGTCGACGATCTTCAGCGCACCCTCACCGAACAAACGGGCCTGCTCGATGCGATCAATCGCTCGATGGCGGTCATCGAGTTCGACCTCGATGGTGTGGTGCTGCGCGCCAACGACAACTTTCTCAAGACCATGGGTTACACCGCCGAACAAGCGATCGGCCAGCCCCATCGGCGTTTTTGCACACCGGAGTTCGGGCGCAGTGCTCAATACACTGATCTGTGGTCACGTCTGAAAAACGGCCAGTTTCAGTCCGGTACGTTTGAACGGGTCGACGGCAAGGGCCAGCCGATCTGGCTGGAAGCCAGCTACAACCCGATCAAGGATGCTTCGGGACGGGTGGTGAAAGTGGTCAAGTACGCCATGGACGTGACCGCCAAGGTGCAGCAGGAAAGCGAAGCCAACGCCAAGTTGCAGGCGATCGACCGGGCAATGGCGGTCATCGAATTCAACCTCGACGGCAGTATTCTCACGGCCAATCAGAATTTTCTGACGCGCATGGGTTACACCCTCGCCGAGCTGAAAGGTAAACATCACCGTTTGTTCTGCACGCCGGCACTGGTCAACAGCAGCGTTTATGAGGATTTCTGGCGGCGCTTGAATCAGGGCGAACTTTTCCAGGGGCAGTTCGAACGCGTGGATAAACGCGGGCAAACGGTGTGGCTGGAAGCCAACTACAACCCGGTCTACGACGCTGCCGGGCGCTTGTGCAAAGTGGTGAAGTTCGCCTCCGATGTGACCGCGCGCGTCGAGCAACACGAACAGGACGCACGCAGTGCCAGCGCGGCTTATCACATCTCGGTAGCGACGCGAAAAGTCGCCGAGCAAGGTACGCAGGTGATCCAGCAAGCCGCCAGCGAAATGCGCGAAATCGCCGAAGACATTGCCGAGTCTTCAACGCTGATTGCGCAACTGGGGGAACGCTCCGAGCAGATCACCGCCATCGTCAACACCATCCGCTCGATTGCCGACCAGACCAATCTGCTGGCGCTCAACGCTGCAATTGAAGCCGCCCGCGCCGGTGAACAGGGCCGCGGGTTTGCCGTGGTTGCCGACGAGGTGCGCCTGCTGGCGGGGCGTACCAGCGGCTCGACGGCGGAGATATCCACCATGATCGGTTTGATCCAGAGCGAAACCCGTCAGGCCATCAAGAGCATGGAAGGCACCCGGGGCCGTGCGGCTGAAGGCGTCGAATTGGCGAATCAGGCGGGGACGGTGATTCTGCAGATTCGTGATGGTGCCAGTGAGGCGGTGGATGCGGTGAGCATGTTTGCCAATGAGCGGGTGCCGGGTTAAAGGCAGGTAGACCGCGTCGTTGCCTTCGCGAGCAAGCTCGCTCCCACAGGGGTTAGGTTGATCACAATATGTGTGAACACCCCGGATACCTGTGGGAGCGAGCTTGCTCGCGAAGGGGCCGGCCGCCACAACGCAGGGCTATAGTGACTACACGTCCCATGCCCTGCCGAGTGCACCATGACCACTGAAAAACCCGCAACACCTGAATCAGCTCCCGTCGATCACCTGCGCTTCCACCGCCCCCACGCCCACCTCAACACCACCTTCGGCAACGACAAGTTTGCGCTGCGCGCCGAGGCGTTCGCGCGGTTCTTCGGCACGCCGCTGTTTCTCGGTGCGCAAACCGTGATCGTCGCGGTGTGGATCGGCCTCAACGTGTCGGGCGTGACGCAATTCGACGTTTACCCGTTCATCCTGCTCAACCTCGCGTTCAGCCTCCAGGCCGCCTATGCCGCGCCGCTGATTCTGCTGGCACAAACCCGTCAGGCCGCGCGCGACAAGGCACAAGCCGATGCCGATGCGCTACACCGTGAAGCGCTGGCACAGGCCAATACCGAGCGTCAGGCCCAAGCGGCGAAGAACACCGCGCAACTGCTTGAGTTGCTGGAGCAGAACACCCGCCTCACCGAGATGACCAAAAACCTCACCGAACGCATCGCCAGTCTGACCAGCGAACTGCACGATCATATGCGCCAGAACCCGCAGCGCTGATCACGGCAAACGCAGTACCCGCCCGAGTTCATCGAACAACGTCACCACCGAGCGCAAGGCTCGGCAATCCGGGCGTGTCAGCAACCACAGCGCGGTGTCGTAACCGTGCAGCGGCTCGCTCAACGCCTGCACAGCTTCGGTGATCAGGAAGTCCGGTAACGCCGCCACGCCGAGGCCTGCACGAACCAGTTCCGTGACTGACAACATGCTGTTGCAGCGATACCCCGGAGTGACGCCGGGCAAGTGCTGGCGACGCCAGGCGACAGTCGGATGATCGGGCAAAAAGTCATCCGGGGCGATCCAGGTCAACGCCGTCAGATCCGAAGCATCGACATTTTGCAGATAGCGCGAACTGGCGCAGACCCGGTAGGAAATTTTCGCCAGTTGCCGTCCGACCAGATGCTCGGGCGGTGTCCGCGTCAGGCGCAGAGCAATGTCGGCATCACGGCGACTGAGGTTGGCGAAGTCGTTGGAGGTGCTCAGTTCGATGGTCAACGCCGGATAATTGGGCATGAACTGCGCCAGCGCCGGCAGCAGCAAACCCTGCAACACCGAATCGGTGCAGGTCAGACGCACCGTGCCGCTGACCACTTCGCCGCCCTGCTCCACGCCGATACGTGCGGCTTCCAATGCCTGTTCGGCACGTTCGGCTTGCTCGGCCAGCGTCTGCGCGAGGTTCGTCGGCAGGTAACCGGCACGGCTTTTTTCGAACAATTGCTGGCCGAGTGCGGCTTCGAGACGGCGCACGGCGCGGAATACCGTCGACACATCGACCTTCAACAGCTGCGAAGCCCGGGCCAGAGAGCCGCCACGCACCAAGGCGAGAATCAGGGCGAGGTCGGGGTAGTCGAGCTGATAGTGCGTGGCTGCATTGATCACTTGGGCAAACGCCAATGTTGAGTGCGTGAACGCCAATCTATAGTGAGTGCCATCAATCAACAAGCGCAGGGAACTCCCATGGAAAACAGCGCCATCCGTATCGCCCTGATTGGCGATTACGACCCGCAAGTCACCGCCCACCAAGCCATTCCCGTCGCCCTCGGTCTGGTCGCCGAACACCTCAATCGCAACGTGCAATTCGAATGGCTGGCCACCGAGCAGATCCACGCCGATACGCCGCTCGAGCGGTTCGACGGTTTCTGGTGCGTACCCGCCAGCCCTTACAAAAGTGAAGCCGGCGCACTTCGGGCGATCCGTTTTGCCCGCGAACAGCAGCGCCCTTTCCTCGGCACCTGCGGCGGTTTTCAGCATGCGGTGCTGGAATTTTCCCGCAACGTGTTGGGCTGGGTGGATGCGGAACATGGTGAAACATCACCCGACTCAGAACGCGCGGTACTCACGCCGTTGACCTGTTCGCTGGTCGAAGCGGTGGACAGCATTCACTTGGTGCCCGGCTCGTTGATCGCCAAGGCGTACGAAACGTCTGAGATTCGTGAAGGTTATCGCTGCCGCTTCGGTGTGAATCCGCTGTTCGAACAGGAATTGTTGAATGATCGGCTACAAGCCGTGGGTCATGATTCGGCAGGGGATTTGCGCGCGATTGAACTCAAGGATCACCGATTTTTTGTCGCGACGTTGTTTCAACCGGAGCGTGCCGCGCTAAAAGGGCAGATGCCGCCGCTGGTGCGCGCGTTTGTCGAAGCTTGTGCGGAGGCACGTTGATGGCTTCCTGCTTTGCGGTGATTTTTACCTCGACTCGAACCGAGGGTGACAACGGCTATGCCGAGGCGGCTGAACGCATGGAATTGTTAGTGCGTGAACAGCCGGGATTTCTCGGGGTGGAGTCGGTTCGCGGCGCGGATGGCGTCGGGATTACGGTGTCGTATTGGCAGAGCGAAGCGGCGATTCTGGCGTGGCGACAGAACCCTGAGCATCGGCTGATTCAGGAGCGCGGACGCTTGCAGTGGTATTCGGCGTTTCATACGCGGGTGTGCCGGGTTGAGCGTGAATATCGGTTCAGCCAGTAATTGCAGGGTCATACTTTCGGCCGCCTTCGCGAGCAAGCTCGCTCCCACAATGGATTTGTGATCGACGCAGATCCAATGTGGGAGCGAGCTTGCTCGCGAAGAGGCCCGCACTGTCACAGATAATCTCAGCCGCGCACCAGACTCCGCACCGCGACAATCTCCGGCACTTCAACCCTGCTCATATAAACGCGCAACGGCTCGGTGATGTTGATCCGCTCATCGATGTTCTGATCCAGCAACAACTGAATCAACTCGCGCTTAAGGGTCATGGTCTGCGCCGTCGCCGGCGCCCAGACGAATTCATTCACAGGAATAATGCCGTCATCCGCCACGTCCATGCCGAACGAATCTTCGCTGAAACGCACGATGTACTGGCCGGTCTTGCGGTTGAGGCCGACAAAACCCTTGAGATCGTCGGCAGCCTGGCAGATGAGTTGGGAGGTGATGCGCATGGTAAACCTCACGAAAAATGATCGATGGTTTACACGCAGGGCAACGGAGCGGCGCGCCCTCTGCCGGGACGTCTGCCGTGGGCAAGCGTACTGCAAACCGCGCCACAAAAGCGCAGGAAAAATCGCTTTTAATACGTTTATGTCGGTCCTGCGATAGCACGCAATCGATTCAGTTGTTAAAAGGTACGTCTTTGAAAATGCCCTGCGAAAGGAACTCGAACATGCCCGCCACTTTCACCAAAAGCGCTCTGGTCCTGAGCCTGCTGCTCGGTCTTGGTCAGGCACACGCTGCCAGCCAGACCGACCCGAAAGCGATCGCTGCTGCCAACGGCATCCCGCACCCGGCCGTGATTGCTCACCGTGGCGCGTCCTTCGATGCACCGGAATCCACCGCAGCGTCCTACAAACTGGCCCGCGACCTCGGCGCCGATTACCTGGAAATGGACCTGCAGCGCAGCAAGGACGGCGTGTTGTTCGCCCTGCACGACGACAACCTGCAACGCACCACCGACGTCGCCAGCAAGTTTCCGGAGCGCAAGGACGCCTCGGCCACCGCGTTTACCATGGCCGAACTGAAAACCCTCGACGCCGGCAGTTGGTTCAACGCCAAGTACCCAGATCGCGCCCGCCCGTCCTACGCCGGACTGAAAATTCTGACCCTCGATGAAATCATCGACATCGCTCAGGCCAATCCGCAACACAAGCCGGGCCTGTACATCGAGACCAAAGAGCCGCAGCTGTTTCCCGGGATCGAGAAAGACCTCAAGGAAAAACTCCAGGATCGCGGCTGGCTGAGCCCGGCCGGTTCGAAACTGGCGAAAAGTGCGCTGGGCGTGGGTCAGGGTAAAGGCAAGGTGATCCTGCAGACGTTCGAGAAGAACAGCCTTGCCCTGCTGGAAAAAGAAATGCCGCAAGTGCCGAAGATCCTCCTGCTGTGGGTCGGCGAAGGCAGCATCGAGCCGAAATCGAAAGTGACCTTTGCCGAGTCCGGCGAGAAAGACAAAAACGTTTTCTACGGCAAACAAGAGCCGAAGTCCGAAGCCGAATTCAAGCAATGGGTGGACTACGCCAAGTCGCAAGGTGCCATCGGTACCGGCCCGTCGGCGAAGTTGACCAAGGGCGGCGACCAGAGCTATTCGGATCTGGTGCAACCGTGGATGAACCAGTACACCCACGATCAGGGCATGCTGGTGCACGTCTACACCGTTGATGAGCCGGTGGACTTCGAGAAAGTCATGGCGGCCGGTGTCGACGGCATCTTCACCAACCGCGCCAGCGAATTGTTGAAGTTCTACAAACGCCCGGCGGCTGGCACGGTTGATCAGGTGTTGAAGAACAACGGTTTCTGATCTGAAATCCAGGCGCCTTCATCACGGGCAAGCCACGCTCTCACAGGTTCTGTGCAGGTGCATGGCTTGCCCGTTTTGTTTGGGTGCAGGGTTTTAAGGGTGAGTTAAGTTGCGCTGGTTAACCTGAGGCCACTTAAACGAGTCACCCAAGGAATGAACCGATGAAAACTTTGACTGCCCTGTTTACCGCCACTGCCCTGACCCTCACTGCTGGCGTGGCCCTGGCTGATGTCCGCGTCGACCAGATCCCGCAACTGGTCAAGGAAGGCAAGATCAAGTCGCTGGAATCGATGAATGCCGATGCGCTGAAACTGTATCCGGGTGCAACTATTACTGACACTGACCTGGATAACCACTTCAACGGTTATGAGTATGAAGTTGAATTGAAAACTGCTGATGGCAAAGAGTTCGATGTGGACTTTGATGCGACCACTGGCAAGGTGTTGAGCAACAAGCAAGACACTTGATACCGCGTATAAAGCAAGCCGCACGATTGAGAGATCGTGCGGCTTTTTTGTGTCTGGTGTTTGGCCCGGTTGATGTGTTGTCAGTGAGATTTTCTCCCCCTCACCCCAGCCCTCCCGAAACGTCGGACCGCCCCCAAGGGGGCGAGGGGGAAAGGGAGCCGATCGGGGGCTATTCAAGGCCTGAGTGCGCCTCGAAATCTCAGGTCGGCGTAGCTCGCATAATCACCACGGTCAGTCCCCTCTCCCTCCGGGAGAGGGCTAGGGTGAGGGGAAAAGGCATCACACCGAGGTGCTGACCAACGAGCCCGAAGTGCTCGAGTCGGAGTCCTGCAACGCCTGCAACAATGAAGCTGTGGCGGTCGACAGGGAGGCCGAGGTGGCGGTGATCTGCGCTTGTGCGGCAGCTACTTCGGCGGTTTTGGCATCCGAACTTTCCTGCTTCGCCTGGGCCGCTTGCAGCGCTTGCTGCTCCTCCTGCAATTGCTTCTGCAACTCGGCAATCTGCTTGCGCAGTTCTTTCACCGAATCCGATTCTTCACTGCTGCTGGAGCTGCTGTCACCCGCCGGAGCGGCCCCACCACCGGCGGCGACTTTACCGCTATCGGCAGTCGCGCCCGTGCTGGCGGTTGCTGAGGTAGACGTGTCGTCAGCAACGTCGCTAATCGACGTTTTGCTGGTGGGTGTGCTGAGAGTCTGATTGATCGAAACAGAAGTGATGCTGACCATGGAAATACTCCAATGCCGGTTATAGATAACCGGTCATCGACCACGGCCGCCTCAATTTGAGATCGACTGTGTACCGACTCGGTATCCGAACCGGTACACGGTCGTTTGCGTCAGGCACTCAGACGCGCGGTGACTTCGTTCAGCTCCCCCGACAGACTGTGCAGGTTCTGACTCGCGCTTTCGGTGCGCTGCACGTTGTCGAGGTTGGTGCTGGCGATCGAGGTGATCTCGGTGAGGTTGCGCGAGATGTCCTCGGCCACCGAGGTCTGCTCTTCGGCGGCGGTAGCAATCTGACGATTCATGTCGCGGATCGCTTCCACCGCGTGGGTGATGCGCTCCAGCATCGCGCCGGCCTGGGTCACCTGCTCGACGCTTTCATCACTGCGCGTCTGGCCGCTGTCGATGGCTTGCGCCGCGTCCACCGCGCCGGTCTGCACGCTCTGGATAATCTGGTTGATCTCGATGATCGACTCGGCGGTGCGTTGTGCGAGGTTGCGTACTTCATCGGCGACCACGGCAAAACCACGACCGGCCTCACCGGCGCGCGCCGCTTCGATGGCCGCGTTCAAGGCCAGCAGGTTGGTCTGTTCGGCGATGCCGCGAATCACTTCCAGCACTTTGCCGATGCGGCCGCTGTCGGCTTCCAGACGACGGATCACCGTGGCGGTATTGGCGATTTCGCCGCGCATCTGGGTGATCGAGTGGATGGTGCTCTGCATGACCTTTTCACCCTGCTGAGCGGACTGGTCGGCATCGTCGGCCGCACGCGCAGCATCAGCGGCGTGACGTGCGACTTCTTGCGCGGTGGCGGACATTTCGTTCATCGCCGTGGCCACTTGATCGGTGCGATTGAATTGTTCGTTGGTGCCGCCGGCCATGGTCGTGGCGATCGCATTCAACTCGCCACTGGCGCTATCCAGATCGCTGGCGCTGCGTTGCAAACGGGTGAAGGTTTCGGCGAGGAAATCGCGCAAGGTGTTGGCGGCGGCGGCGAGGTTGCCCAGCTCATCCTGGCGGTCGCTGACCACGCGCTCGGCGAGTTTGCCGCGACTCAACTGAGTGACGTAATCGATGAGTTTGCGGATCGGTTCGACCAGGTTGCGGTTGACCAGCCACAGGCTCAGCAGGCCGATCAGCAGGCCCGATGCGAGCATCACCAACAGCCCCAGCCACACGGTGCGATCGGCGTCAGCACTGATCAGCGCCGATTGCGCGGTGCCCTGTTTGCGCAGTTCGGCAACCAGTTCACTCATCTGGTCGCTGGCGGCACGGTCGACACCTTTGACCGCGCTGTCGCCCGCCGTCGGATCGCCACCAGCCGCTACGTAGGCATCGCGGCCCTTCTGGTAGGCAGCGCCGAGCAGACGATGTTCTTCACGCAGACGTTCGATGCGGTTTTTCAGGCTCGGCTCGATGCCTTTCTGGCTGGCCAGTTCACCGAGGATGTTCTGCACATCGCGCTGACGATCCTCGAACTGACCCCAATATTTGGCCAGATCCGCCGGCTGCTTGCCGCGCAGCAGAACGTTTTTCCATTCCTGCACCTGCACCTTGAATTGCAGGTTGGCCTCGTCGATCAATTGCGAAGTGTGCAAGGGACCGGCGATCAACTGGCTGTAACTCTGCACGCCGTTGGAGAGGAAATGAAAACAGGCTAGGGCAATCAACAGCACCGCCAGCAGGCTGCCGCTCAGCAGGGCGAGAATTTGCGCTCTCAGGGATTTTTGCAGCATCGAAAGATACTCAGGACAAGGATGAGGCACGCCCGGTAAGGCGTGAAATTTTGCCGGACATCCCTGTCGGCACGCCTTGGCTCATGGCCAAGCGCGCGCAACGTAACCCAAGCGTGATCGGCGCACCAGAGCGCTTCTTGAAGAAATTCCGACCGCCGGTAAGTCGCTGATTTGGCGTCACTTTGCTGTCACACAAACGTCATGTGACATTGCGATGATGCGGCTCAGTGAACCTGCCATTTGCGCGACCGACGCACCCTCCTCGCAGCGAGCCTTCATGAACCACAGCCTCGATATCAGCCATCGCGATCCCGATCTGTTTGGCCTGCTCTACGGCTTTCGTTTCCTGCCCGGCGAACGTGGCCGCGAAGTCGACTCGGCGACAGCGTTGCGCTGCTTGCAGGACGATAACGACACGGGCGAATTCCTTTGGCTGCACCTCAATCTGGCGCACGCGGCGTGCGAGCGCTGGATGAAAAGTCATCTGCAATTGCCCGAGGAGTTTTTCGAAGCGTTGCACGAAGGTTCGCGGTCGACGCGCATCGAGCATGTCGACTCGGCGTTGCTGGCGGTGGTCAACGATGTGGTGTTCAACCTCAGCAGCATGGTCTCCTCGGACGTGTCGACGCTGTGGGTCTGTGTGCGCAGCAAACTGATCGTCAGTGCGCGTCTGCAACCGCTGCACTCGGTGGATAAATTGCGCTCGTCGGTGAAGGCCGGCGAGCGTTTTCGTTCGCCCTCGGAATTGCTCGTGCATCTGCTGCGCGATCAGGGCGAAGTACTCACGCAGATCGTGCGCAAGACCAGCATGAGCGTCGATCAGGTCGAGGACGAATTGCTCTCCTCGCGGCTGTCGACCAACCGTGCCGAACTCGGTGCCAATCGCCGTGTGCTGGTGCGGCTGCAACGGCTGCTGGCGCTGGAGCCGGGTTCGCTGTTGCGTCTGCTCAACCGGCCGCCGCCCTGGTTGCAAAAGGAGGACGTCAAGGAGCTGCGCAAATCCACCGAGGAGTTTGCGCTGATCATCAACGACCTCACTGCGCTGGGTGAGCGGATCAAACTGTTGCAGGAAGAGATCGCCGCCAACCTCAACGAACAGAGCAACCGCACGCTTTTCACCCTGACCGTGGTGACGGTACTGGCGCTGCCGATCAACATCATTGCCGGTTTTTTCGGAATGAATGTGGGCGGGGTGCCGTTGTCGCAAGATCCGGAAGGGTTCTGGATTCTGGTTGCACTGGTGGCGACGTTTACCGTGATCGCCGGGCGGTGGGCGTTTCGTAAAAGAGGCGATTACTGACCACAAAACGCATTGCCACCGCAGGCCCAATGTGGGAGCGAGCTTGCTCGCGAAGACGGAGTGTCAGGCTCCATCATTGTCGGATGACACACCGCTTTCGCGAGCAAGCTCGCTCCCACAGGGATCTTCTTCAGTCTTCGGATCAGCGGTGGAGCTAAAACCCCAAACACTGACATGGCGCAGTCTCTCTGTAACATTCTGCAACGATCATGGGCGACATTCCTTCCCTCGCTCAGGATTGTCCGCTCATGGCTACTCCCTCCCTGACCGCCAGCCCTGCGTCCGCCGCCAGCGGCAGGCCAGCCCTCGACAAGAAAACCGGCCCGTTCACCTACGTGATCTTTTTCGCGGTGCTGGCGATGGGGATGCTGTTCACCGCCTACAGCCTGATGCACGACATGCACGAACTCGGCACGGTGGTCACCGCGTGGACGCCGTTCCTGCTGCTCGGTGTGGCGCTGCTGATTGCCTTGGGTTTCGAGTTCGTCAACGGTTTCCACGACACCGCCAACGCCGTGGCGACGGTGATTTACACCCACTCGCTGCCGCCGAATGTGGCAGTGGTCTGGTCGGGGTTCTTCAACTTTCTCGGCGTGTTGCTTTCGAGCGGCGCGGTGGCGTTCGGCATCATCGCGTTGCTGCCGGTGGAGTTGATTCTGCAGGTCGGTTCGTCTGCCGGTTTCTCGATGATTTTCGCCCTGCTGATCGCGGCGATCCTGTGGAACCTCGGCACCTGGTGGCTCGGTTTGCCGGCATCGTCTTCGCACACGCTGATCGGTTCGATCATCGGCGTCGGCGTGGCCAATGCCTTGATGCACGGCCGCGACGGCACAAGCGGTGTCGATTGGGCGCAGGCGACCAAGATCGGTTACGCCTTGCTCCTGTCGCCACTGGTGGGGTTCGGCTGCGCGGCGCTGTTGCTGCTGGCGCTGCGTGCATTCGTGAAGAATCGCGCGCTGTACAAGGCCCCTAAAGGCAACACCCCGCCGCCGTGGTGGATTCGCGGTTTGCTGATTCTGACCTGCACCGGCGTGTCCTTCGCCCACGGCTCCAATGACGGCCAGAAAGGCATGGGCCTGATCATGCTGATTCTGGTCGGCACATTGCCGATGGCCTACGCCTTGAACCGCACCATGCCCGAAGAACAATCGCTGCAGTTTGCCGCCGTGGCGCAAGTCACCCAGCAAGCGCTGGTGAAAAGTGCCCCGCTGCCGACGCCGGCCGATCCGCGTGCGGTGCTCTCCGATTACGTGCGCAGCAAGGACGCCACGCCGCAACTGATCCCCGCCCTCGCCGCCCTCACCGGGCACATCGGTGAAGAAGTCAAAGGCTACGGCTCGCTGGCGAAAGTCCCGGCCGAAGCCATGGGCAACGTGCGTAACGACATGTACCTGACCAGCGAAAGCATTCGCCTGATGGACAAGAACAAGGTCGGCAATTTCGACGCTGACACCAGCAGCAAACTGCAATTGTTCAAGCAGCAGATCGACAACGCCACACGGTTTATTCCGCTGTGGGTGAAGATCGCCGTCGCCATCGCGCTCGGGTTGGGCACCATGGTCGGCTGGAAGCGGATTGTGGTGACGGTCGGCGAGAAGATCGGCAAGACCCACCTGACCTATGCCCAGGGCGCCTCGGCGGAAACCGTGGCGATGTTGACCATCGGCGCGGCGGACATGTTTGGCTTGCCGGTGTCGACCACGCATGTGTTGTCTTCAGGGGTAGCCGGGACCATGGTCGCCAACGGTGGCGGGTTGCAGATGAAGACCATCCGCAATCTGTTGATGGCGTGGGTGCTGACACTCCCCGCCGCCATTCTGCTGTCAGGCAGCCTCTACTGGCTGTTCACCCAGATCTTCTAATCACCACAACTCCCCTTGTGGGAGCGAGCCTGCTCGCGAAAGCGGTGGATCAGTCAACTCTGAATTGACTGACACGCCGTCTTCGCGAGCAAGCTCGCTCCCACATTGGTTTTGTATTCAGGTTCAGAGCGCGGAGCGAATCAGATCGCCCAGCCAATCCATAAACACTCGCACCCGCAACGGCAAATGCCGTTGCCGCGCATACAACAATGAAATCCCCATCGCCGGCGCGGTGAATTGCGGCAGCACGGTGACCAGTTCGCCGTTTTCCAGATGCGGTTGCATGCCGGTGCGCGGCACCTGCGTCAGACCAAAACCGCCCAGGCACGCCGACTCGTAAGCGTCAGTGCTGTTGACCGTAATGCTGCCAGCCATCGGCAAGCGTTTAACCTGACCGCCCTCCTCGTACACAAAACCTTCCGAACGCGAACCGAGCACGCCGACGTAATGCACCAGTCGATGCTGCGCCAGATCCTCAAGGGTTTGCGGCACACCGTAGCGCTCAAGGTAGGCGGGGCTGGCGCAGTTGACCATGGGGAAGTCACCGAGATGTCGCGCGACCACCGATTGATCCGGCTGCGCGCCAATCCTCACCACGCAATCGAAGCCTTCGCTAAGCAAGTCCACGCGGCGATCGGTGCTGCTGATTTCCAGCTCCAGGTTCGGATGACGCTCCATGAATTGCGGCAGGCGCGGCATGATCAGACGCCGCGCGAGAATGTTCGGCATGTCGACCCGAATGCGCCCGGTCAGCGACGCCTCGTCCTGGCGGAACAAGCCCTCGATCTCGTCCATGTGCGAGAGCAGGTCCTTGCTGCGCTCGTACAACACCAGCCCGTCCTGCGTCGCCTGCACCTTGCGTGTGGTGCGTTGCAGCAGACGCGTGCCGAGCAGGGTTTCCAGCGCTTGCACATGTTCGGACACGGTCGAGCGCGGCAAGCCAAGGCTCTCGCCCGCGAGGGTAAAACTCGACAGTTCGCTGACCCGGACGAAGGTGCGCAGCAGTTCCAGTTTGTTCATAAGGCACCTATGGATTGTTCGGCTGAGCCGATCAGTGATTCCGTTTTCAACCTGTTTATCACCCCTTGGCGGACAAATAAACTGAGCCCATCACCACTCACCGCAATCGAGGAAGCCTCCATGAATCGCAAAATCGCATTGATCACCGGCGCCAGTCGCGGCTTGGGCAAAAACGCCGCCCTGCACCTCGCCGCTCAGGGCATCGACATCATCGGCACCTACCACAGCCGCGCCGATGAAGCCCAGGCGCTGGCAACCGAACTGCAGGCACTCGGCGCGAAAGCCGTGATGCTGCAACTGGACGTCGGCCGCAGCGAAAGCTTTGCCGATTTCGGTACACGTGTTGAGCAGGCGTTGCAGCAGACGTTTGACCGTCAGCGTTTTGATTTCCTGATCAACAATGCCGGGATCGGCGTGCATGCGCTGTTTGCCGAGACCACCCCGGAGCAGTTTGATTTGCTGATGAACATTCAGTTGAAAGGGCCATTCTTCCTGACCCAGCAGTTGCTGCCGCTAATCAACGATGGCGGGCGGATCATCAATATTTCCAGCGGCCTGACCCGTTTCAGTCTGCCGGGTTACGGCGCCTATGCGGCAATGAAAGGCGCGATGGAAGTGCTGACCCGTTATCAGGCCAAAGAGCTGGGGGCCCGGCAGATCGGCGTGAACATTCTCGCCCCGGGCGCCATCGAAACTGACTTCGGCGGTGGCGCCGTAAGAGACAACTCGGCGCTGAATGCAATGGTCGCCAGCAACACCGCGCTGGGCCGTGCCGGGCAGCCGGATGACATTGGCGGGGCATTGGCGTTGTTGCTGTCGCCGGGGGCGCAGTGGATCAATGGTCAGCGGGTCGAGGCATCCGGCGGCATGTTCCTCTAACCAACGCTGAAATACTTTCCCTGGTAGGAGCTGCCGAAGGCTGCGATCTTTTGATGTTGCCCTTGAAGATCAACAGTAAAAGATCGCAGCCTTCGGCAGCTCCTACACGGGGGTGGTGTTAGCCTTGGCAAGCGTTACGGGTCATGAAGCGCTCACGTACCACGTCATAACCCCAGTGATAAACATAGGTGTACGGCAGGAAAAACAGCAACACGCCGATGTCGAGCAAAAACGCCTGCCACAGGCTGACCGACAGCCACCAGGCAATCAGCGGCACGCCCATCACGATCAAGCCGCCTTCAAACAGCAGCGCGTGCACCACACGTATCCAAGCGTTGTGCGCGACGTTCATGCGTTCCAGCATCCGGTCGAAGAAACGGTTGAACACCACGTTCCAGCCCAGCGCCAGCAACGCGATCAACACGGTCACCGCGCCCATTTCAAGCATCGGTTTTTGCATGATCCACGCCAGCAACGGGGTGCAGATCAGGATGGCCAGCAGTTCGAAACCAACGGCCTGGAAAATACGTTCAGTGATCGATTTGTGGGCAGTCATGGCCTGACTCCTTGAGTGAAGAAGGTTGCCATGATCTATGCTCGCATCGATACTTCATAACCAATAACCATCGATCAAGGCGATAGTTGATGATCTCGCAGGAAGTGCTGTTGGCGTTTGTCCAGGCGGCGACCCAAGGCTCGTTTTCGGCAGCGGCGCGCAAACTGGGGCGCAGTCAGTCGACCATCAGCGCGGCGGTGGCCAGCCTTGAGATCGATCTGGATCTGGTGCTGTTCGATCGCAGCAGCCGCAAACCAACCCTGACGCCGGCCGGGCATGTGATGCTGCAACGCGCCGAGGCGATTCTGGCGGCCAGCAGTCGTCTGGAAATGACTGCGCGGCAATTGTCCCAAGGCGTCGAGCCGAAGCTGACCGTGGCGATTTCCGACACTTATCAGTCGTACCGTTTTGAAGCGGCGCTGGTCGGGTTTGAGCAGCGTTATCCGGATCTGGAGCTGGAATGCCTGATCGCCGAATGCGATGACCTGATCGAGCTGGTGCAGCGCGGTCGTGCGCATCTGGCCTTCGCCGAGATGCAAGAGAACTACCCACCGGACCTGGCAACGTCGACGGTGGCCGAGCGCACGGAAATCGCCCTGTTCGTCAATCGCGATCACGCGCTGGCCAAGCTTGATCACGTTGATCAACACGTCCTGGAACAGCACCGTGAATTGCGCCTGGCGACCATCGTCAATCCTTACGACAGTCGCGGCAAAGGTCGGGTGTGGTCGGCACCGAGTTATCTGATGTTGCTGGAAATGGCCGAGAAAGGTTTTGGCTGGGCGCCGTTGCCGCGTTGGCTGGCGCAGCGTTTTGGCAATGATTTGTTGGTGGAGTTGAAGGTGCGCGGCTGGCCTAAGCCGGTGTTTGTTGATGCGTTGTGGTCGCGGCTGTATCCGCCGGGGCCGGCGGGGAGCTGGTTGTTGAGCAAGATGCTGGAATAGCGGCGCGCCTAATCGCTAGCCGGCATGAAGCCAAAAGCCCCTCACCCCAGCCCTCTCCCGGAGGGAGAGGGGGCCGACCGAGGTGTCTTGCGTCATACATCGACCTGAGAGACCGAGTCGATTATGGATTCATTGGATATGAGCTCAAAAGCCCCTCACCCGAGCCCTCTCCCGGGGGGAGAGGGGGCCGACCGCATTGTGTTGCGTCATACATCGACCTGAGAGATCGAGTCGATTATGGATTGATTGCTGCGTTATATATGGTCGTGAAATTTGGGTCGATTATGGATTCACCGCTGAGCGTTCAGGTCGGCGTACTTCTACAGCATCCCCCAATCAGTCCCCTCTCCCCCTGGGAGAGGGCTAGGGTGAGGGCAATTCCAGTGCCGAAAGCCGCCCTTCAATAAACCGCCGCTCTGGCTCCTGCCGCGTCAATTCCAACGCTCGAAGATACGCCAACCGCGCCTCCGCCACCCGACCCAACTGCCGACAAAACTCCGCCCGCGCCGAATGCGCCAAGTGGTAATCCTGCAACTCGCCGCGACCCAAAATCCCTTCAATCAGATTCAAACCGTTCAGCGCCCCATCCCGCTTGGCAACCGCCACCGCCCGGTTCAACTCGATCACCGGCGAAGGCACCGCACGCAACAGCACGTCATACAAACCAACGATCTGCTCCCAATCCGTCTCCCCCGCCGACGGCGCCTCAGCATGAACCGCCGCAATCGCCGCCTGCAAACAATATGGCCCAAAGCGCCGCGTGGTCAGCGCATGCTCGACCAGCGCACATCCCTCAGCAATCAACCCGGCATCCCACAGTGAACGGTCCTGATCATCCAATAGCACCAGTTCACCACTCGGCGAAGTGCGCGCCGACCGTCGCGACTCGTGCAACAGCATCATCGCCAGCAGCCCCATCACCTCCGGCTCCGGTAGCAATTCCATCAACAGTCGGCCAAGCCGTATCGCCTCGCGGGTCAGATCTTCACGGATCAACTCGGCCCCGCACGACGCCGAATACCCTTCGTTGAACACCAGATAAATCACCCGCAACACGCTATCGAGGCGCTCGGGCAGTTCGCTCAGGCTCGGTACTTGATAGGGAATTTTCGCGTCACGAATCTTCGCTTTGGCGCGCACGATGCGCTGGGCAATCGCTGCCGGCGCGGAGAGAAAGGCGCGGGCGATTTCCTCGGTGGTCAGGTCGCAGACTTCGCGCAAGGTCAGCGGCACTTGCGCATCCGCCGCCAGCGCCGGGTGGCAGCAGGTGAAGATCAGCCGCAGGCGATCGTCTTCCACGTCTTCGCCACTCCAGTCGGCCTGTTCCAGTTCTTCCAGCTGCGCCAACAACAATGGCTGCGAGGCCTTGAACCGCGCGCGGCGGCGCAACACATCAATTGCCTTGAAGCGCCCGGTGGACACCAGCCAGGTGCGCGGGTTGTCCGGCACGCCGTCGCGCTGCCAGCGTTCGACCGCGACGAAGAACGCCTCGTGCAAGGCTTCTTCGGCGAGGTCGAAATCACCCAGCAAGCGAATCAGCGTCGCCAGGATCCGCCGCGACTCTTCGCGGTAGACCTGCTCGACCCGCGCCTTGACCTCAGACATTCAGCTGCCGCACCGGTCGTACTTCCACGCTGCCCACCCGCGCGGCCGGAATATTGCCGGCAACCTGAATCGCTTCGTTGAGGTCCTTGGCGTCAATCAGGTAGAAACCGGCCAATTGCTCCTTGGTTTCGGCGAACGGGCCGTCGGTGATCGACAGTTTGCCGTTGCGCATACGCACCGTGGTGGCGGTCTGCACCGACTCCAGCGCCTCGGCGGCGACCATTCGCCCGCTGCCCTGAATCGACTCGGCGTAGGCCCAGCACTCGGCGTCTTCCGGGCTGTCGAGCGACGAGTGCAACAAGTGTTCATCGCTGTAGACCAGGCATAAATACTTCATGGCGTTCTCCTGAATCGGACGGTTCAACTATGGCTGAAGATCAAGGAGTCACATCGAACAGGGTCGCGCCGCTCATCGGATCGAACGGCGCCGACCAGTGTTCGTGGACGATTTTCCATGTCCCGCCAACCTGCCGATAGCAAGCGGTGACGCGCATCCAGCAGCTCTGGGTTTCGCCCTTGTCATTGGTGCCGCCGCAATTGGCCACCCAGTGGGCGAAGGCGATGCTGTCCGCGCTTTCGATGGCGATTTCGTGGAACTCGAAAATGTGCGGGCCGGGGCACATTTCCATGCACTCGACCCAGTGCGCGCGGTAGGCGGCTTTACCCTTGAATTGCAGGGCCTTGATCGCGTCGAAGGAGACGATGTCGTCGGCGTACAACGCCATGACTTTCTCCACGTCCTTTTTCATGACGGCTTCGCGGTAGGTGTTGATCAGAGTCTGGATCTCGGTTTGTGCGCTCATGGTGTTCTCCGTGTTTTTGTTGTGAAGACACCCTTAGTCGTTCGGCACTTGAGCTGATCGACAGGCGAAACAAAAAATTTCCGCAGAAGACAAAATCGCTAGAATCCGAGCCTCATCTCATCTTTGTAGGAAAAAGGAAATTCCCGTGTCAGCCCAACTCGTGCCGTACGACAGCCTTAACACCTTGCAGCGTGAGCAAGTCGAGGCGATTGAAATCCATGCCGAGCAGATCAAGTTCTCCGGCGATATCCATGGGGCTTTGCACACCCTGCTGTCGAAACCCGGACCGGGTGTGAAGGGTTTTGCGCTGCTGGCGGATGAAGTACCCGTGGCGTTTCTGTTGCTCAAGCGCCCGCCAGTGTTGCCGGCCTGGGCCGATGAACACAGCGCCACCCTGCATGCGTTGCAGGTCGATCGCCGCGCTCAGGGCAAGGGTTACGGCAAGGCGTGTCTGCAAGCGTTGCCCGACGTTGCACGTCAGGCGTGGCCGGAGATCAAAGGACTGGAATTGTCGGTGGACGCGGATAACGACGCAGCCATCGCGCTGTATGCCAAACACGGCTATGTCGACAGCGGCGAAGCGTACAAGGGCCGGATCGGTTACGAACGGCGCATGGGCCTGTTTTTCTAAGTCATCGAGGGAAGCACGATGATCGACTCAATCGAAGCACTGGAAGCGATTTACGGACTGCCGCATGAACGAGCGCTGCGCAAGCAGATCGGTTTTCTCAACGAGGATTATCAGGCAATGGTGCGCCTGTCGCCGCTGGTGATTGTCAGCTCGATGGGCACCGATGGCCTGGATAATTCGCCGCGCGGTGACAAAGCCGGGTTTGTGCGGATCATTGACGAACGCACGCTGGCGTTGCCCGATCGCCCAGGTAACAACCGCATCGATACCCTGCGCAATGTGTTGCACGATTCGCGGGTGTCGTTGTTGTTCATTATTCCGGGGATTGGCGAGACGTTGCGGGTCAATGGTACGGCGGTGATTAGTGCTGAGCCGCAGTTGCTGGAAAGCTTTGCGGTGAACGGCAAACCGGCGAAAACGGTGTTGCTGGTGACGGTGGAAGCGGCGTTCTTTCATTGCTCGAAAGCGTTCGTCCGCTCGGATGCGTGGAACCCGGAAACCCATCTGCCGCGCTCCGCCCTGCCCTCTGCTGGCGCCTTCCACAAACGTCTGAATGACGGCCAGTTCGACGCCGAAACCTACGACCGCGAAGCACCGAAACGCGTAACCGACACCCTCTACTGACACTCCCGTAAATGATCGTTCCCACGCTCTGCGTGGGAACGATCAGTATCGGGCTGGTTTTAGAGGGTAAGGATCATCTCGTGCCACGCCATGCCGCCGTGGTCGGACTCAGACGGTTTGATGTAGGCAAAACCAAACCCGGCATACAACGGGATATGCTTTTCCTTGCACATCAGATGAATCGTCGCCTTGTCCATCCCGCGCATGCGCTCGATGAACTCGCCCATCAAGCGCTTGGCCAAACCCTGCCCCTGATAATCCGGGTGCACCACCACGGACATGATCACCACGTTCGGCCCTTTCGGGTCGTGGCCGATCAATTCCTTGAACGCCTCGTCCGACATCTGCACATCAAACGCCGCGCCAGAATTGACGAAGCCTGCCACCACGCCCTCCACTTCGGCGACGACAAAACCTTCCGGCCAGGTGGCAATGCGCGTGGCGATCTTCTCGCGGGTGGCCGCTTCGTCACCTTCGTAGGCAACGGTTTCGATGGCGTAGCAGCGGTCCAGGTCGGCGGCGGTGACGTTGCGGATAACGGTGTTCATGGCGGCTCGGAAATCGGCAGAAGAAAGTGCCGAAAGCATAAAGGAATAAGGCCTGCATATCGATGCGCAAGGGCGGCGTAAAGCCTGCGTATAAGTGCTTTTCTTCGGGTTCGCGGCGGGCTATTTCTCAGGTGTGTCTCTGATCACCCTTGGGGGAAACCGTTTATGAGCAGCGTTGAAATCGGCATGTTGATGGTGTTGGGCATCAGTACGTTCGGCTTTATCACTCTGGGCATCGACCTGTTGCGGGCGCGACGGTTGGGCAAGAGTAAACGCGGTTGAAAACCATGAGGCGGATCAGTGATCCGCCTCATGTCTGTTGGTTCAGCCCTTGGTATCGACCGGCACGCAGATTTCCAGTTTGCCGGTGTGCAGCCGCGGATTGAAATCGGCGCTATAGCGCTCCAGTTCCGGGGCATTGAGCTCTACGTAGTGCGAGGTCGGCAGCCAGGTCTTGTAGATGTATTGCAGGGTTTGCGGCAGCTGTTCGAGCGGCCCCTTGTGCTCGAACACCGCGTATTGCCGAGGCAGCACTTCGACCCACTGGTAGACCTTCTGGTCGAGGTCATCGAGCTTGCTGATTTCCACCCCGGCGATGTAATCGAAGCCGCCCTTGCCGTCGAAATTGCTGCAGACACCGTAGGTCACTTCGTTCTTTTGCCCCTGGATTTTTCCCAGGTGCGGCAAGAACTTTTCCCACAGCGCCGGAATGTCCTTGGCTGTGTCTTGGGTAAATCGACCGCGAAAACCTGCAATCAGCAAGAAGTGTCCATGTTCGAAGCGAGGTTCAGCCACTTCGACGCGTTTTTGCTCATCCATGACTCGACTCCTGGAACAAAAAAAGGGGTTCGGCTGGGAGTATAGAAAGCCCGATCCAAATCGCACGGTTACAGCGCGTGCAACTGCTCGACGGCGCCCGAACCGACAAATTCGTTGTAGCCAGATACGATCACGTACACCGCGAAATAGCAGAAGATCGCTGCAGATGCCATGTAGGAATAGCGTAATAGCTTATCGCCCAAGAGCTTGCCGCCATGGCTCGCAGCGAAGCACAAACCGGCGGACCACAGCAGTCCGGCGCAGAGGAACCCACCGAGGAACAGCGCCGAACTCAAAGGACCGCCACCACCGGAACGCGCAATCAAGGTGCCGCCCACCGCCGCGAACCAGAGAATCGCGCTCGGCGACGACATGGCGAGAAATATCCCCCGGAAGAACTCTTTGCGATGGGAGTTCTGCCCCACTTTCGCCGTCTCGGCCAGCAGCGCTTCGTGATGGATCGCCGAGTAAATCATCTTCGCCGCAAAGTAGATCAGCAGCGCCGAACCACCAATCCACAGCACCCAGCGCACTGTTTCGTATTGCAGCAAAACCGTCATGCCCGCCAGCGCCAGCACCGCGTAAATCAGGTCGCCGACACAGGTACCGAGGCCCAGCGCGAAGCCCTGAAAGTAACCGCGCTGCATCGCCAGGGTGATCATGGCGATGTTGGCCACGCCGATATCCAGGCACAGCGAAAGGCTCAGCAAGAAGCCGCTGGTGAATTCCATCTACCGATTTCCTTGGGCAAATATGTTTGAAAAACGCGCTGGACAGTATGCCATCACAGCCCTTATCTTCCGCCACAGGTCACCGCAGTGACCAGCGTCGCTCGGACGGTTCCGGGCGCTTACGTTATCCGAGGCAACAATGGCTGAACAAGGTTCGCCGCGCCGCTTTGCGCGCATAGATCGACTCCCCCCTTACGTTTTCAACATCACCGCCGAGCTGAAAATGGCTGCCAGGCGTCGTGGTGAAGACATCATCGACCTGAGCATGGGCAACCCCGACGGCGCCACGCCGCCGCATATTGTCGAAAAACTTGTCCAGGTTGCCCAACGCGAAGACACCCACGGTTACTCCACGTCAAAGGGCATTCCGCGCCTGCGCCGGGCCATTTCCAACTGGTACAAGCAACGCTACGAGGTCGACATCGACCCGGAAAGCGAAGCCATTGTCACCATCGGTTCCAAGGAAGGCCTGGCGCATTTGATGTTGGCAACCCTGGATCAGGGCGACACCGTATTGGTGCCAAACCCGAGCTACCCGATTCACATCTACGGTGCGGTGATTGCTGGTGCCCAGGTGCGTTCGGTGCCGCTGGTGCCGGGCGTGGACTTCTTCGACGAACTGGAACGGGCCATTCGCGGTTCGATTCCGAAACCGAAAATGATGATCCTCGGCTTCCCATCGAATCCGACCGCACAGTGCGTGGAACTGGACTTCTTCGAACGGGTGATCGCCCTCGCCAAGCAGTACGACGTGCTGGTAATTCACGATCTGGCGTACGCCGACATCGTCTACGACGGCTGGAAAGCCCCGTCGATCATGCAAGTGCCGGGCGCCAAGGACATTGCTGTGGAGTTTTTCACCCTGTCCAAGAGCTACAACATGGCCGGCTGGCGCATCGGTTTCATGGTCGGTAATCCGGAACTGGTCAACGCTCTGGCGCGGATCAAGAGCTACCACGACTACGGCACCTTCACCCCGCTGCAAGTCGCGGCGATTGCCGCGCTGGAAGGCGATCAGCAGTGTGTGCGCGACATCGCCGAGCAGTATCGCCAGCGCCGCAACGTGCTGGTCAAAGGCCTGCATGAGCTGGGCTGGATGGTTGAGAATCCGAAGGCGTCGATGTACGTCTGGGCGAAGATTCCTGAGCAGTACGCGCATCTGGGTTCGCTGGAGTTTGCCAAGAAACTGCTGGCCGAGGCCAAGGTCTGCGTCTCGCCGGGGGTGGGTTTTGGTGAGTATGGCGACGATCACGTGCGCTTTGCGCTGATCGAAAACCAGGACCGCATACGTCAGGCGGTGCGCGGGATTCGCGGCATGTTCCGGGCGGATGGCCTGAGTCCAAAAACTTCCGCCTGACACCTATCCCCTGTGGGAGCGAGCTTGCTCGCGAAGGCGTCGTGTCAGCTAAATCAATGCTGACTGACCCACCGCTTTCGCGAGCAAGCTCGCTCCCACATTGGTTTTGTGTGTAGCGAAGAAATCATCACCCACAAAAAAACCGCATCGCTGCGGTTTTTTTGTGCCTGCGTGAAGCTGCTTAAACGAACAGCGACAGCAGCAGGATAAAGCCCAACGCAACGATGGACAGGATGGTTTCCATCGCCGTCCAGGTCTTGAACGTCTCGGCCACGGTCATGTTGAAGTACTGCTTCACCAGCCAGAAACCGGCGTCGTTCACGTGGGACAGGATCAGCGAACCGGCGCCGGTGGCCAGTACCAACAGCTCACGGTTAACGCCCGGAATCATCCCCACCACCGGCACGACAATGCCCGCGCCCGTGATGGTCGCCACAGTCGCCGAACCGGTCGCGATACGGATCACCGCCGCCACCAGCCACGCCAACAGGATCGGCGAGATCTGCGCGCTGACCGCCATGTGGCCAATCACGTCGCCCACACCGCTGGTGACCAGCATCTGCTTGAAGCCACCGCCAGCACCGATGATCAGGATGATCGCAGCGGTTGGCGCCAGGCTCGCGTCGAGCCACTTGAGCATCTGCTGGGAACCGATGCCCTGCTTGTGGCCGAAGGTGTACAGCGACAGCAGCAACGCCAGCAGCAGTGCCGAGATCGGGTGACCGATCATGTCCATCCAGGTGCGGAAGAAGTGACCGTCCGGCAGCGCCACGTCAGCGAAGGTTTTCAGCAGCATCAGGAACACCGGCAACAGCACGGTGATCAGGGTGATGGTGAAGCTCGGCAGCTTGGCCGAGTCGTCGTTTTCGCGGGCCAGTTGATCGACCAGTTCCTGATTCGGGTGACCCGGAATGTGCTTGGCGATGAACGTACCGAAGATCGGACCAGCAATGATCGCGGTCGGCAGCGCAACGATCAGACCGTAGAGAATGGTCTTGCCGATGTCAGCGCCAAACACGCCGATGGCCAGCAGCGGACCCGGGTGCGGTGGCACCAGACCGTGCACGGCGGACAGACCAGCGAGCAGTGGGATACCGATCTTGATGATCGACACGCCGGTGCGGCGCGCAACGATGAACACCAACGGAATCAGCAGGACAAAGCCGATTTCGAAGAACAGCGGGATGCCCACCAGAAACGCGGCGAACATCATCGCCCACTGGACTTTGTCTTTACCGAACGCACGGATCAGGGTCTGGGCGATCTGATCCGCCCCGCCCGATTCGGCCATCATTTTGCCGAGCATGGTGCCCAGCGCAAGGATGATGCCGACAAAACCGAGCACGCCACCGAAGCCGTCCTGGAACGCTTTGATGATGGTGCCGATCGGCATGCCCGACGTCAAGCCGAGGAACGCGGCGGCGATGGTCAGGGAAATGAACGGGTGAATCTTGAATTTGGTGATCAGGATAATCAGGCCGATTACCGTGACCACTGCATCGAGCAGCAGGTAGGCGTCGTGGGACATGCCAAACATTGGGGGTGTCTCCTGGATTGTTGTTGTTATTAAAGCGGGTTAAACAGAAGTCGGAAGGACAGCGCTATCTCTTTCAACACACTCATACCGCCTGCTTCAGACCGTGGGCCTGCCACCAGACGTGAGCCTGGGACGCCAGCTCTTCAACGCTGTGGATCGAAGCATTCAACGCCAACGTCAACGGCTCACCCTTCGGCGATTCGAGGGTGGCGAACTGGCTTTCGATCAACGTCGCGGGCATAAAGTGGCCCGGACGGTGGGACACACGTTCAGCGGCAACTTCAGGGGTCAATTCAAGAAACACGAAACCCAGGCCCGGCAAGGCGCTGCGCAACACTTCGCGATAACTGTGTTTAAGGGCCGAGCAAGTCAGCACCGGGCGTTTGCCCAGCGCGTCGACGCGACGCAGTTCATCGCACAGGCTGTCGAGCCAGCCGGCACGGTCGTCGTCGTTCAGGGGGATCCCCGCGCTCATCTTTTCGATGTTCGCGGCCGGATGGAAAGTATCGCCTTCAATGGCAGTGGCGCCGCTCAATTGGCACAGGGCCTCGCTGACGCACGTCTTGCCGCAACCGGCAACGCCCATGATGACCAGGGCGGTGATGGGATGACTCATATAACACCTCAGCGCGCAGACAGCGCTACCTTTGCTAGCTATGACTCTAGTGCACAGGCAGAAGTTGCCGACGCCTTCTTGTCGTTTTTTTGGGTTGCAGCAGGTTTGTTCCCAACGCCAAAAAGCGAAGATCAGGCAGGACCTCGCTTACGCATTTACAGCTGCATCAGGACAGCGCTACCTTAGTGCCTTGATTTTTGTTTGGCAAGCCGCCCGATGACCTCCCCTAAAAACGATAAAAACACTCGCACCACCGGCCGTCCCACCCTGAATGAAGTTGCCCGCCTGGCCGGTGTCAGCCCGATTACTGCCTCCCGGGCCTTGCGCGGTGTCAGCACCGTGGCCACTGACCTTGTGGAAAAAGTCCAGAAAGCCGCGCTCGAACTCAACTACGTGGTCAACCCTGCCGCCCGCGCATTGGCCTCGGCGCAGAGCCATTCGGTGGTGGTTCTGGTGCCTTCGTTATCCAACTTGCTGTTCATCGATACGCTGGAAGCCATTCATCGGGTACTGACGCCCAAAGGCTTCGAAGTGCTGATCGGCAACTTCCACTATTCACGTGATGAAGAAGAAAACCTGCTGCGCAACTACATGGCCTATCAGCCGCGTGGATTTTTGCTGACCGGGTTTGATCGCACGGAAAGTTCACGACGAATGATCGAGGCGAGCAATATTCCCTGCGTGTACATGATGGAACTGGACAGCGCTGCCGGAGTGAATTGCGTAGGGTTCTCGCAACTGAGTGCCGGTGAAACGGCGGCCGAACATTTGCTTTCGCGTGGGCGCAAGCGTCTGGCTTACATCGGTGCGCAACTTGATCAGCGCACCTTGTTGCGCGGTGAAGGCTTTCGCAAAGCGTTGCAAAAGGCCGGACGTTACGACCCGGATCTGGAAGTACTGACGCCTCGTTCTTCATCGGTGGGCTTGGGCGGGGAGTTGTTTTTGCAATTGCTCGCGGCGCATCCGGACGTTGATGCGATCTTCTTCGGTAACGATGACCTGGCGCAGGGGGCGTTGCTGGAGGCGCTGCGCAACGGCATCAAGATTCCTGAGCAGGTAGCGATTCTCGGTTTCAACGACTTGCCAATGTCCGAACACATGGTGCCGCGCCTGAGCAGCATCAACACCCCGCGTGAAGCGATTGGCCGGCGCGCGGCGGAGCAGATGCTGACGTTGATGGCCGGTAACAGCGTGGCGCGTCCGGTGGAAGACATGGGCTTTGAACTGAAGATTCGCGAAAGCACCTGACAACAGGTAACCGATCGTTCCCACGCTCTGCGTGGGAACGATCAACCGCCCAACAATTCGACGAGGGCATGCGCGCCCTTCTGCAATGGCTGGCTCTTGAGCCACACCGCATGCACCGGCATCACCAGTCCGTTTTCGATGTTGCGGAAATTCAGGCGTTTCAGCCGTCCTTTGTCCAACCGTGCCTGCACCACCGACAGCGGAAAATTACCCCATCCCAACCCCGCCTCAACCATTTCCATCGCCGTCTCAAGGCTGTCGGTGCGCCAATACGACTCCGCCACCAACGGCCGCGTTTCACTGATCGGCAAGTCACGACTGGCGACGATGATTTGCCGTACATGCACCAGATCCTCAAGAAACAGATCCTGACCCCGCAACAACGGACTGTCCGCCGCCAGGGTGGCAATCATCCGTTCGCTGCCGACAAACTGAAAACGCTCCAGCACATTCATGCTCAATCCGGCGAACGCCAGGCACAGGCTGACGCGGCCGCTGTGCAGCATCGCCAACACGTCGTCCTGCGGTGCGGTCAGCACTTCGATATCGAGCAACGGATGGTGCTCGGCGATCACCTTGATCGCCGCCAGCAAACGGCGCCGGTCGATGTCCGCGACTACGCCGATCGACAACTTGCTCTCCAGCCCCAACGACAGTTCCACCGCATGCACTTGCAACTGCTTGAGTTGCTCGGCAATCAGCCGCGCGTGTGGCACCAGCGACAGCGCCATTGCCGTGGGTTGTGGTTCGCGATGGCTGCGGTCGAACAGCAGATAACCGAGTTCCGCCTCAAGGTTGCCGATGCCCATACTTACGGCCGACGGGACTTTGCCCAGCGCACGCGCCGCCGCCGAAAACGAGCCGCGTTCGATTACGGCAAGAAACAGCTCGATGCTGTCACTGTTGAAATTCACTTTGCACACCTATCAACAAAACTGAAAGCTACTGACTTTTTCTGTCAGCTCTATTGAAGCTATCTTTTGCCGCCTTCGCCAGTCCCGCTGGCCAACAAACGGCAAGAAAGAGGCAACTCCCCATGCAAGGCGTCAAACGCAAACTGGTCTATGTGTCGCTCTATGAAGTGATCGGCATGACCTTCTCCGCCCTCGGTCTGGCGCTGTTGTCCGGCACTTCACCGGGCAGCACCGGGCCACTGGCGGTGATCATCACCACCATCGCCGTGACCTGGAACTTCATTTACACCTCGTTGTTCGAGCACTGGGAAAGCCGCCAGCAATCGCGCACGCGCACAGTGAAACGCCGTATCGCTCATGCGGTGGGCTTTCAACTGACGCTGATCGTGTTTCTGATTCCGTTGATCGCGTGGTGGATGAACATCAGTCTGGTGCAGGCGTTTCTATTGGATCTGGCGCTGATCATTTTCATCCCCTGCTACACGTTTGCCTTCAATTGGCTGTTTGACCGGATTTTCGGGCTGCCAGCCTCGGCGCTACCGGATTCGGCGGCTGCGGCATAAATCGTTAATTCGTAAGCAGATATTGTGAGAATTCAGCGGTTTATCTGTTTAATCCGCCGATATTCACAATCCGTGAACTCCGATAGCAGGCTAAGCTTTTCCATCAATAAAAAATGGACCAGCCCATGACTGCACACGCCCCCGCCGCCGCGCAAAGCGACGGCATCGACCCGATCCGCGCCGCTCAGGTGTCCGCCCGCATCGATCGCCTTCCGGCGGTCGCGACGATCTGGCGGCTGGTGGCGCTGCTGTCGATCGGTGGATTTTTCGAACTCTACGACCTGTTCCAGACCGCTTACATCAGCCCCGGGCTGATCCGCGACGGGATCTTTGCCACTGGCAATCAGGGCGTGTTCGGTTTCTCTGATCAAGCGGCGTTTGCCTCGGCAACGTTTCTCGGCCTGTTCCTCGGCGCCAGTCTGCTCAGCCCATTGGCGGATCGTTTCGGCCGCCGTGCGATCTTCACCTTCGCGCTGGTCTGGTACACGGCGGCGACGGTGTTGATGGGGATTCAGAGTTCGGCGCTGGGTATCATCTGCATGCGCTTTCTGGTTGGCATTGGCCTGGGCATCGAGCTGGTCACCATTGATGCTTACCTCTCGGAACTGGTGCCGAAACGCATGCGCAGTTCAGCCTTTGCCTTCGCGTTTTTCGTGCAGTTCCTGTCGGTGCCGGCGGTGGCATTGATGTCGTGGTGGCTGGTGCCGCAAGCGCCGTTCGGGGTCTCCGGCTGGCGTTGGGTGGTGCTGGCCAGCGCGGTGTTTGCGCTGTTTATCTGGTGGCTGCGCAAACGTCTGCCGGAATCGCCGCGCTGGCTCGCGCAGCATGGCCGCTTTGAGGAAGCCAACCGGATTCTCGACCACATTGAAACCCGTTGCCAGAAGGACTACGGCAAACCGCTGGACGCCCCCGAAGCCGTGCCCGTCGACGTCGAAGGCAAGGGCCGTTTTGCCGATATCTGGCAGCCGCCGTATCGCCGCCGCGCGTTGATGCTGATCGTGTTCCACATCTTCCAGGCAATCGGTTTCTTCGGTTTCGGCAACTGGCTGCCGGCGCTGCTGTCCGGTCAGGGCGTCAGCGTCACTCACAGTTTGATGTACGCCTTCATCATCACCCTCGCCTACCCGCTCGGGCCGCTGCTGTTCGTCAAGTTCGCCAACCGCTTCGAGAACAAATGGCAGATCGTCGGTTCGGCCCTCGGCGCGATGACCTTCGGCACCTTGTTCGCCCTGCAGACCAGCGCATTCGGGCTGATCTTCTGCGGGGTGATGATCACTTTCTGCAACGCCTGGCTGAGTTTCAGCTATCACTCGTACCAGAGCGAATTGTTCCCGACCAACATCCGCGCGCGCGCCGTGGGTTTCTGTTATTCGTTCAGTCGCTTGTCGACAGTGTTCAGCAGCTTGTTGATCGGCTTGTTTCTCGACAATTTCGGTACGCCGGGGGTATTGGCGTTTATCGTCAGCAGCATGCTAATCGTGATGCTGACCATCGGCTGGTTCGGCCCGCGCACGCGCAATCTGGCGCTGGAAAACATCGCTCATCGCTGATGGACAACGGTCATCCTCTGCCGCTTATCGGCAAGGGATGACCGCCACGAATACCTGACTGATGATCAAGCTGTTGAAATAAAAGGATTTATTCAAAAGGCACGGTAATTGCTCCGATACGCGAGTCAGCAATTACCTACAGGTCTACACGTCATGTTGATCAGTGCCAAACAACAGCAAATCATTCACCTGCCCAAAGCGCTGAATGACGATGCCACCACCACGGCAGCCGCCGGTCTGCAAGGTGGCCTGCACGGCGCCATGCTGCAAACCCTGCAAAACCAGACCCAGGCGCAAACCGCTGAAGCCACTGCCAAGGTGCAGGACTCGGCGACGCAGATCGCCACCCAGCAAGTCAGCGAAGCCACACGCATCAGCGATAACGTCGACGAAGCGTTCGCCAAGACCCGCGTGAACCTGCAATCGACCGACGCCACCAGCACCTCAGCGACATCCGCCACCGACGAGTTCAAGGACTACATGAGCAAGACGCCGGAACAGCGTCTGCGCGACAGTATCCTGCAGTCCATGGGGCTGACCGAAGACGACATCAAAGCCATGCCGCCGGAGAAACAACTGGCCATCGGCAAAGAGATCGCCGAGCGCTTGCAGGACAAGATGAAGTTGGCGCAGGCGGAAAAAGACAACGATGTGAAGGACAGTGACAAGCAGGCCAACAAGTTTCTTGCTGCGCTCTGATCTTCAAGTCACCCGAAATCAAATGTGGGAGCGAGCCTGCTCGCGAAGGCGGTGTATCAGTGAAATTTCCACCTACTGACACATCGCTTTCGCGAGCAAGCTCGCTCCCACATTGATTGTATCCAGCTGAAGAAATCAGTTCAGTTGCAGGGTCTCATTGAACTGACTGATCGCGTCCACCACATGCCGCGAGCCCTGCTGAATTTCCAGAATCACCTCCCCCGCCTCATTGGCCAGCTCAACCCCGAGCCCGGTGCGGCTCAGACTTGATTGCATACTCGACACCGCACTCAGCGACAGGTCATGGTTTTTGCGCACCACCTCGACAATCTCCAGCGTCGCCTGACTGGTGCGCGCCGCGAGGCTACGCACCTCGTCCGCTACCACGGCAAAACCGCGCCCGTGTTCCCCGGCCCGCGCCGCTTCAATCGCCGCGTTGAGCGCCAGCAAGTTGGTCTGATCGGCAATGCCGCGAATGGTCTGAACGATGGTGCCGATGATGTCCGACTGTTTGCTCACTGCATCGATGCTGGCGGCAGCTTCGTTGAGGTCGCGGGAGATGTCCTGAATGATCTGCACGGTTTGCTGCACGACCTGTGAGCCTTTTTGCGCGCAGGCGTCGTTTTGTACCGAGGTGCTGTGGGCCGATTCAGCAGCGTTCTGCAGCGTGGTCATCTGATGGGTGATGTCGCTGGCGAACTTGACCACTTTGTACAAGCGGCCCTTGGCGTCGAACAACGGGTTGTACGAAGCTTCGAGATAAACCATCTGCCCCGACTTGTTCTTGCGCTCGAAACGGTGCGAGTGATATTCGCCGCGGTTGAGCGAGGCCCAGAATGCCTTGTACTGCGCGGACTCGGCTTCGGCGCGATGGCAGAACAGACTGTGATGATGGCCGACGATTTCGTTGAGCGAGTACTGCATGGTCTTCAGAAAGTTGTCGTTGGCGGCGATAACATTACCTTCCGGGGTGAACTCGATCACCGCCATCGAGCGGCTGATCGCTGCCAGCATGCTTTCTTCTTCGTGTTCTTTATTCACTCGGGCGGTGATGTCGGCGGCCACTTTGATCACGCTCTGGACCTGTTTGTCCGGGCCATACACCGGCATGTAACTGGCTTCGAGCCAAACTTCCCTGCCGGCCTTGTTCAAACGCAGAAAAGTCCCGCTGATCGGTTCACCACGGGCCAGGTCACGCCACAGCTTTGCGTATTCCTCACTGCGGTAGAACATCTCTTCACAAAACACCCGATGATGTTTGCCACGCACTTCATCGGCGCTGTAGCCCATGGTCTTGCAAAAATTTTCATTGGCATCCAGAACGATGCCGTCAGGGGAGAACTCGATCATTGCCATCGAGCGGCTGATCGCAGCCAACTTGGCGTTGGCCTCGGTCAGGGCGCAGCTGAAGCGCTCGATTTCCTGCAGGTCAGCCTTGTGATGTAGGTTGAACATGGTTGTATCACCTTCCGCGCGGACTTTTGATTTGATGAAAGTTCAGTTCTTTCACGATCCACCACTACGTTCCACAGAACAGGCACACGCATTCCTCCACGGGAGGAAGTTGTCAGGTGATAAATGATGATCAATCGGAGCGTCCATGCAGCGACGCTCTAATCAAGACATCCTTCTCTTGATAGCCCGCACGCGGGCCAGCCCTAACGCGTTGAAGAACTTCCATGTAAGCGACGCTCCTTGTTGGTTCAGTGTCGGTGCCTTGGGTTGCGCACTCTGGCAGCATGAATTCACGGACTAACGCTGTGCGTCCGGCAAGTTTTGACATGACGGTCGACATAGTTAGTTACGAGAAGCATAGCCAGTGCCAAGACCTGCGCAAGGCCACTAGTCGGCCAGTATCTGGCACTTTTTGCACAAGAAACGGTTCAGCGCGGGGAGAATTGTTGGCGGGGCGGACGTTTTCGCGAGCAAGTTCGCTCCACATTGGAATGCGTCTCTCCTGTGGGAGCGAGCCTGCTCGCGAAGGCAAAAGTTGTAGCGCTACAAAAACAACAGCGGAATCAGCAGCAAGGTGCTCAAGGCACGGCCCAGCCAATGACTATTAAGAACAATAGCGAACCAGCCGCCATAGACGCCGATCAGTAACAGCCAGGTCGGCCACTCGGTACGGGCAGTGAAACGTTGGCGCAGGGTTTCGACCTGCTGACGATAGGCGGCGTCGAAGTAATGGGGCATGGCGTTGCTCGGAACGGGATTCTTGCCCATCTGTGCAACGACGCTGCGCAATCTTGCAGATTATTTTCAGGTTCAGGCAGGAGCCCGAGAACCGGGCTCCGGAAAGGCGTGATCAATGGCCGAAGATGTCGACTTTCTTGGCTTTCTTCTCCGCGCGCTTTTCAATCGCGGTCTTGGCCGGTTTCTTCTTCGCGGCTTTCTTTGAATCCATACCTTTGGACATGATGCGTACTCCACTCACAGGGGATGTGAGGTCAGGTATACACCTATCCAGAGCCGTGCGTTCTTTTATAATCGGCGCTTTACACGCCGACAGTCCGATCCCATGCCCGACACTCAATACAGCCTGCTCGACGAGTCGCTTTGGCCGTTGATGAACAAGTTTTACCGCAGCCACCAGTCCTCGATGAAAGCGGTTCGCGAGGCACAGTTATGGGTGGCGCGGCGCGGAGAGATTGTGGGCGCGTTGTGCTTGCGGCCAGTGTCCGGCGGGCATTGGTTGACCGGGTTGTTCGTTGATCCGGGGTGTCGTGAACAGGGCGTTGCCGCAAAGCTGATTGCAGCGGCGGTGCAGGATGTGAGCGAGCCGGTGTGGCTGTTCTGCCATCCGGATTTGCGCGGTTTTTATGAGCGACGCGGGTTCACGTTCGACCCGGCCCTGCCCCAGGCGATGGCGGAGCGCTTGAGCCGGTATGCGCGGAGCAAGCCGATGATTGCGATGGAGCAGGCCCCCTCCGCCTAACAAAACCCTGTAGGAGTGAGCCTGCTCGCGATAGCGGTGTGTCAGTCACCGAAAATGTCACTGACAGACCGCTATCGCGAGCAGGCTCACTCCTACAGGGGGGCGTGGTGTTCTCGGGGATCAATCGTCAGCTGTGGGATCAAGATCCGGGAACATCACTTCGGTAAAACCGAACTTAGTGAAGTCGGTGATCCGCGACGGGTACAACCGGCCGATCAGGTGATCGCATTCGTGCTGCACAACGCGGGCGTGGAAACCTGACGCGATACGCACAATCGGCTCGCCCTTCGGATCAAACCCTTCATAGCGAATCTGCTGATAACGATCCACCGCACCACGCAAACCCGGCACCGACAGACACCCTTCGAAGCCCTCCTCCATCAACGGACTCAACGGCGTGATCAGCGGATTGATCAGGATCGTCTGCGGCACCGCTTCAGCGTCCGGGTAACGTTCGCTGTGTTCAAAACCAAAGATCACCAGTTGCAGATCGACACCGATCTGCGGCGCCGCCAGGCCAACGCCACCGACGCTTTCCATGGTCTGGAACATATCGTCGATCAGTTGCCACAGCTCGGGGCTGTCGAACATCTCGACCGGCACGGGCGGGGCAATGCGCAGCAGGCGCTCGTCGCCCATTTTCAGAATTTCACGGATCATGATCAGACTTCGTCAGTGTCCGGCTTGAGCGAATGATCGCGGCCCAGGCCCGAGACGTGTTGTTTGGGATGTTCATCGAGTTCGCCGGGGACTTTCTCACCCGCATCCTTGCCCTCGCTGGACATGTGCTCGATCACCGCATTCATCTCGGCGCCGAGCAACAGCACCGCAGCGGAAATGTAGAAGTACAGCAACAGCACGATGATCGCCCCGATGCTGCCATACATCGCGTTGTAGTTGGCGAAGGTCTTCACGTAGAAGGCGAAACCCAACGAGGCGATGATCCACACCACCACGGCCAATACCGAACCGGGGGTGATGAAGCGGAATTCCTGTTTGACGTCAGGCATGACGTAGTAGATCAGTGCCACCGCGACCATCATCAGAATCACGATCACCGGCCAACGCGCGATGGTCCACACGGTGACGATGAAGTCTTCCAGCCCCACCTGCGCGGCGATCCAGCCCATCACCTGCGGCCCGAGCACCATCAGCGCAGCGGCCACCAGGAGCATGCCGGCAATGCCGACGGTGTAGACAATCGACAGCGGAAAACGCTTCCAGATCGGCCGGCCTTCGACCACGTCATACGCGGCGTTCATCGCGCTCATCATCAAGCGCACGCCCGCGGAGGCGGTGTACAGGGCGATAACGATACCGACGGAAAGCAGGCCACCCTTTGACTGCTGTAACTGGTCGATCACCGGGTTGACCTGCTCCAGCGCCTGCGGTGGCAGGACCAGTTCCGATTGCAGGCGCAGCCAGGAGAAAAAGTCCGGCAGGTGCAGGAAACCGATCAGGGCGATCAGGAACAGAATGAACGGGAACAGCGAGAACAGCATCTGGTAGGCCAGTGCCGAGGCATAGGTCGACATCTCGTCGTCGACGAATTCAGTGACCGTGCGCACCATCACCCGGTGCAGGGGCAGACCTTTCATGTCCGGAAAAATCATTCGCGTCTCCTTTCGCCGCAATACAGGTTGAAGTCGTGGCGACTCAGGGGCCGTTTTTTACATCACGGTAGCCTGTTTGGCGAACCTCGTCGGGTTACTGCAGGCTTTTGACACAAAAACGGCCATCCTTGGATGGCCGTTCATGTATTTCGTTCAAGGCTGAATTACGCCTTGTCGACGCCTTTTTTGACCGCGTCCTTGGCTTTGCCGACCGCTTGCTGGGCCTCACCTTTTTTCTCTTGAATCTTGCCTTCGGCTTGCAGCTTGGTGTTGTCGGTGGCTTTGCCGACGCCTTGCTTGATGTTGCCGACTGCTTCGTTGGCCATGCCTTTTACTTTATCGCCTGTGCTACTCATGGTGTTTCTCCTTGGTGCAATTAGGGGGAAAAGTCAGTACGTAATGATTGACTGGCCGGGTTTGCGCCAAGTTTCATTTATTTTCAGCGGCTCATTTCGTCGCGGCGTGCAGGTTGGGCTTTATGTTTGCGTGCGTAGCCCCGAGAATGCGCAACATATGGGCGTCAAGCGCCAGGAACCGATCCCGCAGGAATGTTATGAAACTCGATAAAACGCAGGCCATTGCCCGTCGCAACAAGGAACTGGGCGGCGCCGTGCTCGGCACCAACAACTGCCACTTCGCCGAACTGAACCGTAACCGCAACATCTGGTGGTTCGACCTGCCGGTGTCGCGTCTGGCCATCGGTCAGTACGAGTGGATTCACCTGCTGATGCACACGCCAGCCACTGACGAATTGCTGCACCTGAAAGTACCGACGGTATTTCTGCGTGAAAAGCTGGAGGGGCTGGTGATTCGCAACGAAGGCAAGCGCAAGGCGGCGTTGAGCCTGGAACTGAGTGCGGACAAGGATTCGTATCTGCAGGACATGCGTCCGGCGGGGACTAACGTAAATTTCGCGCCGTTTCGTCAGTAGGATTTGTGCAGCCCCCTTCCCCTCACCCTAGCCCTCTCCCAAGGGAGAGGGAACTGACCGAGGTGTCTGGATGAGCTGCACCGACCTGAGATATCGAGTCGAACTCAGGTTCTGAACAGCATGAAGATCTGCTCCCTTACCCATTGGGAGAGGGGACTGACCGAGGTGTCTGGATGAGCTGCACCGACCTGAGATATCGAGTCGAATTCGGGTTCTGAACAGCCCCCGTTCGGCTCCCTCTCCCTCGGGAGAGGGCTGGGGTGAGGGGTAGGCTCAACGCGAAATCCAAGCCCTGCCCCGCACCCAACAAAAAGCCCCGCATCTGCGGGGCTTCGTGTTTTAGGCGGCGGACTTGGCCTTGATCTTCTTCAGCTCTTCATCACGCAACTCGCGGCGCAGGATCTTGCCGACGTTGGTGGTCGGCAACGCATCGCGGAACTCCACCGAACGCGGCACCTTGTAACCCGTGACGTTGGCGCGCATGTGCTCCATCACGATTTCCTTGGTCAGCGTGACACCCGGTTTGGCGACGATGAAAATCTTGATCGCCTCGCCCGACTTCTCGTCCGGCACGCCGATGGCCGCGCACTGCAACACACCCGGCAGGGTCGCCAGCACGTCTTCCAGTTCGTTCGGGTAGACGTTGAAACCGGAGACCAGAATCATGTCTTTCTTGCGATCAACGATGCGCATGTAGCCGTCCGGCTGGATCAGCGCGATGTCACCGGTCTTCAGCCAGCCTTCGCTGTCGAGCATTTCATCGGTGGCTTCCTGACGCTGCCAGTAGCCTTTCATCACTTGCGGGCCCTTGACGCACAGTTCGCCGATTTCACCCAGCGGCTGCTCGACACCGGCATCATCGATGACTTTACACAGGGTCGATGGCACCGGAATACCGATGGTGCCGATCTGGATGTTCTGGATCGGGTTGACCGTGGCCACCGGGCTGGTTTCGGTCATGCCGTAACCTTCGCAGATGGCGCAACCGGTGACCGCTTTCCAGCGCTCGGCAGCGGCCAGTTGCAAGGCCATGCCGCCGGACAACGTAACTTTCAGCGCCGAGAAATCCAGCTTGCGGAAACCTTCGTTGTTGCACAGCGCGACGAACAGCGTATTGAGGCCGACGAAACCGCTGAACTTCCACTTCGACAGTTCCTTGACCATCGCCGGCAGGTCGCGCGGGTTGCTGATGAGGATGTTGTGGTTGCCGATCAGCATCATCGCCATGCAATGAAAGGTGAACGCATAGATGTGGTACAGCGGTAGCGGCGTGATCAGGATCTCGCAACCTTCGTTGAGGTTGGAACCCATCAGCGCCTTGCACTGCAGCATGTTGGCGACGAGGTTGCGATGGGTCAGCATCGCGCCTTTGGCCACGCCGGTGGTGCCGCCAGTGTATTGCAGCACCGCAACGTCGCCGCTGTCAGGATTGGCTTCGGCCACCGGTTGACCCTGGCCCTTGCTCAGCACGTCATTGAACTTGACGGCTTTGGGCAAGTGATAGGCCGGAACCATTTTCTTCACGTACTTGATGACACTGTTGATCAGCAGGCGCTTGATCGGTGGCAGCAGGTCGGCGACTTCGGTGACGATGACGTGTTTGACGCCGGTTTTCGGCACCACGGTTTCAGCCAAATGCGCCATGTTCGCCAGGCAAACAAGGGCTTTGGCGCCGGAGTCGTTGAATTGGTGTTCCATTTCCCGCGCGGTGTACAGCGGGTTGGTGTTGACCACGATCAGCCCGGCGCGAATCGCACCGAAGACGGCCACCGGGTACTGCAGAACGTTGGGCAGTTGCACGGCGATTCGATCGCCGGGCTGCAAATCGGTATGCTGTTGCAGATACGCGGCAAACGCACCGGACAATTCGTACAATTCACCGTAAGTGATTGTCTTGCCCAGGTTGCTGAAAGCCGGTTTGTTGGCGAAGCGTTGGCAGGATTGCTTCAACACTGCCTGAATGTTCGGATACTCGTCCGGATTGATGTCGGCAGCAATTCCAGCCGGGTATTTATCCTTCCAAAAGTCTTCGATCATGGAAGCCCACTCCTCAGCAACGCGAATTCTTCACCGCATTTGATGCGATTATTATTGGTGTGTGTTTGGTATTGGTGAATCTGGCTTTTACATAGGCCGAGAAGTCACAAAGCGCGCCGAGAGTAGCAGCTTTGCCAAGGGTCGACTAGAGCCAAAAGCGGCCCCTACAGTCATATTAATGACTCAAGACTACCTAGCAGTCATTTTAGAGCAAAAATCCTAGAACACCTTTGAAGCCCCGGTTTTCGGGGACTTAAAGCAAAAGATCGCAGCCAGGCAGGCTCCTACAGGAAATGCATTCCAAGGTAGGAGCTGCCGAAGGCTGCGATCTTTGTGTTTTTGACTTTTACGCGATATCGCGCAACTCACGCCGCAGAATTTTCCCGACAGGCGTCATCGGCAATGACTCACGCAACACAATGTGTTTCGGCACTTTGTACGCGGTGAAATTCTCTTTGCAGTAGGCCTTGAGCTCTTCGAGGCTGACCCCGGTTTCCCGCGCCACCACAAACAGCTTCACCGCCTCGCCCGAACGCTCGTCCGGTACGCCGATCACCGCGCAGTTGGCCACTTTCGGATGGGCCATGACCACATCTTCGATTTCATTCGGATAAACGTTGAAACCGGAGACGATGATCATGTCCTTCTTGCGATCGACGATGCGCACGAAACCGTCCGGATCGATCACCGCGATGTCACCGGACTTGAACCAGCCCTCGGCATCCAGCACTTCGGCAGTGGCCTCAGGCTTGTGCCAATAACCTTTCATGATCTGCGGGCCCTTGATGCACAACTCGCCGCGCTCGCCCATCGGCTGTTCGACACCGTCATCGTTGATGACTTTGAGCAAGGTGCCCGGCACCGGCAAGCCGACCGTGCCCAGCCGCGACTGGTCGCCGTACGGGTTGGTGCAGGCCACTGGTGAGGTTTCGGTCAGGCCGTAACCCTCGGTGATGCGGCAACCGGTCATCTGTTCCCAGCGCTCGGCGGTGGCTTTGACCAGCGCGGTACCGCCGGAGTTGGTGAGCTTCAGGCTGGAGAAATCGAGGGTCTTGAAATCCGGGTGATCCATCAGCGCCACGAACAAGGTGTTCAGGCCCAACAGCGCGGAGAAGCGCCAGTTCTTCAGCTCCTTGATGAAGCCGGCAATATCGCGCGGGTTGGTGATCAGCACGTTGTGGTTGCCGGAAACCATCATGCACATGCAGTTCGCGGTGAAGGCATAGATGTGATACAGCGGCAACGGCGCGATCATCACTTCCTGGCCTTCGCGCAGCAGCGGCTGCCCGTCCGGGCCGAGTTGCGCGAGACAGGCGCGCACTTGCTGCATGTTCGCCACCAGATTGCCGTGGGTGAGCATCGCGCCTTTCGCCAGCCCGGTGGTGCCACCGGTGTATTGCAGCACGGCGATGTCGTCGAGGCTGACCTTCAGCGGCTTGATCCCCAGGCCACGGCCCATGCGCAGTGCGCTTTTGAAGGAGATCGCCTGCGGCAACGAATACGCCGGGACCATTTTCTTCACTTTGCTGACCACGGTGTTGACCAGCCAGCCCTTGGCGCTGGGCATCAGGTCGCCCATCTTCGCTTCGATCAGGTACTGAATGTCGGTATCGGCCAGCACTTCCTGGACCTTCTGGCCGAACATGTTCAGGTACACCAGCGCCCGCGCGCCGGAATCCTTGAACTGGTGGCGCATCTCCCGTGCGGTATACAGCGGGTTGGTGTTGACCACGATCAGCCCGGCACGCAGTGCACCGAACACGGCAATCGGGTAATGCAGGATGTTGGGCATCTGCACGGCGATGCGATCGCCCGGAACCAGATCGGTATGCGCCTGCAGGTAACCGGCGAAGGCGGCGCTCTGCCGCTCAAGTTCAGCGTAAGTCAGGGTGATCCCCATATTGCTGAACGCCGGGCGATCAGCGAACTTCTTGCAGGAACGCTCGAACACCTCGATCACCGACTTGAACTCGCCCATGTCGATGTCCAGCGGTACGCCGGCCGGGCGTTTGTCGTTCCAGAAATCAGGTTGCATTGTTCTTGTCCTCTTTACCTGAGCCGATCCGGGCCGCTTTCTGTCATTTCTGAAAAAGCGGAGCTTCACGGACACTAGCAGTTATGGCCATTGAGGCAAATATGGCCAAAGCCGTCATTGATCGTGTGAATCTTCCTGCCGTGGCGTGAGCTGATCAGACGCGCTATACAATGATCCGACTCTGAGCAAAGGAATCGCCATGATCCACGACACCCTATGGCTGGACGCGAGTGACCGCAGCCGCCTGTTCGTCAATCAATGGCTGCCGGCGGTGCCGTTGAAAGCGGTAATCCTGCTGGCCCATGGCATGGCCGAACACAGCGGCCGCTACGCGCGACTGGCCGAGACGTTTTGCGACAAAGGATATGGCGTGTACGCCCCGGATTTGCGCGGACATGGCAAAACCGCCAATCACGGTACCCTCGGCCACTTCGCCGATAACGACGGCTGGTGCAAAGTGCTCGGCGATCTGGCCAGCCTCAATCAGCACATCGGCCAGCAGCACCCCGGCGTGCCGATCATCCTGCTGGGACACAGCATGGGCAGCTATATCGCCCAAGGTTATTTGCTGCATCACAGCGCCAGCCTGCATGGAGCGATTCTCAGTGGTTCCAACTTTCAGCCCGTTGCGCTGTACCGCGCTGCGCGGCAGATCGCTCGCCTGGAAAAATTGCGTCAGGGTGGCAAGGGTCGCAGTGCGCTGATCGAGTGGCTGTCGTTCGGCTCGTTCAATAACAAGTTCAAACCGGCGCGCACACCGTTCGACTGGCTGAGCCGCGACCCGGCCGAGGTCGACCTGTACGCCAACGACCCACTGTGTGGCTTTCGCTGCACCAATCAACTGTGGATAGACCTCCTCGGCGGCTTGCAGCAGATCAGCAAAGCGTCCAATCTCGCCCAGATCGACCCGGGCCTGCCGCTGCTGGTAATCGGCGGCGAATGTGATCCGGTGAGTGAAGGCAAGCGTCTGACAGATCTGGCCAATGCCTTGCGCACGGCCGGCAGCCAGCACCTGCAACTGAAGATCTACCCGCAGGCGCGGCACGAATTGTTCAACGAAACCAACCGCGACGAAGTGATCGCTGATGTGCTGGCCTGGATCGATCAGGCCTTGAGCCATCCGCGCCCTCATCGCAGCGAATAATTTTTTGTGGATTCACTGAATCCGTCACAGGAATCGAGACCGATGACCCAGGTTACCAACATCCCTTACGAAGCCCTCGAAGTCGGCCAGACCGCCAGCTACAGCAAGACCGTCGAAGAGCGCGACATCCAGCTGTTCGCCGCGATGTCGGGCGACCACAACCCGGTGCACCTGGACGCCGAGTTTGCCGCCGCGAGCATGTTCAAGGAGCGTATCGCTCACGGTATGTTCAGTGGCGCGCTGATCAGTGCCGCCGTTGCCTGCGAGCTGCCTGGGCCGGGCACTATTTATATCGGTCAGCAGATGAGCTTTCAGAAACCGGTGAAGATCGGTGACACGCTGACCGTGCGCCTGGAAATTCTCGAGAAGCTGCCGAAGTTTCGCGTGCGCATTGCCACTCGTGTGTTCAACCAGCGTGATGAGCTGGTGGTGGATGGCGAGGCTGAGATTCTGGCGCCGCGTAAGCAGCAGACGGTGACGTTGCCGACTTTGCCGCCGATCAGCATTGGCTGATTGATTGGTGGGGTGTCAGGTAAAGCTTTTCCCCCTCACCCCAGCCTCTCCCCAGGGGGGCGAGGGGGAAAGGGAGCCGATCTTCGTGCTTTTCAAAACCTGAGTTCACCTCAGATCGCTCAAGTCGGTGTATCTCCAACAGCCACCTCGGTCAGTCCCCTCTCCCTCCGGGAGAGGGCTAGGGTGAGGGGCTTGTGCTTTTTCCAGACACAAAAAACGCCAGACTAGCTGGCGTTTTTTATAACCGGCAAACGCTTACGAACGAGCGCGAGCCTGGTTACGCAGGGCTTTCACCTGGTCGTGGTTGCGTTGTACGCCGTGGTATTGGCGTTCAACCAGATCACGAATACCCACCAGATTATGCTTGCTGATTTTCTCGAGGGCTTCTTTGTAAGCCTTCAGCGCATGGTCTTCACCGCGCTCTGCTTCGTTCAGCACAGCCTCTTCGTCTTTGCCGGTGAACATGGCTTTGACGTCGACCCAGCGACGGTGCAGGTCACCGCTGACGCTGGTGGAAGTTTCCGGATCGCCGCCCAGCTTGCGAACTTCGGCTTGCAGTTCTGCTGCAGCGGTGGCGCAATCAGCGGAGCGAGTTACAAACAGGGTTTTCAGTTCTGGGTGCTTGATGTCTTCAGCGCAAGTCTTGAACCCTTCCTGACCGTCCTTGCTGGTTTCAATCAGGTCATTGAGTACAGAGATGGCTTCTTTATTCATGTCGGTCATTTTTCAATTCCTTGCGATTGGTTGAAGATGCAAGGGATATTGCAGTGTGCATGCCAGCTTTTTTATTTTTAAAAAATACTTATAAATCAGCAAGTTAAAGATAAGTGAACTATCTGTATCACGGTTATTTGCATGATCTGTCATTTGGCCTGCATGCAGAATGCCTGTATTTTCCAAGCTGATTTGAAGCCAGACGATCTCACTGATGAATCCCGAAAAACTCGAACTGCTGATCACCCGCGAAATGCCCTTCGGCAAGTACAAGGGCCGGATCATTGCCGACCTGCCAGGCCCATACCTGAACTGGTTTGCCCGCGAAGGTTTCCCTCACGGCGAACTCGGTGGCTTGCTCGCGCTGATGCAGGAGATCGACCATAACGGCCTCTCGGACCTGCTCGAACCGCTGCGCGCCAAACACGGCAAACCTGCCCCGCGCCACTGAAGCGCCCTCCTCTCTAGAGTCAGCCGACCATGCCCGATAACACCCGCCGCGCCCGTGACGAAGCCTTTTGGCGAACGTTCGCCGATCGCTACGACGTTCAACCCGGTCCCGTGAACCTGGAAAACGGTTATTTCGGGCGCATGTCGCGCACGGTGATCGAGGAATACCAGCGCAACATCGAGCTGATCAACACCAGCAACTCGGTGTACGTGCGCCAGCGTTTCGAGCAGCACGACAACCTCGATATACGCGCACAACTGGCCGAGTTGATTGGCGTGCGTGCGCAGAGTGTGGCGTTCACCCGCAATGCCACCGAAGGTCTGCAGTCGCTGATTCGCAACTACAACCGCTTGCAACCGGGCGATCAGGTGCTGATCAGCGATCTGGAATACGACACGGTCAAAGGCGCCATGCGCTGGCTCGCTAGGCAGCGCGGCGCCGAGGTGATCGAGATTGCTCACGCGCACCCGGCGAGCTACGACAGCCTGGTGGAGACTTACCGCGAAGCCTTCGTCGGTCATCCGCAAATCAAGCTGATGGCCCTGACTCACGTCACTCACCGCACCGGTCTGGTCATGCCAGTGCAAGCCATCGCCGCGCTGGCCAAAGAGCATGGCGTCGATGTCATCCTCGACGGCGCCCATGCACTCGGTCAGATCGAGTTCGATCTTGATGCCCTCGGCATCGCTTTCGCCGGATACAACCTGCACAAATGGATCGGCGCACCGCTCACCCTCGGCTTCCTCTATATCGCGCCACACCGCCTGGCCGACATTGATCCGGACATGGGTGAAATGCATTACCCGGGCAATGACATCCGTGCGCGCACTTCGTACAGCACGCCCAACATTCCGGCGCTGATGACCTTGCCGCTGGTGTTCGAAGAGCACCGTTCCCTCGGCGGCGCACCAGCCAAGGGCGCTCGCCTCAATTATCTGCGCAACCTCTGGGTCAGCGCGGTGCGGCACTTGCCGGGCATCGAAGTGATGACGCCAGACGACCCTCGGCTGTATTGCGGCATCACATCCATGCGCTTCACTCGGCACGACGATCAACAGGCGATGGCCGAGCGTCTGCTCAACGACTACAACCTGTTCACCGTGGTGCGCCATGGCGCAGCCAGCGGGCCGAGCATCCGCATTACACCGGGGCTGACCACCACCGCTGCCGACATGCAGTTACTGGTGCGGGCGCTGAACGAGCTGCGTTAAAACACCGTGATCAGGTATTTGTCGTAGCCCGCTACGCCGATCTGCGATGACAGTGCAAAGGTGTCGACGCCGATCGTCAGGTTGCCGAAGTAGCCGTCCTCCGGGCCATCGTCTGTGATCGGCCGCAACGCCAGCCGAACGGCATCGTTATCAGTGGCTGTGCAATTGCAGGCACAGGGCAGATGCAGGCGCCCCGCCCAGGCCTCTTGGTACAGCTGCGGCTGTTGATCGTCATTGGCGATGGCGACGCTCAGAGCGATGCATGAAAAGGCAGTTTGCCGATCCGGATAAAGGCTGGTGAAACGAACGATGCCTTTACTGTCGGTCGACTGACTGCCGCACAGTGTGTCGGTGCCAATGTGCTGCTCGATGCGGACCACGGCGCCACTGACCGGCTCGCCGGTCATGGCATCGACCAGGGCCAGCCGCAATAGAAGAGGCAAGCCTTCGATGCCCGCGCTGATGTTGCGCACCTTGCCCTGGCTGTTGTGCCAATCGAAACTGCCAACCACGGGCAACTGCCGTGGGTGCAGAGCGTTGACTGATAAAGCTAAAGATTGATGGTCGTCCATGAGGCGTTCTCTCTTCCGTAAGATGAACGCAGATTAGCGCCACGCAAACGCGGCTGTGCGGTAACTATGTATCGCGTGATGTCCTGACACTTTCTTCAAGGCAAAAAAAAACGGTGCACCGACCAAGCGCACCGTAAAGCCGTAGAACACACAACGAAGTGTCTGGTAACAATCAGTCCAGCAGCGCCAGTGCCTCAGCGGTGCATTCCTGAATACGGGCCCAGTCGCCGTTCTTGATCCACTCCGGATCAAGCATCCAGCTACCGCCCACGCACATGACGTTTTTCAGCGCCATGTAGCTCTTGATGTTGGCCGGGCCGACGCCGCCAGTCGGGCAGAATTTCACTTCGCCGAACGGACCGCCGAGGGCCTTGATTGCTGCTACACCACCGCTGACTTCAGCCGGGAACAGCTTGAAGCGGCGATAACCCAGACCGTAGCCTTCCATGATGCCGGAGGCGTTGCTGATGCCCGGCAACAGCGGAATCGGGCTGTCGACGCTGGCCTCCAGCAGGTCGCGGGTGATGCCTGGGGTGACAATGAACTGCGAGCCAGCGGCTTCGGCAGCCGCGAGCATGTTGCGATCGAGCACGGTGCCAGCACCGGTCATCAATTCCGGACGCTGGTCGCGCAGGATCTGGATGGCCTTGAGGCCAAACTGCGAACGCAGGGTCACTTCCAGCGCGGTGAGGCCACCGGCAGCCAGAGCGTCAGCCAGTGGCAGCACGTCCTGTTCGCGAGCGATGGTAATCACCGGCAGGATCCGCGCCTTGGCGCAGAGGCTGTCGATCAGGGCAACTTTGTCCGCCATGGAAACGGTCGGGGATGGGGTTGTCATAGCGGCTGTTCCTTGGCTCATGGGCACCAGTAAATCTCTAACGTAGGTTGCAGAAACGCGCGCACCGGCATGGCGGCGACGTCGGATGCCAGCGCGGCATTCAGGGTGGTCAGTTTCGACTGACCGGAAATCGACAGAATCTTGTGTTTGGCCGAGGCCAGCAGCGCACGACTCATGGTCAGGCGTTGACGCGGCACGCTTGGCGCCAGCATCGGCCAGCAACGGCGCGTGCCATCAGCCTGCAGCGCTTCGGCGAGGTTCGGGCTGTCGGGGAACAGCGACGCGGTGTGACCGTCATCGCCCATGCCCAATACCAGCACGTCAATCGGCGGCAATTCGGCAAGCAAGCGATCAGCCTGTTCAGCAGCCTGCTCGACGTTGGCCGCCGCGCTATACAGGCTGAGGAACTGCGCCTTGGCTGCCGGGCCTTTGAGCAGGTATTGCTTGAGCAAACCGGCATTACTGTCGGCATGTTCAACCGGTACCCAGCGCTCGTCGGCGAGGGTCACGACGACCTTCGACCAGTCCAGTTCCTGCTTGGCCAGGTGCTGGAAAAACGCCACAGGGCTACGACCGCCGGACACCACCAGCACCGCGTTGCCGCGTGCAGCAATGGCGTCGCTCAATTGCTTGGCGACGTTCAGCGCCAGACCTTCGGCCAACAACACCGGGCTCTTGAATTCGTGAGCGTTCACGCCCGCAGGCAGTTGCACATCAGATATCGCCATACCACGACCTCCCGTCCCGCGTGATCAATGCAATGGAGCTCATCGGCCCCCACGACCCGGCCGCATACGGCTTGGGCGCGTCACCGGATTTTTTCCACCCGGCGATCAGTTGGTCACACCACTTCCACGCGGCTTCGATTTCATCTTTACGGACAAACAGGTTCTGATTGCCGTTCATCACTTCCAGCAACAACCGCTCGTAGGCATCGGGGATCCGCGCGCTACGCCAGGTGTCGGAGAAATTCAGTTGCAGCGGGCCGCTGCGCAGTTGCATGCCTTTGTCCAGGCCCTGCTCTTTGGTCATCACGCGCAAGGAAATGCCTTCGTCCGGTTGCAGACGAATGATCAGTTTGTTGCTGATCTGCAAACGCTGCTCAGGGGCGAAGATGTAGTGCGACGGTTCCTTGAAGTGGATGACGATCTGCGACAGTTTTTGCGGCATGCGTTTGCCGGTGCGCAGGTAGAACGGCACGCCGGCCCAGCGCCAGTTGCGGATATCGGCACGCAAAGCGACGAAGGTTTCGGTGTCGCTCTGGGTATTGGAATTCGGTTCTTCGAGGTAACCCGGTACGGATTTGCCTTCGCTGTGGCCGGCAATGTACTGGCCACGCACTACTTGGGTGGTGAGGCCTTCCGGGCTGATCGGCGCCAGGGCCTTGAGCACTTTTACCTTTTCGTCGCGGATGCTGTCGGCGGACAGGTCGGCCGGCGGGTCCATGGCGATCAGGCAAAGCAGCTGTAACAGGTGATTCTGGATCATGTCGCGCAGTTGGCCGGCCTTGTCGAAGTAGCCCCAACGGCCTTCGATGCCAACCTTCTCGGCCACGGTGATTTCCACGTGGGAGATGTAATTCTGGTTCCACTGGGTTTCGAACAGGCTGTTGGCGAAACGCAGGGCGATCAGGTTCTGAACGGTTTCTTTGCCCAGGTAGTGGTCGATGCGGTAGGTACGGTTCTCCGGGAAGAACTGCGCCACGGCGTCGTTAACCTTGCGCGAGGATTCGAGGTCGGAGCCGATCGGCTTTTCCAGTACCACGCGGGTATTTTCTGCCAGACCGACTTTCGCCAGGTTCTCGCAGATCGCGCCGTACACCGCCGCAGGGGTGGCGAAGTAGGCAATCATGCGTTGCGTGCTGCCAGCCAGTTCGGCCAGCGCCACGTAATCTTCGGATTTGAGGAAGTCGACGTGCAGGTAGGTCAGGCGTGCGAGAAAACGCTCAGCGACGGCCTCGTCCAGCTCTTTGCCCACATAACGACGCAGTTCGGCGGCGATGAACGCCATGTGCTGTTGCTCGGAACCTTCTTCACGGGCCAACGCGATGATGCGCGTGTCCTCGTGCAACAGATCGGCGCCATCGAGGTGATAAAGGGCAGGAAACAGCTTGCGCAGGGCTAGATCGCCAAGCGCGCCGAACAAGGCAAAGGTGCACGGTTCAACCGTAATCGAAGGCATGATGTTTGTTCTTTTATCAAGTTAAGCTACAAATACCTTTTTTCAAGGCATCACTCAAGGGAAAATGTAGTAATAACCACAACATTTTCGCAAAATACAGATTCCGAGTGGTGGTCGCTCGGACGCATCAGTAGGATAGGCCACCGTTACGGGCCATATCAAAGGCCCAATTTGCATAGCCCGGCGCACCTTTGCGCAGGTGAATTAGGAATTCCATATGGACCGCGTGCGAAATTTACTGGAACAGATCCAGAGTCGCCTTGAAGACCTGAACAAGGCCGAACGCAAAGTCGCCGAGGTGATCCTGCTCAACCCGCAGCAGGCCACCCGCTTCAGCATCGCCGCCCTCGCCCAGGCAGCCTCGGTGAGCGAACCGACGGTCAACCGTTTCTGCCGTTCGTTCGGTGTCAGCGGCTATCCCGAACTCAAACTGCAACTGGCGCAGAGTCTGGCCAGCGGCGCGGCGTATGTCAGCCGCGCGGTCGAGGCCGACGACAATCCAGAGGCGTACACGCAAAAGATTTTCGGCAGTGCCATTGCCTCGCTGGACAGTGCTTGTCAGGCGCTGGACCCGAACCTGATCAGCCGCGCCGTCGACCTGTTGATTCAGGCGCGGCAGATCCACTTCTTCGGCCTCGGCGCTTCGGCACCGGTGGCACTGGATGCGCAGCACAAGTTCTTCCGCTTCAACCTGGCGGTGACCGCGCATGCCGATGTGCTGATGCAGCGGATGATTGCGTCGGTGGCGCACACCGGTGAGTTGTTCGTGATCATTTCCTACACCGGGCGCACCCGTGAGCTGGTCGAAGTGGCGCGTATTGCTCGGGAAAACGGTGCTTCGGTGTTGGGTTTGACGGCGGAGAATTCGCCGCTGGCCAAGGCGAGTACCTTGAGCCTGAACATTCCGTTGCCGGAAGACACTGACATCTATATGCCGATGACATCGCGGATCATTCAGTTGACCGTGCTGGATGTGTTGGCGACGGGTATGACCTTGCGTCGCGGGGTGGATTTCCAGCCGCATCTGCGCAAGATCAAAGAGAGTTTGAATGCCAGCCGGTATCCGGTTGGGGATGAATTCAACTAAAGATCAAAAGCACCCTCACCCCAGCCCTCTCCCGGTGGGAGAGGGGGCCGACCGACGTGTCTTCCGTCATGCATCGACCTGAGAGACCGAGTCGATTATGGATTCACAGCCGATCTTTCATTTCGGTGAAACTCTCCAATATCCCGCAATCAGTCCCCTCTCCCTCTGGGAGAGGGCTAGGGTGAGGGTAGCGGTGTACTTGACACACTCAAGCCGCCGCCCACGCCTGCAAACTCAAATGCGCCTTCTCCCCCGGCGCTAAATGCAGGCTGTCAGTCCCACCCGCCGCCGCTTCCACACAGACAAACTCCGAAATCTCATCCCACGTCACGCCCAACAACGGCCGCGCGCCCGGATGCCACACCACCGTATCCGCACTGTCACCGGTATCAATGCACAACTCGCGCTGCCAGGCGTGATCTTTCAGCTGCAATTCACCGTCATGCTGGAACACCCGCTGACAGCCGCCATCCACTCGCAACTCGCCTTCCTGCTGACAAATCTGCCGGTTCAACTGGTCATAGCCCTGCGCCCCTTCAAGCCCAGACAGCGCTATCTCACCGACATCACCAATACGCCAGTAAGCGTGCAAAGCCTGGCTCAACTGGCATGGCATGTCGTCCTGATGCTCGGTACTCAGGCGTAATTCCATGCGTTCGCCCAGATGCGCGTGCAGGTCGACCTGCCAGTCGCACAGCTGCAATTGCCAATGCAGGCGCACGCCGTCTTCGGCGCTGCTGCTGTCGAGCAACTTCCAGTCGAGCAAGCGCGCCCAACCATGCGATGGCCAGGCGTTTTCGCTGGGATGACGGCCATACCACGGCCAGCACACCGGCACGCCACCGCGAATGGCACCCACGTGCGGCCACTTCGCCGCGCACCACAACCACGGCTTTTGCCCACGCGGCTGAAAGTGCAGCAACTGTGCGCCCTGACGACTGAACACCGCCTGACACAGCGGATGATCGATCACCAACACGTCGCGCATCTGATAGCGCTCCCAGGCGAACACCGGTTGTTCACGCAAGGATTTGAAGAAGCGTTGTAGCGGATGCTCATGCATTTGCCACGGTTCCGAATTCATCTGTTACGGGCTGCGCCAGCCCCCAAAAAAAAGCGGACAGCCTGGGCTGTCCGCAAATATGCGCACATAGAGAGGAGCTTATCGCAGACGCGTTAGAACGTAGACTGAATTTTCAGGCCAGCGACCAAAGCGTTGTCCACTTCATCCACACCACCCGGGTGAGTGATGTATTGCAGGTTAGGACGTACGGTCAGCCAGTTGGTGACGTGGAAGCCGTAGTTGATCTCGTAGTTGTATTCGGTTTCACGAATCGGCGAGAACACCGGATTGTCGTAGTCCGAAACCCCGTTGGAAGCGTTCAGCAGTTCGGCGTTTTTCTTCACGTCATCGTTAACGTGGATACGCGCCGCGCCAATACCGACGTCATCCTTCGGACGCGCGTCGAACGGGCCTTTGTAGACAAACATCACCGACTGGTAGTTGTCGATGAAGTTGGTGTCCTTGTCGTGGAACGTGGCGTTGGCGGCAATATTCAGACCGCGAGAAGCATCACCGTTGTGGCTGGTGAGTTGCTGTTGCGCCACAAACCAGTAGCCGCTTTTGCTGCTGTGGGTTTTGTAGGCATCACCAGTGGTGGCTGCGTCGAAACCGTTGACGTCTTCACGAACGTCGTCGGCATCGGCCGTGCTCTTGTAGTAACCCACACGGTATTCGCCTGGCAGGCTGTTGACCTTCGGCGACCAGACCAGCTCGACCGGAAGAACGGTACCTTTGGTGCCGCTGCCACTGAGCTTGAAGCCGTTGCCGTGTTCCAGCTGCGACGGGTTCTGGTTGTACGCACCGATCTGCGCGTAAAGCTCGTCGTTGATGTTGTACTTCACACGGATCGCGGCCTGGCTGACCGGCCAGTTGTACCAGATGTTGGTCGCCCAGTTACCCACTTGCGAACCGCAGAACGCGAGGTTCTGGAAGTCGCACGGGAAGGTGTTGAAGTCTTCGCCTTCACCGAAGTAACCGGCCTTGACGTCGAGCTTGTTGTCGAAGAACTGGTGCTGAATCCACAACTGGGTCAGACGCACCATGTGGCCACGGCCGTAGACTTCCTGCGACGAACTCAAGGTGCCGGCACGCGGATCGCCAACGCGGTCGTTGGAGATGTTGTAGCCGTTACGGTTGGTCAGCTGGATCTTCGCCTGAGTGTTATCCCAGCCCCACAGCTTTTGCAGATCGAGTGCCACGCCCAGACCGAACTGGTCAGCGTAACGCGCGGTCTTGTCGTCGTTGTAGCCACCGTGCAGGTTGCCACCGACTTCCCCAACGTAGTCAGCCTTGATGTCGATACCCTGCTCGATCAGCTTGGTACGCTCGCCACCCCAGTCGCCGGTCATCCATTTCGAATCGGAACTGAAGGCATCCGCCGCCATGGCGTTACCGGCCAGCACCAAAGCCGCCGCAGCCGACACTTGGCAGATCAACCGGGCATTGACGTGTTTCTTTTTCATCCCTACATCCTCGTCTTTATTGTTATTAACTGTTTTTATCTAACGCGGTTTACATAAAGTGCGGTGCTCGACAGGCCGGACACCGCGTGCTCCTTGTAGGAGTGAGCCTGCTCGCGATAGCGGTTTTACATTCAACATCTCTGTCGACTGATACACCGTCATCGCGAGCAGGCTCACTCCTACACTGTTCCTCAGCGCCCCTTGAACTGGGCGACGTTCGCAGACCGCGCATCGGTCTGTGGTTGACCGGCAGTGCCGAGGCGCTCACCGGTGTTGGCATCAAACAACAGCACTTTCGATGGATCGAATTGCAGTGTCAGGTTCTCGCCCACCTGCGGCGCCACATCCGGCGCCAGACGGCAGCAGACTTTGGTTTCATTCAGATTGACGAACACCAGCGTGTCCGGACCGGTCGGCTCGGTCACCTGTACTTCGGCGCGAATGCTCGGCAGGCCATTGCCCTCGCCGTTCGCCAGTACGATTTGCTCCGGGCGTAGGCCGAGGATCACTTCGCGATCTTCAAGCCCGGCGTCCTGCATGCTCATCGGTAACTCGCAACGCGCCTGACCGCTGTCGAGCAGCGCCAGCAGACGACCGTCCTTGCGCTGCAGGCGCAGCGGAATGAAGTTCATCGGCGGCGAACCGATGAAGCTCGCCACGAACAGGTTGGCCGGATCGTTGTAGATCTCTTTTGGCGTGCCGAACTGCTGAATGATGCCGTCCTTCATCACCGCCACCTTGTCGCCCAGAGTCATTGCTTCGATCTGGTCGTGGGTCACGTAGACCGTGGTGGTTTTCAGGCGCTGGTGCATCAGTTTCATTTCGGTGCGCATCTCGACGCGCAGCTTGGCGTCGAGGTTGGACAGCGGTTCGTCGAACAGGTAGATCTTCGGCCGACGCGCCAAGGCACGGCCCATCGCTACACGCTGTTGCTGACCACCGGAGAGTTGACCCGGCTTACGGTTCAGCAGGTGTTCGATCTGCAACAGCTTGGCGACGCGCGCGACTTCTTCGTCGATCGCCGACTGCGGCATCTTGCGGATCTTCAGACCGAATTCGATGTTCTCGCGCACGCTCATGGTCGGGTACAGCGCGTAGGACTGGAACACCATGGCGATGTCGCGATCCTTCGGGCTCATGCCGCTGACGTCCTGATCGCCGATCATGATCGCGCCGCCGGTGATGGTTTCCAGACCGGCGATGCAGTTCATCAGGGTCGACTTGCCGCAGCCCGACGGGCCGACGAGGATCAGGAATTCACCGTCCTTGATCGACAGTTCGATGTTCTTCAGGGTGTCCGGCAGGCCGGCACCGTAGGTCTTGTTGACGTTGCGAAGTTCGAGCGTTGCCATGATTACCCCTTGACTGCGCCGGCTGTCAGCCCGCGCACGAAATACTTGCCTGCGACCACATAGACCAGCAGGGTCGGCAGGCCGGCGATCATCGCCGCTGCCATATCAACGTTGTATTCCTTGGCGCCGGTGCTGGTGTTGACCAGGTTGTTCAGCGCCACCGTGATCGGTTGCGAATCACCGCTGGAGAACACCACACCGAACAGGAAGTCGTTCCAGATCTGGGTGAACTGCCAGATCAGGCAGACCATGATGATCGGCGTCGACATCGGCAGAATGATGCGGCGGAAAATCGTGAAGAAACCTGCGCCGTCGAGGCGTGCGGCTTTCACCAGCGCATCCGGAATGCTCACGTAATAGTTACGGAAGAACAGCGTGGTGAACGCCAGACCGTAAACCACGTGGATAAACACCAGACCGGTGGTGGTGCTCGCCAGGCCCATCTTGCCGAGGGTGAACGAGGCCGGCAGCAGCACGGTCTGGAACGGCAGGAAGCAGCCGAACAACAGCAGACCGAAGAACAACTGCGAACCACGGAAGCGCCAGAACGACAGCACATAACCGTTCAATGCACCGATGGCGGTGGAGATGATTACCGCCGGAACGGTGATCTTGATCGAGTTCCAGAAGTAACCGTCAACCGTGGCCCAGGCCTTGACCCAGCCGATGCCGCTGACCACGGTCGGCCAGCTCAGCAGGTTGCCGGTGCTGATGTCTTCCGGGGTCTTGAAGCTGGTCAGCAACATAACCACCAGCGGCACCAGATAAAGCAGTACGGCGATGATCAGCACCGCGTAGATCGCGATGCGACTCAGGCTGATCGCAGGTTTGGCGGCGAGACTAGTCATTGCGCTTGGTCCTCAGCTCGGAATACAGGTAAGGCACGATGATCGCGAGGATCGCGCCGAGCATCAGAATCGCACTGGCCGAGCCCATGCCCATCTGGCCGCGACTGAAGGTGAAGGAATACATGAACATCGCCGGCAGGTCGGAGGAATAACCCGGGCCACCAGCGGTCATCGCCGCGACCAGGTCGAAGCTCTTGATCGCGATGTGCGCCAGAATCATCACTGCACTGAAGAACACCGGACGCAGGCTTGGCAGCACCACTTTCCAGTAGATCGTCGGCATGCTCGCGCCATCGATCTGTGCAGCGCGGATAATCGATTGATCAACGCCACGCAGGCCGGCGAGGAACATCGCCATGATGAAGCCCGAGGCTTGCCAGACAGCGGCGATCACCAGGCAGTAGACCACGCGATCCGGGTCGATCAGCCAGTCGAGACGGAAGCCTTCCCAGCCCCAGTCACGCAACAGTTTGTCCAGGCCCATGCCCGGGTTGAGCAGCCATTTCCAAGCGGTACCGGTAACGATCATCGAGAGCGCCATCGGGTACAGGTAAATGGTGCGGATAAAGCCTTCGCGACGGATGCGCTGGTCGAGGAACACCGCCAGCAACACGCCAATCACCAAGGTGATGCCGATGAACATGCCGCCGAAAACTGCGAGGTTCTTGCTCGCGACCCACCAGCGATCGTTGTCGAACAACCGCGCGTATTGCGCCAGACCGGCCCATTTGTAGTTGGGCAGGAACGTCGAGGTGGTGAACGACAGCACGAACGTCCACAGGATGTAGCCATAGAAGCCCACCAGCACGATGAACATGCTCGGCGCCAGCACCAGTTTTGGCAGCCAGCGTTGCAATGCATCGAACGGCGAGGCCTTGCTGAACACAGCAACAGAACTCATGGGGAAATCCAGTACAGGGAATAAAAAACTACAGTGAGATCCCTTGTGGGAGCGAGTCTGCTCGCGAAAACGGTGTGTCAGTCGACGGATGGAGCAACTGACACGACGCCTTCGCGAGCAGGCTCGCTCCCACAGGAGAAGCCTGCGCTACCGACGCTTATTTGGACGACTTGATCGCTGCGCCCAGTTTCTTGGCGGTGTCGGCCGGGTCGGCTTTCGGGTCGTTGATGTAGTTGGTCACGACATCAAAGAACGCGCCTTGCACCGCCAGCGTGGTCGCCATGTTGTGCGCCATGCTTGGCTGCAGGCCGCCGGACTTGGCGTCCGCCAGGAAGTCTTTGGCAGCGGTTTGCGCGCAAGAGTCGAAACCGAGCTTGTCCATGTTGTTCAACATGTCGTTGCGTACCGGGATCGAACCTTTATTGATGCTGAAGACTTTCTGGAAGTTTTCACCCAACACGACTTTGGCGATGTCCTGCTGACCGGCCGCAGTGCCTGCGTCCTTCTGCTTGAACACGGCCAGCGAGTCGATGTTGTAGGTGAACGCCTTGTCGGTGCCCGGGAAGGCTACGCACTCGTAATCCTTGCCGGCGACTTTCTTGGCAGCGGTCCATTCGGACTTGGCCCAGTCACCCATGATCTGCATGCCGGCCTTGCCGTTGATGACCTTGGCCGCTTCCAGGTTCCAGTCCTGACCTTTGCCATCGGCGTCCATGTAGGTCGCGACTTTCTTCAGCTCGGTCAGCGCCTTGACCATTTCCGGGCCGGTCAGCGCGGCATTGTCCAGGTCAACCAGGGCTTTCTTGTAGCCATCGACACCCATGACCGAGAGCACCACGGCTTCGAACACGGTGCTGTCCTGCCAAGGCTGACCGCCGTGGGCCAGCGGAATGAAGCCCGCAGCCTTCAGCTTGTCGCCAGCGGCATAGAATTCTTCGAGGGTGGTCGGGTTCTTGGTGATCCCGGCTTTCTTGAACACTTCCGGGTTGATCCACAGCCAGTTCACACGGTGAATGTTCACCGGCACGGCCACGTAATCACCGTCGTACTTCACGGTATCGGAGACTTTCTTGTCGAGCAGGCTGTCCCACTTTTCCGACTTGGCGACGTCTTTCAACACGTCAGTGTCGAGCAGACCGGTCGACGCCCATTCCTGGATGTCCGGTCCTTTGATCTGGGCTACGCCAGGCGGGTTGCCGGCGACTGCGCGGCTTTTCAGCACGGTCATGGCAGTTGCACCGCCACCACCGGCGACAGCGCCGTCTTTCCAGGTGAAACCGTCTTTTTCGACTTGGGCCTTGAGCACATCAACGGCAGCTTTTTCGCCACCGGACGTCCACCAATGCACGACTTCGACCGAACCTTTGGATTCGGCAGCAGAAACACTGAGAGGCAGAATTGCGAGCGGGAACAGGGAGGCGACAGAAATGACAGTAGCGAGGCGAGAAATCGCATTCATCTGAGATGTACCTTTCTTGTTGTTATGCATGCAAGTCTGGTGCTTGCGCTGCACAGGAGTTTAAACAGGACGTTTCCCTTCGCAGGTAACGAAGGGACGCGCGAATGTCACTACATGGTTACATGATTGGTCACATGGCAACGCTCTGGGACAACTGCGCCAGAGCCGTTGCCATACTCGGTGACAAGGGTAGACGAGGGATCAGCACGGCTTGCCAGGCGTGATAGAGATCGGGTTTGCCCGGCCAGATATCGGCACTTGGCAGGTTTTGCGGATTGAGTTCGTGGTGCCAGCTACCGTTGCAACGGTCGATGAAATTCACTTCGCAGAATTCCCAGAACAGCCGGTACCAGGTTTCGTATTGCGCATCACCCGTGCGTTTGAGCAAAGCACTGGCAGCGGCACTGGCCTCGGCGTGCGTCCAATGCAGGCGATGGCGAACGACGGCTTTGTTGTCCCAGTCGAGGGTGTAGACGATGCCCGGCAGACCATCGACATCCCAACCGTTGCGGCAATTGTTCTCGAACAGTTTTTGCGCATCGGTGGCGAGCCAACCGGGCGTGAGCATGCCGGCTTGCACCCGCGCAGCTTCGAGGTGCAGCAGCAGCCGCGCCCATTCGAAACCGTGGCCCGGCGTGGTGCCGTAAGGGCGGAAGCCGTCGGCGGGATTGTCGTGGTTGTATTCGCGTAGCGGCTGCCAGTCGCGGTCGAAGTGCTCGATGACCATGTAACCGTTGGCGGCGGCGTGCCCGTGAATAACGCGTTCGACGATGCGTTGCGCGCGAATCAACCAGCGCGGATCTTCAGTGACATCGGCCAGCGCAAGGAACGCTTCGGTCGCGTGCATGTTGCTGTTGGCACCGCGATAGGCTTCTTCTTCGCTCCAGTCGCGATTGAAGAATTCGCGCATGGCGCCCTCTTCTTCGCTCCAGAAATACGTGTCGATGATGTCAATCGCATCATCCAGCAACGCCTGTGCGCCAGGGCGCTGTGCGACCACCGCAGAGCTGGCCGCAAGCGCAACGAAGGCATGCAGATAGGCGTTCTTGCCGGTGTTGTCATCGCGGTGTTCGGCGACCGCAAACCAGCCACCGTGCAGGGCATCACGCAACGGCCCGCGCAGGGCGGCGATGCCATGATCGACCAATTCGGCAAAACCCGGAAAACCCTGAATGTGGGCCATGGCGAAGCTGTGGGTCATGCGCGCGGTGTTCATGGTTTCGGCTTGTGCGTTCGCTGACAGACGGCCGCGCTCGTCGAGGTTGCCAAAGCCTTCGGGCAGTTTCGATGCCTTGGCAAAATCCAGCAGACGCAGGCCTTCGGCGGCAAGCCATTGCTGGTGAGCAGGGGCGTTCAGCCAACTGCTGAAGCCTGGGTGGAAGAGATCCATGGGTGGCCTTTTTTGTTGTTATGACTGCGGGGAGTCTAAACAACGGGTCGGGGTGGGCTTGTAACGAAGGGGGCGGGGTTTGTCACTGAGCGGTGACAAAGAGCTACCCCTCACCCCAGCCCTCCCGAAACGTCGGACCGCCCGTAGGGAGAGGGGGCCGATCGCAGAATGCTGAAGAGTTGCGCCGACCTGAAAGAGCTGTACCGAATCCATAATCGACTCAATGCATCAGGTCGGCGCAATTCGAATGAACAACGCGATCGGTCCCCTCTCCCCCTGGGAGAGGGCTAGGGTGAGGGAAAGCCTTTGACTCAATCCGCCGAACGCGGCAATTGCAGGGTCACCCGCAACCCACCCTCACGCAGATTCTGCAGCGTCACTTCCCCACCATGGCTGTGGGCAATATTGCGCGCGATGCCCAACCCCAAGCCATAACCCTGCTGCTGCCCCGCCAGACGGAAGTGCGGTTCGAACACTTGCTCCAGCCGCTGCTCTGGAACACCCGGCCCTTCATCGTCGACGTGCAGAACAAACGCGCGCTCATCGTCGTCGATGTGCAAATGCGCGTTTTGCCCGTACTTCAACGCATTGTCGATCAGGTTACCGATGCAGCGTTTCAACGCCAGCGGCTTGCCCGGATAAGCCGCCAGCGCCTTGCCCTGCTGCGTCACGCGGCCATTGCCGTGCGGCGCCAGATACGGCTCCACCAGACAGTCGAGCACGTGGTTCAAGTCCACCGGCTCGATGTTCTCGTGGATGTCGGTGTCCTTCACACATTGCAGCGCGCCTTTGACCAGCAGTTCCAACTCATCCAGATCACGGCCGAACTTGGCCTGCAGCTGTTCGTCTTCAAGCAATTCGACGCGCAAGCGCAAACGGGTGATCGGCGTGCGCAGGTCATGGGAGATCGCGCTGAACAACTGGCTGCGCTCGGTCAGGTAACGGCTGATGCGCTCGCGCATGGTGTTGAAGGCGCGCCCCACTTCCACCACTTCACTGCCGCCGCCCTCGGCCACGGGCTCGACGTCGGCACCCAGCGACAAATCCCGCGCCGCCCGCGCCAGACGCTTGAGCGGCCGGCTCTGCCAATGCACCAGCAGGCCGATAAACAGCAGCAGGAATCCACTGGTGAGGACGATGAACCACACCTGCTGCGATGGCAGGCCTTGCTCTTCAAGACTGGTGTACGGCTCCGGCAACAGCGAGGCGATGTACAGCCATTCGCCCGGGGCCATTTGAATCTGCGTGACCAGCACGGGTGGATTCACCGGTTCCAGGGTCAGCGCGTAATGCGCCCAAGAGCGCGGCAGCTCATCAAGCTTCAGCCCGGCGTTGAAAATCCGCAGATCTTCGGGGCTGACAAAGGTCACCGAAATATCCGTGTCATTACCGAGCGTCTGACGCAGCACTTCGTCGACCGCTTTCATCACCGCCGCTTTACGCGGCGTCACCGGTAGCACATCCATGCCCAGTGGCTTGTCGTTGAGCGTCACCACGAATCGCGTGCCGCCCATGCTGCGCAATTGATCGAGCACCAACGGCCGATAAGCCACCGGCAACGAGCGGAAGTAACTGACGCTGGCGGTCATCGAATGGGCGAGGCTGCGGGCGCTGGTGACCAGGCCTTCGAGTTGCGTAGCGCGCAGTTGCGAGACCCAGATCACGCTCGACAAGGTCTGCGCGAACAGCACAGCGAGCAACGTCAGCAGCAACATCCGCCCGAGCAGCGAACGCGGCATCGGCACTTTGGCGGCGAATTTGCGCAGCGACTCAGTGACCATTGCCGGCAACCACGTTGGCTGCCAGTTGGTAGCCACTGCCGCGCACGGTACGAATCAGCCGTGGCGGTTTTTCCGTGTCGCGCAGGCGTTGGCGCAAACGGCTGACGGCCATGTCGACGATGCGATCGAGCGGCATCAAATCGCGACCACGGGTGGCGTTGCCGATGGTGTCGCGGTCGAGGATTTCCTGCGGGTGATCGAGGAACAGTTTCAGCAGGGCGAAGTCGGCACCGGAGAGAATTACTTCTTCGCCATCGGTGTGAAACAGGCGATGGCTGACCATGTCCAGCCGCCACTCGTCAAAGGCCAGCACGTCGCTGCCACTGCGCTCCTGTCCAAATTGCGCACGCCGCAGCAACGCCTTGATGCGCGCTTGCAGTTCGCGGGGGCTGAAGGGTTTGCCAAGGTAGTCGTCGGCGCCGAGTTCCAGACCGATCACGCGGTCGGCTTCGTCGGAACTGGCGGTGAGCATGATGATCGGCACCTGCGCCTGACGCGGATGCTGACGCACCCAACGGCACAGGCTGAAGCCGTCTTCGTCGGGCAGCATGACATCGAGGATCACCAGATCGCTCGGCGCCTCGTTGAGGGCCTGACGGAAACTGGCACCGTCGGCGGTGGCCCGTACCTGAAACCCGGCGCGGGTCAGGTAGGTTTCCAGCAACTCGCGTATTTCCTGGTCGTCATCGACCAACAATATCGACTTGTTGACTGAGCTCACTTCGAAGGCATCCTTGTTGTTGGAATTGGGGCGGATTATGCCTTAAGCACTGATTTTACAAACACCACAAAACAACTGTAGGAGTGAGCCTGCTCGCGATAGAGGTCTTGCATTCAACACATTGGTTGACTGATATGCCGCTATCGCGAGCAGGCTCACTCCTACAGTTTGATTGCATTTCAGACAGGGATGGATTGCTCGAGGGCCACACCCGCGCCCATCAGTCCGGAATACGGCGCTGTCACCAGCCACACCGGAATGCCTTTGAAGTAATCGCTCATGCAGCCTTTGTCAGCAAAGCTGCGGGCAAAACCGCTTTCGAGGAAGAAATCGGCAAACCGGGGAATCACCCCGCCAACGATATACACCCCGCCACGTGCGCCCGTGGTCAGCACGTTGTTGCCGGCCACACGGCCGAGCCAGCAGCAGAACTGCTCCAGCACTTCCAGGGCAATCGGATCACCCGCAAGACCGGCCGCCGTGATCGCTTCCGGGGTATCAAGCGTTGGCTCGTGCCCATCCACCGCACAGATCGCCCGGTAAACCCGTGGCAAACCGCCGCCGCTCAACGCAGTTTCCGCGCTGACATGGCCGATTTCGTTGTGGATGTGCTGCCACAGCTGCGTTTCACGCGGGCTGCTCAACGGCAGATCAACATGCCCGCCCTCGCCCGGCAACGCCGCGAAACGGCCCTCGCCAAGATCGAGCAAGGTGCCGACGCCAAGGCCAGTGCCCGGGCCGATCACCACCGCCGGGCGCAACGGCTCCGGCGTGCCCTCGCAGACCACGCGGAATTCGCCGGGCTGCAAACGGGTCATGCCCAGCGCCATCGCCGAGAAGTCGTTGACCAGCAACAACTGCTCGACCTGCAAGGTTTTGCAGAACGCGGTGCGACTCAAGCGCCAGTGATTGTTGGTGAATTTGAATTCATCACCACTGACCGGACCTGCCACGGACAAGCACACCGAACCGATCGAACCAGGCGCCAGACCGAGCCCGCTCAGATAGAGGCTGATTGCCTCTTCCGGGCTGGCATGGTCGGCCGTGGCCAGCACCTGAACCGATTCCAGTTGCTGGTTTTTCCACAACGCAAACCGCGCGTTGGTGCCTCCGATGTCACCGACCAAAGCCAGTTTCAATTAAGCGTCTCCAGGGCAGAAGTGAAGGCGCTGGCGCCCTGCTCCGCCGAGCTGAAGGCCATGCGCATGAAGCCGAACAGTTCGCGCCCGCTGCCGATGTTGTTGCCCAACAGGCCTTTGGCGGGTTCGCGCGCTGCAAATTCGGCGGCGTCGACCTTCAGTTCCAAGGTGCCTTTGACGCCATCGACGCGGATGATATCGCCCTCTTGCACGCGCGCCAAAGCGCCACCGACATAAGCTTCCGGACTGACGTGAATCGCTGCGGGGATTTTCCCCGAGGCGCCGGACATCCGGCCGTCAGTCACCAATGCCACTTTGAAGCCGCGATCCTGCAGCACGCCGAGGAACGGCGTCATCTTGTGCAGTTCCGGCATGCCATTGGAACGCGGGCCCTGGAAGCGCATCACGGCGACAAAATCCTTCTCCAGCAAACCGGCCTTGAATGCATCGGCCAAGTCCTGCTGATCCTGGAACACCATGGCTGGCGCTTCGACGATCTGGTTTTCCAACGCGACCGCAGAAACCTTCATCACACCGCGACCGAGATTGCCCTCCATCACGCGCAGACCACCCTCCGCCGAGAACGCACGCGCCACTGGACGCAGGATGTTTTCGTCGAGGCTGTCCGTCGGGCCTTCGCGCCATACCAACTGGCCGTTATCGAGGAACGGCTCTTTGGTGTACTGGCTCAAGCCGTGGCCGAGCACGGTGTTGACGTCTTCGTGCAGCAGCCCGGCGCCGAGCAGTTCGCGGATCAGGAACGACATGCCGCCCGCTGCCTGGAAGTGGTTGATGTCGGCTTTGCCGTTCGGGTAAACGTGGCTCAGGGTCGGCACGACTTCGGAGAGGTCGGCCATGTCCTGCCAGGTCAGTTGAATGCCCGCCGCCATGGCGATGGCCGGCATGTGCAGGGTGTGGTTGGTCGAGCCGCCGGTGGCGTGCAGCGCAACAATCGAGTTGACCAGCGACTTCTCGTCGACGATTTCACCGATCGGCATGAAGTTGCCATTTTGTTTGGTCAGACGCGTGACTTGGTGCGCGGCTTCACGGGTCAGCGCATCACGCAGCGGCGTGTTCGGGTTGACGAACGAGGCGCCCGGCAAGTGCAGGCCCATGACTTCCATCAGCAACTGGTTGGTGTTGGCGGTGCCGTAGAAGGTGCAGGTACCCGGGCTGTGGTAGGACTTCATCTCCGATTCCAGCAGCTCTTCGCGGGTGGCTTTGCCTTCGGCGTACTTCTGACGGACGTCGGCTTTTTCCTTGTTGGAAATCCCCGAGACCATCGGCCCGCCCGGGACGAAAATCGTCGGCAGGTGACCGAAACGCAGCGACCCCATCATCAGGCCCGGCACGATCTTGTCGCAGATGCCGAGCATCAGTGCGCCGTCGAACATGTTGTGCGACAGCGCCACGGCGGTCGACATGGCGATCACTTCGCGACTCGGCAGGCTCAGTTCCATGCCCGGCTCGCCTTGGGTCACACCGTCGCACATCGCCGGCGTACCGCCAGCGAACTGGCCGACCGAGCCGATTTCGCGCAGGGCATTCTTGATTTGTTCCGGGAACACTTCGTACGGCTGGTGCGCCGAGAGCATGTCGTTATACGAAGAAACAATGGCGATGTTCGCCGAGTTCATCATCCGCAGGCTGTGCTTGTCTTCGCTGCCGCAACCGGCCACGCCGTGGGCGAAGTTGGCGCATTGCAGCTTGCCGCGCATCGGCCCGTCGGTGGCGGCGCCGCGAATCAGTGCAAGGTAAGCCTGACGCGTGGCGCGGCTGCGGGCGATAAGCCGTTCGGTGACCTCAAGGACGCGGGGATGCATGTGTAGAACTCCAGGCTAACGGATGTGGCGACCTGATTGTCTATGCTGATCAAACGCCGTTGTTGTTGGAATGACAGACGGCTTTTTTGACCATTCGGACCAGTTGATTCAGGTCACTCGTTGTAGATAAAACAAAATATTGCCACTAAAAAGGCTTGTTTTCTATTTTTATGCGAATAATCTTGTAATTCCAACAACAAAACGACGGCGGCGCTGTTCCATGACTCTTCGAATCGCAATCAATGGTTTTGGCCGCATCGGCCGTAATGTCCTGCGCGCACTGTATACCCAAGGCTATCGACAGGATCTGCAGATCGTCGCCATCAATGATCTGGGCGACAGCTCGATCAATGCTCATCTGCTCAAATACGACACCGTTCACGGCACGTTCGACGCTCAGGTCGAGCATGACAACGAAAGTCTGACCGTCAACGGCGACCGCATTGCGGTCAGCGCGATTCGCAACCCGGCCGAATTGCCATGGGCGGCGGAAAAGATTGATGTGGTGTTCGAATGCACCGGTCTCTTTACCGATCGCGCCAAAGCGGCCGCGCATATTACTGCCGGCGCACGCAAAGTGATCATCTCGGCGCCGGCCAAAGGTGCCGACGCCACGGTTGTATATGGTGTGAACCACGACATTCTGCGCCAGTCGCACCAGATCATCTCCAACGCTTCGTGCACCACCAACTGCCTGGCGCCAGTGGCGCAAGTGCTGCACCGCGAGCTGGGGATCGAAAGCGGTTTGATGACCACCATTCACGCCTACACCAACGATCAGAACCTCACTGACGTCTATCACACCGACCCGTACCGCGCGCGCTCGGCCACACAGAACATGATCCCGAGCAAGACCGGCGCGGCTGAAGCGGTGGGCCTGGTGCTGCCGGAACTGGCGGGCAAATTGACCGGCATGGCCGTGCGGGTGCCGGTGATCAATGTGTCGCTGGTGGACCTGACCGTGCAGCTGAAAAAAGAAGCCAGCGCCGAGGAAGTCAACGCGCTGATGAAAGCTGCGAGCCAACATTCGAAGATTCTCGGCTTCAACACCCTGCCGCTGGTGTCCAGTGACTTTAACCACAACCCGTTGTCGTCGATCTTCGACGCCAACCACACCAAAGCCAGCGGCAAACTGCTGAAAGTGCTGGCCTGGTATGACAATGAGTGGGGCTTCTCCAACCGTATGCTGGATAACTGCCTGGCGCTGTGTAACGCCGAGTAATCCCCCTATCCCTGTGGGAGCGAGCTTGCTCGCGAAAGCGGTGGGTCAGTCGCTAGTTGAATTGGCTGACACTACGCCTTCGCGAGCAAGCTCGCTCCCACAGGGTTTCGATTTCAATTTGAAATCAACACTTGACCATTCGACTAGATGATAAGCATTATCATTCGCTTGAAATCGATCAGGTCCTCCCGTGAGTCAATCGCGCTTCAACCACGTTTTCCTCACCCAGCGCACATCCTTGCTGCGTACGCTGGAACGGATGGTCAACAATCACAGCACCGCTGAAGACCTGTTGCAGGAGACCTACCTGCGCGTGACGCGGGCGTTGAGCGAGCGGGCCATCGATCACCTCGAACCTTTTGTCTTCCAGACCGCACGCAATCTGGCGCTGGATCACTTGCGTGCGCGCAAGATCCATTCGCGAACCATGGTCGATGATGTGCCGCAGGATGTCGTGCACAGCGTCGCCGCCCCTGCCAGCAGCGCCGAAGACGCCGCCCACGCCGAACAGATGCTGGAGCGCCTGAACGTGAGCCTCAGTCAACTCAGCCCCCGCCAGCAACAGATTTTCATCCTCAGCCGTTTGCACGGAAACAGTTATCAGGAAATCGCCGATGAGCTGAATGTTTCCCTCAGCACCGTGCAAAAAGAACTGAAGCTGATCATGAGCATTTGTATCGGCGTCGCCGAGCGTCTGAATGGCGACTGAGGTCGTAGGCCTTTTCTGTAAGTGCCAGGATCGCCTGCACGGATCATCGGGCTTTGTTACCCTTGCCCGACTTTCACGCTTCACTTAAAAAAACAGCCGTGCGCAGACACTGCCGAGGAAACACCGTGACGGACACCCACCGCTCGCCTTCGCCGGATTCGGTGCAGGACGCTGCCAACGCAATGGACCAGGCTTTGGACTGGCTCATCGTGCTCGGCAGCCCGGACGAGGAGCAGACCCGGCAATTTCATGCCTGGCTGGCGGCCGATCCGTTGAATGCCGAAGCGTTCGCCAAGGCCCAGGCGATCTGGGATGGCCCGCAAGTCGCCCAATGCGCGCAAAGCCTGGCGGCCAAACCTGCGAAGGTCACTTTTCTCAAGCGTCTGCGTCCGCACTGGAAACCACTGGCCACTGCCGCCGTGCTGATCCTCGGTTTGTTCAGTTTCAGCAACTTGCCGATGCGCCTTCAGGCCGATCACCTCACGGTGGTTGGCGAGCGCCAGCGTCTGCAACTGGAGGACGGCTCGAAAGTCCTGCTCAATACCAATTCGGCATTCTCCAGCACCATCAACGATCAACAGCGTGTTGCCCGGTTGTTTCAGGGCGAAGCGTTTTTCGAGATCGCCAGCGGCCGCAGTCAACCGCTGGAAATCGATGCCGGCCCGGTCACCGCCAGCGTGCGCGATACCGCGTTCGCCGTGCGTTATCTCGATGGCGTCGCGCAGGTCAATGTGCAGCGCGGCGACGTCGATTTGCGCGCCACGCACAACGACGCCCGCGTGCGTCTGACTGCCGGTGAGAGCATCCGCATCGGCCCCAACGGTTTCGACCGCCCGGCCAAACTCGATGCCAACACGGACCTGGCCTGGGTCCAGGGCCGACTGGTGTTCGAGAACTGCCCGCTGAATCAGGTGCTGGCCGAATTGCGCCGCTACTATCCGGGCTGGATCATCAACACCAACGAGCAGTTGGCCGACGTCGCCGTAACCGGCAATTACCGACTCGACCAGCCGCTCGACGTGGTCCGTTCCCTCGCGCACATCACCTCGGCGCAACTGAAAGAATTCCCCGCCTTGGTCATCCTGAACTAAATGAGAATTATTTTTACTCGATAGCCAACGTCAGTACGTCTCGTTATAGCCAATGCAATTGATTCGCAACACGCGAAGCCAATCAGCCCCTATAAAGATTCGTGCGACACGGAGCGCTATCGATGTCCTCACGCCTTACCCGCCAGACCTCCTCCCCTTCCCGCGTGCTGTCGCTGCTGACCGCTGCCATCCTGATGGCCGGTGCTGCGCCGCTGATGGCTGCGACCGAACAACCGTCGCGCAACATGGGCGATTACTCGTTCGCCATCGGCCAGCAGCCGCTGGTGTCGGCGCTCAATGCCTTCACCGCCGTGACCGGTTGGCAGGTTGGCTTGCCGGCAGAATTGGGTCAAGGCGTGTCGTCACCGGGCGTGCGTGGCTCGCTGCCACCGGAAAAAGCCCTCGAGCGTCTGTTGGTGGGGACCAACCTGAGCTTCCGCAAAATCAGCAACAACAATGTCGTGCTGGAAAAGCGCAACGCCAGCGGCACGCTCAATCTCGATCAGGTGACCATCAGCGCCACCCGGCAGGAGCAGTCGGTCAACAGCGTGCCGGCCACTGTCACCGTGCAGACCCGTCAGGATCTGGACCGCAACAACGTCAACACCATCAAGGATCTGGTCCGCTACGAACCGGGTGTTTCCGTCGGCGGCGCCGGCACCCGCGGCGGCATCAGCGGCTATAACATTCGCGGCATCGACGGCGACCGCATCCTGACTCAGGTGGATGGCGTCGAAGTCCCGGATGGTTTTTTCAACGGTCCGTACGCCAAGACCCAGCGCAATTACGTTGACCCGGAAATCGTCAAACGCGTGGAAATTCTCCGTGGCCCGGCCTCGGTGCTGTACGGCAGCAACGCCATCGGCGGCGCCGTCAGCTACTACACCCTTGATGCCGACGACATCATCAAGCCGGGCAAAGACGTCGGTGCGCGCCTGAAAACCGGTTACAGCTCCGCCGATGACAGCTGGCTGAAGTCCGCCACCGTCGCCGGCCGTGCCGACCAGTTCGACGGCTTGCTGCACTACAGCCAGCGCGACGGTCACGAGACCGATTCCTACGGCAGCAACAACGGCACCGGTCTGGAACGCACCGCCGCCAACCCGGAAGACGTCAACGCCTACAACGTGCTGGCCAAGATCGGCTGGAACTACAACGACGATTCGCGTCTGGGCCTGACCTACGAAAAGTACAAGGATGATCGCGACACCGATCAGAAGAGTGCTTACGGCGGGCCGTACTTCAACGGCGCCCCGACCATCCCCGACAGCGTGCTGCCCGGCGGCATGTACCAGTGGCGCACCGGCAACGACACCATCACCCGTGAGCGTTTCGGCATCGAGCACTCGTTCGCCCTCGACAGCCTGCTGGTCGACAACGTGAAGTGGAGCCTCAACCACCAGATCGCCAAGACCGACCAGAGCACCACCGAGTTCTACTACCCGATCACTCGTAAGGTGCTGCGTACTCGCGACACCATTTACGAAGAGAAACAATGGGTCTTCGATGCGCAACTGGACAAGGCGTTCGCCATTGGAAACACCGATCACGTACTGACTTACGGCACCACCATCAAGCAACAGAAAGTCACCGGTTCGCGCAGCGGCGACGGCACTTGCCTGGCCGTCGGTCGCGGCTGCAGCGCCATCGGTGCGACCAGCACCGCTGACGTGTTGGCCAAAGCCACCGACTTCCCGGACCCGACCATCAACACCTACAGCGTGTTCGCTCAGGATCAGATCAGCTGGAACAACTGGACCTTCCTGCCGGGCCTGCGCTACGACTACACCCAGCTCAAGCCGCACATCACCCAGGAGTTCCTTAACACCGTGGCAGCGGATGGCCAAGGCACAGTCAGCGACGAGAACAAAACCTGGCACAAAGTCTCGCCGAAATTCGGCCTGACCTACGCCCTGACCGAGAACTACACCTGGTACGGTCAGTACGCTGAAGGCTTCCGCACCCCGACCGCGAAAGCCCTGTACGGCCGCTTCGAAAACACTACCACCGGCTACAGCGTGGCGCCGAACCCGGACCTCGAACCGGAAAAAAGCAAAAGCTACGAAACCGGTCTGCGCGGCAACTTCGAACACGGCTCGTTCGACGTGGCGGTGTTCTATAACAAGTATCGCGACTTCATCAACGAAGACGCTGTGACCCCGGGACGCAACGAGCTGACCTTCCAGTCGGCCAACATCAAGCACGCCACCATCAAGGGTGCGGAAGTCAAAGGTCGCCTGAACCTGGATGCGTTTGGCGCGCCGCAAGGCCTCTACACCCAAGGCTCGATTGCCTACGCCTACGGTCGCAACAACGACAACGGCGAGCCGATCAACAGCGTCAACCCGCTGACCGGCGTGTTCGGTCTGGGTTACGACCAGGACAACTACGGCGGCCTGCTGAGCTGGACCGTGGTGAAGAAAAAGGATCGCGTCGACGACAGCAACTTCAAGTCGCCGGATGGCGTCAGCAGCCAGTTCAAAACCCCGGGCTTCGGCATTCTTGATCTGGCCGGATATTACAAAGTCACCGACGACGTCACCGTCAGCGGCGGCATCTACAACCTGACCGACAAGAAATACTGGCTGTGGGATGACGTGCGCGGTTACGACAGCGTCGGCGAAGCTTCGGTGACACAGCCGGCCAACCTCGATCGACTGACCCAACCGGGCCGCAACTTCGCGATCAATCTGATCTGGGACATCTGATCCGGCGAACCTCACGGCGCGTGTTCAGGCACCACGCCGTGAGGTTTTTTTACGCTTGCACGTCGCCTTGTTCGTCTCGTTATCAAGCGCCTCTTTTATCAAGGACATGTCATGACCACTTCGGAAAAAGCCCTGCGTTCGCAACGCTTGAATCAGATCACCAATGAACCGCACAGCAAACTCGATGCATTGGTGAAGGCACACGCGCCGTTCGAGACCCGCACCAACTTCGCCCGTTTTGTCGTCGCGCAGTACCTCTTTCAATCGGAACTGGTCGACCTCTACAACGACGCCGAACTGACCGCCATCGTCCCGGATCTGCCGGCCCGTTGCCGCGCCGAAGCGGCCAAGGCTGACCTCGCCGATCTCGACACTGAAGTGCCGACACCGGTGGCGGGCGCGGTGAAAAACCCGAGCAAGGCTCGCGCACTGGGCTGGCTCTTTGTCTCCGAAGGTTCGAAGCTCGGTGCGGCGTTCCTAATCAAACGCGCCGTGGCGCTGGAGCTGAGCGAAACCTTTGGCGCCCGTCACCTCGGCGAGCCTGAAGGTGGCCGTGCGGAAGGCTGGAAAAGCTTTGTGCGTACCCTCGACTCGCTGCAGTTCACTGCCGAAGAAGAAGCCGAAGTCGAACAAGGCGCGATCGACGCGTTCAACCGCTTCACCGTGTTGCTGGAACAGGCTTACGCCACAGAAGCCGAAATGGCCTGATCCCCAAAACACCACAAAACCCTGTGGGAGCGAGCTTGCTCGCGAAGACGGCGGCACATTCAACACTGATGTGACTGACCTACCGCTTTCGCGAGCAAGCTCGCTCCCACATGGGAACAGCGCAAGTCTGTAGAATCCCCATCTCGCCTCACAGCAATCCCGAGCCCATGCCGCAACCCGCCTCCTCGAAACTCGCCCGCGTGCTGTTCGGCCTCTTGGCCTACGTCAGTCTTGGCATCGGCCTGATCGCCATCGTCGTGCCCGGCCTGCCGACCACCGAGTTCATCCTTCTCGCCGCCTGGGCCGCAACCCGCAGCTCGCCGCGCCTGAGTGCCTGGCTGGAAAACCACCGGCTGTTCGGGCCGATCCTCAGCAACTGGCGCAACGGCAAGATCATCGCGCGCAAGGCCAAGGTCAGCGCCACGGTAAGCATGTTGCTGTGCGCCACGTTGATGCTGGTGATGCTCGATCACGGCTGGCCGGTTTATCTGGCGATTGCCGGAATGAGCCTGGGCAATCTGTGGATCTGGTCGCGCCCGGAATCCATTCGGGTCTGCACTGACCCGTCTTCACACTGAAACATCCCTGTAATTAATCCCCTTTTCAGCACTTTCCCCTGCGCAAACGTTTAGCGCTGACCGTTCGTCGGCACGCGACTCATGCCCTCTGCTCCCGCGCCGATGAGCATTGAATGGCGCTGAATGGATTTGGCGAACCGGGTAGCTCCTGCCCGAATGCCACCCGTTTATTCATTCGCGAGATCGCCCCATGTTCGACTCTCTGTCCATTCGCCTGAAAATCGTCCTGCTCTCCGGCCTGTGCCTGCTCGGTGTGGTCGCGCTGATCGTCGGCATGAACATTTACCAGACCAATCAGAACGACGAACTGGTCAGCAACTCCAGTAACCAGTTGCTCACCGCCAGTGTGCAGAATCTGTTGCAAGCCAAAGCCGCCGAACAAGCGGTGCGGGTGCAGAAAACCTTCGGCGAAAGCCTGACGGTGATCACTGCCGTAGCGGATCAGATCAAGGACATGCGTGTCATGGCCGCCAAGCGTTCGCTGGACGCCGGCGCCTTGCGTGAAGAGTTGAACCTGAGCCTGAAAACCGCTTTTGAGCGCAACGACAAAGTGCTCGGCATCTGGCTCGCCTTTGAACCCAACGGCCTCGACGGCAAGGACAGCGAGTTCGTCAACGACGCCGCCCGCCAATCCAACGAAGCCGGGCGCTTCGCCACCTACTGGAGCCGCGCCGCCGGCGCCTCGCTGAACACCATCATGGTCGAAGAAGACCTGACCAAAACCACCCTCAGCGTCAGCGGCACGCCCTATAACAGCTGGTACACCTGCCCTCGCGACAACAAACGCACCTGCCTGCTCGACCCGTATGCCGACACTGTCGGGGGCAAGGAAATGCTCATGACGACCATTTCTGTGCCGTTGATCATCGACGGCAAAGCCATCGGCGTGGTCGGTGTCGACATCGCCCTCGACGCCCTGCAAGCGGCGGCCGTGGATTCCCAGCGCAGCCTGTTCAACAACGCCGGGCACATGTTGATTGTCTCCGGTAGCGGTGTGCTCGCTGCCGACAGTTCGGACGCAAGCAAGGTCGGCAAAAAGATCAGTGACAACCTCGGCGCCGACGGCAAGGACCTGCTGCAACTGGTCAGCAGCGGCACACCGAAGATTCTTGAACAAGGTGATTTGATTCGCGCCGTTTACCCAGTCGATCCGATTGGCAATTCACGCGCCTGGGGCGTGGTCATCGACCTGCCGAAACAAGTGCTGCTGGCTGACTCGGTCAAGCTGCAAGCAGTGCTCGATGATGCTCAGGAAACCGGTGTGATCACTGCGCTGCTGGTTGCCGTGGTCGCCGGTCTGGTCGGTCTGCTGCTGATCTGGCTGACCGCGTCCGGCGTCACCCGGCCGATCAATAGCGTTGCCGAGATGCTGAAGAACATCGCCAGCGGCGAGGGCGATCTGACCCAACGCCTGAACTACAGCAAACAGGATGAGCTGGGCGAACTGGTGAACTGGTTCAACCGCTTCCTCGACAAGCTGCAACCGACCATCGCACAGATCAAACAGAGCATCACCGAAGCACGCGGCACCGCCGACCAGTCTTCAGAAATCGCCCGCCAGACCAGCGAAGGCATGCAGGTGCAATTCCGCGAGATCGACCAGGTCGCCACCGCCTCCAACGAAATGAGCGCCACCGCCCACGACGTCGCCAACAGCGCCTCCAACGCGGCCAATGCCGCGAAAGGTGCCGACCAGTCGGCCAGGGATGGCATGTCGATCATCGAGCGCAGCACCCGCGACATCAATCAACTCGCCGACGAAGTCAGCAAAGCGGTGACCGAAGTTGAAGCGTTAGCAGTCAACAGCGAGCAGATCGGCTCGGTGCTGGAAGTGATCCGCAGCATCGCCGAACAGACCAACCTGCTCGCCCTCAACGCAGCGATCGAAGCGGCCCGTGCCGGTGAGAGCGGTCGTGGTTTCGCGGTGGTTGCCGACGAGGTGCGCAACTTGGCCAAACGTACGCAGGATTCGGTGGAAGAAATTCGCATCGTGATCGAGCGCATTCAGACGGGAACGCGTGGCGTGGTCGCGACCATGCATTCGAGCCAGACCCAGGCGCACAACAACGCCGGGCAGATTCGTCAGGCGGTCGATGCACTGGGCAAGATCAGCGACGCGGTGACGGTGATCAGTGACATGAACCTGCAGATTGCCAGTGCGGCCGAGCAGCAAAGTGCGGTGGCCGAAGAGGTCAATCGCAATGTCTCGGCGATTCGCACCGTCACCGAGACGCTGACCGGACAAGCCACTGAGTCGGCGGCGATCAGCAGTCAGCTCAATGCCCTGGCCAGTCAGCAGATGAAATTGATGGATCAGTTCCGCGTCTAAGCCACACCGCTGAACCCTGTGGGAGCGAGCTTGCTCGCGAATGCGGTCTGCCATTCAATGATGATGTTGAATGTGATGACCTCTTCGCGAGCAAGCTCGCTCCCACAGTGGTGAGTGTTCACCCGCTGGCGTTTTCATCTGACTCGAGATTGTTTTGCACTATCATCGCCCTCTCGCTCCGGAGGCCTTCGATGACTGATCTGCTCACGTCCATTCAAGCCGCACTCGGCTTGCCGCACACGCCGATTCCCTTCACCGCACAGGGCGCCCTGCCTTCGGCATTCGCCGTCACCGACCTGGCCTGCGCGAGCATCGCCGCGGCCGGTCAGGCCGTCAGCGAATTGCTCCGGCAGCAGACCGGTCAGCGACCTGCCGTTGAAGTCGATCGTCGATTGGCCTCGTTCTGGTTCGCCACATCAATCCGTCCCATCGGCTGGCAAGTCCCGCCACTGTGGGATCCCGTCGCTGGCGATTATCAGACTCGCGACGGCTGGATCCGTCTGCACACCAATGCCCCGCATCACCGCGCCGCCGCTGAACGTGTGCTCGGTGCCTGCGCCGACCGTGGAGCGATGGCTGCCAAAGTCGCGCAATGGGCGAGTACGGATCTGGAGCAAGCGGTGGTCGAGGCCCAGGGTTGTGCCGCCGAAATGCGCAGTTGGGTGCAGTGGCAGACGCATCCGCAGGGGCTGGCGGTGAATGCCGAACCGTTGGTGCATTTCCTGGATTCGTCGGATGAGAACAACCCAGCGTGGCAAGGCTCGGTGGCGCAACCGTTGGCGGGGATCAAGGTGCTGGATCTGACACGCGTGCTCGCCGGCCCCACCGCCAGCCGTTTTCTCGCAGGCCTTGGCGCCAACGTGTTGCGCATCGATTCCCCGACCTGGAATGAGCCCGGTGTTGTTCCGGAAATGACCCTCGGCAAACGCTGCGCGCGGTTGAACTTGCATGATCCGGTTGATCGTGCGGTGTTCGAAGGATTGTTGAAAGACGCTGACATTCTGCTGCACGGTTACCGCGCCGATGCGCTGGAGAATCTTGGTTTCGGCTTTGAGCGCCGTCGCCAAATCGCGCCGGGCCTGATCGATGTTGGCCTCAACGCTTACGGCTGGAGCGGCCCGTGGCAGAACCGCCGAGGTTTCGACAGTCTGGTGCAGATGAGCAGCGGCATCGCCGAGGCCGGGCAGCGCTGGCAGCAGGCAGACAAACCGACGCCGTTGCCGGTGCAGGCGCTGGATCATGCGACCGGGTATTTGCTGGCGGCGAGTGCGCTCCGCCTGTTGACCGAGCGTTTGAACACGGGTCGCGCTGGCTCGGCGCGGTTGTCGCTGGCGCGGACGGCGAAATTGTTGATTGAATCTGGGCCGGGTACGAGTGAGGTATTGCGGGCGGAAGATGAGCGGGATCAGGGCTCATTTCTGGAACAGACCCCGTGGGGCCCGGCGCATCGCTTGCAGGTACCGGTGAGGATCAGCGGCACGCCGATTCAGTGGGCGTTGCCGGCTACAGAACTGGGTTCTCATCATCCACGGTGGAATTAAAAGCCCCTCACCCTAACCCTCTCCCAGAGGGAGAGGGGACCGATTGGGGGATATTCGAGAGATTCACCGACTTGAACGATTGCCGCTGAATCCATAATCGACTCGGTCTTGCAGGTCGATGTATAGCGCAACACACCTCGGTCGGCCCCCTCTCCCTCCGGGAGAGGGCTGGGGTGAGGGCTGCAATTTCAAGCCGAGCGATGATGTATCAATCTGCCCGGCTCAAAGATGTCCACAAAAGCTGCGCCGCATACCCCCGATACGGCCGCCACGGCTCTGCCCGCAAAGACAAATTCCGCGCTGGCGGCCGCTCTCCTTCCAGCACTTCCAGTGCCCGCAACAACCCGACATCGCCGGTCGGAAACCCATCCAGATCGCGCAACTGCCGCAACGCAATGTACTGCGCCGTCCACTCGCCAATCCCGTGCAACGCCATCAACCGCGCCACGCCACCCTCGCGATTCGGTTCAAACAATGAAGGCTCATCGAGCAACGCCTGCGCCACACCCGACAGCGTCCGCCCGCGACTTTTCGGCATGCCCAGCGTTGCCAGATCTGCCGCCGCCAACACGCTCGCCTCGGGAAACACGTGAGTCAGCCCCGGCACGCCCGAATCCAGCGGCGCGCCATATTGCGCAACCAGTTTGCCCGCCAGGCGAATTGCCGCGACCACGGTAATCTGCTGCCCGAGCACCGCGCGAAACGCCAATTCCAAGCCATCCCACGCCCCGGGAATCCGCAACCCCGGGCACGCGGCGATCAACCGCGCCAGCAACGGATCATGGGCCAGATGCCCTTGCATCAGCGCCAGATCCGCATCCAGATCAAACATCCGCCGCACCCTGATAGCGATCTCGGGCACCGCTGCCGGATCAGGAAAATCCAGCTCGACCGCCAGCGCATCCGCCGTCCCAAGCCAGACCGAAACCGTGCCGTGAACCCCGTTCAAGCCAATGCTGCGTGAATACACACCATCGGCCACGGTCTCCATCCCGACCACCGCCCGTGCCGCCAGAAACCCCAGCATCGCGTCCCAGTCATACGGCAGCGCATTCGCAAGCGCCAACCTCACAACGACAACACACCGCTGTACAACCCATACGCCGCCAGCCCCGCGCCGATGATCACGCAGGTGAAAATGCCTTTCTCGACATGAGTGAACAACGGCTCGCCCGCCTCACGCTTAGCCTTGGCAAACAAAATCACCCCTGGCGCATACAACAGCGCCGACAGCAGTAAATACTTCACCCCACCGGCATACAACAACCACACCGCGTAACCGAGGGCAATGCCACCGATCAGCAGATCCTTGGTGCGCTCGGCCGAGGCATGTTCGTAGGTTTCGCCACGCCCGCTGAGCAGAACCGCGTACGCCGCCGACCACAAGTACGGCACCAGAATCATCGACGACGCCAGATAAATCAGACTGGTGTAAGTGCCCGCCGAAAACAGCGTGATCAACAGGAAGATCTGGATCATCACGTTGGTCAGCCACAACGCATTGACCGGGACGTGATTCTTGTTTTCCTTTTTCAGAAACGCCGGCATGGTCTTGTCCTTCGCCGTGGCGAAGAGAATCTCCGCACACAGCAGCGCCCACGACAACAACGCGCCGAGCAGTGAAATCGCCAGGCCAATGCTGATCAGCAACGCACCCCACGGCCCGACGATGTGCTCGAGCACCGCCGCCAGCGACGGGTTCTGCAGATTGGCCAATTCCGGCTGGCTCATGATCCCCAGCGACAGCACGTTGACCAGCACCAGCAGCGCCAGCACGCCGATAAAACCGATCACCGTGGCGCGGCCGACGTCGCTGCGTTTCTCCGCCCGCGCCGAGTACACACTGGCACCTTCGATACCGATGAACACAAACACGGTGACCAGCATCATATTGCGCACCTGATCCATTACCCCGCCGAAATTCGGGTTGCTGGTGCCCCAGATGTCGCGGGTAAAAATGTCAGCCTTGAACGCGACTGCGGCAATAACGATGAACATGATCAGCGGTACAACCTTGGCCACCGTGGTCAGCTGATTGATCAACGCCGCCTCCTTGATCCCGCGCATCACCAAAAAATGCACGGCCCACAGCAGCACCGACGCGCAGCCAATAGCGATCGGCGTATTGCCTTGGCCAAACACCGGAAAGAAATAGCCAAGGGTGCTGAACAGCAGAACGAAATAACCGACGTTGCCCAGCCACGCACTGATCCAGTAACCCCAGGCGGACGAGAAACCCATGTAGTCGCCAAACCCGGCCTTGGCGTAGGCATAGACGCCCGAGTCCAGTTCCGGCTTGCGATTGGCCAGGGTCTGAAAGACGAACGCCAGAGTCAACATGCCGATGGCCGTGATCCCCCAACCGATCAGAATCGCCCCGGCATCGGCGCGCGCCGCCATGTTCTGCGGCAGCGAGAAAATCCCCCCGCCAATCATCGAACCCACCACCAGGGCGATCAACGCGCCTAATCGCAGCTTTTGCGTCGGTTGCGACATTTCAGTTTCCCTTTGAATGTGTGGTGAGAATTTGGTTTTAAAGACGATTAACTAAACGGATAAAGGTAGATGACGTTTATCAAGTAACGCCAATTAACGCCCATTTATATATAGCCGATGACGCTAACGCCCTAGCACGCTAAGTCGGTTTTGTGCGCTGATCCCGATAATTCAATTCTGTACTGAAAACAGACACGGAAAATTTGCCAAAAGCTGAAAAAGAACTAGCGTGATAATTCGAAAGTAATAATAGCCATTCCCAAAGATGTAGCCACAACGCCTCTAGGACGGGCCTTGCGGGCAGGAGCTTTATGCCTTCAGCCGAAGCCTAAGTCATTCATTAACAATGGAATGTGACCATGCACTGATCTACGTCAGCTGTTTGAACAGACAACAGAACTACGCTGTGATCTCTTCTCTCCTGCAATGGAGTCATGCAAATGTCTGAAGCTCCCGGAAAACTACGACTAGGTGCACTGGTTGCATTGGTAGTCGGTTCAATGATCGGTGGCGGGATATTCTCCTTGCCTCAAAACATGGCCGCCAGCGCCGATGTCGGTGCAGTACTGATCGGTTGGGCCATCACCGCTGTCGGCATGCTCACCCTCGCTTTTGTCTTTCAAACCCTCGCCAATCGCAAGCCTGACCTGGACGGCGGCGTCTACGCCTACGCCAAGGCCGGATTTGGCGATTACATGGGTTTCTCGTCCGCTTGGGGTTACTGGATCAGCGCCTGGCTGGGTAACGTCGGTTACTTCGTTCTGCTGTTCAGCACTCTCGGCTATTTCTTTCCGGTTTTCGGTGAGGGCAACACCGTTGCTGCGGTTATTGGCGCCTCGGTGCTGCTGTGGGCCGTGCACTTTCTGGTGCTGCGCGGGATCAAGGAAGCGGCGTTCATCAACCTGGTGACCACGGTCGCCAAGGTCGTACCGCTGCTGCTGTTCGTGTTGATCGCGGTGTTCGCCTTCAAACTGGACATCTTCACCGCCGACATCTGGGGCATCAAAAATCCGGATCTGGGCAGTGTGATGAACCAGGTGCGCAACATGATGCTGGTCACCGTGTGGGTGTTCATCGGCATCGAGGGCGCGAGCATCTTCTCCGCCCGCGCGGAAAAACGCTCGGACGTCGGTAAGGCCACCGTGATCGGCTTCATCACCGTGCTGCTGTTTCTGGTGCTGGTGAACGTGCTGTCGCTGGGCATCATGACCCAACCGGAACTGGCGAAACTGCAGAACCCGTCGATGGCCGCCGTGCTCGAGCATGTGGTCGGTCACTGGGGCGCGGTGCTGATCAGCGTCGGTCTGATCATCTCGCTGCTGGGGGCGCTGCTGTCGTGGGTGCTGCTGTGTGCGGAGATCATGTTCGCCGCTGCCAAAGACCACACCATGCCGGAGTTCCTGCGCAAGGAAAACGCCAACCACGTACCGGTCAACGCGCTGTGGCTGACCAACGCGATGGTGCAGATTTTCCTGATCATCACGCTGTTCTCGGCCAGTACTTACCTGTCGCTGATCTACCTCGCCACTTCGATGATTCTGGTGCCGTACCTGTGGTCGGCGGCCTATGCCCTGCTGCTGGCGGTGCGCGGCGAAAGCTACGAAGGCTTCGCGGCTGAGCGGCGCAAGGATCTGATTATCGGCGGCATCGCCCTGATCTATGCGGTGTGGCTGCTGTATGCCGGCGGGGTCAAGTATCTGCTGCTCTCAGCCCTGCTCTACGCACCTGGCGCGATCCTGTTCGCCAAAGCCAAGCTGGAACTCAAACAAGCGGTTTTCACTAACGTCGAGAAGCTGATTTTCGCCGCAGTGGTCGTGGGTGCCCTGGTGGCTGCCTACGGTCTCTACGACGGCTTCCTGACTCTGTAACCCCTGATTATTTTGTTATCTGGAGGATCTGAAATGACCACGGAAAAAGTTAAGTACGGCGTCCATTCCGAAGCCGGCAAACTGCGCAAAGTCATGGTGTGCTCCCCAGGTCTGGCCCATCAGCGGCTGACCCCGAACAACTGCGATGAACTGCTGTTCGACGACGTGCTCTGGGTGGCCCAGGCCAAGCGCGACCACTTCGACTTCGTCACCAAGATGCGCGAGCGCGGCATCGACGTGCTGGAAATGCACAACCTGCTGACCGACATCGTTGCCATCCCGGAGGCGCTGGACTGGATTCTCGAGCGCAAGGTCACTGCCGATTCGGTGGGCCTGGGCCTGATCAACGAAGTCAAATCCTGGCTGAAAAGCCTGGAGCCTCGGCACATCGCCGAATTCCTGATTGGCGGCGTCTCCGCAGATGATCTGCCGGACAGCTTCGGTGGCAAAACCATCCAGATGTTCCGCGACTTCCTCGGCCACTCTAGCTTCATTCTGCCGCCGCTGCCGAATACCCAGTTCACCCGCGACACCACCTGCTGGATCTACGGTGGCGTGACGCTGAACCCGATGTACTGGCCAGCGCGTCGTCAGGAAACCCTGCTGACCACCGCCATCTACAAATTCCATCCGCAGTTCACCAACGCGGATTTCGAGATCTGGTACGGCGACCCGGACAAGGATCACGGCAGCTCTACCCTTGAGGGCGGCGACGTGATGCCGATCGGTAACGGCGTGGTGTTGATCGGTATGGGCGAACGCTCATCCCGCCAGGCCATCGGCCAACTGGCGCTGAACCTGTTCAAGAACAAAGCCGTGGAAAAAGTCATCGTCGCCGGCCTGCCGAAGTCCCGCGCGGCGATGCACCTGGACACTGTGTTCAGCTTCTGCGACCGCGACCTGGTGACAATTTTCCCGGAAGTGGTGAACCAGATCGTCGCCTTCACCCTGCGCCCTGACGAAAGCAAACAGGGCGGCATCGACATCCGCCGCGAAGAAGGCACCTTCCTCGACACCGTGGCCAAAGCCCTCAACCTGCCGAAGCTGCGCGTGGTGGAAACCGGCGGCAACAGCTTCGCCGCCGAACGCGAGCAATGGGACGACGGCAACAACGTGGTGGCCGTGGAACCGGGCGTGGTCATCGGCTACGACCGCAACACCTACACCAACACCCTGCTGCGCAAGGCCGGCGTGGAAGTCATCACCATCAGCGCCGGTGAACTGGGCCGAGGCCGTGGCGGCGGCCACTGCATGACCTGCCCGATCATCCGCGACCCGATCGATTACTAAACGACCATCTCCCCGGCCGCACACACCCCGTAGCGGCCGGGCCGATTACCGAATCCAAGGAGAATCATCATGGCGTTCAACATCCATAACCGTAACCTGCTCAGCCTCGAACACCACACCCCACGTGAGCTGCGTTACCTGCTCGACCTGTCCCGCGACCTCAAACGCGCGAAATACACCGGCACCGAGCAACAACACCTGAAGGGCAACAACATCGCCCTGATCTTCGAAAAAACCTCGACCCGTACCCGTTGCGCCTTCGAAGTGGCGGCCTATGACCAAGGCGCCAACGTCACCTACATCGACCCGAACTCGTCGCAGATCGGCCACAAAGAAAGTATGAAAGACACCGCCCGTGTGCTGGGGCGCATGTACGACGCCATCGAATACCGTGGCTTCAAACAGGAAATCGTCGAAGAGCTGGCCAAGTTCGCCGGTGTGCCGGTGTTCAACGGTCTGACCGACGAATATCACCCGACGCAAATGATCGCCGACGTGCTGACCATGCGTGAACACGCCGACAAGCCGATCCATGAAATCAGCTACGCCTACCTCGGCGATGCGCGCAACAACATGGGCAACTCACTGCTGCTGGTCGGCGCCAAACTCGGCATGGACGTGCGCATCTGTGCACCGAAAGCCCTGTGGCCACTGGATGATCTGGTTGAGCGTTGCCACAAATATGCCGAAGAAAGTGGCGCACGTATCACCCTGACTGAAGACCCGAAAGCGGCGGTCAAAGGCGTCGACTTCATCCACACCGACGTCTGGGTATCGATGGGCGAGCCGGTGGAAGCCTGGGCCGAGCGTATCCAGCAACTGCTGCCGTATCAGGTCAACGCCGAACTGATGAAAGCCAGCGGCAACCCGCGCACCAAGTTCATGCACTGCCTGCCGGCGTTCCACAACAGTGATACCAAGGTCGGCAAACAGATTGCCGAGCAGTATCCGCATCTGAAAAACGGCATCGAAGTGACCGACGACGTGTTCGAGTCGCCAGCCTGCATCGCCTTCGAGCAAGCGGAAAACCGCATGCACACGATCAAGGCGATTCTGGTCTCGACCCTGGCTGATCTGTAACTGAAATAGCTCCCACTGAAGGAACCGGTACCAAAGGTGGGAGCTAGCCTGCTAGCGAAAGCGGTGGGTCATTCAACAGTGATGTCGACTGATCTGACGCCTTCGCGAGCAGGCTCGCTCCCACAGGGGATCCCGGTTCCGACAGGAAGATCGAGTTGTTTGCCTCTTCTCTGATTAAAAGGACATGCACCATGCGTATCGTCGTAGCGCTGGGCGGTAACGCCCTGCTCCGCCGTGGTGAACCGATGACCGCTGACAATCAGCGCGCCAACATCCGCATCGCCACCGAGCAAATCGCCAAGATCCATCCCGGCAACCAACTGGTCATCGCCCACGGCAATGGCCCGCAAGTCGGCCTGCTGTCGTTACAAGCGGCGGCCTACACCTCCGTCACCCCTTACCCGCTGGACGTGCTCGGTGCCGAAACCGAAGGCATGATCGGCTACATCATCGAACAGGAACTGGGCAACCTGCTCGACTTCGAAGTGCCGTTCGCCACCCTGCTCACTCAGGTTGAAGTCGACGCCAAGGATCCGGCCTTCCAGAACCCGACCAAACCCATCGGCCCGGTCTACGACAAGGCTGAAGCGGAAAAACTCGCCGCCGAAAAAGGCTGGGCGATTGCCCCGGACGGCGACAAATTCCGCCGCGTGGTCGCCAGTCCACGGCCAAAACGCATCTTCGAAATCCGCCCGATCAAGTGGTTGCTGGACAAGGGCAGCATCGTGATTTGCGCCGGTGGCGGCGGGATTCCGACCATGTACGACGAGAACCGTAACCTCAAGGGTATCGAGGCGGTGATCGACAAGGACCTGTGCTCGTCGCTGCTCGCCGAGCAACTGGAAGCCGACCTGCTGGTAATCGCCACGGACGTCAACGCGGCGTTCATCGATTACGGCAAACCAACGCAAAAAGCCATCGCCGAAGCGCACCCGGATGAACTCGAACGCCTCGGTTTCGCCGCGGGCTCCATGGGGCCGAAGGTGCAGGCAGCCTGCGAATTTGCGCGCCATACTGGCAAGGTTGCGGTGATCGGTTCGCTGGCGGACATCGAAGCGATTGTCCAGGGCACTGCCGGTACTCGCGTGACCACGGCGAAGCCGGGCATCACTTACCGATAATTAGAAACTCCGGGGGCAGACCGAGGGTCTGCCCTTCTCCCATGCCTTGAAAGGAGAAAACCATGGCCCAATTCGAACCCGGTCGCCTGCACATCGAGCGGCATGCGTTGACGCCGGATGACGTCAGTTACAACGTGCACCTCGACTATGAAGTGCTCAGCGATCCGAAAAAAGGCAAAGGGATACAGTTCACCCTGCATGGCAGCATGCAGGGCAAGGACATGAAGGAAACGTTTTTCCTGCCCAAGGAAGAGGCTTACAACTTCGCCCGTGACGTGACCCGGATCGCCGAGAAGTACGGGATTCCCAAGGCTCACAGCCAGATCGGTTCGGTGCACAAGCATTACGATCTGATGTTTGAAGACATTCGGCAGAAGTTGAATATGCAATCCGGGGATCCGGTCAATCTTGAGCATTTCGAGTAACCCGCAAAAGCCCCTCACCCTAACCCTCTCCCGGAGGGAGAGGGGACTGATTGGGGGATGCTCTAGAGTTACACCGACCTGACCTTGCTTTACCGAATCCATAATCGACTGGTTCTTTCAGGTCGATGTCAAACCTCAGACACCTCGGTCGGCTCCCTCTCCCTCCGGGAGAGGGCTGGGCGGGCGGCGTTTCCGATGAGGGTGCTTTTGCTTTCACCTCTCTCCAAGCCCAAGGCATACTTGCCACCCTCCGCTCTGCAGATCACTGAACCGCCCCATGCGTATCCACGTCAGCTTCATCGACCGCGTCGGCATCACCCAGGAAGTCCTGGCTATCCTCGGTGGGCGCAACCTCAATCTGGATGCGGTGGAAATGATTCCGCCGAACGTCTATATCGACGCGCCGACCCTGAGCCCGCAAGTGCTCGAAGAGCTGAAAGATGCGTTGTTTCGCGTGCTCGGCGTGGAAGCGGTGACCGTGGTCGACATCCTCCCCGGCCAGCGTCGACACCTGCAACTCGATGCCCTGCTCGCGGCGATGACCGATCCCGTTTTGGCGCTCGACAGTGCCGGCAAGGTGCTGCTGGCCAACCCGGCGTTGATCGCGTTGTACGGCCGCGAACCGGCGGGTGAAAGCGTCTCTGAACTGTTCAACGATCCCGGCCTGCTCGACACCTTGCTCGAACACGGCTTCCGTTTGCCACTGCGCGAAATCACCGTCAACGGCCAGACCTTGCTGCTCGACGCCACGCCGATCACTGACGCCGGCGCTCTGCTGACCTTGTATCAACCAAACCGCATCGGCGAACAACTCTCGGCGCTGCACCACGACCACGCCGAAGGTTTCGATGCGCTGCTCGGCGAATCCCCGGCAATCCGCACCCTCAAGGCCCGCGCGCAAAGAGTCGCAGCCCTCGACGCGCCGCTGCTGATTCAAGGCGAAACCGGCACCGGTAAAGAACTGGTCGCCCGCGCCTGCCACGCCATCAGCGCGCGACACAGTGCACCGTTCCTGGCCCTCAACTGCGCAGCCCTACCGGAGAACCTCGCCGAAAGCGAGCTGTTCGGCTACGCCCCCGGCGCCTTCACCGGCGCGGCGCGCGGCGGTAAACCCGGACTGATGGAACTGGCCAACCAAGGCACGGTATTCCTCGATGAGATCGGCGAGATGTCGCCGTACTTGCAGGCCAAGCTGCTGCGTTTCTTGAACGACGGCAGCTTCCGCCGCGTGGGCGGTGATCGCGAAGTGAAGGTCAACGTGCGCATCCTCAGCGCGACCCACCGCGATCTGGAAAAAATGGTCAGCGAAGGCTTGTTCCGCGAAGACCTGTTCTATCGTCTCAACGTGCTCAACGTTGAAGTGCCGCCGCTGCGCGAACGCGGGCAGGACATCCTGCTGCTGGCGCGGTATTTCATGCAGCAAGCCTGCGCGCAGATCCAGCGCCCGGTGTGCCGCCTCGCTCCGGGGACCTACCCGGCGCTGCTCGGCAATCGCTGGCCGGGCAATGTGCGGCAATTGCAGAACGTGATCTTCCGTGCGGCGGCGATTTGCGAGAGTAGCCTGGTGGATATTGGCGATCTCGATATTGCTGGCACCTCGGTGGCGCGTCAGGCTGACAGCGATGTCGACAGCCTCGAACAAGCGGTCGAAGCTTTTGAGCGATCGCTGCTGGAAAAACTCTACGTCAGCTACCCCTCGACCCGCCAACTGGCCAGCCGCCTGCAAACTTCGCACACCGCCATCGCCCATCGGTTGCGCAAGTACGGCATTCCCAACAAACCCTGAAAAACCACAAATCCCCTGTAGGAGTGAGCCTGCTCGCGATAGCGGTTTGACATTCAACATTTGCGACGTCTGACAGACCGCTATCGCGAGCAGGCTCACTCCTACATTTATTTGTGGCGCATTCGAAATCCGTTCAAAAACGACCTCCAGCTGTACTGAAAGCGCTACAGCGGAACGATATCGCTACACCCTCCTCCGATCACCGCTGTGCAAGGCTTTGATCCCGTTCAGCTTTTATCCTCGCCCCATGCTGTAGCGATTTCGCTACACACGTCAGTACGCGCCACATACAAAAACAACACAACGCATTGATTTATAACGATAAATCAACATTGGCCACATTCTTGCTAATCAACCCTTCATAAATAAGGGCCTTCACGCCCGACTATTCCACCGCGTCCACCAGACGAGTCTGGCCCCCTGAGGAGTTTCCATGAGCGAGTTGCGTTTTACTGAAGATCACGAATGGCTGCGCACCGAAGCTGACGGCAGCGTTACTGTCGGCATCACCGCTTTCGCGCAGAACGCCCTGGGCGACGTGGTGTTCGTGCAACTGCCTGAGCTGCAGGCTTACGAAAAAGGCGCTGAAGCCGCCACCGTGGAATCGGTGAAAGCCGCCAGCGGCGTGTACATGCCCCTCGACGGCGACGTACTGGAAGTCAACCCGGCGCTGGAAGACGCCCCGGAACTGGTCAACGAAGATCCGCTGGGCGAAGGCTGGTTCTTCCGCTTCCAGCCTGCCGACGCATCGGCCGTGGCCAAATTGCTCGATCAGGACGCTTACGACCGTCTGATCAAAGCCCAAGCCGAAGCCTGAGGAACACCGACATGACTCAAGTAAACCTTGGCACCGCCAACGAATTCATCGCCCGTCACATCGGCCCGCGCGCCGGTGACGAGCAAGCCATGCTCAACAGCCTCGGCTTCGATTCGCTCGAAGCCCTGAGCGCCAGCGTCATTCCGGAAAGCATCAAGGGCACCAGCGTGCTCGGCATGGACGACGGCCTCAGCGAAGCCGATGCCCTGGCGATGATCAAATCGATCGCCGGCAAGAATCAGTTGTTCAAGACCTACATCGGCCAGGGCTACTACAACTGCCACACGCCGTCGCCGATCCTGCGCAACCTCCTGGAAAACCCGGCCTGGTACACCGCGTACACGCCGTACCAGCCAGAAATTTCCCAGGGTCGTCTCGAAGCGCTGCTGAACTTTCAGACGATGATCAGCGACCTCACCGGTCTGCCGATTGCCAACGCCTCGCTGCTCGACGAAGCCACCGCCGCTGCCGAAGCCATGACCTTCTGCAAACGCCTGAGCAAGAACAAGGGCAGCCACCAATTCTTCGCCTCGATCCACAGCCACCCGCAGACCCTCGACGTGCTGCGCACTCGTGCCGAGCCGCTGGGCATCGACGTGATTGTTGGCGATGAGCGTGAACTGACTGACGTGACGCCGTTCTTCGGCGCGCTGCTGCAATACCCGGCAAGCAACGGTGATGTGTTCGACTATCGCGAACTGACCGAACGCTTCCACGCCGCCAACGCCTTGGTGGCCGTGGCCGCTGACCTACTGGCCCTGACTCTGCTGACCGCCCCGGGCGAGTTCGGCGCGGACGTCGCCATCGGTTCGGCACAACGCTTCGGCGTGCCTCTGGGCTTTGGTGGCCCGCACGCCGCGTACTTCTCCACCAAAGATGCGTTCAAGCGCGACATGCCGGGCCGTCTGGTCGGTGTCTCGGTTGACCGTTTCGGCAAGCCGGCGCTGCGCCTGGCGATGCAGACCCGCGAGCAACACATCCGCCGCGAGAAGGCCACGTCGAACATCTGCACCGCACAAGTGCTGCTGGCCAACATCGCCAGCATGTACGCCGTCTACCACGGCCCGAAAGGCCTGACGCAGATTGCCAATCGCGTGCATCACCTGACCGCGATTCTGGCCAAAGGCCTGACCGCGCTGGGCGCTAACGTCGAACAAGCGAGTTTCTTCGACACCCTGACCGTCGCCACCGGCGCAAACACCGCCGCGCTGCACGACAAGGCCCACGCTGCGCAGATCAACCTGCGCGTGATCGACGCTCAGCGTCTTGGCCTGTCGGTCGACGAAACCACCACCCAAGCTGACATCGAAACCCTGTGGGGCCTGTTCGCCGACGGCAAAACCCTGCCGGACTTCGCTGCGCTGGCCGCTGCGGTGCAAAGCACCATCCCAGCATCGCTGGTACGTCAGTCGCCGATCCTCAGCCACCCGGTGTTCAACCGTTATCACTCGGAAACCGAGCTGATGCGCTACCTGCGCAAACTGGCGGACAAGGATCTGGCCCTGGATCGCACCATGATCCCGCTGGGTTCGTGCACCATGAAACTCAACGCTGCCAGCGAAATGATCCCGGTGACCTGGGCTGAGTTCGGCGCGCTGCACCCGTTCGCTCCAGCCGCGCAAAGCGCCGGTTACCAGCAACTGACCTTTGAGCTGGAAGCGATGCTCTGTGCCGCGACCGGTTACGACGCGATCTCGCTGCAACCAAACGCCGGTTCGCAAGGTGAATACGCTGGCCTGCTGGCGATTCGTGCATATCACCAGAGCCGTGGCGATGAGCGCCGCGACATCTGCCTGATTCCGTCGTCCGCCCACGGCACCAACCCGGCCACCGCCAACATGGCTGGCATGCGCGTCGTCGTGACTGCCTGCGATGCCCGTGGCAACGTCGACATCGAAGACCTCCGCGCCAAAGCCATCGAGCACCGCGACCACCTCGCCGCGCTGATGATCACTTACCCGTCGACCCACGGCGTGTTCGAAGAAGGCATCCGCGAAATCTGCGGGATCATTCATGACAACGGCGGCCAGGTGTACATCGACGGCGCCAACATGAACGCGATGGTTGGCCTCTGTGCTCCGGGCAAGTTCGGCGGCGACGTCTCGCACCTGAACCTGCACAAAACCTTCTGCATTCCGCACGGCGGTGGCGGCCCGGGCGTTGGCCCGATTGGCGTGAAATCGCACCTGACCCCGTTCCTGCCGGGCCACGGCCAGATGGAACGCAAGGAAGGCGCGGTCTGTGCAGCACCGTTCGGCAGCGCGAGCATTCTGCCGATCACCTGGATGTACATTCGCATGATGGGCGGCGCCGGGCTGAAGCGCGCTTCGCAGTTGGCGATCCTCAATGCCAACTACATTTCCCGTCGCCTCGAAGAGCACTACCCAGTGCTGTACACCGGCAGCAACGGTCTGGTGGCGCACGAATGCATTCTGGATCTGCGTCCATTGAAAGACAGCAGCGGCATCAGCGTCGATGACGTCGCCAAGCGCCTGATCGACTTCGGCTTCCACGCGCCGACCATGTCGTTCCCGGTCGCGGGCACGCTGATGATCGAGCCGACCGAAAGCGAATCCAAAGAAGAACTGGATCGCTTCTGCGACGCCATGATCCGCATCCGCGAAGAAATCCGCGCGGTGGAAAACGGCACGCTGGACAAGGACGACAACCCGCTGAAAAACGCTCCGCACACAGCGGCAGAGCTGGTTGGCGAGTGGACTCACCCGTACAGCCGCGAGCAAGCCGTGTACCCGGTCGCGTCGCTGATCGAAGGCAAATACTGGCCACCGGTCGGTCGTGTCGACAACGTTTTCGGCGATCGCAACCTGGTCTGCGCCTGCCCGTCGATCGAAAGCTACGCTTAATGGAATGAGGGGCAGGAATACCTGCCTCTTTTTCCAGAACACCACAAATCCCTGTGGGAGCGAGCTTGCTCGCGAATGCGGTAGGTCAGCCAACATTGGTGGTGACTGACACTCCGTCTTCGCGAGCAAGCTCGCTCCCACAAGGGAATGCTACAAGCCTGATGTTTCGCCAATTCCTATAACAAGAAACCGGAGAACCCCTCATGTCGTTAAGCGTGTTCGACCTGTTCAAGATTGGCATCGGCCCCTCCAGTTCCCACACCGTCGGCCCGATGCGCGCAGCCGCGCGTTTCGTCGAAGGTTTGCGCCGTGAAAACCTGCTGACCACCACCGCCAGCGTTCGCGTTGAGCTGTACGGTTCCCTCGGCGCCACCGGTAAAGGTCACGGCAGCGACAAAGCCGTGCTGCTCGGCCTCGAAGGCGAACACCCGGACACCGTTGATACCGAAACCGTCGCCGCACGCCTGCAAGAAATTCGCGGCAACGGACGACTGAACCTGCTCGGCGAACACAGCATTGCGTTCAACGAGAAAGAACACTTGGCGATGATCCGCAAGCCGTTGGCCTATCACCCCAACGGCATGATCTTCCGCGCCTTCGATGCGGCGGGGATTCAGATCCGCAGCCGCGAGTACTACTCGGTTGGCGGTGGTTTCGTGGTCGACGAGGACGCGGCCGGTGCCGACCGCATCGTCGAAGACGCCACGCCGCTGACCTTCCCGTTCAAAAGCGCCAAGGACCTGCTCGGTCATTGCGCCACCTACGGTCTGTCGATCAGTCAGGTGATGCTGACCAACGAAAGCGCCTGGCGCCCGGAGGCGGAAACCCGCGCCGGCCTGTTGAAAATCTGGCAGGTGATGCAGGACTGCGTCGCTGCGGGCTGCCGTAACGAAGGTATTTTGCCCGGCGGCTTGAAGGTCAAACGCCGTGCGGCAGCGTTGCATCGGCAACTGTGCAAGAACCCGGAATCGGCGTTGCGCGATCCGTTGTCGGTGCTCGACTGGGTCAACCTCTACGCTTTGGCGGTCAACGAAGAAAACGCCAACGGTGGCCGCGTAGTCACCGCCCCCACCAACGGCGCGGCGGGGATTATTCCGGCGGTGCTGCATTACTACATGCGTTTTATCCCCGGCGCGAATGACGACGGCGTCGTACGGTTTCTTCTGACCGCTGCGGCCATCGGCATTCTCTACAAGGAAAATGCCTCGATCTCGGGCGCCGAAGTCGGTTGTCAGGGTGAAGTCGGCGTCGCCTGTTCGATGGCGGCCGGTGCGTTGTGCGAAGTGCTTGGCGGCAGCGTGCAGCAAGTCGAGAACGCTGCGGAAATCGGCATGGAGCACAACCTCGGCCTGACCTGCGACCCGATTGGCGGACTGGTGCAAGTGCCGTGCATCGAGCGCAATGCCATGGGTTCGGTGAAAGCCATCAACGCAGTGCGCATGGCCATGCGAGGCGACGGCCAGCATTTCGTCTCCCTCGACAAAGTCATCCGCACCATGCGCCAGACCGGTGCCGACATGAAAAGCAAATACAAAGAGACCGCCCGCGGCGGTCTGGCGGTCAACATTATCGAATGCTGACCATGAAACCAGCCAAACGAAATTGACCACCTCTCCCCCAGGGAGAGAAACGTAATTAGCCCCCTCTCCCCTCCGGGAGATAAACGTACCTAACTCCCTCTCCCTCTGGGAGAGGGCTGGGGTGAGGGGCTTTTGATCTTGATCTTGCCTCTTACCGCCAAACTCTAATTTTCAAGGAGCCACGCATGTCCACCGAACAACTGTCGAAAACCCCGCTGCACGCTCTGCACATCGAACTCGGCGCTCGCATGGTGCCGTTCGCCGGCTACGACATGCCGGTGCAATACCCACTCGGTGTGATGAAAGAACACCAGCACACCCGTGAGCAGGCCGGACTGTTCGATGTCTCGCACATGGGCCAGATCCGCCTGACTGGTGCCAACGCCGCCAAAGCCCTGGAAAGCCTGGTGCCGGTAGACATCATCGACCTGCCGGTGGGCATGCAGCGTTACGCGATGTTCACCAACGACAACGGCGGCATTCTCGACGACCTGATGGTGGCCAACCTCGGTAATGACGAATTGTTCCTGGTGGTCAACGCCGCGTGCAAGGATCAGGACCTGGCCCACCTGCAAAAACACATCGGCGATCAGTGCACCATTACGGCGCTGTTCGAAGAACGCGCTCTGCTGGCATTGCAAGGTCCGGCGGCGGTGACCGTGCTGGCGCGGCTGGCACCACCCGTTGAAAAAATGACTTTTATGCAGTTCGCCCGTGTCAATCTGCTCGGCGTCGACTGCTTTGTCAGCCGTTCGGGTTACACCGGTGAAGACGGTTTCGAAATCTCCGTACCAGCTGCAGATGCGGAAAAACTTGCCCGCGCCCTGCTCGCCGAACCGGAAGTCCAGGCCATTGGCCTCGGCGCTCGCGACTCGCTGCGTCTGGAAGCCGGTCTGTGCCTCTACGGCCACGACATGAACACCGAGACCACGCCGATCGAAGCCAGCCTGTTATGGGCGATCTCCAAGCCACGTCGCGCTGATGGCGCGCGGGCCGGCGGTTTCCCGGGCGCGGAGAATGTTTTCGCTCAACAACAGAATGGCGTGGCACGCAAACGCGTCGGCCTGCTACCGCAGGAGCGCACCCCCGTGCGTGAAGGCGCAGAAATCGTCAACGAAGCCGGCGAAATCATCGGCAGCGTGTGCAGCGGTGGTTTCGGTCCGACCTTGGGCGGGCCGTTGGCGATGGGTTACCTCGACAGCGCATATGTCACCCTCGACACACCGGTTTGGGCCATTGTTCGTGGGAAAAAGGTGCAAATGCTTGTAAGCAAAATGCCATTTGTTCCACAACGCTACTATCGCGGTTGATTGACTGTTTCTATAAGTAACGCGATTGCGTTATGCGTGCACTAATGTGTAACGCAATCGCCACAAAAAAGTGCATTTTCTATCAACTGATTCGAATATGAACTTTGCTTATAACGATCGAAAACAATTGAACAGGCTAATCGTCTAAGCCCGCACTAGCGAGAGGATTAACTTGCTCAAGCTCAGTAAAACCGGGGGCTTCGCAGGGCTTGTTTTTTCTCCCGTAGTTGGCGTAGAGTTTCTCCACTGTGTTTGCATGGGTCAGCTTGGAATCGTGACCTGGGCAGTAGCCTACAAGTTAGCTACATCCCGTTCGACGTCTTCTTACTCTCCTGCAACCAGCCCCAGTACTCTTTCATGAGAAAGAGACTGTCATTAATTTTTGCGTCAAAGGAAATAAGAAATGTCCACACGTCAGAGCGGTACCGTCAAGTGGTTTAACGACGAGAAAGGTTTTGGTTTTATCACTCCAGAAAGCGGTCCGGATCTGTTCGTGCATTTCCGCGCCATTCAGGGCAACGGCTTCAAAAGCCTGAAAGAAGGCCAGAAAGTGACCTTCGTTGCTGTGCAGGGCCAGAAAGGCATGCAGGCTGACGAAGTACAAGCAGAAGCCTGATTTTCTGTTACGAAAAAGCCCCTGATGTTGATATCAGGGGCTTTTTTGTGTGCGCGAATCCGTAAAATGGCGCTTCATTTTGCGTCCAGAGGCTGCCATGTCGAAAAACCTGCTCACCCCACAGGGCGATTTTCCCGCCGTTGGTCTAGGCCGGCGTCTGGCGGCGATGTTCTATGACTTTCTGCTATGCACCGCCCTGCTGATCGTAACGGGTGGCATCTACAAGATGATTCAGGCAGCGATCATTGGTGAAGAGCGCCTGCGAGTGATGACCGATGCCGGCAAGCTCGACGGTGATCCGCTCTACTCGACCGTGCTGGTGTTGGTGCTGTTCGCATTCTTTGCCAAGTTCTGGACCCACGGCGGGCAGACGCTGGGCATGCAGGTGTGGGGCATTCGCGTGCAGAACGCCAATGGCACGGCGATCAGCCTGTGGCAGGCGCTGTTGCGGTTTATGGTGTCGATTGCGTCGTGGCTGTGCGTGGGGTTGGGATTCCTCTGGTCGCTGTACGACAAGCAGAAGCGCACGTGGCATGACATCTATTCCGACACCCGCGTGGTGCGGATCCCGAAAAAGACCAAATAACTTCCAGACGCCAAAAACCACTGTGGGAGCGAGCTTGCTCGCGAAGGCGTCGTATCAGTCGATTCTATTGGTGACTGATACACCGCTTTCGCGAGCAAGCTCGCTCCCACAGGTTTTGTGTAATGCCTTTAGAGCTTAGGCGTTACCGGCCAGCTTCATCCGCGCCGCCTGAGTGAAATCGAGCATGCGCTTCAACGGCCGGATCGCCTGTGGAATCAACGCCGGATCAACAAAGATCTCGTTGGTCCCTTCCTTCAAGCTCTTGAGCGTGCGCTCAAGGGTGTTCATGGCCATCCACGGGCAATGTGCGCAACTGCGGCACGCCGCGCCGTTACCGGCGGTTGGCGCCTCGATGAAGACCTTGTCCGGACACAGCTGCTGCATCTTGTAGAAGATGCCACGGTCGGTCGCAACGATCAGGGTCTTGTTCGGCAGCGATTGCGCGGCAGCGATCAACTGGCTGGTGGAACCCACCGCGTCCGCCAGCTCGATCACCGACGTGGGCGACTCCGGGTGCACCAGAATCGCAGCGTCCGGGTACAACGCTTTCATGTCTTCAAGCTGCTTGGACTTGAACTCTTCGTGAACGATGCAGGCACCGTCCCACAGCAGCATGTCCGCGCCGGTCTTGCGCTGGATGTAAGTGCCCAGATGCTTGTCCGGCCCCCAGATGATGGTCTCGCCGTTGTCCATCAGGCTTTCGACGATCTCCAGTGCGCAACTCGAAGTCACCACCCAGTCAGCCCGGGCTTTGACCGCCGCAGAGGTATTGGCATAGACCACCACCGTGCGCTCCGGGTGCTGATCGCAGAACGCCGAGAACTCGTCGACCGGGCAACCCAGGTCCAGCGAGCAGGTCGCTTCCAGGGTCGGCATCAGCACGCGTTTTTCCGGGTTGAGAATCTTCGCGGTCTCGCCCATGAACTTCACGCCGGCGACCACCACGGTTTTGGCCGGGTGAGCATTGCCGAAGCGAGCCATTTCCAGGGAATCGGAGACGCAACCGCCGGTTTCTTCAGCCAAGGCCTGAATTACCGGATCGCAATAAAAGTGGGCCACCAGCACCGCGTCCTGAGCCTTGAGCTCGGCGGCAATGGCGGAACGGTAATAAGCCTCTTCCTCAGCGGTCAGCGGTTTGGGCTGTTTGGCATCGAGGTGGGCTTGAACCAGAAGGCGTTCGGAAATCTGCGTCATGTTCGCAAGACCTGCAGGCGCGTTCGCGCGAAAGTCGAGTATACACCCGGCTCCGGACCGCTTGAGGGTACCGCCGGGAGAGTGAGTATTATCAGGCACGGACAGCATTGAAGCTGCGCAAGGCTACAGAATATCCCGTTGATACAAAAGATGATTCTGACCTGCGTCAGCGCTGTGGGTATTGAAATAACGCGGAGCGAAATTACAGGCAAAAAAAAACCCGGAAATCCTCACTTTCGTGGGCCTTCCGGATTTTCTAAACCGCCAAATATGGTGGGTCGTGTGGGATTCGAACCTACGACCAATTGGTTAAAAGCCAACTGCTCTACCAACTGAGCTAACGACCCGCTGTGTGGTGGCGCGTATAATACTGATTTTTAAGGACTATTCAACACCTTTTTGAAAATAATCAAAAATAAGCTGTTGGATCGTCCACACCAGCGGCCGCAAAGCCTTCTGCGCGCAGGCGGCAGCTGTCGCATTTACCGCACGCGCGGCCGTCATCGTCGGCCTGATAGCAGGAAACGGTGAGGCCATAATCAACGCCGAGCTTCACGCCCGCCTGAACGATTTGCGCCTTGCTCAGGTTCTGCAGTGGCGCCTGAATGCGGAAGCCATTGCCTTCAACGCCGGCCTTGGTCGCCAGATTGGCCATGCGCTCGAACGACTCGATGAACTCCGGACGGCAATCCGGGTAACCGGAATAGTCCACGGCGTTGACACCAATAAATATGTCACGCGCACCCAGCACTTCTGCCCAGCCCAACGCCAGCGAAAGGAACACCGTGTTACGCGCCGGCACGTAAGTCACCGGAATGCCTTCGCCCAGCTCCTCCGGAATATCGATGCTGCTGTCGGTCAGTGCCGAGCCGCCCATACCATTCAGGTTGAGGCCGATTACTTTGTGCTCAACCACCCCCAAATCGCGGGCGACGCGGGCAGCGGCGTGCAATTCAGCGTGCGAGCGCTGACCGTAATCGAAACTCATGGTGTAGCAGCTGTAGCCTTCGGCGCGAGCCATGGCCACGACGGTGGCCGAATCGAGGCCGCCGGACAGCAGAATGACCGCACGTTTTTCGGTGGTGTTCAGTTGTTCGGTCATCTCAGCGCCCCGGCTCGTCATTCCATAGATATTTATGCAACTGCAATTGCAACCGCACCGGCAGGTTGTCAGCCACCACCCAGTCCGCCAGATCCCGAGCATTGAGGTCATGGTGACTTGGGGAGAACAGCACTTCACCGGCACGCCGTTCAAGACCGTACTGGATCAGCTTGGACACGGCCCAGTCATAGTCTTCCCGCGAACAGATGACAAACTTCACCTGATCGTTGGGGCTCAGCAGTTCGATGTTCTCGTAACGGTTGCGATGGGCTTCTTTCGAGTCCGGCGTTTTCAGATCGACAACCCGACTGACGCGCGGATCGACGGCCGAAATGTCGAGTGCGCCACTGGTTTCCAGCGAAACCTCGTAACCGGCGTCACACAACTGCTTGAGCAAAGGAATGGCGTTCGGCTGCGCCAGCGGCTCACCGCCGGTGACACAGACGTAGCGCGGACGAAATCCGGCCACTTGCTCGAGGATGTCGTCGAGGGTGCGGATGGTGCCGCCACTGAACGCATAGGCGCTGTCGCAGTATTGGCAACGCAAAGGACAACCGGTCAGGCGCACAAAAACCGTGGGCAGCCCGGCGGTCCGCGTTTCCCCCTGCAACGAGTAGAAAACTTCGGTGATTCTCAATGTGTCTTGCATAGTCGCCACGGGCGTAACAGCTAAACAGGCTGTCCGCCTCCGTCAGGCACTTCAGGCAATCCCGCCAACGCGTAGACCGCAAGAAGCGTGTTTCAGAAAAAGGGCGTGAATTCTAACGAAAAAACCCGCGACAAGCGCGGGTTTCTTCTAAACGGGTAACACGACCTTACATGCGTTGCAGATCACGTTGAGCCAACTGAGCGGCGGAGGTACCCGGATATTGGGCCACCACCTGCTGCAGAATGCCTTTGACCTTGTCGGTATGACCAAGGCGGCGCTCTACGTCAGCCAGCTTGTACAGCGAGTCCGGCACTTTAGCGTGCTTTGGATACAGCTGCGAAACCTTGGCGAAAGCCTGACCTGCACCTTGCAGATCGCCTTTGGCCAGATTGACTTCGCCCAACCAGTACTGGGCGTTGCCCGCGTATTGGCTGTTCGGGTATTTGCGCAGGAAAGCGGCAAAAGCCTGGCTGGCCTTGTCGAAATCCTTGGCTTTGATCAGGTCGAAAGCGGCATCGTAATACAGCTTTTCCTTGGCCGGATCACCCGGTTCGCTGCTTGCAGCAGGTGCCTGGGCAGCAGCCCCGGCGCCAGCGGCAGCACCGGCAGCAGCACTTGCGTCGCCACCGGCAGAAGAATTCTCAGGAGTCGCGGCAGGTGCAACGCCGGATCCTATGCGCCGATCAAGATCCTGGTATCGCTCCAGGGATTCCTGCTTCATGCGCGCAACCTGATTCTGCAGTTCTTCGATCACGCCTTGCTGGCGAGAAATCTGATCCTGCATCTGTTGCAATTGGTTGAACAGCATGCCTTGTGCCGAGGCAGGGGCCGAAGCCGCTCCCCCGGCATAGGCGCCGTTCGTACCGTAACCTGCAGGCGGATAACTGCTCCCGCTATTGTTATAACCGGAGTTGTCATCGACCACAGGAACCGCAGCCCACGCCGCAAGCGGCGCGAGACTGAGAGCCAGAACAGTTACAGCACGACGGCACGTTCGCATATCGAATTACTTACGCAGTTCGACGCGACGGTTTTGAGCCCAGGACTGCTCGTCGTTGCCGGTAGCAACTGGACGCTCTTCGCCGTAGGAAACCAGTTCCAGCTGAGCTGGGGAAACACCTTGCAGTACCAGGTAGCGCTGAACGGCTTTCGCACGACGCTCGCCCAGTGCCATGTTGTACTCACGAGTACCACGTTCGTCGGTGTTGCCTTCCAGAACAACGCGAGCGCCGTTTGCTTTCAGGTCTTTGGCGTGAACGTCCAGAGCGCGCATGGCTTCTGGCTTCAGGTCCGAGCTGTCGTATTCGAAGTAGAAGGTGGTGATTGCGCGCAGAGCAGCTTCTTCGCTCAGGGAACCGTCAACGGCACCAGTGTTTGCGCCGTAACCAGCGTTTGGATCAACAGCGCCTTCACCGGCGTTGTCGCCGCCTTTGGACGAGCAACCTACAGCTACAGCCATGGCCAGAGCCAGCGCAGCAAATTTACCAAACTTCAGCATTTCCATCGTGAAACTCCTAATGAACCCCAGTGTGTTAAGTAAAACGTGTAGCGCCCGCTCACTTCAGGTAAGGGGACCAGGACGGTTCTCTGACTTCGCCTTGAGCGGTAGGAAGCGGGAGCCTAACGCGTCCATTAATGGACACGAGCATCAAGACTCCCCGGCCCTGTTGGCGGGTGGCGTAGATTACCATGGTGCCGTTGGGCGCAACAGTAGGTGACTCGTCCAGAGTGCTATCAGTGAGGATCTTTACACTCCCTCGCTGCAGATCCTGAGCTGCCACCTTGAAATTGGTGAAGCCATCCTGACGATGGATCATCACCAAAGTCTTTTCATCAGCCGAAAGTTTCGGGTTGGCGTTGTAATTACCTACAAACGTCACACGCTCGGCACCACCGCCACTGGCGCTGGTTTTGTAGATCTGAGGCTTGCCGCCGCGGTCCGAGGTGAAGTAGATGGTCGAACCATCCTTGCCCCAGTACGGTTCGGTGTTTATGCCAGGACCTGCGGTCACACGGGTGATCTGGCGCGAAGCCAGATTCATCACGTAGATGTCCGGGTTACCGTCCTTGGACAGTACGAACGCCAGGCGATCACCGTTCGGCGACCAGGCTGGCGCGCCGTTCAGACCTTCGAAGTTGGTGATCTGCTCGCGGCGACCGGTGTCGATGTTCTGCATGAAGATGCGTGGGCGCTTCTGCTCGAACGACACGTAGGCGATGCGCTTGCCATCCGGTGCAAAACGCGGCGACAGGATTGGCTCACGCGATTGCAGCAAGGTCACGGCGCGAGCACCGTCGTAGTCCGAACGCTGCAGGGTGTAACGGGTGTTCTTCTCGGAGAAGCGCTCAGCCGTCACGTACAGCAGACGCGTCGAGAACGCACCTTCAATACCGGTCAGTTTCTGGAACGACTGGTCGGAGATGAAGTGCGCCATGTCACGCAGTTGCTCGGTGGTACCGGAAACACTGCCGTCAGCCACTTTCTGTTCGGTGGCCACGTTGAACAGTGCCCACTGCACCTGCAGACGACCGCCGGCTGGCGCAATGCTGCCGACCATCATGTATTGAGCACCCACCGCCTTCCAGTCACGGAAGATGATTTCGCTCGGCTGGCTTGGCTGGCTGATCATGTTTTGCTTTGGAATCGGCGAGTAGTAGCCCGAGTTGCGCAAATCGTTACCAATGATTTCTGCCATGTCGTCCGGCAGCACGGCACCGCCCTGCATGCCGAATGGTACAACGGCGATCGGAGTAGCCCGATCGCTGCCGCTGGTAACCAGAATGTTCTTTTCATCCGCCATCGCGATCCCTGCCATGCAGCAGATCACGACCAGCATTCCTCGAAGAAGGTTTCTCACAAGGCTAGATCCTCAGGTGTGAATGTCATCTTGAATGAACGATACGGAGCGAAATCGCTCGGCTTCATTCCCTGCATTTCTGTCAAACGTCCAATATTCTTCACTGCCGCGACTGCCGACGCATCGAACGGACCATCGCCACTGGACTTGGCCACGCTGACCGAAGTCACCGTACCGTCCGGCAACATGCCGATCTGCAGTACAACTGTCATGCCTTTGCGTGCCGAAGGTGGACGGGCCCAACCTTCTGCCGCTCGCGCACGAATCAGGTCATCGAAACTGCCCGCGACTTCGTCACCCTGCTCATCGGCCAAGGCCTGCTGGCGCTGCGGCGTATCGGAAAGCAAATCGGCCAAGGCCTGAGCCTTTTTGTCTTCAGTCGATTTACGTGCCGCATCCTGCGCTTTCTTCTTCGCAGCATCGGCAGCAGCTTTCTTCTTCGCTTCGTCGGCGATTTTCTTCTTCGCCTCTTCAGCTTCAGCTTTCTTCTTGGCGTCTTCGGCGGCTTTCTTCTTCGCGTCTTCGACGATCTTCTTCTTGGCTTCTTCAGCAGCGGCTTTCTTGGCCTCTTCTTCAGCAGCCTTTTTCGCTTCTTCTTCAGATTTCTTCTTGGCTATATCAGCCAATTTTTTCTCTTCAGCCTTCTTGGCTTCGGCGGTCTTCTTGGCTTCGTCGGCTTTTTTGGCTTCGTCAGCCTTTTTCGCCTCGTCTGCTTTCTTCGACTCGTCGGCCTTCTTGGCTTCCTCGGCTTTTTGAGCCGCTTCTTCTTTCTTTTGTTCCGCAGCAGCCTTGATCTCTTCCTGCTCGACCTTCTTCTGCTCCATCTGCTCGACTTCGGTCTGGCGCGCGGCGGATTTCTTCGCCTCACCCGCAATCTTCTGATTGGTCTGGGTGGTTGCCTGACTTTTCGATTTCAGCTGGTAGAGGGTCGCCTGGACAATCGGTTTGGCCGGCGGCAGCTCTGGTGTAAAGGCAAAACTGACGAACAGCATGCCGAACACCAGCACGTGCAGGACAATTGCCAGAACACTAGGCCAGAAGTAGCTTTCCGAGGCGGACGGCTCTCGCTGTTGCTGCATCAGGGGGCCTCGGTAATCAAACCAACATTACCGACCCCGGCTTTCTGCAACCCGCCCATGGCGCCCATGACGGAACCGTAGTCGACGGTCTTGTCACCGCGGATGAAGACCTGGGTACGCTTGCCGCCTTCAGTGCCGGCACGAATGATCTTGGTCACCGCGTCGGTCATTTGCGGCAGAGTCATGGCCCTGTCCTGTTGCTTCTCGGTATCGACTTCGCTGCCAAGGTTCCAGTAGTAGGTCTTGTCAGCCTTGATCGAAATGGTCAGGACCTGAGTGTTGTTGTCCTGCGGCAAGGCTTCGCTGGAAACCTTGGGCAGATCAACTTTCACGCCCTGATTGAGCATCGGCGCGGTCACCATGAAGATAACCAGCAGCACCAACATCACGTCGATGTAAGGCACCACGTTCATCTCGGCAACCGGCTTGCGCTTTTTGCGAGCTCGAGCGATTAAAGCCATTGGAAATTACCTGCTTATTCTTCGCTGGTGTGCACTTTGCGGTGCAGGATCGCCTGGAATTCATCGGCGAAGGTGTAGTAACGGCCCAGCAAGGTTTCGCTGCGAGCGGCGAAACGGTTGTAAGCGATAACCGCAGGGATCGCGGCGAACAGACCGATCGCGGTGGCGATCAGGGCTTCGGCGATACCCGGGGCCACAGTGGCCAGGGTTGCTTGCTGGGCGCTGGCCAGCCCGCGGAAGGAGTTCATGATGCCCCACACCGTACCGAACAGACCGATGTACGGGCTGACCGAACCGACGGTGGCGAGGAATGGCAGGCTCTGCTCGAGTTTCTCTTCTTCGCGGGAAATGGCGACGCGCATGGCACGGGCCACACCTTCCATGACCGCTTCAGGGTCGACACCTGGCTGCTGACGCAGACGGGAGAACTCCTTGAAGCCGGCACGGAAGATCTGCTCCACGCCAGAATCCGGATCCGGGTTGCTGCCCGCCTGACGGTACAGCTTGGACAGGTCGATACCCGACCAGAAGCGCTCTTCGAAGCTCTCCAGGGCACGTCGACCGGCACGCAGCAGATTGCTGCGCTGAAAGATCATGATCCATGAGGTCACCGATGCGGCCACCAGGGTCAACATTACCAACTGCACCACGATGCTGGCATTGCTGACCAGGCTCCACATGGAGGAATGGTCGACGACGTTAGCTTCCACGCTTTATCTCCTGCTTTGAGTGTGTACCCGGGCCGACCGCGTCGGCGAAGGCCGCACGCAAGTCTTCGGGAAGGGCCCGGGGTTTCAAACTGTTAGTGCGCACACAGGCCACCAGAAACTGCCCTTCACAGAGCAGCACATTATCCGTTGCCCGCCTGACCTGCTGTTTGAAGCGCAGGCTGGCACGGTTCAATTCGATTACTTCAGCGCTTACCAGCAGTTCGTCGTCCAGTCGCGCCGGCGCGTGGTAACGCGCTTCGCTGGAGTGCACGACAAACAACAGGTCCTCCCCTGCCAGCTGCGATTGGGCAAAGCCCAGCTCGCGAAGCCGCTCGGTTCGAGCCCGTTCCATAAACTTGAGGTAATTAACGTAATACACGATGCCGCCCGCATCGGTGTCCTCGTAATAAACGCGACAACGATGTGCGAACGACTCAAGCCCGTTTTGCGCGCGCATACTCTAGTGCTTACTCCTCAGGTTGCCAATCCGGCCAGGCAACTGTTTTTCATGGTTTCAGGGCTTTACCGCAAAAGTACCGTCCTATGACCGTACAAACCCTGAATAAATCGACAAAAAATGTGTCTCAATCGTCCACGGCATCGAGAAACTCGTCTGCCACGGGCATTTCACCCATTCGTGACGGGATGTTTAAACCAAAGTGCAGGTACGCATGGCGCGTCACCACCCTGCCCCGTGGAGTGCGCATGATGTAACCCTGCTGGATCAGATACGGCTCCAGCACATCTTCAATCGTGTGGCGTTCCTCGCTGATTGCAGCGGCGAGGCTGTCGATACCGACGGGGCCGCCATCGAACTTCTCGATCATGGTCAATAGCAGGCGGCGATCCTGATGATCGAAACCGTGTTCGTCGACATCCAGCAGGTTCAAAGCCAGGTCCGCCACCGCTTTGGTGATATGGCCCTTGGCGCGCACTTCAGCGAAGTCGCGCACACGGCGCAGTAGACGGTTGGCGATCCGCGGCGTGCCCCGGGCGCGGCGCGCGATTTCGAACGAGCCTTCCGGATCCAGCGGCAGACCGAGGATGGCCGCGGAACGGCTGACAATCGTCGCCAGATCAGCCGTGCTGTAGAACTCCAGACGCTGGACGATACCGAAGCGGTCACGCAACGGGTTAGTCAGCATGCCGGCGCGAGTCGTCGCGCCGACCAGGGTGAATGGCGGCAGATCGAGCTTGATCGAACGCGCTGCCGGCCCTTCGCCAATCATGATGTCGAGCTGGAAATCCTCCATCGCCGGGTACAGCACTTCTTCAACGATCGGCGACAGACGATGGATTTCGTCGATGAACAACACATCGTGCGGCTCAAGATTGGTCAGCAACGCCGCCAGATCACCCGGACGCTCAAGCACCGGCCCGGAAGTGCTCTTGATCGATACGCCCATTTCCTGAGCGATGATGTTGGCCAGTGTGGTTTTACCCAGACCCGGCGGGCCGAAGATCAGCGTGTGGTCGAGGGATTCGCTTCGGCCACGGGCGGCCTGGATGAACAGCTCCATCTGCTCGCGCACGGTCGGCTGGCCGATGTAGTCGGCCAGGCTGACCGGGCGAATGGCGCGGTCCTGGACTTCTTCGCGCTCGCGCGGGCTGTGCGCGGCGGTGATCAGACGATCAGCTTCAATCACTTAAATCATTCCCTTCAGGGCGCGGCGGATCAGGTCTTCACTGCTCAAATTCTTGTCCTTGATGGCGGTAATCGCCTTGCTCGCTTCCTGCGGCTTGTAGCCCAGGGAAATCAGCGCGCTGACCGCATCGTTCTCGGCGGTGTTGACCGGCGCCGGGCCATCCGGTTGGTTCGGCACGAGCGCGAACATGGCTGGCGTAGTTTCCCAGGCCTTGAAGCGATCCTTGAGTTCGACCAGCAGACGCTCAGCGGTTTTCTTGCCGACACCCGGCACCTTGGTCAACGCCGAGGTGTCCTGAGACTGCACGCAGCGGATCAACTCGTCGACTTCCAGACTCGACATCAAGGCCAGGGCCAATTTTGGCCCGACACCATTGAGACGGATCAACTCGCGAAAAAAGTCTCGCTCACGCTTGCCGGCAAAACCATAGAGTAATTGCGCGTCTTCGCGTACGACCAAATGCGTGTGCAAGGTCAGCGGTTCACCGACCGACGGCAGGCGATAAAGCGTGGTCATGGGCACTTCCAGCTCATACCCGAGGCCGTTTACATCCAGAATCAGGTGCGGCGGCTGTTTTTCAGCCAGGGTGCCGCGCAAGCGTCCAATCACGTTTCAGATCCTTGAGCGTTGGCCAGCCGTGGGCTGGCGACTGTCGAAAGGCGGATTTCGGGCCGACGACCCAGGCGCAAAAACCGGCTTTCAGGAAAATTGATGCTGATGCTATCAGAGACGCAGGCGCCCGCCACGACTGCGTGCCGTTCCCAGACCGTGCGGCAGCAGACTGGAACGTGTGTGCGCGTGGCAAATGGCAATGGCCAGAGCGTCAGAGGCATCGATTTGCGGTTTGCTGGTGAGTTTGAGCATGTGCATGACCATCATCTGCACTTGTTCTTTATTGGCGGCGCCAGTGCCGACCACGGCTTGCTTGACCTGCGTGGCCGTATATTCGGCGATCTCCAGGCACTCTTCCGCACCGGCGACGATCGCTGCACCGCGCGCCTGCCCCAGCTTCAGCGCCGAGTCGGCGTTTTTCGCCATAAACACCTTTTCGATGCCCATGGTCACCGGTCCGTAGGTCTGGATGATCTCGCGCACGCCGCGATAGACGATTTGCAGGCGTTCGTGCAGCTCGCCCGCACCAGTGCGGATGCAGCCGGATGCCACATAGATACAGCCGCCACGTCCGGTATCACGAACAATCCCGTAACCGGTGATGCGCGAACCGGGGTCGATACCAAGAATTAAAGTCATAACGCCTGCAGATTCGGTAAAAGCACGATTTTCAAATCAACCCATAACAAATGTGGGAGCGAGCCTGCTCGCGAAAGCGGTTTCATCATCAGCAACGATGTTGCCTGAAAATCCGCCTTCGCGAGCAGGCTCGCTCCCACATTGAATCGTAGCCGCTCTTAACCGAGCTGAGCGGCCACGTCTTCCGGAATATCCGCGTTGGAATAAACGTTCTGCACGTCATCCAGATCCTCAAGCATGTCGATCAGCTTGAGCACCTTCTCCGCACCTTCCAGATCCAGTTCGGCACTGGTGGTTGGCTGCATGACGATTTCCGCATCATCGCCCTTGAAACCCGCAGCTTCGAGCGCGTTACGCACGGCATAGAAACTGGTGAACGAGGTGAACACATCGATCGAACCGTCTTCGTGGCTGACCACGTCATCGGCATCGGCTTCCAGCGCCGCTTCGGTCAGTGCATCTTCATCAACGCCCGGTGCGAAGCTGATCTGGCCTTTGCGCTCGAACAAGTAAGCTACCGAACCGTCGGTGCCGAGGTTACCCCCGCACTTGCTGAACGCATGGCGCACAGCAGCGGCAGTACGGTTGCGGTTGTCGGTCATGCACTCGACCATCACCGCCACGCCGCCCGGGCCGTAACCTTCGTAGGTCAGCTCTTCAACGTTATCCGCTTCGGTGGCACCAGCGCCGCGCGCCACGGCACGGTCGATGATGTCGCGGCTCATGTTCGCGCTCAGCGCCTTGTCCAGGGCCAGACGCAGACGCGGGTTGGAACCCGGATCACCGCCGCCCTGACGGGCCGCAACGGTCAGTTCGCGGATCCACTTGGTGAAGATCTTGCCTCTCTTGGCATCCTGACGTTCTTTGCGGTGCTTGATGTTCGCCCACTTGGAATGACCTGCCATAACTCGCTCCGAATTCTCTTTGAAACGTTGCCCGCCCTGCTCATGCAGCGGCCAGCAAACAAAAAAATCTCGACCTGCTCTCTTATAGAAAGAAAAAAGGCGCATCCGAAGATGCGCCTTCAGGCCCGTCTTACTCAGCCTTTGGCGTTTCGCGCAAACGAATGTGCAGCTCGCGCAGTGCCTTGGCATCCACCACACCCGGCGCTTGCGTCATGACGTCGGCAGCACTCTGGGTTTTCGGGAAGGCGATCACTTCACGGATCGACTGGGCGCCGGTCATCAGCATCACCAGACGGTCCAGACCGAAGGCCAGACCACCGTGCGGCGGAGCACCGTACTTCAGCGCGTCGAGCAGGAAGCCGAATTTCTCTTCCTGCTCTGCTTCATTGATACCCAGCAGACGGAACACCGCTTGCTGCATTTCCTTGCGGTGGATACGGATCGAACCGCCACCCAGCTCGGTGCCGTTCAACACCATGTCGTAGGCGCGGGACAGAGCGCCAGCCGGGTTGGCTTCCAGCTCTTCAGGAGAGCACTTCGGCGCGGTGAACGGGTGGTGCAACGCGGAGAAGCTGCCGTCGTCGTTTTCTTCGAACATCGGGAAGTCGACGACCCACATTGGCGCCCACTCGCAGGTCAGCAGCTTGAGGTCGTGACCGAGCTTGATGCGCAGTGCGCCCAAGGCTTCGCTGACGATCTTGGCCTTGTCAGCGCCGAAGAACACGATGTCGCCATCGACTGCGCCAACGCGATCGAGGATCACGTTGAGCTTGTCTTCAGGGATGTTTTTCACGATCGGCGATTGCAGACCGTCAACACCGGCAGCGCGCTCGTTGACCTTGATGTACGCCAGGCCCTTGGCACCGTAGATGCCGACGAACTTGGTGTAATCGTCGATCTGCTTGCGTGGCATGCTCGCCCCGCCTGGAACGCGCAGTGCGGCGATACGGCATTTCGGATCGTTGGCCGGGCCGCTGAACACCTTGAATTCAACTTCTTTCAGTTGATCGGCAACGTCGACCAGTTCCAGCGGGTTACGCAGGTCTGGCTTGTCGGAACCGTAGCGGCGCATGGCTTCTTCGAAAGTCATGTGCGGGAAATCGCCGAATTCCAGACCCAGCACTTCCTTGAACAGGTTGCGGATCATTTCTTCGGTCAGGCCCATGATCTCTTTTTCATCGAGGAAGCTGGTCTCGATGTCGATCTGGGTGAATTCAGGCTGACGGTCAGCACGCAGGTCTTCGTCGCGGAAGCACTTGGCGATCTGGTAATAACGGTCGAAACCGGCAACCATCAGCAGTTGCTTGAACAGCTGTGGCGATTGCGGCAGGGCGAAGAACGAACCGGCGTGGGTACGGCTTGGCACCAGATAGTCACGCGCACCTTCAGGGGTGGCACGGGTCAGGATAGGCGTTTCAACGTCGAGGAAGCCGTTCTCGTCGAGGAAGCGACGGATGCTGGTGGTCATGCGCGAGCGCAGACGCAGCTTCTCGGCCATTTCCGGACGACGCAGGTCGAGGAAACGATAACGCAGACGGGTTTCTTCACCAACGTCGGAGAACTCGTTCAGCGGGAACGGCGGAGTTTCCGACTCGTTCAGCACTTCCAGTTCATAACCCAGCACTTCGATCATGCCCGACGCCATGTTGGCGTTGGTCGCACCGGCCGGACGCAGACGCACCTTGCCGGTGATCTTCACGACGTACTCGCTGCGCACGCGATCGGCAGCGGCGAAGCTCTCGGCGCGATCCGGATCGAATACCACTTGGGCCAGACCGTCACGATCACGGATATCGAGGAAAATCACCCCGCCGTGGTCGCGGCGACGGTGAACCCATCCGCAAAGGGTAATTTCCTGGCCTTCCAGGCTTTCGTTCAGTTGGCCGCAATAGTGGCTGCGCATCATGATAATGGTTCGCTTCTCGTCATTCGATATTCGGTGGAGATCCCGTTGCTTTCAAAGCAATGCGGAAACTCACGCGTGTCGTTCAACCTGGGGTTGAACCCTAGTCAGATTTGTCGCCACCGGCCAGATTCTTCTTGGTCCCGGTCTTGAAATCGGTTTCGTACCAACCGCTGCCGCTGAGGCGAAAGCCTGGCATGGACAGCTGTTTCTTGAGCTCTGGCGCCTGGCAGGCAGGGCAGTCGACCAGCGGTGCATCGCTGATCTTTTGAATGGCTTCCAACTGATGACCACAGGAAGCACATTGGTAATCGTACATCGGCATGGGGGTGTCTCGGCGATCAGATTGCCACCGCGCGCAGGGCTTTGCGGCGAAAGAGCGGGATTATATCGATTAAATGCGGCCTGTGCAGCCGTAAGACTGCACAGGCCGAGACCTCGTTTGCAACCGCCGTTTCAGAGCGATTCGGCAGTTGCTGCCTGCTTGACGCCGTTCATGACGCACACCACCCGCACCAGCGCGCTGAAATTTCTCACCCCGCCGTGACGCAGATGCACTTCGCGGTCAACGTGGGACAACAACGAGCTGATCGAACAGCAGTTATCTGCGGCCATATTGCCGAGGATGTTCCAGTAGACCCGCTCCAGCCGCAGGCAGGTCGCATAACCGTTCAGACGCACGGATCGTGACGATGGCTGAACCAGTGCCATGTCGAACTCGCTGACGAACGGATCAACTTTCAACTCATGGGGCAAGCCGACAATCCTGTCGCCTCGCCTGTCTCCCTCTGCCATATCAGTGACACTCCTTTGCCATCTCTGCTTGTTTGAAAAGTCACATCCTGTGGCTTTCATAAAAGCGCAGACACAAAGTTATAGCCAGACGACTTATTGACCGACTCCGTAGGATAAGCCAACGACACAGGTAGGATTGCGGACAGCGCACGAGCACCGCTGGCGGGCCCGCGCGCTCGGGGGATTACGCTTCCAGCAGCGAGCGCAGCATCCACGCCGTTTTTTCGTGAACCTGCATGCGCTGGGTCAGCAGGTCTGCGGTCGGTTCATCGCTGACCTTGTCGAGCAGTGGGAAGATGCCACGTGCCGTGCGGGTCACGGCTTCCTGACCATCGACCAACTGTTTGATCATGTCTTCGGCACTCGGCACGCCCACCTCTTCCTTGATAGAAGAAAGGCGCGCGTACGTGGCATAGGCGCCCGGCGCCGGAAAGCCCAATGCGCGAATACGCTCGGCGATCGAGTCCACGGCCAGCGCCAGCTCGTTGTATTGCTCTTCGAACATCAAATGCAGCGTACGAAACATCGGGCCGGTGACGTTCCAGTGGAAGTTGTGGGTTTTCAGATACAGCACGTAGGTGTCCGACAGCAGACGCGACAAGCCTTCGACGATGGATTTGCGATCTTCTTCACTGATACCGATATCGATTGCCATGTTTACCCCCTAACGGCGATTGAATTCATCCAACAGGTGCAGACCCACTCTAGCAAGCCTGCCGACACCCCGCAGCCCGGATCGGGTGCAGGTGCTGCGACAAATCGACCGACGCATGCCGCTGGCCGGGCTGATTTGAGTAGCCGCAGGCTTTGCTGTTAAATAGGCAGTGTGTCGCCATGCCCCATTTTTCGGGGCGTTGCGCATAGGCTGATGCCGTGAACGTGTCCACCGCCTCTTATTTTGTTCCGAAGCGAACCGTGCGCCTTCAGCTCTTCCTTGTGAGCCGTCATAAACGTGAGCCAATCAAAATGTTGAAAATCGTCCACCTGCTAATGGGCGCAGCGGCACTGCTGCTGTCGTTCATACCCAGCTTGAAATCCGAAGCCGTTCCCTACCTGCAACAACCCGATGCACTTTACCTGGCCTTTTTCGGCCTGCTGAACCTGGTGATTGCTCCAGTGATTCCTTTCTGGAACAAAGGCCCTCGTCAGCATCTGCAAAACCTGGTCAGCGCGCTGCTGGTACTGACCGTCGTCCTGCAAACCTTGACCCTGATCGCCCCGATGCCCGTCATCGCCGGTCAGCCAGCCGTGCTGTTCACTCTGGTGATCGCGCTGGTTGCCGTGGTCCTGCACCTGGCCGTCAGCTTCTATCGTTCTTCACCGGCTGCTGCTCCAACCAGCTATGACATGACCAATCGTGATACCGGTACCGTAAAGTGGTTCAACACCTCCAAAGGCTTCGGCTTTATCTCCCGCGATTCCGGCGATGATATCTTCGTGCACTTTCGCGCGATCCGTGGCGAAGGTCACCGCGTCCTGGTCGAAGGCCAGCGCGTGGAGTTCTCGGTAATGAACCGGGACAAAGGCCTGCAAGCCGAGGACGTGATCGCCGCGCTGCCGCGACGCTGATCCAGGCATAAAAAAACCGCGAGCAGCGTGCTGTTCGCGGTTTTTTTACGCCTGATGAAAAGTGCCTGCCTCAGTAATGTGGCGGTGGCGCCTCATCCTCGAAGGACTCGAACTGGCCGACCATCTCTTCCTGACGCTTGAGCAGCGCCGCCATCTGCAATTGCAGGCGCTCGACCACGCGCTGCTGCGCCACCAGCACGTCGTTCAACGACTGGATGGTGTCATCCTGAAACGCCAGACGACTTTCCAGATCGGTAACACGTTCTTCCAGACTCATGACTCAGTCCTCCACAAAGCTGAAATGCTCGGTCAACACCAGTCGCAACCGTTCGCGAATGGCAGCGACCTGCTCTGTACTGTAAGGCTTGGCCGGGTGTTTGCCCCAGACCGGCGCGGGCCAGGCTGCGTCGTCACGTTTGCGCACAATCACATGCATGTGCATCTGACTGACAACGTTACCCAAGGTCGCGACGTTCATTTTGTCGGCGTCGAACAGATCCTTGAGCAGCTCAGCCAGCGCGGTGGTTTCCTGCCAAAACTGCTGTTGATCGGCGACATCCAACTGAAACAACTCACTGATATCGTCGCGACGAGGCACCAGAATGAACCAAGGGTAATTGGCATCATTGGACAACAGCAGTCGGCAGAGAGGGAAATCACCGATCGTCAGCGTGTCCTGTTGAAGTCGTGAATCTAAAGCAAACACTGCGCGCACTCCCGGCTGATCATTATTCAGCTTAGCGGCCATCCCGATGGGCAGCGCACCAAGCGACAGGACGGCAGCATACCTGCGAATGCGCCAGCCTTCACGACGACGGTGAACCCCGACGCTCTGCCAACGCTCCGAGATGTGACATTTGCGAGCGCGACGCACCAGCACGGAACCAACATCGACGTTCAGCGCAAAAAAATGACCAGAATCAGCAGAGACGTGCAGCGTCATGCCCCTTCAAGCCGTATGAATTCAGAACAGCTGTAAATTTTTTTGCACCAAAACCGCACAGTGCGTCTACGCTCACTGCGTCGGGCATCCGCCAAATACTCACTGGCGGGGTGAACCGGTAACGTTTTTGGTTGTCACGCGCGTTTCTCGGTGTGGCAACACCATAGGAGGAATGGCGTCAAGCACAGAAAAAATCAGGCTTGAAGCCCAGCTTTCACAAGGTTTTCACAAGCGCAGGCGGGTGTTCAGAGAAATAACCGCAACGAAATTGCGGTTTGTGCACGCTTGTTGCATTCGTACCCATATGGACTATAAGCGCACCACCGGAAGTGGATGCCTTAAGCCCCATAAAAACAGTGGCAGGGTTGCCCGATGGAGATTCAAGTGTTTTGCCAGGGACTCTTTTTTACCGATGCAAAAAGGCCCATAAACAGCGAGAAAGTTGTCAGTCCGGCTGCGTCGGTACTGTGAATTTGCGACATCCACCACGCCATTTGCGACACCGTCGTAAAGAAGCTGAAAGGTTGGAATAGCAAGTATCGCCAACATTGTCGGCGTGATATAAGTTTGCGCCGACACAAAAAGAAAGAGCCGCCCAGATAATAAAACAGGTGGGACGGCAGTACTCTTCTAAAACCAAAGGAGCAAATCACGATGCGCGTGATGAAGTGGAGCATGATCGCACTGGCAGTTGCTGCAGCCGCCAGTACTCAAGTGGCTACGGCCGCCCCGTTTGTTAGTGACCAGGCAGAAGCCAAAGGTTTTGTTGAAGACGCAAAACTCACCGAGACGTTGAAGAACTACTACTTCAACCGCGACAACAAAGACGGTGGCCATGATCAGAAAGACTGGACCCAAGGCTTTCTGGGTAATTTCACCTCCGGTTACACCCAAGGTACTGTCGGCGTAGGTATCGATGCATTCGGTTACCTGGCGATCAAACTGGATGGCGGTGACGGCACTTCCGGCACTGGCAACATGAGCCGTAGCGACACTCTGAAGGCTAACGGCTATGCTCACGACGTTAACGACAGCCAAGGTAAAGCCGGTGCTGCCGTTAAATTCCGCATCTCCAAAACCGAATTGAAAATCGGTGACCAACAGCCAAGCACTGCTCCAGTGTTCGCTGTCGGTGGTTCCCGCATCATTCCGCAAACTGCCAGCGGCTTCCAGCTGCAGAGCAGCGAAGTCAAAGACCTTGACCTCGAAGCCGGTCACTTCTACTCGGCGACCAGCCAGGACAAAAACGCCCGTGATGGCGGCCTGTACGCTAACTACGCAGGCCAGGAAGCCAAGACCATCGACTATTTCGGTGGCAAATACGGCATCACCGAAAACCTGAGCGCCTCGCTCTACGGTGCCAAGCTTGAAGACATCTGGAACCAGTACTACGCCAACGTGAACCTCACCACTCCATTCGGTGGCGACACTTCGCTGAACACTGACTTCAACATCTACCGCACCACCGACACCGGTGACAAGCTGGCAGGTGACATCAGCAACACTGCCTTCTCCCTGGCAACCGCGCTGTCGTTCCTGAAAGCACACACCTTCACCCTGGCCTTCCAGAAGGTCAACGGCGATACCCCGTTCGACTACGTCGGTGTGGGTAAAAACAACCGTGGTGGCGACTCGATCTTCCTCGCCAACTCCATCCAGTACTCTGACTTCAACGGTCCTGGCGAGAAATCCGTGCAAGCCCGTTACGACCTGAAAATGGCCGAGTACGGCGTTCCAGGCCTGAGCTTCATGGTTCGTTACGTTAAAGGTTGGGACATTGACGGTACCGGTCTGGCTGCAAACAGCCAATACCGCACCAGCACTGGCGCTCCGCTGTACGGTGAAGATGGCAAACACCACGAAACCAACTTCGAAGCCAAGTATGTTGTTCAGTCTGGCCCGGCTAAAGACCTGTCCTTCCGCATTCGTCAAGCCTGGCACACTGCCAACGCTGACCAAGGCGAAGGCGATATCAAAGAGTTCCGTCTGATCACCGAATACCCACTGAACATCTTGTAATCGTCAGTGGTTAGTTTGGTTGAATGAAAAAGGCCCATCTTCGGATGGGCCTTTTTTGTTATCTGTCACTTGTAATAAATGCCTGACCAACAAGTCAGGCATTTAATTAGCAACCTATCATTGTGTTACCGATTCCTGCACCACACGAATCACCCGTTGTGGAAAAGGAATATCAATGCCGGCAGTTTTTAAACGGTCACGCGACTGTTCGTTAAACATGAACATCACGTCCCAGTAGTCTGCAGTTTTCACCCACACACGCAGGGAAACAGTGATCGAACTGTCGCCCAATGTCGAAATCACGGCCTGAGGTGCAGGATCCTGCAACACACGCTCATCCTTGGCCAGATCCAGCAGCACCTGACGGGCCTTCTGCAGATCGGCTTCGTAATCAACGCCGACATCAAACACGACCTTGCGAGTCGGCTGACGGTTGGTGTTGGTGATGATGCCGTTCGACAGGTTGCCGTTTGGCACGATGATGGTTTTGTTGTCGCCAGTACGCAGTACGGTGTGGAAAATCTGGATGCTGTCGACCGTACCCGATACGCCTTGCGCTTCGATCCAGTCACCGATACGGAACGGACGGAACAGCAGAATCAGCACGCCACCGGCGAAGTTCGCCAGACTGCCCTGCAACGCCAAGCCGATTGCCAGACCGGCCGCACCGATCGCAGCAACGAAGGAGGTAGTTTCAACGCCGATCATCGAAGCGACGCTGACAATCAGCAGCACTTTGAGAATGATGTTCGCCAGGCTGCTGATAAAGCCTTGCAGCGCCAGATCGGCATTACGCAGGGCCAGCAGACCACCGAGTTTTTGCGTGACCTTGTTGATCAGCCACCAGCCGATGGCCAGCGTGATCACTGCCAGCAGCACGCGGCTGCCGTATTCCATGATCATCGGAATCCACGCCTGGGATGCCTTGACCAGGTTGTCCACCTCAGCATTCAAATCCATGTTCTATCTCCTGATTTCCGGCCATTCGGCACGCGAAAAATAAGCGGCAGAAAACCGCCGGGTGTACAAAAAACAATGTGGGAGCGAGCCTGCTCGCGAAGGCGCCGTGTCATTCAGCAATGAGTTGACTGACACACCGCCTTCGCGAGCAGGCTCGCTCCCACAGTTCATCTGACCGAGCTTAGTCGCGGAAGTTGTTGAACTGCAGGGGCATGCCGAATTCCTTGGCCCGCAGGGCCGCGATGGCCTCTTGCAGGTCATCACGCTTCTTGCCGGTCACGCGTACCTGCTCGCCTTGAATGGCGGCCTGCACTTTCAGTTTGGCGTCCTTGATGTGGCCGACGATTTTCTTCGCCAGTTCCTTGTCGATGCCTTCCTTGAGTACCGCGTCCTGCTTCATCAGTTTGCCCGATGCGTAAGCGTCCTTGACCTCAAGGCACTGCACGTCGATCTTGCGCTTGACCAGCGCCAGCTTGAGGATTTCGATCATTGCTTCCAGCTGGAATCCGGCTTCAGCAGTCAGGCTGACGGTGAGGTCCTTTTCCTTGAACTCGAAGCTGCCTTTGCCTTTCAGGTCATAACGACGATCGAGTTCCTTCACGGCGTTCTCGACCGCGTTGGTGAGTTCGTGTTTGTCCAGTTCGGATACCACGTCGAACGACGGCATGTAATCTCTCCAATAAAAAGGCGCGCTCGATATGGATGGAGCGCGCTTGGCTTGCGGTTAAAATCGGGCTCATTATAACGGGTCTTTTCCCACCGACACGGCGAGCCGCACATGCCTGTACGCAATCGAGCAAAAAACTGATGGCCACCCCCTGGCACGTTCTCGGCGCCGGCAGCCTCGGCACATTGTGGGCCACGCGTCTGGCGCGGGCCGGCCTGCCGGTCCGGCTGATCGTGCGTGACGCCGAGCGCTTGCGCAGCTATGAAGCCGTGGGCGGATTGACGCTGGTCGAACAAGGTCAGGCCAGCACCTATGCCGTGCCCGGGGAAACACCCGACAGCCCCGAGCCGATCCGCCGTTTGCTGGTGGCCTGCAAAGCCTACGACGCCGAAAGCGCCGTCGCCCGCCTCGCCCCACGGCTGACTGCGGACGCCGAACTGATCCTCCTGCAAAACGGCCTCGGCAGTCAGGACGCCGTCGCCAACCGTGTGCCAATGGCACGCTGCATCAGCGCTTCAAGCACCGAGGGTGCTTTTCGCGATGGCGACTGGCGTGTCGTGTTCGCCGGTCACGGATTCACTTGGCTGGGCGACGCGGGCCATCCGGTCGCGCCGATCTGGCTGGACGATCTGGACGCGGCAAAGATCCCCCACGAATGGAGCACCGATATCCTTACGCGGTTGTGGCGCAAACTGGCGCTCAACTGCGCGATCAATCCGCTGACCGTGCTGCACCATTGCCGCAACGGGGGTTTGCAGGAACACCATTGCGAAGTCGCCACCCTGTGCGCCGAACTCGCGGAGTTACTGGAGCGTTGCGGCCAACCCGCCGCCGCCGACAACCTGCAGCAGGAAGTCGAACGGGTGATCCACGCTACGGCTGCCAACTACTCGTCGATGTATCAGGACGTCGCCAACCAGCGCCGCACCGAAATCAGCTATCTGTTGGGCCACGCCTGCAAAGTCGCCACGCGCCACCAGTTGAACCTGCCGCACCTCAATCGATTGCAGCAACGACTGGTCGCTCATCTGCACAGCCTCGGATTGCCCAGCGACTGAGCAGCGGCTACGCTGGCCACTTGTTCCTTTGTTGCGATAAACCTGATGCCATTGCGCCAGCGTCTCGAAAACCTGCCGGTCGGCCAGAAACTGCTGGCCGCCCTCCTGGTGCTGTTGACCACTGTATTGCTGGTCGCCAACCTGACATTTATCAGTGCCGCCTATTACATCTCTCAGGAAAGCATGGCACCACAGGCCTTGCAGACCATCGGCCGACTGATTTCCAACCCGAGCCTGGTCAGCGAAGCGCTGCAATCACCGCAAAGCGCCGAGCGTCTGCTCAAAGAACTCGACAGTTACTCGCCGCTGCGCGCCGCCGCCCTTTATGACGGCAAGGGCGAACGGCTGGCGCAAGTCCAGCGCGGCGACAAACTCAGCCTGCCAGAACGCTATCGGCACATCGAAGCGTGGCAACTGACCGAGTTTCGCAGCAACCAGTTGATCACCCTGCCCCGCCCCGGCACCGCGCCAGGCCATCTGTTGCTGGTGGCCAGCAGCGAGCTGCCGATGGCGTTCTACACTGGCACGCTGACCGCGAGCCTCGGTATCCTGATTTTCAGCGTGCTGCTGTGGCTGGTGATTGCCCGGCAGATCAAACGCCTGATCACCCGGCCGATTCATCAGCTTGAGGAATTGTCGCGCCAGGTCACCCGCGAAGAAAACTACGCCCTGCGCGCCTCGCGCGGCAATCATGACGAGATCGGCAGCCTCGCCGAGGCGTTCAACACCATGCTCTCGCGCATCGAAGCCCGCGAACAGCAGCTCAAGCGCGCCCGCGACGACTCACAAGCGGCTTACGATCAGGCTCAGGGCCTGGCTGAGGAAACCCGCCATACCAATCGCAAACTGGAACTGGAAGTGCAGGTGCGCAGCAAGATCGAAAAGAAACTCACCGGTTTCCAGAACTACCTCAACAGCATCATCGACTCGATGCCCTCGGCACTGATCGCCCTCGACGAGCAGCTCTACGTCACCCAGTGGAATCAGGAGGCCAGCGCCCTTTCCGGTACGCGGCTGGACGAAGCACTTAACCAGCCGATCTTTCTTGCCTTCGAACCGCTCAAGCCATTTCTGCCGCAACTCAAGCAGACTGTCGAGCAGCACACCGTAGCGAAAATCGAGCGGGTAACCTGGTTCAAGGATGAAGAACCGAAGCATTACGCGCTGACCTTCTATCCATTGATGGGCGGTGCCGGGCGTGGCGTGGTGATCCGCATCGATGACATCACCCAGCGTCTGTCGCTGGAAGAAATGATGGTGCAGTCGGAAAAAATGCTCTCGGTCGGTGGCCTCGCCGCCGGCATGGCCCACGAAATCAACAACCCGCTGGGTGCGATCCTGCACAACGTGCAGAACATCCGTCGACGCCTGTCCGCCGACCTGCCGAAGAACCTCGAAACCGCCGAGCAACTGGGCATTGAACTGGACACGGTGAACCGCTATCTGCAAGGTCGCGAAGTGCCGCAACTGCTCGATGGCATTCAACAGGCCGGCGCTCGCGCTGCGAAAATCGTCACCCACATGCTCAGCTTCAGCCGTCGCAGTACCCGGCAAATGGCGCCGTGCGATCTGCCGGCGCTGATCGATCAAGCCGTGGAAATCGCCGGCAACGACTTCGACCTGGCCATCGGTTTCGACTTCAAGGGCCAGGCGATCATCCGCCAGTTCGACCCGGCGCTCGGGCCGGTGCCGGGCACCGCCAACGAACTTGAGCAAGTGCTGCTCAACCTGTTGAAAAACGCCGCACAGGCTATTCATCAGCGCGAAGACGACAGCGAGCCGGGGCGAATCATTCTGCGCACCAGGCTTAATCCGCCGTGGGCCGAAATTCAGGTCGAGGATAACGGCATCGGCATGAGCGAGAGCGTGCGCAAACGCACCTTCGAGCCGTTCTTCACCACCAAGGAAATCGGCCAAGGCACCGGGCTTGGCTTGTCCGTGTCTTACTTCATCATCACCAACAATCACAAAGGGCAGATGGAGGTGCAGTCAGCACCGGGCCAGGGCACGTGTTTCACCTTGCGCCTGCCGCTGACGCAACCACTGCCCCTTGCTGCCGAAACCAATCCATTATCGAGGTAACCCATGGGCTTTCGCCTGTCGAAAATCTACACCCGTACCGGCGACAAAGGTGAAACCGGCCTGGGCGATGGCCGCCGCGTCCCCAAGGACCATCCACGCGTCGAGGCCATTGGCGAGGTCGATACGCTGAACAGTCAGGTCGGCGTGTTATTGGCCGGGTTGATTGCCGAACGCGACACGTATCCGGGACTGAATGAACTGATCGAGGTGTTGGCGCCTTGTCAGCATCGCTTGTTTGATCTCGGTGGCGAGCTGGCCATGCCGGCGTATCAGGCGCTGAATGCGGCGGAAATCGAACGCCTGGAAACGGCGATCGATGTGTGGAATGAAGAGCTGGGGCCGCTGGAGAATTTCATCTTGCCGGGCGGCTCCATGCTGATTGCGCAGGCGCATGTCTGCCGGAGTCTGGCCAGGAGTGCCGAGCGGCGTTGTCAGCATTTGAATGCGCTGGAACCATTGGCCGGGGTTGGGTTGGCGTATATCAATCGGTTGTCGGATTTGCTGTTTGTCGCGGCGCGGTTGATTGCGCGGCGGCAGGGGATTGCGGAGATTCTTTGGCAACCGGCGGCAAAACCTGCAGAAATCTAGCGCCTCACAGGCCGCCTTCGCGAGCAAGCTCGCTCCCACAGTTGATTGGGTTCATCCAGTTGGAATGCAGTCAAATGTGGGAGTGAGCTTGCTCGCGAAGAGGTCAGCAGCCTTTACAGAGAGTCAGGCCAGAACGCGCGAATCCCCGCCACGCCTTGTGCACCAACGCCCCAGGCTTTTTCGCGCTCGGCCGGGCCAACCCCGCCCAACAGAAACACCGGTTTGCTGAAGCTTTCAATCAACGCCCCAGCCTGCTCCCAGCCAAGCGGCTGCGCATCCGGGTGCGTCAGGGTCGGCTGCACCGGCGACAGCGTGACGAAATCCACGCCCATCTGCTCGGCCAGCGCCAGTTCTTCAGCGTTGTGGCACGACGCCGCCAACCAGCGCTCCGCCGGCAAGGGACGTCCCGCCGCTGCGTATTTGCGCAATTGTGCAGAAGTGATGTGCCATCCGGCAGACGGGAAATCGCCGAGCCACTCGAACGGACCTTTGATCATCAACTGCGCCTTGCCGGCACATAGCCCGGCCGCGTCTACCGCCAAATCACGGTACTTGGGGTCATAGCCGTTCGGCGCGCGCAACTGGATCAGTTTGATCCCACCGGCAATCGCCTTCTGGATACCGCGCAGCAGAGCCGGGGTCTCCAGGTCCTCCGGCGTAATCAGGTACTCCGCAGGCAAACGCGCGGCGGCAACGATCGGCTGGTTGGCGGCCGGGAATTCGTAGCTCGCCAGTTCCTTCGCCGTGACCCAGGCCAACGGCTGCCCTTCGGCACCGTGCGGTTCGCCGGTGAAGGCCGAGACTTCCCAGACATCCAGCAATACCTGTTTGTCGGGGTAATCGTGACGCACTTTGATCAGCGGGCGGGCTGAGCTAACTACTATGCCCAACTCTTCGTGCAGCTCACGGGCCAGTGCGCTTTCGACCGACTCGTCGGCCTCGACCTTGCCGCCGGGAAACTCCCACAGACCACCCTGATGCTGGGTGTCGGCGCGGCGGGCGATGAGGATTTTGCCACTGTTGTCACGAATGACCGCAGCGGCGACGTGTACACGTTTCACGGATTCAACTCCTCCAGTCCAGCCTTCTGCCATGCCTTGAAGGCGGGCCATTGGTAGACGGTTTCAACATAGGCTTCGTCGGCGGCCGGCAGCGTCACCTGATAGGTGCGCAAACGCACCGCAATCGGTGCGAAGAAGGCATCGGCCAGACTCACCCGACCAAACAGGTACGGCCCGCTCTCGGTCGCGGCGGCGCGGCATTCGGCCCACAGTGCGAGCATGCGTTCGATGTCGACCTTCACTTCTGGCGGCACCGGGTTCAGCGGCGCGTCATGGTTGAGATTGAACGGCATATGATTGCGCATGGCGAAAAAGCCGCTGTGCATTTGGGCGCAGGCGGATCGCGCCTGGGCACGGGCGAATATATCTGTCGGCCAGAGTTGCTCGGACGGAAACTGCTCGGCGAGGTACTCGGCGATGGCTAATGAGTCAGCGATAGTGCCGCGCGAGGTTTGCAGCAGCGGGACCTTGGCAGTCGGCGAGTGCTTGAGCAGCAGCGCGCGGGTGTCGGGCTTGCCGAGTTTGATCAGTTCTTCGCTGTAGGGTGCGCCGGTCAGCTCAACGGCCAGGGCGGCGCGTAGGGACCAGGAGGAAAGCAGTTTGTCGCCGATGATCAGGTGCAGGGACATGATGGGTGCCTTTCATCAGGAGGGACAGGCCGGAATCTTCGGTACCTGACAGGTCGCCATCGCGAGCAGGCTCACTCCTACAGGGGATTTGTGAATGACACAGATCTCTGTGGGAGCCAGCCTGCTGGCGATGCAGGCGACTCGGTCTCAGGTTAGATCAAGTGCGGTATTCAGCGTTGATCTTCACGTATTCATGCGACAGGTCAGTGGTCCAGATGGTTTCGCTGCAATTGCCGCGACCCAGCTCGATACGGATGGTGATTTCTTCCTGCTGCATCACCGCCGAGCCTTGCGCTTCAGTGTAGGTCGCCGCACGGGCACCACGGCTGGCAATGCACACGTCGCCGAGGAACACGTCGATCTTGCTTACATCCAGATCCGGCACGCCGGCGCGGCCGACGGCGGCGAGGATACGGCCCCAGTTCGGGTCGGAGGCAAACAGCGCGGTCTTGATCAGCGGCGAGTGCGCCACGGTGTAGCCAACGTCCAGGCACTCCTGATGGTTGCCGCCGCCATTCACTTCCACGGTGACAAACTTGGTCGCGCCTTCGCCGTCACGCACGATGGCCTGGGCCACGTCCATGCACACTTCGAACACCGCTAGCTTGAGTTTGGCAAACAGCTCGCCTTCGGCACGGGTGATTTCCGGCAGTGCAGCCTTGCCGGTGGCAATCAGCATGCAGCAGTCGTTGGTCGAGGTGTCGCCGTCGATGGTGATGCGGTTGAACGACTTGTTCGCACCATCGAGCATCAAGCTGTGCAGGACGTCGCGGGAGACTTTGGCGTCAGTGGCGATGTAACCGAGCATGGTCGCCATGTTCGGACGGATCATACCCGCGCCTTTGCTGATGCCGGTCACGGTGATGGTCACGCCGTCATGCTCGAACTGGCGGCTGGCGCCCTTCGGCAGGGTGTCGGTGGTCATGATCCCGGTGGCAGCGGCTTCCCAGTTGTTTTCCGACAGATCATCCAGTGCGGCTTGCAGCGCGCCTTCGATCTTCTCGACCGGCAGCGGCTCGCCGATCACACCGGTGGAGTACGGCAGAATCTGGCTGGCATCAACGCCAGTCAGCTCGGCCAGTTTGGCGGTGGTACGTTCAGCGGCGGCCAGGCCCGGCTCACCGGTGCCAGCGTTGGCGTTGCCAGTGTTGGTCAGCAGATAACGCACGTCATTCTGTACGCGCTTCTTCGCCAGGATCACTGGCGCGGCACAAAAGGCGTTCAAGGTGAACACGCCCGCCACGGTCGAGCCTTCGGCGCAACGCATCACAACGACATCTTTGCGCCCGGGGCGCTTGATGCCGGCCGAGGCGATACCGAGTTCAAAACCGGCAACCGGGTGCAACGTTGGCAAAGGACCAAGACCAACAGCCATGAATGCGCTCCTTACTCAATGATGTCAGCACCGTCACTCGCAGCGACGGTGGTTTAAATGGCAAAACGCCGCGACGGCAGGAGCCGGTCGCGGCGCGGGTATTTCAGCAGTTGAAACGGGGTTTACTGGATCTGCCCGTGGCAATGCTTGAATTTCTTGCCCGAACCGCAGTAGCACAGCTCGTTGCGGCCCAGCTTCTGCTCGTTGCGAACCGGCGCGGTGGCGAGGGCCACATCGACCTCTTCACCCAGTACTTCCGGTTGCTCCAGACCAGGGGCCTCGGCGTGTTCGAACTGCATGCGGGCGGCCAGTGCTTCGGCTTCCTGACGCAGACGTTGCTCTTCGGCTTCCGGATCTTCGCGGCGCACCTGAACGTGCGACAGCACACGGATCGAGTCGCGCTTGATCGAGTCGAGCAGTTCGGAGAACAGCGTGAACGACTCGCGCTTGTATTCCTGCTTCGGGTTCTTCTGCGCGTAACCACGCAGGTGGATACCGTGACGCAGGTGATCCATGGTCGACAGGTGGTCTTTCCACAGGTCGTCCAGCACGCGCAGTACGATTTGCTTCTCGAACGAGCGCAGTGCGTCGGCACCGGCCTGGTCTTCTTTCTCGTTGTACGCCGCCATCAGCTCGGTCATGAGCTTCTCGCGCAGGGTTTCTTCGTACAGGTGATCGTCTTCGTCGAGCCACTGCTGGATCGGCAGTGTCACGCCGAAGTCGCTGGCAATCGAGGCTTCCAGACCGGCCACGTCCCACTGCTCTGGCAGCGATTGCGGCGGAATGTGCGCGCTGACGGTGGCGTTGAGCACGTCCTGACGGAAATCGGCGATGGTTTCACCGATGTTGTCGGCGGCCAGCAACGTGTTACGCATGTGATAGATCACTTTACGCTGTTCGTTGTTGACGTCATCGAACTCGAGCAGTTGCTTACGGATATCGAAGTTGCGGCCTTCAACCTTGCGCTGCGCCTTCTCGATCGCGTTGGTCACCATGCGGTGTTCGATCGCTTCGCCCGGCTGCATGCCCAGGGCTTTCATGAAGTTCTTCACTCGATCAGAAGCGAAGATACGCATCAGGCTGTCTTCCAGCGACAGGTAGAAGCGGCTGGAACCGGCGTCACCCTGACGGCCGGCACGGCCACGCAGCTGGTTGTCGATACGACGGGATTCGTGACGCTCGGAGGCAATCACCTGCAAACCGCCGGATTCCAGCACTTGCTGGTGGCGCTTCTGCCAGTCGGCCTTGATCTGGGCAATCTGCTCAGGGGTCGGGTCTTCCAGCGACGCGACTTCCACTTCCCAGTTACCGCCCAACAGGATGTCGGTACCACGACCGGCCATGTTGGTGGCGATAGTCAGGGCGCCCGGACGACCGGCCTGCGCGATGATCTCGGCTTCTTTTTCGTGGAACTTGGCGTTCAGAACCTTGTGTTCGATGCCTTCCTTCACGAGCAATGCGGACATGTGCTCGGAGGTTTCGATGGTGGCAGTACCCACCAGCACCGGACGGCCGGCCGCCATGCTTTCCTTGATGTCCGCAACAATGGCCGCGTACTTCTCTTCGGCGGTCAGGAACACCAGGTCGTTGAAGTCTTTACGCGCCAACGGTTTGTTCGGCGGAATGACCATGACTTCCAGACCATAGATCTGGTGGAATTCAAACGCTTCGGTGTCGGCGGTACCGGTCATGCCGGACAGCTTGGTGTACAGACGGAAGTAGTTCTGGAAGGTGGTCGAGGCCAGGGTCTGGCTCTCGGCCTGAATGTTCAGGCCTTCCTTGGCTTCGATGGCCTGGTGCAGGCCTTCGGACAAACGACGACCCGGCATGGTACGACCGGTGTGTTCGTCGACCAGTACGACCTGACCATCCTGCACGATGTATTCAATGTTGCGATTGAACAGCTTGTGCGCACGCAGACCGGCATACACGTGGGTCAGCAGGCCCAAATTGTGTGCCGAGTACAGGCTCTCGCCTTCAGCCAGCAGGCCGACGCGGGTGAGCATGTCTTCGATGAACTGGTGACCGGCTTCGTTGAGTTCAACCTGACGGGTCTTCTCGTCAACGGTGTAGTGGCCAGCCTTGGTGACTTCGCCTTCGACTTCTTCAACGTGCAGTTCCAGCTGCGGGATCAGTTTATTGATCTCCATGTACAGCTTGGAGCTGTCCTCGGCCTGACCGGAAATGATCAGCGGGGTACGCGCTTCGTCGATGAGGATGGAGTCGACTTCGTCGATCACGGCAAAGTTGAGTTCGCGCTGGAATTTTTCTTCCATGCTGAACGCCATGTTGTCGCGCAGGTAGTCGAAACCGAATTCGTTGTTGGTGCCGTAGGTGATGTCGGCGGCGTAGGCCAGACGCTTCTCTTCCGGCGGCTGGAACGGCGTCACGACGCCGACGGTCAGGCCGAGGAATTCATACAGCGGGCGCATCCAGTTGGCGTCACGACGCGCCAGGTAGTCGTTCACCGTCACAACGTGCACGCCCTTGCCGGACAATGCGTTGAGGTAAACACCCAGGGTCGCTACGAGGGTTTTACCCTCACCGGTGCGCATTTCGGCGATCTTGCCTTCGTGCAAGGTCATGCCACCGACGAGCTGTACGTCGAAGTGGCGCATACCCATGATGCGCTTGCCGGCTTCGCGGGCGACCGCAAAGGCTTCTGGCAACAGCTTGTCGAGGGTTTCCCCTTTGGCGATGCGGGCCTTGAACTCAGCGGTCTTGGCGCGCAATTGATCGTCCGAAAGGGCCACCATTTGCTCTTCGAAGGCATTGACGAGCTGCACCGTCTTGAGCATGCGTTTGACTTCACGCTCGTTCTTGCTTCCAAAAAGTTTCTTTAACAAAGGCGCAAACATATCGGCAGGATCTTCCACACTAAAGGGATGGAGGGCGGCCCCGTGAGCGTCGCCCGTGCAGCCCTCATGGCCGCATGCGAACGAGCATTCTACCCGGAAACGGAAGTGAGGAAAGTGGCGATGTTCCACGATGCTGGCACTGCGCTTTGACGGGGCTCACTTAAAATAGGGGCGTTTTGCTCAACTTCAAGTCATACAAGGCAGAAGTTAGTCGTTGATTTAATGGGCAAAGCGAGGGCAAAAGCAATGGGCGAGTGATTTCGGCCTTTCTGCTACCATGGCGTTTCTGTTACTTCAGGTGTTCGATCATGGCATTTCGCCCTCTTACGGCCAGAGCACCCGCCGTTCTCCTGCGCGAAGCCAAGCCGCTCAAAGCCATCCTCGGCCATGCCCAACGACTGGGGCATTTGCAGCGTCTGCTCGAAAGCCAACTGCAACCCGCCGCCCGTGAACATTGCCATGTAGCGTCGTGGCGTGAGGGCAGTCTGTTGCTGATTGTCACCGATGGCCATTGGGCCACACGTCTGCGCTATCAGCAAAAACGCTTGCAGAGGCAACTGCAGATGTTTGATGAGTTCGCCAGTTTGACGCGGATTCTGTTCAAGGTGCAGCCGCCGACCGTTCAACGCGGAGCGGCCGGACACACGATGGATTTGTCGACGGATGCAGCGGCGACGATTCAGGCCACGGCGGACGGGATCACTGATCCGGGTTTGCGCGCGGCACTGGAACGACTGGCGGCGCACGCCAAAGCCAAGACCTGACAAATTCCCTGTGGGAGCGAGCTTGCTCGCGAATGCGGACTGTCATTCAACCTATGTGTTGCCTGACACGGCGCCTTCGCGAGCAAGCTCGCTCCCACAGGTTTCAACGGCGTTTGCTGCCACCGAGTAAAGAGCCCATCAAGCCGCGTACCAGTTGTTTGCCGAGGTTATTGGCAGCCTGACGCATGGCTGACTTCAAGGCCTGCCCTGCTGCCGTACCCAGGAACTCTCCAGCCCTGTCCGCCAGACTCGGCTCTTGTGAAGCCGCTGGCGCTTCAGCCTCCGGCGCCAGCCCTTTACGCCCCATCAGAATTTCATACGCCGACTCACGATCGATCGGCTTGTCATAGCGGCCCTTGAACGGCGAGCCCGCAATCAACAGCGTGCGTTCGGTTTCGGTCAACGGCCCGATCCGCGACTGCGGCGGTGCGACCAGTACGCGCTGCACCATTTCCGGCGTGCCTTTCTCGGTCAGCGTGCCGACCAGCGCCTCACCAATCCCCAACTCGGTCAGCACCGAAAGGCTGTCAAACGCCGGATTCGGTCGGAAGCCGTCCGCCACCGCGCGCAGGGATTTCTGCTCTTTGGCGGTAAAGGCGCGCAAACCGTGTTGAATGCGTAAGCCAAGTTGCGCCAGCACGTCATCGGGCAAGTCCGCCGGCGATTGCGTAACGAAGTACACGCCAACGCCTTTGGAACGGATCAGCCGTACCACTTGCTCAAGTCGCTCCTGCAAGGCCTTGGGCGTATCGCCGAACAACAAATGCGCCTCATCAAAAAACAGCGCCAGCAGCGGTTTGTCGGCATCGCCGCGCTCGGGCAATTGCTCGAACAGTTCAGCCAGCAGCCACAACAGGAATGTCGCGTAGACCTTCGGCGCCTCGTGCACCAGACGACTGGCATCGAGCAAATGAATGCGCCCGCGACCATCGGCGGTCGGTTGCAGAATGTCTTCAAGTTGCAGTGCCGGTTCGCCGAACAAGGCTTCGGCGCCCTGCTGCTCCAGCGTCGCCAAGCGACGCAACAGCGCCTGACTGGAACCGGTGGTCATCAGCGCCGCGTCTTCGCCCAACAGCTGCGGGTTTTCCTTGAGGTGATTGAGCAGCGCTTTCAGATCCTTCAAGTCCAGCAGCAACAGGCCTTCGCGATCGGCGACCTTGAAGGCGGCATATAGCGCCGACTGCTGACTGTCGGTCAGTTCCAGCAAGCTGCCGATCAGCAACGGGCCCATTTCGCTCAACGTGGTGCGCAACGGATGACCGGACTCGCCGTGGATGTCCCACAAGGTCACCGGATAGGCCTGCGGCTTGTGGTTGAGCCACGGCATCCCGGCAATGCGCTCGGCCACCTTGCCCTGCGGATTGCCCGCCGCACCGAGGCCACACAGATCACCCTTTATGTCAGCGGCAAATACCGCGACCCCGGCGTCGCTGAACGCCTCGGCCAAACGCTGCAAGGTGACGGTTTTACCGGTACCGGTGGCGCCGGCGACCAGTCCGTGGCGGTTGGCCAGGCGCATGGCCTGAGCGATCTGTTGGCCTGCGAGGTCGGCGCCGATTACGAGTTGCGAGGAGTCAGGCATTTTGTCACCCAATGGTTAATCTTTGATTCTGCATGGCCGATAAAGAAGAGTGAGAGACCCGACCACAAGTCAGGCCGGACATTTCCCTAAGGAGAGACGGAAATATCAGCTTGTTTTCACCCTTGCCCATTTTGCGCGCTTCTATAAAAGCACGCCCTGGACATTAAGACCTTAGCGGAACCCCAAGCCATGAACAAAAATCTGCGCTTCAGCCATAAAATTTTGCTTGCCGCCGCCCTCATCGTCATCGCCGCCTTCGCCTCGTTTACCTTGTACAACGACTGGTTGCAGCGCAACGCGATCCGCGATGACCTGAACAACTATCTCAACGAGATGGGCGAGGTCACTGCCGGCAATATCCAGACCTGGCTCAGCGGCCGCATTCTACTGATCGAGAACGCCGCCCAAAACATCGCCATCAACCCCGAGCCCGCCAACGTCGCCAGTCTGCTGGAACAGAAGAGCCTGACCTCGACGTTCATGGCGACCTACCTGGGCGATGCCACCGGGCACTTCACCATCCGTCCGGACACCAAGATGCCCGACGGTTTCGATCCGCGCGTGCGCCCTTGGTATAAAGGTGCCGAGGGCAGCAGCACCTCAACTCTGACCGAACCGTACATCGACGCCGCTACCGGCCAGTTGATCATTTCCATCGCCACTGCCTCGAAAAAGGCCGGCCAGAGTGTGGGTGTGGTTGGCGGCGACCTGAGCCTGCAATCGCTGGTCGACACCCTCGCCGCCCGGGATTTCGACGGCATGGGCTATGTGTTTCTGGTCAGCGCCGACGGCAAGATCCTCGTGCACCCGGACAAGGCGTTGGTGATGAAATCACTGAAAGAAGCCTATCCGCAGGACACGCCGCGCATCAGCAGCGACTTCAGTGAAGTTACCGTCGACGGCAAAACCCGCATCGTCACCTTCGCGCCGATCAAAGGCCTGCCGTCGGTGAACTGGTACATCGGCCTGTCGGTGGATAAAGACCAGGCATTCGCCATGCTCAGCCAGTTCCGCACCTCGGCGGTGATTGCCACCGTGATCGCGGTGGCGATCATCATCGCCCTGCTTGGCATGCTGATCCGTATTCTGATCCAGCCGCTGCACGTGATGACCCGCGCCATGGAAGACATCGCCGATGGCGAAGGCGACCTGACCAAACGCCTGACCATCGTCAATAACGATGAATTTGGCGTGCTCGGTACCGCATTCAACCGTTTCGTCGAGCGTATTCACGGCTCGATCCGCGAAGTGTCGTCGGCCACCGGCCAGGTTAACGAAGTCGCCCTGCGCGTGGTCGCGGCATCGAACTCATCGATGTACAACTCTGACCAACAAGCCTCACGCACCAGCAGTGTCGCCGCGGCGATCAACCAACTCGGCGCCGCGGCGCAGGAAATCGCCCGCAACGCCGCCCAGGCTTCGAATCAGGCCAGCGACGCACGCGGTCTGGCTGAAGACGGCCAGCAAGTGGTGGATCGCAGCATCAAGGCGATGAATCAACTGTCGAGCATGCTCAGCGCGTCGAGCAGCAACATCGAGTCGCTGAATAGCAAAACCGTGAACATCGGCCAGATTCTCGAAGTGATCACCAGCATTTCCCAACAGACCAACCTGTTGGCGCTCAACGCGGCCATTGAAGCGGCACGTGCCGGTGAAGCCGGCCGGGGTTTTGCCGTGGTGGCGGATGAAGTGCGCAATCTGGCGCACCGCACCCAGGAATCGGCGCAACAGGTGCAGACCATGATCGAGGAGCTGCAAGTCGGCGCCCGTGAGTCGGTGAGCACCATGAGCGACAGTCAGCGTCACAGCCAGGACAGCGTCGAGATTGCCAACCTTGCCGGGGAGCGCTTGAACAGCGTGACCCAGCGCATTGGCGAGATCGACGGGATGAACCAGTCGGTGGCCACCGCGACCGAAGAGCAGACGGCAGTGGTGGAGTCGATCAACGTCGACATCACCGAGATCAACACGCTGAACCAGGAAGGCGTGGAGAACTTGCAGGCGACGTTGCGCGCGTGTTCGGACCTGGAGCAGCAGGCTTCGCGTCTGAAACAACTGGTTGGCAGTTTCCGCATCTGAGATCAAAAGCCTACCCCCTCACCCCAGCCCTCTCCCCCAGAGGGGCGAGGGGGAAAGGGAGCCGATCGGGGGATTTTCCAGACCTGAGTTCGACTCAGGTCTCTCAAGTCGGTGTAACTCCAACATCCACCTCGGTCAGTCCCCTCTCCCTCCGGGAGAGGGTTAGGGTAAGGGCGCTCTTCAGCTCCACCGCGCAATCCCGACCGAACATCTATTCTTGATAAAGGTCAACCAAGGGAGAACTACGCAACGGAGGGTTGATCACCGTGCATATCGCCGACATCACCATGTTCTACGCCCCGGCCAGCGGCGGCGTGCGTACTTATCTGGATGCCAAACACCGCCGGCTCGGAGTCAAATCCGGCACCCGCCACAGCCTGCTGATTCCCGGTGCCCATTTCGGCGAACACGACGGCGTTTACACGGTTCCCGCCCCCGCCCTGCCCTTCGGCAAAGGCTATCGATTCCCCCTTCGCCTCGCGCCATGGCGAAACGTCCTGCAGGATTTACAGCCCGATCTGATCGAAGTCGGCGACCCTTATCTGACCGCCTGGGCCGCCCTTGATGCGCGACGACAGCTGGATGTGCCGGTAATCGGTTTCTATCACTCGGATCTGCCCTTGCTGATCGGCAATCGCATGGGCCATTGGGTCACACCGAATATCGAGGCGTATGTCACCAGGCTTTACGGCAACTTCGATCGGGTTTTGGCACCCAGTCAGATCATGGCCGACAAGCTCAGCGGCCTCGGTGTACGCAATGTGTTCGTGCAACCGCTGGGCGTCGACCTGCAAACCTTTCACCCCAAAGCCCGCGACTCGCAACTGCGTGCAGAACTGGGCATCGCCGAAGACACCCGGCTGCTGATTTTTGCCGGGCGCGGCTCGAAAGAGAAAAACCTGCCGGTATTGCTCAAATGCATGCAACGCCTCGGCCCGCGCTATCACCTGCTGCTGGTCGGTTCGTCGATGCCCACCGCCGTGCCGGACAATGTCAGCGTGATCGATGAATTCTGCCCCGCGCCACGCGTCGCGCAGTTGATGGCCAGTGCCGATGCCTTGCTGCATGCCGGCGACCAGGAAACCTTCGGCCTGGTGATCCTCGAAGCCATGGCCTGCGGCATTCCCGTGGTGGCCGTGGCCGCCGGGGCTTTCGAAGAGATCGTCACTGATTCCTGCGGCCTCCTGTGCGTACCGAACAACCCGCAAGCGATGGCCAATGCCGTGCGCGAACTGTTCAGTCGCGGCTGTAGCAAACTTGGCACACAGGCGCGCCAGCATGTCGAAACCCACTATGCGTGGGATACGGTGGTCGACAGTTTGTTGGGCCACTATCACGCCGTACTCGGACATACGCTGCCCAAGGTGGCCAATGGTTGAATCGATGAACAACCGCGCCGTCTTGCTGGTGCTGCACGACGTCGCTCCGTCGACGTGGGCGGATTACCAGCCGTTTGTCGAGGCCGTCGACACCTTGGGCAACGTACCGATGACGTGGTTGGTCGTTCCGAATTTCCACCGGCACAACGCCCTCGACGATCACCCGGCATTTTGCCGACGGCTCGATGAGCGCGTCGCCCGTGGCGATGAGTTGGCGTTGCACGGTTATTTCCACGATGACCAGGCGCCCGGCCCGACGACGCCGCACGACTGGTTCATGCGCCGCGTTTACACCCATGAAGGCGAGTTTTACCGTTTGTCCCGGGAAACCGCCCTCGCCCGCCTGCGCACCGGCATCGAAGTATTCCAGCGCCACGACTGGCCGCTGCACGGTTTCGTTGCCCCGGCGTGGTTGATGAGCGACGGCACCCGCCAGGCCCTGCGCGAGTTGCCCCTGTGCTACACCAGCGATCCGCAGCATCTGTATCGACTGCCGGATTTCACCGCGATCGATGCGCCGGGTCTGGTCTGGAGCGCTCGCAGCGCCTGGCGAAGGGGCCTGTCGAAGATTGTCAGCGAGCAGCGTCAACAGCGTTGGCGTCGGGCGTCGGTGATTCGTCTAGGCTTGCATCCCGTGGACATGCGCCACGGCTTTTCCCGTGACTACTGGCTGCACACCCTCGAACGACTGCTGAGCGAAGGACGCGTACCGATGACCAAAATCCACTGGCTCGCCCAACAGCGCGGTCAACTGGGAAGCGCCGCATGAGTCGCGGCATTCTCTTGCTGATCGGCCTGCTCGCGGCGGTGCTGATTCCGGTTGTGCTGGGTGGCGGCGACACCTGGGCGCGGCTGCAGAGTTTCCCGCTGCACTGGCTGTTGATCATGTTCGGCATGATCCTGCTTTGCTGGGGCATCAATACCTTGCGTCTGCGCCTGCTACTCGGTGATCAGCGCGAGCGCGTCACGCCGCTGCAAAGCCTTGGTGTAGTGATGGCCGCCGAATTCGCCTACTGCGCGACTCCCGGTGGCAGCGGCGGGCCGTTGACGATCATGGCCCTGTTGGCCCGCTCCGGCGTGCGGCCGGCGCGGGGCAGCGCGGTGTTTGCCATGGATCAGCTCAGCGATTTGCTGTTCTTTCTCTGCGCCCTCAGCGGCATTTTGATTTATGCGCTGTTCCAGCACCTCAGCGATCGCCTCGAGTGGTTGCTGACCGTCAGTGCGATTTCGCTGTTCGGCGGTTTATTCAGTTGTGTGCTGGTCGCGCGCTATCACCGCACCCTGATTCGCCTGAGCGGTCGCCTGCTGGCAAGGATGAACGTCAAGGCCATTACCCGCCGTCGCTGGGCGCGCAAGTTGCTGCATTTTCTCGCGGCGTTTACCGATACATTGAAGTTGCCCTGGCAAACATTGATCAAAGTATTCGCCCTGACGTGTGTGCATTGGTTGCTGCGCTACAGCGTGCTGTATCTGGCGCTACGCGGCCTGGGCGCGGACTTGCAGTGGGCGTGGAGTTTTCTGGTGCAGATGCTTTCGCTGGGCGCCGGGCAATTCAGCCTGCTGCCGGGCGGCGCGGGGGCGGCGGAGTTGACGTCGGCAGCGTTGCTGGCGCCGATGGTGGGGAAATCCACTGCAGCGGCGGCGATTCTGATTTGGCGGGTGGTGACGTATTACTTTTATCTGCTGGTCGGGGGGCCGGTGTTTTTGTTGATGCTGGGCCGGCCGCTGTTGAGGAAACTGATGAAGGTGGGGCAGGCTTGATCGTCCGGTCGCGCCCCGTGCCTTTGGCTGCGCCTAAATGATCGCGCCTCAGGCATCGTCTTTGTTGTCGTCGGACTTCTCTTGCAATTGTTCCCACAACTCCGCAGCGCCGGGAAACTCGGTGCCATCCTCCGGGCTCATGTCCTCGGGATCATATCGACTCAAACACCCTTCGCCCAACGTCGCCGGCGCTTTGGAAGTGGCTTTGTCCAGTGGATCGGTCATGGCTTTTCCTCACAGCTGAAATGAAAAAGGGTCTGGGCGATTGAACGCCCAGACCCTTGGTTTTTCAAGCCTGTGGGGTTGAGATCAGAACACCACAGTCTTGTTGCCGTGCACCAGCACGCGGTCTTCGAGGTGATAACGCAGGCCACGAGCCAGCACCATTTTCTCGACATCACGACCGAAACGCACCATGTCTTCGATACTGTCACTGTGGCTGACACGCACCACGTCCTGCTCGATGATCGGGCCGGCGTCCAGCTCTTCGGTCACGTAGTGACAGGTCGCGCCGATCAGCTTCACGCCACGCAGCGACGCTTGGTGATACGGCTTGGCACCAACGAACGACGGCAGGAAGCTGTGGTGAATGTTGATGACCTTGTGTGCGTATTCACGGCACATGTCTGGCGGCAGGATCTGCATGTAACGCGCCAGCACTACCACTTCGGCATCGTGCTGTTTGACCAGACGCGACACTTCGTCGAAGGCCGGTTGCTTGTCCTGCGGATTGACCGGGACGTGGTAATAAGGAATGCCGTGCCATTCGACCATGCTGCGCAGGTCATCGTGATTGGAAATCACGCAGGAGATTTCGCAGTCCAGTTCATCGCTGTGCCAGCGGTGCAGCAAGTCCGCGAGACAGTGCGATTCGCGGCTGGCCATCAGCACAACGCGTTTTTTCTGCTCGGTGTCGGTGATGCGCCAGTCCATCGAGAACTCTTCGGCGATCGGCGCAAACTTCTCGCGCAGCACTTCAATACCGAAAGGCAGCGAATCGGCACGAATTTCGTGACGCATGAAGAACCAGCCCACCTGGTTGTCCGAGTGGTGGCTCGCTTCGGTGATCCAGCCGTTGTGGGCTGCCAGAAAATTACTGACTTTGGCAACAATGCCAACGCGGTCCGGGCAAGATATCACCAGCCGAAAAGTGCGCATGAGGGGGAAACTCCAGAACTTCGCAAAGGCCGCCATTCTAGCGGCTGCGCAGGAAAACTGCAGTATTGATCAGCAACGGGAGGCGCCAGGCTCAGTGCTACGGATTCTTGATGAGTAACCGACAGACTGGTGTTGATCCTGCGGGATCGCTTGATCAGACAACTGTGAATATCTGTGATGACTCGATCACACTATTTAACTGAATATTCAATAGAGAGCAGTTTCTCGTAACTAATTTAAATAAAAACCCCGGTTAAATGTTTACTTGATGAAACAGCCTGACTATTATTGCGGCACTGTCCCCCTGCCATCCCGCACTCTACTAAGGTAGTAATCATGTCCTTGATCAACGAATATCGCGCCACCGAAGAAGCCATCAAAGAGCTGCAAGCCCGTTTGAAGAACCTGTCCCAAGACGACAAACTGCAAGCCGAGCTGGAATTCGAAGGCAAACTGCGCACCCTGATGGGCGAATACTCCAAATCCCTGCGTGACATCATCGCGCTGCTGGATCCGGAAGCTAAAACCAAAGCAGTACGCGGCGGCGCAGTAAAAACTACCGGCACCAAGCGTGCTCGCAAAGTTAAACAATACAAAAACCCGCACAACGGCGAAGTCATCGAAACCAAAGGTGGCAACCACAAAACTCTGAAAGAGTGGAAAGCCAAGTGGGGCGGTGACGTGGTTGAAGGCTGGGCTACCCTGCTGGGCTAAGCCGCAACGTCTTCGCAGAGCGATCCGCGAAAAACAAACGCCAGCGAATGCTGGCGTTTTTTTATGCCCGGGATTTAAGCCCGGTCATGTTCGATTTCAAAGATTCAAACGTTTGCGCAATGCCTGGACATAATTCTGCCATTCATTGAGCACCTCACTCTGCATCGGCGTGGCATTAATCGACCATTGCTCGGCCGCCTCGCTAAAAGATTTCAAGGTATTCGGTGCGCCGCACTCAGGCGTGGACAAACGCTGCTGACAAAATATTCTCCAGCGTTCTTGCTCTTCGAAATTCAACGTCTCGGGAAAGTTGCGTGCGCGATATCGAAAGAGTAATTCAGGCAAACGTTCGTCATCGAAAGGCCATTGCTCTTGCGCTAGTTGTGCCGGGTCAGCGCTCCTCACTTGCTCACATAGACGTCGGTCACGGTCACCGATAAATCCGTCGTACAACTGTTGTTCCGGATCCTCGCTCGGAATGAAATCTTCGCTGACATAAATCTCTGCAACTTTATCTTTCCAAACTTGCTGTGCGTCAGTTAGCCGCAGTGCTCGCTGTTGATAAAGCGCCATGTCCAGCCCCAGACGTTGCTGATCCTGCGCGCGCAAAACCGCAAGCGGCGCCACCACCGGACAACGGTTGATGTGAATCAGCTTGAGCGGCACCGGCAATTCGCCTTCCAGCAAATCATCACGACGCGTGTACAAACGCTGGCGCAGGGTCTGCGCGTCCAGATCGAGCAACCCCTGCGGGTCGAGGTGCAGATCGCAGACGATCAAGGCGTTACGGTTTTTTGGATGCCAGGCTAATGGCAGCACCACACCGACATAACTGCGCGCGGCCGAGAAACGCCCGGAAATATGCACCAGTGGCTGCAGCAGACGAATCTGATCCATGACCTTTTGCTTGCTACGCAACTGGAACAGCCAGTCATAGAGTTTTGGCTGTTTCTCGCGGATCAACCGTGCCAGTGCAATGGTCGCGCGCACATCCGACAACGCTTCGTGGGCATGCCCGTGATCGATATTGTTCGCGGCGGTCAGGCGTTCTAGCTTGAGCGTCACCCGACCTTCGTCATCGGTCGGCCAGACCAGGCCGTCAGGACGCAGCGCATAAGCAGCGCGCACCACATCGATCAGATCCCAGCGACTGTTACCGCCCTGCCACTCCCGGGCGTACGGGTCGAAAAAGTTGCGATACAGGCTGTAACGGGTCATCTCGTCGTCGAAACGCAGGGTGTTGTAACCCGCGCCACAGGTGCCGGGGGCCGCCAGTTGGGCATGCACCCGCGTCATGAAATCAGCCTCGCTCAAGCCTTTTTCGGCCAACTGGCTCGGGGTGATGCAGGTAATCGCGCAGGCCGCCGGATGCGGCAGGATGTCTTCGCTGGGCTGGCAATAGAGGTTGACCGGCTCGTCGATCTCGTTGAGCGCATGGTCGGTGCGAATTCCGGCCACTTGCAGTGGGCGGTCGTTTCGCGGATTGATGCCAGTGGTTTCGTAGTCGTACCAGAAGATTGAAGTCACGGGCGGTTCCTGAACAGAAGATCGGCAAAGTCTAGGCGCTCGACCGCGCTCGCGGCCAGCCTCGTGTCATTCAAACACTTCGTACTTCACGATGTGCAATACATAGTTATGTCGTTTTCCCCCGAGAGGCTGCTAGCATCGACCTCACTTGCACCCCGAACAGGCGAACACCAGGTAGCCCATGCTCGAGACCACAGCACCGCCAAGGAAAGCACCGCTGGCCCCGCCGCTGGATACGCGGCATCAGGTCGAAACGCCGGAAGGCATCGACCTGCCGTTGCGTCCCGCCGGGTTAATGGTGCGTGCCGTAGCCTTTGCGATCGATCTGGCCCTGCGCGGCGTGATCATGGGGGTGCTGTTCATCGCCCTGGCGTTTCTCGGCAAGCTCGGCATGGGCCTCGGCTCGCTACTGCTGTTTGCGATCAGCTGGTGGTACATGGTGCTGTTCGAAGTGCTGCGTCAGGGCCGCTCGCCGGGTAAACAATGGATGGGCCTGCGCGTGGTGCACGATGACGGCACCCCGGTTGGCTGGTCGGCCTCACTGCTGCGCAACCTGCTGCGTTTTGTCGATCTGCTGCCCTTCGGCTACTTCCTCGGCACCCTCAGTTGCCTGCAACACCCGACCTTCAAACGCCTTGGCGACATCGCCGCCGGCACATTGGTGGTCTACAGCGAACGCCCGCTCAGTCGTCCGCAACTGCCTGATGCCGAACCTCGACGCTCACCAGTGCCCCTGACACTCGCCGAACAACGCGCCGTGCTGGGCTTTGCCGAACGCCAAGAAGAACTGTCGCCAGCACGGGTCAATGAACTGGCGGCCCTGCTCGCCCAGCCATTGCACATTTCTGCGCCCAAGGCTGTGGCTGAACTCAATGGCATCGCTCGCGGTTTGTTGGGCCCGACATGAAGCAAAGTCTTTTCGAAACGCGGCACAAGGCCGAATGGGAGCGTTTTGCGCTAGCCCTTGAACGCCTTGAGCGCGGCAAGGAGACCTCGCAAGTCGCCGGTTTCCCCAAAGCCTACCGCCGGCTTTGCCAGCATCTGGCGTTGGCGCAGGAACGCGGCTACAGCAGTTTCCTCATTGATTCGCTGCAACAACAAGTACTACGCGGCCATCAACAGCTGTACCGTCACCGCAGTCGACTCGGCGCCAATCTGCTGAGTTTCATCCTCGCCGACTTCCCCCGCCTGGTTCGTGCCGAATGGCCCTTTGTGCTGGTCGCCAGCCTGCTGTTCTTCGGCAGTCTGATCGGCGTCGGCGTGTTGGTGTATTTCTTTCCCGAACTGGTCTACAACCTGCTCCCCGCCGATCAGGTGCGCGAGATGCAAGGCATGTACGACCCGGTCGCCGGACACCTCGGGCGCCCCGCCGAACGTGCGGCCAGCGAGGACTGGGTGATGTTCGGTTACTACGTGATGCACAACATCGGCATTGCCTTTCAGACTTTCGCCAGTGGCTTGTTGCTAGGCGTCGGCAGTGCGTTCTTTCTCTTTTACAACGGCATGGTCATCGGTGCGGTGGCCGGGCACCTCAGCGAGATCGGTTTCGGCCAGACCTTCTGGTCATTCGTCATCGCCCATGGCGCCTTCGAACTCAGTGCCATCGCCCTCGCCGGGGCCGCCGGCCTGGAACTCGGCTGGGCGTTGATCGCGCCCGGGCGGCTGACCCGCAGCGAAGCGCTGAAACGCGCCGCACGCAAAAGCGTGTTGCTGGTCTGCGGCGTGATGTTGTTCCTGTTGATTGCCGCGTTTATCGAAGCTTATTGGTCGTCGAAAACCAGCGTCACACCACTGACCAAGTATCTGGTCGGCGCCGCGCTTTGGGCTCTGGTCGCGGTCTATCTGTTGTTCGCCGGAAGGACCCGCCATGCGCCTGAGTGACGCCACCGTGGTGATCCGCCCGCGCACGACCTGGGAAGCCATGGACCTGGGCGTGCTGATGAGCCAGCAACATCGGCGTCTGCTGATGACCAGTTGGGCGATTGTCACCCTGCCGCTATTCGCGTTGCTCAGTCTGTTGCTGTGGGATTCGCCGTCACTGGCGGTGTTTATCTTCTGGTGGCTGAAACCGGCTTATGAACGCCTGCCGCTGTACATCCTGTCGAAAGCGCTGTTTGGCGAAACGCCGACACTCAAGCAAGCCCTGCGCGAATGGCCGCGCCTGCTCAAACCGCAATTGCTGGCCAGCCTGACCTGGCGCCGTCTGAGTTTCAGCCGCAGCTTTCTGCTGCCGGTGGTGCAACTCGAAGGCCTCGATGGCAGCGCCCGGCAACAACGTCTACACGTGCTGCTGCAACGCAACGCCGGCGCCGCGCAGTGGTTGACCATCATCGGCGTGCACCTGGAAACCGCGTTGTGGATCGGCCTGATGGTGCTGTTCTACATGCTGCTGCCGCAGCAAATCGAAACGGACTGGAGCTGGCAGTCGCTGATACTCGCGGCGGATCAAGACTGGCGCTGGCTCGAACACCTGACCAATGCCTTCTACGCACTGGTGCTGGTGGTGTGGGAGCCGATCTATGTCGCCTGCGGCTTCAGTCTTTATCTGAACCGGCGCACACAACTGGAAGCCTGGGATATCGAACTGGTGTTTCGCCGCTTGCGACAGCGCCTGAACAACGGTGTATTGGGAGTGCTGCTGGCGGTCTTTCTGGTGCTGCCGAATGTGCCTTCGGCGTGGGCGGCAGAGCCGGATGACAGTCCGCAGGCACCGCGCTTGTTGAATCAACCACTCACCAGCCAGACCTCACGGGACAGCATCAAGGCATTGCTTGAACAGCCGCCGTTCAAGAACAAAGAAGTCGTCACCCGCTATCGCTTTGGCGACGACCCGGCGAAACCTGCCGAAGCGCAGAAGCCGGGTGAAGCGTCACAGTGGCTGAAAACCCTGCTGGACTGGCTCGATGGGCAACACTTGAATGGACTGGCGAAGATTATTGAAATGCTGTTGTGGGGCACGGTGATTGCTGCGTTCGGCTGGCTGATCTGGCGTTATCGCGACTATCTCCAAGCGTTCGTCAGCCGCCGCCCGAGACTGCCTGCCAAACCGAAACGCGCGCTGCCGCAACAAGCCTTCGGTCTGGACTTGAACCGCGACACCTTGCCTGACGACATTGCAGGCAGCGCCGAACACCTCTGGCAAAGCCAACCTCGTGCAGCGCTGGGCCTGCTGTATCGAGGGCTGCTCAGCCATCTGCTCGACGACTTCGACATGACCCTGAAACCCGCCGATACCGAACTTCAGGTACTCGCGCACGTTGAACAATTGCAACGCCCGGAACTGCTCGCCTTCAGCCGCAGCCTAACCACCCATTGGCAGAACATGGCCTATGGGCATCGCGTCCCGGCAGCCTCCCTGAAGCAGGAGCTGTGCGATGGCTGGCGCGCCTTGTTTGGTCCCGGAGCCGCCCGTTGAATCGCCGGACACTGTGGTGGGTGGCTGCGTTGATAGCCCTGTTAATCGGCACGCTGAGCGTGTTCCTCTACCTCAACGCCACGCCTTATCAGGAAGAAGTCGATCACGGCCCCTCGCCCGCCGCGCAAGCCAATCCATACCTGGCCGCCGAGCTGTTTTTACGTGAACGCGGGCTCAACGTCAGCCATGCCGAAAGCCTCGCGGCACTCCCCGATATCGACCCGCGCCGCCACACGTTGCTGTTGTTCAACGACCGCTCACACATGACCCCGCGTCAGGTTGACCAAGTGTTGAACTGGACCCGGGCCGGTGGGCGACTGGTGTTCGTCGCCGAGTCGCTGTGGGATGAGCAGAGCAAACAAAGCAACGATCTGTTGCTCGATCGCGTGCAACTGCATCAATCCCTGAGCAAGGATCTGAAAGACTTACCCGCAGACGCTGAACCAGAGCGCTTCCCGCAACTGACCAGACTCTATCTGGAAGACGAAGACGCACCGGCCTACGCTGGCTTCGACACCGACTTCCACCTCGACGACCCGAAGAATCTGGCGCAAGCGTGGGCCAACAGCGCCAAGGCCACGCATATGATGCAGCTGCCCTACAGCCTGGGGACGATCACCGTGGTCACCGACGCCGAGTTGTGGAAGAACAAGACCATCAGCCAATACGACAACGCCTGGCTGCTCTGGTATTTGAGCGCCGACACCGACGTCACGTTGATCTACAACACCGAGCACGATGGCCTGCTGACCTTGCTCTGGCGCTACTTCCCGCAAGCCATTGTCGCTTTGCTCGCGTTGATCGGCCTTTGGCTCTGGCACGTCGGCGTGCGTCACGGCCCACTGCAACTACCCGCCCCGAGTGGACGCCGACAATTGCAGGAACACCTGCGCGCCAGCGCCGATTTCCTGTTGCGCCACAACGGCCAGCAGGCGTTGCTGCAAGCACTGCAACAGGACGTTCTGCGCCGTGCCCGTCGCCGTCACCCCGGCTTTGACCAATTAAACGTTGCCGAACAATGGCTGGCTTTGTCGCGTCTGACCCGACAACCCACCCGCGCCATCAGCCAGGCCCTGAGCCCGGTGCCGGATCGGCGCATGTCCAGCGCCGATTTCTGCCGCCAGGTCGCCCACCTGCAAACTTTGAGGAACACGCTATGACTGAACAGATCGAGCCCGGCAGCGCCAGCCACGCCGCCCAGCAACGCCAGCGTGCCAGCCAGTTGGCGCAAGCAGTACGTGGCGAATTGCAAAAAGCGTTGATCGGCCAGAACCAGGTGATCGATGACGTGCTGACGGCGCTTATCGCCGGCGGTCATGTGCTGCTCGAAGGTGTGCCGGGATTGGGCAAAACCCTGCTGGTGCGGGCGTTGGCCCGTTGTTTCGGCGGCGAGTTTGCGCGGATTCAATTCACCCCGGATCTGATGCCCAGCGACGTCACCGGCCATGCCGTGTACGACCTGCAAACCGAGCAGTTCAAGCTGCGCAAAGGCCCGTTGTTCACCAATCTGCTGCTGGCCGACGAGATCAACCGCGCCCCGGCAAAAACCCAGGCTGCCTTGCTCGAGGCGATGCAAGAGCGTCAGGTCACACTCGAAGGTCGTGCCCTGCCCATCGCGCAACCGTTCATGGTTCTCGCAACGCAAAACCCGATCGAACAGGAAGGCACTTATCCCCTGCCGGAAGCCGAACTCGACCGGTTCATGCTCAAGGTGCGCATGGACTACCCCGACGCCGATCAGGAGCTGAACATGGTGCGCCAGGTCTGCCGCTCGACCCGCGCCGACATGCTCGATGTGCAACCGCTGCGCACCGTGTTGCAGGCCAAGGATGTGCAAGCCCTGCAACGGATTGCCAGTGATTTGCCACTGGACGATCAGGTTCTCGATTACGCCGTGCGCCTGGCGCGCGCCACGCGCACCTGGCCGGGGCTGACCCTCGGCGCCGGGCCGCGCGCCTCGATTGCTCTGGTGCGTTGCGCCCGTGCCCGCGCCTTGTTGCGTGGCGGCGAGTTCGTGATTCCAGACGACATCAAGGGCTGCGCGCTGGCCGTGCTGCGCCATCGCGTACGCATTGCGCCGGAGCTGGACATCGAAGGCCTGCAGGTCGATCAGGTGCTCGCACAATTACTCGACCAAGTTCCGGCGCCGCGCCTGTGAAACCCTCGCGCCTGCTTTTGAGCTGGCTGGCCTTGCTGCTGGTCATCGGCATTGTGCTGGGCACGTTGCGCGCACTGGAGATCGATATCCCGGCGAGCCTGATATCGATCAACTGGGGATTGCTGCTCGCGCTGCTGGCTCTGGCGGCGCTGGATGCGTTGCGTCTGCACCGTTTGCCAACACCGCGCATCACCCGGCAGATGCCCGGCAGTCTGGCGCTCGGCCGATGGAGTGAGGTGCGTCTGGAAGTCGAACACGACTTCAGCGAGCCGATGCACATTCAACTCTTCGACCACCCGCCAGAAGGCCTGAGCTTCGAAAACCTGCCACTGTCGATTGAATTGCAACCTGGCCAGCGCAGCCTGCTCGGCTACCGTCTGCGCCCACTGAAACGCGGACATTTCAGCTTCGCCCAGTGCGAAATCAACCTGCCCAGCCCCTTGGGATTATGGTCAGGCAAACGCTTGCTCAGGGTCAGCGACCAGACCCGCGTCTACCCCGACTTCGCCCGGCTCTACGGCGGTGAGTTGCTGGCGGTGGACAATTGGCTCAGCCAGCTCGGCGTGCGCCAACGGCAACGGCGCGGTCAGGGCCTGGAATTTCACCAACTGCGCGAATTCCGTGAAGGCGACAGCCTGCGCCAGATCGACTGGAAAGCCACCGCACGCCAACGCTCACCGATTGCCCGTGAATATCAGGACGAGCGCGATCAGCAGATTATCCTCATGCTCGACTGTGGCCGACGCATGCGCAGCCAGGACGATGAACTGTCGCACTTCGACCACGCGCTCAATGCCTGCCTGTTGCTCAGTTATGTAGCCTTGCGTCAGGGCGATGCGGTGGGTTTGAGTACCTTCGCTAGCGAACACCCACGCCATCTCGCGCCGGTCAAAGGCAGCGCACAACTGAATGTACTGCTGAACACGGTTTATGACCTCGACAGCACGCAGCGCCCTGCCGACTATCAGGCCGCCGCCAATCAACTGCTGACGCGACAGAAGCGCCGGGCCTTGGTGGTGCTGGTAACCAACCTGCGCGATGAGGACGATGAGGAACTGCTGAGCGCGGTCAAACGCCTGAGCGCACAACATCGGGTACTGGTCGCCAGCCTGCGCGAAGAGACGCTGGATACGTTACGCCAGACCACGGTGCAAACGCTGCCCGAAGCGCTGGCTTACTGCGGCACGGTGAGTTACCTGAATGAGCGGGCAGAACTCCATGAGCGGTTGAGTGCTCATGGCGTTCCGGTGGTGGATGTCCGGCCCGCCGAGTTGGGGGCCGAACTGGTGACGCAGTATCTGAGTTGGAAAAGGAGCGGAACCGCATGATCCCCTACTGATATCTGTACGAGGTTCAAGGCAACTCCGAGTCAAAGAATTGAAGCCGGAATACTTCTTCATCAAGTACCGCCCCCTGCTCATCGACAACAGAAGCACGAATGGTCTTGTAGCCAACCATTCCTTGCGACGAATAACTTTTTCTCACCCATCCATCTTCCGTTGAAAATGAAGAGCCATCGGGAACACTGTTCAGTACCCAGAGAACTTTTTGGCCGACAATAGGCTTGCCGTCGGGGATCGATACAATCCTGAACGAGACAGGCACAGATCGATCAACCGGGTAACTGCCACTGCCGCTGATCTCAGTCATCATTCGCTCGTGCGCTTTAAGCGTAAAAGGAATCAAACTGACCTCCCATCCAGCCAAGCCCCCCCGAACGCCTGCATAGAGAAGACCGGGTTGAAGAGCCGAAAGTCGGAACACGACATTGGCGATACCTTCGCTATCGGTTGTCGTCGGCGCGATGTCGACTCCAGGAAAATCCCAATTGACCTCAACGTTTGCCAAGGGATTACCGGTAATGGCCGAGACGACGTAAACCCGGGCTGAAACTTCCTGCCCCGGATAACCGCTCGGGTCATCACTGACCAGCTCTTTGATCTCTCGCGGCTCGTGCAGGAAATACGGCAACGAAATCGATTCCGAATACTGCGCATCCCCCACCGTCGCGGTCAGTTGCGCCGCTCCGGGCGTCTTGGGCACAAAGCGGATCCGCGCCTCGCCATAGAAGTTGGTGGTCGTCGTCACCTCGCCAAGATCCGCACTGCGCCAGACAACGTTCATCCCCGCCATCGGCCTGCCACTGATGGCCGAAACAACGGTGATCTGCTCGGACACAGCCTCGCCCCAGTACAGCGTCTGGCTAACCCGCGAACGCTCGGCGATTTTCACCACTTGGGCGCCTTCGCCCACCGACATTGCATTGACTGGTGACCATCGAGCCAGGCTTTCGCAGGCCAGAAACAAGCCAAAACTGCCGTTACGCTTGTCATCGACCATGAAGGAATCGGTGAATCCCGCCTCGCGGCTAAAGACCCTTGGCAAACCGAGTACTGGCTGAGTAAAACGAATGCCGAGTGCCTCAGGTCCGGTGCCGACCATGCCCAGCGTCAAATTTCGACCGGACAAGAAGGTGTCTTGCGGGGCAGTTACATCGATTCTATGGGTCAGTTTGCGACGCGCAAAACCGGTGTCCTGGCCGAAAGGCTGTGCAGGCCCGTTGTCCATACTGAACTGCAATCGAGCCCACGGATCGTCGGCCAGCGAACAGACCTCCATCGAACGTGTATCAGTAGCATTGTCATACGGACTGCTGACAGACACCTCAACCGTTGCCGATCCGCCTGTGGTTGCCCCATACGCAAAGCCTGCCCAGCCATCGTCAGCAGTCACATGTTCTTCAGAATGACCATCCACCTTCCACTGCGTTGGCACTTGAACCATGGCAGCTTCCGAGAAATCCGAACGTACTTTCGCCCACATCCATGCTGGGTCCTGACCCACGATCGGGAAAACGGCAGACTCACGTACGGTTTCAATGCTGAGTTTGTTGTGGCCCAAGTGCATTCTGGTGACATCAATCGTGCCAGCCCCAGTCAAGAATTGTAGACCGAACTCCCCGGCCCCACGGCTAGCGGAACAATCCAGTGTCCAGGTCATGCCACTTTCATCAATATAATTGATGCTTCCCTGTGGAGGATTACGCACGATTCCCAGCTCTTCCGCCGTGCTGCCGTACCAGTTCAGTTCCATGTTAATACCCACCAATGGGCTCAACGCATTCGTTCTGAAAATATATCGGTGCACAGCGCCAATGCAGGGATACAGCGACTGACCTTTGTCGGTGCGCATTTGATCCAGAACGAGCGTGAACTCATCGTAAATATCCGGTGATATCAAGCGACCGAGCAACTCCCGATCCTCAAGTGAATCGGTCAACAACCGAAGTCCGAACATACTGCTGCGGCTCGTTATGAACTCAGAGCTCAGGGTCCAGATCAGCGGTTCATCCGCGAGCAATACCTTGGGCTCGCCAAGTTCACTCACCACCAACCCGATGCCTGGGTCGTCAATGCCCCATGCCAACGTGATTTCCTGGCCGATAAGAGGACTGTCGGCAAGCGCCGTGACCTGCAGGGAATGGGATTGGCCTCGTCGGCAGAAAAGCCCCCAAACATTGTCGATGTAGCCGCGATCAAACGTGATGTTGACTTTGTCTTTCCATGAACTCCTGGCAATCGCGGTCACGCTAAATTCGCACTCATGCGACTCGGCCGATTCATGCGCTCGGACCGCCGCGGTGATCGCATGAATCCCGTGTTCTCTGGTGTAAAACTTCAGGCTCCCCCAACCACCGCTTCCCGTTTGGCTTTGCACGACGCTGTAGGCGGTTTGCCACTCGACCAGCGCACCGATCACCGGTTCGCCGTCGCCCTGATCAGTAACATGCACCACTTGCAAGCGCAGGTACGCATATTCGTGTTCCTCCACCACCGGACTATTCTCGGCCTGACGTACCTCTTTGATCCTGATCCTGTTGCGCGCCAGCGACATACGTTTTCTGGGCGACGGCAACAACAGCTTCGAGCAGACCAGTGACAACTCGAATATCCCGTCGCGCCGGTCTTCGCAGTTCAGCGTCCAGGATGCAGTGCCCCCTCCATCGATCGGCATGGGCACCGATGTTTCCAGTGGCGGACTGACCACGACACCCAGTTGCCCAGGCTTGTCACCGTGCCAATGCAGATAGAAGTCGCTGCCTCGCAGACGACTGTTGGCCGCCAGCATTACATCAATGGAATGGGTAGAACCCCGGTTCGGATAACTGTTATCAATCCAGTCCCTGATTTCGTTGTTTTCACGGACAGTCAACCGTGCCCACGGATCCTCGCCCAGTACCAGTACGTCAAACGTCTGAGTCCACACACCCTGCTCGTAATAAAGGCTAACCACAGAGGCTTCAATAACGAAGTCCCCTGCTGCCTTCGCCTCATAATCGAAGTAAGCCCAACCTTGTTCATCAGTAACGGTAGCCGCCAACACCCCGTGTTCGGCGGTCGCCCAGTTCACCGTAAGCCCGGCAAATGGCTGGCCGGTGTAATACGACGCTACTTGCACACCCAAACGGACACTTTGCTCAATCAACGGGTAGTAAGCGGCCTCGACCACCTCACGAAAAATCAGTCGATGATGCCCCAGCGATACGGGGATCTCGTAGGCCTGCGCGGTGTAACGGTTGCGCAAGCTCAGGGTGAATTCGTAGTCCTGATCATCGATTAACGGGCAATCGAGCGTCCATGGCACGTCCAGCGATTGCTGGGTGTCCCAAGCAGGCGTCGCGACAATCGCGCCCTGCGGGTTATTGTCGATGCTCAATGCAACCGGGGTGCCGTCCCAAGGGTTATCCGGCACAGGTACAAAACCGAGTACGTGGGGTGTGATCAATGCGTCGCTGCCAAAAGCTCCGCCCCTGCTGGCGCCCTGACACAGGTACATTTTGCGCAAGGGCGGGAACGACATGCCGTCCAGCTCAACTTCCTGCAACTCAAGTGGTGCGAGTTTCAACTCGACTTTGACGCGTGTAACCCAGAGTTCGCCAAATGGACTTGAAGACTCTGTCGAGCTGTATATTTCGATGCGCAGCGGCTTTGAGCTTGAGATGTCCGATGTCAGTTCCACTTCATGCAGGGTCGGACTGAATCGCCTCTCTGGCCCTGATCCGAAACCCTCGCGCTGTTGTGCCTGATCAGGTTTACCGACGGGTTTGAGTTCGATGCGGTAATGCTCGATTTCTCCCTGAGAAATCCTCACCCAGCCTGATTGGCTGAAACTGCTTTCCCACAGAAAACTCAGCCAATAAGCACCATTGCCATCAGGATCTCTGGGAAGTGTGACGTCCTGCGTGACACCCGTGCCCTTCGGCGCTTTGATGTGTTTGACAGGCGTGTTGTCGTAATACGCCAGGCCTATGGCAACCGCCCCCGTCCTTGCCCAACAATCGAACCTTTCTTCGAAATCACCGTTGCACACCAGGTTTTCATTCACCTGAACGATAGGATTATTCATGACTCCGCACTCCCTTGCCCTTGCCCTTGCCCTTGCCGGCCGGGCCCTCTTGTGCTGCATTGACCAACTCCTTCACCGAATCGGTAAACGACTGATCTCCGCTCTTGCACGTATAGCGAATGCGCAAAATGACATCGTTCATTGAGCCCAGCATGGCCTCCTGCGGCGGTTCTTTATGCCATGGCCATTTCAGCTCCCAGGCGGACACCACACCGGTATTTTCAAATGGATAGAGCAAACCTTCATCTGGCTTCGCCGCCGCCATGCCGTTGTCGGCAATACCCACCGACAAGGCAATCTGCTGGCCCGGACGCAAGTTGAAAAGCATATCGGAAGGGGCCAATTCCTCAGGATCCGGATTGTGCAAGTACTGCACTGACTGCACCGAAGCCCGGCTGGCAGTCATACTGCCGACCTGCAGCAAGGTCGCGCGCACGTCCTCGAAAGGTCCCGCCAGCACTGGCAAGTCGATTTCCACCGAACTGATCTGCCGGCAGTAATGTCCCGGATAATCCCGATCGAACAGCAGTTGGGTGAGTTTGAATTCCAGCGAGCCGGTCGTCTGCAATTGCGCCAATGCAGCCTCCCAGCTACCGATACCGAGCTGAGGGTCTATTGCATCGTTGAACAGGCGACGCAAGGAGATGGTTTTTACCAGTTCAAGCCGTCGCTCGGTGCGCTGCAGGTACTCATATTCCATGCGCAGCAGAAACGCGCGCAGATGCTCGCCAGCGGTCAAACCGAGGCGTTGATCCTGCCAGATCTGCGGCAAGGGAATATTGGAATCGTAATCGCCGGTTTCGGCATTCATCGCCGCTTGCGCGCTGAGGCACAGACTGACTACTGCGTCGTAAGCCTGATAGTGCAAGGCCTTGAGCTGGCCCAGCATCCAGCCGAACAATTCGGCATTGGTCGCGCGCTTTTTCAGATAGTTGTACATCGTCAACGCCTGAGCGTTAGCTCGTAGCGTTTGCGCGAGGTTGGTTCTGGCCGCATCAATCGCATGGTTCTGCGCGACGATTTGCGCATCGATGGCCGCGATTTCTGCCAGCGCCTGATCGCGTTGCAACCCCCATTCATTGCGGCGACGGCGATAGCCTTCGGTGGTAGCTTGCTTGTCGGCATCGATTTGCAGCATCGACGAAGCTATCTCCAGGCCAAAGCAGATGGCATCCGTAACTTTGTCGATACGAAACCCGCCCATCGCCATACCGAAGATATTGGGCGCGGCCGCCAAGGCCGCGCCTACCGGTTTGAGGATTTTGGCAGTCAGCGCCAGCTCTTTGGACTGGTCCAGGTTTGCCATGACCTGATATTCGACAGCCGACACGTTTTCGTCATAGCGGGCTGCGTAAGCAGCAGCCCGTTCCCGAGCCACTGTCCGGCTCTGCTCAAGCGCCGTCATGCTCGCTTCCAACTGAGCGATGGATTGCTCCTGCACGGTTCTGGCGTAGTTGCCCAACTCCACCAGATGGTTTTGCTGCAGCTCTTCCTGCTCGGCACGATCACGCCGCTCAAGCAGATTGAGTACCTGGCTGCCGTAATCCTGCAAGGCCTGCACCGCACGCAAGGCAACCTCGAAGATCGTGCGCCAGCGAAACGCAATCACCACCAGCCGTCCGCCCATCGGTCTGGCGCCACCGACACCACCTGCGGCCAGATCGCGCAGCAATTGATTCGGGTCAGTCGGTGGGTTGAACAACGGCAGGAGCATGGGCTTGCCATCAATGGTCAAGTTGTTGCGCAAGTTGTTCATGCGGTACTGCGGCTGGTTGAACCAACTGAATAACTCATCATTGATGGGTGCCCTGAACGGCGGACACCCCAACATGCCCAGCATGGGAGCCGTATCGGAGCCGCCCGGAACATCTGCCAGGCTGTAATTCAATGTCTGCTCGAAATCTTCCAGTGCCGTACGCGTGCAACTTTGGGCCAGAAGGTTCTCCAGCGTCGCGGTCTGCCACAAGTTCACCGTTTGAGTCAGAGGCGGTTTGCCCATCAATGATCCCGCTTGTACATAGCACAGCTTTGCCGCCACCAGGCTTTCGCGGGTCAGTTGGCGGTAATGCCAGTCCCCCCAGGCCATGAGGTTCTTCACATATTCGATGAACATCAGCAGCCTCAAATGCACGGGCGCTGAATATCCAATCGCATCCGGGTCGGCGGGCGCCAAGGATTCACAGCCGGCATTGCCCAAATCGTTGATCAACGGTCGACAGCGCCAGTAGCTCGGTTTCTCGGGTACCGAGCTGCTGTCGGCAGTAGCCCGGGGATCGAAGACGAAATGCAACCACGTCTGTGCTTCGGCAAACCGCTCTTCATCACGCAAGCGTGTCGCGATCAAATGCGGCAAATGGAAAAACAGCTCCCAGAAAAACAACCCGTTGGCACCGTCGAAAGCGCCATTGCGTTCCTCGAAATCAACACTGGTAGGCGGTGGCTCGGACAGATGCTGGGAGTCCCAATTAATCAGAGTCGCTGGAGAGACAGTGGAGCGTGTGACCAACTCGGGGCCGAACAGCGAATTGAGCCGAACGTAGCGCAGTGCCCAGTCATCGCCAAGTTGAAAGTCGAGGAATTGAGCGGCATCCGAGGTGTTTTTCAGCAGCGTTGGCGCGAGAAAATCCGAGAGTTCGACAATCGTCAAGTCAAACTGTTTACCGCCAAAGCCTTCAATATCATTCTTTAGAGTGAACCTGACGTTGTCCCACGTTCCCTTTGGTCGACTGAAGGTATCCAAGAACTGCATTGTCCAATCGCCGGCGATTGCAACATCACTTTTCACAGGTTTAGGGTCGTCAATATTTGCAAGTTCCAACTGCAAGGTAAACGCAGTCTTCTCGATGCCTGGTAACCCTGTTGACCTGCAAAAGCCCTCAACCGTCAGCACATCATCATTACCCGATCGCATGGCGAAGACGTTCAGCCCCAGAAAAGCTGCCATGGAGCCTGACGGTGACTCACTTGGGACCACAGTAACCTCAAGACCCAAGGGGTGCTGAACCGTCAAGGCAGAAACAAATCGCTCATTCTTGGCCAGCTCCAGCCAGGTACCACCGTCTTCAACATCAGGGCGCATCAACACATCGATGATCGCTTTCTCGTTCAAGGCACCCGTGCCGGCCTTACCATTGACCAGCAACACCCCAAGCTTGCCTTTCGGGATCTGAGGGTCGACCCACACAGTTGCAATCAGCCGGGCACCTGCAGAAAGATCGTCATCAAACTCGCCATGGAGTAAATTCAAAGGCGCCGACCACTGGCCGTTCTGCCTCATGAAGGCCACATTGATATCCAGTTGATGGGGCACAAATCGGGATCTGTCGTCCTTATCGGGATCCGGAGGATCGGCTTCGATGATCTCGCCGACCTTGTCCCGCCACTCCGCCCAGACCAGACACAGTCGGCCGTTCCAGACCACCGGACGCATGTCCAGCACCCGCCCGGCAGGTTGAATATCCACCGCTTTCCATTCACTCCACGCCGCCGGGTTGACGGCCACACACGTGGGCGTGATCTCGATTTGCGCCTTGCGCCAGAAGTACTGGAACGGCGGCACCCGCTGACGCCCGACAAAGTAATAATCGGCGCGCTCCGGGGTCGTGCCGTCCATGTAGCCACTGACAACATCCAGATCGCAGATCTGTTCGAAGGCTTGCAAGTAATCCTGTAGCGCGGCTTGAACCGAATCGCTGCTCAAACGGGCCTGGTTGAGGTTGTTTTCAAGGGCCTTGAACAGATCCGTCTTACGCTGACGGACGAACGGATTGATGTAGTTTTCCGGGTAGAGCGCGATCATCTGCACTGCAGCCCAGTCCGAGTAGTTGTTGTACAGCGCCCAGTTTTCCAGCTGCTCGGGGGGAAACTCGTGGTTTTCGAAACCGGGCTCCATTTTGTTGTACACCGCACTGATATATTGCTGCGCACAACTGATCGCTTCGGCCACCCCCGACGTCTGCACACGAGCACTGTCCAACGGGTCGATGCGCAGCAATTCGAACACGTCCTCTGGGGTCAGCAAAGGCGGGTAACGCTCCGCCTTTACTTGCCCGATGCAATACTCAAGCAACGCGGTACGACGTTTTTCCTGCAACAGGCCAATGTTGTTCGATGTCATGATCCTTGCTCCGTGGAAGAGGTTCCCGCGTCACTGGCGGAAGGCGGTGCCGCTTGTTCAGGTGAGTGGGTGCGGCCTTGTGTCCCCCCAAATCGGATGGGTTCGAAGACAGTCCCCTTCCCGCTTGCCAGGCTGCGTATACCGACTTCGAATTCACCGCTGAAATCGCTGGTGATATAAACCGTGGTTTGACCTTGCTGATTGGTGAAACCCTGTTTCGGACGGATCGTTGGCCTTTCTTCGGGATCTGTTTCTACCTCCCAGGCCCAGCCCACCAGCATGTTGGCCCCAAGGTTTCCGTACTGGTCCACCATCGTGGCGTAGAGTGTGATTTCCTGACCAAGCGGCACGACCTCCGTTGGCACCGGAGACATCAGCCCGGTCGGGAAATTCATGCTCTCGGCGTGGGCGATGACGTCGATGCTCACTGCCCACTCAGGCTCGAGCAGGCTCAGGGAAAAATAAAGTCTGTCCGTGCCCAAGACTGTGCCCGGAAAATACTCAGCCGTGAGGACTCCTTCGGGATCGGTGATGCCCGATCTGATGGTCCCTAGCTCGGAGTGCCAATCAACAGCGATGCCTTTCAACGCTGCGCCTCGGGCGTCGGTGAGCGTCATCGTAATGATCGCTTTTTCATCTTTTTTACTAGCGAAGACTTCCGTCGGTTCTACTGCGCAAGTCATCCTGACCAACTGCTTCAGTTCGCCCGGTGCTTGCACGACAGGCACACGCGTCTGGGTCTGACTGAGCAAAGCCAGTTCAGCTGCCTGGGCATAGGCCTCGCTGGCATCGGTTGTCTCCGGCAAGGTTCCAATCCGCAAAATGGTCCGGGCATCCATACCGGTCTGCATCGACAACTGGTAAACGCGCATCAGCAGATCCAGTTGTTCCAGGGTTTTCAACACTTGGGTTTCAGGATCGATATGGCGAACACATTCGCTGACTTCCTGCGCGCTCCAGGCAAAGAATTCAGCCAGTTTGATGGCTGCTGCCTGCTGCACCACCCGCAATGCATCCTCGCTGGGTCGGGCAGGAAGCGAATGGACCTGACGCAGATAGTCGAGCAATTTCTGCTCCGGCTGTTCACTCATGCTGAACGCGCGGGTCAGCGTGGTCATCGCGTAAAGTATGCGCACCGAGAACACATATTTTTGAGAGGGATCGATGATGATGATGCTTTGGTCGACCCACGCCTCATATCCATAATCCAGATAATCCCGGACCAGGGCCGCACTCAAACCCAGCATTGAAACGACTTCGGCGCGCTGGCGCACAACAGCCAGCAATTCGAGTAACGGATCTGAAGGTTCGTCGCGCCTGCGCTGCGTCGCTGGCGGTTCGAGGTCAGTGCGGTCATACACCTGGCGCAACAGTTGGTACACCGAAGCATCGACCCAGTTCAGCACCAGAATGGCCAATTCGCCCTCGATGCCGGCGTAGACTGCCAGCGACTCCCTGACCAGCGAAACCTGAGCGTCTCTGGCCTGCAGAAGAACGCTGAGCATGATCTCGGCCAAGACGCTGACCTGGGCTTCCTCAATGTCCAGGCCGTTCCTGACGGCCCATTCGAGCTTCTCGCGGGCAAAGGCCGAATAATCTTCCGGCGTCATGGCAGTGGCCAGTATCAGGCCATTGGCATCGACAACCGGCGCCAGCCCCTCACTGTCAATCGACAATAAATCCAGCCAGTCGCTTCCTCCGGCCGGCGGGATACCGGCCACGAGAAATGAATTGTTGGATAAACGCGCGCTGGGCAGGAGGGTGCCGATCTTGTCGAAGAACTGCTGATCCTGCTGGGAGAAGTCGCTCAGACGCAGTGGTGCACTCACGTGCTGCAACATCCACAACACCGATATGTTGCTTTGCTCACACCATTGCACACAGGCCTGCATGGCTTCGATCAGGCTCAGCACGCCCGGACCGCCAGCCGTGGCGTCAGTGCGGCTGTCATCGTCCGCCACATCAACAATACGCGGCTTGCCCGCCAGCCCTTTGAGCCAGGTTTCTCCCCCCAGCACACTGAGCATCAACACGCCTTCGACCGGCGTGATATTCAACAGCCGGGGCAGTTTTACCAAACGGTAAAAACTGGAAATGACCGCCGGACTGCGCACCAGATTATCGGTAAGGTCATGAGCCTGGGCTATCGCCAATGCCAGGTAGTGGTAAGTCTGAAGATCAATGCCCAAACCACTGCATAGCTGGCTGACCGTCAGATTGTCTTGATCCGATGTCGGTATCAGCGCAAACGGTGTGCCGTCGAGTCTCAGCGGCTTGCGATAATTGTCTTGATTGTTGAAGACCTGATCGAACTGCGACAGTGCATCACCGCGACCGTACAGTGACAGTTCATCGAGAAACACGGCGAAATCCGCTGCCGTGCAGTTGTAGCGTTCACGCAGTCGCTGAAACAGACCCAATGCATGTATCACGTTGACCGAAATCGCCCATACTTCAGGCTTTTCAGCGCCGCGTGCCTGGGCCCTGATCGCCGCCACCAACAAGGCGTCAGTCTGCTCAGGGGGCAGACTCAGCCATTTGTCCAGGCGTAACTTGCGGTTGAGTCGATCAAAGAAATTCAGACCCTCGCTGGTTGTGGGTTCGATCATGATTTTATTGAAGCTGGATCCCGACTGAGCGGTGATACCAATAGCCGGATGAGCGTTGTTATTGATGTAAACCGAGCCGGATCGTCCACTTTCCGGGAGAAGAGTCTGATCGGGATAGTTCACGTTGGCAGAACGCCACGGTGTGTGATCCCCAACCGATAAAAGACTGATAACTTCCTCTGCCACTAGATTTGCATGTTCAGTCAAACTAAAAATGTAGGCGAGACCCTGTATAGCTATGTGAGCTCCGACGTCAAAATTGTCCAGATAGAAGGCAACGTAATTGTCGACGGTTTTGTAAGGTTCAGTAAGCAGCTGCTGCTGGTAAGGGCCAAGCCGAGAGGCATGGGCCAGGGCCGCAGCGGCAAGCCTGGTCAGGGAGCCGGAGTGCAAGAAGTTGGGAAATTTCTCGTCAATGATGTTGGCAAAATCCCCCACTGATCGTCCGTTGAAACCCGCAACCCCATCAACCGTGATCCAATGCTGGTAATACGGCAGACCGTTGGGATAGCGTGCCTTGATCAATGCCTGTTCAAGTGGAACCTCCGTGTTCGCAGCGATGAACGCCTGTAGCACGCGTACGATCACGTCGACTGATGACTCCGGCGCGTTCACCGCTTTACTGTCGACCGTCAACTTCATCAAATCCGTGCGACGCTCATGCAACGGCAGCTTGGTGTCGTCACCAACGGATTCGATCAAGTCTCGAATCAATCGATACAAGAAGACCAGATACGCCGAAGGCCCGAACATGGACTCCAGAGAATCCGAGGGGCACTTGGCTCCCAATTGCAGATCGAATATTCGCTCCAGTTGCGGCCCCTTAACGAGCGACATCAAACCACTGGACGGTCCTGTCGGCCCGACTTTGTCCGCCTGCTCGTGATGTTCAATAAATCGACGCCGCACATAGCTCGCCAGGCTGTTGGCCCGGCGCAAAAAGCGCCGGGCCTCTTCTTGCTCAAGTCCGTACTCGCCGACCAGCACCGGAAGTCCCTTTTCGACCAGAGGGAAAAATGATCCCCCCTGCTCAACGTAGCTCCAGAGCTTCGAAAGCCGGTTTTGCGCAGTGGACGTTTGCTCACCAAACAGCTGAATGAACAACTGCGCAGCGGGACGGAGTGAATCAGCCATGGTCACATTCCTTGAGTCGATAACGGGCCCGGTCCGCCTGACTGTCGTGTCAGGCGGACCTAGCGTTCCATAAGGATTTAGCGCTTGAACGCAGCAGCCGACAACTGTCAGAAATGACAGGTTTAATGCCCGTTCATCGGAAATTTACAAGCGTGATTTATCCGTCGGTGCTGATTCGATTTCAAACCGCTCACTGGCGACCCAGTCGGAACCCAGCGGATCGCTATCGCTTGGTTGCAGCTTGAAACGGCACCAGTTGCCACCCAACGGTAGCGCTTGGTCAGACAGGCCTTGCCAGTCAGGGTCGACCTGAATCGACGCTGCCCATGTCTTGTCCGGGTTGAACGGGTCGACCAGAACACCGACACCTTGACGGCCCGTGCCGGCAAACAGCACCGGGTTGCTGACCCAGCGTCCCGGCGCGGGTATCTCAATGGTGGGCAGATAAGTTGCCAGCTGAACCGTGCGTTTCGCGCTATCGGATTCAAACCCTTCGTAAGCCGCCACAACTTCCAGTTCATGATTGCCTTCGTTTTGCCCAGGCTTCAGCATTACCGACCACGTCCGGTTTTCCCGCACCTTTGCGCTGGCCTGGTCGCCACCCAGCGTCACAGTCACGGTGTCGCCGGGCGTCGCGAAACCCGACACCACGACCCGGCGGCCAACATGGTCATCGGCAGACGGGGTCTCGATAAACGGCGCCGCCGGCACGACCTTGTAACGCAAACGCTCATTGGGTTGAGAGCGCTGCGGAATGCCATTGTGGACGAAGGTTTGAAAGGCCCAGATGGTTGTGTTGCCCACCGGCAAACTCACTTCGGCTTCCCAGCAGCCTTTCGCGTTCACCTCAATATCCGTCAGCAATGGCTCAGTAGCGCCTTCCAGCCAGACCTCCACCCGCGCGCCAGGTCGGCCAGTGCCAACAATCTTCGAGGTGCGCGGCGCTTTCCCGCCAGGGATCGGCGTCCTGAATCGAGGCGGCGGCACCACCACCTTGAGTTCGTGCACAGCGCTGTTGGGCGACTCTTGCCCGTTAAGTATCTGTTGCGCGTGGAGGAAGTAAGGCCTCAGCTCCAGATCGCGTAGTTCGATCGACCATTTGCCCTCCTCAAGCAATTCGAGCGGAGCACCCAGCGTTCTTCCCATCTGGCTGTCATGCAATTGCATCATCGCGCCCTGCATGCCGTTATCACCTTCAATGGTGACGTCGTATCCCACTTCTGAGCCGGATACCGGCGCGACGATGAGCGGTTGCAACATGACTCTGTGGACAGTGAAGGTTTTCGATGCCGGCACTGAAGGGAGATCGACAACGATCTGGGTAACGGTGACGCGGTGGAGGACTCCGGGTTCAAATGCTTTGGTTCGCTGAAATGCCCAGCGCTCACCCTCCACATCCGCTTCGTACTCCAAGCCGTCGTCGCTGAACCGGAGCTTCACCAGCGCTTCAGACCAACAAGTGCCGCTGAATATCGGCTCCAGCCCCTCCTCGGAAGGATCATCCAGGCCTGGCGCCAGCGGTGGAATCGTGACGTGCAAGCTGAAAGGACGTTGCGAGGAATGGTCTCCCAGATGCTGTGTAATGCGGACTTCCCGCTTGTTGGTTGGCCCCCACTTCACCAATGCCGGGGTGGACCATTTGCCGTTCTCGACCACTACACTTCGTGCAGCCTCGGTTGAATCGGGAAACCTGAGCGAGACGGTGGCGCCTGTGTAACCTTCGCCGCTGAAGACGGGTAGATACTCCTCGGTGTAGCTCGCCTCGGTGATATCCGGCATGTTGTTGTGGACTTCGAATTCAAGCGGCAGCGATTCGATCCAGCCATTGGCGTTGTCGGCGATCTTTTGAATCACCGTCACATCGTAGCTGCCCAGAGGCCAGACAACGGGGGCAGTTTCCCACTCGCCTTGGGCATCGACGCGGACGTTGGGAGGCAAAGGCAGCGAGCTGTCGCTGGCAGAGAACTGGATTTCGGTCCGCAGGTTCTTGTCGTAATGACCGGTACCGGAGAATTTCAAGCTTGTATCAGGAAGAAAGGTGACATCAGGCTCTGCCAGTTTGGGAGGCCGGATCCGGAAATCTCGAGGCGCGCTGCGAGGTGAAGGGACATTGTCCAGAGTTTGTATCGCTACGAGTGAAGCGGGTCCAGGCTGGACATTTACCGGCACTCTCCAGGTCCCAGCCGAAACCGCGGCCTCCCCCACGTGCTCTGATCCCAAATCCATGTAAACAGCCAGGATGGCACCCTGGATGGCCAAATCACCTGAAAGGTCAAACGATTGAGACTGTAGCGTACCCGCCGCTGGATCTAAAATAACGGGCGAAAGGTTAACCGTGAGATCGACAGGGTTAGAAAGCAATGTCGATTTTTCGAACGTTTGTTCTGCGACCAGTATGAAACTTCCCCATGAGAGCGCTTTGGTCAGCTCTATTTTCCAGTGACCGTCAAACTCTACAATTCCTGAACCATATCTATCCAGGGGGTTTCCTCGCCGGTGGAGGTTGATACTTGCATAGACTTCACCAGTGCCGGAAACAATCGGTTTTGCCTCACCGATCACTGCACCGCTTACTGGAGATATTATTCGCGGCTCCTCGATTACCGTTAAATTCCATTCCGTGGATTTGGAAGTTTTACCACCGAAAGTCTGTGTCGCATGCAAGCTGTGTCTGCCGAGGGGAAGTTTTTCCAATGCGGCAGACCAGGTCCCGTCAGGGTTTGGCGTGCCTTTGAAAGACTTGTCGCCTGTCGTCACCTCAATTACGGGATTATCCCAGGCTCCGGTGCCAGAGATAATTATAGATGAAGAAACAAAACTATTTTGAGGCGGCCAGATAATTCCCAAAGGCTTGATGATGCGGAACTGCCCTGAGAAGCCCCAGTCCGATCCCACCATTCCCCCCACGTAACGCGTATGTATTTCCAGACGGTCACTATGTTTTATTTCAGGAATAATGACGTCGTACCATTGCTCGTTCGAGTTTGAGCCTGGATCCATTTCGTACCAATGGTTGCCATTAAGCTTGAAGTGGACCTCACGCTTTGTCAGGTTGTTCGGTATTGTGTTGACCCGAATAGTCAGGGGGAACTGTTGAAGAGTTCCGCTAACATTGGGAGAAAAAGTAGGCGCTGCCCAGCCAAGGGGAATTTCTGAATCATCCGTCACTGTTCTTTCTCCCGCATTCGCGAATTAAAAACCGATTCCAGAATCAGCGCTCCTGCAAATACATGTCACCTGTCAAACCTGACAGTCCCGACCAACGGTACTCTTGTCGACAAGGCGTTTCGATACGCCGGGTTCGGTGATGGCTGTGAGGCGCGAGATGGCCGAAAAAAAGCAAAACGCAGCATCTGGAGATGGCGTTTGATCAGGGAGTGGAGTGGGAATGTGGCTAGCCGAAAAGGCTGAATAACGAACAGGTGTATGACCCAGCTTGACCGAGCGACTCGTGTTCCAGTGGAGACGCTTTCGCGGGCAAGCCCGCTCCCACAAGATCTGTTACACACCACAAATCGAAGGTAGGCGCGACCTGCTCGCGAAGCTTTTAGCGGGTTTGAATCAGGCCGAAGCCGGCAACGGCTGAAAACTGAAATAACGCTGCAACGCCTGCACCAGTTGCCCAAATTCCGGCGGTGCGCGTTGCAGGACGAAGCCGGCGTCGTAGTGCAGCGGCGTGGCGTCCTCATGGCACCACACGCAACACGCCGTGAGGTCGATTACCTGCTGACAGCCATCGCTGGCGGGGATTTTCAGGCGTAACTGAAAGTCCACGCCGACCATCATGGGCAATTGGCTGATGAGCATCAGCCCGTCTTCGGAGAGGTTGCCGAGAAAACCGATGGGCTTGTCGGTGACGCTGTTGAACACTCTGAGGAAATACGGCAACTGATGCCGTTCGATCCGTTCGGTAAACATGCGCAGTTCGCCATGCAAGGCTCCATCACAGAGCCGCACCCTTGCTTCGGAACGAGCCGGTTTCGCCGGCCGCTCTCCCCGCTTCCGGTGTAACGGTCGCTACGTCGCCGTCACCTTACAACTGCCAGTCGCAGGTGTTGCTCCGGATTCATAACGCGGTGCTGAATCCGGGTTATTCGACTATAGCTCAGCTTGTACACACAGCCAGATTTTGTATGACAACTGTCATCAGAAACGGGTCGGGCGCACCACGGCTGCGGCACTGCGCGTTGGGTAGTGGCCCAGGCTCTGCAAGGTTTCCAGACGGGCACGGGCGCGGTAGGCGTATTCGCTGTTCGGGTACGAGGCGATGATGAACTGATAAGTCTGCGCCGCGTCGACAAACATTTTCTGCCGTTCCAGGCACTGGCCGCGCATCATCGACACTTCCGGCCACACGTACGGGCGGGCACGGCTGGCGCGTTCGACCTTGGACAGTTCGAGCATGACCTGCTCGCAGTTGCCACGATCGTAGGCGCTGTAGGCGTTGTTCAAATGGTGGTTCATCGACCAACGGGTGCAGCCCGAAACGGCGAGGACGCTGAGGGCAAGGGCGGCAATGGGCAACAATCGCATGGGGGTTCTCCTGTCTTGTGCTCTGTATCGACCCCTGCCGGGAATTCTTCAGAAGTGTTTGCGCCAATCGTCGTGTTCAATAAAGAAAGTAATAAGTAGTGCAAACGAACAATGACTACACCCCAAGAGCATAGTAGCCTTCGCTAGCGCTTGAACTCAGGAGTCTTTGCATGTCCGTCCGTCGTACCAAAATCGTCGCTACCCTTGGCCCGGCCAGTAACTCGCCGGAAGTTCTTGAACAGCTGATTCTGGCTGGTCTGGACGTTGCCCGTCTGAACTTCTCCCACGGCACCCCCGACGAGCACAAGGCTCGCGCGAAGCTGGTGCGTGACCTCGCCGCCAAGCACGGCCGTTTCGTCGCCCTGCTCGGCGACCTGCAAGGCCCGAAAATCCGTATCGCCAAATTCGCCAACAAGAAGATCGAGCTGAAGATCGGTGACAAGTTCACCTTCTCCACCAGCCATCCGTTGACCGAAGGCAACCAGCAAGTGGTCGGCATCGACTACCCGGATCTGGTCAAGGACTGCGGCGTGGGCGACGAGCTGCTGCTCGACGACGGCCGCGTGGTGATGCGTGTTGATACCGCCACCGCAACAGAATTGCATTGCACCGTGACCATCGGCGGCCCGCTGTCCGACCACAAAGGCATCAACCGTCGCGGTGGCGGCCTGACCGCGCCGGCCCTGACTGAAAAAGACAAGGCCGACATCAAGCTCGCTGCAGAAATGGAAGTCGACTACCTCGCGGTGTCCTTCCCGCGTGACGCTGCCGACATGGAATACGCCCGTCAACTGCGCGACGAAGCCGGCGGCACTGCCTGGCTGGTGGCGAAGATCGAACGTGCTGAAGCCGTAGCGGACGACGAAACCCTCGACGGCCTGATCAAGGCATCCGACGCGGTGATGGTTGCCCGTGGTGACTTGGGCGTGGAAATCGGCGACGCCGAACTGGTCGGCATTCAGAAGAAAATCATTCTGCATGCACGCCGCCACAACAAGGCGGTGATCGTCGCGACCCAGATGATGGAGTCGATGATCCAGAATCCGATGCCGACCCGCGCTGAAGTGTCCGACGTAGCCAACGCCGTGCTCGACTACACCGACGCCGTGATGCTGTCCGCCGAATCCGCCGCTGGCCTGTACCCGCTGGAAGCCGTGCAGGCAATGGCGCGCATCTGCGTCGGCGCCGAGAAGCACCCGACCGGCAAGACCTCCAGCCACCGTATCGGCAAGGAATTCACCCGCTGCGACGAAAGCATCGCGCTGGCCACCATGTACACCGCCAACCACTTCCCGGGCGTCAAAGCGATCATCGCACTGACCGAAAGTGGCTTCACTCCGCTGATCATGTCGCGTATCCGCTCCTCGGTGCCGATCTACGCCTTCACCCCGCACCGCGAAGCCCAGGCCCGCGCGGCAATGTTCCGTGGCGTGTACACCATTCCGTTCGATCCGGCTTCGCTGGAACCGCACGAAGTCAGCCAGAAGGCCATCGACGAGCTGACCAAACGCGGCGTTGTGGAAAAAGGCGACTGGGTCATCCTGACCAAGGGCGACAGCTACCACACCACCGGCGGCACCAACGGCATGAAGATCTTGCACGTGGGCGACCCGCAGGTCTGAGTGACGCGCTGAAAAACAAGAGCCCCGGCATGTGAGTGCCGGGGCTTTTTGTTTTCTGTTCTGGAAAATGTGCCGATTGATCCGGCCTCTTCGCGAGCAAGCTCGCTCCCACAGGGAACGCATTCCAATGTGGGAGCGAGCTTGCTCGCGAAGAGGCCGGCACAGTCAGCGACAATCTCAATGTCGTTTGATAAATCCGGTCAACGCCACCATTGCTTCTGGCGAACGAAGGCGCTGGGTGAACAATGCGCCCTCCTCCTCGATCACCTTACGAATCAACTCGCGATCCGGCGCTCGCATCAATTGCTTGCTGATACGCACCGCTTCGGCCGGCAGTTCATCGAAACGCAGCGCCATTTCCCGCGCCTTGCTTAGCGCCGCAGCGCCGCTACCCAATGCTTCGGTCGCAATCCCCCACTGCGCAGCCTGTTCACCGCTGAAGCCTTCGCCCAGTAACAACAACTCTGCCGCTTTGGCCTGCCCAAGCAGGCGTGGAAGGATCAGGCTGGAGCCGAACTCCGGGCACAAACCCAGGTTGACGAATGGCATACGTAACCGCGCATCGCGGGCCACATAAACCAGATCGCAGTGCAGCAACAATGTGGTGCCAATGCCCACCGCCGCGCCGGCCACCGCGGCGATCACCGGTTTGCGGCACTCAAGCAGGTTAAGCATGAAGTGAAACACCGGGCTGTCGAGGTCACTCGGCGGTTGCTGGATGAAGTCAGCGATGTCGTTGCCGGCCGTGAAGCATTCGGCGCTGCCGGTAATCAGCACGGCGTTGATTGCCGGGTCGCCATCGGCCTGTTTCAGCGCCTCGGCGAGGCGGCTGTACATGGCACGGGTCAGGGCGTTTTTCTTGTCCGGGCGGTTCAAGCGCAGGGTCAGCAAACCGCGTTCGCGTTCCAGCAGGATGGCTTCGGTCATGATGTGTCTCGCGTCTGAAATATCAGCGCTCAACCACGGGACAGGAACACGTCGGCCAGCAGTTGATTGCGCGGCAATCCGGCCAGGTACAGACGCCGGGCGAAGGCGTCGACGCTGGCCGTCGAACCGCAGACTAAGGCCAGGGTTTGCCGGGAGACAAGGCGCAGTTGCGCCAAAGCGGCGGCTGACTCGGCCGCCGTCCACAGCTCGACACTGAGGTTTTCCCGCTGCGCAGCCAATGCCGCCAGGGGTTTGGCCAGATAGTGCTCGCGATCGTCATGAGCCACGTGAATGACACGGATCAGGCCCTGGTGATCCTGGCGCAAGGCTTCGCGCAGCACGCCGAACAAAGGGCCCAGACCGGTGCCAGCGGCCAGCAGCCACACGGGGCGACTGTGCCAGTCGGGATCGTAATGCAAAGCACCGCCGCGCAGTTCGCCGAGACGGATCGGATCGCCGATCTGCAATTTTCGTGCGGCATCGCTGAATTCACCAGGCTGGCGGCAATCGAGATGGAATTCGAGAAAGCGGTCTTCCTCCGGCAGGCTCGCCAGCGAATACGGCCGCGCAATGTGCCCGATCCACAACACCAGATGTTGCCCGGCGCTGTAGCGCAACGGCCGTTGCGGGGTCAGACGCAAGCGCAGGACGCTGTCGCTGAGCCAGTCCAGCGCTTCGACCACTGCCGGGCGACCATCGGTGATCGGGTCGAAGGTGTGCACCTGCAAATCTTCGACGACCTGACACTGACACGCCAGGCGCCAGCCTTGCTGACGCTGTTCGGCGCTCAAGGCGTCCGGCCGATTGTCGGCGGGCAGGCCTTGCACGCATTGCACCAGACAGGCATGGCAACTGCCGGCGCGGCAGCTGTAAGGCACGGCGACGCCATTCTGATTGAGGGCATCGAGCAGATTGCTGCCCGCTGCCACTGACCATTGTCGTTCACCGACGCGAAGTTCAGGCATCGACGTTCTCCCACGCGGCCGCACAACGATTGCGCCCGTCACGCTTGGCCCGATACAAGGCCTGATCGGCGCGCTGCAAGGCGTCGTCCAGATCATCGCCCAACACCAACAGCGTCATGCCGGCCGACAGGCTGAGGTTGCGCACATTCAGGCCGACCAGTTCAACGTCAGTAAAGGCAATACGCAGACGTTCACAGCAAGTAGTCAGCCGTTCGGCGTCGCAATCGGGCAACAACACAACGAATTCTTCACCACCATAACGCGCCAGCACATCACCGTCGCGCAGACACGCCTGGGCAACGCCGGCGAAGGCCTGCAACACCTGATCGCCGGCGGCATGGCCGTGCAGGTCGTTGATGCGTTTGAAATGGTCGAGGTCGATCAGCGCCAAGCCGTGCACCACATCGTCGTCCATTTCATCCAGCTCTCGCGTGGCCAGACGCAGAAAATGCCGACGATTGAACAGCCCGGTCAGTTCATCGGTGGCGACCAGATCTTCCAACTGCCGCATCATCCCGCGCAGGGTGTCCTGATGCGCCTGCAAGGCAAACCGGCGCTGGCGCTGGCGTTGCCGCGAAACCTGGACGAAGCGCGCGTACAGCACCAGCCACGCCAGCACCATTGCCAGAATGCACACCTGCAAGGCGGCAAGCGCCGGCTCGCGCAAGCGGAAGTAGTAGCCGTCCCACAGCGTGATGGCACAGAAACTGAAGAACACCAACAGGGCACAGCGTATGAACGCCCGTCGACTGAGATGGAACAGGCCGAACAGCAGGATCAGCACGTAGAACACCAGGAAGGCGCCGCGGGCTTCATCCAGATGAGCGATCAGCCAGGTCTGCCAGCCGAGACCGATCAACACCTGCGCTTCGGTCAGGCTGGGATCGGCAAAGCGCAGGTTGCGCCCACTCCAGAACAGTGCGAACAGCACCGACTGGCTGATCACCACCAGCGCACTGCCGACGGCCACAGAAGTCAGGGACTGCTCGTAGTGCCCCGTGAAAAATGCCAGCCACAGCAGCAGCAAAGCCAATCCATAGGTGGCCGCAGCGAGGGCAAAGCGTTTGAGCAAAAGACGTTGAATGGCGTTATGGGTCAATCGTTGACTCACCGTGCGATAAGAGGCTGACCGAGTGTCCTACTCTACAGACCGGCTGCCACTTTAGAGGCGTAGTCGATAAATGACCACCGATTTTCGGGCCCGAAATTTGACGTCAAAAGTGTGGCCTGCGTAGACCGCCAAAAGCCCCTCACCCTAGCCCTCTCCCAGAGGGAGAGGGGACTGACCGAGTCGGTTGTTGGCAATACGCCGACCTGAAATACCGAGCCGAACTCAGATTTGAACAGCATTAACATCGCCCCCCCTTTCCGGAGTCGAACTCAGGTTTTAACAGCATGAAGATCAGCTCCCTTTCCCGAGTCGAGCACAGGTTTGAACAGCATGAAGATCAGCTCCCTTTCCCCCTCGCCCCCCTGGGGAGAGGGCTGGGGTTGATCTGGCTTAATGATTCTGGACACCCCTAAAGGGCGTTAATCTACGCCCAACGAAGAGGTGTGATTTGACCAGAAGATATTTTTCGACAGATTTCAAACGGGATGCGGCTTGCCTGGTTTTGGATAAAGACTATTCGGTGAGTGAAGCCTGCGAAGCAATGGGCGTGGGCCCTACAGCTCTGCGCCGCTGGGTTGAGCAACTGCGTGCGGAGCGCAGCGGCAAGACGCCTGAGAAGTCCAAGGCCATGACCGTTGACCAACAACGCATCCAGGAACTGGAAGCAACAATTCGACGGATTGAGCGCGAGAAGGAAATTTTAAAAAAGGCTACAGCTCTCTTGATGTCGGATTCCCTCGATCGGTAAGGCTGGTCGAGGAGTTAAGCGAGCAATATCCAAGATCCGAGTTGTGTGGCGTGTTTGGTATCAACCGCAGCAGTTATTACGAGCGTCTGAAACAGCGGGCGAAAGTGCATGTCGGACGCGATCGCCTAAAGATCAAGGCTGCCGAATTACATGAGCAAAGTCGCGGCTCAATGGGCGCGCGCAGCCTGTCAAAAGCGCTGTGTAACGAAAAAGAGTCGGTAGGTCGTTACATGGCTCGTAGCCTGATGCGCGAGCTCGGTTTGAAGAGCCAGCAACGGCGCAGGCATCGGTACAAACCCAGCGGTGCGGAGGCGCAATACGCCCCCAATCATTTGGAGCGTAAATTCAATGTCGAGGCCCCCAATCGAGTGTGGTGTGGCGACGTAACTTACATTTGGGCCGGTACTTACTGGGTTTATCTGGCTGCTGTACTTGATCTGCATGCCCGCCGCATCGTCGGCTGGGCGATGTCCAGAAGTCCGGATTCAGCTCTGACCTGTCGAGCGTTAAAGATGGCTTTCGAGTCGCGAGGACGCCCTGAAAACCTAATGTTCCATTCGGATCAGGGCTGTCATTACAGCAGTAAAGTGTTTCGTGAAACGCTGGCGGACATGCGCATAAAACAAAGCATGAGTCGACGAGGAAACTGCTGGGACAACGCCCCGATGGAGCGTTTCTTTGGCAGTTTGAAATCTGAATGGATACCCAAGGCTGGCTACCGAAACGAAGATGAGGCCAGTACCGATGTATTGCGCTACCTGACCCATTATTACAATCGGATCAGGCTGCACAGTCACAATGGCTACCGAACTCCGGTGGACATGGAGGCCCTGGCGGCATGAAAAAGGGTAAAACCCTATAACCGTGTCCAGTATCGTTTGACCAGATCAGGTGAGGGGGGAATCTTGAAGTGCAAACCCGCTGTCCGATATTCGCCCACCCATGCGACCAACGAATGACTGCCGGCGCGTGTATGCCCCACCGAGGCGCGTTATACTGCCGCGCCTTTTTAGCGTCGCGCCAGCAGCCCCGGCGTGCCTTGAAAGGTGCTTGCGACCGACCGATGCACCCAAGCCGCAGGCACCTTATTGAATGTTCCCGTCTTTTAGAGGAGCGCGACTCATGACCGTGATCAAGCAAGACGACCTGATTCAGAGCGTTGCCGACGCCCTGCAGTTCATTTCCTATTACCACCCCGTGGATTTCATCCAGGCGATGCACGAAGCCTACCTGCGCGAAGAATCGCCAGCGGCCCGTGACTCGATGGCGCAGATCCTGATCAACTCGCGCATGTGCGCCACCGGCCACCGCCCGATCTGCCAGGACACCGGTATCGTCACCGTGTTCGTGCGCGTCGGCATGGACGTGCGTTGGGATGGCGCCACCATGGGCCTGGACGACATGATCAACGAAGGCGTACGTCGCGCCTACAACCTGCCGGAAAACGTCCTGCGTGCCTCGATCCTCGCCGACCCGGCGGGTGCTCGGAAAAACACCAAGGACAACACCCCTGCCGTGATTCACTACTCCATCGTCCCGGGCAACACCGTGGAAGTGGACGTGGCGGCCAAGGGCGGCGGTTCCGAGAACAAGTCGAAAATGGCCATGCTCAACCCGTCCGATTCGATCGTCGACTGGGTACTCAAGACCGTTCCGACCATGGGCGCCGGCTGGTGCCCACCGGGCATGCTCGGCATCGGCATCGGCGGCACCGCCGAGAAAGCCGCCGTCATGGCCAAGGAAGTGTTGATGGAATCCATCGACATCCACGAACTGAAGGCCCGTGGCCCGCAGAACCGCATCGAAGAAATGCGCCTGGAGCTGTTCGAGAAGGTCAACCAGTTGGGCATCGGCGCCCAGGGCCTCGGTGGCCTGACCACCGTGCTCGACGTGAAGATCATGGACTACCCGACCCACGCAGCCTCGCTGCCGGTGTGCATGATCCCGAACTGCGCCGCCACCCGTCACGCACACTTCGTGCTCGACGGCTCCGGCCCGGCCTCGCTGGAAGCGCCACCGCTGGACGCCTACCCAGAAATCGTCTGGGAAGCCGGCCCGTCGGCTCGCCGTGTCAACCTCGACACCCTGACCCCGGAAGACGTGCAGAGCTGGAAGCCGGGCGAAACCGTCCTGCTCAACGGCAAAATGCTCACCGGTCGCGACGCCGCGCACAAGCGCATGGTCGAGATGCTCAACAAGGGTGAAACCCTGCCGGTCGATCTGAAAGGTCGCTTCATCTACTACGTCGGCCCGGTTGATCCGGTCGGTGACGAAGTGGTTGGCCCGGCGGGCCCGACCACCGCGACGCGGATGGACAAGTTCACCCGGCAGATCCTCGAGCAGACCGGCCTGTTGGGCATGATCGGTAAATCCGAGCGCGGCCCGACCGCCATCGAAGCGATCAAGGACAACAAAGCCGTGTACCTGATGGCCGTTGGCGGCGCTGCTTACCTGGTCGCTCAGGCGATCAAGAAGTCGCAAGTGCTGGCGTTTGCCGAACTGGGCATGGAAGCGATCTACGAGTTCGAGGTCAAGGACATGCCGGTCACCGTTGCGGTGGACAGCAAAGGTGAGTCGGTGCACATCACCGGCCCTGCGATCTGGCAACAGAAGATCAGCGAAAGCCTGGCGGTAGAAGTGCAATAAGCCCTTCGCTGCCATAAAAACGGCCGGCTCATCTGCAACGATGACCCGGCCGTTTTCACAGGGGCCAACCGTTCGCGATAAAAAAAGCGCCGAAGCATACAAAATGATCTTGCGCACCTGTCAGATCTGACAGGTTCATTTACCCGCCATTCTTGTTAGCGTCAGTCCATTCACGCCCACCCCGTGCGCAATGGATTCGACCATGCCTGATCAACAAGAGCTGAGCATCACCACCCCTTCCATCGCCAAAAGCGCTTCGATCGCCACCATCGGCAAAAGTTGGGGCGCTGTGGGCCCGACCGGAGCCGCCTCGTTCGAGTTGCCGATTCCAACGTCTGCCGGGCGGGGCTGGGATCCTCAGTTCTCGCTGAGTTACAGCAGTCAGAGTGGCAACGGTCCATTCGGCCTTTCCTGGCACCTGTCCGGCGTGGGTCAGATCAATCGCAGAACCAACAAAGGCGTGCCACGTTATACCGATCACGACGAGATCGTCGGTGCCGATGGCGAAGTGTGGATGCCGGAGCTCGATGAGCATGGTGAACTCAAGTTCCGAGAGGAAAGCGTCTACAACGGCGTCGACATTGGCCCGCACAGAGTCGTGCGCTATTGGCCTCGAGTGGAAAGCGATTTTGCCTTGCGCGAGCGCTGGCAGCGGCAGACCCGAGAAGCCGATCCACCGGTATTCTGGCTGATACACGGCGCTGACGGCTCGCTGCACCTTTACGGCAAAACCGAAGCCACACGAATTGCCGATCCCCAGGCTCCTGGACGAATCGCCACATGGCTGCTGTGCGAAAGCATGAACGCGCGCGGCGAACACATCTGCTTTGAATACAAGGCCGATGATCAGGATCCCGCCCCCGTGCGTGACTATCGCGCCCAGCGTTATCTGCGCCGCGTGTGTTACGGCAACTTCACGGCCAGCAGCGATCTGTACAGCTGGACGACGGACAATCCCGCCGAACTGGGCTGGCACTTTCATCTGCTGTTCGATTACGGCGAGCGCAGCACGTCACTGACCGACATCCCGGCATATGACGGTGCCCCCCTCAAACCCTGGACCGTTCGCCCAGACAGCTTTTCAACCCACGGTCAGGGTTTTGAACTGGGCACTCGCAGACTCTGCCAACAGGCATTGCTGTTTCATCATTTTCCCGAGCAATCGACTGACCAACCGAAACTGGTACGCCGCCTGCTGTTGGAATATCACCAACCGCAAAATATCGCGCAGTGGGCCTACAGCCAGATCAGCGCGGCGCACTATCAGGCATTCGATGCGAGCGGCATTGTCGAAAACACGCCGCCGGTCGAGTTCGACTATGCCCCCTTCGACATCAATAAAACCCCGGCGCGCTTCTTCGAACCCGATGTTCAACCGGGTATCGAGGACGGTGGTTTTTACCAGTGTGTGGATCTTTATGGCGAAGGTGTGCCGGGTTTCCTCTGCCGTTATGACCAGGCCTGGTACTACCGCGAACCACTACGCGCGACCAAGGGCACCGATGAAATCGGCTATGGGCCATGGACCGCACTGGAAAAGATTCCGCTCGCCGATCGCAACCGTCCGGTCCAGCAACTGCTGACCGACCTGACCGGTGACGGTCGGCTCGATTGGGTCACCGCGCAACCGGGTATCAGTGGTTTTCGCACCCTGACAGAACAACGCGAGTTTGCCGACTTCGTCCCCTTCGGCAAATTCCCACCAGAGTTTTTCAACACTCTCTCGACACTTGGCGACTTGAGCGGTGACGGCTTGAGTAGCCTGGCGTTGATCGGGCCCAGCTCCGTGCGGTTGTATGCCAACGAGCGCGAACAAGGCTTCGCCGCGCCTGAAGAGGTGCTGCACGAACCCGACGACGACCGCTTGCCACTGTTCAGCAATTCGCGCACAGAACTGGTGCTGTTGGGCAACCTGCTTGGCAGCGATATGCCCGAGTTGTGTCGGATACGCCATGACGAAATCCGCTGCTGGCCGAACCTGGGCCACGGCCGGTTTGGCAAGGGTCGCAAGATCAGCGAGTTGCCCTTCAACTACGAGCAATTCGATTCGTCCCGGGTGCGCCTTGCCGACCTCGACGGCTCCGGTGCCGCGTCGCTGATTTATCTGAAGTCGGATACCTTCGAGATCTACCTGAATCGTGGCGGCAACGGCCTGGAGCAAATACCGATCAGCGTGCCGTGGCCCGACGGCGTGCGCTACGATCGCCTCTGTCAGGTGAGTTTCGCCGATCTGCAAGGCCTGGGCTGCGCCAGTCTGATCCTGACGGTGACGCACATGCAGCCGCAGCATTGGCGCTACGATTTCGTTTCGGCCAAGCCGTATCTGTTGACCAGCAGTAACAACAACATGGGTTGCAGTGCCGGCGTCGCTTATCGCAGTTCGGCGCAGGAATGGCTGGATGAAAAACACCGTTTGCTCACCCTTAAGCGTTTGCCGGCTTGCCACCTGCCGTTCCCGGTGGCGGTGGTCAAGAAACAACGGCAGCTGGATGAAATCACTGGCAATTGCCTGACTCAGACCTTCACTTGGCGTGAAGGCGTCTACGACAGCCGCGAGCGTGAGTTCCGCGGTTTCGGTCTGTTGCAACAAACCGACAGTGAGAGCGCCAGAGCAGATGAGAGCGAAGGTTTCAGCGAGCCGGTGCGTGTCTGCACCTGGTTTCATACCGGGCAATCGATGGACCGGCCGCGCGACGACTACTTCAATCAGGATGCACAAGCGGTAGCCCTGGGTAACACCCTGTTCAGTCGCCATCACCCGGAAGACGATGCCGATGAACTGATTCCGGTGCAGGATGAAGACAGCCGATACCAGCTCTCCCGAGCGTTGGTCGGCTCGATGGTCCGCAGCGAAACCTACGCTGATGCAGACATGGACGCCCCCGGGATTGCCACGCCTTATGCCGTAGAAGAAGTGCGATATCAGGTGCGCGAGGTTCGCGAGCAAGGTCCTTATGCCACCGCCGTCTTGCTGCCACTGGTGGTGGAAAGGATCAGCTACCAGTACGACGGTTTCGTCGATGACCCCATGTGTCGCAACGATGTGGTCCTGCGCTACAACACTTACGGCCAGCCGACGCACGCCATCACGGTGAGTTACGCCCGGCGACTGACCGAAAAAGATGCACCACCGTTCGACGACCCGGATGTACAGCAGTGGTGGTTCGACGCCCATGACCCGGCGCAACAATCGTTCTACCTGAATGAAAGCCGTTCAGCGTTCATCGATCTGGACAAGGACCTGCAGCATTGGCGTCTCGGTTTGCCCTATCAGCAGCGTGGCAATGCACTGGTCTTGCCCAAAGGCACCCTGCCCACCGGGCTTGAAGCCGCGCAAGTGTCCTATGAGTGCCTGAAGGCACATGAGGATTCGGCGCACTGGAACGCTGAACGGGTGCTGACCACGCAGTCTGTACAGCGCTACTTGAGTACCGATGGCCAACGGCTGGACGACGGCGTTGCCGGATTCGAGGCCCTGGTCGGTCCACTGGAAGTGGCACAACTGGACAAGACGGCGCTGGACGCTTACAGCGTGCTGCCTGCGCCCTTCAACGTGCGCGACGAACTGAAGAAGATCGGCTATCTGCCCATGCCGTTTCTGTTCTGGATAAATCCCTTGGGCAGCACGGAGCATGACCTGTGGTCGGCGAATTTCGGCTACGCCGAATACGCCAGCCTCGACGGTTTCTACAAGGTCCGGCGCTATCGCGAAACCCTCAGCCATGGCTTCACTCACGCCGTATACGACGCGTATGCGCTGGCTGTCACCCTCGTGGAACTGCCAGATGGCTGTACCACCTGCATCGAGTACGACTACCACGCGCTGCAACCGCTGAAAATCATCGATGCCAACCTGAATACTCATCAGGCGTTGTATGAACCCTCCAATCAGCCCCTGGCCACCAGTTTTTATGGCTCAGAGAACAACAGGGAAGCGGGTTTCAGGCCACTGAGCGAATACAAACTTCCGGAGGACCGGAGCCCGGCTACGGCAATTGCCAACCCGACCGATGCCGTGCAAAAAGCCGCGAGTACCCTGCGCAAGGATCTGTTCAGCTGGATGGGGCAGATGGCCAACGACACCCGCGCCGCCCTGGCATGGATCGCTCAGGGTTATCTGCTGCCCAGCGGCCACATCAGGGCCAGTACACGCCGCCAACTGACCCGGCGCAGCGGCGCCTTGACGCCTGATGAACAGGCGCTGCAAGACGCCATCGCAACAGTGCATCGCGAACCGGTGCACAGTGTGATCCTCAGTGCCGACCGCTACCCTGATGACGAGGTGGATGCGCAGATCCAGATCACCAAAGCCTGCGTCGACGGTTTTGGCCGGGCTCTGCAAACCCAGCAATTGGTCGATCCGGGCAAGGCCTATGCCGTGGACGCCGACGGCTCGCTGATCGTCGAGGATGGCCAGATCAAAGTGGTCGATGCCAACCCGCGCTGGCGCATCAGCGAGCGGGTCGAATACAACAACAAAGGCTTGCCCGTTCGTCAGTACCGCGCGTTTTTCGCCAACACCTATACCTACGTCAACGATCAGTCCCTGCGCACACTGAGCCATCACGATCAGCTTCGCTATGACGTCAAGAGCCGGCAGGTCGGAATGGTCAATGCCAAGGGCGACTTTTCCCGAGAGACGTACCACCCTTGGTATCACACCAGCGAAGACTTCAACGACACCGCCGAGCCGTCATCGCCAACCAAGGCATCGCAGCCATGATTGCCAACGTGCATCGCCGTACACCTGCGCTGGCGGTAAGCGATGCGCGTGGTTTGCCAGTGCGGCAGGTCGGGTACTTGCGCAGTGTGACGGCCGACAACCCCGTAGCGCTGGTAACCCGTCAGCAGCATGACTACGCCGGCCGTCTGATCGAGCAATGGGATTCGCGCTTGTCGGCACCCTGCCTGACCACGGTTTACAACCTGGACGGCACGGTATTGAAATCCGACAGCGTCGACGCCGGCTGGCGCCTGACCCTGCCGGGTCTGGCCGGTGAGCCATTGCAACGCTGGGATCAGCGCGACAACCATTGGCGCACGAGCTTCGATGAGCAGCTGCGGGTGATCGCGGTCGAGGAAAATGGTCAGTCCAATGTCGACGTTTTTACTTACGCCGACGCCTCGGCCGAGGCCGGGTACAACCGCCGCGGCCAGTTGCTGGAACAGAAAGACCGTTCCGGTTCGTTGCTCACGGACAGCTTTTCCCTGACCGGCCAGCCGCTGAGCGAAACCCGCACGTTCCACGACGGCGAGCCGTTCACCACTCACCATGTGTTCAGCTCGCTCGGCGCGCTGCTCGAGCAGACCGACGCCGGCGGCCATCGGCGACGATCGCGCTACGGCCTGGCCGGGCACCTTCGGCAGGTACAACTGTTGATCAGCGGCCAGAGCCAATGGCAGCCCGTGTTGCTTGATGCGCAGTACAACGCCGCCGACCAGATCATCGAGCAGCAGGCCGGTAATCTTGTCCTCAGTCGCTGGACGTACGACCCGGCAGACAGTCGTCTGCACACTCAGTCCAGTCGCAAAGACACCGGCGCAGTGCTGCAAGACCTCGAATATTTCTACGACCCCGTCGGCAACATTACCCGCATCGAAGACCACGCCTTTCAACCACGTTACTTCGCCAATCAGTTGATCGATGGCCACCGCGACTTCACCTACGACTCGCTCTATCGGTTGACCAGCGCCACCGGCTACGACGACGCCCCGCCGCCGGACATTCCCGGCCTGCCGCAACCGGGCGACCCGAACAATCGCCTCAACTACACCCAAACCTACCAGTACGACAACGGTGGCAACCTGATCGAACTGTGTCACGTACGCGCCGGCAACAACTCGACCCGGCAAATGTTCATCGATCTGAAGAGCAATCGCGGGGTACGCTGGAAAACCGGCGACGAGCCGCCGGATTTCGACACTTTGTTCGATCGCCATGGCAATCAACTGACCGTGCAACCGGGCCAACCGCTGCTCTGGAATGCCCGCGATGAGCTGGAAAGCGTGATCCTGGTCAAGCGCGATGGCGGTTCCAATGATGCCGAGTACTACCGTTACAGCCAGGGTACGCGCGTGTTCAAACGTCACGAAACCTTCGCTGCCAACGCCGAACATTTCCACCAGGTGCGCTATCTGCCCGGGCTGGAAATCCGCACCCGCGACAACGGTGAAGAACTGCACGTCATCACGCTCGGCAATGCCCGCTGCCTGCATTGGGCAGCGAAAAAAATCGATGAAATCGCCAATGATCAAATGCGTTACAACCTCGAAGATCATCTCGGTTCCAGCGTGATGGAACTGGATCAAGACGCCGTCATGATCAGCCAGGAAGGCTATTACCCCTTTGGCGAAACCGCGTGGATGGCACCGAACTCGGAAACCACGTACCGCTTCATCCGTTATTCGGGCAAGGAAATGGACGTCAGCGGTTTGTATTATTACGGCGCACGCTATTACGCGCCGTGGTTGCAACGCTGGATCAGCACCGACGCAGAGCAGACGGATGGTCTGAATTTATATGCATTTGTGGGGAATAACCCGATCGGTTTTATCGATCCGGACGGGAACACGCGGGCAGAAAGCGTGATCATGCTGGATTCGGCGTTTGCTTCCGCCGTAGAGGGGCACTCCGAGGAATTACTATGGCAACTACACAACATCATTAATCAAAATGTCGCACTAAACATGGCGGTGAATCTGGTGGGAGAAACCGTCAGAGGTATTGTCGGTTATGAAGGTGGATCTTTGGGCGGCGCCCAATTTGACACCATGTTTCCAGCGCTCGAGGTGCAACCGAACGTGTTGAAACCTTCATCGTTGGTCGGTGGCAACATCGGGGGTGATGTCGCCGGGGCCATTCTTGAGCCAGTGGCAAACCATGTCAGACTGCAAGTCGGGCCTTTGATCCCGCAGACCTCGCAAATGTCCGTCAGCGCGATTGATCAAAGCCTGGGGATCGAGGCCCCCGTCAAGGAAATCAACTCATGGAAAGACTTCAAGAGCGAAGTGCTGCATCCGGCACTCAATTCGTTAGTCAACCCATTATTTATAATGAACAGAGTATTCGGGTCAGTGGTGGGGATTATTCCCGGCGCGCTTAATATGGGAAGTCGGGCGCAGGAAGCACAAGACATCAAGAACCGGCTTGACCCGGTAAAAATTGAAAAGATCGAAAAAATGCTCAGCGACTGGAAAGCGGCCATCGAACAACGGTCTGCATGGGCGGAAAACGCTTTTGACGCATTGGGCGTTAACAGTGTTTCGCCTGCCAATGTGCTCCCGAATGTCAATGGCAATACTTCCAGCGAAACGCTGGCCGTCATTACGCGTTCTGGCTTGCAACAGAAAAACCGAGCCGTACTCGCCAACATCGCACAGGCTCAGGCCGGACTTGCGCGATACAAAGAGATGGGGACCACTGACAATCTGTACATAGCAAGACAACGGCATCTGGCATCAAAAAAGCCGGGGAACAACTTGCTCACCAAGTTTAAAAACGGTCACTGAAACCATGCATTCACGCACGCCCTCCCTGACAGTGATTGACGGACGAGGCCTGCCAGTTCGCAAGGTCGCCTACCTGCGAAGCATGGCAGGCAACACGTCAAGCACCCTGGTGATCTGCCAGGAACACGATTTAGCCGGGCGTCTGATCACGCAACGCGACCCGCGCTTGTCCATGGCGAACACGGCAACTGTTTATTCGTTGAATGGCAATGCGGTGCTTATCGACAGCGTGGATAGCGGCTGGCGTGTGGTGCTGCCAGGGCTGGCCGGTGAACCTTTGCGCAGGTGGGATCAGCGCGGCAGCCATTGGCGCACGTGCTTCGATGAACAACTGCGGCTCGTGGCCGTCGAGGAAAATGGCGAGGTCGATGTCGATGTGCTCACCTATTCCGACGCCTCGGCCGAAGCCGGATACAACCGTCGCGGCCAATTGCAGGAACAGAAAGACCGTTCCGGTTCGCTGCTCACGGACAGTTTTTCCCTGACCGGCCAGCCGCTGAGCGAAACCCGCACGTTCCACGACGGCGAGCCGTTCACCACTCACCATGCGTTCAGCCCGCTCGGCGCGCTGCTCGAGCAGACCGACGCCGGCGGCCATCGGCGACGATCGCGCTACGGCCTGGCCGGGCACCTTCGACAGGTACAACTGTTGATCAGCGGCCAGAGCCAATGGCAGCCGGTGTTGCTTGATGCGCAGTACAACGCCGCCGACCAGATCATCGAGCAGCAGGCCGGTAATCTTGTCCTCAGTCGCTGGACGTACGACCCTGCAGACAGTCGTCTGCACACTCAGTCCAGTCACAAAGACACCGGCGCAGTGCTGCAAGACCTCGAATATTTCTACGACCCCGTCGGCAACATTACCCGCATCGAAGACCACGCCTTCCAGCCGGTCTATTTCGCCAACCAACTGGTCGACGGTCACCGTGATTTCAGCTACGACTCGTTGTACCGACTGGTCAGCGCCAGCGGTTACGACGACGGCCCGCTCTCGGACATTCCCGGCCTGCCAACGCCCACCGACCCTAACAACCGCCTCAACTACACCCAGACCTACACTTACGACACCGGCGGCAATCTGGTGAAACTGGTGCATGTACGGGCCGGCGCCAACCGCACCGTGCAGATGCGCATTGATTCAGTCAGCAATCGCGGCGTGCGCTGGAAACCGGATGATCCGGAGCCTGACTTCGAGACACTGTTCGACCGCCATGGCAACCAGCAGAACCTGCAACCGGGACAGGCCATGCAATGGAATGCACGGGATGAACTGCAACGCGTGACGCTGATTGCCCGAGACGGCACTGATGACGACGCCGAACACTACCGTTACAGCCAGGGCGTGCGGGTGTTCAAACGCCATGAAACGTACACCGACAGGACTGTGCACTTTCATCAGGTGCGCTACCTGCCGGGCCTGGAAATCCGCAACAAGGACAACTACGAAGAACTGCACATCATCTCGGTAGGCAGTGCGCGTTGCCTGCATTGGGCGAAAAAACCACCCGATGAAATCGCCAATGACCAAGTGCGTTACAACCTCGAAGATCATCTCGGCTCCTGCGTGATGGAGCTTGATCAACAGGGCGACCTGATCAGCCAGGAGGGTTACTACCCGTTCGGTGCCACAGCGTGGATGGCCGCACGCCACGCCGTCGAAGTGGGCTATAAATTCACCCGTTACTCAGGAAAGGAAATGGATGTCAGTGGCTTGTACTACTACGGCGAGCGCTACTACTCGCCGTGGTTACAGCGCTGGATAAGCGCCGACCCGAATGGCGATGTCGATGGCCTGAACCTGTACGCCATGGTTGGCAACAATCCACTCCTGTACGTCGACAGGACCGGCGGTAAAAAAGCCGTATTCGAATTGCTTGGCGACTTTCTCGGGATGCTGGACAAGGCTCAGACAGCGGCGAACCAGATACATAATCTGGCGACTGAATTCGACGGGCTTGTTCCGGAAAACGCCGACATCAACGAACTGCGTGCAAGCATGACTTTCGGCACCTTCCTCAAGTCAAAACACGGCATAAAATCGGTCCTCAAGGGGGTAGCTGCGGGAGGCACGGTAGTCGGGCTCCTGGGCAGCGTCGTACCGGGTGCCGGGAATGCCATCGGCCTGGCAGTCGGTGCGGTTGTCGGAGCCGTGGCGATGCCTTTGTTACGCTACCACTTCTTCAAGAAAGGTCTGAAGTTGGCGCAAACGCTACACACTCAAGAACTAAAGGATGGCCTGAATACACTCGGCGAGACTGTTTCAAACGGGGTCGAAACAGTAAAGGATCTGGTCAATGGCGGCGCCGCCCTGATCGACGGCATCAAAACCTTCACCAATAACCTCAATGCCTACTCTGAGGATATTCAGCAAAGGTTCTACAAACAGCTGGACTCACTGGATGACGAAAAACAACGTCAAGTCATGAAGCTGGCGAGGACCGGAGTCGACCCGTTCGATGCCATCGACAGGATAAAGGAAACAGCTCAGACAGTACTCGACGCGCGTAGCGAAGCCGAAGAGGTTACCGAACGTCTGCAGCAACTGGAACAATCAATCGCTGAAGAACCGAGACCCAGACCCATTCCCAAACCGAGGTTGAATCTCCAGCTTCGACGCCAGGCGCGAGAAACCGCTGTCTGAGCGACATGGTTCGCGCGAACATCGCGCTTCGCCACGTGGGCGCATGCTATCGTGCCCGCCCGTCCTGTCGACCCTTCGCCCAGCATGCTGCCGACTTCCCGTACCTTGCGTCTGTCGTTGTATACCCTGCTGATCATTGCCGGCGCAGCGCTTGCCGCCACGCTTGCGATCCGCCACGCCGAACGCCAGGCGCTGGAGGAAGACGCCGCCCGCGCCAACCAGCAACTGGCGTTGTACGCCAATTCCCTGCACACCCTGATCGACCGCTACCGCGCCCTGCCCGCCGTGCTGGCGCTCGATCCGCAATTGCGTTCGGCGCTGGCCGGGCCGGTCGATGCCGACGAGCAGGCGGCGCTGAACCTGAAACTGGAAAAGATCAACGGCGCGGCGCAATCCTCGACCCTTGAGTTGCTCGACCACTCGGGCCTCGCCGTAGCGGCGAGCAACTGGCGCTTGCCGAGCAGTTACGTCGGCCACAATTACGGTTTCCGCCCCTACTTCAGCCAGACCCGCACCCAAGGCACCGGACGTTTTTACGCGGTGGGCGTGACCAGCGGAATTCCTGGCTATTTCCTCTCGAGCGCGGTGCTCGGCGACAACGACGAGTTCCTTGGCGCAATGGTGGTCAAGCTGGAATTCCCCGAACTGGAACGCGAGTGGAGTCAGGGCAATGACACCCTGCTGGTCAGCGACGCGCGCGGGATCATCTTCATCGCCAACCAGCCCGGCTGGCGCTATCGCGCGCTGCGGCCATTGAGCGCCCGCGACATGGATGAAATCAAAGCCACCCGGCAGTACGACAAGCAATCGCTGCAACCCTTGACTCATTTATCGCTGCGCCGCTTCGATGACAACAGCGACCTGCGCCGCGTCGAAGGCCCGCAAGGCACGGCGGATTATCTGTGGGAATCACTGCCCCTGAGCGCCGAAGGCTGGACCCTGCACCTGCTGCGCCATCCGCAAGTGGCGTTCGAAGACCTGCGCAACGCCGGGCTGGCTGCCGCCGGGGTGTGGCTGGCGCTGGTGTTTCTGTTGCTGTTTCTCAACCAGCGCTGGCGCCTGTCGAAAATCCGCCAGCGCAACCGTGAGGAACTGGAACAGTTAGTGGAAGAGCGCACCCGCGATTTGCGCACCGCGCAGGACGGCCTGGTGCAATCGGCCAAACTCGCCGCGCTCGGGCAGATGTCCGCCGCGCTGGCCCATGAAATCAATCAGCCGCTGACCGCTCAGCGCATGCAACTGGCGACGCTGCGCCTGCTGCTCGAGCATGGCCGGGTCGACGATGCTTATAAAGCCTTGAAACCGGTAGACGAGATGCTCACGCGCATGGCTGCCCTCACCGGCCACCTCAAGACCTTCGCGCGCAAAAGCCCCAGCGGCTTGCGTGAGCGGCTGGATCTGGCGACGGTGGTCGATCAGTCTTTGCAGTTACTCGATGCACGGTTGCGTGACGAGCAGGTCAGTCTGGTGTTGCACCTGACGCGTCCGGCATGGGTGCGCGGTGATGCGATTCGTCTCGAACAGGTGCTGATCAACCTGCTGCGCAACGCCCTCGATGCGATGCAGGGCAAACCGTGCAAGCGTCTGGAGATCCGTCTGGAAGTCGATGAACAACTGTGGCGCCTGAGCGTCAGCGACAATGGCGGCGGGATTGCCGAAGACCATTTGGGCCAGGTGTTCGACCCGTTCTTCACCACCAAACCGGTGGGCGACGGTTTGGGTCTCGGCCTGGCGGTATCCTTTGCCATCGTGCATGAATCCGGCGGACGCCTGAGCGCCGAAAATGGCGACAGCGGCGCAGTGTTCAGCCTGACTTTGCCGATCGATCTGGAGGCACACATCTGATGCTCAACTCGGTGATGGTGGTTGATGACGAAAGCAGCATTCGCAGTGCTGTCGAGCAGTGGCTGAGCCTGTCGGGGTTCGCGGTGCAGTTGTTCAGCCGCGCCGAAGAATGCCTCGCCGCCCTGCCCGCGCACTTTGCCGGGGTGATCCTCAGCGACGTGCGCATGCCTGGCATGGGCGGCCTGGCGTTATTGGCCGAAGTGCAGAAACGCGACGCTGACCTGCCGGTCATTCTGCTCACCGGTCATGGCGATGTACCGATGGCCGTCGAGGCGATGCGCGACGGTGCCTATGACTTTCTGGAAAAACCGTTCAGCCCGGAAACCCTGCTCGGCAGCTTGCGCCGGGCGCTGGACAAACGCCGGCTGATTCTGGAAAACCGCGCACTGCACGAGCAGGCCGACAACCGCGCGAAACTCGATGCGACGTTGCTTGGTGTGTCCCGTGGTTTGCAGACGTTGCGTCGGCAAGTGCTGGACCTGGCGGCGTTGCCGGTCAATGTGTTGATCCGTGGCGAAACCGGCAGCGGCAAGGAACTGGTCGCGCGCTGCCTGCATGATTTCGGCCCGCGCGCGGCCAAGCCGTTTGTGGCGCTGAACTGCGCGGCGATTCCTGAGCAGTTGTTCGAGGCGGAGTTGTTCGGTCACGAGAGCGGTGCATTTACCGGCGCCTCGGGCAAGCGCATCGGCAAGCTGGAATACGCCGATGGCGGCACCTTGTTTCTCGATGAAATCGAAAGCATGCCGCTGGCACAACAGGTGAAACTGCTGCGCGTATTGCAGGAGCAGAAGCTTGAACGGCTGGGCTCGAACCAGAGCATTCGCGTTGACCTGCGCATTGTCGCAGCGACCAAACCCGACCTGCTCGATGAAGCCCGGGCCGGACGTTTTCGCGAGGATCTGGCGTATCGCCTGAACGTTGCCGAACTGCGCTTGCCGCCCTTGCGCGATCGCCGCGAAGACATTCCGCTGCTGTTCGAAACCTTCGCCCACAATGCCGCTGAGCGCCTGGGGCGTACGTTTCCGCCCTTGAGTGGCGCGCAGTTGAGTCATCTGCTCAGCCACGACTGGCCGGGCAACGTGCGCGAACTGGCCAACGTTGCCGAACGTCAGGTGTTGGGCCTGGATGAACCGGCACCGGGGATTGATCCGGGGCAATCGCTGGCGGCGCAGCAGGAGGCGTTTGAGGCGCAGTGTTTGCGTGCGGCGCTGACCCGGCACAAGGGCGATGTGAAAGCGGTACTTGAAGAGTTGCAACTGCCGCGCCGCACGTTCAATGAAAAGCTGCAGCGGCATGGGTTGAGTCGGGAGATGTTTTTGGCTGAGTGAGGCTGGGTCGGGATTTTTGCTGCGGCTGAAAACCATCCCCCTCACCCCAGCCCTCCCGAAACGTCGGACCGCCCCCAAGGGGGCGAGGGGGAAAGGGAGCCGATCTTCATGCTTTTCGAAACCTGCAGTGGTCAACTAATTCCGGACACCTCGATAGGTGGTTTTGACGCCATCGCCCGCTCGTAAGCGGTCGGTGGCAGATATCCCAGTTTCGAGTGCAACCGTTCGTTGTTGTAAAACCCAACGATGTACTCGGTGATGTCGCGGATTGCTTCAGCATGGTTCGCGTAGTCACGGCGCCATACCCGCTCCATTTTCAAACTCAAAAAGAAGCGCTCCATCACTGCGTTGTCCCAGCAATTACCTTTGCGGCTCATGCTCTGCTGCATGCCGTTTCTTGCCAGTAATTCTCTGTAAGTTGCACTCGCATATTGGCTACCCCGATCTGAGTGGGCAATCAAGCCTGGCGGCGGTTGACGCTGCGCGATAGCCAGTTGCATCGCGGTGCACACCAGCTCTGCCGGCATATTCGGAGCCATCGACCAGCCCACTATCTTGCGTGAAAACAAGTCCAATACCACGGCCAGATACAGCCAGCCACTGCGGGTGCGGATATAGGTGATGTCAGCCACCCAAGCCTTGTTTGGCGCCACTTGATCAAATTTTCTGCCCAGTACATTCTCTGCAATCGGCAGGTCATGATTGCTATCGGTCGTGTGTACAAACTTGCGCTTCCAAGCCGAACGCAGCCCATGAGCTCGCATCAAACGACGGATTTTATACAGCCCGACAAGCATGCCCTTGGCACGCAAAGCGTCGCGCAAAGGGCGGCTGCCGTAGCAGCCTCCACTCTCGGCAAAAGACGCCTTGAGTTGCACAACAACAGGACAACTCTGCCGAACAGGTGCATCAGCACGCTTCTGAGACTCATAGAAGCCCGAACGACTGATGCTCAGCAACCGACAGACATGTGCCACTGAGTAAGCCTTCTGTTGCAGCTGCCGAACCAGTCGATACGTTACTTCAGCTCGCGGGCAAAGAAGGCGGTAGCCTTTTTTAAGATGTCGTTGTCCATCTTGAGCTGCCGATTTTCCTGCTCCAACTGCCGGATGCGCTGCTGTTCCGCCGTCAATGGCTTGCCGATTCCGGCCTGTCCCAGTTGCTCTGCCTCGTATTGCTGAACCCAGCGTCGAACGGCTGTCTCACCAATGTTCAGATCCTGGCAAACCTGCGTAACGGTCAGTCCCTGGTCCTTGATCATCTTCACGACTTGCAGCTTGAAGCTGTCGTCGAATGCCCTGCGTTTTTTAGTCATGAATAACTCCTCGATAGATGTATTTTCCACCTATCGGGGTGTCCGGGGAAATTAGACCACTGCAACCTGAGTTCGACTCGGTATCTCAGGTCGGCGTAACTATCAAAAGCACCTCGATCAGTCCCCTCTCCCCCCGGGAGAGGGTTAGGGTGAGGGGCTTTTGATCTCAGCCCCAATAAGCGGAAATCCGCTCACAAGATCAATTCCATCGGCACAAATCCGCTCACCCAATCCCGCCACGCCCTCTAAACCGGCCCTCCCCCCGTTGGCACACCTCCTGCTATAGCCCTCGCAGGCTGCGTTTCGACGCGCTCCACAAAAACAATTAAACGAAGGATCCTTCAATGGATAACTCCAACGCCCTGCCACTTGGGTCGGCTGCTGCGCCGGCCAAAGAAAGAACCACCGCCAGCCGGATCAAATCGATCTTCAGCGGTTCCGTTGGCAACATGGTCGAGTGGTACGACTGGTACGTGTATGCCGCCTTCTCCCTGTATTTCGCGAAAACCTTCTTCCCCGCCGGTTCCACCACCGCCCAACTGATGAACACCGCCGCGATCTTCGCCGTCGGCTTTCTGATGCGTCCGATTGGTGGCTGGCTGATGGGCATGTACGCCGACAAGGTCGGCCGTAAAAAAGCCCTGATGGCCTCGGTCTACCTGATGTGCTTCGGCTCGCTGCTGATCGCCCTCAGCCCGAACTACGAAACCATCGGCATCGGCGCGCCGATCCTGCTGGTGTTCGCGCGCTTGCTGCAAGGCCTGTCGGTCGGTGGCGAATACGGCACTTCGGCGACCTATCTCTCGGAGATGGCGACCAAGGAACGTCGCGGCTTCTTCTCCAGCTTCCAGTACGTGACCCTGATCTCCGGCCAGCTCATCGCGCTGGGCGTCCTGATCGTGCTGCAGAACGTGCTGACCACTGAACAACTGTACGCGTGGGGCTGGCGTATTCCGTTCGCCATCGGCGCGCTGTGTGCGGTCGTGGCGCTGTACCTGCGTCGCGGCATGGAAGAAACCGAGTCGTTTACCAAGAAAGAGAAGTCCAAGGAAAGCGCCATGCGCACCTTGATGCGCCATCCCAAAGAACTGTTGACCGTAGTCGGCCTGACCATGGGCGGCACCCTGGCGTTCTACACCTACACCACCTACATGCAGAAATACCTGGTGAACACCGTCGGCATGAGCATCTCCGACTCGACCACCATCTCTGCCGCCACGCTGTTCCTGTTCATGTGCCTGCAACCGATCATCGGCGGCCTCTCGGACAAGATCGGTCGTCGTCCGATCCTGATCGCCTTCGGCGTGCTGGGGACGATCTTCACCGTGCCGATCCTGATGACCCTGCACACCATTCAAACCTGGTGGGGCGCGTTCTTCCTGATCATGGCAGCGCTGATCATCGTCAGCGGCTACACCTCGATCAACGCGGTGGTGAAAGCCGAACTGTTCCCGACCGAGATCCGCGCCCTGGGCGTCGGCCTACCGTATGCACTGACCGTGTCGATCTTCGGCGGCACCGCTGAATACATCGCGCTGTGGTTCAAGAGCATCGGCATGGAAACCGGTTACTACTGGTATGTGACGGCGTGCATCGCGGTGTCGTTGCTGGTGTACATCACCATGAAAGACACCCAGAAGCATTCGCGCATTGTGACTGACTGACCGGTGTAGATTCAGTCACCATTGTGATGATTGTTCTGGCCCCTTCGCGAGCAAGCTCGCTCCCACAGTGGTCGGTGGTGTTCACATATTCTGTGGGCACCCCATTACCCTGTGGGAGCGAGCTTGCTCGCGAATGAGGTCAACTCGGTATTAAGTCAACTCGGCAACCTGCGGCTTGCCATAACGTTTCTGCGCATACGAAGCGCCGACAATCATCACCAGCAGAATCCCCGCCAGCACCGCCGACGAACCGATGGTGCCAAAGTCCAGACCGCCCTTCTCATGGGGCTTGGTCATCAAGTCACCCAACGTCGCGCCAAACGGACGGGTCAGCACGAACGCCACCCAGAACAGCACCACCGTGGAAATCTTCGTGAAGTATTTCAGCAGCACGACCACGGCAATCGTCGAGCCGATCAGTAACGCACCACCGGCAAATCCCAGGCCCGAGTCGTCGGCCAGGTAATCGCCCAGCGCGGTGCCGAGGGTGTTGGAGAACAGAATCGCCATCCAGTAGAACATCTCGCCACGGAAGGTCTGCACCTTGCTGACGTTGAGCGAATCACCGCTCAGGCGCCAAGCGGCGAAGATCGCCAGCAGGATCGCGATAAGGATCATCGAGCCGGTGGCGTAACCGAGTCCGAGGGTGCGGTCCATGAAGTCCGACATGGTCGTGCCGGCGGTGCTGGTGGACAGGATGACGATCCAGTACAGCAGCGGCTTGTAGGTCTTGGCCATCAACTGCGTGATCAGCGTCAGCACAAACACGCTGATCAGGATCAGCGAGCTCATGGCGTAGCCGACGTTGAGGGTCATCGACAACAAATCGCCCGCGGTTTCCCCCAGGGTCGTCGCGCAGATTTTCATGACCCAGAAGGCCAAGGTGATTTGAGGCAGTTTATTCATCGCAGGCAACGCTCCAGTGTGTGACGGCCGGTTCTTGGTTTTCTGGCCACGGGCAGACTGGCGTTGCAACGGTGAAAAAGCGGTCGGCAAAGTATGAAAAATCTGTCATGCCGCACAAAACAACGATTAATCGCTAATTAATGCTGCCCCCTCATTCTGCAATCACCTGATCGATGACCTGCGCGACGCTCGCTGCGACGACGAAAGCGAATTCAACGTGCCGCCCTTAACATCAAGTTAATCGATTGTTCTTAGCATTAATTTGCACTTTTTAATCAATTTATTTGGCGTAGCATTAAACCCATGCAAGACACACCGCCAACGAATCTGGAGTAACCGACATGAAAACCAAACTGATCCTCGCCCTGACCCTGTCCGTACTGGCTGCCAACACTTTCGCTGCCGATGGCTCGGACAAAACCAAATCCGCTGACTTCATCAACGGTGCCAGCGCCGCCATCGAAACCAGCCACACCGGCACTTACGCTGCTGATGGATTTGATAAAACCAACATCGGCAAAGCTGTTGCTGCCGATGGCTTCGATAAAACCAACCTGGGTAAAACGGTCGCTGCTGACGGCTTCGACAAAACCGGCACCGCCGCTGCCATCAGCTAAGTATCAGCAGTCCTCCCACAGCCCGGCTTTGGCCGGGCTTAGTCATTTTGGGGCATGCCCCTTTCATGAGTTCACACCGAACCCTGTGGGAGCGAGCTTGCTCGCGAAGGCGTTGTGTCAGGCGATATCAATGCAACTGACCCGACGCTTTCGCGAGCAAGCTCGCTCCCACAGGGGAATTTCATAGCCTGGAATTCCGGTGTCTGCTGGAAATATGCGTTGCGTGCTTGCACTATTGGCCACCTGACTCAGCACTCTCCAGGACCACCCGCCATGCCCGATGACATCCATTTCTACGAACCCGCCAACGGCCACGGTCTGCCCCACGATCCGTTCAACGCCATCGTCGGCCCACGCCCGATCGGCTGGATTTCCTCGCAGGATGCCAACGGCCGCTTGAACCTGGCGCCGTACAGCTTCTTCAATGCCTTCAACTACATTCCGCCGATCATTGGTTTTTCCAGCGTCGGGCGCAAAGACAGCCTGAACAACATCGAGCAGACCGGCGAGTTCGTCTGGAACCTCGCCACCCGGCCGCTGGCCGAGCAGATGAACCAGAGCTGCGCGATGGTCGCGCCTGAGGTCAACGAGTTTGAATTGGCGGGTTTGACGACAGTGGCGTCAAAAGTGATTTCAGTACCACGGGTCGCAGAAAGTCCGGTGTCCTTCGAATGCAAGGTCACGCAGATCATTCAATTGCAGCGCGCTGATGGCGAGACGGTGCCGAGCTGGCTGATCCTCGGCGAAGTGGTCGCCGTGCATATCGCCAAGTGGCTGTTGAAGGATGGAATCTACGACACCGCCGCAGCAGAACCGATTCTGCGCGGCGGCGGGCCGGCGGATTATTTCCAGTTGGGGCCTGAGGCCCTGTTCAAGATGTGGCGTCCGGGCGCCAACAAGTAACGCGTTACCAGATCAACTCGGCGTCTTCAGTGACGCCTTTGAGGTTATCCAGCTCCTTGATGGCCGCTTCATCAGCGGCAATGGCGCCGGGGAAGATCTGGTCATTCAACAGTTTGTGAAAGCGTGGTGCACCGCCATCGACCAGGGCCTTGACCGCGATTGCCGCGTGATAGCCCTTGTTGCCGCCCAACTCGACGGGGACGACTGCGGAAACTGCTTCGAAGTGTTCGAACTCTTTACGTGCCATGTCACATATCCCGGCTCAGACAAACAAGCCGGACATTAAACCCTCAACCGACGAGTTTGTGTACCGGCGCCGGGCATTGACCGAGGGCTTGCGCCGCCGACACGTCCTTGAACGTGTGGAAGTCGAGGCTGTTGACCACCAGTTCCTGCACCAGCTCGGCGAAGATTTCCATCGATGGGCTGTTGAAATAGTTGGTCATCATTTGCTGGCTGCTCCAGAAGCCGGAGACCAGCCACAACTCGGGATCACACTGCGAATGCTGCAACGCAAAGCTCAGGCAACCGGGGGCGGCGCGGGACGGCTCGATCAACGCGCTCAGGCGTACACCGAGTTCCGCCGAACGCCCGGCGCGCGCTCGAACGAAGGCCATATGACTGACGGGAATCTGCTTGGACATGTTCAACCCTCCCAGGGAGTCGCGTGGCAGCCGGGGGACGGGCTGCGACAGGATCAAAGGTTAAGGGCCGCACGCCAGCCGCCGTTAGTCGATTCCTGTCGCTGCGTTGCACAATCCTGCGAGACTGCGCAGAAGACCTGTAACAACCTGTAAAACTGCGTCACACGGTTGTCATACGGCGTATCAAGCAACTTTGCCGCCCTACAACCTGCTATGGCTGAGCCCGCCCACAATCCCATGCAGGATCAGGCAAGCATTTCGCAGGATGTGTCTACCGCTGGCGCTTGCACAAACATATGCTCTGCTCCATTCCACCTCCCCTGCCGAGGATGCCGTGCATGACGTCATTCGATCGTTTTCAAGCCGAACCCACCGCTGACATGGAAAAACAGCGCGCGGAACTGGCGGCGATCATCCGCCGCAACACCACCGACGATGGCAGCTACGAGACCGCCATCGGCTCGCTGTTCATGTCGCGTCACACCCGATCCCACGACTTTGCCCCGGTGCTCGCGCAACCGGCGCTGTGCATCATGGCGCAGGGACGCAAAGAGGTGCGGCTGGCCGACGAGTTCTTCAATTACGATCCGCTGAATTACCTGGTGGTGTCGGTTTCGATGCCGTTGAGCGGGCGCGTGGTGAATGTCTCGCCAGAAGAACCGATCCTCGCCGTGCGCCTGGATATCGACCCGACCGAAATCACCGCGCTGATCGCCGACGCCGGTCCGATGGGCGTGCCGACGCGGCCGACCGGGCGGGGTTTGTATGTCGAGCAGATCGACAGTTCGATGCTCGATGCCGTGCTGCGTCTGGCCCGCTTGCTCGATGCACCGAAAGACATCGCCATGCTCGCGCCGCTGATTCGCCGGGAGATTCTTTATCGCCTGTTGCGCAGCCCGCAGGGCCATCGTTTGTATGAAATCGCGATCGCCAATAGCCAGAGCCATCGCATCAGTCAGGCGATCAAATGGTTGAACGGCAACTTCGAACAGCCGCTGCGCATTGATGATTTGGCGAAAGAAGTGAACCTCAGCGTCTCGACCTTGCATCACCGTTTCAAGGCGATGACGGCGATGAGTCCGTTGCAGTATCAGAAGCAGTTGCGCCTGCAAGAGGCGCGGCGGTTGATGTTGGCGGAGGGGCTGGAAGCGTCGGCGGCGGGGTATCGCGTCGGGTATGAAAGTCCGTCGCAGTTCAGCCGTGAGTACAGCCGGCTGTTTGGTGCACCGCCGTTAAGGGATTTGGCGCGGTTGCGGCTTTCGGTGTGACCGTTAGAAGCCCCTCACCCTAGCCCTCTCCCCGAGGGAGAGGGGACTGAATGGGGGATATTGAAGAAGTACGCTGACCTGAAAGTACTTTGCCGAATCCATAATCGACTCGATATCTCAGGTCGATGGATAACGCCAGACACCTCGGTCGGCTCCCTCTCCCCCCGGGCGGTCCGACGTTTCGGGAGGGCTGGGGTGAGGGGCGATTCGGAGTCGGAGCTCGCTCTAAGCCCCCAACACCCGACAAGCCTCCACCGGCAACGTCACCGACACCGGATGCCCGATCGCCAATCCGATCCCCTGACACGGCGTACTCAACGCCGTAAACGTCACCCCGGAACACTCCACCGTGGTCTCGATGGTCGCGCCGATATCACGCACAAACGTCACCTTGCCGAGCAAGCGATTCCCCGCCGTCGCCTGCGCTGCCGACAGTTGCAGGTCTTCCGGACGAATCAGCATCTTCACTTTCTGCCCGACGACAATGCTGCTACAGATCGGCACTTGCAGCGCGTCACCACCCGGCAGGCTGACCTTGCCATCGCCCAGCGCCGTGGCCGGGAAAATATTGCCCGAGCCGATGAAGTCCGCGACAAATTCATTGGCCGGATGCCGATAGATTTCAATCGGCGTACCGACCTGCTGCACCTTGTGTTCGCCCAGCACGACGACGATATCGGCCATGGTCATCGCTTCGCGCTGATCGTGGGTGACCATGATCGTGGTGATGTTCAGGCGCTGCTGCAGTTGGCGGATTTCCACCTGCATCGATTCGCGCAGCTTGGCGTCGAGCGCCGATAGCGGCTCATCGAGCAGGAGGATTTTCGGGTGCGAAGCAATCGCCCGGGCAATCGCCACGCGCTGCCGCTGGCCGCCGGAAAGTTTCGCCACCGGGCGATCGATCATCGCTTGCAGTTGAATCAGCTCCAGCAATTCCACCACGCGCTTGTGTTGATCAGCCTTGCTGACGCCGCGCAGTTTCAGCGGGTAGGCGATGTTCTCGCCGACGGTCATGTGCGGGAACAGCGCCAGCGACTGGAACACCATGCCGAAGTTGCGCAGGTGCGCCGGGGTCTGGCCGATGTCCTCGCCGTCCAGGCGAATCTCGCCGCCAGTGAGGGTTTCCAGCCCGGCGATCATCCGCAGCAAGGTGGTTTTGCCGCAGCCGGACGGGCCGAGGAAACACACCAGTTTGCCTTCCGGCAAATGCAGGTTGACGTCTTGTACCGCGCACGCCGAGCCGTAGAATTTCTCGACGTTTTCCAGAATCAGACCAGTCATGTTGCACCTCAAATCAAAAGGAAACGCCGCCCTCGCCCACCAGCTTCTCCAGCGCCCAGATCAGGACGAAGTCGATCAGCACGATCAGCACGGCAAACGAGAACACGGTAGGGTCGAGCGATGACACGGTGCGGCTGTACATCCAGATCGGCACGGTCATGACGTCGATGGTGTAGAGGAAATAGGTCACGGTGAATTCGTTGAACGAGACGATGAACGCCAGCAGCATGCCCGCCAGAATCCCCGACTTCATCAACGGCACCACCACATCAACGATGGCCCGCAGCGGTGAGGCGCCGAGCATCCGCGCCGCTTCCTCGACTTCGCTGCCGATGGAAAGCATCGCTGCGGTGCAGTTCTTCACCACAAACGGCAAGGCCAGAATCACGTGGGCAATCACCAGCCGCGAAGTGGTCAGGTGGAACGGCAGGCTGTCGAACACCAACAACAAGGCCAGGCCTAACACGACCATCGGAAACACCAGCGGCAGTGACATCAGTTGCAGCGCCACGGCCTTGCCACGGAATTCGCAGCGGGTCAGCGCATACGCGGCGGGTACGGCGATCAGCGTGGCGAAAACCATCGTCAGACACGACACCAACAGGCTGGTGGCCATGGCCTGACCGAGGCTGAGCACGTCGCTGGCGTCCGGCGAAACAAAGGTGTGCCAGGCCGCTTTGTACCATTGCAGGCTGTAGCTGCTCGGTGGGAAGTCGAGGTTCGACGCACCGCTGAACGACATGACGATCATGGTCAGGATCGGCAACACCGCAAGCAGCAAAATGAAGCCGGAGAGGATGCCGGCGAACTTGCCGGTTTCGCCGGGCAACAGCGCCATGCGCTTCTTGGTCAGGGCACTCATTGCGAAGCCTCCAGCAGACGCCGACGACGGCCAGTGATGTATTCAGAGAGAGTCATGATCGCCAGCGTGGTGACGATCAGCACCACCCCGGCTGCCGACGCGGCGGGCCAGTTCATCAGCGGCGCGATCTGGTCATGCACCATCACTGCGAGCATCGGCACCCGCCGGCCACCGAGCAGCAACGGCACGACAAAACTGCTGGCGTTGTAGGCGAACACCAACGTTGCACCGGTGATGATCCCGGGCAAACTCATCGGCAGAACCACTTGGCGGAACACTTGAAAACGGCTGGCACCGAGGGTCGCAGCCGCTTCCTCATAGGTGCGGGCGACGCCGCGCATGGCGCTGGCAATCGGCAACACCGCGAGTGGAAACGCTGTTTGCACCAGGCCCATCAGGACGCCGTTCTGGTTGTACAGCAACATGATCGGCCGCTTGATCAGACCGAGGCCCATCAGCGCCTGATTGAGCATGCCGCCGGGCCCGAGAATCACCAGCCAGCCGTAGCTTTGCAGCAGCAGATTGACCAGCAACGGCAGCAGCACCGCTGCGAGGAAAATCCGCCGCAGAAACGGCGAGGTCAGCCGCGACATGGTGTACGCCACCGGGATCGCCAGCACCACGGCAATCACCGCGCTGATCAGCGCCAGACGCAAGGTCAGCAGCAAGGATTTCAAGTAATAGGGTTCGAGCAACTGGGCATAACTGGCCAGGCTGAAACCGCTCCACTCCGCGCCTTTGGTGCCGACGCTCATGCGCAGCACCAGCAGGCTGGCGGCGATCAGCACGCCGAGAAACAGCATCGACGGCGTGAGGAAAAACCACGCCCGCGCGGTGGGCGAAACACCGCGCATCGGGCGCACGGCAGCAGCGCCGACCGCTTGGGTCAGGGATTGATGTTCCATAGCAATAATCTCGTCAATGGAAAAACAACTGACGAACACAACTCTCCAAACCACCCCCGCCCCCTTGTAGGAGTGAGCCTGCTCGCGATAGCGGTGTGTCAGCCACCTAATAGGTTGACTGGTATGACGCTATCGCGAGCAGGCTCACTCCTACAGGGGATTTGTGGTGTTCTGAAGGTTTGTGTTCGGCTCAGGAAGAAAAAATTTCCGTATAGCGACGAATCCATTGGTCATGCACGGTGGCCAGGAAGGCGTTGTCGTGCATGATCGCCTTCTCGGCAATCTGCTCCGGCGTGAGGATGAACGGGCTCTTGCGCGCTTCGGCGGAGATGATCGCCTTGGCGTTGACCGGGCCGTTGAAGATGTCCTCGGCCATCTTGCCCTGCACCAGCGGGTCGAGGGAGTGGTCGATGAAGGCGTAGGCCAGGTCGGTGTCGCCCGGCCGATTCTTCGGCATCACCGAGAGCATCAGGTCGGTGTAGAACCCTTCCTTCATGCCGAACGTAGCGCCGAGGCCGTAGTTCGGATCGCGAATCTGTTTGGGGAAAAATGCCGGGGCATAGAGGCCGCCCATGTCCAGCGAACCGGTGCGGAACAGCTCGGCAATCTGGTTCGGGTTTTCGCCCAACGTCACCACGCGATCCTTGAGTTCGGCGAGCTTCTTGAAGCCCGGCTCAATGTTGTGTTCGTCACCGCCGGCCAGTTTCGCGGCGATGATGATCAGGTCCATCGCCTCGGTCCAGTTCGGCGGTGGCAGAAAAATATTCGGCGCCAGATCGGCATCCCACAACGCGGCATAACTGCTCGGCGCCTCTTTCTGGGTGCGAGTGCTGTAGACCAGACTGTTGCACCACAACAGGTAACCGATGCCGTGCCCGTTGGCGCCGGTACGGTATTTTTCCGGGACGTCGACCAGGTTGGGAATGCGGTTGAGGTCGGGTTTTTCCAGCAGCCCGGCGGCCGCCAGACCTTCGGCGCCGACGCCTGCCAACGTGATGATGTCGTACTGCGGACGATCACCGCCGGCCTTGAGTTTGGCGACCATTTCCGAAGTGCTGCCGGTGCGGTCGGCGATGACCTTGGCGCCAGTCTTGGCTTCGAACGTGGCGGCGATGTTGCGCAGTGCCGCGAGGCCGGTGTCATCCGACCAGGTCAGCAAACGCAGGGTCTTGCCGGCGAAGCGGGTGTCGCTGGCGCTCGCCCGGATGAAGGGCATGCTCAGGGCAGCCGCCGCCACCGAGGCGACGCCGACGGTTTTAATGAATTGACGCCTGTTCAGATCGTGCTCGCCCATGACGGACTCCCTTTGTTCTTTTAAGTATGAGGTTGGTCGCAACCGTTGCATCCGCGCGGCCGGGTCCGCTGAAAGCCTTGTTTTCAAAGGCCTGCAGCGCTGCCGACGGGTTCATCCTGAGGTCGTGCAAAACACCTGACTATCGATAAAAACTCATTGAAGCCATGACGCCGACGCATGCCTCGTTGCGAGGCATGCGCTGACCTTTTTCGGGCGTTCAGAGCGCCCGGATCACGTGTTTGATTTCCTGAAACGCGGCCAGGCCCCACGGCCCCAATTCGCGGCCGATGCTGCTCTGCTTGTAACCGCCCCACGCCGCCTGCGGGAAGATCACTTGCGGCGCGTTGAGCCACACCAGCCCCGCCTGCAGGGCGTTGGCGACCCGCTCGGCGGTCTCGGCGTTACGCGTCACCACACTGGCGACCAGGCCGAATTGGCTGTCGTTGGCCAGGGCAACTGCCTCGGCTTCGCTGCTGAAACTGCGCACACACAGCACCGGGCCGAAAATCTCTTCGCACCACAGCGCACTGTCGAGGGGCACGTCGGTGAACACCGTCGGCTGCAAAAAATAACCGCGTGGCAGATCTGCCGGACGATTACCGCCGCACACCAGCTTCGCGCCAGCGCTCAGCCCCCGGTCGATGTGACCAAGCACGCGCTGGTATTGCGCCTGATTGACCAGTGCGCCCATCTCCACGTCCGGGTCGAACGGATCCGCCACGCGAATCGCTTGCGCACGCTTGTGCAAACGTTCAAGGAATTCATCCGCCAATTCATCGGCAACCAACACACGGCTGGTGGCCGAGCACATCTGCCCGGCATTGAAGAAACCGCCACCGCAAGCCAACTCGACCGCTAGTTGCAGATCCGCATCTTCGAGCACCAGCAGCGAAGATTTGCCGCCCAGTTCCAGACTCACGCCCTTCACCGTTTCGGCGGCGCGCTGCATCACCTGGACACCGACGGCGTTACTACCGGTGAAGGAAATCTTGGCGATGCGCGGATCCGCCGACAGTGGTGCACCGACCGCCAGGCCAGTACCGCAAACGACGTTGAACACGCCGTTGGGCAGGCCGGCTTCGGCGATGATCGCCGCCAGCTCCAGCTCTGGCAGCGGCGTGACTTCCGACGGTTTCAGCACCACGCAGCACCCGGCGGCGAGGGCCGGCGCAAGTTTCCACGCGGTGGTGACCATGGGGAAATTCCACGGCACGATCAGCCCGACCACGCCGCACGGCTCGCGCCGCAAGCGTGCGCTGAAATCATCGCTGGGCAGCGGCACGTTGCTGTCCTGTCTGGCGTCGAGGCCTTCAGCGAGTTCGGCGTAGTACTCGAAGGTGGCGATCACATCGTCGACGTCGATGGCCGCTTCGAACTGCGGTTTGCCGTTGTTGCTCGATTGCAGTTTCATCAAGTGATCGCGACCGTTGCGCACGCCATTGGCGATGTTGCGCAGAATCGCGCCGCGCTCGGCACCGCTGGTTTGCGACCAGTCCTTGAATGCTTCAGTCGCAGCGCTCACGGCCTGGCTCACCGCGTGCTCGTCACCACCATTGACCGTGGTCAGCAACGCCTCAGTGGCCGGGTTGATCACGCGCAGATGTTCGCGGCCGGCCGACCATTGGCCGTTGATGTAGAGGCCGTCGAGTGTGGTTGGAAAATTGATCACTTGGCCACCGCCTGCATCCACTGGTTCTGGTCGATTTCGATTACGCTCGGGCCTTGGCGATCGGTCGCGGCACGCAGTGCACTGCGCAGTTGTTCCACTGAGTTGATCGCTTCGGCGGCGCAGCCGAGGGCCTTGGCCACGCCAATGAAGTCCGGGGTGTAGATGTCGACGCCGACCGGTTCGATGGCGCGGTTGACCATGTATTTCTTGATCTCTTCGTAGCCCTGGTTATTCCACAGCAGGACGATCACCGGGGTGCGCGCTTCGACGGCGCTGGCCAGTTCCGGCAGGGTGAACTGCAGACCGCCGTCGCCGATCAGGCACACCACCGGTGGCCGTGCACCTTTATCGGGTTGCCCACCGAGCCATGCGCCAATCGCTGCCGGCAACGCATAGCCGAGGGTGCCGTAGCCGGTCGACGAGTTGAACCAGCGACGCGGACGCTCCGGATTGAAGGTCAGGTTGCCGGTGTACACCGGTTGCGTGGAGTCGCCGACGAACACCGCGTCGGGCAATTCGTGCAGCACGGTTTCGAGGAAACGGGTTTGCGCCAGCGTCGGTGCATCCCAGGTCGCGGCCAGATCATCACGCAGACGCGCCGCGCGTACCTGGCCCCAATCGTTGCGGCGCTCGGCCAGCGTTTTGTGCGACAAGGCGCTGAGCAATGCCTGCGCGGCATTGCGCGAATCGGCAACCAGGGCGACGTGTGGCGGATAGTTACGCACGGTCTGATCGGCGTCGATGTCGATGCGCAGCAGCTTGCCGGGAATCTCGAAACCACCGGCAAAGGTCACGTCGTAATCGGTTTCGGCCAGTTCGGTGCCGATCGCCAGTACCACATCGGCATCGGCGACCAATTCGCGGGTGGCGACCAGGCTTTGTGTCGAGCCGATCAGCAGCGGATGCGTCGACGGCAACAGACCTTTGGCGTTGATGGTCAACGCTACAGGTGCGTCGAGCAGTTCAGCCAGTTCGGTAAGCTCTGCTGCGGCATCGATCGCACCGCCACCGGCGAGAATCAACGGACGTTGGGCACCGGCCAGCAACGCGCTCATACGACTCACGGCAGCGGGCGCGGCACCGGCGCGGTCGATGTTGACCGGGACACTGGCGAGCAGCTCATCGGCCTCTTCCACCAACACGTCCAGCGGAATTTCGATGTGCACCGGACGCGGACGCCCGGCCTGGAACAAGGCGAATGCGCGAGCGAGCACGCCGGGCAATTCCGACGCCGACATCAGGGTGTGAGAGAACGCCGCGACGCCAGCGACCAGTGCGCTCTGGTTCGGCAACTCGTGCAGCTTGCCGCGCCCGCCGCCCAACTGGTTGCGGCTCTGTACGCTGGAGATCACCAGCATCGGGATCGAGTCGGCGTAAGCCTGGCCCATGGCGGTGGAGATGTTGGTCATGCCCGGGCCGGTAATGATGAAGCACACACCCGGTTTGCCGCTGGTGCGCGCATAACCGTCGGCCATGAAACCGGCGCCCTGTTCATGCCGTGGGGTGACGTGGTTGATGCTCGAACGGGCCAGCCCGCGATACAGCTCAACGGTGTGCACGCCGGGAATGCCGAACACCTGCTCGACCCCATAACCTTCGAGTAACTTGACCAGTACTTCGCCACACGTCGCCATGTCATTGCCCTTCTTGTTCGTTTGAGACACAAGGCCCATGCAGGCCTTCAATGGGCTCATTGAACGGTCGGCAGGTAGCGGCAACAATCGATTAAAAGTCATACTAGCCATGTCCTCACGTCATACCTTGGATCCCCATGAAACGACTGCCTCCCCTGCCCGCCCTGCACACGTTTCTGATCACCGCGCAGTGCTGCAACTTCACCCGGGCCGCCGAGCAATTGCACATCACACAAGGCGCGGTGAGCCGGCAGATCGCCGGGCTGGAAGATCATCTGGGGTATGAACTGTTCATCCGTCTGGCCCGTGGCCTGGAGTTGACGGCCAAAGGCCGGGAGTGGTTGCCACGGGTGGAGAAGGTCTTCGGACTGATCACTGAGGCCACCGAGCAGATCGGTCTCAAGCGCGAAACCCTGCAACTCAAGGCGCCCAGTTGTGTGATGCGCTGGCTGGTACCGCGCCTGCTGCAATGGCAAAAGGAACGCCCGGATGTGCCGGTCAAACTGACCACGACGTTGGCCCATGGCGTGGATTTTCAGCGCGAGCAGTTCGACGCGGCGGTGATCTATGGAGCGCCGCCGGACAACTCCTCGACCGCGCTGCATCTGTTCGATGAACAACTGACCCCGGTTTGCTCACCGGCACTTTTGAAAGGCCCACCGGAACTGTCTGACCCGGCTGATCTGCAACAGCATCTGTTGCTGCATCCGACCCGCGACACTCAGGACTGGAAGGTCTGGCTGACGGCGGCCGAACTGCAGTTGAATAACGTCAACATGGGCCAGCATTTCGAAACGCTGGATCAGGCGATGTCGATGGCGTCGCATGGGACGGGGGTGGCGATTGGCGACTGGTCGTTGATCGGCGACGACTTGCGTGCCGGACGGCTGGTGATGCCGTTTGAATTGAAGGTGAGGACGGGGTTGGCGTATTACGTGGTGGTGCCTGCGGGAACCGAGCCTTCGCCGCAGCTGGAAGAATTGATGATCTGGCTGGTGGAGCAGGCGCATTTGCGGTGAGGCTATTTCCCCTCACCCTAACCCTCTCCCAGAGGGAGAGGGGACTGATTGGGGGATGCTCTGGAGATACGCCGACGTGAAATTACTGCGTTGAATCCATAATCGACTCGAACACTCAGGTCGATGTACAACGCCAGACACCTCGGTCGGCTCCCTCTCCCTCGGGCGGTCCGACGTTTCGGGAGGGCTGGGGTGAGGGGCAAGGATTCACTCAGTACCCGACAGTAAACCGCTGACGCGAATGCTTCGGCGTTTCCACCTCGTCGATCAGCGCAATCGCGTAATCGGCAAAGGTGATCCAGCTACGCCCTTCAGCGCTCACCAGCAAGTGATCCTGACCGACACGGAAACTACCCGTACGCTCACCTTCGACAAACTCCGCCGAAGGCGACAGAAAGGTCCAGTCCAGCTCCTGCTCCTGACGCAACGCCTCAAGAAACGCCGCACCCGCACTGGCTTCAGTTTTGTACTCGGCCGGAAACCCCGCACTGTCGATCACTCGCGTGTCGTCCGGCAGCAACAACGAACCGGCACCGCCCACTACCAGCAAACGCTGAACGCCTGCCTGCTTCACCGGCCCGACAATCGCCGCCGCAGGCACGGTGGCAAAATGCGCGGCGGTGATCACCACATCATGACCGGCCACGGCGTCCTGCAACGCGGCCGAATCCAGCACATCGACTTTCTTGCTGACCACACCGCTACGGGCGCCGATCTTCGAGGTATCGCGGGCGATAGCGGTGACGCTATGGCCGCGACGCAGGGCTTCTTCCAGCAGTTGGCTACCGGCTCGGCCGGTGGCACCAATGATTGCGATCTTGCTCATGACATTCTCCAGTTGGCTTGAGAGTGCTGCGTTTTCAGAATCGGCTTACCACTGCATTTCGCCCTTGGCGACTTTCGCGCTCAGCTCCAGCGAACTTTCTTCGCCGAGTGTCGGGTAGCGCTTTTTCATCGCGGCGATCAGTGCGGCGGAATCTTTGGCCTTGGCGGTTTCCGCGTCGAAAGCCTTAATGTAGTCGGCGGTGAATTTCACGCTGGCCAGCGAGCGGCTGCTGTCACCCAGGTAGTGACCCGGCACCACGGTGTCCGGTTTGAGGGTTTCGATCGAGTGCAACGTTTCCAGCCAGTCGGCGTGGGATTGCGCGCTCTGGGTATCGGCCATCCATACGTGGATGTTCTCGGCGACAACCACACCACCGACCACGGCTTTGAGCGACGGGATCCACACAAAACTGCGATCCGGTTGTTTGCCGTCGAGGCCGATGACCTGCAATTTCTGCCCTTCGAGCATCAGGCTGTCACCCTTGAGCACGCCCGGCACGATGGTTTTCGCCGGCACGTCGGCGCCCATTTTCGGGCCCCAGAAGGCCAGTTTGCCGGCGACGGTTTTGTTGATGTGATCAACCGTCGGCTGCGAGGCCAATACCTTGGCCTCCGGGAATGCCTTGGTCAGGGTATCAAGGCCGAAGTAGTAATCCGGGTCGCCATGGCTGATGTAGATAGTGGTGAGGTGCTTGCCGCTGGCGCGGATCTTTTCCACGACTTGCTCGGCCTGGGATTTGCCGAATTGCGCATCAACGAGGATCGCGTCTTTCTCACCGCTGACCAGCACCGAGGTCACCGGAAAAATCGCGTTTGTCCCTGGGTTGTAGACATCCAGGGTCAGATTGGCAGCCGCTGCATGCGCGGCGAAACCCAGGGAAGCAGTGGCGAGCAGAACGCGTTTGAGTGTGGTGAAGCCGATCATCTGTTGCTCCGGTGTCCGAATGCCGTGTTTGGCGATGGAACAGAGCTTAGTTGCCTGACTCAGTACAAAAAATGCGATGCTTGAACATAGTTTGTTTCTGAAAGCGGGCAAATCATGGATCGTCTCCAAGCAATGCGGGTGTTTGTCACCGTGGTGGACCTGGGCAGCCAGTCGGCCGCAGCCGATCATCTGGACCTTTCGCGGCCGGTGGTTTCGCGCTATTTAGCGGAACTGGAAGACTGGGTCGGCGCACGCCTGATGCACCGCACCACGCGCAAGTTGAGCCTGACCGCCGCCGGCAGTGAGATTCTGCCGCGCTGCCGGCAGATGATGGAGTTGTCGAGCGACATGCAGGCCGCCGTCAGCGAACCCCACGATGCCCCGCGCGGGCTATTGCGGATCAGCGTCAGTACTTCGTTTGGCCAGGCCCAACTGGCGGATGCGATGGCCGCCTACGTCAAACGCTACCCAGGTGTGAGCATCGATCTGCAAATGCTCGATCGCACGGTGAATCTGGTCGATGAGCGCATCGACCTGGCGATTCGCACCAGTAACGATCTCGACCCCAACCTGATCGCCCGACGCCTGACCGTTTGTCGTTCGGTGGTGTGTGCCGCGCCGGCTTATCTAAAGGAGTATCCGGCGCCGTTACGGGTCGACGAGTTGAGCCGACACAATTGCCTGACGCACTCGTATTTCGGCAAAAGCCTGTGGCATTTCGAGGAGGATGGCGAACCGGTTTCAGTGCCGGTGCAGGGCAATATCAGCGCCAACGAGGCCAGCACGTTATTGCGCGCGACACTGGCTGGCGCGGGGGTGGCGATGCTGCCGACCTATCAGGCCGGGGTGCATATTCACAGCGGCGAACTGGTCCGCCTGCTGCCCCATGCCGAGCCGCGACAGATGAACATCTACGCGGTGTACGCCTCACGCAAACACATGCCGGCGGCGCTGCGCAGCATGCTGGATTTTCTGGTGCTCAGGTTCCCCGAAAACCCCGAATGGGATATCGGCCTGTAAACCCAATCCACTGTGGGAGCGAGCTTGCTCGCGAAGAGGGAATTTCATTCGAAATCTGCATTGGCTGACACGCCCTCTTCGCGAGCAAGCTCGCTCCCACAAAGCGTCCATCAGCGTGCTGAATGGTCGGTTAAATCCTCAAGCACACTCGCTGGCAACTCCCCAGCCCTGACCTATGCTGAAAGTAATACCGCAAGGTATGTCGTTCAGAGGTCTACGCCATGAACATCAAAACAAGAAGGTACGTCGCGATTTTCATCACCTGCGCCGCCACGCTGGCGCTGTACGGCACCGCCGCCTGGCGGGTCGAACAGCTGCGACAACTGCCGCGCGAGTATGCGAGCTGCAACTTCGAGCGCTGCATTCCGCACAATGCCACTCTGAACGCATTGCGCTGAGGTAATTGAGCTGGAATGCGCCCCTGTGGGAGCGAGCTTGCTCGCGAATGCAGTGTGTCAATCACCATTACTGGCGGCTGATACACCGCTTCGCGAGCAAGCTCGCTCCCACAGTGTTTAGTGTGGTTATGAAATTATTGTTCGGCTTTCAATCGGTCGCGGAAAGCCTTTGGTGAAATCCCCACCCGGCGCCGAAACAGGCGCGTGAAGTTGGTCGGATCGGAAAACCCCAACAACTCCGACATCTCGTAAATTGTCATGCTGGTGTAGGTCAGCAAGCGCTTGGCTTCCAGCAACTGACGCTCGTGCATGATCTGCAACGCCGGTTGCCCCGCCAGTTCACGGCAAGTGCCGTTAAGGTGCGATACCGAAATCCCCAGCCGATGCGCCAGGTCTTCAACCTTCACATGCTGGCGATAAGTTTCCTCGACCAATTGAATAAAGCCATTGAGGTATTCGCGCTGACGTTGCGGCCGCTGACTGGCTTTGTGCCGCACGATCGCCTGCCGGCTGACCCAGACCATGATCACGCTGACCAGCGAATGCATGAGCATTTCCCGCGCCGGTTGATGACCGTTGTATTCGGCCTGCAATGCCGAGAACAGGCTGTTGAGGTAATCACCGTCGGTGCCTGCCGGGTAGTTCTCTGCACTGGCCAGTGCGTGCACCGAATCGCCCAGTTGCGCCTGCAAGTGATTGATCAGCGGTGTGGCGAGGGTAACGATGAACCCTTCGACGTCTTCGGAAAAGCGAAAGCCGTGCACCGATAACGGTGGCAGCACTTGAATCGCCGGGGTTTGGAGTTGCGTGCGCTGCCCTTCGATCTCAAGCTCTGCCTGACCTTTGAAGACGAAGAGCAACTGGCACAAATCAGCATGGCGGTGGGGTTTGATTTCCCACTCATGTTCGCGACTGCGGGAGGAAATGGTTTCACAGTGCAGCAAGTCAGGGGTCGGCCAGTCCAGGCTTTCACCGTAGAGCTTGAACACTGGAATCGAAGGCAGCTCAGGCTTGTTCATCACTTCAATCCAGGCCTCGGGGTTGTGGGCGATAATCGCACCGATTGGCAGAATGTACAGGTATCAGCTCAGTTTTCACCTTCAATTGACAGACCCGCAAGGGAAAAATGCAAGCACTCGATCCATAAAAAATATTCACCGGCGCTTGTCGCGTGAAGCTTGCGAGCCATAAAAACAATGAAAACGCTGAAAACCCAAGTCGCCATTATCGGCGCCGGTCCGTCCGGATTGCTCCTCGGCCAGTTGCTGCACAACGCTGGTATCGACACCCTCATCCTTGAACGCCAGACACCTGATTACGTGCTCGGACGCATTCGCGCCGGGGTACTTGAACAGGGCATGGTAGAGCTGTTGCGTCAGGCTGGCGTGAGTCAGCGCATGGACGCCGAAGGTCTGGTGCATGGCGGTTTCGATCTGGCCCTGGACGGACGTCAGGTGCACATCGATCTGCACGCGCTGACCGGTGGCAAGAGCGTGATGATCTACGGCCAGACCGAAGTCACCCGCGACCTGATGGCCGCTCGTCGGGAGGCTGGTGCGCCGACCATTTACCAGGCGAGGGATGTCGTTCCTCACGGCATGAAAAGCGACGAGGCATTTGTCACCTTCGAAAAGGACGGCGAAACCTTTCGCGTCGATTGTGATTACATCGCCGGTTGCGACGGTTTCCACGGTGTCGCGCGGCAGTCGATTCCGGCCGATAGCCTGAAGGTCTTCGAGCGGGTTTATCCGTTTGGCTGGCTGGGGATTCTGGCGGACACACCGCCGGTGCATGACGAATTGGTCTACGCCCGCCATGAACGTGGCTTCGCCCTGTGCAGCATGCGTTCGGCCACCCGCACCCGCTATTACCTGCAAGTGCCGGCGGATGAAAATGTCGATGACTGGAGCGATCAGCGCTTTTGGGATGAACTGAAAAATCGTCTGCCGGTGGCGCTCGCGGAGAAACTGGTCACAGGCCCTTCGATCGAGAAAAGCATCGCGCCGCTGCGCAGTTTTGTCGTCGAGCCGATGCAGTACGGACGGATGTTTCTCGTCGGCGACGCGGCGCATATCGTCCCGCCCACTGGCGCCAAGGGTTTGAATCTGGCCGCCAGCGACGTCAGTACGCTGTTCAATATTCTGTTGAAGGTTTATCGCGACGACCGCACCGATCTGCTGGAGAAATACTCGGAAATCTGCCTGCGCCGCGTGTGGAAAGCCGAGCGCTTTTCCTGGTGGATGACCTCGATGCTGCATCGCTTCGATGACCACGATGCGTTCAGCCAGCGCATCAGCGCCTCGGAACTGGACTACTTTGTCAGTTCAGAAGCAGGGCGAAAAACCATTGCAGAAAATTACGTCGGACTTCCTTATGAGGCTATCGAATAGCCTGCTACCGACTTACACTGGCGAGCATCCCCGCTCGCCTGATGATCTGCGGGACTCTCACTGCCCGCAGGTTTTGCCCGTGACCAATCTCAATCACCCCGAAACGCCCAAACCGGCCATTCGCAGCGTGCTGGTCGCGCTGATGATGGCGATCTTTCTCGGCGCGCTGGACCAAACCATTGTCGCCGTGTCGATGCCGGCCATTTCTGCGCAGTTCAAGGACGTCAGCCTGCTGGCCTGGGTGATTTCCGGGTACATGGTCGCGATGACGGTGGCCGTGCCGATCTACGGCAAGCTCGGCGACTTGTACGGGCGGCGCAAACTGATGCTGTTCGGTATGGGCCTGTTCACCCTCGCCTCACTCTTTTGCGGCATGGCGCAGAGCATGGAGCAACTGGTGCTGGCGCGGATCCTTCAGGGCATCGGCGCCGGCGGGATGATCTCGGTAAGTCAGGCAATCATCGGTGACATCGTGCCGCCGCGTGAACGCGGGCGTTATCAGGGTTACTTCAGCAGCATGTACGCGGTGGCCAGTGTCGCCGGCCCGGTACTCGGTGGTTACATGACCGAGTACCTGTCGTGGCGCTGGGTATTTCTGATCAACCTGCCGCTGGGCCTCGGTGCCTGGTGGGTGGCGCGGCGCAATCTGCGTGGCCTGCCGATTCCCCAGCGCAAACCGGTCATCGATTACCTCGGCACGCTGCTGATGATCATCGGCCTCACTGCCCTGCTGCTGGGCATCACTCAGGTTGGCCAGGGTCATTCGTGGCGCAGCAGTGAAGTGCTCGGGCTGTTTGCATGTGCGGTGGTGGTGTTGGCGCTGTTTGTCTGGCACGAACGCCGGGCGCGGGAGCCGTTGCTGCCGATGCACCTGTTCGCCAATCGCAACGCCCTGCTGTGCTGGTGCACGATTTTCTTCACCAGTTTCCAGGCGATTTCCTTGATTGTGCTGATGCCGCTGCGCTTTCAAAGCGTTACTGGGGCCGGGGCCGACAGTGCCGCGTTGCACTTGCTGCCGCTGGCGATGGGGCTGCCGATTGGTGCGTTTTTCGCCGGGCGTCGCACGTCGATCACCGGGCGCTACAAACCGCAGATTCTGACCGGTGCGATGCTGATGCCGGTCGCGATTGTCGGCATGGCGCTCAGCCCGCCCGAGGCGACGCTGGTCAGTGGTCTGTTCATGTTGCTCTGCGGTATCTCCAGCGGCATGCAATTCCCGACTTCGCTGGTCGGCACGCAAAACTCGGTAGAGCAACGCGACATCGGCGTAGCGACCAGCACCACCAACCTGTTTCGCTCCCTCGGCGGCGCAGTGGGTGTGGCGTTGATGTCGGCGCTGTTGCTAGCGTTGTTACAGGACTCCAGCTTCGCCCATCTGGCAAGCAGTTCACTGATGAGCGAAGGGCATTCGGGCAACGTCCTGCTCGATGGTCTGAACGCCGCGCCGGGTGATGCGCAGAACGCCTTGCGCGCGGAATTGCTGGTGACATTCCGGCATTTGCTGTGGGTAAGTGCGGCGGTGTCGTTGCTGGGATTGGCGGCAGCGATTGCGATGCCGAACAACCTGCTGCGCGGACGCGAGCACGGCGCCAAATAATTCAAACAACGCAGACCCCTTGTAGGAGTGAGCCTGCTCGCGATGCGGTGTGTCAGTCGACATCATCGTTAAATGACACACCGCATCGCGAGCAGGCTCACTCCTACAGGAAGCCGGTGTTTCACTCAGGGGCTGTAGTAACCGACGGCTACAAGGAAATGCCCGGCCTTCTTCAGGTAAGCATGTTTGTCCTCGACCTTGCCGGTCACCGGGTTCTTCCAGCGGTATTCATACTCACCATCATCCTGCTTGCCGATCAGCGCCAGAATCGGCTCGCCCACCGGTTTGCCATCCGGATCCTTGATCTTGCCGAAGTCGGTGTTGATCAAGCGCAGGTTGGTGCCGTGGGCAACGTAGCGCTGGGTGTTCAGATCAACCACAAACACATACAAGTCGTCCTGCAAGTAGCCACCCTTGAGTGAGTTGATCGCCGTCAGCGTGGCCTTCTCGTCTTTGCCCAAATCAGTCGCCGCTTTATCGAGCAACGCCTTGGCCTGCTCGGCCGAGGCTCGCGGCAAGTAGTAACCCACCGCCAGAATCCGCTGACCGATGCGCTGGTAATACACATGCTTGCGCTCGACCTTGCCGTCCGACCAGTTCTGCCAACGGTATTCGGCCTGCTGGATGCCGTTGCCTTCCGGCACTTTCAACGCGTCCTTGAAGGTTTTCTGCAAATCCGGGCCGAGCACTTCACTGACGTCACGACCGATCAACGCTGATGAAGGCCCGCCGCTGGCGAGCATCACGCCTTTGGTGTCGACCACGAACACGTAGCGATCCTTGTCGACGAACTCGCCCTGCCGGCTGAACGCGGCGAACGCCTTGTCGCCATTGTCGTGGTAATAGGCCAGGGCTTTTTCCAGCAAGGCGATGGCGGCCTGACTGTCATCCTTGGCGGTCGTGGCGGCGCTGGCCTGGCCGAAACCGGCCAGTAACATCACGCTGAGCCAGGCCACTTTATGCAAAAACCCCATAGCGCATCCCTCGTTCTTGTTGGTGTTTCAAGAGCGTAGACGGCTTGGGCTGATGTATGGATATTCAGAGGGTTTCTGAACGTTTCGCGGCTTAAGTGGTGAGGCAAGCCTCACCACTGTTGAGCAAGTCTTACGGGCGGGAATTGATCTGCTGCTGCAGGTTCTGAATCTGCGCCTGAAGGGTATTGATGTTGCGGGTCATCTGCCCGCGGAAAGCGTCGAACTCGGCGGTATTGCCGCCGCCTTGCGGGGCTGCCGGGCGGTTGTCCTGCTCGCTTTTGAGGACGACGATTTCCTGTTCGAGGCGATCGATCGCCGCGCTCGGGTTGCCCTGCTTCTTCAACGCCGCGATGTCGGCGCCGAGGCTTTTGAACTGCGCGTCAAAGGCCTTCAACTGAGCATCGACCTTGCTGGTGTCGGCCGGTGTGCTTTTCACCGTCGCCAGTTCCGCAGTCAAGGCTTTGACCTGCGCCTGCAACTGGGTATTGGCATTCTGCTGTTCAGTGGTCTGCGCGGTCATCTGTGCCAGTCGTTTGTCCAGATCACTGGCCTGCCCCGCGACGCCTTGCTGCTGTTTGCTCTGATCGAGCAGCTTGCCTTCAAGCTGTTTGATCTGCAGCTTGAGGGCTTCGCTGTCGCTGGTGACGTTGGACTGGCTGGCCACGACCTTGCCGGAAATGTCCTGCAAGCGCCCCGCCGCTTCTTCACTGATGCGCGCGAAGCTTTCCTGAGTCGCAACCAGTTGCTGCTCCATCAACGAGATTTGCTGGAAACTCCACCAAGCCAGACCGACGAAGGCGAAAAACAATGCGCCGACCAACGCCCACAACGGGCCGGTGCTGGCCGCCTTGACCTTGACCACGGGCGGCGTGCGCGAGTGCACGGAGGTGCGGGCGGTGGTCGGAATGTCATCGTCGTCGAAGGTGTCGGCCCGCAGGCTCGGGACATCATCGAAATCGTCGTGGGCATCATTACGCATGGACATTGAGGCAACCTTTGTGAAACGCGGTGATGGCTAAATGCTGCGAAGTATAACCGCCGCAGCCGCAGGGATTGACCCCCAAGCGGCTACACGGTTCATTGCCGCCCGGCCGAATCGTTTCAACGGATGTCCTGAGCTTTCCACCAGCCGCAGAACTCATCCAGCGCCGACCACAGGCTGACTTTCGGATCGTAGTCGAGATAATGCCGGGCGCGGCTGATGTCGAGGGTGAAATTTTTTTTCATTACCTGCATGCCGAGCCGCGACAGGGTTGGCTCCGGACGCCCGGGCCAGAGCTTGCATGCACCTTCGTTGAGCGCCGCGACGCTGTAGGCCAGACCATACGAACGGTACTTGGTGACCTGCGGCACTTCCATTTTGCGCATCACGTAATTGACCACATCCCACAACGGTACCGGCACACCGTTGCTGATGTTGTAGGCCTTGCCCAGTGCGGAACCGGCGGCCAGCAAGCTGCTGAGCATCGCTTCGTTGAGGTTCTGCACGCTGGTGAAATCGACTTTGTTCAGGCCATTGCCGATGATCGCCAGGCGGCCCTTGCGCTGCATATTAAGCAGGCGCGGGAAGATGCTCATATCACCGGCGCCGGTGACGAAACGCGGGCGCAGGGCAATGGTTTCCAGGCCGAACTCCTGCGCACCGAAAACCTTTTGCTCAGCCAGATATTTGGTCGCGGCGTAGTGATGCTTGAAGCGCTTGGGTACTTGCTCTTCCGTCAGGTTGAAATGATCGCGGCCATCGAAATAGATCGATGGCGACGACAGATGCACCAAACGGCGGACGCGCTGTTTCAGACAGGCTTCGACAACGTTTTCGGTGACCTGCACGTTGCCTTGATGAAAGTCCTGATAGCGGCCCCACAGCCCGACGGCGCCCGCGCAATGCACCACGGCTTCAACGTCGGAACACAGCTCGCGGACCAGATCGGGATCGGTCAGGTCGCCGGGGACAAACTCGGCGCCACGGCGCACCAGATGTTCGACGCTCTCGGCCCGGCGACCGTTAACCCGCACGTCCAGGCCCTGCTCCAGGGCGAAACGCGCAAAGCGTCCGCCAATGAAGCCGCTTGCGCCGGTGACCAGAATTTTCATGTAAAGCTCCGATGTCTTTCGTTTTGCCTGATTCGAGTGTCTTGACGCTGGCCCTCAGTCCAACGGCACTAGCCATTGCGCCGAAGAACGCAGCAATTGCTCGGTCAGCAAGCCCAGCAACTGACCGCCATTACGCCAATGATGCCAGTACAACGGCACGTCGATCGGTTTATCTGGCAGCAGTTCACGCAATAACCCGCGTTGCAATTGATCGCGCACTTGCAGTTCCGGCACCAGGCCCCAGCCCAGTCCGGCTTCGATCAGGCGGATAAAACCTTCCGAGGAAGGACATAAATGGTGTTCGAATCCGCCATCGACGCCCAACGAGGCGAGGTAACGATGCTGGAGGAAGTCGTCCGGGCCGAACACCAGCGCCGGGGTGCGTGGCAGTTGCTCGGCGCGCACGCCGTCGGGGAAATGCCGTGCGATGAACGCCGGGCTGGCCAGCGCGCGATAACGCATCGCCCCGAGCAACACACTGCGTGCCCCGGCCACCGGCCGTTCACTGGCGCAGAGGCACGCGGCCACTTCACCGGCGCGCATGCGTTTGAGGCCGACGGTCTGGTCTTCGACAATCAGATCGAGCAGCAAATGTTGTTCGGCGCAAAAATCTCCCACCGCTTTGGCCCACCACGTGGCGAGGCTGTCGGCATTAAGAGCGATGCGCAAACGTTCCGGCACCCCCTCCTCGTCCAGCGCGGGCACAAGGGTTTGCAGGTCACGCTCGAGCAGACGCACCTGCTGCACATGGTTGAGCAGACGCCGGCCTATCTCGGTCGGCGACGGTGGCGTGCCGCGAATCAACACCGGTTGGCCGACCCGCGCTTCGAGCAGTTTGATCCGCTGCGAAATCGCCGATTGCGACAAACCCAGCACCTGCGCGGCCCGTTCGAAGCCGGCCTGCTCGACCACAGCGGCCAGAGCAGAAAGCAATTTGTAGTCGAACATCAGTTTTCCTAATGAGCGATCAGCACTATTGGTTTTTCTTATACAGGTTTCGCCCGGAGAATAGCCAGCAAGCACTCTTTATCAAGGATCACTGCAATGGCTGGCGAAACCTCACTCACAACCTTGTTGCGCAGCATGAGCCCGCAATTGAACGCCGGCGAATACGTATTCTGCACCCTGCCCGATGGCGTGTTACCGAGGGATCTGGAGATCGTCGGCAGCTTCCGCGAACAGGAAGGCCTGACCGTGATTCTCGAACGCTCCCAAGCTGAACAGGCCGGTTTCAGTTTCGACTACATCGCCGCGTGGATCACCCTCAACGTGCACTCGGCGCTGGAAGCCGTGGGCCTCACCGCCGCATTCGCCACGGCACTGGGCAAGGCCGGGATCAGTTGCAACGTGATTGCCGGCTATTACCACGACCATTTGTTCGTCGGCCAGGCCGACGCCGAACGCGCCATGCAAGTGCTGCGCGATCTCGCAGCCAACGCGGAGTAATTGTTATGTGGCAAAGCTATGTGAACGGCCTGCTGGTGGCGTTCGGGCTGATCATGGCGATCGGCACGCAGAACGCTTTTGTATTGGCGCAGAGCCTGCGTCGTGAACATCACCTGCCCGTGGCGGCGTTGTGCGTGATCTGCGATGCACTGCTCGTGGCGGCCGGGGTATTCGGCCTGGCGACGATTCTGGCGCAAAACCCGACGCTGCTCGCCATTGCCCGTTGGGGCGGCGCGACGTTTCTGATCTGGTACGGCAGCCAGGCGCTGCGCAGGGCGTGTTCGAAACAGAGCATGGGGCAAGGCGAGAATCAGACCGTGCGTTCGCTGCGTGCGGTAATGCTCAGCGCTTTGGCGGTGACGCTGCTCAACCCGCACGTTTACCTGGATACGGTGTTGCTGATCGGCTCGCTCGGCGCGCAGCAATCGGTGCCGGGCGCTTATGTAGTGGGCGCGGCGAGTGCTTCGTTGCTGTGGTTTTTCACGTTGGCACTGGGTGCTGCGTGGTTGGCGCCATATCTGGCCCGGCCGAGTACCTGGCGGATTCTTGATCTGGTGGTGGCGCTGATGATGTTCACGGTCGCCGGGCAGTTGATATTGGCGAGCTGATTTATTCCAAACCGCTCTGGAACCTCTATCCCACACAGTTGTTGCGTGGTTATGGCGCAACCCCGGTGCTATGATCGAAACCCTGCGCCGCAAAGAGTAAAAACTCGCCGGTGCATTTCTGGCCGCCCGTGATCGGCCTTGCGCTCACCGCAACAGACCTGATTAGGAGAATCATCATGGCTTTCGAATTGCCGCCGCTGCCTTACGCACACGATGCCCTGCAGCCGCACATTTCCAAGGAAACCCTGGAATACCACCACGACAAGCACCACAACACCTATGTCGTGAACCTGAACAACCTGGTGCCAGGCACCGAGTTCGAAGGCAAGACCCTGGAAGAAATCGTCAAGACTTCCTCGGGCGGTATCTTCAACAACGCCGCTCAGGTCTGGAACCACACTTTCTACTGGAACTGCCTGGCGCCAAACGCCGGCGGTCAACCAACCGGCGCGCTGGCTGAAGCCATCAATGCTGCTTTCGGTTCGTTCGACAAGTTCAAGGAAGAGTTCAGCAAAACCTCGATCGGCACCTTCGGTTCCGGCTGGGGCTGGCTGGTGAAAAAGGCTGACGGTTCCCTGGCTCTGGCCAGCACCATCGGCGCCGGCAACCCGCTGACCAGCGGCGACACCCCGCTGCTGACCTGCGACGTCTGGGAACACGCTTACTACATCGACTACCGCAACGTTCGTCCGAAGTATGTCGAAGCGTTCTGGAACCTGGTCAACTGGAAGTTCGTTGCTGAGCAGTTCGAAGGCAAAACCTTCACCGCTTAAGCTGCGCGCCAGTCAAAAAACCCGGCTTTTGCCGGGTTTTTTATGCCTGCATTTAAATAGCGTTTTTCTCACGCTTAATGCTGTCTGCCGCTGCTTGCCGCCATGCCACAGCGGGCTAACATCAAAAAGAGGAAAAAATGCTGCGAACCGCTCAAGTTGAGGGGCGAAACTACCGACATAGTACAAATTAGGGCTAATACTCCAGACAGCAGCATTTCGGCCAAGGCTATGGGCGAATCGTCCCCGGTCTGATTGTCCCTTTGACTGCCAACTCGGGATTGCCAATACTCATGGCAACTTGACGCTACCCGCACGGAACAAGGAATAACCCTTTGAAGCTGGAACTCAAGAACAGCTTGTCGGTGAAGTTGCTCCGGGTCGTGCTCCTGTCGGCATTGATCGTCGGCGTAGTCTTGAGCTGCGCACAGATCGTTTTCGATGCTTACAAAACCCGCCAGGCCGTTGCCGGCGACGCCGAACGCATCCTCGACATGTTCCGCGATCCCTCGACCCAGGCGGTTTACAGCCTCGACCGGGAAATGGGCATGCAGGTGATCGAAGGCCTGTTCCAGGACGATGCCGTGCGTCAGGCCTCTATCGGCCATCCCAACGAAGCCATGCTCGCGCAGAAGTCCCGCGAATTGCAGCAGTCCAACAGCCGCTGGCTGACCGACCTGATTCTCGGCCAGGAACGCACCTTCACCACGCAACTGGTAGGGCGTGGTCCGTACAGCGAGTACTACGGCGACCTGAGCATCACCCTCGACACCGCCACCTATGGCGAGGGCTTTATCGTCAGTTCGGTGATCATCTTTATTTCCGGGGTTTTGCGCGCACTGGCGATGGGCCTGGTGTTGTATCTGGTCTATCACTGGCTGCTGACCAAGCCGTTGTCGCGGATCATCGAACACCTCACCGAGATCAACCCCGATCGCCCCAGCGAACACAAGATTCCGCAGCTCAAGGGCCACGAAAAAAACGAGCTGGGGATCTGGATCAACACCGCCAATCAGTTGCTTGAGTCGATCGAACGCAACACCCATCTGCGTCATGAAGCGGAAAACAGCCTGCTGCGCATGGCCCAGTACGACTTCCTCACCGGCCTGCCGAATCGCCAGCAACTCCAGCAGCAACTGGACAAGATTCTGGTCGACGCCGGCAAGCTGCAACGCCGGGTCGCGGTGTTGTGCGTGGGGCTGGATGATTTCAAAGGCATCAACGAGCAATTCAGCTACCAGACCGGCGACCAATTGTTGCTGGCCCTGGCCGATCGTCTGCGCGCCCACAGCGGCCGCCTCGGCGCCCTCGCCCGCCTCGGCGGCGACCAGTTCGCACTGGTACAAGCGGATATCGAGCAACCTTACGAAGCGGCCGAACTGGCGCAAAGCATCCTTGATGATCTGGAGGCGCCGTTCGCCCTCGACCATCAGGAAATCCGCCTGCGCGCGACCATTGGCATCACCCTGTTCCCGGAGGACGGCGACAGCACCGAGAAGCTGTTGCAGAAGGCCGAGCAGACCATGACCCTGGCCAAGACCCGCTCGCGCAACCGCTATCAGTTCTACATCGCCAGTGTAGATAGCGAGATGCGCCGTCGTCGTGAACTGGAAAAAGACCTGCGCGATGCGCTGTTGCGTGATCAGTTCTATCTCGTCTATCAGCCGCAGATCAGCTATCGCGATCACCGCGTGGTCGGCGTCGAAGCGCTGATTCGCTGGCAGCATCCGGAACACGGTCTGGTGCCGCCGGACCTGTTCATTCCGCTGGCAGAGCAGAACGGCACGATCATCGCCATTGGCGAATGGGTGCTCGATCAGGCCTGCAAGCAATTGCGCGAATGGCACGATATGGGTTTCGCCGACCTGCGCATGGCAGTGAATCTATCGACCGTGCAACTGCACCACGCCGAATTGCCGCGCGTGGTCAACAACCTGCTGCAGATGTACCGCCTGCCACCGCGCAGTCTGGAACTGGAGGTCACCGAAACCGGCCTGATGGAAGACATCAGCACCGCCGCCCAGCACTTGCTCAGCCTGCGCCGCTCTGGCGCTTTGATCGCCATCGATGACTTCGGCACCGGCTATTCATCCCTGAGCTATCTGAAAAGCCTGCCGCTGGACAAGATCAAGATCGACAAGAGCTTCGTTCAGGACCTGCTCGATGACGACGACGATGCGACCATCGTTCGCGCGATCATTCAACTGGGCAAGAGCCTGGGCATGCAGGTGATTGCCGAGGGCGTGGAAACCGCCGAACAGGAAAGCTACATCATCTCCGAAGGCTGCCACGAAGGTCAGGGTTACCACTACAGCAAACCGCTGCCGGCCCGGGAACTGGGCGCCTATCTCAAACAGGCGCAACGCAGTAACGCGGCCATTCTCTAGAAGATCGAAAGATTGCAGCCTGCGGCAGCTCCTACATTTGGAATGCGTTCCCACTGTAGGAGCTGCCGCAGGCTGCGATCTTTTGATCTGCGTAAATAAGAAATATTTCCAGCCACAACCCTTTACACATAATGCGAAAGATTTGCATTATGTCGCAGTTTTGCGCACCCCCAGCGCGAGTCCACTCAACTATCGAAGCAGGATGTTCGCCATGATTCGTATGCCTCTGGCTACCGCCAGTCTGCTGGCCATCGCTATTTCCCTCGCCGGTTGCGGCGAAGGCAAAGACAAGGCCGCCGCTCCGGCCGCACCGACCCCAGCCGCCAGCACCAGCGCACCTGCGGCGCCTGCCGCTGCCGGTAAAGTCGACGAAGCCGCCGCCAAGGCTGTGGTCGCGCACTACGCCGACATGGTCTTCGCCGTTTACAGCGATGCCGAATCCACCGCGAAAACCCTGCAGACCGCCGTCGACGCCTTCCTCGCCAAGCCCAACGCCGACACCCTGAAAGCCGCCAAGGCTGCCTGGGTCGCCGCGCGCGTTCCGTACCTGCAGAGCGAAGTGTTCCGCTTCGGCAACACCATCATCGACGATTGGGAAGGTCAGGTTAACGCCTGGCCACTGGACGAGGGTCTGATCGACTACGTCGACAAATCCTACGAGCACGCACTGGGTAACCCGGGCGCCACCGCCAACATCATTGCCAACACCGAAGTTCAGGTCGGCGAAGACAAGGTCGACGTCAAAGACATCACCCCGGAAAAACTCGCCAGCCTCAACGAGCTGGGCGGTTCCGAAGCCAACGTCGCCACCGGCTACCACGCGATCGAATTCCTGCTGTGGGGCCAGGACCTCAACGGCACCGGCCCTGGCGCTGGCAACCGTCCGGCCTCCGACTACCTGGAAGGCGCCGGCGCCACTGGCGGTCACAACGATCGTCGTCGTGCTTACCTGAAGTCCGTGACCCAACTGCTGGTCAGCGACCTGGAAGAAATGGTCGGCAACTGGAAGCCGAACGTGGCTGACAACTACCGTGCCACCCTGGAAGCCGAGCCGGGCGAAACCGGTCTGCGCAAAATGCTCTTCGGCATGGGCAGCCTGTCCCTGGGTGAACTGGCGGGCGAACGTATGAAGGTTTCCCTCGAAGCCAACTCCCCTGAAGACGAGCAGGATTGCTTCAGCGACAACACCCACAACTCGCACTTCTACGATGCCAAAGGCATTCGTAACGTCTACCTGGGCGAGTACACCCGTGTTGACGGCACCAAAATGACCGGCGCCAGCCTGTCGTCGCTGGTGGCCAAGGCCGACCCGGCTGCCGACACCGCACTGAAAGCCGATCTGGCCGCTACCGAAGCGAAGATCCAGGTCATGGTCGATCACGCCAACAAGGGTGAGCACTACGACCAACTGATCGCTGCCGGCAACACTGCGGGCAACCAGATCGTTCGCGACGCCATCGCCTCGCTGGTCAAGCAGACTGGTTCGATCGAAGCCGCTGCCGGCAAACTGGGCATCAGCGACCTGAACCCGGACAACGCTGATCACGAGTTCTGATCACTGCGTCCGATTCAAAAAAGGCGACCTTCGGGTCGCCTTTTTCATGCATGCCAAACACAACCCCCTGCTTCAAGGTGTACCCAATATCAAGTGCACCACCAATCCCTGTGGGAGCGAGCTTGCTCGCGAAGGCGGCATCTGGCGCAACACCAGCAGAGCGACGAACTCCGCTTTCGCGAGCAAGCTCGCTCCCACAAGGTTTGCATTGGCCTTTAGGTTTGCTTCATATCAAGCAAACGATAATTCCTCTTATTCAAACTCCTTCGCCCTGTTAGACTTTGCGCCTTTATTTTCGCCCGTCCGCAGGATGTCTGATGCCCTCGCTGCCTCTTCGCTTGTCCGCACTGTTGCTGGCCCTGGGCCTGAGTGCCTGCGATGACGCCCCGCGTTTCACCAAGGCTGAGCCGGGTGAAGCACGTTCGGGCGGTGCAGCGACCGTGCGCAAGACCGATCAGAACGCATTCTCCCTGCCCTCGGCCAACCTGCCACCGTCACGGCGAGTGGACTTCAGTGTCGGCAACAGTTTCTTCCGCAGCCCATGGGTGATCGCACCGTCGACCACCACGGCGCGCGATGGCCTCGGCCCGTTGTTCAACACCAACGCCTGCCAGAACTGCCACATCAAGGACGGTCGCGGCCACCCACCGACGCCGGATGCGGCCAACGCGGTGTCGATGCTGGTCAGGCTGTCGATCCCCGACGCGCCGGAATATGCCCGGCTCATCGAGCAGGCTGGCGTAGTGCCGGAGCCGGTCTACGGCGGTCAGTTCCAGGACATGGCCGTGCCCGGCGTCGCCCCGGAAGGCAAAGTGCGCGTCGATTACACGCCAGTGCCCGTGCGTTTCAAGGACGGCACCGAAGTCGAATTGCGCAAGCCAGTGTTGCAGATCACCCAACTGGGCTACGGCCCGATGCACCCGGACACGCGTTTCTCGGCCCGCGTTGCCCCGCCGATGATTGGTCTGGGCCTGCTCGAAGCGATCCCCGAAGAAGCGATTCTGGCCAACGCCGCCGCGCAAGCCAAAGACAACAAAGGCATCAATGGCCGTCCCAATCAGGTCTGGGATGATGCGTTGCAGAAGACCGTCATGGGCAGATTCGGCTGGAAAGCCGGGCAACCGAACCTCAATCAACAGAACGTCCACGCGTTTTCCGGTGACATGGGTCTCACCACCAGTCTGCGCCCCTTCGATGACTGCACCGAGGCGCAAACTGCCTGCAAACAGGCGCCAAACGGCAATGGCCCGGACGGCGAGCCGGAAGTCAGCGACAACATCCTGCGTCTGGTGCTGTTCTACAGCCGTAACCTCGCCGTACCCGCGCGGCGTGGCGTCAACGATGCACAAGTGCTGGCCGGCAAGAGCCTGTTTTTCCAGGCCGGCTGCCAGTCGTGCCATACACCGAAATACACCACCGCCGCCAACGCAGCCGAACCTGAACTGGCCAATCAGGTGATTCGTCCATACAGCGATCTGTTGCTGCATGACATGGGCGACGGCCTGGCCGACAACCGTACGGAATTCCAGGCCTCCGGCCGCGACTGGCGCACGCCGCCGTTGTGGGGGATCGGCCTGACGCAAGCCGTCAGCGGCCACACACAGTTTTTGCATGACGGTCGCGCGCGCAATCTGCTCGAAGCGGTGCTCTGGCATGGCGGCGAAGCACAAGCCGCGCAGCAACAGGTTTTGTCTTTCAATGCCGAGCAGCGTGCCGCGCTGCTGGCGTTTTTGAACTCACTTTAAACACTGAAAAAGAATCGGGAGCCCGACATGTTCCGTCCCAAGCTACTGTTCACCAGCCTTGCCGCGCTCGCCCTCGGCGCCTGCTCGCCACAGGATCCGCAAGCGGTCACGTCGGCGGCCATCGCCAAATCGGTGATCCTGCCGACCTACACCCGTTGGGTCGAGGCCGACAAGCAACTGGCGGTCAGCGCCCTCGCCTACTGCCAGGGCAAGGAAACCCTGGAAACCGCCCGCGCCGATTTCCTGCACGCGCAGAAAGCCTGGGCCGAGCTGCAACCGCTGCTGATCGGCCCGTTGGCCGAGGGCAACCGTTCGTGGCAGGTACAGTTCTGGCCGGACAAGAAGAACCTCGTCGGCCGTCAGGTCGAGCAACTGGTCGTCGCGCAGCCGCAGATCGACGCCGCCGCCCTGGCCAAATCGAGCGTAGTCGTTCAAGGTCTGTCGGCGTACGAGTACATCCTGTTCGACGCCAAGCCTGACGTGGCCAACGCCGAGCAGAAAGCCAAGTACTGCCCACTGCTGATCGCCATTGGCGAACGACAGAAGCAACTGGCCGAAGAGATTCTGCAGGGCTGGAACAACACTGACGGCATGCTCGCGCAGATGACCAAGTTCCCCAACCAGCGCTACGCCGACTCCCACGAAGCGATCGCCGATCTGCTGCGTGTGCAAGTCACTGCACTGGACACTCTGAAGAAAAAACTCGGCACGCCAATGGGCCGTCAGAGCAAAGGCGTGCCTCAACCGTTCCAAGCCGATGCCTGGCGCAGCCAGTCCTCGCTGACCGCACTGGAGGCCAGCCTCGCCGCTGCCAAAACCGTCTGGGAAGGTGTCGACAACAAAGGCCTGCGCAGCCTGCTGCCAAGCGATCAGAAGCCATTGGCCGACAAGATCGACGCGGCCTACGCCGCTTCGCTGAAACTGTTCGACAGCACTCAGCGTTCGCTCGGCGAAATGCTCGAAGACGACGCCGGTCGTCAGCAACTGAACGACATCTACGACAGCCTTAACGTGGTCCATCGCCTGCACGAAGGCGAACTGGCCAAGGCGCTGGGCATCCAACTGGGCTTCAACGCCAACGACGGTGACTGATGAGGGCAAGTGCCATGCTGCGACGTCAGGTTCTGACTTTAGGTAGTGCACTGCTGGGAGCAGTGACGCTGGGCGGCTGGACGCTGTTCAAACGCAAGGATCAGAGCCCGCTGTTGCTGTCGGCGCGCGACGACACCGACGGCAAACACTACGCCGTCGGCTATCGGCTGGATGGCACGCGGGTGTTCGCCACCGAAGTCGGGCAGCGTTGCCACGACATCATCAACCATCCGACGCAGCCGATTGCGCTGTTCGTCGCGCGGCGTCCGGGCACCGAAAGCTACCTGATCGACCTGCGCAACGGTAAGTTGCTGCAGACCGTGACCTCGCAGCCGAACCGGCACTTCTACGGCCACGCCGTGGTGCACAAGGACGGCGAATACCTGTACGCCACCGAGAACGACACCACCGATCCTGGCCGTGGCCTGCTCGGCGTCTACAAGTTCGAAGGCGAGCGACTGGTGCACACGGGCGAGATTTCCACCCACGGTCTCGGTCCGCATCAGGTGTCGTGGATGCCTGACGGCGAGACGCTGGTGGTGGCCAATGGCGGGATTCGTACCGAGGCGGAAAGCCGCGTCGACATGAACCTCAACGCCATGGAGCCAAGTCTGGTGCTGATGCAGCGCGATGGCACCCTGCTGAGCAAGGAAACGCTCGCCCAGCAGATGAACAGCGTGCGCCATCTGGGCATCGCCAGCGACGGCACCATCGTCGCCGGTCAGCAGTTCATGGGCGCCTCGCATGAGCGTTCGGAGTTGCTGGCGATCAAGCGTCCGGGGCAGCCGTTCGTGGCGTTCCCGGTGCCGGAGCATCAGTTGCAGTCGATGGGGCATTACACCGCAAGTGTTGCGGTGCACAGCGACTTGCGCCTGGTTGCGCTGACGGCGCCGCGTGGCAACCGCTTCTTTATCTGGGATCTGGACAGTGGCGAGGTGCGCCTCGACGCGCCGTTGCCCGATTGCGCGGGTGTGGGTGCGGTGAAGGACGGTTTTGTCGTGACCTCCGGGCAAGGACGTTGCCGTTACTACGATTGCCGTCAGGATGAGCTGCTGGCCAAGCCACTGGAATTACCGGCGGGGCTCTGGGACAACCATCTGCACTTGATGGCGTAAAACTGCCTTAAAAGATCGCAGCCTGCGGCAGCTCCTGCATTGGAATGCACTCCTCTGCAGGAACTGCCGCAGGCTCCGGTCTTTTTGCGCCCCCCTGTAAGAACTGCCAGTTGGAATCCCCCCTGTACTCGGAGTAATGTGCCCGCCTGTCTCACCTGATTTATCCAAGGAACTGGAAATATGCTGCGTCGCCGCATGCTGATCATGTTGGGTGTTGTTTTGTTGATCGTCCTGGTGCTGGGCGGATACAAAGCCTTTTCGATCTACACAATGATCCAGGGCTTTTCCAAGCCGAAACCGCCAATCAGCGTTGCCGTGGCCAATGCCACCGAGCAACCGTGGCAGATGCGTTTGCCCACCGTCGGCTCTCTCAAGGCGCTGCAAGGTGTCGAGCTGAGCCTGGAAGTGGCCGGCACCGTCACCGAACTCAAGTTCGAGTCCGGACAGAAGGTCAAGGCCGGGCAACCCTTGCTGCAACTCGACAGTGGCGTCGAAACTGCCCTGCTGGAAACCGCCAAGGCTGATCTCGGGCTGGCGCAACTGGACTTCGGCCGTGGCGCGCAACTGGTCGATAGCCGCGCAATCTCCAAAGGCGAGTACGACCGGCTCTCCGCTGTACTGCAGAAAAATAAAGCCACGGTCAATCAGCTCAACGCTTCGCTGGCGAAAAAACGCATCCTCGCACCGTTCAGCGGCACCATCGGCATCCGTCAGGTCGACGTCGGCGACTACCTCGCCAGCGGCACCAAAATCGCCACGCTGCAAGATCTGAGCAGCCTCTACGCCGACTTCTACCTGCCCGAACAATCGGTGCCGAAACTGGCCATCGGTCAGCCTGTGCAGATCGCTGTCGCCGCCTATCCCAAGCAAAACTTCGCCGGCAAGATCAGCGCGATCAACCCGATCGTCGAAAGCACAACGCGCAACATTCTGGTTCGCGCCACGCTGGCCAACCCCGACGGCAAATTGCTGCCGGGCATGTTCGCCAGCCTCGAGGTGCTGTTGCCGGATCCGCAGAAACACATTGTCGTGCCGGAGAGCGCGATCACCTACACCCTCTACGGCAACTCGATCTACGTGGTCGGGCAAAAGAAAGCCGAAGACGGCAGCGTCGAAAAGGACGACAAGGGCCAACCGGTGCTGATCGCCGAACGCCGCTTCATCGAAACCGGTGAACGCCGCGATGGCCTGGTGATGATCAAAAAGGGCGTGCAAAGTGGCGAACAAGTGGTGACGGCTGGCCAGATCAAACTGGACAACGGTGCCCACATTGCCATCAGCGACGACAAGACCCTCGGCGAGCAGAACAGTCCGCCGCGCGCCGACTGATCAAGGAAATCCCATGGCTTTTACTGATCCGTTCATTCGCCGCCCGGTGCTCGCCACCGTGGTCAGCCTGTTGATTGTGCTGCTGGGCTTTCAGGCCTGGAGCAAGTTGCCGCTGCGCCAATACCCGCAAATGGAAAACGCCCTGATCACGGTGACCACCGCTTATCCCGGAGCCAACGCCGAAACCATTCAGGGCTACATCACCCAGCCGATGCAGCAGAGCCTCGCCAGCGCCGAAGGCATCGACTACATGACTTCGGTCAGCCGGCAGAACTTCTCGGTGATCTCGATCTACGCGCGCATCGGCTCCAACACCGACCGTTTGTTCACCGAGCTGCTGGCCAAAGCCAACGAGGTGAAAAACAAGCTGCCACAGGACGCCGAAGACCCGGTGCTGAGCAAGGAGTCCGCCGACGCCTCGGCGCTGATGTACATCAGTTTCTTCAGCAAGGACTTGAGCAACCCGCAAATTACCGACTACCTGTCACGGGTGATCCAGCCAAAACTGGCGACCTTGCCGGGCATGGCCGAGGCGGAGATTCTCGGCAATCAGGTGTTCGCCATGCGCCTGTGGCTCGACCCGGTGAAACTCGCCGGTTTCGGCCTCAGCGCCAGCGATGTGACCAACGCCGTGCGCCAGTACAACTTCCTCTCCGCCGCCGGCGAAGTGAAAGGCGAGTATGTGGTCACCAGCATCAACGCCAACACCGAACTGAAATCCGCTGAAGCCTTCGCGGCGATTCCGCTCAAGGTCAGTGGCGACAGCCGCGTGTTGCTGAGTGATGTCGCGCGGGTGGAAATGGGCGCAGAAAACTACGATTCGATCAGCTCGTTTGGCGGCACGCCGTCGGTGTACATCGGCATCAAGGCCACCCCCGGCGCCAACCCGCTGGATGTGATCAAGGAAGTGCGCAAGCTGATGCCCGAGCTGGAAGCGCAACTGCCGCCGAACCTGAAAAGCGAGATCGCCTACGACGCCACGCTGTTTATCCAGGCCTCGATCGATGAAGTGGTAAAAACCCTGTTCGAGGCGGTGCTGATCGTCATCGTCGTGGTGTTCCTGTTCCTCGGCGCATTGCGCTCGGTGCTAATCCCGGTGGTGACCATTCCGCTGTCGATGATCGGCGTGATGTTCTTCATGCAGATGATGGGTTACTCGATGAACCTGCTGACGCTGCTGGCGATGGTGCTGGCCATCGGTCTGGTGGTGGACGATGCGATTGTCGTGGTGGAAAACATTCACCGGCATATCGAGGAAGGCAAGACGCCATTTGATGCGGCGCTGGAAGGCGCACGGGAAATCGCCATGCCGGTGGTGTCGATGACCATCACCCTGGCGGCGGTGTATGCGCCGATCGGTTTCCTCACCGGGCTGACCGGGGCGTTGTTCAAGGAGTTTGCGCTGACCCTGGCCGGCGCCGTGGTGATTTCCGGGATCGTCGCCCTGACCCTGTCGCCGATGATGTGCGCGTTTTTGCTGCGCCACGAGGAAAATCCCAGCGGCCTCGCGCATCGCCTCGACCGCATTTTTGACGGCCTCAAGCGCCGCTATCAGAGCATGCTGCACGGCACGCTGAACACGCGGCCGGTGGTGCTGGTGTTCGCAGTGATCGTGTTGTGCCTGATCCCGGTGTTTCTCAAGTTCACCAAATCGGAACTGGCCCCGGACGAAGATCAGGGCATCATTTTCATGATGGCCACTGCGCCGCAGCCAACCAACCTCGATTACCTGAGCACCTACACCGACGAATTCATCAAGATCTTCAAAGAGTTCCCGGAGTACTACTCCTCGTTCCAGATCAACGGCTACAACGGTGTACAGGCGGGGATCGGCGGCTTCCTGCTCAAGCCGTGGAATGAGCGCAGTCGCACGCAGATGCAGATCCTCCCCGAGGTACAAGGCAAACTGGGTGCCATCCCCGGCCTGCAGATCTTTGGTTTCAACCTGCCCTCCCTGCCCGGCACCGGCGAAGGCTTGCCGTTCGAGTTTGTGGTCAACACCGCCAACGACTATGAACTGCTGCTGCAAGTGGCTGACCGGATCAAGAAACGTGCAATGGAGTCGGGCAAGTTCGCCTTCGTCGATCTCGATCTGGCGTTCGACAAACCCGAGGTGGTGGTCGATATCGACCGCGCCAAAGCAGCGCAGATGGGCGTGTCGATGCAGGATCTCGGTGGCACGCTGGCGACGCTGTTGGGCGAGGCGGAAATCAACCGTTTCACCATTGATGGGCGCAGCTATAAGGTCATTGCCCAGGTCGAGCGCCCCTATCGCGATAACCCGGACTGGCTGAACAACTACTACGTGAAAAACACTCAGGGCGAGTTATTGCCGCTGTCGACGCTGATCAAGGTCAGCGACCGCGCACGACCGCGCCAGCTCAATCAGTTCCAGCAACTTAACGCCGCGAAGATCTCCGGTTTCCCGTTGGTGAGCATGGGTGAAGCCATCGACACCGTGTTGCAGATTGCCCGCGAAGAAGCACCGGCCGGGTTTGCTTTCGACTACGGCGGCGCATCGCGACAGTTCGTGCAGGAAGGCAGTGCCCTGTGGGTAACCTTCGCGCTGGCGCTGGCGATTATCTTTCTGGTGCTGGCGGCGCAATTCGAAAGCTTCCGCGATCCGCTGGTGATCCTGGTGACGGTGCCGTTGTCGATCTGCGGCGCGCTGATACCGCTATTCCTCGGCTGGTCGAGCATGAACATCTATACCCAGGTCGGGTTGGTGACGCTGATCGGGCTGATCAGTAAACACGGGATTCTGATCGTCGAGTTCGCCAACCAATTGCGCAAGGATAAAGGCCTGACGGCGCGTGAAGCCGTTGAGGAAGCGGCAGCGATTCGTTTACGCCCGGTGTTGATGACCACGGCGGCGATGGTGTTTGGCATGGTGCCGTTGATTCTCGCCACGGGTGCCGGCGCGGTCAGTCGGTTTGATATCGGCATGGTGATTGCCACGGGGATGTCGATTGGCACGTTGTTTACGCTGTTTGTGTTGCCGTGCGTTTACACCCTGCTGGCGAAACCCGATCCCAAACCAACCGCGTAACCCTGTGTGGGAACGCCGCCCGGAGCAGGCTCGCTCCCACATGGGTTGGCGTTTATCCATAAAATCCGCGCATAAAAAAAGGCCTCGCATCTGCGAGGCCTTTTATATGGGCTTCAATCGGTTCAACTCTGCGGCCTCATCCCTTGAGAAAGTCCGAACATGAACAACAACAGATCATGATCGGGTTTGGTCGCCACGGAGGCTTTTGCCACCCGTGGGACTGCGCAGTGGGCGTCGTCTACGGACGAGCCCACTACCTGCATGCGGGGCTGCTCCCAGGCAGCCACCGCCAATGACGCAACTGCCAAGGCTCCAACCAAAAACAAACCTCGTGCAATTTCTAGTTTCATCGCTATAAACCTTTGATAGCGCTGCCAAACGCCGTCTCATAAAAGTAGACGAGTTTTTTCCAGTCCGTGTCGCGGAACGACGAATGGCGGCGCAATTGCTTCATGTCGTGGGAAGCGGCGCGATAGGCGGTCAGACGCTGGCGGCATTTCTCCAGATCGATCAACGCGACTTCGACCTTGGCCGACTCGCCTTCGCCCGTCACACGCACAAACACGTGTTTGATGTAGATGCAGCTGTGCTGCCAACGGCCTTTGTGCATGCGCGCCAGGTTCTCGGCGAGGTCCTTGAGCACGCGCTCATAAACCACATCACCGCACTGATCGCGACCGCCGGCAGCCGCCAGCCAATGTTCCAGTTCCTGGAAACCGTCCAGGGACTTGGTGACCAGCAGAGCGCGCCATTTGTGCTGCGGATCAGGCTGAGCGCCGCAGAAAACGATTTGCGGCACGCGCACACCGAGCTTGCTCACGCCGGTCAGCGCATCAAGTTCACGCAAAACAGTAGGACGGCCAAAAGGGTGCAACCAACTGCGATAGATGTGACCGGTCTGGCGCTTGGCATACAGCAGTTGACCATCGCGCCCCACGACCCTTTGCACGCCACTTTCCCCGCCACGTCGAACATTGGGTTCTTCCACCCACTCGCCGCGCTGGTTCCAGTAAAAGTCAAAGCGATCTTGCGGAGCGACATCCGTTTCTGCTGCAAATTGCACTGCCATCCTGTTACCTCTTGCGTAATACGTAAACCCGCCACATGGCGTAGAGCGGAATAAAGTCCAGTTGTTCCTGAATCCGAAAACCTGCTTCCTCGAACTCCTTTTCCACCGTAGCGGCCGGTAACACAAAGCGATTCTGATACTCGCGTTTGTCACGGTTGCGCTCGGCTCGCTGGCGTTTCCAGGCTTTGAAATTGCCATCAACCCACAGCGAAACGATCACACTGTCCCGGGTAACGCGCTCGAATTCGCGCAGAATCGCCCGGCGATGCTCGGCTTCACCGATGTGGTGGAGCAGACGCATGCAGAAAATGCTGTCGACGGCGTTGTCAGGCAAGGCAATATCGAAGGCAGAGGTGTGCAAGGGTTGTACCCGTTTCACCACATCGGCCGGTTGCGACTGCATTGCCGTCTTGATCATCGATTCGGAATTGTCCGCGCCGATAATCACCCGGTTGGCCTTTTCGCCCAACAAGGGCCAGAAACGCCCGGCACCGCAAGGCAGATCCAGCACCAGTCCCGGTTCACCCACCGACGCCAGCGCCTTGCGGGCCAGCTGTTCGTCACGCCAGTGGGAGAGACGCCGTCCAAGGCTTTCTTTGTGCTTGCGCAGGTATTTCTGCGCGTGTTGATCGTCGTACTTCTCGGAAAAATCGAGTTTGATCGGACCGGCCATCACCTGGACTCCTGAATTGCTGATGTCACCACCTTAAGGAGCGGCGTGTCAGCGTCAGGTCATCCATTTGTGAAAAAAATGTCCGGTAAACAGACAAATTATTACAGCGTTATACAGGAATTAGACAGGAAGGAGGGAGTAGCATCGAGCCACTCCGTGCGTCAGATTTTGCCCAGATCCACCTCGAAGCGGCAGCCATTGGGTTCCATCGTGCTCAGGCTGACAGTCCAGCCCTGGTTCTCGCAGATCCGCTGCACCAGCGACAATCCCAACCCCAAGCCTTCGCCGCGCTTTTCGCTGCCACGCACGAAAGGCTCGAACATGGCTTCGCGTTTTTCTTCCGGAATGCCGACACCGGAGTCTTCCACCACAAAGCCGTTGGTCGTCAGTGTCAGGCGAATGAAGCCCTTCTCGGTGTAGTGACAAGCGTTGCGCAACAGGTTGCCCATCACCGCGGTCAACAACGTTGCGTTGTAGCACGTGGTCGGCGGATTTCCCGGCTCGAACTGCAAGGTCAGCCTTTTGCTTTCGATCGGCTCACGCCACACGCACAACAAGCTGTCCGCGACTTGAGCGAGATTCTGTTGCGGCGCCGAACCAGCATCTTCGCGTTGAGAGCGGGCGAGCATCAGGAAGGTCTGCACCAGCTCGCGCATTTCCTCACTGGCCCGGGCAATGCGCTCGACCTGATTGCGCCCACGCTGATCGATGGCCGGGTTTTCCATCAGCAGTTCACAGGAGCTGGCCAATACCATCAACGGCGTGCGCAACTCGTGACTGACATCGCTGGTGAACAATCTTTCACGTGTCAGCGCCTGACGCAGACGCCCCAGCGTGGCATCGAACGCCACCGCCAGTTCGCCCACTTCGTCTGCCGCGTAATCCGGTGCCAGCGGCGGCGCCAGACCAAGCAACTGATCGCGATGGCGTACCTGCCGGGCCAGGCGCACCACCGGCGCCATTACCTTGCGCGCCAGCACCCAACCGAGGAATACCGCCAGGGCCAGGCTGAGCACAAAGCCCACCAGTACCACGGCAAACAGCACCCGCTCGCGCTCTTCGAAATCGCTTTGATCCTGCAGCAGCACATAACGCCGACCGTCGACGACTTCGACCATCGCGTGATACGACAGCTGCTCGCGGAACACTTCATGGAAACCCGCATCGAGGTGACGCAGGTCCTTGGGCAGCTCGAAATCGCCCGGGCCGCCACTGAAATAGAACAACTGGTCGGGTTCCGGGCGATGGCTCCAGTCCGAAACGTTGTCCATCAGCAGAAGCCGTTGCAGATCGCCGCCCAGCCCCGCCGAAATCAGTTTTTCTTCCACCAGGTGCACGGTCGCGACGATACCCATGGCAAAGGCCCCCGCGACCAGCGCGCTCATCAGCGCAAAGGCAATGATGATCCGCTGGGAAAGGCTTTGCTTAAACTCCATCGCGGCCCTCGGCCAAGCGATAACCGACGCCGTGCACGGTTTGCAGCAATGGCTTGGCAAACGGTTTATCGATCACCTGACGCAATTGGTGGACGTGGCTGCGCAGGCTGTCGCTGTCCGGGCAATCATCGCCCCACAGCGCTTCTTCGAGAATTTCCCGACGCAGGACGTGCGGGCTCTTCTGCATCAACACCGCCAGCAGCTTGAGGCCGACCGGATTGAGTTTCAGCAGTTTGCCTTCGCGGGTAACCTCGAGCGTGTCGAGATCATAGCTCAGATCACCGACCTGCAACGCCCGGCGCCCGCCACCCTGGGTCCGACGCATCACTGCTTCGACGCGCGCGGCCAGCTCGGACAAGGCGAAGGGTTTGACCAGGTAATCGTCAGCCCCGGACTTGAAACCCTGGAGACGATCGTCCAGTTGATCGCGAGCGGTCAGCATGATCACTGGCGTGTCCCGACGGGCGTCTTCACGCAGACGTTTGCACAGGGTGTAGCCATCGATGCCGGGCAACATGATGTCGAGCACGATCAGGTCGTAATGCTCGGTGGCCGCCAGGTGCAGGCCCGACAGACCGTCCTGGGCGCAATCGACGGTATAGCCTTTGAGCCCCAGATAATCGGCCAGATTGGCGAGGATATCGCGGTTGTCTTCAACCAATAGAATTCGCATGGGCACTCCTCCGTACACAGTAACGGCCGTCATGGCTCGCGCAGCTTAAGGCCATCGCCAGCTCAGAGCTAGGGCTGAAAGCCTCGTAAATCAACTCTCTCAAGCAAATTCAAACCTTAACGAGTTTTTCACTATTGGTTCACAACCTGACTACAGTGACAACGCGAGACTCTCGCGCCATTAGATATAAGGAAATGTAGACAATGGACTTTTTCAAGACGGCGCCTGTGCGCCTTCTGTTGCTGGTCACCGGTGTGTGGCTGCTGGTATTTCTCCTGACTCGAACCGTTCTGTTGCTGACTCATCTGGATGAGGCCGGCGGTGGCACGCTTTCGCTGTTTGGCATCGGCTTGCTGTATGACTTGGGGTTTCTTGCCTATGCGGCGTTGCCGATGGGCCTGTACCTGTTGCTCTGCCCGCCGGCCCTGTGGCGCCGCCGTGGCCATCGCTGGTTTCTGCAAGGGCTGCTGACCGTCAGCCTGTTCGCCATGCTGTTCGTGGCGGTGGCCGAGTGGCTGTTCTGGGACGAGTTCGGTGTGCGCTTCAACTTCATCGCGGTCGACTATCTGGTGTATTCCGACGAAGTGCTGAACAACGTGCTGGAGTCTTACCCGATCGGCACGCTGCTGAGCATTCTGGCGTTGCTGGCCGTCGCGCTCGGTTTTGCCCTGCGCAAACCGTTCAATGCCGCGCTGAATGCGCCATTGCCGCCGCTGCGTGGGCGCCTGCTCAATGCCCTGGGGCTGTTGATCATTGCCGGTCTGAGCCTGCAACTGCTCAGCCAGGATGCGCCACGTGCGCAAGGTGGCAATGCCTATCAGAACGAACTGGCCAGCAACGGCCCGTATCAGTTCTTCGCCGCGTTCCGGAACAACGAACTGGATTACACGCAGTTCTACAGCAGCCACACGCCCGAGGTGGTCGCCCGACAGATTCGCGCCGAACTGAGCGAGCCCAACGCGCGCTTCATCGGTCAGGACCCACAGGACATCCGCCGGATGATCGACAATCCCGGCACTGCGCGTACACCCAACATCGTCCTGGTCACCATCGAAAGCCTCAGCGCCAAATACCTGGGCAGTAACGGCGACAAACGCGACCTGACGCCCAATCTGGATGCGCTGCGTAAACAGAGCCTGTATTTCAGCAATTTCTACGCCACCGGCACCCGCACCGACCGCGGCCTGGAAGCCATCACACTGGCCATCCCACCAACCCCGGGGCGTTCGATCGTCAAGCGTATCGGTCGCGAGAGCGGTTTTGCCAGCCTTGGCCAGCAACTCAGCGCGGTGGGTTACGACAGCGTGTTCGTTTACGGTGGCCGCGGCTACTTCGACAACATGAACGCGTTCTTCAGTGGCAACGGCTATCGGGTGGTCGACCAGAGCAGCGTTGATGAAACCGAGATTCACTTCAAGAACGCCTGGGGCATGGCCGACGAGGATCTGTACAAACAGACGCTGAAGCTGGCCGATGCCGACTATGCTAAACAGCAACCGTTTCTGTTGCAGTTGATGACCACCTCCAACCATCGTCCCTACACCTACCCGGACGACCGGATCGACATCAAATCCGGTAACGGTCGCGATGGCGCGGTGAAATACACCGACTATGCGATTGGCCAGTTCCTCGACCAGGCGCGGCAAAAACCGTGGTTCGACAACACGATCTTCATCTTCGTCGCCGATCACACGGCGGGCAGCGCCGGTAAAGAAGACTTGCCGATTGCCAACTATCAAATTCCGCTGTTCATTTATGCACCGAAGCTGATCGAGCCTCGCGAGAATGGCCAACTGGCGAGCCAGATCGACTTGGCACCGACACTGCTGGGCTTGTTGAACATGGATTACGAGTCGACTTTCTTCGGGCGCAACCTGCTACAGGACAACCCACTGCCACCACGCGTCGTGGTCGGCAACTACCAGCATCTGGGCCTGTTTGACGGCAAGGATCTGGCGATCCTCAGCCCGCGCCAAGGCTTGCGTCGGCATGACGATGCGCTGACCGAGAGCCGCGAATCGCGGGCCTCCAGCGATGATCCGTTGATCAGCCGCGCCATCACCTATTACCAAACCGCCAGTTATGGCTTCAAGCAACAGCTGCTTGCCTGGAAAGCACCCAAGGAGGGTGTTCCACAAGTCAGCGAACGTTAATTGAAACGCCCCGGGCTGATGCCCCGGGGCGTTTTCTTTTGTTCAGGATCCGACATGTCATCAAGTGTTGTACGCCCTACCCCTCGCCCGCTGAATCTGTGGCTGTATCTGGGTATTCCAATCATCGCGGCGATAAGCCTGATTCTGCTGGAAATGACCGACCTGGACATGGTGCTGGCGCGGTTGTTCTATGACCCGGTGGCTGGCGACTTCATTGGCCGCCACAGTTTTTTCCTGGAAGACATCCTGCACGATCGCGCCAAGCAGGTGGTGATCGCGTTTTCGGTGTTTGCGGTGCTGGGGTTTCTCGGCTCGTTCTTCGTCGGCAGACTGAAACCGTTCAAGCGCGAACTGGGTTGTCTGGTGCTGTCGCTGGGCCTGGCGACCTCGTTCGTCACCCCGGTCAAAGCCGTAACGGCGGTGCAGTGCCCATGGAGCCTGGAGCAATTTGGCGGCCATGAAACCTACAGCAAACTGATGGAACATCGTCCACAAACCGACAAACCTGGCCGTTGCTGGCCTGGTGGTCATGCGGCGACGGGGTTCACCTTGTTTGCGCTGTTCTTTGTCCTGCGTGATCGCCGTCCGCGTCTGGCCCGTCAGGCGTTTATCTTTGCCTTTGCGCTGGGTTCGGTGTTTTCGATCAGCCGGATGATGCAGGGTGCGCACTTCTTTTCGCACAACGTGTGGACGGCGATTTTCTGCTGGCTGATTTGCCTGGGGTCGTATTACTGGGTGCTGTATCGCCCGGCGGTGAAAACCGAGGCCGTGGTCAAGGCACAACCGGTCAGCGCCTGACATATAAATCCAATTGTGGGAGCTAGCCTGCTCGCGAATGCGGTGTGTCATTCAACATTAATGTTGGCTGATCCGACGCCTTCGCGAGCAGGCTCGCTCCCACAGGGGATTGGTGTGAAGCTGAAATTTGGGCAATAAAAAACCCCGCTGGCTTGCGCCAGCGGGGTTTTGCGTTACAGGGGTAAGGCTGGCTTACATCATGCCGCCCATGCCACCCATGCCGCCCATGTCTGGCATGCCGCCGCCTGCAGCGCCGTCTTTCTTCGGCGCGTCAGCTACAGCTGCTTCGGTGGTCAGGATCAGACCGCCGATCGACGATGCCGCTTGCAGAGCGGAACGAGTCACCTTGGTTGGGTCCAGGATGCCCATTTCGATCATGTCGCCGTATTCGCCAGTCGCAGCGTTGTAACCGAAGTTACCTTTGCCGTTCTTGACTTCGTTGACGACAACGCTTGGCTCGTCGCCGCTGTTGGCAGCGATCTGACGCAGCGGTGCTTCAACAGCGCGACGCAGCACAGCGATACCCACGTCCTGATCAGCGTTGTCGCCTTTCAGGTCAACCAGGGTTTGCAAAGCGCGGATCAGCGCAACGCCACCGCCAGGTACCACGCCTTCTTCAACGGCTGCACGGGTTGCGTGCAGGGCGTCTTCAACGCGGGCCTTCTTCTCTTTCATTTCAACTTCGGAACCAGCGCCAACCTTGATCACTGCAACGCCGCCGGACAGCTTGGCCAGACGCTCTTGCAGTTTTTCACGGTCGTAGTCCGAGGAAGTTTCAGCAACCTGAGCACGGATCTGAGCGATACGCGCCTGGATGTCGGAATCTGCACCGGCACCGTCAACGATGATGGTGTTTTCCTTGGAAATGGTCACACGCTTGGCGCTGCCCAGGTTTTCCAGGGTAGCGGCTTCCAGGCTCAGGCCGATCTCTTCGGAGATAACGGTACCGCCGGTCAGAACTGCGATGTCCTGCAGCATGGCCTTGCGACGGTCGCCGAAGCCTGGCGCCTTGACGGCTGCGACTTTGACGATGCCACGCATGTTGTTCACAACCAGAGTCGCCAGGGCTTCGCCTTCAACGTCTTCGGAAACGATCAGCAGTGGACGGCCGGCTTTGGCAACGGCTTCCAGCACTGGCAGCATTTCACGGATGTTCGAGATCTTTTTGTCGACCAGCAGGATCAGCGGGCTGTCCAGCTCGGCAACCATGGTCTCTGGCTTGTTGACGAAGTACGGGGACAGGTAGCCACGGTCGAACTGCATGCCTTCAACAACCGACAGTTCGTTTTCCAGGCCAGTGCCTTCTTCAACGGTGATCACGCCTTCTTTACCGACTTTTTCCATGGCTTCGGCAATGATGTCGCCGATGGAGTTGTCGGAGTTGGCGGAGATGGTGCCTACCTGAGCGATTGCCTTGGTGTCAGCGCATGGCTTGGACAGGTTCTTCAGCTCTTTGACGATAGCGATGGTCGCTTTGTCGATACCGCGCTTCAGGTCCATCGGGTTCATGCCGGCAGCGACGGCTTTCAGGCCTTCGTTGACGATCGACTGAGCCAGAACGGTAGCGGTGGTAGTACCGTCACCAGCGTCATCGTTGGCACGGGAGGCAACGTCTTTGACCAGCTGCGCGCCCATGTTTTCGAAGCGATCTTCGAGTTCGATTTCTTTGGCGACGGAAACGCCGTCCTTGGTGATGGTCGGAGCGCCGAAGCTCTTCTCGATGATCACGTTACGGCCTTTCGGGCCCAGGGTCGCTTTTACTGCGTCAGCCAGGACGTTGACGCCCTTGAGCATTTTTTTACGGGCGGAATCGCCAAACAGAACTTCTTTAGCAGCCATGATCGATATTCCTTAAATACTTTGTAGTAGCGGGAAAATGAACGGGGTTATCAGCCTTCGATAACAGCGAGGATTTCGTTCTCGCTCATTACCAGCAGGTCTTCGCCGTCGACTTTCACTGTGTTGCTGCCGGAGTAAGGACCGAACACAACCTTGTCGCCTTCTTTCACGGACAGTGCACGCACTTCGCCGTTTTCCAGAGCTTTGCCCGGGCCTACAGCGAGAATCACACCGTGGTTGGCTTTTTCAGCAGCCGAACCTGGCAGGACGATACCGCCAGCGGTTTTCTTTTCTTCTTCGCTGCGACGGATTACGACGCGGTCATGCAGAGGACGAAGCTTCATTGTCGATCTCTCCTAATTGTGGTTTTCATCGGCCGGTGTAGTCCCGGCGGGTTTAACAAATCCGGCCTGCGCCGGTTGCGATTCGTCGAGCGAACCGCGGAAGTCTGTCCGGTTCAAATACCGGAAACCTTTCGGTGACCGATACATAAGGGCGCATAAGCTGATTACAAGGGCGAGGCGAAAAATTTTTCACCGATGTGTTGCACAAAAGCAGCCCATAAACGAACACGGCACCCGAAGGTGCCGTGTAGATAGAGCAGTTACTTGTTGTCGCGGTGTTCGAACTCGCCTTCGATCACATCACCCTCGCGGCCCAGAGGCTGGCGCGGTGCAGGACCGCCACGGGGTTGCAGGTCATCGGCGAACGCACGCTGGCGCATGGCCTGTTCTTCAGCGCGCTGGCGCATTTTGTTCGCCAGCAATCGACGGCTGACTGGCAACAACATGACCAGACCGACCACATCGCTGATGAAGCCTGGCAGGATCAACAGGCCTCCGGCCAAAGCCAGCATCAGCCCTTCCAGCATGGTTTGCGCGGGCAATTCGCCGCGGTTCAGGCTTTCACGGGCACGCAATGCAGTGGCCAGACCGGCGACGCGCAGCACGAAAATGCCGAACATCGAGCCGACAATGATCAGCAGCAGGGCCGGGAAAAACCCGATAGCCCCTGCCACTTTGACGAATACGAACAGCTCCAGCACCGGAAACAGCAGAAAGAGCAACAGAAAAGGGCGCATCAAAGTTTCCTCAACGCAAGAAATGCCTTGCAGTAAGCCTTAGATGACGTCGCCCTTTCGTGAATTCAAGCACCAGCCACCTCATTTTTTGGCCAGACCTCGGCGTGAGCCAGAGAAACCAAGGCTTCGCGCACTTGTGTCGGCGTATTACAAGGTGCCGGGAACGGCAGCCAGTACAACGCCTGACCGATGCGCAGGTGCATGCCTTCGGTGTCGATTCCGGCCAGTTGCGCCGGCACGGTTTTCGGCAGACCGGCAAGGTCGACGTAGTGCGCGATGGCTTTGGCGTGGTCGCTGTTCATGTGTTCGACCATGCTGATTTCAGCCTTGCCGGCAAACGGATTGGCCAGGGTCAGTTGGTCGACCCAGTGAATCGCGCCGAAACCGCCGATGTAGCGATGACGCACCGGGGTCAGCACCCAGAAATCGAAATCGTGGGCCTTGTGGTAATTCTGCGAATCCGGGAAATAGCGGTAGTAACGCTCGGCGGCGGCTTCGATCGCGGCAACGTCTTCGAGCTTTTGCGCCTCCGCCAGATAGGTCAGGCGACCAACGGCTTGCACATCATCTGCCTCGCGCTCGCCGACGAGCATTGAGCATTTCGGGTCTTTTTGCAGGTTGTGGGTGTGCTGGGCGATGCGGCTGATCAGGATCAGCGGCCGACCCTGCTCGTCCAGGCAGTACGGCACCACGGAGCCAAAAGGAAAACCGGGCATCGATTTGGAGTGGGTCGACAGCACTCCACGGTATTCCTTGAGAAGCAATTCTCGGGCATTCTTCGCCACTTCAACGCTCAATTTATGACTCCTTAAATAGAATCCGTCGAAAAAACGGACAGGCGCCCGGGATCAAGTCCCAGTCACGCCGGCGGGCAACTCTCATGTGCAACCCAGCCACGGCCGGTGCAGATCGGGAGTCGCTGAAAACAAAAACGACTCAGACTGCTATCGGGGCATGCGAATGCAACTCAACGACAAAGTAATCATTATCACCGGCGGTTGCCAGGGTTTGGGCCGTTCGATGGCCGAGTATTTCGCCGGCAAAGGCGCCAAGCTCGCGCTGGTCGACCTCAATCAGGAAAAACTCGACGACGCGGTCGCGGCCTGCAAAGCCAAGGGCGTCGAGGCGCGCAGCTATCTGTGCAACGTCGCCAATGAAGAGCAGGTCGAACACATGGTCGCCCAGGTCGCCGCCGACTTCGGCGCGATCCACGGTCTGATCAACAACGCCGGGATCCTCCGTGATGGCCTGCTGCTCAAGGTCAAGGACGGCGAAATGACCAAGATGAGCCTGGCACAGTGGCAGGCCGTCATCGACGTCAACCTGACCGGCGTGTTCCTCTGCACCCGTGAAGTGGCGGCAAAAATGGTTGAGCTGAAGACCAGCGGCGCGATCATCAATATCTCGTCGATCTCGCGTGCAGGCAACGTTGGCCAGACCAACTATTCGGCGGCCAAGGCCGGTGTAGCGGCGGCGACGGTGACATGGGCGAAAGAACTGGCGCGATATGGCATTCGTGTGGCGGGGATTGCCCCGGGCTTCATTGAAACCGAGATGACCCTGGGCATGAAGCCGGAAGCGCTGGAGAAGATGACTTCGGGGATTCCGCTCAAGCGCATGGGCAAGCCGGAAGAGATCGCCCATTCGGCGGCGTATATTTTCGAAAACGACTACTACACCGGGCGGATTCTGGAGATGGATGGCGGGCTGCGCATCTAACCCACACTACAAAACCAAATGTGGGAGCGACGGTGCGACGATTCGACCTGCTCGCGAATGCGGTGGATCAGCCAACTAATGAGTTGAATGACACTCCGCTTTCGCGAGCAGGTCGAATCGTCGCACCGTCGCTCCCACAGTTTTGCCCGGCGTTTACAGATAGATTTAATCGTCGCTGATGGTGATGTTCGGCATCGCCGGCGTCGCCGCTTCCTGCAACACAATCCGCGCGCCGACATGGCGGGCCAGTTCCTGATAGACCATGGCAATCTGGCTGTCCGGCTCAGCAATCACCGTTGGCTTGCCGCCATCGGCCTGCTCGCGAATCAGCATCGACAGCGGCAGTGAAGCCAGCAGTTCGACGCCGTACTGGGTCGCCAGCTTCTCACCACCGCCCTCACCGAACAGATGCTCGGCATGCCCGCAGTTCGAGCAGATGTGCACGGCCATATTTTCCACCACGCCCAGCACCGGAATGTTGACCTTGCGGAACATTTCCACGCCTTTGCGCGCGTCGAGCAAGGCCAGATCCTGTGGTGTGGTGACGATTACCGCGCCAGCCACCGGGACTTTCTGCGCCAGGGTCAGCTGGATATCGCCGGTGCCGGGCGGCATGTCGATGACCAGATAATCCAGATCGCCCCACGCGGTTTGCGTGACTAATTGCAGCAACGCCCCGGAAACCATCGGCCCACGCCAGACCATCGGTGTGTTGTCGTCGGTCAGGAACGCCATCGACATGACTTCCACGCCGTGCGCCTTGAGCGGCACAAACCACTTCTGGTCCTTGACCTCCGGACGGGTGCGCTCGGGAATGCCGAACATGATGCCTTGGCTCGGGCCGTAGATATCGGCGTCGAGAATGCCGACCTTGGCGCCTTCACGGGCCAGGGCCAGGGCGAGGTTGGCGGCGGTGGTCGATTTGCCCACGCCGCCCTTGCCGGACGCCACGGCGACCACGTTCTTGACGTTGGCCAGCCCGGGAATCTGCGCCTGCGCCTTGTGCGCGGCGATCACGCTGTTCACTTCAACCTTGGCGATCACCACGCCGTCGAGGTTTTCAATGGCCAGTTGCAGCAGTTGCGCCCAGCCGCTCTTGAACAGGCCGGCGGCGTAACCGATTTCCAGCTGCACGTTGACGCGATCACCGACGATCTCGATGTGCTTCACGCAACCGGCGCTGACCGGATCCTGGTTAAGGTAAGGGTCGGTGTATTGGCTGAGGACGGCTTCCACCGCTGCGCGAGTGACGGCGCTCATGGGCAACTCCGATAACAAGACTGGGAATAGATGCCGGGTATCGTACCTGAAAAAGATCGCAGCCTTCGGCAGCTCCTGCAGGAGATCGACGTACATCTGCAGGAGCTGCCGCAGGCTGCGATTTTTTCCGTCTGCTCATCCAATGAAACAGGCGCACAGGGTGAAAAATATGCGCCAGCGCTTTATAGTGGCCGACCTCCGTTTCATCAAGTAGCGAAGCCCCACATGTCCGAACCACGCAAGATCCTCGTCACCAGCGCCCTGCCCTACGCCAACGGTTCGATTCACCTTGGCCATATGCTGGAATATATCCAGACCGATATGTGGGTGCGCTTCCAGAAGCATCGCGGCAACCAGTGCATTTATGTCTGCGCCGACGACGCCCACGGTTCGGCGATCATGCTGCGCGCGGAAAAGGAAGGCATCACCCCGGAACAACTGATCGCCAACGTACAGGCTGAACACAGCGCCGACTTTGCCGAGTTCCTGGTCGATTTCGACAACTTCCACTCCACTCACGCCGAAGAAAACCGTGAGCTGTCGAGCCAGATCTACATCAAGCTGCGTGACGCCGGGCACATTGCCCAACGCTCGATCACCCAGTATTTCGACCCGGAAAAGAAAATGTTCCTGGCCGACCGCTTCATCAAGGGCACCTGCCCGAAATGCGGCACTGAAGACCAGTACGGCGACAACTGCGAGAAATGCGGTGCAACCTACGCCCCGACCGATCTGAAGGATCCGAAGTCGGCGATCTCTGGCGCCACGCCGGTGCTCAAGGATTCCCAGCACTTCTTCTTCAAACTGCCAGACTTTCAGCAAATGCTGCAGGCCTGGACCCGCAGCGGCACACTGCAAGACGCCGTGGCCAACAAGATCGCCGAATGGCTGGACGCCGGCCTGCAGCAGTGGGACATCTCCCGCGATGCGCCGTACTTCGGTTTCGAGATCCCGGGCGAGCCGGGCAAGTATTTCTACGTATGGCTGGACGCGCCGATCGGCTACATGGCCAGCTTCAAGAACCTCTGCGACCGCACGCCGGAGCTGGACTTCGACGCGTTCTGGGGCAAGGACTCCACCGCCGAGCTGTACCATTTCATCGGCAAGGACATCGTCAACTTCCACGCGCTGTTCTGGCCAGCGATGCTCGAAGGCGCGGGCTACCGCAAGCCGACCGGCATCAACGTGCACGGCTACCTGACCGTCAACGGCCAGAAAATGTCCAAGTCGCGCGGCACCTTCATCAAGGCCCGGACGTATCTCGATCACCTGTCGCCGGAATACCTGCGCTACTACTACGCGGCCAAACTGGGCCGTGGCGTCGATGACCTCGACCTGAACCTCGAAGACTTCGTGCAGAAGGTCAACTCGGATCTGGTCGGCAAAGTGGTCAACATTGCCAGCCGATGCGCCGGTTTCATTCAAAAAGGCAACGCCGGTCTGCTGGTCGACCAAAACGCTGCGCCGGAGCTGACCGAGGCTTTCCTCGCTGCAGCGCCAAGCATTGCCGATGCTTATGAAGCCCGCGACTTTGCCCGTGCCATGCGTGAAACCATGGCCTTGGCCGACCGCGCCAACGCGTGGATCGCCGACAAGGCACCGTGGTCGCTGAACAAGCAGGAAGGCAAACAGGATGAAGTCCAGGCGATCTGCGCCACCGCCATCAACCTGTTCCGCCAACTGGTGATCTTCCTCAAACCGGTGTTGCCGTTGCTGGCCGCCGATGCCGAGGCGTTCCTCAACGTCGCCCCGCTGACCTGGAACGACCACACCACGCTGCTGGCCAATCATCAGTTGAACGAATTCAAACCGTTGATGACCCGCATCGACCCGGTAAAAGTGCAAGCCATGAGCGACGCCTCGAAAGAAGACCTGACCGCCAGCCAGACCGACACTGGCGCCGCCGCCCCGGCCGGCAACGGCGAACTGGCCAAGGATCCGCTGTCGCCGGAAATCGACTTCGACGCCTTTGCCGCGATCGACCTGCGCGTCGCACTGATCGTCAAAGCCGAACACGTCGAAGGTGCTGACAAGCTGCTGCGCCTGACCCTGGACATCGGTGACGAGCAACGCAACGTGTTCTCCGGGATCAAGAGCGCGTACCCGGATCCGTCGAAACTCGACGGGCGCCTGACCATGATGATCGCCAACCTCAAGCCACGGAAAATGAAGTTCGGTATCTCCGAAGGCATGGTGATGGCCGCCGGCCCTGGCGGTGAAGAAATCTACCTGCTGAGCCCGGACAGCGGCGCCAAGCCGGGTCAACGCATCAAGTAAGGCCCGGCAACAAATCGATCCCACCGGCGTGCCCCGCATGCCGGTGGGATTTTTCATATCTGGCCCACCCTGCGTAGCTGCCGGATAATGCCTAACCTTATGAGATAGCCGACCGTTTCTCTGGCAGAACCATGACCGAACTCGTGCTTACGCTTATCAGTGCTGCGCTGCTTAACAACTTCGTGTTGCACTGGCCCCTGGGCGTCGATCCGCTGCTAGCGGGCAGTCGTCGCCAGGTGCATGCGCTGGGACTGGCGACGTTGTGCCTGATGCTGGTTGTGGGCATAACCGGTTACGTGATCTGGCATTGGCTACTGGTGCCGCTTCACCTTGAAGCCCTGCGGCTGTTCGTGTTTCTGCCATTGAGTGTGTTGCTGATCGCACCGCTGCTGAAACTGTTGTCCGGCGGCTTTCCCGGTCTGCCTTTCGACGGGCTATGGCCATTGTTGCTGGGCAATGCCGGAGTGCTCGGGCTGGCACTGATCAACGCGCAAAACGATCAAGGCCTGCCGCAGGCAATAGCGCTAAGTCTTGGCGCCGGGCTGGGTTTCTGGCTGGTGCTGAGCCTCTTCAGCGATTTGCGCGAGCGCACGGCCGACAACGATATTCCCCTGCCCTTTCGTGGCCTACCGATTGATCTGATCGGCGCCGGACTGATCGCAGTGATTTTTCTCGGATTCAGTGGACTGATCAAAACATGAGTCTGATTCAACGCATCGATGCCCTCCTGCCGCAGACCCAATGCGGCAAGTGCGGCCATCCCGGATGCAAACCGTACGCACAAGGCATCGCCGAGGGCGAGCCGATCAACAAGTGCCCGCCGGGCGGTGACGAAACCATCGCGGCGCTGGCTGAACTGTTGAAAGTGCCGGTGCTGGAACTGGACATCAGTCGCGGCTCGGCACCGCCGCAAGTGGCGTTTATCCGTGAAGCCGAATGCATTGGCTGCACCAAGTGCATTCAGGCCTGCCCGATCGACGCGATCGTCGGCGCGGCGAAACTGATGCACACGGTCATCGTCGACGAGTGCACCGGTTGCGATCTGTGTGTCGCACCGTGCCCGGTGGATTGCATCGAAATGCATCCATTGTCGCCGGGCACGTTGCCGGTGGTGGGCGGCCTCGCCGTCAGTCTCGACGAGCAGCGCGCGCGCGCGGCCAAACGCGATCACGCGCGTCAACGCTTCGAGCGCCGAAACGAGCGCTTGCACCGCGAAGAACAACAGAAACAGGCTGAGCGTGAAGCGCGGGCGAAACGGGCGGCGCAGCCTCAAGTGACCGCCACCGATCCGGTGCAGGCAGCACTGGAACGCGTGCGTGCGCAGAAAGCCGCCACCGTTGACGCGGCGCTGAAGAAAGCCAAAATCGATGTAGCGATGAGCCGCGCGCAATTGCACAAATCGTTAAAAGCCTTCGGTCATCCACCGACGTTCGAGCAGCAGGCACAATTGATCGTGTTGCAGCAGCAGTTCGAAGCGGCTGAGGAGGCCTTGGCGAAACTTGAAAGCAGCGCCCCGCCTGCCCCGGCAGTCACGGCCTCGGCGAAAGATGCCGACTTGAAACGGGCAAAAATCCAGTTGGCAATGCGTCGTGCCGAACTGAAAAAAGCCCAAACCGCCGAAGCGGCGCCCGAACAGATCGCCGCGCTGGAACAAGCACTACGCGATGCCGAACAGGCCCTGCACGCCGCCGAAGCTACAAGCGATCAGCCGTTGCCTGACCTGGTGCGCGTCGAAAAACGCCCGGTCGACAGCCAGCTTCGCCAGTTGAAAACCGAATTGGCCTACGCCCGCGCCGACCTCAACAAACTCGAACGGCGCGCCGACACGCCCACCGAAATCCTCGCCAAGGCCCGCGCCCGCCTGCAAGACGCCGAGCGCCAGGTGCAAGATCATGTTGCCCCTTGAGGCACCGGACAATCGCCTGCAACAGGCAATGAAGCTGGTATTGCTGGCCGCTTTGCCGGGGCTGCTCGGACTGTTCTGGCTGTACGGTTGGGGGGTGTTGATCAATCTGATTCTGGCGGCCACCACAGCACTGATTGTCGAAGCAGCGGTCCTGCACCTGCGTCGACAGCCCCTGCAGCCAGCGCTGAGCGACGGCAGCGCGCTGGTCAGCGCGACATTGCTGGCTGCTGCCCTGCCACCTTATTGCCCCTGGTGGCTGACGGTAACGGCCATGGCTGCGGGTCTGCTGTTCGGCAAGCACGTGTACGGCGGCGTCGGCAAAAACCCGTTCAATCCGGCAATGCTCGGGTTTGCCCTGGCCATGGTGATGTTCCCGCAACCGATGACCCATTGGCCGGCTCATGGCCTGGATCTGACGGCAACGTTTCAACAAGTGTTCGGCGCAGGTCAGGCGCCGGATGCTTGGGTCCAGGCCACCGTACTGGACAGCCTGCGCATCAATAAAAGCCTGACCATGGACGAGTTGTTCACCAGCAATCCAGGCTTCGGTCGATGGGGCGGACACGGTGTGGAATGGGTGAATCTGGCGTTCCTCGCCGGTGGGGTGTTTCTGCTGCAGCGCCGCGTGTTCAGTTGGCATGCGCCAGTGGGCATGCTCGTCAGCCTATTTGTCATCAGTCTGCTGTGCTGGAACGGTTCCGGGTCGGACTCGCATGGGTCACCGCTGTTTCACCTGCTCAGTGGCGCGACCATGCTGGGGGCGTTCTTTATCATCACTGAACCGGTCTCTGGCGCTAAGAGCGCGCTTGCCCGTCTGCTGTTCGGAGGCAGTGTCGGGCTGCTGACTTACGTGATTCGAACCTGGGGTGGATACCCGGATGGCGTGGCGTTCGCAGTGCTGCTGATGAATCTTTGCGTGCCTGCGCTGGAGCGATTTGCCGCGAGCCGCCAGTCAGAGGTGCGCCCATGAATCGCACGGCCAGCGCGTCTATTGTGCTGCTGTTGGCGGTCATCGGCGTCGCTGCGACTTATGTTGTATACCGTAGTACTGCAGCGCAAATTGCCAGCGAGCAGCACTGGATCGAAAGCCGCAAACTGCTGGATTTGCTTCCACTCGATGCCTACGACAATCAACCGCTCGAGCAGCCTTTGGCCTTGGCAGACTTGAACTTGAGCCATAGCACCTTGACGGGTGGCTATCGCGCGACCAAACGCGGCCAGACCGTCGCAATCTTGCTACACAGTCAGACCCAGGGTTATGCGGGCGCCATCGAACTGTTGATCGCCATCGATACCAACGGCAAATTGCTCGGTGTAAAAACCCTTAAACAAAGCGAAACGCCAGGACTCGGCGGGCACTTGGGTGACTGGCCGAATACCTGGCTACAGTCGTTTATCGGCACATCGAGCAAGGAGCCGACAGATGCGGGATGGGCGCTGAAAAAGGATCAGGGACAATTTGATCAAATAGCTGGCGCGACCATCACCTCGCGCGCAGCCATCAGCGCGATCCATGATGCCCTGCGCTACTTCGATGAACATCGGGCCGCGCTGCTGGGGAGCGGAACATGAACCGATCAGCAGTCCTCTCGAACACTTTGATGCTGACATTGCTGCTTGGCACCAGTGACTCACTGGCAGGTGGTGTGGGGACATTATTGATGTTCGTTACTGTCGCAGGCTTGTATGGCCTGTGCATGGCTGCTTTGCGACCACGGCTCACAGAAAAAAGCGTGTTGCTCGCCAGCTTGTTGCTCGCCGCAACCCTCACCAGTTGCGCAGATCTTTTGGCGCAACGCTGGTTTCTGCCCTGGCAGCAAACCTTCGGCCTCTATGTCGGCCTGATCGCCTTGCAATGCGTGGTGCTGGAACACAACGGTTTCTGGCGGCAGTCGTGGATCGAGCGGCTCAAACTCTGCGGCATGTTCGGCGGATTGCTGCTCGGGCTCGCCGGGCTGCGTGAACTCGTCGGTCACGGCAGTCTCGGCCGGGGACTGTTCGAACACTGGCCAGGTCTTGTTGTATTTGGCGAAGGGCTGCACCTGATCACGTTGATCCCCGGTGCTTTTATTTTGTTGGCGCTGCTGCTGGCGGCGCGTCAGGCGATAGTTCGCCCGAACTCGATATCCAAGGAAACACATCGCTCATGAATGCAGCAAAACGCCTGGAGATTTTCCGCCGCCTGCACGAAGACAACCCGGAACCGAAGACCGAACTGGCCTACTCCTCGCCGTTCGAGTTGTTGATCGCGGTGATTCTTTCGGCGCAATCGACAGACGTCGGGGTCAACAAGGCCACGGCAAAGCTGTTCCCCGTTGCCAACACGCCAGCGGCGATCCACGCTTTGGGCGTCGAGGGGCTATCCGAATACATCAAGACGATCGGCCTCTACAACAGCAAGGCCAAGAACGTCATCGAAACCTGCCGCTTGCTGGTCGAACGCCATGGCAGCGAAGTCCCGCAAACCCGTGAAGAGCTCGAAGCCCTGCCGGGAGTGGGCCGCAAGACCGCCAACGTCGTACTCAACACGGCTTTCCGCCAACTGACCATGGCCGTCGACACTCATATCTTTCGGGTCAGCAACCGCACCGGCATTGCACCGGGTAAAAACGTGGTCGAAGTGGAAAAGAAGCTGATGAAGTTTGTACCCAAAGAATTCCTTCTCGACTCCCATCACTGGCTGATACTTCATGGCCGTTATGTGTGTCTGGCCCGCAAGCCACGCTGCGGCAGTTGCCGGATCGAAGACCTGTGCGAGTACAAGGACAAAACTTCGGACGATTGACCGGCTATTGGAATAACTGATAAGTCGATTGAAAAAATCTTTTTTACCCGCCGCAGGAATATCGATATAAGGAGCGCCAAAGGCATTCTTAGCCGGGAGTTAGCTGATGAGTAGCGACAAAGAGCCACTTGATGTAGATGATGATATCGCTGCGGAAACTGAGGACACCGAACCTGTGGTCGAAGTCGCCAAGACCAATCTCAGCAAGCGCCGTACGATCGATAACCTGCTTGAGGAGCGCCGACTGCAAAAGCAATTGGCCGATTACGATTTTGATGACTGATATTTGAAAGCCTCCCGAAATGGAGGCTTTTCACTTTCTGCGGCTAGCTGAGTTCGACCGACCCATCACCCTGTCAGCCATCGATACATTCAGACCAGACCATTACGCTGCGCCAACTCGATCAGATCAACCAGGGATCGCGCATTGAGCTTCAACAACAAGCGCGTCTTGTAGGTGCTTACGGTTTTGTTGCTCAAAAACATGCCATCGGCAATTTCCTTGTTTGTCTTGCCTCGCGCCAACTGCTGCAACACCATCATTTCCCGACCGGACAGACGATCCACCATGTCGGCTTCACTGGCATTGCCCAGACTGGTGCGGACTGTATGCAAAGCCTGATTGGGAAAATAACTATAGCCCGACAATACCGCCTTGATCGCACTGAGCAACTCGGTCAGGTCCTGTTGTTTACAGACATAGCCGGCCGCTCCCGACTGCATGCAGCGCATTGAAAAGTGCCCGGGAGCCTGGGAGGTCAACACCAGAACTTTAATAGGCATGGCCGTCGTAGTCAGGCGCGCGATAACTTCCAGACCATCAAGCTTTGGTATTCCAATATCCAGAATGACAATATCCGGCATTTGTTCTCGAGCAAGTTGTAACGCATCCACACCGTTATCAGTTTCTGCGATGACTTCGTAGCCATGACGTTCCATCAGCATACGTACCGCAAGACGAATGACAGGGTGATCATCCACGATCAGCACTTTATTCATGGGCAAGTCCAGTTTCGCTGTTCGAATTTTTAGAACACGCACAATAGCCCAGTCACTTGCTCTATGGCATGGCAGTGTTAACACGCACCAGCATCGAGAGACATACCCTACAGTCATTGCGGACTATTCCTACAAAAAGCCGCTACCCCCAGTAAACATCCGACGTTATTTCCTCCTCCGCTCACGGAAATATTTCGCTTTTAACTTGTTACAGACTACGACTAGCGACACAGAAATCATGCCTTGTCGCTGAGTTTCACTATGCCCGAACGGCCATGACACGTGCAAATCTGCGCTCGGCCGAGAACTTTGATTATTAACCCGAAACACAATGCAACAGCCGACACACCAACCTCACAACTTCAAACCCGCTATAAACACTTGAAACAAGATATTTATACCTAACACAATACTTTTGCTATAAATACAAGTATTTGAAACCCGTCTGCCAAGCTACTCAACCACACAAACTTATCACCAACGAGACAGATCAAACACAAGAGTACAAGCATGCTGAAAATAAAAAACAAAATCACTAACCCAATGACGGTAATTGCCATATTTGCAGCTATTTCGGAAACATCAGCCGCCATTTCGCTGCCTTTTCTAGACAACAAGGACAGAGAGATCTACGTATGGTTTCTGATCAGCTTTCCGTTCTACTTGCTGTTTCTATTTTTTATAACTTTAAACTTTAATTACCGTTCCCTCTACTCACCCTCGGACTTCGGCAAGGACAAAAACTTTCTTAAAGTAATCGATAACAACGATCGCGAGAACAAACGAAACACACCGCCCCTGGAGCCAGCCACGCAAGGGACATTTGGACTATCAAGTTGTATCGTGCCCAGCGAGTCAGGCCCAACCGAATGCAAGGACGCGTGCAAAGTCCACAACGCACCTGACCCGCCCTCGGCCATCAATTCAAAATCGAACCTGATTGTTCAGCACAACATTCAGTTGCCCGCGTGGGTCAGTGACCTGCACCTCATCGACGTTCGGGGTGTCGATGCATCGAGAGAGTTAGCCACGATTCTGGAAAACATCCGGAACCTGGACCGGAAAACTCCCCGGGTAGTGGTGTTTCTTTCCAATCATGTATCGGATGTTTTACTGACGCAGCATTCATTGCTGAAGATCAGGCACGTCAGGAAAGGCTCAGGCAAAACGATTTGTATTGTTTATAACCTTTGCGCACAGGCGGTAACGCTGCTGGGACGGGCATGAAAGATGAGTCGTAGCCACAGATCCAAGACCAGGAACAGGCTTCAATCAGACGCAAACAAAGAATCATGCAAAAAGGGCGGCCTTGTCTCGATGACAAGGCCGCCCTTTTCATTACGCTTCAGACCAGAACGCTTAGAACAGCTTGCGGCCCTTGTTGGCAGCAATGCGCATGCGCAGCGCGTTGAGCTTGATGAAGCCCGCGGCATCAGCCTGGTTGTAAGCACCGCCGTCTTCTTCGAAGGTCGCGATGTTGGAATCGAACAGCGAATCGTCGGACTTGCGGCCGGTAACGATCACGTTGCCTTTGTACAACTTCAGGCGCACAACGCCGTTCACGTTGACCTGCGAAGCGTCGATCATCTGCTGCAGCATCAGACGCTCTGGGCTCCACCAGTAACCGGTGTAGATCAGGCTGGCGTATTTCGGCATCAGCTCGTCTTTGAGGTGAGCGACTTCGCGGTCCAGGGTGATCGATTCGATGGCGCGGTGAGCGCGCAGCATGATGGTGCCGCCCGGGGTTTCGTAGCAGCCACGGGACTTCATGCCGACGTAACGGTTTTCGACAATGTCGAGACGGCCGATACCGTGAGCGCCACCGATCTTGTTCAGCGTCGCCAGCACGGTGGCCGGAGTCATTTCGACGCCGTCCAGTGCAACGATGTCGCCGTTGCGGTAGGTCAGTTCCAGGTATTGCGCTTTGTCAGGAGCGTTCTCCGGGGAGACGGTCCATTTCCACATGTCTTCTTCGTGCTCGGTCCAGGTGTCTTCCAGCACGCCGCCTTCATAGGAGATGTGCAGCAGGTTGGCGTCCATCGAGTACGGGGACTTCTTCTTGCCGTGACGCTCGATCGGGATCGCGTGCTTCTCGGCGTAGTCCATCAGCTTCTCGCGGGACAGCAGGTCCCACTCGCGCCAAGGTGCGATCACTTTCACGCCTGGCTTGAGCGCGTAGGCACCCAGTTCGAAACGCACCTGGTCGTTACCCTTGCCGGTGGCGCCATGGGAAATGGCGTCAGCGCCGGTTTCGTTGGCGATTTCGATCAGACGTTTGGCGATCAGCGGACGCGCGATGGAAGTACCCAGCAGGTACTCGCCTTCGTAAACGGTGTTGGCGCGGAACATCGGGAACACGAAATCACGCACGAACTCTTCGCGCAGGTCGTCGATGTAGATTTCTTTGACGCCCATGGCCTGAGCCTTGGCGCGGGCCGGCTCGACCTCTTCGCCTTGACCGAGATCAGCGGTGAAGGTCACCACTTCACAGTTATAAGTATCCTGCAGCCACTTGAGGATCACCGAAGTGTCCAGGCCGCCGGAATACGCCAGAACGACCTTGTTTACGTCCGCCATGCCATCACTCCACGGGGTTCTACGGAAAGCCGAGGAGTCTACCGCTCCAACGCGATAATTTACAGAGGCGCGACAGCTTAAGACGACAAAGCGACAGAATCTGTCGAGAGCGCGACGATGACCGGCGGGTCAGGAAGTCGCCGCAGTATTGGCTGGCGTGCTCGCTTGCGGTGCCGGAGCCACGACCGGCGCCACGCGCGCCAGTTTGACATTGACCCGACGGTTCTTCGCGCGATTGGCCGCGTTGGTGTTCGGCACAATGGGATATTGCTCGCCATGGAAACGCACGGTGATCTGCGATTCCTGAATGCCGTTGGCCTTGAAGAAGTCGACCACCGCCAGCGCGCGGCGGCGCGACAGTTCACGGTTGGTCAGGCGATTACCGCTGTTGTCGGAATGGCCGTCGAGTTCGATGTGATTGACCGTCGGATCGGCCTTCATGTATTCGAGCATCACTTGCAGCTTGGCTTTAGCGGCGGGATCCAGGTCAACGCCTTCGCCGGGGAAGCCGATCTGCGACTGTTTGATCTGGTCGAAATTCTGCGGCAGCAATTTCGCCACACATGTCTGGTAATCGTTGAAGGCTTTGCTGAACTTGACCGGCAACAGGCGTACTTCAGAGACACGGCCATCGCCTGAAGCACGCCGTACGACCGGGCTGCGCCCGTCCAGCAGGCCGCTGATCAAACCGCCGGCCTGGGACTGCGAACTGCTGAACAAGACGTTGCCGCTGCCGAGCCTTACAGAACCCAGATTGATGTCACCACGGCCCGGCTGCCAAGGCGCAGCCGCTGCCAGCAACGTTGCAGAGCCGCCGCCGAGCATGGCGTTGTAGGCGTTCAGACGGAATATCGCCTGCTCGCCGGCCTTGCGCACGAACTCACCCGAGCCGAAATCAGTGATCGGTTGGGTCAGACGACATTCGAACTTGTCGCCGGCGACCGTCCACTCAATGTTCTCCAGACGGGTCTGGTACGTGAGCGCCATCGCCGGAAGGCTGGCAAACACACTGAGCAAGGCTAAATAACGCTGGCGCACGGGAGGCTCCATTGGCTTCTGAAACACAAAGACCGATTCACACTATGTTTACGGCATACCTACGGGATATCGGAAGGTTCCGGCAAAACTTGATAGCGAGTGCCTGCAAGAGTCTTTTCCGGTAGCATTCGCCTCAGTTTGACCCGCCTGGAATCCCCTCATGTCCGACCGCCTGACCCTGCTGCGTCCCGACGACTGGCACATTCATCTTCGCGATGGTGCCGTGTTGACCAATACCGTTGCCGATGTTGCGCGCACTTTTGGCCGCGCCATCATCATGCCCAACCTGGTACCACCGGTGCGCAACGCCGCTGAAGCCGACGGCTATCGCCAGCGGATTCTCGCTGCCCGCCCGGCCGGCAGTCGCTTCGAACCGCTGATGGTGCTGTACCTCACCGACCGCACCCAGCCCGAAGAAATTCGTGAAGCCAAGGCGAGTGGTTTTGTGCACGCAGCCAAGCTGTACCCGGCCGGCGCGACCACCAACTCCGATTCCGGGGTAACCAGCATCGACAAGATCTTCCCGGCACTGGAAGCCATGGCCGAAGTCGGCATGCCGTTGCTGATCCACGGTGAAGTCACCCGTGGCGACGTCGATGTGTTCGACCGCGAAAAGATCTTCATCGACGAGCACATGCGCCGCGTGGTCGAGCGCTTCCCGACGCTGAAAGTGGTGTTTGAACACATCACCACCGGTGACGCCGTGCAGTTCGTCAACGAGGCTTCGGCCAACGTAGGCGCGACCATCACCGCGCATCACCTGCTGTACAACCGCAACCACATGCTGGTGGGCGGGATTCGGCCGCACTTCTATTGCCTGCCGATCCTCAAGCGCAATACGCACCAGGAAGCCCTGCTCGACGCCGCCACCAGTGGCAGCGCGAAGTTCTTCCTCGGCACCGACTCGGCGCCGCACGCCCAGCACGCCAAGGAAGCCGCTTGCGGCTGTGCCGGCTGCTACACCGCGTACGCCGCCATCGAGATGTACGCCGAAGCCTTCGAACAGCGTAATGCGCTGGACAAACTCGAAGCCTTCGCCAGCCTCAACGGCCCGCGTTTCTACGGCCTGCCGGCGAACACCGATCGCATCACCCTGGTTCGTGAAGAATGGACCGCCCCGACCAGCCTGCCGTTTGGCGAGCTGACCGTTATCCCGCTGCGCGCCGGTGAAAAACTGCGCTGGCGCCTGCTGGAGGAACACGCGTGAGTGAAGACCATTTCGACGACGAACTGGACGGTCAAAGTGGTGGTGGCGGTTCCCGTCACCCGATGGCAGCACGCTTTCGCGGCTACCTGCCGGTTGTCGTTGACGTAGAAACCGGCGGCTTCAACTCGGCCACCGATGCGTTGCTGGAGATTGCTGCGACCACCATCGCCATGGATGAAAAGGGTTTTGTATACCCGGATCACACCTACTTCTTCCGTGTTGAGCCTTTCGAAGGCGCCAACATCGAAGCAGCAGCGCTGGAGTTCACCGGAATCAAGCTGGACCATCCACTGCGCATGGCTGTCAGCGAAGAAACCGCGCTGACCGACATCTTCCGTGGCATTCGCAAGGCGCTGAAGGCCAATGGCTGCAAGCGCGCGATTCTGGTCGGGCACAACAGCAGCTTCGACCTTGGCTTCCTGAACGCAGCCGTTGCGCGTCTGGACATGAAACGCAACCCGTTCCACCCATTCTCCAGCTTCGACACCGCGACGCTGGCTGGTCTGGCATACGGTCAAACCGTACTGGCGAAAGCCTGCCAGGCCGCCGACATCGATTTCGACGGTCGTGAGGCGCACTCGGCGCGTTATGACACCGAGAAAACCGCTGAGCTGTTCTGCGGCATCGTCAACCGCTGGAAACAGATGGGCGGCTGGGAAGATTTCGACGACTGATTGAGGGTTGTCGGGTGAATCCCGCGCATAAAAAAACCGGCCACGTGGGCCGGTTTTTTGTACCTCGACGTTGCGCCTTACAGGGCTGCAGCGTTCTCGGTCAGGTAAGCCGCAACGCCTTCTGGCGAAGCGTTCATGCCTTTGTCGCCTTTTTTCCAGTTGGCAGGGCAGACTTCGCCGTGCTCTTCGTGGAATTGCAGAGCGTCGACCAGACGGATCAGCTCTTCCATGTTACGGCCCAGCGGCAGGTCGTTGATGATCTGCGAACGGACAACGCCTTTGTCGTCGATCAGGAACGCGCCACGGAAAGCCACGCCGCCTTCGGATTCAACGTCGTAAGCCTTGGCGATGTCGTGCTTCATGTCGGCAGCCATGGTGTATTTCACCTGGCCGATGCCGCCATTGTTCACTGGGGTGTTGCGCCATGCGTTGTGAGTGAAGTGCGAGTCGATCGACACAGCGATCACTTCAACATTGCGAGCCTTGAAGTCGGCCATGCGGTTGTCCAGAGCGATCAGCTCGGACGGGCAGACGAAGGTGAAGTCCAGTGGGTAGAAGAACACCAGGCCGTATTTGCCTTTGATGGCCGAGGACAGGGTGAAGCTGTCAACGATCTCGCCATTGCCGAGTACGGCCGGGACGGTGAAGTCAGGGGCTTGTTTGCCTACGAGTACGCTCATTGATATCTCCTGGTGTAAAAACTTGAAGTTCAGGGTCCGCGCCAGCCTGCCACCCTCAGGCGACAGCCCTGTGACACGAACCCCCTTCGCAAGGGCCGACCATCATACACTGCGAATTTGGCCTGTCCTTAACGGTTTTTCAAAGCAGGCGCAGAACGGCACTGCATTTACGGGGCCAGGCAAAACGCCAGCAAATACCGTTCGTCAGTCACGGCTGAGAATCAGCAAAAGCCTTCCGAAAGCACTTTGACAATCATTCTCGTTAACATTAAGATCCATCGCAATTGAGTCACAACCAGCGACGGTTCTCACTTATGTATGTTTGTCTCTGCACTGGCGTCACCGACGGACAGATCCGCGATGCGATCTATGAAGGTTGCTGCAGCTATAAAGAAGTCCGCCAGGCCACCGGCGTCGCCAGCCAATGCGGCAAATGCGCGTGCCTTGCCAAGGAAGTCGTTCGCGAAACCCTGACCAAGCTGCAAACCGCTCAGGCTGCGATCCCCTACCCCGTAGAATTTACCGCCGCTTGATTGCCCCCCATTTCAAAGAACCGGACTTATGTCCGGTTTTTTTATGCCTGTAAATCAACTGCTTAGCACCCAGACGCGGAACACAAACATTCTTATTCCGATTAATTTTCATATATTATTCAATAACTTAGGTTTGACACTTATAAGTACGAAGCTCAAACTCCGCCGTATATACAGCTAATACAGGGCAGGACTCCGATCATGAAAGGCGACATTACAGTCATCCAGCATCTCAACAAGATCCTTGCCAATGAGCTGGTCGCGATCAATCAGTACTTCCTGCATGCACGCATGTATGAAGATTGGGGCCTGAACAAGCTCGGCAAGCACGAATACAAAGAATCCATCGACGAGATGAAACACGCGGACAAGCTGATCAAGCGCATCCTGTTCCTCGAAGGCCTGCCGAACGTGCAGGACCTGGGCAAGCTGCACATCGGCGAGCACACCAAGGAAATGCTGGAGTGCGACCTGCGTATCGAGAAGACCGGCCATGCTGACCTGAAGACCGCAATCGCCCATTGCGAAACCGTTGGCGATTTCGGCAGCCGTGAACTGCTCGAAGACATTCTCGAATCCGAAGAAGAACATATCGACTGGCTGGAAACCCAACTGGGCCTGATCGACAAAGTCGGTCTTGAGAACTATCTGCAATCGCAGATGGGCGAAGAGTAGGAGCTGCCGAAGGCTGCGATCTTTTCAGATTGCACCGGCAACTTGCAGTAACTTTTCGAACCCACTAAAAAGCCCCGCCCTCTTTCGAGTGGCGGGGCTTTTTATTGGCTGAAGATCAAAAGATCGCAGCCTCGTTTCACTCGACAGCTCCTACACAAGCAGCAGCTGTCGCATGAAATCTGGCCGATCAGGCTTCGGACTTGTTCGCCGCTGCCGCTTCAACAGCCGCCTTGATGGTGCTTTGCAGCGAACCGTCTGCAGCCATCTCGGTCATGATGTCGCTACCGCCGACCAGTTCACCGCCGACCCACAGTTGCGGGAAAGTCGGCCAGTTGGCGTACTTCGGCAGGTTGGCGCGGATTTCCGGGTTCTGCAGGATGTCCACGTACGCAAACTTTTCGCCACAAGCCATCACAGCCTGCGCAGCTTTCGCAGAGAAGCCACACTGTGGGGCATTCGGCGAGCCTTTCATGTAAAGCAGAATGGTGTTGTTGGCAATCTGCTCTTTAATCGTTTCGATGATATCCATGGAGCACCTCGGCTGAACTTTCCGACTCATGGGTCGGCACGGTGACGCATTGTAACGGAATCCCGAGCGCCATGCTCGGTCTCCCCGACGGTCACATTCAGGCCGCCGCCACCGTCACCGGCACACCATTAAGTGCGGCGTTACCCGACAGTTCATCTAGCTGGCATTCATCGGTCAGATCGTTTGCGCTCGACCCAGGCTGACTGCTGGCAATCGCCATTTGCACGCCCGGCCGCGCATGTCCCCAACCATGCGGCAGGCTGACCACGCCTTTCATCATGTCCAGACTGCCGAGCACCTCGACCTCGATCTGCCCCACCCGCGAGCTGACGCGAACCAACTGACCATCGTTAAGCCCACGGCTGGCGAGGTCATCCGGATGCATCAGCAGTTGATGGCGCGGCTTGCCCTTCACCAGACGGTGATAGTTGTGCATCCACGAGTTATTGCTGCGCACATGACGACGGCCAATCATCAACAGCTCATCGGCGGCCGGCGCCTGCAATGCGACAAAGCGTGCGAGGTCAGCAAGGATCTCTGGCGGAGCAGCCTGCACGCGCTGATTCGGCGTTTTCAGGCGCGCAGCCAGGTTCGGCTTCAACGCGCCCAGATCAATCCCGTGGGGATGATCGAACAACGTCGCCAACGAAAGCTTCTGTTCGGACGCGTCACCGTACAGGCCCATGCGCAGGCCCATATCGATCATCTTCGCCGGTGGCATGGTCGGTTTCAGTTCCTTGCCAGTCTTCTCGGCAAAGGCCTTGGCCAGGCCCACGAAGATCTCCCAGTCATGCAAGGCGCCCTCGGGTTTGGCGAGGATCGCGCGGTTGAAGCGGGTGACGTTGCGCACCGCGAACAGGTTGAACGTCGTGTCGTAGTGATCGTTTTCCAGCGCCGAGGTTGACGGCAGAATCAGGTCGGCATAGCGCGTGGTTTCGTTGATGTACAGGTCGACGCTGACCATGAACTCCAGGCCATCCAGCGCCTGCTCCAGTTGCCGCCCGTTCGGCGTCGACAACACCGGGTTGCCAGCGACGGTGATCAGCGCACGAATCTGGCCCTCACCTTCGGTAAGCATCTCTTCGGCCAGGGCCGAGACCGGTAGCTCGCCGCCGTACTCGGGACGCCCGGAAACGCGACTCTGCCATTTGTTGAAATGCCCGCCCGAAGTCGACGCCACCAGATCCACTGCGGGCTCAGTGCACAGTGCACCGCCGACGCGATCAAGATTACCGGTGACCAGGTTGATCAATTGCACCAACCAGTGACACAAGGTGCCGAAGGCCTGCGTCGAAACGCCCATGCGCCCGTAGCACACGGCACTCGGCGCGGCGGCGAAATCCCGGGCCAGTTGGCGGATCTGCTCGGCAGGAACCGCACACAACGGGCTCATGGCTTCAGCGGTAAACGCAGCGACAGCGGCGCGCACGTCATCCAGCCCATCGACCGGCAAATGACTTTCGCTGGTCAAGCCTTCGCTAAACAGGGTGTTCAGCACACCAAACAACAACGCTGCATCGCCCCCCGGACGCACGAACAAATGCTGATCAGCCATGGCCGCCGTCTCGCTGCGCCGTGGATCGACAACCACCACTTTGCCGCCGCGCGCCTGAATCGCTTTCAAACGCTTCTCGACATCCGGCACGGTCATGATGCTGCCGTTGGACGCCAGCGGATTACCGCCGAGAATCAGCATGAAGTCGGTGTGATCGATATCTGGAATCGGCAACAGCAACCCATGGCCGTACATCAGATAACTGCTCAGGTGATGCGGCAACTGATCGACCGAGGTCGCCGAGTAGCGATTGCGCGTCTTCAGCAACCCCAGGAAATAATTGCTGTGGGTCATCAGCCCGTAGTTATGCACGCTCGGGTTGCCTTGATAGACCGCCACGGCGTTCTGGCCATGACGGTCCTGGATGGCCGCCAGCTTCTCGGCCACCAGCGCAAAAGCCTCGTCCCACTCTATTGGTAGCCATTCGCTGCCCACACGGCGCATTGGCTGGCGCAGGCGATCAGGGTCGTTCTGGATATCTTGCAGGGCCACAGCTTTGGGGCAGATGTGTCCACGACTAAACGTGTCGAGCGCGTCACCCTTGATTGATGTGATCGCGACGTTGCCATCGGTTTCGGTGGTTTCGATGGTCAGCCCGCAAATGGCTTCACACAGATGGCAGGCACGGTGATGGAGAGTCTTGGTCATGGCCAGTCTCTGTCTTGTTCTGGGCAGGCATTCACGCCCGCGGGAACAAAACTATGGCCCCGGCGCCGATCCTGCGCCAGCGACGTTCGTCCTGTGAATCGGCGGTTATCAGGCGAGCCGATAAACCGCCATGATCAGTTAGACGGCAGCTGAGGCGGTGCGGCCAGCTGAATCTCCTGAATGGTTTCAATCTGCTCGTGGGCGACATGTACGCCGGTGAGCTCGCCGATCAATCGCCAGTGTTCGTCGAGCCCGGCACTGATGGTCGCCATGCGATCGATCATGTGGCGGCCGGCACTCTTCACCACTTCGTCTTCGCTGCGCAGCAGTTCGAATGACATTGAAGTGACTGAGGCGGTGAGATGGGTCAGTGAGCGAGCCGTGTGGCCCAGCAGTTCCATTAACAGTTTTTCTTTCGATTCCATGCGGAGGCTTCCTGCGTCGCTCGAAACTTATTTATAACCCAGCACTTTGCTTTAGCAAATGTTTCAGCCTGAGCATCCGACCAAGTGATGGCATGGCGCCACGGTCGTAAACCGACCCAAGCGACGCGATCCCCGCCACGCCGCATTGCCAAGCCCTGCAAGGCCAGTGTACAAAGAGGCTCGCTGCTGTCCTGAACCCGGCTTCAAATGCGCGACTGCAACATTCAGTGCGCCCTCCGAATCCCGCAAAAACCGTAGCCTATTGGAAAAACGCGACATTTAGTGTCAATATCGCGCCTTCCCCTATTTCGTCGCCCCGTGCGGCTTACGCCGCAGGTCTCGCCCGTTGTTCCGTTAAACAAGGCTTTGAGCATCTGCGGTTTGTAGCAAAAGGTAGTCAATGATGAGCGCAAGGCACTTTCTCTCCCTGATGGATTGCACGCCCGAAGAGCTGGTCAGCGTGATCCGTCGAGGCGTTGAGCTCAAGGACCTGCGTAACCGCGGCGTACTGTTCGAGCCTCTGAAAAACCGCGTGCTGGGGATGATCTTCGAAAAATCCTCGACCCGCACCCGGATCTCGTTCGAGGCCGGCATGATCCAGCTCGGCGGCCAGGCAATCTTCCTGTCGCCGCGCGATACCCAACTGGGCCGTGGCGAGCCGATCGGCGACTGCGCCATCGTCATGTCGAGCATGCTCGATGCGGTGATGATCCGTACCTTTGCCCACAGCACCCTGACCGAATTTGCCGCCAACTCGCGCGTGCCAGTGATCAACGGTCTGTCCGATGACCTGCACCCGTGCCAGTTGCTGGCCGACATGCAGACGTTCCTTGAACACCGTGGCTCGATCCAGGGCAAAACGGTCGCCTGGATCGGCGACGGCAACAACATGTGCAACAGCTATATAGAAGCGGCGATCCAGTTCGACTTCCAGTTGCGCGTTGCCTGCCCGGAAGGCTACGAGCCAAATCCTGAGTTCGTCGCCAGAGCCGGCGATCGCGTGACCATCGTCCGCGACCCGCAAGACGCCGTGCGCGGCGCGCATCTGGTGAGCACCGACGTCTGGACTTCGATGGGTCAGGAAGAGGAAACTGCCAAGCGCCTCAAGCTGTTCGCGCCGTTTCAGGTCAACCGCGCCCTGCTCGACCTCGCTGCCGAGGACGTGCTGTTCATGCATTGCCTGCCGGCGCACCGTGGCGAAGAAATCAGCCTCGACCTGCTTGATGACCCGCGCTCCGTCGCCTGGGATCAGGCAGAAAACCGTCTCCACGCACAGAAGGCCCTGCTCGAGTTCCTCGTTGAACCGGCATATCACCACGCATGAGTCATGAATTACTGCTGAACCTGCGCAACCTCGCTTGCGGCTATCAAGATCAACGTGTGGTGCAGAACCTCAATCTGCACCTCAACGCCGGTGACATCGGCTGCCTGCTCGGCTCGTCCGGCTGCGGCAAGACCACCACCCTGCGTGCCATTGCCGGATTCGAGCCAGTGCACGAAGGGGAAATCACCCTCGGTGGCGAAACCATTTCCAGCGCCGGCTTCACCCTCGCCCCGGAAAAACGCCGGATCGGCATGGTGTTCCAGGACTACGCACTGTTCCCGCACCTGAGCGTCGCCGACAACATTGCCTTTGGCATTCGCAAGCACCCGAACAAGGAACGCGTCACCGAAGAGCTGCTCGAACTGGTCAACCTGAAAAACCTCGGCAAGCGCTTCCCGCACGAGTTGTCCGGCGGCCAGCAACAGCGCGTCGCACTCGCCCGTGCGTTGGCGCCAGAGCCGCAATTGCTGCTGCTTGATGAGCCGTTTTCCAACCTCGATGGCGAACTGCGGCGCAAGCTCAGCCATGAAGTACGCGACATCCTCAAGGCGCGTGGCACCAGCGCAATTCTGGTGACCCACGATCAGGAAGAAGCCTTCGCCGTCAGCGATCACGTTGGCGTGTTCAAGGAAGGTCGACTGGAGCAGTGGGACACGCCGTACAACCTGTATCACGAACCGGCAACGCCTTATGTGGCCAGCTTCATCGGTCAGGGTTACTTCATTCGTGGTCAGCTCGGCAGCCCGGAATCGGTGCAGACCGAACTAGGTGAACTGCGTGGCAATCGAGCCTATACGTGGCCGATTGGCGGCGCGGTGGATGTGTTGCTGCGCCCGGATGACATTGTTTATGCACCGGACAGTGGGTTGAAAGCGCGGATTGTCGGCAAGACGTTCCTTGGCGCTTCGACGCTGTATCGCCTGCAATTGCCGACGGGCGCACAGCTCGAATCGATTTTCCCCAGCCATGCGGATCATCAGGTGGGTGCGGAGGTGGGGATTCGGGTTGCCGCTGAGCATCTGGTCTTGTTCCAGGCTTCCGGCAGCACCGCCGCACAGATCCCGGCATTGGAAAACGGTGTTCGCCGCTACAGCGCTGCGCTCTGATCCAACACGATTCTCCTTGTAGGAGTGAGCCTGCTCGCGATAGCGGTGTGTCAATCAACAAATATATTGACTGACACACCGCTATCGCGAGCAGGCTCACTCCTACAGGATTTTGCATCAACCCAAGATCAGGGTACCGCTCGCAACCAGCGTCGCATTACCGCCGATTTTCACCCGCTCTCCTTCCAGCCGACAGAACAGCTCCCCACCCCGCGCCGAGCGCTGGCAGGCGGTCAGGCTCGACTTGCCCAGACGCTTGGACCAATACGGGATCAGGCTGCAATGCGTCGACCCGGTCACCGGATCCTCATTGATGCCAATCGCCGGCGCAAAATAGCGCGAGACGAAGTCGTGCTGATTGCCGCGCGCGGTGACGATCGCGCCCAGCCACGGCAATTTGGCCAGCGCGACCATGTCCGGTTTGCAATCGAGCACCGCCTGCTCCGACTCCAGCACCACAAACAGTTCGTTGGAGCCGAGCATATCAACCGCTTCGACACCCAGCGCCCGCTCAACGTCGACAGTCACACCAATCTCAGACGGCATGATCGACGGGAAATCCAGCCACAACCGTTCACCTTCCCGCGTGACGCTCAGCGGACCGGATTTACAGGTAAAGTCGATACGCTCGGCGCTTTCCTTGTAGATCTCGAACAGCACATAAGCACTCGCCAACGTGGCGTGCCCGCACAACGGCACTTCAGTGGTCGGGGTAAACCAGCGGATATGCCAGGCCTGACCTTCGCGCACCAGAAATGCGGTTTCCGCCAGATTGTGTTCGGCGGCGATCTTCTGCATCAGCTCATCCGCGAGCCACGTCTCCAGCCGATAAACCATCGCCGGATTACCACTGAACGGCCGATCACTGAACGCGTCGACCTGATGAAACTCGAGCTGCATAACTTTCTCCCTGAGTCAGTCGGCAGAGGATGCAGCCACGCCGTGATCAGCGCCAGTGACAGAACCCATCATTTTTTTACATACAGCATTAATGACTAAGGACGGCCGATGTCGGCAAATTTGGCCTGGGTGTGTTCGGCGAGCACTGCGGGCGCCAGTTCCACTTCTAGGCCACGCCGGCCGGCGCTGACATAAATAGTCGCAAAACCCTGAGCCGAGTTGTCGATAAAGGTACGCAGGCGCTTCTTCTGTCCCAACGGGCTGATGCCGCCCAACAGATACCCGGTGGAGCGCTGAGCGGCTGCCGGGTCAGCCATCTCGACTTTTTTTACGCCAGCGGCATGGGCAAGACCTTTGAGGTCGAGGCTTCCGACGACCGGCACCACCGCCACCAGCAACTCGCCTTTTTCACTGGCCGCGAGCAGGGTTTTAAACACCTGTGCCGGTTCAAGTGCCAGCTTCTCTGCGGCCTCAAGGCCATAGGACGCGGCCTTCGGGTCATGTTCGTAACTGTGCACGCGATGTTCGGCACGAACTTTTTTCAACAAGTCCAACGCAGGGGTCATGGCAGCTCCAGGCTCGGCAATGGCAAATAAAACCTCCGCCGGATTCTAGGTGATCAGCCTCCAAAAGGCTCTATCCCGAGCCACGATTCCCGCGGCTCGCAGACATTCAGCGCACGTTGTCGCACCTGGGCCACAAAGGATCATTCACCCAGCGAATAGTTTTATTGTGACCGACGGTTCACTTTCGACCTTTGACAGGTTTGTTTCTTGTCTATATTTTTTCGAATCTGAATAATGTAAGAATTGTCGTCACAGCGACACCAGCAGTAAACCGGGAACGGAATGGGGATTCCTACTCGGGGAAAATCGCGCCTTGCCCTGTTGGCAAACGCGCCAGACAACAACAAAAACGAGGTTTTCAATGACAACTGCTTTACAGCAACCATCGCTCTCGAGCCAATGCATGGCCGAGTTTCTGGGTACTGCTCTTCTGATCTTTTTCGGCACCGGCTGTGTCGCCGCGCTCAAAGTCGCGGGTGCCAGCTTCGGCCTGTGGGAAATCAGCATCATCTGGGGCGTCGGCGTGAGCATGGCGATCTACCTCACCGCCGGAGTTTCCGGCGCGCACCTGAACCCGGCCGTGAGCATTGCCCTGGCGATCTTCGCCGACTTCGAAAAGCGCAAACTGCCGTTCTATATTCTTGCCCAGATCGCCGGCGCCTTCTGCGGCGCGCTGCTGGTTTACACGCTGTACAGCAATCTCTTCTTCGATTACGAACAAACTCACCAAATGGTCCGTGGCTCAGCCGCCAGCCTTGAGTTGGCCTCGGTGTTCTCGACCTTCCCGAACCCGGTGCTGTCCACCGCCCAGGCATTCCTGGTCGAGATGATCATCACGGCGATCCTGATGGGCGTGATCATGTCCCTGACCGATGACAACAACGGCCTGCCGAAAGGCCCGCTGGCGCCGCTGCTGATCGGCTTGCTGATTGCCGTTATCGGCAGTTCGATGGGGCCGTTGACCGGTTTCGCCATGAACCCGGCGCGTGACTTCGGTCCGAAACTGATGACTTTCTTCGCCGGCTGGGGTGAAATTTCCTTCACTGGCGGCCGTGATATTCCGTATTTCCTGATTCCGATTTTTGCACCGATTGTCGGTGCCTGCCTCGGCGCTGCCGGGTATCGCGGGCTCATCGCCCGTCACCTGACCGGCGCCACACCTGCTACAAAGGATGCAGAACCGGCCATTGACGGCAAACCAAGAACTTCTTGAAACAGTCGGCGCCGGCTCCTGCCCTATAGAGCCTGCGCCACGGCCCACTCTCCCTTATTTCGTCCAAGGCAATCGACATGACCGACATTCAGAATAAGAACTACATCATTGCCCTCGATCAGGGTACGACCAGCTCCCGCGCGATCATTTTCGACCGCGACGCGAACGTGGTCTGCACCGCGCAGCGCGAATTCGCCCAGCATTACCCGCAAGCCGGTTGGGTTGAACACGACCCGATGGAAATCTTCGCCACCCAGAGCGCGGTGATGGTTGAAGCGCTGGCCCAGGCTGGCCTGCATCACGATCAGGTGGCTGCCATCGGCATCACCAACCAGCGTGAAACCACCGTGGTCTGGGACAAGACAACCGGCCGCCCGGTGTACAACGCCATCGTCTGGCAGTGCCGCCGCAGCACCGAGATCTGCCAGCAGCTCAAGCGCGATGGCCACGAAGACTACATCCGCGACAACACCGGTCTGGTCACCGACCCGTACTTCTCCGGCACCAAACTGAAGTGGATCCTCGACAACGTCGAAGGCAGCCGCGAACGAGCGCGCAACGGCGAACTGCTGTTCGGCACCGTCGATAGCTGGCTGATCTGGAAATTCACCGGCGGCAAGGTGCACGTCACCGACTACACCAACGCCTCGCGCACCATGCTCTTCAATATCCATTCGCTGGAATGGGATTCGAAGATGCTGGAAATCCTCGACATCCCGCGCGAGATGCTTCCGGAAGTGAAGGCTTCTTCGGAAATCTACGGCCGCACCAAGAGCGGCATTGCCATCGGCGGTATCGCCGGTGACCAGCAAGCCGCATTGTTCGGGCAGATGTGCGTGGAGCCGGGTCAAGCGAAAAATACCTACGGCACCGGCTGCTTCCTGCTGATGAACACCGGCGACAAAGCGGTGAAATCCCAGCACGGCATGCTCACCACCATCGCTTGCGGCCCGCGTGGCGAAGTGGCTTATGCGCTGGAAGGCGCGGTGTTCAACGGCGGTTCGACCGTGCAGTGGCTGCGCGATGAATTGAAAATCATCAACGACGCCCACGACACCGAATACTTCGCCAATAAAGTGAAGGACAGCAACGGCGTGTACCTGGTGCCGGCCTTCACCGGTCTGGGCGCGCCGTACTGGGACCCGTATGCCCGTGGCGCGCTGTTCGGCCTGACTCGCGGCGTGCGCGTGGATCACATCATCCGCGCCGCACTGGAGTCGATTGCTTACCAGACTCGCGACGTGCTCGACGCCATGCAGCAAGACTCCGGCGAACGCCTCAAAGCCCTGCGCGTGGACGGCGGCGCGGTGGCGAACAACTTCCTCATGCAGTTCCAGGCCGACATCCTCGGCACGCAGGTCGAGCGTCCGCAAATGCGCGAGACCACTGCACTTGGCGCCGCGTATCTGGCCGGTCTGGCGTGCGGTTTCTGGGGCAGCCTGGACGAACTGCGTGGTAAAGCGGTGATCGAGCGTGAGTTCGAGCCGAGCCTGGACGAAACCGAGAAAGAGAAGCTGTACAAAGGCTGGAAAAAAGCCGTCAGCCGCACCCGTGACTGGGCGCGTGAAGACGCTGAATAAGCCAACCTTCAGATCCAGATAGGCATCTAACTGGTCGGGAGCGGATTCCTGCGGCATCATGGGCAAATTTTGCACGGCAGCCCAAAGGAAGCCCCATGAATCTGCCTCCCCGTCAGCAGCAAATCCTCGAGCTGGTCCGCGAACGCGGCTATGTGAGCATCGAGGAAATGGCCACGCTGTTCGTTGTTACCCCGCAAACCATCCGCCGCGACATCAATCAGCTCGCGGAAGCCAATCTGTTGCGTCGCTACCATGGCGGCGCAGCCTACGATTCCAGCGTCGAAAACACTGCCTATGCGATGCGCGCCGACCAGATGCGCGATGAAAAACAACGCATCGGTGAAGCCATCGCCGCCCAGATCCCCGATCACGCCTCGCTGTTCATCAACATCGGCACCACCACCGAATCGATTGCCCGCGCCCTGCTCAACCACAATCATCTGAAGATCATCACCAACAACCTGCATGTGGCGTCGATGCTCAGTGCCAAGGATGATTTCGATGTGCTGCTGACCGGCGGCAATGTGCGCCGTGATGGCGGCGTGGTCGGTCAGGCGAGCGTGGATTTCATCAATCAGTTCAAAGTTGATTTCGCCCTGGTCGGGATCAGCGGTATTGATGAAGACGGCAGCTTGCTGGATTTCGATTATCAGGAAGTGCGGGTGTCGCAGGCGATCATTGCCAATGCGCGGCAGGTGATTCTGGCGGCGGACTCCAGCAAGTTCGGGCGTAACGCGATGATTCGGTTGGGGCCGATCAGTCTGATTGATTGCCTTGTAACCGATCAGCAGCCGGTGCCGGCGCTGGCGCAGTTGTTGAGTCAGCACAAGATTCGCCTGGAAGTCGTTTAACTACCCTTCTCTTCATTGTCTGTACTGACGCCTTCGTCGGATCGCCGCCCGGAGCCGGCTCGCTCCCACATTGGAATGCATTTCAAACTGTGGGAGCGAGCCTGCTCGCGAAGGCAATCGAGTAAACAGCACACCTCTAGCGCCCCTTCGCGCATTTAATGTTCGAAAATTTTCTTTTAACTGCCCTTCGATGAGTTTTTTCAATCGAACGTGACTGGCTGCGCGGGTGTTTATGGGCTACCATTTTCGCAAATGAACATTCATGTTCGATTTCCAATATAGAAAATCAAAAGAACCCGAGGCCAGCCGATGTCCACCTCTACCTTGCGTACGCCCCCAATCTCCGAGATCTACGACATCGCCGTCATTGGCGGCGGGATCAATGGCGTGGGGATCGCAGCGGATGCCGCCGGTCGCGGGCTTTCGGTGTTCCTTTGCGAAAAAGACGATCTGGCCAGCCACACCTCGTCGGCCAGCAGCAAGCTGATCCACGGCGGCCTGCGCTACCTCGAACATTACGAATTCCGTCTGGTGCGTGAAGCGCTGGCTGAGCGCGAAGTGTTGCTGGCCAAGGCGCCGCATATCGTCAAACCGATGCGCTTCGTGTTGCCGCACCGTCCACACCTGCGTCCGGCGTGGATGATCCGCGCTGGCCTGTTCCTGTATGACAACCTCGGCAAGCGCGAAAAACTGCCAGGTTCGAAAAGCCTGAAGTTCGGCGCCGACAGCGCACTGAAAAGCGAAATCAAGAAAGGCTTCGAATACTCCGACTGCTGGGTCGATGACGCCCGCCTCGTTGTCTTGAACGCCATGGCCGCCCGCGAAAAAGGCGCTCACGTGCACACCCAGACCCGGTGCGTCAGCGCCCGTCGCACCAAAGGTCTGTGGCACCTGCATCTGGAACGCGCCGACGGCAGTCTGTTTTCGATCACCGCCAAAGCGCTGGTGAACGCCGCCGGCCCGTGGGTTGCCAAGTTCATTCGTGACGACCTGAAGATGGAATCGCCGTACGGCATCCGTTTGATCCAGGGCAGCCACATCATCGTGCCGAAGTTGTATGAAGGCGATCACGCGCACATTCTGCAAAACGAAGATCAGCGCATCGTCTTCACCATTCCGTACTTGAACCACTTCACCCTGATCGGCACCACCGATCGTGAGTACACCGGCGATCCGGCGAAAGTGGCAATCACCGACGCCGAAACCGACTACCTGTTGAAAGTGGTCAACGCCCACTTCAAGCAGCAGATCAGCCGTGACGACATCCAGCACAGCTACTCGGGCGTACGCCCACTGTGCAACGACGAATCCGACAACCCGTCGGCCGTCACCCGTGATTACACCCTGGCCTTGTCGGGCAGCACTGAAGAGGCACCGCTGTTGTCGGTGTTCGGCGGCAAGCTGACCACTTACCGCAAACTCGCCGAGTCGGCGATGGCGCAGTTGATGCCGTTCTTCACCCAGATGCGCCCGAGCTGGACCGCCACCGCTACCCTGCCCGGCGGTGAGGACATGACCACCCCACAAGCCTTGTGCGCGCAGATCCGCGACAAGTTCGACTTCGTGCCGACCGAGATCGCCCGCCGCTGGGCCACCACCTACGGCAGCCGGACCTGGCGCATGCTTGAAGGTGTGGAAAGCCTTGCGGACATGGGCGAACACATCGGCGGCGGGCTCTACACCCGCGAAGTCGATTACCTGTGCAGCGAAGAGTGGGCAACCACGGCGTATGACATTCTGTGGCGTCGTAGCAAGCTGGGGCTGTTTACCACTCCGGCCGAGCAGGAGAAGCTTGCGGCGTATCTGGGTAAGGTTGAGCAGAACCGTAGCAAGATTGAAGCGGCGTGATGTGAACATCGCTTAAACGAAAGCCCCTGAATTGAGAGATTCAGGGGCTTTTTTGTTTTGTGGGCTCTGCAAAATTTGATTGGGTCAGTTAGATCTCTTCCCCCTCACCCCAGCCCTCCCGAAACGTCGGACCGCCCCCAGGGGGTAGAGGGGGAAGGGAGCCGATCTTCATGAGGTTCAAATTCTGAGTTCGACTCGGTATCTCAGGTCGGTGCATCTCGCCCAGTCGCCGCGTTCAGTCCCCTCTCCCTCTGGGCGGTCCGACGTTTCGGGAGGGCTAGGGTGAGGGGCTTTTGATCATTCGGTTTTCCGAACGCGACTTCCCGGTCGATTCGGTAAACCGGATCAGTTACGCCAAAACAAACCATCACAAAACTTTAATAACGTTATAAATCATAAAGTTAAGTACATCACCCTGGTCTGGCACGAGTCATGCTCTACACTCTCTCGACGAATGCTTGTTGTGCCAACACTTCAGGAGCCGTCAGGCATTCGAAGCACAAAAGGGCCGACGAACTGGCTCCATAAAAAAAACAATTCGAGGAAAATTTGATGCGCATCGTTCCCCATATCCTGGGCGCAGCCATTGCGGCCGCTCTGATCAGCACGCCAGTTTTCGCCGCCGAACTCACCGGCACCCTGAAGAAAATCAACGATTCGGGCACCATCACACTCGCTCACCGCGACAGCTCCATTCCGTTTTCCTACATCGCGGATGCTTCCGGCAAACCAGTGGGCTACTCCCACGACATTCAAGTGGCCATCGTTGAAGCCCTGAAAAAAGACCTGAACAAGCCAGACCTGCAGGTCAAATACAATCTGGTAACCTCGCAAACCCGTATCCCGCTGATCCAGAACGGCACCGCGGATATCGAGTGCGGTTCCACCACCAACAACGCCGAACGCGCCCAGCAAGTCGACTTCACCGTCAACATCTTCGAAATCGGCACCCGTCTGCTGGTCAAGAAAGACAAGGATGGCAAGCCTTCCTACGCTGACTTTGCCGACCTCAAAGGCAAAAACGTCGTGACCACCGCGGGCACCACGTCCGAGCGCATCATCAAAGCGATGAACGCCGACAAGCAGATGGGCATGAACATCATCTCCGCCAAAGACCACGGCGAATCCTTCAACATGCTGGAAAGCGGCCGCGCCGTAGCCTTCATGATGGACGACGCCCTGCTGGCCGGCGAAGAAGCCAAGGCCAAGAAGCCGACTGACTGGATCATCACCGGTACGCCGCAGTCCTTCGAAGCCTACGCGTGCATGGTTCGTAAAGACGACCCGGCCTTCAAGAAAGCCGTCGATGCCGCCATTGTCGGCCTGTACAAGTCCGGCGAGATCAACAAGATCTACAGCAAGTGGTTCGAGAGCCCGATCCCGCCAAAAGGCCTGAACCTGAACTTCCCGATGAGCGACAAGGTAAAAGATCTGATCGCCAACCCGAGCGACAAGCCGGCGCCTGACGTAAAAATCTGATTCCTGACTAACCTTGTCTCCTGAGGGGGCGACCCTCCCTCAGGCGTTTGTTACTACCTGCTGGCTTCACTGTGGAACACTCGACCTGGCGGTTTCCGAGCCGATCGCGTGTGCCTGACGTTCAACGTCAGGCGGGAAAGGATCTTCCCCAAGCGGGTGCTTGTACATCGATCGATCTCGAGGGGAGACCCTAATGAATTACAACTGGGACTGGGGCGTGTTCTTCAAGTCCACCGGCGTTGGCAGCGAGACTTATCTCGACTGGTACATCTCCGGGCTGGGCTGGACCATTGCCATCGCCATCGTGGCATGGATCATCGCCTTGCTGCTGGGCTCCATTCTGGGGGTCATGCGCACGGTGCCAAACCGCATCGTATCGGGCATCGCGACCTGCTACGTCGAGCTGTTCCGTAACGTGCCGCTGCTGGTGCAACTGTTCATCTGGTACTTCCTGGTGCCCGACCTGCTGCCGCAAAACCTGCAGGACTGGTACAAACAGGACCTCAACCCGACCACCTCGGCTTACCTGAGCGTTGTCGTGTGCCTGGGCCTGTTCACCGCCGCCCGTGTCTGCGAGCAAGTGCGTACTGGCATTCAGGCGCTGCCACGCGGCCAGGAATCCGCCGCGCGCGCCATGGGATTCAAGCTGCCGCAGATCTACTGGAACGTGCTGCTGCCCCAGGCCTACCGGATCATCATTCCGCCGCTTACCTCGGAATTCCTCAACGTCTTCAAGAACTCCTCCGTGGCGTCCCTGATCGGCCTGATGGAACTGCTGGCGCAAACCAAACAGACCGCCGAATTCTCGGCCAACCTGTTTGAAGCCTTCACCCTGGCCACGCTGATCTACTTCACCCTGAACATGAGCCTGATGTTGCTGATGCGCATGGTCGAGAAGAAAGTCGCAGTGCCCGGCCTGATCTCCGTGGGGGGTAAATAATGGACTTCGATTTCAGCGGCATCATCCCCGCCATTCCGGGCCTGTGGAACGGCATGGTCATGACCTTGCAGTTGATGGTCATGGGCGTGGTCGGCGGCATCGTGCTGGGGACCATCCTCGCACTGATGCGCCTGTCGTCGAGCAAACTGCTGTCGCGGGTGGCCGGCGCTTATGTGAACTACTTCCGTTCGATCCCGCTGCTGCTGGTGATCACCTGGTTCTACCTGGCGGTGCCGTTCGTACTGCGCTGGATCACCGGTGAAGACACGCCAATCGGGGCGTTCACCTCCTGCGTCGTGGCCTTCATGATGTTCGAAGCCGCGTACTTCTGCGAAATCGTCCGCGCCGGTGTGCAGTCGATCCCCAAAGGCCAGATGGCCGCCGCACAAGCGATGGGCATGACCTATGGCCAGACCATGCGTCTGATCATCCTGCCCCAGGCGTTCCGCAAGATGACCCCGTTGCTGCTGCAACAGTCGATCATCCTGTTTCAGGACACCTCGCTGGTCTACACCGTGGGCCTGGTGGACTTCCTCAACTCCGCCCGCTCCAGCGGCGACATCATCGGTCGATCCAACGAGTTCCTGATCTTCGCCGGTGTCGTCTACTTCATCATCAGCTTTTCCGCCTCGCTGCTGGTCAAGCGTCTGCAAAAAAGGTTCGCCGTATGATCTCTATCAAGAACATCAACAAGTGGTATGGGGACTTCCAGGTGCTGACTGATTGCAGCACCGAGGTCAAAAAAGGCGAAGTGATCGTGGTCTGCGGCCCGTCGGGTTCCGGCAAATCGACCCTGATCAAATGCGTCAACGCGCTGGAGCCGTTCCAGAAAGGCGACATCGTCGTCGACGGCACCTCGATTGCCGACTCGAAGACCAACCTGCCGAAACTGCGCTCGCGCGTGGGCATGGTGTTCCAGCATTTCGAACTGTTCCCGCACCTGACCATCACCGAAAACCTGACCATCGCGCAGATCAAGGTGTTGGGCCGCAGCAAGGAAGAGGCGACCAAGAAAGGTCTGCAATTGCTCGAGCGTGTCGGCTTGTCCGCTCACGCCCACAAGCATCCGGGGCAACTCTCCGGTGGTCAGCAACAGCGTGTGGCGATTGCCCGTGCGCTGGCGATGGACCCGATCGTCATGCTGTTCGACGAACCGACCTCGGCGCTCGACCCGGAGATGGTCAACGAAGTGCTCGACGTGATGGTGCAACTGGCCCACGAAGGCATGACCATGATGTGCGTGACCCACGAAATGGGCTTTGCGCGCAAAGTGGCTGACCGGGTGATCTTCATGGACGCCGGCAAGATCATCGAAGACTGCCCGAAAGAGGAATTCTTCGGCGACATCAGCGCCCGCTCCGAACGCGCGCAGCACTTCCTCGAGAAAATCCTGCAGCACTAAAACCGAGTACTTGCGCCATCACACTTATCCCTGTGAGAGCGAGCTTGCTCGCGAAAGCGGACTGACATTCAACATTGATGTTGACTGATCCGGCCTCTTCGCGAGCAAGCTCGCTCCCACAGGGACAGCGGTGAGCCTGCAAGTGTGGTGGTTGACCCAAGGCAACTGTGATGAAATGCGACCCCAATCTCTATCGCGCCGCGCCGCCATCACTTGCCGTGAAGCCTCGTCTGATTCGTCATCTGTTCCTGCCGCCACTGGTCATCGTCCTGATGATCGGGTTGGGTTACGCCGGCTTCTGGACCAGTGAGCATTTCGGCATTCGCAGCCTCAGTGAAAACGGTCAGCGTCAGCTCGAACTGAACGCCCGCGCCGTCGAAAGCGAAATCAGCAAATACACCTACCTGCCCAGCCTGCTGGAACTCGAAACCAGTGTGTCGCAGTTGCTGGCCGATCCGACCCCGGAACACCGGCGAACGGTCAACGATTACCTTGAAGGCCTGAACCGGCGCAGTCGCAGTCGGGCCATCTACGTGATGGACACCACCGGCCGTGTCATGGCCACCAGCAACTGGCGCGATGTCGACAGTTATCTCGGTGAAGACCTGTCCTTCCGCGCCTATTTCCAGAAAGCCGTACGCGGCGAGCCGGGGCGTTTCTACGGCATCGGCAGCACCAACGGCGAGCCCGGCTATTACCTCGCCCACGGCCTCGAAGAGCATGGCAAGATCATCGGCGTCGCCGTGGTCAAAGTGCGCCTGGAAGCCATGGAAGAACGCTGGCAACGCGCACGCCTCGAAGCCTTTGTCAGCGATGAAAACGGCATCATCATTCTCTCCAGCGATCCGGCCCGACGCCTCAAGTCAGTGATCCCGCTCACCGACGAAACCAAAGAAAAACTCGCCCGCAGCCTGCAGTACTACTGGTTCCCGCTCAACGAGCTGCAACCGCTGGCCCGGGAAACCCTGTCCGAAGGCGTGGAAAAACTGACCTTCCCCGCCAACAGCGAAGTGCGCTCCGACGATGACGACATCAGCTATCTGGCACAGACCCGGCCACTGAGCGACACACCGTGGAATTTCACCCTGCTCACGCCGTTGCAGGACCTGCGCCGCGAAGCCATCAACCAAGGAATTCTGGTCGCCGTCGCGTTTGCGCTGGTGGCATTCCTGTTGATCGCCTGGAACGAGCGGCGCAAGGTCATCGCCACCCGTCTCGCCGCCCGCGAAGCCTTGCAGGAAGCCAACAATCAACTGGAGCGTCGGATTACCGAACGCACCACTGATCTGCGCGCCAGCAACGAGCGCCTGAAGAGCCAGATCCGCGAACGGCGTCAGGCCGAAGAGACGTTGCGCCGTGCGCAGGATGAACTGGTGCAGGCCGGCAAGCTCGCTGCCATCGGTCAGATGTCGACCAGCATCGCCCACGAATTGAACCAGCCGCTGGCGGCGATGCGTACGCTATCGGGCAACACCGTGCGCTTCCTCGAACGGGGCCAACTGGATGTCGCCAGCACCAATCTGAAAACCATCAACGAGCTGATCGACCGCATGGGCCGGATCACCGCCAGCCTGCGTTCGTTCGCCCGGCGCGGTGACAACCAGGGCCAGGCCAGCCTCGGCAAAGCCGTGGAGGCCGCGCTGCAATTGCTCGGGGCACGCCTGGAGAGTTCGGCGGTCAACATTCACCGCCAGTTCATCGATGTCCAGGTGCAGATCGACCAGACCCGCCTCGAACAGATTCTGGTCAACCTGATCGGCAATGCCCTCGACGCCATGCAGGCGCAACCCCTGCCCGAGCTGTGGCTGGAGGGTGAAGAATTCAACGCCAAATATCGCCTGCGTGTACGTGACAACGGTCACGGCATCGACGCTGAAGCGCGCAAGCATCTGTTCGAACCGTTCTTCACCACCAAACCCGGCGAACAAGGCCTGGGCCTTGGCCTGACCCTTTCCGCCAGCCTCGCCGCCGCCACCGGCGGGCATCTGGGTGTCGAACACCCGGCCAGCGGTGGCACCACCTTCGTCCTCAGTTTACCGTTGGTAAGCCCTACTCCTGCCGAGCCAATATGAACCACGACCTTAGTGTGCTGATCGTCGAAGACGACCCCCATGTGCTGCTCGGCTGCCAACAGGCGCTGACCCTCGAAGACATTCCCTGTGTCGGCGTCGGCAGTGCGGAAGAAGCGCTGGAGCGCGTCGGCGACAACTTTGCCGGCATCGTCATCAGCGACATTCGCCTGCCGGGCATCGATGGCCTAGAACTGCTGACCCGCCTCAAGCAACGTGATCGCAGCCTGCCGGTGGTGTTGATCACCGGCCACGGCGACATTTCCATGGCCGTCGGCGCGATGCAGAAAGGCGCCTACGACTTCATGGAAAAACCGTTCTCGCCGGAGCGTCTGGTCGACGTCGCACGGCGGGCACTGGAGCAACGCAGCCTCGCCCGCGAAGTCTCATCGCTGCGCCGGCAACTGGCCGAGCGCGACTCCCTTGAAGGGCGGATCATTGGCCGCTCGCCGGCGATGCAGAACCTGCGCGAACTGATTGCCAACGTCGCCGACACTTCGGCCAACGTGCTGATCGAAGGCGAGACCGGCACCGGTAAGGAACTGGTCGCCCGCTGCCTGCACGATTTCAGTCGTCGCCACAGCAAGCAATTCGTCGCGTTGAACTGCGGCGGTCTGCCGGAAAACCTTTTCGAAAGCGAGATTTTCGGCCACGAGGCCAACGCCTTTACCGGTGCCGGCAAACGCCGTATCGGCAAGATCGAACACGCCGACGGCGGCACGCTGTTCCTCGACGAAGTGGAAAGCATGCCGCTGCCATTGCAGATCAAACTGCTGCGCGTACTGCAGGAGCGCACCCTCGAACGTCTCGGCTCGAACCAGAGCGTGGCCGTGGATTGCCGGGTGATCGCAGCAACCAAATCCGACCTCGACGGAGCGAGCAAGGCTGGCGAGTTTCGCAGCGACCTGTACTACCGCCTCAACGTCGTGACCCTGGAACTGCCGCCATTGCGCGAGCGCCGCGAAGACATCCTGCAACTGTTCGAACACTTCACCCAGCAGTCAGCCCTGCGTTTCGACCGCGCGCTGCCAGAACTGGACAACCAGACCCTGTCGAACCTGATGAGCCACGATTGGCCAGGCAATGTGCGCGAACTGCGCAACGTCGCCGAACGTTTTGCCCTCGGCCTGCCGGCGTTCAAAAAGTCCGGCGCCAGCAGTGGCGGACAAGGCCTGGCGTTTGCCGAAGCGGTGGAAGCGTTCGAGCGCAACCTGCTCAGCGACGCCCTGCAACGCAGCGGCGGTAACCTGACTCAGGCCAGCCTGGAATTGGGCATGGCCAAGACCACGCTGTTCGACAAAGTGAAAAAGTACGGGTTGAGCCATTAAGCGAGAACGATGTGGATCTGTTTTTCAAAGCCCTGTTGGGCGCCGCGGTAGTACTGATCATCGCGGCGCTTTCGAAAACCAAAAACTACTACATCGCCGGATTGGTGCCGCTGTTTCCGACGTTTGCGCTGATTGCGCATTACATCGTCGGCAGGGGGCGTTCAATTGAGGATTTGAAGACCACGATTGTGTTCGGCATGTGGTCGATCATTCCGTACTTCATCTATCTGGCGACGTTGTATGTGATGGTGGATCGGCTGCGGCTGGAGGCATCGCTGGCGGTGGCGGCGGTGGCCTGGTTGATGGCTGCCACTGTTTTGGTGACTGTTTGGGTTCGGCTACACAGCTAAGGTTAAAAGCCACCCTCACCCCAGCCCTCTCCCGGAGGGAGAGGGGGCCGACCGAGGTGTCTTGCGTCTGACATTGACCTGAAAGATCCAGTTGATTATGGATTCGGTACAGCACGTTCACGTCGGCGTATCACTCCAGCATCCCCCAATCAGTCCCCTCTCCCTCAGGGAGAGGGGGCCGACCGAGGTGTCTTGCAAGCTGCATCGACCTGAAAGATCCAGTCGATTATGGATTCGGTACAGCACGTTCACGTCGGCGTATCACTCCAGCATCCCCCAATCAGTCCCCTCTCCCTCAGGGAGAGGGTTAGGGTGAGGGGCTTTTAGCTTTTCAGTTGACAGTGCCGCCCTTGGACTCAGCCATGATCTGCCGGATTGCCCCGACAAACGTCTCCACCGGTTGCCCGCCCGTCACCGCATACTGCCCGTTGAACACCACCGTCGGCACCGAACTCACACCGCGCTGCAGCCACAACTGCTCCTCCTCACGCACCTCATCGGCGAATTCGTCCGACGCCAGTACAGCCTCGGCCCGCTGGCGACTCAGCCCGACACTTTCCGCAATCTGCACCAGTTGCCGATGATCCGACGGATTGCCACCATCGCTGAAATACGCCTTGAACAGCGCCTCTTTCAACAGCAGTTGCACTCCTTCGAGACCGGCCCAGTGCAGCAAGCGGTGCGCATCAAAAGTGTTGTAGATACGGCTGTTGCCGTCAGTGCGAAACGCAAACCCGAGTTCAGCGCCACGGGCACGAATGGCTTCGCGATTTTTCTGCGATTGCTCCGGGGTCGAGCCGTACTTCTCTTGAATGTGCTCAGCGATGTTCTGCCCGTCTGCGCCCATTTTCGGATTGAGTTCGAACGGCTGAAAACGGATCTCGGCCTGCACTTCGTTGCGCAGGATCTCCAGTGCCTGTAACAGGCCACGCAAACCGACGACACACCAGGGGCAGGAGACATCGCTGACAAAATCGATTTTCAAGGCAGAACTCATCACACACCTCGCGGGGGGAAATCGTGCGGGAAAATTTGCACGATACACCCCGGCCGGATTTTGTGGTGCCCCCTTCGCGAGCAAGCTCGCTCCCACATTTAGATCGCATTCCCCTGTGGGAGCGAGCTTGCTCGCGAAGAGGCCATAACCAACACCGCCCACTTTTGGTTACAGCAGATTCCCGCCCACCACCGGCTCAATCTGTGCCCAATGCGAAGTGTCTTCACGATGCGCCTGCAAATACGGCAGCACCGCCGCCAGCAACGGCTCCTTGAACGCCTCTTGAAAGCGATGCGCCAACCCCGGAATCAGTTTCAACTGGCTGCCGCGAATATGCGCCGCCAGATGAACCCCGTGCATCACCGGCAACAACGGATCCGCCGTGCCATGCACCACCAGCGTCGGTACCCGCAACTGATTGAGCAATGCCACCCGGCTCGGCTCGGCAAGAATCGCCATGATCTGCCGCTTCACGCCTTCGGGATTGAACGCGCGGTCATACGACAGCGCAGCCTGATGCAGCAAGACCTGGCGATCATCGGTGACCGCCGGGCTGCCCAGCGCGGCCAGCAGATCAGCCTGCTGTTCCAGCGCCACCTGTCGATTCGGTGCGCCGCGACGCGACAACAACTGCACCAGCGCCGCGCTGGGTGCCGGCAGACCTTCGGCGCCCGAGGTGGTCATGATCAATGTCAGACTCTCGACCCGCTGCGGTGCCATCGCCGCCATGTGCTGGGCAATCATCCCGCCCATGCTCGCGCCCAGCACGTGGAATTGCTCGACGTGCAACGCGTCCATCAAGCCCAGCGCGTCGTCTGCCATGTCGGTCAGGCTGTAAGGCGCTGCCACCGGCAGACCGAGCTTGTAGCGCAGCACTTCGAAGGTCAGATTGGCGTCAGCCGGCGCCTGCCGCCAGGTCGACAGACCGACGTCGCGGTTGTCATAGCGAATCACCCGAAAACCCTGCTGACACAGCGCAACCACTACTTCGTCCGGCCAGTGGATCAACTGTCCACCCAAGCCCATGACCAGCAACAACGCCGGATCCGACGCGCGACCAATGCTCTGGTAAGCCAGGCTCACCTGCTGCAGATCAGCGTGCTCGGTCGGCACATTGACGTCGCAACGCGCCGCCGCCCAAGACGACGATCCGAAAAAAATCGCGACCAGAACAGTCGCGACCGATACAAAACCCTTGACCATGAAAAACACCGAAACGCAGAACCCCAGTAGAGCGCGAGTCTGATGAAGTTTGTTCAAGCGCGCTGCCACACTTCGATGACAGTTTGATGAAGAGTGCCGAGTGGTCATGGGCGGTGGTTGCAAACAATATCTATATACCGCCATCGCCTTGCGCGATTTCTCTTGAATGACCCGCTCAGGGACGGATTCCCCGCCCCGCCAATGCGAGTCACGCCACCATGCTCGAGCGTCTTATTCTGGATGAGCTCCCCGCACCGTCACCGTCACCGTTGCCCGAGGCCGTCGAACAGCTACCGAAAACGATTGATGACAGCCTGCTGCTGCAGGCTTGCCAACGCTGGCGCGCCAGCAGCGAGGGTTTGCGCGATTTGTTTGCCGCCAGCCCGGCACTGCGCGACAGCGTCAATGAATTGCTGCGCCAACAACTGCAACTGGACGGCGAAAAGACCGGCCTGCGCTTTGCGGCCACCGCTGACCAGCCGGAGCACATCGTCAGCCTCACCGACGCCTGTGCCTTTGTCGTTCAACACCCGACACTGGAAACCGATCTGGATCAGCGTTGTGTCCTCACCGGTATCCGCGCGGGCCATCTGTTATCCACCCTGAAGCCCCTGCAGCTCCTGGAAAAACTCAAAGCCCTCGACCCACGCAAAAGCCACGAGATTCGCTGGGCAGAATTCTGGGACGCGCGAGCGCCGCGCACACCGGTGTCGCGACGTAGCCGCGCCACGCAGCTTTACCGCGAGCATTTCGAAGCCACTGCGCACATGGCTCTCGCCCATCAGACGATTACCCCGGCACAACTCAAAACGCTGCAACTGATCATTGATTCAGGTGCTGGCGCGCTGACAATCGAGGGTCAACCTGTGCACACGGAAAAGTTGGCCCTGGTGCTGAGCAACGACAGCAAAATCAAACTCCCCGGTGCATGGGTCGTCAGCGTCGGCAATTTGGCCACGGCGGCGCCTTTGCTTTATCTGCCCGGAAACGCCATATCGATCCAGGCCTTCACCACCCGCGCAGACATGCAGACGTGGCTGACCAGCGAGGTACAGATCCCCACCGGACTGCCCAAGAAAATCCTTCGCGTTGACTACAGCACAGCGCTTGACCCGATGGTCACTGGCGCCAGCGATCTGTTCGCCGACCGTCACCACGCGCAGCTCGACGCCTTGAGCAATACCAACAAAGGCCATCCCGGGCTCAGGGCGCATGGCGCGCGCTCACTGGTGCATGTCGACCTGATTGATCATCAGCGCAGCAGCGCGATCATCGTGGCGGCGCCGCCAAAACCGCTCAATTCCGCCAGCGATGTCGAGACCGACGAAACACCGCTGTTCGGCAGCCTGTCCGCCGGGATTCCACTGGCGGTGCGCCACGCGGCGCTCAAACGCCAACGCGAGGCGCTTGAGCGCTTGCAGGCCAATGACAGCGACGGCTCTCGATACCGAGAATGCCAGGACGCCCTCAAAGCGCTGGAAGCCGCCGAACAAACTGGCGCGACCGCTGCCACAACCCTGCTTTACCGCGAAACGGCCCTCGACGCGAATACCTTCAACACCGCCCTCAGTGCCCTGCGTCAGGCACACCGGGACGGCCTGTATGCCGAAGGCAGACTGCAAGCAAACCTTGGCCAACTTGACAGCGCCGAACACGATCTGCTCAAGGCCGTGCTGGCCCCCCCCGTCGCGGCCGAGCGTGACACGGATATCACGGCGGCCAGCCTGACCTTGTCACTGAGCGAAACCAAGGACGGGGTCACGACAACGCAAAGCGAAGTGCTCAAGGGCGCACTCGTCATCGGACGCCAGGCGGCACTCTCGGACACTTCCAGTCTGATGCTCTACTGGCCGGGCAATGGCGGTGGCCTGCAACGCTTTGCCGATCGCCGGACACTGGCGCGCGAGGTGTTCAGGATTCTCGAGGACGACAACGACCTGGCCCTGCAACTGAGTCCGATCACCACCGACCCGTTGCTTTATTGCCTCAACGCGCTGGTGAGCGACTTCGAAGCGAAAGCCACACCCCTGCGCGGCAAACCCGAACAGGCTGACGCGCTGGAGGTTCTGCGCCAGGGCTGCCTCGCCAATCTTCAGGTTCCGCTGCACGCCGCCAGACACCTGGCTTTCACTCATCTGCAGGAACAGCAACGCAGCGGCACCCTCGCCGGCAACCTGCCGGGCTGGCTGGTCAAACTCAAGGAAAACGAGCGTAGCGCGCTGAAACAGAACATCGAGGCGTACGTCGCGGCGATGCGTCAAAGCCACGCCCTCATGACCCTCGCCCTGGAACCTCGTGATGACTTCACCCGCCGCCATCTGCACGCCCGATTGCGCAGGGACTTTTCCCTTGAGGGCGACTTTTCCATACAAGTCGAACTGCCCGACTCGACCAAAACCGAACAGGTCCCGGAGTCGGGGCCGGGTGGCGTCAGAAAGATCACGACCATTGTGCCCAGCAAAGCACGCAGCAAAATGTCACTGGAGGACCTGGCCCAGCTCAATATCGATAACGTGCAATCGGTGCTCAATGACTCGCTGTCACAACGCTTGATCTTCTTGCGTCTGGAAATCACCGCGACGCATAAAAAGGATCGGACGCGCCTGCTCAACGGCATCAACCTGACCTATCTGCGCAAGGTTCTGCCGGAGCTGGACCTGCCCAAAGCCTATGAGCAGAAGATCCGTGACGCCTTCCAGGGCGCCGCCAGCGAGTCGGCATTCGTCAAACAACATCGCCGGGAAAGCCTGATCGAGCCGTGGCGCCTGATGCTGAAAATACAGAGCGAAAATGCACGCCTGCAAAAACACCTCAGCGCTGATGAAGCGGCGCTGCTGAACATCGCCATCGACGCCGACACCCCACAGGCGTGGCAAGCCAGCGGCAAGCGTCTTGTGCTGTTGCCGGTGTCGCTGAAAGTCGGCGGCAAGGACACCCCCGGCGAAGGCCCGGTGACCCTGTCCGGCGTCAGCTTCATCGAAGAGCAGATCAGCGGCGTCACTCTGCTGTACCTGCCGGACAGCCACGACGGGCAGTTCTTGCGCCGCTACGACACGCTCGAAGCGGCGCGCAAAGGACTGTTCACCTTGTGCGCAAGTGACAAGTGGATCGAGTACCTGGCGCACAGAACGTTGCAAGGTAACGTCAGGGCCCATGTCAACCGAATCGGTCAGGCCGTGGAAAAAAACTTCGATGCGATCATCGAAGTCGGAGTGCGCTGGCCGGCCAGTACCTCGCTGGCCGCACACCTGCTCGATGCGCACATGGGACGCTTGATCGAGGCCCATCGCGGCACGTCGCGCTCCAACGATGAACTGTTCTTCGAGCGCTACGCCCTGAAAGGCCCGCGCGCCTTCAACTACATCAAAATGGCCTTGGGCATGGTGCCCTTCGTCGGCAGTGTGCTGGCCCTCTATCAGGCCTGGACCGCTGCCAATCAGGCAGCCGCCGCGTTCTTGCGTGGTGACGTGGCTGACGGTCTGGTTGAAATCGAGTCAATGCTGCTGTCGCTGATCGACGCCTTCATGGATCTGCTCCCGGGTGAAGCCGCGGCCTCGACGCCCTCCCGGACGACCCGCGCGTTGACACGGGCGCGTCAGCTGCACGCGGTGGTGCGCGATGTGGCGACACTGCAGGTCAAGTCGCAGCGCCACGCCCGACATGTGCTGGCGCGCTTCAAGGATTACGACTATGAAAAGCCGATTTCCCTGGGTGGCACAGAACCGGCCAGCCACGGCCTCTACCGCGGGATCTACCGGCTTGCCGACGGCGACTTCATCGAGCGTCAGGGCCGCGTCTACCAAGTAGAGCTGAGCCGGGATTCGCGCAGCTGGCGTCTGTCCGGCAACTCGCGAAAAACCTACAAGCAGCCGATCGCACTGGATGAAAGCGGGCAATGGGACACCTGGTTTGGCGTCTATGGCACAGCCCTTGAAGGTGGCGTGGTGGGGGGTGGCAATGTCGGCGGGCGCCTGGTCGATACACTCGACCCTTACTGGCCGTCGGTGATTCGGCAACACCTGCCGCGCTGGCTGGTAGATCGAAACTTCCGCCGCCACCATCAACTGGCAGCCACCGCAAACAATTTGGGCCGCCAATTGCAACTCAGGGGAGCGAAAAGTGACCAGGTGATCAATGCCTACGCCGAAGCCACGGAAGCGCAACGCCTGACCATGTTGCCAACGGCCGAAGCCGCATGCATTGGCGATATCCAACTGGCCAGGCAACGTTATGAGGCGTTGACCGAGTTGACTGCGTTGACCCAAGGCAGAAAACACAGGACTGTCGCCCAAATGCGAGGCAAGACCGCATGGCTGTTGACTGATCGTTACCAGCGACGCACCTTCCACCTGTCGCATAAAATTCATGGCACAACACGAGCAATCAACCGATTGAAGCAGCTACACAATGCGCTGCCGGGTGATGCTGTGGCTGAACGTTTGAAACACATTGAAGACATACACAGGTTTCGTGTCGAGATCGTCAATCAGCTCGATCAGTTGGGCGAACTCAGGGACCAGGTCCATCACTGGTATGATCGCATGCTGGCTAAAGACCGGCCGGAAATGTCGGCGCTGGTCGATAACATTAACAGCCGTCACAGTGAACCCATCCTGCTGTACCTGAAAACCTCCCAACGCCTGGAAATCGTCAGAAAAGCCGGCAGCCCCGACGATGCCTCGTGGCGCTATTTTGTGACGATGGCAGAGCCCCTGCGCAACAGAATCGATCTGCATCTGTACCGCCAGTACGACTTGCCGAACATGCAGAACACGACCGCCCAACGTAATCGCATTCTTCAGGAAAGCATCGACGCTTGCGTCGAGTATCGGCGCGAGATGGCGGTATGGACCGCCAGCTATCCGCAATTCTTTCATCTGGGCGTAGTCGAGCCCTTGCTGGAAGGCGTTGATCGCCTGGCGGATCGAGCGCGTGCCGCTATCAACAGGCCACCCGAGCCGAGGGTCGCGGGGCAACCCCTGCAGCGCGTGTTCATCACGGATGACAACCAATTGCGCCATGGCGTGGAGCAATGGGATAACCTGACCAACGCCCGTCAATACAGAAGTACCGGGATTAGAGGCTATGAAGAAATCTGGGAACATGGCGCCGATGGCGTCGTGCGCCTGACCAACCCGCAAAACCTGGCAGTTCCCTCCCCCGCCGAGCTGAGTCTGGCCACCCTGATAAGCGAGGCACAGCAACGTCTGGAGAACGTGGCCACTTACCGCACCACGGTGCAGAGCAACGCCAATCGCGGCATGCTCCCCGTTGACCTGCAGCACATGATGGACAGTCAGGCGAGTGAACTCACCACCCGTGCCGACGGTATCGCTGCCAAGTCGGCAGAGCAACCGATCATCCAGCAATTGCGCGATCAGGCCGCGGAGCTGATCGTCGAAGGTCGCGCCTTGCGCACCCAACGCTCGATGACCAGTCAAAAGCCCACCGACGGCATGCTTGATGACCTCATCGGACAGAACGCGGTGGAGATCCGCAAACCCCTTGCGATCCAAAAACTGGCTGATCATCAGGGGCGCCCCAACTACCTGCAGGAATATGAGGTCTGGAACCTCACACAGGAGCCCGCGCAATTACTCTGGTACGTGCATTTCCATTACCGTTCGGCGACCCGACCCTTGCGCCAATTCGAAAGAGCCCACCTGAAACTGCCGGCGCATCGCAAGCTGACTCACGCTGACGACCCGACCCTGCTTGATTCCAGAATCACTGCACAATCCATTGTCCTGCGGCATTTCGAGGGACTCTGAGCATAAGACACTGTAGTCATAGGAAGAACTGCCGAGCCATCACTCGGCGGTTCTGCCGTAAAAGAACGCGTCGATGTCGACAGCGCTACCATCATGAGACAAACTCACCCTCTTTGCGCTTATCACAAGTTTTCCTCATGGAGCCTTCGGTGCTTGAAATCCGTCACCTGAAAACCCTGCACGCCTTGCGTGAAGCCGACAGCCTGGTCGATGCCGCCGACCGTTTGCACCTGACGCAGTCGGCGCTGTCCCACCAGTTCAAGGAGCTTGAGGAACGCCTGGGCATGGCGTTGTTCGTGCGCAAGACCAAACCGGTCCGGTTCACCAGCGCCGGTTTGCGCTTGCTGCAACTGGCTGACGCAACCCTGCCGCTGTTGCGCGCCGCCGAGCGGGATATCGGCCGTCTCGCCGGTGGTACGGCCGGGCGTTTGCACATGGCCATCGAATGCCACAGCTGCTTTCAGTGGCTGATGCCGACCATCGACCAGTTCCGCGATGCCTGGCCGGAAGTCGAACTGGACCTCGCTTCGGGTTTCGCCTTCGCACCGCTGCCGGCGCTGGCGCGTGGCGATCTGGATCTGGTGGTGACTTCCGATCCACTGGAAATTGCCGGCATCACTTATGTGCCGTTGTTCACCTACGAAGCCATGCTTGCCGTGGCCAATCAGCATGCGCTGGCGAGCAAGCCGTACATCGTCCCCGAAGACTTGCTGACGGAAACGCTGATCACCTACCCGGTGGAACGCGACCGTCTCGACATCTTCACACGCTTCCTGGAGCCGGCCGACATCGAGCCGGCGCAGGTGCGCACCTCAGAGCTGACGGTGATGATGATGCAACTGGTTGCCAGTGGCCGTGGTGTTTGCGGCATGCCGCACTGGGCGCTGCACGAATACAGTTCGCGCGGTTACGTGAAGGGTAAACGGCTGGGGGAAAAAGGTTTGTTCGCAACGTTGTATGCGGCGATTCGCACCGACATGCTCGATGCACCGTACATGCGGGATTTTCTCCTGACGGCGAAGGACACGTCGTTCTCGACCCTGGACGGTGTCAGCGCGGTCCGCTGAGTCACTTGTGGGAGCTTGCTCGCGAAAGCGATGTATCAGACACACAAATAGTGACTGTCAGATTGCCTTCGCGAGCAGGCTCGCTCCCACAGGGATCAGCGTAATATCAGAGTTGACGCCACATGTGGATCTTGTCGAAGTAGTCTTCGCCCACCCGCACCGCCAACGGTTCGAGGCCGAACTGGATAAAGCCGCAGCGCTGGTAGAGATTGAACGCGGCGTCATTGCCGGCGGTAACGGTAAGCTGGAGCAGTTTCAGTGCCGGGTGGTTTTGCGCTTCGGTAATGGCCGCCTGTACCAGTTCATGGCCCAGACCGTGCTGACGAAAATCCGCCGAGACGTACATGCCGAACAACGTGGCCTTGTGGCGAGCCTTCTCGCGCGGTTCGAGGGCCAGGCCGACGATGCCGGCCAGCGCGCCGGCTTCAAACGCGCCAAGCACCACATCGAGCTTGCTGGTCAGGCGCCCTTCCCACCAGCTCAATGGCATCACCGCGCGTTCGCGAACGCTGGAGGTGAACGCCTGCGGATGGCGGTCATAGGCTTCGAGCATCAGTTCGCGGTAAGCCAGGGCATGACTGGCGTCCAGCCGTTCGATCCACATGTTCACGCCGTCCTGCGTTGCTCAAGCATCAGCCGCACAGCGAGGCCGCCGAGGACGAAGCCCATGAAATAACGCTGCAGCGCCAGCCACGTCGGGTTACGCACAAACCACGAAGCGATGCCCGCCGCGAACAGCGCGATCAGCAAATTGACGCAGAAACTGACGCTGATCTGGGTCAGGCCGAGAATGATGCTTTGGGTGAACACCGAACCGTGTTCAGGGGAGATGAACTGCGGAAACACCGAGAGGTAGAACACGGCGATTTTCGGGTTCAGCGCGCTGGTGAGAAAGCCCATGGTGATCAGCTTTCGCGACGAGTCCGGCGGCAATTGCTGCGCCTCGAACGGTGAGCGCGCACCGGGTTTCACTGCTTGCCAGGCCAGCCACAGCAGGTACAGCGCACCGGCCCACTTCAGCACTTCATAGGCCATCGGCACTGCCAGAAACACCGCAGTCAATCCCGCAGCCGCGGCGAACATATGCACAAAGAATCCACTGACCACACCGAGCAACGACGTGACCCCGGCCTTGCGTCCCTGACAGATCGAACGCGAAATCAGATAGATCATGTTCGGCCCCGGCGTCAGCACCATCAGCAATGCGGCAGCGGCGAAAATCAGCAAGTCTTGAAGCGGGATCATGGCAAAGTCCTTTGCGTGGATGATCAGGCGATTGCGCTCAGCGATTTGCGATAAAACGGCAGGATCAGGTCACGTGTCAATGGCGCCAGAACCACAGCAGGATCAGTGGCCGGATCGACCCAGATCACTTCTTCGATTTCCGCCGCCGGTGTGACGTCGGCCTCGATCGTCAGTTGAAAGATCTCGGCCTGCACGACACACCCCGGCTCGTTGGCCGCAGGCGCCGAGAACTGGCCGAGAAAAGCCGCCTGCGCCGGATCGATCTGCAAGCCCAGCTCTTCTTCCAGCTCGCGGGCCAGCGCGTGCACCGGCAACTCGTGCGCCTCGATCTTGCCGCCCGGTTGCATGAACGCCGTGGTGCCGCGCTTGCGCACCAACAGAGTCTGGCCTGCGGGATTGAGCAACAGCGCGGCGGCTATACGAATGAGGTTTGCAGAGACAACGGATGCAGAAGTCATGGATCAGCCACCGGCCTGGAAAAACCGCAAGGATCCCATGCCCGGCCCAATGACGTCACCTCACCGATCATTCACCCTGCGCCTTGAGCGTGGCTTCAACCTCCTCCGGCACCTTGACGAAAATCGTGTACTTGCCGCCCTCCATGGCTTCAAACGCAATCAGCTTTTCCACCAACAGCGCGCTGAGCACCTTGCCGGCATTGAGCAGCAGCATGCCGTTATCGGCATTGAGGTTGCGCGCCAGAATCATCCCCGCCGCCAGATCCCGAGTGGACAGCACCTTGACCGACGGATCCGCCAGCGTCACGTCGCTGAGGAACGCGGCACACACCTGAATGAAATCCTCGACCAGATCGGGATCGTACAAACGCCCGGCGTACTGGCGCAGGTACAGCAGCGCTTCATCGCTGTTCATCTGCCGCTCGAGGATCAGACCGCGCTGCAACTCGACGAAATCCACTGCCAGTTTCAGCAAGCGTGAGCCGAACGGAATGCCCTCGCCCTTGAGCCGGTCGGGAAAGCCGCTGCCGTCCCAGCGCTCCTGATGATGCAGGATCAGACGCGCCGCATCCTTCATCGGGTCCAGGGTCATGAGCAACGATTCGCTCTGCTTCGGATAGCTGCGATAGCGCTCGCGTTCGGTATGGCGCAGCAGATCCGAGGGCGTGGTCATCATCGCGTCGGTCCAGCTCAGTTTGCCAATGTTGTACAGCGCCGCCGCCATGGTCAGATCACGGCTGGTGGCCTCGTCCAGCCCATGCTGTTTGCAGTAGCTGCGCACCAGCTCGATGATCTGCCGGTTGGTCTGTTTGGCAGGTGGCAAGCGCAGATTGGCCAGCAGCGAGAACACTTCGGTGCCGGTGACATAGCTGTGTTTGAGCTCTTCGTACGCCAGATCAAGCATGTCGGCGGTCTGCTGCAGTTCGGCGGTGCGCGCTGCGACATGCTTTTCCAAAGTGCTGTTAAGCAGTTTGAGCTGATCGTTCTGCACCCGGGTCAAGCGCTCCAGCCGTTGGCGCTCCTGCTCGGAATGCTGGTGTTCGAGGGACTGGCGCAGAATCAGCAACAGCTCTTCGTCATTCCACGGTTTGCTGATGTACCGGTGAATCTGCCCGTCATTGATGGCTTTGATGATCGCCGCCGGGTCGGCATAGCCGGTGAGCATGATCCGCGCCGTCGCCGGAAAACGTTCACGGACATGCGCCAGTAACGACGCACCGTCCATGCCCGGCATCCGCGCATCGCTCATCACCAGGTTGACTGGCTGCTGCGCGAGGATCTCCAGCGCCTGGGCGCCGCTGGTGGCCAACAGCAGATCGTAGGGTTGGCCGCGTAACAGGCGGCGCAGGCTGTTGAGGATCGACTCCTCGTCATCGACCAGCAGCACTGTGGGTCGATGCGCCGGCAGCGGCGCGGATGGCTCTTCCATGGCATGGCCTCAAGCAAACAGGGAAATTACGACGCACCGAGCCAACACTGCGCCGGTCCGCGCCTGAGTCCAAGGCTAGATGATTTTGGCCGGCATTCACGCCGATCTTTGTCCGGGGCCGAAAGCGCAGTGCCGGGGAGCCGACTATGCTGAAGACAGCGCAAGACTCCATCGGCTGATACAAACAGGCAAATGGCGAGGGAAAAGGATGCCCCGGATCACCACAGCATGCCTCCCCACGGGTGGCGCGGCATGACAGCGCCAACCGTGCACATCAATCGCCGCGTGCTGATCGTTGACGACAGCCCGGCGATCCATGGCGATTTCGCCAAGATTCTCAGCCCGATCATCCCCGGTGACGATGGCTTGGGCGAAACCGAGAGCCTGCTGTTCGGCACGCCGTCCGCACCGCAAACCCAACATTTCGAACTGGATTCGGCGTTTCAGGGCCGCGAAGCCCTGGAAAAACTCGAGGCCGCGCTGGCAGAAAACCGCCCCTACGCCATGGCCTTCATCGACATGCGCATGCCACCGGGCTGGGATGGCCTGGAGACCATTGAACGGCTGTGGCAGGTCGACCCCAAGCTGCAAGTTGCGCTGTGCACGGCCTATTCCGATTATTCCTGGGAAGACATTGACCGGCGTCTGGTGCTGAACGACCGCTTGCTGATCCTGAAAAAGCCCTTCGACGCCATCGAGATCCGCCAGATGGCCAGCGCCCTTACGGTCAAATGGCAGATGACCGAAGACGCCGAACTGAAGATGAGCCTGCTGGAAGCTGCGGTGCAGGAACGCACCCGGGAGCTGTCCGACGCCAATGTGATCGTGCAGAACAGCCCGACCATTCTTTACCGTTTGCGCGGCGAACCCTCGTTTGCGCTGATGTACATCTCCCACAACATCACCCGTTACGGCCATGTCGCCGCCGACCTGGTGGGTTCGCCCGACTGGGCGCAGGCGCTGATTCATCCGGACGATCAGGCGAACGTCGATGCGGCCATGGCCCGGGTGCTGGATCGGCATGCGTCGGGCGCGTCCATCGAGTTCCGCATGCGCACCGGCCAGGGCACCTGGCGCTGGGTGGAGAACCGCTACATCCCGGTGCGCGATGATGACGGCCGTCTGCTGGAAGTCGAAGGCATCATCCTCGACATCACCGAGCGCCGCCTGGCCGAGGACAAGCTGGCCTTGCTCGCCCGCTCCGATGGCCTCACGGGGCTGGCCAATCGCGCCACGCTGATCGAGCGCCTGCATCAAGCGTTCGCCGCCGCACGACGAGGCGCCATGCCGTTCGCGGTGTTCTACCTGGACCTCGACCATTTCAAGCGGATCAATGACACCTTCGGCCACCCGGTGGGCGATCTGCTGTTGCAGGAAGTCGCCCGGCGCATCAAGTCCGATGTCCGCGAAAGTGACGTAGTGGCGCGCCTGGGCGGTGACGAATTCGCGATCCTGCAACTGGACGTCAGCGACCCGACCCAATCGGCCGCGATGGCCGCCAAGATTCGCGACACGCTGCTGGCGCCCTACCACCTGGCCGGTAATGCGCTGCATATTTCGGTGAGCATCGGCATCAGCAGTTACAGCGACCTCAGCCTCGATGCCGACGCGCTGCTCGGGCAAGCCGACATGGCGCTGTACCGCGCCAAGGAAATGGGCCGCAACCAGTACCACTTCCACTCCGAGGAAATCTCTCGGGAAGTGGCCGAACGCATGACCCTCGTCAGCGAGTTGATGACCGCCCTTGAGGGCAATGAGCTGATGCTGCGCTATGCGCCGGAGGTCGATCTGCACAGCGGCAGGATTCTCGGCATGGAGGCACAAGTCCTCTGGCAGCATCCTCGTCGCGGCCTGCTGCAGGCCTGCGACTTCGTGCCGATTGCAGAGAAAACCGGCGCAATCATTCCGCTCGGGCGCTGGGTGCTGGATCACGCCTGCCACCAGATGCATCTGTGGCGTAACGAAGGTGTCGCGCCGCCCGTAATGGCGATCAAACTTTCGCTGGCCCAACTCAAGAGCGGCCCCGAGCTGATCTACAACGTGCTGCGCACCACCGCCCGTTGGGAACTCGCCCCTTGGGACCTGCGTTTCGATGTCACCGAGGCCACACTGGCCCAGACCAAGTGGACGCACAACGACGCGTTGCCGCGCCTGCGTGAACTGGGCGTGAGCATCGCCATCGATGATTTCGGCACCGAATATTCCTCGTTCGACTACCTGAAAACCTACCGGGTCAATCACCTCAAACTGGCGCAGAGTTTCGTCGACAGTGCCGCCCACGATGTTGCCAGTGCCAACGCCCTGCGCGCGATGGTCAACTTCGCCCGGGATCTGGACATCGACATCATTGCTGAAGGCCAGCCGTCGTCGGATCAACCGTGCACGCCGCCCTCCGCGCCCCCGCTGCCCAGCGCCCGGGGCATGTATTTCAGCGCAGCGGTCAGCGCCGAACAAGCCGGGCATTTGCTCAAGGACAGTTGCCGTCTGGCGCCAAAGGAGGACGAGGCATGAAAACGCCTTTTCCACAGACCAACCGGCGCATCCTGATCATCGATGACACGCCGGCGATCCACGATGACTTTCGCAAGATCCTCGCCCCGCAGGTGGCGGACGCCGTCGATTTGCAGCAACTGGAGCAGACGCTGTTCGGCAGCCAGCAGACGCCGCACCTGAGCTTCCAGCTCGACTCCGCCTATCAAGGCCAGGAAGCGCTGGCACTGGTCAATCGCGCACTGGCCAGTGGCAATCCCTACGCCCTCGCCTTTATCGACATGCGCATGCCGCCCGGCTGGGATGGCCTGGAAACCATCGAGCAACTGTGGCGTGTCGACCCGAACCTGCAAATCGCCTTGTGCACGGCCTACAGCGACTACAGCTGGGAAGCGATGGCCGAACGGCTGGAGTTCGGCGATCAGTTGCTGATCCTGAAAAAGCCGTTCGACAGTCTGGAAATCCGTCAGATGGCCAATGCCCTGACCTGGAAATGGCAACTGGCGCAGGACGCGGCGCTGAAGATGCTCAGCCTTGAGCGGACCATCGAGGCGCGGGTGCACGAACTGCTCAAGGTCTCGCACCTGCTGCAATACGACAGCCTCACGGAGCTGCCCAACAGCACCTTGCTCGGTGATCGCCTGAGTCAGGCCATGGCCGTGTGCCGACGGCATGACAAACAATTGGTGGTGATGTTTCTCGGTCTGGATCGCTTCAAGCGCATCAACAATGCGCTGGGCCATCCGGCGGGTGACGAGATGCTCAAACGGGTCGCCCGGCAACTGTTGTCCTGCGTGCGTGATTCGGACTCGGTGTTTCGCTACGGTTCCGATGAGTTCGTGGTGATCCTCGGCGACATCAACCACCCTCAGCAAACCCACGGCATCGCGGAAAAACTCCTCGCCGCCATTCGCCTGCCGCAGACGATTGCCGGCCACGACGTCAGCGTCACCGCCAGCCTCGGCATCAGCGTCTACCCCGAAGACGGCCTCGAAGCCACCGAGCTGATCAAGAAAGCCGAGACCGCGATGCGCAACGTCAAGGAACAGGGGCCTGACAACATCGGCTTTTTTATCGAGGCCATGAACCAGCACGCCCGAGAACAGCACAGCATCGAGTCGGGCATTCGCCGCGCCCTGCAGGCGCATGAGTTCGTCCTGCACTATCAGCCGAAAATCGACCTGCGCAATGCCAAAGTGGTGGGTGCCGAAGCACTGCTGCGCTGGCAGAAACCCGGGCATGGCTGGGTCTATCCGTCGGACTTCATCCCGGTGGCCGAGGACAGCGGCCTGATCGTGCCGTTGAGCAAATGGGTGCTGGCTGAAGCTTGTCGTCAGACCCGTGCCTGGCAACTGGCCGGACTGCCGCCGATCCGCATGTCGGTCAACACGTCACCCATCGATTTTCGCCAGCGTGACTTCGTTGCCGGCATCGAGCGCGTACTTGAACAGACAGGTCTGGCCCCCGAATGGCTGGAGCTGGAAATCACCGAAGGCGTGCTGATGCAAAACGTCGAGGCGACGATGACGGCGCTCAAGCGCCTGAAAACGCTGGGCACGCGTCTGGCCATTGATGACTTCGGCACCGGCTATTCCAGCCTGAGCTACTTGCGGCGATTTCCCATCGATGTGCTGAAGATCGACCAATCGTTCATTCGCAACCTGTGCAACGACCGCAACGATGCCGCGCTGGTGAGCGCCATCATCAATCTGGGCAAGAGTCTGGAACTGGACGTCGTCGCCGAAGGCATCGAAACCGCTGAACAACTGGCCTTTCTCAAGGCCCATCACTGCGAAGAAGGCCAGGGTTACTTTTTCAGCGAAGCCCTGCCCGCAGACGCATTTGCGCGGTTGCTGGCCGGTACGCAACCCGCGCCCTGGACGATTGAATGATCACTGTGAAACCGGCCTGGAGTCAGGGAGACAATTGCCGATGAGCCTTTTCCATTACGGCATCGCGTTGCTGCTGTGCGGAGTCTGTATCGGCGCCAGTGCCGAGCCGCTGGACGAGCCGCTCAAACCGCTGCCCGCGGTGCCGCAGCAGGATCCCCGGCGCGTGGAACTCGGTCGACGGCTATTCCACGAACCACGTTTGTCGATCAACAACACGCTGTCCTGCGCCAGCTGCCATCAACTCGACAAGAACGGTGCCGACAGCCGCGCCTTGTCGCTGGGCTTCGACGGCAAACCGGTGGCCGTCAACACACCGACCGTGTTCAACGCGGCCCTCAATTTCCGTCAGTTCTGGGATGGCCGCGTCGAAACGCTGGAGGAACAGAGCAACGTCGTCATCACCAGCCCCCATGAAATGGGCAGCGACTGGCGCACCGTGATCGAACGCATCGGCAACGACCCCGACTATCGTCGTGATTTCGCCGCCACCTACCCGGACGGCGTGACCCAGGCCAACGTCCAGCAGGCGCTGGCCAGTTTTGAACGCACCTTGCTGACGCCCAACTCACGCTTCGATCAATACCTGCTCGGCAACACCGACATCCTCACTCTGGAGGAAAAGTACGGTTACCAGCGCTTCAAGGAGTACGGCTGCATTGCCTGCCATCAGGGAGTGAACATCGGCGGCAACATGTTCCAGAAATTCGGCGTGTTCGGCGATTACATTGCCGATCGCGGCAACCCGACCGTGGCCGACCAGGGCCGCTTCAACGTCACCGCCGACGAAGCAGACCGGGCGGTGTTCAAGGTGCCGAGCCTGCGCAATGTCGCGATCACCGCGCCGTACTTTCACGACGGTTCGGCCCCCACCCTCGAACGCGCCGTGGATGTGATGTTCCAGTATCAGTTGGGGCGGATGCCGAGCGCTGAGGACAAACGGCTGATCATGCTGTTTCTCACAACCCTGACCGGCCAACGGGAGGTCCAGCCATGATCAACATTTCGCGGCGACGCAGCCTGTTATTGCTGACCCTGGTGGCCTTGGCGCTGGCCTCGATCCTACTGTTTCTGTACTTCAAATCCAGCTCTGACCAGAGCATGACGTACACCGAATCGCGGGATCTGATCCGGCAGATCAAACAGCAGAATTCGCAGTGGGAGAACGAGATCCTCAAGGCCAGGGTGGCACTGACCCACAACTACGATCCACTGGTGTCACCGATGAATGAGATGAACCGGCTCTGGGCGCGCTTCGACGCGATCGAGTCCGGGCATGGGCGCAACGACTCGACGCAATGGAACGATGCTCACGAAAGCTTCCTGCAGGCGATGCAGGAAAAGACCCGTCTGGTCGAACAGTTCAAATCGCACAACGCACTGTTACGCAACTCCCTGGCTTTTTTGCCCACCGCTGAAGACGACATCCAACAGCAACTGGCCAGCCTGTCGGACTTCGATAAATTGCAGCTGCAAAACATCACCACCGACACCTACGACCTGCTGCTCAGCGCCCTCGAATTCGCCCAGGTCACCTCCGACGACCGGGCCGCCGACATCGAGGTCGGCCTGAACAAACTGAAGGTCAATGCACAACGCCTGCCGCTCGCGTTTCAGACCCCGATCAGAATCCTGAGCAGCCATATCTCGCTGATTGCGCGCGAGCAGCCAGTGGTCAATCAGTTGCTCGAAAGCATCGAAAACATCCCCGTGGCCGAGCGCCTCGACAACATCACCACCATGCTCGATCACGACCAGCAAAGCGCCGATCGGGTCGACCGGCAATACCACTTCTACCTGCTGTTGTTTTCGGTCTTGCTGGTGTTGTCACTGGTGTGGCTGGCCATTCGTTTGATCGGTAGTTTCGCCGAAATCAATCGGGTCAATAACGCCCTGCAAACGGCCAACGATGCACTGGAACAAAGAGTCGAAGAACGCACCCGGGAACTGCGGGACGCCCAGAGCGAACTGCTCGACGCGGCACGTCAGGCCGGCATGGCGGAAATCGCCACCAATGTGTTGCACAACGTCGGCAACGTGCTCAACAGCGTGAACATCTCCAGCGACCTGATCACGCGCAAGCTGCGCAACAGCAAGGCCCAAGGCCTGGGCAAGGCCATGCAACTGATCAACGAACACCCGGATGACCTCGGCGTGTTCCTCAGCGAAGACGCCAAGGGCAAATTGCTCCCCGGCTACCTCAACCAATTGGTGGTCGCCATTACCCAGGAACAGCAGGAAATGCTCGACGAGTTGAACCAGATGAACAAAAGCGTCGACCACATCAAAGACATCGTCGCCACCCAGCAATCCTATGCCGGCGCCAACAGCATGACCGAACCGCTGTTCATCAACGAATTGCTCGAAGACGCGTTGCGCATGAACGCCGGGGCACTCACCCGGCACCACGTCACGGTGGTCCGGGAGTACGCTGACGTGCCGCAGGTGATGGGCGACAAACACCGTTTGCTGCTGATCCTGATCAACCTCATCAGCAACGCCAAATACGCCATGTCCGACCTCAGCAACCGCCCCCGGACCATGACCCTGGCGGTCAAAATTGTCGATGACAACTTCCTTGAAATCAGCGTCAGGGACGACGGCGAAGGCATCGCCGTGGAAAACATGACGCGGATCTTTGCCCACGGTTTCACCACCCGCAAGGAAGGCCACGGTTTCGGTCTGCACAGTTGCGCCCTGGCCGCCATCGAGATGAACGGCCACCTCACCGCGCACAGCGACGGCCCGGGCCAGGGTGCATTGTTCACCTTGCAGATCCCCCTGATCAGCGTCACGGAGAGCGCATGAGCGAGCTGTCGAATCGCCGCATTCTGCTGATCGACGACATGCCGTCGATCCATGAAGACTTTCGCAAGATTCTCGCGCCGCCGGCGGCGCAGTCCGTGGAACTGGACGAGATGGAAGCGGCACTGTTTGGCGCTCAGGTGCGCGCCGAACGTCCGCCGTTCGAGCTGGACTCGGCCTATGGCGGCGAGGAAGGTCTGGGCAAGCTGAACCAGGCCTTGGCGGAACAACGCCCCTATGCGCTGGCCTTTGTCGACATGCGCATGCCCGACGGCTGGGACGGCGCGAAAACCATCGAGCATCTGTGGCAGCAGGATCCACAGTTGCAAGTGGTGGTCTGCACCGCCTACTCGGATTATTCCTGGGATGAACTGCTGGAGCGTCTGCAGGCGCATGACCGCTTGCTGATTCTGAAGAAGCCCTTCGACAACATCGAAGTGCAGCAGATGGCCAACACCCTGCTGACCAAGTGGCAGATGACCGAACGCGCATCATTGCAAATGCATCACCTGGAACATCTGGTCGATCAACGCACCGCCCAGTTCAAGCAGGCCAGCGAAGACCTGCAGCGGGAAATCGATGAGCGCAAGCAACTGGAAAGTCAGCTGGTACAGTCGGAAAAACTCGCCTCACTGGGGCAAATGGCGGCGGGCGTGGCCCATGAAATCAACAACCCGATCGGCTTCATCTCCTCCAACCTCGGCACCCTCGACGGCTACTTCAAACAATTGCTCAGCGTACTCGATACCTGGCAGACGCTTGGGCCAACACCAGACAGCGAATCCGTGGCGCGGCTTGAGCAATTGCGCAAAGACGCCGATCTGGATTTTCTCCTCGAAGACATTCCGGTGCTGATCCGCGAATCCAAGGAAGGCATTGGCCGGGTCGGGCAGATCGTCAAGGACCTGAAGGATTTCTCCCGGGTCGATAACCAGCAGCAATGGCAGTGGGCCAATCTGCAACAAGGCATCGAGTCGACCCTGAACATTGTCGCCAGTGAACTCAAGTACAAGGCCGACCTGATCAGGGAGTACCAGCCCCTGCCGGACATCGAATGCCTGCCGTCGCAAATCAATCAGGTGATCATGAATCTGGTGGTCAATGCGGCGCAGGCCATGGGCCCCGAACGCGGCACCATCACCTTGCGCACCGGGCAACAACAAGACACGGCGTGGGTGGAAGTCGCGGACACCGGCGCGGGGATTGCGCCGGACATCCTGCAGAAAATCTTCGATCCGTTCTTCACCACCAAACCCGTCGGCCAGGGCACCGGGCTGGGCCTGTCCCTGTCCTACGGCATTGTGAAAAAGCACGGTGGCGACATTTCGGTACGCAGCGAACCCGGGGTGGGCACGACCTTTCGCATCGAGTTGCCGATGCGCCAGAACCGGCCCGCTGCCTGAAGACGCCTCAGGTCGCTTGCTGAAAGTCCATTTCCGGTGGCTGGCGACGGAAACCACCGGTGAGTACTGCCAGGTAAACCACGCCGATCGCCAGCCAGCTCAAGCCCAGGTACACCGCCAGGTGATCGAGGCTGACCATCAGCCACAAGTCCGCCACCAGCCCGATCAACGGGCAGAGCAGCGCGCGGGATGGTGCGGCGTGGATCGCGGGTTTCTTCGGTCAGCGTGCTGACCGCATCGAAGCCGAGGAACGAGTAGCAGGCGATGGCCGCGCCGCTCATGATCAGCGGCATCTGCATGTCGCCGTTGAAGAACGGCTTGATCGACCACAGCGGCGTGCTCGCATCGCCACCGATGTAGTGCACGCACAGCGCGACGAAAGCGATCAGCACGAGGAACTGCACCAGCATCAGCAAGGCGTTGATGCCGTTGGCCAGTTTCAGGCCGATGATGTTGATCGCGCTGGTGATGCCGATAAAGGCCAGCACCCAGATCCATTGCGGGATCGATGGGAATGCCGAGGCCAGATAAGCCGCGCCGATCAGCCAGATCGCCATCGGCAGAAACAGGTAATCGAGCAACACCGCCCAACCGGCGATGAAGCCGAGTTTCGGGCTGATTGCCTTGCGCACGTAGCTATAGGCGGAACCGGCGACGGGGAATGCAGCGGCCATGCGCCCGTAACTCATGGCGGTGAAGAACATCGCCACCAGCGCCGCCAGATACGCGGCGGGGACCATGCCGGCGGTGGACTGGGCGAGGATGCCGAAGGTGCCGAGGACAATGATCGGCGTCATGTAGGCGATGCCGAACAGCACCACCGCCCCTAATGAAAGGGTGCGTTGCAAACGAGCCATGGGCGACTTACTCCGAATGTTATTGGATTTATGGCAGAGCCGGATTCGGCGAATGTTTTCGGGTGTGGCTGATCGTTCCCACGCTCTGCGTGGGAATGCCTCAATGGACGCTCTGCGTCCGCTCTTGGGACGCGGAGCGTCCCGGGCTGCATTCCCACGCAGAGCGTGGGAACGATCAGGTAAAACCTGAGTTCGACCCGTTGCTTCAGGTCGGCGTAACTCGAACAATCAACTCGATCAGTCCCCTCTCCCTATGGGCGGTCCGACGTTTCGGGAGGGCTAGGGTGAGGGCAGCGGTCAACGACGTGGAATCAACAATTCGCGAACACCATCACCGTGCTCCAGCACCTCCCCCGGCAACTTCAAGCGCTGATCATCCAGATAGCGGTAATCCCTGCGCGCAATCTCCAACCGCGCGAAATCCAGTTCAACACTGAACTGCCCTTCTTCCCGTCCGGCTTCGAACAGCAACGTCCCCAGCGGATCGACCAACGCACTGCCACCCGCGAAAACCAAACCGTCATCCCCCGCTTCCACGCGGTTGACCATCAACGCAAAGGCCTGATTCTCCTGGGCACGGGCCATGATCGCGGTGCGGTGAGTCGGCGCGTACGGGTCCATGTTGCCGTTAGTCACGATCAGCAACTCGGCACCCAGTTGCGCCAAGGCACGGGCCGACTCCGGAAACTCGATGTCGTAGCAGATCAGCAGGCCAACGCGCACACCGTTCCACTCGCAGGTGGCGTAACGGTCGCCGGCCTCGAACACGCCGCGATCCGACGCCCACAGATGAGTCTTGCGGTATTTCAGGGCAATGCCTTCAGGAGTGATCAGCAACGTGGTGTTGTAGAAGCGACCGTTGTCGTTCTCGGCCATGCCGATCACCACGGCGATGTTGTGTTCACGCGCGGCGGCCAGCACCGCGCTGACGGTCGGGCCGTCGAGCGGTTCGGCGGTTTGCGCCACGGTTTCGGCTGTCGGGAAGCCCATCAGGTGGGTCTCCGGGAACACGATCAATTGCGTGTCGGCCGCACACGCGGCAATCGCTGCCAGTGCGCGTTCGAGGTTGTAGGCCGTGGCATTGTCTCGGCCTGCCAATTGCGCGAGTTCGACTTTCATGGGAATTCCTTGTGATAAGCGGCGGGCGCTGAAAGATTGCCCGGTGGCTGTCTGTGGGCCAGTATGCGCAGCAAGCAGCCGGCCAGGGAATTACGCGGCCGGGGTAACCCGATAGGGGTAGATCGATGACACTTTCGTTTGACGACATCACCTGGCACCGCGCCGTCGGGCAACTGATCGATGCGCTGGACAAGCCGAATTTCTGGGCGCAACTGGTGCGACTGCTCGACCAATACGTGCCGTTCGATAGCTGGGTGGTGCTGCTGTTCAGTGCCGATCAACACCCACAGGTCTTCGCCGAATGCCCCGGCGAAGACGGCAGCCCCGATCAGTTGTTTCAGGATTATCTGCGTGGTCTGTACCTGCTCGACCCGTTCTACATCGCCTGTCGCGAGCAAACCCGCACCGGTCTGTATCGCCTCTCGGAAGTGGCGCCGGAGCATTTCGAACTGACCGAGTATTACCAGCGATACTTTCGTCTGAATGTCGTGGCCGATGAAATCCAGTTCAATTGTCAGCTCGAAGGTGATCGCACGTTGTGTCTGTCGCTGGGCAGTGAAAAACGTTTCACTGGCGAACAGATTGCCCTGCTGTCATTGATTCAGCCTTGGGTGCTGGGTTTGTTGCGCCAACGACTACCCTATGAAATCAACGAAACCGTGGCCCTCGCCGCCCCTGCCCGGGCTGACTGGCGGGTGCAACTGGAGGCGTCGGTGCAGCAACTCAAGGGCGCGCAGTTGACTGCCCGGGAACTGGATGTCGGGCGCTTGATGCTCAGCGGTTGCTCCAGTAAAGAAATCGCCCGTAAGCTGGAAATCTCCGTAGAAACCGTGAAAGTCCATAAGAAACACATGTACAGCAAGCTGGGAATCAAATCCCAGTCCGAGCTGTTTTCGATTTTTCTTCAGGCGCAAAACGCCTGATCGTTTGGTGAAGTTGCTTTATGTAGGAGTGAGCCTGCTCGCGATGGCGTCGGGTCAGTCAAATCATTTGTAGCTGATAGATCGCTATCGCGAGCAGGCTCACTCCTACAGGGGAATGTGTTTATCCCTCACTCTTCGCTGATTATTCCGAGTCCGAACCAAGGAAACCGTATGAGCCTGTCACTCCTGAGCCGCTACGCCTTCTTTGCCGTCTGCGTGATTTTCACCCTCGCCAGCCTGCCTTTCCTCGAACATGACTGGCTATGGCCAATCACCGCCGTCACCGGCGTACTGAGCCTGATCGGTCTGTTCGACCTGTTGCAAAGCCCGCACGCGGTACGGCGCAACTACCCGATCCTTGGCAATATCCGCTATCTGGTTGAAGGCATCCGCCCGGAGATCCGCCAGTACCTGCTGGAGTCCGACAGCGATGCCCTGCCCTTCTCCCGCGCCCAGCGCTCGCTGGTCTATTCGCGAGCGAAAAACGAAACCGCCGACAAACCGTTCGGCACGCTGATCGATGTCTATCAATCCGGTTTCGAATTCATCGGCCACTCGATGCGTCCGGCGCCGCTGAGCGACCCGAGCAGTTTCCGCGTCACCGTCGGTGGCCCGCAGTGCAGTCAGCCGTACTCGGCCTCGGTATTCAACATCTCGGCGATGAGCTTCGGTTCGCTCAGCGCCAATGCCATTCGCGCGTTGAACCAGGGCGCGAAACTCGGCAACTTCGCCCACGACACCGGTGAAGGCAGCATCAGCCCGTATCACCGCGAACACGGCGGCGACCTGACCTGGGAGCTGGGCAGTGGCTACTTCGGCTGCCGCACCAGCGACGGCCGTTTCGACCCGGAACGCTTCGCCACCCAGGCACAGAACCCGCAAGTGCGGATGATCGAAATCAAGATGAGCCAAGGCGCGAAACCCGGCCACGGCGGCATCCTGCCCAAACACAAAGTCACCAAGGAAATCGCCGAAACACGCGGCATCCTGATGGGCGAAGATTGCGTCTCGCCGTCACGTCACAGCGCGTTTTCCACGCCGATCGAAATGATGCAGTTCATCCAGCAACTGCGTGAACTGTCCGGTGGCAAACCGGTGGGCTTCAAGTTCTGCCTCGGCCATCCGTGGGAGTTCATGGGCATCGCCAAAGCCATGCTGGAAACCGGCATCCTCCCGGACTTCATCGTCGTCGACGGCAAGGAAGGTGGCACCGGCGCCGCACCGGTCGAGTTCACCGACCACATCGGCGTACCGATGCGCGAGGGCCTGCTGTTTGTCCACAACACCCTGGTCGGTCTGAACCTGCGCGACAAGATCAAACTCGGCGCCAGCGGCAAGATCGTCAGCGCCTTCGACATCGCCAGCGTGCTGGCCATCGGCGCCGACTGGGCCAACTCCGCACGCGGCTTCATGTTCGCCATCGGCTGCATTCAGTCGCAAAGCTGCCACACCAACAAATGCCCGACCGGCGTCGCCACCCAGGACGCCCTGCGCCAGCGCGCCCTCGTCGTCCCGGACAAGGCGCAGCGAGTTTTCAATTTCCACCGCAATACCCTCAAGGCACTGGCGGAAATGTTGGCAGCGGCTGGCCTCGAGCATCCGTCGCAACTGTCGGCCAAGCACTTGGTGCGGCGCATGTCGGCGACCGAGATCAAGTTGTTCTCGCAGTTGCATGTGTTTCTGAAACCGGGGGAATTGCTCACCGGGGAAGTGAATGGCGAGTTTTACTCGCGGATGTGGCAGATGGCACGGGCGGACAGTTTTGAGCCGCAGGAAGTGGTGGCGGCGTAACGGCCAATGCGCCAGTCTGCGCAACGGACTGGCGCGTTACTGCTGATTTTGGCGCGACAAGACAAACCGGAAAAACAGGTAGCCCGACGACAGATTGAACAGTGTGAACGACGCCACTGTGGCCAATCCATGCCAGTGCTGCGCATCGGCAAGCAAACCGATGGCAAAACTCACCCCGCCCATCCCGCCGATAAACAAAAGATAACCAAGCATCGACGTATTGCGCTCAAAGGTATACAGCACATTCACGTAAAACGAGAACGCCGCGGCCACGCAAAACGCGGCGAAATTACTCGCGGCTTGAGTCAGCCCCGCGGCGGTGCACAGGACAAAAAATATTTGCCAGTGAATCAGTCCATCGGCGAGGCCGATCACACTCAATGCAGAGAATCCTTTCATCTCGGTTCCTTGCCAAAGCCGTTTTTGGCGAACAGCCAACCTAGGTCATCACGCGCTGGCGGTCTACTGTCAGAAATTACAGGTCAAGGGTCGATTACGACGAATGGTCAGCACTTCACCCCATGGCGGTTATGTATCGCCGGGCTACGACAGTGCCAACAAAAAAGCCCCGGTCTCGCGACCGGGGCTTGGTTGATGCAGACGCTAAAACTTACGAAGCCGAACGCGCCGCACCTTGCGCTACGTTGCTCGGTTGCAGCTTGAACACGTAGAACAACACGGTCAGCAGCACGAGGAACGCAGGCCCCACATAGAGCGCCACGCGCGTGTCCGGGAAGTACGCCATCAGGCCGACCACCAGCACCAGAAACGCTAGCGCAAAGTACGAGCTGACCGGGTACAGCCACATCTTGTACTTGAGGCCGGCACGTTCGCTGGCGCTCAGGCCTCTGCGGAATTTCAGCTGAGCCAGCAGGATCATCACCCAGGTCCAGATCGCGCCGAAGGTGGCAATCGAGGTCACCCAGACAAAGACTTTTTCCGGCACCAGATAGTTGAGCAGCACGCCCAGCAACAACGCACCGATCGACAGCAACAGCGCACGACGCGGTACACCGTTATTCGAAGTCTTGGCAAAACCGGCCGGTGCCTGGCCGTTCTGCGCCAGGCTGTAGAGCATGCGTCCGGTGCTGAAGATACCGCCGTTGCACGACGACAACGCTGCGGTGATCACCACGAAGTTGATGATGCCGGCGGCGGTCTTGATGCCCAGACGCTCAAAGGTCATCACGAACGGACTGCCCTGCGTGCCGATTTCGTTCCACGGGTAGATCGACAGAATCACGAACAGTGCGCCGACGTAGAACAGCAGAATCCGCCAGAACACCGAGCCGATCGCATCAGGAATGGTCTTCTGCGGGTTCTTCGCTTCACCGGCGGTCAGGCCGATCATCTCCACGCCGAGGTAGGCGAACATGACCATTTGCAGGGACATCAGCACGCCGGTCACGCCGTTGGGCATGAAGCCGCCGTGGGCCCACAGGTTGGAAATCCCCAGTGCCACGCCGTCATTGCCGAACCCGAAGGCGATGATGCCGACGCCGCCGATCACCATCGCAATGATGGTGACGATCTTGATCAGGGCGAACCAGAATTCGAACTCACCGAAGGCCTTTACCGCGATCAGGTTGACCGAACCCATGCTGATCAGTGCCGCGAGGGCCCAGATCCAGCGCGGTACATCGGGAAACCAGATGCCCATGTACACGGCCACCGCGGTGATTTCCGCGACGCAGGTCACCAGCCACAGGAACCAGTAATTCCAGCCCGTGAGGAAGCCCGCCAACGGGCCGAGGTAGTCTTGCGCGTAACGGCTGAACGAGCCGGCGACCGGATTGTGCACGGCCATTTCGCCGAGAGCGCGCATGATCACCAGGATCGCCAGACCACCCAGAATGTACGACAGCATGATCGCCGGGCCGGCCATTTCGATGGCCTTGGCGGAACCTAAAAACAGACCGACGCCGATACAGGCACCGAGTGCCATCAGGCGAATATGCCGTTCGCCGAGTTCGCGTTTGAGCGGACCGCCCTGAGCGGTGTCGCCGTGAGGCAGTTGATTGCCGACTGGCATAGGGGTGCAACCTCGTCTTGTTATTGGATATGACCACCGAGTGTCGAAGCGTCGGCCGATAAGCCCTGGCTTGAAATGAAACCGCGCCTGCTTTGTGAGCAGACACGTCTTGCAGGACAGCCTGCAAGATCAGCGGGACGTGCAGTATAAAAAGCCTTTGGCAGGAGTTTTCACTCTATAAGCCACAACATTCAGCGACAACTCTCGGTAAAAGCCCGGTATGCCGAGAGGCATTCCCTGCTTTGCGTAGGAATATTCGCCGCCGAAAAAGCCGCCGAGTATTGCACAGCATTGGTGCATCGTCATGTGTCCGCTTGGTCAACTTTATTGCTGAACGGTTCTATTGCGGCCGCTCAGATCTCCCTCGCCGCAAAGTTTGCTTCAGGCTCATTTTCGCTCCGGCACCCGCCTTCCAGATTTATTCAGCAACTCCCCTCGCCCATCCCGCACATTTTTTTCACCAGCCCCAACCACCGTCTAAGCTTCAAACAAGTCCGATCAATCTGCGTGAATGGATCAATCGACTATGGGCGCTTTGTGGCAAACCGATTCGAGTAAAGCCGTGGTTCCGACTGAACGAGTGGATGAAGCGCCTGTCCCTGAAAAACCCCGCCGCAACCGGCATGGGTGGAAGGCTTTCTGGTTGTTGCTGGTGATTATCGCGATCGTCGTGGGGCTGGCTGCGTCCAAGGAAATGCGCACTTCGCGCTTCCAGGCGCGTGAGCTCAGCCAATACGCCGCGTCACTGACGTACACCCTCGAACCCGGCCCCAGCGAAGCCATTCGTTATCCGGGCAATGGCCCGTTCGATCTGCGCCTGGGTTACAGCTCGCTGGATGAATTCCTGCCGCGCCTGCTCAAACGCAACTACGTCATCACCGAACAGGCGCGGTTTTCCCCGGCACTGCTCAGCTACACCGACAAAGGCCTGTTCGTGCCGTATTCGGAAAAGATTCAGGCCGGGCTGTCGATCACCGATTGCCGGGCCGCACCGCTGTACAAGTACAACTACCCACAACAGCTGTATTCAAGTTTCGAATCCATCCCGCCGGTGGTGGTCAGCAGCCTGTTATTCATCGAAAACCGCTTCCTGCTCGACCCGAAACAGCCGCTGGCCAACCCGGCGGTGGACTGGCCGCGCTTCGGCATGGCCGCGTGGTCGCAAGTGGCAAAATTGCTGCACCTGCCGGGGCAGTCGGCGGGCGGCAGCACGCTGGCGACGCAATTGGAAAAGTACCGGCATTCCCCGGATGGCCTGACGGTGTCCGGTGCCGAGAAACTGCGGCAGATGATGTCGGCCAGCGTGCGCGCCTATCAGCCCGGCCCGCAAACCCTCGGGGCACGGCAGAACATCGTGCGTGACTACCTCAACAGCGTGCCGCTGTCGGCGGTGCCGGGGCATGGCGAAGTGCATGGCATGGCCGAAGGCCTGCGCGTCTGGTACGGCAGTGACTTCAACCAGGCCAACGAACAACTGAACAGCCCGGCCACCGATGCGAAGACCATGGCTGCCAAAGGTTTGGCCCTGCGCGAGATGTTGTCGCTGATGATCGCCCAGCGCCGCCCTTCGCATTACCTGACCAAGGGCCGCGAAGAGCTTGCCGACCTCACCGACAGCCATTTGCGCCTGCTCAAACAGAACGGTGTGATCGACAACGCCCTGGCCGATGCCGCGCTGACCAGCAAGGTCACCTACCGCGACTGGCAGACCCAGCCGACCCTTCAACCGATCGAAACCAACAAGGGCATCAGCGTCGCCCGCAGTCGTCTGGCGAGCATGCTCAACCGGCCGCTGTACGACCTCGACCGCCTCGACCTCTCGGCCACCAGCACCCTGCAGGGCGACCTGCAAACCCAGGCCACCGCTTACCTGAAGAAACTCGCCGACCCGGCCTACGCCGCCGAAATCGGCTTGCTCGGTGAACGTTTGCTGACCCCGACCAGCACCACCCAAGTGCGCTACAGCTTCACCCTCTTCGAGCTGACCCCGGACGGTTCCCGCGTGCGGGTGCAGACCGATAGCACCGACCAGCCGTTCGATATCAACGAAGGCAGCAAACTCGAACTCGGCTCCACCGCGAAAATGCGCGTGCTCACCACTTACCTGCAAATCATCGCCGAACTGCACGACAAGTACGGCGCCATGAGCGTGCCGGAACTGAAGAAAGTCGAAGTCCCCGATCAGGACCGCTTGAGCCAGTGGGTCATCGATTACCTGATCCAGAACAAGGATCACGACCTGTCGAAGATGCTCGGCGCAGCCCTCGACCGCAAATACTCGGCCAGCCCCGGCGAGGCGTTTTTCACCGGCGGCGGCCTGCATGTGTTCCACAACTTCCGCAAGGAAGACAACGGCCGCATACCGACCCTGCGCGATGCCCTGCGTGAATCGATCAACCTGCCGTTCATTCGGCTGATGCGCGATGTGGTGCGTTATGTCACTTATTCAGGGCCCAACAGCAGTGCCGAACTGCTCAAGGACGATCGCGATCCGCGCCGGCAGGAATACCTGGCAAGTTTCGCCGACCGTGAAGGCACGGCGTTCCAGCTCAAGTTCTGGAAAAAATACAGGAACAAAGACACACAGGCGCGTCTCGACACCTTCCTCGACAGCATGCGCCCGACACCGATCCGCATGGCCGCCGTGCATCGCTACCTGCTGCCCGATGCCAGTCAGGAAGACTTCAATACGTTCGTCCGCTCGCACCTCAAAGGCACCAAGCTCACCGAAAAACTCACCGATGATCGCCTGATCCGTCTCTACGATTCCTATGGTCCCGGCAGTTACGATTTGCCCGATCAAGGCTTCATCGCCAAGGTGCATCCGCTGGACCTGTGGATGATGGGCTACCTGTTGAACCACCCGGACGCGACCTTCAGCGAGATCGTCAAGGCCAGTCACTTCGAACGTCAGGAAGTCTACAGCTGGCTGTTCAAGAGCAAGCACAAGGGCGCCCGCGACAGCCGTATTCGTACCATGCTCGAGATTGAAGCGTTCCTCGAAATTCACCAGCGCTGGCAGAAAGTCGGCTACCCGTTCGACCATCTAGTGCCGTCGCTGGCCACCGCGATTGGCAGCTCCGGTGACCGCCCTGCCGCTCTGGCCGAGTTGATCGGCACCATCCTCAATGACGGCGTGCGCATGCCGACGCTGCGCATCGACAGTCTGCACTTTGCCGCCGACACGCCGTACGAAACGCAACTGGTCAACGACCCGCATGTCGGCAAACGGGTGATGCCATCCGAGGTCGCCACGGCCATGCGCGAGGCGTTGTCGCAAGTGGTCGATGCCGGTACGGCAAAACGTGTTTCCGGCAGTTTCAAACTGGCTGATGGCAGCCCACTGGCCATGGGTGGCAAAACCGGGACCGGCGACAACCGCATCGAGGCCATCGGTTCGGGCGGACGCATCCTCAGTTCGAAGTCGATCAACCGCACGGCGACGTTCGTTTTCTACATCGGCGATCACCACTTCGGCACCCTCACCGCGTTCGTTCCGGGGCGTTCGGCAGAGAACTTCAAGTTCACCTCGGCCCTGCCAGTGCAGGTGCTCAAGGGCATGGCGCCGATTCTGACGCCGTATCTGCAACCGGGCAGCGACTCACAGTGCAAACCGACGCAGACCGCCAGCGTGGCGATGCTCGAAGCGCCGCGCCCTACGGCGAGGTAACAAATCGTGTCGGGTTTTTCTGCATCAGGGTGACGAATTTTCAGTTTGGCGGGTGGTATTTATGTATTTTTCAGATTCGAATTTTCGTCGGGTTGGTGACCGGCAACGCGGTTTGCCTCCCGATCTTTGAACTTTTGTTTTGCCCTGCCCTGAGTAGGCTGATCACTCCTCAACAATCAAGGATGATTGGTCATGTCTCTCTCTCCCCTGCCTGCGGAAAACGCGGACAAAGGACGGCACTACGAATTCATCAAGTCCGCCGTCAACGACAATTTCAAAAGTGCCACCGTCAGCCGGAGCCTCGCCTTGGCAGCTTCGCCACTGAAGAATGAAGCCTGGTACACCAAAGCACCTTCCGCGTATCTGAACAAACTCGCTGCGGCCAACCTCAAGGCCTGGGGATCGCAGAACCAGGTTGATCATCTCTTGGCGAAAGTCGATCTCCATGCCTTCGCCGAGCCGCTGCTCAAGGCAAAAATCAAGGAGCGGCACGGCATCGAGCCGGACGTCAAAAGCACCTTTCTGCGCCTTTACCTGCCCAAGGACAAACCGTGGTACGCCATCGACCTTTCCGCAGGCGTCGTGACCCGCACCATCTCGCTGCTGGATGCCGCCCTGCACAATTTCGCCAGCAGTGAAACGGTCGGCCATGGCTCGGACTACATCAGCGAGCCCGATGAGCGCGGTCTGTTCGATGTCGTACCGATCAAAAGCGCCATGCCCATCAGCCAGTTTCAGGCGCTGTGCCGCGATCTGGATATCGGCGCGCAGTATAAAAAACACCTGGAAAGTTACCTGCTGCCCGGCGAACCGCTGGCCGAGAGCGTGCTGCAGTACAAGGTCAACCAGAGTCAGAAGGACGCCCTCGTCGTCGCCGCACATTTGGCGCTGATCAAGGACGATATCCAGTACGACGCCTACAAAATGCTCTTGAGCCTGACCGAGGAAAAACCGCAACTGCTGCTCAATGGCCGCGCGATGCAGTGCGCTGACCTGTCGCTGCTCGGCACCCGGCTGACCGGGATTCTGCTGCTGACGCACACGGCATCGGACAGCCGCGGTGTTCGACGCCTGATCGTCTACATTCCCCACGACCCGGATCACCCGGTCAAGGAGTACAACTCTCTGAAAGCCTTCCGGGAGGAGTTGGTGCGCCAGCTTCGTGAGGACCGATTCAGCGAGTGGACCGAACAGACCTACCGTCAGTTCTTCAGCCAGTTTGTCGACCATCAGCAGCGCGGGCATTTCTTTGCCGAGCTTGAGCAACGCCTGTTCATCGTCAGGTATCACCCGCGTCAGGATCCCACCGATCAGCAACCACCGTGGCGCAAGGACCCGCAGGACAATCCCAACCTGCAGTTCGGTCGGGTGAAATTGCAGGGCGATTACTGGCGCCACGCCTATCAGCAAAAGCTCAACAAGATCCTCAACGACGCCCGGGAGATCGCCGTCTCCACCGCCGACACCGACAGCAAAGCGCGCTGGGCGTGGTGGGACAACTTCAAGAAAATCCTTTCGGACATTTTCAACGTGGCGCTGTTGATCGCCACACCATTCGTGCCGGGGCTGGGCGAACTGATGATGGCCTACACTGCCTACCAGCTAACCAGCGATGTGATCGAAGGCATCGTTGATCTGGCCGAAGGGCTTTGGCAGGACGCTGCCGGGCATGTCATCAGTGTGGTCACCGACATCATTCAGTTGGCCGCCTTCGCCGCCGGCGCGCAGATCGGCGAAACCTTTCGCGTCAAACTGTCGTCGCTGGTAGACGGCATGAAACAGGTCAAGCTGCCCAATGGCAAAAACAGCTTATGGCACCCGGACCTGAGTCCCTACGAACGTAACGAACTGATGCTCTCGCCCGGCGCCAAACCCGATCGCCATGGCCTGCATCAGTACCGCAACGAACACGTCCTGCCGCTGGAAGGCAAGCTGTACGTCGTCGAAAAGGCCACGACTGATGCGACGTCCAACACCCACCGCATCAAGCACCCGAGCCGCGCCAACGCCTACCGGCCGAAAATCGAACACAACGGCCACGGCGCCTGGGTGCATGAAGCGGAGACCCCGCACAACTGGCCGAATGACGCGCTGATGCGACGACTGGGCCACAGCGTCGAACGCTTTTCGCCCGCGGAACTTGAGCAGATCCGCATCGGCAGCGGCACCGATCACGACGCCCTGCGTCAGATGCATATCGACAACAGCCCGCCTCCGCCGCTGTTGGCCGACACGGTCAAGCGCTTCAGCGCCTACGACGATGTACTCACGGCGACTGCCGACATCCGCGCGGGCCGCCCGATCGATCCACAGGCCGTCTGGCTGGAACCGGTGTTGACCGGTTTGCCGGGCTGGCCTTACAGCAAAGCGCTGGAGGTGTTTGCCGATGCCAGTCTGAGTGGTTACTCGCGCAAGTACGGCAATCCGCAGGCTGCGCCGGCGGAGACGTTGCGCATCAGCCTCAACGATCTGAATGCGGGACAGTTGCCGGATCGCGTGACGAACTTCCTCACCAATGAAGAATTCAACCACCTGCTGGGCCCGGACATTGCCCCTGACCAACGCGTCGCGGCCTTGCGCAATCGGCTCGCCAATGCCGTCGATGAGCGTCGCGGGGACGTCTCCCGCCGTGTCTATCAAGCAGGGGAAAGAACCGACAAAACCGACATCAAAACCGTCAGACAGAGCTTTCCCGATTTGCCGCTGCCGCTTGCCGAAAAACTCGTAGCCCAGGCCAGCCCCACCGAACTGCAAAGAATCGCCGAGGAAAAACGCCTGCCGTTGCGCCTCAAGGTCCAGGCCCGCGAAATGGCTTTCGAAGCCTGCGCCACCCACGCCTACGAGGGCTTTTATCATGACGAGCTGATGACCGCAGACAGTGAACGCCTGGCCCTCAATACCCTCAGGCTCAACACCGACACCTTTGCCGATCTGCGTCTGGAAGTGCGCGACGGCACCTACGACGGACCACTGCGCTGCAGTGTCGGACCCGATGATGCAAGCGTCGTCAGGCGCCTGATCCGCAACGAACAGGGGCGCTATGAAGTGCTCGACGCAGGCAACCGCACGCTGCATGACGCGGATGATTTCTACGAGTCGATTTTGCAGGCCGTGCCTGCCGAAAAATTGCCAGCCGTGGGTTACCGGCACGGTCAGGGGCGCCCGCTGAAACGGTGGATCATGGAAGAGGCCGCCGCCCCTGCGCAGCGCCGAACCGCGCTGGCGGAACCGCCGATCCGCCCAGTGGCGACGATCGAGACCGAAACGCTGGTGCGCGGTTGGCCGTGGTTTTGGGCTGAACCGACGCTGGAACAACGCGTCAGTACGCTCTACCCGAAAATGAACACAAGAGAGGTGAATGCCTTCATTGAAGTCTTGCGGCGCAAGAGCGACGGCAATGCAGTCGATGCCATCGCAAAGCTGGAAAGCGAGCGCAAGGATTTGCACCGTAAATTACAGGCATCGCGTGAAAAACACCCCGCCGGCGTGGACGACGAGGGAAATCCGGGCTACGGAGCGTCCATGGATTACATGCAACTTGGCGGGAGGCACATAGAAGAAAGGTTAATTGAGTGTTTCGAGCGCAAAAGCGCTGGGTTCGACGAACAGATCCACCATCCAGAGCAAGGCTATACGCTGGACCTGACCACTGAGTTGAACCGATATGATCTCGAATACTGGTGGGAAGAATTGCGCAAGCAACCCGGCATGAAGCAACACCTTGATCAGATCACCGCACTTAGGCTCAACAAGACATCCCTCTCGGCAAATCGCGACGGACTGCTCGGCAGCTTCCCTCATCTGCGCCAATTGAGCGCCCGTCAGTGCAATCTGAAAGAAATACCCTCCAGCATCGGCCAGATGCGTCAACTCGAGGATCTGGATCTGGCCGATAACCGTATCGACTTGACGTATCGCTCCAGCAAACAACTCGACGCACTGGTACGTCTGCGCACGCTAAACCTGAACGGCAATCCCTTGCGCATACCCCCGGATGTCGGGCGAATGTACCGGCTGGAGGAGCTGAGCCTGGCCAATACCGGCATCCAGACCTGGCCCGAGGGACTGTTCAAGGTCGGCACAGCCAACCGACACCGGCCACGCAGTTTCATGCTCGACATGCGGGGGGCGCCGATCAATACCCTGCCCGAAGTCACGCCTGGCTCTGATCAGGCGTTTGTGCTCAGCCGCGCACGTTTCAGCCCGGAAAAACTGACCAATGAAGAGCGGGTGCGTTATGGCGAGTATCGAGAGTCTTCAGGCCTGGGTTTTGTGCAGGATTATTTTCCCGCCGCCAATGACGAACTCCGCCATTGGCAACTCGTTGCCGATGTACCCGGCGGTTTCGGCCCGTCTTCGGCACTGAGCAAATACCGCGAAGAAACCTGGCATGACCTGATGGCCGAGCCGGACTCCGCCGGTTTTTTCAGCGTGATTGCCAAACAAAGAGAAAGCGCCGACTACCGGACTGAGCCCGCACGCCGCAAGCTGACCCAACGTGTCTGGGAAATGGTCGAAGCCGCCGCCCTCGATTCGGAGCTGCGCGAAAAACTGTTCAAACAGATCGTGTCCCCGGAGGACTGCGGCGATCTCGGTGCGCAATTGTTCAATTCACTGGGAATGAAAGTGCTGGTGTCCAAAGCCTATACAGCGCCGACATCGGCCCAGGTTCTGGATAACACCCTCGTACGCCTGGCCCGCAGTGCTGCGCGGCTGGACTTGGTGAGCGACGAGGCTCGCGTGGAATACAGCCGTCAGGCACAACAGAACCTGATCGACCCGAACAACCTCGCTCCGGATGAGGTCGAGATCCATCTGGCATTCGAAACCGGACTGGCTGAACGACTTGAACTGCCCTGGCGGTCTGAAGGCATGCGCTACCAGCCTCGTTCTGGTGTCAACGAAGCGGAAATCGAGTTGGCTTACAGGATGATCATGAGGCGGGAACAGGGCGACGGTCTGGTCAATGGAATGATCAATCTTCCTTCGGACAATTTCTGGGAGCGCCACCTGCGCAAGACTCACCCGACACAATACGAGCGCAATGATCATCTGTTTGAGAACAAACTCGAATGGGTCGAAGAATTGAAGGAAATAAAAGCGCAGTGGGCTGAACTCAAGGATCCGGGTCAGATAAAACCACTGACGCAAAAACTGGAAAGTCTTGCGAACCAACTCGGCATTTCCGTGGCCGATGTACTCAAGGATGAGCCCTTGAGCCAAAGGCTGTACCAGGACCTGCAGAAACAAATCGGTTATCAGCGCGATGACCTTTCCCGACAATTGACCCGGGAGGCCATGAGAATCGCGAACCTCTGACGGCAGGCTTGCAAACCGGTCAGACCATCAAGGACTGGCCGGCCCCTGCGACAGCTTTTCGCCCCCCCATAGGCCCGGGCTTGCGTGCTCTGGGTCAGGCCAAACCGCACTCATTCCGCCCCCGGTGCCCTGGCATTGAACATCAGCACCACACTGCCGTGGTAATCCCCGGAACGATAGCCGCCCTCCGGCTCGATCGGGTCGATTTTCAACGCCACGCGTTTGCCCCTGGCGGCTTCTTCCACGGACAACACCTGGCGCGGGGTGACGTGCGAACTCAGCTCGACATCATTGAAGGAGACCAGCAGATCGATCACTTCGCCGGGGCGGCCATTCTCCAGATAAGGATCGAACGCCAGACGCGCTTCAATCGCGCTACTGTCATGGTGCACATCGAAATTGCGCATCAGCCCGCTGAGGGTCGAGCGCTGATAGTCCCACTCAAGCCGCTGTGGCCGGTGAATCCAGTCCGGTTCTGCCGGAATGATATAGAACGGGCGGCTGGGAATGGTCAGGGACACTTCGAAGGTGTGCTCTTCGCGCGCGGCCCACGCCCCGGCGCCGGTCAGCGCAGTGGCGACCATCAGCGCGGCGGCGGTGCATTGCTTGATCATGTTGGTTACCCGATGGGTCAATGGAAAACAAACCTAGCGACTGGCGGTCTTCATGCTTTTTTTCTCGCTGCCTTCGATCAGAAAGAAGCGGTATTCGCGGCCCTTTTCCTTGTCGAAGGCAAAGGTCTTGCCCGCCAGCACGTGGTGTTTGGTGGTCGCGCCGCAGTCGCTTTCTTTGCTCAGTGAACAGCTCTTGAACTCATCGACAATCAGCACGGTGTTGCCATCGTTACGCAGTTCATAGCGTTTTTCGGTGTCATTGATGACGGTGGCAAAACGCGCGTCCTTCGGCCGCACAAAGAAGATCGTGCCGAACCCGGTCATTACGTTGACCCCGGCTGAAAGCGAGTTTTTGTAGTCTTCGCGCTCCTCGCTGCTGACCACGAATTCGTCTTCCTTTTCCGGTACCACCGGGACGAAGCGCACGCGGAAATAGCGCTCGCGATCGCGCTCGCCCATGTACAGCAAACGCGTACCCTGCATGCCCTGCGCCGGGACGATCAGCCGCGCCGGACTGGCCATCACGCCATTGCGTGAAGCACCGTCGGCAGCGTTTTGCACGGGCACTTCCTGCGGCACGCCATCGGCGCCGTAGATGATCTCAAGCACATTGACCTTGACGAAGGCCGTGGCATCGCCGCTATTGAATACGCGTTTCAGGTAAGTACTTTTATCAGCGTCGAGATAGTCGTAGACGGTGCCGACATTGATTTGCGGGCCGGCCTGCGCCGTCAGGCAACACATGCTGAGCACGCCCAGCAGAAAACCACGTTTCATCGCGTTCAACTCCATGAAAATCGAAATGGGCCGGACTGGAGCGCTCACGCATCCGAGTCCCAGATAATGGTGATGTTGCCGCGTAGCCGGTCGTTCTTGCCGGGGCGCAGGAGGAAATCGATCGCAAACGGGTCCAGCTCGAAATGCAGCGCGCCGGGCTTGCGCTCGACATAGAGGCTGGGCTGGAACGGGCCGACCCAGTTGTTGAAGTTCAACGGCATTCTATTGACGGGGCCATTGCCGGCGCCGTCGATTCCCGCGGGCAAAGTCATCGAGACCTTGACCGATGTGGTGTCGCCCGAGGGGCTGCCAAGATTGCAGTACGGCCCGCCCTGGGAATTGCATAGCATCATCACCTTGAAGCGCGAAGATGCCGAGATGAAGAACGGTTGGTCGCGAAAGATCCGCTTCGGCTTACGCCCGCTGTCGATCCACTGCGCCCATCCGCCTTCGGGTTCCAGCGACACTTTGCTGCCACCCGGCGGGAGATCGACTTTGAGGGTGTGCTGTACGTCCAGTACGAAGTCGAGGGTCAGCCTGCCTTCGTCCGGCTGAAAAGCCGCGCCCATGTCAAAATCGCCACCGGGTCCCATCGAGTATTCGATGGATCCGGTATACAGACCGCTCGACATGCTCAACGGGTTGGGGGTTCTCAGCTCATACGCAAAATCGATCTTCTCGAAAGACATCGAGGGGATACGGAAAGCAGCGGTCTTGGTGCAGGGCGCTTGCACAGGCGTCTGCCAGAAAAAGCGATAGGTGCGAGCGCTGTACCCGGACACGCTAGTGCCTCTGCAAGGCGCGGGGGCGTAGAGCCAACCGCTAAGGGACGTCCAGAGGATGTCATGGCCTGTCGGGTGCTCCACCCCGGTCAGTTTTTCCACGGTATCGCTCAGGATATAGTTGGAGCCTATGCCGGTGATGCGCACCTCTACGGTTTCCGTTTCCTGAGTATCCTGATTAGTCACCGTCAACCGTTTCCAGTCGGCGGGGGCCTGCACTGAGACATCGTCACCCGGCATAAGCTCGCCGGTTGAGCTATAGCCGACAGGCAACTCGATGCTGAACATGTTGGCGCTGGCGCACTGCGCAGGGAAGTTCACGCAATAGCCGCTATTGGGCGTCTGGTTGACGAACAGGTTCTTGCCCGGTTGCGAAGAATCGGGTTGAAACAGCGCACGGATTTCCTGATTTATCGCCTGTGCCGTGGGCATGCTTAGCGCCAGCAGCAATGCACAACCACCTGTAAGTTTTTTCATAAGATCAACCTGCCTTCTGTTCGGTGGAGGTAGCGTCAGCGAGGGTGTCCGGCGTGCAGCGCAGATCGCCGATCATCAGCACATTGTTTTCGCTGCGATGGTCGGACTCGTTGAGGCGGAACTGGCAGAGCAACTGGTTGCCCTGACGCACTTCCAGGGTCGGTGAGCCGGCGTTCATTTCCATCGAGAAGAACCCGTCGACTTCGCTCACCCCACGGCTGGCGTGATTGATCACGTGATGGCCCTTGAGCGGCCGCCCCTGGCCATCCACCAGTCGGCCGAGTACGGTCATGGTTTTCATCACGCGGACCTTGCGGTACTCCACGCCACCCTTGTTCAAGTGATAGCGGGTGCGCGGCGGTTCGATGGACGCGGCCGGTACGTGGTTGCCCTCGAAGTCGAAACTCACCGAGCTGTTCTGGTACGCGGTGATCGGGATGAAATTGCGCCCCGGCTTCAACGCCGCACCGCCACCGCTGAAATCGTCGGCCCGCAGAACGATGTCCTCGATGTCCGACTCGACGTCGACAATCAGCCCGGCGCCGCGCACTTCGGTCTGACTGGTCATGAGCATCTGCTGCGCACCGACCACCAGCGTGCTGTCGAGGTTGAGGCCACCGGTGAAATTGCCGTTGTAGGAGGAGCGCTGAATAAAGCCGTCACCATTGACCGCGTCGGTGCGGAAGTTGGCCAGGCTGGCGACGCCCACCCCGTAGGTGTCGGTGAGTGCCGTGACCGACACGTTCTGCAAGACGTGATCCCGGAAATCCTTGCGCCAGCCGAGCGAGGCGTTGTTGTCACGCGCACCGTCACGGGCCGTGCGTGAGCCGATACTGCCGCTGATCTGCTGACCGGGGGCGCCGAGCGCCATGTTGATGCTCAGGTCGACCCCGCGATTGCGCGCATCGCCGCTGCTGAAACTGCCCGGCCGATCAAAAATCGACAGGCGCCAACTGGCATCGCTGCCCAGCACCATCGTGCGCTGGGTCCAGCCCAGATCGACGCCCATGCCTTCGACATTGCCCTCGCTGTGCGAGACCCGCGCGTTGACCGAACTCTTGCTGCTGAGGCGATGGTTGAGCGCCAGCGAGGAATTGCTGGTCTGGCCGATGAACACATTGCGCGGGCGCACCCGGGTGCCGTCCGGCAACGTGTCGTAGGTATTGGTGGTGTCGAGCCAGCTGCGGTTATGGCTGACGACAAGACTGCCGGCGCCGTAGTTGTAGAGGCTTTGCAGATCGAGACCGGTGCCGTAATCCTCGGTCTTGTAGACGTTGGCGTAGAGGCTGATGTGATTGGCCAGGGTCCAGTCGATGGACGTGCCGTATTGCAGTTTTTCGCGAATCTGTCGCGCCGACAGCCCGAGGATGACGCGCGGATGCAACAGGTAATTCACCGAAGCGCCCGCTGTCGGGCTGCCGCTGGCCTGGGTGTCCCAGTTGCTCAGCAGTTTCTGTTCTTCGCCGGCAAAGACGTTGTAGCGCCAGCGCTCGTCGAGGTTGCGCCAGTTGTTGGGCTTGTACACCAACTCCTGAGTAGTGGAGGTGATCTGGCCGTCTTCGATCAGCCGGACTTCCACCTCATAAATGCCACCGGGCAGCGGCCGGGTGTCGAGGGTCTGCAAACCGGCCGGCACCGATTGGGTATTGATCAGCAGGCCATCGCGCCAGATCTCGACGGAACCCTGGCGGTTGGCCGTGACATAGATCGGATAAACGCTGGGCATCGGGCTGTTGATGGCCAGGCTGTCGGAGCTGCCGTACATCACGCCGACGGCGGTGTCGGGACTGCTGCCGAACGTACGCGGCTGGCGTGTCAGCCCTTCGGAATTGGGGGTGAAATAGCCCAGGCGGAAAAAACTGCCTTGCAGTTCGCGCTGGGTGTGCAGCTCTTGAACGGCGTGATAAAGCTTGTCGTCCGGACCGCCGAGACGGGCCACTTGCAGATTCAGTGTCTGACTCCAACTGCCCAGACTTGAGCTGGCTTCGAGGCCGAAACGCCCGCCGAGATCCTGATCCTGGCCGCCATTGAGGTTGAGCTGGTTACGCACCATCAAGCCATGACTGCCACCATCAGGCTGTTCGAAGTAACGCTTGGCTTCAACGTCGCGTTCGGCATTTTCGGTGAGAATCGAGACCAGCGAGTTTTCCAGGTTGTAATGCACCGCCAGAAACTGGTCCGGGCAGGAACCGCTGCACGCACCCAAGGGCACGCCGGGTTTCAGATAGCTCGCCCATTTTTCCCGCTCGGCGGGGCCAAAACGATTTTCGCTGGTGTCAGTGAATTCGAGCAGGGTGAGGCGATCGTCGCGGGACAACACCACCATGGCCTCACCCAGTGGTTGCTGATCGACTTCGACCCGTACCGCCAGCGGTACATCAAAGAAATGCTCCTCGAAATCCGCCGGCAAACCCTTGGCCTGCGCCAGCAGACTGCGGGGTGTGGTGCCGGTGGAGTTGGAAGCCACAGCTGCGCTGGCACAAAACAACAGCGCAAGCGCAGCCGCGATGGGTGTCATCGGGAACATGAACGCGTACTCGGATAACAAACAATGGAAGTCCGTCGAGGCAAACAAATCGTCAGCCCCGACGGTCAAGCGTCAACATTGAAGTTGGGCTTAGTGCCTGATCGATCGATCAAGTGACTGCTGTTATGGCGTCACGGCGTCGAAGATCATCGCCACGGCCCCGGTGTAATCACCAGGCTGGAAGTTGTTGCCCACCGCGCTAATGTTCAGCGGCGCACGGTAGTTGACGTCGGACTCGGCTTCACCCACGACCAGTTGCGGAGTCAGGGTCAGTTCCTTGTTGTTGAACAGCACGCGCAGTTCGATAGAAGTACTGCCCGAGATCAGTTTTGGCAGGCTCTCGAGGCTGGCGTGTACCGAGCCGTTATTGTTGCGCACGTCGAAGAAGCCATTGACGTCGCGCATCTTGCCGGTGGTTGGCTGATAGCTCATGTCCTGGTCCTTGTTGACCAGATCCGGATCGGTCGGCACCACATAGAAACCGTTGGTCGGCACATGCGCGACAAGGCTGATCGAGTGCGACGCTTCACCAGCGGCGAATGCGCCAGTGGAACCCAGTGCCAGAAGAGCCAGTGGAGCGGCGATTGCGAGTTTCTTGAACATCGTTATGTACCTGTTTTCTTGATAGGGGGATGAACATTGAAAGTTCAGGTAAATCATTGCCCGAGTTGAGCCAGATCAACTTGAACGTTCAACGCCTAGGCATCATCGACTGTTGCCTCTGGAAAGTAAGCAAGCAACTTCCGATAACCTCGTAGTTAAACAACCCCATGACCCGCCAGAAAAAAGAACAAAATAACGATATTCGAAACAGTAACTGTAAGTTATCCCCTACAGACAGTTTAAATTAAAAAACCATACAGCAACTTCGCCCCGACAGTACGGCAACTCAGGGTCATTTAGAACATATACTCTACATCAAATAGAGTGATGACTTTAACTTTCAAGTTATCGCTGACTTACACCCCCCTGAAAAATCATCGCTTGCATTGGCGGGTGGGCTGCCGCTCGTCAGCCGAGGTCGCGACGTGGGGAAAAACGTCTTGCGCAGACGTTAAGATATATCTTAAGTTGTATCTAAACACGACGAGAGAAGACCGAAATGAGAGACCATCATTCCCCCCACCGCGAACACGGCGACGGCCGTGACGGCTTCGAGAAGCGCCCCGGACGTGAGCGCGGCGGCCGTGGCCCACGGGTATTCGCCCCCGGTGACCTGAAATTGCTGCTGCTGGCGCTGGTGGCCGAACAGCCGTGCCACGGCTACGACCTGATCCGCCAGATCGAAGGCATGTTCGACGGCGCGTACAGCCCCAGCCCCGGGGTGATCTACCCGACCCTGACCTTTCTCGAAGAGAGCGAACTGATCACTGGCGACGCCGAGGGCGGTAAAAAACGCTACAGCGTCACCGAGGCCGGTCGTTTATCTCTCAGTGAGCAAGCGGTCGCGCTGGACGGCGTGCGCATGCGGATCGATGTGAGCAAACGCTCACTACGTGGCCATGATCGGCCGCCGGAAATCCACGAAGCCGTGCACAACCTGCGCCATGCCCTGCAAATGCACCACGGCCGCTGGAGCGCCGCAGAAATCCTGCGCGTGCGTGACCTGCTTAACGACACCGCCAAAGCCATCGTCGACGGCCCTGCCGTTCAACCTGCCCCGGAGAAAGCCGAATGACTGCAGTCGATACCCAAACCATTCACCGTGTGATGCACGAAATCAAACGCCGCAAGCTTGAGGTGTTGCGCGTGGTCGACCTGACCCCGCGCATGCGCCGCATTACCCTCGGCGGGCCGGAGCTGGCCGGGTTTATCAGCCTGGGCACTGACGATCACGTCAAACTGCTGTTCCCGCAGAACGCCGAACAAGCCGCCGCGCTGGAGACCATGGTGCTCGGCGCCGGCAAGGACGATGGACCAAAACCGGAAATGCGTGATTACACGCCGCGTCGCTACGACCTCGATGCGCTGGAACTGGACATCGATTTTGTCCTGCACGGTGACGGCCCTGCGTCGACCTGGGCCGAGCAAGCGCAACCCGGGCAATACCTGCACATCGGCGGCCCGCGCGGCTCGATGATCGTCCCGGATATTTTCGACAGCTACTTGCTGATCGGCGACGAAACCGCCCTGCCCGCCATCGCCCGCCGCCTCGAAGGCCTGGCGGCCAATCGCAAGGCCTTGGTGGTGATCGAAGTGGAAAACGGCGCCGAACAGCAAGTGCTCGAAAGCGCGGCGCAGGTCAATGTGATCTGGGTGTTACGCGAGGGTAGCAAGGACAACCTGCTGGCGACGGTGAAGCAACTGCAGGTGCCTAAAGGCAATCTGTATGCGTGGGTGGCGACCGAAACGAAAGTTTCACGGCAGATTCGCCGGGTGCTGATCGATGAGCATGGGCTGGATGAACAGCTCATCAAAGCCGTCGGCTACTGGCGCGCTGAAGGCACTTCCGAAGAAGAGTGATATCCCTTGTAGGAGTGAGCCTGCTCGCGATAGCGGAGTGTCAGTCAATAAATTTGTAACTGATCCACCGCCATCGCGAGCAGGCTCACTCCTACAGGTGCTTTAACTTCGTGCAAGCCTCCAGCGGTCGAGGCCAATGACCAGCAAGCCAATCCCCACAAACCCCAGCAATATCCCCCCGGCATTCAGCAGCACCTGTGGATAACCCAACAGCGCCACATCAATGAACGGATACGCATACGCACCGAGCAAATGCCCGCGCAGCAAGGCGTAGATGAAATACACCAGCGGATAGATCAGCCACACCGGCAGATGCCACAACCGCAGCGTGCCTTTCGGTACGCAGAGCCACCAATAGCCAAGAAACAGCAGCGGCATCACGTCGTGCAGCAACTCGTCAGCAATAAATTGCCAGCCTTCCGGGTGCCACAAATGCCGCAGCAAAAGGCTATAGGCAAGCCCGACCACAGCAATACTCACGGCAATGCCACTGCTGACCCACGGCTGCAAAAACCAGCCGCGCGCGGCGGATTCGCGAGCGGTCACGGCACAGGTCAGCACCGTCGCCACCAGCGTGTTGGTCAGAATCGTGAAGTAGCTGAAAAAGCTCACCAGCCCGCCCAACAGGCTGGCGCCGACGCTTAAACGTGCGAAGAAAATCAGATAAAGCTGAATGCCCAACCCCGCCCAGCCCAATATGGCTGCGCAGGTGATCAGGCGGCGGCGCCAACAACCGGCATGCATTTCAGAGCGGTCGCTTGGTGCGCATCAATTTCACGTACAGACGCTCGACCTTCTCGCGCGCCCATGGCGTTTTACGCAGGAACGTCAAGCTCGACTTGATGCTCGGATCACTCTTGAAGCAGCGAATATCGATGCGCTCGGCCAGTCCCGACCATTCGTAATGGCTCACCAGTGCATTGAGGATCTGTTCAAGGGTGACGCCGTGCAGCGGATCGGGAGTTTGTTCGTTCATGCCAGGCCTTTGGGCGAAGTGAAAATGCGGAAGCCGCGCACCTTAGCCGAGGGGCTGACCGGGTGGAAGGCCTGACTTCAAATGTAGGCCAACCTGGAAAGATCGCAGGCCACGACCCGGCCGACAATGCGCCCGTTTGCCGCACTGTTACCGAATCCGAAACGCTGCATGTTCACAAAAGGCCTTTGTCTTTTTGTAACAGATCTTTATCCTGCCGCCCTTCCGCTGAATCGCTTCACTGCCTGCGACATATTGAAGCGCTCGAATTGCACCCCGAAAACACCAAAAAAAGACTGAGCCATGCCCGATTTTTCCTTCTCCCGAGACAGCGCTATCTCAACCCTGCGCACCCTTGGCGGCTTTACCGCCCTCGGCCTCGCCACTTGCGTTCAAGCGGCGCCCGCGTTCGACAGTGAATCACCGTACATGCTCGGTGACTGGAACGGCACGCGCACCGAACTCTCGGAAAAAGGCTACGACTTCAAGCTCGATTACACCGGCGAAATGGGCAGCAACCTGCACGGCGGCTACGACCACGACCGCACTGCGCGCTATAGCGATCAGTTCGGCCTGGGCACGCACCTGGACTTGCAAAAGATCCTCGGCTGGGACGACGCCGAATTTCAACTGACCATCACCAAGCGCAGCGGCAACAACATCAGCAACGACCGCATCAACGATCCGCGCGTTGGCGGCTTCACCTCGGCCCAGGAAGTCTGGGGCCGTGGCCAGACCACGCGCCTGACGCAGATGTGGTACCAGCAGAAATTCTTCGATCAGAAACTCGACATCAAGGTCGGTCGTTTCGGCGAGGGCGAAGACTTCAACAGCTTCCCGTGCGACTTCCAGAACCTGGCGTTCTGCGGCTCGCAGGTCGGCAACTGGGTCGGCGGCATCTGGTACAACTGGCCGGTCAGCCAATGGGCGCTGCGCGTCAAATATCACCTGACCCCAGAGCTGTACGCACAGGTCGGCGCTTACGAGCAGAACCCGTCGAACCTCGATCGCGGCAACGGTTTCAAACTCAGCGGCAGCGGCACCCAGGGCGCGATCCTGCCGATCGAACTGGTGTGGACGCCGAAACTCAACGGCCTGCCGGGTGAATACCGTGCCGGTTACTACTACAGCAACGCTAACGCCAGCGACGTCTATAAAGACAGCCACGGCCAACCGGCGGCCCTGAGCGGTGAAGCCTATCGCAGCGCGTCGAGCAAACACGGCGTGTGGCTGGGTATTCAGCAGCAAATCACCAGCATGGCCAGCGATAACTCGCGCGGCCTCAGCGTGTTCGCCAACGGCACGATGCACGACAAGAAAACCAACGCGATCGACAACTACGTGCAGGCCGGCATCACCTACAAAGGCCCGCTCGATGCGCGCGCCAAGGATGACATCGGTTTCGCCCTCGCCCGCGTGCACGTCAACCCGGCCTTCCGCAAAAATGCCGAAGCCAGCAACCGCGCCAACGCCGTGTACGACTACGACGATCCGTCCTTCCTGCCGCCGCAAGACACCGAATACAGCGCCGAGCTGTACTACGGCGTGCACGTGACCAACTGGCTGACCGTACGCCCGAACCTGCAATACATCCGCCACCCCGGTGGCGTGAACAACGTCGACGACGCCTTGATCGGCGGGATCAAGATCCAGTCCTCGTTCTAAACGATTTACGTAAATCCATTGTAGGAGTGAGCCTGCTCGCGATAGCGGTGTTTCAGGCGACATCTCCAGTGACTGAAACACCGCCATCGCGAGCAGGCTCACTCCTACAAAAAAGAAATTCGTTAGCTAGACAAGTTTTTATCTGAACCATGCCTGTGCCAAATCGTCATCTAAAGTGACTACAGCGCGGGACTACATAAACGTCACGGAGAATCACACTATGAGCACCGAAAGTGCTTCGAGTCGGGGCCGTCTGCTACCGAGCCTGCTCGGCATTCTGCTTCTACTGATGGGCCTGGCCATGTTGGCCGGTGGGGTCAAGCTGAGCATGCTCGGCGGCTCGCTGTACTACCTGCTGGCCGGTATCGGCATCGCGCTGTCCGGCATTCTGATGCTGATGCGCCGTCGCGCGGCGCTGGGCCTGTACGCCATCGTTCTGTTTGCCAGCACCGTTTGGGCGCTGTGGGAAGTCGGTCTGGACTGGTGGCAACTGGTGCCACGCCTGGCCCTGTGGTTTGTCCTCGGCTTCGTCATGCTGCTGCCGTGGTTCCGTCGTCCGCTGCTGCTTAACGGCCCGGCGCCGATGGGCACTGGCGGTCTGACCGTCGCTGTGGTGCTGGCCGGCGTCACCGCTCTGGCCAGCCTGTTCACCCACCCGGGCGAAACCTTCGGCGAACTGGGCCGCGACACCGCGGACACCACCAGCACCGCGCCAGCCATGCCCGATGGCGACTGGCAGGCCTACGGCCGCACCGAATTCGGTGACCGCTACTCACCACTGAAGCAGATCACCCCGGCCAACGTCGGCAAGTTGCAAGAAGCCTGGCGCATCCAGACCGGTGACTTGCCGACCGCTGATGACCCGGTCGAGCTGACCAACGAAAACACTCCGCTGAAAGCCAACGGCATGATCTATGCCTGCACCGCGCACAGCAAAGTGTTGGCCCTGGACCCGGACACCGGCAAAGAACTGTGGCGCTTCGACCCACAGATCAAGAGCCCGGTCGGCTTCAAAGGCTTCGCGCACATGACTTGCCGTGGCGTGTCGTACTACGACGAAGCCGCTTACGCGAAAACTGAAAACGCTGCCTCGGCGGTGATTTCCGAGGCTGGCAAAGCCGTTGCGCAGGCTTGCCCGCGTCGTCTGTACCTGCCCACCGCTGATGCCCGCCTGATCGCCCTGAACGCCGACACCGGCAAGATCTGCGAAGGCTTCGGCAAAAACGGCGTGGTTGACCTGACCCAAGGCATCGGCCCGTTCACCGCTGGCGGCTACTACTCCACCTCGCCAGCGGCGATTACCCGTGATCTGGTGATCATGGGCGGTCACGTGACCGACAACGAATCGACCAACGAGCCATCGGGCGTGATCCGCGCTTTCGACGTGCGCGACGGTCACCTCGTATGGAACTGGGACAGCGACAAGCCAGACGCCACCGAGCCTTTGGCACCGGGCGAAACCTACAGCCGCAACTCCGCGAACATGTGGTCGCTGGCCAGTGTCGACGAAAAACTCGGCATGGTTTACCTGCCACTGGGCAACCAGACTCCAGACCAGTGGGGCGCTGACCGCACCCCGGGCGCCGAGAAATTCAGCGCCGGCGTCGTCGCCCTGGACCTGGCCACCGGCAAAGTGCGCTGGAACTACCAGTTCACCCACCACGACCTGTGGGACATGGACGTTGGCAGCCAGCCAACCCTGCTCGACATGAAAACCGCCGACGGCGTGAAACCGGCGCTGATCGCTCCGACCAAACAGGGCAGCCTGTACGTCCTCGACCGTCGTGACGGCACGCCGATCATTCCGATCAAGGAAATCCCGGTCCCGCAAGGCGCCGTCAAAGGCGACCACACCGCACCGACCCAGGCCCGTTCGGACCTCAACCTGCTGGCTCCGGAACTGACCGAAAAAGCCATGTGGGGCGCGAGCCCGTTCGACCAGATGCTGTGCCGCATCCAGTTCAAGGAACTGCGTTATGAAGGCCAGTACACCCCGCCGTCGGAACAGGGCAGCCTGATCTACCCGGGTAACGTCGGCGTGTTCAACTGGGGCGGCGTCTCGGTCGACCCGGTTCGCCAGATGCTGTTCACCAGCCCGAACTACATGGCCTTCGTTTCGAAAATGGTGCCACGCGAGCAAGTCGCCGCCGGCAGCAAACGCGAAAGCGAAACCGCTGGCGTGCAACCGAACACCGGCGCGCCATACGCGGTGATCATGCACCCGTTCATGTCGCCATTCGGCGTACCGTGCCAGGCCCCGGCCTGGGGCTACGTTGCCGGTATCGACCTGACCACCGGCAAAGTCGTGTGGAAACGTAAAAACGGCACCAGCCGCGACAGCTCGCCAATCCCGATCGGCTTCAACTTGGGCGTGCCTAGCATGGGCGGTTCGATGGTGACGGCCGGCGGCGTCGGCTTCCTCAGCGGCACCCTCGACCAGTACCTGCGCGCGTACGACGTGAACAGCGGTAAAGAGCTGTGGAAATCGCGTCTGCCGGCGGGTGGTCAAGCGACCCCGATGACCTACACCGGTAAGGACGGCAAGCAATACGTGCTGCTGGTTGTCGGCGGTCACGGCTCGCTGGGCACCAAGATGGGTGACTACGTGATTGCCTACAAACTGCCGGAGTAAGTTTTAGCGGCGGTAAAAATGAAGGCGATGTCCCGCAAGGGACATCGCCTTTTTTTGTGCACGCCATTCCTTAACCCACCGGAGAACCCTGTGGGAGCGAGCCTGCTCGCGAAGGCGTCAGCACATTCAACATTTACGGTGCCTGACACACCGCTTTCGCGAGCAGGCTCGCTCCCACAGGTTGAAAAGTGTTTATCCGTGGGAAAGGTGCTCGTCCTACAGACGTTGAAAATTGCGCGGAGTTTTCCGACAAGTCGCGTCGGTTGTGCCTCGGAAATGGGGTGGGTAGGCTCGGGGGGTCGCTGCAAATTCAGCGATGGGGCGTCGCGGCCCGATAACTGATGCATAATCGCCAATCTGACGGCACCTCGGTGCCCGTTGTTTGTGTCATGGCGGCTGTGCGCGGGATACCGTCCTTGGAGGTATGCCGATTTCTCAGTTATCGGTCCGCGAACCCGCGTACAGCTGCCACCTCAGATTGCGTCGCGGCAATCGGAGGCAGCTCCACTATCACCAACTGAGTATTCATCATGAAAAAGCCAACACCCAATCCACCTGAAACCGAAGACACCACCCCCTACGAATTCCCCGGCTCGAAGCGATTCCACGAAGCCGCCGAACGCGCGCTCGACCACTACCTCAAACCCAACGCCTTGACCCTGCGCTTTCACAAACCCAGCACCATGTTCCAGGTCGCCCCCGAACAGGACAGCGAAAGCCTGCTGGTCCACGCCTGCGAATCGCTGGCCCAGGCCAGCCTCATGACCAGCGACATCGCCGCCTACATCGACCTGCCGCAGCGACGCACGATTCTGGCCATCCAGCAAATCATCATGCTCGCCGAACTGGCGGTGAACCGCGTGCTGGATAACCACGAAATCCCCGCAAATACCTGACAACTCACCTTGTGCGGGAGCTGCCGCAGCTCCTGCACAAGGTGAGCGTTAGCCCGGCCGATTCAAAAAGCTTTGCCTCCACTTTTCATCCGCTGCAATCGCTCAATGATCAATTGCTCGGCGTGTTTGCGGGTCTCAAGCAACAAACTCTCATCCGTTGCGCTATAGATCACCTGATAACGCAGACCTGGGGTGTCGGAGGAGTATTCGCGGATAGTGAAGCCTTCGTATTTCGTATCGGTATATCTCATGGTTTGATTCCTTGAAGTCAGTAAATTGGCATGCGCCGTCCTGCCCAAGGGCGCCTGGTTAATCTCGGATCGACCGGGGCAATGTGTCTACTGTCAGAAATTACAGGGGTTCAAGACCGGTTCGAAGTAAACCGCAATGAATTTTGATCTATGAGTTAACCGTCAGATTGAAGATGACTCCCGAGAGGCATCGCCTTTTTTGTGCACGCCATTTCTGTACCCACCGGAGAACCCTGTGGGAGCGAGCTTGCTCGCGAAGGCGTCAGCACATTCAACATCTACGGTGCCTGACATACCGCTTTCGCGAGCAGGCTCGCTCCCACAGGTTGAAAAGTGTTGGTCTGTGGGAAAGGTGCTCGTCCTACAGACGTTGAAAATTGCGCGGAGTTTTCCGACAAGTCGCGTCGGTTGTGCCTCGGAAATCGGCTGGATAGGCTCGGGGGGTCGCTGCAAATTCAGCGAACGGGCGTCGCGGCCCGAGCAGTTCATTCGATTTGATGCATAATCGCCAGCCCAAACTGAAGCGCTCAGGTGCTTGTTGTCTGGTTTGATGGTGGCTGTGCGCGGGATACCTTCGGGTATGCCGAGATTGCCGAATGGCTCGGTCCGCGAACCCGCGTACAGCTGCCACCCTCCGTCGCGTCGCGGTGATTGAGAGTGACAGCCCCACTTATCATTCGGAGCTTCACCATGAAAAAGCCAACACCCAATCCACCCGAAACCGAAGACACCACCCCCTACGAACTCCCCGGCTCGAAGCGATTCCACGAAGCCGCCGAACGCGCCCTCGACCACTACCTCAAACCCAACGCCTTGACCCTGCGCTTCCACAAACCCAGCACCATGTTCCAGGTCGCCCCCGAACAGGACAGCGAAAGCCTGCTGGTCCACGCCTGTGAATCCCTGGCCCAGGCCAGCCTGATGACCAGCGACATCGCCGCCTACATCGACCTGCCGCAACGGCGCACGATCCTGGCGATTCAGCAGATCATCATGCTCGCCGAACTGGCCGTAAACCGCGTGCTGGATAACCACGAAATCGCGCAATCCCCAACACACAGCTAACCCCCTGTGGGAGCGAGCCTGCTCGCGAAGGCGTCAGCCCATTCAACCGTTTGGGTGACTGACACAGCGCTTTCGCGAGCAGGTCTGAGGGCCGTTCGACGCACTCGAACACATCGAGAGATCACTCCCCTCCTATACATATATACCACCCGCCCCCCACTGCCCCTCGCCATGCTGGCCGCTCACCCTCAGCATGGAAAAAATGCCCATGAACCTCGCCACAACCCCCACCTCCGAAGAGGTCAAAAACGATCTCAACGCAATCGCCCATCACCTGTTCAATACATCAACCCCGCTGCTTCCCGAACAAAAACCGAGTACCGAACAGGCCTTTCTGAAACGCCTCGGCGAACAACTGAAAACCTATCGCACCAGCTACCTGCAACGCAGCCGCGAGCTGTATCAGGCGCTGGAAAACAGCGATCTGCAGAGCGACGAAGGCAAACAACTGATCGCCACCCTGAAAGTCAGGCTGGCCACTCAACTGATCAACATGGATCAACGCGACCGGATCGACGATAAACCGGCGAAAACCTTCCTCAAATATGACGCAGGCTTCACCGCCATCGGCCACGAAGCCAGACAGGCCGTCACCGACCGCTTGCTGCACCCGCAAGCCGGCGAACTGCTGCAAAAACTCGATGCGGTGCCGATGCTGCGTCCGGCCATGTACGCGCTGCAGTTCAGCTATCAAGACACCACCGTTGAGCTGGCCGGCGCCTTTGTGGTCACGGAAAAGGACACTCGCCAAGTCAAGGACCTGCTGACCGACCAGAGCATGGGTTTCGCCCTGCTGTTTACCCCCGCAAGAGGCATCGAATTCTTCAACTCCCTTGCTGATCTCGACAACCAACTGCGCACATTGCTGAACCAGGCCAGCGGTAGCGAGGAGTTCATGTCCATGTTGCCGACGCGCTATCACGCCGTCGGCGCAGCAGGGATCTGGCCGCTGCTGCTCGCGCCAATCGACAGCAGACCGTTGTTCGAACACACCTACGACGCGCTGATCGAAAAACGCACGCAGGATATCGAGCGTGCCCTGAGCTTCGCCGAAAACCCACAGCAAGACCCCAGGCAATTGCTCACCGCGCTGGACCGCGCCATTGCCGCTGCCCTGCCGGATCTCACGTCGCGTCTGGAATTACGCGCGCAAACCTTGTTCGAGCGCCACCTGCGCTACAGCGCACCGGACTGGTTTCGAAGCGCCAGCACCGCGCAAAAAGACGCACTGGCGCAGCATCTGCGCAACTATCAGCAGGCGCGGCAAGACCTGCTCGACTTGATGGAGCCGGCCGGCAGTCTGACGGCACTGGCCCGCCAGCAATGGCTGGAGCGCCTGAGCGAAGACCTGGAAATCGACGATCTCGAGCCGGCAAAGTTAAGCCTTGCGACCGATCGCCGAGTGCCGGGCTACGGCGTTTATGTGCATCAATCCAGCCTGCTCGAGCTGTCCTTGCGCGGCCCGCACACCGGCGATGAATTACCGGGTTCGGAGTTTTTGAAGTACACCACCCTCACCTACGATGACGCGCCTTTGCCGCCAGCCTACGCGGACGTGACGCCGGCGTGGCTGATCAGGCAAGCCGTGGAGTTGCAGCCTCGGATTGACTTCAATCACTTGCAAAATGAGCTGCAGGCCAGGCCCGCAATCAAACCTGCCATCGAGCAGATGCTCGATAAACGTATCGTCGCCCTCGCTCACACGGCGGTGCTGCAAGGGCACTTGCTCGACAGTGACTTGCAACTGATCCAGCGCCTGCGTGACGGTAGCGATGCGCGCCTGCGCGCCGCCACCCTGTCGCTGCACGGCGCCCAGTTGCAGGATTTGTGGGTGCTGCGCCAGAACGATGACCGCGGCGCGCTCAAACGGCTGTTGCTGTGCACACCACAGGCGCCGCGAACGCAACAATTCCAGGCCTTCGACAGTGAGCGCGAATGCCAGACCCACCTGCTGGGCTGGGCCAAACACAGTGATGCCGCCGACAGCATGGCCGGCTACCTGATCAGCCGTGCGCCCATGCGCTTTCGCGCAAAGCTGCGCCACGTGTTGGCCGGGCTGAGTTTCAAACCTGAGGCGCTGGAGCATCAAAAGGTCACGTTCGCTCACACCGGCAGTCATCCCGATTGCCTGCGCGCGATGGCTGAACATGTGCTCGCCACACGGATCGACGACTATGACTTCAGTACACCGCTGTGGTATCGCTCCACCACGGCTGCCAACCGCCGAAAGCTGACGACCCTGAGTGAAGACGCCGAAGGCGCCTTGCGCGCGTTCAACAAGCATGCCTTGTCGGGCAGTCGCTTTCCGGCGTTTGATGACTACGTGCACGAGCAAGCCAAAATCAGCTTGAACCGCTTGCTCAAGCGCACCACCAACGATGTCGATCCGGATACCGTCTGGGCTTACTCGCCGACCGCCATCGTGCGCTCGTGGACGCCAAAACCTCTGAACTACACCACGCTGTATCGCGATGGCTACGCCGACGGCGTCGGTTTTCTCGATGAGAAATTTTCCCGCTCGGCGCGCTTCAGAGGCCCGCAGGGCATCGATATCAGCAGTCTGACCGCACAGAATGTCGCACGCTCGATCACCGGTGTGTGGATCGGCCAACGCTACATCGACAAGGTCAAGGCTGAACTGCAAAGTTCGACGAGCGAAGGCTATGACTTCCGGCGCAACACGACCCTGGCCATTACCCAGCGCCAGATGAAAAACGCCGCGCTGGAATGCCAGCTGCAGGGCCATATCGCCAGCCATGATCTGCAATGGCTGGAGCAGAGTATCGACAGCATGGCTGAAACTTCCGGCTCCATGCGCACGACCTATCCGCTCCACCGTTTGATGATCGACGGCGAATGGGTGCTCGATGCGTGGCTGTTCAGCCATGGCGCCAACCCGGTTCTGCTCTACACCCCCGAGGCGCCCGACGGCGTCGCTTTCCGCGAAGCGCGGCTGTTCAATTACCTGCTTCAGCAGCAGTCCGGCATGCTCGAATACCTGACGTTGCGCGTCGACGTCAGCGCCCGGACCCGGGTTCGCACATACCTTGAAAACATCAAGAAAGGGCTGCCCAAAGACCTCAATAAAACCACACCCAGCCCTGCACGCTACGACTCGACCCGCGCGGTCGCGGCGGTCAGTGACCTGCGCACTGTCCTTTACGACATGAAGTTGCAACGTCGTATCGACGACGTTAACGCCACCACCACCAGCCGTGCCGAGATGATCGCCGGTCTGGTCTGGAACAGTATCGAATGGATCACCGCCATTGCCACGGCGCCGTTCCCGCTGCTGAGCCTGAGCACCGGCCTGCTCCTGGCGTTCAAGGACGCCATGCTCGTGCTGCACGCGTACCGTCAGGGTGACCACGGCGAAGCGTTCCAGCACCTGGTCGGTTATCTGTTCAACAGTGTCGGCGCGTTGCTGACCGACCTGCGTCCGGCGCTGCGTTCGCTCAAAACTGTGCCCCGGCCTTTGCGACAGAGCATCGCCAGCGCCCTCAACGAACAACGCGATGTCATGACCGTGATCGAACAAGTGGAACCTGGCCCCAAGCGGAATGAAATGAGTGCGGTGTTTTTCAGAGGCCAGGTGTACTACATCCGGGAAAATGCCGACTTACTCGGTCGTCATGTGCTCTATCTGAACAACCCGGAATTCGGCGCCCCCCTCTCGAGCGGCATTCTCGCCGTGCGCAATTCCGACGGGGTGATGGTGCGCGCCGGCGTGTCCGGCGGTGCGCCGAAGTACGAGGCCGTGCCAGAGCCAGACGGTCCGCACAAGATCTATGGCGTCGAGCCCAAATACCGCCAGCGCATCGAAACGGTGATGAATCCGCAAACCCGGGAAAACACCCTCCTTAGCAGTCAAGACTACATGGGCACCGATCCCCGCTTGATCCTTGTCGGGGTCGTGGAACGCCTCGCCTCGACACGCACCGCCTACCTGAAACAGGTCGAAAAGCTCAGCAAAGACGCCGCCGCGCATTTCGCTGACCTTACCGCGCTGCCAGCCCGCGCCCAAGTCCCGCCGATCGCCGACGACTTGTCATTTACACAGTTGATCGCCAGTGACGCGGTCAAAGGGAAGAATCTGGTGATCGGCGCCCAGCCCGGTTCGATCGCCAGCAAACAACTGCTGATCAATCATCTGGACACCCTCGTTGAAAGTGGCTTCAAGCGACTTTACGTGGAATACCTGGCAGCGGATGTCTTCAAGGCGAAGCTGGAAAAAATGAACAAGGGGAAATCCTGGAAACACATCGAAAAACATCTTGAAGCCGTCGACCGTGCGCTGGGCCATGAGCAGGACGCGCCATTTTCCTATCTGGCACTGGTGCGTACCGCTCGCGAAAAGGGCCTGAAAATCCATGCGCTGGATGCTTCGACCAGCTACAAACTGGAAGGCGCGCTGGTACTGGACGAGGTCTCGCCATTGACCCCTCGCAGCAACAGCCTGAGGAATTTCTATTCGCACAAGACGCTGGCCGCCGATATCGCCGACGCGCCTGATGAGCGCTGGGTGATCCTCACCGAACAATCACGCATGTCCACCTTCGACAACACCCCCGGCCTGGCCGACTTGCACGCGGCTGTCGCCGTGCGCGTGGAGGATGTCGCAGAGGGTCAGGCGGCACGTATCGGCCTCGATTCAGCCGGGGCAATCGCCGGGGATTCGGCCGCCAAGGGCGATTATCGTGTGCAATGGCCGACGGCGTACAAGGCGCCTCAGCCCGTCTCCAGGCCAGCAGCGATTACCCCCGTTGTCGAGCATTTCAGCGAGTACGATATCCCGCCCTCGATGCGCGACGATATTGCGCAAATGTTGCATCAACCCTACGCCATGGATTCACGCTACAGCCCGACCGTACCGAGTGAAAAAAAGGCGTTCGACGCGTTCATCGCCCACCGCAAACGTCTGGAGAAAAAGGCCAGGGACGCATTTACTTACTACACGCCCCCCGAAGCGGCCACGCTGCCGACGCTCACCTCAGACACCACGTTCGAGGCGTTTTTGCAGCTGCTGACCGACGGCCGCTTGAACCTGCTGATCGGTGAGGCCCATAGCCACGTATCGAGCAAAGCGCTGCTGAAAAAGTACATGAAGGCGCTCAAGCAAGCCGGGTATGACACGCTCTACGTGGAACATCTGTTCACCGATTTGCACCAGGCCGATCTGGATACTTTTTTTCGGACACAGCGCATGCCGGACAGACTGAAGAATTACCTGCTCGTTCAGGACCGTGGCCAAATGCCGACCTATAACGGTAACGATACCTACACAGAGGTGCTCCAGGCGGCGGCCAAGTACAAAGTCCGTATCAGGGCCCTCGATTGCACGGCGTCTTACCACCTCAAGGGTGTGTTTAACGAAGATATCTCGCGAAACGAGATGTTCAGCTATTTCGCCACCCATGTGATCGATGCCGACCAACTGGCACATGGGCCGCACAAGTGGGTGGCCCTCATCGGCAATGCCCACACCAACTACAACCTGGGTGTGCCGGGTCTGGCGGATACGCTCTCGGCGGTCAGTCTCCACGTACGCGACACCGCTCCGGAACTGGCCAGAGATATCCATCGCGGGACCTGGAGAGCGGTGGCCAGCGAGCGCGGAACCAATAGCCGGGCCTTGCGCAGCGATTTCCTGTTGGAAGTGGCCGTCGCCGGCAAGAAAAAACCAGCCCTGACGCCGGCCGTCGAGCGCAGCAAACTGACCCGACCCGGGATGTTCATGATCGAAAATACGGATACGGGCGAGCTCCGTCTGGTGCATAAATCCAGGTCCGGCGACATCGTTGAGACACCGATTCAGGTCAATGACCACGGCTTGTTTTTCATTGATCGCTGGGAGAAAAAAGATGAGCGTTTCAAATATCTGGGGACCTTGATCGATATGCTGGTCAGTGATCTGAAATTGACCGAGGTGAAATAACCGTCAGGCCTGACCTGCGCATTGCCAACCACCACTGGGCTTGACGGCCCGGTGGTTTTTTATAGCCCGGATGCCACCGCTCTGCGCCTTACAGCAATAGCGCAGGCCAATGTCTCAGCGAGCGTGTTTCGGGTGGCGTTCAGATGGAAACAACGATCGCCAAGTGCAGAGAAACCCTGTCAAAACCCTGAACACACAAGCAGAAACATCGCCCCCCATTGAAACCACCCAAGGCCTGCCCCATCTAAGACCCATACTCCATTGCGCAGGTGCCCCATGAGCGACCAGCAAGAATTCCCGGAAAACCCCGACGACTACACCGAAGCCGAACACATCGAACACACGTCTTCCGGCAAAGGCCTTGCCCTGCCCGGCCAGAACCTGCCGGACAAGGTCTACATCATCCCGATCCACAATCGCCCGTTCTTCCCGGCGCAAGTCCTGCCAGTCATCGTCAACGAAGAGCCCTGGGCTGAAACCCTCGAACTGGTCAGCAAATCCGAACACCACTCCCTGGCGCTGTTCTTCATGGACACGCCCCAGGAAGACCCGCGCCACTTCGACACCGGCGCCCTGCCGCAATACGGCACCCTGGTCAAAGTCCACCACGCCAGCCGCGAGAACGGCAAACTGCAATTCGTCGCCCAAGGCCTGAGCCGAGTGCGCATCAAGACCTGGCTGAAACACCACCGCCCGCCGTATCTGGTGGAGGTCGAATACCCGCACCAGCCCACCGAGCCGACCGACGAGGTCAAGGCTTACGGCATGGCGCTGATCAACGCGATCAAAGAACTGCTGCCGCTCAACCCGCTGTACAGCGAAGAGCTGAAGAACTACCTCAACCGCTTCAGCCCCAACGACCCGTCGCCGTTGACCGACTTCGCCGCCGCGCTGACCTCGGCCACCGGCCCCGAACTGCAAGAAGTGCTCGACTGCGTGCCGATGCTCAAGCGCATGGAAAAAGTCCTGCCGATGCTGCGCAAGGAAGTCGAAGTCGCGCGCCTGCAAAAAGAGATTTCGGCAGAAGTTAACCGCAAGATCGGCGAGCATCAGCGCGAGTTCTTCCTTAAAGAACAACTCAAGGTCATCCAGCAGGAACTCGGCCTGACCAAGGACGACCGCAGCGCCGACCTTGAACAGTTCGAGCAACGCCTGGAAGGCAAAGTCCTGCCAGCGCAAGTGCAGAAGCGCCTCGAAGAGGAAATGAACAAGCTGTCGATCCTCGAGACCGGTTCGCCCGAGTACGCGGTCACCCGTAATTACCTCGACTGGGCGACGTCAGTGCCGTGGGGCGTCTACGGCGAGGACAAACTCGACCTCAAGCACGCGCGCAAAATCCTCGACAAACACCACGCTGGCCTCGACGACATCAAGGATCGCATCCTCGAGTTCCTCGCCGTGGGTGCTTATAAAGGCGAGATCAGCGGCTCCATCGTGCTGCTGGTCGGCCCGCCAGGCGTGGGTAAAACCAGCGTCGGTAAATCCATCGCTGAATCACTCGGCCGGCCGTTCTACCGCTTCAGCCTCGGCGGCATGCGCGACGAAGCCGAGATCAAGGGCCACCGCCGCACCTACATCGGCGCGCAGCCGGGCAAACTGGTGCAGGCGTTGAAAGACGTCGAGGTGATGAACCCGGTGATCATGCTCGATGAAATCGACAAGATGGGCCAGAGCTACCAGGGCGACCCGGCCTCGGCGCTGCTGGAAACCCTCGACCCGGAGCAGAACGTCGAATTCCTCGACCACTACCTCGACCTGCGCATGGACCTGTCGAAAGTCCTCTTCGTGTGCACCGCCAACACTCTGGATTCAATCCCCGGCCCATTGCTTGACCGCATGGAAGTGATTCGCCTGTCGGGCTACATCACTGAAGAAAAAGTCGCCATCGCCAAGCGTCACCTGTGGCCGAAACTGCTGGAAAAGGCCGGCGTGTCCAAGGGCAGCCTGAGCATCAGCGACACCGCGCTCAAAGCCTTGATCGACGGTTACGCCCGTGAAGCCGGCGTGCGTCAGCTGGAAAAGCAAATGGGCAAACTGGTGCGCAAAGCGGTGATGAAGCTGATCGACGAGCCGAAAGCGGTGATCAAACTCGGGCCGAAAGACCTCGAAGCGTCACTCGGCCATCCCGTGTTTCGCAACGAACAAGTGCTGTCCGGTACTGGCGTGATTACCGGTCTGGCATGGACCAGCATGGGCGGCGCGACGTTGCCGATCGAAGCCACGCGGATTCATACGCTTAACCGTGGCTTCAAACTCACCGGGCAACTGGGTGATGTGATGAAGGAGTCGGCGGAGATCGCCTACAGCTACGTCAGCTCGCACCTGAAACAATTCGGCGGCGACGCGAAGTTCTTCGACGAAGCCTTCGTCCACCTGCACGTACCGGAAGGCGCGACACCCAAGGACGGTCCGAGCGCCGGCGTGACCATGGCCAGCGCCCTGCTCTCGCTCGCACGCAATCAGCCGCCGAAGAAAGGTGTAGCGATGACCGGCGAATTGACCCTGACTGGGCATGTGCTGCCGATTGGCGGGGTGCGCGAGAAGGTGATTGCGGCGCGCCGGCAGAAGATTTTCGAGTTGATTCTGCCTGAGCCGAACCGGGGCAATTTTGAGGAATTGCCGGATTATCTGAAGGAAGGCATTACGGTGCATTTCGCGAAGAAGTTTGCCGATGTAGCGAAGGTATTGTTCTGACAGAAAACCCCTCACCCCAACCCTCTCCCGGAGGGAGAAGGAGCTAATTGCGGAATATTGCAGAGTTACACCGACCTGAAAGTACTTCGCTGAATCCATAATCGACTCGGTCTTTCAGGTCGATGTATGACACAAGACACCTCGGTCAGTCCCCTCTCCCTCTGGGAGAGGGTTAGGGTGAGGGCTTGGCGTTGTCACACTTTGTCTCATCTTCAGTTATGCTCGCCGTTCGTCGTAAACGCCGGAGCCTCTGACCTTATGTCCCCCACTCGCCTGTTTGTCCCCCTCGCCCTTTCGTTGCTGGCCGCCTGCGCCACACAACCGAAACACAACGTGACCGTGGAAAAACAAAGCGAATGCCCCGTACGGCTGACTAACGGGCAAAACCTCATCATCATGCTGCCAAGCAACCCGACCACCGGCTATCGCTGGGCCATTCAGGATTCGGCTGGCGGCGTATTGCGTGCACTCAGCCCCGAGGTCTACAGCAATCCGGAAGACGCCGGCGTCGTCGGCGCGGCGGGCGTATCGACCTGGCGCTTTCAAGCATTTGCCCCCGGCACCGGGCGTCTGCGCCTGACCTCGCAACAGCCATGGGCACCGGAAGTGCTGCCCGTGGAAACCTTTGACTGCGCCATTTCGGTGAACTGATCGTGGGCTGGCTGATTCTGGCGCTGATGGGCGCGGTGACGTTTCTCTACGGTGTCAGCACCCACGCGGCGTTACTGTGTCTGTTGGTCAAACCGTTGCCGGTGCTGGCGCTGCTCGGCTGGCTGCACGATGCGCCACCCAGCGACTATCGGCGCTGGATCAGTCTCGGCCTGATTTTCTCGTTGCTGGGTGATGTGTTGCTGGCATGGCCGGGGGACCTCTTCGTGTTTGGCCTCGGTGCGTTTCTGGTCGCACACCTGGCTTATCTGAAGGCTTATCTGAGTGACTGCAAGCGTCTGGCGTTGTTGCCGTTGGTCTTGGCAGTCGCGATGGGGGCGGTGCTGCTCGGACTGCTGATTTCCAGTGGTCTGGGGCCGTTGCTGGTGCCAGTGATTGTCTATGGCACGGCAATCAGCGCGATGCTCTGGCGCGCGCTTGCTCGTCTCGGCACCGATGTGCCGAAACGCTCGGCGTTGCTGGCTGCGGGCGGTGCAGTGGCGTTTGTGTTCTCCGACAGCGTGATTGGCATTGACCGGTTTGTATCGCCATTTCACGCTGCACCGTATGTCATCATCCTCAGCTACTGGCTGGGCCAATGGGGCATCACTGCCTCGTCATTCGAAAGAGTGGAACAACTCAAGCGCACGCTATAAGCCAATAGTTGCCCTTTTATCTCGAAATATTATAAAAACCTGTCAACTCTGACAGTAGCTCATGATTTTTGTTCTCCCTAGTATTCGTTGGCGTTATCCAATCCCATGTAATACAAGGATGAACTTCATGAGCTTTTTCAAAAGTAAAAACGCAACACTTTCCAACACTGCGGAACCTATCATTACCGTCAGTGCTGAAACACTTGCAACGGTGTCTGGCCGAGTGAAATTCGACAGCCAGATTGTGGAGTTCGATGCTGATCCGGCAAGTGATCAGATTGCACTGGTGACCCGTGCAAATTCTCAAGATTATTCGCATCGCAGTAAAAAAGGTCTGGTACTCGTATTTGATAAAACCATTAAATCGGGCAACTATCCTGTTACTGATCCAGGCTTCCCTTTCCATGATGCCTATTATTTTGAAACGGGTACCATCCCCGGCTTTACAACCTCGTTTCAATACACGGCAAAAAGCGGAACGTTCAATGTAGAGGTGATTGAGGCCACAGCCGAGAAACTGCATTACCAAATCGACTTTGATTTCAAGGGTGTCAACGAGCGTAATCAGGAACTGAAAATCGCCGGCAAATCTACTTACATCGTATTACTGCAACCTCGGTAATCAGCGTTAAATAATGAATGACCAAGCTCGCCTAGCGAACCTGGTCATTCAGCCTTTCTAAACCCGCTTTCCCACGCTTTATCAGACAACCCAAGCATCCCCGCGCCCTTTTGGCTAAAATGCCGGCCTTTTCCACCGACACCGCCGGAACCGCCGTGAGCAAAGAACCCGATCGCATTTTCGCCAAGCCTTTGGCCCAGGTACCCGACTTCGCCTTCAACGAAGACGTGGTGCGGGTGTTCCCGGATATGATCAAGCGTTCGGTACCGGGTTACCCGACCATCGTCGAAAACCTCGGTGTGCTCGCCGCGCAGTTCGCTCAGCCAAACAGCGTGCTCTACGACCTCGGCTCATCGCTGGGCGCTGTCACTCAAGCCCTGCGTCGCCACGTGCGCACCGACGGTTGCCGGGTAATCGCTGTGGATAACTCGGCAGCGATGGTTGAGCGCTGCCGCGAATACCTCAACGGTCAGGACTCGATGTTCCAGGAGTTGCTGCCGGTCGAAGTGATCGAAGGCGACATTCTCGCCCTCGACTTCCAGCCAGCCTCGGTGGTGGCGCTGAACTTCACCCTGCAATTCATCGCCCCCGATCAGCGCACGGCGTTGCTCTCGCGCATTCGCCAATCGCTGCTGCCGGGCGGCGCGCTGATCCTTTCGGAGAAGCTGCGCTTCAACGATGCCGAAGAACACGCGCTGCTCACCGATCTGCATGTCGCCTTCAAACGCGCCAACGGCTACAGCGAACTGGAAATCGCCCAGAAGCGCAGCGCCATCGAAAACGTCATGAAGCCCGACAGCCTCGAAGAACACCGCGAACGCCTGCTGGCCGCCGGGTTCTCGAAAGTCGTGCCGTGGTTCCAGTGTCTTAACTTTGCCTCGTTGATTGCCTTGCCATGATTGATCTGTCCCCCCTCGCCCGCCGTCTGGCCGGCACACCACTGGCCGAATGGGCCAACACCCTGCAAGCGCAACTCGACAAGAAAATGGAGAAAGGTCACGGCGACCTGGAGCGCTGGCAAAGTGCGCTGGATGCCCTGCCGAAAATCCAGCCGAGCGAAGTCGACCTGCTCAACGGTCTGAAACTCGACACCGACTGCGACGAGGAAACCCGCGCGCAGATGCGTACCGCGCTGATGGGCCTGTCGCCCTGGCGCAAAGGCCCGTTTGATTTGTTTGGGGTGCACGTCGACACCGAATGGCGTTCGGACTGGAAGTGGTCGCGTGTCTCTCCGCACCTCGACTTGAAGGGCAAACGCATCCTCGATGTCGGTTGCGGCAACGGTTATTACATGTGGCGCATGCTCGGTGCCGGCGCGGACAGTGTGATCGGTGTTGACCCGAACTGGCTGTTCTTCTGCCAGTTCCAGGCCGTGCAGCGTTATCTGTCAGAACCCAATGCCTGGCACCTGCCCTTTCCGTTCGAAGACCTGCCGCCAAACCTAGAAGGCTTCGACACGGTGTTTTCCATGGGCGTGTTCTACCACCGTCGCTCGCCGATCGAGCATTTGCTGGCGCTGAAGGATTGCCTGGTCAAGGGTGGCGAACTGGTGCTGGAAACGCTAGTGGTCGAAGGCGACAAGCATCAGGTGCTGGTGCCGGAAGACCGTTATGCGCAGATGCGTAATGTGTGGTTCCTGCCGTCGGTGCCGGCGCTGGAGTTGTGGCTGCGCCGTGCCGGGTTCACCGATATTCGCTGCGTGGACGTGAGCACAACCACGGTTGAAGAACAGCGCGGGACTGAGTGGATGAAGTATCAGTCGCTGAGCGACTTCCTTGATCCCGAAGACCACAGCAAAACCATCGAAGGCTTGCCGGCGCCGATGCGGGCGGTGATTGTCGCCCGTAAATAATCCAATCGCCCAAACACCGCGGTGAGCCCACCCCAGCCCTCTCCCCAGGGAGAGGGAGCTGATCTTTGGGCTTTTCAAAACTTGAGTACGACTCGATAACTCAGGTAGGTGCACCTCGCCCATCCAATCCGGTCAGTCCCCTCTCACTGTGGGAGAGGGAGCTGATCTTTGGGCTTTTCAAAACTTGAGTTCGACTCGATAACTCAGGTCGGTGCACCTCGCCCATCCAATCCGGTCAGTCCCCTCACACTGTGGGAGAGGGAGCTGATCTTTGGGCTTTTCAAAACTTGAGTTCGACTTGGTATGTCAGGTCGACGGACTTGGCCCATCCAGCTCGGTCAGCCCCATCCCCCCAAGGAGAGGGGGCTGATCGTTGAGCTTTTCAAGACTTGAGTTCGACTCGATAACTCAGGTCGGCGCAGATCGCCCATTCAACCCGGTCAGTCCCCTCTCCCTCCGGGAGAGGGTTAGGGTGAGGGGCTTTTTGCTCTTCGGGCGCGAAAGAATTCGGTCAACACCGCGCCACACTCCTCCGCCAACACCCCACCCTCATACAACACCCGGTGATTCAAAAAGCCCTGAGTGAAGAACTGCCCCTGACTCTGCACAATCCCGGCTTTCGGTTCCAGCGCGCCATACACCACCCGCGCCACCCGCGAATGCACGATCAAACCGGCGCACATGCTGCACGGCTCCAGCGTCACATACAGCGTGCTACCCGGCAGACGATAGTTATCCACCGCCTGCGCGGCCTCGCGAATGGCGACCATTTCCGCGTGGGCACTCGGGTCGCTGGTGCTGATCGGGCAATTGAAACCGCGACCGATGATCTCGCCGTCCTGCACCAGCACCGCGCCCACCGGCACTTCGCCGAGGGCTGCGCCTTGTGCGGCGAGGAGCAGCGCTTCGCGCATGAAATCGCGATCACGGCTGCGGTCGATAATTGCCGCAGGGCGAATCTGGCGCATCACTTCACCTCGATGGCGGCCATCAGGCCGGTTTCCATGTGATCGATCACGTGGCAGTGGAACATCCACACCCCCGGATTATCGGCCACCAGCGCCACTTGCGCGCGCTCGTTCTTGCCCAGCAGATAGGTGTCGGTGAAGTACGGAATGATCTTGTGCCGGTTCGACGCGATCACCTTGAAACTCATGCCGTGCAGGTGGATCGGGTGCTGATACTGGGTCATGTTCTTCAATTCGAAGATGTAGCTCTGCCCCAGTTTCAGACTGGCAATCGGCCGGTCAGCGCAGGTCTTATCGGTGATGTCCCAGGCCTTGCCGTTGATCTGCCACAGGCTCGGCGGCCTGCCGTTGTCGACGTTGACCGATACCGAGCCGACCCACTCGAAATTGAAGTTGAGTTTCTCGGCATTGGCCAGGTCCGGCTCCGCCACCGGGTTGGCCGGCAACGCTTTCGGCCAGTCAGTCGGCGCATCGTTATTGGCCACTGAACGCAGCGTGCCCAGACGCACCGGGCCGTTGCGCAGCGACAATTCTTCACCCGCTGCCGGCGCCTTGATCGCCAGACAGATACGCATGCCCGGGCCCAGCCAGTATTCCTTGCCCAGCGGCCGCGGTTCGACCGGGTTGCCGTCCAGCGCATAGATCTGCGCTTCGACGCCGGGAATGTTGATGCGGTAAGTCAACGTGTTGTCGAGGTTGAGCAAACGCACGCGGGTAATCTGCCCGGCCGGCAGGTCGATCACCGGGGTTGGCACACCGTTGATGGTCGACAACCGCCCCGCCGTACCGCCACGCGCCGCTTCACGGGGAATGCTGAACTCGACGAAATTGCCTTCGTCATCGATGTGCCAGTTTTTCAGGCTCAAAGTCTTTTCGTACTTGAAACCGGTCGGTTCGCGCTCTTCGATGATCAATGGCCCGACCAGGCCGCGCCCGAGCTCTTCGCTGCTGCTGACATGCGGGTGATACCAGTAGCTACCGGCATCCGGCACGCGGAATTTGTAATCGAAGTACTCGCCCGGCAACACCGGCAGCTGCGACACGTACGGCACACCGTCCATTTCCAGCGGCAGACGAATGCCGTGCCAGTGAATGGTCGTCGCTACCGGCAGATGATTGATGAAGCGCACCCGCAGCCATTCACCCTGACGCACCCGCAACTCGGTACCCGGCGCCGACGGCCCGAATGCCCAGGCCTCGGTCTTGTGCCCCGGCACCAGCTCGACGTCCAGCGGTGCGGCGATCAGCTCATAGTCGTGGCCCGCCTCGGCGTCGGCCATTTTTCCCAGCCAATACCGCGACGCGCCCCCCGCACCGACACCAACGACAACAAGACCGGCCAGGCCACCGAGGATTTGGCGACGGGTAAAGGACATGAACTCAACTACCTCACGTATCAGCGACAGGCCCTGAAAGCCTGCAAAAGGCGAATACGATACACCTGCGGTTGAGAAACAGTAAGGGCGACCTGAGGCCGCACATCAGCTGTCGGCTTAAGGTCGCAGCCCGGTAATCAGGTGCACGACACCATCCTCCAAGGGCATCACGCCCGCGACCCCGGCGGCGCTCAACGCCTGTTGATCGATACCCGACACATCACGCAATACTACCCGCACCCGCGTCAACGCCAGCGGTTGCTGTGACTGGAGGTTATCCACACCGCCCAGCGCCGCGACGATGGCGGCACTCAATCCGGCGCTCGGCTCGGCGGGTGCTTCGGGTGTGTCCACCACCAGATCCGGGGTCAGGGCCTTCCAGAATGCCTTCTGCAATTTATCCAACATCTTCAGTTCTCCAGAACCCGTAAAGTATCGACGGTTGCCTCGTGAAAGAGCTGCAACGCCTCGCGCACCTGCCCGGCACTTTCCAGCCCCAGCACCTGTTGGGCGATGATCTGACAATCGGCCAGCTCGAGTTCGCGCACCGTCGCCTTTACCGGTGCAATCATCGGCACGCTCACCGACAGTTCATCCACGCCCAACCCCAGCAACAACGGCACCGCCAGACGTTCCGAGGCCATTGCCCCGCAGACTCCGACCCATTTGCCATGGGCGTGCGCGGCCTTGACGGTCATGGCGATCAGGCGCAATACCGAGGGATGAAAACTGTCCGCCTGACTGGCCAGACGCGGGTGATCGCGATCCATCGCCAGGGTGTATTGCGTCAGGTCATTGGTGCCGATCGAGAAGAAATCCACCAGCGGCGCAAACAGGTCCGCCATCAGCGCCGCGGCCGGCACCTCGATCATGATCCCCAGTTTCGGCCGTTGCGTTAGCCCCAGCGCGAGGATTTCCTCGTCGAGCATTTGCCGCGCCAGACGCAGCTCCGACAGTTGCGTGACCATCGGCAACATGATGTGCAAACGTGTCAGCTCGCAGCAGCCGAGCATGGCCCGGAACTGCTCACGCAATAACTGCGGGCGCTCCAGGCACAAACGAATGCCGCGCACGCCAAGGAACGGGTTGGTTTCGCTGTCCATCGGCACGTAGGCCAGCGGTTTGTCACCACCGACATCAAGGGTGCGCACCACCAGATTGTGCGCAGGTCCCACGCAGCGAGCGATGGCGCTGTAGGTCGCAGCCTGTTCGTCATGGCTCGGCGCATGATTACGGCCCAGGTAGAGAAACTCCGAACGCAGCAGGCCGACACCCGCACCGCCAAGGGCCATGGCCTGCTCGGTTTCCGCTAACGAGGCGACGTTGGCCGACACCTCGACGTTATGGCCGTCACGGGTCCGCGCCGCGAGCGATGCACTGGCCAACTCATGCTCATGGCGTTGACGCTGTTGCGCGTGCCGCGCCTGCCATTGACTGACGGCCGCAGGATCGGGACGCACATGCAATTCGCCCTTGTCGGCATCGAGCAACACCGGGGTGCCGTTGCTCAACGCCAACATCTGCACCGGCACCCCACAGATCGACGGCAGACCACAGGCGCGCGCAAGAATCGCCACGTGACTGGTTGCGCCGCCGCCGACCGTGGCAAAACCCAGCACCTTGCTGGTATCGATGCCGGCGGTCTGCGACGGGGTCAGTTGATCGGCAATCAGAATACTTCCATGCGGCAGCTCCATCGCCTGCTCGCCTATCCCCAGCAATAGCTTGAGCACGCGGCGCCCGACATCGGTCAGGTCCGCCGCCCGTTCAGCCAGCAACGCACTGCCCAGTTGGCGAAACATCGCCGCGGTTTCTTCAGTGGCCGCGCGCCAGGCAAACGCCGCGCTTTTGCCTTCACTGATCAATGCCTGGGCCTGATCGAGCAGCCCCGGATCTTCGAGCAGTTCCTGATGCGCCTTGAAGATCTCGGCCTCGGCCTCGCCAGCGGCGGTGTCGCGCAAATGCTGCAAGGCCAGATCGGCTTCGATCAGGGCATTGGCGAGGGCCTCGCGCTCGCCGTCTGCGCCGCCGCCAAACTCGCTGACGTCGAACACCGGCTCGCTGATCTGCACCACTTGGCCCAACGCCGAACCGGGTGACGCGCAGACGCCACGCAGCAGGGTCAGAACCTCGGTTTCAACCAGCTCGACTGGCGCCACCGCCGTCACCGCTTCACCGCAGCCTTCAATCAGTAATCGAGTCAGCGCCTCGATTGCCGCGTCAGCATCTTCGCCCACCGCACTGACCTGCACGCTGTCGCCGCACGCGGTCTGCAACGCCATGATCGCCACCAGGGATTTGGCGTTGGCCTGAGCCTGCTGTTTATGCAGGTAAATCTTTGCCACGAAGCCCTTTGCCGCTTGCGCAAACACCGCTGCCGGGCGCGCGTGCAATCCGTTGGGATTGGGCAGTTTCAAGGCTTGAGAGAACACGGCCTGACCTTCTGCCGCGCCAGCATCCACGCCACAAGCCTGAGTACGGGCGAGCTCAAGCAACGGCTGAGCGGTTTCGACCCATCCGCTCGACGCGACCCGCCAGGTGAACGGTTCTCCGCTAATCACCAGCATCAATGTCATCAGGCTGCGCGCATGCCGGGCAATGTAATCGGCGTCGAACTCGATCAACGCTTGTCCGGCGGCAACCCGTTGCCCCTCTTCAACCAGGCGGGTGAAGCCTTGTCCGCCGAGGTTCACGGTATCAAGGCCGATGTGCATCAACACTTGCACGCCATGGTCATCGGTGATGCTCACGGCATGCCCGCTGGCCTGCACGTTACTGATGACGCCGGCCATGGGCGCACACAGGATCGATGAAGTCGGGTCGATGCACAGACCGTCGCCGATCACGCGCCCGGAAAACACCGGATCGGGCACCTGCTCAAGCGCGATCAGGACACCGGACAAGGGAGCCAGCAATTGCAATGGTTGGGGTGTGGCCATGACGTCACCTGCAGTTTTGTTCTTTGAAGTGCCCATGGAGCGCGACGCTCCATCAGCATCGCTTATTTCCACCAGTATTCGACCTGCAATCCGACATTCGCACCGTGGCGAGCGCTACCGAAGGCGCCGGTGTCGGAGAGTGCCGAGCCTTTGGCCAGTTCGTTGGCCGTCCGTTTGGCCGCCTCGTTCCAGGTGGCGTACGTGTAATACAGCCGCACCTCGGGACGCGCCCAGAACTCCGGGCCTTTGGGCGACCAGGTCGGGGCAAACGTGAATTTGCTCAGTTTGCGCGTGCCACCCGGGGCTTCGACTTGATCGTGGCCCAGTTCGGTGACCAATTTGAAGTGTTCGCTGAGCGCATAGGCGGGACGCACACCCAGGGAGATCCAGTTCTGGTCGACACCGTCCGGGCGAATGTCTTTCTGGTACACCGCCGCGATCTGGCCACCGAAACGCGGCGTCACTTGCCAGTCGAAAAACTCGACGATCCGGTAACTCTTGTTGCTGTCGTCCAGTTTGACGTTGCCGGTATAACCCAGCCCGGTGCCCGGCCCTTCACCGTATTGCAGCGCCAGTTTGTTTTTGCCGCCGAGAAAATCCGTCTGCACATGTTGCGTGGTGATCGCCCAGCCCCGGTGGGCATCGCGGCTGTCGGGTTTGTCGATATAACTCAAGCCGAACTCCAGCTCACCGCCAGGATTGGTCTTGAAACCGGCGACGTTGAAGTCGTGCCGATTGATGTAGTCCTTCTGGTACAGGTTGTCCTTGCGCGAGAAGGCGTAGCTGTATTTCAGATCGCCGATCAACACGTCTTCGACCCCGCCCCCCGTAGCGCTCTGGTTCCAGTAGTAGAAATCGGAAATATGGATGTCATTGCGCTTGTAGTAACGGCGTCCGGCCCACAATGAACCACCGTTGAGCGCGGGCATCGCCGACCACTGTGCGTAGGCCTGCGGCAAGCGGATCGAACCATTGTCGTCTTTGAACGTGGGGCTGCGGTCGTAGCGGTTATACAGCGAGGCCATGCCGTCGACACTCAGGACCGAACCGTCGTCGAGGGTGTACAGGTCCTGCCGCAACTCGAGTTCGCCGTACTGCTCGCATTCGTTACCCAAGCGATATTTGGTCTGCGCACCCGGTAACTGGAAGCACGACTGACCGCTGCTGTTGACTGACGTGCCGACACCGCTGCGCAGGTAACCGCCAAACTCCAGCGCTTGTGACGTTGGCGGTAAGGCCAGGCAAAAACCTGCGACTGCAAGGCTGCGATTTATTGTTGTTTTCATAAGCCACCCCATTGTTTTTATTGTCTGGTTGCATGAATTCGGCGCGCAGAAATCCCCCGCGCAGTGCTTTGCGTGTTTTTTGAACGTTGTTTTTTTAGTTAAAGGTCAGGGATCGATCAGGTGCAGGACGAAGGACTCGTAAGGTCGCAACGTCACCTGGCGCTTGCGCAACGGGCCGTCCGGATAGTTGCTGATCAACTGGCGCTGGCTCATCGATTCACTGATGACCGTCGCCGGTAATTCCACTTCACAGGTTGTCCCGTAGAAGTTGTTCACCACCAACAACCGCTCGGCGCTGCCTTCACGCACATACGCCCAGACTTGCGGATGTTCAGGCAGCAATTGTCGGTACACCCCTTCGGTCATCAGCGATTCGCTGCGGCGCAGCGCGATCAGACGGCGGTAGTGATGCAACACAGAATCCGGATCGTCGAGCTGGTTTGCGACGTTGATCTGCGCAGCATTGGCCGGCACTCCGATCCACGGTTCGGCACGGCTGAAACCGGCGTTTGGCCCGGCGTCCCAGTGCATCGGCGTGCGCCCGTTATCCCGGGATTTCTGCATAATCGCTGCCATGTTGTCGGCATCGCTGCTGCCAGCCTCGCGCTTGAGGCGAAAAATATTCAGCGTCTCGACATCGCGATAGTGCTCGATCGATTCGAACCCCGGATTGGTCATGCCCAACTCTTCGCCCTGATACACGAACGGCGTGCCCTGCAGAAAGTGCAGTGCGGTGCCGAGCATCTTCGCCGAGCATTCGCGGTACTCGCCGTCGTTGCCGAAGCGCGAGACCACGCGCGGCTGATCGTGGTTGCACCAGAACAGCGCGTTCCAGCCGCCACCCGCCTGCATGCCGGTCTGCCAGTCGGACAGAATTTTCTTTAGCTGAAGGAAATCGAAGTCGGCGCGTACCCACTTCTGCAGGTTTGGATAATCGACTTTCAGGTGATGAAAGTTGAAGGTCATCGACAGTTCTTTCGACTGCGGATTCGAATAGCGAATGCAGTGTTCGAGGCTGGTCGATGACATCTCGCCGACATTGATCAGGTCGTGCCCTTCGAAGACTTCGCGGTGCATCTGCTTCAAGTACGCGTGGACATTCGGCCCGTCGGTATAAAAGCGTCGGCCATCGCTGTCGTCTTCGGGGAAGTCCGCAGGCTTGGAGATCAGATTGATCACGTCCAGGCGAAAACCGCCGACGCCCTTGTCTCGCCAGAATTGCATCATCCGGAACACTTCAGCGCGCACCTTGGGATTGTCCCAATTCAGGTCGGCCTGGGTGTGGTCGAACAGGTGCAGGTAATACTGACCGGTCTGGGCTTCGTACTCCCAGGCAGAACCGCCGAACTTGGATTCCCAGTTGTTCGGCTGATCACGCCAGATGTAGAAGTCACGGTACGGGTTGTCGAGGCTGCTGCGCGCCTGTTGAAACCAGACGTGCTCGATCGAGGTGTGATTGACCACGATGTCGAGCATCAGCTTGATCCCGCGCTTGCCCGCCTCAGCGATCAGCAATTCGCAGTCGGCCATGCTGCCGTAGCTCGGGTCGATGGCGTAGTAATCGCTGATGTCATAGCCGTTATCGCGTTGCGGCGAACGCAGAAATGGCGTTATCCATAAACAGTCGACGCCCAGCCACTTCAGGTAATCGAGTTTGGCGACGATACCGAGCAGATCACCCGTCGGGTTACCGGCGTGACTATGAAAACTCTTCGGATAGATCTGGTAGATCACCGAACGCTGCCAGTCTTGCATGGCACAACTCCTTCAATAAGTCCGTGCGGCTCGCGCCCAGATTGAAATGCAATCAACTGTGGGAGCGAGCCTGCTCGCGAAAGCGATTGTTCAGGCAACCCGATAACCGGGCCGGACAATCTTCATGCTCAATGCACAGGTCAGAACAAACGGCACGAGCATGGCAATCAGCATCCCCAGCACAAACATCGGGATGTACTGCGGAATGATCGAGATGAAACCCGGCAGTCCACCGACGCCGATGGCCGAGGCCTGAACCTTGTTCAGCGACAGGAACACGCAGCCCAGTGCCGAACCGGTCAGCGCGGCATAAAACGGAAACTTGTAGCGCAGGTTGACGCCGAACATCGCCGGCTCGGTGATACCGAAGTAGGCGGAGATTGCCGAAGTCGACGCCATGCTCTTGTCCCGTGCATTACGGGTCATCCAGAACACCGCCAGGGCGGCACTGCCCTGAGCGAGGTTGGACATGACGATCATCGGCCAGATGAAGGTACCGCCCTGGGTCGAGATCAATTGCAGGTCGACCGCGAGAAACATGTGGTGCATGCCGGTGATCACCAGCGGCGCATACAGCAGACCGAAAATCGCGCCACCCACCATGGGTGCCAGGTCAAACAGCATGACCAGCCCTTCGGTGATGAAGATGCCGATGTGGCGGGTCACCGGGCCAATCACGGCCAGCGCCAATACGCCGGTAACGACGATGGTGGTGATCGGTACCACGAGTAACTGAATGGCGTTGGGCACGCGCGCGCGCAGCCATTTTTCGATGACGCTCATTACGTAAGCGGCCAGCAGAATCGGCAGGATCTGCCCCTGATAGCCGACCTTTTCCACCTGAAACAATCCGAGAATGTCGAAGTACGGCAACTGCTGCCCGTCCAGCCCGGCCACGGCCTTGCCGTAGTTCCAGGCGTTGAGTAGATCCGGGTGCACCAGCATCAGACCGAGCACGATGCCGAGGATCTCGCTGCCGCCAAAGCGCTTGGCCGCCGACCAGCCCACCAGCGCTGGCAGAAACACGAACGAGGTGTTGGCCATCAGATTGATCAGGCTCCATAGCCCATCGAGTTTCGGGTAGGCATCGAGCAGGGTCTGCCCGTCGATGAACATGCCTTTGGCACCCAGCAGATTGTTGATGCCCATCAGCAGGCCGGCAATGATCAGTGCCGGCAGAATCGGCATGAACACGTCGGAAAACACCCGCACCAGACGCTGCATGGCGTTGATTTTTTCAGTGCTTTTTTGTTTGACGTCAGCGATCGTCGACGCCGCGAGACCGGTCTGACGACGCAGTTCGGCATAGACCTTTTCCACTTCGCCCGGACCGATCACCACCTGATACAGGCCACCGGTAAAGAACGAGCCTTTGACCAGGTCGATCTGGTTGAGCATGGCACTGTCGACCAGGCCCGGATCTTTCAGGGCCAGCCGCAACCGCGTGACGCAATGGGCGGCCTGTTCGAGGTTGTCGCTGCCGCCGAGGCTTTGCAGCAATTGCCTGGTGATGTTCGGATAGTCGTGGCTCATGCTAGTTCTTCCGCTATGGATTGTTGTTATTGGCAGCACGCCGAAGCGAAAAATACTCGTCTGTACGAGTTAATGCAACAACTCGTACAGACGAGTTTGTTTATGTATGTTCCTGCCAGACCGAAGGCGAATTTTCCTACCCTGCCTTAGGGTGATTTCCATCGCCCACATGGACAAAGCCCTACCCTGGCCTTAAGGTTCGAAGCTTTGAGTACAGTCGGCACCGAGCCTACCCATGAGCAAATACAACCAGATCTATAGCGATCTGCTGGCCAGCATCACGACTGAACGCCTTGAGCGCGGCGCCCGTCTGCCTTCCGAAACCGAACTGATGGACAGCTATCAGGCCAGCCGAGGCACGGTGCGCAAAGCCATTGAACTGCTTCAGGAACGCGGCTTTGCGCAGAAAATCCACGGCAAGGGCACCTTTGTGCTGTCGACCAACCCGATCGAGTTTCAGCTCGGCGGCATCGTCAGTTTTCAGGAAACCTATCCGCGCCTGGGCAACGATGTCAGCACCGAAGTGGTCGAGTTGAGCCAGATCCCGCTCGAAGGCGCCCTGCTCGAACACATCCATGCCGAACCCGGCAGCCTCATCACCCGAATCAAACGTGTGCGGCGGATCGACGGTAAACGCGTGATCCTCGACATCAACCACTTCGTCAGCGAAGTGATTCCCGGCCTGTCCCTCGACATCGCCGAGCAATCGATCTACGCCCATATCGAGCAGACCCTGCAGCTACAGATTGCCTACGCCCAACGCACCATCGAAGCGGTGCCGCGCAGCAAGGATGATCAACTGCACCTGGACCTCGATGGCCAGAGCCATGTGATCGTGGTCAGCAACCAGACCTTCCTCCAGGACGGGCGTCAGTTCGAGTACACCGAATCCCGCCACACCCTCGACAAATTCTACTTTTCCGACGTGGCACGGCGCTGACCCCGACACGTTTCCAACGATCATGTGCGGTACATATGTAGTGCACTCCCCTTGAGCGAATCGGCCATGCTCGGCCTTCATTTCTCAAGGATGGAGAAAGCATGTACGCCACCCAACAAAGCCTTCTGCCTAACGCGGCAGACAAGGCGGTTCTGAAGCGAATCGCCTATACCGTCGTGCACAATTGCCCCGGACTGCAGGACGCTGCTCATGAAGCCGCCCGTGATCTGCTGGAAGCAAAAGGCCTGTCGAGCCTCGACCCGGATGAGGTTTATTTCCATCGCTTCAAGACGGCCCAGAGCAGCACTCGCTCGTTTACCGGCTGGGAGCACATCCGCGAGAAACCCTACGAATCGATGACCCTGACACAGCTGGTCATTCATCGTTTTCGTGCCACCGACCAGGACAACGCCGACCTGCTCGATCTGTACGGCGGCTTCTACAGCGAAGGTCCGCAGGGCGAGAATTTCGACGAAAAAAACCAGGTGTGCCTGCACGGCAACGAGGTCTTGAAGGCGTTCTGGAGCCTCGATTTCAGTGGGCACTACAGCGCCACGCTGACGGACTTCTGGAACAGCCACGGCGAGGATTTCCGCACATTGGCCAAATGCAATTTCCTCAGCCGTGCAGTGCAGGCGCTGGACCTTGGGCAACTCACCCGCAGTGACTTTCAATGGCTGGTGGACACAGTGGTGGGACCGGTCAGCTGGCCGGTCACCCTGAGCATGTTGCAAGCAAGCCACACAACAACGGGGAATGTGTTCGCCTTCGACATTGACGGGCATATCTCCACGCAATTGCTACGCTTCGTCGATTCTGCCGGTCGGCAGATTATCTATCTGCCGAGTGAGACCGCAGCGTTCGTGGTCAAGGAAACGCCGGCAGACCTGCATTGGTGGGTTCTGGATCAACTGAACGACGCCAAACGCCGCGCGACCTTCCTGGAGCATTTTGCCCTCGCCGATCGTCAGCACATGAGCGAGAACATGCCCGATCTGATGAATCGCTTGGTGGCCACCTGGGGCCGGGCCGACCATCACCTGATCAACCGCACAAACCAGGAGTTGAGCGATGATGCATTCAGTTGGCTGCGTGACTCGACACGTCAGGCGATGTTTGCTGAAGCCCACCTGTCCCTGACGTCCAATGGCGATCTGCGCAAGAAACTGTGGATCGGTTATCTGAGTGCGGGCCTCAAGGTATTTGCGCCGATGGCCACCGTCGGTTGGCCGCTGGCGTTACCGGTGATTGGCGCCACCCTTGCCAGCATGGGTCTGAATATCGATCAGGCACAAAACGGCAGGACAAGGGCCGAACGCAAGGCCGGCGTGCTGGGTGCGGTTTTGAGTGGTCTCAATCTGTTATTCAACCTTCCATTGCTGATCGGCACCGGGCCGATGCTGGAGGTTGGCGCCGAGGTCGAGGCGGCAGAAGCCGCCGAAATGGCTGAGTACAGCGAAGCCTTGAATGCCTCTGCCGAAGCCGATTACCAAGAGCCGATCATGGTGCCGGACGATGCCGACATCACCCTGCCAAATGTCGATGAAACGACGTTAATTCCGGCGCAAAACGCCCTACCGCCTCCGGTGCCCGAACGCTACCAATGCAACGAGTTGCTTGATGGCACAGCACTCGGCGAAGAGTCGGGAAAATTCCAGGGTGTCTACCGCCTCGACTCGGATCCGCCCTATGCCATTCTGATGAATGACACGCCGTACTATGTGCGCTACTTCGCCAACGCTCACGACAGCGGCGACTGGGCGATCGTCGACCCTGAGCGCCCAAACCAGCTTGTCCACGCGCTGCCTGTCCGTCTCAATGGCGAAGGAGAATGGGAGCGCATGCCAGCTTTGGGTCTCAAGGGTGGCGGCCAGTGCATGGGCAAACAATGCGCCCCGGATCTCGAGCTCGACACCTTCGAACCTGCCTCGCCCGAAACGCCCGTGCAACCGGCAGAAGAACCGCAACCCTCGACATCGCGGCCCCCACGCCCGGTGACCAGTGCCTTTGACATCGAACCGTCGGTACGCCGTTCGATAAAAGCCTGGGCGTTGAACCTCAACGAAACCCATGCCCGGTTGCAGCCCGACGGTGCCGGCGGTTTCGCCATGGACGATCCGTTCGAGTTGTATGCCGCCGGCAAACGCCAACTTCTGCAAAGTTCAGCCCGAGGTTTTTTCAAGAACCTGCCGTGGGTCATCCAGCCCCCGCGCCCGGTGATACCCGAGATCAACCGGCTGATGCCACTGACCGATCTTTTCGATGGCGTTTTTGAAAGTGCCTCCGGACTGGTGGTCGCAGAAACCCTCGATCGCATTGCCAGCATGGGTTTTCTGATCGAAAACATGCCGGCGCTGGCCCGACACGTGAAAACCCTCTACCTGCGCGGCCTGCTCAGTGACTTCGCTCAAGTGGAACTGAACCGCTACTTCACCAGCGGCAATATGACTGCGGATTTACACACTTACTTGAACAGCTTGGGCACCGATCCCGCCGGTCGATTCAACCCACTGGAACTGGTCCAGGTCGCGCGAGCGAACGGGGTTCGGGTCCAGGCGATCGACTGCGCCGCCAGCTACAAAATGAAAACACCGCTGCCCTCCGTCGACGAGCAAATGATGAACACCTTCCTGACCAACGACATCATGACCGGTGACGTCTACCTCAACAGCCCGGAAAAATGGATCGTAGTAACCGATGCTCACAGCACCAATACCTTCAGAGGACTGCTGGGCATCAGTGAACTGAAGGGGGGAATAGGCTTGCGAATCGATGAAGTCGGCGCCGGTGAAGAGCTGGGCGTGGATGTCGATCCGGGTATTGAAGTACCACGCGGCAGCTCGCCCGGCGGCACTGTCAGACAAGGAAATCCAGACTTTCTGCGCGCCGATCTGCGCTTGAAAATGCCCGCACCCGAGGTGACCTGGACCGAAGAAACGCTGGAGAATCTGTTGTACAGGCGCGGCATGTATCTGTTCGAAAAAACAGGTGAGCGCTACACGCTGATCCACCGCAGCAAACAAGGCATGCTGCAACGCACACCGATCACTCGATCGAGTGACGGCAAGGTCTCCCTCCACCGACCTGCGTGGCAGCGGGTGAATGACATCGCATTCGCCAACCTGAAGGACATGTCTCAACGGTTGTCCGATACCGGGCTGATATTGCGTAGCCGGATCCCTGATTGAGGCTCTCCGGTTAAAACTGAGCAAGGAAGGCCCGACAACGAAAAATGCCAGTCAGCAAAACTGACTGGCATTTTTTATCAACCTTCCTCTGCACTTGCGAATCCAGCTAGCGGCTGGATAACGCCAGACAAGCCATCCTCCCCCATCACACCTACTCGATTATCAATAGGGGAGCAATATGCGGTAGCCGGGTAGTGCACTGCCCTTGAGCGAATCGGTCATGCTCAGTCTTTGTTTCTCAAGGATGAAGAACGCATGACCTCCCCCGAACGACGTCTCCTGCCAAACGCTGAGGACAAAACCGCCATCAAAGCCATTGCTGCGACGATCGTGCAGACCTGCCCGAGTCTGCTCGACGCTGCCCATCAAGTTGCCAACGAAATACTGGCGGACAACGGACTGTCCGGCCTCGATTCCGACCGTGTTTACTTCCACCGTTTCAAAACGGCGCAGAGCAGCACGCTGACCTTCACGGGTTGGGAACATTTGCTGGAAAAACCTTACGAAACGCTCACCCTCACACAGTTGGTGATCCATCGCTTTCGCGCGACTGATCAAGACAACGCAGATCTGCTTGGTCTTTACTGCGGGTTCTACTCGGATGGCCCGGAGGCAGAAAACTTCAATCAGAGCAATGAAGTCCGGTTGCTGGGCAGTGATGTGCTGAAGGCGTTCTGGGACGTCGACTTCAGCGCGCGCTACATAGGCCAATTGACGACTTTCTGGCAAACCTCGTCGGATAACTTCCGAGCCCTGGCAAAGTGCAACTTTCTCAGCCTGGCGGTGCAGGCGCTGCAACAGGGAGACCTGGACGGAACTGACTTTCAGCGCGTCGTCGATTCGGTAATCGGGCCCGTCACCTGGCCCGTTACCTTGCCAATGCTGCAAGCGTTACACCCGGTCGGTGCTGAAGTGCGGGCGCTGGATCTCGATGGCCACGTAGCCTCCAATGCACTGCGTCTGGTGGAAGACAGTGGCCGCCAGACCCTTTACTTGCCAGGCGAAGCCCAGACATTCCTCTTGATGGAGAATGAAGCGGATCTGCACTGGTGGATGCTGGAGCAGATGAATTCAGAGGACAAGCGCACGGCTTTTCTCAAGCATTTCCCGCTGGCTGACCGCAATCACTTGACCGAAAACCTCACCGATCTGATGAACCGCCTGGTGAGCACTTGGGGTCACAGCGATCATCAAATGATCAATCGCAGCAACGTCGCGATCAGCGGTGACGCATTCACTTGGTTGAGCGAGTCGACACGTACGGCCATGGTTGCCGAGGCGCACCTTGTACTCACTTCCAACAGTCAATTGCGCAAAAAACTCTGGATCGGTTATTTGAGTGCCGGTCTGAAAGTATTCGGCCCGATGGCAGCGGTGGGCTGGCCTTTGGCGTTGCCTTTGATTGGCGCCAGCATCGCGAACATGGGATTGAACATTGATCAGGCCATCAACGGCACTACGCCAACCGAACGCAAAGCCGGTGTTACCGGTGCAGTGCTCAATGCGATCGACATTGTGTTCAACATTCCGTTTCTGATCAGCACGGGCGCGCAACTTGAAGTGGGCCCGCAGGTGGAGTTTGCCGAAGCGCAAGAAATGCTCGGGTTGGTCGAGCTCACTGCGCCCGACGCACCCTTCTTGCCGCCTGTGGATCAACCGCCAGTCGCGACGATTGATCCACAGGCGACCGTCGAGCTGGCAAACGAAATCGCCACCGGGACCACCATCGCATCCACCCGGCAGTTGGCCACGCCGGCTGCGCGCCAAGGTTGGTCTGTTCCAAAGATTCCTGCCAAATATCGATGCAACGAGCTACTTGCCCAGCGTTCTGCAGAGGCAGCTCCAGGCAAGTATGAGGGCATTTACCGCCTGGACAAGGAGCCGGGCTATGCCATCGAAATGGAGGGTGCGGCTTACTACGTGCGCTACTTTGCCGACTCCGAAGACACTGGCCACTGGGCCATCGTCAATCCCGAGCGACCCAATCAGTTCGCTTACTCGTTGCCAGTACGCTTGAGTAGTAGCGGCAAGTGGGAACGCATACCCGCGTTGCGCCTCAGGGGAGGCGGCCAATGCCTGGGCAAGGCCTGTTTACTGGGCATTGACCTGCCCTCGTCCTCATCCTCGGCCCCAGCCTCATCAACCCCGTCAGCGGAGCTTCCCCTCGTTGAACCGGTTTCACCGGTTGCGCGACCACTGCGCCTGGTTACGCCCCTGAACGACATCGTAGGAATGGACATTGCGAAAATGAAAAGATGGGCAATGAACCTGCCCGAGACTTTCGCCGAGCTCTCCAGCGCAAACCGTGGTAACCCATCAACTGCCGATACGTACGCGGCCTATTTTCGCGAAAAACGCTCGTTCCTGCTAAACGAGGCCAAAGAGTATTACTCAGAGCTGAACTGGACCAACCTGCCCGCACGGCCAGTCATCCCGCCAATCGATGCCGAGATGCAGACGGCTGAGTTGATTGATCGCATCTTTGCCAATACCGATGGACTGGTCGTCGGCGAAACCCTTGATCGCATCGCCAGCATGCGTTTCATGATCGAAAACATGCCGGCGTTCGCACGGCATATCGACACACTTTATGTACGTGGTTTGCTGAGCGATTTTGCCCAGGCAGACCTCAACGACTTTTACCTGTCGGGAGAGATGTCAGAGGATCTTCGCGGCTACTTGTCCAGCCTGAGTACCGACCCTGATGACCGATTCAACATGCTCGAACTGATCAAGGCTGCCCAGGCCAATGGCATCCGCAGCCATGGTCTTGAAGTCGCACACAGTTACAAACTGAAAATACCGCTGACTTCGATCGAAGAGCAGATGATCCACGCCCGGCTCGCCTCTCAAATCATGTGGGGTGACGAGCTCCTTAACAGACCCGGAAAATGGGTTGCCCTGGTCGAGGCAACGAACACCAACGCTTTCAGAAATCTGCCAGGCATAAGCGAACTCAGGGGCGGCATCGGTTTACGCATTGAAGAAGCGGTGCCCAGCGAAGTGCCCGGAGTCAGTATCGACCCGGGACTGAAAGTCACTCGGGGCCCGTTTGATAACGGGGCAACGACGCGCAACTCATCCGATATTCTATTCGCCGATCTGCGCTTGCAGATCGAAACACCTATGCCGCAATGGACTGAGGCAGCAGAGAACACACTCCTCAATCGCAACGGCATGTTCATGCTCAAAAAAATGCAAAATACCTACATGCTCGTGCGTCGCGACAGCTCCAGCAATATCGTTCGAACAATAGTAAATTGCAGGAATGGTCAGTTTTACATCTGGGCACAGTCGATGCCCCGGATCAGCGGCATCATGTTCCGTAACCTCGGCGCTTTATCCCAGCGCCTGATAGAGATCGGCCTGACCCTGCAAAGTCGCTTACCCAACTAACCCGTTTTCAAGGCATGAAACGAAAAAACCCTTGGCTTCAGGCCAAGGGTTTTTCGTTAATCAACGAGTAGTGAGATCATTCCCACTCAATCGTCGCCGGCGGCTTGCTCGACACGTCGTAAGTGACGCGGGAGATGCCTTCGATTTCATTGATGATGCGGCCGGAAACGGTTTCCAGCAGTTCGTAAGGCAGGTGAGCCCAACGCGCGGTCATGAAGTCGATGGTTTCTACGGCACGCAGGGCCACGACCCAGGCGTAACGACGGCCATCGCCGACCACGCCAACCGATTTCACTGGCTGGAACACGACGAACGCCTGGCTGACTTTGTGGTACCAGTCAGCTTTGCGCAGTTCTTCGATGAAGATGTGGTCAGCGCGACGCAGCAGGTCGGCGTATTCCTTCTTCACTTCACCGAGGATGCGCACGCCCAGACCCGGGCCCGGGAACGGGTGACGGTAGACCATGTCGTACGGCAGGCCCAGCTCCAGACCCAGACGACGAACTTCGTCCTTGAACAGTTCGCGCAGTGGCTCGACCAGTTTCAGGTTCATCTCTTCCGGCAGGCCGCCCACGTTGTGGTGCGACTTGATCACATGGGCCTTGCCGCTTTTCGCGCCAGCCGATTCGATCACGTCCGGGTAGATGGTGCCCTGCGCGAGGTACTTGATGTTTTCCAGTTTGTTCGACTGGGCATCGAATACGTCGATGAAGGTGCGACCGATGATCTTGCGCTTCTTTTCCGGATCGGCTTCGCCGGCCAGGTTGTTGAGGAACTGGTCCTCAGCGTTGGCGCGGATCACCTTGACGCCCATGTTCTCGGCGAACATGGCCATCACTTGCTCGCCTTCGTGCAGACGCAGCAGGCCGTTGTCGACGAAGACGCAAGTCAGTTGGTCGCCGATGGCTTTGTGCAGCAGCGCGGCAACCACCGAGGAGTCAACGCCGCCGGACAGACCCAGCAATACGTTGTCGGTGCCGACTTGGGCGCGGATGTTGGCAATGGCGTCTTCAGCGATCTTCGACGGCGTCCACAGGGCTTCACAGCCGCAGATGTCGAGGACGAAGCGCGACAGGATACGACCGCCCTGCTTGGTGTGGGTCACTTCCGGGTGGAACTGCACGCCGTAGTAGCCACGGTCGTCGTTGAACATGCCGGCGATCGGGCAGCTCGGGGTGCTGGCCAGAATGTGGAAGTCTTCCGGCATCTTGGTGACTTTGTCACCGTGGCTCATCCATACGTCGAGGCCGAACAGGCCGTCAGCGTCGATGTGGTCTTCGATGCCGTCGAGCAGGCGGCTCTTGCCGACCACGTCAACGCGGGCGTAACCGAACTCACGCAGTTCGGAGCCTTCAACCTTGCCGCCCAGTTGCTCGGCCATGGTCTGCATGCCGTAGCAGATACCGAAAACCGGTACGCCCAGATCGAACACTGCCTGTGGGCAACGCGGGCTGTCGGCGACGTGCACGGACTCGGGGCCGCCGGCGAGGATGACGCCTTTAGGAGCGAATTCGCGGATCGCATCTTCGTCCATGTCGAACGGGTGCAGTTCGCAGTACACACCGATTTCGCGCACGCGGCGGGCGATCAGTTGGGTGTATTGCGAGCCGAAGTCGAGGATCAGGATGCGGTGAGCGTGAATATCGAGGGCCATGATTCAGTCTCGTCTAAGTCGTTCAGAAACAGTCGTGATTCAGAAACAACTCGGGGCTGAATCAAACAGCCCCGGTTGCTTTGCTTGTAGCTTGAAGGCTCAACCTACGCGGTAGTTTGGCGCTTCTTTGGTGATCTGCACGTCGTGAACGTGGGATTCGGCCATGCCGGCGCCGGTGATCCGCACGAATTCAGGCTTGGTGCGCATTTCTTCGATGTTGGCGCTACCGGTGTAGCCCATCGAGGAACGCAGACCGCCCATCAACTGGTGAATGATCGCGCTCAGGGTGCCTTTGTAAGGCACACGGCCTTCGATGCCTTCCGGAACGAGTTTCTCGGCGCCTGCCGAGGAGTCCTGGAAGTAACGGTCGGAGGAACCTTGAGCCTGGGACATGGCGCCCAGCGAACCCATGCCGCGATACGCCTTGTACGAACGGCCCTGGAACAGTTCGATTTCGCCCGGCGCTTCTTCAGTACCGGCGAACATCGAGCCCATCATCACGCAGGAAGCACCGGCTACGATGGCCTTGGACAGGTCACCGGAGAAACGGATGCCGCCGTCGGCGATCAACGGTACGCCAGTGCCTTCAAGGGCAGCGGCGACGTTGGCGATGGCACTGATTTGCGGGACGCCGACACCGGCGACGATACGGGTGGTGCAGATCGAGCCAGGGCCGATACCGACCTTGACCGCATCAGCGCCAGCTTCGGCCAGGGCCTTGGCTGCGGCGCCGGTGGCGATGTTGCCGCCGATCACCTGCACTTCAGGGAAATTCTCTTTGACCCAGCGAACGCGGTCGATCACGCCTTTGGAGTGACCGTGGGCGGTATCAACTACCACCACGTCCACACCGGCATTGACCAGAGCAGCGACGCGGTCACCGGTGTCTTTACCGGTACCGACCGCAGCGCCCACGCGCAGACGACCTTGATCGTCCTTGCTGGCCAGCGGGTAGGCTTTGGCTTTTTCGATGTCTTTGACGGTCATCATGCCTTTGAGGGCAAACTTGTCATCGACGATCAGAACTTTTTCCAGACGGTGCTTGTGCAGCAGCTCGCGGACTTCGTTCTTGTCGGCGCCTTCACGCACGGTGACCAGACGCTCTTTAGGCGTCATCACTTCACGTACGGTGGCTTCCAGACGGGTTTCGAAACGCACGTCACGGGAAGTGACGATGCCGACCAGGTCGCCATCGTGCAGGACCGGAACGCCGGAAATGTTGTGCATGCGGGTCAATTCGAACAGGTCACGTACCGTGGCATCAGCCTCGATGGTGATCGGATCCTTGACGACGCCGGCTTCGAACTTCTTGACCTTACGCACTTCGGCAGCTTGCTGCTCGATGGTCATGTTCTTGTGGATAATGCCGATGCCACCTTCCTGAGCCATGGCGATTGCCAGACGGGCTTCAGTGACGGTGTCCATTGCGGCAGAAACCAGAGGAATGTTCAGCTCGATGCCACGGGTAAGGCGGGTCTTGAGACTGACTTCGTTAGGAAGCACCTCGGAATAACCAGGCACTAAGAGAATGTCGTCGAATGTCAGAGCTTCTTGGCTGATACGCAGCATCGCGGGGGCTCCCGAGCGGGAAAATGGAAGCGCGCCATTATAGTCATCCACCCCCTGCTGTTCAATGTAAAACTCAGCTTAATATCAATGTTGCTGATGTACGGGAATCCCCGCCGTTACAGCTCCACCTTGACCCAAGAGACAGGTTGATCGAGCCAATCGGCGAACTCATCGATAAAGCTCTGCTTGAAGCCCGCCTCCAGCCAGTTGTTGAAGATGAAACCGAGGTTGGAAAACCCGCACTCCTGCAGGTACAGGAAGCCGTTGATGTCGTCTTCGTGACCGCATTCCGGGCAGGTGAAGTTGTCGGTGCGCCCCGGCATCCAGTCTTCGAGGCTTTCGAACAGCGCTTCGCCGATCTCGCGACGACACTCGGCGCAACCGGCCTCTTCGAGAAAGCCCTTGGCCGGTGTGTAGATGCAGCGTTTGGTGACGATCTCCAGCCCGTTGATCGGCTCACCAAATGGTAGCGCTTGCGGGTGCAGGACCACGGCGCGGGCGCCATCGGCAATCCCGTAAGCCATGCGGTTGCCGGTGCGGCCACAGGTTGTCAGCTCTTCTTTGATGATGTTCTTGCGCACCAGCCAGCGAACGATCGCCCGGGCCCGGGGTTCGTGGACCGGCAGGGTGGAGATTTTCGGGACGATGATGCTTTGCGAATTCATGGGAAATCCTGCGGTGTGACTTCTGACGCCTTCGCGAGCAAGCTCGCTCCCACAATGGAATGCAGTTACCTGTGGGAGCGACGGTGCGACGATTCGACCTGCTCGCGAAGAGGCCCTAAAGGCCGGCAGCTTAATCCCTGACAAAATCCGGTCAAGTGCTGAGGTAGCGCCCGATCAATGCCAGCCCGCTCGCCAGCACCAGCCACGTCACCAGCCGTACAAATGCCTCGCGCGACAACTTCATGGTCAAGCGCCGCCCGATCCACAGCCCCAGCGCCATGGCCGGCAACAGACACAACGCCAGCATCAACAAGGGTAGCTCGGCATACACACCGGCGATGGCAAACAGGCTCAAACGCACCACCGTGCTGCAACTGATAAGCGCACTTTGCGTGGCCCGCGCGGCGTCTTTCGGCAGCCGACTGTTGAGATAAATCGCGTATAGAAAGCCGCCACTGCCAAACAGCGCGCCGAACAACCCGCCCACTGTCCCCATCGGCACTGCCCAGGCCGCCGACAATTGCGTCGGCCGGGCTTTGACCCACAGGCTGTAAATCGCGTAAGCGCTGATAAACAATCCCATCAACAACAGCAACAGATCGGATTTCAGATTAAGCAGGAAAATCACTCCCAGCGAGCAGCCCAGCGCCATGCACGGCAGTAGCCGCAACAACTCCGGCTTGGCCACATCCCGCCGCGACGGCAGCAGGTTGCCGAACGCTGCAACGAAATCGAGTAGCACCAGCAGCGGCACAATCTTTGACAACGGCATGAACAGAAGCAGAATCGGCCCCGCCACCAATGCAGTGCCAAATCCGGCAATGCCGAACACGATGTAAGCCAATGCGATGCCCAACCCAATCACCGCCCAGCCGCCAGCGCCCCACGCCCATTCACTCAACAACCCCGCCACACTCATCGTTCCGCTTCCTTAATAAGCCTGAGATGACTTTAGCCAGCGCCGAGGGTTGCGACTAATATCTTCAAAGTCGATCACCCATCTCAAAAAGGCATAACTGGTGCTTTCAACCCGTCAATTGCGTTACTTCGTCGAAATTGCCGACTGCGGCAGTTTCAGTGCTGCGGCTGAACGTTTATTCGTTGCGCAATCGGCGCTGAGCCGGCAAATCAAGGACATGGAAACGCGCCTGCAAACCCCGCTTTTCGAGCGCACCGCGCGCCAGCCTCGCCTCACTGCGGCTGGGGAAGCTTTTTTGCCGCGAGCAAGAAATCTGCTGAACGAGCTGAGCAAGGCCAGCGCCATGGCCACCGAAGTCGGCAATGGCCAGCTCGGCACCTTGCGCCTCAGTCACTCCAGCACTGTGTCTATCAGTGGCCGGCTGCTCAGTGATATCGGCGCTTATCTGCAGCAACAGCCTGGCGTATCACTGGATATCGGCAAACTCTCTTCGGAAGCGCAACTGGAAGAACTCGCCGAAGGACGCCTCGATGTCGGCCTGCTGCGCCTGCCGGTGTTGCGCCAGCGCGAAGGTATTCAGATTGTGCCGCTGTTTACTGAACGGTTGCTGTTGGCAGTGCCGATGAATCATCGATTGGCCGAGGCTGAGCGTGTCGATCTGGCCCAACTGAAGGACGAAGCGTTCATCTCGATCCCGCATCCACAGCGTGGCGGCCTGAGCTATCTGTGTGCTGACCTGTGCATGCGTCAGGGCTTCTTTCCGCAAGCGGCGCGGGTCATGTCGCGCAAGACCACCCAGCTCCAGCTGATTCAGGCCGGGTTCGGCATCGCCCTGCTGCCGGAATCGATGCAGGACATCGCCCCAAGCGGCGTACGATTTCTGCCGCTGACCGATCCCGATTGCCAAAGCACCGTCGCCCTCGCCTACCCACAGAACCCCACGCCGCTGATCCAACACTTCCTCCAGACCTTCACCAATCCCCCTTGTGGGAGCGAGCCTGCTCGCGAAAGCGGACTGTCAGCCACTGAAGATGTCGAAGGATAAGAAGCTTTCGCGAGCAGGCTCGCTCCCACAGGGTTTTGTGCGGTGTCATGGTGATTCGACGGCAAATGCCTTTAAACTGCGCCCCATGATTAAAGATCCCTTTGCAAGACTTGGCCTGGACCGTGAGGTCCTGACCGTCAGCCAGCTCAACGGCCGCGCGCGGGTGTTGCTCGAAGACGTGTTCAGCAACATCTGGGTCGAAGGCGAAATCTCCAACCTCGCGCGCCCGGCGTCCGGCCACATCTATTTCACCCTCAAGGACAGCGGCGCGCAGGTGCGTTGCGCGCTGTTCCGGCAGAACGCTGCGCGAGTGCGTCAGGCGTTGAAGGACGGCCTGGCGGTGAAGGTGCGTGGCAAGGTTTCGCTGTTCGAAGGCCGTGGCGACTATCAGTTGATTCTCGACACTGTCGAACCTGCCGGTGACGGTGCACTGCGTCTGGCCTTCGATGCGCTGAAGGAAAAGCTCAGCGCCGAAGGTCTGTTCAGTGCCGAACGCAAAGTGCCGTTGCCCGCGCATCCGCAGCGCATCGGCATCATCAGCTCGCCAACCGGCGCGGTGATTCGCGACATCATCAGCGTATTCCGCCGCCGTGCGCCGCAGGTGCAACTGACGCTGATTCCGACTGCCGTACAAGGCCGCGAAGCCACCGCGCAAATCGTCCGCGCGCTGAAAATGGCCGATACCCGTGGTTTCGACGCACTGATCCTCGCCCGTGGCGGCGGCTCGCTGGAGGACCTCTGGTGCTTCAACGAAGAAGCTGTAGCCCGTGCCGTTGATGCCTGCGTGACGCCGATTGTCAGCGCCGTCGGCCATGAAACCGATGTGTCGATCAGCGACTTTGTTGCCGACGTGCGCGCACCGACGCCGTCTGCGGCTGCCGAATTACTCGCGCCCGATTCCAGTCATCTGATCCGTCAGGTCGAAAGCCTGCATCGGCGCTTGGTGATGCGCATGCGCGACCGTTTGATGCGTGATCGTCTGCGCTTGGAAGGCATGGCCCGTCGCTTGCGCCATCCCGGCGAACGTCTGCGCCAACAGGCTCAGCGCCTGGATGATCTGGACATGCGCATGCGTCGGGCGTTCGAGCGCCATCTCAATACCCGTCGCGAGCGCCTGATCCGCCTGGAAACACGCCTCGCCGGCCAGCATCCGGGGCGGCAATTGGCGATGTTGCGCCAGCGACTCGACAGCCTCGCCGAACGCTTGCCTCGCGCCATGCGCGAAGGTCTAAAAAACCGGCGCCTGCAATTGCACAGTCAGATGCAGACGCTGCACGTGGTCAGCCCATTGGCGACGCTCGGTCGCGGTTACAGCATTTTGCTCGATGAGCGTGGCCATGCGATTCGCAACGCTGCACAGACCCACACCGGCCAGCGCCTCAAAGCCAAACTCGGCGAAGGCGAACTGCAAGTGCGCGTCGAGGACAATCACCTGACGCCTGTCACTCTCTCTTTACTGGACTGATCCATGCCGCGCTTTCTCGCTCCACTGTTTTTGCTCTGCCTGACCTTCAATGCCCACGCCGACAGTTACATCACCCGGCTACTGAACAAACCGGTGCCGGGCGGTGTGGCGGTGGTTGATCTGGGCACCGCCGCGCAGGCACCGAAAGCCACGTATCAGGGCAAACCGGTGCTGGTGGTGAAAGAGCAGAACAACTGGCTGGCGATTGTCGGCGTGCCGTTGACGGTGAAGCCGGGCGCGCAACAGATCAGCAGTGGCGGGCGCAATCTGCCATTCACCGTGGGTAACAAGAAATACCCGGAACAACGCATCACCCTGAAGAACAAACAGCAAGTCAACCCGGATCAGTCGAACCTCAAGCGCATTGAGGGCGAACTGGCCGAGCAGATCAAGGCTTACCGCAGCTTCAGCCCGAACACACCGAGCAATCTGTTGTTGGACAAACCGGTGAACGGTCCGTTGTCGAGCAAGTTTGGTGTGCGTCGCTTCTTTAATGGTGAAGAGCGCAATCCACATGCAGGCCTCGATTTCGCGGTGCCAGCGGGCACGCCGATCAAGACCCCGGCGGCGGGCAAGGTGATTCTGATCGGCAACTACTTCTTTAATGGCAACACCGTGTTTGTCGACCATGGGCAGGGCTTTATCAGCATGTTCTGCCATATGTCGAAGATTGATGTGAAAGTCGGCGATCAATTGGCGCGGGGCGCTGTGGTCGGCAAGGTTGGCTCGACTGGTCGGGCAACCGGGCCGCACATGCACTGGAATGTCAGCCTGAATGATGCCCGGGTGGATCCGGCGATTTTCATTGGCGCATTTCAACCTTAAGACAGCCGATGGGCTGATGGCCCCTTCGCGAGCAAGCTCGCTCCCACATTGGATTGCGTTCAAAACACAAATCCCTGTGGGAGCGAGCTTGCTCGCGAAGGCGGCCTACAACGCACATCAATGCTATAAACCCCAATTGCGCCCCAATCAAACCTCGCGCAAATATCACAACGATCAGCGACCTCCAGCGCAATAAAATCCTGCAAAAACCCGCTTTCCGAGTATTCCTCTCAATTTTTTCCGACTGCTTGCCATCCTCTCCCCTCGCGGTTAGGGTTGAAGGCATGAAAACCTCTCACACCCTCATTCAGCTTCGCCAGCACCGCAGCCTGTGCCTCGTCAGCGCACGACTGCCAGGCTGAATCGCGGCACCTCGTCCCACGCTTTTCCAAGAACATTCGTAACACCGGCAGGCCGCCTCTTTTCGGCCCAGACAATAAGGAATTTCCCGATGAGCATGCTCAAAGATCCGTCTTCGAAATACCGCGCGTTTCCCGTCATCAACTTGCCGGATCGCACCTGGCCGTCGAAAACCATCGACACCGCGCCGATCTGGTGCAGTTCCGACCTGCGTGACGGCAACCAGTCGCTGATCGAGCCGATGGACGCGGTGAAAAAGCTGCGCTTCTGGAAAACCCTGGTGCAGGTCGGTGTAAAGGAAATCGAAGCGTCGTTCCCGGCCGCTTCGCAAACTGATTTCGACTTCGTGCGTACCCTCATCGAAGAAGGCCACATCCCGGACGACACCACCATTCAGGTGCTGACCCAGGGCCGTGAAGATTTGATCGAGCGTACGTTCGAATCCCTGCGCGGTGCGAAAAAAGCCATCGTTCACTTGTACAACGCCACCTCGCCTTCTTTCCGTCGCATCGTCTTCAACCAGGACAAGGACGGTATCAAGGCCATTGCAGTCAACGCCGCCAAGCTGTTCGTCAAATACGCGGCGATGCAGCCGGACACCGAGTGGACCTTCGAATACTCGCCGGAAACCTTCAGCGCTACCGAGCTGGAATTCGCCAAGGAAGTCTGTGACGCGGTGATCGAGGTGTGGAACCCGACGCCTGAGCACAAGATGATCCTCAACCTGCCGGCTACCGTTGAGTGCGCGACCCCGAACGTCTACGCCGACCAGATCGAGTGGTTCGGCCGCAATATCAACCGTCGTGACAGCGTGATCATCAGCCTGCACACCCACAACGACCGTGGCACCGGTGTCGCCGCTACCGAGTTGGGCCTGATGGCCGGCGCCGATCGCGTCGAAGGCTGCCTGTTCGGCAACGGCGAGCGTACCGGTAACGTTGACCTCGTCACCGTCGCGCTGAACATGTACACCCAGGGTCTTGACCCGCAGCTGGACTTCTCCGACATCGACGGCGTGCGCAAAGTGGTCGAAGAGTGCAACCAGATTCAGGTTCACCCACGTCACCCGTACGTTGGCGACCTGGTACACACCGCATTCTCCGGCTCGCACCAGGATGCAATCCGTAAAGGCTTCTCCCAGCAGAAACCGGATGCACTGTGGGAAGTGCCGTATTTGCCGATCGACCCGGCCGACATCGGCCGCAGCTACGAGGCGGTGATTCGCGTCAACAGCCAGTCGGGCAAGGGCGGCATCGCTTACTTGCTGGAGCAGGAATACGGCATCAGCCTGCCACGTCGCATGCAGATCGAGTTCAGCCAGGTCGTGCAGCGTGAAACCGATCGTCTCGGCCTGGAGATGACCGCCAAGCAGATCCATTCGCTGTTGATCAGCGAATACCTGCAAGCCAACACCCCGTACGCGCTGGTCAGCCATCGCCTGCAGGAAGAAAACGGCAACAGCGCCGTCGAAGTGGAAGTGGCAAGCAAAGGTCAGGGCGAAACCAACCTGCACTGGCGCGGCAAGGGTAACGGTGCGCTGGAAGCACTGGTCGCCGGTCTGCCGATTCCGGTGGAGATCATGGACTACAACGAACACGCGATCGGCGCGGGCACCAACGCCAAAGCAGCGGCGTACATCGAACTTCGTGTGAACGGCGAACGTGCAGTGCACGGCGTGGGCATCGATGAAAACATCACCACGGCCAGCTTCAAGGCCCTGTTCAGCGCGCTGAACCGCTCGCTGAGCCAGCCTGAGGCGAAAGCGGCGTAATCGATCGCTGAAATGCAAAAGGCCCCGGCGTTTGAACTCCGGGGCCTTTTTTGCCTACAGGTTTTGGCTGACTTTTATGGCCCCTTCGCGAGCAGGCTCGCTCCCACAGGGAAATGCATTCCAAATGTGGGAGCGAGCCTGCTCGCGAAGGCGTCCTGACAGGCGCTGCGAGTATCAGGTGAACTCAAAGGTGTCGGCATCCAGATTCGCCGGAAAGCGCTCGCGATACGCCGCCAGTGACGCCGCCTCCAAAACCACCTTGAACACCCCGTCCGCCTCCCCTGCCGCCAGTAAGGTCTCACCCTGGAAATCCAGCACCTGACTGTCACCGGTGTAGGCGAAGCCCTTGCCGTCCGTGCCGACGCGATTCACCGCCGCCACATAGCAAAGGTTTTCGATGGCTCGCGCCGGCAACAGGCGATTCCAGTGCAGACGCCGCGCGCCCGGCCAGTTGGCGGTGTACAGCAACAGATCAGTGTCCTGCGCATCGCGGCTCCACACCGGGAAGCGCAGGTCGTAACAAATCAGCGGACGGATGCGCCAGCCCTTGAGTTCGAACTGCACCTGACGTTCGCCGGGGGTGTAGTGATTGTGCTCACCGGCCATACGGAACAGGTGACGCTTGTCGTAATGCAGCACTTCGCCGTCCGGCCGCGCCCACAGCAGGCGATTGCGATGGCTGCCGTCGGCGGCCTGGATAATCACACTGCCGGTAATGACCGCATTGAGCTTCGCCGCCTGAACCCGCAGCCATTTGCTGGTCGGGCCATTCTCGGCTTCGGCAAGGGTTTCGGATTCCATGGAGAATCCGGTAGTGAACATCTCCGGCAGAACGATCAGATCCGCCCCCCGCGCCTGCTCCAGCAACACCGCGAAATGTTCAAGGTTGGCCTGGCGGTCATGCCAGGCCAGGCTGGTCTGGATCAGCGCCAGGTTCAGATCAGGTAACGCACTCAGATCACGCATAGTTTTGCCGCCGCTTCACGCAGCGTCTCCTCGCGTTTGGCAAAACACAGACGCACCAGGCGCTGGCCTTGCGGTGGGTTCTGGTAGAACACCGACACCGGGATACTCGCCACGCCGTGTTCGCGGGTCATCCATATGGCCATCTCGACGTCGTTGAGGTCGGGACGGATCTGCGAGTAATCGACCAGTTGGAAATAGGTGCCGGTGACTCGGGTGAAGGTGAAGCGCGACGGCGCCAGCAGATCGCAGAACAGATCGCGCTTGGCTTGGTAGAAGCCCGGCAACTCTTCGACGTGTTCCGGGTGCTCGGCCATGTAATCGGCCAGCGCATATTGCAACGGCGTGACGCCGCAGAAACTGACGTACTGGTGGACCTTGCGCAGTTCGGTGGTCAGCGCTGGCGGCGCGACGACGTAACCGGTTTTCCAGCCGGTGACGTGATAGGTCTTGCCGAACGAGCTGACCACGAATGCGCGCTGATACAGCTCTTCATGGGCCAGCACGCTGACGTGCGGCACGCCGTCGAACACCAGATGTTCGTAGACTTCATCGCTGATCAGGTAGATGTCGCGACCACGGATCAACTCTGCCAGTTGATCGAGTTCGGCACGACTGATCAGTGCGCCGCTCGGGTTATGCGGGGTGTTGATGACGATCATTTTCGTGCGCGGACTCAGGGCAGCAGCTAGTTGATCGAAATCGATGGAGAAGTCGTTCGGATTCAGTTGTACATGTACGCAACGACCGCCCGCCAACTCTGTCGCCGGTTCGTAGCTGTCGTAGCACGGATCGAACACGATGACTTCGTCGCCGCTGTGGATAACCGCCTGAATCGCACAGAAGATCGCCTGGGTCGCGCCCGGCGTGACCGTCACTTCACTGTCGGCATTGACTTGCACGCCATAGCTGCGAGCGATTTTCGCCGCAATCTGCTCGCGCAGCGCCGGCAGGCCAGTCATCGGTGAATACTGGTTGTGGCCACTGGCGATGTGCCGACCGACCGCGTCACGCAGGGACTGCGGGCCGTCGAAGTCAGGAAAACCCTGGGACAGATTGATCGCTCCGGTCTGGGCCGCGAGCTGAGACATCTGCGTGAAAATAGTGATGCCGACATTCGGCAGCTTACTCGTGATCATCGGGGGTTCCCTGCTCAACACCCGGCTCTGACGACGGCGCGGGAGAGCCCGAGGATAGCCCATCCGGCGCCCATAAAAAAAGGGCGCCGGATGGCACCCTTCTCTCATGTTGATCGTTCCCGCGCTCTGCGTGGGAACGATCAACGAGCCGCGACCCTATTTCTTGTCGCGGCGCTTCTTGCTGGCTTTCTTGTTGTGCGACATCAAGCGACGCTTCTTGTTGACCTGGCGGTCGGTCAGCGTGTTCTTGTTGCCTTCGTACGGGTTCTCGCCGCCCTTGAACTCGATGCGGATCGGCGTACCGACCAGCTTCAGCACACGGCGGTAAGTGTTCTCCAGATAGCGCACGTACGACTTCGGCACTTTCTCGATCTGGTTACCGTGGATCACGATGATCGGCGGGTTCGCACCACCCAAGTGGGCGTAGCGCAGCTTGATCCGGCGGTTGTTGACCATCGGTGGCGCGTGCTCGCCCACCGCGTCTTCCAGAATCTGGGTCAGACGGTTGGTCGGCCAGCGGGTGACCGCCGACTTGAACGAGTTCTGTACCGACGCGTAGAGGTTACCCACGCCAGTGCCGTGCAGGGCCGAGATGAAGTGGATGTCGGCGTAGTCAACGAAGAACAGGCGACGTTGCAGCTCGACCTTGACGAAGTCGCGCTCGCTCGGCGTCATGCCGTCCCACTTGTTGATCGCGATCACCAGTGCACGACCGGATTCGATGGCGAAGCCCAGCAGGTTGAGGTCGTGATCGACCACGCCTTCGCGGGCGTCCATCACGAAGATCACCACGTTGGCGTCTTTGATCGCCTGCAGGGTTTTCACCACAGAGAATTTTTCGACTTCTTCGTGGATCTTGCCGCGCTTGCGCACACCGGCGGTGTCGATCAGCGTGTACTTCTCTTCATTCCGTTCGAACGGGATGTAGATACTGTCGCGGGTGGTGCCCGGCTGGTCATAGACGATAACCCGGTCTTCACCGAGCATGCGGTTGACCAGCGTCGACTTGCCGACGTTCGGGCGGCCGATGATGGCGATCTTGATCCCGTCTTTTTCGCTCGGGCCAGGAATGCGCTTGGCTTCCTCGCCTTCGGCAACGATCTCTTCTTCGCCGTCTTCCGGCTCTTCTTCGTCTTTGGGGAAATCACCCAAGGCGATTTCCAGCATCTGCGTGATGCCACGGCCGTGAGCACCAGCGATCGGGATCGCGTGGCCCATGCCCAAAGGAGCGAATTCAGCGCGGGCCATTTCCGGGTCGATGTTGTCGACCTTGTTGGCGACCACGTAGGAACGCTTGTTACGTTTGCGCAGGTGTTCGGCGATCATCTGGTCGGCGGCGGTAAAACCGGCCTTGGCATCTACCAGGAACAGCACAACATCCGCTTCTTCAATGGCCAGCAGCGACTGCTCGGCCATTTTTTCGTCCATACCGTGCTCGTCACCGGAGATACCACCGGTGTCGACCAGAATGTAGGAACGCCCTTGCCACTTGGCCTCACCGTACTGGCGATCACGGGTCAGACCGGACAAGTCGCCGACGATGGCGTCGCGAGTCCTGGTCAGGCGGTTGAACAAGGTGGACTTGCCGACGTTCGGTCGGCCCACCAGGGCGATTACGGGAACCATGCGGCTCTCCACTTCGTTATTTCAGAAAATACAAAAGCCGCTGCGAGGCAGCGGCTGGTGCTCGGGGCAACGCCTGTTAGCGCTGCAAGCCCCATGAATCCGGGGCCGCCTGGGGGTTTAACCCCAAGCATAGTTGTTACTTGATGGTCAGGGCTTCCAGTTTGCCGCTGTTGCCATAGACATAAATCGTGTCACCCACCACCAGCGGACGGGCACGCAGGCCGTCGCTGTCGATGCGCTCACGGCCGACGAAACGACCGTCAACTTGGCTCAGCAGGTGCAGATAACCTTCCAGGTCACCGACTGCAACATAGCTGGAGAACACTTCCGGAGCCGACAGTTGACGACGAGCCAGCGAATCGTTGCTCCACAATGCTGTGGTGGAACGTTCGTCGACGCCTTCAACGGTGCCCGAGGACAGGCTCACGTAAACGCTGCCGAAACCCTGAGCGATACCGGCGTAGCTCGACGCATCGCGCTGCCAGAGTTGACGACCGCTTTCCAGATCCAGTGCCGCCACGCGACCCTGATAGCTGGCAACGTACAGCGTACCGCCGGACAACAGCAGACCGCCGTCGATGTCGACTACGCGCTCCAGTTCCGAACGACCTTGTGGAATCGCGATCCGTTGTTCCCAGACCGGCACGCCGTTGGAAATATCCAGAGCGACCACTTTACCGGTCGACAGGCCAGCCACCGCGAGGCGGTTGGTGACCAGCGGTGCGCTGGTGCCACGCAGGGTCAACACGGCCGGGGTGCTGTCATACACCCAGCGCTGAGTACCGGTGGAAGCATCCAGACCGATCAGACGATCGTCCTGGGTCTGTACCACCACCACGTCGCCGTTGTTGGCGGGCGGCGCGAGGACTTCGCTGTTCACACGAGCGCGCCACTTCTCTTCACCGTTGCTGGTGTCCAGGGCAACGACTTCGCCGCGCAGCGTACCGATCAGAACCAGCCCGTAACCCACGCCAACGGCGCCGGAGACAGGCAGGTCAAGATCCTGCTTCCATTTCACGTCGCCATTGCCGCGATCCATGGCCATCACCACGCCGGTTACATCGGCGGCGTAGATGGTGTCACCGTCGATCGCCGGCACCAGCATGTTGTAGGTTTCGCCCTGACCGTCACCGATCGAACGACTCCACTGCTTGTGCAGAACCACTTCTTCTTTGAAGTCGGTCAGTTCAGCCGGTGGCAATTCTTTCTTGCTGTTGCTGCTGCAACCCGCGGCCAGAAGGGCCAGAGCCAGCAATGCTGCATGCTTCCAACGGATCACGTCACGCATCCCCTTTGGCCAGGTCGTCGAGCTTGATTTGAAGGCCACCGACCGCCGCTTCATCCGACAGTGCCGCCTTGGCTTTTTGATACGCCTTGTTCGCGTCATCGGTACGGCCCAGCTGTACCAGCAGGTCGCCCTTGAGTTCTTCGCGAGTGGCCAGGAACGCTTTGTCGGCATCGCCGTCGAGCAGTTTCAGGGCATCTTCAGCCTTGTTCTGCGCGCCGAGTACCTGCGCCAGACGCTGACGGGCGATTTCGCCCAGCGCCGGGTTGGCCGGTTTGTCGACAATGGCTTTCAGTTCGGCCGCGGCGTCATCCAGCTTGCCGCTGTCGACCGCCACTTTGGCCACGAACAGGCTGCCGTACTGCGCGTAGGCGGAACCGCTGAATTCGCTGTTGAGCTTGCCGGCCAGATCCGCAACGCGGGCCGCATCAGGCTTGCCGTCAGGCGTCAGCGTGGTTTCCAGCAGTTGCTGATAGAGCACCGAGGCGCCTTGCGACTGGTTGCTCTGGTATTTGTGATATGCCTGCCAGCCGAACACGATGACCAGCGCCAACAGGCCGCCAGTGACCAGAGGTTTGCCGTTGCGTGTCCACCAGTCCTTCAAATCCGCCAACTGTTCGTCTTCGGTACTCGACACCCCAATACTCCTTAATCGCTAAATCGGCTGTTTGGACAGCTTCAACCCTGCACGACGCAGGTGGCCAGGTGAGCGGCGAGCGCATCCCAGGCAATGCTTTGTTGTTCGCCCTGGCCACGCAGGGGTTTGAAACCTACCACTTGCTGGGCCATTTCGTCGTCACCGAGGATCAGTGCGTACAGCGCACCGCTCTTGTCGGCCTTCTTGAACTGGCTTTTGAAGCTGCCGGCGCCGGCATTGACTTGCAGACGCAGGTTTGGAAGTTGATCACGAACACGTTCAGCCAGAGCCAGACCGGCCAGCTCGGCTTCTTCACCGAAGGCGCACAGATAGACATCGACCTGACGGGAGATTTCTTCCGGGATCTGCTCAAGGGTTTCCAGCATCAGCACCAGACGTTCGATGCCCATGGCGAAACCGACGCCGGTGGTCGGCTTGCCACCCATTTGCTCGACCAGACCGTCGTAACGACCGCCCGCGCAAACAGTGCCCTGGGCGCCGAGTTTGTCGGTGACCCATTCGAATACGGTTTTGCTGTAGTAATCGAGGCCGCGCACCAGTTTCGGGTTGAGCACGTAAGGAATGCCAACGGCATCCAGACGCGCTTTCAAACCTTCAAAGTGCGCACGGGATTCGTCGTCGAGGTAATCGGCCATTTTCGGCGCATCGACCAGCACCGCTTGAGTGTCGGCATTTTTCGTGTCGAGCACGCGCAGCGGGTTGGTTTTCAGGCGACGCTGGCTGTCTTCGTCGAGCTTGTCGTGGTGCGCCGAGAGGTACTCGACCAGCGCTTCACGATAACGCCCACGGGACTCGCTGGTGCCGAGGCTGTTGAGTTCAAGCTTGACCGCATCACGAATGCCCAGCTCGCCCCACAGGCGCCAGGTCATGGTGATCAGCTCGGCGTCGATGTCCGGGCCGTCGAGATTGAACACTTCCAGACCGATCTGGTGGAACTGGCGATAACGGCCTTTCTGCGGACGCTCGTGGCGGAACATCGGGCCGATGTACCAGAGTTTCTGCACCTGGCCACCGCCGGTGATGCCGTGCTCGAGTACGGCACGCACGCACGCCGCGGTACCTTCCGGACGCAAGGTCAGGGAGTCGCCGTTGCGGTCTTCGAAGGTGTACATCTCTTTTTCGACGATGTCAGTGACTTCACCAATCGAGCGTTTGAACAGCTCGGTGAACTCAACGATCGGCATGCGGATCTGCTTGTAACCGTAGTTATCCAGCAGACGCGCAACGGTGCCCTCGAAATAACGCCACAACGGGGTCTGCTCGGGCAGGATGTCATTCATGCCACGAATGGCTTGCAGAGACTTGCTCACTTTAAATCCTTAAATTCGTTCGGCGCTTCAATCAGGCTCAGCCGCGCGCAATAACCGCAGCGTCAGCTTCGACCTTTTCGGCCGCTTTCTGGCGGATCAGCTTTTCCAGCTCGTCCACCAGATTGTCATTCGTCAGTTTCTGCGACGGCTTGCCGTCGATGTAAATCAGGTTTGGCGTGCCGCCGGTCAAGCCGATATGGGCTTCCTTGGCTTCGCCGGGGCCGTTGACCACACAACCGATCACCGCGACATCCAGCGGCACCAGCAGGTCTTCAAGGCGCCCTTCCAGCTCGTTCATGGTTTTCACCACATCGAAGTTCTGCCGCGAGCAGCTCGGGCAGGCGATGAAGTTGATGCCACGGGAACGCAGATGCAAAGACTTGAGAATGTCGTAACCGACCTTCACTTCCTCGACCGGGTCGGCCGCCAGCGAGATGCGGATAGTATCGCCAATCCCCTCGGCGAGCAGCATACCTAGGCCCACGGCGGATTTCACTGTGCCCGAACGCAATCCACCGGCTTCGGTGATGCCCAGGTGCAGCGGCTGAACGATTTCTTTCGCCAGCAAGCGGTAGGCTTCGACGGCCATGAACACGTCAGAGGCCTTAACGCTGACTTTGAAGTCCTGAAAATTCAGGCGTTCGAGGTGCTCAACGTGACGCAAAGCAGATTCGACCAGCGCAGCAGGGGTCGGCTCGCCGTATTTCTTTTGCAGGTCTTTTTCCAGTGATCCGGCGTTGACGCCGATGCGGATCGGAATGCCGCGATCACGCGCTGCATCGACCACCGCCCGAACACGGTCTTCACGACCGATGTTGCCCGGGTTGATACGCAGGCAGTCCACGCCCAGTTCGGCCACGCGCAGGGCGATCTTGTAGTCGAAGTGGATGTCGGCAACCAGCGGCACCTTGACCAGTTGCTTGATCTTGCCGAACGCCTCGGCGGCGTCCATGTCCGGCACCGAGACGCGGACGATATCGACGCCAGCGGCTTCCAGACGGTTGATCTGTGCAACGGTGGCGGCGACGTCATTGGTGTCGCTGTTGGTCATGCTCTGCACCGCGATCGGCGCGTCGCCGCCCACCGGTACGTTGCCGACCCAGATCTTGCGCGAAACGCGACGTTTGATTGGAGATTCGCCGTGCATGACTTATTGACCCAACTTCAGGCGAGCAGTCTCGCCACTGGTGAACGGAGCGATATCGACCGGCTGGCCGTTGTAGCTGACCTGCGCGGCGCGGGCAACGCCCAGACGTACGTTAAGCGGCGGCTTGCCGGAAACGGTGACGCTATCGCCTTTATGCTTCAGACCACTGAAAATCACTTTGCCACGGCCATCGGTCACTTGTGCCCAGCAATCGGCACTGAACTGCAGTTGTACCTGACCATCGCCAGCCACCGGAGCGGTTGCTTCTGCAGTCGCTGCCGGTGTAGCAGGAACGACCGGAGCGGTGACGGTCGGCGCTGGAGTGGTTGGCGCGGGGCTAGCCGGGGTAGCGACAACCGGCGCCGGTGTATGAACCGGGGCGGTCGGCGTTGCAGCCGGTGCTGCTGGAGCAGTTGCCGGAGCAGCGCCTTCTGCACCAGTCGATTCAGCCGTGGTTTCCGACTGAGGCAGCGCCAACGCCGTTGAAGTATCGGCCTGGTTTTCCTCGACAGCCTGGTCCTCCGGCTCGTCGATCGGGTGAATCTGAGTCGTGCCGTCAGCACCTTCGACTTCAACGTGCTCAGGGGCCAGGGACGTCAGGTCCTTGGTGCGCTGGGATGTCTGATCCTGCCACCAGACGAAACCGCCGCCGATGACCGCGATCAGCAACAGCAGGCTGACAATACGCAAAATGGTGTGGGAAACCCGCACTGGCTCTTCGATACGGCCGAGGGCGTGAACATTGCTGCCCTGGGAATCGGTACCGGTGGACTGGTCGAACTGCTGAACCAGAACGGTTTGGTCCATGCCGAGCAATTTGGCATAAGCGCGAATGTAACCGCGAGCGAAGGTATGCCCCGGCAGCTTGTCGAAAGCGCCGGCTTCAAGATTGCTCAGGGAAGTCACGGTGAGGTTGAGCTTGAGGGCCACTTCGGCCAGCGACCAGCCATTGCTTTCGCGGGCCTGGCGCAGGGTCTCACCGGGGTTAACGCGATTCGCTGCTACAACTTCGGGATGCGCCGCTTTCATCATTGCTCCGACAGGTATTGCTGATATTCCGGCGTACCGGGATAGAGTCGTTTTAATTGCAGGCCATAACTGGCGGCCTTGTCGCGATCTTCAAACACTTTTGCCAGCCGAACGCCGAGCAATAGACTACGTGCATTTTGTTCGGTCAACTGGCTGAAACGGTCGTAATAGTCTCGCGCGGGCACATAATGCCTGTCTTCGAAGGACAACTCAGCCATTTCCAGCAACGCGCGTGGTTGCTGACGGTTCAAACGCAGTGCTTTTTCCAGCTGTTGCTGCGCCAGATCACGCTGACCGAGCTTCGCCGCCGTCATGCCGAGGTTCTCGAACACACGCGAACGCTCAGGATACAGGGTATCGGCGGCCGCCTGTTCAAAACGCTCGTAGGCTTCTTTATAACGCTGTTGTTCGTAGAGAAAACTGCCGTAATTGTTGAGGATGCGCGCATCGGCGGGACGGGAGGACAAAGCCTTGCGGAAGTGTTCGTCGGCCAGCTCCGGCTCCATTTCGGACTGAAACACCAACCCGAGGGCAGCGTTGGCGTCAGGATCGGAACCGTCGATTTCCAGCGCCTTCTTCAGCGGCACCTTGGCCCGCTCGGTCATGCCTTGCTGCAAGTATCCCAGCCCCAACTGCACGTAGGCAGCCCGCGCTTCATCGCGGCCCTTGCTGGTCTTCATCGGGTTGTAGTCACCCGACAGGACACAACCAGCACACAGGCTGGCCAACAGCAACAGCAGCGCAAAGCGCAGGGACATAGAGATCCTCTCTTAATTTGTGTTCGCGGCGTTCTGTGCCAGATCGCTGTCGGCGCTCAACTCGCGCACTGCGATGTAACGTTCGCTGCGACGGGTGCGATCCAGCACCTGCCCTACCAATTGACCACATGCAGCGTCGATGTCTTCACCACGGGTGGTGCGGACAGTGACGTTGAAACCGGCCTGATGCAACTGATCCTGGAAACGACGGATCGCGTTGTTGCTTGGCCGCTCGTACCCGGAGTGCGGGAACGGGTTGAACGGAATCAGGTTGATCTTGCACGGAATGTTCTTCAGCAGCTCGATCATCTCGACGGCGTGTTCAACCTTGTCGTTGATGTCCTTGAGCAAGGTGTACTCGATGGTCAGCACACGTTTCTCGCCAAGGGCGGACATGTAGCGCTGGCACGACTCGAGCAGCATCTTAAGCGGATATTTTTTGTTGATCGGCACCAATTGGTTACGCAATGCGTCATTCGGTGCGTGCAGGGACAACGCCAGGGAAACGTCGATGTGCTTGGCCAGCTCATCGATCATCGGCACCACACCCGAGGTGGACAGGGTCACGCGGCGCTTGGAGATCCCGTAGCCGAGGTCATCCATCATCAGATGCATGGCGGCAACGACGTTGTCGAAGTTCAGCAGCGGCTCACCCATGCCCATCATCACCACGTTGGTGATGGCACGGTCGACGGTTGCCGGGACACTGCCGAAAGATTTGTTGGCAATCCACACCTGACCGATGACTTCGGCGGCGGTGAGGTTGCTATTGAAGCCTTGCTTGCCGGTGGAGCAGAAACTGCAATCCAGGGCACAACCTGCCTGGGACGAAACGCACAGAGTGCCGCGTTTGCCCTGGGGAATGTATACGGTCTCGACGCAGCTGCCGGACGCCACGCGCACCACCCACTTACGGGTGCCGTCGCTGGAGATGTCCTCGCTGACCACTTCCGGACCACGGACCTCGGCAATAGCCTTGAGCTTGTCGCGCAAGGCCTTGCTGACGTTCGTCATGGCGTCGAAATCATCGACGCCAAAGTGGTGAATCCATTTCATTACCTGACCGGCACGGAAACGCTTCTCCCCGATTGAGTCGAAGAATTTTTCCATTTCCTGTTGAGTCAGACCCAGCAGGTTGGTTTTTACAGTCGATGTAGTCATGGATTCACCTTCACTCTTAAGCCAATGCTTAGCGAGTGGTTACTTCAGTAGCTGCGAAGAAGTACGAGATTTCACGAGCAGCTGCGGCTTCGGAGTCCGAACCGTGAACAGCGTTGGCGTCGATGGAATCAGCGAAGTCAGCGCGGATGGTGCCGGCAGCAGCTTCTTTAGGGTTGGTAGCGCCCATCAGCTCACGGTTCAGAGCGATAGCGTTTTCGCCTTCCAGAACCTGAACAACAACAGGACCGGAGATCATGAAAGCAACCAGGTCGCCGAAGAAACCACGAGCGCTGTGCTCAGCGTAGAAGCCTTCAGCTTCAGCTTTGGACAGTTGCTTCAGTTTCGAAGCTACAACGCGCAGGCCGGCTTTTTCGAAACGAGTGGTGATTTCGCCGATGACGTTTTTTGCAACAGCGTCAGGCTTGATGATGGAGAAAGTGCGTTGAACAGCCATGGTGTAACTCCAGAAACGGTAATTTGCGAAAAATTAAACCCGCGAATTATACGCGGGTTCTTGGGTATTGCCTAACCTGCGAGGACGATCAGTCCAATTCTTCAGCCCAGAGCGTCTGAACCGCTTCCAACACCTTCTCGCCTACGCGACCAGAGGTATTGTCAAAATCCGGCAGTTCTTTGATCCATTGCTGCAAGTCGACGAAATTGACAGAAAACGGATCTACACCCGGCTTGGCCTCGGCCAATTCTTCTGCAATACGTTGAACATCATTCCAACCGTAGCTCATGACAGTCTTACCAGTCAGTGCGGCGCTTCAGCCGCATGGTTAAGCGAATATTTCGGAATTTCGACGGTGATGTCTTCTTCACCGACGATCGCCTGGCAAGCCAGACGCGATTGCGCTTCCAGGCCCCAGGCGCGATCGAGGAAGTCTTCTTCCAGCTCGTCGGCCTCTTCCATCGAGTCGAAACCCTCGCGGATGATGCAGTGGCAGGTGGTGCAAGCACAGACGCCGCCGCAGGCGCTTTCCATCTCGATGTGGTGTTCGTGGGCCAGTTCGAGAATCGATGTGCCGGGCGCAGCCTCGACCACCATGCCTTCAGGGCAGAACTTCTCGTGTGGCAGAAAAATAACCTGCGGCATCAGATATCCTCGATTTCATTCAGATTGCGCCCCGACAGAGCGGCTTTCACCGTCAGATCCATGCGGCGAGCAGCAAAAGCATCGGTCACTTGCGACAGACGCTTGGTCTGCTGCTCGATGGCGTAACCATCCGTACCTTTCATCAGTTCGGCCAGTTCCTGCAGCTGCAGATCGATGACCATGCGCTCTTCGGCGTCGAGCAAACGCTCGCCATCCGCCTCCAGAGCGCCCTGCACGGCTTCGATCAGGCGCTGGGCATCGACTTGCTGTTCACGCAGAACGCGGGCGACTTTGTCGTCATTGGCATGCTGGAACGAATCCTTGAGCATTTTGGCGATTTCGCCGTCGGTCAGACCGTAGGACGGTTTGACCTGAATGCTTGCCTCAACGCCTGAACCCAACTCACGGGCGGAAACGCTGAGCAGACCGTCGGCATCGACCTGGAAGGTCACGCGAATCTTCGCAGCGCCGGCGACCATCGCTGGAATGCCGCGCAATTCGAAGCGCGCCAGCGAGCGGCAGTCACTGATCAGCTCACGCTCGCCCTGCAATACGTGGATCGCCATGGCCGACTGGCCATCTTTATAAGTCGTGAAATCTTGTGCGCGAGCGACGGGGATGGTGGTGTTACGCGGAATCACCTTCTCCATCAGACCGCCCATGGTTTCCAGCCCCAGGGACAGCGGAATCACGTCGAGCAGCAGCAGTTCGCCACCATCGCGCTTGTTGCCTGCCAATGTATCGGCCTGGATCGCGGCACCGATGGCCACCACTTGATCCGGGTCAATTTCAGTCAGAGGCTGACGACCGAAGGCTTCGGCAACGGCTTCGCGAACGCGCGGCACGCGAGTCGAACCGCCGACCATGACCACGGCGTGCACGTCTTCCAGCTCGATACCGGAATCGCGAACGGCGCGACGGCAGGCTTTCAGGCTGCGAGCGACCATCGGCTCGATCAGCGCATCGAATGCTTCGCGGGTCAGCTGTGCTTTCCAGTCGCCGTAGGCTACTTCAACGCTGGCCGCATCCGTCAGGGCTTCTTTGGCCGCGCAAGCGGTTTGCAGCAGATTGCGTTGTGCGCCCGGATCGAGATCGGCAGACAGGCCCGCGCTCTCGATGATCCAGCCGGCAATCGCGTGATCGAAGTCATCGCCACCCAGCGCGCTGTCGCCGCCAGTGGCCAGAACTTCAAAAACACCGCCTGTCAGACGCAGAATCGAAATATCGAAAGTACCGCCGCCCAGGTCATAAATCGCGACCAGGCCTTCAGCGTGTTGATCCAGACCGTACGCCACAGCGGCAGCGGTCGGCTCATTGAGCAGGCGCAACACGTTCAGACCGGCAAGTTTCGCCGCATCCTTGGTGGCTTGGCGCTGAGCATCATCGAAGTAAGCAGGAACGGTGATCACCGCGCCAACCAGTTCGCCACCCAACGTCGCTTCAGCACGCTGACGCAGCACCTTGAGGATATCGGCGGAGACTTCGACCGGGCTTTTCGGGCCTTGCACGGTATCGATGAACGGCATGTGCGATTCGCCACCGACAAAGCGGTATGGCAGTTGCTCGCCCAATTGCTTGACGTCGGACAGACCACGACCCATCAAGCGCTTGACCGACAGCACGGTGTTCAAAGGATCGGAAGCGGCAGCGAGTTTGGCCGACTCGCCGACTTCGACGCGATCGGCGTGGTAACGCACAGCGGACGGCAGGATGACCTGCCCGTTTGCGTCGGCCAACGGCTCGGAAAGACCACTGCGCAACGCAGCGACCAGCGAATTGGTAGTGCCCAAGTCGATCCCCACAGCCAGACGACGCTGGTGCGGTTGAGGACTTTGGCCGGGTTCGGCGATCTGCAGTAGGGCCATCGTGATCAGGACTTATCTGTATATCAGGCGTGCGACCGGAGCGGCACTGGGTTAATCGTCGAGGCGCTCTTCTAACTGGCGCACTTCGTAGGTGAGCTTGTCGAGGAACTGCATGCGCCGCATCAGGCGTTCGGCCTGTTCGCGTTGCGCTGCATCATCCCAACAGGCTGCGAAGCTTTCATTGAGTTCTTCCTGAGCCACTTTCAAGCGCCGCTTGAACACGGCGACACCTTCGAGGTCAGCACTGTCCTGGAGGTCTTCGAGCTCTTCGCGCCATTGCATCTGCTGCAGAAGAAACTCGGGATCATGGACCGTGACTTCCATCGGCACTTCATGCCCGCTGATGGTCAGCAGGTAGCGTGCGCGCTGGGCCGGACTCTTGAGCGTCTGATAGGCGTCGTTGAGCCGCGCAGACTGCTCGAGTGCCGACCGCTGCTCACGCTCGGAAGCGTCGGCAAAGCGATCAGGATGAACGCCGCGCGCCAACTCACGATAGCGCGTAGCCAACTGCTCGAGATCCAGACGGAAACCCGGTTGCAGCTCGAATAAAGCGAAATGACAAGGAATACCCACGACAAGCCTCAGATGTTGAAGCTTTCGCCGCAGCCACATTCACCGCGTACGTTGGGGTTGTTGAACTTGAAGCCTTCGTTCAACCCTTCCTTGACGAAATCGAGCTCGGTGCCGTCCAGGTAGGCCAGGCTTTTCGGGTCGATGATCACTTTTTCGCCGTGACTCTCGAACACCTGATCCTCTGCAACCACCTCGTCGACAAACTCCAGCACGTAGGCAAGGCCGGAACAGCCTGTGGTGCGAACACCCAGACGAATCCCTTCACCTTTGCCGCGCCCGTCGAGGGAGCGCCGCACGTGTCGAGCAGCCGCTTCTGTCATGCTGATAGCCATCGGTGACTCCTTACTCGTCGCCTAATCCAGAAAGTCAGATCAAGCCTTTCTTCTGCTTGTAATCGCGAACAGCCGCTTTGATAGCGTCTTCAGCCAGTACCGAGCAGTGAATTTTCACTGGCGGCAGGGCCAGTTCTTCGGCCAGCTGGGTGTTCTTGATGGTTTCGGCTTCGTCCAGGGTCTTGCCCTTCATCCACTCGGTGGCGAGGGAGCTGGAAGCGATGGCCGAACCGCAGCCGTAGGTCTTGAACTTGGCATCTTCGATGATGCCAGCGTCGTTGACCTTGATTTGCAGACGCATCACGTCGCCGCACGCCGGAGCGCCGACCATGCCGGTGCCGACATCAGGATCTTCCGCGTTCATCTTGCCGACGTTGCGCGGGTTTTCGTAGTGGTCGATGACCTTTTCGCTGTAAGCCATGATTCTCAATCCTCACTCATCAGGGCCGCTCTTGAGACCCTGCAACTGCGCTGCGTAAACCGCCGCGTCGCTACAGGATCTGTATCTGGCGGCTTCTATATTTAGTGTGCCGCCCACTCGATTTTCGAGATATCGACGCCGTCTTTGTACATGTCCCACAGCGGCGACAGAGCGCGCAGCTTGGTAACGGCCTCGCAGACTTTCTGCGCGGCGTAGTCGATTTCTTCTTCGGTGGTGAAACGGCCGAAGGTGAAGCGGATCGAGCTGTGTGCCAGTTCGTCGTTGCGGCCCAGGGCGCGCAGCACGTACGAAGGCTCCAGCGACGCCGAGGTGCAGGCCGAACCAGACGATACCGCCAGATCCTTGAGCGCCATGATCAGCGACTCGCCTTCAACGTAGTTGAAGCTCAGGTTCAGGTTGTGCGGAACGCGGGCGGTCAGGCTGCCGTTGACGTACAGCTCTTCCAGATGCTCGACCTGCTTGTAGAAGCGGTCGCTCAAGGCTTTGATACGGACGTTTTCAGCAGCCATGTCTTCTTTGGCTACGCGGAACGCTTCACCCATACCGACGATCTGGTGGGTCGCCAGGGTGCCGGAACGCATGCCGCGCTCGTGACCGCCGCCATGCATGGTCGCTTCAATGCGCACACGCGGCTTGCGGCTGACGTACAGCGCGCCGATGCCTTTAGGGCCGTAGGTTTTGTGGGCGGAGAACGACATCATGTCGACTTTCAGTTTCTGCAGGTCGATCTCGACTTTGCCAGTGGACTGAGCGGCGTCGACGTGGAACAGAACGCCCTTGGCGCGGAGCATTTCGCCGATCGCGGCGATGTCGTTAACGGTGCCGATTTCGTTATTCACGTGCATTACGGAGACCAAAATGGTGTCTTCGCGCAGTGCAGCTTCAATCATGGCCGGGGTGATCAGACCGTCTTCGGTCGGCTCGAGGTAAGTAACCTCGAAACCTTCACGCTCCAGTTGGCGCATGGTGTCCAGGACAGCCTTGTGCTCGATCTTGGAGGTGATCAGGTGCTTGCCCTTGGAGCCGTAGAAATGTGCCGCGCCCTTGATTGCCAGGTTGTCGGACTCGGTAGCACCGGAAGTCCAGACGATTTCGCGCGGATCAGCGTTGACCAGATCGGCCACCTGACGACGGGCGTTTTCAACGGACTCTTCAGCCTTCCAGCCGAACACATGGGAACGGGACGCCGGGTTACCGAAGTTTCCGTCGACCAGCAGGCATTCACTCATTTTTTGCGCAACACGCGGATCAACCGGGGTGGTCGCAGAGTAATCAAGGTAAATCGGCAATTTCATGGACTATCTCCTAAATCAGGGCTGGCGTGCCGCTAGCTCTCTGGCTGTCATTCGACGGCGGACGCTTCAATCTTGTCCAGGCGTGGCGCCTTGCTGTTGCAACGGCGCTGGTCCTGACGCTGGGCTACTTCTTGCACCTCACGGCGAGTCACAAGATCAGCCAAGCTGATACCACTTAGAAATTCGTGAATCTGCAGGCTCAAATCGCACCACAGATGATGGGTCAGGCAGGTGTCGCCGGAATGGCAATCGCCCTGGCCCTGGCATTTGGTGGCATCGACCGATTCGTTTACTGCATCGATCACCTGGGCGACCTGGATGCCCTGCATCTCGCGGGACAACTGGTAGCCACCACCCGGGCCGCGAACACTGGAAACCAGGTTACTGCGGCGCAGCTTGGCGAACAGCTGTTCGAGGTAGGACAGGGAGATGCCTTGGCGCTCGGAGATATCGGCCAGGGACACGGGCCCGTGCTGCGCGTGCAACGCCAGGTCAAGCATGGCGGTCACGGCGTATCGGCCTTTTGTAGTCAGTCGCATGGACAGTTACCACGGAGTTCAGAATGGGGCGAGTATGCAATTCCCGAGTATTTAAGTCAACTTTAAGACCTAGTACTTTAGTCAGGATTACCCGCAAAAGAGCGCGCGCATCATAGCAAAGGCTGGCGGCTTGCAGCCAGCAGTACCGCGTTATCGTTCTTCGCGAGCAGGCTCGCTCCCACACTGGAACGCTATTCCCTGCGGGAGCGAGCCTGCTCGCGAAGGAATCGGCGCGGTTTAGCTGGCCTGACTCTGATCCTTACCCTTCACACAGGCAAAGTCTTCTTCACGCAGCTCAGGCAGATCTTTCGCACAGTAATTGCTACCCAGATCCTTCAGCGCGCCGCACATCCCCTCCAGCCGCCCGTCCACCGCTTGCAGGTGATCGAGCAACTGACCAATGGCACGCGCCACCGGGTCGGGCATGTCTTCGCTGACGCCGTAGGCATCGAAACCGATCTTCTCGGCCATGGCCTTGCGCTTGGCATCCTGCTCTTCATCGGACTTGACGATGATGCGCCCGGGAATACCGACAACCGTGGCGCCCGGCGGTACTTCTTTGGTCACCACGGCGTTGGAACCAACCTTGGCACCAGCGCCGACGGTGAACGGGCCGAGCACCTTGGCGCCCGCGCCCACGACCACACCATCACCCAGCGTCGGGTGGCGTTTGCCCTTATTCCAGCTAGTGCCGCCGAGGGTCACGCCCTGATAAATAGTCACGTCATCGCCAATCTCGGCGGTTTCACCAATGACGATACCCATGCCATGGTCGATAAAGAAACGACGACCGACCTTGGCCCCCGGGTGAATCTCGATCCCGGTCAGCCAGCGACCGAAGTTCGACACCAGCCGCGCCAGCCATTTCAGTTCGTTGCGCCACAGCATGCCGGCCAATCGATGGATCCAGATCGCATGCATGCCGGGGTAGCAGGTCAGGACTTCAAAAGCGTTACGCGCCGCCGGGTCTCGATGGAATACGCTCTGGATATCTTCACGCAAACGCTCAAACATCATTTAGTCCTTCCGCTTAAGAAGCTCACCACGGGCCGCTTTCTGGGTTTCCGTGAGGATGCCACGCAAAATGTTCATTTCCGCCCGGCTGACCGAGCTGCGTCCGTACAACCGGCGCAGGCGCGCCATCAAGTGCCGCGGCTTTTCCGGATCGAGGAATTCGATGGCGACCAGCGTCTGCTCCAGATGCTCATAAAAGCGCTCCAGCTCATCCATGGTCGCCAGCTCGGCGCTTTTCACCGAAGCCACTTCTTCCTTCTCGATCTTGCTCGGCTGACCTTGGGCGGCCAGCCAGGCCATGCGCACCTCATAGCTCAACACCTGCACCGCCGCGCCGAGGTTCAGCGAGCTGAACGCAGGGTCGGACGGGATGTGCACGTGAAAGTGACATCGCTGCAGCTCTTCGTTGGTCAGACCGGAATCTTCACGACCGAATACCAGAGCGATTTCGGCGCCCTGCCCGGCTTCTTCAACCACTTTGGTGCCGCACTCGCGCGGATCCAGCAGTGGCCAGGGAATCCGGCGGTCACGGGCGCTGGTGCCAAGCACCAGATTGCAGCCGACCAAGGCATCTTCCAAGGTGGCGACGACTTGCGCATTTTCAAGGATGTCACCGGCACCGGAAGCACGAGCATCGGCTTCGTGGTGCGGGAAGACCCGCGGTTCGACCAGCACCAATCGCGACAGACCCATGTTTTTCATGGCGCGCGCGGCCCCGCCGATGTTGCCGGGGTGGCTGGTATTGACCAGGACGACACGAATGTTCTGCAGCAAGGGAGGCGCTCTCGGACACAGGAAAGGGGTGCAAATCTTACAGAACAGCCTACCGTTAAGCTATGAAAGCGAACAGCGTCCTTCACCTGAAGAAAAGTTCTGATAGAATGCGCGGCTTTCTTTAACAACCTTAGGTGACACATCCATGCAGCCCATGCTGAATATCGCGCTGCGCGCCGCCCGCAGCGCCAGTGAACTGATCTTCCGCTCCATCGAGCGCCTGGATACCATCAAGGTCGACGAAAAAGACGCCAAGGATTATGTATCCGAGGTCGATCGCGCCGCTGAACAGAAAATCATCGACGCGCTGCGCAAGGCTTACCCGAATCACTCGATCCAGGGTGAAGAAACCGGCCTGCACGCCGGCACCGGCATCGAAGGCGAAGAGTACCTGTGGATCATCGATCCACTGGACGGCACCACCAACTTCCTGCGCGGCATTCCTCACTTCGCTGTCAGCATTGCCTGTAAGTACCGTGGTCGCCTGGAACACGCAGTGGTTCTGGACCCGGTTCGCCAGGAAGAATTCACCGCCAGCCGTGGTCGCGGCGCCCAACTGAACGGTCGTCGCCTGCGCGTCAGCGGTCGCACCAGCCTTGACGGCGCCCTGCTGGGTACCGGCTTCCCGTTCCGTGATGACCAGATGGACAACCTCGACAACTACCTGGGCATGTTCCGCGCCCTGGTTGGCCAGACTGCCGGCATCCGCCGCGCCGGCTCCGCCAGCCTGGACCTGGCCTATGTCGCCGCTGGTCGCTTCGACGCGTTCTGGGAGTCGGGCCTGTCCGAGTGGGACATGGCTGCAGGCGCCCTGCTGATTCAAGAAGCCGGCGGCCTGGTGAGCGACTTCACCGGCGGTCACGACTTCCTTGAAAAAGGCCACATCGTTGCCGGCAACACAAAATGCTTCAAGGCAGTACTGACGGCGATCCAGCCGCACCTGCCGGCTTCGCTGAAGCGCTAAGCTTCACGCGAAAGAAAAAAAGCACCCTTCGGGGTGCTTTTTTTATGCCTGTATTCAGGCCGAAACAAATCCTTGTGGGAGCGAGCTTGCTCGCGAAAGCGGTGGAACAGCCTGCATAGATGCTGAATGCCAGACCGAAATCGCGAGCAAGCTCGCTCCCACAGGGGATCCGGGGCGCGCCAGAAATGGCGGGCACAAAAAAAGCACCCCGCAGGGTGCTTCTTTCTAAACGGTCGGCCTGTTACTGACCTGGCTCATTCTGCGACAGAATCAACTTGCCTTCCTTGTCGACCGGAATCTGGTTGCCCGGATCGCGATCCATCCGCACTTTACCTTCCTTGCCATCGAGCGAGTAACGCACGTCGTAACCGACGACCTTGTCGCTGATGTCGTTGACCGTGTTGCAGCGGGTTTGCGTGGTGGTGTAGGTGTCACGCTCTTGCATGCCTTCCTGCACCTTGTTACCCGCATAACCGCCACCGACCGCACCGGCCACCGTGGCAATTTTCTTGCCGGTGCCGCCGCCAATCTGATTACCCAGCAAACCACCTGCCAGCGCACCCACAACGGTACCGGCAATCTGGTGCTGATCTTTTACCGGTGCCTGACGCGTCACTGTCACGTCCTTGCACACTTCACGTGGAGTCTTGATCTGTGTTTTAACCGGCTCGACGGCCAACACTTGCGCATACTCAGGGCCGCTTTTAACCAGGCTGTAGGTGGCAACAGCACCCCCGGCAGTTACACCGACAGCACCCAATACCGCACCAACCAGCAACGACTTGTTCACATGAACCTCCTGACCATCACATGCGGGACACGCCCGCGCTTCTCCCAGCCTTGGAGCATAAAAAAAGGCGCGAGTTCAACTCGCGCCTTTCTTGGGCTGACAGCCGGGAAAACGATGGCCGTTATGGACGGTCGTCGACTTCCTTCTCGGTGTTCGCCGGAGGAATCAGATCCTCAGTGCTCAGGTTCAGCCAGATCAGCACCACGTTAGCGATGTAGATCGACGAGTAAGTACCCGCCAGAACACCGATGAACAGGGCAATCGAGAAACCGAACAGATTGTCGCCACCGAAGAACAGCAGTGCCGCGATCGCCAGCAAGGTGGAGATCGACGTCGCCATGGTCCGCAGCAGGGTCTGAGTGGTCGAGATATTGATGTTCTCGATCAGCGAAGCCTTGCGCAGCACGCGAAAGTTCTCACGAACCCGGTCGAATACCACGATGGTGTCGTTCAGCGAGTAACCGATGATCGCCAGTACCGCCGCCAGCACCGTCAGGTCGAAGGTGATCTGGAAGAACGACAGGATACCAATGGTCACGATCACGTCGTGGATCAGCGAAACGATGGCGCCGACCGCGAATTTCCACTGAAAGCGGAAAGCCAGGTAGATCAGGATGCCGCCGAGCGCCAGCAGCATGCCGAGGCCGCCCTGGTCACGCAGCTCTTCACCGACCTGCGGGCCAACGAACTCGACGCGCTTGACCGTCGCCGGGTTGTCACCGCCGAGCTTCTGTAGCGCTTCCGCGACCTGATGCCCCAACTGCGGATCTTCACCCGGCATACGCACCAGCAGATCGGTGGTTGCACCAAAGCTCTGCACGATGGCCTCGTGGTAACCCGAAGTCACCAGCTCTTCACGCACCTTGGTGACATCGGCCGGACGCTCGTAAGTCAGCTCGATGAGCGTACCGCCGGTGAAGTCCAGGCCCCAGTTCATGCCCCTGGTAGCGACACTGAAAATAGCCAGCAACGTGAGAAACACTGTGACGCCGAACGCGAAGTTGCGAACGCCCATGAAGTTGATTGTACGTAACATGGCAGCCCCTTAAATCCACAACTTCTTGAAGTCACGTCCGCCAAAGATCAGGTTGACCATTGCGCGGGTCACCATGATGGCCGTGAACATCGAGGTAAAGATCCCGAGGGACATGGTCACTGCGAAACCTTTGACCGGGCCGGTGCCCATGGCAAAGAGAATCCCGCCGACCAGCAACGTGGTCAGGTTGGCGTCGAGAATCGCGGTGAATGCCCGGCCGAAGCCTTCGTTGATTGCACGCTGCACGGTCATGCCGGCGGCGATCTCTTCACGGATCCGCGAGAAGATCAGCACGTTGGCGTCGACCGCCATACCCATGGTCAGCACGATACCAGCGATACCCGGCAGGGTCAGCGTTGCACCCAGCAGCGACATCAAGGCCAGCAGCAGCACCATGTTCACCGCCAGTGCGACGGTGGCGATGATGCCGAAGAAGCGGTAGATGGCGATGATGAACAGCGACACGAACAGCATGCCCCACAGCGACGCATCGATACCTTTGGTGATGTTGTCCGCACCCAGGCTCGGGCCGATGGTGCGCTCTTCAGCGAAGTACATCGGTGCAGCCAGACCACCGGCACGCAGCAACAGCGCCAGTTCGGACGATTCGCCCTGACCGTTCAGACCAGTGATACGGAACTGAGCGCCCAGCGGCGACTGAATGGTCGCCAGGCTGATGATCTTCTTCTCTTCTTTAAACGTCTGAACGGCAACGTCTTTCTCGACGCCATCGACCACTTGCTTGGTGTAAGTGGTGACCGGACGCTGTTCGATGAAGATCACCGCCATGCTGCGACCAACGTTCGAACGGGTGGCGCGACTCATCAGCTCACCACCATGACCATCCAGACGGATGTTCACTTCTGGTGTGCCGTGCTCACCAAAACCAGCCTTGGCATCGGTAACCTGGTCACCGGTGATGATCAGACCACGTTCGATCTGTGCTGGCGGACGCTTGCCTTCGCGGAACTCGAAGGTTTCCGAAGTGGCTTTCGAAGCACCCGGCTCTGCAGCCAGACGGAACTCAAGGTTGGCCGTCTTGCCGAGAATACGCTTGGCTTCGGCAGTGTCCTGCACGCCCGGCAGCTCAACCACGATGCGGTTGGCGCCCTGGCGCTGAACGATTGGTTCGGCAACACCCAGCTCGTTGACGCGGTTACGTACCGTGGTCAAGTTCTGCTTGATGGAGTATTCACGGATTTCCGCCAGCTTGGCCGGGGTCATCGCCAGACGCAGCACCGGTTGACCGTTGAGGTCGGCCGGAACAATGTCGAAATCGTTGAAGTTCTTGCGGATCAGTGCACGGGCCTGTTCGCGGGAGTCTTCATCGCTGAAGCCCAACTGAATGGCACCGCCCAGTTGCGGCAGGCTGCGATAGCGCAGCTTCTCTTTGCGCAGCAGGCTCTTGACGTCGCCTTCGTAAACTTTCAGGCGTGCATCGAGGGCTTTATCCATGTCCACTTCCAGCAGGAAGTGCACACCACCGGATAAGTCCAGACCCAGTTTCATCGGGTGCGCGCCCAGGTTGCGCAGCCATTGCGGGGTGGTCTGTGCCAGGTTCAGCGCGACGACGTAGTCATCACCCAATGCCTTGCGCACAACGTCTTTGGCCGGCAGCTGATCTTCAGCCTTGCTCAGACGGATCAGACCGCCCTTGCCGTTTGCCGCCAGCGTGGCTGCCTTGACGTTGATCCCGGATTCCTTGAGCGCAGTGCTCACACGGTCCAGATCAGCCTGATTGACTTGCAGCGCAGTGCTTGCACCGCTGACCTGAATGGCCGGGTCATCAGGATAAAGATTGGGAGCGGAATAAATCAGACCGACCGCCAGCACCGCCAGGATCAGAATGTATTTCCACAGAGGATATTTGTTCAGCATCACGCCGCCCGTTATGAACGCGGGGCGCCTTGCGCGCCCCGTCGATTGAGTAGAAGTTGTTGCTTCAGATCGCTTTCAGCGTGCCTTTTGGCAGCGTGGCGGCGATGGCGCCTTTCTGGAACTTCATTTCCACGGTGTCGGAAACTTCCAGAACCACGAAGTCATCGGCAACTTTAGTGATCTTGCCGGCGATGCCGCCAGTGGTCACAACTTCGTCACCTTTCTGCAGGCTGCTCAGCAGGTTCTTCTGCTCTTTGGCGCGCTTGGCCTGTGGACGCCAGATCATCAGGTAGAAGATGACCAGGAAGCCGACCAGGAAAATCCACTCGAAACCGCCGCCCATTGGGCCGGCAGCAGCCGGTGCAGCCGCGTCAGCCATGGCGTTAGAGATAAAAAAGCTCATTTAGCACTCCAGTTGCAAATGTTGAATCTTGGGGTCAGAAAACTCAGTCCAAAGGCGGAACGGGGAGCCCGCGTTTGGCGTAGAAGGCATCGACAAAGGCGGCCAATGTACCCTGTTGAATAGCCTCGCGCAAACCAGCCATCAGCACCTGATAATGGCGCAAGTTATGGATGGTATTGAGCATGCTTCCCAGCATTTCGCCGCACTTGTCCAGGTGATGCAGATAAGCGCGGGAGAAGTTCTGGCAGGTATAGCAATCGCAGGTCGGATCCAGCGGCGATTCATCATGGCGATGGAACGCGTTACGGATCTTCAGCACGCCGGTATCAATGAACAGATGCCCATTGCGGGCATTACGGGTTGGCATCACGCAATCGAACATGTCCACACCGCGGCGCACACCCTCAACCAGATCTTCCGGTTTGCCAACGCCCATAAGGTAACGAGGTTTGTCAGCCGGCATCATGCCCGGCAGATAATCCAGGACTTTGATCATCTCGTGCTTCGGCTCACCTACCGACAGACCGCCGATGGCCAGACCATCGAAGCCGATCTTGTCGAGACCTTCCAGCGAGCGCATGCGCAGATCCTGGTGCATGCCGCCCTGCACGATACCGAACAGCGCCGCGGTGTTTTCACCGTGGGCATTTTTCGAGCGCTGCGCCCAGCGCAGCGACAGTTCCATCGACACGCGCGCGACGTCTTCGTCAGCCGGGTACGGCGTGCATTCGTCGAAGATCATCACGATGTCGGAGCCGAGATCACGCTGCACCTGCATCGATTCTTCCGGGCCCATGAACACTTTGGCGCCGTCGACCGGGGAGGCGAAGGTCACGCCCTCCTCCTTGATCTTGCGCATCGCGCCGAGGCTGAACACCTGGAAGCCACCGGAGTCGGTGAGGATCGGGCCTTTCCACTGCATGAAATCGTGCAGGTCGCCGTGTTCCTTGATCACTTGGGTGCCAGGGCGCAGCCACAGGTGGAAGGTGTTGCCGAGAATGATTTCTGCGCCAGTGGCAACGATGTCACGCGGCAACATGCCCTTGACCGTGCCGTAGGTGCCCACCGGCATGAACGCTGGGGTCTCGACGGTGCCACGCGGGAAGCTCAGGCGACCACGCCGGGCCTTGCCATCGGTGGCCAGAAGTTCAAAGGACATGCGACATTCGCGACTCATTCTGTTTCCTCTGGGCCGGTTTCTTTAGGGGCAGTAGGTGCGGGATTACGGGTGATGAACATCGCATCACCGTAGCTGAAAAAGCGGTAACCGTTGTCGACGGCGGCCTTGTAGGCGGCCATGGTCTCGGGATAACCGGCAAATGCCGAAACCAGCATCAACAGCGTCGATTCCGGCAAATGGAAATTGGTCACCAAGGCGTCGACCACATGGAACGGCCGGCCCGGGAAGATAAAGATATCGGTGTCGCCACTGAACGGCTTGAGCACGCCATCGCGCGCGGCGCTCTCCAGCGAACGCACGCTGGTGGTGCCGACGGCAATCACTCGACCACCGCGCGCACGGCACGCCGCGACTGCATCGACCACGTCCTGGCCGACTTCCAGCCACTCGGTGTGCATGTGGTGATCTTCAAGCTTCTCGACGCGCACCGGCTGGAACGTCCCCGCGCCCACGTGCAGCGTGACGAAAGTGGTCTCGACGCCCTTGGCGGCAATCGCGTCCATCAGCGACTGATCGAAATGCAGCCCGGCGGTCGGCGCCGCCACCGCGCCCAGACGCTCGGCGTACACGGTCTGATAACGCTCGCGATCCGAGCCTTCGTCCGGGCGGTCTATATAAGGAGGCAATGGCATGTGCCCGACGCGATCGAGCAGCGGCAACACTTCTTCAGCGAAGCCCAGCTCGAACAACGCATCGTGACGCGCGAGCATTTCGGCTTCGCCACCGCCGTCGATAAGGATCTTCGAACCCGGCTTCGGCGACTTGCTGGAACGCACATGGGCCAGCACGCGGTGCGTATCGAGCACCCGCTCAACGAGGATTTCCAGCTTGCCGCCGGACGCTTTCTGCCCGAACAGCCGCGCCGGAATCACCCGGGTATTGTTGAACACCATCAAATCGCCCGGGCGCAAATGCTCAAGCAAATCAGTGAATTGACGGTGTGCGAGGGCGCCGCTCGGCCCGTCAAGGGTCAGCAGGCGACTACCGCGACGCTCGGCCAAAGGGTGGCGGGCGATCAGCGAATCAGGGAGCTCGAAAGTAAAGTCAGCAACGCGCATGATGGGGTTCGTCTAGCAGGGCCGGAAAGTCTAGCGGAAATATCGAAAATTCTCTATGTACCTGATTGACCGACGGTAATCTCATCTCTATACTTCGCCGCCATTGAGCCCTGATGGCGGAATTGGTAGACGCGGCGGATTCAAAATCCGTTTTCGAAAGGAGTGGGAGTTCGAGTCTCCCTCGGGGCACCACATAGCAGTATCTGAGAGTCTCTACCAGTCTCTCAGACCCAAAGAAACCGGCCACTTGGCCGGTTTTTTTGTGCCTGTCTGTCTACCGCTGTCCATCCTTATCCGTTGTATCCCTGTATCCCTGCTTGTATCCTGAGAAAAGTACCGAACTTTGGGATACAAGGATGAAGCGCGCAGATATCAAGCGTCGGCCTCTGGCAGATACCACACTCGCGGGGCTGGAGCCAGAATCAAAGGAATACCGGGAGCTGGATGGAAATGGCCTCTACTTCAGGGTCAAACCTGATGGGGGCAAATCTTGGCAGCTCCGCTATAAACGTCCGGCGGGTAATTGGGCGTGGATGGGGCTGGGGGGTTACCCAGAGGTAAGCGGCGCGCTAGCAAGAGACAAAGCTGCAGAGCTACGCAAAGTAGTGAGCAGTGGCGCTGACCCCCTCGAGCAAAAGCGATCAGCAAAAGCGGCAATAGATGCAGCTAAAACTCGAACCTTCCGAGCTGCTGCTGATGCTTGGTTAAAGGCAAAAGAAGAAAAGGGTCTGGCTCCGTCCACCCTCAATAAGATTCGTACATACCTCGACAAGGACATTCTCCCAGCGCTCGGGGACAAACCTCTCGACGAAATCACTCGGACAGATTGCGCAGATCTGCAAGCATCCATAGAAGCGAGAGACGCTCACAACGTTGCGGAAAAGTGTCGCACCTGGATCAATCAAATCTTTGGTCGAGCCATCGGATTAGGCCTGACCGAGAACGACCCGGGAAGCCGACTTCGCGATATCGCCGCTCAGGCACCGAAAACGCAACAGCATCCTCATTTGCTGGAACCTGAACTTGGCGACTTTCTGATCGCGCTAAAACACACACCCAGCAGACTAACGGCCCGAACCGCAGCATGGCTCTGCATATGGACGGCATCTAGACCGGGAATGGTCCGCTTGGCCGAATGGAAAGAGTTCGACCTTGATAAAGCCATCTGGACGACACCGGCCGCCAAAATGAAGATGCGCAGGGATTTCGTGTGCCCACTTCCCAAGCAGGCGTTATCCGCTCTTAAAGAACTCCAATGTCTAACAGGCCGCAGTCGGTGGTTGTTTCCCGGTGTCGGAGCCAAGAACCCGACAATCAGTGAAAACACCATCAACAAAGTCTTCGCAACGGTTGGTTATAAAGGTCGTTTGGTCGGCCATGGAACTCGCCACACCGCTAGTACCTTGCTCAGGGAACACGGTTGGCCAAAAGAACATGTAGAAGCGCAGCTAGCTCACAAAGAAGAGGGAATCTCTGGGATCTACAACAAGGCTCAATATTTCGATCACAGAGTGAAAATGATGCAGTGGTACGCGGATTACCTAGATCAGTTGGTTGCTGGGAATATCACTCACGCACCTCTTGATGAGGTGGTATGAGCACGTACATCCGTACTTCCTCCAAAATCGGTGTTACAGGTGTTACGCGTGTAACGACCTATGCGAAACGCCCGAATTCATTGGCTTTCAAGTCCGTTACACGAATGCGCGGCGCCCCCAACTCTCGGTGTAACTCGGCACAAACGTGTAACGCCAAAACGAACCCTCCCCCTGCTGCAGGTAGCTGCTTGCCGCGTGCTGAAAAAGAGGTTTCGCTGGTTACGCTCGCAAAATATAGGGCGTGGGATCGAGACGCACACCATGCGCGAGCCACTGACCAATGACTAATAACCAAAGCATCGCGCAGTCTGCACTCACGTCTGGTTTGAGAGGATATCTGTCAGACCAATCGCTTTACGCACTGTGCCGCGAACAGCTCACTGACGCGTGCTACTTGATCGACCAGTGTTGTCTGCGCATCCAGGCTGGCGGCGCCGATAGCGATTTCAGCAGCCTGTGCATCAAGACAACCGTGCATGAGGAATCCATTTTTCAGTACGCCTCTACCGACCACAAAGACCGCCTCGCACACTGGGTTCGTCAATACAGCAACTGCTACACGGCTTCTGAACAAGAGGCGCATACGGCTTACATCATGGCTTGCGCCGTAAAGGCGCTCGGGATCTTGGGCGACTGGATGCGTGAAGCCGATCAGAAGGTCTGGGTATATGTGTCGAAGCTTTCGACCGACTGGCGATGGGATTTTTACTGCGATTTTGTGGAAACCCAGGTCGATCTAGAAGAGCGCATTGACGCACTCGATCAATATGCACTGCACTTGGAACCGATTATTTCGCTGCAATGCCTGATCAATGATGAGCTGAGACCTATTGCTGATCGGGCTATCAAAAATGCCATCCGCACAAAAGGCGGCATCATCAGCGGGATAGAGCGTGCACAAGAGACACGCGCACGCGACGCAGCAATCACTAATCAAGGACGCCACTACTCAGCGAGCGGCATGTCATATAGGGACATCACCTCGAAGGTACATTCCTGGCTCGAGCAGGAGGTCGCAAAACCACCCGCGCAGCGCCCTGGGTGGATCGCCCTTGAAACCGAAAAGGCGTTGTCTCGTAAAAGTGTCGAGGCAATTCTCAAGCGCAACTTCGTGGTGTAAACCTGAAATTTCAAATGGAAGTGAACTGCTCACCGCCGCCCAATCTCTAGACCATTGCTCTCGTCAGTCCAAACCAATCGAGAGCAATACTAATGAGACAGAAATCCGCCCACGCACCCGCTCCAACCTTTTCAAATCTTTCCAGCCCCATTGACTCCACCTCCGCCGTACCAGACTTAGCCCTTCCATTTGACCCTGCCACTACCCTGATTCGCATGCCGAGTCTTGAGGTCGCTACGGGGCTCAAGCGCTCGACTCTCTACAAGCTGATGCAGGGCCCTGAAAGTGGTTTTCCACGACCGGTAAAACTGAGCAATAGCAACGCACGCGGTGCTCCTGTCGCGTGGGTTCTTTCTGAAGTCCAGAGCTGGGTCAAAAGCCGCATCGAGGCCCGTGATCAGGTGGCCGCATGAAGCGCAATTACTGCCCTTTCAAGGGGCCATTCTTCGACTCGTACAGCATCGGATTTCGCCTCTATCAACCTAGTGAAATTAACTGGCGCCATCGCACTATTGCGGGTGTGAGCTGGAACGGCGAAGAGCAAGAAGCGTTCTTTTTCAGCCCTGACGGCCTAGTACTTCCACTCAAAGCCAATCCTTGGGAACTGCCCGAACTGATCCGCAAAAATGCGGTGCGCAGAGAGTTTTCGAGCGTTCACGGCTCCGGCTATTTCGCCATGAGCGAAAGCCGCCTCGCCTCGCTGAAATCGCGCGGCATGGCCGACTGGGTTACCTACTGGCTCGTCGATCAATCAGCGGGATTCGCGAACGCTCCGGCGGTATGGCAGCGCATCATGGATGAGGATCTCGCCCTCGAGAAGAAAACAAGCGAGCGCGCTCATCAAGATATGCGCTTGACCTCCGATCTGAACAGTTATGTCGAGGAGTGTGTTGCACAACGCAGCGAGCAAATGGCCGTTCTATACCGTCGCCGCTGCGCTGAAGACAGCAAGATCCTCGCTTGGCTCAAAGGCGAAACACCGCCTCCACTGTTCGCTAATACGCCGGAGGCAGCATGAATCGCAAGATCGCTGATAACGCCTTGATGCATCCGTTCTCCGTACTGCGCCGGATCGGATTTTCTACTCGTCTCATGCAGCGCCTCGAACGCCACCGCAGCCGACAGGAAAAGCGAGGCCGCGTGGTTAGCGTGCTGAGTTGGGCCGACGGCACCTGGTGCGCCCTCTCCCTCCACTGCGAAAAAACCGGCGCGGTGATCGTCGACGAAGGCCAGCAAACCCAAGCCTACGAAGACGCCCGCTCGATGCTCAGCGGCGGCTTCCTACCCCTCCTATCCCTGCGCTGGGAAGCGCATGCCTGAAACGAAAACGCCTCCGGGGGCGATCCGGAGGCGTTGAGGTCAATCTACATGCACGAACAATTTATGCCGCACCTGAAAAAACCGCAAGCCATCAGCGCAGTTGCACTTTCGAAAGACGGACGTTACTCTCTGGCCGTCGCTGCAAATTCAGTGACCGGACTTGGCCGTCCGAACCGCAAAAGGCGCACAAGCGCCCTCCATCCGAACGCAGGCGCTTTTTTTGTGCCCGCCGTATCGTGTTATGGCGGCTGTGCGTGGGACACCTTCGGGTGTGCCGGGTCCCTTTTGCCCCGGTCGGCCAACCCGCGTACAGCTGTCACCTTTCCTTGCTTGGCCGCAAGCGGTGGCAGCTCCTCAGCAAAAGGAGCTCTACATGACCGCTATCAATCCGTCCAAAATTCGCGCCGCTGCACACCGTGCAATGGCTCTCGCCGCTTTACACGCCAATTCCAGTCTCGCTACACGCCTCTCCCGTTACAACGCTCACATGGCCAAAGCCCGCGCACTCGAAACCGCAGGCGGTGCCCAATGAACAACGCTTTGAGTTTCGCCCTGCCCGAAGACCTGCTCTGCGTGAATCCGACCGCAGAAGCCGGTGTGCCCATCGACGCCATCACTTGCGCCATTGCTCGTGCCGACTCGGTTCTGACGCTGCTTGAAGAACACTTCGAAAACGACTCCTCGCGCCTCGCTAATCATGTCATCGCCGCCGTCCTCTGGGACGTGCGCGGCACTCTTGGTTTGATTAAAACACTGACCTTGCACGGCGACTCCACTTCGACGCCTGCTGCGCAGAAAGGCGGTGCGCTATGAACACCTCCACCACCCTCGGGCATGCCACCTTCACTCGCGTGAACGCCTCCGATTTGAAGTTGTTCCGGGTCAATGCCGGAGTACCGGTCGAGGATGCACTGGAGATGGTTTCCCTGCTGCAGCATCACGCCAACCAACTTAACTTCGACGCCGCCATGAGCGACAGCGGTGAGCGTTTCAGTTGGCCTGCTCTGTACCTTGGCGAAATGGCCAAAGCGCTGATCGATGACATCAACGACGCGCTGTTTTTGCCGAGGGCTGACGCATGAGCCAACGCCCGAACACCTCAGCAAAACGTCCAAGCTTTGCCGACGTGAAAGCCGCCGCGCTGAAAGACATTGATCGTGTCTTGTCGCACTGGCTGCCCAACGGCAAGCGCGTCGACGGCGGCAAGGAATACACCGCTCCAAATCCGACCCGCAGCGATAAGCGCGCCGGTTCGCTCAAGATCAATTTGAGCAAGGGCACATGGGCGGACTTTGCTACCGGCGACAAGGGCGGCGACCTGATTGATCTGGTGCGCTATCTGGACGGCGGCACCGACATCGAGGCCTGCAACAAACTCGCAGAATTGCTCAACGTATCGCCGGGCGCCGCCCAGGCGAAGACAGCGCCTGCTAAGACAAAAGCACCTGAGTGGATTGCCATTCAGCCAATCCCAGCCGAGGCCATGAACAAGTGCCCAGCCAAACATCGCAATCATGGTGTGCCGTCCAAGGTTTGGGTCTATCGTGACGCAAAGGGTCAGCCTCTCATGGCGATCTATCGCTTCGACCTCGGGCCCGATGAAGACGGCAAGCCGAAGAAGGTCTTCGCGCCACTGACGTGGTGTCAGCGCGCCGATGGCCAATCCACACAATGGCGCTGGCAGGGTCTGCCAGATCCGCGTCCCCTGCTTCGCCTTGATGAACTGGCCCTGCGCAGTGACGCACCAGTGGTTCTGTGCGAAGGCGAGAAAGCTGCCGATGCCGCCGCCGAACTGCTGCCCAACCACGTGGCCACGTGCTGGCCGAACGGCTCCAACTCTTGGCACAAAGCCGACCTGACAACTCTCAAAGGTCGGGATGTGTTGTTGTGGCCGGACAACGACGACAGCGGCAAAGGCTGCATGGAAGTCGTTGCCGAGAAGCTGCGCGAAATCGGCGCTGCCTCGGTCCGACTCATCGCATTGGATGTGTTCAAACGCAAGCCGATCCGGAAGAACGAACGTGCCGCGTTTGCCAAAGGTGGGCAATGGAACGACGGCGACGATGCCGCCGATGCAATCGCCAAAGGCTGGACCGTCGACCACTTCGTAGAGCTGGAAAGCAGCGGTGAAATGTTCGCGGTGATCGAGGAAAAAACGATTGTCGCACACGTTGAACCAGAACCCGAACAGAAGCCTAAAGCAGCGCCCAAGCGCCCAACCAAATCGAAAAACGACCTAATGCCGGGAGGCTTTCGCCTGACGTCCGAAGGCGTGTTTTATGCCGGTGACGACGGCGAGGCGCGTCCGGTGTGTTCGCCGCTGGCTATCCTCGCCCGGACGCGTGATGACAAGGGCCAGAACTGGGGTCTGCTGGTCGAGTTCGACGATCCAGACGGCACCAAAAAACGCTGGAACATTCCTGCACGCACGATGACTGGCGACTTCGGCAAGGACGTGCTTGGGCCGTTGGTAGACATGGGCCTGCGCCTCGCCGGTAGCCGTTCGGGACGCAACGCACGCAATGACTTGCAGAGTTATCTCGGCGGATTTGACAGCGCGGAACGGGCAAGACTGGTAACCCGCTTGGGTTGGCACGACAACGCCTTTCTGTTGCCCGAGCAGCAGGTTGGTACTCACAGCGAGCACCTGCATTTCTATGAAGCCGGTGCACAGCTTCCACCGATCAGCGAATCAGGCACGCTCGAACAATGGCAGCAGCAGATCGGCGCATTGTGCATTGGCAATCATCGCCTGGCGTTTGTCGTCGGGGTGGCCTTCGCGGGTCCGCTACTGCACATGCTTGGCCATGAGTCAGGTGGCTTTCACCTCTATGGCGACAGCTCCGGCGGTAAGACCACTCACCTGCAAGTCGCCGCCTCGATCTACGGCGGACCGCGCTTGGTGCGTTCGTGGCGCTCGACCGACAACGCGCTGGAATCTATCGCTGCCGCACATTCAGACGGCCTACTGGTGCTGGATGAAATCGGCATGTGCGATCCACGGATCATTGGAGAAACGGTCTACATGCTTGGCAACGGCACCGGGAAGGCTCGCGCCAATGACCGAGGCCAAGCAGGCCGACAGGTACAAGAGTGGCGCTTGCTGTTCCTCTCCACAGGCGAGAAGACCTTGGCCCAGCACATGGCCGAAGCCAACAAGGAACTGAAAGCGGGGATGGAGGTGCGCATGCTCGCCGTTCCGGCCGATGCCAGCAAAGGCCTCGGCATGTTCGACACGCTCAACGGTTTCGAGGATGCGGCAGCGCTCTCCGATGCGCTCAAAGCCCGCGTAGCGAAATACTACGGCACCCCGCTCACTGCATTTCTGACGGCGTTGTGCGAACCCGGCAAACGCCATGGCTGGGCGGCGATCCTGCGCCGCACGCTGGAAAGCTTTATCGCTAAATCGCTTCCTGCATCCGCGAGTGGGCAGGCGCACCGTGCTGCCGCTCGTTTCGGTCTCGCGGCAGCCGCAGGCGAGCTGGCCACCGCCATGGGTATCACCGGCTGGCCGGACGGGACCGCCACCACGGCCGCTCGCGTGTGCCTGAGTGCCTGGCTAAACGAACGTGGCGGCGCCGGTAATTTCGAGGGCGATGCAATATCGGCGAGGCTGCGACAGTTCATCGAGCGCTTCGGCGAAAGCCGCTTCACCCGCTGGGAATCGACTGCAGCCAAGATCGACGAACACGGCCCCCGCACGATCGACCGCCTCGGCTTTCGCAAGACGCTGGAGCACGGCATGGGCGACACCCTGCACACCACAAATACCTACTACGTGCTGACAGAGGCTTGGCGCTCGGAGATCTTCCGGGGCATGAACCTTACCGCAGTAAACAAGGAACTCTTGCAACGCGGTGTGCTGGAGCCGAGCAGCGACGGCAAGGCATCAAGTCTGGTGCGCTTGCCCGGCCTAGGCCAACAGCGCTGTTACATCGTGAAGGCAATTCCGGGAACGGATGACAGCGAGGCTCGGGCTGCCTGAGGGCATCTCATCTGATCGAGGTAACGCCGGCTCAGTCCCGGCCTCGCCAGCCAAATCAATGTAATCAAAACTCATCAAGGACCATGAATATGAAAATGAATGAATTGAAACAGCAACGGGCCGCTCTGGTCGCTGAGCGCGAAACCATCGAAAACAGTCTTCCCGCGTTGGACGCCGCTTGGCGCAATGCACCCACCAACTACAGCCCAATCGGCAACGTGATTGGAAGCCCCGAGAAGAGTGCAGCCATGGAGCGGTACTCCTCTGCCGAGTGCCGCTTGCGAGCTATCCCCTATGAGCTTCAACGTATTGAATCAAAGATCGCGTATTTGGAACGCATGGAGCAGGTTGACGAAATCAAAAAGCAGTCGATCCAAACCATGTCCGTAGTTGCCGCTGAGATTGAAGCATTGGAGCGCACACGCTTGCACTTGGGAGAGCGACTTCAGTTGATTCAATCGGATGCGGAGCAATCCCTGGAAAAAGCGCAGCAAGCAGAAAGAGACGCTGCAAGTCTATATGCCAAAAGTCTCGCCAGTGGCGACAGCGAAGGCGAAAAAGCAGCCAACGGCGAAATTCAGAAGGCAGCCAAGCAACTCGCAACCACTGATGAGCACGTTAGAAGGCAGGAGCTCATTCTCGTGGCTTTACAGGCGGAACTAGACTCCCTTGAAGCACGTATCGCACACGCCAAACAGCGTGAAAATGAAGCCAAAAAATCGGCCCTGAGCGCAGTAGGGCTTACGTTAGACGAAGAGTGGAATGCCGCCACGAATCAATTAGTAGCTATTGGTGCACGGATACTTGCCTTGGATTACCAACAAGGGAACTCGGGATACGGTTTCTCCAACCTCGATGTACCTCGATTCGGTCCTTTTCATTCGGATATTCGTCGTGAAGAGCTTGCCGCTGCTGCCCGAAATATCACATTAGAAGAACTGTTGGCAGCTTGAACCCGAAATAGCCCGCCGACGCGGGCTGTTTAGAAACCCTCGGATTAAATAAATCATGATTACTCCCATACAAAACAGCGCTAGCTGGACTGACACCCTGAAAGCGCGCAAAAGCTATTTGACGGCGCTGATGAAGGTCGTGGATATCAAAGCCGGAAAAGCATCTAAAGTTCAGGCACTAACCGTCAACTTGATCAAGAGCGAAATGAGCCTTATCGAAAGCCAGCTAAAAGGTCGAAAGTAACCTGAACTCTATGCTGTAATGGTATTCAGATAGATATCTTCAAAAATAAATCAGGAAGCAATTATGTCAAAACTTGCCGAATACCGTCAGCTGGAAAAACACTTGGCCGAACAGCTTCAGGCGCTGGAAGCTCTGAAAAGCGACGGTGCACTGAAAAAAGAAATCGAATTTGAAACCAAGCTTCGTGAACTGCTCTCCCAGTACGGTTTCAGCCTCAAGCACATCGTCAACCTACTTGACCCACAGAGCAGCGCACGCGGCAAAGCGCCTGTTCAAGCGCCAGGCAAGCGTAAACCTCGCGAGCTGAAGACGTATAAAAACCCTCACACTGGCGAAGTGGTTGAAACCAAAGGTGGCAATCACAAGACACTAAAAGAGTGGAAAACCCAACACGGTTCCGACGTGGTTGAAGGCTGGCTGAAAAAGTAAGATCGCTTCACCTGAAAAAGGGCCCAGACGGGCCCTTTTTGTCATTTTAGTGTTCCTGATTTACCTAAAACATCACGGTCGTGCTGGAAGGCAGCGCTAGGGGCTCAGCTGCATAACCACACCTGTCGCAGCATCACCGGCCACTCCACAATGAAGCTACCGCCCTCGGTGAATTTGATCTTTTCACAGACTTCTTAAAACCTTGTATAGGATGCGCTCCCTCCTAAGGCTGCGCCAATTCGGCCTCCGTATTTCACAACTGTTGCAGCCGTGGCGACGCCCTCCGCGTGAATGCCATAACCTGGAGGTTGACCAGGAGCACAGTTTGGCTGATAACCGCCCTACACGAATGTCTCCTGTTGGCCAAAAAGATGCCGGTAGCAAAGGAGCAGATGACAGTCCAGTTCTGCTTCTCAACAGACCGAGTTCGGCGAGCAGTAAAAACGGAGAGCAGCTGGACGATGCCTTTGAGAATTGAATGGCCAGATGTATAATAAATTTATTGACAATCAAAAATAAAAACATGAATTTACAAGAAAGTATTTTTCAGCAACGTCACAGTTCTTTTTAAATTTTATTTAACTATTGGAGCAAACATGAACGCTGGTTTTGATGAGGGTGATTTTAAGAAGGCTCGAGGAATGCTTTTATCTTTTTCATCCGTACTCATAGCCTTATGGTTTTTTGGTGCAGACCTTAAGTCAGTATCAGTACTTGGAACCACTATTGCCTTCACGCAGAATACTCAGCATGTCTGGTTGGTAGCCTTGGCGGCGAATAGTTATTTTCTGCTTAGATTTTACCAGCATTCCCCAGGTGCAAGTTATTCAGACAATAAAATTTATAAAATCAGTCTCGATAGCTTCTTAATCAAAAGCATGCGCCGGTTAAAAAAAGCAACCATTAAAGAGGAATTTTCTAATAACTTGATCCTGCTAGGCGCGCAGAAAAACGAAAATTATAAGCATGAAATTGTTCGCGAAAATATCAGCACTGTTACTAACCCTACTGACAAAAGAAGATTAACACGAGGGATTGCTTGGATAGCCAAATTTCACGTTCGTGGCGAATATAGAAATTTAGATACCACCGAGCTGAAAATCACACCCGGAATTGAGTTTAGTTACCCTTGCCCTTATTGGCTGATAGTAATAGCTACTTACCGAGCAAAGATACTAGCAAACGTAAAAACTTCTCTAGGCACTGAATATACATTGCCATATTTGTGGAGCGGATGGGCAGTAGCCATTTGTGTTCATAAATGGCTTGATGCAAATTCTGTTCAGTTCTAGCGAAGACTCGGATTAAAACTGAATCAGCCCGCAGTATGAAAGGCCGGATAGACAAGTTCAATCAATTGAGAGCTCTACATCAACGGAAACTCGATTAATTTTATACAATGATACGGCGCCTCCAATAGCTTTGGACGGATCGAACAATGCCAGGTTCATTCCATCACTTACAGAGCTACGGTAAGCAACTCCGTCATATCCACTCTTTTTTATAAACTCACAAAGATACTGACTCGGCACATAATCTATAGCTGCACCCTGTGGCAACACTGGCCTTGTCAGCTCGTCTCCTAAGCGCTCCAAGAAGGCAATATCTGCGCGTAACTGCCCAATTGCGCCCGCATCCCCCAACAAAAAAGGAGAAACTAATTTTCTGGGATTCCGGAGATCAACTATTCGCAACGGTCCAGCAATTGTGAACTCAGCTACACAAGCAACTTCCCCAGTATGCGGACGAACTTCTGAGGCTGCGGTTTCGGGCTGCGAACCGATGTATAAGTAAGGTATACCAGGAGGATTTGCGCGACCATGTGATGCAAGCCGCTTGGGAGGTGGGCCCATTTCCTCAATTGAATAGGTTCTGTCCCCAGCGCGGATTCTGGCCCGATACCAAAGTTGAGGTAAATCATCGGCCGGAAGATGGCTAAGCAGCTCTTTGAAGCGATCTGTATCGAGGGGCTCATCTAAAAAGTAACGATTTTTATACATAAGCTCATCTCGCAAGGTTTCCCATCTAATAAGCACCTCGCTTTGATATCTCTCAGATGGCGAGAAGTTTCTGCGTACAATATCGCCATCATCAAGTATTTCCCCCAACAGTTCCTTCGCATGGGCGACATCCATTCGGGAGTGCGAAAAAAGCTGCCAATCCTCTTTCAACCATTCAACGAGTGGTTTTCCATCTGGATCTGGTTCATAAATACTTATCAGGAGCCTAAACCAGTCCTCGAGAACTACTGCCTCAACTAAGTCCACATCATGAGAGTAACAAAAACCACATACACCTCGACCATCAGAAATCAAAGGAATGATATCTTGTGTCAGACCTCGATCGCCAAAACACTCTGGACAGCAATGAGTAGGCATACTAATTCTCAGCCAAGGAATTTAGAAAGTGTCTCAACATGATGATTCAGTGAAATCTTTTTTAAATATCCCAATCCCGGAAAGTGACCCCGAGCATGAAGCTTCCGCAGTTCTCCAATGGCTGCTGTCTCGTAAAGCTTCGAGTGTCCCGAGTCTAACTTCATCATCAGCTTGTCCAAAGCCTCCGCAAACTTTCCAGCCGGGTCAGTTGGCGTATCTTGACTTGTCGAGACGAAATGATAAATAAACATTGCGTCATCTTGATCGGGATCTATAAATGTCAGATGTATAGCTACCGCGTAAGCAGGCCCCCCTGACTCTGAATATCCGTCGCCAACTATTGAGAAGTCACCAAACCCATTCATGCCTTCGTCTTCGTAAGTGACATTAAGATCAGAAAATATTTCTACCGCAGGATAATCCCGGTTGCGCCTACGCTTAAACCCATCCCGTAAAAGCACACGTTCACTTCCACTGAAGTGCTTGCGGTAAGTTTTTTGGCAGTAACTCTCATTGAATATGTTACGTGTCGCAGCTAATTTTCCACCAAACTCGAAAGCTAGTTCTTTACCTTGGGTGAAGCCTGCATGAATGAAATTTATCCGATGCTCGCGGTATCGCTCACTAAGATCTATTGCTTCAGCTACGCCCATATCCTCTTTAAGTAAGATCCCAACCTCAATGGATTGTTTGTCCGCATACTTTCTCACCAAGTCCGTAATACCGGCTGCATTATCCCTATGGTCGCCGTGGTATGGATTAACCACAATTACCGCTCTTCCGTTCTGATCACAAACCGCCTTCAATGTTTTCTCCAGCCCAGCTAAGGCTTCGCGGACGGGTTCGATGATCGGCACAAAGTTAGAGGCTGCTATCAGTTCAGCATTATCACGAATTGAAACCAATTCGTATTGTTTACCGCGAAAGTAAGGATAGTACATTGAGTCTATTTCCAGTCCATGGCGATACGTAAGGGGGTGCTGAGTGCCTGAATCATCCGTGTGTGGTCTGTGTTTCGGATGTTTACTGACAAAGCAGCGGCGCGTAGAGACGGAGGTAACTGACCAACGAATTTATTAAGGGGAGCCAGAGTGCGTGTTCGCTTTAAAGTTTTTACCATGAGTGAATGAACGTCTTCAGGCGGTAATTTCGAAAAGTGATCTCGCATCGCCCTGCGTATCATAGTATTTGGCAAGTCGGGAATTATCACTCCAAGCTTATCCAAAATAATACGAGCCTCATCTGTACGAAGAGATTCGAAAATCGTTACAGGGCAAACATTTTTAACATTATTAGAAGACTCACGCACTCTAGTAATTTGATTTCGTTTATTCAGACATAAAATCCCCACCCCACTTGAAGTGCTATCAATCAAGCTTGGGATGTGCGACTCACTTGCAACAATATATATTTTTGCGAAAACTTTTTGATAATTAATTATTTGATTATCGAGCCTGGCTAGCGTATCCCGCTCAGACTTTATTTCATAAACGGTCGAGGTTCCGTTCAAAATAGCGAGATCAGCCTTGCATGCTCCGGCGCGGAACTCGGTCAGCATACAAGCAGTGTTTAGGGAATGTGTTCCGAGTAATACATTTTGAGTTAATGCTGCTCGATAAACATATTCATCTCGAAACCCAGTATGTCGTAAGATCGCAAACGCGTTATCAAAAGCATCTGCCACAGTATTTCCGTCGACAGTTGCTAGCTCTGTTTGGCGAAAAAGTCTAGAAAACATTGCTGACTGCCCCTTCCGCGCAATATCGCGGAATACTCCGGGGGAAAATAACCGTGAAAGGGCAGTGAGCTGTAATGCGTTCGGTGACACGTCCCTCTCCAAATTTGATGATCAAGCTTCGCAATCCAATCGTTATTCTAGATCATCACATTCAAATGGTGAATCAATGAATAAGGTTCGGATCCCATGGATTCTGGTAATGCGAATTTCCTACATTTGATATTTTGCGATGGCACCAGTCGCTAGCGCGGAGCCGGAGAGACGCACCGTCCGTGTGGAGGCGACGATATGGCGCCGCACAGGGAAGAGTGGGCGTTGCCATCAGGGTCCACTGCCCGACTGCGCAAGACCGACAATTTGGAGTTAACGGTCAGGGCGCTGGTCGCCGAGCGCCGGCAGCGAATCGGGTAGGAGGGAATGCTAACCATACTATCGGGCGATCAACCAGTTGGAGCACCCTGCTTTAATTTGCAACTGTTACACGACTTGACTCAGTTACACGCTTAAAAATTGGTGTGTCAAAACGGTGTAACTCTTATAAAACCCAATAGATACAATGAGTTAGAAATGCTTGTTACACGAGTTACACGAGTTACACCGCGTTTAGAACAGATATGAGCCCCGCTCCCCGGTAGCACAACCCCCTCCAGCGAACTTTAGGCGCATCTCCCGCGATCTGCCGGGGGCCCCTGAGGTTTTCATTGAGACACGGGGTCGGAAACCCGCCGGACTTTGTTAGCGGACAGGTGCCCAGCTTAGTGAACAGGTGAACCGGGTGAACACATCGTTCACCAGTGCAAATGCACAGTGTCTCGGAAAGTCGCCGGGGACCCTGAGCAAATCTGAAAGACACGGGGCACAAAACCCGCGTGATCTTGGCAGTGGCTGATTTTTGTACATTGGTTGACAGGTTGACTTGGTTGACGGTCCAAGGTGTCCATAATCATCAACACAAAAGGCCATCGTTACCGCTGCGGTAACGATGGCCTTTTTTCAGCAGAATTCTTTCGATTTCAATGCCTGAAATTTCAGTAACTTTGAAATCCTCCCACTAACACAGTCCTGCGGGTTTCCGACCCCGTACCAATCGAAAGCTCACAGGGTCCCCAGCGCCGTAATGAGGGCCGACTATTCAATAACCTCCATCATCACCATCGCTTGTAACGCGAACTGGCTTATATGTTTCAGGAGCATCAATATCTAGAAACGTCACACCAAGACCTTTAAACAAAATCGCAACAGGATCAACAACTATATTAGAAACATTAACTAAATGTAGTAGCCAATCACGGCGATAGCACTCATACGCAAACAGCCAATGATCTTGCTCGAAACAGTCATCAACCAACCATCCTTCCCACAAAACAGAAGTAAAGCCCGGATCAAAAACCCCCATCACTTTAGCTTGCATTGTAGCTGTAGCAACACATCCATCATCCATACGAGCGATAAATTCTTGCGAAGCCTCAGTTAACTTCAGACCTAACAGCATACATGCCCAAATACTCCATACAACTTCACTTCCATGACCAACTGGAGCGCTAACTTGCACTAATGCGTTAATTGCCCTGGACGCTATTCCCTTATCAATAAAATGTCCGCCGCTTTCTTTGTTCAACAATAAAACATCGATAACAAGACGCAAACAACCTGGGTCGAGCGCAATACACTGCCATAATAAATTTTGAACCAACCCCCATTGAATCTGAGAAGCTGTCACACTCTTTAATGCGGCGACACTATATCTAAGTACGCCTTCAGTTGGATGTTGTCGTGCAAGACCAAAAGCTCGATTGAAATAATCAATCCACTCAGGCGCAGACGCACCATCCGCAGGAATTATTGGTCTGAGCTTACTAACATAAACAGATTCAAGTTCACTCGGCAATTCAAAAATTGCTGTTTTATTTCCATTTAATTGCAGCTCCCGCTCGTACAGCTGAGCCTCCAGCATAATAAGTGCGTGTTCAGCATCCGATAATGTCGCAAAAGAAAACTCGATATCATCAATAAATCTTACACCTCCGACTATTTTGCACTCAGAGGCCAAACTAGCATCAATCGAGCTCAGTAAAAGCTCGGAAATGCCAAGTGAAGTATCCGGCCCAATCGCAATTCCTTTAGTCTGACCTGACTGACATGCTTGTAGCTCTTTATCAATCACGTTCCCGCAAAGGGTAAGGTCTCTAAATTTTGCTTTCGCTACAGATTTAGTATGCAACGCCCATGGAATCGTATGCGTATAGATCGATGAGTAAAATTGCGAGATATCTGCACGCAAAATGTACCTTGCCCCAACACGGGTGTGAGCACGCGCAGTTGCTCTATCCGCCAAACTCGATGCGATGGCTCTCACTCCCTGGGGGTCATAATGTGGTCGGGTATGAGAAAAAGGTGATTTTGCCCACTCAGCAGTCAACTGAGCAGTATTAACAGCAAAAACATTTGCAAGCCGAAAATAGTTGGCAGGGTTGGGGATAGTTAAACGTCGACGTAGCCCGCCAACCCGTGACAAATTATGGTGCATCGGCTGCGTCCAATTTGTCTGAGCCTTTGTCAAGCTGTCCGGCAATTTGCTCGTTACTCGCGCTACGTCGCCTAGGGTTTTTGAGGTGAACAAAGGCGGTAACTCTCGAGGCAAAAATCCTTTTTCCAGCAACGCTTCTAGCATGACGGTTTTCCTTGAGAACTAATTTCAGACGTTTAGCCGAGTGATGGCAATGCGAAGCTACCAGCTAGCTGGCGGATCGGATACAGCTTGGCTGAGTAGAGCTTCGATTGGCTGCGGCTTGAGGAAAAACGTGGTTTCTTCTTATAGTCAGTACTCAACAGAGAAAAGCTTGTATCCCGCTATGTATCCCCGAGGATATAATCTGCCTGCAAGCCACGTAGTATATGGAACCCTCGAGTCTCCCTCGGACACCAAAATCAAGAAAGGTCTTGCTTAGCAAGGCCTTTTTTTTCGTCTGTCGGAAAGTGCTCGCGCAATGCAGAACGCTCACCACTGCGCGGGTCGCACGTGACATAGCACGGACTCAGGTGTCGGAGTCGCTTGCAGTCTCAGCCTGAGCATTTCCCCTAAACAACCGCGCCGCTATCGCCCGCCCCCGCTCCAGCCCTTCCTCCGTCAACCAGACCGACTTGTTCCTGTTCACCGGGTTACTGATGAAACCCTGCTCATGCAATCGGTTCATGATGTCGAAATCGAATCCTTTCCAGGCATTGCCGTCGTCGGAACTGAGTGCTGCCAACAGGGAAAGCACGGCGTCTTCCATCAGTTTGTCGTCGTATTCCATGGTCGTCACTCCATTCGTATCCAACAGTTAACGTCGAGTGTGTGAAGGCTCACCATAATACTCGCCGACCTCCGATGGAAATTCCGCTTAATCCCGTGAAGGTTATTGATCGGCTTCAGTGTGCCCGGCCTCGCCTTTGGGCTGCACTTGTTGATCCCGCTCCGTATAATCCCGCCACTCTGAAGGCAGCCCAGCGCATCTTGCACCTAACGGTGGTGCCTCCAGTCATCAACTCTCACACTGACGGACATCGCTAAAGGCACCCCATGGAAACGTCACTGGAAACAGTCGCCCTTTTCTCCCTCAAACTCGCTTACGAGGAAGAAGGCCTGAGCCCGATCCTGCGGGATGACATGATCATGGGCGATTACCAGAAAGACATTTTCGAACTATTGGTACGGCGCGGGGATGTCGAGACCATTCAGTTCAAGATGAATCAATGCCTTGGCCTGGCGATGAATGCCTTGGGCGGCGTCGAGAAACCGCTGGGGCGCGAGTTGCACAAGTTGTCCGCTGAATTCAGCAAGGCGCGTTCGCTGGAGCAGCTGGATCAGCCGCTCCTTGCACTCAAGGGTTACTTGAAAGACATCTTGTGATCAGCAGCGCCGTTACAGCAGATGCTTCGAGATGTACTTGGAAATCTCCACCATCGACGTCTTCCCGGTGAATTCGAACTTCACCTTCCCCAGTGACGAGAAGTAAATCTCCAGCTCCGAATCCAGATCGAACGTGCCCGAGGTTTCCACGGAGTAGGCGACGATGTTCTTGTACGGCAAGGACGTGAAATCCTTCTTGCTGCCGGTAATCCCCTGAACGTTGACCGCGATGATGCGTTTGTTGGTAAACACCACGCCGTCACGCATGGCCTTGTAAGAGTCGATCACTTCTTCGCCATCCAGCAGCAGCGCGCTTACACGTTCGGCGTACTCGTCGTTCTGCTTGAGTTTGAAGAAGCCTTTGTTGTTGAAGTCGATCATCTGTCCATCCTCATCTTCAAGAAAACATCCCGGTATTTCTTTGGTTCAACGACGGGCTTTCAGCACGCGGATATCCGTCGGGAAGCCATCGGCGCCGACAAGCTTTTTCCAGCCCAGATACTGAAATTCGCCCTTCTCATCAATGTAATCGCCCTTCTCCACTGATCGGCCGCCAACCACCGCGACGCGCTTCACTTCGCCACAGCCGCCGTCAGAAGGCCGGACCGTATAGATCACATACGGTTTCACGTATTGCGTGGCGCGGAAGTATTGGCCGCAGATTTCGTCGACGGTGATCAACATGGTTTTCAGGCGTGCTTCGCCGTCGGTGTCTTCATGCAGTTTGAGGAAGGAGATGTCGCCGACGTCGCTGTAGCCGAGGGCGCGGGCGCGTTGGTATTCGGGGGAGTTCTGGTGGGCGATGCGGCCTTCCTCCGCAGCGCCTTGCATTTTCGCGGCGAACTCGGCTTTGCCTTGGGCAATGATTGATTCAGCCTGGCCCGCGAAGTTTTCGCATTCAGCGAATTCTCGCGAGCCCAAGTGATTGGGCGTCAGGTTGGAGCGGTGTTCATTCATGATCTGCAGGTTGCTTTCCAGGGCAAACATCACGTCGTAGGCCGTGGTCCGACCGCTTTGTACGTCGGCCATTTTTTCCAGCACGCGCTGGCAGTTGCCGGCGTAATACTTCCAGCTGTTTTCCGGGTGCTCTTGCACGGCGGCGAATGCGGGGGTTATTGCGACGGCAATTGTGATTGCGCAGAAAAGGCGCAAAAAATGAGTTCTGACAGGCATAGGTAGTCCATTACAGATAAGAGCGATGGCGCGAAGCTACTATTTTGCTATCTTGCCGTCCACTGCCAGTAACGAGGTCGCCAACGCCTCGATGGAGCCAATTTTCAGAGGGAGAAACACCTTGATGGCCGTGTTGTATTTTTTCGTCTGGGCAGCCGTTTGGGCTTGGGTCGTGCAGACTCGTGGTGCCTGGAACCTGATCCTCGCCAACCTGGCGGGTGCCGCCAGCGGCTTCATCGTAGCGATGATTTTTTCGGTGATCTGTTCGAGCCTTTTCCCGGCGCACGTGCCTCCCTCACCCGAAAACCTGGCCAGTAGCGTGTTGCAAATGATCACCACGTTCGGCGTGCTGGCGGGCGTCTGGATGTGGCTGGTCAGGCGCCCTCGGCCAGAGCATCCGTTGGCCCGGCAATTTTTCGCTGGTATCTGTGGCTTGGCTGCGGGTGTGACGACGCTGGCGTTTTTCGCGCTCAATTTTCACTGAGCACCGCTATCGTCACTGGCATTACACGTCTGTTTTGTTATCTTGCCGCCCATCGTCAGCGCTCACCTTGGGCGTGCGTTGATTTCAGGTTTGGAAGGTTTAAGGAAAGGATCAAATGGAGTTTCTGCGTTTTCTGGCGTTTGTCGCGGTGTGGGGGTTCATGTGGCGCTGGGTGGTCAAGAACCGCGGCAGCTGGAATATTTTCTACGGCAACATCGTGGGTGCTGCGGGCGGCTTCATTGTGGCGATGGTGGTGCTGTCGATCACGTTGTCGTTGTTTCCTTCGTCGCATGACTACGAAGCGCCGCAGGCCGAAAACACGCAGGTCACCGAGCCGAGCTCTTTATTGCCTGAAGCCGAGGCAGTCACACCCGCCGCCGAACTGAAAGATGCGCCGGCTTTTGCTGCCATCGAGCCGGACGACACGCCCTCTCCTCCCGATTCCGCATTGCTGCCGAACTACGCCAGCCGGGCGCCGAAATCGATCGGGTTACAGACCGTGCTGGATCAAAGCGACTATGACGGTCGCATGGCCCTGGCAGCGCTGAACAAGAAATTGCGCGGCGACGCACAGGCCGACAAGTCGATGATTGCGTATGTCATGTGCAGCCCGTTTGTGACCAGCACGTTGCGCTTTCCCGCGTCGGCGCGTTTTGCTGACAGCAAAGCCTTGGTCAGCCACCGCTTCAAGGATCAGGTCTACACCTTCAACAACACCGTCACCGCGCGCAACATGAACGGCGACGATGTCACCTACCGTTTCGATTGCTCGGTGCAAGAGCAGCCGCGAGTTGACGCGCTGCCTGCTCAATGGCGTTTGTTGGCGCTGAAACTGCAAAAAGCCGACTCTTAAGGCTGATTTAAGGGTTCAAGGCGCCGCCTGCGCTATCATCGCCGGCCTGTGCGCCTTGAGCTTTGCCCTCAATGTCTTCGACACCCGCTGACCTGATCCCGCTGCCTCCTGTCCTGGCCGGCCCGCTGCTGCGACGGCTTGAGCCAACGCGCGTGGTCATGTGGCTGGTCGGCACACGGCCACTGGCGCTGACCTTACGCCTGCAAGGTGTAGGAGACATTCCTCTCGACGCAGAGAAATGCAACGTTATCCCGGTAGGCCGTCAGGCGTTTGTTCATCTCATCGATGTTTCTCTCGATAACACCCTGCCCTGCGATACGCATATCGCCTATGACCTGCTGATCGACAACGCTGAGGGCATCGCCGACTGGGCGCCGCATCTGCTGTACGGCGATGCGACCAGCCCGAACTTCGTTCTGCGCTCGCGGATCGATCAACTGCTACACGGCTCCTGCCGCAAACCGCATCACCCGGCGGCGGATGGCTTGCTGTGCGTCGACCAATTGCTGGCGACGGCAACCGACCCGCAACAACGTCCGGCCCTGTTGATGATGAGCGGTGACCAGATCTACGCCGACGATGTGGCTGGTCCGATGCTGCGGGCGATTCATGCCCTGATCGAAAGGCTCGGCCTGTTCGACGAACACCTCGAAGGCGCGGTAGTCAGCGACAGCGCCAAGCTCTACGAACACCCGGCCAGTTACTACCACCGTGCGGATTTGTTACCGGCGCTGGAGAGCAACGAGACATTGCGCGAGCGATTTTTCGGCGGTGCGCGTAAGCCGATTTTCACCAGCAGCAGCGCTGACAATCACCTGGTGACCTTCGCCGAAGTCATGGCGATGTACTTGCTGGTGTGGTCGCCGACGGCCTGGTCGCTGATCAATCCGCAAGCGCCTGAACTGACGCCCGAACGCCTCAAGCGCTACACCCTCGAACAGACTCGCATCGACGCGTTCAAGGCTGGATTGGACAAGGTCGCCCGCGCGCTGGCGCATCTGCCGAGCCTGATGATTTTCGACGATCACGACATCACCGATGACTGGAACCTGTCTGCGCAATGGGAGGAAACGGCCTACGGCCATCCGTTCTCCAAACGCATCATCGGCAACGCGTTGATCGCCTATATGTTGTGTCAGGGCTGGGGCAACAATCCCGATGCCTTCAAGGATGTCTTGGAGAAAACACTGGGGCTGAGCGCCATCGGTGATGATCAGTACCTCGACAGCCCGGTGCAGGATGCTCTGATCAATGATTTGTTGCGCTTTCAGCAATGGCATTTCGTCCTGCCGAGCAGTCCGGCGCTGGTAGTCATCGACACCCGTACCCGCCGCTGGCGCAGTGAGATGGCGCTCAAGCAACCCTCGGGCCTGCTCGATTGGGAGGCGCTGAGCGAACTGCAACAGGAACTGCTCGATCACCCGTCAGCGATCATCGTTTCCCCGGCGCCGATCTTCGGCGTGAAGCTGATTGAAACCGTGCAGAAGGTTTTCAGTTGGTGCGGTTATCCGCTGCTGGTCGACGCGGAAAACTGGATGGCCCATCGCGGTGCGGCGCAGGTGATCCTGAATATTTTCCGCCACTCGCGCACACCGGGTAACTACGTGGTGCTGTCGGGCGATGTGCATTATTCCTTCGTCTACGAAGTGCTTATCCGACACCGCAAGGCCGGGCCGCGAATCTGGCAGATCACCAGCAGCGGCATCAAAAACGAGTTTCCGAAAACCCTGCTGGAATGGTTCGACCGCCTCAACCGCTGGCTCTATTCGCCACGGTCACCGCTGAACTGGTTTACCAAACGCCGCCGCATGCGCATCGTGCCGTACACGCCTGAACATGCTGAGGCTGGCGAACGCCTATGGAACTCAGCGGGGATCGGTCAGGTGTTTTTCAATGAGCTGGGGCAGCCGCGCGAGATCATTCAGCACAATTCGAATGGCAAGGCGAAGACGCGGATGCTGGCGCCGGATCTGGCGGATTATCCGGACTAAGGCCTGCACCGAAAATGTGGGAGCGAGCCTGCTCGCGAAAGCGGTCGATTATCCAGCAGAGATGTCGACCGATAGTCCGCCTTCGCGAGCAGGCTCGCTCCCACCGTGCTGCTTGCCAGCGATCAATGCGCAATCAGTGCTCGCCCCACACCTCTGACAATCATCTCCACCTCACGCTCATCAATCGTCAGCGGTGGCAGCAGCCGTATCGTCTTGCCACGCGTGACGTTGATCAACAGCCCGTGATCCCGCGCCGCGATCAGCGTTAGATCACGCACCGGTTGTTTCAGCTCGATACCGATCATCAAGCCCTGACCACGAATCGCCAGCACATTGGGATTGTCCGCCAGCTCTGCACGCAGCCGAGTCAACAGACGCTCACCCTGAACCCGGGCGTTTTCCAGCAGGCCCTGTTCTTCGATGATATCCAGCACCGTGCAACCGACCCGGCACGCCAGCGGATTGCCGCCGAAAGTGCTTCCATGGCTCCCGGGCGTAAACAGATCCGCCGCCCAGCCCCGGGCCAGGCACGCGCCGATCGGCACACCGTTGCCCAGTCCTTTGGCCAATGTCATGACATCCGGGACGATGCCTTCATGTTGGAACGCAAACCAGCGGCCGGTGCGGCCGATGCCAGTCTGGATTTCATCAAGCATCAGTAGCCACGCATGGCGATTGCACAGCTCGCGTAACGCTTTCAAGTAACCCGGCGGCGCAAGCTGCACACCGCTTTCGCCCTGGATTGGCTCGACCAGAATCGCCACGATCCGCTCACCGTGTTTTTGCTGCACCTGTTCCAGCGCTGCGAGATCACCGAACGGCACTTTGAGGAAATCACCCGGCAATTCGTTGAAACCCAGGCGCACCGCCGGGCCATCGCTGGCCGACAAGGTGCCAAGTGTGCGGCCGTGGAACGCGTTGGTCATGACCACTACCAGCGGCTGCTCAATGCCTTTGCGCCAGCCGTATAAACGCGCCAGTTTCAGCGCCGTTTCATTAGCCTCGGCGCCAGAGTTATTGAAGAACGCACGCTCCATCCCCGACAGCCCGGTCAGCCGTTTGGCCAATTGTTGCTGCCAGTCGATGCTGTACAGATTCGACGTGTGCAGCAGCAACCCGGCCTGCTCGCTGATCGCCGAAACGATCCGCGGGTGCGAGTGGCCGACGTTGGTCACCGCCACACCGGCAACCGCATCCAGATACTCGCGACCGGCCTGATCCCACAGGCGAGTGCCCAGGCCTTTAGTGAAACTCAGGGCCAGCGGTTGGTAGGTGTTCATCAGGGCGGCGGTCATGACTTCAAACTCCAGTGAAGATCGGTGTGCTGGCAGTATGGTTAACCACCGAAACTGGATAAACTCGGCAAAACTTCATTCATTTAAAAGCTGAGCTTGATAATGGACCTGTTCCAGTCGATGAGCGTGTACGTCAAAGTCGTCGAAGCCGGGAGCATGACGGCGGCCGCGTTGCAGTGCGACATGTCGACGACCATGGTTGGCAATCACCTGCGCGCGCTGGAGCAGCGGCTCGGTGTGCAACTGTTGCAGCGCACGACTCGACGCCAGCGTCTTACCGAATTCGGCAGCGTTTACTACCAGCGTTGTCTGGATGTCTTGGGACTGGTGGCTGACTCCGAACGCCTGGCGGAACAAGCACTCGATGAGCCCCGTGGCCTGTTGCGCATTACCGCGCCACTGACCTTTGGCGTAGAACGCCTGGCACCGGCGCTCAGCGATTTTTCCCTGCAATATCCGCAGGTCAAAATGGATGTGGTGCTGACCAACAGTCGTCCAGACTTGCTGGAAAGCGGCCTCGACGTAGCCTTTCGGCTGGGCCATTTCGAAGAATCAAACCTGATCGCCCGTCCTCTGATCGATTACACACTGACTGTCTGTGCCTCCCCGCAATACGTGGCCCGGCGCGGCATGCCGCAAACCCCTGAAGATTTGCAACAACACGACTGCCTGTCGTTCGCCTACCCTGCCGGCGACGATTGGCAATCGGTGGAAAAACGCTGGCGCCTCAGCGGCCCGGAGGGAGAAATTCTCGTCGACGTCAGCGGGCCGATGCTGATGAACACTTCCGCCGGGTTGCACCAGGCCGCACGCACCGGCATGGGCATCGTGATGCTGCCCGATGCGCTGGTGGAACAGGATCTGCGCGACGGCAAACTGGTGACCGTCGTTCCCGACTATCAACCGCCCAGCCGTCCCCTGCATTTGCTTTATGCGCCGGATCGCTATCGCCTGCCAAAGCTGCGCCGCTTCGTCGAATTTGCGATGCAGACGTGGGGCAGATAATGATATCGAGCGACAACCGACAAGGAGTCGAACCGTAGATGAATAACAATCTGAGCGTACGCGACCTGCGGCCTGACGAAGTGGAGCCGGTACGACTGTTCCTCGGCCAAAACGGCTGGGCTCACCGAACCGGTTCCAGCGAACATTTCGCGCAACTCATCCAGAACTCTCAACGCACGGTAATTGCCCTGCACGACACCCAGGTCGTCGGCTTCGCCCGAGGCATCAGCGATGGTTTGTGCAACGGCTATCTTTCGATGGTCGTGGTCGATGGCCAGCATCGGCGCGCAGGCATTGGCCGCAGACTGGTTAAACATGTCATGGGCGATAACCCCGACATCACCTGGGTACTGCGTGCCGGGCGAGAAGGAGCCGAGGCATTTTTTGCCTGCCTGGGTTTCGAGACGTCAGTGATTGCCATGGAGCGACCGAGGCTCAAATAACGAGCCTTGATCAAGACCCGTCCTTCACCAACACCGGTTTTTCCTGATAGCGCTGCGCGAACACCTGCTTCAGATTCGCCACCTTCGGCATGTCGTTGATCACGATGTAGGGATAGCTCGGGTGCTCGGTCAGGAAATCCTGGTGGTAGTCCTCTGCCGGATAGAAACCGTTGAAGCTTTCAAGTTTGGTGACAATGGGTTTGCTGTAGGCGTGAGCTGCATCCAGTTGGGCGATGTAGGCCTGCGCGACCTTCAACTGATCGGCGTTGACCGGGAACAGTGCCGAACGATATTGCGTGCCGCTGTCCGGGCCTTGGCGATTGAGTTCTGTCGGGTTATGGGCCACCGAGAAGTAGATCTGCAACAGGCTGCCATAGCTCACCTGAGTCGGGTCGAAGGTGACCTGCACGGATTCTGCGTGGCCGGTATCGCCTTCGCTGACACGCTCATATTCCGCCGTGCCGGCCGCGCCGCCGGCGTAACCCGAGACGGCTTTCTGCACGCCTTTGACATGCTGGAAAACACCCTGCACACCCCAGAAGCAACCACCGGCGAACACTGCGGTTTCGCTGTGCGCCTGGGTCACTTCATCAAGAGTTGGTGGCGGAATCAGCACAGCATCCTCGCCCCCAAAGGAGAACGCCGAAACCTGGCCAATCACTCCGGCCACTGCAACTCCCAACAACACGCGACGCCATGTGATTTTCATTTCAAGGACTCCTGATCAACCGAAGGTAAAGGCGTAAGCTGATACGCCCGGGTCGAGAAATTCGATGGTGAAGGTTCGGTCCTGCACGCCGTCGTTTTGCCGCACCAGTTGATACAAGCGCTGTTCGGTCACACGGCCAGTGCCGTCAGGAGCGACATCGACGCCATGGGCCTTGCCCGGAATCTGGCCATCGATCATCACCTTGAAGCGCACAGGTTTGCCGTCCGCTGCCGGGCCGAGCACCAGATGCAAGTCGCGGGCATGGAAGCGATAAACGATGCGACTGGCCGGCGCACTGGCCGTGGCGCGCTCAGCACCCACCGACCATTGGCCGCCGAGGCTCCAGTCATTCAGGGTCAGTTTGGCTGGCGGGTTATAGGATGCGACCTTGTCAGGCACGAGGCCGGTTTCCGGTACGAAATGTTCCGCACGTTGGTAGCCGACATAGGTTTCCGGTGACTGCACTTCATTCATGTCCGGCGCCAGTTGCACGCCCTTGGCATCTGTGTCGATCAAACCATCGGCCACGGTTTTCGCACCTGCTTCACGCAGCAACTGTTGTATGACGCGTTCCGACTCGGCGTAGTCCCCTTCGCCAAAATGGTGGTAACGAATCCGTCCCTGAGCGTCGGCAAAGTAATGTGCCGGCCAATATTCGTTGTTGAAAGCACGCCAGATCCTGTAGTCGTTATCGATGGCGACCGGGTAGTTGATACCCAGTTCTTTCATGGCTTTGGTGACGTTGCCCACATCACGTTCGAAGGCGAACTCCGGTGCGTGTACACCGATTACTACGAGACCTTGATCACGATACTTCTCAGCCCAGGCTTTGACGTACGGCAAAGTGCGCAGACAGTTGATGCAGGAGTAGGTCCAGAAATCCACCAGTACCACTTTGCCTTTCAATGCCTGAACATCCAACGGCGGTGAATTGAGCCATTGCACGGCGCCGTCAAGCGGCGGCAACTGACCCTCGACCGGTAAAGTCCCCGGCGCCTTCGCGGCCATTTTCATCGCACCGCCAGCGGCCATCATGCTGCCGTTCGCAGCGCCTTCCTCAGCGGGAACCTGCGTCATCATCGTGCCGTTTGCGCGGGCAGAACGGGTCGAAAGCTTGCCGACCAACGCCTGTTCCAGACCTCCGGTAGACGCCGTCGATAACCGTGCCAGGGCCCCGGTATCGAGCCCCAGTGCAATGGCCGCGACGCCGGCCAACATCAAGGCGCCGAGACCACGACGAATCCACTCACCGGTACCGATCGAGCGCTTCATCAGCACAAAAACCTTACCGCCGAGCAACAGCGCCGCGGCCAACGAGGTGGCGGCACCCGCCGCGTAGGCGAGCAACAACAGCGTGGTGGCGATGCTTGCCCCTTGCAACGCGGCGCCGGTCAGAATCAGCCCCAGGATCGGCCCGGCGCAAGGTGTCCACAGCAGCCCCGTCGCGACCCCGATCAGAAACGAAGCGCCGGGACGCGGGCGATTGTCCTGCCCGGCGGCCTCCGACAGACGACTGCCGGCCGACACCAGCGGCCGGGTCAGACGCTCGGCTACACGCGGCAGCAGCAAGGTCAGCCCGAACAGGGCAACGAACAGCAACGCGAGCCAGCGCCCGTACTGATTGACTTGCACCACCCAACCGCCGCCCACCGCTGCCAATGAGGCGACGAGCGCAAAGGTCACCGCCATCCCCGCCAGCAGCGGCAAGCCACTTTTGATAAACGGCTGACCGGTGCGAGCGAAGACAAAAGGCAGCACCGGCAGGATGCACGGGCTGACGATCGTCAGCACACCACCGAGATAAGCGAGAACCAAGAGCCACATAAATTCGTCCTGTCTGAAGTGAAGATCGCGAGCGGGTCATGACTCAAGCCGCCACGGCTTGGAAGGTCATCGCCAGGCCGTTCATGCAGTAGCGCAGGCCGGTGGGCTTGGGACCGTCATCGAAAACATGACCCAGATGACCGCCGCAGCGGCGACAGTGAACTTCGTCGCGGGACATGCCGAACGAGCGGTCCTGACGTGTCGCCACCGCGTGTTCCAGTGGTGCCCAGAAACTCGGCCAGCCGGTGCGACTGTCGAATTTGGTCGAGGATGAAAACAGCGCCAGATCGCAGCCGGCGCAGGCAAACGTGCCAGTGCGGTGTTCGTTGTTAAGCGCGCTGGTGTAAGCCCGTTCGGTGCCTTCCTCACGCAGGATCTGGTATTGCTCGTCGCTCAGGATCGAGTGCCATTCACTGTCGCTGTGCGTCACCTCGAACGCCTCGTCCGCATGGGCCTCGCTGATCACTGCCGTGGCAGTCGACAATTTTGGCAATACACCCGCGACCAGGACTGCAACGCCCAGCCCGCCGCCCGCTAACAGAATCTGCCGCCGTGAAAACATGGCCGTCTCCAAAAATTCCAGATGCCCTTCATGGAACACAGCCTAGGCTTGGATTGATCGCCAAATCCTCACGGGGAGTTAACGAATTCGTGATAACTCGCCCGGAGGAAAACCCGCACAATGCGCTTATCGCGCCGAAGGATTGAGCTTCATGGAACAGACCAAACGCATCCTTGTGGTCGAGGATGACCAACACATCGCCGACCTGATTTGCCTGCATCTGCGGGACGAACAATTCGAGGTCACACACAGCGCCGACGGCGACGAGGGCATGCGCCTGCTGCAGCAAGGTCACTGGGATGCACTCATCCTCGACCTGATGCTGCCGGGGGTCGACGGTCTGGAAATCTGCCGCCGTGCCCGGGCGATGGCGCGTTACACACCGATCATCATCACCAGCGCCCGCTCCAGCGAATTGCACCGCATCCTTGGTCTGGAACTGGGCGCCGACGATTACCTTGCCAAGCCGTTTTCGATGCTCGAACTGGTGGCTCGGGTCAAAGCCCTGCTGCGTCGTGTCGATGCCATGGCACGCAATCTGAAGATGGACGCCGGCAGTTTGAGCCTCGATGGCCTGACCATCGATCCGATCACCCGCGAAGTCAGCCTCGACGCTCAGCGTATGGACCTCACGCCACGGGAGTTCGACCTGTTGTATTTCTTCGCCCGCCAACCGGGCAAGGTTTTCTCGCGCATGGACCTGCTCAACGCGGTCTGGGGTTACAGCCACGAAGGTTACGAACACACGGTCAACACCCACATCAATCGCCTGCGGGCGAAGATCGAAAAAGACCCGGCCCAGCCCTCTCGCATCCTCACCGTGTGGGGTCGTGGCTATAAATTCGGTACCGAGCAGCCATGAAACTGACCCTGACGCAGCGCCTGTCCGTGGTATTCGCCGTGCTGCTGTTGGTGTGCTGCGGCACATCGGCATGGCTGCAGGTGCGCTCAAGTCACATGCATGAGCTGGAGGTGGTACAAGGCCTGTCACGAGATCTGGCACAACACATCGCCCACGACACGGTGCTGATGGACAGCAACGGTCTGATGCCCGGTGCCGTGCGCGAACTGTTCAGCCAGTTGATGTTGGTCAACCCGAGTGTCGAGGTGTATCTGCTCGACACCGAGGGGCGGATTGTCGGAAGTGCTGCGCCCGAAGGGCGGATACGCCGCCAGCAGATCGATCTGGTGCCGATTCGCCAACTGCTCAATGACGGGCCGTTGCCGATCCTCGGCGATGACCCGCGCAGTGTTGATGGGCGCAAGGTGTTCAGCGCCGCGCCATTGCAGGTCAATGGCAAAGCCGCCGGCTATCTGTACGTAGTCCTGCTGAGCGAAGCTCATGATCGCTATGCCGAACGAGGCGCCACCAGCGCCGCACTCAACACCGCATTGCTTTCAATCGGACTGGTCGCTTTGTTGTGCCTGATCGCCGGCCTGACAGCATTCAATCTGATCACCCGGCCACTGCGCAGATTGACCGAAACCGTCAGCCGCTTCGACATTGACGGGGCGCCGTCACCTCAGCGCCTCACGACACCTGTGGATAAAACCGCCGATCCGGACGAAATCGCCCTGCTCGATGCAGCGTTCCGGCAAATGCAAAATCGCCTCGGCGAACAATGGCGCTCGCTTACGCGACAGGATCAGGAGCGCCGCGAGTTGGTAGCGAATATTTCCCATGACTTGCGCACTCCGCTGGCTTCGCTGCACGGTTATCTGGAAACCCTGCAATTGAAAGACGCCACGCTGTCGGCCGAAGAACGCCGCCGCTATCTCGGCATCGCTCTGGATCAGAGCCGCAAGGTCGGCGGTCTGGCGCAATCGCTGCTGGAACTGGTGCGACTGGAACACGGCTTTGTACAACCGGTGCTGGAGCGTTTTTCGCTTATCGATCTGGTGCAGGACATCTTCCAGAAATTCGAACTGACGGCGGAAGCGCGGCAGGTCGAACTCAAGGCCCAATTTGTGCCGAACCTGCCAACGGTCTGCGCCGACCTCGGGTTGATCGAACGAGTGCTGACCAATCTGGTGGACAATGCTTTACGGCATACACCTCAGGGCGGCGAGATCGAGTTCGATCTGAAACCCCAAGGGGCTTTGGTCGACGTGACGGTCAGTGACACCGGCCCCGGTATCGCTCCCGAGTTGCGCGAAGGCCTGTTCCTGCGCCCGTTCAATATCGGTGGCGCACGGCGTGACGGGGGGCTGGGCCTGCGTATCGTGCACCGCATCCTGCAATTGCATGGGCGAGACATTCAATTGCTGGAGGTCAGCGAGCGCGGCGCGACGTTCCGCTTCTCGCTACCGACGGATCAGCAAACCGCCGAACAGTGGATGATGCGTTCAATGAATTTGAACAGCCCCGGCAAATAGTTGAGACCGCCGGCCCCTTGCTCCGTGACAACGCCGCCCCGCTCCCCTAAATTAGTCGGCCTGAAAAAGCCCTTGGGTTTTCTCATCTCCACTCAAGTTAAAAAGTAGTGAAATTTCAATGTCCGATTTCAACACCGCTGAATCCGTAGTCACCGAATCGTCCAAAGCGGAATACGAAAACTCCATCAATCTTTCACAACACCTGCCACAAGCCAAAATCATCAGCGAGATGGTCCTGGACGCGTTCCAGTCGACCCGCGAAAGCGACCAGATCCGCGAGCTGCGCGCGGCGATCCGTCAGGCTCACGACAGCTTCGATGACGACAAGGCCTACGAGCTGATGGGCGAACTCAAGGCGCTGAAAGATGCCGAAGCGGCGGACCTCGCCGCTCTCGAAGACCTCAGCAGCAAGTTCTCGATCGGCCGCATTCTGTCCAGCTTCAAGGACGATCCGGCGTTCCAGGAAATCGTTTATGGCCTGGCCCTCAAGGTGCTGAACCAGACCCACCAGGCGATCAGCAATCCGAGCGGCGGCAAGAGCAAGGCTGCGAAGAAGAAAGAAGTCGAAATCTTCACCATCAGCAAGGACGGCATCAGCGTGACCTTGCCGCTGCGCACGCCACGCTCGCGTCTGAACGTAGACCGTGCAGCGCTGGAGTTCCTCGGTTTCACCTTCGTCGGTGAAGGCGAAGAAGCGGAGCTGGAAAGCGAAGTCTTCGTCGACAACGCGGGTACCGAGCAGGCGGTAAACCGCAAGAACATCATCACCGCACTGCAACAGCAGACTGCGTTTGATGGTTACAGCATCGCCGCGCAGTAATAGCGCAGCCGCTGTACGAAAAAGCCCCGCACTGAGATTCAGTGCGGGGCTTTTTGTTGTCCGGCTTGGGATTCGTGAGGAGGCGAAAATCCTCGCCCCTCATCGGAACGCCGCCCGCCCAGCCCTCTCCCGGGGGAGAGGGAGCCGATCGGGAGATATTCAAGAGATGCACCGAAATGAAAGTACTGCGCCGAATCCACAATCGCCTCAATCTCTCAGGTCGATGTATAGCGCAACACACCTCGGTCAGTCCCCTCTCCCGAGGGAGAGGGTTAGGGCAAGCCGCTAAACCAACCTCAATCCGAAGGATGCAACGCTACAATCATGTCCACTTCAATCGCTGCGTTCTTCGGCAACTGATACACGCCAACTGTAGTGCGCGTATGCCGGCCGGCATCACCGAGCACATGACTGAACACGTCCGAGGCACCGTTGGCCACTTCACTCAGGTCAACGAAGTCCGGCGTCGACTTCACGTAAACAGTGACCCGCAACAACGCCTTGATCTTGTCCAGCGAACCCACCGCATCAACAATCAGCGCCAGACAACGCATCGCACTGATGCTCGCGGCGGCTTGCGCATCCTTGAGGGTCAGCTCCAGGCCGACACGCCCCGGGTACTGAATCTTGCCGTTAGTGCGCGGCACCATGCCGCTGATATACAGCTCATCATGATGACGGATCAGCGGCGCGTAATTGCCGCCGGCGGTGTTCTCACCATAGATGTCGTAGTTCAGCTCTTGGGCCAGGGCAATAAAACGCTCGTCGCAGGTCATCCTCTCAGTCATTTCGCCCAGCCTTTTGATCAGTGCATGAAGAAGCTCGAATCACGGCAGTAAAACACCGAAAAAATGGCTAGGTGATATCACTGTCGGGGTTGGATCCAAATCTAGGGGTTTTGAACTCCACTCGCAACCCTCACCCTAGCCCTCTCCCAGAGGGAGAGGGAACTAATTGCGGGATATTGACGAGATACACCGACCTGAAAGCGCTCTACCGAATCCAGAATCGCCAAGATTCTTCAGGTCGACGGCGGATTCAAGACAACTCGGTCGGCCCCCTCTCCCTCTGGGAGAGGGCCGGGCGGGCGGCGTTCCGATGAGGGGCTTTACGCCAGGCAACAAAAAACCCCGCACATCTCTCAATGTGCGGGGTTTTTCTTCAAGCCTCGAACCTTACGGCGCGTACGTCAGCAGCAACTCTGCAGGCACCTTGAAGTCCAGGGACATCATGACGCTCAACGCAGTGATGGTGAAGATCGAGAACACGAACAGCTTGCGTGCCCAGACCGTGTCATCCACTGCCTTGTAGCCGGTCCAGGCCATGTACAACCAGTACATGCCCATGGCCGCAGCCACCGCGAGATAGCTCATGCCAGCGTAACCGCTGAAGGTCAGCATCAAGGTCGCTACAAGGAACGCCAGGATGTAGAGCAGGATGTGCTTCTTGGCCACTTGAATACCGCGCTTCACTGGCAACACCGGAATCGATGCGGCCAGGTAATCGTTGAAGCGGAAGATCGCGATGGCGTAGGAATGCGGCATCTGCCACAGGCTGAACATCACCAGCAACGTCAGCGCGGCCATGTCGAAGCTGTTGGTTACGGCAACGTAACCGATCACTGGCGGCATGGCGCCCGACAGACTGCCCACCAGCGTGCCGTGAACCGACTTGCGCTTGAGGTACAGGCTGTAGAAGCCGACGTAGATGATGAAGCCGATCACCGCGAACAAAGCGGCCAACGGGTTGGCCACCTTGTACAACAACGCAACGCCGAGAACACCAAGGATGGTCGCGTAGACCAGGGCCAGTTTCAGGGAGATCAAGCCCTGCACCAGCACTCGGTTTTTAGTGCGTTCCATCTTCAGGTCGATGTCGCGGTCGATGCAGTTGTTGAACACGCAACCGGAGGCAACAACCAGGGATGTACCGATCATGGCAGCCAGAAACACCGCCAGATCCACATGCCCTTTCGAGGCCAGGAAAAACCCGCCTGCCACAGAAAGCACGTTACCGAAAATGATCCCCGGTTTGGTGATTTGGATAAAGTGCTTGAGCGACATCGGGTCTTACCTCACTTCGCCATCATGTAGGTGTGGATGCTGAACATGATCCACAACGACAGGCCAACCAGCAGCACGATCACGATCGCCGTAAAGACGAATGCAATCACGTTGTTACGCTGAGCAATGGAACGGTCCAGGTGCAGGAAGTAATACAGGTGAACAATCACCTGGATTACTGCGAACAGCAGAACGATTGCCAGCGTGGTGGCCTTCGGCAGGCTCGGGTACATCACCAGACCGAATGGAATCACGGTCAGGATCACCGACAGGATGAAGCCAATGGCGTACGACTTTACGCTGCCGTGGCCAGCATCATGGCTGTCATGGGAGTGTGCATTAGCCATTACAGAGTCCCCATCAGGTAAACAACGGTGAATACGCAGATCCACACCACGTCCAGGAAGTGCCAGAACAGGCTCAGGCAGCTCAGACGGGTCTTGTTGGTCGCCGTCAGGCCGTGCTTGTTGACCTGGTACATCATGATGCCCATCCAGATCAGACCCGCCGAAACGTGCAGACCGTGGGTACCGACCAGGGTGAAGAACGCGGACAGGAAGCCCGAACGGCTAGGACCGAAGCCCTCGGAGATCAGCAGGTGGAACTCGTTGATCTCCATGGCGATAAAGCCTGCACCGAGCAGGAAGGTCATGAACAACCAACCCAGAACCTGCTGCTTCTTGCCTTTGAACAGCGCCAGCATGGCGAAGCCGTAGGTGATCGAACTGAACAACAGCAGAGCGGTTTCGCCCAGCACGTATGGCAGTTCGAAGATGTCGTGGCCCGACGGGCCACCGGCAACGTTGTTTACCAGTACTGCGTACACCGCGAAGATCGACGCAAACAGAATGCAGTCGGTCATCAGGTAGAGCCAGAAACCGTATACGGTCATCTCGCCCGAGTCGTGGTGATGGTCATCGTGCCCATGGTCACCATGGGCGTGTCCAACATTGGTCACTAAGTTCGACATGGTTTAAGCCTGTTCCAACGAGGTTTCAACACGGGTGGCACCGGCCGGGATTTTCCCTGCCGCAACCAGACGCTTGTGCTGCTCGGCTTCGATACGCTCGATCGTTTCAACCGGAACCATATAGCCCTGGTCGTCACGTGCAGCGTGGATCACGAAGTAGATGACGGTGCCGGCCAGGCTGGCGATTGCCAACCACCAGATGTGCCAGATCATCGCGAAACCGAAGACGGTCAACAGTGCGCCCATCACCACGCCAGTGGCGGTGTTGTTCGGCATGTGGATCGGCTCGTACTTGGCCGGACGCTGGTACGCAGTACCGTTTTCCTTGGCTTCGGTGAACGGGTCGATGCAGTCAGCCTTAGGCAGCACAGCAAAGTTGTAGAACGGAGGTGGCGACGAGGTCGACCATTCCAGGGTGTGTGCATTCCACGGGTCACCGTGATCGCAAACGTTCTCTGGCTTGTTGCGGTCGCGCACACTGACGTACAGCTGGATCAGTTGGCAGGCGATACCGACAGCGATCATCACCGCACCGAACATGGCAACGTACAGGTACGGTACCCACTCAGGGTTGGTGGTGGCGTTCAGACGACGGGTCATGCCCATGAAGCCCAGTGCATAGAGCGGCATGAACGCGACGAAGAAGCCCGAGATCCAGAACCAGAACGCTGCTTTACCCCAGCCTTCGTGCAGCTTGAAGCCGAACGCTTTCGGGAAGTAGAACGCGAAACCAGCGATGTAACCGAATACCGCGCCGCCGATGATCACGTTGTGGAAGTGCGCAATCACGAACAGGCTGTTGTGCAGAACGAAGTCAGCACCCGGGATGGCCAGCAGTACGCCGGTCATGCCGCCGATGGCGAAGGTCACCATGAAGCCCAGAGTCCACAGAACCTGGCTGGTGAAGCGCAGACGGCCCTGGTAGATGGTGAACAGCCAGTTGAATAGCTTCACACCCGTCGGGATGGAAATGAGCATCGTCGCCAGACCGAAGAAGGCGTTGACGCTGGCACCCGAACCCATGGTGAAGAAGTGGTGCAGCCAAACCATGAAGCCCAGTACCGAGATCGCGCCCGAGGCGTAGATCATCGAGTGGTGGCCGAACAGTTTCTTGCCGGTGAACGCCGAGATCACTTCCGAGAAGATGCCGAATGCCGGCAGGATCAGGATGTAAACCTCAGGGTGGCCCCAGGCCCAGAACAGGTTGACGTACATCATTGGATTGCCACCAAGTTCATTGGTGAAAATGTGGAAATCCATGTAACGGTCAAGGGTCAGCAGTGCCAGGGTAGCGGTCAGGATCGGGAACGAAGCCACGATCAGAACGTTTGCCCAGGTGCAGGTCCAGGTGAAGATCGGCATGTCCATCAGTTTCATGCCAGGGGTACGCATTTTCAGTACGGTCGCGAGGAAGTTAACCCCCGTTAGCGTCGTACCTAACCCGGATAGCTGTAGCGCCCAGATGTAGTAGTCCATGCCCACGCCAGGGCTGTATTGCAGACCCGACAATGGTGGATAGGCAACCCAACCGGTCTTGGCGAATTCGCCGACGCCCAGGGACAGGTTGATCAGCACTACGCCGGAAACCAGCAGCCAGAAGCTCAGGGAGTTCAGGAACGGGAACGCAACGTCACGCGCGCCGATCTGCAGCGGCACTGCAAGGTTCATCAGGCCGGTGAAGAATGGCATCGCCATGAAGATGATCATGATCACACCGTGAGCGGTGAAGATCTGGTCATAGTGTTCAGGTGGCAGGTAGCCAGGCGAACCCTCGGTGGCCATAGCCAACTGGGTACGCATCATGATGGCGTCGGCAAAACCGCGCAGCAGCATGACCATGGCAACGATGATGTACATCACGCCGATTTTCTTGTGGTCGACCGAAGTCAGCCACTCGGTCCACAAGTAGGTCCACTTCTTGAAGTAGGTGATTGCAGCGAACAGCGCCAGACCACCGAGGGCGATCATGGCGATGGTCACCATCACGATCGGCTCGTGGAATGGGACTGCTTCCCAACTTAATTTACCAAACATCGTTTACTCCTCTGCCCCGGCAGCTGAATGCGAACTCGAGTCAATTTCCGTGGCCGCCACTTCTTTCTCTTTCTTCTCGTGCTTCAGCGGCTTGCCCGGCTTCATACCTTCGTACTTGTCGACGATGATCTGGAACTGGTTCGGCGTGACCGAGGAGTAGAGCTCGACTGGGTTGTTCTGGCTCGGTTTGGCAAGGGCCGCGTATTCAGCTTGATCAAGCTGTTTAGGTGACTTCTTGACTTCACTTACCCAGGCGTCGAAATCTTCCTGAGTGGTGGAGATAGCCTTGAATTTCATACCGGTGAAACCCGCGCCGCTGTAGTTGGCGGAGATACCGTCCATTTCAGCGTTACGGTCAGCGATCAGGTGCAGCTTGGTCTGCATGCCCGCCATCGCGTAGATCTGGCCGCCCAGACCCGGGATGAAGAACGAGTTCATCACAGCGTCAGAGGTGATCTTGAAGTTGATTGGCGTGTGCGCCGGGAACACGATCTTGTTGACCGTGGCGATGCCTTGTTCCGGGTAGATGAACAGCCACTTCCAGTCCAGCGCAACGACTTCGATGGTCACAGGCTTGACGTCGGATTGAATCGGACGATACGGGTCCAGTTCGTGGGTCGAAATGTAGGTGATGTAACCCAGGGCAATGATGATCAGGACCGGGATGGTCCAGACTGCCACTTCGATTTTGGTCGAGTGCGACCATTTCGGGGTGTAGACGGCGTTCTTGTTCGACGCGCGGTACTTCCAGGCGAACAGGAAGGTCATGACGATAACCGGCACAACGACCAACAGCATCAGCAGGGTCGCGGTGATGATCAGGTTTCGCTGTTCCAGGCCAACCTGGCCCGTTGGATTGAGCAAGGTCATGTTGCAGCCTCCCAGCAACAACGTGCCGAGCAGCGGCACTAGGCCTAGTAATCTGGGGTACCTGTTTTTACTCATCTCACGACCTCTAAAGCAGCTTGCGCAATGCAGTTGGGTTTTGATCGCCAACACTTCACCCTGCCAAGGGTTGGCATTTTCTTTGGATTGAATAAGGGCCGCCCGTCGCGCGTCAGACGCTCGACAAAACCTGGGACAGCGGTCAGTTCTTATTCGAATTCGTGGTCAAAGGCCTTGTTACAGACCAATTCCATTTGGTGCGGAAAGTTGGAAGGCACCGACACCTGGGTGTCTTGAAAGCCTTTCGACTCACTCGACACCCGACTTTCTGCGCAGCGCCTTAATAAAAAAGCGTTCCTTAATAAAGGCTGAACAGTGCCGGGAATTCAGTGCGGGCGATTGTAGATAGGTAGCGCCCTATACACCATGTCTTATCCCGAAATAATTTTTATCCGTTCGAGCAACAATGCATCGCCATTTTTGCAAAAGTTCCACATGTTATCGAAATAGATTCTCAACAAAAACACCAAAAAATGTAGGTGTACCCGCGTCAGTTCAGACAGCTCCGAAGGCTATTTCCGAACGCTGGAACAGCGCAAAGCCCGATAACCCAAGGCTTTTGGCCATATACCCGCGCTTGTTAAAACTGCCTGCTCTGGCACTCGCGTGCTAAAGCCGAAAAACCCCGAAACTGACCAATCCTTTTTTGTAACAACGGCCGATTCCGCGTCACTCAATGGCCCTGCGACATGGCGCGTGTGACAACATGTCGCACACTTGCCACACCCTTCCTTGCCACCCGTCACGGTGTTTTCACAAACACCGTGAAAAGCAAAACGCCCCGATTGGCTGATCCGCAAATCGAGGCGTTTTCTGTATCGGCCAGACAGCCGATTAGTTGACTCAGCGCAGTGCTTTTCGGTTACGCGAGGTCAGCAGCGGCACCAGGATCACCACCAGCACGAACGCCACCAGTGCCCATTGTGCCAACGACAAGCCAAGGATCGGCGGGTACGGCGTCGAGCAGAAACCGTCAACCTGGAAGCCCAGCGGGAAGATCTTCGCCAGCGGCAGATCATCGACAATCGGCTGCAGCACATCGATGCCGCAACTCACCGCCGGATAGAACTGGGTGTACACGTGATGCCCGGCCACACCGGCCCCGGCAATCGCACAAATCACCACCAACACCTCGAACACGGTGATGCTGCGACGGGTGCGCATGGCCGCGCCGATGAACGCGAACAGCGCGATCAGCAGCAACGCATAGCGCTGCAAGATGCACAGCGGGCACGGCGCTTCGCCGAGCACGATCTGCATATATAGAGCGCCACCGATCAGCGCCAGGCAGATGATCCCCAACAGCACCAGAAAGCGCCGCTCACGGCCCAACCGAATCGTTTCCTCGCTCATCGCGTTTCCCTTTTATGTCCATGGTTCAACCGGCTCGCGGCTGAAGGTTGTCGCAAGTCTACACCGGGGGAATAAACGATAAAGCGGTTAAGAAACGATTAACCTTGGATCATGTTTCACAAATTCAGACCGCATAACGGCCTTCGCGAGCAAGCTCGCTCCCACATTGGATCTGCGTCAAATAAAGATCCTGTGGGAGCGAGCTTGCTCGCGAAGGGGGCGACTCGGTCTTAAATCATTCCAAAGCCGAAGCCGGCCCGAAGAACTCATAACGGCTTTGTTTCTCCGGCACACCCAGCGCTTTCAAATGCCGCTTGATCGCCCCCATGAAACCCTTCGGCCCAAGGAAGTAGGCGTCGACATCACGCTGCTGCGGCAACCACTCGCCAAGCTGTGCCTGATCCAGGATCCCGACCTTGTCCGCTGCCGGACTCACACCGTCATCCTCGGCGTAGCAATAAAAACGCTTGAGTTGCGGATGACGTTCAGCCAGTTCATCAATCCAGTCGCGGAACGCATGCACGCTGCCATTGCGCGCGCAGTGGATAAAGTGCACCGGACGCTCGGTTTCCAGCGCGGCTTCAAGCATCGCCAGAGTTGGCGTGATGCCGACGCCGCCGCTGATCAACACCAACGGCTTGTCGCTCGCGTTCAAAGTGAACTCACCCGATGGCGGGAACAGCTGGATGCTCGCGCCGACCTGCAATTGATCGTGCAAGTGATTGGAGGCACGACCACCCGGTTCGCGTTTGACGCTGATGCGGTACTGACCGTTGTTCGCCAGTGCCGACAGCGAGTAGTTGCGGCGGATTTCTTCGCCATCGAGGATCAGCTTCATGCCGATGTATTGACCCGGTTCGGCCGCGAGAATCGGGCCTTTGTCTGCCGGCTCAAAGTAGAACGAAATGATTTCCGCGCTCTCCTCGACCCTGGCCGCGACGATGAATTCACGCGCCCCGCGCCAGCCGCCGACGGCTTGTTCTTTCTGGTCATAGATCGCGGTTTCGGCGCCGATCAGAATGTCCGCCAGTTGACCGTACGCCGCGCCCCACGCGCTCATCACTTCTGGCGTGGCAATCTCTTCGCCGAGCACTTCGGAAATAGCGCGGAGCAGACAGGCACCGACAATCGGGTAATGCTCCGGAAGAATCTGCAAGGCAACGTGCTTGTTGATGATCTTCGCCACCAGATCACCCAACTGGTCGAGCTGATCGATGTGCCGCGCGTACATCAACACGCCGTTGGCCAAGGCGCGCGGCTGGTCACCGCTGGCCTGGTGGGCCTGGTTGAACAGCGGCCGGACCTCAGGGTATTCAGAGAGCATCATGCGGTAGAAGTGAGTGATCAGCGCTTCGCCGCCGCTTTCCAGCAGAGGCACGGTGGATTTGACGATGGCACGATCCTGAACGCTAAGCATAAGGTTGACTCCTGAGCTTCTTTGAAAAGTTACCTTAGGGTTATCAGATTCCGTGCCAATTTATTTTTTCTAATAAATCAATAACTTAATAACTATGTAGTCATAACGACCCAAAGGCCTTTATAGTCATCCCGACTACATCTTGTCTCTTTGACTACAAGACCATGACCGCAAAATCCCTGCTCACCGCCCTGCTGCCCTTAGTTTCCGATTTGTCCCGCGAACTGCCCGAGGGCGAGCGTTATCGACGCCTGCTCGAAGCCATGCGCGCCCTGCTGCCCTGCGATGCAGCGGCGTTGTTGCGTCTCGACGGTGAATCGCTGGTACCGCTGGCCGTGGACGGTTTAAGTACGGACACCCTCGGTCGGCGCTTCAAAGTCAGCGAGCACCCGCGTTTCGAAATTCTCCTCAGCGGAGCCGGACCCACGCGCTTCGCCGCCGACAGCGACTTGCCCGATCCTTATGACGGTCTCGTCGACGGACTCGACGAGCATCTGGAGGTTCACGATTGCCTCGGCTGCCCTTTATTTGTCGATGAAAAACTCTGGGGCCTGATCACCCTCGACGCTCTCGACCCCGAGCGTTTCGAACCGATCGAACTCGACGCCCTGCAAGCCTTCGCCAGCCTCGCCTCGGCCACGGTCAACGCCGCCGAACGTATAGAACGTCTGGCCAATCGCGCAGAAGACGAGCACCAGCGCGCCGAGGTTTATCGTCAGGCCAGCGGCCAGCAGAACCGCGAAATGATCGGCCAGAGCAAGGCGCTGAAGAAGTTAGTGGAAGAGATCAATCTGGTCGGCGGCAGCGATCTGACGGTGTTGATCACCGGGGAAACCGGCGTCGGCAAAGAACTGGTCGCCCAAGCGATTCACGCCGCCTCTCCCCGCGCCGAAAAACCAATCATCAGCCTCAACTGCGCCGCCCTGCCCGACACGCTGGTAGAAAGCGAACTGTTCGGCCACGTGCGCGGCGCCTTCACCGGCGCCACCAGCGACCGACGCGGCAAGTTCGAACTGGCCAATGGCGGTACGTTGTTTCTCGATGAAGTCGGTGAATTGTCGCTGACCGTGCAGGCGAAATTGCTCCGCGTTTTGCAGAGCGGCCAGTTGCAACGTTTGGGCTCGGACAAGGAGCATCAGGTCGATGTGCGCCTGATTGCCGCGACCAACCGTGACCTGGCCGAAGAAGTACGCAGCGGCCGCTATCGCGCCGACTTCTACCATCGCCTGAGTGTGTACCCGCTGCGCGTACCGGCGCTGCGTGATCGTGGCCGCGATGTGTTGTTGCTCAGTGGTTTCTTCCTCGAACAGAACCGCTCGCGCATGGGCCTCAACAGCCTGCGCCTGAACAGCGAAGCCCAGGAAGCACTGCTCGCCTACACTTGGCCGGGCAACGTGCGAGAGCTGGAACACTTGATCGGGCGCAGTGCGTTGAAGGCGCTGGGCAACTGCAAGGTGCGGCCGAAGATTCTCAGTTTGAGCGCGGCGGATCTGGATTTACCGCGCGAGGTTGTGGATAACTCGGTTGAAGCGGTTGCCGGAGTTGTGGCTGAGATGCCGCTGATCAGCGGGGATCTGCGCAGTGCGACCGAGCAATATCAGCGGCGCTTGATCAGTGCGGCGCTGGAACGTAATCAGGATAACTGGGCGAGTGCGGCGCGGGAGTTGGGGTTGGATCGGGCGAATCTTGGGCGTATGGCCAAACGACTAGGCATGAAGAGCTAAAAGCACACCCTCACCCTAGCCCTCTCCCGGAGGGAGAGGGGACCGACCCGGGGATGCTTAAGAAACACGCAGACCTGAATCTGCTTTACCGAATCCATAATCGACTCGGTCATTCAGGTCGATGTACAACGCCAGACACCTCGGTCGGCCCCCTCTACCTCTGGGAGAGGGCTGGGGTGAGGGGCAGTGATAGAGAGAACAGCGATCAACTCAAGCCGACCACCCGACAACTAACCTAAAGCCCACCCCTTTAACGCCGATAACCCGGCATCAATAGTTTTTGGCGATTTGCACCCTCGCCCACCACCTTTCCACAGAAGGTTCATATGTCCTCCACCAAAGCCCGCGCAGACTCACTTTCGCTTCTGCTGTTTACCTTGCGCAGCGGCAAGCTGATGGCGATCAACCTGCTGAAAGTCAGTGAAATCATCCCCTGCCCGCCGCTGACCAAGCTGCCGGAGTCGCACCCGCACGTGAAAGGCATCGCCACCCTGCGCGGTGCTTCGCTGTCGGTGATCGACCTCAGCCGCGCCATCGGCGAACGCCCGCTGGAAGACCCGAACGGCGGCTGCCTGATCGTCACCGACGTCAGCCGCTCCAAGCAGGGCCTGCATGTACAAGCGGTGAGCAAAATCGTCCACTGCCTGACCACCGACATCAAACCGCCTCCGTTCGGTTCCGGCGGCTCGCGTGCCTACATCACCGGCGTGACATCGGTGGACGGCACGCTGGTGCAGGTGCTGGATATCGAAAAGGTTATCCACAGCATCGCCCCGGCGCAGATCGAAATGGCCCCGACCGACCTGACCATGGAAGACGCCGAGGTGCTCGGCAACGCACGCATCCTGGTGGTCGACGACAGCCAGGTGGCGCTGCAGCAATCGGTGCACACCCTGCGCAACCTCGGCCTGCAATGCCACACAGCACGCAGCGCCAAGGAAGCCATCGACTGCCTGCTCGACCTGCAAGGCACGGCGCAGCAGATCAACCTGATCGTCTCCGACATCGAAATGTCCGAGATGGACGGCTACGCCTTCACCCGTACCCTGCGCGAGACTCCGGACTTCGCCCATTTGTACGTGCTGCTGCACACCTCGCTCGACAGCGCGATGAACAGCGAAAAAGCGCGTCTGGCCGGGGCGAACGGTGTGCTGACCAAGTTCTCCTCGCCGGAACTGACCCACTGCCTGATCGAAGCGGCCAAACACGTCGCCGCCCACGGGCACTGAGTCTTGGCCCAGAGGTATTGTTTTTTGATGCGGCGCGATCTGGGCAAGGACGCGCCGGATGCGCTTTGGCCTCAAGGCATTGAACTGTGTACGTACTCCGTCGAACTGGCGGCGGACGTGCATGACTTGATGCAACTCGGCTACCGCGAAGGCGGCGGCCGAGTGCCGGCGCTGGACGTTTGGCAGCAGCAGTTCGAAACCGATCCTGAATACGATCCGAGCCTGTGTTTGATTGCCCGTGATGGCGAAGGCGTGGTCGGCGTGGCGCAATGCTGGACCAGCTCGTATATCAAGAATCTGGTGGTGCATCCGCGCATGCAGGGCCGAGGATTAGGCCGGGCGTTGCTGTTCAATGCATTCAAGGTGTTTCAGCAGCGCCGTGAAGGGTTTGTTGATCTGAAAGTGCTGGAGGACAACCAGCGGGCGCAGCGCTTGTATGAAAGTGCCGGGATGTATGTGGTCCGCCGCGAGCTGGTGCCGGACTGATCGACCGTCTTCGCGAGCAGGCCAGCACAGGCAACTTCCCTTCTCAGGCGCACTCCAACCTTGGCCCCCCACGACCAAGGACGCCCACCATGAAAACCTTCACCGCAAGCCTGCTCTGCCTCACCGCCCTCGCCTCCCAGGCGCACGCCTCCAGCCCCGACGCCTGGGCCGCCTACGACAAAACCGTACTCGCCAGTTGCAGCAAAGCCAGCGGCCTGAAAAACGCCAAACCGGTCGGCACCCCCGCACAATTCGATGACCGCGTCGGCTACACCGCCGTGTTGCTGCAAGGCCAATACCCGCAAAAACACATGAAAGGTCAGCAAGGCACCGAACTGTGTCTGTACAACAAACAGTCGAAAACCGCCTTCGTCACCGAGTGGGATTCGATCCGCCCGCCCGTTAAAACCAAGTGAATGGCGCATAACTTGCTTCGATCCAGTTCTGTGCGGTGGTTTTCCGCCACCGTTTCACACCCTGATTGAAGACAGATCGCTCAATGAATACGACGTTTTCCTGCGTAGGCTGCGGCAAATGCTGCACCGATCACCATGTCCCGCTGACCCTGACCGAAGCCCGCATGTGGGCGGCGGATGGCGGTCAGGTGATCGTGCTGGTCGAGGCATTTCTCGGTAATGGCCTGGGTTTGCCGGCGCAGCAGCGGGAACATGCCGAACGGCGCTCAGCGCTCGTTCGCAGCGGCGCGGCAGACGCCCATGTGGCGATCACTTTCGCCGCGTACAACGTCGGCCCCTGTCGGAATCTTGACGAAGACAAGTTGTGCCGGATCTACGAGCGACGGCCGTTGGTGTGCCGCATTTATCCGGCAGAAATCAATCCGCATATCCCGCTCAACCCTGCCGCCAAGGATTGTCCGCCGGAGTCCTGGCAACAGGGGCCGGTGTTGATTGCCGGCGGTGAGTTGGTGGATCGGGAACTGGTGGAGTTGATTCAGCGCTCGCGCCAGGCCGATCGGGATGACATCGGCATCAAGGACGCGATCTGCGCGATGCTCGGGATTCGCACCACAGCGCTGAAGGGAGACGGGTTTACTGCGTACTTGCCGAATATGAGTGCTTTTGCTTCGGTGATTGATCAGGTCACCGCGCAACCGCTGACGACGACTCCGAGTGAGTGGGTGTTTCATGTGTCCGGGGATGATGTTGCCGGGCAAGTGCTAGCGGCCGGGGCACAGGTGGTGACTGAGCCGGCGCAGACGTATGCGTTTATCTCGCTGCGCGCGGCTTGATCCAGATTCTTAAGCGCCTATCCGGGCCTCTTCGCGAGCAAGCTCGCTCCCACAGAGATTGTGTCGTGCACGAATTTTATGAACGACCGAAAAACCTGTGGGAGCGAGCTTGCTCGCGAAGACGCCGGCCCGGACAATCTCAATCGCGGATCTGCCGCCGCGCCCAGAACTCCCGCGCCAGCAACCTTAAATCACCGGCCACCCCCGCCACGTCCTCGGAGTTGCGCTGACTCTGCCGCCCCTCATCCAGCGCCACATCGACGTTGCGACCGGTCACCGGGAGATTGATCTTCATGGGATAGCGCGAATAAAACTCAGCGCTTGCCCATCGAACGGCGGGTGCCCGGCGGCGCCATGCCCGGGGTCTTGGTGTGGCCGTTCTTGGCGCCGTTCTTGTACCACGGCTGGTTCGAGCCTTTGGCAGAAGCCAGCTCGCCCGGTTTGAACGGAAATTTGAACGCCGGGATATCGGCTTTGGTTTCGCTGGTATCGGCCAGTTCAGCCGAGACATCGCTCACAGCGTCGTCAACCGGCGGCAGGGTCGGGGAAGTCATAAAAGCTCCGGAAAGCAAAAAGTCGGGCCCGATCAGTGAGCCGCGAAGGCGCGCAGTATACCTGTGCGCCATGGCTCGGCACCTGAAGATTTGCAGCGCACGCCGAACGGTTTACAGGTAGGTGATGGTGACGATGCCTTTGTCGGCCGAGGTCTTCAGCGCTTCATAGCGCATGGAAATCGGCAGCGACTGATGGCTACAGGCGTTGCGCTCAGTGTCGACATCGACTTTCACGCCGGGCTTGATTTCAATCTGGCGAGACTCACGAGCAGCAAACGCCCCGACCGGCCCGACCTGACAACCCGAATCAACGATTTGCCCGGTGAAGCGGATCTCACCGGATTGACTGGCCGGCGCGGCGAATGCTGTGAGTGGAAGCAAGAGAAGCACATACGGCAGAGCGGTTTTCAGTTGCATTTCAAGACACTCCCGGGGTGAGCGGCCCAGAGAGATATGCGCCGCGCGCAGCCTGAGCCATACAAGCTGTATCCGCTCATAGAGGCGGATCTTTAAGAGACTAGTCAGGATCGCAAGCCGTGCAGGATGTCAGTTCATTCGTTGCTGGACGTTACTCAACAATTGCGAGGCGCTTTCCAACAACTGCGCCAGAAGCGCGTCATCCTCATCCATATACCCTTCGTATTCCGCGAGATTGCGCCGCTCATGACACAACGCGAACAATCGCACCTGAACCTTGCTGATATGCGCCGTATGCACCAGACACTGAAAGACCAGATAGCGTTTATCCGATCGATAGCCACTCAATCGGAGCGCCGTCAGCGCCAACGCGTGCGCTGCGTTATAAGCCAAGTCGAAACGGCTGGAAAAAGACAAAGTAGAAGTTTGCGCATCCTTGAGCCGATCCACGGCCGAGCGCATCAAGCCCTCGCACTCCTTGCGATCCGGCGGCTCCGCTTTCAGCCCACCGCTACGTAGAAGATTCTCCAGACTCTCGTTGCTGCCCATCCTTGGACTCCAAAGGGTTTGCCCCTAACAGATCGATTTTTTCCTGCTGCACCACCCGCACGACAAAGCTGTTTCGCGCAGCCAGTTTCGCCGCCCAGTCTTGCGGGGTGTAAAGCGTTGGGTTGATGGGACGACCCAATTGCTCCTCCATGGGCATGAGCCGTTCCATGACGTCACTGTAGTGCAGGCCTTCGCCAATCAGCATGAGATCAATGTCACTGAGTGTGTTTGCTGAGTCTTTGGCGATGGAGCCATAGACAAACGCCCAGGTGATCTGCTCGGTAAACGGCTGCAATGCCTGACGCAGAGGCTCGGCGATACCAAACGTCTTGCGGGCGATACCCAGTAGTTCGGCATAGATGGGACAGGTGGGATTGGCCTGGTAATGGTTCTGATTGCCCACCCTTGTCATGCGCAACACACCGGCTCGCTGCAGACGGTCGAGTTCACGCATGAGACTGCCTTTGCCAACACACGCCCAGCGCGCGATCTCATTGGCATAGAAAGTCTGGTCAGGCTTACCGAACAGCAGACCCAAAACTTTTTGTTGAGTGGTGGTAAACAGCGCTTCGCTTAGAGAGATAGTTTCCACTGTGAAGGCCAAAGAGTCCCAAAAAGGGAACGATAGGTCCCTTTTTGGGACTTATCAACCTTGAGGATATTTCCATAGACAGCGGCCACAGAACAATCGCCATCGCAAACAGGCTAACACCTACATTTTGATTGCGGTCCCCTTGTAGGAGCGAGCCTGCTCGCGAAGAACGATAACGCGCTGTTCGGACGGATTACGTTTGTGGATCAACCCGATCCAGCGCCCGGTTTACCGCCAGCTCGGCGAGCATGACTATCTGCTGGATCGCCAGCGCCGTACTGCGCTGCGGGCGACTGAGCTGATCGGCCAGATCACCGGCCATGACATTGGCTGAAGCCAGCGATTCGCAGGCGTGGGCAAGCAGACTTTCGGTGTCGATGTTCGGGTGGATGAGGAACATCGTACTGGGCTGACGCGGTTTGACCGGTTCGGGGCAAAGGTAGAAATCGAGCGCGCGCTTGATGGCTTCGCGGGTTTTGATCTGGTCGTCGGCGCGGATGGCGTCTTCGAGTGGGGTGGTGGGATCGATGGGTGGATCGGGTACGGGCTTAGTCATTTACTCAGTCCTCACTGATTGGAGCCAACAATTACCGTTTCTCACGCGGCGAATTGGGTGGCAGCTACGTACGGGGTGAGAAACCGGGCAAGGACCAGTAAAACCTCCGGCCGGACCGAAGTCCGCCCGTACATAGCCGCCATAAAAATGCAGGCAGCAATCAGCTGGCGCCGATTATGACGGTACTGGTATTGGAATAATACTTAGCCCGGGTTCTCACACCCGATCACCGAGTTTTCGGCGACAGCCAAAGACTAGAGAGCGTACGTCCGACGGACAACCTGAAAACCTTGTGGGAAGGTTCTGGTTATTTGACACAAATTTAAACAGCTAAAAACCAACCCTCACCCTAGCCCTCTCCCGGAGGGAGAGGGGACTGACCGAGGTGTTTGGCAGAGCTACGCCGACGTGCGATACCGTGTTGAACTCAGGTTTTGAAACAGATCAAAAGCCCCTCACCCTGGCCCTCCCGAAACGTCGGACCGCCCTTAGGGAGAGGGGACTGATTGAGGTGTTTGGGCGAAGTACGCCGACGTGAAATACCGAGCCGAACTCAGATTCTGAAACAGATCAAAAGCCCCTCACCCTAGCCCTCTCCCGGAGGGAGAGGGGACTGACCGTGGTGTTTGGTAGAACCACGCCGACGTGCAATTCCGCGTTGAACTCAGATTCTGAAAGGCCCACAAATCGGCTCCCTCTCCTCGGGGAGAGGGCTGGGGTGAGGGGTGAATCCACCACAAATCCAAAGCCGAACATACGCTCTTCACCACTCAATAGGCCGAGTGTCAGCTCGCCTGCTCTTGATCTTGATCCACGGGCGACGTCGGAAGGCTGAGCGGAGGGATTGATCCGGGGGTGGGAGCGCAGCGACCGTTTGGCGCAGCCAAACACAGCGGGAGTAGGTGCAGCGAAGCAAACCGGAGACGCTGCGCCCGGATCGATCCCGGAGCGAAGGAACCCCGAGCCCCAGCGAGCGGGCCGCACGCAGGAGCAAGCGTTTTTGGTTACTTTTTAGGCGTTTGTAAAAAGTGACCCGCCGTAAGGGCGGAACCGTAACAGCCACACCCGCAAAAACGGATATACACCCAGAGAAAACTGACAGCGCCGACAGCTAGCCGTCACCCTCCTGACCCCAAAACAAGTTTATAAAGACCCTAACCCTGCCCAAAATCCGTCCGGCGCCCACCCCGCATGCGAATCCAAAAAAACACAGCCCTGCTAGCCCTAGTGATCGTCCTGGCCGCCGCAGGTACATGGTGGGCAATGAAACCCGCCCCAACCAAACTCGCCACCCCCAGCGCCATCCCCGTGCGAGTTATAGCGGTCAGCGAAAAAGACGTCCCCCGCTACACCAGCGGCATCGGTTCCGTACTCTCATTACACAGCGTCGTAGTGCGCCCCCAGATCGACGGCATCCTCACCAAAATCCTCGTCAAAGAAGGCCAACTCGTCAAAGCAGGCGACCTGCTGGCCACCATCGACGACCGCTCCATTCGCGCCAGCCTCGACCAGGCCCGCGCCCAACTGGGCGAAAGCCAGGCGCAACTGCAAGTCGCCCTGGTCAACCTCAAGCGCTACAAACTGCTCACCGTCGACGACGGCATCTCGAAACAGACCTACGACCAACAACAAGCCCTGGTCAACCAACTGAAAGCCACCGCCCAAGGCAACCAGGCTTCGATTGATGCTGCGCAAGTACAACTTTCCTACACACAGATCCGCTCCCCGATCACCGGCCGTGTCGGTATTCGCACCGTCGACGAAGGCAATTTCCTGCGCATGACCGACACCGCCGGCCTGTTCACCGTCACCCAGATCGACCCGATCGCCGTCGAATTCTCCCTGCCCCAGCAAATGCTGCCGACCCTGCAAGGCTTGATCAACGACCCGCAACGCGCGCAGGTCAAGGCCTACATCGGCGCCGACACCGATGGCGAAACCGGCAACCTGCTCGGCGAAGGACACCTGACCCTGATCGACAACCAGATCAACGCCAATACCGGCACCATCCGCGCCAAGGCCGAATTCGACAACGCCAGCCAGAAGCTCTGGCCCGGCCTGCTGGTCACGGTAAAAATTCAGACAGCCCTCGACAAAGATGCCCTGGTCGTACCGCCCACCGTCGTACAACGCGGCCTCGACCAACATTTCGTTTACCGGGTGAACGGCGACAAGGTCGAAGCGGTGCAGGTGCAGATGGTTTATCAGGGCAGCGGCCAGGACATCATCAAAGGCGTGAAGGCCGGTGACGTGCTGGTCACCGACGGCCAGTCGCGGCTTAAACCGGGTTCGACCGTGCAAGTCATGAGCGAGCCGCCGCAGGTGGTGCAAGCGGAGCCAAAACCATGAAGGCGCACAAAGGCGTCTCTACGTGGTGCATTGATCACCCGGTCGCGACGATCCTGCTGACCATCGCTTTGGTGCTGGTCGGTTTGATTGCCTTCCCGCGCTTGCCAATCGCCCCACTGCCGGAAGCGGAGTTTCCTACGATTCAGGTGTCCGCACAGTTGCCCGGCGCCAGCCCCGACACCATGGCCTCGTCCGTGGCCACGCCGCTGGAGGTGCAATTCAGCGCCATCCCCGGCATGACCCAGATGACCTCCAGCAGTGCGCTCGGCTCCAGCCTTTTGACTCTGCAATTCACCCTCGATAAAAGCATCGACACCGCCGCCCAGGAAGTCCAAGCGGCGATCAACACTGCCGCCGGCAAACTGCCCAAGGACATGCCGACCCTGCCGACCTGGAAGAAGGTCAACCCGGCCGACAGCCCGGTGCTGATCCTCAGCGTCAGCTCGACGCAAATGCCCGGCACCGAACTCAGCGACCTGGTGGAAACCCTGCTCTCGCGTCAGATCAGTCAGATCGACGGCGTAGGCCAAATCAACATCACCGGTCAGCAACGTCCGGCGATTCGCGTACAAGCCTCGGCGGACAAACTGGCGGCGATCGGCCTGACCCTTGCCGACATCCGACTGGCGATTCAGCAGACCAGCCTCAACCTGGCCAAAGGGGCGCTTTACGGCGAATCAAGCATCTCGACGTTGTCGACCAACGACCAGTTGTTCCACCCTGAGGACTACAGCCAACTCATCGTTTCCTACAAGGATGGCGCCCCGGTTCACCTGCGCGATGTCGCCAAAGTCGTCAATGGTTCGGAAGATGCCTACGTGCAAGCGTGGGCCGGCGATCAACCCGGTGTGAACCTGGTGATCTCGCGCCAGCCCGGCGCCAACATCGTCGAAACCGTCGACCGCATTCAAGCCGCCCTGCCCGGCCTCGAAGCCATGCTGCCGGCCTCGGTGCAAGTAAAAACCCTGATCGACCGCACCCAGACCATTCGCGCCTCGCTGCATGAAGTCGAAATCACCCTGTTGATCGCGATCCTGCTGGTGGTCGCGGTGATGGCGCTGTTCCTGCGTCAGTTGTCGGCAACCCTGATTGTCTCGGCGGTACTGGGTGTTTCGCTGATCGCCAGTTTCGCTTTGATGTACCTCCTCGGTTTCAGCCTGAACAACCTGACGCTGGTGGCGATCGTCGTCGCGGTTGGCTTCGTCGTCGACGACGCGATTGTGGTGGTGGAAAACATCCACCGCCATCTGGAGGCCGGCGACGACATGCGCGAAGCGGCGGTCAAGGGCGCCGGCGAGATTGGCTTCACCGTGGTCTCGATCAGTTTCTCGTTGGTGGCGGCGTTTATTCCGCTGCTGTTCATGGGCGGTGTGGTCGGGCGGCTGTTCAAGGAATTCGCCCTGACCGCGACCTCGACCATCATGATTTCCGTGGTGGTATCGCTGACTTTGGCGCCGACGCTGGCCGCGCTGTTCATGCGCAAACCGGTGCACCACGCCCACGACAAACCGGGTTTCAGCGAACGCCTGCTCGGCTGGTACGAACGAGGCCTGCGTCGCGCCCTCGCCCATCAGAAATTGATGATTGGCGTGTTCGGTTTGTCGCTGGCGATGGCCATCGGCGGTTACATCTTTATCCCGAAAGGTTTCTTCCCGATTCAGGACACCGGTTTCGTCCTCGGCACCACCGAAGCCGCTGCGGATATTTCCTACGGCGACATGGTGAAAAAACACCTGGCGATGGCCGAAATCGTCGCCGCGGATCCGGCCGTGCAGGCGTTTTCCCACTCGGTGGGTGTCTCCGGCAGCAACCAGACCATCGCCAACGGCCGCTTCTGGATCGCGTTGAAGAAACGCGGCGACCGTGACGTCAGCGCCAGCCAGTTCATCGACCGCATCCGTCCGCAACTGATGAAGGTCCCCGGCATCGTCCTCTACCTGCGCGCCGGCCAGGACATCAACCTCAGCTCCGGCCCGAGCCGCGCGCAGTATCAATACGTGCTCAAGAGTAACGACGGCGCGACCCTCGCGACATGGACGCAACGCCTCACGGAAAAACTGCGTAGCAACCCGGCGTTCCGCGATATTTCTAACGACCTGCAACTGGGCGGCAGCATCACCCACATCAGCATCGACCGCAGCGCCGCCGCACGTTTCGGCCTCACCGCGAGCGATGTCGACGAGGCGCTGTACGACGCCTTCGGCCAACGCCAGATCAATGAATTCCAGACTCAGGTCAACCAGTACAACGTGATTCTGGAACTGGACACCAAACAACGCGGCAAGGCCGAAAGCCTCAATTATTTCTACCTGCGCTCGCCACTGAGTGGCGAGATGGTGCCGCTGTCGGCGCTGGCCAAATTCGATGCGCCGACCATTGGTCCGTTGTCGATCGCCCATGACGGCATGTTCCCGGCGGCCAACCTGTCGTTCAACCTTGCGCCCGGTGTGGCGTTGGGTGATGCGGTAATTCTGCTCAATCAGGCCAAAGCCGAGATCGGCATGCCCACCGCGATCAGCGGCAATTTCCAGGGTGCGGCGCAGGCGTTCCAGAGTTCGCTGGCCAGTCAGCCATGGCTAATTCTCGCGGCGCTGGTGGCGGTGTACATCATTCTCGGCGTGCTTTATGAAAGCTTCGTGCACCCGCTGACCATTATTTCGACGCTGCCGGCGGCAGGTTTGGGCGCGGTGATCATGCTGTGGATCTGCGGCCAGGACTTTTCGATCATGGCGCTGATCGGGCTGGTGCTATTGATCGGTATCGTCAAGAAGAACGGCATTCTGATGATCGACTTCGCCCTCGAAGCGCAGCGCCACCGAGGCCTGTCGCCGCAGGATGCGATTTTCGAAGCATGCATCACGCGGTTCCGGCCGATCATCATGACCACCCTCGCCGCCCTGCTCGGCGCCCTGCCGCTGATGCTCGGTTACGGCACCGGCGCCGAACTGCGTCAGCCGCTGGGGATCGCGGTGGTCGGCGGTTTGCTGGTCAGCCAGATGCTGACGTTGTTTACCACTCCGGTCATATACTTGTGGCTTGAGCGGCTGTTCCACAGGCCCAAACCTGCGCCCGTAGCGGCGCTGGCGACCACAGACTGAGGCGGGTCATGCGCGTTCTGATTATCGAAGACGAGGAAAAAACCGCGGACTATCTGCACCGCGGTCTGACGGAACAGGGTTACACCGTGGATCTGGCCCGCGACGGCGTCGAGGGTCTGCATCTGGCGCTGGAAAGCGACTACGCGGTGATCGTCCTCGACGTCATGTTGCCGGGCCTCGATGGCTTCGGCGTGCTGCGCGCGTTGCGTGCGCGCAAGCAAACCCCGGTGATCATGCTCACCGCCCGCGAGCGCGTCGAAGACCGCATCAAAGGCTTGCGCGACGGCGCCGACGATTACCTCGGCAAACCGTTTTCCTTCCTTGAGCTGGTCGCGCGCCTGCAAGCGCTGACCCGGCGCAGTGGTGGGCATGAACCAGTGCAGGTGAGCATCGCCGACCTGTGGATAGATTTGATCAGCCGCAAGGCTACCCGCGCCGGCACCCGACTGGATCTGACCGCCAAAGAGTTCTCCCTGTTGAGCGTCCTCGCCCGCCGGCAAGGTGAAATCCTTTCGAAAACCGCCATCGCCGAGATGGTCTGGGACATCAATTTCGACAGCGATGCCAACGTTGTCGAAGTCGCAATCAAACGCCTGCGCGCCAAGCTCGACGGGCCGTTCGACGAGAAACTGCTGCACACCATTCGTGGCATGGGTTATGTGCTGGAGAGCCGTGGTGTCCAGTAACTCGATTGCCCTGCGCCTGAGCGGCATGTTCACGCTGGTGGCGCTGCTGGTGTTTCTGTTGATCGGCGGCGCGCTGTATCAACAGGTCGATAAAGGCTTGGGTCTGCTGCCGGAAGCCGAGCTGGATGCGCGTTACAGCGTGCTCGAATCAGCGCTCAATCGCTTCGGTACGCCCGAGCATTGGGTGAAGATCAACGCCAAGTTGAAGCTGCTGGGTGAAGAGGACAAACGCATTCGTTTCTGGGTGGTGAGCGGCGATCCGGGTTACGAATACGGTCAGCCCGATGCGGCGATCCGTACTTTTGCCAAAGGCCCGTTGGGCATGCATGACTTGCAGTTGCCCGGCCAGCCTTATCCACTGAAAGTGCTGCTGACCGAGTTGCCGGCCAAAGATCAGCGTCCGCCGCTACGGTTCATGATCGGCATCGATACCGAGACCTTTCATGAGACGCAGCACAACCTGCTGATTGCCTTGATCGGGCTGGCGATTGTCGGTGTGCTGATGGCTTCGGCGCTGGGCTATTGGGTCGCGCGGATTGGTCTCAAACCGCTGATCAAACTGTCCCATGAAGCTCAACGACTGGCGCCTCCGCTGCGGGCCGGGCGCTTGCGTCTGTCGCCGCTGCCACCGGAACTTGAGCAGTTTGTCGACTCCTTCAACTCGACGCTGGAACGGGTTGAGCAGGCCTACTCGCGGCTGGAATCGTTCAACGCCGACGTCGCTCATGAGCTGCGTTCGCCGCTGACCAATCTGATTGGTCAGACTCAGGTGGCGCTGACCCGTGGGCGTTCTGCCGAACATTATTTCGAAGTGCTGCAATCCAATCTGGAAGAGCTGGAACGGCTGCGCTCGATCATCAACGACATGCTGTTTTTGGCCAGTGCCGATCAGGGCAACAAGGCGACCAAACTGACCTCGACGTCGCTGGCCGATGAGGTGGCAACGACCCTGGAATATCTGGATTTCATTCTCGAAGACGCGCAGGTTGAGGTGCAGGTCAGCGGCGATGCGCAGGTGCAGATCGAGGTCGCGCATTTGCGCCGGGCGTTGATCAATTTGCTCAGCAACGCGGTGCAGCACACCGGCGCGGGTCAGGTGATCGAGGTGCACATCGAGGTTAAAGAGCATCAGGTGAGTATCGGCGTGGCCAACCCCGGTTCGCCGATTGCCAGCGAGCATTTGCCACGGTTGTTCGAGCGCTTTTATCGGGTCGATGCGTCGCGTAGCAACAGTGGCAATAACCATGGGCTGGGGCTGGCGATCGTCAAGGCGATTGCGTTGATGCATGGCGGCGATGTGTTCGTGCGCAGTGATCGGGGGATGAATACCTTCGGGATTTATTTGCCGGTCTGAAAGCCCCTCACCCTAACCCTCTCCCCGAGGGAGAGGGGACTGACCGTGGTGCTCTTTCGAAGTACGCCGACCTGAAATATCCAGCCGAACTCAGATGTTGAAAAGCCCCGGATCGGCTCCCTTCCCCCTCGCCCCCCCTGGGGGAGAGGGCTGGGGTTGATCTGGCTTAATGATTCTGGACACCCCTAAAGGGCGTTAATCTACGCCCAACGAAGAGGTGTGATTTGACCAGAAGATATTTTTCGACAGATTTCAAACGGGATGCGGCTTGCCTGGTTTTGGATAAAGACTATTCGGTGAGTGAAGCCTGCGAAGCAATGGGCGTGGGCCCTACAGCTCTGCGCCGCTGGGTTGAGCAACTGCGTGCGGAGCGCAGCGGCAAGACGCCTGAGAAGTCCAAGGCCATGACCGTTGACCAACAACGCATCCAGGAACTGGAAGCAACAATTCGACGGATTGAGCGCGAGAAGGAAATTTTAAAAAAGGCTACAGCTCTCTTGATGTCGGATTCCCTCGATCGGTAAGGCTGGTCGAGGAGTTAAGCGAGCAATATCCAAGATCCGAGTTGTGTGGCGTGTTTGGTATCAACCGCAGCAGTTATTACGAGCGTCTGAAACAGCGGGCGAAAGTGCATGTCGGACGCGATCGCCTAAAGATCAAGGCTGCCGAATTACATGAGCAAAGTCGCGGCTCAATGGGCGCGCGCAGCCTGTCAAAAGCGCTGTGTAACGAAAAAGAGTCGGTAGGTCGTTACATGGCTCGTAGCCTGATGCGCGAGCTCGGTTTGAAGAGCCAGCAACGGCGCAGGCATCGGTACAAACCCAGCGGTGCGGAGGCGCAATACGCCCCCAATCATTTGGAGCGTAAATTCAATGTCGAGGCCCCCAATCGAGTGTGGTGTGGCGACGTAACTTACATTTGGGCCGGTACTTACTGGGTTTATCTGGCTGCTGTACTTGATCTGCATGCCCGCCGCATCGTCGGCTGGGCGATGTCCAGAAGTCCGGATTCAGCTCTGACCTGTCGAGCGTTAAAGATGGCTTTCGAGTCGCGAGGACGCCCTGAAAACCTAATGTTCCATTCGGATCAGGGCTGTCATTACAGCAGTAAAGTGTTTCGTGAAACGCTGGCGGACATGCGCATAAAACAAAGCATGAGTCGACGAGGAAACTGCTGGGACAACGCCCCGATGGAGCGTTTCTTTGGCAGTTTGAAATCTGAATGGATACCCAAGGCTGGCTACCGAAACGAAGATGAGGCCAGTACCGATGTATTGCGCTACCTGACCCATTATTACAATCGGATCAGGCTGCACAGTCACAATGGCTACCGAACTCCGGTGGACATGGAGGCCCTGGCGGCATGAAAAAGGGTAAAACCCTATAACCGTGTCCAGTATCGTTTGACCAGATCAGGTGAGGGGGTTGCTCTTGGCCGCACCGCGATCTTCGACTTTTACCTCCTGCGCAACAGTCATTTATGAAAATCACGCTGTTTCCCAACGCTCGGCGACCTTATCTTTGCCCGCACCAAACAGCACTCGCCAAGCGAGAAGGTTTTCAAGATGTCCAACAGTATGGGTATTGCCAGCGCTTTCGTTTTGTCCTCATTGATCCTGTCGCCGATGGCGATGGCTGAAGAATCGCAGTCGTTCGTAGCGCAAAATATCGCTCGCGCGCAGGCCTTCGATCAGCATCAGGCCGAAGTGATGGCCAAGGCACAAGACGCCACGCAAGCCCCGCAGGCTGCCACTTCCCAGGCTCAAGCGTCCGAGAAAGACAGCTGAGTCGCGCACCGCGCCAACGTTTCCCTCGACGCGGTTGTTTGGCTCTTCCCGTTCAACCGTCGTCATTCTAGGCCGCTGCCTTTCAGCGGCCTTTTTTCGTTGTGGTCTGAAAGCCGTTTGGTTCGTCTGTAACAACAAGAAACATCACGCCCCTCAGGACATTGAGGGGCCAGTTGACCCAAGGAGCTCCATCGCACGTGCGTTACCCAGTTCGCTGCACCCCGCTGTTCATTGCAATTGCCGCAACGATTGCCCCTGCCGCTCACGCTGACGAGCCTGCCAAAGATGGCTTTGTCGAGGGTTCGAGCCTCAACCTCAACGCCCGCAACTACTACATGAATCGCAACCGCTTGCAGAAAGCGGACGACAACATCGAGTGGGGCCAGGGCTTTCTCGGGATCTTCAAGTCGGGCTACACCGAAGGTACGGTCGGTTTCGGCATCGATGCCCACGCCATGCTGGGATTGAAGCTCGATGGCGGTGGCGGCACCGACGGCTCGAGCATCCTGCCGGTCAGAGAGAATGGCGGCAAAGCGCCGGGGGCGTTCTCCACGGCGGGCGGCACGTTGAAAATGCGCGCGTTCGATACCGAGTTGAAGGCCGGTGACCTGTTCCTCACCAACCCGGTCATCGCCGGCGGTGATACGCGCATGCTGCCGCAGACTTTCCGTGGTGTGAGCCTGACCAACCACAGCTTCGACGGCTGGTTGATCGAAGGCGGCCAAGCGAGTTTCACCAAGCCTTACAACCAGAGTGGGCACACGCGCATCGGCACTTCCTACGGCACTCTTGCCGACGGCGATGAGAGCCAGCACCTGAACTGGGCCGGCGTGGCGTGGAGCGGTGTCGAAGGCCTGACCAGCAGTCTTTATGCCTCTGAGTTGAAGGACATCTGGAACCAGTATTACTACGACCTCGACTACACCTGGCAGTTGAACGATCTGGTCAGCCTCAACCCAGGCTTGCACTTCTATCACACGCAAGACACCGGTGATGCGCTACTGGGCAACATCGACAACAACACCTACAGCCTGCATTTCACTGTTGGCGTCGGTAATCACAGCGTTACCGCCGCGTATCAGCGGGTCAACGGCAACACGCCGTTCGACTACATCAGCCAGGGCGACAGCGTTTATCTGGATAACTCACAGCAGTATTCTGACTTCAACGGCCCGAACGAGCGCTCGTGGAAGCTCAAATACGCTTATGACTTCGCCGGTATCGGCATGCCGGGACTGACCTCGTCGGTGTCCTACTCGCGCGGCACTGTCGACCTGACCAAGGTTGACCCCGACAGCAAAGGCTATTCCAACTGGTACAGCGCCGATGGCCGCAACGCCAAGCATTGGGAACGCGATCTCGACGTTAAGTACGTAGTGCAGAGCGGTCAGGCCAAGGATCTGGCAGTCCACCTGCAATGGGCGACCAACCGAGGCGGCAACGGCTACGGCGTGATTGATTCGGACACAGATGAATACCGTGTTGTCATCGACTACCCGATCAACGTCTTCTAAGATCAGCGCTAAGCTGACTGCAGACTGACTCCAATAGCTCAAGCAATGACCAACCCTGTGGGAGCGAGCTTGCTCCGGGCGGCGTTCCGACGAAGGCGATCTTTCAGCAACATTGATGTTGGCTGACACAACGCATTCGCGAGCAAGCTCGCTCCCACAGGTATTTTGCGTCAGGCGCTTCGGTGGTGTTGTGCAACTACGCTTATAAGACTCCCCCCAACCGATAACCCATCATGATCGCGAGCCGTACCCCTCCCGTTGCGGGCAAGACCGGACGCCCCGAGTTGCTGCTGATCTGCGGCAGTTCGCTGACCGTGATCGCGATTCTGTGCATCGTCACGTTCCTGCTGATCCGCGAGCACGCCAACGCTCAGGAGTCGGCTACCCGCAGTGCCACCACCATCGCGCAACTGATCGACGCCGATGTCCTGCGCACCGTCGAGTTGTACGACTTGACCCTGCAAGGCCTGATCGCCGCCGCCCAGCGCGATGACCTGCAAGATGTCTCACCGCAGATCCGCCATTTGGCGCTGTTCGACCGCTCGACCACCGCGCGCTTCAAGGGCGACATACTGCTCCTCGACAAACACGGAGATGTGATTGCCGACTCCTCGCGGATCGAGCCGAAACCGGGCAACTTTGCCGACCGCGATTATTTCCTCGCCCACGCATTCAATCGCGATGTCGGCATGTTTATCAGCCGCCCGTTCAAGACCCGTTGCGACTGCGACGAGGCCAATCAGTGGCGCATCAGCTTCAGTCGACGGATTTCCTCGCAAACCGGTGAGTTCGCCGGGGTAGCCGTGGCGTCGATGAAACTCGATTACTTCGATCAGTTGTTCAACAGCCTCGACATTGGCAAAGACAGCACGCTGAACATCATCAACAACGACGGCGTCCTGCTGGCGCAGAAGCCGTATCTGCAAAGCGATTCCATCGGCAAGAGCTACGGCAACCGACCGAATGTCGTGCGTATTCTGGGTGACAAGGATGGCAATGGCAGTTTTACCAGCACCTCGAGCATGGACCATCAACAACGCCTCTATACCTATTCGCGGGTCGGCAATCTGCCACTGACGGTGATGGTCGCGCTGTCCAGCGACGAGGTGTTCGGCACATGGCGTCGTACCGCCCTGTTGATCAGCGGCGCCACTGGGGTGTTGTGCGTGGGGTTGCTGTGGCTGACCTGGCTGCTGGCTCGCGAGTTGCGCTTGCGTCAACGGGCCGAGCGCGAGCTGGCGCAACTGGCCGCTACCGATGCACTGACGGGAGTGGCCAATCGGCGGATGCTCGATCAGGCACTGCGTCATGAGTGGTTCCGCGCCCAGCGCTCGGGCAAAGCGATGTCGGTGATGATGATCGATGCCGATCACTTCAAGGCCTTCAATGACCGGCATGGACATCAGGCTGGAGATCAGGCGCTGAAGACGCTGGCCAGGGTCATCACGGAAAATGTGCGGCGACCGACGGATCTGGTGGCGCGCTACGGAGGTGAAGAGTTTTCGGTGATTCTCGCCGAGACCGACGGCCATGGCGCACAGCAGATAGCCGAGCATATTCGTCAGGCGGTGGAGCAGTTGCCGTTGGTCGACGGGGCCGAGCGGCCGATGACCGTGAGTATCGGCATTGCGAGCTGGACGGCGGCGAGTGAGATGACGCTGGAGCAGTTGTTGTTTGCGGCGGACAAGGCGCTGTATCAGGCCAAGGAAAGTGGGCGCAATCGGGTGGTGGTGGCTGCCTGAACGTTCTGAGGCGATCGCACCGACGCCTTCGCGAGCAGGCTCGCTCCCACATTTGAAATGCATTCCCCTGTGGGAGCGAGCCTGCTCGCGAAGAGGCCAGATCAGGCACTAGAGCAATTGCAGGCATAAAAAAAGGCCATCCGAGGATGGCCTTCAAAAAACTAGAGAGGTTTTTTACTTACACCGCCGCAACCGGGCGCATGTAAGAGATTGGTGCGGTGCTGGCGTCTTCGAACGTCACCACTTCCCAAGCGTCTGTCTGCTCAATCAACTTGCGCAGCAGCTGGTTGTTCAGTGCATGACCGGACTTGAAGCCTTTGAACTCACCAATCAGGCTGTTACCCAGCAGGTACAGGTCGCCAATCGCGTCGAGGATCTTGTGCTTCACGAATTCGTCTTCATAGCGAAGGCCGTCTTCGTTCAACACGCCATCGGCATCGACCACGATTGCGTTTTCAACGCTGCCGCCGAGTGCGAGGTTGTGCTTGCGCAGGTACTCGATATCACTCATGAAACCAAAGGTACGGGCGCGGCTGACTTCTTTTACGAACGAAGTGCTGGAAAAATCCACGCTTGCACTTTGGGTGCGGTCCCGGAATACCGGGTGATCGAAATCGATCTCGAAGCTCACCTTGAACCCTTCGAAAGGGACGAAAGTGGCGCGTTTGTCGCCGTCTTCCACTGTCACTTCACGCAGGATGCGGATGAATTTCTTGGCGGCGTCCTGTTCTTCCAGGCCTGCCGATTGAATCAGGAATACGAAGGGTCCAGCGCTGCCATCCATGATCGGGACTTCGGACGCGGAGAGCTCGACGTAGGCGTTATCGATGCCCAGGCCAGCCATGGCCGAGAGCAAGTGCTCTACCGTGTCCACTTTGACGTCGCCGTTAATCAGCGTCGTCGACATAGTGGTTTCACCGACGTTTTCCGCGCGGGCAGGAATCTGCACCACAGGGTCGAGGTCAGCGCGACAAAACACAATGCCAGTGTCGACAGGCGCAGGCTTGAGGGTCAGATAGACCTTCTCACCGGAGTGCAGGCCTACACCTGTGGCACGGATAATATTTTTCAGTGTGCGTTGTTTAATCATGGCTTGGGCCGCTTCAGCGCAAATTGCGAACTGGTATCAACAAAGGCTGGCGATGATAGCAGACCATGCCTTTGCTGAACACCAATCACCTTCATAGCCCTGATACATTCCATCAATCGGCCTGACGACGCAGGAAAGCCGGGATGTCCAGGTAGTCCAGATCATCTTGCGGATTCATCTTCGCGGCAGCCGCAGCACCGGCCTGAGCCTGGTTGCGCATGACGGTCGGACGGTCCAGATCACGGTAGTTGACCGCAGGCGCTTCCTGACGGGCCGGAGCCGGTTGTTGTACCTGGGCAGAAGCCATGGAGGTATGAACGGTGTTGTCGATGACCTTCACAGGCTTCTCGATTTTCGCGCCCAGACCCGTGGCAACCACGGTCACGTGCAGTTCGTCGCGCATGTCAGGATCGATAACGGTACCGACCTTGACCATCGCGTGTTCGGAAGCGAAGGCTTCGATGATGCTACCCACGTCGGAGTACTCACCCAGGGACAGGTCAGGACCGGCGGTGATGTTCACCAGGATGCCGCGTGCGCCTTGCAGGTTCACGTCTTCCAGCAGCGGGTTGCGGATCGCCGCTTCGGTGGCTTCACGTGCACGGTTCGGACCGCTGGCGCAGCCAGTGCCCATCATCGCCATGCCCATTTCGCTCATCACGGTACGTACGTCGGCGAAGTCGACGTTGATCATGCCCGGACGCTTGATGATGTCGGAGATACCGCGAACGGCACCGGCCAGTACATCGTCAGCCTTGGCGAAAGCCGACAGCAGGCTGGCGTCTTTACCGAGGATGGTCAGCAGCTTCTCGTTGGGAATGGTGATCAACGAGTCGACGCTTTCCGAGAGCATGCGGATGCCTTCATCGGCGATCTGCATACGCTTGCGGCCTTCGAACGGGAACGGACGCGTTACGACAGCAACGGTCAGAATGCCCATTTCCTTGGCCACTTCGGCGATGATCGGCGCAGCACCGGTACCGGTACCGCCGCCCATGCCAGTGGTGATGAACACCATGTTGGTGCCCTGCAGGACTTCGGCAATGCGCTCACGGTCTTCGAGAGCGGCCTGACGACCTACTTCAGGGTTGGCGCCAGCGCCCAGACCTTTGGTCACGCCGGTACCCAGTTGCAGAATGGTACGCGCGCCGATGTTTTTCAGCGCTTGAGCATCAGTGTTGGCGCAGATGAATTCAACGCCTTCGATGTTGCTCTTGACCATGTGATTGACTGCGTTGCCGCCGCCACCGCCAACACCGATAACTTTGATTACCGGGCTTGCGGGGATGTTGTCTACGAGTTCGAACATTTTCCCTCTCCTTACATTCTCTAGTTTTTTCGCCTACTGCTGTTTGTTGCGGTGTTGCGGTAAAGCTTTAGAAGTTGCCTTGAACCCACTTCTTCAATCGGTCCAGCAACGGCGCCTGTGGCTCTTCGTTGCTGTAGCTGTCGCGGCTGCCGATGCCGGAGAACGAAACCCCGTCGGACTGCTTTTGCAGGCCGTACATCAACAAACCAACGCCAGTGGAATAAATCGGGTTGCGCACTACGTCATCCAGGCCCTTCACGCCATGCGGCACACCAAGGCGCACCGGCATGTGGAAGATTTCTTCGGCCAGTTCAGTGGCGCCTTCCATTTTCGAAGTGCCACCGGTCAGCACGATGCCGGCCGGGATCAGGTCTTCGTAGCCGCTGCGACGCAGCTCGGCCTGAATCAGCGTGAACAGTTCGTCGTAACGCGGCTCGACCACTTCGGCCAGGGCCTGACGCGACAGTTCGCGCGGTGGACGGTCGCCAACGCTCGGCACCTTGATGGTTTCACCGGCACCGGCCAGTTTGGCCAGGGCGCAGGCGTAGCGGATCTTGATTTCTTCGGCGTACTGGGTCGGGGTGCGCAACGCCATGGCGATGTCGTTGGTCACCTGATCACCGGCAATCGGGATCACCGCCGTGTGGCGAATCGCGCCTTCGGTGAAGATCGCGATGTCGGTGGTACCGCCGCCGATGTCGACCAGGCACACGCCCAGTTCTTTCTCGTCGTCGGTCAGTACCGAGTAGGCCGAGGCCAGTTGCTCGAGAATGATGTCGTCGATTTCCAGACCGCAGCGACGCACGCATTTTTCAATGTTCTGTGCGGCGTTGACGGCGCAGGTGACTACGTGAACCTTGGCTTCCAGACGTACGCCGGACATGCCCAGAGGCTCACGAACGCCTTCCTGGTTATCGATCACGTAATCCTGCGGCAGGGTGTGCAGCACGCGCTGGTCAGCCGGAATCGCCACGGCCTGAGCGGCGTCAAGCACGCGCTCAAGGTCGGCCGAGCTGACTTCACGATCGCGGATCGCGACGATGCCGTGGGAGTTCAGGCTGCGGATGTGATTGCCCGCCACACCGACGAACGCCGAGTGAATGCGGCAGCCCGCCATCAGTTGGGCTTCTTCGATCGCGCGCTGGATCGATTGCACGGTGGACTCGATGTTGACCACCACGCCCTTCTTCAGGCCACGGGACGGATGGGTACCGATCCCGACGATTTCCAGCGAGCCGTCGTCGGAAACCTCGCCGACCAGCGCCACCACCTTGGAGGTGCCGATATCGAGACCGACGATCATTTTGCCGCTTTGCACGTTTGCCATGGGTCCTGCCTCTTCTTAATTCTTCGCGACAGCGGGTTGGGCTGTCGTCGGCGCTACTGGTTCCCGCCAGCCAACAGCGAGGCCGTTGGCGTAGCGCAGATCGATGCGCGCAATGTTCGTAATCTGGTCTTTAAGCGTCTTGTCATAGATGGCGATAAAGCGGCGCATCTTTTCCACCAAGTTGCCGCGTCCCAGCAGCAACTCGATGCCGGGGCCGGAACTGCCGGCACCGGTGGTCAGAAACCAACTCCCGCGTTCACGCAGTTCCAGGCGTGCAATCGAGAAGCCCAACGGCCGCAGCATCTGGCTCAGCACCTGATACTGCTGCATCACTTGCTGCTGGGCCCGTTGTGGACCGAACAGCTGTGGCAGATGTTCGTAGTTCGCCAGTTCCTTGGGCGTAAACGCCTGGCCCTGGTTGTTCAGCAACGACTCATCACCCCAACGCGCCACCGGCAGTTGCTCTTCGAGGCGGATCACCACCTGGTCCGGCCACACCCGACGTACTTCGGCGTGGGCGATCCACGGCATCTGCTCAAGCTCGGTACGCATACCGGCTAGGTCGATGGTGAAGAAGCTCGACGCCACGTACGGGGCGATCCGCTGCTGCACCGCTTGCTGGCTGATGTAGCTCAGGTCGCCTTGCACGGCGATCTTGGTGATCGGCCGGTCGGCGTACGGCAGCAAACGCGTTGCACCTTCGTAAGTACCAAAGCCCAGCACCACCAGCAGCACTGGCCAGAACAGACTTTTCAGAAAGCCGAAATTGGCTTTCGGCAGGCGCGCGGACATCGGCTCTTTCGCCACCATTCGGCTGGCACCCCGTGGCACCGGCTTGCGGCCGGGTGCGGGAGGCTGATGTCGGAGCTGAGCGCCTTGCATCGTCTTAACCTCGAGCGTCTTCAACACTGGCGGCCAGAATAGCCAGAACCAGTTGCTGGAAATCCAGACCGGCCGCACGCGCGGCCATCGGCACCAGACTGTGATCGGTCATACCCGGTGCGGTGTTCACTTCCAGGAACCAGAACTGCCCGTCGGCGTCCTGCATCACGTCCGCCCTGCCCCAACCGGCAATACCCAGCGCCTCACAGGCCTTGGCCGTGAGATCCATGAGTTCCTGTTCCTTGGCGGCATCCAGCCCGCACGGAATGCGGTACTGGGTATCGTTGGCGATGTACTTGGCGTCGTAGTCGTAGAACGTGTGCGGTGTACCCAGGGCAATCGGAGGCAACACCTGGTCACGCAGGGTGGCGATGGTGAACTCCGGACCTTGAATCCATTGCTCAACCAAGACTTGCGAATCGTAGGTACTGGCCGCTTTCCATGCGTCGATCAACTCGGACGCAGAACTCACTTTGGCCATCCCGATACTTGAACCTTCATGCGCCGGTTTGACGATCAAAGGGAAGCCCAGTTCCGTCGCCGCCGAAATACAATCGGCTTCGCTGCACAGCACGGCGTGACGCGGCGTCGGAATCCCGAGGCTGTGCCAGACCTGCTTGGTGCGCAGTTTGTCCATCGCCAGTGCCGAAGCCAGGATGCCGCTGCCGGTGTACGGAATGCCTGCTACTTCAAGCAGACCCTGCATGGAGCCGTCTTCACCACCACGGCCGTGAAGAATGATGAACGCGCGGTCGATCTTTTCGCTGAGCAGACGTTGCAGAATGTCTTCGCCAACGTCGATGCCGAACGCGTCCACGCCAGCGCTTTGCAGCGCGTCGAGTACGGCGTTACCGGATTTCAGCGACACCTCACGCTCGGCACTCAGGCCGCCGAAGAGCACGGCGACACGGCCGAAGTCTTTCGGCGCGATAGTGGAAAACAGCTTGGCGTAGGCAGCAGTCATTTCAACTTCCCCTCGACCGACGCCGCCACGGCGCCAGCGAACAATTCACTTTTCAACAGCTTCGGCGCGAGACCACCGATATCACCGGCGCCCTGGCACAGCAGGATGTCGCCGGCACGCAGCAGCGGCTTGACCAGCGGCGCCAGATCGACGCCACGCTCGATGTAGATCGGGTCGAGCTGACCGCGCTGGCGGATGCTGTTGCACAGCTTGCGGCTGTCGGCACCCGGGATCGGCTCTTCGCCGGCCGGATAGACTTCCATCAGCAGCAGGACGTTGGCGTCGGCCAGTACATTGACGAAGTCGTCGTACAGGTCACGGGTGCGGCTATAACGGTGCGGCTGGTAAACCATCACCAGACGGCGCTCCGGCCAGCCACCGCGCACGGCTTTGATCACTGCGGCGACTTCGGTCGGGTGGTGACCGTAGTCATCGACCAGCATCACGTTGCCGCCGTCCACCGGCAGTTCGCCGTAGACCTGGAAGCGTCGACCGACGCCCTGGAAACCCGACAGGCCCTGGACGATGGCTTCATCGCTGACGCCTTCGTCGGTGGCGATGCAAATGGTCGCCAGCGAATTGAGTACGTTGTGGTTGCCGGGCATGTTCACCGACACGTCCAGCGGCTCGCGATCCGGGCGCAGCACGGTGAAGAACGTCTGCATGCCTTGCTGGCGAATATTGATCGCGCGCACGTCAGCGTCTTCGCTGAAGCCGTAAGTCACGGTCGGACGTTTCACCAGCGGCAGGATTTCACGCACCACCGGATCGTCCAGGCACATCACTGCCAAACCGTAGAACGGCAGGTTGTGCAGGAACTCGACGAAGGTTTTCTTCAGTTTGTTGAAGTCACCGTCGTAGGTCGCCATGTGGTCGGCGTCGATGTTGGTAACCACGGCCACCAGCGGTTGCAGGTGCAAGAAGCTCGCATCGCTTTCGTCGGCTTCGGCGATCAGGTAACGGCTGGTGCCGAGCTGGGCATTGGTGCCCGCGGCATTCAGACGACCACCGATGACGAACGTCGGGTCCAGACCACCGGCGGCGAACACCGAAGCGATCAGGCTGGTGGTGGTGGTTTTGCCGTGCGTACCGGCAACGGCGATGCCGTGGCGATAGCGCATCAGTTCGGCGAGCATCTCGGCACGCGGCACCACCGGAATACGACGCTCAAGCGCGTTCGCCACTTCCGGGTTAGAGGTGTTCACAGCGCTCGACACCACCAGCACGTCGGCGGCAGCGGCGTTCTCGGCACGGTGACCAATGAAGATGTGCGCGCCGAACGATTCCAGACGCTCGGTCACCGGCGACGCTTTCAGGTCGGAACCGGAGACTTCATAGCCCAGGTTCAACAACACTTCGGCGATACCGCACATGCCCACGCCGCCGATGCCGACGAAGTGGATGCGACGGATGCGGCGCATTTCCGGTTGCGGCATGGCTTTCTGATTCTCAACCATGAGCCACCTCCAGACAGGTATCGACCACGCTACGGGTGGCATCGGGTTTCGCCAGACGGCGGGCCGCTTGGGCCATATCTTCGAGTCGTTGCGGTTGCATCAAGACCTCTGTCAGGCGCGCGGCAAGGTCCGCGGCACCAGTCGTTCTTTGTGGCATCAGGAAGGCAGCGCCTTCGCGGGCCAAATAATCGGCGTTGCGAGTCTGGTGATCGTCGATCGCGTGGGGCAAAGGCACCAGCATCGAGGGCAGACCGGCGGCAGCCAGCTCACTGATGGTCAACGCGCCTGCGCGGCACACCACCAGGTCAGCCCAGCCATAGGCCTGGGCCATGTCTTTGATGAACGGCTGCACCTGCGCATCCACGCCGGCGGCGCGGTAGCGCTCTGCAGTCACTTCATCGTGATTTTTGCCGGCCTGATGAAACACTTCCGGGCGCAAATCGGCAGCGACTTGGGCCAGGGCTTCAGGCAGCAATTTGTTCAACGGTTCTGCGCCCAGGCTTCCGCCGAGGATCAGCAAACGCGCTTTGCGACCGGCCAGAGCAGGTCGCGATGTGTCGAGGAACAGCTCGCTGCGCACCGGGTTTCCGGTGGTACGGCGGGTGTCCGACAGAGTAAAGGTGTCGGGGAACGCTTCACACACCCGGGCGGCGAACGGCACCAGCAACCGATTGGCGGTGCCGGCCACTGCGTTCTGCTCGTGAACGATCACCGGCACACCGGCCAGTTTCGCGGCAAGACCACCGGGGCCAGTCACATAACCACCGAAGCCGACCACACACACTGGCTTCAAGCGACGAATGATTGCCCGCGCCTGCCATACCGACTTGAGCAGCATGAACGGCGCCTTGAGCAGCGACAGCTTGCCCTTGCCGCGCAGGCCGGTGGCGTTGATCCGGTGCAGTTCCAGCCCTGCGGCCGGGACCAGTTCATTCTCGATCCCGCGTGGTGTGCCGAGCCAGTGCACGGTGTAGCCGCGCGCCTGAAACTCGCGAGCACAGGCCAGCGCCGGGAACACGTGGCCGCCGGTTCCGCCGGCCATGATCAATACGTTAGCGCCCATGATTCGGCTCCTCGGCGAAGTCGCTCTCATGGAATTCCATCTCTTCGCTGCCCAAATGGGTTCGACTCTCCCACTCGATCCGCAGCAGCAAGCCAAGGCAGGCACAGCAGATCACCAACGAGCTGCCGCCATAACTGAGGAACGGCAAGGTCAGACCTTTGGTTGGCAGCAGGCCGACGTTCACGCCGATGTTGATCAGGAACTGACCAATCCACAGGAACGACAGGCCGTACGCCACGTAAGCGGCGAAGAACTGTTTGGCTTTTTCCGCCCACAGACCGATGTACATGCCACGAATACACACGAACACGAACAGGGCGACGGTGCACAGCGAACCGACGGCGCCCAATTCTTCAGCCAGAACCGAGAACACGAAGTCGGTGTGCGCTTCCGGCAGGTAGAACTGCTTCTGCACGCTGTTACCCAGACCGACGCCGAGCCATTCGCCACGACCGAACGCGATCAAGGCTTGCGACAACTGATAGCCGGCGCCGAACTGGTCGGCCCACGGGTCAGCGAAGTTGGTCAGACGCGCCATTCGGTAAGGCTGCATTTGAATCAGCAAGACCACCGCTCCGACCGCCAACACCACCATCAGCGAGAAGCGGAACAGCCCGACCCCGCCGAGGAACAGCATGGCCGCCGCAGCGCCCATCATTACTACGGTGGCACCGAAGTCCGGCTCCATCAGCAACAGGCCGGCCATCGGCAGCAGCACGATGAACGGCTTGAAGAAGCCCATCCAGCTCTCGCGCACTTCCTTCTGACGCCGCACCAGATAACCGGCGAGGTAGATCACCACGAATACTTTGGCGATTTCCGACGGCTGCACGTTGAAGAAGCTGAAACCGATCCAGCGCATCGAACCGTTCACTTCGCGACCGATGCCGGGAATGATCACCATCACCAGCAAACCGAACGCACCGATCAGCATCAACCAGCCGAGACGTTGCCAGGTGGCGATCGGAATCATCATGGTGACGATGCACGCGCCCAGGCCCAGCACCACATAAATAAGGTGGCGAATCATGTAATACAGTGGGCTGCCGGACTGTGCGGCCGCCACTTCGGTGGACGCCGAGGCGATCATTATCAAACCGAGACCGAGCAGCGCCAGGCAACCGGCGAGCATCGGGAAATCGAGGTCGATACCGCGCCCGGTGATGATCGGCGACGGATACGGTTTGATGATATTGCGCAGGCTCATGCCAATTCCTCCACAGCGCGGACGAACTGGTGACCACGGTCTTCGTAATTCTTGAACATGTCGAAACTGGCGCAGGCCGGCGACAGCAGCACCACATCACCCGGTTGGGCAGCGGCGCGGCATTGCGCAACGGCGTCGACCAGCGAGGTCGCGCGAATCAGTGGCACGGCATCACCGATGGCTTCACCGATCTTGTCGGAGTCGCGGCCCATCAGGATCACGGCGCGGCAGTTGGCCGCGACCGGATCACGCAGATCGTTGAATTCGGCACCCTTGCCATCGCCGCCGGCGATAAGGACGACCTTGCCGTCGATGTCTGCGCCCAAGCCTTCGATGGCGGCCAGTGCAGCGCCGACGTTGGTCGCTTTCGAATCGTTGTAATACGCCACGCCGTCGAGATCACGTACCCACTGGCAGCGGTGTTCGAGACCGGCGAAATTGCGCAGCGCCGCGAGCATCGCATCGAACGGCAGGCCGACGGCATGACCGAGCGCCAGCGCCGCGAGGGCATTGGACTGGTTGTGCGCGCCACGAATCTTCAATTCGCGCACTGGCATCAGGTTCTGGAATTCGAAGGCCAGATACTTCTCGCCGTCTTCTTCGCGGATACCGAAGGCTTTGAAATCAGGTTTGGTCAGGCCGAACGTCCAGCATGGCTGGCCTTCGCCCATCAGCGGACGGCTCAGTGCATCCTGACGGTTGACCACGAACTGCTTGGCGCCACGGAAGATCCGGTGCTTGGCCAGGTGGTAAGCCGGCAGGCCGCTATAGCGATCCATGTGGTCTTCGCTGATATTCAGCACGGTGGCCACTTCGGCGTTGAGCTGGTCGGTGGTTTCCAGCTGGAAGCTCGACAGTTCCATCACGTACAGCTCGACGTCGTCGCTGAGCAGATCCAGCGCCGGGGTGCCGAGGTTGCCGCCGACAGCGACACGTTTGCCGGCCGCAGCCGCCATTTCGCCGACCAGGGTGGTGACGGTGCTTTTCGCGTTGGAACCGCTGATGGCCACGATCGGCGCCTGCGCGTTACGCGCGAACAGCTCGATGTCGCCGGACAGTTTCACGCCACGGGCCGCAGCGGCTTGCAGGGCCGGGGTCGCCAGCGCCAGGCCGGGGCTCACGTAGAGCTCGTCGGCACGGCAGAGGAATTCGACGTCCAGCTCGCCACAACGCACTTCCACGTGCGGATAGTCACGCTTGAGCGTGGCCAGTTCCGGTGGATTTTCCCGCGTGTCCGCCACGGCAAACGACGTGCCCCGGTTCGCCAGGAAGCGAACCAGGGACATGCCGCTCTTGCCGAGGCCGACAACGATGCGGAAGTGGTCAGAAGCGATCAGAGACACTCGTTCTACCTCAGCTTCAGGGTGGCAAGGCCGATCAGCACGAGAATCACGGTGATGATCCAGAAACGGACGATCACGCGCGGCTCGGGCCAGCCCTTGAGTTCAAAATGGTGGTGTATCGGTGCCATGCGGAACACACGGCGACCGGTCAGCTTAAAGGACGCAACCTGAATGACGACTGACAGGGTTTCCATCACGAACACACCGCCCATGATGAACAGGACGATTTCCTGACGGACGATCACCGCGATGGTGCCCAGTGCCGCGCCGAGTGCCAGGGCACCGACGTCGCCCATGAACACTTGCGCCGGATAGGTGTTGAACCAGAGGAAGCCAAGGCCGGCACCGATCAGCGCACCGCAGAACACGATCAGTTCACCCGCGCCCGGCACGTAAGGGATCAACAGGTATTCAGCGAATTTCACGTTACCCGACAGGTAGCAGAAGATGCCGAGGCCACCACCGACCATCACGGTCGGCATGATCGCCAGGCCGTCGAGGCCGTCAGTCAGGTTGACCGCGTTGCTCGAGCCAACGATCACGAAATAAGTCAGCACGATGAAACCAAGGCCCAGCGGAATGCTGTAGTCCTTGAGCATCGGCAGGATCAGCGTGGTTTCCACCGGGGTGGAGGCGGTCATATAAAGGAAGATCGCCGCGCCGAGGCCGAACACCGACTGCCAGAAATACTTCCAGCGGCTCGGCAAGCCACGGGAGTTCTTCTCGATGACCTTGCGGTAATCGTCGACCCAACCGATGGCGCCGAACAGCAGAGTCACCAGCAAAACAGTCCAGACGTAACGGTTGCTCAGGTCAGCCCAGAGCAGTGTGCTGACACCAATCGAAGACAGAATCAGTGCGCCGCCCATGGTCGGTGTACCCGACTTGGACAGGTGCGATTGCGGGCCGTCGTTACGCACGGATTGACCGATCTGACGGTTCTGCAGGGTGCGGATCATCCACGGGCCATAGCACAGCGACAAAACCAGCGCGGTCAGTACACCGAGAATCCCGCGCAGGGTCAGGTACTGAAAGACCGCGAAGCCTTTGTAGAACTGTTGCAGATACTCCGCTAGCAGCAGCAGCATTAATGTTTCTCCAGACTGGACCCGCACAGAGCCGCAACGATGTTTTCCATCGCCGCACTGCGCGAACCCTTGATCAAAATGGTGGTGTTTGTGTCCTGCTCGGCGTCGAGGGCCTGAATCAGTTCGGCTTGGCTGCCGAAGTGATACGCCTGTTCACCGAAAGCGTTTACGGCGTGAACCATGTTTGGCCCAACGGCATAAAGCGCGGAAACCTTGCCCCGGGCGTACTCGCCCACGTCGCGGTGCCCCTGCTCCGCCCAATCGCCCAACTCGCCGATATCTCCGAGCACCAGGACGGTGCGGCCGGAAAAGCCGGCGAGTATATCAACGGCCGCGCACATCGAGGTGGGGTTTGCGTTGTAAGTGTCATCAATCACGCGCATACCGTTCTTCGCCAGTTGCGCGACGGTGCGACCCTTGACCGGTTGCACGGCGCCAAGCCCGGTGGCGATGCCGAACAGCGACACGCCCAAGGCGTGCGCGGCAGCGGCGGCAGCCATGGAATTGGCGACGTTATGGGTGCCGAGCAGGTTCAGTTGAACGTGCTCGACACCTTCAGGTGTGTGCAGATTGAAAGCCGGGCAACCACGAGCATCGGTGCTCAAGTCACTGGCATAGAAATCCGCCTGAGTGTTGCTCAGGGCGAAAGTCAGCACTTTGCGCGCGCCTGCACGGGCCTTCCAGATACCGAAGGCTTTGTCATCAAGGTTGAGCACAGCGATGCCGTCAGCTGCCAGACCGTCGATGATTTCGCCTTTGGCTTCGACGATTTTTTCCGGGCCGCCAAACTCACCGACGTGCGCGGTGCCGGCATTGTTCAGGATCGCCACGTGCGGCTTGGTCAGGCCAACGGTGTAAGCGATCTCACCCAGACGCGAGGCGCCCAGTTCGATCACCGCCGAAGTGTGTTCCGGGGCCAATTCGAGCAGGGTCAGCGGCGCGCCGAGATCGTTGTTCAGATTGCCACGGGTCGCCAGCACCGGACCACGCGTGCGCAGGATGCTCGCGAGCATTTCCTTGACCGTGGTCTTGCCGCTGGAGCCGGTGATCGCAGCAACTGGCTGAGTGAACGCGGCACGGTTCAGCGCGCCCAACTGGCCGAGGGCCTGTCGGGTGTCCTTGACCAGCAGTTGCGGCAGCGTGCTGTCGGCAACTTCACGTTCGACCAGCGCAGCGACGGCGCCTTTGGCGGCGACATCGTTCAAGTAGTCATGACCGTCGAAACGCGGGCCGGTCAACGCTATAAACAGTTGACCCGGCTGGATCGCACGGCTGTCGATGCTGACGCCGTCGAAACTGGCATCGGCGGCGATCAAACGTGCGTCGAGCGCGTTGGTCAGTGCGCTGAGTTTCAGGGCCTTAAGCATGGGCCAGCTCCCAAGCGGTCAGGGCGTGATCAGCCTCGACCAGATCGGAGAAGGCATGGCGCTCGCCGTTGATTTCCTGGTAGTCCTCGTGACCTTTACCGGCCAGAACAATCACGTCATCAGCCGAGGCGCCGGCAATCAGTTGCGCAATCGCCTGGCCCCGGCCGGCGACGAAGGTGACTTTATCCACAGCCGTGAAGCCGGCGCGGATGTCGTCGAAAATCACTGCAGGATCTTCGGTGCGCGGGTTGTCGTCGGTGACCAGCACCTGATCGGCCAGACGCTCGACCACTTCGGCCATCAACGGACGCTTGCCGCGATCACGGTCACCGCCGCAGCCGAACAGGCACAGCAGCTGACCTTTAACGTGCGGGCGCAGCGCGGTCAGGACTTTTTCCAGCGCGTCTGGGGTGTGCGCGTAATCGACCACCACCAACGGCTGAGTGCCACCACCAAGACGCTGCATGCGCCCGGCCGGGCCTTCGAGTTTCGGCAGTACTTTGAGAATTTCGTCGAGCGCGTAATCCAGACCGAGCAAGGCACCGACGGCTGCCAGTACGTTGCTCAGGTTGAAACGACCGAGCAAGGTGCTGCGCAGATGATGTTCGCCCTGCGGCGTAACCAGCGTGGCGCGCACGCCGTGGTCGTCGAACTGTGCTTCGCGGCAGAACAGGTAAGCGCTGCTGTCGAGCAGGCTGTAGGTGATCAAGCGCGATTCACGTTTTTCCGCGGCCAACTGCCGGCCGAAATCGTCGTCGAGGTTGACCACGCGGCACTTCAGATCATTCCAGGCGAACAGCTTGGCCTTGGCCTCGGCGTACGCCTCCATGGTGCCGTGATAGTCCAGATGATCGCGGGACAGGTTGGTCATCACCGCGACGTCGAACGCCAGCGCCGTCACGCGACCCTGATCCAGACCGTGGGACGACACTTCCATGGCCACGGCTTTGGCGCCGGCCTTTTTCAGGTCGCCCAGGGTCGCTTGCACGGCGATCGGATTCGGCGTGGTGTGCAGACCGCTTTGCAGTGCGCCATAGAAGCCGGAACCCAAGGTCCCGACGATGCCGCAATGCTGGCCGAGCAGATCCAGCGCCTGCGCGACCAACTGGGTCACGCTGGTCTTGCCGTTGGTGCCGGTCACGCCTATCAGGTTCAGGTGATGGCTTGGCTCACCGTAAAAACGCCCGGCGATGTCCGACAGTTGCGCTGCCAGGCCTTTGACCGGAATCAGCGGCACGTCAGTGATCGGCAGCACGGTGGCGCCTTCCACTTCATAGGCCACAGCGGCAGCGCCGCGCGCCAGAGCATCGGCAATGTGTGCACGGCCATCGAATTTGCCGCCGGGCACGGCGAGGAACAAATCGCCCGCGCGTACGTTGCGGCTGTCCAGCGCCAATTCACGGATCAACAGATCGTGGCCGGCGTGGGGGAATATCTTGTTCAGACTTAATGACATCAGCCGCGCCCTCCATTGGCTTTCAGCGGTATGACCGGGGTGGCGTTGGCCTGCTGTGTCGTCGGCAAGTTGTCCGGCGTTACGTTCATCAGACGCAGGGTGCCGGACATCACACGGCTGAACACCGGCGCGGAAACCAGACCACCGAAGTAACCGGCCTTGCTTGGCTCATCGATCACGACAACGATGGCGTAACGCGGATCGCTCATCGGGCCGAAACCGGCAAACAGCGAGCGATAAGAGTTTTCCGCGTAGCCCTTGGTACCCACCGAGGTCTTACGCGCAGTACCCGACTTACCCGCCACGTGATACGCCGGCACCTGCGCACGGAACACGCCGCGCGGCGCTTCGATCACCTGGGTGAGCATGCCTTGCAAGGTTTTCGCCACGGCTTCCGGCAGCACTTGCGTGGTCTGCGGCGGCTTGTCGGTTTTGATCAGGGTCAACGGCGCGAGACGACCGTTGTTGGCCAGCGCCGAGAACGCGTGCACCAGCTGAATCGCGGTCACGGAAATACCGTAGCCGTAGGACAGGGTCGCGGTTTCAGCCTTGCGCCAATCGCGGTAGTTCGGCAGGTTGCCGACACGTTCGCCCGGGAAGCCAAGGCCGGTGTCCTGGCCGAGGCCGACTTTCTGCGCGAGGCGGAAAATCGTTTCGCCGCCGATATCGAACGCGACCTTACTCATGCCGACGTTACTGGAATTGATCAGGATGCCGGTCAAGTCGAGCACCGGACCTTCGCTCTTGGAAACGTCCTTGATCGTGTATTTGCCGATCTGCAGGGAACCCGGATACACCTCGACGGTGTCGCTCGGTTTCCAGCGGCCGGTTTCGATTGCAGCCGCCATCGAGATGGCTTTCATGGTCGAACCCGGTTCGAACACGTCGATCATCGCGCGGTTACGCATCATTGCCGGTTGCAGATTGCGACGGTTGTTCGGGTTGTAGGTCGGCTGGTTGACCATGGCGAGAATCTCGCCGGTCTTGACGTCCATGATCACCAGGCTGCCGGCCTTCGCGCCGTTCTCAATGATCGCGTTGCGCAGTTCGCGGTTGGCCAGATATTGCAGACGCAGGTCAATGGACAACGCCAAGGGCTTGCCGGCCTTGGCGTTTTTGGTGACCTGAACATCCTTGATCAGCCGACCGCGCCGATCCTTGATGACTTGTCGTTTGCCCGGCACCCCGGCGAGCCATTCGTCATAAGCCAGCTCGACACCTTCACGACCGTGGTCATCGATGTCGGTAAAACCGACCATGTGCGCGGTGACTTCACCGGCCGGGTAGAACCGGCGGAATTCTTCGATGCCGTAGACGCCAGGGACTTTCAGATCGAGCACAGCCTGGCCTTGCTCGGGGGTCAGCCCGCGCACCAGATAAATGAACTCTTTGTTGGCCTGGGCTTCGAGGCGTTCGGTCAGAGCTTTCGGATCCTGACCCAGCGCGGCAGCAAGTGCCGGCCACTTCTCTTTGGCCGTTTGCATTTCCTTGGCGTTGGCCCACAGCGTGGTCACTGGGGTACTTACGGCCAAAGGCTCGCCGTTACGGTCGGTGATCAGACCACGGTGAGCCGGAATCGGAATATGACGCAGGCTGCGCGCATCGCCCTGACCTTTGAGGAAGTCACGGTCAACCACTTGCAAGTCGATGATGCGCCAGCAGATCGCCGCGACCATCACGCCGAGCAGCGCCACCATCAGGCGGAAGCGCCATGGGAACAGTGCGCCTTCGAGTTTCATCATGGCGCCACCATCTTCACGTCAGCCGCGCCCGGAATGTGCATTTTCAGTTGTTCGGTGGCCAGCACTTCGATGCGGCTGTGCGCGGTCCAGGTGCTCTGCTCGAGAATCAGACGACCCCACTCGGCCTGCGCCTTGTCGCGCACGCTGAGTTCGTTATAAAGGGTGTTGAGCAACTGCCGGTTCCAGTGCGCGCTGTACGACACGGCGATGGCCGAGACGAGCACGCCGATAAACAGCAGCAGCATCAGAAAGCTGCCGCCGGGCAGTGGCTTGGCGAAAAGCTTGCTCACCGCAGCTTCTCCGCGACGCGCATGACGGCGCTACGGGAACGTGGGTTGGCTTTGAGTTCGGCGTCGGAGGCCGTCTGCGCTTTGCCATGGACTTTGATTTTCGGTTCGAACGCGACATGGCGCACCGGCAGGTTGCGCGGCAGGTTGTCGACTTCGCCTTTCACCAGTTTGCGCATGAACAGTTTGACGATACGGTCTTCCAGCGAGTGAAAGCTGATCACGACCAGACGGCCGCCGATTTCCAGAGCGTCCAGTGCGGCTTCGAGGCCGGCTTCCAGATCACCCAGTTCGTTGTTGACGTGAATACGCAAACCCTGGAATGCACGGGTGGCCGGGTTCTTGCCCTTTTCCCATGCCGGGTTGGCGACTTTCAATACTTCGGCCAGATCGGCAGTGCGCTCGAACGGCTTGATATCGCGACGCTCGGCGACGGCGCGGGCCATACGACCGGAGAAACGTTCTTCGCCGTATTCCTTGAACACCCGGGCGATTTCCTCAGCCGGCGCGGTGTTGACGAATTCGGCAGCGCTGATGCCACGGGACGGGTCCATGCGCATGTCGAGCGGGCCGTCGTTGAGGAAACTGAAGCCGCGCTCGGCGTCGTCGAGCTGCGGCGAAGACACGCCGAGGTCAAGCAGAATGCCGCTGACCTTGCCGGCCAGACCTTGCTCGGCAACCACCGAACCCAGTTCGGCAAAGCTGCGCTGCACAACGACAAAGCGGCCGTCTTCGGCCGCTAGCGTTTGCCCGGTGGCAATCGCTTGTGGATCTTTGTCGAATCCGATGAGCCGGCCGTCCGTACCGAGCTGGCTGAGGATCAACCGGCTGTGTCCGCCGCGCCCGAACGTGCCGTCCAGATAGCAGCCATCAGGACGTACGGCGAGAGCCTCGACGGCTTCGTCAAGCAGTACGGTGATGTGGTTAAAGCCGCTATCAATAGTCACAGGATCAAATCACGCAGTTCATCAGGCATCGCGCCCGGTTGTTGAATAGCAGCAAGGTCAGCGGCAGATACCGCATTCCATGCATCCTCGTCCCACAATTGGAACTTGTTCAGTTGGCCTACCAGCATCGCGCGCTTATCGAGCTTGGCGTATTCGCGCAGACGCGGTGGAACCAGAAAACGACCGCTGCCATCGAGTTCGAGGTCGACGGCATTACCAATCAGCAAACGTTGCAGGCGACGGTTCTCTTCGCGAAGCGAAGGAAGCGCGCGCAACTTGGTTTCAATAATTTCCCACTCGTCGAGCGGATAGACACACAAACACGGATCAACGGCATCAATGGTCACGATCAATTGGCCAGAACTACGCGAATCGAGCTCGTCACGGTACCGGCTCGGCATGGCGAGACGGCCCTTTGCATCGAGACTGATAGCGTTAGCTCCGCGAAACACGTCTGCGTTTCTCCAATTTTTATCGTTTTGAGCTCAAAAAACCCACTTCATGCCACTTTCCGCCACTTGCGCACACTATAGGAATGCGCCCACCACACCGTCAAGGCGCGGATTAAAGGAAAACCCTTACAGAACGGAGATTTAGGAGCATAAAAGGAGGTGCAACGAGAATCTGACGGATACTTTTGACCAATAACTTGATGCAGCACTGAAGGCTGCGCTCGAAAGTTAAAGTAATTTGTTAAGAGTAAGATTTTTTCGGTATTACAAAAGCGCTTCTGCTGTTGATTGAAGCAAGGTGGGAAATGGCTATTACTGCGTTTGCCGCTGCCGGACTTTCAGAGCAGGCCTGCTGATATTACACAGCCCTGTTGCCAATGATTCAAGCAGGGAAAGAAAAAGGTGGAGAGTCGATCTGTAAGCCGGGTTCTGTCTTGAACAGTCATTCGTCTACGATGGCCATCACTGGACATCTTTAGCAACCTACCCGGTCCCAGCGCGGGCCACGCCTTGAGACCCTATTTGGTCTTGCTCCAAGTGGGGTTTACCTAGCCACGAACTGTTGCCAGACGTGCGGTGCGCTCTTACCGCACCTTTTCACCCTTACCGGCGCTTGAGCGCTTAGGCGGTTATTTTCTGTGGCACTTTCCGTAGGCTCACGCCTCCCAGGCATTACCTGGCACTTCGCCCTATGGAGCCCGGACTTTCCTCCCCCCCCTAATTTTCATAGAGGGCAGCGACTGTCCGATCGACTCTCCGCCGCGAAGGTTAACGGCAGAGCGCCCGAAGAACAAGCGCTAAAAGCCTCAAGACCGCTATGGGTGACGGCCTACACGCCTTTCTGTTTCTCCAGCGCGACCTGATACAGCACGTTTTTGCGCTCGCCAGTGATTTGTGCTGCCAACGCGGCGGCACGCTTGAGCGGCATCTCTTCGAGCAACAGATCAAGAATACGCATCGCCTCGCTGCTGACCGCATCCTCGGACTCCGGTGCCGTCCAGCCCGCCACCAGCACTACGCATTCGCCACGCTGCTGATTGCTGTCGGATTCGACGAACGCGCGCAACTCGGCCAATGGCAGACCTTTGAGCGTTTCGAAGGTCTTGGTGATCTCGCGGGCGAGCAATGCCTGGCGCTCACCGCCAAACACGGCTTCCATATCCTGCAGACATTCAAGAATGCGGTGCGGGGCCTCGTAGAAAATCAACGTACGCGGTTCTTCTTTAACCGCTTCCAGTCGCGCCTTGCGTCCGACCGATTTGGCCGGCAGAAAACCTTCGAAGATGAAACGGTCAGACGGCAGACCGGCCGCCGACAGCGCGGCAATAAGCGCACAGGCACCCGGCACTGGCACGACATTGATCCCGGCCGCGCGGGCCTGACGCACCAAGTGATACCCCGGATCGGAAATCAGCGGCGTCCCCGCATCGGAAATCAACGCGACGTTATCACCCGCCAGCAAGCGGGTAATAAAACGGCTACCTTCATCCCGTTCATTGTGTTCGTGACACGCGGCCAGCGGCGTGCCGATCCCGAAGTGTTGCATCAGGCGCGCCGAGTGACGGGTGTCTTCGGCAGCGATCAATGCCACTTCGCGGAGGATCTTCAGGGCCCGGGCGCTGATGTCGTCCAGGTTGCCGATGGGCGTCGCCACCACATAAAGCGAGCCAGCAGCGGAATTCAGGGAACCTGGAGCAGTCAAAGCGCACACCTCGTGATCGGTAAAAGCGGCCATTGTAGCGCGACACGAGGCTTGCGACGCGCTTCGAGCCACCACGGTTTTGTGCGTGGTTATGCAGCACTGCAACATTTACTTCAGCTAAATCGTCCGATTCACGCCAGTAACATCGCGCCCCGGCCAGTGCTTGGGTACAATTCGACGCTAATTTGATCGAGTATCAGGAACACTTACATGATCGCTTGCCTGCGGCTGTTCACTGCCTTCTGCCTCGCTGCCCTGTTGGCGGCTTGCGTCAGCTCCCCTTCCTCCAGCCTTGGCGAACTTCCACGGACCCCGGATGCCAGCATCGAGCAACTGCTCGAACAGGCTAGCCAGGCGAAAACCCCGGAAAAAGCCGCCCTGTTGCGCCTGAGCGCCGCAGACCTGGCCTACCGTCAGGGCAATGCCGGACAGTCCGCGCAAATCCTGCAACAAGTGCCGATGGAGCAACTCAAGCCCGGCCAGCAGATTTTCGCCAGCACCTTGAACGCTGAACTGGCGCTGACGCGCAATCAGCCGAAAGCCGCGCTGACCGCCCTGAGCCACCCAAGCCTGCAGCACTTGGGCGAGATGCCTGAAGAGCAGCAAGTGCGCACCGGCACCGTACATGCCCGCGCCCTTGAGGCCGATGGCCAGACCCTGGCCGCTGCCCGCGAGCGCGTGTTCATCGCGCCGATGCTGCAAGGCGAAGCCGCGAGCAAGAACCACGAAGCGATCTGGACCCTGATCGGCTCGCTGCCAACTGATCAACTGCAACCGAACAGCACCGACGACCTCGGCGGCTGGATGGGCCTGGCCATGGCAGTGAAATCCGCTGGCACCCTGGAACAGCAGCAAGCGGCGATCGACACCTGGCGCGCGCAGAATCCAAAGCACCCGGCGGCGATCAACCTGCCGTTGCCGCTGACCAAACTCAAGGAACTGGCCAGCCAGCCACTGAGCAAGATCGCCCTGCTGCTGCCACAGGACGGCCCGCTGGCCGCTGTTGGCAAGGCGCTACGTGAAGGCTTCATGGCTGCGCACTACCAGGCGCAACAGGCCGGACAGAAGCCCCCAGCAATCGAGTTCTACGACAGCTCGAAACTGACTTCGATGGACGAGTTCTACCGCAAGGCCCAGGCTGACGGCGTGCAACTGGTCGTTGGCCCGTTGGAAAAACCACTGGTCAAGCAACTGAGTACCCGCCCGCAACTGCCGATCACCACCCTCGCGCTGAACTACAGCGAAGGTGATCAAGGCCCGGCGCAATTGTTCCAGTTTGGCCTGGCCGCTGAAGACGAAGCCCGCGAAGTCTCGCGCCGCGCCCGTGCCGATGGCCTGCACCGCGCCGCGATCATGGTGCCGAAAGGCGAATGGGGCGATCGCGTACTGCGTGCTTTCAGCCAGGACTGGCAAGCGAATGGTGGCAGCATCGTAGCGACCGAGCGCGTTGATCAGCCGGTGCAACTGGCCCAGCAGATCGCCGACATGTTCCAGTTGCGTCAAAGCGAAGCGCGCGCCAAGAGCCTGCAGAATGCCGCCGGCACCAACGTCGCCGCGCAGCCTTCGCGTCGTCAGGACATCGAATTCATCTTCCTCGCCGCAACCCCTCAACAGGCTCAGCAGATCAAGCCAACCCTGAACTTCCAGTACGCGGGTGACGTTCCGGTGTACGCGACGTCGCACGTTTACAGCGCCAGCGGCGACGTCAACCAGTACAACGACATGAACGGCATCCGCTTCTGCGAAACCCCATGGTTGCTGGACAACAGCGATCCACTGCGTCAGCAAGTGGTTGCGCAGTGGCCGCAAGCCGCCGGCAGCCTCGGTCGCCTGTACGCGATGGGTGTGGATGCCTACCGTCTTGCACCACGCCTGGGTCAACTCAAAGCCCTGCCAGACAGCCGCATCGACGGTGAGTCGGGCAGCCTCGGCATGACCCAGACCCAACGCGTTGTGCGCCAGTTGCCTTGGGCGCAGTTCGTCAGCGGGCAGGTACAGCGCCTGCCGGACACCCCGCACTGATGCCTGACAGGTCACGCTCGCAAAGCGGCAAGGATGCCGAGCGCCAGGCGCTCGAGCATCTGCAACAACAAGGTCTGCGCCTGCTGGCGCAGAACTGGTTATGCAAACGCGGCGAGCTTGATCTGGTCATGCTTGATGGCGATACAGTAGTATTCGTTGAAGTTCGCTACAGAAAAAACACTCAATGGGGTGGCGCGCTCGCTAGCATCGATGGGCGCAAGCAGCAGAAACTGATTTTCGCTGCACAGTATTTTCTTCAGCGCGAATCGCGTTGGGCCAATTCCCCTTGCCGCTTCGACGTGGTGGCCATCGACAGCCATCCGAGTCAGCTGAACTGGTTGCAGAATGCTTTCGACAGTTGATCGTCGGCGTTGCGACCCGGACAATCCCACCGACAAATTTTGCTCTTTGCTTTGCGGGCTGCACATTCATGTGCCGGACAGCCGCGCTACTTAAGGTCACACAGATGGACATGCAATCCCGAATTCGCCAGCTTTTCCAGGCCAGTATCGACACCAAGCAACAGGCGATGGACGTACTTGCACCGCACATCGAGCAAGCCAGCCAGATCATGGTCAACACCCTGCTCAACGGAGGCAAAATGCTCTCGTGCGGCAACGGTGGGTCGGCCGGCGACGCTCAGCATTTTTCCTCGGAGCTGCTCAACCGCTTCGAGCGCGAGCGTCCGAGCCTGCCGGCGATTGCGCTGACCACCGATACCTCGACGATCACCTCGATCGCCAACGACTACAGCTACAACGAAGTGTTCTCCAAGCAGATCCGCGCCCTCGGCCAGTCGGGCGATGTGCTGCTGGCGATTTCGACCAGCGGTAACTCGGCGAACATTATTCAAGCGATCCAGGCCGCACATGATCGCGAAATGATTGTCGTAGCTATGACCGGACGCGATGGTGGCGGCATGGCGTCACTGCTGCTGCCCGAAGACGTCGAGATCCGCGTACCGGCCAATGTCACTGCACGTATTCAAGAAGTCCACTTGCTGGCGATCCATTGCCTCTGCGATCTGATCGACAGCCAACTGTTCGGGAGTGAAGAATGACCCCTAATCGCCTTGGCCTTCTGGCCTTGACCCTGTGCCTCGGCATCAGCGGCTGCACCTCAGTGGTGAACGCCAGCCGTGAAGCACCGATCGACGACGACCGTGGCACGCGCACCTTCGGTAGCAAGATCGATGACTCGTTGATCGAAACCAAAGTCGGTGTGAACGTGGCCAAGGCCGACCCGGCACTGGACAACGACTCGCACATCGTCGTCACCAGTTTCAACGGTGTTGTCTTGCTGGCCGGTCAAACGCCTCGCGCTGACTTGAAAGCCAAAGCCGAGCAAGCGGCAGCCGCCGTGCAACGGGTAAAAACTGTTCACAACGAACTGCAGGTCATACCGCCGTCCGGTTTCCTGGCTCGCCAGAATGACACTTGGCTGACGTCCAAGATCAAAACCCAGATGCTCACCGACGCCAGCATTCCCGGTTCGCGCATCAAGGTCGTGACCGAGAACGGCATCGTCTACCTGCTGGGCCTGCTGACCAAACAGGAAGCCACTCAGGCGACCAATCTGGTTCAGGGCGTTTCCGGCGTGCAGAAGATCGTCAAGCTGTTCGAATACATCGACTGACGCACAACCCTATGTAATAAAAAAGGCGATCCATCCGGATCGCCTTTTTTATTACTTCACCACTTTCAGGCTTGGCCGGCCGCTAGGTCGCGGCGGCTCGCTGTCCGGTGGCGGCAAGTCGTCATCCGACTCGATCTCTTCTTCGTCATCCATCGGCGACTCGAGATCAAACACCATGCCTTGACCGTTCTCCCGGGCGTAGATACCCAGAATCGCGCTGATCGGCACGTACAAGCTGTGCGGAACGCCACCGAAGCGACCCTCGAAGGTCACAACGTCGTTGTCCATGTGCAGATGACGCACAGCACTCGGCGAGATGTTCAGGACAATCTGCCCGTCGCTGGCGAAACCCTGCGGCACCTGCACTGCAGGGTACTCGGAATTGACCAGCATGTGCGGGGTGCAATCGTTATCAACAATCCACTCGTAGAGCGCGCGGACCAGATAAGGTCGACTGGAGTTCATAGCGGCTCCTTAAGCCTTAGCGCATATCGCGTTCGACACCAGACAGACTCGCCTGGAAAGCCTCACGCGCAAACGAGCGCTCCATATAATCAAGCAGCGGCTTGGCTGGCCGCGGCAGTTCAATACCCAGAATCGGCAAACGCCAGAGTATTGGCAATAGGCAGCAATCCACCAGACTTTGTTCCTCACTGAGGAAAAACGGCTTGTCGGCAAACAGCGGCGACACGCCCGTCAGGCTTTCACGCAATTCCTTGCGCGCCACGACACGCGCGGCCTCCTTGGACTTGGGATCCAGAATCAGATCCACCAGACCACACCAGTCGCGCTGAATTCGATGAATCAGCAAACGGCTGTTGGCACGCGCCACCGGATAAACCGGCATCAATGGCGGGTGCGGGTAACGCTCATCCAGATATTCCATCACCACGGTCGACTCCCACAACGCCAGGTCACGATCGACCAGCGTCGGCAGACTGCCGTAAGGGTTTACCTCGATCAGTTTAGGCGGCTGGCGACCAGCTTCCACATAAATGATCTCGGCGCTGACACCCTTCTCTGCAAGCACGATGCGCACTCGGTGGGAATAGTGGTCGGCGGGGTCGGAGTAACAGGCCAACCGATTGGTCACGCCCATGGCGATCCTCCTCGCTTGTTGAAATTATCGGAACCGGAAAAACGCGCGCGCCCAGAGGGCGCCTCCGGCAACACCTGGCAAACCAGACGTTGCGCTATCGGAGGCGCCCTTGGGCGCGCGCGATTAACAGCAATGCTTGAAGCGTATCAGTGCACGTCTTTCCAGTATTCACGCTTGAGCAGGTAGGCGAACACAAAGAAGAACGCCAGGTACAGCAAGACATAAGTACCGATGCGCTGATGTTGCAGCTTAACCGGGTTAGCCGAGTAAGCCAGGAAGGTTACCAGATTCTTGACCTTCTCATCGAACTGCTCTTCGTTCAGAGCACCGGTTTTCGGCACGATGGTCAGCTGATCGCACGCTTCATGAGTCAGAGGCGTACCGGTCAGCGGATCATATTGCTTCTTGCCGTCTTCGACGATCTGCACCTGTTTGCAACCCACGACTTGACGACCTTGCAGGCCGACCAGCACGTTAGGCATGCCGACGTTCGGGAAAACCTTGTTGTTCACGCCCCATGGACGTGCAGGATCTTCGTAGAACGACTTCAGGTAACCGTAGAGCCAGTCGGTGCCGCGTACGCGAGCGACCAGGGTCAGATCCGGTGGTGCGGCACCAAACCAGGTCTTGGCGTCTGCCGGCTGCATGCCGATGTTCATGTGATCGCCAATCTTGGCGCCAGTGAACACCAGCTTCTCCAGCATCATTTCGTGAGGAATGCCCAAATCATCGGCCACCCGCTCGTAACGCTGGAACTTGGCACTGTGGCAACCCATGCAATAGTTGGCAAAGGTACGTGCGCCATCCTGCAGCGCAGCGTTGTCGGAAACGTCGATGTCGACCTTTTCCAGCTCCGGACCACCGTGTTCAGCGGCGAAGGACAGAACAGGCAGAGCAGCAAAAATCAGAGCAAAAAATAACTTTTTCATCAGCCAGTCACCCTTTCCGGAACCGGTTTGGTCTTCTCGAGCCTGGTGTAGAACGGCATCAGGATGAAGTAGGCGAAGTACAGGAAGGTGCAGACCTGCGACAGCAACGTCAGAGACGGCGTCGGAGCTTTCACGCCAGTCCAGCCAAGCAGCACAAAGCAAACGCAGAATATGACGAGCCAGACTTTGCTCATCCAGCCTTTATAGCGCATGGATTTGACCGGACTGCGATCGAGCCACGGCAGGACAAACAGGAAAGCAATTGAAGCGCCCATGGCAATAACGCCCATGAGCTTGTCAGGGATTGCTCGCAGGATCGCGTAGAACGGCGTGAAGTACCAGACCGGCGCGATATGCTCAGGCGTCTTGAACGGGTTGGCCGGCTCGAAGTTTGGCTTTTCGAGGAAATAGCCACCCATTTCCGGGAAGAAGAACACAATAAAGCAGAAGATAAACAGGAACACCACGACACCGACAATGTCTTTCACGGTGTAGTACGGGTGGAAAGCAATGCCGTCCAGCGGGATGCCGTTTTCATCTTTGTGCTTCTTGATGTCGACGCCGTCAGGGTTGTTCGAACCGACTTCGTGCAACGCCAGAATGTGCAGTACCACCAGACCGAGAATCACGATCGGCAGAGCCACGACATGCAAGGCGAAGAAGCGGTTCAGAGTGATTCCGGAGATCAGGTAATCACCACGAATCCACTGGGTCAGGTCGTTACCGATCACCGGAATCGCACCGAACAGCGAGATGATCACTTGGGCACCCCAGTAGGACATCTGGCCCCACGGCAGCAGATAACCCATGAATGCCTCGGCCATCAGCGCCAGGTAAATCAGCATGCCGAACACCCAGACCAGCTCGCGCGGTTTCTGGTACGAGCCGTAAAGCAGGCCCCGGAACATGTGCAGATACACCACGATGAAGAACATCGAAGCGCCGACAGCGTGCAGCAGGCGCAAAATCGAGCCGTGATTGACGTCACGCATGATGCCTTCGACAGACGCAAAAGCCTCTTCTGCCGATGGCGTGTAGCTCATCGTCAGCCAGACGCCGGTGACGAGCTGGTTGACCAGCACCAGCAGCGCCAGAGAGCCGAAGAAATAGAAGAAGTTGAAGTTTTTTGGAGCGTAATACTTGCTGAGATGGTCTTCCCACATTTTGGTCGCAGGAAAGCGCGCATCAACCCAATCCATGAACTTGCTCATCACGCTTTCTCCGTATCGACGCCGATGACAATCAGGTCATCGGTCTCATAGGAATGCGGGGGAACTGGCAGGTTCAAAGGCGCAGGTTGCGACTTGTAGACGCGGCCAGCCAGATCGTAATGGGAACCGTGGCAAGGGCAGAAATAGCCACCGACCCAGTCCTTGCCGAGATCTGCAGGTGCCACTTCGGGACGGAAAGTTGGTGAGCAACCCAGGTGCGTGCAGATCCCGATCAGCAGCAGAATTTCCGGCTTGATCGAACGCACTTCAGGGTCGACATAGGTGGGTTGCGTGGAGTTTTTGGAGGTTGGATCGGAGAGCTGGCCCTCGATCTTCTTGAGATTCCCCAGGATTTCCGCAGTACGGCGGACAATGAACACCGGCTGGCCGCGCCATTCAGCAATCATCTGCTGTCCTGGCTCGATTTTGCTGACATTCACTTTCACCGGTGCACCGGCGGCTTTCGCCTTGGCACTGGGAAACCATGACCCCACGAACGGGACCGCAGCCCCCACCGCTCCTGCAGCACCCACCACGGATGTGGCTGCTACCAAGAAGCGACGCCGGCCTGCATTCACGCCGTCATTGCTCATTCAGTCCTCTCCCATCAGCTTTTGTGGCCTGTTAAATCAGGCATCTACTAAATAAATCAATGTTACTTATAAAAATTTTGCCGAATGGTAATGAAAAGCCCCAATTCTGACAAGGGAATTACCCGGAGCTCTTACCCTCAAGCCTTGCAGTATAGGGGGTCTACGGAAGTGGCAAGTTGTCGCAGCGCAATTCTTTGATAAATCACAGGCATAAAAAAACGCCCGCTTCCGTGAGGAGGCGGGCGTTCTTTTTGAACGCGGAAGCGGAATTAACGCTTCGAGTACTGCGGACGCTTACGCGCTTTACGCAGACCAACTTTCTTACGTTCAACTTCACGGGCGTCGCGAGTAACGAAGCCAGCTTTGCGCAGAGCGCCACGCAGGGTTTCGTCGTAGTCCATCAGAGCGCGAGTGATGCCGTGGCGGATTGCGCCAGCTTGACCACTTACACCACCGCCGATCACGGTGACGTAGATGTCGAACTTCTCGACAGTCTCAGTCAGCTCCAGCGGCTGGCGAACTACCATGCGGGCAGTTTCACGGCCGAAGAAGTTTTCCAGCGAACGGTTGTTGATGGAGATGTTACCAGTACCCGGACGCAGGAAAACGCGTGCGGTTGCGGTCTTGCGACGGCCAGTGCCGTAATTTTGAGTCGCCGACATAATGTACTATTCCGTTAAAACTTCAGTTCTTGGGGCTGCTGAGCAGTATGTGGGTGTGCAGCGCCCGCATAGACTTTCAGCTTACGGTACATGTCGCGACCCAGTGGGTTTTTAGGCAGCATGCCTTTAACCGCGGTCTCGATCACGCGCTCAGGGGCTTTAGCGATCAGCTTTTCAAAGTTGATCGACTTGATGCCGCCCGGGAAACCGGAGTGGGAGTAGTACATTTTGTCAGTGGTTTTAGCACCGGTAACACGAATCTGCTCGGCGTTGATTACGACGATGTAGTCGCCGGTGTCAACGTGAGGAGTGTACTCAGGCTTGTGCTTGCCACGCAGACGGCTCGCGATTTCGGTGGCCAGACGACCCAGGGTCTGACCAGCAGCGTCGACGACAAACCAGTCGCGCTTTACTGTTTCCGGTTTAGCAGTAAAAGTTTTCATTCTTTATAGCCTCAGGGGCCGCCCTGTAAATTAGACGGCGGATCTTACTGAATAGTGCGTACTTTGACAAGTCAAAGGCAGCCGGATACAGACGCTTTCGGGGGCTCGGGTCGGCGCGTCCGTTCAACGGCAAGATTCTTCGGCGGCGGCGCATCACTTCCACTGCAGAAAGAGGTCGGCAATTATGCAGATTGCGAAAAATATTTCAACCTGCTTTTATGATTGTTTTGCCCAAGGAGCACCCGATGGACTATCGCCAGCTAGGCCGTACCGACCTGAACGTGAGTGCAATCTGCCTCGGCACCATGACCTGGGGCGAGCAAAACACTGAAGTTGAAGCCTTCGCGCAGATTGAACGGGCCAAAGAAGCCGGGATCAATTTCATCGACACCGCCGAGATGTACCCGGTGCCGCCGAAAGCCGAAACCTACGCCACCACCGAGCGCTATATCGGCAATTACTTCAAAAGTCGCGGCGACCGCGCCGACTGGATCCTCGCCAGCAAGATCGCCGGCCCCGGCAACACCATCGACTACATCCGCGACAAAAACCTGCGCCATAACCGCCAGCACATCACCGCAGCGGTGGACGCCAGCCTCGAGCGCCTGCAGACCGATTACATCGACCTGTATCAATTGCACTGGCCGGAACGCAGCACCAACTTTTTCGGACAACTGGGTTACAAGCACAAGATCGAAGCCAACCTGACCCCGCTCGAAGACACTCTCGAAGCACTCGACGAGCAAGTGAAGGCCGGCAAGATCCGCCACATCGGCCTGTCCAACGAAACCCCGTGGGGCACCATGCGTTTTCTGGCCTTGGCCGAAGCGCGTGGCTGGCCGCGCGCGGTGTCGATCCAGAACCCCTACAACCTGCTCAACCGCAGTTTTGAAGTGGGCCTGGCGGAAATCGCCATCCGCGAACAGTGCGGCCTGCTCGCCTATTCGCCGTTGGCGTTTGGTTTCCTGTCAGGTAAATACGAAGGCGGCGCTCGTCCACCGAAAGGTCGCCTGAGCCTCTACAGTCGCTTCAGCCGCTATTTCAATGCGCAGTCGGAAGCAGCGTGCAGCCGTTATGTCGCGCTGGCCCGGGAGCACGGTCTGGACCCGGCGCAGATGGCATTGGCGTTCGTCACTCAGCAACCATTCGTCACGAGTAACATCATTGGCGCGACGACGCTTGAGCAACTGGACAGCAACATTGCCAGTTTTGATCTGAAACTTTCCGATGAAGTGCTGGCAGGGATCGAGGCGATTCACAAGGATCACCCGAACCCAGCGCCTTGATTTACCGCTAAAAGCTTCGCGAGCAGGCTTGCTCCCACAGGTACGGTGATCCCCTGTAGGAGTGAGCCTGCTCGCGATAGCGGTCTGACAGTCACCAGAATTTCAAAGCGACCGCGCAATAATCTCCTTCATGATTTCATTGGTGCCAGCATAGATCCGCTGCACCCGCGCATCCGCCCACGCCCGGGCCACCGGGTACTCCCACATGAAGCCGTAACCGCCATGCAACTGCACGCACTCGTCGAGCACCTTGCATTGCAGATCGGTGCCCCAGTATTTCGCCATCGCCGCCGTCGGCACGTCGAGCTTGCCTTGCAGGTGCAGCTCCAGACATTTATCGACGAACACTCGGCCGATCTGAATTTCCGTGGCCATCTCGGCCAGCTTGAAGCGGGTGTTCTGGAAGTCGGCAATGGCTTTGCCGAAGGCCTTGCGATCGCGGGTGTAATCAAGCGTCCATTGCAACGCAGCTTCAGCTGAAGCCAGGCCACCGATCGCCACCGTCAGACGTTCCTGAGGCAATTCCTGCATCAGATAAGCAAACCCGGCCCCGGCCTGCCCCAGCAGGTTTTCTTTCGGCACGCGCACGTCCTGGAAAAACAATTCCGACGTGTCCTGCGCCTTCATGCCAACCTTCTCAAGGCGCTTGCCCTTATCGAAACCCGGCGTACCCGCTTCCACCAGAAACAGGCTGGTGCCCTTGGCGCCGGCCTTTGGGTCGGTCTTGGCCACCACGATCACCAGATCCGCGAGAAAGCCGTTGGTAATGAAGGTTTTCGAACCGTTGATCACATAGTCGTCACCGTCCAGCACAGCGGTGGTCTTCACACCTTGCAGATCGGAACCCGCCCCCGGCTCGGTCATGGCGATGGCCGTGACCATCTCGCCCGAAACCAGTTTCGGCAGGTATTTGTGCTTCAGCGCCTCGCTGCCGTAATGCAAAATGTACGGCGCGACAATGTCCGAATGCAGCGAGAAGCCGATGCCGGTCAGGCCCAGTCGCCCGACCTCCTCGATCACCACCGCACTGTAGAGAAAGTCCGCCCCCAGGCCGCCGTATTCTTCCGGCAGGTGCGAGCAGAGCATCCCCGCCTCCCCGGCCTTGTTCCACAGTTTGCGGTCGATATGGCCTTGTTTCTCCCATTGCGCATGGAACGGCACCGCCTCTTTTTCGAGGAAGGTGCGGACGCTGTCGCGAAACAATTCGTGCTCGGAGCTGAACAAGGTTCTGGGGATCATGCGGCACCTTTCTTTGTTGTTGGCGGGAGATGGCCTTCAGAGACTAAGCCTCCCCTCTGACACAGGACACTGGACACATCCGACAAAAAATAAGACGATCCAGCCGTCTGGTGACCACTTTCCCTTATAAAAACAAAACAAAAGTTGAATTATGTCCAAGCAAGTCTCCACGCCCTTGCGGCGCGTCAGCATCCTGGCAATCGACCGGGTTTTCGCCTCCACTCTCATGCAAGCCAAGGATTTCTTCCATCTGGCCAGCCTGCGTTATGGCAAACAACTGGGTCACGGCCTGACACCGGCGTTTGAAACACGCCTGGTCAGCCCCGACGGCAAACCGGTGAACAGCTTCAGTGACGTGGTAATGCCGGTCGACGGTGGCCTGGAAAACGCCGACGTCATTATCCTCCCGGCGTTCTGGGACGATTTCGACACGCTGTGCGGCCGTTATCCGCAAGTGTTGCCCTGGCTGCGTGAACAGCACGCTCGTGGCGCGGTGTTGTGCGGCGAAGCCACCGGGGTGTTCTGGCTGGCCGAGGCCGGCCTGCTCAACGGCAAGGAAGCGACCACCTACTGGCGTTTCTTCAATGCATTCGCCGAGCGCTTTCCCAAGGTCTATCTCAATCAGGACAAGCACCTGACCGATGCCGACAACTTGTATTGCGCCGGCGGTACCACGTCAGCCTGCGATCTATACATCTACTTGATCGAGCGTTTCTGTGGGGCCAACGTCGCGCAAGCCGTGGCCCGCGACATTCTCTATGAAGTGCAGCGCAGCTATGCGCCGGGACGCATCGGTTTCGGTGGGCAGAAGCTGCATCAGGACGTGATTATCCTGCAGATCCAGCACTGGCTCGAAGAGCATTTCGCCGACAAGTTCCGCTTCGAAGACGTCGCACGCGAGCACGGCATGAGCATCCGCAACTTCATGCGCCGCTTCCAGACCGCCACCGGTGACAAGCCATTGCATTACCTGCAACGCCTGCGTATCGAAACCGCGAAAGGTTTGCTGTCCGGCAGCCGCAAGAGCATCAAGACCATCAGTTATGAGGTCGGTTACGACGATGCGAGCTTCTTTGCGCGGCTGTTCCGCCAGCACACCGAGTTGTCGCCGAATCAGTATCGACAGCAGTTTCAGCAGGCGGCGTAGCCTTCCCAGAACAGCGCAGTCCTCCTGTGGGAGCGAGCCTGCTCGCGAATTCGGTTTCACATTCAACAAGATTACTGGCTGACACACCGTCTTCGCGAGCAGGCTCGCTCCCACAGGGGATGTTCAGTGCAAATAAAAAGGGCCTGCAATTGCAGGCCCTTTTTTGTTTCGTGATTCTGCTTAAGGCTTGTGCGCCCGCGACAGGAATTCGTGCGACTGCATCTCCAGCAGACGGCTCAGCGTACGCTGGAATTCGAAGTTCAAACGGCCGCCGGTGTACAGATCCTTCAACTCGACTTCAGCCGAAATGATCAGCTTCACGTTACGGTCGTAGAACTCGTCGACCATGTTGATGAAGCGGCGCGCAATGTCGTCAGTGGTGACGCTCATCTGCTCGACACCGCTTAGCAGCACGGCGTGGAAGATCTTGCCCAGTTCGATGTAGTCGTTCTGGCTACGCGGGCCGTCGCACAGCTCACGGAAGTCGAACCACGCCACGTCGTCGCACGTACGCAGGGCACGGATTTCGCGGTTTTCGATCATCAGCACATCGTTTTCGACCGCAGCAGTGCATTCCGGCGTCAGCGCCTTGAAGCTCTTGCGCAGACTTTCGTGAGCAGCTTCGTCGAGCGGATAGTGGAACAGCTCGGCTTGTTCGAGGTGACGCAGGCGGTAGTCGACGCCGCTGTCGACGTTGACGATCTCGGTATTCTGCTTGATCAGCGCAATCGCTGGCAGGAAACGCGCACGTTGCAGACCGTCCTTGTACAGGCCGTCCGGAACGATGTTCGAGGTCGCGACCAGGGTCACGCCGTTCTTGAACAGTTCTTCCATCAGCGTGCCGAGGATCATCGCGTCGGTGATGTCGGAGACGAAGAACTCATCGAAGCAGATCACCCGCGACTCAGTCGCAAAGCGCTTGGCGATGATGGTCAGCGGGTTTTTCTCGCCGCCGAGGGTTTTCATTTCTTCGTGCACACGCTTCATGAAGCGGTGGAAGTGAGTGCGGGTCTTTTCCTTGAACGGCAGTGCTTCGAAGAAGGTGTCGACCAGGTAAGTCTTGCCGCGACCCACGCCGCCCCAGAAATACAGGCCCTTGACCGGCGTCTGATCCTTTTTGCCGAACAGTTTGCTCAGCAGACCCGGCTTGTTCTGATCGGCGGCGATCAGATCCTCGTACAGACGCTGCAAATGACGCACAGCAGTTTCCTGCGCGGCGTCATGGAAGAAGTCCGGGCGTTTCAGATCAGCTTGGTATCGTTCTAGGGGCGTCATAATTCGTTAGCAAGGCAACAAAAACGGGCCGTCACTGTAGCGACGGCCCGTGGGAATGGCAATCGGCCCTTGGTCGGACCGTGCCGCCGATTAGTCCTGAACCGGGGTCAGCGCGACGCGCAGAGCCTCGATGGCCGCATCTCGCGCAGCAGCGTCGGCGAATGCCGGGCTGTCGCCAATGCACTCGCCTTCCAGCCAGACGCTGAAGCTCAGGTCTTCGCTGCGCACGTCCAGCGGCTGGCCGGATTGCAGCTGTTTGGTCACCTGGCCTGCGGTTTTGCCGTCGGCGAAGTTGCGCGACAGCAGCAATTGCTCGCCATCGGCCGCCAGCAGACGGAAACGGAAGCTGCCGTCGTCTTCACGGAAGCTGACGAAACGCGCGGCTTTCGCGGCCTTCTTCTTGGTCGTCGCGGCGACTTGCACCTGATTGACGAAAGAACGCAGGCCAACCGCTTCACGCAATTCATTGAGGAACGGCGTCGCCACGGCACGGGCCTTCTTGGCGCCGATTTGCAGGATGTCTTCCAGGTCTGCCGGGCGCTCGATCAACTGGTGATACTTGTCGCGCGCTTCACCCAGTTCGTTGTCGAGCAACTGGAACAGACGGTTCTTCGCCTCGCCCCACCCCAGACCACCGAGCAGTTCGCTGCGGAACTCATCAGCCTGCGCCGGTGTGGCGAAGGCCTGGAACAGGGTGAACAGGTGCGAGTTGTCCGGATCCTTGGCCTCGCCTGGCGCTTTGGAGTCGGTGACGATCCGCGAGATCGCATCCTTCATCTCTTTGGCGCTGGAGAACAGCGGAATGGTGTTGTCGTAGCTCTTCGACATCTTGCGACCGTCGAGGCCTGGCAACGTCGCCACGCTTTCCTCGATCAGTGCTTCAGGCATGGTGAAAAATTCTTTGCCCTGACCGAACAAGTGGTTGAAGCGCTGGCCGATATCACGGGCCATTTCCACGTGCTGAATCTGGTCACGACCGACCGGCACTTTATGCGCGTTGAACATCAGGATGTCCGCCGCCATCAGCACCGGATAGCTGTAGAGGCCCATGGTGATGCCGGCATCCGGGTCTTCACCGGTTTCGACGTTCTTGTCCACCGAGGCCTTGTAGGCGTGCGCGCGGTTGAGCAGGCCTTTGGCGGCGACGCAGGTCAGCAGCCAGGTCAGCTCAGGGATTTCCGGGATGTCGGACTGGCGGTAGAAGGTCACGCGGTCGACATCGAGGCCACCGGCCAGCCAGGTCGCGGCGATTTCCAGACGCGAGCGCTGGATGCGCAGCGGGTCATCGCATTTGATCAGGGCGTGGTAGTCGGCCAGGAAATAGAACGAATCGGCATTGCTGTCGCGGCTGGCGAGGATCGCCGGGCGGATGGCGCCGGCGTAGTTGCCCAGGTGCGGCGTGCCGGTGGTAGTGATGCCGGTGAGGATGCGGGTACGGTTCGTCATGGGTAATCGCTTGTCAGACTGCAATCAATTCGAGAGACGCGGCAGGAGCAGATCCTTGAGATCGGTCAACTTGCCATGAAAAAAGTGTCCGCATTCTGCCACTTTCAGCAGCTCATGGGGGCGCTGGAGTTTTTCCGACCAGGCGTAGACCAGTTGCGGGTCGATGACTTCGTCGGTTTCCGGCTGGATCACGGTGAGTTCGCCGTGCTGCGGCAGTTGATCCTGCTCGCCCAGACGCATCACCGCCGGCGCGACCATGAACAGGTGCTTGAGCTGCACGCCCTGCGCTTCGAGTCGACCGCCGAGACTTGCTGCAACAAATCCGCCGAAGGAGAAACCGAACAGGGTCAGCGGCAGATTCGGGTGTTTTTCCCGCAGCCACTTGGCCGCCGCCTGGGCGTCGTCGACTTCACCGGTGCCCATATCGTGCGCGCCTTCGCTGGCGCCAACGCCGCGATAGTTGAAGCGCAAGGTAATCAAGCCCGCGTCGCGCGCGGTGCGCTGCAGGGTCGAGACGACCTTGTTGAGCATGGTGCCGCCCTGCACCGGGTTCGGATGGCAGATCAGCGCGATGCCGATTGGCTGCTCGTTATCCAGGTACAGAGACTCAAGTTGACCCACCGGGCCGTCAATCACTACAGGGGTTTCACGCATCAGCAAGGAAGGAACTCCGTGACCTCGAATCGGGTCGACTCGTCTAGCAAATTGTCTGTGCCAATCTATTGCGAGTGAATCGCGGTATACAGCGCAGGTTCGAGCCGTTAACGTAAAGCAAAGCCGTTTATAGAGGAAGGACTCGTGGAACACTCGCTCTTAGTTTGGTTGTTACCGACTCTTGCCCTGGTTGTGGGTGTCGCCATTGGATTCCTGATCGCGCGCGTTGCGCCGAACGCCGCGCCGAGCCGTACGCAGCGTCAACTGGATGATATCCAGGAGCGTTTCGACAGTTATCAAAACGAGGTGGTCACTCACTTCAACAGCACCGCGATGCTGGTCAAGAAGCTGACCCAGAGCTATCAGGAAGTACAGGATCATCTCGCCGAGGGCGCCAATCGTCTGGCCCTGGACGAGCAGACCCGCCAGCGCCTGATCGCTGCCCTGCACGCTGACGCGGCAGTCGCGCCACGCGAACGCCTGACGCCACCGCGCGATCAGGAGCCGCCGCGCGACTACGCACCGAAGACCCCGAACTCGCCGGGCATGCTCGATGAGCATTATGGTCTGAAGAAGTAATCAGTCTTCGCTGAAAACAAAAAGCCCCCGGACAGTGATGTATCCGAGGGCTTTTTTGTATCCGATGATTTGTGCCTGATTGTTATGCCCCCTTCGCGAGCAAGCTCGCTCCCACAGGAATTGATGATGTACACAAAAGTTGTGTTCCACACCTAACCCTGTGGGAGCGAGCTTGCTCGCGAAGGGGCCGGCACAGGCCAGACAAAAAAATGCCCGATCACAGGACCGGGCATTTTTTTCATTCTGACAAGCGCTTACGGATACTGCTGAACCGTACCCGGCTGCTGTTGCTGCTGACCACCATACTGCTGGCCCGGGATCGCCTTCAGGTTGACTTCAACCCGACGGTTCTGCGCCCGCCCATTCACATCACCGTTGCTGGCAATCGGGTTATCCGGACCGGCGCCACGGGCCGACAGGTTGGCGCCGCTGACACCTTGCGAAGTCAGGTAAGTCGCCACGCTCTGCGCACGACGCTGGGACAGGTCCATGTTGTGCTGGCGGCTGCCGGTACTGTCGGTGTAGCCGACAATTTCGATCTGGTTCTGGTTGAATTCTTTCAACGAGTTGGCCAGGTTGTTCAGCGGCTGGTAGAAGCTGGACGCGATGTTCGCCGAATCGGTAGCGAAGGTGATGTTGCCCGGCATGATCAGTTTGATCTGATCGCCTTGGCGCTGCACTTCAACGCCAGTGTTGGCCATGCTCGCGCGCAGTTTCTTTTCTTGCTGGTCGGCGTAATAACCGTAACCGGCGGCGGACGCACCCACCACCGCCGCACCGATCAAGGCACCTTTGCCGCGGTTGTCGTGACCGATGGCGGCACCGGCCAGTGCGCCGGCGAGTGCACCGAGGCCGCCGTATTTGGCGGTTTTGCTCATTCCTTGGGAGCCACCGTCGGCCTGGCCCTGATTGTCATACGGGTTAGGCGAGGCGCAGCCGGACAGCAAGGCCACGGCAGTAGCGACAATAATCAAACGACGCGTGGTGAACATGGAGAGCTCCTGGTTTTTCGCATTCTGTGGTGCAGCGGCCACTGGGTTAATGGACTTGTGCGGGCGTTGGATCATGACAATGCACAAAAATTCCGCCGGGCACTCGTGACAAAATATTCAGGCGCGTACAAACGGGTTTTCGCGCATTTCATCACCCAGGCGCGTATCCGGCCCGTGTCCGGTAATCACGGTCGCGTCCTCGTCCAAGGTGTACAGCCGCTGCTTGATCGAACGCACGATGGTCGCCTGATCGCCGCCCCATAAATCCGTGCGCCCTACGCCGCGACGAAACAACGTGTCGCCGGCTATCAACAGCTTAGCCTCGGAAAACCAAAAGCTCATGGAACCGGGTGTATGTCCCGGCGTGTGCAGGGCAACACCGCAACCGCAGGCCAGTTCCTCATCGTCACTCAACCAGCGATCTGGCGATGGCACCGGTGTGTACGGCACACCGAACATCTGGCACTGCATTTCGAGGTTGTCCCAAAAGAACTGGTCTTCCTTGTGCAAATGCAGGGTCGCGCCGGTTTTTTCCTTCATCTGCCCGGAAGCGAGGAAGTGATCGAGATGCGCGTGGGTGTGAATAATGCTGACGACTTTCAGGCCATGCGCATCAAGGCGCGCCATGATCAGGTCAGGATTGCCACCGGGGTCGACGACGATGGCTTTTTTGCTGATCGGGTCGCCGATGATGGTGCAGTTGCACTGGAGCGGGCCGACGGGAAAGGTTTCGCGGATGAGCGCTGTGTTCGGGGTTTGCATGGTTTTGATCCTGATGCCAAGGCGTGCCACTGCGGTTGTGATGCGCAAAATTGATGGGGTATCCTCGCGCCGTGCCAATTTTGAAACAAGACGGCAGGAAGCCAATGCCCCACTCTATGGAACACGTGCTCGTCGATAAAAGCGTCCTTTTTCTGGACCCGGACATTATCAACCGCATTCGCGCCAGGAATGGTTTGCCTTTTATCGCCCATTCCGATCTTCTGAAGCTTCAGTCCCTGACCGAGGGAAACGAGCAGGTCCACCGCAACGCACGGGATTTTTTTCGCTACTTCATCGGCAAACCGTCTCGGCCGCACCGTGCGCTCCCTAAAGGTACAGCGCTGCATCCCGGCGATCTGCTGGCCGAATGCTCGTTCAATGGCCAAGCGATCTTCGCGCTCAAACGCACGACCGCGCCGCCGGAGCAAAGCCCGTCGGGAGAAGTCGTCGACTTGTGCCGCCATTACGATCTGCTGCTACTGACATGCGACGAATCGCAGCTCGCGCAGTGCAAAGCAGCGCAGGCCAGAGCCCAGCGCTGGACCGGACCTGCACCCTCGCCACCACCTAAAAGTGCACCTGCACCTGCACCTGCACCTGCACCTGCACCTGCACCGATCGTGCCTTTCGACATGCCGGCAACTCCGCTCCTCACTGCCGACATGGTTATTCGCAACCAAGGTGAACGTGTCGCGGAAGGCTCGGTGGTAATCACCTCGAGCGGTCGTCAATTGACCCTGGATAAAGCCATCAGCGCCGGCGGAGAAGGAACGATCCATGCCGTGGCTGGCAACGCAGAAGTCTGCAAGATCTATCACATTGAAAAACTCACGACCCGGCGCCGCGAAAAAATCAGCCTGATGGTGACGCGTAAAATCGTCGAACCCGGCATTTGCTGGCCGACCGAGCTGGTGTTCAATGCGCAAAAGGAGTTCGTCGGTTATGTCATGCCTCGCGCGGATGGCAGAACACTTCACAGCACGGTATTCGTCAAACAGGTACTGCTGAAGACCTTCTCGAAATGGACACGGCGTGACCTGGTGAATGTCGCGAGCGCCTTTTTGAAACAGGTGCACTATCTGCACTCGCTGAATATCATCGTGGGCGACATCAATCCGATGAACCTGCTTGTGACGGCAGACAGCAACAAGGTCTGGATGGTCGATACCGACAGCTTCCAGATTGCACATTTCCCCTGCGAAGTGGGCACGGTGCCGTTCACCGCGCCGGAAATCCAGGACGAAAAATACGGCGACTACCTGCGCACAAAAAATCACGAGCTGTTCGCCATCGCCACCATGCTGTTCATGATCCTGCTGCCGGGCAAACCACCCTATTCTCAACAGGGTGGCGGAACGGCTTCCGACAACATCAAGAACATGAACTTCCCGTACCGATTCAAAAAGGGCAGCGGCATCGGCCGGGCAAGCGTCGCGCCGGTGGGCGTCTGGCAGCATATCTGGAGTCATTTGCCGTATCCGCTCAAACAGGCATTCAGCAATACTTTCGAAGACAATCAACGACGCCCCATCGATGACTGGCTGAAACTGCTGACTCAGTACGGCGAAGGGTTACGCAAAGGCAAACATTGCGATGATTTGTTTCCTGCCGCGTTTCATATCAAAGATCCCGTTGAAGATGTCTGTGGCAGTTGCAAAAAGCCCCACAAGGTGGCCAAGGACTGGTTTGAAAAAATGAAGGCGGCAGGCAAGCCGACCATATGCTCGGACTGCCAGAAAACAGCGAAACTGAAAAAGCTGGCCAGTGAGAGCCAAAAGAAAATCGAGCAGGCCGGCCAGCGTGCGGCGCCACCTCCGGCGCCCATCGCGCCTCGACCAACGCCGCCCCCGCCTCCCAAAGTGGCGGCACCGGCACCGAACCGTCCTGCGCCCGCGGCTGCACCTGCGACCGCTCGCCCGACAGCGGCAAAGCCGCCGCAGCAACCGACGTCCGCTCGACCGCAACCCTATCGACCATTGCCAGTGCACGCGAGCAATCCGCAAAACATCGTTTTGCGCTGGTTCAAACGACTCTTGAAGCGTTGGCTGTAACGCTCACCCCACAAGGACAATTCCATGCCAGACAACTATCTCCTCAGTCAGGAAGAACTTGCTGAGAACCCGACCACACGCGTACCCGTCTGCCTCGTGCTGGATGTCAGCGGATCAATGGAAGGCGAGCCTATTGCAGAACTGCACTCGGGCGTTCAGCAGTTTTTCGAAGCAATCAAGGACGATGAAATAGCGCAACATGCCGCTGAAATCTGCATCGTGACTTTTGGCGGAACAGCGCAGAAAGTGATGGATTTCGGCTCCATCAGCCGTCAGGACGTGCCGCCGCTGGTCGCGTCCGGCATGACCCCGATGGGGCACGCCGTGGGCATCGCTCTGGATTTGCTGGAAGCGCGCAAAGAGGATTATCAACAGGCTGGCGTGGATTACTTTCAGCCGTGGATGGTTCTCATGACGGATGGCGAGCCGACCGATGACATTAGCGAAGCAGCCACTCGCGTCAGCGACATGATCAGCAAACGCAAACTGACCGTGTTCCCCATCGCAATCGGTAAAGCCGCGAACGTAGAATCGCTGGCTCGATTCTCGCCGTCACGCCCGCCACTGCGCCTCAAAGGCCTGCGCTTCAACGAGTTTTTTGCCTGGCTGAGCAAAAGTGTTTCCCGTGCCTCACAGTCGACACCCGGTGACGCAGTGCCACTGGATATCAAAGGCATCGAAGCCTGGGGACAGGTCTGAGCCATGTCTGACCTCCCGGACTTCACCTGTAAAACCGCTTTCGCGTCGGTCGCTGGGCGCTCGCACCTGAAAACTCAAACACCTTGCCAGGACTATGTCGCGGCAAGAGAGTCCAACGGCGTGACCTGCATAGCCCTGGCTGACGGTGCGGGCTCCAGAGCCCGGTCGGACATCGGCGCCCAGGTCGCGGTCACCGCGACACTCGCCTACGTCTGCAAGAATTTTGAAAGCCTTTGGCAGAATATGGAAAAAATCCATGCGAAGGCAGCCCAGCGTCTGGTCAATCGCTGTCTGGACGCATTCAGACGCAAATCCGCCAAGCACGGCGGCGACATCAACGATCTGGCGTGCACCCTGTCGTTCGTTGCTTACTCGCAGGGTCGCTACATGGCCGGGCACTTGGGCGATGGTGTCATCGCAAGCATTGATTCGGACGGGCAACTCCAGACTCTCTCGCCTCCAGAAAACGGTGAATACGCCAATACCACCTGGTTTCTGACTGACCCTAAAGCGATATCGAAGCTACGGTTGTACCGCGGCCACATCGACACGCCAACCGGCTTTGCGATCATGAGTGACGGCAGCGCAGAAAGCCTTTATCAAAAATCCAGCGGAGCACCCGCACCGGCAGTCAAGACACTGCTGGGGTGGAATGCGACGTTGCCTGGGAGAAAATTCAAAGCTGTGCTGAGCGAGAACCTGCAACAGTCCATCGCCAGCAAAACTACCGATGATTGCGCCTTGGGCCTGATGTCGATTCTTGAACGTGAGGGGTCGATAAAGGGCGTGGACGCTGACGAAGCGAAGTGATCGACAACCTCTGGCCCAAGGTTCGCCTTGCGCCAGAGGCATCCAGCTAAGGTTACTGCAACACCCCCAATTCTTTCGCCCGGGCCACCGCTTGCGTGCGCCGCTCGACCCCCAACTTGCTGTTGATGTGGCTGGCGTGGGTTTTCACGGTGTGCAAAGAGATAAACAACTGTTCACTGATCTGCTGATTCGAACAGCCTTGGGCGATCAGGCGTAGTACCGCCAGTTCGCGGCTGCTGAGTTGCTCAGCCACTGCGCAATCCACAGCCGGGCGAGACGTCGCTGGCGGGAAGTGTTCAAGCAGTTGCTGTCCTGTGAGCGCCGGCGAAGTCTGCAATTGGCTTCGCAGCCAATTCTCGTGCCCCTTCATCAAGGCATCGAACGGCTGCAGCACGCCTCCGGCGGCTGCTTCCAGCGCCTGACCCAATGCCTTGCGGGCTTCTGTCTCTCGACCGCCTGCCAGCAACAGCGCCACCTTCTGCGTCAACGCCATCACACTGAGCAACTGCCGGCCGGTTTGCTGGCCGTTTTCATGCAAGACGTTCAAACGCCCTTCGGCGAGCATCGGTTGGCCCTGATTCAGGTCGAGCAAAGCCTGTTGCAGTTCCACATGCAGCGGCAGTTGTGGATGGAACTCCGGCGGCGCAGCGGCGCGTTCGCCGGTGTAGGTCTGGCCCAACCGCGCCAGCCATGCCTCGGCCAGATCGGTGCGACCCTGCGCCAGCCACAGTTCACATTTGACCAGCGTGATCATCGCCAGATAATAGATCGGCGGCACGTCCCAGATGTGCATCAGGCGTTCGGCTTCGGCGAGTTCGGCAAAAGCCTTGGCGAATTCGCCACTGCTGCCGTCCAGACGAGCGATGACACAATGGCCGATCAATACGCTGATATCGCGACAGGCTCGTGCCTCGCTGATCCCGGCCAACAACCGCACGCGTGCCGCCTGAGGCTGCAAGCGCATGGCCAACAGAAAACCCTCATACAACGTCAGCCGAGCGCGCACCGCGTACAGACGTTGTGGCGACAAACCACGCAGTCGCCCCAGGCCCTGATGGACTTCATCGAGTGCGCGCAGGATTTCGCCACGCGATTGCAACACCCGTGCACGGTCGTAATGGGCCAAAGCTTCGAACAACGGATTGCCGACTCGCTGCGCCAGCTCCAGGGATTCGCGGTTAAGACCGCGTGCGCGCCACAGATCGCCATCGGCAATTGCCAGATTGGACAAGGTCGATAGACACATCAGCCGTTGGCCATAACGTTTGGCCGGCAGGCTTTCCAGGGCCTCGGTGCAATATCTGATCGTCAGCTCACGATGCCCACGCCCTCGAGCGATGATCCCGCTCAACGCCAGCCATTGCGCCAGCATCGACTTTTGCGCAGTAGCGGAAGGCGCCGGCAGGAAGCGGCTCAGGTGACTGGACAACTCTTCGGCGGCATCCAGCTGACAGGCCAGCCCCAGCGCCCAGCTGTACAGCACGATCAAGCGCGGCGTGCTGATCAACAGGCTGTCTGGCAGGTCCATTTTCCAGCGCAGCAACATGCCGACGTTTTGCTCGGCCAGCAGTTGCTCCTCCGAGAGGTTCTGTACCAGATTTGCCGCGACATCCAGGTGACCGGCACGCAACGCCTGCTCCACGGCTTCATCCAGCAGCCCTTGTGCGTTGAACCAGCGACAGGCACGCAGGTGCAGCGTTGCAGTCGGCACCATCGCCTGAGCAATCGGCCGACTGCGCAACAAATCCGAAAATAAATGGTGATAACGATACCAGTGACCGTGCTCGTCCAGCGGCACCAGAAAGACCTGATGGGCCAACAGGAAACGCAGGATCTCGGCGCTGTCGTGGGCTTCGCGAACGGCGTCGCACAACTCGCTGCAAAAGCGTTCCTGGGGGGCGGTGTCGTACAGAAAGGCTTGCACCTCGGCCGGCAGGCAATCGATGACCTCTTCCAGCAGATAGTCGCGGATCAGCCCTTCCCCACCGTTCAACGCCTGCGGTAGCGCCGCATCGCTGCCGGCCTCAGACACCGCGAGCAGCCAGAACCGCAAACCGGCGACCCAGCCTTCGCTGCGCTGGATCAGGTTTTCCAGCGCTTCACCGCGCAGCGAACTGCTGTGGCGATCGAGCAAGGTCAGGGCTTCGTCGTGAGTCAGGCGCAGATCCGCTTCATGTAACTCCAGCAACTGCCGTGACAGACGCAAGCGCGCCAGATGCCAGTCCGGGCGCTGGCGACTGGTGACCATGACCAGCAAGCCATCGGGCAAATGGTTGAGGAAAAACTGCAGGCAGCGATCGAGCACCGGGCCTTGCGCAAGATGGTAATCGTCGAGCACCAACAGCAGTGGCGCGCCGGGATCGAGGTGCAGGGTCAGTTCATCGAGCAAGCCGTCGAGCCATTCTTCGAAGGCAAAGGGCTGATGGCGTTGGCGCATTTTCAGCAGGCCGAGTGCGCGACTGCCCAGCTGCGGAAAGTAGTCCTGCAAGCCTTCGAGCAGACGTTCGAGAAAGCGCCCCGGGTCGCTGTCGCGAGGACTCAGGCCCAGCCAAAGGCTTTGCCAGTGTGCCGGCAGACTCTGACAGAACTCCACCGCCAGCGAGCTCTTGCCAAACCCGGCGGGAGCACTGACCAGCAACAGACGCCCACCGAGCCCGGCCTGCAGGCGCTCGCAAAGGCGTGGTCGCAAGACGTAGCCGTCGGGCAGCGGCGGGCGGAAAAAACGCCCGTCCAGTGCCGCGATGGCAACGCTTGCGGGACCCGGAAGTGGGGACAGATCAGTCATGGCCGGCTCTTGTTCGAATTGCTGTTGGCGGCGTTGCAGATGTCCGCAGACTAGCCTTAAACGAACCGGTTATGAAGGTTGCTGCTACAAATGGCTACAAAAAGGCTACACGCAAAAAAACGCCCCGAACCAGTCGGGGCGTTTTCACGAGGATGCGGCCTCGGTTTTACAGCGGTTTAGCGAACACCATCCTGACGCAGTGCAGCCGGGGTGAAGTCGCTGGTGGTGGCGGTGAAACCGAAGTCATACGCACTCTTCTCTTCGTTCTTCATGCCCAGTGCCAGATAGCGGCCGGACTGCAGGTCGTAGAGGGTTTCCAGGGCGTACCACGGCACTTGCTTGTCGTAGTAGTTCTCGGCATGCGCTTCGGCGACGCGCCACAGTTGGCCACGACCGTCGTAGTGATCGATCACGGCGGCTTGCCAGGTGTCTTCGTCGATGTAGAAGTCACGTTTGGCGTAGATGTGACGCTGACCTTCTTTCAGGGTGGCAACCACATGCCAGACGCGGCGCAGCTCGTAACGTGCCAGATCCTGGTTGATGTGACCGGCCTTGATGATGTCGGCGTACTTCAGTTTCGGATCGTCGAGCTTGTAGCTGTCGGAGGCGATGTACATCTCTTTCTTGCCTTCGAGCTTCCAGTCGTAGCGATCCGGCGCACCGTTGAACATGTCGAGGTTGTCGGAGGTACGCAGGCCATCCGCCGCAGTACCCGGACCGTCATAGGACACTTGTGGCGCACGACGCACACGACGCTGGCCGGCGTTATAGACCCACGCCGAACGTGGTTCTTTGACCTGATCGAGAGTTTCGTGCACCAGCAGCACACCACCGGCCAGACGTGCCGGCGCGGTCACTTTCTGCTTGAAGTAGAACAGGATGTTGCCCGGGTTTTTCGGGTCGTAGTCCTTCATCTTGTCGCGGAACACGAACTGATCCTGGAAGTACACCAGACTGAACGAGCCGTTCGGCTGAGGTGTGGCCTGGGTCACCAGACGGGTCACGCTGCCGCCGCGATAGCGGGTGATGTGGTTCCAGATGACTTCCACGCCGCTCTTCGGAATCGGGAACGGTACGGCGGTGTCGAAGTTTTCCAGACCGTTGCCGCCGGACACCAGGTTGGTGGTGGTGGCGTTTTTCCTGATCGCGGCGAACACGTCATCCGGCACGGTGGCACCGCGATGGGACGGGTAGACCGGCATCTTGAAGGTGTCCGGGTAACGCTTGAACATCGCGTACTGACCTGGCGCCAGCTTGTCCTTGTACTTATCGACGTCTTTCGCGGTGATGGTGAACAGCGGTTGCTCACTGGCGTATGGATTGGACAGGAAACCCTTGCTGTCGACCGACCCGGCGTTCTTCGGCAGCGGCTTCCACGCCGGGATCGAACCGTCGGCGTTACCGGCCATTTCCGCGCCCATCGGCGTCAGGCTCTTGCCCAGTTTGTCGGCTTCGGCAGCAGGCACGGCGGCCATGACGCCGGTCGCCAGCAGCGACAGGCCCAGAACACCGGCGTGGAACAGACTCTTTGTTATTTTCATAAATTCGTTCGTCCTGAAATGCAGTGCTTAGAAGTTCACGCCGAAGCTGAGCGCAACAAAGTCGCGGTCATCCACAGTGGTGTACTTACCGTCGAAGAAGTTGGTGTACGCCAGGCTCGCGGTGTAGGTGTTCTGGTATTCAGCGTCGACGCCCAGGCTGACCGCTTTGCGACCTTCCTCGAAGTTGCCGCCAGGGCCTGGCGAGTAACCGCTGACGTCGTGGGACCAAGCCACGTTCGGCTTCAGGTTCACACCGGCGAAGACGTCGTTGTATTCCCAGATGGCGCGACCGCGGTAGCCCCACGACATCGAGGTGGTGAAGCCGTCGTTGTCGCAATTGCGGCTGCGGTTGTTCTGCGGTGAACCCGGCCCGGCACCATTGATGGTGCTGGCGTTGAGAATATTGGCGCAGGTATTCACACCGCCAGTGGCCGGCAACTCACCCGGGCCGTATACCGGATCGCGGCCATAGCGCTTGTCGGAACGGCTTTCCAGCCCACCGACGTAGGTCGCGCCGACTTCGCCGACGAGGGTCAGACGGCTGGCGCCCATGACCTGATCGAAGAAGTGCGTGAACGTGGTCTGGATCTGGGTGATTTCCTTACGCTCGTAACCGTGCAGGTCCTGACCCGGCACGCCATTGAGGATCGAAGCGTTGGTCAGTGCCCCGCCGATCGGACGCACACCGGCGAACAGAATGTCGGTGGAGTTCAGTTGTACCGGCGCGTTCGGCCGGTAGCTGATCTCACCGCTCCACGCCGTACCGGTAGGCAGGGTGGTGGAGAAGCTCAGACCGTAGAGGCGAATGTCTTCAGGGTATTCAATGAAGTAGTTCGAGTTACCCGCGACCAGCAACGGTGCAAGTGCCGCAAACGGCCCCGGCAGCGCGCGCGCGGTGTTGTAGACCGATTGCGGAGCACCGGTGGCGCTGAAGATCGGCGCACGGCTGTGGTAGTTCATGAAGTAGGCGCCGAACTCGGTGTCCAGCGGTTCGTACATGTACTTGAAGGACGCACCCCACTGGCCGCTGTCACGGGCATCGCGGTCCGGACCACGGCGCACCAGAACGCCTTCTTCGTTGACATTGACACCGTTGGCCGCCAACGGCCCCAGGGCGATGGCCGGGATTTGCGAACGCTTGTTCAGCACGCGCAGGTTGTCGTTGCAACCGTCGGCAACGATGTCTGGCTGCGAGAAGAACGTGCCGCAGTTATCGACGACGGTCTGGTCCCATTCCAGCTGATAGAACGCTTCGGCCGAAAGGTTTTCGGTCAGGCTCTGGGACACGTAGAACATGTTGACCGGGATCAGGCCTTCCTTGATCTCGGCGCCCGGACGACGGAACGCGGAAACGTCGATCGGGTTGATCGAGTTGATGCCGCCACCGATGAAGGTACTTTCACCCCAGCTCACCACCTGCTTGCCCAGACGCACGGAACCTGGCTGATCGGCGATCGCGTAGTTGTGGTAGACGAAGGCGTCGAGGATCTGCCCGCCGGACGACTTGGCGCCCTCTTTACGGCCCGAATCGCTGATGTCCTTGAACTCGCGGCTTTCGTCCTTGAGTTCGAAGTCGTACCAGTATTTGCCACGGACAAACACGCCGGTGTCGCCGTATTTCAGTTCAAGGTCATGGATGCCCTTGAAGATCTTCGAAAAGGTTTCGCCGCTCTTGAAGTTGGCGTGGCCATCGTCAGAAGTCTGCGACAGACCATGGCCGCCGTTGTTGACGCCGATGAGGTTCTTGTTCGGGCTCTGGGTAGACCAACTGGCACCGATCGACAGGGAAGAGTCGAACTGGCCTTCGATTTCACCGACGTTGAAACTGACGCCGAATGCGGGCCCGGCGAGCGAAGAGGCAAGACTGACCGCCAGAGGCAGTTTCGCCCGGCGCCAGAACTGGTTTACTGAGGTCATCGACGCTACTCCATGTGCATTATTGTTATGGCAGTGAGTACTTTTAAAAACGCCTGAAGGACCGGGTGCCAGAGACAACCCGAAATCACTCCAAAGATGCATCGCCCCGTTTTGTGCGTGTGCCCCGTTCTTAAAAATCCTTGAGCGGACTATAGCCAGCAGGTGGTACTGCTTGATCCCTCTAAAGTGTGATTTGCAGCTGCCAACCACTCTGGAACAGTCCTTTCGCCAGTCCGACGCATGTCGGCACGGCAAGGATGGCTGATTTTTTCGATTTCACAAGCCAAGCGCTTGCTTGGTGGGTCTGGCGCGCCGGTTTCGGCGCGCCAGCAGACACTCAAAGTGTCGAGAGGAAGGTGCTGTTGTTGGCCTGCCATTCGGTGATGTCGAGGCGGATGCGCTTCTTGTCGAGCTTGCCGACACTGGTCTTGGGAATTTCGGTAACAAGGGCGATCTGACTCGGAATCGCCCACTTGCTCAGGTGGCCCAATTCCACGAACGGTTTGAGGTGTTCCTTGAGTTCGCGTGCCCCGATCACGTGCCCTTCGCGGATCACCAGCAAGGCAAACGGGCGCTCGCCCCACTGCGGATCGGCGATGCCCACCACTGCTACTTCGCGTACCGCGACGTGACGACTGATCAGGTCTTCGAGATCCAGCGAAGAGATCCACTCGCCGCCGGTCTTGATCACATCTTTGATGCGGTCGCGGATGTCGATCACGCCCATGCTGTCGAGCGTGGCGACGTCACCGGTATGCAACCAGCCGCCAGCCCAGAGCTCGGCGCCCTTCTGCGGTTCGTTGAAATAGCCTTCGGTGAGCCATGGCGCACGCAGCACAAGTTCGCCCTGGGTCTCGCCGTCGGCCGGGAGAAAGTGACCCTCGGCATCGACAATCGCCGCTTCCACCAGCGGCCCCGGCACACCGGCCTTGATCCGGTAGGTGGTGCGCTCGTCTTCAGTGCCGGCCATCAACTCATCATTGAGGTGCGCACAGGATACAAGCGGCCCGGTTTCCGACATGCCGTACGCAGCGGTGAGCTGAATGCCCCGCGCCTTGGCGGTTTCATACAAGGTGCGATTGAGCGCGCTGCCGCCGATGACAATTTTCCAGCCGCCGAAATCGATGCCCTGCGCGCCTTTGGCGTTGAGCAGCATTTGCAGGATGGTCGGCACGCAGTGGGAGAAGGTAACCTTCTCCTTGCGCCACAATTCGACGAGAAACTCCGGATCGTAGCGCCCCGGATAAACCTGTTTGAGGCCAAGCATGGTCGCCACGTACGGCAGGCCCCAGGCGTGTACATGGAACATCGGTGTGATCGGCATGTACACGTCGTTGGTGCCGAGCAGGCGCACGCTGTCGATCGAACCCATGATCGTCGACACGCCCATGGTGTGCAGCACCAGTTGCCGATGGGTGAAATACACGCCTTTCGGATTGCCCGTGGTGCCGGTGGTGTAGAACGTGGTGGCGACCGAGTTTTCGTCGAAGTCCTGAAAGTCGTACTGCGGGCTAGCGGCGGCCAGCAGTTGTTCGTACTCGCCGACCAGATTCGGCAGGTCGGCGGTTTTTTCCGGCAAATCAGTCAGCAGCAGGGTTTTCTCGACCGTGCTCAGGTGTGGTGCGATTGCCTGATAAAGACCGACGAACTCGCTGTTGACCAGCACAAAGCGGTCCTCGGCGTGGTTCATGGTGTAGAGGATCTGTTCCGGCGACAGGCGCACGTTGATGGTATGAATCACCGCGCCAATCATCGGAATCGCAAACATGCATTCCAGGTAACGATGGCTGTCCCAGTCCATCACCGCCACGGTGTCACCGGCTTTCACACCGGCGGCCGTCAGCACATTGGCCAACCGCGCCACGCGCTCGATCAAGGTCGGGTAGCTATAGCGCAACTGGTCACGGTAGATGATCTCGCGGGTTTTCTCGTAACGGGCGCCGGACATCAGCAGCCGTTTGATCAGCAATGGATACTGGTAGGCCCCATCGGCCGGGGGAATGACGCGAGTCTGCAACATAAGAATCCCTTTTCTGACTGCACGGTGTTGGCGTAGAGATCGGTACTCTAGAACCCTTATACGCCAGCCAAATCAGCCAAAGGAATGATTTGCAAAGCCGTACAAATGCTAGCTTTGCGCCAGCATTTGCCGGTTTTCGCTATTTATCAGGCTGTTTGCCCTACAGCCTCCTCGGAAGGCGTCCGTGGGAATACGACTGCTGCAAGGAAGGTCAAAGCGCCGAAACCCGCAAGAATCAAGTACAGGCCTACAAAACCATGGCGCGGTTCGACATAGGAAATCAGCGGAATCGCCGCCGCACTGGCACCGAACGATAAACAGTAACGCAGAGCGAACACCCGTGATTGCCATTGCGGGGCGACGAAGTTGGCGACCATCGCATCGTTCACGGTGACCTGACCGAAGACCACGAACATGAACGCTGCGCCGAGGGCGATCACCGCCCAGCCGTCGGCATAGGCCAGCGCAAACAGCAGCGGTGCCTGGCACAGCGTCAGGACAATGAACGGCCATTTCAGGCTGAGTCGATGCAACACCCGACCAATGCTCAACTGCGCAACCGCACCAAAGGCATAAGCCAGACTGACCACCACACCAAGGGTTTGCGGCGAGGCAAACAGCTCATGCAAACGCTCCTGAAACAGCTTCGGATAGGTCATGGTGGTGGCGTTGAACACCACGCCGCCAGTGGCCGTCGCCAGCGCCAGCACGCCGAACACCATGAGCATGGAAATACGCTGGCCAGCGGCCCCCTTGAGTGGCGTGTGCGCACGCTTCGGAATCGGCTCTTCACGCACGTGCAAGGCGAAGCCAACCCCCAGCACAATCGCCACTGCGCCCGGTATCAGAAACGCCGAGCGCCAGCCGAATTGCGCCACCAGCAAGCCCGTGATCAGCGCCGAAAACGCCACACCCAGATTGCCCCACATACCGTTGATGCCGATTTCCCGGCCGCGATTTTGAGCATAAGCGACCAACATCGCCGTGCCGACCGGGTGATAAATCGCCGCAAAAATACCGATCAGGGTCAGACCGATCACCAGCATGGCCGGACTGCTGCTCAGGCCAGTGAAAATCGCTGAAGCGCCGATGCCGAAGAAAAACACCAGCATCATCTGCCGCCGACTCCAGTGATCGCCCAGCCAACCAGCGGGTAGCGAACACGCGCCGAAGGCAATGAAGCCGCCCAGTGACAGGCCGATCAGCGTGGCGTAGTCGAGACCGAAGGCCTGCGTCATACCGAGCACGGCGGCGGGAAATATCAGCATGAACATGTGATCGATCACATGGGCGGCGTTGATATAGCGAATGACGTTTCTGGATTGATTCATGGCGGCACGCTTTACGTTGTTGTGTGGCGCTATGCTAAGTTGGCCACAAAGCGCATTCCTGCCAGACAAGTCATCGAATCAGACATGTTGATCAGCCATTTCGAACACGGCCCGGTGAGCGCCTACCCCCGGGATTATCTGGATGGCGCGCACCAGCCGCTGCACCTGCATCGCGAGGCGCAGTTGTTGTATGCGGTCAGCGGGATCATGCGCGTGGTCACGGACTCGGGTGCATGGGTGATTCCGCCTAGTCGCGCGGTGTGGATTCCACCAGAAGTGGCGCACGAGATTTTCATGAGCGGCGACGTGCAGATGCGCTCGCTGTTCATCGCGCCAGAACTGTCACCCGCCAGCCTGCAACAGTGCTGCGTATTGGCGGTGACGCCGCTGCTGCGCGAGCTGATCCTGCGTGCCGTGCAAGGGCCGCCGCATGCCGACAATCCGCTGATTCAGCAGTTGATGCTGGAAGAACTCGCCGGTCTGGAAAACCTGCCGCTGCACATTCCGATGCCAACCGACCGGCGTCTGCAAAATATCTGTCTGGCACTGCTGCACACCCCCGATCACACCAATACGCTGGAAGACTGGGCGCAGCAGGTCGGCGCCAGCTCACGCACGCTGGCGCGGCTGTTTCAGCAACAAGTGCAGATGAGTTTCAACGCCTGGCGCCAGCAACTGCGCCTGATGGAAGCCCTGCCGCGCCTGCTCGCCGGGGACAGCGTGCAGCGTGTGGCGCAGGACTTGGGTTACGGCAGCGCGCGGGCGTTCAGCGCGATGTTTCGCCGTTTGCTGGGAGAGAATCCCCGCGACTACCTGAACACCCTGAGCAAACTCAGCGAACTGGTGTAAGGCCCTGTGGGAGCGAGCCTGCTCGCGAAAGCGCTCTTTCAGCCACCAATAATGTCGACTGATCCAACGCCTTCGCGAGCAGGCTCGCTCCCACAGGTTCAAGTCGCGGTTCTGAGATCAGTGCATCTCGGTGAACGCGATTTTCACGCCGAGAGCGATCAGCACGGCGCCCATGGTGCGGTCGAACCAGTGGCCCATGCGGGCGAAACCGGCACGCACCCGCTGCTGACTGAACAACATCGCCACCAGACAGAACCAAAACGCAGTCGCGACCGCCAGGTAAACCCCGTAACCGGCCTGCACCGCCAGTGGCGTGTGCGGGTTGATCACCACAGTGAACAGCGACAGGAAGAACAGCGTGGCTTTCGGATTCAGACCATTGGTCACGAAGCCCGACGTGAACGCGCCGCGAGCCGTGCGTACGCCGGCCTCTTTGTGCAAGTCATCGGCCACGGCTTTCGCGGGTTGCGCGCGCAATGCCTTGAAGCCGATGTACAGCAAGTAAGCCGCCGCCGCCCATTTCAACGCGTTGAACAACACGATCGATTGCGACACGATCAGGCCGATACCGAGCAGCGAATAACCAACGTGCAGGAAAATCGCCGTGCCCACGCCCAATGCGGTCCAAGTACCGGCGCGACGACCGTGGGTCACGCTCTCGCGCACCACCACCGCAAAGTCCGGGCCGGGGCTGGCGACAGCCAGCAAATGGATCAGTGCAACGGTCAAGAACTCGGTCCAGTACATGGGGGCTCCTTTCGGCCAAGCGTATCAATTTGTTTCATCTGGTAGGCTCGGCAGATTACGCCCTACGCTCACAGCACGAAAGGTACAGTTGATGACGAACACGCACCGCGCGGTATTCCTTGATCACCCTTCGCTGGATCTCGGCGACCTCGACCTTAGTCCGTTGCGCGAGTGTTTCAGCGATCTGCAGCTGTTCGCCCAAACGTTGCCCGGGCAAGTCGCCGAACGCCTGCAAGGCGCCACCGTAGCGATCACCAACAAGATCCTGATCGACGCCGCCGCCATGGCCGCCAACCCCGACCTGAGACTGATCCTGATCACCGCCACCGGCACCAACAACGTCGACCTTGCGGCCGCCCGCGCTCACGGCATCACCGTGTGCAACTGTCAGGGTTACGGCACGCCGTCGGTGGCGCAGCACACGATCATGCTGCTGCTCAACCTCGCCACGCGCCTGGCCGATTATCAGAAAGCCGTTGGCGAAGGTCGCTGGCAGCAGGCGAAACAGTTCTGTTTGCTCGACTACCCGATTGTCGAGCTGGAAGGCAAAACCCTCGGCCTGCTCGGCCATGGCGAACTCGGCGGCGCTGTGGCGCGATTGGCCGAAGCGTTCGGCATGCGCGTGTTGCTCGGGCAGATTCCCGGGCGCCCAGATCGCCCGGATCGTTTGCCGCTGGATGAATTGCTGCCGCAAATCGACGCCCTCACCCTGCACTGCCCGCTCAACGAACACACCCGCCACTTCATCGGTGCTCGCGAGTTGGCGTCGATGAAGCCCGGTGCGTTCGTGGTCAACACCGCCCGTGGCGGTCTGATCGATGAACAGGCGCTGGCCGATGCCTTGCGCAATGGCCACCTCGGCGGCGCGGCTACCGATGTGTTGAGCGTCGAGCCGCCGACCCAAGGCAATCCGTTGCTCGCGGCGGACATCCCACGCCTGATCGTTACGCCACACAACGCCTGGGGCAGCCGCGAGGCTCGGCAGCGCATCGTCGGCCAATTGACCGAAAACGCTCAGGCGTTCTTCAGCGGTAAGGCGCTGCGGGTCGTCAGTTGATAAACTGCGGCACTTTTTTTTGAGGAGCAGTTATGGATCCGCGCAGTGAAGTACTGCTTCGTCAGCCCGAGTTGTTTCAAGGTTCGTTGTTGTTGGCCGGTTTGCCCGCCGATGATTTGCTCGGACGCCTGCCCAACGCATTCGGCTGGTGCTGGCATGCCGGCGACCAGGCCGCACTGGATGCCCGTTTCGAAGGGCGCAGCCATTTCGGCGTGAACATTCCCGAGCGCGAGTTCGACAGCGCCGTGGTGTTCCTGCCCAAGTCCAAAGACCTGACCGATTACATCCTCAATGCCGTGGCCTCGCGTCTGGCCGGGCGTGAAGTATTTCTGGTCGGGGAAAAGCGCAGCGGCATCGAAGGCGCATCCAAGCAGCTCAACCCGTTCGGCAAGCCGCGCAAACTCGACAGCGCGCGGCACTGCCAGCTCTGGCAAGTCACCGTGGCCAACGCCCCTGAAGTGAAATCCCTGGAAAGCCTGGCGCAGACCTATGAATTGCCTTTGGCCGAGGGTCCGCTGAAAGTTATCAGCCTGCCGGGCGTGTTCAGCCACGGTCGCCTGGATCGCGGCAGTGCCCTGCTGCTGGAGCATCTGGACAAACTGCCGAGCGGCCATCTGCTCGACTTTGGCTGCGGTGCCGGGGTTCTGGGCGCTGCGGTCAAGCGTCGCTACCCGCACAATCAGGTGACCCTGCTCGATGTCGATGCCTTCGCCGCCGCCAGCAGCCGCCTGACATTGGCGGCCAACGGTCTGGAAGCTGAAGTGCTGACTGGCGACGGTATCGATGCCGCGCCGATGGGTTTGAGTGCGATTCTGAGCAATCCACCTTTCCATGTCGGCGTGCACACCGATTATTTCGCAACCGAGAACTTGCTGCGAAAAGCGGCCAAACATCTGAAAAATGGCGGCGAACTGCGCTTGGTGGCGAACAGCTTCCTCAAGTATCAACCGCTGATCGAAGAGCATCTGGGCGTCTGTGCAATCAAGGCCGAAGGCAATGGTTTCCGCATCTACCGGGCCAAGCGCGGCTGAAAATTTGTTCTTGCTCAATCGGATTTGCGAAGGCAGAATCCGCTCCGTCCTAGGGGAGTAGTCTCCCACGAGCGCCAAGCTCGTCCGGCATACGTCAACATACTTGATCCTCAGATCATGGCGTATGCGACCCAAGCGTCCGCAGCAGACGGATCGCAGGGTTTGACAAGACCTATGACACGCACACCTTACCCGGGGCGGGAAGGCTGTACGTGTCATAGCCGTGTCGACCCGCCCCTTAGGAAATCCTGATGCTGGACTCGTTACTCGTTCCCACCGCAATCGTTGCCTTGGCCGAAATCGGCGACAAGACGCAACTGCTCGCGCTGATTCTCGCCGCTCGCTTCCGCAAACCCTGGCCGATCATTGCCGGTATTGTCGCCGCGACCTTGGCCAACCACGCAGCAGCCGGTGCGGTCGGCGCCTGGTTCGGCAGTTTCTTCTCGAATGCCACGCTGCACTGGATTCTCGCCGCAAGCTTTACGGCCACGGCGCTGTGGACACTGGTTCCGGACAAAATGGATGACGATGAAACCAGCACCGCACGCAAGTTCGGGCCGTTCTTGACCACGCTGATTGCGTTTTTCCTCGCAGAAATGGGTGACAAGACTCAGGTCGCGACGGTGATGCTCGCCGCGCAATATCCGGAACTGTGGCTGGTGATTATCGGTACGACGGCAGGCATGCTGATTGCCAACGTGCCGGTGGTGCTGGCAGGTAATTTCGCCGCAGACAAACTGCCATTGACCTTGATCCGTCGCCTTGCGGCTTCGGCATTCATGATTCTGGCGATTTTTGCGGTGTACAAGGCGATGCAGAGCAGTGGCTGGGTTTAACCCTCAGTGAAGGATCGTTCCCACGCTCTGCGTGGGAATGCAGCCGGGGACGCTCTGCGTCCCGCTTGGAACGCGGAGCGTCCCTTGAGGCATTCCCACGCAGAGCGTGGGAACGATCACTGACTCAGGATTTAGGAGCTTTTTCGTACAACGGCATGACCTTCGGAATTGCCGCCTGCAACGAGGCAATCCGGCTGGTCGAAGCCGGGTGAGTGCTCATGAACTCCGGCGGCGAACCTTCCGACGCTTTGCTCATTTTGTTCCACAAAGTGATCGCGGCGTTCGGGTTGTACCCGGCGCGTGCGGCCAGTTCCAGACCAATCAGGTCGGCTTCGTTTTCGTTGGCGCGGCTGTTCGGCAGCGTCATCCCGTAGTTGGCCACGGTATCAGCCAGCGCCAGACTGTCCTGCCCCAGGCCGAGCAACGCACCCGCGCCCTGTTTGGCCATTTCAATCCCGTACGCCTTGGACATCGCTTCACGACCGTGCTCGCGCAAGGCGTGGGCGATTTCATGGCCCATAACGGCGGCGATTTCATCGTCGGTGAGTTTCAGGCTGTCGATCAGCCCGGTGTAGAAAATGATCTTGCCGCCAGGCCCGCAGTTGGCGTTGAGCTCATCGCTCTTGATCAGATTGACTTCCCACTGCCATTGCGCAGCATCCGGACGGAAGTTCGGCGCCTGGGCGATCAGACGGTTGGCAATCGCCTGAACCCGCTTGGCCTCGGGACTGGTCTTGTCCAGCACACCTTTGCTGGACGCCTCGCCGACGGTCTTCTGATACGACTGCGCATACATCTGGTCGACCTCTTGCGAGGACAGCATGCTGAACATGTACTGCTTGCGCTCCACACCCACGGCACCGCCGCTGGTGGTGTTGACCGACTGACAACCGGCCAGCAACAGCGCTGCGCTCAGTGCACTTACAACCAATGTCTTGTTCATTCAAAAGCTCCCTGAAAACCTGCGCGTATCCTAGGCGGGTAATTGTATCGACGCCAGATACAACGGACGTGTTGCAGCGACTTTCAGACGTTTCCCACCAGAGCTGTCGCAAAAAATTCACAGCGACCGCCAAGTCCCGTGCAACTGCGTCGCGCACTGATCCATTTGCGACATTGGCTTTCAATTGCTCCGGCTCGCACTCATGGCCCAATGCCCGCTGCCGATACATCAGCGCAGACGTCCTCTTGCGTGCGGAGCTCCCATGAAGTTCAAGTCGATCCAGTTTTCCGTCGCCGCCCTGGCCGGCGCCATCGTCCTCAGCGTGGTCGCCGCGCTGGTGCTGTATGCGCTGTTTTCCGGCGCGCGCACGCAAGAGATGGTGCAACAGCGCACCCAGGCGCAGTTCGAGCAAGTCATCGAACAGCGCCTGACCTCGCTGGCGCAAACCCAGGTCAGCCAGATCCAGCGCGAACTCGAAGCGCCGCTGCTGATTGCCGGGGGCCTGGTGCGGGTCAACGCCCTGCTCGGTACGCCGGGCGCAGATGGTCAGCCACGCCTCACTGTCAGTCGCGAGCAACTGATCAGCCTGATCAAAGAGAACGTCGAAAAGAACCCGAAAATTCTCGGCACCTACATCGGCTGGGAGAAAAACGCCCTCGATCACAACGACGCGGCCTATATCGGCACCAGCGTGGTCGGGATCGATGCCGCCAACGGGCGCTTCCTGCCGTGGTGGTTCCGCAACGATGACGGCACCCTCGGCCTGGACAAACTGGTCGATGTCGACGACCAGAAAGTCCTGTCTACCGGCGTGCGTGCCAGCGAGTACTACCTGTGCTCGAAAGAAAGCAAAAAATCCTGCGTGATCGATCCGGCGCCGTACAAGGTCGGCGACAAGATCGTCATGCTCGCCTCCTTTATCGAACCGATCATGCTTAACGGCGCCTTCCAGGGCATTGTCGGCGCCGACCTGTCGGTGAACTTCATTCAGGAAATGCTCCTCGGCGCCAACCAGAAGCTCTACAGCGGCGCCGGGCAAATGGCCCTGATCGGCGGCAACGGCCGGATCGTCGCCTACACCAAAGACCCGAGCAAATTCGGCGAAAAAGTCAGCGATATTCTCGACGCTGAGCAGACCGCCAACATGGCCAATCTCAAACGCGGCGAAGTGACTTACTCGGTCAACAAGGACAAGGGTCGCATCGAACTCTACCTGCCATTCGGCATCGGCCAGACCGACGCACGCTGGACACTGATGCTGCAATTGCCTTTGAACGCGGTAATGGCGGATCTGCAAAAGCTGCAGGCCGACCTTGATGCGCAACGCAAGTCCGACACCTTCGGCATGGCCATGGTTGGTCTGCTCATCGCCGGCCTCGGCCTGCTAGTGATCTGGCTGGTCGGCCACGGCATCGCCAGACCGCTGAAGCAAATGGTCGCCATGCTCAATGACATCGCTCAAGGTGAAGGTGATCTGACCCGACGTTTGAGCAGTGATCGCAGCGATGAATTGGGCTCGATCGCCAAGGGCTTCAACACCTTTTTGGCCAAGTTGCAGGCGATGATCACGCAGGTGGTGACGTCGGTGCAGAGCGTCAGCGATTCCTCGGAACACACCGCCGACATTGCCATTCGCACCAACATCGGCATTCAAAAACAAATGGCCGAGATCGATCAGGTCGCCACGGCGGTGCAGGAAATGACCGCCACCGCGCAGGATGTCGCGCGGAACGCGACGCAGGCGGCACAAGCGGCCAGTCATGCCGACCAGGCCGCCAGCCAGGGCATGCAGATTGTCCGCGATACGTCCAATTCGATTGGCGTGCTGGCGCTGGAAATCGGCAAGGCAGTAGATGTGGTACAGACCCTGGCCAAGGACAGCGAGAACATCAACGCCATTCTCACCGCCATTCGCGGCATCGCCGAGCAGACCAACCTGCTGGCCCTGAACGCGGCGATCGAGGCGGCGCGTGCCGGTGAACAGGGGCGTGGGTTTGCCGTTGTGGCCGACGAAGTACGCAATCTGGCGCAGAAAACCCAGAAAGCCACTGAAGAAATCCAGACCATGATCCAGCAACTGCAACAAGGCACCCGCGATGTGGTGCGGGTCATGGAGGACAGTCAGAACCGCACTGACGAAAGCGTGCAGCATGCGGCGAAAGCGGCTGAAGCGCTGGAAACGATCACCCAGGCGGTTTCGGTGATCAACGACATGAACACGCAGATTGCCAGTGCGGCGGAAGAGCAGAGTGCGGTGGCCGATGACATCAACCGCAATGTGATCAACATCGGGCAAGTGGCCAATGAAGTGGCGGGGGGCGCGGATGAGTCGAGTTCGGCGAGTGCCGATTTGACCAAACTGGCGGAGCAGCAGCGGCGGTTGATCAATCAGTTCAAGGTCTGAAAAGCGAAAAGCCCCTCATCGGAACGCCGCCCGCCTAACCCTCTCCCAGAGGGAGAGGGGACTGACCGAGTTGTCTCCCTTCATACATCGACCTGAAATAACCAGTCGATTATGGATTCAAAGCAGAGCGTTCAAGTCGGTGTATTACGACAATATCCCCCGGTCAGTCCCCTCTCCCTCTGGGAGAGGGTTAGGCGGGCGGCGTTCCGATGAGGGGCTTTTGATCTAAATGCTTTAACCCGGAGTCAGACACTCCGGCCCATTGAGTTTCGGATCATTGATCAGATTCGCCAACACCCGCTCACGCAGCGCCGCCGGTTCACTGGCCAGCAACCCCTGCAACACATGCAACGGCGTCTCGGGATCGAGCCACGCCGCCTGCCCCGCCTCATCGAGAATCAACGGCCGGCGCTGACTCGACGCCGGCTGAGTAATCACCGCCGTACTCAACCACACCTGTTCCTGCACCGGATACGCCTCCCAGATCGCCGCGAAAAACAGCGAAGAACCCTCCCCCGGCGTCAGCCAGAACGGCCGCTTGCGCTGCGTCCCGCGCCATTCGTAAAAACCGTTGGCCGGCAGCAGGCAGCGGCGCAGACGCAAGGCTTCGCGGAACATCGGCTGCTCGGCCACGGTTTCCGCCCGGGCATGTGCCGGTGTTTTCGACAGATCGGTCAGCCACGGCGGCGTTAATCCCCAACGGGCGCGGGCCAGGCTGCGCTGGCCATCTTCAGCGGCACGCAGCATCAACACCGAATCATTGGGGGAAATGTTCCACTGCGCCTGCTGATCGGCGGGAAAACCAGGCAGGGCCGCGAAATCGCGGTTCCAGCGAAACAGGGCATAACGTCCACACATGGGGCAACACGACTCTGAAGTAAAACGAAGGCCAGCCTAACAGACCAGCGTCCCGGGGAAGCTCTCCGGTTCATCGCCGGGCAGCGGCAGCGCGGCATTGTACGCGGTGATCAGCTCGCGGGCGTATTCGGCCTGGTCGTTATCGACGGACAGTCCCAGCAGACCGAAAATCGGCAATTCGCCCGTACCACCGAGCAAATCACGGCCAATCAAGTGCGCCTCGATGCCTTCGCTGGCGAGCATGCCCTTGAGCATTTCGCCTTCCATCAGGTTTTCCGGCTCGTAGATTCGCTGCATGGGCGCGCCTCACTCGTTTTCGCTGAAGACTTCCAGAAACCAGTCCTCTCCATGGACCTGCAATACGAACGTGATGGGCCGACAACACACCTGACAGTCCTCGATATAGGTCTGATCGCCGCCGGACAAGTCCACTGTCGTCTCGACCGTTTCCCCACAATAAGGACATTCGTATTCAGCGGTTTCCAGCATCGCGGTCTCCCAAGTGACTTGTGCGTATAATCGCCGGTCTATTTGCAGGGCTATTTTTGTCTGGCTACTTTTTCAGACCGTGCCCCGCGGGTTTTCGATCAAAACCTTTACTTACCCTAGCCGTTTCCAACAAGAGAGCATGATGGGCGAATTCGATGCCATCCGACCTTACGACGACAGCGAAGTACCTGTGGTACTGGCAAGACTGCTCGGCGACAAGGCGTTTCTAGATATCCTCACCCACTTCCGCTTCCCGCGTTTTGCCGGTGCCTTCGGCTGGATGCTCAAACCACTTATAGCCCATCGGCTGCGTCGTGAGTTCGCCGACGTGACGTCGGTGGCGACGTTGCAGGACAAGGTCGAGTCCTACGTCGACCACACCATCGAGCGCGCCACCGACGGCGTGACCTACACCGGTGTCGAGCAATTCAAGTCCGGCAGCGCCTATCTGTTCATCGCCAACCACCGCGATATCGTGATGGACCCGGCCTTCGTCAACTACGCCGTGTACCACGCCGGCCTGCCGACGCCGCGCATTGCGATTGGCGACAACCTGCTGCAGAAGCCGTTTGTCAGCGACCTGATGCGCCTGAACAAGAGTTTCATCGTTCATCGTTCGATCACCGGCCGTCGCGAGAAAATGGCCGCTTATCAACTGTTATCAGCGTACATCAACCACTCGATCCGCAACGATTGCGCGTCGATCTGGATCGCTCAGGCTGAAGGCCGGGCGAAGGACGGCGACGACCGCACCGAGTCGGCGATCCTCAAGATGTTCCACATGAGCCGCAAGGACGAGCCGTTCGGCGAAGTCATCCGCTCGCTGAACGTTACCCCGGTGTCGATCAGCTACGAATATGACCCGTGCGACCAGGCCAAGGCCCGCGAGCTGTACATCCGCGCCACCACCGGCACTTACGCGAAAGCGCCGGGTGAGGATGATGTGAGCATTGCCAAGGGCATCACCGGCTACAAGGGCCGGGTGCACGTGAACTTTGCCGCGCCGATTACCGAGCTGTTCGAAGACACCAAGCAATTGGCGATCGAGATGGACAAGCAGATTCTCGGCGGTTACCGGTTATTCCCGGTGCATTACCTGGCGTATGCACAGTGGGCCGATGCCGATCCGCAGCTGAATGTGCCGAAAGCTGCCGAGGTGTTCCCGGCGGATGAGCTGGCCAAGGCGCAGGAAGAGTGGCAGGAACGCTTGGATGCGTGCCCTGAGGAGCATCGTCCGTATCTGGTGCTGCAATATGCGACGCCGGTGCGTAATCAGTACCGGGTCAAGGCTGGGTTGCCGTTGTAAAGCAACGGCAAGATCAAAAGATCGCCGCCTGCGGCAGCTCCTACAGGGGATTCGTGTAGGAGCTGCCGAAGGCGGCGATCTTTTGCTTTTAATAGCGCGTGCTGATCCAGGAGACGATCAGGGCCAGCCCGAGGCAAGCAAAACCAAAACGATAGAAAAACCGGTTCATGCGCAAGGTCGCCCAATCAAGGATTGGTTCGGCATTCGGTTGCGCCTGGCGCTGAGCGGCAATGCTGGCCATCGCACGTTGTTCACGGCGACGAGTGGCGTGCAGCAGCCAACTCCCCGGAAACGCCAACAACAACGCCAGCAAGTTGATCAACTTGGCGGGATGGGCGGTAAACAGCGTCATCAAGTGCAGCGACATCACAGACCTCTATCTGAACCGGTGTGGCAGACGCCAGATCGACGACTGCGGCGCGGATTCTAACCAAACCTGCCCGTTCAACCCCAGCCTTTGCGACAAATAACCTGACAATCGACCGATGGCTGTCCTGTGTCACGGCTTCGTCATGTGGATACACCAAGATGCGCGCCTCGAAACGCACATGGAACGCGACATGCTTCACGCTGAAAATCAGGATCGTCTGTACCTCATCACCCCTTACGACGAACAGCAAAGTCTCGTCGGCAGCCTTGCCTTCAATGTTCAGGATCGCCATTGGCTGGTGTATTGCGCGCTGGGCGGGCATCAGCATGCGGATTTGCCGGAGACTGATTTGTTGACGGGTGTCAGCGTTCTCGACTTTTATTCCCAGGCTGCCTAAAAGCAAAAGCACCCTCACCCTAGCCCTCTCCCCGAGGGAGAGGGGACTGACCGAGTTGTTTTGTCGAGGTACATCGACCTGAAAGTCCGAGGTGAATGTAGATCTCAAGAACAACGCAAATCGACCTGAAACTCCGAGATGAATGCAGATCCCAGGCACAACACAGATCGGCTCCCTTTCCCCCTCGCCCCCCTGGGGGAGAGGGCTGGGGTGAGGGGGTACGATTTCAAGTCCCACAAAAAAGCCCGGGCTCATCACTGATCCCGGGCTTTTTCACATCCGCCGAAAACTTACTCAGCCAGAACCTGACCCACCGTCGGATCCTTGAACAGACGCGTCAGCGCATCGCTCAATACATCGCTGACCAGTTTGGTATTGGTTTCCTGGTTCGGCGCCATGCCGAAACGCTGGTCCAGCGAAGCGCCGTAACGGCCGCTATAACGGCGGTTGGCGTTCTGCACATCAGAGCGGAAGGTTGCGCCAATGGTCGCTTCGGTCACGTACATGCCTTCTTTCGGCGACTGGTATTTCAGCTCGGCCAGGGTCACGGTCAACTGCGGAGCATTTGGCGCGTTGTTGGTCGGTGTGAAGCCGAGCAGACGCACGGCGGCTTCAGCCTGAGCCTGCAACTTCGGCAGGATCTGCTCGCGCTGCACGGTGATAGCGCTGGTTTCCGGGTACAGGCCGCCACGGGTGCCCAACGTTGGCGACGGACGACCGTCAACCACACGCACGACGACTGGCTGGCCACGGCCGACCGCTGGCAGCTGAGTGGTCAGCTTTGGCTCCGGGCTCAGTTGTTGCGGGCTGTGGGCGCAGCCGGCCAGGGTCAAACCGGCCACAGTGATCAAACCGAACAACAGGCGTTGCAACATGCTCTTCTCTCCAGAATCAGGCACAAACAGGCCGGCAGTATAGCGGTGGGCCAGTGCGGGTAACCAGCGCCCGGCAGCGAATACTGAAATGTCTGACAAACCCGTGGGAAAGCGGTTCCTGTCACAGATTATTCACCCGGCATACACGTTCACGTCACGGCGCATTGGCAACCTTGCAATCAGTCCCCCACAAGGTACTCAATCATGCGTTATCTGATCTCGTTGTTCGCCCCACGTCCGCTGCACCGCAGCTTCGCCCTGCTCGACCGCAATGGCCATTGCCAGGCATTCAAGCAGTGCAGCCTGCAGCCGATGGGCGACGGTTGGGTGGAAATCGAAGAAATCCGCCTCAACTGGTTGCACCAGCCACTGCCCGCCAGCGCCCGCGTCATAGCGTCGCAGCCCCGTGCACGGGTGCAAGCGATGTTGAGCATCTGACCGGATGCCTAATAAAAGTCATTAAACACGAGCAACTGCCCGCATTTCTTCGATACAATCTCCCCCCGATTATAAGGACGTCTCCTGATCGGGCCCCGCAACAGCGTCAATGCGCATGCATCGACACCCAAAATCGCCCACAGAGAGCCGCCCACACAGATCGAGTGAAGTTGGCGCGCTTGCCTGTTCTTCCGGCAAAAACCCCGCTTTTCGCGAATCTGCAGAGCTGTCATGACGCTCGGCCACCGCGTTGTTTTGCCTTTGCGGGCAAGGTGCCAGGCCTGGACAGCCCTTTTTTGAGGTTCACGTCTTCAAAAGAGCGTGAAAAAAACGGGTTTTCACAACTTCACAAGAGTGTGGCGAGCAAATGAAAAGTTTTGCGTCTGAACATGCACCATTAGCGTCTGAAACAGCCCAACGACACAGGACCGGGTATACCTCGAATATCGGAGCCTGAAGCCTGTCCGCTACGGATTTGGTTGCACAAAAACGGATGTCTCGACCATAAGTCGAATTGCCAGCTGCGTGCTGAAATGAGTTCATGGAGCTCTTGAAAGCCAAGCCGCATACATCCGTCGAAGTTGCGAAAAATTGCGAAGATTCGGACATGGCGAACCTGACCATGGATAGCCTGGACATCACTGACCTGTCCCGGAATGCCTGGCAGCCATGCCGACAATTTGGTGCTGCAGATTTTGGAGACGCGTTAAATGGCGCATAACGAAGCAGTCGACGTAGTTCTGGTTGGGGCGGGCATCATGAGTGCCACCCTGGCCGTGCTGCTCAAAGAGCTCGACCCCGCGATCAAGCTGGAAGTCGTCGAGCTGATGGATTCCGGTGCTGCCGAGAGTTCCAACCCATGGAACAACGCCGGCACCGGTCACGCTGGCCTTTGCGAGCTGAACTACACGCCGCAAGCCGCCGATGGCACCGTCGACATCAAGAAAGCCGTGCACATCAACACCCAGTTCGAGGTGTCGAAGCAGTTCTGGTCGTACCTGACCAAGAAAGGCACGTTCGGCTCGTGCAAATCATTCATCAGCCCGGTGCCGCACCTGAGTTTTGTCCAGGGCGACAAAGGCGTTTCCTTCCTCAAGGAACGTTTCGAGGTCCTGCACAAGCATCACGCGTTCTCCGACATGGAGTACACCGAGGACAAGGCCAAGATGGCCGAGTGGATGCCGCTGATGATGCCGGGCCGCTCGCCGGACGAAGTCCTCGCCGCGACCCGCGTGATGAACGGCACCGACGTCAACTTCGGCGCCCTGACCAATCAGTTGCTCAAGCACCTGACCAGCGCTCCCGACACTCAAGTCAAATACTGCAAGCGCGTCACCGGCCTCAAGCGTAACGGCGCTGGCTGGACCGTCAGCATCAAGGACGTCAACAGCGGCAGCAGCCGTGAAGTCGACGCCAGGTTCGTTTTCCTCGGCGCGGGTGGCGCGGCGCTGCCGTTGCTGCAGGCTTCGGGCATCGAGGAAAGCAAAGGCTTCGGCGGCTTCCCGATCAGCGGCCAGTGGCTGCGTTGCGACAACCCGGAAGTGGTCAAGCATCACCAGGCCAAGGTGTACAGCCAGGCCGCGGTGGGTTCGCCACCGATGTCGGTGCCGCACCTGGACACCCGCGTAGTCGACGGCAAGAAGTCCCTGCTGTTCGGGCCATACGCCGGTTTCACCACCAAGTTCCTCAAGCACGGCTCCTTCATGGACCTGCCGCTGTCGGTTCGCGCCGGCAACATCGGGCCGATGCTGGCCGTGGCGAAAAACAACATGGACCTGACCAAGTACCTGGTCAGCGAAGTGATGCAATCGATGGAACAGCGTCTGGATTCCCTGCGCCGTTTCTACCCGGAGGCGAAAGCCGAAGACTGGCGCCTGGAAGTGGCCGGCCAACGGGTACAGATCATCAAGAAAGACCCGAAAAAGGGCGGCATCCTGCAGTTCGGTACCGAACTGGTGTCGGCCAAGGACGGCTCCCTCGCCGCCCTGCTCGGCGCTTCGCCAGGCGCTTCGGTGACCGTTTCGATCATGCTGGAACTGATCGAGAAATGCTTCCCGGCCAAGGCCAAGGGTGAGTGGGCTGGCAAACTGGCCGAGATCTTCCCGGCCCGTGAAAAGGTCCTGGAAACCGATGCTGCGCTGTATCGCAAGATCAACACGCAGAACAACATCGCGCTGGAACTGGTTGAAGAAAGCAGCGAGACCCCAAGCTACGCTTGATCTTGCCGTATAAAAAACGCCCCGTACTCAGTGAGTGCGGGGCGTTTTTTTATGCCTGGGAAAAGTCTCAGGTGCGGGACTTTTCGATCAGCTCGATGTATTCCGGGGCATTGCGCTGATCGGCGATCAGCTCAACGAAGGTCTTGCCCTGCTCGTCCTTGCCATCAACGTCGTAACCGGCAGCGACGAAGAAGCCCAGAAACCGCTCGAAATCATCAATGCGCAGGCCACGATAAGCCTTGATCAGTTTGTGCAGCGACGGCGAAGTGGCGTCGACCGGCTCAAAATCGAGGAACAGCTTGATCTGCTCATCGCCGATCTCGTCACCAATCACTTGTTTTTTATCTTTACGCATTGCCGACTCCAGCTCGCAGACATTACACGGGGCGGGCAGTTTACCCCTGCCCGGCCGCCCGGCTCAACGCGATCGCACCGCCCCGGTGTGCAAATCGGCCCAGATGTGGCCGTTGGCGTAACTGAGGAACTGCACGTACACGGTGTCGTTGCGCAGCAGATCGATGATCACGCGGTATTGGGCCTGTGGATAAAACAGTGTGAGGGTTTTGCTCTTGTCGTCATAAACCGGCTTTTTCAGGCTTTTGCTTTCACCGTCGAAATTCACCAGCACTTGAGTAATGGTCGCGCCTTTGTTCAGGGATTTGCCCTTGAGGCGAATCAGCAGCGGTGAAGTGACCGGGATCGGCTGCTGATTGGATTGGCGTTGTGCGCCGACGACCACGGAGTAATCGGTGACCTGCATGAGTTGCTGCTGCTCGGGCTCGGCATCGCGCACGGTCAGATCGTCCGGCGGCAGGAATTGACTGTGCATCGGCGCGGCGGAAAGAGGCAGGCTGAAGGTCAGCAACAGGGCGGCAAAGCTGCGGATCAAGAGGCGCATGACAGGCTCCGGAGGGCGGGGCCGAGCACTCTAGCATGGGTATCGCGGATGGATCAGCACACACAAAAACACTGTGGGAGCGAGCTTGCTCGCGAAGGCGGACTGACATTCAAAACAGATGTCGACTGATACACCGCTTTCGCGAGCAAGCTCGCTCCCACATTTAGATCGAGGCGCGGATTACATGCCTTTAACGGCAAAGATCCCGTTGGCGTTGCGCCAGTAGCCTTTGTAGTCCATGCCGTAACCGAAGATGTAGCGGTCGATGCACGGCAGGCCGACGAAATCGGCTTTCAGGTCAGGACGCGCCTTGCGGTCGTGATCCTTGTCGATCAGCACGGCGGTGTGCACTTTGCGCGCACCGGCGTGTTTGCAGAAGTCGATGATCGCGCCGAGGGTGTGACCTTCGTCGAGGATGTCGTCGATGATCAGCACGTCGCGGTCGATGAACGAAACTTCCGGCTTGGCTTTCCAGAACAGGTCGCCGCCGCTGGTTTCGTTGCGATAACGGGTCGCGTGCAGGTAGGAGGCTTCCAGCGGGAACTGCAGATGCGTCAGCAGTTTGCCGGAGAAAATCAGCCCGCCGTTCATCACGCAGAACACTACCGGATTGCTGTCAGCCAGTTGTTCGTTGATTTGTGCACCGACGCGGGCGATGGCGGCCTCGACTTCAGCTTCGGTGTACAGGCAGTCAGCCTCTCGCATGATTTGACGGATATGCTCGAGATCAGCGGACATGGCGCTCTCCAGGGGGGGATGTTTTCGGAAAAGCGGGCAAAGGTACGCATCCATTGAGGCCGAATCAAGCCTTTATGGACTAACGTACAGAATGTCCTATAGGACATCACCCTCGGATAGATTAATCTAGGCCGGTTTTTTTGCCCGCCGCCGGAGTTTTTCCATGCCCATCCTCGAGATCCGCCATCCGCTGATCCGTCATAAACTCGGCCTGATGCGCCGCGCCGATATCAGCACCAAGAACTTCCGTGAGCTCGCTCAGGAAGTCGGCGCCCTGTTGACCTATGAAGCTACAAAAGATTTGCCGCTGGAGTCCTACGATATTGCAGGCTGGTGCGGCACCGTGTCGGTCGAGAAGATCGCCGGCAAGAAGATCACCGTCGTGCCGATCCTGCGCGCCGGCATCGGCATGCTTGAAGGCGTGCTGAGCCTGATCCCGGGTGCCAAGGTTTCCGCTGTGGGCGTTGCCCGCAACGAAGAAACCCTGCAAGCGCACACTTATCTGGAAAAACTGGTTCCGGAAATCGACGAACGGTTGGCGATGATCATCGACCCGATGCTCGCTACCGGCAGCTCGATGGTGGCGACCATTGATCTGTTGAAGAAAGCCGGCTGCAAAGACATCCGCGCCATGGTGCTGGTTGCCGCGCCGGAAGGTATTGCCGCCGTAGAAAAGGCTCACCCGGACGTGACCATCTACACCGCGTCCATCGATGAGCGCTTGAACGAGCACGGTTACATCATCCCAGGGCTTGGCGACGCCGGTGACAAGATCTTCGGCACCAAGCAGAAGGACGCGTGACCATGCAGCAAGAGTTCAACGATCCGCTCTGGCGCACGGTGCTGTCCGGCGCCCAGATGCTGTTCGTGGCTTTCGGCGCCCTGGTGCTGATGCCGCTGATCACGGGCCTGGACCCGAACGTGGCACTGTTTACCGCGGGTCTGGGGACGATCCTGTTCCAGATCGTCACCGGGCGTCAGGTGCCGGTGTTTCTGGCGTCGAGCTTCGCTTTCATCACCCCGATCATTCTCGCCAAGGGCCAGTTCGGCCTCGCCGCGACCATGGGCGGTGTGATGGCAGCCGGTTTCGTCTACACCTTCCTCGGCCTGGCCGTGAAGATCAAAGGCACGGGCTTTATTGACCGCTTGCTGCCACCGGTGGTGATTGGTCCGGTGATCATTTCCATCGGCCTGGCCATGGCGCCGATTGCCGCGAACATGGCGATGGGCAAGGCTGGCGATGGTTCTGAACTGATCCATTACCAGACCGCGATGCTGATCTCGATGCCGGCATTGCTGACCACATTGATCGTGGCGGTGTTCGGTAAAGGCATCTTCCGCCTGGTGCCGATCATTTCCGGCGTGCTGGTCGGTTTTGCCATGGCGTTCTATTTCGGTGTCGTTGATACCGCGAAGATTGCCGCAGCGCCATGGTTTGCGATTCCGCACTTCACCGCGCCGGAATTCAACTGGCAGGCGATTCTGTTCATCGTTCCAGTGGCATTGGCTCCGGCCATTGAACACATCGGCGGTGTGATTGCTGTGGGTAGCGTGACCGGTCGCGATTACCTGAAGAAGCCGGGCCTGCATCGCACCCTGCTCGGCGACGGCATTGCCACCACCGCCGCCGGTCTGTTCGGCGGCCCGCCAAACACCACCTACGCCGAAGTGACGGGTGCGGTGATGCTGACCAAGAACTACAACCCGAAAATCATGACCTGGGCGGCGATCTTCGCTATCAGCCTGGCGTTCATTGGCAAGTTCGGCGCGCTGCTGCAGAGCATTCCGGTGCCGGTGATGGGCGGGATTCTGTGCTTGCTGTTCGGCTCGATCGCGGCAGTGGGGATGAACACCCTGATCCGTCACAAGATCGATCTGGGCGAAGCGCGCAATCTGGTGATTGTCTCGGTGACGCTGGTGTTCGGCATTGGCGGTGTGCTGGTCGGCACCGGTACCGGTCCGGACGACTTTGGCCTCAAAGGCATCGCGCTGTGCGCGGTGGTGGCGATAGCGCTGAACCTGATTCTGCCGGGCAATGATGGCTGGAAGAACAAGAAGGCGGATGAGCCGCTGATCTAAGCCTTTAGATCGTCGCTGCCTGAAAGATCGCTTTCGCGAGCAGGCTCGCTCCCACATTGGAAATGCATTCAAATGTGGGAGCGAGCCTGCTCCGGGCGGCGTTCCGACGAAGCTTTTGGCTTTTAGAGCGCCAGCGGCGCTCTTTCGCAGAGGGTTGCCAACGCCTTAGCCCATTGCCGGTCGTCATTCAGGCACGGCACCAGCACCAACTCTTCGCCCCCCGCTTCGCGGAACTGTTCCTTGCCGCGATCACCAATCTCTTCCAGCGTCTCGATGCAATCGGCGACAAACGCCGGGCACATCACCAGTATTTTCTTCACGCCACTTTTCGCCAGCTCATCCAGCCGTGCCTCGGTGTAGGGTTCGATCCACTTGGCCCGGCCCAGACGCGACTGAAACGACACCGACCATTTGCCATCCGGCAGGCCCATGCGCTCAGCGAACAACGCCGCAGTACGCAGGCATTGCGCGCGATAACAGGTCGCCAATACCGCAGGCGAGGCGTTCTTGCAGCAGTCTTCATTCTTGAAGCAATGATTGCCGGTCGGATCGAGTTTGGTCAGATGCCGCTCAGGCAGACCGTGGAAGCTCAGCAGCAAGTGATCGTAATCCTGCTGCAGATGCGGCCGGGCGCTTTCGACCAGCGCATCCAGATATTCCGGCTGATCGTAGAACGGCTGCAGCACCGACAGTTGCACGTCGAGTTTCTTTTCGCGGATCACCCGCTTGGCTTCTTCGATCACTGTGGTCGTGGTGCTGTCGGCGAACTGTGGATACAGCGGTGCCAGCGTGATGCGCTTGTGCCCCGCCGCCACCAGTTTCAGCAGGCAGGTTTCAATCGACGGCTCACCATAGCGCATCGCCAGTTCCACAGGGCCGTGATTCCACTGTGCGGTCATCTGCTGTTGCAGACGACGGCTGAGCACCACCAGCGGTGAGCCCTCCTCCCACCAGATCGAGGCGTAAGCGTGGGCCGATTGTTCCGGGCGCTTGACCAGGATCAGCGACACCAGCAGACGCCGCACCGGCCACGGCAGGTCGATCACGTACGGGTCCATCAGGAATTGATTGAGGTAGCGGCGCACATCGGCCACTGAGGTTGAGGCCGGGGAACCCAGGTTGACCAGAAGCAAGGCGTGATCGGTCATGCAACGTCCTATTTCAGAGGCGGCTGGAGAGATCGTCCAGGGCCGCACGTAAATCCGTGAACTGGAAAGTGAAACCCGCTTCCAGCAAGCGTGCCGGCATAGCCTTCTGGCCGCCGAGCAACAACAATGACATCTCGCCGAGACCGACTTTCAGCGCCAGCGTCGGCATCGGCATGAACGCCGGGCGGTGTAAAACGCTGCCCAGCGTCTTGGCAAATTCGCGATTGCGCACAGGTTTCGGCGCGCACGCATTATAAGGACCACTGGCCTGATCACGATGCAGAAGAAAATCAATCAGGGCGATTTGATCGTTGATATGAATCCACGGCATCCACTGCCGACCATTGCCCAAAGGCCCACCCAGCCCGAGCTTGAAGGGCAACAGCAAGCGCGACAAAAAGCCGCCCTCGGCCGACAGCACCAGACCAGTTCGCACCAGCACCACACGGATGCCTTGCGCCTCGGCACGTTGCGCGGTTTCTTCCCAGGCGATGCACAACTGGCTGGCGAAATCGTCGATCACCGGCGGCGAATCTTCAGTCAATTCGCGCTCACCGCCATCGCCATACCAGCCAATGGCTGATCCGGAGATCAGCAACGCTGGTTTCTGCGCGCGCGTGTCGAGCCAGGTCAACAGGGTTTCCGTGAGCGTGATACGGCTGCTCCACAGCAACGCTTTGCGTCGATGGGTCCACGGCCGATCGGCAATCGGCGCACCGGCCAGATTGATGATCGCGTCCACAGGCTCATCGCCAAGGTCTTGCAAACGCGCAATACCACGCACCTGCGCACCACAGATTTTCGCGACTTTCTCCGGTTTGCGGCTCCACACCGTCAAGCGATGCCCCTGCTCCAACCAGTGTCGGCAGAGCGCACGTCCGATCAAACCAGTACCGCCGGTCAGCAATATGTGCATGACATCTTCCTCGCGTGGCGTTTAACCCGGATCACTAGTCTATTTTTATAAGCAGGGATCTTTTCTATCGGGCAGGCTCTATTGTTTAACCATAGGCCAAGCTGTCAGATCGAGAACGCTAGAAGTTATACCAAAAAACAAAATTGTACAGGTTTCATCCACGGCGTAGTCTGTACAGAAAGGTAAACGAGGCCCCTATGACTGTACCTATCGCAATCATTGGCACCGGCATCGCCGGACTTTCCGCCGCCCAGGCTCTGACAGAGACCGGGCATACCGTGCAATTGTTCGATAAAAGTCGCGGCAGCGGCGGGCGCATGTCGAGCAAGCGCAGCGACGCTGGCTCGCTGGACATGGGCGCGCAATATTTCACCGCGCGTGATCGGCGCTTCGTCACCGAAGTGCAGCGTTGGCAAAGCCTGGGCTGGGTCGCCGAGTGGACACCGCAGCTCTACACGTATCAGGGCGGGCAACTGAATCTGTCGCCGGACGAGCAGACGCGCTGGGTCGGTACACCGCGCATGAGCGCCATCACTCGTGGACTGCTCGATGGCCTGGAAGTGCACTTTGCCTGTCGCATCACCGAGGTCTTTCGCGGTGAAGAGCACTGGCACTTGCAGGACGCCGAAGGCTTCACCCATGGCCCGTTCAGTCACGTGGTGATCGCCACGCCGGCCCCTCAAGCGACAGCCTTACTGGCCGCTGCCCCGAAACTTGCCGGGGCCGCCGCCGGGGTGAAAATGGACCCGACCTGGGCTGTCGCCCTCGCCTTCGATACACCGCTGGATACGCCCCTTGAAGGCTGCTTCGTGCAGGACAGTCCGCTCGACTGGCTGGCACGCAACCGCAGCAAACCCGGACGTGACAACACACTCGACACCTGGGTGCTGCATGCGAGCAGCGCATGGAGCCGGCAGCACATCGACCTGTCCAAGGAAGCTGTGATCGAGCAACTGCACGGTGCTTTTGCCGAATTGCTGCACAGCGCCATGCCCGCGCCAACCTTCAGCCTCGCCCACCGCTGGCTCTACGCACGTCCGGCGACGGGCCACGAATGGGGCACCCTGGCCGATGCCGATCTGGGTTTGTATGCTTGCGGCGACTGGTGCCTGTCCGGGCGCGTCGAAGGCGCTTGGCTCAGTGGCCAGGAAGCAGCGCGACGCTTGCACGAACACCTGCAATGAACCGCATCAATCCGCGTAAATTGCTGCTGTCGAAATGGACAGCAGCCCACCCGCAGAATCGTGAAAAACACTTTCTGGTGACAGAGCTGTTTCGCGACGAGGAAGGCACGGTGCTGGAGGTTGAGTTGCAGGCGGTGTTGACCCAACGTGCTGAGCGACTCGATTGGCAGACACTACAAAACAACGCTGAATGGCTGCAGGGCTGGAAGTAAATACCGTCCCCTGTGGGAGCGAGCTTGCTCGCGAAGGCGGTGTGTCAATCAATGAATTTGTTGAATGTTAATCCGTATTCGCGAGCAAGCTCGCTCCCACAGTGAACCGCGCTCAACCGAAAAAGTTATACAAACCATTTGACTTGTACACCCATGAATCTATGCTGAGCAAAGTTGTACAGAGATCAACCTCTGTACAGGTATGGATTCGAGGTGCCCATGTCTGACTCTTGCGCAGCCAAACCCAAAATCGCCATCAGCGCCTGCCTGCTGGGCGCCGAGGTGCGCTACAACGGTGGACACAAGGAATCCCGCCTGTGCAGCCGCACCCTCACCGAGCATTTCGATTTCGTCCCGGTGTGTCCGGAAGTCGCGATCGGTATGGGCATCCCGCGCGAGCCTATCCGCCTTGTCGGCGAGGCCGAGCATCCGCAAGCGGTCGGCACGGTAAACCCGTCGATCAACGTCACTCAGCCATTGGCCGAGTACGGCACAAAAATGGCCGCCGAGCTGAATGACATCTGCGGCTACATATTCATGCAGCAGTCGCCGTCCTGCGGCCTCGAGCGGGTCAAGGTCTACCACACCAACGGCGCCCCGGTGAACGGCGGCGGACGCGGGATTTACGCCCAGGCGTTCTGCGCACAGCACCCGGATCTGCCCGTAGAAGAAGCCGGTCGCCTCAACGATCCGGTACTGCGTGAGAACTTCATCACCCGTGTGTTCGCTTACAGCGAATGGCAACAGGTCCTCGCCAATGGCCTGAGCCGTCGCGCCCTCACCGAATTCCATTCGCGCTACAAATACTTGCTGATGGCGCACAACCCACTGCAATACAAAACGCTGGGCAAGTTGTTGGGCAATATGGCCGACACCGATCCCGCCGAACTCGGCCCGCGCTATTTCAGCGAACTGATGGCCGCCCTGAAGAAATGTGCCACGCGCGGCACTCACAGCAATGTCCTGCTGCACATCAGCGGTTATCTGAAGCAGGCGATCAGCGCCGAAGACAAACAGGAAATGCAACACGTCATCGGCCAATACCGCCAGGGCATCGTGCCGCTGGTGGTGCCGTTGACGCTGCTCAAGCATCACTTTCGCCTCCATCCGGATTCGTACATCGCGCAACAGGTTTACCTGCAACCGCACCCGGAAAACCTCAGCCTGCGAAATGCAATCTAATGAACGACAAAATGGATACCAGCGCCCAGGAAGACCTTGGCGCGGATTTTAAGAAAGCTCTCGACGAGGGCTGGCTGCCGATTCGCGAAGTCGCGCGACAGACCGGCGTCAACGCGATCACTTTGCGCGCGTGGGAACGCCGCTACGGGCTGGTCGTGCCGCAACGCACGCCCAAGGGCCACCGACTGTATTCGGCCGAACACGTGCAGCAGATTCTGACCATCCTCACCTGGCTCAACCGTGGTGTTGCCGTCAGTCAGGTCAAACCGCTGCTCGACGCACCACAAGCGTTCAGCGAATCGGTGGAAAACGACTGGCAGCGTTTGCGCCAGACATTGCTGGCGGCCGTCACGCAGCTCAATGAACGCAGCCTCGACGACAGCGTCAATCAGGCCATGGCGCTCTACCCGCCACGCACGCTGTGCGAGCAATTGCTGATGCCGCTGCTGGCGGAACTGGAGCAGCGCTGGCAAGGCCAGTTCGGCGCGCAGATGGAACGGGTGTTCTTTTATTCGTGGCTACGCAGCAAATTCGGCACACGCATCTACCATAACAATCGTCAGCTACATGGCGCCCCGCTGTTGTTGATCAATCACTCCGACCTGCCACTGGAACCTCATCTGTGGCTGTGCGCGTGGCTGATCAGCAGCGCCGATTGTCCGGTGCAAGTGTTTGACTGGCCGCTGCCGGCCACCGAACTGGCGCTGGCGGTCGAACACCTGCAGGCCCGTGGCGTACTGCTGTATTCCAGCAAAGCCATGAACCTTGCGCAGTTGCCCAAGCTGCTGAACGGAGTCAGTTGCCCAAAAATGCTGGTCGGACCAACGGTATGCATCCACCACGCCGAGTTGTCCGTAAAAACCTCCGAGATGGCTGATGTGTTCCTGGCGGAAGACGCGCTTCTTGCGCACCAGGAACTCGTTCAGCGCGGGCTGATTTAATGGACGCCGTGAGTGCCGACATGCAATTGATCTGGATGCGCAGCGACTTGCGCCAACATGACAACACCGCCCTCGCGGCCGCCGCAGCGCGCGGCCCGACGGTCGCCGTGTACCTGTTGAGTCCGCAGCAGTGGCTGGAACATGACGATGCGCCGTGCAAGGTCGACTTCTGGTTGCGCAACCTCGATGAGCTGAGCAAAAGCTTCGCCGCGTTGAATATTCCGTTGCTGATCCGTACTGCCGCGCATTGGGATCAAGCCCCAGTGGAACTGCTCAAGCTCTGTCGGCAACTGAAGATCGAAGCCGTCCACGTCAACGAAGAATATGGCGTCCATGAAAGCCGTCGCGATGCAGCGGTGGCGGACACACTGCAGGCCGAGGGCATCACGTTTCACAGCTACCTCGATCAGTTGCTGTTCAAACCCGGCAGCGTGCTGACCAAGACCGAGAGTTACTTCAAGGTGTTCAGCCAGTTCCGCAAAGTCTGTTATGAACGCTTGCACCGCTCGATGCCTGCGTTGGTCAAGGCCCCTGGCAAACAGGCAAAACTTGCCATCGACAGCGACCCGATTCCCGACTCCGTCAAAGGCTTCGCCACACCGAGCCAAACCCTGCGCGATCTGTGGCCGGCCGGCGAACAGGAAGCCCGGCGCCGTCTCGATACCTTCACCGACGCGCAGATCGACTATTACCAAAGCGAACGCGACTTCCCGGCCAAGCCCGGCACCAGTCAGCTCTCGGCATACCTCGCTGCCGGGGTGATTTCGCCGCGCCAATGCCTGCACGCCGCCCTGCAAAGCAATCAGGGCGAATTCGAAAGCGGCAAGGTCGGTGCGGTTACCTGGATCAACGAGCTGCTGTGGCGCGAATTCTACAAACACATTCTGGTCGGCTATCCACGGGTCTCGCGGCACCGCGCGTTTCGCCCGGAAACCGAAGCGCTGGCCTGGCGTGATGCGCCGGACGATCTCGCCGCGTGGCAAGAGGCGCGCACCGGTCTGCCGATCATCGACGCGGCCATGCGCCAATTGCTCGAAACCGGCTGGATGCACAATCGCCTGCGCATGATCGTGGCGATGTTCCTGACCAAAAACCTGCTGATCGACTGGCGCGAAGGCGAGCGTTTTTTCATGCGTCACCTGATTGATGGCGACTTGGCGGCGAACAACGGCGGCTGGCAATGGAGCTCGTCGACGGGCACCGATTCGGCGCCGTACTTCCGCATCTTCAACCCGTTGAGCCAGTCGGAAAAATTCGACAGCGAAGGCCTGTTCATCAAGCACTGGCTACCGGAACTGGCGGCTCTCAACAAGAAAGAAGTGCACAACCCAGCCGACGTCGGTGGTTTGTTCGGCGCGGCTGACTACCCGTCGCCGATCGTCAACCTCAGCACTTCGCGCCAGCGCGCATTGGCCGCCTTCAAGAACCTGCCTTCGCGTACGTCTACCGGAGGCGATGATGAGTGAATTCCTGCGCCGCTTCGCCCGGCAATTTTCAGCGTTGAACAAAGACAACCTGCAAAACCTCGGCGAGCTGTACAGCGATGACATTCATTTCACCGACCCGCTGCACGAGGTGCAAGGGTTGGCGCAATTGCGCGACTACTTCGGCGAGCTGTACGCCAACGTCAGCGAACTGCGTTTCGATTTTCATGGTTTCGACCAGATCGGCGACTGCGAAGGCTACCTGCGTTGGGTCATGAGTTATCGCCATCCGCGCCTGGCGGGTGGCCGTGTGATTCGTGTCAGCGGCTGCTCGCACCTGCTTTGGCACGACAAGGTTTATCGCCATCGGGATTATTTCGATGCCGGGGCGCTGCTGTATGAACACTTGCCAGTATTGGGCCGGGTCATCGCCTGGCTGAAAAGGAGAATGGGATGAGTCGTACACCTCCACGGCGCTATTGGTTGACCGGGGCCAGCAGTGGCATCGGCGCGGCGCTGGCTGAAGAAATCCTGAAAACGGGTGCGCACCTGGCGGTCAGTTCCCGTCAGATCGCCCCGCTCAAGGTCTTGTCGCAACGCTATCCGGGGCAAGTTCTGGTGGTGCCGGGGGACCTGACCAACAGCCAGACGGTGCGCGAAATCGGCGAGCAGATCGCCACGGATTGGGGTTCACTGGATTCAGTGATTCTCAACGCCGGCACCTGCGAGTACGTCGATGCCAAGCAGTTCGACGCCTCGATCATCGAGCATGTGGTGCGCACCAACCTGCTCGCCAGCAGCTACTGCATCGAGGCCGCCTTGCCGCTGTTGCGCAAAGGCACCGCGCCGCACCTGATCGGCATGGCCAGTTCGGTGACCTACCTGCCGTTGCCACGGGCCGAAGCCTACGGCGCCTCGAAGGCCGGTTTGCGTTACCTGTTCGAATCGCTGCGCATCGATCTCGCCGACGAAGGCATTGAAGTCACAGTCATCAGCCCCGGTTTTGTCGAAACACCGCTGACCGCCAAAAACGATTTCCCCATGCCTTTGAGCTGGCCTGTGGATAAAGCCGCGCGGCACATCTTCGCCAAGCTCAAAGATCGGCCATTGGAAATCGCCTTCCCGGCGCTGTTCATGGCCGCGCTGTGGCCGCTGTCGAAACTGCCGGCACGCGTGCAACTGGCCATCGGCAAGCGCATGGTGCGCAAGTCGCCTCCGCTGACGGATCCGACATGAAAATTGCCATCGTCGGCAGCGGCATCGCCGGGCTTACCTGCGCCTACCTGCTCAATCGCCGCCATGAAGTGACGGTGTTCGAGGCGGGCGACTGGGTCGGTGGCCACACGCACACGGTAGACGTCACCGTCGCAGGGCAGCCCTACGCCGTGGACACCGGCTTCATCGTGTTCAATGACTGGACCTACCCGAACTTTATCCGCCTGCTCGGCCAGCTTGGCGTGGCGTTCAAACCGACGGAAATGAGTTTCTCGGTGACCGACCCGGACACCGGCCTGGAATACAACGGCAACAACCTCAACAGCCTCTTCGCCCAGCGCAGCAATCTGTTGTCACCGGGGTTCTGGGGCATGTTGCGCGACATCCTGCGCTTCAACAAAGAAGCCCAGCGCGACCTCGTCGAACTGCGCATTGCCGCCGACACCACCCTCGACGAATACCTCAAGGCCGGCGGCTACGGCGAACGTTTCATCCTGCATTACATCGTGCCGATGGGTTCGGCGATCTGGTCGATGCCGATGGCGGAAATGCTCAACTTCCCCCTGCAGTTTTTTGTGCGGTTCTTCAAGAATCACGGGCTGTTGTCAGTCAGTGATCGGCCGCAATGGCAAGTCATCGAAGGCGGCTCGAGTGCTTACATCGCGCCACTGACGGCCGGGTTCAAGGACAGGATTCGGCTCAATTGTCCGGTCACCCGGGTCGATCGCGATGTGCATGGCGTAGTTATCCACAGCCCGGCAGGCCTTGAGCATTTCGATCGGGTGGTGTTCGCCTGTCACAGCGACCAGGCGCTGAAACTGCTGGCGGTGCCCAGCGATGCCGAACGCGCGATCCTCGGTGCGCTGCCCTACGCCGACAACGAAGTGGTGCTGCACACCGATACCCGTTTGCTGCCAACACGCAAACTTGCCTGGGCCAGCTGGAACTATCGACTCAGCGGCGCTGGCCATACTCACGCCGCCGTCACCTACGACATGAACATTCTGCAGGGCATTCAGAGCGAAACCACGTTCTGCGTCAGCCTCAATCAGAGTGCCGGCATCAGCCCCGACAAAGTGCTCGCCCGCTACACCTACGCCCACCCGCAGTTCAGCCTCGCGGCCGTGACCGCGCAGCAGCGCTGGGGCGAACTGGATGGCGCGCAGCACACGCATTATTGCGGCGCTTACTGGGCCAACGGGTTTCATGAGGACGGTGTCGTCAGTGCCTTGCGCGTTGCCGCCGCGTTCGGGGAAAGCTTATGAACAGCGCCCTGTATAGCGGCTGGATCGGCCATCGGCGTTTTTCGCCGCGCCGCCATGAATTCCGTTACCGGATCGGCTTGCTCTACCTCGATCTCAGCGAACAGGACGCCGTGCTTGCACTGTCGCCGCTGGCCGGGCGCAGCCGCTTTGCGCCGTTTTCATTTCGCGAGACCGACTATCTCAAGACTTTTACCAGCCGTGGCATGCGCCTGATCGATGCCGTTCGCCAGCAGGTCGGCATCGCCATCGGCCACGAACCGCAAGGCTCGATCTGCCTGCTGACCCAGGCGCGCAGTTGGGGGCTGTCGTTCAACCCGGTGAGTTTCTTTTACTGCCATGAGGCGGACGGGCAACTGGCGGCGATCGTCTGTGAAGTCACCAACACGCCGTGGGGCGAGCGCTATCACTATGTGTTGCCGGCGCGCCCGCCGGTCAATCTGCAGGATTTCCATCAGCATTTTACCGTGGCCAAAGCCTTTCACGTTTCGCCGTTCCTGCCGCGCGATCTCGAATACCGCATGAGTTTCAGTCCCGCCGCGCAAAACCTCGGTGTGCACATGGCCGACTGGCAAGGCGAGCACAAACTGTTCGACGCCACCCTCAATCTGCAACGCGAAAGCCTCGACCGGCGCAGCCTGCATCGTTACCTGCGGCGCTTTCCGTGGATGACCGCGAAGACCGCCCTGGCCATTTACTGGCAAGCGCTGCGACTGCTGCTCAAACGCGCACCGATTTTTGCTCATCAGACTGCCGACGGCAGTTTTCAAACCGCCACTGTGCCTCCCAAGGAGCACCGCCATGAAATCCTCTAGTCTGTCGGTCAGTCGGCTCAGCACCAACGGTTTGACCGGGTCGCTGCTGCGCCGTGGCGTGCTGCGCCAATTGGCTCAGTTGAAAAACGGCCAACTGCTGGTGGTCGAGGACGGCGAACGCCTGATGTTCGGTACCCCGGGCAGTGCTTTGCTCGGGGAAATCCATGTGCTCGATCCGGCCGTCTGGGGCATGGTTGCCGGGAACGGTTCGATTGGGGCCGGCGAGGCCTTTATCCACGGCTATTGGAGTTCGCCGGATCTGACGGCCGTGGTCCGCGTGTTCGTCAGCAACCTCGACGTGCTCGATGCCATGGAGGGTGGTCTGGCCCGCCTCAGCCGGCCGTTGGTGCAAGGTCTGCACTGGCTCAACCGCAACACGCGCAAGGGTTCGCAGAAGAACATCGCCGCACACTACGACCTTGGCAACGATCTGTTCGAGCAGTTTCTCGACCCGACCATGATGTATTCGGCGGCGCAGTTCCTGACCCCGGAAGACAGCCTCGAACAGGCACAACTGAACAAACTGGAGCGGATCTGTCAGAAGCTTTCGCTGCAACCCAGCGACCATTTGCTGGAGATCGGCACCGGCTGGGGCAGTATGGCGCTGTATGCCGCGCAACATTACGGCTGCCGCGTAACCACCACGACCCTGTCGAAAGAGCAGTACGCGTTTACCGCGCAACGCATCGAACAACTGGGTTTGCAGGATCGCGTCACGCTGTTGCTCAAGGACTACCGCGACCTGACCGGCGAATACGACAAACTGGTGTCGATCGAGATGATCGAAGCCGTCGGCCACCGCTTCCTGCCGACCTACTTCAAACAGTGCGCGCAGTTGCTCAAGAGCAACGGCCTGATGTTGATCCAGGCGATCACCATCCGCGAGCAGCGTTACGAACAGGCCAAGCGCGGCGTCGATTTCATCCAGCGCTACATCTTCCCCGGCGGCGCCCTGCCCTGCGTGCAGAAAATGCTCGAAGTGGTCGGCCGCGACACCGACATGAACCTGCTGCACATGGAAGATTTCGGCCTGCACTACGCCCGCACCCTGCGCCTGTGGCACGAGAACTTCCGCCGCGCCCATGGCCGCTTGAGCGAACTGGGCTATGACGATTATTTCCTGCGGCTGTGGGAGTTTTACCTGTGTTACTGCGAGGGCGGTTTCCTCGAACGCACCATCGGCACCGCGCAGTTGCTATTGGCCAAACCCGCCGCAATGACTGCGCCGCTGCTCGGACGCTTCGATGCTTGAGCGTGTCGCCAATGCCGTACTGTTCCAGATCGGCTGGCTGACCTGCGTGCTCGGCGGCAACAGCCTGTGGTTGCTGGTCGCGCTGGCGGTGCTGGTGATCCATCTGTGCTGGATCAGCAGTTGGGCGGCTGAGGGGCGTTTGATCCTCAGCGTGGTGATTGTCGGCACCGCTGTCGACAGTGTGTTGCGTGGTGCCGGGGTGTTCGCGTTTCAGGATCAGTCGCCGTTGATTCCGTTGTGGCTGATGTTGCTCTGGGCGTTGTTGGCGACCACCTTGCGCCATTGTCTGGCCTGGAGCGCGCGGCCCTGGTGGCTGGCGAGCTTACTCGGCGCTGTCGGCGGCGCGCTGTCGTATTACGCTGGCGGGCGCCTGGCCGGGGTGCAATTTCCCTATGGCGAACTGCCGACACTGATCGGCATCGGCCTGCTCTGGGCGTTGTTGTTTCCGTTGCTGCATGGGATGGCTCGGCGGCTGGCGCACTGAGCGTCTGTCAGACCGTTCACACGCGTACCGGTCACTGCCTTACACTGCCGACCATGAAGACCATTCCCCACCAACAAATCACTGAACCGGCGGTCACTTGCTCGACCTGCGCGGCGTGTTGTTGCCAGCTCGAAGTGATGCTGATCACCGACACTGGCGTGCCTGATCGCTTTATCGATACCGATGAGTGGGGCGGCGAAGTGATGCTGCGTCTGGATGACGGCTGGTGCGCGGCACTGGATCGCGACACGATGATGTGCACGATCTATGAGAAACGCCCGCTGATTTGCCGCGAGTTCGAGATGGGCGCGCCGGAGTGCATTGAAGAACGCAAAGGCATCACGACTGCCTACCGCTGATCACAAAAACACCCCAAAACAAATGTAGGAGTGAGCCTGCTCGCGATAGCGGTGTGTCAGTCAATATATGTGTGACTGACACACCGCTATCGCGAGCAGGCTCACTCCTACAGGGGTTATGCGCTCGGCTTAGAGCGGCATCGTGTAATGCAGCGAGTAACTTTCTACCCCGTCGTTGTCGCTGGCCAGACCGGCGTTGGAATAGTGCGTCGCACGAATCCCGACTTCATGTCCGCCATTGAAACGCAGACCAAAACCGAAGCGGTCTTCGAACTGGAAAGAGCCGCCGAGATTGTTGGATTCGTACTTGGTATTGGAGAAAGCCGCGACACCAATCCCCGCCTCCACATACGGTTTGACCGATTGACCGGCAAACTCGTAAACAAATACCGGCGAGAACGACAGGCTGTTGTTACTGGAGGTCTTGTCACCTTCCCAGTAGGTGTAAGCCCCGCTCCAGTAACCGGTCAGACGACCGACGTCACTTTGCAGCCAGCTCTTGTCCCAGTCGAAATTCATGCCCAGGCGGTACGTCATGGTCGAGTCGCTGGTGGCCCCCACCGCAAACTCAACACCGGCCGCTTGTGCAGTAAAACTTTGCCCCATCAGTGCGGCCGCAATCGCGGCCAAGCAGAATAGTCGCTTCACGTTGAAACTTCCTTTTCCGGAACGATCGTTTGGTTTTCTAGATAACTCATCGCTATAGAAGCTAGCGCCTGCTCAGAAGTTCAGCTGAAGTTTTAGTTATTTCACAATTTTTTTACAAGCTGAAGTTTTGCACTTCGTCGGCACTCTGCCCCAGTAACGGCAGGATGTTTTTCAAGTACGCAGGATCGGCGCTGGTCCAGAACCTGACCGGTTGGTTCGGTCCGACAGCGAGCAAATCGCGCTCCGCCAAAAGCCGCTGAAGTTGCCGCGCCACAGCAGCGCCCGTATCGATCAGACTAATGTCCGCGGGGATCATCGACTTGAGCATCGGCTTGAGAAAGGGATAGTGGGTGCAGCCCAAAATGATCGTGTCGCAACCGCTGGCCAACAGTGGCTCGACATACCCTTGCAGCAACTGGCGCAACTCGGCGCTGTGCAGATCGCCGCTTTCAATCAGCTCGACCAGACCGGGACATGGCTGAGTAATCACGCGCACGTCGGTGGCAAAGCGATCAAGCAGTGCGGCGAACTTGGCGCTCTGCAACGTGCCGGTGGTGGCGAGCACACCGACCACTCCGCTGCGGGTCGCGGCAGCGGCAGGTTTGACCGCAGGCTCCATGCCGACAAGCGGCCAGTCAGGGAAATCACGGCGTAGATCGGCGACACCCGCGACCGTCGCAGTATTGCACGCGATGACCAAGGCCTTGGCGCCTTGCTCGCGGAAAAACCCGGCCATCACGCTGCAGCGCTGGCGAATGAATTCAGGGGTTTTCTCACCGTAGGGAATGTGCCCGCAATCAGCGACATAGAGCAGCGATTCATTGGGTAGCAAACGCTGGATTTCCGCCAGCACCGACAAGCCGCCGACGCCGGAGTCGAACACGCCGATCGGCGCTTCACGCATGGCGCGGACCACAGACGCTGCAACCCGGATCGCGTTTGACCCGCAACTCGCGGAAACGCGAACCGAGGGCATCGATCAACAACAAGCGCCCCACCAGTGGTTCGCCAAAACCGACCAAAACCTTCAAGGCTTCCAGTGCTTGCAGGCTGCCAACCAGGCCGACCAGCGGCCCGACCACACCGGCTTCGCTGCAAGTCAGTTCGGCTTCGCTGCCGTGCCCATATAAACAGTGGTAACACGGACTCTCGGCACGACGCGGGTCGAACACCGACAACTGCCCTTCCAGCCGAATCGCCGCGCCACTGACCAAAGGTTTGCACGCCGCCACACACGCGGCGTTGACCGCTTCGCGGGTGGAAAAATTATCGGAACAGTCGAGCACCAGATCCACCGCCGCCACGGCAGCAGCGAGAGAATCCTCGTCCAGTGCCTGACGATGAGCGATCAGTTGGATTTCTGGATTGATCGCCGTCAAACGCTTGAGCGCCGAGTCGACCTTGCTCATACCGACGCTGTCGGTGTCGTGAATAATCTGGCGTTGCAGGTTGGTCAGATCGACCGTGTCGAAATCCGCCAGATGCAATTCACCGACACCCGCCGCCGCGAGATACAAGGCAACCGGTGCACCGAGACCGCCGAGGCCGACGATCAACACGCGACTGTCCTTGAGCTTCAGTTGCCCATCGATGTCGATGTGTTGCAGCAGAATCTGCCGGCTGTAGCGCAGCAATTCCTGATCATTCAGCACGGCAGGCGCCCCAGACTGATGCGTTGATGACCGCCCAGATCGGTGCGGCTGTGGACCTCTTCAAAACCGCGCGTGAGCAGCAGATCGCGCACGGCTTCGGCTTGATCATAGCCGTGTTCGAGCATCAGCCAGCCAGCGGCCTCCAGATGTTCCGGGGCCTGCGCAACGATCAGGCGCAGATCGTCGAGTCCATCCTCACCGGCGACCAATGCACTGGTCGGCTCGAAGCGCACATCGCCTTCGACCAGATGAGGATCGGCCGCGGCAATGTACGGCGGGTTACTGATGATCAATTGAAAACGCTGGCCCTCCAGCGCACTGAACCAGTGGCTGCTCAGCACCGTGGCGTTGTTCAAATGCAGACGCTGACGATTGCGTTCGGCCAAGGCCACGGCTTCGAGTACGCGATCCACGGCAGTGACTTTCCACGCCGGACGTTCGCTGGCCAAGGCCAGCGCAATTGCGCCACTGCCAGTGCCGAGGTCGAGCACTTTGGCCGGCGTCGCGGGGAGCAACTCCAGCGCCGCTTCCACCAGTAATTCAGTGTCAGGACGCGGGATCAGCGTGTGCGGCGCGACTTCAAGATCGAGTTTCCAGAAACCCTGCTGCCCGAGAATATAAGCCACCGGCTCACCGCTACGGCGGCGTTGCAAGTACTCGGCAAAAGTCAGTGCTGCGTCACTCGGCACGATGCGCTCGGGCCAGGTGTGCAGAAAACTGCGCGATTTGCCCAGTGCAGCGGCAAGGAGCAACTCGGCATCCAGGCGCGCAGTCGGTGAATCCGGCAATTCAGCGGCACGCAACAGGCTGGCAATGATGGTCATTTATTCACCTATCGCTGCGAGTTGGTCAGCCTGGTATTCGGCCAGCAATGGCTCGATCACCGCTTCAACGCCACCGGCAAGAATTTCGTCAAGGGAGTACAGGGTCAGGTTGACGCGATGGTCAGTGACCCGGCCCTGAGCAAAGTTGTAGGTACGAATTCGCTCGGAACGGTCGCCCGAGCCAACCAGCAATTTACGCTCGCTGGCGATCGCGTTGGCCGCCGCTGCGGTTTGCTGATCGTTGAGTTTGGCCGACAGCCAGGCCATCGCCCGAGCGCGATTCTTGTGCTGGGAACGTTCTTCCTGACACTCGACGACGGTGCCGGTCGGTATGTGCGTGATGCGGATCGCCGAGTCGGTGGTGTTAACGTGCTGACCGCCGGCCCCGGAGGAGCGGAACGTATCGACGCGCAAATCCGCCGGATTGATCTCGATGGCTTCGCGCTCGTCCGGCTCGGGCAATACCGCCACGGTGCAGGCCGAGGTGTGGATACGGCCCTGGGATTCGGTGGCGGGTACACGCTGTACGCGGTGCGCGCCGGATTCGAATTTCAGCTTGCCGTAAACGTTGTCGCCTTCGATGCGGGCGATGACTTCTTTATAGCCACCGTGTTCGCCTTCGTTTTCCGACAGGATCTCGACACGCCAGCCGCGACGCTCGGCGTAACGCGAGTACATGCGGAACAGGTCGCCGGAGAAGATCGCCGCCTCGTCGCCACCGGTGCCGGCACGGATTTCGAGAAAGACGTTACGGCCGTCATTGGGATCCTTGGGCAGCAACATGCGTTGCAGGTCGGCTTCCAGGGTGATCAGCAATTCCTTGGCTTCGCGGACTTCTTCCACGGCCATTTCACGCATGTCCGGGTCGCTGTCCTTGAGCAGCGCCTGCGCGCCTTCAAGATCGCTTTGTACGCTGAGCAGCTTTTTATAGCCTTGTACCACCGGCTCAAGTTCGGCGTATTCCTTGGAATAAGCACGGAATTTGGCCTGATCGGCAATGACTTCGCCGTCGCCGAGCAGCGCGGTCAGTTCCTCGAAACGGTCCTGGAGGACATCCAGCTTGTTGAGCAGTGACGCTTTCATTGCGGTTTTTTATCCGAAAAGCTATCCGGTGAGCCCTCAAGGGCAAAGAGTTCCTGGGCCATGGCCAGCGCATCGAGGCGGCCTTCGGCAGAAAGCTTTTTCAGCTGCACGCTAGGCGCATGCAACAGTTTATTGGTCAGGCCACGGGCCAGTTGCCCGAGCACGTCTTCGGCGTTGCCGCCATTGGCCAGCAGGCGCAGGGCTTTTTGCAGCTCCTCGTCACGCAGGCGTTCGCTCTGTTGACGATAGGCCTTGAGCACATCGACCGCCGCCAGCTCACGCAGGCGCACCATGAAATCGTCAGCGCCGACCGAGACCATCTCTTCGGCGGCTTGTGCCGCGCCTTGGCGGCTCTTGAGGTTTTCGGCGACCACTTCGTGGAGATCGTCAACGCTGTAGAGGTAAACGTCGTCCAACTCGCCGACTTCCGGCTCGATATCCCGGGGAACGGCGATGTCGACCATAAAGATCGGTTTGTGCTTGCGCAGTTTCAATGCGCTTTCCACCGCGCCCTTGCCAAGAATCGGCAACTGACTGGCGGTTGAACTGATGACGATATCGCTGCGCACCAGTTCGGCCGGGATGTCCGAGAGCAACACCGCGTGAGCACCGAACTGCTCGGCCAGCAGACTGGCCCGTTCCAGTGTGCGGTTAGCGACGACGATGCGCTTGACGCCCAGCTCGTGCAAATGGCGGGCGACCAAAGTGATGGTCTCGCCGGCGCCGATCAACAGAGCCTGACTGCGCTGCAAATCACTGAAAATCTGCTTGGCCAGGCTGACGGCGGCAAACGCCACCGACACCGGGTTTTCACCGATGGCGGTGTCGGTGCGTACCTGTTTGGCGGCATTGAAGGTTGCCTGAAACAGCCGCCCCAGCAGCGGCCCGATGGTGCCGGCCTCGCGGGCCACGGCGTAGGCCGATTTCATCTGGCCAAGAATCTGCGGCTCGCCCAGCACCAGCGAGTCGAGCCCGGAGGCGACGCGCATCATGTGACGAACTGCCGCATCATCTTCATGCACATAAGCACTCGCGCGCAGCTCATCGAGGCTTAAATGGTGATAGTCGGCCAGCCAGCGCAGCACGATATCGGCCGAAAGCTGATCCTGTTCTATATAAAGCTCACTGCGATTGCAGGTGGAGAGGATCGCAGCTTCGCGGCTGTCGGTCAGTCGGCAGAGCTGCTGCAAGGCCTCCACCAGCTGTTCAGGAGTAAAAGCCACGCGCTCGCGGACGTCTACTGACGCAGTCTTGTGGTTGATACCGAGTGCAAGGAAGGCCATTCAAGGTCGCTGATGGTGACGTGAAGCCGGCAATTGTCCTACTTCGAAAGATTCAGAACAACTACCGCTGACTATTGTCCCAATCGTCAGCCCCTATAATGGGCACAATTGAGTCTCGGTTATGTTTGGCCGAAGGCTTGTGTCATGATGATCCGACCGCAGGTTAGTCGTCCTCTTCCTATATGAATAGATCTTCCGCGTTGCTCCTCGCTTTTGTCTTCCTCAGCGGCTGCCAGGCCTTGGCGCCCGTTTCGCCGGACGGTACGCCGTCGGTCGAAGACACCACGCCTGCGCCTGAAAAGCCCAAGGTTTACAGCTCGTTCAGCGAGGAAACCGTTTTCAGCCTGTTGAGCGCCGAACTCGCCGGCCAGCGCAATCGTTTCGACATTGCCCTGGATAACTACGTGACCCAGGCCATCAACACCCAGGATCCGGGTGTCTCCGAGCGTGCGTTCCGTATCGCCGAATATCTGGGCGCCGATCAACCGGCCCTCGATACCGCGCTGATCTGGGCGAAAAACGCCCCGGACGACCTCGAAGCGCAACGCGCCGCCGCCGTGCAACTGGCCCGCGCCGGGCGTTATGACGACTCGATGGTCTATATGGAGAAAGTCCTGCAGGGCAAGGGCGATACCCATTTCGACTTCCTCGCGCTGTCGGCCGCCGATACCGATCAGGAAACCCGTAACGGCCTGATGAAAAGTTTCGACCGTTTGTTGCAGCGCCATCCGAACAACAGCCAGCTGATTTTCGGCAAGGCCCTGCTCCTGCAACAGGACGGTGACAACAAAGCAGCTCTGGCATTGCTCGAAGACCACCCGCCGGAAGAAGGCGAGATCGCCCCGATTCTGCTGCGCGCGCGCCTGCTGCAATTGCTGAACCGTGGCGACGAAGCGCTGCCCCTGCTGCAAAAAAGCATCAAGAAGTACCCGGACGACAAGCGCCTGCGCCTGACTTACGCGCGCATGCTGGTTGAGCAAGACCGCATGGACGACGCCAAGGCCGAGTTTTCCAGTCTGGTTCAGCAATACCCGGAAGACGACGAACTGCGTTACTCGCTGGCTCTGGTCTGCCTGGAAGCCAAGGCCTGGGACGAGGCCAAGGGTTATCTGGAAGATTTGATCGCCCGCGAAAGTCACGTCGATTCGGCGCACCTGAACCTCGGTCGCATCGCTGAAGAGCGCAACGACCCGCAAGGCGCCCTTATCGAATACGCCCAGGTTGGCCCGGGCAATGATTATCTGCCGGCGCAATTGCGTCAGGCCGATATTCTGATGAATAACGGCAAGACCGCTGAAGCGCAGAGCAAACTCGCCGCCCAGCGCGACGAGCAACCGGATTACGCGATTCAGCTCTATCTGATCGAATCGGAAACCCTGTCGGCCAACAAACAGGACGACAAGGCCTGGAAAGTCTTGCAACACGCCTTGCAGCAATACCCGGACGACCTGAATCTGCTCTACACCCGGGCGATGCTCGCGGAAAAACGCAATGATCTGGCACAGATGGAAAAAGACCTGCGCCTGATCATCAAGCGCGATCCGGACAACGCCATGGCACTTAACGCGCTCGGCTACACCTTGTCCGACCGCACCACTCGCTACGCTGAAGCGAAAGCGCTGATCGAGCAGGCGCACCAGATCAATCCGGAAGACCCAGCCGTACTCGACAGCCTCGGCTGGGTGAATTACCGCATGGGCAATCTGGATGACGCCGAGAAATATCTGCGTCAGGCGCTGGAGCGCTTCCCTGATCACGAAGTCGCCGCGCACCTCGGTGAAGTCTTGTGGACCAAGGGCAACCAGCGTGAAGCCAAACAAATCTGGGGCAAATTCCTCAAGGATCAGCCCGACAGCACCATTCTGCGCAGCACCATCAAGCGCCTGACCGGATCCGAGACTCTTTAACCCATGTTTTTGCGCCACGTTATTGTTTTCAGCTTCATCGCCCTGCTCGCCGGCTGCTCGGGTTTTGGTACCCGCGAATCGGTCGAGGGCCACGGCAGTCCGGCTCAATGGGCCGCTAACAAACAACAGCTGACCGGCCTTGATGGCTGGCAGATCGACGGCAAGATTGGCATCCGCGCACCGAAAGATTCCGGTAGCGGCACACTGTTCTGGCTGCAACGTCAGGATTACTACGACATTCGTTTGTCCGGCCCGCTGGGTCGTGGCGCCGCACGCCTGACCGGGCGTCCGGGCAAAGTGTCGCTGGAAGTCGCCAATCAGGGGCGCTACGAATCGCAGTCCCCGGAAGCCTTGCTCGAAGAACAGCTTGGCTGGAAACTGCCGGTGTCGAATCTGGCCTGGTGGGTGCGTGGCCTGCCGGCTCCGGACAGCAAAAGTCGCCTGAATCTGGACGCCAACAGCCGTCTGGCCAACCTGGAACAGGATGGCTGGAAAGTCGAATACACCGCTTACACCGAACAAAACGCTTACTGGTTGCCCGAGCGCATCAAACTGCACGGCACTGACCTCGACGTGACGCTGGTGATCAAGACCTGGCAACCGCGCAAGTTGGGGCAGTAACCCATGACCGCAGCACGCCTGACCCTGCCGTCGCCGGCCAAACTCAACCTGATGCTGCACATTCTCGGTCGCCGTGAAGACGGTTATCACGAATTGCAGACGCTGTTTCAGTTTGTCGATTACGGCGATGAAATCACTTTTGCCGTGCGTGATGACGGCGTGATTCAGTTGCACACCGAGTTCGCCGGCGTGCCGCATGACAGCAACCTGATCGTGCGTGCAGCAAAAATGCTCCAGCAACAGTCCGGTTGCTCGCTCGGCATCGATATCTGGATTGATAAAGTCCTGCCCATGGGCGGCGGAATTGGTGGCGGCAGTTCGAATGCGGCGACGACTTTGCTCGGCCTGAATCATTTGTGGCAGTTGGGTTGGGATGAAGATCGCCTGGCCACACTGGGCCTTTCGCTGGGGGCCGACGTACCGGTTTTCGTCCGTGGCCATGCGGCGTTTGCCGAGGGCGTGGGCGAGAAACTCACCCCCGTGGATCCCGAAGAACCGTGGTATCTGGTGCTCGTGCCGCAAGTCTCTGTAAGTACGGCAGAAATTTTTTCCGATCCTTTGTTGACACGTAACACGCCGCCCATTAAAGTGCGCCCCGTTCCCGAGGGAAACAGTCGAAATGACTGCTTGCCGGTGGTTGCAAGGCGTTATCCAGAAGTACGTAACGCATTGGATTTGTTAGGTAAATTTACCGAAGCAAAGCTCACCGGAACTGGAAGTTGTGTGTTTGGGGGCTTCCCAAGCAAAGCTGAAGCTGATAAAGTCTCGGCCCTTCTGACAGAGACCCTTACAGGGTTTGTAGCCAAAGGCAGCAACGTTTCGATGTTGCACCGCAAGCTGCAAAGTCTGCTCTAAAGGAACCAAGTGCACGGCACTTGATGCAACAGATACAGGGGCGTCGCCAAGCGGTAAGGCAGCAGGTTTTGATCCTGCCATGCGTTGGTTCGAATCCAGCCGCCCCTGCCATTTTCTATACTCATCCAGGTTACCCTCAGCCTCTAGGTACTGCGCGTGTCCAAGATGATGGTCTTTACGGGGAATGCTAACCCCGATCTGGCTCGGCGTGTTGTACGTCAGCTGCATATCCCTCTCGGTGACATCTCTGTCGGTAAGTTCTCCGACGGCGAAATTACTGCCGAGATCAATGAAAACGTTCGCGGTAAAGACGTTTTCATTATTCAGCCGACTTGCGCCCCGACCAACGATAACCTGATGGAACTGGTAGTGATGGCTGATGCCTTCCGCCGCTCCTCGGCTACTCGTATCACTGCTGTTATTCCTTATTTTGGTTATGCCCGTCAGGATCGCCGTCCGCGTTCCGCACGTGTGGCTATCAGCGCGAAAGTCGTTGCTGACATGCTCACCGTAGTCGGCATCGACCGTGTTCTCACGGTTGATCTGCATGCTGACCAGATTCAGGGTTTCTTCGATATTCCGGTAGATAACATCTACGGCTCCCCGGTTCTGGTGGATGACATTGAAGATCAGCGCTTCGAAAACCTGATGATCGTGTCCCCGGACATTGGTGGCGTCGTGCGTGCACGTGCCGTTGCCAAATCCCTGGGCGTGGATCTCGGGATCATCGACAAACGCCGTGAGAAAGCCAATCACTCTGAAGTGATGCATATCATCGGTGATGTCGAAGGGCGTACCTGCATTCTGGTCGATGACATGGTCGATACCGCCGGCACTCTGTGCCACGCGGCCAAGGCCCTGAAAGAGCATGGCGCAGCCAAGGTCTTTGCCTACTGCACACACCCTGTGCTGTCGGGTCGGGCCATCGAGAATATCGAAAATTCCGTGCTGGACGAGCTGGTGGTGACTAACACCATCCCGCTGTCCGCTGCAGCACAAGCCTGTGCACGTATCCGTCAACTGGATATCGCACCGGTTGTTGCCGAAGCGGTTCGCCGCATCAGCAATGAAGAATCGATCAGCGCGATGTTCCGTTAAGGGCCCTGCCCTTCTCGAAATGTCTCGTTGACGAAAAGCGCCCCGCCCCGGCATTCCTGCCGGGGCGGGGCTTTTTTGCCCATACCGTGTTCGGCGCTGGTCGCAAACGCCACTCGGTCATGGCTATTTTGGAGATACAAAATGAACGATTTTACTCTGAATGCTGAAGTGCGTTCCGACCTGGGGAAAGGTGCGAGCCGCCGCCTGCGTCGTCTCGCCGCTCTGGTTCCAGCTGTTGTTTACGGTGGCGAAAAAGCCCCTGAATCCATCAGTATGCTGGCCAAAGAAGTTGCCAAACTGCTCGAAAACGAAGCTGCCTACAGCCACGTTATCGAACTGAACGTTGGCGGCAAAAAGCAGAACGTCATCATCAAAGCTCTGCAACGTCACCCGTCCAAGGGTCACGTTCTGCACGCTGACTTCGTACGCGTCGTAGCCGGTCAGAAACTGACCGCTATCGTGCCTGTGCACTTTGTTGGTGAAGAAGCTCCGATCAAGAAAGGCGGCGAGATCTCGCACGTCCTGAACGAAATCGAAGTAACTTGCCTGCCGAAAGATCTGCCTGAGTTCATCGAAGTCGACCTGTCGGCTCTGGAAATCGGCGCAATCGTCCACCTGTCCGACATCAAAGCCCCTAAAGGCGTTGAGTTCGTTGCACTGGCTCACGGTGACGACAAAGCTGTTGCAAACGTACACGCTCCACGCGTTGCTCCAGAAGCTACCGAAGAAGGCGCAACAGAGTAATTCACTCTGTTTAGCCTGAGTGAGCAAGTAACATCGCGGACTGGAACGTAGCGAGAAAGCGGGCGAGAACGCGGAGTTTACATCCATGGTAAATGAGCATTTTTCGTCCACTTTCGCCGCTTTGCCTGATCACGGCGATGTTACTCACCACTCAAAGGAAGGGCCCCTATCGTGACTGCCATCAAACTGATCGTTGGCCTGGGAAATCCAGGCGCCGAATACGACCAGACCCGGCATAACGCAGGGGCCCTTTTTGTTGAGCGCATCGCCCACGCACAGAATGTGAATCTTGTGGCCGATCGCAAATATTTCGGCCTGACCGGGCGCTATTCGCATCAGGGTCAGGATGTTCGTCTGCTGATTCCCACCACCTACATGAACCGCAGCGGCCAGGCCGTGGCGGCACTCGCCGGTTTCTTCCGCATCAAGCCTGAAGAAATTCTGGTGGCGCATGACGAACTCGACTTGCCTCCGGGCGTTGCCAAGCTCAAGCAGGGCGGCGGCCATGGCGGTCACAACGGGTTGCGCGACATCATTGCGCAACTGGGCAATCAGAATACGTTCTACCGCCTGCGGCTTGGCATTGGCCACCCGGGCGTCGCCAGTATGGTTTCAAATTTCGTCCTGGGTCGTGCGCCACGCGCCGAACAGGAAAAACTCGATGCCAGCATCGACTTTGCCCTCGGCGTGCTGCCGGATATCCTCGCCGGTGAATGGAACCGCGCGATGAAAAACCTGCACAGCCAGAAGGCCTGACTCTACTCCGAGGGGAAACACCATGGGATTCAATTGCGGCATCGTCGGCCTGCCTAACGTCGGCAAGTCCACCCTGTTCAACGCCCTGACCAAATCCGGTATCGCGGCCGAGAACTTCCCCTTCTGCACCATCGAGCCGAACAGCGGCATCGTGCCGATGCCGGATCCGCGCCTGGAAGCACTGGCGGCCATCGTCAATCCGAAGCGCATCCTGCCGACCACCATGGAATTCGTCGACATCGCAGGCCTGGTTGCCGGCGCCTCGAAAGGTGAAGGCCTGGGCAACAAGTTCCTGGCCAACATCCGTGAAACAGACGCGATCGCTCACGTCGTGCGCTGCTTCGAAGACGAAAACGTGATCCACGTGTCCAACAGCGTCGACCCGAAGCGCGACATCGAAATCATCGACCTGGAACTTATCTTCGCCGACCTCGACAGCTGCGAGAAGCAACTGCAGAAAGTCGCGCGCAACGCCAAGGGCGGTGACAAGGACGCCGTGGTTCAGAAAGCTCTGCTTGAGCAACTGATCGCGCACTTCACCGAAGCCAAGCCGGCGCGCAGCCTGATGAAGAACATGAGCGCCGACGAAAAAGCAGTGATCAAGGGCTTCCACCTGCTGACCACCAAACCGGTCATGTACATCGCCAACGTCGCTGAAGACGGTTTCGAGAACAACCCGCACCTGGACGTGGTTCGTGCCATTGCCGAAGAAGAAGGCGCCATGGTCGTTCCGGTCTGCAACAAGATCGAAGCGGAAATCGCCGAACTGGATGACGGCGAAGAGAAGGACATGTTCCTCGAGGCCCTGGGCCTGGAAGAGCCTGGCCTGAACCGCGTGATCCGCGCCGGTTACGAAATGCTGCACCTGCAGACCTACTTCACCGCCGGTGTCGAAGAAGTCCGCGCCTGGACCGTCAAAGTCGGTGCCACCGCACCTCAAGCTGCTGGCGTGATCCACACCGACTTCGAGAAGGGCTTCATCCGCGCCGAAGTGATCGCCTACAACGACTTCATCCAGTACAAGGGCGAAGCCGGCACCAAAGAGGCCGGTAAATGGCGTCTGGAAGGCAAGGATTACATCGTCAAAGACGGCGACGTGATGCACTTCCGCTTCAACGTGTAAACGTTACGCCCAAGAAAAAGCCGCGTTTGATACGCGGCTTTTTTGTGCCTGCGATTTATGGCCCAACACATTTCCCCTGTGGGAGCGAGCTTGCTCGCGAAGAGGGTGTGTCAGGTAAACATTCGTCGCCTGACACGCCCTCTTCGCGAGCAAGCTCGCTCCCACAGTTGGGAATGGTGTGGCGTCAGGCCTTTTTGGTACGCGGCAAGAAGATTGCCAACACGCCAAACAACGGCAGGAAAGAGCAGAGGAAATACACGTACTCAATCCCGTGAATATCCGCCAGATGGCCGAGCAGCGCCGCGCCAATCCCGCCAAAACCAAACATCAAACCGAAGAACACCCCGGCAATCATCCCGACATTGCCCGGCACCAGTTCCTGCGCGTACACCACAATCGCCGAGAACGCTGAAGCCAGAATGAAGCCGATCACCACGCTGAGGACGCTGGTCCAGAACAGATCAACGTGAGGCATGAGCAGCGTGAACGGTGCCACGCCGAGGATCGAGAACCAGATCACCGCCTTACGCCCGATCTTGTCGCCGATCGGCCCGCCAAAGAACGTGCCCGCCGCCACCGCACCGAGGAACAGGAACAGGTGCAACTGCGAACTGGCCACCGACAGGTCGAACTTCTCGATCAGGTAGAACGTGAAATAGCTCGTGAGGCTGGCCATGTAAAAATACTTGGAGAACACCAACAGCCCCAGCACCACCAACGCACTGATCACCCTGCCCTTCGACAGCCCGTGAGTCGCTGCCTGACCGGCCTTGAGCTTGAACAGGTTCAAGTGATGGGCGTACCAGCGACTGATGCGGTACAGCACGAATAACGCAAACACCGCGAACAGGCCGAACCACGCCACGTTGGCCTGACCGAACGGAATGATGATCGCCGCCGCCAGCAACGGACCGAAGGCGGAACCGGCGTTACCGCCGACCTGGAAGGTCGATTGCGCCAGACCAAAGCGTCCGCCCGAGGCGAGTCGTGCGATCCGCGAGGCTTCGGGGTGGAACGTCGAGGAACCGATACCGATGAGCGCCGCCGCCAGCAGAATCAACGGGAAACTGCCGACCATCGACATCATCACGATGCCAATCAGTGTGCAAATCGAACCGGCCGGCAACAACCACGGTTTCGGATGCCGATCGGTGTGATAACCGACCCACGGCTGCAACAAAGATGCGGTCAGCTGAAAGGTCAGAGTAATCAGGCCGACCTGAGTAAAGGTCAGGCCGTAATTGGCCTTGAGCATCGGGTAGATCGACGGCAGCACCGACTGGATCAGGTCGTTGATCAAATGCGCCAGCGCCACCGCGCCGATGATACGCATCACCAATGGGCTGCTTTGCGGAGCAGCGGGCGCCGAGGCAGCGGCGGTCTGAACGTTGCTGATAGCCATGAAAGTTTCCGGACAGCAGATGGGTGCACGCAGGCAGGTGCGTCAATGTGCCATTTTTCGGTGCGCCAGCGCCATCCCCTTAGCCAGCTAACTAACTGACTGGTCGTCGACTGCAAAGTGATAGCGCAACGCCATGGTCTGAATCTTGCCTTGTTTCATCCCTTGAACGCGGGCGCCTTACAAAGGCGACCGACAATGGGAAGTTTCGCTACAGAGCCGGCCTACAGAGCGGGCGAGAGTGAACTTTCGAGGCCTTTTAGCAGGGCACAACATCAACGTCGCACGACCGCGATGCACGCCATTGGTGCGTGGTGTCCAGAGGAGTCATGGGGCATGCAGGCTTTCCTTTCACCGGGGATCAAATTGCTGGGGCGGTTTGGCTTCGCAGGTAAATTCCAGTTGTTGTTTCTGCTGTTCATTCTGCCGTTGGCCGGCAGCCTGTTGATGATTGGCCAGGACTATCGCGACAAACTCAATCTGATTTCCGGCGAACGTGCCGGCGTGCGTCAGTTGCTCGCGCTGGATGCGCTGGACAACCTGCTCGCCGCCCAACGTGACCGCGCCGCGCGCTGGCGCGCCACGGAAACCAATCGCCAACCGACGCCGGCCACCCTCGCCGCCATGGGCGCATTCGACGCGGTGCAACCGGCGGTTCTGCAAGCCACCACCGATTTAGGCGCTGCGCTGAAAAATGAAGGCGCCGAGGGGGAAACACTCACCCGCTATCAAGCGCTGCAAACCGCGCTCAACGGCCTGGACTCGAAAAGCCTCAGCGGTGTCGGTTGGTGGCCGGACGGTTACGACCGTTTCACCAACGCCCTCAGCGCCCTGCAAGCGTTGCGCGAGCAGATCGTCATGGACAATCGCCTGACCCTCGCGCCGTGGCTGGAAACCTATCTGCTCACGCAGATCTCCACGCAACACGCCCCGGACCTGATCGAACGCGTTGGACGCCTTGCCGCCGTCGGCCAGGCCTCGGTCGTCTCCGGCCAATTCACCCTGCAAAGCCGTCTGCAGTTGCGCGACCTGCGCAGCCGCATCGGTGACGCCCGCGAGCAACTGGTCAAAACGGCCACGCTGCTCGAAGCACGTCTGCCGCAAGATCAGCAGAGCTGGGCCAGCCAATACCACGACAGCCTCAAAAACCTCGACAGCGGTCTGAAGGTGTTGGACGACGGCGTGTTCGGCGGCTCTATCAATCTCAAACCCGAAGAGTTCGAACGCAGCCTCGATGCGCTGCTGACCGACCTAGCCGCACTGCGCCAGCAATCGCTGGTGTCACTGGATCAGCGACTTGACGCTTACCACAGCTCAGCGATCCGCCAGTTCATCATCGTCGCGGCGATCTTCGGCTGCCTGCTGCTCGCGGCGTTGTACCTGTTTGTCTGCCTGCAAGCCTCGATCCGCCGCAGCGCCAGCGGCATCACCCTGCTCGCCGAAGCCCTGCGCGATGGCAACCTGAGCTTGCAAGTGCCGGTGGTGGGCCGCGATGAGCTGGCCGCGATCAGCACTGCGCTCAACGTTGCCGTGGTGCAGTTGCGCAGCAGCATGCTCGGTGTCGATCACGAGACCTCGCAACTGAGCAACGCGGTGCGCAGCCTCAACGAGCATTCCAGCGGCGCCCTCAGTGAAGTCGAGGCGCAGCAGTTGCAGATCAGCCAGATCGCCGCAGCCGCCACGCAGTTGGCCGCCACCTCGCAAGGCGTGGCGCAGAGTTGCGAACAGGCTTCCGGCAGCGCCCAGCACACCCAGCGCATTGCCGCCGACAGCAGCCGCGACAGCCAGCGCACCACGGCGAGTATTCAGCAGCTCAATCAGCGTTTGAATGAAACGGCTGCGGCGTTGGGTCGGGTCAGTGAACAAGGTCAGCAGATTCAATTGGTCGTCGACACCATTCGCGGCGTCGCCGAACAAACCAATCTGCTGGCGCTCAACGCAGCCATCGAGGCTGCTCGCGCGGGTGAACAGGGACGCGGTTTCGCCGTGGTCGCCGATGAAGTGCGCAGCCTTTCACAACGTACACAGTCGTCCACCGCGCAGATCGCCGGCACGGTCGACAGCCTGCGCGCGACGGTCAACGAAGCCGTGAGTTTGATGGAAGCGGCGTGCGGCCAGGCGCAAACCGATGCCGAGTCGGTGACTGGTCTCGGTGAACGCCTGGGCGAAATCGCCAGCGCCGTGCAAAGCGTCACCGACACCCTGGCGCAGATCGCCACGGCGGTGGAGGAACAAGCGAGCACCGCCGACGAAGTCAGCGGCAATATCCAGCAGGTCGATCAGGCGGCCGTGCGTTTGCTTGAAGGCGCACGGGCGGTGAATCTTGCCGCAGACACCCTGAGCCAGGGTAGCAAAGCGCTGAGTGACAACACCGCACGCTTCCGCCTCAGTTGATCACAGCCTCGGGGAAGTCCGCTTCCAGTTCAGCCTTGAGCCATTGAATAAACCACGCCACATCCGCCGAGAGTTCGGCGGACGGCGTCAGCACCCGATAACTCTCAAGCTTCACCTGAGCGTCGACCGCGCGCACCAGTTTGCCGCTGGCCAGTTCATGGCGCACCAGCACCTCGTTGGCCAGCGCGATGCCCTGCCCGCTCTCGGCGACCGACAGCGCGTGGTCATTGTTGACGTAGAGCATGTCGGAATTGAGGTGGATATCGAGGTCATGGGCGGCGAACCACAGATTCCACCATTCGCCGTCGTCGACGTGGATCAGATCGTTTCTGACCAGATCAGCCGAGCTGTTGATCGGTGCGATGCTGGCCAGATACGCCGGCGTGCAGATCGGAAAAACCCGTGGGCAAATCAGCGCTTCCCGTGAGTCGGCATATTGCCCGTCGAGGCCGTAGACGATGCCCAGATCGGCGCTTTTGCCATCGACTTCGGTAAAAGTGGAGTTCGGCTCGATCGCCAGTTTCAATCCCGGGCGCAGATGCCGCAGCGCTTCGATCCGAGGCATCAACCAGCGCTTGGCGAAACCCGGCACCACCATGATCCGCAGCCAGCGCTCGGTATCTTTCGGCTGCGCTTCTTTGCCCGCCTCGATGATCAACTGCAAAGCGGTGCTGATCTTGCGGTGATACTTCTCCCCCGCTGTCGTCAGATTGACCCCGCGCGAGGTGCGCTCGAACAATTGAATGCCCAGCCAGTCCTCGAGCAATTTCACGTGGCGGCCAATCGCAGGCTGGGTCACGTGCAGGGCTTTCGAGGCTTCGACATAGCTGCCCAAACGGGCAGCGGCATCAAAGGCGCGCACCGCGTTGAGCGGCGGCAAACGGTGGTCGGGCATGATTCCTGGCACCTTCGGCTGTTAAATTTACTAACACCTGCCATGTTTAAATTGAAGTGTCGCGCCGCGCAACCCCTGGCTGATAATCGAGCCACAGCAGAACAAAAAAACAGCTGGTTTCACACCCGAACGCAATCTCGATCCTGCCCAAAAAAATAATATCCATGGCCCGACGGCAACGCTTTGCAAAGCGAGTCACAGGCGATGGGGGAATCGGAGGTAACGCATGAATGCCCTGCATTCGCTGCAAACGCTGGCGGTCTCGATCCGCTCGGTGCGCAAGGTTTACGGTGATCCGCAGACCGGTCCGGTGGCGCTGAAAAGCATCGACCTGGACATTCGCGACAACGAATTCTTCACCCTTCTCGGCCCTTCCGGCTGCGGCAAGACCACGCTGCTGCGGATGATCGCCGGTTTCGAATTTCCCACCGAAGGCGAGATCCTGCTCTACGGCGAAAACATCGCTGATCGCCCGCCGTTCCAGCGTCCGGTCAACACGGTGTTCCAGCATTACGCGCTGTTCCCGCACATGACCATCGCCGAGAATCTGGCCTTCGGCCTCGAATCGCACCCAATGGGCAAAGTCCTCAGCAAGGCGCAAATCGCCGAGCGCGTGAGCGAGATGTTGGCGCTGGTGCAGATGGAGCGCTTCGCCAATCGCAAGCCGGCGCAACTCTCTGGCGGCCAGCAACAACGTGTCGCCCTCGCCCGCGCTTTGTCACCGCATCCGAAAGTGTTGCTGCTCGATGAGCCACTGTCGGCACTCGACCTCAAGCTGCGTCAGGCGATGCGCGAAGAGTTGAAAACCATCCAGGCCAAGACCGGCATTACCTTCATCTTCGTCACCCACGACCAGGAAGAAGCGCTGACCATGTCCGACCGCATTGCCGTGCTCTCCGAAGGCGAAGTGCAGCAGGTCGGAAGCCCGGAAGACATCTACGAACGTCCGCGCAATCGCTTCGTCGCCGATTTCATCGGCGAAACCAATTTCATTGAAGGCACTGTCACTCGCGTGGAAAACGGTCAGGCGTGGTTCGCCGGCCCGGCGGGTCATCCATTGCCGGCGCAACCGTGCAGCGATGTGCAGGTCGGCGCCAATGTCACCTTGTCGGTTCGACCTGAGCGTCTGCATCTGGTACCAGCGGCTACCGAAAACGCGCTGCCGTGCCGGATCGAAGCGCAGATCTATCTCGGCACCGATCTGCAATATCAGGTCAGCCTCAGCGACGGTTCGCGCCTCACCGTGCGTACACCCAACTGCGTCGACCAGAGCCTGCGCTTTGCCGTCGGCTCTCAGGCCGGTCTGTTGTTCGACCGTGGAAGCGCCAGCGTCCTGCACGATTGAGCCGGAGGAATTGCCATGCACGCCTTACCGATTGCTAACACGCTGGAACGCCGCAAGGCTTTCCAGAGCTTCCTCGGGGTCAGCCCGGCGCTGATCGCCATCGGCCTGTTTCTGCTGGTGCCGATTCTGATCGTCATCGGCTATTCGCTGATGGAGGCCAACCCCTACGGCGGGGTCAACAAAGTCTTCAGCAGCGACGCCTATACCTCACTGCTGTTCGAGCGGCAACTGGACGACAGCCTCGCGTTTGCCGACTCGTATTTGATCATCGCCCTGCGCTCGATCGGCATTGCCGGGCTGACCACGATCATCACGTTGTTGATCGGTTTTCCGGTGGCTGTGTGGCTGGCCATGCAACCGGCGCATCGCCGTGGCTTGCTGATCTTTCTGATCACCGTGCCGTTCTGGGCCAACCTGCTGATCCGCACTTACGCGTGGATTCTGCTGCTGCGCAACACCGGGGTGATCAACAACAGCCTGATGGGCATGGGCGTTATCCACGAACCGTTGCAGTTGCTCTACACCGACGGCGCGGTGCTGCTGGGGCTGGTTTACACCTATGCGCCATTCGTGGTTTTGCCGATCTACGCGACGCTGGAAAAGATGGACATCCGCCTGCTCGAAGCCGCGCAGGATCTCTACGCCGGACGCATACGCACCTTGCGCAAAGTGGTTTTGCCCATCGCCAAACCGGGAATTCTCGCCGGCGCGATCCTCACTTTTGTACCGTGCCTGGGCGCGATGATCGCCCCGGAACTGCTCGGTGGCGGCACGCGAATGATGCTCGGCAACCTGATCTTCCGGCAGTTCAGCGATGCGCGTAACTGGCCGTTTGGTGCAGCGTTGTCGCTGGTGCTGATGGCCGCCGTGATGCTGGTGCTGACCGTGTATGCCCTGCGCGCCGAGCGCCAGCGCATCGCCAAAGGAGGTGCGTGATGCTTGCATTATTCAAACGCAAAGGCCTGGGCGTGCAGGACTTCCCCGGTTTCGGCGGCTTCAGTTTTCTATTCTATCTGTACCTGTATGCGCCGATCGTGGTGCTGGTGGTGTTCTCCTTCAATGCCAACCAATCGGCGACGGTGTGGACCGGATTCAGCCTCGATTGGTATCGCGCCGCGTTCGCCAATCAGGCCCTGCGCCAGGCCGCTGGCAACAGCCTATTGATCGCCGTCTGCGCAAGCATGATCGCCACGGTGATTGCCACCCTCGCCGCCCTCGGCACCTCGCGCGGCGCCAAGTTCAAGGGCCTGCACTTGTCGATGGGCGCGATCATGTTGCCGCTGGTTTTGCCAGAAATTGTCGTCGGTGTGGCGACGCTGGCGCTGTTCTCCACCATCGGTCTGTCGCTGGGTTACGGCAACCTGATCATCGCGCACACGGTGTTCTGCATTCCCTTCGCCTACCTGCCGATTCGGGCACGACTGAACGACATGGACCTGTCGCTGGAACAAGCCTCCGCCGACCTCTACGCCGGCCCGTGGCGCACCTTTCGCAAAGTCACTTTGCCGCTGCTGATGCCGGGGATTTTCTCCGGGCTGATGCTGGCCTTCATCGTCTCGCTGGATAACTTCGTGATCTCGATGATGGTCTCGCAGGCCGGCACGACGACCCTGCCGATCTTCATTTTCGGCCTGCTACGGATGGGCGTGACACCCGACGTCAACGCCGTGTCGACGCTGATCCTCGGCGTCTCGGTGCTGTTCGTCAGCCTCTCTTACCTGTTGGGCAAAAAGAACGCCTGAACCTTCTACGACCTGTGGGGAAATAGCATGAGCAAGTGGATAAAAAGCGTTGGCACTTCGTTGTTTCTGACTGTGCCGCTGGCGATGATGGGCAGTGTTCAGGCCGCCGAAAAACTCAACGTAGTGAGCTGGAGCGGCTACTTTTCGCCGGAGATTCTCGCCAAGTTCCAGAAGCAGACCGGCATCGAGGTCACCGTCGATTCCTATGACTCCAACGAGACGCTGCTGGCGAAACTGAAACAGGGCGGCGCCGGTTATGACGTGGCGATTCCGTCGCACCAGTTCGTGCCGATCCTGATCAAGGAAAATCTGCTCGAGCGCTTCGACCCGGTCAAGGAACCCTACTACGCCAGCGTTGTGGATAACCTGAAAAAACCGAGCTGGGACCCGGAGGGCGCGTATTCGGTGCCATTCATTTGGGGCACCACCAGCGTCGTGCTGGACTCGGCGCGCTACAAAGGCCCGGCCGACAGCTACAAGGTTTTGTATGAGCCGCCAGCAGAATTGCAGGGGCGTATCAACATGTTCGACTCGGTCAGCGACATGGTCGACATGGCCAGCCTCTATCTGAACATTCCGCTGTGCAGCGAAGACCCGAAACAGATGCAGCAAGTGCTGACTTTGCTCAAGGCACAGAAGCCGTTCGTGAAAACCTACAGCTCCAAGGCCGGCTCGATTCGCGAGAATCTTGCCTCGGGTGAAATCGACATGTCGATGTTCTGGGGCGGCTCGTCGATGCGCGCCCGCGAGATGAAACCGACGCTGAAATACCTCTACCCGAAAGAAGGCGTGCTGGCCTGGGTCGACAATATGGTCATCCCTACCGGCAGCAAGAATCCGGCGAATGCCAAGGCGTTCATCGCCTTCCTCAGCCAGCCGGAAAACTCGGCGATGACGCAGAACTTCCTCAAGCACCAGAGCCCGATCAAAGGCGTCGAACCGTTCCTCGACGCGGCGCTCAAGGACGCGCCGGAATTGCACATTCCCGAGGGCACTAACGTGGTGTTCAGCAAGACCTGCGGCGAAGGCGCGATCCGCCTCGCCGACCGTCTCTGGACCAACCTGATGCGTTGATCTTTACCGCCCCGTCGCACTGGCGGGGCGCTTTTCCAGCCGTCTGAAAGGCCGCTTGCAATGAACTCTAATAACATCAGCGAACTGGTCCTGTTGCAGGCCCACGCGCTCGCCGACCGCATCCGCCTGCGCCAGGTGTCCTGCCGGGAAGTGATGCAGACTTATCTTGCCCATATCGAACGTTTCAATCCGTTGGTCAATGCGCTGATCAGCCTGCAATCGCCGGAACATCTGCTGGCTCAGGCCAATGAGCGCGATGCCGAACTGGCGCGCGGCGAGTACCGTGGCTGGATGCATGGCTTGCCTCACGCGATCAAGGATCTGTCGCTGACCCAAGGTATTCGCACCACGCTGGGGTCGCCGCTGTACAAGGATTTTGTGCCTGATCGCGACGGCATCATGGTCGAGCGGATCAAGGCGGCCGGCGCGATCATCATCGGCAAGACCAACACCCCGGAATTCGGCCTCGGCTCGCAAAGTTACAACCCGTTGTTTGGCGCCACCGCTTGCGCGTATGACTCGAGCAAAACTGCGGGCGGCAGCAGTGGCGGCGCGGCGGCGGCACTGGCGATGCATCTGGTGCCGGTGGCGGATGGCAGCGACATGATGGGTTCGCTGCGTAATCCGGCGGCGTTCAACAACATCTTTGGGTTTCGCCCGTCGCAGGGGCGAGTGCCGTTCGATGACAGCGCGGATCTGTTTTTTGATCAGCTCGGTTATGAAGGGCCGATGGCGCGCAGCGTGAAGGATGCGGCGTTGCTGTTGTCGGTGCAGGCTGGCGGCGATGCGCGGGCGCCGTTGTCCATCGCTGAATCCGGTGAAGCGTTTGCGGCGCCGTTGGAGCGTGATTTCAAGGGCTCGCGGTTGGGTTGGCTGGGCGACTTCAACGGTTATCTGCCGATGGAGAACGGCGTTCTGTCGCTGTGTGAGAAGACCTTTGCCGACTTTGAAAGCCTCGGCTGCCACGTTGAGTCCGTTCAGCCGGATTTCGCGCCTGAGCGGCTGTGGAGCAGTTGGCGGACGTTGCGGCACTGGATGGTCGCGGGGTCGCTGGGCGCGACGTATGCCGATCCGCAGAAACGCGCATTGCTGAAACCGGAAGCGATCTGGGAAGTGGAAAACGGTTTGAAGCTATCGGCCAGTGAAGTGTTCGCCGCCTCCGTGATGCGCAGCGATTGGTATCGGGCGATTTCTCGGCTGTTCGAAAAGTACGATTACCTGCTGCTGCCCAGCGCCCAAGTGTTCCCTTTCGATAAAACCCAGCCGTGGCCAACGTCTATCGAAGGCGTGGCGATGGACACCTATCACCGCTGGATGGAGGTGGTCATCCCCGGCACGTTGTCGGGTTGCCCGGTCGCCAATGTTCAGGCGGGGTTCAATTCGGACGGTTTACCGATGGGGCTGCAAATCATCGGCAAGCACCAGGCCGACTTCGCTGTCCTGCAATTGGCGCACGCTTATGAGCAGGCCAGCCGCTGGTTCCAACGCTGCCCTTCGCCGCTGCTGAGTCGGTGATTTTGATAAACGGTTGAAAGCGTAGAAAAAACTTTTAAATTTACGCTTGACGCTTTTCCATTTCAGGGGAATAATGCGCGCCACTTGGCTACATAGCTCAGTTGGTTAGAGCATAGCATTCATAATGCTGGGGTCCGGGGTTCAAGTCCCTGTGTAGCCACCAAGTACTAAAAACGGCTTACCGAAAGGTAGGCCGTTTTTTTATGCTTCGAGAAAAGTGCGATTTCGTGATGGGGGATTTCTCCCCTCATCTGGTTTTCAGCCTGTCAGCGCCGCCAACCCTTTCACCCAGATCTGCCGCGTGCGCAAACCGACCATTGCTCGCCAATCCGGATCAGCCGGATAGAACTGCTCGAGCAGATTCAGTTTGATCTCACGCCCTACCGCATCCAGCGGATCACCGTGCAAATGCAGCCAATGGTCATCACGTAAATGCCGATGCACAGCCGGCCCCGGATACGTCCCGCACTCGATCACGAACGGCATCAATTGCACGTCCGGCAATGCATTAAGCAACGCCTGTGAGGTGTAACCGGTGGCAGTCGCGGCCACTCCGGTTTCGCTCAAGGTGTCGGCGCCGGTGTGCAGCGTGTAAAGCCATGGGCCATAAATTGCCTGGGCCTGCGCGAGTGCCGGGTAAGGCGCCTGGGTGATGGTCAGCAACATCGGATGACCGTACTCGCCGGCGCCGGTGTGCAGGTCGAAGCACATCACGGTTTCCGCTCCCGCCAGATGCGCGTCGATGATTTGATGCAAGGTGCGATTCGACCAGCTCGGCGCGCGGCCACCGTAAAACAGTCCATCGGGATGACTGTGCTGACCGCCCTCGACAATCGACATTACTGCCGGCCAGCCGTGTTCGTTGATCTGCGCATCGAGCAAGGCATCCGCGCGTTGGCGCTCGGGGCCATGCAGATCGGTGCAGGCGTAGATTTCATGCAGTGCCGCGTACGCGCGGTTATCCGGTAAGGGTCCTGTGAAATCGAGGTGATTGCGGTTGAGGTCGATGTTGTCTTCGTTGACCCGGCGGAACCACGCCGTACCCCATGGGTTGATCAGGTGCACCATCACCACTGCGACATCCTTGGGCAGCGATCCGGGTGCGAAGGTTTTCAGCCATTCGATCTGGCAATCCGAGCCGTAATAGCCCTCGACTCCGTGGGTACCGCTGAGCGCTACCAGCCGGCGCTTGGCCAGCGGATCGCCGAGCACGGCGACGTCGGTGCTCAGCGGTTCGCCGAATGGCCCGCAGCGTGGATGTGCGTAGGAGGTGAGCGCGGCACCGGCGGCATTGGCGGCGGCGATGAACTGTTCGCGTTGATCGTGGTAGCTGGATTTGGTGGGGAACTCGCTGTGCATGCCTGGCCTCTTGTGATTTTTATGCCTTTACCTGTAGGAGTGAGCCTGCTCGCGATAGCGGTGGTTCAGTCAACACTGATGTTGGCCGTAATGCCGCTATCGCGAGCAGGCTCACTCCTACAGGGGATGTTGGTGCTCCATAAATTTGCGGTTGACCCTAGCGAACATCCGCCCCGAAAAGAAAGACAAAAATGCCCATCGGTTTGCGTCGCGACCGGGCGGTCGATAAAGTCCCTGAGACTTTTATCCCACGGACGGAGAGCCCGCGTGTTTTCAGCCTTGCCCTTGAGCCGCTTGCGCCTGCCAGCCCTGACGCTGATCATCAGCGCCCTGACCCTCACCGCCTGCAACGCCCCGCCCTCCTCAACCTTGCCGCTTGCACCGGAAGCCGCGTCCGGTTACCGCACCGATCTGCAAACCCGTCACGCCAGCCAACACATGGCCGCCGCTGCCAATCCACTGGCCGCCGAGGCCGGTCGGGAGATGCTGCGTCAGGGCGGTTCGGCGATTGATGCGGCGATTGCGATGCAAGCGGTGCTGACGCTGGTTGAGCCGCAGTCTTCCGGGATCGGCGGAGGCGCGATGATCGTGTTGTGGGACGGTAAACAGGTGCGCACGTATGACGGCCGCGAAACCGCACCGGCCGGAGCCACCGAGAAGCTGTTCTTGCGTGCCGATGGCCAGCCTATGTCGTTCCCGCAGGCGCAGATCGGCGGTCGTTCGGTCGGTACACCGGGCGTGTTGCGCGCGCTGGAGATGGCACATAAACAACACGGTCGCCTGCCGTGGGCGAAGCTGTTTGAACCGGCGATCAAACTGTCCGAGCAAGGCTTTGCGATATCTGCGCGTTTGCACTCGCTGCTGGAATCAGATCCAGTCATCCGCCAGTCGCCGGATATGGCCAAGTACTTCCTCAACACCGATGGCAGCGTCAAAGCCGTCGGCACGCGCCTGCAAAACCCGGCTCTGGCCGCAGTGCTCAAACGCATTGCCAACGAAGGCCCGGATGCGTTGTACAAAGGCCCGATCGCTGAAGAAATCGTCGCCAAGGTGCAGGGCCACGCCAACCCCGGCAGCCTGTCGCTGAACGATCTGCAGCGCTATCAGGCCAAGGAACGTGCGCCGCTGTGCACCGATTACAAACGCTGGCAGGTCTGCGGCATGCCGCCACCGTCGTCGGGCGGGATCGCCGTGGCGCAGATTCTCGGCACGTTGCAGGCGCTGGAAACCCGCGATCCACGTCTTTCCCTGACGCCGCTCAAACCGCTGAAGACCGATAAACCGGCCGGCATTGAACCGGATCCGCAAGCCGTGCATCTGATCGCCGAGGCCGAGCGTCTTGCCTACGCCGACCGCGCGCAATACGTCGCCGACACCGACTTCGTGCCAGTGCCGGTCAAAGGCCTGGTCGACCCGGGTTATCTGGCCAGCCGCGCCAGCCTGATCGGCGAACGCAGCATGGGCAGCGCTAAACCGGGCACGCCACCGGGTGTGCAGGTCGCCTACGCACCGGACCGTTCGCCGCTGCGCATCTCCACCTCGCAAGTGGTCGCGGTGGATGACCTCGGCGGCGCGGTGTCGATGACCACCACCATCGAAGCCGCATTCGGTTCACACCTGATGGTTCAAGGTTTCTTGCTGAACAACCAGATGACCGACTTCTCGTTCATCCCCGAAGAGAACGGCCAGAAAGTCGCCAACCGCGTCGAACCCGGTAAGCGCCCACGCTCGTCGATGGCCCCGACGCTGATCTTCGATCGCCACAGCGGCGAATTCCTCGCCAGCGTCGGCTCGCCGGGCGGTTCGCAAATCATCGAGTACGTGGCGAAAACCACCGTCGGCCTGCTCGACTGGAACCTCGACCCGCAAAGCGCCATCAGCCTGCCCAACTTCGGCAGCCGCAATGGCCCGACCGAACTGGAACAAGGCCAGTTCAGCCCGGCGCTGATTCAGGCACTGAAAGACAAGGGCCACGCGGTGAATGAAATCGACATGACCAGCGGCACCCAGGCCATCGTGCGGGTCAAGGATGCGCAGGGGAAAGCGTCGTTGGAGGGTGGCGCGGATCCACGGCGTGAAGGCGAAGCGTTGGGGGATTGAGGCTAGGACGCAAACAAAAAAGGCTTACCGGGAGGTAGGCCTTTTGCTTAGCACACTGCGTATTTCAAATCGGGATGTTTAAAAACTGCGAGGTAAACAGAGAACCGTCCCACAAGGTTTTCAGGTTGTCCGTCGGACGTCAGCTCTCTAGCCTGTACTCGTCGCTGCCAATTCAGTGACCGGGATTGGAAACCCCGAGTAGAACCGAGCGCACAAGCGCCTTTCATAACGTATCCTTGCGCACCTTCATGGTGTGCACTCCGTTATGGCGGCTGTGCGCGGGAGACCTTCGGGTCAACCGGGTTCTCCGTTCCCCGGGTTTCCAACCTGCGTACAGCTGCCACCTATTCGTTCGGAAACCGAATCGGCCAGCTCCAATCCTGATCGGAGAACACCATGAAAAAACCAACACCCAATCCCCCCGAAACAAACACCGACCCAACATCCCCGTACGCAACCATCGACAGCAAAAAACTCAACGAAGCGGCCGACCGCGCCCTCGACCACTACCTCAAACCGACCATTCACATCATGGCGTCCACCCGCGTAGCTGAACCCATGTACCTCGCCAACCCGGTGTACGACACCGAATCCCTGCTGGCCAATGCCAGCGAAACCCTGGGCTCGGTCACCGAGATGCTCAACAATTTCGCCGCTGTGCTGGATAGCGCGCACCGCAAGACCGCGCTGGGTATCGCACAAATCGTCATGCTGAGTGAGCTGGCGGTGAATCAGGCGCTGGATAACGTTCAGCCGGTTACGTAGTTTTCGCAATGCATAAAAAATCCGATGCCGTGCAGGCATCGGATTCTTATTTCCTGGCGTTGCCCGGAATAAACCTGGTGTCCCTTTTAGCCCTATTAGGCGGACTCCTTTGAAGTGGAGTAATCCATGAAAGTACGCCCGATTCATAACGAAGACGACTATCGTGCGGCGCTTAAGAACGTGTCTGCACTTTTCGACAACGAGCCAGTACCGGGCACTGCTGAAGGCGATCACTTCGACATCATGATCAGCCTTATCGAAGCCTACGAGGCCACACAGCTTTCCCATCCAAAATCTATGGCTCAGCGATTCGCCACCAGATGCGCACCAAACAACAGATAGCATCCACCCGCGAGCCGATCCAGCCATTGCCTTGACCGCTCATACACACCGGCGATCCGCCGACTGGCGAAGAACAGCGCCACGCAGCAATACCAACTGAACGACAACGTCGCCATGGTCAGCACCGCCAGCGCCAGCAACAGTGGCGGGATGTGAGCCGGCATGGCGGTGGCGAAGACGGTGGCGACGAATAACGCCGATTTGGGATTGGTCATGTTGCCCAGAAAGCCCCGCCAGTAAGCGCCGAGCAACGTTTGCTGCGAGTCATCCAGCGTGCCCGCGACAATCGGCGCCTTGCGCTTGAACTGCTTGAGCCCGAGGTAGATCAGGTAGCAGCCACCGGCAATCTTGAAGCTCAGGTACAGCGTCGGCGCGGCACTGAACAGTGACTGAATGCCCAGGCCACCCGCCAGCCCCCACACCACGGTCCCGCTGGCCACGCCGAGTGCCGCGACGACACCGTGGCGGCGGGAACGGCTGACCGCCAGTTGCGCGATGTTGAAGAAATTCGGGCCGGGCGTGACCACGGCCACCGTCCATAACAGGGCCAACGACAACAGCGGCGCCAGATAACTTGAAAGGGAAAGATCCATGGGGCATGCGCCTGATCGGTTCGACGATGCCCTCTACCTTGCAACATCCGGCAATGTTTTGCCATCAGCCGCCATTCAGACCGCTAGCGTCTTGCCATCCACCGCATCACCAATCTTCAGGAAATGCCCGCCCGCCACGTGGTGCAAGGTGCGCAAACCGTCATGCCCTTCGAAATGCCAGCGCCCTTCGCTGAATACGCGTTCATCGGCGTGGGCGGCGAGGACTTCGGCGAGGAACAGGTCGTATTGCTCGTGATTGCGCGGCTCAGGCAGCAAGCGGCATTCCAGCCATGCGACGCAGCCGTCAAGCAGCGGCGCTTCGACTTGTTCACCGGCAAAAGTCTGCAAACCATAGGCCTGAAACTTGTCTTGCCCTTGGGTTTGAGTGATGTCCAGGCCCGACGTATTGCCAACGGTTTGCACGATGTCGGCCTGATTGACGCACGGGACGTTGAGCACGAAGGTGCCGGACGCTTCGAGCAACTGGCGGGTCCAGGTGGATTTATCGAGGACGACGGCGACTTTCGGTGGCTCGAAATCCAGCGGCATGGCCCAAGCGGCAGCCATGATGTTGCGCTGGCCGTCGTGAGCGGCGCTGACCAGCACGGTCGGCCCGTGGTTGAGCAAACGGTAGGCTTTGTTCAGGGGCACCGGGCGGCGGTGGGAATCGCTCATGGGATCTGCTCCGGGGGAAAAGGAGCCGATTGTAGCGCTGCCACTGAAGAAACACAGAACCTGTGGGAGCGAGCTTGCTCGCGAAAGCGGTGTGTCAGTCAACAGCACTGCTGAGTGAACTGACGCCTTCGCGAGCAGGCTCGCTCCCACATGGGACCAGTGCAGGTCAGTGGGAGAGTTGGTTGGCAAACTGGCCGACAGCATTCACGACTTTCTGCGCACCGTCCTGAATCTCGACAATCACCGTGCCCGCCTCTGCCGCCAGCGCCAGGCCCTGTTCGGCCTGGAGCTTGCCGTCGGTCATCAGCGCCACCGCATTGCGCGCCATTTCCTGGTTCTGCCGCACCACGGTGACAATCTCTTCGGTCGCCTGACTGGTACGCGAGGCCAGTTGGCGCACCTCGTCGGCCACCACCGCAAAACCACGGCCCTGCTCGCCGGCACGGGCCGCTTCGATGGCAGCATTGAGCGCCAGCAGGTTGGTCTGTTCGGCAATGCCGCTGATGGTTTTGACGATGGTGCCGATCACCTGCGACTGCTCGTTGAGTGCTTCGATACCCTCACCGGCGGCTTGCATATGTCGCGACAGATCTCGCATTACGTTTACCGCTTCAGTCACCACCGTGGTACCGCGCTGGGCGGTGCTGTCGGTTTGCTGCGAGGTGCTGTAGGCAATGCTCGCCGCGTCGGCGACGGCTTGCTCGCGGTTGACCTGATCGGTGATCACCGTGGCGAACTTCACCACTTTGTAGAGTTTGTCGTTGGCATCGACCACCGGGTTGTAGGATGCCTCCAGCCAGACCGTACGACCATGACTGTCGACACGTTTGAAGCGGTTAGCCACGAATTCGCCGTTGTTCAGACGTCGCCAGAAGTTCTGGTACTCGGTGCTGTTGTATTCCTCCGGCGTGCAAAACATGCGGTGATGTTTGCCCTTGATCTGCGCCAGGCTGTAACCCATGCCGCTGAGAAAGCGATCGTTGGCGTTGAGCACATTACCGTTAAGGTCGAACTCGATTACCGCCGTCGAACGCACCAGCGCACCGATCAGGTTTTCGTGTTCACGCGAGGCTTCGATGGTGCGGGTCAGGTCGCTGGCGTAAAGCGAAATGTGCTTGATCCGCCCGTCCGAAGAACGCACCGGTTGCACGATCGAACGCAGCCACGCCTCCTCACCATTGCCGCGCAACAGGCGCACGGCACCGGCGAAATGCTCGCCGCGGGTCATGGCGTTTTTGAAGCGGTGATGGAATTCGTCGGTCTTTACGTGGGCCGGGACGATATCTTCAATCGCTCGACCGATCAGGTCCTGGCTCTTGTAGAGCATCTCGGTAAGGAAGTTCTGGTTGACCGATTGAATGCGCCCGTCAGGTTCCAGGCACAGCACCAGCATCTCGCTTTCCAGGCTTTCCTTCACCTGCACAAGGCTGGAGAGTTCTTCACGAAGAGCGGCCAGCTCTTGCTTCAGGCGTTTGTTGAACATGGGAAAGTACCGATGGGCAGGATAGAAAGCGGGATACAGCCTAGCCATCGGCCTTGAAAAGCTTTTCTGAAGAGCGTTTGCGACCCGTCGGTCAAAAATAGTTCGAGCGCACGCTGTCAGGCAGCTCCGGCCACCTGACATTGTCCTGTGCGCGGCATTCGCGAGCCAAAATACGCTGCCGTCAATAGCCCCACAACGCCCATCACCGCGCAGAACATCACACAGATCCACGGACTCCACGGCATCAGGCCGATCAGCAACAGCGGTGTAATGCTCGCCCACGCCGCGTAGGCAATGTTGTAGGTGAAGGAAATGCCGGACACACGGATACGCGCGGGGAACAAGCCGACCATCACCGATGGCACAGCGCCGACGACACCGCACGCCAGACCAGCAATGGCATACGCAATGCCAATCCACTCGCCACCGCTGATCAGGCAGCCATAAAGCACACCGATACCCAATGGCAGCAGCAGACTGTAGAGCATGACCGTGCGCCAGGCACCGAGGCGATCAACCAACAGACCGGCAATCACACAGCCGATATTGAGGAAGACGATGCCCAATGCGCTGAGGGCGAAGGTGTGGCTGGCGGTCATGCCGAAGGTTTTCTGCATCATGGTCGGGGTGATGACGACGAATACCACCACCGCCGAAGTCAGCACGCACGTCAAAAGCATCGCCGGCAGCATCGCCAATCGATGCTCGCGAAGCACCGTGCGCAGCGGCAGTTCAACCCGCGCCTCGCGCTGCGCTTCCATGGCCATGAACACCGGGGTTTCGCTCAACCAGCGCCGCAGGTAAACGCCGATCACGCCGAACACACCACCGAGCAGGAACGGATAGCGCCAGGCGTAATCGAGGATTTCCGCCGGGGTGAAGACTTGCGCGAGGAACGTCGCAGTCAACGCGCCGATCAGATAACCGAAGGTCAGCCCGGCCTGCAAAAAGCCCAACGCGTAACCACGATGGCCGGCCGGTGCGTGCTCGGCGACAAACACCCAGGCACTCGGCACCTCCCCGCCAACCGCCGCGCCCTGCAGGATGCGCAGCGCCAGCAACAGCAGCGGCGCGAAATAACCGATCTGGGCATAGGTCGGCATGATCCCGATCAGCAGGCACGGCAGCGCCATCATCAGGATGCTCAGGCTGAAGACTTTCTTGCGCCCGAGTCTGTCGGCGAAATGCGCCATCAGGATCCCGCCCAGCGGCCGCGCCAGGTAGCCGGTGACAAAGATCCCGAAGCTTTGCAGCAGACGCAGCCACTCAGGCATTTCCGGCGGGAAAAACAACTGACTGAGGGTCAGGGCGAAGAATACGAAAATGATGAAATCGTAAATCTCCAGCGCCCCGCCAAGGGCCGCAAGGCCGAGGGTCTTGTAGTCGGAGCGGCTGAACGGCAAGGGTTTGGCCGTGGATTGGGCGGTCATGGCAAAGAACTCTGGCAGGCAAAAAACCAAGGCGCCCATGGTCTACGCAAATGCGCGGATGGACAACCCGTTAGACCATAGTCCCGGTTTTGCAAAACCTGCTCACAAATCGTCTTCGCTTGATTTACTGTTGAAGCCTGTCCTGCCAGGTGAAACCCACCGACCTCGAGCCGAGCCGGGAACCTTGTAGGAGTGAGCCTGCTCGCGATAGCGGTGTGTCTGTCACCTCCATGTTGAACGTGCCGATGCCATCGCGAGCAGGCTCACTCCTACAGGAGATCTGCGTTTCGCCTGCCGGATCAAAAATAACCATAAAAAATCCGAGGTACTTCCTGTGGCCGTTGATATCGAAGATAGCCGCTCTGCGCGCTTTGCCCTGCGCTGTTCAAGCTTTGCCGAACGCTGGTTTCCCGATTCCTGGGTTTTCGCCGCGCTGGCCGTGATCATCGTCGCCCTGGCCACCCTGGCCATGGGCGCGAAACCCACCGATGCGGCGATGGCGTTTGGTGACGGCTTCTGGAGCCTGATCCCGTTCACCATGCAAATGGCCTTCGTGGTAATCGGCGGCTATGTAGTCGCCAGTTCGCCGCCCGCTGTAAAACTGATTGACCGGCTGGCGCGGATCCCGAAAAACGGCCGTTCCGCCGTGGCCTGGGTCGCGTTGATCTCAATGGTTGCGTCCCTGCTCAATTGGGGCCTGTCGCTGGTGTTCGGCGGTTTGCTGGTGCGCGCCCTCGCCCGCCGCACTGATCTGAAAATGGATTACCGCGCCGCCGGTGCTGCAGCTTATCTGGGCCTTGGCGCGGTGTGGGCGTTGGGCTTGTCGTCGTCGGCTGCACAGTTGCAGGCCAACCCCGCCAGCCTGCCGCCGTCGATCCTGTCGATCACCGGGGTGATTCCATTCACTGAAACGATTTTCCTCTGGCAGTCCGGCGTGATGTTGCTGGCGCTGATAGTGATCTCGATCATCATCGCCTACGCCACCGCCCCCGGGCCGAATTCGGCGCGCGACGCCAAGGCCTGTGGCATCGACCCGGCCTTCAACCTGCCACCGCTGCAACCGCGTACGCGTCCGGGTGAATGGCTGGAACACAGTCCGCTGCTGATCATCGTGCTGGTGCTGTTGGCAGCGGGATGGCTGTTCCATGAGTTTTCAACCAAACCGGCGATCACCGCGATTTCCGGGCTGAACACCTATAACTTCCTGTTCATCATGCTCGGCGCCTTGCTGCACTGGCGGCCGCGCAGTTTCCTCGATGCCGTCGCCCGCGCCGTGCCGACCACCACAGGCGTGTTGATCCAGTTCCCGCTGTACGGCTCGATTGCCGCGCTGATGACCACGGTCAAAGGCGCCGATGCGCAAACCCTGGCGCACCACATCTCAACGTTCTTCGTCAGCATCGCCTCCCACGACACTTATGCACTGTTGATGGGCGTGTACTCGGCGATTCTCGGTTTCTTCATTCCATCCGGTGGCGGCAAGTGGATTATCGAGGCGCCGTACGTGATGCAGGTCGCCAATGATCTGCAGTACCACCTCGGCTGGGCAGTGCAGATCTACAACGCGGCCGAAGCGCTGCCGAACCTGATCAACCCGTTCTACATGCTGCCGCTGCTCGGCGTACTCGGGCTGAAAGCGCGGGACCTGATCGGATTCTCCTTTGTGCAATTGCTGGTGCACACGCCGCTGGTGCTACTGTTGCTGTGGGCGTTGGGGACGACGCTGGCGTATACGCCGCCAGTGATGCCTTAACCCAAGCGGGGCGCAGTCATGATGGCCGCGCCCCACACTTTTCTCCTGAAACAGCTCTGTGTCGGGCTGCCTGTCGCAAATAATGGCTCAGAGCCATCATCCTGCTTTACCGCATCGCTCCCTCGGTAATATTCTGCGCGCCCATAAATGTTTCCATTTTTTACCAAGCGCAAAGGGAGTTCGTTGCAATGATCGTAGGGATTGACCTGGGAACCACCAACAGCCTGGTCGCCGTCTGGCGTGGCGATGCCACCGAGTTGGTGCCCAATGCCCTGGGTCAGTTCCTGACACCGAGCGTTGTCGGCCTGGATGATCAGGGCCGGATTCTGGTGGGTCAGGCGGCGCGCGAGCGTCTGCACACGCATCCGCGCCTGACCGCGTCGCTGTTCAAGCGCCACATGGGCAGCGCCACGCAAACGTATCTGGCCGACAAGGCGTTTCGCCCCGAAGAGCTGTCCGCGCTGGTGCTCAAGAGTCTGAAAGAAGACGTTGAACGCGCCTATGGCAAAACCGTCACCGAAGCCGTGATCAGCGTACCGGCCTACTTCAGCGACGCTCAACGCAAAGCCACGCGCATCGCCGGCGAACTGGCCGGGCTGAAGGTCGAGAAGCTGATCAACGAGCCGACCGCTGCCGCCCTCGCCTATGGACTGCACCAACGCGACAAGGAAACTTCGTTCCTGGTCTTCGACCTCGGTGGCGGCACGTTCGACGTATCGATTCTGGAGCTGTTTGAAGGGGTGATGGAGGTACGCGCCAGCGCCGGTGACAACTTCCTCGGTGGCGAAGACTTCGACACGGTGCTGCTGGAGCACTTCATCAGCCAGCACCGCTCGGCCGCCGACTTCCCTGAGCGCAGCAGCGTCATCCAGCCGCTGCGTCGCGAGGCCGAGCGCGTGCGCAAGGCGCTGGGCCAGGACGACAGCGCCGAATTCCGCTTGCAACTCGGTGAGCGGCAGTGGACGCACACCATCACCCAACAACAGTTGGCAACGCTGTACATGCCGCTGCTCGAACGCCTACGTGCGCCGATTGAGCGGGCGCTGCGCGATGCGCGCATCCGCGTCAGCGATCTGGACGAAATTCTGTTGGTCGGCGGCACCACGCGCATGCCGCTGGTGCGCAAACTCGCTGCCGGGCTGTTCGGCCGCTTCCCGTCGATCACCCTCGACCCGGATCAGGTCGTGGCACAGGGCGCGGCGATTCAAGCGGCACTCAAGGCTCGCGCTGCAGCGCTGGAAGAGGTGGTGCTGACCGATGTCTGCTCCTACACCCTGGGCATCGAGACCTCCACACAAGTCGGCCGTAACTATGAGAGCGGCCACTACCTGCCGATCATCGAGCGCAACAGCATCGTCCCGGTCAGTCGGGTGAAAACCGTGTACACCCTGCACGACAATCAGGAACAGGTGGTCGTGCGCATCTTTCAGGGCGAAAGCCGCCTGGTCAAAGACAACGTGGCACTCGGCGAACTGGACATCAAGGTGCCGAAACGCAAGGCCGGCGAAGTCGCTCTCGATGTGCGTTTCACCTACGACAACAACGGCCTGCTTGAAGCCCAGGTGAAAATCCCCCTGACTGGGCAACAGCATTCGCTGGTGATCGAGAACAACCCCGGCGTGCTCTCGCCGGAGGAAATCCAGCAACGCCTGCAGAACCTGGCACAGCTGAAAATTCATCCGCGCGAGCAGCAGGTCAACACGCTGTTGACTGCACGTCTGGAGCGCCTCTATCAGGAAAGCCTGGGCGATATGCGTGATCTGATGGGCGATTGGGCCAAGCAATTCCAGATAGCCCTCGACTCTCAGGACGAGCGCCAGATCCGCGAAGTGCGCACCGACTTGAGCCGACGCCTGAGCGAACTTGACCGCACCCCGTGGCAATAAGGAGCCTGACCATGGATTGCTGGTCGGTGCTGCACCTGCACGATGACGCTGAAGCGCGCGACATTAAACGCGCCTATGCGCGTCTGCTGAAAACCTTCCGCCCCGATGAGGATGCCGAGGGTTTCCAGCGTTTGCGCGAAGCCTACGAACAAGCGTTGGCGATTGCCCGGTGGCGCCTTGAAAACGCTGAGCCTGCGGACGAAGACGACGTCGCCGTGGCCACGGCTTCCAGCGCCTTTGCCGCACTGGCTCTCGATGCTGCGCTGGCAAACAACCGCAGCCACCCGCAAAACACCGCGTGGGATTTTGCCGATCTCGACATTCCGCCCGTCAACCCGGCAGCCCCGGAGCCTTTTGCGCCGCCGGCGAAGGATGATGCTTTGCCTGTCGAGCCTCTGACGGCGGCCCCGGACACAGAAGCGTATGTGCTTGAAACGCAAGCCGCACAGCAACTGCTCGAAGGCCTGTCGCCAGACAACCTCGACGAGCGTTGGGATCAGGCGCAACAGCAAGGCTGCGCCGAGGCGTTCGAAAGGCTGTTGCTGCAACGGTGTTTTGACCAGCCACATCTGCGCAGCCCAGTGCTGCACTGGGCCGTCGAGCAACTGGGATGGTTGGGGCCGTGGCAAGACGTGCTGATGAATGATCGTCAGCGTGACGGGCTCGCCGAGAGCCTGATGGCCGATTACCGAAACACCCTGCAAGCGCTGCTGGAAAGCCAGAGCGAGCGCGAATTCCTCAACGTGCTCAAACGCTACAGCGCCCAACCGTGGCTGCAGGTTTTCGATCGCCGCGAACAATGGCAGCAAACCCTGCTGCACTTGCTCAATGACAGCGAGTGGAGCGTGCCGCTGTTCGACCGCATCGGCCAACTGTTCGGCTGGGATCACAACAAAGGCCTGCACCCGCAACCGGACTGGCTCTGGGACAGACTGATCGAACGCTGCGATCAGGAAAGCTTCTATGACAATCTGCGGGGCAAGGCGGAAAGTGACCGCACGTGGGCGGCCGACGTTCAGGCCGCGCATCTGTTGATCAATCCGCTCAAGCCCCTGCAGCAGAAGAAGATCATTGATGGCTTTGGCCAGAATGAATGGCAGGCCTGCCATGACTTGTCGGAAAAGCTTGCTTGGCGCTTCCCCGAGCTGCTCGCACGTTTGCCCTATGCCGATGTTTTTTACTGGCGACGGTTCTTTCCACGGCCCATCGCCGCCGAGACCTGGGTACGGGTATGGGCGGCAATTGCCTTGGCGCTGTGCCTGTTCTATCTGGGTATTGAGAAAAGGGATGCCGCCAATCTCATCTTCATTCCGATGATCTTTGCCTGCGTACCGGTATGGTTTTTTCGCTTTGCATTGAGTTGGTGGGTGGTGCTCACGGCCCACGTGATCGTGCCGGATCTGTGGCTCACCGAGGGACTGATTCCGCGCAAATGGAACCCTGACACGCGCTGGCTGGTGATACGCCACGGGGTTCCGCAGGTGGTGATGCTGCTGTTGTTTTCGCTGATGCTCGGGCCGCTGGGCGCGCTCACTTATGTCGGCACGCTCCTGATCGGGCTGGTGCACAAACGCCGTATCGGTTCGCTCGATCCAGAACTGAGCAGCCGCCACCCTTGGCTGACCGCATTGCATTGGGCGCACTTCAGTCCGCTGCAATTGCTGTTTCTGGTGGTCATGACCGCCGTAACAGCGGCGAGCAGGCTCGGCTATTCGCTCACCCAGCTCATGCCCGGCTAGGAGCGCAACGACAAAACGCTCTGTCACCCAACCGTCATATTGCCTTGCTAGCGTCCGCCCGAAACATACTGAAACAATTAAGCAAGCGGGCTGACCGATGAAAGATGAAACAGACGGCACTGACGCACCTGAATCCAATCACCCCACCGACACCAGTCGCCGCCGCTTTCTCGGCGGCGTCGCGGTGCTCGGTGTCGGTGCCACGCTGGCCGGGTGTGGCAGCGCCAGCGATCAACCGGGCAAACCGACCGAACGCCCGCTGACGCCCGCCGAGCTGGACAAAGCCCTGCGCGACCAAGTGAAAACCGTAGTGGTGATCTACGCCGAGAACCGCAGTTTCAATAACCTGTTCGGTGATTTCCCCGGAGTCGAAAAGCCGCTGGCCGCGCTCAAGCCCGGCGACTATCAACAACGTGATCGCGACGGCTCGCTGCTGCAAACCCTGCCTACGGTCTGGGGCGGTGTGCTGCAGATCGGCCCGCAAACCCTTGATGGCGTGACTTACCCCAACGCCACGCAGTTTCAGGAAAACCTGCCCAACGCACCGTTCGCCCTCAAAGGCCCGAACGGGGAGGACTTGCCGTTCGGCCTGGTGACCCGCGACTTGTGGCACGTGTTCTATCAAAACCAAATGCAGATCAATGGCGGCAAGAACGATGGCTTCGTCGCCTGGGCCGACTCCGGCGGCTTGACCATGGGCCACTACGCCCAGAGCCGCTATTCCCTGCGCCTGTGGGATGTCGCGCAGGAATTCGTGCTGTGCGACAACTTCTTCCAGGGCGCCTTCGGAGGCTCGTTCCTCAACCACCAATACCTGATCAGCGCCACCGCGCCGTTCTATCCTGACGCGGCCAATTCGGTGGCCAAATCGCAGATCGCCGCGCTGCAAAGCAATGATCCGAGCGACCCGCGCCTCAAGCCGCTGGAGCAATCGCCGGCCAGCGCCATGACCGGCCCGCCGCAGTTCGGCCCAAGTGCACTGACCCCGGATGGCTTCGGCGTCAACACCCTCGCCCCACCCTACTGGCCGACGTGGATTCGCGACCCTGAACGCCCGGCGTATTCAAAAGCGGATCTGCCCAACGTGATGGTGCCGCAGACCCACGAACACATCGGCGACAAGCTGTCGAAAAAGCACATTGACTGGGCGTGGTATGCCGGCGCGTGGCAGGCGACGCTGGAGCAATACAAGGATTCCGGCGGCATTCCGAAAATCCCCAACTTCCAGTATCACCATCAGCCGTTCAACTACTTCAAGCAACAAGGCCCGGAGAACCCCGACGAGCGCAATAAACGCCTGCGCGATGCTGGCCTGGGCGATGAGTCGAGCAGCAACAAATTCTTCGCCGATGCCGAAGCGGGCAAGTTGCCGGCAGTGAGCTTCTACAAACCGCAAGGCAACCTGAACATGCACGCCGGTTATGCCGACGTGGCGTCCGGGGATCGGCACATCGTGCGTGCGCTGAAGGTGTTGCGTGAAAGTCCACAGTGGCAAAACATGGTGGTGATCGTCACGGTCGACGAGAACGGCGGCTGGTGGGATCACGTCGCGCCGCCCAAGGGCGACCGCTGGGGGCCGGGCTCGCGAGTGCCGGCGCTGGTAGTGTCGCCGTTTGCACGCAGGGGCACTGTGGATCATACGGTCTACGACACGGCATCGATCCTGCGGTTGATCACCCGTGTCTTCCAGTTGGAAACGCTCGACGGTCTCAAACAACGTGACGAGGCGATGGTTGCCCGGGGCCAGCAACCCATGGGCGATTTGACCAACGCCCTGCATTTTCCGGCCTGAAACCCAGCCCAGCGAGTTTGCGCAAAAATCTGCGGATGACAGCTTCTCTGTCAAACGCGGCTGATCCACTATGAGGCGCCCCCGACACGCGGGGAACCCACGCTGAAAAGGATCTGAGCATGTTCAAACTCGCAGGACTCACACTTGCCGCGCTGACGCTGAGCGCGGCCGCCCACGCCGATGTCGATCTGAAACTGGGCAGCACCGAACGCGTTACCCGCCTGTTCGCTTACCCCAACAATTGCAGCGTAATCTGCTTCCGCAACTGGACGCTGGAACAGACCGTCGCCCATTACCTGAGCCAGAGCGTGCAACGCGATGGTTATGCCGATGCCAAGGTGTTGGTAAAAACCGATAACGGCCAGCTCTACGCCGAGATCACCGGCGTGCCAAAGGATTACGACAAACCGCTGTCGGCGCTGTTGGACGCGGGAGATCTGGCCTACACCGGCGCCAGCAAACTCAACGCCGACGGTAAATGGGCCTACAGCTGGTACCTGTTCCTGCCGCTGGGCATGGCTTTGGAAAACCGTAAAAGTGTCGAGTTGCTGCACTTCCCGCCGGATTACTCGCTGACCCAAGCGCAGGACTATTTGCGTTCGAACACCACCGATCGTTGGGCGACGCTGCTGACTGACAATGGCATTCCTGCCGAGCAGACGCCGGCCTATCAAACCATCATCGATATCGCCCCGATCGCTGCGCCGTCCAATGCTGGCAGTGATCTGGAAGGCGTGTATGACTACTTCAAGGACTACCAGACCACCCTGGTCAAACAGTTCAGCCAGACCGCCAGCGGCACGACGCTGCCGATGGTCGCGTTCGGCGCGCCGGTGCGTAACTGGATCAAGCAGCAATACGGGCCAACCGTGAATGTCTTGGGCCTGGCGACGATCAGCCCGAGCGAAGGCGTGAAAGTGCCGGTGCTGGGTTCCAACCACCCGAGTTATATCTGGTACGCCGCTGACCCGAAAAGCTACACCGGCGACGACGCACAGGCCAAGGCTGATGCTGCGGGCCTGAAAGTCATGGGCCAGGATTTGAGCGCGGCCTGCTGGCAGGCGGGCATGGGCAGCAAACCAGGCAGCGATGCACAGGCCACGCTCAACAGTTGCACGCAGACGTGGCAGGTGACGCAGAAGGTCAAAACCTGCGAGTTGTTCTACACCTCGATCCGCAACCTGACCCCGGAACAGGCTGTCGCCAAGTGCGCGACCACTCCGATCAAGGCACAACTGAAGCAGTTGCAGGCACCGCTGCCTGCCACCGCCGTTCCCGCCCCGCACCTGTAATCGCTTGAAGCGCTCCCGTGTCAGCCAATGCTGACGCGGGAAAGCGTCTAACTCGCCTGTCAGATCTGACAGTAGACCAGCTATACCTAATACGACAAGATTGGATCCAAACAGAAGTGTTGCAGCACTGACAGGACGTCAACCCAGGAAGTCGCGAAACCTTGCGACAAGGACTGTTATGAATATCCACGCCATGGCGCAATCGTCGCCACGCGACACAGAGGGCATTTATCCCTTCGCCGGTCTTCCCGTGCGACTGGGATTTCCCGCCAGTACCGATTTCGAAATCATCCACGATGCGCACGCCAGCCCTATGGGGGTCGCGGCGCGGCGTGAGTTTCTGCAAAGCCATCGGATGTGCCGGGTGTCAGGGCAACTTCTGCCCTATCGCTGCCGACAGACCCGACAGATGCTGACGGGCATCCACATTTACGATCCGCGCTTTTGCGGTTTGATCGAACACGCCTGCGACCCCAACGTGTTTCTCGACATGAGCGAGCTGTGGTTGTGGGCGTTGAAAGATATCCACAGGGGGGAGCGGCTGACCATGGACTACGCCGCCACCGAAGACAAACTGCTGCATCAGTTTGCCTGCGGCTGCGGAGCCAAACGCTGTCGAGGGTGGATCACCGGTTACGACGAACCGCCCAGCATCGAGGGCCAGCACTTTTTACAGCGCTGGCGGCACTCGGGTTTGCGCTGAAAGGCCGTTTACAACGCGCCAACCGGACGCAAACGGTATTGCGGCGGCAATTGCTCGAAACCACTGATGGTGGTGTTCAGGCTTTTCCAGCGACCGTCCTTGATGCCGTAGATGCAACCGTGGATCGACAGGCTCTGCCCGCGATGCCAGGCGTTCTGGATGATGCTGGTGTGGGCGACGTTGGCCACTTGCTGGATCACGTTGAGTTCGCACATGCGATCAACCTGCTCTTCTTCAGTCGGCAACTTGGCCAGTTCTTCACGTTTTTCGTAGTACAGATCGCGGATCGAACGCAGCCAGCCGTCGATCAGACCGAACTGACGGTCCTGCATCGACGCGCGCACACCGCCGCAGCCGTAGTGGCCGGTGACGAGAATGTGTTTAACCTTGAGCACGTCGACCGCGTACTGGATCACCGACAGGCAATTGAGGTCGGTGTGCAGCACCACGTTGGCGACGTTGCGGTGCACAAACAGATCACCCGGCAGCATGCCGACGATCTCGTTGGCCGGCACACGTGCGTCGGAACAGCCGATCCACAGATATTCCGGCGTTTGCTGGCGCGCCAGCTTGGCGAAGAAATCCGGGTCTTCCTTGGTGATCGCGTCAGCCCAACGCTCGTTGTTATCAATCAGGTCTTGTAAGTCGTGCATGCTGTAAGGCCTCAAGAAAGATGCGCTGCTTTGACAGACGACCGCCCGTCGGGGTCACGCCGTCACCGCAAGTGATTTCATTGGAATTCTCGTGTGCCCGGTGAGTCCACCTAAGTAAGGCCCACAGTATGAGGAATTGCCATGACTGATTCACAACGCCCTTACGATGCGGTGCAACCAGAGCCCATCGATGATAACGAAGACCGCATGGGTTCGGTGCATGAGCTGGATTTCGACGAAGACGAACCCAGTGCGAAAATCGGTGATGAAATCCCCGAGCGTGAACGTGAACAGTTGATGCCCCGTGAGCGTGTACGAGAGGCGGGCATGACCGGGGCTTCGGTCAGTGATCATGAGCCGACTGACGATGACCTGAGCCCGGAAACGCTGATCCATGAAGATGGCGCGCGGGACGCCGAAGAGGCCGGGGAAGGCAATCAGGCCGATTGGGACTTGAGCATCGTCGATGAAGATGACATTGGCGGAGGCAACGGGCTGGATGAGGCGGAACTGGCGCGGCGCGATCCGCTGGATGGCAACCGTTGATCATCAGTGCCTGAGAGGACGTCTTCGCGAGCAAGCTCGCTCCCACAGGTTTTTGGTTTGATCACAAAATTTGTGTGCGAATCAAATCCACTGTGGGAGCGAGCTTGCTCCGGGGGGCGTTCCGACGAAGCTTTTAAGCAGGATCAGTCAACCAGGGTGCAGGCCATGACCACAGCATCTTCGCGCCCACCCACCGCCGGATAATAATCCCGACGCCGGCCAATCTCGTTGAAGCCATAACGTTCATACAACTTGAACGCCCCCGTATTGCTGTCACGCACTTCCAGAAAACATTCCCGCGCCGAAGCCGCATAGGCCCGCGACATCAGATGCTCGAGCAACGTCAGCCCCAGCCCGCGCCCCTGATTTTCCGGTTTGACGGTAATGTTGAGCAGATGCGCCTCATCCAGAATGATCTGCACCACCCCGTGGCCAACCTGTTGCTCACCTTCGAACATCAGCCAGATCTGGTATTTACCCAGGCCGTCGAGAAAAATCCCCCGGGTCCACGGATGGCTGTACGCGGCGTACTCGATTTTCAGCACGGTTTCCAGATCCGCCTCTGTCATCGGGCGGAACGATACAGCGTCACTCATTCGATTCTATCCAGCGCGCCATCAGCCGACGCATGGCTTGCCACACAGCGGCCTTGCGCTGTGGCTCTTCCATTAACAATTCCAGACCGGGAATGGCCCAGGCCGAGCGCAGACCTTCGATCTGCAATTCACGATTGAACGCTTCGGCATCCGCTTCACCGGCAAAACGCACCGCCGGCAAGCCGATCAGCCACAGACAGGCGCAGGGTGCGGCTTCCATTTGCACGGAAAGGAAACCCTGAACGAAATCACGCGCCGCCTCCGGGCCTTGATCCATGGTGCCGCGATTGAGCCACGGCCAGCGCACCGGCTCACCGACGATTTGCGGCGCATCCGGCAGACCGGCGGCGCGCAGCATGTCTTTCAGCAGCAAATAGGCGGGATCACGGCTCTGGAACGGTTCGCCTGTGGGTAACTCGACCAGCAGCAGGCATCGCCCGGCGCGCAGTAATTGCAGGGCGAAACGCGGTGGTGGCACCGGTGCCGGTTTGGCGACGACTGGCGTGTCGTCGGCCTCTTCTACCGGTTTGGCGTTGGTTCGTGTGCTGGCCAGCGAAGGACGCGGCACCTCGATCTTCGGCCGCTCACTCGGACGCGCAGCCGGTGCTGCCGGGGCTTCGGCCTGCGGAGCAAGCACGACCGGCGCCTCTACCTCGGGCTCGGGCATGTCCAGCAGCTCGGGCCGCGACGGTGCGGCGAAGGGCAATTCGGTGCGCGGCAGCCAGTTGACCACCTGCATGGCGTTCAAATAGGCGCGGCGGCGGGACTCGATTAGCAAGGGTCGGCCACTTGTGGATAACTGAAGTGCGCTGATTCTACCGCCCTTCGTTCAAGATCGCCCGTTGTAGATCGATACTCTTTCACGAGGCGCTTTACCCACGCTCTTTATACAAAGAATGCGACAGCCCGTCCCGAGAGTGAATCGCATCCTTCGTGATGCAGTACAATCGCCGCTTTTCATTGCCAACCAGCCGGGCATTCCGATGATCGAACCCAAGCGCGTCTTGCGCGCCCTCGCTGAACACTGGGCACTGCTTGAGCCACTGTGTGAGCACTTCGACCAAGGCACATTGAGCCTCAACGAACTGCGCTCGCAACTGGCCGCCCAACAACTGGACAGCACGCCGCAGGACATCACCAGCCTGCTCGACGTGTGGATTCGCCTCGATATCCTGATTCCGGTGGCGAAAAGCCCGAACCGTTTCGAGCTGAACGCACAGATCCACGATTTCCTCGCTTATCTGCGTCGCGAGCACCGACTGGGCCTGTGCCTGGAAATCGAAGCCTATTTGCGTCACCTCGAACGTCTGGCCGGTTACATCCAGGACGCATTCGAAGTCCGCGATGGCCACGACCTCGCCCGCCAGTTGCGCCTGCTCGACATGCGCGTGCGCGACGTACTGAAGAAGCTCGACAACGACGAACAGGCGCTGGTCGCCGTCGCCGAGCGCGCGAAGACCAGCGACCGGCAGATTCCATTGCGTCAGCGTTATGCCGAAGTGTTGGCAACGTGGGACGAATACGTCGAGCCGATGATCGATCTGGTGAACGCCGACGGCGCCTTCGAACAAGGCGTGCGCAAAGTCGAAACCGTATTGCTGAAGATGCTCAGCGAACAGCAGCGTCTCGGCCATCTGGTCGATGACGACATGCTGCTGCGCACCCACGCACGCATCCTCGAGATGCAGACCAGCGCCCAACTGACGTTGCGTCACGCCCGCGAACTGCTGCTGCCGCTGCGTGAAGAAGCGCGCCGGCACAACGCGGTGACCCGTGGTGCCGCGTTAGCCCTGGCAGCGATTCGCCGTAAAGGCATCGACGCCGTGCCGCAAGCCGCGATGCCGCTGTTCACCCGCCCGCAAAGCACCTTCCTCGGCAGCGCCAGTCAGGTCGAAGCCTACGTCTATGCGTTGGCGCGTTTCGAGCCAAAACCGGCGCGTTTCCCCAAGGCGCACAAGACCCAGAAAGGCGAAGCCCCACGCGCGCCCCGCACCGTGCGCGAGATGGTCGACCGCTGCGAAGAAGCCTTGCCGATGCCGGATCTGATGACCTGGCTGCTCGAGCAGGAACCGGACGGCGCCACCGACGAATTGCTCTACTGGTTCTCGCGCCTGTCGCGGGAAAAACGCTTCAAGCGCGAGCGTCTGGAACGCCGCGAATACCACACTCACGAGCACCAGGTCAGCCTGCGCTCCTTCGCCCTGCTCTCGGCCAGCGACAGCGCCGCCGAGAATTCTGCGAGCATCCCCAATGCATCTTGATCTTTCCGAACTGTCGCAACTCGCGCCGATCTTCCGCGAGCTGTTCAAGGGTTACCACGTCAGCCGCCGCGATCCGGAGCTGTACGCGCAACTGTCGAACTTCCAGGATCAGTACCGCACGCTGTTCAAGGCGCTGGGTTTTGAACTGGTCTGCGACACCCGTGGTTTCTACTACTTTGTGCCGGACATGGCCGCTGCGGCGGTAAACAAGACTGCGCAGCGTCTGGCGCTGTTCACCTTTATCCTCGTCGAGCATCTGGCCGATCAGGGCCGCGATCCGATCGCCGTGCTCGATGGCGGCAGCCTCGGCCGTGAAGAACTGCCATCGCTGCTGGAGAAGTACCGCGACCTGTTCATTCAGGCCGAGGTGCAGACCGTTGAAGAGCTCGAAGAAAAGATCATGCGCCGCATGACTCAACTCGGTTTTGCCAGCGAAGAAAACGGCGTTTATCGCTTCCTGCCGCCAATGCACCGTTTCCTCGACGTGTGCCTGTCGGTACAGCAGGACCGCGATCTGGCGGCCAGCGTGCACAGCGTATTGCCGCTGCCGGCACCGGTGCTGATCGACGAAGCGGCGGAAGCCAAATTCCTCGAAACCGACGATCCGCTCGATCTTTCAGAGTTTGAAGAGGAAAGCGAAGAAGACGCACTGGCCCGCGCCATTGCCGAAGAACAGGAGTCCGACGCATGAGCCAGGAACGCTACGGCATCCGCCGCTTTGCCCTTTTGAACACCGCCGGTTACAGCCTCGGCCTGTTCCCGCTGGAAGAACCGCTGTCGGTTTACGGCGCGAACAACCTCGGTAAATCGGCGTCGATCAACGCCCTGCAATTCCCGATTCTGGCGCGCATGTCGGACATGAGTTTCGGCAAGTACAGCCTCGAACAATCGCGGCGCTTCTACTTCGCTTCCGACACCAGCTACATCCTTGTCGAAGTGAACCTGCCGCACGGTCCGCACGTGATCGGCGTGGTCGGTCGTGGCCCGGGCGGTGGTTTCGGTCACCAGTTCTTTGCCTATGCCGGCAAACTCGATCTGGCGCATTACCAGAAGAACGACACCTGCCTGCGCCAGAAAGAGCTGTTCAGCAACCTTGAGAAAGAAGGCCTGAAAGCCTACGAACTCAAGCCGGACGAACTGCGTCGTTTGCTGGTTGGCGGTCACACGTCGATCCCGCTCGACCTGACGCTGATCCCGCTGCGCTCCACCAGCGAGCAGAGCCTGAAGACCTTCCGCGCGCTGTTCATCAACCTGCTGCACATGCGCGAAATCACTGCGGCCAAGTTGAAGCAGTTGTTCCTCGACGCCTTCGAACACAGCCTGCGTTCCGGCAGCGTCGATTACATCGCCGCGTGCGAAGAAGCTTTCCGCGACGTGCGCCGGATGGAACAGGACTACAACTCGCTGGTCGCCGCTGGCCCGCTGGTTGAGGCCTTGGCCAACGGCGTGAAACAGCGCGACGTGCTGCGCGGCAAACTGCATCGCCTATCGCCGCTGCTCGATTCGTTGCTCGGCACCTGGTCGGACTACGCCAGTGCGCGCAAAGAAGAACTGACCATTCAGGCTGACCACTACCGTGGCGAGCAGGACAGCCTGCAAAACGATCAGCGCGGCGGCACTCAGGAGTTGATGCGTCTGGAGCGGGAGATTTCCGGCATCCAGCGCTGGCTCGGCGAATTGTCGGTACTGAAGAATCGCTTCGCGCTGGTAGATGACGTCAAAGTGCTCGAGCAACAATTGCTCGCGGCCAAAGACGCGCATGACGAATTGGCCGGTGCTCTGGCGCAATCGCGCCAGTTCAGTGCTGAAGATCTGGAAGAGCGCGTGCGCGATCTGGAAAAACGCCTGAAGTCGGTGAAGCAACAACTCGATCACGCCGACAACAACAGCTACGCCCGTCTGCGCGAAGAGTTCTCGCAGCAGGACGTCGAGCGTTTGATGCGCCTGTTCAACAGCGCGCTGTTCAGTCTGCCGCTGGGCGAACACGGCATTACCCTCGACGACGATGGCGAGTGGGTCAAATCGGTTGAGCTGATTCTCGACGGCTTCAAGGGCGAGCGTTTTGAAGTGCCTGGCCTGTCGATCGACATCTCGCACATCGAGCCGCCGGCGCTGCAAGCCTTGGCTGACCGTGCCGCGCTGCGCGATCAGAAAGAGCGTCTGGAAAAAGAGCTCAAGCAACTCAAGACTCAACAGGCTGTAGCCGCCGACCGCGCCGCGAGCAAAACCCAGACCGAAGCGCTGTACCAGCAAGTGCTGGACGCGCAGAAGGCGCTGGAAGATTTCCGCCGCACCCAGACTCTGAGTGCCGAGGAAGGCGACAAGCTCGAGCAACTGGCGCAGATGGAAGGCGCCCAGGACGAACTCAAGCGTTCCAGCGATGCGTTCACCGAGCGCGTCCAGCAACTGTCGGCCAAGCTGCAACTGGTCGGCCGCCAGATCGCTGACATGGAAGCCAAGCAACGCACCCTCGACGATGCGCTGCGCCGTCGTCAGCTGCTACCGGCGGATCTGCCGTTCGGTACGCCGTTCATGGATCCGGTCGATGATTCGATGGACAACCTGTTGCCGCTGCTCAACGACTATCAGGACAGCTGGCAAGGCTTGCTTCGCGCCGATGGTCAGATCGAAGCGCTGTACGCGCAAGTGCGTCTGAAAGGCGTGGCCAAGTTCGACAGCGAAGACGACATGGAGCGCCGTCTGTCGCTGCTGATCAACGCTTACGCGCACCGTACCGATGAGGCGCTGACCCTGGGCAAGGCCCGTCGCGCGGCGGTCACCGACATCGCCCGGACCCTGCGCAACATTCGCAGCGACTACGACAGCCTCGAGCATCAACTGGCGCTGTTCAACCGCGAGATCAACAAGCGTCAGGTGTCCAACCTGCAGAGCTTCCGCATCGTCCTTGCGCCGAACAAGGAAGCGCTCAAGCACATCGACCAGATCATCCACAGCGCCGGTCAGTACGAAGAAGGCGAAACCCTGTCGGTGTTCGATCTGAGCCAAAGCGCCGAGCAGGACAACAAGAACGAAGAGGCCAAGGAATACCTGGCACGGCTGGTGGCGGCAAACCACAACCAGCTCGGCCTCAAGGACTTGTTCGAACTGGCCTTCGAGATCACCAAGGTCAACGGCCAGCCAGTGATCCACACCGACATCGATGGCGCGGCGTCCAACGGCACGACCATGACCATCAAAGCGCTGACCAACATGTACTTGTTGCTGCACTTGATGGACCGCGATCAGGCCGGTCGCGTACGTCTGCCGTACTACCTTGATGAAGCAGCGGATATCGACGAGAAGAACCAGGCTGCGCTGCTGGAAACCAGTCTGCAACTGGGTTTCGTGCCGATTCTGGCGAGTGTGAAGCCGCAGGTCTGCGCCAGTGTCGCGATCGACCTGGAAGGCGGCAGCGGCCCGGCGGGCATCTACATCGATGAGGCGGACTGGAAGTACATCCGTCGCCATGATGTGGTCAAGGCAACGCTGAATGTTGAAGCGGATGAACCGGAGCTGGATGCGGTTTGATCGGCATTAACTGAAGGCAAAAAAAGGGCCGCGATCTGCTGGGATCGCGGCCCTTTTTTATGGTTTGGGGTTTGTGTTGAATTAAAGGGCCTCTTCGCGAGCAAGCTCGCTCCCACATGAAACGCATTCCAAATGTGGGAGCGACGGTGCGACGATTCGACTTGCTCGCGAAGGCGTCTTAATAGACGCCACATCAACTTCGGGTTACTTACCGAGGGAAATCTTCGGCGCCCACGTCAGCCACTCATCCTCAAACTTGTCGAACAACGGGAACGTCTGCTCAGGGCGCGCCGGATTGCCCATGCGCTCACCGTCCGGCGTGGCGAAGGCGATGCCACCCTGAATCGCCGTCTCCAGCGACTCGGTGCGCACTGTCAGCCCATTGAACAAACCGATATCAAACCCGACACCACTGGTGTTCCAGAAACGGCTACCGCTGCGCACCAACGGTGCGTATTTCGGCTCGATCAGAATGTGCACCAACACTCGATCAGCGGTCTGGCCCAGTTCATAACCGGTGACTTTGCCCACGGTAATTTCACGGTAAGTCACTGGCACACCCGGTTTCAGCGAACCACGACGGGCCGCGCTCAAGACCAGACTCAGACCCGCCTCTTGCTTGGTCACTTCCGGCGCATTGGCCAGGGCCACGAAGTTCTTCTGCGGCCCCAGATTCTTCGCCGCCGGTTGCACTTCCACGTATTTTCCGGTCACCAGGGTTTCCAGATTTTCTGTCTTGATCAGGCCCAGCTCAGGTTTGACCACCCAGAATTGGCTGCCGACCCGGGCGATCTTCTCCGGCACTTCGGTAATCCGCGCCGTGAGGATCACCGATTGCAGATCATCGGTCAGATCGACGCTTTCAATCTTGCCGACATCCAGTCCCTTGAAGCGCACCGGGGTGCCACTGCGCAGACCATCAGCGCGATCGACTTTGATCGTCACCACCGCGCCTTTCTGATTCGCCTCATCATGGTTGGCGAACAGGCGGAAACGTGGAATACGCTTCTGCAACGGCGCCTTGGCCTGCGGTGTTTCAAAAGCGATGCCACCGGCCATCAGGGTCTGCAGCGATTCGCTCTTCACTTGAATGCCGCCGGTCAGTCCGCCGGTCAGCGTGATGCCGCTGACATTCCAGAAGCGCGTCGACGCATTGACCAGGTTTTCGTATTCCTTCTCGATGTGAACACCGATGACCAGTTGCTTGCGAGTCTTGGAAAACTGGTAGCTCTGCACCGAACCGACCTTGACCTGCTTGTACAGAATCGGACTGCCAACATCGATGGAGCCAAGGACATCGGTGAACAACACCAGGTGCAGCCCCGGCGAACGCAGATCCAGCGGCGGCGCCTTCGGCCGAGCCTCGAACTCGCGTTTCGGCGCAGCGCCCTTGTCACCCGGGCGCACGGCGATGTAGTTACCTTTCACCAGCGCTTCCAGCCCGGTGATACCGGCCAGAGAAATCGACGGTTTGACCACCCAGAACTGGGTGCCATCGACCAGATAGTCTTCGGCCAACGGATCAAGAGTCAGCTCGGCAGTGGCGCTGTTCAGATCCGGGTCGATCTTCAATGCTTTCAGGTTGCCGACCTGAATGCCTTTGTACATGACTGGCGTGCGGCCAGCCTGCAGGCCTTCGAAGTCGCTGAGTTTGACCTTCACCCGGATCCCGGCCGCAGCAGCATCGAAATCTTCGTAGAGACGGAACGGCAGGCTCGGATCGGTCGGCGGGCTGTCCTTGCGGTTCTCCGGCGTGGCGAAGGCGATACCACCGGCGACGATGCTGGCCAGCGATTCGCTGCGCACTTTCACCCCGGACAGGTTGGCGTCGATGCTGATGCCGCTGGCGTTCCAGAAACGCGTGTGTTTGCGCACCAGTTTGGCGTAGGTCGGCTCAATGAAGACTTTCAGCTCAACGGTGCTTTGATCTTCCGAAAGCACGTAGCTTTTGATCTGGCCAACCTTGATCTGTTTGTAGAACACCGGACTGCCACGGTTCAGCGAACCGAGACGATCGGCCTTGATGGTCAGATGCAGGCCGGGTTTGGCATCCGACAGCGGCGGCTCTTCGGCCAGCGCCTTGAACTTGCGCACAGGTTCGCCTTCGCCAGGGCTGATGGCCACGTAGTTACCGGAGACCAGGGTTTCCAGACCGGTGATGCCGGCCAGGGTCACGCTCGGCTTGACCAGCCAGAAACGCGTGCTGGTCTTGAGGTATTGCTCGACGTCTTTGTTCATCTCGACGGTGGCGATCACGCCTTTGGAGTTGCCTTCGTCGTCGAGTTTGAGCGCCTTGACCTTCCCGACCGACATGCCTTTGTACATGACCTCGGTCTTGTTGGCCTGGATGCCTTCGCCACTCTCGAAGCGGATCTGGATCTCGATACCGGTTTCGGAGTAGGCACGCCAGCCGAGCCAGCCGCCGATGATCAGCGCGATCAGAGGCAGTACCCAAATGGCAGACCAGTTCGAGGCCGGTCGGGTTTTCGCTACGGGCAAATCAGTCATGGTCGTCGTCCGACTCCGTGTTATCCCAAATCAGTCGGGGATCGAAAGTTACTGCGGCGAGCATCGTCAGAATCACCACACTGGCGAAGGCGATGGCGCCAAGATTGGCTTCGACACTGGCAAGCCGGCCGAAGTTGACGACCGCCACGAGAATGGCGATCACAAAAATATCGAGCATCGACCAGCGGCCAATAAACTCGATAAAACGGTACATCCAGATGCGCTGACGGGCGGACAACGGCTGACGTCGTTGCACCGAAAACAGCAGCAGCGCGATGCCCACCAGTTTGAAGGTCGGCACCAGAATACTGGCGATAAACACCACCGCAGCAATCGGAATCATGCCGTGCTGCACCAACTGGATCACGCCGGACATGATAGTGCTCGGATCACCCTGACCCAAAGAACTGACAGTCATGATTGGTAAGACGTTGGCCGGAATATAGATGATCGCTGCCGTGATCAGCAGTGCCCAGGTGCGGGTGAGGCTGTTTGGACGCCGGGCATGAACCAGTGCACCGCAACGGGTGCAGGTTTGCTCGTCGGTGTCGGCTTCTTGCTTGTTCAATTCGTGGCATTCGGTACACACCAGAATGCCCGCATCAATCGCCCGCATGAGCGTCCTCTCCTGATAACGCCTGCCAGATCTGATGCGGTGACATCACCACTTCCAGCCAGACCTGTACCAACAACAAACCAATGAAACATACCAGGCCAAGACCAACGGTGATCGCTGCCATATCAGCCAGTTTGACGATCGCCACCAGTACGCCCATGAGGTAGACCTCGAGCATTCCCCAGTCTTTGAGGTGGTGGTAAATGCGATAGAGCAACAAGCCGTAACTGCGGCCGATATCGAAATGGATCGTCAGCAATACGAATAACTGGCACAGCAACTTGAGCAGCGGTATGGCCATGCTGCACAGGAATACGACAATGGAAACACCCTGCATGTCGGTGTTGAACAGGCCGAGCACGCCGCTCCAGACCGTATCCTGCGAAGATTGTCCGAGGATATTGAGTTGCATGATCGGTAAAAAGTTTGCCGGGATGTACAGCAATAATGCTGCAATCACCAAGGCGAGGCTGCGCTGCACCACGTTATGGCGGTGGGCATACAACTCGTAACCGCAGCGTGGGCAGAGCGCTTTCTCGCCATGGGCAAGCGTTGGCTTACGCATCAGCAGGTCGCACTCGTGACAGGCCACCAAGTCTTCCAGCGGTAAATCTGACAGCCCGGGGGCGTCAACCGACTCTGACATAAAGGCTCTGGCTCCGAATAAGGTGGGGCTATTCTAGTGTTCTGATTCGAAAATAACTGTGCAAATTTGTTCGTTGTCGCGAGTAAAAAACTTTCCTGCGGGCAAAACAAAACCCCAACTGCTTTCGCAATTGGGGTTTCGGAATTTAATCTTGACGATGACCTACTCTCACATGGGGAAACCCCACACTACCATCGGCGATGCATCGTTTCACTGCTGAGTTCGGGATGGGATCAGGTGGTTCCAACGCTCTATGGTCGTCAAGAAATTCGGGTACTGACTCGTGACCTTGTGGTCTCGCTTCAGCAAATTGGGTATGTGACAGCTTTCGGCGTTTGTGAACATCGAACTTTCGGTTCGTTTCGTCTTCACACACCGCAATCTGGTCTCTTCGACGCAAATTGCTTGGGTGTTATATGGTCAAGCCTCACGGGCAATTAGTATTGGTTAGCTCAACGCCTCACAGCGCTTACACACCCAACCTATCAACGTCGTAGTCTTCGACGGCCCTTCAGGGAACTCAAGGTTCCAGTGAGATCTCATCTTGAGGCAAGTTTCCCGCTTAGATGCTTTCAGCGGTTATCTTTCCCGAACATAGCTACCCGGCAATGCCACTGGCGTGACAACCGGAACACCAGAGGTTCGTCCACTCCGGTCCTCTCGTACTAGGAGCAGCCCCTCTCAAATCTCAAACGTCCACGGCAGATAGGGACCGAACTGTCTCACGACGTTCTAAACCCAGCTCGCGTACCACTTTAAATGGCGAACAGCCATACCCTTGGGACCGGCTTCAGCCCCAGGATGTGATGAGCCGACATCGAGGTGCCAAACACCGCCGTCGATATGAACTCTTGGGCGGTATCAGCCTGTTATCCCCGGAGTACCTTTTATCCGTTGAGCGATGGCCCTTCCATACAGAACCACCGGATCACTAAGACCTACTTTCGTACCTGCTCGACGTGTCTGTCTCGCAGTCAAGCGCGCTTTTGCCTTTATACTCTACGACCGATTTCCGACCGGTCTGAGCGCACCTTCGTACTCCTCCGTTACTCTTTAGGAGGAGACCGCCCCAGTCAAACTACCCACCATACACTGTCCTCGATCCGGATAACGGACCTGAGTTAGAACCTCAAAGTTGCCAGGGTGGTATTTCAAGGATGGCTCCACGCGAACTGGCGTCCACGCTTCAAAGCCTCCCACCTATCCTACACAAGCAAATTCAAAGTCCAGTGCAAAGCTATAGTAAAGGTTCACGGGGTCTTTCCGTCTAGCCGCGGATACACTGCATCTTCACAGCGATTTCAATTTCACTGAGTCTCGGGTGGAGACAGCGCCGCCATCGTTACGCCATTCGTGCAGGTCGGAACTTACCCGACAAGGAATTTCGCTACCTTAGGACCGTTATAGTTACGGCCGCCGTTTACCGGGGCTTCGATCAAGAGCTTCGCGTTAGCTAACCCCATCAATTAACCTTCCGGCACCGGGCAGGCGTCACACCCTATACGTCCACTTTCGTGTTTGCAGAGTGCTGTGTTTTTAATAAACAGTCGCAGCGGCCTGGTATCTTCGACCGGCATGAGCTTACGGAGCAAGTCCTTCACCCTCACCGGCGCACCTTCTCCCGAAGTTACGGTGCCATTTTGCCTAGTTCCTTCACCCGAGTTCTCTCAAGCGCCTTGGTATTCTCTACCCAACCACCTGTGTCGGTTTGGGGTACGGTTCCTGGTTACCTGAAGCTTAGAAGCTTTTCTTGGAAGCATGGCATCAACCACTTCGTGTTCTAAAAGAACACTCGTCATCAGCTCTCGGCCTTAAGATCCCGGATTTACCTAAGATCTCAGCCTACCACCTTAAACTTGGACAACCAACGCCAAGCTGGCCTAGCCTTCTCCGTCCCTCCATCGCAATAACCAGAAGTACAGGAATATTAACCTGTTTTCCATCGACTACGCTTTTCAGCCTCGCCTTAGGGACCGACTAACCCTGCGTCGATTAACGTTGCGCAGGAAACCTTGGTCTTTCGGCGTGGGTGTTTTTCACACCCATTGTCGTTACTCATGTCAGCATTCGCACTTCTGATACCTCCAGCAAGCTTCTCAACTCACCTTCACAGGCTTACAGAACGCTCCTCTACCGCATCATCCGAAGATGATACCCGTAGCTTCGGTGTATGGTTTGAGCCCCGTTACATCTTCCGCGCAGGCCGACTCGACTAGTGAGCTATTACGCTTTCTTTAAAGGGTGGCTGCTTCTAAGCCAACCTCCTAGCTGTCTAAGCCTTCCCACATCGTTTCCCACTTAACCATAACTTTGGGACCTTAGCTGACGGTCTGGGTTGTTTCCCTTTTCACGACGGACGTTAGCACCCGCCGTGTGTCTCCCATGCTCGGCACTTGTAGGTATTCGGAGTTTGCATCGGTTTGGTAAGTCGGGATGACCCCCTAGCCGAAACAGTGCTCTACCCCCTACAGTGATACATGAGGCGCTACCTAAATAGCTTTCGAGGAGAACCAGCTATCTCCGAGCTTGATTAGCCTTTCACTCCGATCCACAGGTCATCCGCTAACTTTTCAACGGTAGTCGGTTCGGTCCTCCAGTTAGTGTTACCCAACCTTCAACCTGCCCATGGATAGATCGCCCGGTTTCGGGTCTATTCCCAGCGACTAGACGCCCTATTAAGACTCGCTTTCGCTACGCCTCCCCTATTCGGTTAAGCTCGCCACTGAAAATAAGTCGCTGACCCATTATACAAAAGGTACGCAGTCACAGAACAAAGTCTGCTCCCACTGCTTGTACGCATACGGTTTCAGGATCTATTTCACTCCCCTCTCCGGGGTTCTTTTCGCCTTTCCCTCACGGTACTAGTTCACTATCGGTCAGTCAGTAGTATTTAGCCTTGGAGGATGGTCCCCCCATATTCAGACAAAGTTTCTCGTGCTCCGTCCTACTCGATTTCATGACTAAGAGATTTTCGCGTACAGGGCTATCACCCACTATGGCCGCACTTTCCAGAGCGTTCCGCTAATCTCAAAGCCACTTAAGGGCTAGTCCCCGTTCGCTCGCCACTACTAAGGGAATCTCGGTTGATTTCTTTTCCTCAGGGTACTTAGATGTTTCAGTTCCCCTGGTTCGCCTCTTGCACCTATGTATTCAGTACAAGATAACCATCTTATGATGGCTGGGTTCCCCCATTCAGACATCTCCGGATCAAAGTCTGTTTGCCGACTCCCCGAAGCTTTTCGCAGGCTACCACGTCTTTCATCGCCTCTGACTGCCAAGGCATCCACCGTATGCGCTTCTTCACTTGACCATATAACCCCAAGCAATCTGGTTATACTGTGAAGACGACATTCGCCGAAAATTCGAATTTCTCAATTAAGAGAACTCACAAATTTTACCTTAGCCTGATCCGTTACCAGTGAAAGTAACGTTCAGTCTATCTTTCTATCACATACCCAAATTTTTAAAGAACGAACTAGTCAAAGACTAGAAATCAACATTCACCATCATCATGATGGAATGCTCATTTCTAAGCTTTATACAAGAGAAGCAGTAGTGGTGGAGCCAAGCGGGATCGAACCGCTGACCTCCTGCGTGCAAGGCAGGCGCTCTCCCAGCTGAGCTATGGCCCCGTATTTCTACAGGCGTTTCCCACACAAAATTGGTGGGTCTGGGCAGATTCGAACTGCCGACCTCACCCTTATCAGGGGTGCGCTCTAACCAACTGAGCTACAGACCCAATTTCGGGCTGCTTCTTTCGTCTTCTTCAATGAATCAAGCAATTCGTGTGGGAACTTATGGAGCAGCTGATGTCGTCGATTAAGGAGGTGATCCAGCCGCAGGTTCCCCTACGGCTACCTTGTTACGACTTCACCCCAGTCATGAATCACACCGTGGTAACCGTCCTCCCGAAGGTTAGACTAGCTACTTCTGGTGCAACCCACTCCCATGGTGTGACGGGCGGTGTGTACAAGGCCCGGGAACGTATTCACCGTGACATTCTGATTCACGATTACTAGCGATTCCGACTTCACGCAGTCGAGTTGCAGACTGCGATCCGGACTACGATCGGTTTTATGGGATTAGCTACACCTCGCGGCTTGGCAACCCTTTGTACCGACCATTGTAGCACGTGTGTAGCCCAGGCCGTAAGGGCCATGATGACTTGACGTCATCCCCACCTTCCTCCGGTTTGTCACCGGCAGTCTCCTTAGAGTGCCCACCATAACGTGCTGGTAACTAAGGACAAGGGTTGCGCTCGTTACGGGACTTAACCCAACATCTCACGACACGAGCTGACGACAGCCATGCAGCACCTGTCTCAATGTTCCCGAAGGCACCAATCCATCTCTGGAAAGTTCATTGGATGTCAAGGCCTGGTAAGGTTCTTCGCGTTGCTTCGAATTAAACCACATGCTCCACCGCTTGTGCGGGCCCCCGTCAATTCATTTGAGTTTTAACCTTGCGGCCGTACTCCCCAGGCGGTCAACTTAATGCGTTAGCTGCGCCACTAAGAGCTCAAGGCTCCCAACGGCTAGTTGACATCGTTTACGGCGTGGACTACCAGGGTATCTAATCCTGTTTGCTCCCCACGCTTTCGCACCTCAGTGTCAGTATCAGTCCAGGTGGTCGCCTTCGCCACTGGTGTTCCTTCCTATATCTACGCATTTCACCGCTACACAGGAAATTCCACCACCCTCTACCATACTCTAGCTCGACAGTTTTGAATGCAGTTCCCAGGTTGAGCCCGGGGATTTCACATCCAACTTAACGAACCACCTACGCGCGCTTTACGCCCAGTAATTCCGATTAACGCTTGCACCCTCTGTATTACCGCGGCTGCTGGCACAGAGTTAGCCGGTGCTTATTCTGTCGGTAACGTCAAAACAGCAACGTATTAAGTTACTGCCCTTCCTCCCAACTTAAAGTGCTTTACAATCCGAAGACCTTCTTCACACACGCGGCATGGCTGGATCAGGCTTTCGCCCATTGTCCAATATTCCCCACTGCTGCCTCCCGTAGGAGTCTGGACCGTGTCTCAGTTCCAGTGTGACTGATCATCCTCTCAGACCAGTTACGGATCGTCGCCTTGGTGAGCCATTACCTCACCAACTAGCTAATCCGACCTAGGCTCATCTGATAGCGCAAGGCCCGAAGGTCCCCTGCTTTCTCCCGTAGGACGTATGCGGTATTAGCGTTCCTTTCGAAACGTTGTCCCCCACTACCAGGCAGATTCCTAGGCATTACTCACCCGTCCGCCGCTGAATCCAGGAGCAAGCTCCTCTCATCCGCTCGACTTGCATGTGTTAGGCCTGCCGCCAGCGTTCAATCTGAGCCATGATCAAACTCTTCAGTTCAAACATCTTTGGGTTTTTAAGAAACCCTAAACTTGGCTCAGCAATCGTTGGTTACATCTTTGATTTCTCGCGGAGTAACTTGTGATGCTGATAATCTTGTTGACTATCAGTCTGACTCCACAAGCACCCACACGAATTGCTTGATTCAGTTGTTAAAGAGCGGTTGGTTAAGATCTTTCGTCTCAACCGAGGCGCGCATTCTACAGCAGCGTCATTTGCTGTCAAGTGATTATTTTCAGAAGTTTTCGAAGAATTCTTCAACAACTTCAACCACTTGCGCTTCCGATCTCTCGTCAGCGGGAGGCGAATTCTACAGCGTTACACGCTGCTGTCAACACCTCTTTTTCAACTTCTTTTTGGCTTCGATGAACTGAAGCAACCTGCCGCCGAAACCTACATAACTCATTGAATTTCAAGGAGTTTTCCGTTTCGACTGCGCCGGAAGTGGGGCGAATTATAGACATCCTGAATCTGCCGTCAACCGTTAATTTCGCTTTTCTTGCAAAACCTGCTTTTTAGCCAGCAAACGCGGGATCCGACGCATCACTGGCGGAATACGCAGCAACAGAAGCACCGCGCCTACAAAGGCATAGATCGCCCATTCCTCGAGATCAGCACGCACGATCCACAGCATATGCAGCAAACCCAGGCCAAGAATCACATAGACCAGACGATGCAGCTTCTTCCAGCGCGAACCCAAACGACGCTGACTGTAGCGATTTGACGTCACCGCCAGCGCCAACAATCCGAGAAAACCCAAAGCCCCCACTATTATGTAGGGCCGCTTACGCAACTCGACAGTCAGCTGCGACCAATCGAAACCCAGAATAAACGCAATATAACTACACAGATGCAAAACCACATAGGCAAAACACCAGAGCCCCAGTTGTCGGCGCACTGCAATCCACCCAGCCCAACCGGTGAGCTTCTGCATAGGTGTCATGCTCAGAGTGATCAACAACAACACCAACGTCCCCAAGCCCAGCCGATCCACCAGCACTTTGCCAGGATCGGGCCCGAGTAAATCCCCGAGAGCCTGATACAACCACAGCATCGGCCAGACTGCCGCCGCAATGAAAACGCCTATACGCCAGTACGGGAATCGCATCAGTAATTCTTCCGCAGATCGAGCCCTGTGTATAAAGAAGCGACTTCATCCGAGTAGCCGTTGAACATCTGCGTATCCCGCACATTTGGCTTGAACAGACTGTTTGGCAATCGCCGCTCCCGCGCCTGGGTCCAGCGTGGGTGATCAACCGTCGGGTTCACATTCGCATAGAAGCCGTATTCATCTGCCGCGATACTCTGCCAGGTCGTCTTCGGCTGCTCGCTGACCAGGCTGATACGGACGATGGATTTAACGCTCTTGAAGCCGTACTTCCATGGCACCACCAAGCGCAGAGGCGCACCGTTCTGATTCGGTAACTCGCGGCCATACATACCCACCGCCAGAATCGCCAGTGGATTCATCGCCTCATCCAACCGCAAGCCTTCTACATAAGGCCAATCGATCAGGGCAAACCCTGAACGCTGGCCAGGCATGCTCTTGGGATCCTGCAAGGTTTCAAAACGGATGTATTTGGCCTTGGACGTTGGCTCGACCTGCTTGAGCAGCGCCGAGATTGGAAAACCGATCCACGGAATGACCATCGACCACGCCTCGACACAGCGCAAACGATAGATACGCTCCTCCAACTGGTAAGGCTTCATGAAGTCTTCCAGCGCATAGCGCCCTGGCTTACCCACCTCCCCGTCGACCACCACACTCCATGGTTCGGTTTTCAGCGAGCCCGCATTCGCCGCCGGGTCGCCCTTGTCGGTACCAAACTCATAGAAGTTGTTGTAGTGAGTGGCGTCTTTATAAGGCGTGACCGACTCATCCTTGACGTTGACCGCCCCCCATTTAGTAGAAGGCAGCTTCTCGGTGAACCATGCAGGTGACTTGCCCGGCTCGACGTCGGCATACCGCGCCGCATCGTCGGCATTGGCCCAGCGCGGCAGGCTACTGACGGCGATACCGGCAGCAGTCGCCCCCAGCAATTGGCGGCGAGAGAGATAAATGGACTCAGGCGTGACATCCGACTCGTAGCAGTCGGACGCTTTGGGGACTTTGATCAACATGGCAACTCCGCAGCTTTGGAGGACAGATGCACCCATAGACTGCGGAGTATGCGGGAAATTACATCACTCGGCTTTTTTGTGCCGACGAAGATGCAACAGGTACTGAACCGGGCCGGAAGCCGCGTAAGCGAGGAACACCAGCAACAGAATGCGCGGCGGATCACTGAAGACCACGGCGAACACCAGCACCACCGCAAGGATCGCCACGAACGGTACGCGCCCTTTCAGATCCAGCTCTTTAAAGCTGTTGTACTTGATGTTGCTGACCATCAGCATGCCGGCAGCCGCCACCATCAACGCGACAAGGAACGACATCTTCGAACCCTGGATCCCGTAATCACTGAATGCCCAGACAATCCCCGCCACCACACCGGCCGCTGCCGGGCTGGCCAGACCAATGAAATAACGTTTATCCGCCGTGCCAACCTGCGTATTGAAACGCGCCAGACGCAACGCCGCGCCTGCTACATAGATGAAGGCAACCATCCAGCCGACCTTGCCCATGTCGCCCAACGCCCAACCGAATGCCAGCAACGCCGGTGCAACACCGAACGCGACCATATCCGACAGCGAGTCGTACTCGGCGCCAAAGGCACTTTGCGTATTGGTCATGCGCGCGACACGACCGTCGAGGCCGTCGAGCACCATGGCGACGAAAATCGCGATCGCGGCGAACGCAAAATACTTGCTCGCGTTCGCCGAATCACCGGCACTCAACGCAGCCTGGGCGCTCATCGAGTTGATGATGGAGTAAAACCCTGCGAACAGGTTCGCAGTGGTGAACAGGTTCGGCAGCAGATAGATACCACGATGCCGGACTTTACGACCTTCTGCGTCGTGCCCTTCTTCGATGTGCTCATCGATGGGCAACAGGCTTTCGGCGTCAGAAGCCTTGTTCGGCTCTTCGGGACGTTCGCTCATGGACATTACCTTGCAACGGTTTGAAGAAAATTCGACAGGTGCTTGAGGACGACAGTTCGGCCACAAACGCTGCAGCTTTATACCAGAACCACCGCCTCAAACGAAAAAACGCGGCCGAGGCCGCGTTTTTTCATACAAGGGACAACGACTTAGTTTTTGGCTTTGTCGACGATCTTGTTGGCACCGATCCACGGCATCATGGAGCGCAGTTGCTCGCCGATGACTTCGATACCGTGAGCGGCGTTGTTACGACGCTTGGCGGTCATCGAAGGGTAGCCGGTTGCGCCTTCGCTGATGAACATTTTGGCGTATTCGCCGTCCTGAATACGTTTCAGGGCGTTGCGCATGGCCTGACGGGATTCGGCGTTGATCACTTCCGGACCGGTCACGTACTCGCCGTACTCGGCGTTGTTGGAGATCGAGTAGTTCATGTTGGCGATACCGCCTTCGTACATGAGGTCAACGATCAGCTTCAGTTCGTGCAGGCACTCGAAGTAGGCCATTTCCGGCGCGTAGCCAGCTTCAACCAGGGTTTCGAAACCGGCTTTTACCAGTTCAACGGTACCGCCGCACAGAACGGCTTGTTCGCCGAACAGGTCGGTTTCGGTCTCGTCCTTGAAGGTGGTTTCGATGATGCCGGTACGACCGCCACCAACGCCAGCGGCGTAGGACAGCGCAACGTTTTTGGCGTTGCCCGAGGCGTCCTGGTAGATAGCGATCAGGTCAGGGATACCGCCGCCCTTCACGAACTCGGAACGTACGGTGTGACCCGGAGCTTTCGGCGCGATCATGATCACGTCGAGGTCGGCACGCGGAACAACCTGGTTGTAGTGGATCGCGAAGCCGTGGGAGAAGGCCAGGGTGGCGCCTTTCTTGATGTTCGGCTCGATTTCATTCTTGTACAGCGAGGACTGGAACTCGTCCGGGGTCAGGATCATGACCAGGTCGGCGGCAGCAACAGCGGAAGCAACGTCGGTCACTTTCAGGCCGTGAGCTTCAGCTTTGGCAACAGTGGCCGAACCTTTACGCAGACCAACGGTAACGTCGACACCGGAGTCTTTCAGGTTGCACGCTTGGGCGTGGCCCTGGGAACCGTAACCGATGATGGCAACTTTCTTGCCCTGGATGATCGACAGGTCGCAGTCTTTATCGTAGAAAACTTTCATGAATTTCCCCTTTATATCCAGGCCGTTCAGGCCATTCGCTAATTTGGTTTAGATGCTGAGTACTTTGTCGCCGCGGGCAATGCCGGTCACGCCGCTACGGACGGTTTCCAGAATCGATGCGGTGCCGATGGACTGAATGAAGCTATCGAGCTTGTCGCTGGTACCGGTCAATTGAACGGTATACACGCTGGCGCTGACATCGACGATCTGTCCACGGTAAATATCGGTGGTGCGTTTGATCTCGGCGCGTTGGGCGCCAGTGGCCTTGACCTTGACCAGCATCAGTTCGCGCTCGATGTGAGCACTTTCCGAGAGGTCCACCAGCTTGACCACTTCGATCAGCTTGTTCAGGTTTTTGGTGATCTGCTCGATGACTTCATCGTGACCAACAGTGGTCAGCGTCAGACGCGACAGGGTCGGGTCTTCGGTCGGGGCCACAGTCAGGCTTTCGATGTTGTAGTTGCGCTGCGAGAACAGGCCGACTACGCGAGACAAAGCGCCGGGTTCGTTTTCCAGAAGCAAGGAAATAATGTGCCGCATGATTAAGTACGCTCCGTCTTGCTCAGCCACATATCGCGCATCGAGCCGTCTTTGATCTGCATCGGGTAGACGTGCTCGCTGGTGTCGACCGAAATATCGATCACGACCAGGCGATCCTTCATGGCGAACGCTTCTGCCATCTTCGACTTCAAATCTTTCGATTCGGTGATGCGTACGCCAACGTGGCCGTAGGCTTCAGCCAGCTTGACGAAGTCAGGCAGCGATTCCATGTAGGAGTGCGAGTGACGGCTGCCGTAGCTCATGTCCTGCCACTGACGAACCATCCCCAGAACACCGTTGTTCAGGATGACGATTTTGACTGGCAAGCCATATTGCAGGCAGGTCGACAGTTCCTGGATGTTCATCTGGATACTGCCTTCACCGGTGACGCAGGCAACGTCGTCATCCGGGAAGCTCAACTTGATGCCCATGGCCGCCGGAAAACCGAAGCCCATGGTGCCCAGACCACCGGAGTTGATCCAGCGATTTGGCTTGTTGAACGTGTAGTACTGCGCCGCGAACATCTGGTGCTGGCCCACGTCGGAAGTGATAAAGGCATCGCCCTTGGTCACTTCGCAGAGGGTTTCGATCACGGTCTGCGGCTTGATCAGGCTGCCGTCGCCCTTTTCATAAGGGAACAGGCCGCGATCACCGCGCCATTCATCCACCTGCTTCCACCAACTGGCCACGGACTCTTTGTTCGGGGTCTCGCCGATTTCCTTGAGGATCGCGACCATTTCGGTCAGGACGCTCTCCACCGGACCCACGATTGGCACGTCGGCCTTGATGGTCTTGGAAATCGAAGCCGGGTCGATGTCGATGTGAATGATCTTGGCGTTCGGGCAGAACTTCGCCGCGCCATTGATCACGCGATCGTCGAAACGCGCGCCGACCGCCAGGATCACGTCAGCATGGTGCATCGCCAGGTTGGCGGTGTAACTGCCGTGCATGCCGAGCATGCCGATGAACTGACGATCAGTCCCCGGGAAACCACCCAAGCCCATCAACGTGTTGGTCACGGGCAAGTTGAGCATTTTCGCCAGTTCGGTCAGCGGTGCGGAACCGTTGCCGAGAATTACGCCGCCACCGGAGTACATGACCGGACGCTTGGCCGCCAGAAGCATTTCTGCTGCCTTGCGGATTTGCCCGGAGTGACCACGAACGGCCGGGCTGTAGGAACGCAGCTTGGCTTTCTTCGGGAAGATGTATTCGAACTTCTCGGCTGGGTTGGTCATGTCTTTCGGGATATCGACCACGACCGGGCCCGGACGACCGGATTGCGCCAGGTAGAACGCCTTCTTCATGACTTCCGGGATTTCCGAGGCGTGCTTGATCATGAAGCTGTGCTTCACGATCGGCCGGGAGATACCGATCATGTCGGTTTCCTGGAACGCGTCGGTGCCGACCATGGTGCTTGGCACCTGACCGGAAATGATCACCATTGGAATCGAGTCCATATAGGCGGTCGCGATACCGGTGATGGCGTTTGTGGCGCCAGGACCGGACGTCACCAATACCACGCCGGCTTTACCGGTGGCACGGGCATAACCGTCAGCCATATGGGTTGCCGCTTGTTCGTGACGAACCAGGATGTGAGTCACTTCCGGTTCTTTGAACAGGGCATCGTAAACATGCAGGAGAGCACCACCCGGGTACCCGTAGATATATTTGACGCCTTCGTCACGCAAAAAGCGGACGAGCATCTCACCGCCAGATAAAAGCTCCACGTTGTTCACCTCTAAAACGCCAGAATACCGTCCACAAAAAAGGGGCGGGTCTTAATAGGTTTACTTCTCGGCAGAGCATGAGCGACGGTGGTCGCCGACTACGTCAGCACTGACTGAGCAAGTATTGGGATCGTCCCAAGTGTTGCGGGCCTTTCCCACCCAGCGCGAGGTAACGCGTTGCGGGTGTAACAGGTCGGCGCGGATGTGCGCCTCATGATCTACCGAGTGGGTCTGCTTCTGGCAGTCCCTCTACAGCGGACTTTGGATTCTTCTGTTTCGCCCTCTCCAAGTCAAGCCGTCTATGTGGTTAATTGTGGGTAAGCACATGAGAACGCAAGAAAAAACCTGAAAACCGCTACTCTGTTAGTGTCAATTGCGCATTTTTGCCAAGGAATCAGCATGCGAACGCTCCTCCTTACTCTGCTGATCGGCCTCAGCCCATGGTGCATGGCCGCTCAAATCTACAAATGGGTCGATGCCCAGGGTGTCACGCACTTCGATGCGCAGCCGCCACCGGGTCAGCCATCGACGACAATGCAGACGCCCTCCTCGCCTCCGACCACACCAGCGGCAATGCCGGGCAGCGGTGTACTCGGTGACCAGAAGGCTATCGACAACAAAGTGAAGAAACAGGTCGCGGACCAACAGGAGCAGCTCAAACAGTTTTGCGAGCAGGCACGCACAAACCTTGCGCAATTGCAGAACAATCCGCGTTTGAGGGAAGAAGTGGAGGGACAGATGCGACGGCTGGATGATGCGCAGCGTCAGGAACGCATTGTCGAGGCTCAGAAACAGATAGCCGATAATTGCCAATAGGCATCTGCAGGACGGTAGGAGCTGTCGAGTGAAACGAGGCTGCGATCTTTTGACTTTAAAGATCAATAGATCGCAGCCTTCGGCAGTTCCTACACAGAATCGGTATTAGCGCGAGGCAGTGATCAAAAGGTCAAACTCTTTGAGCAACACCTGAAGCTGACGATCCTTGCCCTGCAAGTTGCGCTGGGCGAAGACCATTTCAGCCATTTCCTGGATGCCCGAGGCGTTCGGCAACGGCAGATCCTGCTCAAGGATGTATTTCATCTTCGGCAGGAAGATCCATTGCAGCCATTGCTCGAAGTCGAGCGTATCGACCGAAAACGGCTCGACACTGCTCAACGCTTCCACCGACGGCTGAACCTCGTCCCACCAGCCTTGAGTGCGCAGTTCACGCTCGATCAGCAACAGCTGATCGGCGATTTTCGGGAAACGAGCATCCATTACAGCGAAACCTTGGCCTTCTGACGGGCCTGAGCGGCACCGGCGGAATCGCCTTGTTTCTCACGGGACTGAGCGATGATTTCCCACAGGTTGGCTTGCAGGTCCGGGCGACCGTTGGCCATGGTCAGCGCGCGACGAGCGAATTGCTCCGCTTGTGGCGCATCACCTTGGGCCATGCGCACCTGCGCCAAGCGATAAAGCACTTGCGGCTCACGCGGGGCAACACGCTGAGCACGCTCCAGGCTGGAGGACGCACCGTTGAGGTCACCGCCGGCCTGTTGCTGTTGAGCTGTCGTCAGCAAGGCGAGTACCGGGCCGTCCAGTTGCTCATCCGCCGACAGGCCACCGCCGCTGCTAGCCGAGGGAATACCGCTCGGTGTCGACGGCATGCTGTAGCTGCCCGTGTTGACCGGCGCAGAATCAATCGCTGAAGGGTTGTACGGGCCTGCCGTGATACCACCGGACGCAGGGCCCGGCACAATCGGCGAAGAGCTGATCGGCGCGGACGTTGTCGCGCCGCCACCCGGCACCATCACCACCACGCCGGTATCGCCTTGCGGGATCGCTTGAGTCTGCGCTTGCGCAGGACGCTTTACGGTGGTTTGACGAAAGCCGCCATTGGCCGAAATACGTTCGCTGTTGGACACCGCAGTACCGGAGTCAACAACCGGAATCGAACCACGCTGTACGGTAGAGCAGCCGCTGAGCAAAGCCACGGCGGTCACCGCTGGAATCAACCACTTGTTCACTTGAAACCCTCTTTGCTTAATTCATCCAGCCCTTGACCCAATCCATCACCGACTCGCCGGAGGCAGGCGTTTCGCCCGCACACGCGGCGCCGGGTGGCGGTTCGCTGCCGCGAATATACGGCATCTGCACCGCCCCCGGACAGTTGGCATCGGAGCCCTGCCCGGTACGCGAATCGACCCAAGCCTGTACGACATTGTCCGGCTGCGGCATGTCCAGCGGTAGCGGATCGGCCTTGCGCATGAAACTGGTCCAGACCTGCAACGCACCGGTGGCCCCGGTGAACGGCGTCTTGCCGTTGTCATCGCGCCCCAGCCAGACCACTGCCAGCAGATCCTGACTGAAACCGGCGAACCAGCTATCACGGGAGTCGTTACTGGTACCGGTCTTGCCCGCCAGCGTCAGAGTCTTGGGCAGCACGTTATAAACCGAGCTGCCGGTACCTTCACGCATCACGCGCTGCATGGCGTTCTGGATCAGATAGATGGACGCCGGATCGAAACGCTGCTCGATCTGGAAAGGATAACGCTTGAGCGGTTCGCCCTCGGCGGTCAGCACACTGCGAATACCGCGCATCGGCGTATTGAAACCACCGTTGGCCAGCGTCTGGTACATGGTCGCGACTTCGATCGGGGTCATACCACCGGCACCGAGCAACATCGACGGGAATGCCGGAAATTCGCGCGTCACACCCAGACGACCCAAGGTCTTGAGCACATTCGGCACACCAACTTCCAGACCTAGACGCGAAGTCGAAAGGTTGTAGGAATGCGCGAGCCCCTGATAAAGGAACACGGTGCCGTGGGAGCGACGGTCGTAGTTCTGCGGTTTCCACACCTGACCGTTCGCGCCTTTGACCGACAACGGGTCGTCCGACAGCCAACTGGTCAGGGTGTACTGGCTCGGTTTTTCCAGCGCAGTCAGATAAACCGCAGGCTTGATCAACGAGCCGATCGGTCGCACGGCATCCAGTGCGCGGTTGAACCCGGCATAACTGGCCTGACGGCTGCCGATCATCGCCTGGACTTCACCGGTTTCCGGATTGGTCACGACCATCGCCGCTTCCACGTCATCAGAGCCTTTGCGCCCGGACAGACGTTTAAAGGTGTCGTTGACCGACGCCTCGGCTTTCATCTGCAGGATCGGGTCGAAGCTGGTGAAGATGCGCAGGCCTTCTTCGGTCAAGTCTTCGTCGCGATAGTCTTCACGCAACTGACGTTTGACCAGATCGATGAAGCCCGGGAACGAACTGTCGGCCAGTTTGCCACGAGTGGTCACGCCCAACGGCATGCTCTTCGCTGCGGCCACTTGCTCGGCCGTCGCCACGCCTTGCTGCTCAAGCACGTCGAGCACCAGGTTGCGCCGCTCCAGCGCACGCTCCGGGTTGCGACGCGGGTTGTAGTAAGACGGGCCTTTGACCATGCCGACCAGCAACGCCACCTGATGCAGTTTCAGCTCGGACAACGGCTGACCGAAGAAGAACTGACTGGCCAGACCGAAACCGTGGACCGCACGTTGACCGTCCTGGCCGACAAAGACTTCGTTGAGGTAGGCCTCAAGGATTTCCTTTTTGTCGTAATGCAGCTCCAGCAGCATCGCCATCATCGCTTCGGTGAGTTTGCGGGTCAGGCTGCGTTCGTTGGTCAGGTAGAAGTTTTTCACCAACTGCTGGGTCAGCGTACTGCCGCCCTGCGTCATCTTGCCGCCCGAGGTGTTGACCCAGATAGCGCGGGCAATCGACTTCGGCGACACGCCCCAGTGGCTGTAGTAATCGCGGTCTTCGACAGCGACCAGAGTTTCAAGCAGGTACGGCGGCACCTGATCGAGTTTGATCAGAATGCGGTCTTCGAGATTTTTCGGATAAATACCACCGATCATCAGCGGTTCGAGGCGCACCACAGACAATTTCGATCCGTTGGTCGCTGACAGCTCAGCCACATAATCGCCAGAGAAACGCACGCGCACCGGCTGCGGCTTTTCCAGACCTTCATAGAACTGGAAGCCACGGGTATTCAGATCGACGGTGTTGCCGCTAACGGCTGCCGCGCCGGGACCATTGCTCACGGCTTCGCGGCGATAACCGAGGGCATCGAGTTCGGTAAGGAAGTCGTCCTTGCTGAGCTTTTGTCCGACGAACAGCTCGAGCGGCCGCGCGTAAACCTTGGCCGGGATGGTCCAGCGCTTGCCGGAGAACTTCTCCTGCACCACGGCATCGAGGTAAACGGCGAAGCCAGCCAGCACGACAAGGCCGACCAGACTGAGTTTAATGGCCCAGCTCAACCATGGGCTAAGGCCCTTGGAGGGTGGTTTTTTCTTGGTACGGGGGGATCGAGTTCGAGTCATGGCGGCGGATTATACGCACTTTATTCATCCTCAACAGGAGCGCTCCGAGGTTTGCGTCGGGCTGGCGAGCGGCCATAATGGCGGCCTCGAATTTCCCCCAGTCTCTGAAGGATCGCCCGTGAGCCAGTCTCTGATCGCTGCCCTGCAAAACCCGGCCCTCTACCCGCACCCTGTCGAAGGGTTTCAGGTCATCGAAACCCATATCTCGTGGGTGATCCTCACCGGTCCCTTCGCTTATAAAGTGAAGAAGCCGGTTAATTTCGGCTTCCTCGACTTCACTGGCCTCGAATCGCGCGCGCATTTCTGTGCGGAAGAGCTGCGTTTGAACCAGCGCCTGACCGATGATTTGTATCTGGAAGTGTTGCCAGTCACCGGCAGCCTTGAAGCACCGCAACTGGGCGGCGACGGTCCGGCCATCGAATACGTACTGAAAATGCGTCAATTCCCGCAGAGCGGTTTGCTCAGCACCTTGCAAGCCAACGGTGAGCTGACGACTCGGCACATCGACGAGATGGCCGAGCAGATCGCCCGCTTCCACCTCACCGCGCCAAAGGTCCCGGCCGAACACGACGCCGGCACCCCGGACAGCGTGATGGCGCCGGTCTCGCAAAACTTCGAACAGATCCTGCCGTTTCTCAGCGACAAAAACGATCTGCTGCAACTCGAGGCACTGAAAGCCTGGGCCGAAAGCAGCTTCGAACGTCTCAAGCCACTGTTCGCTCAGCGCAAGACCGAGGGTTTCACCCGTGAATGCCACGGCGATATCCACTTGGGCAACGCCACGGTCATCGACGGCAAAGTGGTTATCTTCGACTGCATCGAGTTCAACGAACCGTTCCGCTTCACTGACGTCTGGGCCGACACCGGTTTCCTCGCGATGGACCTGGAAGACCGTGGTCTGAAATCCCTGGCGCGCCGCTTCATCAGTCAGTATCTGGAACTGACTGGCGACTATCAGGGCCTGGAAGTGCTGAACTTCTATAAAGCCTACCGTGCACTGGTGCGTGCCAAGGTTGCCCTGTTCAGCATGCCGGCTGACGCGACCCCGGTGCAGCGCGCCACCACCCTGCGCCAGTACCGCAACTACGCCAACCTGGCGGAAAGCTACAGCACCATTCCATCGCGCTTCATGGCAATCACCCACGGTGTTTCCGCTGTCGGCAAGAGCCACGTGGCCATGCGTCTGGTCGAAGCGCTGGGTGCCATCCGTCTGCGTTCGGACGTAGAACGCAAGCGTCTGTTCGGTGAGCAAACTGTTGCTAATGATGTGCAGGCTGGCATTTACAGTGCCGACGCCAGCGCCGCCACTTACGCGCGTCTGCATGAAATCGCTGAAGTGATCCTGCACGCCGGTTTCCCGGTGGTGATCGACGCGACTTACCTGAAGCGCGAACAACGCGACAACGCGGCAAAAATTGCCGAAGCCACCGGCACGCCATTCCTGATCCTCGATTGCAACGCGCCACAAGCGGTGATCGAGAGCTGGCTGGCGATTCGTCAGGCCGACCAAAAGGATCCGTCCGACGCCACCCTGGCGGTGATCGAAGCGCAGCAGGCCAATCGCGAAGCGCTGACGCCGGAAGAAATCCTGCGCAGCAAACGCGTACAGACCAATGAATCCGGCACGCTGGACACCGTGGTCGCGCAGATTCGTCAACGCCTGCCAGGCCTGTAAAAAACTATTTCGGCCGTGAAGCCCACGCTTGCTTCACGGCCGCCAAATAGTGGCACTATACTGGCGTCATAAAACCAACGGTGATATGACATGAGCCAGCCGAAACTTCTCGACACCCCGCTATATGCCTTGCTGCACAAAGACGACATCACAGGTTTCAACAAAGAGCGCCCACAAGATGGCCCGATCGACATGGTCGGCGGCGATTTCCGTGGTCTTGATTTGCGCGAACTGAATGCCGATGGCGTGGATTTCAGGGACGCGTATTTCCGTTCTGCCGATCTGCGAGGCATCGATTTCCGCAATGCGTCGCTGGAAGGCGCGAGCCTGGCTCACGCGCAGATTTCCGGGGCTTACTTCCCGCCGGAACTGAGCGCTGACGAGATTCTGATGTCGATGAATTTCGGCACGCGCCTGCGCTATCGCACCCGCTGAAAGTCGCCTTCCCTCTGACACGACGCACACCCTGTAGGCGTGAGCCTGCTCGCGATAGCTGTCTAACATTCAACACATGTGTGCCTGCCAGTCCGCTATCGCGAGCAGGCTCACGCCTACATTGATATGTGTTTTTTCCCCTTCTTTCTGCGTTCGCAGGCTTTTCAAGCGCCCTTTCTTAGAAGCGTTTGCGTTGAATCCGACCAAACAATCACGCTTTTCCTACTGATGGCTACACTCCTGAGAAGCTCGCCCACGCACCATTCGGCCGTCGCAAGGAGGCTTGATGAATGATGAACTGCAACACCTGAAGAATCTTGGCAAGACGTCGGCGCAATGGCTGCATGCCGTGGGCATCCACAGCGCCTCGGACTTGCGTCGCCTGGGCGCGGTGGACGCCTACCGGGCCGTGCGTACCCGCGGGTTTCGCGCATCGAAGGTGTTGTTGTATGCGATCGAAGGCGCGCTGATGGATGTGCACTGGAACGACATCCCTGCCGAACGCAAGGACGCCCTCAACAAGCAACTCGAAGCCATTTCCTCGCGCCACAAGAACTGAACGGGCATTGACCGTCATGTATTTACTGGGGGAACAATCGGCCTGCGCCGATGCCTTGATCAACCGTTTGCAGAGCTTGCCCGCACTGTGGCTGCGCGATTTGGCGCCTTGCGGTCCAATGCTGGAACTGGAGGCGGCGGATGATTTGCTGACGCAGTTACCCGCCGATCAGCTATTCATGCTGAATGAAGGGATGATCAACGGCTGTATCGGCGCCCGTCCGCTGTTTTATTGGCAGGACGGCGATTTGATCGGCCTTCAGCAAGGTGAGGACTGGGCTGATTGCCGTTTGTGCAGTGACGGGGCGTTGCGCTTGACGCCCTATTGGCGCCGTGAGGTTTTCCAGCATGTGTATGCCGACGCTCATCGGACAGACCAGTTTCTAGAGTATCTGCTGGGGCAGATGGCGATCCTCGCCCATGCCGTCGCGGAACTGAAACCGCGCGAGTTTCGCAGCACCAATGGCTTCAAACGGGTCGAGGCGGGTGAAATCCTGATTAACCAAGGGGACGCGGCTGATCACGTGTTCGTGATCATCGACGGGCATGCCGAAGCGTTTGTCGACGGGCATAAGGTGGGAGATGTGGCCAAAGACGAGATTTTCGGTGCCATGGCCGTGTTTACCGGCGAGCCACGCAATGCCACGGTGATAGCACGAGAACCGAGCACGGTGATGCTGATTCCCGGTGATCATTTTTTGAGCATGACCCGCACCAATCCAAAGATCGCCCACAGCCTGATCGAGAGCATGGCACGGCGGATCGGCCAGTTGAATCGGCAGATCACGCAAATGACACCGACTGAAGGTCAACGCTAAAAGTCTTTGTTTGCTGGGCGTACCGACCATTTTCCGGACGATTTCAAAGAAACGGAAAAACAGTTGTTGACTCGGTAATGAGAATCGCTATGATTATCACAACTGGTCGCGAGATCAGTCGATATTCTGAAAAGCCCTTGGTTCGGACTCTCAGATTATCTCCTCATCAGGCTAATCACGGTTATTTGACCCGGTTTTTACCGGGTCTTTTTTTGCCTGTGGAAAAGTCATTTGCCGAACTGTTTACGCATCTGCTCGCAGTAATCCTGTTTTGGCGTGGCCGGCGTGTACCAAACGTAATCGGCCATCGCAGCCGTTACCTCGGAGCCATGCTCCGCCAACAGCAACACGGTGGGTGCCTGGGCGGCGCCCAGATCAACAACATGCAACGGCACGCCGACGTCCTTGCGCGCATGCCACGCACCGGCCAGCAGGACTGAAGGTGAAGGAGCCGCCAGCAGACGCTCGGCCATACGCCGATCACGTTGTTGCTGAACGGCGAGCATCGCCGGCATCTGTGATTCGGGCAGCAGGCCACAATGGGAATCGCTGATCTGTTCCAGCAAAACAGCTTTCACGGATGCTGTATTGCTGCGCTCCCCGTTAAGCACAGGCGGATCACGATAGAAGGTGCGGATTTCAGCGCTGTTCAAATTCGCCGCCAGCAGTGGATACGGCTGAGTCAGCGCGAAGCGGACAATGGGTCCATAGAGATTCCAGTCCCAGCCGTCCTTCCAGGCCAATGCGGCAGGGAAGTCCGCGGGCGGCGTTGCAGCCTGGCGCACTTGATCAATGCGAGGCTGCTGATCCGGCGTGAGCATTTCCAGTAAAAGACTGCCCTGCGGCCGCTGCTCACCGAGCGAGCGCAACAGCCACAATTGCGCGGCGTGATGATCGGCGTTGTCATGCTGTTCACCGATAATCAGCCGTTCAGACTCGACAAGACGCGTCAGCAACTGCTGTGCCGTCAGCACCTGACCGTTGCGCAGGTCGCGAATCTCGCCACTGATCGGCGGTGGCGCCGCAACATGCTGACACCCCGCAAGTAACATCACCGCCAACAACCACAACCCACGCATGCCATCACCTCAAGGATCCTGTCAGCGGGCGATGATCAGCGGATGCCCGCGCTCCGGGTGCGGCTGCACCAACACTTCGAGACCGAATACGGCCTGAAGCGTGTCCGGACGCAAAACCTGCTGCGGTGTATCCAGCGCCACCGGACGCCCACCCTCCAGCAGCAGAATGCGATCACAATAACGCGCCGCCAGATTCAGATCATGCAGGATCACCAACACCGCCGCGCCACGATCGGCAAACTCGCGTACGGCCTGCAGTGTCGTATGTTGATGCAGCGGATCAAGCATCGAAGTCGGCTCATCCAGCAACAGTGTCTGCCCGGCCTGCCCCGGCCAAAGCTGCGCGAGCACCCGCGCCAGATGCACACGCTGACGCTCGCCCCCGGACAGCGCCAGATAACTGCGACCACTCAAGTGCCCGGCATCAGCTGCCGTCAATGCCTGTGCGATGATTTCGGCATCCCGCACCCGCCCGCTTTGCCAAGGCAAGCGGCCCATGCCGACCACTTCCTCAACGCGAAAAGCAAAATCCAGGGTCGACACCTGAGGCAACACCGCCAGTCGTTGCGCGCGCTGCGGGCCAGTCCAGTGGCTCAACGCTTGCCCGTCGAGCGAAACCCCGCCCGCGCTCGCTGCCAGCTCACCGCACAAGGCACCGAGTAACGTACTTTTGCCAGCACCGTTCGGCCCAAGCACACCGAGCACTTCACCCGGTTCGACCTGCAACGAGACATCGCTGAGCACAGCCTTGCGACCCCGAAGGATGTGCAGATTCTGCGCACGCAACATCAGGCACGCCCTCGCAGCAGCAAATAGAGAAAGAACGGCGCACCGATAAACGCGGTGACGATGCCGATCGGCAACTCTGCCGGCGCCAGCGCCAGCCGCGCGACCAGATCAGCCAACAGCAACAGGCTCGCCCCCGCCAGCACTGAGGCCGGCAGCAACACTTTGTGATCCGGTCCCGCCAGCAAGCGCACCAGATGCGGCACCACCAGCCCGACAAAACCGATCATCCCGGCTGCCGCCACTGCTGCGCCAACCCCCAGCGCCGTGCAAAACACCAATTCACGCTTGAGCCGCTCGACATCAATGCCCAAATGACCAGCCTCGGATTCCCCGAGCAGCAAGGCATTCAGCGCTTTGGCGCGACGCGGCAACCACAACGCCACGCCGGCGCTGATGATCAGCAATGGCCACAACCGCGCGTAACTGGCGCCGTTGAGACTGCCCAGGTTCCAGAACGTCAGCGTACGCAAGGTCGCGTCATCCGCCAGATAAGTGAACAGCCCCACCGCCGAACCGGCCAGCGCCGTCAGTGCGATGCCCGCCAGCAACATGGTAGCGACGTTGATCTGGCCATTACGGCGACCCAGTCGATACACCAGCGCCGTCACGCCGAGGCCGCCGAGAAACGCGCAGACCGACAGCAGATACGGCCCGATCCATTCCGGCAGGCCGCCAAAAAAAGCACCGCCGACAATCGCGATCGCTGCGCCCAATGCCGCTCCGCTGGAAACACCGACCAGTCCCGGATCGGCCAGCGGGTTACGAAACAAGCCCTGCATCGCCACGCCAGACAACGCCAGCACACCGCCCACTGCAAGTCCCAGCAGCGTTCGCGGCAGACGAATCTGCCCAAGGATCAGTTCAGCCTGCTCCAGTCCGTCCGGTGCCAACGGCACACCAAGCATGCGTAACGCGGCACGCAACGTGTCGAACAGCGGCAGACTGACGGGCCCGAGTGCCAACGATAGCCAGATCGCCAATAAACACAGGAGCGTCAGGCCAATGAACAAGCCACGGGGTTTTACCAGTGTGGTCATTGGCCGCTCTTGGCCGGGTAGAAACCGTCAGTCAGGGTTTTCAGCGCCGCTGGCAAACGCGGCCCGAGCCCACCGACCAGCAGGGTCGGATCCAGCTCCAGCACACGCCCGGTCTTCGCGGCGCGACTTGAATTGAGAATAGGGTTTTCCTTGAACAGCGCCGCTTTCGCCGCCTCACCGGTCAACGCACGGTCGGCGAACACCAGCACTTCAGGATCGAGACTGGCGAGGGATTCCACGGAAAACGGCTTGTAACCCGTGTGCGTCGCCAGGTTATGTCCGCCCGCCTGTTGCAGCAACCAGTCGGCGGCGGTGTCCTTGCCAGCAATCAATGGCTTGCCACCGGCATGTCCAAGCAACAGCAACACACCCGGTGCTTTTTGTTTGGTCTGCACTTCAGTAACCCGAGCCTTCTGCGCATCGAGTTGCTGTTGATAACTTTGCAGCAGTTGCGCGGCCTGAGCCTGTGCGCCGAGCAATTGGCCCAAATGAGTAACGTTTTTCTCCAGCGTTGGCAGATCTGGCTGAGCCGAAAACAACGCCACCTGAACCTTGGCCGCTTTTACCTGCGACAGTACCGGTGGCGGGCCCATTTCTTCAGTGCCGATGAGAATGTCCGGACGCAGGCTGAGAATGCCTTCAGCGGAAAGGCTGCGCTGATAACCAATGCTTGGCAGCGCCTTCAACGACTCCGGATGCTGGCTGGTGGTATCGACGCCAACCAGTTTCGACTCGCCGCCCAATGTCGTTACCCACTCCGACAGCGCACCGCCGGCGCTGACCCAACGTTGCGGCAAATCGGCCGCTGCAGCCTGGTGGCTGACCAAAAGTCCGACACACAGCACGGCAACGCGGGTACTCAGGCGCATACACAGCTTCCTTGAATAAGGTTTTTTCCCGGGCATCCGGATGGCAGGCCAAGTATCCTCGACATCTGCCAGACGCCTGCGGGTGAAGGCCGCCATTTGATAATTGTTTGCATTTAAACGTCAAGCTCGGACATATCCAGACACGAGCGGACACTAGAGGATAGTCATGAAGCTTCTCTGCGCAGGCGCCGATCTGGCCGAAGCGAAAAGTCGTGGATTCGAGATCGACGGAAAAAAGCTGTTTGCCGTGCGTCGCAATGGTCAGGCCTATGTCTACCTCAATCGCTGCCCGCACCGGGGCGTGGGCCTGGAATGGCAACCCGACCGGTTTCTCGACCCGAGCAACAGCCTGATCCAGTGCGCCACCCACGGCGCACTGTTTCTGATCGAGGACGGTGAATGCGTCGCCGGGCCTTGCGCCGGGCAAGCACTCACCGCCATTTCTTGCCGGGAAGATGCGCAAGGGCTGTGGATCGATGTTTAACCGTTAAGCAGCACGTCGAGACGCCGGTCGATGACCATCTCTTCATGGTCCAGCCGCACGCCATACGCCAGCACCTCAACGCCACAAGCCACCGCTTCGAGAAGGGCATCGGCGTAGGCCGAATCGATTTCCTTCGCCGGCCGCACCGCGTCAATCCCGGTCAGATTGACGCAATACAACTGCACCGCCCGAATGCCGTCCCGCGCCAGATGCGCCAATTCACGCAAATGCTTGGCGCCGCGCTGGGTCACCGCATCGGGAAACGCCGCCACGGCGGTGCCGTCGAAACCGAGGGTGACGCTTTTCACTTCAACATAAGCCGGGCCGCTCGGGTATTCGAGGCGGAAGTCGATTCGGCTCTTTTCCTGCCCGTATGCGACTTCACGTTTCAATGCGGTAAAGCCGTTCAACTCGCTGATGACGCCGGCCTGCAGCGCCTCCTCGACCAAACCGTTGGCCCGTGCGGTATTCACGCAAAACAACCGACCCTGCGGGGTTTCACCAATTTCCCAAGTGCCCGGTAATTTACGTTTCGGGTCATTTGAGCGGCTGAACCAGACCTGCCCGCCTTCGACCTGACAGTTGAGCATCGAACCAGTGTTCGGGCAGTGAATGGTCAGCAACTCGCCGTCAACAGTTTCGATATCGGCGAGAAAACGCTTGTAACGACGGATCAGTCGCGCCTCTTCCAGAGCAGGATAAAAGCGCATCAGCCTTGCCAGCTCTTCAAGCCACGGGCAATACGCTCCACCGCTTCCTGTAAGCGAGGGAGGTTTTGCGTGTAGGCAAAACGCACGTGGTGGCTGGCCTGATAGCGACCGAAATCCAGACCCGGGGTGAACGCTACATGTTCGGTTTCGAGAAAATGTCGGCAGAACGCGAAGGCATCGCCGCCGAACTGGCTGATATCGGCGTAAAGATAGAACGCGCCTTCCGGCTCCACGGCGATGTTGAAACCCAACTCGCGCAACGCTGGCAGGAGGAAATCACGGCGGCGACCAAATTCGGTCCGACGCTCTTCCAGAATGGCGATGGTGTCCGGTTCGAAACAGGCCAACGCCGCATATTGGGCCATGCTCGGCGCGCTGATGTAGAGGTTCTGTGCCAGTTTTTCCAACTCGCTGACGGCAGCATCCGGCGCCACCAGCCAGCCGAGACGCCAGCCGGTCATGCCGAAATATTTGGAGAAACTGTTCAACACAAAAGCGCTGTCATCGACTTCCAGCACGCTCGCCGCATCGGTGCCGTAAGTCAGACCGTGATAGATCTCGTCCACCACCAGATGCCCGTGTTTCGCCTTGATGGCTGTGGATAACCCGGCCAGCTCATCGCGGGTCAGGATCGTCCCGGTCGGGTTGGCCGGCGAAGCGACCAATGCACCGACGCTGTCGTGATCCCAATGACGCTCGACCAGATCCGGAGTCAGTTGATAGCGCACGTCCGGGCCAACTGGCACCAGCTGCGCTGCGCCTTCGACCAGTCGCAGGAAGTGCCGGTTGCACGGGTAGCCCGGGTCCGCCAGCAGCCAGTGTTTCCCCGGATCGACCAGTAATGCACTGGCCAGCAACAGCGCACCGGAACCGCCCGGCGTGATCAGAATCCGCCGCGGATCGATGTTCAGGCCATAGCGCGATTGGTAAAAACCGGAAATCGCCTCGCGCAATTCAGGAATGCCGCGCGCAGCGGTGTAACGGGTCTTGCCCGCCGTTAAAGCGGCCTGCCCGGCACGGATGATCGGCTCGGCAGTAGTAAAGTCCGGCTCGCCGATTTCCAGGTGGATCACGTCGTGGCCTTCAGCCTGTAATTCATTGGCCCGCGCCAGCAGCGCCATCACATGGAACGGTTCGATCGCACGACTGCGCGCACTGTAGGGCTGAGCCATTGGTTTTCCTTCGGCAGGGAAAAAGAGACGATTCTACCCATCTGCCGGAACGAGCGAGAACCCGCAGCGGTCACAGCCTCAAGAACGCTGGACTGTAACGATATGAGCGTACGCTCCAGGATTGACTAAAATCAGTGATTGAACAGGTCTTCAGCACCACCAGACACGGCTTGCCAAACATTTGCAAGCGCCACCCGCCGGGGCCTCGACATCCGGGAGTAGCGCAGGCCGAATTGATCTGGTAAGTTCGCCCGCTTGCAGCCGCAGGGCCGGCAGGTGTCGGTGATGGAGCAATCCTGCGCAATGGATTACAAGAGTAGAGGCGGTCCATTTCATGCCCACCCAAGCAAAGCAACAGCAGCAAACGGCGATCAGTGGCTTCGAACCTTACGTTCAGGCCAAAGACGAAGAGTACATGGGCAAACCCATGCGCGCGCACTTCACCAAGATCCTGACCAAGTGGAAACTGGACTTGATGCAGGAAGTCGACCGAACTGTTGATCACATGAAGGACGAAGCGGCCAACTTTCCCGATCCGGCCGACCGTGCCAGTCAGGAAGAAGAGTTTGCCCTTGAACTGCGTGCCCGTGATCGCGAGCGCAAGCTGATCAAGAAGATCGACAAGACACTGCAACTGATCGAAGACGGCGAATACGGCTGGTGCGATTCGTGCGGTATCGAGATCGGCGTCAAGCGCCTTGAAGCCCGTCCTACCGCCGACATGTGCGTCGACTGCAAGAACCTGGCTGAGATCAAGGAAAAGCAGGTCGGCAAGTAATCTCGACCTGAACGAAAAACGGAGCGTGCGAACGCTCCGTTTTTGTTTCTGCCTTTTGCCTTTTGTAGGAGTGAGCCTGCTCGCGATAGCGGTGGGTCGGTCGATATCGGTGTTGAATGTCACACCGCTATCGCGAGCAGGCTCACTCCCACAGGTTGACCTGCGTATAGCCTGAAAAGTAGCTTCGTCTCCATGACTGCCAAAATATCCCCCGCCTACATCGGCCGCTTCGCCCCAACCCCCAGTGGCCACTTGCACTTCGGTTCGCTGGTTGCCGCCCTCGCCTCTTACCTCGACGCTCGCTCGGTCAGCGGTCGCTGGCTGGTGCGCATGGAAGATCTCGACCCGCCCCGCGAAGAACCCGGCGCACAAGCGGCGATTCTCAAGGCGCTGGAAAGCTACGGCTTTGAATGGGACGGCGACATGGTGCGCCAGAGCGATCGCCACGACGCCTACGCGGACGTGCTCAACAGCCTGTTCAATCACGGCCTCGCTTACGCCTGCACGTGCTCGCGCAAACAGCTCGAAGCGTATAACGGGATTTATCCGGGCCTGTGCCGCAATGCCGGCCACGATCAGCAAGACGCCGCTATCCGCCTGCGCGTACCCGAACTGGAATACCACTTTATCGACCGCGTGCAAGGCGAATACCGCCAGCATCTGGGTCGCGACGTCGGCGATTTCGTGATCCGCCGCCGTGACGGTCTCTACGCCTATCAACTGGCGGTGGTGCTGGATGATGCCTGGCAAGGTATCACCGACATCGTGCGTGGTGCCGACCTGCTCGACTCGACGCCGCGCCAACTCTATCTGCAAGAGTTGCTGGGGTTGCGCCAGCCGCGCTATCTGCACCTGCCGCTGATTACCCAACCGGACGGCAACAAACTCGGCAAGTCCTATCGCTCGCCGCCGCTGCAAGCTGATCAAGCCACACCATTGTTGCTGCGCGCCCTGCGTGCTCTGGGGCAAAACCCTGGCGCTGAACTGGCCCACGCCTCACCGCAAGAATTACTCAAGTGGGGCAGCGCACACTGGGATGCCACGAAGATCCCGCGCACACTGACCCTGCCCGAAGCGCAACTGCTATGACGACACTTGCAGTCGCGCGCCCATCCGTTACCATCGCCGCACGTTTTCGGGCACGCGCATAAAAAAGAGAGGCCGGGATGTACATCTATCGCTTGGTCCTGCTTTTAGTCGTGGGGATCTACCTGTTTTCCCCCGCCATCATGGATTGGTGGATCGACGCTACGGGCGCCTGGTATCGCCCCTATCTGCTCTGGCTGATCCTGATTGTCGTGACCTTCATCCTGCAGAGCCAAAAAGATGCCGATGAGCTTTAGCCTGACCCAGATGATCCTGATCAGCGCCGCGTACCTGGCGGTGCTGTTCGGCGTCGCCTGGATCAGCGAACGGGGCATGATCCCGCGGGCGATCATTCGCCACCCGCTGACCTACACCTTGTCGCTGGGGGTTTACGCCAGTGCGTGGGCGTTCTACGGCACGGTCGGCCTCGCCTATCAGTACGGCTACGGCTTTCTGTCCAGTTACCTCGGCGTGTCCGGCGCATTTCTGCTGGCGCCGGTGTTGCTCTATCCGATCCTGAAAATCACCCGCACCTATCAACTGTCGTCGCTGGCGGATCTGTTCGCGTTTCGCTTTCGCAGCACCTGGGCCGGCGCGCTGACCACTATTTTCATGTTGATCGGTGTGCTGCCGCTGCTGGCGTTGCAGATTCAGGCGGTGGCCGACTCCATCGGCATTCTGACCGGCGAGCCGATCCAGAGTCGCGTCGCGCTGGCGTTCTGTGCGCTGATCATCCTGTTCACGATTTTCTTCGGTTCCCGGCATATCGCCACCCGTGAGAAGCACGAAGGACTGGTGTTTGCGATTGCCTTCGAGTCGGTGATCAAACTGATCGCTCTTGGCGGCGTCGGCCTGTATGCGTTGTACGGCGTGTTCGACGGCCCGCAACAGCTTGAGATTTGGCTGCTGCAAAACCAGACTGCCCTCGCCGCGCTGCACACGCCGTTGCAGGAAGGCCCGTGGCGTACGCTGCTGCTGGTGTTCTTTGCCTCGGCGATCGTGATGCCGCACATGTATCACATGACTTTTACCGAAAACCTCAACCCGCGCTCGCTGGTCAGTGCGAGCTGGGGCCTGCCGCTGTTCCTGCTGCTGATGAGCCTGGCGGTACCGCTGATTCTCTGGGCCGGCCTCAAACTCGGCGCCACAACCAACCCGGAATACTTCACCCTCGGCATCGGCATCGCCGCCAACAGCAAACCGCTGGCGTTGCTCGCCTATGTCGGCGGTTTATCGGCGGCCAGCGGGCTGATCATCGTCACCACGCTGGCGCTGTCGGGCATGGCGCTGAACCACTTGGTTTTGCCGCTCTACCAGCCGCCGGCCGAAGGCAACATCTACCGCTGGCTGAAGTGGACCCGCCGCGCGCTGATCGTCGCGATCATCATGGCCGGTTTCGGTTTCTACCTGATGCTTGGCGCCGAGCAGGATCTGGCCAACCTCGGCATCGTCGCGTTTGTCGCGACCCTGCAATTCCTGCCCGGGGTGTTGTCGGTGCTGTACTGGCCGACCGCCAACCGTCGCGGCTTTATCGCCGGTCTGCTGGCGGGCATTCTGGTCTGGGTAGTGACCATGCTGCTGCCGCTGGTCGGCAATCTGCAGGGTTTCTACATCCCGCTGCTGAACATGATTTACGTGCTCGACGACACCAGTTGGCACATGGCGGCAATCGCCTCGCTGGCTGCAAACGTCTTGATGTTCACGCTGATCTCGCTGTTCACCAACGCCAGCCCGGAAGAAGCCAGCGCCGCCGAAGCCTGTGCGGTAGACAACGTCCGTCGTCCGCAGCGCCGTGAACTGCATGCGGCCTCGCCACAGGAATTCGCCACACAACTGGCCAAACCGCTGGGCGCCAAGGCTGCGCAGAAAGAAGTCGAGCAAGCGTTGCGTGACCTCTATCTACCATTTGACGAACGCCGTCCTTATGCACTGCGCCGTTTGCGTGACCGTATCGAGGCCAACCTTTCCGGTCTGATGGGCCCGAGCGTGGCGCAGGACATGGTGGAAACCTTCCTGCCCTACAAGGCGGGTGGCGAAAACTACGTGACCGAAGACATCCACTTCATCGAAAGCCGCCTCGAGGATTACCACTCGCGCCTCACAGGCCTGGCCGCCGAACTCGACGCCCTGCGCCGTTACCACCGCCAAACCTTGCAGGAACTGCCGATGGGCGTCTGCTCGCTGGCCAAGGATCAAGAGATCCTGATGTGGAACAAGGCCATGGAAGAGCTCACCGGAATCGCCGCCCAACGCGTGGTCGGTTCGCGCCTGAGTACCATCGGCGAGCCGTGGAAAGAGTTACTCCAGGGTTTCATCAACCTGCCCGACGAGCATTTGCACAAACAGCACCTGGCCCTCGACGGTCAGACGCGCTGGCTGAACCTGCACAAAGCGGCAATCGACGAACCGTTGGCACCGGGTAACAGCGGCCTGGTGCTACTGGTCGAAGATTTGACCGAAACGCAGATGCTCGAAGACAAACTGGTGCACTCCGAGCGTCTGGCCAGCATTGGTCGTCTCGCGGCGGGTGTGGCTCACGAAATCGGCAACCCGATCACCGGCATTGCTTGTCTTGCGCAAAACCTGCGCGAAGAGCGTGAAGACGACGGCGAACTGACGGAAATCAGCGGGCAGATTCTCGAACAGACCAAACGTGTGTCGCGCATCGTCCAGTCGTTGATGAGTTTCGCCCACGCTGGCAGCCATCAGCACAGTGACGAGCCCGTTTGTCTGGCAGAGGTCGCTCAAGATGCAATCGGCCTGCTGGCCCTGAACCGACGCAATTTCGAGGTGCAGTTCTACAACCTCTGCGATCCTGATCATTGGGTCGAAGGCGATCCGCAGCGACTCGCCCAGGTATTGATCAACTTGCTCTCCAACGCCCGCGACGCCTCGCCGCCGCACAGTGCGGTACGGGTCAAGAGTGAAGCCGGCGAACACACGGTCGATCTGATCGTCGAAGACGAAGGCAGCGGTATTCCGAAGAACATCATGGATAGATTGTTCGAACCCTTCTTCACCACCAAGGATCCTGGCGAAGGCACCGGTCTGGGCCTTGCACTGGTCTATTCCATCGTTGAAGAGCATTATGGACAAATCACCATCGACAGCCCGGCTGATGTACAAAGCCAACGCGGCACCCGTATCCGGGTGACCTTACCGCGTCATGTCGAAGCGACGTCCGCTGTGAACTGAGACCGTCGAGAGTATCGAATCAATGCCGCACATTTTGATCGTCGAAGACGAAACAATTATCCGCTCCGCCTTGCGCCGCCTGCTGGAACGCAACCAGTACCAGGTCAGCGAAGCCGGTTCAGTGCAGGAAGCACAAGAACGCTTCACCATTCCTACGTTCGATCTGATCGTCAGCGATCTGCGTTTGCCGGGCGCGCCGGGTACTGAGCTGATCAAGCTCGGCCAGGGCACACCGGTGCTGATCATGACCAGCTATGCCAGCCTGCGCTCGGCGGTCGACTCGATGAAGATGGGCGCGGTGGACTACATCGCCAAGCCTTTCGACCACGATGAGATGCTTCAGGCTGTCGCGCGGATCCTGCGTGATCGCCAATCGGCACCGGCGGCCGGCGAAGCAGTTGCCAGTAAACCGGCCAATGGCAGCGGCAAATCCGCCGTCGACAACAGCAATGGCGAGATTGGCATCATCGGCTCCTGCCCACCGATGCAGGACTTGTACAGCAAGATCCGCAAAGTCGCGCCGACCGATTCCAATGTATTGATCCAGGGCGAGTCTGGCACCGGTAAAGAACTGGTGGCCCGCGCACTGCACAACCTGTCGAAACGCGCCAAGGCGCCGATGATCTCGGTGAACTGCGCAGCCATTCCGGAAAGCCTGATCGAGTCCGAACTGTTCGGCCACGAGAAAGGCGCATTCACCGGCGCCAGCGCCGGGCGTGCCGGTCTGGTCGAAGCGGCGGACGGCGGCACCTTGTTCCTCGACGAAATCGGCGAACTGCCACTGGAAGCTCAGGCTCGCCTGCTGCGTGTGTTGCAGGAAGGCGAAATTCGCCGTGTTGGCTCGGTGCAGTCGCAGAAGGTCGATGTACGCCTGATCGCGGCCACTCACCGCGACTTGAAGAGCCTGGCGAAAATCGGCCAGTTCCGTGAAGACCTTTATTACCGTCTGCACGTGATCGCGTTAAAACTGCCGGCCCTGCGCGAGCGCGGCGCCGACGTCAACGAGATCGCCACGGCTTTCCTCGCTCGCCAAAGTGCGCGCATCAACCGTACCGACCTGAAATTTGCCGCGGATGCCGAACAGGCGATTCGTCATTATTCCTGGCCGGGTAACGTGCGTGAACTGGAAAACGCAGTCGAGCGCGCGGTGATTCTGAGCGAAAGCGCGGAAATCTCCGCCGACCTGCTGGGCATCGACATCGAGCTGAGCGATCTGGAAGACGACGAGTTCATCGGTCTGCCGCCACAAACGCCGGGTAACGCCAGCAACAGCAGCCACGAGCCGACCGAAGACCTGTCGCTGGAAGACTACTTCCAGCACTTCGTTCTCGAGCATCAGGACCACATGACCGAGACCGAACTGGCGCGCAAACTGGGCGTCAGCCGTAAATGTCTGTGGGAGCGCCGTCAGCGTCTAGGCATCCCACGGCGCAAGACCGGAGTCGCCAGCGAGAGCTGAACGTTACCTGTCGAGTGTGCGGGTAACGCTTGAAGATGTGAAAAAACTGTTACCTCAGTCGATTCACGTAACAGAAGCCGGGGTTATCGGTAACGAAACCCCGGCTTTTTTTCGCCCCGACAAAACGGTTATATCGACCTAACCCCTTGTTTTATTGGGTTTCGCAAAAGTTGGCACGGCCCCTGCTATATGTTTGGTACAAGAACAATAACAAGCAATGCACAAGACAATAAAAATAAGACGAATCGACTCACGCACAATAAAAACAAGACGGCGAGAGGCGCAGCTAACTGATTCTTTTGGAGAGGCGTTGTATTTGGGGCTTGCCCCACGACCAGGCCGAGAACAACAAAAACTGTCCTAAGACAGAGCCTGTACTGGTTGGATCGAGAGATCACTGCAATTCAGCGACCAAAGCAATCCGTTTGCTCTTGGCTCCCGATTGGGAGGGTCACGAAGGAAACACTTCGTGGCGAGGGCACTCAACAAAAACAAGAAGCCCGAATCAATAATAAAAAGAGCACGCAACTACTTCTTGGGGAGCTTCGGCTCCCCTTGTAGTTTCTCCCTTCCGGCAAAATCCTTCGAATTTCCCTTGCTCGCCCCTTGCAGCTTGGGGCTTACAGCTCAAATCTGCCGTGTCCTACACCATCCCCCGACTAAATGCTAGAATCTGCGCCCATCATGCGGTCATTCTTTGGTATGGCCGAACATTCCTTCAAACAGTGCATCCCATGCTGAAGAAGCTGTTCCAGTCATTCCGAACTCCCGTGCGTCGTACGCAACACATCCGCAGCACCCCTGAAGTGCTCAACAGCGGCCAACATTCGCTGCAGAAAACGCAATTCAGCCGCTACGCGGTGAATATCGTCGAACGCCTGCAAGGTGCCGGTTACCAGGCTTATCTGGTCGGCGGTTGCGTGCGTGACATGCTGCTGGGCATCACGCCCAAGGATTTCGACGTCGCCACCAGCGCCACCCCCGAGCAAGTCCGTGCCGAATTCCGCAATGCGCGGATCATAGGCCGTCGCTTCAAACTGGTGCACATCCATTTCGGTCGCGAAATCATCGAAGTCGCGACCTTCCGCGCCAATCACCCGGTCAACGAAGACGACGAAGACAGCAACCAGTCTTCGCGTAACGAGAGCGGGCGGATTCTGCGCGACAACGTTTACGGCACCCTGGAAGAAGACGCGCAACGCCGCGACTTCACCATCAACGCCCTGTATTACGATCCGGTCAGCGAGCGCATCCTCGACTACGCCAACGGCGTACACGATATACGCAACCACCTGATCCGTTTGATCGGCGATCCGAAGCAGCGTTACCAGGAAGATCCGGTACGCATGCTGCGCGCCGTGCGTTTTGCCGCCAAGCTCAATTTCGGCATCGAGAAGCACACGGTTCAGCCGATCCGCGAACTGGCGCCGATGCTGCGCGAGATTCCGTCGGCACGCCTGTTCGAAGAAGTACTCAAGCTGTTCCTTTCGGGACACGGCGCAATCACCTTCGAAATGCTGGTCGATCTGCAACTGTTCGCCCCGCTGTTCCCGGCCAGTGCCGATGCGCTGGAACACAACCCGGAATACACCCACACGCTGATCAGCGAAGCGCTGACCAACACCGACTTGCGCATCAAGCAGAACAAACCGGTGACCCCGGCGTTCCTGTTTGCCGCACTGTTGTGGCCTGCTTTGCCGGCTCGCGTGTTGCGCTTGCAGGAACGTGGCATGCCGCCGATTCCAGCGATGCAGGAAGGCGCGCACGAGCTGATCGCCGAACAATGCCAGCGCATTGCGATTCCGAAACGCTTCACGATGCCGATCCGCGAGATCTGGGACATGCAGGAGCGCCTGCCACGCCGCAGCGGCAAACGTGCCGACCTGTTGCTGGACAATCCGCGTTTCCGCGCCGGTTACGACTTCCTCCTGCTGCGTGAAAGCGCCGGCGAGGAGACTGATGGCCTCGGTGAATGGTGGACGGATTATCAGGACGCCAACGACAGCGAACGTCGCGACATGATCCGCGACCTCAGCGGCAAGGGCGATGACGCCAGTGGTGCTCCGCGCAAACGTCGCCGCAGCAGCGGTTCCAAGCGCAAACGCGCCGGCGCCCCGAGCGCTACAGGCGAATAAAGGCATGGAACGCATCTACATCGGCATGGGCAGCAACCTCGCTGACCCGGCCGAACAGTTGCGCAGCGCCGTCGAGGCGCTGGGGCAACTGCCGCAGACCACACTCGCGGGCGTTTCCGCCTTCTATCAAAGCGACTCGTTGCTGCCAGGCCAACCGCGGTACACCAACGCGGTCGCTGCGCTCGACAGCGATTTTGCGCCGATTGAACTGCTCGACGCGCTGCAAGCCATCGAGAATGATCAGGGCCGCGAGCGTCTGGAGCGCTGGGGCCCGCGCACGTTGGACCTGGATATTCTGCTGTTCGGTGATCGCTTGATCGATGAACCGCGCCTGAAAGTCCCGCATTATCAGATTCAGGAACGTGCGTTCGTACTCTATCCCCTTGCCGAACTGGCGCCGCAAGATCTGCGTCTGGCCGATGGCCGCACCTTGTCCGAGCTGCTGGCAGCCTGCCCGTTCGTCGGCCTGGAACGCCTCCCCCACGCCTGACACAAATCCGCCCTTTGTAGGAGTGAGCCTGCTCGCGATAGCGGTGGATCAACCAATAAATCTTTGGCTGACAGAACGCTATCGCGAGCAGGCTCACTCCTACAGGGATTGCGCCACATCCAGATTTATTGTCCGACAAAAACCCCGCGAATCAGGCCCGCCGCAGCGCTGAATCGCATCAGTAACGCCGGTAACACTCCCCTCGTAACAATGCGGTAACACACGCAATTGACTTCCTGTTGGCTCATCACGACTATAGGCGTCCCGCTGCCGCCAACCCGGCACATACGGGCGCAATCCAGGCCTTATAAGCACGACAAAAGAGCGTGCGCCTGAGTAGATGAAGAATCACGCGCGTTACTCGCAGTAGTTTCCAGAGCGCCTGAACGAGGATTTTTTACATGCCAGCCATCACCCTGACCACGCTCCAGAGCCTCAAGCAGAAAGGTGAAAAGATCACCATGCTGACCTGCTATGACGCGACCTTCGCCCACGCCTGCAACGAGGCTGGTGTCGAAGTGCTGCTGGTGGGCGACTCCCTCGGCATGGTCCTGCAAGGTCACGACAGCACTTTGCCGGTGACCACCGCAGAAATGGCCTACCACACCGCTTGCGTCAAACGTGGCAATACCGATGCCCTGATCCTGGCTGACTTGCCGTTCATGGCCAACGCCACCCTTGAACAAACCATGACTAACAGCGCCATGCTGATGCAGGCCGGTGCGCACATGGTCAAGGTCGAAGGTCAGCTGTGGCTGGCCGAGTCGATCCGTCTGCTCGCCGAGCGCGGTGTACCGGTATGCGCGCACATGGGCCTGACTCCGCAAGCAGTGAACATTCTCGGCGGCTATAAAGTGCAGGGCCGTAACGAAAATCAGGCGCGGCAGATGCGTGCCGATGCGATCTCGCTGGAACAGGCCGGCGCCGCCATGCTGCTGCTCGAATGCGTACCGAGCGAACTGGCTGCCGAAATCAGCCAGGCGGTGAAGATTCCAGTCATCGGCATCGGCGCCGGTAACGCCACTGACGGCCAGGTCCTGGTACTGCACGACATGCTCGGCCTGTCGATCACTGGCCGCGTGCCGAAATTTGTCAAAAACTTCATGCACGGCCAGGACAGCATCCAATCCGCGCTGAAGGCTTACGTCAACGAAGTCAAAGCCACCACGTTCCCTGGCATCGAACACGGATTCTCTGCATGAACACCGTTAAAACCGTACGCGAACTGCGCGCCGCCGTAGCCCGCGCCCGCAGCGAAGGCAAGCGCATCGGCTTTGTGCCGACCATGGGCAACCTGCACAGCGGTCACGTTGCACTGATCACCAAAGCCACCCAACGGGTGGACTTCGTGGTCGCGAGTATTTTCGTCAACCCGCTGCAGTTCGGTGCCGGCGAAGACCTCGATAAATACCCGCGCACGTTGGCAGCGGATCAGGAGAAGCTGCTCGAAGCCGGTTGCTCCCTGCTCTTCGCGCCGACTGTCGAAGAAATGTACCCCGACGGCATGGCCGGTCAGACTCGGGTCAGCGTGCCGCAGTTGTCCGAAGGCCTGTGCGGCGCCAGCCGTCCGGGGCATTTCGAGGGTGTAGCGACCGTCGTCAGCAAACTGTTCAACATGGTCCAGCCGGATCTGGCGATTTTCGGCCAGAAGGATTACCAGCAACTGGCGGTGATTCGCGCGCTGGTGCACGACTTGAACATGCCGATCCAGATCATTGGCGAACCGACTGTGCGTGCCGCCGACGGCCTGGCGCTGTCATCGCGCAATGGCTTCCTCAACGAGGAACAGCGCGCGGTGGCTCCGGTGGTCTATCGCTCGCTGAGCAACATTGCCGAGTTGATCAAGCAAGGCCAACGCGACTTCCCGGCAATGATCAGTGCCCAGGTACAGCAGCTGGAAGCGGCGGGCCTGCGTCCGGATTACCTGGAAATCCGCCATGCACTGACCCTGCGTCCGGCGACGCCGGAGGATCGTGATCTGGTGATTCTGGTGGCGGCGTTTCTTGGCACTACTCGGTTGATCGACAACCTGCACCTGAATCTCGACACCCCCGCTTGAAAACATCGCAATACCCCCTGTAGGAGTGAGCCTGCTAGCGATAGCGGTGTGTCAGTCAGCATTAGTGTTGAATGACACACCGCTATCGCGAGCAGGCTCACTCCTACAGTGGTTTTCGGTGTTATGAAAATTGCGTTTCAAGCCTTATTGCCGCCCCTAAAGCCTTCGGGCACACTGCCCGCCGTTCGATTCCAACCCGGGAAAATCCCTCATGCACGCGATCATGCTCAAGGCCAAACTGCACCGCGCCGAAGTCACTCATGCGGTGCTCGATTACGAAGGTTCGTGCGCTATCGATGGCGAGTGGCTGGACTTGTCCGGCATTCGTGAATACGAGCAGATCCAGATTTATAACGTCGACAACGGCGAGCGTTTCACCACCTACGCGATTCGTGGCGAAGAAGGCTCGCGGATGATCTCCGTCAACGGCGCCGCAGCGCACAAGGCCAAGGTTGGCGACCGTGTGATCATTTGTGCCTACGCCCATTACAGCGAAGCGGAACTGGTCAATTTCAAGCCGCGCATGCTCTACATGGCGCCAGGCAACGAGCTGAGCCACACCAGCAACGCCATCCCGGTTCAGCTCGCCTGATCCCGATTTTGCCCCGCCCCCTCCGTTTGTCGGCCAAATCCCGGTCTCGATGTTAAAAAAGTACAGGGATCTGGTCAGACAAAGTCAAGACAGAACGCAGCGCGAGGTTTACTGTATTCGCCCTGTGTCCAGAAATCGTGTCGACGCAGTTGATCCCATGCCCAAACATGGCGTGCCGGGTCTGTTCAGTGTTCAAAAGGCCGTTCAAGTAAAAAGGAAAACCGCAGCGATGGCGTATTACCTCACTCCTCAAGACGTTACCGCTCTGCCCGCCTGGCAAGCGTTGAAAGATCACCGCCAAGCCATGCAGGATTTCAGCATGCGCGAAGCCTTCAACGCCGATCCGCAGCGCTTCAACCAGTTCACCCTCAGCAGCTGCGGACTGTTTCTCGATTATTCGAAGAATTTGATCAACGCCCAGACCCGCAACCTGCTGGTCGGTCTGGCCAATGAAGTCGATCTCAAAGGCGCCATCAAAGCGCTGTTTGAAGGCGAAATCGTCAACACGTCCGAAGGCCGCCCGGCGCTGCACACCGCCCTGCGCCGCCCGGTAGGCGACAAGCTGTCGGTCAACGGCGTCAACGTGATGCCGGAAGTCCACAAGGTCCTGAACCAGATTACCGATCTGGTCGGCCGCATCCACGACGGTCTGTGGCGCGGTTACACCGAGAAGCCGATCACCGACGTGGTGAACATCGGTATCGGTGGCTCGTTCCTCGGCCCTGAGCTGGTTTCCGAAGCGCTGCTGTCGTACGCACAGAAAGGCGTGCGTTGCCATTATCTGGCGAACATCGACGGCAGCGAATTCCACGAACTGACGCAGAAACTGCGCGCCGAGACCACGCTGTTCATCGTTTCGTCGAAATCCTTCAACACCCTCGAAACCCTGAAGAACGCGCAGGCTGCGCGCGCCTGGTACCTGGCGCAGGGCGGTTCGGAGGCCGAGCTGTATCGTCACTTCATCGCCGTATCGAGCAACAACGCAGCGGCCGTTGCGTTCGGTATCCGCGAAGAAAACATCTTCCCGATGTGGGACTGGGTCGGTGGTCGTTATTCGCTGTGGTCGGCCATCGGTTTGCCGATCGCCCTGGCCATCGGCATGTCCAACTTCAAGGAACTGCTGTCCGGCGCCTACACCATGGACCAGCATTTCCAGACCGCGCCGTTCGAACAGAACATGCCGGTGCTGCTGGCCCTGCTCGGTGTGTGGTACGGCAACTTCTGGGGCGCGCAAAGCCACGCGATCCTGCCGTACGACCACTATTTGCGTAACATCACCAAGCACTTGCAACAGCTGGACATGGAATCCAACGGCAAGAGCGTGCGTCAGGACGGCACGCCGGTGTCGACCGATACCGGTCCGGTGATCTGGGGCGGCGTCGGCTGCAACGGTCAGCACGCCTACCACCAGTTGCTGCATCAAGGTTCGCAGTTGATTCCGGCCGATTTCATCGTGCCGATCGTCAGCTTCAACCCGGTCTCCGACCACCATCAGTGGCTGTACGCCAACTGCCTGTCGCAGAGCCAGGCGCTGATGCTCGGCAAGACCTTGCCGGAAGCCGAGCAGGAACTGCGCGACAAGGGCATGAGCGAAGATGAAGTGCACAAGCTCGCGCCGCACAAGGTGATCCCGGGCAACCGTCCGAGCAACACCCTCGTGGTCGAGCGCATCAGCCCGCGTCGTCTCGGCGCACTGGTGGCGATGTATGAACACAAAGTGTTCGTGCAAAGCGTGGTCTGGGGCATCAACGCCTTCGACCAATGGGGCGTGGAACTGGGCAAGGAACTGGGCAAAGGCGTTTACAACCGTCTGGTCGGCAGCGATGAAAGCACTGCTGATGACCCTTCCACTCAGGGCTTGATCAACTACTTCCGCGGTCGTCACCGCGGTTGATGTGATGGTTCGGCCCACAAGGTTTGGCTCAACCCAAATCCTGTGGGCACAGAAATCCCTTGTAGGAGTGAGCCTGCTCGCGATAGCGGTGAATCAGTCAGCATTGATGTTGAATGACACACCGCTATCGCGAGCAGGCTCACTCCTACAGTTGTTTTGGGGGCATTCAGAATCAGCTTCAGCCATCAGATTCCTGATCCGGCTTGAACCCTTCGCCCGCTCGGCGCATCTTTATTCCTGTCGCACCACAAGAATAAGGAACCGTCATGTTCGATATCAGCACGTTCCCCAAAGCCGATGCCGTCCGCCGGGCTGCGCAATTGAGTCAGGAAGACTATCGGCGCCTGTACCGCGAATCCATTGAACACCCCAGCACCTTCTGGGCCGAACAGGCCACGCGGTTCCTCGACTGGAGCACGCCGTGGCAGACCGTTCAGCGCTACGACCTGAAAACCGGTGAAGCCGCCTGGTTTGCCGGTGCGAAACTGAACGTCAGTTACAACTGCATCGACCGTCATCTGGCCAAGCGCGGCGATCAGACCGCCCTGCTCTGGGAGGGCGACGACCCTGCCGAATCGGCGCAAATCACCTACAAAAAACTTCACCACCACGTCTGCCGACTCGCCAACGTGCTGAAAAGCCGTGGCGTGAACAAAGGCGACCGGGTGTGCATCTACATGCCGATGATCCCCGAGGCCGCATACGCCATGCTCGCCTGCGCGCGGATCGGCGCAATCCATTCGGTGGTGTTTGGCGGTTTCTCCCCTGACTCCCTGCGTGACCGCATCCTCGATGCCGATTGCCGCACGGTGATCACCGCCGATGAAGGCGTGCGCGGTGGCAAGTTCGTCCCGCTCAAGCAGAACGTCGACAAAGCCCTGCAAAGTTGCCCCGACGTCAGCACCGTCGTGGTGGTCGAACGCACCCAGGGCAAAGTCGATTGGGTCGAGGGTCGTGACCTCTGGTATCACCAGGCCGTGCGCGAGGTCAGCGACGATTGCCCACCGGAGCCGATGGACGCCGAAGACCCGCTGTTCATCCTCTACACCTCCGGCAGCACCGGCAAACCCAAAGGCGTGCTGCACACCACCGGCGGCTACCTGCTGCAAGCGGCGATGACCTTCAAGTACGTGCTCGATTACCGCGACGGCGAAGTGTTCTGGTGCACTGCTGACGTCGGCTGGGTCACAGGTCACAGCTACATTGTCTACGGCCCGCTGGCCAATGGTGCGACCACGCTGATGTTCGAAGGCGTGCCGAGCTATCCGAGCAGTTCGCGTTTCTGGCAGGTGATCGACAAACACAAAGTCAATATCTTCTACACCGCGCCGACCGCCCTGCGCGCGTTGATGCGTGAAGGTGCCGAACCGTTGAAGGAAACCTCGCGCGCCAGCCTCAGATTACTCGGCAGCGTCGGTGAGCCGATCAATCCGGAAGCGTGGGAATGGTATTTCAATGTCGTCGGAGAACAGCGCTGCCCCATCGTCGACACTTGGTGGCAGACCGAAACCGGCGGCATCATGCTCAGTCCCCTGGTCAGCGCCCAGCGAATCAAGCCTGGCTGCGCCACCCAACCGATGTTCGGCGTGCAACCGGTGCTGCTCGATGAGCACGGCAAGGAAATCAAAGGCGCCGGCAGTGGCGTGCTGGCGATCAAGTCGAGTTGGCCGGCGCAGATCCGCAGCGTCTATGGCGACCCGCAGCGCATGGTCGACACCTATTTCAAACCCTACCCCGGCTACTACTTCACCGGCGACGGCGCACGCCGCGATGAGGACGGCGATTACTGGATCACCGGGCGCATCGATGACGTGATCAACGTCTCCGGTCACCGCATCGGCACCGCCGAAGTGGAAAGCGCACTGGTATTGCACGACAGCATCGCCGAGGCCGCCGTGGTTGGTTACCCCCACGACGTCAAAGGTCAGGGCATCTACGCCTTCGTCACTCCCATGAACGGCACCGAACCCAATGACGAGTTGAAGAAAGAATTGCTGGCCCACGTCAGCAAGGAAATCGGCAGCTTCGCCAAACCGGATCTGATCCAGTGGGCGCCGGCCTTGCCGAAAACCCGTTCAGGCAAGATCATGCGGCGCATCTTGCGCAAGATCGCCTGCAACGAACTCGACAGCCTCGGTGATACCTCGACCCTGGCCGATCCGAGTGTGGTGCAAGGCCTGATCGACACGCGCCTCAATCAGTAACACCCCGGGCGCGGTCAACCGGTCGCGCCTGGCCTTTCTCACTGAGTGGTCATGGAATTCATCCGCAGCCGTATCGAACAGCAACTCATGAGCCTGACCGGGCTGTCGCTTGGTCAGCTCGACCTGGAAAACCCCAAGGGCGATCCCGGCCTGTTTGGTCCGGACTCGATCAGTTGGCAGGTGCACGGCGATTTCAGCAGCATGTTGATCGGCGGTATCAGCGCGTTGTTGCTACAAGCTTTGCATCCGCTGGCGCTGGCCGGGGTTTGGGATCATTCGAACTTTCGTGAAGACATGCTCGGGCGTTTGCGGCGCACCAGCCAGTTTGTATCCGGTACCACGTTTGGCTCGCGCCGGGACGCCGACTGGTTGATCGAGAAAGTGCGCACCATTCATTTGCAGGTGGTCGGCACGGCGCCTGATGGCCGGCCCTACGCAGCCAGCGATGCGGATTTGTTGACCTGGGTGCATGTGGCGGAAGTGAGTAACTTTCTGGCGGCGCATTTGCGTTATCGCAATCCGCAGTTGTCGGGGGCAGATCAGGATCGTTATTACACGGAAATCGCCGTGATAGCCGAACGCCTGGGCGCGCGCGATGTACCGAAATCGCGGCAAGCCGTGGCCGAGTATCTGCAACGCATGCGCCCGCAGTTGCTGTGCGACGAGCGCAGCCGTGAGGTTTTGCGCCTGCTGCTCGACGCGCCGGCGCCGAGTGTTCTGGCGCGACCGTTTGGCGATCTGATGATGAAGGCCGGGATCGACCTGTTGCCGGACTGGGCCAGCGACATGCTCGACGTCCGCCAGAGTTCGCTGCAACGGCAACTGATTCGCGCCAGCGTCCGGCGCAGCGCACCGATGCTGCGCTGGGCAATGCGCAATGGTTCGGTGCAACGGGCCAAACGCCGGATGGGCTTGAGCTGAAAACTTCGTCGGACGCCTTCGCGAGCAAGCTCGCTCCCACAGGAGATCTAATTTGCACCATGGATCCCATGAGGGAGCGAGCCTGCTCGCGAAGGGCGCAACTCGATTGCCCGCCAAGCTGCTAAACTCCCGCGCCCCCATTCTCACCAGCAAGGCGCCCGCATGTCTTCCTTGAATCAGGCGCTGCGCGCCGCCCTCGATCAACGCCAGGATCTGCTGGCCGAGTTGCACCGCCAGGGCACCGATTGCTATCGGCTGTTCCACGGCAGCCAGGAAGGCGCCGGCGGCCTGACCATCGACCGCTACGGCCCGCAACTGCTGGTGCAAAGCTTCCACCAGACGCTGGAGCGTGACGACCTGCTGCAACTGCACGCCATGGTTAATCAGAGCCTGGGGATGGAAACCTTGCTGGTTTACAACGACCGATCCCGAGGCAACTCGCGCATTGACCGTGAAGACAGCGTCTACAAAGCTGAAGACGCGGCACTGGCCGATCTGGTCGGCCACGAATGGGGCCTCAACTACCGGGTGCGCGGACGCCATGCCGGGCAGGATCCCTTGCTGTTCCTCGATCTGCGCAACACCCGTGGCTGGGTCAAGGATCACGCCCAAGGCAAATCCGTGCTCAACCTGTTCGCCTACACCTGCGGCGTCGGCCTCAGTGCGGCCGCCGGTGGCGCGCGTGAAGTGTGCAATCTGGATTTCGCCGAAGGCAATCTGGCGGTCGGTCGCGAAAACGGCCTGCTCAACCCGCAGTTGCCGGAGATGGAATTCATCCAGTCGGACTACTTCCCGGCCATCCGCCAACTCGCCGGGCTGCCGATCAGTCAGCGCCGTGGACAAAAACTGCCGAGCTACCAGCGCCTCGATCAGCGCCAATACGATCTGGTCCTGCTTGATCCGCCAGCGTGGGCCAAGAGCGCATTCGGCACTGTCGATTTGCTGCGCGACTATCAGAGCCTGCTCAAACCGGCCCTGCTGACCACCGCCGACAATGGCGTGCTGATCTGCTGCAACAATCTGGCGAAAGTCAGCATGGACGACTGGCGCGAGCAGGTGCTGCGCTGTGCCGAGAAGGCCGGGCGACCGGTGCGTGAGTGGAGCGTGATGACCCCAGGCGCCGACTTCCCGTCGATGGATCAGCAACCGCCGCTGAAAACCCTGATTCTGCAGCTCTGAAGCGCTCGCGCGGCGGCAACTGTTCCCCTGTGGGAGCGAGCTTGCTCGCGAAGGCGTCGTGTCAGTCGGCATCTTGATCAACTGGACGACCGCTTTCGCGAGCAAGCTCGCTCCCACATTTTTTGTGATTACAGAGAAATCTGAACAATCCTGCAGCACGGCTGTTACTTCGGAACCAGAATCGCGTGCCATACTCCAAGGCACTCCGATTCAGACAGATGAAGCCGCACATGCCCAAAGGATTGATTCGCGCGATTGGCGCCTCGTTGACTGCTCTGGCCCTCTACAGCCTGCTGGGGTTTCTGATTTTGCCGGGCATCGCCCTGCGCGTGGCCAATCAGCAACTGGCCAACTACGCAACAGTGCCTGCGCATATCCAGCGTATCGAGCTCAACCCGTTCAGCCTTGAAGTTACCTTGTGGGGGCTGGTCATCGGCGAGCCGGGCAAGGAACAGGTCGGTTTCGATCGCCTGTACGCCGACCTGCAAATCGACAGTCTGTGGACCAAAGCTCTGCATCTGGCCAACATCGAGCTGGACAAGCCAAAGACCGAAATCCTTTTCGCCAAAGACGGCAAGCTCAACCTGCTCGGCCTGTTCAATGTGCCGGCCAGCGAGCCGACACCGGCCGACCCTGACGCCAAGCCCTTCCCGCTGCGCATCGACAACATCAAACTGGCCGGCGGCGTCGTGCACTTTGAGGACGTGCGCCCGAGCGAGCCGATCGAATTCCTCTACGACGACCTCAGCTTCGAACTGAAAAACCTCAGCACCCTGCCCGAAGACAGCGCCGACATGACCCTGGTCGCCATCGGCCCTGCCGGTGGCCGGATCGACTGGAGTGGCAATTTCAGCCTGATCCCGTTCACTTCCGAAGGCACCCTGAAAGTCACCGACGGCAAGATGAAAGCGTTCTGGCCCTACGTGCGTGACTCGGTACCGCTGGTACTCGAAGATGGTGTGATCAGCCTCAGCAGCGAATACAAACTCAATCTGTCGAAAGAAACCGAACTGCAGTTGAACAATGTCGCAGTGAGCATCGCGCCATTCGCCATCAAGGCTCCGGACGGGCGGCCACTTGTGAAACTTGAACGCCTCGACGTCAGCGAGACCTCGGTGGATCTGGCCAAACAACAAGTCGTAGTCGGCAAGATCCGCAGCCAGAAACTGGAAACCTGGGCTGCCCTTGAAGCCGACGGCCAGCTGGACTGGCAGAAACTGTTCGCCAGCCAACCGTCCAAACCTGCCGCCAAAGCCGCCGCAGAACCGGCGAACACGCCAGCCGCTGCAGACTCGCCGAAAGCTGAACCGACTGCGCCGAGCAAGCCTTGGCAAGTGCTGCTCAAAGACGTGCAATTGCGCAATTACACCGTGCATCTGGCCGACCGCTCGGCCAAACCGGCAGTAGCACTGGACATCACCCCGCTGAATGTCGACCTGCAAGACTTCGACAGCCTCAACGGCTCGCCCTTCAAGCTCAAGCTCGATAGCGGCGTGGGCAAGCAAGGCAAGATCACGGCTGACGGCACGGTCAATCTCGCTCCGGTCAACGCCCAGCTCAATGTAAAAACCCAGGACATCGACCTGCGAGTCGCGCAGTCTTACATCAACCCGTTCATTCGCCTGGAACTGCGCAGCGGCATGCTCGGCAGTGATCTCAAGGTCAATCTCAAGAGCACCGAGCCGCTGGCCCTAAGCGTCACCGGGCGCGCGCAGATCGATCAACTGCACACCCTCGACACCCTGAAAACCCGCGATTTCCTCAAGTGGCAGCAGGTCGTGGTCGAAGGCTTGAACTATCAGCACGGCGACAGCCTGTCGATTGACAAGGTCAACCTGTTCCAGCCGTATGTGCGGTTCATGATCAACGATGATCGCACCACCAACATCGATGACCTGCTGATCCCGCAGCCCGCCGACAGCGGCACCAAAAGCGCAGCAGCGAAACCGGCCAGCAACGAGAAACCGCTGGGCATTCACATCGGCGGCATCGCCATCAACGACGGTTCGGCCAACTTCGCCGACTTCAGCCTGACGCCGAATTTCGCTACCGCCGTGCAGCAACTCAATGGCCAGATCGGCACCATCGACAGCCGTCAGGCGAAACCGGCCAGTGTCGACATCAAAGGCAAGGTCGACCGCTATGCACCGGTGACCATCAAGGGCGCGGTCAATCCGTTCGACCCGATGGCCAGCCTCGACATCGCCACCAGTTTCAAACGTGTCGAGCTGACAACGTTGACGCCCTACTCCGGCAAATTCGCCGGTTACCGTATCCGCAAGGGCCGGCTCAATCTCGACCTGCATTACCTGATCACCAAGGGCCAGCTCAAAGCCGAAAACAAAGTGGTGGTCGAGCAATTGCAGCTCGGTGAGAAAGTCGACAGCCCGGATGCTGTGAGCCTGCCACTGAAACTGGCGATTGCCTTGCTCAAGGACGTAGACGGCAAGATCTCCATCGAATTGCCGGTGACCGGCGACTTGAACAACCCGCAGTTCAGCGTGATGCCGATTGTCTGGCAGACCCTGCGCAATCTCATCGTCAAAGCCGCTGCCGCACCCTTCAAAATGATTGGCGGGCTGATCAGTGGTGGCAGTTCGCAAGACCTTGGCACCGTGTCGTTTGCTCCGGGTTCCAGCGAGTTGAGCAAGGATGCCGAAGCGGCGCTGATCAAACTGTCTCAAGCGCTGAAGGAGCGTCCGGCACTGCGTCTAGAGATCGAAGGCACTGCCGCCAAAAGCAGTGACGGCCCGTTACTCGCCGAGCAACGCCTGGAACGTGAATACCAGTACAACTACTACAAGATGCTCCAACGTCGCGGCGATAAAGTCCCGGCCCAAGCTTCGTTGCTGCAAGTGCCAGACAGCGAAAAAGGTCCACTGCTCGAAGGCATTTACCGCACCCGTCTGAAAACCCAGCCGCCAGCCGAATGGAAGGATCTGGGCAAGGAAGAACGCACGGCGAAGATGCGCGAAGGCGTGATCAAGTTCTGGAGTGGCAGCGAGGTGTTGTTGCGTCAGTTGGGTCAGGACCGTGCCAGCAGCATCAAGGATTATCTGGTCGATAAAGGCCAGCTGGCAGACGACCGCGTGTACTTCATCGACGCCAGTCTCGGTGAAGCCGAGAGCGATGGCCGCGTGGTGACGCAAATGCACCTGGATGCCGAATGATGAAACTGCAGTGGCTGGCCTTGATCGCAATGACCTTCGCGGCCAGCCACGCCTCGGCGTCCGATACCCTGCGCTGCGGCAGTCAACTGATCAGCCTGGGCGACCGTTCCAGCGAAGTCCTGCAAAAGTGTGGTGAGCCGGTCAGCCGTGATGTCTTGGGTTACAAGCGCAGCGCCAACCGCCGCGAGGAGTTTCAGGTCGAGGAATGGACCTATGGTCCGAGCAACGGCATGTACCAATACCTGCGCTTCGAAGGCAATCGCCTGCGGCAGATCAACAGCAAACGCGGTAACTGATCCAAATCACTTACCCATGTGGGAGCGAGCTTGCTCGCGAAGGCGTCTGGTCAGTCAAATCCATTGTGACTGGCATACCGCTTTCGCGAGCAAGCTCGCTCCCACAGTTGTTTTGCGGTGCCCTTCGACTCTTTCGTCCCTGAAATAGAACAGGCCCCGACACAAGTGCCGGGGCCCGTAATGGTCACATCCGTGTGACCGTTCGCATGAACTCTAAAGTTGCGGCAGACGTATGGCTCGGCCCGTCTGTCGCGCCTTCTCCCGGTCCAGGCGAGAAGTCATGCCTTACTCGGCTTTCAGGCCGTCAGCGGAGACCGCTTTAACGCCTTTGATTTTCTTGGTGATGTTCACTGCGGTGGTTTTCTGAGCCTCGGTCACTGCAACAGTGGAGGACAGGGAAACCACGCCTTTGTTGGTTTCTACTTTGATGTCGGTGCCCGGAATGCCTTTTTCGGTGACCAGATCGCTTTTGACTTTGGTGGTGATCCAGGTGTCGGAAGTAGCTTCTTTCGCCTTGGTGACTTCACCGGCGGCCAGAGTCATTGGAGCCTGAGTAGCCTGGGTGGATTGTGCGAATGCACCGGAAGCCATGGTCAGGGTCAGCGCGGTAGCAGCAGCGGCAGTGATAGCGAACTTCTTCATACGAGTAACTCCTGTTTTTCTGGAAAGTCTGCTGGTTGTCTTGTCAGCAGGGTTACCAAGGTAGTTGCGAACGCTGTGCCAACTTTTTGAAAGACACAAAACACATATAAATCAATAGGTTACAGATATCTGAAAATTCCGGATTCATGCAAAATGCATGACTCGAGGAATATTCACATGCAAGTTGCGGTTTTTTGGAAAGTTCCTAAGGCGCTGAAATTATTGAAGCTTTTGTGAAGTGCCAGACAATAAAAATGCCCCGCAGAGCGGAGCATTCTGGCCAGCACACGTCAGCTTATGTACCGGTGGCAGTGCAGCCTTTAGGCGAATAGTCCGGAGCAACGGTGGTACCACAAGTCCACACACCTGCGCCGGTCCCTGAGGAACGTGTGAGGGTGATGGTTTTGCTCAGCACCGGACCCGGAGCATTGAGCAATGTGCAAGTGATGGTCCCGGCACCGGTGGATGCCGTGCCGGAAGCGGCCAGTGTGCAGTTGGAAGTCGCAGCGGTGGCACTGCCCGCCACTAGGGTCAGGGTCGGATCAGTGCCTTGATTGATGGTGTCCTCGAACGGCACCTTCAGCGCGCTGATTTCCGCCAGCCCCGCCGTCACCTTCGACCGTGCCTGATATTTGGAATATTGCGGCAACGCGATGGTCGCCAGAATCCCGATGATCGCCACCACGATCAGCAGCTCGATCAGAGTAAAACCTTGTTGTTTTTTCATAGACACGCTCCATGCATGAGTCGAATTCTCATGATCTGCAAGGGACGGAGCATAGGCCATGCCAATGCCTGCAAAGCCCCGTTCATTAGGCGCGAAGCGCTTGCAACGCCAATTCCTACAACCTGTAACCGCACTATCTGACACTTTTTGTCACCTGCACCCGCCGTGTTTGGCGCTGTCACTTGACTAGGCTATAAGTCATGAACGGCAAGCGTGCGGAATCCCCATGAATGACATCGCTCTGAGCGGTCTGGCCAAGCAATTGGTCCAGGCCGAACTGCTCACGGAAAAAGGCGCCCAGCAAGCCTGGCAACAGGCCCAGCGCAATCGCCTGTCGCTGGTCAGCTATCTGGTGCAGAACAAACTGGTCAAGAGCTGGCAGGTGGCCGAGATTGCCAGTGAGCATTTCGGCATGGCCTTGCTTGATCTCAATTGCCTGGACAAGGAAACCCAGCCCAAAGGCCTGGTCAGCGAAAAACTCGTGCGTCAGCATCACGCCCTGCCCTTGTGGCGGCGTGGCAACAAGCTGTTCGTGGGCATTTCCGACCCGAGCAATCATCAAGCAATCAACGACATTCAATTCAGCACCGGGCTGAGCACCGAAGCCATTCTGGTCGAGGACGACAAACTTACCGATGCCATCGAAAAATTCTTCGACACCCACACCAGCGGTCTCGAGGACATGGCCGATGTCGATCTCGACGGGGTCGATGTCGAATCCGTCGACGACAGCAAGCAGGACGCCATCGGCGGCCTCGACGCCGACGATGCGCCGGTGGTGCGCTTCGTGCACAAGATGCTGCTCGACGCGATCAAAAGCGGTTCTTCCGACTTGCACTTCGAGCCTTACGAAAAAAACTACCGGGTGCGGGTGCGCACCGACGGCATCCTGCGCGAGGTTGCCAAACCGCCGATTCAACTGGCCGGGCGCATCGCCGCACGCCTGAAAGTCATGGCCAGCCTGGATATTTCGGAACGGCGCAAACCTCAGGACGGGCGGATCAAGATGCGCCTGTCGAAAAGCAAGTCGATCGATTTCCGGGTCAACACCCTGCCGACCCTGTGGGGCGAAAAAGTGGTGATCCGGATTCTCGATCCGTCCAGTGCGCAGATCGGTATCGACGCGCTCGGCTATGAGCCCGAGCAAAAAGATCTGTACATGGCCGCACTCAAGCAACCACAGGGCATGATTCTGGTCACCGGGCCCACCGGTTCGGGGAAAACCGTGTCGCTGTACACCGGCCTGAATATCCTCAACACCGTCGACATCAATATCTCCACCGCCGAAGACCCGGTGGAGATCAACATGGAAGGCATCAACCAGGTCAACGTCAATCCCAAGCAAGGGCTCGACTTTGCCCAAGCATTGCGCTCGTTTCTGCGTCAGGACCCGGACGTGATCATGGTAGGTGAGATCCGCGACCTGGAAACCGCCGAGATCGCCATCAAAGCCGCGCAGACCGGTCACCTGGTGCTCTCGACCCTGCACACCAACAGCGCTGCGGAAACCCTGACGCGCCTGCACAACATGGGCATTCCCGGTTTCAACATCGCCACCTCGGTCAGCCTGATCATCGCCCAGCGCCTGGCGCGCAAACTGTGCATCCACTGCAAGAAAGCCATCGAGATCCCACGCGAAACCTTGCTCAAGGAAGGCTTCCCCGAGGAACGCATCGGCCATTTCACGATCTACGAGCCGGTCGGTTGCGATCACTGCAACGGCGGTTACAAAGGACGCGTGGGGATTTATGAAGTGGTGAAAAACACACCGGAGCTGCAACGCTTGATCATGGCTGAAGGCAACTCGCTGGAAATCGACCTGCAGATGCGCCGCGACGGCTTCGACGACCTGCGCACCTCCGGGCTGCACAAGGCCATGCAAGGCATCACCAGCCTTGAAGAAATCAACCGGGTCACCAAGGACTGAACATGGCGGTCAAGGCAGCAAAAATCAGTATTTATGCCTGGGAAGGCACGGACAGAAAAGGCAGCAAAGTCACCGGTGAACTGAGCGGCCAGAACCCGGCGCTGATCAAGGCACAATTGCGTAAACAGGGGATCAATCCCGGCAAGGTGCGCAAGAAATCCGCGTCATTGCTGAGCTTTGGCAAACGCATCAAGGCCCGGGACATTGCCCTGTTCACCCGGCAGATGGCGACCATGATGAAAGCCGGCGTACCGCTGTTGCAGTCGTTCGACATTATTGGCGAAGGCTTTGATAATCCGGCCATGCGCAAACTGGTGGACGACGTGAAGCAGGAGGTCGCGGCCGGTAACAGCTTCGCCGCAGCCCTGCGCAAGAAACCGCAGTATTTCGACGAGTTGTATTGCAACCTGGTCGATGCCGGCGAACAGTCCGGCGCCCTCGACACCTTGCTCGAACGCGTCGCGACCTATAAGGAAAAAAGCGAAAGCCTCAAAGCCAAGATCAAGAAAGCCATGACCTATCCCACCGCCGTGGTGCTGGTCGCGGCTGTTGTCACCGGGATTCTGCTGGTCAAAGTAGTGCCACAATTTCAGTCAGTGTTTTCCGGTTTCGGTGCCGAACTGCCGGCGTTCACCCTGATGGTGATCAGCCTGTCGGAATTCATGCAGCAATGGTGGTGGGCGATTCTCGCTGCACTGGTCGCAGCGATTTTTGGCACCCGCCACGCGCTAAAAACATCCCAGGCCTTGCGCGATCGCAAAGACACCTGGCTGCTGAAACTGCCACTGGTGGGCACACTGATGTACAAGTCCGCCGTGGCGCGATTCGCTCGAACCTTGTCGACCACGTTTGCCGCCGGTGTGCCGTTGGTCGAAGCGCTTGACTCGGTGGCCGGCGCCACCGGCAACGTGGTCTTCAAGCGAGCCGTGCTGCGCATTCGCCAGGACGTGTCCACCGGTATGCAACTGAATTTCTCGATGCGCAGCACCGGGGTCTTTCCCAGCATGGCCGTGCAAATGACCGCAATTGGCGAAGAGTCCGGCGCCCTGGATGACATGCTCGACAAGGTTGCGGGCTTTTACGAGGAAGAAGTGGATAACATGGTCGACAACCTCACCAGCCTCATGGAGCCGTTCATCATGGTCGTGCTGGGGGTAATCGTCGGCGGGCTGGTGGTGGCCATGTACCTGCCGATCTTCCAACTCGGCTCAGCGATCTGACATGCCTATCGACGAACTGTTTGCCATGTATCCGCTAGCGTTTGTCGGCACCGCCCTGCTGCTGGGCCTGGTGGTCGGCAGCTTCCTCAATGTGCTGATCTGGCGCCTGCCGAAAATGCTCGAACGCGACTGGCGCCAGCAGGCACACGATGTGCTCGGTTTGCCCGGCGAAGCCTCGCAACCCATCTACAACCTGATGCTGCCGCACTCCGAATGCCCGCATTGCGCCCACCGGATTCGCCCGTGGGAGAACGTTCCCCTGCTCAGTTATCTATGGCTGCGCGGGCGCTGTTCAGCGTGCTCAGCTCCGATCAGCAAACGTTATCCGTTGACCGAGCTGGCCTGTGGGCTGCTTTCGGCCTTCATCGCCTGGCACTTGGGTTTCGGTTGGCCGGCGTGCCTGCTGATCGTCCTCACCTGGGGTCTGCTGGCGATGAGTCTGATCGACACCGAGCATCAACTATTGCCTGATGTGCTGGTGTTGCCGTTGCTGTGGCTGGGGTTGATCGTCAACAGTTTCGGCCTGTTCGTAACCTTGCACGATGCGTTGTGGGGCGCGGTGGCCGGTTATCTGGCGCTGTGGTCAGTGTTCTGGCTGTTCAAGCTGCTGACCGGCAAGGACGGCATCGGTCATGGTGATTTCAAACTGTTGGCGCTGCTGGGGGCATGGGGCGGCTGGCAGATTCTGCCGCTGACGATTCTGTTGTCATCACTGGTCGGCGCCATTATCGGGGTGATTTTGTTGCGCCTGCGCGAGCAAAAAACCTCGACGCCAATCCCCTTCGGCCCTTATCTGGCAATTGCCGGCTGGATTGCCTTGCTCTGGGGTGGTCAAATAACCGCCTTCTATTGGCAGTTTGTCGGTTTGAAATGAATACCCCTGTGGAAAAACCCTGGATTCTCGGCCTCACCGGCGGCATCGGCAGCGGCAAAAGCGCAGCGGCTCAGCACTTCATTGATCTGGGTGTCCACGTGGTGGATGCCGATCACGCGGCACGCTGGGTGGTTGAGCCGGGGCGTCCGGCGCTGGCGCAGATTGCCGAACACTTCGGTCCCGGTGTGCTGCAGGCCGATGGCACGCTGGACCGCGCCGCCCTGCGTAAACTGATCTTTGAAGTGCCGGAGCAACGCCGTTGGCTCGAAGCCCTGCTGCATCCGTTGATCGCCGAGGAAATCGCTCATCACCTGGCGCAGGCAAAATCGTCTTACGCGATTCTGGTTTCGCCGCTATTGATCGAATCCGGGCAATACACGATGACCCAACGCATCATGGTGATCGACGCTCCGCAACAATTGCAGATCGAACGCACCTTGCAACGTGACCAGACCAGCGAGCAGCAGGTTCAGGCGATCCTCAAGGCCCAGTCGAGCCGCGAAGAGCGTGTGAGCCGCGCCGACGACGTGGTCGTCAACGACCGCGACCTCGCCTGGCTGCACAGCGAAGTCGAGCGTCTGCATCACTTTTACCTGACTTTATCCGGAGGCCAAGCATGAGCCAGATCCCCACCGTTGAATGCCCGACCTGCGGCGCCCCCGTGGAATTCATCCCCGAAAACAAGTTTCGGCCGTTCTGCTCTGATCGCTGCAAGCTGATCGACCTCGGCGCCTGGGCGTCGGAAGAACACAAGATTCCGGTCGCACCGGATGCCGAGGACGAACTGTTTTCCGGCGACTTCGATCCGCGTCACTGATCTCGATCAGGGCCGCATAAAGCCGTAGTCCTGATCGTCGTCGAGGTTTTCCGCCAGAAAGCGCAACTCGTCGGCCAGGTCTTCGGCGTTGCGCACGGCCTTGCTCTGCTGCACCACCGCACTGAGCAAGGCGCGCAAACTCAACCCCGGGTCGAAACCCACTTCCTGCGCCATCTCCAGACTCTGCCGGGTTTCCTGCCTGGCCCACTCGTAAACACTCATGCCGCTGCTCCTGAAGGGATTTGCGCGAGCATGAAATTTCCCGCGCGCAGCGGGTTTGATGTGGATCAAGACTTCGGATCGTCGTCCTTCCACGGCGCCGAAAGGTAGCGTGTGCGGTTGAAGGTCTCCAGCCATTCCGGGCTGAATACCACCAGAGCACTGACGATCATGCCGTTGATGAACGCCTCGGGGAAAATGATCAGCCACACGTAACCGATGAAGTCTTCCAGCCACTCCGGCATGGCGAAGAGGCCGTCGTACCACAGCAGCGTCAGGCTCAGGATCAGGCACAACAGGGCTGACAGCGCGGCGGCAAAGAAGCCGGAACAGAAGATGTACACGAACGGATTGCGTGGCTGAGCACGCTCGACGAGGATCGCCACGCATTCGGTGACCAGCACCGGCAGCAAAATGAACAAGGCGCCATTGACCCCCATCGCTGCGAGATCCTGACGCCCGAGCAGCACCAGGCCGATTTGCGCCACCAGCCCGCCAACGATCGCCAGCGGCCAGTCCAGCAACAGGGTTACCGCCGTCATACCGAGGAAGTGATACGACACGCCCGTGTCGAAATCCCTGCGCATCAACCACAAGAGAAACAACGCAAACACGGTGCCGAACAGCAGATGCTGACGCCGGCTGTCGCTGAACAACTCGACCCACGGCGCACGCGCGATCGCCCAGAGCAGCACCGGCAGATAAATCAGCCAGCCCAGCAACAGACTTTCGGTCGCCAGCACGTCGACGCCGATCATGGGCGCGCCTTCTCCAGTGCCTCGCGCAGGTCACCCGCGTTGGCGTACTCACGTTGCGAGAGCAATCGACCGTCCTTGAGTTGCAACCACAATACCTGGCCTTCCGCGCCGGGATAGCGCGACGCAACCCGTCCTTCTCGATCCAGCATGACCCGATAGTGGTAGTCGCGCATGGCCGGTACGGCAAACATTTTGGCAATCAGCGCCGGCATGCGCTGGATGTCGGCAACGAACACCGCGTGACGGGCCTCCAGATAGCCCTTGGGCTGGTCCTTCAACGCTTCCTTGATCAGCTTGGCGCCGTCCATATCCCGTGCCACCAGCAGCGTGGTGGTGCTGTTGTCGAGGGTGAAGGGTTGCTCGTACTGATCGAGCAACGTCCAGGGAGCCAGACGCTCACCGGTTTCGAGCGCATGGGCACACAGCGGAAAAACAGCAAACAGCAGCAGCCAGCGAAATTTCACGATGAGTCCTCACGGTTTGGCGCAAATAATCGATTTCCATGAGTCTACACCGCCCTTCTCCACTGCCCACTGATGCACTTTGCCGCGGAACGCTTTCAGCTTGTCGCATTTGAACGCTAAGCTTGGGCTTATGGATGACTCAGATTATTTACGCCTGCTGACCATCGCGGCCGAGCAGGCCAACGCCTTTCTGTCCAATGCCCGCAAATGGGAGCGTGAGCGTTGGGTTTGCCAGCGCCTGCTGCAAGGCCTGAACATTCCCTACCGCGCCGACGAATTCGCGCCGGCCGGCGAGCCGCCGGACGTATTGTTTCGCGATGCCAATTTCGAGGTGTTCTTCGTGCTCGACGAGGGCCGTCGGCTCAACGACGAATGGCGCGATGAATTGCAGCGACGACGTAGCGCCTTTTCCCTCAGCCAACTGGTGCGCCGCGAAGCCAAGCCGAAACGAATCCCGGCCAATGAATTCCTGCTGCGACTGGCACCGACCTTGCGCAAAAAAGCACATAACTACAAGGAACGCGGCATGGATCTGGGCGAACTGGATATCATCGCCTTCGCCAGTCTTAAACGTGAGGTGCTGGATCTGAACAGCCATTTCCCCCCGCCTACTGAATACCTGCGCCAAGGCTGGCGCTCGCTGTCCCTCGTCGGCCCGACCTTCGCCCGCGTGCTGTTCGCCCACCCGGATGCGCCGGACTTTCTGCGCAGCAACCTCGGCCGCAGCATCGTCTTCGACGTCGGGATCAGCCTGTGACGCCACTTCAGCAATTGATTGCCGATGTGCCACAGACCGGGTGTGTGCGCTGGATTGGCGTGCGCCCTGATTCCCGTGGGCCGATGATCGAACTGGATGCCGTGGAGGCGCGACTTGAGGCCGGGCTGACCGGCGATCATGCGCGCCCCGGTGTGCGTAATGCGCGCCAGGTAACGCTGATCCAGTGGGAGCATCTGGCGGTGATCAGCGCATTGATGGGGCGTGCGCACGATCAGCCGGTCAAGCCTGAAGATCTGCGCCGTAATCTGGTTATCAGCGGTATCAATTTGTTTAGTCTCAAGGGTCGGCGCTTTCGTATCGGTCAGGCAATATTCGAAACCACGGGCTGGTGTCAGCCCTGTGCACGCCTGCAGAACAACCTCGGCCCGGGCACCTTTCAAGCGGTGCGCGGGCATGGCGGAATTACCGCACGGGTGTTACAAAGCGGCATCATCCGCCTCGAAGATAGCGTGAGCGTCGAACCGGTTCCGGACAGCGGCTATGCTGCGTTCAACCCCGGATAAAAACCGCTGTAGCTTCTGCCCATTCAGCAACGTCTACCTGACGAGGCAAATATGACCAGCCGCCTGAACCCCGAAGACCAGAAACATGTCGAAGAGTATCTGCAACTGTCCCAACATCGAGTCGAGCGCCGGCCTTTCCGGCCGTGGATGCTCCTCGTGCTGGTGCTGGCAGTGACCATTGGTCTTGGCCTGTTGAGCCGATTTATCAGTTACCTGACGCTATGAGCAGCTTGGCGCTCGCTTGGGTAACCGCACCGATTTCCTTTAAAAACCTTGCGAGTTATCCCCATGTCCCATCGTATTGTTATTGTCGGCGGCGGCGCCGGCGGTCTGGAGTTGGCTACCCGTCTGGGTAAGACTCTGGGCAAGCGCGGCACGGCCAGTGTGATGCTGGTCGACGCCAACCTGACGCACATCTGGAAACCGCTGTTGCACGAAGTGGCCGCCGGATCGCTGAACTCCTCCGAAGACGAACTCAACTATGTTGCCCAGGCAAAATGGAACCACTTCGAGTTCCAGCTAGGGCGCATGAGCGGGCTTGATCGCGCACAGAAGAAAATCCAGCTGGCCGCCACCTACGACGAAAACGGCGTAGAACTGGTGCCGGCGCGTGAAGTGCAATACGACTCGCTGGTGATCAGCGTCGGCAGCACTACCAACGATTTCGGCACTCAGGGCGCGGCGCAGCACTGCCTGTTCCTCGACACCCGCAAGCAAGCCGAGCGCTTCCATCAGCAACTGCTTAATCACTATCTGCGTGCACACGCCGGGCAAACCGATGTGGTCGAGCAAATCAGCGTTGCGATCGTCGGCGCTGGCGCCACTGGCGTCGAGCTGGCGGCCGAACTGCACAACGCCGCGCACGAACTGGCGGCTTATGGCCTGGACCGGATCAAACCGGAAAACATGCACATCACCCTGATCGAAGCCGGTCCACGGGTGTTGCCCGCCCTGCCGGAGCGCATCAGCGGGCCGGTGCACAAGACCCTGGAAAAACTCGGGGTCAACGTGATGACCAACGCTTCGGTCAGCGAAGTGACCGCCGACAGCCTGATCACCGCCGATGGCAACGAGATCAAGGCCAGCCTGAAAGTCTGGGCAGCGGGCATTCGCGCGCCGGGTTTCCTCAAGGACATCGACGGCCTGGAAACCAACCGCATCAATCAACTGCAAGTGCTGCCGACGCTGCAAACCACCCGCGACGAGAACATCTTTGCTTTCGGTGACTGCGCCGCGTGCCCGCAACCGGGTACCGATCGCAATGTGCCGCCGCGTGCCCAAGCCGCACACCAACAGGCGTCGCTGCTGGCCAAATCGCTGAAACTGCGCATCGAAGGCAAGACCTTGCCGGAGTACAAGTACACCGACTACGGCTCGCTGATCTCGTTGTCGCGCTTTTCGGCGGTGGGTAACTTGATGGGCAATCTGACCGGCAGCGTGATGCTCGAAGGCTGGCTGGCGCGGATGTTTTACGTGTCGCTGTATCGCATGCACCAGATGGCGCTGTACGGGCCGTTCCGCACGGCGATGTTGATGCTGGGCAGCAAGATTGGCCGTGGCACCGAGCCACGCCTGAAACTGCATTGATGTAAACCTGTGGGAGCGAGCCTGCTCGCGATAGCGGTTTGTAAGTCAACATCATTGTTGAATGACAAACCGCTATCGCGAGCAGGCTCACTCCTACATTTGCTTTTTGATTCTGTCTCGTAGTGTATCTGCGCCCTCTTTATCGCCCTTCGCTTACAAACTCCCCCGCTCCGCGACACAGACGCGATACACCGCCACCGCTTAATGGCCACACCCGAGCAACACCTGCTCAGGCAATCGTCCTTAACGTGTGGTTGCGCAGTGCAGCCCAGGAGAATGTAAATGTCCCGTACTTCGACCCTCGGTAAAAAATCCATTGGCCTGATCGGCGCCGCGCTGGCGGGCGGCCTGATGTTGTCTGGTTCGGTGTTTGCCGCTCAACCACTGGCGCAGGGCTACATGGTTGCGTCGGCGGAAACCTCGGTGAAAGCGCCGGAAGGCAAATGCGGTGAAGGCAAATGTGGCGATGCTTCGATGGCCAAGACGGACAGCGACGGTGACGGCAAGGTCTCGCGCGCCGAATTTCTGAAAGTCGCGCCGAAGTCCGATTTCGACAAGATCGACACCAACCATGACGGTTTCATCGACGAACAAGAGGCCTACAACAACGTGAAGGCCAACTTTGAAGCCAACGGCAAGAAGATGCCAAAAGGCTTGTTCGAGCACCTGAAAGATCAAGACGGCGCTTGATCGACAGTAAAAAACAAGCCGCGCTTCTCCTGAGAGAAACGCGGCTTTTTCACGCCTGCCCGTTTACAACTGGAAGCGCCGTACCATGCCCTGCAAGGCATTGGCCAATTGCGACAACTCATGGCTGGACGCGCTGGTCTGGTCAGCGCCTGCGGCAGAACGTAACGATAAATCACGAATATTCACCAGGTTGCGATCCACTTCCCGGGCTACTTGCGCTTGTTCTTCAGCGGCGCTGGCGATCACCAGATTGCGCTCATGGATCTCATGCACCGACGCGGTAATGGTTTGCAGCGCCTCACCGGCACGCTCAGCCAAGGCCAGTGTGGTCGTCGCCCGCGCGGTACTGGCCTGCATCGAATCCAGCGCCAGGCTCGAACCGCTGCGCATGCCCTGGACCATCTGCTCGATCTCCTGCGTCGATTGCTGCGTGCGATAGGCCAGCGCGCGTACTTCATCGGCGACTACGGCAAAGCCTCGCCCGCTCTCACCGGCCCGCGCCGCTTCAATCGCCGCGTTGAGCGCCAGCAAATTGGTCTGCTCGGCAATCGCCCGAATCACGTCGAGCACTTTGCCGATGTCCTGCGATTGATTGGCCAGTGATTGCACCAACTCACCGGTCTGTTGCACATCGCTGGCCAGTGCATTGATGGCCGTGGCGGTCTCACTGACCCGCACCTGACCCAGATGCGCCGACTCGCTGGATTGACGGGTCGCGTCAGACGTCGACACCGCATTGCGTGCGACCTCTTCCACTGCTGCCGTCATCTGGTTGACGGCCGTCGCGGCTTGTTCGATTTCGTTGTTCTGCTGTTGCAGTCCCTGGGTGCTGTCGAGCGTCACCGCATTGAGTTCATCGGCAGCGGTCGCCAGTTGCGTGGCCGAACCGCTGATGCCTTGCAGCGTCTCGCGCAGGTTCTGCTGCATGGCCGCCAACGCTTTGAGCAAGCGACTGACTTCATCGTTGCCATGGGTTTCGATCGGCCGGGTCAGATCCCCCTGCGCGACACTTTCTGCTGCGCTCACGGCGCTGCTGAGCGGACGAACGATACTGCGGGTGAGCATCATCGCCAGTGCCACCGTGGCCAGCGCGGCCAACGCAATAAACAAACTGACAATTGTGCGCGAGTTTTCATAGTGCGCAGCGGACTTCTGGCTTTCGGCGGCGACCTGTTTGGCGAACAGATCCGCCAGGTCGTTGAGTTGTTTGCCGGAGCCATCGACAACGGTTTTCATGTCGACCAGCAACAACCTGGTCAACTCATCACGCTTGCCTTGCTCGGCGAGGGCGAAGGATTGAGCGATACCGTTGCGGTACGCGGCGAAGGTCTTTTTGAATTGGTCGTATAGCTGCTGGCCCTCCGGGGTGTCGACCAGTTTGTCGTAGGCGGCGATTTTCTCGCTCAGCTCTTTGTCGCGGGTGTCCATCTGGCTGCGGTAGGTGGCGATATTGTTCGCGTCCTGATCCAGCGCCATACGCAACGAGATGGTGCGGATGCGCAGCATGATCTCGCGGATCTCGTCGCCGCCACGAATGCTCGGCAGCCACTGGTTTTCTACTGCGACTTCACTATCGCGAATGCTCGACATCTGCCCCAGCGCAAACACGCCGAGCAAGGCTACCAACACCGCGATCAGGGCGAACCCCAGGGCTGCCCGGGGAGCAATATTCAACTGACGAAGCAACATGACGAACGCCCTTATTCTTGTATTGGCCAGATTCAAGGGGCGAAAGCCATGGCAGTCCCCTCGTGTTAGCGGGCTATCGGCAGGTTGTATGATGACTTGAAGGGGAAATGAGTTTTTGTCGGACAAAAAAAATCCCCGTATCTTTCGATACGAGGATTTTTAATATGGTCGGGGTAAGGGGATTCGAACTCCTGACATCCTGCTCCCAAAGCAGGCGCGCTACCGGACTGCGCTATACCCCGGTAAAAAAAAGGCGACCTTTCAAAGATCGCCTTCTTCGATCAGCGCTTTTGGCCTCTGATCTTAAGATTCGATCCCAGCGCAAACTGGTTTCAAAAATGGTGGGTCGTGTGGGATTCGAACCTACGACCAATTGGTTAAAAGCCAACTGCTCTACCAACTGAGCTAACGACCCAAAAATGGTCGGGGTAAGGGGATTCGAACTCCTGACATCCTGCTCCCAAAGCAGGCGCGCTACCGGACTGCGCTATACCCCGGTTTGAAATTGGCTCCGTGACCAGGACTCGAACCTGGGACCCAATGATTAACAGTCATTTGCTCTACCGACTGAGCTATCACGGAACTACATATTTCAATTTACAACGGTGAAACTTACTGCATCTAGCCACTCGTTCGCATCGCTGCGTTCGTGTGTCTGAGGCGCGCTATTCTACAACCTAGAACACCTCTGTCAACCCCCTAAATTGCTTTCAAGTTAATGATTTGCAACTTATTTCAGATTTCAACTCAGTGAGCTGAGACCGTCTTGGCGACTGACTGCGGGGCGCACTTTACAAGCCTTTTCCTTTGAGTTCAACAGCCTAACGAAAAAAAAGGCCCCACAATGTGGGGCCCTCCTTTTTTCATTGGCGCTCAGGCTTAGTTGAAAACGATTTCGTCGTTCTCGACAGTGCCGGTTGCCGTGTCGCCCGGCATGAAGTGACCCGAGAGGATCAACTGCGCCAGCGGGTTTTCGATCCAGCGCTGAATTGCCCGTTTCAAAGGACGTGCGCCATACACCGGGTCGTAGCCAACGGCGATCAACTTGTCCATCGCCTCTGGACTGAGTTCCAGCTTCAGCTCGCGCTCGGCCAGACGGCTACGCAGACGGCCCAACTGGATCTCGGTAATGCCCGCGATCTGATCCCGCGCCAAAGGCTCGAAGATCACCACTTCGTCGACCCGGTTGATGAACTCCGGACGGAAGTGCGACGTCAGCGCATCCATGACTGCAGCACGTTGAGCCTCACGATCACCGACCAGTTCCTGGATCTGTACCGACCCCAGGTTCGAAGTCATGACGATCACGGTGTTGCGGAAATCCACCGTACGGCCATGGCTGTCGGTCAGGCGCCCATCCTCGAGCACTTGCAGCAAGATGTTGAACACATCCGGGTGCGCCTTCTCGACTTCGTCCAGCAGGATCACCGAATAAGGCTTGCGACGCACCGCCTCAGTCAGGTAACCACCCTCTTCGTAGCCGACGTATCCCGGTGGTGCACCGATCAGGCGAGCCACAGAATGTTTCTCCATGAACTCGGACATGTCGATCCGCACCATCGCCTCTTCCGTATCAAAGAGGAATTCGGCCAGCGCCTTGCACAGCTCGGTTTTACCGACACCGGTGGGGCCGAGGAACATGAACGAGCCGCTCGGACGATTCGGGTCGGACAACCCGGCGCGCGAACGGCGTACCGCGTTGGCGACGGCGACCACGGCCTCTTCCTGACCGATCACCCGTTTGTGCAACAGGCTTTCCATCTTCATCAGCTTGTCGCGCTCGCCTTCGAGCATTTTCGACACCGGGATGCCGGTCCACTTCGACACAACTTCAGCGATTTCTTCTTCAGTCACCTTGCTGCGCAGCAACTGGTTCTCGCTCTTGCCGTGCTGGTCGACCATTTGCAGGCTGCGTTCCAGGTCCGGGATCACCCCGTACTGCAATTCAGCCATACGGTTGAGGTCACCTTTACGGCGTGCCGCTTCCAGTTCCTGCCGCGACTGCTCGATCTTCTGCTGAATCTGTGCAGAACCCTGCACTTCGGCTTTTTCCGAGTTCCAGATTTCTTCCAGATCGGAATACTCGCGTTCGAGGCGGACGATTTCTTCCTGGAGTTTCTCCAGACGTTTCATCGCCGCTTCGTCGCTTTCTTTCTTCAGCGCCTGGGATTCCACCTTCAACTGAATCAGGCGACGTTCCAGACGATCGAGCACTTCCGGTTTGGAGTCGATTTCCATGCGGATGCGACTAGCGGCCTCGTCGATCAGATCGATGGCCTTGTCCGGCAACTGCCGGTCAGTGATGTAGCGATGGCTGAGCTTGGCCGCGGCGATGATCGCGCCGTCGGTGATTGCTACCTTGTGGTGAACCTCGTAACGCTCTTTAAGGCCACGCAGGATGGCAATGGTGTCTTCTTCGCTCGGCTCATCCACCAGAACTTTCTGGAAGCGTCGCTCAAGCGCCGCATCCTTCTCTATATATTGGCGGTACTCGTTGAGCGTGGTCGCGCCAACGCAGTGCAACTCACCGCGAGCCAGCGCAGGCTTGAGCATGTTGCCGGCATCCATCGAGCCTTCGCCTTTACCGGCGCCGACCATGGTATGCAGTTCGTCGATAAACAGAATGATCTGCCCTTCCTGCTTCGACAGTTCGTTGAGCAACGATTTCAGGCGCTCTTCGAACTCACCGCGATACTTGGCACCGGCAATCAGCGCGCCCATGTCCAGCGAGAGCAGACGCTTGCCTTTGAGGCCGTCCGGCACTTCGCCGTTGATGATGCGCTGGGCCAGGCCTTCGGCGATGGCGGTTTTGCCCACGCCTGGCTCACCGATCAACACCGGGTTGTTCTTGGTGCGGCGTTGCAGAACCTGAATGGTGCGGCGAATTTCGTCGTCACGACCGATCACCGGATCGAGCTTGCCATCTTCGGCGCGCTTGGTCAGGTCAACGGTGTACTTATCCAGTGCCTGCCGCGACTCTTCGTGGTTGGCGTCGTTTACCGCTTCGCCGCCACGCAGGTTGTTGATCGCGTTTTCCAGGGCCTTCTTGCTCACGCCTTGGCCGAGCAGCAACTTGCCGAGCTTGCTGTTCTCGTCCATCGCCGCGAGCAGCACCAGTTCGCTGGAGATGAACTGGTCGCCCTTCTGCTGGGCCAGACGGTCAGCCTGATTGAGCAGGCGCGCCAGATCCTGCGACATGTTGACGTCGCCGGTCGGGTTCTGGATTTTCGGTAATTGGTCGAGCTCTTTGGTCAGCTCTTTGCGCAAGCTGTTGACGTCGAAGCCCACCTGCATCAGCAGAGGTTTGATCGAACCACCCTGCTGTTCAAGCATGGCTTGCATCAAGTGCGCCGGCTCAATCGCCGGATGATCGTGGCCGACAGCCAACGACTGGGCGTCGGACAAGGCCAACTGTAATTTGCTGGTTAAACGGTCTATTCGCATAAGTCACCTTCCTTTTGAGCAGGCCGGACCTAAAAACCATCCTGAATAAAGAAACCTGCCAGATACCACTGTAGATGCGGTCGATTCTGCAAGATTCAAGCGTCAGAGCGTTGATTCAGGTCAGGCAAGTCTAGCGGGTGAGCCAGATAAGGGAGGCAAAGCGACCAGTGCGCGAAGCGCGACGGTAGGAGAAGAAGCGCGGATCAGTCACGGTGCAGAAACCGCCACCATAAACAGCGGTGACACCACGTTCAGCCAGACGCAGGCGCGCCAGCAAATAGATGTCAGCCATGAATTTGCCGGCATTGTCGCTCGGCACGAAGGCTTGTGCCGCTTCCGGCAATTGATTGATGAAGACTTCCCGCACTTCCGGGCCAACTTCAAAGGCTTTCGGGCCAATAGCAGGACCGAGCCAGACCAGCACCTCTTCAGCCGGAACATCGAGGCTGTCGAGAGTTGCTTCAAGCACGCCCGCCGCCAGACCGCGCCAACCGGCGTGAGCCGCCGCGACACGGGTGCCGGCGCGATCGCAGAACAATGCCGGCAGACAGTCCGCCGTCATCGCCGCGCAGGCGATGCCCGGCGTTGCTGTCCAGCTGGCGTCTGCGGTCGCAACAATGCCCGGATCCGCATGCGCCACGGCAATTCCGTGCACTTGCTGCAACCAGGCAGGCTGTATAGAGAAGTGATCGGTCAGGCGTCGACGGTTCTCGGCAACGGCCTCAGGACGATCATCAACATGATCGCCCAGATTGAGGCTGTCGAACGGCGCCTCGCTGACACCACCCTCGCGGGTGGTGACGCAGGCTTTGACGCTGGCCGGCGCAGGCCAGTCCGGCGTCAGCCAGTTCATCCGATGAAGGCCTCGCGATCCTGCTTGAGCAAGGTCAGCAGCCAGACGAAATCTTCCGGCAGCGGTGACTCCCAGCTCATGCGCTCACCGGTCGTCGGATGATCCAGCTCAAGGAAGCGCGCGTGCAGGGCCTGACGCGGGAAATGCTTGAGGGATTCAACCATCGTCGGGTTCGCGGCTGGCGGAATGCGGAAACGGCCGCCATACGCAGGATCGCCGACCAACGGGAAGTTGATGTGCGACATGTGTACGCGAATCTGGTGAGTACGACCGGTTTCCAGCTTCACCCGTACGTGGGTGTGCGAGCGGAAGCGCTCCAGCACGCGATAGTGGCTGACGGCAGGCTTGCCGCCTTCCATCACCGCCATGCGCTGGCGCTGCTGGCCGTGGCGACCGATCGGGGCGTTGATCTTGCCCCCGGCAGTGACCACACCGATCACGATGCACTCGTAGATGCGGCTGACGCTGCGACTCTGCAGTTGCGTCACCAGCTTGGTCTGCGCCTGAATGGTCTTGGCCACCACCATCAGACCGGTGGTGTCCTTGTCCAGACGATGCACGATACCGGCGCGCGGGACATTGATGATGTCCGGCACGTGGTGCAGCAAGGCGTTGAGCAAGGTGCCATCGGCGTGACCGGCAGCCGGGTGCACCACCAGGCCCGCAGGCTTGTTGATCACCAGAATGTCGTCGTCTTCATAGACGATGTCGAGTTCGATGTCCTGGGCGATCCATTCGCCCTGGGCTTCCTGCTCGGCAGTCAGCTCAAGGATGGCACCGCCGTGCACGATGTCGCGAGGGCGGATGACCGCCCCGTCCACAGTCAGGCGACCTTCTTTGATCCAGGCGGAAAGGCGCGAGCGAGAGTGCTCAGCGAAGAGTTGGGCAGCGACTTGATCGAGGCGTTGGCCGCCCAATTCGGACGACACCTCTGCGCGAAGTTCAATTTTATCGGACATGCTCTGACTGTGCGTCGGCACAGCTTTTGGTTTCGGCTGCGCGCTTGTGGTTAAATACGGCGTCTTTTGCCCCGAGGCTTTTCAACGGGGCGCTCATCATAACAGGACGGCCCCGCCCAAGACAGCGGCCGTCATAGGGACGCAAGCCGCCATGCAAGTGAAACACCTGCTGCTGATCGCCATCCTCGCATTGACCGCTGCTTGCTCATCGAAGGAAGTCGTAGACGAAAACCTCAGCGAAGCCGAGCTGTATCAGCAGGCTCAGACTGACCTGGACAACAACAGCTACACCAGCGCCACAGCCAAGCTGAAGGCTCTGGAGTCGCGTTATCCGTTCGGTCGCTACGCCGATCAGGCACAGCTGGAGCTGATCTACGCCAACTATAAGAACGCCGAGCCGGAAGCTGCAAAGTCTGCCGCCGAGCGTTTCATTCGTTTGCACCCGCAGCATCCGAACGTGGATTACGCGTACTACTTGAAAGGTCTGACGTCTTTCGACCAGGACGTCGGCCTGCTGGCGCGCTTCCTGCCGCTGGACATGACCAAGCGTGACCCGGGCGCCGCGCGCGACTCGTACAACGAGTTCGCCCAGCTGACCAGCCGCTACCCGAACAGCCGCTACGCGCCGGACGCCAAGCAGCGCATGATTTATCTGCGCAACCTGCTGGCCGCCTACGAAATCCACGTGGCTGACTACTACCTGACCCGTCAGGCTTACGTAGCCGCTGCCAACCGTGGTCGCTATGTAGTGGAAAACTTCCAGGAAACCCCATCGGTCGGCGACGGCCTGGCGGTGATGACTGAAGCCTACCAGCGTCTGCACCTGGACGACCTGGCAGCCACCAGTCTGGAAACCCTGAAGCTCAACTACCCGAACCACCCGAGCCTGCAAGACGGCCAGTTCGTGCCACGGGTTGCCGAAGCCGACAACCGTTCGTTCCTGAGCAAGGCGACTTTGGGTCTGATCGAGTCGCGTCCACCGCTGCCGCCGGGAGAAACCCGCGCCAACCAGGACGTGCAGAAGCAGTTCCAGGACGCGAAAGACGCGATTCCGAACGAGCTCAAGCCTAAAGACGAAAACGGCGACGTGATCGAAGAGCCAGAGCCTGAGTCGAGCAACACCGACCGCTCGTGGTTCAGCTACATGACTTTCGGCGTGTTCGACTGATCACACCGTTTGCACCGAAAAGGGAGATCTGCGGATCTCCCTTTTTTATTGCCGCGCGTTAATAGGCTGTGCGCTTGTCGGGAGCTTGGCTAAACTGCCGGATCATCAGTCGGAAAGCCGCTCATCATGCTTCGTTTATTGTTCTGGATCGTCGTGATTTTTGCCGCGATATGGTTGTGGCGTAAATTCAAGGCGCCTGCCGCGTCCAATCAATCCAACCGTGCCCCTCGCGAACAGGACGCCCCACCGATGGTGCGTTGCGCCCATTGCGGCGTGCATCTGCCGCGCGACCGCGCGCTGAGCGTGCAACAACAGTGGTATTGCAGCCAGGCTCACCTTGAGCAAGGCCCGGGTACCCGTGATCGCTGAGGCCACCCACGCCGACAGCAAACAGGCGCAGCGCCTGCTGCGCCTTTATCATCTCTACCGCTTGAGTATCGGCATCACGCTGGTGCTGCTGATCTCCAGCAACATGGACAACCGCCTGCTGACGTCGGCCAACGACGAATTGCTGCGCGCTGGCAGTTGGCTGTATCTGATCCTCAACATTCTGTTGGTGGTGTTCCTTGAGAACACCCGACGGCCAGCGCAGCTGTTCAGTCTGGCCCTCGTCGATGTCCTGCTTTTATGCGGTTTGTTCTTTGCTGCGGGCGGCGTCGGTAGTGCGCTGGGCAATTTGCTGATTGTCTCGGTGGCGATCAGCAACACCCTGCTACGGCGGCGCATCGGGCTATTGATCGCCGCCATCGGTGCGCTGGGCATCGTCGGCTCGAGCTTCCTGCTCGGCTTCAACCATCCCCTTAGCGCCAATGAATACTTGCAGGCCGGCACCCTCGGTGCGCTGTGCTTTGCCGCGTCGTTGCTGGTGCAGGGACTGATCCGCCGCCTCGAAGTCAGCGAAACCCTTGCCGAGCAACGTGCCAGTGAAGTGGTCAGCCTCGAAGCCCTCAACGCGCTGATCCTGCAACGCATGCGCACCGGCATTCTGGTGCTCGACGAGGCGCGGCGAGTGCAACTGGCCAATCACAGCGCGCAAACCCTGCTCGCGCAGTCGCACCTTCAGGGGCATTTGATCGATGACTATTCCACGGCGCTGGTCGATCGCCTGCAACTGTGGCTGAACAACCCGACCTTGCGCCCGCAGAGCCTGAAAATCCCCGGCAACGGCCTGGAACTGCAACCGAGCTTCATTGCCCTCGAACAAAGCCCCCACCAACAAACCCTGGTATTTCTCGAAGACCTCGCGCAAATCGCCCAGCAAGCCCAGCAACTTAAGCTCGCCGCACTCGGGCGCTTGACCGCCGGCATCGCCCACGAGATTCGCAATCCGTTGGGCGCCATCAGTCACGCCGCGCAGCTATTGGCTGAGTCCGAGGAACTCGATAGCGCGGATCGGCGTCTGACGCAGATCATTCAAGACCACTCCCAGCGCATGAACCGAGTCATCGAAAACGTCTTGCAACTGTCCCGCCGCCAGCAAAGCGCGCCGCAACGCCTGGATCTCAAGCCATGGCTGGAAAACTTCGTTGTCGAGAGTCGTGAACAGGCCAGCGAACGCCAGCAGATTCACCTGCGGATCAATTCGGGAGACTTCACCACGCTGATGGACCCGAACCAGCTCACGCAAATTCTCGACAATCTGTTACGCAACGGCTGGCGCCACAGCGCCCTGCTGCATGATCAGGCCGAAGTCTGGCTGTCGTTGTTCAGTGATCCCGACAGCCAGTTGGCGGTCCTCGAAGTGCAGGACAACGGCCCCGGCGTCCCGCTCGATCAACAGACGCATCTGTTCGAACCGTTCTTCACCACCAGCAGCCAGGGCACCGGCCTTGGGCTTTATCTGTCCCGTGAGCTGTGCGAAAGCAACCAAGCGCGCCTAGACTTTCAATCACGCCAAGGCGGCGGCTGCTTTCGCATCACCTTTGCTCACGGACGGAAACAAAGTTGAATACGAGCCCACGGCAAAAAATCCTCATCGTCGACGACGAACCGGATATCCGCGAACTCCTGGAAATCACCCTGGGACGGATGAAGCTCGACACCTACAGCGCACGCAATCTGGCTGAAGCCCAGGCGCTGCTGAACCGCGAGAGTTTCGATCTGTGCCTGACCGACATGCGCCTGCCCGACGGTACGGGGCTGGAGCTGGTGCAGCACATTCAGCAACGCTATCCACAACTGCCGGTGGCGATGATCACCGCCTATGGCAGCCTGGAAACGGCCATCAACGCTTTGAAAGCAGGTGCTTTCGACTTTCTCACCAAACCGGTGGACCTCACTCGTTTGCGCGAACTGGTCGGTACAGCCCTGCGCATGCCGGCGGCGGGAGGCAGCTTTACCTCCATCGATCGGCGCTTGCTCGGCGATTCGCCACCGATGCGCATTCTGCGCAAGCAAATCGACAAACTCGCTCGCAGTCAGGCGCCGGTGTACATCAGTGGCGAATCGGGCAGTGGCAAGGAACTGGTTGCGCGGCTGATCCATGAACAAGGGCCGCGCGCCGGCCAGCCGTTCGTGCCGGTGAACTGCGGGGCGATTCCGTCAGAGCTGATGGAAAGCGAGTTTTTTGGCCATCGCAAAGGCAGTTTTACCGGCGCCGTCGAGGACAAACCCGGACTGTTTCAAGCCGCCCATGGCGGCACGTTGTTTCTTGATGAGGTGGCGGACTTGCCGCTGTCGATGCAGGTAAAACTGCTGCGGGCGATCCAGGAAAAAGCCGTGCGCAGTGTCGGCGGCCAGCAGGAAAGCGTGGTCGATGTGCGGATTCTCTGCGCCACGCACAAGGATCTCGATGCAGAGGTCGCGGCCGAACGCTTTCGTCAGGACCTTTATTACCGCTTGAACGTGATCGAACTGCGCGTGCCGTCCCTGCGCGAAAGACGTGATGATATTGAAGTGCTGGCGGCCAGTATGCTCAAGCGTTTGGCCAAGGACACCGGCCAGCCGGCAGCACGCTTGCATCCACAGGCGTTGGCAGCGCTGAAGAATTACCGGTTTCCGGGGAATGTGCGGGAGTTGGAAAACGTGCTTGAGCGGGCACACACCTTGTGTGAAAACCGCACGATCGAGGCTGAAGATTTACGTCTGAGCGAAGGCAACTGCGCGGCGGACGGCGGGATTGCCGATCTGACGCAGATCGACAATCTGGAAGATTATCTGGAGAACGTCGAGAGGAAGCTGATCTTGCAGGCGCTGGAAGAAACACGCTGGAATCGCACGGCGGCGGCGCAGCGGTTGAGTCTTTCGTTTCGTTCGATGCGCTATCGGCTGAAGAAACTGGGCCTGGATTGAGGGCCCCTTCGCGAGCAGGCTCGCTCCTACAGGGATCTAGGGTGTTCACAAAATGTGAGTTAACCGGAGATCCATTGTAGGAGTGAGCCTGCTCGCGATGACGGCCATCCGATCGCTGAAGAAATATCAGACTAGATCCGGCCCTCGGGCGCATACGGCGCCGGATCAATAATCGGCGTCCTTCCCAGCATCACATCGGCAAACAACTGACACGACGCCGGCGCCAGCACCAGTCCATTGCGGTAATGCCCGCAGTTCAACCACAACCCGTCAAACCCCGGCACCCGGCCAATGTAGGGAATGCCCTCCGGCGAGCCCGGACGCAGCCCTGCCCAGTGCCCGATCACTTCGGCATCGGCCAACGCTGGCAATAACTCCACTGCCGAAGCCTTGAGACTTTCCAGCGCCACATCGGTCGGCGTCTTGTCGTAGCCTTCGTGCTCCAGCGTGCTGCCAATCAGAATGTGGCCGTCGCGACGCGGGATCGCATAACGGCCCTTGGCCAAGACCATGCTCGGCAGAAAATCCGCCGCGCACTTGTAGAGAATCATCTGCCCTTTGACCGGTTCGACCGGCAGCGTCAGGTCCAGCGTCTTGAGCAAATCACCGCTCCACGCACCGGCCGTCAGCACGACCTGATCACCTTTGATCACGCCGTTGGAGGTTTCGACGCCGACGACCTGCGCGCCCTCACGGACGAATCCGCTGACCTCGCACTGTTCGTGAATCGTCACGTTCGGCAGTGCCTGCAACGCCGCTTTCAGCGACTTCACCAGACGCGGATTGCGCACGTTGGCGACATCAGCCATGTAGATCGCCCGCGCGAACCCGCCACCGAGCACCGGCACCGCATCATGTGCCGCCGAGATATCCACAGCCCGCAGCGGACGGTTTTCCCGCTCGGCCCAAGCCAGTGCTTCGGCTTCATCGTCCAGATCCAGCCAGTACAGGCCGGTGGTGTGCACTTCAGGATCAACGCCAGTGTCGGCAAACAAACGCTCGCCGAGCTGTGGATAAAAGTCCTGCGACCAGTGCGCCAGTGCGGTAACCGCCGGGCTATAGCGCCACGGATACAACGGCGAAACGATACCGCCGCCCGCCCAGGACGATTCCTGGCCGAGGTTCGAGCGATCGAGCAGCACCACGCTGCTTACTTCGGAGGCGAGGTTGTAGGCGGTCAGCAGGCCAATCACCCCGCCACCGACAATCACCACTTGCTGTTGCCTGGTCATGTTTGATCCAACCGTAAAAAAGACAGTGGGCGCAAAAGGCACCCGAAAGAAAGCGCCTCAGCGGCCCCAGCAATCCTTGGTGGTCAGCCCGGTGGTCGCGTTGTTCATACTGCGGACACCGGTGTTGGTCAGGGTGAAATCCCCGCACTTGTCGGTGGCCATGGACGTACCCGTTTTGCGGGTAGCGGTCAGCAGGAAGGTCTGGTCAGCGATGGTCGGGGTGATGGTGTAGAAATCATTGCCCGTGCTGAGTCCGGTGACATTGGTGTAGGTATTGTTTCGGGTGTAGAAGCGCTCGAGGGTCTGCGCCTGTTCGGAGAGCAAAGACACCACTTCTGCGCGACGGCCCTTTTTCAGGTACTCGGTATAGCTCGGTGCGGCGATGGTGATGACGATCCCGATGATCGCAATCACGATCATGATTTCGATCAGGGTGAAACCTCGGTTGAATCTGCGCATGCCTCAAACTCTCACTTACTGTATTTGTCGCCACATGATACGACGGCTGCCACCGCCGCCCTTTTCCACCAAGGTAGTGATGTTACCGCTGGAATCGTTAAAAATTTTGCGTGTTGCGCCGTTGACGATGGCGTTCAGGGTCGGAATGCCACCGGTAAATATCACACCACTGGAAATCGTGTCGCTGCTGTCAACCACTCCATCCCCGTTGGTATCGAACACCGCATAGCTGAGCATCTTACCGCTGAACGCATCGAGCTCGGCCACTTTGCCGGTTCCGAAACTGGAACAGGGATCGGTGGTATCGACGCTGGCGGTGGTGAAGACGATTCGCCCAAGCACCAGACTGGCCTGATTGATCACGCGCTCACCGATCAGCGCGTTGTTATACACCAAGGGCAAGTACCAGCCCTTCTCTCCTGGATAGGTCGTGTCGTTCTGCGTCGTTGTCACAAACTGCCCGCTACTGCCGGAGAACACGCCAGTAACCGCCTGCGCCTGCAAACTGCTGACGGTGAGCTGCCCGGAACCGCCATCGGCATCCCACACCGAATAGAACGCCTGCAAATCCTTGTTGGTCTTGTCAGCCGTCTCGTTGAATTTACCGGTACCGACGAAAATCTGTTTGCCGCCAAGCGCGTTGTCCGCCAGCAGCGGTTGCGCGGTGATCGGTTGAGTCGCCCCACCCGCCGTCGTGAACAGCGGCTTGCCGGAAAATGCCACGCCCCAGCTATCCGTCGATGTCGCGCTCAGATCGAATTTCCACAGACGCCCTTTCAAGTCGCCGCCATAAGCGGCCTGCACCACGTTCGAAGAATTGACCTTGAGTTTTACCGACGACAAGCCATTGGTGGTTTCCGTGCTGTCGATGACGATTTTCTTGATCAGCGAACCATCACGTACGTCCAGCACATACAACGCTGCCACGCCGGAGTTGCTGCCGTAGCCATTGGCAATGAAAGCCGCCCAGCGACCATCGGCCAAGCGTGCCACTTCCGGGCGTGCGTAGGCATAACCCAGATCATTGAAAGCGTTGGCGGTGCTTGCAGTCGCCGGCGCACTGACCTCCCACAACGCACGCAAAACGTTACCCGCCGAAGCGTCGAACAGTTGCAGCGCGTAGAACGTCTTGCCTCCGGCACCGGTTCCGCCGATGGCCAGGGTTTTCCATGCGCTATTGAGCTGGGCGTCATACACGCCGACCTGGCCGTCGACCAGAAACTTGTGGCTGACACCGTTGATGTAGTTCGGATCGGCAATCAGCCGCAGCGACGGCAATACGCTGGACGGCATGTAGGCGTAACGTCGAGTGCCGTTGGCCGAGTTGATGACGTTGACGAAACCGTCGTTGGCGTTCACCACCAGACTGGCATTCATGTTTGCCGCTTTGGTGGTCAGGTAAGCGGTGTACGTGGTGTCGCCCGACAGATCGGAGGCTGTCTTGTCCGTCGGTGAGGCCAGCACCAACGGCGAGTTGATGATGTCGCCGAGCAACACGCTACGCACTTTGAGCCCGGTCTTGTTGGTGCCTTTGCTCCACTCCAGCAGATCACTGCCGGAGATGCCGGTGGGCAGGCCTTGGCTGAGTGTCGTTTGCTGGGGCGCGGAGAAATTACCGTAGGCCAGGGCAACGGCGGCGTTGCTTGTAGTGTTCCACGACTGATAGGTCGGTGCGGTCGCACTCGGTACGATAGTGGTGTCAGTGGTCCAGAGCACCGCAGAGGTATTCACCGCTCCGGATGCATTGAAGCCGAAGGACTTGATCGTACCGCGCCAATCCTTGGGGTCGTAACTGGTCTGAAAGTAACTGGTGCCGCTCGCCAGTGTGGTGCCGCTGGTGACACCACTACCGCCGGAACCGGCCTTGGAGGTGATATCACTCAGGGCCGACGACAACGCGGCGTTGAGCCCGGTGCTGTCAGTCGCCTGGTAATACCTGCCCTGCCCGTAACTGGCCGCGTCCGACAGCATGTCATTGTCGGCGGTGAAGCCCACGGTATAGGTGTTCATATTCTGCTTGGGAAAATCCACCGCGTTCCAACTCTTGCCCGCCGCGTCGGTACCGGTCGAGCGCATGTCGATATCGAAGGCGAACTTGGCGATGTCATCCAGATACAACGTATCCCCTTCTTTGTCGCCAAAGAGGTTGTTGCCGTCATTGCTGACACCGTCCCAGTTCGGTAACCGACTGCCGCCCAATGGGTCGTTACTCGGAAAGGTTCGGTCGAAGGTCGGCAAGCCATCGGTTATCACCACGCCATAATTTTTCTGGCAGCGGTACTGGATCGGACTGGTGTAGGTCGCGGGCGTGCTGTTGTAGTACGGCGCCATGCCGCGCATGTAGCGGGTGATTTCATAGTAGGTTTCTGCCAACGGGGTGTTGGCCACGGCACTCAAACCATTGATCGATGAGATCAGCGCGTTGTAGTTGGTGTCTGCCTGCGCCTGCGTGACGCTCCCGGACACCGGCGCCAAGTCGCTGATCGAGCGGGCGATATAACCGCCATTACCAGAGTCGTTGTTGGTGACTGGGTTGAAAGTCGACAGGCCAATACGCAAAGTGCGATTGCTGGTGACCAGCGCCGTCGACACGTTACGCGCGACGTTGATTCGGTAGTCGTTGGGAATCGCCCCTGTGGTGAAATCGCGCGTGCCATTGTTGATGGCCAGACTGACGACGTAGGAAATGTAATCGCCTGTATATCGCGTGTTGCCGCCACCCACAGGGTCCGGCAGTTTCAGACACAGTGGCGCGACACTGTTGTTGTAAAACGCGTACGCGCCACCCGAACACCCGGAGGTCGGAAGGCTTGATAAAAACACAGGATCGCCTGTGATCGTTGGCGCGTTCAGAGGGGTGCATAACCCGAGAAACGCGTTACATTGCCGGGCCGGCGTGCGATCAACCGTCGGATCGAATCCGGACGCATAAATGATGCTGTTCATACTCCCCGAATCGTCGATCAGCAGCATGACGTTGGGTGGTACCGCCGCCGCACTCAACAGCGGTGAATCGGAAGGCGTAAATGCGTAGGCCGGCGACGCCAGATACAAGCTCAGCAACAGGCCTAGCAACAGCGATCCACACCGCTCAATACTTCGCATAGACACTCTCCACCACACTGCGCGAAGTGCCGGCAATACCAACGGCGGTGACCCGATACAACGTCGCCGAAGTGTTACTCGGTACGTTCACTGCCGTGAGCGTGGTGCCAATATTCTGCACACCATAGAAACCATTACCGGAAGCGATCCAAGTCACACCCGAAGTTGAATTCAGCCCCGCCGCACTGACCACCGAAGATTCCGCGGGCGGTGCGCATTGCGTCGTGCCGCTGCACACCGCCAAGGTGTAGGTATCAAGCTGAACCGCACTCTCCCCGACCCGCAACGCCGCCTCGGCCGTTTGAAACGACTGATTACGCAGACTCACGCTGCCGGCCATTTTTTCCTGCAGGTTGGCACTCTGCATCGACGACAGGCCTATCAACGTCAGCAACAACAAAAACACCAGACTGACCAGCAGCGCCATGCCACGTTGTGCTTGCCGGTCATGAAGAGAAATCCGCATCGCCACGGTCCTCACGGCAAGCGGTTGCGCAAAGCGGCAACCACGTTGAAGGTTTGCGTGGCGACCCGGCTGTTGGGGTCGGTGAGGGTCAGGCTCAGGCGCACACTGCGAATGCGTGCCGGGTCACTGGGGTTGGCGCTGTATGTCGAGGCCGCCACATCCGTCGCCGAACTGGCCAGACCAAACGTCACGTTGAAAGCACTAACGTTGTTCACCAGCACCTGCTGGGTCGGTGTGCCGCTGCCGGTGCCCATGAGAATCTGGTTGTTGCTGAAGCTGTAGATCAGACGTCGGATCGGGAAGGCGATCTGCCCGCTCGCCGCCGCTCGTAACCCCGTATACGCCGTGGCGCTGTTGCGGCAATCGGAAACCACCGTCCAGGTCGGCGTGCCGCCGCCGCTGCCAATATCGGCGGTCACCAGCGTCAGTTTCAGGTTGGCGTTATCCCAGTTGATCGGCGCTATCTGCGACGCATTGAAATCCCCCGCCGAACTGGAGTCCGTAATCGTGCCGAGACATCCGAACATCCCGACCATGCGAATTTCCTGAATCATTTTGCTCAGCACAAAACGCGCGTCTTCCTGCATCGCCGCGGCGCTGTTCTGGCTGACGTAGGTGTTTTTCGCCGCGATGAAAATCTGCACCACACCCAGCACCACGATGAGGCCCAGTGCCAGGGCGATGAGCAATTCGATCAGGCCGAAACCACGTTGATGGCGCCTCATGGTGTGGCCACCGGATCGACTGCGGCGCGACTGCTCAGGACAAAACTGCGTTGAGCGCTGGCGGTGTTGGCTGCCCGCGCATCGCTCCAGTTGATGGTGATGGTGTAAACGCGCTGATTGAGGCTGATGCTACCGGTGGCCGTCGGCCCGCCGAAATTGCTGATATTGGTGGAGAAGTCGTAGAGGTCTTGATCGCGGGCAACGCTCAGATTGCCCGAGGTCGGCGGTGTGACAGTGTAGTCAGCGCCGGAGTTGGCGCGGATGCGGTCCATCATGTCGTAGGCGATGAAACTGGCCTGACTGGTCATCCGTGAGCTGTCGGTGTACTTCAGCGCATTCAGTTGCACGGCCGCCGCGCCCAGCAACCCGACCGTCAGTATCAGCAACGCGACCAGCACCTCGATCAGCGTCATGCCCTGCTGTGCGTGTTGACTCCCTACCCTCATCCGCAAGTTCCACCCAATTGAATTCGTCCGTTCAAACACACGTTCAGCGTCCTGCTTTGCGTTCCCAACGTGTAACTGATGGTCACCGCCGTCGACGGCGCTGCCAGACCACCGAGGTTATTGAAATCCAGTGCGGTCACTCCTGAGGGTAGCGTCAGAGTTGCGCCACTGCTCATCGCGGGAACAACCCGCAACACATTGGCCGAAGTGCCAGTACTGTCGTAAACCGACAACTCACCGGTCCAGACGCTGCCACCAGCGGTTGGACGCAAGCGCAGCGTCGTACCACGGTCGATGGCCTCGAGCCTGGCGAAATTGATCGCCCGCTGCAGGTCGCCCATTTCGGTGTCGGCCTTGCTGCCCTGAACCGAACGGGTGAATGCCGGCACCGCCAGGGTGATCAGAATCACGAAGATCGCGATCGCAACCAACAACTCGATCAGCGTGAAACCTTTTGTACGAAGATCCATCGATGCCCTCCGTTGCCGTCGGCTATACCTGCTTCTACACGCTAGAACATTCAACCGGCCCGCGTCGGTTGATTTGCCCTGCCCGGCGCACGGAGCGCGCCGTTCATCACACTCCACGGAGGGATTTTTCATGCCGCAACAGGGTTTCAGCCTGATAGAACTGCTTATGGGACTGGCGATTGGCGCAATTGTTCTGCTGCTGGTCAGTCCGGCGTTTGCCGCGCTCAAAGAATCGAACCATCGGGATCAAGCGGCGCAATCGCTGCTCGATGGCCTTCGCAACGCCCGCACACTGGCCATCACGCGCAATCAGAGCGTGGTGATTCATGGCATCAACGGCGACTGGAGTCAGGGCTGGCGGATCATTCTGGATATCAGCGGCAAGGGGCAGAAAGACAGCAACAATCCACTGCTACAAGAAAGTGTGAGCGACACGCAGGTGCCAATTGTCGGCAATTGGTCGGTGAGTCGTTACGTACGTTTCAGCAGTCTGGGGCAACCGCTGATGCCCGGGCGGGCATTTCAGGCAGGGACATTACATGTCTGCTCGGCTCGCGAGCCGGTCAGCCAGCGTCAGATAGTACTGGCGGCGACCGGCCGTGTACGCCTGAACGGCCAAGAGACTGAGCAGGCGCTGTGCCACAAAAACCAGCGTGTCAGATCGAACGCACGCGCAGCTCTTTAGGCATCGAGAACGTGATGTTCTCTTCGCGACCGGCCAGCTCATCGGCACCGGTGGCACCCCAAGCCTGCAGTTGCTGAATCACGCCACGCACCAGTACTTCCGGCGCGGAGGCACCGGCGGTGATGCCGATACGCTCAACGCCATCGAACCAGCTCTTTTGCAGGTCTTCCGCGCCGTCAATCAGGTAGGCCGGTGTGGCCATGCGCTCAGCAAGCTCACGCAGACGGTTGGAGTTGGAGCTGTTCGGGCTGCCAACTACCAGCACCACGTCGCACTCGTCGGCCAGTTGCTTGACCGCGTCCTGACGGTTTTGCGTGGCGTAGCAGATGTCGTCCTTGCGCGGACCGCCGATGGCCGGGAAGCGCGTGCGCAATGCATCGATGACGCGACTGGTGTCGTCCATCGACAGCGTGGTCTGGGTCACGAAAGCCAGTTTATCCGGGTTCTGCACCTGCAACTCGGCGACGTCATTCTCGTCTTCGACGAGGTAAATCGCGCCGCCATTGCTGCCGTCGTACTGACCCATGGTGCCTTCGACTTCCGGGTGTCCGGCGTGGCCGATCAGAATGCACTCACGGCCATCGCGGCTGTATTTAGCCACCTCAATGTGCACCTTGGTCACCAGAGGGCAGGTGGCGTCGAACACTTTCAGGCCACGGCCGGCGGCTTCGGTGCGTACGGCCTGGGATACGCCGTGAGCACTGAAGATCACGATAACGTCGTCCGGCACCTGATCCAGCTCTTCGACGAAGATCGCCCCGCGGCTGCGCAGGTCTTCCACGACGAACTTGTTGTGCACTACTTCGTGACGCACGTAGATCGGCGGCCCGAAGACTTCCAGGGCGCGGTTGACGATTTCGATCGCCCGGTCCACGCCAGCGCAGAAGCCACGGGGGTTGGCGAGTTTGATTTGCATGCTGTGCCTCGTGTCTTGCGCGCGAAAACAATGAAAAACCACTGTAGGAGCGAGCTTACTCGCGAAGGGGGCGTCACCTTCAACATCTCTGTTAGCTGACACACCGGTTTCGCGAGCAAGCTCGCTCCCACATTTGACCTTATACAGTCAGTTACAGCGCTTTAACGTTGATGATTTCCACGTCAAAGGTCAGCGTCTTGCCCGACAGCGGGTGGTTGAAGTCGATGGTCACTTGCGTGTCGTCGAACTCTTTCACCACACCCGGCAGCTCAGTATTGGCCGCGTCATTGAAGATCACCAGCAAACCCGGTGACAACTCCATATCGACGAACTGCGAACGCGGAATGATCTGTACGTTCTGCGGGTTCGGCTGACCGAAGGCGTTTTCCGGCTCGACGGTCAGCGTGCGCTTGTCGCCGGCCTTGAAGCCGAACAGCGCCGCTTCGAAACCCGGCAGCAGGTTGCCGTCGCCGACCTTGAAGGTCGCCGGGGCTTTGTCGAACGTACTGTCGACGGTGTCGCCGTTCTCCAGGCGCAATGCAAAGTGCAAGGTGACTTCCGTGTTCTGGCCGATGCGTTGCTCAGCCAATACCTGTTCAGTCATGAACGGCTTCTCCGGTCTTTTTACTTTTGAACATATCCAGTGCCAGCATCACCGCACCAACAGTGATGGCGCTGTCGGCGAAGTTGAACGCCGGGAAGTACCAGCGGTTCTGCCAGTGCACCAGAATGAAATCGATCACATGGCCCAAGGCAATGCGGTCATACAGATTGCCCAGCGCGCCACCCAGCACCAGCGCCAAAGCGACGGCCAGCCAGGTTTCGTTGCGGCCCAGGCGCTTGAGCCAGACCACCAGCACCGCACTGACCACAATCGCGATCAGGGCGAACAACCAGCGCTGCCAGCCGGAGCTGTCCGCCAGGAAGCTGAACGCCGCGCCGGTGTTGTAAGCCAGGGTCCAGCTGAAGTAATCAGGAATGATCACGATCTGCTGGAACATTTCGAGCTTGCCTTCGAAGTAGAACTTGCTGGCCTGGTCGATGACCAGAACCAGCAAACTCAACCACAGCCAGCTCAACCGTCCAAAACGGCCAACGGCATTAGGCATAGTGACGAACCTCGCCAGCGCCGCTGATGTTGTCGACGCAACGACCGCAGATTTCCGGATGCTCCGGATTCACACCGACGTCTTCACGGCAGTGCCAGCAACGGGCGCATTTCGGGAAGGCCGATTTGACGATCTTCAGCTTCAGGCCGCTGACTTCAGTCACTACTGCATCGGCCGGAGCCTGTACGAACGGCGCAACGCTGGCTGTCGAAGTGATCAATACAAAGCGCAGTTCGTTGCTCAGCTTGGCCAGATCGGCGCTCAGGGCGTCTTCGGCGTACAGCGTCACTTCGGCTTGCAGGTTGCCACCGACAGCTTTCGCTGCGCGCTGGATCTCCATTTCTTTGTTGACCGCTACTTTGACCGCCATCACGCGTTCCCAGTAGTCGCGGCCCAGTTCAACGTCGGCCGGCAGTTCGGTCAGACCTTCGTACCAGGTGTTGAGCATGACCGATTCGTTACGCTCGCCCGGCAGGTATTCCCACAGTTCGTCGGCGGTGAAGGCGAGGATCGGCGCGATCCAGCGCACCAGCGCTTCGGAGATGTGGAACAGCGCGGTTTGCGCCGAGCGGCGGGCCTTGCTGTTGGCGCCAGTGGTGTACTGACGGTCCTTGATGATGTCGAGGTAGAAACCGCCCAGCTCCTGCACGCAGAAGTTGTGGATCTTCGAGTAAACGTTCCAGAAACGGTATTCGCCGTAGTGCTCTTGCAGCTCACGTTGCAGCAGCAAGGTGCGGTCGACCGCCCAACGATCCAGCGCGAGCATTTCTTCAGCCGGCAGGATGTCGGTAGCCGGGTTGAAACCGCTCAGGTTCGAAAGCAGGAAGCGCGCGGTGTTTCGGATACGACGATAAGCGTCCGCACTGCGTTGCAGGATCTGATCGGAAACCGCCATTTCACCGGAGTAGTCAGTCGAAGCAACCCACAGACGCATGATGTCGGCGCCCAGAGTGTCGTTGACTTTCTGCGGCGCGATCACGTTACCCAGCGACTTGGACATCTTGCGGCCGGCTTCGTCGACGGTGAAACCGTGGGTCAGCAGTTCGCGGTACGGCGCGTGGTTGTCGATGGCGCAACCGGTCAGCAGCGACGAGTGGAACCAGCCACGGTGTTGGTCGGAACCTTCCAGGTACAGGTCGGCACGCGGGCCGCTCTCGTGACCCATCGGGTGCGAACCGCGCAGGACGTGCCAGTGCGTGGTGCCCGAATCGAACCAGACGTCGAGGGTGTCGCTGATCTTGTCGTACAGCGGCGCTTCGTCGCCGAGCAACTCGGCAGCGTCCATCTTGAACCAGGCTTCGATACCTTCGACTTCAACGCGCTTGGCCACTTCTTCCATCAGCTCGACGGTGCGTGGGTGCAGTTCGCCGCTTTCCTTGTTGAGGAAGAACGGGATCGGCACGCCCCAGTTGCGCTGACGCGAGATGCACCAGTCCGGACGGTTGGCGATCATCGAGTGCAGACGCGCCTGGCCCCAGGCCGGAACGAATTTGGTGTCTTCGATGGCTTTGAGCGAGCGCACACGCAGGGTGTCACCGCTGGTTGGCTCTTTGTCCATGCCGATGAACCACTGCGCGGTGGCGCGGTAGATCAGCGGGGTCTTGTGGCGCCAGCAGTGCATGTAGCTGTGTTCGATGACAGTAGTATGCAGCAGCGCACCGACTTCGGTCAGTTTGTCGACGATGGCCGGGTTGGCCTTCCAGATGAACTGGCCGCCGAAGAATTCCAGCGACGGCACGTACACGCCGTTGCTCTGCACTGGATTAAGGATGTCGTCGTTAACCATGCCGTACTTCTTGCAGGTCACGAAGTCATCCACGCCGTAGGCCGGAGCGGAGTGAACCACGCCGGTACCAGCGCCCAGTTCGACGTAGTCAGCCAGATACACCGGCGACAGACGGTCATAGAACGGATGACGGAAGTTGATCAGTTCCAGCTGTTTACCGGTGGTGGTGGCGATGACCGAGCCTTCGACGCCATAGCGCGTCAGGCAGGCTTCGACCAGCTCTTCAGCCAGTACCAGCAGCTTGTCGCCGATGTCGACCAACGCGTAGTTGAATTCCGGGTGAACGTTGAGCGCCTGGTTGGCCGGGATGGTCCACGGGGTGGTGGTCCAGATCACGATCGAGGCAGGTTTGCCCAGCGACGGCAGACCGAACGCGGCAGCCAGTTGGGCTTCGTCAGCGATCGGGAAGGCGACGTCGATGGTCGAGGACTTTTTGGTCTCGTACTCGACTTCCGCTTCAGCCAGGGCCGAACCGCAGTCGAAGCACCAGTTCACAGGCTTGAGGCCCTTGAACACGAAACCGCCCTTGACGATTTCAGCGAGGGCGCGAATTTCACCAGCCTCGTTCTTGAAATCCATGGTCTTGTACGGGTTGGCCCAATCGCCCAGCACGCCGAGACGGATGAATTCGGACTTCTGCCCTTCGATCTGCTCGGTGGCGTAGGCACGGCACAGTTCGCGGGTCTTGTCCGCGCCCAGATTCTTGCCGTGGGTCACTTCAACCTTGTGCTCGATCGGCAGGCCGTGGCAGTCCCAACCCGGAACGTACGGCGCGTCGAAGCCCGACAGGGTCTTCGAGCGGATGATCATGTCCTTGAGAATCTTGTTCAGTGCGTGACCGATGTGGATCGTGCCGTTGGCATACGGAGGACCGTCGTGCAGAACGAACTTCGGACGATCCTTGCCAATCTCGCGCAACTTTCCGTACAGGCCAATACTGTCCCAGCGCTGCAGGATCTGCGGTTCGCGCTGTGGCAGGCCGGCCTTCATTGGGAAGGCGGTGTCCGGAAGGTTAAGCGTGGCTTTATAGTCGGTCATTTAAGGCTCTTCATTAGCGATGGGCGCTAGGTGCGGCTAGTGCACGGGCGGTGGCGACATCCGCATTGATCGCCGTTTTCAATGCCTCCAGGGAGGCGAAGCGCTGCTCTTCACGCAGCTTTTGGTGGAAAACCACCGTCAAACGCCGGTCATACAGATCGCCGGCAAAATCTAGAAGATGGACTTCAAGGTGGGCCTTGCCATCACCTTGTACCGTGGGTCGTACGCCGATATTGGCGACACCGGGCCAGGTCTTGCCGTCGATATCGACATTCACCAGGTACACACCTGTGAACGGCACGCGACGACGTTTGAGTTGAATGTTGGCAGTGGGCGTACCCAGTTGCCGGGCCAGTTTCTGGCCATGCAGCACGCGACCGGCAATGCGGTACGGGCGACCGAGCAAACGTTCGGCCAGGGCAAAATCGGCGGCAGCCAATGCATTACGCACCTGCGTACTGCTGACGCGAATGCCGTCCAGCTCGACGGTTTGCGCGGCTTCGACGGTAAAACCGTGCATCTGCCCGGCCTGCAGCAGGAAGTCGAAATCGCCGAGGCGGTCGCAACCGAAGCGGAAGTCGTCACCGACTTCCAGATGCTGCACGCCGAGACCATCAACGAGGATGGTGTCGACGAACTCGCTGGCGCTGAGCTTGCTCAAGCGCTGGTTGAACGCCAGGCACAACACCCGGTCGACGCCTTCGGCAGCCAGCAATTGCAGCTTGTCGCGCAAGCGGGCCAGACGCGCCGGCGCGGTCTCGGGGGCAAAGAATTCCCGTGGCTGCGGCTCGAAAATCACCACGCAGCTGGGTACGCCCAACTCGAGCGCACGCTCACGCAGTCGGGCCAGGATAGCCTGGTGACCACGGTGAACACCGTCAAAGTTGCCAATAGTGGCGACGCAGCCCCGATGCTGGGGGCGCAAGTTGTGGAGGCCTCGAACCAGCTGCATAACGCGCTTCTTGCTCATAAAGTGGTCGATTATAACCACACCCGACGGTCGACGACAGGCAACACCGTAACGCAAAGTGAACGAGCCGACAAAACTGCCGGCCCGCGCCTGTTTATAAAGGGTAAAACCTTAACTCAAGGCCTTGCGATTGAAGTCGCGCAAACGGAAACCAAGCAGCAGCAACATACCGAAATAGGCGACCACGCCCGCCGCGACCAATGCGCCCAGACGCAGGAAGCGCTCAAGCATGTGCCCTTGGTCCCACGCCGGCATGAAATGCATGCCAACCAGTAACACCGCCGACATCACCGCCACCGCGACCACAAGCTTGAAGGCGAACTTGGCCCAACCCGGTTGCGGCTGATACATCTGCTGCTTGCGCAGTTGATAGAACAGCAACCCGGCATTCAGGCAGGCACCGGCGCTGATCGCCAAGGCCAGACCGGCATGAGCCAGCGGGCCGATCAACATCAAGTTGAACAACTGCGTGCACACCAGAGTGAATATTGCGATTTTCACCGGGGTACGGATGTTCTGCTGCGCATAGAAGCCCGGCGCCAGCACCTTGATCACGATAATCCCGAGCAGACCGACAGAATAGGCAATCAGTGCGCGCTGAGTCATTTCAGCGTCGAAACCACTGAATTGACCGTACTGGAACAGCGAAACAGTCAGAGGCTCAGCGAGAATTCCCAGCGCCAGCGCACAGGGCAGCACCAGCACAAAGCACAGACGCAGGCCCCAATCGAGAATCCGCGAATATTCGTGGCGATCCTTGCTCGCGTAGGTTTTTGCCAGCGTCGGCAGCAAAATTGTCCCCAATGCCACGCCAAGCACACCGGATGGCAATTCCATCAAGCGGTCGGCGTAATACATCCACGACACCGAACCCGCGACCAGAAATGAGGCGAAAATCGTGTTGATGATCAGCGAAATCTGGCTGACCGAGACACCGAGAATCGCCGGCAGCATCTGCTTCATCACGCGCCAGACACCGGTATCACGCAGATTCAGACGCGGCAGCACCAGCATGCCGATCTTTTTCAGGTGCGGCAGTTGATAGAGCAACTGCGCCAGACCGCCGACCAAGACCGCCCAACCCAATGCCATGACCGGCGGATCGAAGTACGGCGTGAGGAACAGCGAAAACACAATCATGCTGACGTTGAGCAACGTTGGCACAAAGGCCGGCACTGAGAAACGGTTCCAGGTATTGAGGATCGCCCCGGCCAGCGATGACAGGGATATCAGCAATATATAAGGGAAGGTCACCCGCAACAGATCGGAGGTGAGCTGGAATTTTTCCGGCGTATCGGTAAAACCGGGCGCGGTGGCCCAGATCACCCAAGGCGCGGCGATCATGCCCAGCGCAGTGACAACCGCCAGCACCAACGTCAGCAAGCCCGATACGTAGGCAATGAACGTGCGCGTCGCCTCTTCGCCCTGCTGGCTTTTGTATTCGGCCAGAATCGGCACGAATGCCTGCGAGAAAGCGCCCTCGGCGAAGATCCGCCGCAGCAGATTGGGCAGTTTGAAGGCAATAAAGAAGGCATCCGTCGCCATCCCGGCGCCGAATGTACGGGCAATCAGCGTGTCACGAACAAAGCCCAGTATCCGGGAAAGCATCGTGATAGAGCTGACGGCGGCCAACGATTTGAGCAGATTCATTGAGGGAATTTGTGCCTGTCGATAAACAGCAGGCGAACAAAGCGCCTACTTGTGCGATACTCCGCGCCGCAGCAGCACAGAGCCAAAGCTCGCGAGTTTACAGGTCAAGCGCCGGAAATAAATATCCCGCCTCTTTATACCTACCACTTAGCGGAACGTTTCAAGTGCCCTTGACAAGACTTCAACTCATCGGCATGATTCGCGGCCTATTTTGTTTGCTATTTCCTAAAAAGTCTTTCGAGGAGCTCGACGGTGGCCAACTCACCTTCCGCCAAAAAACGTGCAAAACAGGCTGAGAAGCGTCGCAGCCACAACGCCAGCCTGCGTTCCATGGTTCGCACCTACATCAAGAATGTAGTTAAAGCCATCGACGCAAAAGACGCTGAAAAAGCTCAAGCTGCATACGTTCTGGCTGTGCCAGTTATCGACCGTATGGCCGATAAAGGCATCATCCACAAGAACAAGGCGGCTCGCCATAAGAGCCGCCTGAATGGCCACGTCAAAGCGCTGAAAGAAGCTGCTTAATCCGACGTAGTCATTAAAAAACCGACCTTAGGGTCGGTTTTTTATTGCCTGTGATTTAGCAAATCCAGCGCAAAAAAAAATGTAGGAGTGAGCCTGCTCCGGGCGGCGTTCCGACGATGGCGGCGTGTCAGTCAGCAAATACATATCTGACTAGCCGCTATCGTCGGAACGCCGCCCGGAGCAGGCTCACTCCTACAGTGGTTTTGCGGTGTTATTGCTGGACGGGTACCCACGGCAGGATCGGGATCGCGGTCACGGCATTCTGCGGACTGCCTTCGATCAAGCGATCGCTGTAGACCAGATACACCAGCGTATTGCGCTTCTTGTCCAGGAATCGCACCACCTGCATGGTCTTGAATACCAGCGAAGTGCGCTCCTTGAACACCTCATCGCCATCCTTCAGATCACCTTTGAACTTGATCGGGCCGACCTGACGGCAAGCGATCGACGCTTCTGCGCGATCTTCAGCCAGACCCAGACCACCCTTCACACCGCCCGTCTTGGCGCGCGACAGGTAGCAGGTCACCCCCTCAACTTTCGGATCATCGAAAGCCTCGACCACAATGCGGTCGTTCGGACCGACAAACTTGAACACCGTCGACACCTGACCGATTTCCTCGGCCGAGGCCAGCAATGGCATCGCCATCAGCAAGCCCAACAATCCTTTCGCTAAACGCATCGAATTTTCCTTAGACCAGAATCAGGTTGTCACGGTGAACCAGTTCAGGCTCCGCCATGTAACCGAGCAAACCGACAATCGCATCCGACGACTGACCGATGATTTTTTGTGCTTCCAGCGCACTGTAGTTAGCCAGGCCACGAGCAATCTCACGACCATCGGGCGCCACGCAGACGACCATCTCGCCGCGACGGAAACTGCCCTGCACCAACTTCACACCTACCGGCAGCAAACTTTTATTGCCCTTGGACAACGCCGACACTGCCCCCTCATCCAACACCAACGTGCCACGAGTCTGCAGATGCCCGGCCAGCCATTGCTTGCGCGCCGCGAGCATGCCGCGCTCAGGCGACAGCAACGTGCCGATGCGCTCACCCGCCTTCAGGCGATCAAGCACGCGCTCAAGACGCCCACCGACAATGATGGTGTGCGCACCGGAACGCGCAGCCAGTCGGGCCGCTCGCAACTTGGTCTGCATACCGCCACGCCCCAGCGCACCGCCCGTACCACCCGCTACCGCATCGAGACTCGGATCATCGGCGCGCGCTTCGTAAATCAGCTGCGCCTCGGGATTATTGCGCGGATCGGCGTCAAACATGCCATCGCGGTCGGTCAGGATCACCAGCAAATCCGCCTCGACCAGGTTAGCCACCAGCGCCGCCAGGGTGTCGTTGTCGCCAAAGCGGATTTCGTCGGTGACCACGGTGTCGTTTTCGTTGATCACCGGGATGACTTTCAGGTCGACCAATGCGCGCAAAGTGCTGCGGGCGTTGAGGTAGCGCTTGCGGTCGGACAAATCGTCGTGAGTCAGGAGAATCTGCGCAGTGTGCCGGCCATGCTCGGCGAAACTCGATTCCCACGCCTGCACCAGACCCATCTGACCAATCGCAGCGGCTGCCTGGAGCTCGTGCATCGCACTGGGTCGTGCGGTCCAGCCCAAACGACTCATGCCGGCCGCTACCGCCCCGGAGGACACCAGCACCAACTCGACGCCAGCCTCATGCAAGGCCACCATCTGCTCCACCCAGACACTCATTGCCGCGCGATCCAGCCCTTTGCCATCAGCTGTCAGCAAAGCGCTGCCGATCTTCACGACCCAACGCTGCGCACCTGTCACCTTGCTCCGCATCATCTTCAACCTTAGCTTGAGGGCAACGCGACCCAGCGCCGCCCATGACGTTATTTGTGACTTGCGATTTCCAGATACTAAAACGCCGCTCGATTGAGCGGCGCTTAAGTTTACTGCAACGAATCAGTCACGCACGTAAATGATTTCCGGACCGTCTTCGTCATCCACATCTTCTTCGTCCCAATCATCGTCGCCGATGTCATGGACCGACTTCACGCCGCTGCGACGCAGGGCACGCTTGTCATCCAGCGCCTGCAGTTGCGCGCGCGCTTCGTCTTCGATGCGCTGATCGAGATCGGCCAGCTCTTCCTTGTAAGCCGGGTCATTGGCCAAGCGATCGGCACGATCTTCCATGTAACGCATGATGTCGTGACACAGACGCTCGGTACCGATCTTGGCGATCGCCGAGATCACATAGACCGGACCGGTCCACTCGAGGCGATCAACGATTTCCTTGACGCGCTCTTCGTGCTCTTCTTCAAGGATCTGGTCGCACTTGTTCAGCACCAGCCAGCGATCACGCTCGGCCAGGGACGGGCTGAACTTGATCAGTTCGTTGACGATCACTTCAGCGGCATCCGGCGCGCTGGAATCATCCAGCGGCGCCATGTCGACGAGGTGCAGCAACAGACGCGTACGCGCCAAGTGCTTGAGGAAGCGAATGCCCAGGCCAGCACCGTCGGAAGCGCCTTCGATCAGACCCGGAATATCGGCAATGACGAAGCTCTTCCAGCGATCGACGCTGACCACACCCAGGTTCGGCACCAGCGTGGTGAACGGATAGTCAGCCACTTTCGGCTTGGCGGCCGAGACCGAACGGATAAAGGTACTTTTACCGGCGTTCGGCAAGCCCAGCAGACCGACGTCAGCCAGTACTTTCATTTCCAGTTTCAGGTCGCGCTGCTCACCCGGCTTACCCGGTGTGGTCTGACGCGGCGCCCGGTTGGTACTGGATTTGAAACGGGTGTTACCCAGACCGTGCCAACCACCCTGCACTACCATCAGTTTCTGGCCAGCCTTGGTCAGGTCGCCAATCACTTCCTGAGTAGCAGAGTCGATCACCGTGGTGCCGACCGGCACGCGCAGGATCAGGTCTTCGCCCTTCTTGCCGGTGCAGTCGGTGCTGCCGCCATTGGAGCCACGCTCGGCATCGAAGTGCCGGGTGTAACGGTAGTCGACCAGGGTGTTGAGGTTTTCGTCAGCCATCATGTAGATGGAACCGCCGTCACCGCCATCACCGCCGTTCGGGCCACCGTTTTCGATGAATTTTTCCCGACGGAAACTCATGGCGCCATTGCCGCCGTCACCAGCCTTTACGCGAATCGATACTTCATCAACAAACTTCATAACCAACGCCTCTCGCCGTACGGACGAGCCGAAAAACAATCAAGACATAAGACTCTTGCAAAAATGAGCGCAGCGACCCCAAAACACGACCTGCATCGCACGCCGACAGCCCATACAAACAGTTTTGCAAGAGACTCACCCCACAAACGAAAAAGCCCCGTCGCGAGACAGGGCTTTTCCAGCGATCGCGCAATTAAGCTGCGACAACGCTCACGTAACGGCGGTTGAACGCGCCTTTTACTTCAAACTTGATCACGCCTTCGATTTTCGCGAAGAGGGTGTGATCCTTACCCATGCCAACGCCGTAGCCAGCGTGGAATTGGGTGCCGCGCTGACGCACGATGATGTTGCCCGGAATGATTTTCTGGCCGCCATACATCTTAACGCCAAGGCGTTTGGCTTCTGAGTCGCGACCGTTACGGGTACTACCACCAGCTTTTTTGTGTGCCATGAGTCAATTCTCCTAGTGAGGAATTAGGCTGAAATTAAGCCTGAATACCGGTGATTTTGATCTCGGTGTACCACTGGCGGTGGCCCATACGCTTCATGTGGTGCTTACGGCGACGGAACTTGATGATGCGGACTTTATCGTGACGACCTTGGGAGATCACTTCAGCCACAACGGTAGCGCCAGCAACAACTGGAGCGCCGATATTCACGTCGTCGCCATTGGCAACCAACAGAACGCGATCAAAGGTAACGGATTCGCCGGTAGCGATTTCCAGTTTTTCGATCTTCAGGTATTCACCCGGGGCGACTTTGTACTGCTTGCCGCCAGTAACGATTACTGCATAAGACATGGTATTTCTCCGATAATCCTGCTCACCCAGCTCTTTATAAGAAGAGGTATTGGCTGGCATGGCTGCATAAGGCTGGAAGGCCCGTTGCAATTGCGTAAGGCAGGTGCTGCCCAGGAAGTTCAGGGTGCGCGATTGTACGCAAGGTGCCGCAGGCTTGCAAGTAGCCGTCTATCGCGCCTTGACAGGTCTGGATGGGGGTCCTAGCATGCCGCGCAACCCTTCTGGAGCGACTCTCGCTGATGCAACCCCAAGCTTTCTACCGCGCGGTGGCGGACGATTTTAGCGCCGTCGACGGCATCATCAAGAAGCAGCTGACTTCCCGAGTACCGCTGGTATCGAAAATCGGCGATTACATTACCTCGGCCGGCGGCAAACGTCTGCGTCCTTTATTAGTGTTGCTCTGTGGCAAGGCCCTGGGTCGCGAAGGCGACGACATGCGCCTTTTGGCCGCCACCATCGAATTCCTGCACACCGCCACCCTGCTGCATGACGACGTGGTCGACATGTCCGGCATGCGCCGTGGCCGTTCTACCGCCAACGCCATGTGGGGCAACGCCCCGAGCGTGCTGGTCGGCGATTTCCTGTACTCGCGCTCGTTCGAAATGATGGTCGAACTGGGCTCGATGCCGGTGATGAAGATCCTGTCCCAGGCCACGCGCATCATCGCTGAAGGCGAAGTACTACAACTGTCCAAGGTGCGCGACGCCAGCACCACTGAAGAAACCTATATGGAAGTCATCCGCGGCAAGACCGCGATGCTCTTCGAAGCTTCGACCCACAGCGCCGCTGCATTGGCCGGTGCTACCGCTGAGCAGAGCGAAGCCCTGCGCACCTTCGGTGATCACCTCGGCGTGGCGTTCCAACTGGTCGACGACCTGCTCGACTACAAGGGCGACGCCGAAACCCTGGGCAAGAACGTCGGTGACGATCTGGCCGAAGGCAAGCCGACCCTGCCGCTGATCTACACCATGCGTGAAGGTACGGCTGAACAGGCTGCACTGGTGCGTCAGGCGATCCAGAAAGGCGGGATCGAAGACCTGGAAAGCATCCGCATTGCCGTGGAAGCCTCCGGTTCGCTTGAGTACACCGCGCAACTGGCCCGCGATTACGTGGCCCGTGCGATCAAGTGCCTCGATGCCCTGCCGGCCAGCGAATACCGCGATGCGCTGGTTGAACTGAGCGAGTTTGCGGTCGCCCGTACGCACTGATACAGCCCACTGTGGGAGCGAGCCTGCTCGCGAAAGCAATCTGCCAATCGACATCAATGTTGACTGACACACCGCTTTCGCGAGCAGGCTCGCTCCCACAGTTGTTTCTGCGCTATGCCCTCCCTCGCGTAAAACCCTATACAATGTGCGACTTTTAGCGATCCATACCCAAGGAGCCTTAGTGAGCACGTTGCCACCCTGCCCGAAATGCAATTCCGAATACACCTACGAAGACGGTACCCAACTGGTGTGCCCGGAGTGCGCCCACGAGTGGTCCGCCAGCGGCGAAGCCGAAGTGGCGTCTGATGATGCCGTGAAGAAAGACTCGGTCGGCAACGTCCTGCAGGACGGCGACACCATCACCGTGATCAAGGATCTGAAGGTCAAGGGCACTTCGCTGGTGGTCAAGGTCGGCACCAAGGTCAAGAACATCCGTCTGTGCGATGGCGACCACGATATCGACTGCAAGATCGACGGTATCGGCCCGATGAAACTCAAATCCGAGTTCGTCAGAAAGGTCTGATTCCGTTGTCATCCATCCCGCGCCAGGCGTGGGATGGAGCTTCGCCCTCCCCGCTCTACCCCAGCAAAACCGCGCAATAGCCAAACGCCAGCCGTTTTGACCTTACGCAATCTTTACCCGGAAAATTTCAGAATCCGCCAATAGACGCTTGCTATTTGATGAATAAGAATTATTCTCATTGAAACCCTTCAAGGAGATGAGAACCATGACTTATTTGATCGACGCGTGGCTGGATCGCCCACACCCTTACCTCAGAATCCTCCATCGGGAGACAGGTGAAGTCTGTGCGGTGCTTGAAGAAGAAGCCTTGCATGAACTGCAGGATCAAGGGGATCTGGACGTCAGCAGCCTAAATTCCAGCGAACCATTGGTGCTCAAGGAGCTGGTGCGCAATCTGTTCCTGTTCTGCTATGCCCGGGCCTTGCGCCCGACCAGTGAACTGCATCACAAGATAGAACTATGAGCAGTAATACAAAACCTGTGGGAGAGAGCCTGCTCGCGAAGGCTTCAACTCGAATCTCAAGTTAGATCCAGTCGCCTGCATTCGCGAGCAAGCTCGCTCCCACAAAGGTCTTACAGAACGTCCAGCAGCTCGACGTCGAATACCAGAACGCTATGCGGCGGGATGCTGCCAACGCCTTGAGCGCCGTAAGCCAGTTCGCTCGGCACGTACAGACGCCATTTGCTGCCGGCATTCATCAGTTGCAGGGCTTCGGTCCAGCCAGCGATCACGCCGCCAACCGGGAATTCTGCAGGCTGGCCACGCTCGTAGGAGCTGTCGAACACAGTGCCGTCGATCAGTGTGCCGTGGTAGTGAGTACGGACCTGGTCTTCACGGGTAGGCTTGGCGCCTTCGCCCTGAGTCAGCACTTCGAATTGCAGGCCGGAAGCCAGGGTGGTGATGCCGTCACGCTTGGCGTTTTCAGCCAGGAAAGCCAGGCCTTCGCCAGCAGCGGCTTCAGCTTTGGCAGCGGCTTCGGCTTGCATGATTTCGCGGATAACCTTGAAGCTGGCGGACATTTCTTCCTGGCCAACACGGCTTTCCTTGCCGGCGAAAGCGTCGGTCAGACCGGCCAGGATCGCGTCCAGGCTAACGCCCGGTGGCGGGTTGTCGCGCAGCTGGTCGCCCAGTTGACGGCCGATGCCGTAGCTGACGCGGGTTTCGTCGGTGGACAGATTTACTTCGGACATGACACTGCTCCGCTGTGCGGACGGCCACAAGACTTGCCGTGCGAGCACAGCGCGTCCCGGCGCGCCCGGAACCAAAAGGGCGAGCAGACTAGCACAGATGCCCGGCGATGGGGCGCAAGGCCTACAGGGCTGAACGCCAGGCGAGCGGCACCTTCAGGCATTCATCGATACTGCCGCCCAGGCCGCACATTTCGTCATGCACCGAGGTGTGGACAAGATTGAAGGGCAGCACCGGAAACGCATGCAGCAGATCCCGCGCATGCTCCACTGATCGCAGGGTCAGCATCTTGCCTTTGGGATCACTCAACGGATATGCCGCCCCGTGCATCCGCGCTTCGAGCAGATAAATCCCGCCCTCCATGGAGATCAGGTTCAACTCATCGACCTTCCTGGCGATGGCAAACGCATTCAGCTCTTGCAGGTTCATGAACGCACCTCACAAAGTGGCGAGTCAGGACCTCTACAGGGATATGCTTGCGCGCACCAAAGCACAAGCCACAAACGACACCGCCCGTCTGTTTCGCAACAGACGGGCGGTGTTTTTTTGCAGCGATCAACGGTTGATCAGTGCTTGGTGACTTTGTCCAGGTAACCCATGGCGAACGCCGAAACGACGAAGGTCATGTGGATGATCACGTACCACATCAAATGCTCGGGATCGACGTTCTTGGCGTCCATGAAGATGCGCAGCAAGTGGATCGATGAAATCGCCACGATCGAAGCCGCCACTTTCATCTTCAACGACGAAGAGTCCATGGTGCCGAGCCAGCTGAGCTTTTCCTTGCCTTCGTCGATGTTCAGTTCAGAGACGAAGTTCTCGTAGCCGGAAATCATCACCATCACCAGCAGGCCGCCGACCAGTGCCATGTCGATCAGCGACAGCAGCACCAGAATCAGTTCCGACTCGGCCATCGAAAAAACGTTGGGCAGGATGTGGAACACTTCCTGGAAAAACTTCAGTGCCAGCGCCAGCAACCCGAGCGAGAGCCCGATATAGATTGGCGCCAGCAGCCAGCGCGAGGCGTACATTGCATTTTCGATAAAGCGTTCCATTGAATCTCACACAAGGGGGTGGAAATGGCGGCGAGTATACCAGCCCCCTGTGACAGCCAGAAACTGCCCGAAAATCCGCCACCTGCGCGTGTGGATGATTTTTTCTGCTAGTGTCGAAACCATTGACAGCCCAGTGACTGCAGACAGGACGTGTGGAAATGGATGTGCGATTACCGATAACGACGGCCGGAATTTGCCTTGCTCTGTTGATCAGCGGTTGCTCTCCCGGCGACGAAAAACACGCCACCAGCCTTGAAGAAAAAACCGCAAAGTTCGAACAGTCACTGGACGCCATCACCGACTCCAAGCTCAAGGACGCCATCACCGAACTCGGCGGCTCACTGCTGCTGCTCGAACGCGCGCAACTCAAGCTCAACGACAATCCGCCGCGCACCGAATACGGTGAAGACGCACTCGCCGTGCTCAAGCACTATCCTGCCCCGCAGGCGCTGGTCGATACGTTTATCAACGGCCTGTTCGTGCTGCACAAGGATGCCAGCTCCGATTACCTCACCGATCTGCAACCGGTGTTCCCGTTCAACCTGAACATTCCCGGCGGCTTCTTGTTTCCACACGGTGTGGAATGGCAGTCGGTGACGTTGAGCAACAAACGCGTGATCGCCTATCAGCCGGAATGGTCGGAAACCGATCCGGGCATTCAGCTCAGCCCCTCCAGCTCCAACGTCACCAACCCCGATGACCTGACCGTGACCTACCCGTTCATTGACGGACTGGACGTGGACAAGAAGTCCCTGCCGCAACCGGTCAGCCTGCAAGGCCAGATCGAAGTCATCGCACCGCGCCGCTTGTACAGCTTCGACCTGACGCAAAAAGACGTCGGCCAGACCCGCAGTAACGACAACCTCAGCGTCAAACTGCTGAAGCTCGAGAACAACTACGCCGAAGTGGAATTCAGCAACAATCTGCCACTGGCTGCGGAAGTCGCAGAGACGCAGCTCAATCCGCTGATCGTCCAGGCCCGCGACAAGACCGGGCAATACCTGATACGCGCCGGCTCGATCAACGAGAGTCCGGAGCAAGTGGCCTTCTATGAAAAACAACTGGCCTACCTGCAACAGCAGAAGGGCTGGAGCGATGCGCTGGAAAAGCAACTCACCGAAGAGCAGCAGGCATTCGAGGACAAGCACCCGCGTCGCTATAACAAGGTCTATTTCAATGGCCCGATCGACACTCTGGAAGTCAGCGTACTCGACTTCTCCTCGGCGACGGTGACGCGCAAATCGCTGGATCTGCCGATTCGCACGTTCAATCAACACACGACGCAGAAGGCCATTCAACCGCTGGATCTGCCAGTGACGGTCTACGACGATCTGGCAGCCAACTGGCTCAAGGGTGCGAGCCTGACCGAAGAGCAACTGAAGGCAGGCATTCGCATTCATCAATACGTTGAAGAACCGAGCGCTGCACGCATCGAGTTTTCCCATCGCCGTACGTTCAACGATGAACTGCTGGGCGATGACTTCAGCCCGGGGGTCAGCCCTGTCACGTTCTTTACCGAAAAACGCAGTGGCAAACTCGATGAACCGATCGAACTGCCGCCCGAGGCATACCAGGTCGATCCGCTGCGCGCGACGATCACTTACGACCTGAACCTGTTCCCGGAAACCCCGGCGATCGCCGTCGGTTCAATGCCGCTGTTTCTCGCGACTGTGGCCAAGCAGGCATACGACGCCAAGTCCTTGCCCAAAGGTCTGGAGATCAAGAACAACCTGCTGGTGGTGGACCTGAAATTGTTTCCGCCCAACGAATGGCGTTTCTTCGTCAAAGACGACAGCGGCAACTACCTCAAGCAGATTCTTTCTGTCAGCCACGATGCGAGCGCAGAAGGCCCGGCGCTGTTCGGCGTGCACTATTTTTATGGCCGCCCGACGCACGTAGAAACCTATCAGCGCACCGACCTCGCCACTGTGCAATACGGCTTTGAGGTCAAACTCGACCGGGCGCAGGTGCCTGAGGCTGCCCACTGAAGAGCCAGATCAAAAGATCGCAACCTGCGGCAGCGCCTAAAGGGCGCGGCCACGGCCACCGTTGATCTGCCGCAACTGGGCTTGCAGGTGCAGGCTCCAGATCTGCGGATCATCGGCCAGTTCATAGCCGTGCAAGGTCAGGCTTTCAACGATGGTGTCGAGTATCGATTCGGCGGCGACCGGCCCATGAAACGGGCCTTGGGCCTTGATGGCGGAAGGTTGTTCACCGGCCATGCCGGCGGCGAAGAGCAGCGTCCACATGCCGTTATCGCCGGCCAACGGCTTGATGGCACATTCGATGCGGGTCACCAGACCCAGGCATTGACGGGTGAGACAGAGGTTGCGCGACATGGCGGCGACCCTCGGTGAAGCCGGTATTCAGCCCTCACGGGAGGACTGGCTCGATCCAGTGATACTGTCGATATCCTTGAGCTGAGAATAGAAGAAAAGTCCGCTGCGCAAGCCGAATGAGACCAGAAGGCGCCGAATGGTCATTGTGTGAATATTGGCGTCAGAGTTGTGGCATATCTCCCGAAGATCTCCACAAAAATCAATCTGGAAAAACAACTGTGGGAGCGAGCTTGCTCGCGAATACGGGGTGTCAGGCAACTGATTCGTCGACTGATACGCCGCTTTCGCGAGCAAGCTCGCTCCCACAGGGTTCGCTTTAAGACTGTTAAGCCGGTTTGGCTTCGGCCAGCGCTTCTTGGGCCAACTCTTTCTCGGCTTCCTTGAGGTCTTCTTCGCTGATCATCTCGGCGATGTCGCGCAAGCGCTCGACCACCCGTGCGTTGATGCTGCCTTCCGGGAATTCGCCGTCGGCATTCGGTTCACCGGCCGGTTCGCCCACCAACAGACTCAACGCCTCGTCGGCCTGACGCACCGCGTACACGTGGAACTGCCCGGCACGCACCGCCGCCAACACTTTCTCATCAAGCATCAGCGTGGCCACGTTGGCCTGTGGAATGATTGCGCCCTGCTCGCCAGTCAGCCCGCGCGCTTCGCAGAGTCGGAAGAAGCCTTCGATCTTCTCGTTGACCCCGCCCACCGCCTGCACTTCGCCGAACTGGTTGATCGAACCAGTGATCGCAAAGCACTGCTTGAGCGGGGTTTTCGACAGCGCCGAAATCAGCGTGCACGCCTCGCCCAGCGACGCACTGTCGCCATCGACGTAACCGTACGACTGCTCCAGCGCGATGCTCGCGGAAATCGCCAGCGGGAATTCCTGGGCATAACGGCTGCCCAGATACCCGGTAAGGATCATCACACCTTTGGAGTGAATCGGCTGGCCGAGGTTGACCTCACGCTCAATGTCAACAATGCCGCTGCCACCCGGATACACCGTGGCAGAAATCCGCGCCGGTACACCGAACGCCGAGTCGCCGACCTCGAGCACGGTCAGACCGTTGCACTTGCCGACCGCCGCGCCATCGGTGTCGATCAGGATGATCCCGGCGAGCATGTCGTCGAGAATCCGCGCCGACACACGTCCGGTGCGCGTAGCTTTAGCTTTCAACGCGCGTTCGATATGTCCGGCATCGGTCATTTCATCGCCGGCCAGGTGACGGATGAAATCCGCTTCGCTGACCAGTTGGAACAGATCGCCAATACGCGCCGACAAACGCCCTTGGTGCTCGGCCAAACGTGCGCTGTAAGTCGCCAGGCGCGCTACCGCATCGGCAGTCAGCGGCGCCATGCCTTCTTCCGAAGTCCGGGTTTTCAACAACTGGGCAAATTGCTCCAGGCTCTCGTCGACCATCGGGATGTCTTCGTCGAAATCCACGAGGACGCGGAACATCTCCTGGAAGTCCGGATCGAGGTCTTGCAGCGTGTAGTACAGCGACCGCGCACCGATGATGATGACTTTGACCTGCAACGGAATGTGCTGCGGGTTGAGCGTCACGGTGGCGAAACGGCCCATCTCGCCCAGCGGCGATTCCATTTTCAGCTTGCGCGATTGCAGGGCGCGTTTCAGCGCATCCCACACAAACGGCTCGCTGAGCATTTTTTCCGCTTCAAGAATCAGGAAACCGCCGTTGGCGCGGTGCAAGGCACCCGGACGCAACTGGCGATAAGTGGTGTAAAGCGCACCCTGATCGGTGGTGTATTCGATGCGACCGAAGAGGTTTTCGTACGTCGGGTGCGGCTCGAAAACGACTGGCGCACCGCCGCTGAGCGGATGACCGACCACCAGGCTCGGTGCGTATTGTTCTTCCAGCAGTTTGCGCGCGACGGCGTCGGTCTTGCTGTCGTCGACCAGTTGCTCGACCACGGTTTTCAGCAGATAGACCTGCATGGCTTGCAGGTAACCGCAGACCGCAGCGTTCTCGGCGTACTTCTCCGACAACGGCGACAGTAGCGGCTGCAAGGCCAAGGTGATGGTTTCTTCGTTGAGCGAGCGCAGTTGATTGTTCGACTCACGCTTCCACTGCGGCAGACTGGCGAGTTCTTCGTTCAGGCGCTCTTCGAGGCCGGAAATGTCGTCGTGAAAACGCTCACGATCAGCTTCCGGCAACTGGGCAAATTCCGCTTCGTCCAGTGCTTTGCCGTCGAGCATCGGCGTGAAGGCGATGTTGCTGCTGTCGCGATACAGGGCAACGTCTTTTTCCAGGGCCAGGCGCTCGATGATGTCGAGGGCTTTGTCGTAGCGCTGGTTGAATGCACGGTCGATGGCACTTTTCTTTTGCTGATAGGACGGGTGCTCGAACACCGCTGGAAACGTCGCCAGCAAGTTGTCGATCAAACCGTTGATGTCACCGATAAACGCGCCGGCAGTGCCCGAAGGCAGTTCCAGCGCACGCGGCTCGCGCGGCTCATCGAAGTTATTGACGTAGACCCAGTCCGCCGGGGTCTGCAGGCGCTTGCCTTCGGCCTTCAGGTAGCGTTTGACGAACGAGAAACGACCAGTGCCGGGCTCGCCCATGACGAATACGTTGTAACCGGGGCGTGGCATGGCCACACCGAACTGCAAGGCTTCGACCGCGCGTTCCTGGCCGAGCACACCGCGAAAGGGCTCCAGATCATTGGTGGTAGTGAAGCTGAACTGTTCAGCGGAAAACGGACGGGTCAGCGCTTCGGGCGCGAGACGCAAGCTGGCAGCAACAGGATCAGGCATCGGGCTTCCTTAACAATCAGGCGGGGCAGATAGCGGCATTCTGGCGCTGCCTGTGCCCCACTGGCAAGGCGCGCCACATGACAAAGCATAGACAACCGCGCCTCTGCACAGCAGCTCCCCTGAAACCGGGGTCATTAGCGAATCTTTTGTAAAAAATCACGGAACCGCAGGAACATGCCTAAACTCCAAACTGCGCGGCTGGAACTAATACCGGCCCACTGGCTTCGTTTGGATCTGTCTCGTACAGAGCTTGGGGGGCCAGAACCCTGTCCATTGGTATGCACACAAAGAGAAAAAAGCTATGAAACGGATTCTTCTCGGTACTCTCTTCACCGCTGTATCCATCAACGCAATGGCGCAAGCTCCAGGCGGCCCGGATTGCGGTTGGGGCAACATGCTGTTCGAAGGTCAGCGTGGCACCCCGGCGCACTTCCTCGCTTCCACCACCAACGGCACTTCCGGTAACGCCACCTTCGGTATGACTTCCGGCACCAACGGTTGCTCGACCAACGCGTCGCTGACCTACGGCGGCAAATCCTGGTTTGCCATGAATGGCATGATGAACGAGCTGTCCGAAGACATGGCCAAAGGCAACGGCGAAGCGCTGACGACTTATGCCGTGGTACTGGGCGTGGCGCCGGAAGACCGTGCGCACTTCGCGGCTGTGACTCACGAGCACTTCCAGCAGATCTTCAGCAAGGCTGACGTGACCGCTGAAGACGTGCATACCAACACCCTGGCCGTACTGAAATCGGATCCTCGTCTGGCCAAGTACGCAACTCAGGCTTAAGCTCGACCTCGCCCGCTTCCTTCGGGAAGCGGGTTTTGTTTTTTCGGCCCGCCCTCCTTGGGTCTTTATTTCTTTCCTGTTCAAGTTGCCGACTATGCTCAAACGCCTTGCCTGGCTGGCGCTCTGTGTCTGCGCCCCGCTGTCCGCCGCGCCCCACATCGACCCTCAACGTTTGCAGCAACTGGCCAACGACCGCTTCTGGATTTCCCTCGGTCACTACGAAACCGCCAAGCTTGGCGGCTGGCGCAGCTATGTCAGCGACAAGAAATTCTTTCTCGCGCCCGATGGCAATGAGCATCCCGACCACGAACTGGCGGCCACCGTGCAAGCGCTGTACGCCCCGGCCAGTCTTGGCGAGCAACATGCGCAATGTGTTTATCCGGCGCGCACTCGCTGGCTGAAGGCGCAACTCAATCTCAGCGATCTGCCGACACCGGCATGCGCCGAATACAAAAAGTGGTTCAAGGACGTCTCGCCGCACAGCGCGGTGATGATCTTCCCGGCGGCTTATTTGAACAGTCCGTCATCGATGTTCGGCCACACCCTGCTGCGCATCGATCAAGCCGATGTGCAGGCCGACAAGACCTCGCTGCTCAGTTACGCGATCAACTTCGGTGCCTACATCGAAGGTTCGGACAACAGCATTCTGTATGCCTGGAAAGGTTTGATGGGCGGCTATCCCGGGTTGTTCGCGCTGGTGCCCTATCAGGAAAAACTCTCGGAATACCGCAGCCTGGAAAACCGCGATCTGTGGGAATACCGATTGAATCTGACCCAGGAAGAAACCGCGCGCATGGTCGAGCATGTGTGGGAGTTGAAGCAGATCCAGTTCGACTATTTCTTCTTCGACGAAAACTGCTCGTATCGTCTGCTTGAGTTGCTGCAGGTGGCGCGGCCGAGCCTGCGCCTGACCGAACAATTCCCGTTGACCGCAATTCCCACCGACACCGTCAAAGCGGTGAAGGAAGCCGGGCTGGTGGAAAGTATCGAATACCGCCCGTCCCGCGAGCGCGAATTGCTCAGCCGTGCCGAGCCTTTGAACAGTGACGAACAGCAATGGGTGCTGAACGTCAGCGCCGATCAACAGCAGTTGCAGGATCCGGCGTTCAAAGCCCTGCCCCGCGACCGTCAAGCGTTGATCATCGACGCGGCATATCGTCTGGAGCGCTACCGCGCCAACGGCCAGGAACGCGATCCACAACGGGCACAGCGCAGCTTTGAACTGCTGCGGGCGATCAACAAGAACCCCGCCCCCGAACTGGACATCCCACAACCGGGCTTGCCCGAAGACGGCCACGAATCGCGCACCTGGCAGGCCGGTCTCGGCACCCGTGGCGACCGTGCGTTCGGTGAGTACGGCTTGCGCATGGCGTATCACGATCTCAACGACAACGCCGAGAGCTTCCCGCTCGGCGCGCAGATCGAGATCCTGCAGATGAAACTGCGTCAGTACGAAGGCAATCACTGGCAGTTCCAGCAGCTGGATCTGGCGACCATTCGTTCGCTGACGCCACGTAATGAGCTGTTGCAACCGCTGTCGTGGCAAGTCACTGGTGGTCTTGAGCGCGTACCGGGCAAGCACGATGACGAGACGCTGGTCAGCCACGTGAATGGTGGCGGTGGCGGCACTTGGGCGTTGGGTGATGACGTATTGGGATTTGCCCTCGGCACCGTGCGCGTCGAGCACAACAATGACTTCGCCGAATTCGTCTCCCCGGCCGGCGGTTTCAATACCGGCGTGCTGTGGAAAAACCCGCTGGGCAATCTCAGCCTCGAAGCCAAAGGTGATTACTTTTTCAATGGCGAAGTGCGCCGTAGCCTGAGCCTGAATCAGCAGTGGGAGTTGTCGCGCAACCTCGGTTTACGTCTGAGTGCGCAGCGTGAGTTCAGCCATCTCGCCACCCCGGAAACGGAAGTCATGCTTGAAGTGAAGTGGTATCACTACTGATCCCGAACACAGCACAAAACCAATGTGGGAGCGAGCTTGCTCGCGAAAGCGGTGGGTCAGTCGATATCAGAGTTGCCTGACACGAAGCCTTCGCGAGCAAGCTCGCTCCCACAGGGGATTTGTGGTGTTAATGGATTTTTCACGGCGCTTCGACAGCCGCCTCATGAATCAGCTTCTAGACTTTCCCCATAGGCCGGAGAACCGGCGCGGGAGAGTGCGATGTGGCGGTGTGCGGGTTTGCTGGGTGTTGTGCTGTTACTGGGCGGTTGCCAGACCACCCATGAAGATCTGATCGCCAAGGGTTATCCACCGGCCTTCGCCGACGGCTTCGATGACGGTTGTGTCAGCGGTCGTCAGGCGGCGGGTTCGATCAGCGGCGAGTTTCGCAAGAACGTGCCGCGCTATCTGAAGGACAAGCAATACGCCGAAGGCTGGACCGACGGCTTCCGCCAGTGTCAGGCAATGTTGGAAAACAAGGATCGCGAACAGTATCGCAATGAACATTGGGACGAACGCGAGCGCGCCTGGCAGCAACAGAAAGATCAGGACGCCGGGCGGGCCTATCGCTCGCAATAGGTCGTTTCCAGACATCCAGTGAAACCAAATGCCTGCGAGCATGGCCCAAACCTCATACGAGGAGGACACCATGAGTCGCGCATTCGTCAACGAAGACAACGCCGCCGCGCAAGCCGATCAGCCGGTAGAACGGCAGGTCAGCACGCAGCCCAACTACGTCACTGCTCAAGGGCTCGCGCAGCTGCAGGAGAAAGTCGCCGAACTGCAAACCTTGCATGCCGAACAATCGGCCAAAGGAGAGCAGGCTGACAAGCAGCGTCTGGCGGATCTGGAAAGGGATTTGCGGTATTTCAATCAACGCCTGAGCAGCGCACAAGTCGCGGTTGCCGCGACCTCCACCGACAAAGTGCAGATCGGCAGTTGGGTGACCTACGCCGACGAGCACGATACCGAACGCCGGGTACAACTGGTCGGCGAGGATCAGGCCGATGCCAGCAAAGGCCTGATCAATTGGGGCTCACCGCTGGGCCGGGCGCTGCTCGGTGCGCAGCTCAATGACGAGGTGCTGTGGCAGCGCCCCGCCGGCGATCAAGTGATTGAAGTGATCCGCATCGAACCGGCTTAAACCACGCCCTGCGCGAGCATTGCGTCGGCGACTTTGACGAAGCCGGCGATGTTCGCGCCTTTGACGTAGTTGATACGCCCGTTCTCTTCGCCGTAATGCACGCAAGCGTGGTGGATCGACTGCATGATCGCGTGCAGCTTGCTGTCCACCTCACCTGCCGTCCACAGCAAGCGCATGGCGTTCTGCGACATCTCCAGACCACTCACCGCCACACCGCCAGCGTTGGACGCTTTGCCCGGCGCAAACAGAATCCCGGCCTCGATAAAGATATCCACAGCCTCGAGCGTGGTCGGCATGTTCGCGCCCTCAGCTACGCACACGCAGCCATTGCGCAGCAGTGTGCGCGCGGCTTCGGCGTCGAGTTCGTTCTGTGTAGCGCACGGCAGCGCGATGTCGCACGGCAACGACCAGGGCAACTGACCGGCGCGGAATTCCAGGCCGAACGCTGCGGCCAATTCGCTAATGCGTCCACGTTTGACGTTTTTCAGTTCCAGCAGCGCCAGCCACTGCTCTTCACTCAACCCGGCTTCGCAATACAACGTGCCTTCGGAGTCGGACAGGGAAATCACCTTGCCGCCCAGGTCCATCACCTTGCGCGCCGCGTATTGCGCGACGTTGCCGGAACCGGAGATCGCCACACGCTTGCCTTCGACGGTCTGCCCGCGACGCTTGAGCATTTCTTCAGCGAAATATACGCAGCCGAAACCGGTGGCTTCCGGACGAATCAGGCTGCCGCCGTAGGTCATGCCTTTGCCGGTCAGCACACTGGTGAACTGGTTGCTCAGGCGCTTGTACTGGCCAAACAGGAAACCGATCTCGCGCGCACCGACGCCGATGTCACCGGCCGGCACGTCAACGTCGGCGCCGATGTGGCGGTACAACTCGCTCATGAACGCCTGGCAGAAACGCATGACTTCAGCGTCGCTCTTGCCCTTCGGATCGAAGTCGGAGCCGCCCTTGCCGCCGCCCATTGGCAGCGAGGTCAGGGAGTTTTTGAAGGTCTGTTCAAAGGCGAGGAATTTCAGCACGCCCATGTTCACCGACGGATGGAAACGCAGGCCACCCTTGTACGGGCCGATGGCGCTGTTCATCTGGATGCGGAACCCGCGATTGACCCGGACTTTGCCCTGATCGTCGACCCACGACACGCGAAACATCACCGCGCGCTCCGGCTCGCAGATGCGCTCCAGAATCCCCGCGGTCAGGTAATGCGGATTGGCTTCGAGAAACGGCCACAAACTGCGCAGGACTTCTTCGACGGCCTGGTGGAATTCGGGTTGATCCGGGTCGCGTTTTTTCAGGCGAGCGAGGAAGGATTCGACGGATTCGATCATGGGAAAAGTCTCGGCAAATTTATTGTCGTTGGAGGAGATTGGGCCGGACTGTAACAAACGAAATGCGCACAGGAACAGAGCAAAATGTCGCAGTTATGAAATTAAATGGTGCACAGGATATAAATCAGGCCGGTTTTTTGACCTGCTTTGCACGCTAATGGTGAGATTAGATTCACGTCATGCACCAACAGTTACAGCCCCTTCGCGAGCAAGCTCGCTCCCACATTTGAAATGCGTTCCCCTGTGGGAGCGAGCTTGCTCGCGAAGGGTTCGACTCGGTTAAACCTGAAAAACACAAAAAAAACGGAGCCCGAAGGCTCCGTTTTTTCATGCAACCAACCCGATATCAGGCCAGTTTCTTGTGACGTACCCGGTGTGGCTGAGCAGCCGCTTCGCCGAGACGCTTTTTACGATCCGCTTCGTACTCGGTGTAGTTGCCTTCGAAGAACACCGCTTGCGAGTCATCTTCGTACGCCAGGATGTGCGTCGCCACACGGTCCAGGAACCACCGGTCGTGAGAGATCACAATGGCAGCGCCCGGGAAGTCCAGCAGGGCTTCTTCCAGGGAACGCAGGGTTTCCACGTCGAGGTCGTTGGACGGTTCGTCGAGCAGCAGGACGTTGCCGCCCTCCTTCAGAGTCAGCGCCAGGTGCAGACGACCGCGCTCACCACCGGACAGATCCTTGACGAACTTCTGCTGATCGCCGCCCTTGAAGTTGAAACGACCGACGTAGGTACGCGACGGGATCTCGTAGTTGCCGATGCGGATCTGGTCGGAACCGTCGGAGATTTGCTGGAATACAGTCTTGCTGCCATCCAGGTCATCACGGCTCTGGTCAACGCAGGCCAGTTGCACGGTTTCACCGACTTCGATGCTGCCCGAATCCGGTTGTTCCTTGCCCATCAGCATGCGGAACAGGGTCGACTTACCGGCACCGTTACCGCCGATCACGCCGACAATGGCGCCTTTCGGCATCGAGAACGACAGGTTGTCGATCAGCACGCGATCGCCGTAGCCCTTGGTGACGTTCTTGAATTCGATGACCTTGTCGCCCAGGCGCGGACCGGCCGGGATGTAGATCTCGTTGGTTTCGCTGCGTTTCTGGAATTCCTGCGATTGCATTTCTTCGAAGCGTTGCAGACGCGCCTTGGATTTCGACTGGCGGGCTTTCGCGCCTTTGCGCACCCACTCCAGTTCTTCTTTCATGGCTTTTTCGTGCGCCGACTGCTGCTTGGATTCAGCGGCCAGACGATCGGACTTGGCTTCAAGCCAACCGGAGTAGTTGCCTTCGTATGGAATGCCCGCGCCGCGGTCGAGTTCGAGAATCCAGCCAGCGACGTTATCGAGGAAGTAACGGTCGTGCGTGATCGCTACCACAGTGCCCGGGAAGTCGTGGAGGAAGTGCTCCAGCCACGCCACCGAGTCGGCGTCCAAGTGGTTGGTCGGTTCGTCGAGCAGCAGCATGTCCGGCGCGGACAGCAGCAGACGGCACAGGGCCACACGACGCTTTTCACCACCGGACAGGTGTTCTACTTTGGCGTCCCAGGCCGGCAGACGCAGCGCATCGGCGGCGACTTCCAGTTGACGCTCAAGGTTGTGACCATCGCTGGCCTGCAGGATCGCTTCGAGTTTGGCTTGCTCGGCGGCCAGCTTGTCGAAGTCGGCATCCGGATCGGCGTAAGCGGCGTAGACCTCGTCCAGACGCGCTTGCGCATCCTTGATCACGCTGACCGCTTCCTCGACCACTTCACGCACGGTCTTGGTCGGATCAAGTTGTGGCTCTTGCGGCAGATAACCGATGTTCAGGTCCGGCATCGGACGGGCTTCGCCCTCGAACTCGGTGTCGACGCCAGCCATGATTTTCAGCAGCGTGGACTTACCCGAACCGTTAAGGCCGAGTACACCGATCTTGGCGCCGGGGAAGAACGACAGCGAAATGTTTTTGAGAATTTCCCGCTTCGGCGGAACAACTTTGCCCAGCCGATGCATGGTGAAGACGTATTGAGCCATGGAGAACCTTGGGTCAGTGACAGATGAATGATTGCAGCGCAGGCGAAGCCCGGCCAGACCATGCGCGTCGTTCACTTGATGGTTATCAATGCGTGCGCGCTGAAAAAGTCTGAGTCTAGGAGCTGGAACGCTCCCGCGTAACCGGCAAAGCTACCTTAATGACCGGTGGCAGTCCAGCCGCGCGGGGCTGGCACTTCGCCACGACTCAAGGCATGCTAGCCGCCCTTTGGGCGTCCGGCTTATAGTGCACGTCGCGCCAGTCCAGCCAAATCGCAGGATCACAGCTTGTCCAATGTCACTCCGCCAGCTTCTGTGAGCAGCACCCCACCGGCGCCCGGCTCGTCCCTGCGCGGTACATTAAAGGGTGCGCTGGCGACGCTCGTGCTTTTATTGCTGGCGTTGCTGTTCTGGCAACTGCTCGATCAACTGCGCGAAACCCAGAAAAACCAGCGTCAGTACACCATCGATTACACCGCCGACCTCGCCGCGCAGGTCAGCCTGAACATGGCGCTGAACGCGCAAATCGCCCTCAATCTGCTACCGATCGTCGAACAACCGCAATCAGCCGACGAACAGCAGGTGCTATTGCGCAAGCTCCAGCAATCCTTGCCTGACCTGCGCAGCCTGGCCCTGCTCACCCCTTCCGGCAAAATCATCAGCGACAGTGACGACAACAGCCACGACGCCAGCTACCTCACCGAACTGGTACGCCGCAGCCGTGCACAGGCGCATTACTTCAGCAACGCCGACGACGGTTCTGTGGTGCATCTGTTATTGCATCAGGCCAGCGGCAGCACGCGCGGTTATTGGGCATTGCGCCTGACTCCGACGTTCTTCGACTCGCTGACCAAACAGGGCGAAACCGGCATCCGCCCGTTGTGGCTGGTGGAAAACCGCCTCAATCATCAGATCATCAGCCGTGACGAAGCGCAGCCCTCGGCCAAGGCTGGCGTCTTGAGTCCGGACGACATGGCCAACACGGTGTTGACCGTGCCGCTGAGCAGCAGCGACTGGCAGTTGCGTGGTCTGTTTGACCGCCAGCGCGTGCTCGAAGAACTGCTGCCGGCGTTCATCGGCAAATGCCTGCTGGGCCTGGCGTTCTCGATGTTGCCGGTGATTGCCCTGCTCAACATGCGCCGGCGCCAGCGCCAGTTGCATGAGGGTCGCCGGCGTTATCAGGACATCTTCGAAGGCACTGGCGTGGCCCTCTGTGTGCTGGACCTGTCCGGTCTGAAGCAGGTCTTCGACAAGGCGCAGATCCAGACCAGCGACCAGCTCAAGGCCTGGCTCGACCAACCGGCGCAGCGCCAGCAACTGTTGCAGGAATTGCGCGTCACCGAGGTCAACCAGGTCGCGCTGCAACTGCTTAACGTCAACTCCTGCGAGCACGCCTGGCAGCTGTTGATCGACGGCCATCCGCACCGCCAGTGCGCCATCGGCAATCAAGTGCTCGACGCCGTGTTGCAGCAACAAAAGCAGCTGGAACTGGAAATCAAATTGCCGGACATCAACGGCCGCGACCAGCACCTGTGGATGGTGTTGCGTCTGCCGACCGAGCAGCACGACTACAAAGCGGTGATCCTCAGCATCAACGACATCACCAGCCGCAAGCTGATCGAACTGTCGCTGCTCGAACGCGAAGGCTTCTGGTCGGACGTGGTGCGCACCGTGCCGGATCATCTGTATGTGCAGGACGTGATCAGCCAGCGGATGATTTTCAGCAACCACCACCTCGGTCAGACCCTCGGCTACAACCGCACCGAATTGCACCAGATGGGTGAGTATTTCTGGGAGATCCTGCTGCACCCGGAAGATGCCGACTACTACCATCGCTCGCGGCAGATGCAGCGCCACGCCGGTTACAGTCAGTTGCTCCAGTGCCAGTTGCGTTTCCGCCATCGCGACGGCAAATGGCGGCGTTTCGATATTCGCGAACAGGCACTGGCACGGGACAAACACGATCAGGTCACGCGGATCATCGGCGTGGCCAAGGACATCACCGAACAGATCGAAGCCAGCGAATCCCTGCGCGACAGCGAGCAGCGCTACCGCATGCTCGCCGAAAGCATCAGCGACGTGATTTTCTCCACCGACAGTAAGCTCTCGCTGAACTACGTCAGCCCGTCGGTGCAGGCCGTGCTGGGTTATGACGCGGAGTGGATTTTCCAGAATGGCTGGCAATCGACCATCGCCAACCCGCAACAACTGAGCGGCATCTACACGCTGATGGATCGCGTCAGCAAGGCGCTGGACAAACCCGAGCAACTGGCGGTGTTGCGCAACCAGGTACAGACGCAATTGTTCCTGTTCGACTGCCTGCGCGCCGATGGCCGCAAGATCCCGATCGAGCTGCGTCTGGTGCTGGTGTGGGATGAACATGGCGCGTTCGAAGGCGTACTCGGTGTCGGTCGCGACATCAGTCAGCAGCGCCGCGCCGAGAAAGACCTGCGCATGGCCGCCACGGTTTTCGAACACTCGACCTCGGCGATCCTGATCACCGACCCGGCCGGTTACATCGTGCAAGCCAACGAAGCCTTTAGTCGCGTCAGCGGTTACGCCGTGAGCGAAGTGCTCGACCAATTGCCGAACATGCTCACCGTTGATGAGCAACAGGACGCGCACCTGCGCTACGTGCTCAAACAATTGCATCAGCACAGCACCTGGGAAGGCGAAGTCTGGCTCAAGCGCCGTAACGGCGAGCATTACCCGGCGTGGGTCGGCATCACCGCGGTGCTCGACGACGAAGGCGATCTGGCCAGTTACGTGTGCTTCTTCAGCGATATCAGCGAACGCAAGGCCAGCGAGCAGCGGATTCACCGCCTCGCCTACTACGACGCCCTGACCCACTTGCCGAACCGCACGCTGTTCCAGGATCGTCTGCACACCGCGCTGCAATCGGCCGAGCGGCAGAAGTCGTGGGTGGTGCTGATGTTCCTCGACCTCGACCGTTTCAAACCGATCAACGACTCCCTCGGTCACGCCGCCGGCGACCGCATGTTGAAAGACATGGCCACGCGCCTGTTGGCCTGCGTCGACGATGACGACACCGTGGCGCGCATGGGCGGCGACGAATTCACACTGCTGCTGCAACATCGCTCCAGCCGCGAACTGGCGCTGAACCGGGCGATTCATGTGGCCGAGCAGATCCTCGGCAGCCTGGTGCGGCCATTCGTGCTCGAAGGCCGCGAGTTCTTCGTCACCGCCAGTATCGGCATCGCCCTGAGTCCACAGGACGGCAACGAACTCAGCCAGTTGATGAAGAACGCCGACACCGCGATGTACCACGCCAAGGAGCGCGGCAAGAACAACTTCCAGTTCTATCAGGCCGACATGAACGCCAGTGCGCTGGAGCGTCTGGAACTGGAAAGCGATTTGCGCCACGCCTTGGAACAGAACGAATTCGTCCTGTATTACCAACCGCAATTCAGCGGTGACGGCAAACGCCTGACCGGCGCCGAAGCGCTGTTGCGCTGGCGCCATCCGCGCCGTGGCCTGGTGCCGCCGGGGGATTTCATTCCGGTGCTGGAAGAGCTGGGTCTGGTGGTGGACGTCGGCGACTGGGTGATCAGCGAGGCGTGCCGTCAGCTGAAGACCTGGCACCAGAATCGTGTGCGTGTGCCGAAGGTGTCGGTGAACATCTCGGCGCGGCAATTTTCCGATGGCCAACTCGGCACGCGGATCGCCACAATCCTGCGTGAAACCGGCCTGCCACCGGCGTGTCTGGAGCTGGAGCTGACCGAAAGTATCCTGATGCGCGAAGTCAGCGAAGCGATGCAGATTCTCGCCGGGCTGAAAAACCTTGGCCTGAGCATTGCGGTCGACGACTTCGGCACCGGTTACTCATCGCTGAACTACCTAAAACAATTCCCGATCGACGTGTTGAAGATTGACCGCACCTTTGTCGATGGTTTGCCGTCCGGTGAGCAGGACGCGCAGATCGCCCGGGCGATCATCGCCATGGCGCATAGCCTGAATCTGGCGGTGATCGCCGAGGGCGTGGAAACCCATGAGCAACTGGACTTCTTGCGTGAGCATGGTTGCGATGAGGTTCAGGGGTATCTGTTCGGCCGACCGATGCCGGCGGGGCGGTTTGAGGCGCAGTTCAGTAATGATGCACTGTTCATGTTCGACTGAAGATCTGCGGCGCGCCCTTCGCGAGCAGGCTCGCTCCCACAAGGGATTGATGTCGATCACAAGTTTTAAGCTCACCTCGGATACTGTAGGAGTGAGCCTGCTCGCGATTGGGCCGGCAGAAACACCACTGATCCGCGCATGAACGCCACTTGTCTGCGACATGATGTCGTTTCATATGCCATCCAAAACCCATTGGGTTAGAATGCCCCCCTTTTCTGCCCCCGATCCTTGAGGACCGCCATGTTCAGCCGTGATTTGACTATTGCCAAGTACGACGCCGACCTTTTTGCCGCCATGGAGCAAGAAGCTCAGCGCCAGGAAGAACACATTGAGCTGATCGCTTCGGAAAACTACACCAGCCCAGCGGTGATGGAAGCTCAAGGCTCGGTCCTGACCAACAAGTACGCTGAAGGCTACCCAGGCAAGCGTTACTACGGTGGTTGCGAGTACGTTGACGTTGTTGAGCAACTGGCCATCGACCGCGCCAAGGAACTGTTCGGCGCCGATTACGCCAACGTTCAGCCGCACGCCGGTTCGCAAGCCAACGCTGCCGTTTACCTGGCCCTGCTGCAAGGTGGCGACACCATTCTGGGCATGAGCCTGGCCCACGGTGGTCACCTGACCCACGGCGCCAGCGTTTCCTCCTCCGGCAAGCTGTACAACGCCGTACAGTACGGCATCGACGCCAACGGCCTGATCGACTACGACGAAGTCGAGCGTCTGGCGGTTGAGCACAAGCCGAAAATGATCGTGGCCGGTTTCTCTGCCTACTCGCAGATTCTCGACTTCCCACGCTTCCGCGCCATCGCCGACAAAGTCGGTGCTTACCTGTTCGTCGACATGGCTCACGTAGCCGGTCTGGTTGCCGCTGGCGTTTACCCGAACCCGGTGCCTTTCGCTGACGTCGTGACCACCACCACGCACAAGACCCTGCGCGGTCCACGTGGCGGCCTGATCCTGGCTCGCGCCAACGCCGAGATCGAGAAGAAGCTGAACTCCGCGGTATTCCCGGGCGCCCAAGGTGGCCCGCTGGAGCACGTGATCGCCGCTAAAGCGATCTGCTTCAAGGAAGCGCTGCAGCCTGAGTTCAAGGCCTACCAGGAACAAGTGGTGCTGAACGCCCAGGCCATGGCCGAAGTGTTCATCGAGCGCGGTTTCGACGTAGTGTCGGGCGGTACCAAGAACCACCTGTTCCTGCTGTCGCTGATCAAGCAGGACATCTCCGGTAAAGACGCCGACGCCGCGCTGGGCAAAGCGTTCATCACCGTGAACAAGAACTCCGTGCCAAACGATCCACGCTCGCCGTTCGTCACGTCCGGCCTGCGCTTCGGTACTCCGGCTGTGACCACTCGTGGCTTCAAGCAAGCCGAGTGCAAAGAGCTGGCTGGCTGGATCTGCGACATCCTGGCTGACCTGAACAACGAAGCGGTGATCGACGCCGTTCGTGAGAAAGTCAAAGCCATCTGCAAGAAACTGCCGGTATACGGCGCTTAATTGCGACGTTAAACCCGCAGCATGAAAAACCGGCCAAGTGATTGGCCGGTTTTTTTTCGCCCCTGATTTCCCGTGTAGGAGCTGCCGAAGGCTGCGATCCTTTGATCTGGATCTTAAAAACAAGATCAAAAGATCGCAGCCTTCGGCAGCTCCTACGCGGATATGGCCACTGGTCAGACCGGTCATGCCAATTTTGATATTTTCACTTGTCATCGCGAAAAAACCGAGCGTAGACTGCACCCGCACTGGACATACCGGTAAGACCACAATAATTAAGTCCTGAATCTGATGCGTTCAAGCGCACGGCAGCCAGGACACCGACCAGGATTCCTCCCATGCTCAGATGGTGCTCGCGTTCAATCTTCCTCCAAGTGGTTCTCGGACTGATGCTCGGCATCGTCTGCGGGCTGACCCTTCCTGAATACTCGGCCCAGCTCAAACCGCTCGGCGACGGTTTCATCAAACTGATCAAGATGCTCATCGGCCTCATCGTGTTCTGCGTGGTGGTCAGCGGCATCAGCGGTGCCGGCGATCTGAAGAAGGTCGGGCGCATCGGCCTCAAATCGGTGATCTACTTCGAAGTCCTGACCACCATCGCGCTGGTGATCGGCCTGGTCTTCGCCTTCAGCACCGGCATCGGCAGCGGCGCGAATATCCATCTCGAGCAACTGTCTGCGGCCGACATGGGCGATATCGCCGAACGCGGCCAGCACATGCACACCACCACGCAGTTCCTGATGGACCTGATCCCAACCTCGGTGATCGGCGCCTTCGCCGACAACAACATCCTGCAAGTTCTGCTGTTTTCGGTGCTGTTCGGCAGCGCGTTGAATCTGGTCGGTGAAGCGGCCTCCGGGATCTCCCGACTGATCAACGAACTCAGCCATGTGATCTTCCGCATCATGGGCATGATCGTGCGTCTGGCACCGATCGGCGTGTTCGGCGCCATAGCCTTCACCACCAGCAAATACGGCCTCGATTCGCTGCAGCACCTGGGCAGTCTGGTCGGCTTGTTCTACCTGACCTGCATCGCATTCGTCAGCGTGATTCTCGGTCTGGTGATGCGTGCTTCCGGCCTGCGCATGTGGCCGCTGTTGAAGTATCTGCGTGAAGAACTGCTGATCGTCATGGGCACGGCATCGTCCGACGCCGTGCTGCCACAGATCATGCGCAAACTCGAACACCTCGGCATTGGCAGCTCGACCGTGGGTCTGGTGATTCCGACCGGCTACTCGTTCAACCTCGACGGTTTCTCGATCTACCTGACTTTGGCCATTGTGTTCATTGCCAACGCCACCGGCACGCCGCTGGCCATGACCGATTTGCTGACGATTCTGCTGGTATCGCTGATCACCTCGAAAGGAGCCCACGGGATTCCCGGTTCGGCACTGGTGATTCTCGCAGCGACGCTGACCGCGATCCCGGCTATTCCGGTGGTCGGTCTGGTGTTGGTGTTGGCGGTGGACTGGTTCATGGGCATCGGCCGGGCACTCACCAATCTCATCGGCAACTGCGTCGCTACTGTCGCCATCGCCCGCTGGGAAAAGGACATCGATGTCCAACGCGCCAACAAAGTACTCAGCGGCCAGCAGGGCTACACCTTTCAGCCGCGTAAAGCAGCAACTCCGGCGCACCAGCAGGAGTTCTGATTTCAACCCTGCAGGCGCTGCCGCAAGCGGCGATCTTTTGATCGAATTTGCGGCGGCCCTCGCAGGCACATGGAGCAAGACAAGTGATTACCACATCAACCGTCGTCAACTCAGTCGTAGAAAAACTCCGCGCCGCATTGGCCCGTGGGCAGTGGCGCTCCGGCGACATGCTGCCGGGTCAGCGCGAACTGGCCGAACAACTGGGTATCAGCCGCCCGAGCCTGCGTGAAGCGGTGATCGTCCTGGAAACCCTTGGCCTCGTACGCTCGATGCCAGGCAAAGGCGTAGTCGTACTCGACGCGCAACTCAGCGACAGCCAAAGCCATGACAGTGCAGTCGCCGGCGCCAGCCTCGAAGACGTGCTGCAACTGCGCTACACCCTTGAGCCGTTCATTGTCGGTCTGGTCGCACAATCGATCAGCAGCAAGGAAGTCGGCCAGTTGCGCCTGACCCTGATGGACATGCGCGAAGCCCTCGAAGCCGGCGACAGTGAGGCCGGGGTCAGCGCCTACATCGCCTTCCACGAAGAGCTGTTCACCCTGACCTCGAATCCGATCTTCCAGAGTGTGGTGCAGCAAACCAGCAACGCACTCAAGCAGAGTGCCGAGGTGCTGCGCAATTCCCCTGAACATCTGGCGGAACGCCTGGAAGAAAACGAAGCCGTAGTCCGCGCGATCCGCAGCAAGAACAGCGCCCAGGCCAGCGCCGAAATGCGTCGGCATATTCTGCGCGAAGGCCAGCGCATGGGCATTGAGCTGAATATTCCGGAAGACAACTTGAGTCGCTGATCCAATGGGAGACCGGTCATGAACAGTTTCGCCTCACCGTCGCCAACCCGATCGACTACTGCCCCCCTGCCCTTCTCCCGCCTGCGCACACCGGCGGAGGATCTGTATCCGCGACTGTTCGATGCGATTCTGGAACAGCGCATCGATTCGGCCAGCCGTTTTACCGAGGACAGTTTGAAAGAGATGTTCGGCGCCAGTCGCGCCGATGTGCGCCGGGTGCTGACCCAACTGTCCCATGAGCACGTCATTGTCTTGCGCGCCAATCACCGGCCGCGGGTGGCGGCACCTGATCGGGAACAAACGCGGCAGGCCCTGCATGCGCGGCGACTGACCGAGAGCACGCTGGTGCGTCTGGCCTGTCAGCGTCCGCAGGCAGACGATTTGAAGCACCTTCGCACGCTGATCGAGCGCGAACGTCAAGCGGTCGAGCAGGATCGGCGGGGTGCGGCGATTCGCTTGTCCGGGGAGTTTCATCTGCAATTAGCACAAATGGCGGGGAATGCACCACTGGCGCATTTTCTTGGCAGTCTGGTGCCGCTGACGTCACTGGCGATTGCGCGAAGTGAGGGCCAGACGCATAGCTGTTGCGCTTGGAAGGAGCATTTGGCGTTGCTGGAAGCAGTAGAGCGAGGCGATGCTTCCAAGGCCGGGATGCTGATGAATCGGCATTTGGATCTTCTTGAACAGGCACTGCTCGGTTCAGACCTTGAGCATTGTGCTGTCGGTTAGATAGCTATCGCGAGCAGGCTCGCTCCCACAGTTGACCGCATTTCTTTGGACAGAATACGGTCTCCTGTGGGAGCGAGCTTGCTCGCGAAGAGGCCATCACTGACAACCAAGATCCATCAGGCAGAAGCCACTCTGGCAAACCCCGCCCGAATCTTCTCTTCCGGCAAATCATCGGCAATAAACACAATCACACTTTCCCGCGCCTCACCCTCGGCCCATTCGGTATCCCAGTCAAAACCATAAAGCTTCAACACCCCCTGAAACACCAGGCGCCGATCCTCACCCGCGATGTTCAGCACACCTTTGTAACGCAGCAATTGCTTGCCGTATTCTTCCAGCAATTCATTCATGAACTCGCTGAGCTGATCGATATCCAGCGGCTGATCGGTGCGCAATACCAGACTGGAAATGCGATCAATCGACGGCGCCTTGCTCACCGGACGCAGGCTCAATCCGCCGCCGAGATCGGCGTTGAGGTTGAAGCCGCGCACATCAAGAAGTTCTGCCAGATCAATGGTGCCGTGCTCGACTACACGAATCGGCGCCCGGCGGTTGATCCGTGTCAGCCGTTCGCTCAGCGCGTTGAACGTGGCTTCGTCGACCAGATCGGTCTTGCTCACCAACAAGCGGTCGGCAAAACCGATCTGCGCCTGGGCGATGGTCTGGGTCAGGTGTACGTCGGCGTGGGCGGCATCGACCAGGGTGATGATGCCGTCGAGCAGGTAGCGCTCGCGCAATTCCTCATCGATGAAAAAGGTCTGCGCCACGGGTGCCGGATCGGCCAGGCCGGTGCACTCGATGACCAGACGATCGAACGCGATCTCACCGCTGTCCAGCCGTTCAAGCAGCAGGTACAGCGCTTTGGTCAGGTCTGTGTGAATGGTGCAGCACACGCAGCCGTTGGCCAGGGTCATGACTTGCACCGGTTCGTCACCGAGCAACTGAGTGTCGATGCCAGCGTCGCTGAATTCGTTTTCAATCACGGCGATTTTCAGGCCGTGCTCGGCTTTGAGGATATGGCGCAGCAAGGTGGTCTTACCGGCGCCGAGGAAACCGCTGAGTACCGTGACCGGGATGGGAGAGGACAAAACTCGATCTCCTTCAAATGAATGAACAACACAAAAACAAATGTGGGAGCGAGCTTGCTCGCGAAAGCGGTGTGCCAGTCAAATTATTCATCAACTGACATTCCGTATTCGCGAGCAGGCTCGCTCCCACAGGGATTACCTCAACCTTGCGCTGTCAGCTCAACAGCACTTCGGCCCACCCTTGCCACCGTAACGGGCTTCCTGACGTTCGCGAAAGAACATCTCGTAGCTCATCACCGGTTTGTCCGGGTGCTTGGTTTGCATATGCTCGACGTAGGTGTCGTAGTCGGGCATGCCGACCATCAGACGCGCGGCCTGACCGAGGTATTTACCGAGGCGACTCAGGTCATTGAACATGGTGCAATCCTCTGGTTACGCATCCGGCAGGGCCTGGAATGGCGATTCTTTATCCGTACGCTCTTTCTTGCCCCAGGCGGCGATGCCGACCTTCAGCGCATAGAACAGGATGCTGAAGACCACGAACAGGAACAGCGCGGTAAGCGTTGCGTTGGTATAAGCGTTGAAGATCACGTGCTGCATCTGCTCGACGCTTTTTGCGGGTGCCAGCACCTGACCATTGGCCAGCGCATCGCTGTATTTCTTGGCCAGCGACAGGAAACCGATCGCCGGGTTGGCATCGAACAGTTTGATGAAACCGGCAGTCGTGGTGCAGATCAACAGCCAGGTGGCTGGCAGCAGGGTGACCCAGATGTAGCGCTGGCGCTTCATTTTGATCAGCACCACGGTGCCGAGCATCAGCGCGATACCGGCCAGCATCTGGTTGGAGATACCGAACAATGGCCACAAGGTATTGATGCCGCCCAACGGATCGATCACGCCTTGGTACAGCAACCAGCCCCACATCGCCACACAACCGGCGGTGGCGATCAGGTTGGCAGTCCACGACTCGGTGCGTCTCAGCGCCGGCACGAAAGAACCGAGCAGATCCTGCAGCATGAAGCGCCCGGCACGGGTGCCGGCGTCCACAGCCGTCAGGATGAACAGCGCTTCGAACAGAATCGCGAAGTGGTACCAGAACGCCATGGTGTTTTCACCCGGCAGGACACTGTGCAGGATCTGCGCGATACCGACCGCCAGGGTCGGCGCACCGCCGGCACGGGCCAGAATGGTGGTTTCACCAATGTCATGCGCCACGGCTTGCAGCGCTTCCGGCGTGATCGCGAAGCCCCAGCTGGAAACCACTTGCGCAACCGATGCGACATCACTGCCGACCACAGCAGCCGGGCTGTTCATGGCGAAGTACACGCCAGGCTCGATCACCGAAGCGGCAACCATGGCCATGATTGCCACGAACGATTCCATCAGCATGCCGCCGTAGCCGATATAACGGGCGTTGGTTTCGTTATCCAGCAACTTCGGCGTGGTGCCCGAAGAAATCAGTGCGTGGAAACCCGATACCGCGCCGCAGGCGATGGTGATGAACAGGAACGGGAACAGACCGCCCTTCCACACCGGGCCAGTGCCGTCGACGAACTGGGTCAGCGCCGGCATTTTCAGCTCGGGCATGGTGATCAGAATACCGATCGCCAGGGCGACGATGGTGCCGATTTTCAGGAACGTCGACAGATAGTCGCGCGGTGCCAGAATCAGCCAAACCGGCAGCGATGCAGCGACGAAACCGTAACCGACCAGCATCCAGGTAATCTGCACGCCGGTGAAGGTGAAGGCCTTGGCCCACACCGGATCAGCGGCAATCTGCCCACCGAGCCAGATCGACCCGAGCAGCAGCAACACGCCGACCACGGAGATTTCGCCGATGCGGCCCGGGCGGATGTAGCGCATGTAAATGCCCATGAACATCGCGATCGGGATGGTCGCCATTACGGTGAAGATGCCCCACGGGCTCTCGGCCAATGCTTTAACCACGATCAGCGCCAGCACCGCGAGGATGATGATCATGATCAGGAAGCAGCCGAACAGGGCGATGGTGCCGGGCACGCGGCCCATTTCTTCACGCACCATGTCGCCCAGGGAACGGCCGTTGCGCCGGGTCGACATGAACAACACCATGAAGTCCTGCACCGCGCCCGCCAGCACCACGCCGGCAATCAGCCAGAGCGTGCCGGGCAAGTAGCCCATCTGCGCGGCCAGCACCGGGCCGACCAAAGGTCCGGCGCCCGCGATCGCGGCGAAGTGGTGACCGAAAAGAATGTGTTTGTTGGTCGGCACATAGTCCAGACCGTCGTTGTTGAGCACGGCGGGGGTTGCCCGACGCGGGTCCAGTTGCATCACATTGTTGGCGATGAACAGACTGTAGTAACGGTACGCAACCAGATAAATGGCCACAGCGGCGACCACGATCCACAAGGCGTTGATTGCCTCGCCGCGGCGCAATGCCACTACGCCAAGGGCGCACGCTCCTACGATTGCCAGCACTAGCCAGGGTAAGTGGCGTAGCAGGCTATTATTATTTTTCATTTTATTATTCCAGCCAGGGTGGACAAGAAAGACAGCCACCCCGAGTTTAGCGCTTACGGCGCCAAAGGCCATACCCCGACGTTGGTCTAGACGCTTTAGCGATTGGCTGGCGCCCGCATTCGCGGTCTATAGTCAGCGAACCTTCATGAGGATTGCGCCATGAGCGAGCACCCAGCTGAGCGTCGCCGCTTCAAACGTATCGCGTTCGATGCCAAGACTGAATTGAGTCAGGGCGAGTACATCTGGCCGGTCAAATTGATTGATCTGTCGCTCAAGGGTCTGTTGATCGATAAACCCGAGCCGTGGCTAGGTGATCGGGAGCGGCATTTTCTGGTCGATATTCATCTCAACGATGAGGTCGGCATCAAGATGGAGGTGCAACTGACCCACGACGACCATGGCCAGCTCGGCTTCGTCTGCAAGCACATCAGCCTGGAGTCCATCGAACGCCTGCGGCGCTTGATTGAGTTCAACCTGGGTGACCCGCAGGAGCTGGAACGCGAACTGGGTGCCTTGATCGAAATCTAGCCATCACTGCAAATCCCCTGTGGCAGCGAGCGTGCTCGCGAAGACGGTGTGTCATTGAGCAATGATGCCGACTGACAAGGCCCCTTCGCGAGCAGGCTCGCTCGCACAGGTTCGGAGTTCACTCAAACAATGCGTCGAGGGCCTGTTCGAGGCGGGTCACGGCGATGATCTGCAAACCCGGAGGCGATTCCTTCGGCGCATTGCCCTTCGGCACGATCGCCCGCTTGAAGCCATGCTTGGCCGCCTCCTTCAGACGCTCCTGCCCACTCGGCACCGGGCGCACTTCACCCGACAACCCGACCTCACCGAACACCAGCAGATCATGCGGCAACGGCCGGTTGCGCAAGCTCGACATGACCGCCGCCATCAACGCCAGATCCGATGCTGTCTCCAACACCTTTACCCCACCGACCACGTTAAGGAACACGTCCTGATCATGGGTCGGAATGCCGCCATGGCGATGCAAAACTGCGAGCAACATCGCCAAACGGTTTTGATCCAGCCCCAGCGTCACCCGACGCGGATTGGCCAGATGGCTGTCATCAACCAGCGCCTGCACTTCCACCAGCATCGGCCGCGTGCCTTCCCACGTGGCCATGACCACGCTGCCGGGGACTTCTTCCTGCGCACGAGTGAGAAAAATCGCCGAAGGGTTGGAGACTTCTTTCAACCCCTTGTCGGTCATGCCGAACACACCGAGTTCGTTGACCGCACCGAAACGGTTTTTCACCGCACGCAGCAAACGCAAACGCCCATCGGACTCGCCTTCGAAATACAGCACAGTGTCTACCATGTGCTCCAAGACGCGAGGACCGGCCAGCGCGCCCTCCTTGGTCACGTGGCCGACGAGAAAAATCGCCGTGCCGCTCTGTTTTGCATAACGCACCAGCAGCGCCGCGCTCTCACGTACCTGGGAAACACCGCCGGGGGCCGATTGCAGCTGTTCGGTGAAGATCGTCTGGATCGAGTCGATCACCATCACCTTGGGCTTTTCCTGACGGGCGGTGGCGATGATGGTTTCGATGCAGGTTTCGGTCATTACCCGCAGTTGATCCTGCGGTAAGCCGAGGCGCCGGGCACGCATGGCCACTTGCTGTTGGGATTCTTCGCCGGTGACGTAGAGAGCCGGCATGCTTTTGGCCAGGTTGCACAATGTCTGCAACAGAATGGTCGATTTGCCGATACCCGGATCACCGCCGATCAGCACCACAGAGCCGTCGACCAGACCGCCACCGAGGACCCGGTCCAGCTCACCGGACGCTGTGGAAAAGCGCGGAATTTCTTCGATGCTGACTTCGGCCAGGGTCTTGATCTGCGCCTGCTGCCCGGCCCAGCCGGTGCGGCCGGTCGGTGCCGTGGCGCCGCCGCTTTCGATCATGGTCTCGGTCAGGGTGTTCCAGGCGCCGCACTCGCCGCACTGGCCCGCCCACTTGGGAAAGGTTGCGCCGCACTCGGTGCAACCGTACATGCGCTTGGCCTTGGCCATCAGAACCCCCGACAAAAACCGCGATGATAACGCACGTACCGCCGATCAGCGCGGCGCCGCACTACGGATTTCGCCACTGGCCAGACGCGCGGCGCTATTACCCAACGGATCTTCGGCATTCAGGTCCGCGCCCTTGGCCTTCAGCGCATCGAGCAATTCCAGACGCTTGAACAATCCGGCGTACATGGCTGCCGTCTGCCCGGCGCCATTGCGCTGATCGGGGCTGCAATCGGTGGCCATCAAGCGTCGGGCGATCTGTACTTCACCTTTGAAAATCGCCCCCATCAGCGCGGTGTTGCCACGTTGATCCTGGGCACAGGCATCGGCGCCGGCTGCAAGTAAACGCTCCACGGCCGGAGCCTGACCGTGATAGGCCGCCAGAATCAGCGCGGTGTAACCCTTGCTGTCGCGGGTGTCGAGGGAATAGCCGGACTCGATGAACGTGTCGAGCATCGGCACATCACCGCGTCGGGCCGCATCGAAGTAATAGTCGCGCAGTTGCGCCTGGATTGCCTCGGGACTCTGCTCGACCGGTGCCGCCCATGCCGCGAACGACAGGCAACCGGCCAAGAATAAAAGACAGCTTCGCATCAGCATTCTCCTTTAACGGAACGGGGCCTGACTCAGGCCCCGCGTGCGCTGCATCGGTATCAGTCGACCAGTTTCGCTGCCAGCGCCTTGACCCGACTCAGGTCGCCTTTGGCCACTTCAGTGACGCCAGTGCCATATTCCGGATCGGCCTTATAAAGGAAGGACAGGATGATGTGCTTGCTCTCATCATCGGTGGTTGCCAGCGAGCCGCCGAAGCTGTCGATCAAGTCCCGGCGTTCTTGCTTGCTGAACGAGCGATACAGATCGCCGGCCTGCTTGAAGTTCTGCTCACGCTGGATTTTCGCCTGCTGGGTGCTGCCCGATAGCGCCGATTGGCTGTAACGCGCGCTTGGTGTCTCGTCACGAGGTTGCAGTCGGCTTGGCTGGTAGTTCACACCGCTGTTGCTGGCACCGAAGTTCATTGCGCCATCCTGATTGCCATTGTTCACGGCAACTTTCGGCGCATTGATCGGCAATTGCAGGGCATTAGCACCCAGGCGATACATTTGCGTATCGGCATAGGAGAACACTCGACCTTGTAACAAACGGTCTTCGGAAGGTTCGATACCTGGAACTACATTGGCTGGCGCCATGGCCACTTGTTCGGTTTCCTGGAAGACATTCGCCGGATTACGGTTCAACACCATTTGTCCAACTTTTCGCTCAGGAATACCTGGCCAGATCTTGGTAGCGTCTAATGGATCAAATTCAAACTTGGACAAATCTTGTGGTTTCAGCACTTGAATGTACAAGTCCCATTTCGGGAAGTTACCTTTATTAATGTTGCTCACCAGGTCATTGGTCATATGACTGTAGTCTTGACCCTGGACGTTCGCGACTTGTTTTGGCGTGAGGTTATTAAGTCCCTGCAAGCTCTTCCAGTGAAACTTGACGTAGTGGACTTCACCCTTGGCGTTAATCAACTTGTAAGCATGAACACCATTACCGTCCATTTCTCGATAACTGGCCGGCGTTCCCGAGTTCGAATACAACTCGGTCAGGGTACGGGTGGCTTCCGGTACATGGGAGAAGAAGTCGAATCGGCGCGAATCGTCATCTAGGTTAGTCCGAGGGTCCGGTTTGAACGCATGCACCATGTCCGGAAACTTGATCGCGTCACGGATGAAAAAGGTCGGGAAATTGTTGCCGACCAGGTCCCAGTTGCCGTCGGCCGTGTAGAACTTGGTGGCGAAACCTCGTGGATCGCGCAGGGTTTCCGGCGAGTGATTACCGTGCACCACCGCAGAGAAGCGTACGAACACCGGTGTGCTCTGGCCAGCAGCAAACACTTTGGCCTTGCTCAGGTCGCTGAGATCGTTGGTGACCGTGAACGTGCCATGGGCGCCAGTGCCGCGGGCGTGAACCACGCGCTCGGGAATGCGCTCGCGATCGAAGCGCTGCAGCTTCTGAATCAACTGTACATCCTGCAGCAGCACCGGGCCGCTGGCACCGGCGGTCTGCGAGTTCTGATTGTCGCCGACGGCGGCACCGTTATCGCGGGTCAGGGGCGCGGCGTTAACCGAAAAGGTCAACAGGCTGGCGGTGAGTACACCGAGGGTGCGGCGACGGGGAAAAGCCCCCAGTCCAAGTGCGGAATTCATATCAGGATCCTCTGGTTGTTTTGGGGCGCATCCAGATGCGCCAACCCAAGGCTAGAGGCCTGCGGCGTTGAACATAAATAGAAAGAACGTAACACCATGATTGAGAAAATTGGCTTTCCGATCAGCGAGTTACCGTATATTTCGCGCGCGATTGATGGCACTTTGCAAACTAATCGCCAATTGATGTGTCGATAAAAACGGGCATTGTAAGAAGGTGTTTCGCGCAGGACGCGTTTTGCTGATTTACACTGCGTACACCAAACTCATCTGTAACAAGGAAATAACTATGGGCGTGCTTAGCGAGTTCAAGGCCTTCGCGGTCAAAGGCAATGTGGTCGACATGGCCGTTGGTATCATCATCGGTGCTGCCTTCGGCAAGATTGTTTCGTCATTTGTCGGTGACGTCATCATGCCGCCAATCGGCCTGTTGATCGGTGGGGTGGACTTCAGTGATCTGGCCGTCACGCTCAAGGCCGCCGAGGGCAATGCGCCTGCAGTGGTAATGGCCTACGGCAAATTCCTGCAGACCATTCTGGACTTCGTGATCGTCGCGTTCGCCATTTTCATGGGTGTCAAAGCGATCAACCGCCTCAAACGCGAAGAAGCCGTGGCCCCTACCCTGCCACCGGTTCCGACCAAGGAAGAAGAGTTGCTGGGCGAGATCCGCGACTTGCTCAAGGCCCAGAACACCCGGCCCTGAATGCTGTGCACGATAGAAACAACGGCGCCTTCGAGGCGCCGTTTGTTTACCAGTAATTTTCCACAGCCACCTGACCGGGCCGGCGGGTCAGGCTGAGGCTCATGTGGCGTTTTTTCAGCAGCGCGCGGGTGTCATCGATCATCTGTGGATTGCCGCACAGCATGACGCGCGAGTGCTCCGCCGACAGCGCCACACCCGCGACGCGCTCCAGTTCACCATTTTCAATCAGGGTAGTGATGCGCCCGTGCAATGCGTCAGGATGCGCTTCACGCGTCACCGTCGTGATGAACTGCAATTTGTGCGCATGTTCGCTGAGGTATTCACGCTGCGTGAGTCCGGCAATCAACGCCTGATAGGCCAACTCCCGCGCCTCGCGCACGCTGTACACCAGAATGATTCGCTCGAATTTTTCCCAGACTTCGAAGTCCTGCAAAATCGACAGAAACGGCGCTACCCCGGTGCCTGTGGATAACAGCCACAGATCGCGACCGTCGACGAAACGGTCCAGCGTCAGGTAGCCGAAAGCCTGGCGATCCACCAGCAAGGTGTCGCCGACCTGCAGCCGACTCAGCTCACTGGTGAACTCCCCGCCCGGCACGACAATGGAAAAGAACTCAAGAAACTCGTCAAAAGGCGACGACACCATCGAATAGGCACGCCACACAATGCTGCCATCGGCTTTGGCCACACCGAGCCTGGCAAACTGCCCGGCGCGGAAACGGAACCCTGCATCCCGACTGGTACGCAAGGTAAACAGGCTTGGGGTCAAGGGTTGAACATCAAGCAATGTCTGCGTGGTGTATTTCTCGGCACTGGCGGTCATGAGGCACTCCATTGAACGATTGCTGCCAGTGTCGCGCATATTGGTCGCCTTAAACACCGACGATGAGTAATGGCATTCAGCTATTCACCTACATGAATAGAAACTCAACTCATCAAGAAACCTTAAATGTAAAACTGAAAGTTAGGATGACGACCTGAATACTAAACGCCGTCATTCGCTAAGAACTTTTTATAAAAACATTCCCACCATCAATATCGAAAAAATTTAATGCCCCTTGTATGAAACGTCCTACACTCCGTTGCGTGCCGGATCTTTTGGATCCATTTTGCGCCCCCCCCAGCAATACCAATGGAGACTCTGTAATGGAAACGTGGAAGGAGTCGCAGTTAAAGCAACTGACTTTCGCCAGAGATATAGACGCTGCTTATACGATTCTGTTGAGATTCGCCGAAAACCTGGGCTTTAATTTTTGTGCCATTTCGGTTACTTCACCCAATCGGGAACTACGTCTTGATCCCTTGCAAATCAACAACTACCCCAAAGAATGGAACGCACAATATGATCAGAAACATTACAGTAAAATCGACCCACTAATAGCACACTGCAATCACTCAATGATGCCCATCGTCTGGAGCGAGTCGGTATTTTCAGAAAAGCCTCAGCTTTGGCAGGGTTTGCAGCAATATGGACTGCAATATGGCTGGTCACAGTCGTTCCACCATGAGCAAAGCGGTTTGTGCAGCATTATCAGCTTGGCGCGCAAGCATTGCCCCATCAGTCCTCTGGAGTTGTATGAACATTTTGGTTATATGTTCTACGCCACCAGTCACCTGAGTGAACTGTTCGCCAGGACGCTGCCGCCCCAATCTCTCAAGCCCCGCCAACCGCACCTGTCGCCCCGCGAACTGGAGGTTCTGCAATTATCAGCCGGCGGCAAGACCGCTTATGAGATTTCGAAAATCCTCAGCCTGAGCGAACGCACCGTGAACTACCACGTGCAGAACGTCATCGAGAAACTCAACGTCTGCAACAAGATTTCCGCTGTCATCGCGGCCGCCAGAGCCGGCATCATCTAATCAAGCAGTCTTGCGTCCCCTATAAAACGTGCAGGTAATAACCAAGAAAAAAACGTACCATTCGCGACCCTCCTGAGTGATGACGTGAACGTTCGGCGTTGCAGTACACTCGGTCGGTGCCGCAGCACAATGTCAGGGCTGTGGAACACCCCGTTGATTACCCTGAGTTCCCGCCCCATGCCTTTGCTTGATACGCCCTTTGCCCAACTCGACCTGATCCGCCAGCCCGAACAGCAGAACGAACCGCTGCAAGCCTTCGATGCCGCTGACGAATACCTGCTCAACCATCTGGCGGCGCAGCAACCGGCGGCGGACACGCACGTATTGGTGCTCAACGACAGCTTCGGGGCCTTGGCTGCCAGTTTGTCAGGCAAGGTCAGGGTCAGTAGCAGCGGTGACTCATTCCTCGGTTTCCAGGGGTTGGAAAAAAACCTGCTGCGCAATGGTCAGGCATTCGACGCTGTTCGCGGGATCCCCGCCAGCGAGCCATTGGTCGGACCGTTTGATCGGGTGCTGATCCGCGTGCCGAAAACCCTTGCACTGCTGGAAGAACAACTGATCCGTTTACAGGGGCAACTCGCGCCCGGCGCTGAAGTCGTCGCAGCGGCCATGGTCAAACACCTGCCACGCGCCGCCGGTGATCTGCTTGAACGCTACATTGGTCCGGTGCAAGCCTCGCTGGCGGTGAAAAAGGCTCGCTTGTTGATCGCCACGCCTGAAGCAAAAGCCCCGGCCGTCTCGCCCTACCCGTCACGCTATCGCCTCGACGAGCCACCGATCGAGTTGCTCAACCACGCCAACGTGTTCTGTCGCGAAGGCCTGGACATCGGCACGCGTGCGTTCCTGCCGCATCTGCCGAAAAATCTGGGGAGCGCCCGAGTCGCCGATCTGGGCTGTGGCAACGGTGTACTGGCAATCGCGAGTGCTCTGCAAAACCCTGATGCGCAGTACACGCTGGTCGACGAGTCGTACATGGCGGTGCAATCGGCTAGCGAAAACTGGCGCGCAGCGCTGGGCGACCGCGAAGTGATCGTGCGAGCCGGCGACGGCCTGGCCGGACAGGAAGCGCAGTCGCTGGACGTGGTGCTGTGCAATCCGCCGTTCCATCAGCAGCAAGTGGTGGGCGATTTCCTCGCCTGGCGCATGTTCCAGCAGGCGCGCGAAGCGCTGGTAGTGGGTGGCGCGCTGTACATCGTCGGCAACCGTCATCTGGGTTACCACAGCAAACTGGCGCGGCTGTTCCGCGGCGTCGAGCAAGTGGCCGCCACGCCAAAGTTCGTCATTCTCAAAGCGCGCAAGTAAACCTCAAGGCAAAAAAAACCCTCCGTGAGGAGGGTTGCAAAACCGTACCCGAAGGCGCCGGGACGGGATGATTCAGTGCGTGGTCAGGCCTGCCGCGTTCATGAACAGGCGCATCAGGCTGGCGGCGATAAACAGCACGCCGACGCTACCGACCCAGATCAAGGCCAACCAGCCGAGCCGCTGCCACAGCGGTTTTTTTTCGGCTTCTTCAATATCGTGCAGGGAATGTTTGCCGGTCATTGTTTCGATCCTCAGTAAGATCGATGGCGCCGTTGCCGACGCCATCGCGAGCAGGCTCGCTGCCTAAGGGTTTCGCTTAGTGATAACCGTCCTCATGGGTGACCTTGCCGCGGAACACGTAGTAGCTCCAGAAGGTGTAACCCAGGATGAACGGAATGATGAACAGCGTACCCACCAGCATGAAGCCCTGACTTTGCGGCGGTGCGGCGGCGTCCCAGATCGAGATCGACGGCGGCACGATGTTCGGCCACAGGCTGATGCCCAGACCGCTGTAGCCGAGGAAGATCAGCACCAGGGTCAGCAGGAACGGCATGTAGTTGGCATTGCGCGCCACAGCGCGGATCAGGCCGTACATTGTCACCAACACCAGAATCGGCACCGGCATGAACCAGAACAGGTTCGGCATGCTGAACCAGCGCGAAGCGATTTCCGGGTGTGCCAGCGGTGTCCACAGGCTGACGACACCGATCACCGCCAACAGCACGAATGCCAGTGGCCGCGCCAGATTGTGCATTTGCTCTTGCAACTTGCCTTCGGTTTTCATGATCAGCCAGGTGCAGCCGAGCAAGGCATACGCCACCACGAGCGCGGCGCCGCAGAACAGGGTGAACGGTGTCAGCCAGTCCAGTGAGCCGCCGGCGAACTGCCGATTGACCACCGGCAAGCCGTCGATGAACGCGCCCAGCGCCACGCCCTGGAAGAACGTCGCCGCCACCGAGCCGCCGATAAACGCCTTGTCCCACAAGTGGCGCTTGTCGTCCTTGGCCTTGAAGCGGAACTCGAACGCCACGCCGCGGAAGATCAATCCGATCAGCATGAAGATCAGCGGCAAGTACAGCGCCGACAACACCACCGAATAAGCCAGCGGGAAGGCGCCGAACAACGCCGCGCCGCCCAGTACCAGCCAGGTTTCGTTGCCGTCCCAGACCGGCGCGACCGTATTCATCATTACGTCACGGTCGACTTTGCCCGGGATGAACGGGAAGAGAATCCCGATGCCCAGATCGAAGCCGTCCATGACCACGTACATCATGATGCCGAAGATGATGATCACGGCCCAGATCAGCGGAAGATCAATACCCATGGCTCAAATCTCCTTGGTCAGGCTGGGGGTGTCGTGATCGGCATCGGCCGAATCGTCGGCGGCGGACAACGGACGCGCCGGAGTACGCTGCTTGCCTGGACCACCGTCCGGCGTCTCGGCGCCTTCGCTGATCTTCGGCCCTTTGCGCACCAAGCGCATCATGTAACCGAGACCTGCGCCGAACAGGGCGAAATACACCACCACAAACATGATCAGGGTGATGCTCATCTGCATGAAGCTGTGGTTTGAAGACGCATCCGCCGTGCGCATCAGTCCGTAGACCACCCACGGCTGACGACCGATTTCGGTGGTGAACCAGCCAGCGAGAATCGCGATCAGGCCGGAAGGCCCCATCCACAATGCCAGATAGAGGAATGGGCGCGAGGTGTAGAGCGTGTCGCGTTTACGCAGCCACAGGCTCCACAGCCCGGTGAAGATCATCAGGAAACCGAGGCCGACCATGATCCGGAACGACCAGAACACAATGGTCGAATTCGGCCGGTCTTCCGGCGGGAATTCCTTGAGCGCCGGCACCTGTTTGTCCAGCGAGTGAGTGAGGATCAGGCTGCCGAGGTACGGGATTTCCACGGCAAATCTGGTTTTTTCTTCTTTCATGTCCGGCCAGCCGAACAGGATCAGCGGCGTCGCTTCGTCGCCCTTGTTTTCCCAGTGACCTTCGATCGCGGCGATTTTCGCCGGCTGATGTTCGAGCGTATTCAGGCCATGGAAGTCGCCGATGACGGCCTGGATCGGCGCGACAATCAGCGCCATCCACATCGCCATCGACAGCATCGTGCGGATCGCCGGATTGTCCTTGCCGCGCAGCAAGTGCCAGGCCGCCGAAGAGCCGACGAAGAACGCCGTGGCGACAAACGCAGCCGTTGCCATGTGCATCAGACGATAAGGGAACGAAGGGTTGAAAATGATTGCCAGCCAGTCGGTGGGGATTACCTGACCGTTGACGATCTCGAAGCCCTGCGGAGTCTGCATCCAGCTATTGGACGCGAGAATCCAGAACGTCGAAATCAGCGTGCCGATGGCCACCATGACGGTGGAAAAGAAGTGCAGCCCACGTCCTACCTTATTCCAGCCAAACAGCATCACCCCGAGGAAACCGGCCTCAAGGAAGAATGCCGTGAGCACTTCATAGGTCAGCAACGGCCCGGTGACGGCACCGGCGAAGTCCGAGAAGCGGCTCCAGTTGGTGCCGAACTGGTAGGCCATGACGAGCCCCGAGACCACGCCCATGCCGAAGTTGACGGCAAAGATCTTCGACCAGAAATGGTAAAGGTCACGGTAGGTGTCGTTATGGGTTTTCAGCCACAAGCCTTCGAGCACCGCGAGGTAACTCGCCAGGCCGATGGTGATGGCCGGGAACAGGATGTGGAACGAAATGGTGAACGCGAACTGAATTCGGGCGAGATCGAGTGCCTCTAAACCGAACATAAGTCTTCCTCTGTCAGGTAATACCGGCTTCGGGGCTTGTGGCCCCTGCGCCTACTGCCCCCACGGATATGGAGTGCGGCGAATTCTGATTCGTTCTTTTTTAACAACCATCGCAACGCAGGGAGTCTGGCCAACGGGCCACCAGAGCATGGCCCGGGAGGGTCTTGATCTGGATCAAGCAACGTTGAAAGAGTAGTCCCATTTCCGACGAACAACTGCGTGGTCGTTTGCCGCGTGACAAGTTGCCTCATCGGCGCGGCAATGCTCTGCAATGGATTTCTTGCGGCGAGCTGGAGGAAATCGATGTCTGGCTAACTAAATTTTTTGTCATAGCAACTTCCTGTTACAGACTGGTGATAACCTCGCGGTTCCCCTCGAGCCAGACCTGCCTTCAGATGCCCAGCCAAGAGCCCCTGCTGTTACGTCACCATCGTCCGTTTCTCGCTTTCTGGTTCGCGCGGATCTTCACCGCCAGTGGCTTTCAGATGCTCACTGTGGCAATTGGCTGGAACCTCTACCAATTGACCGGCAACGTCCTCGATCTGGGTCTGGTCGGGCTCGTCGAATTCGCCCCGCGTGTGCTGTTCATGCTGCACACCGGGCATGTCGCTGATCGTTACGACCGGCGCAAAGTCGCGGCGATCTGTCAGTCGTTGCAGGCATTGATCGCCCTGGCGCTGGCCATCGGCAGCGCCACCGATCACGTCACCCGCGAGATGATCTTCATCCTCGCCTTCCTGCTCGGCGCGGCGCGTTCGTTCGAGATGCCGACCACCCAGGCACTGCTGCCGAGTATTGTGCCCAGCGCACTGTTCCCACGGGCGGTGGCAGCGGCACAATCGGCGCAACAGTCGGCAACCATCGTCGCCCCGGCGCTGGGCGGCTTGCTCTATGCATTCGGCAGCGTCTGGGTCTATGGCCCGACTGTGCTGCTTTACGTCATTGCCTGCACCTTGATGCTCAACCTGCCCGCGCGACAGACGCCGTTGAACAAAGGCAAAGCCACGCTGGATTCGTTATTGGCCGGGATTCGCTTCATTCGCAGCCGCCCGGACATTCTCGGTGCTATTTCGCTGGATTTGTTTGCGGTACTGCTCGGCGGCGCCACGGCGTTGCTGCCGGTATTCGCCAAGGACATCCTGCTGACCGGGCCGTGGGGCCTCGGCCTGCTACGTTCGGCACCGGCGGTCGGCGCACTGGGGATGTCGCTGTTCCTCGCCCGATTTGCCGTAGAACGCAACGTTGGCCGAGTGATGTTCACGGCGGTCGGGGTATTTGGCGTTGCGACCATCGCCTTCGGCCTGTCGACCTCGTTCTGGTTCTCGCTGGCGGTGCTGGTGGTGCTCGGCGCGGCGGACATGATCAGCATGGTCATCCGCGCCTCTTTCGTACAATTGGAAACCCCCGACGAAATGCGCGGCCGGGTCAGCGCGGTGAACGGGTTGTTCATCGGTGCTTCCAATCAGTTGGGCGAATTCGAGTCCGGTGTCACCGCTCACTGGTTCGGTACTGTCCCAGCGGTGGTCATGGGCGGGATCGGCACGCTGGTGGTGACCGGGACGTGGATCAAGTTGTTTCCGACGCTGGCTAACCGGGACCGGATGCATGTGCCGGTGGAAGAGGTGAAGGTCTGACAACCTCCAAAACACAAAATAACTGAAAAGGTGCGGTACATAGTTACCGCACCGAGTGTAATGTATCGCCTTACACTCCAGCCCATGATCAAATCCTTTCAGCACAAAGGCCTTCGAGGCTTCTATGAAACAGGTTCGACTCGCGGGATTCGTGCCGACCACGCAAAACGGCTGTCGCGCATGCTGCAGTTCATGGATCGCGCTACGATTCCCGCAGAGCTAGACCTTCCGGGTTGGCGCCTGCATCGATTGAAAGGTGAACTGACGGAGTAAAGGTCGCTGAGCGTTTCAGGCAACTGGCGAGTGATCTTTCGTTTTGTCGGTTCGGATATCGAACTGGTCGATTATCTGGATTACCACTGACAGGAGGCAGGCTCATGCCCATGCACAACCCGCCACACCCCGGCGAAACCCTGCTGATGGATGTTTTGCCCGAGCTTGGCATCAGCGTGACCGAATTGGCCCGACACTTGGGCTTCGCGCGCCCACATCTTTCCCGTGTACTACACGGACATGCGCCAATCAGCCCGGATCTGGCTGTGCGTCTTGAGCGTGCTGGCATTGGCAAGGCGCGTGTGTGGCTAGGCGTACAAACCGACTACGATCTGTGGCAAGCGGAGCATCGGGAGCAACCGGTTATCGAACTGATCGCTGTCCACGCCTGACACCTCCAGCCACTACAACTCCCCCGCCACTTTTGCCCGCAAGGCCTTGCCGCCGAGTTGCTCGACCAGCGTCAAGGCAAACTCCAGCGCAGCGCCTGAGCCTTGTGCGGTGACGCAGTTGCCGTCGACCACCACCGGTTGATCAACAAACGTACAGCCCGAGAGTTGATGGCTGGCGCTGGGCAGGCAGGTCATGCGCCGCTGGCGCAGCACGCCGAAGGATTGCAGGGCGATGGCCGGGGATTCGGCGATGGCGGCGAACAGGCGGCCGGCACTGGCCTGATCCTTGACCAGTTGTTGCAGCGGTTGATGCGCAGCCAGGTGTTGCGAACCGACGGCGCCGCCGGGCAGTACGATCAGGTCGAAGGTTTGCGCCAGCACGTCGACCAGCATGCCATCGGCGGTCAGGCGTGTGCCACGGGCGCAGGTGAGCATGCGTCGCCCTTCAATACTGGCGGCCACCACCTCGATGCCGGCCCTGCGCAGCACGTCGATCAGGGTCACGCTTTGCAGATCATCGATGCCCTCGGCGAGGGTAATCAGGGCTCTAAAGGTCATGGGCGTTATCCGCTGGGTGATCTTCCAAGCGTAGACAGATTTGTCCGGCCCTGTTCGCAGACAGCCGTTACTTGATGTAAAGCTGGGTCGACATCGTATTGCGTGGCGCGTTGATCGAGGTGTTGCTGAAGGTGAAGGTACCTTCCTGTTTGCCCGCCAGATCGAAGGTATAAAGAGAACCGACGGTTTTTTTGCCGGGAGTGCACTCGGTCAGGTTGCCGTTATCAAAGGCACAGACCGGCGCTCGGGTGCCGTTCACCTCGAAACCGTCGAGGGTGGCATGCGGCTGGCTCTGGCCGTATCCGACTTCCAGTACATAGACCTTGATGCTCGGCCCACTATGATTGCATTGGGTCTGCGTCTGGCCACCGGCAATGTCCTCCAGGCCACAGGCCGGCGATTGCACCTTGATCACTTTCACTTGGGTCAACGGCTCCGCCGAGGCCGCCAGCGCTACCGGCGTCACGGCCATCAGTGCGGCAATCAAACCCAAAACCTTCATCCAGCACCTGCTCATGCGCTTCCCGTCCCGAAAAAATCAGCGCGCAGTATGGCGCAGTTGGCTTCTAGGCAAAACTTCGCCGACGATCGACACCAACAACCGCCATATTCCTCACGCTGCTGGTATGATGCGCGGCTTTTTCCGGCCCACCACAATTTTCCAGGCGCTTGCGATGGTCTGTGCTTTGCTGTTGAGGTCGATACATTCACGGCGCCACGCGCGCCACGGGGAGCAGACATGCTGGAAAGGCTGTTTCAACTCAAGGCACACAACACCAACGTGCGCACCGAGATTCTGGCGGGCATCACGACTTTCTTGGCCATGGCCTACATTCTGTTCGTCAACCCGAGCATTCTCGGTGAGACCGGCATGGACAAGGGCGCAGTGTTCGTCGCTACCTGTCTGGCCGCCGCGATCGGTTCGACGATCATGGGCCTGATCGCCAACTACCCGATCGCCCTTGCGCCGGGCATGGGTCTGAACGCCTTCTTCACCTACACCGTTGTCCTGCACATGGGCCACACCTGGCAAGTGGCGCTGGGCGCGGTGTTCATCTCGGCGGTGTGCTTCTTCCTGCTGTCGATCTTCCGCATCCGTGAATGGATCATCAACAGCATCCCGCTGCCGCTGCGCTCGGCGATTGCTGCCGGTATCGGCCTGTTCCTGGCACTGATCGCCCTGCACAACGCAGGTATCGTCGTCAGCAACCCGGCGACCATGGTCGGCCTTGGTGACCTGAAACAACCTGCACCGATTCTCGCCACCCTCGGTTTCGCCCTGATCGTCGCCCTCGAAGCATTGAAAGTGCGCGGTGCAGTACTGATCGGCATTCTGGCAGTGACCATCATTTCCATCGCCATGGGCGTCACCCCGTTCAACGGCGTGACCTCGATGCCACCTTCGCTGGCGCCGACCTTCATGCAACTGGACATCAAAGGTGCGCTGGACATCGGTCTGGTCAGCGTGATCTTCGCGTTCCTGTTCGTTGATCTGTTCGACAACTCCGGCACCCTGATCGGCGTCGCCAAGCGCGCCGGTCTGATGGGCAAAGACGGCCACATGCCGAAAATGGGTCGCGCGCTGATCGCCGACAGCACCGCGGCCATGGCCGGTTCGTTGCTCGGCACGTCGACCACCACCAGCTACATCGAATCCGCGGCTGGCGTGAGTGCGGGCGGGCGTACCGGTCTGACGGCCATCGTCGTGGCGATTCTGTTCCTGCTGGCACTGTTCTTCTCGCCACTGGCGGCCAGCGTTCCGGCGTTCGCCACCGCGCCGGCACTGCTGTTCGTCGCCGTGTTGATGACTTCCGGCCTGGCGGAAATAGACTGGGACGACATCACCGTCGCCGCGCCGGTCGTGGTGACCGCGCTAGCCATGCCGTTCACTTATTCGATCGCCAACGGCATCGCGTTCGGTTTCATCGCCTGGACCGTGATCAAGTTGCTGTCCGGCCGCGCTCGTGAGCTGAACCCGGCGCTGGTGATTCTGTCGATTCTGTTTGTGATCAAGTTGGGTTGGTTCAACGCATGACATTCGATTCCCAGGCTTACGCCGAGCAACTTGAAGCCAAGGTCACGCGTTTGCGTGATCTGCTGGCGCCGTTCGATGCCCCCGAGCCGACCGTGTTCGACTCGCCGCTGCAGAACTTCCGTCTGCGCGCCGAATTCCGCCTGTGGCGCGAAGGTGGCGAGCGGCATTACGCGATGTTTTCTCAGGACGACAAACGCACGCCGATCCTCATCGAAGCGTTCCCGATTGCCAGCCTGCGCATCAACCAGTTGATGCCGCAATTAAAGGCTGCCTGGCAGGCCAGTTCGGCGCTGAGCCACAAGCTGTTTCAGGTGGAATTCCTGACCACGCTGGCCGGCGATGCGATGATCACCCTGTGCTATCACCGCCCGCTGGACGAACACTGGCACGCGGCAGCAACCAGGTTGTCGGCGGATCTCGGTGTGAGCATCATTGGACGCTCGAAGGGTAAGCGCGAAGTGCTTGGCCTCGATTACGTGGTCGAAAAACTCGAAGTCGGCGGTCGCACCTTCAGCTATCGCCAACCGGAAGGCGCATTCACCCAGCCGAACGGCACGGTGAACCAGAAGATGCTCAACTGGGCGTACGAAGCACTCGGTGACCGCACTGACGACTTGCTGGAGCTGTATTGCGGTAACGGCAACTTCACCCTGCCGCTCGCGACCCGCGTGCGCAAAGTGCTGGCTACCGAAATCAGCAAGACCTCGGTCAACGCCGCACTGAGCAACCTCAGCGAAAACGCTGTGGATAACGTCACTCTGGTGCGTTTGTCCGCCGAAGAACTGACCGAAGCGCTCAACGACGTGCGCCCGTTCCGTCGCCTGCAAGGCATCGACCTGAAGAGCTACGAGTTCGGCAGCGTCTTCGTCGACCCGCCGCGCGCCGGCATGGACCCGGACACCTGCGAGCTGACCCGACGTTTCGACAACATCCTGTACATCTCCTGCAACCCGGAAACCCTGGCGGCCAACATCGCCCAGTTGCACGACACGCACCGCATTACCCAGTGCGCGTTGTTTGACCAATTCCCGTGGACGCATCACATGGAATCGGGTGTGTTGTTGACTCGCCGTTGATTGCGGGGAGCTGACACAAGAAAGCCGTCGTGATTGACGGCTTTTTTGTGGGTGATGATTTTTGTTTGTGCGATCACCGAACATAAAATGTCGAGGTCAACTACGTCCAATTGACCAATGTAACCATCTAGTACATTTTATCTCCACAGGCTGAAATCCTCGGCCAAAGCCAAAAACAATAAGTGGAGTTACCCCTCATGCCCCCTATCGTTCTGGTGCTCAACGGCCCGAACCTGAACCTGCTCGGCACCCGCGAGCCGGCGACTTACGGTCACGAAACCCTGGCGGATATCTCGGCGTTGTGCGGTCGTGCGGCTGAAGAATTCGGCCTGGCCGTGGAGTTTCGCCAGACCAATCACGAAGGCGAACTGCTCGACTGGATTCACGCTGCCCGTGGCCGTTGCGCCGGGATCGTGATCAATCCGGCCGCGTGGACGCATACTTCGGTGGCGATTCGCGACGCACTGGTGGCCAGTGAATTGCCGGTGATTGAGGTACACCTGTCCAACGTCCACGCCCGCGAGCCGTTTCGTCATCACTCGTTTGTCTCGGCGATTGCCACGGCGGTAATGGCCGGGTTTGGCAGTCATGGCTATCGCCTGGCGCTGGAACATTTCAGCCAGCGGCTGAAGGGGTAATGCGCATGTCTCGCTCTAACGTAATACTCGCCGGGCTGATCGGCGCCGGCATTCAGGCCTCGCGCACGCCGGCGCTGCATGAGCACGAAGGTGATGCCCAAGGCCTGCGTTATCTGTACCGACTGATCGATCTCGATCAACTGAAAATGGACAGCACCGCCCTGCCCGACCTGCTGCTGGCGGCCGAGCGGATGAACTACACCGGGCTGAACATCACCTTCCCGTGCAAGCAGGCAATCATTCCGCTGCTTGATGAGTTGTCGCCGGAAGCCAAAGGTATTGGCGCGGTGAACACCGTGGTGTTGAAGGACGGTAAACGTGTCGGCCACAACACTGACTGCCTTGGATTCGCCGAGGGTTTTCGCCGGGGGCTGAAGGACGCTGCCCGCGAGCGCGTAGTCCAGATGGGCGCCGGTGGCGCAGGCGCAGCAGTGGCCCACGCATTGTTGAGCGAAGGCGTACAGCAACTGACTATTTTCGATGTCGATCGTGAACGCGCTGAGAGTCTGGCGAACAATCTCAATCAGCATTTCGGCTCGGGTCGCGCCGTGGCCGGGCAAGATCTACCGAGTACGCTGAATCAGGCCGACGGGCTGGTGAATACCACGCCAATGGGCATGGCCAAACTGCCGGGCATGCCGGTGCCGGTCGAACTGCTGCGCAAGGAATTGTGGGTGGCGGAGATTGTGTATTTCCCGCTGGAAACCGAACTGCTGCGCAACGCCCGCGCGCTGGGTTGCCGGACGCTGGACGGCGGCAACATGGCGGTGTTTCAGGCAGTGAAAGCGTTTGAATTGTTCAGTGACGTGGTGCCGGACGCGCAGCGGATGCTCGCGCATTTTCAAAGCATGAATGGCTGAATTCTTTCCCCCTGCTCGCGAAGGCTTACGGCCAGCCAATACATCTGTTGACTGACACACCGCTTTCGCGAGCAGGCTCGCTCCCACAGGGGGAATGTGTCAGGCCTGCAGGTAGCGCAGCACCGATTCGCAAATCATCTCGCGATGCCGCTGTTTGATGCTTTCATCCGGCAGATCGATCTGAAAGATCTCGCCAAATGTGTGCCGGTTCGACACGCGATAGAAGCAGAACGAACTGATCAGCAAATGCACATCCAGCGCATCCAGCCCCACACGGAAAACACCTTCAGCAGCACCACGACGCAGTATCTCGCCGAGTGAATCGAGGATGGTGTTGTTCATCGCTTTGATCGCGTCGGAACGCTTCACGTATTCGGCGTTGTGGATGTTTTCGATGCTGACGATGCGCACGAAATCGACATTGCGGTCGTGGTGATCGAAGGTAAATTCCACCAGACGCCGAATCGCCTCTACCGGCGCCAGCTCGGCCAGGTGCAGACGGTTTTCGGTGCTGCGGATGTCACCGTAAAGCTTTTCCAGCACCTCGACGTACAACTGCTCCTTACTGCCGAAGTAGTAATAGATCATGCGTTTGGAGGTGTGGATTCGCTCGGCGATCGCATCGACGCGAGCCCCAGACAAGCCTTGCTGGACGAACTCGACGATCGCCTCCTGCAAGATGTTCTCGCGGGTCTTTTCCGGGTTGTTCTTGCGACTCTTGCGCGGCTCTACAGTGGAAACTTCAGAAGCTGCGGAAAGTTCTGTATTCATCGTCATTGCGGGCTCACGGCCATCACTGCACAGGCGGCGATTATGGGCTGCGCAGCACAGTGAAGGAAGCCGCGCGGCCCGTGTTTAATCCCGCGTTTACGAATTTCCTACAACTTCGCCTGGCGCACGGCACCACTGCGAGATTTGGCCATCGCCGCCAGGCGCACCGCGACGTTCGCCGCGCCATACCCGGCATAGCCATTCTTGCGCTGGATGATCTCGAAGAAGAAACGCCCTTCAAACGGTTCGGTGTAGACGTGGAACAGCTCACCGCCCTGGGCATCACGGTCGTACAGAACGTTGTAATACGCCAGTTCACTGAGAAACTCGTCGTCAAAATCGAAACGCGCTGCAAGGTCGTCGTAATAGTTGAGCGGAATATCCAGTAGCGGCACGCCGGCTTCTTTGGCGCGACTGACTTCGGCGAAGATGTCGTCACAATCGAAGGCGATGTGGTGCACCCCGGAGCCGCGATAACTCGACAGCGCGTGGGAGATGGCGGTGTTGCGGTTCTCGGAGATGTTCAGCGGCAAGCGGATCGAACTGTCGCGGCTACGCAAGGCGCGGCTCTTCACCAGACCATACGGATCAGGCAGCACCACTTCATCGTCCGCTTCGAAATCCAGCAGGCTCTTGTAGAACAGCACCCAACTGTCGAGGCTGTCGGCCGGCAACGCCATGGCCATATGATCGATACGCTTGAGACCGCCACGGGCCGGCGCGTCTGCCAGCAGGTTGAAATCGGTGCCGTAGACGTCGGCCTGTTCATCCACCAGATAAATCAGGCTGCCGTCCGGCGCGCGCACCGCCGCCAGTTCCAGTTCGTTGGGGCCGACCAGTCCACGATAGGGCTGACCTTTATAGGCGACAGCACGGGCCAAGGCACTGGCGCTGTCCTTGACCCGCACAGCCGTGGCACACAGCGACGGGCCGTGAGCCTCGAAGAAGCTGTGGGCAAAGGAATACGGTTCGGAGTTGAGGATCAGGTTGATGTCGCCCTGACGCAACAGACTCACGCTCTTGGAACGATGCTGCCCAGCCTTGACGAACCCCAAGCGTTCCAGCCAGTTCGACAGTTTGGCGCCGAGGCTTTCATCGACGGCAAACTCGAGAAACTCGATGCCGTTGTACTCGCTGGCCTTCGGTGTTTCGAAAAGGATTTCGCGATTGGCGACAGGTGTCGCTTCCTGCTCAAGACGCTGACGGGTTTTCTCTTCCAGATACAGCAGTGAACGTAAACCGTCGGCGGCATTGGCCCGTGGCGGCGCGGCGCGGAAGCCATCGTTGAAAATTTCCAGCGACAGTGGCCCGGTGTAACCGCTCTGGATGATCGGCGCGAGGAAGCCCGGCAGATCGAATTCGCCCTGTCCCGGGAAGCAACGGAAATGCCGGCTCCACTCCAGCACGTCCATCTGCAGAATCGGCGCGTCGGCCATTTGCACAAAGAAAATCTTGTCGCCGGGAATGTCGGCAATGGCGCGGGGATCGCCCTTCAGCGACAACGTATGGAAGCTGTCGAGCAACACACCGAGGCTCGGGTGATCGGCCTGACGCACGATGTCCCAGACCTGTTGATAAGTATTCACGTGACGGCCCCACGCCAGCGCTTCGTAACCAATGCGCAAGCCGCGCGCACCGGCATGCTCGGCCAGCAGGCGCAGGTCATCGACGAGAATTTGTTGATCACCGACGCTGTCGGCCGAGGCGTTACTGCAGACCAGCACCAGGTCGGTGCCCAGTTCCTGCATCAGGTCGAACTTGCGTTCGGCGCGCTCAAGGTTGCGCGCCAGGCGATCACGGCGGCAGCCTTCGAAATCGCGGAACGGTTGAAACAGAGTGATGGCGATGCCGAGATCGGCGCACATCTGTTTAATTTCCCGCGGGCTGCCGTCGTAGTACAGGAGGTCGTTTTCGAAAATCTCCACCCCGTCGAACCCGGCGGCGGCGATGGCTTCGAGTTTTTCCGGCAGGGTGCCGCTCAAGGAAACGGTGGCAATGGAACGCTGCATGTTTCAACTCCCGGACTGCGCCGCTTTATCTTTACTGTAGGAGCCGCCGCAGCCGGCAATCGTTTGATCTTTATTGCTGAAAAGCAAAATCAAAAGATCGCAGCCTTCGGCAGCTCCTACACAGGATGATTTTTATAGTGGGGGAAATTATTGGCTGCATCGATCGTGGCAGCAATTTAAAGTGTACTACCCGGTTAGTTTTGCGTGCGATTATCGAACACAATGGCGGTTTGGCGAATTGACGATTTTTCGTCCACTGCCCAACATCGACTGCACATTGAGTCCGGATCTGAACCACCGGTCGCAGCGTGCAAGTAACAAGCACACCAAATAACAAATCCAAAAACGGGTGGAACACATGATTCCTTCACAGACTTCCCGCATGGCTCCGGCCATGAGCACTGCCACGGGTGGCATCGGCGACAAGATCCGCGGCGCCATGGCTGTCGGCAAGACCCGTTGGGGCATGCTGGCGCTGGTGTTTTTCGCCACTACCCTGAACTACATCGACCGCGCCGCCCTCGGCGTCATGCAGCCCATCCTCGCCAAGGAAATGAGCTGGACGGCGATGGATTACGCCAACATCAACTTCTGGTTTCAGGTCGGCTACGCGATCGGTTTCGTCCTGCAAGGTCGCTTGATCGACCGGGTCGGCGTCAAGCGCGTGTTCTTCTGCGCCGTGCTGCTCTGGAGTCTGGCCACCGGTGCCCACGGTCTGGCAACGTCAGCCGTTGGTTTCATGGTCTGCCGGTTTATCCTCGGCCTGACTGAAGCGGCGAACTACCCGGCCTGCGTGAAAACCACACGCCTGTGGTTCCCGGCCGGCGAACGTGCGGTTGCCACCGGCATCTTCAACGCCGGCACCAACGTCGGTGCGATGTTCACGCCGATGCTGCTGCCACTGGTGCTGCACGTCTGGGGCTGGCAAGCGGCATTCCTGTGCATGTCGGCACTGGGCGGGATCTGGTTGCTGTTCTGGGGCTTGAAGTACTTCAACCCGGAAGATCATCCTAGCGTTAAGCAGTCCGAACTGGACTACATCCAGCAAGAAGTCGAACCGGAACAGGCCCGCGTGCCGTTCTCGAAAATCCTGCGGATGCGCGGCACCTGGGCCTTCGCCCTCGCCTACTCGCTGACCGCGCCGGTGTTCTGGTTCTATCTGTACTGGCTGCCACCGTTCCTCAATCAGCAATACAATCTGGGCATCAACGTCACCCAGATGGGCATTCCGCTGATCATCATTTACGTCACGGCTGACTTCGGCAGCGTCGGTGGCGGCATTCTGTCTTCGTTCCTGATCGGTCGCGGGATGAACTCGATCAAGGCGCGGCTGCTGTCGATGTTCCTGTTTGCTTGCTGCATCATCGGCGTGATCATGGCCGCCGGCTCAGCCAACCTGTGGGTGGCAGTGGCAGCGATTTCCCTGGCCATCGGCGCACACCAGGCGTGGACAGCAAACATCTGGAGCCTGGTGATGGACTACACGCCCAAGCACATGATGAGCACCGTGTTCGGTTTCGGCGGCATGTGCGCAGCGATCGGCGGGATGTTCATGACCCAGATCGTCGGCCACATCCTCACCGTCACCAACAACAACTACACCGTGTTGTTCACCCTGATTCCGGCGATGTACTTCATTGCGCTGACGTGGATGTATTTCATGGCACCGCGCAAGATTCCTACCGTCACCGAATAACCTGACCACTTGATTGGCCCCTTGTGGGAGCGAGCTTGCTCGCGAATGCGGACTGACAGTCGAAACAAATGTGACTGACATACCGCTTTCGCGAGCAAGCTCGCTCCCACAGTTTCTTGTGTTGTCAGCTCAACGGCGGCTCTGCTGCCACGCTGCCGCCAGTCCGCTGCAACAGATCACCGCGATACCAATGATCGTCAGCAGACTCGGCGTGTGATTGAACAGCAGCCAGCCCAACAACCCGGCAAACACAATCTGGCAATAACCGAACGGCGCCAGCAGTGCCGGAGCGGCATGGCGGAACGCCTGGGTCAGAAACAAATGCGCGGTCATCCCGCAACTGCCCAGCGCCAGCATCAACCCGGCATGGGTCAACGTCGGCACCTGCCAGAAGAACGGCACCAGTGCACTCATCACCAGCGTGTTGCATAACCCGGCGAAAAAGTTGCTGGTGGTCGGGCTGTCCACCTCGGCGAGCTTGCGGGTCAGCAGTTGATAAAAGCAGAAAAACAGCGCCGAGCAGAACGGCAGCAACACCGCCGGAGTGAACAACTCACCGCCGGGGTGGACGATGATCAGCACGCCGATAAAGCCGCAGATCACCGCGATCCATTGACCTCGAGTCACTCGCTCCTTGAGCAGCGGCACCGACAATGCGGTCACCAACACTGGCGCAAGAAAGTTGACCGCCGTGGCTTCCGCCAACGGGATGTACAACAACGCGGTGGTGAAGAACAGGCTGGTGCCGAGCAGGCACAGTGCCCGAACCAATTGCCATAACGGCTTCTTGGTGCGCAGGACACGCAACCCGGATTGCGGCAGAAAAATCCCTGCCATCAGCAGTGTGTGCACCAGATAGCGCGCCCAGACCACCATCACGATCGGATAAAAACCGGACAGGTATTTCGACAATGCGTCGTGACTGGAGAACAGGAAGGTTGCCACGACAATCAGCAAGATCCCCTTGAAGGGTTGGTTGACACCGGAGAGCGGGGTGCTGACAGTCATTGGTTATCCCTGTTTGAACAACAATACGGTGGCGAAGGGGATCGCGCGGCGGTCGCCGATTCGGGACGGCTACGCAGTCCACTGGGAGCAAGCTCCCTCGCCACAAAAAAGACTCACAGTCGCGCCAACAATTCCCGCGTCCTGTCGATCGCCATCTGCGCTCGCTCCAATCCGCTCACGCCCTGCTCGAGCAGTTTTACCGTGGGAATTTCCAGACTCAGTGGAATATTAGTCGGCAGCGCTCGCAGCAACCCGAGCAGATCGCAATCACCCTCGCCGGGAAACCGCCGCTCGTTGCGCGCCTGACGCAAGATCTCGGCCATGTCTGACGGCCTCGGCCCCGCTACATCACATAATTGCGCATAACGCAGACGCGACACTGGCACTCCAGCCAGATCCTCCAAGCGTGACGCCGAACGATCAAAGTGGAACGCATCGACCAGCACCGCAGCGTTTTCCCGATCAGCGTTTTCGACCATTCGCAGCGCTTGTTCGAGGTTGCGCGCATCAGTCCAGGGCATGAACTCCAGATGCGGGTGCAGCCCGTAAGGCGCGGCCAGATCGCAAAGCGCCGCAAAGTTATCGGTGAGCCGCTGTTCGTCAGGATCGTTACCGGCGACCAGCAATTCGGTAGCGCCAAATTCCGCACCGACCGTAAGAAGTTTCTCGAAATCGGCGACGTCGGTTTGCGGCTTCAGACGCAGGATTTCCACGTCGAGCACGAGGATGCCGGTGTCGCGCAGCCGCTGCAAAGTCTGACGGCGCAATTCAGCATCGGCGACCAAAGGGAAATGATGCTCCTCGGGCGTCGCCGGTTCCAGGCGCAGGCCGACATGGCTGTAACCAGCATGTGCCGCCACTTCGACCATTTGCGGTGGCGACAACTCCAGCACGGTGAGGCTAGCCAGAGACAGGATTCGTTCGTTCATGTTCAAGCCTCTATCAGCGCAGGGGTGCAGGCACGGCCGGTGGCGGCGGCCTCGCGAATCGCTTCGATCAGCGCCAAAGTGCGCGCAGCGTCGGCCGCACTCACCAGCGGCTCGACTTCATGCCGCGCCACGCGTACGAAATGCAGTAACTGCAAGCGTAAAGCGTCGTCACCGCCGTAGGATTCTTCGACCATCAACAAGGGCTCATGCCAACCGGCGTCGAACTGCTCAGCGGCATAGTGCCAACGCTTGAGCTGCGGAATGCTCAACGCTCCGGCGGTTCCGGCCAGCAGATAGCACGGCTGATCCGCATGACGTGGATACACCGGGTTCTCGCCGGAATCCAGCTCCCAACTCCACGGCGCGGCGACCGCGTCGGAACCGCTCAATGTGCCCAGTGTGCCGCCTTCGAATCGCAGCAACACCGCCGCACTGTCTTCGTTGGCGAAACCGCGCACGGCGTTGTCGGTGATCGCTTGCACCGAGCGTACTTCACCGCACAGATGCCGTAATAGATCGAGGTCGTGAATCAGGTTGGTCAGCAACATCCCGGCGCCCGGTTCACGGCGCCACGGGATCTCGAAATAACTGTCCGGTTTGCGCAACTGGAACAGTGCAGTCACCGTGATCAGCCGTCCAAGCGCCCCGCTCTGCACCAGCTCATGAGCGCGAACGATCAGCGGATTGTGGCGCCGATGATGGCCGACCAGCACAGGCACGCCGCTGCTTTTGACCGCCGCAACCAGTTCGCGCACTTCATCCAGGTGCACGCCGACCGGCTTCTCCAGAAGCACCGGCACACCCGCCGCCAGACAATCGAGCGCCGTGCTGACGTGTTGATTATTCGGATTGGCGACGATCACCGCGTCTGGCCGGATTTGCTCCAGCATCTGACGATGATCAGCGAAATGCCTTACACCCCATTCCGCCGCAAGCCCTGCTGCTTGCGACCCGGGATCCGCCACCGCGCACAGCGTTGCTTCGTTGAGGGTTTGCAGATGCCGATAATGTTGCTGGCCCATGTTGCCGGCGCCGATCAGGGCGATTCGAAGGGGCGAATTCAAGGTGCGGTCCTTTTGTGATTGTTGTTGGAATATCACTCCAGCAACAATTTAGAACCGAGTTCCAGAATCAAACACCCATCCATTCTAAAACCGTGCGAACACCGCACAACTTCGTGAACAACAAAAATCCCCTGTAGGAGTGAGCCTGCTCGCGATAGCGGAGTGTCAGTCGCCGTTAACGTTGGCTGACATACCGCTATCGCGAGCAGGCTCACTCCTACAGGGGGTCTGTGTGAACTCGGATTAGATAAACAGTTCTGAGGCCAGGCTTGCTGCTGATAATTCTTCGGTGAAGGTCAGCAACAGCGGTGCCAGCTCATGCAACCGCGCCCCCGGCATCCGCGCACTTGGCCCGGCAATACTCAGTACACCGATCACCCGACCATCCGTTGGATGCCTCACCACTGCCGCAATCGCTGAAGTCCCCACTGCCGAACTTTCTTCGACACAGGCATAACCCTGCTCACGAGCCAGACGCAGCCGTTCCAGCAACTCGATATTTGAACGCGGCGCATTCGGCCCGACACCCACCGGCACCTCCGCCGCCTGCCGCTCGACCAGTGACAACGCCTCGGCGTCGCTCATGCACGCCAGCCACGCATGCCCCGACGCGGTGTAGAACAGCGGCGCGTCGCGGCCCATGTCCGGGTCGTAACGCAGACCGGTGCGCGCGCCTTGTGCCTTGGCGATCCAGGTCTGGCGCTCGCCATCGATCACGCCCAAACGCACCAGTTCGCCGGTTTCCTGCGCCAGTCGGTCGAGCACCGGCTGGACGATATCGGCACCGCAGCTCGACAGGTATTGAAAGCCCATAGCGACCAGTTTGGTCGACAAGTGATAGCGCAACGTTTCCGCATTCTGCCTTACATAGCCCAACCGAATCAGCTCGGCGAGCAAGCGGTGTGTTGCACTCTTGGGGATATCCAGCTGCTCGGCGAGCGTCTGCATCGGCAGCCCGCGCGGATCACTGGTGAGGCTTTCCAGCACGCTGAAAACCCGTTCGATTTGACTGCCGGCCATGGAGACGTCCAAAGAAATTTTGCCGATTCTAGAAGACATTGGCGGCAAAGCGAAATCTGGAACCGGCTGTTCGATAACCGCCCATTTTATAGGCTCAAGGCTTGTAGAGTCGTCGCGACACTGGTTATTTTCTGGAATCAAATTCCAAAAAAAACTTACTGCCGGAGCGTTGTTTGATGTCTGCCGAACACCCTGATATCGACTGCGACGTATTGGTCGTCGGTTCCGGTGCCGCCGGTTTGTCGGCCGCCGTGACTGCCGCGTGGCACGGTTTGAAAGTCATCGTTGTCGAGAAAGATCCGGTGTTCGGTGGCGCCACTGCCAGGTCCGGTGGCTGGGCGTGGGTGCCGTGCAATCCACTAGCGCGTCGGGCCGGGATCATCGAAGACATCGAACAACCGCGCACCTATTTGCGCCATGAACTGGGCGAGCACTTCGACCCGGCGATGATCGACGCTTTCCTTGAAGCGGGACCGCGCATGGTCGCGTTTTTCGAGCAACACACTGCGCTGCAATTTGCCGATGGCAATGCCATTGCCGACATTCATGGCGACACGCCGGGTGCTGGCACCGGTGGCCGCTCGGTCATCGCCGCGCCTTACGATGGACGCAAGGTCGGACGCTTGCTCAAGCGCCTTCGTACAACGATGCGCGAAACGTCCTTCATGGGCATGCCGATCATGGCCGGCGCCGATCTGTCGGCGTTCCTCAATCTGACCCGTTCACTGAAAGCCGCATGGCATGTCACCCGGCGCTTTACCCGACATTTGCTAGACCTCGCGGTCCATGGCCGGGCCATGCAATTGGTCAACGGCGTGGCGTTGATTGCACGATTGGCAAAATCCGCCGAAGACATCGGCGTGTTGCTCTGGGAATCGGCACCCGTGACAGCGTTGCTGCGTGAAGGCGCTCGCGTCTCGGGCGCTGTGGTCAACACAGACAAAGGCCCGATCCGCATTCATGCACGCAAAGCCGTAGTGCTCGCCGCCGGTGGTTTTGCCAATGACATCGAGCGGCGCAAAGCCCTGTTCCCGCGCACGCCGACCGGTCACGAGCATTGGGCGCTGCCGCCGCTGGCCGTCGACGGCGATGGTTTGCGCCTGGGCGAAAGCGTCGGAGCGCGGGTCAATGCCGATGTGGCTTCGCCCGTGGCGTGGGCGCCGGTGTCGCAAGTGCCACATTCCGACGGCAGCATCGGCCATTTCCCACACATCATTGAGCGCGGAAAACCCGGAGTCATCGGTGTACTGAGTAACGGCCAACGGTTCGTCAACGAAGCCAACGGTTATTACGACTACGTCAGCGCCATGGTCGCTGCTGCGCCGGAAGGTGAAGAAGTCGCCTCATGGCTGATCTGCACGCGCGCCTTTCAACGGCGTTATGGACTGGGCATATCGCGGCCATTTCCGCTGCCAGTGTCAGATTTTATCCGCAGCGGCTATCTGAAAAGCGGCAACAGTATTGAAGAATTGGCCCGCGCCTGCGGCATCGATCCGAGCGGATTGCGCCACACCCTCGACGATTACAACCGCCATGCCCGTCACGGCGAAGACCCGTTGTTCGGTCGCGGCGCAACACCCTACAACCGCAAACAAGGTGATCCGGCAAACCTTCCCAACCCCTGCGTTGCCCCAATAGACACTGGCCCGTTCTACGCCGTGAAAGTCCAGCCGGGCTGCTTCGGCACCTTCGCCGGGCTCAAGGTCAACCCGCACGCGCAAGTACTGGATGCCCACGAACAGCCCATCGCCGGCCTCTACGCAGCCGGTGGCGACATGGCCAGCATCATGGGCGGCCACTACCCGGCGGGCGGTATCAACATCGGCCCGGCGCTGACTTTCGGTTACATCGCCGCCCGGCATATCGCCGGTATGACTGCTTTCGAACAGGAGATCGACCATGCAGCACATCGTTAATGCCCAAGGTTTGAACATGCCGAAACTCGGCCTCGGCACCTGGCCGATGCTCGGCGACGAATGCACTCGCGCCGTGGAGCAAGCGCTGGAATTGGGATATCGACACATCGACACAGCGGCGGCCTACAACAACGAGGAAGCCGTCGGACAAGCACTGGCGAATACCCCGACACCGCGCGAGCAAATTCACGTCACCACCAAAGTCTGGTGGGATCAGCTGCAACCCGACGCGATGCGCCATTCCATGGACCGCAGCCTTACCGCGTTGCGCAGCGACTACGTCGACTTGTTCATGATCCACTGGCCGAGCACCGACTGGGACCTGCCACGCACCCTCGAGACATTGGCTTCGTTCAAAAAACAGGGGCTGGCACGCAACATCGGCGTGGCGAATTTTCCGCTGCCATTGCTGCGCAAAGTCGTCGAAGACTATGGGATTGCTCTGTCAGCGATTCAGGTCGAATACCACGTCCTGCTCGGCCAAAACGCCCTGCTCGACTACGCCCGCGAACACAACCTGGCGCTGACGGCCTACACCCCGCTGGCGCGCAACAAGGTCTCAGACATCCCGCAGATGCAACAGATCGCCGAAAAGCACGGCGTGCTGCCGACTCAGGTCGCACTGAAATGGCTGCTGGATCAGCCCAACGTCGCGGCGATTCCCAAGGCCAGCAGCCGGGCCAATCAACTGGCCAACCTCGCATCGCTGAAAGTTGAACTGGATGATGAAGACCGCGCATTGATTGCAGCACTACCGAAAAACCAACGTCAGGTCAGCCCGGATTTCGCCCCGGAGTGGGATGCCTTTGATCGCTGATTGATAATCCAGCGATAGAAATCCTGCGCGGGATTGAATTTGCCGCGCGCCAGACCGTCAATAACAGGCCCGACCTCGTCAGCACGAGGCCGGGCCTGTTTGCGTGTGGCCAATAGACGGACGACCGGACTGGCGCCACACTCACACAACAGCAACACTCATCACCACCCGATACACACAGAGGATTCCCACATGCTATGGAAAAAAGGCCGACGCAGTGACAACGTCGTCGATGCCCGTGGTGATGATGCCGGCGGTGGCGGCGGCATGCGCTTCGGTGGCGGCAAAGGCCTGAGCCTGGGGGCGATTCTGCTGATCGTCGGCATTGGCTGGATCACCGGGCAGGACCCAATGCAGATCCTCGGCCAGCTCGCCGGGCAATCCACACAACAATCTGCACCTACTTCGCAAACCCGCCAGGCACCGCCGGCCAATGATGAACAGGCCGAATTCGTCCGCTCGATCCTCGGCGATACCGAAGACACCTGGGGCGCGATTTTCCAACAGGCCGGGCGCCAATATAAAGATCCGACCCTGGTGCTGTTCAGCAATCGGGTCAATTCCGCCTGCGGTCTGGCGACCTCGGCCACTGGCCCGTTCTATTGCCCGGCGGATCAGAAGGTCTACCTGGACATGGCGTTCTTCCAGGAAATGTCGCAACGCTTCAAAGCGGCCGGCGACTTCGCCCAGGCCTACGTGATCGCGCATGAAGTCGGACACCATGTGCAGACGCTTCTCGGCGTCTCGGCGAAAATTCAGACAGCTCGCCAGCAAGGTCGGCAGATGGAAGGCGACGGCGGTTTGCTGGTGCGTCAGGAATTGCAGGCCGACTGCCTCGCCGGCGTCTGGGCCTACAGTGCGCAGAAGCGTTTGAACTGGCTGGAACCGGGCGATATCGAAGAGGCCTTGAATGCGGCCAACGCCATCGGTGATGATCGTCTGCAACAACAGGGTCAGGGCCGTGTGGTGCCGGACTCGTTTACCCACGGTACGTCGGCGCAAAGGGTGCGCTGGTTCAAAACCGGATTCGCGCAGGGCCAGGTCGGCCAGTGCGACACCTTCGCGGCGAAAAACCTGTAAATGCATAAATGGCTTTTGGCGTTACTGATCGTTGGCAGCACTGCGCAAGCCGCCGGTGTCGATGCGATCAGCCCCGGTCGTTTGCAACTCAAGGCCGGGGAAATGGCGGTCGGCATTGGTCCTGCGCCGGAGAAGATCGAACGGGTGCTGATCGTCATTCATGGCCGGTTGCGCAACTCGGAAACCTATCGCAAAAGCGCCGAGAGCGCCGCCGAGCTGGCGGGACAAAGTGCCCACACGCTGGTAATCGCGCCGCAGTTCCTCAATGAAAGCGATGTCGCGCTGTACTCGCTCCCCGCCACGTTGCTGCGCTGGCAAGGCAACGACTGGATGGGCGGCGGCTTATCCACAGGGCCGAATCCGTTGAGTTCCTATGCCGCGCTCGATGAGATCGTTGGACGGATCAGCGACCGCAAACAGTTTCCCGACGTGAAGCAGATCGTGATCTTCGGTCATTCCGGCGGTGGCCAGGTGGTGCAGCGCTATGCCCTGCTGGCCAAGGATCAGCCTGCGCTGAAGGCCAACGGCATTCGCTTGCGCTACGTGGTGGCCAACCCGTCATCGTATGCCTACTTCAATGAACAACGGCCGGTAGCGTTCGATCACGCCAAATGCGCGGGTTTCAATCGCTGGAAGTACGGTCTGTCAGACATGCCGGTGTACGCCGGTGGGCAAACGCCGTTGCAGCTTGAGAGCAGTTACATCAAACGCGAGGTGATTTATCTGCTTGGACAGCAGGACGTCGATCCCAAGCATCCAGCGTTGGACAAGCGCTGTGAAGCCGAGGCGCAAGGTGCGTATCGCCTGGAGCGTGGGAAGTTGTACTTCGGCTATTTGCTGCGTCGGCATCCGGAAGGGGTGAATCAACGATTGGTTGAAGTGCCCGGGGTCGGGCATAACGGCGATGGGATGCTGACCTCGCCGGAGGGGCAGAAGGCGTTGTTCGATCAGTAAACTGTTTGGCGGATTTTATGCCCTCTTCGCGAGCAAGCTCGCTCCCACATTTGGAATACATTTCCCTGTGGGAGCGAGCTTGCTCGCGAAGAGGCCAGCTCAGGCAGCAAAGATTTCAGGCCAGCAGCATCCGCCGCAACTCGACACAATCCTTCGCATGCCAATCGGCCAACTCGGGCCACGGGTTTTCCGGCAGATTAACCAACACCGTCCACGCCCCCGCCGCTCGTCCGCAATCCAGATCAAAGCGGTAATCACCGACCATGACCATATCGCTGGCCGGTACTTCCCAGGCGTCTGCCAGTTTCAGCAAGCCACCCGGATGCGGCTTCGGCGGCGCTTCATCGCGGCCCAACACATCGTCCACCGCAAAACAGTCGGCGAGGCCAATCGCTTGCAGCGTCACATGCGCCAGTTCCCGCGCATTGCGGGTGAGGATGCCGAGGCGATAACCGCGTGCGTGCAGATCACGCACCAGCTCCACCGCGCCGGTGGCCGGGGTCGAACCCAGCGCCAGATCCCTTTCGTGTTCCAGCAGCCAGGCGTGTTTCGCCGCCGCTTCATCCGCCGGCAATGCCGCGAGATGAGTGAGGATGTCGTCCTCCGGCGGAATCGCCAGCGCCACGCGAATCGCCGCAAAATCATGCACGGCGACGGTCAACGTGCCGTCCATATCGAACACCCAGTGCTTGACCTCTTTCAGACTCATGCCCAGTCCTTGCGATGGCGGATCAGGCCTTCCTGCGTCACCGAAGCGACCAGTTGCCCGGCGCGGTTGTACACGCTGCCACGGGAGAATCCACGGGAATTGCCGGCCCACGGACTGTCCATCGCGTAGAGCAACCAGTCATCGGCGCGCAGATCGTTGTGGAACCACAGCGCGTGATCAAGGCTGGCGACCTGCATGTCTTTCTGCCAGACCGATTTGCCGTGGGGCAGCATTGAGGTGGTCAACAAACCGAAGTCCGAGGCGTACGCCAACAAGTATTTGTGCAGTGCCGGGATGTCGGCCAATGCGCCGTCGGCACGGAACCAAACATATTTGACCGGATCGGCCGGCTGCGGGTTGTACGGGTCCTTTTCGGTGACCGGGCGCACTTCGATCGGTTTCGGGCACAGCAGTTTTTCACGCATGTGTTCCGGAATCAGGTGCGCGCGTTGCTGGGTCAATTCCAGCTCCGACGGCAGATTTTCCGGGCCGACCACCACCGGCATCTGGCTCTGATGTTCGAAGCCTGCCTCGTCGTATTGAAACGAAGCGCTGCAGGTGAAGATCGGATGTCCCTTCTGGATCGCCGTGACGCGGCGAGTGCTGAAACTGCCGCCATCGCGCACGCGATCAACCGAGTAGACCACTGGCAACTTGGCATCGCCCGGACGCAGGAAATAGCCGTGCATCGAATGTACATGGCGCTCCTCTTCAACGGTCTGACTGGCCGCCGACAGCGACTGGCCGAGCACCTGGCCACCGAACAACTGACGGAAACCCAAGTCCTGACTACGGCCACGGAACAGGTTTTCTTCGATCGGTTCCAGGGTCAGCAAGTCGACCAGATCTTCCAACACTTGGCTCATTCAGACTCTCCTCACACAAAGCACTATGGCGCGCAGTCTTGGCTGCGGCGGCCGATTCAGATTCTGGCGCGGGCCAATGATATGGCGGCCATTGTAAACGTCCGTGTCGGCTTATCCATGCAAGGTTTGCAGCCATTGTTCCCGAGTAATGCGGTACAGCAGATGCCGTCTTAGCGGATGATCGACCGCAAGCTTGGGGTGATCAAAATCATCTTCCGGGGCGTGATGCATGCCGATCGCCTGCATGACTTTCTCTGAGGGCAAATTGGATTGCGCGGTGAAGGAAACGATTTCCTTCAATGCCAACCGATCAAAGCCGCAACGCAGAGCGGTCCACGCTGCTTCGCTGGCGTAACCCAGGCCCCAATGTTCCTTGGCCAGGCGCCAGCCGATTTCCACTGCCGGGGTGAACGGCGCATCGAAACCAACCACGCCGAGCCCGGTGAAACCAATAAATTCGCCACTGTCCTTGCGCTCCAGCGCCCACAAGCCGAAACCGTGCTCGGCGAAATGCCCGCGCACGCGACCAATCATCGAAGCGCTTTCCAGTCGGCTCAATGGTGTCGGGAAATAGCGCATCACTTGAGGATCGGCGCACATCGCGGCAAATGCCGGCAAATCCTCGTCCTGCCACTGACGCATCAGCAAGCGCGCGCTTTCAAGTTCCAGTATCGGCTCCATCATGCCCCTCCGTTTCCATGCCGCAAGTCTACATCGCTGGTACGATCCTTCACTCTTTCCTACGTTCCTACATGAAACCGCCATGCCACTGCCGCTGATCTACCACGAAGACTACAGCCCCGAGTTTCCGGCGGATCACCGCTTCCCGATGGACAAGTTCCGTCTGCTGCGCGATCACTTGGTCGACAGCGGTTTGACCCGCGACGCTGATCTGCTGCGCCCGGATATCTGCCCCAACGACATCCTCGCCCTCGCCCATGACCGTGCGTATATCGAACGCTACATGAGCGGCGAGTTGTCCCGCGAAGACCAACGACGTCTGGGTCTGCCGTGGAACGAAGCCTTGGCGCGGCGCACGGTACGGGCGGTCGGCGGTTCGATTCTGGCGGCGGAAAAAGCCTTGGAACATGGCTTGGCCTGCCACTTGGCCGGCGGCACCCACCATGCGCACTACGACTACCCGGCAGGCTTCTGCATCTTCAATGACCTGGCGATCATCAGCCATTACCTGCTGCAAAGCGGCCGGGTCAATCGCGTGCTGATCTTCGATTGCGATGTGCATCAGGGTGACGGCACCGCGCGGATTCTGCATGACACGCCGGAGGCGATTACCGTTTCCCTGCACTGCGAGAAGAATTTTCCTGCACGCAAGGCGGAAAGTGACTGGGACATTCCGCTGCCCAAGGGCATGGGCGACGCTGATTATTTGAAAGTGGTCGACGACACACTCAATTATCTGCTGCCGCTGTATCAACCGGACCTGGTGCTGTATGACGCCGGCGTCGATGTACACAAGGACGATGCCCTCGGTTATCTGCAACTGACCGACGAAGGCGTCGCCGCCCGCGATGAAAGCGTGATGCGCCATTGCCTGGGCCGCGACATTCCGGTGATGGGCGTGATTGGCGGCGGTTACAGCAAGGATCGCCACGCCCTCGCCCGCCGCCACGGCATCCTCCATCACAGCGCGCAACGGGTCTGGCAGTCACACGGTTGTCATTGAGTTGTGCTGCGTTACCCACAATGGCTGTGGAACTGCCTGTGGATAACCTGAGTGAAAGGGACTGCAGGCCATACCGGTTATGGCCTGCAGCGCACTGATCATTTTTCAACCAACATTTCAAGCCCACCCGAATCCCTTGTAGGAGTGAGCCTGCTCGCGATAGCGTCAGCACCTTCAACATTAACTTGGCTGATACACCGCTATCGCGAGCAGGCTCACTCCTACAAAAGATATCGACTGTTAGAATGCGCGCCTTATCCCGCCATACCGCAGCGCTCACCATGACCCAGAACTCCGCCTCCTCCCCCGCTCACGTCGCCATCATCGGCGGTGGCCCCGCCGGCCTGATGGCCGCCGAAGTGCTGAGCCAGGCCGGAATCCGCGTCGACCTCTACGACGGCATGCCCTCGGTGGGCCGCAAGTTCCTGCTCGCTGGCGTCGGCGGCATGAACATCACCCACTCCGAAGCCTACCCGGCGTTCCTTTCACGCTACGCCGAGCGCGCCCCGCAAATCGCCCCGCTGCTGCGCGGTTTCGATGCCGATGCGTTGTGTAAATGGATTCACGACCTGGGCATCGAAACCTTTGTCGGCAGTTCCGGCCGGGTGTTCCCCACTGATATGAAAGCGGCCCCGCTACTGCGTGCCTGGCTCAAACGCCTGCGCGACAGCGGCGTCGTTATCCACACACGCCATCGCTGGCTCGGCTGGGATGAACACGGCGCGCTGCGCATCGACAGCCCGGAAGGTGAAATCACCGTCAAACCCGATGCCACGCTGCTTGCCCTCGGCGGCGGCAGTTGGTCGCGCCTCGGTTCCGACGGTGCGTGGATGCTCGCCCTGGAGCAGCGCGGTGTAGGACTGGCGCCGTTGCAACCGAGCAATTGCGGCTTCGAGGTGCAGGCCTGGAGCGAATTGATGGTCAGCAAATTCGCCGGCGCACCGCTGAAAAATATCGCCATCGGTTTGAATGACGATATTCCGCGCTTGGGCGAATGCGTGATCACCGCGACCGGCATTGAAGGCAGTCTGATTTATGCGCTGTCGGCGCCGATTCGCGAGGCGATCAATCAGCATGGCGCGGCGGTTGTTCACATTGATCTGTTGCCCGGCCGACCTGTGGATAAATTGCAGGCGGCGTTGAGCAAACCACGCGGTTCGCGGTCGATGGCCAAGCATCTGCACAGTCAGGTCGGGATTGATGGGGTGAAAGCGGCGTTGTTGCGCGAGTTGACTGATGCGGCGACGTTTGCTGATCCGGCGCTGTTGGCGCGGGCGATCAAGGCGTTGCCGCTGACTCTGGTCAGAACGCGGCCATTGGACGAGGCGATCAGCAGTGCCGGGGGCGTGACGTTCGAGGCGATGGATGAGCGCTTGATGCTCAAGGTGTTGCCGGGAGTGTTCTGCGCGGGGGAGATGCTTGATTGGGAAGCGCCAACGGGCGGGTATTTGCTGACGGGGTGTTTTGCCAGTGGCCGGGCGGCCGGGTTGGGAATTGTGCAGTGGCTGAAAAGCTAAACCCTCACCCCAGCCCTCTCCCAGAGGGAGAGGGAGCCGACCGAGGTGTCTGGCGGCCAACATCGACCTGAAACACCGAGTCGATTATGGCTTTGGCCAGCCAACCGAAGTGTCTGGCGAAACTCTGTCGATTGTAGATTCACAACAGTCGGATCAGGTCGGCGTAATTCCCGAATATCCCCCAATCAGTCCCCTCTCCCCCTGGGAGAGGGTTAGGGTGAGGGGCTTTTGACTTTAAGGCTTACGCTTACGCGGCCCGGTATTGAACACCGGCACTTTACGCACAGGCTTGACCGAAGGCTCCGGCGCCTGCGTCTCGCCGCTGTCGACCCACTTGCCCAGATTGCGTTTGCCGCCACCACCCGAAGCTTTAGGTTTCTTCGGTTTCTTCGGCTTCTTGATCACCTGACCGCTGGCATCGGTGTCCGGCACGCGGTGCTCCGGTTCGAAATCCGGCTCGTTCTGACGTTTCAAGGTCTGGCGCGTCAGCATTTCAATCGCCGACAACATGTTCACTTCATCCGCGCACACCAGCGAGATCGCCTCGCCCGTCGCGCCAGCACGACCCGTGCGGCCGATACGGTGAATGTAGTCTTCAGCCACGATCGGCAGATCGAAGTTGATCACCAGCGGCAGATCTTCGATATCCAGGCCCCGCGCCGCAACGTCAGTCGCCACGAGAATCTGCACTTCACTGAGTTTAAAACGGTCCAGCGCACGCTGACGGGTCGCCTGAGGTTTATCACCATGGATACCGTCGGCATTCACTCCCAGGCCCTGAAGTTTTTCCACCAGCGCATCGACACCATTACGGGTCTTGGCGAACACCAGCACCTGCTTCCACTTGTTCTTGCGCATCAGGTGCACGAACAGTTCGGCCTTGCGCTTCTTGTCCACCGTGACGATCCACTGCTTGACCGTATTGGCCGCGACGTTGCGCGGGCTGACTTCGACGGTCAGCGGATCGTTGAGCATCTGCCCGGCGAGCAGGCGGATGTCATCGGAGAAGGTTGCGGAAAACAGCAGGGTCTGGCGCTTTTTCGGCAGCATGCGGTAAATGTTCGCCAGTTCTTCGGAGAAGCCCAGGTCGAGCATACGATCGGCTTCATCCAGCACCAGAGTCTGCAACTGATCGAGTTTCAGCGCGTTCTGGCGGAACAGGTCGATCAGGCGACCGGGCGTGGCGACCAGCACATCGACGCCGCCGCGCAGTTTCATCATCTGCGGATTGATGCTGACGCCGCCGTAAACCGCATAGGTACGCAGCGGCAGGTTTTCGGCGTACTGACGCACAGACTCATGAACCTGCTCGGCCAGCTCACGGGTCGGCACCAGAATCAGTGCACGCGCCGAGTTGGCAGCGACTTTCGGCCCTTCCATGGCCAGCAACTGCAGCAGTGGCAAGGCGAAACCGGCGGTTTTGCCAGTGCCGGTCTGAGCGGCTGCCATCAAGTCACGACCGGCCAGCACGGCCGGAATGGCTTGCGCCTGAACCGGCGTCGGGGTCTGGTAGCCGAGCGTCTCGAGGGAGCGCAGCAAGGGTTCGATCAGGCCAAGGGTGGCGAAAGTCATGGGAGTACCGTAGGAAAAAATAACGCAGGCATGCAATGCCGCGCAGTTTACCCTAATTCGTACGCGTTTCTGTGGGAACGGCTGTCGGCGCCACGACTGGCGGCTGTGCCGGACGGCGCCACTGCGGCAGTCCGATCAACACCACCGCGCTGATGATCACCAGCATCGCCAGCGCTTCTTCGATGCCGATGGTCTCGCCGACAAACACAATCCCCAGCAACACCGCGACCGCCGGGTTGACGTAGGCATAACTGGTCGCCGCCGCTGGACGCACGTGCTTGAGCAAATACATATAAGAGTTGAAGGCGATGATCGATCCAAAGAAGATCAGGTACGCCAGCGCCAGCCAGCCTTCAACTGGCGGCATTGCTTGCAGACGCTCGCCACTGACGGCGCTGCCGATCAGCAGCACCACACCGCCGACCAGCATTTCCACCGCGCTGGCCATCGCGCCCTGTGGCAACGGCAAATGTCTGCTCCACACCGAACCGAACGCCCAGGTTGCCGCCGCGAAAATCAGCAATGCTGCGCCCAGCGGACTCGATTGCAGGTTCGAGCCCATGTTGAGCATGGCAATACCAACAATCCCCAACGCCACCCCGGCCCACTCGAGCCGGGTATTGCGCGCTCCCCAGAAATAGCCACAGAGCAACGTGAACAACGGCACCGTCGCCACCGCCAATGCTGCAACACCGGAAGCCACGCCCGTGTGCTCGGCCACGCTCACCGCGCCATTACCGAAACTGAGCAGCAAAATCCCGATGATCCCCGCCGCCTTCCACTGCGCCCAGGTCGGCGCCGGCGCCCCGCGCCAGCGCAGGAAGGCGTACATCAGGCTGCCGGCGATCACGAAGCGCACCCCGCCGAGCATCAGCGGCGGCCAGTATTCGACGCCAATTCGGATCACCAGATAGGTCGATCCCCAAATCACATACAACGCGAAAAACGCGGCGATCAACGGCAAGGAAAAACGGCGCAAGGCAGGCATGGGCAGCTCGAAAGTCAGAAGTAGCGAATGAATTATTCTAGAAAGGCCGACGAGCAAAATTAAGCTACAAAACCTGTTTATAGGGCCGGTACACTTTTGAAAGAACGGAGATCGTCGGAATAAACCGGGATTTCGAAAGTCTGGCATTTTCAGGAGTCCGGTCTTGGACAAATACGACCGCATGCTGCTCAGCGCCCTGCTGGAAAACGGCCGTGCGTCCTACGCCGACCTGGCGCGCAAAGTGAACCTCTCCGCCCCGGCGGTGGCCGAGCGCGTGGCCAAGCTTGAAGCTGCCGGGGTAATCACCGGGTATGAAGCGAAAATCGACCTGTCGAAAATCGGCCTGCCGATCCAGTGCATGATCGAATTGCGCCTGCACCAGAACGGCAGCCAGAAGGTCTACGACGAACTGGTGAAAATCCCGCAACTGACCGAGTGCTTTCGAGTCACGGGCGATCCGTGCGTGATGATGAAGGCCGCGGTGGGGTCGATGACGGAGCTGGAGGCGTTGATCAATCGGGTGGCGAAGTTTGGCTTCAGCAAGACCTCGATTGTGTTGTCGAGCGCGATCGAAAAGCGCGTGCCGTTAGGCCAGATCGAAGGCAACGGCAAATCCTGAGAACGATGATGCCCCATGTGGGAGCGAGCCTGCTCGCGAAAGCGGTGTATCCGTCGATAAAAATTTTGGCTGACACACCGTCATCGCGAGCAGGTTCATAGCTCATTCACTCGATCAAAAATCAACTTTCCATCCTGAAACAACTAGCGGCCTTCATCTGTAGCTGGCCCCTTCCTGAGTCAACATGTACGGCATGTCTCGCATGCGTATCCATGGCTCATTGCGCCAATGCAGAAGTCTCAACGTTTCCCCGGCACACATGATCAAGCGCAAATGTGGGTCTGGAACTGACTTCGAGTTCTGACGAAGCATTGGCACAATCTCGTGAGTCAGCCAACGACGCAGATGACGGTTCTCTGGGGAATAGTGATACACCAGCATTGCGTAAACCCCTGACTCGCTCAGCATCAAAAACTCTTGAGCGCCATCATTACCTGACAGATGCATCATCCGCCGCTGATCCTCATCCAGCTTGAGCACTTGCCGCGCATTGATTTCCAGCCCCATGAGACGACCGATGTCTCGGGCACAGAACCAAGCCTCTGCATGTTGCAGAATAGCTCGCAGTTGAATGTGATGACGGATGAACAATTGGGGTTGTATGAGCGGCTCACCAGGGATTGCTGAACCGAAACTTTCTGAGTGCGCGGGAACAACCTTGACCATGACAAATCTCCTTAGAACATCGGAGCTGCCCGCATCACTTGCAGATGATGGGTGGCAGCTGTGCGCGGGTCTGCAAGACCGAGTAGGAGACCTCGGCAGACCCGAAGGTCTCCCGCACACAGCTACCATAAATCGATAGTCGCTAATTGAAGCGACGCGATTATAGGTTTGCCAGTGGTCTCCTAACAAACTATCGGCGGGCTTGCAGTCCCGATCGCTGAATTTGCAGCGACACACAGAGGTTATCGGCGGGGTTATCTGAGCTCAAGACGGATTCCCCCTAAACTTCAGTAGGATGCTTCGCCAACCCATACACGTAACTAAACAACCCGATTACACGAGACTTTTGGTCGATGGACGCCACCCAACGCAGCAGCTAATGTCCTGACTATGCCGAGAACCGGCCTTCTAAAAAAATAAAGCCCCGTTACAAATGAGAGGAACTCAGAAATGACTTGGAAGGGAACCCTACGCTCGATGCAGGCGTCAGCCAGGAGAGCTGAGCGCAACTCGAAGCGGCGCCAACGCGAATTGCAGGTACGTCAGAAAGAATTCGCAAAAATGGAGGCTCTTGAGCAGGCCGCGTACGAAGTTGAGGTCTACGAAAACCACATAGATTTGTTGCTTTCCGTGCATAAAGATTGTGGCGAGATAATCGACTGGAGTGAGTTCGCAAATCAACTGCCACCGATCAAACCCGAAACGCTCAATACCCATGAAAACCAGGCGAGGGCAAAACAATCCAGTTATAAGCCTGGTTTCTTTGCGCGCACCTTGAAACTTGAGGCCAGGCAACGCAAAAAAATTGAATTAGCCATCCAAGCAGCGGTTGCCAAAGATACGCAGCAGTTAGCTCAAGAATTAAGCGAGTGGGAAGCGCAGTATCAGGATTGGAAAGTAGATCACGAGCTTGCGTTGGGAATACTCGCTGGTAATGCCCAATCGAAAATTGATGCAGTCCTGCGAGTGGATCCGTTCACGGATATTTCGCACTTGGGCACGTCAATTAATTTCTCGGTTGCCGAAACTGGCATTCTCGAATGCACGCTCTCGGTACACGGCATCAAAGTGATCCCTCAAGAAATCAAGTCACTACTACAGAGTGGAAAACTGTCAGTTAAAAAAATGCCGATCAGCAAATTCAATGAGCTGTTACAGGACTACGTATCCAGCTGTGTTTTGCGCGTAGGCCAGGAACTGCTGAGTATTCTTCCCGAACGACTCGTCATTGTTACGGCGGTTGACTCTCTTCTCAACTCCGCAACCGGCCATCTCGAAGATCAGCCGATCCTCAGCGTCGCGCTTGCACGCGAGACGCTATTCAAACTCAACATGCAAAGCATCGATCCATCCGATTCGATGAAGAACTTTGTACACACGATGAATTTCAAGAAAACAACCGGATTTATGCCGGTGGACAAGGTTGATAGTCAACAATTCGCCAGTCTGGCCTGACGCGAAAAGATCGCAGCCTTCGGCAATTCCTAGACGTTGATTGTGTTGTCGAGTGCGATCGAAAAACGCGTGCCACTCGGCCATATCGAAAGCAACGGCAAAGCCTGAGGACGATGATGCCCCCTGTGGGAGCGAGCTTGCTCGCGAAAGCGGTAGATCAGTCACATTGAAGTTGAATGACACACCGCATTCGCGAGCAAGCTCGCTCCCACAGGGGTTCTGTGTTGGGCTTGGGATCAGCGGTAGCGCTGCAGGTGTTCGCAGACTTTCGCGGCGGGGACTTTTTGCAGTTTGCACAGCAGGTCATGCGATAACTCACTGACGCCGTGCTTGTGCCGCAACTCATCCGCCAGATGCGCCATCAGATTGGCCGCCATCTCGGCATCGGCCATGGCCCGGTGAGCCTGCCCCGTGTGCGGCAGGCGCGCAAACGTGGTCAGCGTACCCAACTTATGATTAGGCGCGGCCGGCATCAGCCGCCGTGCCAGCAGCAGCGAGCAGGCAAAGTTCTGCAATCGCGTGCGTTTGATCCGCCCCAGTTCAAAGTCCCAGAACTTCTGGTCGAACGAGGCGTTGTGCGCGACCAGCGGCGTGCAACCGACAAACTCATTGACCTCGTTCATCACCTGCTCGGCCGAGGGCGCGGTGCGCAACATGGCGTTGCTGATGCCGGTCAGTTGTTCGATGAACGCAGGGACCCGCACGCCGGCGTTCATCAGGCTCTGGTAACGCTCGACGATGCGGCCGTTTTCCAGCATGACCACAGCGATTTCCGTGGCGCGGCAGTTGCTGTTCGGCGACAGGCCAGTGGTTTCAAAGTCGATGACTGCAATGCGTTCCAAACCGGGTTCAACTCCGTACAAATCAATTCTTCAGTAACAGCTCAATTCTTCAACAACAGTGCGCCTTCAATCGGCACATAACGGCTGGCGGCGCGGATCAGCGAGTTGGCGGTCAGGCCCGGCACGCCATAGGCGACCGCTTGCACGCCGTGCTTGTTGATGATGCGTTCGAGCAGCATGTCGAAATCGCCGTCACCGGAAGCCAGGACGATTTCGTCGACGTGGTCGGCGGCGTCCATGATGTCGAGGGTGATGCCCACGTCCCAGTCGCCCTTGGCCGAGCCGTCGCTGCGCTGGATGTAGGGCTTGAGCTTCACGGTGAAACCGAGGTTGCGCAGGATCTGCTGGAACTGTTGCTGTTTGCTGTCGCCACGGTCGATCGCATAGGCGTAGGCCTCGACGATCTGCCCGTCCTTGCTGATGTCGGCCCACAATGCGGCGTAGTTGAAGTGACAACCATAAGCCTGACGCACGGTGTAGTAGAGGTTCTGCACGTCGGCGAACACTGCGATTTTTTTCACCGGAGTTCCTGTGGGCGCGCAAGCGCACGAAGCGGGATCAGGCGCCAGGCCCGAAAAAGGCGCTCAGTATGCCAGCCATCAGGAGGGTTCCGCGAATAATCGGCCCGGAGCCCTCAGGGGCTCCGGACGAATGGTGAGTCAGACGAAGGAATCGTCGTCATCGAAGAACGATGAGTTGTCGTTGCCGTAGTCGGTGTCGGTGAAGCCGCTCTGGTCATTGCCAGAGAAGCCGTTATCGGCCACACGCTGGTCATCGCCCCAACCGTTGTTGCTCTGGTCGGCGACCTGCGCCGGCTCTTCCTTGATCACTTCAACGATTTCTTCCGGCTGCTGGTTGTGATGGAACAGGCTGCTGATGCCCTGCGCCAGCATCACGCCACCGGCCACACCGGCGGCGGTTTTCAAGGCACCGCCGAGGAAGCTGCTGCCGGCCGCCGGAGCGGCTTGCTGCGCATAGTTAGGCGGCGCTGCGCCGAAGTTCTGTTGTGGCGCGGGGGCCGCGTAATTCTGTTGCGGTGCCGGTTCGCGCCAGCCGCCAGTCGAGGCTGGGGCGCTCTGGGTCGGCGCCGGACGCGGGCTGCCACCAAAAATGCTCGACAGGAAACCACCGCCGCCGCTCGGCGCCGGTGCGGCACTCTGCGCCTTGGCCGCTTGCAACTCGGCCTGCAACTGCTGGACTTGACGGGTCAGTTGCTTGTTCTGCTCGTCAAGGCTCTTGAGCGCTGCCTCTTGCACCAGAATCGCCTGGGTCATGAAATAACCTGCCGCCGGCTGGCGGGTCAGGTGTTCCTTGATCCGCGCCTCGGCCTGGGCGTCGCGCGGGGCTGCCTCCGTTTCGGCCTGTTGCAGCCGGGAAAACAGTCCATCGATCAGGGTTTGCTCTTCGCTGTTCATGGCGACCTCGTAGATTGCCGGGGATAACATTGCCCTCGTCCACGTTGGCCGAGGTGCTCTCCTGTAATGGAGACGGCGACAAAACGTTTCAATGACCTTTACCGAATGTTTACGTTTGTGTCGCGCCAGCCATCATCGGTTAAAGTGAGCCACTGTTTTCGACCTGCGATACCGACTGATGAATGCCCTCGAAGTGCTGCGCGACTCTCTGTATTTTTTCAAACGCCATTTGGGCAGCATCGTGCGGTTGTGCCTGCCGCTGGTGATTTTCGAAGCATTCCTGCAACAAGTGGTCGATCACGCCAGCGGGCCGGATAACATCTCGGCGATCAGCATCGTCGTTGGTCTGTTGGTGTATCCGCTGTACACCGCCGCACTGATCCTCTTTCTCGATGCGCGCAGCCGTGGCGAGGCGCCGCGCAACCGCGACCTGCTGGCGATGGCCGCCACCCTTTGGCCGCGCTTCGCGTTGCTCACGGCGCTCAATACCTTGCTGATTCTGCTGGGCCTGTCGCTGTATTTCCTGCCGGGCCTGATGCTGATGGTGATGCTCGCGTTCGGCGAATACCTGCTGGTACTGCGTGGTATGGGGCCTTTGCAGGCGATGAAGGAAAGCCTGCGCCTGACCCGTGGGCATTTCTGGCGGATCCTGCTGTGCATTCTCTGCGTGATGACGCCGCTGTGGTTGCTCAAAGGCGCGACACTGGCGGTGTACCCCGAGCCGCAGAATCCTGTGATCGCCATTCTGATCGACAGCGCTCACAGCTTCCTGCAACTGTTCACCAGCGTGGTGCTGTTTCGCCTGTTCATGCTGATCAGCGAATTGCCTGACAAACGTGACAGAGCCATCTGACAGCACTGCACTTGGGCTTCGAGACGACCGTCAGGTATGCTCGGGGCCACTTTCTGTAACGCTATAAGCCGAGCCATGACCCGTCTACTGCGCTACACCCTGTTGCTTGTCGTGCTCGCCATCATCCTGATCGGCGGGCTGCTGTTCAGCCTGACCTGGCGCCCCGACGCCCGCGAAACCTTGCCGGTCAGTTGCACCGCCACAACGCCGACGCTGGTGCCGGGCCAGGCGCTGAAAGTCATGACCTGGAACGTGCAATACCTGGCTGGCAAACGCTACGTGTTCTGGAGTGATCTGGCTCAGGGCGATGATGAAGCGCCGACGCTGGAAGACATGGCCTTCAGCCTCGACGAAGTGGCGCGAGTGATCCGCGACGAGCAGCCCGATCTGGTGCTGTTGCAGGAACTGGATGACGGCGCCAAGGCCAGTGATTATCAGGATCAGCTCAAACTGTTGCAGGAACGGGTCGCTGACCTGTATCCGTGCAGTGTCAGTGCCTTCGACTGGAAGGCCGAATTCGTCCCCGACCCGCACATTTACGGCAGCGTCGGCCGGCAACTGGCGACCCTGAGTCGCTACCGCATCGAACACGCCGAACGCCTGCAACTGCCGGTCGCTGCCGCCGACTTCATCAACCGCCAGTTCCAGCCGAAAGACGCCCTGCTCGCGACCAAACTGCCCCTGAGTGACGGCGGGCAACTGACCGTATTCAACACCCACCTTGAACGCTCCAGCCAACCGGGTGACATCGCGCTGGCACAATTGACCGCCATAGCCAAAGTGCTCGACAAGTATGAGAGCCAAGGCCTGCCGTGGCTGATCGGCGGCGATTTCAACCTGTTGCCGCTCGGCCAGTACCGCCGCCTGCCTGCCGAACAGCGCACGCCCTACTCCGCCGACAGCGAACTGCATCTGCTGTGGGACAAGTACCCGATGATCCCGACCAACAACGAAGCCAGCGGCATCGACCGTGCGCGCTGGCTGACCCACTACCCCAACGACCCCGGTCTGAATGGCCCGGATCGTACAGTCGACTATCTGTTTTACAGCCCGAAGATCAAGCGGGTCGAAGCAAGGGTGCGCCAGGACGACACGTTGCGCATCTCCGATCACCTGCCGGTGATTGCGCGCTTCCTGCTGCCGGCCGGGCCGTAGCGGAGACCGAAACAAAAGCAAATACAAACCCGGGAACTAAGCTCCATGTCTTGAACTCGACATGGACGCCTATGAAAATCTTACTGGTCTGCAAAGACATCGGCGGTTATGCCCGCAAATTGGCTGCTTATTTGAGCATCGATAATGACGTCTGCTTTATCGATACGTTTTCAATGCCCGACAGGTTTGCACGAAGCCCGAAAATCATTCGTCGCTGGCTGAAACATTGGGATCGGTTGCGGCTGTTCAAAAAGACAATTCGTACATCGGGACGATTTGACGTGGCGCTCGTCATCAATCCGGCACAGATCGACCCCAAACAGGTTACAGCCGGCCTGCAAGCCTCTGATCGAAAGATCGCTTACCTGTACGACAGCTTCAGTCGATGGCCGATGAGCCGTGAAGAACTTGCCGTGTATGACCAGGTGTTTTCATTCGACCCGGAAAATGCCAAGAGCCACGGCCTGAAAAAACTGCACAATTTCATTTACGACGATTATGTCGCAGACGGCGATCCCGATAAATACTCGGCCTGCGTGGTGATGGCGGGCAAGGACAGGGTTCCCGCCCTCGAAGCGCTGGTACGGGAATTTGATCGGCTCGGCATCACCGACTGCAAATTTCTGGTTCAGAGCAAACCGATTCCGGGTACGCATCCGGGCATCACTTTTTTCGAACAGAGAATGTCGCTGGAATCCGTGGGTGAGTTGGTCAAGCGCTCACGGATTATTCTGGACATTGCCAAACCCGGTCAGGCCGGTTTGAGCTTCCGGTTCTTCGAAGCCATGGCCTCACGGAAAAAAGTCATCACCACCAACAAGAGCGTGGTCGACTATGACTTTTACAACCCGGCGAACATTCTGGTGATCGATGAGGCCAACCCGGTGATTCCGGAACGGTTCATTACTGATCCGTATGTCGATGTGCCTGAGCACATCTACCAGAAGTACACCTTGCAGGGGTGGGTCAAAACGGTCTTTTCGCGTTCATGAAATGACATCGCAGGCAGCCCCACCACGAAACCCTGTGGGAGCTGCGCAGGCTGCGATTTTTTACTCTTCAGGTGCCGCGCGGTTTGGCCCGTGCAGTCGCCTCGGCCACCAGCGGATCATCCGGCCAATAATGCTTCGGATAGCGACCCTTCAAATCCTTTTTCACCTCGGCATAGGTGCTGCGCCAGAAGTTGGCCAGATCCTGCGTCACCTGCACCGGTCGCCTTGCTGGCGACAACAGATGCAACTTGACCACCTGCCGCCCGCCGGCAATGCGCGGGGTATCGGCGAGCCCGAACAACTCCTGCAAACGCACCGCGAGAATCGGTGGTACCTCGCTGTAGTCCAGACGAATCGACGACCCCGACGGCACGCTCAGATGATGTGGCGCCAGCTCATCAAGCTTCTGCGGTAGCGGCCACGGCAGCAAGTTACGCACAATGCTCGACAGGTCGAGGTTGGCAAAATGACTGAGCCGCGAGACCTTGCCCAGATACGGCATCAGCCAGTCTTCGAGGGTGTTCAGTAATGTCGCATCGCTGACATCCGGCCACTGACTGTCGTCCTGATGGTTCAATTCCAACTGGCGCAACAACGCCACCCGCGCCTGCCACTGACGCAATTCCGGCGTCCACGGCAACAGCTCCAGCCCCTTGCGCCGCACCAGATTGACCAACGCCTGACTGCGCGCATTTTCATCAAGACCGGTCAACGGCTCACGGCTGAGAATCAACTCGCCGACCTTGCGCTGGCGCTCGGCGCGCAGCACGCCTTCGCGCTCGTCCCAGTCGAGTTGATCAACGTTGCGCACCTGTTCGGCGAGCACCGAATCGAACAGCGCCGGATCGAAATCCGCCGCCAGATAAATGCGTTCTTCGCGCTGGCCCTGACGGCTGCCGAGATCGGCGATGACGATCCACGGCTCTTTCATCAGGCTGTCGGCTTCGGCGAACAGCGCCGCGCGACCGTTGGCCAGACGATATTCGGCGCCACCGGCACGCCGCTGTTGCGCGACGCGGTCCGGGTAGGCCAGCGCCAGCAAGGCGCCGAGCCAGCGCGGATGATCGGGATCGCTGACCGGCTCGCTCGCCTTGCCGCGCAGATAACCGCGATATTGCCGCGCCAGTTGCCGGGCGCGCTGCACACCACCGTGCGCACCGCGAGCGGCGCGTTCTTCGCCGGATAGCAGGACCAATCGACTGTGCAAATCCGCCCCGGCACCGCGCAAGATATCGCGCTCGCCCAGCAGCGCGGCGACATCGCAGGCCATGGTCGCCAGCCCCAGCGCCTGACCGCGCAGGAGCAAATGCCCGATGCGCGGATGCGCCGGCAACTCAGCCATGGCCTGACCGTGAGTGGTCAGCGTTTCCCCTTCCAGCGCACCGAGCCGTTGCAGCAAATCCTGCGCCTGTGCATAAGCCGCCGCTGGCGGAACATCCAGCCAGACCAGTTCACCCGGCGTGACACCCCAGCGCCCCAATTGCAGAGCGAGGCTGGCGAGATCCGCCGAGAGAATTTCCGCACTGCCATAAGCGGCGAGTTGTTCGTGCTGATCCTGCGACCACAAGCGATAACAAACCCCCGGTTCCAGTCGCCCGGCGCGGCCCGCACGCTGAGTGGCGCTGGCCTTGGAAATCCGCTGGGTATCGAGGCGGGTCATGCCGCTGCCGGGGTCGAAACGCGGCACCCGCGCCAGCCCGGCATCAATGACTACGCGCACGCCGTTGATGGTCAAACTGGTTTCGGCAATGTTGGTCGCCAGCACCACTTTGCGCTGGCCGGTCGGCGCCGGGTCGATGGCGGCACGCTGGGCGTTGAGGTCCAGTTCGCCGTGCAATGGGCACAGCAAAACATCGCTGCGCTCACCGATGGCGTCGGCCAGTTGTTGATGGACGCGACGGATTTCCGCCTGCCCCGGCAGGAACACCAACAGGCTGCCGGTTTCGTCATGCAGCGCTTCGAGCACGGTTTGCGTAACGCGCTGATCGATGTACTCGCCGGGCTGATACGGCCGGCCCCAGCGCATCGTCACCGGGTACATGCGGCCTTCGCTGCGCAGGATCGGCGCGTCATCCAGCAACCCGGCCAGACGCTCGCCTTCCAGCGTGGCCGACATCAGCAAAATCTTCAGCGGCTGTTCAGCCCGGAACAGCTCGCGACCGTTCAGACTTAAGGCCAGCGCCAGATCGGCGTCGAGGCTGCGTTCGTGAAATTCGTCAAAGATCAGCAGGCCCACGCCTTCCAGCGCCGGATCATCCTGCAAACGGCGGGTGAGAATGCCTTCGGTGACCACTTCGATACGCGTATTGGGGCCGACTTTGCTATCGAGGCGAATGCGATATCCGACGGTTTCCCCGACCTTCTCGCCCAGCTCACTGGCCAAACGCTCCGCTGCTGCACGCGCGGCGAGACGGCGCGGTTCAAGCATCAGAATGGTTTGCCCGGCCAGCCACGCTTCATTGAGCAAAGCCAAAGGCACGCGGGTGGTTTTACCGGCGCCCGGCGGTGCTTCGAGCACGGCTTCGTGGCGTGTCGCAAGGGCTTCACGCAGGGCGGGTAAAACATCATCGATTGGCAAAGAAATCATGCTGGCTCCCCAGGGCGTGCCCACAGTAAATTGCGAGTCGCGTTAAAGTTGTGAGCGTGCCAGGCAAGGCGCGGGACGCAGGTAAGGGTCGTTTCCTTGCCAAGTCCCGCAACGCAGCACGGCGCGCTCACAGCTTTAGCCCGTAGGGCCGAACCCCGATAGGATTCATTAGCCTTCACGCGGTGTCGATCTGGAGAAAACAACTTCAATCCTCAACGTATTTCGGTAGGGGTGAGACGAGGCCGCAATTTACTGTGGGCATGCCCTGCCAGGCCCGAGTATAACGGCGAACTGCTAGGCGTTCGTCAGGGTCTTAACTTCACACGACTACGCTTCGTTCTTAGATGAATCAGGAGATTTTCCCATGCGCTTACCTTTTCGCCTGATCGGCGGTGTACTGGTCGCCACCCTGCTCACGCAAATCACCGCGTGCGGTTCGATTTTCTACCCGGACCGGCGCGGGCAGATCGACGGCAAGATCGACCCGGCGATTGCCGTGCTCGACGCCGTGGGCCTGCTGTTCTACATCATCCCCGGCCTGATCGCGTTTGCCGTCGACTTCGCCACCGGTGCGATCTATTTCGAACCGGGCCACACTGCGCAGATCGACCCGGCCAAACTCAAGCAAGCCATCGGCCCGGACGGTCAGGTCGATAATCACAAGTTGCAGGCTATTCTCGAAAGCGAGTTGGGCCGAGATTTCCCACTGGATGATCCGCGCCTGATTCAACACAAGGGCAGCACTCAACAACTGGCGATGTTCGGCCTGCAACCCGCCGCTTAAAAAGGACGTTCAATGACATCCAGCCCCGAACACGCCCGCCTGCTCAGGCTGGCGACCCGCGCCTCGGTAGCGGTGGCGTGCACGCTGATCATCGCCAAAGCCATCGCCTGGTGGCTCAGCGGCTCGGTGAGCATGCTCGCCGGCCTTACCGACTCGGCGCTGGATGGCATCGCTTCGCTGCTCAATCTGCTGGCCGTGCATTACGCGCTGCGCCCGGCCGATGACGATCATCGTTATGGTCACGGCAAGGCGGAGTCGCTGGCAGGGATGGCGCAGGCGCTGTTCATTGGCGGCAGCGCGGTATTGATCGCGTTTCAAGCCTATGAACGCATCCAGCATCCGGAACCGCTCGGCGCACCGTGGATCAGCATTGGCGTGATCATTTTCTCATTGCTGCTGACGGTGGCCTTGCTGGTGCTGCAGCATCGAGTGATCAAGCAGACCGGTTCCAACGCCGTGCGTGCCGACTCACTGCATTACCGATCCGACCTGTTACTCAACGGCAGTATTCTGGTGGCGTTGGTGTTGGCCGGGTTCGGCTGGCATCAACTGGATGCCTGGTTCGGACTCGGCATTGCCGCCTATATCCTGTGGAGTGCGATCCAGATCGCCCGGGAAAGTTTTTCGGTGCTAATGGATGAAGAACTGCCAACCGACGTCAGTCAGCACATGCTCGAACTGGCCTGCAGCGTGCCGGGGGTGTTGGGCGCGCATGACTTGCGCACGCGGATCTCCGGCAACCACTGGTTCGTGCAGTTGCACCTGGAATTGCCGCGGGAATTGACCCTGTCAGTGGCCCACGGCATCAGCGATCAAGCCGCCGATGCGATTCACAAGGCCTACCCGCGAGCCGAAGTGCTGGTGCACGCCGACCCGCAGGAAGTGGTCAAGTCAGAACGGGCGCAAACCCGGCTTCAGTAACTGACCTGATAACCGCGACTGCTCAGGCAACTCCCTTGAGCCTGGCGGTAGGCCTGCACCACTTCGGGTGCCGGTTGATACGTCGCGGTGCGCGGGTCGAAACCGCTTTGCTGCACGGCGTACTGATAGCACTGGTATCCGTCCTGCTGCACCTGCTCCGGCGACTGGCCGTTGGCCGGATAGGCTTCGACGTCATAGCCTTGGGATTGCGGCTGCGGTTGCGGCTGAACCGGCGGCTCGACGACTACATAATCCTGGGTCGCCTCCTGATACGCGTAGTAGGCACCGGCGGCGAGGAACAATAGCGAACCGCCGATCCACACTTCACGGGCGTAATCGGGCAAATACTGAATGCGAATCCCGCGTGGCGGCTGCACGACGATGTAGCGCGGGCCTTGCGGGCGATACCAGTAGCCTGCGGAGTAGAAGTAATCCTGACCGCGATACGGCACGCGGTAGTCACGATCCGGGAAACGGTCGATCACATGCCCCGGTCGATATTGCGGACCAGCCCCCCAGCCATTGCCATGACCATCCGGACGGCCCGGCCAGCGATTGTCATTGGGCCGGTTACCGGTCTGCCATTGCTGATTGTGATAACCGTTTTGCGGGCGCTCGTCGCGGTAGTAACCCTGTCGCGGTTCCTGGGTCTGGCGCACGGTATCGGGCCGTGGCTGGATCGGCAGGCTATTGGCCGGCAGTTGTGGCGGTGGTGGCGGCTGGCGCACCGGGTTGGGGTTGTACGCCGGACGGTTCTGGTCGTGGTTTTGCCACTGGCCATTGTTGTTGTGCTGCTGGCCGTTGTGCTCGAACTGGCGACTGTTGTCGCCACGAATGATCTCGTTGTTCTGCGGACGTGGCTGATTCTGCTGTGGCTGATTATTCTGCGGACGCGGCTGATTGTTGCCGCCATGGCCCTGATTATTGCCCTGATGGTCCTGGCCATGGCCACCGCCCTCCGGCCCGCGATTCTGCGGTTCATCGGCAAGTGCTTGCGCACTGACACTCACACACAGCAAACCAACACCGGCCAGACGCCAGATGCGCGAATTCATGCTTTTTCTCACTGCGGGGCCTGTAAATGTAAGAGGGCTTGTCACTAAGACCGGGAATACACACACCGGGTTCTGCAACAGGTTATCAGTCACGCAACTTATTTACTGAGCGTCCGGCATGAAATCGCAGGCAAGAAAAAAGGGAGACCCGTCGGCCTCCCTTTAGAGAACTTCGTCCTGGCTCGACGCTTTTGACGTCGGCTCACCTCACGCCGTCTTCTGGACAGTGTGCAGCTCGGGGGCCGGCACAACCCCGGTGGGGGTGGCGGCCGCGGCGGGCCTGATAGGGCGGGCCGCTGTGGACTGTGTTACCGAGCAGTGATTCTGGTGATAAGAATAGGCCTGAGACGGCGACAGAGGATTGCGAAGATTGCTGAAATAAACACCACTTGCGCAATTTTTAACCCTGGATAGATAATCTGCCGCAATAGTTACAACCAAGGACAGATTGATGAGCAAACTCGACCGTTACGACCTGAGTATTTTGGCGGAATTGCAGCGCGACGCCCGCATCTCCAACCAGGAGCTGGCCGAGCGCATCGGTCTGTCGCCCTCCCCTTGCTCGCGCCGGGTCAAGCAACTGGAAGACGACGGCTACATCTCACGCCAGGTCGCATTGCTCGATCGCAAGATGCTCGGGCTGAGCCTGACCGCGTATGTGCTGATCGGCATGGACCGGCATACGCCGGAGCGTTTCGAGAATTTCGAAGCGGCGATTCGCACGTTGCCGCAGGTGCTGGAGTGCAGCCTGGTGACGGGGGTGGATGCTGACTATCAGTTGAAAGTGGTAGTGCCGGATATGGATCACTATCAGAAGCTATTGCTGGGACACCTGACCCGGATTGAAGGCGTGACCAGTGTGCGCTCGAGTTTTGTGCTGAATCAGGTTTTGAACAGCACGGAACTGCCGCTGACCCACCTGCGCAACTGATCAAAGGCCCCCTCACCCCAGCCCTCTCCCCCAGGAGAGGGAGCCGACCGAGGTGTCTGCTGTCATACATCGACCTGAAAAATTGAGTCGATTATGGATTCACAACAGAACGTTCAGGTCGGCGTATTTTGCGAGCATCCCCGGTCAGTCCCCTCTCCCTCTGGGAGAGGGTTAGGGTGAGGGCAAAGGCTTCGGACCAGACCCAGATCAATGCCACCCCGCACACCTTGGCGTATACTCGCCGCGCCCTTTTAGCCGCGCCCGTGCCGGAGAACCCCAATGGATCCAGCAGTATTCGAAGAGTGGATGATGACCGGTCTGGTCAGCATCCTGATCATTTTCATGGGTTTCATCGTCTGGGATCTGGCGAAGAAGTCCAAAGCCGGGCGCTTTGGCTCGTTCATTCTGTTCTTCGTACTGGGCCTGGGCGTGGCCGCGTTCATCATCAAGAGTGTGGTGATCGGCCTGATCGAGTCCGGCGCTTTATAAGCGCGCCGGCACTTCCTTCCACTGGCCCTGATCGAGTCCGTCGATCGTCCAGTCACCAATCTTCACCCGCACCAACCGCAATGTCGGCAGGCCTACCGCCGCCGTCATGCGCCGTACCTGACGGTTGCGCCCTTCGCGAATCACCAGTTCCAGCCATGACGTCGGTATGGTGGCGCGAAAACGCACCGGCGGATTACGCGGCCACAATTCAGGCTCATCCAGTTGCCGCGCTTCGGCGGGCAAGGTCATGCCGTCATTCAGTTCAACGCCATCGCGCAAGCGCTGCAATTGCTCAGCCGTCGGCACACCTTCGACCTGCACCCAATAGGTCTTCGCCAGTTTGTGTTTCGGATCGGCGATACGCGCCTGTAACTGCCCGTCGTTGGTCAGCAGCAACAATCCTTCGCTGTCGCGATCCAGGCGTCCGGCCGGATAAATGCCGGGTACATCGATGAAATCCTTGAGCGTCGCCCGCCCTTCACCGTCGCTGAATTGCGTCAGGACATCGAACGGTTTGTTGAACAGGATCAGTTTCGGCTCGGCCGGGGGTGCCTTGGCAACACGGCGCGGCGCGGACGACTGAGGCTTCGCGCCGGGGCGGCGGGAAGGTGGACGCGGGGGACGAGACATAAGAGAACAGACATTTAGCGATCAGGGCTGACAATGCTAGTGCCCCGACCGCCAAATGACCACGACTAAGCGTTAACGGAACGGCGGCTCGTCGAAGCTGCGCAGTTTGCGCGAGTGCAGCGAGTTGAGTTCAGTGCGCAGCAGGTCCACCGCTTCAATGCCGATCTTCAAGTGCTGGCTGACCGCGCGTTCATAGAAGGCGTTGGCCGAACCCGGCAGTTTGATTTCACTGTGCAGCGGTTTATCTGAAACGCAGAGCAACGTGCCGTACGGCACCCGCAGGCGATAACCCTGCGCTGCAATCGTGCCGCTTTCCATGTCCACGGCCACGGCGCGGGACAGGTTGATCAACGGTCGTTCCTGAGCCCAACGCAATTCCCAGTTACGGTCGTCGTAGGTCAGCACGGTGCCAGTGCGCAGGCGTTTCTTCAGATCATCGCCCTTCTCGCCGGTGACGTTGGCCGCTGCTTGCTGCAGGGCCATTTGCACTTCGGCCAGGGCCGGGATCGGGATGTTCGGCGGCACCACACGGTCGAGAATGCCGTCGCGGCGCATGTAAGCGTGGGCCAGCACGTAGTCGCCGATGGTCTGCGACTGACGCAGGCCGCCGCAGTGGCCGATCATCAGCCAGCAATGCGGACGCAGCACCGCCAAGTGGTCGGTGATGTTCTTGGCGTTGGACGGGCCGACGCCGATGTTGACCAGCGTCACGCCGTGGCCATCGCTGGCGATCAGGTGATAAGCCGGCATCTGGTATCGGTGCCAGACCACACCGGCCGCAATCGCCGATGCTTCGCCGTGATCCATGCCCTTCTCGATGATCACGTTGCCCGGCAAGACCATGCGCACGAATCGCGGGTCGCGGCGCAACTGTTCCAGACCATGGACGATGAACTGGTCGACATAGCGGTGATAGTTGGTCAGCAGAATCCACGGCTGCACATGGCGCCAATCGCTGCCGGTGTAGTGCACCAGACGGCGCAGGGAGAAATCCACGCGCGCAGCGTCGAACAAGGCCAGCGGCAGCGGATCGGTGTTTTCCCAGTCGTAGAGACCGTCGGCGATGCCATCGGTGGCGGCGGACAGGTCGGTACTCGGGAACACCCGCGCCAGCACGGCAGCGGTGACCCCGGAACCGGCGAGTTCATCGCCCTGCTCGACCACATACGGATACGGAATGTTTTGCTGGCTGACGCCGACTTCCACGGTCACGGTGAAGTCGTGCATCAACGGCACCAACTGTTCGAGCAGGTATTTGCGGAACGCCGCCGGGTGGGTGACGGTGACGCTGTAAGTGCCCGGCAGTTGCACCTTGGCATAAGCGCGGGTGGTCTGCGGCACTTCGCCCTGGCAGTGATAGGTCAGACGCAGTTCGGGATAACGAAACAGAGCACGCTGCGCAGCGTCGGGTTCGACGCGATCCTTGAGGTAACGCTTGAGCGCCGAGTTCAGCGCAGTGGTGGCCCGCTCATGCAGCTCGGCCAGACGGTCCACGGCTTGTTCGGCGGTTTGAACGACAATAAACGCTTCGGTCACGATCAGCTTCCTGTGTTCTGACTTGCAGAGCTTCATCTTGCCTGCATCGTGGCGTCACGGGAACAGTGGCGTTGTGGGTGTACCCAAATCTTCCCATCTAGGGAGATCCCGTGGGAGCGAGCTTGCTCGCGAATACGGATTGTCATTCAACATAGCTGTCGACTGATGTACCGCTTTCGCGAGCAAGCTCGCTCCCACAGGGTTTTGTGCCGCTTGGGAAATTGAGCTCAGAAACCTTGTGGAGTTGAGCGGGCGACGATGGCTTCGACGTCCAGTCCGCGAGGTAATGCACCGTAAACCCGGCCGCCACCGCTCAGGCGGCTGGCGATGAAGGCATCGCTGACCGTTGAATTTCCGGCCTCCAACAGAAGCTTGGCCTGTAAACCGAGCGCGATGTCTTCGGTCAGTTGCCGCGCGCGATACTGAATATCACTGGTGTCTTTGAACTGCGCCTGCAACTGCTGAATATGCGCCGCCAGACGCTTGTCGCCATGCCCGTCACCGAGTTCGCTGAACAACACATCCAGCACCCCCGGCTCTTTCGACAACGCGCGCAGCACGTCGAGGCATTGCACATTCCCCGAGCCTTCCCACGTCGAGTTCACCGGTGCCTCACGGTACAGACGCGGCAGGATACTGTCCTCGACATACCCGGCGCCGCCCATGCACTCGGCCGCTTCGTTGATCATCCCCGGCGCACGCTTGCAGATCCAATACTTGCCCACCGCCGTCACCAGCCGCGCAAATTGCGCTTCGTGGCGATCGTCCAGATGATCCAGCGCCTTGCCCATGCGCAAACTCAGGGCCAGCGCGGCTTCGCTTTCCAGGGCCAGATCAGCCAGGACGTTTTGCATCAACGGCTGTTCGCTGAGCAGCTTGCCGCCAACCTTGCGGTGCGCGCAGTGATGGCTGGCCTGGGTCAGCGCCTGGCGCATCAAAGCGCTGGAACCGACCATGCAATCGAACCGAGTCATGGCGACCATCTCGATAATAGTCGGCACGCCGCGCCCTTCCTCACCGACCATCCACGCCAGCGCGCCACGGAACTCCACTTCGCTGGAGGCGTTGGACTGGTTGCCGAGTTTGTTTTTCAGGCGCTGGATGTAGAACTGATTACGCGTGTCGTCCGGGCGATGCCGTGGCAGCAGGAAACAGCTCAAACCCTTGTCGGTCTGCGCCAAGGTCAGAAACGCATCGCACATCGGCGCCGAGCAGAACCACTTGTGCCCGACCAGTTCATAGGCCTGCCCCGGGCCACCGGCGCCGACCGGGTAAGCCTTGGTGGTATTGGCGCGCACGTCAGTGCCGCCCTGCTTCTCGGTCATGGCCATGCCGATGGTCACGCCGGCCTTGTGCGCCATGCCGACGTTGCGCGGGTCGTATTCGGTGGCGAGGACTTTCGGTAGCCATTGCTCAGCGATGTTCGCCTGCAAACGCAGGGCCGGCACGCTGGCGAAGGTCATGGTCAACGGACAACCGCTGCCGGCTTCTGCCTGGCTGTGCAGATAGGTCATCGAGGCGCGCGCGACATGCGCGCCGTCCTGTGGATGGGTCCATGGCAGCGAAGTCAGGCCATGCTCGATCGCCGTGCGCATCAGTTCGTGATAGGCCGGATGAAATTCCACCAGATCGATGCGATGACCGTAGCGGTCATGGCTGGCGAACGTGGGTTTGTTCTGGTTGGCGAGGAACCCGGCTTCCATCAACGGCCCACCAGCGAGTGCACCGTAGGCATCGATCCGCGACTCCGCCCACCCGGCACCAAAGCGCCGCGACCACTCCTGCAACGGCAGGTCGATGCGGTACAGGTTAGTGCCGTCCAGCGACGGTGGCTGGTTGGTGACTTCGTGGGTTTCGGCGAACTGATGCAGGTTCATGACGGGCTCCTTCGGGCAACCAAGGAACCCAGTTAAGCACCGCTCCGCAACCGGTCAAAGTGTCATATCCGCCGAATTTGCGGCGCTTTTACCCTGCTAGCAGCACAGCACCCGCCGCTCCAGCGCAGATTGCAGATCTTCGAATTTTACGGGTTTGTTCAGGTAATCGACCGGCGCCCCCGTTGCGCAAAGCTCTCGGTCGGCAGTTAGCGCCAGCATGAATACCGGCAAGTTCGCGCAGCCCGGCAACGCATGAATCTGGCAGCACAATGACGCGCCGTCGTAAGCCGGCAACTGGCAATCGATCAGCACTGCGTCGAAAGTCTCTCGTTGCAAGCAATCCAATGCCGCCGCGCCGTTGTCGGCGGTACGCACGCGAAAGCCGAGCTTGAGCAACATGCCGCGCATCACCAGTTGGTTGACACTGTTGTCATCCACCAGCAACACCGTGCAGTCCTGCGGCGCACGCACACAATCGTGCGAAGGCGCGATGATCGGCGCAGCTTCAACCGCCGGCAGTTCAAACTCAACGTCCAGTTGAAAACGGCTGCCACGTCCAGGTTCGGAGCGATGAGTAAGCTTGCCGCCAAGCAGCTCGACCAACTGTCGGCAGATCGCCAGCCCCACGCCCAGTCCGCCGTATTCGCGGGTCATCGAACCGTCGAGCTGGAAGAAGCGCTGGTACATCGTCGCCTCGCCCAGATCGGTAAAACCGATGCCGGTGTCGATCACCGCAAACGACAACGCCAGGCGATTGTCCGTCGATGGTTTGCCGGTCACCCGCAGCGCCAGCCCGCCGACGCGGGTGAACTTGATCGCGTTGTCCAGCAGGCATTCCAGGCATTGCGCGAGTTTGGCGCTGTCGCCGTGCAGGCGATCCGGCAGGGTCGGCAGCACCTCGACCTTGAAGTCCAGCGACTTGCTCGCCGCGTTGCTGTCGAACTGCACGCGCAGCGCTTCGACCACCGCGCGCAGGCTGAAACTGCCCGGCACAGCCTTGAGCTTGCCGGCCTGCAATTCCGTAAGGGTGAGGATGCCGTTGACCATGCGCATCATGTCCCGCGCCGAACCGGCGGCGGTCTGCTGGTATTGCTCAAGCTCCGGATCCAGCTCGACGGTCTGCATCAGTTCCAGCGAACCGATCACGCCGTTCATCGGTGTGCGCAATTCGTGGGTCAGGGTTGCGAGGAATTCGTCCTTGAGTTTGTTGCTGTGGGCCAGTTGCTGGTTGAGCACTTCGAGTTTCTGCCCGGCGTCATACAAGGTCTGCGCCTGTTGCTCGCGCATCGCGTTGATCCGGTCGGCCAGTGCCAGCGACAGCAGCGCCACTTCGATGGCCGAACCGATCTGGCTGGCGTACATGGTCAGGAATACGTTCGGCAGCAGGCCGAGCACCATCAGCGTGTTGACGATGCCGCCGAGCAGGAACGCCGACCAGGCGATGATGAAATAGCGCGCCACCCGCAAGCCGCGCCACCAGGCCAGAATCCCGGCGGCGAAAATCACCACAGTGAAGGTCAGCGCCAGTATCGTCGCCAGGCGCAGCGACAACGCGTAACTGGTCATCAGCGACAAACCAACCACCAGCGCACCGAACGCGATCAGTGCAATCAGCAGGCGATCAAGCCAACGACTTTGGTTTTTGGTCTGCAGGAAACTGCGGGCGAACTGACTGCCGAACAGCCCCGCACAGCCGATGAAAAATGGCGTGGCCGCGTTGGCCCACCACGGATTGTCCGGCCAGAAATACTCCACCGCCGCGCCGTTCACCGACAACTGATAAAGGCCGAACGAGGCGATATAGAAGATGTAATAGAGGTAACTGGTGTCGCGCACACTCAGATAGATGAACAGGTTGTAGACCAGCATCCCCAGCAGCACGCCATAAATGATCCCCAGCACATACAGGCGCACCGGCTGATCTTCGAGGTACGCGGTGCTCGACCACAACGTCACCGGTGCCTGAATCGAGCCTTCACTGGCCAGTCGCAGGTACACGGTTTGTTGTTGACCCGGTGCGAAAGCGAGGTCGAACAAATAGTTGTTCTGGCGGATCTCGCGGCTGGCGAACGGCCAGGCGTCGCCGGTTTGCCGGACGAGGCGGTAGTCGCCATTGGCGTCGGCCGTATAGAGGTCGAGATGGTCAAGCGGTGGATAAGCCAGTTCCAGCAGCCAGGTGCGCTGGGCGGCGGGATTGCTCGGACGGTACTGCAGGTCAATTTTCAGCCAGAACGCCGAGCGCGAGTAACCGGCATTAAGCGTGGCCTTATCGTGAACTTTGAAATTGCCGGCGGCAGCTTGCGCACGAACATCGGCAATGCTCGCCTGACCGCTCGGGTCTTCGAACACTTGCAGCGACCGGCCCAGAGGGAGGCTCTGGGTAAATTCGTCGAATTCGACGGCGCTCGCCATGAGGGGCAAGCAGAACAACAACATCAGCAAATAGCGCATTGAAGCCCCAGCGTGGCTCGTCCGGTTGTGTCAGGAAGCCCCCCCATTCCCTTTGAGTAGACGTAAAACCGGTATTACCTGTTATTGGTTTGGATCCAGACTAGCATAGCCGTTGATGGCCATTGAGCACCATTGAAATTTTTCCTACAAAGGCTCTAGAACGGGCGTTCCAGAGCAAAGCAGCGAGCTAGAGCTGTTGAGATGGTCAGCTTGTGACAGAGCGGTCAGATTCTCCTGCCAGGTTAGTGGCCCGGGACAACGGCACTGAACCCGAAAATCAGGTTTGGTGGTAAGCTCGCGCACCATGAATATCTACAGCTCCCGCCCCGTTGTCCTCTGTCTCTCCGGCCACGACCCAAGTGGTGGCGCCGGCTTGCAGGCAGATATCGAAGCCCTGCTCGCGCAGGGTTGCCATGCGGCTCCGGCCGTCACCGCCCTGACCGTGCAAGACACCGTCAACGTCACTGACTTCCGCGTCCTCGACCGTGAGTGGGTATTGGCTCAAGCCAATGCCGTACTCAACGACTCCGAAGTCGCGGCAGTCAAACTGGGCATGCTCGGTTCGCTGGAAATGGTCGACACCGTTGTCGAACTGCTCTCGGCGCACCCGCACTTGCCGGTGGTCTGCGACCCGGTGCTGCGCGCCGGCGGCGGCGGACGTCTGGGCAAGGACGAGGTGGGTTACGCGATGCGTGAGCGTCTGCTGCCGCTGTCGATCATTGCCACCCCTAATCTTCCCGAAGCGCGCATCCTCGCCGAACTGCCTGAAGGCACCGCCGACCAGTGCGCTGAAAAACTCCTGCCGTTCGTCAAAAACCTGCTGATCACCGGCGGTCATGGCGACGAAACTGAAATCCACAACCGCGTGTATAGCCGCGACGGTCTGCGTGAAACCTTTATCTGTCAGCGTCTGCCCGGCAGCTATCACGGCTCCGGCTGCACCTTGGCCAGCGCCCTCGCCGGCCGACTGGCCCAAGGCGAACACCTGGCCAGCGCCGTACGCAGTGCACTGGATTACACCTGGCGCACCCTGCGCGATGCCGAACAACTGGGCAAAGGCCAGTTCGTCCCGCGTCGCCTGCCGCTGGATTTCTGCTCGTAACGTCGTGAGGTCTGCCTGATGAAACTACGTGGCCTGTATGCCATTACCGACAGCCAGTTGCTGGCCGGCAAGTTTCTGTCTTACGTGGAGGCGGCGCTGGAAGGCGGCGTCACCCTGCTGCAATACCGCGACAAGAGCAACGATGAGGCCCGCCGTCTGCGCGAGGCCGAAGCGCTGCGCGATCTGTGCGAGCGCTACAAGACGCAGCTGATCATCAACGATGACGCTGAGCTGGCGGCGCGCCTCAACGTTGGCGTGCACCTCGGCCAGACCGACGGCCCGCTGTCGCCGACCCGCGCCCTGCTCGGCTCGAAAGCGATCATCGGTTCGACCTGCCACGCGCAAATCGCGCTGGCCGAACAAGCGGCCAAAGAAGGTGCGAGTTATGTCGCCTTCGGTCGCTTCTTCAACTCCAAAACCAAGCCCGGCGCGCCGACCTGCAGCCTCGATCTACTAAACGATGCCAAGCGCACACTGCACCTGCCAATCTGCGCGATTGGCGGCATCACCCTCGACAACGCCGCGCCGCTGGTGGCCCATGGGGTCGACCTGCTCGCCGTGGTCCACGGTCTGTTTGGTGCCGAGAGCACCGCCGAAGTGACCCGCCGCGCCCGCGCGTTCAATGAATTACTGAAAGTCTGATTTGAGAGCCCGATCATGTCTCGTTCCGAAACCCTGTTTGCCAATGCCCAGAAACACATTCCCGGAGGCGTGAATTCGCCGGTTCGCGCGTTCAAAAGCGTGGGCGGCACACCGCTGTTCTTCAAGCACGCTGAAGGTGCTTACGTTACCGACGAAGACGACAAGCGTTATGTCGATTACGTTGGTTCGTGGGGTCCGATGATCCTCGGCCACAGCCACCCGGACGTGCTGGACGCAGTGCGCAATCAGCTGCAACACGGCTTGTCGTACGGTGCGCCGACCGCGATGGAAACCGAGATGGCCGATCTGGTCTGCTCGCTGGTGCCATCGATGGACATGGTGCGCATGGTCAGCTCCGGCACCGAAGCGACCATGAGCGCGATCCGTCTGGCCCGTGGTTACACCGGCCGTGACAGCATCATCAAGTTCGAGGGCTGCTATCACGGCCACTCCGACAGCCTGCTGGTCAAGGCCGGTTCCGGCGCACTGACTCAGGGCGTACCGAGCTCCGCCGGTGTGCCGGCGGCTTTCGCCAAACACACCCTGACCCTGCCGTTCAACGACATCGACGCGGTTGAGAAGATGCTCACTGAAGTCGGCCAGGAAGTGGCCTGCATCATCGTTGAGCCAGTGGCCGGCAACATGAACTGCGTACCACCAGCGCCGGGCTTCCTAGAAGGCCTGCGCACGCTGTGCGACAAGCATGGCGTGGTGCTGATTTTCGACGAAGTGATGACCGGTTTCCGCGTTGCCCTCGGCGGTGCTCAGGCGTATTACGGGGTCAATCCAGACCTGACCACCTTCGGCAAGATCATCGGTGGCGGCATGCCGGTCGGCTGCTTCGGCGGCAAGCGTGAAATCATGGAGCGTATTGCGCCGCTGGGCCCGGTGTATCAGGCTGGCACGCTGTCGGGTAACCCGTTGGCCATGGCCGCCGGCTTGACCACGCTGCGTTTGATCAGCCGTCCGGGTTTCCACGCCGAGCTGACCGACTACACCACGCGCCTGCTCGATGGCCTGCAACAACGCGCCGATGCTGCTGGCATTCCGTTTGTGACCACTCAGGCTGGCGGCATGTTCGGTCTGTACTTCAGCGGTGCCGACGACATCGTCACCTTTGAAGATGTGATGGCCAGCGACGCTGCCCTGTTCGGTCGCTTCTTCCACCTGATGCTGGAAGGTGGCGTGTACCTGGCGCCGAGCGCCTTCGAAGCCGGGTTTACCTCGATCGCCCACGGCGAAGCCGAGTTGAAACTGACACTGGACGCTGCCGAGCGCGCCTTCGCCGCACTGAAATAACCGCCGTACCGCTGACGTTGGCTATCGCCAGCGTCAGCACTCACCTACATCGACGCTGTTTTTCCGATGCTCCTGCTAAAAATCTCCCCTAAAGTGGGCGATATATTCCCCGCGCAGCAGAAAAACGAGTAAAGACTTTGTAAGGTTGGCCCTGCTTATTTCATAATGCGCGCTTATTGGATCCCTCGATGGGTCCGCGTGCCCTTCAGAGGTAAGTCGATTCCCATGAACCGCACCGGCCGCACCCTTGCCTTGGGCTGCCTGTTGCTCCTTCAGCCCCTGCTCGCGCATGCACAAGCAGGCGGCAACTCGTTGTTGATCCCGGCGATGGGTCGTTGCACCCTCAATACTCAGCCGCAAGACGTCACGCAGGCACTGGCCGCCTGCCAGAAAGCGGCAGACGAAGGGGATGCGCAAGCGCAATACGAGTTGGGTGAGTTCTACTACGACGGCAAGAATGCCCCGCGCGACCTCAATCAAGCCTTGAGCTATTTCGAAAAAGCCTCGCTGCAAGGCCACGCTCAGGCTCAGTTCAAGCTCGGCACCATGTTCTTCCACGGTGAAGGCGTGCAGGCCAACAATATTCAGGCGTACATCGTGCTGAAGATGGCCGCGGTCAACGGCGCTGAAGACGCGCTGGACACGGCCGACGAAGTCTCCGAAAAAATGTCTCGCGAAGACCTCGAAACCGCGACCCAGGTGCTCGGGCAAATTTTCCGTAAATACCTGATGGAACTGCAGAGCGCCGATGGGCGTACGCCGTTCTCGCCTCTTCCCTGATTTTTGCGCCGACCTTTCCGGCCCCTTCGCGAGCAAGCTCGCTCCCACAGTAGATCTCCAGTGTTCAGAAGATCCCCTGTGGGAGCGACGGTGCGACGATTCGACTTGCTCGCGAATGAGGGCGACGCGGTCTTGTGTTTTACTTCTCAGGCATCGGCATCGGAAACGGCATCACATTGCCGACCGCGCCGCGGGCTTCGCTGATTTTCGGGGTGCCCAGACGTTCCACTTCATCGATGCGCACAATCGAATGCATCGGCACAAAGCTGCGCACCACGCCTTCGAACTGCGCCTTGAGCTTTTCTTCGCTCGGATCGACGACCACTTGCGTGCGCTCGCCAAAGACGAACTCTTCCACTTCCAGAAAGCCCCACAGATCACTTTGATAGATCTGCTTGGCGTACATTTCGAACACCTGGCCCTGGTTGAGGAAAATCACCTTATAGATTGGAGCTTCGCGTTTGGTCATGGCGGGGGGATAACATCGGGGATAAAAATGAGGGCGCAAACTATAGCATAGCCACCGGACGCGCAGCGGTAGGAACCTGAAGGCTTGTTCCCTATAATGCGGGGTTCTTTGAATCACGTGATGACCCTAATCCATGGCCAAGAAGCTTTACATCGAAACCCACGGTTGCCAGATGAACGAGTACGACAGCTCGCGCATGGTCGATCTGCTGGGTGAACATCAGGCCCTGGAAGTCACCGCGCGTGCCGAAGATGCCGACGTAATTCTGCTCAACACCTGCTCGATCCGCGAGCGCGCTCAGGATCGCGTGTATTCGCAGCTCGGCCGCTGGCGCGAACTGAAACTGGCCAACCCGGAGATGGTGATCGCCGTTGGCGGTTGTGTGGCCAGTCAGGAAGGCGCGGCGATTCGTGATCGCGCGCCGTACGTCGACGTGGTCTTCGGCCCGCAGACCCTGCACCGCCTGCCAGAAATGATCGACGCCGCGCGCATCACCAAACTGCCGCAAGTCGACGTGTCGTTCCCGGAAATCGAAAAATTCGACCATTTGCCCGAACCGCGCATCGATGGCCCGAGCGCTTACGTGTCGGTGATGGAAGGTTGCAGCAAGTACTGCACGTTCTGCGTGGTGCCTTACACCCGTGGCGAAGAAGTCAGCCGGCCGTTCGATGACGTGGTCGCCGAAGTCATTCACCTCGCCGAAAACGGCGTGCGTGAAGTGACGCTGCTGGGGCAGAACGTCAACGGCTATCGCGGTACGACCCATGACGGTCGTCTGGCTGATCTCGCCGAGCTGATCCGCGTCGTCGCCGCCATCGACGGCATCGACCGCATTCGCTACACCACTTCGCACCCGCTGGAATTCTCCGACAGCCTGATCCAGGCCCACGCCGACGTCCCGGAACTGGTCAAGCATCTGCATTTGCCGGTGCAGTCGGGTTCCGACCGGATTCTCGCGGCGATGAAGCGCAACCACACGGCGCTGGAGTACAAATCCAAGCTGCGCAAACTGCGTGCGGCGGTGCCGGGCATCTGTATCAGTTCGGACTTCATCGTCGGCTTCCCCGGCGAGACCGAGAAAGACTTCGAACAGACGATGAAGCTGATTGCCGATGTCGGTTTCGACTTCTCCTACTCGTTCGTTTACAGCCAGCGCCCAGGTACCCCGGCGGCCGATCTGGCCGACGAGACCCCGGAAGAGTTGAAAAAGGAACGCCTGAACGCCCTGCAACATCGCCTGAATCAGCAAGGCTTTGAGATCAGCCGACAAATGGTCGGCTCGATCCAGCGCATTCTGGTCACCGACTATTCGAAGAAAGACCCGGGCGAGCTGCAAGGGCGCACCGAGAATAATCGAATCGTCAACTTCCGCTGCGACAATCCGACCCTGATCGGCCAGTTCGCCGATGTGCACATCGACGCGGCGCAACCGCACTCGCTGCGCGGCTCGCTGGTCCAGTAACACTGCATTTCCCTGTGGGAGCGAGCCTGCTCGCGAAGGCTGCGACACATTAAACATTCATGTGTCTGACAGACCGCCTTCGCGAGCAGGCTCGCTCCCACATGAACCGTGGTGATTTAAGAGCTTTCGCACCCAGGCCTCTGGCGTTATCCTTGATTTCATCTTAATTGCCCCAGGGCGGCTAAATACGACCTTGAACGCACCCATAGAACCACATCGTTTTATCCTCGAGCCTTTTGAGGCTCGCCGCTTCGCCAATCTGTGCGGGCAATTCGACGAGCATTTGCGCTTGATCGAACAGCGCCTGACCATCGAGATCCGCAACCGCGGAAACCAGTTCGAGTTGATCGGCGACCCCAAGCACACCACGTCTGCGGAAAACCTGCTGCGCCGCCTGTACCGGGAAACCAAAGGTACCGAGCTGTCGCCAGACCTCGTGCACCTGTTCCTCCAGGAATCGGCCGTGGTCGAGCTGGACAATCACGCCCCCGCCGAAGCCTCTGTCGCCCTGCGCACCAAGAAAGGCATGATTCGCCCACGCGGCTTGAATCAACTGCGCTACGTGAAGGAAATCCTCGGTAACGACATCAACTTCGGCATCGGTCCGGCCGGTACCGGCAAGACCTATCTGGCCGTGGCCTGCGCTGTCGATGCCCTGGAGCGCGAGCAGATCCGTCGCATCCTGCTGGTGCGTCCGGCGGTTGAAGCGGGTGAAAAACTCGGCTTCCTGCCCGGCGACCTGTCGCAGAAGATCGACCCGTACCTGCGTCCGCTCTACGACGCACTCTACGAGATGCTCGGCTTTGAATACGTGGCCAAGCTGATCGAGCGTCAGGTGATTGAAGTTGCGCCGCTGGCCTACATGCGCGGTCGCACGCTGAATAACAGCTTCATCATTCTCGACGAAAGCCAGAACACCACCGTCGAACAGATGAAGATGTTCCTGACCCGGATCGGCTTTGGCTCCACCGCAGTCATCACCGGTGATATCACCCAGGTCGACCTGCCGCGTGGCACCAAGTCCGGCCTGCATCATGTGATCGAAGTGCTCAAAGACGTGCCGGGCATCAGCTTCACGCACTTCCAGCCTAAAGACGTCGTGCGCCATCCTTTGGTACAGCGGATCGTCGAAGCCTACGAGCGCTTCGAAAACCGTGACGATGCCCCCAAGGACACCTCGCGAAATGCTTGAGCTAGACCTGCAAATCGCGACTGACGCGAACGCGCCGAGTGAGGCCGACTTCCGCCTGTGGTGCGAACTGGCCCTGCGCCAACGCACCGCCGACTCGGAAATGACCATTCGTCTGGTCGACGAGGAAGAAGGCCGCGAGCTCAATCACACCTGGCGCCACAAGGATTACGCGACCAACGTCCTGTCGTTCCCGGCTGAAGTGCCTGACGAGTTTCTCGACATCCCGCTGCTCGGCGATCTGGTGATCTGCGTGGCCGTGGTCGAGCGCGAAGCCGCCGAACAAGGCAAGGAACTAAAGGCCCACTGGGCACATCTGGTCATTCACGGCTGCTTGCATCTGCTTGGTTACGACCATATAGATGACGAAGAAGCCGAAGAAATGGAAGCACTGGAACGCGAGTTGCTTGCTGAACTGGGCTATCCCGATCCGTACGCGGACGACGAACCCGAAACATCCCCTATCGTTACAACAAAGGATTCAGAGTAATCGCTATGAGCGAAGATCGATCGAGCAACGGGCAGAAGTCATGGCTGGGTAAACTGACCCAGGCTTTTGCCCACGAGCCGAAGAACCGTCAGGAGCTCCTCGAGCTGCTGCGTGATGCACATCAGAACAAACTGCTGGACAGCGAAGCGCTGGCCATCGTCGAAGGCGCCATTCAGGTGGCTGACCTGCAAGTACGCGACATCATGGTGCCGCGTTCGCAGATGATCAGCATCAAGGCGACCCAGACACCCCGTGAATTCCTCCCGGCCGTGGTCGAATCGGCCCACTCGCGCTATCCGGTGATCGGCGAAAGCCATGACGACGTGATGGGCGTACTGCTGGCCAAGGATCTGCTGCCGCTGATCCTCAAGGAGAACGGCGACAGCTTCAACATCAAGGATCTGCTGCGCCCGGCCACCTTCGTGCCGGAGTCCAAGCGCCTGAACGTGTTGCTGCGAGAATTCCGCGCCAACCACAACCACATGGCCATCGTCATCGACGAATACGGCGGCGTGGCCGGCCTGGTAACGATTGAAGACGTGCTGGAACAGATCGTCGGCGACATCGAAGACGAACACGACGTCGAAGAAGACAGCTACATCAAGCCGCTGCCCAGCGGTGACTTCCTGATCAAGGCCCTGACCCCAATCGAGAACTTCAACGAGTTCTTCGACAGCGAGTTCTCCGATGACGAGTTCGACACTGTCGGCGGCCTGGTGATGAGCGCGTTCGGGCACTTGCCAAAACGCAACGAAATCACTGAAATCGGCGCCTATCGTTTCCGCATCCTGAACGCCGACAGCCGTCGGATTCATTTGCTGCGACTGACCCCTATCGCCCGGTAAGAAATCTAAGGACTGAAATGCGCTGGACAACCCGCCCCGGCTGGCCCGGTAACCTGCTGGCCGTGGCGGCCGGTGCAATCACCACTTTCGCTCTGGCACCGTTCAATATCTGGCCGCTGGCTTTGCTGGCGGTCGGCTTGTTCTATGCCGGTTTGCGCGAGCTGAGTCCGCGTCAGGCACTGGGCCGCGGCTGGTGTTTCGGTTTCGGCCTGTTCGGCGCCGGTACCAGCTGGATCTATTACAGTATTCACCATTTCGGCGGCGCTTCGGTGCTGCTGGCCGGGTTCCTGATGCTGCTGTTTACCGCGGCGATCGCCTGGTTCTTTGCCCTGCCGGCCTGGCTGTGGGCGCGCTGGTTGCGCCGTAACGAAGCACCTGTGGCTGATGCCTTGGCGTTCGCTGCCTTGTGGGTCGGCCAGGAAGCGTTTCGCGGCTGGTTCCTCACTGGTTTCCCGTGGTTGTACTCGGGTTACAGCCAGCTCGATGGCCCATTGGCCGGACTCGCTCCAGTGGGTGGCATGTGGCTGGTGTCGTTTGTTCTGGCACTGACCGCAGCACTGATCTACAACGCCCCACGCCTGCTGCAAACCGGCCGCAAAGGTTTTGTTGCCGCAGGTTTGGTGCTGCTGGTTGGCCCTTGGGTGGCCGGCATTGCGCTCAAGGGCCATGCCTGGACCAGCCCCTCCGGCGCGCCGCTGAGTGTTGCCGCGATTCAGGGCAACGTCGCGCAAAGCATGAAATGGGATCCGGCCGAGCTCAACGCGCAGTTGGCTTTGTATCGCGATTTGAGCTTCCGCTCGAAACCGGTGGACCTGCTGATCTGGCCGGAAACCGCCGTGCCGGTATTGAAGGAGTCCGCCGAGGGCTACCTGACCATGATGGGTACCTTCGCCGCCGAGCGTAAATCGGCGCTGATCACTGGCGTACCGATCCGCGAAACCGTTCGTCACGAAAAACGCTTCTTCAATGGCATCACCGTGGTGGGCGAAGGCGATGGCACCTACCTGAAGCAGAAACTGGTGCCCTTCGGCGAATACGTGCCACTGCAGGATGTATTGCGCGGGCTGATCGCCTTCTTCGACCTGCCAATGTCCGACTTTGCCCGTGGCCCGGCCGATCAGGCGTTGTTGCAGGCCAAGGGTTATCAGATCGCACCGTTCATCTGCTACGAGGTGGTCTATCCGGAATTCGCCGCCAGCCTGTCGGCGCGCAGTGATTTGCTGCTGACGATCAGCAACGACACCTGGTTCGGCACCTCGATTGGCCCGCTGCAGCATTTGCAGATGGCGCAGATGCGTGCGCTTGAGGCTGGGCGCTGGATGATTCGTGCAACCAACAACGGTGTGACCGGACTGATCAACCCGTTCGGGCAGATCACCGAGCAGATTCCGCAGTTTGAACAGGGCATCCTCTACGGCGAAGTGGTGCCGATGCACAACCTGACGCCGTATCTGCAATGGCGCTCGTGGCCATTGATCATCCTGTGCGTTCTGCTGTTTGGCTGGGCACTGATGGCCAGCCGGATGTCGAAAACGCTTTAAAGCAAAGATCGCAGCCTGCGGCAGCTCCTACACGGGATTTGTATTTTCCCAAGGAGCCGCCGCAGGCTGCGATCTTTTGATCTTCAGCGGTAAAACAGCGAATACCCCACCTGCCCTACCGCTTCATTCAACAACTGCCCGCTCTGCCAGATCGACTTGAACTCCGGCAGCCAGCCACCAAACGGTCTCGCGTTATCGGTTCCGAGAAATCCGACCGGGGCCGGCACCACTTCAAAACCCGCCTGTTGAAAACTCCATACCGATCGCGGCATGTGCCAGGCCTGCGTCACCACGACCACGCGCTTGATCCCCTGCGGCAACAAGATATCGGCCGTGAACTTCGCATTTTCCCACGTAGTGCGGCTCTCGCCTTCCTGCCAGCGCACGGTCACGCCAAAATCGTCGCGCAATGAATCCGCCATCAACTTCGCCTCGGTCGGCGGCGTACCGTAATGCAGGCCACCCGTGGTCAGAATCGGCAACCCGGATGCCTTCGCCAGTCGAGCCGCATACCGCTGACGCTCAAGGCCCACGCCGGTCGGCTGATCCTCTCCCCAGGCCAGATCACCGCGCTCGCGGCCGGAACCCAGCACCACAATCGCGTCAGCGCGCTGCGCCAACGTCGCCCACTCTTCACGGGCCAATGGTGGCTCGCGTTCCAGAGCTTTCGCGCCCCACTGCACGACCACCGGCAGGCTCATCAGCCACATTCCGCCAAAGCCAATGGCAAAACACAATCCAGCCAGGCGCGGCCGTGAGCGGCGCAGCCACCAAGCGGCCAGCAACAGCAGCAAAAGAATGCCGGGTGGTAACAAAAGTTGTTTGATGAAATAACGAAAAGGCATCGAGCATCTCCACAGATGCCCGAAGCCTAAGAGTGTTAATAAAGCGTTACAACCAATAGGTGGGATCCCGTTGAAAAAGATCCGGTTCTTGACCTGCCATGCGCTTACTTGGCCTGTACAGAGCGAACCTTGACGGTGTCTCTGCCGGGCGCCTTGTCCTTGAGCCAGATGACCTTGGCCGAATGTGCTGCATCGAGCTGCTTCACTGCCTGTGACAAGCATCCGTGCGTTTCACGTTCACTGCGATCCAGATAGGCCTTGACCAGTTTGAACTCGGCGGGGCTCAAGCCACGCAATTCCAGTTCCAGGGGGCGCTCGTCGCGCAGCCGGTCAGCGGTTTTTAATGCGTCCAGGGCCATACCAAGACGATCGATCAATCTTTCGTACAACTCGGGTTTCGTCACGTTTTTTTGCCGTTGCTCCACCATCCCTCACCTCATTGAAGATAAGACTCACTCCCCAGTTAGAGCTTAGCTTCGCTGCACAAACCGGCTGCACGCCGCGACCAACGGCCCTCGCCACGGATTTGCCGGGACAAACAGCTGTAATCAGGGTTTCCCTAGGCCGAGCGCGGTCATGTATGCTACGGCGCTTCCTGTAATTCCACTTCCAGCTCGTCCGGGCCAACCCCGGCACCTGCGTTGAAGAGGATTAGGCCACCCCTATCCAGTACAAAAGTAGCCATGCACGAACAATATCAGCCCCGTGAAATCGAAGCCGCCGCCCAGTCGTTCTGGGACGAGCAAAAGTCCTTTGAAGTCAGTGAACAGCCAGGCAAGGAAACCTACTACTGCCTGTCGATGTTCCCTTACCCCAGCGGCAAGCTACACATGGGGCACGTGCGCAACTACACCATCGGCGACGTGATCTCCCGCTACCAGCGCATGCTCGGCAAGAACGTTCTGCAACCTATGGGTTGGGACGCGTTCGGCATGCCGGCAGAAAACGCCGCGATGAAGAACAACGTCGCGCCGGCCAAGTGGACCTACGAAAACATCGCCTACATGAAAACCCAGCTGCGCAGCCTGGGTCTGGCGGTCGACTGGTCGCGCGAAGTCACCACCTGCAAACCGGATTACTACCGCTGGGAACAATGGCTGTTCACTCGCCTGTTCGAAAAAGGCGTGATCTACCGTAAAAACGGCACCGTGAACTGGGACCCGATCGACCAGACCGTTCTCGCTAACGAACAGGTGATCGACGGTCGCGGCTGGCGTTCCGGCGCGCTGATCGAAAAGCGCGAAATCCCGATGTACTACTTCAAGATCACCGCCTACGCGGATGAGCTGCTGGAGAGCCTCGACGAACTGACTGGCTGGCCTGAACAGGTCAAGACCATGCAGCGCAACTGGATCGGCAAATCCCGCGGCATGGAAGTGCAGTTCCCGTACAACGTCGACTCGATTGGCGAAGCCGGCACCCTGAAAGTCTTCACTACCCGTCCGGACACCCTGATGGGCGCGACCTATGTCGCCGTGGCTGCCGAGCATCCACTGGCGACCCAGGCAGCGCAGAACAACCCTGAGCTGCAAGCGTTCATCGCTGAATGCAAGGGCGGCAGCGTCGCCGAAGCCGACGTCGCCACGCAAGAGAAGAAAGGCCTGCCGACCGGCCTGTTCGTCGAGCACCCGCTGACCGGTGAAAAACTCCCGGTCTGGGTCGCCAACTACGTGCTGATGCACTACGGCGACGGCGCAGTCATGGCTGTACCGGCGCACGACGAGCGCGATTTCGAATTCGCTCACAAGTACAACCTGCCGGTGAAATCGGTAGTGCGTACCAGCTCTGGCGACAGTAACCCGGCCCCGTGGCAAGACGCCTATGGCGAGCACGGTACGCTGATCAACTCTGGCGAATTCGACGGCCTCGACTTCGCTGGCGCGTTCGACGCCATTGAAGTGGCCCTGATCAAGAAAGAACTGGGCGCCTCGCGCACCCAGTTCCGCCTGCGCGACTGGGGCATCAGCCGCCAGCGCTACTGGGGCTGCCCGATCCCGATCATCCACTGCGATGCATGCGGTGACGTGCCGGTGCCGGAAGATCAACTGCCTGTGGTCCTGCCGGAAGACGTGGTGCCGGACGGCGCCGGTTCGCCGCTGGCGCGCATGCCTGAGTTTTACGAGTGCAGCTGCCCGAAATGCGGCCAGCCTGCCAAGCGTGAAACCGACACCATGGATACGTTCGTCGAGTCGTCGTGGTACTACGCCCGTTACGCCTCGCCGCACTTTGAAGGTGGCCTGGTCGAAAAATCCGCAGCCGACCACTGGTTGCCAGTCGATCAGTACATCGGTGGTATCGAACACGCCATTCTGCACCTGCTTTACGCGCGCTTCTTCCACAAGCTGATGCGTGACGAAGGCCTGGTCAGCTCCAACGAGCCGTTCAAGAACCTGCTGACCCAAGGCATGGTGATCGCCGAAACCTACTACCGTCGCGAAGCCAATGGTGCTTACACCTGGTTCAACCCGGCGGACGTAGAACTCGAGCGCGACAGCAAAGCCAAGGTCATCCGTGCCAAGCTGAAATCCGACGGTCTGCCGGTAGAAATCGGCGGCACCGAGAAGATGGCCAAGTCGAAGAACAACGGCGTTGACCCACAGTCGATGATCGATCAGTTCGGCGCCGACACCTGCCGCCTGTTCATGATGTTCGCTTCGCCACCTGACATGAGCGCCGAATGGTCCGACTCCGGCGTCGAAGGTTCGCACCGTTTCCTCAAGCGCGTCTGGCGTCTGGCGCAAGCCCACGTCACTCAGGGCTTGCCGGGCAAGCTGGACATCGCCAGCCTGAATGACGAACAGAAGGCCGTGCGCCGCGCCATTCACGTGGCCATCAAGCAGGCCAGCCACGACGTCGGCCAGAACCACAAATTCAACACCGCCATCGCCCAGGTAATGACGCTGATGAACGTGCTGGAAAAAGCCGCACAAAGCACCGAGCAGGATCGCGCGCTGATTCACGAGGGTCTGGAAGCCGTGACGCTGTTGCTGGCACCAATCACGCCGCACATCAGCCACGAACTGTGGAACCAGCTGGGTCACGCCGATGCAGTCATCGACGCCGGCTGGCCGGCAGTGGATGAAAGCGCTTTGGTGCAGGACAGCCTGACCCTGGTCATCCAGGTCAACGGCAAACTGCGCGGCCAGATCGAAATGCCGGCCAGCGCGACCCGCGAAGAAGTTGAAGCAGCAGCCCGCGCCAACGAAAACGTACTGCGTTTCGTCGACGGCCTGACTATTCGTAAAGTGATCGTTGTGCCGGGGAAACTGGTCAACATCGTCGCCAGCTAATTGGATCGGGCGTCAGGCTCGCCTGGCGCCAAGTAAAACCTTTCGGGCCGTACAGTCGGCCCACGTGGTTTCAAGGGGAGCAACACAATGATCAAACGCAATCTGCTGGTGATGGGCCTCGCCGTTCTGTTGAGCGCCTGCGGTTTCCAGCTGCGCGGTACCGGCACCAACGAACTGTCGATCAAGGAACTCGACCTGAGCGCCCGTAACGCCTACGGCGAGACGGTCACGCAACTGCGCCAGGTGCTGGAGTCGAGCGGCGTCAAGGTTTACAGCGGTGCTCCGTACAAGCTGTTCCTGGCTGACCAGCAAGAGAGCCAGCGCATCCTCAGCTACGCCGGTGCCGGTCGTACGGGCGAGTATCAAGTCAGTACTGTTCTGAACTACGAGATCCGTGGCGACAAGAACCTGCAACTGCTCAGCGACAAACTTGAAGTTCAGAAAGTGTTTATTCACGACGGTAACAACCTCGTGGGCTCCGATCAGGAAGCCAACGACGCCCGTCGCGAAACCACTCGCGAACTGGTCCAACGCATGATGTTGCGTCTGCAGCAACTGACCCCGGGTCAACTGCAGCAGCTGCAGCAAGCCGCCAATGACCGCGCCAAGGCAGAAGCCGATGCGCTGCAAGCGGCACAAAAGGCTGAAGCGGAAACCCCGCGCCAGTCGCCGCTCGAAATACCGCAGCAGTAAGACGTTCGGGGCGCTCAGGCGCCCCGTTCGGCATTTCTTATGAAGCTCGCTCCCGCCCAACTCGGTAAACACCTGCAAGGTGCTTTGGCGCCTGTCTACATCATCAGCGGCGATGACCCGCTGCTGTGCCAGGAAGCCGCCGACGCCATCCGCAGCGCTGCGCGTCAGCAAGGTTTTGATGAACGCCAGGTCTTCGCCGCCGACGCCAATTTCGATTGGGGCACGTTGTTGCAGGCCGGCGCCAGCATGTCGCTGTTTGCCGAAAAACGTCTGTTGGAACTGCGCCTGCCTTCGGGCAAGCCCGGTGACAAAGGTGCCGCTGCATTCATCGAATATTGCTCGCGTCCCGCTGAAGACACCGTACTGCTGATCAGCTTGCCCAAGATGGATGGCAGCGCGCAGAAAACCAAGTGGGGCAAGGCGTTGGTCGAAGGCCAGCAAACCCAGTTCATTCAGATCTGGCCGGTGGACGCTAATCAATTGCCGAGCTGGATTCGTCAGCGTCTCTCCCAGGCCGGGCTATCGGCGAATCAGGACGCCGTCGAATTGATTGCTGCGCGTGTCGAGGGCAACCTGCTCGCCGCCGCGCAGGAAATCGAGAAGCTCAAGCTGATGGCCGAAGGTGGCCAGATCACTGTCGAAACCGTGCAGGCCGCTGTGGCCGACAGTGCGCGTTTTGACGTGTTCGGCTTGACTGACGCCGTGCTCAACGGCGAGCCGGCCCATGCCTTGCGCATGCTGGAAGGCTTGCGTGGCGAGGGTGTCGAGCCACCGGTGATTCTCTGGGCGCTGGCGCGGGAGTTGCGTCTGCTGGCCAACATCTCGTTGCAGTACAGCCAAGGCACGCCGCTGGACAAGTGTTTCAGTCAGGCCAGACCGCCAGTCTGGGACAAGCGCAAACCGCTGATGAGCAAAGCCCTGCAACGCTACTCGGCGCAACGCTGGGCGCAGTTGTTGCTCGAAGCTCAGCGTATCGATGCGCAGATCAAAGGTCAGGCGGCCGGTTCGCCGTGGATGAGCCTGAGCCGCTTGGCGTTATTGATGTCTGGCCAGCGTCTGACACTCCCCGCCGAATAACCTGCTCTACCGCATAACGGCCATTCGCGAGCAAGCTCGCTCCCACATTGAAATGCATTGCAAATGTGGGAGCGAGCCTGCTCGCGAAAACGTCAGAATATTCCTACCTATCAGGGACTGGACAGACGCCTGACATCGGCAGATTATTTCACCCGCAAAACCCACTCACTCGAGAGAATCCTCATGAGCAAAAAGCCATCGAAACATGGCCCCAACAAGGCCAAATCCATCGTCGCCCAGCCCCTGTTCCGCAGTCGTCAGGAACGACCAACCAAGGGTAAAGGCAGCTACCGCCGCGAAGCCTTCCAGTCTGACAGCTGGGAGGCTTCTTACTTTCTGGCTGCCTGAAACGGATGATCAATTCACCGCCTGATCCTGCGCCTGAAACGCAAACGTCACTTTATCGGCCAGCGTTGTCGGCATTGTTACTTTGATAATAGGCCGCGTTTCACCAGTGAGCTCTTTGAATCGGAGCTGATCCCTCCGGACTTCCGCCAAGCCCGATGTATTTCCGACAATCACATAAAAGAACGCCTCAATTGGCAAGACTTTCGCTTGGCCCTTTGTCCATGTCGCCATTTTCACGTCATTGGGTATGTCAAAAGCTCTTGGCGTCACCAGACGTCCTGCCTGCATTCCCTTTACAAAATTGGGGCCCCCGAGCGTATTAGCCGAATCTCTGACATCAAAACTGCATACACCTGCCCTATTGTGATTAGAAGCAGCATGCTTGTTGTAATTCTCTGCCCATTTTTCAGGAGTATTGATGCCTTGGGCAGCGCAGGCAACGGTTGAGGGATAGCCGGAAATCCCGCCACAACCACGATCACTACGATGATCAGAATCCCCGTCCACTGGAAAAAAGCACAGAACTTCAATCTTGAGCTTCCCTGACGGTGTTTTCAGAACAGGATAGAAAATCAGTCCTTTCGTGTACCCCATGGCCAGTCTTTTCATTTTGTAGTCTGAACGGACAAACGAAAATGAGGTGCCTCCCACCCTTTCAGCGGTGGGGCTCGGATCCCAGACATCGAAGCCGGCCGCAGTAGCCGTTCCACGCAGCAAAATTCCACTGCAAAGAAAGGCAGGTCTGGAGTCCAACCCATCACATCGAAGAGTGGTGGTATCCCTGTAACGCGCCGACAATTCGTTGGCTACTTCCGGGCCGCTGGTGGCTAACGCCGCAGCAGTCTGTATGCCCAACTGAGTTTGAACAGGCTCCTGCGAAGGGTCATTTACAGAGCACCCAGCCAGCAAAAGAAACAGCATTAAAAGCGCTTTGCCTTTCATATAAAATTCCTCGAAAATTTGCTTCAAGAGGCAGCGATCGAGAAATTCAAACCACCACAATCCTGCCGGCATCGCTATTGAATCGAGGAAAAACACTGCTGAATAGCTGATAGAAATGACAGTTGCGCCGCGTTAATTCAGGGCATATGGTGATTAGCCGGCTGAATAGACCTCGTCCAAATGCCTGAGCGATAACCGCTTCATTCCGCAGGCATGTTAAGGTCTGCACCTGATTCGTATTCCTCTGGACCTGTGCATGCCCTTTTGTCTTTACCATCGTTGGCCTGTTCGCCAATTGGTTGCTGCCACAAGTTTCATCCTGCTTGTTGCCTGTGCGGAAAAACCTACCGCCGCCGATGCGCAACCCCTTCAAGCCGCGCCTGTCGCCACGGCCCCAGCGATCATCCCGCCGGTAGTGCCGTCCGCCGACCCTCTCGATCTGCAACCGACTCAAACCTTCGCTGAATGGCAGGCCGGTTTCCGCAAGGATGCCCTGGCCGCCGGAATTCGCGCGGATCTGTTCGATCGCGCGTTCGCCAATGTCAGTTTCGACGCCAGTGTGATTCGGGCCGACCGCAGTCAACCGGAGTTCTCCCGGCCAGTGTGGGAATATCTCGATGGCGCCCTCTCGCCACTGCGCGTACGTAAAGGTCAGGCACTGATCAGTCAGTACGCCGACATTCTGCAAAGCATTGAGCAGCGTTATGGTGTTGACCGTCAGGCACTCGTATCGGTGTGGGGCATGGAAAGCAACTTCGGCCAGTTTCAGGGCAGCAAGTCGGTGATCAACTCGCTGGCCACCCTCGCCTACGAAGGCCGCCGCCCGGGCTTTGCCCACGCTCAGCTGATCGCCGCCCTGCAGATCCTGCAACAGGGTGATATCACACCGGAGAAGATGCTCGGTTCCTGGGCTGGCGCGATGGGCCAGACCCAGTTCATTCCGACTACCTACAACACCCACGCTGTGGACTTTGACGGCGATGGCCGCCGCGATATCTGGGGCAGCCCAGCGGACGCGCTGGCATCCACCGCGCATTACCTGCAAAGCTCTGGCTGGCAACGTGGCCAGCCGTGGGGGTTTGAAGTGCAGCTGCCGAGCAGCTTCAACTACACCCTGGCTGATGGCGCGATTCGCAAGAGTGTCGCCGAATGGCGTCAGTTGGGCGTGACTCTGCCGAATGGCGGTCAGGTGCCAGCAGGCTCTGAACAGCTGTCTGCCGCCCTGCTGCTTCCGGCGGGCTATCGTGGCCCGGCGTTCCTGATCCTCGACAACTTCCGGGCGATCCTCAAGTACAACAACTCCTCGTCGTATGCCTTGGCGGTCAGCCTTTTGTCCGAGCGTTTCAACGGCGGCGGTTTGATCAACGGCAGTTGGCCCAAAGATGACCTGCCGCTGAGCCGTACCGAGCGCATGGAATTGCAGACGCTGCTGAGTGCGCGCAATTACGACGCTGGCACCGCGGACGGGATTATCGGCGCCAATACCCGTAAGGCGATTCGCAGTGCGCAGCAGTCGCTTGGCTGGCCGGCGGATGGTTATCCGACGCACAAGTTGCTGGAAAGCCTGCGTAACCAATAATGGGTAGGTTGTATGGCTGATGGCGCCTTCGCGAGCAAGCTCGCTCCCACATGGGTTCTGTGAACGACAGAGATCCAGTGTGGGAGCGAGCTTGCTCGCGAAGACTGACTATCAGGCGACTAGCCTTTAAGCCTTGATCACCACATCCTGCTCCAGCATCAATTCCTTCTTCCCGGCATCCAGCCGCACCAACGCGCCCATCGGCAATGTCAGGTTCGGATCACAATGCCCGCTGCGCCACCCCGAAAGCACCGGAATCCGTAACGGCTCGAACGTCTGCTTGAGCAAGCGGTTCAATGCCGCGACATCCACGCCTGCGATGTCCCCCACCAACACGCCACGCAATTTGGCCAACTTGCCGGCCAGACGCATCTGCGTCAGCAACCGGTCGATGCGATACAGCGGCTCGTTGATGTCTTCGATCAGCAGAATTACCCCTTCAACATCGATTTCGTATGGCGTCCCCAACGTCGATGCAATCATCGCCAGATTGCCGCCAAGCAAACGCCCGTGGGCGATGCCTGGCTCTACGGTGGTCAACGGATAAGCCACCGGATGGCCCAGCACGCTCCCCGCTTTCACTTGCCCGCGCAGCATGGCGAAGAATGAGGTGACGGTCGGTGGCTCCTTGTCGCCCAGCAGATCGGCATTGAGCAGCGGCCCGTGAAAGGTCACGAACCCGGCATAACGACTGATGGCCAGGTGCAGCGCGGTGATATCGCTATAACCGACAAATGGTTTGGCGTGGCGACTGAGCAGGTCATAGTCGATGCGGTCCAGCAGACGCGGGGTACCGTAACCACCGCGCAGGCAGATGATCGCGTCCACCTCGGAGTCGGCAAACGCTGCATGCAGATCGTTGAGCCGCACATCGTCGCTGCCGGCCAGATAGCCATCCTTTTCATAGACACCTGGAAACACCTTCAGCCCATAGCCACGCGCGCGCATCCATTGCACCGCTTTATCGGTGTCCAGTGCTCCGGGGCCGGCAGGCGCAATGACGCCGATCGTGCCCTCGGAGGGCAACGCGGGTACCGCTCTGTGTGGACAGAGTGTGTGGGTCGGTCGAACAGTCATCCATGGATCTCCGTGCGTAAAATCATGTTCACACAGTAGTCAGGAACGGCGCTAAACAGAAGAGGCTCGGCCACGCCGCAGGTTGCAGGAAAAATCAGCAGCGAATGTAAGACAGGCAAAAAAATGCCCGCCGGGCGTTAAAGCCTCGGCGGGCATTTTTTGATTCAGCGCCGGATCAGGAACCCAGCAGCTCAGCCTTGACCAGCTTCGCCTGCTCGTCGGCGTGGTACGAAGAACGTACCAGCGGACCCGATGCAACGTTCTTGAAGCCCATCTTGTAACCTTCCTCGGCGAACCAGGCGAAGGTGTCCGGGTGCACAAAGCGCTGCACCGGCAAGTGACTACGGGACGGTTGCAGGTACTGGCCGAGGGTCAGCATGTCGATGTCATGTTCGCGCATGCGCTTCATGACCTCGATGACTTCCTCGTCGGTCTCACCCAGACCCAGCATCAAGCCGGATTTGGTCGGAATATGCGGCATCATCTGCTTGAAGCGTTGCAGCAAGGTCAGCGACCACTGGTAATCCGAACCCGGACGCGCTGCCTTGTAGAGGCGCGGCACGGTTTCCAGGTTGTGGTTGAACACATCCGGCGGCTCGGCCGCGGTGATTTCCAGCGCGACGTCCATGCGGCCACGGTAGTCCGGAACCAGGGTTTCCAGCTGCACGTTCGGCGACAGTTTGCGGATTTCGCGGATGCAGTCGGCAAAGTGCTGGGCACCGCCGTCACGCAGGTCGTCGCGGTCAACCGAGGTGATCACCACGTACTTGAGCTTGAGGTCGGCAATGGCGATGGCCAGGCTTTGCGGCTCGTTGACGTCCAGTGGCTTCGGACGACCGTGGCCGACGTCGCAGAACGGGCAACGACGGGTGCAGATGTCACCCATGATCATGAAGGTCGCGGTGCCGCCGGAGAAGCACTCGCCGAGGTTCGGGCAAGACGCTTCTTCGCAGACGCTGTGCAGCTTGTGTTTGCGCAGCAGGCTCTTGATCCGGTCGACTTCCGGCGAAACCGGGATGCGCACGCGAATCCAGTCAGGTTTCTTCGGCAGTTCGGTGGTCGGAATGATCTTTACCGGGATGCGTGCAACCTTCTCGGCGCCGCGCAGCTTGACGCCGGCTTCTACCTTGGGACGCGGGGCCGGGCGCTCGGTCACGTCGAGCGTCGGGATCATGGTTTGCACTGCATCAGTAGTCATATCAGTCGATTCCGCCCGTCAGGGTCGTCTGCTCAGCATAGTCGAGGTGTTTGACGAGCTGCGCGCGCAGCCGGGCACTTACCTCGGCAAATTCAATCGATCCTGCGTGGTCGCTCAGCTGGGTCATCGCCAGCCCGGCATAGCCGCAGGGATTAATCCGTCGAAACGGTTCCAGGTTCATATCCACGTTCAGGGCCAGGCCATGAAAGGAACAACCGTGGCGAATCCGCAAACCCAGAGAAGCGATTTTCGCTCCGTCGACATAGACGCCGGGAGCATCTGGCTTGGCGGCAGCGGTTACGCCGTAGCTGGCCAGCAGTTCAATCAGGCAAAGCTCCATGCGGCTGACCAGATCGCGCACGCCGAAACCCAGCTTGCGTACATCCAGCAGCAGATAGGCCACTAACTGGCCGGGGCCATGATAAGTCACCTGCCCGCCGCGATCGACCTGCACCACCGGAATATCTCCCGGAAGCAACAAGTGTTCGGCCTTGCCGGCCTGGCCTTGAGTGAACACCGGTGGGTGCTCGACGAGCCAGATTTCGTCGGCGGCATCGCTGCCGCGTTCGTTGGTGAAGCGCTGCATGGCATGCCAGACCGGCTCGTACGCCATCTGGCCGAGCTCACGAAAGCCCAGCGTGCCCGGCATCACAACACCATGTGCACGAAGCCGGTCGCCCGCAGTTCGCTGTTGATGTCGTACAGCTGTTCCTGGGTTTTGGCAACGATGTGCAACTGAATGGTGGTGTATTTGCCGTTGCTGCTTTGACGCTCGTCGATGCGCTCATCATTGATGGTCGCGTGTTTCTTGACGATGTCGATGATCTTGTCTTTGTTGCCCACACCGGTATCGCTGATCACCTTAACGGGATAATCCGTGACAGGGAATTCGATCTTTGGCGCCTTTACTTCGGTATCGGTCATGGCGTAACGGCCTCTTGAGCGCAAGCCGTGATAACGCGCATGGCCCCGCACCAGGTCGGGGCGGGGCCATGCAGGTCAACACAAATCAGTTGAACAAGCCGTAGAAGAATAGACGGATGCTATCCCACATGCGGCGGAAGATACCACCCTCCTCGACGCCATCCAGAGCGATCAGGTCAGCGCTGTGCACGACCTTGTCTTCCAGTTTGACTTCGACTTTACCGATCACGTCGCCCTTGGCGATTGGCGCGGTCAGTTGCGGGTTCATGGTCATGCTCGCAGCAAGCTTTTTCAGCTGGCCTTTTGGCAGGGTCATGGTCAGGTCTTCAGCCAGGCCGGCCTTGACTTGATTGGTGGTGCCTTTCCACACCGGGGCCTGAGCCAGTTCGGTGCCCTTCTGATAGAAGGTCTGGGTTTCGAAGAAGCGGAAACCGTAAGTCAGCAGCTTCTGGGTCTCAGCGGCGCGTGCCACTTCGCTGTTGGTGCCGAACACCACGGCGATCAGACGCTGGCCGTCACGTACAGCCGAGGACACCATGCAGTAGCCGGCTTCGTCGGTGTGACCGGTTTTCAGACCGTCAACGGTCTTGTCGCGCCACAGCAGCAGGTTGCGGTTAGGCTGCTTGATGCCGTTCCAGAAGAACTCTTTCTGCGAGTAGATCGCGTAGTGAGCCGGGTCTTCGTGGATGATCGCACGGGCCAGGATCGCCATGTCGTGAGCCGACGAGTAGTGCTCCGGGTTTGGCAGACCGGTCGGGTTCATGAAGTGGGAATTGGTCATGCCCAGATCAGTCACAGTCTTGTTCATCAGGTCGGCGAACGCGTCTTCGCTGCCGGCGATGTGCTCGGACAGCGCCACGCTGGCGTCGTTGCCGGACTGGATGATGATGCCGTGCAGCAGGTCGCTGACAGTCACCTGCGAGCCGACTTTGATGAACATCCGCGAACCGCCGGTGCGCCAGGCGTTTTCGCTGACGGTCACCGGATCGTTTTCACCGATCTGGCCGCGACGGATTTCCAGGGTCGCGATGTAAGCGGTCATCAGCTTGGTCAGGCTGGCCGGTGGCAGACGCTGGTCGCCATTGTTCTCGACCAGTACGTTGCCGCTGCTGGCATCCATCAGAACGTAGGCTTTGGCAGCCAGTTGCGGTGGCGACGGCATCATCTCGGCCGCGAAGGCGGCTGGCGAGAGGAGCAGCGGGACTAGCAGACACAGGCGTTTGGCAAAGGTGGTGATGTTCATCCGTCTCTCGAAATCGCTAATGGAAACTGTCCTTGCGGACAAAATTTAATCAGATGACTTTCTAACGAGTCATCGCGTGTTCAGTTGCTCACTCCAGTCACCCTTGCCGGGCTTTTGTTCTTCGACGAGCCAACAACCTGGTTCACCCCCCGATACCGCAAGTGAACCGTCAATCAAGTTCTACGTATTACTCGGTGACCACACTTGGCGAACCAAGGTTGGCCAGGCGCACGCTGTTCTGCACCTGGGCAATTTCACCCGGCGAGCCGATCGGCCCCAGGCGAACCCGGTGCAGGGTCTGTTGATTGCGCACGATCGAGCTGATGAACACCGGAGCGCTCACCATCCCGCTGAGCTTCGACCTCAGCAGTTCTGCAGCGTCCGGGTTGGCGAACGCGCCCACCTGCAGATACTGGCCAGACGCTGGTGCAGAAGCGTTTTTTTTTGCACTCATCGGCACAGGGACGGTGTCGGAGGCATGTTGCTGCGGTGGTGGCGTCCATTGCTCGACGGTGCCGGCCGAGGCCGTGATCACCGGGGCGCTATTCTGCGCGACTTGCGGCTCGTTGAGCATCAAAGGCGCCGGACGGCCCTTGGCGGCCCACCATTGCTGAGGATCGATGCCTTCGACCTTGACCCGCGCGGTGCCGATTTCGGCATAACCGAGCTTCTTCGCCGCAGCATAGGACAGGTCGATGATACGGTCGGAATAGAACGGCCCACGGTCGTTGACCCGCAGGATCACGCTCTTGTTGTTGTCCAGGTTGGTCACCCGAACGTAACTTGGCAGTGGCAATGTCTTGTGGGCGGCACTCATGCCGTAAAGGTCGTAGACCTCGCCGTTGGCCGTGTTCTGACCGTGAAACTTGGTGCCGTACCAGGACGCCGTGCCCGAAGCCACGTAGGTCTTCGATTCCTGCAGCGGGAAGTAGGTCTTGCCCAGCACCGTGTACGGGTTGGCCTTGTACGGACCGGTGTGCAGGGTCGGCGTGGCGTCCGGGATGCGCGACACATCGACGTCCCACCACGGCGCGCCATCTTTATGCGCACGGTTGATGTCCAGGCCCGGCTGGGCACGCACAGCGGTCGTGGTGGTTTTCTGAGTCGGCGAACGGCTGGTCGAGCAACTGGCGACCAGCACCGCCAACGCAGCGAATGCCACCAGCTTCAGGGGTTTATTGTTAGGCAATGCCCGCATTACTTGACGCCCCGTGCTTGTACCAGCTGTTCAGACAGTTGATGTACGGCCATGGCGTACATCACGCTGCGGTTATAACGCGTGATCGCGTAGAAATTCTTCAGGCCCATCCAGTATTCAGGGCCGTTGTCGCCTTCGAGGCGAAATGCAGTAACCGGCATATCATCGCGCAGCGCATCATGACTTGACCAGCCCAGCGCCCGCAACTCTCCAACGGTTTTCGTCGGCTCAATGCCGGTGGTCAGGCCTTCATCGACCTGCTCGCCGCGGACATCGGCACGGCTGACCACCGGCTCACCGGCGACCCAGCCGTGACGCTTGAAATAACTCGCGACGCTGCCGATCGCATCATCCGGGTTGTTCCAGATATTGATGTGGCCGTCACCGTCGAAATCCACCGCGTAAGCGCGAAAGCTGCTCGGCATGAACTGCGGCAGGCCCATGGCCCCGGCGTACGAGCCTTTGAGGGTCAATGGATCGACCTGCTCTTCACGCGCCAGCAGCAGGAACTCACGCAGTTCCTTGCGGAAAAATTCGGCACGGGGAGGATAGTCGAAACCGAGCGTCGACAAGGCATCGATCACCCGGTAATTACCGGTATTACGTCCGAAAAAGGTTTCAACGCCGATGATCGACACGATGACTTGTGCCGGCACGCCGTATTCCTGCTCGGCCCGGGCCAGGGTGGCCTCGTGCTGACGCCAGAAGTCCACACCACGGGCGATACGCGCGTCGGTGATGAACATCGGACGGTATTCTTTCCACTGCTTGACCCGCTCGGCAGGCCTGGAAATGGCGTCGAGAATCGCCTGCTTGCGCTGAGCTTCGCGGAACACCGCCATCAGCTGCTCACCAGCAAAACCGTAGTCGCGGGTCATTTCACCGACGAACTCGGCCACCTGCGGCGAGCCTTCGTATTCGCCGGCCAGCGCTTCCTGCACGCTACCCAGCAGGCCCATCAGGCCTACCAATGGCGCGCATCGAGTCGCCCAGCCACGCATAACTTGCATTGAACTCTTCACCTTATTCAAACCTGTGCGATCCACTTGCGATGGGTATGGATCGACATCAAAACCCCAAACGCTGACAGCAGCGTCACCAGCGAAGTTCCTCCGTAGCTAATGAACGGCAACGGCACCCCTACAACCGGCAACAGGCCACTGACCATACCGATGTTGACGAAAACGTAAACAAAAAACGTCATGGTCAACGCGCCGGCGAGCAATTTGCCGAACAGCGTCTGGGCTTGAGCGGTAATCACCAGCCCCCGGCCAATCAGCAACAGATAGATCAGCAACAGCGCGCAGATACCGACCAGACCGAACTCTTCGCCGAGTACGGCAATGATGAAGTCGGTGTGGCTTTCCGGCAGGAAGTCCAGGTGCGACTGGGTGCCGAGCAGCCAGCCCTTGCCGAACACGCCGCCGGAACCGATCGCGGCTTTCGACTGAATGATGTTCCAGCCGGTGCCGAGCGGATCGCTTTCCGGGTCGAGGAAGGTCAGGATTCGCTGCTTCTGGTAGTCGTGCATGATGAAAAACCACATCGCCACCGACACCGGGATCGCCGCCGCCAGCACGCTGAGAATCCAGCGCCAGCGCAACCCGCCCATGAACAGCACGAACGCACCACCGGCGAGAATCAGCAGCGAAGTGCCGAGGTCAGGCTGACGGACGATCAGGATGAACGGCACACCGATCAGCATCAGGCTGATGCCGACATGCTTGAGTTGCGGCGGCAACGTGCGCTTGGACAGATACCAGGCGATGGTCGCCGGCATCAGGATCTTCATGAACTCCGAAGGCTGGAAGCGGATCACCCCGGGGATATTGATCCAGCGAGTCGCGCCCATGGCGTTGTGGCCCATGATGTCCACCACCATCAGCAGCACCACGCCGATCACATAACCGAGCGGTACCCAACGGGCCATGAAACGCGGTTCGAACTGGGCGATGACGATCATCGACACCAGACCGATACCGAACGAAGTGGCCTGTTTGGCCAGCAGATCCCAGCTTTTGCCACTGGCCGAATACAGCACGAACAGGCTGCCGGCGGCGAGGATCAGCAGCAGGATCAACAACGGGCCATCGATATGCAGTCTTTGCAGCAGCGTCGCGCGGCGACGCATCACATCCTCACTGGAGAGCATGCGATCAAAGTTATTCATCACGGGCCGTAGCCTCCGCACTGATTGGGCTGGCGTATTCGGCCTTCAAACGTCCGTCCTGATCGAGCAGCCAGGCATCCATGACCTGGCGCACCACCGGCGCGGCAACGCCGGAACCGGACTCACCGTTCTCGACCATCACCGAAACGACGATTTTTGGGTCATCGGCCGGGGCAAAACCGACGAACAAGGCGTGGTCGCGGTGGCGCTCCTGAACCTTGGAGCGGTCGTATTTCTCGCCCTGTTTGATCGCCACGACCTGCGCGGTACCCGACTTGCCGGCGATGCGGTATTGCGCGCCGATCGCCGCTTTGCGCGCGGTACCACGGGCACCGTGCATGACCTGCTGCATGCCGTGGTTGACCTTGGTCCAGTCCGACGGATCACGCAGGACAATGTCCGGCATCGGGTTTTCATCCACCGGCTTCACCCCTTCGAGGGATTTGGCCAGGTGCGGACGGTTCCACACGCCTTTGTTGGCCACCAGCGCTGTGGCTTGTGCCAACTGCAGCGGAGTCGATTGCATGTAGCCCTGGCCGATCCCGAGGATCAGGGTTTCGCCGGGGAACCACGCCTGCTTGCGCGTCGCCCGCTTCCACTCGCGGGACGGCATCAGACCTGGGGATTCTTCGAACATGTCCAGCGAGACCTTCTGGCCGATGCCGAACTTGTTCATGTAAGCCGACAGCCGATCGATGCCGAGCTTGTGGGCCAGGTCATAGAAGTAGGTGTCGTTGGACCGCATGATCGCCGTGTCGAGGTCGACGAAACCGTCACCGGTACGGTTCCAGTTACGGTACTTGTGGTCATAGTTGGGCAGCATGTAGTAGCCAGGGTCGAATACCCGGCTCGACGCAGTGACCACACCGGAATCAAGGCCAGCAATTGCCACCGCCGGTTTGATCGTCGAGCCCGGCGGGTACAGACCGCGCAACACGCGGTTGAAGAGCGGCCGGTCGATGGAATCACGCAACTCGGCATAGGCCTTGAAGCTGATCCCGGTGACGAACAGGTTCGGGTCGAAACTCGGCTGACTGACCATCGCCAGCACTTCGCCGGTCTTCGGATCGAGCGCAACTACCGCACCACGACGTCCACCGAGCGCAGCCTCCGCGGCTTCCTGCAACTTGATGTCCAGGCTCAGAACAATGTCCTTGCCGGGAATCGGATCAGTGCGCTTGAGCACGCGCAAGACGCGGCCGCGGGCGTTGGTTTCGACTTCTTCGTAACCGACCTGACCGTGCAATTCCGGCTCGTAGAAACGCTCGATGCCGGTCTTGCCAATGTGGTGGGTGCCGCTGTAGTTGACCGGATCGAGGGTCTTCAGCTCTTTCTCGTTGATCCGCCCCATGTAGCCGACCGAGTGCGCAAAGTGCGCGCCCTGCGGATAGTGACGAACCAGCTGCGCCACCACTTCTACGCCGGGCAGCCGGAACTGGTTCACCGCAATCCGGGCGATCTGCTCCTCGGTCAGCTCGAACAGGATCGGCACCGGCTCGAACGGTCGGCGCCCCTGACGCATGCGTTTCTCGAAGATCACCCGGTCCTCAGGCGTCAGCTCCAGCACTTCGACGATGACGTCGAGCACTTGCTGCCAGTCGCCGGAGCGCTCGCGGGTCATGCTCAGGCTGAAGCTTGGACGGTTGTCCGCCACCACCACGCCGTTGCGGTCGAAAATCAACCCACGGGTCGGTGGAATTGGCTGCACATGGACACGGTTGTTTTCCGAGAGCGTCGAGTGGTACTCGTACTGGATCACCTGCAAGTAATACAGCCGCGCGATCAACACGCCGATCAGCAACATGATCGCAATGGCCCCGAACACGACGCGGCTACGCACCAGGCGTGCGTCCTTTTCGTGGTCCTTGATGCGGATCGGCTGAGACATGTGGGCTGGATTACTTGTGGTAAGGGTGACCGGACAACACGGTCCAGGCACGATACAACTGTTCGCCGATCAGGATCCGCACCAACGGGTGCGGCAACGTCAGCGGCGACAACGACCAGCGCTGATCGGCACGGGCGCAGACTTCAGGCGCCAGCCCTTCCGGGCCACCGACCATGAAATTGACCGTGCGCGAATCCAGCCGCCAACGGTCGAGTTCGACCGCCAACTGCTCGGTGCTCCAGGGTTTGCCGTGGACTTCCAGCGTGACGATCCGCTCGTTCGGCCCGACCTTGGCCAGCATGGCTTCGCCTTCCTGGCGGATGAATCGGGCCACGTCGGCATTCTTGCCACGGGTATTGAGCGGTATTTCCACCAGTTCCAGCGCCAGCTCGGACGGAAGACGCTTGGCATATTCATGCCAGCCTTCTTCCACCCACTTGGGCATGCGTGAACCGACGGCGATCAGGCGCAGTCGCACAGCAATCCCTTACAGCTGGTCTTTGTTGAGCTTGGTGAAATGCTCGTGGGTGTTTTCCGGGCTGTGATGCTTGGCGTCGGCCGCGCGGCTTTGCTCGGCACCGGCCCACAGGCGTTCCAGGTCGTAGAACTGACGTGCCGAGGCGGTCATCATGTGCACGATCACCAGGTCCAGGTCGAGCAGCACCCAGTCACTGTCGCCCTTGCCTTCTTCGCCCAGCGGCTTGGCGCCCTGCTTTTTGACTTCTTCGCGAACCTTGTCGAGCATCGCGTTGATCTGGCGGTTGGAAGTACCGGTGGCGATGATCATGTAGTCAGTGATGCTCTGCTTGTCGCGAACATCGATGATCTGGATGTCTTGTGCCTTGACGTCTTCCAGGGCAGCCACGGCCAGCTTGACCAGTTCGTCGCCTTTCAGCGGCTCATTGGTGTTGACCGGTTCTGGCAGCGGGGCGCTCTTGAATGTGCCTTTGCGCTTTACTTTGGTTTGGTCTTTGTCAGTCATATAAAACTCGTTTTGCTCGTATATTCGGCGGCTTGGCGACACGTGGATTCGTATCAGTGAAGCACGCCTTGTTCAGTTCGACGCACGGTACAGACCGTGCGCATCGATGTAGGCCAGGACCGCGTCGGGCACCAGGAAACGTACCGACTTACCGCTGGCCAGCAGTTGACGGATCTGGGTGGCGGAAACCGCGAGCGGTGTCTGCCAGACGAATGCAATCTGTCCGCTCGGCCCTTTCAGGGCCAGCGGGTCGCTCACCGAACGCGCTGCCAGCAGGTTGCGCAAGGCATCCGGCGGTTCGCTGTCGGCGTCCGGGCGCTGTAGCACCAGGATATGGCAATGCTGGAGCAACTCTTCCCAGCGGTGCCAAGTGGGCAGGCCGCAAAATGCGTCCCAGCCCAAAAGCAGAAAAACCTGGGTCTCGGCGGGCATTTCAGCGCGCATCGACTCCAGGGTATCAATGGTCCAGGACGGTTTGTCCCGCTGCAATTCGCGGGCGTCCACCACCAGCGGCGGCAATCCGGCCACCGCACATTCGACCATCGCCAGCCGATCCTGCGCCGAGACCTGCGGCGTACCGCGATGAGGCGGCCGCGCGTTCGGCATCAGGCGCAACTCATCGAGCGCCAGCGCTTCGGCGACTTCCAGCCCACCGCGCAAATGGCCGATGTGCACCGGGTCGAACGTGCCGCCCAGGACGCCAATGCGCCGGGGGCGGGACTCGTTGCCGGTTTGCGGCGCTGTCAGGTCGAGGCCGGTCAAGTCAAACCGTCGCCTGGCCGCGCAACTGGCCATCACCGACCACAACGTACTTCTCGCAGGTCAGTCCTTCGAGACCCACCGGGCCGCGGGCGTGCAGCTTATCAGTAGAAATGCCGATCTCGGCACCCAATCCGTATTCAAATCCATCGGCAAAGCACGTCGGCGTGTTGATCATCACCGAGGCCGAGTCGACTTCCGCCACAAAGCGGCGGGTATCGGCGAGGTTTTCGCTGACAATCGAATCGGTGTGATGGGAGCCGTAATGGTTGATGTGTTCGATAGCCTGATCCAGACCGTCGACGACGCGAATCGACAGAATCGGCGCCAGGTACTCGGTGTTCCAGTCGTCTTCGCTGGCGGCAACGGCTTCGATGATCGCCCGGGTGCGCTCGCAGCCGCGCAGTTCGACGCCTTTTTCGCGGAACTGGGCGGCCATCGACGGCAGGAAATCCTTGGCAACAGTTTGATCGACCAGCAAGGTTTCCATCGCACCGCAGATGCCGTAGCGATAAGTCTTGGCGTTGAAAGCAATGCGTTGAGCTTTCGGCAGATCGGCGTGGGCACTGACGTAAACGTGGCAGATACCGTCCAGGTGCTTGATCACCGGCACGCGCGCGTCGCGGCTGATGCGCTCGATCAGGCCACGGCCACCGCGCGGCACGATCACGTCGACGTACTCGGGCATGGTGATCATCGCGCCAACGGCGGCACGGTCTGTGGTTTCAACCACTTGCACCACGGCAGCCGGCAATTCGGCCTCGGCCAGACCGCGCTGAATGCAGGCGGCAATCGCCCGGTTGGAATGAATCGCTTCAGAGCCACCGCGCAGGATGGTCGCGTTGCCGGACTTCAGGCACAGGCTGGCAGCATCGATGGTCACGTTGGGTCGGGATTCGTAGATGATTCCGATCACGCCCAGCGGCACGCGCATCTTGCCGACCTGAATGCCCGACGGACGGAAGCTCATATCACGGATCGCACCGACCGGATCCGGCAGTGCAGCGACCTGCCGCAAACCGACGATCATGCCGTCGATGCGCGCCGGGGTCAGTTCCAGACGCTCCAGCAGTGCCGGTTCCAGACCATTGGCGCGACCGGCAGCCAGATCCTGCTCATTGGCGGCGGCAAGCTCGGCGCGCGCGGCGTCCAAGGCATTGGCAGCAGCCTGCAAGGCGCGGTTTTTCTGCGCGGTGCTGGCACGGCCGATGACCCGGGAGGCTTCGCGGGCGGCGCGACCCAATCGGGTCATGTAGTCAAGAACGGACTCAGTCATGGTCTGCTGGGGTCTTGGCAAAGAGGAAAGCGGCAGATTATAGCTGCCGCGTCCCGGGACTAACAGCGGTGACGGGCGGATGGTCGAAATGAACGCGGATTCGCCGGCGTTCAGGCCCAATTAAGCCGCGCGTTGTTATCATCACGACCTCCTGAGCCTGGATAAACATTGCCTGCCATGTCCAACCTGACCGTTCGCAACCGCGCCGAACGCCTGCCGCTAGGGCTGCCGGACGCCTTTTTCGACCGTGATGCGCAAGTGCTGGCGCAGGATCTGCTCGGCAAAGTCATTCGTCACCGGGTCGGCGATCTGTGGCTGAGCGCGCGAATCATCGAAACCGAAGCCTATTACTGCGCAGAAAAAGGCAGCCACGCCTCGTTGGGCTACACAGAAAAGCGTAAGGCTTTGTTTCTGGATGGCGGCCACATCTATATGTATTACGCCCGTGGCGGTGATTCGCTGAATTTCAGTGCGCAGGGGCCGGGCAATGCGGTACTGATCAAATCCGCCTATCCGTGGGTCGATGAAATCAGCGGGCCGGCGAGTCTGGCGCAGATGCTGCTGAACAATCCCGACGCGCAGGGACGTGCGCGGCCTTCGCAAAAGCTCTGCGCCGGGCAAACCCTGCTGTGCAAAGCGCTGGGTCTGAAGGTGCCGGTGTGGGATGCCAAGCGTTTTGATCATGAAGTCCTTCTGGTAGAAGACATCGGGCCGGCACCTTCGCACATCATTCAAACCACCCGCCTGGGCATTCCCCATGGCCGTGACGAGCACCTGATGTACCGCTTTGTCGACGCCAACTATGCGCATTGGTGCACGCGGAACCCGTTGCGACGGGGTCAGGTCGAAGGACGGGATTATTTTCTGCTGTAACCACACACTCCTGTAGGAGCTGCCGAAGGCTGCTCCTACAGGAGGCCATTAATGATTTGGAGTTTTTCTGTATGGGCCCATGGCTCGATAGCATTACCGGGTGGCTGGCAGCCAATCCACAATGGCTGGCTGCTGCAGTTTTCATTGTGGCCTTTGTGGAATGCCTGGCGATTGCCGGTTTGATCGTGCCGGGCACCGTGCTGCTGTTTGCCGTCGCCGTGCTGGCCGGCAGCGGCGCCCTGTCATTGAGCGAGACCTTGTTGCTGGGCTTCCTTGGCGGGATTCTCGGCGATGCCGTTTCGTACTTCCTCGGTCGCCATTTCCACCAGAACATTCGGCGCCTGCCGGGGCTACGGCATCATCCGGAATGGATGGCCAGTGCCGAGTCGTATTTCCAGCGCTACGGCATCGCCAGTCTGCTGGTCGGTCGTTTCATCGGGCCATTGCGACCGATGCTGCCCATGGTCGCCGGCATGTGCGACATGCCTTTCCCGCGTTTCGCCGCTGTCAGCCTGCTGGCGGCCGCCGGCTGGAGTCTCGCCTATCTGCTGCCGGGCTGGGCCACCGGCGCGGCCTTCCGCCTGCCATTGCCTGAAGGGTTCTGGCTGGAGGCCGGCATTGTCGCTGGCAGCATCGCCGCAATGGTCGGTCTCAGCGTGAACAGCAGCCTGCGTCGCCACCGTCGCGCGACCATCTGGATCAGCAGCATGAGCCTGTTGATTCTGATTGGTCTGTTCATCGGCTATCCGTACCTGACAGCGCTCGATCAAGGGGTGATGACACTGGTGCAGGAACATCGCCAGCCAATGCTGGATGAAATTGCGGTCACACTGACCCTGATCGGTGAGTTCCGCAACATGCTGCTGTTCAGCGTCCTGCTGACCGGCCTGTTGCTGGTGTGCCGGCAATGGCGTCATGCGATCTTCGTTGGCGGTACGCTGCTGGTGACCGCATTGGCCAACACCGGGACCAAATACTTCTTCGCCCGGGTGCGTCCGGAAGTGCTGACCGACCCACTGACCACTTACAGCATGCCCAGTGGTCATGCCTCAGGTTCGTTTGCACTGTTTCTGACCCTGGCGGTACTCGCCGGCCGTGGCCAGCCGCCACGCATGCGCCTGACCTGGTTGCTGATCGCCTGTATTCCGGCCCTCTCCATCGCCCTGTCGCGGGTCTATCTGGGCGCTCATTGGCCAACCGACGTGCTGGCCGGCGCCATGCTTGCCGCCTGTGTCTGCGCTGCCGCCCTGTGGCTGAGCCAGCGTAAAACCCCACTCAATCCCATGCCGTTCAAGATCTGGTGGTTGATCCTGCCGGCAATGTTGGCGCTGTTCGGATTTTTCGTCCTGCGGCACTTGCCTCATACCTTGTTGCGTTACGCCTATTGAATCTGGCGATACACAAGCCTTAATCCTTCTGCGCTGCTCTTTTAGGAATTCTCCGACAAGAGCAGCGCTGTTCTCTTATTCAAACTTACTCGCCCACGGTAAGAATCCTTATTTACCAAACCGCAACTTCGCACACTTCAAACTAAAAACAACCGAAGTTACATATCAATTACGAACCCTCACGCCAGCGCCTTCCATAACTTGAAAAACCGGTTAGATTAAATCCACATATTTGAAACCCTTCGGCACATTCTCACCCATTAAAGTGAGACCGCCTGCACTTGCCTGCCCAACAATCAATTCAACTGACGAAGCGAGGGTTTCAATACATCAACTGATTTCGAGTACGCCATGAGTCCAAAGACACCGCGCAAACCACCCCAGACCTCAACGCAACAACCTGAAGCGAGCACATTCCCGCCCCTGCGTACCGAGACACCGTTCACTCCAGGTGGCCCTTCGATTTTCCGGTTACCGGGTTTGCCGAGTGGCCAGAATCCCGTTGACACCGCTGGCGGCCGGCCGGTCGCGGATGGAACCCCGCCTGCCGTGGTCATCCAACCGATGCAGGCGACGAACCCTGCCCGCCTCGCAAACGATAATTCCCCCGACACTTACTGGCTGCGTGACGACTTCCTGCGTGGAATGAAACCGGCGGAGGATGACGGTTTTCGCTGGATCGTCGGACGACAGTTTGTCGACGTCGAATATGAAGGCGACTTGCGCACCACCCATGTCGGCCAGGATGCCGACGGGGTCTATCGCTGCAAGATGGTCACCGAGCGGTCCGCGTCCGGACCGGCGCTGTACCGGAATGAAGGCCGGTTGACCTGGCGCCTGACGGAGCATCCGGCACCCGCCATGGCCTCGACAAAACGACCTGCGCCGCTACCGGGCGATCAACCCGGGATCGTCCCCGGCGCGAAACGGCCTCGACCTGCCCACCTCGATTCGAATCTGTACAAGGCATCGCTGCGCTCACCGGATGCCCAAGGCTATTACGAACTGGCCCCCGCATTCGGGGCCAACAACGCGATCACGCAATTTGCCTTTATGGACGCTTTTGGTCACTGGATCCCGGTCGATCCGCCCGCAGGTGGATTCGGTGCCCAGCCCACGCACTTGAAGCATTGGACAGACCATGAGATCTGGCAGGTGTACAACATCCATGGCCAGGATCTCGTGCGTTTTCGCACCGAAGCCCAAGCCAGCGGCAAGAGTCCGCAATGGGCGATTCCCGAAGACACGAACCCGCACCGCGACTTGCTACGCGACACCCTGCGCTGGCTGCACCCAAGCATGAATCCTGCACAGCGCGAAGCATTTCTGCAGTCATACAATCTGCTGCCCAGCCAACTGGCCCGCTTGCAACAGGACCTGAAGACCGAACTGAAAATGCCGCAATGGGCGCAGGCACACAAACACCTGATCGACGCTCTCGACCATCCGCAGCACCTCGAGCAACTGAGCCGCGAGGCTGTCGAGGAACTTAACCTCAAGCGTGATGCCCGGCATGACTGGTATAGCCCGGAATCCAGCATGACCGCGCCGGTGCGCGAAGCGCTGCTGGGCAAACTCGGCTATCTGCGCAACAAGAACAATTGTCTGTACCGCACCGACGTGCCGGCGCTGTTCCGTGGCGATGAACGCACACCGTTCGAACTCGCCAATGACGGCTTCATGCTTCCGCGATACCAGCATAAACCGGGCGCCACCACGCATAAGCCGATGAGCGCAACCTTCAGCCTCAAAGAAGGCCTGGTGTACGCAAGGGAGCCTGACCCCGAGTACTTGCGGTTCAACAGCCAGACGAGCAAATACCCGGGGCGGGATGCTGACGATAGCGCCTCGGGCAGCGATATCAGTGATACCGAGAGCAGCTCATCGTCCGAATGGTCCGACGCCACAAGCCCGGTGCCGTGGGATCGTGATCGCCGCTATGAATCAACACGCACACGTCAGCGGGAAATGTTTCTGTATGTGCTCGACACCCGCGAACTGGAAGTGGTGCCTCATGAAGAAAACATGAGTTTCAATTCAGCGGCCCGCGACACACCCCCCACCTGGTTTCCCTCCGATGACTTCGAAGGGCTGATATCAGTCAGCCGCAGAGGACTGGATGCCGAGCGTATCTGGCTGCTGAATTCGCACCTGAGCAAAGCCGTGAGGGTCGATGACCTCAAGGAACAGGCAGGCGCGAACGCCGAGCGCATCGAAGCCGCCACCCATGCCGGACACGAGAACAAATTCGCCTACGACCAGTTGATCGACAACGCCGAAGCAGCCGGCAAACCTGTGCTCAGTCTGTCGGGTAACGGCGACGAATTCGCCTACGCCATCCACTGGCCCGAGTCGACAACACCGGCGGCTCGACATCAGTGACACACCGGTAGGGACACCGCTCAGGCGTTTTCATTAAAGGATTAATGACATGTCAAAACTTATCGCTCCGCCACTTCAAATCGCCAATAGCAGCGCCGTTCAGGTCAATCCCGCCAGCGCCTCGGCCAACCCCCATGCGCCGCCGGCGGGCACGCTCAACGCAGTGTTGCCAGACGACGCTGACGCCCCTTATCGACGCACACTCAAATCCCTCGACAAACATTTCGGCCCCTTGCGCATCGGCGAAATACTCACCAGCCGCGTCGAACTCCTGGCCTTGGGCGCGACCGTGCACGGCCAAGTCATCAGCCCGGCGAATGCCGGCATGCAGCGCGTGGATCAACACTTTCTCGACGGACTCAATTTCGATGCAGACCGGGTGCAGGCGCGTCTGTTGTCCGTCGACAATCCGGACAGCAATGTAGCGGCGATGCTGTTTTATGAAATCGCCTGCAAGCGCTCGGTCGATGCCGGGCCGCTGTTCGTCGCCGATATAACCATTGCCACCGGCAGCGCGGTGGACCGCCTGAACCAGTTGGGCAAGGCTGCGCAAAAGCTGGATATTCATCGCGCCGACGCACTGGAAAATGCCCCGGGCTGGATCAGCAAAAACAAAAGCTATTTGATGAGCGGCGCCGGGGTCGGCATGCAGGCGTTCGGCATCTACAGCGGCTACAAGGCGATGATTGATGCGATCAAGCACGGAGACACGCTGGAAGCGGTTTTCCAGGGTGGCTCGATCGCCGCCGAGTTCGGCTCACTGATCATCGAACGCGGGCTGACCAAGACCGGTGAGGCCATGCTCAGAAACGGCGGCAACGCGCTGAAGTATTTCCCGCTGACCTCGGTGGGCAAATACATGAGCCGCGGTGCCGGGATGTTCGCCAGCGCCATCACCTTGCCCTTCGACATTGTCGATGCCATCAAGTCGTTCAATGCCGCCGCCGCGGCGCAGGGCAAAGAGGCCCAGGATCATTACGTCAGCGGCGGTCTTAGCGTCGCCGGGGCGGGTATCAGCCTGGTGCTGGGCGTCGCCGCACTGGCCGGGTTTGGCAGCGTCGCCGGGCCGGTCGGGCTGGTCGCCGCCGGACTGCTTATCGCCGCCTCGATGATCTACCAGGCCGCCCGAGTGGTGGACGACATCGATGACTACATCGAACTGACGTTTGAAGAACGCATGCGCTCGGGCTGGTTCGCCTTCACCAACAAGGAATTGGACCAGGACGTACTGGATCGCTTCAAGCTCGCCAAGGGCTATCGGGACCACCAGCGACAACTGCAGTTGTCGGCCAAGGACATGCTGGAGAACGCCTACAAACACACCATCGAACACGTGATCAACGGTGCCTTTCAGGTTGAATTGAAGCCCGTTGAAATCTGGCGCTACCAGTGGGACGAAAGCGCTGGCCAACAACCGTTCAAGCTCGACAACCAGGCCGTGGTTGTCGACGGCGATGACGTGATCGATGCCGGCAAAGGCCTGCCCGCCAACCTCAAAGGCAAAGTGTCGGGCAGTGCCGGTGATGACAAAGGCATTTTCTGGCGCTTGGGTGACGGCAATGACCGGGTTATCGGGGTCCGGGACAAGCCCAATCTGTTCACCTATCGCGCGGATCACAAGGCTTTGACCGGAGGCGACAGGGACGATGCGTTCTATCAGGACATTACCGAGCAGCAATTGAACCTCACCAGCAAACCGGCCCACCTCAATGTGCTGGACGGCGGCGCAGGTGCCGACACCCTGGCCTTCGAAGGCAGCCGCCCGCTCAGCGACACCCGCCATATCGGTCACGACATCAACCTGCACAGTGGCAGGGTGGCGCTGCGCGGTCTTGATCCTGAGGAAAATGCCGTTGACGTCGCGCAGCTCACGTCGATCGAAAACGTCTCGACCCTGCGCAGAGGCACCAGCCGCGTCAGCGGAAACGACGCGGCCAACCGGATTTCCGCCAATGGCTACGACCGCGTCAGCGCCGGCGCCGGCGATGACACGATTGCCGTCTACGGAGTGGACTGTCGAGTTGAGGGCGGCAGCGGCGCAGATCGTTTTTACATCGCCAGCAGCAACGCCCGCACGACCATCAACGAGGACGCTGAAGCGTCGAGTCTGATCGAGTTCGGCTGGCCGGCGGAGGTCATCCAGCGTTGGCAGATCGTCGGCACTGCGCTGGTGATCAGCTCATTACGCGGCAAGGATGGTAACGACCCGAAACATGTACTGACACTCGAAAATGTCTACCAGTGGGTCGATGGCAAACGCCTGTTGAACAATGACCGTTTCCGTTTCAAGACCGAGGATGGCTATGAGCTGCTGGTCCAGCTACCCCAGCAGCCAGGTGAGGTGCTGCAGCAGGATATAAGCCCCGTCGTTGTCGTCATCGGCCAACCCGCCGCTGCACCGCAAATCGTTAACGGCGGCATGATCGAGATCGCCGAACAGGGCTTGAAGCAGCACTTTGTTGCTCGCACCGAGCGTCCGGTGGAATTCGTTGCCCAGCGCAATACCGCCGAAACGTCCCGCACTGTTTATCTGGAATTCGACAACGCTGAAATCATCGATGTGCAGGTCAGTTATGAAGTGCAGGTGCGCAAAGGCGTCTCTGGCACGACCCACTTGTACTACACAGACTTCACCCTGACGGTCTCCCTGCCGTCGAAATTGGTTATGTTCAAAGGTGTGGTCCAGCCCATCGCGGCGGCCACCGGTTACAGCGGCAGAAACAGCCTGAAAGTCACCACTCCACGCCTGCAGCAGGATGTTGTGCTGGTGCTGCAGGACCAGGTTTCCTACCGCCTGCAAGTTCCCGCACTGGATTATGAAGACGATGTAAAAAACCCCGGCACCCGCGTACGCAGCACGCGAAGTTGCCTCAAGCAACGCAATGGCAACTATCGCTTTGTCAGACCATTGGCCAGCGTGAAACCGCTGATAACGGCAGAACCCAGTCGCATCACCATCGACACCGGTTCGCACACCGGCATCTATGTACTCGATGGCCAGAGTTCGACGTACGATGTCCATCTGGCCAGCAACACCATCATTCGCCTTTCGACGCCAGGCGCTGCAGCGAAAACCGCCGATGCATCGACCTGGACGCTGTACACCGACAAAATGGAAGAAACGGTCACCCGCGACGACATCCAGCTGGACGGCAATCGTCTGCACATCGCCAGCGTCACCGTCGAATTGCCCGATATCGAAGACGACATCCCGGTGGAATCCATCAGCGTGGCCACTTCGGCCGGCCATATTTATGAAGTGTCGCTGTTGTTTGAAGTGCTGCAGCTTTACGTCATTGATGCACGTGGCTACGCCGATGTCGAAGCTCTGTTGGCCGAGGTCAATGCCCATCAACAGCGAAACGAACTGGCAGCAAGGGTTCATGTAACCCACGTCGGAATCGACGCAGGAACGATCGGTACGGTGGTTTACAACGCAGTAAGGAAACACTGGGCGCTGGCCAGCGATCCACAGGTGCGAATCAACCAGCAAGACCTGGTCTTTTCCAACGACAAGACCTGACCCTCACCACGTGCCCGTCTGGATCAGACGTCCACACGGGCACCCGTTCACCTCAGCCTACGGACAGGCTGACTCGCCAAAAACGGAGTTTATTCATGCGCCAAAAACCCGGGCTACGGCCTAAATCACCTTTAGTCGAAACGCCCGTCACCTCTACACTGGCCTCCGCAGATCATTCGCCGAGCAGAGCGATAGTTGCAAACCCTGAAAACATTCCGGGGCCTATACCCGTCGAGGCGCCCTCCTCACCCAAACGACCTCGTCTGGAGGAACCCGGGACGTCCCAAGCAAAAATCTCACCCATCGAAGTGAGCGTCACATCGAGATCCGCCACAGACAGGCCGGACTTTTCGATGACGTCGCTGGAAGATTTCGCCCATCCGTATTTCGGCGATCTGCCAGGGCCGAATGAATCCGGCATCCGGCGTTATCTCGCCAAGGACTGGGTGGACGTGCGACTGCCAGGCTCAGAAGGCCGACACCACGTTTGTGTTCAATACGATGCCGACCTCAGGGCCTATCGGGCGATGTCCTCCTGGCGCCTGGCACCAGGCCCACCCATTTACCGGACCACGCAAGGCCATCTGTGGAGCCTGGATCGGCACCTCACCCTCCTCAACGTCGATGACTACACGTTTTCCGCGACACCGAATGCTGACGGTTACTACACCTTTCGCGCTCTCGGAACGAGCGGCGATGACGCCATCCTCGGCTATGCCATCAAGGATCCGGAGCATCACTGGATTGCCATCGATCCTGCGCAGGCAAAACGCAACAGGATGGCCGATGCGCCACTTGCGCAATGGTCGGATCAGGACATCCAGCGCATGTACATTCTGGATGACACCCGGATTGCCGCCTTCCGCGCAGAAGCACAAGCGGCCGGTAAGCCACCGGACTGGGCACTTCGCGCGCAGAACACCGAAGACCATCTGTTTGTCGCTGATTCTTTGAAGTGGCTGCATCCACACATGACCCTTGCCCAGCGCCTGCAATTGCAGCGCAGCTATAACCTGACCCAGGAGCAACTGTGTCGGCTGCGCACAGAGTCGGGCGACGGCCAGATACCGCAATGGGCTGAACAGCACAAACGCCTGACGCTCGATGCGACCAATGAGCAGCGCTTCAAGCTGATCGGCGAAGAGCTGGAAAACTACGTTGAGGAATTACGGAGTCAAGGGCTGGCCCTCGCCCACCATTGGCCCGCCACCCGCTACAGCGACGCCTTTTTGGCCGACTACGCGACCCACCTCGGCTACCAGCGAACCCGCCACGGCATGTTGTATCGCACCGACATTCCGGCGATGTTCCGCGGCGAAACCCGATTACCCTTCGAGTTGGCGCGGGATGATCGAATGATGCACAGTAAAGGCAATCCCAAGGGCACCACGAACAAGCGCGCATTGAGTGCAACGTTCGGACTGCATGACGCCACCGCTTACGCGGCGACCAAGGGCGGCTTCTATCACGAGTTGCATTACAACTCGCAGGCCAATCGTTTTCCCGGGGTGAATCCTCAAAGCTCGAAAACACGAACCGGCGAATCCTCCGACTCGGGCAGCAGTTCGGTGTCGGAGGGTAAACGAACCGGCGACGAGACCGACTCTGACAGCTCGTTCGTTTTCGATGATTCGAAAGATTATGTATCCACGCGCCGCCAGCAAACCACGTCATTCGTCTACGCCATTGATACCCGAGGCCTGGAAGTGGTGCCGGGGGCAGAAAACAAGGCATTCAACCCCGCTAACGGCACATTCCTCTTCGACGACCTGGAAGGGCATATCTCCACGCCCACACGCGGCATCAGTGCCGAGCGGATCTGGCTGGTGCGTTCCGACCTGACGCAAGCCGCCCGGGTCAAGGATGTGCTGACACAGGCGGGTGACCGGGTCGTGGCCATCGAGCAGGCCACCTGGGCGGGAACCGACAGTCGAGCTGCCGGGTATTTTGGCGCCAACGCCTATGACAGCCTTATCGATGAAATCGCCGGTTCTGGCGGCGTGATACTGGATCTGCCCAAAGGCGACAAGACGTTCGCCGACGACATCGTCTGGCCTGTGCCCGAGCATTACCGAACCTGAAAAAAGGCGCCATTCACCCAGACATGAATGGCGCCTTTTTATGGAGTAGCGGCTGGGCTCTATTTGATAACCTTGATCACAAATATTGCCGGTTTGTGATTGAAGGCGTTATGCCCCGTCCTGTTAGGATCGACGTCGAGGAATGTGCTCATTCCGCTGCTTATATGGCGATACAAGGGCTTGTCATCAGGTTCGTGGATCAACTCTAGATAGGCAGGACCGGACTCGATATGACTGAAGGAGGCCTTTGAAGCACCAGACTTGCTGATTGAAAAGTATTGCTCTGGCGCACGGATACTGGCCAACAGATTATGAGTCTTGTCCTCTATGAATAACCGCGCACCATCGAATATTCCCGCGAGCACAAGGCTGATGGCATATTCGTCACCCTTTGGGACGAACTTCAACAACAGTGGTGTGTCGTCATCATGGTCAGCCAGCGTTATGAAGCTGGACACGCGCGAATCCGCCAACCCCACTTCGGCATCCAGTTTTTCTGCCTTGGTTATGCGAAGGTCACGCAAAGCCTGTTGCAGACGTAGTTGATTAAGTACCACTGGCCGGCCATCAAGATAAAGATGCGCAGTGAATGTCTGGTTATTTGTTTTTGCTAAAGCCATGGGATTGCCCACCTGTAAACACCCCGCCGTCAATTAGCCACGACGACAGGCAATGCTGAAAAAGGAAATAATCAAACCGCAGTCGCAGTCACTACGCTGGTGGCGGACGCCGACATCCGTGGCACTTCGCCGCCAGGAACTTTTTCAGATTTTCGTTTACGCCGGGCTATTACCATCCGGTCCGCATAAGTGGATGCCGCCTCAATCACGTGGCTAACGTTATGATCCGTCTCGGCATGTTTCAAAATATACTTGCCGGCAATATCATCCCAAAACGCCCATTCATCTTCATAGACAGTCATGCTTTCATCCTTATTTTTATTCAAGTTATCCGCTTCCTGCGGACAACTTGAAATTAAGACAAAGACAAAAGCAAAACAATGCTGGCAGGCGCCATCAGTTAATTCAAAGTGCAACTAGGCGAACAATTCACCTTGTAGTTCGTCGAGCAGCGCCTGAATTGCATCCAGCCGCTGCTGGGGATCATCGAGTTGTAACAGATCGATCTTGTCTTCTTCGGCGAACGGCAGCAAATAGGCCAACTGATTGGCCAGCGATTGCTGACCCAGCGCTTCAGTGCCCATGTCCAGCGCTTCCACCATCGGGTGCTCGGCCAGTGCCTTGAGCAGCGCCACCAGATCAGCATCCTCGTCCTGTAACGGTTGCTCGGGTTCGTCATCCAGCCAGTCGACATCGGCGAGGATCAACTGATCGCGCTGCACCTCGGTACGCAACACCGCGAACCGCCGCCCGCCCTGCACACGAATGCCGAGCAAGCCGTTGTCCTGCTGCTGAAAGTCGGTGATGCGCGCTTCGCAGCCGACCCGAGCCAAACCTTCTGGCGCGACGCCGACTTCTTCTCCATCAAGGATGCACACCACACCGAAACCGCCACCCTGCTTCATGCAGCGGCCGATCATGTCGAGATAGCGCGCCTCGAATATCTGCAAATCGAGGTTGCAGCCGGGAAACAACACGGTGTTCAGCGGGAAAAGCGGCAGACTCATAGACATTTCCTTACACCACCATCGACACCGCCAGCGGCAGGAAGACTGCCGTGGCCACGCCCATCAGACTCATCGCCAGCGCCGCAAACGCGCCGCACTCATCACTTTCCTGCAACGCCACCGACGTGCCGACCGCATGCGCGGTCATGCCCAGCGCCATGCCACGTGCCTCGGGACTGTGCACGCCGAGGCGAGTCAGTAGCGCCGGGCCGAAGATCGCACCGATCACCCCGGTGATCAACACGAATACCGCCGCCAGCGCCGCAACGCCACCAATCTGCTCAGCCACCAGCATTGCGATCGGTGAGGTCACCGACTTCGGCGCCATGGTCATCAGAATCATGTGCTCGGCACCGAACCACCAGCCCAGCAACACGCCCATGCCCGTCGCGACCACCCCGCCTATCATCAGCGTAGTAAAAATCGGCCAGAACAATTGGCGAATACGCCGCAGGTTGAGATACAGCGGCACCGCCAGTGCCACGGTCGCCGGGCCAAGCAGAATGCTGAGGATCTCGGTGCTCTTGCGATATTCGGCATAGGTCAGGCCACAGCCGACCAGCACACCGATCACCAACAGCATGGAGACCAGCACCGGTTGCAGAAAGATCCAGCGGGTTTTCTCGAAAGCCGCCAGCACCAGTTGATAGGCGCCGAGGGTGATGCCGATGCCGAACAGCGGATGATGGATAACGGAGGCCCAGGCGCCCTGCCAGTCAAAGAGCATCAGGACTCCTCCGACGTGGGGGCGTGCCGTTTGACCAGGCGTTGCATCAGCACCCCGGCGAAGGCCATCGACAGGATCAACGACAGCACCAACGCACCGACAATCGCCCAGAAATCCGCGGCAATGTCGCTCGCATAAACCATCACGCCCACGGCCGGGGGCACCAGCAGCAATGGCAGATAGCGCAGCAGGCTGCCAGCAGCGAGGTTCAGCGGCTCCCCCACTTCACCGCGAACGATCAGGAAGACCAGCAACAGCAGCAGACCGATGATCGGCCCCGGCAGCACTGGCAAGAGCAAATGATTGAGCGCCGTGCCGAGCAATTGGAACAGCACCAGCAGGGTCAGGCCACGTAGCAACATCCGACATCTCCGTCTTACTTTTCACCCAGCAGGGGCTCGGCATTATAAGCACGCCTGCGCTATGGATCGGCATTCGCCAAAAGCATGGTCGGTTGACCGGAGCAAATCGCCATGATGATCTACAGTGGTTCGCAGGGCGGTCAAATCCCCCACCTGAAAAACTATAAAACCGATGAACCCAAGGAGAGTCTCAATGCCCTATGTTCCCGTTGCAGAGCTCAAAGATTATGTCGGCAAGGAACTCGGACGTTCCGAATGGCTCACCATCGATCAGGAACGCATCAACCTGTTCGCCGAAGCCACCGGTGATTATCAGTTCATTCACGTCGACCCGGTCAAAGCCGCGCAAACGCCATTTGGCAGCACCATTGCCCACGGTTTCCTGTCGTTGTCGCTGATCCCGAAATTGATGGAAGACATCCTGATTCTGCCGCAAGGCGTGAAGATGGTGGTCAATTACGGGCTGGACAGCGTGCGTTTCATCCAGCCAGTGAAGGTCAATTCCAAGGTCCGCCTCAAGGTCGATCTGGGCGAAGTGACCGAGAAAAAACCGGGCCAGTGGCTGCTCAAGGCCACCGCGACACTGGAGATAGAAGGCTCGGACAAACCGGCCTATATCGCCGAACCACTGTCGCTCTGCTTCGTCTGATGGTTCTGGATGCGAAGCAGCGCACGCTGTTTCGCGTCAACACTGTTTTTACCGGCTGCATTAGGTCACATAGCTGCGGCATACTCGGTCGCCTAATTGCCCGGATCCCGCTATGCGCTCACTCGCTCGTCTTGCACCCCTTGCCTTGACCCTGATGCTCACCGCGTGCGGCGACGGCGAATCGCTGCTGCCCCCGGATGCGCGCCTGCCCGACGGTGGACGCTATCGTGGTGAACTGGTCGATGGCTTGCTGCAAGGTCAAGGCCGCGTCGACTACCCCAACGGCAGCTGGTATGCCGGGCAGTTCGATAAGGGTCAGTGGCACGGTCAGGGCGAATGGCATGGCAGCAACGGCGAGGTCTATCGCGGGCAGTTTCAGCAAGGCCTGTTCGACGGCCAAGGCAGCCTGACCACCAACGCCAGCAGTTACACCGGCGGCTTCAAACAGGGACGCCGCGAGGGCGAAGGCACCCTGAAAGAAAACGCCATGACCTACCGTGGCGAGTTCAAGGCTGACCAATACTCCGGGCTCGGCCGTCTGGAAATGGACGACGGCAGCTCCTATCAAGGCCAGTTCGCCCACGGCAAGCCCAACGGCGAGGGCCAGCGCGGCGATGCCAGCGGTAACTCGTTCAGCGGGCATTTCGTCAACGGTCAGCTGGAAGGCAAAGGCACCTTCAACAGCGCGGACGGCGATATCTACGTCGGCGGCTTCAAGAACAATCAACTGCACGGCAAAGGTCGCTACGAAAACGCCGACGGCGATGTCTGGCTCGGCCAGTTCAAGGAAGGCGCGCTGACCGGCAAGGGCGAACTGATCGGCGCCGACGGTAGCCATTACATCGGCACGTTCAGCGACTGGCGCTTCAGCGGTCAGGGCCGCTTGAACCTGTCCGATGGCAGCTTTTACATCGGCGGCTTCGACAACGACAGTTACTCCGGACGCGGCACCCTGGTGCTCACCGATGGCAGTGTGATGAGCGGCACCTGGGTCAATGGCCAGCGCGTGCGCGACGCCGACGGCAAGTTATTGCCCGATACGCTCGAACTCGGCTTGCTCGCTCAGGGCCGCCTGCTTGATGACGCGTTGGCCGCCATTCCCGCGTCGACCCCGGCGGTCGAGTTGTACACGTTGACCCTCGGCGGCGACGGCAAACAAAGCGTATTCCTGCGCGAATCCGACTACGTCGCCAACATGCTCAACACGCGCTTCGGCGCTTATGGCCAGGTCCGTCTGGTCAACCACCGTGACCACCTCGGCGACCGGCCGATGGCCACCCGCGAGAACCTGCGTCGTGCCGCGCAAACGCTGGCCGAACGCAGCGGCCCGGAAGACCTGCTGTTCATCTACCTGACCAGCCACGGCACCGCCGAACATGAGCTGGTGCTCGACCAGCCACGCATGGAACTGGCCGACCTGCCCGCCGATGAACTCGCCGCTGTACTGGCGCCGCTGAAAAATCGCGACAAGATCATCGTGATTTCGTCGTGCTACTCCGGCGGCTTTATCCCGGCGCTGAAAGACGAACGCACGCTGATCATGACCGCCTCGCGCGCGGATCGGGTGTCCTTCGGCTGCTCGGAAGAAGCCAACTTCACCTACTTCGGCGATGCACTGTTCGCCCAGGCGCTGAACCAGACCGATGATCTGGAGCAAGCCTTCAAACTGGCCAAGGCCACCGTCGCCGAGCGTGAACTGGCGGATAATTTCGAAGCGTCGGAGCCGCAGATCTGGGCGCCGAAAACCGTGCTGTCGCACTGGCAACTGCTGCGCAAACAGCAAGCCAGAAAAGCATTGCAGAGTGCTGCATTGAACGACGGAGCGACAAAGAGCAACTAAGCTGAACAGTATCAAGGGAGAGACACTATGTACTTGACGCCTCAGCACGTATTGCTTGCCGGAGCCACCGGTTTGACCGGTGAACATCTTCTCGACCGTTTGCTCAACGAGCCGACGATTTCTCGCGTGCTCGCCCCTTCCCGTCGCCCCTTGGCCGAACATCCGCATCTTGAAAACCCGGTGGGCGATCCGCAGGTGTTTCTGCCGCAACTCAGTGGCCGCGTCGACATCGCCTATTGCTGCCTCGGCACCACCATCAAACAGGCCGGCTCTGAAGCAGCGTTTCGCGCGGTGGATCTGGACATGGTGGTGGCGTTCGCCAAACGCGCGCGGGAGATGGGCGCGCGGCATCTGATCGTGATCAGTGCGATAGGCGCCGATCCGAAATCGTCGGTTTTCTACAATCGGGTCAAAGGCGAAATGGAGCAGGCCTTGCGTGCGCAGGACTGGCCGCAATTGACCATTTGCCGGCCTTCGCTGTTGTTGGGTGAACGGACCGAACCACGTCTGGCCGAGCAACTGGCCGCGCCGTTGTCAAAGCTGATTCCGGGTAAATACCGGGGCATCGAAGCGTGCCAATTGGCGCGGGCGATGTGGCGGTTGGCGCTGGAAGAGCAGGATGGGGTGCGGGTGATCGAGTCGGATGAGCTGCGCAAGCTGGGCAAATAATCCATAGCGTCAGGAAGAAAGCTTTCGCGAGCAGGCTCGCTCCCACAATTGCACCGCGTCCCCCTGTGGGAGCGAGCCTGCTCGCGAATAGAGTGCGCAGCACTCCCCTACAATCCACCAGTCGCCTGAAAACTCACGCCAATCACCGTGAGCAGTGACAACGGCAACAACAATGTATCGAGTAATGCACTCGCTGGCAGATCCACCCCCGGATAGCTCGGCGCTTCAGCCCCGAACCGATCCATCGCGCAACACCCGCCATTCAATGCATACAACTCCAGCCGCGTCCCGGAATACACCACCGGCGCGCCCGGTTTGGCGGCGTCGAGAGTGCGCGCAGTGGCGCAACCGGTCAGTTGCAGCGCCAGCAAAATCGCCAGCAGCTTATTCATCGCTGCTCAGATGATGCTCACCCCAACGCGGCAGCATGTCCTGGGGAATGCCGAGCAGATTGAGAATCCGCGCCACAACGAAATCGATCAGGTCATCGATGGTCTGCGGCTGATGATAGAAACCCGGTGAGGCCGGCAGAATCGTCACACCCATGTTCGACAGCTTGAGCATGTGCTCCAGATGAATACTCGAATAGGGCGCTTCGCGCGGCACCAGAATCAATTGGCGACGCTCTTTCAAAGTAACGTCGGCGGCGCGTTCGATCAGGTTGTTGCAGGCGCCGGTGGCAATCGCCGACAACGTCCCGGTGGAACATGGCACCACGACCATCGCTGCCGGTGCGCCGGAGCCCGAAGCCACCGGCGACATCCAGTCTTCCTTGCCGTACACGCGGATCTGCCCGGCGGCAGCTCCGGTGTATTCGGTCAGGAAGGCCTGCATCATTTGCGGCTTGGGCGGCAGCGTCACATCGGTCTCGGTGGCCATCACCAGTTGCGCAGCCTTGGAGATCAGGAAGTGCACCTCGCGATCTTCACGCACCAGGCAATCAAGCAGGCGTAAACCGTATTGAGCACCGGACGCGCCGGTCATCGCCAGCGTGATGCGTTCGGGGCCATTGCTCTCAAAACGAGTGTTCATTGCAGCGCCTCGGCGAGTTTGCCGTGCAGGCCGCCGAAGCCGCCGTTACTCATGATCACCACATGCGTACCCGGCTGCGCCTGGCTCTTCACGCGCTCGATGATGCCTTCCAGCGAGTCGCTGACGATCGACGGCACGGTGCACAACGCGGCAGTGCCGGCCAGGTCCCAGCCGAGGTTGGCCGGAGCGTACCAGATCACCTGATCGGCATCGACCACGCTGTCCGGCAAACCATCACGGTGCGCGCCGAGTTTCATCGAGTTGGAGCGCGGTTCGATGATCGCGATAAGAGGCGCGTCGCCGATGCGTTTGCGCAGGCCGTCGAGGGTGGTGGCAATGGCAGTCGGGTGGTGGGCGAAGTCGTCATAGATGGTAATGCCGCGTACTTCAGCGACCTTCTCCATGCGGCGTTTGACGTTCTTGAACGCGCTCAGGCCAGCGATGCCCATCGACGGCACCACGCCCACATGACGCGCAGCCGCCAAAGCAGCCAAGGCGTTGGCGACGTTGTGCTGACCGCTCAGCTCCCACTCGACGGTGCCTTGCGACACGCCTTCGAACATCACTTCGAACGCCGAGCCGTCTTCGCTGAGCAGTTTGACCTGCCATTGGCCGCCGGCACCGGTGGTCTGCACCGGGGTCCAGCAGCCCATTTCGATCACCCGTTGCAAGGCCGGCTCGGTGGTCGGATGGATGACCAGGCCTTCGCTCGGGATGGTCCGCACCAAGTGGTGGAATTGCCGCTCGATCGCTGGCAGATCCGGGAAGATGTCAGCGTGATCGAACTCAAGGTTATTGAGTATCGCTGTGCGCGGACGGTAGTGGACGAATTTCGAGCGCTTGTCGAAGAAGGCGCTGTCGTACTCGTCGGCCTCGATCACAAAGAACGGCGTACCGCCTAAACGCGCCGACACCGAGAAGTTCTGCGGCACGCCACCGATCAGGAAGCCCGGGCTCATGCCGGCGTGTTCCAGGACCCAGGCGAGCATGCTGCTGGTGGTGGTTTTGCCATGCGTACCGGCAACCGCCAATACCCAGCGACCTTGCAGCACATGGTCAGCCAGCCATTGCGGGCCGGACACGTACGGCAGACCTTTGTTCAGCACATATTCCACCGCCGGATTGCCGCGGGACATGGCGTTGCCGATTACCACCAGATCCGGTGCCGGATCAAGTTGCGCCGGATCGTAGCCCTGCGTCAGTTGAATGCCTTGGGCTTCCAGCTGCGTGCTCATCGGCGGATAGACGTTGGCGTCGGAGCCGGTCACGTGATGGCCCAGCTCTTTGGCCAAGACCGCCATCGAGCCCATGAAAGTCCCGCAGATACCCAGAATATGAATGTGCATAGTCGACCTCGTAAAACATGGCCGCAGGTTAGCGTAGGGAGGGGGAAATCGCACTCTTTAGGTGAGGGGCGGGACTGGTTGGCCGCAGTATCTCGGTTCGGCTGCTGATTGTCGCCCCTCACCCCAGCCCTCTCCCGAGGGAGCGGGAGCCGATCTCGGTCGCTTTCAAATCTTGAGTTCGGCTCAATATTTCAGATCGGCGTAAATCGCCAGAACACCTCGATCAGCCCCCTTTCCCCCAAGTAGAAAGAGCCAATCTCGGTTGCTTTCAAATCCTGAGTTCGGCTCAATATTTCAGGTCGGCGTAAATCGCCAAAACACCTCGATCAGTCACCTTTCCCCTCGGGAGAGGGAGCCGATCTTGGTTGCCTTCAAATCCTGAGTTCGGCTCGATATGTCAGGTCGGCGTAAATCGCCAAAACACCTCGATCAGTCACCTTTACCCCAGGGAGAGGGAGCCGATCTCGGTCGCTTTCAAATCCTGAGTCCGGCTCAATATTTCAGGTCGGCGTAAATCGCCAAAACACCTCGATCAGTCACCTTTCCCCAGGGAGAGGGAGCCGATCTCGGTCGCTTTCAAATCCTGAGTTCGGCTCAATATTTCAGGTCGGCGTAAATCGCCAAAACACCTCGATCAGTCACCTTTCCCCTCGGGAGAGGGAGCCGATCTTGGTTGCCTTCAAATCCTGAGTTCGGCTCAATATTTCAGGTCGGCGTAGATCAGTAGACCGACTCGTTCAGTCCCCTCTCCCTCCGGGAGAGGGCTAGGGTGAGGGCCTTCTAACTGACCCGCCGCTCAATCCCATGCTTACGCAGCTTCCTGTAAAGAGTGTTGCGGCTGACACCCAGTTGCTGAGCCGTTTGGGTCATGTGCCAGCGGGTTTGCTCCAGCGTATTGAGCAGAGCCAACCGTTCGGCGTCTTCCAGCGGATGATCGGACTCCTTAACCGCTAATACTGCCGGACTCCCCTGCCGAATCATCACCGGTAAATCCTCAACCCCGATCCGCCCTTCATCACACAACGCCGCCAGCGTACGCAGCACATTGCGCAACTGCCGCACATTCCCCGGCCACTTGAAGGCCAGCAAAGCCTGTCGCGCCGGCTCTTCGATCAGGATCGCTTCAGCGCCCGCCTCTTCAGCCAGCAGAAAATCCAGCAACTGCGATTTATCACTGCGCTCGCGCAAAGCCGGCAACGCCACTTCCAGGCCGTTGAGCCGATAATACAAATCCTCGCGGAAGCTGCCGTCCGCAACCCGATCCAGCAGATGGCGGTGGGTGGCGCTGATGATCCGCACGTTGACCGCTTCCGGTTCGCCGCCAATCGGCACCACCTGCCGATCCTCCAGCACCCGCAACAACCGAGTCTGCAAGGCCAGTGGCATATCGCCGATTTCATCGAGGAACAACGTGCCGCCGTCGGCCTGTTGCAACTTGCCACGCATGCCGTCCTTGCGCGCACCGGTGAAGCTGCCCCCGCGATAGCCGAACAGTTCGCTCTCGATCAGGCTCTCGGGAATGGCCGCGCAATTAAGGGCAACGAAAGCTTTGCTCGAGCGTTGACTGGCCTGATGCACGGCCTTGGCGAAGGCTTCTTTGCCGGAGCCGGTTTCGCCGTTGATCAACAGTGGTACGTCGCGCTCGAAGACGCGCAAGGCTTTTCGGAAGTCAGCCTGCAACGCCTCATCACCGAGACAGATACCCGACAAGCGCGGCGCCCCAGCCACTACCGGCGTCGATAGCATCGGTACAGGTTTGCGCGATTCCCCGCGCAACACAGCAAACAAATGTCGCCCGTCACAGGTGCGCAGTGGCCAACTGGCACTGGCATTGGCACTCGCGCGGCCAAGCAATTCATCCAGTGAACAATCGAAAAACGCCTCCACCGGTTTACCCAGCAAACCACCGCGAATATGCCCGAGCAAATTCAGTGCACTCTGATTCACCGCGCTGATCCGCCCTTCCCCGTCAAACGCCAACAAGCCTTCGCTGAACAACCCGACCGATTCGGCCTGCAGATGAAAACGCAACAACCATTGGTTATCGAAACAACGCAGGAAGTAGCAACTCTCGATCATCTTCGCCGAGAGGTTGACCAGCGCCATGGTATGAAACTGGCTCTGCCGCGAGACATCGTGACGCGCTGAAGACACGTCGAGCACCGCCAACAGTTCACCGTGCGGGTCGAACACCGGGCTCGCCGAACAGGTCAGGCCGGTGTGACGGCCGCGGAAGTGTTCGTCCTGATGGATGGTCAGGGCCTGACGCTCGACCAGGCAGGTGCCGATGCCGTTGGTGCCTTCGCAGGCCTCGCTCCAGTCAGCACCAAGCCACAGCCCGGCGCGTTCGAAGATCTTGCGTTCGGCCGGCGCGGTGACGCAGTTGAGGATCACCCCGCGCGCGTCGGTCAGCAGCACCGCGTGGCCAGCGCCGGAGAGTTGTTGATGCAGGCTGCTCATTTCATTGCCGGCGATCTGCAGCACTTGTTGCAGGCGTTCGCGGCTTTCCAGTACGCGTCCGTGTTCAAGCACGGTCGGCGCCATGCTTAGCGCCGGGTCGAGGTGATAGTCCTCAAGACAGCGCAGCCATGAACGGGCAATCGACGGATCGGCGCCGGGCCCGTGCAGGTGCGGTTTGCCCTGGGTCACGGTGAGAACCTGTTGGGCATGGCGACTCAAATGATTGTCGTGCATTTCTTATTGTTCTCCCCGAGGCTCGACGGCCCAATGCTGAGGTGATGCCCAGCATCCTCCAGCCATCGACGCATTGCAATGCTGGCAAGACTGTCCGGTCACTGGCTGTGCCAAAAGCGGTACAAGCTGTCACCCCCGCTGTACCGAAACCGTCACAGGTGCCATCCGCCCGTCCGACAAAAACCTGCCAAACCCTTGATTTACCTGCCCTGCACGGCAGTGGCCCGACCTTTGCTCTACGCTTATAGCAAGCGCACTTGCGCGTTTCTCTAATAAGTACAAAGCCAAGGAGAACATCATCATGCGTTACGCTCACCCCGGTACTGAAGGCGCCAAAGTCTCGTTCAAAGCCAAGTACGGTAACTACATCGGCGGCGAGTTCGTCGCGCCTGTCAAAGGTCAGTACTTCACCAACACCTCGCCAGTCAATGGCCAACCGATTGCCGAATTTCCCCGTTCCACTGCCGAAGACATCGACAAGGCACTGGACGCCGCCCACGCCGCTGCCGACGCGTGGGGCGCGACCTCCGTGCAGGCGCGCTCGCTGATCCTGCTGAAAATCGCCGACCGCATCGAACAGAATCTCGAACTGCTGGCGATCACCGAAACCTGGGACAACGGCAAAGCCATTCGCGAAACCCTCAACGCCGACATCCCGCTGGCCGCTGACCATTTCCGCTACTTCGCTGGCTGCCTGCGCGCCCAGGAAGGCAGCGCTGCCGAAATCGACGGCAACACCGTGGCCTATCACATTCACGAACCGCTGGGCGTGGTCGGCCAGATCATCCCGTGGAACTTCCCGATCCTGATGGCCGCGTGGAAACTCGCGCCAGCGTTGGCCGCTGGCAACTGCGTGGTGCTCAAACCGGCCGAGCAAACCCCGCTGGGCATTACCGTGTTGCTGGAACTGATCGGTGATCTGCTGCCGCCGGGCGTGCTGAACATTGTTCAAGGCTATGGCAAAGAAGCCGGCGAAGCGCTGGCCACCAGCAAACGCATCGCCAAGATCGCCTTCACCGGCTCGACCCCGGTCGGCTCGCACATCATGAAGTGCGCCGCCGAAAACATCATTCCGTCGACCGTGGAACTGGGCGGCAAGTCGCCGAACATCTTCTTCGAAGACATCATGCAGGCCGAGCCGACCTTCATTGAGAAAGCCGCTGAAGGTCTGGTGCTGGCGTTCTTCAACCAGGGCGAGGTCTGCACCTGCCCATCGCGCGCGCTGGTACAGGAATCGATCTACGACGAGTTCATGGCTGTCGTGATGAAGAAAGTCCTGCAAATCAAACGCGGTGATCCGCTGGACACCGACACCATGGTCGGCGCGCAGGCGTCCGAGCAGCAATTCGACAAAATCCTTTCGTACCTTGAAATCGCCAAGGGCGAAGGCGCCGAGTTGCTGACTGGCGGCAAGGTGGAAAAACTCGAAGGCAATCTGTCGACCGGCTATTACATCCAGCCGACCCTGCTCAAGGGCACCAACAAAATGCGCGTGTTCCAGGAAGAAATCTTCGGCCCGGTGGTGAGCATCACCACGTTCAAGGACGAAGCCGAAGCCTTGGCGATCGCCAACGACACCGAGTTCGGCCTCGGCGCCGGTCTGTGGACTCGCGACATCAACCGCGCCTACCGTATGGGCCGGGCGATCAAGGCCGGCCGCGTATGGACCAACTGCTACCACCTGTACCCGGCACACGCCGCGTTCGGCGGGTACAAGAAGTCCGGCGTCGGCCGTGAAACCCACAAGATGATGCTCGATCACTATCAGCAGACGAAAAACCTGCTGGTGAGCTACGACATCAATCCGTTGGGCTTCTTCTAAAAACCCGGGGCAACACTGATGTTTCAGTGTTGCCCTATCGACCGCTATCGCGAGCAGGCTCACTCCTACAATTGCACCGTATTCCTCCTGTAGGAGTGAGCCTGCTCGCGATTGGCGTCCTCAATGACACAACACAAGGCCTGGCCGCTCTGGCACGGCCCTTGCGTACCCGTCATTCAGGTTTCGCACTAAAACTGCCGCTGCGTGAACAGCACTCATCCACCCAACTACTGCACCCGAAAGTCCAACAGATCGAACAATAAAAAAACAGAGAGGACTTATGACTTCCACCACACAGCTCAAACCCACACTCGGCACCCTGCATCTGTGGGGCATTGCCGTCGGCCTGGTGATTTCCGGCGAATACTTCGGCTGGAGTTACGGCTGGGGCACCGCGGGCACCCTCGGATTTCTGGTCACGGCGCTGATGGTCGCGACCATGTACACCTGCTTCATCTTCAGCTTTACCGAATTGACCACCGCCATCCCGCACGCCGGGGGGCCGTTTGCCTACAGCCGTCGGGCGTTCGGCGAAAAAGGCGGATTGATCGCAGGCATCGCCACGCTGATCGAGTTCGTCTTCGCGCCACCGGCGATTGCCATGGCCATCGGCGCTTACCTGAATGTGCAATATCCTGAACTTGATCCGAAGATCGCCGCCGTCGGCGCGTATTTCGTGTTCATGACCCTGAACATCCTTGGTGTCAGCATCGCGGCGACCTTTGAGCTGGTAGTCACCGTGCTCGCCGTCGCCGAGTTGCTGGTGTTCATGGGCGTGGTCGCGCCGGGCTTCAGCTTCAGTAACTTCGTGCTGAATGGCTGGTCGGGCGCCAACGAATTCACCCTAGGCTCGATTCCGGGGATCTTTGCGGCGATACCCTTTGCGATCTGGTTCTTCCTCGCCATCGAAGGTGCAGCCATGGCGGCCGAAGAGGCGAAAGACCCGAAACGCACGATTCCCAAGGCCTATGTCAGCGGCATTCTGACCCTGGTGTTCCTCGCCATCGGTGTGATGGTCATGGCTGGCGGTGTCGGCGACTGGCGTCAGTTGTCGAACATCAACGATCCGCTGCCGCAAGCGATGAAAGCCGTGGTCGGTAATAACTCGTCGTGGATGCATATGCTGGTGTGGATCGGTCTGTTCGGGCTGGTGGCGAGTTTCCACGGGATCATCCTCGGCTACTCGCGGCAGTTCTTCGCCCTCGCCCGCGCCGGTTATCTGCCTAAAGGCCTGGCCAAGCTATCGCGCTTCCAGACGCCGCATCGGGCGATTCTGGCCGGTGGCGTGATCGGCATCGCGGCGATTTACAGCGACGGCCTGGTCAATCTGCAAGGCATGACCCTGACGGCGGCGATGATCACCATGTCGGTGTTCGGAGCGATCGTGATGTACATCATCAGCATGCTCAGCCTGTTCAGACTGCGTAAGACCGAACCGAATCTGGAGCGCACCTTCCGCGCCCCGGGCTATCCGGTGGTACCGGCGATTGCGCTGTTTCTGGCGGTGGTGTGCCTGATCGCGATGGCGTGGTTCAACACGCTGATCGGTTGTGTGTTCCTCGGTTTCATGGCCGCCGGTTACCTGTATTTCCAGCTGACCGCCAAGCAGCGCTCCGAAGCGCCGGCAGACGCTATGCTCGAAGGTATCTAGTTGCACCGGCACCGGGCCTTTCGCCCGGTGCCCGCTATATAGAAGTGCATGAAAATCCAATGTGGTAACGAGCCTGCTCGCGAAAGCGGAGTATCAGTCGACAATTGTTTTGAATGTCGGTCCGCTTTCGCGAGCAAGCTCGCTCCCACAGGGGACTGAGTTATCCACAGAATCAGGAGGACACCGCCCCATGGCCGCATTCGCCCATTCCGTCGGCGCCCAGACCTATCGCTTCGACAGCCTCAAGGACGTCATGGCCAAGGCTAGCCCGGCGCGTTCCGGGGACTTTCTTGCCGGCGTCGCCGCACTTAACGACGGCGAGCGGGTGGCTGCGCAAATGGCGCTGGCCGACATCCCGCTCAGGCATTTCCTGCAAGAGGCGCTGATTCCTTATGAGTCCGATGAAGTCACCCGACTGATCATCGACACCCACGACAAGCAGGCCTTCGCGGTCGTCAGCCACCTTACCGTCGGTGGTTTCCGCGACTGGCTGCTCAGCGACGCCGCCGACGAAACCAGTCTGCGTAACCTCGCCCCGGGCCTGACCCCGGAAATGGTCGCCGCCGTGTCGAAGATCATGCGCGTGCAGGATCTGGTGCTGGTGGCGCAAAAGATTCGTGTCGTCACCAAATTTCGCGGCACCCTCGGCCTGCGCGGACGTTTGTCGACGCGCCTGCAACCCAATCATCCGACCGACGAACCGTCCGGCATCGCCGCGAGCATTCTCGACGGTCTGCTCTACGGCAACGGCGACGCGATGATCGGCATCAACCCGGCCACCGACAGCATCGCCTCGATCTGCGCCATGCTGGAAATGCTCGACGCGATCATCCAGCGCTACGACATCCCGACCCAGGCCTGTGTACTGACCCACGTCACCACCTCCATCGAGGCGATCAACCGCGGCGTGCCGCTGGACCTCGTGTTCCAGTCGATTGCCGGCACCGAAGCGGCCAACGCCAGTTTCGGCATCAACCTGAATGTCTTGCAGGAAGGCTACGACGCCGGCCTGAGCCTGAATCGCGGCACCCTCGGGCAAAACCTGATGTATTTCGAAACCGGTCAGGGCAGCGCCCTGTCGGCCAACGCCCACCACGGTGTCGACCAACAGACCTGCGAAACCCGGGCCTACGCCGTGGCGCGACATTTCAAGCCGTTTCTGGTGAACACCGTCGTAGGATTTATCGGCCCGGAGTACCTGTACAACGGCAAACAGATCATCCGCGCCGGCCTCGAAGACCATTTCTGCGGCAAGTTGCTCGGCGTGCCGATGGGTTGCGATATCTGCTACACCAACCACGCCGAAGCCGATCAGGACGACATGGACACCCTGCTGACCCTCTTGGGTGTCGCGGGGATCAACTTCATCATGGGCATCCCCGGCTCCGACGACATCATGCTCAACTACCAGACCACCTCGTTCCACGACGCCCTCTACGCCCGCCAGACCCTGGGCCTGAAACCGGCGCCGGAGTTTGAGCAGTGGCTGGCGAACATGGGCATCTTCACCCAAGCGGACGGCAAGGTTCGCTTCGGTAACAACTTGCCGCCGGCCTTCCGCCAGGCGCTGGCGCAACTGGGATGAGTCACATGGAAAAACCGCCCGTGGACCCGCAAAACCCTTGGCTGGAACTGCGCCGCCTGACCCCGGCACGGATCGCCCTTGGCCGCACTGGCACCAGTCTGCCGACCAACGCGCAACTGGATTTTCAGTTTGCCCATGCCCAGGCACGTGATGCCGTGCATCTGTCATTTGATCATGCCGGACTCAGTGCGCAATTGACTGAACGCGGACGCGAAAGCCTGCTGCTGCACAGCGCCGCTACGGATAGAAACAGTTATCTGCAACGCCCGGATCTGGGACGCAAGCTCAGCGATGAATCGGCGCAGGCCCTGCGTGAATACGCTGCGGCGCATCCGGGTGGTGTCGATCTGGCGATTGTCGTGGCCGACGGCCTGTCGGCACTGGCGGTTCATCGGCATACCCTGCCGTTTCTGACCCGACTGGAGGAGCACATGAGCGCTGACGGCTGGTCGATGGCGCCCGTTATCCTGATGGAACAGGGTCGCGTTGCCGTCGGTGATGAAATCGGCCAATTGCTCGGTGCAAAAATGCTGGTGATGCTGATTGGCGAGCGCCCGGGCCTCAGCTCACCGGACAGTCTCGGTTTATATTTCACCTACAATCCAAAAATCGGCCTGACCGACGCCTACCGCAACTGCATCTCCAATGTGCGGCTCGAAGGCTTGAGCTACGGCATGGCGGCGCATCGCTTGCTCTATTTGATGCGCGAAGCCTGTCGGCGGCAGCTGTCAGGGGTCAACCTGAAGGACGAAGCACAGGTTCAGACGCTGGAATCGGACGCCGGTGTAGACATGAAAGGTAATTTCCTACTCGATCCGCCCACAACCTGAACCGTTTCCGCATTGCGTTTCTGCGCCGGTTTCAGGCAGGATCGATGCACGGCCGCACGGGTTTCCCATCGCCGTCAGAGCAGTTGAAGACAGCCACTTGAAGACGAGACCTATCATGCGGATTATTCAAGCGACCCTCGAACATCTGGATTTGTTGACTCCGTTGTTCGTCAAATATCGCGAGTTCTACGGTTCCCTACCTTACCCGGATTCCTCCCGTGCGTTCCTTGAAAAGCGTCTGCGCCGCAAGGAATCGGTGATCTACCTGGCCCTGGCCGACGATGACGACAAGAAGCTGATGGGCTTTTGTCAGCTCTATCCGAGCTTCTCCTCGTTGTCGCTCAAACGCGTGTGGATCCTCAACGACATCTATGTCGCCGAAGACGCGCGCCGGCAACTGGTCGCTGACAACCTGATCCGCACTGCGAAGAAAATGGCCAAGGAAACCCAAGCCGTGCGCATGCGTGTCTCCACCAGCAGCAACAATGAAGTCGCGCAGAAAACCTACGAGTCCATCGGGTTCAAGGAAGACACCGAGTTCAAGAACTACGTGTTGCCGATCAGCGAAGAGCTTTGACCGCGCATGCAGCCTGTGATGAGGGAGCCTGCTCCCTCAGCCACGTTAAATACATCCTGACAATTGTTCACACCCCGACATCCCCCGCGACAAAACCAACGCGCTTTTCATCTTTCAGACCGTATAATCCCGAGCTTTCCGGCTTGTAAGAAAAACTACACCCCGCTGTAGGCTTACACCCGAATCATCCGCACAGGCCTGCAGAGTCAGGCCGTCATACAGGTGCCCCCATGGATTTCAACCCGCTCGACCTTATCCTGCATCTCGATGTGTACCTCGATTTGCTGGTGAACAACTATGGTCCATGGATCTACGCCATCCTGTTTCTGGTGATTTTCTGTGAAACAGGTCTGGTGGTGATGCCATTCCTGCCGGGTGATTCGTTGCTGTTCATTGCCGGTGCCGTGGCCGCTGGCGGTGGCATGGATCCGGTGCTGCTGGGCGGCCTGCTGATGCTCGCGGCCATACTGGGCGACAGTACCAACTACGTGATCGGACGAACGGCGGGCGAGAAGTTGTTCAGCAACCCGAACTCGAAAATATTCCGTCGCGATTACCTGCAACAAACTCACGACTTCTACGACAAGCACGGTGGCAAAACCGTGACCCTGGCGCGTTTTCTGCCGATCATCCGCACCTTTGCACCCTTCGTCGCTGGTGTAGCGAAGATGCCCTACCCGCGTTTTTTCGGTTTCAGCGTGTTCGGTACGGTGTTGTGGGTTGGCGGTCTGGTGACATTGGGCTACTTCTTCGGCAACGTGCCGTTCATCAAGAAAAACCTGTCGTTGCTGGTCGTCGGCATCATTCTACTGTCGCTGGTACCGATGATTATCGGTGTGGTTCGCAGCCGCTTCGGCGGCACCAAAGCCCAATCGCACTAAGCCGATGTGGTCGCTGAGCGCCTGGCGTCGCCGGCGCACTCTGGCAAAGCACCCGATTGCCGACGACATGTGGCAACGGGTGCGCCATCACCTGAGCTTCCTTGACGGCATCAGCGCAGCCGAAGACCAGTGGCTGCGCGAAGCCTGCGTGCTGTTCCTTGCAGACAAACACCTGAGCGCCCTGCCCGGCGTCGAACTGCACCAGGAACAACGCCTGTTGCTCGCCGCCCAGGCGCAGCTGCCGCTGCTCAATCTCGGCGATCTGAACTGGTATCAGGGCTTCCACGAGATCGTCCTCTACCCGGACGATTTCCTCAGCCCGCAACGTCATCGTGACGCCAGCGGTGTCGAGCATGAGTGGGACGGCGAACACAGCGGCGAAGCCTGGCAGCAAGGGCCGATCATTCTTGCCTGGCCGGGTGTGATGGCCAGTGGTGGCTGGGAAGGCTACAACCTGGTGATCCACGAACTGGCGCACAAACTCGACATGCTCAACGGCGACGCCAATGGTCTGCCGCCGCTGCATGCCGACATGCGTGTCAGCGACTGGGCCGACGTCATGCAAAAGGCTTACGACGACCTCAACCGTCAGCTCGACCATGATCCTGACGCCGAAACCGCCATTGATCCCTACGCCGCCGAAAACCCCGCCGAGTTCTTTGCGGTCACCAGCGAGTACTTCTTCAGCGCCCCGGATCTGCTGCACGAGGCTTATCCACAGGTCTATGCGCAGTTGCAGCTTTTCTACCGGCAGGACCCGCTGGGCAGGTTGCGGCAACTTCAGGCCACAGACCCGGTCTATCAGGCGCACGACTAAGGTCTGCACGACTTTCGGTACATGGCGTCGACGGCAGAATATGCCTATAATCGCCGCCACTTTTTGGTCAATCCGGCCAAGTGTTTTTGGTCAACTACGGGGGCAACGCCCAATGAGCTACAGCAAGATTCCGGCTGGCAAAGACCTGCCGAACGACATCTACGTCGCGATCGAGATCCCGGCCAACCACGCGCCGATCAAATACGAAATCGACAAAGACAGCGATTGCCTGTTCGTTGACCGTTTCATGGCCACCCCAATGTTCTACCCGGCCAACTACGGTTACATCCCGAACACCCTGGCTGACGACGGTGATCCGCTCGACGTACTGGTTGTGACCCCTTACCCGGTTGCCCCAGGTTCGGTAATCCGCGCGCGTCCAGTCGGCATCCTGAACATGACCGACGACGGCGGCGGCGATGCCAAAGTCATCGCAGTACCACACGACAAGCTATCCCAGCTGTACGTCGATGTGAAGGAATACACCGACCTGCCGCCACTGCTGATCCAGCAGATCGAGCACTTCTTCGCGAACTACAAAGATCTCGAAAAAGGCAAATGGGTCAAGATCGAAGGCTGGGCCGGTGCAGACGCCGCCCGCGAAGCGATCACCAAGTCGGTTGCCGCCTACAAAGGCTAAGCAGTTGCGCTACGCGTGAGGCTTGAAGAAAACCCCGGTTGATCCGGGGTTTTTTGTGCTCGGGAAAAGCCGCCTTAAACAGAGTGTTTATGACGGACTACAGAAAAGTTTTATCTTGTGTAATTTCCCACAAGAACGTCTTACATCCCGTCGCAAAATTCAGCCCGTTTTTGAACGCCCGGTTTATTCAAACCGCTCTGGCACGGCCGTAGACTCCGTGTTTATGAGAAAGAACACTAGCGGTCCAAGATTCAAGGCACTCCTGGAAGCTGCGAACATCTCGACGACGGGTTTCGCAAAGTTCTGGGGCACGGAAGCCCAAAATGTCCACAACTGGTACACCCGGGGCGTCCCGGCGTATCGCATGGAAGAAGTCTCACGCCTGCTGTCCGTCAACAGCGAATGGCTGAAAACCGGCCAAGGCACAAAAGAGCTGCCAAGCCTGACTCCGCCAGCCAGCAATGGCGACAGCTTCGACGCTCAGGATCCCCAGGGGTCCTATCGATTCATCCATCCCAACGACATCGAACTGGCCTTCTTCAAAGAAACACCCCTGACCAACGGCTCCGACAAAACCCACGTCATCCAGGACCCTGACCTGTCCATCCGCCTGCTGCGTGCACCACTGGATCAACTGGAAATCCGCCACGCCGACGCCATCTGCGCGCACATGATCGGCAACAGCATGGCCGAACGCATCGAAGACGGCTCCATCGTCGCTATCGACCGCAGCCTGACCCAGGTCGTCGACGGTGAGATCTACGCCATCGAACACGACGGCATGCTGCGCATCAAATACCTGCACCGCATGCCCGGCAACGGCCTGCGCCTGCGCAGCCACAACAACGCCGAATACCCGGACGAAGTGTTCCGCCCGGCACAGATCGAGGAGCAAAGGATTCACATACTGGGCTGGGTGTTCTGGTGGTCGACCGTGAGCAAGCGGCGGCCGGTGGTGCCGTTTCTATGATCTCACGGCCTGCAAAGCCTCCTGTAGGAGTGAGCCTGCTCGCGATGAGGACCTGATAATCGGTACAAATCTCGAATTTGTTCGACTGCGGTTGCTCTAAACCGCACTTCAGGCTGGGAATCCACAACAAAACTCAGTATCCTGCGCCCCACATTTGCGCATCGACCCGCCCCGCGGCTCAGACAGCGCCCGACGCGGCAGACCAACGTCTGACCAAGTCCCACAGCCGGACGCAGATCCGGATGTACGTTTTGAAGGCTGGCGCGGTTTACCAAAAATAAACCAAGCCAGTCCCCGAGAAGCCGGCCACAAGCCGGCTTTTTAATGCCTGAAATAAACCCGGCCTACCGTCTGAAACATAAATTCGCGCTTGTCGAACAGAAGAGCCTCTTGGTACCGTAACGACAAACGTCATTACAGGTATTTCATCATGGCCTCCATCAACATTCGCATCGACGATGATCTGAAGCAGCGCTCCTTCGCCGAACTGGAAAAGCTGGGAGTAACTCCCTCAGAGCTTTTGCGTCAGACACTCCAATACGTCGCCGAGCGAGGCAAGCTACCCTTCAAAGCAGCATTGCTCAGCGAGGAAGATGAAGTACTCATAGCCGTAGTCACCGAACGCCTCGCGGCACCTCAACGAGTAAAGGTAAGTCTGGATGACCTATAACCTTGAATTTGATCGTCGTGCTTTAAAGGAGTGGAACAAACTCGGCGATACGGTTCGCCACCAGTTCAAGAAGAAGCTCACAGAGGTATTGGAGAATCCTCGAATAGAAGCCAATCGACTTCGCGAGCTCCCGGATTGCTACAAAGTGAAGCTGAAAAGCGCTGGCTATCGCCTGATCTATCAGGTCCTTGATCAAGAGATTGTGGTGTTTGTAATCGCAATCGGGAAGCGAGAGAGAGAAGCTGCTTACGAGGTTGCGCAGGACCGTCTTTCGCTCCTGCCCTGAGTCGGTCCAATGTCTGCGACCTGAAATTGGGCAGCAACCCGCAGCCCAATTCCCTCACGGATAACTGAACGCCTTAACCAACGTCAACTCCCCCACCGCCCGCATCGGGATCAGAAACGTCTCCATCTTCTCGCTCGGCGTACCCTCTTCAGTAATCACCGTCACCTGCGCCGTGGTCAGTGCCTGTACCGCTTCATCCCCGCCCTCGTCATCCCCGCGATACCCACCGCCGTAATAATTCACATACACCAGATACTGCCCCTTGATCGGCGCCGGCATGGCGAAGATTTCCGGGCCATAACCGGTGGTGACGTCAACGTCGAGTGCGGCGCCGTTGGCGGCGCTGCGGTTGCCGTACCAAATGTGCGCGCCGTCAGGGGTGATCAGGTGCAGGTCGAGGTCGGTGCCGTCGCTGTCCCACGCCAGCAGTACGCGCAGTTTTGCCGGGGTGGCGCCGCCGCTGGTATTGAGGAATTGCGTGCGGTGGCGTTGCTGGCCGTCGGGACTGCGTACTTCGACGCTGTTGCTACCGTTGGGGAAGGAGAACGGGCGGTCGAAGCGGCCGCTGTCGTCGATTTTCAGCGGCATGCTCACGCCGTTGACGATCAGGCGGCCGGGTTCGTTGTCCTTCCGCGCAGCTTTGATCTCGCCGCTGATGCGGGCAGTGTTGGCCTGGCCGACCGGGGTGTTGACCGATGAGGCCGGGTAATTGACGGTCTGGCGGAAGCTTTCACCCTCGCCTTCGGGGGCGCCGCTGCGCCAGCCGCCGATCGGGGTGTCGAGTTTGACGCCGTCGGCAGCGATGGCTGGCGAGAGCGCAGTCAAGGTGCAGAGCAGCAGCAAGACCTGTGGATAACGGAGTGTCATGGTCTATTCCAGCAAAAGGTGACGGGCGAGCCCTTCGATGTAGGTTTCATCCTGGCCGTTGGGGTGTGCTTCAAAGGCCAGGTGCAGATATTCGTGGGTCAGGTCGAGGCGATCCTGCAGGGTCAGTACGCCACGCACGTAGATACGTTGGCGTTCGCGGTCGACGAAGGGCCTGCCGAACGCCAGTTTGCACACGGCGAATGTGCTGACTTCGTTGTAGCCGGTTTCGCTTTCCAGCTTCGGGCGCCAGCCGCGTCGCTGTTTCTGCAGCCAGTCTTGCGCGGCGGGCAGTGCCTCGCAGGAGGCGACCGGATTGTCCCAGCGACTGAGGCTGGCGCGCGGATAGGCGTGCAGGAGGATCGCGTCGTAGCGCTGACCGGCGTTGGCCTGCTCGACGGCTTGTTGCCAGGCGAGTTTGTCCGGGCCGGGTTGATCGGAGTGATAGGTGACGGTGCTACCGGCCAGTACCAGATCCGCCGTCCACGCCGCGATGTTGCGTGACTCGGCCGAGGCTGGACGCGGGGCGACGCGTTGGCGATTGCTGCTGTCGTCGATGTTCAGGCAATCGCCGTTGCGCGTGGCGTTTTGCAGCAGATAGGTGCGGATTGCCACGGCCAGCGCTTTGGCCGCTTCGGCGGGTTCGGGTTTGGCTTCGCGCTCAAGGACGCGAGCTACATATTCTTCGCGATCAAGCCTGGCGACCAGTTTGTCGTTGAGCAGAAACAGTTCGCCGTCACTGTGGATATCCAGCGCGTTGCCATTGGCGAATTCGACGCGGTAATCGCCCTGCAACGGGCCGGACGTCACCACCCGCTCACCAGCCAAAACCCGCGTGAGCGGATAGCGCGAGAACAACCCGACTTCAACACAGCGCCCGGCTTCTGCCGGCCATGCGGCGGGCAACACCGTCGCCAGTGCCTGCCCGTAATGGCGCAAAACCATCTGACTGGTACCACGCCCACCCGCCCAGAGCGGAGATCCGTCCGCGGTCCAACCGGCGAAACCACCCTGGCGCGACTGCGGATCCTGATCGCCAAGCCAGCTCCAGGTTTTCACCCGCAAACGCCCGCCCAGTTCGCCGACGACATTACCGTCCGCCGCATTCAGCACCACATCGAGCAGCACTCGACGCGCTTGATCCTGCGCCGGCAAAGCAGCCAAGACCTTCAACAACTCAATCACGGAAACCCGTTGAGCCGGCTGTACCGACGGCAAATCCAGCAGCCACGATGGCGCCCGCCGCGCCTGCCAATACGTGCGCCAATCGGCAGAAGAAAGCCCCAATCGCGCAGGCTCAAAGTACAACCCGCAGGATTTCACCAACGCCTGATCACGCTCGATCCTGCCGCCCGCCGAGCAGCAATAAACCTCTTCCTTCGACTGTCCGCGACATTCATAAGCAGGCTCACGCGCACCGCTATCGACCAGCCATGCGTATACGAACAATTTCCACAGACTGCCCAACGGGGTATCGAGCGTCGGCGGCAAGGGCTCGCGGGCGATCAATTGCGTCTGACTCAACGACAACAACTCGCCCTTATAGGCCACGCGCAACGGCTCATCCTGCGCCGTCGCCAGCGCAGGTATCACACACATCAGCAGCCACAGCAGCGGCCGGCTCATGTCAGTTGACCGTGACCTGACCAAGGGCGGCTTTCGCTTCCTGGGCCTGATGCTGCGGCGCGTAGACCTGTTTGAAACGCACCGGCGGCAGGTTGAACTGGCCCTTTTGCGAGAAGCGCACCAGATGGCGCAAGCGCAATTCGCCGCTCAGCGCATCGACCGGCACCGCGTACGCCAGTTGACCCGGTTCGAAGCGCGCCTTCTCCAGCGCGGTCGGCTCGGTGCCGTCCTTGCCCTGCAACTTGATGCCCCAAGTGGTGCGCTCGACATCGGCGCCCGGTGGTAGCGGCACTTCGAGCATGCCGTAGCGCAGCGGTTTCGACGCTTTGCTGGTGAGGATCACTTCGTCCAGATACAGGCTGTCGCTGGACAGCGGCTTGCTGCCGATCGGCTCCAGTTTGAAGGTGAACGCTTCGTCGCCCGGCACCAGTCGCGACAGGCGACGGGTGATGGTCACGGCCATCGGATCGACTGCCGCTTGCTGGGTCTGGAAACTCAACGCCGCGCGCAGCGGACGCTCCTGCGTACCGGACACCGACAACACGCTCGGCACTGGCGTCGCGCCCTGCCACGTCCAGTACATCTCGCCGCTGGCTCCGTAGTTCTTCTTCCAGCCTTCACCCGGCGTCAGTGCAATGGTCGGCGACGCCTGGGCGATGCTGCGCTGCAGCCAGGTCAGCGCCAGCGCACGTTCGAGGGTCGATTGCTGCGGCAGCAAACGTTGCAACAACGCCGTAGCACGCGCCTGATCGAACGCTTGCAGCGACAGGTTCAGCGCCTCGGCGAACGGCTGCGAACTGACCGCCAGACGCTGTTGCGCAGCCCCTACCTGACGATTGAACGTTTCCGGCAAGGCAACCTTCGACTGCGTGGCCAACGCAGCGGTCAACACCCGCGCCGCCGCCAGACCGAGCGCCGAATCCGGATCGCTCATCACCAGACTGTCTTCGCCGTCGTCCATCAGGGTTTCGGCGTTGCCTTCACCGGCCTTGGCCAGATCCTCCATCAAGCCGCTGAGCAAGGTGTTCACCGGCAAATGCATCTGCTTGGCGAACGACAGAATCAGCGCGCGCTGCAGCAACGGTGTGTTCGGCGCTTGCTTGGCGTAGACCTCCAGCACTCGCTGCCAATGCTCCGGCGGCAAGGTCAATTCCAGCACCTGGCTAGCGTTCCAGTCGGCGTAGTAAGCGTAAGCCGTGAGGAACGCATCCGGCTCACCGTCGTAGCCCCACCAGGTGAAGCTCGCCGACGGCCCGGCCATTTGCACCAGACGCAGACGGCTGTTCTGCATGATCAGGCGCAAGCGATCACGAATCTGCGGATTCGATGCCAGCGATGGATAGGCAATGCTCAACGGCAGCAAACGGCTGGCAGTCTGCTCAACGCCGCCGTACGGATAGCTGAGCAGATCATCGAGTGCCGAGCGGAACAACGCTTGCGGGCTGTCATCCAGACGCAGGCGAATATCGGTGGCGTCGGCCGGCAGACTCAACGGTGTGTCACCGCTGGCCACGTCGAGGCTTTGAGTCTGAGTGACTTGCCAGCCGTCACCGGTCGCACTCAGGCGCACGGCGAGAGAGTCGGCGGTCTTGCCGTCCTGCACCAACTCCGCCGTCCATTCGCCGGAAGCCAATGAGAACGCCGGCAGCGGCAGATAATTGATGCCGTTGTTCAGGGTCACAGGCAGACGCTGTTCGGCGCCCGCATAGTGAGTCACCAGTTCAGCCTTGACCGGTTTCTCGGCCTGACTGAACGCAAACACGCCAAGTTGCGGCTGATCACCCTTGCGGAATTTGCTCGGCCCGCTCCACTTCAGGTACAGCGGTTTTTCCGAACGCACGAACTGCTTCTTCTGCCCGACCTGACCATCATCGGCAATTGCCCGCGCGGTGATGCGCCAGCGGGTCAGCGAGTCCGGCATCTTGAAGGTGAAACGGGTTTTGCCGTCGGCCCCGGTCAACAACTCTGGCTGCCACGCAGCGGTATCGACGTCCTCACGACGCGGCCGCTCCAGCACTTTCACCCCGCGCTCGCTGCGGTTGGCTTTGCCCGGTGCGCCGGGGCTGCCCGGCAACGCGACGTCGTAACTGATGAACGACAGGCTGGCACTGGTGCGCACGTTGTTACGGCGCGGGTGATAGAAGAACTGGTCGATGGTCGGCGCGACTTCCGGTTGCAGTGCGTAGACCATTTCGTCGACAACACTGACGGTCAGATGCGCCGGAACCGCTTTGCCGGCGAACTGGGTGGTCAGATCAACCGTGACCGTGTCGCCCGGCAGGTACATCGCTTTGTCGGTGCTGATCGCCACGTCGATTTGCGGCGCAACCACTTTGATCCCGGCGTTCTGGAAGCTGTACTGACCGCCCTTGGTGTAGAGCACGGAGAAGGTCAGGTTCGGTGCAAAGTTGTCCTTCACCGGAATGCGCGCGCGGTATTGGGTGTCGCTGAGTTTTTCCAGTTTCAACCAGTCGCCGCCCTTGGCCAGCAGCGCGGTGGCTTCGACCTTGTCGCGTTCCAGCGAGAGCAACGCATCACTGACCGGCTCCGGGAAAGTGATCAGCGCCAGCGCTTCATCGCCGGCCTTGTACTCAGGCTTGTCGAGGACGATTTCCACAGTGCCCGGTACCGCTTTGACGCCGTCGCCAGTGACCGAATGCCCCGTGGCACCGAGGACGCGACCGTGTTGATCTTTCAAGGTCAGGTTGTAAGTGCCCGGGCGTTCGAAGGCCATGCTGAAGCCCTTGTCAGTCGCCGCGAGCTTGCCTTCACCGGTGCTCTGGTCTTCCAGACGTACCCAGCCATAGGTGCTCGGCGTCACCGCTTTGCTTTGCTCGGTGCCGCCCTCGTTGGCGTAGCTGAATGCGACTTTGTCGCCGACCGCGCTGAAGCGTTGCGGCGCACTCAGACGGAAGCTCGCCGCGCCACGGTCGATAAGGATTTCCTTGGTGGTCTTGACCCGATACGCCGCGCCATCGCTGGCGAACACGGTGAGCATGTAGCGGCTCGGCTTGTCGGCGGCCGGCAGGTCGAGGCTCGCATTGCCTTTGCTGTCGGTGGTCAGTTCGGTGCTGGTCAGCTCCACCGGGAATTGCCCGAGGTATTGCAGCTCGTTGTCGACCATCGACAGTTGCTGGGCGCGCAGGCTCAGGGTCAACTTGGCGTTAGCCACCGGTTTGCCGTCCGGGTACAGCAACAGCAGACTGCCTTTGACCGGCTCGCCAGTGCGGTAATCCTGCTTGGCCAGATTCAGCGAAATCTCGAAGTGCGGCTTGATGTACTCGGCCACGCGGAAAGCGCTGCTGTAAGCCTGGTCCTTATAGTTGAAACGGATCTCGTAACCACCGGCCACAGCGTTGTCCGGCAACTGGAAGCGGCCCTGAGTGCCGGCCTTCGAATCGAGCTTCAGGTCGAGGTGTTGCAACTCAGTGCCTGTGGCGTCAAGCACGCTGACCGTGACATCTGCAGCACCCGGCAACACCGAGTCCCGCGCATTCTTGAACTCACGACCAACGATTTTCAGCGACACCCAATCACCTGGGCGATACAGCGGCCGGTCGGTGAACGCGTAGAGTTTGGTGTCGTAGATTTCGCTGTCGTAATAGAAGTTCTCGGAGACGAACACCCCGCCCTCTTCGTCCTCGCCGATGACGAACGAACGCTCCGGGCTGACGTGTTTCAGGCGCAGCAAACCGTCAGTATCGGTGGCACCGCTGCTCATCACGCCGAGGCCGTCGGTCCACAGCACATTGACCTTGGGTACCGAACTGCCTTCGTGTTTGCGCGCGGCCCAGACCAGCAATTCATCACCGGCAATCTTGCTCACCGCGACGGTGTTGGAGACGAACACCATGGTGGTTGCGCGGTACTTGCCGATCAGCGCTTCGACCAGGTACAGACCCGGCTTCAGATTGCCCAACGGGATATAAACGTTACCCGGCGCGACGCTGACGAAATCGCTCGAAGACCCGGCCAGATTGACCCCTTCCGGCGGCTGAATCGGCTTGGCCTGCCACAACGGATAACGGAACTGGCTGACCACCGGTAGACCCGGAATCAGCGCAAATTGCGGCTGCGCGTCGTACGGCGTCGGCGCTGCGATGGCGTTGCCCATCTTCAGTTCCGGCACTTCCTCGGTGACTTGTTTTCTCGATTCATAGGAGAACGCGCGCTGCATTACCCGACGGGATTTGCGGTACCAGTTGTCCCACAGGTACGCGAGGGTGTTGGACAGGCCTTCACCCTTGAACTGGCCGTCGCTGACCACGCGGTGCAGGTTCTTCTGGCGCTTGAGGAAATCCAGCGGTTTGTCGATCCGGTACACACGAATGTCGGCGCCGCCGTACGGTTCCATGCGGAAGCGACGGTAATCACGGCCCGGCGCTTCGAGGCGCACCATCGCCTGTTCATCAGCAGCAAAGCTGCTATCAGCCAGCAGGAAAAAGCTTTCGCCCGAGACCGGCGTGTAGCCGCTCGGCTCGACCGAATCTTCGGCGCTGACGGTAGCCACTGGCAGCAACAGCGCCAGCAGCAAAGTAATTCGGGAGCAGAGTCGCAACATGCGGGCACCGGTCATTGGGAGAGAAAGTTCAGTCGATAGACGCCGATGAAGTTGGGGTTGGCTGCGTCGGGTATCCATCGGGTGTCCTTCCATGTCATGAGTTGCTGCAGGCTTGCCGAACGCATGCCGTTGTCAGTGGGGGTGGTGGTGCCGGTGTGATAGGCGATGTAGCGGCCCATCCAGATCATCAGGTGCTGGTCGTCGCCCTGATCGAAAAACATCAAATCACCGGGCCGTGCCTGCGAGACGTCACGGCTGACCAGATGACTATTGAACTGAATCAGTTTGATCGCGTTGACGTAAGGCCCGACCTTGCCGCCGCCCTGCTGCCATTGCTGGGCGAGCTTGCGTTGCTCATCGCTGAGCGACAGCTCCGGCGGCAGATAACGATTGGACAGGCCGTTGCTGCGCAGCCATTTGTCGTCGTGGACTTTCAGCGCTTCGTTGGCGGCAAAACGCACCAGCCCGGCACAGTCCTGCTGATACCAGCGCGGACTTGGGCCTTGGCTCAACTGCTCTTGAGCGATGCGCACGAACCAGGCGCGAAACACCTGGGATTGCGCCGGATCGAGTGCGGGTGCTTCAACGGCGCGGGCGCCCGCACTGAGCAACAGCGCGAGCAGGCCGAGGCTGCGGATCAGTGTCGTCACAGCGCTTTCCATTCCAGCGGCAACCATTGCCAGTGGCCGTCAGGCTCGCTGCCTTCCGGCAGCGTCAGCGCGTACTTGCCGTAGCCGCCGAGGGTGCGCAGCTTCGGAATCAGATAGGTTTGCGCGGCGTTGTAGAACACCGGCTCCATGTCCTGCGGCAGGCTATCGAGGGTTTCTTGCTGCATCAGCTGCGCCATCGAATCCGGGCCGAAATAGATCGGCATCAGCACGTCTTTGGGCAACACGTCGGCCATCGGCGGGAAGCGTTTGTCGAGGGTGCCGAGGGCCTTGTCGACGAGTTTGTCGTCGAGGGAAAACAGCAGCGTCGAACCGTGGCGAGCTAGGCTGACCTTCATGAAAGCCTTGCCGGAAATCGCGTCCGGGTTCTCCGCAGTTTTCGCCGCATACGGGCCGAAGTTGGAGCTGACCTGACGCTGCCAGACGTGGTTCTGGCCTTCCTGCTTCTCGACTACCGGGAACACGTTTACTTCAACGTTGGCTTCGAATGCACCGACCATCGAACCGAACAGTTTGCCAAGATCACCGTCGAGTTTGCTGCTGTCCTCGTCTTTCAGACTGGCCACCAGCAATGGCGTGTACAACCGCGAATCGGCGTACCAGCACAGGCCTGCCGCGCCGGCCACGTGTTCGGTGAGAGTTTGCGCCACGGTTTCTTCAGCGCCGAGTTTCACCAGCAATGGTTTTTGCGGTTCGGCCGCGACCGGAAGGGTCACGCAGGCACTGGCGCCCAGCGGCATTGCTTGCCAGACCGGTTTGAAATCGAAGTCGGGCTGGTTGTCCAGTTCGTCCATGGCGAGGTAGCTGTGCCAGCCCTTGTCATCCATGTCGAAGCGCAGCCCGGCGAAGTTCGGGATGAAACGTTGATAACCCATGGCCAGAACGCTGGAGTTGACCGACAGGCGTTGCTTGGTTTCCGGAGTTTTCGCCGGCAGGCCGAACGCTTCGGGGAAGAGTTTTTCGCCATTGAGCAGCGCCGCCAGCGCTTGTGGCGAGACATGGCCGGATTCCTCGGAGGCGCCGCTTTCCGGGTCGTAATACTTGGCCGGGTTGGACAGCACCACCAGTTTGTCGCCGTGGGAGGCGAACAACAGGGCTTTGCTGGCGTTATAGGTCAGTTGATACAGCGGCACAGTGTCGCCGCCGACCTTGAGTTCGCTCATCTGACTGAGCTGCGTGTCATCCAGCGCAACCTTTGCCAATGGCTCGAGCAGTTTCGCCAGCCCACCACGATCCATCACCAAAAGGAAATCCTTCAAGCGCCCATCCGCGCCACGCCACAACGCAACGTCGGCCGGTTGATCGAAAAGCTGCTCGATCAGGCTGTCCTGCAACTTCAGATCATGCTCGTAAATGATCCGGCGCAGACTGCCAATCAGCCCCAGGCGGTCGGCGTGGGTTTCGTAATAAAAGACGAAATCTTCGGTGAGCGTGGCCTTGAGGAACGGCACCGTCAGCAAGTCCTTGGGCAACTGACTCAGCGAGCGGGTTTCCAGCAACGCATCCGGGCGGCTGAGGCCGAGCTTGTCACTGGCCAATTCCGCCGGCGGCGCCTTGGGCTTGAGCAGCAGCCAGCCAAAACCACCCGCTACACCGGCCACCAGGCACAACCCGGCCAGCAGCAAGGGCCAGCGCCGCGAAGGTTTGGCCGCTGGTGTGTCGGCAGCCGAAGTAACAGTGTTATCGCTCATCTTTTCGCTCATTTCCCAAAGCTCAGGATTTCATCCGTGGCGGAATGCTTAATAGTTGAAAGTCTTGACCAGCAGCAGATCACCGATCGCCCGCAGGGGCACGATGAACGTTTCGCGTTTTTCGTCGACGGTGTTTTCGTTGAGCACCAGCGTGATTTGCGAGGTGATCACCTCGTTCTGGTTGCTGGTCTCCTCGAAGTTATAGCCGCCGTTGCCGAAGTTGCCCCAATAGTTGACGTAAACCAGATAAGTGCCGTGCAGCGGCGCAGTCATGGTGAACATTTCCGGGCCGGGGCCGTCGACGCCATCCGGGTCGAGACCGCCGCCATTACTCAGCGCCGGCTGCGCCCAGAACGCATGCTGACCGTCGGGCGTGACAATGTGCAGATCGAGCTCGGCTTTTGGATCGTCCCAGCCCAAGACAAGACGAATTCGCGCCGGCGTGCGCAAATTGTTTGCTTCATAAAATTGCACGCGCTTGAGCGACTGGCCTTCGGCGCTGATCACTTCGACGCTGTTGGAGCCGGCGCCGAACGCGTAGGGCCGGGCGAAACGGCCCTGGTCGTCGGTGTACAGATTCAATGGATTGCCATTCACGGCGAGGCTGTGCGGCGGGCGCATATGGCCGATGGCCTTGAGCTGGCCCTGGATCATCGTGCGATTGCGCTGAATGCCGCGATCAATCGGCGGCGTGGGATAGGCGACTTGCGGGTTTTCCGTGCGATCGAGCAAGCCGTGATAGCGCCAGCCGCCCACCGGTTCCGACAGTTCAGCGCTCGGCGCGGCCGACAGCGCGGGCGCGCAGGCCAGGCCGATCAGTAGCCAAAGAAATGAACGCATGTAATGCCTCCTGCCATGCCTGAACGAAACCTTGCACCCGATCCTCGGTACTTCACAGCGGTGAAAACTGCGTTTCGTCTGAAAGACCCGTGACTATGGGGTCGTAGAAGGCGCGAAGATTAGCGATTCGGCGGTTTTTTAACAATCGGATACATGTGCAATCGCTGTAGGAAACCTGCTTTTCAAGGGGCGTGAGCCGAATAGAGAGATTATTCGGCTCACAAAATGAGCCGAATAGGTTTCAGCCATCCCGAATCGCCTCAGGAAAAAGGGCCGGTCGCACCCCGCTCATTTGCCCATAAACCCCCTATCTGCTAGTGTCGCGCCGGTTTAACGTCAACCGGAAATCGCCGCCATGGCCCGCAAAAAAGCTGCACTGGATTTCGAACAGTCCCTCGCCGACCTGCAAACATTGGTCGAGCGTCTGGAGAACGGTGAATTGTCGCTGGAAGACTCGCTGACCGCTTTCGAGCAGGGCATCGGTCTGACCCGTGATTGCCAGGCAGCGCTGGCGCAAGCCGAGCAGAAGGTGCAGGTGCTGCTGGAGCGCGATGGCGAACTCGCCGAGGAACCCTTCGACGCGGAACAGCCAGAATGATTGCGGCGTATACGGCGAGCAGCCAGACTCGGGTTAACGCGGCTCTGGAAACCCTGTTCAACGCGCCGTTACCGGAGTTGGCGCGGCTTTACGAAGCCATGCGCTACAGCGTGATGAATGGCGGCAAACGCGTGCGCCCGCTGCTCGCCTACGCGGCTTGCGAAGCGCTCGGTGGCAAGGCTGAACAAGCCAACGGTGCGGCCTGCGCGGTTGAGCTGATCCACGCTTATTCGCTGGTTCACGATGATTTGCCGGCGATGGACGACGACGATCTGCGTCGCGGCCAGCCGACCACCCACAAGAAATTCGACGAAGCCTGCGCGATTCTCGCCGGTGACGGCTTGCAGAGCCTGGCTTTCAGTGCCCTGCTCGACCCGCGCCTGAGCGATTGCAGCAGTGACATCCGCCTGCAAATGGTCACCGCGCTGGCTAATGCCGCAGGCCCGGCAGGCATGGTCGGCGGTCAAGCCATCGACCTCGGTTCGGTCGGCCTCAAACTCGATCAGAAAGCCCTTGAACAGATGCACCGGCACAAGACCGGCGCGCTGATCGAAGTCAGCGTCAAACTCGGCGCTCTGGCCAGCGGCCGTGCCGAGCAGGATGAACTCCGTGCCCTGCAGACTTATGCACAGGCCATCGGTCTGGCCTTTCAGGTGCAGGACGACATCCTCGACGTCGAAAGCGATACCGAAACCCTCGGTAAACGCCAAGGCGCCGACATCGCCCGCGACAAGCCGACCTACCCGGCGCTGCTCGGCCTCGACGCCGCCAAGGCTTATGCGCTGGAACTGCGTGATCAGGCTCTGCACGCCCTGCGACCGTTTGACGCGGCCGCCGAGCCCTTGCGCGAGCTGGCCCGGTATATCGTCGAGCGGCGCAACTGACGGCGTATCCGCCAAAAAAGACCAACGCGTGGGCAGGGGGCGATGCATCAGGTAAACTGCCGCATCTTCTATACCTATAACGATTCGCCTGATGCCCACGACGTTTCATGAGATTCCCCGCAAGCGCCCGACCACGCCCCTGCTCGACCGCGCGAACACGCCGGACGGCCTGCGCCGGTTAGGCGAAGCCGAGCTGGAAACCCTGGCCGATGAGTTGCGCCTGGAATTGCTCTACACGGTCGGTCAGACCGGTGGGCATTTCGGTGCCGGCCTGGGCGTGATCGAGCTGACCATCGCGTTGCATTACGTCTTCGACACACCGGACGACCGTCTGCTGTGGGACGTCGGGCACCAGGCGTATCCGCACAAGATCCTCACCGGTCGCCGCGAGCGCATGGGCACCCTGCGCCAGAAGGACGGCATTGCCGCGTTCCCGCGTCGCGCCGAGAGCGAGTACGACACCTTTGGCGTCGGCCACTCCAGCACTTCGATCAGCGCTGCACTGGGCATGGCCATCGCCGCCCGCCTGCAGAACAGCGATCGCAAGGCAATCGCGGTGATTGGTGACGGCGCGTTGACCGCCGGCATGGCTTTCGAGGCGCTGAACCACGCGCCGGAAGTCAACGCCAACATGCTGGTGATCCTCAACGACAACGACATGTCGATCTCGCGCAATGTCGGTGGCCTGTCGAACTATCTGGCGAAGATCCTTTCCAGCCGCACCTACGCGAGCATGCGTGAGGGCAGCAAGAAAGTCCTGTCGCGCCTGCCCGGCGCCTGGGAAATCGCCCGTCGCACTGAAGAATACGCCAAAGGCATGCTGGTCCCCGGCACCCTGTTCGAAGAGCTGGGCTGGAACTACATCGGCCCGATCGACGGCCACGACCTGCCAACCCTGATCGCCACCCTGCGCAACATGCGCGATCTGAAAGGCCCGCAGTTCCTGCACATCGTCACCAAGAAAGGCAAGGGTTTCGCCCCGGCGGAAGTCGACCCGATCGGTTACCACGCCATCACCAAACTGGAACCACTGGACGCTCCGGCCGCTGCGCCGAAGAAGGCCGGCGGGCCGAAGTATTCGGCCGTGTTCGGCGAGTGGCTGTGCGACATGGCGGCTACTGATCCGCGTCTCGTCGGGATTACCCCGGCGATGAAGGAAGGCTCGGATCTGGTGGCGTTCAGTGAACGTTTCCCGCTGCGCTATTTCGACGTGGCGATTGCCGAGCAACACGCGGTGACATTCGCGGCCGGCATGGCCTGCGAAGGCGCAAAACCGGTAGTGGCGATCTACTCGACGTTCCTGCAGCGTGGTTACGACCAGTTGGTGCATGACGTCGCGGTGCAGAACCTCGACGTGCTGTTCGCCATCGACCGCGCCGGCCTGGTGGGCGAAGACGGCCCGACCCACGCTGGCAGCTTCGATCTGTCCTACCTGCGTTGCATCCCGGGCATGGTCATCATGACCCCGAGTGATGAAAACGAACTGCGCAAAATGCTCACCACCGGCCACTTGTACAACGGCCCGGCAGCTGTGCGCTATCCACGCGGCACCGGCCCGAACGCGACGATCGACAAAGACCTCGAGCCGATTGAAATCGGCAAAGGCATCGTCCGTCGTCAGGGCAGCAAAGTCGCTTTGCTGGTGTTCGGCGTGCAACTGGCCGAGGCGCTGAAGGTGGCTGAAAAACTCGATGCCACCGTGGTCGACATGCGTTTCGTCAAACCGCTGGATGAAGCGCTGGTGCGCGAGATTGCCGGCAGTCATGAGTTGCTGGTGACGATCGAAGAGAACGCGATCATGGGCGGCGCCGGTGGCGCGGTCAGTGAATTCCTCGCGCGGGAGAACATCCTCAAGTCGATGCTGCATCTGGGCTTGCCGGACGTCTACGTCGAACACGCCAAGCCTGCGCAGATGCTGGCCGAGTGCGGGCTGGATGAGGCAGGGATCGAAGCGTCGATTCGTGAGCGTCTGGAATTGCTCAACAAGTAATCGCAATACCTGTGCAAACCCTGTGGGAGCGAGCTTGCTCGCGAATGCGGACTGTCAGTCGACTCACTCATGACTGACCCACCGCATTCGCGAGCAAGCTCGCTCCCACAGTGGTTTATGAACTTTCAAAATTGAATTCGCCCTACGCGTCAACGGACCACCGATGAACCTCTCGCGCCTCGCCCTGCCCTTCCTCCTGCTGCCAGCCGCCAACGCCCTCGCCGACACCTTCGAACGTGAGCAAGCCCTGAAGCTGCCCGACATGCTGATCTCCGCCAACCGCCAGGTCGAAGCCCGCAACGACAGCAGCGCCGCCAACACGGTGTTCACCCGCGAAGACATCGACCGCCTGCAGCCGAGTGACGTGCCGGACCTGCTGCGTCGCGTCCCTGGTGTGCAAGTGGCGCAAGCCGGCGGACGTGGCAGTCTGCCGGGCATTTACATTCGCGGCACGCAGTCGGCGCAGAGTCTGGTGCTGGTCGACGGCCAGCGCATTGGCAGCTCCACTTCCGGCGACAGCAACCTGCAGCATCTGAACATCGAGCAGATCGAGCGGGTGGAAGTGCTGCGCGGTTCGCGTTCGGTGATTTACGGCAGCGATGCGATTGGCGGGGTGATTCAGATCTTCACCCGGCGCGGCACTGAGCAAGGTTTGCAGCCACGGATGCACGTCGGTTTCGGCAGCAACCAGACCTGGGAGCGCAGCCTCGGCTTGTCCGGGGGCGACGAGAAAACCCGCTTCAATCTCGGTGCCAGCCTTGATGAAACCGACGGAGGTGACCGTACTCACCAGTCGTACCCAAGCGATGCCGATCACGACGCCTACCGCAATGAGTCCGTTAGCCTGAGCCTCAGCCATGCGCTGAGCGATGACATCGAAGTCGGCGCCAATCTGCTGGATAACCGCGGCAAGAACGAGTTCGACAACCCGTTCGGCCGCTTCGACATGAACACCTTCGAATCGGTCCAACAGCAGCCCTACAGCGATTTCAACGTCAGCAGTGTCAGCAGTTACGTCGATGCTCGGGTCAACGAAACCTGGAAAACCCGGATCGAATTCGGCCATACCGAGAACCGCGAGAAGAGCCTCGACAAGCTCAGCGACGAACGCACGGTGTTCAACACCTACCGCGACTCGGTGAACTGGCAGAACGATCTGACGCTGGACGCACGCAACAGCCTGATTCTCGGCGGCGACTGGTACGAAGACCGGGTCAACAGCAGCACCGCATTCGACGAAGACAGCCGCTGGAACCGCGCCGCATTCATCCAGCATCGCTATCAGGCCGACAGCTTCTCCACGGAACTGGGTCTGCGTCACGACGACAACCAGCAATTCGGCAGCCAGAACACCTGGAGCGGCACGTTCACATTGCCGCTGAACCCGGACAACGACCTGTTGCTGAGCTATAGCGAAGGCTTTCGTGCGCCGACTTTCAACGATCTGTACTACCCCGACTTCAGCAACCCGGATTTGAAACCGGAAACCTCGAAAAGCTATGAGTTGCAGTGGCGCAGCCAGTTGAGCGACAGCAGCCGTCTCGAGGCGTCGATTTACCGTACGGACCTGGAAGACGCGATCATCTTCGGCAGCAATTCACGCCCGGAGAACGTCGCGTCGGCGCGGATCAACGGTTTTGAAGCGGCACTGAAACAGGAACTGTTCGACTGGCAGAGCAACCTTGGCGTATCGATCATTGATCCGCGCGACCGTGATACTGGCCACACCCTGGCCCGGCGTGCGCGGCGCACGTTGAGTTGGGATCTGGATCGACAATTTGATCAAGTCAGCCTCGGTGCCAGTTGGCAGGCGGTCAGCAGCAGTTATGACGACCTGAAAAATGAAAACCCGCTGGGTGGTTATGCGTTGTTCGGCTTGCGCAGCAGTTGGGCGTTGAACCGCGAGATCAAGCTGGATCTGAAGGTCGATAATGTTTTCGACAAAGGTTACAGCCGGGCGAATTACAGCTATGACGGCAGCCAGTACGGTTATCGCGAGGAAGGTCGGGTGTGGATGTTTGGGGTGACTTGGACTCCCCAGCTTTGATTTGAATCTTCGGTGATTTGACTGACCCCTTCGCGAGCAGGCTCGCTCCCACATTTGGAATGCAATCCTCCTGTGGGAGCGAGCCTGCTCGCGAAGAAGTCACCGCAATTTCAGCGGTCAGGCGCGATCAATTGGCAGAGTTTGGCGGTAGCGTTGATCATTTGGCCACTTGGGCGTTCGAGACCTTTGTCGGTGACCAACAGTAATTTTTCCTGCTTCACCGCCGCCACCTTTGGCCAGGCTTTCCACGCATTCAGTTGCGCCTGATCACTCGCCAGAATCACTTCAGGGTCGCGCTGCAACACTGCCTCAATACTCACCTGCGGCGCCGGCAGACTCAGGTCGGCGAACACATTGCGCGCCCCGCACACCTCAAGCGCATCGCTGATAATCTGCCCGCCACCGACGGTGTACAGCGGTTTGTCCCAGACCTGATAGAAGACCCGCAACGGCACTTCCCGGCGATAGCGCTGGCGCAACTCCACGAGTCGTTGGCGCAACGCCGCCGCCCGTTTCACCCCACGCTCCGGTCGCCCCAATTGCACGGCAATGGCTTCAATCTGGGTGGTGAGTTGTTCTAAAGAATGCGGTTCGGCGACGAAGGTCGGGATGCCCAGGCGCTTCAGTTGATCACGCTGCGCCGGGCCGACACTGCCGGGCCACAGCAACAACAAGTCAGGTTTGAGGCTCAGCAACTGCTCCATATCGAGCTGACCATAGCGGCCGACAGAAGGAATGCTGGCAATCGCCGCTGGCCGCTCACCGGCATCAAGCACACCGACCAACAGATCTGCCGAATCCAGCTCAACGACAATTTCAGAAAGGGACGGCGCGAGGCTGACCACCCGCAGGCCCGCCAGCACCGGAGTCGAGACGACCAGCAGCAGAACCGCCAGCCAGAGGCGGCGCATCAGCCGAGTTGACGCGGGATACGGTAGAGATAAAACAGCACCGCCGTGGACAACGCCAACAGCATCAACGGTACGGCTTCAAGACCGACAAACACCGCCAGTGCGCCGATCCACGCCGGCAAGGCTGCCACGAGAAAAGCCGCACGACGACGAGCTGCAAGCGCAATCCACGCGGCCGGTTCATCCGGGGTATCGAGGGCTTTTTGCGTGGCGATCAGCGCATGTTTATAACGGCCAAAAAATTTCAGGCTGACAAACATCGATGCCACGCCGGCAATAAAGAACGGCATCGCCAGCACAGGAAGAATGCCTTCGCCCTGACCGAACAACGCGTTGAGTACGAACAGCGGCACCAACGCCAGTGCGAGGTATTTCCACCAATCGACCGATAACCGGCGCCGCACCTGACCCCGCGTCACGCGCGATCGACCTCGCCCTGATGCTCGTTGCCCATCATGTGGTCGAGCTTGCTGGCCTTGGTCGCCAGATACAGTTTGTTGTGGGGGTTGTGACCGGTGTGTAGCGGCACGCGCTCGGCGACAGTAATGCCCATATCGGTCAAGGCTTTAACCTTGCGCGGGTTGTTGGTCATCAGGCGCAGGGATTTCACGCCCAGATGCTCGAGCATCGGCAGGCACATGGCGTAGTCACGCTGATCAGCGGCAAAGCCCAGACGCTCGTTGGCTTCAACGGTGTCGGCGCCGCCATCCTGTAATTCGTAGGCACGGATCTTGTTCAACAAGCCGATGCCACGACCTTCCTGACGCAGGTACAGCAACACACCACGACCTTCACGGGCGATGGCTTTAAGCGCGCCTTCCAGTTGCGAACCGCAGTCGCAACGCTGGCTGAACAAGGCATCGCCGGTCAGGCATTCGGAGTGCAACCGGCCGAGTACCGGGGCACCGTCGGCAATTTCACCCAGGCTCAGCACGACGTGCTCGCGGCCGGTGGCTTCATCGAGAAAACCGTGCATGGTGAATTGCGCAAAAGGCGTTGGCAGCTTGGAAGCGGCGACAAAGACGACAGGCACCGGTGTGCTCCTGATCTAAAGAGTCTGAAAATTCGCAGGCCGGCATTGTAACAGCAGGTTCCTACCGGCGCTTAGGCTGAATTATCGGGCATAACGATCAAAAAGTTTGATAACAACTGAGTTGCCTCGATCCCCTGTGGGAGCGAGCCTGCTCGCGAAGGCGTCGTGTCCATCGCCCCAATGCTGGCTGAACCACCGCTTTCGCGAGCTGGCTCGCTCCCACAGGGGTAAGTGGTCAGTTCGAGTTGAACGGATACGGCTGCTTCCACTTCTCGAAGATCGGCTTCAACTCGCCGCTCTTCACCAACTGCTCCATACGCTGGTCATACAGCGCCATCAGCGCTCGCGCCTGTGGCGTGTCGGCAAAGCCGAGAAACAGCGGCAGCTCGGCCAGGTGTGAATAGCGATACTGCGCCGGATCGGCTGCGGTTTTCACCACGGCTTCAATCTCGGTCAGCGCATCGATGTAGTAATCCGCCCGCCCCTGCTTGAGCATCGACAGGATCCCGCTACGCCGCTCGATCTGGTTGTAGCGCTTGATATTCGGCAAGAAGTTTTCGTAGCGATAACCGCGCACCCAAGCCAGGCGATACTTGCCCAGCGTCGCTTCGGTAGGCGCCGGATTACTCGCCAGGCCTAATGCGTAAATGTGGTCGGAATCGAAATTCCAGTGCGGGTACAGGACCTGTTCGGCTTCGTCGCGGTAGGAACCGACCAGCGCGTCGACTTCCTTCAATTGCACCAGCCCGACCGAGCGGGTGTAAGGCACGCTGCGAATGTCCAGCTTGACCCCGGCCGGTTCGAACACTTTGCGCAGCACGTCCCAGCCCAGGCCATGGCCGTCAGCGGCGGTGTAGTCTTCCCAGTCTTCGCTGGCCAGATGGATGACTGCCGTCGTCGGCGCAGCTTCCTGCGCACCGGCCACGGTGCTCAGTAAAGCCAAAACCACTAGCGCCAACCAGCGTCGAGCCATCCCTAGTCCCCTCACTTGACCCTGATATCCCTTGGACTCAGGCGAAAATCCAAACCAGTCCCTGCATCGCCAGCCAGGCGAACACGCCGGCCAACACGTCGTCGAGCATGATGCCGACGCCGCCATGCACGTGCCGGTCGATCCAGCGGATCGGCCATGGCTTGAGAATGTCGAAGAAACGGAATACGAGGAAACCCGCGAGCAACCAGTACCAGCCTTCCGGCACCAGCCACAGGGTGATCCACATCCCGACCATTTCGTCCCAGACGATGCCTTCGTGGTCGTGTACCCGCAGATCGTCAGCGACTTTGCCGCACAGCCAGAAGCCGAACAGCATGGTGATCCCGAGCATCAGCCAGTAACCCCAGTCGGGCAACATCTGCCACAACGGGATAAAGGGTAGCGCAACCAGCGAGCCCCACGTTCCCGGCGCCTTGGGCAAGGTGCCGGAACCGAAGCCGAACGCGAGGAAATGCCAGGGATTGCGCCAGACCGACGGCGGAACGAATTCGGCCGGAACCTGTTTCGGGTGATCTGTCACGGTGTCTCCTGAAAATGTTGATAGCCCCGGATTTGCGGGGTGATGTCGTGCCCTTCGCGATCCAGCAGGACCACGCCCTGACCTTCTGCCACGCGACCGATTACATGGATCGGCCAGCCGTTGGCCAGCAGCGCCGGCAATTCGACGGACGGCAGGGTGAACGCCAGCACGTAATCATCGCCACCGCTCAGCGCAGCGCGCTCGGCGCCGCGCTGACCGAGAAACGCCACTAATGCATCCGACAGCGGTACGCGCTCGCGTTCAATCTCAAGTCTCACCTTCGACGCCAGCGCGATATGGCCGCAGTCGGCGAGCAGGCCATCGGAGATGTCCAGCGCCGAGGTGGCTTTGCCACGCAGGGCCTGGCCGAGGGCGAGTTGCGGTTGTGGTGACCAGTAATGATCGAGCAGCGGTTGGGCGACGTTCGCTTCGGCGTCACGCTGACCGAGCACCAGCGGCAAGGCGCCGGCCGCATTACCAAGTTCGCCACCGACACAGAGCAAGTCGCCCGGTTGCGCGCCACTGCGGGTCAACGCCTGACCGGCAGGCACGCGACCAAACACGGTCACCGTCAGGCTCAACGGCCCGCGCGTGGTATCGCCGCCGACCAGCGCGACGCCGCAGCTCTGCGCCATACGGTTCAAACCGTGGGCATAGGCTTGCAGCCAATCAGCAGTCACCGTCGGCACAGTCAGGGCAAGGGTAAAGGCAACGGGCGTGGCGCCCATGGCGGCCAGATCGCTGACCGCAACGGCCAGCGAGCGCTGACCGAGCAGAAACGGATCGCAGGGGTCGGCGAAATGCACACCGGCCACCAGCGTATCGGTAGAAATCGCCAACTGCTCCCCGGAAGGAACAGCGAGCAAGGCGCAGTCATCGCCGATCCCCAGCGCAACGCCTTCGCCGCCCTGCGCACAAGGCGCGGCGGCGAAGAAATTGCGGATCAGCTCAAACTCGCCCATGGCTGAGACAAAGTGTTCAAGCGCCGATCAGCGCTTGAACGCCTTCACTTCAGCTTCACGCAGGCGCGGGGCCAGCTTGTCGAGCACGCCGTTGACGAACTTGTGGCCGTCGGTCGAACCGTAGACTTTCGCCAGTTCGATCCCTTCGTTGATCACCACGCGGTACGGCACGTCGACGCGCTTGAGCAGTTCCCAGGTCGACAGGCGCAGTACGCACAGTTCAACCGGGTCGAGCTCTTCGATGGTCAGGTCCAGGCACGGCGCCAGCGCAGTGTCGATCTCGGTCAGACTGGCCGGAACACCGTGCAGGATGTCGTGAAAGTAGCTGGCATCGGCGAAGGTGAAATCGTTATCGACGCGGAACTGCGCTTCGATTTCGTTCAGCGAAGTACTGGCCATGTGGCGCTGGTACAACGCTTGAGTCGCCAACTGACGGGCAGCGCGGCGCTTTTCACTTTTCGAAGGCTTGCCGGCGTCGGTTGGACGCGGCTCGCGCGGGTTGAAACGATCGCTTTCGTCGCTAATCACTTGGCCTCCAACTGCGCCAGCAGGCTGACCATTTCCAGAGCGGACAGGGCAGCTTCGGCACCTTTGTTACCGGCCTTGGTGCCGGAACGTTCGATGGCTTGCTCGATGGAATCAACGGTCAGGACGCCGAAGGCAACCGGCACGCCGAACTCCATGGACACCTGGGCCAGGCCCTTGGTGCACTCGCCTGCCACGTATTCGAAGTGCGGAGTACCGCCACGAATGACCGCGCCGAGGGCGATGATGGCTGCGAATTCACCTTTCTGGGCGACTTTCTGCGCAACCAGCGGGATTTCGAAGGCGCCAGGTGCGCGGATGATGGTGATGTCGCTTTCGCTCACGCCGTGGCGAACCAGGGCATCAACTGCACCGCTGACCAGGCTTTCAACGACGAAGCTGTTGAAGCGGCCCACTACCAAAGCGTAGCGGCCTTTAGGGGCGATGAAGGTACCTTCGATGGTCTTCAGGGTCATTCGTCAGTTCTCTTAAAGAGCCGGGACGCGTCTGCTACGCGTCCCTCAGTGATTTATTTGCCGCGAATCGGAGACCGGAAACAACCGGTCATTATTCGGAGGGCACGTATTCTACAACTTCCAGATCGAAACCGGATATCGCATTAAATTTCATTGGCGCAGACATCAAACGCATTTTGCGCACACCGAGGTCACGCAGAATCTGCGAACCGGCACCGACGATGCTGTAAGTGGTCGGTTTTTTCGGCGCTGCCTGCTCACCCGTTTCACGGATATGTGCCAGCAGCACATCGCCATCGAGCGGGTGACCAAGCAACAACACGACACCGCTGCCCGCCTCGGCGACCGCAGCCATGGCGGCGCGCAGGCTCCAGCGGCCCGGTTGTTTGACCATCAGCAGGTCGCGCAGCGGATCCATGTTGTGCACCCGAACCAGGGTCGGCTCTTCGGCGCAAACAGTGCCCAGCGTAAGGGCCATGTGCACATCGCCTTCCACCGAATCACGATAGGTCACCAGGTTGAATTGACCCAGTTCGCTGTCCAGTGGCTGCTCGGCAATCCGCTGAACGGTACGTTCGTGGATCATCCGGTAGTGAATCAGGTCGGCGATGGTGCCGATCTTGATGTTGTGCTCAGCAGCGAACGCTTCCAGTTCAGCGCGACGGGACATGGTGCCGTCGTCGTTCATCACTTCGCAGATCACACCACTTGGCTCGAAACCGGCCATGCGCGCGAGGTCGCAAGCCGCTTCGGTGTGGCCGGCACGAGCGAGGGTGCCGCCGGCCTGGGCCATCAGCGGGAAAATGTGGCCCGGGCTGACGATGTCTTCAGCCTTGGCGTCTTTGGCGGCCGCCGCTTGCACGGTGCGCGCACGGTCGGCGGCGGAAATGCCAGTGGTTACGCCTTCGGCGGCTTCGATCGACACGGTGAACTTGGTGCCGAAACCGGAACCGTTGCGCGGCGCCATCAGCGGCAGCTTCAACAGTTCGCAGCGCTCGCGGCTCATCGGCATGCAGATCAAACCACGGGCGTGTTTGGCCATGAAGTTGATGTGCTCGGCCTGGCAGCATTCGGCGGCCATGATCAGGTCGCCTTCGTTCTCGCGGTCTTCGTCATCCATGAGGATGACCATCTTGCCTTGGCGGATGTCTTCAACCAGTTCTTCGATGCTATTGAGCGCCACAAGGCACCCCCTTCAGTCAGGATTTGAGGTAGCCGTTGGCGGCCAGAAAGCTTTCGGTGATGCCACCAGCGCTCGGCTCTGCGGCCTTGTCGCCGAGGAGCAGACGCTCCAGATACCGTGCCAGCAAGTCAACTTCCAGATTCACCCGGCGACCTGGCTTGTACGACGCCATGATGGTTTCACTCAGGGTGTGCGGAATGATCGTCAGCATGAACTCGGCGCCATCGACGGCGTTCACGGTCAGGCTGGTGCCGTCGACAGTGATCGAGCCTTTATGGGCGATGTACTTGGCCAGTTCCTTCGGCGCGCGAATGCGAAATTCCACGGCGCGGGCATTGTCGCTGCGCGAGACGATTTCGCCGACACCGTCGACGTGGCCGCTGACCAGGTGCCCGCCGAGACGGGTGGTCGGGGTCAGGGCTTTTTCCAGATTGACCGGGCTGCCGCTTTTCAGGTCGTTCATGGCGGTGCAGTCGAGGGTTTCACGGCTGACGTCGGCGGCAAAGCCGTCGCCCGGCAGCTCAACAGCGGTCAGGCAGACGCCGTTGACCGCGATGCTGTCGCCGAGTTTGACGTCGCTCAGGTCGAGCTTGCCGGTGGCGACGTGGACCCGCACATCACCGCCCTTTGGGGTCAATGCGCGGATACTGCCGATGGATTCGATGATGCCGGTAAACATGGGGTTCTCCTTGAGAACTGGGCCAGCGCTAACGCGATGGCCGGGAATTATACGCTCGCCGAAAGGACAGGGATGGCAGTGACTCGCCAGTCATCGCCCACCGCGCGAATTTCAGTGATTTTCAGCTCCGGCGCATCCTTCATATAAGCCAGCGGCCAGTCCAGCAGCGGACGCGCCGAAGAACCGAGGAACTTGCCGGCGATGAAGATCACGAATTCGTCGACCAGACCGAGCTGAGCAAAGGCACCGGCCAAGCGTGGGCCAGCCTCGACCAGCACTTCGTTGGTGCCTCGCTTGGCCAGTTCGATCAGCAATTGATGCAGATCGACCTGACCGTCATCACCCGGCACGATCAGGCACTCGGGGCCATGCGCGTATTGCTCTTCGATCGCGACACAGGTGGCAACCAATGCCGGGCCAGCCTTGAAGAACGGCGCATCCAGCGGCACCCGCAGGCGACCGTCGATCAGCACGCGCAGCGGTGGTCGGCTCATGGCCAGCGCGGTTTGCTCGGCATCCAGACCCAACTCGTCGGCACGCACGGTCAAACGCGCGCCATCGGCCAGCACGGTGTCGGCGCCGGTCAGCACCACGGCGGCCTGAGCGCGCAAACGCTGAACGGCCGAACGTGCGGCCGGGCCGGTGATCCACTGGCTCTCGCCGCTTTCCATGGCTGTCCGACCATCGAGACTCATAGCCAACTTGACCCGCACGTACGGCAAGCCGTGCTCCATGCGTTTCAGAAAACCTTGATTGAGCTGGCGCGCCTCGGCTTCGAGCACGCCGCTTTCGGTAGCAATGCCGGCATCGGCCAGGCGCTGCAGACCACGTCCGGCGACTTGCGGGTTCGGATCGCGCATCGCTGCCACCACCCGGGCAACCCCGGCATTCACCAGCGCTTCGGCACACGGCGGCGTGCGGCCATGGTGGCTGCACGGTTCCAGCGTCACATAAGCGGTCGCGCCCCGGGCCAATTCACCGGCGGCGCGCAGGGCGTGGACTTCGGCGTGCGGTTCGCCGGCGCGCTCATGCCAGCCTTCGCCGACGATCTGCCCATCACGCACCACCACGCAGCCGACCCGAGGATTGGGATGGGTGGTGTAATGACCTTTGCGCGCCAGTTCCAGCGCGCGAGCCATGAAGTGAGCGTCGAGGATGGCCTGCTCGCCGGCGCTGGTCATTCTTTCACCGGTTCGCGGGCGAGGCGGTCGATTTCTTCACGGAACTCGTTAAGGTCCTGGAAGCGTTTGTACACCGAGGCGAAGCGGATGTAGGCGACTTCATCAAGCTTTTGCAACTCAGCCATCACCAGTTCGCCGACCACGAGGGATTTGACCTCGCGCTCGCCGGTGGCGCGCAGCTTGTGCTTGATGTGAACCAGGGAGGATTCGAGGCGCTCGACGCTCACCGGACGTTTCTCCAGGGCGCGCTGCATCCCGGCGCGGAGTTTTTCTTCGTCGAACGGTTGGCGGCTGCCGTCGGTTTTGATCAGGCGCGGCAACACCAGTTCGGCCGTCTCGAACGTCGTGAAACGCTCGCCGCAGGCCAGGCATTCACGCCGGCGGCGCACCTGTTCGCCCTCGGCGACCAGACGCGAGTCGATGACCTTGGTGTCGTTGGCACCGCAGAAGGGACAGTGCATGGTGGCTGGCAACAAAAAAAGGGAGGGCCATGGTAGCGCATCCCGGTGGCAAGACAAGCCATAGGCTTTGCGGTATACAGAACGGCATGATCGTTTGATCCATGGATTTCATTTTGCTGGAGCATCCAATGCCGTTACGTCCGCTCGTTTTGCTCAGTCTTTTCAGCCTGCTGGTGGCCTGTGGCAGCGATGCACCCAAGCCCCAGCCGCCAACACCGGGACCTGCCCCGCAGCAAGCGCAGAAAAAAGCCAAAGAGGCTGCCGAACTTGGCCCGCTGCCGGCTTATCAAAGGGAATTGAGCGGCACCCTGCAAGGCGTGCCGGCCGGTGCCGAAGTCGAACTGGCGCTGCTGGTGATCGACGAAAAGGATCGCCCGCAACAATTGCTCGCCAGTTCCAGCCTGATCGGCAACAACCAGATCCTGCCGTTCCGCCTGCGCTTCAACCCGGACGCATTCCCGGCCGGCGCGCGGGTTGAGCTGCGCGGGCGCGCCAGCCAGTCCGGTCAGTTGATTCTGCATCTGCCGTCGCAAACCATCAGCCAGCCGACCACCCAGGCGCTGGGCCAACTGCAATTTGTCAAAGCACCATGAATGCACCGCTCGACCTGCAACAGGCGTTAGGTGAATTGCTCGGCGACGCCAGACTCAAGGTCTGTGCGTTGCCGGACACTGATTTACAGCTATGGCTGATCGATGGCGACAACATGGGTCGCGAATTCAGCCAGGAAGAAATTCAGCGAATCCTGCATGAGCCACCGTATTGGGGTTTCTGCTGGGCCAGCGGTCTGGCGGTGGCGCGTTATCTGGCGGAATTTCCCGAGTGGGTGCGCGGCAAGCGTGTGCTGGATTTCGGCGCTGGTTCCGGGATTGCCGGGATCGCGGCGGTGAAGGCCGGGGCGCTGGAGGTGGTGGCGTGCGATCTCGATCCGCTGGCGATTTCCGCGTGTCGGGCGAATGCCGAGCTGAATGATGTACAGATGAGTTATTCGACGGATTTCTTTGCCGAAGCGGATCGGTTTGATCTGATTCTGGTGGCGGACGTGTTGTACGACCGGGCGAATCTGCCGTTGCTCGATGCGTTTTTAAGTCGTGGCCGTGAAGCGCTGGTGGCGGATTCGCGGGTTCGGGATTTTAGGCATCCATTGTATGAGCACATTGAAATGCTTGAGGCGATGACCTTGCCCGATCTGGCGGAGCCGGAAGAATTCAGACATGTCAGCCTCTACCATGCGCGGCGCTAGCTAAAAGCTTCGCGAGCAGGCTCGCTCCCACATTTGGAATGCGTTTCCCTGTGGGAGCGAGCCTGCTCGCGAAGGCGTCCTGCCAGACAACACATCTCTGCCTTCCGGCCACCCCCCGCCAAGCCGTATAGTTGCCCCATTCACGCTTCTACGAGATCCCCCATGAGTGAGCAAACGCCGTACATCTTCGACGCCACGACGGCCGATTTCGACCAGTCGGTGATCGAGGCTTCCTTCAACAAACCGGTGCTGGTGGATTTCTGGGCCGAATGGTGTGCGCCGTGCAAAGCGTTGATGCCGATGCTGCAAGGCATTGCCGAGAGCTATCAGGGCGAGTTGCTGCTGGCCAAGGTCAACTGCGACATCGAGCAGGACATCGTCGCCCGCTTCGGTATTCGCAGCCTGCCGACCGTGGTGCTGTTCAAGGACGGTCAGCCGGTCGACGGCTTTGCCGGTGCACAACCGGAATCCGCCGTGCGCGCCCTGCTTGAGCCGCACGTGCAGATGCCGCCACCGGCCGCAGCCGATCCGTTCGAGCAGGCTCAGGCGTTGTTTGATGACGGCCGTTACGCCGATGCCGAGGCAGCGCTGGTGGTGATGCTCACTGAGGACAACACAAACGCCAAGGCACTGATCCTCTACGCGCGCTGCCTGACTGAACGCGGCGAACTGGATGAAGCGCAAACTGTGCTCGACGCGGTCAAGAGCGACGAGCACAAGGCTGCACTGGCCGGGGCCAAGGCGCAGATCAAGTTCCTCGGTCTGGCGCGTGACTTGCCGGATGCTGCCGACCTGAAAGCGCGACTGGCGAAAGATCCGCAGGACGATGAAGCGGTGTATCAACTGGCGATCCAGCAACTGGCGCGTCAGCAGTACGAAGCGGCACTGGATGCTTTGCTCAAGCTGTTCGTCCGCAACCGCAACTATGCCGAAGGCCTGCCGCACAAGACCTTGCTGCAGGTGTTCGAGCTGCTGGGCAATGATCATCCGTTGGTGACGATGTACCGCCGCAAAATGTTTGCTGCGCTTTATTAAGATCAAAAGATCGCAGCCTGCGGCAGCTCCTACATTGGGATCGTGTACACCCTTGTAGGAGATGCCGCTGGCTGCGATCTTTTGCGGTTCACTCGATCCAGCTGTAGAGCGGCGTATCCCCGCCGCTCACCACTTTCACGTCCGCACTGTGGCGCAGGCGCACCAACAAGCGTTTGCCCGCCACCGCGCTGCCGGTCAGCCCTTCCAGTTGATCAAGCAGATCCGGACCGCTGAGCTGCCCGGCCTTGCGCAACAGATCCTTGGCCAACTGCCACAAGGCATCGTCCTGATTCAGCGGTTTCGCCGCCGGGGCGGACGCGACCGCCTCAGATTGAGCAACCGGCGCCTGCCCATTCAGTGCCGAACCGAGCTTCGCCCAATCGCCGTCATCCAGCTCCACCGTCAAATCCACCGGCACATCGCCGACGGTTCCGCGTATCCGCAACATTGAGTTCGCTCCCGCACTTTTCTGACGTGCATGCTCCCACGGGACTTGTGCAACGCCAAGCGCACGGGCAAACTCTGCGCACTTTCGTTATAAGATTACATAACAAACTCTTCACTTTACTTCCCGGAGACCGTCATGCGTCGTCTGCTGCTCGCTTTGCCGTTTGCCCTGTTGCCGCTGGCCATCGCCCATGCTGCCGATGAGCACGATCACGACCATGAACACGGCAGCCTCGGTGCGCATGAACATGGTGTTGGCCGTCTGAATGCCGCGCTCGATGGCCAGACCCTTGAGCTGGAGCTGGAAAGCCCGGCGATGAACCTCGTTGGTTTCGAACACGTTGCGACCACGGACGCCGACAAGGCCAAAGTCGCTGCCGCCCGTGCGCAACTGGAAAAGCCGCTGACCCTGTTCAGCCTGCCCACTGCTGCCGGTTGCAAAGTGGTCAGTCAGGAACTGGAAAGTCCGTTGTTCGGCGACAAGCCGGATGCCGATGACCATGACGACGATGAAGCGGACAAGGACGGTCACGAGCATCACCACGACCACAGCGAAATCCACGCGCATTACCAATTCAACTGCGCCACACCGGGTGCGTTGAAGACGCTGGACCTGACTAATGTCTTCAATACCTTCCCGGCGACGCAGAAAATTCAGGTACAACTGATCAGCGCCAGCGGCCAGCAAGGTACCGAAGTGACGGCCAAGGCTGCTGCCCTGAAATTCTGAAATCTGTGAAGATTCCTTGTAGGAGTGAGCCTGCTCGCGATAGCAGACTGTCAGTTGATTCAGTGCTGACTGGTACACCGCTATCGCGAGCAGGCTCACTCCTACAAAGGGGCCACTCAACTCCATATCCGGTTTCAAATGACCCAAGCACTCATCGAACTGTCCGACCTGGGCTTCAACTGGCCCGGTCATCCGCCGCTGCTGGACATTCCGGCGTTTCGTCTGGAGGCCGGCGAAACCCTGTTCCTCAAAGGCCCCAGCGGCAGCGGCAAGACCACCCTGCTCGGTCTGCTCGGCGGCGTGCAGAAACCCGGTCGCGGCAGCATTCGCCTGCTCGGCCAGGAACTCACCGAACTCTCCGCCGGCGCTCGCGATACCTTCCGTGTCGACCACACCGGCTACATCTTCCAGCAATTCAACCTGCTGCCGTTTCTCTCGGTACGCGAAAACGTCGAGCTGCCGTGTCACTTTTCCAAGCTGCGCGCGCAACGGGCGAAACAGCGCCACGGCAGCGTCGATCAAGCCGCCGCCACCCTGCTCGCCCACCTCGGTTTAAAGGATGAAAGCATCCTCAGCCGTCGCGCCGATTCGCTGTCGATCGGCCAACAGCAGCGGGTCGCTGCCGCGCGTGCCTTGATCGGTCAGCCTGAGCTGGTGATCGCCGACGAACCGACCTCGGCGCTGGATTACGACGCCCGGGAAAACTTCATCCGCCTGCTGTTCGCCGAATGCCGCGAGGCCGGATCGAGTCTGCTGTTCGTCAGCCACGACCAGAGCCTGGCGCCGCTGTTCGACCGTCACCTGTCCCTGGCCGAACTCAATCGCGCCGCCACGTCTGCCGAGGTCTGAGATGTATCTGTTTCGTCTGGCCATGGCCAGCCTGGCCAACCGCCGCTTCACCGCTTTGCTCACGGCTTTTGCCATCGCCCTCTCGGTGTGTCTGTTGCTCGCCGTTGAGCGGGTGCGCACCGAGGCCAAAGCCAGTTTCGCCAGTACTATCAGCGGCACCGACCTCATCGTTGGTGCCCGTTCCGGCTCGGTGAACCTGTTGCTGTACTCGGTGTTCCGCATCGGCAACGCCACCAACAACATCCGCTGGGACAGCTTCGAACACTTCGCCAGCAACCCGAAAGTGAAGTGGGCGATCCCGATGTCCCTCGGCGACTCCCATCGTGGCTACCGGGTGATGGGCACTACCGAAGCCTACTTCGAGCATTACCAGTACGGTCGCCAGCAGCATCTGCAACTGGCGGACGGTCGTGCGTTTGCCACCGATCCTTTTGAAGTGGTGCTCGGTGCGGAAGTGGCCGATGCGCTGCATTACAAGCTCGGTGACAAACTGGTGCTGGCCCACGGCGTGGCCGCGATCAGTCTGGTCAAGCACGACGACAAACCGTTCACCGTGGTCGGCATTCTCAAGCGCACCGGCACCCCGGTCGATCGCACATTGCACATCAGCCTCGGCGGCATGGAGGCGATTCACATCGACTGGCACAACGGTGTTCCGGCGCGTGGCAATGGGCGGATCACAGCGGATCAGGCGCGCAACATGGACCTGACGCCGCAAGCGATCACCGCATTCATGCTCGGCCTCAACAGCAAGATTTCCACCTTCGCCCTGCAACGCGAGATCAACGAATTCCGTGGCGAGCCGATGCTGGCGATTCTGCCGGGTGTAGCCTTGCAGGAGTTGTGGAGCCTGATGAGCACCGCTGAAAAAGCGCTGTTCGTGGTCTCGTTGTTTGTGGTGTTGACCGGGTTGATCGGCATGCTCACGGCGATTCTCACCAGCCTTAACGAACGGCGTCGCGAGATGGCGATCCTTCGTTCGGTCGGTGCGCGCCCTTGGCATATCGCGAGTCTGCTGGTGCTCGAGGCGTTTGCACTGGCGCTGACCGGGGTGATTGCCGGGGTGGCGTTGTTGTACATCGGCATCGCCGCCGCGCAGGGTTATGTACAGGCCAATTACGGTTTGTATCTGCCGCTGGCGTGGCCGAGCGAGTATGAATGGACGCTGCTCGGTGGCATTCTGGCGGCCGCGCTGCTGATGGGCAGCGTGCCGGCCTGGCGCGCTTATCGCCAATCCTTGGCCGATGGCCTGTCGATCCGTTTATGAGGATGTTCACCATGCCCCGCGCTGCACTCGCGCTGCTGTTGTTGATCGCCCTGCCCGTGTGGGCAGCGGCGCCGAAAGACCTGACGTGGTCGGAAATGATTCCACCGGACGCCGCGCCGGAAGTGCCGAACATGACCCCGCTGCACGACATGTCGAAGATGAGTGATGCGCTGTCCGCCGAGTCCGCGCCAGCGGCCAAGCAGGACCTGCCGAACGCGCCGGTGGTGAAGTCCCTCGACGGTCAGAACATTCGTTTGCCGGGTTATATCGTGCCGCTGGAAGTCAATGAAGAAGGACGCACCACGGACTTTTTGCTGGTGCCGTATTTCGGCGCCTGCATCCACGTGCCGCCACCGCCGTCGAACCAGATTGTGCATGTGAAAAGCGAGTTGGGCGTGAAGCTTGATGAGCTGTATCAGCCGTACTGGGTCGAGGGACCGTTGCAGGTCAAGGCGTCGAGCAGCGAACTGGCGGATGCCGGGTATCAGATGGATGCGGACAAGATTTATGTGTATGAACTGCCGGAGTAATTCCCGGTAATTTTGTGCTGTTGTAATGACCCCTTGGCGAGCAAGCTCGCTCCCACAGGTTTCGGTGGTGACCATAAATTTTGTGGTCGACTCGATCAATGTGGGAGCGAGCTTGCTCGCGAAGGGGCCTTCAAAGTTTCCACGGAAACCCGCCCCTTCACTGTTTCATTGAGCTGAGTCAAAAGACCGTATCAGTTGGCTTCGTACCATAGGACATCGAACATTTTTAACGTCCTTTCGGAGCCCCCATGAACAAGTCCTTGCTCAGCGCTTCGCTGTTTGCCCTCGCGCTCGCAGCCCCGCTCGCCCACGCCCACGAAGCCGGTGACATCCTCATCCGCGCCGGTGCGATCACCGTCAACCCGAAAGCCGACAGCTCCAGCGTCAAGGTCGATCAGGGTCCGTTGAGCGGCACCAATCTGGGCGGCAAAGCGACCATGAGCAGCGACACTCAATTGGGTCTGAACTTCGCTTACATGCTTACCGATCACGTCGGCCTCGAGTTGCTCGCGGCCACGCCGTTCGAGCATGACGTCAAACTCAAGGGTACTGCCCTGCCAGCGGCCAACGGCAAGCTCGGCACCCTGAAACACCTGCCGCCGACCCTCAGCGTCGTCTACTACCCGCTGGATTCGAAGTCGCCGTTCCAGCCGTATGTCGGTGGCGGTATCAACTACACCTGGATCTATGACGAACACGTCGGCAGCGAAGCCAGTGCTAACGGTTTCAGCAACTTCAAGGCGAAAAACTCCTGGGGTCTGGCCTGGCAGGTCGGTGCCGACTACATGCTGACCGACAACATCATGCTCAACGCCCAAGTGCGTTACATCGACATCGACACCCGCGCCACCGTCGAAAACAACGCCGTTGCGCCGGGCACTCGCGCACGGGTGAATGTGGATGTGGATCCGTTCATCTACATGGTCGGTTTGGGCTATAAGTTCTAAGTCGATTGACCGAACGTTCACGTGGTGGTGAATGAGGCTTGGTGGTGAGCAGGCATAGAACTGACGGCGACCGTACGCAGTTGATCGGGGGATAACATCCCCTTGCCACAGGAGTAGCGACATATTCCGGCCGTGAAAAAGGCGCCTGTCAAAGGGCGCCTTTTTCATGTCTGCCTGGCATGCGTGGTGAGTTTGAGTCTCCCCCCTCACCCCAGCCCTCTCCCTCAGGGAGAGGGGGAAAGGGAGCCGATTTGGGTGCTTTTCAAATCCAAGTTCGACTCGGTATTTCACGTCGGCGCATTTCTCACAAACGCTACGGTCAGTCCCCTCTCCCTCTGGGAGAGGGTTAGGCGGGCGGCGTTCCGATGAGGGGCTCTTTTCAGGCTCGTCCCAACAACCGCGCCAACCCCACGCTCATCGGCGTCTGCTGCGGCAGCTTGAAGCGTTCCAGCAGACGAGCGTTATTCGCCCGGGAATGACGGATATCACCGGAACGCGCCGGGCCATAGCTGATCGGCGGCAGCTCACCGACCACCGCTTGCAGGGCTTCAAGCATTTGCTTGAGGCTCATCGCCTGATTCCATCCAACATTCACCGCACCGACTTCCACCTCAGGTTTTTCGATGCCCTGTACCAGCAAATCAACCAGATCTTCGACATAGAGGAAATCACGCGTCTGCTCACCATCGCCGAACACGGTAATCGGCAAGCCTTTCTGTGCGCGCTCACTGAAGATGCTGATCACCCCGGAGTACGGCGAGGACGGATCCTGACGTGGGCCGAAGATATTGAAGAAGCGGAAAATCACCGGCTCCAGGCCATGCTGGCGGCGATAGAAATCGAAATAATGTTCGCCCGCCAGCTTGTCCGAAGCGTAAGGCGTCAATGGGGCTTTGGGCGTCTCTTCATCAATCGACTCGCCCTCGCCATTGTTGCCGTACACCGCCGCGCTGGAGGCGTACAACACGCGCTTGACCCCGGCCAGACGCATGGCTTCGCAGACATTCAGCGTGCCGATGAAGTTGCTCTGGTGAGTTTTCACCGGATCGTCCACCGAGGCCTGCACCGACGCCACGGCCGCCAGGTGAGCGACTGCGCTGCAGCCTTGCATGGCTCTGGCCACCAGCGTCGCATCGGCGACATCGCCGACAATCAGCTCAACCTGCGGATTATCCAGCGGCAGGTTGCTGCGCTTGCCGGTCGACAGATCGTCGAGAATGCGCACCGAATGCCCCTTGGCAAGCAAGGCGTCGGTCAGGTGCGAGCCAATGAATCCGGCTCCGCCGGTGATTAAAACAGTCCCTTCAGCCATGACGGTAGAACCTATCCAGTAAGCCCGGGAGTGCGGCGCGCCAGGCGCGCGGTTTGATCCCGAAAGTGTGCAGAATTTTCTTGCAGGCCAGCACCGCGTGTTGCGGCTCTTCGGCAGCGTCCGGTCGCGCGGCGTGAGCCTGGGCGGTTGGTGCTTCGATCGCTAGGGCGTGCAGGCTGCGCGCTTCGGTCAGAATCGCCTGGCCCAGCGCCAGCGGTGTGGTCGCTTCGTGGCCGGCGTAGTGGTAAGTGCCCCACAGCGGCGCGGCGCAATCGAGTTGTTTGAGCACCGAAATGATCACTCGCGCGGCATCGTCGACCGGGGTCGGATTGCCACGGCGGTCATCGGCCAGCAGCAACTCTTCCGGTTGTTCGGCGCGGGCGAGGAAGCGCCCCAGAGTGCCGTCCGGGCTGTCATCGAGCAACCAGCCAAATCGTAGCAAAACGTGTTGCGGGCAAGTGGCGCGCACACTTTGTTCAATTCGCCACAACGCCTGACCGCGCAAACCCAGTGGCACCGGTTCGTCTTTTTCGCTGTACGCCGTGGCACGCGAACCGTCGAACACCCGATAACTGGAAGGCTGGACGAGGACGATGTTGTGGTGCTGGCACAGTTCGGCCAGACGTTCGATCGCACGTTCCTGCCCGGCCATGCGGCTTTCGCTGACGGTTTCGGCCTGGAACCAGTCGAAATAGTAGGCGAGATTGATCAATGCATCGGGACGGGTGTCGTCGAGCAATTGGGTCAGGCTCGCGGCATCCCAGCCGTTTTCGGGCGGGCGGGGGGCGAGGAAACCGATGTCTTCCTCTGCACCGAGGCGAATCAGCGCCTGCCCAAGGGCATTTCCGCCGCCCAGTAACATAAGGCGCATTCGCATAGAGTCAGCAGGCCCAGTCTGATTGGAACGATGGCTTTAGCGACGGCTCTTGTGAAACCGTCGTCGATAATTGCCGGAATCGTTGCATTTTGCGGGTTTAGTGCGCAACCGTCATCCGTAAAGTGTAGATCGCCGGGATTTGTGTCGTGGCCACTGGCCCCTTCGCGAGCAAGCTCGCTCCCACAAGGGATTTACGGCGCACACAAATCCACTGTGGGAGCGAGCTTGCTCGCGAAGAGGTCCGGCCAGACGCTGAAGATCCCAGCGGTACTTGCATCTTCACACCCGCGCCCGCATAACTTAAGCCATGAGTCTGCCCATCCCCACGGACGCGGCCCTGGCAGGCTTTCACCCCGCCGTCAGTGCCTGGTTCAGCAACACATTCGCGACGGTCACCGCCGCCCAGGCCCGCGCATGGCCGTTGATCCGCCAGCGCCGTTCGACGCTGATCGCTGCGCCCACCGGCTCCGGCAAAACCCTCACTGCGTTTCTGGCCGTGCTCGACGACCTCGTCCACCGAGGCCTTGAAGATCCCGACGGCCTGCCCGACGAAACCCTGGTGGTCTACGTCTCGCCACTGAAGGCGCTTTCCAACGACATTCGCATCAACCTGCAAAACCCATTGGCGGGGATCACCGAACACCTGCGGCAGATGAGTCTGCCTGGGCTGGCAATCACCACCGCCGTGCGCACTGGTGACACCCCGCAAAAAGAACGCGCGGCCATGCGCAAGACCGCGCCGCACATTCTGGTGACCACCCCGGAATCGCTCTACGTGCTGCTCGGTTCGGAATCGGGACGAAAAATGCTCGGCACCACGCGCACGGTGATCATCGATGAAATCCACGCGATAGCCGCAGGCAAACGCGGCAGTCATCTGGCCCTCAGTCTTGAGCGACTGCAGGCGCTGTGCGGCGAACCGCTGACCCGCATCGGCCTTTCGGCCACGCAGAAACCGGTGGAAGCCGTGGCGCAATTTCTCGTCGGCCATGAGCGCCCCTGCGAAATCATCGACATCGGCCATGCGCGGCCACGGGATCTGGGCATCGAAGTGCCGCCCGTGCCGTTGTCGGGAGTGATGGCCAACGATGTCTGGGAACGGGTCTACGACCGCCTCGCCGAACTTGCGCGCGAGCACCGCACCACGCTGATTTTCGTCAACACCCGGCGCCTGGCCGAACGCCTGAGCCGGCACCTCAGCGAACGCCTGGGCAAACACGCCGTAGCCGCGCACCACGGCAGCCTGGCCAAGGAGTTTCGCCTCGACGCCGAACAACGGCTCAAACGCGGCGAGCTAGAGGTGTTGATCGCCACCGCCTCGCTGGAACTGGGCATCGATATCGGCGAAGTCGATCTGGTCTGCCAGATTGCCTCACCGCGCTCTATCGCCGGTTTTCTGCAACGTGTTGGCCGCTCCGGGCACCAGGTGGGCGGCACACCCAAGGGCCGTTTGTTCGCCACCACCCGCGACGACTTGATCGAATGCACCGCCCTGCTCGACTGCGTGCGCCGAGGCGAACTCGACACCCTGCACATCCCGGTCGCGCCGCTGGATGTTTTGGCGCAGCAGATCATCGCCGAAGTCAGTTGTCAGGAATGGCCGGAGGACGCCTTGCTGGCGATGTTCCGCCGCGCCTCGCCCTACCGCGATCTCGACGAAAGACACTATCAGGCCCTGCTGAGCATGCTCGCCGAAGGCTACAACGGTCGCCAGGGCATCCGCAGCGCCTACCTGCACCGCGACGCCGTCAGCCGCACCTTGCGTGGCCGTCGCGGTTCACAACTGACCGCCGTGACCAGCGGCGGCACCATTCCCGATAACGCCGACTACAGCGTCATGCTCGAGCCGCAAGGCCTGAACATCGGCAGCGTCAACGAAGACTTCGCAGTGGAAAGTATTGCCGGCGACGTGTTCCAGCTCGGCAACACCTCCTATCGCATCCTGCGCGTGGAAACCGGCAAGGTCCGCGTTGAGGATGCCCACGGCCAGCCGCCGACCATTCCGTTCTGGCTCGGCGAAGCGCCGGGGCGCAGCGATGAATTGTCATCGGCTGTCGCACGTCTGCAAGCACAGCTCGATGAACTGCTCAGCGCCAGCCCCGGCAATCTGCAACCGGCACTCGACTGGCTGACTCAGACCCTCGGCCTCAACCGCGCCAGCGCCGAACAATTGGTCGAATACCTCGCCCGCGCCCGGCAGACCCTCGGCGCCCTGCCCTCGCAAGACACGCTGCTGATGGAGCGCTTTTTCGACGAATCCGGTGGCACCCAACTGATCATTCACTCGCCGTTCGGCAGCCGCATCAACCGCGCCTGGGGCCTGGCCCTGCGCAAGCGTTTCTGCCGCACCTTCAACTTCGAATTGCAGGCCGCCGCCAGCGAAGACGCGATCGTCCTGTCGCTGTCCACCAGCCACAGCTTTGAACTCGATGACGTCTGGCGTTACCTGCACAGCAACAGCGCCGAGCACATCCTTATTCAAGCCGTACTCGATGCGCCGCTGTTCGGCGTGCGCTGGCGCTGGAATGCCGGTGTGGCACTGGCATTGCCGCGCTTTACCGGCGGGCGCAAAGTTGCGCCGCAGTTGCAGCGGATGAAAAGCGAAGACCTGATTGCCAGCGTGTTTCCCGATCAGATCGCCTGCCTGGAAAACCTTGCTGGCGAGCGCGAGATTCCCGAACATCCCCTGATTGAGCAAACCCTCGACGATTGCCTGCACGAGGCGATGGACAGCGAGGGCTGGCTCAATCTGCTACGGCGCATGGAGCGTGGCGACGTGCGCTTGATCAGCCGCGACTTGCCGGCGCCCTCGCCGCTCGCCGCAGAAATTCTCAGTGCGCGGCCGTACACCTTTCTCGACGATGCACCGCTGGAAGAACGTCGCACCCAAGCAGTGATCAACCGGCGCTGGAGCGATCCGCAATCGACCGATGATCTCGGCGCGCTGGATGCGGACGCCATAAACGCTGTGCGCGCAGAAGCCTGGCCGACGCCGAACGCTGTGGATGAAATGCATGAGGCGCTGATGAGCCTGGCGTGCATCAGCGATGAGGAAGTGCAAACGAACGAAGGCTGGCGTGCATGGCTGGAAAATCTGGCCAGCAGTGGTCGCGCCTGCCGTCTACAGATCGATGCCGAGCATGGCTTGTGGCTGGCCCGCGAACGCCTAACGTGTCTGCAAGCGCTTTATCCACAGGCCAAATTGCAAGCCGAACTGGAGGCGTTGCCGGGATTCGATGAGGCGTGGACGTTCGATGAAGCGCTGGTCGAAGTGATCCGCGCGCGCCTCGGTGCCTTCGGACCGCTGCCATTATCCGCGATTGCCGAACCGCTCGCGTTGCAGGCCACTGAAGTCCATCAAGCCTTCGCCCAACTGGAGCGCGAAGGTTACGTGCTGCGCGGCCAATTCACGCCGGGATTGGAAGTAGAAGAATGGTGCGAACGGCATCTGCTCGCGCGCATTCATCGCTACACGGTCAAGCGCCTGCGCCGGGAAATCGAACCGGTAGCGCTGCAGGATTTCATGCGGTTTCTGTTCGACTGGCAGCATCTCTCGCCTTCTACTCGCGGTCAGGGTAGAGCCGTGTTGCCGGCGATTATCGGCCAGTTCGAAGGCTACGCGGCGGCGGCTTCGGCGTGGGACAGCGATATCCTCCCGGCGCGATTAAAAGACTATTCGCCAAGTTGGCTGGATGAGCTGTGCCGCAACGGCAAACTGGTGTGGACGCGCCTCAGTGCCCGGCAAAAAATCAGCGGTACGGCGTTGCGCAGCACGCCTATCGTGCTGCTGCCGCGCAGTCAGGTCGGCCTGTGGAGTGCGCTGGCCGAACAGACGCCGGTGAGCGAACTTTCGCCGAAAACCCAGAAGGTCTTTGAAGCCTTGAGCCAGCACGGCGCGCTATTTTTCGATGAGCTGATTCATGAAGCGCACCTGTTGCGCACCGAGCTGGAAATCGCCTTGCAGGAACTGGTCGGCGCCGGCCTGGTGAACGCCGACAGCTTCGCCGGCCTACGCGCGCTGATCACCCCGGCGAGCAAGCGCCAGCAGCGCAGCAGTCGGCGTGGGCGCGGGGCGTTTATCGGTGGGATGGATGATGCCGGGCGCTGGGCGTTGCTGCGGCGCGGAACGGCTGTGGATAACAGCGAAACCCTGGAACATGTCGCGATGACATTGTTGCGCCGTTATGGCGTGGTGTTCTGGCGCTTGCTGGAGCGTGAGGCGGACTGGCTGCCGAGCTGGCGCGAATTGCTGCGCACGTTTCATCGGCTGGAAGCGCGCGGCGAGATTCGCGGCGGGCGGTTTGTCAGTGGTTTGGCGGGGGAACAGTTTGCCTTGCCCGAGGCGATTCCATTATTGCGCGAAGTACGTCGGCGACCGCATGACGGCAGTCTGGTCGCGGTGTGCGGGGTCGATCCATTGAACCTGGCCGGGACGTTGTTGCCAGGGACGAAAGTGCCGGCGCTGGTGAGTAATCGGTTGGTCTATCGGGATGGGATTCCAGCGGCGGCGGAGATTGCCGGAAAGCAGCAGTTTTGGCTGGAGCTGGATCAGATCGATATGGAGCAGGTGCGCGGCAAATTGATCCGGCATTAAGGGTGTTTGGGCTGACGTCTTCGCGAGCAAGCTCGCTCCCACATTGTGACCGCATTCCCCTGTGGGAGCGAGCTTGCTCGCGAAGAGGCCGGCACTGCCCCACATAATCTTGCGTTAAGTCCGCGATTCCTGCGGCACCTCGCTCACCACCACCGCCCCTTCCTGCTGCCGCTTCGGCAACAAAACCTGCTGTGGATAAGTCTGCGCGAAATGCACCACCGGGCTGTTATCCACAAGCTTCTTCAAGCGCTGATTGAACGCCCGGCTCACCGCATACTGCCCACCGGATACCGTGCGGAACTGCGCCGTCAGCACCACGCCGTTCAAATCCATCTTGTCGACACCAAACACATCCAGCGGCCCTTGCAGGTTGTACTTGAGGAACGGGTCTTCGCGGATCGAATCGCCGGTTTCGCGAATCAGCTCGATGGCTTTATCCACATCCGTGTCGTAAGTGAACTGCACCGAGAAAAACGCAAAGGCAAACTGCCGCGATTGATTGGTCACCGCTTTGATCTGGCCGAACGGCACCGAGTGCACAAAGCCCTTGCCGTCACGCAGACGCAGGGTGCGAATGGTCAGCCCTTCGACGGTGCCGGCATGGCCCGAATCGAGCACCACCCAATCGCCAATCGACAGGGTGTCTTCAATGATGATGAACAGCCCGGTGATCACGTCCTGCACCAGTTGCTGCGAACCGAAACCGATGGCCAGACCGACCACTCCGGCACCGGCCAGCAGTGGTGCAACGTTGATCCCCAGATTGGCCATAGTGGTGATTGCGCAGATCACCACGAGGATGATTTTGATCGCGTTGCGCAGCAGCGGCAGGATGGTTTTCACTCGCGTACTCGGCTGGCGCGCCGCGCGTTTGCTGAGTGGCGGTTTCAGCGCTTCCTGAATAGCTGTGTCGAGCACCACCCACAGCAACCACGTGACCAGGAAGATCAGGCCAATGCTGCTCAGCGCGTTACTGATGGCTCGTCCAACCGTGCTGCTCTGAGCGAAATCGAGCAACGAAACGCCCCAGATCCGCCCGAGAATATCGATGAAGGCGATAGCGATGACGATCCGCAGCAAGGCATGCAAGAGGCTGAGAAAACGTTCCTTGTAGGCGCTGCTGCGCTGGATCGCTTCGGCTTTTCGTGACTTGAACAAGTGCTGCAGGATCGTGCTGAGGAATACCGTGCCGATTAACAAAACCGTGGTGAACAACGCGCAACGCAGGGCTTTCTGATTGTCCTCGCCGATGCCGATCAGATTGACCGCCGAGACCAGCACCATCAGCACGATTGGCCAGTACCACAGCCCCGAGAAAATCCGCAGCGACTCCTGCAACGACGGTTGTTTCAGGCGCTGGCTCAGCGAACGATTGCGGATCAAATGCGCCACCGGGCGGCGCAGTCGAATCACCAGCAAGCCGAAAATGATCGAGGCGATCAGCCCGGTGAACACCGCGACGCTGCTGGTAATATTGCCGCCCAGTTGTCGGGCGATCTGCGGGCTGGTCAGCGCGTCGCTGAGAGCCGCGAGGAAACCGATCAGGAACAGCGGTCGTGGACAGTAGTTGCGGATGATCAGCGCCGCCGGACGTTTATGACCGACGTTGAACATCACCACCACGCACAACAACATCGAGGTGGAAAAGATGCCGCTGCTGGTGGCGTAGGCCAGACACAGCGCCAACGCGCGTCCGACCGAAGCTTGCAGAAAATGGCTGACGTACAGCGTCAGCGGCAGGCAGATCAGCGCCGGCACGGTGTACGGCAGCAAGTAACCAATCAGATCCTGACTGCGCTGGCGGGTGTGCAACCAGCGGCCCTCGCGCAGACGCTTGGCCATCAAACTGCCGAGCACGGTCAACAACGCGAAACTGCCAAGCCAGACGCCCGACAGCGTGAGGAAGTCCCCGGCGACGCTCCAGCCCGAGCGGTTCGAGGGTTGGTTGACCAGTTTGTCGACTTCATCGGCGGCGCGATCGGCGCGCAGGCGCCAGGCGTCGACCAGGTGTTCGTTGAGATCGAGTTTGTCCTGCACATCATCGATGCTCGAACTGATCGCACCGAGCAGACCGCCCTGCACTATTGGCTCGGGTTTGGCCGGCTCTTCGGCGGCGGCCGGGATGCCCGGCAACGCGGCGGCGTCGATTTCACTGGCGCCGAGAAACAACAGTGCTCCCAGCAGAATGGCGATCCTGAACTTGCCCAAAACTCCGATCTCCCTTGGCTGAACCTGTAAGGAACTGATCGGTAATTGCACAGCAAGTTCAAGAGCACCCTCACCCCAGCCCTCCCGAAACGTCGGACCGCCCATAGGGAGAGGGAGCCGACCGAGTTGAATACAAGAATTACATCGACCTGAAAGTCCGGAGTCGAATTCAAGTTCTGGAAACCATAAAGACCAGCTCCCTTACCCCTTGTGAGGCGAACTCAAATCCTGAGAACCCTGAAGATCAGCTCCCTTCCCCCTCGCCCCCTCTGGGGGAGAGGGTTGGGGTGAGGGGGAACGCTTTTGATCTTCGCCTTGGACGTGACCGTCCGTAACACCGTCGAAACTTTCCCGAACCGCCCGCAGTCATCAAAAGACAGCGGCAACACGAGGGCTTTCAACGGGAGGGCGGCATGGCAACGATCCACATCGGTATTTCCGGCTGGCGCTACGCACCGTGGCGCGGGGACTTCTACCCCAAGGGACTGGCGCAGAAACGCGAATTGCAGTTCGCTTCGCGGGCGGTCAACAGCATCGAAATCAATGGATCGTTCTACGCCCTGCAACGGCCCGAACGCTATTCGCAGTGGTACGCCGAAACGCCGGACGACTTCGTTTTCAGCGTCAAGGCGCCGCGCTTCATCACCCACATCCGCCGCTTGCGCGAGATCGAAAAGCCTCTGGCCAATTTCTTCGCCTCGGGGGTGCTGGAGCTCAAGGAAAAGCTCGGACCGATCCTTTGGCAGTTCCCGCCGAACTTCAAATTCGAGCCTGAGCGCTTTGAACATTTCCTCGCGCTCCTGCCCCACGATACCGAAGCCGCCGCCACCCTCGCCCATCAACACGACTCCCACCTGCATGGCCACGCCAGCATGAAAGCCTGGCGCAAAAAGCCACTGCGCCATGCCGTGGAAATCCGCAACGATAGCTTCCTTGATCCCGACTTTGTGCGCTTGTTGAAACGCCACAACACCGCACTGGTGATCGCCGACACTGCCGATAAATGGCCGTACCGCGAAGACCTCACCAGCGACTTTGTCTACCTGCGCCTGCACGGCGCCGAAGAACTTTATGCCAGTGGCTACACCGCACCGGCACTCAAGCGCTGGGCCGAGCGCATCGACGCCTGGCACCACGGCGAGCAACCCAAAGATGCTCATCTGATCGCGCCACGCTTGAAGCCACGCGCACGCAAATCCCGAGAGGTATTCTGCTATTTCGATAACGACATCAAAGTCCGCGCACCGTATGACGCTCGCGAGTTGCTGCACCGTTTCGAACTGGATAAAGACCTCGCCACCACCCCCGGCGAACCCGCTGGCGAAGGAGTGTTGGCATGAGCATTCCGGAACCGGTCGGTTTTACAGACGAAGGCTCGGTAGTCGCGCCATCGGTACGCACGTTCACCGTGCTGACGGTCAATACCCACAAGGGTTTCACCGCCCTCAACCGGCGTTTCATCCTGCCGGAGTTGCGCGAAGCGGTGCGCAGCGTCGCCGCCGACGTGGTGTTTCTGCAGGAAGTCCATGGCACCCACGAACAGCACCCCAAGCGCTACAACAATTGGCCGACGATGCCGCAATACGAATTCCTCGCCGACAGCCTCTGGCCGCAGTTCGCGTATGGGCGCAACGCGGTGTACCCGGAGGGCGATCACGGCAACGCGCTGCTGTCGAAATTCCAGATCATTCGCCACGACAACCTCGACGTATCGATCAGCGGCCATGAGAACCGTGGCCTGCTGCATTGCGTGCTGCGCCTGCCCGGTGACGGCACCGAAGTGCATGCGATCTGCGTGCATCTGGGCCTGCGCGAGAGTCATCGCAACGCCCAGCTGGACTTGCTCATGCAACGCTTGGCGGAGTTGCCCGACGACGCACCAGTGATCGTCGCTGGCGATTTCAACGACTGGCGCCAGCGCGCCGATGCGCAGCTCAAACCCTGCGGCCTGCGCGAAGTATTCGCCGAGCACCAGGGCAAACCGGCGCGCAGCTTTCCCGCGCGCCTGCCAGCACTTCGGCTTGATCGTATTTACGTGCGCAACCTCAAGGCCAGCCAGCCGAAAGTCCTGGCGAACCGGCCCTGGTCGCACCTTTCCGACCACGTCCCTTTATCGGTAGAGATCGAACTATGAGCAGTGCGCCGCTGGAGAAATCCGCCGTGGAACCGATCGCCATCAACCCGCCGATACGCGAGCCCGGCCATGTTGATGTCGAGTACAGCTGGCAGGGCAACAATCGCGTTGAGTTGCTGGAGAACGGCGAGGAGTATTTCCCGCGAGTGTTCGACGCGATGCGCGCGGCGAAGAGTGAAATCCTCCTTGAGACGTTTATCGTTTTCGAAGACAAGGTCGGCGCCGAGTTGCAGGAGATTCTGATCGACGCCGCCCGGCGCGGTGTGCGCACCACCGTGAGCTTCGACGGCTTCGGTTGCGGCGAATTGAGCACCGGTTATCTCACCGCGCTGAGTGAGGCCGGCGTGCATCTGCAAATTTTCGATCCAGCACCGAAACGCCTGGGCATTCGCACCAACTGGTTCCGCCGCTTGCACCGCAAGATCGTGGTGGTCGACGGCCTGGTCGCGTTTATTGGCGGGATCAACTTTTCTGGCGATCACCTGGCCGATTTTGGCCCCGAAGCCAAGCAGGATTACTCGGTGCAAGTCCAGGGGCCGGTGGTCGCTGACATCCACCACTTTGCCCTGCTGCAAAGCGGTCGCCCCGGACGCGCACGCTTCTGGTGGCAACGCCGGCGCCAGCGCCGCGCGGAAATGGCGTTCAACGATCACGACGGTCAAGTACGCCTGGTATTCCGCGATAACGACCAGCACAACTCCGACATCGAAGACGTGTATCTGCAGGTGCTGCGCCGCGCCAAACGCCGGGTCGTGATCGCCAACGCCTACTTCTTCCCCGGTTATCGCCTGTTGCGGGAAATCCGCAATGCGGCACGCCGTGGAGTCGAGGTGCGCCTGATTCTGCAGGGGCAACCGGACATGCTGGTGGCCAAACTGGCGGCGCGCATGACCTACGACTACTTGCTCAAGGCCGGGGTGCAGATCCACGAATATTGCCAGCGCCCGCTGCACGGCAAAGTCGCGCTGGTCGATGAAGAATGGAGCACCGTCGGCTCGAGCAATCTCGATCCGCTGAGTCTGTCGCTGAACCTGGAAGCCAACGTGCTGATCCGCGACCGCGCGTTCAATCAGCATCTGTTCGAGCGTCTTGAAGACCTCAGCCAGAACCACTGCAAAGCCATGGACCCGAGCAAGTCCCCGCGTGGTCGGATCTGGCACATGACCGTGGGTTTTCTGGTGTTCCATTTCTTGCGGCATTTTCCGGCGATGGCCGGTTGGCTGCCGGCGCACAAACCACGGCTCAAGCCATTTCGAGGAAACACGCCATGAGCCATTCCGAAGCGCATTCGAGCGGTCATTCGGCACCAGCGACGCACTCGAAATGGAGTCGCTGGAAACGCCCGTTGAGCCTGCTGTTTTTCCTCGCACTGATCGTCTTGCTGACGCTGTTCGCCACGCGTATCGAATGGGCCGAAGTGCTGCAAACCCTTGCCGACTTCAAGCTGCGCACGCTGATCATCGCCGCCGGCCTGACCCTGCTGAGTTTTCTGGTCTACGCCAGTTTTGACCTGATCGGCCGCACCTACATTCGTCAGGACCTGACCTGGAAACAGATCCTGCCGGTGGGGATCATCAGCTATGCGTTCAACCTCAATCTCAGTGCCTGGGTCGGCGGCATTGCCATGCGTTATCGCCTGTATTCGCGACTGGGGGTGAGCAAAGGCAACATCGCCAAGATTCTCGGGCTGAGCCTGGCGACCAACTGGTTTGGCTACATGACCATTGCCGGCGTGGTGTTCAGCAGTGGACTGGTGCGCATGCCGCCGGGCTGGAAAGTCAGCAGTGATGCGTTGCAAGGCATTGGTGTTTTGTTATTACTGATCAGCGCCGGCTATCTCGCGGCGTGCCAGTTTTCCAAGCGTCGCGAATGGTCGATTCGCGGGGTGGAAATCAATCTGCCCTCCTTGCGCATGGCGGTGTTGCAATTGCTGCTGGGCGCGCTGAACTGGTCGCTGATGGCGGCGGTGATCTTCACGTTGCTGCCGAGCAAACTGGATTATCCGTTGGTGCTGGGTGTGTTGCTGATCAGCGCGATTGCCGGGGTCATCACCCACATTCCGGCGGGGCTTGGGGTGCTGGAGGCGGTGTTTGTGGCGCTGCTGCAACACGAGGCTTCGCGCGGCAGTCTGGTGGCGGGGTTGCTGGCGTATCGGGCGATTTATTTTCTGTTGCCGTTGTTGATTACGGTGGTGATGTATCTGGTGGTTGAGGCCAAGGCCAAGGCGCTTCGGATCGAGAAAAACCCCTCTTGAGTTAGTTTTTGAATTCGAAATCGCTATCGCGAGCAGGCTCACTCCTACAAGTGAACGCATTCCAAAATGTAGGAGTGAGCCTGCTCGCGATAGCGTTCGAAAGAACACTAAAAAATCATGCTGATTGAATAATGCTCAACCGCTCGCCCACAACCATCTCGGTAATCCAGTCCACCAGAATCGAGGTGTAGGCCTGCTGCGACACCGGTTCGCTCAACGCATGATCGGCGCCATCGATAATCCTGTGCGTCAGTGAATGGGTCTGCTGACACGCCGCGCGGTAACTCATGATCGCCGCATGGGGCACGTAATCATCGGTTTCCGACTCCACCAGCAACACATCCCCGGTGAATTGTGAACAGGCATGCAGCGCGCGGTTAGTGTCCGCGCGCACCAGCGTGCTTCGATAATCACGCAAATCCGCCTTGTCCAGATCGCGCTTGGGTGTGTGCCATTGCTCGTCGCGATACAGCGCCGGTACGCGCAGTGCCAGCCAGCGTACCGGGCGCAATGAGGTAAGGATGGCCGCCAGATACCCACCATAACTGGTGCCGACTACGGCGATAGCCGAAGTGTCGAGCGCCGGATGCGCGAGCAGACGATCGTACGCCGCGAGCAAATCACGCAGGTTATCTTCGCGAGTCACGCGGGTCAGCGGGATCCCGGTACCGCCGGTATGTCCGCGCAAGTCGAACGTCAGGCACACACACCCGAGACCGGCGATGCCTTTGGCCCGCTCCAGATCACGCTCCTGACTACCGCCCCAACCGTGGACAAACAACACGCCAGGCACTTTCGATTTGGGACTGAGAAAGGTCCCGCTCATCTGTTCATCATCAATGTCGATTTGAATGCTTTCGCTTCTAGCCGTCATAGGATTTGACCGTAACGTATTTGAGGAGAAATTCGCTGTTCTCAGCCGGGCCGCGATAGACCTCGATGGCATCCGCCGGCAACGGCTGATCGATGTAGGTTTCTACCGAAGACACACGGATCGCGCGCATCCCCGGATCGTTGACGAAGCTTTGCAACGCGGCAACTTCAGCACTGCTGGCACCGCCCATGCGCCACGATTGTTCGAGCACACCGCTGCGGTTTTTGCCGTTGCTGTCCAGACCTTGGGCGATGTCGTAGTTGCGCCGCGAAGCGTAAAAACGCGGATAGGCTTCATCCGCCGCACTGTCGAATACCTGTGCCTGCTCGATGGCCAGGCGCACATCGTCAGGCAACTCCAGCGCCAGCAGTTCCTCGTAACCACCCTGCACCACCAGCAAGTTCGAGCCACCGTAGACGTCTTCGCCGTGAGCATCCTTGGTCAAGTATTGATCACCGCAGTAACTCAGCACTTTATCGCCGATGAACGACTGACCGACGCTGTGGGTGACAACGTCGCTCAAGTCCTGCTCCAGCACCACGCCTTCGCTGAACTGCTTTGCAATGTCGGGTCGGGACAGGATTTCGTCGAAGGCATCGAGGCTCTTGATCACTTCCTGGCCTCGACCGGCGCAGGCGTGAACCGGCTTCATGCGTATCGGGCCGCTGTACAGCAGATGTTCGGCGGCGGGTCGTGCATCTTCCAAGGCAAACACGCTGAGGCCGTCGAGCACCACGTTGCGCACGCGCTCGGAAAACAATGGCGACCAGCCCTGCGGCGCGTGGGCCAGATGACTGCGCAGGCCGTGGCTGATGGCTTTGGTGCAGATGAAGTCGTGCTCGACGAAACCGCCCCACAGATCTTCCGGACCTTTGATGCCGAGTTGCTGAGCGCTGGCCGTGCCGACAATGGTTTGCGTCGGCAGTAGATACAGCTCACGACCGCGATGTTTGTCCGGATCGTACCTGCCGCCGAATTTGCATCCGAGAATCTGCGCCAGCCAGCGCGCCAAGGCTTTATTGGTTTGCACTTCGTGCTGCGGCGCGTCAGGGCGCACCGAGTGGGCAACCACGATTTTCCTGCTGGGTGTCGGGGTCATGCGTCCCCCTTCCATCGGTTCGATGACTGTGGCGGTGAGAGGTGCAGAGATCAGGCCAACGGCTGCTCCACAAAAATCCTAGCCTAATCAGAAACTTGCCAGAATCGTACTGGCACCGCGCCTGTTTCAATCTGCACGACCGCGCGCCGATCCCCGGCAAATTGCACGATCTATGGCCCGGTGGAGTTCAATGTGGGAGCGAGCCTGCTCGCGAAGGCATAGTGTCAGCGAACAACAGTTTCGCAGATCCACCGCTTTCGCGAGCAGGCTCGCTCCCACATTAGATATTCGTCGGCTTCGGGTTTGGGGACACACCAAACCGCGTCCGGTAATCACTCGGCGCCAGCCCGGTAATCTTCTTGAAGATCGCGCGAAACGCCCCCGGATCCTGATAACCCACCGTCCACGCAATGTGATCAATCGTGCCATTACTGAATTCGAGCATTTCCCGTGCCTTGCCCACCCGCAGATGCTGGCAGTACTCGGTCGGTTTCAACCCGGTTGCCGCACGGAACCGGCGCAGAAACGTGCGCTCCTCCAGGCCTGCCCGCTCGGCCATCGCCGTCAGCGAAACATCCGTCGCGCCGGTGCTTTGCAGCCAATGCTGAACCTTGAGAATCGCCGCATCGCCATGCCCGAGAATCGGCGCGAAATTACTGCCGCACTCACTGGCGCTGTCACTGTGCTCTATCACCAGAAATCGCGCGGTGCCGGTGGCAATGCTCGGCCCGAGCAACCTGTCGACCAGGCGTAATCCCAGTTCCGACCAAGCCATCAATCCGGCCGTGGTGATCAAGTCGCCGTCGTCGACAATCGGGGTATCAGCCTTGAGCTTGATCTTCGGGTAACGCTCGGCGAAGGCCTTGGCCGAGGTCCAATGGGTGGTGGCGCTGCGGCCGTCGAGCAGACCGCTTTCAGCCAACATCACCGAGCCTACGCAAACCCCGCCCAGCGTCGCACCGTGGGCATGTTGATCCCGTAACCATTGCATCAGGCTGGCCGGCGCTTGCGCCGCCGAGAACCCGCCGATCGATGGCGGAATCAGTACCGCCAGCAAAGTGCTGTCGTCACCCGCATGACTGGCGTAAGTGCGCGTTGGCGGCTGATCACCTTCGACCTGCCAGTGACTGACCCGCAGCACAGGCAACTGCGCGGCCTGATGTTCGGCGGCAATCCGGTTGGCCACCGCAAACAGATCGGTCAGACCATGCACCGCCGCCATTTGCGCGCCAGGATAGATCAGCACACCCAATTCAGCGATGGCGGCACTTTCTGCGCCCATTGTCAGTTTTCCCCTGTCTATTGTCGGTGCGGCCAATCCTCGAAGCGCTGGCCAGGGCCAATACTGAAGCCACTTCCAGCCAACACATCGAGGACACACCCATGGCCAAGCAAGCGCTCATCGTAGTCGATATCCAGAACGACTACTTCCCCCAAGGCAAGTGGCCGCTGGCCGGTGCCGACGCCGCTGCCGACAACGCCGCCCGGCTGATCGCCGCGTTCCGCGAGGCCGGCGATTCGGTAATACACATTCGCCACGAATTCACCTCAGCCGACGCGCCGTTTTTCACCCCGGGCTCGGACGGCGCCAAGCTGCATCCGAAAGTGCTCAACCGCGCCGATGAGCCGGTGGTACTCAAACACTTCGTCAACTCGTTCCGCGAAACCGAACTGCAGGCGATCCTCGACGAACAAGGCATCAAGGAACTGGTGGTGGTCGGCAGCATGAGCCACATGTGCGTTGACGGTATTACCCGTGCGGCGGCGGATCTGGGTTACGCCGTCACGGTGATTCATGACGCCTGCGCCAGCCGTGACCTGGCGTTCAATGGTCTGACGGTGCCGGCGGCACACGTCCATGCCGCGTTCATGTCGGCGCTCGGTTTCGCCTACGCCAGCGTGGTATCTACTGACGAATACCTCGCTGCCAAACATTGAGTCATTCTGCGAAAAACCTGTGCCCGCCTCGTAGCGGGCCTTTTTTCGTCTGTCATAAAAATCTCACGCGTGAGCCATTGATGGCACTTTGAATTGGTTGTAGTGTGGCTCACGCGTGAGATGTCCATAACCGAGCCATTGCCATGAAAAGCCGTTCCCCCACCGCGAAATCAGAGAGTCCCAAGGGGGAGCGCGCGAAACCGTCTGCGAAAAAACCTTCGAGTTTCTATATGAAGCAGATGCGCGCAGGCCTGGCCGCAGCGGGTTATGTGAAACACGAAACTTGGGTGCTTCCCGAAAACCGAAGCTTGCTCAAGCAAATGGAGCAACAGCTACGCCAACCGATTCTGGCTGGCTCTTTCATGTCGGAGAATTACATGAGCGCAGGCAACAACTGGACCATCGATAGCCTCTTCAACGCCCTCAAGGCCCTCGACGAGGTGGCTTCGCAAGAAATCACGCTGTCGCTGATCCAGAGCTCCGAACCCAGCATCAAGCTGGAAATGAACGAATTCGGCGGTCTGCCGATTCACATCGCCCTGGCCGGCCAGCAGATCATCGTCGACACCGTGCTGGTGGACATCGATTCGATCAGCGACGTGCGCGCCTTCAACGATGCCGTGTTGCGCAGCCGGGAAATGTTCCCGCTGTCGTCGATCGGGATCGAGTCGATGCCGAACGGGCAGACCGTTTACAACATGTTTGGCGCCCTCAGCGCCGACTCGAGCCTGACCAACGTTGTTACCGAGGTGAAAACCCTGGTCGACAACGTGCAGCGCGCGAGCGAAGCCTTCGAACACTTCTTCAAGTAATCAACAGGGAATATCCAATGACTCAGTCCATCTGGAGCAAGTTGTTCACCGCACTGCGCGGCGGCGCCAATGAAGTCGGCGAAGCGATCGCGGACCAACAGGCCCTGCGCATCCTCGATCAGGAAATCCGCGATGCCGACAGCGCGCTGTCGAACGCCCGTCGCGAACTGGTCACCATCATGGCTAAACACAAACTGGCCGCCGACCGCGTAAGCGAGTACGACGCCAAGATCAAGGATCTGGAGGCCAAAGCCGTCTCGGCGCTGAACGCTGGCCGTGAAGACCTGGCACTGGAAGTGGCCGAAGCGATTTCGACCCTGACCAACGAGCTGGATGTTGAGAAAAAGCAGAGCGACGAATTCGGTACTTACGCCGAAAACATGCGCAAAGACATCAGCAAAGCCGAGTCGCGGATCAAGAGCCTGCGCCAGCAAGTGGACATGGCCAAGGCCCGTGAAAGCGTGCAGAAAGCTCAGGTCAGCGCTTCCATCGCCAGCGGCGGCGCCAATGGCAAACTGGAAACTGCCGTCGGTACGTTGAACCGTCTGCAGGCCAAGCAGCAGCAACGTGCTGCCGAGCTGAGCGCGGCGGACGAACTGGCTGACGCCTCGACCGGCAACGATCTGGAACGCAAACTGCGCGACGCCGGCATCACGCCGAACGAAGGCAGCGCCAATGCGATTCTTGAGCGTCTGAAGCAGAAGTCCTCGCAGTAAGCATTTGCACGAAACCTGTGGGAGCGAGCCTGCTCGCGAAGACGGAGTATCAGTCGGCATATGAGTCAGCTGACATGACGCTTTCGCGAGCAGGCTCGCTCCCACATGGTTTGTGGCGTGTCGTTGATCGCTCAGCCCGGTACACTAGCCACGCTTTTTTCGCCGACGAACACCTCCACCCGCTTCAAGGAACGTACCCATGGGATGGTTTAAAGACTTGCTGGGCACCAGCAACTGGCAGACCGCTGCGCCAACACCGACCGTTGCCAGTGGCCCACTCGGCATGGCGCAAGGCAAGGCCGTCAGGTTCGATACAACCCTGGCGCTGCTGCTCGATGGCTCGACCACGGTGCGGGTGCCCTTCGATCAGGCGATCTGGAGCCATGGCTGGGTCGACCTCGGCCAGTCCAACAAACTGCACCGCTATTACATGAACGACGAGGATTTCTGGCTGCAGATCCACGTCACCGGTGACGACCAGATCGAATCGGTCACCCTGTTCAACTACCTCAGTTACGTGACCGTCAACAGTGACGCCGAACTGCAACGCCTGGCCGGCCCCAACAGCTCGATCGGTCTGCCCGCCTACAGCCACGACGGTGTCGAATACACCCGCGAGTGGGGCACCGAACAAGGCCAGACCGAACTCGTACCGATGACCGAACAAGTGGTCAATCCGGACGAGAGCTACACCATCGAACACCACTCCATGCTTTATGCGCGCGAGACCGGCCTGACCGATCGCCGCGAATTGCTGCTGTTCTCCGTCGAACAGGACGAAGAAGGCACCGTCAGCCTGAGCACCTCGCTCGGCATTTCGCTGTACACGACAGATCTGAGCACCATTTAAAAAGGAAGTTTTTCATGCTGGAAGTGCTGGCCGTTTCCCTGAACAAAACCGCGCTGGTCGGTTTCGTCGTCTACCTCATCGGCGCCGTGCTGCTGTTCATGCTGTTTCAATTTGTCTATACCCGCATCACGCCGCACAAAGAGTTCGACCTGATCCGCTCCGGCAACGTTGCCGCCGCCATCGCCCTGTCCGGCGCGATCATCGGCTTCGCGATTCCGGCCAGTAACGTGATTGCGTTTTCGGTCAACGTCCTCGACTTCGTGCTCTGGGCGGTGATTGCCGCGGTGGTGCAACTGCTGGCATTCCTCGCCACGGGCCTGGTGCTCAAAGGCACATCCCAGCGCATCGCCAACGGCGAAGTGGCTTCGGGTATCTATGTCGCTGCGGTCGCGATCAGCGTCGGCATGCTCAACGCCGCGTGCATGACACCGTCCAACTGATCGGCAGGAAGCCTTAGATGAAACGCAGCAAATACGTTCAGTTGTCCCTCGCCGCCTCGGTGGCGATGGCCATTTCCGGCCAGGCGACAGCCGCAGATCAACCACGCAGTTTCCAGAATGTGGAACAGTGCGTCGACGCCGAAGTGGCCGCTGATGTCTGCTCCAACGCTTACGTCGCCGCCCTGACCGAACATCGGCGCATTGCCCCGGCGTACGACAACAAGGCCAAGTGCGACGCGGACTTTGCCGCTGACTGGTGCCAGAAGAATTCTGACGGCCGCTTCGTGCCGAGACTCGGCGGCTTCAAAGTGCCGAAAGACGGTGAGCCGGCGCAGAATCTTGACGCCATCGCCGGCGCGCAAATGCCTGCGGGTGATGCGGCGGCTGTGCAGAGTGTGCAAAACACTTCGCACACCTCCAGTGGCGGTGGCAACGGTTGGCTGACCGGCTGGCTGATCGGCAACGCGATGAGCAACAACGCCGAACGCACGGTTTACCGCGATCGCGAAACGCGCCAGCCGTACAACACCTCGACGCAGTACCGCAGAGCCGAAACCACGACGCGCAGCCAAACGGATTACGAAAGCAGCAAAAGCAAACCGGTCAACGTGGCTTCTTCGACCTCACGCGGCGGCTTCGGCAGCCAGTCCAGTGCCCGTAGCGGCTGGGGTGGTTGGGGCAGCAGTTCTGGTTCTGGTCGTTCGAGCAGCTGACGATGAAGAAGATCCTCTGCGCCGAGCGCCCCGACTGGAAACAGACCGCCGAGAGCCTCGGTTTCATGTTTCACACCATCGACGATGAGCCGTACTGGGACGAAAGCGCGTACTACCAGTTCACGCTCGCGCAAATCGAAAACGATCTTGAGGACCCGACCACCGAACTGCACGAGATGTGCATGGATCTGGTCGACCGTGTAGTTAACAGCGAAGAGTTGCTAGATCGCCTGAGCATCCCGGCGGCGTACTACGACATGATCCGCACGTCCTGGCGGGAAGGTCATCCGCATCTGTATGGACGCATGGACTTTTCCTACAGCGGCAACGGCCCGGCGAAGCTGCTGGAGCTCAACTACGACACGCCGACCAGTCTTTATGAAGCGGCGGCGTTCCAGTGGGGCTGGCTGGAACAATGCATCGAGCGCGGCACGCTGCCGCGTCATGCCGACCAGTTCAACAGCATCGACACCCATCTGCATCAGGCCTTCGCCGAATTACAACTGAAGCGGCCGTTCTACTTTGCCTCGATGAAAGACTCGGTCGAGGACAAGGGCACAACGGATTATCTGCGGCTGATCGCCGAGAAAGTCGGCATCGAGTCGCGGCACATCGATATCGAAGACATCGGTTTGACGGCTGAAGGGCGCTTCGTCGACCTGGAAGATCGCTGGATCCCGCACCTGTTCAAACTGCATGCCTGGGAATTCATCTTCCACGAGCCCTTCGGCGCGGCGATTGCCGAGTGCGATACGCAGTTTTTCGAACCGGCGTGGAAGGCGATTCTGTCGAACAAGGGTGCACTGCCATTACTGTGGGAACTGCACAAAGGGCATCCGAATCTGCTGGCGGCGCATCTCGACCCTAACCCGGCCAGCGCCGTGCCCAAGGGCTGGGTACGCAAGCCGTATTTTTCTCGGGAAGGCGCCAACATTGAGCTGCAAACGACGGATGGTCTGATCGTCAAAGAGGACGGACCCTACACGGATGCGCCATTTATCCTGCAGGAGTTTGCGCCGTTGCCGAAGTTTGGCGACAGCTACACGCTGATCGGTTCGTGGGTAGTTGGCGATCAGGCCGCAGGGATTGGGGTGCGGGAAGACAACAGTTTGATCACCAAGGATTCGAGCCGGTTTCTGCCACACCTGATCCTCGACTGACTTGCGCGGCAGAGGTCTGCCCGACACTAAAAAACCCCGCAGCGTTTGCGCGCTGCGGGTTTTTTCGTTGCTGTGCCGGGTCAGGCAATATCCACCGAGCGGGCAGGCTTTTCCACAGATGGTTTTTCTCTGGCCGTTTCGGTCGCGCTAACGCCGGCCATTCTGCGCCGGGCAATCTCTGCGCCACGGCGCCGCAACGGCGTTTCGACAAAGCGGAAATTGAGTTCACTGCATACGACCATGATCACCAGCGAGGTCAGCAGCAGCTCAACCGTGAAGGCAGCCCCCAGCTCCATGTCTCTGCTGGCGGCAACGCGCGTCCAGATCTCGGTGCTCAGATGGTAGGCAAAGATGTGCACCACGTATAACGCGTAAGAGCGCGAACCGAGCCACTGGAAAAGACCATTGAGCAGCGCCGGGCAGTAGATGTAGCCCTTCTGATAACTGGCGAGCCAGACAATGATCAACGCCGTGATCGCGATCAGACCGACGGCAATCGGCGCCATGATCATCTGACCGGCGATGGCGCCCATCATGTACAAAAGGAACAACGTGACGGCCAAACGCTTGAACCTGCTGCCGCCAAGCCCGACAGGCTCAATATCCTTGTATAACGAGGTGCGGGTAAACAGGCAAAGCAGAATCCCCCACATCATCGCGTCCAGGCGGAACGAGAAAAGCATCGGCGCGGGAGGGGCTGCGAAAGTATCGCGATTGAACGGAAATTGCGCCGCAATCAGCAAAATCAGAATCAGCACGCGCCAGCGGGTCGACGTCACCAGCAACAGAAACAACGGAAAGATGAAGTAGAACTGCTCCTCCAGCGCCAGGCTCCAATACACGGAGTTCGGCCCCAGCAACACACCGTACTGATTCGCCAGGTTGCCGGAAAACGTCGCCACCGCGGTGAAACTGCGCAAGTTTTCATACCAGGACTGGAACGCATTCGACTGGTTGAAAAAGATCGAGAACGCCAGCGGTATCAACACCCACAGCCAGGCTGTCGGCAACAGACGGTAAGCCCGCCGGATCCAGAAAGACGTTGCCGCAAGGCCAAAGCGGTTCTGCTCGCGGTTCTTATCGAAGTAATCGAGATAGGCCTTGCTGACGACGAAACCGGAGATACAGAAGAACAGATCAACGCCGGTCCATGGCGCATACACATTGAACACCTTCAACAGGTACAGACCGAAGAACGGCAGCAACTGAGGGAGATGGGCAAAGATGGTCATGAGAATGGCCACCCCTCGCAGAAACTCAATTTCCTTGTTTTTAGTGCTGCTCATCGGTTTCTCTTGTTTTTGTGAATGAACAGGCACTGATCGTCGCGCAAACTGTTCTGGAGAAGATCGGCCGGTACTCCAGCCGCCGGCGCCGATCATGGAATGGCTTGCGATGGCGTTCAAGAGCCTTCGGCAAACTTTACCGACTCACGTGGAGACGCGAAGATTGGTTTTATGTTTCGCCAAAACGACAAAGCCCCCGCAATGCGGGGGCTTTGAACCTAAACCAGATGTCGGCTCAGGGAAAAATCAAAACGGAATATCGTCATCAAAGCTATCGAAATCCGGAGCAGGTTGCGGTGCGGCCTGCTGAGGAGCCGGGGCCGAACGCTGCTGTGGAGCCGACTGCTGCGGACGCGGAGCCTGCTGGCGTGGAGCCGGAGCCGACTGCTGGTAGTTGTTGCCACCGCCTTGTTGGTCGCCCTGTTGTGGACGGCCGCCGAGCAGTTGCATGGTGCCTTGCATGTCGACCACGATTTCAGTGGTGTAACGCTTGATACCGTCTTTTTCCCACTCGCGGGTCTGCAGCTTGCCTTCGATGTAGACCTGCGAACCTTTACGCAGGTATTCGCCGGCGATTTCCGCAACCTTGCCGAACATCGAAACACGGTGCCACTCGGTCTTCTCGACCTTCTGACCGGTTTGCTTGTCGGTCCATTGTTCGCTGGTGGCCAGACTCAGGTTGGTCACGGCGTTACCGTTAGGCAGGTAGCGAACTTCGGGATCCTGGCCGCAAGTGCCGACCAATATGACTTTGTTAACCCCACGGGCCATAACGTTCTCCTAGGCTTCGCAAGCAGCCCCGGCCGGGTTGTTCACCAGGCGTTCGAGGGTGTCGCGATCCACTAATTCTTTGTCCAGTTTGATGTAAACAGCCGCTTCATCAGCAACTATCACTGCATCGGTTACCCCTACGAGGGCCTTGAGGCGCTCGACCAGACCCGCTTCGCGGATCGCCTCGGGCGACAACGGCAAGCGCAGGCTCGTCACGTAGGGAGGTTCACGCATGGTAACAGCAAAGGCCAGCCAGATGGCAGCCAGACCCGCGCATCCGAGGAACACAACCGACAGACCGCCATGCTGAAACAGCCAGCCGCCGAGTATCCCGCCGAGTGCTGAACCGAGGAACTGACTGGTGGAATACACGCCCATGGCCGTGCCCTTCCCGCCCGCCGGTGAAACCTTGCTGATCAGCGACGGCAATGAAGCCTCCAGCAGATTGAACGCGGTGAAGAACACCACCGTACCGATCACCAGAGCCCGCAGGCTGTCACCGAACTGCCAGAAGAATAGCTCAGTCAGCATCAGCGTCATGACGGCGCCGAGCAAAACTCGTTTCATTTTGCGTTTCTTCTCGCCGTAGATGATGAACGGGATCATGGCGAAGAACGAAATCAGCAGCGCGGTGAGGTAGACCCACCAGTGCTGTTCCTTGGGCAAACCGGCTTTTTCCACCAGCGCCAACGGCAACGCAACGAAGCTCGACATCAACATGGCATGTAACACAAAGATGCCCAGATCGAGGCGCAGCAGATCCGGATGCTTGAGCGTCGGCATCAAGGCCTGACGCGCCACCCCGGACTCCCGATGCTGCAATGGCCCGGTGGAGCGCGGCACCATGAACATGATGATGGCGATACCGACCAGTGCCATGGCACCGGTGGCGAGGAACAGTCCGGACAGACCGAAAGCGCGGGTCAGCAAAGGCCCGACGACCATGGCCACGGCAAACGACAAACCGATGGTCATGCCGATCATCGCCATTGCCTTGGTGCGGTGCTGTTCGCGGGTCAGGTCGGAGAGTAGCGCCATCACCGCCGCTGAAATCGCCCCGGCGCCCTGCAGGATCCGCCCGGCGATCACGCCCCAGATCGAGTCTGCCTGAGACGCCAGCACGCTGCCGAGGGCAAAAACGATCAGCCCGAGGTAAATCACCGGACGGCGGCCAATGCGGTCGGAAATGATCCCGAACGGAATCTGGAAAATCGCCTGGGTCAGACCGTAAGCGCCAATAGCCAGCCCGATCAGGGCCGGGGTCGCTCCTGCCAGGTCCATGCCGTAGGTTGCCAATACCGGCAACACCATGAACATGCCAAGCATACGGAAGGCGAACACCAGGGCCAGACCGCTCGCTGCGCGAGTCTCGCTACCACTCATGCGTTCGCTGTGGGGATCGTGCATGGAAAAACCTCGTGTGAACCGGCGGCGATTCTACCAGTCCCATCGAAAGACGGGGTATATCGCGACGCTATGACGCGTATAGATGAAACTCTCTTCATGTAAGGTAAAAACCCTTCGCTTGATAGTGTGCATCCATCCAGTATTTGCCCGTATACTCCTACGTTTTCGACGCCCGCCGAGCGAGGCCACTTTGGACAAGATCCTGATACGTGGGGCCCGTACCCACAACCTGAAGAACATCGACCTGACCCTGCCACGGGACAAGCTGATCGTCATCACCGGCCTGTCCGGATCCGGCAAGTCGTCCCTGGCCTTCGATACGCTTTACGCCGAAGGTCAGCGCCGCTATGTCGAATCGCTGTCGGCCTACGCCCGACAGTTTCTGTCGATGATGGAAAAACCCGACGTCGACACCATCGAAGGCCTGTCGCCAGCGATCTCCATCGAACAAAAGTCGACCTCGCACAACCCGCGCTCTACGGTCGGCACCATCACCGAAATCTACGACTACCTGCGCCTGCTTTATGCACGCGTCGGTACGCCACGCTGTCCGGATCATGACATTCCGCTGGAAGCGCAGACCGTCAGCCAGATGGTCGACCTGGTGCTGGCGCAGCCGGAAGGCAGCAAACTGATGTTGCTGGCACCGGTTATTCGCGAGCGCAAAGGTGAACACCTTTCGGTCTTCGAAGAGCTGCGCGCCCAAGGTTTCGTTCGCGCCCGGGTCAACGGGCGGATCTGCGAACTGGACGAACTGCCCAAACTGGATAAACAGAAAAAGCACTCGATCGATGTGATCGTCGACCGCTTCAAGGTTCGCGCCGATCTGCAGCAACGTCTGGCCGAATCTTTCGAGACCGCGTTGAAACTGGCGGATGGCATTGCACTTGTCGCACCGATGGACGACGAACCGGGCGAAGAGATGATTTTCTCCGCGCGCTTCGCCTGCCCGATCTGCGGCCACGCGATCAGCGAACTGGAACCGAAGCTGTTCTCCTTCAACAACCCGGCCGGCGCTTGCCCGACCTGTGACGGCCTGGGGGTGAAGCAGTTCTTCGATATCAAACGGCTGGTCAATGGCGATCTGACCTTGGCCGAAGGTGCGATTCGCGGCTGGGACCGGCGTAACGTCTATTACTTCCAGATGCTCGGCTCACTCGCTTCACACTATGGTTTCAGCCTGGAAGTACCGTTCAACGAACTGCCGGCCGATCAGCAGAAATTCATCCTGCATGGCAGCGGCTCGCAGAACGTCGACTTCAAATACCTGAACGACCGTGGCGATATCGTCAAACGTTCGCACCCGTTCGAAGGCATCGTGCCGAACCTGGAGCGTCGCTACCGCGAGACCGAGTCGGCAAGCGTGCGCGAAGAGCTGGCCAAGTTTCTCAGCACCCAATCGTGCCCGGATTGTCGTGGTACCCGTCTGCGTCGCGAAGCGCGGCATGTGTGGGTTGGCGAGAAAACGCTGCCAGCGGTGACCAACCTGCCGATCGGCGACGCTTGCGAGTACTTTGGCGAGCTGAAGATGACTGGCCGTCGCGGCGAAATCGCCGACAAGATTCTCAAGGAAATTCGCGAGCGTCTGCAGTTCCTCGTCAACGTCGGTCTCGACTACCTGTCGCTGGACCGCAGTGCCGATACGCTGTCCGGTGGCGAAGCACAACGTATTCGTCTGGCCAGCCAGATCGGTGCCGGTCTCGTCGGTGTTCTGTACATCCTTGACGAACCGTCCATTGGTTTGCACCAGCGTGATAACGACCGCTTGCTCGGCACGCTCAAGCACCTGCGTGATATTGGCAACACTGTGATCGTGGTCGAACACGACGAAGACGCGATTCGTCTGGCCGATTACGTTGTGGATATCGGCCCGGGGGCTGGTGTGCATGGTGGGCAGATCGTGGCTGAGGGCACGCCGGCGGAAGTCATGGCGCACCCGGATTCCCTGACCGGTAAATACCTCTCGGGCCGCGTGAAGATTGAAGTGCCGGCCAAACGCACGCCACGCAATAAAAAGCTCAATCTGTCGCTCAAAGGGGCGCGCGGCAACAACCTGCGCAATGTCGATCTGGACATCCCGATTGGTCTGCTGACGTGCGTGACCGGCGTGTCCGGCTCGGGCAAATCGACGCTGATCAACAATACCTTGTTCCCGCTGAGCGCCACGGCCCTCAACGGCGCGACCACGCTGGAAGCGGCAGCACACGACAGCATCAAGGGCCTGGAGCATCTCGACAAAGTGGTCGATATCGACCAGAGCCCGATCGGCCGTACACCGCGCTCCAACCCTGCTACCTATACCGGCCTGTTCACCCCGATCCGCGAGCTGTTCGCCGGCGTACCCGAGTCACGCTCCCGTGGTTACGGCCCGGGGCGTTTCTCGTTCAACGTCAAGGGTGGCCGCTGCGAAGCGTGCCAGGGCGACGGCCTGATCAAAGTGGAAATGCACTTCCTGCCAGACATCTACGTGCCATGCGATGTGTGCAAGAGCAAGCGCTACAACCGCGAAACCCTTGAGATCAAATACAAGGGCAAGAGCATCCACGAAACTCTCGAGATGACCATCGAAGAGGCCCGGGAGTTCTTTGACGCGGTGCCAGCACTGGCGCGCAAGCTACAGACATTGATGGATGTCGGCCTGTCGTACATCAAGCTCGGGCAGTCGGCGACCACGTTGTCGGGTGGTGAGGCGCAGCGAGTGAAACTGTCTCGCGAGTTGTCCAAGCGTGACACCGGCAAAACACTGTACATCCTCGATGAGCCGACCACCGGTTTGCACTTCGCGGACATCCAGCAATTGCTCGACGTGCTGCATCGCCTGCGCGACCACGGCAACACTGTGGTAGTCATCGAACACAACCTCGACGTGATCAAGACGGCTGACTGGCTGATCGATCTCGGGCCGGAGGGCGGCTCCAAAGGTGGGCAGATCATTGCCACCGGCACGCCTGAGGATGTGGCCGAGATGAAGCAATCTCATACCGGTCATTACCTCAAGCCGCTGCTGATCCGCGATCGGGCTTAAACGCCAGGCATGAAAAAGCCCCTGTCACTTCATCAGTGACAGGGGCTTTTTGTATCGATTGCAATCAGGACGTGTGGGATTGCAGGTAGTTCTCAAGACCGATCAACTTGATCAGGCCCAACTGCTTTTCCAGCCAGTAGGTGTGATCTTCTTCAGTGTCGTTGAGCTGAATCCGAAGGATCTCACGGCTGACGTAATCCTTGTGTTGCTCGCACAACTCGATGCCTTTGCACAGCGCTGCGCGAACTTTGTATTCAAGACGCAGATCCGCTTCGAGCATCTCCGGCACAGTGGTGCCGACATCCAGATCATCCGGACGCATACGCGGCGTGCCTTCGAGCATCAGAATTCGGCGCATCAACGCATCAGCGTGACCGGCTTCCTCTTCCATCTCATGGTTGATTCGCTCGTAGAGCTTGGTGAACCCCCAGTCCTCATACATCCGCGAATGAACGAAATATTGATCACGCGCGGCCAGTTCGCCGGTCAGCAACGTGTTGAGGTAATCGATTACGTCTGGGTGGCCTTGCATCGCCCTACATCTCCCTACTTGAAAGTCTGTAGTTTGAACCAAGCTGACCGGAAGGTCACCCGATTCGCGCAATAAAAGCGAAGATATTCTTAGAAAAGCAGCCTAAATAACGCAAAAACCGCCCAGATGAGGGCGGTTCTGCTTCTCGTTTAGACTTCGTTAAGCTGTACGTTGAGCAGCTTTGCGATTGCTTCTCCATACGCCGGATCGGCCTTGTAGAAGTGCTGCAACTGGCGATCGACGATATCAGTGGAAACGCCCGCCATGGCACCGGCGATATTGCTGACCAGCAATGCTCTCTGATCGTCGCTCATCAGGCGGAACAGCGCACCGGCGTGGCTGTAGTAATCGGTATCTTCGCGGTGATCGTAGCGATCGGCAGCACCGCTCAAGGCCAGCGCTGGTTCTGCGTAACGCGGAGCTTGTTTCGGTGCTTCGGTGTAGCTGTTCGGCTCGTAGTTAGGTGCTGCACCACCGTTACTGCCGAATGCCATCGAGCCATCACGCTGGTATGTGTTAACCGGGCTGCGTGGCGCGTTTACCGGCAGTTGCTGGTGATTGGTACCCACGCGGTAGCGGTGAGCATCAGCGTACGCAAATACGCGCCCCTGCAGCATCCGATCTGGCGACAGACCAACCCCCGGCACCATATTGCTCGGGCCGAACGCCGCTTGCTCGACTTCAGCAAAGTAGTTTTGCGGGTTGCGATTCAGTTCCAGTTCACCCACTTCGATCAGCGGAAATTCTTTCTGCGACCAGGTTTTGGTGACGTCGAAAGGGTTCTCATAGTGTGCCGCAGCCTGGGCCTCAGTCATGATCTGAATGCACACGCGCCATTTCGGGAAGTCACCGCGCTCGATGGCTTCGAACAGGTCGCGCTGGGCGTAGTCTGGATCAGTGCCCGCCAACCGTGCGGCATCGGCCGGTGCCAGATTCTTGATGCCTTGTTTGGTCTTATAGTGCCACTTCACCCAGTGACGCTCGCCTTGGGCGCTAATCAGGCTGTAAGTGTGGCTGCCGAAGCCGTGCATGTGACGGTAGCCGTCAGGAATACCGCGATCAGAGAACAGAATGGTGACCTGGTGCAGGGCTTCAGGCGAATGCGACCAGAAGTCCCACATCATCTGCGCGCTTTTCAGGTTGCTTTGCGGAAGGCGTTTCTGGGTGTGAATGAAGTCTGGGAATTTCAGGGGATCACGAATGAAGAACACTGGCGTGTTGTTACCCACGATGTCCCAGTTACCTTCTTCGGTGTAGAACTTCAACGCGAAACCCCGTGGATCGCGCTCGGTGTCGGCAGAACCCCGTTCGCCGCCTACCGTCGAGAAACGCAGGAACGTCGGGGTTTGCTTGCCAACAGCTTCAAACAGCTTGGCGCTGGTGTAATCCGTGATATCGCGGGTAACGGTGAATGTGCCGTAAGCTCCCGAGCCTTTGGCATGAACGCGACGTTCAGGAATGTTTTCACGGTTGAAGTGGGCGAGCTTCTCGATCAGGTGAAAGTCGTCGAGCAGCAGCGGGCCACGTGGGCCAGCGGAGCGAGAATTCTGGTTGTCAGCGACAGGTGCGCCACTGGCGGTCGTAAGCGTTTTGATCTGGCTCATACGGTCTTCTTCCTCTGTCAGTCTTGAAACTGCCGGCTAATCGGCTTGCTGGGAAGTATCGATCATCCATGTGACACCTACAAATTCATTAACTCGCAAGCTTCGATAGATAATTACTAATTATGTTTCCCGGCACATAGTGACAACAGAGACATGTCAGAAGCTTGTATGAACAGCGCATTTTCTTGCGGACACAAAAAACCGGGCACTAGGCCCGGTTTTTTGTTTCAGACTGACGTCTTACTCGGCGGATACAGCTTCGCCGGCAGTAGCACGATCAACCAACTCGACGTACGCCATAGGCGCGTTGTCGCCAGCGCGGAAACCGCACTTGAGGATGCGCAGGTAGCCACCCTCACGGGTAGCGTAACGCTTGCCCAGGTCGTTGAAGAGCTTACCAACGATAGCTTTCGAACGAGTACGGTCGAAAGCCAGACGGCGGTTAGCCAGGCTATCTGTCTTGGCCAGAGTGATCAGCGGCTCAGCAACGCGACGCAGTTCTTTGGCTTTTGGCAGAGTAGTTTTGATCAGCTCGTGCTCGAACAGCGACACCGCCATGTTTTGGAACATGGCCTTGCGGTGCGAGCTGGTGCGGCTCAGGTGACGACCACTTTTACGATGACGCATGGTTCATTCCTTACCAAACACTACGTTCGGTGATTACGACGATCAGGCAGTCGCCTTGTCGTCCTTCTTAAGACTTGCAGGCGGCCAGTTGTCGAGGCGCATGCCGAGGGACAGACCGCGGGAGGCCAGAACGTCCTTGATTTCAGTCAAGGATTTCTTGCCCAGGTTCGGAGTCTTCAACAGCTCTACTTCGGTACGCTGAATCAGGTCACCGATGTAGTAGATGTTTTCCGCCTTAAGGCAGTTAGCCGAACGTACAGTCAGTTCCAGATCGTCAACCGGGCGAAGCAGGATCGGATCGATCTCGTCTTCCTGCTCGACAACCACTGGCTCACTGTCACCTTTGAGGTCGACGAACGCAGCCAACTGCTGTTGCAGGATGGTTGCAGCGCGGCGGATAGCCTCTTCAGGATCCAGGGTACCGTTGGTTTCCAGATCAATAACCAGCTTGTCCAGGTTGGTACGCTGCTCGACACGGGCGTTTTCCACCACGTATGCGATACGGCGAACCGGGCTGAACGAAGAGTCAAGCTGCAAGCGACCGATGCTGCGGCTTTCGTCTTCATCGCTCTGACGCGAGTCGGCTGGTTCATAACCACGACCACGAGCTACGGTGAGCTTCATGTTCAGGGCGCCGTTAGACGCCAGGTTAGCGATTACGTGATCGGGATTAACGATCTCGACATCATGATCCAGCTGAATATCGGCAGCGGTAACCACCCCCGAACCCTTCTTCGACAAGGTCAGCGTAACTTCGTCACGACCGTGCAGCTTGATGGCCAGACCTTTAAGGTTCAACAGGATTTCAATTACGTCTTCCTGTACACCTTCGATGGCGCTGTACTCGTGGAGCACACCGTCAATCTCGGCCTCGACTACTGCGCAGCCGGGCATTGAGGACAACAGGATGCGTCGCAGCGCGTTGCCCAGGGTGTGGCCAAAACCACGCTCGAGAGGCTCGAGAGTGATCTTGGCGCGGGTTGGACTGACAACCTGCACATCAATGTGGCGGGGTGTCAGGAACTCATTTACCGAAATCTGCATGGATGCACCTATTTTCTAGCCCTTACTTGGAGTAGAGCTCGACAATCAGGCTTTCGTTGATGTCGGCGGACAGATCACTGCGAGCAGGAACGTTCTTGAAAACGCCCGACTTCTTCTCAGTGTCTACTTCTACCCATTCTACGCGGCCACGTTGGGCACACAGATCGAGAGCTTGGACAATGCGAAGTTGGTTTTTTGCTTTCTCGCGAACTGCAACCACGTCACCAGCACGAACCTGATACGACGGAACGTTTACGGTCTGACCGTTAACGCTGATCGACTTGTGCGATACCAGCTGACGGGATTCGGCACGAGTCGAACCAAAGCCCATACGGTATACAACGTTGTCCAGACGGCATTCGAGCAGTTGCAGCAGGTTTTCACCGGTTGCACCTTTCTTGCCAGCAGCTTCTTTGTAGTAGCCGCTGAACTGACGCTCGAGAACGCCGTAGATACGACGGACCTTCTGCTTTTCACGCAGTTGGGTGCCGTAATCGGACTGGCGACCGCGGCGTTGGCCGTGGATACCAGGTGCTGCTTCAATGTTGCACTTCGATTCGATCGCGCGCACGCCGCTCTTCAGGAAGAGATCGGTGCCTTCGCGACGAGCGAGTTTGCATTTTGGACCAATGTAACGAGCCATTCTTTACAATCTCCTGGATTACACGCGGCGCTTCTTCGGCGGACGGCACCCGTTGTGCGGGATTGGCGTCACGTCGGTGATGCTGGCGATCTTGTAGCCACAGCCGTTCAAAGCGCGGACTGCGGATTCACGACCTGGACCTGGGCCCTTGACGTTAACGTCGAGGTTTTTCAGGCCGTATTCCAGCGCAGCTTGACCAGCACGTTCAGCAGCTACTTGAGCAGCAAACGGGGTGGACTTGCGGGAACCGCGGAAACCCGAACCACCGGAGGTAGCCCAGGAAAGAGCGTTACCTTGACGGTCGGTAATGGTCACGATGGTGTTGTTAAAAGATGCATGGATGTGGGCGATGCCATCAACCACTGTCTTTTTAACTTTTTTACGAGGACGAGCAGCAGGTTTTGCCATGATTAAATTCCTGTCGATTCGCTGGGGCGATTACTTGCGGATCGGCTTACGCGGACCTTTACGGGTACGCGCGTTGGTCTTGGTACGCTGACCGCGTACTGGCAGACCACGACGATGACGCAGACCGCGATAGCAACCGAGGTCCATCAAGCGCTTGATTTTCATGTTGATTTCGCGACGCAGGTCACCTTCAGTGGTGAACTTCGCCACTTCGCCACGCAGCTGTTCAATTTGCTCGTCGCTCAGATCTTTGATCTTTGCTGCTGGGTTTACCCCAGTCACTGCACAGATCTTCTGCGCAGTAGTGCGACCAACACCATAGATGTAGGTCAGCGAGATAACAGTATGCTTGTTATCTGGAATGTTAACGCCTGCAATACGGGCCATTCAGTGGGACTCCAATTGACAGCTACCTACGCCCCGGAAGCCAAGAAATAGGGCGCGAGATAATATCGCTGTAATAACAAATAATCAACCCGGTAGCGCACTAGCTACCGGGCTTGAAGCACAATCACACTCAGCCTTGGCGCTGTTTGTGACGCGGTTCCGCGCTGCAAATTACTCGAACAACACCTTCGCGGCGAATAATCTTGCAGTTACGGCACAGCTTTTTCACCGATGCACGAACTTTCATCACCAACTCCTCGAACCTTATGGGTACTCAGCGCAACATGCCGCTGCCGTAACCCTTCAGGTTGGCTTTCTTCATCAGGGATTCGTACTGGTGCGAAACGAGGTGCGATTGTACTTGGGACATGAAGTCCATCACAACCACGACCACGATCAGCAACGAGGTCCCGCCAAGGTAGAACGGAACGTTTGCTGCAACCACAAGGAACTGGGGCAACAGACACACGGCCGTCATGTAAAGAGCACCGAACATGGTCAAGCGGGTCAGAACGCCATCAATGTAGCGCGCCGACTGCTCACCTGGACGGATGCCCGGAATAAAGGCACCGGACTTCTTCAGGTTTTCCGCTACGTCTTTCGGATTGAACATCAACGCCGTATAGAAGAAGCAGAAGAAAATAATCCCTGCACTAAACAGCAGAATATTCAACGGCTGACCAGGAGCGATCGACTGCGAGATGTCCTGCAACCAGCCCATACCTTCAGACTGACCGAACCAGGCACCCAACGAAGCCGGGAACAGCAAAATGCTGCTCGCGAAAATAGCCGGAATAACACCGGCCATGTTCACCTTCAACGGCAGGTGGCTAGTCTGCGCAGCAAAAACCTTGCGGCCCTGCTGACGCTTGGCGTAGTGAACAGCGATACGACGCTGACCACGCTCAATGAACACCACGAAACCGATAATCGCTACTGCCAGCAAACCGATGGCAACCAAGGCGAAGATGTTGATATCACCCTGACGCGCAGACTCGAAAGACTGCCCGATTGCTCTCGGAAGACCGGCGACGATACCCGAAAAAATCAACATCGAGATACCGTTACCTACACCACGCTCAGTAATCTGCTCACCCAGCCACATCATGAACATCGCACCAGCCACAAAAGTGGATACCGCGACGAAATGGAAGCCAAAGTCACCAGTGAACGCAACGCCCTGCCCCGCCAGACCAATGGACATGCCAATAGCCTGAACGAGAGCGAGGACGACGGTGCCGTAGCGGGTGTACTGGCTGATCTTGCGACGGCCAGCTTCACCTTCCTTCTTCAACTGCTCCAGCTGCGGACTGACGGCGGTCATCAGTTGCATGATGATCGATGCCGAAATGTACGGCATGATCCCCAATGCAAAGATGCTCATCCGTTCCAGCGCGCCGCCGGAGAACATGTTGAACAAGCTAAGAATGGTCCCCTCATTCTGTCGAAACAGGTCTGCGAGTCGGTCCGGGTTGATACCTGGAACCGGGATGTGTGCGCCTATTCGGTAGACGATAATCGCCAGGAACAGAAAACGCAGACGAGCCCAGAGTTCAGACATACCGCCTTTGCCGAGCGCAGAGAGAGCACCTTGCTTAGCCATTTATTCCTCGAACTTGCCGCCAGCTGCTTCGATAGCCGCACGCGCACCTTTGGTGGCGCCGATTCCCTTGCCGATAGTGACAGCGCGAGTCACTTCACCGGACAGCATGATTTTCACACGCTGTACGTTGACGTTGATCACGTTGGCATCTTTCAGGGACTGCACGGTGACGATGTCGCCTTCCACTTTAGCCAGCTCGGACAGACGCACTTCTGCGCGGTCCATGGCTTTCAGGGAAACGAAACCGAACTTCGGCAGGCGACGATGCAGCGGCTGTTGACCGCCTTCAAAGCCTGGAGCAATGGTGCCACCGGAACGGGAGGTCTGACCTTTGTGACCACGGCCACCAGTCTTACCCAAACCGCTACCGATACCACGGCCCGGACGATGCTTTTCGCGACGGGAACCCGGCGCTGGACTCAGATCATTGAGTTTCATCGATTAACCCTCGACACGCAGCATGTAGTAAGCCTTGTTGATCATCCCGCGATTCTCGGGAGTATCCTGGACTTCTACAGTGTGACCGATGCGACGCAGACCCAGACCCTTAACGCACAGTTTGTGGTTAGGGATGCGGCCGGTCATGCTTTTGATCAGCGTTACTTTAACGGTAGCCATGATCAGAAGATCTCCTTGACGCTTTTGCCACGCTTGGCGGCAATGGATTCAGGAGACTGCATAGCTTTCAAACCTTTGAAAGTGGCGTGAACCACGTTTACCGGGTTAGTCGAGCCGTAGCACTTGGCCAGAACGTTCTGAACGCCAGCAACTTCGAGGACAGCACGCATAGCGCCGCCAGCGATGATACCGGTACCTTCAGAAGCAGGCTGCATGTACACCTTCGAAGCGCCGTGAGCGGACTTCATTGCGTACTGCAGAGTGGTGCCGTTCAGATCAACTTGGATCATGTTGCGGCGAGCAGCTTCCATTGCCTTCTGGATCGCAGCAGGCACTTCACGCGACTTGCCACGGCCGAAGCCAACACGCCCTTTACCATCACCCACCACGGTCAACGCAGTGAAAGTGAAGATACGGCCGCCTTTAACGGTTTTGGCTACGCGGTTAACTTGAACCAGCTTCTCAATGTAGCCTTCGTCGCGCTTTTGGTCGTTATTTGACATAACTTAGAACTCCAGCCCAGCTTCACGAGCAGCATCAGCCAGCGCTTTAACGCGGCCGTGGTACTTGAAGCCAGAGCGGTCGAAAGCCACTTGCGAGACGCCAGCGGCCTTAGCACGCGTAGCGACCAGCTGGCCAACCTTTGTGGCCGCGTCGATGTTGCCAGTGGCGCCATCACGCAGTTCTTTATCCAAAGTCGAGGCACTTGCCAGGACTTTGTTGCCGTCGGCCGAGATGACCTGGGCGTAGATGTGCTGCGACGAGCGGAACACGCAGAGACGCACGACTTCGAGTTCGTGCATTTTCAGGCGTGCTTTGCGAGCGCGACGCAGTCGAGTAACTTTTTTGTCGGTCATTTGCTATGCCCTACTTCTTCTTGGCTTCTTTACGACGGACGACTTCGTCCGCGTAGCGCACACCTTTGCCTTTGTACGGCTCTGGTGGACGGAAGTCGCGGATCTCAGCGGCCACTTGACCTACCAGCTGCTTGTCGATGCCCTTGATCAGGATATCGGTCTGGCTAGGAGTCTCAGCGGTGATGCCTTCCGGCAGTTCGTAATCCACTGGGTGCGAGAAGCCAAGGGCCAGGTTCAAAACCGTGCCTTTTGCTTGCGCCTTGTAACCAACACCGACCAGCTGGAGCTTGCGCTCGAAGCCTTGGCTTACGCCTTGGACCATGTTGTTTACCAACGCACGCGTGGTACCGGCCATTGCGCGAGTTTGTTGATCGCCATTGCGAGCAGCGAAACGCAGCTCACCAGCTTCTTCAACGATCTCAACGGACGAATGGATGTTCAGTTCAAGAGTACCCTTGGCACCCTTCACCGAAAGCTGTTGGCCTGCGAATTTTACTTCGACACCGGCTGGCAGCTTAACGGGGTTCTTAGCGACGCGAGACATGCTTATCCCCCCTTAGAACACAGTGCAAAGAACTTCGCCGCCGACACCGGCAGCGCGCGCAGCACGATCCGTCATCACACCTTTGTTGGTGGAGACGATAGACACGCCAAGACCGCCACGAACTTTCGGCAGATCTTCAACGGACTTGTACTGACGCAGGCCTGGACGACTAACGCGCTTCACTTCTTCGATAACCGGACGGCCTTCGAAGTACTTCAGCTCGATGGACAACGACGGCTTAGCGTCGGTGGTGATCTGAAAATCCGCGATGTAACCTTCGTCCTTCAGGACTTTTGCTACAGCCACCTTCAGCGTGGAAGACGGCATGCTTACGACAGACTTTTCAGCCATCTGGGCATTACGGATTCGAGTTAGCATGTCCGCTAACGGGTCCTGCATACTCATGGGCTAGACGCTCCTAATACAGAAAAATTAGCCTTGCGGCTACTACTTGTCGCCGAGAACTTCCGGGCATGAAAAACACGGGCTCAGGCGAGCCGGTCATTCTAGACACACCCCAGAAATGAATCAAGCCCCAAAAGGGGCTTGATTCAGATTCAAGGCCACCGATGGTCAGGTTCTTGCGAACCCGAACATCGAGACTTTGACAGCAATTACCAGCTGGCTTTAACCAGACCTGGCACGTCACCACGCATTGCAGCTTCACGCAGCTTGTTACGGCCAAGGCCGAACTTGCGGTAAACGCCGTGCGGACGACCAGTCAGGCGGCAACGGTTACGCATGCGCGAAGCGCTTGCGTCACGTGGTTGCTTCTGCAGAGCTACGGTAGCTTCCCAACGCGCTTCTGGACTTGCGTTCAGATCAACGATGATAGCTTTCAGCGCTGCACGCTTGGTGGCGTACTTGGCAACGGTGAGCTGACGCTTCAGCTCACGGTTTTTCATGCTCTTCTTGGCCATTTTCCTACTCCAATCAGTTGCGGAACGGGAATTTGAAAGCACGCAGCAGAGCGCGGCCTTCATCATCGTTCTTGGCAGTGGTGGTCAGGGTAATGTCCAGACCGCGGAGAGCATCGATCTTGTCGTAGTCGATTTCCGGGAAAATGATCTGCTCTTTCACGCCCATGCTGTAGTTGCCACGACCATCGAAGGACTTGGCATTCAGGCCGCGGAAGTCGCGAACCCGAGGCAGGGAGATCGACAGCAGACGATCCAGGAACTCGTACATACGCTCACGGCGCAGAGTCACCTTGACGCCGATCGGCCATCCTTCACGGACTTTAAAGCCAGCGATGGATTTACGAGCGTAGGTCACAACGACTTTTTGGCCGGTGATCTTTTCCAGGTCAGCAACAGCGTGCTCGATGACTTTTTTGTCACCAACAGCTTCGCCCAGACCCATGTTCAGGGTGATTTTTGTAACGCGTGGAACTTCCATCACGTTCGAAAGCTTAAGTTCTTCCTTAAGCTTCGGTGCGATTTCCTTCCAGTAAATCTCTTTTAGTCGTGCCATGGTCTTCTACCTAGCAGTGTTCAAGCATCAACCGCTTTTTGGGTCGACTTGAAGACACGAATTTTCTTGCCGTCTTCTACTTTGAAACCAACGCGGTCAGCCTTGTTGGTTTCGCCGTTGAAAATGGCGACGTTAGAAGCGTCCAGTGGAGCTTCTTTTTCGACGATACCGCCTTGCACGCCCGACATCGGGTTAGGCTTGGTATGACGCTTTACCAGGTTCAGACCGCTGATAACCAGACGGTTATTAGCAAGAACCTTGAGCACCTTACCGCGCTTACCTTTGTCTTTGCCGGCGATCACGATGATCTCGTCGTCACGACGAATCTTTTGCATGTCGGATCTCCTTACAGCACTTCTGGGGCGAGCGAGACGATCTTCATGAACTTCTCAGTACGAAGTTCACGGGTCACTGGCCCAAAGATACGGGTGCCGATCGGCTCTTGCTTGTTGTTCAGAAGAACAGCAGCGTTGCCATCAAAGCGGATAATGGAGCCATCAGCACGACGTACGCCGTGACGAGTGCGGACTACAACAGCAGTCATCACTTGGCCTTTTTTCACTTTACCGCGAGGAATTGCTTCCTTCACGGTAACTTTGATGATGTCACCGATACCAGCGTAACGACGATGGGAGCCACCCAGCACCTTGATGCACATAACACGGCGAGCGCCGCTGTTATCGGCCACATCGAGCATGGATTGAGTCTGAATCATATAATTTCTCCGACCCCTAGTCCTTAGACTTCCACAGCGCGTTCGAGAACATCAACCAGCGCCCAAGACTTGGTCTTGGCCATAGGACGAGTTTCACGAATAGTGACTTTGTCGCCGATGTGGCACTGGTTGGTTTCGTCGTGCGCGTGCAGCTTAGTCGAACGCTTAACGTATTTACCGTAGATCGGGTGCTTTACGCGACGCTCGATCAGTACGGTGATGGTTTTGTCCATCTTGTCGCTGACAACACGGCCAGTCAGCGTACGGACAGTTTTTTCGGCTTCAGCCATGATCACTTACCTGCCTGCTGGTTGAGCACAGTCTTCACGCGAGCGATGTCACGTTTAACTTGCGAGAGCAGATGAGACTGCCCCAACTGGCCAGTTGCTTTCTGCATACGCAGATTGAACTGGTCGCGCAGCAAGCCGAGCAGTTGCTCGTTCAGCTGCTGTGCGGATTTTTCACGAAGTTCATTCGCTTTCATCACATCACCGTCCGTTTAACAAAGGCGGTGGCGAGCGGCAGCTTTGCAGCAGCCAGGGCAAAAGCCTCACGCGCCAGCTCTTCAGAAACACCCTCGATTTCATACAGGACTTTGCCTGGCTGAATCTGGGCAACCCAGTACTCCACACTACCCTTACCTTTACCCATACGAACTTCGAGGGGCTTTTTGGAAATAGGCTTGTCCGGGAATACACGGATCCAGATCTTGCCGCCACGTTTAACGTGACGGGTCAGAGCACGACGCGCTGACTCGATCTGACGAGCGGTGAGACGACCACGAGCTACAGACTTCAGCGCGAACTCGCCGAAGCTGACTTTGCTACCGCGCTGAGCCAGACCACGGTTGTGGCCTGTCATCTGCTTGCGGAACTTCGTACGCTTAGGTTGCAACATTTGGCGTACCCCTTACTTAGCAGCTTTTTTACGAGGCGCTGGTGCTTGTGGTTTCAGCTCTTCTTGGCGACCACCAATTACTTCGCCTTTGAAGATCCAAACCTTTACACCGATCACACCGTAAGTGGTGTGAGCTTCGTAGTTGGCATAGTCGATGTCGGCACGCAGGGTGTGCAATGGCACACGACCTTCGCGATACCATTCAGTACGTGCGATTTCAGCACCGCCGAGACGACCGCTCACTTGGATTTTGATGCCCTTGGCACCAATGCGCATGGCGTTCTGTACTGCGCGCTTCATAGCGCGACGGAACATTACACGACGCTCCAGCTGCTGAGCTACGCTCTGCGCAACCAGCATACCGTCGAGCTCCGGCTTGCGGATCTCTTCGATATTGATGTGCACAGGCACACCCATTTGCTTGGTCAGGTCCTGACGCAGTTTCTCAACATCTTCACCTTTCTTCCCGATAACGATACCTGGACGAGCGGTGTGGATGGTGATACGTGCAGTTTGGGCCGGACGATGGATATCGATACGGCTTACGGACGCGCTTTTTAGTTTGTCTTGGAGATACTCACGCACTTTCAGATCTGCGAACAAGTAGTCCGCATAAGTCCGACCGTCTGCGTACCAGACGGAGGTGTGCTCCTTGACGATTCCCAGGCGAATGCCAATGGGATGTACTTTCTGACCCATCTCTTCGACTCCGTTACTTGTCAGCAACCTTGACAGTGATATGGCAAGACCGCTTGACGATGCGATCAGCACGGCCTTTGGCACGTGGCATGATGCGCTTCAGCGAACGCCCTTCGTTGACGAAAACGGTGCTGACCTTCAGGTCATCAACGTCTGCGCCTTCGTTATGCTCGGCGTTGGCTACGGCCGACTCCAGCACTTTCTTCATGATCTCGGCGGCTTTCTTACTGCTGAAAGCCAACAAGTTGAGCGCTTCGCCCACCTTCTTCCCGCGGATCTGGTCGGCGACCAAGCGGGCTTTCTGGGCGGAGATTCGAGCGCCCGACAACTTAGCGGCTACTTCCATTTCCTAACCCCTTAACGCTTGGCTTTCTTGTCAGCCACGTGCCCGCGATAGTTGCGGGTACCGGCGAACTCGCCCAGTTTGTGGCCGACCATGTCTTCGTTAACGAGAACTGGGACGTGCTGACGACCGTTGTGTACTGCGATGGTCAGACCGACCATTTGTGGCAGGATCATCGAACGACGCGACCAAGTCTTAATTGGTTTGCGATCGTTCTTTTCCGCCGCCACTTCGATCTTCTTCAGTAGGTGAAGATCAATAAAAGGACCTTTTTTCAGAGAACGTGGCACTGTCGTATCCCTCTATTTACTTGCGACGACGGACGATCATTTTGTCGGTACGCTTATTACCACGAGTCTTCGCGCCCTTAGTCGGGAAGCCCCATGGCGATACCGGATGACGACCACCAGAGGTACGACCTTCACCACCACCATGTGGGTGGTCAACCGGGTTCATGGCAACACCACGAACGGTTGGGCGAACGCCACGCCAGCGCTTGGCACCAGCTTTACCCAACGAACGCAGGCTGTGCTCGGAGTTCGAGACTTCGCCCAGGGTCGCACGGCATTCAGCCAGGACTTTACGCATTTCACCGGAACGCAGACGCAGGGTAACGTAAACGCCTTCACGAGCGATCAGCTGAGCCGAAGCACCAGCGGAACGAGCGATCTGCGCGCCTTTACCTGGCTTCAGTTCGATGCCGTGTACGGTAGAACCGACTGGAATGTTGCGCAGTTGCAGAGCGTTGCCTGGCTTGATTGGAGCCAGAGCGCCTGCGATCAGCTGGTCGCCAGCACTCACGCCTTTAGGGGCGATGATGTAGCGGCGCTCGCCGTCTGCGTAGCAGAGCAGTGCGATGTGAGCAGTACGGTTTGGATCGTATTCGATACGCTCGACAGTGGCGACGATGCCATCTTTGTCGTTGCGACGGAAATCGACCATACGATAATGCTGCTTATGACCACCACCGATGTGACGCGTGGTAATACGGCCATTGTTGTTACGACCACCAGTCTTCGATTTTTTCTCGAGCAGCGGTGCGTGAGGAGCGCCTTTATGCAGCTCCTGGTTGACCACCTTGACCACAAAACGGCGGCCAGGGGAAGTCGGTTTGCATTTAACGATTGCCATGATGCACCCCTTCCTTACTCAGCACTGCTGCTGAAATCGAGATCTTGGCCTGGCTGAAGGGAGATAACTGCCTTCTTCCAGTCATTACGCTTGCCCAGACCGCGAGCAGTGCGCTTGCTCTTACCCAGAACATTCAGGGTAGTGACGCGCTCTACTTTCACGCTGAACAGGCTTTCGACGGCCTTCTTGATTTCCAGCTTGGTTGCGTCAGTAGCAACCTTGAAAACGAACTGGCCTTTCTTGTCTGCCAGAACCGTAGCCTTCTCGGAAACGTGCGGGCCAAGCAGAACTTTAAATACGCGTTCCTGGTTCATCCCAGCAGCTCCTCGAATTTCTTCACGGCCGACACGGTGATCAACACCTTGTCGTATGCGATCAGACTAACTGGATCGGAACCTTGAACGTCACGTACATCTACGTGCGGCAGGTTACGAGCAGCCAGGTACAGGTTCTGATCAACAGCGTCCGACACGATCAAAACGTCGGTCAGGCTCATGTTGTTCAGCTTGCCCAGCAGATCTTTGGTTTTCGGAGTTTCAACAGCGAAATCCTGAACCACGACCAGACGATCAGTACGCACCAGCTCAGCAAGGATGGAACGCATTGCTGCGCGATACATCTTCTTGTTCAGCTTCTGGGAGTGATCCTGTGGACGTGCTGCAAAAGTGGTACCGCCGCCACGCCAGATTGGGCTACGGATAGTACCGGCACGAGCACGGCCAGTACCTTTCTGACGCCATGGGCGCTTACCGCCACCACGAACGTCGGAACGGGTCTTCTGCTGCTTGGTACCTTGACGGCCGCCGGCCATGTAGGCCACGACTGCTTGGTGAACCAGCGTCTCGTTGAATTCGCCGCCAAATGTCAGTTCGGAAACTTCGATCGCTTGAGCGTCATTTACATTTAATTGCATGTCAGCTTCCCCTTAACCGCGAGCCTTGGCTGCTGGACGTACAACCAGGTTGCCGCCAGTAGCGCCAGGAACAGCACCCTTGACCAACAACAGATTGCGTTCAGCGTCCACGCGCACTACTTCCAGGGACTGCACGGTCACGCGCTCAGCGCCCATATGACCGGACATTTTCTTGCCCTTGAATACACGACCAGGAGTCTGGCACTGGCCGATAGAGCCTGGGACGCGGTGGGATACGGAGTTACCGTGGGTGTTATCTTGCCCGCGGAAATTCCAACGCTTGATCGTACCCTGGAAGCCTTTACCCTTGGACTGACCGGTTACATCAACCAGTTGACCAGCGGCGAAGATTTCAGCGTTGATCAGATCGCCAGCCTGGTACTCGCCTTCTTCAAGACGGAATTCCATGGTAGTGCGACCAGCGGCAACGTTCGCTTTAGCGAAGTGGCCAGCCTGAGCTGCTGTTACACGCGAAGCACGACGCTCGCCGACAGTGACTTGCACTGCACGATAGCCATCGGTCTCTTCAGTTTTGAACTGGGTGACGCGATTCGGCTCGATCTCAATGACCGTGACCGGAATGGAGACACCTTCTTCGGTGAAAATACGGGTCATACCGCATTTACGACCGACTACACCAATAGTCATGTTGTAAACCTCATGAGTGTACGGGGCTTTCACCCGCTATGGCCGCCCATTTCAGAGCGTTACACGACTAAGACCGAGTCTTAGCCGAGGCTGATCTGCACTTCCACACCGGCCGCAAGATCAAGCTTCATAAGAGCATCAACGGTTTTATCCGTTGGCTGGACAATGTCCAGAACGCGCTTATGAGTGCGGATTTCGTACTGGTCGCGCGCGTCTTTGTTGACGTGCGGAGAAACCAGAACGGTGAACCGCTCTTTACGGGTAGGCAGTGGAATTGGACCACGCACTTGAGCACCAGTACGTTTCGCGGTTTCCACGATTTCCTGGGTTGATTGGTCGATCAGGCGATGGTCGAAAGCCTTCAACCTGATACGGATTTGCTGATTTTGCATTGGATTTCAGACTCCGGCTGCTATTCCCACCGAGCGCAATACGCCCGTTAAAAGGAGGCGCAATTCTATAGACGCCCCAGATGGGTGTCAACCCAATAAAAAAACCCCCGCTGAGCGGGGGCTTTTTTCAAAGCATCAAGCAAACTCTAAAAAAGAGAATTACTCGATGATTTTGGCTACGACGCCAGCGCCGACGGTACGACCGCCTTCACGGATAGCGAAACGCAGACCGTCTTCCATCGCGATGGTTTTGATCAGGGTAACAGTCATCTGAATGTTGTCACCTGGCATTACCATTTCAACGCCTTCTGGCAGCTCGCAGTTACCAGTCACGTCAGTAGTACGGAAGTAGAACTGTGGACGGTAGCCTTTGAAGAACGGAGTGTGACGACCGCCTTCTTCCTTGCTCAGAACGTAAACTTCTGCGGTGAACTTGGTGTGCGGCTTAACCGAACCCGGCTTAACCAGAACCTGACCACGCTCAACGTCGTCACGCTTGGTACCACGCAGCAGAACGCCGCAGTTCTCGCCAGCACGACCTTCGTCGAGCAGCTTGCGGAACATTTCAACACCGGTACAAGTAGTAACAGTGGTGTCACGCAGACCAACGATTTCCAGCGGATCCTGAACGCGAACGATACCGCGCTCGATACGACCAGTCACAACAGTACCGCGACCCGAGATCGAGAATACGTCTTCGATTGGCATCAGGAATGGCTTGTCGATCATACGAACTGGTTCTGGGATGTAAGCATCCAGAGTCTCAACCAGTTTCTTGACGGCAGTGGTGCCCATCTCGTTGTCGTCTTTGCCTTCCAGAGCCATACGAGCCGAACCGATGATGATTGGAGTGTCATCGCCCGGGAAGTCGTAGGTGGACAGCAGGTCACGAACTTCCATCTCAACCAGTTCCAGCAGCTCTGCGTCGTCTACCAGGTCAGCCTTGTTCAGGAAAACCACGATGTACGGAACGCCTACCTGACGGGACAGCAGGATGTGCTCACGGGTTTGCGGCATCGGACCATCAGCGGCCGAGCAAACCAGAATAGCGCCGTCCATTTGAGCAGCACCGGTGATCATGTTCTTCACATAGTCAGCGTGACCTGGGCAGTCAACGTGAGCGTAGTGACGGATCTTCGAGTTGTACTCAACGTGTGCGGTGTTGATGGTGATACCGCGAGCTTTTTCTTCTGGTGCGCTGTCGATCTTGTCGAAGTCAACGATTGCGGAACCGAAAACTTCCGAGCAAACGCGAGTCAGAGCAGCAGTCAGAGTGGTTTTACCGTGGTCAACGTGACCGATGGTGCCAACGTTGACGTGCGGTAGGGAACGATCAAATTTTTCTTTAGCCACGACAATTAACTCCTAGCCTAAAGGGGCTGAATCAGCCTTGTTTTTTGGTTACGGATTCGACGATGTGCGACGGAGCCGTATCGTATTTTTTGAATTCCATAGAGTAGCTTGCGCGACCCTGGGACATGGAACGAACGTCGGTCGCATAACCGAACATCTCACCCAGTGGAACTTCGGCACGGATAACCTTGCCGGACACTGTGTCTTCCATACCCTGGATCATGCCGCGACGACGGTTAAGGTCGCCCATTACATCACCCATATAGTCTTCAGGCGTAACAACCTCTACAGCCATGATCGGCTCAAGCAACTCACCACCGCCCTTCTGGGCCAGTTGCTTGGTCGCCATGGAGGCAGCCACTTTAAACGCCATCTCGTTGGAGTCGACGTCGTGGTAAGAACCATCGAACACGGTAGCCTTCAGGCCGATCAGCGGATAGCCGGCAACAACGCCGTTCTTCATCTGCTCTTCGATACCCTTCTGGATAGCCGGGATGTATTCCTTAGGAACCACACCACCTACAACTTCGTTCACGAATTGCAGACCTTCCTGACCTTCGTCAGCAGGAGCAAAACGGATCCAGCAGTGGCCGAACTGACCACGACCGCCGGACTGGCGAACGAACTTGCCTTCGATTTCACAGTTCTTCGTGATGCGCTCACGATACGAAACCTGAGGCTTGCCGATGTTGGCTTCGACGTTGAACTCACGGCGCATCCGGTCAACCAGGATGTCCAGGTGCAGCTCGCCCATGCCGGAGATGATCGTTTGACCAGTCTCTTCATCAGTTTTAACGCGGAAAGACGGGTCTTCCTGAGCAAGCTTGCCCAGAGCGATGCCCATTTTTTCCTGGTCATCCTTGGTCTTAGGCTCTACGGCAACCGAAATAACCGGCTCCGGGAAGTCCATGCGAACCAGGATGATTGGCTTGTCAGCGTTGCAGAGGGTCTCACCAGTGGTGACGTCCTTCATGCCGATCAGGGCCGCGATGTCACCAGCGCGTACTTCCTTGATCTCTTCACGGGCGTTTGCGTGCATTTGCACCATACGACCCACGCGCTCTTTTTTACCTTTAACCGAGTTGATCACGCCGTCGCCGGAGTTCAACACGCCCGAGTAAACACGGACGAAGGTCAAGGTACCCACGAATGGGTCGGTAGCGATCTTGAACGCCAGAGCCGAGAACGGCTCCGCATCGTCTGCATGACGCTCCAGCTCGATTTCCTCGTTATCAGGGTCAGTACCCTTGATCGCAGGAATGTCGGTCGGTGCAGGCAGGAAGTCGATAACGGCGTCGAGAACCAGGGGAACACCCTTGTTCTTGAAGGAAGAACCGCAAACGGCCAAAACGATTTCGCCGGCGATAGTACGCTGACGCAAAGCAGCTTTGATCTCTTCGATCGACAGCTCTTCGCCTTCCAGGTACTTGTTCATCAGCTCTTCGTTGGCTTCAGCAGCAGCTTCAACCATGTTGTTGCGCCACTCTTCAGCCAGCTCTTGGAGCTCAGCAGGAATGTCCTTGCGAACAGGAACCATACCTTTGTCAGAGTCATTCCAGTAGACAGCTTGCATGTTGATCAGATCGATCTGACCCTGGAAGTTGTCTTCGGAACCGATGGCCAACTGGATCGGCACCGGAGTGTGACCCAGACGCTGCTTGATCTGACCGATCACGCGCAGGAAGTTGGCACCAGCACGGTCCATCTTGTTTACGTAAACAAGACGTGGAACGCCGTATTTGTTGGCTTGACGCCATACGGTTTCCGACTGAGGCTCAACACCCGAAGTACCGCAGAACACAACGACAGCGCCGTCGAGTACGCGCAGGGAACGCTCAACTTCAATAGTGAAGTCAACGTGGCCCGGGGTATCGATTACGTTGAAGCGGTGCTCGTCCTTGTACTGCTTCTCGGAACCTTTCCAGAAAGCGGTGATGGCAGCAGAAGTAATGGTAATACCACGCTCCTGCTCCTGCACCATCCAGTCTGTGGTCGCGGCGCCATCATGCACCTCGCCCATTTTGTGACTTTTGCCGGTGTAAAAAAGGACGCGCTCGGTGGTGGTGGTTTTACCAGCATCCACGTGAGCGACGATACCGATGTTACGGTAGCGGCTAATCGGAGTAGTACGAGCCATAAAGCCCTCGCAAAATTAGTGAAGCTAAAATTAGAAGCGGTAGTGCGAGAAAGCTTTGTTGGCTTCAGCCATACGGTGCACGTCTTCACGCTTCTTAACAGCAGCACCTTTACCTTCAGCAGCATCCAGCAGTTCGCCAGCCAAACGCAGAGCCATAGACTTCTCGCCACGCTTACGGGCGAAGTCTACCAACCAGCGCATTGCCAGAGCGTTACGACGGGAAGGACGAACCTCGACCGGAACCTGGTAAGTAGCACCACCAACGCGGCGCGACTTCACTTCGACCAGCGGAGCGATGGCGTCGAGTGCTTTTTCGAAGAGTTCCAGGGGATCGGTGCCAGCCTTACGGGTCGCAACGGTTTCCAGGGCACCATAAACGATACGCTCGGCAACGGCTTTCTTGCCGCTTTCCATAACGTGGTTCATGAATTTGGCGAGGATCTGGCTTCCGTATTTCGGATCGTCCAGAATCTCACGCTTTGCTGCTACGCGACGTCTTGGCATGATAAGCCCTCAAGCGGTCTTCAGGTTAGCTCGGGACAGATCCAATGGATGCGTGCCCGACCTTACTCTTATCGACTCAATAAAATGAAAATCTGCAAAACGCCCGATTACTTCGGACGCTTGGTACCGTACTTCGAACGACCCTGGTTACGGCCTTTAACGCCGGAAGTATCCAAGGAGCCGCGAACGGTGTGGTAACGAACACCTGGCAAGTCTTTTACACGACCGCCGCGGATCAGTACCACGCTGTGCTCTTGCAGGTTGTGACCTTCACCACCGATGTACGAGGAAACCTCGAAACCGTTGGTCAGGCGCACACGGCATACTTTACGCAGTGCCGAGTTAGGTTTTTTCGGCGTAGTGGTGTACACACGGGTGCACACGCCACGACGTTGCGGGCAGTTCTGCAGCGCAGGTACGTCGGATTTCTCGACGATACGCTTACGCGGCTGACGTACCAGCTGGTTGATAGTTGCCATCTACTAGCTCCACTGTTGTCTTGCGACGCTATTGTCTTGCAAGAAAAGCAAAATGGCAGGAACGAATTCCCGCCAAATTTAGGGGATCAAGAGTCTAAAGAGGATCTTGCCCCCAGTCAAGGCAAGGCCCCGACCTCCCCGCCCTTCGAACCTCGACAAAATGTCTCGATTCGATGAACGGAGCGATCAGGGCCTTACGCTCATTTACCGCAGAACTCAGTTACCGCTCGAGTTCAGCGCTTCGGTCAGTGCAGCTTCCACTTCACTGGCGCTTACGCGCAACGGCTTGTCAGCATCACGGCGACGCTTGCGCTCGCTGTGATATGCCAGACCGGTACCGGCCGGGATCAGACGACCCACGACTACGTTTTCTTTCAGGCCACGCAGGTAATCGCGCTTGCCGGTGACTGCCGCTTCGGTCAGTACGCGGGTAGTTTCCTGGAAGGAAGCTGCCGAGATGAACGATTCGGTGGACAACGACGCCTTGGTGATACCCAACAGAACGCGAGTGTACTTGGAGACGAACTTGTCTTCGCCGCCCAAACGCTCGTTTTCTACCAGTACGTGAGTCAGTTCCATCTGGTCGCCCTTGATGAAACTCGAATCGCCGGATTCAGCGATTTCAACTTTACGCAGCATCTGACGCAGGATGGTCTCGATGTGCTTATCGTTGATCTTCACGCCTTGCAGACGGTAAACGTCCTGAATCTCGTTAACGATGTACTTGGCCAGCGCGCTCACACCCAACAGACGCAGGATGTCGTGCGGATCGCTTGGGCCGTCGGAGATAACTTCGCCGCGGTTTACCTGTTCGCCTTCGAACACGTTCAGGTGACGCCACTTCGGAATCAGCTCTTCGTACGGATCGCTACCGTCGTTCGGGGTAATAACCAGACGGCGCTTGCCTTTGGTCTCTTTACCGAACGCGATGGTGCCGCTGACCTCAGCCAGAATCGACGCTTCTTTCGGACGACGAGCTTCGAACAAGTCGGCAACACGCGGCAGACCACCGGTGATGTCACGGGTCTTCGAAGTTTCTTGCGGGATACGAGCGATAACATCACCGATCGCAATCTTCGCACCGTCAGCCACACCGACCAGGGCGTTGGCTGGCAGGAAGTACTGAGCGATAACGTCAGTGCCTGGCAGCAACAGATCCTTGCCGTTGTCGTCGACCATCTTCACTGCTGGACGGATTTCCTTACCGGCAGCTGGACGATCTTTCGCGTCGAGTACTTCAATGTTGGTCATACCGGTCAATTCGTCAGTTTGACGCTTGATCGTGATGCCTTCTTCCATGCCCACGTAGGTCACGGTACCTTTCATTTCGGTAACGATCGGGTGAGTGTGCGGATCCCACTTGGCCACGATTGCGCCAGCGTCGACCTTGTCACCTTCTTTAACCGAAATCACAGCACCGTACGGCAGCTTGTAACGCTCACGCTCACGACCGAAGTCATCAGCGATCGCCAGCTCACCGGAACGGGACACAGCAACCAGGTGACCATCCACTCGCTCAACATGCTTCAGGTTGTGCAGACGGACGGTACCGCCATTCTTCACCTGAACGCTGTCAGCTGCGGAAGTACGGCTAGCCGCACCACCGATGTGGAACGTACGCATCGTCAGCTGGGTACCCGGCTCACCGATGGACTGGGCAGCGATAACGCCGACCGCTTCACCGATGTTCACCTGGTGACCACGAGCCAGATCACGGCCGTAGCACTTGGCGCAAATGCCATAGCGGGTTTCGCAGCTGATCGGCGAACGCACGATCACTTCGTCGATGCTGTTCAGCTCGATGAACTCGACCCACTTCTCGTCTACCAGAGTACCGGCCGGAACGATAACGTCCTCGGTACCTGGCTTGAATACGTCACGGGCAATAACACGACCCAATACGCGCTCACCCAACGGCTCTACAACGTCACCGCCTTCAATGTGCGGAGTCATCAGCAGACCGTGTTCGGTGCCGCAATCGATCTCGGTTACAACCAGATCCTGCGCCACGTCTACCAGACGACGAGTCAGGTAACCGGAGTTCGCAGTTTTCAACGCGGTATCCGCCAGACCTTTACGAGCACCGTGAGTGGAGATGAAGTACTGAAGTACGCTCAAACCTTCACGGAAGTTCGCAGTAATCGGCGTTTCGATGATGGAACCGTCCGGCTTGGCCATCAGACCACGCATACCGGCCAGCTGACGAATCTGTGCTGCGGAACCCCGCGCACCCGAGTCGGCCATCATGTACATCGAGTTGAAAGACTCTTGATCGACTTCAACGCCGTGACGGTCGATAACCTTCTCTTTCGAGAGGTTGGCCATCATTGCCTTGGAAACTTCGTCGTTCGCCTTCGACCAAAGGTCGATCACTTTGTTGTACTTCTCGCCCTGGGTTACCAGGCCGGAGGCGTACTGGCTCTCGATCTCTTTCACTTCGTCGGTGGCAGCACCGATGATGCGGGCTTTCTCGTCAGGGATAACGAAGTCGTTAACACCGATGGAAACGCCGGAGATGGTCGAGTAAGCGAAACCGGTGTACATCAACTGGTCAGCGAAGATCACGGTCTCTTTCAGACCAACCACGCGGTAGCACTGGTTGATCAGCTTGGAGATCGCCTTTTTCTTCATCGGCAGGTTGACGACGTCGTACGACAGACCTTTTGGCACAACCTGGAACAGCAGTGCACGGCCGACAGTGGTGTCGACGATACGGGTGCCGCTTACGCTGTTGCCGTCACGGTCGTTGACGGTTTCGTTGATACGAACCTTAACCTTGGCGTGCAGTGCGGCTTCGCCGGCACGGAACACACGGTCAACTTCCTGCAAATCCGCAAATACACGACCTTCGCCCTTGGCGTTGATCGCTTCACGAGTCATGTAGTACAGACCCAATACAACGTCCTGCGACGGAACGATGATTGGCTCACCGTTGGCTGGCGACAGAATGTTGTTGGTCGACATCATCAACGCACGCGCTTCGAGCTGGGCTTCCAGCGTCAGCGGTACGTGCACGGCCATTTGGTCGCCGTCGAAGTCGGCGTTGTACGCGGCGCAGACCAGAGGGTGCAGCTGGATAGCCTTACCTTCGATCAGTACCGGTTCAAACGCCTGGATACCCAGACGGTGAAGGGTCGGTGCACGGTTGAGAAGAACCGGGTGTTCGCGAATCACTTCAGCGAGAACGTCCCAAACCTCTGGCAGTTCGCGCTCGACCATTTTCTTGGCCGCTTTGATGGTGGTCGCGAGACCACGCATTTCCAGCTTGCCGAAAATGAACGGCTTGAACAGCTCGAGAGCCATCTTCTTCGGCAGACCGCACTGGTGCAGACGCAGGGTCGGGCCTACGGTAATTACCGAACGACCGGAGTAGTCAACACGCTTACCGAGCAAGTTCTGACGGAAACGACCTTGCTTACCCTTGATCATGTCAGCCAGGGATTTCAGAGGACGCTTGTTCGAACCGGTGATAGCGCGGCCACGACGACCGTTGTCGAGCAGAGCATCGACAGCTTCCTGCAACATACGCTTTTCGTTGCGCACGATGATGTCCGGAGCGGACAGATCCAGCAGGCGCTTCAAACGGTTGTTACGGTTGATCACTCGACGATACAGATCGTTGAGGTCGGAAGTCGCGAAGCGACCGCCATCCAGTGGGACCAGTGGACGCAGATCTGGCGGCAGAACCGGCAGAACGGTCAGCACCATCCACTCTGGCAGGTTGCCGGAACCCTGGAAGGCTTCCATCAACTTCAGACGCTTGGACAGCTTCTTGATCTTGGTTTCGGAGTTGGTTTGCGGAATTTCTTCACGCAGACGGCCAATCTCGTGTTCCAGGTCGATAGCGTGCAACAGTTCACGGACAGCTTCAGCACCCATGCGGGCGTCGAAGTCATCACCGAACTCTTCCAGCGCTTCGAAGTACTGCTCGTCGTTCAGCAGCTGACCTTTTTCAAGAGTGGTCATGCCTGGATCGATAACGACATAGCTCTCGAAGTAGAGAACGCGTTCGATATCACGCAGGGTCATGTCCATCAGCAGGCCGATACGGGACGGCAGCGATTTCAGGAACCAGATGTGGGCAACCGGCGAAGCCAGTTCGATGTGCGCCATGCGCTCACGACGAACCTTGGCCAGCGCAACTTCAACGCCGCACTTCTCGCAGATCACACCACGGTGCTTCAAGCGCTTGTACTTACCGCACAGGCACTCGTAATCCTTTACCGGGCCAAAGATCTTGGCGCAGAACAGGCCGTCACGCTCAGGTTTGAACGTACGGTAGTTGATGGTTTCCGGCTTTTTAACTTCACCGAACGACCATGAGCGGATCATCTCAGGCGAGGCCAATCCGATACGGATGGCGTCGAACTCTTCGACTTGACCCTGGTTTTTCAGCAAATTCAGTAGGTCTTTCAAGGCCTTTCCTCCTGGCGGAGCAGAGAGCGGGCAATCCTGCCCCGCTCTCGATTCGCGTCACGTGTTATTCGGTTTCCAGATCGATATCGATGCCGAGGGAACGAATTTCCTTGATCAACACGTTGAAGGACTCGGGCATGCCCGGCTCCATACGGTGATCGCCATCCACGATGTTTTTGTACATCTTGGTACGGCCGTTCACATCGTCCGACTTCACTGTGAGCATTTCTTGCAGAGTGTAAGCAGCACCGTATGCTTCCAGTGCCCAGACCTCCATCTCCCCGAAACGCTGACCACCGAACTGCGCCTTACCACCCAGCGGCTGCTGGGTAACCAGGCTGTACGAACCGGTAGAACGCGCGTGCATCTTGTCGTCTACCAAGTGGTTCAGCTTCAGCATGTACATGTAGCCAACGGTAACTGGACGCTCGAACTTGTTGCCGGTACGGCCATCAGTCAGCTGCATCTGGCCGCTTTCCGGCAGGTCTGCCAGTTTCAGCATGGCCTTGATTTCGCTTTCCTTGGCGCCGTCGAACACTGGAGTGGCCATTGGAACACCGCCACGCAGGTTCTTCGCCAGATCCAGGATTTCCTGATCGGAGAAGCTGTCCAGATCTTCGTTACGACCGCCGATCTGGTTGTAGATCTCGTCCAGGAAGGTGCGCAGTTCAGCGACTTTACGCTGCTCTTCGACCATCCGGTTGATCTTCTCGCCCAGACCTTTGGCCGCGAGGCCCAGGTGGGTTTCAAGGATCTGACCAACGTTCATACGCGAAGGTACGCCCAGCGGGTTGAGGACGACGTCGACCGGGGTGCCATTGGCATCGTGCGGCATATCTTCAACCGGCATGATCACGGAGACCACACCTTTGTTACCGTGACGACCGGCCATCTTGTCGCCCGGCTGGATGCGACGACGGATTGCCAGGTAAACCTTGACGATTTTCAGCACGCCTGGAGCCAGGTCATCGCCCTGCTGCAGTTTGCGCTTCTTGTCTTCGAACTTGTCGTCGAGCAGACGGCGGCGATCAACGATGTAGGCCTGAGCCTTCTCGAGCTGCTCGTTCAGAGCATCTTCAGCCATGCGCAGTTTGAACCACTGACCATGCTCAAGACCGTCGAGTACTTCGTCGGTGATGTCCTGACCCTTCTTCAGACCGGCGCCGCCTTCAGCCTTGTGGCCCACCAGAGCGGAGCGCAGACGTTCGAAGGTCGCGCCTTCAACGATACGGAACTCTTCGTTCAGATCCTTGCGGATCTCGTCCAGCTGGGACTTCTCGATCGACAGTGCACGAGCATCACGCTCAACGCCGTCACGGGTGAAGACCTGTACGTCGATGACAGTACCTTTGGTACCGGTTGGCACGCGCAGGGAGGTGTCTTTAACGTCGCTGGCTTTTTCACCGAAGATCGCACGCAGCAGTTTTTCTTCCGGAGTCAGCTGGGTCTCGCCTTTCGGAGTGACCTTGCCCACCAGGATGTCGCCTGCGCCTACTTCAGCACCTACGTAAACGATACCGGCTTCGTCCAGCTTGTTCAGTGCAGCTTCACCCACGTTCGGGATGTCCGCAGTGATTTCCTCTGGGCCAAGCTTGGTGTCACGGGCCACACAGGTCAGTTCCTGAATGTGGATCGTGGTGAAACGGTCTTCCTGAACAACACGCTCGGACAGGCAGATGGAGTCTTCGAAGTTGAAGCCGTTCCATGCCATGAACGCGATGCGCATGTTCTGACCCAGTGCCAGTTCACCCATGTCGGTGGACGGGCCGTCGGCCATGATGTCGCTACGCTGAACGCGATCACCCTTGCTCACCAGCGGACGCTGGTTGATGCAGGTGTTCTGGTTCGAGCGGGTGTATTTGGTCAGGTTGTAGATGTCGACACCAGCTTCGCCGGTTTCAACTTCATCATCAGCAACACGAACCACGATACGGCTGGCATCGACGGAATCGATTACGCCGCCACGACGAGCCACGACGCAAACGCCGGAGTCACGGGCTACGTTACGCTCCATGCCGGTACCTACCAGCGGCTTGTCAGCGCGCAGGGTTGGTACAGCTTGACGCTGCATGTTCGAACCCATCAACGCACGGTTGGCGTCGTCGTGCTCGAGGAACGGGATCAGCGACGCTGCAACCGAAACTACTTGCTTCGGCGAAACGTCCATCAAGGTGACTTCTTCAGGCGCCTTAACGGTGAATTCGTTCAGGTGACGTACGGCTACCAGTTCGTCGATCAGGACTTTCTGGTCGTTCATGGTCGCCGAAGCCTGCGCGATCACGTGATCGGCTTCTTCAATAGCGGACAGGAACACGATCTCGTCGGTGACCACACCCTCTTTCACCACGCGGTACGGGCTTTCCAGGAAGCCGTACTGGTTGGTGCGAGCGTAAGCAGCCAAGGAGTTGATCAGACCGATGTTCGGACCTTCCGGCGTTTCAATCGGGCATACACGACCGTAGTGAGTCGGGTGTACGTCACGGACTTCAAAGCCTGCGCGCTCACGAGTCAGACCGCCAGGGCCGAGTGCAGAGACACGACGCTTGTGGGTGATCTCGGACAGCGGGTTGTTCTGGTCCATGAACTGCGAGAGCTGGCTGGAGCCGAAGAACTCTTTCACCGCTGCAGCCACTGGCTTGGCGTTGATCAGGTCCTGCGGCATCAGGCCTTCGCTTTCAGCCATCGACAGACGCTCTTTGACCGCACGCTCAACACGTACCAGGCCAACGCGGAACTGGTTCTCGGCCATTTCGCCTACGCAGCGAACACGACGGTTACCCAGGTGGTCGATGTCATCGACGATGCCTTTACCGTTACGGATGTCGACCAGAGTCTTCAATACCGCGACGATGTCTTCCTTGCACAGCACGCCCGAACCTTCGATCTCGGTACGACCGATACGACGGTTGAACTTCATCCGGCCGACCGCAGACAGGTCATAACGCTCAGGGCTGAAGAACAGGTTGTTGAACAGGGTTTCGGCAGCGTCTTTGGTTGGCGGCTCGCCTGGACGCATCATGCGATAGATCTCGACCAGCGCTTCCAATTGGTTGCTGGTGGAGTCGATCTTCAGCGTGTCGGAGACGAACGGACCGCAGTCGATATCGTTGGTGTACAGCGTTTCGATGCGAACAACACCAGCCTTGGCAATTTTTGCCAGGACTTCAGTGTTCAGCTCGGTGTTGCACTCTGCCAGGATTTCGCCGGTAGCCGGGTGCACGATGACCTTGGCGGTAGTACGGCCCAGGACATAGTCCAGAGGTACTTCCAGAGTCTTGATGCCGGCTTTTTCGATCTGGTTGATGTGGCGCGCGGTAATACGGCGGCCCGCTTCAACAATGACCTTGCCCTTCTCGTCCTGAATGTCCAGAACCGCAATTTCACCACGCAGACGCGAAGCAATCAGCTCCAGGCTGAGGGTTTCGCCGCTCAGGTGGAAAACGTTGGTGGTGTAGAAAGCGTCCAGCACTTCTTCAGTGGTATAGCCGAGCGCGCGCAGCAGTACCGATGCCGGCAGCTTGCGACGACGGTCGATACGCACGAACACGCAGTCTTTCGGATCGAACTCGAAGTCCAGCCACGAACCGCGGTAAGGAATGATGCGCGCGGAGTACAGCAGTTTGCCGGAGCTATGCGTCTTGCCGCGGTCGTGGTCGAAGAACACGCCCGGGGAACGGTGCAGCTGGGAAACGATTACACGCTCGGTACCATTGATTACGAAGGTACCGTTCTCAGTCATCAGGGGGATTTCACCCATGTAGACTTCTTGCTCTTTGATGTCCTTGATCGCTTTGTTCGACGATTCTTTGTCGAAAATGATCAGGCGCACTTTTACCCGCAAAGGTACGGCGAAAGTTACACCGCGCAATACGCATTCTTTGACATCAAATGCCGGTTCGCCCAGGCGATAACCGACGTACTCCAGCGCAGCATTGCCGGAGTAGCTGATGATCGGGAAAACGGATTTGAAGGCCGCATGCAGGCCCACGTCGCGGAACTGATCTTTAGTCGCTCCCGCTTGCAAGAATTCACGATACGAATCCAGCTGGATGGCCAGGAGGTAAGGCACATCCATGACGTCCGGCAACTTGCTAAAGTCCTTGCGGATACGTTTTTTCTCAGTATATGAGTAAGCCATCAGCGTTCCCCAGCTTGGTCACCTGCTTGTTTGGCCCCTCCCGACGGGAGCAGCCAGAAAATCGTGCAAACCCCATGGTTTGCTCCACCGCATCGGGTGGTTACAGCGCCCTTATCAGCACCGACCCAGTCGGCTGCCAATAACGGAAAAAGGCCGGTGGCAAGAGCCACCAGCCATCAGCCTGTCGCTTGACGCTCGGGCTGGAGGAGCAAAGTCGATACTTATTTCAGCTCGACTTTAGCGCCTGCTTCTTCCAACTTCTTCTTGGCGTCTTCAGCAGCTTCTTTCGAAACGCCTTCAGCTACAACCTGAGGAGCGCCGTCTACTTTCTCTTTGGCTTCTTTCAGGCCCAGACCAGTCAGTTCACGAACTGCCTTGATCACGTTAACCTTCTTCTCGCCAGCTTCCAGCAGAACAACGTTGAACTCGGTTTGCTCTTCAACAACAGCGGCAGCAGCAGCTGGACCAGCCGAAGCAGCAGCAGCGGTAACACCGAAGGTTTCTTCCATCGCTTTGATCAGCTCAACGATTTCCACTACGGATTTCTGGCCGATTGCTTCGATGATTTGTTCGTTAGTCAGAGACATGACTCAATTCCTGAATTGGGGGACGGCCTACGCGACCATCGAAATAAACAAAAAACGCGAGAAGTTGACGAGCCTTAGGCTGCGGCAGCTTCTTTCTGGTCGCGAATTGCCGCCAGAGTACGAGCCAATTTGCTGGTAGCGCCTTGAATCACGCTCATCAGCTGAGAAATTGCTTCGTCACGGGTCGGCAAGGTTGCCAGTACGTCGATCTGATTAGCTGCGAGGAACTTGCCCTCGAACGCAGCTGCCTTGATCTCGAACTTGTCCTGACCCTTGGCAAACTCTTTGAAGATACGGGCAGCAGCGCCCGGATGTTCGTTCGAGAATGCAATCAGGGTCGGGCCGGTGAACACGTCGTTGAGGACACTGTATTGAGTGTCAGCAACAGCGCGCTTGAGCAGGGTGTTACGTACAACACGTACGTAAACGCCAGCTTCACGAGCCTCTTTACGGAGTCCGGTCATTGCGCCTACTGTTACGCCACGTGCATCAACCACGACAGCGGACAGAGCGACTTTGGCAGCCTCGTTGACTTCAGCGACGATGGCCTTCTTGTCTTCGAGATTAATTGCCACGGGTTTAACTCCTGCTTGTTACCGTTTCATTCGATCGAAACCGAATGTCGTTTTGGTGTCTGATTCGGTAAGGAACCGGGAGCACCATCTGCGTAGGCTTATGGTTTAAGACTTGCGTCGCCTACGGTCTTGGATAGCCCCCGCCAGGCAGGGACCCCAATCTTTCAATTGGCACGAACCATCGCGCCAACCTTTGTCTTACGCGTCGAGCGAGCTCTGGTCGATAACCAGACCTGGGCCCATAGTGGTGCTCAGGGTAACGCGCTTGACGTAAATACCTTTCGAAGAAGCTGGCTTGATACGCTTCAGATCAGCGATCAGGGCTTCAACGTTTTCCTTCAGCTTGACGGCGTCGAAGCCCATCTTGCCAACGGAGGTGTGAATGATGCCGTTTTTGTCGGTGCGATAACGAACCTGACCAGCTTTAGCGTTTTTAACCGCGGTAGCTACGTCTGGAGTTACGGTACCAACCTTAGGGTTAGGCATCAGACCACGTGGACCGAGGATCTGACCCAGTTGACCTACAACGCGCATTGCATCCGGGGATGCGATCACTACGTCATAGTTCAGGTCGCCGCCTTTCATTTCGGCAGCCAGGTCGTCCATACCTACACGGTCAGCGCCGGCAGCCAGAGCGGCCTCAGCAGCTGGACCCTGGGTGAACACAGCAACGCGAACGGTCTTGCCAGTGCCGTGTGGCAGCACAGTAGCGCTACGAACAACCTGGTCGGATTTACGCGGGTCTACACCCAGGTTTACAGCAACGTCGAACGACTCGCTGAACTTGACAGTCGACAGCTCAGCCAGCAGAGCAGCGGCGTCTACAATGTTGTAGGCCTTGCCTGCTTCGATTTTGCCGGCGATAGCCTTTTGACGCTTGGTCAGCTTAGCCATTACACACCCTCCACGTTAAGGCCCATGCTACGAGCAGAACCGGCGATAGTACGCACGGCTGCATCCATATCAGCTGCAGTCAGATCCGCGTTTTTGGTTTTCGCGATTTCTTCCAGCTGAGCACGGGTAACAGTGCCAACCTTAACGGTGTTCGGACGAGCGGAACCGCTGGTCAGACCGGCCGCCTTCTTCAGCAGAACCGAAGCAGGGGTGGATTTGGTTTCAAAAGTGAAACTACGGTCGCTGTAGACAGTGATGATCACTGGAGTCGGCAGACCTGCTTCAATACCCTGAGTACGGGCGTTGAAAGCCTTGCAGAATTCCATGATGTTCACGCCGTGCTGACCCAGAGCAGGACCAACAGGTGGGCTTGGGTTAGCCTGAGCGGCCTTCACTTGCAGCTTGATGTAAGCGGTAATTTTCTTGGCCATGAGGCACTCCAATTACGGGTTCGAACGCCTCGGAAGGCTCCCCGGTTACTTGCGCGTTTATCCCAGTGACGACAAAACCCCACAGCCTAGGGCTGCGGGGTTGGGATGCTTGTCCAGTTAGACCTTTTCGACCTGACTGAACTCCAACTCTACCGGGGTAGAGCGACCGAAAATGAGCACTGCCACTTGGATCCGGCTCTTTTCGTAGTTAACTTCTTCAACAACGCCATTGAAATCAGCAAATGGACCGTCATTGACTCGCACCGTTTCACCTGGCTCGAAGAGAGTCTTCGGCTTAGGCTTGTCGCTACCATCAGCGACGCGACGCAGAATTGCTTCCGCCTCTTTATCGGTGATCGGCGCAGGCTTATCAGCGGTACCGCCGATGAAACCCATCACCCGAGGAGTATCCTTGACCAAGTGCCAAGTACCCTCGTTCATATCCATCTGAACCAGCACATAGCCTGGAAAGAACTTACGTTCGCTTTTGCGCTTCTGGCCATTGCGCATTTCAACCACTTCTTCAGTGGGAACCAGAATCTCGCCGAAGCCATCTTCCATGCCAGCCAGCTTTACGCGCTCGATCAGCGAGCGCATCACATGCTTCTCGTAACCCGAGTAAGCATGCACAACATACCAACGCTTAGCCACGGGACACCCTTAGCCGACAATCAAGGAAACAAGCCAGCCGAGCAGGGAATCAAGCCCCCACAACAGCAACGCCATAACCAGAACAACAGCCACCACAATTAGGGTGGTCTGCGTAGTTTCTTGGCGAGTTGGCCACACGACTTTACGAATCTCGGTGCGAGCTTCCTTAACGAGTACAAAGAAAGACTTGCCCTTAGCAGTCTGCAGGCCTACAAAGGCAGCTACAGCAGCAATGGCAAGCAAAGCGAGTACACGGTACAGGATCGGCGAAGCAGAGTAATACTGATTGCCAACAACGCCAACAACCACCAAAGCGACAACTACAAGCCACTTGAGCAGATCGAAGCGAGAGCCTTGAGCTTCAGCTTTAGGAGTCATCTATGAAGATCCTGTGAAAAGAAAGCCAGACACACCAAGTGAATCTGGCAGGTCAGGAGGGAATCGAACCCCCAACCTACGGTTTTGGAGACCGTCGCTCTGCCAATTGAGCTACTGACCTAAAACAAAATCAGGCCGACCATTATGCCGGCCCGAAAAATACATTACAACTACTTACTCGATGATTTTAGCCACGACGCCAGCGCCGACGGTACGACCGCCTTCACGGATAGCGAAACGCAGACCGTCTTCCATCGCGATGGTTTTGATCAGGGTAACAGTCATCTGAATGTTGTCACCTGGCATTACCATTTCAACGCCTTCTGGCAGCTCGCAGTTACCAGTCACGTCAGTAGTACGGAAGTAGAACTGTGGACGGTAGCCCTTGAAGAACGGAGTGTGACGACCGCCTTCCTCCTTGCTCAGAACGTAAACTTCTGCAGTGAACTTGGTGTGCGGCTTAACCGAACCCGGCTTAACCAGAACCTGACCACGTTCAACGTCGTCACGCTTGGTACCACGCAGCAGAACGCCGCAGTTCTCGCCAGCACGACCTTCGTCGAGCAGCTTGCGGAACATTTCAACACCGGTGCAAGTAGTAACAGTGGTGTCACGCAGACCAACGATTTCCAGCGGATCCTGAACGCGAACGATACCGCGCTCGATACGACCAGTCACAACAGTACCGCGACCCGAGATCGAGAATACGTCTTCGATTGGCATCAGGAATGGCTTGTCGATCATACGAACTGGTTCTGGGATGTAAGCATCCAGAGTCTCAACCAGTTTCTTGACGGCAGTGGTGCCCATCTCGTTGTCGTCTTTGCCTTCCAGAGCCATACGAGCCGAACCGATGATGATTGGAGTGTCATCGCCCGGGAAGTCGTAGGTGGACAGCAGGTCACGAACTTCCATCTCAACCAGTTCCAGCAGCTCTGCGTCGTCTACCAGGTCAGCCTTGTTCAGGAAAACCACGATGTACGGAACGCCTACCTGACGGGACAGCAGGATGTGCTCACGGGTTTGCGGCATCGGACCATCAGCGGCCGAGCAAACCAGAATAGCGCCGTCCATTTGAGCAGCACCGGTGATCATGTTCTTCACATAGTCAGCGTGACCTGGGCAGTCAACGTGAGCGTAGTGACGGATCTTCGAGTTGTACTCAACGTGTGCGGTGTTGATGGTGATACCGCGAGCTTTTTCTTCTGGTGCGCTGTCGATCTTGTCGAAGTCAACGATTGCGGAACCGAAAACTTCCGAGCAAACGCGAGTCAGAGCAGCAGTCAGAGTGGTTTTACCGTGGTCAACGTGACCAATGGTCCCAACGTTGACGTGGGGCAGGGAACGATCAAATTTTTCCTTAGCCATCGATATCACCCTCAACAGAAGAAATTAGACAAACAATATCAGCCATTAAAACAAAGGCAGATATTTTCATATCTGCCTTGTTATATGGAGCTCTTGAGCGGATTTGAACCGCTGACCTCACCCTTACCAAGGGTGTGCTCTACCAACTGAGCTACAAGAGCAAAACACTTTGCACAACCTGCAAACTTGGAGCGGGTAGCGGGAATCGAACCCGCATCATCAGCTTGGAAGGCTGAGGTTCTACCACTAAACTATACCCGCGGAGCCTGCAGCTCACGCTTAAATCTGGTGGAGGGAGAAGGATTCGAACCTTCGAAGTCGTAGACGTCAGATTTACAGTCTGATCCCTTTGGCCGCTCGGGAACCCCTCCTAATCAGGCCGGCATTCTATACTATGCCAAACCCCTGTCAAGCATTTTCTCATTTAAAAACCTGAGGTTAGCTGCGTTGACATCGCTTCATTTTGAATCCCTACTTAGGTCTTCGCTGTGGAGCGGGCGCCATTCTATGCAAACTATTCAGTAGGTGCAACCCCCTCACACAGCATTATTTTATGTTTTAACTCATTGAATTCGTTGGAAAGGTTTTGGAGCTGGGCATCCCCCAGCAAACGCTGGCCCTGAGGCGAAACAGACAACCAATAACCAGCCCCAGAAGAATCCCTCGACGAAGATTTTACATCGACTCCCATTTCAGCCAAACGCTGCTGGAGCGCCGTAATCGACTCCTGTCGAGAAAAACCACCAAGGAACAGACACTCTTGCCGACGCCCTCCCTGCCCCTCTCGAACATTGCTCGTCGTTTCACTGAGCAAGCGAATGTCTTGCTGGGAACCTCGATACAAACTAAGAGGCGTTACATCCTTCGCCCGCAAGGGCGCCTCCTGCTGATGCCAGACATAATAGAAAACATTAAGAACAAGAAGCAGGAGGAACAACCAACGCATATAAACCTCAGGAAAAAGGACACGCCATAGCCAGCCCCACAAACACCAGGTCAGGAACGACTCGGGCCTCAGGGGCGACAGCTGCAACCAATTCAGCATCCCCCCCAGTTATAAAGACTGCGAAGTCTTCTCTCCAGTAAGAGCGCGCCAGTTCCAACTGTGTCAATACGAAACCTCGCAACATCAATGAACACCCGCGCTCCACCGCCTCAGCAGTGGTCCGCCCAGGCGCATTGCTTGACAGCGCGCGCTCAGCCGCCAGATCTCCATAGCGAATCTTACGGGTATGCGTACGCAACTGATTTCGCATCAAAGGCATTCCGGGGCAAATAAAACCACCAAGATGCTCACCACCCGCAGCAATAAAATCTGCAGTCACTGCCGTACCGAAATCAAGCACCAGGCAAGCGCCGCCTAATGCGAGATGAAACCCGCCAAGCATGGCCAGCCATCGATCCAGCCCTAGACGCTCGTACTCTTCATAACCGTTTTTGACACCGGACATTTCACGTGCGGGCTTCGCGCACACCACCGAAATACCAAACTCACGCTCGATAATAGCGATCAAGGCATCAGTCTCCTCCGCAGTCCTGACACTGACCACGCGGCACTTACGAAGCTCAAGCCCATTGAGAGCTTTCAAACTGTCTAGCAATGCGAGATCAGAGTCGACAACCCCTTCGGAAAAGACAGCGCCAAGTGCAGCCTTCAGTACTCGCCACTTAATGAAGCTGTTCCCACAGTCGAGCTCAAGAATCATCACGCAACCTCAGGCTGAGCTCACCACCACTAAAGACTTTTTCCACACCATCCACCTTCAGGCGCAGCGCACCCTGACTATCGATTCCGAGCACAACACCATCTATCTGACTGGAACCCGCAATCAATGACACAGAGCGATCCTGCCACAAATGGTTCGCCTCCCATTCCGCCTGGAGAGCCGAAAAACCATCCACTTGATGGCGCCGGATATAAACACTTAACTGCTTACTAAGTTCTGCCACCAGGGAGTTACGGTCAGTACTCCTACCTGACTCAAGCCGAATCGAAGTCCATTGCTGGCCAACTTCATCAGCCACTTGCATGTTCACATTTACACCAATACCCAGCACCACATGGCAAACATCTGCCGGATCACCAACGAGTTCAAGGAGAATGCCGGCAATCTTCTTGTTACCCACCAAGACATCGTTGGGCCACTTCAATCCCGCACCTGGCACTCCAAAATTTCTCAGAGCCTGCAAGACAGCCAACCCAACAACAAGACTTAAGCCCTCGAGCTGGCGCATTCCACCATCAATACGCAGGACAAGGCTGTAATAAAGATTCTCTGCAAAGGGACTTACCCACTTGCGACCTCTTCGCCCACGACCAGAGACTTGGCGTTCCGCGAGCACCAAAAAGGGCGCCAAACTACCTTGGCCAATCGCCCGCAAGGCCTCAGCGTTTGTCGAGTCGACCGAATCCAAGACCATCACCGGCCAATCTGGCGCCATTGCTGATATTGCCCGAGAGTCGAGTAGCGTCAATGGAACAGCCAATTGATAGCCTCGTCCTCGCACTTTATGAATGGACAAGCCAAGCTCAGCCTCAAGATGCTGAAGCTGTTTCCATACCGCACTTCGACTTATTCCCAAGGCGGCGCCAAGATCCTGACCAGAATGGAATCGGCCATCTTTCAGGAGGTTCAACAACGTCAACATGCAGGTCTCGCCCTCACAATGAGGCCCGAATAATATCCATGACCCGGGCTGTTGCATAGAAATCAAGCAGATGCTTTTCCTGCGGGCAAAACAAAACCCCAACTGCTTTCGCAATTGGGGTTTCGGAATTTAATCTTGACGATGACCTACTCTCACATGGGGAAACCCCACACTACCATCGGCGATGCATCGTTTCACTGCTGAGTTCGGGATGGGATCAGGTGGTTCCAACGCTCTATGGTCGTCAAGAAATTCGGGTACTGACTCGTGACCTTGTGGTCTCGCTTCAGCAAATTGGGTATGTGACAGCTTTCGGTGTTTTGTGAACATCGAACTTTCGGTTCGTTTCGTCTTCACACACCGCAATCTGGTCTCTTCGACGCAAATTGCTTGGGTGTTATATGGTCAAGCCTCACGGGCAATTAGTATTGGTTAGCTCAACGCCTCACAGCGCTTACACACCCAACCTATCAACGTCGTAGTCTTCGACGGCCCTTCAGGGAACTCAAGGTTCCAGTGAGATCTCATCTTGAGGCAAGTTTCCCGCTTAGATGCTTTCAGCGGTTATCTTTCCCGAACATAGCTACCCGGCAATGCCACTGGCGTGACAACCGGAACACCAGAGGTTCGTCCACTCCGGTCCTCTCGTACTAGGAGCAGCCCCTCTCAAATCTCAAACGTCCACGGCAGATAGGGACCGAACTGTCTCACGACGTTCTAAACCCAGCTCGCGTACCACTTTAAATGGCGAACAGCCATACCCTTGGGACCGGCTTCAGCCCCAGGATGTGATGAGCCGACATCGAGGTGCCAAACACCGCCGTCGATATGAACTCTTGGGCGGTATCAGCCTGTTATCCCCGGAGTACCTTTTATCCGTTGAGCGATGGCCCTTCCATACAGAACCACCGGATCACTAAGACCTACTTTCGTACCTGCTCGACGTGTCTGTCTCGCAGTCAAGCGCGCTTTTGCCTTTATACTCTACGACCGATTTCCGACCGGTCTGAGCGCACCTTCGTACTCCTCCGTTACTCTTTAGGAGGAGACCGCCCCAGTCAAACTACCCACCATACACTGTCCTCGATCCGGATAACGGACCTGAGTTAGAACCTCAAAGTTGCCAGGGTGGTATTTCAAGGATGGCTCCACGCGAACTGGCGTCCACGCTTCAAAGCCTCCCACCTATCCTACACAAGCAAATTCAAAGTCCAGTGCAAAGCTATAGTAAAGGTTCACGGGGTCTTTCCGTCTAGCCGCGGATACACTGCATCTTCACAGCGATTTCAATTTCACTGAGTCTCGGGTGGAGACAGCGCCGCCATCGTTACGCCATTCGTGCAGGTCGGAACTTACCCGACAAGGAATTTCGCTACCTTAGGACCGTTATAGTTACGGCCGCCGTTTACCGGGGCTTCGATCAAGAGCTTCGCGTTAGCTAACCCCATCAATTAACCTTCCGGCACCGGGCAGGCGTCACACCCTATACGTCCACTTTCGTGTTTGCAGAGTGCTGTGTTTTTAATAAACAGTCGCAGCGGCCTGGTATCTTCGACCGGCATGAGCTTACGGAGCAAGTCCTTCACCCTCACCGGCGCACCTTCTCCCGAAGTTACGGTGCCATTTTGCCTAGTTCCTTCACCCGAGTTCTCTCAAGCGCCTTGGTATTCTCTACCCAACCACCTGTGTCGGTTTGGGGTACGGTTCCTGGTTACCTGAAGCTTAGAAGCTTTTCTTGGAAGCATGGCATCAACCACTTCGTGTTCTAAAAGAACACTCGTCATCAGCTCTCGGCCTTAAGATCCCGGATTTACCTAAGATCTCAGCCTACCACCTTAAACTTGGACAACCAACGCCAAGCTGGCCTAGCCTTCTCCGTCCCTCCATCGCAATAACCAGAAGTACAGGAATATTAACCTGTTTTCCATCGACTACGCTTTTCAGCCTCGCCTTAGGGACCGACTAACCCTGCGTCGATTAACGTTGCGCAGGAAACCTTGGTCTTTCGGCGTGGGTGTTTTTCACACCCATTGTCGTTACTCATGTCAGCATTCGCACTTCTGATACCTCCAGCAAGCTTCTCAACTCACCTTCACAGGCTTACAGAACGCTCCTCTACCGCATCATCCGAAGATGATACCCGTAGCTTCGGTGTATGGTTTGAGCCCCGTTACATCTTCCGCGCAGGCCGACTCGACTAGTGAGCTATTACGCTTTCTTTAAAGGGTGGCTGCTTCTAAGCCAACCTCCTAGCTGTCTAAGCCTTCCCACATCGTTTCCCACTTAACCATAACTTTGGGACCTTAGCTGACGGTCTGGGTTGTTTCCCTTTTCACGACGGACGTTAGCACCCGCCGTGTGTCTCCCATGCTCGGCACTTGTAGGTATTCGGAGTTTGCATCGGTTTGGTAAGTCGGGATGACCCCCTAGCCGAAACAGTGCTCTACCCCCTACAGTGATACATGAGGCGCTACCTAAATAGCTTTCGAGGAGAACCAGCTATCTCCGAGCTTGATTAGCCTTTCACTCCGATCCACAGGTCATCCGCTAACTTTTCAACGGTAGTCGGTTCGGTCCTCCAGTTAGTGTTACCCAACCTTCAACCTGCCCATGGATAGATCGCCCGGTTTCGGGTCTATTCCCAGCGACTAGACGCCCTATTAAGACTCGCTTTCGCTACGCCTCCCCTATTCGGTTAAGCTCGCCACTGAAAATAAGTCGCTGACCCATTATACAAAAGGTACGCAGTCACAGAACAAAGTCTGCTCCCACTGCTTGTACGCATACGGTTTCAGGATCTATTTCACTCCCCTCTCCGGGGTTCTTTTCGCCTTTCCCTCACGGTACTAGTTCACTATCGGTCAGTCAGTAGTATTTAGCCTTGGAGGATGGTCCCCCCATATTCAGACAAAGTTTCTCGTGCTCCGTCCTACTCGATTTCATGACTAAGAGATTTTCGCGTACAGGGCTATCACCCACTATGGCCGCACT
>NZ_PEEY01000001.1:2200000-3015000 GCF_002754355.1 Pseudomonas sp. 29
TTGTTAAAGAGCGGTTGGTTAAGATCTTTCGTCTCAACCGAGGCGCGCATTCTACAGCAGCCTCATTTGCTGTCAAGTGATTATTTTCAGAAGCTTTCGAAGAATTCTTCAACAACTTCAACCACTTGCGCTTCCGATCTCTCGTCAGCGGGAGGCGAATTCTACAGCGTTACACGCTGTTGTCAACACCTCTTTTTCAACTTCTTTTTCAACTTCTTTTTGGCTTCGATGAACTGAAGCAACCTGCTGCCGAAACCTGCATAACTCATTGAATCTCAAGGAGTTTTCCGTTTCGACTGCGCCGGAAGTGGGGCGAATTATAGACATCTGAAATTCGCCGTCAACACTTATTTTCAGAAATCACTCAGATTTCAGTGTGATACGCGCAAACGCCTTCTTGCCAGCCTGACAAACGTGGGTCGCGCCCAGTACATATATAAAGGAGCGATCAACGACTGCACCATCGATGCGCACACCACCAGACGCCAACAGATCACGCGCTGCCGCCGAGTTCTTCACCAACCCTGCCTTATTAAGGACAGCAGCGATCGGCATATCCTCAGTAGAGGCCAACTCGATCTCTGGCAGATCATCCGGCAACTCGCCATCTTTCATACGGTTACCCGCCGCACGATGGGCATTGGCAGCAGCCTCTTCGCCATGGAAGCGCGCAACGATCTCTTCAGCCAGTTTGATTTTGACATCGCGCGGATTAGCACCCGCCTCAACATCAGCGCGCAGTGCATTGATCTCATCCATCGAGCGAAAGCTGAGAAGCTCGAAGTAACGCCACATCAATGCATCCGGAATCGAAACCAGCTTGCTATACATGACGCCCGGCGCTTCCTGGATACCGACGTAGTTGCCCAAGGATTTGGACATCTTCTTCACGCCATCCAGACCTTCGAGCAGCGGCATGGTCAAAATGCATTGAGCCTCTTGACCATAACCACGCTGCAACTCACGCCCCATCAGCAAGTTGAACTTCTGATCGGTACCACCCAGCTCGACATCCGCCCGAAGCGCAACCGAATCGTATCCCTGCACCAGCGGATAGAGGAACTCGTGAATAGCGATTGGCTGATTGGTGGTGTAGCGCTTATCGAAGTCGTCACGCTCAAGCATGCGCGCCACGGTGTACTGAGAGGTCAGGCGGACGAAGTCCGCCGGCCCCATCTGGTCCATCCAGGTGGAGTTGAACGCAACTTCGGTTTTCGCCGGATCAAGAATCTTGAACACCTGCGTCTTGTAAGTCTCGGCGTTTTCCAGAACCTGCTCGCGAGTCAACGGAGGACGCGTAGCACTCTTGCCGCTCGGATCACCGATCATTCCGGTGAAGTCACCTATAAGGAAGATAACCTGATGCCCCAGCTCCTGGAACTGGCGCAGCTTATTAATAAGCACCGTGTGACCCAAATGCAGATCAGGAGCGGTCGGATCGAAACCAGCCTTGATACGCAGCGGTTGGCCGCGCTTGAGCTTCTCGATCAGCTCGGACTCGACCAATAGTTCTTCCGCACCACGTTTAATCAGCGCTAGCTGCTCTTCAACCGACTTCATAACAGACCCGCAAGGCTCAGATTCAAAGGGAACCAACCATACAAGATCGTGCACCAATTACAAGTTTTGCCCGGCGCACGGACACCAATCCACAAACGCGGCGTCTGCAGACTTGCTTCAGAGATGATTTGGTTATATTTTATACAGTTATTTCATCTTCATCATGTCATTCATCTTTTCCAATTCATCTTTTTTCAAAGTCAAAATTACTTATGACCACAGAACCGTCTAAAGCGCCTCCGCTTTACCCGAAGACCCACCTGCTCGCCGCAAGTGGAATCGCCGCCCTTCTCAGCCTGGCACTCCTGGTATTCCCTTCCAGTGATGTTGAAGCCAAAAAGACGACCCTGAGCCTTGAACTGGAAAGTCCTGCTGAACAACTGACACAAGATCAAGACGCCGCTGACGCAGCTCAAGCCACAAATGAGCCCGTAGCTTCGCCATTTGCTCAAATCGAAAACAGTAGCGAAAACACCCCGCAAACCGCAGAGGCTGCACCTGCGCCAGCCGCCGAAAAGCCAAAAGCGCCTGGCCATCGCGAGGTCATTGTTGCCAAGGGCGATACCCTGTCGACCCTGTTCGAAAAGGTCGGCCTGCCTGCCGCCTCCGTTCACGAAGTCCTGGCCAGCGACAAACAAGCCAAACAGTTCAGCCAACTCAAGCATGGCCAGAAGCTCGAATTCGAATTGACCCCTGACGGCCAACTGACCAGTTTGCACAGCAAGGTCAGTGACGTCGAAACCATTACCCTGACCAAGAATGACAAGGGTTATGCCTTCAACCGGGTTACCGCAAAACCAACCGTTCGAACTGCTTACGTCCATGGCGTAATCAATAGCTCGCTCTCACAATCAGCAGCCCGTGCCGGTCTCTCCCATAGTCTGACCATGGATATGGCCAGCGTCTTTGGCTACGACGTCGATTTCGCTCAAGACATCCGCCAGGGTGACGAATTCGATGTGATCTACGAGCAGAAAGTGGTCAACGGCAAAGCCGTCGGCACCGGACCTATCCTGTCCGCTCGCTTTACTAACCGCGGCAAGACCTACACCGCCGTGCGTTACACCAACAAGCAAGGCAACAGCAGCTACTACACCGCTGACGGCAACAGCATGCGCAAGGCGTTCATCCGTACTCCGGTGGATTTCGCCCGCATCAGTTCGAAGTTCTCAATGGGCCGCAAGCACCCGATCCTCAACAAGATTCGCGCCCACAAAGGTGTTGATTACGCTGCGCCGCGCGGCACGCCAATCAAGGCTGCCGGTGACGGTAAAGTGTTGCTGGCCGGACGTCGTGGTGGCTACGGCAACACGGTGATCATCCAGCACGGCAACACTTACCGCACGCTGTACGGCCACATGCAAGGCTTCGCCAAAGGCGTGAAGACTGGCGGTTCCGTTAAGCAAGGCCAAGTCATCGGCTACATCGGCACCACCGGCCTCTCGACCGGCCCGCACTTGCACTATGAGTTCCAGGTCAACGGCGTTCACGTCGATCCGCTGGGACAGAAGCTGCCAATGGCTGATCCAATTGCCAAAGCCGAACGCGCTCGCTTCCTTGCACAGAGCCAGCCGCTGATGGCGCGCATGGATCAAGAGAAAGCCACCATGCTGGCTTCGAGCAAGCGCTAAGTCATGGCCCTGTATATCGGCGTGATGTCCGGAACCAGCCTCGACGGTCTGGACATTGCCCTGATCGAACAGACTTCGGCGATCAAACTGGTCGCCACCCACTACATCCCCATGCCTGAATCCCTGCGCGCCGAGCTGCTTGGCTTGTGCGCCAGCGGTCCTGACGAAATCGCCCGCTCGGCGATTGCCCAGCAGAACTGGGTGACACTCGCGGCGCAGGGCATTCATACCCTCCTCGATCAGCAGCGACTCAAACCGCAAGACATTCGGGCGATAGGCAGCCACGGCCAGACCATTCGCCATGAGCCTGCACGCGGTTTCACCGTGCAGATCGGCAACCCCGCTCTGCTGACCGAACTGACCGGTATCACCGTAGTCAGCGATTTCCGCAGTCGCGATGTGGCGGCCGGAGGCCAAGGCGCTCCGCTGGTACCTGCATTTCATGAAGCGTTATTTGAAGAGCGTACCGGTAACCAGGCCGTCTTGAATGTCGGCGGCTTCAGCAATCTGAGTCTGATTGAGCCGACCAAACCTGTAGCCGGTTTCGACTGCGGCCCCGGGAATGTGCTGATGGACGCCTGGATTCACCAGCAGCGCGGCGAAAACTATGATCGCAATGGCGACTGGGCTAAAACAGGTTCAGTCGAGCCGACACTGCTAAACGCACTCCTCAGCGATCCGTTCTTCGTCACCAAGGGGCCGAAAAGTACCGGCCGAGAAGTGTTCAACCTGCCCTGGCTGGAACAACATCTCTCGCACCTGCCAACCTTTGCTGCCGAGAACGTGCAAGCGACGCTGCTTGAGCTGACCGCGTTGACGATCATTGAATCTTTGCAAAACGCTCAAACCGATACTCAGGAACTGTTGGTCTGCGGCGGCGGCGCGCACAACGCCACGCTGATGAAGCGTCTGGCCGAGCTGCTGCCGACCACCAAAGTCGCCAGCACTGCCACTCACGGCGTTGACCCGGACTGGGTCGAAGCCATGGCCTTCGCCTGGCTGGCCCATTGCTGCCTAGAAGGCATCGCCGCCAACCGCCCAAGCGTCACCGGCGCACGCGGGCTGCGGATACTTGGCGCTATCTACCCTGCTTAAAGATTAAGCACAGCAAAACGCCGCAGAACCGTGAGGCTCTGCGGCGTTTTGTTATCTGGAGCGAGGAGCGATCAGATCGAGAACGAAGACCCGCAACCACACGTCGTGGTGGCGTTCGGGTTCTTGATCACGAAACGCGAACCTTCCAGACCTTCCTGGTAGTCCACTTCAGCACCGGCCAGATACTGGAAGCTCATCGGATCCACCACCAGACTCACGCCTTCGCGCTCGACGATGGTGTCGTCCTCGGCCACATCTTCATCGAAGGTGAAACCGTATTGAAACCCTGAACAACCGCCGCCCGTAACGAATACGCGCAGCTTCAAGCGATCATTCCCCTCTTCATCGACCAGGCTCTTCACCTTGTGCGCGGCACCGTGGGTGAATTGCAAAGCCGTGGGGGTGAAGGATTCGACGCTCATGCTGACTATCTCCCGGCGTTACGCCGCCATAATGCGTGATGACGCGCATTATCCGCTTGTCCGAGAAAATCGGTCAACTATTGTTACGGTATATCAATAAACCCGACGAGCTGTTCAGAATGCAAAAAGGCCCGCTGAACGGGCCTTTTCGCTGTGCTGCTTAAAGTGTTACGGCAGCATACCGGCGTGGGACAGACCGAAACGCTCGTCCAGCCCGAACAGGATGTTCATGTTCTGCACCGCTTGACCCGACGCACCTTTGACCAGGTTGTCGATCACCGACAGCACCACCACCAGATCGCCATCCTGCGGACGATGAACGGCGATACGGCACACGTTGGCACCGCGCACGCTACGGGTTTCCGGATGGCTGCCGGCCCGCATTACATCGACGAACGGTTCGTTGGCATAGCGCTTTTCAAACAGCGCCTGCAGATCCACTGAGCGATCAACCACGGTCGCGTAGAGCGTCGAGTGAATGCCACGGATCATCGGAGTCAGGTGCGGAACGAAGGTCAGACCGACATCCTTGCCCGCTGCGCGACGCAGGCCCTGGCGAATTTCCGGCAGGTGACGGTGACCTTTCACCGCATAGGCCTTCATGCTTTCTGACGTTTCGGAGTACAGCGAGCCGACAGCCGCACCGCGACCAGCACCGCTGACGCCGGATTTGCAGTCGGCGATCAAGCGCGAAGTATCCGCCAGACCGGCTTCGAGCAATGGCAGGAAACCCAACTGGGTAGCGGTCGGATAGCAACCCGGTACCGCGATCAGGCGAGCCTTCTTGATTTGCTCGCGATTGACTTCCGGCAGACCGTAAACCGCTTCGTCCAGCAACTCCGGTGCGCCGTGCGGCTGACCGTACCACTTGGCCCACTCTTCAGCGTCTTGTAGACGGAAGTCGGCCGACAGGTCGATCACCTTGGTGCCCGCCGCGAGCAATTCACCGGCCAATGCGTGAGCCACACCGTGCGGTGTAGCGAAGAACACTACGTCGCAAGCGCCGAGGGTCTTGATGTCTGGGACGCTGAAGGCCAGGCCGTCGTAGTGTCCGCGCAGGTTCGGGTACATGTCAGCCACGGCCAGACCGGCCTCGGATCGGGAAGTGATCACTACCACTTCTGCCTGCGGATGCTGCGCCAACAGACGCAGCAGTTCGACACCGGTGTAACCCGTGCCGCCGACGATACCGACCTTGACCATAACCTGCCCTCAAAGAACCCACTGGAAAGCCGTCGATAATAGGGGCCGCGCGGCCCTGCGACAACCGTCAAGGTGACGTGCGGACGCTCAAGCCTCTACTATCCGGCTTACCGTGAACCTGGAATAACTAAAAATGCTCTATCTATGGATCAAAGCTTTTCACATTGTCAGCATCGTTTGCTGGTTTGCCGGGCTGTTCTACTTGCCGCGTCTGTTCGTGTATCACTCGCAAAGCGAAGACACGATCAGCAAAGAGCGCTTCAGTGTCATGGAGCGCAAGCTGTATCGCGGCATCATGGGTCCGGCGATGATTGCGACGCTGATCTTCGGCGGCTGGCTGATCTACCTCAACCCGAGCATCTTCAGCATGGGCGGCTGGATTCACGCCAAACTGACCCTGGTCGTCTTGCTGATCGGCTACCACCACATGTGCGGCGCGCAGGTAAAACGTTTTGCCCGTGGCGAAAACACCCGCAGCCATGTCTTTTATCGCTGGTTCAATGAAGTGCCGGTTCTGATATTGCTGGCTATCGTAATTCTGGTCGTGGTCAAGCCGTTCTAACTTCAACAAGTACAGATCCTTGGGGTGTTCATAATGTCGCTGCCCGCTTTGCTCGAACAACGTCTGCGTCTGCCTGTAGTGGCGGCGCCGATGTTTCTGATTTCCAACCCTGAGCTGGTGCTCGCCTGCTGCCGTAATGGCGTGGTCGGCAGTTTTCCTGCGCTGAACCAACGCGAAAGCAGCGGATTCAAAGCCTGGCTGGAACAGATCGAAGCGGGCCTGGCGACACTGGACAACCCGGCGCCGTACGCGGTGAACCTGATCGTGCACAACAGCAACCCGCGCTTGCAGGCAGACCTGAACATCTGCGTCGAACACAAAGTACCGATCGTCATCACCAGCCTCGGCGCGGTGAAGGAGTTGGTCGACGCGGTACACAGCTATGGCGGCTTGGTCTTCCATGACGTCACCACTCGCCGACATGCCGAGAAAGCGGCCGAGGCGGGTGTCGACGGTTTGATCGCCGTGGCGGCCGGCGCCGGGGGGCACGCCGGGACCTGGAGTCCGTTTGCGCTGATTGCCGAGATCCGTCAGTTCTTCGATAAAACCCTGCTGCTTGCAGGATGTCTTAACCACGGGCATGAGATTCTCGCCGCACAGCTGCTCGGCGCGGATCTGGCCTACTTCGGTACGCGATTTATCGGCACCACGGAAAGTCATGCGCCCGACGCCTACAAGGAGATGCTGCTGACAGCCAAGGCGTCCGACATCATCCATACTCCAGCGGTCTCGGGAGTGCCGGCGAGCTTTATGCGGCAGAGCCTGGAAGCGGCCGGGTTCGACATGGCCGCTCTGCAAGGCAAAGGCGAAGTGAATTTCGGTGACAAGCTCAAGCCAATCAATGATGAAGCCAAAGCCTGGAAGACTGTGTGGTCGGCCGGACAAGGCGTCGGACAGATCGATGACCTGCCGAGCGTAGATCAATTGATCGCACGGCTGGACGCTGAATACCGGAAAGCCCAGGAACACGCAGCACAATTGCCAAAACGCTGGCCGCGCGAATAAAACCGGGCCAGTCGACTCAAGACTGGCCTTACACTGACGACCTTTCAAACCATTCGCGACAAGGATGCCTCGGCCATGAGCGAACCCCGTTACAAGATCGTATTCGACGGTGCTTTGCAGCCCGGTGTCGATATCACTACCGCCAAGCTCAATCTGGCTGATCTTTTCAAAAGTGAAGTGGCCGCCATCGAACGCTTGTTCAATGGCCGCGCCGTAGCACTCAAACGCGACCTGTCCCACAACGATGCACAGGCTTATCTACAAGCTCTGAGCAAAACCGGGATTGATGCACGCATTGAAGCAGAGACGGCAATCGAACTGAATCTATCGGACGTCCAGGAACACTCCACTGTGGTGGCAGAACCGGACTCCCCGTATGCACCGCCTCGCGCCAATGTGGGGGAAAATCTTCCGGCGTTCGCCACGCTCAAGCCGTTCAGCGTCGAAGGGCGAATCGGCCGCCTGCGTTTTCTGGCATGGACGATGGTCCTGAGTCTGGTGACCCTGCCCATTGTCGGCGTGTTCGCCCTGCTGGCTCTGGGTCTGGTCAGCGGCGACTCCACCACCGGCCTGATCATCGGCGGGATCTTCGCGTTCTTCCTGTTTATCGCCTTCCTGATTGTCAGCATTCTGTTCAGCGTCCAGCGTCTGCACGACATTGGCTGGTCCGGCTGGCTCTGGCTGCTGAACCTGGTACCGTTCGTGGGCAGCTTCTTCCCGCTGGTGATCATGGTCGTACCGGGCAACACCGGCGCCAATCGCTACGGCCCTCCCCCGCCGCCAAACAGCACCGCCGTGAAAGTGCTGTGCTCCCTGTGGATCGTGTTCTTCGCACTGATTTTTGTCGGTGGAATGCTCGGCGGCATCTCAGCCATCCAGCAGGAATATGAAAGCAATCTGGAAAGCAGCTACGAAAGTGGCTCGGTGACCACTGACGAAGTCGAAGTAGAGGTCGAAACGCCTGCGGATTCCGCCGACGAGGCAGCCGAAGCGGCGCAGGCCCCTGTAGACTCTGCGAAAGAATGAACAGCGCTCCCCGCCGTGACACCCGCGTCGCCGGCGCGGAGCTGTTGCGATGGAGAATTGCATGACCCGTTACGCACTGATCACCGGCGCCTCCAGCGGCATCGGCCTGGCCATGGCCGAAGCTCTGGCCCGGCGTGGCCGCAGCCTGATTCTGGTGGCCCGACAGCGTGATCAGCTCGAAAGCATTGCGATCGAATTGACCCAGCGTTTTGGCGTCGAGGTACTGTTCCGCGCCTGCGATCTGGGCGAGCCATTGCGTCTGTCCGGCTTCCTGCTGGAACTGGAAGAAGGTGACCGACAGATCGACTTGCTGGTCAATTGCGCCGGCATCGGCACCTGCGGCCCGTTTCTCGCACAGGACTGGATGACCGAGCAGGATCTGATCGAAGTGAACATCCTCGCCCTCACCCGTCTCTGCCACGCCATCGGCAACAGCATGGCGCTGCAGGGCGGCGGGCAGATTCTCAACGTCGCCTCGGTGGCCGCCTTCAATCCCGGCCCATGGATGAGCACTTACTACGCCAGCAAGGCGTATGTGCTGCACTTCTCCGAAGCCTTGCGGGTTGAACTGAAACAAAGTGCGGTGAAGGTCTCGGTACTCTGCCCCGGCCCGACACGCACGGCATTTTTCCGCACGGCGCAGCTGAACAGCGACAAACTCAAAGACAGCAAGTTAATGATGAGCCCAGAGGAAGTTGCGCTGTACACCGTACGCGCCCTCGACAAGAACCGCGCAATCATCATTCCCGGACGACGCAACCGCTGGTTCGCGTTCTTGCCGCGACTGGGCTCGCGCTGGCTCAATCGCACCATCGTCGGTATGGTCAATAAAGCTTACTGCCCGCGCTGAAGAAACCGGATTCAACGCGGTACACTCGATTCAGCCCAAACAGCGGAGAAAACAGCAGTGGATACTCTGTTCACCAAGATCATCAACCGGGAAATCCCGGCCAAGATCATTTACGAAGACGACCAGGTTCTGGCCTTCCATGACATCGCCCCTCAGGCACCGGTGCATTTCCTGGTGATCCCGAAAAAACCGGTGCGCACCCTCAATGACCTGACCGAAGATGACAAGGCATTGGCCGGGCACATCCTGTTCACTGCGCAGCGTCTGGCACTGGAACTGGGTTGCGAAGAAGGTTTCCGCGTGGTGATGAACTGCAATGAAAAAGGTGGGCAGACCGTCTATCACATTCATATGCACGTACTCGGTCAGCGTCAGATGAACTGGCCACCGGGCTGATTCACGACAAAAACTGTGGGAGCGAGCTTGCTCGCGAAGGCGTCGGCAGATTCAAAACCTCCATTGCCTGACACTCCGCTTTCGCGAGCAAGCTCACTCCCACAAAAAAGCATGACCGCGCAGCAAATGACCCAACGCAAACCTTCCCCGGCCGATTCGATTAAACTGGCCGCCGAGATTCTTCCCGGAGGTCAGCATGACTACCCAACGTCACTACTCGCCGATTGACCGTCTTCTGCTGCAAGCCGATGCTGCAATGCGTACTCTGCTGCCCTTCAGTGGCCAGCCGTACCGTCCGTCGCCGGCGATTTTGCAGCCGGACACGCAGATGAGCGACGAAGACACCCGCCACGTCGCCGGCCTGATGCGTATCAACCATACCGGTGAAGTCTGCGCCCAAGCGCTGTATCAGGGGCAGGCGTTGACCGCCAAGCTGCCTCAGGTGCGCGAGGCCATGGAGCACGCCGCCGAAGAAGAGATTGATCATCTGGTCTGGTGCGAACAGCGTATTCATCAGTTGGGCAGCCATACCAGCGTTTTGAATCCACTGTTTTACGGGATGTCGTTCGGGATCGGCGCAGTGGCCGGGTTGATCAGCGACAAGGTCAGCCTTGGATTCGTCGCGGCGACCGAGCATCAGGTGTGCAAGCACTTGAATGAACACCTGGAGCAATTGCCGGCCGAGGACGAAAAGTCCCGGGCAATTCTGGAGCAGATGCGCATAGATGAAGAACATCATGCGGAAAGTGCGCTGGAGGCTGGGGGTTTTCGGTTTCCGGCGCCGGTGAAGTTCGGGATGAGTATTCTGGCCAAGGTGATGACCAAGAGCACTTATCGAATCTGAGATCTGTGTAGGTGCTGAATCGCGAGCAGGCTCGCCCCCACAGGGTGCTTTGTTCCAGCAATAAAAAGGCGACTGTCCTGAAACAGTCGCCTTTTTTGTACCCGGGAATCTTAGGTCGGCATGTTGCGTGCGTAGAAGATTTCGAGCATTTCGTGTTTCACACGGTCGGTCACCTGAACGCGCTGCTCGGAGGACAGATTGCTGGTGGCGTCGCCGAACAGGTAGTTGTCCAGTTCGAAGTTCTTCAGCAGCATTTTGGTGTGGAACAGGTTTTCCTGGTACACGTTCACGTCAGTCATCTGGTACGCGTCGCGGGTGTCTTCGGAGAGGTAGTTCTGGATCGAATTGATCTCGTGGTCGATGAAGTGCTTGTTGCCTTCAACGTCACGGGTGAAGCCGCGCACACGGTAATCCACAGTCACGATGTCCGAATCGAACTGGTGAATGAGGAAATTGAGCGCTTTGAGCGGTGAAATGACACCACAAGTCGACACATCGATGTCCACACGGAAAGTTGCAATACCGTCATCCGGATGGATTTCCGGGTAGGTGTGCACCGTAATGTGACTCTTGTCGAGGTGGGCCAGGATAATTTCGGGCAACGGACCCGGCGACTCTTCGATCTGGCTTTCAGTCGGGGTTACCGGCTCTTCAGAAATCAGAATCGTGACGCTGGCGCCCTGGGGTTCATAGTCCTGACTGGCAATGTTCAGGATGTTGGCACCAATGATCTCGACAACTTCTGTGAGAATCTGCGTCAGGCGTTTCGCGTTGTACTCTTGATTGATGTACTCGACGTAAGCCTGCTGGTCTTGCGGGGTTTGCGCGTAGCAGATGTCATAGATATTGAAGCTCAAGGTCTTTGTCAGGTTATTGAACCCGTGGAGCTTGAGTTTGCTTTTCACCGTTAAAAACTCTCTATGTATGCGGCCCGGCCGCGTGATCAAGCATGCCCGTCAAGTGCGAACGACGCACCTGCGTAGGACGGTTAACACCTCTTCGCTATGGCGATTTTGGTTATCTGTTCAAGCGGTTGATCCGTCGGCTGACCGATCACTGCCCTGAAAAAAGTGGCGCATTATGCAGACGTCAACGAGTGATCGTCAGAGTCTGCACTGCGTTTATGATAGTTGAATGTCGGTTCAACCGAGTTCGACGATTTCGTAGTCGTGGGTGATCGCCACGCCTGCCGCGCCAAGCATGATCGAAGCGGAGCAGTATTTCTCGGCGGACAGTTCAATGGCGCGCTTGACCTGAGCTTCTTTCAAGCCACGGCCCTTGACCACGAAATGCATGTGGATCTTGGTGAACACCTTCGGATCTTCGGTCGCGCGCTCGGCGTCGAGAAAGGCCTCGCAGCTTTCAACGGCCTGACGGGATTTCTTCAGGATGCTGACCACGTCGAAGTTGCTGCAACCGCCGACACCCAGCAGAAGCATTTCCATCGGACGAACACCCAGATTACGACCACCGGCGTCCGGCGGACCGTCCATCACCACGACATGACCGCTACCGGATTCGCCGAGGAACATGGCTTCGCCAGCCCATTGGATGCGTGCCTTCATCGCCCAGACTCCACTGTAAAAAAAAGGGTCGCCAGCTTAGCACAGGGCTTTGCCCGGACAGCGAGCAACGTTCCTAGGACACGATGCCTCAGCGCTGTAGGTAATTTCTCGAATTTGCGACGAAGTGTCTGTTAAGCTGGCGCCAATTCGCTGGCGCCCATGCCAGCCCGTGTAGCGACCGCCTTCAGCGCCTCATAAAAAATCAAACATCACCGTGCAGTCTTTTCGGGATACAACCATGGTTGCTATTACCCCCACATCCAAAATCAAGAATCTCGACAAGCTGTTGATGCATTGCCAGCGCCGTCGCCATGCGGCCAAGAGCAACATCATCTGTGCGGGCGATCGCTCGGACACGCTGTACTTCATCATCAAGGGTTCTGTGACGATCCTGATCGAGGATGACGACGGTCGGGAGATGATCATCGCTTACCTCAACGCCGGGGATTTCTTTGGCGAACTGGGCCTGTTCGAGCAAGCGGGACAGGAACAGCAACGCAGCGCCTGGGTGCGGGCCAAGGTCGAATGCGAAACAGCGGAAATCAGCTACGCCAAGTTCCGCGAATTGTCGCAGCAGGATCCGGACATTCTTTACGTACTCAGCGGACAAATCGCACAACGTCTGCGCAACACCACGCGCAAGGTCGGCGATCTGGCGTTCTTCGACGTGACCGGCCGAGTGGCGCGCTGCCTGCTGGAACTGTGCAAACAACCGGACGCAATGACACACCCGGATGGCATGCAGATCAAGGTGACCCGTCAGGAAATCGGCCGGATTGTCGGTTGTTCGCGGGAGATGGTCGGTCGCGTGCTCAAGGATCTTGAGGAGCGCAACCTGGTCGATGTGAAAGGCAAGACCATGGTGGTCTTCGGTACGCGCTAAGCCCGATAGTCAGGCGTTGTAGATCTGCGCCAGCATCAAACGAAACAGCTCATCGAGACGCGCCAAAGCCCCGGGCGCGTTGAACTTTTCATGCAGGCCAATGTGGCTCTCCGCCCGCACCCGCTGCTCCAGGCCGCACGCTCCATTGAAGCGATTGACCGCCGCGACCATCGAGTCGCGCTCGTTATCCATCAGCATAGCACCGTGCACCAGGCCCACCGGACGTTGCCCGCCCTGACTCTGGCGCCAGCGCTGGGCCGTGCCGACCATTTTGCGACCGTCGAGGTTGACGTTGAAACGGCCGTCGCAGAATGCACCGTCGATTTCGCCAAGTGATGACGTGCCGCCCAACTCCTCCAGCAACTGACAGATCGGGTCGCAGAGACGGTGGTAGCCGGTTTCGATGCGGTTCAGGTCGCCTTCGCTGCGTGGTGGTGCATAGACCAGGGCGATGTTGATCGTCGCCGCTGATTGCGGGACGGGTTCGCCACCGGTTTCGCGTAGCAGGACGGGCCAGCCAGCGGCGGCTGAGACTTCGCAGGCGTGGTCGAACGTGGCGAGGCGATTGAGGCGGCGAGGCATGACCAACGCACGATCGCTGGGTTGCCAGAATAGAAGGCCGAATTCTGCGTCGCCGGCGCAGACCGAGGCCAGCAAGTCTTGTTCGGCTTGCAGACCGGCTTCGATGGTCAGGGAGGTTGGCAGCGACATAACAGGCTCCGGCAACATGGAAATCTTTAGCGGTTTCGATGGCCCCTTCGCGAGCAAGCTCGCTCCCACATTGGAATGCATTTCCCCTGTGGGAGTGAGCCTGCTCGCGATGGTCTCGACTCGGTCTAGAGCGAATCAGTCGAGGGTCGAACCGCTGATGGAAGTCCCGCGCTCCGGGAAGAACAGACGCTGCAATTCAGTGCCAGGATTCTCGGCGCGCATGAACGCTTCACCCACCAGGAACGAATACACTTCGCTGATTTCCATCAACTCGACATCGGCACGATTGAGAATACCGCTCTCAGTGATGACCAGACGATCGCGCGGAATGCGCGGCAGCAGGTCGAGGGTGGTTTCCAGGCTGACGTCGAAGGTGTGCAGGTTACGGTTGTTGACCCCGACCAGCGGCGTGTCGAGGGTTTTCAATGCACGTTCCAGCTCATCGCCGTCGTGCACTTCGACCAACACATCGAGACCGACGCCTTTGGCGACAGCGGCCAGCTCGGCCATTTTCACGTCATCCAGTGCGGAGACGATCAGCAGCACACAGTCAGCACCCAGCGCGCGGGCTTCGACGATCTGGTAAGGATCGATCATGAAGTCCTTGCGAATCACCGGCAGTTTGCACGCGGCCCGGGCCTGTTGCAGATAAGCATCGGCGCCCTGGAAGTAATCGATGTCGGTCAGCACGGACAGACAGGTCGCCCCGCCCTTCTCGTAGCTTTTGGCGATGTCGGCCGGAATGAAGTTCTCGCGGATCACACCTTTGCTCGGCGAGGCCTTTTTGATTTCGGCAATGACTGCAGGCTGCTTCTTCTTGGCTTGCGCCAGCAACGCTTGGGCAAAACCACGGGGTGCATCGGCCGCCTTGGCCAGACTTTCCAGCTCACTCAGGCTCACACGGGCGCTACGCTCGGCGACTTCCTGAACCTTGCGGGCCAGAATGTTTTCCAGAACCGTCGGTACACTCATCCCTCATTCTCCACTTTGAATACCGCGGTAAAGGCACCCAGCTCCTCGAGTTTTTCCCGAGCGAGGCCGGTGTGCAGGGCGTCGTGCGCAAGCTCCACACCCTGTTTCAAACTACTCGCCACGTCAGCGGCATACAGCGCCGCACCGGCATTGAGCACAATCATTTCGGCGGCTTTCTGGCCGTTTTCGGTCTTGCGCTTGCCGAGGGCATCGCGGATCAGCGCCAGCGACGCCTCCGGGCCTTCGACCGACAGACCGTGCAGGCTCTGGCTCTTCATGCCGAGATCTTCCGGCTCGACCCAATACTCGGTGATTTCGTTGTTCTTCAACTCGGCAACAAAAGTCGGCGCGGCAAGACTGAACTCGTCCAGGCCGTCCTTCGAATGCACCACCAGTACATGCTTGCTGCCCAGGCGCTGCAAGACTTCGGCCAATGGCCGGCACAATGCCTGAGTGAACACGCCCACCACCTGATGTTTCACACCGGCCGGATTCGTAAGCGGGCCGAGCATGTTGAACAGCGTACGCAAGCCAAGATCGCGGCGCGGGCCGGCGGCGTACTTCATGGCTTTATGGTGAGTCTGGGCAAACATGAAACCGATGCCGACGTTGTCGATGCAACGTGCGACTTGCACCGGCGTCAGGTTCAGATAGATGCCGGCGGCTTCCAGCAAGTCGGCGCTGCCGCTCTTGCCCGATACCGCGCGGTTGCCGTGCTTGGCCACGGTGCAACCGGCTGCCGCTACGACAAACGAAGAGGCCGTGGATACGTTGAAGATGTTCGCGCCGTCACCGCCGGTGCCGACCACATCGACCACGCCGTCGAGGGTCTTCAGTTCTACCTGATCGGCCAGCTCACGCATCACCGACACGGCGCCGACGATTTCGTCGATGCTCTCGCTCTTCATACGCATGGCCATCATGAACGCGCCGATCTGCGCGTCGGTGCATTGGCCAGTCATGATTTCGCGCATCACGTCGCGCATTTCATCGGTGCTGAGGTCGAGGTGATCGACGATACGGCTCAGGGCTGTCTTGATATTCATGGGAAGTCCTTAGCGCGTGCCGCCGGTTTGTTTGAGGAAGTTGGCAAACAGCTCATGGCCCTGCTCGGTCAGGATCGACTCGGGGTGAAACTGTACGCCCTCAATGTTCAGGGTCTTGTGACGCAGGCCCATGATTTCGTCGACGCTGCCGTCATCGTGTTGCGTCCATGCGGTCAGCTCCAGGCAATCGGGCAACGTCGCATGCTTGACGATCAGCGAGTGGTAACGGGTGACGGTCAGCGGATGATTGAGGCCTTGGAAAACGCCCTTGTCCTCGTGGAATACCGGACTAGTCTTACCGTGCATCACCTGCCGCGCACGCACTACGTCGCCGCCAAAGGCCTGACCGATGGACTGGTGGCCGAGGCAGACGCCGAGGATCGGTAGCTTGCCGGCAAAGTGCTTGATCGCTTCGATGGAGATGCCGGCTTCGGTTGGCGTGCACGGGCCGGGGGAAACCACGATGCGCTCAGGCTTGAGTGCTTCGATTTCGGCGATGGTCAGCTCGTCGTTGCGCACCACTTTGACTTCGGCACCCAGCTCGCCGAGGTATTGCACAACGTTGTAAGTAAAGGAGTCGTAGTTGTCGATCATCAGCAACATGGCGTGTCGAACCTCTTGAATTCTGATTTGAAAACAGCCTTCAGATCACTTGCCCGCAGGGCGCTGCACGATGTCGGACGCAGGAAGATGCGTCGGCACAGCGGCATTTCAAACAGGCAAGGAAGGCAAAGCGATACAGATCCGGCGGGGCCGGCAGAAAAGATTCAGGCGCGCCAACGCCAGCGGGCGTGTGCCTTGATGACTTGATCCAGAAGTTTGCTGGTGATCAACACGGGGAAGGTCTCGTTCATACGTTCCGGCACAGTAACTTAGCTGGGCGGAGCGTGCAATATGGCCGGGGCTGCGGCAGATAAAACCGGGGGAGGATTCGCGACCGATGGCAAAACGCCGGGAGTTTTTGGTACTGTCGTTTCGTTCACCTACAACAATAACTAAACGGACTTGCTCATGATCAAACAGACGTTGTTTGTACCGCTGGCCGGCTGCCTGCTCGCACTGGCCTGTGCTCAGGCCAATGCTGCACCCAACCCTTACTCCAGTTTCATTGTGTTTGGCGACAGCCTCAACGACGCAGGCACCTTCACCGACACTGGCGGACCAGCCGGCTCCACCGAGCGTTACACCAACCGGACCGGGCCGGTGTATCAGGATGGCAGCGGTGAACTGTATTCATTGAATTCCACGCAGTTGCTCGGCGGACGCCTTGGCTTTTCGCCAGACCAGACAGCCTCCTCCAGCTCCGCCGTGCGCGCCGAAAACGGCCAGCCGGACGGTAACAACTGGGCGGTCGGCGGCTATCGCACCGACCAGATCCTCGATTCGATCACCACGCAATCCGCAACCGGCGAACGCACCCGCGCCGGTTACCTGCCATCGAACGGCTTCCGCGCCGACCCGAAGGCGCTGTATTACATTTCCGGCGGCGGTAACGACTTCCTGCAAGGTCGCATTCTCAGCCTGCCGCAAGCCAACGCCGCCGCCGATCGACTGGCCGACAGCGTGCAGACCCTGCAAACCGCCGGCGCCAAGTACGTGATGGTCTGGCTGTTGCCTGACGTTGGCCTGACCCCGGCCATCAACGGTACACCGCTGCAAGCCTTCAGCAGCCAGCTCGCCACGCAGTTCAACAGCCAGTTGGTCACTCGCCTGCAAGGCATCAACGCTGAAATCATTCCGCTAAACATTCCGGTCCTGTTGTCGGAAGTGTTTGCCGATCCAGGACGTTTTGGCCTCGCAACCGATCAGAACCTCACTGCGACCTGCTTCAGTGGCAATAGCTGCACCGAAAACGCCCGTTACGGCATCAACAGCGCGACACCCGATCCGAGCAAGCTGATCTACAACGACGGCGTGCACCCGACCGAGGCCGGGCAAAAGCTGATCTCCGATTACGCCTATTCCCTGCTCGCCGCGCCGTGGGAGCTGACGCTGCTACCGGAAATGGCCCACGCCACCGTGCGTGCGCATCAGGATGAGCTGCGCAATCAATGGCAGGCGGACTGGGAGAACTGGCAAGCGGTAGGTCAATGGCGCGCCATTGTTTCGGCAGGCGGCCAACATCTTGATGTCGACAGCCAAAGCAGCGGCGCCAGCGCCGATGGCAGCGGTTACAACCTCAACGTCGGCGGCAGCTACCGCTTGAATGAAGCTTGGCGCGTCGGTGTGGCAGGCGGTTTCTACCGGCAGAATCTGGAGGCTGGGCATAACGATTCCGACTACAAACTCAACAGCTACATGGCCACGGCATTTGCCCAATATCAGCAAAATCGCTGGTGGGCTGACGCAGCGTTGACCGGCGGCAAGCTCGACTACGACAACCTCAAGCGCAAATTTGATCTGGGCGTCAGCGAAGGTGCAGAAAAAGGCGACACCGACGGTAGCCTCTGGGCCTTCAGCACCCGCGTCGGTTACGACATTGCCCAGCCGGGCAGCGAGTGGCACCTGTCGCCATTCGTCAGCGCCGACTACGCCAGCGTCGATGTCGACGGCTACTCAGAGAAAAGCAACCGCGCCACGGCGCTGACTTTCGATGATCAGACTCGTGACTCGAAACGCCTGGGGTTGGGCTTGCAGGGCAAGTACAACATCACCCCGCAAACCCAGGTATTCGGCGAGTACGCTCACGAGCGTGAGTACGAAGACGACGTGCAGAAGGTCAACATCGCGCTCAATACCTTGCCGGCCAACGACTTCAAACTTGAGGGCTACACGCCGCAGAGTCATTTGAACCGTTTGAGCCTGGGCGTCAGCCACAAACTCACGGCGGATCTGGCGCTGCGCGGCGGCTACTCGCTGCGCAAGGATGATGACTTTACCCAGCAGGGTGTGAATGTCGGGGTTGTGCTCGACTTCTAAATCGCCGACACAAAAAAAGCGGCGCCCTCACAGGCGCCGCTTTTTTATGGCTGAACACAGATCAAAATGTAGGAGTGAGCCTGCTCGCGATTACGGTGGTTCAGACAACATATCCGTTGAATGTTAATCCGCTATCGCGAGCAGGCTCACTCCTACAGGGGGTTTTGCGTGAGTTCAGGCTTCCGGGGTTTGCTCGGCCAGGGCCACGGCGCGGAACATCGCGCGGCGCTTGTTCAGAGTTTCTTCCCATTCCAGTGCCGGCACCGAGTCGGCAACGATGCCGCCGCCGGCCTGCACGTGCAGTTCGCCGTTCTTGATCACCGCCGTACGAATCGCAATCGCGGTGTCCATGTTGCCGTTCCAGGCGAAGTAACCCACCGCGCCGCCATACACTCCACGCTTGACCGGCTCCAGTTCGTCGATGATTTCCATCGCGCGAATCTTCGGCGCGCCCGACAAGGTGCCCGCCGGCAGAATCGCTCGCAGCGCGTCCATTGCCGTCAGCCCGGCTTTCAACTGGCCGGTGACGTTGGAGACGATGTGCATCACGTTGGAATAGCGCTCGATGACCATCTTCTCGGTGAGCTTCACCGAGCCGATTTCCGAAACCCGGCCAGTGTCATTACGACCCAGATCGATCAGCATCAAGTGCTCGGCGATCTCCTTGTCGTCTGACAGCAAGTCCTCTTCCAGCGCCACATCCGCTTCTTCCGTGGCGCCACGTGGGCGCGTGCCGGCAATCGGGCGCACGGTGATCAGGTTGTCTTCGACCCGCACCAGCACTTCCGGCGAACTGCCAACGACGTGGAAGTCGCCGAAGTTGAAAAAGTACATGTACGGCGTCGGGTTGAAGCAACGCAAAGCGCGGTACAGATCGATCGGCGCAGCCTTGAAGTCGATCGACATGCGCTGCGACGGCACGACCTGCATGCAGTCGCCGGCAAGGATGTATTCCTTGATGGTGTCGACGGCTTTTTCGTAATCGTTCTGGGTGAAACTCGAACGGAACACCGGATCAGCCGCTTGTTGCTTGCTGAAGTCCAAGCCACGACGCGGCGTGATCGGCTGACGGAGCTTTTCCAACAATGCCTGCAACTGCGCCTGACCTTGTTCGAAGGCATCCGCCTGCGCGGGGTCGGCCAACACGATCGCGTGCATCTTGCCGGCGAGGTTGTCGAAGACCACGACGGCGTCGGAAACCATCAGCAGAATATCCGGTACGCCCAGCGGATCCGGGTTCGGGCACTTGCCCAAGCGCTTCTCGACATAACGCACGCAGTCATAACCGAAGTAACCCACCAGACCACCGTTGAAACGCGGCAGACCAGCGATGGTCGGCACGTTGTAGCGCGCCTTGAAGGCCTCAACGAAGGCCAACGGGTCTTCCACATCGTGGCTTTCGGTCTCGACGCCATCAACGGTGATGCTCACGTGATGGTCGTGAACCCGCAACACGGTGCGGCACGGCAGACCGATGATCGAGTAACGGCCCCATTTCTCGCCGCCCTGTACCGATTCGAGCAGGTAGGAGTTGGGCTGGTCGGCCAGTTTCAGGTAGATCGACAGCGGGGTGTCGAAGTCGGCCAGGGTTTCGCAGGCCAACGGAATGCGGTTGTAGCCGTCAGCGGCCAAGCGCAGGAATTCTTCGCGGATCATAAGGTGCCTCGTGGTGTGAGGGGCAAATCAGTCAGGTATGCAAACGCGCCGGCAGGCCGGCCAGGAACAAGTCAGGCGCGCCAACGCCAGCGGGCCAGGGCCTTGATGACTTTCATCCAGAGTTTGCGAGTGACCACCACGATGGCGTTTCCAGAATGGGATTGAGCAGCGTCGGGCAACGTTATCTCAGCGGCCGAACCGAGGCAACCGGGAATTAGCTTGCGCAGATCGTCGATCACCAGCGCCGGGGATTCCTCGGCGATCGGCCTGCCGTGGTTGTAGCCATAACTCAGCGCCACGCATTTGACCCCCGCCGCTTTCGCCGCCAGCACGTCGCTGCGCGAGTCGCCGACGAACAACGATTGCGAGGCCGGGATGTTGGCCATTTTCATCACGAAAAACAGCGCGGCCGGATCAGGCTTTTTCTGCGGCAGGGTATCGCCACCGATGATCCACTTGAAGTAGCGACCGATCTTCATCTGATCCAGCAGCGGCGCCACGAAGCGCTCCGGTTTGTTGGTAATCAGCGCCATGGCCACGCCTTGCTTGTGCAGCCACTTGAGAGTGTCGCGCACGCCGGGATAGACCACGGTCAGCTCATGGCTGGCGCCGTAGGCGTCCATGAATACTTCCAGCGCGTGCTCGGCTTCGACGTCATCCACCGCCGAATGATCGATACCACCGGCCAACGCACGGCGCACCAGTACTGGCGCGCCGTTGCCCACCCACTCGCGCACCGAATCGATGCCCGCCGGTTGCCGGCCGAGAGAGAGCAGCATGGTGTCCACGGCGGCTGCCAGGTCCGGAACCGAGTCGATCAGTGTGCCATCCAGATCGAACATCACCAGCCGTGGCAGTTTCCCCGGGAACAGCTGCTCAAACCCGCTCATGGGCGAGCCAGCGCCAGTTCGGAACGCATCTTGTCGATGACTTCCTGATAGTTCGGCGCATTGAAGATTGCCGAGCCGGCAACAAAGGTGTCAGCGCCAGCAGCGGCGATTTCGCGGATGTTGTTGACGTTGACGCCGCCATCGATTTCCAGGCGGATGTCACGGCCCGAGGCATCGATGATCGCCCGCGCTTCGCGCAGTTTATCGAGGGTGCCAGGAATGAACTTCTGCCCGCCGAAGCCCGGGTTGACGCTCATCAGCAAGACCATGTCGACCTTGTCGATCACATACTTGAGCACGTCCAGTGGGGTCGCCGGGTTGAACACCAGACCGGATTTGCAGCCACCTTCACGGATCAGCTGCAGCGAGCGATCGACGTGCAGCGTGGCTTCCGGGTGGAAGGTGATGTAGGTGGCGCCAGCTTCGATGAAGTCGCCGACAATGCGATCCACCGGGCTGACCATCAGGTGCGCGTCGATCGGCGCGGTAACGCCGTACTTGCGCAATGCCGCGCAGACCATCGGACCGATGGTCAGGTTTGGCACGTAGTGGTTGTCCATGACGTCGAAGTGGACGAAGTCGGCGCCAGCGGCGAGAACGTTGTCTACTTCCTCGCCGAGGCGGGCGAAGTCGGCGGAGAGAATCGACGGAGCAATTACGAAGGGCTGCATGACGCACCTTTTCTGAGCTAAATCACGATGGCGCGCATTGTATACCTCAAGTTTCCAAGCGCGCACCGTGACCGCGATGATTGGGTTATGCCATGACGGATGACCGGCGCTGACTCAATACGCCGCGCGGTAGATCTTCTCGATATCGACAGCACTGAGTTTGCGCGGGTTATTGCGCATCAGCCGCTCAATGCCCGCGGCTTCCACGGCCATCGCCGGGATCGCCTCTTCCGGCACGCCGAAACTACGCAGCCCGGCCGGGATTTCCACGGCCGCGCACAGATCGGTCATCGCCTGCACGGCTTTGTCCGCCGCCTCGGCTGCACTCAGATGAGCAGTCTTCACCCCCATGGCTTCGGCAATATCCTGCATGCGTTCGACGCAGGCCATCTTGTTCCAGGTCATGACATACGGCAGCAGCAAGGCATTGCTCACGCCATGGGCGATATTGAAACGCCCGCCCAGTGGATACGCCAGCGCATGCACCGCGCCAACCCCGGCATTGCCGAACGCCATGCCGGCCATCAGGCTGGCGGTGGCCATGTCTTCGCGAGCCTGCAGGTTGGCGCCGTTGGCATAGGCCTTGGGCAACGCTTTGGCGATCAGCTTGATGGCGCCGATGGCCAGCGAATCGGTGATCGGCGAGGCATTCACCGACAGATAGGATTCGATGGCGTGCACCAACGCGTCGACACCACTGGCGGCGGTGACACTGCGTGGGCAGGTCAGGGTCATTTGCGGGCTGACCAGCGCCACGTCCGGTAACAGAAAGTCGCTGACGATGCCTTTCTTCAACTGCGCGACTTTGTCCGAGAGAATCGCCACATTGGTCACTTCAGAGCCAGTGCCGGCGGTGGTCGGGATGGCAATCAGCGGTGGGCCTTTGCGTGGCACCTGATCGACGCCGAACAGATCTTCCAGCGCGCCGTGGTAACCGGCGTAGGCGGCGACGCTTTTGGCGATGTCGATGGCACTGCCGCCACCGAGGCCGATCAAGCCGTCATGCCCGCCCTCGCGGTAAACGCGCATGCAGTCTTCGACGATGGCGATTTCCGGATCGGGCAGCACGCGGTCGAAAATCTCGTAGTCGCGCCCACCGAGTTGCACCAGCGCCAGCTCGACGGTGCCGGATTTGACCAGCGCGGCGTCGGTGACGATCAGTGGATTGTCGATGTCCAGGCGCGTGAGCTCAGCGGCCAGTTGTTCGATGGCGGCGGCGCCGGTGATCAGTTTGTGAGCGATTTTGAACTGGGACAGACTCATCGTGCGCAGCCTCTTATAGATGTGGGAGCTGGGCACAAGATTAGCTGGGGATTTGGGGTTGTCTGCTATTCAGGTGGTGAATGGTTGATCGGTTAGAAGATCAAGAGCCCCTCACCCTAGCCCTCTCCCGGAGGGAGAGGGGACTGACCGAGGTGGATGGGAGAGGTACACCGACGTGCGATACCGAGTCGAACTCGAGTTTTGAAAAGCACAACGATCTGCTCCCCTTCCCCCCGAAGGTAAAAAGACTGACCGAGGTGCATGGAGGAGATACACCGACTTGAGATACCGAGTCGTTCTCGGGTTTTGAAAAGCACAACGATCTGCTCCCTTCTCCCCAGAAGGTAAAAAAGACTGACCGAGGTGCATGGAGGAGATACACCGACATGCGATACCGAGTCGAACTCGGGTTTTGAAAAGCACAACGATCTGCTCCCTTTCCCCCTCGCCCCCCTGGGGGAGAGGGCTGGGGTGAGGGGGTAAGCTTTTGATCTGGCCCTTAAACCTGAGCCGTACGCAGTTTTTCGCTACGCCCGCGCAGCCATTCCAAGGTCAGCAGCAAAATGACGGAGAAGGCGATCAGCAACGTGGCAGCAGCGGCAATCGTCGGACTGAGGTTCTCGCGAATCCCGCTGAACATCTGCCGTGGCAACGTCGCCTGCTCAGGCCCGGCAAGAAACAACGTCACCACCACCTCATCAAACGAAGTCGCAAACGCAAACAACGCCCCGGAAATCACCCCCGGCGCAATCAGCGGCAAGGTCACCCGGCGGAACGCCGTCAGTGGCGATGCACCGAGACTCGCCGCCGCCCGCACCAGGTTGTGGTTAAACCCCTGCAATGTCGCCGACACGGTGATGATCACAAACGGCACACCCAACACCGCATGCACCACAATCAGCGAGAAAAAGCTGTTGCCCAAACCCAACGGCGCGAAGAACATATAACTCGCCACGCCGATGATCACCACCGGCACCACCATCGGCGAAATCACCAGCGCCATCACCAGCGCTTTGCCGGGGAAGTCACCGCGAGTCAGACCAATCGCCGCCAGCGTACCGAATATCATCGCCAGCACCGTCGCCGCTGGGGCAACAATGATGCTGTTCTTCAGTGCCCGCATCCATTCCGCCGAGGCGAAGAAGTCGTGGTACCACTGCAGCGAGAAACCCTGCAGCGGATAGACCAGAAAACTCCCCGAGTTGAATGACAGCGGAATAATCACCAGCACCGGCAGAATCAGGAACAACAGAATCAGGCCGCAGAGGATCCGCAGGCTGTAGAACCACACCCGTTCAATGGGCGACATGTAAGGACTCAGCATTTCGAATTCCCCTTAGCTCAGGCGCAGGCGACTGGCGCCGACCAGCCAGCTGTAAATCAGATAAAGCACCACGGTCGCCAGCAGCAACAGCCCGCCCAGCGCGGTGGCCATGCCCCAGTTGATGCTGGTGTTGGTGTAGAAAGCGACGAAGTAGCTGACCATTTGATCGTTCGGGCTGCCGAGCAGCGCCGGGGTGATGTAGTAGCCGATAGCGAGGATGAACACCAACAGGCAACCGGCGCCAACACCGGCGTAGGTCTGCGGGAAGTACACCCGCCAGAAACTGGCGAACGGGTGGCAGCCGAGGGAAATCGCCGCGCGCATGTAGGTCGGCGAGATGCCTTTCATAACGCTGTAGATCGGCAGGATCATGAACGGCAGCAGAATGTGCACCATCGAGATGTACACGCCGGTGCGGTTGAACACCAGTTCCAGCGGTTTATCGATGATGCCCATGGCCATCAGCCCACTGTTGATCAGACCGCCCGATTGCAGCAATACGATCCACGCGGCGACGCGCACCAGAATCGAGGTCCAGAACGGCAACAGCACCAGAATCATCAGCAGGTTGCTTTGCCGCGATGGCAGGTTCGCCAACAGATAAGCCAGCGGATAAGCCAGCAGCAGGCAGATCACGGTGATGACCAGGCCCATCCAGAAGGTGCGGGCGAAGATGTCGAGGTAGATCGCCTGATCCGGAGTGGCCGGGGCGATTTCGCCGAGGTCGTCGATGCGATGATCGACCGCAGCCAGCAAGTAGTAAGGCGTGATGCTGCTGGTGTTGCGTTTGACCGCTTGCCAGTAGGCCGGGTCGCCCCAACGCTCGTCGAGGCCTTCCAGTGCTTCTTTATAGGAGGCCGGTTCGCTGGCGAAGGGCAGCGCCCGGGCGGTTTTGGTCAACAGGCTGCGATAGCCGGCCAACTCCATGTTCAAGCGCTTGGACAGATCGCCCAGCGTCTGGTTTTTGCGCGCTTCGGCGAGGTCTTCGCCGGCAGCCTTGTAGACCGGTTCAGCGGGCAGGCCACGGCCGTCCCAACTGGCGATGGCCGCCACGGTGCGCGGCATGCCGCCGACCACTTCGGGGTTGCCGACGCTTTTGTAGAGCAGCGCCACGATCGGCACCAGAAACACCAGCAACAGAAACAGCACCAGCGGCGCAATCAGCGCTTGAGCCTTCCAGCGGTTGACCCGCTCGGCGCGCTTGAGCTTCTGCTTCAAGGTGGGGCTGGTGCCCTCGTTCAGGGGAACGGCGATAGCCATGACGTACTCCGCAAATCTTTGATCGTTACAGAGGTGGTGAACCACCTCGATCGATTGATGCACACAGATCCAAATGTGGGAGCGAGCTTGCTCGCGAAGGCGGCGCATCAGTCGACATCAATGTTCAATGTACTGGCGCTTTCGCGAGCAAGCTCGCTCCCACAGGAGAGCGAGCCCTCGGTTATTTCGCAGCCCAGGAGTTGAAGCGCTGCTCCAGTTGCTCGCCGTTGTCAGCCCAGAAGCTGACGTCGATCTGCACCTGGTTGGCGATGTTTTCCGGGGTGGTCGGCATGTCTTTCAGAACATCCTTGGCCAGCAGCGGTACGGCTTGGGTATTGGCCGGGCCGTAGGCGATGTTTTCCGAGTAGGTTTTCTGCTGCTGCGGCTGCACCGAGTAAGCGATGAATTTCTTCGCCGCTTCGGCGCGCTTGGCGTCCAGACCTTTCGGGATGGCCCAGGCGTCGAAGTCGTAGATGCCGCCGTTCCACACCACTTTCAGGTTGGATTCCTTCTGCACGGCAGCGATGCGACCGTTGTAGGCCGAGCTCATCACTACGTCACCGGAAGCGAGGTATTGCGGCGGTTGCGCGCCGGCTTCCCACCACTGAATGCTTGGCTTCAGCTCATCAAGCTTCTTGAACGCACGATCCTGGCCACCCTTGCTCGCCAGCTCTTTGTAGACGTCTTTCGGCGCCACACCGTCGGCCATCAGCGCGAATTCGAGGGTGTACTTGGCGCCTTTGCGCAGGCCACGCTTGCCCGGGAATTTCTTGGTGTCCCAGAAATCCGCCCAACTGGTCGGCGCGGTTTTCAGCTTGTCGGCGTTGTAAGCCAGTACGGTCGACCACACGAAGAAGCCCACGCCGCACGGCTGAATCGCGCCTTTGACGTAGTCTTCAGTCTTGCCGAACAGTGCCGGGTCGAGTTGTTCGAACATGTCTTCGTCGCAGCCACGGGACAGCTCTGGCGATTCAACTTCCACCAGATCCCACGACACGCTCTTGGTGTCGACCATGGCTTTGACCTTGGCCATTTCGCCGTTGTATTCGCCGGCGACGATCTTGCCGTTGCCCGCCGCTTCCCACGGTGCATAGAAGGCTTTGACTTGCGCCGCCTTGTTCGCCCCGCCAAACGACACCACGGTCAAATCCGGGCCGGCGGCCATCGCGCTGGCCGCACCCATCAGGCCCAGGGTCAGGGCGGTGAACTTCAGGGATCTCAACATTTATTGTTCTCTCCACGTGCAGGGTTGGTGTTGGTATTGCCGGGGCGATCAGTTCGCCTCTAAAAGCGGATCAAGCGCGCGTACGTGCTCGACCTGCCAGCCAAGCGGTACCACGTCACCGACGGCGAGCGCAGGATCGAGCTCGGCAATCGGTTGTTTCACGAAGAAGTCGGTCTTGCCGCAGACTTCCAGGCGCACCCGGACGTGGTCGCCCAGATAGATGAATTCCGCCACCCTCCCTGAGAAGCGGTTAACGCATTGATCGCTCGAACCGTTGAGGCTGACGCGCTCCGGACGGATCGACAGGGTCACCGGTTCGCCGGTCTGGCCGACGTTGACCGCCAGCGCCTCGACCTTTTCGCCACGGCCCAACTCGACCACGCAACGCTCACCGGTCTGGCTGAGCAGGCGGCCGTTGAGGCGGTTGTTCTCGCCGATGAAGTTGGCGACGAAGGTGTTTTTTGGCTCTTCGTAAAGGGTGCGGGGCGGGGCGATCTGCTGGATTTCGCCTTGATGGAATACCGCCACGCGGTCGGACATGGTCAGCGCTTCACCCTGATCGTGGGTCACATAGACCACGGTCACACCGAGGCGCTGGTGCAGGTGTTTGATTTCCATCTGCATGTGTTCACGCAGTTGCTTGTCGAGGGCGCCAAGAGGCTCGTCCATCAGCACCAGTTGCGGTTCGAACACCAGCGCACGGGCCAACGCCACACGCTGTTGCTGACCGCCGGACAGTTGCGCCGGATAACGCGAGGCGAACGCGTCGAGCTGAACCATGCTGAGGACTTTTTTCACGCGGTCGCTGACGTCGCTTTTGTTCAGGCCACGGACGGTCAGTGGAAACGCGAGGTTTTCCGCCACGGTCATGTGCGGGAACAGCGCGTAGTTCTGGAACACCATGCCGATGTCGCGCTTGTGCGGCGGCACGTTGTTGATCGAGCGCCCGGCCAGCAGAATTTCGCCGGCGGTCGGTGTTTCGAAGCCAGCGAGCATCATCAGGCTAGTGGTCTTGCCGGAACCGGATGGCCCTAGCAGGGTGAGAAATTCGCCTTTGCGGATGTCCAGGTTGAGGTCTTTGACGATCAGGTTCTCGCCGTCGTAGCTCTTCTGCACTCCACGAAAGCTGACCAGCACATCACTGGCCCCTGCGTTTGTATCGACCTGGCTCATACCCACACCTTTGTTGTTGATGACTGCTTGTGGGTTAAGCCTAGTGGCTGCTGACAGGCGCGCAAATCGGGGCGCAGGAGAGAATCGCCTCAGCCGGATGGAAGGTTGGGGGTAGGGATTGCCCTACAAGGATGGCGCTAATGGATAAGGCAGTGGCGAGGGTTGAGTTGCAGGCTGCAAGAACAAGCAAAAGCGCCTGTCGTTAATGGATATGCGCACATCGAGAGCTGAACAAAGAACCCTGTGGGAGCGAGCTTGCTCGCGAATGCGGTGGGTCATTCAACTCATTCTGTGACTGATACACCGCATTCGCGAGCAGGCTCGCTCCCACAGGGGAACAGTGCTGATCAGAGGAGTTTGTGTTCCATCGCGTACTTGACCAGTTCGGCCAGCGAGGTGATGTTGAGTTTCTGCATCAAACGCGCCTTGTGGGTGCTGATGGTTTTGCTGCTCAGCGCCAGTTGCTGGGCGATGTCATTGACGTTGGCGCCTTGGGCCAAGCGTTCGAACACCGAGAACTCGCGTTCGGACAACAAAGAATGCAGCGGCCGCGCATCGGTCAGGCCGACTTCGAAGACCATGCGATCCGCCAGATCCGGATCAATGTAACGCCCACCGGCCGCGACCTTGCGAATGGCGGTGAGCAACAACGCCGGATCACTGTCCTTGGTCGCATACCCGGCCGCGCCCACCTTCAGCGCGCGTGCGGCCATTTGCGCTTCGTCGTGCATCGACAGCACCAGAATCGCTGGCGGATTGTTCAGAGCACGGATGCGCGGGATCGCTTCGAGGCCATTGACCCCGGGCATGGAGATGTCGAGCAGCACCACTTCGCACGGCACATTGCGCAGGGTTTCGAGCAGTTGCTCACCATTGCTCGCCTCGCCCACCACTTGCAGATCCTTGGCCAGGCCAATCAATTGCTTGATGCCTTCGCGGACAATGGTGTGGTCTTCGGCTACCAGTACACGGATCAAATCTTTTCTCCAGATTTCAGGTACACACCAATCCCTGTGGGAGCGAGCCTGCTCGCGATAGCGTCAGCCCAAACACCACAAATTTTCAAACCTCACTCACCGGCACCCGCACCACCAGACTGGTGCCCTCCCCCGGCTCACTCTCCAGCGTCAACCTCCCGCCCATGATCAGCACCCGTTCGCGCATGCCCACCAGACCAAACGAAGTCGGCCGACCGCCAGCGGGGGCAAATCCTACGCCATCATCGGCGACCGTCAGACACAATTCGTCGCCTTCCAGCGCCAGCGTCAGTTCCACAGTATGCGCCTGGGCATGGCGCATCACATTGGTCAGCGCCTCCTGCAGGATCCGGAACAGGCCAATCGCCTTGGCATCACTGAGCGCCGGCAGATTGTCCGGCACCTGCACCAGGCATGGAATCTGCGTACGCGCCTCGAACCGCCGCGCCTGCCACTCGATTGCCGACGCAATCCCGGCATCGAGAATCGGTGGTCGCAGCGCCGTCGCCACATCACGCACCAATTGAAATAACTGGGCGATCAGGCGCTTCATGCTGTTCAACCGTTCGTTCAGACCGGGATCGAGTTGCGCGTAGGCCAGTTCGCACATCGATGTTTCCAGTTTCAGCACCGTCAACATCTGCCCCAATTCATCGTGAACCTCGCGGGCAATTCGCGCCTTCTCTTCTTCACGCACGCTTTCAAGGTGCGCCGACAGTTCGCGCAGTTGCTCGCGGGAGGCCGCCAGTTCCAGCTCGATACGCTTGCTCTCGCTGATGTCCCAGACGATGCCGTCCCACACGTACGCGCCGTCCTCCAGTTGGCGAGTGATCGCTTTGATCTCGGCCCAGCGCTGCTCGCCCTGACGCGTGAGGATCCGGCCTTGCCATGACCAGTCACTGTCGGTGTCCAGCGCCTGATCCTGAGTGCGGTGATAACTCGCCTTATCTTCGGGATGCACCAGGCTGCGCAGGCCCATGTCGCGATGGGCAATGGTGGCCGGGGCATAACCGACCAGACTTTCGCTGCCCTCGCTGATGTAGGCAAAGTCGATCTGCCCGGTCACTGGCGCCCGCTCCAGACGGAACACCAGCCCCGGCACATTCGCCGCAATGCCTTGCAGACGCGCCTCGCTTTCCTGCAACGCCGCCAGTGCACGGCGGCGCTCGGTGACATCCGTGAGGTAAACCACCAGGTATTCGCTGTCGCGAAAGCGCAGGAAACTCAGCGACACGTCCGCAGGCAAAACACTGCCATCGGCGCGCACGCAACTGGTTTCGAAACTCAGCGGCCCTTCTTCGCTGGCCCGCGCGCGCTTCCACAGATTGAGCCAGCGATCCATGTGCAGTCCCGGCTCGAAGTCGATCAGGGGACGCTCGATCAATCCGCCTGAGGGGTAACCGAGCATGTTTTCCGCCGCACGATTGGCGTAGCGCACATGGCTGTCCCAATTAACCCAGAGGATGCCGACGGTGCTTTGATCGATGGAGAACTGCGTCAACCGCAGCGCTTCTTCGCTGGCCGCGCGCAAGGCGATGTCTTCCCGGGCGGCCAGCAATCGCTGCTCAAGGCTGTGCTGTTGGCGGCGCTGCCAGAGCACGATCGCGACACAACTGAGCAGGATCACCGCAAACAACAGACTGAGGTTCTGCCAGAAGCCGGGCGACTCCGACAGTCGCGGGTATTTCGGTTGCAGCCATTGGTTGTGCAGTTGCTCCAGATCTTTGGCCGGGATCGCGCGCAAAGCACTTTGCACAATGCCGGCCAGCTCCGGCCAATCGCGGCGCGAGCCGACTCGCAGCAGTTGCGGCAGGCCGATATCGCCCACCACCACCAGTTCGGCGAACTCCGGCTCTACCGACAACCGCCCGAGTTGTGCCTCGTCGACCACGGCGTAGGCGGCCTGCTGCGTCAACAGCAACTGCAAGGCTTGACGCTCTAGCGGCACGCCTTGCAGGTTCAGGTGTGGATAGTTGCTGCGCAGATAGTCCGCGGTGCTGCTGGGCATGCGCACGGCGACGCGGACCTGGCTGTCGAGTTTCTCCAGATCGACCACGCCACTGGCCTTCTGCTCACTGACCACCAGTTGCGGCACGCGCATGTAGGGATCGGAAAACTGCCACAGACGCAACGCACTCGGGGTTTGACTCAGGCCCGGAGCGATATCGATCTCGCCCTCGCGCACGGCGGTTTCCAGTTGTGCGAGATCCTGAAAGTTACGCCAGCTCAGTTCGACATTGAGCGTCTTGGCCAACAACTTCATCAGTTCGACGTTAGCCCCGGACAGCCGCTGCAAACGCCGGTCGTATTGCGCATACGGTGCTTGCAGGACCAGACCGACGCGCAGTTCATTGTGCTGCGCCAGCCATTGCTGCTGGCCCGCCGACAATTGCGCAACGTGGGCCGGGGGCGCAGGCGCCGCCCAGCCCATCAAGGGAAACCACAAACAGCCGATAACCCACAGGCAGCAAAATCGCTTCATTGAAGTCTCATACACTGACAAATTCTGACCAACCCATTAGGCTGCCGGGATACTTTCTGGCCTGGAATAACCGATGCCCTCTGTTTACCGCCTGGCAATGCCAGCATTGTGCCTGTCGCTGATCCTGCCCTGTGCGTTTTCCGTCAACGCCGCCGACCCCACTCCTGCGGCGGAAAAACCGGCAGAAGAAAAACCGGCCGAACGCCAGCCACTGCTAGAGCGTAGTCAGGAAGAGGCCGCCGCACTGGAACGTAAAGTCCCGGCGCAAGAACAGCAACAATTGCAGGCCGGCAGCGACAGCTTCCTCGCCCTGTGGAAACCGGCCAACACCGCCGAGCCCAAAGGCGCGGTGATCATCATCCCTGGCGCCGGCGAAACCGCTGACTGGCCGCAGGCAATCGGCCCATTGCGGCGCAAACTGCCGGATGCACAATGGAGCAGCCTGAGTATCACCCTGCCCGACCTGCAAAGCGACGCCATCGCACCGCGCGTGGTTGAAGCGCCGGTTGCGCCGAAAGCACCGGAGTCGGGTAGCAAGGACTCCACCACCGCGCAGCCAATTGAACAAGCCGCTGGCGGTGAAGCCGAAGTGGCGGATCAAGTGGTCGCCGAAACCACTGAAGAACAATCCAAGGCTGACGCCGAACGCATCTTCGCGCGCATCGACGCCGCGATTGCCTACGCCGAACAGCAGAGCGCACGCAGCATTGTCGTGCTCGGACACGGCACTGGTGCCTATTGGGCCGCGCGATACCTGAGCGAGAAACAAACGGCGCAGGTAGAGAAATTCGTCATGGTCGATGCACAGATGCCAGCCAAGGCCAAACCGCCACTGGCCGAGCTGACGCCAACCCTGAAGCTGCCGACCGCAGATATTTTCTACATGGACAAGCCGCTGGATCGCAACGCCGCGCTGGAGCGCATGCAGGCGAGCAAGCGCTTGAAGACTTCGGCGTTCAGCCAAGTGGCGCTCAGAGCCTTGCCAGACAACAAGGCTGAGCAGGAACAGTTGTTCCGCCGGGTGCGTGGCTGGCTGAATCCGCAGAACATGGACTGACCGAATAAGACCGAGTCGCCCGCATTCGCGAGCAAGCTCGCTCCCACAATGGATTGTGTACACAGATCCAATGTGGGAGCGAGCTTGCTCGCGAAGGGGCCATCACCGCCAACACAGCTCTAACGACTAACGAAAATCCCGCCGCTCACGAATCAACGTATAAGCATTGTGCAGCTCCCGGGTTCTATCAGTCGCCTCACGCACCTGCGCTGGCGTCGCCCCCGTTCCGGCAATCTTGTCCGGATGATGACGACTGAGCAGGCGCCGATAGGCCCGTTTGATCTGCGCCGGTTCACTGGACGCCGACACGCCCAATAAACGCATCGCCTCCTGATAGCTCACTGCAGCACTGACGATCGGACGCTTGCCCGGTTCGTAATCACTGGCCAGCGCCTGCACCTGATGCGTTGTCCAGCCCAGCCATTTGCCCCACTGCGCCAACAATTCACGCTCGCTGACGCCGGCACGACCATCGGCCCAGACCATCCGCCAGCACGCACGCAAGACACCCTCGGCCGCATGGGGCTGCGCGCTCAAGCGCCGCAGATAACCGCGCAGATTGTCATTTTCAGACTTGCCACGGTTGAATGCCGCAATGGCGCGGCGCGTTGCCGGCTCACTCATCTCCAGCGCACGCATCTCGTTGCGCGCCTGCTGGATATGCCCGTCGGTAACCCGACCATCACTCTTGGCCAGACGCCCGAGCAACACAAACAACAGTTCGTCGTTGCGCAGCATCGGCCGACCGCCGAGTTTTTCCCGCAAGTGTCCCCAGCTCTGCAAGTGCAGACGCCGATCCAGCGCCTGCCCCAACAATGCCCCAAGCATGGCCCCCGGAATGCTGGCGATTGCAAAACCCGCTCCGGCTCCAATCAGAGTCCCTGGCCACAACATGTCAGCGACTCGCTTCTATCAATGTTTCAGCTTCAGCCAGACGCTCATGCGTACCGACATCGACCCAGTGCCCTTTCAGGCGTTCGCCACTCACTTCGCCAGCCGCCATGGCTTTGCGCAGCAGCGGTGCCAGCTTGAACGCGCCGTCGGTGCAGCCATCGAACAGTTGCGGATGCAGCACAGCGATGCCGCTGTAGGTCAGGGTTGCAGCATCAGGCTGGCCATCGATCACCTGGCCGTCGGTCAACGTGAAATCACCGTTCGGGTGATGCGTCGGGTTGTCCGCAAGGACCAGATGCGCGAGTCCGTTGATCGGCTGGTGCAGGACGCTGAAGTCATAATCGGTCCAGATATCACCGTTGACCACCAGGAACGCATCATCGCCAAGCATCGGCAGCGCCCGGAAAATCCCGCCGCCGGTTTCCAGTGGCTCGCCTTCGGGCGAGTACTGAATGCTCACACCAAATCGCGAACCGTCACCCAGATAATCCTCGATCTGCTGACCGAGCCAGGCGTGGTTGATCACGATCTCGTTGAATCCTGCGGCCGCGAGGGCGCGCAGGTGATATTCGATCAAGGGAACACCGCCGGCACGCACCAGTGGTTTCGGCGTGGCCAGGGTCAGCGGACGCATCCGCTCGCCTTTGCCTGCCGCCAGAATCATTGCCTTCATGCTGTTGCTCCACCCCGCAGGCTGGTGAACAGCGCTTGCAGTTCGGCCAATTCAGGACGACGCGCAATCACCGCTTCTATATAGGAGAAGAAACGTGGCACGTCGGCCAGGTAACGCGGCTTGCCATCACGATGACAAATGCGCGCGAAGATGCCGATAACTTTCAAATGACGCTGCACGCCCATCAGATCGCTGGCGCGCAGGAAGTCTTCGAAGTCCGGCTGCACTGGAATGTTCAACGCCAAAGCTTGCTGCCAGTAATTTTCCAGCCAGCCGCGCACGCGCTCTTCGGGCCAGCTGAGGAAGGCGTCCTTGAACAGGCAGGTCACGTCGTAGGTCACCGGGCCATAAACCGCATCCTGGAAATCCAGCACGCCGGGATTCGGTTCGCTGAGCATCAGGTTGCGTGGCATGTAGTCGCGGTGTACCAGCACTTTGGGTTGAGCAAGTGCGCTGTCGATCAGCAGATCACTAACCTGCTGCCACTGCTGTTGCTGAGTCGAATCAAATTCGACACCGAGTTCACGCGTCACATACCACTCGGGGAACAGTTCCAGCTCACGGCGCAGCAAGGCAACGTCGTAGCTCGGCAACGGTGCAACCATCGGCAACTGCTGAAAAGCCAGCAACGCTTGCAGGGCATCGGCGAACAATGCGTCGGCATTTTCGCCATCGATCACGTCGAGATAGGTCTGGTTGCCCAGGTCATTGAGCAAAAGAAATCCGCGCTCGAGGTCCTCGGCATAAATTTTCGGCACATTTATTCCGGATTTCGCCAGCAAAAAAGCGATATCCACGAACGGTTTGCAGTTTTCCTGGGGCGGCGGTGCGTCCATCACGACGAAGCTGCGCCCCTCGCCTTCCCAGCGGAAGTAACGGCGGAAACTCGCGTCGCTGCTGGCCGCAGTCAACGTGGCCGGGGGCACGGTGCCCCAGCCCTGATCTGCAAACAGGATTGCCAACTGCTCATCGAGCCAAACTTTCAGGTGTTGCAAGCGTACATCTTGGTCAGGCATTGCAAGGGTCTCCGACGGCGCTAGCCGTCAAGCGGGTCATGCTTTATTATCCAGCATCTTTTTCAGACCATCGAGAGGCGTGCGGCCCACACCGCGGGCAGATGGCACGCAGGAAGCCCGGACTAATAAGATGGCATTGAAATCCCCCGCGTTTCGTAAAAAATTTCCGTTGTTGGTAACCGGCAGTCTGCTGGCTATGCAACCTCTGGCCAGTCAATTCGTTGTTGCCGCCGAGCAGTATGACTGCTCCGTCTCGGCTTCGGGTGGTTGGGCCTGTGCGCCCAAATCAACCGCTGCTGCGTTGCCGCCGCGTCCGGTGCATGACGGCAGTGCCGTCAGCGCTACCGGCGAAGCGGCGACCGAGAACGGTTCGGCTGCCGACACAGCGCCTAAAACGGCGCTGGTCACCGAAGCCAAGGGCCGCGGTTTGAAATCCCGTAGCGAAGACTTCAGTCACCTCGACTGGGTTCCGCGCGAGAAGCTCACCGCCGCTCAATTGGCCGAGACCGGGCCTTACTGCTCTGGTGCCTACATCGAACCGGTTCGTCCTGGCATGAATGACAAGACGAACAAAAGCGATGCTCCGACCTTTATCGGCGCAAAAGCCTCGCGCTATAACACCGATGATCAAGTCGGTACGCTGGCCGGTGATGTTGTCCTGCGTCAGGGCAGCATGCAGGTCGAATCCGACGAGGCCAGCCTGTATCAGGCCGAGAGCCGCGCCGAACTCAATGGCGATGTACGTATCCGCGACAACGGCGCGCTGATCGTCGGCGACCACGCCGATGTGCAGCTCGACACCGGTGAAGCCAAGGTCGACAACGCCGAATACGTGATGCACAAATCGCGCATCCGCGGTAACGCGCTGTACGCCAAGCGTGCCGAAAACGCGATCATCCGCCTGAAGGACGGCACGTACACCACGTGCGAACCGAACAGCAACGCCTGGCAGCTCAAGGGCAACAACATCACCTTGAACCCGGCCACCGGTTTCGGTACCGCGACCAACGTGACGCTGCGCGTTAAAGACATTCCGATTCTGTACACGCCGTACATCTACTTCCCGATCGACGACCGTCGCCAGTCGGGCTTCCTGCCGCCGACCATTGGCAGCGGCAGCGATACCGGCTTCATGCTGGTCACCCCGTACTACTTCAACCTGGCGCCGAACTACGACGCCACGTTGTACCCGCGCTACATGAGCAAGCGTGGCATGTTGGTGGAAGGTGAGTTCCGTTACCTGACCAAGTCGAGTGAAGGTCAGTTTGGTGCGGCGTATCTGAACGATGACGATACCGAGCGCAGCAAGCAGACCGACTACGAAAAAACCCGCTACATGTACAACTGGCAGCACAAGGGCGGTCTCGACTCTCGTGTGCTCACCGAAGTCGACTACACCAAGATCAGCGATCCGTATTATTTCCAGGATCTGCAGACCGATCAGATTGGTGTGAAATCCAGCGACTTCGTGAACCAGCAGGGCGCGGTTACTTATCGTGGCGACAGCTATACCGCTCGCTTGAATGCTCAGCAGTACCAATTGGCTACCGTTTCGAACATCACACCGTATGGTCGTCTGCCGCAGATCACCTTCAATGGTCAGCTGCCGTATCACCCGGAAGGTCTGAACTTCGACTACGAGACCGAGCTTGTCCGGTTTGATCGTGATCTGAAAACCGGCACTTTCACTCAGGAAGACGGTATTACGACTGAGTCTAGACTGGACAACAACGTTCAAGGCCTTGCACGCGCTAACGGCGACCGTCTGAACCTGAAGCCTGGTGTCAGTCTGCCAATGAACTGGACTTATGGCTTCCTGAAGCCGTCGCTCAAGTACCAGTACACCCAGTATCAATTGGATCTGGACGGTACCGGCAAATCCCAAATCGTTGATCAGCAAAATGCCGCAGCTGCGGCAGGTACTGATTACGTAGGCGGCAAGTTCGGCAGTAACCAGAACCGTGGCGTACCAATTGCCAGCATCGACAGCGGTCTGTACTTCGACCGCAATACGTCTTTCTTCGGCAAGAACTACCGTCAGACACTGGAACCGCGACTGTTCTACCTCTATGTACCTGAGGAGAATCAGGAAGATATTCCAGTATTCGACACCAGCGAATACACCTTCAACTACGCCTCGCTATTCCGCGACAACCGTTTCTCCGGCTCCGACCGTGTCGGCGACGAGAACAAGCTGTCGCTGGGCGTGACCAGCCGCTGGATCGAAGACGACGGTTTCGAACGTCAACGCATCAGTGTCGGCCAGGCTCTGTACTTCAAGGATCGCGAAGTTCAACTGCCAGGTATCGACGCCAAAACCCGTGACGATGCGAAGTCCAACGTTTCGCCATATGCACTGGAATACGAATACCGCTGGAACCGCGACTGGCGCACCACGGCCGACTACAACTGGGATCCGGACAGCCGCAGCCCACGTTCCGGCAGCGCGATGTTCCACTACCAGCCTGAAGACAACCCGAACAAGGTTATCAACGCCGGCTATCGCTATCGCAATGACCAGGTTCGTTACGACCAGAACACCGGTAAATGGTCGGTGGGCGGTGGTGACTACGGCACCCCTGGCCAGCCTGGCTACGTGAAGGACTACTACAAGATCCAGCAGCATGACTTCTCGGTCATCTGGCCGATCGTTCCACAGTGGAACGCGATCAGCCGCTGGCAGTATGACTACAACCGTAACCGTACCCTGGAAGCCTTCGGTGGTTTCGAGTACGACAACTGCTGCTGGAAACTGCGCCTGATCAACCGTTACTGGGTTTCCTATGACGAGTTCAGCCAGGAAGCTCCGCAAAACGAAAAAGGCGACCATGGCGTCTTCCTCCAAATTGTTCTGAAGGGACTCGGCGGCCTCACTGGCGCCAAGGTAGAGAGCTTCCTCGACAAAGGCATTCAAGGTTATCGTGAACGTGAAGACCAAGCTTTCTGATTGTCTGCGCCCGCTGATGCTGGGCGCGCTGTTCCTGGGTACTGCGGCGAACGCCGCAGTTCAATCCATCGACAAAGTGGTAGCGATCGTCGACAACGATGTGGTCATGCAGAGCCAACTGGACCAGCGCGTCCACGAAGTGCAGCAGACCATCGCCAAGCGTGGTGGCGGCCTGCCGCCTCCTGGCGTACTGGATCAACAGGTGCTTGAGCGCCTGATCGTCGAAAACCTGCAACTGCAGATCGGCGAACGCTCCGGCATCCGCATCACCGATGAAGAACTGAACCAGGCGGTCGGCACCATTGCCCAGCGCAATAACATGTCGGTTGAGCAGTTCCGTGCTGCTCTGGCTCGCGACGGCCTGTCCTACGACGACGCCCGTGACCAGATCAAACGCGAAATGGTCATCAGCCGCGTACGTCAACGCCGCGTGGCAGAACGCATTCAGGTCTCCGAGCAGGAAGTGAAGAACTTCCTCGCCTCCGACCTGGGCAAGATGCAACTGTCCGAAGAGCTGCACCTGGCCAACATCCTGATCCCGACGCCGGAAAGCGCCAACTCTGAAGCGATTCAGAACGCTGCCCGTCAGGCCATGGAGGTTTACCAGCAACTCAAGCAAGGCGCTGACTTCGGCCAGATGGCCGTTGCCAAGTCCGGCAGCGACAACGCACTGGAAGGCGGCGACATGGGCTGGCGTAAAGCAGCGCAACTGCCTCCGCCGTTCGACCGCGAGTTGAGCAGCATGGCTGTTGGCGACATCACGCAACCTGCACGCACGCCGGGTGGTTTCATCATCCTCAAGCTGCTGGCAAAACGTGGTGGCGAAGCGCAGATGCGCGACGAAGTGCATGTACGTCACATTCTGGTTAAGCCGAGCCCGATTCGCGATGAAGCGAAGACCAAGGCACTGGTTCAATCCTTGTACGAGCGCATTCTGGCCGGTGAAGATTTTGCCACTCTGGCGAAAAGCTATTCCGAAGACCCGGGTTCGGCGCTCAACGGCGGCGACCTGAACTGGATCGACCCGAACGCACTGGTACCGGAGTTCCGCGAAGTGATGGCCAAGACCCCACAAGGTCAGCTGTCCAAGCCATTCCAGACTCAATATGGCTGGCACGTTCTGGAAGTCCTTGGCCGTCGCGCCACTGACAGCACTGAACAGGCCCGCGAGCAGCAAGCCATGACCGTACTGCGTAACCGCAAATACGACGAAGAGCTGCAAACCTGGCTGCGTCAGATCCGTGACGAAGCGTACGTAGAGATCAAACTCCCTGGTGCAGACCAGGCAGCGCAGTGAAACCCAAGCGTTTCGCGCTGACACCCGGCGAACCAGCCGGCATCGGTCCCGACCTGTGCCTGCTGCTCGCCTCGCAAGCCCAGCCACATCCCCTGATTGCCATCACCAGCCGCGACCTGCTCTCCGAGCGGGCCGCGCAGTTGGGGCTGGCCGTCACTTTGCTGGATGTTGCGCCTAATCACTGGCCGGACGCTCCGGCGCCCGCCAACAGCCTGTATGTCTGGGATACGCCGCTCAGCGCCCCCGTGGTTGCCGGGCAACTGGACAAAGCCAACGCCGCATTCGTCCTCGAGACCTTGACCCGCGCCGGCAATGGCTGCCTGAACGGTGATTTCGCCGGAATGATCACCGCGCCTGTGCACAAAGGCGTGATCAACGAGTCCGGCATCGCCTTTTCCGGGCACACAGAATTCCTCGCCGACCTGACTCATACCGCCCAAGTGGTGATGATGCTCGCCACGCGTGGTTTGCGCGTGGCACTGGTCACCACTCACCTGCCCCTGCGCGAGATTGCCGACGCAATCACACCAGAACGGCTGGAGCGCGTGACGCGGATTCTGCACAGCGACCTGCAACACAAATTCGGCATCGCCCAGCCACGCATCCTGGTCTGCGGACTCAACCCGCACGCCGGTGAAGGCGGCCACCTGGGCCATGAAGAAATCGACATCATTGAACCGACATTAGAGCGCCTGCGCGGCGAGGGCATGGACCTTCGTGGCCCGCTGCCTGCCGACACTCTGTTTACCCCCAAATATCTGGAGCACTGCGACGCAGTGCTGGCGATGTACCACGACCAGGGTTTGCCTGTGCTTAAGTACAAAGGCTTCGGCGCTGCCGTCAACGTGACCCTGGGTCTGCCGATCATCCGCACGTCGGTCGATCACGGCACCGCCCTCGATCTGGCCGGCAGCGGCAAGATCGACACCGGCAGCCTGCAAGTCGCCCTGGAAACCGCCTACCAGATGGCCGAGACCCGTTTATGACCGAGCAATACCAACACAAGGCGCGCAAACGCTTTGGCCAGAACTTCCTGCACGATGCCGGCGTTATCGACCGCATCCTGCGCTCCATCAGCGCCAAGTCTGAAGACCGCCTGCTGGAAATCGGCCCGGGCCAGGGCGCACTGACCGCCGGCCTGCTGTCCTCCGGCGCACAACTCGACGTGGTGGAACTGGACAAGGATCTGATCCCGATCCTCAACCAGCAGTTTGCCGGCAAGAGCAACTTCAACCTGCATCAGGGCGATGCACTGAAGTTCGACTTCAACACGCTCAACGCCGCGCCAAACAGCCTGCGTGTGGTTGGCAACCTGCCGTACAACATCTCCACGCCGCTGATTTTTCACCTGCTGAACAATGCCGGCATCATTCGCGACATGCACTTCATGCTGCAGAAAGAAGTGGTCGAGCGTCTGGCCGCAGGCCCTGGCGGTGGTGACTGGGGTCGCCTGTCGATCATGGTTCAGTACCATTGCCGTGTGGAACACCTGTTCAACGTTGGCCCGGGCGCGTTCAACCCGCCGCCGAAGGTCGACTCGGCCATCGTCCGTCTGGTGCCGCACGCCGTACTGCCGCACCCGGCCAAGGATCACAAGCTGCTGGAGCGCGTGGTGCGCGAAGCGTTCAACCAACGCCGCAAGACCTTGCGCAACACTCTCAAGCAACTGCTCAGCAATGCCGAGATCGAAGCCGCCGGCGTCGATGGCAGCTTGCGTCCGGAGCAACTGGATCTGGCCGCGTTCGTACGTCTGGCCGACCAGCTCGCGGTACAAGTCCCGGCCTCCCCCGCCGCCGACTGATAAACGATGAACGCTATCGGGCAGGACGCCACTCTGGTTTACTGCCCGATACTTGCCTAGACTGAATCCCCATCAGCTACGCCCCGCGTTCCGCTTCGTTTAAGGCCTCTTGCATGTCCGATTCCCGTTACCAGGTCGATGTCAGCGTCGTCACCCGCTATCTGGCAGACCAATCGCAACCCGAGCACGACCGCTTCGCCTTCGCCTACACCATCACTGTGCAGAACAATGGCGCCATCCCGGCCAAGCTACTTTCGCGGCACTGGGTGATCACCGACGGTGATGGCCATGTAGAGGAGGTGCGCGGCGCTGGCGTGGTCGGCAAACAACCGCTGATCGAGGCCGGCGAAAGCCACACCTACAGCAGCGGTACAGTGATGACCACCAAGGTCGGCACCATGCAAGGCACTTACCAAATGGTTGCCGACGACGGCAAACATTTCGACGCCATCATCAAACCTTTCCGCCTGGCGGTGCCCGGAGCCCTGCACTGATGGCGACGTATGCCGTCGGCGACCTGCAAGGCTGCCTTGAGCCGCTCAAGTGCCTGCTCAAGCAAGTAGCGTTCGACCCAAAGCTTGATCGACTGTGGCTGGTCGGTGACCTGGTCAACCGTGGCCCGCAATCACTGGAAACCCTGCGTTTTCTGTATGGCATGCGTGAATCGCTGGTCTGCGTGCTCGGTAACCACGACCTGCATTTGCTGGCAGCGGCTAAAAATATCGAGCGTTTGAAAAAGTCCGACACCCTGCGCGAGATTCTCGATGCCCCAGACAGCGCGGAACTGCTGGAATGGGTACGCCAACAAAAGCTCATGCACTACGACGAGCAGCGCGATGTCGCCATGGTTCACGCCGGCATTCCACCGCAATGGTCGCTGAGCCGCGCACTGAAGTGCGCCGCCGAAGTCGAAACGGCCCTGCGAGACGACAACATGCTGCTCGCCTACCTCGACGGCATGTACGGCAACGATCCAGCGAAATGGGACAACGATCTCAAAGGCGTGACTCGTTTGCGCGTCATCACCAACTACTTCACGCGCATGCGCTTCTGCACCGCCGAAGGCAAACTCGACCTCAAGAGCAAGGAAGGCCTCGACACAGCACCCGCCGGATATAAACCGTGGTTTCAGCACAAGGATCGCAAGACCAAAGGCCTGCGCATCATCTTCGGCCACTGGGCGGCACTCGAAGGCAATATCCATGAGCCAGGTATCTCGGCGCTCGACACCGGTTGTGTCTGGGGCGGCAGCCTGACCCTGATGAATGTCGACAGCGGCGAACGGCTGTCGTGCAAATGCGACGAACACGGCGGACTCGCGCCAACTGTCGCACCACTTATCCCCGAAACTTCGCCAGTCAGCGCACCGCGTTAGACTGCGCTTTCAGCCGAGCAACAGGAACCCGCCATGAGCGAATTCAAACGAATCCCCCCGGAACAGGCCCAGGCCCTGCGTGAACAAGGTGCTGTCGTCGTCGACGTGCGCGACCCGGCGACTTTCGCCGCCCTGCACATCAGCGGCTCGAAGCATCTGGACAACCATTCCCTGCACGCTTTCATTCAAGGCGCTGACCTTGATGCGCCGACCGTCGTCGTCTGCTATCACGGCAACTCCAGCCAGGGTGCTGCGGCCTACCTGATCAGCCAAGGCTTCTCCGACGTCTACAGCATGGACGGCGGCTTCGAGCTGTGGCGTACGACTTATCCTGCGGAAACTGCGCAAGGCACCGCCGAATAATTTTTTTGTCACGCGCAGGCCCCGGCTGCCGTGGGCCCGCGCTGGCAGACGAACGGTCTTGCCACAACTAATTACGTATCTCGCCTTTACCTCCCGAATTCCCAACTATCCTTAAGCCCAGGCCATCCAAAACAGGGGAGAGCCGGTACACCGGCGCACGGGTCATCGGGAGTGACTTTCACGATTGTCGATCGTGAAAGTGTTCTGGGGGGTAAACAAACAGCTGCCTAAACGGTTGTTTGCCAGCATCGACTGAGTGATCCGGCGTCGGCTCCACGTATCGAGCGAGGTGACGTCATGAGTATCTTTAGCCACTTCCAACAACGCTTCGAGTCCACACGCCAGGAAGAACTCTCGCTGCAAGAGTACCTGGAGCTGTGCAAAAAAGACCGGAGCGCCTACGTTTCTGCCGCCGAGCGTCTATTACTGGCCATCGGTGAACCGGAACTGCTCGACACCTCGACCAATTCGAGGCTGTCACGCATCTTCTCCAACAAGGTGATCCGTCGCTATCCGGCCTTTGAAGACTTCCACGGGATGGAAGAATGCATCGACCAGATCGTTTCGTATTTCCGCCATGCCGCCCAAGGCCTGGAAGAGAAGAAACAGATCCTTTATCTGCTCGGTCCCGTCGGTGGCGGTAAATCGTCCCTGGCCGAAAAGCTGAAACAGCTGATTGAAAAAGTGCCCTTCTACGCCATCAAGGGCTCGCCAGTATTCGAATCGCCTCTGGGTCTGTTCAACGCCACCGAAGATGGCGCGATCCTCGAGGAAGACTTCGGCATTCCACGGCGCTACCTGAACACCATCATGTCGCCTTGGGCGACCAAGCGCTTGGCCGAATTCGGCGGCGACATCAGCCAGTTCCGCGTGGTCAAACTGTACCCGTCGATCCTCAACCAGATCGCCGTAGCCAAGACCGAACCGGGCGACGAGAACAACCAGGACATCTCCGCACTGGTCGGCAAGGTCGACATCCGCAAACTCGAGGAATACCCACAGAACGACGCCGACGCCTACAGCTACTCCGGTGCGCTGTGCCGGGCCAACCAAGGCCTGATGGAATTCGTCGAAATGTTCAAGGCACCCATCAAGGTGCTGCACCCATTGCTGACCGCGACGCAAGAAGGCAACTACAACAGTACCGAAGGCCTCGGCGCGATTCCGTTCACCGGGATCCTGCTCGCCCACTCCAACGAATCGGAATGGCACACTTTCCGCAACAACAAGAACAACGAAGCGTTCATCGACCGGATCTATATCGTCAAAGTGCCGTACTGCCTGCGCGTCAGTGACGAAGTGAAGATCTACGACAAACTGCTGTTCAACAGCTCCCTGGCCAAAGCGCATTGCGCGCCTGACACCCTGAAGATGCTCGCGCAGTTCACTGTGCTGTCGCGCCTCAAGGAGCCGGAAAACTCCAACATTTATTCGAAGATGCGCGTCTACGACGGCGAAAACCTCAAAGACACCGATCCGAAAGCCAAGTCGATCCAGGAATACCGTGACTCGGCAGGCGTCGACGAAGGCATGAACGGTCTGTCGACCCGGTTTGCCTTCAAGATCCTGTCCAAGGTCTTCAACTTCGATCCGCATGAAATCGCTGCCAACCCGGTACACCTGCTCTACGTGCTGGAACAGCAGATCGAACAGGAACAATTCCAGGCCGAAACCCGCGAGCGCTACCTGCGCTACCTGAAGGAATATCTGGCGCCGCGTTATATCGAATTCATCGGCAAGGAGATCCAGACCGCGTACCTCGAGTCTTACAGCGAGTACGGCCAGAACATCTTCGACCGCTACGTGCTGTACGCGGACTTCTGGATTCAGGATCAGGAATACCGCGATCCGGAAACCGGCGAGATTCTCAACCGCGTCGCGCTGAACGAAGAACTGGAGAAAATCGAAAAACCGGCCGGCATCAGCAATCCGAAGGATTTCCGCAACGAGATCGTCAACTTCGTACTACGCGCACGCGCCAACAACAACGGCAAGAACCCGACCTGGCTCAGCTACGAGAAACTGCGGGTGGTCATCGAGAAGAAAATGTTCTCGAACACCGAGGACCTGCTGCCAGTCATCAGCTTCAACGCCAAGGCCAGCAAGGAGGATCAGCAAAAGCACAACGACTTCGTCACTCGAATGGTCGAACGCGGCTACACCGACAAACAGGTACGGCTTCTTTCCGAATGGTACCTACGGGTACGGAAGTCGCAGTGAAGCAGCTGCAAGCTTCTAGCTACGAGCTGCAAGAACAAAGCGCGTAACCCACTGATGCCCGGGAACCTGCTTTTACTTGCAGCTTGAAGCTCACAACTTGAAGCTGCCCGGAGGGCTTCCTATGAGTTATGTGATCGACCGACGTCTCAATGGCAAGAACAAGAGCACGGTGAACCGTCAGCGCTTCCTGCGGCGTTACCGTGACCACATCAAGAAGGCTGTCGAAGAGGCGGTCAGCCGGCGCTCCATTACCGATATGGAGCACGGCGAACAGATCAGTATTCCCGGTCGCGACATCGACGAACCGGTGCTTCACCATGGCCGCGGCGGCAAGCAGACCGTCGTGCATCCGGGCAACAAGGAGTTCACCGCCGGCGAACACATCGCCCGCCCGCCGGGAGGCGGTGGCGGACGCGGCCCGGGCAAGGCCGGCAACTCCGGCGAGGGCATGGACGAATTCGTCTTCCAGATCACTCAGGAAGAATTCCTCGAATTCATGTTCGAAGACCTCGAACTGCCGAACCTGGTCAAACGCAACCTGAGCGGCACCGACACTTTCAAAACTGTGCGCGCCGGGATCAGCAACGAAGGCAACCCGTCGCGCATCAATATCATCCGCACCCTGCGTTCGGCTCATGCGCGACGCATTGCCCTGTCCGGTAGCAGTCGGGCAAAACTGCGCGAAGTGAAAGAAGAACTTGAGCGTCTGAGACGCGAAGAGCCGGACAACTTCGGCGATATTCAGGAACTCGAGGCGGAAATCGAAAAACTCAGTGCGCGCATCCATCGCGTGCCGTTCCTCGATACCTTCGACTTGAAGTACAACCTGCTGATCAAGCAGCCCAACCCCAGTTCAAAAGCGGTGATGTTCTGCCTGATGGACGTCTCCGGCTCCATGACCCAGGCGACCAAGGACATCGCCAAACGCTTTTTCATCCTGTTGTACCTGTTCCTGAAACGGAACTACGACAAGATCGACGTGGTGTTCATCCGCCACCACACCAGCGCCCGGGAAGTCGACGAAGAGGAGTTTTTCTATTCACGGGAAACCGGCGGCACCATCGTTTCCAGTGCCCTGAAACTGATGCAGGAGATCATGGCCGAGCGTTACCCGAGCAACGAGTGGAATATCTACGCGGCGCAGGCTTCCGACGGCGACAACTGGAATGATGACTCGCCAATCTGCCGCGACATCCTGATCAACCAGATCATGCCGTTTGTGCAGTACTACACTTATGTGGAGATTACCCCGCGCGAACATCAGGCCTTGTGGTACGAGTACGAACGCATCGCCGAAGCCTTCTCTGACACTTTTGCCCAGCAGCAACTGGTCTCGGCCGGGGATATCTATCCGGTCTTCCGTGAACTCTTCCAGCGCAGGTTAGTGACATGACCGCCAAAGAGCAGAAGCGCCAACCCATTTCCACCGGCTCCGAATGGACGTTCGAGCTGATCCAGACCTATGACCGCGAAATAGCCCGGATCGCGGCCCGCTATGCGCTGGATACCTACCCCAACCAGATTGAAGTGATCACCGCCGAGCAGATGATGGATGCGTATGCCTCGGTGGGCATGCCACTGGGCTACCACCACTGGTCCTACGGCAAACACTTCCTCAGCACGGAAAAGTCGTACAGCCGTGGGCAGATGGGCCTCGCCTACGAAATCGTGATCAACTCTGACCCGTGCATTGCCTATCTGATGGAGGAAAACACCATCTGCATGCAGGCGCTGGTAGTGGCGCATGCCTGTTACGGGCATAACAGTTTCTTCAAGGGCAATTACCTGTTCCGCACCTGGACCGACGCCAGCTCGATCATCGATTACCTGGTGTTTGCCAAGCAGTACATCATGCAGTGCGAGGAGCGTCACGGCATCGATGCAGTAGAAGACCTGCTCGACTCCTGCCATGCGTTGATGAACTACGGCGTCGACCGCTACAAACGTCCTTACCCGATTTCCGCCGAAGAAGAACGGCGTCGGCAGAAGGATCGTGAAGAGCACATGCAAAAGCAGATCAACGATTTGTGGCGCACCATTCCCAAAGGCGCGGATAAATACAGCGACAAGGACAACGCACGCTTCCCGGCCGAGCCGCAGGAAAACATCCTGTACTTCATCGAAAAACACGCGCCGTTACTGGAACCGTGGCAGCGCGAGATCGTGCGGATCGTGCGCAAGATCGCCCAGTACTTCTACCCGCAACGCCAGACCCAAGTGATGAACGAGGGCTGGGCAACATTCTGGCACTACACGCTGATGAACGACCTGTATGACGAAGGGCTGGTTACCGACGGCTTCATGATGGAATTCCTCACCTCGCACACCAGTGTGGTGTTTCAGCCAGGTTTCGATAGCCCTTACTACAACGGCATCAACCCCTACGCGCTGGGTTTCGCCATGTATCGCGACATCCGGCGCATGTGTGAAGAACCTACCGAAGAGGATCGTCACTGGTTCCCGGAAATTGCCGGGAGCGACTGGCTGTCGACCATCAAATTCGCCATGAGCAGCTTCAAGGATGAGAGTTTCATCCTGCAGTATCTGTCGCCCAAGGTGATCCGTGACCTGAAACTGTTCAGCATCATGGATGACGATCAGAAGGACGACTTGTTGGTGCCTGCGATCCATGACGAACCCGGCTACCGGATCATCCGCGAAACACTGGCCGCGCAATACAACCTCGGCAACCGTGAACCGAACGTGCAGATCTACAGCATCGATCGGCGCGGCGACCGCTCACTGACCTTGCGTCACCAGCAGCATGACCGCAAACCACTGGGTGATTCCACCGACGAGGTGCTTAAACACCTGCATCGCTTGTGGGGCTTCGATATCCATCTGGAAACCCTGCAAGGCGACCAGATCATGAAAACTCACCACGTACCGCCACGCAGTGAACACAGCGAAGGGGATTACGGTCGACTTGACCTTGCCGTCATTCATCTTTGATCCGGTTTCGGCCTCCGAAAGTCTGACGCAAGGGTTATTCTGTCGGGCTAACGGAGGTTTTTTATGCAGATTTTCAAGGTTGGCGGTGCCGTACGTGATCGCTTGCTGGGCAAACCAGTCACCGACATCGATTGGGTCGTAGTCGGTGCCAGCACGGAAGAAATGCTCGCCCAGGGTTATCGCCCGGTTGGGGCGGATTTCCCCGTGTTTCTTCATCCCAAAAGCGGCGAGGAGTACGCCCTCGCCCGCACCGAACGCAAGAGCGGGCGCGGTTATGGCGGTTTCACTTTTCACGCCAGCCCCGAAGTGACGCTTGAAGAAGACCTGATTCGTCGCGACCTGACCATCAACGCCATGGCCGAGGACAACGAGCATAATCTGACCGATCCCTACCATGGCCAGCGCGATCTTGAAGCCCGGATTCTGCGCCACGTTTCTCCGGCGTTCGCCGAAGATCCCCTCCGTGTATTGCGCGTTGCCCGCTTCGCAGCGCGCTATGCCGGGCTGGGTTTTACTGTCGCACCGGAGACGCTGGAATTGATGCGTCAGCTCAGCGAGTCCGGTGAGCTGGAGGCGTTGACCGCTGAACGTAGCTGGAAAGAAATCTCCCGGGCACTGATGGAAGATCAGCCGCAAGTGTTCATTCAGGTGCTGCGCGACTGCGGCGCACTGAAAGTACTGATGCCAGAAGTCGACGCGCTTTTCGGTGTGCCACAACCGGAAGCGCATCACCCGGAAATCGATACCGGCCTGCACACCCTCAGCGTCCTGGAGCAATCAGCGCTGCACAAGCAACCGCTGACGGTACGCTGGGCTTGCCTGCTGCACGATCTCGGCAAAGGTCTGACCCCAGAGGAAGAGTGGCCGCGACACATCGCCCATGAGCACACGGGGTTGAAGCTGATCAAAGCGGTCAACGAACGCTTTAAGGCACCAAAGGATTGTCAGGAGTTGGCCTTGTTGGTCGGCAAGTACCACACCCACAGCCACCGGGCGCTGGAGTTGAAGGCCTCGACGCTGCTTGAGCTGTTGCAGAGCTTTGATGTGTATCGCCGACCGCAGCGGTTTGAAGAGTTTATCGCGGCATGTGAAATGGACGCCCGAGGCCGTAAAGGGCTGGAGCAGAGAAGTTATCCACAGGCGGATTATTTGCGCGGTGCGGCGAAGGCTGCGCGAGAGGTTGCGGTGCAGCCGTTACTGGAGAAGGGATTCAAGGGCCCGGAACTGGGCGAAGCGCTGAAACGTGAGCGACTGAAGGCGTTGAAGGCTTACAAAGAGAACGCCTGAAGCAAGATCAGAAGATCGCAGCCTGCGGCAGCTCCTACAGAGAAACGCATATTCCCGTGTAGGAGCTGCCGCAGGCTGCGATCTTTTGCTTTTAAAGATTCGGCGGGGTCAATTGCGCACCACGCCACTCGAACGCAACTGGCGCTAAAACCTGGTCAATCTGCGCCTCTGCCCACAACGTCGCGAAGCTTTTTCCCACACCCGGATGCATGCGATCCGGCGCAATCAGCGACAACGGCCACAACACAAAGGCATTTTTCAGAATTTCCGCACGCGGCAAAACCAAACCGTCAAAGTTGCCCGCCAGATCGCCATACAGCAGCACGTCAATATCCAACGGCAAGCCCTTGCGATCCGGTGCGTAGCGACCGTTATCCGCCTCAATGAATTTCAAGCGGCGATCCAGTTCCATCAACGGCAGGTCGGTATACGCCGACACCACGAAATTGAAGAACGGCCCGCTCTTGATGCCCACAGGCGCGCTTTCGAACACCGCCGAACAGCGGACATCCACCAGAAACGTCGCCAAAGCGTCGAGTCCAGCGCGCAAATGAGTTTCGCGCTCGATATTGCTACCGAGCCCGAGGTAGACCTGAGTCAGCGACATCCGCGCTCGATCTCCACACCCACGCCGCCCTTGGCAGCCGGAACGGCGCCGGGTTTGGTCAGCTTCAGGCGCACCCAAGTGATCTTGAATTCGCTCATCAGCACTTCAACCAGACGTTCGGCGAAGGTCTCGACCAGTTGAAACTGCGCTTGCTCGGCAAACGCCTGAATTCGCGTGGACACGCTGGCGTAGTCGAGCGCCAGGGTCAGGTCATCACCGGCGGCGGCCGGGCGATTGTCCCAGGCGAAGCTCAGATCAAGGCGCAGGCACTGGCGGATGCCGCGCTCCCAGTCGTAGGCACCAATCACGGTGTCGACTTCCAGGCCTTCGATAAACACTCTGTCCAAGCACTTCTCTCCGCTGCACGACAAGGGCGCAATGCGCCGTTAGAATCAGGGCGTCCTCGCCCGGAATAGTTAGCATGTTTTGGTTACTGGCGACTCTCGCCTACCTGCTCGGCTCGCTGTCCTTCGCCATTTTGCTCAGCCGCCTGACCGGAAACCCGGATCCGCGAATGAGTGGCTCGGGTAATGCCGGTGCCACCAACATGCTGCGCCTGGCCGGTCGCAAACTGGCGATCCTGACCCTGCTGGGTGATCTGTGCAAAGGCCTGGTGCCGGTGCTGATCGCTTCGACTGCCGGCCTTTCGCTGCAGGATCAGGCGTGGATCGGCGTGTGCGCCGTGATCGGTCACCTGTTCCCGCTGTACTTTCGCTTTCGTGGCGGCAAGGGTGTCGCCACCGCTGCCGGCATGCTGCTGGGCCTGTATCCGCCCGCCGCGCTGCTGGCAGTATGCGCCTGGTTACTGACGTTTTACCTGACCCGCACCAGCTCGCTCGCAGCACTGATCGCAACCCCCTTGACCCTGCCTTTGCTGGCCTGGCAGGAACCGGAAGCGCTGCTGCCGATGAGCGCGCTGACACTGCTGATCGTCTGGCGCCACCGCGGCAATCTACGCGACCTGTTTGCCGGGCGCGAACGGCATTTTTAAATACCGGCCATGAGCGCCACTCATCACAACGCCGACAATTGCTCCATCGGCCAGCGCGCCTGCACGCTGATCGCCAGACTTTCCTGCTGACCGGCCTGCAAACGCTGGCAACCGGCAAAGGCGATCATCGCGCCATTGTCGGTACAGAACTCCGGGCGTGCATAAAACACATCGCCCTTCATGTCGCCGAGCATCTTTTCCAGCGAAACACGCAACGCCTTATTGGCGCTGACGCCGCCCGCAATCACCAGACGCTTCATGCCGGCCTGCTTCAGGGCACGCTTGCACTTGATGGTCAAAGTCTCCACCACGGCCTGCTGGAACGCCAGCGCGATGTCGCAACGGGCTTGCTCGCTGTCGTCCCCGGCGTTGACGCACTGCTGCCAGGCGTTGAGCGCAGAGGTTTTCAGACCACTGAAGCTGAATTGCAGACCCGGGCGATCACACATCGGACGCGGGAAGGTAAAACGTCCTGCGACGCCCTTCTCGGCCAGCTTGGCGATTTCCGGCCCACCCGGATAATTGAGACCCATCATCTTCGCGGTTTTGTCGAATGCCTCACCGGCGGCATCATCCAGCGTCTCGCCGAGCAGACTGTATTGGCCGATGCCATCGACCTGAACCAGCTGCGTATGACCGCCGGAGACCAACAAAGCGACGAACGGGAATTCGGGCGGTTTCGGCTCCAGCATCGGCGCCAGCAAGTGGCCTTCCATGTGGTGCACGCCGAGCGCCGGAATGCCCCAGGCAAACGCCAGTGCCTGAGCGCAGGAAGCGCCGACCAGCAATGCGCCAACCAGGCCAGGACCCGCGGTATAGGCGATTGCATCGATCTCGGTCGGTACGCAGTCAGCCTCGGCCAACACCTGACGGATCAAGGGCAGCATGCGTTTGACGTGGTCACGCGAGGCCAGCTCCGGCACCACACCGCCATAAGCGCGGTGCAGGTCGATCTGGCTGAACAGTGCGTCGGCCAGCAGGCCGCGTTCGCTGTCATATAATGCGACGCCGGTTTCGTCGCAGGAGGTTTCTAATCCCAGTACTAGCATGGGTTTGCGCCTTGTTTAGGCTGAATTCGAAGGCGCGCATAATAGTCGCCGCGTGATGCCCCGACCAGCGGTTTTCGATCAGAGGCTTTGCATTCCGAGCGATGAGGGGTTAACATCCGCAACCCTTAAAAACCGACGTCTTCAAGTGCTCTTTTGCCGCGAGGATGTTGACCCCGGTAATGAATGAAGGTAGCTCTGGATGCCAGCCGTCAAAGTTAAAGAGAACGAACCCTTCGACGTAGCTCTGCGTCGTTTCAAGCGCTCCTGCGAAAAAGCCGGTGTACTGGCTGAAGTTCGTAGCCGCGAATTTTACGAGAAGCCAACTTCTGAGCGTAAGCGCAAAGCAGCAGCCGCTGTTAAGCGTCACGCCAAGAAAGTTCAGCGCGAACAGCGCCGCGCCGTTCGTCTGTACTAATACACAGACGTTCGTAGCAAGCTTCTTGCCTAAGCCCGGCTCTCAGCCGGGCTAATGGCATTTGCGTAAAACGCTTGATGCTTCACCGTCGAAGCCGCACACGCGACCAAGACGAATCTGCTTCACACGTCAGACCTGGCTCTTTTGCCAGCGGTGCACGTCTTTTCTGACGAGCCTTTCAAGGCTACTGACGAGCACACCCACTGATTCCTCTTACGACGATCAGCCCAAGGCACCTGCATGCGTGCCCGCTTTATTGAGCGATCCGAGGCCCTGAACCGGCCGTCAGCGGATTCAGCGCAACACTTTCAAATAGTCGACGACTGATGAGTACTAACGTCAGTGGATTTTCGGCAGATACACTTCCCGACAGCGATTACGCAGACGACACCGGTCGAGCCGCACATTTTGCGTGCTTCAAACAATGACCCGCGTCCGGCAGCCTTTCGCATCGGACTTATTACAGCGCAGACGACGAGAACGCCATGGCCGGGCTGATTCCCCAGAGCTTCATTGACGACCTGCTGAACCGCACCGACATCGTCGATGTGGTCAGTTCGCGCGTGCAATTGAAGAAGGCCGGCAAGAACTACACCGCCTGTTGCCCGTTTCACAAAGAGAAAACGCCGTCTTTCAGCGTCAGCCCCGACAAGCAGTTCTACTATTGTTTCGGCTGCGGCGCCGGCGGCAATGCCCTCGGCTTTCTCATGGATCACGACAACCTGGATTTCCCCCAGGCTGTCGAAGATCTGGCCAAAGCCGCCGGTATGGAAATCCCCCGCGAAGAAAGCGGCCGCGAGCGCAAGCCACGGCAGCCGACCGATTCGCCGCTGTATCCACTGCTCACCGCCGCCGCCGACTTTTACCGGCAGGCGCTCAAGAGCCATCCGGCACGCAAAGCTGCAGTGGATTACCTCAAGGGACGCGGCCTGACTGGCGAGATCGCCCGGGATTTCGGCCTCGGTTTCGCGCCGCCGGGCTGGGACAATCTGTTCAAGCACTTGAGCAGCGATACATTGCAGCAGAAGGCCATGATCGACGCAGGCCTGCTGATCGAGAACGCCGAAACCGGCAAACGCTATGACCGCTTCCGCGATCGCGTAATGTTCCCGATCCGCGACACCCGCGGGCGGATCATCGCTTTCGGCGGCCGCGTACTCGGCGACGACAAGCCGAAATACCTGAACTCACCGGAAACCCCGGTATTCCATAAAGGCCAGGAACTCTATGGCCTCTATGAAGCACGCAAGAACAACCGCAACCTCGACGAAATCATCGTCGTCGAAGGTTACATGGACGTCATCGCCCTCGCACAGCAGGGGCTGAAGAATGCCGTCGCGACGCTGGGCACCGCGACCAGCGAAGAACATTTGAAGCGCCTGTTCCGCGTCGTACCGAACGTGTTGTTCTGTTTCGACGGCGACCAGGCCGGCCGCAACGCCGCGTGGCGCGCCCTGGAAGCAACGCTTTCAAGCCTGCAAGACGGCCGCCGGGCGCGCTTTTTGTTTCTGCCCGAAGGCGAAGACCCGGATACCCTGGTGCGCGCCGAAGGCACTGACGCCTTCAAGGCCCGGATCAATCAGCACGCTCAGCCACTGGCGGATTATTTCTTCCAGCAATTGACCGAAGAAGCCGATCCGCGCTCGCTCGAAGGCAAGGCCCACATGGCCACCCTCGCCGCACCGCTGATCGACAAAGTGCCGGGCGCCAACCTGCGTATTCTGATGCGTCAGCGCCTGACCGAAATCACCGGCCTGAGCAGCGAAACCGTCAGTCAGCTGGCACAAAGCGCGCCACAGGAAGCGCCGCCCGCCTACGATCCGGGCATCGATTACGATGCGATGCCGGACTACAGCGACTACCATCAGCCGCAAGCACAGGATATGTATGTGCCGCAGCAGGAGTGGACGCCGAAAAAGCCCGGCGCTGGCGGCAAGAAGTGGGACAAAAAACCCTGGGACAAGAACGGCAAACGTGGCGGTGATCGCGATCAGCAGCGCCCGCGCACACCGATTGGCGTCGAGTCGCCAACCCTGACCGCCCTGCGCACACTGCTTCATCACCCACAATTGGCCAAGCGCGTCGAAGATGCCGGGCACATTGCGGACGAGAATCAGACCAACGCCCAGTTACTTGTGGCCCTGCTCGAAGCTGTACAGAAGAATCCCAAGCTAAACTCATTTCAGTTGATCGCGCGATGGCACGGCACTGAACAGGGACGCTTGCTCAAGGCTTTGGCAGAAAAGGAGTGGCTGATTGACGGCGATAACCTTGAACAACAGTTTTTCGACACCATTACTAGCTTGTCAGCCCGCCAACGCGAGCGAAATCTGGAACAGTTGCTCAGGAAAGCGCGTCAAAGCGAACTGAGCGTTGAAGAGAAAAACCAACTGCGCGACCTACTAAGTCGCAATGTTTCCGCATCAAACCCGACCTCAACTGGCGCGTGAGGTCATAGCTCAGGTATAATCCTCGGCTTGTTTTTTGCCCGCCAAGACCTTCAGTGGATAGGGTGTTATGTCCGGAAAAGCGCAACAGCAGTCTCGTATTATTGAGTTGATCAAACTGGGTCGTGAGCAGAAGTATCTGACTTACGCCGAGGTCAACGACCACCTGCCCGAGGATATTTCAGATCCTGAGCAGGTGGAAGACATCATCCGCATGATTAACGACATGGGGATCCCCGTACACGAGAGTGCTCCGGATGCGGACGCCCTTATGTTGGCCGACGCCGATACCGACGAGGCCGCTGCGGAAGAAGCAGCCGCTGCGTTGGCAGCGGTGGAGACCGATATCGGTCGCACCACTGACCCTGTGCGCATGTACATGCGTGAAATGGGTACGGTCGAGCTTCTGACTCGTGAAGGCGAAATCGAAATCGCCAAGCGTATCGAAGAGGGCATCCGTGAAGTGATGAGCGCAATCGCGCACTTCCCTGGCACGGTTGACCACATTCTCTCCGAGTACACCCGCGTCACCACCGAAGGTGGTCGCCTGTCCGACGTTCTGAGCGGTTATATCGACCCGGACGACGGCATTGCGCCGCCTGCCGAAGTGCCGCCGCCTGTCGAAGCTAAAGTGGCGAAAGCCGACGACGACACCGACGACGATGAAGCCGAATCTTCCGATGACGAAGAAGAAGCCGAAAGCGGTCCGGATCCGGTCATCGCTGCCCAGCGTTTCGGCGCCGTGGCTGACCAGATGGAAATCACCCGCAAGGCCCTGAAAAAGCACGGTCGCAACAACAAGGCAGCGATTGCCGAGTTGCTCGCACTGGCCGAATTGTTCATGCCGATCAAACTGGTGCCGAAGCAATTCGAAGGCCTGGTCGAGCGTGTCCGCAGTGCCCTGGATCGTCTGCGTCAGCAAGAGCGCGCGATCATGCAACTGTGCGTACGTGATGCACGTATGCCACGCGCCGATTTCCTGCGTCAGTTCCCGAGCAACGAAGTCGACGAAAGCTGGTCCGACGCCCTGGCCAAAGGCAAAAGCAAATACGCCGAAGCCATTGGTCGCGTGCAACCGGACATCATTCGCTGCCAGCAGAAACTGATCGCGCTGGAAACCGAAACCGGTCTGACCATCGCAGAAATCAAGGATATCAACCGTCGCATGTCGATCGGTGAGGCCAAGGCCCGCCGCGCGAAGAAAGAGATGGTTGAAGCCAACTTGCGTCTGGTGATCTCGATCGCCAAGAAGTACACCAACCGTGGCCTGCAATTCCTCGATCTGATCCAGGAAGGCAACATCGGTCTGATGAAAGCGGTAGACAAGTTCGAATACCGTCGTGGTTACAAGTTCTCGACTTATGCCACCTGGTGGATCCGTCAGGCGATCACTCGCTCGATCGCCGACCAGGCCCGCACCATCCGTATTCCGGTGCACATGATCGAGACGATCAACAAGCTCAACCGCATTTCCCGGCAGATGTTGCAGGAAATGGGTCGCGAACCGACCCCGGAAGAGCTGGGCGAACGCATGGAAATGCCTGAGGACAAGATCCGCAAGGTATTGAAGATCGCTAAAGAGCCGATCTCCATGGAAACCCCGATCGGTGATGACGAAGACTCCCATCTGGGTGACTTCATCGAAGACTCGACCATGCAGTCGCCAATCGATGTCGCCACTGTTGAGAGCCTAAAAGAAGCGACTCGCGAAGTGCTGTCCGGCCTCACTGCCCGTGAAGCCAAAGTACTGCGCATGCGTTTCGGTATCGACATGAACACCGACCACACACTCGAAGAAGTGGGCAAACAGTTTGACGTAACGCGTGAGCGGATCCGTCAGATCGAAGCCAAGGCGCTGCGCAAGCTACGCCACCCGACGCGAAGCGAGCATCTGCGCTCCTTCCTCGACGAGTGATACCAGAACCCCCGGCCCAGGCCGGGGGTTTTGTTTATATGGCAGATTAAATCCTTCGCAACGCCCCTCCCCCGCATACCCCGTCTACACTCGAAACAATCATCCCCGAGCCATAACGAGAGCGTTATGCCCAGATTGGCGTCCGTGCTTTTTTTGCTGTCACTGATGATCTGGACCGCAACGGCTGACGCGCTGACTCTGACCGATGAAGAACGTAGCTGGCTGGCGGCTCACCCGGACTTGCGCCTGGGTGTCGATGCGTCGTGGCCGCCCTTTGAGTTTCGCGACGACCAGAGCCGCTATCAGGGCCTGGCGGCGGACTATATCGACGTAATTCGCCAACGCCTTGCAATCAAATTGACGCCCATCGAACCGGTGAGCTGGACGGTGGTGCTCGAACAGGTCAAATCAGGCAAGATCGACCTCCTGCCCGGCATCATGTCCACACCGGAGCGCCAGACTTACCTGTCGTTTACCCGCCCTTATCTCGACTTCCCTATCGTCATCCTCTCGCACATCGGCGGTGCACAACCGCGCAAACTTGACGACCTGTACGGCTTGAAGATCGCCGTGGTGGAAAACTACGCGCCCCACGAACTGCTGCGCACCCACCACCCCGATCTGAATCTGGTGGCCATGCCCAATGTCAGCTCGGCATTACAAGCGTTGGCGACCGACGAAGTGGACGCCGTCGTCGGCGACCTCGCCTCCAGCGTCTGGAGCCTGCGCCAGCTCAAGCTCGACGGTCTGTACGTCAGCGGCGAAACCCCATATCGCTACCAACTGGCAATGGCCGTCCCCCGCGACAACAAGATACTGGTGGGAATTCTCGACAAAGTCCTTGCTGACATGAGCTCTGATGAAATCAGCAGCATTCAGGAGCACTGGGTCGGCAACGTCCTTGATCATCGGACATTCTGGTCGGATCTGCTGATCTACGGTTTACCAGGTCTGTTGCTGTTGGTGACGATTCTCGCCGTGGTGATCCGCATCAACCGCCGCCTGAGTTCGGAAATCGCCCGACGTATCGACCTCGAACAGGAACTGCGCAGCAGCGAATACCACTATCGTGGCCTGGTCGAGAGCCTGTCGGCCATCGCCTGGGAAGCGCGGATGAGCGACTTCACCTACAGCTATGTGTCGCCCCACGCCGAAGACTTGCTTGGCTATCCACAATCGCATTGGCTGATTCCCGGGTTCTGGCACAACATTATTCACCCGGCCGACCTGACCCGTACGCAGAGTTACTGCAAAGAAGCGCTTCGCCAGGGTCGCGATCACATCGTCGATTACCGCGTTATCACCGCTGATGGCCGCTGTTTGTGGGTACGCGACATCGTCAGCCTGATCGAACATGGCCACGAGCCGGTGATGCGCGGTTTGATGATCGACATCAGCGAAATCAAGCGCACTGAAGAAGCGCTGCGGCTTTCGGAACAAAAGTTCGCTTCGGTCTTCCAGCAGTGCCCGGACATTCTAGTGATTGCACGGCTGTCCGATGGCTGCCTGCTGGAGGTCAACGAAGCGTTTGAAGAACAAATCGGCCTGAAAGCCGAAGAAGTGCTGGGGCAAACCGCAACTGACCTGAATATCTGGGGGATACCCGGCGTCGGTCCCGGATTGCTGCAGCGCTTGCAGGCGGGCAGCATTCGCAATCTGGAGATGCCGTTTCGCCGCAACAATGGCCAGTTGTTCACTGGCCTGATTTCCGCCGAGCCGTTCGACCTCGATACCACCCCCGCGCTGGTTGTCGTAGTGCGCGACATCACCCAGCTCAAGGAAACCCAACAGCAACTGCAAACCTCCGAAGAGAAGTTCGCCAAAGCCTTCCACGCCTCGCCGGACGGTTTGTTATTGTCACGCCAGAGCGACGGCCTGCTGCTGGAGGTCAACGAAGGATTCAGCCGTATCACCGGTTTCAATAGCGCCATGTCGGTGGATCGCTCGGCACTGGATCTGGGAATCTGGGTCAACCTCAACGAACGCAAACAGATGCTCGATCTGTTGCATCGCGACGGCTTCGTCCGTGACTTCACCTGCCATATCCGCCGCAGTGACGGGCAGATCCGCCTCTGTGAAGTATCCAGCCGTCCGCTGCCGATTGGCGAAGATGACTGCATGCTGACCATCGCCCGCGACATTACCGAGCGGCATCTGATGCAGGAAAAACTGCAGCAGGCCGCCACCGTGTTCGAAAGTACCGCTGAAGGCGTATTGATCACCGACACCCAACAACACATCAGTGCGGTCAATCGCGCTTTCACCGAAATCACCGGCTACAGCGAAAGCGAAGCGCTCGGGCATACCCCGCGTCTGCTCGCATCCGGTCTGCACGACAGCGCATTCTACGCGGCAATGTGGCACCAGTTGACCGACGAAGGTCACTGGCAAGGCGAGATCTCCAACCGACGCAAGAACGGCGAGCTGTACCCGAGCTGGCTGACCATCAGCGCCGTGCGCAATCGAGACAGGTTTATTACCCACTTTGTCGCGGTGTTTGCCGACATCTCCAGCCTCAAACATGCACAAGCCAAACTCGACTATCAGGCGCACCACGACCCGCTTACCGGTCTGCCAAACCGCACGCTGTTCGAAAACCGCTTGCTGATGGCACTGAACAGCCAGCAGGAAAACGGCAGTCAGGGCGCCGTGCTGTTTCTCGATCTCGACCGCTTCAAACACATCAATGACAGCCTCGGCCACCCGGTCGGCGATCTGCTGCTCAAGGGCATCGCCGTGCGCCTGAAGGAGCAATTGCGAGACATCGATACCGTGGCGCGTCTGGGCGGTGACGAATTCATCATTCTGTTACCCGGCCTGCAACAGGCCAGCGACGCCGACAACATCGCCACCAAACTGCTCAACTGCTTCGGTGCGCCATTCCAGGCCGGTGAGCATGAGTTCTTCATCAGTGCCAGCATCGGCACCAGCCTCTTCCCTCGAGACGGTTGCGACGTCGCCACGCTGGTGAAAAACGCCGACGCGGCGATGTACCGCTCCAAGGCCAAGGGCCGCAACCGCGTCGAGAGCTACACCCGCGACCTCACCGCCCAGGCCAGCGAGCGCATTGCGCTTGAGCATGAACTGCGTCGGGCCATTGAACGTGATGAACTGTTTCTCTACTACCAACCAAAAATCAGCCTCGACGATCATCGTCTGGTCGGTGCCGAAGCGCTGATCCGCTGGCGTCACCCGACCTTCGGCGACGTGCCACCAGAACACTTCATTCCGCTGGCCGAAGAGAACGGCATGATCCTGCAGATTGGTGACTGGGTGCTCGAGACGGCGTGCCGGCAAATGTTCGAATGGAGTCAGGTCTACGACAGCCTCGGCCCGCTGTCGGTGAACCTCGCCGGTGCGCAATTGCGTCAGCCGAATCTGCTCGGACGCATCGAACAGCTGCTCAACGACAACCGCCTGCAACCGGATTTACTGCAACTGGAAATTACCGAGAACTTCATCATGAGTCAGGCCGAAGAGGCGTTGGCGGTGTTACACCAGCTCAAACACCTCGGCGTTCAATTGGCGATTGATGACTTCGGCACCGGATATTCTTCGCTCAGTTACCTCAAACGGCTGCCGCTGGACATCCTCAAAATCGACCAGTCGTTTGTCCGCGGACTGCCCGATGACCCCCACGATGCGGCCATCGTCCGGGCGATCATCGCACTGGGCCGGAGCATGCAGTTCACGGTTATCGCTGAAGGTGTGGAAACCCAGGCACAACAACAATTTCTCGCCGCCGAAGGCTGTGAACAGATCCAGGGCTACATCGTCAGCCTGCCGCTGCCGTCGGAAGAATTCGCAGCAACGTTTCTTCGTGTAACCGTATCGGATTTTTCGGATAGCACAGCCGAGAAACCGTCGCTATAATCCGCGACCTACTGAGGGCCTATAGCTCAGTTGGTTAGAGCAGAGGACTCATAATCCTTTGGTCCACGGTTCAAGTCCGTGTGGGCCCACCATACTCAAAGCCGCGCATTGCGCGGCTTTCGTGTTTCTGGATGGACCACCACAGACACAGTCCTATGGTCTAAGGGTACAAATTAGGTACAGTGCTGGTTCGCCAGCCGCCTAGGAGCACCCTCTCATGGCTACTCTCGTCAAAACTTCTTCCGGCACCTGGAAGGCACTTATTCGTAAAACTGGCTGGCCCACCGTCGCCAAAACCTTCCGGACCAAGCGTGATGCGGAAGATTGGTCTCGGCGTACCGAAGACGAAATGGTACGAGGTGTGTACATCCAGCGCAGCGGCTCCGAGCGTATGACGCTGGAAGCAGCCTTAACGCGCTATCTCAGCGACATAACCCCAACCAAAAAGCCCACGACCCAACGCGGCGAGATCAACAAAGCCAAGAAGCTGATCGAGCACCTAGGCAAATATTCCCTTGCAGCTCTCTCGGCTGAAATCATCGCTGGATACCGTGACAAGCGCCTCAGCGAGCCCGGACGCGGTGGAAACATCAGTAACAATACCGTCCGCCTCGAATTGGCCCTGCTGAGTCATCTGTACACGGTGGCAATTCAGGAGTGGGGGTTAGGACTTACGTTCAACCCGGTACTGAACATACGCAAGCCAAGTCCCGGTGACGGCAGAGACCGCCGCCTTTCGCCAGACGAAGAAAGGCGCTTACTGGCGGCGGTGAGCGCACACAGCAACCCGATGCTGGGATGGATTGTGCGAATCGCCTTAGAAACGGGTATGCGCTCGTCTGAGATCTCATCTCTACAACGACCGCAGGTTGATCTGGCTAAGCGCGTAGTAAGGCTCTCAGACACCAAGAACGACGCATCACGAACCGTTCCCCTGAGCAGGCAAGCCACCGAGGTATTCCAAGCTGCGATGAATAATCCGGTGCGTCCGATTGATTGCAACCTCGTGTTTTTTGGTGAACCGGGAAAGGACGGAAAGCGCAGGCCGTACTCCTTCACCAAAATCTGGGGCCAGCTAAAGAAAAAACTGAAGCTACCAGACTTTAGATTTCACGACCTACGCCATGAAGCCGTAAGCCGCCTCGTCGAGGGCGGCCTTTCGGATCAGGAGGTATCCGCCATTAGCGGACACAAATCCATGCAGATGCTCAAGCGCTACACTCATCTGCGCGCAGAGGATTTAGTACAGCGACTTGATAAAATCGTGAGGTGATATTTCCGTTAGTACAGATTTTGTTGTTCCAGGCTGACCTGATGATGGTCAGCCAAAGTAACTCAAGCGGCCGAACTCACAATACTCAAGCAAGAGATCAACAGATGAGAGACTGGAGCCATGAGAATTTTATGGTGGCAACATACGCAAAACATCCAGAATTCGCGTACAAAACCCTGAAAGAAATTTTACGCGAGATGAGTTACGAGGAACTTCCTATAATACGCCGACAAATTACTCTTGCCCTTGACAAGGCTCGCTCAAAAAAAACAAAGGCAGAGCTACAAAAATCCTTATCCGCGATTGCAAATCGCAATTACTTTAATGCCAATTAGCCAAGGAAATGACTAAACACTAGTTTTTTGATAAACGATCATCGACATGATGGCAGTAATCTGTGATTGAAGAGTTCGAAAGTCCCTCATCATCGCAGCAACATCGCGTGAACTTGCCCCGACATCGCGCATATCCGCTAGCCATAGCTTCAGAAGCCCGGCTACGCGACCAAGATCACCATTTACTTTCGCAAGATCAGAAACCGCACCCAAATCTACAACTGACCGGACTGGACAGTTCAACCCAACATTCCTTAGGTAGGCAGACCTTGACAAGCCTGTCTGTACAGCAAGTTTGGAAATCCCTGCTTTTTCCGCATCAGTCACCTAAACCTCAATAGGCTTACCGCGACGTCGAGCATTTCCTTTCGGTGCCTCAGTACCAGCCATGTGAGCCTCCTTTGTTCCTAGATGTGAGTTCTTTCAGTTAGAGCAAAATTCCGTCGAGCCGAAGGCGAGTAAGGCAAGGTGTTGGAAGGGAGAGAGCGAAGCCCGCACCCGTACAACACATATCTTGCCGTCAACCTGAATGCGACTTTATGCGACAGAGACTACTTCAACAACAAAGCGGCATTGAGTCGCATAAATTTTCCTTACATCGCATTCTATTTCCTCTAATCGCATTTTATTTCCTCTAATCGCACATGCGAAAACCATCATTAACTAAAATCGCAAAAATCCCCCCTGGCACCGGCACTATGGCTATACTGCCTATACGACTACCAAAAAATCAGAAATAAACATGCACAACCAAACCGAATCATTTGGCTCTGGCAGCCGTACTAGACGTGGAAACGGCCTTGTATCATTCGTGGCAGTGATGAATGAAGTAAAATCGAAAATAGACCAAGGATACCCCCTAATACGTATCTACGAGCTTTTTGAGGATCGTCTAGATCTGGGTTATACGCAATTTACAAAATACGTAACGAGACACATCAAGCAAGGCAAACCCATATTTTAATATGGAAAATCCGCAAATAACAAAGCAACTAATAACTTGCAATTTAACGCACTCATCCTTTTGGTGCACTCTTTGCCTTTCACTTTTAAAAGTTGATCGATGCCTAGATCGCCATACACGAAATAGAATAACTCTTGGTCTACCTGCGTTTTTTTGAACCGCCCAAAACCTGACGCATATTCTGAATGTAAGGCTCAGCCTTGGCCTTAGAGGTTGAACCATTCTGTATGGCCTCTGACGATTTCTCCTGCTGCTTTTTTAATCGCCTTTTTTCGATCTCAATTGCCCCCGCTGCTACAAACTCCCCTTTTCGATAACGCCGCAAGATCCCCTGAAACCAACGTAAAGGAGTGGTCCTGATCGTATTTTTAGATGCCAAAGCACTAGCCAGCTCATCGACCAATAACTGCAGGTCTTCAATCGGCATCGCTCCCGCCATACTGATAATGGACTGGCGCTCTAGAATTGTGAGTTTTCGTGGAAAAACTATGGCCGCCCCACCGTTCTCGCCCGGTAGTGGTGGTTTTATTACGTGTTCACGTGGTGGTCCTTGGAGTGACACAACTGAGTCACCCTCTCCCTGACTCATCTGTGTCACTCTCGGGGAGCTACCGGTGTCACCGCCTCCCCGAACGCTCAAAGTAGGGGATGACAATTTGTCAGGGTACCTCTCCATGACCAGATGATAACTATTGGATGTCTGCCTACCACTAGGCCTTCGGCGCTCCTCCACGACTAATAAGCCTTGGCTCACAAAGGCTTTAATCATTCGCTGTACGGTTCGTCCAGAAACACCACATTTGGCGGCTAAAGTCCTGATACCTGGCCAGCAAAGCCCCTCATCGTCCGCCGCATCCGCCAACGCCATCAGGATAAGTTTGGGCGTGGGTGATAGAGCCTGCCCCCAGGCCCAGTTCATCGCTTTAATACTCATACGCCAGCACTAACCAAATAAGCGGCAATGCTTGCGGTGCGAAAGTAGACGCGACGCCCAACCTTTACTCTAGCCAGGTTGATTCGCTCAGCGTATGGCTGCGTACCGCTAAGCGCAATTCGAAGGCCATCTGGACTTCTATGAAGCACGTTTGCTAGCTGAGCCAAGCTCAGCAAAGGCCCGTAAAGACTCACCAATGAGTCTTCTATTGCGTTTTCATGCAGGTGCATATGCTTGACCTCCGGTGGTTATCGAACTGAACCGAAAGGTAATGCTTGAGCTTCCTAATGAAACGACTAAAATATGTCATTATGGTTGACAAAAAAGCACATCCCTCCAGCGCTCAAATTCTCGAGACACTGCTTTTTGAGGGGATGACGCACGAGCTAAAGGACGCGATCAGAGCCTTTTTTTTAGAATGCACACCATCACATAACGTCGGCTCAAGAAGATATTCAATATGGAGCATACTGAGTAAAAATCTCGACAACCCCATAATCAGAGCATTTGAAAACTTAGGTTGCTTCAATATTTTTGAACAGCCGTTTACCAAATGGCTACGCTCTAAAAACATGGCTGAAATGAGCCGTTATCTTCAAAGAGCGATGCGCATCTATGAATCCACCCCGGAGCTTTCTGCAAACTTCGACGCACTCCTGGGAGTTTCATATTTCGTACTCTCTAAGACACCATCTAAACGTATACGTATACAAAGCCAAAAATTAAAAGGTTCGGCTCAACTTAACTATCGAAAAAAGGTCGATCACCTACATTATCCTTACTGCGAACTTTGCTGGAGACTTTCACAGGCCGCAGAACGCGACCTCGATCATCCTGAAAACTGCTATGCAACTCTGCGATTTTGTAGCGAACACAACCCTAGCGTACCCGACTCAATGTATCGAAGGGATCACCGATACCGCGCTCGTTTTCATATTGAACTTAAAAACATGAGGCTTGCACGCAACCCGAAAAAACTAACTGCGACACAAATGCGTGTCATTGCATATGAAACAGCACATATGCAAAAAAAGACCACTTATCTAGAAATTATGAAGCTTTATAGAGAAGGATTGAAAAAAATTGAAATATCAAAACGCCTTGGAATAAGCAGGCAAGCTGTTTCAAATTCTTTGAAAAAACATCTCAAGGATTAGGAGAAGGCGGGCACTGAGGCAAAGTCCTGTCTTATTTTTTCCGGTCTGTTAACTTTTCGCCAAGCGGGAAAAACCTTCCTGCGCCGCTGTTTAAATACCGCTGAAGCTCCGAGATGAGCGAACGAAAGACCAAGCAACCGATTCTCGATCCGATGAGGAGTCATTTGTGGAAATCACAAGTTATAAGTACTCCATTGGAAGACCCTTGACCATGGCAGGGATTTGAGACCTCGTTGCCGCATAGCGACCCAGGAGATAAATCTACTCAGCATAGCTATGCAACGACACCAAGCACGACTTAGTTGCGCGAAAAGTGGAAAGCCTGGTGAAGGCTTTCCTGTAAAGGTCAATTGGACATTTTTCAGACACAATGAATTACAATATCAAATATCTTGCTCAAGATCAGATAACTCTTCAATCTCCACCTGCCTAGCAGATAGCCCCACCCCAATACCGATACATTTCCTTAAAAAGCCCTGCAAATCCTTATGAGGAATCCTCTTAAGCTTCCCAAAATTTGTATCTTCATTATAATCTTTTCCTTCAGACTCTTTTCTACCGTAAGAATCAATAGCTAAAGGCATATTGTTTTTGTATTTCTCTCTTCCGATGCGACTTAACACACCTGGCGTTTCATAATGCCCAAACCACCTACCACCAGCATTAGTAAGTCTACTATCCCTTGCGAGAACCAATTCGATGACCGAAAATACATCTAGATCAACAATAGTCGGCGTTACTGCTCCGACCTTATAAAGATGGGGCTGTAGTTGATAAGCGATTATAAGCAGAGCATCTGTTTCCGGAACAACATTCTTCACTGTTACTTTCTGAGTCAATCTAGCAGATGGCTCCCGCCTCGTTGGAGGGCGCTTCATTTCCAAATGAGGGTTGTCCACATATAGAAGCTTTAACTCAACCCTTATTCCAGAAACGTGAATATAGTCTGGATAGCCTTCTCGCTCGCCAAGTAGACCACCGTGCTTACTGAGACCAACTTGCGGAATACTGTCCAAGTGCGGAATTAAAGCATCCATTAGCGAACCAACAATCGTTCCTATTTGAGAGGGTTCAAATGCCGTCAATACTGCCATGGGAAGCGTCAAAGTGTCGAATTGAGTACCTATAAGTGGCGAAAGCTGACTTTTTAATACATCAAGTCTTTCCTTACTTATTCCTGCCCCTTCAAAAACCATAGCACACCTAGAGTTATCGAAATTAATATTATTTAGATTGAGTAAGAGAACGCGGCAACACACTAACTATTTCTATACCGAGTACGGAACACCAAAGAGCAGTTTCGATAACATCAATCCTTCTCTCACAGGTCTCAACTTTAGACACATACGATTGAGGACGATTTAAAGCCAACGCCAAATCAGATTGAGTTATATTTTTATCTTTCCTATACGCCCTAAGTCTCGCTATGAACTCGATATACATGGGATCATTTGCTGATTTCATTTGATTCCAACGCTGCTGTAGAGACACTAAATTTATATAAATCCCATCGTCAGCCGAGATATCCTGTAACAGACGTCAAAAAAACCCAAATTGGTATATTGAAAAATGTTGTGACGATCGTCTGTACAGGGTATAATCGGCAGATACCCGTTATAAGGCGCGAAAAATGGCAAAGAGGCACGCGAACCACTCTGGCAATTTAGAATCCATGTTCCTACGCCTGGAAGAATTAGTCCTTGCAAACTCTGGAGAGGATGAATTCGAAGAGGTTTTCAAGCTATTAATAGCTAAAATTTACACCGAGCTATCTCCGAACCAGCCTCAGTTCAAGGCATTTGAAACCGAGAGTGAAACAGCAATTTTTTTCAACAAAACCCTAAATAGCGCCCAAATAAAATGGCCCGGGATACTTGAAAACAATACAACATCAAACTTAACTGATGAACATCTTCACATATGCGTTAAAGCACTATCTGAACACAAGATATCCGACAACGGACTAGATGTTCTGGATAGTTTCTTTGAGTTTATGGTGTCTAAGGCAGCAAAAGGGAATAAGGGCCAATTTTTTACACCGCGACACGTTGTAGAGTTTTGTGTACGAATGCTGAACCCTAGCTCAGAAGAAACGATATTAGATCCTGCTTGCGGATCCGGCGGCTTTCTATTTCATGGGCTAGATTTTGTACAATCAAAAGAAAGTTTTTCTGGAGAGGATTTAAAACAATACTGCTCTACAAAGCTCTGGGGCTTTGATATAGACCCCCGCGCAACGAAAGTTGCGAAGGCGTTAATGATATTGGCTGGCGATGGAGTAAGCAACATAGTAAGACTGAATAGTCTGATACGTACAGAAATGTATAGCTCGCTATTTCCAGAATCCGACAATAACTCTTTAACAGTGGAAGACATTGTACGTGCTCGATGCAGAAACCATAAAGGATTTGATTTAATCTTGACAAACCCTCCATTTGCGGGGGAAGTTCTTGAGCAACAAATATTGGACAATTACGATGCCAGTCGCGGAAAATCCCGCATAGAACGTGACGTACTCTTCATAGAGCGCTGCGTAGATCTATTAAGGCCCGGGGGCCGAATGGCAATTGTTCTTCCCCACAATAAGTTTTCGGCCAGTGAGTTTTCAGAAAATAGAGAATGGCTGATTAAAAAATGCCGCATTCTCGGAGTTGTTGGGCTTGGACGTAACACATTCCTCCCCCACACCCACCAAAAAACCAGCATCCTGTTTGTACAAAAAAGAACAAATGGCGCTCCAGAATCACTTGATGAAAACATATTTTTTGCTGTCAGTGATCGCGATGGCAAAGACAAAAAAGGTAAAATTGTTTTCAAGAAAGATTTTTCTAAACTTACTGATTCTTGGCAATGGGTTGACCACGACCTAGATGAGATACTAAGTTCTTTTGAAAAATTTTGCAAAGAAGAAGGCTTAGAGTTTGGAGGTGACAAATGGCGAGCGTAACGATCATACAATTACGAAACCTAGAACCAGGAAAGATACTTTCACCTGAACGTTACGATCCTAGACGTAGTTTAACAAACCACGACGAGGGGAATTCACAGGTCACTATTGGCCAAATAGCAGAAATAGTTAAACATACTATTAACCCAGTATCTAAGAATGCTGCCGGACGAAATTTTGTCGTTTTAGATACTTCTGATATTAGAGAAGGCATCGTAGTCGGCAAGAAAACTCCCGTTACGGCGGAAGAAATAGGTAGTACAAAAAAAATCTTTAGATGTCACGACGTACTAATTTCACGACTCAGACCTTATCTGAGACAAGTTGCAATAATTGACGAAGGCTTTGTAAGAAAGTTTAAACATTGTGAAATGGCTTGCTCTACGGAGTTTTTTATTCTACGATCAACCTCTGCCGACCCGATTGATTTCTTAGTACCGTACCTCCTTTCAGACAAAGTACAAAGTGCTCTTTTTGCCGCTCAAGAAGGCGGCCATCATCCTCGCTTCGACACTTCTGTATTATTAGCCATCCCAATTCCTGAGGATGTATTAAAAAACAGAAATATAATTTCGAAGTCTGTTTCTTTGGCAGCAGAACTATATAGAGACTCGGAAACTTTGATTCACGATGGGATTTCGGCCATCAATAATTTATAGAGCCATACGTAAAGTTTATAATTGTGAAACAAATATATACCCATTTGGCACAGACTCCATTCGTCTATTTTCGTCAAAGGGCATAAGTGAGGCATGGCCTAAAGTCAATGGCCGTGCTTCATGTAGGCTTCAGAGAGCGTTTCAAAAATGAAACGGCAAACAACGGAACTGTCTAAGACACTACCGAGTTTGTAATTTAGAACAAGTGTGGTGCATTACTCACACTCTCAACTCTTGGCATCAAATATGGAGCTATTCTCACGATTCATTGCGCTGGTTCGAAACCAGTCCACTCGCCTCAGCAAAACTGGTCGAAAGATAAAAATTCACAAGCGGCCACACCATGAAATTCAGTACAACTACGGTACAGTACTCAGCTGGATCAGCTTTCTCGAAATTACGCTCAACACCATCATCTATAGAGTTTTCTGCTATGCCAAACTGCGCTCACCTTCGGACGCTTCCTCTAGGCATATCAGCTCTCCCTGCAACTCATAATCCTTTGGTCCACGGTTCAAGTCCGTGTGGGCCCACCAAATTGAAAGCCGCGCTAAATGCGCGGCTTTTTCTTGGGCGATGGATTAGGGTTCGACGTCTTGGCGAGCGCAATGTACGAAGGGCATTGTTAGGAATACAACCTCAAGATCTGTAGGAATGTTCCCAAACTAGGTTTTCTCCCCTCTCCGCGCGTTGTTGACCGTTTCTCCAGACGAGTAATCTCCGGACGCCTCAGCCCGTCCAGGATCGATTTCATGCTCGTGAATGCTGCGCCACTGATAAAGGAAGCAGCCGACCAGCAAACCTGGATCGACCTCGCCTTACCCGATCTCAGAACCTTATCGAGAGAACTTCGGTCAGCCGCAATAGAAGAGGTAAAAAGGGCTGAGGACGCAGAAGGCGCGCTCAAAATCCTCTCGGATCACTTTGGGTTTGTCGACGAGTCATTATTGGCCGTTACCATCCTCACGCCCATCGGGAACGTCGCGGTCCTGAGAGACAAACGGGCCCACATCGTCGAGAAACGTCCAGATTCCCGAGAACGTTATGTTCGACATGCCATAGATACGCTGACGGGACCTTTTGAAGTATGGAAAGTTCTCTACGATAACGGCGGATACCGAATGGCATTCATAAACGCCTACGAGGCAAAAAACGACATGCTTGTCGTGGTCGATGTGCGCAACGGGCATGTCCTCTGGAACTTCATGCACGCTCCCGCCAGAGCGATGAACAAACACCGCCAAGGCGAGCTCTTGTACAAGCGGTACATTCTTGAAGACAAAGAAAAGGGCAGCCATTTGGCTGCCCTTAATATTTGAATCCTGATATTTGCATCCTCAGGAAATGGGATGAAGAGGTCTCACCTTACACCGATGTTGCAGCATCGCTGAGGTACCTACGTCCACTAATGCCCTGCAAGGCAGCGGATTTCGCGCTCTTGCTGGCATTCTTGATAAATAGGCCAACCAAGTCAAATCAAATATCCGATGTATTGTTTCAGCGCAACGATGGCATCGATTCTTGGGTGAACAATTCAAACATCGCCTGCAAGCGTGTTGCTGACAGTGTCTGTAACATGCGTACTCACCGCCCCCACACCCATGGAGCCGCCCCCTTGCCCGACACCCGCACGCCCGTGCTTGATGAAATCGACCGCCAGTTGATCGCCGCCCTGCAGATCAACGCCCGCGAAAGCGTGGCCATGCTCGCCCGGCAGTTGGGCATCGCGCGCACCACCGTGACTTCACGCTTGGCGCGGTTGGAAAAGGCCAAAGTGATTACCGGTTATGGCGTGCGCCTGGGTCAGCGCGTGGTCGATGGCGGGTTGCAGGCGTACGTCGGGATCAAGGTGCAGCCGCGTTCCGGAAAAGAGGTGTTGCGCCGCCTGAGTGCGATGGCGCAGGTGCAGCAGTTGTGTGCGGTGAGTGGTGAGTTTGATTATGTGGCGTGGTTGCGCACCGATTCGCCGGAGCAGCTGGACCAGTTGCTGGATCAGATCGGGAGTGTAGATGGGGTCGAGAAGACCACGACTTCGATCATCTTGAGCAGCAAGATTGATCGGGGGCAGCCGGTTTAAGGTCTTGATCGGGCTTCTCGGCTGGATTTCAGGGCCTCTTCGCGAGCAGGCCCCTCCTAAACTTTGGTCCATATGCAGTCTTTGATCGTCATATTGATCTGCTAACTGGCAAAACGACGACACTTTGCGTCTTATTAACGTGTTCTACGCTCCCTAGAATGGCAGGCATCTTTTCCTATACTCAGACGCGTATCCTGCGTCGGGTCGCCAGCAAGGTCAGCCATGAACAAGAACAATCGCCATCCTGCAGACGGTAAGAAACCAGTCACCATTTTCGGCCCGGACTTTCCGTTCGCGTTCGACGACTGGATCGAGCACCCGGCCGGTCTCGGCACTATTCCTGAACATCATCATGGCGCTGAAGTGGCGATCGTCGGCGCTGGCATCGCCGGCCTGGTAGCGGCTTACGAGCTGATGAAGCTCGGCCTGAAACCGGTGGTCTACGAGGCTTCGAAGCTCGGCGGGCGTCTGCGCTCGCAAGCGTTCAACGGCACTGACGGCATCGTCGCGGAACTGGGCGGCATGCGTTTTCCGGTGTCCTCCACCGCGTTCTATCACTACGTCGACAAGCTCGGCCTGGAAACCAAACCTTTCCCGAACCCGCTGACGCCGGCCTCCGGCAGCACCGTGATCGACCTGGAAGGCAAAACCCATTACGCACAAAAACTGGCGGATCTTCCTGCACTGTTTCAGGAAGTGGCTGACGCCTGGGCGGACGCACTGGAAGCCGGCTCGCAGTTCGCCGATATCCAGCAAGCCATCCGCGATCGCGATGTGCCCCGGCTGAAAGAGCTGTGGAACACGCTGGTGCCGTTGTGGGACGACCGCACCTTCTACGACTTCGTCGCCACCTCAGAGGCCTTCGCCAAACTGTCGTTCCATCACCGCGAAGTGTTCGGTCAGGTCGGTTTCGGCACTGGCGGCTGGGACTCGGATTTCCCCAACTCGATGCTGGAAATCTTTCGTGTGGTGATGACCAACTGCGACGATCACCAGCACCTGGTGGTCGGTGGCGTCGAGCAAGTCCCACAAGGCATCTGGCGGCATGTACCGGAGCGTTGCGTGCACTGGCCGGAAGGCACCAGCCTGAAATCCCTGCACCGTGGCGCACCGCGCTCGGGGGTGAAGAAAATCGCTCACGCGCCCGATGGCCGTTTCGCGGTCACCGACAATAATGGCGACACTCGCGAATACGCCGCTGTGCTGACCACTTGCCAGAGCTGGCTGCTGACCACCCAGATCGAGTGCGACGAAACCCTGTTCTCGCAGAAGATGTGGATGGCCCTCGACCGCACCCGTTATATGCAATCGTCGAAGACTTTCGTGATGGTCGACCGGCCATTCTGGAAAGACAAAGACCCGGAAACCGGCCGCGACCTGATGAGCATGACCCTCACCGATCGTCTGACCCGCGGCACTTATCTGTTCGACAACGGCGACGACAAACCGGGGGTGATCTGCCTGTCGTACTCGTGGATGAGCGACGCCTTGAAGATGCTTCCGCACCCAGTGGAAAAACGCGTTGAGCTGGCGTTGAATGCGTTGAAAAAGATTTATCCGAAAGTCGACATCGCCGCGCGCATCATCGGCGATCCGATCACCGTGTCGTGGGAAGCCGATCCGTACTTTCTCGGTGCGTTCAAGGGCGCCCTGCCCGGCCACTATCGCTACAACCAGCGCATGTACGCGCACTTCATGCAGGACGAGATGCCCGCCGAGCAGCGCGGGATTTTCATCGCTGGCGACGATGTGTCGTGGACACCGGCGTGGGTTGAAGGCGCAGTGCAGACATCGCTCAACGCGGTGTGGGGGATCATGAAGCATTTCGGCGGTTCGACACATAAAGCGAACCCGGGCCCGGGTGATGTGTTCAAAGACATCGGCCCTATCGCCCTGCCCGAGTAAGAGGAATCCCTGATGCGTGTAGCCCTTTACCAATGTCCACCGCTGCCCCTGGACCCCGCCGCCAACCTGCAACGCCTGCATCAAGTGGCGATGGAGGCCAAAGGCGCCGATCTGCTGGTGCTGCCGGAGATGTTCATGACCGGCTACAACATTGGCGCCGAAGCGGTCGGCACCCTGGCCGAGGTCTACAACGGGGAATGGGCGCAACAGATCGGCCGCATTGCCAAGTCGGCCGGTTTGGCGATTCTCTACGGTTACCCCGAGCGCACGGCGGACGGGCAGATCTACAACGCCGTGCAGTTGATAGACGCCAACGGTGAGCGCCTGTGCAATTACCGCAAGACGCACCTGTTCGGTGACCTTGATCGCTCGATGTTCAGCCCCGGTGAAGGCGATTTTCCGGTGGTTGAACTGAACGGCTGGAAACTCGGTTTCCTGATCTGCTACGACCTGGAATTCCCGGAAAACGCCCGACGCCTGGCCCTCGACGGCGCCGAGCTGATTCTGGTGCCGACGGCGAACATGATTCCGTTCGATTTTATCGCCGATGTCTCCGTACGCGCCCGCGCCTTCGAAAACCAATGCTACGTGGCCTACGCCAACTACTGCGGCCATGAAGGCGATATCCATTATTGCGGGCAAAGCAGCATCGCCGCGCCTGACGGCAGCCGTATTGCTCAGGCCGGTCTGGACGAAGCGTTGATCGTCGGCGAACTGGATCGGCAGTTGATGGTCGATTCCCGCGCGGCCAATCGCTATCTCAGCGACCGCCGCCCGGAGCTTTACGGCGCGCTGAACAAGCGCTAATCCGCTAGCATGGGCACTTCACTGTTCTGGAAGTGCCCATGCCTGCGCCGACTCACCCCCGCCCCCACACCGAAACCCTGGCCAACGGCTTGCGCGTGACCCTGCGTCATGTGCCAAGCCTCAAGCGCAGTGCCGCTGCCCTGCGGGTGGCTGCCGGTAGTCATGACGCGCCATTGGCGTGGCCAGGGCTGGCGCATTTCCTCGAGCATTTGCTGTTTCTCGGCACTGAGCGTTTTCCGGCGGACGAAGGGTTGATGGCCTACGTGCAGCGCCACGGTGGCCAAGTGAATGCCAGCACTGGCGAACGCACCACTGACTTTTTCTTTGAGCTGCCGACGCGCTCGTTCAGCGAGGGGTTGGAGCGTCTGTCAGACATGCTCGCCAAGCCGCGTATGAATCTGGACGATCAGCTGCGGGAACGAGAAGTGTTGCAGGCGGAATTTGTCGCCTGGTCGCAAGATCCTGCGGCTCTGCAGCAGTTTGCGTTGTATGAGGGTTTACCGGCAGAGCATCCGTTGCGCGGATTTCATGCGGGGAATCGGGATAGCCTGAAAGTGGAATTGCCAGCGTTTCAACAAGCGTTGAAGGATTTCCACCAGCAGTTCTATCGCACCGGACAAATGAGCTTGAGCCTGGTGGGGCCGCAGAGCCTTGAAGAGCTGCGTGCACTGGCCGAGCAGTTCGCAGCGGCTTTACCGGCTGGGGATAAAATTGTGCAGGCTGCGCCCCTGCAACTGGCGGTGAAAAGTTATCAACAGGCCGCTGAGCGACGCGCCAATCTGCTGTTTGCGTTCGATGATTTGCCGGAGTCTTCCGCCGAGGCAATGGCATTCCTCTGCCACTGGCTGAACAGTGCCAAGCCCGGTGGGTTGCTGGCGCATCTGCAGGAGCAGAATCTGGCGGATGATCTGAAAGCCGCACCACTGTACTGCTTTGCCGGGCAAGCCTTGCTGCATCTGGCATTCATCGCACCAGCCGAATCGATGAACGTCATTAGCGAACGCGCAAAGGATTGGCTGAGCTTCTTCGCGCAACAGGATTGGACGCCGCTGCGGGCGGAATACATGGCCCTGGTTCAGCGCCAGCAACAAGTCAGCGGTGCGCTGCAACTGGCACGAGTCGACAGCGAGCGACAAGAGAGTGGGCTGTCCGACAGCGGCATCAGCGCCCTCAAACACCTGCTCCGTGAAATCGGTGTTGTGGATAACTTCAGCGCCCACTGGCGATTACCTGCTGCCAATCCATTTTTGCGCGCCAGCGAACCGCTCGCCAATGCGGGCCTGATTCGCGGCCAGACCAGCGCCCACCGTGGCCTTCGTACATTTGCTCAGGATCGCTCGCGCGGCCGTCGCGAACGCTCGCCGATGCAGTTCAGCCAGGTCTTGCCGGACAGCGGCGATGAAGGCGCGATTTATCTGCGTTGGCAGGTTGAGTCTGCCGCCAGCCCTGATCTGCACTCGAGATTGCAACGCAGTCTCCGGCAAACTCAGCAAGACGCGCGCGAGGCTGGAGTCGAGTTGTCTTTCAGCACCACAGGGCATCAATGGTTGCTCAAGCTCAATGGCCTGCAGGAGCCAATGCCCAGCGTCCTGGAGCATGCGCTGAAATGTCTGACGCAAGTTGACGCCGATTCGTTGCGTAGTGAGGCGGAAACGCCGCTGATCCCCATTCGCCAGTTGCTGAAAGCGCTGCCGGAACAGGCGCTGGAATCAGCTGAAACCGGCGACGACGCCCCACACCTGTGGACAACTTCGCATTGGGACGGCCTCGCGTTGGGACTGAGCCAACAGACCCAGTCCGCCATGGGCCTGGCCCTGAGCCGGGTTCCCGGTATCCCGGACAACCATCTGGCAGCGCCGGCGGCAATCACCGCGCAAAAACACTGGCGCCATGTCGATACCGCCTCCAGCGAACACGCCGTGCTGTTGTTCTGCCCCGGCGCCAGCCGCGACATCGTCGAGGACGCCGCGTGGCGACTGTTGGCGCAGGTGTGCCAGACGCCGTTCTACCAGCGCCTGCGCGTCGAATTGCAATTGGGCTACGCGGTGTTCAGTGCGCTTCGCGAGATGAATGGCCAAACCGCCCTGCTGTTCGGTGTGCAATCTCCGAGCGCCAGACCTGCGGAGTTGCTCGAGCACATTCAACAGTTCCTCAAAGGTATGCCCGCGCTGATCGAACAACTTGATGAGGTCAGCCTCAACCAGCGGCGGCAAAACCTCGCGGATCAATTCGACGACGCCAATCTATCCAGCAAAGATGCTGCCGAGTTGCTCTGGCAGGCCAGACTCGCAGGCCACTCGTCGGATTATCTTGGGCAATTGCTCGCCGCCATTGGCCAACTCGATCGCCAGGCGTTGTTTAACGCAGCACAGCGCTTGATCAACGCCGAAGGCGGCTGGCTCTGTCTCGCCAGCGACCCCGCGCCCGGTAACCCATGGCAAACGACAAATTGATCATTACCGAGGCTGCAAGGAGCTTTCTCGAATATTCACGGGCAAACCCGGTGAAATTTTGAGTAACATAGCCGCCTAACTATTTGGAACATCTTTGCGCTGCCGTGGACTATACCTATGGACAGCGCTATCCCATCCACCCTGAAGGAGACACCCATGTCCTGGACAAAACCTGCTTACACCGACCTGCGTATCGGCTTCGAAGTCACCATGTACTTCGCCAGCCGCTGAGTTCTGCTTACGTAGAATTGCAGTGCAACGCCTCGGCTCGCCGGGGCGTTTTATTTTCCGCGTAGAAATGATGGAGCGTTCATGTTCGTCCAGATTCTGGGTTCGGCCGCCGGTGGCGGTTTTCCGCAGTGGAACTGCAACTGCGTCAATTGCGCAGGCTTTCGCGACGGCAGCCTGAATGCCAAGGCCCGCACTCAATCGTCCATCGCGATTTCCGATGACGGCGTGAACTGGGTGCTGTGCAACGCCTCGCCGGACATCCGCGCGCAGCTGCAAAGCTTCGCCCCGATGCAACCGGGCCGCGCCCTGCGTGACACCGGCATCAGCGCGATCATCCTGATGGACAGCCAGATCGACCACACCACCGGCCTGCTCAGCCTGCGCGAAGGCTGCCCGCATCAGGTCTGGTGCACGGACATGGTTCACGAAGACCTCAGCACCGGTTTCCCGCTGTTCAAGATGCTCACCCATTGGAACGGTGGGCTGGACTGGAACCGCATCGAACTCGACCAGAGCTTCACCGTGGCCGCATGCCCGAACCTGCGTTTCACCCCGCTGCCCCTGCGCAGCGCGGCGCCGCCATACTCGCCGCATCGCTTTGATCCGCACCCGGGCGACAACATCGGTTTGATCGTTGAAGACCTGACCACCGGCGGCAAATTGTTCTACGCGCCGGGTCTGGGCAAAGTCGATGCGCCGTTGCTGGAAATCATGGCCGGCAGCGATTGCCTGCTGGTGGACGGCACGATGTGGGATGACGATGAAATGCAGCGCCGTGGCGTCGGCACCCGCACCGGTCGCGAGATGGGCCATCTGGCGCAGAACGGCCCTGGCGGCATGCTCGAAGTGCTGGAGCAGTTGCCTGAGCAGCGCAAAGTGCTTATCCACATCAACAACACCAACCCGATTCTCGACGAAGATTCGCCGGAGCGTGCCGAGTTGGCCCGGCGTAATGTAGAAGTGGCGTTCGATGGCATGAGTATTGTGCTGTAGCCACCGGCCTCTTCGCGAGCAAGCTCGCTCCCACATTGGATCTGTGGCGTTCACAAACCCTGTGGGAGCGAGCTTGCTCGCGAAAGCGTCCGAATAAACACCCAGGATTCCAACGGTTGTTCCCCGGAGAACCGCAATGACCGACACCCCGCTGTCCCCCGCCGAATTCGAAGCGGCCCTGCGCGCCAAAGGCGCCTACTACCACATCCACCACCCCTACCACGTGGCGATGTACCAAGGCCGCGCCACCCGCGAACAGATTCAGGGCTGGGTCGCCAACCGCTTCTACTATCAGGTGAACATCCCCTTGAAGGACGCGGCGATCCTCGCCAACTGCCCCGATCGGGAAATCCGCCGCGAGTGGATTCAGCGCCTGCTCGACCACGACGGCGCCCCAGGCGAAGACGGCGGCATCGAAGCCTGGCTGCGACTCGGTCAAGCGGTCGGCCTCGATCCGGATCAATTGCGCTCCCAGGAACTGGTACTGCCCGGCGTACGTTTCGCCGTCGATGCCTACGTCAACTTCGCCCGCAGGGCCAGTTGGCAGGAAGCCGCCAGCAGCTCGCTGACTGAACTGTTCGCGCCGCAGATCCATCAGTCGCGCCTCGACAGCTGGCCACAGCATTACCCGTGGATCGATCCGGCCGGTTACGAATACTTCCGCACCCGCCTCGGTCAGGCCCGGCGTGATGTCGAGCACGGTCTGGCGATCACGCTCGAGCACTACAAGACCCGCGAAGGCCAGGAACGCATGCTGGAAATTCTCCAGTTCAAACTCGACATTCTTTGGAGCATGCTCGATGCCATGAGCATGGCCTACGAACTGAACCGCCCGCCGTATCACAGCGTCACCGAACAACGCGTCTGGCATAAAGGAATCACCTTATGAGTTTCGACCGCAGCAAAGTCCCGACCTGGCGTCCCGGCTACCGCTTCCAGTACGAGCCGGCGCAGAAAGGTCACGTGCTGCTCTACCCCGAAGGCATGATCAAACTCAACGACAGCGCCGCGCTGATCGGCGGCTTGATCGACGGCGAACGCGACGTTGCGGCGATTATTGCCAAACTCGATGAGCAGTTCCCCGGCGTGCCCGAGCTCGGTGACGACATCGAGCAATTCATGGAGGTTGCCCGTGCGCAGCACTGGATCGAACTTGCCTGATCTGCCGCCCAAGCCTGAAGTCGGCCTGCCGCTGTGGCTGCTCGCCGAGCTGACCTACCGCTGCCCGCTGCAATGCCCGTACTGCTCCAATCCGCTGGATTTCGCCGAGCAGGGCAAAGAGCTGAGCACCGAACAGTGGATCAAAGTGTTCCGCGAGGCGCGGGAGATGGGCGCAGCGCAACTGGGCTTTTCCGGCGGCGAGCCGCTGGTGCGTCAGGATCTCGCCGAGCTGATTCATGAAGCGCGGCAGTTGGGTTTCTACACCAACCTGATCACCTCTGGCATCGGCCTGACCGAGCAGAAAATCAGCGACTTCAAGAAGGCCGGGCTCGATCACATCCAGATCAGTTTTCAGGCCAGCGATGAGCAAGTGAACAACCTGCTGGCCGGCTCGAAAAAGGCTTTCGCGCAGAAGCTGGAAATGGCTCGGGCGGTGAAGGCCCACGGCTATCCGATGGTGCTGAACTTCGTCACCCATCGGCACAATATCGACAAGATCGACCGCATCATCGAGCTGTGCATTGCACTTGAGGCCGACTTTGTCGAACTCGCCACCTGCCAGTTTTACGGTTGGGCGCAGCTCAATCGTGTCGGCCTGTTGCCGACCAAAGAGCAACTGGTCCGTGCCGAGCGCATCACCAACGAATACCGCGCGAAACTGGAAGCCGAAGGGCATCCGTGCAAGTTGATTTTCGTCACCCCGGATTACTACGAAGAACGCCCGAAAGCCTGCATGAACGGCTGGGGCAGTATTTTTCTGACAGTCACACCGGACGGCACCGCCCTGCCTTGTCATGGCGCCCGACAGCTGCCGGTGCAATTTCCCAATGTGCGCGATCACAGCATGCAGCACATCTGGTACGACTCGTTCGGCTTCAACCGCTTCCGTGGTTACGACTGGATGCCCGAGCCGTGCCGCTCGTGCGACGAGAAAGAAAAAGACTTCGGCGGCTGCCGCTGTCAGGCGTTCATGCTCACCGGTGATGCGAGCAATGCCGACCCGGTGTGCAGCAAGTCCGAACATCACGGCGTGATTCTCAAGGCCCGCGAAGAAGCCGAGACTGCCACTCAAACCATCGAACAATTGGCCTTCCGCAATGAACGAAACTCGCGCCTCATCGCCAAAGGCTGAGCCTTTCAGCGCCTCGCAAGCCGTCGCTGCCGGGATGGACTTTGCCGAACTGCAGCTCGGTGCCAATGGGCTGTTCTGGAATGAATATCGTCCTGAAGATGCCGCCTGCCGGATCTGGCATTGGCGCGATGGATTGGCGAAATGTCTGACGCCGAATGGTTTTAGCGTGCGCAGTCGCGTGTACGAATATGGCGGCGGTGCGTTTTGTCTGACACCCGATGGGGTGGTTTTCGTTGCTGAGGCGGATCAGCAGTTGTATCGCCAGACGCTGGGTGGTGAGCCAGAGGCGCTGACGTCGGGCGAATGCCGTTACGGCGATGTGCATTTTGCCTACGGCCAGGTTCTGGCAGTTGAAGAACAGCAGGATCAGCATCGGCTGGTGGCGATTGATCTGGCTGATGGCCGTCGACATTTGTTGGCTGAGGGCGCGGATTTTTATGCGGCACCAATCATCAGTGTGGATGGCCAGCGTTTGGCCTGGATCGAGTGGAGTCGGCCGCATCAGCCGTGGACGTCGACCCGGTTGATGGTGGCTGAGCGTTCGACCAATAGCGCTTTTGGTTCGCCGCGATGCGTTGCCGGCGCCGAGTTTGAAGAGTCCATCCAACAACCACGATTCGATGCCGACAATCGCCTTTATTGCCTGACCGATCGTGGTGGTTTCTGGCAGCCGTGGGCTGAGACTTCCGACGGTTTGGAGCCATTGGCTGCTGCGCAAGCCGATCACGCGCCGGCACCGTGGCAACTGGGCGGCTGCACTTGGCTGCCTGTTGAGAATGCGTTTTTGGCGAGCTGGAGCGAAGGTGGTTTTGGTCGCCTGACGCTCGGTGACGAAGATTTCACTGGTGACTACAGCCGCTTCCGTCATCTCGCTGTGGATGAGCGATTTATCTACTGCATCGCCGCCTCACCGATCAGTCCTTCGGCGGTCATCGCCGTTGATCGAACCACGCGAGAAGTGAACGTGCTGGTGGGTGGCGTAGCGCCCTTGCCTGCTGAGCGCATCAGTCGTCCGCAAACACTGCGCTACCCAAGTGGTTCGGGCCAAGCACATGGGTTCTTTTATCCGGCCATGAGCGGCGAGACAAACCCGCCGCTGGTGGTGTTCATCCACGGCGGCCCGACATCGGCCTGCTACCCGATGCTCGACCCGCGCATTCAGTACTGGACGCAACGCGGCTTCGCCGTGGCCGATCTCAACTATCGCGGCAGCAGCGGGTATGGCCGCGAATATCGGCAGGCCTTGCATCTGAGCTGGGGTGAGGTGGATGTCGAGGATGCTTGTGCGGTGGTGAGTTATCTCACCGGCCAGGGTTTGATCGACGGTGATCGCGCATTCATTCGTGGCGGCAGCGCAGGTGGCTACACCACGTTATGTGCGCTGGCGTTCAAGCAAGTCTTCCGCGCTGGAGCGAGTTTGTACGGCGTCAGCGATCCGGTTGCATTGGCTCGGGCTACGCACAAATTTGAAGGTGATTATCTGGACTGGCTGATCGGCGATCCCGAGCAAGACGCCGAACGCTACGCCGCCCGCACGCCGTTGTTGCACGCAAACAATATCCGCGTACCGGTGATTTTCTTTCAGGGTGAACTGGATGCCGTGGTCGTGCCACAACAGACTCGCGACATGGTCACGGCGCTGGAGCAGAACGACATCCCCGTCGAAGCGCATTACTACCCCGACGAACGCCACGGCTTCCGCCGCGCGGCCAATCAAGCGCATGCGCTGGAGCAGGAGTGGAAGTTCTATCGGCGGGTGATGGGATTGGCGGACTGATCACCGCGCCCCGTTCAAAACCGAATTGCCCCATTCGCGAGCAGGCTCGCTCCGACATTGGATCTGTGTTGTTCACAAATCCCCTGTGGGAGCGAGCCTGCTCGCGAAAGCTATCTATCAGGCGCAGCAGTACTCAACGCTTGGCGATGATGTACACCGCATGCACGATCCCCGGAATATACCCGCACAACGTCAGCAGAATGTTCAACCAGAACGCCCCGCCAAACCCGACCTGCAGAAACACACCCAGTGGCGGCAACAGAATGGCGATGATGATGCGAATGAAGTCCATGGGTCAGCTCCTGAATGGGGGTTGGCTCACATGAGCCATACAAGCTAATCGACCTGCGCCGTTCGTCAGGGTTCAGTGCAACTGCCATTTGATCGCCATCACCTCACAAAAAAACGCCCCACGCCAAAAGAATCAGGCGTGGGGCGTGCGTTATACCGCGAGACGGTTCTGGAAATCGGGTAGGAAAGTTCAGCTCAGACGGCAATCCCTTTACGGCATTGCAGTTGCGCGGTGCGCACTCGCGAGAACGCGCGGCTCAGGCGCAGGAGCATTTCGTCGATGTTGGTTTTGCTGACAGTGAGCGCCGGGGTGAAGCGCAAACAGTTGGCTTGCGGGGCGTTGAGCAGCAGGCCTTCGTGCAGGGCTGCATGGACCACAGCATCGGCGGAATCGTCCGACAGGGTCAGACCATAGAACAGGCCTTGGCCGCGCAATTCGCCGTGGTCGTAGCGGTGCGCCAATCGGGCCAGGCCTTCGCGCAGATGCTGGCCATTATCGTTGACCTGCTGCAGGAAGCTGCGGTCGTACACGCTGTCGAGCACCACGAGACCAGCCGCTGTCATCAGCGCATTGCCGTGATGCGTGCCGCCCAGTTCACCCGCGTCGAAACAACACGCCTTGCCTCGCGCCAGCAGCGCCGCCAAGGGCACACCGCCGCCAAGGCCTTTGCCGAGCACGACGATATCGGCGCGTACGCCATAGGACTGTTCGGCAAGCAAGGTGCCACAGCGACCGATGCCGGTTTGCACTTCATCGAGAATCAGCAGAATGCCCAGCTCTCGGCACAGACGTTCAACGCCTTTTAGGTAATGCTCGGTCGCCGGCACCACCCCCGCATCGCTCTGGATCGGTTCAAGCATGATCGCCACGGTTTGCGCATCGACCGCCGCGTGCAGGGCCGGCAAGTCGTTGAACGGCACCAGATCGAAACCCGGCAGTAACGGCGCGAAACGGTTGTGCAGGTTGCAGCTGTCGGAGGCAGAAATCGTCGCCAGACTGCGGCCATGGCAACCCTGCTTCGCGACAATGATTCGCGAGGCGCCGCCACGACGCAGTTGGCCCCACTTGCGCGCGAGTTTGATCGCCGCTTCACAGGCTTCGCTGCCGCTGTTGAGTAGATAGGCCTGATCGCTACCGGTGCTGGCGCACAGACGTTCGGCGAGGCTGAGCATGCCTCGATTGTGCAGATTGAAGCCGGGATTGATCAGTGCCTGCGCCTGAATGCTGATGGCTTTGACCAATGCCGAAGGACTGTGACCAAGACTGTTGGCGCCACCGGCCTGGGAAAAGTCGAGGTACGCACGATCGTTGCTGTCCCACAACCAGGAACCCTGACCACGAACGAACACCTGTTGCGGCCGTTCGACGCTGGGCATCAGGCGTTCGGTGCTCAGATTTTCGTTGATATCAGAAGGATCAGCCTCAAAGGCGAGGTCATCAAGACTCGGCGTCTGGCGCCGCAAACTGAACAGATTCATTGAAAAACACCGCGTTTAAGGTGTTTTGAACTGCCTATGCAAACACTGTCGAAGCGAACGCTATTCATCGCGCTTTCTGGCCCTGTAAGCCTTGTGAATGCGGTTAGACTAGGCTCACTGAGGCCTGCGGGCCATTTCGATTTACCAGCATTTTCGATAAGCATTACTTATGGATTTCAAACAACTGCGTTATTTCGTCGCGGTCTACGAAGAAGGCCATGTCGGTCGCGCCGCCGAACGCCTGTCGATCTCGCAACCGGCACTGTCGCAGCAGATCCGCCAGCTCGAACAGAACCTCGACGTTACCCTGTTCGAGCGCAGCAGCAAGCGTCTGCTGCCAACCCTCGCCGCGCACACGTTGTACAACCACGCCTTGCCGCTGCTCGACGGATTGCAGCGGGCGCGTGAGGCATTGGGCAACTTCAAGGGCCAGGCCTTGCGCACGCTGGCAATCGGCGTGCTGCAAACGGTTCACACCAGTCTCGTTCCGCAAATGCTTGAGCGGGTGCGCAAGGCACAGCCACATCTGGTGGTGCAGATCTATGAATTGACCGGACTTGAGATCGAGCGGCGGCTGCTCAACGGCTCTTTGGACATCGGCATCAGTTACCTGCCGCCGCGCCAACCCGGCCTGCACGGCGTGATGCTCTACGAAGATGAGCTGACGCTGGTCATCCCGGCGGATCATCCGCTGCGTGAATTCAAGAAAGTTTCGATGCGCCAGGCGGCTGAACTGCCGATGTTGCTGCTGGGCGAAGAGTTTCAGATCCGCCAGATCTGGCAGGCGCAACTGACCGCGCTGGGGCGACGTCCACAGGTGCAGGCAGAGCTGAACAATATGGTGGGCATTCTCGACAGTCTGCCGCACACCAAACTGGCGACGGTGCTGCCGGGGCGTTCGCAAAAGGAGTACGACGATCAGGATCTGCTCTGGAAACCGCTGAGCGAACCACGCGTGCCGCTGAAAGTTGGGTTGGTCTGTCGCGATGTGCAGCGCCAGCAGGCACCTTTGGCGCTATTGCAGACATTGCTGGAGGAAGTGATGGAGCGTGAAGTGCGGCCAGAGAGAGATCCTCTGGTCTGAGCACTTTTCTTCAGGCAAAAGAAAACCCCGCCGAAGCGGGGCTTTGCAGACTGTTTCCCTGACATCCATTTCACTCCGCCACCCTGGCAGAATCCTACGTGTCCGTGTTGTTGCTTTGCGCTTCCTGCGCGACGTCCATGAAATGTAGATTAGCCGTGGATCCAATCTACGCATATGGGAGAACAGCAGCACGTCATGTAAGAGAATGCTTACATGACGTCATCGCATCAGAATTGCGCCGCATCCAGCAGGAACAGCGACTCGCTACCGGCCTTCACCGACGCACTCAACGAGTGGATACGCGGCAGCAAACGGGCGAAGTAGAAGCGCGCGGTGCCCAGTTTGCTGGCATAGAAATCGTCTTGCGCTTCTTTGCCCAGCGAAGCTTTGGCCATCAATGCCCACATGTAGGCGTACGCTGTGTATCCGAATGCTTGCAAATATTCGACCGAAGCCGCGCCGATTTCGTTCGGATTGGTTTTCGCCCGGTCCAGCAGCCACGAGGTCAGCTCGTCGAGAGTGTCGACGGCATCGTTCAGCGGCTTGGTGAATTCACCCAGATCGGCGCTGGCCGTCGCGGTGAAATGGCGGATCTCGTCAGCGAACAGCTTGTAGAAAGCGCCACCGCTGCCGACGATCTTGCGCCCGACCAGGTCCAGCGCCTGAATGCCGTTGGTGCCTTCATAGATCTGGGTGATGCGCACGTCACGTACCAGTTGCTCCTGACCCCACTCGCGGATGTAGCCGTGGCCGCCGAAAATCTGCTGGCCGTGCACGGTGGTTTCCAGACCCAGGTCGGTGAGGAATGCCTTGGCCACCGGCGTCAGCAACGCGACCAGATCTTCCGCACGTTTGCGGGTGGTGGCGTCTTCGCTGAACTTGGCGGTGTCGAGCTGCATCGCTACGTAGGTGGAGAACGCACGGCCGCCCTCGTTCGAGGCTTTCATGGTCAGCAACATGCGCCGCACGTCCGGGTGGACGATGATCGGGTCAGCGACTTTGTCTTTGTTCTGCGCGCCAGTCGGCGAACGGCTTTGCAGACGGTCGCGGGCGTATTCGACGGCGTTCTGATAGGAGCGCTCGCCGGTGGCCAGACCTTGGATGCCCACGCCCAAACGCTCGTAGTTCATCATGGTGAACATCGCGGCCAGACCTTTATTCGGCTCACCGACCAGATAGCCCACGGCTTCATCGAAGTTCATCACACAGGTCGCGGACGCCTGGATGCCCATTTTGTGTTCGATCGAACCGCAGTTCGCCGGGTTGCGCGCGCCCAGGCTGCCGTCGGCGTTGACCATGAACTTCGGCACGAGGAACAGCGAGATGCCCTTAGGACCGGCCGGGGCGTCCGGCAGCTTGGCCAGCACCAGGTGAATGATGTTTTCGGTGAGGTCGTGTTCGCCGCCAGTGATGAAGATTTTGGTGCCGCTGACTTTGTAGGAGCCGTCGGCCTGAGGCTCGGCCTTGGTACGAATAATCCCCAGGTCGGTGCCGGCGTGCGGCTCGGTCAGGCACATCGAGCCGGCCCAGACGCCAGCGTACATGTTCGGCAGGTACGCGGCTTTCAGCTCTTCGCTGGCGTGAGCGTTGATCGACAGGCAGGCGCCGGCGGTCAGCATCGGGTACAGACCGAACGACAGGCTGGCGGAGTTGACCATTTCTTCGACTTGCGCCGACACGGCTTTGGGCATGCCCATGCCGCCGTATTGCGGATCGCCACCGACGCCAACCCAGCCGCCTTCAGCGTACGTCTGGTAAGCCTGTGGGAAACCGGCCGGCGTGGTGACGGCACCGTCCTTCCAGTGGCAGCCTTCTTCGTCGGCAGCGCGGCTCAGAGGTGCGATGCTTTTGCTGGTGACTTTGCCGGCCTCTTCGAGAATGGCTTCAACGGTTTCGGCGTCGACAGTCTCGGCCAGGGCCGGCAGTTCGGCCCAGAGCTTGGCGACTTCGAACACTTCATTGAGGACGAAGCGCATATCGCGCAGCGGCGCTTTGTAGTCAGCCATGGCAAACCTCGCAAGATCTAAACAGGTGATTCGTGGAATGATGTTTTCTGAGCCGGAGTGTACCTCAACAACTTTTGCGACACATAGGGTCAACCAGTGACTGATTTGTTATTTTTAGTCACCAAAAAACATCGTAGCCTTCGCCAGCGCCTACAGATAAAACTCGATCCCATGTAGGAGCTGCCGCAGGCTGCGATCTTTTGATCTTCCTTAAAGCGCAAACATTTCAGCCGGCAACTTCATCAAGCAATCACTGCCCGCCTCGATCGCCGCACGATGCGCCGCCGTACGCGGCAACAAGCGCTTGAAGTAAAACTCGCACGTCGCCAATTTCCCGCGCAGGTAATCCCTCTCGCCCTCGCCCGCCTCCAGTTGCGCCTGCGCCACCAAGCCCATGCGCAACCACAGATAGCCAAGGATGATGTAACCGCTGTACATCAGGTAATCCACCGACGCCGCGCCCACCTCATCCGGGTTCTTCATCGCCGCCATGCCGACCTTCATCGTCAGGTCGCCCCACTGCTGGTTCAGCTCATTGAGCTGCGCAACGAAACCGCCCAGCTGCGGGTGCTCAGCGTTGGCTGAGCAGAACTTATGGACGATTTTGGTGAAACCGCGCAGCAACTTGCCCTGACTGCCCAGCACCTTGCGTCCGAGCAGGTCCAGCGCCTGAATGCCGTTGGTGCCTTCATAGATCGGTGCAATCCGGCAATCGCGCACCAGTTGCTCCATGCCCCATTCGCGAATGAAACCGTGGCCGCCGAACACCTGCATGCCGTGGTTGGTCACCTCCAGGCCAGTGTCGGTCATGAAGGCCTTGCAGATCGGCGTGAGAAACGCCAACAAGTCTTCGGCCTCCTGACGCGCCTCGGCATCGCTGCCCAGATGCGCGACATCGAGCAACTGCGCGGTGAAGTAGGTCAGCGCCCGATTGCCTTCGTTAAAGGCTTTCATGGTCAGCAGCATGCGCCGCACGTCCGGGTGGACAATGATCGGGTCTGCAGGTTTATCCGGGGCTTTGGCGCCGGTCAGCGCGCGCATCTGCAAGCGGTCGTTGGCGTATTTGATCGCGCCCTGGAAGCTTGCTTCGCCCAGACACAAACCCTGCATGCCGGTGCCTAGCCGCGCGTGGTTCATCATGGTGAACATGCAGTTCAGGCCCTTGTTCGGCTCACCGATCAGATAGCCCTTGGCGCTATCGAAGTTCAGCACACAAGTGGCTGAAGCCTTGATGCCCATCTTGTGTTCGATCGAACCACAGGAAACACCGTTGCGCTCGCCCGCTTCACCCGCCGTATCCGGCAAGAATTTCGGCACGATAAACAGCGAAATCCCTTTGGTTCCGGCTGGAGCGTCGGGCAATTTGGCCAACACCAGATGGATGATGTTGTCGCTCATGTCGTGCTCGCCGGCAGAGATGAAAATCTTGCTGCCGGTGACCGCGTAACTGCCGTCAGCCTGGGGCACAGCGCGGGTCTTGATGATCCCCAGGTCGGTGCCGCAGTGGGCTTCGGTCAGGCACATGGTACCGGTCCACTGGCCGGCGGTGAGTTTGCTCAGGTAGGTGTCTTTTTGCTCAGCGCTGCCGTGGGCGTGGATCGCCGACATCGCGCCGTGGGTCAGGCCCGGGTACATGCCCCAGGAAGTGTTGCTGGAGCCGACCATCTCGCTGATCACCAGCCCAAGCGAACTCGGCAAACCCTGGCCGCCGTAAGCCGGATCCGCCGCCAGACCGTGCCAGCCGCCTTCCACGTATTGTGCGAAGGCTTGCTTGAAGCCTGCAGGCGTTGTCACCACGCCGTTGTCGAAATGGCAGCCCTCTTCATCACCGCTGCGATTGAGCGGCGCCAGAACGTTCTCACAGAACTTCGCGCCCTCTTCGAGGATCGCGTTGATCATGTCCGGGCTGGCGTCGTGCGCGCCAAGGGCGGCGTAATTGCTGTGGAAGTCGAAGACGTGATCGATCAGAAAGCGCATGTCGCGCAGGGGGGCTTTGTACTCAGGCATGGTGGCTTCTCCGTCAGCAGATTTCTCCAACCTACTGCTGGCCACCACACCCCACAATCACTGTGCAGACGCTGAATGCGCCGTCATCACTCAACCTGCGGCCGTATCCATGCGCACCGCGCCACGGCGGTTTTGTCCGTATGCCATCACGCAGTTACGCCCCGCGCCTTTTGCGGCATAGAGCGCCTCGTCGGCGGACTTCAGCACTTGTTCCGGGTTGCGCTGCTCCACTCGTTCGGCAACGCCGATGCTGACCGTGACCGAAACGCTGGAAGCACCAGAGCCGGCGCGGCGCTGACGACCTTGCTGATCATCCTGCGGGCGGTTTTCCTGATTGCGCAGTTGAATGTTGTAGGACGCAATCGACTCGCGGATCACCTCAAGGTGCGGCATGCATTCCTCAAGGGTTTTGCCTGCGAACACCAGGGCGAATTCCTCACCGCCATAGCGATACGCCCTACCGCCACCGCTGATTTTCGACAGCTTGCTGGCGACCAGACGCAGTACCTGGTCACCGACATCGTGACCGTGGGTGTCGTTGAATTTCTTGAAGTGATCGACGTCGCTCATCGCCAATACATAGTTGCGACCCAAGCGCTGCATGCGTTCGTTGAGCGCGCGACGGCCCGGCAGACCGGTGAGTTCGTCGCGGAAGGCCATCTGATAAGCCTCGTGCGCAACCGCGGCGGCGATCATCAACATCACCTGACTGCACATGATGTTCAGGGTAAACGGCAGGATGAAGGTTTTCGGCAGCATCCAGAACACGCCGAGCAGGCCAACCAATTGCGCCGCATGCAGCGGACGTGGATTGCGCCAGTATTGCCAGGCCAATAGCAGGAACGCCGAGATGAACACTGGATACGAGAGCTGGATAAGACTCATCCACGCGCCGTGCAGCGCCGGCCAGCGAATTTCCGAGAGCCACATCAGCAATGCCTGGGGATAACTTTGCTCAAGCCCCAATGCCACGCTGCCAAAGGCCAGTAACACGGCGAAACGCGCGACCATGTCCTGGAACAGATGTGTACGTTCCTGCCATGCGGCGAACAAGCCGAACAACAACGGCAACAGCAGGCAGACGAGGTGGAAGACCACCGCAGCGTCTTCGCGGACCTTGCCGTTGTCGCGGTAATAGTCGGTCTGGGTGTCGAGCAGAAAGTAGGCGATGTACACCGTGAGCATCAGAAACAGCTCGCGCTGACGGCGATAAACCGCGCAATACGCGCCGCCCAGCAACAGCACCAACGTCGGCAACACGTTGAACAGCGAAGTGAAGAACACGCTGAGGTCTTTGACGTACGCAGCCGCCAACCCCGCTAGTAACAACAGCAGTGATGGCAGGAAATGACTGAAACGTACAGCGGAAGAACGCGGCAAGGGTAAAGCTCCGACCCGTCATAGCAAAGAGATGGCATTGTGCCTGCAATGCGTGCAGTTAAGCACACACAATGTGATCCAGATCACACGCAGTCTCTTTAACGGCAGAAAACCTGACTATCTGAGCGATTTGCCAAGTTTTTTGCCCGATTTGCCATGCTGGCCACCATCACTGGTGGCCAGGCCTGGAAATATTCCTCACAAATCGTTGTAGAACGGCAGTAATGGCCCCTCCGCCGTGCTGCGCCCCTCGGCGCCGTAGGGCTTGAGATTGAGTGAAGCGTCCGCTGCCTGGCGGGTGGTGACTTTCGGACTGGCCGGACGTTGCGTCACGGCGTTTTCATCACCGATATGGCCCTGCGGGATGACCAGCGACGGATGATCGAACGGCGCCCGCTCCCAGGCCACGCGCGGATCGGTCAGGCCGACTTCCATGAATTTCACCAGTGCGTCGATCTCATCCGGCGTCAGGTTGAGATTGGTCATGTCCGGATCGAGATTTGAGGTGTTGTGCTGATTCGCCGAAGGATGCTCGAAACCGCTGGTGTTGTTGGCGTCTTCGCCACGACGGTCGCCGCCACGGTTGTAGAACTCCATCACCTGTTTAAGCGTGGCGCGGCTGCCGTTGTGGAAGTACGGCCCGGTCAGCGCGATGTTGCGCAAGGTCGGCGTCTTGAAGGCGCCGTCGACCGAATCACGGAAGTTGACGTTGGGCTTGAGCGTGGCGTCGCACGGAATCGCTGCGCTCAGCGGCGCCTCGAAGGTGCAGACATCGACGTCCAGCGGATCGGGGATGCTGCCGCCTTGCAACAGCTTGTTGTACTGGCGGCTGAACGACCATGGGTTACCCCAGGCATCCGAGCCACCGAGCGCGAGGTCTTCAGAGGTCGGACGTACACCGGTGTTGTAGAAACCGTTGTCGTAAAGGGTGATCAGGTTATCGGCCATGACCATGCGTTCGATGCGTTCACGCGGGTGCATCAGCAGGCGGCTGGCCGCGTTGGTCAGCTCCGCGCCGCCGTGGCAATTGACGCATTTGCCCTTGCCGAGGAACAGATTCATGCCCTGAACCTGCTGCGCGTTCATCGCGGCTGAATCGCCTTGCAGATAGGCATCAATCGGCGCCTGGTCAGAGATCAGGGTGGATTCGTACATCTGAATCGCCAACCCGAAGAACAGCGGGAAGTTGGCTTCCATCTGTGTATACGGTGCACCGCCCACCAGCACATTTTGTGTGGCGTTCCACAGGCGTGGCTGGAAGGCATTTTTGATCAATTCGCGATAAGTCGGACGCCGCGCGCCGGATACCGAAGCGAGCACGGAGTCGTTGGAAGAAATCCGCTGTTGCTTGAGCATCAACTGATCAAGCATGCGCCGGCCGATGTCGGCGAAAGTGCGGCCACCGCAGGACATTTCCACCCCGCTCCCGGGCGGACCTACTGCTTGCGACGCCGCAGAAGCATCGTTGAGCGCCAGCCGGACTTTGCTTGCCACGGTGCTGCGCTCGCTGGTCACGTAAATCGCCGCATCAGGGTCGCGATTGCCGAACGGCGAGAAGCCGTTAAACACGTTATTCGCCCGTCCGTCCCAAAAGTTGCGCACATTGAACGCTGCGTTGATCACCGACGGCGCGTTGCGCCCGGTGCTGCGGCGCACGTTGATGCCGCCGACCTGGAAGATGCCGTCAGGCTGCTGGGTGCATTTGTCGAAACGTGGCTGGTTGGGTTTGACGAAATTGGCGTCGAACACGCCTTGGGAGCCGATCACGTCGTCCGTCGAGTAAACAATCGGCGAGTTGCGCTCCAGTGGATTACTCAGCACATGGGTCGGAAAGTCGTTTTTCTTCAGTGTGTAGTTCGGCCCGCCCTTGCCGCCGGACAGCGTCGCGTAGGACGCCACATCGCCGGGAATATCCGACGCTACAAAGGGTTTGTTGAAGATCGAAGCGACGTTGGCATTGGTGTGCGCCTGGCCGGGGTTGAGCTGGTTGGTGATGCGGTGATCGACGCCGGCGTGGTAATGGCAGGACGCACACGCCGTGGCGCCGTCGCTGCCGACTTCCATGTCCCAGAACAGCGCTTTGCCCAGCAGGATTGCGGCGGACCGGTTGAGCACGTAGTCGGTCATCAGGTCGACTTTACGGCCACCCTCGGTTCCTGAGGGATCGGGCGGAACCATGCCTCGCAGTGATTGCAGGCTCGGCACTTGCGGCACCGGCGGATCCACTTCCACAGGATCAGCCGCCATGGCGCCGCAGGCACTTAGCGTGAGGGTTAACCCGACAAGTCGACAGATGTTCATATGCTTCACCCTGACGTTGTTGTTATGAGTTCGCCGGGCGAGAGGCGTCGTGAAACAGGACAGGATTTCTCGTGAGCGCCGGTTAATCTGCGCAGTGCAATTAATTGGCCACCCTTCCGAGAAACATTTTGAATCAATAAACGCTCGGGCTGCGCGCTGTCAGCTCACCGTTTCTGCTGGGGAAACGTCCCCAGTGTTGGGGGTAAATCCAGCGCAAAAAAAACCGCTGCCCCCGAAAGAGCAGCGGTTTTTCAAAAGACCGCGTTAAGGCTTAGTAGCCCAGTGCGAAGTCTTCTTCTTTCATGTCCATAAGGTTGTTGGCGCCCGACAGCATGGTGGCCACGTGAGTACGGGTGCGTGGCAGGATGCGCTGGAAGTAGAAGCGCGCGGTTTGCAGCTTGGCGGTGTAGAACGCCGCTTCGCCACTGCCTTCTGCCAGCTTCTCGGCTGCTACACGCGCCATGTCGGCCCAGAAGTAAGCCAGGCAGGCATAACCGGAGTACATCAGGTAATCCACGGAGGCCGCGCCGACTTCTTCGCGATCTTTCATGGCAGCCATACCGACCTTCATGGTCAGCTCGCCCCATTCCTTGTTGATCGCCGCCAACGGTGCGACGAACTCTGCAACGGCTTCGTTGCCTTCGTTGTTCTGGCAGAACTTGTGGACGATCTTGGTGAAGCCTTTCAGGGCCTCGCCTTGCGTCATCAGCACTTTACGGCCCAGCAGATCGAGTGCCTGGATACCGGTGGTGCCTTCGTACAGCATCGAAATGCGGCTGTCGCGAACGTTCTGCTCCATGCCCCACTCGGCGATGAAGCCGTGGCCGCCGTAGATCTGTACGCCGTGGTTGGCGGATTCAAAACCGACTTCGGTCATGAACGCCTTGGCGATCGGGGTCATGAAGGCCAGCAATGCGTCGGCTTTCTTTTTCTCTTCTTCATCGACGCCGTATTTGACGATGTCGACCTGTTTGGCGGTGAAGTACACCATCGCACGGTTGCCTTCGGCGAAAGCCTTCATGGTCAACAGCATGCGGCGTACGTCAGGGTGCACGATGATCGGGTCAGCGGCTTTGTCCGGCGCTTTCGGGCCAGTCAGGGAGCGCATTTGCAGACGGTCGCGAGCGTATTTCAGACCGCCCTGGAAACCGATTTCGGCGTGGGCCAGACCTTGCAGCGCGGTACCCAGACGTGCGGTGTTCATAAAGGTGAACATGCAGTTCAGGCCTTTGTTCGCCGGGCCGATCAGGTAACCGGTGGCGCCGTCGAAGTTCATCACGCAAGTGGCATTGCCGTGGATGCCCATCTTGTGTTCCAGCGAGCCGCAACTCACTGCGTTGCGTGCACCGACGGTGCCATCAGCATTGGGCATGAACTTTGGAACGATGAACAGCGAGATGCCTTTGGTGCCGGCCGGTGCATCCGGCAGGCGGGCCAGTACGATGTGGACGATGTTATCGGCCATGTCGTGTTCACCGGCCGAGATGAAGATCTTGGTGCCGGAGACTTTATAGGAACCATCGGCCTGAGGTTCGGCCTTGGTGCGCAGCATGCCCAGGTCGGTGCCGCAGTGCGGTTCGGTCAGGCACATGGTGCCGGTCCATTCGCCGGAAACCAGTTTGGTCAGATAGGCTTCTTGCTGCTCAGGGGTGCCGTGCTCGGAGATGGTGTTCATCGCACCGTGCGACAGGCCTGGGTACATGCCCCACGACCAGTTGGCTTCGCCAACCATCTCGCTCACTGCCAGACCCAGCGACTCCGGCAAGCCTTGGCCGCCGTGCTCAACGTCGTGCGCCAGGCTTGGCCAGCCGCCTTCGACGAATTGCTTGTAAGCCTCTTTGAAGCCGGTCGGGGTTTTCACGCCGGACTCGCTCCAGGTGCAACCTTCGAGGTCGCCCACGCGGTTCAGCGGCGCCAGTACCTGCTCACAAAACTTGGCGCCTTCTTCGAGAATGGCGTCAACCATGTCTGGAGTTGCGTCTGCGCAAGCCGGAAGGCTCTGATAGTGCGCTTCGTAGCCGAGCAGTTCGTCACGAACGAAGCGAATATCACGCAAGGGGGCCTTGTAGTCAGGCATAGCGATAAACCTCTGCTGATGTAACCGGGAATGAACGACCGTGTTGATTTGTTGTGACGGTCAAACAGTTGTTTGAAACATACGTTTACGCCGAAATCTTGTCAAGCATCGATCTTTTGCCGTTCGTCATCGCATCTTTCAAACGCCGGACACAGCAAACCGCCATGCGCTCGATCGAGTCACGGGTGCTGAAAAAAGATTAGTTGAGGGAGAAGGACTTACAACGAAAAACGCCGCGACAAAGCGCGGCGTTCAGGGTGTAGATGGCGAAAAATCAGGCGAAGGTGTCGATGATCGTACCGAGCATTTCGTCGGAAGCTTTGGCGACTTTTACGCCCAGCTCCACCTGAAATTTGCCTTGGGCCATTTGCACCATGTCGCTGCCCAGGTCCATTTGCTGGCTGCGATCAACGCCACGCAGACGATCGACCTGCGCTTCCGAAGACTGGCTGGTGACCGAACGCTCAATGGTGTTGTTGGCAATCTGGCTGGCGGCCTGATCAACGCGGTTCTGCCCGCTCTGAATCGAGCTCAGACCTGCATAAAAAGCTGTGTTACCGGAGATTTCCATAACAGTTCTCATCCTTGGGAAGGATCAATGGCGCCATTGAACCAGAGGCGCCAGAAAAACACCCGTCAAAAACACTAATGGCACAGTGCCTGCCCATAGAGAAAAGCTTAGTCGAGCAGATCCAGTTGCAAATGATCCGCTACCGCTTCGGCACTCAAGCTCTTGAGTTTCGGCACGCGCCCAAGGCATGGCGCCGGAATTCGCTCGGCCAATGTGGCGAGGTTCTCCTCAAGCCGCGAAGTCTTCGGATCGATGATATTCGCCACCCACCCGGCCAGTTGCAGGCCATCACGGGCAATCGCCTCGGCCGTCAGCAAGGCATGACTGATGCACCCCAGCCGCACACCCACCACCAGAATCACCGGCAGCTTCAACGCAATCGCCAGATCCGACAGATTGTCCTGATCCGCCAACGGCACCCGCCAGCCACCCGCGCCCTCGATCAAGGTGAAATCGGCGTTCATCGCCAGAATCTCGCGCATCGGCGCCAGCAACGATTGCACGGTCAACGCTACTCCGGCCTCACGCGCTGCCAGGTGTGGAGCGATCGCAGGCTCGAACGCCACGGGATTGACCTGTTGATAAGTCAGCGGCAGCGAACATTCGGCCAACAGCGCCAACGCATCGGAATTGCGCAGCCCCTTCGGCGTCACTTCGCACCCTGAGGCCACCGGTTTGCCCGCCGCGGTACTCAAGCCTGCTGATCGCGCCGCATGCAGCAACCCGGCAGCCACGGTGGTCTTGCCGACGTCAGTGTCCGTTCCGGTGATGAAATAGGCTGCGCTCATACGGGTTTCTCCAACACGGCGTAGACCACCTGATAAGTCGCCGGCAATCCCGACGCTTCACGGAACTGCTCGTAAGCTTCCACCAGCCCGAGAATCCGCGCCCGCCCGGTCAAACCGCCCGGCCGCCCCGGATTCAGATTGTGCGCACCCAAGGCCTTCAATTCATGGGTCAGGCTGCGCACATCGGGGTAATGCAGCACGTGAGGCTGATTATCCAGGCTCAACGTACGCAAGCCACTGGCCGTACACAGTTGCTCATAACGGGTGAACTCGCGGAAGCGGTTGACGTGCACCATCCCGTCGACCTGCCGCCAACTGTCGCGCAACTCGAACAGCGTCCCTACACAAAGACTAGCAAACGCAAAAATCCCACCCGGTTTCAGTACGCGAAAGGCTTCGCTGAGCACCGCATCGAAGTCCGCGCACCATTGCACCGCCAGGCTAGAAAAGATCAAGTCGCAAGTCGAGTCCTGCAACGGCAGACGCTCCGCATCGCCAGCAATGAAGTAATCAGCGCCGCCCAACGGCCGCGCGTGATCGAGCATGCCCTCGGCAATGTCCAGCGCCAGACCATGGCCCTCGGCAAAATGCGCGGCCAGTGCCCGGGTGAAATAACCGGTGCCACAGCCCAGATCCAGCCAGCGCGACGGTGAAAAATCCGCCGGCAAGCGTTGAAGCAATTGTGTACCAACATCACGTTGCAACTCGGCGACGCTGTCGTAACTGGCCGCAGCGCGGGAAAAAGAGGCCGCGACCTGACGTTTGTCAGGCAAGCCGCCGGGCAGCACAAGAGACAAATCAGTCATCACCGCACTCATGTAGAAAAGCCTGGATAGCGCCCGCCAGTCCGTGGGGGTCTTCCAGAAGAAAGGCATGGCTGGCCTGTTCGATCAGACCGATTTCGATATCCGGCAACAGGACGAACAACGCCCCCGCCGCTTCCGCCGGGACCAGGCCGTCCTGTCCGGCGAACAGATGAAATTGCGGGCCGCGAAATGCTTGCAGTGCTTCGCGGGTGTCCAGTTGCGCGAGCAATTCCAGGCCCGCCATCAACGCCGACGGCGCCGTGTGCGGTGCGCCGCCGAGCATCAACCGCGACAAGCCGCGCGCATCTTGTGCACCTTGAGCACAGAGCAGCGAAAAGCGTTTGAGGGTCAGCCGGGGATCGGCCTGGCAACCGGCGAGAAATGCATCGAAGGTCTCGCCCGGCATCGCGGTCGGCCACTGTTCATGGGCAACGAAGGAAGGATTGCTCGCCAGCGTCAGCAATCCGCAGCAACGCTCGCCACGGCGCGCCGCCAGTTCGGTCGCGAGCATGCCGCCCAGCGACCAGCCACCGAGCCAGACGTCTTGTGGAATGCGTTCATCGAGTTCATCGAGCCAGTCTTGCAGGTCACTGGAATCCAGCTCCGGCAGCGGCTCGATTTCCACTTTCAGATGCTCGTCGAGCCCTTGCAAAGCGGCGGCCAGAGGCTCCATCGGCGACACACCGAGGCCCCAGCCGGGCAACAGAATCAGGCGATTACGCATGGCTTGGCTCCGACGACAGTTGGGCAAAGCAATCGGCCAGTCCCTCTAACAATAGCTGCACCTGCGCTTCGTTGTGGGCGGCGGTCAGGGTCACGCGCAAGCGCGCGCTGCCGGCGGGCACGGTCGGAGGGCGGATGGCGGTGACCATCAGCCCACGCTCGCGCAACATCAGCGAAAGACGTACCGCGCGCCCGGCATCGCCAATCATGATCGGCTGGATCGGCGTGAAGCTGTCCATCAGCTCCAGACCGATCTGCTCGGCGCCCTGGCGGAACTGGCGGATCAAGGTCTGCAGATGCTCACGGCGCCAGTGTTCAGTGCGCAGCAGCTCCAGACTTTTCAGGGTCGCGCAGGCCAGCGCTGGTGGCTGGCTGGTGGTGTAGATGTACGGACGGGCGAACTGGATCAGGCTTTCGATCAACTCTTCATTGCCAGCAACAAATGCCCCTGCCGTGCCGAACGCTTTACCGAGGGTGCCAACCAGTACCGGCACATCTTCCTGGCTCAAACCGAAATGCTCGACGATGCCGCCGCCGCTCGCACCGAGCGGCCCGAACCCATGAGCGTCATCGACCATCAGCCACGCGCCTTTGGCCTTGGCTTCACGAGCCAATGCCGGCAGGTCAGCGAGGTCGCCGTCCATGCTGAACACACCGTCAGTGACCACCAGCGTATTGCCGATGGCTTTCTCAAGACGCTTGGCCAGGCTCACCGCGTCGTTGTGCAGATAACGATTGAAACGCGCGCCGGACAACAGACCCGCGTCCAGCAGCGAAGCGTGATTGAGGCGATCTTCCAGCACCGTATCGCCCTGCCCGACCAGCGCCGTAACGGCGCCAAGGTTGGCCATGTAGCCGGTGGTGAACAGCAGCGCACGCGGTCGACCGGTGAGATCGGCCAGCGCTTCTTCCAGAGCGTGGTGCGGGCCGCTGTGGCCAATCACCAGATGCGAGGCACCGCCACCGACGCCCCAGCGTTCAGCACCGGCGCGCCAGGCTTCGATCACTTGCGGATGATTGGCCAAGCCCAGGTAATCGTTGTTGCAGAACGCGAGCAATAGTTTGCCGTCGACCACCACTTCAGGCCCCTGCGGGGACTCAAGCAGCGGTCGCTGGCGATAGAGATTTTCGGCACGACGGGCAGCAAGGCGTGCGGCGAGATCGAAAGACATGCAGGCCTCGACTTTCAAGTGACACAGATCCCTTGTGGGAGCGAGCCTGCTCGCGAATAGGCCTTCACATCCAACATCAATGTCGACTGAGGCACCGCTTTCGCGAGCAAGCTCGCTCCCACAGGGGTTTTGCATTCCTTCAGAGGAATCCGCGCAGCTTTTTACACTGCGGCGTTGTAGAACTGCTCACTGCTCTTCTGCTCCACCAGCGCCTGCTCGATCGCGGCCTGATGCACCTCATCGGAATGCTCTTCACGGGCTTCCGGTTGAATACCCAAACGCGCAAACAACTGCATGTCCTTGTCCGCCTGCGGGTTGGCGGTGGTCAGCAGTTTGTCGCCGTAGAAAATCGAGTTGGCGCCGGCAAAGAAAGCCAGGGCCTGCATCTGCTCATTCATCGCTTCGCGGCCGGCGGACAGGCGCACGTGGGATTGCGGCATGAGAATGCGCGCCACGGCGAGCATGCGGATGAAGTCGAACGGGTCGACGTCTTCAGCATTTTCCAGCGGCGTGCCGGCAACTTTCACCAACATGTTGATCGGCACCGATTCCGGATGCTCCGGCAGGTTGGCCAACTGGATCAGCAGATTGGCGCGGTCATCCAGCGACTCGCCCATGCCGAGAATGCCGCCGGAGCAGATCTTCATCCCCGATTCACGCACATAGGCCAGCGTTTGCAGACGTTCGCTGTAAGTACGGGTGGTGATGATGCTGCCGTAGAACTCCGGCGACGTGTCGAGGTTGTGGTTGTAGTAATCGAGCCCGGCCTTGGCCAGTGCTTCGGTCTGATCCTGGTCGAGACGGCCAAGAGTCATGCAGGTTTCCAGGCCCATGGCCTTCACGCCTTCGACCATTTTCAGCACGTACGGCATGTCTTTCGCCGACGGATGTTTCCACGCCGCGCCCATGCAGAAACGTGTCGAACCGATAGCCTTGGCGCGTGCCGCCTCTTCGAGGACCTTCTGCACTTCCATCAGCTTTTCTTTTTCAAGACCGGTGTTGTAGTGACCGGACTGCGGGCAGTACTTGCAGTCTTCCGGGCAGGCGCCGGTCTTGATCGACAGCAGTGTCGACACCTGAACGCGGTTGGCGTTGAAATGTGCGCGGTGCACCGTTTGCGCCTGGAACAGCAAGTCGTTGAATGGCTGTACGAAGAGTGCTCTGACTTCGGCCAGAGACCAGTCGTGACGCAGGGTGGCGGTGGTGCTCGCGCTCATGGGTAGTTCCTTGGTTATGCTTGGCTGGCGGCTGCGGGAATGGAATACCCACAGGCGCGACACGGATGTTCGGCATATTTAAGGAAGAGTCATGCGCTGTCAACCACGATGCGAAGGACAGGTTTACATCTGTTTAAATAATGTACAGATCTGCTTACTTTGCGATGAGCCGGCAGAAGCAGAAATGCCAATCTGCGTGGCCTGCGAAACGGATTTGCCCTGGCTCGGCGACCACTGCCAGACCTGCGCCCTGCCACTCTCTGCCGCCGACCTGACCTGTGGCGAGTGCCTGCTAGAGCCGCCGGCGTTCGAACAGGTGGTGGTGCCGTGGCGCTACGGCTTCCCGGTCGACAGTTTGATTACGCGTTTTAAACACAACGCAAAATGGCCGTTTGGTCACCTGCTCGCCGACGTTCTCGGGCAATACCTGCAACATCGCTTCGATGAGGGGTTGCCGAGGCCTGATGTGTTGTTGCCGGTGCCGCTGGCGAACAAACGTCTGCGTCAACGCGGGTTCAACCAGGCTGCGATGCTGGCGCGCTGGTTGAGTCAGTCACTGGATCTGCCGTGCGAAGAACGGGTTCTGCGGCGAATCAAGGATACCGATGCTCAGCAAAATCTCGATGCCAAGGCGCGTAAAGGTAATCTGCGCAATGCTTTCAGCCTGATACCCGACTCCGATGTGAAAGGCCGGCATCTGGCGTTGATCGATGATGTGCTGACTACGGGTGCCACTGCCCAGGCAATCGCCCGGTTACTGATGAACGCAGGCGCTGCACGGGTCGATGTCTATTGCCTGGCCCGCACGCCAAAACCCGGAACCTGAGCCAGCACAATCCCTGTAGGAGTGAGCCTGCTCGCGATAGCGTCATCATTGCCAACATTTATGCTAACTGATCCACCGCAATCGCGAGCAGGCTCACTCCTACAAGGGATCTCGGCTCGACTTGACTCTCGCGTCGCTAGCGGCCAACTTCCACGTCCACCGCCACAAAAAAGCACCCATCCATGTCCATGCCTTCCCTGCTCTCCCAGCACATCGTCCGCCGTCCGCAGCGCATCGCCCTGCTGCAACATATTGCCGAACAGGGCTCGATCACCCGCGCGGCGAAAAGTGCTGGCCTGAGCTACAAAGCGGCATGGGACGCCATCGATGAGCTGAACAACCTCGCGCAGAAACCGCTGGTCGAGCGCGCCGTCGGCGGCAAGGGTGGCGGCGGTGCGAAACTCTCCAGCGAAGGCGAGCGCGTTTTGCGCCTGTACCAAAAACTGCAGGCCTTGCAGGCTCAGGTGCTGGAGGCAGCGGAAGACGCCAGTGATCTGGATCTGCTCGGTCGTTTGATGCTCAGAACCAGCGCACGCAATCAGTTGCACGGCAAGGTCGTGGCGATCGAAGCGCAGGGCCGCAATGACCTGATCCGTCTCGAACTGGCCGAAGGCCTGTGCCTCGACGCGCAGATCACCCATGACAGCACCGTGCACCTGGAGCTGCAAGCCGGCACCGAAGTGGTCGCCCTGATCAAGGCCGGCTGGCTGGAATTGCTCAGCAATGAGCAGCCTGCAACGTTTGGTCACAATCTTCTCAACGGCACCATCGAAGCGATCCTCGACGCCGAGGATGGCCCGAGCGAAGTGCGCATTGCCCTGCCCAACGGCCATATCCTCTGTGCCCTGGCGGAACCGTTGGACCTGCGCACTCGCGGGTTGGGCATCGCACAACCAGTGCAGGTGCAGTTTTCGCCGTCCAACGTGCTGCTCGGCACGCCGCTGTAATCAGGCGCTGCAACGAAAGCGTCATCGACGCTCATTAAGGTGGCTGCCAAAACCAAGCAGGGAGCCTGATGTGAGCCTATTAGAAGAAAACCAATCCACTGACCTGGAAAAAATGGTCGGCCTCAGCCGTCGCGGTTTCATCGGCGCCGGCGCGCTGTGCGGCGCGGCGATGTTCCTCGGCGGCAGCCTGTTGAGCCGCAGCGCGCTGGCCACTGGCGTCAGTGCCGGCAACAGCCGTCTGCTCGGTTTCGAGAGTATTCCGGCGGCAACCACCGACGTCATCACACTGCCCAAAGGCTACAAGTCTTCGGTGCTGATCAGTTGGGGCCAGCCCCTGCAAAAGAACGGCCCGGCCTTCGACCCGAGTGGCAACGGCACCGCTGCCGCACAGGAAGTGCAATTCGGCGACAACAACGACGGCATGAGCCTGTTCGCCTTCCCCGACGACCGCAATCGCGCGCTGATGGCGATCAACAACGAATACACCAACTACCGCTACCTCTATCCGCACGGCGGCATGCCGCAATCGGCCGAAGACGTGCGCAAGGCGCTGGCCTGCGAAGGCGTCTCGGTGATTGAAGTGCAACGCAAGAACGGTCAATGGCAGTTCGTTCAGGGTTCGCGCTACAACCGCCGCATTCACGGCAACTCACCGCTGCGCATCAGCGGCCCGGCTGCCGGTCACGACTTGATGAAAACGGCGGCCGACAAACACGGCAAGAAAGTCCTCGGCACCTTCCAGAACTGCGCCAACGGCAAAACGCCGTGGGGTACTTACCTGACCTGCGAAGAAAACTTCACCGACTGTTTCGGCAGCAGCAATGCCCAGCAACAGTTCGACCCGGCGCAGAAGCGTTACGGTGTCTCCGTCGCCAGCCGCGAGATCAACTGGCACCCGTACGACCCGCGCTTCGACATGGCGAAAAACCCCAACGAACTCAACCGACACGGCTGGGTGGTCGAGATCGATCCGTTCGATCCGCAATCGACCCCGGTCAAGCGCACAGCGCTGGGCCGCTTCAAGCATGAAAACGCCGCACTGGCCGAGACCGACGACGGTCGCGCCGTGGTGTACATGGGCGACGACGAGCGTGGCGAGTTCATCTATAAATTCGTCAGCCGCGACCGCATCAACCATCGCAACGCCAAGGCCAACCGCGACATCCTCGATCACGGCACCCTGTACGTGGCCAAGTTCGATAATGGCGACAGCAACCCCGACCACCCGAAAGGCCAGGGCCAGTGGATCGAGCTGACCCACGGCAAAAACGGCATCGACGCCAGCAGCGGTTTCGCCGATCAGGCCGAAGTGCTGATCCACGCGCGCCTCGCCGCCAGCGTGGTTGGCGCGACGCGCATGGACCGTCCGGAGTGGATCGTCGTCAGTCCGAAGGACGGTCAGGTCTATTGCACCCTGACCAACAACGCCAAGCGCGGCGAAGACGGGCAGCCGGTGGGCGGGCCGAACCCGCGCGAGAAAAACGTCTACGGGCAGATTCTGCGCTGGCGCACCGACCGTGAGGATCACGCCTCGAAGACGTTTGCCTGGGATCTGTTTGTGGTCGCTGGCAACCCGGGCGTGCATGCCGGGACGCCGAAGGGTGGCTCGAAGAACATCACCCCGCAGAACATGTTCAACAGCCCGGATGGTTTGGGTTTCGACAAGGCTGGGCGTTTGTGGATTCTCACCGATGGTGACTCGAGCAATGCCGGGGATTTTGCCGGGATGGGCAATAACCAGATGCTTTGCGCCGATCCCAAGACCGGTGAAATTCGCCGGTTCATGGTCGGGCCGATTGGTTGTGAGGTGACGGGGATCAGTTTCTCGCCGGATCAGAAAACCCTGTTTGTCGGGATTCAGCATCCGGGGGAGAACGGCGGGTCGACCTTCCCCGAGCATCTGCCGAATGGCAAGCCGCGGTCTTCGGTGATGGCGATCACTCGCGAGGATGGTGGAATCGTCGGCGCCTGACAGGCCCTCATCGCGAGCAGGCTCACTCCTACATTTGGAATGCGTGCGTTCCCCTGTAGGAGTGAGCCTGCTCGCGATAGCGTCAGCACAGACACCAACCACCTCCCCCGCTGCCATCTGCGCTACCATGCTGGGCCGGACGCGGCAGCCTGCTGCGCGCAGGAGTCAGCATGGCCCACCCGTTTGAAACCCTCACCCCAGACCTCGTGCTCGATGCCGTTGAAAGCATCGGTTTCCTGAGCGATGCGCGCATTCTCGCGCTCAACAGCTACGAAAACCGCGTCTATCAGGTCGGCATCGAAGACTCCGAACCGCTGATCGCCAAGTTCTACCGCCCGCAACGCTGGACCAACGAAGCCATCCTCGAAGAACATCAATTCACCTTCGAACTGGCCAACGTCGACATCCCGGTGGTAGCGCCGCTGATCCACAACGGCGAAACCCTGCACGAGCATGCCGGTTTCCGCTTCACCCTGTTCCCGCGTCGCGGCGGTCGTGCGCCGGAGCCGGGCAACCTTGATCAGCTGTATCGCCTCGGCCAGTTGCTCGGGCGCATCCACGCGGTCGGCGCGACCAAGCCGTTCGAACACCGTGAAGCCCTCGCCGTGCAGAACTTCGGCCATGCCTCGCTGAACACCTTGCTTGAAGGCAACTTCATTCCAAAAAGCCTGCTGCCGGCCTACGAGTCTGTCGCCCGCGACCTGCTTAAACGCGTGGAAGATGCCTACGCCAATACGCCGCACCAGAACATCCGCATGCACGGCGATTGCCACCCCGGCAACATGATGTGCCGCGACGAGATGTTCCACATCGTCGACCTCGACGACTGCCGCATGGGCCCGGCGGTGCAGGACATCTGGATGATGCTCGCCGGTGATCGTCAGGAATGCCTGGGGCAGTTGTCGGAATTGATGGATGGCTACAACGAGTTCCACGACTTCGATCCGCGAGAACTGGCGCTGATCGAGCCGCTGCGCGCCTTGCGCCTGATGCACTACAGCGCCTGGCTGGCGCGGCGCTGGGATGACCCGGCGTTCCCGCACAGCTTTCCGTGGTTTGGCACCGAGCGTTATTGGGGTGATCAAGTGTTGGCGTTGCGTGAGCAACTGTCCGCGCTGAATGAAGAGCCACTGAAACTCTTCTGATCACCACCTCCTCCTTGTAGGAGTGAGCCTGCTCGCGATAGCGCTTTGTCAGTCGACGTAAATGTTAAATGTCAGACCGCGATCGCAAGCAGGCTCACTCCTACATTTGTTCGGTGTTCACAATTTCCCGACCATTGCGCTACGGCATTCGTAGACAAATATCCTTACAATCCCTCCTTTGTTAGCTGCCTAAGCAAGGATTCTGCATGCAAGCCGCCAACCCGCGTCGCGGGTACATTCTGGGCCTGAGTGCCTACATCATCTGGGGCCTGTTCCCGATCTACTTCAAAGCCATCGCCGAAGTGCCGGCCGTTGAAATCATCATCCATCGAGTGCTGTGGTCGGCGCTGTTTGGTGCGTTGTTGCTGATGGTGTGGAAACATCCGGGCTGGTTGCGCGAACTGCTCGACAACCCTAAACGTTTGGCGATTCTGGCCTTGAGCGGCACGTTGATCGCGGCCAACTGGCTGACCTACGTGTGGTCGGTGAATAACGGGCGCATGCTGGAAGCGAGCCTCGGTTACTACATCAACCCGTTGGTAAACGTGCTGTTGGGCATGTTGATTCTCGGCGAACGCTTGCGCCGGATGCAGTGGCTCGCGGTCGGCCTGGCGGCGGTTGGTGTGGCGCAGCAGGTGTGGCAGGTCGGCAGTCTGCCGTGGGTATCGCTGGTGCTGGCGTTGACGTTCGGCTTCTACGGTCTGATCCGCAAACAGGCGCCGGTCAAGGCGTTACCGGGGCTGGTGGTGGAAACCTGGATGCTGGTACCGATCGCAATTGCCTGGTTGCTGTTCAATCAGACCGCGACCAGCGCCCAACCGGAGTTCTGGACCACCTCGCAAGCCTGGTGGCTGGTAGCGGCCGGCCCGGTGACATTGGTGCCGCTGGTGTGTTTCAACGCTGCCACGCGTCACTTGCCCTACACCACCATCGGCTTCCTGCAATACCTGGCGCCGACTTTGGTGCTGCTGCAAGCCGTGCTGCTGTTCGGTGAGCATCTATCGTCCAGCACATTGGTGGCGTTTATCTTCATCTGGGCCGGCCTGGCCGTTTACAGCGTCGACGCGGTGATCAGTTTACGCCGGCGCAGCTGATCAAAAAACGTACAAACCCTCACAGGCCATGGTTCTCGTGGCCTGCATCGTTCCTTCCCAAGGTTATCCACAGCGTGATCCCCGCCGTTTGTGTGCAAGTCACTGAATGTTGGCGATTTTTTGATCAGCTCCGCGCAAGCCCCGGCCGGCTTGGCGCTGCGCCCGGTCTCTACAGGTTATCCACAGGCAGGTGCACGTTAAAACTGGATAACCCGGTCAGCGCTTAACTGTCTGTGCGTAACACCAGTTCGACCATCAGATCATCGGCCAGGGTTTCCAGCCGCGACTGCAATACATCCAGCGACAGGGTTAGCGGTACCGCGAGAATCGCTTCGGCGTGGAACAGCGGTTCGCTGCTCATCGGTGCCGGACGCACTTCAGTCACCAGCCGCTCAAGGTTGACGCCCTGCTCGCTCAACAGCCGGGTGATGTCGCGAACAATGCCGGGCCGGTCATTGCCCACCAGTTCCATGGCGATCGGTTTCCAGGTACAGGATTGTTCGATACCGCTCTCGGCGATCAGCACGCGAATGCCGTGCGTCGACAATGCTTGTAAGGCATCGACTAATTCGTCGTAAGCCTCTGCCGGCACCCCCACCCGAAGAATCCCGGCGAACTGCCCGGCCATCCGCGACATGCGGCTTTCCAGCCAGTTACCGCCGTGTTCGGCAATGCATTGGGCGATGCGCTCGACCTGCCCGGGCTTGTCCGGGGCGAATACGGTGAGTACGAGATGGTCCATGGCGCAGCCCTCTTGTCATGACTTTTGTTATAGAAGGGGGAAGTATAGGCAAGGGTCAATTTTGCGTTGAGGCGACCGACGCTTTCGCGAGCAAGCTCGCTCCCACAAAAACCGGTGCCATAGCAGCCAATTACTATTTATGTGTACAACTTTTTATATTTAGCTGGAACAATCCATCTGTTTTTTGAGAACATCCCGTTCCGCGATGTGACCGCAATGCGACATGAGGTCGCAGAACGACGTAATTAGTCTGATTTTCACAAGCGCAACTCATCATGTAGTATGCCGCAGCGCGCACTACATAACGCTGAATCGATGTCTGCCCAAAGCCTGTTCGCAACCCTGAAAGCCCCGTCAGCAAGGCCCCAAGCCGTTGATTGGTCCCAGCCCAGCCGCCAGCAATGGCATGTACTGGTCGGCAGGTTTGTGGTTTAAATGGCCAGAGGCTTCATTGTCAAATTGAAGAGCTGAAAAGCGAAATAGCTGAGCAGAGTGAGGCAAGCAATGACTGAACACGTTCAAGTCGGTGGCCTGCAGGTCGCCAAAGTCCTGTTCGACTTCGTGAACAACGAAGCCATTCCCGGTACCGGCCTCACCGCCGAAAAATTCTGGGAAGGTGCCGACAAGGTCATTCATGACCTGGCGCCGAAGAACAAAGCCCTACTCGCCAAACGCGATGACTTCCAGGCTCGCATTGATGCCTGGCACCAGGAACGCAACGGTCAGGCGCACGACGCCGTGGCCTATAAAGCCTTCCTGCAAGAAATCGGTTATCTGCTGCCAGAAGCGGCTGATTTCCAGGCAACGACGCAAAATGTCGATGATGAAATCGCCCGTACCGCCGGCCCGCAACTCGTGGTGCCGGTGATGAACGCCCGCTTCGCTCTCAATGCCTCGAACGCCCGCTGGGGTTCGCTGTATGACGCCCTCTACGGCACCGACGCGATCAGCGAAGACGGTGGCGCGGAAAAAGGCAAAGGCTACAACAAGGTGCGTGGCGACAAAGTCATCGCCTTCGCCCGTGCCTTCCTCGACGAAGCCGCACCATTGGCCGCAGGTTCCCACGTCGATTCGACCGCCTACAAAATCGCTGACGGCAAACTGCTGGTCACCCTCAAGGGCGGCAGCAACACCGGCCTGCGCGACGATGCACAACTGATCGGTTTCCAGGGCGACGCCAACGCGCCAATCGCCATTCTGCTGAAACACAACGGTCTGCACTTCGAAATCCAGGTCGACGCCAGCACCCCGGTTGGCCAGACCGACCCGGCCGGCGTCAAAGACATCCTGATGGAAGCGGCCCTGACCACCATCATGGACTGCGAAGACTCCGTGGCTGCCGTCGATGCCGACGACAAAGTGGTGATCTACCGTAACTGGCTCGGCCTGATGAAGGGCGATCTGTCGGAATCCGTTTCCAAGGGCGGCCAGACCTTCACCCGCACCATGAACCCGGATCGCACCTACACCGCGCCAAATGGCGGTGAAGTGACGTTGCACGGTCGTTCGCTGTTGTTCGTGCGCAACGTTGGCCACTTGATGACCATCGACGCGATCCTCGACAGTCAAGGCAACGAAGTGCCGGAAGGCATCCTTGACGGTCTGGTCACTTGCCTGGCGGCGATGCACAACCTCAACGGTAATACCTCGCGTCGTAACACCCGCACCGGCTCGGTCTACATCGTTAAACCGAAGATGCACGGCCCGGAAGAAGCAGCGTTCACCAACGAGCTGTTCGGCCGCATCGAAGACGTGTTGGGCCTTACGCGCAACACCCTGAAAGTCGGGATCATGGACGAGGAGCGCCGCACCACGGTCAATCTCAAGGCCTGCATCAAAGCGGCCAGCGAGCGCGTGGTGTTCATTAACACCGGTTTCCTCGACCGCACTGGCGACGAAATCCACACCTCCATGGAAGCCGGCCCGGTGGTACGCAAGGCCGACATGAAGGCTGAGAAGTGGATCGGCGCTTACGAAAACTGGAACGTCGATATCGGTCTGAGCACCGGCCTGCAAGGTCGCGCGCAAATCGGTAAAGGCATGTGGGCGATGCCAGACCTGATGGCGGCGATGCTCGAACAGAAAATCGCGCACCCGTTGGCCGGTGCTAACACCGCTTGGGTGCCGTCGCCGACTGCTGCTGCGCTGCACGCGCTGCACTACCACAAGGTCGACGTGTTCGCCCGTCAGGCCGAACTGGCCAAACGTGCTCGCGCTTCGGTAGACGATATCCTGACCATTCCGCTGGCGGTCAACCCGAACTGGACGCCTGAGCAGATCAAGAACGAACTGGACAACAATTCCCAGGGCATTCTTGGCTATGTGGTGCGCTGGATCGACCAGGGCGTGGGTTGCTCGAAAGTGCCGGACATCAATGACGTCGGCCTGATGGAAGACCGTGCCACGCTGCGTATCTCCAGCCAGCACATCGCCAACTGGCTGCGCCACGGTGTAGTCACCGAAGCGCAAGTGATGGAAAGCCTCAAGCGCATGGCGCCGGTGGTGGATCGTCAGAACGCCAACGACCCGCTGTACCGTCCGCTGGCACCCAACTTCGACAGCAACATCGCCTTCCAGGCGGCGGTCGAACTGGTGATCGAAGGCACCAAACAGCCGAACGGCTACACCGAGCCGGTGCTGCACCGTCGTCGTCGCGAGTTCAAGAAGGCCAACGGCCTGTAACTTGCGCTGAATGCCGGACATGAAAAAGCCCTGATCGAAAGATCAGGGCTTTTTTGTTTGTGCTGTGGATTGGATTTTTGTGGTGGGCTTGAAATCCATCCCCCCTCACCCCAGCCCTCTCCCCCAGGGGGGAGAGGGGGAAAGGGAGCAGATCTGTATGCTTTTCAAAATCTGAGCTCGACTCAGGAATTGCCAAGGGTAGAGGGGAAAGGGAGCCGATCTGTATGCTTTTCAAAATCTGAGCTCGACTCAGGAATTGCCAAGGGTAGAGGGGAAAGGGAGCCGATCTCTGTGCTTTTCAAAATCTGAGCTCGGCTCAGGAATTGCCAAGGGTAGAGGGGAAAGGGAGCCGATCTCTGTGCTTTTCAAAATCTGAGCTCGGCTCAGGAGTTGCCAAGGGTAGAAGGGAAAGGGAGCCGATCTTTGTGCTTTCAAAACCGGAGTTCGACTCGGGAATCTCAGGTCGGTATACCTCAAACATTCACCGCGGTCAGTCCCCTCTCCCTCCGGGAGAGGGCTAGGGTGAGGGGCTCTTAGGGTTCAATCCCCAATTCATGTTTCACCAACTCCAACAACTTGCCCGTATCAATCGGCTTGAGCAGAAAATCCACCACGCTCAAATGCATCGCCGCGATCGCGTCTTTCACATCGGCATCGCCCGAGACAATGATGATCGGCATCGCCGCCCTTACCGACTCACGCACCTGGCGGATCAGCTCAAGGCCACCGACATGGCCCATGCGCAGATCGGTAATCACCAGCCCGATCGAAGGTTTTTCTTCGAGCATCTTCAGCGCCGTCTCGCCACTGGCTGCGGTCATGCAACGAATGCCATCCAACGCGAGAATCTCCGACAACAGCTCTCGGGCGTCCTTGTCGTCATCGACGATCAGTACACGCTGCGGCGGCAAATCGGGTTCGAGCATTACAGCGCTGAGCGCTTCACGCTCGGCGTCGCTCAAAATATCGTGGTCGGACATGGCGTTCTCTACGTTTTCAAATCAATCACCTGGCACAGTCGTCAGACATCGCTAAGCAGAGCTTCAATGTGCACTTCGTCGGATTTTTTTCCAAGAGGCTGGCGGGCGAATTTCCGACTGTTTTTGTAGGGCACTTCCCAAATGTGCCGAACGGCATGGCAAACCTAGACTTACGTCCAATGGGCACCCCGCCCGCAGGGGTCGACCATGGCCAGAACGATCCGACAACAACAATTCGAAAAAGACTGCGGTAATGGTTATGAGTAAAGCGGACGCCTTCACCCAGGCAGGGAAAACCGCGGTATTGCAGAACATTCAGGGCACCCTGCAATTCCTCCAGCGCTTCCCGCCCTTCAATCAGATGGAACACGCCCACCTGGCTTATCTGGTGGAGCAATGTCAGCTGCGTTTCTACGGCCAGGGCGAAAGCATCATCAAACCCGCCGACGGCCCGGTTGAACACTTCTATATCGTCAAGCAAGGTCGGGTGGTCGGCGAACGTCAGCACATCACCAAGCCCGGCACCGAGACCACGTTTGAAATCACCACCGGCGAATGTTTTCCGCTGGCCGCATTGCTCGGCGAACGCGCGACGCGCACCGAGCACCTTGCGGGCGAAGACACTTTCTGCCTGCAACTGAACAAACTGGCGTTCATCAAACTGTTCGCCCTCTCCAACGCCTTTCGCGATTTCGCCTTGCGCGGGGTAAGCAGTCTGCTCGATCAAGTCAATCAGCAAGTGCAGCAGAAAGCCGTGGAAACCCTTGGCACCCAGTATTCGCTGAACACCCGACTGGGCGAACTGGCGATGCGTCACCCGGTGACCTGCAGCCCCGACACGCCATTGCGTGAAGCGGTGAAGCTGATGCACGAGCAACAGGTCGGCAGCATCGTGGCGGTAGATGAACACAAAGCCCCGCTGGGGATTTTCACCCTGCGCGATCTGCGTCATGTCGTGGCTGCGGGCGTCGGTGATTTCAGCGAGGCCATCGAGCGCCACATGACGCCTTCGCCCTTTTATCTTTCGCCGGATCACAGTGCGTTCGATGCGGCGATTGCCATGACCGAACGGCACATCGCGCATGTCTGTCTGGTCAAGGATCAGCGTTTGTGTGGCGTGGTCTCAGAGCGTGATCTGTTTTCGCTACAACGGGTCGACCTGGTGCATCTAGCCCGGACGATTCGCAGCGCCCAACGCGTCGAACAGCTGGTCGGTCTGCGCGGTGAGATCGGCCAACTGGTCGAGCGCATGCTCGCTCATGGCGCGTCGTCGACGCAGATCACCCACATCATCACCTTGCTAAACGATCACACCGTGTGCCGGGTGATCGAGCTGACCCTCGCGGAAAAAGGCGACCCCGGCGTGCCATTCAGTTGGTTGTGCTTCGGCAGCGAAGGCCGTCGCGAGCAGACGCTGCACACCGATCAGGACAACGGCATTCTGTTCGACGCCCGCGATGCTGCGCATGCAGCAGAGATTCGCGGCAAGCTGCTGCCGATTGCGCAGCAGATCAACCAGAGTCTGGCGCAGTGCGGTTTCACTCTGTGCAAGGGCAACATCATGGCCGGCAATCCCGAGCTGTGTCTGTCGCGGGCAGAATGGGCGCGGCGCTTCGCGGCGTTTATTCGTGAGGCAACGCCGGAGAATCTGCTCGGTTCGAGTATTTACTTCGATCTGCGCGTGGTCTGGGGCGATGAAAAAGGCTGCGAACAATTGCGCCGTGGCATTCTCGATCAGGTCGGCGACAACCGTTTGTTCCAGCGCATGATGGCCGAGAACGCCCTGCGCAATCGTCCACCGGTGGGCCGTTTCCGTGAGTTTGTGCTGGCACGCAAGAATGGCGAGAAAGCCACGCTGGACCTCAAGGTGCAGGGGCTGACGCCGTTCGTGGATGGCGCACGATTGCTCGCGCTGGCTAACGGTATCGACGCCAACAATACCCTCGAGCGCTTCCGTCAGTTGGTCGAGAAAGAAGTCATCGAGCGACTGGATGGCGCGGCGTATGAAGAGGCCTATCACTTCATACAGCAGACGCGCATGCAGCAGCATCAATTGCAGACGCGGGAGAACCTGCCCTATTCCAACCGCGTCGACCCGGACAGCCTCAATCACCTCGACCGGCGCATCCTGCGTGAATCCCTGCGCCAGGCTCAGCGTCTGCAAAGTAGCCTGATGTTGCGGTATCAGCTATGAGCCTGTTCTCGTGGCTGCGCCCGGCGAGTGCGGTGGTGCCGGTGGATTTTCAGCAGCGTCTGGCGCAGCTGCCGACGATTACCGAGCTGAGCGAATGCACACTGCGCGAACAACGCTGGGTGGTGCTGGATCTGGAGACCACCGGGCTGAATCTGAACAAGGACCGTGTGTTGTCGATTGGCGCGGTGGTGATCGAGGACGGCGCGATCGATTTCAGTCAGCAGTTCGAACGCACGCTGCAATGTCGCGAGCTGAAGCTCAGTCCCAGCGTGTTGATTCACGGGTTGGGGCCGAATGCGATTGCGGCGGGCAGTGAGCCGGTCGAGGCGTTGCTGGAACTCCTGGAATTTATCGGCGACAGCCCGGTGCTGGCGTTTCATGCGCCGTTTGATCAGCACATGCTCGGGCGTGCGCTGAAGGAACATCTGGGGCACAAGTTGCAGCAGGTGTTCCTGGATGTCGCCGACATTGCACCGCTAGTGTGCCCGCAAGCGAACATTCGTGAGGCCGGGCTGGATGAGTGGATCGACTGGTTCAAGCTTGAGGTGTTCGAGCGGCATAACGCGAGTGCCGATGCGCTGGCCACTGCAGAGTTGGCGTTGATTCTGTTCAGTCGGGCGCGGGGTCAGCAGATTCATAGTCCGTTGAATTTGCAGCAGCGGTTGAGTCAGTGGAAGCGGCGGCAGCAGACGCCTTCGTTTTAAATCAAAAGCCCCTCATCGGAACGCCGCCCGCCCAGCCCTCTCCCCGAGGGAGAGGGAGCCTACCGAGGTGTCTCGGGTTTTCCATCGACCTGAGAAACCGAGTCGATTATGGATTCAGCAGAAATCTTTCACGTCGGTGTATTGCGACAATATCCCCCAATCGGTCCCCTCTCCCTCCGGGAGAGGGCTAGGGTGAGGGCCAGCCTTTAACGCCCACCTGACCAGTGGCCAATTGCTAACCATTCCCACCTCTGCCACAATCGCGAACAATTCGCGTTAGTTAATATTTCCCAATCGGTGATGTCCGGTGTCGTCAGTCCCAAGCCCTAACAGTGAGCTCGTCGGTGCGATGTATCGTGACCATCGCGGTTGGCTGCTGGCGTGGCTGCGGCGCAATGTGGCCTGCCCGCAACGTGCCGAAGACCTGAGCCAGGACACCTTCGTCCGCCTGCTCGGTCGCGACGACATGCTGACACCGCGCGAGCCACGCGCCTTTCTGGTGGCGATCGCCAAAGGCTTGCTGTTCGACTACTTCCGCCGCGCGGCGCTGGAACAGGCCTACCTCACCGAACTGATGCTGATCCCCGAAGGCGAACAACCGTCGGTGGAAGAACAGCAAATGATCCTCGAAGACCTCAAAGCCATCGACCGCTTGCTCGGCAAACTGTCGACCAAGGCCCGCGCCGCGTTCCTTTATAACCGCCTCGATGGCTTCAGCCATGCCGAGATCGCCGACAAGCTCGGCGTCTCGGTGCCGCGCGTGCGCCAGTATCTGGCCCAGGGGATTCGTCAGTGCTACATCGCGCTGTACGGAGAGCCGACGTGAGCCCGGCCAGTTCCAGACCGGTGCCGGCGCATGTGCTGGACGCGGCGATTGCCTGGCAACTGACCCTCGATTCGAGCAGCCCGCTGGAGCGTGAGGAATTCGCCAAATGGCATGCGGCCCATGAAGAGCACGCCCGCGCATGGCGGCAACTGGGCATGCTCGATCAGCGTTTCAGCGTCGCCAAAGGCCCGGCGCGCACTGCACTGCTGCAATCACGCGAAGGCATTCGCCGACGGGTACGCAAGCTCGGCAGTGGGCTGGCCAGCGTTGTGCTGCTGGTCGGTGTGGGGCTGTTCGCCAGCGAACGCTTTCTGCCGCTGGATTACTGGCTCGCCGATCAACGCACCGCGACCGGTGAGCAGCGCACTGTGCGTCTGGCTGACGGCACCGTGCTGAATCTGAACACCCACAGTGCGGTGGATGTGCGGTTCGATGAGAAGCGCCGGTTGATCGTCTTGCAGGAAGGCGAAATTCTTGTCGAAACCGGGCATGGCGATGCGCGCCCTTTTATCGTCGAAACCCGCGAAGGCAGCATGCGCGCGCTGGGTACGCGGTTCCTGGTCAAGCGTGAAGACCAAGGCACGCGCCTGAGTGTGTTGCAGTCGGCGGTCGCGGCGCACCCGCAATCCAACCCTGATGAGCAAATTCTCCATGAAGGCCAGCAAGTGCTGCTGCGCCGTGATGGATTGGGTTCGATCGTCGCGCTCAACCCCGGCGCCGATGCCTGGACGCGCGGCATGCTGGTGGTCGATAACGCGCGGTTGGGCGATTTGGTGCACGAGCTCGGGCGTTATCGTCGCGGGTATCTGGGCGTGGCACCGGACGTGGCTGACCTGCGGATTACCGGTAGCTTCCCGCTGCATGACACCGATAAGGCCCTGAGCGCATTGCTGCCGACCCTGCCGGTGCAGATCGAGCGGCATACGCCGTATTGGGTCACAGTCGCTAAGGCCGAGCCCTCCTCCCTTTGACCTGATCGTTCCCACGCTCTGCGTGGGAATGCAGCTCGGGACGCTCTGCGTCCCTGCCGAAGCGGACGCAGAGCGTCCATTGAGGCATTCCCACGCGGAGCGTGGGAACGATCAAGCCCGCAGAAATGTGGCTGTTTCCAGTTAATCGAAATTATTTTCATCCTGCCCTATCACTTTCTGCTTTTCATCCGGCACACAGGCAATTGAGAAATATTTCCATTCAGGAGCCGCCGTATGTCCCGTTCGCTAGACACCTTATTGCGCCCCGGTCTGCTGGCCGTCGCCATCGCGCTCAGCGCGCCGCTGATCAGCAGTCCGTTGCTCGCCGCTGAACAAGCGTCCAGCGTGCGCGCCTACAACCTGCCGGCGGCGCCACTGTCGACCACCCTGAACCAGATCGCCAGCCAGGGCGGCATTGCGCTGTCGCTGAATCCGTCGCTGGCGGCGGGCAAGACCTCGGCGCCGGTCAACGGCCAGTACGACGCGGCCGGTGCCTTGCGCGCGGCCCTGCGTGGCACCGGTCTGCAACTGGAACAAAGCAGCACCGGCACCTACACCCTTGTGGCGGTACCTGAAGGAACGTTGGCCCTGCCGGAAACATCGGTTATCGGTGTGGAAAACTTCGAAAGCGCCTGGGGGCCGGTCGACGGCTACACCGCCACCCGCACCGCCGCCGGCAGCAAGACCGACACCGCGCTGGTCGAAGCGCCGCGTTCGATCTCCGTCGCGACTCGCCAGCAAATGGACGACCGCAGCGTGCACAGCCTCGATGACGCCGTGCGCTACATGCCGGGTATCACCGCCAGCAGCTACGGCAGCGACACCCGTGCCGACTGGTTGCGTGTGCGCGGTTTCGAACCGACCCAGTTCCTCGACGGCCTGCCGCTGCCAAAAGGCGTGTACGCCAACCCGAAACAGGAAACCTGGAACCTCGACCGCCTCGCCCTGCTGCGTGGCCCGGCGTCGTCGGTGTACGGTCAGACCCCACCGGGCGGTTTGCTGGACATGGTCAGCCGTCGCCCAAGCGCCGAAGCCAGCAACGAAATCCAGCTGCAGTACGGCAGCGACAATCACCGTCAGATCAACTTCGCCAGCACCGGCAAGATCGATGACGCCGGCCAGTTCCTCTACGGTCTCAGCGGTGTGGTGCGCGACAGCGGCACGCAAGTCGATCACGTCGACAACAAGCGCTACAACATCGCGCCGAGCCTGACCTGGAACATCGACGACGACACCAAGCTCACCCTGCTGAGCCAGTTCACCCGCGACGATACCGGCATCACCAGTCAGTTCCTGCCGATTCAGGGCACCAAGATCAAGTCACCGTTCGGTGATATTTCCCACCACAAGAATCTGGGTGATCCGGACTGGGAATATTACGATCGCACCTACTACGCGCTGGGCTACGCCTTCGAACATCGTCTGAACGATGTCTGGCAGTTCAAGCAGAACCTGCGCTACACCAAGTCGGACCTGTCGTTCCAGTCGCTGACGCCGGGTTCCTACCCTTTCACCGAAGTGGATGATCAAGGCAACGTCGGGCGCACCAGCACCAGCGTCGAAGAAGACATCAGCCAGTTCGCCGTGGACAACAACTTCCAGGCCGACTTCGCCACTGGCGATATCCGCCACACTCTGTTGTTGGGTCTGGACCATCAGCGCAGCAACACCAACTACACCTCGATCTTCGGTGACGGCCTGACCACCAACGTGATCACGCCGATCTATGGTCAGCCGATCGTGCGTCCAGCGCGCTCCACCGCGTTTTACGATTACGACCAGAAGACCTACCAGACCGGCCTGTACATCCAGGATCAGATGGCCCTCGACCAGTGGCGCCTGACCCTCGGTGGCCGTGAAGACTGGGTGCACACCAGCACCCAGTTCATCAACAAGGGCGATGCCACCAACACCCAGCGTGACAAGGCCTTCAGCGGCAACGCCGCGCTCAGCTACGTCTTCGACAACGGTTTCGTGCCGTACCTGTCGTACGCCGAATCCTTCCAGCCGACCACGGGCGCCGACGCCACCTCGACCGGTTCGCTCAAACCGACCGAAGGCAAGCAGTGGGAACTGGGCATCAAGTACCAGCCACCGGGCAGCAAAACCCTGCTGACCGCTGCCGTATACGACCTCACTCAGAAGAACGTTTCGGTCAACACCTTCGTCAACAACGTGTCGATCACCAGCCAGACCGGCGAAGTGAAAGTCAAAGGCCTGGAGCTGGAAGCGGTTTCCGACGTCACCGACAACCTGAAAGTCATCGCTGCCTACACCCTGGCCAAATCGGAAGTACAAAATGGCGTCGACAAGGGCAATCGCCTGCAACTGATGCCGAACCAGCAAGCGTCGCTGTGGACTGACTACACCTGGCACGCCGGCGTGCTCGACGGCTTCGGCATTGGCGGTGGCGTGCGTTACACCGGCAACACCTACGGCGACAAGGCCAACACCTGGCTGGGCAAGGCTGACGCCTACACCGTGTTCGACGCTTCGGTGCATTACGACCTCGGCCGTCTGGACAACAGCCTCAAAGGCGCGTCGCTGGCCGTCAACGCGACCAACCTGTTCGACAAGGAATACATTTCCACCTGCGACAGCTTCTACTGCTACTACGGCGACACACGCAGTGTCGTCGCCAGCGCCACTTACAAGTGGTAAGCGTCTGAGCTGAAACAGGCCCTGTGACCAGGCCGTCCTTCGTGGACGGCTTTGGTGTTTTTGAAGGTCATGAAATGAAAAGTAAAACAATTCGTCGCTGGTCGTTCATCCACACCTGGACCAGCCTGGTCTGCACCGTGTTTTTGCTGATGCTGGCACTGACCGGTTTGCCGCTGATCTTTCATCACGAGATCGAGCACCTGCTCGGCGACGCACCCGAAGTGCGCGAGCTGCCAGCCGATACGCCTCGATTGAATCTGGCGCAACTGGTCGAGGCCGCCGAAAAGCATCGCCCCGATGACGTCGTGCAGTATTTCGGCTTCGATGACGATGAGCCGAATGCCGTACTGACGATCATGGCGAAAACCGCCGGCACCGAGCCGAACTCCTCGCACACCTTCATGCTCGACGCACGTACCGGGGAAGCGCTGGAAACGCCTTCGGCCAATGGCGGCTTGATGCTGTTCATCCTGCGACTGCATGTCGACATGTTCGCCGGGCTGCCGGGCAAGTTGCTGCTGGCGTTCATGGGGCTGCTGTTTGTCGTGGCCATCGTATCCGGGACGGTGCTGTACCTGCCGTTCATGCGCCGTTTGAAGTTCGGCACGGTGCGTCAGGACAAGTCGACACGGCTGCGCTGGCTCGACCTGCATAACCTGATCGGTGTTGTCACCCTGACCTGGGCGCTGGTTGTCGGCGTGACCGGTGTGATCAGCGCCTGCGCCGACCTGCTGATCGCTGCCTGGCGCAATGACGCACTGACTGCGCTGATCGAACCGTACCGCGGTGCGCCACCGCTGACCCACCTGGCGCCGGCCACGCGTTTGCTCGATATCGCTGCTGAAGTTGCGCCGGAGATGAAACCGGATTTCATTGCCTTCCCCGGCACACGCTTTTCCAGCGAACACCATTACTCGGTGTTCATGAAGGGTGGCACGCACCTGACCTCGCATCTGCTGACGCCGGTGCTGATCGATGCGACCACGCTGCAGGTCACCGCCGTGGCCGAACGGCCGTGGTACATGGACGCCATGGGCATGTCGCAGCCGCTGCACTTTGGTGACTATGGCGGCATGCCGATGAAAATCCTCTGGGCCACTCTGGATGTGCTGACGATCATTGTGCTCGGCAGTGGCGTGTATTTGTGGGTGGTTCGGCGCAGAGCGGCCAGGCCTGTGCTGGAAACGGCGGAGGCCTCCGCATGAAGCCGCGTCAGTCGAGTTTCTGGAAGGTGTTCAGCACGCCGATCGTGATTGCGTTGCTCAGTGCGGCGGGGTTGTTTGCGGCGCTGCTTGGGGATGGGATTTGGGATGCGTTGAGCTGGGTTGGGCTGGGTGTGCCGGCATTTCTGGCGATCAGGGGATTGTTGCTGCGCGGGTGAAATCTGTGTTGCCTGGGATGGCCCCTTCGCGAGCAAGCTCGCTCCCACATTTGAAATGCGTTCCCCTGTGGGAGCGAGCTTGCTCGCGAAGGCGGCAGTAATTACACCATCAATTCCTCGCCAGCCTCGCCGCATCTGGCTAGGCTAACCTCCTGCTCTTCGACGATCACCGAGGTTTACCAATGTCCGCCCCCAGCATGACCCTGTACCACAACACGCTCTCCCCGTTCGTGCGCAAAGTGATGGTGTTGCTGCACGAAACCGGCCAGCAGGATCGCGTCGCGCTGCAAGACTGCGTGCTCAGCCCGGTCAGCCCGAGCGCTGAGCTCAATGTCGACAACCCGCTGGGCAAGATCCCCGCCCTGCGCCTGGCCGATGGCAACGTCATCCATGACAGCCGTGTGATCCTCGAATACCTCGATCAACAACACGTCGGCAATCCGCTGATCCCGCGCGAAGGCGCGGCCCGCTGGCGGCGTCTGACCCTGGCCTCGATGGCCGACGGGATCATGGATGCGTCGGTGATGGTGCGTTATGAAATGGTCCTGCGCGCGCCGGAAAAGCATTGGGACGAATGGCTCGAGGCTCAGCGCGACAAGATCCGCCGCGCCCTCGCAGTGTTGGAGCGCGACGCGATTGCCGAGCTGACCAGCCACTTTGATGTGGCGGCGATCAGCGTCGCCTGTGCGCTGGGTTACCTCGACCTGCGCTTCCCGGACCTGGGCTGGCGTGATGCCAACCCGCAATTGGCCAACTGGTTCTTTGAAGTGAGTCAGCGACCTTCCATGATCGCCACGATGCCCAAGCCTTAAATCGGCGGCGCTTGTTCCGGCCTCTTCGCGAGCAAGCTCGCTCCCACAGTTGTATTGTGTTGTTCATGCCATGGATGCAACGACATAAATCCAATGTGGGAGCGAGCTTGCTCGCGAATGAACCACCTCGGTTCCGATGGTAGCGCTGCAAAAATCAGCGTCACCAAAACCTCCGCCTCTCGCTGATCTTCACGTAATCCCACCCGGCTCATTGCATCGCCCCCACATCAAACTCCAACGGCTTGCCCGGCTTCTGCCCAATCCCGTACCAATCCAGTTTGCGCGTTAGCACCATGAACACACCGAGCAGACCGAACAGCAACAACGAGCCCATCAACAACGCGTAATCCTCGGCACTCAGCAAGCCATAAAGCAGGCCATACAACGCCGCCAGCCCCGCCGAAAAGCTCAAACCGTGACGCACACTGCGTAGCACATGGCAGACATAAAACCCGATCAACACCACACAAGCACTGGCCGACAACAGATACGCCAGGGCGAAGCCGATGTGTTCCGACAACGACAGCAACAACAGATAAAAGAACGCCAGCGCCACACCGACCAACGCGTATTGCACCGGGTGCACGGCCAGACTCTTGAGCACTTCGAACAGGAAGAAACCAGCGAACGTCAGGACAATGAACAGCAGCGCATATTTGATCGCCCGGTCACTCTTCAGATATTGATCCACCGGATCGATAAAGCTCACACCGAAGCTGCGACCGTTGAACGCCTCGCAATCATTGCTGCTCACGCAACGGCTCATGGCGTCTTGCAGGTTGGTGGAGAAAAACGTGGTCTGCCAATCGGCGCTGAAACCTTGATCATTGATTTCACGTTTGCCCGGCAGGAAGTTGCCGACAAAGCTTGGATGCGGCCAGTTGGCGGTGAGGCTGACGCTGCTGCTCTTGCCCACCGGCAGCACCTGCAATGAACCGGTGCCTTGCAGACGCAGGTCGAAGCCGAAGCTCAGTTCCGTGGTTTTACTGGTGTCGAGCAACGGCAGCGTGACCCGCACACCTTCACCGAGCCAACCGACTTGCGTACCTGGAACGAAATTGAGGCGCTGTCCATCGAGCTCGAGTTTCAGCGCATTTTCGATACCGCGAATATCGCTGATACCGACCGCGAGAAACGGTGCATCGAACTGGTAGTCGCTGAAGTCTTCCTTGATGCCCAATTGCGCCGGCAATGAGAAATGGCCGTTGATACGGTTATCGGCGTGGAACAACCGCGCTTCATAAATGCCTCGTGCACGCAGTTCGGTTTGCACCTGGCCGTCGAGTTCGAAACGCTCCGGCAGGAAGTACAAACGACCGCGTTCTTCGCTCGGTTCGTCGTAACGCTGGTTGGTTTTATCGTTGGTTTTCCAGTTGTGAATCACTTTGCGATACGGCACCACCATCACCGGGCCGCTCAGTTGCTGGCTGTAGCTGGAGCTGCGGGCAATGTCTTCGAGCACACCGTCACGCAGCTGTTGGCGCTCGTCGATGACGCCGTCGATCATCAGCAGCGGGATCAATAACAGCAGGATCAGCAGAGCGATGGCGCCGAGCTTTATCGTCAGATTCTTGTTCATGGGACTCTCCCTGTTTGGATGGGGAGAGTCTGCTGAGTGGGTGTGGGGGTTTTGTGGGGGGAATGTGGAGATTGTGTGGAGACTTCACCGGCCCCTTCGCGAGCAGGCTCGCTCCCACATTGGTTCTGTGTCGTTCACAAATCCCCTGTGGGAGCGAGCCTGCTCGCGAAGGCAACGACTCGGTATCAAGGCAAGCGCAATGTCACTTCAACCCCGTTTTCGACATTGCGAATCTGCATCGCCCCACCATGCAACTTGATCACTTCTTCAACGAAGTTAAGCCCCAACCCCGTGCTTTTGCGCCCACTGTCCGGGCGCGGCAATGAGTAAAAACGCTCGGTCAACCGCGGCAAAGCGTAATCGGGAATCGGCGCCGTCTCATTGAACAATCGACATTCGATTTGCTCGCCAACCCGCTCGGCACTGAACCGCAGCAGCCCCTCAACCGGGGTGAAATCCAGTGCGTTTTCCAGCAGATTGCCCAACGCCTGACGCAACAGAAACGGCTCGCCAATCAACAGCAGATCCGCGGCAATCGTCTGTTGGATGCGCAACTGCTTACCTTCAATCCGCGCCGCCTGCCCTTGCAGCAACTCATCGACCAACACGGCCAACGGCACGGCGACCCGCTCTTCAAGGCCCTGACGTTGTTCCACCTGCGCCAGATTGAGCAACCGTTCGATCAACTGCTGCATCCGCGCACTTTCGCTGTCGATGTTGCCGACAAACCGCAAACGCTGAACCGGCGCCATGTCGCCTTGCAGCAACTCCGCCGCACCGCGAATCGCCGCCAGCGGACTTTTCAGTTCATGGGTCAGCGTGTGCACATAACGCTCGACGTAGGCCTTGCCTTCCAGTTGCGTGCGCATCTGTTCCACGGCGGTAGCCAGTTGTTCCAGTTCACCGCCACGGTAATGCGGCACTTCCACCCGCCGGCCTTCGCTCACCGCCTGGGCATAACCGGTCAGACGGTGCAGCGCACGGCTCAGCCACCACGACAACAAAGCACCAAACAGCAGACCGAGGCCGATCAACCCGGCGCCGTAAAACAGCAAGCGCCGCTCGGTGCGATCAACATAGGGCTGCAATGAGCTGTTGGGCTTGGCCACGGTGACTACGCCGATGATCTTGCCGTTATCGCGAATTGGCGCGCCGACGTGCATCACCGACGAGCTGGCGTCATCCGGATCACTGCGGCTCGAACGCGCACCGTACTCGCCACGCAGGGTCAGGTAGACATCGTTCCAGCGCGAGTAATCCTGACCGACCGCGACACCACTGGAATCGAGCACGACGATGCCTTTCGCGTCGGTGACGTAGATACGGTGGTTGACCTGGTTTTTCGGCAAGCCCCAGATCGTTGCTTGCGGCTGGCGCTCGCCATAGGCGCGCAGCAACTCGGGCCAGCGGTTCTCGCTAAGGGTGCCGGCCTTGAAATCATCACGGAGGATTTCCGCCATCAGGTTGGCGGTATCGACCAGGGTTTCTTCGGTGGACTGGCGCACGCCGGGGCGGATTTCTTCCATCACCGTGTTGAGCACAAAGTACCCGGTGAGGCCGACAAACAGCACATACACCAGAAAGATCCGCAGCCCCAGCGACATCAGCTGTGCCCCGGGCTGTAGCTGTAACCGAGGCCGCGATGGGTCTGGATCGGCTCGGCGTCGGCCCGCACCAGACGCAGTTTGGCGCGCACGCTTTTGATATGACTGTCGATGCTGCGCTCGTAGCCGGCGTCGGCAGCGACGCCCAGCGCATCAAGCAATTGCTCACGACTGAACACCCGCTCGGGTTGTTCGAGCAGGCATTGCAGCAGGCGGAATTCGTGGCGGGTCAGGCTTAACGTCTGGCCGCGATAAATGATCTGAATCCGTTCCAGATCGATACGAAACAGTGTCGACGAGGCTTCAATGACTGCACGCGGCGCCATGCGTTTAAGGATGGCCTTCACTCGCGCCGCGACTTCACGCGGGCTGAACGGCTTGACCACGTAGTCGTCGGCGCCGATCTCCAGCCCGACCACGCGATCAATCTCGGCATCGCGGGCGCTGAGGAACAGCACCGGCACGTCGCTGAAGCGCCGCAACTGCTTGCAGGTCTCGAAACCGCTGATGTCCGGCAGGCCGATGTCGAGGATGATCAGATCGGCAGGCGTCTGCCGCTGATGCTCCAGCGCCGCCGCGCCGAGGCTCAGCCACGTGGTGGTGAAGCCCTCGCCCTGCAAGGCAAAAATCAGCGTGTCGGCAATCGCCGCTTCGTCTTCGACAATCAGGATATGAGGCATGGCGTCCGAGCCCGTGGGTTAGGTGCGCGAACGGTGCCCCAAGCCTGACGTTACGTCAATGAGACCACTTGGTTCAGCAGTCCGGCTTGTCGGCGGTGAAGCGCCGCGCCGGGTTCACCGCCGCGCCGAACTCGCGCAAGGCCTTGGCACCGATCAGCAGCGGATAATTGAAGTTGCTGCGATCGGTCAGGTTGACCTCGACGGTACGCTTGACGTTGCCCAGGCACAGCTCCAGATCGACCACCGGACGTTTGGCGACTTCGGTGCTTTCGCCCTCATCCTCTTCATCCGAGCGGCTCTTGATCTTGCTGATCCGCGCGACCTTGTGTTCGTAGACCTTGTTGCTGGCGTCCTTGGTGCCGAGGCGGAAACGCACCCATTCATCGCCATCGCGGGTAAAGGTTTCGATGTCCTTGGCCGACAGCGAGGCGGTCAGTGCGCCGGTGTCCATCTTGGCCTTGAGCACTTCACCGCCGATTTCCGGCAGCGCGATGTATTCATAGCGCCCGTACAGGGTCGGCTCGGCGGCCATGACCGGCAGGGCGACGAGGGCAAACAGTGCAAGGAGGGATTTCACGTAAGGGGCTTCCTTGAGAGGTTGGGCAACGGGATTTTAGACCGTTGCGCGCTTGATCGTTCCCACGCTCTGCGTGGGCATGCATCCAGTGACGCTCTGCGTCACAGGGACGCGGAGCGTCCCGGGCGGCGTTACCACGCAGAGCGTGGGAACGATCAGGTTAACGCGACTAAAGTGAAACATTCGTCACCACCGATTTGGCCTGCCGCGCGAAGCTGCTTATCATGGCGCGCCCATCCGTTTGCAAAGAGTTGCTTATGCGCCGCCTGCTCACCGGCTGTTTCGTCACCCTGCTGCTGTTGCTCAACACCCTGATCCTGATCGGGCCGTTGCTGGTATTTGCTCTGCTCAAACTGATCGCACCAGGCCGCTGGCGCGATTACGCCTCGTGGGCGGTGATGTGGATCGCTGAGACCTGGGCCGAGATCGACAAGCTGATTTTCCGCCTGTGCATCCCCACTCAGTGGGACATTCGCGGTGGCGAAGACTTGCGCAGTGACACTTCGTATCTGGTGGTCAGTAACCACCAGTCGTGGGTCGACATTCCGGCGCTGATCCAGACCCTCAACCGCCGCACGCCGTTCTTCAAATTCTTCCTCAAGAAAGAACTGATCTGGGTGCCGTTTCTCGGACTGGCGTGGTGGGCGCTGGATTACCCCTTCATGAAACGCTACACCAAGGCATTTCTGGCAAAACATCCGGAGCTGGCCGGCAAGGATCTGGAAATCACCAAACAGGCCTGCGAGCTGTTCAAGCGTCAGCCAGTGACCGTGGTGAATTATCTGGAAGGCACCCGCTACACCGCCGCGAAAAGCGCACAGCAGCAATCACCGTTCAAGCACTTGCTCAAGCCCAAGGCTGGCGGCGTGGCATTTGTGTTGGCGGCGATGGGTGAACAACTGGATGCGATTCTCGACGTCACCGTGGTTTATCCACAGGCGAACATCCCGGGTTTCTGGGATTTGATCAGCGGCAACGTGCCGCGCGTGATCATCGATATCAAGACCCGCGAACTCGACCCGGCGCTGTGGCAGGGTGATTACGAGAATAATCCGGCGTTTCGTCAAACGGTCCAGAGCTGGGTCAACCAGCTCTGGAACGAGAAGGATCAGCGCATCGCCGAACTGCGCGGCGAACGCGGCTGAATCAGCTACCGGTGCCGGCGCCCCAGATGCTGCCGAGGCTTTGCAGCAGCGGGCCGCCGACGCCCTGATCACCCAAGTACTTGAGCAGCACCGGGGCAAACTGGCCGACCATGCCACTGTCCATGCCCAGCGCGCCGAAGGCATTGTTCAGGTCATTGGTGTCCTTGACGTTGCCCAGCGCGTTTTCGAGCCCGGCTGACTTGCCCGACGAGCCCAACAAGCCGCTCAGCGCCGCCAGGTTACCGCCACCGCCCGACAGCTTGTCGATGCCCGGTACTTCTTTGGCCAACTGTGAATAATCAGTGCTGCTCAACTGGTTCTTGGCCAGGCCAAGCATGGCGCTGGTGCCGCCGACGGCTTGTTGAGGGGTAACCCCCAGACCGGTGACGGCTTGCAGCAGACCGGCGGTTTCCGAGGTCGGCGCCGCGGCGGTGGCAGCATTGCCGCCCTGCATGCTCGAAGCCGCCTTGGTCACGTCGTCCAGACTGAAACCGGCGAACACCGGGCTGGCCGCAAGGGTCATCAGTGAAGCCAAGGCAATACCGCGTGAAATCTTCATTCAGACATCCTCTTGCGCTGTGAAAACCACCCGTTGCACGGGCTGTGAAACTGCCGGTTTGACCGGGTATCCGCCGGCATGTTCCGGCGCGGCGCATCCATTTTCGTCCGGCCTGCGTATATAAAACGTGAAATCCCGGACACCTTCGCGATGAATGGCACAACCGCTATCACTGAACTAGCCTGTGAACAGTCCGAGCCCAGCCCTCGTCGCTCTACCTTTGCCTGGAGAGTCGTCATTTCCATCGCCGACACCGATCAGTTGCGCCAGCTGTTGGCCCAGTGTGCACTGGGCGATCGTCGCGCCTTCGAAACGCTGTACCGCAGCGTCGGCCCGCGTCTGCATGGTGTCGCCCTGCGGTTTATGCGCCGCACCGATCTGGCCGAGGAAGTGCTGCAGGAAAGCTTCGTGCGCATCTGGAACAACGCCTCGCGCTACGAAGCGCATCTGTCGGCGCCGCTGACCTGGATGATCAACATCACCCGTAATCAGGCCATCGATCAGTTGCGCAAACATCGCGAAAGGCCACTGACTGATCTGGAACAGGACACACTGCCGGACGAAAGCCCCTCGGCTCACGAGCAACTGAACAGCGCCCGCGAGGCCAACGCGCTGAACCGATGCCTCGAAACCCTCGAAAGCATGCAGCGCCAGTCAATCACCGTGGCCTACTTTCAAGGACTGTCGTGCACGGAACTCGCCGAACATCTCGCCACGCCACTGGGGACAGTCAAATCGTGGATTCGCCGTGGCATGGAACGCCTGCGCCGGTGCCTTGAATCATGAACTACCAGACCCCTGCCCTGCGCCGCGCCCTCGCTGCCGATTACGCCATCGGCCTGATGTCTGCACCTGCGCGGCGGCGCTTTGAACAGTTGCTACTGGATGACGCGGCATTAAGGGCTGAACTGGCGCAATGGCAGGAAAGCCTCGCCACTCTCACCGAAGCGCTGCCGGAACATCCGGTGCCCGACCGAGTGTGGCACGGCATCACCTCGCGCATCGAACCACAGGTTCTGCATGTGCCTGAAAAACGGCCATTCTGGAACTGGCTGCGACTCACCGCTGCGATCTGCTCCATTGCCGTGCTGGTGTTCCTCGGCTCGCTGTACAACCGCGACGACGCCCGCTACCGCGCCACCCTGCTGACCGCCGATGCGCAACCGGCGCTGAAGGTCGAAGCGCATGCGGATTATCTGCAAGTTGAGCCGCTGACGCTGGCGGCGGTTGATGCGGATCGTAGTCTGGAACTGTGGGCGATTCCGGCGGATGGCAAACCGATTTCCCTCGGGGTCATTCCGGCGGGAGGCAAAGGCAAGGTTGAGCTGAGCGAGGTGCAGAAAGCGTTGATCGGTAAACCGATTGCGCTGGCAGTGAGTCTGGAGCCGAAAGGTGGTTCGCCGACCGGGCAGCCGACAGGGCCGGTGCTGTATCAAGGGACGTTGGCGGCCTTGTAAAGCCCCTCACCCTAGCCCTCTCCCAGAGGGAGAGGGGACTGACCGTGGTGTTCTCTCGAGTTTCATCGACCTGAATTACCGAGCCGAACTCGGGCCCGATAACAACGCAAATCTGCTCCCTTTCCCCCTCTCCCTTAGGGAGAGGGCTGGGCGGGCGGCGTTCCGATGAGGGTAGCTTTTTACCTTGGATTTCAACAAAAAACGACGAACCTGAGGCCGCCGTTTTGTATTGCGCTCAAGCATTACGCCGCACTAAACAACTTATGCGGATCAAATCACAAACTTCTTCGGCACACCCGTATCGAACTCGCCATACCTTCCAACGCCTGATCGAGGCTGACCTCCCCGCAAGACTTCAAATCCGCGAAACAACCCGAGGGCTGAGATCTTTTTAGGTCGTTAATTGCTTGTCGTGAAAATCAATATTTCAAAAAGAACTAGACACCTGTCAGATCTGACAGGTGTCTAGCGATCCGGGCTGGAATAGGCTGCTGGTGTGTCAATTGTTCGAAGAAAGCGAGGTGCAATTAACGGTCATTCAACGGGAGATACGGTGATGGAGAAGCAACTCAGTCCGCGCGATCAACTGCTCGAATCAGATGTCCCGCCGATCATCTTTTGCATCAGCCCGGACGATCCGATCATCAAATACATCAAAGCGGGGCAGAAGGTTACTTATGACCTTAAGCGCGGTGATAACGGAAAAAACTACGCGGTAAACATTCAAATCGAAGACGACTGACAGGCTGGAAAATCAATACGGCAACATGTGTGAAATGAAGTTCTTCATAAATAGACAGGAAGCAAGGACATGACACAAGAATCAGGCGGAAAACCAAGAAAAAACGGATCGGTTAAATGGTTTAACGACGATAAAGGCTTTGGTTTTATTACACCGGACGGTGGCGGTGATGACCTCTTCGTTCATTTCAAGGCGATCGAATCCGATGGATTCAAATCCTTAAAAGAAGGACAAAAAGTTTCCTTTGTTGAAGGAAAGGGGCAAAAAGGACTGCAAGCCGAGCAAGTCCGCCCTGAATGAACCATAAACAAAAAAAACGGCGACTCTGAGGTCGCCGTTTTGTATTGCGCTTAAGCCTTACGCCGCACTAAACAACTTATGCGGATCAATCACAAACTTCTTCGGCACGCCCGCATCGAACTCGCCATACCCTTCCGGCGCCTGATCGAGGCTGATCACCTGCACGCCTACCACTTCAGCAATGTTGATGCGATCCCACATGATCGCCTGCATCAGTTGGCGGTTGTACTTCATCACTGGGGTCTGGCCGGTGTGGAAGCTGTGCGACTTGGCCCAGCCCAGGCCGAAGCGAATGCTCAGGCTGCCCATTTTCGCAGCGGCATCGACAGCACCCGGATCTTCGGTCACGTACAGACCCGGGATACCGATCTTGCCGGCCACGCGCACCACACCCATCAGCGAGTTGAGCACGGTGGCCGGCGCTTCGGCTTTGACCCCGTCGTGGCCATGGCCGCGAGCTTCGAAACCAACGCAGTCCACTGCACAATCCACTTCCGGTTCGCCCAGCAGTGCGGCGATCTGTTCGTGCAGCGGCGTGTCCTTGGACAGGTCGACGATTTCAAAACCCTGCGCCTTGGCGTGGGCCAGGCGGATGGTGTTGACGTCGCCGACGATCACCACCGCCGCACCGAGCAGACGCGCGGAAGCGGCTGCGGCCAGACCGACCGGGCCGGCGCCGGCAATGTAAACGGTGCTGCCTGGGCCAACGCCGGCAGTGACGGCGCCGTGGTAACCGGTAGGGAGGATGTCGGAGAGGCAGGTCAGGTCGCGGATTTTCTCCATGGCCTTGTCGCGGTCCGGCAATTTCAGCAGGTTGAAGTCGGCGTATGGCACCAGCACGTATTCGGCCTGGCCACCGGTCCAGTCGCCCATGTCGACATAACCGTAAGCACCGCCAGCACGGGCGGGGTTGACGGTCAGGCAGACGCCTGTGTGTTGCTCTTTGCAGGAACGGCAGCGCCCGCAAGCGACGTTGAACGGTACGGAGACCAGGTCACCGATTTTCAGGTTTTCGACGTCGGAGCCTTTTTCGATCACCTCGCCGGTGATCTCGTGCCCCAGCACCAGACCGGTTTGCGCCGTGGTACGGCCGCGCACCATGTGTTGGTCGGAGCCGCAGATGTTGGTGGAAACCACTTTGAGAATGACCCCGTGCTCGATCTTGCGACCGCGCGGGTCCTGCATTTTCGGATAGTCGATTTTCTGTACTTCGACCTTGCCAGCGCCGAGATACACCACACCACGATTGCCAGACATGCTTTCACCTCGCTGTTGTTTTTATGGAACCGCGTTGCCCAGGCAGGCAGCGCGTTAAGTGCTCGGGTACAGATGCTGTTTATGTGTTGCCTGTTATGGCCTCTTCGCGAGCAAGCTCGCTCTCACAGGGGTATGCGTTCCAATGTGGGAGCGAGCTTGCTCGCGAAAGCGATCTAAAGAACGACCGTGCGATTGGCGTTGAGGAAAACCCTTCTTTCGATGTGATATCCAACAGCACGGGCCAGTGTCAGGCCTTCAATATCCCGCCCCTTGGCAATCAGATCCTCAGGGTAATGACTGTGATCCACCGCCTCGACGCCTTGAGCAATGATCGGCCCTTCATCGAGGTCGTTATTGATGTAATGCGCCGTCGCGCCCACCAGTTTCACGCCCTTGTTGTACGCCTGGTGATACGGCTTGGCGCCCTTGAAACCCGGCAGCAGCGAGTGGTGAATGTTGATCGCCTTGCCATCGAGCTTGCGGCACAGCTCCGGCGACAGCACCTGCATGTAGCGGGCGAGGATCACCAGTTCAGCGCCGGACTCTTCGATCACCTGCCACACCTGACGTTCCTGCGACGGTTTGTCGTTGGGGTCGAGGGGGAAATGGTAGTAGGGAATCTGGTGCCAGTCGGCCAATGGCTTGAGATCCGGATGGTTGGACACCACCGCCGCCACATCCATCGACAACTGGCCGATGCGCTGGCGGTAGAGCAAGTCGTTGAGGCAGTGATCGGCCTTGGAGACCATGATCACCACTTTCGGCCGGTAGTTCGGCGCGGTCAATTCGAAGACCATGCCGAAGGCCTGACCACGTTCGGCTAAACCGGCGCGGAAGGATTGCTCGTCGAAACCGTCAGGCTGACGGAATTCCACGCGAATGAAGAAACGCCCGGAGAGGCGGTCATCGAACGAGTGGTGCTCGGTGACGTAGCAGCCCTGCTCGAACAGAAAACGCGTGACCGCGTCCACCGTGCCGAGGACGCTGGGGCAGTCGGCGGTCAGAATCCATGTGTCTGGGGCGCGGCTCATGGTGCGGTGACTCCTGTTCTTTGTGCGGGGTGTCAGGTTTTTCCCTCACCCTAGCCCTCTCCCAGAGGGAGAGGGCTAGGGTGAGGTGTTGTTTCGAGCCACGCCGACCTGAAATATCGCGGCGAACTCAGGCTCGAAAACTCTACAAATCTGCTCCCTTCCCCCTCTCCCCCCTGGGGGAGAGGGCTGGGGTGAGGGGGTGGCTTTTGATCTTTCAGGCCTGAACGCTCAACCCGTACTCAGCCGAAGCATCCTGCAACCACAACCACCAGTAATCCGAAAAACTGCGACGAATCAGCAATTCCCAGGTGTCTTCGGCCGTGTGGCGAATCATCAACTGCGACTTGGCAAACACCGTGCCGACCGCTTTACCCACCGGGAAATTGTTCGGGTGCACGTCGTAGCTGGTGGACTTCATCAGCACCTGACGCACGTTCGGCCCGCTCAGTTCGAGCACTTGCTGGCCGCCGCTGACATTGACGATCGCGATGTGCAGATCGCCCAGGGCTTCACGCAGTTTCTGTTCGGCGGCGAATTCCTCACCGCTTGGCACGATCAGCAGCCACTCGTCCGGGCCCATCCATTGCAGGCTGGTTTCACCTTTGACGATCACGCTCAGAGCGCCGGGCAGTTCGATACCCAGGGCCTTGTGCACACCGGCGGCGAACGCGGCATCGTGGCCATCGCCACGAATGGTCAGGTGACCGAGGAGTTTCTTTTCCCGCACGATCACGCCGGCGTTCTTGCGGCCCTTGCCGACCAGGCTGGCGAGGTCGGCATGGTGCAGCGACGACTCGGCCTTGGCGCCGGTGGTCGGGCGTTGTTGGTAAACATTGGCTGTGGTCATAAAGCACCTTTATCAATTCTGTTGGTTCCGGCCCTTGTGGTGGCTGTGACTCCGCCTTCGCGAGCAAGCTCGCTCCCACACGGGACTGATGCCTGACACAAATCCCATTAACAACCCAGAACCTGTGGGAGCGAGCTTGCTCGCGAAGGCGATATCCGCCCCCCCACAGAGCTCGAAGCTGTCAGATGTTCTGGCGATCACCCTTCGGATCGAAGAACACCGAAGAAACAATCTCCGCCTCAATCACGCTGCCATCGGCCAGCGGTGCAAACACCCGCTCACCCATGCGCTTCAGACCGCCCTTGACCACACCCATGGCAAACGAATAACCGAGGGAGTTGTGCGCGTAACTGGAGGTCACGTGACCGACCATGGTCATCGGGATCGCCTGCTTGGTGTTGAACACCAGTTGCGCACCTTCCGGCAGCCACACGTTCGGATCGATCGGCTTCAGACCGACCAACTGCTTACGCTGATCCTTCACACAGTCTTCACGGTTCATCCCACGCTGGCCGATCCACGAGAACGGTTTGGTGCGACCGACACACCAGCCCATATTCAAATCGTCCGGGGTCATCGAGCCGTCCGTGTCCTGACCGACAATGATGAAGCCCTTCTCGGCACGCAGGACGTGCATGGTTTCAGTGCCGTACGGAGTCAGGTTGTACTGCTTGCCGGCCTCGACGATTTTCTCCAGCACGCCCATCGCATAGTCGGCCTGGACGTTGACTTCGTACGACAGCTCACCGGTGAACGAGATGCGGAACACCCGCGCCGGCACGCCGCCGACCAGACCTTCTTTCCAGGTCATGAACGGGAAGGCTTCGTTGCTCAGATCAATGTCGGTCACGGCGCTGAGCAGCTTGCTGCTGTTCGGCCCGGACAGGGTCATGGTCGCCCAGTGGTCGGTGACGGAGGTGAAGTAAACCTTCATGTCCGGCCATTCGGTCTGGTGGTACAGCTCCAGCCACTGCAGCACGCGCGCCGCGCCGCCGGTGGTGGTGGTCATGACGAAATGGTTGTCGGCGAGGCACGCCGTCACACCGTCGTCGAAGACCATGCCGTCTTCTTTGCACATCAAACCGTAGCGAGCCTTGCCCACGTCGAGTTTGGTCCAGGCGTTGGTGTACACGCGGTTGAGGAACTCGCGGGCATCCGGGCCTTGAATGTCGATCTTGCCGAGGGTCGAGGCGTCGAGCAGACCGACGCTGTCGCGCACGGCTTTGCATTCGCGCTTCACGGCGGCATGCAGGTCTTCACCGTTTTTCGGGAAGTACCATGGACGCTTCCACTGCCCGACGTCTTCAAACTCGGCACCGTTCTTCACATGCCAGGCATGCAGCGCGGTGTGACGAACCGGTTCGAAGATGTGCCCGCAATGACGACCGGCCACGGCGCCGAAAGTCACCGGCGTGTAGTTCGGACGGAACATGGTGGTGCCCATCTGCGGGATGGTCACGTTCAGCGAGCGGGCCGCGATGGCCAGACCGTTGACGTTGCCGAGCTTGCCCTGATCAGTGCCGAAGCCCAGTGCGGTGTAGCGTTTAACGTGCTCGACCGACTCGAAACCTTCGCGGGTTGCCAGTTCGATGGCGGCGGCGGTCACGTCGTTTTGCAGGTCGACGAATTGCTTCGGCGCCCGTGCGGTGTTCTTTTCATGCGGCACCTGGAACAGCGCCAGCGTCGGCTCTTCGAGACGACTCAGGGCTTTTGGCAGCACGCCTTCGACGGTCTGGAAACCGGCTTCAGCGGCAGCGCGCACGCCACCTTCAAAACCGTCAGCCAGCGAATCGCCGAGACCGTACACGCCGTTGATGCCACCAACGCACACGCGCTTCTGCGGTGCTTCGCCCGGTACGAAACCGAGGATGTCTTCACGCCAGGTCGGCTTGCCACCGAGGTGCGAGGCCAAGTGAACGACCGGGCTGTAACCGCCGGAACTGGCGATCACATCGCAGTCGAGCCATTCGCCCGGGCTGGTCACGGCGTGCGCTTTGACATCGATCGCGGCAATACGAGCAGCGGTGACGCGCTTGCTGCCACGGGCTTCGATCACGGCGCTGCCGGTGAGGATGCGGATGCCTTTGGCGCGCGCTTCTTCTACCAGCGCACCACGCGGATTGCTGCGCGCATCGGCGATGGCCACCACTTGCAGACTGGCGTCGAGCCAATCCAGAGCAACGCGGTAGGCGTGATCGTTGTTGGTGCTGAGGACAAGCTTCTTGCCCGGTGCCACACCGTAGCGACGCACGTAAGTCGACACCGCACCGGCAAGCATGTTGCCCGGCACGTCGTTGTTGCCGTAAACCAGCGGACGTTCGCAAGCACCGGTCGCCAGCACGACACGCTTGGCGCGGACACGGTGAATACGCTGACGCACCTGACCGATTGGCGCACGGTCACCGAGGTGATCGGTGAGGCGTTCGTGAATGGTCAGAAAGTTGTGGTCGTGGTAACCGTTGACCGTGGCGCGCGGCAACAGCAGCACGTCCGGGGTGTTCTTCAGTTCAGTGATGACGCTGGCGACCCAGTCCATCGCCGGTTTGCCGTCGAGGCTTTCGCGCGAGTCGAGCAGGCTGCCGCCGAACTCTTCCTGCTCATCGGCAAGAATCACTCGGGCACCGCTGCGCGCAGCGGCCAAGGCAGCGGCGAGACCGGCCGGGCCAGCGCCGACGATCAGCACGTCGCAGTGCTGGTTCATGTAGTCGTAGGTGTCCGGATCGTTCTCGGTCGGCGAACGGCCCAGACCGGCAGCCTTACGAATGTACTTCTCGTAGGTCATCCAGAACGATTGCGGGTACATAAAGGTTTTGTAGTAGAAACCCGGCGGCATCAGCTTGCCGCCGACCTTGCCGAGAATACCCATCATGTCGTTGTTGACGCTCGGCCAGCCGTTGGTGCTGGTCGCAACCAGACCTTGATACAGCGCCTGTTGCGTGGCGCGCACGTTGGGAATCTGCGTGGCTTCGGTAGCACCGATCTGCAGCACCGCGTTCGGCTCTTCGGCACCGGCGGCGAAGATCCCGCGAGGACGCGAATACTTGAAGCTGCGGCCAATGATGTCGACGCCGTTGGCGATCAGTGCGGCGGCCAGCGAGTCACCCTCGAAGCCTTTGTAGCTCTGACCGTTGAAGGTGAAGCTCAGCACTTTGTTGCGGTCGATCCGTCCACCGTTGGACAGGCGATTGGTCTGGCTCATACCTTCTCTCCCAGCGCCGTCGTGGCTGTTTTCGCCGAATCAGCCTTGTCGGTGAATTGCGGCTTGGTGCCGATCTTGTAGGTTTCGAGAATCTCGTAGGTCACGGTGTCGCGGGTGACGTTGAAGTACTGGCGGCAACCGGCAACGTGATCCCACAGTTCGTGGTGCAGACCGCGCGGGTTATCGCGGAAGAACATGTAGTCGCCCCACTCCTCGTCGGTGCAGGCGCCAGGGTCGAGCGGGCGCGGAATGTGCGCCTGACCGGATGCGTGGAATTCCTCTTCGGAGCGCAGTTCGCCGCAGTGAGGACAGAAGATATGCAACATGGGGATTTCTCCTGTTAGTGGGCGACGGCAGCAGCGCCGTGTTCGTCGATGAGTGCGCCGTTGTGGAAACGGTCGATGGAAAACGGGGCGGCCAACGGGTGCATTTCACCCTTGGCCAGACTCGCGGCAAACACGTTGCCCGAGCCAGGTGTGGCCTTGAAGCCGCCGGTGCCCCAACCGCAGTTGAAGAACATGTTCGGGACCGGGGTTTTCGAAATGATCGGGCAAGCGTCCGGCGTGGTGTCGACGATGCCGCCCCACTGCCGGTTCATGCGTACCCGCGACAGCACCGGGAACATCTCGACGATGGCCTGGATGGTGTGCTCGATCACCGGATACGAACCGCGCTGGCCGTAGCCGTTGTAGCCGTCGATACCGGCGCCGATCACCAGATCGCCCTTGTCAGACTGGCTGATGTAACCGTGCACCGCGTTGGACATGATCACGCTGTCGATAATCGGCTTGATCGGCTCGGACACCAGCGCTTGCAGCGGGTGGGATTCGATCGGCAGACGGAAACCGGCGAGTTTGGCCATGTGCCCGGAGTTACCGGCCGTGACCACACCGACGCGCTTGGCGCCAATGAAGCCCTTGTTGGTTTCCACACCGATGCACACGCCGTTTTCCTTGCGGAAGCCGATCACTTCGGTCTGCTGGATCAAGTCGACACCGAGGGCGTCAGCGGCACGGGCAAAGCCCCAGGCCACGGCATCGTGACGGGCAACGCCGCCGCGACGCTGAACGGTCGCGCCCAACACTGGGTAGCGAGTGTTTTTCGAGCAGTCGAGGTACGGAATCTCGTCAGCGACCTGCTTGGCGTTGAGCAGTTCGCCATCGACGCCGTTGAGGCGGTTGGCGCTGACCCGACGCTCGGAATCACGGATGTCCTGCAGGGTGTGGCACAGGTTGTAGACGCCACGCTGGGAGAACATCACGTTGTAGTTGAGATCCTGTGACAGGCCTTCCCACAATTTCATCGCGTGTTCGTAGAGGTGCGCCGACTCGTCCCACAGGTAGTTGGAGCGAACGATGGTGGTGTTGCGCGCGGTGTTACCGCCGCCCAGCCAGCCTTTTTCGACCACGGCGACGTTGGTGATGCCGTGCTCTTTGGCCAGATAGTAGGCAGTCGCCAGACCGTGCCCGCCGCCGCCGACGATGACCACGTCGTAGACCTTCTTCGGCGTTGGCGTGCGCCACATGCGCTGCCAGTTTTCGTGGTGGCTGAGGGAGTGTTTGAAGAGGCCGAAGCCCGAATAGCGTTGCATAGTCATTTACTCCAGAACGCTCAGCGGTAAACCGGGAAGTCAGCGCACAGGGCCGACACTTGCTGGGCAACATTGGCCTCGACATCGGCATCGCCGAGGTTATCGAGGATGTCGCAGATCCAGCCGGCCAACACTTCGCACTGGGTCACCTTGAAGCCGCGAGTTGTGACGGCCGGGGTGCCGATGCGCAGGCCCGAGGTCACGAACGGCGATTGCGGGTCGTTCGGCACGGCGTTCTTGTTGACGGTGATGTGCGCGCGGCCGAGGGCGGCGTCGGCGTCTTTGCCGGTCAGGCCCTGACGGATCAGGCTGACCAGGAACAAGTGGTTGTCGGTGCCGCCGGACACTACATCGTAGCCACGCTTGATAAACACGCTGGCCATCGCCTGAGCGTTGTCGATCACCTGTTGCTGATACGCCTTGAAGCCTGGCTCCAGCGCTTCCTTGAAGCACACGGCTTTACCGGCGATGACGTGCATCAGCGGGCCGCCCTGGGCGCCAGGGAACACGGCAGCGTTGAGCTTCTTCTCGATCTCTTCGTTGGACTTGGCCAGGATCAAGCCGCCACGTGGACCGCGCAGGGTTTTGTGCGTGGTGGTGGTGACCACGTCGGCGTACGGCAGCGGGTTCGGGTATAGACCGGCGGCGACCAGACCGGCAACGTGGGCCATGTCGACAAACAGCAGCGCACCGACCTTGTCAGCGATCTGACGGAAGCGCGGGAAGTCCAGCGTCTTCGAGTAAGCGGAGAAACCGGCGACGATCATTTTCGGCTTGGACTCAACGGCCAGACGCTCGACTTCGTCGTAATCGATCAGCCCGGTGTCGGTGTTGATACCGTACTGCACGGCGTTGTAGAGCTTGCCCGAAGACGACACCTTGGCGCCGTGGGTCAGGTGCCCGCCGTGGGCCAGGCTCATGCCGAGGATGGTGTCGCCCGGCTGGATCAGCGCCAGGTACACGGCGCTGTTGGCCGAAGAACCGGAGTGCGGCTGGACGTTGGCGTAATCGGCGCCGAACAGTTGCTTGGCGCGTTCGATGGCCAGCGCTTCGACTTTATCCACATGCTCGCAGCCACCGTAGTAGCGCTTGCCCGGATAACCTTCGGCGTATTTGTTGGTCAGGCCGCTGCCTTGCGCTTCCATCACGCGTTTGCTGGTGTAGTTCTCCGACGCGATCAGCTCGATGTGATCTTCCTGACGTTGCTCCTCGGCATTCATCGCCGCCAGCAGTGCATCGTCGTAACCCTGGATCTGGTCTTGCTTGCTGAACATCGCGTCTCTCCCAGCGGCATCTGTGCGCCATTCGTCTCGGTAAGGCACTGGCATTGAAGGCAGTGCCCTTTGATGCCGATGGTATGACCGGCGCAGACAGCTCAAATGCCTGCGCGCGCCACGCAAAGGTGCGTTTACGACATGGCTGGAAATGCCCTGACAGACACAGTCCTCAATATGACGAAGAACCCTGTGGGAGCGAGCTTGCTCGCGAAGAGGCCGTGTCAGTCAACATCAATGCTGGCTGACACACCGCTTTCGCGAGCAAGCTCGCTCCCACAGGGTTATGTAAAGAGTTGGCGGATGGCGAGCAGCAGGAGGAAATGCGCGGGATACAGGGCGTACGCCCAGCGCCGCATCGGCGGTGGCTGGAGATGTCGCACATGTCGCAACAGGAACAGCCCGAGCACTGGCGCAAACAGACAAATGGCAATCCCGAGGATGGCGACGCTACTGCCGAACCTCGCCGAGTCGTACAGGACTTGCCATTGGTTGGCCGCCAGACACACCAACCCCGGCAGCAGGCTGAAATACCACGGCCGGCGAAACACCAGCAGCAACGCCAGCGGCAACAGAATCCCGAACAAACCAAACATCAGTCGTTCCGGAAACATGGCGGCCAACACCAGCGCAGCAACACCCAGCAATCGCGACATGCTCGAGGGATCCTGCCACCCCCGCGCCACCAGCAAGCCCAACGCCAGCGTCGGCATCACGTTCAACGTATCGGGCTCAGGAATGTACAGCCGATAGGGAATCTCACTGACTGCACTGAACAGCATCAACCAGCCCAGATAGCGCCATTCCATCCTCCGCGACCCGTCGCGCGCCAGATTCGCCGCCATCGCCAGGCAAAACCACGGAAACGCCAGCCGCCCAGGCACATACAGCCAATCGGCGGAGAACCCGGCATATCGCAGGTGATCGAGCAACATGCACAGCAGCGCCAGCCACTTGAGCAGATCCAGTGCGCCGTCGCGTTTGCTCAGGTGCATAATCGTCCTACAAACTGGTAATTTCCTGAACGTGACATCCCGTGTGCTCCCCGGAAGATCTTCGGTAAAGTGCGCACCCTCATTGACCACGAGCCTTCACAAGAGTCTCGACCACGGAAGCCGGCCATGACCGACAAGAGCCAACAATTCGCCAGCGACAACTATTCCGGAATCTGCCCTGAAGCCTGGGCTGCGATGGAACAGGCCAACCACGGCCACCAGCGCGCGTATGGCGACGATGAATGGACCGCACGCGCGGCCGACCATTTCCGCCAATTGTTTGAAACCGACTGCGAAGTGTTCTTCGCCTTCAACGGCACCGCCGCCAACTCGCTGGCCCTGTCGTCGCTGTGCCAGAGTTACCACAGCGTGATCTGCTCGGAAACCGCCCACGTCGAAACCGACGAATGCGGCGCCCCGGAATTCTTCTCCAACGGCTCGAAACTGCTGATCGCTGGCACCGAAAACGGCAAGATCACCCCGCAATCGATCCGCGAAGTCGCGCTCAAGCGCCAGGACATTCACTACCCGAAACCGCGCGTCGTGACTCTGACCCAAGCCACCGAAGTCGGCAGCGTCTACACCCCGGAAGAAGTCCGCGCCATCAGCGCCACCTGCAAAGAGCTGGGTCTGCACCTGCACATGGACGGCGCGCGGTTCTCCAACGCCTGCGCGTTCCTCGGCTGCTCGCCGGCGGATCTGACCTGGAAGGCCGGTGTCGATGTGCTGTGCTTCGGCGGCACCAAGAACGGCATGGCCGTGGGTGAAGCGATCCTGTTCTTCAACCACAAACTCGCCGAAGATTTCGATTACCGCTGCAAACAAGCCGGGCAACTGGCGTCGAAAATGCGTTTCCTCTCGGCACCCTGGGTCGGCATTCTCGAAAACGGCGCCTGGCTGAAATACGCCCGCCACGCCAACCACTGCGCGCAATTGCTGGCCGAGCTGGTCAGCGACATTCCAGGCGTGGAACTGATGTTCCCGGTGCAGGCCAACGGCGTGTTCCTGCAACTGTCGGAACCGGCGATTGCCGCGCTGACCGCAAAAAACTGGCGCTTCTACACCTTCATCGGCAAGGGCGGCGCGCGCTTCATGTGCTCCTGGGACACCGAAGAAGAACGCGTCCGCGAACTGGCTCGCGACATCCGCGAAGTCATGTCCGCCTGATAGACCCCCTCCCCTGTGGGAGCGAGCCTGCTCGCGAAGAGGCCGTGTCAAACAACACAGATGTTGAATGACACACCGCTTTCGCGAGCAGGCTCGCTCCCACAAAAACTCGCCCACTCAGCCCTCCTCGTTCGCACCTGAAGACTTGGTCTACATTGTCTGTCGAGCCCTCCGCTCACATAACAATAAGCAGGAGCATCGGCATGTCGTTACAAGGCAAAACCCTGTTCATCACCGGCGCCAGCCGTGGCATTGGCCGTGAGATTGCGCTACGGGCCGCGAGGGACGGGGCCAATATCGTGATTGCGGCGAAGAGCGCCGAACCCCACGCCAAACTGCCCGGCACCATCCACAGCGTCGCCGCCGAAGTCGAAGCGGCGGGTGGCAAGGCTTTAGCCCTGCAAGTCGATGTGCGTGATGAAGACGCCGTACGCCAGGCACTGGCTCAGGCCAACGATCATTTCGGCGGCATCGATGCACTGGTGAACAACGCCGGGGCGATCAAACTCACCGGTGTGCAACACATCGAGCTCAAACGCTTCGACCTGATGCATCAGATCAACACCCGCGCGGTGTTGCTGTGCAGCCAGGCCGCCCTGCCCTATTTGAAGAAATCCGCCGGACACATTCTCAACCTGTCGCCGCCGCTGAATCTGGCGAGCAAATGGTTTGCCCAGTTCAGCCCTTACACCGTGACCAAATACGGCATGAGCATGCTGACGATCGGGATGAGCGAGGAATTTGCCAGTTACGGGATCAGTGTCAATTCGTTGTGGCCGCAGACGATGATTGCGACGGCGGCGATTGAATTTCAGTTGGGTAATCGGGAGTCGTTCAAGCAGGCGCGAACGCCAGCGATCATGGCGGATGCGGCGCATGTGATTCTGGATAGCAGCGGGCGGCAGATTACCGGGCGGTTGTTGATTGATGAGGAGATTTTGCGGGAGAGCGGCGTTGGCGAATTTGAGCATTACCGGTTTGAACCGGGGAGTAATGCGGCGTTGATGACGGATTTGTTTATCGACTGAAAAGCCCCTCACCCTAGCCCTCTCCCAGAGGGAGAGGGGACTGACCGTGGTGTTTATCAGAGTTACGCCGACGTGAAATACCGAGCCGAACTCACATTTTGAAAAGCCCAAAAATCGGCTCCCTCTCCCTCGGGAGAGGGCTGGGGTGAGGGGCAAGCCGTGCGCAAAAATTCGAACCACTCAAAAATCGATTCGCACATCCCCTTTAGGCACACTGCAGCACGACAAGATAAACCCTTCAGCCTCGTCATCCTCGGTAATCCCGCCGTTGTGCTCCATCTCCACCTCGCCGCCCAGCTTCATCACCTTGCACGTGCCGCAAATCCCCATCCCGCACGCCTTCGGAATCATCAGCCCCAGCTTGGCCGCCGCCGCATGCACCGTCTCGCCCGGTGCAACACGAATGCTCTTGCCCGACGAAGTGAATTCGACCTGATGCAGATCCGCTGCATCGATTTCCGGTGCATCCGCTGCCTGCTCCGCCTGCTCCACCGCATCGGCACGCGCTTCCGGTGGCGTAGCACCGAAGGATTCCTCGTGATAACGCGACATGTCGTAACCGGCCACTTCCAGCAGGCGCTTGACCGCGTTCATGTACGGCGTCGGGCCGCAGCAGAATACTTCGCGCTCAAGGAAGTCGGGAACCATCAGCTCGAGCATCTTGTGATTGAGGTAGCCGCGATACCCGGCCCACGGCTCACCCAAGCCATGCTTCTCGCAAATCAGGTGCAGGCTGAAGTTGTCGATCCGCGACGCCATGTGTTCCAGCTCGCGGTGGTAAATGATGTCTTTCGGCGAGCGCGCGCTGTGGATAAAGGTCATGTCGACGTTGGCGTTGGTGTCGTAGAACCAGCGCGCCATCGACATGCACGGCGTGATCCCGACGCCGCCGCTGAGGTACAGCACTTTCGGGCTCGGGAAGTCGATGGCATTGAACAGCCCGACCGGCCCGTGCACCGCCAGCTCTTGCCCCTCATGAAGCGTGTCGTGCAACCAGTTGGAGACCTTGCCACCCGGCACCCGTTTGATCGTTACCGAAAAGCTGTACGGCACCGACGGCGAACTGGAGATCGTGTACGAGCGCATGATCGGCTGGCCTTCGATTTCCAGCTCCAGGGTCACGAACTGCCCGGGCTTGAAGAAGAACAGGATCGGCTGATCGGCCATAAAACAGAAGGTGCGCACGTCCCAGGTTTCCTGGATGACTTTGACGCAACGGACGATGTGTCGGCCATTGGCCCAGGTCTGGGTGGTGACCGGATTCAGGAAGCTGTTGGACATGCTGTTCTCCACGGCCGACTGTCGGCCTCATGTCGGCGATTCTGCGTATAGCGCGAACCGCCCGTTTACCTATCCGCGACATCGGCATACTTATCGCGACCAGCCCCCAACCACCGGGGGTTGCGCGTCGGGAACAGATTGCACCATGTCGCCCATGGATAAGGTTGCGCCCTGCGCCGGGCCCACACTCGCCCCAACACCAAGACAGCTTCTTTACACCTTGCGTAGCAACCGTTAGCAGCACACCTGATCAGCCACTTTTCGCCGGCCACGCAGATGGCCATGAGGATCACATCGATGGACGTCACCGCAAAAATCAGCCTGGGCGATCCGCTGGAACCCGCACGCAAGGCCACCGCACAAATGCTCCAGGAGCGCGAGCGCACGTTCTCGCTGCCACAACCGTTCTATAGCGATGAGCGGCTGTTCGATATCGACATGCAGGAGATCTTCCAGAAAGAGTGGTTGATCGCCGGCATGACCTGCGAGATCCCGGCCAAGGGCAATTACCTGACGCTGCAGATCGGCAAGAACCCGATCATCGTCATCCGTGGCGCCGAAGGCGTTTTGCACGCGTTCCATAACGTCTGCCGCCACCGTGGTTCGCGCCTGTGCACCAGCGAAAAAGGCAAGGTCGCCAAACTGGTCTGCCACTACCACCAGTGGACGTACGAGCTGGACGGTCGCCTGCTGTTCGCCGGTACCGAAATGGGCGCCGACTTCGACATGAAGCAGTACGGCCTGAAACCGGTGAACGTGAAGACTGCTGGCGGCTACATCTTCATCAGCCTGGCCGAGAACCCGCCGGCCATTGATGACTTCCTGTCGACGCTGAACCATTACATGGAACCGTACGACATGGAGAACACCAAGGTGGCGATCACCACCACCTTGATGGAAAAGGCCAACTGGAAACTGGTGCTGGAAAACAACCGCGAGTGCTACCACTGCAACGCGTCGCACCCGGAACTGCTGAAAACCTTGCTGGAATGGGACGATGTCACCGACCCGCGCGCCGATCAGGCGTTCAAGGATCACGTTGCTGCGTCCGCTGCTGCCTGGGAAGCCGAGAAGATCCCTTACGCCCACGCCAGCTTCGGCCTGCGCAACCGCATCGTGCGCATGCCGCTGCTCAAAGGCACCGTGTCGATGACCCTCGACGGCAAGCAGGGCTGCGCGAAACTGATGGGCCGCATCAAGAACCCGGATCTGGGTTCGATGCGCATCCTGCACCTGCCGCACTCGTGGAACCACTGCATGGGCGACCACATCATCGTTTTCACCGTGTGGCCGATCAGCGCGCAGGAAACCATGGTCACCACCAAGTGGATCGTGCACAAGGACGCCGTTGAAGGCGTGGATTACGACGTCGAGCGCATGCGCCAGGTGTGGGACGCAACCAACGATCAGGATCGTCGTCTGGCGGAAGAGAACCAGCGCGGGATCAACTCCACCGCCTATCAGCCAGGGCCTTACTCCAAGACTTATGAGTTCGGCGTGGTCAACTTCGTTGATTGGTACAGCGAGCGTCTGCTGAACAACCTTGGCGCCGAGCCTGCGCCTTACCTCAAAGGCGTCCCGGTTCAGGGCTAAAGCAAAAGCTTCGCGAGCAGGCTCACTCCTACAGGGGAACGCATTCCAATTGTAGGAGTGAGCCTGCTCGCGATGGCGTCATTACAATCGCTGCATCACTTCGATGACCACCTCACCGATCCATCCTCACCAATAAACTCCTCAAATATCTCCTCCCCCACCAACCTGATTTTTGCGTACCCGTTCAACACCCGCAGCGGATATGCCGGGTCCTTGGCATCCTGCGTCTCCGACCACAACACCCGCGAATGCCCGTCCAGCTCGCTGGCATTGCCATAGGGAATCGCCCCGTGCCCGGCACAACGCGCATGCAAACCGCCCTGCTGCGCATACACGATGCCGTTGTGCAGATGCCCCCAATACCAGTAATCCGGCTCACGCCCCAGCGCATCGCACACCGGTTGATACAGCGCGGTCTTGTTGTGCCCGGAAATATCGAAGCCCTGATGATGGCTGAGCACCATGAGCTTTTTGCGTTTTGGCAGGCCTTTCATCCACGCGATCTGCGGTTCGTTCAAAGTGCCGTCCATGTACAAATTCATCGCATCAGACGCGTACGCAGAATCCAGCCCTACCACCAGCCAGTCATCGTTGATCAAGGCGAAGTAACTGGTGCCCTGCTGCCCCGGAAAACGCTTGGCCAGTTCCTTGAAGTAGCCGTGGGCGCCGCTGTACATCTCGTGGTTGGAATTGAGGGTAAACGAGCCATGCGTACCCATCGGCCAACCGGCCATGTCGACGTCTTCCTGGGAATGACTGCCGGCGTAATACACATCGCCCAGGTGAATGGTGAAATCGGCCTGGGCCAGTTGCATCTGATTGGCCACCGACACCGCCGGCGCATGGCTGTCGAACGGCCCGGTGCCCCAGTCGCCGGCAATCGCCAGGGTCACGTCGCGATCCATTTGCACCACCGCAGGATCTGTGCCGAACGTCGCGTGATGGCGCAGGTTTTCAATCCACTTCAGCAGCGCCTCGCTCCACAGCAGATCCAGCAGTTCCCACTTGCGACAGCCGAGCAGGCTGCCGTCCTTGAGCACCCGGGTCGCCAGTTGATCGGGCGATTGCGGCAACGGTGCGGCGTTGCCGATGCGCAGGATCGACAGACCGTGGGACAGCTCCCAGGGTACGCTCGGTTCGTCGTCCGGCAACTCGCCGTTCTTCAGCACGTACTGCGCCTGATCATGTCCGCGTTGCAGCAGCTTGATGATCGCCTGAAACTCCTGCGGCTCCAGCTCGCTGATGAGTTTCATCCAGGCCATTTCCATGCGCGTGAACAAGCCGTGAATGCGCACTTTGACCTTGTCGTACTCGTGTTCCCAATGACTGACCAGTGACATGGCGTAATCCTCTTTCCGTAAGGTTCACAGGGTTTTCATGAATTCGATCAGCGCGCGTTTGTCGTCGTCCGACAGCGTCGTGCCGTACAGGTGGCCGCTGTTGTGATTGCCCTCCTGGCGCGTGTCGTATTTGAAGTCCGCCGAGGCTTTGGCCTGAGCGCCGCTGGTGACGAAACCGACGTTGACCGGGTCGTAAATATCCGAGCCGGTGATGAACACCTGCGGACGTTTTTCCGGCGGTTGCAGCAAGTCCCACAGGGTCGGCACCGAGCCGTTGTGCAGGTACGGTGCGCGCAACCAGACGCCGTCGGTGGGCGTATTGCTGTAGCTCTGGGTCTTGCGGTAGGCGCCGAAATCGAACGGCGGTTTTTTGAAGGTGTGGAACGCGGCGACCAGCCCCGTGGTGAACGAGTCGAGCCGGTGCGGATCAGTGCCGAGCTGATCGATGTTGGTCGTGACCTGCCCGGTATCGGCGCGCCCGAAGTCATGACAAGCCGCGCAGTTGGCCTCCCAGATCGGTTTGCCCTGGGCGACCTTGGCCTGATCCAGCGCCCACGGCCACGCCGGCGCCTTGTGCCCGAGCAGCCAGTTGGTCACGCGGTTGAAGCTCGGCGGCAACACCGATTCCGGCGTCGCGCCCACCGCCATCGCGGCGGCGTAGTTGCGTTCGTGGATCTTGTTGTTATTGCCGTCCCAGTGCAGGTACATCGATTCGCGGGGTTTCTGGTTCCATACTTGCGGCAGGTCGACGGTGCCGATCGTCGAGTCATCCGGGAAGCCGAACACGACCATTTTCGTCGGATTGAAGGTGTCGGTGCGCCCCGGGCCTTGTTGCGGACGCAGCTTCTGCCAGGCGTAGGCCTGCTTCTGCTTGAGCAGTGCGCTTTTGGCCATCGGCATGATCAGGTAGCGGTTGTAGAGCTTCTCGAAGAAGCCCAACTGAAACTTGCTGTTGATCGCCGCCATCACCGCGTCGGTGGTGAATTTCGGATCGCTGGCGCAATCGTAAGCGAACCACTGGAAGGCTTGCAGTTGCAGGGTGTTGGCCGGCGCGCTGGGCACATTGACGGCGACGTCGCTGGCATTGGCGCGGTAGGAGCCGGTGTGGCACAGCGCGCAGTTCGGCTCTACCGTCGGGTAACCGATCTGCCGCTTGGCCATGCCGATCGGCAGGTCCTTGCCGTTTTCAAAGAGGAAGCCGAAAACCTCCCAGCCACCGGGTTTGGGCATTTTCTCCGGGCACATCTGCGGCAGCACGGCGAACAGGTAATACGGGATGCGCGCTTCGATGCCGAGGCCGATGGCAGCGTACTTGTAGTGGTCTTCGTCGGAGGCGTATTCCTGCTCCGGCACCACTCGCAGCATCTGATACCAAGTCTCGTAACCGATGAAACCGAGCACCGCGACGACAAACAGCGTGCCTACCTTGAAGGCGTGACTCTGCCATTGCCGCTGCCACGCCGCGCGCCACTCGCGCCAGCCATCGCAAAGCAATGCCCAAGGGCGATTCTCCGGCGCGGTGCCGAGGTAGAGCAGAATGCCGAGGATCAGAAAGAAGCTCAGATCGCCCATCAACATCGGCACGAATACCGAGCCTTGAGAGCTGGTGTTGATCAGGTAAATCCAGAAAATCACCGCGATCAATCGCGTCAGCACACACAACCAGGAATGCACCACGTAACGCGGCGCGTTGAAACCCGACGGCATGTAAAACACGCTGATGCCGACCAGCAGCATCCCGGCGTTCTCCAGCCATGGGTCAGAGAGTTGCGGCGGCAGCCCGACCACCGATGTCAGCAACCCCGGCGCGAACAGCGCAGGGAGGGCGAACACCATGTTCATCGCAATGCCGATCCAGATGAAGCGTTGAAACCAGCGGATGTAGCTGTCCATGTCATCCATTTCCTTGTGCAGACCCAAGAGGTGTAGCGCCTGACCTACCGCTTTCGCGAGCAAGCTCGCTCCCACATTGGAATGCGTGCCCCTGTGGGAGCGAGCTTGCTCGCGAAGCATTCGACTCGGTCAATAGTCAACCGAGGGCCGTTTTCTCCAGGTGTTCAAGGATGATCGGATAGACATCGACCACCGCGTTCTTGCCGAACATGCAGTCGATGTGGCCATAGCCCGGCACCACTTGCCGGCTGTAGCGCTCGGGCCCGTGCATGTCGCACAAACGCTGGTAGGTCTTCAGGGTGCTTTCCGGCAGGTAGCACTGGTTGTCGGCACCGCTGATAAAACAGATCGGCATGGTCAGGCGATCAAAGTGCGGCATGTACACATCGTTGCCTTTGAAATCCACCAGGTGCCCTTTGCGCACGATCAGCGCCAGGTGCTCGAAGGTTTCGATGTTCGACTCACCGAACAACTCGTGCAGGTTGTCGTGCAGGGTTTCGTTGAGGGTGTCGTGGCGATACAGCGACGCGTACATGAAGGTGATCCGGTGGCACACCGGATTGGTGCAATAGCCCTGCGCCTCGATCCGCGCGTAGCCGTTGAGGGCCTTGTCGTAGAGTCTGTTGAACCAGTTTTCCTTGCTGTCGGCGTAAGCGGTCATCGACTTGATGCCGATCGCATCGAGCATCCCCGGCAGGTGCAATCCGGCCTTCAGCCCTGTGGCAGTGGCAACTACGGTGTCAGCGGCAATCTGCGAGCAGACCACCGAACGCACACCCTGCAAACCGGCGAGCAACGACATGAAGAAGGTCGTTGCGCCGTAGCAATGCACCACGCACTGCACGTCCTTGGCCTGGGTCTGCTGCTGAATCTGCGCGATGGCAGCCTTGAAATCGTATTGGGCAATCTGGTCGCCGTTCCATTCCTTCTTGCTCGCCGGCAGCAAAATGCTCACGCGGAAATCAAGCAACCACACGTCGTAATCGTGTTTGCACAGATATTCCAGCAGGTTGGTCTGGATGGTGTCGGTGGAAAAGATATTCGAGCCGACGCCCAAACCATGCACCAGCATCACCGGGCCTTTGCTCCCGGCCTGATACCGGGTCAGGCGCAACTCGACACCGTCCTCGGTGGGGAAGAAATGCACCGCTGGCGTCGGCGCATCCAGCGGCCGTTTCAACCGTGGCGGCGCGTCGGGATTGAAGTAGATATCCCCGGCAAACACCCCGCCGTAACTCTCCCAGAGGATCCCGGCGAAGAACTTGCCGAACCGCGCCAAGCCTTCAATGCGCTCACGTTCGTTACGCGCATTGAGCACTTTCATGGTGGTCATCTGTTTGGCGAAATCGGTCGGATGTATGTGCATCACCCCGGAACCGATCACCTCACCGGTCTTGTCCGGCCCGCGATACAGCGTCACGTACAGCGTGCTGGTGTCATGCCAGATATTCAGCACGCCGTTGTCTTCCGGCACGGTTTTGAAGGCGCTGAAGAAATAGTCGCTGCCGTCCTCGGCGGTCAGTTTCATGTCGTACTTCATGTGGCGCGTATCGACCTGTTGCTCGAATTGCTCGAACAGGTTGAACACGCCATTGCTGGCGGTCAGCGGTTGTGGCGACAGTGCCGGAGCAATCACCGTGCCGACAATGGTTGCCGCGTGCTCGGGTTCCTTGATCATGCGGTTGAGGTCGTTGGCGGTGATGGTCAGGGTGAAGTCGATCGGCGAATTGTCCGCCTCGCCGCGTTTGGCCGCTGCTTCGTAGACTTTCAGGTCGGTGCTTTGCGCCGCAGTGAAAGCCCGGGAGAAATAGCCCTTCATGGTTTCAGTGAACTGCACGCCGAGGGTTGGCGGTGCCACTGGTTTACGCGGTGCGGATGGCAGCGTGTAGTCGATCTGCCAGCCACGGTCGGCGGCGAGCAAGCCCATGTTGCGCTCACTCACCGCGGAGATGGTCAGCAGCGGATTGACCGCCAGCGACGTCGGAATCACCGCGCCGTCAGTCACGTACAAATTAGCGTAAACATCCGTGCCGCTGGCACCGCTGAACACCTGCCCCTTGTGATTGACCACGCCTTGCGCCGCGTCTTCGCCCATTACGCAACCGCCCAACGGGTGCACCGAGACGATGCTGTGCTTGAGCAGTTTGGTCCAGATCGGATTCTCCACCCACACGCCACCCAGTGCCTTGGTGCTCTGCTGCAAACGCTCGTTGCCGAGCTTGAAATTCTCCTGCTCGCCAACGCCCGGCCAGTCGATACGCAGTTGATCCTTGTTGTCGAGGACCATCCGCCCCTGGCCGCTGTCATGGCTCATGATCAGGTAAGTCTGCATGTTGTGCAGTGCACCGTAATACGGGCCGCGCAGAAAGCTTTCCGCTTCACGCGCCTTGTATTTCACCTTGCCGCTGAAGCTGTCATCCGTGGCCACGCCGATCATCTCGGCAAACCCGGCCATGGCCGGCACCATCGGCCGGCCGAGCGCGCCGGGGATCGAGCCCTCCTCGATGACCATGCGGCTGCGCCAGTCGCCTTCCGTGCGCATGTCGATCACCGAGGTGATGCACGGGCCGACCGGGTGCAGTTCCTTGGCCGGGTGCGCACCGAAACCGATGCCGTTGATGGTCTGCTCGCAGTTGTGGCCGAAGCCGAGGATGTCGCCGTTGCCGCTCATGTTCTCGCCGAGCTGGGCGGACATCACCACGCCTTTGTCGCGCGTGCGCAGAAGAATTTCCGTGGAGCCGAGGGTGCCGGCGGAGACCACGACGATGTCGGCCTTCACGAACAACGTCGGCGCGCTGAACATCTCCCGCCCGCTGTCGAGGTACTGGAAGTGCACGATCCAGCCTTCACCATCACGCTCCAGGTGCCGCACTTCGGCCTGACAGAAAATCTCCGCGCCGTGATTCCAGGCGTCCGGCAGATAGTTCATCAGCGTGGTGTTCTTGGCCTTGTTGTTACAGCCCGAAACGCAGTCGCCGCACTGGTTGCACGGCAGTTGCTCGACGCCGACATGGTTGAGGTTGTTCGGCAGCTTGTCGAAGGTCACGTTGATCGGCGGCTTGTAGAAATGCGCGCCTTGCTTGAGGTAATCCGCGGATTTCTTGTTGGCGTCGAGTTTGGGCAGGTTCGGCGCAGTGTTCGGGTAAGGATTGGGTTTGAGCATTTCCCGGGCGCGGGCATAACCGTCCTTGAGCAGCGTATCGCGGTGTTCACGCACTGCTTGCGGCCAGCGCGGATCATCGAATACGCCCGGCTCCGGTTCGAGGGCCACGTTGGCATTGATCAGCGACGTGCCGCCGAGGCCGCAACCGACCACGACGTTCTGCTGGGCATTCACATGTAAATCGAACAGCCCGGTGCGCGAGCCGATATGGCCATCCGGGTCATGCACCTGCAGTTCCTCGGTGGCGGCGATCATGGTGTTGGGGTATTCGCCGGGCTGGATTTCCCGACCGCGTTCGAGCAGGCACACACGTTTGCCGGCACGGGACAGGCGCGAGGCAGCAATGCCGCCGCCGTAGCCTGAACCAATGACAATCACATCGTAGTGTTCCTTGATCTCGCTGATGGGCGTTGCGATCCGTGTCATGAGGTGGTTCCTCTAATCAGGCAGATGGGGGCAACTCTGCGGTTGCCTGCAATCGATGGGCGGACGGGCACCTGGCCACCGGATCAAGTCCGGCGACAGCACAGCGGTCTGGCAGGTGGGCCGCGCTACAGGCGAGCGTGCTGATTGGCGGCGCGTCGTAGCGTGCGCTTGCGTGGCGAGGGCGGGGGGCGGTGCGGCTGACTATCCATCATGCGTTCTCCCAGAACCTGATGTGGATAAGTGACGGCTGTCCTTGTGCCATTGCAGTGAAGACAGCGCAGGAATCGAAGTCAAGGCAACGTCTTAGAACTGTATGAAATGTGATCAATTGCCGTTTGGACTATGCCGGACGGGGCTTGCAAGGTTTGGCAAACAAGTTATCCACATAGCCACCCACAGCAAATGGGGGTAACTGTGGATGAACGGGAAAATAACTCACTGATTTGTGAAGAAAAATCGTGACTTATCCAGAAGCACGGTTTGAGAGACGCATTGGTTGTTTTTTGATCACAAGCTTGAAAGCCACGCCTTTCATGGCTTTCAGAGGATGGCAAACACGTTATCCACAGAAGCACCAACAGAGATCGGGGGTAACTTTGCCTGTGCTGTGGAAAAGCGCCGAAGGCTGTGTGAAATCGAGGTTTGCGCGGGAGTTTTCCTTGGAAACAGATGAATTGACTATTTTTTGATCAAATCTTTGAAAGCCACGGTCTGTATGGTTCGCAGCGGATAGCGAACATCTTATCCACAGAAGCGCCAACAGAGATTGGGGGCAACTTGCTGAGTTATCCTGCCGAAAAAGCCCTGAAAATCCGTGACTTAGGCTGGTTGTTTTTTGATCGGAGGGCTGTAGGGCTTGATTGGCACGGGGTACAGGGATGGGCGAACACGTTATCCACAGATCCGCCAACAGGGATTGTGGGTAAACCGCCTACCCTCATCGGAACGCCGCCCGCCCAGCCCTCTCCCGGAGGGGGAGGGAGCCGACCGAATCGCCTATTTGAACTCCATCGACCTGAACGAACATTGCGATCTCAGGCTTGGCCAAGCCAAGGTCACCGCGCAATCGCAGGTCGATGTAATTAGCCAATACCACTCGGTCGGTCCCCTCTCCCTCTGGGAGAGGGCTAGGGTGAGGGGCTTTTCAGCGGACAACGCCTTCTTCAATCAGCAACTTGAGGATCGCTTCAGCACCGGCCTGAGGGGTAACACCCTTGAGCACTTGCCCCCCGCCCCCACTGGCCTTGGCCGTCGCGGCTTTCATCCGGTCCGCCCCGCTCTTGGCCTTGATCACCTTCAAGCGTTTCGGCCGTGGCTTGGCGGGTTGCAGGGTGGCAACCGACAACAACTCATCGTCCACAACTTCCACATCTTCAGCCTGCAAAACCCCGCGTCGCGCCGGTCCATAAGCACTCTGCCGAGGTTTCGGCGCGGCGTTATCCACAGTCGCCAGAAACGGCAGTTTCACTTTCAACCGACGCCGCTGCCCGCGCGGCAACGCTTGCAGCACCAGCGCCGAGCCGTCGTTGATCGACTCGACCTGCGCTAGGCCCACCACCAGCGGCCAGCCCAGACCTTCCGCCAGCAAGAACGGCAACATCCCCGAACCTTCGCCGGTTTCCGCCTGGCTGCCGGTCAGCACCACCTGCGCACCGGCATCACGCAGATACGCGGTCAGCGCCGGCAGCGCATCGGCACCAGCCGGTTGCTCCAGCACATGCATCTGCTCAAGACCCATGCCCAGATAGGCGCGCAACGCCGGCTCCGCAACGTCGCCGGCATGCAGCACTTGCAAGTTATCCCCAGCCAGCTGCAAACCCAGTTCCACGGCGCGCGCGTCCTGATCAGCGCGGCGTGGCCGCCCGGAAGTAGGGTGAGCGCCGATTGAAACCAGACTGATTACTTTCGTGTTCATAGCGTTTCCTTAAGCCGCATCGCGCTTGGCTTCGTTGCGGTAAGCCGCCACCGCCTCGATCAACGCCTGAAGAATCTCTGCGCTCTCGCCGATCACAGAGAGGTCTGCACGCTTGATCATGTCGCAACCCGGATCGAGGTTGATCGCCACCACCTTGTCACAGGCACCAATGCCTTGCAGGTGCTGGATCGCCCCGGAAATCCCCACCGCAACATACACCCGCGCGGTAACCCAGGTGCCGGACGCGCCGACCTGGCGATCACGGGCCATGAAGCCATCGTCCACCGCCACCCGCGACGCACCTTCGGTAGCGCCGAGTGCCGCCGCCGTTTCGTGGAACAGTGCCCAGTCCTTGACGCCGTTGCCGCCGGAGAAAATGAACTCCGCTTCGGCCATCGGAATCGCTGCCGGGTCGACCGCAACGGCGCCGAGATCTTCAATCCGCGACAGGCTACGAGCGACACTTGTGGATAACTCCACCGGCAACGCTTCGTGACGGGTTTCACTGACCGGCTCCGCGCATTCGGCCGCCGCCAGAATCAACCGTGCGACGGGACGGGCAAGGTCTTGCAGCCCCGCGCCAGCGCGGCCGATGCATTCCTGATCCTTGACCTGCCAGACCCGTGTCGCCGGGCGCTCGCCCAATGCCGCCGCAAAGCGTCGACCGAGTTCACCGCCACCGCTGCGGCTGTCCGGCAGCAACCAATGACGCGGGTTGAACTGGTTATCCACAGCGCGCAAACCTTGCACCCGTTGCTCCGGTGCATAACCGCTGAATTCCTCGCCTTCGAGTACCAGCAAGCGATCGACGCCAGCGGTCGCGAAAGCGTTTTCCTTATGCTCGCCAAAGACCACCGCCAACACTGCGCCGTCATTACCGGCGAGCTGATGGGCGAGGCCAAACAAATCACGGTCGTGAATGCTCAAGCGGCCACCGACCATGTCCGGTACCACGCTGATGTAGAACGCCGGCGCGGGCACCTGATGCAGCGGCAATTGCACTTCCACAGCCGCCGAGCGTTTGACCGCCCCGCCCTGTTGCGCGCCGCTGCGGTCGATACGCTTGATGCCGTTGGGGCCGATAAAACCGATGCCATGCAGATTCTTGCGAATGACGCCGTTGGGCCCCATCCAGCTGTGTTGCGCCGGTTGCATCGCCGCGTGCAGCGGGTGCAGGCGGTTACGCGCAATCCATTCGGCGCGCGGGTCGCGGCGGATAATGTCGCTCATCAGTGGGCCTCCGCAGGTTCACGTTTGGCCGGAGTGGCAGGCTTGCTTGGCGCGGCGTCTTCGAGCAGCGCGTCGGCGACCAGTTCGGCGATGTCCTTGATCAGCGGCCGCGGTTCGACCACGCCTTCGAGCATCGCCGTGCACTGTGGACAACCCACCGCCACCAGTTCGGCGCCGGTCTCGCGGATGTCTTCCATGCGCATATCAGGAATCCGTTGCTTACCCGGAATGTCGGTGATCGGCGCCCCGCCACCGCCGCCGCAGCAACGCGAGCGGAAGCCGGAACGTTGCATCTCTTTGACCTCGATGCCGAGGGCACGCAGCACTTCGCGCGGCGCTTCGTACTCGCCGTTGTAACGACCGAGGTAACACGGATCGTGATAGGTCACGCTGTTGCCTTTGTGCTGACCGAGGTTCAGCGCACCGGCCTGAATGATTTCCGCCATGTAGGTACTGTGGTGCTGCACCAGGTAGTTGCCGTCGAAGGCGCCATATTCGTTTTTCAGCACATGGAAACTGTGCGGATCGCAGGTGACGATGCGGTTGAAGCTGTATTTGGCCAAGGTCTGGATATTGCGTTTGGCGAGCAACTGGAAGGTCGCTTCATCGCCCAGACGACGGGCCACGTCACCGCTGTCACGTTCTTCCAGCCCCAATACGGCGAAGTCGATTTTTGCCGCTTTCAGTACTTTGACGAACGCGCGCAAAGTGCGCTGGTTGCGCATGTCGAAGGCACCGTCGCCGACCCAGAACAGCACGTCAGTGGATTTCTTCTCGCTGAGCAGATTGAGGTTCAAGTCCGCTGCCCAGTTCATCCGTCCGCCCGGGGCAAAACCGCCGGGGTTGTCGGTGGCAATGAGGTTTTCGAGGACTTCTGCGCCCTTGTTCGGGGTTGCGCCTTTTTCCAGGGTCAAATGGCGACGCATGTCGACGATGGCATCGACGTGCTCGATCATCATCGGGCACTCCTCGACGCAGGCACGGCAGGTTGTGCATGACCACAGGGTTTCGGCGTCAACCAGACCGTTGACGATGGGTTGATGGGGATCGCCGCTGTGCTCGCCAATTGGTTTGCCGGGATACGGACTGCCGGCGAACTTGGCATCGGTGCCGCCAGCGAGGCCGACGACCATGTCCTGAATCAGTTTTTTCGGGTTCAACGGCTGGCCGGCGGCGAAGGCCGGGCACGCCGCTTCGCACTTGCCGCACTGCACACAGGCGTCGAAACCGAGCAACTGGTTCCAAGTGAAATCCTTGGGTTTCTCAACACCCAACGGCGCTGACGGATCACTGAGATCCAACGGCTTCAAACCCGTGGAACGGCCGCCGCCAAAACGTTCGGCGCGACGGTGCCACGCCAAGTGCAAGGCACCGGCAAAGGCGTGTTTCATCGGCCCGCCCCAGGTCATGCCGAAGAACAGTTCCGACACGCCCCACAACACGCCGATCCCGAGGATGACCGCGAGTATCCAGCCGCCAAAGTTCTCCGGAAGAATCCCGGCCACCGGCAAGGTCAGCAGAAAGAACGACGCCGAGAACGCCAGCAGGCTTTTCGGCAGGCGCATCCACGGGCCTTTCGACAGCCGCGCCGGCGGGGTGCGCCGACGCAGATAAACGAAGATCGCACCGACGAACATCACCGCCGTCATCAGCAGCAAGGCGTAACCGAGTATGCGGTTATGCAGGCCGAAACCGTGCACCAGCAGCGCCAGCACAATCGACGCCACCGCACCGCCGGCCGTGGCCACGTGGGTGTTGGCGATGTATTTGTCCCGCGCCACGACATGGTGCAAATCGACCATGTAGCGCTTGGGCATGGCGAACAGGCCGCCGATCAGATCGACCTTCGAGGCCCGGCCCCGACGCCACATCGCTACCCGTCGCAACGCACCAAGGACACCAAGGCCCAGGGCGGCGAACAACAGGATTGGAAGAAGGGTGTTCAACATAGGTGAAGCTCCCAAAGACCGCAGGGTCTTGCAGGTCGAGTTGCCTTACTCGGTCACTGTGGGAGCGAGCTTGCTCGCGAAGGCGGACTGACATTCAACATCGATGTCGACTGATCCACCGCTTTCGCGAGCAAGCTCGCTCCCACAGGGTTGTGTGCAAGCCTTTAGAAGTCTTTACACAGTCTGAGCGCGTCATAGATCGCGGCGTGCGTGTTGCGCTGCGCCACGCAGTCGCCGATGCGGAACAGCAAGTAGCCTTCGCCCGCCTCGCTCAGCGAAGGTTGCGGCTGGATCGCGAACAACGCTTCAACGTCGATCTGGCCCTTGTTGCGCGAACCCTCTTTGAGCGCGTAGTAGATTTCTTCATCCGGACGCACGCCGTTCTCCACCACCACCTGATCGACCACCCGCTCCTCTTTGGCGCCGGTGTATTCGTTTTCCAGCACCGCGACCAGTTTGTCGCCTTCGCGGTAGACCTTCTCCAGCATCATGTCACCGGTCATGATCACTTCTTTCGGGTACATGCTGCGGTAGTAGGTCGGGAACGACGTACCGCCGATGGCCACGCCCGGTTTGATGTCGTCGGTGACGATCTCGACCTGGCTGCCCTTGTCGGCGAGGAAGTCGGCAACCGACATCCCGGTGAACTCGCAAATGGTGTCGTAGACCAGCACGTTCTTGCCCGGCGCGACCTTGCCGTCGAGCACGTCCCAACTGCTGACCACCAGCCCTTCGGCGGCGCCCCAGTGTTCGTTCTGTTCCAGGTACGGATGCCCGCCGACCGCCAGCACCACCACGTCCGGACGCAAGTCCATGATGGTCTCGGCATCAGCCGCCGTGCCCAGACGCAGATCGACTTTCAGCCGCGCCAGTTCCAGCTGGAACCAGCGGGTAATACCGGCGATCTGGTCACGCTGCGGCGCTTTCGATGCGGTAGTGATCTGCCCGCCGATGAATTCCTTCTTCTCGAACAGGGTCACGTCGTGGCCTCGCTCGGCAGCAACACGTGCCGCTTCCATCCCGGCAGGGCCGGCACCGACGATCACCACTTTGCGTTTCGGCCCGGTGGATTTCTCGATGATGTGCGGCACGCCCATGTATTCGCGGGACGTCGCGGCATTCTGGATGCACAACACGTCGAGGCCTTGATACTGACGGTCGATGCAGTAGTTGGCGCCGACGCACTGTTTGATCTGATCGATCTGGCCCATCTTGATCTTGGCGATCAGGTGCGGATCAGCGATGTGCGCACGGGTCATGCCGACCATGTCGACGTAACCGCCCTCAAGAATCCGTGTGGCCTGGTTCGGGTCCTTGATGTTCTGTGCGTGCAGCACCGGCACCTTGACCACTTCCTTGATTCCGGCGGCCAGATGCAGGAACGGCTCCGGTGGATAACTCATGTTCGGAATCACGTTGGCCAGGGTGTTGTGGGTGTCACAACCCGAGCCGACGACGCCGATGAAATCGAGCATGCCGGTGTCGTCGTAATACTTGGCGATCTGCTTCATGTCCTCGTGGGACAAGCCGTCCGGGTGGAACTCGTCACCGCACAGACGCATGCCCACGCAGAAGTCGTCACCGACCTCGGCGCGCACAGCCTTCAGCACTTCCAGACCGAACTTCATCCGGCCTTCGAAGGTGCCGCCCCATTCGTCGGTACGCTTGTTGACGCGCGGGCTCCAGAACTGGTCGATCATGTGCTGGTGCACCGCTGACAGCTCGACGCCGTCGAGACCACCGGCCTTGGCCCGGCGCGCCGCCTGAGCATAGTTACCAATCACCCGCCAGATTTCTTCCGGCTCGATGGTTTTGCAGGTGGCGCGGTGCACCGGTTCACGGATGCCCGAGGGCGACATCAGCGTCGGCCAGTTGAAGCCGTCCCAGCGCGAGCGCCGGCCCATGTGGGTAATCTGAATCATGATCTTGGCGCCATGCTTGTGCATGGCGTCGGCCAGGTTCTGGAAATGCGGAATGATGCGGTCGGTGGACAAATTCACCGAGCTCCACCATTCCTGCGGGCTGTCGATGGCGACCACAGAGGAGCCGCCGCAAATCGCCAGGCCGATGCCGCCCTTGGCTTTCTCTTCGTAGTATTTGACGTAGCGGTCGGTGGTCATGCCGCCGTCCGTTGCGTAGACCTCCGCGTGCGCGGTGCTGAGCACGCGGTTGCGGATGGTCAGTTTGCCGATCTGGATCGGCTGAAACATTGCTTCGAAAGCCATGGCGGGTTCCTCGACTTACAACGGCTTGACGGTGAACAGGCCGTCGTCGTGGCCTTCTTCGGAGCCACCGTAGACTTGCTCGGCGACGGTGCGAATCTTGCTGCCGCGAGCCTCAAGAATCTGATCCATGGCCCCGGCAAACCAACCGGTGAACATGTAATCGACTTTGCGCCCGACCTTGCCGTACACGTAGACGAATGCCGAGTGTTCGAGCTTGACGCTGGCAGTGCCTTTGTCGAGGTCGATGTCTTGGATCTTGAACAGACCCCAGCCGCGTTGCGACAAGCGCTTCATGTAGTGCTCGAACACCGCGACGCCTTCCAGGCCGTGGCATTCAGCTTCTTTCTCGCACCAGTGCCAGGCGGATTTGTAGCCGGCCTTATAGAGGATTTCGGCGTAGGCGTCGGCGCCCAAAACTTCTTCGATGCCCATGTGGTTATTGACGAAGAAGTGACGCGGTACGTAGAGCATCGGCAGGGCGTCGGAGGTCCAGACACCGGTTTCGCTGTCGACTTCGATTGGCAATTGCGGGGCGATCTTGGCCATGGAAACTTAACTCCAGAAAAATAGTGGATTCAGTGGTGACCGCTGCCCTCACCCCAGCCCTCTCCCACAGGAGAGGGGGCAGATCGGCGGCGGTCTTGAGTCAGCGTTACTCGCCCCAGACGTCTTTCAGGACGTTGACCCAGTTTTCGCCCATGATCTTGCGCACGACGCGCTCGGAATGGCCGCGCTTGAGCAGGGTTTCGGTCAGGTTCGGGAACTCGCCGACGGTGCGGATGCCCAGCGGGTTGATGATCTTGCCGAAGCTGGTCAGACGGCGGGCGTAGCCCTTGTCGTGGGTCAGGTATTCGAAGAAGTCCTGGCCGTGACCCTGGGTGAAGTCGGTGCCGATGCCGATGGCGTCTTCGCCGACGATGTTCATGGTGTATTCGATCGCTTCGGCGTAGTCATCGATGGTCGAGTCGATGCCCTTGGCGAGGAACGGCGCGAACATGGTCACGCCGACAAAACCGCCGTGGTCGGCAATGAACTTCAGTTCTGCATCGGACTTGTTGCGCGGGTGCTCTTTGAGACCCGACGGCAGGCAGTGGGAATAGCAGACCGGTTTTTTCGATTCGAGGATGACTTCTTCGGAAGTCTTCGAGCCGACGTGGGACAGGTCGCACATGACGCCGACGCGGTTCATCTCGGCGACGATCTCGCGACCGAAACCCGACAGGCCGCCGTCACGCTCATAGCAACCGGTGCCGACCAGGTTCTGGGTGTTGTAGCACATCTGCACGATGCCGACGCCGAGCTGCTTGAACACTTCGACATAGCCGATCTGGTCTTCAAACGCGTGAGCATTCTGGAAGCCGAAGAGGATGCCGGTCTTGCCTTGCTCCTTGGCGCGACGGATGTCGGCGGTGGTGCGCACCGGCATCACCAGGTCGCCGTTTTCGCGGATCAGCTTCTGGCTGGCGGCAATATTGTTCACGGTCGCCTGAAAGCCTTCCCACACCGACACAGTGCAGTTGGCTGCCGTCAAACCGCCCTTGCGCATGTCTTCGAACAGCTCGCGGTTCCATTTGGCAATGATCAGACCGTCGATAACGATGCTGTCGGCGTGTAATTCGGCTGGGCTCATCAGGCGTCCCCTTATTGGCGATTCATGCGCCGAATCGTCTGCCGGCGCTTTGGGGCCAGCATATGCCTCGGTGCCGGGGCGACCGGGTGCAAAAACGACAGGGGAATTGCCGAAAGCGTCAATCCGCGACAAAGGGTCGCCAGACGCTCCGATCAGCTACCTGTTCAAGCCCGCCAGCTTGAGCCAGAATCTGGACCATCTTGGAAACACCACTGGATTAGAGCGGCGACAACAATGAAATCGATCTTCCTGGCTTTGGCTTTGCTTGCGACCGGCGTGCACGCCGCTGAAGAGTCCGACAACAACCCGTGCGACGCCGTCGAAAACGACGTCCAGACCCTGGAATGCTCGACCTATAGCCGCACCACCGCCGAAGACCTGCTCAAGGACAACTACGCCAGCCTCAACGAGCGCATGCAGACCGCGTATGGCAAGAACCCGACGCAATTGGCGGACATTACCGCCAAGATCAAGACGGCTCAGCAGCAGTGGTTGAAGACGCGGGACGCGGATTGTGCGGTGGAAGCGTTTCCGGCTACGGCGGGGAGTAAGGCGTTCACGATTGCGCAGAATGATTGCGTGGCGCGGATGAGTGATGAACGGTCGGAGTTTTTGGAGTCGATTGGGCAGGAGTGATCCTGACTTCTCGCAACATGCCGTCAAACTTGCGGATTGGTATTTGGGAGAAATATAAGAAAAGATTCTGAAATCTTATAAAAGACTTATATTTCTTCGTATATGAAGTTATCCACAGATATCCAAATCATCAACGATGCCGAGGGCAAGCCAGCCTTCGTCGTCATCCCTTACGCCCAGTACGTCGCGCAGAAAATGCAGCCCGATCTGATTCCCCATGAGGTCGTCAGTCGGATGGTCGATGGGGCAACACCGATCCGTGCCTGGCGCGAACACCTCAACCTGACTCAAGAAGAAGTCGCCAAACGCATGGGTATTTCGCAACCGGCGTTTGCCCAGCAGGAAACAGTCGCCAAGCCTCGCAAGGTTACGCGTGAGAAAATTGCGTCGGCGTTCGGCATCACCGCCAATCAGCTAGAGCTGTAAGCTGCCCTCTTCACTTCAAGGAATTCCCCATGAACATCTGCGGCATCGAAATCAAAGGCAGCGAAGCGATCATCGCCGTGGCCGCTCTCGACGGTTCGAACCTGAGCCACGTTCCCCTCGCCACCAAGAAGATTGCCCTCGAAGACGATGACGAGGCGGCGAACGTGAAGATGTTTGCGGCGCAGGTGGCGTCGTTTGTGCGGGAGAATTCGGTTGACCGGATTGCGATCAAGAAGCGCAGCAAGAAGGGTGAGTTTGCCGGCGGGCCGACCACTTTCAAGATTGAGGGGATTTTGCAGCTGCTGGATGGCTGTGAAGTGACGTTGTTGTCGCCGCAGACGATCAATGCGCAGGCGAAGAAGCATAATTTCGAACTGCCGGGGACGCTGAACAAGTATCAGCATGAGGCTTATAAGGCTGCGTGTTCGGCGTTGGTGAAGAAGTAACGCGATCAAACTGTAGGAGTGAGCCTGCTCGCGATGACGAAGTGTCAGTCGACATCAGTGTTGTCTGACTTACCGCTATCGCGAGCAGGCTCACTCCTACAGGGGTTTTGGGTACATCCATTCAGGCCTGGGCGGTACGGCGGTCCTCGCGGGGGCAGCGGGCGAATTTTGCGCGGTAGCTGCGGGTGAAGTACGACGGTGATTCGAAGCCGCAGGCGATGCTGACTTCAAGCACGCTCATGTCGGTCTGGCGCAGTAGCTGCCGGGCTTTTTCCAGGCGCAGACGCAGGTAGAAGTTGCTCGGTGTATCGTTCAGATGCAGCCGAAACAAACGCTCCAGTTGCCTCCGCGTCACCTTGATCGATTCCGCCAGTTGCAGCGTGGTCAGCGGCGGTTCGCTGTGCTGCTCCATCTCGCCGATCACCTGAACCAGCTTCTTGTTATTGATGCCATAACGCGTGGCGACTTCCATGCGCTGGTGATCTTTGCGCGGACGGATGCGCCCCAGCACAAACTGCTCGCTGACCTGAATCGCCAGTTGCGGCCCATGAGCCTGGGCGATCAGATCGAGCATTAAATCGATGGAAGCCGTGCCACCCGCCGAGGTGATGCGCCGGCGGTCGATCTCGAACAGTTCCTGGGTCACGCTGAGCGTTGGATAAGATTCCTTGAACGCGTCGATGGCTTCCCAGTGCAGGGTCAGGCGATGACCGTCGAGCAGACCTGCTTCAGCGAGGACAAAGCTGCCGGTGTCGATAGCACCGAGGGTCACGCCTTCGTTATCCAGCCGCCGCAACCAGTGTTCAAGGGTTGGCGTGGCGAACTTCAGCGGTTCAAACCCGGCCACCACCAACAACGTCGCACCTTTCTTCAGCGGCTCCAGCGCCGCATCGGCGTTGACCGACATGCCATTGCTCGCCAGCACCGCTCCGCCGTCGGCGCTGAGCACATGCCAGCGGTACAGCTCGCCACGAAAGCGGTTGGCCACGCGCAGCGGTTCGATCGCCGAAATAAAGCCGATGGCGGAGAACCCCGGCATCAGCAGAAAGTAGAAATCCTGGGACATGGGCGCACTCGATTCGCGGGTAACGAGAGGGAGGGGAGCGTGGCTCGTTGATACGCCGATTGTCGTCAGCGTTCAAGCGCACAGGTCGCTACAGTGCAAATGCCAGTCGCCGCAGTGCGCTTTCATGGGCGTATAGCTGCGTAACTTGGCATCACCGGCGCATCAGACGCCGGAAACCACAATAAACCACCTGCCGAGGAACCCGACATGAAACGACTGATCAGCAGCTGTGTTCTTGCACTCAGCGGTACCGCTTTCTTGAGCGCCAGCGTCATGGCGGCCGAACCTGCGTCATGCCAGAACGTACGCATGGGCGTGGTCAACTGGACCGACGTGATCGCCACCAGTGCCATGACCCAGGTCCTGCTCGACGGCCTCGGCTACAACACCAAACAAACCAGCGCGTCCCAGCAAATCATCTTCGCTGGGATCCGCGATCAGCGCCTGGACCTGTTCCTCGGTTACTGGAACCCGCTGATGACCCAGACCATCACCCCGTTCGTCGATGCCAATCAGGTCAAAGTTCTTGAAGCACCAAGCCTGAAAGACGCTCGCGCGACCCTCGCCGTACCGACCTATCTGGCCGACAAGGGCCTGAAAACCTTCGCCGACATCGCCAAGTTTGAAAAAGAACTGGGCGGCAAGATCTACGGCATCGAGCCAGGCTCGGGCGCCAACACGCAGATCAAGGCGATGATCGCCAAGAACCAGTTCGGCCTCGGCAAGTTCCAGTTGGTCGAGTCGAGCGAGGCCGGCATGCTCGCCGCCGTCGACCGTGCTGTGCGCCGCAAAGAGGCCGTGGTCTTCTTTGGCTGGGCGCCGCACCCGATGAACGTCAACGTCAAGATGACTTATCTGACCGGCAGCGACGACGCCCTCGGCCCTAACGAAGGTATGGCCACGGTTTGGACCGTCACCGCGCCGAAATACGCCGAGCAGTGCCCGAACGTTGGTCGCCTGCTAACCAATCTGACGTTCACCGCCGAGGACGAGAGCCGGATGATGCAGCCGCTGCTCGACCACAAGGACGCTTTCGAATCGGCCAAGCAATGGCTCAAGGATCACCCCGAAGACAAGCAGCGCTGGCTGGAAGGTGTGACGACGTTCGATGGCAAACCAGCGGCTGAAAACCTGCAACTGACCAGCAAATAACCCTATCATTTAAAAGCCCCTCACCCTAGCCCTCTCCCAAGGGGAGAGGGAACCGGACGAAGCTCGCAGCCCCGAAAAGGACTGCGGACAGACCCATCACGCCTGAAGGAAACCGCACCATGAATCACGACGTCATCATCACCTGCGCACTCACCGGTGCTGGCGACACGACCGCCAAGAGCCCGCACGTGCCGGTCACCCCGAAACAAATTGCTGCTGCTGCGGTGGAAGCGGCCAAGGCCGGCGCCACGGTTGTGCACTGCCATGTGCGCGATCCGCAGACCGGCAAGTTCAGCCGTGACGTGGCTCTGTACCGCGAAGTGATGGAGCGCATCCGCGAGGCCGACGTCGACATCATCGTCAACCTCACCGCCGGCATGGGCGGCGACCTGGAAATCGGCGCTGGCGAGAACCCGATGGAGTTTGGCCCGAATACCGATCTGGTCGGCCCGTTGACTCGTCTGGCTCACGTTGAAGCGCTGTTACCGGAAATCTGCACCCTCGATTGCGGCACGCTGAACTTCGGCGATGGCGACACCATTTACGTCTCCACACCGGCGCAACTGCGTGCCGGCGCCAAGCACATTACCGAGCTGGGCGTGAAGGCCGAGCTGGAGATTTTCGACACCGGTCACCTGTGGTTCGCCAAGCAGATGATCAAGGAAGGTCTGCTCGATAACCCGTTATTCCAGCTGTGCCTGGGCATCCCGTGGGGCGCGCCGGCGGATACCACCACGATGAAAGCCATGGTCGACAACCTGCCCGCCGATGCGGTGTGGGCCGGGTTTGGCATTGGCCGCATGCAGATGCCAATGGCTGCACAAGCGGTGCTGCTCGGCGGCAACGTGCGGGTCGGACTGGAAGACAACCTGTGGCTGGACAAAGGCGTGCTGGCGACCAACGGCCAACTGGTCGAACGCGCCACCGAGATCCTCAGCCGCCTCGGCGCCCGCGTGCTGACCCCTGCCGAAGGCCGCAAAAAAATGGGCCTGACCCAGCGCGGCTAACGAACTCACCTCTAAACCCTGTGGGAGCGAGCTTGCTCGCGAATGCGATGGCTCTGCTGATGAAGATACTGCGGATGTACCGCCCCCTTCGCGAGCAAGCTCGCTCCCACAGTTGATCGCCGAACTATTCAGGAAATCACCATGAGCTTTATCACCGAAATCAAAACCTTCGCCGCGCTGGGCGGCGGTGTCATCGGCAGCGGCTGGGTATCCCGCGCCCTCGCCCATGGCCTGGATGTGATCGCCTGGGACCCGGCGCCCGGCGCTGAAGCGGCGCTGCGTAAACGCGTGGCCAACGCCTGGGGCGCACTGGAGAAAAGCGGTCTGGCGCCGGGCGCTTCGCAGGATCGTCTGCGCTTTGTCGCGACCATCGAGGAGTGCGTACGCGATGCCGACTTCATTCAGGAAAGCGCCCCGGAACGCCTGGAACTGAAACTCGATCTGCACAGCAAAATCAGCGCCGCGGCCAAGCCCAATGCGTTGATCGGTTCGAGTACCTCGGGCCTGTTGCCGAGCGAGTTTTACGAGAGTTCGACGCACCCGGAGCGTTGCGTGGTCGGCCACCCGTTCAACCCGGTTTATCTGCTGCCGTTGGTCGAAGTCGTGGGTGGCAAGAACACCGCGCCCGAGGCCGTTCAGGCGGCGATGAAAGTCTACGAATCCCTCGGCATGCGTCCGCTGCACGTGCGCAAAGAAGTGCCCGGTTTCATCGCCGACCGCTTGCTTGAAGCGCTGTGGCGTGAGGCGCTGCACCTGGTCAACGATGGTGTCGCGACCACTGGCGAGATCGATGATGCGATCCGCTTTGGCGCCGGCCTGCGCTGGTCGTTCATGGGTACGTTCCTGACTTATACCTTGGCCGGGGGTGATGCGGGGATGCGCCACTTCATGTCGCAATTCGGCCCGGCGTTGCAGTTGCCGTGGACCTATCTGCCGGCGCCGGAACTGACTGACAAGTTGATTGATGATGTGGTTGATGGCACCAGTGATCAGCTTGGTCGTCACAGCATTTCGGCACTGGAGCGCTATCGTGATGATTGTTTGCTGGCGGTGCTTGAGGCGGTGAAGACCACAAAGGAAAAGCATGGGATGGCGTTCAGCGAGTAATGCGTTCGCGTCAGACCGCTGCCCTCACCCTAGCCCTCTCCCAGAGGTAGAGGGGACTGACCGCGTTGAGTGTGCAAGTTACGCCGACTTGCACCATCGAGCCGAATTCAAGACTTGAAAAGCTTGAAGATCAGCCCCCTTTCTCCTCTCCTCCATTGGGAAAGGGGACTGACCGCGGTGTTTTTCCCGAGCTACGCCGACTTGATCTATCGAGCCGAACTCAAGTTTTGAAAGGCCCCCGATCTACTCCCTTTCCCCCTCTCCCCTTGGGGGAGAGGGCTGGGGTGAGGGGGTAGCTTTTGATCTTGAAGACCACCTAACTGCCGGAACCCAAACCATGCCCCAGCTCACCACGTACCAAACCCGAATCATCCCCGACTGGGTCGACTACAACGGCCACCTGCGCGATGCCTTCTACCTGCTGATTTTCAGCTACGCCACCGACGCCCTGATGGATCGCCTCGGCATGGACAGCAACAACCGCGAAGCCAACGGCCACTCGCTGTTCACCCTTGAACTGCACCTCAACTATCTGCACGAAGTGAAGCTCGACAGCGAAGTCGAAGTGCGTACGCAAATCATCGGCCACGACAGCAAACGCCTGCACCTCTATCACAGCCTGTACAAGGTCGGTGAGGAACAGGATCTGGCCGGCAACGAACAGATGCTGTTGCACGTCGATCTCGCCGGCCCGCGTTCGGCACCGTTCAGCGCGGACACCCTGAGCCGCCTGCAAAGCATCGTCGCCGATCAGCAAGACTTGCCCGCTCCCGCTTACATCGGCCGCGTTATCGCACTGCCACCCGCCAGGTAATCCATCGATCACAAGGAGCCGCCATGCACACCGCTGCCGCTGTTGCCGATTTCCGTACTTATCCGTTGATCAGCGCGCTCGGTGGCGTGCAGACCCTGGCGGATCGCGTTGCCATCGCATGGGCTGACGGTCGTATCAGCCCGTTTCACCACGTCTGGTTGCGGGATAACTGCCCGTGCCCGCAGTGCGTCTACAACGTCACCCGCGAGCAGGTGTTCGAGATTGTCGATGCCGTTGAAGACCTCAGGCCTGCCGCCGCCGATATCGATACCGGCGGCTGCCTGCGCATCGACTGGCGGGACGGTCACCTCAGCCGTTTTGATCCCGGCTGGCTGCGCGCTCATGCCTATGACGATGAATCCCGCGCCGAACGCTTGGCCGGCAAACCTAAGTCTCATCTGTGGCGCAGCGATCTGCAGTTGCCAGTGTTCGAATACGCGGCATTGATGAACGACAACGCCGCCCTGCTGCAATGGCTGCTCGCCGTACGCGACATCGGCCTGACGCAAGTACGCGGCGTGCCCACCGAGTCCGGTTCACTGAAGCTCATCGCGCAACGCATTTCCTTCATTCGCGAGAGCAACTTCGGTGTACTGTTTAACGTGCAATCCAAAGCCGATGCTGACAGCAATGCGTACACCGCTTTCAACCTACCGTTGCACACCGATCTACCGACACGCGAGCTGCAACCGGGGCTGCAATTTCTGCATTGCCTGGTGAATGACGCCGAGGGTGGCGAAAGTATTTTTGTCGACGGTTTTGCGATTGCCGATGCGTTGCGCAGTGAAGACCCTGCATCGTTTCAGGCACTGTGTGAAATACCGGTGGAGTTTCGCAACAAGGATCGCCATAGCGACTATCGCTGCCTGGCGCCGATCATCGCTTTGGACGCCTTGGGACGCGTGGCGGAAATCCGCATGGCAAACTTTCTGCGCGGAGCGTTCGATACCTCGGTAGAGCAGATGCCACGGTTGTATCGGGCTTATCGGCGGTTTATTGCGATGACCCGTGAGCCACGGTTTCGGCTGATGCAGCGGCTTAATTCCGGTGAACTGTGGTGCTTCGATAATCGCCGTACGTTGCACGCGCGTAATGCCTTCGATCCGGCGACCGGGGCGCGGCATTTTCAGGGCTGCTACGTCGACCGGGATGAGTTGTTGTCGCGGATTCTGGTGTTGCAGCGGTAGACCGCGTCATCGTTCTTCGCGAGCAAGCTCGCTCCCACATTTAATCGCATTCCCCTGAATGAACGCGGTCACCTGTGGGAGCGAGCTTGCTCGCGAAAGCGTCAGTCCAGACAACGCGTCACTAACTGAATCACAGACAAAAAAAACCCCGATACCAGCCGTGACTGGATCGGGGCTCAAGCTACTGTTGAGGAGCTGCCAAGCGAGGGTGACCAAACCTTCGTGTTGCAAGCTGAGTTCAGTGTGCCCACTCCCTTGAGCGGCGAGTTAGCCGAAAACGACCTGTTCATAGCCGTCGCAGCCACTGCGACAAATCGCCCTTGCCGTGCTCCCGCATGGCTACCAGAATCGAGCCACGACCTCCGTTACCGAAGAAGGATGCGCGTCATGATGTATGCCGATTTGATCGATCAGGAAGATTTGCTGGGCCAGCTCAAGGCGTTGGGTTTCCAGGTGCCGAGCGGTTCAACGGCCGAGCAGGCTTGCGAATGCGCGGTGCGTGGCTTGGATAAGGCTCGGGCAAATGAACTGCGCAGGATGGTCAAGGAGATGTACACCAGCAGCGCGACGATTCTGCCGTGCGTACGTCAGGCGATCGACAAGCAGTTGTTGCCGGCATTGGCGGACTATCAGCAAAGCCATAGCGCCTGATAAATCCATTCGCGAGCAGGCTCGCTCCCACATTGGAATGCATTCCTACTGTGGGAGCGAGCCTGCTCGCGAAGAACGATGACTCGGTCTACAGCCTTACGCTGGCAAACGTCGACTCATTCCGAGCCTGACTCAACGCCGACATCGGCCCCGACAGCGGCGACATCACGATGGCCTGCGGCAGTGGCAACATCGCCACTTGTTGAGTGGTGTTGGAACCCACACGCTCGTCACGCGGCGGAATGCCGAAGTATTCGCGATAGCACTTGGAGAAGTGCGGCGTCGAGACGAAACCACACACGGACGCCACTTCGATGATCGACATCGGCGTTTGCTTGAGCAACTGCCGGGCGCGGATCAGGCGCAGCTTCAAGTAGTAACGCGACGGCGAGCAGTGCAGGTATTTCTGGAACAGGCGCTCCAACTGTCGACGCGACACGGCGACGTACACCGCCAGTTCATCGAGGTCGATAGGCTCTTCCAGATTGGCTTCCATCAGCGCGACGATTTCCTGCAGCTTCGGCTGGTTGGTGCCGAGCATGTGCTTGAGCGGCACGCGCTGGTGATCCTGTTCGTTGCGGATACGTTCGTAGACGAACATCTCCGAGATCGCGGCGGACAGTTCACGGCCGTGATCGCGACTGATCAGGTGCAGCATCATGTCCAGCGGCGCGGTACCGCCGGAGCTGGTGAAACGGTTACGGTCGAGGGTGAACAAACGGGTGCTCATGGCCACGCGCGGGAAAGCTTCCTGCATCGCCGCCAGACATTCCCAGTGCACGCTGCAATCGAAACCATCGAGCAACCCGGCGCAGGCCAAAGCCCAACTGCCGGTGCACACCGCGCCGAGGCGCTTGGACTGACGCGCCTGGCTTTGCAGCCAGGAAACGTGTTCACGGGTAACGGTGCGTTGAATGCCGATGCCGCCGCAGACAATCACAGTGTCCAGTGGCGGGGCTTTGTGCATGGAGGCGTCTGGCGTGATTTGCAGACCGTCACTGGCCCACACCTGGCCGCCATCGACGGTGAGGGTACTCCAGCGATACAGCTCGCGACCGGACAATTGGTTGGCCATGCGTAGAGGTTCTACTGCAGAGGCCAGGGAAATCAGCGTGAAATTGTCCAGCAGCAGAAAGCCGATGGATTGAGGCGCACGGTTCTGGGGTTGGGCCCCGGAGTTGAACGACGTCATCGCGGTATCTCCTCACACAAAGCGGGTGATGGCCTCAGGCGGAGGCTCTTGTTATTGCCAGCGTTCTCGCGTGGGAGACGGGCTTTGTTATGACAGAGCAATTGCCATGCCTAAAATTGAATGGCTGTTCAATAACTCCTGAAAACGACGTCGCGACGTGTCTATACGAGCCGTCCGACGAAAGGTGTTTCGAAGTGCCATCAGCGTTGCTGAGCGCCCTGCCCCCAAGGGTGTGAGCAAATCGGTAGCACTTGTGGGAACTGGCCTGCGCGCAGTTTGTGGGGAGTGTCACCGCAAGCACGGGTGACGGACGGTAGGGGGTGCTGAATGCATGTAACAGCTGGGAAAGACTCTTATCTGTTTGCGACGCGCTAAAAGGTGGCGTGATTTATTGTCTGTGTTCACTTGATGAGCAATTTTGACTGGTCTGGCCCCTTCGCGAGCAGGCTCGCTCCCACATTGGACCCTGGCGTTCACACATTTTGTGTTCACTGGAGATCTACTGTGGGAGCGAGCCTGCTCGCGATGGAGGCGACTCGGTCTCAGCACTCAACCGCACTGACCGCCAATCCACCACGCGATGTCTCTTTATATTTGTCATGCATATCAGCGCCGGTATCACGCATGGTGCGGATCACCCGATCCAGCGAGATAAAGTGCTGACCATCGCCACGCAATGCCATCTGCGCCGCGTTGATCGCCTTAACTGCGGCAATCGCATTACGCTCGATGCACGGCACTTGCACCAGGCCACCGACCGGATCGCAGGTCAGCCCAAGGTTATGTTCCAGGCCAATCTCCGCCGCGTTGCACAACTGCTCCGGCGTGGCACCAAGAATCTCCGCCAGCCCCGCCGCCGCCATCGCACACGCCGAACCGACTTCGCCCTGGCAACCCACTTCGGCGCCCGAGATCGAAGCATTCTTCTTGCACAGAATCCCCACCGCCGCTGCACCGAGGAAGTAATCGACCACGTTGGCGTCAGTCACCGCTTCACTGAACTTCATAAAGTAGTGCAACACCGCCGGAATGATCCCCGCCGCGCCATTGGTCGGCGCCGTGACCATGCGCCCGCCCGCCGCGTTTTCTTCATTAACCGCCAGAGCGAACAGGTTGACCCACTCCATCGCGCTCAGCGTCGAGCCGATCACATTGGGCTTACCCAGTTCCTGCAGGCTGCGATGCAACTTCGCCGCGCGCCGACGCACATTCAGTCCGCCGGGCAGAATGCCTTCGTGTTTCAGGCCCTGCTCGACGCAATCCTGCATCGCCCGCCACAGTTTCATCAGCCCGGCGCGGATCTCTTCTTCACTGCGCCAGACCTTTTCGTTGGCCATCATCAATTCGGCAACGCGCAGGTTGTTTTTCTTGCACAACTCCAACAGCTCAACCGCGCTGGAAAAGTCGTAGGGCAACTCAGTGCGATCCAGATCGACCACGCCGCTGGACGCCTGCGCTTGATCCACGACAAAACCGCCGCCCACCGAATAGTAGGTGTCGCGATGCAGTTCGCCGTGATCACCCTCGGCAACGATAGTCATGGCATTGGGGTGGAATGGCAGGTTCTCGTCGATCAGGCGCATGTCCCGTGCCCAGACAAACGGCACCGACAAGCGACCATCCAATAGCAGGGTGTGCGTTTCGCGCAGCGCCTGGATACGTGGGCCGATCTGCGACGGGTCGATTGCGTCCGGCCACTCGCCCATCAAACCCATGATCACCGCGTTGTCGCTGCCGTGGCCAATGCCCGTGGCCGACAGCGATCCGAACAATTGCACTTCTATACGACGCACCTGTTCCAACTGGTGCTTGTCCCGTAGCGACTCGACGAACAACGCCGCGGCGCGCATGGGCCCGACGGTGTGGGAACTGGAAGGGCCGATGCCGATTTTGAACAGGTCGAAAACGCTGATAGCCATTGCTGCAGAGCTCCTGAGGATGCCGGTCCGGGGCGTGAAGCGCCCGCTGACGGAGCTGCTACGCTCAAGCTGCGATCCGCCGGAATGCCCGCATCATCAGGCTTTTGTCGGAGCGCACGGCGTCTGACACCGACGCACTCATGTCCACCAGCGCCGCGCCGTTTTCGCCCCGGTTTTTCGCCGTTTTTATGCGGTTCAGATGGCCATTCGGGGCTGAAAAAAGCTGTAAGCGACGTCACTGACACTGGATGCGACCATCCCTGTACTGGATACGACCCCCCCTGTAGGCGTCAGATTTTCACTGGTACATGATCGTTATGACTCGATTGCAAGGCGCCGTGGTAGAGCTGTCTCCAGAACGCCATCCAACCGCAACCTATAAGTGCGGTGGTCCACAGTCGGAACACTGCCAAAAAAAACACCAAGGAGTCCATCCATGAAAGGTTCCCCGTCGTTGTTGTTGGCCGCCATGCTGAGTCTGCCGTTACTGGCGCAAGCTGCAGAACCGGCACAGTGCAGTACCGTTAACTTCTCCGATGTCGGCTGGACCGACATCACCGCTACCACCGCTACCACCTCCGTTGTCCTCAACGCCCTCGGCTACAAGACCAAGACCACCATGATCTCCGTGCCCGTGACCTACAAGTCGCTGGCCGACGGCAAGAACATGGACGTGTTCCTCGGCAACTGGATGCCGACCATGGAAAACGACATCAAGGCTTACCGCGACGCCGGCACCGTGGAAACCGTGCGCACCAACCTCAAGGGCGCCAAGTACACCCTCGCCGTGCCGCAAGCCCTGTATGACAAAGGTCTGCATGACTTCGCCGACATCGCCAAATTCAAGAAAGAACTCGACGGCAAGATCTACGGCATCGAGCCTGGCAATGACGGCAACCGTCTGATCCAGAGCATGATCGACAAGGACGCTTTCGGCCTGAAAACCGCCGGTTTCAAAGTCGTCGAATCGTCGGAAGCGGGTATGCTCTCGCAGGTGGATCGCGCGCAAAAACGCGACACCGCCGTGGTCTTCCTCGGCTGGGCGCCACACCCGATGAACAAGCGCTTCAAGATTCAATACCTGACCGGTGGCGATGATTTCTTCGGCCCCGATTTCGGTGCTGCGACCGTAGCGACCAACACCCGCAAGGGTTACGCCGAGGAATGCAGCAACGTCGGTCAGTTGCTGAAGAACCTGGAGTTCACCGTCGACATGGAAAGCGAACTGATGGGCAACATCCTCGACGACAAGATGAAGCCTGACGCGGCCGCGAAGGCCTGGCTGAAAAAGAATCCACAAGTGCTCGATACCTGGCTCGCTGGCGTGACCACCATTGACGGTAAACCTGGCCTGGAGGCCGTGAAAGCCAAGCTTCAGTAATCGCTTATGCCGGGTGGGTTCGCCCGCCCGGGCTGTTTATTTCCTTGCATGCGGACGTTCACTACCATGCTGATTGATCAGAAAATACCTTTAGGCCAGTACATCGCGGGCTTCGTTGAATGGTTGACGCAACACGGCGCCAACACCTTCGACGCAATCGCCGTGACACTGGAAACGATGATCCACGGCGTGACGTTTGCGCTGACCTGGTTCAACCCACTGGTCTTGATTGGCCTGATCGCACTACTCGCTCACTTCATTCAGCGTAAATGGGGCCTGACTGCGTTCGTCATTGCCTCCTTCCTGCTGATCCTCAATCTGGGGTACTGGCAGGAGACCATGGAAACCCTCGCCCAGGTCATGTTCGCAACCCTGGTCTGCGTGGTCATCGGCGTGCCGTTGGGCATCGTCGCCGCGCACAAACCGATGTTCTACACGGTCATGCGTCCGGTACTCGATCTGATGCAGACCGTACCGACCTTCGTTTACCTCATTCCTACCCTGACCCTCTTCGGGCTGGGTGTGGTGCCAGGCCTGATCTCCACAGTGGTGTTCGCCATCGCTGCGCCGATCCGCCTGACCTACCTGGGCATCCGCGATGTCCCGCAAGAACTGATGGACGCCGGCAAGGCCTTCGGCTGCTCGCGTCGCCAATTGCTCTCACGGATCGAACTGCCTCACGCCATGCCGAGCATCGCGGCCGGCATCACCCAGTGCATCATGCTGTCGTTGTCGATGGTGGTGATCGCTGCACTGGTAGGCGCCGATGGACTCGGCAAACCGGTGGTCAACGCACTGAACACTGCTGATATCGCCTTGGGCTTCGAAGCGGGCTTGGCGATCGTACTGCTGGCGATCATGCTCGACCGTATCTGCAAACAACCCGACGCTAAAGCAGGGGGTGACGCATGAGCATAATTCGCTTCGAAGACGTCGACGTAATCTTCTCCAAGGATCCGCGCGAGGCACTCAAACTGCTCGATCAGGGCATGACCCGCAACGAGATCCTGAAAAAGACCGGACAGATTGTCGGCGTGGAAAAAGCCACGCTGGACATCAACAAAGGCGAGATCTGCGTGCTGATGGGCTTGTCCGGTTCGGGCAAGTCGAGCCTGCTGCGCTGCATCAACGGCCTCAACACCGTGAGCCGCGGCAAGCTGTTCGTCGAGCATGAAAACCGCCAGATCGACATCGCTTCCTGCACCCCGGCCGAGCTGAAAATGATGCGCACCAAACGCATCGCCATGGTCTTTCAGAAGTTCGCCCTGATGCCTTGGCTAACGGTGCGCGAGAACATCAGTTTCGGTCTGGAAATGCAGGGTCGCCCGGAGAAGGAACGCAAGAAGCTCGTCGATGAAAAACTCGAACTGGTCGGCCTGACCCAGTGGCGCAACAAGAAGCCCGACGAACTCTCCGGCGGCATGCAGCAGCGTGTTGGTCTGGCACGAGCGCTGGCGATGGACGCCGACATTCTATTGATGGACGAACCGTTCTCGGCCCTCGACCCGCTGATCCGTCAGGGCCTGCAGGATGAACTGCTGGAACTGCAACGCAAGCTGAGCAAGACCATTGTCTTCGTGAGCCACGACCTCGACGAGGCGCTCAAATTGGGTAGCCGCATCGCGATCATGAAAGACGGCCGGATCATCCAGTACAGCGTGCCGGAAGAGATCGTGCTGAACCCGGCGGACGACTATGTGCGCACTTTCGTTGCGCACACCAATCCGCTCAACGTGCTCTGCGGCCGCAGCCTGATGCGCACCCTGGACAAGTGCAAACGCATCAATGGTTCGGTGTGCCTCGATCCGGGCGGCGATTCGTGGCTGGACCTGGCCGAGGGCAACACCATCAAGGGTGCGCGGCAGAATGGTTCGGTGCTGAACCTGCAGAACTGGGCACCGGGGCAAGCGGTAGAGGGGCTGGAGCGCAAGCCGACGCTGGTGGACTCTAATATCGGTATGCGCGATGCGTTGCAGATTCGTTATCAGACCGGCAACAAGCTGGTGCTGCACGATGACAATCATGTGGTGGGGATCTTGGGCGACAGTGAGTTGTATCACGCGTTGCTGGGCAAGAATCTCGGTTAAGGCGGGATAAAAAAAGGGATCGCGGTGAGCGATCCCTTTTTTATTGGGTCAGGAAAAAAGCCCCTCATCGGAACGCCGCCCGCCTAGCCCTCTCCCAGAGGGAGAGGGGACTGACCGAGTTGTATTTTCGAACTACGCCGACCTGAATGACCGAGTGGAACTCAGATTTGGAGAAGCTCGCAACCTGCTGCAGCCAATCCATAATCGACTCGATCTTTCAAGTCGGCGTATAGCGCAAGACACTTCGGTCAGCTCCCTCTCCCTCCGGGAGAGGGTTGGGGTGAGGGGGCTTTTGACTTAGCTATACACCCGGCCAAGGAGCTGCCGATGGCTTTCAAACTGATCGAGCACATCGCGTGTGATCTGATCCTGCGTGAAGCCCATCAGGTCGTAATCCTGGCTGCCGTTGTGCAGGTACACCTCGGCGCGGTAGTAACGCTGGCGCGCTTCATCGGACTGCGCCGATTCGGTCGGGGTCGCCAGATAGCCGTCCAGGCTCACTTCGTAAACGAAAGGGTTGCCCTCTTCCATCTCGACGCGCACACCCATGCAGCGCTTGGATTTACCCAGCAGCGTCTGCACTTCCAGACCCTGCGCACGCATCTGCGCAGCAGCATCTTCCAGCGCCGGGCTGACCTGCTTGTCCATGAAGCGTTGCACCACCGATTGGCTCGGTTGCAGATCCAGTTGCGTCAGACGCTCGCTGAAACCACGACGACCGCGCTCCGCCAGCTGCGCCTGCTCCTGTTCGATCTGCACGTCCTGACGCATGGCCTTGTGCAAGCCGAACATGAAGAACACCAGCACCACCGAGAACGGCAGACCGGCCAGCACCACCATGGTTTGCATGGCTTCGAAGTTACCGGCAAACAGCAGACCGATGGTCACCAGGGTGATCACCACCGACCAGAAGATCCGCAGCCAGTGCGGCGCATCTTCATCGACGTTGCCGCCCTTGCAGGACAGATTCGCCATCATCACCGCGCCGGAGTCGGCCGGGGTCAGGAACAGCACGAAGCCAACAAAGATCGACACACCGATAACGACTTTCGACGCCGGATAGTGCTCAAGCAACTGATAAATCGCCATCGACGGCTGTTCCAGCGCCGTCTTGCCGAGCTCCACTGCGCCATGGTTCATCACCAGGTCCAGTGCCGAGTTACCGAAGATCGACAGCCAGGCCAAGGTGAAGCCCAGTGGAATCAGCAGCACGCCAGCGACCAGTTCACGCACGGTACGACCACGGGAAATACGCGCGATGAACATGCCGACGAACGGGGCCCAGGAAATCCACCACGCCCAATAGAACAGAGTCCACAGGCCCATCCAGCGCTCGGACTTGGCGTTGTCGCCTTCGTACACATAAAGGTCGAAGGTTTTCAGCACGATGCCATTGAGGTAGTCGCCGATGTTCTGCACGAAGCCGTTGAGCAGGTGCAAAGTCGGGCCAAACAACAGCACGAAAATCAGCAGACCGCTGAACAGCACGATGTTCAGGTTGGACAGACGACGGATGCCGTTTTCCACGCCGGACACGGCAGCGATGGTCGCCACGGTGCTCATCACGATGATCACGATCAGCAGGTTGGTGTTGCTGTGTTCCATGCCGAACAGGTTTTCCAGGCCCGAGGACACTTGCAGCGAACCAATCCCCAGGTTGGTCACCAGACCCAGCAGGGTCACGAACATGCCGAAGCCGTCCACCGCGTGACCGGCCGCGCCCTTGACCCAACGCTCGCCGACCAGCGGATACAGCGCCGAACGCAGGGCCAGCGGCTGGTTATGCCGGTAAGCAAAGTACGCCACGGCCAGACCGACCAGTGCGTAGATCGCCCAGCCGTGCAGACCCCAATGCAGGAACGTCAGCTGTACTGCCTGACGCGCGGCCAAGTTGCTGGCCGAAGCGCCTTCCGGCGGATTGAAATAGTGATCCAGTGGCTCGGATGCGCCGAAGTACAACAGCGAAATACCGATACCCGACGAGAACAGCATCCCCGCCCAGGCGCCGTAACTGAAATCCGGGGTGTCGTCCTTGCTGCCCAGTTTGAGTTTGCCGTACGAAGAAAACGCCAGGCCCACCACAAACACCAGGTAGGCGGCGATGACCACCATGTAGTACCAGCCGAAGCTGCGCGACAACCAGGCCTGAGCGATACCCAACAGTCTGCCGGCCTCTTGCGGGGCGATAATCAGAATGGCGGTCAACAACAGAATCAGCGCGGTAGAGGTGTAAAACACCCAACCGTTGACCGTCACCTTCTCGGGCGGGGTCTTTATAAGCGAGGCAGAACTCATGGCACAAATGCTCCAGGCAGTGCGAGAGAAGAACACAAGGCAACACGGAACCCGACCAATCGGTTAGTTGGCAGCCGACCGGCGGGTGATATAAAGACACCCCGAAAAAAGCCCGAACCTGCCGAAATGGCGCTGCGAATCGCTTTCGTGGCCGAAGGTGGACGGACGGTCATCCGAAACCTGGCCCTGAGCGTCTTGCCCTTTCAACACGTCCATCGAATCGCGAACCGCGCCATGCCCCACGCAGGTTTCGAGCTTTTTCGGATGTCGGTTTTATCGCCACTTACACGTAGGAAAAAGCTGTAGGCAGCGACGATTTGTCGCAGATCTTATTCTTTGTTGATTGAACGTTCAATCAAAACAAAATAGACTGGCCCTCAATCCGATCGGCGTGATTCGCCGCTCGGAAGGCCTAAGGAGATGTGCAAGATGCCCAAGGTCGGTATGCAACCCATCCGCCGCCAACAACTGATCGAAGCCACATTGCAGGCGGTCGATCAGGTCGGAATGGGGGACGCCAGCATTGCGCTGATCGCCCGTTTGGCCGGTGTCTCGAATGGCATCATCAGTCATTACTTTCAGGACAAGAACGGCCTGATCGCCGCCACGATGCGGTATCTGATGACCGCCCTCAGCGAGAGCGTCACCGCGCGCCGTCAGGCGCTGGCAGATGACAGCCCACGGGCACATCTGCAGGTGATCATCGAAGGCAACTTCGACGCCAGCCAGGTCAATGGCCCGGCAATGAAAACCTGGCTGGCCTTTTGGGCCACCAGCATGCACCAGCCGTCTTTGCACAGGTTGCAGCGGATCAACGATCACCGTCTGTATTCCAACCTGTGCTGCCAGTTCCGCCGTGTGCTGCCGCTCGAAGATGCGCGCAGCGCAGCGCGGGGGCTGGCAGCGTTGATTGACGGCTTGTGGTTGCGCGGCGCGCTGTCGGGAGACGCTTTCGACACGGCGCAGGCGCAACAGATCGCTTACGAATACATGGATTTCCAATTGGCCAAGAAGGTGAGCTAGAGCACACAGAAAACGCTCGGCCCCTGAACCGCCACCGCAGCCTCACCGCGGTGGTCAACGCCAACCACCAATGCACTTGCGAGGACACTATGGCCCGTTTCGAACTGCAAAAACTTTACATCGATGGCGCGTACTCCGACGCCGGCAGCGATGCCACCTTCGAAGCCATCAACCCGGCTAACGGTGAAGTCCTCGCACAGGTGCAACGTGCGACCAAGGAAGACGTCGAGCGTGCTGTGGTCAGCGCTGAAAAGGGCCAGAAAATCTGGGCCGCGATGACCGCCATGGAGCGTTCGCGCATCCTGCGTCGCGCCGTCGACATCCTGCGCGAGCGCAACGATGAACTGGCCGCGCTGGAAACCCTGGACACCGGTAAAGCCTTCTCCGAAACCAAGTACGTCGACATCGTTACCGGCGCTGACGTGCTGGAATACTACGCAGGCCTGGTGCCCGCCATCGAAGGCGAGCAGATCCCGCTGCGTGACACTTCTTTCGTCTACACCCGTCGCGAGCCGCTGGGCGTTGTCGCCGGTATCGGCGCGTGGAACTACCCGATCCAGATCGCGCTGTGGAAATCCGCGCCGGCCCTGGCTGCCGGTAACGCGATGATCTTCAAACCAAGCGAAGTCACCTCGCTGACCACCCTGAAACTGGCCGAGATCTACACCGAAGCCGGCGTTCCAAACGGTGTGTTCAACGTCCTGACCGGCAGCGGCCGTGAAGTCGGCACCTGGCTGACCGAGCACCCGCGCATCGAAAAAATCTCCTTCACCGGCGGCACCGACACCGGCAAGAAGGTTATGGCCAGCGCTTCGGCTTCGTCGCTGAAAGACGTGACCATGGAACTGGGCGGCAAGTCTCCGCTGATCATCTGCGACGACGCCGATCTCGATCGTGCTGCCGACACCGCGATGATGGCCAACTTCTACAGCTCCGGCCAGGTCTGCACCAACGGCACTCGCGTGTTCGTTCCGGCGCACCTGAAAGCCGCTTTCGAAGCCAAGATCGTTGAGCGCGTTGCACGCATCCGCGTCGGCAACCCGGAAGACGAAAACACCAACTTCGGCCCGCTGGTCAGCTTCGCGCACATGGAAAGCGTGCTCGGCTACATCGCCAAGGGTAAAGAACAAGGCGCCCGCGTCCTGTGCGGCGGCGACCGTCTGACCGACGGCGAATTCGCCAAAGGCGCATTCGTGGCACCTACCGTGTTCACCGATTGCACCGACGACATGACCATCGTTCGCGAAGAAATCTTTGGCCCAGTGATGGCGATCCTCTCCTACGAGACCGAAGAAGAAGTGATCCGCCGCGCCAACGACACCGACTTCGGTTTGGCCGCCGGTATCGTCACCAAAGACCTGAACCGCGCACACCGCGTGATTCATCAACTGGAAGCCGGTATCTGCTGGATCAACGCCTGGGGCGAGTCCGACGCAAAAATGCCGGTCGGCGGTTACAAGCAGTCGGGTGTTGGCCGTGAGAACGGCATCAGCTCGCTGAACAACTTCACCCGCATCAAATCGGTACAGGTCGAGCTGGGCGATTACGTCTCGGTGTTCTAAGACCCGAGTCTTGTATTGCTCGTGAGGCCGTCTTCGCGAGCAGACTCGCTCCCACATTGGAACAGTGTCTCCTATGGGAGTGAGCCCGCTCGCGATTCGAGTGCAAAGCACTCGTCAGGCCCGACCTGACCACATCTAAAGAGGGTGCATTCAATGTCCCAAGAATTCGATTACATCATCATCGGTGCCGGCTCGGCCGGTAACACCCTGGCGACCCGTCTGACTGAAGACGAAGGCGTCACCGTTCTGCTGCTCGAAGCAGGCGGTCCGGACTACCGCTTCGACTTCCGCACGCAAATGCCCGCTGCCCTGGCATTCCCGCTGCAAGGTCGTCGCTACAACTGGGCCTACGAAACCGATCCAGAGCCACACATGGACGGTCGCCGCATGGAATGCGGTCGCGGCAAAGGCCTCGGCGGTTCTTCGCTGATCAACGGCATGTGCTACATCCGTGGCAACGCGATGGACTACGACGGCTGGGCAAAACTGCCAGGCCTGGAAAACTGGTCGTACCTCGACTGCCTGCCGTACTTCCGCAAAGCGGAAACCCGCGACATCGGCCCGAACGACTACCACGGTGGCGAAGGCCCGGTTAGCGTGACCACGCCGAAGGCGGGCAACAACCCGCTGTTCCACGCCATGGTCGAAGCCGGTGTGCAGGCCGGTTACCCGCGCACCGAAGACCTCAACGGTTACCAGCAGGAAGGCTTCGGCCCGATGGACCGCACCGTGACGCCGAACGGCCGTCGTGCATCCACCGCCCGTGGCTACCTCGACGTCGCCAAGAAGCGTTCGACCCTGACCATCGTCACCCACGCCCTGACCGACAAGATTCTGTTTGAAGGCAAGCGTGCCGTCGGTGTGCGTTACCTGGTCGGCGATGCGGAAGAACGCGTTGAAGCCAAAGCGCGCAAAGAAGTGCTGCTGTGCTCCGGCGCCATCGCTTCGCCGCAGATTCTGCAGCGTTCCGGTGTCGGCCCTGCCGAACTGCTGAAATCCCTCGACATTCCGGTGGTTCACGATCTACCAGGCGTCGGTGAAAACCTGCAGGATCACCTTGAGCTGTACCTGCAATACGCTTGCACTCAGCCGGTTTCGCTGTACCCGTCGCTGCTCTGGTACAACCAGCCAGCCATCGGTGCCGAGTGGCTGTTCAACGGCACCGGCATCGGCGCCAGCAACCAGTTCGAAGCCGGCGGTTTCATCCGTTCGCGTCCGGAATTCGAATGGCCGAACATCCAGTACCACTTCCTGCCGGTAGCGATTAACTACAACGGCAGCAACGGTGTGAAAGAGCACGGCTTCCAGGCACACATGGGTTCCATGCGTTCGCCAAGCCGTGGTCGCATCCAGGCCAAGTCGAAAGACCCGCGCCAGCACCCGAGCATCCTGTTCAACTACATGGCCACCGAGCAAGACTGGCAGGAATTCCGCGACGGCATTCGCCTGACCCGTGAAATCATGCAACAGCCGGCGCTCGACGCTTTCCGTGGCCGCGAAATCAGCCCGGGCATCGAAGTGCAAACCGATGAGCAACTGGACAAGTTCATCCGCGAGCACGCCGAAACCGCGTTCCACCCGTCCTGCTCGTGCAAGATGGGCACCGACGAGATGGCTGTAGTGGATGGCGAAGGTCGCGTGCACGGCATGCAGAGCCTGCGTGTGGTCGATGCCTCGATCATGCCGATCATCACCACTGGCAACCTCAACGCGCCAACGATCATGATCGCCGAGAAAATCGCCGACAAGATCCGTGGCCGCCAGCCGCTGCCGCGTAGCACCGCGCCGTACTACGTCGCGGGCGATGCGCCGGTGAAGGGCAAGCCGATGCGTGATATCACCCCGGCTGCTCAGTAAGACGTAATACCGAGGCGCGGCCTTCGCGAGCAGGCTCGCTCCCACAGTAGATCTCCAGTGAACACAAAATTTGTGAACACCCGGAATCCAATGTGGGAGCGAGCTTGCTCGCGAAGGGGCCCTCACATTCAGCAAAAATTCCCCCGCTACACAGTAAATCCCCCTACACCCCCTCTTCACTTGATCCTACCCCCACGCAGGCCTACTCTAGACCTCGCGCAACCGTTTCACCCCCTCCCCGCCGCTGCTCTACCGCTTCCCCCTGACAAGGAGGTTCCCGAATGTTCGATTTCCACCCCCAGCTCAAGCAGCGCTTCGCTGCCTTGCGCACGGGCGCTGAGTTTTTTTCCCTGCGGTATGTACGCGAGTCCGGGCAATATCTGTCGGTGCGCAAGAATGTCGCCGAGCCGCCGAGCCTGAGACGCGACGAAGGCGCGATGCTCACCGTGCGCGTCAATGGCGTTGAGGCCTACGCGGCGACCAACGACCTCTCGCAACAAGGTCTGCAAGCCGCCCTCGAACGCGCCGAGCAGCAAGCGCGTCGGCTCAAACCGCACGCCTTGCTCGACCTGCGCGATCAGCCGGTGTCCAGCGATCGTGCTGATTACTTTTCACCCAATCTCGACCAAGCCTTCCCGTCCCTGAGCGAATGTTTTGAGCTGCTCGGCGCGGAATCCGCCTCGGTGCCAAAGGATGAGCGCCTGGTGAATTGGGAAGTGAGCATTGGCATTACCCACGTCGAACAGATCTACCTGAGCAGCGCCGGGGCTGAATTGCGCCAAGCGCAGCGCTTCGTCTATCCGGGCCTCGACGTCACCGCTTACGATGGCAACGACAGCCAGACCCGTAGCCTTGGCCGCGAGAATTTCGGCCAACAGGGCGGCGCTGATGTGATCAGCCGCTGCGGTTTGATCGGCGCCGGCCCGCAAGTCGCCGATCAGGCCCTGCAACTGCTGCTTGCGCCGAACACCCCGCAAGGCCCGCGCGACCTGCTGTTGATGCCCGATCAAATGATGCTGCAAATCCACGAATCCATCGGCCACCCGCTGGAACTCGACCGCATCCTCGGCGACGAGCGCAATTACGCCGGCACCAGTTTCGTCAAAGCCAGCGACTTCGGCAGCCTGCAATACGGCTCGAAACTGCTCAACGTGACGTTCGATCCGGGCATTCCCGAAGAACTCGCCAGCTATGGCCACGATGACGATGGCAGCAAGGCCAGCAAACAATTCCTGATCCGCGATGGCCTGTTGTTGCGCCCGCTGGGCGGTGCGCTGTCGCAGTTCCGCGCCGGTCTCGATGGCGTTGCCAACAGCCGCGCCTGCGGCTGGAACCGCCCGCCGATAGACCGCATGGCCAACCTCAATATCGAACCGGGCGATCAGCCTCTGAACAAACTGATCGAAGGCATCGAGCACGGCATCCTGATGAGCACCAACCGCTCATGGTCGATCGACGATGCGCGCAACAAATTCCAGTTCGGCTGTGAATGGGGCCAGTTGATCGAAAACGGTGAACTGAAAGGTGTGGTGAAAAACCCGAACTACCGGGCGATTTCCGCGCACTTCTGGAAAAGCCTGCGCGCCGTCGGCGACGCCAACACCGTCAAGGTGCTGGGCACGCCGAACTGCGGCAAGGGCGAACCGAACCAGGTGATCCGCGTCGGCCACGCTTCGCCGGCCTGCGTATTCAGCAACGTTGATGTGTTTGGGGGAGACGCCTGATGAGCATTTCGAAGAGTCAGTCCGACGCCTTCAAGGTCATGGTCAATTGGCTGCGCGACAGCGTGCGCGAGCCGGAACAGTTCACCCTCAGCTATGCCGCAGAATCCTCGGCGTTCGTGCGTTTCAATCACGCCAAGGTGCGTCAGGCCGGGCAAGTGCAGCAGGCCAATATCGTCCTGAAACTGATCAACGACGGTCGCCACGCCGACCTGCAAGTCACCCTGTCCGGTGATCAGGAAGGCGATCTGCAACGCCTCGCCGAAGGCCTGCAACAACTGCGCGAAACCCTGCCGCTGCTGCCGCAGGATCCGTACCTGTTGCTCAACCACAACGGCTGGCAGAGCAAAAATGTGCAGGAGCATCCGCTGCCGGACACCGAACAGGTTGTCGATGAAATCTGCGCTGCCGCTGAAGGTCTGGATCTGGTGGGTTTCTATGCCGCCGGCCCGATCAGCCGTGGTTTCGCCAGTTCTTCAGGCGCATTTGGCTGGCATCAGGCCAACAGCTTCAACTTCGATTTCAGCCTGTTCCACCAGAACGGTGAAGCAGTGAAAGCCAGCTACGCCGGGCATGACTGGAGCAGCGAAGGCTTCGCCAAGCGCTTCGGCCAGGCCCGCGAGCAACTGGAATTTCTCGGCCGACCGCTGCGCACCTTGGCGCCGGGGCAGTACCGCGCGTATCTGGCACCGGCGGCGCTGGAAGAAATCATGGGCATGCTGAGCTGGGGCGGTTTCTCGGCGCAGTCGATCGCCAGTAAGAGCAGCCCGTTGCAAAAGCTGTATGTCGGCGATCAGGCGTTCAGTCCACTGCTGTCGCTGGATGAGAAAGTCAGCGAATCGCTGAGCCCGGCGTTTTCCGGCGAGGGTTATCCGCGCAGTGATTTGCGCCTGATCGTCGAAGGCAAGGCTGGTGATCAACTGGTCGGCTCGCGCAGTGCAGCGGAATATGGCCTGACCGCCAACGGCGCCGGCGGCGGGGAAATGCCGAGTGCGTTGAACATGGCGGCGGGAGATCTGGCGCAAGCAGAGATCCTCAAACAGTTGGGCACCGGGCTGTACATCAGCAACCTGTGGTACCTGAACTTCTCGGATCAACCGGCGGCGCGCATGACCGGCATGACTCGGTTTGCGACCTTCTGGGTCGAGAACGGCGAGATCCAGGCGCCGGTCAGCACCATGCGCTTCGACGACAGCGCTTACAGCCTGCTGGGTTCACAGCTGGAAGCGTTGACCGCCGAGCGTGAGTTGTTGCTGTCGGCGAGTACGTACAGCCAGCGCAATACCTCGTCGGCGTTGCTGCCGGGGGCACTGGTCAGCCGGCTGACCTTGACCCTGTAAACGCAAAACCTGTGGGAGCGAGCCTGCTCGCGAAAGCGGTAGATCAATCGACATCGATGTTGAATGAAATGGCCTCTTCGCGAGCAGGCTCGCTCCCACACTGACCGCGCTCGACAATGGATATGCATTAACTCCAACGACAAGAGGTCCCATGCCCAACCGCCCGCCTCTCGACGCCATCACCGCACGCTGGTTGCCGTGGGTCGTCGCCATTGCGTTCTTCATGCAGTCCCTCGACGGGACCATCCTCAACACCGCCCTGCCGGCCATGGCTCGGGATCTGGCCGAAGACCCGTTGCGCATGCAAGGCGTGATCATCGCCTACATGCTCACCGTGGCCTTGCTGATACCGGCCTCAGGCTGGATCGCCGACCGTTTCGGCACCAAGAAAATCTTCTTCGGCGCGATCTTGTTGTTCAGCTTCGGCTCGCTGCTCTGCGCCTTGTCGAGCAGTCTGAGCATGCTGGTCGGCGCCCGGGTGATTCAGGGCCTGGGCGGTGCGCTGATGCTACCGGTTGGGCGACTCGTCGTACTGCGCGCCTATCCGCGATCCGAACTGGTGCGGATCATGGGCTTCATCACCATCCCCGGCCTGCTCGGTCCGCTGATCGGCCCGACCATGGGCGGCTGGATGGTCGAGTACCTGACGTGGCACTGGATCTTCCTGATCAACCTGCCGGTCGGCGTGATCGGTTGCTACGCCGTGTGGAAATTCATTCCCGACCTGCGCGGCACCGAGCGCACGCGTTTCGATAGCCTGGGTTTCCTGCTGTTCGGCGCGGCGATGATCCTGATCACCATCGCCATGGAAGGCCTTGGCGAACTGCACTTGCCGCATCTGCGGGTGATGTTGCTGCTGTTCGCCGGTCTGGCGTGTCTGGCGGCGTACTGGTTGCGCGCCGGGCACATCGAAAACCCGCTGTTCGCGCCATCGCTGTTCAAGACCCGCACGTTTGCCGTCGGCATTCTCGGAAACCTGTTCGCCCGCCTGGGCAGCGGCGCATTGCCATTTCTGGTGCCGTTGCTGCTGCAAGTGGCGCTGGGCTATTCACCGTCGCAAGCGGGGATGAGCATGCTGCCACTGGCGGCGGCGGCGATGTTTGCCAAGTGGATGGCACGGCCGCTGATTGAGCGGCTCGGTTATCGTATCGTGCTCACCGGCAACACCCTGGCACTGGGGATCATGCTGGCAAGCATGGGCCTGGTCAGCGAGCAGACGCCATACTGGTTGTTGCTGTGCCTGCTGGCAGTGCTGGGCGCGATCAACTCGCTGCAATTTACGGCGATGAACACCGTGACGCTGATTGATCTCGACGATGCCAGCGCCAGCAGCGGCAACAGCTTGCTCTCGGTGGTGGCGCAGTTGTCATTGAGTCTGGGCGTTGCCTGCGCCGGCGCGTTGCTCGGCGGGTTTACCGCAGAGATCGGTAACGATGGCGTGGAGACCGTGCTCGGCGCGTTCCAGCTGACCTTCGTCACCGTCGGCATCATGGCGATGCTGGCCGCGACGATCTTCTCGCAACTGTCGAAAGAAGACGGCCGCCGCGCCAAACGTCCGGAAGAACACATCGAACATTAACCACTGTTCGTCCAGAACTTTCGAAGAAAGTGGCACGGGGCTGCTACACTGCGCGACATTTTGTTTTGCAGGCCAGTCCCGTGACCACCATCGCCACCGCTTTTAATACTCTGCCGCTGTCCGCCGCCATGCTGGCTAACCTCGAATCCCTCGGTTATGCCCAGATGACGCCGATCCAGGCGCAGAGCTTGCCGGTGATCCTCAAGGGGATGGACCTGATCGCCCAGGCCAAGACCGGCAGCGGCAAGACCGCCGCGTTCGGCATCGGCCTGCTCAACCCGATCAACCCGCGCTACTTCGGTTGCCAGGCACTGGTGATCTGCCCGACGCGTGAGCTGGCCGACCAGGTCGCCAAGGAAGTCCGTCGTCTGGCCCGGGCCGAAGACAACATCAAAGTCCTGACCCTGTGCGGCGGCGTGTCGTTCGGCCCGCAAATCGCTTCGCTGGAGCACGGCGCGCACATCATCGTCGGCACCCCGGGGCGTATTCAGCAGCACCTGCGCAAGGGTTCGCTGGTCCTCGACGGCCTGAACACTTTGATCCTCGACGAAGCCGACCGCATGCTCGACATGGGCTTCTACGACGCCATCGAAGACATCATCGTCAAAACCCCGGAGCGCCGTCAGACCCTGCTGTTCTCTGCCACTTACCCGGTGGGCATCAAGCAACTGGCGTCGAAGTTCATGCGTGATCCGCAAACGGTGAAAGCCGAAGCGTTCCACGATGACACGCAGATCGAGCAGCGTTTCTACGAGATTTCCCCGGAAGATCGTATGAGCGTGGTGACCAAAGTCCTGCACCACTTCCGTCCGGCGTCCTGCGTGGCGTTCTGCTTCACCAAGCAGCAAGTGCAGGAAACCGTCGATCACCTGACCGCCAAAGGCATTTCCGCCGTCGGCCTGCATGGCGATCTGGAACAGCGTGACCGCGATCAGGTGCTGGCGATGTTCGCCAACCGCAGTACCTCGGTACTGGTTGCCACCGACGTCGCCGCCCGTGGCCTGGACATCGATGCGCTGGACATGGTGATCAACGTCGAACTGGCGCGCGATTCGGAAATCCACATTCACCGCGTTGGCCGTACCGGTCGCGCTGGCGAGAAAGGCATCGCGATCAGCCTGGTTGCACCGGGCGAAGCGCACCGCGCGCAAGCCATCGAACAACTGCAGAAATCGCCGCTGAACTGGGATCAGGTCGATAACCTCAAGTCCCAGGGCCTCGCCCCGCTGCAACCGCCGATGACCACCCTGTGCATCGGTGCTGGCCGTAAAGACAAGGTTCGTCCGGGCGACATTCTGGGTGCACTGACTGGCGATGCCGGCATTCCGGGTGCACAGGTTGGCAAGATCGCGATTTTTGACTTCCAGGCTTATGTAGCCGTTGACCGCACCGTGGCCATGCAGGCCTTGCAGCGTCTGAACGACGGCAAGATCAAAGGCCGTTCGCTGCGCGTCCGCATCCTCTGACCTGATCGTTCCCACGCTCTGCGTGGGAATGCATCCCGTGACGCTCCGCGTCACATAACAACGGACGCAGAGCGTCCATGGCGGCGTTCCCACGCAGAGCGTGGGAACGATCATTGTGTGAGGACACCGTTTTGCGCTCTACCGAAGTCGTGATCATTGGCGCAGGCGCCGCTGGGTTGATGTGTGCACTGACCGCCGCCGGGCGTGGGCGTCAGTTGTTGCTGCTCGACCACGCGAACAAGGCCGGCAAGAAAATCCTGATGTCGGGCGGTGGCCGCTGCAATTTCACCAACATGTACACCGAGCCGAGCAATTTCCTCTCGCAGAACCCACACTTCTGCAAATCCGCGCTGGCGCGCTATACCCAGTGGGATTTCATCGGCATGGTCGGCAAACACGCCGTGCCGTACCACGAGAAGAAACTCGGCCAGTTGTTCTGCGATAACAAATCCAGCGACATCCTCGAAATGCTCCTGACCGAGTGCGATCAGGTCGGTGTCGAGCTGCATCTGGACACGTCGATCCAGACCATCGAGAAGATCGAAAGCGGTTACCTGCTCGACACCACACTGGGCCAGATCCAGTGCCAGTCGCTGGTGATCGCCACCGGCGGTCTGTCGATCCCGACGCTGGGCGCCACCGGTTTCGGTTATCAAGTGGCCAAACAGTTCGGCCATGAACTGCTGCCGACCCGCGCCGGTCTGGTGCCGTTCACCATCACCGATCAACTCAAGGAACTGTGCACCGAGCTGTCCGGCACTTCGGTGGATTGTCTGGTCAGCTGCAACGATCAGAGCTTTCGCGAGAACATCCTCTTCACTCACCGTGGCCTCAGCGGCCCGGCGATTTTGCAGATTTCCTCGTTCTGGGAATCCGGCGACACGGTTGAGATCAACCTGCTGCCGGATCACGACGCGGCGAGCTGGTTGCAGCAGCAAGTGGCCGAGCGTCCGAACAGTGAATTGAAAACTCTGCTGGGTGAGATTTTCACCAAGAAGATGGCCAATCTGCTGGCGGACAACTGGTTCGTGTCCAAACCGATGAAGCAATACACCCACGCCGAACTGGCGGAAATCGCCGACAAGCTGGGTAGCTGGAAAGTCGTGCCAGCGGGGACTGAGGGTTATCGCACGGCCGAAGTGACCCTCGGCGGTGTCGACACTCGCGAAGTCTCCTCCAAGACCATGGAATCGCTGAAAAGCCCCGGCTTGTATTTCATCGGCGAAGTGCTCGACGTCACTGGCCACTTGGGCGGTTTCAACTTCCAGTGGGCCTGGGCCTCAGGCTACGCCGCTGCGCAGTACGCTTAACTCAAGGCCAAATACAAAACCCTGTAGGAGTGAGCCTGCTCGCGATAGCGGTGAATCAGTCGATGAATGCATTGGCTGACACACCGCTATCGCGAGCAGGCTCACTCCTACAGTTGTTATGTGTGATGCAGTAAGGAACACTTTTTGCTGTCAGATGTGATCGGCGCCATTGCGTCGGCGTCATTACTGGCTCAATTTAGCGGCATCGCCTCGGAAGGCCCTCGCACTTCATGTCCTCGACCTCGTTTCGTCAGTCTTTGCGGCGCCTGTGGGCGCTGGATAAATTCAGCTACAGCGTGCGGGTGTTCATCGCCCTGACCGGCAGCATGGCGCTGTGTTGGTATCAGGATGAAATGGGCCTGCTGATCCCGTTATTCCTGGGGATTATCGCCAGCGCCCTGGCCGAAACCGACGACAGTTGGCAGGGCCGCCTCAATGCCCTCGCCGTGACACTGGTGTGTTTCAGCATCGCCGCGCTGTCGGTCGAATTACTCTTCCCCTACCCCATCGTGTTTGCCATTGCTTTGGCGCTGGCCAGTTTCGGCCTGACCATGCTCGGTGCGCTCGGCGAGCGCTATGGCGCGATTGCTTCGGCGACGCTGATTCTGTCGGTATACACGATGATCGGCGTTGATCAGCGCGGCGGTGCGGTCACCGATTTCTGGCACGAACCGATGCTGCTGGTCGCCGGTGCCGCGTGGTACGGCTTGCTCTCGGTGTTGTGGCAGGCGCTGTTTTCCAACCAGCCGGTGCAACAAAGTCTGGCGCGCTTGTTCCGTGAGCTGGGCTTTTACCTGAAGCTGAAATCGTCGCTGTTCGAGCCGATCCGGCAGATGGACGTCGAAGCCCGGCGGCTGGAACTGGCCCAGCAAAACGGTCGCGTGGTGGCGGCGCTGAACAGTGCCAAGGAAATCATCCTGCACCGCGTCGGCAATGGCCGCCCCGGATCGAAAGTCAGCCGTTACCTGAAACTGTACTTCCTCGCTCAGGACATCCACGAACGCGCGAGTTCTTCGCACTATCCGTACAACGCACTGGCCGAAGCGTTCTTCCACAGCGACGTGCTGTTCCGCTGCCAACGCCTGTTGCGCCAGCAAGGCAAGGCCTGCCGCGCTCTGGCCGAATCGATCCAGATGCGCCAGCCATTTATTTATGACGCGAGTTTCGCCGAAGCGCTGGGCGACCTCGACGCCTCCCTTGAACACCTGCGCATCCAGAGCAATCCGGCGTGGCGCGGACTGTTGCGTTCGCTGCGCGCACTGGCGGCCAACCTCGGCACCCTCGACCGTTTGCTCAGCGACGCGAGCAACCCCGACGCCTTGGCCGACGCGACTGACAGCAGCCTGCTCGACCGCTCGCCGCGCAACCTCAAAGACGTCTGGGTGCGCCTGCGCACGCAACTGACGCCGACGTCTCTGCTGTTCCGGCATGCCCTGCGCCTGCCATTGGCGCTGAGTATCGGTTACGGCATGGTGCATTTGATTCACCCGTCGCAGGGTTACTGGATCATCCTCACCACGCTGTTCGTCTGCCAGCCGAACTACGGCGCGACGCGGCGCAAACTCGGTCAGCGGATTTTCGGCACCGCCATCGGCCTGACCGTGGCGTGGGCATTGTTCGATCTGTTCCCGAGTCCGTTGGTGCAGTCGTGCTTTGCCATCGCTGCCGGCGTGGTGTTCTTTACCAACCGCACCACCCGCTACACCCTGGCGACAGCGGCGATCACCATCATGGTGTTGTTCTGCTTCAACCAGGTCGGTGACGGTTACGGACTGTTCCTGCCACGGTTGTTCGATACCTTGCTCGGCAGCCTGATTGCCGGCCTGACGGTGTTCCTGTTCCTGCCGGACTGGCAGGGCCGACGCCTGAACAAAGTGCTGGCCAACACTCTGACCTGCAACAGCATCTACCTGCGCCAGATCATGCAGCAATACGCCGCCGGCAAGAGTGATGACCTCGCCTATCGGCTGGCCCGCCGCAACGCGCACAACGCCGATGCGGCGCTGTCGACAACGCTGGCGAACATGCTCATGGAGCCGGGGCATTTCCGTAAGGAAGCCGATGTCGGATTCCGCTTTCTGGTGCTGTCGCACACGTTGTTGAGTTATCTGTCAGGGCTGGGTGCACACCGCGAGACGCAGTTGCCGGCGGATGTGCGCGAGCATTTGATTGATGGCGCCGGGGTGAAACTGGCGACGAGTATTGATGAAATTGCCCAAGGGCTGGCCAACAAGCAGCCGGTGGCGATTCAGAGTGACGAGGAAGAAGCGCTGGCCAATGAGCTGGAGCAGATGGCCGATGAGATCGATGAGGGGCAGCGGTTGGTGCAGACGCAACTGGCGTTGATCTGTCGGCAGTTGGGGCCGTTGCGTACCTTGGCGGCGCACCTTATCAAGGACACCAGTGAGATCAGCGCTGGCTGACAGGACGCCTTCGCGAGCAAGCTCGCTCCCACATGTGTTCTGTGTCGTTCACAAATCCAATGTGGGAGCGAGCTTGCTCGCGAAGAGGCCATCAGCCACACAAAAAATTCTGGATCAGCCCTCACATGCCATGCTGGCGAAGCAACTTGTCATAACTCCCATCCGCCTTCATCGCCGCAATCGCCTTATCAAACCCCGCGACAATCTGCTCATGCTGCGGATTCTTCAGGCTCACCAATATATGCAGGCTGTTCTCACTCAACGGCTTGGGTAAAAACTCCACCGAATTGCGCACCTTGGCGGATTCCCGCGCCAGGTAATACTTCGCCACATACTCATCTTCCAGCGTCAGCTTGACCCGATCCGCCGCGAGCATGCGCACGGCCATGGCGAAGTTGTGCACAGGGACTTTCTGCAACGCCGTGTCGGCATCGAACGGCGCCGAATAGGCGTAGCCGCGCACCACCGCAATCGGATAGGTGTGCAGTTGCTGCAGATTGGAATAGTCGAGTGGCGTGTCTTTGCGCTTGAGAAAGCGGATGCGGTTGAGCAGGTATTCCCCGGAAAATTGCCCGAGCTTGGTCCGCTCGTCGTTGTACCAGGCGTTGACCAGCACATCGTAACGGCCCTCCCCCACGCCAAGCAGCGCCCGTGCCCACGGCACCTGCTCGTAACCGCTGGCGTAACCGGCTCTGGACAGCGCGGTGCTGACAATGTCGGTGGCCAGGCCGCCGTTGACCAGCGTGTCGTCGGTAAAGGGTGGCCAGATATCAAACACCAGCCGCAGCTTATCCGCTGCAGCGGTCTGAGCCAGCAAGAGCAATCCGATCAAAGCAAAGGCTCGATGCAAACGCGGCATGCTTGAAATCCTTAGCGGGCAAGTTGCCCAGCATGTTTTCAGCCAAAACCCCAAGGCCCCTTACCGGCAAAACCCAGGCCCTAACATTAGCTCATTGCAGCCAATGCACAGGGCTCTCCAGCAGATTACACAAAGTCACCGAGGCTGCGAGAAAGGAATGATGGCATTTTGACCTTTGTCACAGACTCTTACGCCATACAGACATCTTTGCCACAGGCGCTTAGTATCGGGCGACACGTTCAAGGAATCGGCAAATGACAATCGAATGGGTCTGCAAACATCACAGTGATCTGGGCAAGGAACAGCTATACGCACTGCTGAAGCTGCGCTCTGACGTGTTCGTCGTCGAGCAGAAATGCGCCTATCCGGACCTCGATGGCCAGGATCTGGAAGGCGACACCTATCACCTGATGGGTTGGGAAGATGATCAGTTGATGGCGTATCTGCGCCTGCTCGATCCGGAATCCCAGGGTGGTGACGTGGTGATCGGCCGCGTGATTACCGCACCGCAGGGGCGCGGCAAAGGGCTAGGGCATGAAATGATGGAGCAAGCACTGAAACAGGCCGAGAAGCATTGGCCGCAGGTGCCGATCTATCTGTCGGCGCAGGCGCATTTGCAGGGGTATTACGGCAAGTACGGGTTTGTTGTGGCGGGTGAGGAATATCTGGAGGATGACATTCCGCATATCGGGATGCGTCGTTCCTGAAGAGCCCCTCACCCTAGCCCTCTCCCGGAGGGAGAGGGGACTGACCTTATTGTCTTGCGGCAGACATCGACCTGAAAAGCCGAGTCGATTATGGATTCAGAGAAATTCGCTCAAGTCGGCGTACTTCTCCAATATCCCCCAATCGGCTCCCTCTCCCTCTGGGAGAGGGCTGGGGTGAGGGGCTTTTCAGGGATATCCCAGAACTGCCTTGATCTGCCGCAAATTACGCTCGATCCACCCACGATCAATCGCCCCCCACTCGCGAATCCGATAGCGCCCGGCGTGATTGCGCGCACCCTCTTCCTGCTCAAATTCACAGACGATATCCAGATCCGCCAACGCGGCAATCGTGTCCTGCGCCGTGCGCCGGGGCATGCCGGTCACGTCGGTCAGCGTCGGCACGCTCGGCGCCAGACCGCTGTCGATCAGGTACGCCACATACAAGCGGCGGTAGAAACTGCTTTTGGTCTTGCTGACGTCCATCCACACCTTCCTGGTTGCGTACTGTTAAGCCTGCATATCGCGCCACGTCAGGTACACACGCAGATCAAACTCGACCTGGTGATACCCCGGCAGCATGTGCTCGCACAATTTATAGAACGCCTTGTTGTGATCCGACTCTTTGAAGTGCGCCAGTTCATGCACCACGATCATTTTCAGAAAGTCCGGCGCGGCGTCTTTGAACAACGAGGCGATACGAATCTCTTTCTTGGCCTTGAGCTTGCCGCCCTGCACCCGTGAAACCGTGGTGTGCAGACCCAGAGCGCGGTGGGTCAGGTCGAGGCGGTTGTCGAACAGCACCTTGTCGATGGCCGGGGCGTTGCGCAGGTACTCCTGCTTCAGGTCCAGCGCGTAGCTGTACAAAGCCTTGTCGCTCTGCACGTCGTGTCGCCCTGAATAGCGTTGATTCAGGTAATCACCCAGACGCCCTTCGGCAATCAGCTGGCGCACCTGGTCCTGCAATTGCGCGGGATAGGCCTGGAGGTACTTCAACACAGTCATGGACGAGCGACACGGTTCGAAAAGGTGCGCCAGTGTAGCGAATTCAACCGGGCAGCGCGCTCCAGTCAAACGGTTCGGCGAAGCTGACCGCATCCTCGGCCATCAGCGGCCGCGCGACGAGGAAACCCTGCACGTATTCGCAGCCATGGGCTTGCAGCCATTGGTATTGCTCGATGGTTTCCACCCCCTCGGCAATCACCAGCAAACCGTATTGTTTGCACAGACTGATCACCGTACTGACCAGCGAGGCGTCGCGTTTGGAGTCCGGCAACCGCGCAATAAGATGGCGATCAAGCTTGAGGGTATCCAGCTCCAGATCACGCAAATGCGCCAGCGAACACGGCCCGGAACCGAAGTCATCCAGCGCCACCCGCACGCCCAGATTGCGCAGCAACCGCAGTTGTTTGCGGGTTTCGTCGGGATTCTGCATCAGCGCTTCTTCGGTGACCTCGACCTCCAGTTGCCGAGGCTGCAAGGCATGTCGTTCCATCACCTGACGCAACTCGGTGACCAGATTCGGCAGGCTGAACTGGGTGTTGCTCAAACTCACACCGAGCACCAGATCTTCGGCAAACAGGGTTTCCCAGGCTTTGCGCTGACCGGCACCACGATGATAAATCCAGCTGCCGAGGCGGCTGATCAGCCGCGCCTCTTCCAGCAACGGCAAGAACAACCCCGGCGGCACATCGCCAACGCTCGGGTGCTGCCAGCGCAACAAGGCTTCGAAGCCACGAATCTGGCCCGTGTCGATGGCCACCTGCGGCTGATACACCAAGTTGAAATCGCGGTTCTCGATGGCGGCACGCACGCTCTCTTCGAGCATCAACCGCGAGCGCGCCCGGCCGTTCATTTCATGATCGTAGAAACGATATTGTTGGCGCCCGGCGCGCTTGGCTTCGTACATGGCGATGTCGGAGGCACGCAGCAACCCGTCAAGGTCCGAGCCGCAGTCCGGGTAAGTGGCGATGCCGATACTGGCGCCTAGAGCGATGTCCAACCCTTCAATCTGCTGACAGATCGACACCCGTTCGATGAGTTTTTCGGCAATCTTCGCCGCTTGCTCGGGAAACTCCAGATCCAGCAGCGCGGTAAATTCATCGCCGCCCATGCGCGCAAGAATGTCGAACGGCCGCAGACATGCCTTCAATTGCTCGGAAACCCAGCGCAACACCCGATCGCCGGCATCGTGGCCTAGCGAATCGTTAACCCGTTTGAAGCCGTCGAGATCCAGATACAGCAACACCCAGCTGCTATCACTGCGCTCGCCACGCAGCAGCAGGTTTTCAACGGTCTGGTAAAACCCGCGTCGGTTGAGCAACCCGGTCAGTGGATCGGTCACCGCTTGAAATTCCAGTTGCTGGTGCAAGTGCCGGACCACCGACATATCGAGCACGGTCACCACCATCGCGTGTTGCTCGCTGGGCAGCGCGGCGCAGGACAGCGCCACCGGCACTTGCTGGCCGGGCGCGGTGCGCAACAAGGCGTCGTGGAGTCTTAGCGTCTCGCCACGCCTGTAGCTGGCATAAAACTCGGAATCGGCCCACAGCGGAATGTGCGGTTTCTGCAGGTAGTCGAGAAATTCCTTACCTTCCAGTTCCTTCACCGGGGCATTGAGCAGTCGTGAAATCGCCGGGTTGGCAAAGCGGATCAAACCGTCCTCGCCCACCACCAATATCCCTTCGGCAGCGTTATCCAGCACCGAAGCATTGAAGGCGCGCGCCAACTCCAGATCATGACTCAAGCGCTGCAACGCGCGGCGATTGCGCTGATGTTCCAGCAACGCCTGAACTTTGGGCTTGAGGATCTGCGGGTCGAACGGCTTGAACAGGTAATCCACCGCGCCACTGGCATAGCCTTTGATCACGGCGTCCTGGGATTGCTCGTTGGCAGTCAGAAAGATAATCGGCGTCAGGCGCGTGCGCTGGCTGCCACGCATCAATCGCGCAACTTCAAAGCCATCCATGCCCGGCATCTGCACATCCAGCAGCACCAGATCGACGTCGTGGGAGAGCAGAATATTGAGCGCTTCGAAACCGGAGGCTGCGGTGAGGACGTGCCAATCCTGGCGCTGCAGCAACGCGCGCATGCTGATCAGATTTTCAGGGTAATCATCAACGATCAAAAGGACAGAGCTGCCTTCACCTGGCGGGGGTTGCGCGCATTCCATGCTGCTTCTCTTGTCGGGACTTTCGGTCGGTTTCCGATAAAAACCGCACACATACTGAGCCTTCACTCTAGTACTGGATCCAGGAAAGCAGAAGCTGTCATCAGGCCATCATTTAACCAAAGAGTGAATTTGCCGACTAACGGTCACCGCTGAAGCCCCCGGAAACCGGCAGAGATGGCATTTCGACAGGATGTTGACGTCAATCATCTGCCAAACGGGCATTAACAAAAAATCCCTCTACGCTTATAAAGGCCGCCCGAAAAGGCGCGGGCTAGAGCTTCTGGCACCCGCGTTCAGGATGAACTGAGTGGAAGAACCGACATGATCGACCTCGCAACCTGGAACCTCAGCGTTCCCGTTGGCAGCCCGCCATACACCGTCGAAACCTCAAAACTGGTGAACGGCTTCAAAGATCAGTACTTCCATTCCGACACCGGCACCTTGTTCTTCTGGTCACCGGTTACCGGGTCAAAAACCGAAAACGCCATTTATCCGCGCACCGAACTGCGCGAAACCTACAGCAACGGCACCCTGCGCAACTGGTATTACCCGGATGCCGACAATTCATTGCGCGCGACCGTCACGGTGAACAAAGTGCCGAGCTCCGGCAAGATCGTCATCGGCCAGATTCATGCTTATGAAAGCCAGAAGCCGATGGTCAAACTTGAGTATCAGTACAAGACAAAAACCGAGACCGGCAACTTGGTGATCAAGGTGCGCATGCATCCGGACGAGGATGAGAGTCGCGTCATCACGCTGGCGACCGGGATCAAACTGGATCGCGAATTCAACTACTTGATTCACCTGAGTCCTGGCGGTGCGTTGGGTGTGAGTGCGGCGGGGTATCAGTGGGATTCACAGATCAGTGCAACTTGGCGCAACAAGCCGTTGTATTTCAAGGCTGGGGTTTATGTGCAGGACAACACCGGGTACACCAGCGAAGGTGGCCAAGTGACCTTCTCCAAACTCGACATCGATCACGATAAATAACCCAAACCCCACTGCAGGATCTGCCGAAGGCTCGGGCCGCGATCGGACGATCTTTTGATCTTGTTTTCGCTTCTAAAAAGACAAAATCAAAAGATCGTAGCCTTCGGCAGCTCCTACCTTTAAACAGTGCTGTTTAGATCTGTGGGCGGTTACTTCCAGATGCCTACAACACCTTGCGTCGTTGCCTACCACTACGCCAGAATCCGCCGGCTTGTGCGCCTGGCGGGCCATCGGTAACTTGATTCGCGTCACTGATTTCCAGTGATCGGGTTTAGTAGCCCGTGGTTACGCGAAGCGTATGTGCATCCGTTCAGTCAGGTATTTCTAAGCCTGCACTTGATGGTAGCTGTACGCAGGGCGCCTTCGGGTGCGCCGGTCGCGTCTCCCCGGTCTACTAACCTGCGTTCAGCTGCCACCCTCTTCGTTTAGTAGCGATCCGGTGTCGGCTCCATTTACCGGAGACGAAACATGATCAGATCAACGCCACACCCACCAGAAACAGATCCCGCATCCCCTTACGAATCCCTCGACTCAAAAAAACTCAACGACGCCGCCGAGCGCGCCCTCGACCATTACCTCAAACCGTCCGCCTTCATCATGGCCAGCACGCACAAACCCGAGCCCATGTACCTCGCCAACCCGAAGTACAACACCGAATCCCTGCTGGCCAACGCCAGCGAAACCCTGGGTTCAGCCAGCGAAATGCTCAACAACTTCGCCGCCATGCTCGATACCTCACACCGCAAGACTGCCCTGGGCATTGCGCAAGTGGTCATGCTCGGTGAATTGGCGGTGAATCAGGCACTGGATCATGTCGAACTAAAGGAATAACCCGTCCACAAAAAAACCCGCCTCTTGGCGGGTTTCCTAGGTCAAATAGATTTAATGTTCCGTATACGCTACATTGACATCAAAATGTTACGGTAGCGCAACATGGATTACTCTCTATTGATCACCCGTCTCGGCATTCAATTACGTGAAAAACGTATAAATCGTGGCCTGACGCAGGCGCAGCTTGCCGATCTGGCGGGACTGACGCGATACAAAGTCATCGCGGTGGAGAAAGGCACCCTTTCTGTCGGCATGATCGCTTACGCGCGCGTCTTGGCTGCTTTGGACTGCGAGCTCTCGGTGGTTCCAGCAACGATGCCAACCCTTGAAGAGCTTGGAGATTTATTCGAATGAAAATGTCCTCTCTTCAAGTCAGTACCCCTGAAGGTAATAGCGGCAGACTGTTCAGCGATGCCGAGGATTTCACTTTCCGTTATCACGAAGATGCATCGCCACAAATGGCGATCAGCCTCTCGATGCCTGTGCGACATGACGAATTTCGTCGGCGCGAGCTGCACCCTGTTTTTCAGATGAACCTGCCAGAAGGCTATGTACTGGAGCAGTTGCGCAACCGCTTGGCCAAAACTGTGAACGTCGACCCGATGCTGCTACTGGCGCTTTCCGGCAGTACATCGCCGATTGGCAGGGTTCATGTACGCTCTGAAACCGTTGATGCATTGTTGCAGGCACAAGAATTTCCGGGAGAAAAACTCGAAGAGATTCTCACGTGGGACGGTACGCAAGATATCTTCGCCGACATGCTTGATCGCTACATCCTGCGGGCAGGCATTTCAGGTGTTCAACCCAAATTGCTGGTGCCGGAGCGGCAAGAAATAGAGTTGCCGAGAGTGACATCCAAAACCTCGGATCTGATCATCAAGAGTGGAAGAGACGAATTCCCGGGCTTGGCGATCAACGAATTCCTTTGCATGTCCATGGCGAAAGAGGCGGGTATTCCCGTTCCACCGTTTTACCTTTCCGACAACGCCAAACTGTTTGTCATGCGTCGATTTGACCGCGACGACCAGCTCAATCCGATTGGGTTTGAAGACATGGCAGTACTGATGGGGCTATCGGCTAACCAGAAGTACAGCAAGAGTTATGCGGCAATCGCCAAGGCTGTTCGAGTGTTTTGCCCGTTGAGACACTTGCGTACGTCGCTTGATCAACTCTTCGAGAGCGTTGCCCTGAGTTGCATCGTTGGAAATGGCGACGCTCATTTGAAAAACTTCGGTTTGCTCTATTCCGAACCGACGCAACGCGATGCGCATCTGGCGCCCGCTTACGACATCGTCAACACCACGGCCTATATTCCAGAAGATGTTCTGGCATTGGATCTGGCGGGCAACAAGTCAATGTTCGCCTCACGACAAGGACTACTGGAGTTCGCTCACACCTGTGAAATCGACCAACCCAAGGAGCGCATTCAGCATCTGCTTGCCTCGGTTGAAGCGGTGCTCGAGCGCTATCCTCAATATCGCGAACAGGCGCCCCATGTGGTCAACGCCATTGAACACGCGGCAGCGCCATTTTCTCTGACTTTTGGATAGCTTCGTTACCGCGAGAAACCCCTCCCACAAAAAACCCGCCTCTTGGCGGGTTATTTATCAGAACGATTTAAAACAACAAGATGCCCCCTTCGAAGCGCCACCTGAATTCAGCATAAAAGTAATAACCCAGAATAAATCTATCGCCAATGAACATTAAAACCTGTCAGTTATTACAGGTCCCCCTTATAAGATAACCGCTTAACATTCCCTCAAGCCAAGAGTAAACACAGAAATACAATTGGCTGAACTTGCCTCATTCAGAAACCAGGCAAGGCCCCACAAACATTACAAGGAGTAATAAATATGGCTAATGAAACACGTATCACAGCCATCCGAAAAGACGTAAATGCCTTTTTCATTACCGGAACATCCGTTCCTAACCGCAAGATCTACGTCACACTATCTCCAAACGGTGCGACTCAGTTAGGATCAGGAGATTCTTACGCAGACGGAAATTTTGGATTTACAATTAGCTTCCCAAATAAAGGCGTACAAAATGTTGTTGCAACAGCCTTGGTAAATGGTGTTGCTGACAATACAAAATGGTCAGACGTATATAAGTTCACGGTTGACTAGTTTAAACGTTAGAAACTCATACTTTCTGCTTTGACAAACTGTAAAAACCGCCTTTCAGGCGGTTTTTTATTTATGCAGTTAAAAAACCCGCCCGAGCCGAAGCCAAATGTTCGACTCCCCTCCAATAAAAGTGAAATATAGAACGCCGGCACCTGATGAGCACCCGATCCTAGCAAACTCACTTCGAGCGTTTCTTCCTCGCATCCAATACAGGCTTACGCTTCAACCCCGACCCAACCGAGTCATTCAAGGCAACTGCACGCCCGACATCCCATTCGCGCTGCATCCCCACAAACAATTCAGCATCCACTCGCGACCGATGAGCAGTCAGTGCCTGACTCATTGCCTCAGCTATCCGGTCGATGATCAATGCCGGCCTATCCACCGCGCAGTGTTTGCGACCGAACTCAACCAGTTGCTGGCGATCCGGGTAGTCTTTGGTTTTATTCATTTTGATTGCCAGGGTACGGTCAACCAGTGACCGCCCGGACTTCGGGTTGTAGTTTTCATAGACCGTGGTGGTCGTAACATCGTAAATCGGGGCTAACTGCACGGTTTCTGGAGCCGCGGGCTGCGTGTATATCACGCCGAAGTTCTTCAGATGTGCATCGCCATTGCGCACCATCACCGAAAGGCAGACTGACGAAAAGTATCGCTCCAGCTCTCGTATCGGTTCGGCATGGCGACATACCTGGCGGATGACAGCCGCGAGGGTTTCATAGCTCTGCGAATACTTGTAATTGTCGTGAGGATCTTTGTTAAGACCCAACAGTACCGCCATGTCTTCGAAGCCGAGCCGGCCAGACGACGTCAGGTCAAACCGCTCCATGACAAATAGCTCACCGCTCTCGGAAAGCCAGAACGGTGGTGTTTCCAATCCTGCCATCCTCGCCGCCTCCAGACACAGAAACTCGTTCTGGGCCAAGTGCTCATACTCCTCGGCTCCTGATTTGACGATAAGATCGGAGCTGAGCATTGTTTTTCGGCTACCGGTGAGTTTGTCCAGGTCAGGCACCAGTACCTTGGGCTGCACTCCGGAAATACCCGACTCGAAGTAGGTTTCAACCAGAAAGTTGAAAACACCCTGAGAGGCGTCGGCAGACAGAATGTCTTGCAGACCGACCTGTGCGCGCACAGCGGTAGAGGGCTCAGTCGGATTTTCATAAGTAAGGCGCCCAATCTGATTACCGCCAATGACCGATAGCAGGCGCATTTCATCGACCTGCATATGCTTGGCCATCCGGCGCTTGATCTGATCGGCCAGAAAACCTTCGGGCACATTCATATCAAATATTGGGTGCAGTACATTGCTCACTGCGGGCGTCGGGTCATAGGGCATGACCAACGAGACTTCCCGAGACGCTTCTGCCGTCTGGTAGGCAAACGAGAACTGCGAACCTTTGGATAGCTCGCCCGCGCAGCCTTGCGGCGTCATGACGTTGAGTCGTTTGACCTTATTCATCATGCTCTACCAGATCGGCGAGCGACTTGAGATCGATTCGGTTGTCGACGATTTCAAGCGCCATGCCCAACGCGGCAATCACCCGGAACACGGTATAAAAAGCGACGTTTTCACCGGCCTCAAGATCGATGATGGTCTTGCGACTGCATTTGGCCTTATGCGCCAGCATTAGCTGACTGTAGCCCTTGGCTTTTCGCAGCTGACGAATGCGTTCGGCGAAAATCGCAGGATTGTTCAGGATCAAAATGTCACCCATATCGGACTTTAAGCTGATAAAAATCATTAAAGTTCACTATGGGTGACATTTCAAGTGAGGATTTTCAAGTATCACTACCAAACATTTCACCCACAAAAAACCCGCCTCACGGCGGGTTTCTTTTAAAGCAGTCTAACGCTCAGGCTTAGTTAACCTTGGCGTTCAACTCACCCTTCAGATAACGCTGATACATCGCTTCCAGCGAGATCGGTTTGATCTTCGAAGCATTACCCGCAGTACCAAACGCTTCATAACGAGCGATACACACATCACGCATCGCAGTAACAGTCGCGCCGAAGAATTTACGTGGGTCAAATTCGCTCGGGTTGGTGGCCATCAGGCGACGCATCGCACCGGTGGATGCCAGACGCAGGTCGGTGTCGATGTTGACCTTGCGCACGCCGTGCTTGATGCCTTCGACGATTTCTTCAACCGGCACGCCGTAGGTTTCTTTGATGTCGCCGCCGTACTGGTTGATGATCGCCAGCCACTCTTGTGGCACCGACGAGGAACCGTGCATCACCAGGTGGGTGTTCGGGATGCGCTTGTGGATTTCCTTGATGCGGTCGATCGCCAGCACGTCACCGGTCGGTGGCTTGGTGAACTTGTAGGCGCCGTGGCTGGTGCCGATGGCGATGGCCAGGGCATCGACTTGGGTGCGCTTGACGAAGTCAGCGGCTTCTTCCGGGTCGGTCAGCATTTGGCTGTGATCCAGAACGCCTTCAGCGCCGATGCCGTCTTCTTCACCGGCCATGCCGGTTTCCAGCGAACCCAGGCAGCCCAGCTCGCCTTCAACCGATACGCCGCAGGCGTGAGCCATGGCTACAGTTTGTTGGGTAACGCGGACGTTGTAGTCGTAGTCGGTCGGGGTCTTGCCGTCTTCGCCCAGCGAGCCGTCCATCATCACCGAGCTGAAGCCCAGTTGGATCGAGCGCTGGCAGACATCAGGACTGGTGCCGTGGTCCTGGTGCATGCACACCGGGATGTGCGGGAATTCTTCGATCGCGGCGAGGATCAGGTGACGCAGGAAAGGCGCGCCGGCGTATTTGCGAGCGCCGGCCGAAGCCTGAACGATCACCGGGGAGTCAGTCTTGTCAGCGGCTTCCATGATGGCGCGCATCTGCTCAAGGTTGTTGACGTTGAAGGCTGGAACGCCGTAGCCGAATTCGGCTGCGTGGTCCAACATCTGGCGCATGCTGATAAGTGCCATTGTGTGTGTCTCTCCCGGTTGAGGGTCGTTAATCGTGCCAGCCTGCCGGAGCGGCGGCGGCTATTCAAGTGATTGCAGATCGGGGGTTGAGGCCCGGTCTGGTGATTCGATAAAGCAAAATCCTGAGAGCTACACAGAACCCCTGTGGGAGCGAGCTTGCTCGCGAATGCGGCTTGGCATTCAGCATTGATGCAAGCTGATCCACCGCTTTCGCGAGCAAGCTCGCTCCCACAGTTGGATCGGTTTCCACATTGGATCTGTGTTGTGTCAATTACTGCGCTTTGCAGCCGCGGCCGATCAGGTCATTGGTGGCGACCCAGTACACCAAGCCTTCCTCTCCCTTGACGTGAAACGCCAGCATGCCGTCGCTGTACAGCGTGCCCGAGGCGCCCGGCTCTTCTTTCAGGCGATAGACCTGATCACCGCCACCCAGTCGAACGTCGACTTCCTTCTGGCCGGCATCGGCGTAACGCCACAGCACTTTGGCCTGGCTGTCGCAGGTCCAGGTGGTCCAGTGATCCGCCGGAGCAGACGACTGAAACAGGTTCAACTGCGCGCAACCGCCCAACAATGCCAACGCCGCGATGGCGATCAAGCCTTTCATCCGTGTTCCTCGACTGACGGCGCACGCCGCCAGCCCTGAGTTAAAGAGTCAGACCCGTCAAGGACAACCATGTTCCTTGGCCGGGGTTTGCGTCTCGTATTTGTCCAGGCCGTCCGGCCCCGAACGCTTGTTCAGCACCGGGTTGGTTTCGGCCTGCCAGTCGGCCTGATAACAGCCCTTCTGCGACTCGCTCGGCGCCGGCGTGGCTTCGGCCTTCGGGTTACTCCCGCAGGCCGCCAGCGTACCGGTCAGCAACAACAGTGCTAACGACTTGACCATGTAAACACTCCTTTGCCTGGCCAAACGGGCGGCCTCAGGCCTTGGCCCGGCTTTCCAGGACTTCAACGGCGGGCAGCACTTTGCCTTCGACGAATTCGAGGAACGCGCCACCACCGGTGGAAATGTAGGAGATTTGCTCAGCCACGCCATATTTATCGATCGCGGCCAAGGTATCGCCACCGCCAGCAATCGAGAATGCCGAGCTTTCAGCGATGGCCTGAGCCAGCACTTTGGTGCCGTTACCGAACTGGTCGAATTCAAACACGCCGACCGGACCGTTCCACAGAATGGTTTTCGACGATTTCAGCAATTCGGCGAAGTTGGCAGCGGTTTGCGGGCCGATGTCCAGAATCATGTCGTCCGCCGCGACGTCAGCGATCAGCTTGACGGTGGCTTCAGCGGTTTCAGCGAATTCTTTGGCAACCACCACGTCAACCGGCAGCGGCACGCTGACTTTGGCAGCGATGGCGCGCGCGGTGTCGAGCAGATCCGGTTCGTACAGCGATTTGCCAACCGGGTGACCGGCCGCCGCGAGGAAGGTGTTGGCGATGCCGCCGCCGACGATCAGTTGATTGCAGATCTGGCTCAGGCTGTTCAGCACGTCGAGTTTGGTCGACACCTTGGAGCCGGCAACGATGGCCGCCATCGGCTGAGCCGGCGCGCCCAGCGCTTTGCCCAGTGCATCCAGTTCAGCGGCCAGCAGTGGACCAGCGGCCGCAACTTTGGCGAACTTGGCCACGCCGTGGGTCGAACCCTCGGCACGGTGCGCGGTGCCGAAAGCGTCCATCACGAACACGTCGCACAGGGCGGCGTATTGCTGGGCCAGTTCGTCAGCGTTCTTTTTCTCGCCTTTGTTGAAGCGCACGTTTTCGAACAGCACGATGTCGCCGGCCTTGACGTCAACGCCGCCCAGGTAATCAGCCACCAGCGGCACTTCGCGGCCCAAGGCCTTGCTCAGGTAGTCGGCGACAGGCTTGAGGCTGTTCTCGGCGGAGAATTCGCCTTCGGTCGGGCGGCCAAGGTGCGAGCAGACCATCACGGCCGCGCCTTTTTCCAGGGCCAGCTTGATGGTCGGCAGCGAAGCCAGGATACGCGCATCGCTGGTGACAACACCGTCCTTGACTGGGACGTTGAGGTCTTCGCGGATCAATACGCGCTTACCTTGCAGATCGAGGTCGGACATCTTCAACACGGTCATGGGTCGCACTTCCTACGGTTTTTTTGAAGTTGCTGTTTGCAGATAGTGTTCTGCAACGTCCAGCATTCGGTTGGCAAAACCCCATTCGTTGTCGAACCAGGCCAGGATGTTCACCAGTTTTGGGCCGGAAACACGGGTCTGACTGGCATCGACGATGGCCGAATGTGGGTCATGGTTGAAATCACAACTGGCGTGCGGCAATTCGGTGTAAGCCAGCAGGCCTTTGAGCGGGCCACTGGTGGCGGCTTCGCGCAGGATCCGGTTGACCTCATTGGCGTCGGTCGCCGTGGCGGTCTGCATCGTGATGTCGAGGCAGGACACGTTGACCGTCGGCACGCGTACGGCTTTGGCCTGAATTCGCCCGGCAAGTTCCGGCAGCAGGCGCTCGATACCACGCGCCAGACCAGTGGACACCGGGATCACCGACTGGAACGCCGAACGGGTGCGGCGCAGGTCTTCGTGGTGATAGGCGTCGATCACTGGCTGATCGTTCATCGCCGAGTGAATGGTGGTGATCGACACATAATCGAGGCCGATCGCCTTGTCGAGCAGACGCAACAGCGGCACACCGCAATTGGTCGTACAGGAGGCGTTGGACACCAGCAGTTCGTCGCCGGTCAGGCAATCCTGATTGACGCCGTAAACGATGGTGGCGTCGACATCCGCCTCGCTGGCCATCGGCTGCGAGAACAATACGCGCGGCGCGCCGGCGTTAAGGAAACGCTGGCCGTCTTCACGGGTGTTGTAGGCGCCGGAGCATTCGAGCACCAGATCGACGCCGAGTGACGCCCAATCGATGCCTTCGGGGGTGGCACTGCGCAGGACCTTCACGCAGTCGCCATTAATATAGAGACAATCGCCTTCTACTCGCACTTCGCCCGGAAAGCGGCCGTGGGTGGAGTCAAAGCGTGTCAGGTATTCGATGCTGGCCATGTCCGCCAGATCGTTGATCGCGACAATTTCAAACCCGGCTTTCTCGCCTCGCTCAAACAACGCACGCAAGACGCAACGACCAATCCGGCCGTAGCCGTTGAGTGCAACTTTGTAAGGACGCGGTTGAGGCATGGGGTTCTCGATTACCGTGGTGAATCAGGCAGTGCGATGTTGCCCGAACCAACGCTTTCGCGAGCAAGCTCGCTCCCACAGGGAAATGCGTTCCAATGTGGGAGCGAGCTTGTTCGCGAAGGCGTCAGCTCAGACGACATCTTTTCTGGATCAGTCTTCCAGCAGTTCTTCAGCCTGACCCAGGATGTTTTCCAGGGTAAAACCGAACTCTTCGAACAGTGCCGAAGCCGGAGCCGATTCGCCGTAAGTGGTCATGCCAATCACGCGACCTTCCAGACCCACGTACTTGAACCAGAAGTCGGCGTGTGCCGCTTCGATCGCGATACGCGCGCTGACCTGCAACGGCAGCACGGCTTGTTTGTAGCCAGCGTCCTGAGCATCGAAAACGCTGGTGCACGGCATGGAAACCACACGCACCTTGCGACCTTGTTCGGTCAGTTTGTCGAACGCCTGAACAGCCAGACCGACTTCCGAACCGGTGGCGATCAGGATCAGCTCAGGCTCGCCTGCGCAGTCCTTCAGCACGTAACCGCCACGGCTGATGTCGGCAATCTGGCCGGCATCGCGTTCCTGGTGCTGCAGGTTCTGACGCGAGAAGATCAGCGCCGAAGGGCCATCCTTGCGCTCCAGCGCATTTTTCCAGGCCACGGCCGATTCAACGGCATCGGCTGGACGCCAGGTGTCGAGGTTTGGTGTGGTACGCAGGCTGGTCAGTTGTTCGATCGGCTGGTGCGTCGGGCCGTCTTCGCCCAGACCGATGGAGTCGTGGGTGTAGACGTGGATCACTTGCTTCTTCATCAGCGCGGACATGCGCACGGCGTTGCGGGCGTATTCCATGAACATCAGGAAGGTCGCGCCGTAAGGCACCAGGCCGCCGTGCAGGGTCACGCCGTTCATGATTGCGGTCATGCCGAATTCGCGCACGCCGTAGTACATGTAGTTGCCGCTGGCATCTTCAGCGCTGACGCCTTTGCAACCTTTCCACAGGGTCAGGTTGGAACCGGCCAGGTCAGCGGAGCCGCCGAGCAGTTCCGGCAGCAACGGGCCGAACGCGTTCAGGGTGTTCTGGCTGGCTTTACGGCTGGCGATGGTTTCGCCTTTGGCCGCAACTTCAGCGATGTAAGCCGAAGCTTTTTCGGAGAAATCGGCCGGCAGCTCACCGCTCAGACGACGCACCAGTTCGTTGGCTTCGGTCGGGAATGCAGCGGAGTAGGCAGCGAAACGCTGATCCCACTCGGCTTCGGCCGCGCGACCTTTTTCCTTGGCATCCCACTCGGCATAGATGTCGGCCGGGATTTCGAACGGGCCGTGGTTCCAGTTCAGCGCCTGACGGGTCAGCGCGATTTCCGCATCACCCAGTGGAGCGCCATGGCAGTCTTCTTTGCCCTGCTTGTTTGGCGAACCGAAACCGATGGTGGTCTTGCAGCAGATCAGGGTCGGCAGGGGGCTCTTGCGCGCGGTTTCGATGGCGGTTTTGATCTCTTCCGGGTCGTGACCGTCAACGTTACGGATCACTTGCCAGTTGTAGGCTTCGAAACGCTTCGGCGTGTCATCGGTGAACCACCCTTCGACTTCGCCGTCGATGGAGATGCCGTTGTCATCGTAGAAAGCGATCAGCTTGCCCAGACCCAGCGTACCGGCCAAGGATGCGACTTCGTGGGAAATGCCTTCCATCATGCAGCCATCACCCAGGAACACGTAGGTGTGGTGGTCAACGATGTTGTGGTTTGGGCGGTTGAACTGCGCTGCCAGGACTTTTTCTGCCAGAGCGAAACCGACGGCGTTGGCCAGCCCCTGACCCAGCGGGCCGGTGGTGGTTTCAACGCCCGGGGTGTAACCGAATTCAGGGTGGCCCGGGGTGCGGCTGTGCAGTTGACGGAACTGCTTGAGGTCTTCGATCGACAGGTCGTAACCGGTCAGGTGCAGCAGCGAGTAGATCAACATCGAGCCATGGCCGTTGGACAGCACGAAGCGGTCACGGTCGGCGAACGATGGATTGCTCGGGTTGTGCTTGAGGTAGTCGCGCCAAAGCACTTCGGCGATATCTGCCATACCCATAGGGGCACCGGGATGGCCGCTGTTGGCTTTTTGCACGGCATCCATGCTGAGGGCACGAATGGCGTTGGCACGCTCACGACGGCTAGGCATCGCTGATCTCCTGGGTGTGAATAGATTGAAACGGAAAAAAGGAGGGCATTTTCCCTCACCGGAGCGCCTCGGGGCAATGACAGATAGTCATCCGGAGGCGTTTTTCCAATGGATAGCAGTGGTTTCGGTAGGTGAAACCTTTCCGCTGTTCGTTTGTAGAGTTAACCGTTTCGGGAGAAGTGCCATTTATCGAGCAATATCAAAACTTTTTGATATTGGTCTTGCGATGATTTGCCCCCCTCTCTAGACTGCCAGCCCTATGAACTTACGCGTGCCTTCCATTCGCCATGACGATTGCGACGAGCTGGCGGCCCTGTGCAAGGCCGGCGGCGATCCGCTGCGCCTGAATGTATTGCGCGCGCTGGCCAACGATTCGTTCGGCGTGCTGGAGCTGGCGCAGATTTTCGGCATTGGTCAGTCCGGCATGAGTCACCACCTCAAGGTGCTGGCCCAGGCTGATCTGGTGGCGACGCGCCGCGAAGGCAACGCGATCTTTTATCGCCGCGCCCTGCCCCACACCGAATTGCTCGGCGGCAAGCTGCACGCTGCATTGTTAGAAGAAGTCGACAACCTGGCACTGCCTGACGACGTGCAAGCGCGCATCGAACAGGTTCACGGCCAACGTGCCGCCGCCAGTCAGGACTTTTTCACCCGGGTGGCGGAAAAATTCCGTGCCCAGCAAGACTTGATCGCAGGCCTGCCGCAATACCGTGACAGCGTGCTGGCCCTGCTCGACAAACTGAACTTCGATGGTGCAGCCACGGCCATTGAAGTCGGCCCCGGCGATGGTGCTTTTTTGCCGGAACTGGCCCGTCGCTTCGGCATCGTAACCGCGCTGGACAACAGCCCGGCGATGCTCGAACTGGCGCGCCAGGTATGTGAACGTGAACAGCTGGCTAACGTCAGCCTGCAATTGGCCGATGCATTGAATGGCACAAGCCTTACGGCCGATTGCGTGGTGTTGAACATGGTGTTGCACCATTTCGCCGCGCCGGCCGACGCACTCAAGCATATGGCCAACCTGCTGCAACCGGGCGGTAGCCTGCTCGTGACAGAGTTATGTAGCCACAACCAGAGTTGGGCCAGGGAGGCCTGCGGTGATCTGTGGTTGGGGTTTGAACAGGACGATTTGGCCCGTTGGGCCACCGCTGCGGGACTCGTTCCCGGGGAAAGCCTCTATGTAGGCTTACGTAATGGTTTCCAGATCCAGGTCCGCCATTTTCAGCGACCGGCTGGCGACACTCACCATCGGTAAATTCAGGAAAACATCGAGATGAGCGAATACTCCCTCTTCACCTCCGAGTCCGTGTCCGAAGGACATCCGGACAAAATCGCCGACCAGATTTCCGATGCGGTGCTGGACGCCATTATTGCCCAGGACAAACACGCACGCGTTGCCGTGGAAACCCTGGTCAAGACCGGCGTGGCCATCGTTGCCGGTGAAGTGACCACCAGCGCCTGGGTCGACCTGGAGCAGATCGTTCGTGACGTCATCTGCGACATCGGCTACACCAGCTCCGAAGTCGGCTTCGACGGCGCGACGTGCGGCGTGATGAACATCATCGGCAAGCAGTCCCCAGACATCAACCAAGGTGTTGACCGTGCCAAGCCTGAAGATCAGGGCGCCGGCGACCAGGGCCTGATGTTCGGCTACGCCAGCAACGAAACCGACGTGCTGATGCCAGCGCCGATCACCTTCTCGCACCAGTTGGTGCAGCGCCAGGCCGAAGCCCGTAAATCGGGTCTGCTGCCTTGGCTGCGCCCGGACGCCAAGTCGCAAGTGACTTGCCGTTACGAAGGCGGCAAGGTTGTTGGTATCGACGCGGTTGTTCTGTCGACCCAGCACAACCCTGAAGTGTCGTACAAAGACCTGCGCGAAGGCGTGATGGAGCTGATCGTCAAGCACGTGCTGCCTGCCGAACTGCTGAGCAAAGACACCCAGTTCCACATCAACCCGACCGGCCAGTTCATCATTGGCGGCCCGGTAGGTGACTGCGGTCTGACCGGTCGCAAGATCATCGTCGACAGCTACGGCGGCATGGCCCGTCACGGCGGTGGCGCGTTCTCCGGCAAAGATCCATCGAAGGTTGACCGTTCGGCTGCCTACGCTGGCCGTTACGTGGCCAAGAACATCGTCGCGGCCGGCCTGGCCGAGCGTTGCGAGATTCAGGTTTCCTACGCGATCGGTGTGGCTCAGCCTACCTCGATCTCGCTGAACACCTTCGGCACCGGCAAGATCAGCGATGACAAGATCGTCAAACTGGTCCGCGAAGTGTTCGACCTGCGTCCATACGCAATCACCACTATGCTCGACCTGCTGCACCCGATGTACCAGGAAACTGCAGCGTACGGCCACTTCGGTCGCGCGTCAGAGACCAAGACCGTTGGCGAAGACACCTTCACCACGTTCACCTGGGAAAAAACCGACCGCGCCGACGCCCTGCGTTCTGCTGCTGGTCTGTAAGACTCCCTGGCGGTACAAAAAAGCCCCTCACGGTTCGCCCCGTGCGGGGCTTTTTCATGCCTGAAATACAGTTTTGAACTCGCCCCCCTGTGGGAGCGAGCTTGCTCGCGAAGGGGCCAGCCGAACCGACATCAATTTCCGGCCAGACACACCCCGTAAAACACCCCGTCTACCACGCTCCAGATTGTCTTCTAACCTTCAAGCATTCCCCCTGAGCAAGGACGCTCACCATGCTTGTCACGCTGCGCCTGCTGTTTGTTTTCCTCGTGGCCTGTACGGCCCTCAACGCCCACGCCGATTGCCCGAAATGGCCAGCTACTCAAGCAAAAAGCGAAATCACCGCCCTGCAAAAACAGATCAACCAATGGGACGACGCCTATCACCGCGAAGGCCGCTCGCTGATTGCCGACGAACTCTACGATCAGTCACGTCTGCGCTTAAGTGAGTGGCAGCGCTGCTTCGATCTGCCACCCGCACCTGTGCCACTGCGCACCGCCTCAGGTTCAATCACCCACCCCATCGCCCATACCGGTCTGGATAAATTACACGAAGCAGCCGCCGTGGAAGCGTGGCTACGCGACCGCCGGGATGTCTGGGTACAACCCAAGATCGACGGCGTCGCGGTGACGCTGATTTACCGCGCAGGCGTTCTGCATCAGGCCATCAGTCGTGGTGACGGGATTCGGGGCCAGGACTGGACGCCATCAGCGCAAAAGATCGCCGCCATTCCGCAACGCCTGACGCAACCGCTGGACCTGCTGGTACAAGGCGAACTTTATTGGCGCTTGAACGAACACGTGCAAGCCAAATCCGGCAGCGTCAACGCTCGCGCCACCGTCGCCGGATTGATGGGGCGTAAATTCCTGAATACAGAACAAGCCGCCGGAATCGGATTCTTCGCCTGGGACTGGCCGCAAAGCCCCCTGGACTTGCCCAAGCGAATAACCGGATTGGCGACGCTGGGTTTCGCCACGACGGAACCTTACAGCCAACCGGTCAGCGAACTCGCAGAGGCGCAGAAATGGCGCGATCACTGGTATCGCTCACCCCTTCCCTTCGCAACCGACGGCGTGGTTCTGCGTCAGGGTCAGCGCCCACCCGCCGAACGCTGGCAGGCACGTGCTCCCTACTGGGCCATCGCTTGGAAATACCCATTCGCGCAGGTACTGGCCGAAGTCCGCAAGGTTAATTTCAAGATCGGGCGCACCGGGCGCATCACCCCGGTGATCGAGCTGAACCCGGTCAGGCTCGATGACCGAGAGATAAAACGGGTCAGCGCCAGTTCGCTAAAACGCTGGCAGGCACTGGATATTCGTCCTGGTGATCAGGTCGCCATCAGCCTCGCCGGCCTGACCATTCCCCGGCTCGACGGCGTCGTGCTGCGAACCGCCGAGCGGGCAGAGATCAACCTCCCCAACGCCGACGACTTCCATACCTTGAGTTGCTGGCAACCTACCCCTGGTTGCGAAAGCCAGTTTCTCGCCCGCTTGACCTGGCTCAGTGGCAAGCAGGGACTGGCGATGCAGCATGTCGGTCGCGGCACCTGGGAGAAACTTTTCGAAACAGGCCGCCTGAATAACCTGCTGGATTGGTTGACCCTTGATGAGCCGGAGCTTGCTAACATTGCCGGCTTTGGCGAACGCAGCAGCGCCCGCCTGATGCACAGTTTTCACAGCGCCCGCCAACGGCCCTTCGCTCAGTGGCTCAAGGCTTTGGGCTTGCCGCCAAGCGGTGAGGCACAACTCCCCGATTCATGGCAGGCGCTGGCACAACGAGACACCGAACAATGGCAGGCAGAACCCGGTATCGGCCCCGGTCGCGCAGCGCAATTGAGCGCCTTCTTCCGCGACCCGCAGGTGTTAGCCTTGAGCGATACCTTGCGGAACGCCGGCATCGACGGTTTCTGAGCACGCAATCCCGGCACCCCGGGAACCCAACCACCACCGAGGCGCTCCAACAGCGCAGTGCCGCCCCGACCCGATTGCCTTTGCACATGGAGCTTTTATGAAATTTCTCGCACCGCTCGCCATGCTGACCCTTTGTGGCGTGATGGCCGCCCCTGTCATGGCCGACGAAGACGCCCCGGGCCTGACCGGTTGCGCGGCCAAGAAGCAAGGCATCATGAACCAGATCGAACAGGCCAAGTCGCGTGGCAACGCTGATCAGCAGGCAGGCCTGGAAACTGCCCTGCGTGAGGTGACCGAACACTGCACCGACGCGGGCCTGAAGAAAGAACGCGAAAACAAGGTGCTCGACGCCAAGCACGAAGTGAGCAAGCGCCAGGCTGATCTCGACAAGGCGATGAAGAAAGGCGATCCAGAGAAGATCAACAAGCGCAAAGACAAACTCGCCGAATCGCGCAAAGAACTTCAGGACGCGCTGGACGAAATCGATAAGTAAAAATCAAAAGATCGCAGCCTGCGGCAGCTCCTACATTGATCAGGGTAGGAGCTGCCGCAGGCTGCGATCTTTTAAATATCAATGATCGCGAAACTGTTTATGACAAGCGCTGCAGGCATCTTCAACTTTCTGCACCGCAGGCCCGAGATTGCTGGCCTTGTACGGCTGCACCTGGCTGGCAATCACCAATTCACCGGTGGCGGCTTCAAGGTTGCGGGCCATTTCCTGAAAACGTGCCTGTTGTTTCCAGACATCGTCCTTGGCGCTGGTGTGATCTTCTTCGCGAACCTGCGGGAAGTGCTTCCACGGCTCATGGGACAACGCATCAAGCTTGACCGCGCCCTCGGCGAATTTCGGCCCGTCGAACGGAATGCGCCCACGCAACATGCCTCCCAGATCTTCACCGGTCTTGAGCATCTGTTTGAAGATCGCCTTGCGTTGGCCCAGTGGAGAATTCGGATCGACACCGCCACAGGCGGACAAGGTCAGACAGGCCAGCAATACAACAGAAATGCTTTTAAGAGTCATGGTGGCTTCAGGTCACGGAATTCGGCGGCCAGTATCCTCGCGTCACCGCCAAACACCAATAGCCCTATTAAAAATACGGGTTGCTCGAGCGCATGGAGCACTCGGTCAACCGGCACAGGAATTACTCCATGAACAGCCCTTTCAAGGCCTGGCGTCACCCGCTGATCGCATCCCTGCCTCTAATGGCGATTCTCGCTGGCTGCACCGGCGGTGATAGCGCCAAACCAAAAACCCACGCACTGGCCACTTATTCCAGCGCCACCTGGGAAGCACTGCCGGCAGTATCCGATAGCGATCTGGTCGCCGGTTTCGGTTCGTGGCGTAGCGCCTGCACCCGACTCAAAGCTGATGCCGTATGGGGCTCCACCTGCGCCGCTGCGGCCAACGTGCCACAAAGTGCTGGCGAGATTCGCGCCTTCCTTAAGCAAAACCTCGACGTTTACGGCCTGCGCGCTGAAAACGACAACCCGAACGGGTTGATCACCGGTTACTACGAACCGGTCTACCCCGGCAGCCTGACGCCCACCGACACGGCCAATGTGCCGGTGTACGGCGTGCCCGAAGACATGATCATTGTCTCGCTGGACAGCATTTACCCGGAGCTGAAAGGCAAACGCCTGCGCGGCCGCCTCGAAGGTCGCGTGCTCAAGCCTTACGACGATGCCGCCACCATTGAATCCAAAGGTGTAAAAGCTCCGGTGGTTGCCTACCTGACCGACCCGATGAATCTGCAATTCCTGCAGATCCAGGGTTCCGGGCGAATTCAGACCGAGGACGGCAAACAGTTGCGCATCGCGTACGCCGATCAGAACGGCCATCCGTATCGCCCAATCGGGCGCTGGCTGGTCGAGCAAGGCGAGCTGAAGAAAGAAGACGTGACCATGAGCGCGATCAGCAACTGGGCCAAGGCCAATCCTTCGCGCATTCCGGAACTGCTGGGCAGCAACCCGAGCTACGTGTTCTTCACGCGCAACCCGGACAGCAACGAAGGCCCGCGCGGTTCGCTGAACGTGCCGTTGACTGCCGGTTATAGCGCGGCAGTGGATCGCAAGGTGATTCCGTTGGGCAGCCTGCTGTGGCTGTCGACGACAAAACCGGATGGCACGGCACTGGTTCGCCCGGTGGCGGCACAGGATACCGGCGGCGCGATTGCCGGCGAGGTGCGTGCGGATCTGTTCTGGGGCACCGGTGATGCGGCCGGACAACTGGCCGGGGACATGAAACAGCAGGGGCAGATCTGGATGCTCTGGCCCAAAGGCGCAGCGCTGCCGCAAGTGCCGCAGGTGGCTGATACAGAGAAGAAGTAACCCTTGGAATTTGCTGAGGTAATCAGATAGCTATCGCGAGCAGGCTCACTCCTACAGGGGAACGCATTCCAAAATGTAGGAGTGAGCCTGCTCGCGATGAGGCCATCAGCAACACCGATAATCAAACAGACACAAAGAAGAACGAAGCAATCAACCCCATCCCCACAAACCACACCAGCGAGCGCAGGATCGCCCAGTCCGCCAGGTAGCAAATGATGTAGAGCAGGCGACTGGTGATAAACAGCACCGCCAGCACATTGACCGTCACCAGCTCCGCCGTCCCCACCAGGTGCGCAACAATCACTGCCGCCGCAAATGCCGGCGTCACTTCAAAGCTGTTCATCTGCGCGGCATGGGCACGCCTCGCCACACCGTTGAGACTTTCGAGAAAGTCGCGCGGATCGTGGTTATCACTCAGCCGGTAGCCGCCCACGGCTTTCGCTACGCCAGTGCAGATATACGGCAGGAAAATCGCAATCAACACACACCACAGAGCCACCGTCATAACGCCGTCCTTTTTCGAGTTTTAGAGTTCGCGAGCGGTCAGAACTTCATTACCAGCATGCCGATCAGTACCAGCCCACAGGCTAAGAGCCGCGGCCGGCCAAAAGGTTCTTTGAGGTAACGCATACCGAACAGCACTACCAGAATCACGCTGATCTCGCGCAATGCCGCCGCTTCCGCAATCGAACCCAACTGCATCGCCCACAGCACCAGAGCGTAGCTGGCCAATACGCAGAAGCCCACCGCCAACCCCAGCTTCCATTGCTCACGCCAGAACAACATGAACGCCGGACGCTTGGCGACCCATGCCAACAGCGGAAACGGCCAGGCGCTGAGCAGCGTGACCCAGACCAGATAATCCAAAGGATGGGACCAGCGCCGCAACGCCTGGCCATCAATGTAGGTGTAGCAGCCGATGCACAGGCCGATCAGCGCCACCACCGGCAGCATCGACCATGGCAAATGCTTGCCACCGCCACCCTGCCATAGCAGACAAACCATGCCGAACGGGATCAGCATGATGCCGAAGATTTGCTGCGTGGTGAGCACCTCTCCCGCGAAGATCAGGGTCAGCGCGAGCACCACCAAAGGCGATAATCCACGCATCAGCGGATATACCAGCCCGAGATCGCCGACCCGGTAGGCTTGAATCAGCAGATAGCGATAAAGCAGTTCAAAGGCTGCCGAAGCGAGAATCCACGGCCAGATTTCCATGGGCGGCAAGCTCACGAATGGAAACGCGATGGCAACGACCAGCAGCGCCACGGTGTCCATGCACGCCACTACCAACAGTCGCTCGGCGCTAAACTTGATTAACGTATTCCACGTCGCATGCAACAGCGCCGCCATCAATACCAAAGCTGTCGCCAGCACGTTCCACTCCTTATTGTTGTTAGCGAGCCAATTAGTCAGATTATTGATTCGCGATGTGTCAGCAGCTGTTTATACTGCAAGCGACCACGCCGCACTCAGTTGCGCACAGAAAAAACCAATAATTCCTGCCTGTACCGCCCTCCTTCGAGAGCGGTCGTCGGCCTGCGTATGCCTGATCAAAGCGTCAAGACTATCGACAGAGACCTTGCGCATGCCACTCGCCTTGCTTGCACTCGCTGTTGCCGCGTTCGGCATCGGCACCACTGAATTCGTCATCATGGGCCTGCTGCCCGATGTCGCCCGGGACCTCTCCGTGAGCATTCCCCATGCGGGCCTGCTGATTACCGGCTACGCCCTGGGCGTGGTCTTCGGCGCCCCGATCCTGGCGATCGGCACCGCAAACATGCCGCGCAAAGCAACGTTGCTGGGCATGACGCTGATGTTCATCCTCGGCAACATCCTCTGCGCACTGGCGCCCAACTACGCGACGCTGATGGCCGCTCGTGTGGTCACAGCCCTCTGTCACGGCGCGTTCTTCGGCATTGGCTCGGTGGTTGCCGCCGGGCTGGTCGCACCGAACAAACGCGCGCAGGCGATTGCAATGATGTTCACCGGCCTGACCTTGGCCAACGTTCTCGGCGTGCCGCTGGGCACGGCGCTCGGGCAGTATGCCGGCTGGCGCTCGACGTTCTGGGCGGTGTCGGTGATTGGTGTGATTGCGGCGCTCGCGCAATGGTTGTGGCTGCCAAAACACATCCCCATGGACAAGGCCAATCTCGCCAGCGAATTCAAGGTACTGGGCAAGGTCAACGTGTTGCTGGCGCTGGGCATGAGTGTGCTCGCGTCGACCAGTCTGTTCAGTGTGTTCACTTACATTGCGCCGATCCTCCAGGACATCACCGGCGTCAGCCCGCATGGCGTGACGGTGATGTTGCTGTTGTTCGGCGTCGGTTTGACCGGTGGCAGCATGCTCGGCGGGCGTCTGGCTGATAGCCGTTTGTTGCCGTCGCTGGTCGGTGTGGCCTTGGCGGTGGTGGTGATTCTGGCGGCGTTCAGTCAGACCAGTCGCTCGGTGGTGCCAGCGGCAATCACGCTGGTGCTGTGGGGGATTTTCGCTTTTGCGCTGTGCCCGATTCTGCAACTGCTGATCATCGATCAGGCGCATGAAGCACCGAACCTGGGCTCGACGTTGAACCAGAGCGCATTCAACCTTGGCAACGCAGCGGGTGCGTGGATCGGCGGACTGGTGGTGGCCAGTGGCGCGGATCTGGCGGACTTGCCATGGACGGGTGCGCTGGTCGGTGTATTGACGGTGCTGACGGCGCTGTTTTTCATCTATCTGCAACGTCGCGAAGCGGCTGCGGTCAATGTGTCCGGCTAGCCCTCACCCTAACCCTCTCCCAGAGGGAGAGGGGACTGAATGGGGGATATTTGAGAGATACGCCGACGTGAAACCGCTTTGCTGAATCCATAAGCGATAAGGTCTTCCAGGTCGATGTCTGACGCCAGACACCTCGGTTTGCCCCCTCTCCCTCTGGGAGAGGGCTGGGGTGAGGGGCTCTTGATCTCCTCATCATTTGAACTGTGCCCTCAATCGCCCTCAACCCATCCAACCCCTGCACCAAAGATTCGGTGCGCTATCTTCCACCCCTCATCCAAAGGACCCCGGATGCTTGAACTTGTCGCCGCTTTCATCTGCCTCACCACCCTCCTCACCTTCGTCAATTTCCGCTTCATCGGCCTGCCGCCGACCATCGGCGTGATGGTCACCGCGCTACTGTTCTCGCTGATCCTGCAAGGCCTGAGCGTGCTCGGTTACCCCGGTCTCGAAGAACGCGTGCAGCAACTGATTGGCCAGATCGACTTCGGCGATCTGCTGATGAACTGGATGCTCTCGTTCCTGCTGTTCGCCGGCGCCCTGCACGTCAACCTCAACGACCTGCGCAGCTACCGCTGGCCCATCGGTCTGTTGGCGACTTTCGGTGTGTTGATTGCCACCACGGTGATCGGCAGTCTCGCCTATTACATTTTTGCCCTGTTCGGCTGGCACGTGAGTTTCCTGTACTGCCTGTTGTTCGGCGCGCTGATTTCGCCGACCGACCCGATTGCGGTGCTCGGCGTGCTGCGTACCGCCAATGCCTCGAAACCGCTGAAAACCACCATCGTCGGCGAGTCGCTGTTCAACGACGGCACCGCTGTAGTGGTGTTCACCGTGTTACTGGGCATCGCCCAACTCGGCGAAACCCCGACCATCAGCGCCACCGCGATGTTGTTCGTTCACGAAGCGATTGGCGGTGTGCTGTTTGGCGGCCTGATCGGTTATCTGGTTTATCGAATGATCAAAAGCGTCGAGCAACACCAGATCACCGTGATGCTGACGCTGGCGCTGGTCATTGGTGGTTCGGCGATGTCTACCGAGATTCACGTTTCCGCACCGATTGCGATGGTGGTCGCAGGTCTGATCATCGGTAACGTCGGGCGCAATCTGGCGATGAATGACATGACCCGTCGTTATCTCGACGGTTTCTGGGAATTGCTCGATGACATGCTCAACGCGCTGCTGTTCGCGCTGATCGGCATGGAGCTGTTGCTGCTGCCATTCAACTGGCTGCACATGGCTGCAGCGGGTTTGCTGGCGGTGGCGATTCTGCTGTCGCGCCTGCTCACCGTGGCCCCGGCGATTGTCCTGCTGCGCCGCTGGCGGACGGTGCCGGCCGGCACCATCCGGATTCTGACCTGGGGCGGTTTGCGCGGCGGTGTTTCGGTGGCACTGGCGCTGGCCCTGCCATTGGGCCCGGAGCGCGATCTGCTGCTGAGCATCACTTACATCGTGGTGCTGTCATCGATCCTGTTGCAGGGTCTGACCATCGGCAAACTGGTCAAGTACGCAACTCGCAACGAGCCCGTGACCATCAGCGAAGCCGCTCACCACTGATCATTTTTTGATCTCCTGCGGATCAGGTTTCCCGGCCTGATCCGCAGGCTCCTTAGGCGCACCGCTCTCGCTGCGAATCTGCGCATGGCTGATCAGCGCAAAGATAAAGCTGCCACCAATGATATTCCCCGCCAACGTGGGACCTGCGAAGACCATCCAGAAATCGCTCCACGGCAACTCGCCGGCAAACACCAGATACGACACTTCCGCTGAACCCACCACAATATGGGTGAAATCGCCGAGCGCCATCAGATAGGTGATGAGGATGATGATCCACATCTTCGCGCTCTCCATGGACGGGATCATCCAGACCATGGTGGCGATCATCCAGCCGGAGACAATGCCCTTGGCGAACATCTGACTGGCGTGGTTCTCCATCACCTTGCGGCCAATTTCGAGGAAGGCGTGGTCAGTCTTGGTGTCGAAGATCGGCAGTTCGAGCATCACGTACGCGACCAGAATCGTCCCGCACAGATTACCGACCAAAACCACTGTCCACAGGCGGATCAGCCGGCCGAAGTTTTTCAGGGTCGGTTTGGTCATGACCGGCAATACGGCGGTCAAGGTGTTTTCGGTAAACAGTTGCTGGCGGGCGAGGATTACTGCGAGAAAACCCGCGCAGTAGCCGAAACTGGCGATCACCTTGAACTCGTCACCTTCGGGCAGACGCGAATTGAGCAGGCCCATGCCCATCAATGACAGGCCCATGGTCAACCCCGCCGCCAACGCCGACCACCAGAGCGCGGCGATGCTGCGTTCCAGTTCCTGATCGCCTTGGGTGCGGATGATTTCATGCAGAACGGCCGCGCGGGGCGGCTGGCTTTTCTCGACTTCGTGTTGCTCATCGGCCGAGAGATCGGGGGTCTTGCCGTCGGTGGGGGTGGTCATGGCGTGGGAACCGTGGGGGTGGTGTTTACCTACGACCCCGGCGGTTCATGGCTGTTCAGTGGCCTGATCAATCTTCGGTAACAGGACAACCGCTTTCGCGAGCAAGCTCGCTCCCACAGGTAAAGCGTAATCCTTGTGGGAGCGAGCTTGCTCGCGAAGAAAGCACCGCCGATGTTATTTGGTGACCAATTCATCTTCCTGGAACTGATCTTTCACATATTTGATTTCAGTGCGCCCGTGCGGAGCCGGCAAACCGTCTTCACCGAGGTTCACAAACACCATCTTCTCAACCGTCAGAATGCTTTTGCGGGTGATTTTGTTGCGCACTTCGCAGGTCAGGGTGATCGAGGTGCGGCCGAACTCGGTGGCGGTGATGCCCAGTTCGATGATGTCGCCCTGGCGCGAGGCGCTGACGAAATTGATTTCGGAAATGTACTTGGTCACCACGCGCTGGTTGCCCAACTGGACGATCGCGTAAATCGCCGCTTCTTCGTCGATCCAGCGCAACAGGCTGCCACCGAACAGGGTGCCGTTGGGGTTGAGGTCTTCGGGTTTTACCCATTTGCGGGTGTGGAAATTCATCTTCACTCCTGAGTGTCTTGCCGAACGATGGACGGTATCTTGGCAGACTGAGCGGTCATGCTCCATGCGGCTTCGACTATGGTCGTCATTAACGATCTTCATCTGGCCGACAGAAACCCTTTGGAAGATCAGTCTAGACGGCTATAATCGCCCCCGTTTCAAAACGGTAACGTTCACTTGCTACCGTTTTCCCGCCACCTGTCCGAGGGGCGCTGCAGCAGGTTCAACCTGTCAGGCTCGGATGGGGCGTTGACTGGCTCAGGCCGGACACTAAACGCACAACGGCGCCCATTCGCATACATTACGAATGGAGGCTCTTCATGAGCGCTGTTATCACGCCTGCAGATTTTAACGATTACAAAGTTGCCGACATGTCCCTGGCTGCCTGGGGCCGTCGCGAAACCATCATCGCCGAATCGGAAATGCCGGCCCTGATGGGTCTGCGTCGCAAGTACTCCGGCGAACAGCCGTTGAAAGGCGCCAAGATCCTCGGCTGCATCCACATGACCATTCAGACTGCCGTGCTGATCGAAACCCTGGTTGCCCTGGGTGCCGAAGTACGCTGGTCGTCCTGCAACATTTTCTCGACTCAGGATCAGGCTGCTGCCGCTATCGCTGCTGCCGGTATCCCGGTTTTCGCCTGGAAAGGCGAAACTGAAGAAGAGTACGAGTGGTGCCTGGAGCAGACCATCCTGAAGGATGGCCAGCCATGGGACGCCAACATGATCCTCGACGACGGCGGCGACCTGACTCAGCTGCTGCACGATAAGTACCCACAAGTACTGGATCGCGTTCACGGCGTGACCGAAGAAACCACCACCGGCGTACACCGTCTGCTGGACATGCTGGCCAAAGGCGAGCTGAAAATCCCGGCCATCAACGTCAACGACTCGGTGACCAAGTCCAAGAACGACAACAAGTACGGCTGCCGTCACAGCCTGAACGACGCGATCAAGCGTGGTACCGACCACCTGCTGTCCGGCAAGCAAGCGCTGGTCATCGGTTACGGTGACGTGGGCAAGGGTTCGGCTCAGTCGCTGCGTCAGGAAGGCATGATCGTTAAAGTCTCCGAAGTTGACCCGATCTGCGCCATGCAAGCATGCATGGACGGTTTCGAACTGGTTTCGCCGTTCATCGACGGTATCAACGACGGTTCCGAAGCGAGCATCGACAAAGCGCTGCTGGGCAAGATCGACCTGATCGTGACCACCACCGGTAACGTCAATGTTTGCGACGCGAACATGCTCAAAGCCCTGAAGAAGCGCGCTGTTGTCTGCAACATCGGTCACTTCGACAACGAAATCGACACCGCTTTCATGCGCAAGAACTGGGCATGGGAAGAAGTGAAGCCACAGGTACACAAGATCCACCGTACCGGCCCGGGCGCGTTCGACGCGCAGAACGACGACTACCTGATCCTGCTGGCCGAAGGCCGTCTGGTTAACCTGGGTAACGCCACTGGCCACCCAAGCCGCATCATGGACGGTTCGTTCGCCAACCAGGTTCTGGCGCAGATCTTCCTGTTCGGCCAGAAGTACGCCGACCTGTCGCCAGCCCAGAAAGCCGAGCGCCTGACTGTTGAAGTACTGCCGAAGAAACTCGACGAAGAAGTGGCCCTGGAAATGGTTCGCGGCTTCGGCGGCGTGGTCACCCAACTGACCAAGCAACAGGCTGACTACATCGGCGTGACCGTCGAAGGCCCGTTCAAGCCGCACGCTTACCGCTACTAACAGGTGCTTGCTCGCTCTCCCTGTGGGAGCGAGCCTGCTCGCGAAGGCGGTTTATCATTCAGCATCCGTGTTGTCTGACCCGGCGCTTTCGCGAGCAGGCTCGCTCCCACACGGGATTGCAGCGCCTCGAAGGTTCTTGTTTCCAAGGGTATGACCATGTCCCAAGACCGTCGCTACAGCTTCGAGTTCTTCCCGACCAAGACCGATGCTGGGCATGAAAAGCTGCTCAACGTTGCCCGTCAGTTGGCAACGTACAATCCCGATTTCTTCTCCTGCACCTATGGCGCTGGTGGTTCGACCCGTGATCGCACCCTCAACACCGTTCTGCAACTGGAAAGCGAAGTCAAAGTACCGGCCGCACCGCACCTGTCGTGCGTCGGCGACAGCAAGGACGACCTGCGCGGCCTGCTGAACGAGTACAAGGCTGCCGGCATCAAGCGTATCGTCGCGCTGCGTGGCGACCTGCCATCCGGCATGGGCATGACCAGCGGTGAGCTGCGTCACGCCAATGAACTGGTTGAATTCATTCGTGAAGAAACCGGTGATCATTTCCACATCGAAGTTGCCGCTTACCCGGAGATGCATCCGCAAGCACGCAACTACGAAGACGATCTGGCCAATTTCATCCGCAAGGCCCGTGCCGGCGCCGACAGCGCAATCACCCAGTACTTCTTCAACGCCGACAGCTACTTCTATTTCGTCGAGCGTTTGCAGGCGCAGGGTGTGGATCTGCCGATCGTTCCGGGGATCATGCCGATCACCAACTACAGCAAACTCGCGCGCTTCTCTGATGCCTGCGGTGCGGAAATCCCGCGCTGGATCCGCAAGCAACTGGAAGCCTACGGCGATGACACGCAAAGCATTCAGCGCTTTGGTGAGCAAGTCGTCAGCGAGATGTGCGAACGCCTGCTGCAAGGTGGCGCGCCGGGTCTGCACTTCTATTCAATGAACCAGGCTGAGCCTAGTCTGGCGATCTGGAATAACCTGAAGTTGCCGCGTTAAGCATCATAGAAAGATCAAAAGATCGCAGTCTTCGGCAACTCCTACAGGGGTGTCGCAGCTGCGATCTTTGCTTTTAAAGGCCCGAAACAGAGCTTGTGCAGGCACTTTCTGGCTCTTTCGCGTTTCTCGTCGTAATCTCAAGCCATGCCTTTGATCACGCAGTTATTCGCCGTGCTGGTTTTTGCTTGCCTGAGCTTCGCCGCTCGAGGCGAAAAGTTGCGTATTGTCACCGAGCCGTGGGCGCCCTATGTCTACGAAGAGAACGGTAAAAACCTCGGGCTGGATTACGAAACCACGGCCATTGTCTTCAAACGTCTGGGCATCGAAGTCGAATGGCAGTTCTTGCCGTGGAAGCGCTGCCTGTCGATGCTTGAGACCGGTCAGGCCGATGGCGCGCTGGACATTTTTCACAGCGACGAGCGCGACGCCACCCTGCTTTACCCGAGCGAGCCGCTGTCGGACGTCGAGTTCGTCCTGTTCTACGCCAACGACCGGCCGCACCCGTTCAGCAAACTCGAAGAGCTCAAAGGCCTGACCATCGGCACCTCGCCGGGTTATCTGTACAGCCCCGATTTCAGCGAATCAACACTGTTTACCCGTGAACCGGCACCGACCCACGAAGCCAACTTCGGCAAACTGGTGCGCGGCCGCATCGACTTGCTGATCACCGATCGCCGTGTCGGTCAGCACTTGCTCGATGAGCTGGATATTCGCGATCAGATCACCGAAAACCCCACTGTCATTAGCCGCCAGAGCCAGTTTCTCGCGGTTAGACGCAATGCCGGCATGGATTTGCTGGTGCAGCGATTTGGCGCCGAGCTCAAGCGATTCAAGCGCGAACCGGCTTACGCCGAGCTGAGCGCACGCTACGGCGCGGCTCCCGCCATGGCTGCGCCGCTGGGCAATGCCACGGCCAGCGGCAAAACCGTTGAGCAGCAGGAAAGCAGCGCGCAGTGATTGCTCTGTTATACTCCGGCGTTCCCGCCAGGCTCACGCCCGGACGCCCGGAACCGTAACAGGCCTCTCGACCCGCTACAGCGCAGCTTTGCAGCCCGCGCGAGCACTCCAGACGTGCCTTCGGAACCGCAGCAGGACCGGACGGGATTGCGTCCTCTTAAACGTGATTCGCGCCAGGCAAGACTCCCATTGGGCCAAGCCCTAACTAAAACAGGATTACTCATGTCCTTTGCTTCCCTCGGTCTCTCCGAGGCTTTAGTCCGCGCCATCGAAGATGCGGGCTATACCGAGCCTACTCCGGTGCAACAGCGGGCCATCCCCGCCGTGTTGCAAGGTCGCGACCTGATGGTTGCGGCACAGACAGGTACCGGTAAAACCGGCGGTTTCGCCCTTCCGATCCTGGAGCGGTTGTTCCCCAACGGTCACCCGGACAAATCCCAGCGTCATGGCCCGCGCCAACCGCGCGTACTGGTCCTGACCCCGACCCGCGAACTCGCGGCCCAGGTTCACGAGAGCTTCAAGATCTACGCCCGTGACCTGAAATTCGTCAGCGCCTGCATCTTCGGCGGCGTCGGCATGAACCCACAGGTTCAGGCCATGTCCCGCGGCGTCGACGTACTCGTTGCCTGCCCGGGTCGCTTGCTCGACCTCTGCGGCCAGGGCAGCGTTGACCTGTCCCACGTGGAAATCCTCGTCCTCGACGAAGCCGACCGCATGCTCGACATGGGTTTCGTGCACGACGTGAAGAAAGTCCTCGCGCGCCTGCCGTCCAAGCGTCAGAACCTGCTGTTCTCGGCGACCTTCTCCAAAGACATCACCGACCTCGCCGGCAAGCTGCTGCACAACCCGGAACGCATCGAAGTGACGCCGCCGAACACCACGGTCGAGCGCATCGAACAACGCGTGTTCCGTCTGCCGGCCAGCCACAAGCGTGCGCTGCTGGCGCACCTGATCACCGCCGGCGCGTGGGAACAGGTGCTGGTGTTCACCCGCACCAAGCACGGCGCCAACCGTCTGGCCGAGTACCTGGACAAGCACGGCCTGCCGGCTGTAGCGATCCACGGTAACAAGAGCCAGAACGCGCGCACCAAAGCGCTGGCCGACTTCAAGGCCAACCAGGTACGCATCCTGGTTGCGACCGACATCGCCGCACGCGGCCTGGACATCGATCAGTTGCCACACGTGGTCAACTTCGAACTGCCGAACGTCGATGAAGACTACGTGCACCGTATCGGCCGTACTGGCCGTGCCGGTCGTTCGGGCGAGGCGATCTCGCTGGTCGCGCCGGACGAAGAAAAGCTGCTGAAAAGCATCGAACGCATGACCAAGCAGAAAATCGCCGACGGCGACCTGATGGGCTTCGATTCGAGCACCATTGAAGCCGAGAAGCCGGAAGTGCGTGAGCGTCCGGACGTGCGTAACCCACGCAATCCACGTGGCCCACGCGGCGACGGCCCGAATGGCGGCGGTGGCGGCGGTCGTAAAGACAAAGGCAAAGACAAGGGCAAGGAAAAACCGGCCAGCGAACGTGGCGAGCGCCCTGCTCGTCAGCAGAAACCGCGCGAAGGCACTCCGAGCCGCGAACAGCGTCCGAGCCAACCGCCACGTGCGGCGGCTGATCGTGCACCGGACGAGTTCCTCGACGACGATATCGATAACTTCGGTAACCGTGTTGATTACGTACCAAAACCAGCCCCTGCCGGCGGCCGTGGCCGTCGTCCAGGCGCACCGGCTCAAGGTGCAGGCGCAGGTTCGGGTGCACCACGTGGCGGTCAGTCGCAGGGTCGTCAGAACGGTCCGCGCAACAGCAACGGTTCGAGCACCGGCACCCCGCCAGCCAAGCGTAGCGGCCCGCGCAACGGCGCACCGCGTGATGGTCAGTCGGGTCGTCGCGACGAATCCTCCTCGTCCTCGCGCAATCGTCGTCCGGCCCGTGACGATCAGCCACGCAGCGAGCCAGCCGTACAGAACCCGCGCAGCAACGGCCCGAAGATCATGCACAAGGAATCGAAAGCCGACCGCTTCCCGACGCCTGAGCAGCTCGATCAACTGCCAAGCCGCCCGCGTGGCGAAAAACCAGCATTGCTGACCCGCAATCGCTGAGTTAACGCCGCCATATAAAATGCCCCGACTCGCAAGAGCCGGGGCATTTTTTTGCCGCCACGAATCCCCCTGAATCACCGCATATACCCTGTGGGAGCGAGCCTGCTCGCGAAAGCGGTCATTCAGCCAACATCATTGCTGACTGACCCGCCGCCTTCGCGAGCAGGCTCGCTCCCACAGGGGATGTGTGTGTGTGTCGTAGGCAATAAAAAACGCCCCCGATCTTTCGACCGGGGGCGTTTTTGTGTGGCGGGAGGAAAGTTATTTAACTTTCACGCCTTCCAGCGAGATATCCAGATCCGCAGTTTGCGAGGTAGGACCTGGGCCCTTGATCCCGAAATCGTTCAGGTTGAGGGTGGTCTTGGCGTTGAAGCCAGCGCGTTCGCCGCCCCATGGATCCTTGCCTTCGCCGTTGAACGTAGCCTTGAAGGTCACAGGCTTGGTCACACCGTGCAGGGTCAGGTCGCCAGTCACATCAGCAGTCTTTTCACCGGTCGATTTAACGGCGGTGGAGACGAACTTGGCATCAGCAAACTTGCCAACATCCAGGAAGTCTTTGCTGGCGATGTGCTTGTCACGTTCAGCGTGGTTCGACCACAGGCTGGCGGTTTTCACATCAACCGAGATCTTGCTGGCTTCAGGCTTGGCCGAATCCCACGAGAATGTACCGTCGAAATCCTTGAAAGTACCGTGAATGAAGCTGTAGCCCAGGTGGCTGATTTTCCAGTCAACGAAGGCGTGCTGACCTTCCTTGTCGATTTTGTAGTCCGCAGCCATGGCCTGACCAGCCGAGAGCAGTGCAGAACCGATTGCCAGAGCGGCCAGAGTCTTTTTCAACATGCTTTCTTTTCCTTTGAGTCGAGGTTGAATTTCAGGCTTTGCGACCGAGCATTCGCGTCAGGGTCGCATCACGATCGATAAAGTGGTGCTTCAATGCTGCCAACGCATGGAGGCCGGAAAAAATTACCAGTGCCCACGCGAGCCAGAGATGAATCACCCCAGCGGTATCTGCCTGATCCGGTAGCCCGGAAACCAGTGCAGGAACTTCAAACAGGCCAAACACCGGAATCCCGACACCGTCTGCGGTGGAAATCAGGTAACCGGCAAGCATCACAGCGAACAGCGCCAGATACAGAAACCCATGGCCGAACTTGGCGCCGATACGGGTCATCCGGCTGTAGCTTTGCAGCGTCGGCGGCGGCGGGCTGATAAAGCGCCACAGCACCCGCAACACCATCACACCCAGCAGCACCAGACCGATGCTCTTGTGCAGATCCGGCGCCTCTTTGCGCCAGCTGCTGTAGTAATCCAGCCCGACCATCCACAGGCCCAGCGCAAACAGCCCGAAGACCACCAGCGCCACGCCCCAGTGCATGAAGATGCTGACCCAACCATAGCGCGAAGAAGAGTTACGTAGCTGCATTGCCCAAATCCTGTGAGAACTGCGAACCAAGACTAGCGAGTTATCTATCGAATTAAAGCGGAAAATTTTGCTTTGAAATATCGAGAAATACGATCAAGAGTCTGAAAGTGGCGTGTTAAGGAAAGATTAAAGGCGATTTTGGCGTGGGACGTCTGGACAAATGATCGTTGCTGAACCCTCGGGCGCCTGCACAAGCGCAAGCAAAGGTGGCCAAGGGAAACTGCCGAACGGGACAGAGTTATTCAAGTAACCGGTTCTTTATTCATGGCTGATTAGTTATGAAGTACCGCCGGTGGTTGCAGGCAATCGGCGCTGTAGGGATCTATCTGGCATTTATGCGCGAGTTCTGAACTATAACCGCCAGGTAAGAAACGCCCGTTGGAGCAACCTGGAAGTGCAATCAGCAAAAGCATGAGCGTGAACGTTTTCATCAAGTGCCTCCTATTTTTCCCAGCATAGAATTGGCGCCGGGGCACCCGCTATCACCTCACTCTGAGTACTTTGTGGGAAGGCTCCGGTACACAAGTAAGCTCCGTGACCGGATGGCGAAGGACAAAAATGCAGGAAAAAAAACGCGACCCGAAGGCCGCGTTTTTATTGAAGCAAAGGCTTACTGCGCCTTGGTCTCGGTCGTTGCCGCAGGCTTGGCCGCTGGCTTCTTCGCCGGCTCAGCCTTCTTCGCTGCCGGTTTCACCGCAGGCTTTTTCGCCTCGGTTTTAGCCGCTGGCTTCTTCACCGCTGGCTTGGCCGCCGCTTTCTTCGCCGGTTCAGCTTTCACTGGTGCCGCAGGCTTCGGTGCTTCCACCGGAGCTGGCGCAGGTGCCGGGGTCGGAGCAGGTGCTGGAGCGACCGGAGCAGGTGCCGGCTCTGGCGCCTTCACAGGCTCAGGCTTCTTCTCGTCATCCGAACCGCCGAACAGGTTGCTGAAGAAGTTGCCCTTCTTCGCCGCCACGGCACCCGCCGCGCCTGCCGCTGCTGCAGCCGGCACTACTTTGGCTGGCTCAAACGATTTGCCTGCCGCCAGATCTTCAACCTGACTCGCCGCCCGCTGACCGGTGCGCAGCGCGCCTTCCAGGGTGCCCGGGTACAAGGTGTCGGTGTGTTCGCCGGCGAACGTCACGCGTTGCAGCGGACGTTCCCACAGACGCCAGAACTTGCTGATCTGCCCCGGGCCGTAAGCCAGGTAGGCGCCGCCCATCGACGGGTCGGTGCTGTAGCGACGGATTTCATAACCGGTGAACGAGCCACGAGCCTGTGGATAAAACGCGTGCAGACGAATTAGCACCTGATCGACCATTTGCTTGTCGCCAAACGCCTGCATCACACGAGCGTTGTCGCCGGACAGGTTGATCACCACGTTGGCGCCGCCCTTCAGGGCAGGTTCGATCCAAAGCATGCCGAGACCGGTGTTGCTGTAGATCTCGCCGGACATGCGCGCCTTGCTTTCCCACACCGGCGTCTTGAACTTCAGCATGATCTGGTCGCGCCAGCCGTAGTTGGTGCCCTTGATCGCAGCCAGATGCTGAGCGTCCAGCGCCGGCGTCAGGGCAATCTTGTTCAGTGCACGCAGCGGCACAGCCAGCACAACGTAGTCAGCCTGATAGCCAACACTGCCGACCTTGACGGTCACGCCGTCCTTGTCCTGAGTGATCGCGGACACCGGCGAGTTGGTCTTGATGGTTTTGATCTGTTTGACGAACGCCTGCGCCAGCACTTGGCTGCCGCCGACCAGACGCGAAGCGCGCAGGTCACGGTCGGAGATGCCGCGATACACGCGGTTCTGCTGAGCGAAATACAGCAGCGACAGACGCGAAGGCTCGTCGTAGTGGGTGCGGATGTCCTGGTTGATCAACTGACGTGCGGTGGCCGGCAGGTTCTGCTTGTCGAGCCAGCTCGATACGGTGATCTGGTCCAGTGCGTGCAGGGTGCTGGTTGCCGCCGGGTTTTGCGGGTCGTCGATCGAACGCGCCAGATCATCGAGGGTTTTCTGGTAGCGCTTCAAGGCATCGGCGGTGGCCGGCTGCTTGGTCGCCAGATCGGCGGCAGAGAAATACTCGCCGTCGATCAGGTAGCCCGGGGTCCGCACGAATTCCGGCGCCGGCGTGGTGCCCAGCTTGAACGTCGAAACGTACTTGTTCAGCACTGGCTGGGTCTTGTCGTTGCCGATCCACTCGCTGGTGGCCATACCCGAGCGACCACCCAGGCTCGGTTTGGCTTCCAGCAGGGTGACCTGCCAGCCTTTGTTTTGCAGCTCATAAGCGGCGGTCAGGCCCGACAGGCCACCGCCGATCACGATTGCAGTTTTATCCTTGGCCAGCGCTGTAACGCTGAACAGCCCCAACATCACCAGCGCACAGGCGCGCAGCCAACCGACAGACATTCAGCGAACTCCGGAAATACACGTAGGAAAAAGCAGTTTTGCGGGTCAGACGACCCAAAGAACCGCGAAGAATACGTTAGCCATCAAAACGCCGCCAGCGACGTCTATCGGCTCATACAAAGTAGCTCAATCGACACAATGGGTTGTCCCCGCGCGATGCATTGCATAGGCTTGCGCGATTGTTTGCCCGCGCCTGACGCGAGCCGCCTCGAGGAGACTGTAAATGGGCCTGAATAACCAGTGGATGCAACGCGACCTCGCGGTGTTGTGGCATCCCTGTACCCAGATGAAAGACCACGAACAGCTGCCGCTGATCCCGATCAAGCGCGGCGAAGGCGTCTGGCTCGAAGACTTCGAAGGCAAGCGCTACCTCGACGCCGTCAGCTCGTGGTGGGTCAACGTGTTTGGCCACGCCAACCCGCGCATCAATCAGCGCATCAAGGATCAGGTCGATCAGCTGGAGCACGTGATTCTGGCTGGCTTCAGCCATCAACCGGTGATCGAACTGTCCGAGCGTCTGGTGAAGATGACCCCGGAAGGCTTGAACCGGGTGTTCTACGCCGATAACGGTTCGTCCTGCATCGAAGTCGCGCTGAAAATGAGCTTTCACTACTGGCTCAATCGCGGCCAACCGAACAAGAAGCGCTTCGTCACCCTGACCAACAGCTACCACGGTGAAACCATGGCAGCGATGGCGGTCGGTGACGTGCCGCTGTTCACCGAAACCTACAAAGCGCTGTTGATGGACACCATCAAGGTGCCGAGCCCGGATTGCTACGGACGCCCCGAAGGCATGAGCTGGGAAGACCATTCGCGCAATATGTTCGCCGCCATGGAACAGACCTTGGCAGAAAATCATGACAGCGTCGCGGCAGTGATCGTCGAGCCGTTGATTCAGGGTGCCGGCGGCATGCGCATGTATCACCCGGTTTATCTGAAGCTGCTGCGCGAGGCATGCGACCGTTATGGCGTTCACCTGATTCTCGACGAAATCGCCGTCGGCTTTGGTCGCACCGGAACCATGTTTGCCTGTGAACAGGCCGGCATTCGCCCGGACTTCCTCTGCTTGTCGAAGGCGCTGACCGGCGGCTATCTGCCGTTGGCGGCGTGCCTGACCACCGATGAGGTCTACAGCGCGTTCTACGACGACTATCCAACCCTGCGCGCCTTCCTCCACTCGCACAGCTACACCGGCAACCCGCTGGCGTGCGCGGCGGCACTGGCAACGCTGGATATCTTCGAGCAGGACAACGTCATCGAGAACAACAAGGCGCTGGCTCAGCGCATGGCGTCGGCGACGGCGCATCTGGTCGATCACCCGAACGTCTCCGAAGTACGCCAGACCGGCATGGTCCTGGCCATCGAGATGGTCAAGGATAAAGCCACGAAAGAGGCCTACCCTTGGCAGGAACGTCGCGGTTTGAAAGTGTTCCAGCATGCACTGGAACGTGGCGCGTTGCTGCGCCCGCTCGGTAGCGTGGTGTATTTCCTGCCGCCGTACGTGATCACCCCGGAGCAGATCGACTTCCTCGCCGAAGTGGCCAGCGAAGGCATCGATATAGCTACGCGTGACAGCGTCAGCGTCGCCGTGCCAAAAGACTTCCACCCGGGGTTCCGCGATCCAGGCTGATTCAAAAAATTTGTGGCGCCTGAACTGCCGCTTTCGCGAGCAAGCTCGCTCCCACAGGGGAATGCATTCCAAATGTGGGAGCGAGCTTGCTCGCGAATGAAGTCGACACCGATCCACCTGATTCACATCTTTCCAGAGACCCGAAATGAGACTGTCCCGCTTCTTTATCGACGCCCCGCTGAGCACCGGCGAACACGAATTGCCGGAAGCCCAGGCGCATTACATCAGCCGCGTACTGCGCATGGCCGAGGGCGATGCGGTGCAGCTGTTCGACGGTTCCGGCCATGAATTTCGCGGCGCCCTGCTGGAAGTCGGCAAGAAGCGCGTGACCGTACAGATCGATGAGCAATTCGCCGGCCAGGTCGAATCGCCGCTGCACATTCACCTCGGCCAGGGCCTGTCCCGTGGCGAGCGAATGGACTGGGCGATTCAGAAAGCCACCGAACTGGGCGTGAATGAAATCACCCCAATCTTCAGTGATCGCTGTGAAGTCCGCCTCAAGGACGAACGCGCCGACAAACGCCTGCTGCATTGGCGTCAGGTGGCGATCAGCGCGTGTGAACAATGTGGACGCTCGCGGGTGCCGGTGATTCATCCGCCGGTGTTGCTGGCGGACTGGATCAAGCAGACCGAAGCCGAGTTGAAACTGGTGCTGCACCCGGTGGCGGAGCCGTTGGTGAGTCATGCCAAACCGGCGACGCTGGCGTTCCTGATCGGGCCGGAAGGTGGTTTGACGGATGCCGAAGTCGAGCAGGCCAAGAGCAACGGCTTCCACGCCGCCCGCCTTGGACCGCGCGTATTGCGTACCGAGACGGCGCCAGTGGTTGCACTGGCGGTGGCCCAGCAGCTTTGGGGTGACTTCTAAGGCCTCTTCGCGAGCAAGCTCGCTCCCACAGTAGATCTCCAGTGAGCACAGATTTTGTGAACACCCTAGATACAGTGTGGGAGCGAGCTTGCTCGCGAATGCGGTGTGTCATTCAGCAAAAATGTTGGTTGACCTGACGCCTTCGCGAGCAAGTTCACTCCCACAGGGATTGCATTTACAGGACATAAAACAGAATCGCGACAAAGTGCAGCAAACTCCCGGCAATCACGAACAAATGCCAGATCCCATGCGCATGCCGCAGTCGGTGATCCAGGGCAAAAAAGATAATCCCCACCGTATACAAAACCCCGCCCGACGCCAGCCAGGCAAACCCGGCCGTACCCAGCGCCGCAATCAAAGGCTTCACCGCCACCAACACAATCCAGCCCATCACCGCGTAAATCACGATCGACAGAATCCGCGCCTCCGAACGCGGTTTGATCTCCTGCAGGATGCCAATCAGCGCCAGCCCCCAGACAATCCCGAACAACGTCCAGCCCCACGGCCCACGCAGGGTCACCAGGCAAAACGGCGTGTAACTGCCGGCGATCAACAGGTAGATCGAAAAGTGATCGACTTTCTTCATGATCGCTTTCTTGCGCCCGCGCACGCTGTGGTACACGGTCGAGGCGCTGTAGAGCACCAGTAAGGTAAACGCGTAGATCGCCACACTGACAATCTTCCACGGGCTGCCGTCGAGGCTGGCGATCACCAGCATCCAGACGCCGCCGATAAACGCTGCCACTGCCCCGACCAAATGCGTCCAGGCGTTGAGTTTTTCTCCGTGATACATGTATCGCTCACCTCAATATTCGTTACCGCAGCGCGCAAGGCTCGGGCCTTAAGCGTAAAAGCGCAATGTTTCTGTTCAACGCGGACCTGCGCACGCCACGGTAATTGGGCACAATCGAAGCATTCCAAAAAGAGTCCGCGCCATGCTGATCGACGAAGAATTGACCCTGAAAAAACTCGAGGTGTTCCTCGCTTTCATGCGTACCGGCAACCTCGCGCGCGCCGCTGCCGAGTTACAGACCAGCAACGTCAGCGTGCACCGCGCGATCCACTCGCTGGAAAGCGCCCTGCGCTGCCCGCTGTTCAAACACGAAGGGCGCAACCTGACGCCGCTGGAAAGCGCTTACGTGCTCGAAGAACGGGCGCAGAAGCTGATCAACGACGTCGTCGAAAGCGTGCGCCTGACCCGCGAAGCCGCCGGGTTCTCCGCCGAACGCTTCAAACTCGGCTCGCTGTATTCGCTGACCGTGAAAACCGTACCGCAACTGATCATGGGCCTGAAAATCCGCCGCAGCGAACTCAATATCGACCTGATCCTCGGCTCGAACATCGACCTGCTCTACAAGCTGAAGAACATGGAAGTCGACGCGATTCTGGTGTCGCTGGACGACAGCATCAACGACCCGGATTGCGAGCAGATTGCGCTGTTTTCCGACGACATTTTCCTCGCCACGCCGGCGGATTCAAAGTTTGCCCAGCGCAGTGAAGTGGATCTGGCGGAAGTCCGGGATGAAACTTTTATCACCTTGACCCAGGGTTTTGCCACGCATCAGGACGGTAACCGGGTATTCAAGCAGGCGGGGTTCGAGCCGAAGGTGGCGATGCAGGTGAATGACATCTTCACGCTGTTGAGCATGGTCAGTTCGGGAGTGGGTTATGCATTGCTGCCGGGGCGGATTGCGGCGGTGTATGAGAATCGGGTGAAGTTGATTCCGCTGCAGGAGAAGTACCGGTTGCAGCAGCACATTGGCGTGGTGTTTTTGAAGGCCAAGGAGAGGGATCCGAATTTGCTGGCGTTGCTGGCGGAGTGTCGGATGTATGCCAATCGACAGGCTGGGATTTAGAGCAAAATCAAGATCAAGAGCTACCCCCTCACCCCGGCCCTCCCGAAACGTCGGACCGCCCCCAAGGGGTAGAGGGGGGAAGGGAGCAGACCGGGGGCCTTTCAAAACCTGAGTTCGACTCGGAAATTTCAGGTCGGCGTACTTCCAACATTCAGCTCGGTCAGTCCCCTCTCCCTACGGGCGGTCCGACGTTTCGGGAGGGCTAGGGTGAGGGCAGCTCTTAGCTGTTATCCCACCAACCCGCGCATCGCCAAAAACAACAGCGAAGGCCCAAGCAAACACCCAAGCGCGGTATAAAACGCCGCCGTCAGACACCCATAAGGCACCAGCTTCGGATCCGTCGCCGCCAACCCGCCGGCCACACCACTGGACGTGCCCATCAGCCCGCCGAAAATCACCGCGCTGCGTGGATTGTTCAGGCCAATCATCGGCGCCACGAACGGCGTCATCACCATCACCAGAATCGCCTTGATCAACCCCGCTGCAATCGACAGCGCCATGACCTCGGAACTGGCGCCAATCGCCGCGCCGGTCACCGGGCCGACGATGTAGGTCACCGCGCCGGCACCAATAGTGGTCAGGCTAACGGCATCGGTATAACCGAACGCCATCGCCACACCAACACCCGCCACGAACGACGTGCCTACGCCGACAAACAGCGCCAGCACCCCGACGAACCCTGCCCGTTTCAGCTCATCGACACTCACGCCAAACGCCGTGGCCACAATCGCAAAATCGCGCAGCATCGCACCACCGAGCAAACCGATGCCCGACAGCAACGGAATATCCACTACGCCCTTCTGCCCACCGGTCAGCGCACCGCCGACATACGACAGCACCAGCCCGAGCAGAATGGCGATGGCCGAGCCGTGCAAACGACCTTTGGTGAAGGTGTTGGACATCCAGTAGGACACCCACATGGTCAGGCCGACAATCAGGAAACCGCTGATCAAACCGTAGCCGGTGATCACTTTCATCATTGATTCGTACATGGCGATTACCCCGCAGTCTTGGCTGGAGCGATCGGGGTCTGCTCCTTGTTGCCCATGCGCGTCAGCACGGGCACCAGGGCAAAAGCGATCACCACGGCGAGGGTGCCGGCAAGAATCGCCATAGGCCCGCCCTTGAGCGCGCCATAGACGTTTTGCTGCGCGGCCATGGCGACCACGATCGGAATGTAGATAGCGCTCCAGAACTCGACACCCTGCTCGGTCTTGCCCTTGAGCCAGCCGCTTTTGTTCAGATAACTGCCCAGGCCAATCAACAGCAGCATCGCAATGCCGACGCCGCCGACGTTGGCCGGCACGCCGATCAGCTTGCCGAGCAGCTCACCGACCCAGATACCCACCAACGTACAAAAGGCGAGAAACGCCACACCGTAAATAATCATTGTTGTAGTCCTCAAAGTGCATCGTCGAATGTTGTTTTTGTTGTTCGAAGCTTGAGTCGGCGGTTTTAGAGTTGGTGGCCACCCTCCTCACGCAACAGCGCCTGCAAGGTGTCGAGACGCGCACTGTCGAAGGCAGTGACCGTGCCCTGTTCGAACACCCGGCGCGCCAGCCCGGTCAGCACCGCACCGGGCGGCAGTTCGATCTGTAAACGCACGCCGCGCTCGTAGGCGCTTTGTACGGTGCCGCGCCAATCCACTACGCGACACATGTTGAAGGCGAGGTCGTCGCGCAGCGCTTCGATTTTGGTCACAGGACGCGCGCGGCTGCCGCTCAGGTAAGCGATTTTCGGAGTTTTCAGTTCAACTTTGGCGAAGGCCTCGGCGAGGGTTTGTGCAGGTGCCTCCAGCAGCGGACAGTGCGACGGCACACTCACCGCCAGGCGTTTCGCCAGACCAGCGCCACGACTGCGCGCCAGTTCAGCCACCACTTGCATGGCCTCGTCACTACCGGCGATCACCACCTGGTTATCGGCATTGATGTTGGCCAGGTGCACCGGCGAATCTTCGCTGTGCACCTGTGCGAGCAGTGTTTCGACTGTGGATAATTGCAGGCCGATGATCGCGGTCATGCCGTAGCCCTGTGGATAAGCCTGTTGCATCAACTCACCGCGCAGGCTGACCAGATGCAGCGCATCGCTGAAGCTCAACGCTCCAGCGACCACCGCTGCCGGGTAAGCGCCGATGGACAAGCCGGCGACGTAATCCGCCGTGAGTCCGTCCTGCAATAACTGTCGTGAAGCCGCGACGCCGGCGATCAGTAGGCACAGCTGAACCGCCCTCGTCGTGCGCAATGCTTGAGCAGAATCGAGCAGCAAAACATCTTCGCCAAGTACATCACTGGCTTCGACCAAGGTTTCCCGAGGCAAGCGCTGAAACATGCCCGCCTGCTGCGCGCCCTGGCCGGGGAACACCAGCAGACTGCTCACGCTGCCTGCTCCTGCGGATTCCACGGATCGATCACCAGGCAAGCCTGATGAGCATTTTTCAGCAGCACCCGCGCCGAACCGCTAGCCCATTCACGCAACGCCACAGCACCGAATGGCGTCTGCAATTGCAGGTCGACCCGGCACACGGCCTGATCAAAAACCGCAACCAATTTGCGTGCCTGATTACGCGTGATCAGTTGCGGTGTGCGCAGAATCAAATCGAGATCACTGGCCGCGTGCATCGCGGTAAAACTGCTGGCCAATTCAAAGCCGACACTGCCGCTGACACCCCAGACCCAACCGCAATCGTCGAGCATCAGCCGCAGCTGTTTGAGCGCCTGCATGACCGGCAGATCGCGCTCGCAGTCGACGTGACACAGCCCTTCGGGGCTGACCCGACAGGCAATCGAATCGAGCGCCATAAACGCCGCCAGCCGCTGCTCGCGCAACACACCGCGCACGCCGACCGCGACAAAACCCTCAGCACTCAACGCCCGTCGCACTACCACCGGTTGCCCGGCGGCCAATGACTCGACGGCCCACAGCGGCGCATCCGCCGGCAACTGCGCCGGGGTCATGCCCCACAGCAGGTCGTGGGCCAGAGGCGTGTTCACCATTGCGCCCTCAACAGTTCGCGAACCTTGCTGGAGGCCGCACGATTTTTTGCGCCGAGACGATTGCTCAGATCAGTGCTGACGACATCGCCGATGGCTTGCTTCAGGCACTCGTTAACTCTCGATAGATCCTCCGCCGTCGGCTGCTCAATCTGCTGCACCGACAGGGTTTCCCAGAGCAATCCGAGGCTCGCGTAGCTGTCGATGTCATAAGCCATCGGCGGCACACTGGCGGCCAGCGCTTCGAGCTCTTCAACACTGCGCAACGTCACCCGCGCCGCCGACGCCTTGCCCATCGCATGCACCATCACGCCCGGATCGCGCAGCGCAATCAAACGGTTGGCCTGATAACCATGAGCGAGAAACGCCCCGGACATTGCCTTACCGACCAGTAATGCAATCACCGGATGCCCGGCCAACCGCGCACGGGCATAACTGTCCGCCGCACCGGCCAGCGCCTGATGAATGCCGAGGGCTTCTTCGCGCCGACCATAAGCCTGGCTCGGCACATCGACGATGGCGATGATCGGGCGTTTCTGCGCTTTGTCACGATCAGCAGTGATCGCGTCATCCACAGCCTTGGCCAGACCCCAGCCTTCGAGCAAGCCGACTTCGCCGTTGCGCGCACGCGGAAAACGATTGTCCGGATCAGCGACCACGGCGATAAAACGCCCAAGTTCACCATCGGCAACCCGCAGCGATGGCGGCAAACCCTCAACGGCTTTCGCCCCGGCGCTCAAGGCGTCGAACCAGTTCAAACCGCGCAGTGAATAACCGCTCATGAGCGCTCTCCTTGGTAAAGATCGCGAACCACTGACGGTTCGATTTGCGGGTCAGTGTTCAGGCTGCTCAGGCGTTGCAGAAACCATTCGGCGCGTTGCCTGCGTGGTTGCTTTGGCAAACCTTGCTGCAGCAATTCGCCGACCTGCTGACGAATCTTCGCCACATCATCGGCGACATAACGATCCACCAGACCAGTGTCGAAACGCTGCTCGCCACCGGTCAGGCTCCAAATGAACGGCCGGTCGCGGGAGTCGTATTCCTCGATCCCGGCTTCTTGCTCGATCACTTGCGGGCCGTTCAAACCGAGGCGTGCTTCCTGAGTCACCAGCAAATAGCTGCACAGCGCCGCCGCAATCGACATACCACCGAAGCAACCCACGCTGCCCGCCACCACACCGACCACCGGTTGGTACTGCTGCAAATCGACAATCGCCGCATGAATATCGGCAATCGCCGCCAACCCAAGATTGGCTTCCTGCAAGCGCACGCCACCGGTTTCCAGCAGCAACACCGCGCGGGTCGGAATGCCTTTGCGGTTGTCTTCAGCCGCCAGTTCCAGTGCGCCGGCAATCTTCGCCCCGCCGACTTCGCCAAGGCTGCCGCCCTGAAACGCGCCTTCAATTGCGGCAATGACCACTGGCAAACCGTCGAGGCTGCCCTTGGCGATCACCACGCCGTCATCGGCCTGCGGCACCACGCCCTGACGTTCAAGCCACGGCGACATCACCCGTTGAAACGGGTCGAGCAATTCACGAAAGCTGCCGGCATCGAGCAAGGCTTTCGCCCGTTGCCGCGCGCCGAGCTCGACGAAGCTGTGTTTGTTGAGCAACGCTGCGCTGTCAGTCATGGCCGATCTCCTCGAAACCTTGTTCCAGACGCAAGCGCACCACCCCCGGCGTCGCGCCGAAATCGTGGATATCGATGGCCATCGCCGGCGGCGTGGTGCCGTCGAACATCCGCGCAAACAGGTGCTGCCAACGCAACTGCGCGCCGTTGACCGAGGTCTGCACATTGATTGTCAGTTTGCCGGCCAGACCCGGTTCGATCAGCACTTCCAGATCACCCGAGCCGACACAACCGACCAGCGCGCGACCGCGTGGCGGCTGCCCGGCGGGGAATTCAAACGATAGGGTTTCCATCAAAACGCTCCCTGAAGGATGCCGTCGCGCTCGATGCGATCGAGCAGCAGCGTGGCGGCGAGCAAGTCGGCGGCGCCACCGGGCGAGGCATTCAATGCGATGAGTTGTTGATCGAGTTCGTGCAAGCGACGGCGTCCGCTGAGGCTGGCGCTGCCACCGGCGTCGAGCACCGCTTGCGCGCCGGACTGCATGGCGTGCAGGCCCTCTTCACCGGCGCGGTAGAGCACGCAGGTGTCGGCCAGATTCGTCATGATTGCGAGCAAGGCGTCGAGCCGAGCGTTCTGCTCACCATGGCCGTTGGCGCGGCTGCGCTTGAGTTGCGGCAGGCCGCGTTGCAGCACCGAGGGGAAGCCGAGTTGCGCTTCTTCACGCGCGCCGCGTGCGCCGTAACGCAGGGCGACCTGGGCGCCGTGGCTCAATGGTTTGGGTGCGTAGCGGTCCTCCAGTAAGGCCAGACGTGCGGCGCGGAGGGTCACGGCGTTAGCGCTGGAGGATTGCGGCTCCAGCGCAGCAGCCGTCACCAATAATCCCAGCGCCCAAATGGCGCCGCGATGCGTGTTCACGCCGTTGGTGGTCGTGAGCATCGCTTGCTCGCCTTCTCGACCGATGCGGCCAATCGCTTCGCGCAACGTTGAATCGACTTCGCCGATTGCAACCGCCGCTTCGGCCATTTCCTTGAACGCCGGCCACAACGACAGCGCCGAAGCGTGCATCAGGCCCAGGTGCAGATCGGTGTGCGCGCCATTGCCGCGACGGTCGACCAGCGCCGGTTTCGGCGACAGATCGGCTTCGTCAATCAGCGCGTCCACCGCCAGATCAGCCAATCGATCAGCCAGAGAAAGCGGTTTCGCTTGCAGGTTAAATGCGTGCATTACCAGCTCCTGAATTTCGCGGGCGGGTTGTACAGGCCGCCGGACCACTCGACCAGATCGGCCACACTTTTCGCCGCGAGCAATTCGCGGGTGGCGTCGGTGCGGCGGATGCCGAGGTCTTCCGGCAAGGCGATCAGGCCTTCGCGGCGCATGCGTTCGGTGTCTTTCGGGTTGTGGCGCAGGCCGATCGCGGTGACGCCGGCGACCGCTGCGATCATCGCCTGGCGCTCTTCCAGCGAGCGTGCCTTGTACAGGTAGGCGATGCCTTCTTCGGTGAGCAGGTGGGTGACGTCATCGCCGTAGATCATGATCGGTGCCAGCGGCATGCCGCTTTTCTTCGCCACTTCCACCGCGTCGAGGGTCTCGACGAAGGTCGGTTTGCCGCCCTCCTGGAACGTCTCGACCATTTGCACCACGAGTTTCTTGCCGCGTTCGAGCATCGGTTGCTGCGAGTCGTCGTGGCGCATGTCCAGCCACGCCGGGGTGCCGTGACGGCGACCGCGCGGGTCGTGGCCCATGTTCGGCGCGCCACCGAAACCGGCGAGGCGACCACGGGTCACGGTCGAGGAATGGCCATCGCCATCGACCTGCAACGTCGCGCCGATAAATAGATCCACCGCGTATTGCCCGGCCAGTTGGCAGAACATCCGGTTGGAACGCAACGAGCCGTCGCGGCCGGTGAAGAACACGTCCGGGCGCGCGGCGATGTAGTTTTCCATACCCAGTTCGGTGCCGAAGCAATGCACGCTTTCGACCCAACCGCTCTCGATTGCCGGGATCAAAGTTGGGTGCGGGTTGAGCGTCCAGTTGCGACAGATCTTGCCTTTGAGGCCGAGGGATTCACCGTAGGTCGGCAGGATCAGCTCGATGGCGGCGGTGTTGAAACCGATGCCGTGGTTGAGCGACTGCACGTTGTGTTTTTCGTAGATGCCACGGATCGCCATCATCGCCATCAGCACGTGCACAGGCTTGATATGGCGTGGGTCGCGGGTGAACAGCGGTTCGATGTAGAACGGCTTGTCGGCCACCACCACGAAGTCGACCCATGAGGCGGGGATGTCCACGCGCGGCAGTTCGCTGACGTCGTCGACCAATTGGTTGACCTGGACGATGACGATGCCGTCGCTGAAGGCGGCCGGTTCGATCAGTGCCGGAGTGTCTTCGGTGCTCGGGCCGGTGTAGATGTTGCCGGCGCGGTCGGCCATGAACCCGGCCGAGAGCACGACGTTGGGGATCAGGTCCACCACCAGCCGGGCGTAGAGTTCGATGTAGGTGTGGATCGCGCCGATTTCCAGCAGGCCGTCTTCCAGCAACTGGCTGATGCGCAGGCTCTGGGTGCCGGCGAAGGAGAAATCAAGCTTGCGGGCGATGCCGTGTTCGAACAGGTCGAGGTGCTCGGAGCGGCCGACGCTGGGCATGATCATGTGCAGGTCGTGGAGCTTTTCCGGGTCGGCTTTGGCCAGCGAGCGCGAAAGGAAATCCGCCTGCTTCTGGTTGTTACCCTCCAGCACCACACGGTCACCGGGGTGGATCAGCGCTTCGAGCGCGGCGACGATCTTGTCGGTGGGCAACACCACACCGTCGGCCAGCCCGCGCACCTTGTCGAGCCGGCGCTGCTTCTCATCGCGCCGCCGCGTCCAGCGCGAGTCGGGGGAAATTGTTGTTGTCATGCTCACTCCACGGGGTTCGCTGTCGTGGAGCTAAGGTAGGCGTGTGGGGTGGGGGCATCAATCAAGCGCGGTGGTGAATCATTACGCTCAGGGTAACGATCAAGAGCCGCCCTCACCCTAGCCCTCTCCCGGAGGGAGAGGGGACTGATTGGGGGATATTCGGGAATTGCGCCGACCTGATCGTGCTTTACCGAATCCATAATCGACTCGCTTTACCAAACCCATAATCGACTTGGCTTTTCAGGTCGATGTATAGCGCAAGACACCTCGGTCGGCCCCCTCTCCCTCCGGGAGAGGGCTGGGGTGAGGGTCAGCTTTTTCGCTACTCCGTCGGCACCAACCTATCCAACAAACGATTGACGGCCATCTCCGCCACCATCACCACCTGCGCAATACCCTGCACAGTCTTGCGGTGCGTACCTTCCACCATTGCCGCATGGTTATTAAGCATGACAGTGGCCGACCCGAGGGTTTCGCTGGCGTCGGCCAGCAGGGATTCGGTGTCGGCATTCGGGTTGGCCATGTACAGCGTGTTGGGGGTGTAGGGCGTGGCCATCAGGTCGGCGTTGGTCGGGCCAAGGTAATGATCGAGGGCGCGTTCGGCGGCTTCGTGGAATTTCTTCGAATCGGGGGATTCGTAGGGGGATGCCGGGTCGGTGACCGGCGGGTTTGGCGTTACTTTGAACATGGGGATGAACCTCTATTAGGCCTCACCATCTCGCTGCTAAACGGTAGGGTGGCGGCTATGCGCAAGTTAGCAGACCGGTCAAACCCCAACCCGGCGCACCCGAAGGTGCCATGCGCACAGCCACCATCAAGCGCAGGCGAATGCCTGACTGGATGAGACTTGTACAACCGAGGTAAGGACAAAGCCGGGCTGCTAAACCCGATCACTGGAAATCAGTGACCCAATCCACGTTACGCAGCCAGCCCACGGCGCACAAGCCGGCGGATTCTGGTGCATGCGTAGGCAGCGGCGCAAGGATTTGTAGGCTAGGGAGCCGTAACATCGGGTGTATTTAAACAGCTGAGATAAAGGGTGTTTATTGCGCACAAAGATTGAGGATTTGTCTGTCGGATTTAAGGTGTGGCGAACGACGCTTTCGCGAGCAAGCTCGCTCCCACAGGGGATCTTCAGTGAATGCAGATTTTGTGGACGACATAAGCCCACTGTGGGAGCGAGCTTGCTCGCGAAGAGGCCAGCAAGATCACCGCAAACTCAGGATCAGTGGACGAGACCCGCCTCCACCAACAACTTCTCCAACCCCAACAAATCCGGCACCTTCGCCACTTGCTCCCCGACCTGCACCGCCGCCTGCTCCAGCGCACACAACGGCACATCGACATAGCTCAACTGACTGTCGAGCTTGTAAGAGCGCGGAATCCCCTGCACCAGCAGCGCAATGAACTTCAACTCCGGCAACCCGCCCAGCGCATTCAAAATCACGATCCGCGCGCGCTCGCCGATAACGATTTTCTGCCCGCACGCCGATTCAAAACTCAGCAACGGAATCTGCCGCTCACGCCACGTAACCTTGCCGAGATACCACGGTGGCGTATCCAGATCGAAAGCACTGGCCTGGTAATCGATCAGCTCGGCCACGGCGACGTTAGGCAGGATCAAATTGCGATCCGCCAACGGCAGCAGCAACCCGGTGAGTTGGCTGCTGCGCTGATTATGCCGGCGCTCATGCATGTTTCTTGCTCCATTGGGCAATGCTTTCAAGCAGCACCGACTCTTGATACGGCTTGCCGAGGTAGTCGTTGACGCCAATCGCCATGGCACGGTCGCGGTGTTTCTGCCCGGTGCGTGAGGTGATCATGATGATCGGCAGGTGCTGCAGGCGTTCGTCGTTGCGCACCTGGGTGGCGACTTCGAAGCCGTCCATGCGCGGCATTTCGATGTCGAGCAGCATCAGGTCGGGCATGTGTTCTTCGAGCAGCAGCATGGCGTCGACACCGTCCTTGGCGGTCAGCACGTTCATGCCATGGCGTTCGAGCAAGCGGCTGGTGACCTTGCGCACGGTGACCGAGTCGTCGACCACCATCACCAGCAGTGGTTTGTGCGGTTCGCTGTCGATATCCGGCAGCGTTGGCGTCTGCGCAATCCGCGCTTGCATCGCCCGAATCGGTGCGAGCAAATCGAGAATCAGCACCACTCGGCCATCGCCGAGAATCGTCGCGCCGGACACGCCCTGCACCGCCGCGAATTGCGCGCCAAGGCTCTTGACCACGATCTCGCGGGTGCCGGCCATGGTATCGACCAGCACCGCGATGCGCCGGTCGTTGTAATGCACCAGCAGCACCGGTAACGGCAGGTTCTGGCCGAGCAGTTTCGGCCGTGGCGCGGTTTTCAGCAGTTCGCCGAGGTAGCACAGTTCGTAGGTCTGGCCGCCGTACTGATAACGCGGCGGATCAACCCGGAAGTGAGCTTCCAGATCATTCGGCAACACGCGGACGATGCCTTCGATGGTGTTCAGCGGAATCGCATATTGATCCTCGCCACACTGCACCATCAACGCGCGGTTGACCGACACGGTGAATGGCAAACGAATACGGAAATGCACGCCCTGCCCCGGCACCGAGTCGATGCTCATGCTGCCGCCGAGTTGCCGCACTTCTTCATGCACCACGTCCATGCCGACGCCGCGTCCGGAAATCTGCGTGATCTTTTCCGCCGTGGAAAACCCCGGCTGGAGGATGAACTGCAACACGTCGCGGTCGCTGATTTCGGCCTCCGGCGCGAGCATGCCGCGCTTGATCGCCTTGCGCCGCACCGCTTCCAGCGGCACGCCGGCACCGTCGTCGCGAATGTCGAAAACGATGTCGCCGCCCTCGCGGGACAGGTCCAGGCTTACCGTGCCCTGCGCCGGTTTGCCTGCCGCCAGCCGCACCTCGGCGGACTCCAGACCATGATCGACGGCATTGCGCAGCATGTGTTCCAACGGCGCGGCCATGCGTTCGAGTACGTTGCGATCCATCTCGCCTTCGGCGTTGCCGACGACAAACGCGACGTCTTTGTTCAGCTCTTCAGCGACCTGGCGGACGATGCGTTTCAAACGCGGCAACATGCGCTCGAACGGCACCATGCGCGTGCGCATCAGGCCTTCCTGCAATTCGGTGTTGATGCGGCCCTGTTGCTGCAACAGGTTCTCGGCGTCGTGATTACGGCGGTCGAGGGTTTCCTTGAGGTCGAGCAAGTCGGAAGCCGATTCGAACAGCGCGCGGGACAGTTGCTGCAACTGCGAATGGCGGTCCATTTCCAGCGGGTCGAATTCCTCGTAGCCGAGACGTTCGGCATCGACTTGCTGACGGCTGAGAATCCGCCCCTGGGTTTCGGTATCGAGACGACGCAACTGATCGCGCATGCGTTCGATGGTGGTTTCCATCTCGTTCAGGGCGATCTGTGCGTCGTTGACCTGCTGCTCGATGCGACCACGGAAGATCGAGGTTTCCCCGGCCAGATTGACCAGCTCATCGAGCAGTTCGGCGGAGACTTTGACCATGTCCGCGCCAGCGTCAGCAGCCGGCGGCGCCGCGTCAGTCTTGACCGGAACGGGTAGCACTGGCGGCGTTTCTATCGTCACCGGATGGCTGAAATTCTGGATCGCATTGATCAGCCGATCGGCCGGTGGACACGGTTGCCCGGCGCGCACGCCATCGAGCATTTGTGCCAGCCGATCATGGCCGCGCTGCACCAGCGCAAACAGCTCCGCCGACGGCTGCAAAGCGCCGCTGGAAAGACTTTCGTAAAGGTATTCCAGCTCATGGGCAAGGTCGCCGATCGGGCCGATCTCGACCATCCGCGCGCCACCCTTGAGGGTGTGCAGATCGCGCAGCAGGGTTTCCACTTCCTGGCGATTGCCCGGCTCGGCTTGCCAGCGCAGCAGCGCGGCGCCGGAGTTTTCGATGATGTCGAAACCTTCTTCGAGGAAGATTTCCAGCAGTTCGGGATCGTGGCCAGCGCTGTCGTGCTCGGTTGTTGCTGGCGGCACTTCGGCGACGCTGTGGCCCTGACGTACCTGACGAATCGTGTCGATCAGATCCTGCGCCGGGATCAGCGGCTGATGGCTTTGCAGTTGATCAAGCAACAATGCCAAACGCTCATGACTCTTGAGCAGCAAGCGCCCCAGGCTTTCGCTGTAGTGGTAGCGACGATCCACCAAGCCTTCGTAAAAGCTTTCCAGCTCCTGAGCCAGATCGCCAATGGCCTCGACTTCAGCCATCCGCGCGCCGCCCTTGAGGGTGTGCAAATCGCGCTGCAACGAGGACAGCGGCGCGGCATTGTCCGGGTCGCTCAACCAGCGCTGCAAGGCCTGGCCTGAGCTGTCGAGAATGTCGACCGCTTCTTCAAGGAAGATCTCGACAATCTCGTCATCGGGTTCAAGCGCCGTTGCCTTTTGCTGCAACTCAGCGGTGGCGCTGCCCAGTTCACGGATGCTCAGGGTACGGCTGCCATCGCTGCGAATCAGGCCCATGGACGATGGGTCGAGGCTCTGATCGAGCAGATCATGCAACGCCCGGATCCGCGCCGGTTGTGGCGTGACTTCCTGCCCGGCGGCCAGTTCGTCGAGCATGTTGATCAGCGCTTCGTGGGCGTTCTGCGCTTCGCGGAAAAACTGTTCGCTGACCGCCAGGCTGCTTTCTTCAACCGCGCCATACAGGTCGAGCAAGGCTTCGCACAACACGTCCACCGGCAGCAGATCCGCCAAATGCGCGCCTTCGCCAAGGGTGGTCAGTTCATCCAGCAAGGCGCTGAGTTCCTGACGCTCGCCGGGGTGTTGTTGCCAGCGCTGCAACAGGCTTTCGGCGTCGAGCAGGATGTCCATGCCCTGAGCGAGGAAGTTGTTGATCAGTTGCGGATCACGCTTGATCCGCAGGCCGGTGTGCGGCGCATCGAGGATCGATTCCAGGCGCTCGGCAAGCAGGGTTTCCGAGCGTTTGATCAGCGACTGTGCACCGACAATCGGCGCCAGCGGATCATGCTTGAGTTGACGCAGGCCGACGCGGAACAGGCCCTCGGCTTCCAGCAGCAACTCCACTTCGTCGAGGTCCAGCGGCAACTGGTGCGCCTTGAACTCGCGGGCCAGTTGATCGAGCGGCGCAGCGAGTTCGGCAATCGGCAATACGCCGGCCATCGAAGCACTGCCCTTGAGCGTGTGCAGGGCGCGCTGCAATTCATCGCTGGCCTGTAGCGGCACATGCTCGGCGGCTTGATCGAGAAAGCGATTGAGGCTGGCGAGGTGGGTTTCGGCTTCTTTACGGAAGATTTCCAGCAGCAGCGGATCGAGCGCCGCGACATCGTCCACGTCTTCGGCGGCCAGCGGTTCATCGCCTTTGGCCAAGGCGTGGGCGCGAGCAGCGAGTTGATCGACATCGCTGCGCTGACGCTGGCTGTTGGTGGCGAATTCGCTGATCAACTCGGGCAGCAACAGCACGGTGTCGGTCAGCACTTGCTGCACCACCGAGCCCGGTTCGACACTTTGTTCGAGCACACGGTTGAGCAGGTTTTCCACCGACCACGCCAGCTCACCGAGAATCAGCGCGCGGACCATGCGCCCGCTGCCCTTGAGGGTGTGGAAGGCGCGACGCAGCTCGGTCAGCGCATCGCGGTCCTGCGGATTGGCAATCCAGCGCGGCAGGTATTCGTGGAGGACTTCGAGGACCTCGTCGGTCTCTTCGAGGAACACTTCGCGCAGTTCATCGTCGACCGGTTCTTCATCGGCTGGCGGCGGCATCAAGCTGCCCGGCGTGATCAATGCCGGCGGGTTGAGCGCTGAAACCGGGCTGGCCAGAACGTCGGCCAGCGACTGCACGGTTTCCGGGTCATCAAGCGCTTGCATGTCCTGCATCACCAGCGCTTCGCTGGGGCTGAGCACGTCGTCGAGCACGGGCACATGCGGCTCATTTGGAAAGAACCCCAGACTCGCAAGGGACTTCTGCGCGACATCCAGCAACTGCTCGCTCGGCGCCTGCGGGTCGTCGCTCAGACGTTCGAGGTAATACTCGAGGCTGCTGATGACATCGGCCAGATGATCCAGCTCTTCCCAACCCGGCTCGTGCGGATCAAGCAACAGATGTTCGCGGATAAACCCGTTGCACGCCTCGACCAGACTTGCCGCGCGGTTCAACGGAATCATCGCCAGTGCCCCGCGCACCTGAGTCAGCAGCGCCGGCAACGGTTGCAGGTGCTGGCGATCCCAATCGGCGTCGATGTAGTCGACGATCATGTCCTTGGCCTGTTGCAGGCAGATGCGCGCTTCCTTGATGACGATCTGATGGATCTGCGTCAGGTCGGTGGTCGGCAGGCGCGTATCTTCCGGGCTTTCCGGCTCGACGGTACCGACCATTCCGGCCAGCGTCGCTTCGACGTAGAGCAGCGCGCCGGCAACGTCCATCAGGATCGCGTCGTTCGGTTCGCGCTGGCCCTGAGCGAGGCTGAGCACCACGGCCAATTGATCAATGATCACTTTGCGCGGCTGGCCGAAACCGAGCACCGCGAGGGTGTCGGCAATCTGCCGCAGGGGTGCGAGCAGGTTTTCCAGATCCGAGGTGTGCTGGCGGTCGCTGCGCACGAACAGGTCGAGGCGCTCCTTGACCCGCACCAGTTCTTCACACAACGCCGCCAGCACCGAGCGCATCGCATCGCGATCGGGGCCGGCCAGGCGCGCGCGTTCTTCGTCGACCATCGCGCTGTCGGGCAAAGCGTCGTCCAGGGAGTAGCGATCTTTCATGGTCAGCATCTGCCCGGTGGGATGTTCGGCTTTGGCAATATAGAACAACAGGCTTTTCAGCAGCTCAGCCGGAGGCGGCTGATTGAGGCCGGACATACCTTGCTCGAGCAGACGCTTGAGCTCTTTGTCGGCATCCTTGAACAGGCTGCGCAGCGCCGGGCTGTTGGCGATGACGCCTGCGCGCATGCCCTCGACCAGCGCCGAGGCGACTTGCCACAGCGGACTCAGCGGCGAATCACCGCTCAGCGCTTCGAGGCGAGTGAATACTTTGGCCAGATAACCGAGGTGGGTCTGGTCATCCTGCTCGCGCAGCAAACCGACCAAAGCCATTTGCAGCATCTGGCGCAATTTGCGCAGCACGTTCGGCAGTTCTGCCGGTTCCAGCAGTGCCAGCGCTTCTGCGTTTAGCGGTGCCAGTTCGGGCAATTGCGGGCTGAACAGGCTGGTTTCAGACAACAGGCTTTCGCCACGGGCGCTGCGCAGATCGTTGATCAGCGGCAGCACCACCAACGGCAAATCTCTCCGGGCGCTCTGCACGCGGTCGAGGTAAATCGGCAATTGCCCAAGGGCTTGCAGCAACAGATGCAGGGCTTCGTCGCGATGGCTGACGCGCTCGTGCTGCAAGGCTTCGACCAGATGTTCCATTTCTTCGGCGAGCAAGGCTGCGCCGTAGAACTCGACCATCTGCAAACTGCCGTGGACCTGATGGATGTGATCCAGGCACTCGTCCAGCCCGGGAAAGGCTTGCGGGTCGTCGAGCACGGCTTCAATTGCTTGATGCGCCTGTTTCAGCGTTTCGGCAATTTCGCCTTTGACCCATTCGAGGGCCACGTAGTCGTGCCGATCACCCATAACCACTCCACTCACGCTTTATCTGTCGCCGCCGGCAAGGTGAAGCCGGACACCGAACGTCGTAGCTGACTGGCCATTTTCGTCAGGTTGCCGATGCTCTCGGCGGTGGCCGTGGAGCCGGACGAGGTCTGCGAGGTGATCTGCTGGATCACGTTCATCGTCAGCGAGATCTGCCCGGCCGAAGTCGTCTGCTGCTGCGCTGCGTTGGAGATGCTTTGAATCAGCGCCGCGAGGGTCTTCGACACGCCTTCGATTTCTTCCAGGGCCACACCGGCATCCTGCGCCAGTCGCGCGCCGCGCACCACTTCGGTGGTGGTCTGCTCCATCGAAATGACCGCTTCGTTGGTGTCGGTCTGAATTGCCCGCACCAGGGTTTCGATCTGCCGGGTCGCGGCGGACGAGCGTTCAGCCAGTCGCTGCACTTCATCGGCGACCACGGCAAACCCGCGCCCGGCATCACCAGCCATCGACGCCTGAATCGCCGCATTGAGGGCGAGGATGTTGGTCTGGTCGGCAATGTCGTCGATCAGGCTGACGATGTCGCCGATTTCCTGCGACGACTCGCCCAGACGCTTGATGCGTTTGGCGGTGTCCTGAATCTGCTCGCGGATGTTGTCCATGCCGTGGATGGTGTTGTGCACCACCTCGTTGCCCTTGTTGGCGATCTCCACGGACCGCTCGGCTACCGCTGAAGACTCAGCGGCGTTGGCCGAAACCTGGTCGATGGATTCGGCCATGTCGCTGATCGCCGTCGAGGCTTCGGAAATCTGCTGAGCCTGATGCTCCGAGGCCTGGGCCAAGTGCATGGCGGTGGCCTGGGTTTCCTGCACGGCGGCGGCAACCTGGCCGGCGGTGAGGTTGATCGTCGCGACCAGATCGCGCAATTGGTCGACGGAGTAGTTGATCGAGTCGGCGATGGTGCCGGTGAAGTCTTCGGTCACCGAAGCGGTCACGGTGAGGTCGCCGTCGGCGAGGTCTTCGATTTCGTCGAGCAGGCGCATGATCGCGTTCTGGTTGCGCTCGTTCTTCTCGGCGGTTTCACGCAACTGGCGATTGGTTTCGCGGACCATGACCATGCCGATGAGGATGATCGAGGCCAGCGCCAGCAAACCGAGGACGTAGCCGCCGATGGTGTCAGTGTTGCGCCCACCGGCAAGGTTCTCGAAGCGAGTGGCCAAGTGCGAGGCTTCGTCGAGCAGGGTTTGCGAGAGGCTGAAGATATTGCTCGCCGATTCACGAACCTTGAACAGCTCCGGCGAGGTTTCGAGGATTTCATCGACGGAGCCGGAGACAAACTGGAACAGCTCGGAGATTTCGCTCAAACGAGCACGGGCGTCGCGATCTTCGACCTGGCTGATTTTCAGCGTCGGGTTGCCTTGCAGCATGCCGTTGAGCACTTGGCCGAAGCGCGTGGCATCGCGGCCAAAAGCGTCGGCGGCTTGCTGCGAGTTTTCGTCGCCAGCGAGCACGGTGTTGACCGCGCCGAGAATGCGTTCGGCGAGCAGCGATTGGCGCTGGGCCATCGCCACTTGCGCGGCCGGGGCACCGCGCTGGAGGAGGATTTCGACGACTTTTTCGTATTCAATCTGCAACTGCGGCACGGTTTCGGCCAGCGTTGCGGCGACCTGATGCAGCGACAGCACGGTTTGTTCGCTGGAAAGAATCGCGTCGGTGTTTTTCAGAAGGCGCTCCCAGTCGAGCTGCACGGCGCGCATTTCCGGGCGCACAGTAGCCGGGGCGGGAGGCAGGCCGGTCGCCGGATCACCCTTCTTCAAGTAACCCCAGCGCTGGGCGAAATCGTTGCGCGCGTCGCTGAGCAATTTGAACGCGGCAGCCTTGCCGGCGGCGGCTTCGGTGGCGTTCTTGGCGATGCGTTGCGAGAGCACGCGCAGTTCACCGGCGTGGCCGATGTACTGTTTGTCGTAGTTCGCCTGGGTGTTGAGGTAAGCGAAGTTGGCGAACAGCAGCATGATGAACACGATCAGTGCGATGAACAGCACGATGATCTGCGAGCGACTGCGCGAGCCTTCCGCCGGCTTGCCTGTTTTTGCTTTTGTCATCGGTCCTCGCCCTTAACCCACACCTTTGAGGCCTGCTGCAATCCCTGTGGGAGCGAGCTTGCTCGCGAAAGCGCTGGGTCAGCCAATATTTATCTTGCCTGACACGCCCTCTTCGCGAGCAGGCTCGCTCCCACAGGGGACGGTGTTGAATCTGTTATATCGCGACACTCATGAACACCGGGGATTTGGCCAGCGCAAACAGGCTGAACACCCGCCAGTTCTGCTCACGGCGGAAATAGCCTTTGACGAACTCGGCCTTGGAACCCTGGAGCTTGCTGATCGAGATCGGTTCGAAGCTGTTCTGCTCAAAGTGCTGCAAGCCAATGACTTCATCGACCATCAACCCGGCAAACACATCGCCATGCTCGACCACCAATACCCGTCTCTGTTTACGCAACGGCGACAGCTCATGCCCGAAGAAACCGCACAGATCCATGATCGGCAGCAGCCGCCCGCGCAGGTTAGCCACGCCTTTGACCCATGGTTTGACCCCGGGCAACTGGGTGAATCGCGGTTCATGCAGCACTTCGCTGACTTCGCCCATCGGCGCCACATACCAATGCTCGCCAAGGCGAAAGCCGATGCCGCTCCAGCGATCCTGGCGCGCCGCTTGCGACGGCAGGTCCGCCGCCAGCAAGCGGCAGCGCTGGTCGATCTGCCAGAGCAGTTCGAACGCGGTCAGCGATTCGCTCATGGTTGCGCGATCAGCCTTTGAGCACGTTGTTCAGGGTCTTGATCAGGGTGTCTTCGTCGACCGGTTTGGTCAGGTAATCCTTGGCGCCCTGACGGGTGCCCCAGACCTTGTCGGTTTCCTGATCCTTGGTGGTGATGATGATCACCGGGATATGTCCGGTTTCCGGGTCTTTGGTCAACTGACGGGTTGCCTGAAAACCATTGAGGCCGGGCATGACGATGTCCATCAATACCGCGTCAGGTTTTTCCTGACGGGCCAGGGCCACGCCGTCGGCGCCGTTTTCGGCCTTCAGCACTTCATGGCCGTGCTTTTCGAGCATGCCGGTGAGTTTGTACATTTCAGTCGGCGAATCATCAACGATCAGGATGCGTGCCATGGTTTTCCCCATTTTTCTTGTCGACGCGCGGCCCGCTGGCCGAGCGTCACTGTACGTGTCTTACTGCGGCAAAACGGCGGCGAAGCCCGGAACATGGGCCTGAATCGCGTTGAGCAGTTCTTCCTTGCTGAAAGGTTTGGTCAAAAATTGATCAGAGCCGACAATCCGCCCCTTGGCCTTGTCGAACAGCCCGTCGCGCGATGACAGCATGATCACCGGCGTCGCCTTGAACGCGCTGTTGTTCTTGATTAAAGCGCAGGTCTGATAACCATCCAGACGCGGCATCATGATGTCGACAAAAATGATCCCGGGATGGTTGTCGGCGATCTTCGCCAGGGCGTCGAAACCGTCGATCGCCGTGATCACTTCGCAACCGACATTCTTCAACAATGTTTCGGCGGTGCGACGAATCGTTTTCGAGTCGTCGATCACCATGACCTTCAAGGCGCTGGACTGCTGTTCCATAAGAGGGCTCTACCGTCGCCTTTGCGAATCAATTTGTCCGTTTTGCGATGACTGATGGCCGGAAACCCTTGATGTTCAAGGGCCAGCACTGCTTGGCAGCCTTTTTAGCACAGTCTCCAGATGCAATCTATCGACGGGTTTTTCCTTGACCGAAAACCCGCCCGGCGCCACTCTGGCGGCACTTTTTCAATACCGATCCGGTAGCCAATTTTCGAGGAAAACCCAATGAGCGTTCGCGTCGGGATTGTCATGGACCCTATCGCCAGCATCTCCTATAAAAAGGATAGCTCGCTGGCCATGCTGCTGGCCGCGCAGAAGCGTGGCTGGGAACTGTTCTATATGGAACAGCGCGACCTGTATCAGGGTGAAGGTCAGGCCCGGGCGCGCATGAAGCCGCTGAAAGTCTTCGCCAACCCGGAAAAATGGTTCGAACTGGACGCCGAGCAGGACAACCTGCTGAGCGATCTCGACGTGATACTGATGCGCAAGGATCCGCCGTTCGACATGGAGTTCGTTTACTCCACCTACCTGCTCGAACAGGCCGAAACCGCTGGCGTGCTGGTGGTGAACAAGCCGCAGAGCCTGCGCGACTGCAATGAAAAACTGTTCGCCACGCTGTTCCCGCAGTGCACGCCGCCAACCGTGGTCAGCCGTCGCGCTGACGTGCTGCGTGAATTTGCCGCGAAACACGGCGACGTGATCCTCAAGCCGCTGGACGGCATGGGCGGTACTTCGATTTTCCGTCACCGTGCCGGTGATCCAAATCTGTCGGTGATTCTGGAAACCCTGACCGCCCTCGGTGGCCAGCAGATCATGGGCCAGGCTTACCTGCCGGCGATCAAGGACGGCGACAAACGCATTCTGATGATCGACGGCGAGCCGGTGGATTACTGCCTGGCGCGGATTCCGGCGCAGGGCGAAACCCGTGGCAACCTCGCGGCCGGTGGTCGTGGTGAGGCGCGCCCGCTGACTGAAAAGGATCGCTGGATCGCCGCCCAAGTCGGCCCGACCCTGCGTGAGAAAGGCCTGCTGTTCGTTGGCCTCGATGTGATCGGCGAAAACCTCACCGAAATCAACGTCACCAGCCCGACCTGCATCCGTGAAATCGACAATGCGTTTGGCACCGATATCGGCGGCATGTTGATGGATGCCATCGCCAAGAAGCTGCAAGCCGCCGGCAAAATGCCACAAGCTTGATGCACGTCACATGCAGTCTGTCGCTTGAAGCGTGAAGCCCAAGGCGTGAAACCAACATTGCGTTATCATGCGCAGCCTCTGAAAAACGCGATGTTGGTTTTCTTGTCATGACCCTCCCGTCCGATCTACCCGCAGAACTCGCCCACCGTGGCGTGCGCCCGGCCGATCGCCTCGGATTTACCCTGTTTCTTGCGGCGCTGATCCATTTGGCGCTGCTGCTCGGCGTCGGCTTCACGATGGTCGAGCCCAAGCAAATCAGCAAAACCCTGGAAATCACCCTCGCCACCTTCAAGAGCGAAAAGAAGCCGGAGAAGGCTGACTTTCTCGCTCAACAGCATCAGGAAGGCAGCGGCACGCTGGACAAGAAGGCGATTCCGAAGACCACTGAGGTGGCGCCGTTCCAGGACAATCAGGTCAAAAAAGTCACCCCGCCACCGGCCGCCAAACCGCAAGTGCAGGAAGCCGCACCCAAAGCTGCGGTGACCACCGTCGCGCCGAAACCTAAAAAAGCGCCGACCAAGAAAGAAGAAGCCAAAACCGAAGTCAAACCGACAGTCGACGCGCCAGAATTCGACAGCTCACAGCTGTCCAGCGACATCGCCAGCCTCGAAGCCGAACTGGCCAAGGAACAGCAGTTGTACGCCAAACGCCCACGCATCCACCGTTTGAGCGCGGCGTCGACCATGCGCGACAAGGGTGCCTGGTACAAAGACGACTGGCGCAAGAAGGTCGAGCGCATCGGCAACCTCAATTATCCCGAAGAAGCACGGCGCAAGCAGATCTACGGCAATTTGCGCCTGATGGTCTCGATCAACCGCGACGGCTCGCTGTATGAAGTGCTGGTGCTGGAATCGTCCGGCCAGCCGCTGCTGGATCAGGCGGCGCAGCGCATCGTCCGGTTGGCAGCACCGTTTGCGCCGTTTACCGGGGACTTGTCGGATATCGATCGTCTGGAAATCATTCGTACCTGGAAATTTGCCCGGGGCGACAAGCTCTCGAGCAACTGACAGACCACAGAAACCTTGTGGGAGCGAGCTTGCTCGCGAAGAGGCCGGCACATGCACCATTGATATTGCCTGACCTGGCGCCTTCGCGAGCAAGCTCGCTCCCACATTTGATCTGCGTTGTTCTCTGATCCTCAGCTTGTCAGTTTGCCCCTTCGACGCCACACTAGCGCACATGAAAAACGTCAGCCCCAGCTACCTCAAGCATCAATTCCTGATCGCCATGCCACACATGGCCGACCCGAACTTTGCCCACACCTTGACCTACATCGTCGAGCACACGGCCAATGGCGCTATGGGGATTGTGGTCAACCGGCCGCAAGAGCTGAATCTGGCCGACATCCTTGAGCAATTACGTCCGGACATCGACCCGCCAGCACTCTGCCAGCATGTGCCGATCTTCATTGGCGGCCCGGTGCAGACCGATCGCGGTTTTGTTCTGCACCCGGCGGGCAAGACCTTCCAGGCCACCGCGCAATTGGACGGTGATCTGGCCCTCTCGACCTCGCAGGACGTGCTGTTCGCCATCGCTGACGGCGTCGGCCCGGCAAAAAGCCTGATTGCCCTCGGTTACGCCGGTTGGGAAGCCGGGCAACTGGAAGCCGAACTCGCCGACAACGCCTGGCTGAACTGCCCGTACGACGCCGACATCCTGTTCAACACCAGCAGCGAACTGCGTCTGGAAGCGGCGGCCCGGCACTTGGGGATCAACCTCAGCCTGCTGACCAGCCAGGCAGGTCACGCCTGATGGCCCTGCGCCTGATTCTCGGCTTCGACTACGGCACCAAACAGATCGGCGTCGCGGTCGGCCAGGTGATTACCGGCCAGGCTCGTGAGCTGTGCACCTTGAAGGCACAGAACGGCGTGCCGGACTGGAACCAGGTCGAAGCCCTTATAAAAGAATGGAAACCCGACGCCGTTGTTGTCGGACTGCCGCTGAACATGGACGGCACCCCGAGCGACATGTGCGTACGCGCGGAAAAGTTTGCCCGCCGCCTCAATGGCCGCTTCAATCTGCCCTTCTATACCCACGACGAACGCCTGACCACGTTTGAAGCCAAAGGCGAGCGACTGGCCCGTGGCGGTCAAAAAGGCAGTTACCGCGACAACCCGGTGGACGCCATCGCCGCCGCTCTGCTGTTGCAGGGCTGGCTCGATGAAAACACTGCATTGTTTGAGTCCTGACAAGCGCTTCGGCGCTTTTCTTTTGAGTGAAAAACCGAGTCGCGTCCAAGGATCCGACTCGCCCCCAACAAGGAGCAACCATGAGCCTGCCAAATCCCGCCGATCTGATCAGCCAGATGGCGACCCGCCTCAAGGCGCACCTTGCCCAGCGTGAAATCACTGAACCGCGTTACATCGGCATCCGCACCGGCGGCATCTGGGTCGCGCAGGCCTTGCTCAAGGAACTGGGCAGCGATGCACCACTGGGCACGCTGGATGTGTCCTTTTACCGCGACGACTTCAGCCAGAACGGCCTGCACCCGCAAGTGCGCCCGTCCGCCCTGCCCTTCGAGATCGAAGGCCAGCATCTGGTGCTGATCGACGACGTATTGATGAGCGGCCGCACCATCCGCGCTGCCATGAACGAATTGTTCGACTACGGCCGCCCGGCCAGCGTGACCCTGGTCTGCCTGCTGGACCTCGACGCCGGCGAGCTGCCGATCCGCCCGAACGTGGTTGGCGCGACGCTGTCGCTGGCCGCACATGAACGGGTGAAGCTGTCCGGCCCCGAGCCGCTGACGCTCGAACTGCAAGACTTCAACCTTTAATCCGCCCTATTGAGAGTCCCCTTCGCGATGACGCCTCTAGATACCAAGCGCCCGCTGCAGCTCAATGATCAGGGCCAGCTGCGCCACTTCCTCTCGCTCGACGGCCTGCGCCGCGAGTTGCTGACGGAAATCCTCGACACCGCCGACTCGTTCCTCGAAGTCGGTGCCCGGGCGGTGAAGAAAGTCCCGTTGCTGCGCGGCAAAACCGTGTGCAACGTGTTCTTCGAAAACTCCACGCGCACCCGCACCACCTTCGAACTGGCGGCCCAGCGATTGTCGGCGGACGTGATCACCCTGAACGTGTCGACCTCGTCGGCAAGCAAGGGCGAAACGCTGCTCGACACCCTGCGCAACCTCGAAGCCATGGCCGCCGACATGTTTGTCGTGCGCCACGGTGATTCCGGCGCCGCGCACTTCATCGCCGAGCATGTTTGCCCGCAAGTGGCGATCATCAACGGCGGCGACGGCCGTCACGCGCACCCGACGCAGGGCATGCTCGACATGCTCACCATCCGTCGGCACAAGGGCGGCTTCGAAAACCTCTCGGTGGCCATCGTTGGCGACATCCTGCACTCGCGGGTTGCACGTTCGAACATGCTCGCGCTGAAAACCCTCGGCTGCCCGGATATCCGCGTGATCGCGCCGAAAACCCTGCTGCCGATCGGCATCGAGCAATACGGCGTGAAGGTTTACACCGACATGACCGAAGGCCTGAAAGACGTCGACGTGGTGATCATGCTGCGCCTGCAGCGTGAACGCATGACCGGCGGCCTGCTGCCGAGCGAAGGCGAGTTCTACCGCCTGTTCGGCCTGACCACCGCGCGCCTGGCCGGGGCCAAACCGGATTGCATCGTCATGCACCCGGGGCCGATCAACCGGGGGGTGGAGATCGAGTCCGCAGTGGCCGACGGCCCGCACTCGGTGATCCTCAACCAGGTCACCTACGGCATCGCGATTCGTATGGCCGTGCTGTCCATGGCCATGAGCGGGCAAACCGCGCAGCGTCAATTCGAGCAGGAGAACGCCCAGTGAAGCTCAGCATTCTCGGCGCACGCGTCATCGACCCAAGCAGCGGCCTGGATCAAATCACCGACATTCACGTTGAAGCCTGCAAGATCGTCGCCCTTGGCGCCGCTCCAGCGGGTTTCACGGCAGTGGAAACCATCGATGCCCAAGGCCTTGTCGCCGCTCCGGGCCTCGTCGATCTGAACGTGGCCCTGCGCGAGCCGGGTTACAGCCGCAAAGGCTCGATCATCAGCGAAACCCGCGCGGCCGCCGCCGGTGGCGTGACCAGCCTGTGCTGCCCGCCGAAAACCAAACCGGTGCTCGACACCTCCGCCGTGGCCGAACTGATCCTCGACCGCGCTCGCGAGGCCGGCAACACCAAAGTCTTCCCGATTGGCGCGCTGAGCAAAGGTCTGGACGGCGAGCAACTGGCCGAACTGGTGGCGCTGCGCGACGCCGGTTGTGTGGCGTTCGGCAACGGTCTGGAGAGCTTCCGCAACACCCGCACCCTGTGCCGGGCGCTGGAATACGCGGCGACCTTCGACCTGACGGTGATCTTCAACTCGCAGGATCACGACTTGGCTGAAGGTGGCTTGGCTCACGAAGGCGCGGTGGCCAGTTTCCTTGGTCTGCCGGGAATTCCGGAAACCGCTGAAACCGTGGCCCTTGCCCGTGACCTGCTGCTGGTCGAGCAGACCGGCGTACGTGCGCACTTCAGCCAGTTGACCAGCGCTCGCGGTGTTGCCCTGATTGCTCAGGCTCAGGCCCGTGGCCTGAAGGTGACGGCGGACGTGGCGTTGTATCAGCTGATTCTGACCGACGAAGCGCTGATCGACTTCAGCAGCCTGTACCACGTGCAACCGCCGCTGCGTACCCGTGCTGACCGTGATGGCCTGCGTGAAGCGGTGAAGTCCGGTGTGGTCACGGCGATTTCCAGCCATCACCAGCCGCACGAACGCGACGCCAAACTGGCGCCATTCGGCGCGACCGAGCCGGGCATCAGCAGTGTTGAGTTGCTGTTGCCGCTGGCGATGACGTTGGTTGAGGATGGGTTGCTGGATCTGCCTACCTTGCTGGCGCGTTTGAGCGCTGGCCCGGCTGAAGCGCTGCGTCTGCCGGCGGGCAAACTGGCGGTGGGTGGTGCGGCGGATATCGTGCTGTTCGATCCGCAGGCTTCGACGGTGGCCGGTGAAGGCTGGTTGTCGAAGGGTGAGAACTGCCCGTTCATTGGGCACACTTTGCCGGGTGTGGTTCGCTATACGCTGGTGGATGGGCGGATCAGTCACCAGGCTTGATACCGCGTCGCCCCATTCGCGAGCAGGCTCGCTCCCACATTGGATCTGTGAACGACACAAATCCCCTGTGGGAGCGAGCCTGCTCGCGAAGACTTACTGGAAGGCGCCTCTGCCTTCGGCGTTACGCACCGAGACCTGATCATTCAGCGTCCAGAAGTCATACAGCACCCCCAGAAAGAACAACCCGCCTGTCAGCAGATAGATCAGCCCACTGATCCACTTGCCCTGATACATCCGGTGCACACCCAATGCTCCGAGGAACGTCAGCAGAATCCACGCCACGTTGTACTCGATCGGCCCTGCGGTAAAACGTAGATCCGCCTCGCGATCCATCGCCGGGATCAGAAACAGGTCGATCAGCCAGCCAATACCCAGCAAACCGAAGGTGAAGAACCAGATCGTCCCGGTCACCGGTTTGCCGTAATAGAAGCGGTGAGCACCGGTAAAACCGAAAATCCACAGCAGATAACCGATGATTTTGCTGTGCGTATCTTGCTGCTGAACAAATTGTTGATAGGGGTTCATGAAGACCTCGATTCACACGATAGATAAATATTCTTGAATTCTTTGTGACTTTTTTACAGGTAGCCGACGTACGGCAAATGTTACCGTTGCTACCGTCAAAGCCTTATAGCACCTGACTTCTGTCCGACAATTGCGTCCATTTGCCGCTTATTTGGTTCCGTTGGCCTCCAACTGAATCGACCAACGGACTCGGAATGAAAAAAAACTCTGTTATAAAGTTGCGCGCTATCACTAAAGAGCCACGCCTAATGCGACCATTTTTCAAGACATGGCTAACCATCTGCCTATTAATGCCACTGGCCGCCCACGCCACCAATCGTGAGCAACGTCTTCCTAACGTTAACGGCTTTACCCCTAAATCCCATGCTTCGGCTCCCTCGAGCAAAAGCAGCAAAAGCAGAACCACCACGCTGAGCAGCAAAAGCCACAGCAAGCTGGTGCCACCGATGGCGAGCAAGGAAAGCAGCAACGTGCTGAGCCGTGCGGTGAACGTCCTCGGTACCCCTTATCGTTGGGGCGGCAGCAGCCCAAGTAAAGGCTTCGATTGCAGCGGTCTGGTGAAATACGCGTTCAACGACGCTACGTTCGACCTGCCACGCACCTCCAACGCCATGGCCAGCGGTCACGGCGAGAAAGTCGAGCGCAAGGATCTGAAGCCGGGCGACCTGATTTTCTTCAACATCAAGAGCCGTCGGGTCAACCATGTTGCCATCTACCTGGGCAACGATCGCTTCATCCACGCTCCGCGTCGTGGCAAAGCGGTGAGCATCGATACGTTGAACAAGCCGTATTGGGAACAGCATTACGTAGTTGCCAAGCGAGTATTGCCGAAAGAGCCTGCAAGCAAGCAGATGCGCGTCGTTCAACGCTGAGCTGACTGATCCGCAACGGGTATCGCCAGCACTGACCTCTTCGCGAGCAAGCTCGCTCCCACAGGTGAAAGCATTCCAATTGAAGGAATGCAATCAATTGTGGGAGCGAGCTTGCTCGCGAAAGGGCCGGCTAGAACACCGAAAATCTCCCTCAGAAATTATCCGGCGTGCGCGCCTTCTCCCGCGCATGTTCGCGGCTGATCAAGCCCTTGGTCACCAGTTCCTTCAGGCACATGTCCAGTGTCTGCATGCCCAACGACCCACCCGTCTGAATCGCCGAATACATCTGCGCGACCTTGTCCTCACGGATCAGGTTACGGATCGCTGACGTCCCCAACATGATCTCGTGCGCCGCCACCCGCCCGCCACCGATCTTCTTGATCAGCGTCTGCGAAACCACCGCCAGCAACGACTCCGACAGCATCGAGCGCACCATCGACTTCTCGTCACCGGGGAACACGTCGACCACGCGGTCGATGGTTTTCGCCGCCGAGGTGGTGTGCAGCGTGCCGAACACCAAGTGCCCGGTTTCGGCTGCGGTCAGCGCCAGGCGAATGGTTTCCAGGTCACGCATCTCACCGACCAAAATTACATCCGGGTCTTCACGCAGTGCCGAGCGCAACGCAGTGGCGAAACTGCGGGTATCACGGTGGACTTCACGCTGATTGATCAGGCATTTGCGCGATTCGTGAACAAACTCGATCGGATCTTCGATAGTCAGGATGTGGTGATGCCGGTGGGTATTGAGGTAATCGATCATCGCCGCCAGCGTGGTCGATTTGCCGGAACCGGTCGGCCCGGTGACCAACACCAACCCGCGCGGGGCATCGGTGATCTTGCGGAAGACGTCGCCCATGGCAAGGTCTTCCATGCTCAGCACTTTCGACGGAATCGTACGGAATACGGCGCCGGCGCCACGGTTCTGGTTAAAGGCGTTAACCCGGAAACGCGCGACACCCGGCACTTCGAAAGAAAAGTCGGTTTCCAGATGTTTCTCGAAGTCGACCCGCTGGGTGTCGTTCATGATGTCGTAGATCAGTTCGTGCACTTGCTTGTGATCCAGCGCCGGCAGATTGATCCGCCGCACGTCGCCATCGACGCGGATCATCGGCGGCAGACCGGCCGACAGGTGCAGGTCGGAAGCTCCCTGTTTGGCGCTGAAGGCCAGCAGTTCAGTGATATCCATAGCGCTCCTCAATTCCAGTAGAATGCCGCGAACCTTCCGACCGCTGGCGCCTCTTGATGTCCACGATAGCAGACAACATCCAACTGGTTAGTTCGCGCATCCAGGCAGCGGTAACAGCTGCAAACCGCGCTGAAAACAGCGTCCAGCTGCTCGCGGTCAGCAAGACCAAACCCGCCCAGGCCCTGCGCGAAGCATATGCCGCCGGCCTGCGCGACTTTGGCGAGAACTACCTGCAGGAAGCCCTGGGCAAACAGCTCGAACTGGCCGACCTGCCCTTGATCTGGCACTTCATCGGCCCCATTCAATCGAACAAGACTCGCGCCATCGCCGAGCATTTCGACTGGGTGCACTCCGTGGATCGCCTGAAAATCGCTCAACGCCTGTCCGAACAGCGCCCGGCCGAGTTGCCGCCGCTGAACATCTGCATTCAGGTCAACGTCAGCGGTGAGGTCAGCAAATCTGGCTGCACGCCGGCCGATCTGCCGGCATTGGCCGCGGCCATCAACGCATTGCCGCGCCTGAAGCTGCGCGGCTTGATGGCAATTCCCGAGCCGACCGAAGATCGCGCCGAGCAAGACGCGGCCTTCGCCGCCGTGCAGAAATTGCAGGCCAGCCTCGATCTGCCGCTCGACACACTGTCCATGGGCATGAGCCACGACCTCGAGTCGGCCATTGCCCAAGGCGCCACTTGGGTGCGTATCGGTACGGCCCTGTTTGGTGCCAGAGATTATTCCCAGTCTTGAACGATTCCAGATAAGGACCACACATGAGCAACACACGTATTGCGTTTATCGGTGCGGGCAACATGGCGGCTAGTCTGATTGGCGGCCTGCGCGCCAAGGGGCTGGAAGCCGCACAGATCCGCGCCAGCGACCCGGGCGAAGAAACCCGCGCCAAAGTCAGTGCCGAACACGGCATCGAAACTTTCGCCGACAACGCCCAGGCCATCGACGGCGTCGATGTGATTGTGCTGGCAGTCAAGCCACAGGCGATGAAAGCCGTGTGCGAGGCGATTCGCCCAAGCCTGAAACCGAATCAACTGGTGGTCTCCATTGCGGCCGGCATCACTTGCGCGAGCATGACCGCGTGGCTCGGCGAGCAGCCGATTGTGCGCTGCATGCCCAACACCCCGGCGCTGCTGCGTCAGGGCGTCAGCGGTTTGTATGCAACCAGTGAAGTGACCGCCGAGCAACGTCAGCAAGCTGAAGAGCTGCTGTCCGCCGTCGGCATCGCCCTGTGGCTGAACGAAGAACAGCAACTCGATGCGGTGACCGCCGTCTCCGGTTCCGGCCCGGCGTACTTCTTCCTGCTGATCGAAGCCATGACTGCTGCTGGCGTCAAACTCGGCTTGCCGAAGGACATCGCTGAACAACTGACTCTGCAAACGGCGCTTGGCGCTGCGCATATGGCGGTGTCCAGCGACGTTGACGCCGCCGAACTGCGCCGCCGCGTGACTTCGCCAAACGGCACCACGGAAGCTGCAATCAAATCATTCCAGGCCAATGGCTTCGAAGCACTGGTCGAAACCGCACTCGGCGCCGCCGCGCACCGCTCGGCCGAAATGGCCGAACAACTGGGCAAATAAGGAGCCTTACATGATTGGATTGAACACCGCAGCGGTTTACGTGCTGCAAACCCTCGGCAGTCTGTACCTGCTGATCGTGCTGCTGCGCTTCGTCCTGCAACTGGTGCGGGCGAACTTCTACAACCCGCTGTGCCAGTTCGTGGTCAAGGCGACCCAGCCGCTGCTCAAGCCACTGCGCCGGATCATTCCGAGCCTGTTTGGTCTGGACATGTCGTCGCTGGTGCTGGCGATTCTGGTGCAACTGGCGCTGATGGCGTTGACCCTGCTGCTGACTTACGGCACCACCGGCAACCCGCTGCAACTGTTTATCTGGTCGATCATCGGCGTGACCGCACTGTTCCTGAAGATCTTCTTCTTCGCCCTGATCATCAGCGTGATTCTGTCGTGGGTTGCGCCGGGCAGCCACAATCCCGGCGCTGAGCTGGTCAACCAGATCTGCGAGCCGGCGCTGGCGCCGTTCCGCAAGTTCCTGCCGAATCTTGGCGGTCTGGACCTGTCGCCGATCTTCGCCTTCCTCGCGCTGAAACTGATCGACATGCTGGTGATCAACAATCTGGCGGCGATGACGATGATGCCGGAAATCCTGCGCTTGCTGATGTGAGCTGGTTCCGTTGGGACGGTGACGACTTGATCCTCGAGTGTCACCTGCAACCGGCAGCCCGCAGCGATGACTTCGCCGGGCTGCACGGTGATCGTTTGAAGATTCGCCTGACTGCACCGCCGGTCGAGGGTAAGGCCAATGCTTATCTGATGGGCTTTCTGGCCAAGGCGTTTGGCGTTTCCAAGAGCCAGGTCAGTTTGCTCAGTGGTGAGCTGAACCGGCAGAAGCGGGTGAAGATCTGCTCGCCGAAGAAGTTGCCGGATTTGCCTGGGCTGGTTGGGCGCTTGTCTTGAGTTTGGCGGCGTCTGTGCCCCTCACCCCAGCCCTCTCCCCCTGGAGAGGGAGCCGATCTATGGTGTTTTCAAAACTTGAGTTCAACTCGATATCCCACGCCGGTGTATCTCGAACATCCACCCCAATCAGTCCCCCCTCCCTCCGAGAGAGGAACCTGATTTGGCTGGTTTTCAAGGCCTGAGTTCGGCTCGATAGATCAGGTCGGTGCAGCTCAAAAGAACACCTCGGTCGGTCCCCTCTACCTCTGGGAGAGGGCTAGGGTGAGGGCCGCTTGCCGCTAACCCCCCCGGTCTTTAGACTTACGCCTCATTTCAACGAGAGCAGGGTCGATGCCAACTGCCTTTCCCCCCGATTCTGTTGGTCTGGTGACGCCGCAAACCGCGCACTTCAGCGATCCGCTGGCGCTGGCCTGTGGCCGTTCGCTGGCCGCCTATGACCTGATCTACGAAACCTACGGCACGCTGAACGCGCAGGCGAGCAACGCCGTGCTGATTTGCCATGCCTTGTCCGGCCATCACCACGCTGCCGGCTATCACAGCGTCGACGACCGCAAACCCGGTTGGTGGGACAGCTGCATCGGCCCGGGCAAGCCGATCGACACCAACAAGTTCTTCGTGGTCAGCCTGAATAACCTCGGCGGCTGCAACGGCTCCACCGGCCCGAGCAGCATCAACCCGGAGACCGGCAAACCGTTCGGTGCCGATTTCCCGGTGCTCACCGTGGAAGACTGGGTGCACAGCCAGGCACGCCTCGCTGATCTGCTCGGCATCGGCCAGTGGGCAGCCGTGATCGGCGGCAGCCTCGGCGGCATGCAGGCGCTGCAATGGACCATCACTTACCCGGATCGCGTGCGTCACTGCCTGGCCATCGCCTCGGCACCGAAGCTATCGGCGCAGAACATCGCCTTCAACGAAGTGGCGCGTCAGGCGATCCTCACCGACCCGGAATTCCACGGCGGTTCGTTCCAGGAAGCAGGTGTAATCCCCAAGCGCGGGCTGATGCTGGCACGGATGGTCGGGCACATCACCTACCTGTCCGACGATTCGATGGGCGAGAAATTCGGCCGTGGCCTGAAGAGCGAAAAGCTCAACTACGACTTCCACAGCGTCGAGTTTCAGGTCGAAAGCTACCTGCGTTATCAGGGCGAAGAGTTCTCCGGACGCTTCGACGCCAACACCTATCTGTTGATGACCAAGGCACTGGATTACTTCGATCCGGCGGCGAACTTCGACGATAACCTGGCGAAAACCTTTGAAAACGCCACGGCCAAGTTCTGCGTAATGTCGTTCACCACCGACTGGCGCTTCTCCCCGGCCCGCTCGCGGGAACTGGTGGATGCGCTGATGGCGGCACGCAAAGACGTCAGTTATCTGGAAATCGACGCACCGCAGGGCCACGACGCCTTCCTGATTCCGATCCCGCGCTACTTGCAGGCGTTCGGCAATTACATGAACCGCATCACGTTGTGAGAAAGCCATGAGAGCTGATCTGGAAATCATCCAGGAATGGATCCCCGCCGGCAGCCGCGTCCTCGACCTCGGTTGCGGTGACGGCGAGCTGCTGACCTGGCTGCGCGACAACAAGAACGTCACCGGTTATGGCCTGGAAAACGACGCTGACAACATTGCCCAGTGCGTGGCCAAAGGCGTCAACGTTATCGAGCAGGATCTGGACAAGGGGCTGGGCAACTTCGCCAGCAACAGTTTCGACATCGTCGTCATGACCCAGGCCCTGCAAGCCGTGCACTACCCGGACAAGATCCTCGACGAAATGCTCCGGGTCGGTCGCCAATGCATCATCACCTTCCCGAATTTCGGTCACTGGCGCTGCCGCTGGTACCTGGCAAGCAAGGGGCGCATGCCGGTGTCGGAATTTCTGCCGTACACCTGGTACAACACACCGAACATTCACTTCTGCACCTTCGAAGACTTTGAAGAACTTTGCCGCGAACGTGATGCGAAGGTCATTGATCGGCTTGCCGTGGATCAACAGCACCGTCACGGGTGGGCCAGTAAGCTATGGCCTAATCTGTTAGGTGAGATCGGTATCTACCGCGTCAGCAGCCCGCAGCTTGCAGACCACAAAGTCGCGGTCTGAATCCCGTCATTTCGAGGAGCACGATCATGGGTCGTTTAGCGTTGTTGTTATTGACTGCCTGCCTGAGCGCCAGCGCCATGGCGGCCGACGTCATCAAGGGCGAGCGCCAGGAAACCTTTGGCGACGTCACGGTGCACTACAACACTTTCAACTCGACGTTTCTGACGCCGGACATCGCCAAGGCAGCGGAGCTGATCCGCAGCAAAAATCAGGGCGTGATCAATGTCTCGGTGATCAAGGACGGCAAACCACTGATCGCCAACGTCACCGGCATGGTCAAAGACCTGACCAGCCAGAGCGTGCCGCTGAATTTCCGCCAGATCACCGAACAGGGCGCGATCTATTACATCGCCCAGTACCCGGTGGAGCAGCAGGAAACCCGCACCTTTGAAATCAAGGTGCAGAACGGCGACAAGATCAACACCATCAATTTCAACCAAGAACTCTTTCCCGGCGAATGATGAACATCAAGCAGCTCGTACTGGCCAGCCATAACGCCGGCAAACTCAAAGAACTCCAGGCCATGCTCGGCGAATCGGTGCAACTGCGCTCGATTGGCGAGTGGAGCAAGGTCGAGCCGGAAGAAACCGGTCTGTCGTTCGTCGAGAACGCGATCCTCAAGGCGCGTAATGCCGCGCGCATTTCCGGGTTGCCGGCGCTGGCCGACGACTCCGGTCTGGCGGTGGATTTCCTTGGCGGTGCGCCGGGCATCTATTCGGCGCGTTATGCCGACGGCAAGGGCGATGCGGCGAACAATGCCAAATTGCTCGATGCACTGAAAGATGTGCCGGAAGCCGAGCGCGGTGCGCAGTTCGTCTGCGTGCTGGCATTGGTGCGTCACGCCGATGATCCGTTGCCGATCCTCTGCGAAGGCCTGTGGCACGGACGCATCCTGACGGCCGCCAGCGGCGAGCACGGTTTCGGTTATGACCCGCTGTTCTGGGTGCCGGAGCGTGATGTGTCCAGCGCCGAACTGAGTCCGGCCGACAAGAACCAGATCAGCCACCGCGCCCGTGCAATGGATCTGCTGCGCCAGCGTCTGGGCCTGAAATGACCCGTGACTCTTCTGCGCCGTCGCTGATTGTCGGCGGCGCCGCTTCTTCGCCTCGGGCACCGTTACCAACGCTGCCGCCCCTGGCGCTGTACATCCACATCCCGTGGTGTGTGCGCAAATGCCCGTATTGCGACTTCAACTCGCACACTGCCAGCCCGGTGTTGCCGGAGCAGGAATACGTTGATGCGCTGCTGGCCGATCTCGATCAGGATCTGCACGCCGTGTACGGTCGTGAAATCAGTTCGATCTTTTTCGGTGGCGGCACGCCGAGCCTGTTCAGCGCCGAAGCGCTTGGGCGGCTGCTGGAAGGCGTCGAACAGCGGATTCCGTTTGCCCACGACATCGAAATCACTCTGGAAGCCAACCCCGGGACCTTCGAGCAAGAGAAGTTCGTCGCGTACCGCAAGCTGGGGATCAATCGCCTGTCGATCGGCATCCAGAGCTTCCAGCAGGAAAAGCTCAAGGCGCTGGGGCGGATTCACAACGGTGACGAAGCGGTACGCGCGGCCGGTATGGCGCGGCAGGCCGGGTTCGATAACTTCAACCTCGACTTGATGCACGGTTTGCCCGATCAGTCGCTGGACGATGCCCTCAGCGATCTGCGCCAGGCCATCGCGCTGAATCCAACGCACATTTCCTGGTATCAGCTGACGCTGGAGCCGAACACCGTGTTCTGGAACCAGCCGCCGGTGCTGCCGGAAGATGACACGCTGTGGGACATTCAAGAGGCCGGGCAAGCGCTGCTGGCGGAACACGGTTATGCGCAATACGAAGTGTCGGCTTATGCCCAGGCCGGTCGGCCAGCGCGGCACAACCTCAATTACTGGAGTTTCGGCGACTTCATCGGCATAGGCGCGGGAGCCCACGGCAAGCTGAGTCATCCGGACGGACGCATCGTGCGTACCTGGAAGACGCGTCTGCCGAAGGACTATCTCAATCCGGCAAAAAGCTTTCAGGCCGGCGAGAAAGCACTGACCAACGACGAGATGCCGTTCGAGTTTCTGATGAACGCTTTGCGCCTGACCGCAGGCGTCGAATCGCGCCTGTATCCTGAGCGCACCGGGCTGTCGCTGGAAAGCCTCGCTGAAGGCCGGGCAGCGGCAGAACAAAGCGGTCTGTTGCAGGTCGAACCGTCACGTCTGGCGGCCACCGAGCGCGGACAGCTGTTTCTCAACGACTTGCTGCAACAATTTCTGAACTGATTTCAGTTCCAAGGGAAAACGCATGGATTTGATACTCGACCTGCTCGCCACCGTCTCCCGCTGGAGCCGCAGCAACCTCTCGGAAATCGCCCTGGCGCTGGTCGGCTGCCTGCTGGTGCTGTTCGGCGCCGACTTCAAAGGCTGGGTTGAGCAACGCCTGGGCAGCATCGCCGGCGCCCTGCGCGTGCCATTGATGGCGCTGCTCTGCGTGATCGGCAGCGGTGCGGCGCTGATCTATGCAACGCCTTGGGTTATCAAGGGTTTGAGCCAGTTCAACAACTACAGCCTGGCGCCTGTGTTGCTGGTAGTCCTCGTCCTCATCGGCGTAGTCGCCGACCGCCGCTGACTCCGCAAACGCCCCAAAACAACTGTGGGAGCGAGCCTGCTCGCGAAGGCGTCTTAACATCCAACAACATCGTTGATTGTCAGACCGCTTTCGCGAGCAGGCTCGCTCCCACTATTGGGCCTTGGTTCAATGATTCTTCGATAAGCGGCTCTGCGCCTGAAGGATCGCCTTGAGGCCAACGGAATCCTTGCAACCCAGCGCTATCGCTTTATCGAAGTGTTCGATATTGCCGCTGTCGCGCATATCGCTGCCGTTCACACGAGTCAACGCGAGTATGTAGTAAGCCTCAGCCCGAAACTGGTCTTCGGACAATACCAAGCCAGCTGCGCGGGCTCGCATGGCGGCCATCGGCCCGACCTTGCCGGCAGGCGCCCCGTTTTCTTCGAAACACAGCGAACGTTTGGCCTGCAACGGATAGTCGTCAGCATGCGCATCAGGCTTGAGCAGCAACTGCTCGAGAGACTGCAAGAATTTCAAATGATCAGGATTTTGCGCATCAAATCGTTCATACGCTTTGTCGCACAAATGGTAATAGCCCACCGCAGCCGCTAACACCCCATCATCCATGGCCTGCTGATAAAGACCACAGGTCTGTAAGCGCGTCTGCTCGGAAAACATCGGGTTGTCCTGCAGGCTGGCCAAAAAATAGGTGGCCAGCGTGTGCCCGCCGTCCGACGCATGCTTGAGGTTGTCCACAAGAGCCTCGAGATCACCTTCGGCAACGCGCAACTGTTCAGGGGTGTATTGCACGCTTTCCCCGGCGGCCTCACGCTTGATCCGGTCATTGGCGTCGCGCTCGATCTTTGCCGCCGTTCTCTGCGCACTCGCGAAGTATTCCTCGGGACTGACTACCCGTTCGCACGCTGCGCAACAAATGAGACCCAGAACCAGCGTGCAGGCAAAAATGGCTTTCAAGATTTGTCTTCCTTTACAAATGGGGGCCTCGAGCTGTCGGCGGATCATAGCCAAACTTGAGCAAACTCCAGAAACAACTGAGCTGCGGCACGCTGCGATCTTTGATCTTCAAAATCAAGATCAAAGATCGCAGCGTGCCGCAGCTCCTACAGGGGTGTTGCGTGATGCTTAAGCGAGTTTTTCGAACTTCAGGTCCCACACGCCATGGCCCAGTCGTTCGCCGCGGCGTTCGAACTTGGTGATCGGGCGTTCGGCCGGGCGTGGTACGCACTTGCCGTCTTCGGCGAGGTTGCGGTAGCCCGGGGCGACGTTCATCACTTCCAGCATGTACTCGGCGTACGGTTCCCAGTCGGTGGCCATGTGCAGAATGCCGCCAACCTTCAACTTGCTGCGCACTAGCTCAGCGAACGAGGCCTGAACGATACGGCGCTTGTGGTGACGGCTCTTGTGCCACGGATCCGGGAAGAACAGCATCAGGCGATCGAGACTGTTGTCGGCGATGCAGCGGTTGAGCACTTCGATCGCGTCGCAATCATAGACCCGCAGGTTGGTCAGGCCCTGAGTCAGCACGCCATTGAGCAGCGCGCCAACACCCGGACGGTGAACCTCAACGCCGATGAAGTCCTGATCCGGCGCGGCCGCAGCCATTTCCAGCAGCGAGTGGCCCATGCCGAAACCGATCTCCAGCGAGCGCGGTGCCGAACGGCCGAACACTTGATCGTAATCCACCGGGGTGTCGGCCAGCGGCAGCACGTAAAGCGGCGCGCCCTGATCCAGGCCGCGTTGCTGGCCTTCGGTCATGCGCCCGGCGCGCATCACGAAGCTCTTGATGCGGCGGTGTTGGCGCTCGTCGCCCTCTTCCGTCTGGACAGGCGTGTCGTTCGATTCAGTCATCAATGGCTCTTACTTGATCAGACCATCCAGCGGCGAAGAGGCGCTGGCATAGAGTTTTTTCGGCATACGGCCAGCGAGGTAGGCCAGACGGCCTGCAACGATGGCGTGTTTCATGGCTTCAGCCATCATCACCGGCTGCTGGGCGTGGGCGATGGCCGAGTTCATCAGCACCGCATCGCAACCCAGTTCCATGGCGATGGTCGCATCGGACGCAGTGCCGACACCGGCATCGACCAGCACAGGGATTTTGGCTTCTTCGAGGATGATCTGCAGGTTGTACGGGTTGCAGATCCCCAGACCGGAACCGATCAGACCGGCCAGCGGCATGACCGCGATGCAGCCGATTTCCGCCAGTTGGCGGGCGATGATCGGGTCATCGCTGGTGTACACCATCACGTCGAAGCCTTCCTTGACCAGCGTTTCCGCGGCCTTGAGGGTTTCGATGACGTTAGGGAACAGGGTCTTCTGGTCGGCCAGTACTTCCAGCTTCACCAGGTTGTGGCCATCGAGCAGCTCACGGGCCAGGCGGCAGGTGCGCACAGCTTCGATGGCGTCGTAACAACCGGCGGTGTTCGGCAGGAAGGTGTAGCGCTCCGGCGACAGCACGTCGAGCAGGTTCGGCTCGCCTTCGATCTGGCCCAGGTTGGTGCGGCGCACGGCGAAGGTGACGATCTCGGCACCCGAGGCTTCGATGGCCTGACGGGTTTCTTCCATGTCACGGTACTTGCCGGTACCGACCAGCAAACGCGACTGGTAAGTACGACCGGCCAGCACAAAAGGCTTGTCGCTACGAACGATGCTCATGGGGAATCCTCTTTAGGAGTGAGGGTCTTGCAGAATTCTGTGCCCTTGCGGGGCGGGCGATCAGCCGCCGCCGATGGCGTGCACCACTTCAACGTTGTCGCCGTCGTTGAGCGTGGTGTCGGCATGCTGGCTGCGCGGGACGATATCCAGATTGAGTTCGACTGCCACCCGGCGTCCGGTCAGTTCCAGACGAGTGATCAGGGCCGCAACGGTCTCGCCGTCGGGCAGTTCAAGGGATTCGCCGTTCAACTGAATGCGCATGCGTAACGCCGCCATCATTTTTAGGGGCTGGCATTCTAGCCCGATCATGACCTAAAGGTCAGCACCAAGCGTCAAGCGGTTGGTTGCAAGCGCCAGGCGGCGAGGCCCAGGCATAGCCAGCCAATCAGGAACGCCAGGCCACCAAATGGGGTGATGATGCCGAGCTTGCTGATGCCGGTGGTGGTCAGCACGTACAGGCTGCCGGAGAACAGCAGGATGCCAATGGTGAATGACACGCCGGCCCAAGTGACCAGTCGGCCCTGAATCTGCGTGGCCAACAGTGCCACACCAAACAGCGCCAAGGTGTGCACCAATTGATAGGTGACGCCGGTATGGAAGATCGCCAGATACTCGGGTGTCAGGCGGTTTTTCAGGCCATGGGCGGCGAATGCACCCAAGGCGACCCCGGTAAAACCGAAAAAAGCGGCCAGCATCAAAAAGCCACGCAGCATTGGGAACTCCAGTCAGACGCGATCGGCAGGGTCTGTATAATGGCCCGCTCCACCGGTTCGGCCAAGCCATCTCTATGCTGCGTACTATTTTCCGTCGTCTCACGAAGGCCCTGCTCTGGTTCGCCGGCGGCAGCGTCTTGCTGGTGCTGGTGTTTCGCTTCGTGCCGCCGCCGGGCACGGCGTTGATGGTCGAGCGCAAGGTCGAATCCTGGGTCGATGGCGAGCCGATTGACCTGCAACGCACGTGGAAGCCGTGGGACGAGATCTCCGATGACCTCAAAGTCGCGGTCATGGCCGGTGAGGATCAGAAGTTTCCCGAGCATTGGGGCTTTGATTTCAGTGCGATCCAGGCAGCGTTGGCCCACAACGAGCTTGGCGGGTCGATTCGCGGCGCCAGCACCTTGAGCCAGCAGGTGTCGAAAAACCTGTTTCTGTGGGCCGGCCGCAGCTATCTGCGTAAAGGCCTGGAGGCGTGGTTTACCGCGCTGATCGAGGTGTTCTGGCCCAAGCAGCGGATTCTTGAGGTGTACCTGAACAGCGTCGAGTGGGATGACGGGGTGTTTGGCGCCGAAGCCGCAGCCCGCCATCACTTTGGTGTGAGCGCAAAGTCGTTGTCGCGGCAGCAGGCGAGTTATCTGGCGGCTGTTCTGCCCAACCCTCGGGTGTGGAGCGCTAGCCATCCGACCGCTTATGTCTCGCGCCGGGCCGGGTGGATTCGTCAGCAGATGAGTCAGTTGGGTGGGGACAGTTATCTGTTGGGGCTCAACGATTCCCGCCGCGCACCTTGGTCTGAATAACGCTGAAGATCCCCTGTGGGAGCGAGCTTGCTCGCGAATGCGGTGGATCATCCAGCAGTGGCGGTGACTGACACTCCGCTTTCGCGAGCAAGCTCGCTCTCACATGGGTTTTGTGTGAAGCCGGAAATGAAAACGCCCCGATCATCGCTGATCGGGGCGTTTTTTTATTGCCTGCTCGCCGGTTATGCGGCGATCGACAACTTGAGCTTGTTCATCGCGCTCTTCTCGAGCTGACGGATCCGCTCGGCCGACACGTTGTACTTCTGCGCCAGATCGTGCAGCGTGGCTTTCTCTTCGGCCAGCCAGCGCTGGTAGAGGATGTCGCGGCTACGTTCGTCCAGCACTTCCAGCGCTTCGTGCAGGTTGTGATTGGAGTTGTCGCTCCAGTCGGCATCTTCCAGTTGACGCGCCGGGTCGTACCGGTGGTCTTCCAGGTAGTTGGCCGGCGACTGGAAAGCGCTGTCGTCGTCGGCTTCAGCAGCCGGGTCGAAGGCCATGTCATGGCCGGTCAGGCGACTTTCCATTTCGCGCACTTCACGCGGCTCGACGCCGAGGCTTTCCGCCACACGGTGGACTTCCTCGTTGTTCAGCCACGCCAGACGTTTTTTCTGGCTGCGCAGGTTGAAGAACAGCTTGCGCTGGGCCTTGGTGGTCGCGACTTTCACAATGCGCCAGTTGCGCAGGATGAACTCGTGAATTTCCGCCTTGATCCAGTGCACGGCGAACGACACCAGACGCACACCCATTTCCGGGTTGAAGCGCTTCACAGCCTTCATCAGGCCGACGTTACCTTCCTGGATCAGGTCAGCCTGAGCCAGACCGTAGCCGGAATAGCTACGGGCAATGTGTACGACAAAACGCAGGTGGGCGAGCACCATCTGCCGAGCCGCCCCCAAATCCTGCTCATAGTAGAGACTCTCGGCCAGTTCACGCTCCTGCTCCGGCGTCAGCAATGGAATGCTGTTGACGGTGTGCACGTAGGCTTCCAGGTTCGCACCCGGAACCAACGCATACGCAGGTTGCAAAGAATTGGTCATACGAAAAAACCTCCCACTTACATACTCGTGCCTCTCGGCACTGCGAAAAATTGACCGGGAATTCAAGTGCAAGTTCCCAAAAAAACCGCGAGGTCAATCACGCGCAAAAAAGATTCTACTTCGGCGCCAGCTCCCTGAGATGGCGTGCGACTGCAATCCATGCACCGATATAACCCAACAGCACCGCGCCAAGCAAGAGCGACAGACCGTCGGCAACTGGCACTCCGGCCAGCGCGAAATCACTGCCGTACAAGCCGGCCAGTCCAACCACCGCATCGTTCAGCCAGTTCAGGCCGAACGCCAATACACCCCAGGACAGTAGCCCCGCACCGAAGCCATACAACGCCCCCATATAAAGGAAGGGACGACGCACATAGCTGTCAGTGCCGCCGACGAGTTTAATCACTTCTATCTCGGTGCGGCGGTTTTCAATATGAAGACGAATGGTATTGCCTATCACCAAAAGTAATGCAGAAACCAGCAGCACCGTCAGACCGAAGACAAAACGATCGCCAAGCTTGAGGATCGCGGCCAAACGCTCGACCCAGACTAGATCAAGTTGCGCCTGTTGTACCTTGGGCAATTCGGAAAGTTTTTGTCTTAATGCTTCCAGCGTCGGCTTGTCGACCTCGTTCGGGGTGACCAGCACCACGCCCGGCAACGGGTTCTCCGGCAGCTCGCGCAGGGCTTCGCCCAACCCGGATTGCTGCTGAAACTCTTCCAGCGCCTGATCGCGGCCGACATATTCAGCATCCGCTACGCCGGGCATGCCTTTGATCTGCTCGCGCAACGACTCGCCCTGCTCCGGGCTGGCGTCGAGTTGCAGATACAGCGAAATCTGCGCCGCACGCTGCCACGAACCGCCAAGACGCTCGACGTTGTTGAGCAACAGGGACAAGCCCATTGGCAGACTCAGCGCGACCGCCATCACCATGCAGGTGAAGAAGCTGCCGATCGGCTGCTTGCCGAGACGACGCAGGCTGTCGAGCAGACTGGCGCGATGGCTTTCGATCCAGGCACGGAACAGCGTGGCGAAGTCCGGGCCATCGTCTTCGTCGTGTTTTTTCTTCTTCGGTGGCTGCGGATCGGCGGCTTTCGGGGCCACGCGTTCGGAAACCTTCGGACTGCGTGTCGCACTCATTCCCCGGCCTCCCCGTCGCCAATCAATCGGCCGCGTTGGAGGGTCAGCATGCGGTGACGCATGCGCGCGATCAGTGCCAGGTCGTGACTGGCGATCAGCACGCTGGTGCCCAGACGGTTGATGTCTTCGAATACGCCCATGATTTCCGCCGCCAGACGCGGGTCGAGGTTACCGGTCGGTTCGTCCGCCAGCAGCAAGGCCGGGCGGTGCACGATGGCGCGGGCGATGCCGACGCGCTGTTGCTGACCGGTGGACAGGTCGCCCGGGTACAGATCGGTTTTATCCGACAGCGCCACGCGCTCCAGCGCCGAGTCGACACGCTTGGCGATTTCGGCCTTGGACAAGCCAAGAATCTGCAGCGGCAAGGCGACGTTGTTGAACACCGTGCGATCGAACAGCAGTTGGTGATTCTGGAACACCACGCCGATCTGCCGACGCAGGAACGGAATCTGCGCGTTGCTGATGGTGCTCAGGTCTTGCCCGGCCAGCAGCAGTTTGCCGCTGGTCGGACGCTCCATCGCCAGCAACAGGCGCAACAACGTGGATTTACCGGCGCCGGAGTGGCCGGTGACAAACAAGAACTCGCCACGACGGACTCGAAAGCTCAGCTCATGCAAGCCGACGTGACCGTTCGGGTAGCGTTTACCGACCTGTTCGAAACGAATCATGAACGCTCCCGCTCGGCAAACAGTGCCTGGACAAAGGGTTCGGCTTCAAAGGTACGCAAATCGTCGATGCCTTCACCGACGCCGATGTAGCGGATCGGCAGGCCGAACTGCTTGGCCAGGGCGAAAATCACGCCGCCCTTGGCGGTACCGTCGAGTTTGGTCAGCGCCAGGCCGGTCAGTTCGACGGTCTGGTTGAATTGCTTGGCCTGGTTGATGGCGTTCTGGCCGGTGCCGGCGTCGAGCACCAGCAGCACTTCGTGCGGCGCGTCGGCGTCGAGCTTGCCGATCACCCGGCGAACTTTTTTCAGTTCTTCCATCAGGTTGTCTTTGGTGTGCAGGCGACCGGCGGTGTCGGCGATCAATACATCGATACCACGGGCCTTGGCGGCCTGCACGGCGTCGAAGATCACTGAAGCCGAGTCGGCGCCGGTGTGCTGGGCGATGACCGGGATCTTGTTGCGCTCGCCCCAGACTTGCAGCTGTTCCACGGCAGCGGCGCGGAAGGTGTCACCGGCGGCGAGCATGACTTTCTTGCCTTCCAGTTGCAGCTTCTTCGCCAGTTTGCCGATGGTGGTGGTTTTGCCGGCGCCGTTGACGCCCACCACCAGAATCACGAACGGCTTGTTCTGCGAAACGATTTTCAGCGGTTGTTCGACCGGCTTGAGCATCGCCGCCAGTTCGGCCTGCAGGGATTTGTACAGCGCGTCGGCGTCGGCCAGCTCTTTGCGGGCGACCTTCCGGGTCAGGCGCTGGATGATCTGCGTGGTGGCTTCGACGCCGACGTCGGCGGTGAGCAGACGGGTTTCGAGGTCATCGAGCAGATCGTCATCGATGGTTTTGCGGCCGAGGAACAGGCTGGCCATGCCCTCGCCGATGCTGGCGCTGGTTTTCGACAGGCCTTGCTTGAGGCGGGCGAAGAAACCGGCTTTGGCTTCTTCGGTGCGCGGGGCTTCGACTGGGGCCTCGGTAACCACTTCAACCGGCACAACTGGAGCAGCGACGACCGGTGCAGGTGCAGGTGCAGGTGCAGGCTCGGGTTGTTGAACGACCGGAGCAACAGGCTCAGCAACAACCGGCACAGGCTCGACAACCGGCTCAACCACAGGCGCCAGAGCCACCTCGGGCACCAACGCAGCAGGCGCTGGAATTTCCGGGGTGATGTGTGGCGCAGCTTCTTCAACCAACGCCACCGGCTCTTCCGCCACCGGCAAGGTCAGCCACGGTTCAACTGCAGGAGTCAGCGGTAGCTCAGCCGCCACAGGCGCTTCAGGCTCTGGCTCTGGCTCTGGCTCAACCGGTTGCAACACCGGCTCGGCAATCGGCAGCACAATCGGTGCCGGCTCTTCTTCTATGACTGGAGCCGGCGCAGGCGCTGGCTCAGGAGTCACCGGCGGCTGTTCGACGACGGGTTCCTGCGGTTTCTTACGCAGCCATCCGAACAGGCTTTTCTTCTCGCCAGCCGCAGCTGGGGTCTTCTTGTCGTCGTTGGAACCAAACATGGAGGACGGCTATCTCACGGTAGCGACGCGCCATAAGGGCGCCCCGGCAAATAAATATTCGATGCAGAACAGACTGTGTTTCATCCAGCTTGTTCACGCGCAACATTTTGTCGAGGCGCCAGCGGCACCTCAAAGAATCGTATAAACGAAGGACTAAACCGGCAAATTCGGCGAAAAAGCGAAGTTTAGTCGATAAACCGTAGCTTTCTGCCGCAAACCCATTCAGCCAGATCAGGTCTGAAAACCTGATAGGCGTGGTCGCCGGTAAAACGGATCAGTATCCTAGCACCCTCTCGCCCGCCGACGCTAAGACCAAGCGGGCAGCCCAACAGGTTAAAAAACGAATGAATGCTCTAGCCCGCCGCGCCGCAGGCCTGCTGCTCAGCACAGTCTGCCTGCCCCTTTCGGCCCTGGCGGCCGACCCGCAACCGACTCACGAATTCACCCTCGACAACGGCCTCAAGGTCGTCGTGCGCGAAGACCATCGCGCGCCGGTGGTGGTCTCGCAGGTCTGGTACAAGGTCGGCTCCAGCTACGAAACCCCGGGCCAGACCGGTCTGTCCCACGCGCTTGAGCACATGATGTTCAAGGGCAGTGAAAAAGTCGGTCCCGGCGAAGCCTCGCTGATCCTGCGTGACCTCGGCGCCGAAGAGAACGCCTTCACCAGCGACGATTTCACCGCTTATTACCAGGTGCTGGCCCGCGACCGTCTGGGCGTCGCCTTCGAACTGGAAGCCGACCGCATGGCCAATCTGCGCCTGCCGGCCGACGAGTTCGCCAAGGAAATCGAAGTCATCAAGGAAGAGCGCCGCTTGCGCACCGATGACAAGCCGATGTCCAAGGCCTACGAGCGCTACAAGGCCATGGCTTACCCGGCCAGCGGTTACCATACGCCGACCATCGGCTGGATGGCCGACCTCGACCGGATGAAAGTCGAGGAGCTGCGCCACTGGTACCAATCCTGGTACGTGCCGAACAACGCCACGCTGGTCGTAGTCGGTGACGTTACTCCGGACGAAGTGAAAACCCTCGCCCAGCGCTATTTCGGCCCGATCGCCAAGCGCGACGTGCCGCCAGCGAAAAAACCGCTGGAGCTGGCCGAACCCGGCGAACGCCAGATCACCCTACACGTGCAGACTCAGTTGCCTAGCTTGATGCTCGGTTTCAACGTGCCAAGCATTGCCACGGCTGAAGACAAACGCTCGGTCAACGCCTTGCGCCTGATCTCGGCGTTGCTCGACGGCGGTTACAGCGGGCGCATCCCGACGCAACTGGAGCGCGGCGAAGAGCTGGTCTCCGGCGGTTCGTCGAGCTACGACGCCTATACCCGTGGCGACAGTCTGTTCACCCTGTCGGCAACCCCGAACACCCAGAAGAAAAAGACTATCGCGCAAGCCGAGGCGGGCTTGTGGAAACTGCTGGAACAGCTGAAAACCACCGCGCCGTCCGCTGAAGAACTGGAGCGCGTGCGAGCACAAGTGATTGCCGGTCTGGTCTTCGAACGTGATTCGATCACCAGTCAGGCCACCGCCATCGGTCAACTCGAGACCGTAGGTCTGTCGTGGAAACTGATGGACACCGAACTCGCCGATCTGGAAAGCGTGACCCCGCAAGACATCCAGAACGCCGCCAAGCTGTATTTCACCCGCGAACGTCTCAGCGTCGCCCACGTCCTGCCACTGGAGACGACTCATGAGTAAGCGCAAATCCCCACGCCTGCTGCTCGGCCTGATCGCCGTGGCGGTGATCGGCTCTGCCGCGCTGTACCTGTCGCCTGGCGCTGACAGCAATGCCAGCGAAGCCCTCGACAACGCCAAGACCAGCCAGAAGCTGCAATCACTGACCGAACTCGACGGCAAGGCCCCGGCCAGCCGCAAACTCGACGTGCAAACCTGGAACACCGCCGAAGGCGCCAAAGTATTGTTCGTCGAAGCCCATGAGCTGCCGATGTTCGACATGCGCCTGATCTTCGCCGCCGGCAGCAGCCAGGACGGCAGCGCATCGGGTCTGGCGGTGCTGACCAACGCAATGCTCAACGAAGGTGTCGCCGGTAAAGACGTCGGCGCCATCGCGCAAGGCTTCGAAGGCCTCGGTGCGGATTTCGGCAACGGTGCTTTCAAGGACATGGCGCTGGCTTCGCTACGCAGCTTGAGTGCCACCGACAAGCGTGAACCGGCGCTGAAGCTGTTTTCGGAAGTGGTTGGCAAACCGACCTTCCCGGCCGATTCGTTCGCACGCATCAAGAACCAGCTGCTCGCCGGTTTCGAATACCAGAAACAGAACCCCGGCAAACTCGCCAGCCTTGAGCTGATGAAGCGTCTATACGGCGATCACCCGTACGCGCATTCGAGTGACGGTAACCCGCAGAGCGTGCCGAAGATCACCCTCGCGCAGTTGCGTGAGTTCCACGCCAAGGCCTACGCCGCTGGCAACGTGGTGATCGCGCTGGTCGGCGACCTGTCGCGGGCGGACGCCGAAGCAATTGCCAATCAGGTCTCTTCTGCCCTGCCGAAAGGCCCGGCGCTGGCGAAGATCGCCCAGCCACAGGAACCGAAGGCCAGCACAGGCCATATCGAGTTCCCGTCGAAGCAGACCAATCTGATGATCGCGCAACTGGGTATCGACCGTGACGATCCGGATTACGCCGCGCTGTCGATGGGCAACCAGATCCTCGGTGGCGGCGGTTTCGGCACGCGCCTGATGAGTGAAGTGCGCGAGAAGCGCGGCCTGACCTACGGCGTGTACTCGGCGTTCAGCCCGATGCAGGTACGTGGCCCGTTCATGATCAACCTGCAAACCCGCGCAGAAATGAGCGAGGGCACCCTGAAACTGGTGCAGGACGTGCTCGCTGACTACCTGAAAACCGGGCCGACGCAGAAGGAACTCGACGACGCCAAACGCGAACTGGCCGGCAGCTTCCCGCTGTCCACCGCGAGCAATGCCGATATCGTCGGCCAACTCGGCGCGATGGGCTTCTATAATCTGCCGCTGAGCTACCTGGATGACTTCATGCGTCAGTCGCAAAGCCTGACCGTGGAACAAGTCCGCGACGCTCTGAACAAACACCTGAGCACGGACAAAATGGTCATCGTCACCGCTGGCCCGACCGTGCCGCAAAAGCCGTTACCGGCCCCATCTGATAAACCTGCCGAGCAACCGCTCGGGGTTCCGGAGCACTAATGGCGACTCGAGCACCCAAGAAACCTGCGCAAAACGTTCACAACGGTGTGAACCAGTTGCGCATCATTGGCGGCCAATGGCGCAGCCGCAAGCTGAGCTTCCCCGACGCACCGGGCCTGCGCCCGACGCCGGATCGCGTGCGTGAAACCTTGTTCAACTGGCTCGCACCGTACGTTGAAGGGGCCAAGGTGCTTGATCCGTTCGCCGGCAGTGGCGCGCTGTTTCTCGAAGCGCTGTCCCGTGGCGCAGCCATGGGTCAGGCGCTGGATGCCAGCAACATTGCAGTGTCCAGCCTGAAAGAACACCTCGGTACCCTGCGCTGCACCAACGGCCAGGTACAGACCGCCGACGCCCTGCGTTATCTGGAAACCCAGACCGCAACTCCGTTCGACCTGGTATTCCTCGACCCGCCGTTCAACCAGAACCTGCTGCCTGCCGTCTGCACCTTGCTCGAAGAGCGCCAGTGGCTGGCGCCGGACTCGTGGATCTACACTGAAAGCGAAACGGCGCCATCGACGCTGGGCCTGCCGGGCAACTGGCGCCTGCACCGCGAGCAGAAATCCGGCCGGGTTTACTACGCGCTGTGGCAACGTACGGCAGAGATCGCCGGTTAACCGACCGGTCTGAATAAGCGGCGCCCCTTCCAACAGGGTCGCCGCTCTGCATCGAGAACCATCGTGTCCACCTCTTCAGAACGCTTCAACCCCGCCTTCGGCCTCGGCAATCCGCACCTGCAAACCTTGTGGGGGCCGCTGTGGCGCAAAACCGTACATATCGAGCGTGAACGCGAACGCCTGTGGCTTGAGGATGGCGACTTTCTCGATCTCGACTGGCACGGCCCGCACACCGCCGATGCACCACTGGTGCTGGTGTTACACGGTCTGACCGGGTCCTCCAATTCGCCTTATGTAGCGGGCATCCAGAAGTCACTGGCTGATCAAGGCTGGGCCAGTGTTGCGTTGAACTGGCGCGGCTGCTCTGGCGAACCGAATTTGCTGCCGCGCAGCTATCACTCCGGCGCCAGCGAAGACCTCGCCGAAACCATCAGACATCTGCGCGCCAAACGACCGCTGGCACCGCTGTATGCCGTCGGCTACTCCCTGGGCGGCAACGTGCTGCTTAAACACCTCGGGGAAACCGGCAGCGCCAGCGGCGTGCTCGGCGCCGTGGCGGTATCAGTGCCGTTTCGCCTCGACCAATGCGCCGACCGCATCGGCCAGGGATTTTCCAAGGTCTATCAGGCGCACTTCATGCGCGAGATGGTCGCCTATATCAAGAACAAGCAGCGGCAGTTTCAACACGACGGGCGTGAAGAAGGACTCGCCGCGCTGGCCGCCCTCGGCTCGCTGGAAAACATGCGCACCTTCTGGGATTTCGATGGCCGGGTAACCGCGCCGTTGCACGGGTTCGAGGATGCCGAGGATTACTATCGTCGCGCCTCAAGCCGCTATTTCCTCGGCGAGATCCGCACGCAGACCCTGATCATTCAGGCGGCGGACGATCCGTTCGTGTTCCCCCACAGTTTGCCGCAGGTCAATGAGCTGTCGCCGTCGACCGCTTTCGAACTGCAGGCGCGTGGTGGGCATGTCGGCTTTGTCGACGGCTCGCTGCGTCAGCCCGGCTACTATCTGGAACGACGCATCCCGCAGTGGCTGGCGCGCGTGCCCGCATGAGCGATCAGGGCGAGTCGATCCGCTTCTGGCAAACCGCGCCGCTGGCCGGGGTCGAGTTGCTGTCGGCGCGCTACATCGATCATCGTTTCGCCCCGCATGTGCATGACGGCTATGTGATCGGCATGATCATGGCCGGCGCCCAGCGTTATCGCTATCGCGGCGCCGAGCATCTGGCTGGCAGCGGCACGCTGGTGTTGATCAATCCCGACGAACTGCACACCGGACACAAGGGCACCGAGGATGGCTGGCTGTATCGGGCGTTCTATCCCGATACCGCGCAAATCGTTTCGCTGCTGGATGAGCTGGGGCTGTCCACCAGCAACCTGCCGGCGTTCGGCGCCACGTTGTATCGCGATGCGGATCTGGTCAACGGCTTTGCGCAGTTGCACCGCTTGCTCGAAAGCCCGACCACCGCGCTGCAACAGCAGACGGTGTGGCGCGAGATGATGTTGCGGCTGTTGCAGCGCCATGCGGCAGTGCCCGTGCCCGGCCGAGCCGGCAAGGAACACCGCGCGGTGCTGTTGGGCAAAGAACTGCTGCGCGCGCAACTGGCGGCGCCGCCATCGCTGGAAGAGCTCGCGGCGGCGGTCAATCTGTCACCCTTCCATTTCGCCCGAGTATTCCGTCGCGCCACCGGCATGCCGCCGCACACCTGGCTGATGCAGCAGCGCATCGCACAGGCCCGCACACTCCTGCAGCACGGCTGCTTGCCGGTTGAAGTCGCCACGCAACTGGGCTTTGCCGACCAGAGCCATCTGAGTCGACAGTTCAAGCAGGCTTATGGTGTTGGGCCCGCCGCTTACCGTAGCGCCCGACAGCGTCCTTCAGACAACGAATAACCAATGTGGGAGCGAGCCTGCTCGCGAAAGCGGTTGTTCATTCAACATTAATGTCGACTGATCCGACGCCTTCGCGAGCAGGCTCGCTCCCACAGGTATTGGTTATTCGCCGGTGGCGATACCGCGCGAAGGCTCGTTGATCCACTCACTCCACGACCCGGCATACAACGACCCCAACGGATAACCCGCCAGACACAAGGCAAACAGGTTATGACACGCCGTCACGCCGGACCCGCAATACGCAACCAGATCCGCTGGCGAACGCTCACCCAGCTTCGCGGCAAAACGCTGCTTGAGTTGATCCGCCGGCAGGAATCGTCCATCGCTGCCGAGGTTGTCGGTGAACGCCGTGCATTGCGCACCGGGAATATGCCCGGCAACCGGATCAATCGGCTCGACCTCACCTTTGAAACGCGGCAAAGCCCGGGCATCGATCAACGTCAGCGCCGGTTGACCAAGCCGCTGTTGCAGTTGCTCGGCGCTGAGCAGCAGGCGGGTGTCCGGCTGGCCAATGAAATTGCCACGGGTATCCGTCGGCGCATCCAGGCTCAGCGGAAGCCCCGCCGCATGCCACGCCTTGAGCCCACCATCGAGAATGAACACGCCATCGCGCTTGCCCAGCCACGCCAGCAACCACCACGCCCGCGCCGCGTAGGCACCGGGACCGTCGTCGTACAAAACCACGTCGCTGTCGTTGTTGATGCCCCAAGCCTGCAGCCGCTCGATAAACGCCGCCGGCTCGGGCAACGGGTGACGGCCAGTCACGCCTTTGACCACTTTACCGCTGAGGTCACGCTCAAGGTCGGCAAAGCTCGCCCCGGCAATGTGCCCTTCGGCATAACTGCGCTGACCGTAGTCCGGGTCTTCGAGGGCAAAACGACAATCGAGAATCACCAGTCCCGGCTGCGCCTTGCGGGCGTCCAGTGCTTCGGGGCTGATCAGTTGCGCAATCGGCATAACGGGCTCCCTGAGGGATTTCAACAGAACGGTTTATTTCACGTCTTCGAGGGCCTGGGCCAGCGGCACGTAGAATTCCTCGAACAACGCATTGACCTCGTCACGCGCCTGCTCGGTGACAAACCCGGCTTCAAGCACCAGTACCTGATACACGCCACGTTTAATAGCTTGTTCACTGAGGTGGTTGGAGTTTTCGCGCGTGGTGCACAGGAAGCGCACCCAGGACGTCAGGATGATCCAGGCATTGAGGGTCAGGGATTCGATCTGCACGCGATCCATATCAAGGATCCCGGCGGAAACAAAACCTTCGTAGATCGCCGCGCCCTGAATCACGCAGCGCTGGGAAAAGCGCCGATAGCGGGCGGCCAGTTCCGGATCGCTGTCGAGCAGATGCTCCAGATCGCGGTGCAGAAAGCGGTAGCGCCACATCGCCGAGAGCAATTCCTTGAGATAGAAACGCTTGTCCTCGACCGTCGCCGCGCGCCCCTGCGGCGGACGCAGAAAGCTGTCCACGAGGCTTTCGTACTCACTGAACAACACGGCGATGATCGCCTGCTTGTTGGGGAAGTGGTAGTACAGGTTGCCCGGAGAAATCTCCATGTGGGCGGCAATATGATTGGTGCTGATGCTGCGCTCGCCCTGTTGATTGAACAGCTCAAGGCTGTTCAGCACGATACGCTCGCTGGTTTTTATTCGTGGGGCCATGGCTTGAGCTTTAATTCAGAGTGCGTTGGGGGGCATCTTACGACCTAACCGGAAATGGATAAAACACTGCCGTGCAAGGAAGTCATTTGACTTTATAGAGCATAGACTCTAAAAAGTTCATCACTACAATAAATCCGGAGCAGACCATGACTGCCGACGTTGCTTACCTGCAAACGCTGCAACAACCGCTGGCCGAACTGGACCGGTTGTTCGAGGCGCAGCGGGCTGCGTATGCCGCCAATCCGATGCCGCCCGCCGCCCAGCGCCAGCAATGGCTCAAGGCCCTGAGTGATTTGCTCAACAACGAGCGTCAGGCCTTGATCGAGGCGATCAGCTCCGATTTCAGCCATCGCAGCGCCGACGAAACCTTGCTCGCCGAACTGATGCCGAGCCTGCACGGCATTCATTACGCCAACCGCCATCTCAAAGGCTGGATGAAAGCTTCGCGGCGCAAGGTCGGCATCGCGTTTCAGCCCGCTTCGGCAAAAGTGGTGTATCAACCATTGGGCGTGGTTGGCGTCATCGTGCCGTGGAACTACCCGTTGTATCTGGCGGTTGGCCCGCTGGTTGGCGCCTTGGCGGCGGGTAACCGGGTGATGCTCAAACTCAGTGAATCAACCCCCGCCACCGGCCTATTGCTCAAGGAATTGCTGGCGCGGATCTTCCCCGAAGACCTGGTCTGCGTGGTGCTCGGTGAAGCCGACATCGGCGTGGCGTTCTCGCGCTTGCGCTTCGACCACTTGCTGTTTACCGGCGCCACCAGCATCGGCAAACACGTGATGCGCGCCGCCGCCGAAAACCTCACCCCGGTCACCCTGGAACTGGGCGGCAAGTCGCCGGCCATCGTCTCCCGCGATGTACCGCTCAAGGATGCCGCCGAGCGCATAGCCTTCGGTAAAACCCTCAACGCCGGCCAGACCTGCGTTGCCCCGGATTACGTGCTGGTGCCGGAAGACCGGGTCGGTGCTTTTGTCGAAGCCTATCGCCAGGCGGTGCAGGGTTTTTACCCGACACTCACCGACAATCCGGACTACACGGCGATCATCAACGAACGCCAACTGGCGCGGCTCAACGGCTATGTAAGCGACGCCACCAGCAAGGGCGCGCTGTTGATTCCGCTGTTCGAGCAGGGCCAGGGCCGACGCATGCCGCACAGTGTGCTGCTGAATGTCAGCGATGAGATGACGGTGATGCAGGACGAAATCTTCGGCCCGCTGCTGCCGATCGTGCCGTATCAGGACCTGGAGCAGGCATTTGCTTACATCAATCAGCGGCCACGTCCTCTGGCTCTTTACTACTTTGGCTACGACAAACGCGAACAGAACCGGGTGCTACACGAAACTCATTCCGGCGGTGTGTGCCTGAACGACACCTTGCTGCATGTGGCTCAGGACGATATGCCATTCGGTGGCATCGGCGCTTCGGGCATGGGCCACTACCACGGTCACGAAGGCTTCCTGACCTTCAGCAAGGCCAAGGGCGTGCTGATTAAACAGCGCTTCAACGCAGCCCGACTGATTTACCCGCCCTACGGCACATCGATTCAGAAACTGATCCAGAAGCTGTTCATTCGCTAAACCTTTGTCATCGCCGGGTAATAAAAACAATGCACCCAAGCCTGACCGAAACACCTGCACTGTCGCGCCGTGGCCTGCTGAAATTCAGCCTTGGCGCCACGGCGTTTCTCGCCACCGCCGGACTCGGCGCCAGCCTAAGTGGCTGTTCGTCGAGCGTCGCGGCCAACGGCTTTGTCTCGTTGCGCGACGGCGACCTGCTGTTTCTGCGCGCACTGATTCCGGTGATGCTCGACGGCGCCGTGGCAGCCGAGAAGATGCCGAGCGCGGTTGATGGCACGCTCAAGTCGCTGGACTACAGCCTTGATCACCTGTCGCCGGAAATGCTCAAGCTCACCCGGCAACTGTTCGACGTACTCGGCATGGCCGTGACGCGCGGGCCACTCACCGGGATCTGGGGCAGCTGGGAAAATGCCAGCCCCGAGGCCATGCGCCATTTCCTCGAGCGCTGGGAAAACAGTTCGCTGAACCTACTGCGCATGGGGCATAGCTCGTTGCAGCAGATGGTGATGATGGCCTGGTATACCCGCGCAGAATCGTGGGCGCATTGCGGTTATCCAGGGCCGCCTAGCGTCTGAAACCGTGTCGCTCCCTTCGCGAGCAAGCTCGCTCCCACATTTGAAATGCATTCCCCTGTAGGAGTGAGCCTGCTCGCGATGAGGCCCGCCAGAACAACAAAAACAAGAGAACCTGATCGATGCCCGTACCCGACCCGTTCCGCGAAGGCCTCGCCCGAGGCTGGAAAACCTACAACGGCGCACAACTGAGCGACGATCTCAGCCTTGAAGCCGACGTGGCCATCATCGGCAGCGGCGCCGGTGGCGGCACCACGGCAGAAATCCTCAGCGCTGCCGGCTACAAAGTTCTGCTGATCGAAGAAGGCCCGCTGAAAACCAGTTCAGATTTCAAAATGCTCGAAGACAAGGCCTACAGCAGCCTTTATCAGGAAGGCATCGGGCGCATGAGCAAGGACGGCGCGATCACCATTCTTCAGGGCCGCGCGGTCGGCGGCACGACGCTGATCAACTGGACCTCGAGCTTTCGCACCCCGGAGCCGACCCTCGAGCACTGGGCCAAGGAACACAACGTCAAAGGTCACAGCCCTGCCGAGATGGCGCCGTGGTTCGAGAAAATGGAGCAGCGCCTCGGCGTCGCCCCGTGGAGGGTGCCACCCAATGCCAACAACGACGTGATCCGTAAAGGCTGCGAACAACTTGGCTATAGCTGGCACGTGATCCCACGTAACGTGCGCGGCTGCTGGAACCTCGGCTATTGCGGCATGGGCTGTCCGACCAATGCCAAACAATCGATGATGGTCACGACCATTCCGGCGACTCTGGAAAAGGGCGGCGAACTGCTTTATCTGGCCCGCGCGGAGAAGCTGCTGATCAACGGCGACAAGGTCACTGGCCTGCAATGCGTGGCGATGGACGAACGTTGCGTCACGCCGACCGGGCGCAAGATCACGGTCAAGGCGCGGCATTACGTGCTCGCCGGCGGCGGCATCAACAGCCCGGCGCTGCTGCTGCGTTCGGATGCTGCGGACCCACATAAAACCCTGGGAAAACGTACCTTCCTGCACCCGGTGAACATGTCCGCAGCGCGCTTCGACGAAGTCATCAACCCGTTTTACGGGGCGCCGCAGTCGATCTATTCCGACCATTTCCAGTGGAAGGACGGCACCAGCGGGCCGATGGCCTTCAAACTCGAAGTGCCGCCGTTGCATCCGGCCTTGGCTGCCACCCTGCTCGGCGGCTTTGGCGCAGAGAGCGCGCAACACATGGCAGACCTGCCGCACACCCACGCCATGCTGGCCTTGCTACGTGACGGTTTTCACCCGGACAGCACGGGCGGCACCGTCGAGCTGCGTGGCGATGGTTCGCCGGTGCTCGACTATCAGGTGTCACCCTACGCCTGGGAAGGCTTGCGCCGGGCTTTTCACGTCATGGCCGAAATCCAGTTCGCCGGCGGTGCAAAAGCGGTGATGCCGATGCACGCCGACGCCCGTTACGTGAAAACCCTGGCCGAGGCCCGCACGTTGATCGATGGTTTGAGCCTTGAGCTGTACCGCACGCGTCTGGGCAGCGCGCATGTCATGGGCGGTTGCGCGATGGGCGAAGAGCCGAAAAGCGCAGTCACCGACAGTCTCGGCCGGCATCATCAACTGGCTAATCTGTCGATTCACGACGGCTCGCTGTTCCCTACCAGCATCGGCGCCAACCCGCAGCTATCGGTGTATGGCCTGACCGCGCAACTGGCGACTTCCCTCGCCGATCGGCTGAGAAATCCGTGAAAAAACCAATTAATTGCCTCGTCTATAGTGCTTTCTTACCCAACAGGCGACTTGGCCGACCGGGACGGCTGCGATACCATCCGACTCCCCAACGGACTCCCGCCAGGACGACGCGATGAACCGAGTGTTGTACCCAGGTACCTTCGACCCTATTACCAAGGGCCATGGCGATCTGGTCGAACGCGCCTCGCGCCTGTTCGACCACGTGATTATTGCAGTCGCTGCCAGCCCGAAGAAAAACCCGCTGTTCCCGCTGGAACAACGGGTCGAACTGGCTCGCGAAGTGACCAAACACCTGCCGAACGTGGAAGTGGTCGGTTTCTCGACACTGCTGGCGCATTTCGCCAAAGAGCAGAACGCTAACGTGTTCCTGCGCGGCCTGCGTGCGGTGTCGGACTTCGAATACGAATTCCAGCTGGCCAACATGAACCGTCAGTTGGCCCCGGATGTGGAGAGCCTGTTTCTCACGCCGTCCGAGCGTTATTCGTTCATTTCCTCGACGCTGGTGCGGGAAATTGCCGCGCTGGGCGGCGATATCAGCAAGTTCGTCCACCCGGCCGTGGCTGATGCGTTGACCCTGCGCTTCAAGAAGTAGGAGCTGCCGAAGGCTGTGATCTTTTGCTTTTAAAAGATTGCAGTCTCGTGCCCTTGATCGCAGCCGCGTGCACTGCGCTCGCCAATGCGGCACAATTGCGCGCATTGATTTATAGCGCCCGGGCCTGCCGCCCCGGCTGGAGTTAGCATGTCCCTGATCATCACCGACGATTGCATCAACTGCGACGTCTGCGAACCCGAGTGCCCGAACGCCGCCATCTCCCAAGGCGAAGAGATCTACGTGATCGACCCGAACCTGTGCACCCAGTGCGTCGGCCACTACGACGAACCACAATGCCAGCAGGTCTGCCCGGTGGATTGCATTCCGCTGGACGAAGCGCATCCGGAGACTGAAGAACAGTTGATGGAGAAATACCGCAAGATCACTGGCAAGGCTTGATCCGCCGGATTTGTAGCGCTCTTTCGGGCCTCTTCGCGAGCAAGCTCGCTCCCACATTTAAAATGCGTTCCAATGTGGGAGCGAGCTTGCTCGCGAAAAGGCCGTCAGCCACACAGGAAATCCCTGCTCAGCTTACTCGCGCTGCTCAAACCCCTCCCCGATACACCCCAGGCACCGCACAAAAGCGGCTTTAGCCGGATCAACTACCAGCGCCTGCCCGGCATCGCCCACCCCGCCGCCCAGTGCGGTGAACGGCAACGACACGACGAACGCCCCCGCACCGATGACCGTCGCCACCACCAATAAAGGTCGGGCAATCAGCAAGTCGCCGATCATCGCGTAGGCCGGTGGATTCTGGATGGTGTAGCGCGGATCGCCGCTGCCGTTTTCCGTGGCCTGAACCGCCAGACTGGAACACAGCAGCAGCGTAATAACGAGGGTTTGCAAGGATTTCATGGCACGATCCTTCGGGCTAAACAGTGAGACCACTCACTATAGACCGTAGGACTTTTTCAGCCTGTTGTCTCAGGTCTGGCAGCGCGGGCAGAACACACTGGCACGCTGGCCGAGCTTCACTTCACGCAAACCGGTACCGCAGACCTTGCAGTGTTCACCGCCACGGCCATAGACAAACAGTTCCTGCTGGAAATACCCCGGCTGACCGTCGCCGCCAATGAAATCGCGCAGCGTCGTACCTCCGCGCTCGATGGCAGCGGCCAGAATGCGTTTGATCTCTATCGCCAGCTTCAGATAGCGCCCCCGGGAAATGCCCCCGGCCTCGCGGCGCGGGTCAATCCCGGCGGCGAACAGCGCTTCGGTCGCGTAAATATTGCCGACCCCGACCACCACTGCGTTGTCCATGATGAACGGCTTGACCGCCATCGACCGCCCGCGTGACAGCTGAAACAAGCGCTCGCCGTCGAACAGATCGGTCAGTGGCTCAGGCCCCAAGCGAATCAGCAGTTCATGATTGAGCGGGTCGTTGCTCCACAACATCGCGCCGAACCGGCGCGGATCGGTGTAGCGCAGCGCCAGCCCTGACTCCAGCTCGATATCGACATGTTCATGCTTGAGCGCCGGCAAACCGGCTTCGACCAGACGCAAATTACCCGACATGCCCAAGTGGCTGATCAGCGTGCCGACTTCGGCGTTGATCAGCAGATACTTGGCGCGACGCTCGACCAGCACGATGCGCTGCCCCGACAGGCGCACATCGAGATCTTCGGGGATCGGCCAGCGCAACCGCCGGTCACGCACGATCACCCGACTGACGCGCTGGCCTTCCAGGTGCGGGGCAATCCCGCGACGGGTGGTTTCGACTTCTGGCAGTTCAGGCATGGCGTTCTCGGATCAATGCGCGCCGAGGTCGCGGATTGTTTGTTTGAGAGTTTCGAAGTCGTAATCCGACAGTCCTACATAGTCGAGTACCAGCGGGCCGACGGCGTTCCATTCGGAATCTTCGGTCTGGTTACCCAGCACACGGTATGACGCACAAATATGCTCGGCCATCTTCAGGATCGCCAGGAGGTTTTTCAGCTGACTGTTGCGCGACGATTCATCGCTGAAGATCGCCAGGGCGTTGTGGTGATTGGCGATCGCCGCACTGACATGCTCCGGCAGGCGCCACGACTTGGCGGTGTAGTAGCCGACCACCGCGTGGTTGGTGTTGAACTCGCTGTTCTCGGTGTCGACCACCCGACATTCAGCGCTGGCATTGGCGTAAGCCTTTTCCAGCACCGTCATGTAATTGGGAAACCGTTGCAGCATCAACGGCACACCACAATCGTGGAACAGGCCCAAGGCGTAAGCCTCGTCACCGGCCTGAGTGCCGATACGCTTGGCCAGCGTCAGGCAGGTCATCGCCACATCCTGGGCGGTGTCCCAGAAGCGGTTAAGGGTGACGATGGTGTCGTCGTTCATCTCGCCCTTGATCGACTGCGCGTTGATCAGGTTGATGATCGAGCGGCTACCCAGCAGGTTCACCGCGCGCTGAATCGAGGTGATTTTGTTGCTCAAGCCGTAATACGGCGAGTTGACGATCTTCAGCAACGAGCCGGACAGCCCGGGATCCTGGGCGATCAGCTTGGCGATCACCTCCAGGTCCGGGTCGGGCATGTACTGCTCCATTTGCAGATCCACCATGATCTGCGGTTGCGCAGGCACGCTGATGCCTTGCAGCGATTGTTGAATCTGTTCGGTGGTCAGCTCTTGGGACATAAGTACACACTCTGGGACAGGCGGCGATTCTAACCTCTAAAAACCGCACGACGACACACCAGTGGGCAATTGTCAGGAACTTTCATTCACGTCCAGGCTTCGGAATCTGTAATGCCCAACGGGTCACACCGGCCCATTGCGGCGGCAAACTCCCACAGACTCAGGAGCTTATCGATGGCCACTTCCCTCAACGGCAAACGCGTCGCCATTTTGGTAACAGACGGTTTCGAGCAGGTCGAACTGACCGGTCCCAAGCAGGCACTGGAGCAAGCGGGCGCGCAAGTCGACATCCTCTCCGCCGAGGCCGGTAAGGTCAAAGGCTGGAACCACGATAAACCAGCGGACGACTTCGAGGTCGACCAGACTTTCCAGAGCGCCAGCAGCGAGCAGTACGACGCGATCGTCCTGCCGGGCGGCGTGCAGAACTCCGACACCATCCGCATCGATCAGGATGCCCAGCACCTGGTCAAGACCGGCGCCTCTGCCGGCAAACCGATTGCGGTGATCTGCCATGGCGGATGGCTGCTGATTTCCGCCGGGCTGGTCAACGGCAAGACCATGACCAGTTACAAGACACTCAAGGATGACCTGGTGAATGCCGGGGCCAACTGGGTCGATAAAGAAGTGGTCAAGGATGGTCACCTGATCAGCAGCCGTCAGCCGGATGATATTCCGGCGTTCAGCAAGGAGCTGATCACCGCGCTGTCGGCGTAGTATTCGAGGCCGTCTCGCGAGCAAGCTCGCTCACACAGTAGATTCTGGATCGACACAAGGTCCCTGTGGGAGCGGGCTTGATCGCGAAGAGGCCATCAGCGTTTCATCGCTCATCAAACCCGGCACAAGTCGCAACACGCTATACTCCCGCTCTTTTTTCCGGAGCGACGTCATGTCCCTGCCTAGCTTGCGCCTCAAAGCCAACGCCGACCGTCGCCTGCGCGCCGGTCACCTGTGGGTCTACAGCAACGAAATCGATGTAGCCGCCACCCCGCTTCACGGCTTCAATGCCGGCGACCAGGCCATCCTCGAAGCCGCTGGCGGCAAGCCGTTGGGCATCGTGGCGATGAGCCCGAACAACCTGATCTGCGCCCGCCTGCTGTCGCGCGATATTAAAGTTGCGCTGGACAAGTCGCTGCTGGTGCACCGTCTGAACGTGGCCCTGTCACTGCGCGAGCGCCTGTTCGACAAACCGTTCTACCGTCTGGTCTACGGTGACTCCGACCTGTTGCCAGGCCTGGTCGTTGACCGTTTCGGTGACATTCTTGTGGTGCAGATCGCCTCGGCGACCATGGAAGCGCACAAAGATGACGTGATCGCGGCCCTGACCCAAGTGCTCAAGCCAAGCGGCATCCTGTTCAAGAACGACTCCGCAGCCCGTGATGCCGAAGGCCTCAACCGCTACGTCGAAACCGTGTTCGGCCTGGTGCCGGAGTGGGTGGCGCTGGAAGAGAACGGCGTGAAGTTCGAAGCCCCGGTCATTCAGGGGCAGAAAACCGGCTGGTTCTACGACCACCGCATGAACCGTGCACGCCTGGCCCCTTACGCCAAAGGCAAACGCGTCCTCGACCTCTATAGCTACATCGGTGGCTGGGGCGTGCAGGCTGCTGCGTTCGGCGCCAGCGAAGTGTTCTGCGTCGACGCCTCGGCTTTCGCCCTCGACGGCGTTGAGCGCAACGCCGCGCTGAACGGTTTCGCCGACAAGATGACCTGCATCGAAGGCGACGTCTTCGAGGCCTTGAAAGAGCTGAAAGCCAGCGAAGAGCGCTTCGACGTGATCGTGGCCGACCCGCCAGCGTTCATCAAACGCAAGAAAGACATGAAAAACGGCGAAGGCGCCTACCGTCGCCTGAACGAGCAAGCCATGCGCCTGCTCAACAAGGACGGCATCCTGGTCAGCGCGTCGTGCTCGATGCACCTGCCGGAAGATGACCTGCAGAACATCCTGCTGACCAGCGCCCGTCACCTGGATCGCAACATCCAGTTGCTCGAGCGGGGCGGCCAGGGTCCGGATCACCCGGTGCACCCTGCCATCGCCGAAACACGCTACATCAAGAGCATCACCTGCCGCCTGCTGCCCAACAGCTGATTTTTTGCGGATAACGGGGAGCCAGCAGGCTCCCCGTTTTGGTTTCTGGCATCGCCCTTCCCTTCACTATCTTCCTGGACTTCCTACAATTATATTCCCGCAGACATGCAGGACATTTCCTTACGTCTTTTAATTACTGAAACTTGCCCCACAAGTTTATTTTCAGCTAAAGATTGCTCCGACAAAATTACTGGAAATTTCCTACCTAATATCCCCTTGCCAATAATCCATTACAAACTATTATGAAGTTGTCACCACGAGGTGACTTCAACTATCAATGAACAAGGAGTTCACATCATGAAAAGTATTTCTCTGGAAAGTAAAAAAATCGCAAACCTGGCTTTTCTGGTTGCCCCTAAAGCCCGCTAAGTAAGTCAGGACGCTGGGGAGTGCCGGCAACCCGGCGTCCTTTTGACTTCTTCCAGAGTGAAACGATCAATATGCACATCAATCCTTACTTGTTTATATTGCCGCGCCAGACCGGACAAGTTGTGTGGAATTATAAAAACCATACACAACACGAACTTGATCTGAACTATGCAACTCGCCTTGCGCAATTAATCAACGACCCTCAACTGTTCGACGCGCACAACATAATAGACACACAACTATTGAGCGCAGATATTCTTACCGTTTCAAAAATAGACAATCCGCCATGGGGCTGGGATGAGCTGTCGAAAATTTATCACATCGGCACACAAAATATTCCCTGCGAACATACCCCACAGAACATTCACGAGTGGTCCAGGCAATATCTGGCGCACTGCAACGAAGTACTGGCCACCCCACAGCCTGCTGCAGACCGCCCGACGCCAGCACCCGAGCAGCGTATCGCCCTGCCTGCGCCGGGCGCTTTGAATAACGACAGTCTGGGAAATGTTCTGCTCCAGCGCAAAACCTGCCGTTCCTATACAGGTGCAGCGATAACGCTGAAGGACGTCGGCACCCTGCTTTACCTTTCCCTCGGTTATCTCCATGAACGAGACAATGATCGCGACGACAGCATCGCCCAAGGACTAAGCGCACGGCGAAGCAGTCCTTCCGCGGGGGGCCTGAACGCTTGCGAAGGCTTCCTCCTGGTGCAGAACGTCGATGGCCTGGAACCGGGCATCTATGCCTATCATCCGGCCGACCACACCCTGAGCCGGATCAATCCGCTGCCTCAACCAGCGCTGGGCCAATTGCTCGGCGGTCAGCACTTCATCAACAACCTGCCGCTGGGGTTGTTCATCACCGCCCGTTTTGACCGGCTCTGGTGGAAGTACGAACACTCGCGGGCCTATCGCATGGCCTTCGTTGAAGCGGGCCACTTGTCGCAAACCTTTCAACTGGTCGCCACGGCACTGGGCCTCAACACCTGGCTGACCGGCGCATTTGCCGACCAGCAGGTCGAAGCACTGCTCAATCTCGAGGGCAGCGCTGAACAACCGCTGTTCTTTGTTGGCTGTGGACAAAGCGACGGGCAAGTGATGTGCCACGAAATGCGCGAGCTGTTGCGCGAGGGACAGGCATGACCCTGTCGATGGCCGACCCTGATCAAGCGCCGGTGTCCTGGGCGCTCAAATTTACCTTGGGAGACTGGGAAAGCCGGGCCTCGGTGCGCAGCAGTACCCATGACTATCAATTGCCCGCCGATGTGCCGCTGCAACTGCAAACCCGCCACTGGTTCCCGCCGGCATTTCTGCCTTATCTGGCACATCCGGCCATCCAGGCGGCGGGGCGCGACGTACAGCATCGACTGGCAGCCAACCATCTGGTGCATTTTCTCGATTACACCACCTTGCTTGAACACCGCATCGTCAATCGTGCAGTAGAAGTCATCGTGCACCGGGAACTGCCCCTTTACGTGCCTCTGCCGATGAAGCACGCCGCGCTGCAGCTCTATACCGACGAGGGTTATCACGCGCTGTTCTCCAATCGTCTCGCCGAACAGATCGCCGCGTTTTACGGGTTCACCGGACGTCCGACGATTCCGAAGCGCATCAGCCGCCTCAACGCACTGATCGCCCGCACCCCGGAAAACAACCGGCCACTGGCATGGTTTCTGCTCGGTTTCGTCTCGGAAACCATCATTGCCCGCGAGCTGCTGGACGTCTGCCGCGACAGCCTGGTGTCCAGCGTCAACGACATGCTGCGCGACCACCTGACTGACGAAGCCCGCCACAGCCGCTACTTCAGCGAGGTGTTCCATTATTTCTGGCTGTCGATGAACAGCCGCCAGCGTGCGTTTGTGAGCCGGACACTGCTGGAGATCATCGGGATTTTTTTCGAGGCCGACGAACGCTGGCTGCAACAGAGCCTGCGAGGGGCAGGCATCGCCGACAGTGACGTGAAACAAATCGTCGGCGGCATGGCGACGGTGCAAGCCAACCGGGCCCGTGCACGATCAGGCGCCGTCGCAACGCTGGACGCACTACGCAAGGCCGGTTTTTTCGCACTTCCCCATAACCAGAAACTTTTCGCCAAGGCAGGACTGATCGATGGATAAAGGACAATCCGTGGCAACCACCAGGCAGCGCCGCGCCGCTGTCAGCCTGTTGCTGGCCATGGTGCTGCTGGGTGTGTTTCCACTGGACGTGCTGCTGCCCTCCTTTCCGGCAATGGCGACGCACTTTCTCCGTTCACCGGCAGACATCGCACTGTCCATCAGCCTGTTCGCCGTGGGGATCGCGTTTGCCCAGCTCTTGATCGGCCCCCTCTCGGACGTGATCGGGCGCAAGGGCCTGTTACTCGCCGGCATGAGCGTATCGATGCTGGGTGCGTTCGGTTGCGTGCTGACCTCCGATTACACGCTATTCCTGATATTTCGGGTGATGCAGGCCTTGGGCTGTGGATGTTTCGTGCTGTCGCAGGCACTGGTGCAGGATCTGTTCGAAGGTGAAGAGCGCGACCGGTTACGGATCCTGATGGTCACGGCGACCGGGATATTCATTTCGGTATCGCCGCTGGCCGGGACTTTTCTCCAGGCGACACTTGGTTGGCGCGGCAGCTTCTGGATCTTTTGCGCACTGTCCGCCACGGTGCTGATCAAGGCCTGGCTGTTTTTACCGAGCAGCCGACCGGCCTCAGGTGGTTCGCCGACCGGCTTCATTCAATCCTACCGACGCGTGTTGGGGGACTTCGAGTTTGTCGGCTACTGGCTGATTTCAGCGTTCGCCTTCGCCTGCCACTTCTCGTTCATCGTGATTTCGCCGCTGATTTTCATGGACCAACTGCAACTCGCGCCTTACGACTTTTCGCTGATCCTGCTGGTTTACGGTGCGGCGTATGTTGTCGGCGGGATCATCGCCGCGGTACTCAATCGACGCATCACGCCGGTTCAGCAAATCTTCACCGGGCTGAGCCTGATACTGCTTTCGGGACTGGCAATGCTGTACCTGGCAGCCAATCATGTGTTGGCGCCGGCCACGGTGTTGATCCCGATGCTGATCTGCACCGCCGGCACCACCATTGCCCGCCCTGCCGCCACCTCTCGGGCCATGGGCCTGTTTCCTGAGAACGCCGGCACATCGGCCTCGGCGGGCAGTACGATTATCTTTATTTGTGGCGGCCTGATCAGCGCATTGATCAGCCTCAGTCCGGCCAATCTGCAATTGACGCTGGGCTACAGCTTTGTGCTGCTGAGCGCGATCGCGCTGGTGCTCAACAACCGGCTCAGCCGTCGCGCGAAAAACCTTGAAGGCAACGTCATGGCGCAGACCGGCGGTGATTAAACCCGCCGGTCGTCATCCCATACACGCCGTCGGCACTGGAACAACGCTTTGCGCCATTCCCTCCAGACGCCAGCGGTGTAGAATCGGCTGATTCATCGCCATTCATCCCCCGGCGGGTTTATGAGCTCAGGCTGAGACCAGCGGCGATCCCGCAACGTCATCGGCAACTTCACGGACACACGGCCATTTCTGAGTGTTCCAGACGTCAATAGAAGCTCACTCCCCTTTTGCACCTGATTAGTAAGTGATTAGCCGCCCGGAGTGCTCCATGCCAGATTACCGCTCGAAAACATCCACCCACGGCCGCAACATGGCCGGTGCCCGCGCACTGTGGCGCGCCACGGGGATGAAAGATGACGACTTCAAAAAGCCGATCATCGCCATTGCCAACTCGTTTACCCAGTTCGTACCGGGCCACGTGCACCTGAAGGACCTCGGTCAACTGGTCGCCCGTGAAATCGAACGCGCCGGTGGCGTGGCCAAGGAATTCAACACCATCGCCGTGGATGACGGCATCGCCATGGGCCACGACGGCATGCTGTATTCGCTGCCGAGTCGCGAAATCATCGCCGACTCCGTCGAGTACATGGTCAACGCCCACTGCGCCGACGCCATCGTCTGCATCTCCAACTGCGACAAGATCACCCCGGGCATGCTGATGGCTGCCCTGCGCCTGAACATTCCGGTGATTTTCGTTTCCGGCGGCCCGATGGAAGCCGGCAAGACCAAACTCGCTTCCCACGGCCTCGACCTTGTCGATGCCATGGTGATCGCCGCCGACGCCAGCGCTTCTGACGAGAAAGTCGCTGAGTACGAGCGCAGCGCCTGTCCGACCTGCGGTTCGTGCTCCGGCATGTTCACCGCCAACTCGATGAACTGCCTGACCGAAGCACTGGGTCTGGCATTGCCCGGCAATGGTTCGACCCTCGCCACCCACAGCGACCGCGAACAACTGTTCCTGCAGGCCGGCCGCACCATCGTCGAGCTGTGCAAACGCTACTACGGCGAGAACGATGAGTCGGTATTGCCGCGCAACATCGCCAACTTCAAGGCGTTCGAGAACGCGATGATGCTCGACATCGCCATGGGCGGTTCGACCAATACCATCCTGCACTTGCTCGCTGCCGCTCAGGAAGCCGAGATCGATTTCGACCTGCGCGACATCGATCGTCTCTCGCGCAGCGTCCCGCAACTGTGCAAAGTGGCGCCGAACATCCAGAAGTACCACATGGAAGACGTGCACCGCGCCGGCGGCATCTTCAGCATCCTCGGCTCGCTGGCCCGTGGCGGTCTGCTGCACACCGACCTGCCGACTGTGCACAGCCGCAGCATGGAAGAAGCCATCGCCAAGTGGGACATCACCCAGACCGACGATGAAGCGGTGCACCACTTCTTCAAGGCCGGCCCTGCCGGTATTCCGACGCAGACGGCGTTCAGCCAGTCGACCCGTTGGGAAACCCTCGATGACGACCGTGAAAACGGCTGCATCCGCAGTTTCGAACACGCCTATTCGCAAGAAGGTGGTTTGGCCGTGCTGTACGGCAACATCGCGCTCGATGGCTGCGTGGTGAAAACCGCCGGTGTTGACGAGTCGATCCACGTCTTCGAAGGCAACGCGAAGATCTTTGAAAGCCAGGACAGCGCCGTACGCGGCATCCTCGCTGACGAAGTGAAGGAAGGCGACATCGTCATCATTCGCTACGAAGGCCCGAAAGGCGGCCCGGGCATGCAGGAAATGCTCTACCCGACGTCGTACCTGAAATCCAAAGGTCTGGGCAAAGCCTGTGCGCTGCTCACCGACGGCCGTTTCTCCGGCGGCACGTCGGGTCTGTCCATCGGCCACGCTTCGCCAGAAGCAGCAGCCGGCGGCGCTATCGGTCTGGTGCAGGACGGCGACAAGGTGCTGATCGACATTCCGAACCGCTCGATCAACCTGTTGGTCAGCGACGAAGAACTGGCGGCACGCCGTGCCGAGCAGGACAAGAAAGGCTGGAAACCGGTCGAGGTGCGTCCACGCAAAGTGACCACCGCCCTCAAGGCCTACGCCCTGCTGGCGACCAGTGCCGACAAGGGTGCTGTGCGTAACAAAGCGATGCTCGACGGGCTGTAAGCCTCAGCTGTCGAAAAGAAAATGCCCCGCCAAGTGCGGGGCATTTTTTTGTCTGGCCGAAATCCCAAAGTCACTGCAGATCAAACTGTGTGCGAGCCTGCTCGCGAATGCGGTATGTCAGAAACGAAGAAGGTGACTGACACTACGCTTTCGCGAGCAGGCTCGCTCCCACATTGGATCGGTGTGGCTTACTGAATCTCCTCCGGTTTGACGATCACCCAGTTCTTGTCCGCTGTCACCGGCAAACCTTCCTTGGCCTGCGCCGCCGCGTGCTTGGCCATCATGCCGTTCAACTGCGTCATGTACTTGTCCTTGCGGTTGACCCACAAGTGAATCCCGCCCTTGGCCACATCGACATCGTGGAACAGCATGTAACCGTCGCTGGTCGGGGTATCGCCACCGACCAATACCGGTTTTTTCCATTCATCGATGTAGGTCAGAATCGCTGCGTGCTTGCCGGCCATCCACGTCGCCGGCGTCCACAGATACGGCGTCAGTTCGAGCCCAAGGTTGGCCTTCTCGTCATATTTGCCGGCGGTAATCTGCTTGCGTGCCGTGGTCAGTTCGTTGGTCTCGCGGTTCTTCAGCAGGGTGGTCACGCCGATGACGTTTTGCGGTTTGACGTTGTAGCCATACTTCGGATCCGCCGCGACCATGCGCACCAGCTCTTCAGAGGCGGCGGTCATCACGTAGACCTCAATGCCGTTCTCCATCAGCTTGTTGTACAGCTCTTGCTGGCCGGTGAAGATCTTCGGCGGATTGACGTCGAGTTTCTTGACCACATCGCCTTCGTAGTAAGTCGCTGGCACCGGCTTGCCCGAAGCCATCAGCTCATCGACGTAGCCTTTGAGTTCCTTGAGGGTGAAACCGGAGAACACCTGCGCCACCCACGGGTAGCAGACCATGTCGTCGACTTCGCAGAGGCGGTAGTAGTAACTGAACAGGCTTTCCTTGTGGTCGGCGGTGTCCTTGAACGGCATCAGTTTCAGGGAAGGATCAAGCTTGTCGCGGGTGATCAGGCCCTTGTTTTCCATGAACGGCAACAAGGATTCTTCGAGGTCGTAGCGGTAACTGGTGTTGTCCATGTCGAACACCGCGTAGTTACCCTTGTTGGCGTTGGCGGCGATCATCGCGTCCAGCGCCTTGGCCTGATCCGCCGGCCAGTGTTTCAGGTCAGTAGCGAACGCCTGAGTGGCCAGTCCCATGCCCACAGCCAGTGCAACAGCCAGAAATTTCGGTGCGAACTTCATAAGCCTCTTCTCCCTGATTCAAAGAGACCGACGCTAACAAATTAGTGTGACAGTCCTCGTCTGTCAGCGACCGTCCGCGTCCCTATCGCGCCAGATGCATTGCCGAGAGCGACACACGCTTATTCCAAAAACGACGGTCACCCTAAGATTTCGGTATTAAATCATTGCAAATCAAGCTGTTAGGCTTGCCGGTTCGCAGCAGCCCCGGAAGGCTGTTGGCACAGTCTTTCCTGGAGATCTCATGAATCTACCGTTGATTCTCAACCTGCTGGTGTTCCTCGCCCTGCTTTTCGGTCTGGCACAAACCCGCCACACCACGTGGAGCCTGGCGAAAAAAGTCCTGCTCGCGCTGGTGCTGGGTGTTGCGTTCGGCGTGGCCCTGCACGCCGTTTACGGTGCCGGCAACCCGGTGCTGAAAGCATCGATCGGCTGGTTCGATCTGGTCGGCAACGGCTACGTGCAGTTGCTGCAAATGATCGTCATCCCGTTGGTGTTCGCCTCGATCCTCAGCGCCGTGGCACGCCTGCACAATGCTTCGTCGCTGGGTAAGATCAGCTTCCTGACCATCGGCACCCTGCTGTTCACCACTGCGATCGCGGCGCTGATCGGCATCGGACTGACCAACCTGTTCGGCCTCACCGCTGAAGGTCTGGTCGCCGGCACCCAGGAAATGGCCCGTCTGCAAACCATTCAGACCGACTACGCCGGCAAGGTCGCCGATCTGAATGTGCCGCAACTGCTGCTGTCGTTCATCCCGCAAAACCCGTTTGCCGATCTGGCGCGGGCCAAGCCAACCTCGATCATCAGCGTGGTGATTTTCGCCGCGTTCCTCGGGGTCGCAGCGCTGCAACTGCTCAAGGATGACGTCGAGAAAGGTCAGAAAGTGATCAACGCCATCGACACCCTGCAAGCCTGGGTGATGCGCCTGGTGCGTCTGGTGATGAAACTGACCCCATACGGCGTGCTGGCGCTGATGACCAAAGTGGTCGCCGGTTCCAACCTGCAAGACATCATCAAACTCGGCAGTTTTGTGGTGGTGTCGTACCTCGGTCTGGGCCTGATGTTCGTCGTGCACGGTTTGCTGGTTTCGGCGGCGGGTATCAACCCGCTGCGCTTCTTCCGCAAGATCTGGCCGGTGCTGACGTTCGCGTTCACCAGCCGTTCCAGCGCCGCGAGCATTCCGCTGAGCATTGAAGCGCAGACCCGTCGTCTGGGCATTCCACAATCGGTGGCGAGTTTTGCTGCTTCGTTCGGTGCGACCATCGGCCAGAACGGTTGCGCGGGTCTGTACCCGGCGATGTTGGCGGTGATGGTTGCGCCAACCGTAGGCATCAATCCGCTGGATCCACTGTGGATCGCGACGCTGGTGGCGATTGTGACGTTGAGTTCGGCGGGTGTGGCCGGTGTGGGTGGCGGTGCGACGTTCGCGGCGCTGATCGTGCTGCCGGCGATGGGCTTGCCGGTGTCACTGGTGGCGTTGCTGATTTCGGTTGAGCCGCTGATCGACATGGGCCGCACGGCGTTGAACGTGAGTGGCTCGATTACCGCTGGGGCGATTACCAGTCAGGTGATGCAGCAGACTGATAAAGAATTGCTGGATGCGGATGAGCATGCGGAGCTGGCTCAGGCTTAAGCTCATCTTTGCCTGATCTGGCCTCTTCGCGAGCAGGCTCGCTCCCACATAGGAATGCGTTTCCCCTGTGGGAGCGAGCTTGCTCCGGGCGGCGTTCCGACGAAGCTCTTAGGCTTTCTCCCAAACCTCAAAGCTGTACGCAGGTTTGTCGCCCTCAGCCGGATTCGGCACATTCGAGACCAGTTTCCACTGCTCCAAATCAAACTCTGGAAACCACGCATCCCCTTCAGGGCTCAACGCCACGCGAGTCAGATACAGACGATCCGCCTGCGCCAGCCCTTGCGCGTACAACTGCGCGCCGCCAATCAGCATCAGCTCATCGACGCCCTGCTCCTTCGCCCATTCCTCGGCGCGAACCACAGCAGCTTCCAGCGACGGATAAACTTCCGCACCTTCGAGCACCAGATTGGCCTGACGGCTGACCACGATGTTCAAGCGCCCCGGCAATGGCCGGCCGAGCGAATCCCAGGTCTTGCGACCCATGATGATCGGCTTGCCCAAGGTGGTGGCCTTGAAGTATTTGAAGTCCCCCGGCAGGTGCCAGGGCATGCTGTTGTCGACGCCGATCACGCGGTTTTCACCGAGGGCTGCGATCAGGCTGAGGGGGAGTGATTTAGTCATGCCGGCGAGGATACCAGAGCCGCGCTTACCCCGATAAGCGCCACAGCGGTTATGCTCAGCGCTCATTTAAGCGACGGGACGCCGCGTGACTGAACTGACTCCACTGCAAAACCTCTGGCTGACCGAGACCGTGCGCCTGCGCGAAGAACACGCAGGCCCCTTGGACGATCTGGAAGCCAACCGACTGGCGCGCACGGCCGGCGGCGATCTGCCGAGCCGCATTCAGCGCCGGGCTTTATGGCTGGCCGAGCGTGACGGGCTGACGGCTGCCCTCAAACACTGGCTGCAAGGTGCGCGTCTGGCGCTGGTGCTGATGGCGCTACTGGCCTGCGTCACTGGCGCAGGCATGGCATTTTCTGCGCTCGGCGACGGCACACGAGCGGTCAATATTTTCTGGGCGCTGGGCACCTTGCTCGGGGTCAATCTGATCCTCCTGCTGAGCTGGGCGCTGGGCCTGCTTTTCGCTGGCGAACACGGAGCAGCGCTCGGCCGCCTGTGGCTGTGGCTCAGCGAAAAATTTGCCCGGGACGCCAAGGCCGCGCAATTACCCCCCGCATTACTGGTCTTGCTGCAACGCCACAAACTCAATCGCTGGGCGATTGGCACGCTGGTCAATGGCCTGTGGCTGCTGATCATGTTCAGCGCGCTAAGCATGCTGATATTGATGATGGCCACTCGGCAATATGACTTCATCTGGGAAAGCACGCTGCTGGGCGCAGACTTCTTCGCGGCACTGACTGATGCGTTGACGGTGATTCCCCATGCGCTGGGCTGGAGTGCGCCGAGCGTGGACATGATTCGCGTGACGCTGGACACCGATTACAACAGCGTCCTGGTTCGCCAGATGTGGGCGATATGGCTGGTCGGCGCGGTGCTGATCTATGGCGTGCTACCCCGTCTGCTGCTGATGCTGTTCTGCCGTTGGCGCTGGAAGCGTGGTCGGGATCGCTTGCGTCTGGAGCTGAACCTGCCCGGCTACGCGCAGTTGCGTGAACGTCTGATGCCGACCAGCGAACGCCTCGGCGTCAACGATCCGGAGCCTGCGCAACTGCACCGCGTCGAAAGCAGCGTCGGCGGACTCGCCAGCGAAGGTGCCTTATTGGTCGCCATCGAACTCGATGAACAACGCCCATGGCCACCCGCGCTGCCAAAGAATGTCAGCAACGCCGGCATCCTCGACAGTCGCGAATCGCGCCATAAACTCCTCGAACAACTCAGCCGCTTCCCGCCGGCACGTCTGGCGATTGCCTGCGACCCACGGCGCTCGCCGGATCGCGGCAGCCTCGCCTTGATCGCTGAACTGGCGCGCAGCGCGGGCGAGACTCGCGTGTGGCTGCTGCAAGCGCCACCGGGCGAAGCACTGGATGCCGAGCGCCTCGGCGACTGGCACATCGCGCTGCAACAGCTGGATCTGCAGTTTGCCGATTGCGCACCGTTGAACTGGCTGGAGACTGGCCATGACTGATACCTGGAAAGCGCCGCTGAAACTCGCGGTGGTCGGCCACACCAACGTCGGCAAAACCTCGCTGCTACGCACGCTGACCCGCGATGTCGGCTTCGGCGAAGTCTCCCATCGCCCGAGTACCACGCGGCATGTCGAAGGTGCGCGGTTGTCGGTGGACGGCGAGCCGTTGCTCGATCTCTACGACACGCCAGGGCTGGAAGATGCCATCGCCCTGCTCGACTTCCTCGAACGCCTGGAGCGGCCCGGCGAACGCCTCGATGGCCCGGCGCGGCTGGCGCGGTTTCTCGACGGCAGCGAAGCGCGCCAGCGTTTCGAGCAGGAGGCAAAAGTGCTACGGCAACTGCTCGCCTCCGACGCCGGTTTGTATGTGATCGATGCCCGCGAACCGGTGCTGGCCAAGTACCGCGATGAACTGGAAGTGCTCGCCAGTTGCGGCAAACCGCTGCTGCCAGTGCTGAATTTCGTCAGCAGCGCCAACCATCGCGAACCAGATTGGCGCGAGGCGCTGGCGCGGCTTGGGCTGCATGCGCTGGTGCGTTTCGACAGCGTGGCGCCGCCGGAAGATGGCGAGCGGCGGCTGTACGAAAGTCTCGCGTTGTTGCTGGAGAATGCTCGGCCACAATTGGAGCGGTTGATTGCCGATCAACAGGCTCAGCGCCTCGCGCGTCAGCAAAGTGCGGCGCGATTGATTGCTGAATTGTTGATCGACTGCGCCGCGTGCCGGCGCAGTGTGGTCAGCGACGCTGAGCAGGAGCAGCAGGCGATCAGTGAACTGCGCAAAGCTGTGCGCCAGCGTGAGCAGAAGTGTGTTGAGGCGTTGCTCAAGCTGTATGCGTTCCGCCCGCAAGATGCGGCGGCGAGTGATTTGCCGCTGCTGGATGGGCGCTGGGGCGATGATTTGTTCAACCCTGAGACCTTAAAGCAACTCGGCGTGCGCGTGGGTGGCGGCATTGCTGCCGGTGCGGCGGCGGGGGCTGGTGTGGATTTGCTGGTTGGCGGGATTACCCTCGGCGCTGCGGCGTTGGCTGGGGCGATTGCCGGTGGTGCGCTGCAGACGGCGCGTAGTTATGGCAGTCGCTTGCTGGGCAAGATCAAAGGGCAGCGTGAGCTGACGGTGGATGACGGGGTGTTGCGGCTGCTGGCGTTGCGTCAGCGGCAGTTGGTGTTGGCGCTGGATCAGCGTGGGCATGCGGCGATGGATGCGGTTCAGGTGGCGACACCGCAGGACAAGACCTGGCGAGAGGGCAAGTTGCCGGAGGCATTGAGCAAGGCGCGGGCGCATCCGCAGTGGTCGTCGCTCAATCCGCAGGCGAAATTGAATCAAGCGGAACGGCAGGAGCAGATTGAGGCGTTGGTTGATCGGGTGCTTGAGCTTTAGATCGCTACCCCCTCACTGTAGAGACCGGTACATCCTTTACAAATTAGACCGGGGACATCGTTTACACCTTTACAGGCTTGAAACGCGTTTGGCGCCTCTTTCAAGCCTGCCTAAACAGTGGCTGCAAAGGTACAGTTCCCAAGCGTCACCAGCCACTTCCTTCAACGCGATGTCCTCTCCAATTAGAGCCTCTCCTAGAAAAATCAGCTGTCCTTTCCATTTAATTTCCCCATTTGACCGAACCTTACGTACTTCAACATCGGAACCGTATTCAAGCGCAGGCAAGTAACCGGGATAAGCGCGTATCGACGGGCGATAGACAGATGCCGGCGGTTTCATGCCCAGCGCGGTGTGCGGTCGGTGGTGGTTGAAGTCTTGGATGAAATCCTGAAAAGCCAGCTGCTGGCGCACCAGGTTTTCCGCCGGTGGCACTGCTGCCTTTAGCGTTCGATGCATCCGTTCATGTCGACCATTTTGGTCGGGACGGCCAGGTGTAGTCGTTTCGACATGGATTCCGAGCCTGATGAACCAAACCGATAACTTCGAAAGTCGCGCCAGACCTGTCGACGCAAAAGGAGCGCCATTATCAGTGCGGATCACATCCGGCAGCCCATATTCTCGAAAAGCCCACTCGAAGCCTTCCCGCGTCGGCGCTCCGTGCGTACTGGGCAAAGCGCGACAGACGAATAAAAAGCGGCTCATCTGATCGGTAATGGTCAGCGGATAGCACCAATTACCGTCCTGCATTTTGAACTGCCCTTTGTAATCAGCACACCAAGTCTGGTTGGGCGCGTCGACCGGACGCAAATGTGTTGGAGCACGGGGACGCGGGGGATAGGGCCGTCGCGCCACCACCAAACCAGCTTTCTTCAACCACTCCCCGGCGGTACTCGCCGCCGGCCATTGGATATGCGGATCGGAATCGCGCAGGCGACCAATGATCTGCTTGGGTCCCCGATCGGGATGTTCGTTTTTCTTGGCCAGCAACTTGGCGATGATTTCATCGGAAGTTTGGTGAGGGCAATTCAGCGGCTTACGCGACTGCTCTTTCAAGCCATCCACGCCCAACGCTGCATACCGTTCCAGCCACTTGTCGATGGTTGGACGACTGACGCCATACCGCCGGCTTAATTGGCTTTTGGTGTAGCTGCCGCTGAGCCAATCGCTAATTAACTTCACTCGTTGATCCATTGGGGACTCTTGTTTCCAGGGCATGGTCAGCACCTCCTGACCATGATTGATACCTGTAAACCATGTCCCCGGTCTCAAACGTAAAGGATGTACCCGGTCTTTACCCACCCCAGCCCTCTCCCCCAAGGGGTAGAGGGGGAAGGGAGCAGATCTCCAGGCTTTTCAAAACCTGAGTTCGGCTGGATATTTCAGGTCGATGTATCACCTGAGAACAACTCCGTAGGCTCCCTCTCCCTCCGGGAGAGGGCTGGGCGGGCGGCGATCCGATGAGGGTTGCAATCATTCAGCCGCCAACAAAACCTCAGCCTTGCGCTTGAGAACCGCCAAATCAATAACCGGCACCGCCGTCTCCTTGGCCAACTCATCCCACTGGCGCATCCGCAGACTGACCGCACACAACGGATCCCGCGCAAACGCATCCGCTTCAGCCTCGGTCATCACCCCGCCCTGATATTCCAGGGTCCGCCGACTCGCCTCACTCAAGCGTTCGTAATACCCCGGCTCACGCAACGTCAGATACCGCTTGGCCTGCACGTGATATTCCACCAGCCGCGCCATACGCTCACTGAACCCGGCCTCACGCAAATAATCCGCACCCAGCCGTTCATGGCTGACCACGCCATACCCGCCCATGTTCTCCGCGCCCTCGGCACACAAATGGCCGATGTCATGGAAGAACGCCGCGAGCACCACTTCGTCATCGAAGCCTTCGGCCATCGCCAGCTCAGCGGCCTGGGACATGTGCTCGATCTGCGACACCGGCTCGCCGATGTAATCGCTAGTGCCAAAGCGCTCATACAAGCCGAACACCCGGGCGACGACTTGCTCGTGACCTGTCATCAATCTTCCTCCAGCAACTGCGCGATATTGCGCTCAGCCAACGCCGGGCCGACGCTCATGCCGACGCCGGTGTGCATCAGCGCCACACTTAGCCCCGCTGCCGGGCGCAGGAACGAGAACGGCCCCGGCCCCCGGGAACCATAGACGCCCTGCCAGCGCTCGACCACTTGCACCTTGCAGCCCAGCGTCTGCTCGGCCAGTTCGAGCATCCAGTCATCCACCTGCTCGGCGTTGAACGGTGAAGGGTCGCTGCCGTAATGGTGCGAGTCGCCGATGATCAGTTCGCCGTACGGCGTCGGGCTGATCAACAGGTGGATGCCGTTGTCGTGCAGGTGCGGTTGCTCACGGAGGATTTGCGCCTGCACCGCCGCCGCTTCCGGCAGATCGGCGAAGGCGCCGTAATGCACGCAGCTGAGGCCGGTGAGCAAGGCGTGTTGCAGATTCAGTTCGGTCTGCGGTTTGGCGCGGAGCATTTGCAGGCGGCAGATTTGCGGGTCGAGTGCGGCAATCGGCTCGGCCAGCAAAGTCTGATAATCGTGGCCCGAGCAGACGATAATCTGCTTCGCCGTAAAGCTGCCGACAGTGCTGTGCAGACGCCCCGGTTCGACGTCGCGCACCAGCGTGGAGAAATGAAACGCCACACCAAGGTCGCGGCGCAGATAATCGATCAGTGCCGGAATCGCTTCGCGCGAATACAGCTGTTGATCGTCCATACCGTGCAACGCGGCGCGGTGGTGGCTGAACTGACCGTGATACAGATCGCGCAAGGCAGCGCCGCGCAGCAACTGGATGTTGTAACCGTGTTCCACGGCGCGACCGTTGCAGAAGGCTTCGAGCAGATGTTCTTCGGCTTCAGTGCGGGCGAACAGATAGGAACCGTTGCGCTTGATTTGCAAACCGGCGAGCTGCGCCCAGTCGCCCCATATTTCGCGGCTGGCCTTGGCCAGTTCGAGCATGGGGCCCGGCGGTTGGCCGGTGACCAAGGCCTGACCGAAGTTGCGCACCGAAGCGCCGAGGGGGGTGGCGGTGCGTTCGAAAACGGCGACCTTGAGGCCGCGTTTGGCGGCGGCGTAGGCGTGGGACAGGCCAAGGATGCCGGCGCCGACGATCAGCAGGTCTTTGTGTTGTGTCATCTGGATGATGTCCTGCATGAGAGACCGCTTTCGCGAGCAGGCTCGCTCCCACAGGGATTTTTAGTGCCCACAGCATTTGCGTTCACTGAAGATCCAATGTGGGAGCGAGCCTGCTCGCGAAGGGGCCCTGTCAGTCGATGGAGATCTTACTTGGCAACCACTTTCTCGGACTTGCCGTCATAACGCTTGCGCCACTCGGTGAGGATCTCGTCGCGATTCTTCGACGCCCAGGCAAAGTCGTTCTTGATCAGACGCTGCTCATAATCCGCCGGCAATTCGGTCTGCGGCTTGGCGATCCCCGGCTGCGCAAGAACAGCGAAGTTCTCCTTGTACAGATCCATCGCCTCAGCACTCGCTGAGAAGTCAGCCAGTTTCTTGGCTGCCTCTTCATGCGGCGTACCTTTGATCACCGCCGTCGCTTCGATCTCCCAACCCAGACCTTCCTTCGGCAGAATGATGTCCAGCGGCGCGCCCTGACGCTTGAGCTGTACTGCCGGGTATTCAAAGGAAATACCAATCGGGAATTCGCCCGCCGCTGCCAGTTTGCAAGGCTTGGAACCGGAGTGAACGTACTGGCCGATGTTCTGGTGCAGACCGTCCATGTAGGCCCAGCCCTGCTTCTCGCCGAAGGTTTGCAGCCAGGCGCTGACGTCGAGGAAACCGGTGCCGGACGACGCCGGGTTGGGCATGACGATCTTGCCCTTGTACTCAGGTTTGGTCAGGTCCTGCCAGCTCACGGGCTTGCTCAGGCCCTGCTTCTCGGCCTCGACGGTGTTGAAGCAAATGGTCGCGGCCCAGACGTCCATGCCGACCCACGCTGGCGGGTTGGCAGCGTCGCGGTAGTTCGCGCCGATCTTGCCGAGGTCCTTTGGCGCGTAGCTCTGCAACATGCCTTGCTGATCGAGGATCGCCAGACTGGAAGCCGCGAGGCCCCACACCGCATCAGCCTGCGGACGGGCCTTTTCGGCGAGCAGTTTGGCGGTGATGATCCCGGTGGAATCACGCACCCACTTGATCTCGACGTCCGGGTTGGCCTTTTCGAAGGCTTCTTTGTAGGACTTCAATTGCTCGGCCTCGAGGGCGGTGTACACCGTCAACTCGGTTTTTGCCGCGAAGGCATTCAGGCTGAAAGTAGCGAGCACAGCAGCGGCCAGGGCCATAGGCTTGAACATGATCGTTTTCCTGTAATGAGTTGAACGGGGTTGGAATCAGTGACCGGGCGCGGTTTGCCGCCAGGCTTGAGAACGGCGCAGCAAGCCGCGCGAAGCCCACGCCAGCAGCAAGGACACGCCCGCCGAGGTGAACAGAATCAGGGTCGACATCGCCGCCGCACCGCCGACGTTGCCGGCGTCATCCATATTCAGCACCGCGACCGCCGCAAGGATGGTGTCGGGGCTGTAGAGGAAGATCGCAGCAGAAACCGTGGTCATCGCCGAGACGAACAGGTAGCGCACGATGTCGAGCAGCGCCGGCAGGCAGATCGGCACAGTGACACGCAGGTAGTGGCGGTACAGCGGCGCTTTGAGCGACAGCGCGGCGGCTTCGAACTCGGCATCGAGTTGGCGCAGCGCGGTGGTCGCGGTCATTTGTGCGGTGGTCAGGTAGTGCGCAATCGTGCAGACGATCAGCAGCGTCATCGTCCCGTAGAGCACATGCAGAGGGTTACCCGTGAGGTTGAAGAAGAAGACGTAACCCAGACCGAGCACCAGCCCTGGCACCGCCATCGGCACAAAACTGAGCATGCGCAAGGTCAGATTGAGGCCTCGCTGAGTGCGGGTTTTCTCCATCAGGTAAGCGCCGGTGAAAATCAGCACGCTGCCGATCAACGCCGTGCCCAAAGCCATCTTCAAACTGTTGCTGTAGGCCAGCCAGCCACCGCCAGCGGTTTCGTTGAACTGGTAATGGTTGAGTGACAGCGACAGGTTGTACGGCCAGAACTTCACCAGCGAGGAAAACACCGCCATGCCGAACACCAGAATCAACGCGGCGCTGATCAGCAAAACAATCGCCAGATAGCAGCCATCACGCAACTTCGACGGCGCCGGTTTGAACACCTGAGCGCGACCGCTCATGGAATCACCATGACGACGACGCAGCCAGGCATCGACGCCGAAGCTGAACAGCGCCGGCAGCAACAGCACCATGCCGATCAAGGCGCCGCGACCGAATTGCTGTTGGCCGACCACGGCTTTGTAGGCCTCCAGCGCCAGCACTTGATAGTCGCCACCGACCACCACCGGCACGCCGAAATCGGTGATGGTCAGGGTGAACACCAGACAGAACGCGGCAAACACCGCTTGGCGAGTGGCCGGCCAGGTGATGCTGCGGAAAGCCTTGGCGGGACTGGCGCCCATGCTCGACGCCGCATCGAACAAGCGCGCATCGGCCAGCGACAATGCCGAGAGCAGAATCATCAGCGCATGCGGGAAGGTGTAAATCACCTCACCCAGCACAATCCCCCAGAATCCATAGATGTTGTCCGAGAGCAGCCCGCGCAACATGCCTTGGTTGCCGAACAGATAGACCAGCGCAATCCCCGGCAGCATCGACGGCGCCATCAGCGGCAGCAGGGAAATCCCGCGCCAGATGCCTTTCGCCGGAATCAGCGTGCGTTGCAGCGCGTAGGCAAACAGGTAGGCCAGCGGTACGACGATGGCCGCGACGCTGAGGGAAACTTTCAGGCTGTTGCCGAGCAGCCAGTGGAAATTCTCGCTGGTCACCAACTCCTTCGCCGCGAGCCAGCCACCACCCTGCCCGGCTTCACTGCTGAAGCCGCGCCAGAAGATCGCCAGCAACGGCAGCAACACCGCGACGCCGAGCAACAGCAACAAGACAACTTTGCCGCCGACGACAAAAATGCGGTCGCCGATCTCGGCTTTCGAAGTCTGGCGCACCTGCTTGTGCGGTAGCGGCAGCGCGAGATTGCTGTTCATCAGGCAAACACCTGCAGGCTGCGCGGCGGCAAGGCGACCATGATTTGCTGGGCGCCGAGGCGCGGCATGGCTTCCGGCGCGAGTTCGGCGAGCAGTGCGTGGCCCGGCAGTTGATCGAGTTCGAAGCTCATGCGGCAGCGGTTGCCGAGGAAGGTGATCTCGCGGACTTTGGCCGGGAACAGGTTTTCTTCGTGCACCGGCGGATTGACGTTGATCGCTTCCGGGCGGCAGAACAACCGGCCCGAGGCGCGCTGGATGCTGCCGTCGCTGAGGCGCAGGTTCATTCCGCCGACCTGCGCGTGAGTGTCGCTGCTGCGCTGGAACGGCAGCCAGTTGCCCTGACCAACGAACTCGGCCACGACCGGTGTGGCCGGGCGGTTGTAGATTTCCTGCGGGGTGGCGTACTGCTCGACGCGGCCGTTGTTCATCACGGCGATGCGGTCGGCCATCAGCATGGCTTCGTCCTGATTGTGCGTGACCATCAGCGTGGTGATGCCGAGGTTGCGTTGCAGCTGGCGCAGTTCGGTGCACAGATGCTCGCGGACGCGGGCGTCGAGGGCGGACATCGGTTCATCGAGCAACAACAGCGATGGTGCTGGTGCCAAGGCCCGAGCAAGAGCAACGCGCTGTTGCTGGCCGCCGGACAATTGGCCGGGGAATTTTTTCTCGCTGCCAGTGAGGCCGACCAGTTCGAGCATCTGCCCGACGCGACGGCGTACTTCATCACGACCGCTGCCAGCGAGGCCGTAGGCAATGTTCGCTTCGACGGTCAGATTGGGGAACAGCGCATAGGACTGGAACAGAATCCCGTAGTCGCGGGCTTGTGGGGCAAGGTGCGAAACGTCGCGGTCGCCGAGGTACAGCTCGCCACTGTCCTGCTTCTCCAGACCGGCGATGCAGCGCAGCAACGTGGTCTTGCCGCAGCCCGACGGGCCGAGCAGGCACACCAGCTCACCGGCGGCGACGTCGAGGGAGACGTTATCCAGCGCAGTGAACGCGCCGAAGCGTTTCTGTACGCCGCGCACTTTCATCGGCGCACCGGGGTTGGTCAGGGCAGTTGCGATGGCAGGATTCATGGACAGACCTCATCAAGCAGATGGGGCCAATCCTAGAGTTGTAATGCGTCCGTCATGTGGCAGTGAGGCAAAAACTGGTGATAGTGGTATTCGGGGATTTTGGTTCAGAAGATTCAGGTCTTGGGTTGTTTGAACCGACGCCTTCGCGAGCAAGCTCGCTCCCACAGGGGGAACGCATCCAATGTGGGAGCGAGCTTGCTCGCGAAGAGGCCGGCGCAGGCACTGAACATCTCAGGCCGGAGACATTTCCTGCGCCAGGCCGAGAAACGCCGCCGGCAACCGCGCGCCCTTCCTCTCCTTCAGGCAATACAGATATTCAGGAATCTGCGGCGCATTCTCGATCGTCAACACGCGCAACTGCGGGTCATGCGGCACTTCCTGCCGGGCAATGATGCTGATGCCGATATTGCGCAACACCGCCTCACGGATCGACTCACGGCTGCCAATCTCCAGCAACGGACCGAAACTCACCCCGGCGCTGGCCAGCAACTCTTCAGTCAGCCGCCGCGTCGTTGACCCGGTTTCGCGCATCAACAAGGTATGCCCGGCCAGTGCGCCCAATGTCACATGATCATGGGCCGCCAGCGGATGGTTGCGATGCACCGCCAGTACCAGTGGATCAGTGCCGAGCACCCGGCGAATCAATCGCGCATCGTCGAGCAACTGTGACGAAGCGGCGACGTCCACTCGGTAATCCTCCAGCGCTTCGAGCACCTGCTGCGAGTTACCGATTTCCACCGACACTTCCACCTGCGGCAAGCGCTCGCGGAAGGTCTTCACCAGATCGAGGATGTAATACGGCGCCGTCGCGGCAATGCGCAAAGTACCCTGCACCTGACCGCTGTTGCGCAGAAAGAACTCGATGTCGGCCTCCTGCTGCAACAGCGTCTTGACCATCGGCAGCAACCGCGCACCTTCGTCGCTGACGCTCAGACGCCGGCCGCCACGGTAGAACAACTCCACCGAATACTGACTTTCCAGATTGCGGATCTGCGTGGTCACGGTCGGTTGGCTGAGGCCGAGTTTTTTCGCCGCCAGCGTGATGCTGCCCAGGCGGGCGACCATGTAAAACGCTTTCAGCTCGGCACTCAGCACAACCTTTCCTCATCTATTTGCGCAGCAGGCGCAAACCGTTGAACACCACCAACAGGCTTACGCCCATGTCGGCGAACACCGCCATCCACATGGTGGCGAGCCCGGCGAAGGTTACCCCAAGAAAGATAGCCTTGATCACCAGTGCCAACGCAATGTTCTGTTTCAGGATGCTTGCGGTATTGCGCGACAGGCTGATGAATGCCGGAATCTTGCGCAGATCGTCGTCCATCAGGGCGACATCGGCGGTTTCAATCGCGGTGTCGGTACCGGCCGCGGCCATGGCAAAACCAATCTCGGCGCGGGCCAGTGCCGGCGCGTCGTTGATGCCGTCGCCGACCATGCCGACTCGGCGGCCCTGTGCATAAAGCTCTTCGATGGCTTGCAGCTTGTCGGTCGGCAGCAAGTCGCCACGCGCTTCGTCGATCCCGACCTGTGCGGCAATCGCTTGGGCGGTGTGGACGTTGTCGCCGGTGAGCATCAGGGTTTTCACCCCGAGTTCATGCAATTGGCGGATCGCTTCGCGGCTGGTTTCCTTGACGGTGTCGGCCACAGCGAACAGTGCCAACGGGCCGGAGCTGTCGAGCAGCAACACCACGGATTTGCCCTGTTTCTCCAGCGCGAAGAGTTTTTCTTCCAGCGCCGGCGAGCACAGGCCGAGTTCTTCGACCAGACGATGGTTGCCCAAGTGGTAGGTCTGGCCGTTGATGTCGCCTTTGACGCCCCGCCCGCCCAGCGCTTCGAAGTTATCCACAATCAGCGCGGCGAAGTTTTTATCCACAGCAGCGTTGGCGATGGCCAGCGACACCGGGTGATCGGAGCGACCGGCCAAGGCAGCGGCAATTGCCGGTGCGGTGGCATCGGCGGTTGGATCGAGCGACAGGTAATCGGTCTGCACCGGTTTGCCGTGGGTGATCGTCCCGGTTTTATCCAGCGCCAGATAATCCAGTTTGAAGCCGCCCTCCAGGTACACGCCGCCCTTGACCAGAATGCCTTTGCGCGCAGCTGCCGCAAGGCCGCTGACAATGGTCACCGGGGTCGAAATCACCAATGCACATGGGCACGCGACCACCAGCAACACCAGCGCACGGTAGATCCAGTCAAACCACACAGCGCCCATGAACAGCGGCGGAATGATCGCCACGGCCAAGGCAAATACGAACACCACGGGCGTGTAGATTTTCGAGAACTGATCGACGAAGCGCTGGGTCGGCGCACGCGCGCCTTGGGCCTGCTCGACGGCGTGGATGATCCGCGCAAGAGTCGAGTTGTTCGCCGCTGCGGTCACCGCGTATTCCAGCGAACCGGCCTGGTTGATGGTGCCGGCGAAGACTTTATCGCCGACAGTTTTCTCCACCGGCAGGCTCTCACCGGTGATCGGCGCCTGGTCGATGGTCGAACTGCCGCTGACCACTTCACCGTCCAGCGCGATGCGCTCGCCGGGTTTCACTCGCACGCGGGCGCCGAGCTCGACGCTCTTCACGTCCTGCTCAATCCACGAACCGTCAGCCTGCAACACCGTGGCTTGCTCCGGCGTCATCTGCATCAGACCACTGATCGCGTTGCGCGCACGGTCCAGCGAGCGCGCTTCGATCAACTCGGCGACGGTGAACAGGAACATCACCATCGCCGCTTCCGGCCACTGGCCGATGAGGATGGCACCGGTGACGGCGATGCTCATTAGCGCGTTGATGTTGAGGTTGCGGTTCTTCAGGGCGATCCAGCCCTTTTTATAAGTGGTGAGGCCACCGCTGAGGATCGAGATCAGCGCGATGATCGCCACCACCCAGGTGGGCGCGGCGTTGGTGAAGTGGATGACTTCGGCAGCGAGGGCGCCGACACCGGACAGCGCCAGGGGCCACCAGTGCTTTTTCACTGGCGCCGGGGCCGGTGCTTCGACGCCCGCCTCCAGGGGCTCGGCGTGCATGCCGAGGGATTTGATCGCTTCGGTGATCGGTTCGGTGCCCCGCAGATTGTGGGTCACGCCTAGTACGCGATTGATCAGGTTGAATTCCAGTTGCTGCACGCCGGCGAGTTTGCCGAGCTTGTTCTGGATCAGCGTCTGCTCGGTCGGGCAGTCCATCGCCTCGATGCGAAAGCTGCTCAGCCGCGCATCGGCGCTGGTCTTCTCGCTCAATTGAACCAGCGCAGGCGCAGCAGCGTTCGACGAGCAGCAGTCGTCTTCGTGCGCATGAACCGGTGCCGGCGCAGCGACTTTCGACCCGCAGCAAGAATCGCCACCCTGTGAATGTTTATGCACAGGCTGCAATTTATGACTGTGATCGTGTCCGTCGCCGGGCTTGTGGGTGTGCTGGGAATCGCTCATTGGTCGCGTCCATGAAGGTGCCTGTTGCCAAGTAAAGACCCTGTAGCCACTATAGGGTCAAGCACCCTTTTGGAGATTGTCGTCATGAAGATTGGAGAACTGGCCAAACTCACCGACTGCGCCGTGGAAACCATCCGCTACTACGAGCGCGAAAACCTGCTGCCGGAACCGGCTCGCAGCGACGGCAACTACCGCGTTTACACCCAGGCGCACGCCGAACGCCTGACCTTTATCCGCAACTGCCGCACCCTCGACATGACCCTCGAAGAAATCCGCAGCCTGCTGGCCATGCGTGATAGCCCGCAGGATCAGTGTGAAAGCGTGAATACGCTGATCGACGAGCACATCCAACATGTGAAGGCGCGGATTGATGGCTTGTTGGCGTTGCAGACGCAACTGCTCGACCTGCGCCAACGTTGTGGAGAAGGGCCGATGGCCGATCAATGCGGGATTTTGCAGCGGCTGGAAGTGAGTGGCGGGGTTGTCGCGACGGAGGTTGAGCATTCCCACGTAGGCCGCAGCCACGGCCATTAAGACTCACGCAAAACCAAATGTGGGAGCGAGCCTGCTCGCGAAAGCGGTATATCAGTCGACATCTCTATGACTGACACGCCCTCTTCGCGAGCAGGCTCGCTCCCACAGGGGTTTTATGCAACGGCTTAGACCGCCATCGGCGCGGTCATTGGCGCGTGGTGTTCGTAGCCTTCCAGCGAGAAATCGCTCGGCTCGACCAGCTCCAGCCACTCTGGCTGATAAACACCGGTCTTGGCAAACTCCGGCACACGATCCGAAATTTTCAGCTTCGGCATGGCGAACGGCTCGCGCTTGAGCTGTTCGTTGAGCATGTCCAGGTGGTTCTCGTAGACGTGCGCATCACCGATGAAATAGGTGAACCAGCGCGGCGTGTAGCCAGTCAGGCGACCAATCAGGCTCAGCAGCGCGGCGCCTTCGGTGAGGTTGAACGGCGTGCCCAGACCCAAGTCGTTGGAGCGGATATACAGGGTCAGGGAGATCTCTTTGGTCTCGACGTTCGGGTGGAACTGGTACAGCAGGTGGCACGGCGGCAGGGCCATTTCATCCAGCTGAGCGACGTTCCAGCCGTGGAACAGGATGCGGCGGCTGCCCGGATCGTTGATGATCGTGTCGACGCACTGACGCACCTGGTCGATGGCTTTGTACAACACCACGTAGGCCTGGCCGTCTTCTTCGCCCTGAGCGATCTGCTTGTAGCCGTTGCTCAAGGTTTGTTCGATGGCAGCGGTGTTGCTCAGCGGGATCTGCTTGTACGCCGGCCATTTGCGCCATTGCACGCCGTAGATTTCGCCGAGGTCGTCGTCGCCCTGACGGAACGGGTTGGCCAGCCACTGCGCGTTTTCGTTGGCGTTCTGGTCCCAGACCTTGCAGCCCAGCGCCCGGAATTCAGCGGCATTGTTCACGCCACGGAGAAAACCGCACATCTCGCCGATGGCCGATTTGAAGGCCATTTTGCGCGTGGTGATCGCCGGAAAACCTTCCTGCAGATCGAAACGCAGCATCGCACCCGGGAAACTGATGGTGTTGATGCCGGTGCGGTTGGCCTGTTTGGTGCCGTTCTGAATGACGTGCGAGACCAGTTCGAGATATTGCTTCATGAGTTACCTGTGTCCTTTGAGCCCCGGCGTCGCGCGCCGGGGTTCGTAGTTTAAGCCGTCGGCGCGAGCGGTGCTGCCGGTGCGCGACGATAGGCCAGCCAGATCAGGAACAGCCCGCCGACGATCATCGGTACGCAGAGCACCTGGCCCATGGTCAGCCAGTTCCAGGCCAGATAGCCCAGTTGCGCATCCGGGACGCGGACGAACTCGACGATGAACCGGAAGATGCCGTAGAACAGCGCGAACATGCCGGAAACGGCCATGGTCGGACGCGGTTTGCGCGAGAAAATCCACAAGATCAGGAACAGCGCCACGCCTTCAAGCGCGAATTGGTACAACTGCGACGGGTGACGCGGCAGTTGCGCCGGATCGCTGAACGGCGGGAAGACCATCGCCCATGGCACGTCGGTGGCCTTACCCCACAACTCGGCGTTGATGAAGTTACCGATGCGCCCAGCACCCAGGCCGATCGGCACCATTGGTGCGACGAAGTCCATCAACTGGAAGAACGACTTGCCGTTACGCTTGCCGAACCACAAGGCTGCGAGCATCACGCCGATGAAACCGCCGTGGAACGACATGCCGCCCTTCCACACTTCGAAAATCAGCGTCGGGTTGGCCAGGTAGGCACTCAGATCGTAGAACAGCACGTAACCCAGACGTCCGCCGACGATCACGCCCATCGACATCCAGAAGACCATGTCGGAGAGTTTCTCCTTGGTCCAGGTCGGGTCGAAACGGTTGAGCCGGCGCGACGCCAGCAGCCACGCACCGCCGATGCCGACGAGGTACATGAGACCGTACCAGTGGATTTTCAGCGGACCGATGGCCAGGGCCACCGGGTCGATCTGCGGGTAAGGCAGCATTGCGACTCCTCGTTAGAGTTGAAACCAAAATTCCCGGGCGACGCTGCCACCACAGGATTAAGCCAGGATTGCGAAGTGGTTAAAGCAAGAAGCTCAGACCCACGCTGAACAGCAAAGCGGCGAACAGCCGTTTCAGCAAGCGCGGCGACAACCGATGTGCCAAACGCGCGCCGATGCGGGCGAAGACCATGCTGGTCAGGGCGATGCCCAGCAGCGCCGGTAAATAAACAAAACCGAGACTATGCGGTGGCAACAACGGATCGTGCCACCCCAGAATCATGAAACTTAATGCACTGACCAGGGCGATCGGCAGACCACAGGCCGATGAGGTTGCCACGGCTTGCTGCATCGGCACGCTGCACCAGGTCAGGAACGGCACGGTCAGCGAACCGCCGCCCACGCCAAAAATCGCCGAGGCCCAGCCGATCACACTGCCGGCCACGGTCAGACCGAGTTTACCCGGCACCGTTCGGCTGGCCTTGGGTTTGATGTCCAGCGCCAGTTGCACCGAGATGATCAAGGCAAACACGCCGATGATCTTTTGCAGGTGCGGGCCAGAAATCGCTTCAGCGGTCAGCGCGCCAAAACCGGCCCCCAACAGAATGCCGACGGCCATCCACATGAAGATCGGCCAGCGCACTGCGCCTCGACGGTGATGCTCACGCACGGCGTTGACCGAGGTGAAGATGATCGTCGCCAGCGAAGTGCCGACCGCCAGATGCGTGAGGATCGACTGATCGAAGCCCTGCAAGGTGAAACTGAACACCAGCACCGGCACGATGATGATCCCGCCGCCAACCCCGAACAGCCCGGCCAGCACGCCCGCACAGGCGCCCAGCGCCAGATAGAGCAGAAATTCCATGACCGTCTCCCCAGACCGCATCCGCAAAACCGGAGCGGCATGGTAACGGATGCACACCCTTTGGCTCCACTGGCGATGGATGCACGGACGCCGGATGCGTAGAGTGAGCAAAAAACACACAAGGACCACCTTATGTGCCTGATTGTTTTCGCCTGGCGCCCGGGCCATGCCCAGCCGCTGATCGTCGCGGCCAACCGTGACGAGTTCTACGCCCGGCCAAGCCTGCCACTGGCGCCATGGCCAGAGGCGCCGCATGTGCATGCCGGACGTGATCTTGAGGCCGGCGGGAGTTGGCTGGGGATTGGCGCCAACGGGCGCTTTGCCGCGCTGACCAATATCCGCGATCCGCAGCAGGCGCCAGCGCGTAAGTCGCGGGGTGAGTTGGTGGCGCGGTTTCTGACCGGCGATGCGTCGATTGATGATTATTTGAGCGAAGTGGTCGGGCGTGCGGCGGAATATGCCGGGTTTAATCTGCTGCTCGGTAATAGTCATGAGCTGTGGCATTTCAATGCGCGGATGTCGGAACCGGTGATGCTGGGATCGGGGGTTTACGGATTATCCAATGCCGGGCTGGATACGCCGTGGCCGAAGTTGCTCAAGGCCAAGGCAGCGTTAGGTGCAGTGCTGGATGATCCGACGCCTGCGCGGTTGTTGGGGTTGTTGAGTGATGCGCAGGTTGCGCCGTCGGCTGAGCTGCCGGATACAGGGGTGGGGTTGGCGACTGAGACTTTGTTGTCGAGTGTGTTTATTGCCAGTCAGAGTTATGGGACGCGGGCGAGTACGGCGTTGATCGTTCAGGCGGACGGGACTCGGCGGATGGTGGAGCGGAGTTTTGGGCCGTATGGCGGGCATCTTGGGGAAGTTGAGGTTTGTGTCTAAGAGCTGACCCTCACCCCAGCCCTCTCCCGGAGGGAGAGGGGGCCGACCGAGGTGTCTTGCGCCATACACCGACCTGAAAGACCGAGTCGATTATGGATTCGGCACAGCACTATCAGGTCGGGGCGCTTCGATTATGGATTCAGCACAGCCCTTTCAGGTCGGCGTAAGTCCACAGCATCCCCGGATCAGTCCCCTCTCCCTCTGGGAGAGGGTTAGGCGGGCGGCGTTCCGATGAGGGGCTTTTGATTCAGAGGGCCTTGACCACCGCCGGCGGATGCATCTTCGACAACCCAAGGTTCTTCAGCGCCAATTGCAGCGAGCTGTGGATAACTTGCGGATTGTCGATGGTCATCAGCTCCGCCAGCAATTCCTGAGCCTTGCTCAGATTGACCTGACGCAGCATCCACTTCACCTTCGGCAAGTTGGTGGCGTTCATCGACAAACTGTCAAAACCCATCGCCATCAACAGCACTGCCGCCGCCGGATCACCGGCCATTTCGCCGCAGATACTCACCGGTTTACCTTCGGCATGGGCATCGCGTACCACGGTTTGCAGGGCTTGCAGCACCGCCGGATGCAGGTAGTCGTAGAGATCGGCCACACGCGGGTTGTTACGGTCGACCGCCAGCAAATACTGGGTCAAGTCGTTGGAACCGACGGACAGGAAGTCGACCATCCGCGCCAGCTCCTTGGTCTGGTACACCGCTGCCGGGATCTCGATCATCACGCCGATCGGCGGCATCGGCACGTCGGTGCCTTCGTCGCGCACTTCACCCCAGGCCCGGTGGATCAGGTGCAGGGCTTCTTCGAGTTCGTGGGTGCCGGAGATCATCGGCAGCAGAATCCGCAGGTTGTTCAGGCCTTCGCTGGCCTTGAGCATCGCGCGGGTCTGCACCAGGAAGATTTCAGGGTGGTCGAGAGTCACACGAATGCCGCGCCAGCCGAGGAACGGGTTGTCTTCCTTGATCGGGAAGTACGACAGCGACTTGTCACCGCCGATGTCGAGGCTGCGCATGGTCACCGGTTGCGGGTGGAACGCGGCGAGTTGCTCGCGGTAGATCGCCAGTTGTTCCTTCTCGCTCGGGAAGCGCTGGTTGATCATGAACGGCACTTCGGTGCGGTACAGGCCGACACCTTCGGCGCCACGCTTCTGCGCCCGCGCCACATCGGCCAGCAGGCCGGTGTTGACCCACAGCGGCATGCGGTGGCCATCGAGGGTCACGCACGGTAGGTCGCGCAGGGTGTCGAGGCCCAGCGCCAGTTGTTTCTCTTCTTCGACGACTTCGGCGAACTGCTTGCGCAGCACTTCGCTCGGGTTGGTGTAGACCTCGCCGCGTGTGCCATCGACGATCATTTCGATGCCGTCGACCTTGGCGTACGGCAGGTCGACCAGACCCATCACCGTCGGAATGCCCATGGCCCGGGCGAGAATCGCGACGTGCGAGTTACCCGAGCCGAGTACCGAAACCAGACCGACCAGCGTGCCTTCCGGCACCTCGCCGAGCATCGCCGGCGTCAGCTCTTCGCTGACCAGAATGGTTTTTTCCGGATAGACCAGGTTCTGCTGGCGCTCTTCCTGCAAGTAGGCGAGCAGGCGGCGACCGAGGTCTTTGACGTCCGACGCACGCTCACGCAGGTAGGCGTCGTCCATCAGTTCGAAACGGTTGACGTGCTCAGTGACCACCTGACGCAGCGCGCCCTGCGCCCACTGGCCAGTCTTGATCACGGTGGTGATTTCGCTGCCCAGCGAGGCATCGTCGAGCATCATCAGGTAGACGTCGAACAGTGCGCGCTCTTCCGGGCGCAGTTGGGTCGCGAGTTTGGCGGACAACGCGCGCATGTCGGCGCGCACGCCTTCGATGGCGGTCTTGAACAGTGCCAGTTCGGCATTGATGTCGGTGATGGTCTTGTCTGGCACCACGTCGAGATCGGCCGGCGGCAGCATGACCACCGCAGTACCGACTGCGGCCCCCGGCGAACCCGGCACGCCGACGAACTTGGCTTCCTGAATGCCTTTGCCCTGACGGCCCAGACCACGGATCGAACCGGTGGCTTCGGCGTGGGCGATAACGCCTGCAAGCTGTGCGCTCATGGTCACGAGGAAGGCTTCTTCACCTTCGTCGAACTGGCGGCGTTCTTTTTGTTGGATAACCAACACGCCGACGACGCGGCGGTGGTGAATGATCGGTGCACCGAGGAACGAGGCGTAACGTTCTTCACCGGTTTCGGCGAAGTAACGGTAGCGCGGGTGATCCGCAGCGTTTTCGAGGTTCAGGGGTTCTTCACGCGTGCCGACCAGACCGACCAGACCTTCGTTGGGTGCCATGCTGACCTTGCCGATCGAGCGCTTGTTCAAGCCCTCGGTGGCCATCAGGACGAAGCGGTTGGTCTCGGGATCAAGCAGGTAGACCGAGCAGACCTGGCTGCCCATGGCCTCTTTGACGCGCAACACAATAATCCCCAACGCCGCCTTGAGATCCTTGGCGGAGTTAACTTCCTGGACGATCTTGCGCAGCGTATTGAGCATGGCTCGGGGTCGAACTCCGTCGTCAGTCGCGCGCTAAAAGGCGCGGGGCAAGCTCTTTGAGGGCGCGGCGATACACCTCGCGCTTGAATGTCACCACCTGGCCCAACGGATACCAATAGCTGACCCAGCGCCAGCCATCGAACTCCGGTTTACCGGTCAAATCCATCCGCACCCGCTGCTCGTTGGAGATCAGGCGCAGGAGAAACCATTTCTGTTTCTGGCCGATGCACAGCGGTTGGCTGTGCGTACGCACCAGACGTTGCGGCAAACGATAGCGTAACCAGCCCCGGGTACAGGCCAGTATTTCAACATCTTCACGTTCCAGGCCAACTTCTTCGTTCAGCTCGCGGTACAAGGCGTCTTCCGGCGTCTCTTCAGGGTTGATTCCCCCTTGCGGAAACTGCCAGGCATCTTGATTGATACGGCGAGCCCATAGCACCTGGCCGGCGTCATTCGTCAGAATGATCCCGACATTGGGGCGGAAACCATCGGGGTCGATCACGGCAACAACCTCGCAAACGCATGTCGCCGCATTGTTCCACAAAGGTTGATAAGGCGGCAACGAGGCTTCCTACCTTATGTGCACTCTTGTGAAAAGACCGTATTCTTGTCGCCTTTTTACTGACTTTTCAGCGGGTAACTGCAATGCGCCTGGCTCTATTCGATTTGGACAACACCCTTCTGGGCGGCGACAGCGATCACGCCTGGGGCGACTATCTGTGTGAACGCGGCTTCCTCGACCCGATTGCGTACAAGGCTCGCAACGACGAGTTTTATCAGGATTACCTGGCCGGCAAACTGGATAACGCCGCGTACCTGAACTTCTGCCTGGAGATCCTCGGCCGCACCGAAATGGCCGTGCTTGAGCAATGGCACAACGATTACATGCGCGACTGCATTGAGCCGATCGTATTGCCGAAGGCGCTGGAACTGCTGAAAAAACACCGGGACGCCGGCGACAAACTGGTGATCATCACCGCGACCAACCGCTTCGTGACGGCGCCGATTGCCGTGCGCCTGGGCGTTGAAACCCTGATTGCCACCGAATGCGAGATGGTTGATGGCCGCTACAGCGGGCGCAGCACCGACATTCCGTGCTTTCGCGAAGGCAAGGTCACGCGCCTGAACCGTTGGCTGGAGGAAACCGGGTATTCGCTGGATGACAGCTATTTTTATAGCGATTCGATGAATGACTTGCCGCTGCTGGAGCAGGTGGCGAATCCGGTCGCGGTGGATCCGGATCCGAATCTGCGTGCTGAAGCCGAGAAGCGTGGCTGGCCGGTTATTACTCTGCGCGACTGAAATCGCTATCGCGAGCAGGCTCACTCCTACAGGGGAACGCATTCCAATGTAGGAGCGAGCCTGCTCGCGAATGGGGTCGACACGGTCTCAAGCCTTAAACAGGCTTGGCCCCCATCAACCCGGCAATGGCGAGAAACCCGACGCCGCTGACAATCGCCAGGGCCAGATTGAATTTCCAGTTGCCAACCCCCGTTGTCCACAGCCGATTAAGCCGCACCAACAACCACACTGCACTCAACGTGGCCACGGCATAAATCACGCTGGACCCCAGAATCCACAACTGCCCCAATGGCCAGCCGATCAGGTGCACCAGCCACCAGCCGGTGAAAGGCATGCTCAGCATACCGATCAGCATCAAACACCAGATAAACAGCCAGGGACGCTGCATCGTGCTGGCCGGCCCTTCGCTGCGATTACGCCAGGTCAGGGCGGCAAGCCCCAGCCCGCTCGCGAGTATGACCACGGTCGCCGCGACGTGAAGGACTTTCAGGGTGGTCAGGGTTTCCATGTAATTCTCTTCCTTGGGCCATGCCCATCAGCGTAGCCGCTCAGCCAAGAAACAGCTGATAGGCCGGGTTTTCGCTTTCATCCCAGTACGGGTAACCGATTTCCTCAAGCGCCGCCGGCACCAGATGACGTTCGTCGTGCGGTACTTGCAGACCGGCGACCACGCGACCATCGGCAGCGCCGTGGTTGCGGTAGTGGAACATCGAGATGTTCCAGCGCCCACCGAGCTTGTTGAGGAAATTGAACAGCGCGCCCGGACGCTCCGGGAACTCGAAGCGGAACACCACTTCATCAATCACGTGCGCCGCGTGGCCGCCGACCATGTGGCGGATATGCAGCTTGGCCAGTTCGTTATCGGTCAGGTCGAGTACCGGGAAACCCTGCTCGGTCAGGCTCGCCAGCAATGCACTGCGCGGATCGTTTTCCGGATGGGTCTGCACGCCAACGAAAATGTGCGCTTCGCTGCCGGTGTTGTAGCGGTAGTTGAATTCGGTGATCTGGCGCTTGCCGATCGCTTCGCAGAACGCCTTGAAGCTGCCGGCCTTCTCGGGGATGGTCACAGCGATTATCGCTTCGCGGCCTTCACCCAGCTCGGCGCGTTCGGCGACGTGGCGCAGGCGATCGAAGTTGACGTTGGCGCCGGAGTCGATGGCCACAAAGGTCTGGCCGCTGACGCCGCGCAACTCGACGTACTTCTTGATCCCGGCCACGCCCAATGCGCCGGCAGGTTCGGTGATCGAGCGGGTATCGTCGTAGATATCCTTGATAGCCGCACAGATCTCGTCAGTGCTGACGGTGATCACTTCATCGACGTATTCCTTGCAGATGTCGAAGGTGTGCTGGCCGATCTGCGCCACCGCCACGCCGTCGGCGAAGATGCCCACGGTCGGCAACACCACGCGCTCACCGGCGGCCATCGCCGCTTGCAGGCAGTTGGAGTCGTCCGGCTCGACGCCGATGACTTTGATGTCCGGACGCAGGTATTTCACGTAGGCAGCGATGCCGGCGATCAGGCCTCCGCCGCCGACCGGAACGAAAATCGCGTCCAATGGCTGCGGGTGCTGGCGCAGAATTTCCATCGCCACGGTGCCCTGCCCGGCAATGGTGTGCGGATCATCGTACGGGTGAATGTAGACATAGCCTTTTTCATCGACCAGTTTCAGCGAATAAGCCAGCGCTTCCGGGAACGAATCCCCGTGCAGCACTACTTTGCCGCCACGCGAGCGCACGCCTTCGACTTTGATCTCGGGGGTGGTCTTGGGCATGACGATGGTGGCTTTGACGCCCAGCACTTTCGCCGCCAGGGCCAGACCTTGCGCATGGTTGCCCGCCGACGCGGTGACCACGCCACGGGCGCGCTCTTCGTCAGTCAGCTGGGTGAGTTTGTTGTAGGCGCCGCGAATCTTGAACGAGAACACCGGCTGCAAGTCTTCACGCTTGAGCCAGATGTCATTGCCCAGCCGCTCGGAGAGCTGGCGAGCGTTCTGTAAAGGGGTTTCTACGGCAACGTCATAAACGCGCGAGGTGAGGATCTTTTTGACGTACTGTTCGAGCATCGGAAAGCATCACTGAGCGGGTTGGGCAGGGCCAAGGAGTCTAACCCGGCTTTTGCCCGGACGACCACACGAATCCAGAGGTTTTAGCCTCGCTTGCGGCTATAATGCCGGCCTTTCCGTTCTCACCTTGCCCGCTTCCGGAGCCCGCATGACCCAGGATCAACTCAAACAGGCAGTGGCTCAGGCCGCCGTCGACTTCATCCTTCCGAAACTCGACGACAAGAGCATCGTCGGGGTCGGCACCGGCTCCACCGCCAACTGCTTCATCGACGCCCTGGCCCAGCACAAGGGCGCCTTCGATGGCGCGGTGGCCAGTTCCGAAGCTACCGCCGCGCGCCTCAAGGGCCACGGGATTCCGGTGTATGAGCTGAACACCGTCAGCGACCTGGAGTTCTACGTCGACGGCGCCGATGAAAGCGACGCGCACCTGAACCTGATCAAGGGCGGCGGCGCAGCGCTGACCCGCGAGAAGATCGTTGCCGCCGTGGCCAAGACCTTCATCTGCATCGCCGACGCCAGCAAACTGGTGCCGGTGCTGGGCGAGTTCCCGCTGCCGGTCGAAGTGATCCCGATGGCCCGCAGCCACGTCGCGCGTCAATTGGTGAAACTGGGCGGCGACCCGGTGTACCGCGAAGGCGTTTTGACCGATAACGGCAACATCATTCTGGATGTGTTCAACCTGCAGATCACCAACCCGGTGGAGCTGGAAGCGCAGATCAATGCGATCGTCGGCGTGGTCACCAACGGCTTGTTCGCGGCGCGTCCCGCGGACTTGCTGTTGCTGGGCACCAGTGAAGGTGTGAAAACCCTCAAGGCTGAGTAATCCCAGTCACCCACACATTTGTGGGCAAACGAAATCCCCCTGTAGGAGTGAGCCTGCTCGCGATAGCGGTCTGTCAGTTGATATTGTTGTCGACTGACAGACCGCTATCGCGAGCAGGCTCACTCCTACAATGGTTTTGGGGTGTTGGTTAGGGCTGTGCAGGCTTTTTGAAGACGTAAAACAGGTTCGGCTCGCTCACCAGATACAACGTCCCGTCATCATCCATCGCAATGCCTTCCGCCTGCGGCACGGTTTTCTTCAAACCCTGCCGGCCGCCACTGATGGACATGGTGCTCAACGGCCGTCCGCCGACATCCAGCTCCAGAATCAACCGCGACTCATCCGACAGCGCCAGCAAATGCCCGCTGCGCTCGTCGTATTGCAAACTCGACAGATCGCGCACAAACATCCCAGCGTCACGCTTGGGGTCGTTGATCACATGCACCGCGTAGGACTTTTCCGGATTGAAGTGCGGAAAGCCGTGCACTTCGTAGATGAGCATCGGATTACGCTCTTTCGCGACAAACAGACGCTTGCCCACCGAGTCATACGCCAGGCCTTCAAAACCTTTGTTGCTGGCCATATGCACGCCGAGGGTCATCTGCTCGGCGTCCGCCGCGTCGAGGAATGTGGTGCCTGCCTCCAAGTGAATCTTGATCAGTCGCTGCTGACGCTCATCAGTGATCACGTAGGTGTCGGCGCTGATGTACTCGACGGCTTCGGGATCGCCAAAACCAATCAGGGCAATGCGCCGCAGGATCTTGCCTTCAAGCGACAGTTCGACCAGCTCGGAATTCTTGTTGGTCACGGTGAACAGGCTTTTGCGCACCGGATCGAAGGTCAGCGCCGAAACATCGTCGTCCAGCCCGTCAATCACCCGCGCCTCAATCTCCACGCGATACTGATCCAGCCCAATCGACTCGCTACTCTGCGGTTGCCACAGGGTGTGCAAGTTAAACCAGGCGCGCTCGAACAGGCGCATGTATTGACCGATCGCAATCAACGCGATCAGGGCAATCACCGACAGGAAGATAATCAGAGGCTTGGGGCGGGCAAGTCGACGCATGTGGATGGCTCGGGATCAAAACAGGCGGATGAAATACCACGCCCGTCTGAACTGAAGCTTAATGGCCACTTGCCTCAAACCACAAGCCAACCCCTGTAGGAGCTGCCGAAGGCTGCTATTTCTGTTTTTCGAAGCGATAGAACAGGTTGGGCTCGCTGATTATGTACAGCGTACCTGCCTCGTCCATGGTCACGCCTTCGGCGCGGGGAATGGTGTTTTTCAGGCCATTGAAGCCGCCAAGCAGGGTCATGAAGCTGACCTGTTCGCCCTTCTCGTCCAGTTCCAGCAGCAGATGCGAGTCGGCGGACAGCACCAGTGTGTGCTGAGTGCGCGGGTCAATCGCCAAGGCCGAGAGGTTGCGAATATCCAGTTCATCACTGGCAAGTTTCTGCTTGTCGCCCTTGAGGGTCTGGCTGCCGTCGCTCTTCCAGGTGAACAGCGCCGGTGGCCGCTCCTCACCGAGCAGCAATTGCTGGTTGTGGGAATCCCAGGTAATAGCTTCGAAGGCTTTGTTCTGGTCTTTCGACGGGCCGAGGTCGTATTTCGGGAAGTCGGCGATATTCAGCTCGCGAGTATCGGCATCGACTTTGACGATCGACAGCATGTGCTGGCGCTCGTCGACGATGGCCATCAAGCCGTTTTCCATCATCGTCAGGCCTTCCGGATTGCTCCAGCCCACCAGCGGCATTTTGCGCAGTACATCGCCCTGTAACGTCAGTTCAGCGAGAAACGGGTTCTTGCCCATCACCGAGAACAGCGTTTTGGTCTGCGGGTTGTAAGCCAGATCCGAAGCCTCGTCCTTCTCCATACCCTTCAGCGGTTTGGCATCGATGACCACCCGATAGTCCGGCAGCCAGATGCTTTCCTTCTGCTCGGCCTGGCTTTCAAAGCGCTCCTGCAGCCAAAGCACACCGCGATCATCCCAATGCATGGCAAACGCCAAGGCATATGCCGCGGCAAGCACCAGCAACAGCCAGACATACCAGCGCAGGGCGAAACGTGAACGGCGGGTGGGTTTGAGCTGAGTTTGAGATGACATCGAGGGACGCGTTCCGAAAATTCAGGCTATGGGTAATAGCACAAAGAGGCCGGCTCAGACGCCAGAATGAGAGGAATTATCCGTACAGGATGTGAAAAAAACGGCAAATGGCGGGATTGCCGTGTGTTGCCAACCATCTTCAGGGCAGCACAAAACAATGTGGGAGCGAGCTTGCTCGCGAAGGCAGAGTGTCAGTCGACATCTTTGTTGACTGACAAAATGCTTTCGCGAGCAAGCTCGCTCCCACAGGGGATTTGCAGTGTCGCGGTTAGCGCACGCTGCTGTTGAAGCTGCTCGCGCCAACCAGTTCGAGAACGATGTCATCGCCAACGTTCAGCGGGCCAACGCCCACTGGCGTGCCGGTGAGGATCACGTCACCGGCCTGCAGCGAGAAGCAGCCGGCCATGTGCTGGATCATCGGCACGATCGGGTTGAGCATCGCGCTGCTGTTGCCGTCCTGGCGCACTTCGCCGTTGATGGTCAGGCGAATGCCGATGTCGGTCACGTCAGCAAAGGTGCTGCCGACCACGAACGGAGCGATCACCGCCGCACCGTCGAACGACTTGGCGATTTCCCACGGCAGGCCCTTGGCTTTCAGCTCGGCCTGTTTGTCGCGCAGGGTCAGATCCAGTGCCGGGGCAAAACCAGAGATGGCGTCGAGCACTTCTTCACGGCTCGGCTTGGTCGACAACGGCTTGCCGATCAACACGGCGATTTCCGCTTCGTAGTGCACTGAACCGCGCTCGGTCGGAATGCTGAAACCGCCTTCCAGCGGCACCACGCAACTGCCCGGTTTGATGAACAGCAACGGCTCGGTAGGCACCGGATTGTCCAGTTCCTTGGCGTGTTCGGCGTAATTGCGGCCAATGCACACGACTTTCCCGATCGGGAAGTGAATGCGCGTACCGTCGACGTACTGGTGCTGATAGCTCATTTACCGACTCCTGCCTTCATTGATTCATCAAAGATTGTCGATCAAACCGCAAAAATCTTGCCCGGGTTCATGATGCCGTTCGGGTCGAACACCGCTTTCACCGCTTTCATGTACTCGATTTCGACCGGGGAACGGCTGTAGGTCAAGTAATCGCGCTTTGTCATGCCCACGCCGTGCTCGGCGGAGATCGAACCGTTGTACTTCTCGACGGTTTCGAACACCCACTTGTTGACGGTCGCGCATTTGGCGAAGAACTCGTCCTTGCTCAGGTTATCCGGCTTGAGAATGTTCAAGTGCAGGTTGCCGTCGCCGATGTGGCCGAACCAGACGATTTCGAAGTCCGGATAGTGTTCGCCGACGATCGCGTCGATTTCCTTCAGGAACGCTGGCACTTTCGACACGGTGACCGAGATGTCGTTCTTGTACGGCGTCCAGTGCGAGATGGTTTCGGAGATGTACTCGCGCAGCTTCCACAGGTTCTGCAGCTGGGTTTCACTCTGGCTCATCACGCCGTCGAGCACCCAGCCCTGTTCGACGCAGTGCTCGAAGGTTTCCAGTGCGCTGTTGGCCACTTCTTCAGTAGTCGCTTCAAACTCCAGCAACGCATAGAACGGGCAGTCGGTTTCGAATGGCGCCGGTACGTCGCCACGGCCCATGACCTTGGCCAGGGCCTTATCGGAGAAGAATTCGAACGCGGTCAGGTCGAGCTTGCCCTGGAAGGCGTGCAGCACCGGCATGATCGAGTCGAAATCGGCGGTGCCGAGAACCATCGCGGTGAGGTTTTTCGGCGCACGATCGAGGCGCATGGTCGCTTCGACGACGAAACCGAGCGTGCCTTCAGCGCCAATGAACAGCTGACGCAGGTCGTAACCGGTGGCGTTCTTGATCAGGTCTTTGTTCAGTTCCAGCACATCACCCTTGCCGGTGACGACTTTCATGCCGGCCACCCAGTTGCGGGTCATGCCGTAGCGAATCACCTTGATTCCGCCGGCATTGGTGCCGATATTGCCGCCAATCTGACTGGAACCTGCCGAGGCGAAGTCGACCGGGTAGTACAAGCCTTTTTCTTCGGCAACGTTCTGCAAATGCTCGGTGACCACGCCCGGCTGACACACGGCAGTGCGGTCGGTGAGGTTAACGTCGAGAATCTGATTCATGTAGTCGAAGGAGACGACCACTTCGCCGTTGGCCGCCACCGCAGCGGCGGAAAGCCCGGTGCGCCCGCCCGACGGCACCAGCGCAATCTTGTGGGTGTTGGCCCAACGCACCACGGCCTGCACTTGCTCGATGGTCTTGGGAAACACGATGGCGCTTGGCGCCGGGGCGAAGTGCTTGGTCCAATCCTTGCCGTAAGCATTCAGGGAGTCGGTGTCGGTCAGGACCTTGCCAGGCTCGACCAGGGTCTTCAGTTCATCAATCAGGGCAGGATTGGTCATCGACAGAACTCTCGAACAATTCATGGTCATCCTGAGAACGCTTCACGTCGCAGGAATGAGTGTTTAGCGGGGAGGCTATGCTAGCATACCGACCCCGCAGGCCAGTGCCCAAGGCCAGTTCTGCGGTAACGGCTTTCCTGCCGTTTGGGTCAGCTCCAGGCTGCTCCCCTCCCTGCCATTTTTCTCCGGGATACAGGTTTACGCAGATGAGCAAGACTTCTCTCGATAAGAGCAAGATCAAGTTCCTTCTTCTCGAAGGCGTCCACCAATCGGCTGTCGACGTCCTCAAGGCGGCGGGCTACACCAGCATCGAATACCTGACAGGTTCCTTGCCGGAAGCCCAGCTCAAGGAAAAGATCGCTGACGCTCACTTCATCGGCATTCGTTCGCGCACCCAACTGACCGAAGAGATCTTCGATCATGCGAAGAAGCTGGTCGCGGTCGGCTGTTTCTGCATCGGCACCAACCAGGTTGACCTGAGTGCTGCCCGCGAGCGCGGTATCGCCGTGTTCAACGCGCCGTACTCCAACACTCGCTCCGTCGCCGAGCTGGTGCTGGCCGAAGCGATCCTGCTGCTGCGCGGCATCCCTGAGAAAAACGCTTCCTGCCACCGTGGCGGCTGGATCAAATCCGCAGCCAACTCCTTCGAGATCCGTGGCAAGAAACTCGGCATCGTCGGCTACGGCTCGATCGGTACGCAGTTGTCGGTTCTGGCTGAAGGTCTGGGCATGCAGGTGTACTTCTATGACACCGTGACCAAGCTGCCACTGGGCAACGCGACTCAAATCGGTAGCCTGACCGAACTGCTGGGCATGTCCGACATCGTCACCCTGCACGTTCCGGAAACCGCCGCGACCCAGTGGATGATCGGCGAGAAGGAAATCCGCGCCATCAAGAAGGGCGGCATCCTGATCAACGCCGCGCGCGGCACCGTGGTCGAACTGGACGCCCTGGCGGACGCGATCAAGGACAAGCACCTGATCGGCGCGGCCATCGACGTATTCCCGGTGGAGCCTCGTTCCAACGACGAAGAGTTCGAAAGCCCGCTGCGTGGCCTCGACAACGTGATCCTGACCCCGCACATCGGTGGTTCGACCGCCGAAGCGCAAGCCAACATCGGTCTGGAAGTGGCAGAGAAACTGGTCAAGTACAGCGACAACGGTACCTCCGTTTCGTCGGTGAACTTCCCGGAAGTGGCCCTGCCGGCTCACCCTGGCAAGCACCGCCTGCTGCACATCCACGAGAACATCCCGGGTGTGATGAGCGAGATCAACAAGGTCTTCGCCGAAAACGGCATCAACATCTCCGGTCAGTTCCTGCAGACCAACGAGAAGGTTGGCTACGTGGTGATCGACGTCGACGCCGAGTACTCGGATCTGGCGCAAGAGAAGCTGCAGCACATCAACGGCACTATCCGTAGCCGCGTGTTGTTCTGATCAAGCGTTGAGCGACAAAAAAAAGGGAGCCTTCGGGCTCCCTTTTTCATGCACGCCGAAACGTTATTCGACGTTGACGGTGATTTTCTTCGAGACGATGGGTGGATCGAACGGCATGTGGCCGCTGTCGCCCAGTTCAAGCTGCAGAGTGTGCTTGCCCGGCGCCAACTTGACGTCCGCCTGAGTCTGCGCTTTACCGAAGTGCATGTGGTTAGCGTCATTCGGAATCGGTGCGCCAGCGGCCGGCAGCTTGTCGACGTCGATCAGCAGGTGATGGTGACCGGTGTTCTTGGTGACGTCACCGGCCGGTGCCAGCGCGACGTCCTTGGTACCGAATTTGACGGTGAAGGTCTGCGAAACCGTGGCCCCGTCTTCGGGAGAAACGATGAACACTTCGGCACCTTTGGGGGCCGGTGTGGCGGCACTGGCCAGCACCGAAACACCCATCAGCACACCCGCCAGCGCTGCACGTGACATAAAGCTTTTCATTTTCTTCTCCAGTTTTTCCGTAAAATCCGCAGGGTCATGACAACTTCATGACCATTCGTTGTCGAAGGCACTCGACAACCATAGCAAAGCGAGCCTCACTCAGAGCGTCGCGATAATGATTTCAAAGGAGTGACCATGCGCTTTCTGCCTGGCCTGATCTGCCTGCTACCCCTTCTGAGCCCTTTGGCTCACGCCGAACTGATTGATGACGTCAATGACCGTGGCGAGCTGCGCATTGCCCTTGAGGCTAATACACCGCCCTTCAATTTCAAGGATGGCGACACACTCACGGGGTTCGAGGTCGAGCTTGGGCAACTGGTGGCCAACGAGCTGGATGTGCGCGCCGACTTCATCGTCACTGACGAAGCCGACCTGCTCCAGGGCGTTGAAAGCGGCAAGTACGACGTTGCGCTCAACCACATAGCACTGACACCGGAGCTCAAGGATCGTTTCGACTTCAGCGAGCCTTACGGCAAGGTCGATTCGCAGCTGCTGGCGAAGAAGGATGAGCAGCCACGGCCGATGGTGCTGGTGCAGGCGCTTACGGAAGAGAAGCCGAAAGCGGCAGCGCCGGTGGATTTGGCGATTCCGTTCCAGAAGGGTAATCCGGCGTTTCAGGCCAGCCTTGCGAGTGCGATGCAGCGGATCAAGGCGGATGGACGTTTGGCCGCGCTGACTGAGAAGTGGTTGAAGCCTTAAAAGCCCCTCACCCTGGCCCTCCCGAAACGTCGGACCGCCCATAGGGAGAGGGGACTGATTGGGGGATGCTTTAGAGATACGCCGACTTGGGATGGCTATACCGAATCCGAAATCGACTGACCATGGCTTCGTCGACGCCATAATCGATCGGTCATGCCTGTGTCGAATCCATAGTCGATCAGTCATGGCTGTTTCGAATCCATAGTCGATAAGGTCTTTCAGGTCGATGGACAGCGCCAGACACCTCGGTCGGCCACCTCTCCCACCGGGAGAGGGCTGGGGTGAGGGCAACGATTCCGGATCAGCCCAAAGCCGCCAGAGCCACCGCCGCCTCAGGCAATTCAAGCTCACTGAACACCTGCACACCATGGCGCTTGAGCAACGCAGCCGTCACGCCCTCGCCACTGACTTTGACGCCACTGAACGTGCCGTCATAGGTCAGCAGGTTTCCACAGGAGGGACTGTTGGCTTTCAATACTGCTACGCGAATGCCGTGCTTCTGCACCAGCTCCAGCGCCTGCCGCGCACCATCCAGAAACTGCGCGCTGACATCCTCGCCCTCAGTGGTGATCACCGCCGCGACACCATCAAGCACTTCACCGCCCTGCCCTCCGGGAATCTCCGCCGCCGCCCGTGGCGTCGGCAATCCGCCAGCGACCTCCGGACACAGCGGCACCACCCGCCCTTCAGCGATCCACTGTTCGAGCAGATCGAACGGCCCGCTCGCGCCACCGTCGTAACGCACGCGATGGCCCAACAGGCAGCGGCTGACCAGAATCTTTTCCATCTCAGAACGGCTCGTTGCCACGGCGGCGGAACCAGCCGGTCAGCGACAGGCGCTCGCGGTTCGCCGGCAGCACTTCATGAGGCACTTCACCGGAAAGGAACACCACCAAGCAACCGCCGGTAGGCTGCACGTCGTGCACGCGCTCATCGCTCAGGTACATTCGCAATTGACCGCCATCCTCCGGCAACCAGGCATCATTGAGGTAGACCACCACTGACACCATGCGTTTGTCATCGTCGCGAAAACGGTCGACATGCCTGCGATAGAACGCGCCCGGCGGATACAGCGCGAAATGGCATTCAAAGTCCTCAAGCCCGAGAAACAGGCCACGGTTAAGCGCCTCACGCAGGCTTTCCATCAAGTTCAGATAACGGTCGCTGGCCTCGGCCTGGCCGGGGTCGATCCACTGAATGTGGTCGCCCCGAATCCCTTCGCGGATCTCTGAAAACGGCCCGCGACCGACAGCCGCCGGCGCCAGCTCACCCTCGGCCTCACGTTTACGGCACTCGGCCGCCAGCTCGCGGGTCAAACCGGCGGGCAGGAATATGTTCTGCTGCGACCAGCCGTGTTCCGCCAGGTCGTCGACGATGCGTAACAGCAGTGGGTGTTCAGAGGATATTTGCATGGCGCGCATAGTATGTCGGCGGCAAGAAATCCGACAGAGCCACGCGGCGGCTTGCTACGAATTCTCGACAAGTACCGGCACCGCACGGAGAATAGTCCGCTGCTGACAGGAGTCCCTATGCGCCGTTTGCTTTTTTCACTGTTGATGTTCTGCGTTTTGCCCGCTTGGGCGGACGGCCACGATCAGTTGTACAAGGTCGCCGGCTGGCCAGATCAACGTGCGCATTTCAATGACGCCCTGACTGCTGCGCAGCAGCGCTACCAGAACAGCCTGCCGCCCGCCGTGTTTCAGGCACTGGTGAACAACAGCAACCAGCGCTTCGCCCCGCAAGCTGTGGATCAACGCGCCGAAGCGCAACTGCGGCAGAAGCTTGCCGACCCGAAACCGGCCCTGACTTTCTTTCAATCGCCGCTGGGCAAGAAAATTGTCGCGGCTGAATTGCTCGCCACCCGTCGCGATCAACTGGCGAAAAATGCCAAGGGCTTGCCGAAGATGCAGGCCAGCGACAGCCGTCTGCTGATCATTGGCCACCTCGCTCAGGCCTTGCCGGCGCGTGAGGCCGGCGCCGAAGTGAGCCTGGCGATTGCCGGCGTGGCGGCGGACAGTTTGAGTTCGATGATCCCGGGATTGCTCGGTGGCGGTCAGGCGCAGGGCATGCTCAATGGTCAGCGCCAGCGTTTGATGGATCAGATTGGCGCGGACATCAACAACACGCTGCTCTACGTGTATCGCGACTTGTCGGATGAAGAGCTGGAGGAGTTTGCGACATTTGCCGAATCGACTGAGGGCAAGGCTTATTACCAGGCAGCGTTGGCGGCGATTCGCGCGGGGTTGGCGGTCGGGCAATGATCCTTGTTGCCTGACAAACCGCCTTCGCGAGCAAGCACACTCCCACATTGGATCTTCAGCGGACACAAAATTTGTGAGCATCCCGCCCCCCCCCCTGTGGGAGCGAGCTTGCTCGCGAAGAGGCCCTCACAGGCGCTAAAGATTCCGGCCCCTGATGCGCTTGCTCAGAAACTCGAAATACTCCTCACGCATCTCCACCGTCTCATTCGCCAGATGATGCCGCGCCTCGGCCAATAGCAGAATCTGCGGCCGGTCGAACTTCCACTTCATCACCTGCAAATTGTGTTGCCAGTCCACCGTCATGTCCGCCTGTCCCTGAATGATCAGCGGCCGTCGCGGACTTTTTTTCGCGTGCTCGACGCGGATGATCCAGCGTGACAGCGCGCCCACCCATTTGGTCGGCAAGCGCCGTGGCTGCAACGGATCGGCCTGGAGAAACGGCAGGAAATCCGGGTCATTGGAATTCTCGCTAAAGCGTCGCGTGACACCCCGAACGAAAGGCCGGAGCAGGTAATAACTAAATTGCGACCAGCCCCATGCCCTTGGACGCACCAGCGGCGCCAGCAAAATCACCTGGCCTTGCGCCGGGCTGTTTTCGCCATGGTTGAGCAGGTGATCAACCACAATCGCCCCGCCGGTGCTTTGCCCGCACAAGTGCCACGGCTGCGGCAACGCGATCGACTGCGCCTCGGCGAACAACGCTTGCAGGACGTCCTGGTATTCAGAGAAATCGCGGATGCTCGCACGCGGCCCGCTCGACAGACCATGCCCCGGCAAATCACACGCGATTACCGCAAAGTCTTGATCCAGCGCCCACTCGATCACATGCCGATACAGCCCGGTGTGATCGTAGTAACCGTGCAGCAGAAACAGCGTCGCCTTGACCTTCTCCGGCCACCAGCAATGGCTGACCACTTCATAGCCATCGACCTCGAAACGGCCCATGCCACGCCAGACATCGCGATGGGGAAAGTCGGTCTGGTAGAAGCGCTGGTAAGCCTTGGCCTCGTCCGACAACGGCTGCCACTCGGCCAAAGGCTTGAGGCTGGCGCGGATTTGATCGGGGTCGAAAGTGGCAGGCATGCGGGAATTCCAAAGCGGTAAACAGACTTTATCGGCCTGCGATATTCATCTGTCGGAGCAAGCATGGCAAGCTAGCCCACCTCTTCTGGAACGAAAACCATGCGTTCGCCCTACCGCACCGCACTGTTTGCCAGCCTGCTCGCGCTGATTTGCGCCGGGGTACTGTGGGCGGCGTACGACTGGTTTCAGGGGCGTTATCTGCGCGCGTTCAGCGAACACACGGCGGTATTTTCCGGTGATCCGCTGCGCCTGCCGGACAACCTCGCCGGTCCCGGCAAGATTCGCCTGGTACATTTCTGGGACCCGGCCTGCCCGTGCAACGTCGGCAATCAACAGCACCTGACCGAGATGGTCGAGCGGTTTGGCGGCAAAGGCGTGGAGTTCTTCGCCGTGCAGAAAACCGGCAGCCACGGTCAGTTGCCCACGACCCTCAGCAGTCTGAAAACCATCACGATATTGCCCGGCTCCGAACAGGTTCCGGCCAGCCCGGCCGTGGCGATCTGGGACCGCAGCGGTAAGCTGGCGTACTTCGGCCCCTACAGCGAAGGCCTGACCTGCAATTCCAGCAACAGCTTTATCGAACCGATTTTGAATGCCCTGACGGAGGATCGCCCGGTCAATGCCACGCACACCCTGGCGGTCGGTTGTTATTGCCCGTGGCCGGTGGAAACGCCGTAAGGCATTCCGGACTTTTCAAGGACAGCGCTGCACGGCACAGAAGGTCTGTGCTAATTGTTTGCAGCCCGACGGGCGGCAATCCCGCTTGCACAAGGAGTCACCATGAAGCGCGTGTTCACCGTACTTGGCTTGCTCATCGTTGTTCTGCTTGCCGGCGTCGGCTGGTATGTCTACAGCAAACAACCCACACGCCAGGGCCAGGTTGAACTGCGCAACCTGCAAGGTTCGGTGACCGTGCGCTACGACGAGCGCGGCGTGCCACACCTGCGCGCCGAGAACGAAACCGACCTCTACCGCGCCCTCGGCTACGTGCATGCCCAGGATCGCCTGTTCCAGATGGAAGCCATGCGCCGCCTCGCTCGCGGCGAACTGGCCGAAGTGCTCGGGCCGAAACTGCTCGACACCGACAAACTGTTCCGCAGCCTGCGCATCCGTGAACGCGCGGCCAGCTACGTCGCCAGTCTCGATAAACAGTCACCGGCGTGGAAGGGCCTGCAAGCCTATCTGGATGGCATTAACCAATATCAGGACACCCACGCCGCGCCAATCGAGTTCGACGTGCTGGGCATCCCCAAGCGGCCGTTCACCGCGGAAGACAGCATCAGCGTCGCCGGCTACATGGCCTACAGCTTTGCGGCGGCGTTTCGCACCGAGCCGTTGCTGACCTATGTGCGCGATCAACTCGGCGCTGATTACCTCAAGGTCTTCGATCTCGACTGGCAACCCAATGGTGTGCTGGCCAACGGTCACGCCAAACCTGCGCCGGTCCTCGCCGCCGGCGACTGGAAAGACCTCAACGCCCTTGCCCGCCTCAGCGAACAAGCGCTGATCGACCATGGCCTGCCGCAGTTCGAAGGCAGCAACGCCTGGGTCATCGCCGGCAGCCGCAGCCAGAGTGGCAAACCTCTGCTGGCGGGTGATCCGCACATTCGCTTCTCGGTGCCGTCGGTGTGGTACGAGGCGCAATTGTCGGCGCCGGGCTTCGAGCTGTACGGCCATCATCAGGCGCTGGTGCCGTTCGCGTTTCTGGGACACAACCTGGATTTCGGCTGGAGCCTGACCATGTTCCAGAACGACGATCTGGACCTGATCGCCGAGAAGGTCAACCCGGGTAATCCGAATCAGGTCTGGTATCGCGGCCAGTGGACCGACATGGTCGTTACACAGCAGCAGATCAATGTAAAGGGCCAGCCGCCGGTCACCCTCACCCTGCGCCAATCGCCCCACGGCCCGATCGTCAACGATGCGCTGGGGACTGCTGCCGGGAAAACGCCGATTGCCATGTGGTGGGCCTTCCTCGAAACGCCGAACCCGATCCTCGAAGGCTTCTACCAGCTCAACCGCGCCGACACGCTGGCCAAGGCCCGCGCCGCCGCATCCAAGGTGCAGGCACCGGGGCTGAACCTCGTCTACGCCAACGCCAAGGGCGATATCGCCTGGTGGGCCTCGGCGCTGCTGCCCAAGCGTCCGGCCGGGGTGCGGCCGGAATTCATTCTCGACGGCAGCAGCAATCAGGCGGACAAGGACGGCTTCTACCCGTTCAGCGCCAACCCGCAGGAAGAGAACCCGGCGCGCGGTTATATCGTCTCGGCCAACTTCCAACCCGTCTCGCCGACGGGCATGGAGATTCCTGGTTACTACAACCTCGCCGATCGCGGCCAGCAACTGAATCGTCAGCTCAGCGACAAGAGCGTGAAGTGGACCAACGAAGCCAACCAGAAACTGCAACTGGGCACCGCCACCGGCTACGGCCCGCGCTTGCTGGCGCCATTGCTGCCGGTGCTGCGCGAGGTGGTCAGCGATCCGGCGCAACTGAAACTGGTCGAGCAACTGGCGCAATGGCCGGGCGACTATCCGCTGGACTCGGTCAGTGCGACGCTGTTCAACCAGTTCCTCTACGACCTGGCCGATGCGGCGATGCGTGATGAGTTGGGCAATGATTTTTTCGACACCTTGCTGTCGACGCGGGTGATCGATGCGGCGTTGCCGAAGCTGGCGGCGAACGCCGATTCACCTTGGTGGGATAACCGCAACACGGCGAACAAGGAGACCCGTGCCGATGTCGTGCGCGCGGCGTGGGCGGCGAGCATGCAGCACCTGAAGCTGACCCTCGGCGACAATTCGGCCGAGTGGAAATGGGGCGCGGCGCACACGCTGACCCACGGCCATCCGTTGGGGCAACAGAAACCGCTGGAGCGGATTTTCAATGTCGGGCCGTTTGCCGCGCCGGGCAGTCATGAGGTGCCGAACAACCTCTCGGCGAGGATCGGCCCGGCGCCGTGGCCGGTGACTTATGGGCCGTCGACGCGGCGGTTGGTGGATTTCGCTGACCCGGCGCACGGCTTGACGATCAACCCGGTCGGTCAGAGTGGTGTGCCGTTTGACAGTCACTATGACGATCAGGCTGAGGCGTATGTTGACGGGATGTATGTGCAGGCGCATTTCAATGCCGAAGAGGTGACAGCGAATACGCGCAGTACCTTGAAGTTGTTGCCGGCGCGGGCAGCGCCTTAAAAGCCCCTCACTGTAGAGACCGGTACATCCTTTACAAATTAGACCGGGGACATCGTTTACACCTTTACAGGCTTGAAACGCGTTTGGCGCCTCTTTCAAGCCTGCCTAAACAGTGGCTGCAAAGGTACAGTTCCCAAGCGTCATCAGCCACTTCCTTCAACGCGATGTCCTCTCCAATTAGAGCCTCTCCTAGAAAAATCAGCTGTCCTTTCCATTTAATTTCCCCATTTGACCGAACCTTACGTACTTCAACATCGGAACCGTATTCAAGCGCAGGCAAGTAACCGGGATAAGCGCGTATCGACGGGCGATAGACAGATGCCGGCGGTTTCATGCCCAGCGCGGTGTGCGGTCGGTGGTGGTTGAAGTCTTGGATGAAATCCTGAAAAGCCAGCTGCTGGCGCACCAGGTTTTCCGCCGGTGGCACTGCTGCCTTTAGCGTTCGATGCATCCGTTCATGTCGACCATTTTGGTCGGGACGGCCAGGTGTAGTCGTTTCGACATGGATTCCGAGCCTGATGAACCAAACCGATAACTTCGAAAGTCGCGCCAGACCTGTCGACGCAAAAGGAGCGCCATTATCAGTGCGGATCACATCCGGCAGCCCATATTCTCGAAAAGCCCACTCGAAGCCTTCCCGCGTCGGCGCTCCGTGCGTACTGGGCAAAGCGCGACAGACGAATAAAAAGCGGCTCATCTGATCGGTAATGGTCAGCGGATAGCACCAATTACCGTCCTGCATTTTGAACTGCCCTTTGTAATCAGCACACCAAGTCTGGTTGGGCGCGTCGACCGGACGCAAATGTGTTGGAGCACGGGGACGCGGGGGATAGGGCCGTCGCGCCACCACCAAACCAGCTTTCTTCAACCACTCCCCGGCGGTACTCGCCGCCGGCCATTGGATATGCGGATCGGAATCGCGCAGGCGACCAATGATCTGCTTGGGTCCCCGATCGGGATGTTCGTTTTTCTTGGCCAGCAACTTGGCGATGATTTCATCGGAAGTTTGGTGAGGGCAATTCAGCGGCTTACGCGACTGCTCTTTCAAGCCATCCACGCCCAACGCTGCATACCGTTCCAGCCACTTGTCGATGGTTGGACGACTGACGCCATACCGCCGGCTTAATTGGCTTTTGGTGTAGCTGCCGCTGAGCCAATCGCTAATTAACTTCACTCGTTGATCCATTGGGGACTCTTGTTTCCAGGGCATGGTCAGCACCTCCTGACCATGATTGATACCTGTAAACCATGTCCCCGGTCTCAAACGTAAAGGATGTACCCGGTCTTTACCCACCCCAGCCCTCTCCCGGAGGGAGAGGGGGCCGACTGAGGTGTCTTGCGCCATACATCGACCTGAAAGAACGGTGTCGATTATGGATTCACAACCGCTCACTCAGGTCGGCGTATCTCCTCAACATCCCCCAATCGGCGCCCTCTCCCTATGGGCGGTCCGACGTTTCGGGAGGGCTGGGGTGAGGGTAAGGCTCAAACCATCACCGCAAAATTCAGCCGAAACTGCTGCGGCGTAACCCCCAACCGCCGGTTGAACACCCCGCGCATATGCTGCGCATCGCGAAACCCGCACTGATAGGCCACCGTCTTCAACGGCGCCGCCGTGCTTTCCAGCATCACCCGCGCCGCATCCACCCGCGCCCGCTCGACGAACTCCGCCGGGGTGACTTTGGCTTCCCGGGCAAACACCCGCGAGAAATTGCGCGCACTCATGTTCGCCGCATTGGCCAGATCGGCAATCGTCAGATCGCCCGTGAGATTGGCCAGCACATACAACTGCACCATCGCCACCGCCGAGGTCGGCTCCGCGTGCGGTGTGAGGAATGGGCTGAATTGTGACTGCCCACCGGAACGCTGGGTGAACACCACCAGCCGCTTGGCCACGCTCAACGCTACCTCAGCGCCGTGATCCCGCGCCAGCAGGTACAGCGACAGGTCAATCCCCGCCGTGACCCCGGCCGAGGTGTAGAGCGTGCCGTCCTCGACATACAAGCGATCGGCCTCAACCTGCGTTGTCGGACACAACTGCGCCAACGCCTCGGCATCGTTCCAGTGGGTGGTGACGGTGCGCGCCTCCAGCAATTCGGCCCGCGCCAGCATAAACGCGCCGTTGCAGATCGAGCCGAAACGCTGCGCCCGTGCGCAGGCCCCGCGCAGCCAACCGTCGAACGTCGCGCCGAAATCCATGAAGGGCAGTTGCGGCCCACCGGCGACCAGCAGCAGATCGTAGGCGTCGAGTGCTTCGCTGAAATGCCGATGAGCATTCAGGGTCAAACCGTTGGAACAGGCCATCGGCCCGTGCTCGACGCCGATTACTTCGAGCCGATAGTGATCCTCGGGCGCCAGGAAGCGATTGGCCTCGGCGAACACATCCATCGGGCCGCTGACGTCCAGCGACTGCACGCCGGGGAACACGACGATGGCGACGGTTTTGGTCATGGCGGCAAAGCTCCTTTGGGTCTGACCCGAGTTGGCACGATTTGCAGGTGGATTGGCAAGGATCGCAGCCATGCATCGATTGTCCGCTTCCAGCGCCGGGAACAGACTTTCCCCATCAGCGCCACAACGGCGTTTCAGTGAGGAAACTTGCCATGACCACAACCATCGCCGGCATCAAAATCCCTGACAGCGCCCTCGCCCGGGCCACCACCGAATACATCCGCGACATCGAATCCGACCTGCTCTACCACCACTCGCGCCGGGTCTTTCTGTTCGGTGCGTTGAGCGGCGAGCGCCAGCAACTGGCTTACAACCCGGAGCTGCTGTACGTCGGTGCAATGTTCCATGACCTCGGTCTGGTCGAAGGTCACCGCAGTGATGATGAGCGCTTCGAAGTGGACGGTGCCAACGCAGCGGCGGCGTTTCTCAAACCGTACGGGTTGAGCGATGACGACATCGAGCAGGTCTGGCTGTCGATTGCCCTGCACACCACGCCGGGCGTGCCCAAGCATCTGCGCCCGACCGTAGCGCTGGTCACCGCTGGTGTGGAAATGGACGTGCTGGGGATGGATTACGCGGCGTTCAGCACTGTGCAGCGCGAAGCGGTGGTGCATGCGCACCCGCGCGGGGAAGGCTTCAAGGAGTGCATCATCTGCGCGTTTGCCGATGGCTTGCGCCATCGTCCGCAGACGACGTTTGGCAATGTGAAGACTGATGTGCTGAAGGATCAGCAGCCGGGGTTCAAGCCGATGAACTTTGTTGAAGTCATCCGCCAATCTCCGTGGATTTGAATATCACCAGAAACAACTGTGGGAGCGAGCTTGCTCGCGAATGCGGTGGGTCAGCCAACATTTCAGTCGCCTGACACGCCCTCTTCGCGAGCAAGCTCGCTCCCACAGGGACTGGGGTTAATCACAGATTTGTGATCAACCCCATTTGGCTTACGCCGCTTCCGGCGCCGGGGCGCGACGCACGTCCGGCTGCTTCCACGAATCGGCTGCGCTTTCTTCGATGGCTTGCTGGATGGCTTTCTTGCGCGCTTCTTCGGCACGGCGGCTGAAGAACCAGACCATGAAGGTCACGATCGACACCGCCAGCAGAATCAGACTGGCAACGGCATTGATCTCGGGTTTCACACCCAGACGTACCGCCGAGAACACCTCCATCGGCAGGGTCGTCGACCCCGGACCGGAGACGAAGCTCGCCAGCACCAGGTCATCCAGCGACAGCGCGAACGACATCATGCCGCCCGCCGCCAGCGACGGCGCGATCATCGGGATGGTGATCAGGAAGAACACCTTCCACGGCCGTGCACCGAGGTCCATGGCCGCTTCTTCGATCGACAGGTCCAGCTCACGCAGACGCGCCGACACCACCACCGCCACATACGCCGCACAGAATGTGGTGTGGGCGATCCAGATGGTGACGATGCCACGTTCCTGCGGCCAGCCGATCATCTGCGCCATGGCCACGAACAGCAGCAACAGCGACAGACCGGTGATCACTTCCGGCATCACCAACGGCGCTGTGACCAGACCGCCGAACAGCGTGCGGCCCTTGAAGCGGGTGATACGGGTCAGCACGAACGCTGCCAGCGTACCCAGCGCCACCGCAGCGACCGCGGTGTAGCAGGCGATTTCCAGCGAGCGCAACACCGAGCCCATCAGTTGCGTGTTGTCGAGCAGGCCGACGTACCACTTGATCGACCAGCCGCCCCACACCGTCACCAGTTTCGAGGCGTTGAACGAGTAGATCACCAGGATCAGCATCGGCAGGTAGATAAACAACAAACCCAGGACCAGCATCAGACTGGAGAAACGGAAGCGCTTCATTCTTTACCCTCCATTTCCTTGGCCTGACTGCGGTTGAACAGAATGATCGGCACAATCAGGATCGCCAGCATCACCACCGCCAGCGCGGACGCTACCGGCCAGTCACGGTTGTTGAAGAACTCTTGCCACAGCACCTTGCCGATCATCAGGGTTTCCGGACCGCCAAGCAGTTCCGGGATCACGAACTCACCGACCACCGGGATGAACACCAGCATGCAGCCGGCAATGATGCCGTTCTTGGACAGTGGAATGGTGATTTTCCAGAAGCTGTTGAAGGTGCTCGAACCGAGGTCGGAAGCGGCTTCCAGCAAGCTGTGATCGTGCTTCACCAGGTTGGCGTACAGCGGCAGGATCATGAACGGCAGGTACGAATAAACAACACCGATGTACACCGCGAGGTTGGTGTTGAGGATTTGCAGCGGCTCGTCGATGAATCCCATGCTCATCAGGAAACCATTGAGCAAACCGTTGTTGCTGAGGATGCCCATCCACGCGTAAACGCGGATCAGGATTGCGGTCCAGGTCGGCATCATGATCAGCAATACCAACACCGTTTGCATTTCTTTACGGGCGGTGGCGATGGCGTAGGCCATCGGGTAGCCGATCAGCAGGCAGAGGACGGTGCTGATGAACGCCATCTTCAACGAGCCGAGGTAAGCGGCGATGTACAACTCGTCGCCCGCCAGCATCGCGTAGTTGCCAAGGTTCAGCAGCAGTTGCAGCTTCTGCTCGGCGTACGTGTAGATCTCGGTGTACGGCGGAATGGCCACGTCGGCTTCGGCGAAACTGATCTTCAGGACGATGAAGAACGGCAGCATGAAGAACAGAAACAGCCAGATGAACGGAACCCCGATGACCAGTTGCCGGCCATTGGGGATTATTCGGTTGATGCGACGTTTGAATTTGCGCATGTTCATGAGCGAAGTACCACGCCGCTGTCGTCTTCCCACCACACGTAGACCTGATCACCCCAGGTCGGACGCGCGCCGCGACGTTCAGCGTTGGCCACAAACGACTGCACCAGTTTGCCGCTCGGCAATTCAACGTAGAACACCGAGTGCCCGCCGAGGTAGGCGATGTCGTGCACCTTGCCGCTGGACCAGTTGTACTCGCAGGTCGGCTGGTCGGCGGTGACCAGCAGCTTCTCCGGGCGGATCGCGTAGGTCACGGACTTGTCCTGCACCGAGGTGCTGATGCCGTGGCCGACGTAGATCTGCCGATCGAGATCCTTACAGGTGATGGTCGCGTGGCCTTCGGCGTCGTCGATCACTTCACCTTCGAAGATGTTGACGTTACCGATAAATTCGCAGACCAGACGGCTGGTCGGGGTTTCGTAGATGTCGATCGGGCTGCCGATCTGGGCGATCCAGCCCAGGTGCATGATCGCGATGCGCTCGGCCATGGTCATGGCCTCTTCCTGGTCGTGGGTCACCATCACGCAGGTCACGCCGACGCGCTCGATGATTTCCACCAGTTCCAGCTGCATCTGCGAACGCAGTTTCTTGTCCAATGCGCCCATCGGCTCATCGAGCAACAGCAACTTCGGTCGCTTGGCCAGCGAACGTGCCAGCGCCACACGCTGACGCTGACCGCCCGACAACTGATGCGGCTTGCGCTTGGCGTACTGGCTCATCTGCACCAGCTTGAGCATCTCGGCCACACGGGCATCGACCTCGGCCTTGGGAATCTTGTCCTGCTGCAGGCCGAAGGCGATGTTCTGCGCCACGGTCATGTGCGGGAACAAGGCGTACGACTGGAACATCATGTTGATCGGACGTTCGTACGGCGGCATGTCGGTGATGTCGACGCCGTCGAGGAAAATCCGCCCCTCCGTGGGCCGTTCGAACCCTGCCAGCATCCGCAGCAGAGTGGATTTGCCCGATCCCGAACCGCCGAGCAAGGCGAAGATCTCGCCCTTCTTGATTTCCAGGGACACATCGTCCACGGCAATCGTCTCGTCGAACTTCTTCGTGACCCGGTCGATTTTGACCAACACCTGTTTCGGTGTCTGGTCGCCCTCGAGGGCTTTCTTATAGGCGCCGGAGGCAACTGCCATTTACGAAACTCCCAGAAAAAAACAATGCAGTTCGCCCAATGCAGACGAACCCAGGATAGTTTGTGCCTTACTTGCCCGACTTGACCTTGGTCCAGCTGCGGGTCATCAAACGTTGAATATTGGGCGGCAACTCGGTCGACACGTAGGTCTTGTCGAGTACTGCTTGCGGTGGATAAACCGCTTCATCGGTGCGAATGGACTGTTCCATCAGCTTGTCCGAACCCGGGTTGGGGTTGGCGTAACCGACGTAATCACTGACCTGGGCAATCACCTCAGGTTTCAGCAAATAGTTGATGAAGGCGTGGGCTTCTTTGACGTTGGACGAATCCTTCGGAATCGCCAGCATGTCGAACCACAGCGCGCCGCCTTCTTTCGGGATCGAGTACGCGATGTTCACGCCCTTCTTGGCTTCCTCGGCGCGGTGCTTGGCCTGGAAGATGTCTCCGGAGAAACCGATGGCCACGCAGATATCGCCGTTGGCCAGGTCGCCGATGTACTTGGACGAGTGGAAATAGGTCACGTACGGACGCACGGCGAGCAGTTTGGCCGTGGCCTTTTCGTAATCCTTGGTGTTGGTGCTGTTGGCGTTCAGGCCCATGTAGTTGAGCACGGTCGGCATCATTTCATCCGCCGAATCGAGGAACGCGACGCCGCAGCTGTGCAGCTTCTTGATGTTCTCGGGTTCGAACAGCACGCTCCAGGAATCGATCTTGTCGATACCGAGCACTGCCTTGACCTTGTCGACGTTGTAACCGATGCCGTTGGTGCCCCACAGGTACGGCACGGCGTACAGGTTGCCCGGATCGTTTTGCTCCAGACGCTTGAGCAGCACCGGGTCGAGATTGGCATAGTTGGGCAGCTGCGACTTGTCGAGTTTCTGGAACGCGCCAGCCTTGATCTGCTTGCCAAGGAAGTGGTTCGACGGCACGACCACGTCGTAACCGGTACGCCCGGCCAGCAGCTTGCCTTCCAGGGTTTCGTTGGAGTCAAAGACGTCGTAGACCGGTTTGATCCCGGTTTCTTTCTGGAAATCGGCCAGCGTGGTCTCGCCGATGTAATCGGACCAGTTATAAATATGTACCGTACCGGCGGCCTGGGCTCCGACGGCGATCGTCAGGCCGGCAGTGGCCAGCAGGGCTTTGCGCAAAGAAGAAAAAATAGGCAAGTGGAGGTCCTCTAAATTAGTTGGGCCCAAGTTGCCCCGCACTGCATGACAGCCATGGCTGCCCGGCAACAAAACCGGCGCGCAACTTACCCTCGAAAAACCGTTCCTGCAAAACTTCCTGTCATTTAATTGATCCGCTGGCCGCCCTCGCGGGGACGACGGCCAGCGGTTGCTGCTTCAAACCGGCTTATTTACCGGATTTAATCTTGGTCCAGCTGCGGGTCATTTCACGCTGGGTCGCTGCCGGCAAGTCGGCGATCGCATACAACTTGGCCTGCACGTCGGCTGGCGGGTAGATGCCTGGATCGCTGGTGATGTCTTTTTCCACCAGTGCGGTTGCAGCGGCGTTACCGTTCGGGAAACGTACGGCGTTGGTGATGCCGGCCATGACTTCAGGCTTCTGCAGGAAGGTCATGAACTTGTAGGCGCCTTCAACGTTTTCGGCATCTTTAGGGATGGCGACCATGTCGAAGAAGCTGCCCGCGCCTTCTTTCGGAATGGCGTAGCTGACTTTCACCTTGTCACCGGCCTCGGCGGCACGCGACTTGGCCTGCTGCACGTCACCCGAGTAGCCGACCGCTACGCAGATGTTGCCGTTGGCCAGGTCCGAGATGTACTTGGAGGAGTGGAAGTAGGTGATCGAAGGACGAATCTTGAGGAACAGTTCCTCGGCTTTCTTGATGTCTTCTTTCTTCTGGCTGTCGGTTGGCAGGCCCAGGTAGTGCAGCGCGACCGGGAGCATTTCGGTCGGCGAATCGAGGAAGCTCACGCCGCAGCCCTTGAGTTTGGCGATGTTCTCCGGCTTGAGCAGCACGTCCCACGAATCGATGGTGTCGACGCCCAGCGCAGCCTTGACCTTCTCCGCGTTGTAACCGATGCCGATCGAGCCCCACATGTACGGGAAGGCGTGCTTGTTGCCCGGGTCGCTGACCGACACGGCCTTGAGCAGGTCCTGGTTGAGGTTCTTCCAGTTAGGCAGCTTGGACTGGTCCAGCTCCTGGTAAACGCCAGCCTTGATCTGCTTGGCCAGGAAGTTGTTCGACGGTACGACCACGTCATAGCCGGACTTGCCCGCGAGCAGTTTGGCTTCCAGGGTTTCGTTACTGTCGAATACGTCGTAGACCACCTTGATCCCCGACTCTTTCTCGAAGTTGGCGATGGTGTCCGGCGCGATGTAATCCGACCAGTTGTAGACGTGCAGTACTTTGTCGTCCGCGTGAACCGCACCCGCCATCATGCCCGCCACGGACAGCGCGAGAAGTGTCTTGCCAGCAAGCTTTTTACCTAATGCCTTCATGCGTCATGCTCCAAATTTTTCTTTTTTGAACCACTTTGTTCAGCGGCCGAACCCGGACAACTGGAACCGCGGTTAGTCTGGCAAGATCCGAGGCGGTCTTTCAAGAAAAGACCGGCCTTTCTGACAGCTTTGAGCGAGAGCGCCGCAGCTCCCCCGCTCAGAGCCTAGCACTTAGCCTTGCAACGCACTGAGGGTCAGGTCCAGACACTTGCGTGCCTTGGTCACCAGCTCATCGATCTCGGCTTTGCTGATCACCAGCGGCGGCGCGATGATCATGGTGTCGCCCACAGCGCGCATGATCAGGCCATTGTCGAAGCAGAACTGGCGGCAGATCATGCCGACGCCCTTGCCTTCATAACGCTTGCGCGTGGCCTTGTCCTGCACCAGCTCGATCGCGCCCAACAGACCAACCCCGCGAACTTCACCCACCAACGGGTGATCACTCAGTTCCCGCAGACGTTTCTGCAAATACGGTGCCGTTTCGTTGCGGGCGTTCTCGATAATTTTTTCGTCGCGCAGAATGCGGATGTTTTCCAGGCCCACCGCTGCTGCCACCGGGTGACCGGAGTAAGTAAAGCCGTGGTTGAAATCGCCGCCTTCGTTGAGCACCGCCACAACGGAGTCGCGAACGATCAGGCCACCCATCGGGATGTAGCCGGAAGTCAGGCCTTTGGCGATGGTCATCATGTCGGGCGCAAGGTCGTAGAAATCGCTACCGAACCACTCACCGGTACGGCCGAAACCACAAATCACTTCGTCGGCGACGAAGAGGATGTCGTACTTGGCGAGGATTTCCTTGATGCGCGGCCAGTAGCTGTCTGGCGGAATGATCACGCCGCCGGCGCCCTGGATCGGCTCGGCAATAAAGGCACCGACGTTGTCGACGCCGACTTCGAGAATCTTCTCTTCCAGCTGGTTGGCCGCCCAGATACCGAACTCTTCCGGGGACATGTCGCCACCCTCAGCGAACCAGTACGGCTGCGCGATATGAACGATGCCCGGGATCGGCAAGTCGCCTTGTTCGTGCATATACGTCATGCCACCGAGGCTCGCGCCGGCTACGGTCGAACCGTGATAACCGTTCTTGCGGCTGATGATGACTTTCTTGTTCGGCTGGCCTTTGATCGCCCAGTAGTGGCGAACCATACGCAGCATGGTGTCGTTGCCTTCGGAGCCAGAGCCGGTGAAGAACACGTGGTTCATGCCTTCCGGCGCCACGTCGGCAATCGCCTTGGCCAGTTCCAGTGCCGGCGGGTGCGCGGTCTGGAAGAACAGGTTGTAGTACGGCAGTTCGCGCATTTGTTTGGCGGCCGCATCGGCCAGCTCATCACGACCATAACCGATGGCCACGCACCACAGACCAGCCATGCCGTCGAGAATCTTGTTGCCTTCGCTGTCCCACAGGTAAACGCCCTTGGCGTTGGTAATGATCCGCGGGCCCTTCTCTTTCAGTTGCTTGAAGTCGCTGAACGGGGCCAGGTGGTGATCATTGCTGAGTGCTTGCCACTCGCGGGTTTGCGGGTTGTTGCTGGTCATGCCAATTCTCCTTGTTATCGGTGAAGGCGCGGCTGCTGCCAGCCGCGCCCGGCGTATCAGACGGCGAAGAGCAGGTACTCACGCTCCCAGGAACTGATCACGCGCTTGAAGTTTTCATGCTCGGCCCGTTTTACCGCGACGTAGCCAGTGATGAAGGTTTTGCCCAGGTACTTCTCGATGGTCGCGCTGTTTTCCATACGTTCCAGTGCGTCTTCGATGGTCAGTGGCAGGCGCAGGTTGCGGCGCTCATAACCACGGCCCACCACCGGCGCGCTCGGGTTCAGGCCTTCGATCATGCCGATGTAGCCGCAGAGCAGGCTCGCGGCAATCGCCAGGTACGGGTTGGCGTCGGCGCCCGGCAAGCGGTTTTCCACACGGCGGTTCTGCGGGCCGGCATCGGGTACGCGCAGGCCCACGGTGCGGTTCTCTTCGCCCCACTCCACGTTCACCGGTGCCGAGGTATCCGGCAGGAAGCGGCGGAACGAGTTGACGTTCGGCGCGAACAGCGGCAACAACTCAGGAATCAGTTTCTGCAAACCACCGATGTGATGCAGGAACAACTGGCTCATGGTCCCGTCTTCATTGGAGAAGACGTTCTTGCCGGTTTCGATGTCGATGATGCTCTGGTGCAAATGCATCGCGCTGCCCGGCTCGCCGGTCATTGGCTTGGCCATGAAAGTCGCGGCCACGTCGTGCTTGAGTGCTGCTTCACGCATGGTGCGCTTGAACACCAGAATCTGGTCGGCCAGCGACAGTGCGTCACCGTGACGGAAGTTGATTTCCATCTGCGCCGTGCCGTCTTCGTGGATCAGCGTGTCGAGGTCCAGCTCCTGCAGTTCGCACCAGTCGTAGACGTCTTCGAACAGCGGATCGAATTCGTTCGCCGCTTCAATGGAGAACGACTGACGACCGATTTCCGGACGGCCCGAACGGCCAATCGGAGGCTGCAACGGATAGTCAGGGTCGTCGCTGCGCTTGGTCAGGTAGAACTCCATTTCCGGCGCGACGATCGGCTGCCAGCCCTTGTCGGCATAGAGTTTGAGGACTTTCTTGAGGACGTTGCGCGGCGACAGCTCGATCGGGTTGCCCTGCTTGTCGTAGGTGTCGTGGATTACCTGGGCGGTCGGCTCGATGGCCCACGGCACCAGGTACACGGCGTTCTGGTCGGGGCGGCAGATCATGTCGATGTCGGCCGGGTCGAGCAGTTCGTAATAGATGTCGTCTTCGACGTAGTCGCCGGTCACGGTCTGCAACAGCACGCTTTCTGGCAGGCGCATGCCTTTTTCGGCGATGAACTTGTTGGTCGGCGAGATCTTGCCCCGGGTGATACCGGTCAAGTCGGCGATCATGCATTCGACTTCTGTGATCTTGTGGTCTTTCAACCAATCGGTGAGCTGGTCGAGGTTGTTACTCATAAATGCCTCTGGGCTGAGTCTCCTGACAGGATGTCAGGCAAAGTTTGACGCTTTGAGCGTCGCGTTAAAGGGGGCTTGCTCGCGCAGTACCGGCTTACGCCTGGCACCGCGCATAGACAATGAAAGAGGAGCTTACCTGCCCTTTACGCTGGCGTTGCATTTCCTGTGCACAGACGAGGCGTGCAGAATCATGAGCACGGCTGGGCACGCGACACAGGCTTTGGGAGTGAAAGCGATCTATATTGGAAGGGGACGCCATAAACAGGATGCTGTCCCGTACGTCCAGAATATCGGACGCTTGCGCTTGAGCGACCATGGACGGGAACATCGTCGGCAACGATTCAGCCATGCTGGCTGCGCTACGGACGGATTTTTCGCCACTGATGTGATGAGCATGCAGACCGGACTGTTGCGAGCAGTCGGTGATGCCGATTAACGGCAGGCGAGACATGAAGCACCCCGGTATTATTGCTGTTATGGGTTTGATCGGAGCTTAGCCTTGTTCATTTTTTTACACAACACCTCCGTAAAAAATACAACACGGCCTGCTCAAGCCCGCGGGTGGCAAGCTTCCTCAGGACAAAAAACTGCCCAAAAATGCCCCATAAATGCCCTCACAGCGCTTTTTTAGGGCAAAAAAGGCCTCGCTTGACTTCGGCAGGCCGTTCGGGTTGACTGAAACCAGAAAAGATCAATGATTGATATTTTTAACAACAAAGGTGTTGCATCATGTCGGTACCCCCGCGTGCCGTTCAGCTTAACGAAGCGAACGCGTTCCTTAAGGAACATCCTGAGGTTCTGTACGTTGACCTTCTGATTGCGGATATGAATGGTGTGGTGCGCGGCAAGCGCATTGAACGCACCAGCCTCCACAAGGTTTACGAGAAAGGCATCAACCTGCCGGCCTCTCTATTTGCTCTGGATATCAACGGTTCCACGGTGGAAAGCACCGGCCTGGGCCTCGACATCGGCGACGCCGATCGTATCTGCTATCCAATCCCCGATACCCTGTGCAACGAGCCATGGCAGAAGCGCCCGACTGCGCAACTGTTGATGACCATGCACGAACTCGAAGGCGACCCGTTCTTCGCCGATCCGCGCGAAGTGCTCCGTCAAGTTGTTGCAAAGTTTGACGAACTGGGCCTGACCATTTGCGCCGCATTTGAACTCGAGTTCTACCTGATCGACCAGGAGAACGTGAACGGCCGTCCTCAGCCGCCACGCTCGCCGATCTCCGGCAAACGCCCACACTCGACGCAGGTCTACCTGATCGACGACCTCGACGAATACGTTGACTGCCTCCAGGACATTCTGGAAGGCGCCAAAGAGCAAGGCATTCCGGCCGACGCCATCGTCAAGGAAAGTGCCCCGGCGCAGTTCGAAGTGAACCTGCACCACGTAGCCGACCCGATCAAGGCCTGCGACTACGCGGTCCTGCTCAAGCGCCTGATCAAGAACATCGCGTACGACCATGAAATGGACACCACCTTCATGGCCAAGCCGTATCCGGGCCAGGCAGGTAACGGTCTGCACGTACACATCTCGATTCTGGATAAAGAAGGCAAAAACATTTTTGCCAGCGAGGATCCCGAGCAGAACGCCGCGCTGCGTCACGCGATCGGCGGTGTGCTCGAGACCCTGCCCGCGCAGATGGCGTTCCTCTGCCCGAACGTCAACTCCTACCGTCGTTTCGGCGCACAGTTCTACGTGCCGAACTCGCCGTGCTGGGGTCTGGACAACCGCACCGTGGCGATTCGCGTACCGACCGGCTCTGCCGATGCCGTGCGTATCGAACACCGCGTGGCCGGTGCCGACGCCAACCCGTACCTGCTGATGGCTTCGGTACTGGCCGGCGTGCATCATGGTCTGACCAACAAGATCGAGCCAGGCGCGCCAGTCGAAGGCAACAGCTACGAGCAGAACGAGCAAAGCCTGCCGAACAACTTGCGCGATGCCCTGCGTGAGCTGGACGACAGCGAGGTGATGGCCAAGTACATCGATCCGAAATACATCGATATTTTCGTCGCCTGCAAGGAAAGCGAGCTGGAGGAGTTCGAACACTCCATCTCCGACCTTGAGTACAACTGGTATCTGCATACCGTGTAAGCGGTTGTAGCGCCAAACAGAACGCCGTCGGCTGACTCAGCCCACGGCGTTTTTTTATGGCCGCCTGCGGCGGTTCGCGAGCAAGCTCGCTCCCACAATTAATCTCCAGTGAACATGAATACTGTGCACACAGAGCCTCCCTGTGGGAGCGAGCTTGCTCCGGGCGGCGCTCCGACGAAAGCGGCCGACAAGACAACACACAAGCCGGCTCGTACAATGCCCGCTGCCCCGCAGGAGACTTCCATGACGCGACCCGCCCCCGTCCGCAAACCCCGTGCCCGCAGTCAGGCGCGCATCGATTCGATACTCGACGCCGCGCGCACGCTGCTGGCTGCCGAGGGCGTGGCGAGTCTGTCGATCTACAGCGTCGCCGAGCGCGCGCAGATTCCGCCCTCCTCCGTGTACCACTTCTTCGCCAGCGTCCCGGCGTTGCTTGAGGCACTGACGACAGATGTGCACGCCGCGTTTCGCGCCTGCCTGCAAGCGCCGATTGATCATGACGCCTTGCGCGACTGGCGCGATCTGTCGCGGCTGGTTGAGCAACGGATGCTGGAGATCTACGATGAAGACGCGGCGGCACGGCAGTTGATCCTTGCCCAGCATGGTCTGACCGAAGTCACTCAGGCTGACCGTCAGCACGACATCGAACTGGGCGACCTGATGCACAAGCTGTTCGATCATCACTTCGAATTGCCTAGGCTGCCGAAGGATGTCGATGTGTTCGCCCTGGCGATGGAGTTGGGTGATCGGGTATATGCGCGTTCGGTGCAGCAGCATGGGCAGATCACGCCGCGCATGGCCGAGGAAGGCATGCGCGTTTTTGATGCCTATATCGGCCTGTATCTGCCGCCGTATCTACCCAAAAGATCTCTAGTGCTCTGACTGGCCCTTTCGCGAGCAAGCTCGCTCCCACAGTGATTTGTAGTGAATACAACATCTGTGGGCAACACCGAACCTGTGGGAGCGAGCTTGCTCACGAAGGCCGCACCGCAGTTTTCAGATCAGGCACAAAAAACCCCGAACGGCTCACGCTCTCCGGGGTTGTTTTTTACTCACCGGCTTACAACTTGGCGATCGACACCTCGGTGGATTTTACAAAGGCGATCACTTCGCTGCCGACCACCAGTTCCAGCTCCTTGACCGAGCGGGTGGTAATCACCGAAGTAACGATGCCCGAAGCGGTCTGCACGTCGATTTCCGACAGCACGTCACCGAGGACGATTTCTTTGATCGAGCCTTTGAACTGGTTGCGGACGTTGATGGCTTTGATAGTCATGGCAATGATTCCTGTCGTTTGCTTGAGTTATTGAGCCCAACGCAGTTGCGTAGGCAGTGGTGAAACAGGTTCCGGCGCCGGCGGTTCGCCGGGCAGGGAGAGAACACGGTTAAGCACTTCGGTTTCCAGCGCCGCCAGTCGGTGCGAACCACGCACTCGCGGCCGCGACAGTTCCACATGCAGATCAAGACCGACTTCGCCGTCCTCGATCAGAATCACCCGGTCGGCAATCGCCACCGCTTCGCTGACGTCGTGAGTCACCAGCAGCACGGTGAAGCCGTGTTGTTGCCAGAGACGTTCGATCAGTTGCTGCATTTCAATGCGGGTCAGTGCGTCCAGTGCGCCGAGCGGTTCGTCGAGCAGCAGCAGACGCGGTTGATGGATCAGCGCCCGCGCCAGTGCAACGCGCTGCTTCTGTCCACCAGATAACGCCGCCGGCCACTCATTGGCACGATCCGCCAGACCGACTGCTTCCAGCGCATCCAGTGCTTGCTGACGCCAGTTGCCCTTGAGCCCAAGGCCAACGTTGTCGATGATCTTTTTCCACGGCAGCAGACGTGCTTCCTGGAACATCAATCGGGTGTCTTCCCGCGCATCGCTGAGCGGCGCAGAACCGGCGAGCAAGTCGCCGCCAGTCGGTTGATCGAGCCCGGCGAGCAAGCGCAGCAAGGTACTTTTGCCGCAGCCGCTACGCCCGACCACGGCGACAAACTGCCCTGCCGGAATGTGCAGATCGATGTCACGCAACACCTGCCGCGCGCCGAAGGTTTTCTGCAGGTTGCGCACTGCCAGCGGAATCCCGCGCAGCAGGCGTGGAGGTTGTTGAGCAGTCATGCCGCACCTCCTTTGGCAACCTGATAGGCCGGGTGCCAACGCAACCACACACGTTCAAGTCCACGTGCCGCAAGGTCAGCGAGTTTGCCGAGTACTGCGTAAAGCAGGATCGCCAGCACCACCACGTCGGTCTGCAAAAACTCGCGGGCATTCATCGCCAGATAGCCGATGCCCGAGCTGGCGGAAATGGTTTCGGCGACGATCAGCGTCAACCACATAAAGCCCAGCGCGAAACGCACACCGACCAGAATCGAAGGCAGCGCACCCGGCAGAATCACCTGCCAGAACAGGCTGAAACCGCTCAGGCCATAACTGCGCGCCATCTCCACCAGTGCCGGGTCGACGTTGCGGATGCCGTGATAAGTGTTGAGGTAGATCGGGAACAACGTGCCCAGCGCCACCAGAAAAATCTTCGCCGACTCGTCGATGCCGAACCACAGGATCACCAGCGGAATCAGCGCCAGGTGCGGCACGTTGCGGATCATCTGCACCGAACTGTCGAGCAGGCGTTCGCCCCACTTCGACAGACCGGTGATAAAGCCCAGGACCAGACCGATGCTGCCGCCGATGGTGAAACCGAGGGCTGCACGCCAGCCACTGATGGCCAGGTGCGTCCAGATCTCGCCGCTGCGCACCAGGCTCACGCCGGCCTCGATCACCGCCACCGGTGCCGGCAGAATCCGTGTCGACAACCAACCCGCCGACACCGACAACTGCCACACCGCTAGCAACAACACCGGCAACGCCCAGGGCGCGAGGCTGTGGATGATTTTCTTCATGGCGCGCCTCAGCTCTGCGACGCGGCTTTGGGAAGAATGTCGTTGGCGACCATCTCGCCGAACGGGCTGACATAACCGGCGCTTTTCGGCAGTTCCGGGCGCTCGATGTCGAGATGCGGGAACAGCAGTTCAGCGACGCGGTACGACTCTTCGAGGTGTGGATAACCGGAGAAGATAAAGGTGTCGATGCCCAGATCGGCGTACTCCTTCACGCGCGCGGCCACGGTCGGGCCATCGCCGACCAGCGCCGTACCGGCACCACCACGCACCAGACCGACGCCGGCCCAGAGGTTAGGGCTGACTTCGAGGTTGTCGCGACTGCCGCCGTGCAGGGCGGCCATGCGTTGCTGGCCGACCGAATCGAACCGCGCCAGCGAAGCCTGAGCACGAGCGATGGTGTCGTCGTCCAGGTGCGAGATCAGCCGATCCGCCGCTTGCCAGGCTTCAGCGTTGGTTTCACGGACGATCACATGCAGACGAATGCCGAAGCGCACGGTGCGGCCGAGCTTGGCGGCTTTGGCGCGCACCTGTTCGATCTTCTCCGCAACCGCTGCGGGCGGCTCGCCCCAGGTCAAGACCATTTCCACTTGTTCTGCAGCCAGATCCTGCGCCGCTTCCGAAGAACCACCGAAGTACAGCGGCGGACGCGGTTGCTGGATCGGCGGATAGAGCAACTTCGCGCCTTTCACGCTGATGTGCTGACCGTCGTAATCGACGGTTTCGCCTTCCAGCACACGACGCCAGATGCGGGTGAATTCCACCGAAGCCTGATAGCGTTCTTCGTGGCTGAGGAACAGACCATCGCCGGCCAATTCCTCCGGGTCACCACCAGTGACCAGATTGAACAGCGCACGCCCGCCGGACAGGCGATCCAGCGTGGCTGCCTGCCGCGCCGCGACCGTCGGGGAAATGATCCCGGGGCGCAGAGCCACGAGGAATTTCAGGCGCTGGGTCACCGGGATCAGCGACGCTGCCACCAGCCATGAGTCTTCGCAAGAACGGCCGGTAGGAATCAGCACACCGCCGAAGCCCAGACGATCCGCCGCTTGCGCGACCTGTTGCAGATAACCGTGGTCGACGGCGCGAGCGCCTTCGGCGGTGCCAAGGTAATGGCCGTCGCCGTGGGTAGGCAGGAACCAGAAGATATTGAGGCTCATGGAGTGGTCTCCTTAGGAATTCGAATTACTGCGCTTTAGCCACAGCGGCCGGTGGTGTCCAGATCACATCCTTGATGCTCAATGGCTTGGGAATCAGCTTGAGCTGGAAGAACGTGTCGGCGATTTTCTGCTGCGCGGCGACCACTTCCGGGGTCAGGAACAGTGCGCCGTAGCCCTGGCGTTTCACCGAGGTCAGGGTGATGTCCGCCGGCAGACCGAGCAGTGGCGCAACCTGTTGGGTCACGTCTTCAGGGTTGGCTTTGGACCACTCGCCGACTGCGCGCACTTCCTCGACGAGGGTCTTGATCACCTGAGGATTTTTCTCGGCGTAAGGCTTGGTCGCGAGGTAAAACTGGTGGTTGTCGACGATGCCTTTACCGTCGCGCAGGGTGTGCGCTTGCAGCTGTTTTTCAGCAGCAGCCTGGTACGGATCCCAGATGACCCAGGCGTCGACGCTGCCACGTTCGAACGCGGCGCGGGCATCGGCGGGCGGCAGGAAGACGGTTTGAATGTCACTGTATTTGAGGCCGGCGTCTTCCAGTGCGCGCACCAGCAGGTAGTGGACGTTGGAGCCTTTGTTCAGTGCGACCTTCTTGCCCTTGAGATCGGCCACCGATTTGATCGGCGAGTCTTTCGGCACAAGGATCGCTTCGCTGTTCGGCGCTGGCGGTTCGTAGGCAACGTAAAGCAGATCGGCGCCGGCCGCCTGAGCGAACACCGGTGGAGTTTCGCCGGTGACACCGAAGTCGATCGAGCCGACGTTCAGGCCTTCCAGCAGCTGCGGGCCGCCGGGGAATTCAGTCCATTGCACGTCGACGCCTTGGGCGGCCAGACGTTTTTCCAAAGTGCCCTTGGCCTTGAGCAGCACCAGCGTGCCGTACTTCTGATAACCGATCCGAAGAGTCTCGGCTTGAGCTTGAGTGATGGCGCCGAAGGTGACAGCCGCAGCAAACAGAGCGACCAGACCACGACGCAAAAATACAGTGCGCATAGCGCTCTCCTTTTTGCTGTTGGGTTTTGGCTGCACCTGCTTGCCCGTTAGCGGGCGAGTAAGGCGAGTACTTCAAATTTCGATGAGACTTAAATGCTCCAGCGAGCACTCAACAAACGTTCGTTCAACAGGCCCGGTTCCAGCGGTTTCGGTCGGCGCGCCATGGCGCCGACAAACTGATCCAGCGCTTCATGCAGTCGCTGCTCCAGCGCCGGTGCCAGTTGTGCTGCGGCACTGCCTTCGCCGTAAGCGATCTGGCTGTCCTCGGCGAAAATCCCTTGGAGCATTTCCTGGGCTTTCAGCGCGGACAACACAGGCTTGAGCGCGTAATCGACCACCAGCATGTGGGCGATGCTGCCGCCGGTGGCCATTGGCAAAACAATCTTGTGGTTCAGGGCGCGCTCCGGGAGCAGATCCAGCAACGTCTTCAACGCGCCGGAAAACGAAGCCTTGTACACCGGCGTGGCGATCAACAGGCCGTCGGCGTTTTCGATCTGTTGCAGCAGGTCGAGCACCTTCGGGCTGTCGAAGCGGGCGTGAAGCAAATCTTCAGCCGGGAAGTCCCGCACCTGATAACTCACCACTTCCACCCCTTGCGCCTGCAACCAGCGTTGCGAGCGTTCCAGCAGCACCCCGGAACGGGAGCGCAGGCTGGGACTGCCACCGAGTGAGACGACCAGCATCGAGACAATTCCTTAAGCGTTTCAGGCGATTCGCGGGTTGCGATCTCGCTTCGATGGGAATGACCTTACCAGCTGATTTATATATCCATAAATCATATTTATTCATTTGGTTATGCGTTTTGGAGATATACGATTCGCTTTGTTTCGGGCGAAAAAAAAGGCCGTCGAAACGGCCTGAAATCCCCTGCTTAGTAGCAACCACTGATCATTCCCACGCTCTGCGTGGGAATGAATCCATGGACGCTCCGCGTCCACTGTGACGCGGAGCGTCACGGGCGGCATTCCCACGCGGACGGTTCGACGCCTCGACGTGGGAACGATCTGCCCGGTGATATCACTTATTCGGCTGTGGCGTCAGGCGCAGGTACGGCTTCACCGCGCGATAGCCCTTCGGAAAGCGCTGCTTGATCTCGTCCTCATCCTTGAGCGACGGCACGATCACGACCTCTTCACCGTCCTGCCAGTTGGCCGGCGTAGCCACCTTGTAGTTGTCGGTGAGCTGCAGCGAATCGATCACCCGCAGAATCTCGTGGAAGTTGCGCCCGGTGCTCGCCGGGTAGGTGATGGTCAAACGAATCTTCTTGTTCGGATCGATCACGAACAGCGAGCGCACGGTCAGCGTGTCGTTGGCGTTCGGGTGGATCAGGTCATACAGATCCGAGACCTTGCGATCGGCGTCCGCCAGGATCGGAAAGTTGACGACAGTGTTCTGGGTTTCGTTGATGTCTTCGATCCACTTGTGGTGCGAATCCACCGGGTCGACCGACAGCGCGATGGCTTTGACGCCGCGTTTGCTGAACTCATCCTTGAGCTTGGCGGTGAAGCCCAGCTCAGTGGTGCACACCGGAGTAAAGTCCGCCGGGTGGGAGAACAGCACGCCCCAGCTATCGCCCAGCCATTCGTGGAAACGAATCTTGCCGGCGCTGGAATCCTGTTCGAAATCGGGGGCGATGTCGCCGAGTCTGAGGCTCATGGTGCTGCTCCTGATGAGTTGTTCGAGACCTCAACTGTAGCCCGGGATTTGCCATCGTGAAAAAGAATAAATAACTAGATATTTAGATCATTAATGAATATTAAACATCTGTTCACTGGACGTTGGCAGGCATCCCGACGAACATCGGCCGCAAGGTTCGAGAAGGCCTTGAGTTGCTGTAAAGAGGGATGTTTCGGGGAGGGCTTACGGGGGTGAGCCTGACTCGAAAACGCAAAAGCCCCGTCCGGCGCGATGCCGGACGGGGCTTTTTTTTACATCAGCGAATCGAGACGCGCTATTACAGCAGCGGGATCGAGTAGCTGACGATCAGGCGGTTTTCATCCTGGTCACGCTGACCTGGGATGTCGTTGCGCCACATTGCGTTTTTCCACATCACGCCAACGTTTTTCAGCGGGCCTTCCGGTACGACATAACCGATGGTCAGGTCGCGTTCCCACTCGGAACGGCCGGTCGCGTTGGTGCTGACTTGGCGGTCGCCGACTTTACCGGTGGTGTCGATGTTATCGCCACGCAGGTAAACCACACCGGCGGTCAGGCCAGGTACGCCAACTTTGGCGAAGTCGTACGAGTAGCGAGCTTGCCAGGTACGCTCGCCAGCGCGGGCGAATTTGGCAATCTGCATGTCGGTAGTGATGTAAGCCGACGAGCCGTCACCCTGGTTCAGCCAAGGGAAGTCGCTGTTGCCGTTGCTGACCTGATAACCGCCACCGAAGGTGTGACCTTCAACGGTGTACAGGAACAAGCCGCTGTACAGGTTGTTGTCGACTTTACCTTTGGTGATGCCAGTGCCGTAGTCACCGGTGGTGTAGTAGGCAGGGTCGTTACCGTTGGCGCCATCGTCACGGCTGTTGAAGTAACGGAAGTCAGACTTCAATACACCCGGGCCGATTGCCCAGTTGTGTACCAGACCCAGGAAGTGCTGCTTGTAGTAATCCTGCAGATTGCCGTAGTAGTACTGGGCAGTCAGGTCTTTGGTGATTTTGTAGTCGCCACCACCGTAGATGAACTTGTTGCTGTCACGACCGGCAGCGGTGTGAGCGTTGGAGCCAGCAATCGACAACTCTTCGTTGTTGCTGGAGTTACGGCCCTTGGCGTGCTCGATTTGACCAGCAACCAGCGTCAGATCCTTGATCTCGCTCGAAGTGATCTGGCCACCCTGGAAGGTTTGCGGCAGCAGACGACCGTCGTTGGTCACGATGACCGGCAGTTTTGGCTGCAGGGTGCCGAGCTTCAGTTCGGTCTGGGAGATCTTGGCTTTGGCAGTCAGACCCAGGCTGGAGTAGTTGTCGACCGCTTCACCGTTGGACTTGCTCGGGAATACAGTGCCGCCATAGGAAGTCGACGTGGCACCGTTGGTGCCGCCACCCGAATCCAGACGCACGCCCACCAGGCCGATGGCGTCGATACCGAAGCCTACGGTGCCTTGGGTGTAACCGGAGATGAAACGCAGATCGAAGCCTTGGCCCCATTCTTCTTGCTTGTTCTGAGCCTTGGCAGCTTTGGTATCGCCGTCACGGTTATCAGTGTTGATGTAGAAGTTACGCAGCCCCAAAGTAGCTTTGCTGTCTTCGATGAAACCGGCGGCGCCTGCCTGCTGCGCCATAACCCCTACGGCCACAGCCAGGGCCAAGGTGGACTTGTTCATGTAAAGCTCCTCTCGTTTCTAATTCTTGTGTTCCTGGCCCGGGGTCTGATGCCCTGGGTCCTAAGATGCGCGATTAGCGCCAGACCGTGACTGACAAGTCAATCGTAACCTTGTGTGTCTACGACCAAGGTCTAATCGCAGTGATTTGGTCCGTGCAGAGTAAAGATTTCCTGATAAACCCAAAAAGAATTTATTCATTCTTTTTCATACCATTTCGGAATATGGCCAGTATCGTGCCACCTCCGCCGGGAAACAGCGTATCGGCGACTAAGCTCATTCCTAAATGGTATTTGTTAGCATTTTTTTATATCGATTAGCTTTGGCGCAACCCCGAATCGTCAAACCCTATCGAAAAGGCGACGCCATGATGGCCAAACGCGCACTATCTAGTCAATTTGTTACAGTTTGTGTGTCAGCTCTGATTTCTTTTTCGGCCCATGCCGCCAACCTCACGGTCGGCTATCAAACCGGTATCGACCCAAGCAAAGTCCCGCAAGCCGACGGCGTCTACGAGAAAACCATCGGCGAGAAAATCGACTGGCGCCGCTTCAACAGCGGCCCGGAAGTTGTGACAGCCATTGCTTCGGGTGACGTGCAGATCGGCAACCTCGGTTCCAGCCCATTGGCCGCTGCCGCTTCGCGCAATCTGCCGATTGTGGCGTTCATCGTTTCGGCGCAGATCAATGCTGCCGAAGCGCTGGTGGTGCGCAATGGCAGCGGTATCAACACGCCGCAGGATCTGGTCGGCAAGACCATCGCTACGCCGTTCGTTTCCACTTCCCACTACAGCCTGCTCGGCGCCCTCAAGCACTGGGGCCTGGACGCCTCGAAAGTCAAAGTGGTGAACCTGCAACCCGCAGAGATCGCCGCGGCGTGGAAGCGTGGGGATATCGATGGTGCGTTTGTCTGGTCACCGGCGCTGGGGGAAATCCGCAAGACCGGCAAGACCCTGACCGATGCCGCGCAGGTCGGCCAGTGGGGCGCGCCGACTTTCGAGGTCTGGGTCGCGCGCAAGGACTTCGCCGAAAAGCACCCCGACGTCGTCGCGAAGTTCGCCAAGGTCACGCTGGATTCATTTGCCGATTACGCGGCGCATAAAGATAGCTGGACGGCTGACTCGGTGCCGGTACAGAAAATCGCCAAACTGACCGGTGCCAATGCCGCTGATGTGCCGGAATTGCTCGCAGGTTCGGCGTTCCCGGATGCCAAGGCGCAGCAAACCACGGCGCTGCTGGATGGCGGCACGGCGAAGGCGATTGGCGAGACGGCGAAGTTTTTGAAGGAACAGGGCAAGGTTGAAACGGTGCTGCCGGACTACTCACCGTACATCAGCGCGAAGTTTGTGGCGCAATAAAAGCTTCGCGAGCAGGCTCGCTCCCACAGGAGTGGGAGCGAGCCTGCTCGCGAATGGAGCAACTCGGTTAAAGGGTTTTTTCGAAGATTTTCGAATTGCGCTGGAAGTTGTACAACGAAGCCCGCGCCGCTGGCAGGCGTTCAACGCTGCTCGGCTCGAACCCACGCTCACGGAACCAGTGCGCGGTGCGTGTGGTGAGGACGAACAGCGTCTTCAAACCTTGCGCCCGCGCACGGGTTTCAATGCGCTCCAGCAGTTCATCACCGCGACCGCCATGACGATACTCCGGATTCACCGCCAGGCACGCCAGCTCACCGGCATCGGAATCGGCAATCTGATACAGCGCCGCGCAGGCGATGATCATGCCTTCACGCTCGACCACGCTGAACTGCTCGATCTCACGCTCCAGCACTTCGCGCGAACGACGCACCAGAATCCCCTGCTCTTCCAGCGGGCTGATCAAGTCGAGCAAACCGCCGACGTCTTCAATCGCCGCCTCACGCACCAGTTCGAATTGCTCTTGCGCGACCAGCGTACCGCCACCGTCACGGGTGAACAGCTCGGTCAGCAGCGCGCCGTCTTCGGCGTAACTGACGATATGGCTGCGCGCCACGCCGCCACGGCAAGCCTCGGCAGCGGCATCAAGCAGTTCCGCCTGATAATTGCTGCTGCCCAGACGCTGTAAATGCGCCGGCACTTGCTGTGGACGCAACTCACGCACCAGTTTGCCGTTCTCGTCGATCAGACCGAGATCAGCCCCGAACAGCAACAGCTTGTCCGCGCCCAGGTCGATAGCGGCGCGGGTGGCGACGTCTTCGCAGGCGAGGTTGAAGATTTCACCGGTCGGCGAGTAGCCCAACGGCGACAGCAACACGATCGAACGCTCGTCGAGCAGGCGATTGATGCCCTTGCGGTCGACCCGGCGCACTTCGCCGGTATGGTGATAGTCGACGCCTTCCAGCACACCTATCGGCCGCGCGGTAACGAGGTTGCCGCTGGCCACGCGCAGACGCGAGCCCTGCATCGGCGACGAAGCCATGTCCATCGACAAACGTGCTTCGATGGCGATGCGCAATTGGCCGACTGCATCGATTACACATTCCAGGGTTGCGGCATCGGTGATGCGCATGCCGTGGTGGTAATGCGGGGTCAGGCCACGGGCGGCAAGGCGGGTTTCAATCTGCGGGCGCGAACCGTGCACCAGCACCAGGCGCACGCCGAGGCTGTGCAGCAGGACGATGTCGTGGACGATGTTGCCGAAATTCGGATGCTCCACACCGTCGCCAGGCAGCATGACGACGAAGGTGCAGTCGCGGTGGGCATTGATATAAGGGGACGCGTGACGAAGCCAATTGACGTATTCGGGCATGAACCTGGGCCTGTAATAAATAGCAGCCGAAAAAGGGGCGAAACGGAAAACGCACAGCGGGCTGATGGTTATCGTCGGAACAGGCTTGGCGACACGCGCGCTCTCCTCATGAATACGGGTTGGGTTGCTGGCAATTTACAGCGTTTGATCGGGCAAAACATAGATCCCTTGTAGGAGTGAGCTTGCTCGCAAAAGCGGTGTATCAGATACATCAATGTCGACTGACCCGACGCCTTCGCGAGCAAGCTCGCTCCCACATGGACAGTGTTCAATTCATAGAACTTTGTCCGGGGTCAGGCAGTAATGTTCAATCAGTTGCCGTAATAGATGCACGGTAGGCTGCAAACGTGACATTTCAAGGTACTCGCCGGGCTGATGCGCACAGGCAATGTCGCCAGGGCCGAGCACGATGGTTTCGCAACCAAGGCGCTGAAGATAAGGTGCTTCGGTGCCAAACGCTACTGCTTCGGCGCTGTGGCCGGTGAGCTTTTCAGCAATGCGCACCAGTTCAGCGTCTTCGGCCTGCTCGAACGACGGCACTTCCGGAAACAAAGGTTTGTAGTCGATCTTCACCTGGTGGCGTTCGGCGACCGGGTTGAGTTTGCGCAGAATCTCTGCGCGCAGGACTTTCGGGTCCATACCCGGCAATGGCCGCAGGTCGAATTCCAGCGAACACTGGCCGCAGATACGGTTGGGATTATCGCCGCCATGGATGCAGCCGAAGTTCATCGTCGGTTGCGGCACGCTGAACTGCGGATTATTGAATTCGCGCTGCCACAGCAGGCGCAGGCCGCGCAGTTCGCCGATCGCATCGTGCATCGCTTCGAGGGCGCTGTGGCCCAGGCGCGGATCCGACGAATGGCCGCTCTGCCCGAGGATGTCGATGCGCTCCATCATGATGCCTTTGTGCATGCGGATCGGCTTGAGGCCGGTCGGCTCGCCGATCACCGCTGCGCGACCCAGCGGCCGCCCGGCCTCGGCCAGTGCACGGGCGCCGGACATCGAGCTTTCTTCATCGCAGGTGGCGAGGATCAGCAGCGGCTGCTTGAACGGCTGATCGAGCAGCGGCAGCACCGCTTCGATGATCAGCGCGAAGAACCCTTTCATGTCGCAACTGCCCAAGCCAACCCAACGGCCATCGACTTCGGTGAGTTTCAGCGGATCGGTCTGCCACAACGCATCGTCGTACGGCACCGTGTCGCTGTGCCCGGCCAGCACCAGCCCGCCGGGGCCGCTGCCGAAACTGGCGAGCAGGTTGAATTTGCCGGGGCTGACCTGCTGGATATCGCAATTGAAACCCAGGTCGCCCAGCCAGCCGGCGAGCAAATCGATCACCGCGCGGTTGGATTGGTCGAGGTTCGGTTGGGTACAGCTGACCGATGGCGCGGCGATCAGCGCAGCGAACTGGTCTTGCATGGACGGCAAAGGCATCGCTGACTCCAACTCCCGATTTGAAGTCCATCATAGAACCATCCGGCGTCAGGAATAAACCGCCGCAGGGCGTAGGACGAATCAGTCCTGTACACTGCACGGCCTTGGCAGCCACATATTCCCCGGCTGCGCTCCCGATCCTGGATTTTCCGGCCATGCAGAAAGAAACCGAAATCAAACTCCGCGTCAGCCGCGAAACCCTCGCTGCGCTGCGCGAGCACCCGTTACTGAAAAAACGCAACAAAAGTGGCTGGGAACGCCGTGAGTTGATGAACCAGTACTTCGACACCCCTGAGCGCGATCTGGCCCAGGCCAAAGTCGCCCTGCGCCTGCGCAAGGACGGTGACGAAGTCATTCAAACCCTCAAGACCCGTGGCCAAAGCGTTGCTGGTCTGTCCGAACGCAATGAATACGACTGGAAGTTGCCGAAAGCCAAGCTCGACGTGAAAAAACTCGACGGCGAATGCTGGCCCGAGTCGCTGGCCGAGCTGGACAAGAAAACCCTCAAGCCGATCTTCACCACCGACTTCGTCCGCGAGCGCGCCGAAATCGCCTGGGGCCGTGGCAAGAGCAAAGTGGTCATCGAAGCCGCGCTGGATCTCGGTCACGTTGTGGTAGGCAAGCAGAAAGAAGAAATCTGCGAGCTGGAACTGGAGCTGCGCGAAGGCGAGCCTGCCGCGCTGCTGGAACTGGCCGCCGAACTGGCTGAAACCCTGGCGTTGATGCCGTGTGACATCAGCAAGGCTGAGCGCGGCTATCGTCTGTACGACGCCAACAGCTATTCGCTGAGCCTGCCGGCGCCGGAGCTGACCCCGGAAACCCAACTCGACGACGCCTTCGCCGCGCTGAGCTGGCATTTGCTCGGCAGCAGCCAGCGTCTGGCCGAACAGTACCGTTTCAACGGCCACTGGCGCCTGTTGCTCGACTGGGTCGAGAACCTCGCGGAAATGCGCGCCCTGCTCAGCAGCCTCGGCCAGGCCGCGCCGCGTCAGTCGACTCACGATTTGCGCGTCGCGCTTGATGCATTGCTGGAAGACTGGCGTCCGCTGGTACAGGCCGGCATCGAAGATGAAGACGTACGCAAGGCTGCGCCGGAGCAGTTCCTCGAAGAACTGGAAGATCCGCGCTGGGGTCTGTTCTCGCTGAGCACGTCACGCTGGTTGCTGGCCCGTACCTGGACCGCCGAGCGCAACGTTCGCGGCAATCGTCAGGGCGGTGCGCAGTTGCATAGCTGGTTGCCGCGCCTGTTGGGCGAAGAAGCCACTGCTCTGCAACTGCAGCGTTATCAGCAGCAGCCGGAAGATCTGGCTGAACAACTGCCGCGTATCGAGCGCATTCAGGTCTGGCTGCACCACGCGCGCAACGTGCTGGAAATCCCGGAAATGGATCGTCTGTACGGCGAGCTGAACAAGTTGGCGCAACTGGCCAACGAGCCGACGATCACTGACGAACTGCTCGACGCGCGCAAGCAACAGGCGATTGCGGTTTACCAGAATCGCGCATGGAAAATGCTTCTGCGCATGTAATACCGCTTTCGCGAGCAGGCTCGCTCCCACATTGGAATGCAATCCCCTGTGGGAGCGAGCCTGCTCGCGAAGAGGCCAACTGCCTGACCTCAGACAGGGAGGCTTGTGGTGGATTTGATCTCCGACAACGCCACAATCGAATTCACTTCCTGAATCCCCGGCACCAGCGACAGCTTCTCGAAAAAGAATCGCTCATACGCCTCGATGTCCGCCGCAACAATCCGCAGTAAAAAATCCACCGCCCCCATCAGCACATAGCACTCCAGCACTTCCGGAAAGCCGCGAATCGCTTCGGTGAACTCGGTGAAGTTCGAACGCCCGTGGGCGTTGAGTTTGATCTCGGCAAAGATCTGCGTATTCAGGCCAATCTTCTTGCGATCAAGCAAGGTCACCTGGCCGCGAATGATGCCCTCCTCTTTCATCCGCTGAATCCGCCGCCAGCACGGTGATTGCGACAGGCCGACCTGCTCGGCGATCTGCGCGCTCGACAGCGAGGCGTCCTCTTGCAGGAGGGCGAGAATCTTGCGGTCGTAGCTGTCCAACTCACTGTGCATAGAAAAACCTCTAATCGAACATTTTGCGAATTGATCCTTTCGATCAATCGTCAATAACGACGATCATAGCCAAGAAATACCCGGCGTCGAATGTAAAAATTCCTCCAGAGATTTTGGAGACTCGCCATGCCACACCTCGAAGCCGTAACCACCTCGCCTACCCGCGCCGACGTCTGGAACGTCAGCAACGCCCATTGCCTGGCGCAGTATCAGATCCTCGCCGAGGCCGAGCCGGATCTGCTGGTGCGGGTGCTCAACCTGTTCGCACTGCAGTTCCTCACGCCCGAGCAGGTCAATGTGCAGCGCATGGATGATCTGCTGTCGATCGACCTGGTCATGGGCGGTCTCAGTTGGCATCGCGCGCAAGTGATCGCGGAAAAACTTCGTAACCTGATCAGCGTCTGCTCGGTCAATCTGCAAAACGCCGACAGCGCTTGGGATGCGCGGACGCAAGCGGCCGGCTGACAAGTTCGGCAACGGCTTCGTCGGGTAGTGGCCCAACGGTCTGCGGGGCCGCGACTATCCTTTTGCGCACTGTCGCTCAAAAGGAAGCCCGCATGTCCGTTCAACTTGCCACTCAGGACCGCTGGCTGGAACTCAACGAAGTGCTGCGTGAACTGGTCGCCCAAGGGTTTATTTGCCAGGACTCGGCGGAGCAGGCGCTGAATGCCCGCCGCCGTCTCGCGGCTCATGCTCAGATGCATCCGCTGGAATTCATCGCCAGCCAGCAACTGGACGACCTCAGCCGTCCGGGCAAACACCTCGACCTGGAAAGCCTGACCCTGTGGCTGGCGCAACAGGCCGGCCAGCCGTACTTGCGTATTGACCCGTTGAAGATCAACGTCGCCGCGATCACGCCGTTGATGTCCTATGCCTTTGCGCAACGGCACAAGATTCTCGCCGTGGCGGTCGACCGCGATTCGGTGACCGTGGCCAGCGCCCAGCCTTATGTCACCGGCTGGGAGGCCGATCTCACCCACGTGTTGAAGCTGCCGATCAAACGGGTGGTGGCCAACCCGGCGGATATCCAGCGCTTCAGCGTCGAGTTCTTCCGCTTGGCCAAATCGGTCAGCGGCGCCAGCAATGCCGATCAGCAGAGCGGTAACCTCGGCAACTTCGAACAACTGCTCAACCTCGGCGCCAGCGATCAGGAGCCGGATGCCAACGATGCGCACATCGTCAACATCGTCGACTGGCTGTTCCAGTACGCCTTCCAGCAGCGCGCCAGCGATATCCACATCGAGCCTCGGCGTGAACAAGGCACGGTGCGCTTTCGCATCGACGGCGTGCTGCACAACGTCTATCAATTCCCGCCGCAGGTGACCATGGCAATTGTCAGTCGCCTGAAAAGCCTCGGGCGGATGAACGTCGCCGAGAAGCGCAAACCCCAAGACGGCCGGGTCAAGACCAAGACCCCGGACGGCGGTGAAGTGGAGCTGCGCCTTTCGACGCTGCCCACCGCGTTCGGCGAAAAAATGGTCATGCGGATTTTCGACCCGGAAGTGCTGCTCAAGGATTTCGACCAGCTGGGTTTCAGTGCCGACGATTTGCGCCGCTGGCAAGACATGACCCGCCAGCCCAACGGCATCATTCTGGTCACCGGGCCGACCGGCTCGGGCAAGACCACCACGCTGTACACCACGCTGAAAAAACTGGCGACGCCGGAGGTCAACCTCTGCACCATCGAAGACCCGATCGAGATGGTCGAGCCGGCGTTCAACCAGATGCAGGTGCAGCACAACATCGACCTGAGTTTCGCCGCTGGGGTGCGCGCGCTGATGCGGCAAGACCCGGACATCATCATGATCGGCGAGATCCGTGACCTGGAAACCGCTGAAATGGCGATTCAGGCGGCGCTCACCGGGCACCTGGTCTTGTCGACGCTGCACACCAATGACGCCCCCAGCGCAATCAGCCGTCTGCTCGAACTCGGCGTGCCGCACTACCTGATCAAAGCCACCGTGCTCGGCGTGATGGCCCAGCGTCTGGTGCGCACCTTGTGCCCGCACTGCAAAGCGCCGCTAACGCTGGAAGAAGAGGATTGGCAAACCCTGACCCGCCCGTGGCAAGCGCCGCTACCGGGCAACGCACAACGCGCCATCGGTTGCGTGGAATGCCGCGATACCGGCTATCGCGGCCGCGCCGGGGTCTACGAAATCATGCAACTGAGCGACAGCCTCAAGGCGTTCATCACCCCGGACGCCGACCTCACGGCGATTCGTCGGCAGGCATTCAAGGAAGGCATGCGCAGTTTGCGGCTGTCCGGGGCACAGAAAGTCGCGGCGGGGCTGACGACGGTGGAAGAAGTGCTGCGGGTGACGCCGCAGAGCGAGCAGAAATAAGCCGCCACGGAACCGGATCGGGGAATGGCGATCCAAGGCCCTAGTTAACCCCCTGGAGTCATCTCATCATGCGTCTCAAACTTGCTGTCGCCACTCTGGCCTTGCTGTCCCTTCCCGTTGGTTCGGCCATGGCGGACAGCTTTTGGCGTAACGTCATCTCGTCCGGTGCCACTACCGGTTCGACCTACCTGACCTTCAAGGATCACAAGCTGATCATCGCCGCACAGGACGATGCCGGCAGCTTCGTTGCCAGTGATGGCGGCATTCGCGGACCGTATCTGGAAGCGGCGATGCAGAAAGTCCGCGCCGACAATCCAGGCCTGCAGGCGACCGATATGGAATTGGCGAATGCGATCCTGGCGAAGAATGCCGTGGCTTCCGAGTAAGCCATCCGCCAACAAAAATGCCGCTCAATCGAGCGGCATTTTTTTGCCTGTCTTCTGAGCCCAGCACTAAACCCTGTGGGAGCGAGCTTGCTCGCGAAGGCAATTTCACATCCGAAATATGCGGCGACTGACACGCCGTCTTCGCGAGCAAGCTCGCTCCCACAAGGACCGCATACAGTCTGAATGTCAGCGGTAATCATCCACCGGGACGCAGGCACAGAACAGGTTTCGGTCGCCGTAAACGTTATCCACTCGATTCACCGCCGGCCAATACTTGTGCGCCTTGGTGTGCGCATCCGGGGTAATGCCCTGCTCGATGCTGTAGGGCCGCTCCCAAACTCCGGTGACATCCGCCAGGGTATGCGGCGCTCGTTTCAACGGGTTGTCCTCGGCCGGCCAGTTGCCGTTTTGCACTTCGGTGATTTCTGCACGAATGCTCAGCATCGCACCGATAAAACGATCCAGTTCAGCTTTGGATTCACTCTCGGTCGGCTCGACCATCAACGTGCCCGGCACCGGGAAGGACATGGTCGGCGCATGGAAGCCGTAATCCATCAGGCGCTTGGCGACGTCTTCTTCGCTGATCCCGGTCAGCGCCTTCAAGGGCCGCAGGTCGAGAATGCATTCGTGAGCGACCCGCCCGTTGCGCCCGGTGTACAACACCGGGAATGCGCCGGATAAATGCTGCGCCAGATAGTTCGCCGCCAGAATCGCCACCTCGCTGGCATCCGCCAGTTGCGGGCCCATCATGGCGATGTACATCCAGCTGATCGGCAGAATGCTCGCGCTGCCCCAAGGCGCCGCGCTGACCGCGCCGTTCTGCGCCAGTGGCCCGTCGATCGGCACCACTGGATGATTGGCGACGAACGGCGCCAGATGCGCACGAATACCGATCGGCCCCATGCCCGGCCCACCGCCGCCATGGGGAATGCAAAAAGTCTTGTGCAAATTCATGTGCGACACGTCGGCGCCAATGTCTGCCGGCCGCGTCAGCCCGACCTGCGCGTTGAGGTTCGCGCCGTCCATGTAGACCTGACCGCCGTACTTGTGGATAACCTCGCAGATCTCGCTGATGCCCTCCTCGTACACACCGTGGGTCGACGGATAGGTCGCCATCAGGCACGACAACTTATCCCCAGCCTCGGCGGCTTTCGCTTGCAGATCCTCAAGATCGACGTTGCCCGCTTCATCGCACTCGACGATTACCACACGCATCCCGGCCATTTGCGCCGAAGCCGGGTTGGTACCATGGGCCGAGGACGGAATCAGACAGATCTCCCGCGCCCCCTGCTGACGGCTCTCGTGGTATTTGCGGATCGCCAGCAGCCCGGCGTACTCGCCCTGAGCGCCAGAGTTGGGCTGCATGCAGATCGCATCGAACCCGGTGATTGCGCACAACCAGCGCTCCAGCTCCTCGATCATCAGCGTATAACCGACCGCCTGCTCACGCGGCACGAACGGATGCAGGTTGGCGAATTGCGGCCAGGTAATCGGGATCATTTCGCTGGTGGCGTTGAGTTTCATGGTGCAGGAGCCCAGCGGGATCATCGACTGATTGAGCGCCAGATCCTTGTTTTCCAGTTGTTTGAGATAGCGCAGCATCTCGGTTTCGCTGTGATGGGCGTTGAACACCGGGTGGCGCAAGTACGGTGTGTTGCGCTGGAGGTTGTCGGGGATGCCCGAACTCAGGGCTTCAGCGTCAAGTTCATCGACGTTCAACCCATGATCGGCGCCAAGCAGGACATCGAACAGCTTGGCCACGGTACCCTCATCGCAGGTCTCATCGAGACTCAGCCCGACCCGACCGCGCCCGAGAATCCGCAGATTGATCTGTGCGGCTTGAGCGCTTTCGATGATCGCCGTTTGCGCACCGCCGACGTCCAGCGTCAGTGTGTCGAAGAACTGCGCATTGACCCGACTGATTCCTTTGCGCTCAAGCCCTGCGGCCAGAATGCAGGTCAGCCGATGCACGCGCTGGGCGATGTGTTTCAGGCCTTCCGGCCCGTGATAAACCGCGTAGAAACTGGCGATGTTGGCCAGCAACACCTGAGCCGTGCAGATGTTCGAGTTGGCCTTCTCGCGGCGGATATGTTGTTCGCGGGTTTGCAGCGCCATGCGCAATGCGACGTTACCCCGAGCGTCCTTCGACACGCCGATGATCCGCCCGGGAATCGCCCGTTTGTATTCCTCGCGACTGGCAAAGAACGCCGCGTGCGGGCCGCCATAACCCATCGGCACACCGAAACGTTGGGATGAGCCGAACACCACATCGGCGCCCAACTCACCCGGCGGCGTCAGCAACAGCAGACTCAGCAGGTCCGTGGCGACGCAGGCCAGCGCTTGCTGCGCATGCAAATGGTCGATCAGCGGGCGCAGGTCACGCACCTCGCCATGGGTGTCGGGATATTGCAGCAGCGCACCGAACACTTGGTGCTGTTTGAGATTATCCACAGCATCGACGATCAATTCGAAGCCGAAACCTTCGGCGCGGGTCTGCACCACCGAAATGGTTTGTGGATGACAGTTCTCATCAATGAAGAACAGATTGCTCTTCGATTTGGCTACGCGTTTGGCCAACGCCATGGCTTCCGCCGCCGCCGTGGCCTCATCGAGCAAAGACGCGTTGGCCAGTTCCAGACCGGTGAGGTCGATGGTCAGTTGCTGGAAATTCAGCAACGCTTCGAGCCGGCCCTGGGCGATCTCCGGTTGATACGGCGTGTACGCGGTGTACCAGCCGGGATTTTCCAGGACGTTGCGCAAGATGACCGTGGGCGTGAGGGTGCCGTGATAGCCCATGCCGATGAGGCTGGTCCAGACCTGATTCTGCTCGGCGTAACCGCGCAGTCTGGCCAGCGCCGCTTGTTCGTCGAGGGCCGGCGGCAGATCCAGTGCGCGGTTAAGGCGGATGGCCGGCGGTACAGTCTGTTCGATCAGTTCGACCCGACTGCCGAGGCCGAGGCTGTCGAGCATCGCCTGTTGTTCGGCAGCATCGGGGCCGAGGTGACGGCGCAAAAAAGCGTCGGGGTCGCGTAACTGGCTCAGGGACGGCAACTGGGACATGACGGGCTCTCTCTTGGCTGGCGCTCGGCGTCAATGCAACACGGTCAAACCAGCATAGCAGTCGATATCGTCGCGCACGGCTTGGCGGCCGAGGGCGTTCCGGGCCATGCTGTGGCGCCTGCGTCAGGCGTTCAACTCGCGGATGATCAAAGCCTCATGAGCACACTGCCGTTTCTGCCGTTTTCCAAACCTGTCATCGACGAAGCGACGATTGCCGCTGTGGGCGAAGTCTTGCGTTCCGGCTGGATCACCAGCGGGCCGAAGGTTCAGGCCTTCGAAGCACAGTTGTCGGAATATTTTGGCGGGCGCCCGGTGCGCACCTTCAATTCCGGTACCTGCACCATGGAAATCGCCTTGCGCATCGCCGGCATCGGGCCCGGAGACGAAGTGATTACCACGCCGATTTCCTGGGTGGCCACAGCCAACGTGATCCTTGAAGTCGGCGCCACACCCGTGTTTGCCGACATCGATCCGCAGACCCGCAATATCGACCTGGACCAACTGGAAGCGGCCATTACCCCACGCACCAAAGCAGTGATTCCGGTGTACCTCGCCGGTCTGCCCGTAGACATGGATCGCCTGTACGCCATCGCGCGCAAACACAATCTGCGCATCGTCGAAGACGCCGCCCAGGCGCTGGGCTCGAGCTGGAACGGCCAGCGCATCGGCGCCACCGGTGACTTCGTGTCGTTCAGTTTTCAGGCGAACAAGAACGTCACCTGCGCCGAGGGGGGTTGTCTGGTGCTGAACACACCTGAGGAAGCGCGGCTAGCGGAGAAGTACCGCTTGCAGGGCGTAACCCGCAACGGTTTCGATGGCCTGGACGTCGATGTCCTGGGCGGCAAGTTCAACATGACCGATGTCGCTGCCACGATCGGTCTGGGCCAGTTTGCTCATATCGAAGCGCTGACGGCGCATCGGCGTGAACTGGCGCGGCATTATTTCCAGTGCTTTGGCGCTGACTTTGAAGCGACCTATGGCGCCCAACTGCCGCTGGCGGATTTCACCAACAGCAACTGGCACCTGTTCCAACTGGTACTGCCGGAGCGCAAGGACGGCTTGCCTGCGCGGGCGACGTTCATGGAGCAGATGCAGGCGCATGGTATCGGGATCGGCTATCACTATCCGCCGATCCACTTGCTGAGTCTGTACCGCGAGCGCGGTTTCAACGAGGGGATGTTGCCGGTGGCCGAGCGTGTCGGGCGGCTGATCGTGTCGCTGCCGATGTTTACCGCGATGAGCAAGGAGGATGTCGAGCGCTCGGTCGCTGCGGTGAAAGCGGTGTTGCACAACGCCTGACAGACACCCATAAAAAAGCCCCGACAAGTCGGGGCTTTGCGGTGTAGCCGGGCAATTACTCGCCGATGGCAGCCTTGTAGGCAGCGGCATCCAGCAGCTTGTCCAGATCAGCTGCATTGTCTGGCTTGAGTTTGAAGATCCACGCACCGTACGGATCGGAGTTCAGCAGTTCCGGAGAAGCACTCAGCTCTTCGTTGACGGCGATGACTTCACCGGCGATCGGCGAGTAAATGTCGGAAGCGGCTTTCACCGACTCAACCACACCCGCCTGATCTTCAGCGGCGAATTTGTTACCCACTTCAGTCAACTCGACGAACACCACATCGCCCAGCGCTTCCTGCGCGTGATCGCTGATGCCCACGGTGACGGTGCCGTCGGCTTCCAGACGTGCCCATTCATGACTTTCGGCAAAACGCAGTTCAGCGGGAATATTGCTCATCTTCGGTGTCCTCAGGAATTGGGTCAGCGGTCATGCCCGCCGGAAAAGGTTAGATCAAAGTTTTGCCATGGCGTACGAAGGTCGGTTTGACCACCCGTACCGGGTACCACTTGCCACGGATTTCCACTTCGGCGCGGTCGGCAGTTGCCATCGGAACACGCGCCAGGGCAATCGATTTGCTCAGCGTAGGAGAGAAACTACCACTGGTGATCTCCCCTTCGCCAACATCGGCGATGCGAACCACTTGATGAGCGCGCAAAACACCACGTTCTTCCAGGACCAGACCAACCAGTTTGTGCGCAATGCCGGCAGTTTTTTCCGCCTCCAGCGCAGCACGGCCGATGAATTGGCGGGTGGCCGGTTCCCAGGCAATGCTCCAGGCCATGTTCGAGGCCAGTGGCGAAACGTCTTGGTGAATGTCCTGACCGTAGAGATTCATCCCGGCTTCAACCCGCAGGGTATCGCGGGCACCGAGGCCGATCGGGGAAATGCCGGCACCGACCAGATCGTTGAAGAACCCCGGCGCCTGATTGGCCGGCAGGCAGATTTCCAGGCCATCTTCACCGGTATAACCGGTACGCGCGATGAACCAGTCACCGTCGGTATAGCCTTCGAAGGGTTTGAGGTGCTGGATCAGCGTGGCGCGAGACTGGGTCACCAGTTCGGCAATCTTGTGCCGGGCCTGTGGGCCTTGGATGGCGAGCATCGCCAGCTCGGAGCGCTCGTGCAGCTGCACGTCGTAATCGCCGCGCTGCGCGTTCATCCAGGCCAGATCCTGATCGCGGGTCGAAGCGTTGAACACCAGTCGATAAGCGTCGTCGAGGCGGTAGACGATCATGTCATCGACGATGCCGCCACGCTCGTTGAGCATGGTGCTGTACAACGCACGGCCGGGGCGGTGCAGGCGGTCGACATCATTGGCCAGCAAATGCTGCAGCCAGGCCTTGGCCTGGGTGCCGGTGACATCGATCACGGTCATGTGGGAAACATCGAACACCCCGCAATCGCGGCGCACTTCGTGGTGCTCCTCGACCTGCGAGCCGTAATGCAGTGGCATGTCCCAACCGCCAAAATCGACCATCTTCGCGCCGAGGGCGAGATGCAGGTCATACAGAGGCGTACGCTGTCCCATGGGTTTCTCCTTCCGGGCGTGCCGAAGGTGCGGACAGCCGCTGTACGGGGTGAAAGCCGCGAAATAGAAGGCTTTCAGCCGATTTCAGCGAACGGGTCTGTCAGACGAACCGCACCGAATGCCGCGCATTGTAGCCGCATGATTCAGGACTGACGACTAAGTGTTTCGGTGCGCCGAGCGGCGGATCAGTCCGATGACCGGCAATAGACCGACCAGAACCAGGGTCAGCGCTGGCAAAGACGCCCTCGCCCATTCACCTTCACTGGTCATTTCAAAGATCCGCACCGCCAGCGTGTCCCAGCCAAACGGGCGCATCAGCAGGGTCGCGGGCATTTCCTTGAGGACATCGACGAACACCAGCAGCGCCGCGCTCAGCGCGCCGGGCAGCAACAGCGGCAGATACACTTTGAAAAACAGTCGCGGCCCACTGACACCCAGGCTACGTGCTGCTTCGGGCAAAGAGGGCCGTATACGCGCCAGACTGCTTTCCAGCGGCCCGTACGCCACCGCAATAAAACGCACCAGATAGGCCATCAGCAACGCCGCCAGACTGCCAAGCAGCAGCGGTTTGCCCGCGCCGCCGAGCCAACCGGAGAGTGGAATCACCAGCTCGCGATCCAAATAACTGAACGCCAGCATGATCGACACGGCCAACACCGAACCCGGCAAGGCGTAGCCCAGGTTGGCCAGACCAACACCAGAGTTGATCGCCTGCGTCGGCGCCAGCCGCCGGGCAAACGCCAACAACAGCGCAACACTGACGGTAATCAGCGCCGCCATGCCGCCCAAATACAAGGTGTGCAGGATCAGCCCCGCGTAGCGCTCGTCCAGATCGAAACGGCCGCGCTGCCAGAACCAGACGATCAGTTGCAGCAGCGGAATGACGAAGGCGCAGGCGAACACCAGTGCGCACCAGCTCATCGCCGCGAACGCCTTGAGCCCGCGCAAGTGATACAGGGCTTTCACCCGTGGCCGCTCGTTGCCCGCCCGATTGGCGCCACGCGCGCGACGTTCGCCGTAGAGCACCAGCATCACCACCAGCAGCAACAGACTGGCCAGCTGCGCCGCACTCGACAGGCTGAAGAAGCCGTACCAGGTCTTGTAGATGGCGGTGGTGAAGGTGTCGAAGTTGAACACCGAGACCGCGCCGAAATCCGCCAGGGTTTCCATCAGCGCCAATGCCACGCCGGCGCCAATGGCCGGACGCGCCATCGGCAACGCCACACGCCAGAACGCTTGCCACGGTGATTGGCCAAGCACCCGCGCCGCTTCCATCAGGCCTTTGCCCTGAGCGAGGAATGCGGTGCGCGCCAACAGGTAAACGTAGGGATAGAAGACCAGCACCAGCACGATGATCACCCCGCCGGTGGAGCGCACGCGCGGCAGCCGCAGGCCGCTGCCGAACCATTCGCGCAGCAGGGTCTGCACAGGGCCGGCGAAATCGAGCAGGCCGACGAAAACGAAGGCCAGCACATAGGCGGGAATGGCGAAAGGCAGCATCAGCGCCCAGTCGAGCCAGCGCCGGCCGGGGAATTCGCAGAGGCTGGTGAGCCAGGCGAGGCTAACACCCAGCAGCGTCACACCGACACCGACGCCAACGACCAGCGTCAGGGTGTTGCCCAGCAGGCGCGGCATCTGGGTTTGCCACAGGTGCGACCAGATCTGTTGATCGATGGTCTGCCAGGAGAGCAGCAGAACGCTCAGGGGCAACAGCACCAGCGCGGCGATGGCGAAGACGATGGGATACCAGCGGCGTTGGGCGGGGTGGGCCACTTTTGAATCTCTGGGGGGATTGAGGTGTTCTTGGATTGGGTATTTCAGGTTGGGATTGTTGCCCTCACCCTAACCCTCTCCCGGAGGGAGAGGGGACTGACCGAGGCGTTCGTTCAAGCTACATCGACCTGAGATATCGAGTTGAACTCAGGAGTTGAATCCAACACAGATCGGCTCCCTCTCCCTTGGGAGAGGGCTGGGGTGAGGGGCAGCGATCTTGAAGCAGACAAGTCTATCGGAAACGCCTCAATTCCAACCCGCCCGATCCATCATCCGGATCGCTTCAGCCTGACGCTTGCCCGCCACTTCCACCGGCAAGGTGTCAGCGACAAACTTGCCCCACGCCGCCACTTCTTCCGAAGGCGCCACCGCCGGGTTGGCCGGAAACTCCTGGTTCACGTCTGCGAAAATCTTCTGCGCCTCGGGCGTGGTCATCCATTCAACCAAAGCTTTGGCCGCTTCCGGGTGCGGCGCGTACTGGGTCAGGCCAATGCCCGACAGGTTCACGTGCACGCCACGATCGGCCTGATTCGGCCAGAACAGCTTCACCGGCAGTTCCGGCTTCTGCTTGTGCAGGCGGCCGTAGTAGTAAGTGTTGACGATGCCGACATCACATTGCCCGGCGTTGATCGCTTCGAGCACCGCGACATCATCGGAGAACACGTCGGTGGAGAGGTTGTTGACCCAGCCCTTGAGGATCTTTTCGGTCTTCTCGGCACCATGGACTTCGATCATGGTCGCGGTCAGCGACTGGTTGTAGACCTTCTTCGCCGTACGCAGGCACAGGCGCCCTTCCCAGTTCTTGTCGGCCAGTGCTTCGTAGGTGGTCAGCTCGCCCGGCTTCACGCGTTCAGTGGAGTAGGCGATGGTCCGCGCGCGCAGGCTCAGGCCGGTCCAGGCGTGAGTGGACGAGCGATATTGCAGTGGAATGTTGGCGTCGATGGTTTTCGAGGTGAACGGCTGGAGGATGCCCATCTGCTCGGCCTGCCAGAGGTTGCCGGCGTCAACGGTCAGCAGCAGGTCGGCGGTGGCGTTCTCACCTTCGGCCTTGATGCGCTGCATCAGCGGCGCTTCCTTGTCGGTGATGAACTTGATCTTCACCCCGGTCTTGGCGGTGTAGGCATCGAAGACCGGTTTGATCAGCTCATCGATGCGCGACGAGTAAACCACCACCTCATCAGCGGCCTGGGCCGTTGTGCTGCCGATCAGGGTCAGGGCCAGTGCGGTCAGAAGACGCTTGGGTGCCAACATGGGAGTGGTCTCTCGGTCGGAAAATGTGGGCCAAATGATAAGGACTCACATTTACCACCTCAATCGAACTCTTTTTGAAGGAGTTACCAGATGTTGCACAGTTTGAAAATTGTGGTGCCTGGCCGGGCGCCATCGCGAGCAGGCTCACTCCTACATTTGGAATGCGTTCCCCTGTAGGAGTGAGCCTGCTCGCGATGAGGCCATCAGCAGCAACGAAGAGATCAGGGTTTGGCGAGGGCCGGAAGATCCCCGGTCAACCCAAGGGCTTCACGCACAAACAGCGCCTTCGCTTCCGGCATCTGCTCCACCAGCTTCAACCCGGCATTACGCAACCACCTGACCGGCAACGGATCCGCCTGGAACAACCGCTCAAAGCCTTCCATCGCCGCCATCAGCGCCAGGTTGTGCGGCATACGCCGGCGCTCGTAACGGCTCAGCACCTTCACCTCCGCCAAGCGCTCGCCACGCTCGGCCGCCTGCAACAGCACTTCGGCCAGCACCGCAGCATCAAGGAAACCGAGGTTCACACCCTGCCCCGCCAACGGGTGAATGGTGTGCGCCGCATCGCCGATCAGCGCCAGCCCTTCGGCCACATAGCGCTTGGCATGGCGCTGACGCAGCGGCACGCACAGTCGCGGATCGGCACTGACGACTGCGCCGAGGCGACCTTCAAAGGCGCGCTCCAGCTCTCGGCAGAACGCCGCTTCATCCAGCGCCATCAAGCGCTCGGCTTCGCTCGGCGTGGTCGACCAGACGATCGAACACCAATCCTGCTGCCCGTCACGCTCAAGCGGCAGAAACGCCAATGGCCCGTGATCGGTAAAGCGCTGCCACGCGGTCATCTGGTGCGACTTGCTGCTGCGCACGCTGGTGACGATCGCGTGGTGCATGTAATCCCACTCGCGCGTGGCCATCCCGGTGAGGCGGCGAACGGCCGAGTTGGCACCGTCAGCGGCAATCACCAATGGCGCGCGCAACTGACGACCGTCAGCCAGCGTCAGCAACCAGTCATCGCCCGAGCGGCGCATCTGTTCCAGCCGCGCATTAGCGAGCATGCCCAGATCGCAATCGTGCAAACGGTCGAGCAAGGCGTCCTGCACCACACGGTTTTCGACGATATGACCCAGCACCTCGGCGTGCACACTGCTCGCCGAGAAATGGATCTGCCCGGTGCCGCTGCCGTCCCAGACGTGCATGTCGGTGTACGGGCTGCTGCGGCGCATGGCGATGCCGTCCCACACGCCGAGGCGTTCGAGGATGCGTTGGCTGGCTGCCGACAGCGCGCTCACACGCGGTTCAAATGCCGCGTCGGCATCGAACGGCTTGACGCTCAGCGGGCTGCCATCGAGCAGCAGGACTTCCAGCCCGCTGTCCTGCAACGCCAACGCCAGGGCGCTGCCGACCATTCCGGCTCCGACAATCAGCAGATCTGCGCGCATTTCCATGCTTTAAGCCTGTCTCGCTTGCGGCTTGAGCCGCACGTAAAGGGTTTTACCGACCCGCGCCACCAGATTGCCGGCGCCGTCATGAATGTCGACCTGCAACTGCGGCAGGTATTTCTCGCCATTGGCGGTTTGCCGGCGAATCTCGGCGAGCAAGGTCTCGTCGATATTGAAGCGGGCGAACACCGGGCCTTTGCCCGGCGCAATGAAATCGATATCGGCAGCCTTGTCCCAGACAATGTACTTCGAGCCGAGGTTTTCCATGAGCATCAGCATGAAAAACGGGTCGACCATCGAATACAGGCTGCCGCCGAACTGGGTGCCGACGTAGTTGCGGTTGTACCAGCCAAGGCCCATCGACACTTGAATGTCGCGGAAGTCATCGCTGATGTGCCGAACCCGCACGCCAGCACCGAGGTACGGCGGGTAGAACGTCATCACCCAGCGCATCAACCGCGCCTTGCCGAATTTAGCGGTCAACCACTTAAGCATCCGGACGCGTTCCCAAACCCATGGCCTGACGGGCAAACCAGCGTTTGGCCGGTGGCAGCAGATCGAGACCGAGCAAACCGATGTTGCGGCCCAGCGACACCAATGGCTGCGTGCTGCCGAACAGCCGCGTGACCTGATCGGAGAAACCGACGGTAAGGTCCTGATCCAGACGCTGACGCTCGCGATACGCCTGCAACGTGGCGAAGTCGCCCAGCGGCTTATCGCTGGCCAGCAACGCAGCGGCCAAGGCATCGGCGTCACGCAGCGACAGGTTGAAACCCTGCCCGGCTATCGGGTGCAGGCTGTGCGCCGCGTTGCCGAGTACAGCCAGATGCGAGCGCACCTGCTCTTCGGCCTCGACCAACGTCAGCGGATACAAATGCCGTGCGCCAACCTGTTTCAACGTGCCGAGGCGATAACCGAATACGCCCTGCAATTCGCTGAGGAAATCACGCTCGCTCAAATCGGCCAGACGCTGCGCGTCCATGCCCAAACGGGTCCAGACCAGAGCACAGCGGTTTTCCGGCAGCGGCAGCAAGGCCATCGGCCCTTCGTCGGTGAAACGCTCGAAGGCCATGCCGTTGTGCGCTTCGCTCGGGGTGATGTTGGCGATCAGCGCGCTCTGGTTGTACGGACGCTTGCGCACGTTAATGCCTAGCTGCTCGCGCAGACCGGAACGACCGCCATCGGCGAGCACCGCGAGGTCGCATTCAAGGGTGGTTTCATCATTGAGGGTCAGGCGATAGCCATCGGGCAGCGGTTCCATGCGTGTGACCTCCGCCGGGCAACGCCAGCTGATCACGTCTTTGTCGATGTGCTGCCACAGGCACTGGCCGAGCCAGGCATTTTCCACCACGTAACCGAGCGCTGGTACGCCCTCTTCCATCGCCGACAGACGCGCGGTGGAGAAGCGGCCACGGTCAGAAACATGAATCTGTTTGATCGGCTCGGCGCGACGGGAGATTTCCTGCCACACGCCCAGCCGTTGATAAATCTGCCGCGAGCCGAAGGACAGCGCCGACGAACGTGCGTCGTAACTCGGCTGCCAGCTGTCGCCTGGTGCAAACGGTTCGATCAGGACGATCTTCCAGCCACGCGCCTTGGCCCCGGCCTGCAAGGCCAACGCCAGACTGGCGCCGACCAGACCGCCACCGATGATTGCCAGATTGACTCGACTCATGCCGCGTGGGTCCTTGCTTGCGCCATCAGCGCTTCGATTTCAGCGACGGTTTTCGGCACGCCGCTGGTGAGGATTTCACAACCTGTTTTGGTCACGACCACGTCGTCCTCGATACGTACACCAATGCCGCGCCATTTTTTCGCGACGTTCTGATTGTCCGGGGCGATGTAGATGCCCGGCTCTACGGTCAGCGCCATGCCGACCTCGAGCACTCGCCATTCGCCGCCGACCTTGTACTCACCAACGTCATGCACATCCATGCCCAGCCAGTGACCGGCGCGGTGCATGTAAAAGGCTTTATAGGCTTCGCTGGCGATCAACTCGTCGACCTCACCATGCAGCAATCCCAGTTTCACCAGCCCCGTGGTAATCACTCGAACCGTGGCTTCGTGCGCCTGATTCCAGTGCTTGTTCGGGGCGATTTCGGCGAACGCGGCTTCCTGCGAGGCCAGCACCAACTCATAGATCGCTTTCTGCTCGGGCGAAAACTTGCCGTTGACCGGCCAGGTGCGGGTGATGTCGCTGGCGTAGCAGTCAATCTCGCAACCGGCATCGATCAACACCAGGTCGCCGTCCTTGAGCAGCGCGTCATTCTGCTGGTAATGCAGGATGCAGCTGTTGCGTCCGGCGGCGACGATCGAGCCGTAGGCCGGCATCTTCGCCCCGCCCTTGCGGAACTCGTAGTCGAGTTCGGCTTCGAGGCTGTACTCGTAGAGCCCGGCCCGACTGGCCTGCATCGCACGGATGTGGGCTTGCGCCGAGATCCGTGCGGCTTCGCGCATCACCTTCACTTCTGCCGCCGATTTATACAGACGCATGTCGTGCAGCAGATGATCCAGGGCAACGAATTCGTTCGGCGGCTGGGCGCCGAGGTGCGCCTTGGAGCGGATCACATTGATCCAGTCCATCAGGTGACGGTCGAATTCAGGGTTGCTGCCCATCGCCGAATACACCCGGTCGCGGCCTTCGATCAGGCCCGGGAGGATGTCGTCGATGTCGGTAATAGGGAAAGCGTCATCGGCACCGAAGTCGCGGATCGCGCCCTCTTGCCCGGCGCGCAAACCGTCCCACAATTCGCGTTCGGCGTTGCGCTCACGGCAGAACAGCACGTATTCGCCATGCTCACGGCCGGGCATCAAAACGATGACAGCCTGCGGCTCGGGAAAACCGCTGAGGTACTGGAAATCGCTGTCCTGACGGTAGACGTGCTCGACGTCGCGGTTGCGAATGGCGACCGCGGCGGCGGGCAGGATCGCGATGCTGTTGGGTTCCATCTGCGCCATCAGGGCCTTGCGGCGACGGCTGTATTCCGCTTTCGGGATATGGATCATGGGCAGATGGCTTTCCCTGGCACGCGATTAATGCAGCGACGGCTTGGCGGCTGGCGGCACGTCGGCTTTCTTGGTTTCCGAGAACAGCAGCAGCGGCGCGACGCGCAGATACTCCATGACTTCCATGTAGTCGGTTTCGCCGTCTTCGGATTCTTCGAGAGCATCCTGCACTTGGGAAATGGCGGCCAGATCCTGCAGCACTTCGGTGGCTTCAGTGCTGAGCATGCTGCTGTCGCGGCAGTTCAGGCCGAAACCGCTGAGGAAGCCCTGGCACCATTGGCCCAGTGCAGCGGCGCGGTCAGCCAGCGGTGCGTCATCGGTCGGCAGCAGCAGAACGACAGTGACGTCGTCGCCGGTCAGCTCGCCTTTGACCATCTCTTGCAGGCCGATCAAGGCGTTACGGACATTGTCCTGCGGTTCGCTTTCGAGCAACTCGGCAGCATCGATCAGCCACTCTTCGGCATTGAAGCCGGCACCGGCGCAGCTACGGCCAAGCAGCAGGCCATGCAGTTCGGCAGGCGAGACGTTGTGGCCGCTGGAAGTCAGCAGGGTGGCAAAGGCTTGGTACGGGGAATTCGCATTGGTCATGGGCAGCTAGGCGCCAGACGGCGCTATGTCTAGAATGAAGGCCTTGTATCCTACATCGACAGACTCGCCAAGACTATTAAAGGCTGTCCGCCAGCTACCTCCCATCAGACGAACACGTGGACACAATGGAAGACACCGACCTGCAAGCGCTGATGGCCAGACTCGAACTGTTGATTGGCCGAGTCGAGCAACTAAAGAGTCAAAATGCACTCTTACTAGCTCAGGAAAAGACCTGGCGCGAGGAACGCGCTCACCTCATTGAAAAAAACGAAATCGCCCGGCGTAAGGTCGAATCGATGATTTCGCGCCTCAAGGCCCTGGAGCAAGACTCATGAGTTCAAGCAATAGCGTCACCGTGCAGATCCTCGATAAAGAATATTCGATCATCTGCCCGCAGGAAGAACGCAGCAATCTGGTCAGTGCCGCGCGCTATCTGGATGGCAAGATGCGTGAGATCCGCAGCAGCGGCAAAGTCATCGGTGCCGACCGTATCGCCGTGATGGCCGCGCTGAACATCACCCACGACCTCTTGCACAAAGAAGAGCGTCCGGACATCCAGGCCAGCGGTTCGACCCGTGAACAGGTGCGCGACTTGCTCGATCGTGTCGATCTGGTCCTCGCCGACGATCAGAACACCAGCAAGGGCTGATTCAACTGGCCGCTTGCGGTATACTCGCGGCACTCCCTGGGGTGCTTGCCAGTTGACGATGTCCCTGAGCCGATTCGCACTACCCTGGAAGTTGCACGTTGGGCTGGTGTGCATGTCCGCTAGACGGAAAGCCTTAAAGTCTACTGCATCTTCCACCTTGAACTTTCGGGTTCAAGGGCTAAGTTGACAGCGGTTCATCCGGGGAGCCTGATTCGAATCCGATGTCGGTGAAAACCGCCATCGGATTTTTTATGCGTACGTTTTCGTCCAACCTGCCGAAGCCGAACCATGACCGAACCCGCGCTGCTGCCCCGCCCTCAACTCCGCCGCCTGCTGCGCAAGGCGCGCCGTGCGCTGACCAAGAGCGAACAACGCCAGGCTGCCAAGGGCCTGTACCGGCAACTGGCACAAGACCCGCACTTTCGCCGGGCCAGACATATCTCTTTGTATTTGCCCACCGATGGTGAAATCGATCCGCGCCTTCTGCTGCGCGAAGCCCAACGTCGGGGTAAATCGACTTATCTGCCGGTGCTCAGCGCCTGGCCACGCACCAAGATGGTTTTCCAACGCATTCGTCCCGGCGAGAAACTTAAACCCAATCGCTTCCGCATTCTCGAGCCGCGAGCCAATCTGGCACAGCAACGCAAGGTCTGGACACTGGATCTGGTGTTATTGCCGTTGGTAGGGTTTGACGATGTCGGCGGGCGACTCGGGATGGGCGGCGGTTTCTATGATCGCAGCCTGGCGTATCTGGCTCGGCGAAAAAGCTGGCGCAAGCCGACGCTGCTGGGCCTGGCCCATGAATGTCAGAAGGTCGAACGCTTGGCGCAGGCAAGCTGGGATGTACCGTTACAAGGCACGGTCAGCGACAAGGCTTGGTATTTCGCGGGATAGGACGCCGCGCAGATCAGCGGCGTCGAGAAAGCCGTTTCAGCGCTTGAAGGCTGTCGACTGTTGCACCTGTTGCGCGACTTCAATCGGCGCGTCGGCCTTGTTCGACCACAAGCTCTGCGCATAACCAGTGGTCACGACGCCCAAGCCAAACAAAATTACCAAAGTCCATAGTAGATCCGGTTTGCGTTTCATCGATTGCCCCCCTCAAGGCACATCATCACGATGACAGCAGCGGTTTCCGTTCGTAGGCCGTGCAGCAGCGTCAAGCTTTAAAGGCCGGCATTTTGCGACAACGTGAACCTGCGCGCAAACGCTGACGTCAACCGACTGTCGGTTTGTCATAAAATTGCCCGACAACCTGCCCAATGACCGTTTCAGGAGCAAAAACCATGGCCTATTGGCTGATGAAGTCCGAGCCCGACGAACTCTCTATCAAAGGTCTGGAAAAGCTCGGCACAGCGCGCTGGGACGGAGTTCGCAACTATCAGGCGCGTAACTTCCTGCGCTCGATGGCCGTGGGTGACGAGTTCTTTTTCTACCATTCCAGCTGCCCGGAGCCGGGGATTGCCGGTATCGGGAAAATTATTCAGGCGGCGTACCCGGATCCCACCGCACTGGAGCCGGAAAGCCACTACTTCGACCCGAAGGCTACTCCAGAGAAGAATGCCTGGAGTGCGATTGATGTTGCGCACGTCGAGACGTTTGCCCGGGTATTGAAGCTGGATTACCTCAAGCAGCAGACCGCGCTGGCCGAGATGCCGTTGGTGCAGAAGGGCTCGCGGTTGTCGGTCATGCCCGTGACGGCCGAACAGTGGGCCGCCGTGCTCGGCTTGCGCTGAGAACTGCCCGGTCACGGTTATTAGCCGAAAAAGGGGCTAGGCTTGGCGCTCGGTTGACTGACATCAAGCGACTGGAACGCTTGAGCAGTCAGACTGCACGCCACAGCCGCAGGATGCCCCCATGTCGACGCACAGCCGCTCTTCACTTTTATACGCCGGGTCGCTTCTGGTGTTACTCGCCGCCGCCGGCGGGCTCGGTTACTGGATGTCGATCAGCAGCCGTCTGGTCGAAGGGCTGTCGATGGGCAACGGGCGGCTGGAAGCCACCGAAGTGCAGATCGCCAGCAAGACACCCGGACGCCTGGCCGAGGTGCTGGTCGATGAAGGCGACAAGGTCAACAAGGGCCAACTGCTCGCGCGCATGGATACCAGAACCCTCGAAGCCCAGCGCACTCAAGCCGAAGCCGAAGTCTTGCGCGCCCGGGAAAACCTCAACGCCGCCGAGGCCAATGTGCAATTGCGCCAGAGTGAATTGCTACTGGCCCAGCAGGAACTGGGGCGTTCGCAATCGCTGTTCAAGCACGGTTTCGTCAGCGCCCAGGTTATCGATCAATTGCAGTCGCGTATCGGCACCGGCAATGCTGCCGTGACGGCGGCCCGCGCCCAAGTGTCGGCGGTCGCTGCAGCGATCGGCGCGGCGCAGGCACAGGTCGCTCAACTGACCAGCGAAATCGACGACAGCAGCCTGCGCGCGCCGATTGATGGGGTGATCCAGTTGCGCATGGCCGAACCCGGCGAAGTGCTGGGGGCCGGTGGCCGCGTCCTGCTGTTGATTGATCCCAACGATCAGTACATGAACCTCTACCTGTCTGCCTCGGTGGCCGGGCGTCTGGCCGTAGGCGATGAAGCCCGGGTGCTGCTCGATGCCCTGCCCGACAAACCCTTGCCGGCGAAAATCAGTTTCGTCGCCGGCAAATCGCAGTTCACCCCCAAAGAGGTCGAGACCCGTGACGAGCGGCAAAAACTGGTGTTCCGCGTCAAGCTGCGCCTGACCCAACCCAGCGCCGTGCCGCAAGCCAAGCCCGGCATGCCCGGCGCCGGTTATGTGCGCATCGCGCCGATTGCCTGGCCGGCCAATTTGCAATGAACGGCCTCGCGGTTCAGGCGAACGCGATCGCGCACCGTTACGGCAAACAGCAAGCGCTGAGCGCTATCACCTTCAGCCTGCCCGCCGGCACCCGTTGCGGGCTGATCGGCCCCGATGGTGCGGGCAAGTCCAGCCTGCTCGGGCTGATCGCCGGCGTGAAGGCCTTGCAGCAAGGGCAACTGGACGTCCTCGGCGGGCAAATCCAGCAGCGCCGCCACCGCGACACGCTGTATGCGCGCATCGCCTTCATGCCCCAGGGATTGGGCGGCAACCTGTATCCCGAGCTGTCGATCCGCGAAAACATCCAGTTCTTTGCCACGCTGTTCGGCCTGTCGAAAGCCGACAGCGAGCAACGCATGCACAATCTGCTGCTCGCCACCGACCTGCTGAAGTTCGCCGAGCGCCCCGCCGGCAAGTTGTCCGGCGGTATGAAACAGAAGCTGGGCCTGTGCTGCGCGCTGATCCATGAACCGGATCTGTTGATTCTCGATGAGCCGACCACCGGCGTCGACCCGCTCTCACGCCGACGCTTCTGGGAGCTGATCGACGATGTACGGCGCGAGCGCCCGCAACTGACCCTGCTGGTTGCCACCGCGTATATGGAAGAAGCCGAACAGTTCGAGCATTGCCTGATGCTCGACAACGGCCAATTGATTGCCACCGGTCTGAGCCGCGAGTTGGCAGCCGTCACCCCCAGCGGCAAACTCGATGAAGCCTTCACACACTTCCAGGGCGACAGTCATCACGACGCTCAGCCGTTGGTCATTCCGCCGCGTACTGGCGGTACCACAGACACTGCCATCGAAGCCCACGACCTGACGCTGCGCTTCGGCGACTTCACTGCGGTGGATCACGTCAGCTTCGCCATCGGTCGCGGCGAGATTTTCGGTTTTCTCGGCTCCAACGGCTGCGGCAAGACCACAACCATGAAAGTCCTGACCGGGCTGATGCCGGCCAGCGAAGGCAGCGCGACACTGCTGGGCAATCCGGTGGACGCCAAGGATCTGGCCACGCGCAAGCGGGTCGGCTTCATGTCCCAGAGCTTTTCGCTGTATGGCGAACTCAGCGTGCGGCAGAACCTTGAGCTGCACGCCCGTCTGTTCGACTTGCCCAAGGCCGAAAGCGCGCAACGCATCGACGCATTGATTCAGCGCTTCAACCTGCTCAGCGTCGCCGATCAGCCGTCCGGTGCCCTGCCTCTCGGGCTGCGTCAACGCCTGTCGCTGGCGGTCGCGGTGTTGCATCGTCCGGAAGTGCTGATCCTCGATGAGCCGACCTCCGGCGTCGACCCGGCAGCCCGTGATGACTTCTGGCGACTGCTGATCGAACTGTCCCGCGAGCAAGGCGTGACGATTTTTCTCTCCACCCACTTCATGAACGAAGCCCAGCGCTGCGACCGCATTTCGCTGATGCACGCCGGCAAAGTCCTCGCTTGCGACACCCCGGCAGCGCTGCAGCGTCAGTTTGCCGGAGAGACGCTGGAAGCCGCTTTCGTGACGTGTCTGGAACAGGCCCAAGGCAATGCCCCATCGCCTCCCGCGAGTGAATCGCCGACAGCGCCTTCAGCGCCAGCCGCCGCGCCGCCAGACCAGCAACGCGGTTTCAGCCTCGGTCGCCTGCTGGCCGTGGCCAGTCGCGAAGGCAAGGAGCTGCTGCGCGACAAAGTGCGCATGGCTTTTGCGCTGGCGGGGGCGATTTTCATGATGGTGATTTTCGGCTACGGAATTTCCCTCGACGTAGAGAACCTAGCGTTCGCCGTTTACGATCAGGATCAAACCCCGCAGAGCCGAACCTATCTGGAAGCCTTTCGCGGCTCGCGCTACTTCGATGAGCGGCCGGCCATCCACGACGCTCAAGAGCTGCACCGCCGCCTGCAACGCTCGGAAATCAAACTGGCGCTGGAAATCCCGCCCGGCTTTGGCCGCGACCTGTACGCCGGACGCCAGCCTGCGGTGGCGGCGTGGCTGGACGGCGGCATGCCGTTTCGCGCCGAGACCAGCCGCAATTATGTCGAAGCCGTGCACCTGGCCAACCTGCAGCAGTTGGCCGAACAGAGCAGCCCCGCCATCAGCCACCAAGCGGGTGCCAGCCTGGAAACGCGCTTTCGCTACAACCAGGATGTGGTCAGCGTCAACGCTATTGGCCCCGGGGTCATGGCGCTGATTCTGGCGTTCATTCCGGCGATGCTCACCGCACTCGGCATCGTGCGCGAAAAAGAACTCGGCTCGATCACCAACTTCTACGCCACGCCCCTGACCCGCCTGGAGTTTCTGCTGGGCAAACAGGCGCCATACCTGCTGGTCAGTCTGGTCAATCTCGCGCTGCTGGTGGCGATGAACCGCTGGCTGTTTGGCGTGCCGTTCAAGGGCAGCCTGCTGACGCTGGCGTTTGGCGGCCTGCTGTATGTGCTGGCGACCACCAGCATGGGCCTGCTGATCTCGGCGTTCACCCGCACGCAAATCGCCGCGATCCTCGGCACCATGATCATTACCAGCCTGCCGACCATCCAGTTCTCCGGACTGATCGTGCCGCGTTCTTCACTGGAAGGAGCGGCTGCGGTGATGGGCATGCTGTTTCCGGCAGGACACTTTCTCGACATTGCCGTGGGGACGTTCACCAAAGCGCTGGACCTGCGGCAGCTGTGGCCGCAGTGCCTGGCGCTGTTCGGGTTCTTTGTCGGGTTCACCGGGCTGAGCCTGATCATGCTGAAAAAGCAGGAGGCCTGATGCACAAGTTCGCGCACATCCTGCGCCTGGGGCTCAAGGAACTGACCAGCCTGCGCCACGACAGCGTATTGCTGCTGTTCCTGTTCTACGCCTTCACCGTGGCGATCTACATGCCTGCCGCCGGCTCAGTGATCGGCGTGCACAACGCCAGCGTGGCGATCGTCGACGAAGACCACAGCGCCCTCTCGCGCCAGTTGGCCCAGGCCCTGCAACCGCCGGAATTCCAGACGCCAGTGCTGCTCCCCTATCCGCAACTGGACCAGGTCATGGACAGCGGCCAGTACACTTTCGTGATCAACATTCCGGCGGGGTTTCAAACCGATCTACTGGCGGCGCGGCAACCGGCCATTCAGGTCAACGTCGATGCCACCGCGATGAGCCAGGCGTTCATGGGCGCTGGCTACATCAGCCGGATTTTCCAGCGCGAGCTGCAGGCCTTTGGCGACCAGGACGATGCCGCGAGCAAAACGCCGATTCAACTGACCACCCGCGCGCTGTTCAACACCAACCTGGAGGGTGGCTGGTTTCTGGCGGTGATTCAGATCGTCAACAACATCACTATTCTGGCAATCATCCTCACGGGCACGGCGCTACTGCGCGAACGCGAACACGGCACGCTTGACCATTTGCTGGTGCTGCCGCTGACGGCGCTGGAAATCATGCTGGCGAAAATCTGGAGCAACCTGCTGGTGGTGGTGCTGTGCACCTGGCTGTCGCTGGAGGTGGTGGTCAAAGGCGCACTCGGCGTGCCGCTGTCCGGCTCGATGAGCCTGTTTTTGCTGGTGACTGCGGTTTATCTGTTTGCCAGTACCGCGTTGGGGATCTTTCTGGCGACACTCGCACGCTCGACGCCGCAGTTCGGCTTGCTGGCGATTCCGGTGATCATCCCGATGTTGCTGCTGTCGGGTGGCAGCACGCCACTGGACAGCATGCCCCAATGGCTGCAGTGGGTCATGCAGGGCTCGCCGTCCACGCACTTTGTCAGCCTCAGCGCCGCGATTCTGTTTCGCGACGCCGGGCTGAGCGTGGTCTGGCCGGACTTGCTGGCGCTAACGGCCATCGGCCTGCTGTTCTTCGTCATCGCGCTGGCGCGCTTTCGCAAAAGCCTGGCGTCCTGAACAGCAGCCAACGCACTTACTGAATGATCAGGTTGTTGAACAACAGATCCTCAACCACCGGCTTGCCGGTCTCGTCATTCATCACTTGCTGGGTCTGCTTCAACGCTTCCTGACGCAGCTTCTCTTTACCCTCGATGCTGCCCATCGCCTCGGTGGTCTGCTGGGTGAACAGTGCCACCAGCTGATTACGGATCAGCGGCTCGTTGGCCTTGACCAGTTTGGTCGCCTCCTCACCGGTCACGCGCAATGCCACATCGGCCTTGTAAACCTTGAGCTTCGGCGTGCCGTCCAGCCCGTAGTTGCCCACGAACGGCGGGCTCAGGGTGATGTAGTTGACCTTCGGCGCCTCGCCTTCTTTGGCTTCTTCGGCCAGCGCTGCCACAGGCAGAGACAGGGCCAGCAACAACATGATCCACGCTTTCACAATTCGCTCCTTATCCGGTTTGCGGCCTAGCATAACGACCCGCCACGCAAGCACAAGCTTATGGCTGACTATCAGGGCCGGGCATGCTCGTTGACCCGTTGACTGACACACCTACACTTATCGGCCATCACTCCCAAAGGAATAGCCCTGATGAAAGCCGTGCTGTGCAAAGCCTTCGGCCCTGCCGAATCGCTGGTGCTGGAAGACGTCGCCAGCCCTGTCGCGAAGAAGAACGAAATCCTGCTGGAGGTGCACGCCGCCGGGGTCAACTTCCCGGACACGCTGATCATCGAGGGCAAGTACCAGTTCAAGCCGCCCTTCCCGTTCTCGCCGGGTGGTGAAGCGGCTGGCGTGGTCACGGAGGTCGGGGAAAAGGTCAGCCACCTCAAGGTCGGTGACCGAGTCATGGCGCTGACCGGTTGGGGCAGCTTCGCTGAACAGGTCGCGGTGCCGGGCTACAACGTCCTGCCGATTCCGCCGTCGATGGACTTCAACACCGCCGCCGCGTTCAGCATGACTTACGGCACCTCGATGCACGCCCTCAAGCAACGCGCCAACCTGCAAGCGGGGGAAACCCTGCTGGTACTCGGTGCATCCGGCGGCGTCGGCCTGGCGGCGGTGGAAATCGGCAAAGCCATGGGCGCCCGCGTCATCGCTGCCGCCAGCAGCGCCGAGAAGCTCGCGGTAGCCAAGGCAGCCGGCGCGGACGAGCTGATCAACTACAGCGAAACCAGCCTCAAGGACGAAATCAAACGCCTCACCGACGGCCAGGGCGCCGACGTGATCTACGACCCGGTCGGCGGTGATCTGTTCGACCAAGCCATCCGCGCCATCGCCTGGAATGGCCGTCTGCTGGTCGTCGGTTTCGCCAGCGGGCGCATCCCGGAGCTGCCGGTCAACCTTGCCCTGCTCAAGGGCGCGGCGGTGCTCGGCGTCTTCTGGGGCTCCTTCGCCCAGCGCCAGCCGCAGGACAACGCGGCGAACTTCCAGCAGTTGTTCGGCTGGTTTGCCGAGGGCAAGTTGAAACCGCTGGTATCGCAGGTGTACTCATTGAGCAATGCGGCGCAGGCGATCAATGATCTTGGCCAGCGCAAGGCTGTCGGGAAGGTTGTGGTGAAGGTTCGCTGAGACTCTTCAACGACCGGGCGACGCCGCAATGTCGCCCGGCATCAGATGTTCCTGAACCTTTTCGCTCTGTGACCCAACCAGCTTTCCCTTGTCATCGAAGCGCAGAACGATCAGCCAGTCGTAAACATCCACCGGCCATTTCGGCTGGCCGATCAGTGCCGGACCATCGCCGCCGAAAGCGGCAATCAGTTTATTGATGTGGCCGTGATGCCAAGCGATCAGCACTGTTTTCGCCTGATTGTTCTTGCGCAGCAGGCTGACCAGTTTGTCGACGTCGTTATTGGCGTAGGGCTGCTCGATGGGCAATTGCAGGCGCTGGGACAGTGGAATCAGTGTCTGACGCGGTCGGATGCTTTCCGGGCTGTCGGCGGTAGCGATCAGACGCTGGGGCGTGAGTGTCTGGTCGTCCAGTTGCAACGAGGTGAAATAGTCCGCGTAGGCAGCGGCGCGCTGTTCGCCCCGGGCATTGAGTTCACGGCCGACTTCAGGCTTTTCCGCATGACGGACGATCAATACGGTGACATTGCGCAGGCCTGGCGCTGCAGAACCCTGTGCGAAGCTCAACACCAGTACTGAAGCAGTCACCGCAGCAACCATCAACAGTCTGGGCAATAGCCTGTGAACTTTCGGGGTCATCGTTTATCTCGCGAAATCAGTCGATCTGTAAATCGCGAGTCTAAGTCACAACGTCCCGAGCGCGACGAAAACGCCCTGTTCTTACAGCTGAGCGACAGGTTCGTAAAGGAACGCGCGACTTCCAACATTTTCCGCTATTTGCTCGATGCGAACCGGTGCTATTTTCGGTAACGAAACTGTAACATTCGCATCCGCAGTCAAAACAAGAAATCTGGAGCTCTTGAATGTTTGCTTTCTTTCGTCCTGCCGCACATCAGGCTCCATTGCCTGAAGAAAAAATAGACAGCACGTACCGACGCCTGCGCTGGCAGATCTTCGCCGGTATTTTCTTTGGCTACGCCGGTTATTACCTGCTGCGCAAAAACTTCTCGCTGGCCATGCCGTACCTGATCGACGAGGGCTACAGCCGTGGTGATCTGGGTCTGGCGATGTCGGCGATCGCCATTGCCTATGGCCTGTCGAAATTCCTCATGGGCCTGGTGTCCGACCGTTCTAACCCGCGCTACTTCCTGCCGTTCGGTCTGCTGGTCTCGGCCGGGGTGATGTTCATTTTCGGTTTCGCGCCTTGGGCAACGTCCAGCGTAACCATGATGTTCATCCTGCTGTTCATCAACGGCTGGGCCCAGGGCATGGGCTGGCCGCCAAGTGGCCGGACCATGGTGCACTGGTGGTCGCAGAAGGAACGCGGTGGCGTGGTATCCGTGTGGAACGTGGCGCATAACGTTGGCGGCGGCCTGATCGGCCCGCTGTTCCTGCTCGGCATGGGCTTGTTCAACGACTGGCACGCGGCGTTTTACGTACCGGCAGCAGTGGCGCTGGGCGTGGCGGTATTTGCCTTCATCACCATGCGCGACACCCCGCAATCGGTCGGCCTGCCGCCCATCGAGAAGTACAAGAACGATTACCCGGAAGGGTACGACGCCAGCCACGAAGACGAATTCAGTGCCAAGGAAATCTTCGTCAAATACGTGCTGCGCAACAAAATGCTCTGGTACATCGCCATGGCTAACGTCTTCGTTTACCTGCTGCGCTACGGCGTACTGGACTGGGCGCCGACCTACCTGAAAGAAGCCAAGGGTTTCACCGTCGATAAAACTTCGTGGGCTTACTTCTTCTACGAGTGGGCGGGCATTCCGGGCACGCTGCTGTGCGGCTGGATGTCGGACAAGATCTTCCGTGGCAACCGTGGCCTGACCGGTATGGTGTTCATGGCGCTGGTGACCGTGGCGACCCTGGTTTACTGGCTGAACCCGGCCGGTAACCCGACCGTCGACATGATCGCGCTGTTTTCGATCGGCTTCCTGATCTACGGCCCGGTGATGTTGATCGGTCTGCAGGCGCTGGAACTGGCGCCGAAGAAAGCAGCCGGCACGGCTGCGGGTTTCACCGGCCTGTTCGGCTATCTGGGTGGTTCGGTCGCGGCCAGTGCGGCGATGGGCTACACCGTTGACCATTTTGGCTGGGACGGCGGTTTCGTCCTGCTGGTGGGCGCTTGCCTGCTGGCGATGGCCTTCCTGGCCCCGACGCTATGGCACAAGCAAGTCGCCAGTCAGAGCCGTGAAGCAGTCGCTTGATCGCTTTGTGATTTACAGCGCTTGAGCCGCGCCTCCAGATTACGGTCTGGCATGGCGTGGCTGCGCAGGGCGTGGGCGGTCTGCTCGACATAATCGCGAGTGGTGCCGTAACGCCCGCAAGCGCTTGCGAACACTTGGCTCAGCACGTGATCCGGCAAGTTGCCGGCATAGCTGGGCAGGTGTCGCTCCAAAACGAATCCCAACGCCTGAACCTGACTGCCATCTTCGAGCCGGCAGTTGAGCCAGTGTGGCCGGTAGGAAGGCACTGGCATCTCGCGTTTCCACAAGGCGTACAGCGCCGCGTCGAGATTATCTTCCGGCAAGCGATAGGCGAAGCCACTGCACGAACCGCCGCGATCCAGACCAAACACCAGACCGGGCATTTCCGGCGTGCCGCGATGCTCGTGCGACCACAGGTACAAACCGCGATGGTAACCATGCACGCGTCCGCGCAACCGCTCCACCGCCGAGCATTCAGGCCGCCAGATCAGTGAGCCATACGCGAACAGCCACACCGGCCCGCCCTTGTGGCGCGCCATGGTTGATTGCATGGAAGCGAGAAGTTGTTCGTGCGTCAGCTGCGGCCCAAGATCGAGCCGCGGAGGGTAATTCAAATTCAGAAAAGCGTTTTCAATGGCGCTCATGGCGAATAGCGTTCAGCTCCCCGCGGGTGAAGAATTACTTAATAGAACGCACCGCTGTAACAATAAGGCACATATGTTTTAAGGCAATTTGAGTGCCATGGCACAGTTCTTAATTGATTGCCTGATTGATATATAACCTAGCGGTATTTATGCGATTACATAAATACCGATCGGCTATATAGCGAGTTATAACGAATCAGGAGCGGGGGGCGTAAGCGAACACGTCGGCGCGCATTTGATGGGCGTCCATGCCCGCTTCAACCAGTGCGTCCAGAGTGCCGTAGACCATGGCCGGCGAGCCGCTGGCGTAGACGTGCAGCGGTTTCAGATCCGGGAAATCTTCACAGACTGCCTCGTGCAGCATGCCGCAGCGCCCTTCCCAACCGCATTGATCGCTGACGACTTTATGCAGGAACAGATTGGGTAATTTCAGCCACTCGTCCCAATGTTCGATCTCATAGAAATCTTCCGGACGGCGCACGCCCCAGTACAGATGCACCGGGTGTTTGAAGCCTTTAGCGCGGCAGTGTTCGATCAGGGCGTGAATCTGGCCCATGCCGGTGCCGGCGGCAACCAACACCAGCGGCCCGTCGGGCAGCTCGGCCAGATGCGTATCGCCGAACGGCAACTCGACCCGCACCATCGCGTTGCGTTGCAGCTGTTCGATCAGGCTCAGTGCACTGGCTTCGCGCGCCAGCACGTGGATTTCAAGATCACGCCCGCCGTGCGGTGCCGAGGCCATGGAGAACGCTGACTTCTCACCGTTCTCGCGCTCGATCATCAAATACTGCCCGGCGTGATAACGCGGTGGCTTGCCCGCCGGAGCGCGCAGCCGCACACGCCAGGTGTCGCCACCCACGTCGCGGCATTCGATGACCTGACATGACAGGCTGCGCACCGGCAGTTCTCCCAGCGCGAGCACGCCATCCCACAGCAGGATGCAGTCTTCCAGCGGCTCGGCTATGCAAGTGTAGAACTCGCCGTGGTCGTGCACTTTGCCATCCTGCGCGACGCGGCCTTCAACCAGCAACGCCGCACACACATGACAATTACCGTTGCGGCAGCTTTGCGGGCATTCGTAGCCCAGACGCCGCGCGCCGTCGAGAATCCGCTCACCGGGCTGTATCTCAAGCACTGCTCCGGAGGGCTGCAGGGTTACACGCATCAATCTATTCCTAACTGATTCCAGATGGCATCGATCCGTTGGGTGACGGCGTCGTCCTTGACGATCACACGACCCCACTCGCGAGTGGTTTCGCCCGGCCACTTGTGGGTGGCATCGAGGCCCATTTTCGAACCTAACCCTGAGATCGGCGAGGCGAAGTCGAGGTAGTCGATCGGCGTGTTATCGATCATCACAGTGTCGCGCTTGGGGTCCATGCGCGTAGTGATGGCCCAGATCACGTCGTTCCAGTCACGGGCGTTGATATCGTCGTCAGTGACGATAACGAACTTGGTGTACATAAACTGTCGCAAAAACGACCAGACACCGAGCATCACGCGCTTGGCGTGCCCCGGATACGACTTCTTCATCGTCACTACAGCCATGCGGTACGAGCAGCCTTCCGGCGGCAGGTAGAAGTCGGTGATTTCCGGGAACTGCTTCTGCAGTATCGGCACGAACACTTCATTCAGCGCCACACCGAGGATCGCCGGCTCATCTGGCGGACGGCCGGTGTAGGTACTGTGGTAGATCGGTTTGATCCGGTGGGTGATGCGCTCGACGGTGAACACCGGGAAGCTGTCGACTTCGTTGTAGTAACCGGTGTGGTCGCCGTAAGGACCTTCGTCAGCCATCTCGCCCGGATGGATCACGCCTTCGAGGATGATTTCGGCGGTGGCCGGCACTTGCAGATCGTTGCCACGGCACTTGACCAGTTCAGTGCGGTTACCGCGCAAGAGGCCTGCGAAAGCGTATTCGGAGAGGCTGTCCGGCACTGGCGTCACCGCGCCGAGAATGGTCGCCGGATCCGCACCCAGGGCGACGGACACCGGGAACGGCTGGCCCGGATGCTTCTCGCACCACTCGCGGAAGTCCAGCGCGCCGCCACGGTGGCTGAGCCAACGCATGATCACCTTGTTGCGGCCGATCACTTGCTGACGATAGATGCCGAGGTTCTGACGATCCTTGTTCGGGCCTTTGGTGACGGTCAGACCCCAGGTGATCAGCGGGCCGACGTCGCCGGGCCAGCAGGTCTGCACCGGCAGCATCGCGAGGTCGACGTCGTCGCCTTCGATGACCACTTCCTGGCACACCGCGTCTTTGACGACTTTCGGCGCCATCGAGATGATCTTGCGGAAGATCGGCAGTTTCGACCATGCGTCTTTCAAGCCCTTCGGTGGCTCCGGCTCCTTGAGGAACGCCAGCAGCTTGCCGATTTCGCGCAGCTCGCTGACCGACTCGGCGCCCATGCCCATCGCCACCCGTTCAGGCGTGCCGAACAGGTTGCCGAGCACCGGGATGTCGTAGCCGGTGGGTTTCTCGAACAGCAGTGCCGGGCCCTTGGCCCGCAGTGTGCGATCGCACACCTCGGTCATTTCCAGCACCGGCGAGACGGGAATCTGGATGCGTTTCAACTCTCCGCGCTGCTCAAGCTGCTGCACGAAATCCCGAAGATCCTTGAATTTCATTGACGATGGCACCCTCAAAATAGGCGTACATCCTACCTGCTCTGACGGGCAAACAGCAGCCCGTCAGCGCCTGGCATCAATCAATTGTCGCTGGTGCCCAGCATCAATGGCGCAAACAACGGGCTCAGTCTGGCGCTGCCAACGTCCGAAAGATGATCGGCATCCTTGTATTGCGAGTGGCCATCGACATCAATGGCGCACAAGCCGTCCTTGCACATCAGCGAGGTCGGGTCGATAACATGCACGCCGGGATCCGCCGCACTCATCGAGCCGAACAGCTCGGTGAAAAACCGCTGGCGCGCCAGATGCTCGTTGAGCGGGCGACCGAGCCCTTGCGCCGAGCGCCCGATGCGCGCGAGGCTGGTCAGGCGGTCGATGTAGCTCTTGTGCTGCAGCGGCACTTCCTTGAACAGCCAGACTTGCACACCAGCCGCGCGCAGCTCAGCCACTTGCGCCTTGAGCCCGGCAGCCAGACGCTGTTCGGCTTGCGCCGGACTGTCCTTGCGCTCAAGCAGAAACTGTCTGTCGCCGTCGCCGTCTTCGCGACCATAAATGTACAGGCTCCAGTTCGCCGCCAGTACGACATCCTTGATACCTCGACTGAGCACCAGCGCCATGTTGCGTTTGTTGAAGTCCTGGCATTGAGGGCGCAGGCGGTCTTCGACAATCGGCGGGCAGGCCGTCAGGCTGTACAACCAGACCGGCTGCGCGTCGCGACCGAGAGTGCCGGCGATGGCCGGCAACAGTGCCGCCGTGTGACTGTCGCCCCAGAACATCTTGGTCGGAGCGACCTGTTCATCGCCGCCCAACCGACAGGCCTTGTCCAGCGTTTTGTCCGTGCTCAGCTGCATGCAATCCGCTTGCCCGGCCTTCCACTCCCGCGATTGCGCGTATTCCAGCGCCTTGCCGGTCAGACGCTGTGGCACACCGTCTGACGAGTTAATCACCGAGCCGGTAATCGCCAGCACGGTGATCGACAGCAAACCACCGACCAACATGGAATTCCGCTTGGCGAACACTCGTTTCTCACGAAAGGGCAGCTCGATATAACGCAGGCTCAACCACGCCAGGGCCAACGCCAGCGCCATCCAGCCAAGCGCCTCCAGCGGCTGGATGCCGTCGATGGAAATTGCATTGGCATACACATAAACCGGCCAGTGCCACAGATACAGGGAGTAGGACAGCAGGCCGACCCACACCAGAACGCGGACACTCAACAGACGGCTGGCCCACGTCGCACCTTGCGCGCCCGACCAGATCAACGCGGTAGTGCCCAATACCGGCAGCAATGCCGCCCAGCCCGGGAACACCGTGGACTTGTCAAAGGTGAATATCGCCAGCAGCACCGCCGCCAGTCCGGCCAGGCCCACCGACTGGCGCAGCCACGGCCGTGCGACGTGTTTCGACGCGGGCAGCACCGCCAGCATTGCTCCGCAGAGCAACTCCCAGGCGCGGGTCGGCAGCGCGAAGAAGGCGAATTCAGGCCGGCGTTCGATATAAATGAGGTTCAGGCCAAACGACACCAACAGGACCGCGAACAGCATCCAGCGCCAATGACGGACATACCGCATCAGCAACACCATCATCAACGGGAAGAAGATGTAGTACTGCTCCTCCACCGCCAGCGACCAGGTATGCAGCAGCGGTTTGAGCTCCGACGCCGGCGCAAAGTAGCCGTCTTCGCGCATGAACAAGATGTTGGAAATGAACAGCGACTGATAACGAATCGTGCGTCCCAGTTCGGCCAGGTCTTTGGCCGTCAGCAACAGCCAGCCTAATGCCAGCGTGACCACCACAACCACAGTCAACGCCGGCAGGATGCGTCGGGCGCGACGCCCCCAGAAGTCGAGGAAGCTGAAGCGCTGCGCGCTGATTTCACGAAACAGGATTGAAGTGATCAGAAAACCGGAAATGACGAAGAACACATCAACGCCGACAAAGCCGCCGCTGAATGTGTTGAATCCGAAATGAAACAGGACGACGGGAATAACCGCCAGCGCCCGTAATCCGTCGATATCACGGCGATTGCCAAACGTGTGCATAACCTTTCTTATCCTTGTAGGTACAAACCGCTCCAGACAAGGACAGTAGCGCGTTACGAAAGTTATGCGGCGCGTACGCAAAAAAACGCCCCCTTTCGGGAGCGTTCTTTTTTACAGCGTGTGTATTACTTGCGCTTCATCGACAAGAAGAACTCGTCGTTGGTCTTGGTCGTTTTCAGCTTGTCGACCAGGAACTCGATGGCAGCCACTTCGTCCATCGGGTGCAGCAGCTTGCGCAGGATCCACATACGCTGCAGTTCGTCGTCGGCGGTCAGCAACTCTTCGCGGCGGGTGCCGGAGCGGTTGATGTTGATGGCCGGGAACACACGCTTCTCGGCGATCTTGCGATCCAGAGGCAGTTCCATGTTGCCGGTACCCTTGAACTCTTCGTAGATCACTTCGTCCATCTTCGAGCCGGTTTCAACCAGCGCGGTGGCGATAATGGTCAGCGAGCCGCCTTCTTCGATGTTACGCGCGGCACCGAAGAAACGCTTTGGCTTCTCGAGGGCGTGGGCATCGACACCACCGGTCAATACCTTGCCGGAGCTCGGGATCACGGTGTTGTAGGCACGGGCCAGACGGGTGATGGAGTCGAGCAGGATCACCACGTCTTTCTTGTGTTCAACAAGGCGCTTGGCCTTCTCGATCACCATTTCAGCAACCTGCACGTGACGGGTCGGCGGCTCGTCGAAGGTCGAGGCAACCACTTCGCCACGCACGGTGCGCTGCATTTCGGTTACTTCTTCCGGACGTTCGTCGATCAGCAGCACGATCAGGTGAACTTCAGGGTTGTTACGGGCGATGTTCGCGGCGATGTTCTGCAGCATGATCGTTTTACCGGCTTTCGGCGGTGCAACGATCAGACCACGCTGGCCTTTGCCGATCGGGGCGCACAGGTCGATGACACGACCGGTCAAGTCTTCGGTGGAGCCGTTACCGGCTTCCATCTTCATGCGCACGGTCGGGAACAGCGGAGTCAGGTTCTCGAAGAGAATCTTGTTTTTCGCGTTCTCTGGACGATCGAAGTTGATCGTGTCGACCTTGAGCAGGGCGAAATACCGCTCGCCTTCCTTCGGAGGGCGAATCTTGCCAACGATGGTGTCACCGGTGCGCAAGTTGAAACGGCGGATCTGGCTCGGCGAGACGTAGATATCGTCCGGGCCGGCCAGGTAGGAAGCGTCAGCGGAGCGCAGGAAGCCGAAGCCGTCCTGGAGAATCTCCAGCACGCCATCACCGGAGATTTCCTCGCCGCTTTTCGCGTGCTTTTTCAGCAGGGAGAAAATCACGTCCTGCTTGCGCGAACGGGCCATATTTTCTATGCCCATCTGTTCGGCCAATTCGAGCAGTTCGGTAATCGGCTTTTGCTTGAGTTCAGTCAGATTCATATAGGAATGACGTAATCATTTATGGAGGGGGGGAAATTAAGCTTTTGGCTTAATGAGGCCGCGCCGCGGAGAAGGCGACAGGATCGCGAACTAATTCGAAAAGGAGTGCGTCGGCGACGGCTAGCAGGGGGCAATGGAGAAACCAGTGCGGGGCCGAATGTACCACCTGAGTTTCGGAGCGTCTAGCCCTGAATACGCAAAAAGCCCCGCTAATTTGCGGGGCTTTTTTTCAGGCACTTTACAGCGACGCTTAGATGTTGGCGTCGAGGAAAGCCGCCAGTTGCGACTTCGACAGGGCGCCGACTTTGGTCGCTTCAACGTTGCCGTTCTTGAACAGCATCAGCGTCGGGATACCACGCACGCCGTGCTTGGCCGGGGTTTCCTGGTTTTCGTCGATGTTCAGTTTGGCAACGGTCAGCTTGCCTTTGTAAGTCTCGGCAATCTCGTCCAGAACCGGAGCGATCATTTTGCAAGGACCGCACCATTCAGCCCAGTAATCGACCAGGACAGCGCCTTCGGCCTTGAGTACGTCGGCTTCGAAGCTAGCGTCGCTAACGTGTTTGATAAGATCGCTGCTCATGGAATTCTCCAGGTTGTAAGCAAAAAAACGTGGCCCATCATAGCCGCCCTTCCCCTGTTCAGGAAGCCGCAGTTGATTGAGTCTTGCTATGGCACTCGATGAGTTTGGGTATAGCTCAAGTCACGTCGTGGCGGGGGCAATGAAAGCAATTCCGGTACGCAGGGCGGCGTTGCGCACGTGTTCCTGCATGGCTTTTTGTGCCGCGCCCGACGCCCGGCGCGCGAGGGCGCGGAGGATCTTGCGGTGTTCCTGCCAGGTTTCCATGGCGCGTTCGGCACGGATGAACGGTAGCTTCTGGCTCTCCAGGAACATCTCGGCGCTGGCGGTAAGGATGCTCAGCATCGCCTGATTGCCGCTGGCCAAGAGGATTCGGCGGTGGAATTCGAAGTCGAGTTTCGCCGCCGCTTCAAAGTCACCGACCTTCAATTGGTCACGCATGGCCGCAACGTTGTCTTCGAGCGCATCCAGATCGAACGTGCTTAACGTGACCGCCGCCAGCCCTGCGGCGAAGCCTTCCAGCGCATAGCGCAATTGAAAGATGTCCAGCGGTGACGCTTGCGCCGCAAATGGCCAGCCCGGTGCCTGCGCACCACGCGGCAACTCTACGGGCGACTGCACGAACACGCCTTTGCCCGGCTGAATACTGACCACGCCCAGCGCACTCAGCGACGACAGCGCCTCACGCAACGATGCCCGGCTAACACCCAGTTGCAGCGCCAGGTCCCGTTGCGACGGCAACGCATCGCCCGCACCGAAACCCTGCTCAGTGATCAGTTTGCGGATCGCTTGCAGCGCCACTTCGGGTACCGCACGGGAAATCGAGTTCATGGTTTTTCAGACGCGCCAGGCCAATGTGCGGCTAGTTGTAAAGCTATTCGCCGAGTCCGGCAAGTCGTGCCCCAGCAGGGTTCGGTAAACCACACCGGTGCGCCAAGGCAGTGCGAAAAACAACCTGACTGTTCAGACCAGTAAGACCGAGCAAAGTCGCTGAAACTGCGGTCTGCGGGGGCGAAAACCACGTATTGGCACGGCCCATGCTCTGTCCGATCGCAGAAATCACTTCTCGCCGATCCGGAGATTGTCCATGACCAAGCGTTACAGCGCCCTCCTCGCCGCTCTGTTTTCCTCTCTGTTGCTCAGCCAGGCTCCCGCGCACGCCGACGGTCTCGACGACGTGGTCAAACGCGGCACGCTGAAAGTCGCCGTGCCCCAGGACTTCCCGCCATTCGGCTCGGTCGGCCCGGACATGAAGCCTCGCGGCCTGGACATCGACACGGCGAAACTGCTGGCCGATCAACTCAAGGTCAAACTCGAACTGACCCCGGTCAACAGCACCAACCGCATCCCGTTCCTGACCACCGGCAAAGTCGATCTGGTGATTTCCAGCCTCGGCAAAAACCCTGAGCGCGAGAAAGTCATCGACTTCTCCCGCGCTTACGCGCCGTTCTACCTCGCCGTGTTCGGCCCGCCAGACGCTGCGATCGCCAACCTCGACGACCTCAAGGGCAAAACCATCAGCGTCACCCGTGGCGCCATCGAAGACATCGAGTTGAGCAAAGTCGCCCCAGAAGGCGTGACCATCAAGCGATTCGAGGACAACAACTCGACCATCGCCGCCTACCTCGCCGGCCAGGTCGACCTGATCGCCAGCGGCAACGTGGTCATGGTCGCGATCAGCGAAAAGAACCCGAAACGCGTGCCGGCGCTGAAAGTGAAACTAAAGGATTCGCCGGTCTACGTCGGTGTGAACAAGAACGAAGCGGCGCTGCTGGCCAAGGTCAACGACATCCTGACCACCGCCAAGGCTGACGGCGCACTGGAAAAGAACTCGCAGACCTGGCTGAAAGAGCCGCTGCCGGCCGATCTCTGATCGACTGCGCGGGAGACCTTCATGGCTTATCAGTTCGATTTCATGCCGGTGGTGGAAAACACCGACCTGTTGCTGCGCGGGGCGCTGTTCACCCTTGAGCTGACGGCCATCGGTGCGTTGCTCGGGGTCGGTGTCGGAGTTGTCGGTGCTTTGGTGCGGGCGTGGAACATCCGCCCGTTCTCGGCAATCTTCGGCGTCTACGTCGAGTTGATCCGCAACACGCCGTTTCTGGTGCAGTTGTTCTTTATCTTCTTCGGCCTGCCATCGCTTGGCGTGCAGATTTCCGAGTGGCAAGCGGCGGTGCTGGCGATGGTGATCAACCTTGGCGCCTATTCGACCGAGATCATCCGCGCCGGCATTCAGGCAATCCCGCGCGGGCAGCTGGAAGCCGCAGCGGCATTGGCGATGACGCGCTTCGAGGCATTCCGCCACGTGGTGCTGCTGCCGGCGCTGGGCAAGGTCTGGCCGGCGCTGAGCAGCCAGATCATCATCGTCATGCTCGGTTCAGCGGTGTGTTCGCAGATCGCTACCGAAGAGCTGAGCTTTGCCGCCAACTTCATTCAGTCGCGCAACTTCCGCGCCTTTGAAACCTATGCGCTGACCACGCTGATCTACCTGTGCATGGCGTTGCTGATTCGCCAGTTGCTGAACTGGATTGGCCGACGCTATATCAGTCGAAGCGGGAGCCGCGTATGAGCGATTTCACCTTTTGGGACATCCTGCGCAACCTGCTCACCGGCCTGCAATGGACACTGGCGCTGTCGCTGGTGGCGTTCATTGGTGGCGGGGTCGTCGGGCTGCTGATCCTGGTCATGCGAATCTCGAAAAACTCTGTGCCGAGCAGCATCGCCCGCACCTGGATCGAGCTGTTTCAGGGCACGCCGCTGTTGATGCAGTTGTTTCTGGTGTTCTTCGGCGTGGCGCTGGCCGGGATCGAAATCTCGCCGTGGATGGCCGCAGCGATTGCCCTGACCTTGTTTACCAGCGCTTATCTGGCGGAGATCTGGCGCGGCTGCGTCGAGTCGATCTCCAATGGCCAGTGGGAAGCCTCGGCGAGTCTGGCGCTGAATCCGCTGGAACAGCTGCGCTACGTGATCCTGCCGCAAGCACTGCGCATCGCTGTGGCGCCGACCGTGGGTTTCTCGGTGCAAGTGGTCAAAGGCACCGCCGTGACCTCGATCATCGGTTTCACCGAGCTGACCAAGACCGGCGGCATGCTCGCCAATGCCACGTTTGAACCGTTCATGGTCTACGGCCTCGTCGCCCTCGGCTACTTCCTGCTCTGCTACCCCTTGTCCCTCAGTGCGCGCTACCTGGAAAGGAGACTGCATGCCTCTGCTTAGAATTTCCGCCCTGCATAAATACTACAGCGATCACCATGTGCTTAAAGGCATTGACCTCAGTGTCGAGGAAGGCCAGGTGGTGGCGATCATCGGCCGCAGCGGCTCGGGCAAATCCACCCTGCTGCGCACCCTCAATGGGCTGGAGTCGATCAATGACGGCGTGATCGAAGTCGACGGCGAATACCTCGACGCCGCCCGCGCCGATCTGCGCAGCCTGCGGCAGAAAGTCGGCATGGTCTTTCAGCAGTTCAATCTGTTCCCGCACCTGACCGTGGGCGAAAACGTCATGCTCGCACCGCAAGTAGTGCAGAAAGTGCCGAAAGCCAAAGCGGCTGAGCTGGCCCGGGAAATGCTGGAACGCGTGGGCCTTGGGGAAAAATTCGATGCCTTCCCGGATCGGTTGTCTGGGGGCCAGCAACAGCGGGTAGCGATTGCCCGGGCGCTGGCGATGTCGCCGAAAGTGTTGTTGTGCGATGAAATCACCTCGGCGCTCGACCCGGAACTGGTCAATGAAGTGCTCAGCGTGGTGCGGCAACTGGCCAAGGAAGGCATGACGCTGATCATGGTCACCCACGAAATGCGCTTCGCCCGCGAGGTCGGGGATAAATTGGTGTTCATGCACCATGGCAAGGTGCATGAGGTGGGGGATCCGAAGGTGTTGTTTGCCAATCCGCAGACGGCAGAGCTGGCGAACTTTATTGGCACAGTTGAAGCAACAGCCTGAAGATCTTCTGAGGCAGTGATGCCCTCTTCGCGAGCAAGCTCGCTCCCACATTGGAATGCGCTCACCTGTGGAGCAAGCTTGCTCGCGAATGGCCGCGCCGCGATCTCCAGACTTTCTGCGCTGAATCAACGGTTTGAACCGTGCGCGTTGGCGCCAGCGTTTGATCGTGGCACGATGACGGGGTTATCGACCGAGACCCCCTGACCATGCCGCAATCCCAAGCCAAGAATCTGTCCCTGATCGCCGCAATCGACCTGGGCTCGAACAGCTTTCACATGGTCGTGGCCAAGGCCCAGAACGGTGAGATCCGCATTCTCGAACGCCTCGGGGAGAAGGTTCAGCTCGCCGCCGGCATCGACGATGAGCGCCATCTCAACGAAGAATCGATGCAACGAGGCCTCGATTGCCTCAAGCGTTTCGCCCAACTGATCAACGGTATGCCGCTGGGCGCCGTGCGCATCGTCGGCACCAACGCCTTGCGTGAAGCGCGCAACCGCCTCGAATTCATCCACCGCGCCGAAGAAATCCTCGGTCATCCGGTGGAAGTCATTTCCGGCCGTGAAGAGGCGCGTCTGATTTATCTGGGCGTGTCGCACACCCTCGCCGACACCCCGGGCAAACGTCTGGTCGCCGATATCGGCGGCGGCAGTACCGAATTCATCATTGGCCAGCGCTTTGAGCCATTGTTGCGCGAAAGCCTGCAAATGGGCTGTGTCAGCTTCACTCAGCGCTACTTCAAGGACGGCAAGATCACCCCGGCCCGCTACGCCCAGGCGTATACCGCGGCGCGGCTGGAGATCATGAGCATCGAACACGCCCTGCATCGCCTGACCTGGGATGAAGCCATCGGCTCCTCGGGCACCATCCGTGCCATCGGCCTGGCGCTGAAGGCCGGCGGTCACGGCACTGGCGAAGTGAATGCCGAAGGCCTGGCGTGGCTCAAGCGCCGCCTGTTCAAGCTCGGTGACGTCGACAAGATCGATTTCGAAGGCATCAAGCCTGATCGCCGGACAATCTTCCCGGCGGGTCTGGCGATTCTCGAAGCGATTTTCGACGCCCTCGAACTGCAACGCATGGACCACTGCGACGGCGCACTGCGTGAAGGCGTGCTCTACGACCTGCTCGGCCGTCATCATCATGAAGACGTGCGCGAGCGCACCCTGACCTCGTTGATGGAGCGCTATCACGTTGATCTGGAGCAAGCCGCACGGGTTGAGCGCAAAGCCTTGCACGCGTTTGACCAGGTTGCGGTGGACTGGGAGCTGGATGACGGCATCTGGCGCGAACTCCTCGGCTGGGCGGCGAAAGTGCACGAAGTCGGCCTCGACATCGCTCACTATCACTACCACAAGCACGGCGCCTACCTGATCGAGCACTCGGACCTCGCCGGGTTCTCCCGTGAAGACCAACAGATGCTCGCGCTATTGGTGCGCGGCCATCGCCGCAACATTCCCAAGGACAAGTTTGCCGATTTCGGCGACGACGGTGACAAGCTGATTCGCCTCTGTGTGCTGCTGCGTTTTGCAATCCTGTTCCACCACATTCGTGGCACCCAAGCGATGCCGCAGGTGGTGTTGCATGCCAAGGGCAACACCCTCGATGTGGAGTTTCCGGAGAATTGGCTGGATGAGAATCAGCTGACTCAGGCGGATTTCGGGCTTGAGGCGGATTGGCTGACGCGGGTGGGGATTGTGCTCACTGTTCACTGATACCCAGCAAATTTGTGGATAACAGGTACAAAAAAGGCGATCCGCAGGGATCGCCTTTTTATTGGGTTCGGCTTGAAATTGGAGTTGGGCCTTCCCCTCACCCCAGCCCTCTCCCGAGGGAGAGGGAGCCGATTTGTGGGCTTTTCAAATCCTGAGTTCGACTCGATTTCTCAGGTCGGTGATAGCGTAAGACACCTCGGTCAGTCCCCTCTCCCTCTGGGAGAGGGTTAGGCGGGCGGCGTTCCGATGAGGGGCTTTTGACCTTCAAGGCTTTAGCTGCTCACCGGCAAGATCGGGCTACCCAGCCGCTCCAGCAACGTCGCCTGCGCACTCCTCGGGTTCTGGTTGCCGGTCGGCGTGTTGCGAATATAACGACCATCCGACTGCAAACTCCAGCTATGGGTATTGTCAGTCAAATACAGCTCCAGCTCTTTCTTCACCCGGGTCAGCAGCTTCTTGCCTTCTACCGGGAAGCAAGTCTCGACGCGCTTGTCGAGGTTGCGCTCCATCCAGTCGGCGCTGGAGAGGAACATCTGCTCGTCGCCGCCATTGAGGAAGTAGAACACGCGGGTGTGTTCCAGGAAGCGGCCGATGATCGAGCGCACATGGATGTTGTGCGAAACACCGGCGATGCCAGGACGCAGGCAGCACATGCCGCGCACCACCAGATCGATGCGCACGCCGGACTGGCTGGCCTTGTACAGCGCGCGGATGATCTTCGGATCGGTCAGCGAGTTGAACTTGGCGATGATGTGCGCCGGTTTGCCGTCGAGCGCAAATTGCGTCTCGCGGGTGATCATGTCGAGCATGCCCTTCTTCAGGGTGAACGGCGCATGCAGCAGCTTCTTCATGCGCAGGGTTTTACCCATGCCGATCAACTGGCTGAACAGTTTGCCGACGTCTTCGCACAAGGCATCGTCGGAGGTCAGCAGGCTGTAGTCGGTGTAAAGCTTGGCGTTGCCGGCGTGGTAGTTACCGGTGCCGAGGTGCGCGTAACGCACGATCTCGCCGGCCTCGCGACGCAGGATCAGCATCATCTTGGCGTGGGTCTTGAAGCCGACCACGCCGTAGATCACCACCGCACCGGCCGCTTGTAGACGGCTGGCCAGTTGCAGGTTGGACTCTTCGTCGAACCGTGCACGCAGCTCGATGACTGCCGTCACTTCCTTGCCGTTACGCGCGGCATCCACCAGCGCATCGACGATCTCGGAGTTGGCGCCGGAGCGGTACAGCGTCTGGCGCACAGCGAGTACGTGCGGGTCTTTCGCCGCCTGACGCAGGAGGTCGACCACCGGGGTGAACGACTCGAACGGGTGCAGCAGCAGGATGTCCTGCTTGCTGACCACGCTGAAAATGTTTTCGCTGTTCTGCAGCAGTTTCGGGATCTGCGGGGTGAACGGCGTGTATTGCAGCTCCGGATGACTGTCCAGACCGGTGATGCTGAACAGACGCGTCAGGTTGACCGGGCCGTTGACCTGATACAGCTCGCTCTCGCTCAGGTTGAACTGCTTGAGCAAGTAATCCGAGAGGTGTTTCGGGCAGGTGTCAGCGACTTCCAGACGCACCGCATCGCCGTAACGACGCGAGAACAACTCGCCACGCAGGGCGCGGGCCAGGTCTTCGACGTCTTCGGAGTCGAGCGCGAGGTCAGCGTTTCGGGTCAGGCGGAACTGATAGCAGCCTTTTACCTTCATGCCCTGGAACAGGTCATCGGCATGGGCGTGGATCATCGACGACAGGAACACATAGTTGTCGCCGGGACCGCCGACCTCTTCCGGCACCTTGATGATCCGTGGCAGCAGGCGCGGCGCCGGGATGATCGCCAGACCGGAGTCGCGACCGAAGGCGTCGATGCCTTCCAGTTCGACGATGAAGTTCAGGCTCTTGTTCACCAGCAACGGGAACGGGTGCGTCGGGTCGAGGCCGATCGGCGTGATGATCGGTGCGATCTCGTCGCGGAAATAACGGCGCACCCAGGTTTTGATCTTGACCGTCCAGTGGCGGCGACGGATGAAGCGCACCTGATGCTTTTCCAGCTCCGGCAACAGAATGTCGTTGAGGATCGCGTACTGGCGGTCAACGTGACCGTGGACCAGCTCGCTGATCCGCGCCAGCGCCTGATGCGGCTGCAAGCCGTCAGCACCGGCCTGTTCACGGGCGAAGGTAATCTGCTTCTTCAGGCCGGCGACGCGAATTTCAAAGAATTCGTCAAGGTTGCTGGAAAAGATCAGCAGGAACTTCAGGCGTTCCAGCAACGGATAGGACTCGTCCAGCGCCTGTTCCAGCACGCGGATGTTGAATTGCAGTTGCGAAAGCTCACGGTGGATGTACAGGCTGCTGTCATCAAGGCCCGGTATCGCAATCACTGGCGCCGCCGCGACAGGTTCGGTGACTGGCGCGGGTGGCGCAGGCTCCAGCTCAGGCGGGGTCTCGGTGATTTGCTCGACCACCGGTTGAGCTTCTTTTACTGCAACTTCCGTGAGTCCTTCGGTATTCATTGAATGTTCCTGGGAGGGCTATTTCTGCTCTCGTAACAATTGAGCGGCGCGGACAGCAAAGTAAGTCAGGATGCCATCAGCGCCGGCACGTTTAAAGGCGGTCAGTGATTCGAGAGTCACCGCCTCGCTCAACCAGCCATTCTGGATCGCCGCCATGTGCATGGCGTATTCGCCGCTAACCTGATAGACGAAGGTCGGCACTTTGAAGGCATCTTTTACCCGGAAAAGAATGTCCAGATACGGCATGCCGGGTTTGACCATGACCATGTCCGCGCCTTCAGACAAGTCGGCGCCGACTTCGTGCAGCGCTTCGTCGCTGTTGGCCGGGTCCATCTGATACGAGGCCTTGTTGGCCTTGCCTAGGTTCGACGCCGAACCGACCGCATCGCGGAACGGGCCGTAATAGGCGCTGGCGTACTTGGCCGAATAAGCCATGATCCGCACGTTGACGTGGCCGGCGATTTCCAGCGCTTCGCGGATCGCCTGAATGCGACCGTCCATCATGTCCGACGGCGCCACCACCTGCGCGCCGGCTTCAGCATGGGACAACGCCTGACGAACCAGCGCGTCGACGGTAATGTCGTTCTGTACGTAGCCTTCTTCGTCGAGAATGCCGTCCTGGCCGTGGGTGGTGAACGGATCGAGCGCGACGTCGGTGATCACCCCCAGCTCCGGGAAACGCTCACGCAGGGCGCGGGTGGCGCGCTGGGCGATGCCTTGAGGATTCCAGGCTTCGGCGGCGTCGAGGGATTTAAGCTCAGGAGGGGTGACCGGGAACAGCGCCAGCGCCGGAATCCCCAGCTCGACCCAGTTGGCCGCTTCTTCGAGCAGCAAATCGATCGTCAGCCGCTCTACCCCGGGCATCGAGGCCACGGCTTCGCGGCGGTTTTCACCGTCGAGCACGAACACCGGCAGGATCAGGTCATCGACTGTCAGCACATTTTCCCGCACCAGCCGACGCGAAAAATCATCACGACGATTACGCCGCAGGCGTGTGGCAGGGAACAGACGATTGGCGGGGGTAAAGCTCACGGCAGACTCCTGAGCCCGCGCAAACGGGCGAGCGTGACAGTTATAGACGGCCATTATGACGAACAGATGACAGTTGTGTGAGACCTGTGACAGGTAGCCGCATTCCATTCTCAGTGTAGGAATTGTTCACGTCGAGACACATTTGGACACTTTCATGAATGTGTCCGAAGGGTTAGGCTGCGCGTTCATTTCGCCAGCACCCAGACAATGCTCCAACAATTTCTGCATGACTTTGGCTACTTTGCCTTGTTCCTCGGCACGTTTTTCGAAGGCGAAACCATTCTGGTGCTCGCGGGCTTCCTCGCGTTCCGTGGATACATGGACATCAATATGGTGGTGGTCGTGGCGTTCTTCGGTAGCTATGCCGGCGATCAGCTGTGGTACTTCCTCGGCCGCAAGCACGGGCGCAAATTGCTGGCGCGCAAACCGCGCTGGCAGATGATGGGTGACCGCGCGCTGGAGCACATTCGCAAGCATCCTGACATCTGGGTGCTGAGCTTCCGCTTCGTCTATGGCTTGCGCACGGTGATGCCGGTAGCGATCGGTTTGTCGGGTTATCCGCCGGGACGTTATCTGCTGCTCAACGGCATCGGTGCGGCGATCTGGGCGACGGCGCTGGCTGCGGCCGCCTACCACTTCGGTGCGGTACTGGAAGGCATGCTCGGCAGCATCAAGAAGTACGAGTTGTGGGTACTCGGGGCGCTGCTGATTCTTGGCGTCGGCCTGTGGCTGCGCCGCCGCTTCAAGAATGCGCGGCTGGCCAAACAGGTTTACGCCGACGAGCAAGCCGCGAAAGCTGCACTGCTGAGTCAAGACGAAGCGTCCAAGGCTGCCGAACCGAAGACGCCAGCAGAGTAACTCGCTGGCGACTTGCTACAGCCCGCCAGCACTGAGCGGGCTGGCCGACCCTTTCAGTCAGACGGATCACTTTTATCCTCGCTACTCTGGGGCATTCAAATTCGCCAGCGGCGTTGTCACGCCAAAAATCTCCCGCTCGTTACGCCGCAGGCAACTCCAAATAATGAACACCCCGCCGTCGTTGCGATCCATGTAGAAAGCGCTCCATACAGGTGCAGCCGCCACTTGGGCCTATGGCAACGCGCGACAATTTAGTGGACATTTAGCGCCATGAATCTGGAGAGAAACCCATGAGCAAAAAAGTTGCAGTGATCCTGTCCGGCAGTGGCGTATACGACGGCGCCGAAATCCATGAAAGCGTCATCACCCTGCTCCGTCTCGACCAACGCGGTGCGCAGGTGCAGTGCTTCGCACCGAACATCGCGCAATTGCACGTGATCAATCACCTGACCGGCGAAGAAATGCCCGAGTCGCGCAACGTTCTGGTGGAATCGGCGCGCATTGCTCGCGGCAACATCAAAGACATCCGCGAAGCCGACGTCGATGACTTCGATGCGCTGATCGTGCCGGGCGGTTTCGGGGCGGCGAAGAACCTGTCGAACTTCGCTGTTGAAGGCGCTGGCTGCAGCGTGCAGCCGGAAGTACTGGCGCTGGCCGAGGCATTTGCCGAAGCGGGCAAACCGGTCGGTCTGATGTGCATCTCGCCGGCACTGGCGGCGAAGATCTACGGCCCGGGCGTAACCTGCACCATCGGCAACGACGCCGACACCGCCACGGCGATGAACAAGATGGGCGCCACCCACGAAGACTGTGCGGTGACGGAAATCATCGAAGACAAGGCGCGCAAACTGGTGACGACCCCGGCTTACATGCTGGCGCAGAACATCAGTGAAGCGGCGTCGGGGATCAACAAACTGGTCGACCGCGTGCTCGAGCTGACCCACGAAAACGACGCCTGATTCCCAGCAGTACACAAATCCCAATGTGGGAGCGAGCTTGCTCGCGAAAGCGGTGTGTCATTCAACACAGCGTTGCCTGACCTGGCGCCTTCGCGAGCAAGCTCGCTCCCACAGGTTTTGTGTACCGCTCAAGACTGGCGCGTCAGTCGGGTGAGGATCCGATCCAGCGCATTGGCGAACGCCTGCTTCTCGCGATCGCCAAACGGCGCCGGTCCGCCGCTCATCTGGCCTTGTTCGCGCAGATCAGTGAACAGGTTACGCACGGCCAACCGCTCGCCCATGTTCTGTGCATCGAACTCCTTGCCGCGCGGATCGAGCGCCGCGACGCCCTTCTTCACCAAACGATCGGCCAGCGGGATATCGCTGCAAATCACCAGCTCACCGGGCACTGCGTGTTCGACCAGATAATCGTCTGCCGCATCCGGACCGCTCGGCACCACGATCAGTTTGACGATGGCCAGTCCCGGCTTGATCTGCGGCTGCCCGGCCACCAGCACTACTTCGAACTGGCGCTTGAGGGCGAACTTCACCACCAGATCCTTCGCCGCCCTTGGGCAGGCGTCGGCATCGATCCATACACGCATTTTTCTAATCTCCAAAAACAATTCGCGAGCAAGTCGAATCGTCGCACCGTCACTCCCACAGGTTACGCGTAAACCCTGTGAGAGCGAGCCTACTCGCGAATGTCAGCGCAGCGAATGCTTTTTAGGCGACTACCCGCCGCTTTTCCGCCACCCAACTACGCCCATACAACACAGCAATCGCCAGAATCGCCACCGCCTGCGCCGTCAGCGAATAGGCATCGGCATGAATCCCCAGCCAATCAAACTCGAAGAACGCCACCGGCCGCGTGCCGAAGATCCCGGCTTCCTGCAACGCCTTCACGCCATGCCCGGCAAACACCACCGACAATGCGCAGAGCAGCGCCGCGTTGATGCTGAAGAACAGCGTCAGAGGCAGCTTCGCCGAACCGCGCAGAATCACCCACGCCAGACCGACCAGCAGCACCAGCGCCGTGGCGCCACCCGCGAGCACCGCGTCATGCCCGGCCGGGCCGGCTTGCAGCCACAGGGTTTCGTAAAACAGGATCACTTCGAACAACTCGCGATACACCGAGAAGAACGCCAGAATCGCGAAGCCGAAACGCCCGCCACCGCCGACCAGGCTGCTCTTGATGTAATCCTGCCAGGCCGCTGCGTGGCGACGGTCATGCATCCACACGCCCAGCCACAAGACCATGACACTGGCGAACAGCGCCGTCGCACCTTCGAGCAATTCACGCTGCGAACCGCTGACGTCGATCACATACGCCGCCAGCGCCCAGGTGCCGAGGCCGGCCAGCAACGCCAAGCCCCAACCGACGTTGACGCTGCGCACCGCCGATTGCTGGCCGGTATTGCGCAGGAAAGCGAGGATAGCTGCCAGCACCAGAATCGCTTCCAGCCCTTCGCGCAGCAGAATCAGCAAACCGGAGATGTAGCTCAGCGACCAGCTCAAGCCATCACTGCCGAGCAACCCGGCGGACTCTTTCAACTTCGCCTTGGCCGCGTCCAGGCGCTGCTCGGCCTGCTCGACCGACAAACCGTCCTGCAACGATTGCCGATACGCCATCAGGGATTTTTCGGTGTCCTTGCGCACATTGGCGTCAACGTTATCCAGCGAGCTTTCGACCAGCTCAAAGCCTTCCAGATACGCCGCCACCGACAGGTCGTAAGCCTGATCGTGTTCACCGGCGCGATAGGCGGCAAGGCTCTTGTCCAGCGTTGCGGCGGTGTAGTCGAGCAACTGCGCCGGGCCACGCTTGACCTGCGGCGGCTGCGCGCGTTGTGCACGGAACGTCGCTGCAGCTTGCGGACCATCGGCGGCCTGCACTTCGGCCGGTGTCTGGCGCGCCAGATCGGCGATGTTGTAGGTTTTCTCGGCTTTGGCCGCCGCCGGATCAGCGCTGAACCCGGCGATGTAGGTCGCCAGATCCCAACGCTGCCGATCATCGAGCTGATCGGCAAACGCCGGCATGTCGGTGCCTTCGACGCCTTGGCCGAGGGTGTTGTAGATCGCGTACAGACTCAGGTGATCCAGCCGCGCCGCATCACGCAGATTGGCCGGTGCCGGGGTCATGCCGAGGCCCGCCGGGCCGTCACCGGCGCCACTGTCGCCGTGGCACACCGAGCAATTCTGCGCATAGAGCGGCGCACCCCGGGAGGGGTCAGGGGTGATGATCGGCGCTTGGCTGACCTCATATGCCACCGCCAGTTGCGCGCCCAGTTGCCGTGCCTGTCGGGCCACTTCGGCGCCATCCTGCCTGGCAGTGATTGCCGCGTGCAAAGCGCTGACACCCTGCTCCAGCGCAACCTTTTCAGGCTTGGCCGGCATGCCGGCGATCAAGCCTTGCAGCGCCCGCGTGAACTCCAGTTGCTCGCGGTATTCGGAATCATCGACAACCTTGCCCGCCGCTACCGTCGGCGGGTAGTCGGCGCTGATGTAATCGAGCAGGTGCAGCGCTTGCGGCGCGCCTTCCACGGTATCGGCCAGCAGATTAAAGCTGCTCAGGGCAAACAACGGGAACACCAGCCAGGCCAGAAAACGGGACGAGGCAGTCATGAATGAGTCTCAAATGGAAATGCGAAGTTACATATTGTTCACTTCGAGCGCGTTTCCCTCAAGCTTTGTCGACGTAACGCCACACAAGACGCGAGCCATCGGCCAGCAAAAACGCCAGATCACTTAGCCACTATTGCACCCTATACTGCGCGACCTGTCGCATTTCCCGCTCAAGGATGAACCCTTTTCATGCGCCACCGCTTGCACTTGCCCCTGTTGATCGCCGCCGTTGTGCAACTGAGCGGCTGCGGTGCATATCGCAACTACGATCTGGAACTGCAACAGACCACCGACCCGTTCAAGGCCGGCAACATCAACAGCGCCCTGGCCGTGATCGAAGCGAACAATCCGACCGTGGAAAAAGACCTGCTCTACTATTTCGAAAAGGGCGCCGTACTGAGTGCGGGCGGCGAGTTTGCGCAGAGCCAGACAACCTGGCGTAGCGCCGAGCAGATGATCATCGAGCGCCAGGACACAATCCAAACCACTGGCGACAAGTTGCTCGCCGCCATGGGCGATCACTGGGGCAGCATCATCAATGACAAGCTGCGCCGCTACGATGGCTACGACTACGAAAAAGTCATGCTGACCACGCAAATGGCCCTCAACCAACTGGCCATGAATGATTTTGACGGCGCCCGTGCCGACATCAAGAAAACCCACGAGCGCGAAGCGCTTATAGCCCGACAGCGGGAGCTGGAATACGAGCGTGTCGAAGCAGCGGCCAAGGCCCAGGGCGCGCGCGTGCATTACAAGGACCTGCAGGGTTACCCCGTGGTGATGCTCGAATCGCCTGCGGTGATTGCGCTGAAAAACGGCTACCAAAGTGCATTCAGTCACTATCTCGCCGGCTTCACCTACGAAGCGCTGGGCGAGAAAGATCTGGCAGCGCCCGGCTATCGTCAGGCAATTGAACTGCGTCCGGACATGGCGTTTTTCCAACAGGCACTGCGCGACCTCGACAGCCCTGGTCTGAAGGCAGACGAAAGCGATGTGCTGATCATCGTGCAGAGCGGCCTAGCGCCGGCCCGCAGCTCCGTGCGCGTGCCCTACCCGGTGAAGCTCGCGGACGGTCAGGTCATCGTCGCCAATATCTCGTTCCCCGTAATGGTGCCCGACATCTCGACGCCTTCATTCAACCAACTGAGCATCGATGGTCGTCAAAAAAAGCTGATTGCGGTCAACAGCATTGCCGACATGTCCTTGCGCACCCTGCGTGACGACATGCCGGGCATTATCCAGCGCACAACCTATCGGGCATTTCTGGCAGCCGATGTTCAGGCCAGGGACAATCGACGCGACCCGAGCAAAGCCTCCTACGTCACCCACTGGGATGCTTTCGAGCATGCCGACACGCGCACTTGGCGCACCTTGCCCAACCTCACCCAAGTCGTGCGCCTGCGCCTGAAAAAAGGTGAGCACCTGATCAGCCTGCCCAACGCTCCCGGTGCTGCGCCCATGAAAATCCGCATCGACCAGAGCCGCCAGGTCATCGGCCTGCGTGCTTTGGGTGAGCGAGTGTTTGCCAATGGCAGCGCGTTCCAGCCCAGCGGAGCGCCGAGCGGCAGTGTGGTATCCGACCTGAAATAAATAATGGCACCAAACTAACAAGTGCAATTAAAAAGATATTACATAGCCACCACTGCCCGCCTATAATGCCGCGCCCTCGCTATCGCGAAACGGCATTAAAGCTCCTCAGGTTATGAGGAATTGGCAGGAGGCCAGCGCCACTGTCGATGGGTCACACCAGCCCGACCAGCATTCGCGGCTGTATTACTCCAGGGAAGAAGTACCCCCATGGCATTCCGCGCTCCCACTCTGATTGCGCTCAGCGCCGTCACTCTGCTGTCCGGCTGTTCGGCGTTTCGCAACTACGACTCCGAACTGGCCCAGACCAATCAGCAACTGGCCACCGGCAATGTTGACGCCGCGCTGACTCTGCTGGAAAAGAACAACACCGGCCCGGACAAAGACCTGCTCTATTACTTCGAGAAAGGTGAATTGCTGCGCGCCAAGGGCGACCTGTCCGGCAGCCAGAACGCCTGGACCAGCGCTGATCAGGTGGTGGGCAAGTGGGAAGACTCGGTCAAGCTCGACACCGACAAATATCTGGCCCAGTTCGGCAGCTTCCTGGTCAACGACAAGGTGCGTCGCTACGAAGGCTACGACTACGAAAAAGTCATGCTGACCACGCAGATGGCCCTGAACCTGCTGGCGGTCAACGACTTCGACGGCGCGCGCACCGCGATCAAAAAGACTCACGAACGTGAAGCGGTGATCGCCGAGCTGCGCGACAAGGAATACCTCAAGAGCGAAGAAGAGGCCGAGAAAGAAGGCATCAAGACCCAGTACAAAGACCTGCAGGGTTATCCGGTCGCCAGCCTCGACGCACCGGAAGTGGTCGGTCTGAAGAACAGCTACCAGAGTGCTTTCAGCCATTACCTGTCCGGTTTCGTCTACGAAGCCCTGGGCGAAAAAGGCCTCGCGGCGCCGGGTTACCGCAAGGCTGCCGAACTGCGTCCGAACACGCCGTTGCTGGAGCAGGCACTGGTCAACCTCGACAAGCCGAGCAAGTCTGACGACAGCGATATTCTGATCGTCGTGCAAAGCGGTCTGGCGCCAGCTCGCGACTCGATCCGCGTGCCGCTGCCATTGCCGATCTCCAACAACGTGGTGATCACCCCACTGTCGTTCCCGATCATCAAGCCGGACACCTCCACCGCGCCGTTCGCGCAGATCGGTGTCGATGGCCAGCAGGTCGATCTGACCGCTCTGAACAGCACCACCGCCATGTCCCGCCGCGCCCTGCGTGACGATATGCCGGGGATCATCCTGCGCACCACCGTGCGGGCGATCACCAAAGGCGTGGCGCAGAAGAAGATCAACGAAACCAATCCACTGGCCGGTCTGGCCGTCGGCATCTCTTCAGCTGTGCTTGAAGGTGCCGATACCCGTACGTGGCGCACCCTGCCGGACAACACTCAAGTGGTGCGTCTGCGCTTGAAGAAAGGCGAGCATCAGGTCAGTCTGCCGAGCGCCGTCGGCGGTTCGGTGGTCAAGGTCACCGTCGATCAGCGTTATCAGGTGATCACCCTGCGCGCCGTGGGCAACCAGGTGTTCGCCGGTGGCCTCGCCGCCCACGTCATCCCGAGCGCCAGCGCGACCAACGTCGCCAGCCTCAAACAACCTTAAGAACGGAGTCTTTGCATGCGCTTCAAACTCATCGCCGTCGCCGCCCTCGCCTTGCTGGCGAGCGGCTGCGCTACCCCGCCACCGCCAGAGCCGGGCAGCGCCGCGAGCAAAGTCGTGGCCATGGGCCCGCAGAAACACATCGTCGTCGGCGCCATGCGCGTCGCTCGCGAAAACGGCTTCATGACGGTCAACGTGCAGTTGAGCAACACCCTCAACAGCAACAAGATTTTCTACTACCGCTTCGCCTGGCTCGGCGCGGAAGGTTTCCCGATTGCCGAAGAAGAAGTGTGGAAAAGCCAAATGATGTACGGCGCCCAGACCAGCTTCATTCAAGGCATCGCCCCGACCCCGAAAGCCGTGGACTTCCGTCTGGAAATCAAGACGCCGTAAGCCTGTCACCCTATTTCTGTTTTAGAGAGCATTCCCATGTTTGCACGCTTTTCCTGCATCGCTGTTATCGCCCTGCTGGCCTCCGGTTGCGCCAACACTTCGCCGACCCTGGGCAGCAAGAACATCAGCTACGGCGACACCAAAGCGGTTGAAACCGTGACCAATGAATTCGGTTCGACCGACCTGCAAATGATCGCCGAGTCGATGACCCGCTCGCTGGCCCAGTCCGGCATTCTGCAGGGCCGCCCGGTGGTTCAGGTCTACGACGTGAAGAACAAGACCAGCGAATACATCGACACCCGCGAAATCACCACCAGCATCAAGACTCAGCTGATGAAAACCGGCGTGGCCCGCTTCGCCAGCGACAACAACGCCATGCAGAGCCAGGTTGACCAGCTCAAGCTGCAAAACCAGAGCGGCCTGTACAAGAAGAGCACCGTGGCCAAGACTGGCAACATGGTTGCCGCCAAGTACCGCATCGAAGGTTCGATCAGCTCGATCGTCAAACGCAGCAGCGACTATAAGGACGTCTTCTACAAATTCAGCCTGCAACTGATCGACGTTGAAAGCGGTCTAGCCGAGTGGATGGACGAAAAAGAGATCCGCAAAACCACGGAGCGTTAATTGATGCGCGCATGGATTGGCATGATGGCCCTGGCTTGCGCGTTCAGCGTGCAAGCGGCCCCGAAAGTCGCGGTGACGGATCTGGCTTACCAGGAACGTGTGGAGCAATACATCCACATCGTTTCGGCCCAGAGCAATCATCGCGAGGGTTACTACAGCTCCAGCGGCTCGTCGAGCTACAACGAGATCGAAGCGAGCACCAGCTACATCGAGCAAGGCGAGCTGCGTAAATTCACCGGCGACATCAAAGGTGAAATCCTGCGTACCGGCATGTTCCAGCTGGTGCAGGGCACGCCGTACACCGCGTCGTCCAAGGGTGACGTCTACGACGTGATCAAGCGCATCAAGGCCGGCAACTTCAAAGGCGCCGACTATGTGCTGTTCGGTACGGTGTCGGACATCGACTTCACTCAGGACATCAACGAACTGGCGCACACCGACAGCTATTCGGCGGTACTGGGCCTGACGCTGGTGGCGGATTTCAGCCTGATCAACACCAAGACCTTCGAAATCACCTCGGCCTTCACGGCGATGGGCGAAGCGCAGGACACCAAACTGGTGAACCACCGCGACATCAAGATCTCGCTGAACCGCCCACGGGTGGTGCGTGACGTGTCGAAGGCGCTGGGTGAGGACGTGGCCGGGCAACTGAGCATGCAGCTCGGTGGCGGCGGTTACGAGCAGCCGCGCGAAGCACCACAGCGCAACAATCTGCCGCGTGATACTGCGCCGGTGATTTTGCGCTGATGACTGGCGCCTGATCGTCCCCGTGCTCGACGTGGGAATGCATCCCGGGACGCTCTGCGTCCCAGCCACAAAAAAGGCGACCCGCAAAGGTCGCCTTTTTTGTGCTCGCGAGGTTTACGCCGCCGCTTTACGCAACGTCGCCATAAACGCCGCCGCACCGATGAACAGTCCGGCAAACGTGCGGTTCATACGCTTCTGCTGCTGCGGGGTGCGTAGCAAACGCAGCACCTTCGAAGCCAGACCGGTGTAGCCCGCCATGACAATCAGGTCGACGAAGATCATCGTTACACCGATTACTACATACTGAATCAGCAACGGCGCATGCGGGTTGATGAACTGCGGCAGCACCGCGAGCATGAACACCAAAGCCTTGGGGTTGCTGATGTTCACCAGAAAGCCGCGGAACACCAGCGCCAGCGGCTTGCCGATCGGTCGTACCGCCGCGTCGTCGCTCATGTCCATGGGCAGCGCGCGCCATTGCTTGATGGCCAGATAAACAAGATAAGCCACACCGAACCACTTGATCGCGTGGAAGGCGGTGGCCGAGGCGGTCAGGATCGCGCCAACACCGGCGCCGACGATCGCGATTTGCACCGCCAGGCCAATCTGCAGGCCGAGGGCGTTCCAGTAACCGCGCCAGAAACCGTATTGCAGGCCGCTGGACATCGACGCAATGGCGCCAGCACCCGGGGACAGACTGATCACCCAGCAGGCGGCAAAAAATGCCAGCCATGTTTGAAGCTCCATCGCACACCTCGCATCTGAATTGTGACAGACGCTCAAGCTAATGCGGATTGGGCCTAAAAGCAAAAGATCGCAGCCTCCGGCAGCTCCTACTTTGGAATGCGACCCCTGTAGGAGCTGCCGAAGGCTCGGGCCGCGATCGGACGATCTTTTGATCTTGCTGTAAGACTTACTTCTCGAACCCGCTGGAAGGGAATACATCCGTCCCGCGCCAACGTCGTACCGAGCGCTGGAAAAACAAGCTGTTCGGCACCTGCACCATCGCGCTGCCAGTCCCAAGCTCTTCCGCCTCGATCAACGTGGTGTAAAGCAGATTGATCGCCACCACCCGGCCTTTGACGCCAGGCTTGTCCGTGGTGTCCACCAGCTCAACGATATCGCCCAGCCGGAACGGCCCAACCGTGAAGATCAGAATCGCGCAGAGCAGATTCGACAGCACACTCCACATCGCGAAGAACGCCACCGCCGCCACGGCGACGAACCCTGACAGCGCCGTCCACAGCACCGTGGCCGAGACACCGAGGCGTTCCAGAACAAAGATCAGCGCACTGCCCATGATCAGCCAGCGCAACACGCCGCGCAGTGGCATCAGCAATTGCGGCGGGAACGGATAGCGCTCGCCCAACCGGGTCAGGCCTTTGGCGACGAAGCGCTGAGTGAGGTAACCGGCCAGCAGGATCAGCAGAATCTGCACCGCGAACCAGATCGGCTCGACCCACTCCGCCGGCAGCGGCAGCTTGAACGCTTCCATCAGGACAGCGCCTCCAGCTCCGCCTGCATGCTTTCCAATACCTCGAGAGCTTCCATCCACGCCTCTTCCAGCTCGCCTTCACGAACCTTCAGCTTGGCCTGTTCAGCGAGCAGATCACGCAATTCGTTCTTGCGTGCCGGCTCGTAGATGTCGCTGTCGCCGAGGCTGGCGTCGACCTTGGCCAGTTTCTCGTGAAGCTTGCCCAGCTCGGCTTCGAGCTTGTCAGCTTCACGCTTGTGCGGGGCCAGTTGCTGACGCAACGCAGCAGCAGCCTGACGCTGGGCCTTTTTGTCGGTCTTGTCCGGATTCACCGGGGTGTTACTGACCGGCGCGTTACGCAGGCGGTACTCCACCAGCCAGCGCGCGTAGTCTTCGAGGTCGCCATCGAACTCTTCGACTTTGCCATCAGCGACCAGGTAGAAGTTGTCGGTGGTGCTCTTGAGCAAGTGACGATCGTGAGACACCACCAGCACCGCGCCGCTGAATTCCTGCAGCGCCATGGTCAGCGCCAGGCGCATTTCCAGGTCGAGGTGGTTGGTCGGTTCGTCGAGCAGCAACAGGTTCGGCCGCTCCCAGGCGATCAACGCCAGGGCCAGACGCGCTTTTTCACCACCGGAGAAATTCAGTACCGGCTCATCAATGCGCGCGCCACGGAAGTCGAAACCGCCGAGGAAGTCACGCAGTGTCTGCTCGCGCTCGGTCGGCGCCAGACGCTGCAAGTGCAACAACGGGCTGGCCTTGGAATCCAGCGAATCGAGCTGATGCTGGGCGAAGTAGCCAACCACAGTGTTCTCGCCACGGGTCAGCCGCCCGCCCAGCGGTGACAGTTCGCCGGCGAGGTTTTTGATCAGCGTCGACTTACCTGCGCCGTTCGGGCCGAGCAGGCCGATCCGCGCGCCCGGGGTCAGTTGCAGCTTGACCTTCTCCAGGATGGTTTTGTCGCCATAGCCAAGACGCGCATCCGACAGGTCGATCAGCGGGCTGGAGATCTTGCTCGACTCGCGGAAGACGAAGTCGAATGGCGAATCGACGTGGGCCGCCGATAGCTCTTCCATCCGCTCCAGTGCCTTGATCCGGCTCTGTGCCTGACGGGCCTTGGTCGCCTGGGCCTTGAAACGGGCGATGTAGCTTTCCATGTGCGCACGTTGCGCCTGCTGCTTCTCGTAGGCCTGTTGCTGCTGGGCCAGACGCTCGGCACGGGCGCGTTCGAACGCGGTATAGCCGCCGCGATACAGGGTGATTTTGCGCTGATCGACGTGGGCCACGTGATCGACGACTTCATCGAGGAAATCACGGTCGTGGGAGATCAGCAGCAAGGTGCCCGGGTAGCTTTTCAGCCACTCTTCGAGCCAGATGATCGCGTCGAGGTCCAAGTGGTTGGTCGGTTCGTCGAGCAACAACAGGTCGGACGGGCACATCAATGCCTGCGCCAGATTCAGACGCATCCGCCAGCCACCGGAGAAATCTCCTACCTGGCGATCCATCTGCTCGTTGGTGAAGCCGAGACCGGCGAGCAATTTGCGCGCCCGCGCGTCGGCGGTGTAGCCGTCGGCGCTGTCGAGTTCCGAGTGCAGGCGGGCCTGAGCGGCACCGTCATGCGCCGCTTCGGCGGCGGCGAGGTCACGTTGCACCTCGCGTAGACGCAAATCGCCATCGAGCACATAGTCGACGGCAAGACGCTCAAGGGTCTCGATCTCCTGGCGCATGTGGGCGATGCGCCAGTCAGCCGGCAGGAAGCAATCACCCGAGTCGGGGTGCAGTTCGCCCCGAATCAAGGCGAACAGGCTCGATTTGCCGGCGCCGTTGGCACCGATGAGGCCGGCTTTGTGGCCGGCGTGCAGGGTCAGCTCGGCGTCTTCTAGCAGACGTTGCGGGCCACGCTGTAAAGTCAGGTTCTGAAGTCGGATCATAATGGCGGCGGAGTCTACCAGCTTCGCTCACAACTGGCGCGAGTAGCACGATGTCCTCTGACCTGTGGAGCTTTTCCCTTGCCACCTACGCCCGCCCGGGCGTGGAAGATGCCTGCCTGCGACTGCAAACGGCGGGCGCCAATGTGTGCCTGCTGCTGTGCGGTTTATGGCTCGAACAACGCGGGGTGATCTGTGATGAACAACGTGTAAGCCAGCTTCAGACGCTGACCGAGCCCTGGGATACCGAGGTGGTACAGCCGCTGCGCTCACTGCGGATGCAATGGAAAACACGGGCCGTTGATGATGCGGTGCTGAAAGGCATGCGCGAGCAGATCAAATCACTGGAGCTTGAGGCTGAGCGAGCGTTGCTGTCACGGCTTGAAGGGGTGGCGCAGGAATGGCCGCTAAACGATGCAGGCTCGAAGACCTGGCTTGAAGGATTGGCCGGCATGGCGGCCAGCCCGAACCGCGACGCGCTGCAAGTGCTGCGCGTCGCGGCAACCGGCACTTAGGAAGCGCTGGTCGGGTTGTTGCTGACGCTCGACGCAGCGGCTGGCGATGGCGCAGTCGAAGGAGTCGAGGTGGTGGCGGCTGGAGCAGCGGCGGCTGGCGTTGCCGGAGTGGCTGGCACGGCAGGCTTGGCAGCTGGAGTGGTAGCCGGTTTGGCGGCAGCTGGTTTGGCAGCGGCAGGCTTTTTCACGGCTGGTTTTGCGGCCGGTTTGGCAGTTGGTTTGGCGGCCGGTTTTGCAGCAGCAGGCTTGGCAGCAGTGGTCGCTGGTTTAGCAGCGGCGGCTGGCTTGGCGGCGGCTTTCACTGCTGGTTTTGCAGCCGGCTTGGCAGGTTTTGCCGCGGTTTTTACAGCGGGTTTAGCGGCAGCCGGTTTGGCAGCCGGTTTGGCGGCTGGCTTGGCAGCGGCGGTTTTGGCAGCAGGTTTTGCGGCTGGTTTCGCCACAGCTTTCGCCGCAGGTTTAGCGGCCGGTTTGGCAGCTGCAGTTTTCGCGGGAGCAGCTTTGCTCGCGGCTGGTTTTGCAGCCGGTTTGGCGGCAGCCGTTCTAGCGGCTGGCTTGGCAGCAGCTGGTTTTGCAGCAGTGGTTTTAGCCGCCGGTTTGGCAGCGCTCGCCGCAGCCGGTTTTTTCGCCGCAGGTTTGGCCGCCGTTTTTGCAGCAGGTTTAGCCGCTGCGGTTTTCGCTGCAGGCTTGGCTGCAGCCGGTTTGGCAGCCGCTTTCTTCGCCGGTGCCGCTGCCGGTTTGGCGGCGCGGGTGGACAGTACTTTGCCCACGGCTTCTTGAACGCGACCCACACCCTGGGCCAGTTTCAGGCTTTCCTGGGCATCGCGCTTGAGTTGCAGAATGTAGCTGCGAGTGTCGGACTGACGATCCTTTAAGGCATCGAGCAGGTCTTCCAGTTCTTTCACTGCGGCCTTGGCTTTGTTCTGTGCCTTGGCTTTACCGGCAGTGGCTGCGTCCTGCAATTTGGTGCGGGATTTGTGCAGTTTTTCTTGCGCCTTGCCGCGTTGCTTTTCCAGTTTGGCGAGCAGTTTTTCAGCATCAGCCAAGGCTTGGGAGCAAGCGTTTTCCAGATGCTCGAGCAGGCTGCCCGAGAGTTGTTGGAGTAAGTGCAACGGAGTATTTACAGGCTTCTTGGTGGCCGACATGGTTTACCTCCTGGCTGACGTGAGTGCGGCTCATACTAGACCTCTGCAGTTACCGCCGCTAGGGCATCTTGACAGTATCGATTGCGTTGCGTTGCACCGAATCGAAAATGTTCTGCGCGAAGTCAAAAGCAGTTCACCGTTGCAGACGTTCGCGCTGGCATAATCCACCGCATCTCAGGACGGAGTGTGCCCATGTCGCGCTACTTTTTTTTATCCCTCTGCATGGTTTTTTCGGCCGTTCACGCTGACGAAAAAAACACCGCGAACGATGCTCACGATCTGGCCTACAGCCTCGGTGCCAGCCTCGGTGAACGGCTGCGTCAGGAAGTCCCGCAGTTGCAGATCCAGGCGCTGGTCGATGGCTTGCAACAAGCCTATCAAGGCAAGCCGCTGGCGTTGAGCGAAGCACGTATCGAACAGATTCTGGCCGATCATGAAGCGCAAAACGCCGAGCACTCTGCACAGCCTTCAAGTGATGCGGCGATGGAAAACGAGCAACGTTTTCTTACCGCTGAAAAAGCCAAACCGGGTGTTCAGGAACTGGCTGACGGCATCCTGCTCACCGAGCTGACAGCGGGTACCGGTGCCAGGGCTGGCCCCGATGGAAAAGTGCAGGTGCTGTACGTCGGACGGTTGCCGGATGGCACCGTGTTCGATCAGAACACTCAGCCGCAATGGTTCAACCTCGACAGCGTGATTGCCGGCTGGCGCACCGCGTTGCAGAACATGCCGGTAGGCGCGAAATGGCGACTGGTGATTCCATCGGACCAGGCCTATGGCGCTGACGGTGCCGGTGACCTGATTGCGCCGTTCACACCGCTGGTGTTTGAAGTGGAATTGCGTGGTGCGACGAGTTGATCGGGCAATAAAAAACGGTGCGCTTTCGGGCGCACCGTTTTTTTTGATCAGGGTTCGGGATCAGGCCTGAACCGGATCTTCTTCCTTGTGTGCTGTGTGCAGCACTTCAATCAGGCAGTCTTCAAGTTCGAAGCGTTCGTGGAGCAGGCCACCTAGCTCTTTGAACTTCTCTGCAACGCATTTGCCCTCATCGCACAGGTCGTTGAAGGCTAGAAGCTTCTCGGTAATGACATCGATGCGCGGATAAATCGTCTCGGCGAGTTCCAGCCCACGCTTGTCGTTGAAAGCCTTGGCTTCACCCGTCAGCTGTTCGTAGATTTCGAAGTGCCCAGCCGAGACGTAATCGACCAGCACACCGCAGAATTCCTGCAGAGGCTTGCGGTTCTCGGAGAGCGACTCAGGCTGTGCACCGAGTTTGTCGTAGGCACCGATCAGCTCTTCACGCTCTTGCAACCAGCGGTCGATCAGCAGATGAACCCCACCCCAACGTTCCTGAGCATTCTGACAACTTTCGAGCATGGCGATCTCTCTTCCCTTGTGGGTCATGCTGCTCTACACCCGCGCCCCTCTTTTGATTCTGGCTTGGGGGTCGGCCGGGCAGAGCGTCATCGAGCAACATAAATCCAATGACACGTGCGGGCCAGATTATGCCCGCACGCCTATGGCTTCAAGGTACGCAGGAGATAAAGTTCATACAAGTGTTTAATCCCGCAACAGCACCGGGTGCGACGCTTGGCCGCTGAGCGGGCGTTGCAGAGCACTCCATACCAGCCGCAACAATTGATACACCGCCAGAATCGATACCGCGACAAAGAACAGCAGGCTCCACTCCGGGATACTCAGGTCGAACAGCGTCCAGGATATTTCCGCACAATCGGTACCGCCGCTAAACATCGTTTGCAGGGCACAGATCCATGGCAGACCACTGAACAAGGCCTCGGGAGCAGGCGAACAATTGAGCAGGTGCAGCATCGGATCGCTCTGTATCAGTACCTGCCGCCAGGCCGCCGTGGTCCCACCCAGGCTGGCGCCCAGGGTCAACAGCCAGTAGAACCACAAACCGACACGTTTGGGACCGTGCACCGCCGCCAGACCACTGACTACGCACAGCAGCGTGAGGAACAGGCGCTGCACCAGACACAGGCTGCACGGCGTCAGGCCGACTGCATATTCAAGATAATAGGAAGCTCCCAGAGCAAAGGCCCCCGCAGTGAAAGCCATGAAGAACAAGGAGCGTGAGCAGGCCAACGACATGGCTTTTCCGTAACAGTAGAGACAGACGGTTACGGTAGAGGAAAGCGTGTCAGCCTTTCAAGGCAAGGCCCTGCCGACAGTTCACCAGAGGTGTAGGGAAAACCCGACAGGATCGAGAGGAATTGGTGTAGACCGCTGTAGGAATTTGCTTCAGGCGCTCAACGAAGTGGAAAATTCAGCCACAAAAGGTAAGCGAGGGAGCGAACTCCCTCGCCACTTCAGACTTGGGCCGGAGCCGGCAACGGCGCGGCCAGCAGGCGCTCGTCCAGCAGACCAAGGCCTTCCTGGAACAACTGATTGCTGCGCTCGGTATCGCCCAACTGGGCGAGCAGGCGCGCCAGTTCCGCACACGCCTCGGGATTGCGCTGCAAACGCAGACTGCTTTCCAGGTAATCCCGTGCCTTGCCCCACAGACTGGTTTGCAGACACAGTCGGCCGAGGGTCAACAGCAGGCTTGGATCGTTCGGATGCTCCTTCAGCCAGCCTTCGGCGGTTTGCAACTGGCGGGCCGGATCGCTGCCGCGCACCAGCCCGTAGAGACGGGCCAGATGGCTGTCGTACTTGCGTTTGAGGGCAGTGCGCAGCACTTCTTCCGCTTCGACCTGGGCGCCCAACTGCCGCAACTGTTCGGCGTACGCCAACACCAGCGGCGGCTCCTGCCGTTGCGCCGAAGTGAGCTGCTCCCAGGCGCGCGTGAGCGACTGCAAACCCACGCTGCCATCCTCTTCCCGTTGCGCAGCCAGCGAGAGGTTTTCACCCCAGGCGCGGCGCTCGAGTTCGGCCAGTTCGGCGCGCGGCAGGACTTTGTCCTTGCGCAATTCCGGCAGCAAACGAATCACCGCCGACCATTCGCCGCGCTGCTGGTACAAGCGCTGCAACTGACGCAACGTCTGCGCATTGTGTGGATGGCGATCGTGCATCGCTTGCAGCGTCACCAAGGCACCGTCGGTGTCGCCACGGTCAGTCTGCAACTGCGCATGACTCAAAGCGATGGCCAGCTCCGCCTGGGGCTGACGTTCAAGCGCCCGTTCCAGCAAACGATCGCACTCTTCGTAAAGACCTTGCTCGTTGGCTGCGCGGGCAGCACCGAGGTAGTACAGCAATGGCTGGCGCTCGGCTTCAGCCGCTCGAGACAGGTGACGCTGAGCACTGGCCCAGCGACCTTCGGCCAGATCCAGTTGACCGTGCTCGATCGCCACCTGCACGCGCCGACTGCGGTTGCGGCGCGACCATGGGTTGACTACGCCACTGGAGGTCATGACCAATTCGACCAGTGCCTTGATCCCCCAGATCAGCAGCCACAGCACCGCGATGACCGCCAGCGTCGCCCACAGGCTGGACTCGTAGCGGAAGCTTTTGTAGGCCACCAGCACGTAACCGGAATGCTCGGCAATCGCCAGACCCAGCGCCGCTGTCGCCGCGATCACCAGAAACACGATCACATACAGGCGTTTCATGGCGTGGTCTCCTGCGCGGTGTTGGCGGCAGGCTTGGCGAAGGGTTTCACCGACTCTTCGGCGTTAACGTTGCGCCGTTCAAGGTAGGCTTGCACCGCACTCAGCGTGCCGGCCAGATCCGGCGTGGTGACTGTGACCGGTTCCTTGCTCAACTCACCGACCTGCTCGAGCATCACTTTGCTTTGCGGATTGTCCGGGTTGAAATTGCCCTTGAGCACATCGCGCGCTTCGGCCAGCGCCTGGGTATAGACCGGCGCCTGACCGTTGAGGGCTGCCCACTGCGCCTGCTCAAGCGCAAGGCTCAGGGCTAGACGCACCTGACTCAGGCTCTGCCCGGCCAGCAGCGGCCGCACATTCTTGTCGGCATTGAAATCGATACGGATATAGCGCGAGACCTGGTCCCACCACTGCGCCCAACGACTGGCGCCGTCACCGTCAGCGGTCAGGCCCAGCAGCGATTCGCCACGATCCTTGTACTCCGGCGCAAGCTCGGTGAGGTCGATGACTTGATCACGCAGCGCGCCGAGACGCAGGAACAGACCGGTGCGATCCGGTTGCGAAGTACTGCGCAGCGCCACCAGGGTTTTCGCCACTTGCTCGCGGGCGGCGAAAGAGCCTGGATCGTTTTGCTCACGGAGAATTTCGTCAGCGCCCTGGACCAGCGCCTGAGCGCTGCTGATGTCCTGTAAAGCCGACAAACGCAGACTGGCCAGGCGCAGCAAATGCTCGGCCTCGGCCAGACGCCAGTCCTTGCGGCTAGCGCCCAGCACCGTTTCCAGACGTTGATTGAGGCGCTGTTGATCACCTTGAAGCTGGGTCACCAGACGCTGGCGCTCGGCAAGTTCGTCGGCACCCGGCAGCTGCGCGAGGCGCTCGGTCAGACGCTGTTCATTGAGCTTCAGGCTCTGTGCCTGATCGTTCAATGCCTGCACTTCACCGGACTGCTGTTGAGTGTTGGTCTGCAGGTGACGAACCTGCCAGACACCCCAGCCGCCGATCGCAACACCGGCAGCACCGAGCAACAAAGCGACGATGGCCAGTCCATTGCCTCGGCGCGGCTCTGTGGCCGGCGGTGGAGTTTCAACCTGGGGTTCAATCACAGGCTGGACGTCATCTTTTGGCAAGGCTGTTTCGCTCACGTATCCATCCTTTGCATTAGAAAACGGGTTCGGGATACTCCCGCAACGCCGTCAGCAAAGCCGCGGCACTCGCGCCGCGGCAATCCACAACTGTTTGAGCCCCGGCGGCACGTGCCAGCTCGGCGACTCTTGGGCTTGGTACAAACAACGGCAACGGCGCGATAGTCGGCCAGGCATCGCCGGCCATTTGGCGCAGGTGCTCGAAACCCTGTCCACTGCTGACCACCAGCCCGTTCAAGCGTTCCGCTTCGATCCGCCGTGGCAGCTCATCCGGGGCATAGGCTGGCAGGTCGCGTCGATACAATTCCAGATACTCGACACTAGCACCTAGCTCACGCAAGCGCTCGGCGAGCAGTTCACGCCCCCCCTCCCCGCGCAAGATCAACACCTGCGCGCCGGGCTGGCTGACCGCCTCACGCAGACGCGGCAATTGCAGCAAGGCTTCGCTGTCATCGCCGGCGGCCGGGAAGTTCGCGTCCAGACCGTGATCCAGCAAAATCTGCGCAGTCGCCGCGCCGACACTGAACCACGGCATCGTCAGCGCAGATGCACCTTCGAGCAGATCCAGCGCAATACGCGCCGCCGGTTTGCTGACGACAATCACTGCACTGCAACTTGGCAACTGCGTAATCGCCTGACGAATTTTCTCAGAGACTGGCAGCGGGACAATGTCCAGAAGCGGCAAACAGCTACTGAAAACGCCCTGCCCGGCCAACGTCTGCGCCAGCGCCGCACAGTCTTCCGCGGGGCGCGTCAGCAGCAGGCGCCAACCGGTCACTCGTGACCTGCCTCGCCGTAGACCGCTTTGAGAATGTCGTCGGCGCCCTGGCTGAGCAGGTCTTCGGCGACCTTCACACCCAGTGCTTCGGCATCGGCCCGTGGCGCGCGCGCTTGGGCGCTGAGCAGCTTGCCGCCGCTTGGCTCACCGACCAGACCACGCAACCACAACTGTTCGCCTTCGAGCACGGCATAGCAGGCGATCGGCACTTGGCAGCCGCCATTCAAATGTTTGTTGAGGGCACGCTCGGCGGTGACGCGCGACGAGGTGTCGGCGTGATGCAGCGGTGCGAGCAAGGCGTGGATTTCGGTGTCGGCGCTGCGGCATTCGATGCCGACTGCACCTTGGCCACCGGCAGGCAGGCTGTCATCAACACTGATCGCCGAAGTGATGCGATCTTCGAAGCCGAGGCGGATCAGGCCGGCGGCGGCGAGGATGATCGCGTCGTACTCACCGGCATCGAGTTTGGCCAGGCGAGTGTTGACGTTGCCGCGCAGAAAGCGGATCTGCAGATCCGGACGACGGGTGAGCAACTGTGCCTGCCGACGCAGACTCGACGTGCCGACAATGCTGCCGGCAGGCAATGCTTCCAGGCTGGCATACGTATTGGAAACGAAGGCATCACGCGGATCTTCACGCTCGCAGATGCAGAACAGGCCGAGGCCTTCCGGGAAGTCCATCGGCACATCTTTCATCGAGTGGACGGCGATGTCTGCTTGGTTTTCCAGCAGCGCAGTTTCCAGTTCCTTGACGAACAAGCCCTTGCCACCGATTTTCGACAGTGGCGAATCGAGCAGTTTGTCGCCGCGACTGACCATGGGCACCAGCGTCACCAGCAGGCCCGGGTGGGCCGCTTCAAGACGGGCTTTGACGTATTCGGCCTGCCAGAGGGCAAGCGCACTTTTACGGGTGGCGATGCGGATTTCGCGAGAGGACATGGATCAATCCGTACTGAATAGATACGGCGGATAATAACAGCTCAGCCAAATCCACTTTGACTTGAATCAGAGTCGGCGCGGCCTCCCTGGCCCGCAGTGCCTGGTAAAAAGGAGCTGGAGCTGTCCGGAATGACCGGGTTACAGGCCCTGCATCATCTTGCGCACACCGGCCACGTGCCGACGACTGACGATCAGCGCGTCACCATTTAGACCCTTGAGAAACAGCTGGAAATGCCCCAGCGGCGTACGCTGCAGACGTTCGATGCGGTCGCGGGCGACCAGCGCGTTGCGATGGATACGCACAAAGCGCTCGCCGAATTCGTCTTCGAGGGCCTTGAGCGGCTCGTCCAGCAACACTTCACCGGCCTCGTGGCGCAGGGTCACGTACTTGTGGTCGGCGATAAAGTAGACCACCTGATCCAGCGGGATCAGTTCGATGCCTTTGCGGGTTCGGGCGCTGATATGGCTGCGCGGGCCGTTGCCACTTTCGGCAGCGGGACGGGTCAGGGCCGAGAGTTGCGCCCGATTGGGACGTTCAGCCCGTTTCAGGGCGTCATGCAGATGTTCGGTTCGCACGGGTTTCACCACATAGCCCACGGCGCTGGCCTGCAGGGCTTCCACGGCAAATTCATCGGGGCTGGTGCAAAACACCACGGCCGGCGGCGTTTCACGTTCGCACAGACGGGCAGCAACCTGCAGGCCATCGAGACCCGGCATGCGAATATCGAGCAGCACGATATCCGGCTTGTGGCTGTCGATCAGTGCCAACGCCTCTTCGCCATTCGTGGCGCCGGGCTCCAGAACTGTATAACCCTCGAGCTCGCTCACCATTCGGCTGAGGCGCTCGCGAGCCAGTGGTTCGTCATCAACGATCAGGACATTCATATTGCGCTGGATTCCTGCGTGAGTCTCGCACAAGGATAGCGTAGACAGGTGAAGTGACGTCCGTCACCGCGATCCACGCTAAGACTAGCCCGAGCGCCAAAAAGTGCCGTACGTCGGCCAGCAATATTTGCCAGTGTCCGGGTCGTACTGCTCAAAGCCCGCTGTTTCCTGCGTTTCTCACGGGGTTTGCCGAAGGACAAAACACCCACCCCCTCTTCTTATAGTCGCCGGCCAGACCTTTGCGCGATCCAGAGCCGCGTCGACCCTTATGTCCAACTGTAGACGCTCGCCGGGCCGATATTGCTCAATCGAAAAATATCCTTGTGCAAATCCCCCGGCACCAGCGGCCACTATGGCTGACGCAATGAGAAAAAAACGTATCGACCAGTGTCAGCGACAGGATTGGCAACCCTGTTATTATCCGCGCCAGCGTTTCACGCCTTCTTTCTTCAAGCCGATACGAGCGAATTCATGAGCACTGACAAGACCAATCAGTCCTGGGGCGGCCGCTTCAGTGAACCCGTCGACGCCTTCGTCGCCCGCTTCACCGCCTCCGTCACTTTCGACCAGCGCCTGTATCGCCACGACATCATGGGCTCGATCGCCCACGCCACCATGCTGGCCAAGGTCGGCGTGCTGACCGATGCCGAGCGCGACAGCATCATCGACGGCCTGAAGACCATTCAGGGCGAAATCGAGGCCGGCCAGTTCGACTGGCGTGTCGACCTCGAAGACGTGCACATGAACATCGAAGCACGCCTGACCGACCGCATCGGCGTCACCGGTAAAAAGCTGCACACCGGGCGTAGCCGTAACGACCAGGTCGCCACCGACATTCGCCTGTGGCTGCGTGACGAAATCGACCTGATCCTCGCCGAGATCACCCGCCTGCAGAAAGGCCTGCTGGAGCAAGCCGAGCGCGAAGCCGCGAGCATCATGCCGGGCTTCACCCACCTGCAGACCGCGCAACCAGTGACCTTCGGGCACCACATGCTGGCCTGGTTCGAAATGCTCAGCCGCGACTACGAGCGTCTGGTCGACTGCCGCAAGCGCACCAACCGCATGCCGCTGGGCAGCGCCGCGCTGGCTGGCACCACCTACCCGATCGACCGCGAATACACCGCGCAACTGCTGGGCTTCGACGCCGTGGGCGGCAACTCGCTGGACAACGTCTCCGATCGCGACTTCGCCATCGAATTCTGCTCGGCCGCGAGCATCGCAATGATGCACTTGTCGCGCTTCTCCGAAGAGCTGGTGCTGTGGACCAGCGCGCAGTTCCAGTTCATCGATCTGCCGGACCGCTTCTGCACCGGCAGTTCGATCATGCCGCAAAAGAAAAATCCTGACGTACCGGAGCTGGTGCGTGGCAAGACCGGCCGTGTGTTCGGTGCACTGATGGGTCTGCTGACCCTGATGAAAGGCCAGCCGCTGGCCTACAACAAGGACAACCAGGAAGACAAAGAGCCGCTGTTCGACGCCGCCGACACCCTGCGTGATTCGCTGCGAGCCTTTGCCGACATGATCCCGGCGATCAAGCCCAAGCACGCGATCATGCGTGAAGCGGCGCTGCGCGGTTTCTCCACCGCGACCGACCTGGCTGACTACCTGGTACGCCGTGGCCTGCCGTTCCGTGACTGCCATGAAATCGTCGGTCACGCGGTGAAGTACGGCGTCGACACTGGCAAGGACCTGGCCGAGATGAGCCTGGAAGAACTGCGCCAGTTCAGTGATCAGATCGAGCAGGACGTGTTTGCCGTGCTGACCCTGGAAGGCTCGGTGAATGCCCGTGACCATATCGGCGGCACTGCGCCGGCGCAGGTCAAGGCAGCGGTGGTACGCGGTCAGGCGCTGATCGCTAGCCGCTAAAAGCCAAAAGCTTCGCGAGCAGGCTCGCTCCCACAGGGGATTTTTGTCGGTCACAAATTTTGTGTTCAACAAAAATCCAAATGTGGGAGCGAGCCTGCTCGCGAAGGCTTCCTTCAGAGCGCTATAAAACTCACTTCTTGGCAGCGATCATCGCCAAAAACGCCGGCATCGCAGCTTCCTTGTCTGCCGCGATCTTCTGCACATGCGGATTCTGCTCCAACCTCTCCAGTAGCGCCTTCGCCTGCGGCAACTCCGCCAGCAGATCAATCCCGAACAGCTTCTGCCCGACCGCACAGGCCAGCGGCACGCTGTAGAGGAAATACAAATCGGCAATGCTCAGACTGTCGCCCGCCACGTACGGGTCGAATTTGCCATGTCGGCCCAGCGCGGCGAAACCCAGCTGCAATTCAGTCTTGGTCTTTTCCTTGATCGCCTCTGGCAGAGTCATGCCGAAGAACGCCTCGCCGTAACAAGCGCGTCCCGGCAACTCGATGTACAGCTCGATTTCCTTGGCAATCGCCAGCACCTGCGCGCGTTGGAACGGATCGCTCGGCAGCAGCGGCGTGCCTTTCTGGGTCTGTTCGAGGTATTCGAGGATGATCGCGGTTTCGTTGATAAAACCAGCGTCTACACCCAGCACCGGCACTTTGCCGCGCGGGCTGATGGCCAGAGACTCCGCTGTCTGCGTCGGGTAGAACGTGACCTCTTCGAACGGCAGGCCTTTTTCCAGCAGTGCCAGTTTGACCATGTTGTAGTAGTTGCTGACTGAGAATCCGTAGAGCTTGAACATCACATAGCCTCCAGGCCGTGCGGGGTGGGCAGTGCCTGTTTATAGATCGCTCAGGCGTTTCCCGCCAGCAGCATCACGCCACTGAATGCGGGTAAACTGGCGCCTTTCCATGAGGAGCCTGCCATGAGCGAGCCGACAGACATCGACAATGACAACGACGAAGAAGAGTTCACCGAAGCGACGTTGATCGAAGCCATCGAAAACCAGATCGAAAGCGACAATCCGCCGGCCGCCAAAGCGACGTTCAACAAGCTGACCCTGGTGGGCGTCGAGCGCGAAGAAATCCTCAATCTGATGGCTCACGTACTGGCTTACGAAATCGACGCGATGCTCGATGAAGACCGTGCGTTCAATACCGAATGGTACGAAGCGGCGCTGCGCGCTTTGCCAGAGTTGCCACCCGAAAAGCAGTAAGCCCCGATCCTGTAGGAGTGAGCCTGCTCGCGATAGCGTTCTGTCAGTGAAAAAGATGCTGACAGGCACTCCGCTATCGCGAGCAGGCTCACTCCTACAATGTTTGTAACGTATCCATCCAGCCAACTCCCGCCTCCCGACTACACTGCAATCCGCCTCAAGACAAAATCCCTGATCTGAGCACTGGACATGCCGCAAAAGCGGGTTCACCTTAGGGACGCTGTCGTCCAATTCCTAGAAAGTCTGGAGTCCTTATGTCGCTTACCCCTGAGTTGGTTGCCGAACTGGAAGTCCTCGCACTCTTCAACCTGGACAGTTCCCAGGAAGGTCTGAAAATTCATCAGACCGCTGCCCCGAAACACATCGCCGCTGCCAAACGCCTCTTTGAAAAAGAACTGACCGACCAGCCCGATGGCGGGTATCTGACCAGCCTCGGTCGCGATGCCGCACAAAGTGTGCAAACCGTGCTGACCATTCTGAGAGAGCAGGAAACCGCCTGATTCCCCCTGACTTTGCCCACGGGAACTCCTGCCACGGGATTTCCGCGGGCTTGCCCGGCCACCCGCGATAGAAATCTGACGTCAAAAAACAAATTCAGCTTAAAAGTCCCGCTGCGCAAAGGCTAAACTGCCTCCCATTCCGAGACCCTCTTCGTCCGAGCCTGCGAGCCGGTTTGAGCTGACATGACGCGCACCCACGAAATCCGCCCCGACCTGGACGAAGGCATCGACCGCAAGGTACTCAGCCAGCTGCGCGCGCGTTTTCTCAAACTCAATGAAGGCCGCCTCGGTCGTGCCCTTGAAGGGCTGTCGACACGCCAGCAAAGTGTGTTGACGCTGTTGCCGCTGTTCTTTCATGTTAATCACCCGCTGCTGCCGGGATACGTATCGGGCAGCACGCCGGCCGGCCTGTCGAATTACGAGCCCGACGCCAACGTGCTGACCGAAGCACAGCGTCTGACTCGTTCGTTTTCGTACAAACCGCGTCACGGCAGCAATCCGCCGCGACCGATTCACGGCCTGTTCCTGATGGGCAGCCTCGGTACGCTGGCGCAAGCCGATCAGAGTGACATGGACGTGTGGGTCTGCCACGCGCCTGGCTTGAGCGAAGGTGAACTCGCCGAACTGAGCAAGAAATGTCAGTTACTGGAAGCCTGGGCCGCGAGCCAGGGTGCTGAGGCGCATTTCTTTCTGATCGACCCGGTGCGCTTCGTCAAGGGCGAACGCGACACCCAGCTCAGCTCGGAAAACTGCGGCAGCACTCAGCACTATCTGCTGCTGGACGAGTTTTACCGCACCGCGATCTGGCTGGCCGGGCGCACACCCATTTGGTGGCTGGTGCCGGTTTACGAAGAAACTGCGTACGACCTTTACACCCACACCCTGCTGTCCAAGCGTTTTATCCGGGCCGACGAGACCCTCGACCTCGGTCATCTGGCGCGGATTCCGCCGGGCGAATTCATCGGTGCCGGATTGTGGCAGTTGTTCAAGGGCATCGAGTCACCCTACAAATCGGTGCTCAAGCTGCTGCTGACCGAGGTCTACGCCAGCGAACACCCGCAGGTGCAATGTCTGAGCCTGCGCTTCAAAAAAGCCGTGTTCGCCAATCAGCTCGATCTGGATGAGCTGGACCCGTACATGGTCGTGTACCGGCGTATCGAGGAATACCTCACCGCGCGCAACGAGCCGGAACGGCTGGAGCTGGTTCGTCGCGCGTTGTACCTGAAGGTCAACCGCAAGCTCACCGGCAACAGCCGCACCCAGAGCTGGCAACGCACGTTGCTGGAACGGCTGGCCAGCGAGTGGCATTGGGATCAGCGGCAACTGACGCTGCTCGACAGCCGCAGCCAGTGGAAAGTCCGCCAGGTCAGCGCCGAACGCCGCGCGCTGGTCAATGAGCTGAACTACAGCTATCGCTTCCTGACCCAGTTCGCCCGCACAGAACAAACCGTCAGCCTGATCAATAAACGCGATCTCAATGTGCTGGGGCGCCGGCTCTACGCGGCCTTCGAACGCAAGGCCGACAAGGTCGAATTCATCAACCCCGGAATCGCCCCGGATCTGGCCGAAGACACCCTGACCCTGGTGCAATCACGCAATAAAAAGGAACCGGGACAAACCCAGTGGGGCCTGTATAACGGCAGCCTCACGGCACTTGAGTGGGAACATTTTGCGCCAATCAAGCGCAGCCGCGAGTTACTGGAGCTGTTGACCTGGTGCCACCGCAACGGCGTGATCGACAGCAGCACCCGCCTGGCCCTGCATCCCGGCACCAGCGACCTGAGCGAGTTCGAGCTGTTCAACCTGCTCGGCAGCCTGCAACAGTGCATCGCCCTGCCCTTGCCCACCGTCGCGGAAGAACCGTTGCTGCGTGCAGCGGTGCCAAGCGAAGTGCTGATTCTGGTCAACGTCGGCGTCGACCCGCTCAAGCATCACCGCGACCTGAATATCCTGATGACCACCGAGCGCACCGACTCGCTGAGTTACGCCGGGGTGCGCGAAAACCTCGTGCTGACCCTGGATCAGGTCACGCTCAATAGCTGGAACGAAGTACTGGTCAACCGCTTCGACGGCCCGCATGCCCTGCTCGACTGCCTACGCGATTACCTCAACAACCTGCCGCGCGGGCCGTTGCAGCCGTCATTGAAGGTGCGCTGCTTCTGCCACAACCGCGCGCAGTTCATTGCCCGTCGCGTTGAAGAAATCATCGACACCGCGCAGAACCTGTTGCTCAGCGAGTTGAACCATCGCTACCTGATTCAGGTGCAGCAGCATTATCACGTGCTGGAATTGGTGCCGGGCCAGGTCAACCATGTGGCGCTTGCCACCCTGCCGGCCCTGCTCGATTACCTTGGCGAAGAACAGCCGCGCTACAGTCCGCTGCACCTGGATCCCATGGCACTGGAAGATCACGACCTTGCACTGATCCTACCGATGGGCCAGCCGGAGTGCATTCAAGTGTTCTATCGGATCACCGAGCAGCAGGCCGAGCTGTACGTGCTGGATGAGTTCAACGCGCTGTGGCAGCAACATTTGCCCTATCACGACGAGCAGAGTCTGTTGGTGCCGTTGCAACGCTTCCTGCAATCGATTCTGTTCCGCCGCGAAGCCGTGCTGCCGATGGACGCCGGCCCCGACGGCCGTCTCGAAACTTTGTATTACCAGTTATTGCCTTCAGGTCCGGGACGCGCGCGCCGGGTCGAAGCGCGGCCGGCACCGCAGACACCGGTGAACAAGCCGTTCTACGACGTGCAGGCGATCGTCGGCAAAGCCGCACCTGGCGAAGTGCAGGTCACGCTGTATTGCAATCAACGGGAATTCAGCGAACTGGAACATGGCGACCAGCTGTTCAGCGTGGTCGCCCGGGAGATCGTCGAGCAGCGCCGTGAGAGCGAACGCTATCGCTGCTACATCACCGACCTCGACCTTTCCGGCCTGCTCGGTGACGGGCAGAGTTCAAGCAATCTGTATCTGCGCTACAAGGCTGACCTGGAGCGCGCTCTGAACGAGGCACTCGAACAGGTCTGAGGCGGGCTTACTCGCGGAATTCACCGCCGTTGGCCGGCTGCGATTCGACTTCAAGCAAGGTCAGTTTGAGGGTCTTGCCACCCGGAGCCGGCCAGTCGATGTGCTGACCGACCTTGAGGCCCAGCAGTGCGCTGCCGACTGGCGCCAGAATCGAGATCTTGCCTTCATCGGCGTTGGCGTCCTTCGGATAGACCAGCGTCAGGTGGTAATCCTTGCCACTGCCTTCTTCGCGGCAATGCACACGGGAATTCATCGTCACGACATCGGCGGGCACTTCATCGTGACCGACCACGGTGTCGGCGCGGTCCAGCTCGGTTTGCAGCGCAATCACGCCCGGCAGCGTGTCATCCAGGCTGTCGATCAGGCGCTCCAGACGTTGCACGTCCAGACGGGTAAGGGTGATGGAAGGTGCGGTCATGATCCGGGCAGACTCCTTTCTTCTGCACACAAAAAAAGCAAAACCCCGCCAAAAAAGACGGGGTTTTCACCAGGCCTCGATGGGTTGAGGCGTGTTCGGACACTATCACAGCTCAAAAAATATACAAGTCACGCCCCGCCGCACTGTTTGCGCTGAGACGCCTGCGCGCAAATCACACGTCGCCGGTCATCGTCTGCCGAGCGCCATTCGCGAATGTCTTCGACATGGCGGAAGCAGCCGAGGCAGACCTTCTGCTCATCCAATCGGCACACACCGCTGCACGGCGAGGGCACGGCCGGGCTGATGTTGCTGTACAGCGGCTTCGGTGGACGAACGGGAGCGGTGTCAGTCACGGAATCACAGACCTTCGAAGTCGAATTCGGCGCCGGCCTGCTGCTTGACGATGCGCTCGAGCATTTCGCCCAGTTGCTCTTCGCTCTTGTCGCACATCCAGCGCTCGCTTTCTTCGTCGTAGTCGAAGTGGAAACCACCGGACACCGCCGCCAGCCACAGCTGACGCAGCGGCTCCTGGCGGCTGAAGATCAGCTGCGAGCCGTTTTCGAACTTGACGGTCAGCACACCGGCCGAACTTTCCAGATCGATGTCCAGGTCGCTCTCGTCAAAGATGTCTTCCAGTTTTTCCTGGGTTTCATCGACCAGATCGTGGAAACGGGCTTCGGACAAACTCATTGCGGCAACCTCAAAAAATGTCTGATCAGGCTCAAGCGCCGAAAGATACGGACGCTGCCGGCCGATTGCAAAGATTAACGACCAAGCACCGGTCAGGGCATCGAACACCCAACCCTGTGGGAGCGAGCCTGCTCGCGAATGGCCGGCACATTCAACATTATTGTTGCCTGACACACCGCCATCGCGAGCAGGCTCGCTCACACAGGGTTACCAGTGCTCACGGGCAAGCCCCGCCGGACGGGAAGGCCATCACATAGGCAAGCCGCCGGGTGGCCGGTATACTCCGGCGCAATTAACGCATTTTCAAGGATTTCGCCATGAAGCGCCTGATCTCTTCCCTTGCTGCGCTCGTCGCGGTTGCCTGCCTCGTTTCGGCCTGTGGTCAAAAAGGCCCGCTGTACCTGCCGGATGACGATCAGGACCCGGCCGAGCAAGCCCAGTCTTCGCAGAAGCAACCGTCCAAAGCACATAAGCACGACGTTTACCAATAAGGGATCGCCATGGACGCTTTTAACTACCGTGGCGGGGAACTGTTCGCGGAAGGTGTGGCGCTGTCCGCCATCGCCGATCGTTTCGGTACGCCTACTTATGTGTACTCGCGCGCGCATATCGAAGCTCAGTATCTGGCTTACGCCGATGCTTTGGCCGGCATGCCGCACCTGGTCTGCTTTGCGGTCAAGGCCAACTCCAACCTCGGCGTACTGAATGTCCTGGCCCGTCTCGGTGCCGGTTTCGACATCGTTTCCCGTGGCGAGCTGGAACGCGTTCTGGCCGCTGGCGGCAGCGCTGACAAGATCGTCTTCTCCGGTGTCGGCAAGACCCGTGACGACATGCGTCGCGCCCTCGAAGTCGGCGTGCACTGCTTCAACGTCGAATCCACCGACGAGCTGGAGCGCCTGCAAGTGGTCGCCGCCGAGCTCGGCGTTCGCGCCCCGGTATCGCTGCGGGTGAACCCGGACGTCGATGCCGGCACCCACCCTTACATTTCTACCGGTCTCAAAGAGAACAAGTTCGGCATCGCCATCGCCGACGCCGAAGACGTGTACGTGCGCGCCGCGCATCTGCCGAACCTGGAAGTGGTCGGTGTCGACTGCCACATCGGCTCGCAACTGACCACCCTGCCACCGTTCCTTGATGCGCTCGATCGCTTGCTGGATCTGGTCGATCGTCTGGGCGACTGCGGCATTCACCTGCGCCACATCGATCTCGGTGGTGGTTTGGGCGTGCGCTATCGCGATGAAGAGCCGCCATTGGCTGCCGACTACATCAAGGCTGTGCGCGAGCGCTTGAACGGACGTGACCTAGCGCTGGTGTTCGAGCCGGGCCGTTTCATCGTCGCCAATGCCGGCGTGCTGCTGACGCAGGTCGAGTACCTCAAGCACACCGAACATAAGGACTTCGCCATCGTCGATGCGGCGATGAACGACCTGATCCGCCCGGCGCTGTATCAGGCGTGGATGGACGTCACCGCAGTCAAACCGCGTGACACCGCTGCGCGCAAATACGACATCGTCGGCCCGATCTGCGAAACCGGCGATTTCCTCGCCAAGGACCGTGAATTGGCCCTGGCCGAAGGCGATCTGCTGGCCGTGCATTCGGCCGGCGCCTACGGTTTTGTGATGAGTTCCAACTACAACACCCGTGGCCGTGCTGCCGAAGTGTTGGTAGACGGTGCTCAGGTTTTTGAAGTGCGCCGCCGCGAAACCGTGGCCGAGCTGTTTGCCGGCGAAAGCCTGCTGCCGGAGTAACCCATGCTGCTGCGTTTTACCAAAATGCACGGCTTGGGTAATGACTTCATGGTTCTCGACCTGGTCAGCCAGCACGCGCATATTCAGCCAAAGCACGCCAAGCAGTGGGGCGACCGCCACACCGGCATCGGTTTCGACCAGTTGCTGATCGTTGAGGCACCGAGCAATCCGGACGTGGATTTCCGTTACCGGATCTTCAATTCCGATGGCTCGGAAGTCGAGCAGTGCGGCAACGGTGCGCGCTGCTTTGCACGCTTCGTGCTCGACAAGCGTCTGACCGCCAAACGGCAGATTCGCGTCGAGACCAAGGGCGGCATCATCGAACTGGACGTGCGTAACGACGGCCAGATCGGCGTGAACATGGGCGCCCCGCGTCTGGTGCCAGCGGACATTCCGTTCGAAGCGCCGGCGCAGGCCAGCAGCTATCAACTGGAAGTCGACGGCACCACGGTCGAACTGGCCGCCGTGTCGATGGGCAACCCGCACGCCGTGTTGCGCGTGCAGGACATCAACAGTGCACCGGTGCATGAACTGGGACCGAAAATCGAACACCATCCGCGCTTCCCCGCGCGCGTGAATGTCGGTTTTCTCCAGGTCATCGACCGTAACCGTGCGCAGTTGCGCGTGTGGGAACGCGGTGCCGGGGAAACCCAGGCCTGCGGTACCGGCGCGTGTGCAGCGGCTGTCGCTGCGATCAGCCAGGGGTGGATGGATTCGCCGCTATTGATCGACCTGCCAGGCGGGCGCCTGTCCATTGAGTGGGCAGGCCCTGGCCAACCGGTGCTGATGACCGGTCCGGCAGTGCGTGTATACGAAGGACAAGTACGTCTTTGAGTGAGCAGAAACCATGACCGATAAGCCTCAGGTACCCGCCCGACAGTCCGACGAATCAGCGTCCGAGAGCCTGGAGGCGGCAGCGGTTGCCGCATACCTGGAGGCTCATCCGGACTTCTTCGTCGAGCACGAAGAACTGCTGCCCGCCCTGCGCATTCCTCACCAGCGTGGCGATACCGTTTCGCTGGTCGAGCGGCAGATGACCATTCTGCGCGACCGCAACATCGAGATGCGCCATCGCCTCTCGCAATTGATGGACGTCGCCCGCGACAACGATCGACTGTTCGACAAGACCCGCCGTCTCATACTGTCCCTGATGGACGCCGCCAGCCTCGAAGACGTGGTGATCAGCGTCGAAGACAGCCTGCGCCAGGATTTTCAGGTGCCCTTTGTCAGCCTGATTCTGCTCGGTGACAACCCGGCACCGGTCGGTCGCTGGGTCACTCACGCCGACGCACAAGTCGCCATCGGTGGCTTGCTCACCGAAGGCAAAAGCGTCAGCGGCAGCCTGCGTGAGCATGAACTGGACTTCCTCTTCGGCGAAGAACAGCGCAAACAGATCGGCTCCACCGCCGTGGTCGCGGTCAGTCATCAAGGCATCCACGGCATTCTGGCGATCGCCAGCCGTGATCCGCAGCACTACAAGAGTTCGGTCGGTACGCTGTTCCTCAGCTATATCGCCGAAGTCATGGGCCGTGTGCTGCCACGGGTCAACAGCTCCCTGCGCTCGGTACGCTGAGCATGGAACGGCAACTTGACGCTTACTGCGAACACCTGCGCAGTGAGCGACAGGTGTCGCCGCACACGCTCTCGGCCTATCGCCGCGACCTCGATAAAGTCCTTGGCTGGTGCGTGAAACAGAACATCGGCAGCTGGGCGGCGCTAGACATTCAGCGCCTGCGCAGCCTGATCGTCCGTCTGCATGCGCAGGGCCAATCCTCGCGCAGTCTCGCGCGGCTGCTATCGGCAGTACGCGGGCTCTATCACTATCTGAATCGCGAAGGTCTTTGCGACCACGACCCGGCGACGGGTCTGGCACCGCCAAAAGGCGAGCGCCGACTGCCGAAAACCCTCGATACTGATCGCGCACTGCAACTGCTTGAAGGGGCGGTCGAGGATGATTTTCTCGCGCGGCGCGATCAGGCGATTCTTGAGTTGTTCTATTCTTCCGGCCTGCGCCTTTCCGAACTGACCGGACTCAATCTCGATCAACTCGACCTCGCCGATGGCATGGTTCAAGTCCTCGGCAAGGGCAGTAAAACCCGGCTGCTGCCGGTGGGCAAAAAGGCCCGCGAAGCCCTCGAACAATGGCTGCCTCTGCGGGCCATGACCAACCCCGCAGACGACGCCGTATTCGTCAGCCAGCAAGGCCGACGCCTCGGTCCACGGGCGATTCAGGTGCGAGTGAAACTGGCCGGCGAACGCGAACTGGGGCAGAACCTGCACCCGCACATGCTGCGGCATTCCTTCGCCAGCCACTTGCTGGAATCCTCGCAGGACCTGCGCGCGGTGCAGGAACTGCTCGGCCATTCGGACATCAAGACTACGCAGATCTACACCCACCTGGACTTCCAGCACCTGGCGGCGGTCTACGACAGTGCTCACCCACGAGCCAAACGCATGAAAGGCGATGATTCATGAGCATCCAGTTGATCACCTTCGACCTCGACGACACCTTGTGGGACACCGCTCCGGTGATCGTCAGCGCCGAAGCGATATTGCGCGAATGGCTGAGCGAACATGCGCCGAATCTGGGTGCGGTGCCGGTGGAGCATTTGTGGGGGATTCGTGAGCGGGTGCTGGCCAATGAGCCGGGGCTGAAACATCGCATCAGCGCGCTGCGCCGGCGGGTGTTGTTCCATGCACTGGAAGAAGCCGGGTACGCCCATGACGAGGCGTCGACGCTGGCGGACAAGAGTTTTGAAGTGTTTCTGCATGCTCGGCATCAGATCGAAGTGTTCCCTGAAGTCGAACCAGTACTGGAGATTCTCGCCAATCATTACTCGCTTGGCGTAGTCACCAATGGCAATGCCGATGTGCGTCGGCTGGGTTTGGCGGACTACTTCAAGTTTGCGTTGTGCGCGGAAGACATCGGCATTGCCAAACCGGATGCCCGGTTGTTTCATGAGGCGTTGCAGCGTGGTGGTGCTACAGCCGAAACTGCCGTGCATATTGGTGATCATCCGGGCGATGATATTGCCGGCGCGCAGCAGGCCGGGTTGCGGGCGATCTGGTTCAACCCGGCGGGGAAAGTCTGGGAAGCGGATCGTCTGCCGGATGCCGAGATTCGCAGCCTGACTGACTTGCCAGCCGTACTCGCACGCTGGAATGCCACCTCGAAATAATCCACAAACCCTGTGGGAGCGAGCTTGCTCGCGAAAGCGTCAGGTCAGTCACTGCAATGCTGTACGACCTACCGCATTCGCGAGCAAGCTCGCTCCCACAAGGGAACTGCATTCACTTCAGCTCATTTATTCCAGGCATGAAAAAGCCCGCAGCGACGGCGGGCCTTTTCAGCAAGCCAGCGGCACGCCTCAGATAGGGCGGCTGCCGTACTTGTTGTCCGGCTTCTTCGGAGGATCGGCGACCACATTGGCCTCCACTTCCTGCACTTTTCCGCCGCGCGACAGGAACTCTTCCATGGCCTTGGCCAGGGCGTCGCGTTCCTTGTTCTTGGCTTCAATGCTCGGCAACTCATCTACCGACACCGCAGCCTTGGCTTTGCCTTTGGCAGCCGGGGCCGGCGTATCGTCACCGCCATCGTCGTCAGCAACGTCTTCCGCTGCTGCTTCCAGGCCTTCCTCGGCCTCGTCTTCGTCGCCTACTTCGAGGTCGTCGTTTTCCAGATCATCGTCGCTCATGTTCTACCTCATGACTTGCGAAAAGCAGATTAGTTATAGACCAGCTTTGGCAACTGTCGAAAGTCGCCGTTAAAAAATCAGTAACCATTGGTGACCAACGGTTTATGCCCCTTCACCGTGCAAGGTGGCGAGGACTTTACGGGCACCGCCATGATCACGGTGCTCGCCCAGATAAACACCTTGCCAGGTACCCAGTGCCAGACGACCTGCCGAAACCGGCAGACTGATCTGGCAACCAAGCACGCTGGCCTTGAAGTGCGCCGGGAGGTCGTCCAGGCCTTCGTCGTTATGCTCATAGCCGTCTGTTCCTTGTGGGATCAGACGATTGAAAAATCGTTCGAAGTCGCGACGGACCGCCGGATCGGCGTTCTCGTTGATGGTCAACGACGCCGAGGTGTGCTGCAGCCACAAATGCAACAGACCGACCCGGCACTCCCTGAGTTCAGGCAGGCCAGCGAGTAACTCGTCCGTTACCAGATGAAAGCCCCGGGGCCGTGCCCGCAGGGTTATCAGAGTCTGTTGCCACATACAGTTCTCCGCACGTTCGGGGCGCATTCTAGCGCGCTCTGGGAAAAAACAAAGGCCCTAATATTCCTGCAATGATGTAAGCCATTGGCCGTAGAAAAACGCTCGTCGTAAACACGACCAAAGCCGTACGAAAAATCCTTTCAGCTGCTCTCTTTGCGACAAATTCCAGACAAAAAAATGCCCGGCGAACCGGGCAAGTTTTTTGCTGCGCGTACTTACAGGTTGTAGCCGCGTTCGTTGTGCTGTGCCAGATCGAGGCCGACCGATTCTTCTTCCTCGGTCACACGCAGACCCATCACAGCGTCCAGCACCTTGAGGATGATGAAGGTGACGATCGCGGTGTAGATCACCGTGAAGCCCACGCCTTTGCACTGAATCCACACTTGTGCGGCGATGTCGGTCACGGTGCCGAAGCCACCCAGCGACGGTGCAGCGAAGACACCGGTGAGGATCGCGCCGAGGATACCGCCGATACCGTGTACGCCGAACGCGTCCAGGGAATCGTCATAACCGAGTTTGCGTTTCAGGGTGGTGGCGCAGAAGAAGCACACCACGCCTGCGGCCAGACCGATCACCAGTGCGCCCATAGGGCCTACGGTGCCGGCAGCCGGCGTAATTGCCACCAGGCCAGCAACCACACCCGAAGCGATGCCCAGTGCACTTGGCTTACCGTGAGTAATCCATTCGGCAAACATCCAGCCCAGCGCGGCAGCAGCGGTAGCGATCTGAGTGACCAGCATCGCCATGCCGGCGGTGCCGTTGGCCGCTGCAGCGGAACCGGCGTTGAAGCCGAACCAGCCGACCCACAGCATCGCCGCGCCCATCAGGGTGTAACCGAGGTTGTGCGGCGCCATCGGCGTGGTCGGGAAGCCTTTGCGCTTGCCCAGCACCAGGCAGGCAATCAGACCGGCGACACCGGCGTTGATGTGCACCACGGTGCCGCCCGCGAAGTCGAGCACGCCCCAGTCCCACATCAGGCCGCCGTTGCCGGACCAGACCATGTGCGCGATCGGCGCATAAACCAGGGTGAACCAGACGCCCATGAAGATCAGCATCGCGGAGAACTTCATCCGCTCGGCGAACGCACCGACGATCAGCGCCGGGGTGATGATCGCGAAGGTCATCTGGAAGGTGATGAACACCGCCTCAGGGAACAGCGCCGCTGGGCCGGTCAGGCTCGACGGCGTGACACCGGCGAGGAACGCCTTGCCCATGCCGCCGAAGAACGAGTTGAAGTTGACGACGCCCTGCTCCATGCCGGTGGTGTCGAACGCAATACTGTAGCCATAAATGACCCACAGGATGCTGATCAGACCGGTAATGGCGAAGCACTGCATCATCACGGAAAGAATGTTTTTCGAGCGAACCATGCCGCCGTAGAACAGCGCCAGGCCGGGGATGGTCATGAACAGCACGAGGGCTGTCGAGGTGAGCATCCAGGCAGTGTCGCCGGAATTGAGGACCGGGGCCGCCACTTCGTCTGCCGCCATTGCAAGGCTTGGCATTACGATGGACAACAGGGCTCCTAGCCCTGCGAATTTACGCAGAGTCATATTGTTTTCTCCTGGGGCGTTGGGGTTTGTGGCGGCGCTTAGATCGCGTCGGTATCGGTTTCGCCGGTACGGATGCGAATCGCCTGTTCCAGATTGACCACGAAGATCTTGCCGTCACCGATCTTGCCGGTGTTGGCCGCTTTGGTTATCGCCTCGATAACCCGATCCAGATCCTTGTCGTCGATGGCCACGTCGATTTTCACCTTGGGCAGAAAATCGACCACATATTCCGCGCCGCGATACAGCTCGGTGTGACCCTTCTGCCGGCCGAAGCCCTTGACTTCAGTAACGGTAATGCCCTGCACGCCGATTTCGGACAGCGACTCGCGCACGTCGTCCAACTTGAACGGCTTGATGATGGCAGTGACTAGCTTCATGAAAACTCTCTCCCGAATTGGTGGACTTGCCCCAGGAAAACAAACCCGACTCAAGTCTAAGCGCAGTGCCTGGCTTTGTAACGCATCGTCGGCCGTACCTGCCCGACTGACGCCAGCTAACCGCTGCCGACGAAACTCCCCGCTCCGTCTGCCGCACTGCATTCGTCACAGCGACTGCATCAGTGCATGGGTCGAAGGTGACTAAGCAGAAACCTTGCCATCTCGCCAAAATCCCCTGATTTCAATCCCTTGGCCGCTGCCGCAAGCCATCCCGTGCAGAAGGCACAGCGGATACGCACAACAACGGTGCGTCGCCGTCCGTCCGCCTGCGCGAAAAGCGTGCATCCCTGACCACGAGATTGACTATAGACACTGCGTGATACACTGCCGGCCATTGTTTCCAGGACATCCACCATGCTCGCGCCCAAAGACTTCCTCGACGCCCTGAGCGGCACCGCTTCCCGCCTGTTCAACGGCGACACCCCGCTGCCAAAAGCCGAAATCGAAAGCCAGTTCAAGATGCTGCTGCAGAGTGCGTTCAGCAAACTCGACCTGGTGAGCCGTGAAGAATTTGATAGTCAGATGGTCGTTCTGGCCCGCACTCGCGCCCGCCTCGAAAGCCTCGAAGCCAAGGTTGCCGAGATGGAAGCCAAGCTGACACCGCCCGCTGAATAATCCGCGCCCCCTGTAGGAGCTGCCGAAGACTGCGATCTTTTGATCTACAGCCCTTCAACCATCCCGGCAACGTCCTACAACCTGCACCACCGCCGTCCGATTGCGCCGAAAAGCCCAGGTTTCTAAGCTCACCCGATGCTGAATGTTCAGCACCGGGTTTGGCGACCTGGAAAGCTTAAGGCGCACGACTACCATGATGGCGGCTACATTTACCGCCTCATCGAGTTATGGCGGTTGTGCGTGGGAGACCTTCGGGTCTGCCGGGTTCCTTTTGCTCCGGTTCGCCAACCCGCGTACAACTGCCACCCAATCGTTTGGCGACGATTGAGGGCAGCCCCTTAAGCAAGAGGAACTGCTCAATGAATCAAGAAGAGACTTATCTGACTCCGCACATCTTCACCCGCCACAACCTCCCCTTCCACGCTCTCCTCATCCAAAACCAACCCTGGTTCTGCGCCCGAGACCTGAGTCGCCTGCTGCACATCTACCTAAACGAACGCATGCTGCGGAAACTCGACCCCGACCAATACCAAACCCGCAAAACCCTGATCAACAACCAAATCGAAAACACCCTGCTGATCAGCGAATCCGGCGTCTACGCCCTCCTCGTCTACCACTACTGCCCCGAATACCGAGCCTTGCGCGAATGGCTCACCCACCAAGTCATCCCCACCCTACGCGACGCCCAACACCCCACCACAAGCGAACGTCCACACCTCAGCTTGCTCAGTTGGCCGGACATGACGTTGAGTTTGTTGCATTGGAATAACCAGCCGTGGATACGGTTGCAGGATGTGCCGCAGATGATGGTGGAACGGGAACAGACCAAGCGCCCAATGACAGGGCCATGGTGGAAAAGAGCTTCGCGGATGCTGCATTCGCTATAAACCCGCATGCCGGAGCTGGGCCCTGCGCAAATCGTAAGTCGACTGAAGACTCATCCAGAACTCAGGCGTCGTGTTGAGATGAATGGCAAGTCTGATTGCCAAGTCGGCGCAGATCCTGAGCTGGCATTTCACAAGCTTTTCGATCTCACTTTCGGGCCATTTCGTGGGCATGGCCAGATCCATGACAGTCATGCCCAACGGCTCCATGAATTCCTTATTCAGAACCTCGCCCGGATGAATCGGGCGCATACCATTGCGGTCCATTTTTCGCCTCCAGAGGCTGCATTGAGTGGCCAAACTGGAGCATCCGACTCCGCGATACAAGACCGTCGAAACCCTTTCGCCGACGTCCTACAACTATTAGGGCATAGCCCTACAAACATCAGAGTCTGCGCCCAGTTACGCAGCCCTTACGCATGTCATTACATTGGCAAACGAAATACGCCCATCAAAGTGGAGGTATCTGTGAAGGATAAGAAGAGGAAGGAAAAGCTATTTCAGATTGTTGATTTGCACCTCGAAGCACTCCGTTTGGCTGGGGATATGTCAGCCAACCAACGGCGATTTATTGAAGTTGCTGTTACATGTGGGCCAGCGCTTGAGCCAAGCGGCGCGCTGGCCGGTAGAAGGTCCTGAGTGAAAAATAAAAAAGGCGTCCATAGGACGCCTTTTTTTGTTCGGAGGAATAGTCGCAGCGATTCTTTAGCTCCTGGCTTTACGGCCTTGGGTTCAGAATCCGACAGGCTAACCCGTCGTCATTACTTCAGAGAAACCAGCTTTCTCTGCTGCCAAAAATGCGGGGGAGCTTTTACTGGTGCCCAGTCCCGACGAATGCGCAGTTGCAGTCCCCGAACGTGAGGATCCTTCAGTACCGCTCAGGAGTCAAAGCTCATTTACGATCGAGAGCAGCGCAAAACCCTCATCCATGCCGGTATAAAGTATTGCCTCTCCGCCCTCTCACAATCTGAACTGGCCATCTCCAACGTCCTTCACTAACGCAAGCACTGTCCTACAAGGACCGTCCCCTACGTCTGATTACGTAAGCATCAATGCCTTCGATATCGTCTGCAGATTGATCCCACAGAACAAGACGATGCGAAGAAAAGGCAAAGGTACCGAACTTCGAAATCAGACACTCAAATCTGAATCCCGAAAACTCGCACATCAAACAATGTCCATGGACCCAGAAGCCTTGGCGGCTGGAGTTGATGCTCTATCACTCAGGATCGATCCGATTACTCCAGTAGCAATCAACGCATTCCACCAGTGGACCGGCCCCGTTGGGTATCCATGGGACGCTGTGTTGGACTGGAAGACCAAAGATGCAAAAGGGCTGGACTTGGCGTTCTGGTACGAAGAAGAACTGTGCGGACTGTGCTACGCAACGCCGCGAAGAAGCACGATCTGCATGAAAATCGTCCTTTTGCAGGGGCACACCTGCAAGACAAATACCTTGCGGGGCTGGATCGCTCCGATGGCATTGCTGACAACAGAGTTCTACGCCCGGAAGCTGGGGTGCACGCAAATCGAAGTACAAGAGCCAGACTCAGGCGCCATCCCTTACTATCAAACGCTGGGATTTTATTTTGATACAACCGGCCGCCTTGTCTTTCCATTGGACGACCAATAAGATCGAATCAAGCATCCCGGCACGTGAGGTGTTTATGAAGCAGAAGAAGCAGAAAACCCAACCGGCACGGGTTTCCAAACCAGGTACCGAGACACTCGGTTTGCCGGACAGAGTTTCAGCCAGTCAGCGGCATTTTCTGAAAGTGGCCGCGACCTATGGCAAGGAAATGGAGCCCGATGGCTGGCTCGCCGGTGGTGGAACCTGAGTACCGCAAAAATGACCGCCAAACAGGCGGTTTTTTTATGCCTGAGGATTAGTGCCTTCAGCAACATCCAGTGAAAGTTCGCCCTTAAAACTGTCCGACCAACGCCCTCTCCCCAGACTACCCTTCAAAAACCCGCAGGAAGCGGCCCCCGATTCAGCTCAAGGAACGACCATGTCCCTCTCCATCGTCCACAGTCGCGCCCAGATAGGCGTGGAAGCCCCCGCTGTCACCGTCGAAGTCCATCTGGCCAACGGTCTGCCGTCGCTGACCATGGTCGGCCTGCCCGAGGCGGCGGTGAAGGAGAGCAAGGATCGGGTGCGCAGCGCGATCATCAATTCCGGGCTGCAGTTTCCGGCGCGGCGGATCACGTTGAATCTGGCGCCGGCGGATTTGCCCAAGGATGGCGGGCGGTTTGATCTGGCGATTGCCTTGGGGATTCTGTCGGCGAGTGTGCAGGTGCCGTGTCTGACGCTGGATGATGTGGAATGTCTGGGTGAGTTGGCGTTGTCCGGCGCCGTACGAGCGGTGCGTGGGGTGTTGCCGGCAGCGTTGGCGGCGCGCAAGGCGGGTCGTGCACTGGTGGTGCCGCGGGCGAATGCTGAGGAGGCGTGTCTGGCCTCGGGGTTGAAGGTGATTGCGGTGGATCATTTGCTGGAGGCGGTGGCGCATTTCAATGGGCATACGCCGGTTGAGCCCTATGTATCCGACGGATTGATGCACGCCAGCAAACCTTATCCCGATTTGAATGAAGTGCAGGGGCAAGTGGCGGCCAAACGAGCGTTGCTAATTGCTGCTGCGGGTGCCCATAACTTGCTGTTCAGCGGGCCGCCGGGAACGGGTAAGACATTGTTGGCTAGTCGCCTGCCGGGGCTGTTGCCGCCGCTGGCCGAGAGTGAAGCGCTGGAGGTGGCGGCGATTCAGTCAGTCGCCAGTGGTGCACCGCTAACCCATTGGCCGCAGCGTCCCTTTCGTCAACCGCACCACTCGGCATCCGGGCCGGCACTGGTGGGTGGCAGCTCAAAACCGCAACCCGGCGAGATCACCCTCGCCCACCACGGCGTGCTGTTTCTCGATGAGCTGCCGGAGTTTGATCGCAAGGTATTGGAGGTGCTGCGCGAGCCGCTGGAGTCCGGGCATATCGTGATTGCCCGGGCCAAGGATCGCGTGCGTTTCCCGGCGCGATTTCAGTTGGTGGCGGCGATGAACCCGTGTCCCTGTGGATATCTCGGTGAGCCGAGCGGCAAGTGTTCCTGCACGCCGGACATGGTGCAGCGCTATCGCAACAAACTGTCGGGGCCGTTGCTGGACCGGATCGACTTGCACCTGACCGTGGCGCGGGAAGCGACGGCGTTGAACCCGCAGGTGAAGCCGGGAGAAGATAGCGCCAGCGCCGCAGCACTGGTAGCCGAGGCTCGCGAACGACAGCAGAAGCGTCAGGGCTGTGCCAATGCGTTTCTCGATCTGCCGGGATTGAAGCGGCACTGCAAGTTATCCACAGCCGATGAAACCTGGCTGGAGTCCGCCTGTGAGCGACTGACGTTGTCGCTGCGCTCGGCCCATCGCCTGCTCAAGGTCGCCCGGACACTGGCAGACCTCGAGCAAGTCGATGCAATCAAACGCGAACACTTGGCCGAGGCACTGCAATACCGGCCTGCGACACCTTAATGCTCGGTCAGATCAACCAGCGGCGTCTGCCGCACTTCTGTTTCGCGCCCAGACTGAATCTCGGTCACACGCTTCAAGGCGTTATCCACAGCACCTTTGTCCGCGAGCAGGCTGTAGCTGATCTGGAACTGTTTTTGTTCTTTGGGCGCGATGGTCGGCACCAGATTCAGCGGACGCTGATAGCGACGGTTGTAGGAAAAACTGGTGCCCGGCTCCAGCCCGGTGACATAGCCCTGGCCTTGAGTGTCGGTATTTTTCCACAGGGAGAACACCGGCAACTGCTGGGTATTGAAGCCAACGGAAACACCGAGGCTGCCCGCCTTGTTATGCAGAACAGTCAGGGTTTCGCCTTTGGCGTCGGCATAGGGCACGACGTTGTAGACGGTTTCGTCGTAGTCCTTGGTCGGCGCACGATAAGTCTGCCAGTCAGCCAGATCGCCCTTGGCCTTGTCGTTGAACGGCGAGACCTGTTTTACCGGTGCGGCAAAACGTGCGCCCTGCTCGAGGAACGGCGTACTGAAGTTGCTGTGATACAGCGCCTGGTATTCCTTCGGATAATCGCCGTTGTTGGTCAGCGTATCGTTGAGTGCGAAACGCACACTGCCGGGTTCGGTGACCAGTTCAGTGACGACCGAGAAGTCGACTTTCTTGAAGGCCTGTTCTTTCAACTCGCCACGCAGACTGATGGCGTAGGGCGGCTTTTCATCGATGTGCAGCGTGACGGTGCTGGCCGGAATGTTGGCGGCGCGGCCATGCAAGGTCAGCAGTTCGCCATTGTCGATGCCGGGATGGCCGACCCATTCGTAACCGCAGCGGGCGACCAGTTCATTGAAGCCCTCCAGCCAACCCAGCCCACCACGCCCGTTGAGCTCGATAAAGGCCGGGTTGACCACGTCCTTGACCGGCGAATCCCAACCCATCCGCACGTCGCCGACAGAAGCCTGCAAGACGTTCATGCCTCGGGTGGGCACCACCGAGAGTTTCATTGTGCCGTTATCGATATCAACGATGCTGACACCTTCCTGCCGCCCACCGTGCAAGGTACGCAGGCTCACGGAGAAGGGTTTGGCGGTTTTCACGCCGAGCTGCTCACTGGTGATGGTCCAGTTTTGCGCGGGCTTGTTGGTATCGAGAAGGACGTAATCCCAGGCCATGGCGTGGGAAGCAGCGGAGAATGCGCCGAGGGCGACGGCGAGTTTGAGCGGGGTCATGGCAGCAGCCTTTATTGGAGTTGTGCCATTTTTATAGCGCTGCGGAAACGTTTCAGCAAGTGTAACGGAGCTTGCGATCGTGTGATTTATCAAGAATTGGCAGGGATGCCTTCGCGAGCAAGCTCGCTCCCACAAGGTTTTCGGGTGTTCACACAATTTGTGAGCTACCCCGGAAAATGTGGGAGCGAGCTTGCTCGCGAAAGCTATATCAAGGCTGTATCAACGGAAGCGATCAACCTCGGAACGCAAATCCGCCGCCAGTTTCTCCAGCTCTTTAGCCGTCACCGCCAGGTTCGACACAACCTCACGCTGCTCACTGTTGGCCAGCGCAATGCTCTGCAAATTGCTGCTCAACAACGTCGCGGTGCTGCTCTGCTCCTGAGTGGCCGTGGTAATCGCGGCAAACTGCTGTCCCGCCGAACGGCTCTGTTCATCGATTCGCGCCAGCGCCGACGCCACGTTGGCGTTGCGCGACAAACCTTCCTGCATCAGCACATTGCCCTGCTCCATGGTGCTGATCGCGTTACCGGTTTCCTGCTGGATGCTGTGGATCATGCTGGAAATTTCATCAGTCGCCTGACGAGTACGCGAGGCCAGGCTGCGCACTTCATCGGCTACCACGGCGAAGCCGCGACCTTGTTCACCGGCACGTGCCGCTTCAATCGCGGCGTTGAGCGCCAGCAAGTTAGTCTGTTCGGCAATCGAAGTAATCACACCGACAATGCCGCCAATTTCCTGCGAACGCTGACCGAGGGTGTTGATCACGGTAGCGGTGCTGTTCAGGGCGCCAGCGATTTGCTCCAGCGAGGACGACGCTTCTTCCATCGAGCTGCGGCCAATCTGCGTTTGCTGGGCATTTTCCTGCGCCAGACGCTGGGTCGCGCCCATGTTGTCGGCGATGTTCAACGACGTCGCACTGAACTCTTCCACCGCGCCGGCCATGCTGGTGATTTCGCCAGATTGTTGCTCCATGCCTTCATACGCACCACCGGACAAACCGGACAGGGCCTGGGCACGGCTATTGACCTCTTCCGAAGAGCGGCGGATGTGCTCGACCATGGTCGACAGCGCCTGGCTCATCTGGTTGAACGCGCGCGACAACTGACCGATTTCATCGTTGCTCGATACGTTCAGGCGAACGCTCAGATCACCGGCGCCCAAGGCCTCGGCCTGACGCACCAGATCCCCCAGAGGCGCCAGTTTGCTGCGCAGCAGCCAGACCACAGATCCGACCGCCAGCAGCATCGCCAACAGACTGCCAATGGCCAGTTGCGTACCCACGCTCCAGGTCACCGCGCGGATCTCGGCTTTCGGCATGCTCGCCACGACCGACCATGGTCCGCCATCGAACGGCACGGCAATGCTGTAGAAATCTTCCGAGGTGTCGCTCCAGAACTCACCCTTGCCCGGCTTTGCAGCCAAACCTTTGATCACCGGAACGGCTTGATCCAGCGCCTGCACCCCCGCCGGCGCGACCAGCCATTTGTTTTGCTCGTCGAGCAACGCCAGCGAACCGCTCTGGCCAATGCGGAAGCGCTTGAGGTTATCGAACTGGATGTTCTGCGCGTCGGTGTAATCGAAGCCGACGAACAGCACCGCAATCACCTTGCCGCTGCCATCGCGCACCGGGGTGTATTGGGTCATGTAGGAGCGATCGAACAGCAAGGCGCGACCGACGTAACCCTGCCCCGCCATCAACTTCGCGTAGGCCGGGTGCGCGTGATCGAGCAAGGTGCCGATGGCACGGGTGCCATCCTGTTTGGTCAGCGAAGTGCTGACGCGGATGAAGTCTTCGCCGCTGCGCACGAACAGTGTGGCGACGCCGGCGGTCATCTGCTTGAACTCGTCAACTTCCTTGAAGTTGTTGTTCAGCACTTCGCTGCCCAGGTGCAGGCCCGGGGTCTGGGTGCCGGCAACATTCACCGGCTCACTCGGGTGAATGCTCAGACCTACGCTGAAGCGCTTCTCGAACAGCCCGCTCAGGCGCTGGGTGCTTTCACGCAGCGTGCCGTGGAAGGTGCTCAGTTGGTCGGCCAGCAGCCGCGCCTCACTGGCCAGATGCTCTTCACGAGTGGCGAGGTTGGCGGAGTCCAGCGAACGCAAGGCGAACACCGTACTGCCACTGATAACTATCGCCAGTATTACAGCGAGCGCGAGGCCCAGCTGCGAGGCGATCCGAGCGCGAGGTTGAGACATGGACAGCTCCTGGCCGAGCCACGGGATCCTCCTTGATCTCGACTCGGAAATTTTTCTGGTTGTGGGGGTGAATCGTGGATACCGGCACGACGGTTCCACAAGCACGTATTCGGCGGTGGATCCAAATACTTGAGCGGAAAACAAGGTTATGGCACAAGGCCGGCATTGTGGCGGCTCTAACGTTTCAGCTCAAGCGCGCGACTGCCGGCAACTCCATGGCGCGGACTTCGCTTTGCAGAAAATCGCTGAGACGGCGCAAACGTTCACCTCCCGGGCGGGTCTTTGGCCACACAAGGTAGTAATTCAAGCCGCTGGCGACCGCGGTTGGCCACGGCAGGCTCAGCCTTCCCTGCGCCACATCTTCGGCGACCATTAACAGGTCGCCCATCGATACACCGTACCCGCGCGCCGCCGCGATCATGCCCAATTCGAGGGTATCGAACACTTGCCCACCCTTGAGTGACACCTGATCGGACAGCCCCATGTGTTCCAGCCAACTGCGCCAATCGCGACGGTCCGGTGTCGGGTGAAGTAATTCGGTGCAAGCCAGTCGAGCCAGATCCCACGGCTGATCATTCAGCAGGTTTGGCGCCCCCACCGGAATCAGCTCTTCAGGAAACAGCAGGCTGGCCTCCCAGTCCGGCGGAAAATGCCCGTCACTCAACAGCACCGCGCAGTCGAACGGCTCATCGTTGAAGTCCACCGAATCGACGTCCATCCACGCACTGGTCAGTTGCACTTCGTTGCCAAGCTGCAAATGACGGAAGCGACTCAGGCGCGCGAGCAACCAGCGCATGGTCAGGGTCGAGGGCGCTTTCATGCGCAAAATGTCGTCCTCGGCACGCAAGGTATTGCAGGCCCGCTCCAGCGCACTGAAGCCTTCGCGGATCCCGGGCAGCAGCAACCGCGCCGCTTCGGTCAGTTGCAGATTGCGCCCGCTGCGATGAAACAGCCGACAGGCGAAGTGATCTTCGAGGGTCCGAATATGCCGACTTACCGCACTCTGGGTAATCGACAGTTCCTCGGCAGCCCGGGTGAACGAACTATGTCGCGCCGCCGCTTCAAATGCGCGCAAGGCATACAAGGGAGGAAGACGACGAGACATGCAGAAAGCTCCGATAGCGGGATAAAGCCAATCTTAAACCGTTTACTCAGGATGAGTTTTAATCATGCCACCCATCCTTTTTATCCCTTTGTGCAAAGCCCGCCAAGCGCCGAGAATCGACGGTCTCCTGTTCCCTCTGAAATTGAGTGGTGATGACCATGCAGCATCCTGTGCGTACCGAACTCTGGGCCATTCTGCGGCTGGCAGGGCCGTTGATTGCTTCACAGTTGGCGCACATGTTGATGGTGCTGACTGACACGTTGATGATGGCGCGCCTGAGTCCTGAAGCGCTTGCGGGCGGCGGTCTCGGTGCGGCGACTTATTCGTTCGTGTCGATTTTCTGCATCGGCGTGATTGCAGCGGTCGGCACATTGGTGGCGATTCGCAAGGGCGCCGGCGACATCATTGGCGCTGCGCGTCTGACCCAGGCCGGATTGTGGCTGGCGTGGCTGATGGCGCTGGGCGCCGGGTTGCTGCTGTGGAACCTGAAACCGGTGTTGCTGCTGTTCGGCCAGACCGAAACCAACGTCAACGCGGCCGGGCAATTCCTGATTGCCCTGCCCTTCGCCCTGCCCGGCTACCTGAGCTTCATGGCCCTGCGCGGTTTCACCAGTGCAATCGGCCGGGCGACACCGGTGATGGTCATCAGCCTGGCCGGCACGGTGGCGAATTTCCTGCTCAATTACGCGCTGATCACCGGCATGTTCGGTCTGCCGAAAATGGGCCTGACGGGCATCGGCCTGGTCACAGCGATTGTCGCCAATTGCATGGCGTTGGCGCTGGCCTGGCATATTCGCCGGCATCCGGCCTATGACGCGTATCCATTGCGCGAAGGCTTGTCGCGGCCCAACCGGCAATATCTCAAAGAACTGTGGCGCCTCGGCCTGCCAATCGGCGGCACCTACGCGGTGGAAGTCGGTTTGTTCGCCTTCGCGGCGTTGTGCATGGGCACCATGGGCAGCACGCAATTGGGCGCGCACCAGATTGCCCTGCAAATTGTCTCGGTGGCGTTCATGGTGCCGGCGGGGATGTCGTACGCGATCACCATGCGCGTCGGCCAGCATTACGGCGCCGGGCAACTGAGTGATGCGCGGATGTCCGGACGGGTCGGGATCGTCTTCGGCGCCGTGGTGATGCTGGGTTTCGCCATGGTGTTCTGGCTGTTGCCGAACCAGTTGGTCGGGTTGTTCCTCGATCACAATGATCCGGCGTTTGCCGAGGTGATTCGCCTGGCGGTGAGCCTGCTGGCAGTGGCGGCGTGGTTCGAGCTGTTCGACGGCACGCAGACGATTGCCATGGGCTGCATTCGTGGCCTCAAGGATGCAAAGACCACGTTTCTGGTCGGGCTCGCTTGCTATTGGCTGATTGGCGCACCGGCGGCATGGTGGATGGCGTTCCATTTGAACTGGGGGCCGACGGGTGTCTGGTGGGGATTGGCGCTGGGCCTGGCGTGTGCGGCGGTGAGTTTGACGCTGGCGTTTGAATGGAAGATGAAGCGGATGATTCGGCTGGAGCCGCAATCTCGGGGCTTCAACATCCCTCAACCTGAATGAAGTTCCCCTGTGGGAGCGAGCTTGCTCGCGAAAGCGGTGTACCTGACACATGTGTATTGAATGTGTCGCAGCCTTCGCGAGCAAGCTCGCTCCCACAGGGTTATGCGTTCAGCTCACGATTTCGAGGGCTGACTGTTGGCTTGAGCCGAAGGTTAGATATTCAACCAACTCCGCCAACGGCAACGGCCGGCTGATCAGATAACCCTGCACCTGATCGCAACCAAACCCGCGCAACAGTTCTAGCTGTTCAGGGGTTTCCACCCCCTCCGCCACCACTTCCAGATGCAGGTTGTGCGCGAGATTGATCATCGCGTGCACCAGTTTGCGGTTCTCTTCGCGCTGCTCCATGCCGCCGACAAAGCTTTTGTCGATCTTCAGCAAGGTGATCGGCAGGCTGTTGAGGTGCACGAACGACGAGAACCCGGTGCCAAAGTCATCCAGCGAGAAGCGCACACCGAGACGGCCGAGAGCGTCCATGGTCTGCTTGACCAGATCGCTACGGCGCATCACGGCGGTTTCAGTCAGTTCGAATTCCAGCCACTGGGCCTCAACGCCACGCTCGGCAATCAACCGGCTCAGCGTCGGCAACAACTGACTGTCCTGAAACTGACGAAATGACAGATTGATCGCCATGTGCAGCGCCGGCAGTCCGCGCTCGCGCAACGCCTGCATGTCACGCAAGGCCCGGGAAATCACCCAGTAACCCAGCGGCACAATCAAACCGCTCTGCTCGGCCAAAGGGACAAATTCACTCGGCGGCAGCAAACCGCGCTCGCCATGACGCCAGCGCACCAACGCTTCGAGGCCGACAATCTGGCCATCCTCAAGATTCAGGCGTGGCTGGTAATGCAATTCCAGCTCATCGCGACGCAACGCTCGGCGCAACTCGCTTTCGAGGTCGGCCATGCTCCGCGCATTGCGGTTGATGCGTTCGTTGAAGATATGGAAGGTGCAGCCCTGGGTGCTCTTGGCCTGCTGCATGGCGATGTGGGCGTGCCACATCAGCGGATCAGCGCCGCCCTGCGCACGGGCGTGGGCGATGCCGAGACTGGAGCCGATCAGCAGGCTTTCGCCATCGACCCAATACGGTTCGGCGAGCGCTTCGGTGATGCGTTCGGCCATCCACTCGGCGCGCTGCGGTGCACGGCGGGTGTCGATCAGCAGGGCAAACTCATCGCTGCCCAGCCGCGCCAGTTGATCACCGGCTTCGAGCTGACTTTTCAGCCGTGCGACCACTTGCAGGATCAAGCGATCGCCCGCCTGATGGCCAAGCGCATCGTTGGCGTGGCGGAAGTTGTCGAGATCGAGATGCCCGAGGGCCAGGCCGCGACCGTCGTTTTCCGCGAGGCGCGCAGCAAGCAAGGTCTGGAAACCCTGACGGTTGGCGATGCCGGTCAGCGGATCCTGCTCGGCGAGGCGTTGCAGGGTGTTTTCGAGAACGCCGCGTTCGCGCACATGGCGCAGGCAGCGGCGCAGCATGCCGGCGTCGAGGGCGTCGAACACCAGCCAGTCACTGACGCCAACCGGCGCGGTGTCCGGTTCATGTTCCAGCAGCAAGACCGTCGGCAGGCTGCACCGGCCCGGTGCCGGTTGCAATGCCGGAAGGGTCAACAACACCGCATGGCGGTTGTCTTCGAACAAACTGCTGACCGAATCCCAGCTCGGCGCGCTGATCAGCACCGCCGCGCTCCCCATTGGAGCCAGACACTCACGCAATAACGCTGTCCACGCTGGCTCTTCGGCCAGTAGCAGCAAACGCAAGGGTTCGACAGGCGTAGACAAGCTAGCTCCCTAGACTCTGCAATGATGTGGGCGGGGCATTATGCCGTTGCGCAGTTCAATGACCAAATGACAACGGTTATCAAAACGTTATTTTGTGTCACGAATGAGAACATTAGCCGCAAAATCACCGCGCATCCTCCGCGAAAGTAACAAAACCGGCAAATTTGAATCGCGTGGTACGTCACAAGTCGGAGAGAGCGGCACAAATCGCTGAGCCTGTTAAAATGCCGGCCCATTTCGTCAACGACTCCCGAATTTTCGTATGTCCCGACTCAATCCCCGGCAGCAAGAAGCCGTGAACTACGTCGGCGGCCCTCTATTGGTGCTCGCCGGTGCTGGCTCCGGCAAAACCAGCGTGATCACGCGCAAAATCGCGCACCTGATCCAGAACTGCGGCATCCGTGCCCAGTACATCGTCGCCATGACCTTTACCAACAAGGCCGCGCGCGAGATGAAAGAGCGGGTCGGCACTCTGCTGCGGGCCGGCGAAGGTCGCGGCCTGACCGTCTGCACGTTCCACAACCTCGGTCTGAACATCATCCGCAAGGAGCACGTGCGGCTGGGCTACAAACCCGGTTTCTCGATCTTTGACGAGACCGATGTAAAAGCGCTGATGACCGACATCATGCAGAAGGAATACGCGGGCGACGACGGCGTCGACGAGATCAAGAACATGATCGGCGCCTGGAAAAACGACCTGATCCTGCCGCCTCAGGCGCTGGAGAACGCGCGCAATCCCAAGGAACAGACCGCCGCCATCGTCTACACCCACTACCAGCGCACGCTGAAAGCGTTCAACGCGGTGGACTTCGACGACCTGATCCTGCTGCCGGTAAAACTCTTCGAAGAACATGCCGACATCCTCGAAAAGTGGCAGAACAAAGTCCGTTACCTGTTGGTCGACGAATACCAGGACACCAACGCCAGCCAATACCTGCTGGTAAAAATGCTCATCGGCAAGCGCAACCAGTTCACCGTGGTCGGCGACGACGACCAGTCGATCTACGCCTGGCGCGGTGCGCGGCCGGAAAACCTGATGCTGCTCAAGGACGACTATCCGTCCCTGAAAGTGGTGATGCTCGAGCAGAACTACCGCTCCACCAGCCGCATCCTGCGCTGCGCCAACGTGCTGATCTCGAACAACCCGCACGAATTCGAAAAGCAGCTGTGGAGCGAGATGGGCCACGGCGACGAGATCCGCGTGATCCGCTGCCGCAATGAGGACGCCGAAGCCGAGCGCGTGGCCATGGAAATTCTCAGCCTGCACTTGCGCACCGACCGTCCGTACAGCGATTTCGCCATCCTTTATCGCGGCAACTACCAGGCCAAGCTGATCGAACTGAAGCTGCAGCACCACCAGGTGCCGTATCGCCTGAGCGGCGGCAACAGCTTCTTCGGCCGCCAGGAAGTGAAGGACCTGATGGCCTACTTCCGCCTGATCGTCAACCCGGATGACGACAACGCCTTCCTGCGGGTGATCAACGTACCGCGCCGCGAAATCGGCTCGACCACCCTGGAAAAACTCGGCAACTACGCCACCGAACGCAAGATCTCGATGTACGCCGCCACCGACGAAATCGGTCTGGGCGAGCATCTGGACAGCCGCTTCACCGATCGCCTGTCGCGCTTCAAACGCTTCATGGACAAGGTCCGTGAGCAATGCGCCGGTGAGGATCCGATCTCGGCGCTGCGCAGCATGGTCATGGACATCGACTATGAGAACTGGCTGCGCACCAACAGCTCCAGCGACAAGGCGGCCGATTACCGGATGAGCAACGTCTGGTTCCTGATCGAGGCGTTGAAAAACACCCTTGAAAAGGACGAAGAAGGCGAAATGACCGTCGAGGACGCCATCGGCAAACTGGTCCTGCGCGACATGCTCGAACGTCAGCAGGAAGAGGAAGACGGCGCCGAAGGCGTGCAGATGATGACTTTGCACGCGTCCAAGGGTCTGGAATTCCCTTACGTGTTCATCATGGGCATGGAAGAGGAAATCCTCCCGCACCGCTCCAGCATCGAAGCCGACACCATCGAAGAGGAACGCCGCCTGGCCTACGTGGGCATCACCCGCGCGCGTCAGACCCTGGCCTTCACCTTCGCCGCCAAGCGCAAGCAGTACGGCGAGATCATCGACTGCGCGCCCAGCCGCTTCCTCGATGAGCTACCGCCGGACGATCTGGCGTGGGAAGGCAACGACGACACACCGACCGAAGTCAAAGCCGTGCGCGGCAACAACGCATTGGCCGATATACGCGCGATGTTAAAGCGCTAGAATTGACCACTTTTTTTACTAGACCTTCGGCGCACAAAGCGCCAAAAGAGGACAGCTTCATGGAAGCATTGCACCAGAAAATCCGCGAACAAGGCATTGTGCTTTCCGACCAGGTCCTGAAGGTCGACGCCTTCCTGAACCACCAGATCGACCCGGCCCTGATGAAGCTGATCGGCGACGAATTCGCCTCGCTGTTCAAGGATTCGGGCATCACCAAGATCGTCACCATCGAAGCCTCGGGCATCGCCCCGGCGATCATGACCGGTCTGAACCTCGGCGTGCCGGTGATCTTCGCCCGCAAGCAACAGTCCCTGACCCTGACGGAAAACCTGCTGTCGGCGACCGTTTACTCGTTCACCAAGAAGACCGAAAGCACCGTGGCCATCTCCCCGCGCCACCTGACCAGCAGCGACCGCGTGCTGATCATCGACGACTTCCTGGCCAACGGTAAGGCGTCGCAAGCGCTGATCTCGATCATCAAGCAAGCCGGCGCGACCGTTGCCGGTCTGGGCATCGTCATCGAGAAGTCGTTCCAGGGCGGCCGCGCCGAGCTGGACTCGCAAGGCTACCGCGTCGAATCGCTGGCTCGGGTGAAATCGCTGAAGGATGGCGTTGTTACCTTCATCGAATAACCGCTGAAAGCCGCAAGCTCACCGCAATACCTGTGGGAGCGAGCTTGCTCGCGAAGGCGTCAGATCAGTCCCCTCTTCAGTGACTGACTAACCGCTTTCGCGAGCAAGCTCGCTCCCACAGGTTTTTTGTCGCTTGTTACTGCGCGGTGGCTTTGAGGCCGGTGAGCAGCAGGCGTTGGAAGAGGTCTTCTTTCAGGCCTTCCGGGTTTGTCAGCTGCATGCGTTCGAGGTGTTCGGGGTATAGCGATGCCTCGGGCGCATCGAGGGCTGCTTTGCCGAGATCGAGGATTTCGGTGAGTTTGAATTTGCTCTTCAGCCAGTTCAGCGCCCGCAGCAAATCCCGTTCGATCGCAGTGAAATCACAGCCCAGCGGATACTCCGGAAACAGGTTCGGATGCCGTGCGGCGATCGCCTGCAGACGCTGCGGTGTGTTATCGGCAAAGCGTGGGTCGAGGCGGAAATCTTTTGGCAGCTTGCCGACCTTTTGCGCTTGCTCGATCAGCCCCTGCTGGAAGCGCGAGTCACTAATGTTCAGCAGCGACTCGATCACTACTGCGTCGGCTTTGCCGCGCAGATCAGCGATGCCGTACTCGGTCACGACGATGTCGCGCAGATGCCGTGGGATCGTGCAATGGCCGTATTCCCAGACGATGTTGGAACTGACGTCACCACCGGATTCGCGCCAGCTACGCAGGATCAGAATCGATCGGGCATCGTGCAGCGCGTGGCCCTGCGCGACAAAGTTGTACTGCCCGCCGACACCGCTGAGTACCCGTCCATCCTCCAGTTGATCCGCCACACCGGCACCGAGCAAAGTCATGGTGAACACGGTGTTGATGAATCGCGCGTCAAGACGCTGCAAGCGCTTGAGCTCTTCCTGCCCATACAACTCGTTGATGTAACTGATGCGGGTCATGTTGAATTCGAGGCGTTTGCTCTGCGGTAACTCACGCAGGCGCTCATAGAAGCTGCGCGGACCAAGGAAGAAACCGCCATGCACCGAAATCCCGTCAGTCTGCGCGGCCTCGTCGAGGGTGCCGGCGTTGGCCTGTTCCTGCGTCGGTACATCGGGGTAGACCTTGCGCCGAATGATCCCGGCATCAGCCAGTACCAGCAGGCCGTTGACGAACATTTCGCTGCAACCGTACAGGCCTTTGGCGAACGGCCCGGTGCCGCCTTCGCGGTTGATCAACTGCGCCCATTGGCTGAGGTTGATGTCGTCGAGCAACGCTTGATAGCCGGTATTATCGGCTTGGCGCGCCAGCAAAGCGGCAGTCAGCGCATCGCCCATCGAGCCGATGCCGATCTGCAATGTACCGCCGTCGCGCACCAGCGTGCTGGCGTGCAAGCCAATGAAATGATCCTGAAAACCCACCGGCATGTTCGGCGTGGAAAACAGCGTGCTGCTGTCTTTCGCGTCGATCAGCAGGTCGAAGGTGTCGATATCGACTTCGGCATCACCGGGCATGTACGGCAGATCGGTGTGCACCTGACCGACCAGCAAAATGGTCTCCCCGGCGTGGCGGCGCTTGGCGATCATCGGCAACAGGTCGAGGGTGATGTCCGGGTTGCAACTCAGGCTCAGACGGTCGGGGTGTTCGCTGCTGCTGGCCAGTAATTGCGCCACCAGATTGAGCCCGGCGGCGTTGATGTCGCGCGCGGCGTGGCTGTAGTTGCTGCTGACGTAATTCTGCTGGGCCGGCGCGCTGTTGAGCAGGCTGCCGGGCTGCATGAAAAACTGCTCGATACGGATGTTGGCGGGCAGGCTGTCGCGGTGCAGGTCGGCGAGGAAATCGAACTCCGGGTAGTCACCGAAGACGCGTTCGACGAAGGGTTCGATAAAGCGTTTTTGCAAACCATCGCCCAGGTTCGGCCGGCCGAGGCACAGCGCGGTGTAGATCGTCAGTTGCCGCTCGGGCAGGCCTTTGATCCGTCGGTACAGCGCGTTGACGAAGTGATTGGGCTTGCCCAACCCCAGCGGCATGCCCATGTGGATATGCGCCGGCAACCGCGCCAGCACGTCGTCCACCGCCTGTTCGATCGAACACAACTGCACCATCTGAAGCCTCCTGCCCGTTCCGTGAATAGGGGTAGACCGAGCTTGCCGGGGATTTACTTCCGAGGGAAGGCAATTAATGCGAAAAAAACGTGAAGTAGGCGAGTGCAGTGCTTGGCGCAACCACACCCAGAGAACTTTCAACAATAACAATGAATTAACAACACCAAAAGAATCATCGCACAAGCCCGTGACTTCTTTCCTACATTGGCTCGAATTTAATCACGCAGAACTTCAGGACACTTCTGAATTGAAGTTATCTGAGTCACAGCTAGCATTAAAAACGTAACACTTCATTAGCAATCAATACTTTTAGGCCAAACATAAACTTATAAGGAAAAATTATGGAAATCGACTTCTTAGCAATCCGTAGTGCGAGGGCACACATTCTAAATTCAAGCGCACCTATTTCAACGCTGGCAATTCAAGCATTCAGCAACTTAAGCGCAGCCAGCAGCGGTTCGCGACCATGCACTAGTTGTTGCTCACAATGTTGGCAAGGGTGCTGCTACGCGACTTACATGTAGTTATGAGCCAGGGGCGGTCAATACGTGCCGCCCCTTTCAATTACTTTAGGATTTTTTTACATTGAAAACGCCGATTGAGTTTTTAACTGAACCCTTGAACTCGCACCGAAGCCTGACCACAGACTGCCCGCTATGGCCATACCTGTCTTACTATATTTACCACATCGAAAATAAACTTCCAAAAACATCCGGAAGCGCCTTGGAAACTCAGTCAGTTATTATCAGCGGTTTCGCAACAAACCTGGCAGCGAGAATTACCAACGCAGCTAATAACGTTTTAATCACCGAAAAACAAATATTTGAAAAATCCATCATCGGCAGAGAGATGGAAACCTCCTCTTACTACAAGTTAGTTAGCGAAAATAAAAGCTATCTCACCGACATCATTAAAGCTTATCCAGAGCTAGATCGAGTCCTCACCAAAATATCACAAAATTTTGTCGAATTTACATTACAGTTTTTTACTCATTTAAAAGAAGACAGACAGGAGATTAACGAAGTATTCAATATTGGGTCTGACGTCAACCTCTCCGCTATTGATGTCGCGACTAGCGAAACGCATTACGGATCGAGGACCGTTTGCACGCTTTCCTTTAACTCCATAAAAATAATTTACAAACCAAGAAATCTTAAACTTGAAGCGGAAGCTTCCGGTTTTCTACTGTCTTTGAGCAGTGCCGCAGGCACTGACTTTTGCGAATGGAAAATACCAATTTATTTGGTGAAAAAAGAACATGGATGGTCAGAGCATACACCTCAAAAGCAGGCAGAAACTGAAGAAGAGGTACATCAATACTTTAAAAGAGCAGGATTTTTATTAGGTTATTGCACGGCCTTTATGGCTGCGGACATTACCTCTGACAATCTGATTGCGCATGGATCAAGCCCTATACCCATTGATCTGGAGACAATTTTTTACAGCACCTTAAACATTGAGACAATCCCGAGAGAAGTTCGGTGGAACGTTACCCAAACAAGTATTCTTCCGAATTGGACTTGGAAAGGCACCGATGGTATCGGTGTAGACTTGAGTGCGCTGGGTGGATTATCAGAGCAATATGTCAGCCTAAACCTGTATCAACACTTAGAAGACGAAACTGGTCACAGTCAATTTGGCATGGACGGAGTTAAAATATTCCCAAATCAGAATGTTTTATATCTTAACGAGAAACCGGCGCAGCCGTGGGACTACGAAAATCAAATCATTGATGGCCTAACCACTCTATTTTCTATATTGAACAATGCGCAACCGTCAATTATCGAAACAATTAAATCTTTTAGAGGCCGACAAAACAGGTATATCCCCAGACCGACCGCGACATATCACTACGCCATTCAATGTTCCCTGCATGCAACCTTAATGCGTTGCACTGACAAACGAACGGCCTTCCTGGAAAATATCCTTAATAACGACACAGCTCCCGCGATAGGCTTTCTCAACGCGGAGGTCTCAGCTTGCTTGGATCTGGACATACCTTTTGCTCGAGGACAAGCCGGTGTTCTTGAGTTCTACGAACCCGGTTACAGCGGTTCAGGGCACCTCGATAGTAAAGATTATATAAACGGAATAGACAACAGTATCCAATACATCAAAACCTTGGACAAAAACAGAATTGCATTTGAAGAGAAACTAACTTCAAACACCCTTTTAGCAATGAAAAACATGTATGAACACGGAAATAAACTCACGGACCACTCCTTCAAACAACACGACGATGTGAGAGATCCCCGTTATTCAAATACAGACGAGATCATTAACAAAATCAGGACATCATCGGAAATCAACGCATGCTTGATCAATGAACTGTTACGCACCGAAATTTCAAGTAATGGGCTCTGGCTAGGATTTCACTCATCACCAGGTGGCTATATGGAGTTCTCGGAGTTAGGAGATGACTTCTACTACGGATTGTCTGGTATTCTTTATGGCTGCGTAGTGGCGGCCAGTCATAGCAGCGCCATAGATAAAGCTCTGGTAACTGAACTACTAAATCATTGCCACAGTAGAATAGTTAAAAAACTGACAAATAAGGGTACGCACTTAGGGGGCTTTCACTTCGGTCTATCGTCCGCAATCGTTCCGCTCCTGATAGGCTTAAATTATTTCGACGATGAAAGGCAGAGCCAACTACTACAGCTGTATAAAAAATATGTTGAAGACGTACTGGGAGAACCATGGTGGCAAAAATATTTTTGGGGCTCTGACTTTCTTTCTGGAATGTTCGGCACTCTAAATGTACTCACGCTATTATTCGATCTTACTAAAGATTTATCGTTTTCCGATTTAGCCAACTCCTTATACAAAAAAATAGAGACCGAACTCACCTTTATATCTGGAAGCAAACTACCCACATTCGACAATGCAATCACAACGAGAAGCGACGCTTTATTGAGTGGCCTGTCTCACGGAATAATGGGGTGCGCATACTCATTATTTTACTTTAATAAACTTATCGCAAAAAAAGATTCAATCCACGAATTATTCCTAGGCTTTTTGTCTTGGGAGCTTAACGAATATGATGATTCAATTGAAAATTGGCGCGACTACAGAAAACGCTCGGAATCAAGCGCCGGTGAGTTTGCGTGGAGCCACGGTTTACCTGGTAATTATTTGGCGATCAGTTATTTCGCAAACAATGGAGTACAGCCTGCGCTAGATTTCTTGGAAAAACACCCACCAAAAGCCGCATTCTCATATTCGAATCTCGAAAAACGAAAGAGACCCGTCAATGACTCTTTATGTCATGGCGCTTATGGGATTCTGAATATCATGAAAAAGATCTCACCGGAATCGTTGCTCGACCCACAAGTTTTTCTATGGTCGAACATCGTTAACTTAAGTGAACAAAATTCGAGAATCTTGAGAACAAAAACTGCCGATCCATTAGGATTATGGATCGGACGCGTGGGTTCACTACTTGGCTCTATTGGCTTGACTGACCGTAACTACGAGTTTCCATTTCTTCCGCACCAAATGGAATTTATCAAACCATGAAAAGCAACCTAATACTTTGCTGCTTTGGCCTAGGCATCTCAGTTCTAACAAGCGCATCGCCCTACCTAATCGGCAGTTCAATTAATTTTTACCTATCCCAAGACCGCTCATATTTATATGCACTCGCAGGCGCTTCGCTTCTTATCATCGCGACGCCCCCCTTGAAACTAGCAGCCAACATTTATCTACAAAGGACTGCTGCCAAGACAAGATATATTCTGAAAAGGACAATTCTAACGCACCTGCGAAGCAAGGCAACCACATATAGGGAAAACCCAGGTGAGCAGATCGAACTTATCGACCGTGATGTTGACGGCTCGATATATCTATACCATTCGGTATTCTTTGACACCTCACTCAACTTCAGCATAATAATCTTCGCGCTGATTATAACTGCTCAGTATCATCCTCTTCTGGTGCTCGCCCCCCTTAGCGGCCTGCTATATGCCTCAGCTGCATATTTTATAACCCGGAGAAAGAGCGACACCCTTTTTGAAGAATACGTCCAAGAAAACACCGTTATAATCGGGACAATCTGTGCGCATGTATGCGATGCCAAACCGTACAACGACAGAGTCAAGCTGGACATCAAAAAAATTGAGCGCCTCGCTTTTCGTTCAAACCTGAAGGCATCTTTTTTCGAATCAATTTCAGGCACATGTTACTTGGTAGCGATAGTTTTTTTATTCTTGATATCCGCTCATTTAATAAGTGAAAGCGCTTTGACAACAGGCGCTATCTTTGCCTCAGCCATCTACCTTGAGCGTGTGCTCAGCCCAACAATGTCACTTATATCCATTTACTACTCAAGCAGAGAGGCCTCTTATCGCCGTAATCGAATTCTGAGCTATAAACTACAGCTCGGGAGGCGCTGAATTATGCTTATGTGCTTGCGAAAAAACGGGGCATTATTTTTGTTTTCAACAGTATGCCTGAGTTTAGCAGCTGCATGTCAGTTGCTAATACCTTCGATCGTGGCAGAGGGACTTACAGCTCTCAGTAGTGGTGCTGTCAGCACTAATCTGTATTTCCTTCTCACCGCTATTTTTTTATCCAAACTCGCGACTCAAACTCTGGGCAGCTCCATGGCGGCGCTCATGGAAGCGAAATCTCGCTTTTCACTCATCAATTTCATTGTGCATGATGAAAGACCTCGCCCGTTAAGCTCTCGCGTGACGATGATCAAAGAAGATGCCGAGAAAATTGCTTCAGTCCTTCATGACTTAATTCATCTGGCAGGATCTTGTATTTTGACCTTTGCCACAGCCTATATCTTACTTCGTGAAAACGCTTATTTTCTCATCCCCTTGATATTTATTACGACATTGACTTGTGTGCAGTTGAAATTTGCAAAACCACAAATCCAGAGTCTGTATAAAGACGAAATGAGCAATGAAGACCTGTACAAGGAATCGTTAATCAGCACTTTCAGCACACCCACAATTGATGAGCAAAGTTTTCAATCACTTATCAGCAATAGCAATGGATGTTTGAGCAACACAATACAAGCACGTTACAGATATCAAAAAGCCAACGCAATTCAGTGCTTCTGGCCGGAGATGGCTATCTCGGCCGGGACAGTATCAGTCATCATTTTTAGCGCCACTGCGACGCCGGAGTTATTCGGCGAGCGTCTTATTGCTTATCTTGGTTACGTCGGAATTTTTACCATGGCCAGCACGAGTTCGATAAGACTTGGTATAACAATGATTGGAGTAAAGGTATCCGTCGGTAGAGTATTCAGGGGGCACCAATATGAATGATTTATTCATTCAGCAGATACGCCTTAAGTCAGACAGAGTTGCGGCTCATTTTCTACGCGGCCTTTTTCCGCTTCAATTCAATAACAGAATTACCGTATTTATCGGAGAAAACGGTTCTGGAAAATCCACCCTGCTTGAAGCACTTGCCATCAAATTGGGATGCAATCCAGAAGGCGGTGGGAAAAACTTCAATTTCTCGACTGAGAACACCCATTCGAAACTGTACGAAACCCTGACGCTTTCAAAAGGCTACCGAAGGGAGAAGGACGTTTTTTTCTACAGAGCAGAAACCTTCTATAACTTGAACACTGCGATCCGCAAGCTTGATGCAGAGGGGAGCTTTGATCCCGAAATAAAGACCTATTACGGCGGCGTGGATATGCATTGCATGTCGCACGGTGAAGCAATGGAGGCGCTGTTTCAAAACCGATTCAAAGCCCAGGGACTGTACGTTCTCGATGAACCGGAAGCGTCGTTATCCCCATTGAGGCAATTAGTGTTTATCAACCGAATGATGGAGCTGGCACGCAAGGGCGCACAGTTCATCATCGCCACTCACTCACCTCTCATTATGTCGATCCCGGGATGTGATCTGAGACAGATATCGGAAGGGCGCTCCGAACCAATAACTCCGGCAGATACTGATGCTTATGCTGTGTACAAAGCCGTACTTAATTCTTCCGGTGCCTTTATCGCGAAAAGCATGCAGTGATGCTGCAGACACAAAAAAACCGTCCGAAGACGGTTTTTTTCGCCAGAGACGCGGCTTATTTCAGGCCAGACATCTTCTGGATCGCGCCCTTCAACTCATCATCCGAGCAATCGGCGCAGGTGCCTTTCGGCGGCATCGAATTGATACCGGTGATGGCTTTGGCGAGGATGCCATCAAGACCACCCTGATGATCAGCACGCTCTTTCCACGCTGCGGTGTCACCGATCTTCGGCGCGCCCAACAACCCGGTACCGTGGCAAGCATTGCAATGCTTGGCAATCACCTCATCCGGGGTTTTCGCCCCGCCACCGCCGCCTGCGGAAGCGGCAACTTCCATCCCCTTGCATTCCTGACCTTGTACACACACCTGGCCAACCGGCTCCAGGCGTTTGGCAATGTCGTCATTCGTCGCAGCTTGAGCGCTGACAGCCCAGAGGGCCAGTACGGTTGCTGGTGCGGCCAGCATTTTCATAATTAGGTTCACGCGTTCACCCTCAATGGTGGCTATTCACGCCTGCGGCCACGGTTCGCAGGCGGGCGGAAGTATAGCGGGTAGCCCGCCACACTGAAACAACCCCATAGTCGAAGGGGTTATACCGCACGGTAGATAAACGGTCCGGATGCCTTTGCCGCCATGGCTTGGCACCTCTTTGTTAAAAATTCGCCGGCGTGGCTGCGCTGATTAGTCGCGCAGGCGCGTCGAACGGATTACGAAAACGGTGCGGCTTGGTACTTTCAAAGTAGTAGCTGTCGCCGGCTTCGAGAATAAAAGTTTCCAGACCCACCACCAGTTCCAGACGACCTTCCACCAGAATCCCGGTTTCTTCGCCTTCATGGGTGAGCATTTCTTCGCCGGTGTCGGCACCCGGTGGGTAGATTTCGTTGAGGAAGGCGATGGCGCGGCTGGGGTGCGCGCGGCCGACCAGTTTCATGGTCACGGCGCCGTCGGAAATGTCGATCAGCTCGTTGGCCTTGTAGACGATCTGGGTCGGGACTTCCTGCAGGATTTCTTCGGAAAAGAACTCGACCATCGACATGGGAATCCCGCCCAGTACCTTCCTCAGCGAACTGATCGAAGGGCTGACGCTGTTCTTTTCGATCATCGAAATGGTGCTGTTGGTGACGCCCGCGCGTTTGGCGAGTTCACGCTGGGAAAGCCCTTTGAGCTTGCGGATCGATTGCAGTCGTTCACCGACGTCCAAGGCGGGAGCCTCCTGATGTTGTAAGAATATTGAGCGTTATCATGGCGACAGCGTTCAGTATTTACAACACTTGGCCCCCGCAGCGGCGTCAACCCTCGGAATAGAGCCTTGGCACCCGACGCAGGTTGCAGAAGATCTGGTACGGAATGGTGTCCGCCCACTGCGCCACTTCGCTGGCGAGGATGTTTTTACCCCACAGCTCAACGCTCGAACCGAGGCCAGCTTCAGGCACATCGGTGAGGTCGATGCAGAGCATGTCCATCGACACGCGACCGAGAATCCGACTGCGTTTACCCGCCACCAGTACCGGCGTGCCGGTCGGCGCCTGACGCGGGTAGCCATCGGCATAACCCATCGCCACCACGCCGACGCGCATCGGCTTGTCGGTGATGAATTTGGCACCGTAGCCGATCGGCTCACCGGCGGACAGTTCACGGACGCAGATGACTTTCGACTCCAGGGTCATCACCGGTTGCAGGCGATCAGCCACGGCGTTGGCCTCCTCGAACGGGGTCGCGCCGTAGAGCATGATGCCCGGACGCACCCAGTCGCTGTGAATCTGCGGCCAACCGAGCACGGCCGGCGAGTTACGCAGGCTGACTTCCGCCGCCAGGCCCTGACGCGCCGCTTCAAACACCGCGACTTGCTCGGTGCTGCTCTGCGCGTGCAGCTCATCGGCGCGGGCGAAGTGGCTCATCAACACGATCTTCGCCACTTTGCCGCTGGCCAGCAGACGCTGATAGGCCGCCGGATAGTCCTTCGGATGCAGACCAACGCGATGCATGCCCGAATCAAGCTTCAGCCACACGGTGATCGGCTTGCTCAGTGTTGCCTGCTCAATCGCTTCGAGCTGCCACAGCGAATGCACCACGGTCCAGAAATCATGCTCGACAATCATCGCTAGCTCATCGGCTTCGAAGATGCCTTCGAGCAACAACACCGGGGCCTTGATGCCGGCCGCGCGCAACTCCAGCGCTTCTTCGATGCAGGCGACGGCAAAACCGTCGGCCTCGGTTTCCAGTGCCTGGGCGCAACGCACCGCGCCATGGCCGTAGGCGTCCGCCTTGATCACCGCAAGCGCCTTGGCGCCAGTGACTTCGCGGGCAATTCGGTAGTTGTGGCGCAGGGCTTCTAGGTCGATCAGGGCACGGGCAGGACGCATGGCAGCAGACTTCTAGGCGGTCATGGGAAGAAAAACCGGCGCCGACTGACGACGTGAACCGCCAACAGCGCCGGGAGAGGGATCTTTACAACGGTTACGGCAGCGCGGCGACGATGGAAATTTCCACCAGAATGCTCGGTTTGGCCATTTTCGCTTCGACGGTGGCACGGGCCGGGGCGGCGCCTTTGGGCAGCCACTGGTCCCACACCGAGTTCATCCCGGCAAAGTGTGCTTCGATGTCGTTCAGGTAGATGGTCGCCGACAGCAGATGCTGTTTGTCGGTGCCAGCCAGATCGAGCAAGCGCTCGATATTGGCCAGTACCTCGCGGGTCTGCTGCTCAATCCCGGCGTCGAAGTCGTCGCCGACCTGCCCGGCCAGATACACGGTGCCGCTGTGGCTGACGATCTGACTCATGCGCTCATTGGTGAGCTGGCGCTGGATTGACATGTTTTGCGGACTCCTGGGTCTTGTTGCCGTAACGGGAAATATCGAGGCCTTCGGCACTGATCTGTGGCTTTTTCTTCGCCATCAGATCGGCCAGCAAACGACCGGAACCGCACGCCATGGTCCAACCGAGCGTGCCGTGACCGGTGTTGAGGAACAGGTTCTTGAACGGCGTAGCGCCAACGATCGGGGTGCCGTCCGGGGTGGTCGGACGCAGGCCGGTCCAGAAGCTCGCCTCGGCCAGATTACCGCCCTGAGGATAAAGGTCGTTGACGATCATCTCCAGGGTTTCGCGGCGGCGCGGGTTCAGCGACAGGTCAAAACCGGCGATCTCGGCCATGCCGCCAACGCGGATGCGGTTGTCGAAACGGGTGATCGCGACCTTGTAGGTCTCGTCGAGAATAGTCGACGTCGGGGCCATTGCCGGGTTGGTGATCGGCACGGTCAGCGAGTAACCCTTGAGCGGATACACCGGCGCCTTGATGCCCAGCGGCTTGAGCAGTTGCGGCGAGTAGCTGCCGAGCGCCAGTACGTAGCGGTCAGCGGTTTCCAGCTTGCCGTCGATCCACACACCGTTGATGCGATCACCGGCGTAGTCGAGTTTCTGGATGTCCTGACCGAAACGGAATTCGACACCGAGTTTCACGGCCATTTCGGCGAGGCGCGTGGTGAAGATCTGGCAGTCGCCGGTCTGGTCATTCGGCAGGCGCAGGGCGCCGGCGAGGATGTCAGTGACACCCGCCAGGGCCGGCTCTACGCGGGCAATGCCGGCGCGGTCGAGGACTTCAAACGGCACGCCGGATTCTTTCAGCACAGCGATGTCTTTGGCGGCGCCATCAAGCTGTGCCTGAGTGCGGAACAATTGAGTCGTGCCGAGGCTGCGGCCTTCGTAGGCGATGCCGGTTTCCGCACGCAGTTCATCGAGGCAGTCGCGGCTGTACTCGGACAGACGCACCATGCGCTCCTTGTTCACCGCGTAACGGCTGGCGGTGCAGTTGCGCAGCATCTGCGCCATCCACAGGTACTGGTCGATGTCGGCGGTGGCTTTTATCGCGAGAGGGGCGTGGCGCTGCAACAGCCACTTGATCGCCTTCAGCGGCACGCCCGGCGCGGCCCACGGCGAGGCGTAGCCCGGCGATACCTGGCCAGCGTTGGCGAAACTGGTCTCCATGGCCGCGGCTGGCTGCCGGTCGACCACCACCACTTCAAACCCGGCACGGGCCAGATAGTAAGCACTGGCGGTACCGATGACGCCGCTACCCAAGACCATTACGCGCATTTTTGTATCCCTCATCGCGGCAGGGCCGCGTACGTCTGTTGTTAGAGCAATGATGGGCGCAGTGTAAAAAAGAAATGCCAGTGCTTTTCACTATATAAGCGCCTATATTTGGCGACAATTCTCGGCAAAAACCCTTTTCACGGAGGCGCATCCCCTATGCGTACCAACACTCAGACCAAACGTGAGCTGGACAAGATCGACCGCAACATCTTGCGGATCCTGCAGGCGGACGGGCGGATTTCCTTTACCGAACTTGGGGAAAAGGTCGGCCTCTCCACCACGCCCTGCACCGAACGGGTACGGCGCCTGGAGCGTGAAGGGATCATCATGGGCTACAACGCCCGGCTGAATCCGCAGCATTTGAAGGGTAGCTTGCTGGTGTTCGTCGAGATCAGCCTCGACTACAAATCCGGCGATACTTTCGAGGAGTTCCGACGCGCGGTGCTGAAATTGCCGCATGTACTGGAATGTCATCTGGTGTCAGGGGATTTCGACTATCTAGTGAAAGCGCGGATTTCCGAGATGGCCTCGTACCGCAAGCTGCTCGGTGACATTCTGCTGAAGCTGCCGCATGTGCGCGAGTCGAAGAGTTATATCGTGATGGAAGAGGTGAAGGAGAGCTTGAGCTTACCTATTCCGGATTGAAGATCGCTGGCGCTCCATTCGCGAGCAGGCTCGCTCCCACAGGGAAACGCATTCCAAATGTGCGAGCGAGCCTGCTCGCGATGGCGTCGAATCGGTTCCGAGTGAACGCGTTAAACCAACACCTGCCGATTCGCCGCCATGTACTCGAATATCTGCTTCTCCACCCGCGGATGAATCAACTCCACCGGGCGCCGCTCATTCGGACAAGGCAAGGTCTTGGTCGTGCCGAACAAACGGCAAATCAACGGCCGCTCTTCATACACCGTGCAGCCGTTCGGCCCCAGGTGCACACAGTTCAGCTCTTCCATCGCCGCATCTTGCTCGGCGCGGGTCTTGCGTGGCAGGCGGGCCATTTCTTCCGGCGAAGTGGTCACCGGGCCGCAGCAATCGTGACAGCCGGGCACGCACTCGAACGAGGGAATCTGCTGGCGCAAGGTGCGGATTTTCTGGCTGTTGCAGCTCATTGCAGCGATGACCGAGGAGGAATAGGCGGCAATTGTGCCGCAAAAGCCGAGATCCAGACACCGCAGGCCGACCAATGTTGCCCACGTTCGGGCGTGCGGCTTATGCTCCGTCAAATTTTCTCGACACTTAGCCGTTGGATGACGCCTATGACTGCCCGCGCTTTCACCTCCGCGAGCCAACCCCACGTTGCCTCTTACTACGCCGCCAGCAGCCTGCCGCAGCCCGATCACCCGGTGTTGCAAGGTGACGTGCTGGCCGACGTCTGTGTGGTCGGCGGCGGCTTTTCCGGATTGAACACGGCGCTGGAACTGGCCGAACGCGGCCTCAGCGTGGTGTTGCTGGAAGCGCACAAGATCGGTTGGGGCGCCAGCGGTCGCAACGGCGGGCAGCTGATTCGCGGGGTCGGTCATGGTCTCGATCAGTTCACCAACGTCATCGGTGCCGACGGCGTGCGCGAGATGAAACTGATGGGCCTGGAAGCAGTGGAAATCGTTCGCCAGCGCGTCGAGCGTTTTCAGATTGCCTGCGACCTGACCTGGGGCTATTGCGACCTCGCCAACAAACCGTCCGACCTCGAAGGCTTTGCCGAAGACGCCGAAGAACTGCGTGGCCTTGGCTATCGCTACGAAACCCGCTTGCTGCAAGCCCACGACATGCACACGGTGGTCGGTTCCAAACGCTATGTCGGCGGCTTGATCGACATGGGCTCCGGGCATCTGCATCCGCTGAACCTGGCCTTGGGCGAAGCAGCAGCAGCGCAGCAACTGGGCGTGAAGCTGTTCGAACATTCGGCAGTAACCCGTATCGACTACGGCCCTGAAGTGAAGGTGCATACAGCGCAAGGCTCAGTGCGCGCGAAGACGTTGGTGCTGGGCTGCAATGCCTATCTCAACGATCTGAACCCGCAACTCAGCGGCAAAGTCCTGCCCGCCGGCAGCTACATTATCGCCACCGAGCCGTTAAGCGAAGCGCAGGCGCACAACCTGCTGCCGCAAAACATGGCGGTCTGCGATCAGCGTGTGGCGCTGGATTACTACCGGCTCTCGGCGGATCGCCGCCTGCTGTTCGGCGGTGCCTGCCATTACTCGGGACGCGACCCGAAAGACATCGCGGCGTATATGCAGCCGAAGATGCTGGAAGTATTCCCGCAACTGGCTGGCGTGAAGATCGATTATCAGTGGGGCGGTATGATCGGCATCGGCGCGAACCGGTTGCCGCAGATTGGCCGGCTCAATGATCAACCAAATGTGTATTACGCACAGGCGTACTCCGGGCACGGGGTGAATGCCACGCACCTGGCGGGCAAATTGCTCGCCGAGGCGATCAGCGGGCAGCACAGCGGTGGCTTTGATCTGTTCGCCAAGGTGCCGCACATCACCTTCCCGGGCGGCAAACATTTGCGTTCGCCGCTGTTGGCGTTGGGGATGTTGTGGCATCGGATGAAAGAGTTGGTCTGATGGTTTTGCAGTGAATTTGAAGGTCCAATCGCGAGCAGGCTCACTCCTACAGTTGAAATGCGTTCCCCTGTAGGAGTGAGCCTGCTCGCGATGAGGCCCAAAACGACCATACAGATCTCAGATCCGCCAGAAAGGCTTCAACCCCTCCTCCTGCGCTTGCTCACGCGTCAGCCCGATGTCCTTGAGCTGATCCGCCGTCAGCGCCAGCAACGCCTTGCGCGTGTGCAGACGATGCCACAACAGACTCCAGCGACTCAGGCCGGACGGCGCATTGCGCATGATCTCATTGCGCGCACTGTCCTTCTGCCCTGCCGCCAGTTCCTGACCGTGTAACGTCAACCGCACATCGCTCAAGCCGTTCATTTTCAATGCTCCTGTTTACTTGGGTAGCCAGAGATTCCATGATGCGCGGGCGAGCAAAACCATTACAGATTCAAAGACACTGTATTAACTCCATACAGATTTGCCGCTTTGTCGACTGAATTGTCGATTTTTGCGAGATCTGTACTGGTTTATCGAATCACCGCACCGAGGCAGCGCCATGACCCTTTATGTAAACCTCGCCGAATTGCTCGGCACGCGCATCGAAAACGGCTTCTATCGCCCAGGGGACCGGCTGCCATCGGTGCGCGCCTTGAGCGTCGAACACGGGGTCAGTCTGAGCACGGTGCAACAGGCCTATCGCGTGCTCGAAGACAGCGGCCTGGCCACGCCGAAACCCAAGTCCGGCTACTTTGTGCCGGTCGGCCGCGAACTGCCGGAGCTGCCCGCCGTCGGCCGTCCGGCGCAGCGCCCGGTGGAGATTTCGCAGTGGGATCAAGTGCTGGAGTTGATTCGCGCGGTGCCGCGCAAGGATGTCGTGCAACTGGGTCGTGGCATGCCGGACATCAGCTCGCCGACGATGAAGCCTTTGCTGCGTGGGCTGGCGCGGATCAGCCGCCGTCAGGACATGCCCGGTCTGTATTACGACAACATCCACGGCACTCTCGAACTGCGCGAACAGATCGCTCGACTGATGCTCGACTCCGGCTGCCAGTTGAGCGCCAGCGATCTGGTGATCACCACCGGTTGCCACGAAGCGCTGTCTACCAGCATCCACGCGATCTGCGAACCGGGCGACATTGTCGCGGTGGACTCGCCAAGCTTTCATGGCGCCATGCAGACCCTCAAAGGCCTGGGCATGAAAGCCCTGGAAATTCCCACCGACCCGCTCACCGGGATCAGCCTCGAAGCGCTGGAACTGGCACTGGAACAATGGCCGATCAAGGTCATCCAGCTCACGCCCAACTGCAATAACCCGCTCGGCTACATCATGCCGGAGTCGCGCAAACGCGCCCTCCTCAACCTCGCGCAGCGCTTCGACGTAGCGATCATCGAGGACGATGTGTATGGCGAACTGTCCTACACCTACCCGCGCCCTCGCACGATCAAATCCTTCGACGAAGACGGCCGTGTGCTGTTGTGCAGTTCGTTTTCCAAGACCCTGGCGCCGGGGCTGCGCATTGGCTGGGTCGCGCCGGGTCGATACCTTGAACGGGTGTTGCACATGAAATACATCAGCACCGGCTCGACCGCGCCGCAACCGCAGATCGCTATTGCCGAATTTCTCAAGGCTGGCCATTTCGAACCGCATTTGCGGCGCATGCGCACGCAATACCAACGCAGCCGCGACCTGATGATCGATTGGGTGACCCGCTATTTCCCGGCAGGTACCCGCGCCAGCCGGCCGCAAGGCAGCTTCATGTTGTGGGTCGAATTGCCGGAAGGTTTCGACACCTTGAAACTGAATCGTGAGTTGCACGACCAAGGCGTACAGATTGCCGTCGGCAGTATCTTTTCCGCCTCAGGCAAGTACCGCAATTGCCTGCGGATGAACTACGCTGCCAAACCGACAGCGCAGATCGAAGAGGCGGTGCGCAAGGTCGGCGCGACCGCTGTCAGATTGCTGGCGGAAGCCGACTGACCTTTTTCCAGAGAACCGCGTCCATATGCCGACCCTTGCCGCCAACCGGAATGATCCTACGTGAGCTTCAGACAGCCCCTACTCGCTTTGCTGTTACTCGCCTCGTTCCTGAGCGGCTGTGCCAGTCTCGATGTCCCGCGCGAGCCAAGTCAGGCGTTACCGGCAGCTGATTCCAGCTTCGGCCGTTCGATTCAGGCGCAAGCGGCGCCCTATCAGGGCCGCTCGGGTTTTCGCCTGCTGTCCAACAGCAGCGAGGCGTTCACCGCCCGCGCCGAGCTGATTCGCAACGCCCAGACCAGTCTCGATCTGCAGTACTACATCGTCCATGACGGCATCAGCACGCGAATGCTGGTGGAGGAACTGCTCAAGGCTGCCGATCGCGGCGTGCGCGTGCGCATTCTGCTCGACGACACCACCAGCGACGGTCTGGACCAGATCATCGCCACGCTGGCGGCGCATCCGCAGATCCAGATCCGCCTGTTCAACCCGCTGCATCTGGGCCGCAGCACCGGCGTCACCCGCGCGGCGGGCCGCTTGTTCAACCTGTCGCTGCAACACCGGCGCATGCACAACAAGCTGTGGCTGGCGGACAACAGTGTGGCCATCGTCGGCGGGCGCAATCTCGGTGACGAATATTTCGACGCCGAGCCAAACCTGAATTTCACCGACATCGACATGCTCAGTGTCGGGCCGGTGGCCGAGCAGCTCGGGCACAGTTTCGACCAGTACTGGAACAGCGCCCTGAGCAAACCGATCGACGAATTTCTCTCCAGCCGACCTACCGCCAAGGACCTGCAGAACACCCGCACACGTCTGGAAGAATCGCTGGAGGAAACCCGCAAACAGAATCACGCGCTGTACCAGCAGTTGATGACATTCAAGACTGCGCCGCGCATGGATATCTGGCGCAAAGAGCTGATCTGGGCATGGAATCAGGCGCTGTGGGACGCGCCGAGCAAGGTGCTGGCCAAGGCTGAACCGGATCCGCAATTGCTGCTGACCACGCAGTTGGGCCCGGAGTTGAAAAACGTCAGCAAAGAACTGGTGATGATCTCGGCCTATTTCGTTCCGGGCCAGCCGGGACTGGTCTACCTGACCGGTCGTGCCGATGCCGGCGTCTCGGTAAGCCTTCTGACCAACTCGCTGGAAGCCACCGATGTGCCAGCGGTGCACGGCGGCTATGCGCCGTATCGCAAAGCGTTGCTGGAGCATGGCGTGAAACTGTATGAACTGCGCCGTCAGCCTGGGGATAACTACGGCAGTGGCCCGCATGTGTTTTACAGCAAATCGTTTCGCGGCTCTGATTCAAGCTTGCACAGCAAAGCGATGATCTTTGATCGGCAGAAGTCGTTTATCGGCTCGTTCAACTTCGACCCGCGCTCGGTGTTGTGGAACACCGAGGTCGGGGTCTTGGTCGACAGTCCGGAGTTGGCCGAGCATGTGCGTGAGCTGGCCTTGCAGGGGATGGCGCCGGCGCTGAGTTACCAAGCGAAATTGCAGGATGGCCAGATCATTTGGGTGACCGAAGACAACGGCCAGCTGCACACGCTGACCAAGGAACCGGGGAGCTGGTGGCGGCGCTTCAACGCATGGTTCAGCACCACTGTCGGCCTTGAGCGGATGCTTTAAAAAGCAAAGATCGCAGCCTGCGGCAGCTCCTACAGTTGAAATGCATTCCCCCTGCAAGAGCTGCCGCAGGCTGCGATCTTTTGACCTTAAGCCGTTTGCACCGTACCGAATGCACCTTGCCGCATCAGCAGAATCACCAGTCCAAACGCCCCAACCGCCATCAGCAGCGGCAACGCATGTCCGCTGATCCACTGACTGCCCGCCCCCGCCATCAGAGGCCCGATCAGACAGCCAACCCCCCACAGCTGCGCAATATGTGCATTGGCCCGCACCAGTGCATCGTCACGATAACGCTCGCCAATCAGGATCAGTGACAGGGTAAACAGCCCGCCGGCGCTGGCACCGAACAGCACCCACAGCGGCCAGATCAACAGCGTGTCGATCAACATTGGAATCGCCAGGCTCGACAGCATCAGGATCACTGCGCACCCAGTGAACAGGGTGCGCCGCGACAGATAATCGGCCAGCGCACCAATCGGCAGTTGCAGCAGCGCATCACCCACCACCACCGTGCTGACCATCGCCAGCGCAATCTCGGCAGTGAAGCCCTGTTGCAGGCAATACACCGGCAGTAACGTCAGGATCATCGCCTCGAATGCGGCGAACAACGACACCGCCCAGGCAATCGCCGGCAACTCACGGGCGAAGCCCCACAACTCCTTGAACGTTACGCTGCTGGCTTCACTGCTCGGAGCACCGCTGCGGCCCAGCAAAAGCAATGGCGACAGCAACAGCAAAGCGACACCGACCCAGAAACCATAATCATGCTCGGTACCCAGCGCGCCCAACAGCAACGGACCCGACAGTTGGCTCAACGCATAGCTGCTGCCATACAGCGCCACCAGCCGCCCGCGCCAGTTCTCGACCACCAGTTGATTGATCCAGCTCTCGCCGAGGATGAACACGATGGTCAGGATCACCCCGATCATCAGCCGTAGCACCAGCCAGATCGGGTAGCTCGGCAGCAACGCCAACAGACCGATCGACAGCGCACCGGCCCACAGGCACAGGCGCATCAGGTTCGCCGTGCCGAAACGTGCCGCCAGATGGCTGGAAATCTTCGCGCCCAACAACACGCCAATCGCCGGCATCGCCGCCATCACGCCGATGGCAAAGGAGCCGTAGCCCCAACCTTCGAGGCGCAACGACACCAACGGCATGCTGACCCCCAGGGCCAGGCCGACACTCAAGACAGACGCCAACACGGCGAAATACGTCGCCCACCGCATGTTCCACGCTCCTGTGGATTATTTTTATGTGCACCACAAAACCAATGTGGGAGCGAGCTTGCTCACGAATACGGTTTCACATTCAGCAGATCTGCTGACTGATACACCGCTTTCGCGAGCAGGCTCGCTCCCACAGGGATCTGCCTCGTCTGGAGGATCTGCTCTTGCGAACAGACCCTCCTAACGGCTTACAGCTTGATCCACGTCGCTTTCAGCTCGGTGTACTTGTCGAACGCGTGCAGCGATTTGTCGCGACCGTTACCCGACTGTTTGAAGCCGCCGAATGGTGCGGTCATATCACCACCATCGTACTGGTTAACCCACACGCTGCCGGCCCGCAGTGCCTTGGCGGTCAGATGCGCCTTGGAGATGTCCTGGGTCCATACCGCAGCGGCCAGGCCATACGGCGTGTCGTTGGCGATCTGGATCGCTTCTTCAGCCGTATCGAAAGCGATGACCGACAGCACCGGGCCGAAGATCTCTTCCTGAGCGATCTTCATCGCGTTGCTCACGCCATCGAAGATCGTTGGCTCAACATAAGTGCCGCCGGTTTCCTGAAGAATGCGCTTGCCGCCGGCGACCAGTTTGGCGCCATCGGTGTGACCGGATTCGATGTACGACAGCACAGTATTCATCTGCTGAGTGTCGACCAATGCACCGACGTTGGTGGCCGGATCCAGCGGGTTGCCCGGCTTCCAGGCTTTCAGTGCCTCGATCACCATCGGCAGGAATGTGTCCTTGATCGAACGCTCGACCAGTAGACGCGAACCGGCGGTGCAGACTTCGCCCTGGTTGAAGGCGATGGCGCTGGCAGCGGATTCGGCAGCGGCTTGCAGATCCGGCGCATCGGCAAAGACGATGTTCGGGCTCTTGCCGCCGGCTTCCAGCCAGACGCGTTTCATGTTCGATTCGCCGGAGTAGATCATCAGTTGCTTGGCGATTTTGGTCGAACCGGTGAACACCAGCGTGTCGACATCGTTGTGCAGGGCCAGCGCCTTGCCGACGGTGTGACCGTAGCCCGGCAGCACGTTGAGCACGCCTTTCGGAATACCGGCTTCAACAGCCAGCGCAGCGATACGGATGGCGGTCAGCGGGGATTTTTCCGATGGCTTGAGGATCACCGAGTTACCGGTCGACAGCGCCGGGCCGAGTTTCCAGCAGGCCATCATCAGCGGGAAGTTCCACGGCACGATGGCGCCGACCACGCCTACCGGCTCGCGGGTTACCAGACCCAGCTGGTCGTGCGGCGTAGCGGCGACTTCGTCGTAGATCTTGTCGATCGCTTCACCGCTCCAGCTCAGCGCTTGCGCCGCACCCGGAACGTCGATGTACAGCGAATCGCTGATCGGCTTGCCCATGTCGAGGGTTTCGAGCAGGGCCAGTTCTTCGGCGTGCTGCTTAAGCAGGCCGGCAAAACGAATCATGGTGGCTTTGCGTTTGGTCGGCGCCAGGCGCGACCAGACGCCGGAATTGAAAGTAGCGCGGGCGTTTTCCACGGCGCGCTGGGCGTCGGCGGCGTCACAGCTGGCGATCTTGCCAAGCAGACGGCCATCGACCGGACTGATGCACTCGAAGGTCTCGCCGGAGACGGCGTCGGTGTATTCGCCATTGAGGTAGGCGCGGCCTTCGATTTTCAGGTCGCGGGCGCGTTGTTCCCAGTCGGCACGAGTCAGGGTGGTCATTTCGAGTGTCCTCCGCTTGTTGAATACGAGCGCCGCGCGATCTTCGCCAGCGTCCTCAGGAATTCTGCCCGGCCAGCCGGTTTTTCGGCCAGAGGCACCCGCCACCCTAAACCAGCGGCCGGGGTTGTTTCAATATATTTGACATAAGGTGGTCATACGGCCTTGCGGTGTTGATTTTAATCAACATAGACTTTGGCCCTTTCCAGCCAATCGCGCCGTATTTACGGGGGATAACAACAATGAACATCCAGAACGTCGTCGACATCAGCCTGACCAGCAGCGAAGCCGAACGCTATCGCCCGGACCCGGCGAAAGTACTGAAGGGTGATCCTGAGCAAGCGGTGTTTCATCAATACGACAGCCCGTGTGGGCAGATGGGCGTTGGCGTATGGGAAGGTGCGGTGGGTCAGTGGACGGTGAATTACACCGAGCATGAATACTGCGAGATTTTACAGGGCGTGTCGGTGCTGCGTGACGGCGAGGGCAATGCCAAGACGTTGCGCGTTGGCGACCGGTTTGTGATTCCGGCAGGGTTTCGGGGCACTTGGGAAGTGCTCGAAGCTTGCCGCAAGATCTATGTGATCTTTGAACAGAAGGCTTGAGGATTTTCGCTGGCTGATCCGGCCCTATCGCGAGCAGGCTCACTCCTACAATTGACCGCATTCCATGGTGGGAGCGAGCTTGCTCGCGAAGGCGTCAGGACAGGCGACACAAAAATCGAGACCACAAAAAAGGCCCGTATCGTGAGATACGGGCCTTTTTCGTAAGTCGGGAAAAATCAATTACTTGATTTTGCCTTCCTTGTAGATCACGTGCTTGCGAACAACCGGATCATATTTCTTGATCTCGATTTTGTCCGGGGTAGTACGCTTGTTCTTGTCGGTAGTGTAGAAGTGACCAGTACCGGCGCTCGAGATCAAACGAATCAATTCACGCATGATTAGCTCCCTTAAATCTTGCCATCGCGGCGAAGTTCGGCGAGCACGACAGTGATGCCACGCTTGTCGATGATACGCATGCCTTTGGCAGATACGCGCAGACGCACAAAACGTTTCTCTTCTTCAACCCAGAAGCGGTGATGCTGCAGGTTCGGCAGGAAACGACGACGGGTTTTGTTGTTTGCGTGGGAAATGTTATTCCCAGTCACCGGACCCTTACCGGTAACTTGACATACTCTCGACATGCCTCAGCCCTCTAAAACCACATGCCCAACCCGGCATGGGTTGGCCGCTTAATCTCTCAGTCATTTGGCGCCAGGCGCCGCGTTTCTTTAGAGGTCTTACCGGCTACACCTACAGTGAAGGAACCGGGCCCCTAGAAAAGAGCGCTGCTTTATACCAGAAAGACTTCGGAGCAACAACATTCGGTGTGCAAACAATCCACAAAAAGGCGCTTTTTCAGCCTGCGAACGCCTTGGATAAAGGCTGGCATCGATTTTTACCACTCGTCGCAGAAAATCGTCCCTACGGGCGATTCAGACTTTTTACCGCGCACCGCGGTCTGAAAAACCGCCATCACTGTGCCCCGAAAATGCAAAAAGGGGATAGTCATTTGTAATCCAGACCTCTAGGGTAGGCCTTTTCCAGACTGCACTTGCAGATGGGCCTTCGATCTGTAAAAGGAAACCGACCATGCGCCTCGCTGCCCTACCCCTGTTGCTCGCCCCGCTCCTGCTGAGCCCCCTGGCCCAGGCCGCCGCGCTGAGCGTCTGCACCGAGGCCAGCCCTGAGGGTTTCGACGTGGTGCAGTACAACTCGCTGACCACCACCAACGCCTCGGCCGACGTGCTGATGAACCGTCTGGTTGAATTCGACACCGCCAGCGGCAAAGTCGTGCCGAGCCTGGCCGACAGCTGGGAAGTCAGCACCGATGGCCTGACGTATGTCTTCAAGCTACACCCGCAGGTGAAGTTTCATACGACTGACTACTTCAGGCCGAGCCGTGAGCTGACTGCAGAAGACGTCAAATTCAGCTTCGACCGCATGCTCGACCCGGCCAACCCGTGGCACAAAGTCGCCCAGAGCGGCTTCCCGCATGCGCAATCGATGCAGTTGCCAGCGTTAATCAAGAAGATCGACGCGCTCGATCCGCTGACTGTGCGCTTCACTCTTGATCACCCGGACTCGACCTTCCTGGCGACCCTGAGCATGGGCTTCGCCTCGATCTACTCCGCCGAATACGCCGACAAATTGATGAAGGCCAACGCCACGGACAAGCTCAACAGCCAGCCGATAGGTACCGGCCCGTTTGTGTTCAATCGCTTCCAGAAAGACGCGGCGATTCGCTACAAGGCCAACCCGGATTACTTCGGCGGCAAGCCTTCGGTAGACCCGTTGATCTTCGCCATCACCCCGGACGCCAACGTGCGCCTGCAAAAGCTGCGGCGCAACGAATGCCAGATCGCCCTGTCGCCAAAACCGTTGGACGTACAGGCCGCGCTGAAAGAGCCGACACTGAAAGTAGAAAAGACTGACGCGTTCATGACCGCTTTCGTTGGCATCAACAGCCAGCATCCCCCGCTGGACAAGCCAGAGGTGCGTCAGGCCATCAACCTCGCCTTCGACAAGGCCAACTACATCAAGGCGGTGTTCGAAGACACCGCCGAAGCGGCCAATGGCCCTTACCCACCGAACACCTGGAGTTATGCGAAGAACCTGCCGGGTTACCCGCACGATGTCGCCAAAGCCAAGACATTGCTGGCCAAGGCCGGGTTGAAGGACGGTTTCCAGACCACCATCTGGACGCGTCCTTCCGGCAGCCTGCTGAATCCGAACCCAAGCCTGGGTGCGCAGATGCTGCAGTCGGATCTGGCGGAAATCGGCATTCAGGCGGAAATCCGCGTGATCGAGTGGGGCGAACTGATTCGCCGCGCCAAGGCGGGCGAGCATGACCTGCTGTTCATGGGCTGGGCCGGCGACAACGGCGACCCGGACAACTTCCTCACGCCGCAGTTTTCCTGCGCCGCAGTCAAATCGGGCACCAACTTTGCGCGCTACTGCAATGCCGATCTGGACAAGCTGATCAGCGCCGGCAAGACCACCAGCGAACAAGGCGTCCGGACCAAGTTGTATGAGCAGGCGCAGGCGCAGATTCAACAGCAGGCGTTGTGGCTGCCGCTGGCGCATCCGACCGCTTATGCGCTGACACGTAAGGACGTGCAGGGTTACTCGGTAAGCCCTTTTGGCCGCCAGGACTATTCGAAGGTAAACTTGAAATAACCTGCCCGGCACATCACCTGTAGGAGTGAGCCTGCTCGCGATGGCGTCATTTCAGTCAACCCATTCGGTGACTGGAAAATTGCTATCGCGAGCAGGCTCACTCCTACAGGGGTTTAGCGTTTGTCCCTGAGAACTACATCCAGCCACACTCCGCCATCGACAACGGCTCACCATCACCAACGATGAAGTGATCGAGTACCCGCACGTCAATCAGCTCCAGCGCCTTTTGCAGGCGTTTGGTCAGCAGCCGATCTGCCTGACTGGGGTCAGTGTTCCCCGATGGATGGTTGTGGCACAGGATCAACGCAGCGGCGTTATTGGCCAAACATCGCTTAACAACCTCGCGTGGATGCACGCTGGTGTTGTCGATTGAGCCGCGAAACAGTATCTCGAAATTCAGTACTTGATGTTTGGAGTCGAGAAACAGGCAACCAAACACCTCATGCGGTTCGTGACGAAGCATCGATTTCAGATAATCGCGAACGACCTGAGGGTTTTCCAAGGCTGGTTTCTGCCGTGATTTCTCAGCCAGATGCCGCCTGTTCATTTCCTGAGCAGCTTGCAGTTGCGCAAACTTCGCCGGCCCGAGCCCCAATTGTTTGCTGAATTCGTCCTGATCGGCCTCAAGCAGCAAACGCAGGCTGCCGAATTGAGTCAACAGATTGCGCGCCAGATCCACAGCACTTAGTCCGGGCAATCCGGTGCGCAGAAAAATCGCCAGCAACTCAGCGTCTGAAAGGCTCGCTGCCCCGTGTTCCAACAACCTTTCCCGCGGACGTTCCGCCGCAGGCCAATCGCGAATACTCATAGCACTTCCCTGTCTGTGGGCGCCGCTGTTCCGTAGCGGTCGCTGTGATATCGTAGCCCATCTTTTTTGCGGGCGAATTCACCCTGGGGAGGGGGTTTCGCCACGTATGTCACCCACGAAATGAAAGGCAGACCTATGCAGCGGCTGTATCGGAAACGCATCGTGCTCGGCGTCGGCGGCGGCATCGCGGCCTACAAGAGCGCCGATCTGGTTCGTCGCCTGATCGATCAGGGTGCCGAAGTACGCGTGGTCATGACCCATGGCGGCGCCGAGTTCATCACCCCGCTGACCATGCAAGCGCTGTCCGGCCACCCGGTCCACCTCGACTTGCTCGACCCGGCTGCCGAAGCCGCGATGGGCCACATCGAGCTGGCGAAATGGGCCGATCTGGTACTGATCGCCCCGGCCACTGCCGACCTGATCGCCCGCCTGGCCCAAGGCATCGCCAACGATTTGCTGACCACCCTGGTGCTGGCCACCGACGCCGTTGTGGCAGTCGCGCCGGCAATGAATCAGGCGATGTGGCGTGATCCGGCGACCCAGGCCAACCTGCAACTCCTGGAAAGCCGTGGCCTGAAGACCTTCGGCCCGGCCTCGGGTAGCCAGGCCTGCGGCGACGTCGGCATGGGCCGCATGATGGAGGCCACCGACCTCGCACAATGCGCGGCGGACTGCTTCCAGCGCCAGGCGCTGACCGGCAAACACGTCGTCATCACCGCCGGCCCGACTCAGGAAAACATCGACCCGGTTCGCTACATCACCAACCACAGCTCCGGCAAAATGGGCTTCGCACTCGCTGAAGCCGCAGTTGAGGCCGGCGCCCGCGTCACGCTGATCAGCGGCCCGGTGCACCTCCCGACGCCGGATCGCGTCACGCGCATCGACGTGGTCAGCGCCCGCGACATGCTCGCGGCCTGTGAGTCGGCGATCCCGTGCGACGTGTTCATCGCCTCGGCGGCCGTTGCGGACTACCGCCCGGAAGTCGTCGCCCCGCAAAAACTCAAGAAAGATCCTACGAGCGGTGACGGCTTCGTCCTGCAAATGGTGCGTAACCCGGACATCCTGGCCACCATCGCGACCCGTCCAGACCGTCCGTTCAGTGTCGGCTTCGCCGCCGAGACCGAACACCTGCTCGACTACGCTGCACGCAAGCTGAAGGACAAGAATCTCGATTTGATCGTCGCCAACGACGTCGCCAACCCGAGCATCGGTTTCAACAGCGAAGAAAACGCCTGCAGCGTGATTGACCGTGCGCTGCACGCCACGGTTTTCGCCCAGACCAGCAAGAGCAAGATCGCTCGCCAACTGGTCACCTTTATCGCCGAACGTCTGAACCAGGTTTAATTTACATGCACGCTTTGCAAGCCAAGATCCTCGACCCACGCATCGGTACCGATTTCCCGCTGCCGCAATACGCCACCCCGGGTTCCGCCGGCCTCGACCTGCGCGCCATGCTGGATCAGGACATCGTGATCAAGCCGGGTGAAACCGTGCTGATCCCCACCGGTCTGTCGGTTTACATCGGCGACCCGAACCTCGCCGCGCTGATCCTGCCGCGCTCGGGCATGGGCCATAAGCACGGCATCGTGCTGGGCAACCTCGTCGGTTTGATCGACTCCGATTACCAGGGCCCGTTGATGGTGTCCTGCTGGAACCGTGGCCAGACCGATTTCACCATGACCGTCGGCGAACGTCTGGCGCAACTGGTGCTGGTACCGGTGGTACAGGCGCATTTCGAAATGGTTGAAGAGTTCGTCGAAACCGAACGCGGCACCGGCGGATTTGGCCACACCGGCACCAAGTAACCGGAGTCATCTTCTGTAAGAGCTGCCGCAGGCTGCGATCTTTTGATTTTTAAGATCAAGATCAATAGATCGCAGCCTGCGGCAGCTCCTACAGGGGGAAGTTTCAGCAGATCAGCTGAAAGGTTTAACACCGAAAATCAAGGTTTTGCCGGCCGAAAGCCACGCCCGCCGAGGCGTCATGGCCCTTTCATACCACGAACTCTCCGTGGAAAACGCCGTCATACCCTTCAGTTTGAGCCTGCCGTCGAACGATTCGTCGGTCTGTCCCGCCACTTTCGAGATGGAGCATTTCCGTAGATGAGCACCCCAGCCAAGATCGCCCCGAAGCTGCCCGACAGCATTTTCCGCGCCTATGACATTCGCGGCACCGTGCCGGAATTCCTCAATGCCGAAACCGCTTACTGGATCGGCCGCGCCATCGGTTCGCAGAGCCTGGCCCAAGGTGAACCGAACGTTTCCGTCGGTCGCGACGGCCGCCTGTCCGGCCCGGAGCTGGTTGCAGAACTGATTCGCGGCATCGCCGAAAGCGGCTGCCACGTCAGCGATGTCGGCCTGGTGCCAACGCCCGCGCTGTACTACGCCGCCAACGTCCTGGCCGGCAAATCCGGGGTGATGCTCACCGGCAGCCACAACCCGTCGAACTACAACGGTTTCAAGATCGTCATCGCCGGCGACACCCTCGCCAACGAACAGATCCAGGCCCTGCACGAGCGCCTCAAGAGCAACAACTTGAGCAGCGGCACCGGCAGTGTCACTCAGGTCGAGATCCTCGACCGCTACAACACCGAAATCATCCAGGACATCAAACTGGCACGGCGCATGAAGGTCGTGGTCGACTGCGGCAACGGCGCGGCCGGTGTGATCGCCCCACAACTGATCGAAGCGCTGAATTGCGAAGTCATCCCGCTGTTCTGCGAGGTCGATGGCAACTTCCCCAACCACCACCCGGATCCGGGCAAGCCTGAGAACCTCGTCGACCTGATCGCCAAGGTCAAGGAAACCAACGCCGATATCGGCCTGGCTTTCGACGGCGACGGCGACCGCGTCGGCGTGGTGACCAACACCGGCAGCATCGTTTATCCCGACCGCCTGCTGATGCTGTTCGCCCGTGACGTGGTCGCGCGCAACCCGGACGCGGAAATCATCTTCGACGTCAAATGCACCCGTCGCCTGGTGCCGCTGATCAAGGAATACGGTGGTCGTCCGCTAATGTGGAAGACCGGTCATTCGTTGATCAAAAAGAAAATGAAACAATCCGGTGCGCTATTGGCCGGGGAAATGAGCGGGCACATCTTCTTCAAGGAGCGCTGGTTCGGTTTTGACGACGGCATCTACAGCGCCGCACGGCTGCTGGAGATCCTCAGCAAGGAAAAATCCACCGCGGAAGAGCTGTTTGCGACGTTCCCGAACGATATTTCTACGCCGGAAATCAATATCCATGTGACCGAAGAGAGCAAATTCAGCATCATTGATGCACTGCACGACGCACAGTGGGGCGCAGGCGCTGACCTGACCACCATCGACGGCGTGCGAGTCGATTACGCCAAAGGCTGGGGCCTGGTGCGCGCGTCCAACACCACACCGGTGCTGGTGCTGCGCTTCGAGGCCGATGACGAGGCTGAATTGCAACGCATCAAGGATGTGTTCCACGCCCAACTGAAACGCGTTGCACCTGATCTCCAACTACCGTTCTGATCCACCCGGAGCCCTGAATGACCCTCGAACGCGAAGCCGCCGCCCATACCGCCCAGGTCCTGTCCGAAGCGTTGCCTTACATCCGACGTTATGTCGGCAAGACCCTGGTGATCAAATACGGCGGCAACGCGATGGAAAGCGAGGAGCTGAAAACCGGCTTTGCGCGCGACATCGTCTTGATGAAAGCCGTGGGCATCAACCCGGTCGTGGTTCACGGTGGCGGCCCGCAGATCGGCGATCTGCTCAAGCGTCTGTCGATCGAAAGCCACTTCGTCGATGGCATGCGCGTCACCGACGCCGCGACCATGGATGTGGTGGAAATGGTCCTTGGCGGCCAGGTCAACAAAAGCATCGTCAACCTGATCAACCGTCACGGCGGCAGCGCCATCGGCCTGACCGGTAAAGACGCCGGGCTGATTCGTGCGAAGAAGCTCACCGTCACCCGTCAGACGCCGGAGATGACTCAACCGGAAATCATCGACATCGGTCAGGTCGGCGAAGTGGTCGGGATCAATACCGAACTGCTGAACCTGCTGGTCAAAGGCAACTTCATCCCGGTGATCGCGCCGATCGGCGTGGGTGAGAACGGCGAGTCGTACAACATCAACGCGGATCTGGTGGCCGGTAAAGTCGCCGAGGCACTGAAAGCCGAGAAGCTGATGTTGCTGACCAATATTGCCGGCCTGATGGACAAGTCGGGCACCGTGTTGACCGGCCTGAGCACGCAGCAGGTCGACGACCTGATCGCCGACGGCACTATCTACGGCGGTATGCTGCCGAAGATTCGTTGCGCACTGGAAGCGGTTCAGGGCGGCGTGGGCAGCTCGCTGATCATCGACGGTCGCGTGCCGAACGCGATCCTGCTGGAAATCTTCACCGACACCGGTGTGGGCACGCTGATCAGCAATCGCAAGCGCCCATAAGCGCTGACGTAAACCAAAAGACCCCGCTCAGCCTGGCTGAGCGGGGTCTTTTTTTGCACCACATTCCCTGTGAGAGCGAGCCTGCTCGCGAAAGCGGTCTCTGCATCACATCAATGTTAAATGTGAAGCCCTCTTCGCGAGCAGGCTCGCTCCCACAGTGCTCTGCGGTTAAACGCCGAACTGGGCGCGATAGGCTTCCACGGCGGGCAGGTGTTGCTTGAGCTGCGGATCATCGGCAAGGAATTCCAGCACCTGATTCAGCGAAACAATGCTGATCACCGGGATACCGAAATCACGCTCGACTTCTTGAATGGCCGACAATTCACCGTTGCCACGTTCCTGACGGTTCAGCGCAATCAGCACGCCCGCAGCCTTGGCACCGTCCTGGGAAGCGATGATCTGCATCACTTCGCGGATTGCTGTACCGGCCGTGATTACGTCATCAATGATCAGCACATCGCCAGTCAGTGGCGCGCCGACCAGACTACCGCCCTCGCCGTGGGCCTTGGCTTCCTTGCGGTTGAAGCACCACGGCAGATCACGGTCGTGGTGCTCGGCCAGTGCCACAGCGGTGGTTGCCGCCAACGGGATGCCTTTGTAGGCCGGGCCGAACAGAACGTCGAAGGGAATGCCGCTCTCAGCGATGGCTGCCGCGTAGAAACGCCCCAGCTGCGCCAGGGCCGAACCCGAGTTGAACAGGCCGGCATTGAAGAAGTAAGGACTGGTGCGCCCGGACTTCAGGGTGAACTCACCGAAGCGCAAAACGCCGCGATCGATGGCAAAACGAATGAAATCGCGCTGATACGCTTGCATGAAAAAAACCCCAAATACCACGGATTTAGCTAATTAGCTTGACGCCGTGTATCATACACGCACGCGATTTTTGGGGCCATTTATGCGGATCATCAGTGTGAACGTCAATGGTATTCAGGCTGCAGTCGAGCGTGGTTTGCTCAGTTGGCTGCAAGCACAGAATGCCGACGTCATCTGCCTGCAGGACACCCGTGCCTCCGCCTTTGAACTGGATGACCCAGCCTTCCAACTGGATGGCTACTTCCTTTATGCCTGCGATGCTGAAGTCCCTGCCCAAGGCGGCGTGGCTTTGTATTCGCGGTTGCAACCGAAGGCTGTCATCAGCGGTCTCGGTTTCGAGACGGCCGACCGCTACGGGCGCTACCTGCAAGCAGATTTCGACAAAGTCAGTATTGCCACCTTGCTGCTTCCTTCGGGGATGAACGGCGATGAGGACTTGAACCAGAAGTTCAAGCTCATGGACGACTTCGGCAAGTACCTGGACAAACAGCGGCGCAAACGTCGCGAGTACATTTATTGTGGCTCGCTGTACGTGGCGCAGCAGAAGCTCGACATCAAGAACTGGCGCGACAGCCAGCAATCCCCGGGCTTCCTGGCGCCAGAACGCGCCTGGATGGACGAGATTGTCGGCAACATGGGCTATGTCGATGCCCTGCGCGAAGTCAGCCGCGAAGGCGACCAGTACAGCTGGTGGCCGGACAACGAACAGGCCGAGATGCTCAATCTGGGCTGGCGTTTTGACTACCAGATCCTGACCCCGGGCCTGCGGCGCTTCGTGCGCAGTGCTCGCCTGCCGCGTCAGCCACGGTTCTCGCAGCACGCACCGCTGATCGTCGACTACGACTGGACGCTGACCATCTAAGCGCCTTTTCGAAGTAAAAAAATGCCCGTATCGCAGGATACGGGCATTTTTTGTGCGTCAGTGCCAAGCCGATTCGGACTCAGACAGCAGCGAAGAACGGTAAGGCCAGGTAGAGCTTGATCACGACGACATTAATGATATCGATGAAAAACGCTCCGACCATCGGCACCACCAGAAAGGCAATCTGCGACGGCCCATAACGCTGCGTCACTGCCTGCATATTGGCGATCGCCGTCGGCGTCGCACCCAATCCGAAACCGCAGTGCCCTGCCGCCAGCACGGCCGCGTCGTAGTTGCGCCCCATCATCCGGAATGTCACGAAAATCGCGAACAACGCCATGACCAGCGCCTGCACTGCCAGGATGATGAAAATGGGCAGCGCCAATGCTGCCAGATCCCACAGTTTGAGCGACATCAGGGCAATCGCCAGAAACAGCGACAAGCTGACATTGCCCAGCACCGACACCTCACGCTCGAACACCTGATACAGACCCAACGCCGAAAGCCCGTTGCGCAAGACCACGCCAACAAACAGAACACAAACGAACGTCGGCAACTCGAATGCGGTGCCCTGCAGCAGGCCGTTCAACAGATTGCCCGCCAGCAAACTGACCGCGATCAGGGCGAGTGTTTCTATAAACGAAAACGGGGTAATCGAGCGTTCTTTGTTTGGTTGCTCGAAGCCTTTCGGCAACCGCAGCGGCGCATCCGGACTCTGACAACCGGGCACATGCACTCGCTTGATGAGCAAGCGCGCGACTGGTCCGCCGATCAAACCACCCAGCACCAGGCCAAACGTCGCGGAAGCCATCGCCAGCTCCGACGCAGATGCCAGACCGTATTTCTCACTGAATACCGTACCCCACGCAGCCCCAGTGCCGTGACCGCCCGCCAAGGTGATCGATCCGGTCAGCAGTCCCATCAATGGATCGAGCCCGAGCATTGTTGCCAGCCCGATCCCCATCGCATTCTGCACTACCAACAATCCGGTGACTGCCAATAGAAATATCCCGACAACGCGCCCCCCTTTCTTCAAGCTGGCAAAGTCTGCACTTAGACCAATGGTGGCAAAAAAGGCCAGCATCAAAGGTGTCTGCAGCGAAGTATCGAAACGAATTTCAATATTGAGCGTTCGCAGCAGCAACAAGATCAAGGCAACTACCAAGCCCCCCGCGACAGGTTCGGGAATGTTGTAACTGCGCATGAAACCAACACGCATAACGAGCCCGCGCCCTAGCAGAAGTACTAAGGAGGCGGCGACAAGTGTTCCGTAAAAATCAAGCTGAATCATTGGGATTATTCTTGGCTAGATATTCAGAGGCGAGCTGTTTACCTGCACGCGCCTCATGAACCGGCTGATTGTCTCAACACTGATTACTCGGAAATTCAATAGCCTTCGATGGCTTGAATATATCTTAATATTTCAGGAGAAATATTATCCGAGCAACTTTAACAATCGTCGCCTTTGATTCCAAGGCCATGAATCCTAACTAAGCCGATGCAGTTGTGACTAAAAGTGTATATACAGAAAGAGTATCGACCGATCATCGCGATCAGATCATTCCTACCCATAATAACGATTAATTTTGTTGCATTAATAAAATGCCCTGACAGGTCAGGGCATTTGTTTTAAAACTTTTCGAGCGCCTTATTTGATCAGCCGCCAGGTAAACGGATATCGGTAAGGAAAACCTTCATTGGCCTTCACACCGGCGATGATGGTCAATACCAGCGCACCAATGGCCAGTATCCCCAACAGGAAGAACCCGATGATCAGCACCATCAGCAGGAAACAGATCAACGAGGCGATGGCGACGGTGATCTGAAAATTCAGCGCCTCCTTGCCTTGAGCGTCGATGAACGGGTCCGTTTCGCGCTTCATCTGCCAGAGGATCAACGGCCCGATCAGATTGCCGAACGGGATCCAGATCCCCAGCAAGGCGGACAAGTGACAAAACATCGCCCACTGGCGAACCTCCTGGCTCGGTTTGGGCAGCAACTCTTGTTCGTCACTCATCGCGTCCTCCTTGCGGTTATGAACCTGCTCAGTCGGCCAGTGCAGCCTTTTGCAGTTCGAAGATTTCGTTCATGCCTTGCTTGGCCAGTTCCAGCATGGCGTTCAAGTCTTCAGGCTGGAACGGCGCGCCTTCAGCCGTACCCTGCACCTCGATGAAACCACCGGTGCTGGTCATCACCACGTTGAGGTCAGTCTCGGCGGCGGAATCTTCAAGATAGTCCAGATCCAGCACGGCCTCGCCCTGATACATGCCAACCGACACGGCACCGATCATCTGCTTGAGCGGATCGCCACCCTTCAGGCCGCCACGCTTCTTGATTACTTTCAGTGCATCAACCAGTGCAACCATGGCGCCGGTGATCGAAGCCGTGCGAGTACCACCGTCGGCCTGAATCACGTCGCAGTCGACGTACAGGGTCACATCGCCCAGCTTGGACATGTCCAGCGCAGCGCGCAGGGAACGGCCGATCAGGCGCTGGATTTCCAGGGTGCGACCACCCTGCTTGCCACGGCTCGCTTCACGCTGGTTACGCTCGCCAGTGGCGCGCGGCAGCATGCCGTATTCGGCGGTCAACCAACCCTGGCCCTGGCCTTTGAGGAAGCGCGGCACGCCGTTTTCGACGCTGACGGTGCAGATGACTTTGGTATCACCGAATTCGACCAGTACGGATCCCTCGGCGTGTTTGGTGTAGTTGCGGGTAATGCGGATCGAGCGGAGCTGATCGGCAGCGCGACCACTTGGACGTTTCATAGGGAATACCTGTACTGGGGACGGAAAACTGCCGAGCATTATAGAGCGCTGCACCGCGCGTGGGCACTCGTTAAAAATCCAGCCCGACGATCGAAGGCCCTGAAACACCCGTTACCGACGGGATGCAGCCCTTTGTCACACCGTGTGTTTGGGCGCATTCGCCGCACTGCGCTACAATCCTGCGCCTTTGCTGCCAGTCGGCTTAAATTCATACATATCGCGCCTGCGGAACACAGGTTTCGCGCCGATCTGCATTTGCGAGGTCACCGCCATGGTGCACAGCATGACCGCCTTCGCCCGCGTCGAAAAAGCCGGCGCACAGGGCACCCTGAGCTGGGAACTGCGCTCGGTGAACAGCCGCTATCTGGAACCGCACCTGCGCCTGCCGGAGTCGTTTCGCGACCTCGAAGGCGCGGTGCGTGAAGCGCTGCGTCAGGGCCTGTCGCGGGGCAAACTGGAATGCACCCTGCGTTTCACCGAAGAAAGCACCGGCAAAACCCTGCAAGTCGATCGCGAGCGCGCCGCGCAGCTGGTCGCAGCGGCTGAGACCGTGGCTGGCCTGATCAAGAACCCTGCCGCACTCAACCCGCTGGAAGTGCTGGCCTGGCCCGGCGTACTGGTGGGCGATGCGAGCGACCCGCAGGCGCTGAATGCCGACGCACTGGCGCTGTTCAATCAAGGCCTGAAAGAGTTGAAGGCCGGCCGCGAGCGCGAAGGCGCGGAGCTGGCACGCCTGATCAACGAGCGCCTGACCTCCATTGAAGAAGACGTGGTGACCCTGCGCGAACTGGTGCCGCAGATGCTCGCGACCCAGCGTCAGAAAGTCCTCGATCGCTTCGCCGACATGAAGGCCGAGCTGGATCCGCAGCGTCTCGAACAGGAAATGGTCATCCTCGCGCAAAAGAGCGACGTGGCCGAAGAACTGGATCGCCTGAGCACCCACATCATCGAAGTACGCCGGGTGCTCAAGTCCGGCGGTGCCGCCGGTCGGCGCCTGGACTTCCTGATGCAGGAACTCAACCGCGAAGCCAACACACTGGGCTCCAAGGCCTTCGACCCGCGCAGCACCCAAGCCGCCGTCAACCTCAAGGTGTTGATCGAGCAGATGCGCGAACAAGTGCAGAATATTGAGTAAGGCTACCCCGACATGACCCACAGCACCGGCACCCTGTACATCATTTCCGCGCCATCGGGCGCGGGCAAGAGCAGCCTGGTCAAGGCCTTGACCGACGCCATACCGGAAATTCGCGTTTCGGTTTCCCACACCACCCGCGCCATGCGCCCGGGTGAAGTGGACGGCGTGAACTATCACTTCGTGACCCGCGAAGAGTTCGTGAAGATGGGCGAGCATGGCGACTTCCTCGAACGCGCCGAAGTCTTCGGCAACTTCTACGGCACCTCGCAAAGCCGCCTGCAGCAGACGCTGGACGAAGGTCACGACCTGATTCTGGAAATCGACTGGCAAGGCGCCGAGCAAGTGCGCAAGCTGATGCCGCAAGCACGCTCGATCTTTATCCTGCCGCCGTCGCTTCAGGCCCTGCACCAACGCCTGACCAATCGCGGTCAGGACAGCGACGAGATCATTGACGGGCGGATGCGCGAAGCGGTCAGCGAGATGAGTCACTATGTCGAATACGACTACCTGATCATCAACGACGATTTTGCTCACGCACTGGACGATCTGAAGGCGATTTTCCGCGCCAATCAACTCCAGCAGAAACGCCAGCAAGTACGTTTCGGCAAATTGCTGGCCGAATTGCTCGGATAATCAGCACTTCCCAAAACAGCTGCAAGCGCTTTACATTGGTGCTTGCAGCGCGTTGAAGGGCTTGGTCAAAAAATCAGCGCTTCCCTAATCGCTGGTGATTTTTTAAACTGTTGAGTCCGCTCGCCCAACCGGGCAGCGCGCATATTGCATTCGCTCCGAGGAATACCATGGCCCGCGTAACCGTTGAAGACTGCCTAGAACACGTGGAAAACCGCTTTGAGCTGGTCATGCTCTCTACCAAGCGTGCCCGTCAACTGGCCACCGGCGGCAAAGAGCCATTGGTCCAGTGGGAAAACGACAAGCCGACTGTTGTCGCACTGCGTGAAATCGCTGAAGGCCTGATGAGCTACGAGTTCATCGCCGAGCAGGAAATCGTCCAGGATGAGCCGCTGTTTGCAGCGTTCGAGGACGAGTCCAACGAGGCCGTCTAAGCCTATGCCTGGTCGACGTAGCACGGCGCGGGATCACAGCTTACGGCAGGAATCATCATGCCGAGCATAGACGCCCTCGCCGATCGCTTATCGACCTACCTCGGCAACGACCAGGTCAACCTGGTCCGCCGAGCGTATTTCTACGCCGAACAAGCCCATGACGGTCAACGCCGTCGCAGCGGCGAGGCGTACGTCACGCATCCTCTTGCCGTGGCCAATATTCTTGCCGACATGCACATGGACCATCAGAGCCTGATGGCGGCGATGCTGCATGACGTGATCGAAGACACCGGTATCGCCAAAGAAGCGCTGCAAGCGCAGTTCGGTGAAACCGTGGCCGAACTGGTCGACGGGGTCAGCAAACTGACCCAGATGAATTTCGAGACCAAGGCCGAAGCCCAAGCCGAAAACTTCCAGAAAATGGCCATGGCCATGGCGCGCGACATTCGCGTGATCCTGGTCAAACTCGCCGACCGCCTGCACAACATGCGCACGCTGGAAGTGCTGTCCGGCGAAAAGCGCCGACGCATCGCCAAGGAAACCCTGGAAATCTACGCGCCCATCGCCAACCGGCTGGGCATGCATGCCATTCGTATCGAATTTGAAGACCTTGGCTTCAAGGCCATGCACCCGATGCGTTCCGCGCGGATCTACCAAGCGGTCAAACGCGCCCGGGGCAACCGCAAGGAAATCGTCAACAAAATCGAAGAATCCCTTGGCCATTGCCTCGCCATCGACGGCATCCAGGGCGAAGTCAGCGGTCGGCAGAAACACCTCTACGGCATCTACAAGAAAATGCGCGGCAAGCGTCGGGCCTTTAACGAGATCATGGACGTCTATGCGTTCCGGATCATCGTCGACAAGGTCGATACCTGCTACCGCGTGCTGGGTGCTGTGCATAATTTGTACAAACCGTTGCCAGGGCGCTTCAAGGATTACATCGCGATTCCCAAGGCCAACGGCTATCAGTCGCTGCACACCACGCTGTTTGGCATGCACGGCGTACCGATCGAAATCCAGATCCGCACCCGCGAAATGGAAGAGATGGCCAACAACGGCATCGCCGCCCATTGGCTGTACAAGTCCAGCGGTGACGAGCAGCCAAAAGGCACTCACGCCCGCGCCCGTCAGTGGGTCAAAGGCGTGCTGGAGATGCAGCAACGTGCCGGCAACTCGCTGGAATTCATCGAGAGTGTGAAGATCGACCTGTTCCCGGACGAGGTCTACGTGTTCACGCCCAAAGGCCGGATCATGGAGCTGCCGAAAGGCTCCACGGCAGTCGACTTTGCCTACGCGGTGCACACCGATGTCGGCAACAGCTGCATAGCCTGCCGGATCAACCGCCGTCTCGCACCGCTGTCCGAACCACTGCAAAGCGGCTCCACAGTCGAGATCGTCAGCGCCCCGGGCGCACGGCCAAACCCGGCGTGGCTCAATTTCGTCGTCACCGGCAAGGCACGCACGCACATCCGCCATGCGCTGAAACTGCAACGTCGCTCCGAGTCCATCAGCCTCGGCGAACGCCTGCTGAACAAGGTGCTCAACGGTTTCGACAGTTCGCTGGAGAAGATCCCGGCCGAACGCGTCAAGGCGATGCTCACCGAGTACCGCCTCGAACTGATCGAAGACCTGCTCGAAGACATCGGCCTCGGCAACCGCATGGCCTATGTGGTCGCCCGCCGCCTGCTCGGCGAAGGCGAACAGTTGCCAAGCCCGGAAGGTCCGCTGGCGATTCGCGGCACCGAAGGTCTGGTGCTCAGCTACGCCAAATGCTGCACGCCGATCCCGGGCGACCCGATTGTCGGGCACCTGTCCGCGGGCAAAGGCATGGTCGTGCACCTGGACAACTGCCGCAACATCAGTGAAATCAGGCACAACCCGGAAAAATGCATCCAGCTCTCGTGGGCCAAGGATGTCACCGGCGAATTCAACGTCGAACTGCGCGTCGAGCTGGAACACCAGCGCGGCCTGATTGCCCTGCTGGCCAGCAGCGTCAACGCAGCCGACGGCAATATCGAGAAAATCAGCATGGACGAACGCGATGGTCGCATCAGCGTGGTCCAGTTGGTGGTCAGCGTTCACGACCGTGTGCACCTGGCCCGCGTGATCAAGAAGCTGCGCGCCTTGACCGGGGTGATCCGCATCACCCGCATGCGTGCATAACTCAACCATTACAAGGAGTCATATATGACCAAAACCGTAATCACCAGCGACAAGGCCCCGGCCGCCATCGGTACTTACTCCCAGGCGATCAAGGCAGGCAACACCGTTTACATGTCGGGCCAGATTCCTCTGGACCCAAAAACCATGGAACTGGTTGAAGGCTTCGAAGCCCAGACCGTCCAGGTATTCGAGAACCTCAAAGCCGTGGCTGAAGCCGCTGGCGGTTCGTTCAAGGACATCGTCAAACTGAACATCTTCCTCACCGACCTGAGCCACTTCGCCAAGGTCAACGAGATCATGGGCAAGTACTTCGACCAGCCATACCCGGCTCGCGCCGCCATCGGCGTGGCTGCCCTGCCAAAGGGTTCGCAGGTTGAAATGGATGCCATTCTGGTCATCGAGTGATGCGCACGGCGCGGCCTTCAAACGCCGCGCCGACTGCTGCAAGAAAAGGTTTTGAAAGGATTCCACCATGCGCAAAGCGCTAGCTCTCCCGCTGCTCGCCATTTTCCTCGGCGGCTGCGCCAGCAACCCTGCCGACCGTGACATCAGCGGCACCTGGATCAACCAGGTGGCGATCGATGCCGCAGCCAAGGGCGGCCCCCTGCGCGAAGCGCTTCAGGCTTACGGCCCGAACCTTGAGTGGGACGTCAACACCAAGGCCGGTCAGGCCCGCTACACCAACGGTTTTGAGAACGTCGAAGGGCGGCTGCTGGGCGAGAAATCCGGCGCCTGGAAAGTCGACTTCTATGGCAGCTCCGCCAGCGAGCTGAAACGCGACGGCGGGCAACTGCAGCAAGCCGCCAGCGAGAACGAACCCGAGCAACTTTTCGACCGCGCACAGATCCCGGTGCCGGAAGGCGCACCAATCGGCGCCAGCTTCGAACGTGCGCTGTATTCCGCCTACATGGGCGGCAGCTGGACAATCGCCAGTGGTCAGGGCGAAGGCAGCACCGTGCAGTTCCAGGCTGACGGCCAGGTTTCCGGTTTGCCGGGCGCCGACCGTTATGCCTTGTGCCTGGCAGGTGATTGCGCTTCGATGAGCAGTACCAACGACAACATGTGGTTGCAGCTCAACGGTCAGGGCAATGCCTACATCTTTGCGCGCAAGGGCAAGGAGCTGGAGATTTTCCAGGCGGTGAACACCGCGCTGGCGGATGAAATGCCGCAATACACGCCGGGCGAGCGTAAGTGGTTGCTGGAGAAGCAGTAACCCGGACCTCAATTCGCAGAAATCACCTGTAGGAGTGAGCCTGCTCGCGTTAGCGGTGTAACAGTCAGCATAAGTGTTGAATGTTAGACCGCTATCGCGAGCAGGCTCACTCCTACAGTTGTTTTGGGGTGTCAGGAAGTCAGCACTTACCTTCGAGGATCGCGGCATAGCCCTCGCGGTAACTTGGGTACGCTGGCGTCCAGCCCAACGCTTTCGCCCGGGCATTGCTGCATCGCTTGCTGCCCGTGCGCCGAACGCTGGCGTCTTCCGCCCATTCGGTAACGCCCAGATACTCACGCAACCAGCCCACCACTTCGGCCAACGGTGCCGGTGCATCGTCCACGCCGATGTAGAAATCCTCCAGCTTCACGCCCTGCCGATCCTTCTCCAGCAGAAACGCCAGCAATCCCGCCGCGTCGTCAGCGTGAATCCGGTTGCCATACAGCGGCGGCTCCACCGCGACGCGATAACCGCGACGCACCTGAGTCAGCAGCCATTCGCGACCCGGGCCGTAAATCCCGGTCAGGCGCAGGATGCTCGCAGGGATTCCACTGTTTAGAGCCACCTGCTCTGCTTCGAGCATCAGTCGCCCGGAATAACCCGCAGCGACCGTCGCGGATGCCTCGTCAACCCACTCGCCATCCTGCTGACCGTAGACACTGCTGCTGGATACGAACAGCAGCCGCTCAGGCACTTGCCCGTAATCGTCCAGCCAGCTCAGGACATTCTGCAAACCCTGAACATAAGCCGCGCGATAACCGGCCTCATCGTGATCAGTCGCTGCAGCGCAATACACCAGATAGTCCACGGCACCCACCGGCCAGGTCGCCGGGCAGTCCTCACTGAACAAGTCGCCGGCAACGCCAATCACCCCGTCGGGCAGCTTCGAAACATCCCGGCGCAAGCCATGAACTTCCCAACCAGCCGCCAGCAATTGCCTGGCCAGACGACTGCCGACATCACCACAACCGGCAATCAAAACAGAAGGCGCGGACATCAAAAAACTCCTATCGGAAAGACACAGACTAGCGCTGGCAAAGGACGGGCGGCTAGCAATGAAGGAAAAAAAGATACTCTATTACTTTTGTTAACAAGAATTACTTGCAATAATGCACCTCACTTTTGTTCTCGGCCTCACGAGGCCTGGAAGAGCATCAACGTTTTTCTATCTCAGGTCCGGCCAGCATGACACGCAATCAAATCCCCGCTTCGCCAACCAATCGACCTCGCGCCTGGAGCGCGCTGGCGGCTCTGCTGCTCAGCATGATGCTGGCACCGACCGCCGCGTTCGCCGACGCACAAGCGCCAGCAGCCCCGGCCGCGACCGAACAGCACGCACCGGCCGCCAACGCGCCTGCCGCTGCTCCCGCTGCCACTGATCCAGTGCAAGCGGTAGACGCTGCCGATGTACCTGAAGTTCTCGAAGCGGACAACAGCCTGGGCATGGCCCACGACCTGTCGCCTTGGGGCATGTACCAGAACGCCGACATCATCGTGAAAATCGTGATGATCGGTCTGGCCATCGCTTCCATCATCACCTGGACCATCTGGATCGCCAAAGGCTTCGAGCTGATGGGCGCCAAGCGTCGCCTGCGTGGCGAGATCGCCGCCCTGAAGAAAGCCACCACCCTTAAAGAAGCCAGCGCCACGGCCGGCAAGGAAGGCACCCTCGCTAACCTGCTGGTGCACGACGCGCTCGAGGAGATGCGCCTGTCGGTCAACAGCCGCGAGAAAGAAGGCATCAAGGAACGCGTGAGCTTCCGTCTCGAGCGTCTGGTAGCGGCCTGCGGTCGCAACATGAGCAGCGGCACCGGCGTCCTCGCCACCATCGGTTCCACCGCACCGTTCGTGGGCCTGTTCGGCACCGTGTGGGGGATCATGAACTCTTTCATCGGCATCGCCAAAACCCAGACCACCAATCTTGCCGTCGTGGCGCCAGGCATTGCCGAAGCGCTGCTGGCCACTGCACTGGGTCTGGTTGCGGCGATTCCAGCAGTGGTGATCTACAACGTCTTCGCCCGTTCCATCGCCGGTTACAAGGCGCAGGTCTCCGACGCGTCGGCAGAAGTTCTGCTGCTGGTCAGCCGCGACCTCGATCACCAGCCTGAGCGCAGCTCGCAACCGCACATGGTGAAAGTGGGGTAATCGGCCATGGGCCTGCATTTGAAAGAAGGCGCAGACGACGATCTGGCCGAGAACCACGAAATCAACGTCACGCCGTTCATCGACGTGATGCTGGTGCTGTTGATCATCTTCATGGTGGCCGCTCCGTTGGCCACCGTGGACATCAAAGTCGACCTGCCGGCCTCGACGGCCAAACCGGCGCCGCGGCCAGAGAAACCGGTGTTCCTCAGCGTCAAAGCTGACCAGCGCCTGTACATCGGCGACGACGAAGTGAAAGCCGAAACCCTTGGCGCCGTGCTCGACGCCAAGACTCAGGGCAAGAAAGACACCACTATCTTCTTCCAGGCTGATAAAGGCGTGGATTACGGCGACCTGATGAGCGTGATGGACAAGCTGCGCTCCGCCGGTTACCTGAAGGTCGGCCTGGTCGGACTTGAGACGGCAGCCAAGAAATGATCACGACGCGCCATAAGCTGACGCGTTACAGCGGTAGCCTGGCCGTGGTGCTGGGCGTGCATGCGCTGGCCATCGCGCTGGCACTGAACTGGACCGCCCGCCCGCCCATCGAATTGCCCCCACAGGCAATGATGGTCGAGCTGGCCCCGGTTCCAGCCCCGCCACCGCCTGCTCCGCCGAAAGTCGTCACACCGCCGCAGCCACCGGCTCCGGTTGAAGAGTTGCCGATTCCGAAGTTGGCCGAAGCACCGAAAGCTGAAATCGCGGTGCAGAAGCCCAAGCCGAAGCCAAAGCCTAAACCGCCGAAGCCGGTCGAGAAGAAGCTGCCTGATCCACCGAAGGAAAAACCTTCCGAGGAGAAACCGGCCGATACACCACCGACCCCGGCACCGACGGAGAAATCCGCTGCACCGGCGCCCGGCCCGTCGCCGGCACAGTTGGCAGCCAAGGCCAGTTGGCAAGGCACTCTGCTTGCGCATTTGGCCAAGTACAAGAAGTACCCGCAAAGTGCACAGGCACGGGGCAAGGAAGGCTTGAACCGCCTGCGTTTTGTAGTCGATGCCGAAGGCAACGTGTTGTCGTTTGAACTGGTGGGCCGCTCAGGCAACGCCGATCTGGACCGGGCCACCCTGGAAATGATCCGCCGCGCACAACCGCTGCCCAAGCCACCGGCCGACATGTTGACCAACGGCTCGATCGAAATTGTTGCGCCGTTTGTTTACTCCCTCGAACGCCGCCGCTAAGCAACACCGCAATACCCTGTGGGAGCGAGCCTGCTCGCGAAGAGGTCGTGTCAGTCAGCACATGCTTGTCTGACCCACCGCTTTCGCGAGCAGGCTCGCTCCCACATGGGTTATGAGTCGACCGTTAAATCAAGAGAAAGGCACCGAAAGGTGCCTTTTGCATATCTGGCAACGGCAAACCGACATTGCCCGGTGTCGCATTCCACACTCAGTCTGATAACGTGCGTCTATCGATTGCAGCCGGTATGCTTGGCCCGCATCTTCATGGACGCTTGCTATGACCCTCACAGAATTACGCTACATCGTCACCCTCGCCCAAGAGCAGCATTTCGGCCACGCCGCCGAACGTTGCCACGTCAGCCAGCCGACCCTGTCGGTGGGCGTGAAAAAGCTTGAAGACGAACTCGGTGTGCTGATTTTCGAGCGCAGCAAAAGCGCCGTGCGCCTGACCCCGGTCGGCGAAGGCATCGTCGCCCAGGCGCAGAAAGTCCTCGAGCAAGCGCAAGGCATCCGCGAACTGGCCCAGGCCGGCAAGAACCAGCTGACCGCACCGCTGAAAGTCGGCGCGATCTACACCGTCGGCCCGTACCTGTTCCCGCACCTGATTCCGCAACTGCACCGGGTCGCCCCGCAGATGCCGTTGTACATCGAAGAAAACTTCACCCACGTGCTGCGCGACAAACTGCGCAACGGCGAGCTCGACGCGATCATCATCGCCCTGCCGTTCAACGAAGCCGACGTGCTGACCCTGCCGCTCTACGACGAGCCGTTCTACGTCCTGATGCCGGCGCAGCACCCGTGGACGCAAAAAGAAACCATCGACGCCGGCCTGCTCAACGACAAGAGCCTGCTGCTGCTCGGCGAGGGCCACTGCTTCCGCGACCAAGTGCTGGAAGCCTGCCCGACCCTGACCAAGGGCAACGATGGCGCCAAGCACACCACGGTTGAATCCAGCTCGCTGGAAACCATCCGCCACATGGTCGCGTCCGGTCTGGGCATCTCGATCCTGCCGCTGTCGGCGGTCGACAGCCATCACTACGCCCCGGGCGTGATCGAAGTGCGCCCACTGTCGCCGCCGGTGCCGTTCCGCACCGTGGCCATTGCCTGGCGCGCGAGCTTCCCACGGCCAAAAGCCATCGAGATCCTCGCCGACTCCATTCGCCTGTGTTCGGTGGCCAAGCCAGCGGCACCGGTTACAGCCGGTTAAGCGAGCGTCATGACGGAGCTGTCGCAAGTGTCGGTGACGGCACTCAAGGGTGTCGGCGAAGCCATGGCCGAGAAATTGGCCAAGGTCGGTCTGGAGAATCTTCAGGACGTGCTGTTTCACCTGCCGCTGCGTTATCAGGATCGCACCCGCGTGGTGCCGATCGGCGCTCTGCGGCCGGGGCAGGACGCCGTGGTCGAAGGCACCGTCAGCGGCGCCGATGTGGTCATGGGCCGACGCCGCAGCCTGGTCGTACGCCTGCAGGACGGCACTGGCGGACTCAGCCTGCGCTTCTACCATTTCAGCAACGCACAGAAAGAAGGCCTCAAGCGCGGCACGCGGGTTCGCTGCTACGGCGAAGCCCGGCCCGGTGCGTCCGGCCTGGAAATCTACCACCCGGAGTACCGCGCCATCACCGGTGACGAACCGCCGCCAGTAGATGAAACCCTGACCCCGGTCTACCCGCTCACCGAAGGCCTGACCCAAGCGCGTCTGCGCCAGTTGTGCCTGCAGACGCTGACAATGCTTAAGCCAGACACCTTGCCCGACTGGCTGCCAACCGAACTGGCCCGCGACTACCAACTGGCGCCACTGGCCGATGCGATCCGCTACCTGCACAACCCGCCCGCCGATGCCGACGTCGACGAACTCGCCCTCGGCCATCACTGGGCCCAGCATCGTCTGGCCTTCGAAGAACTGCTGACGCACCAACTGTCGCAACAACGCCTGCGCGAAAGCATGCGTTCGCTGCGCGCGCCAGCGATGCCGAAAGCGAAAAAGCTGCCGCCGAAATACCTGGCCAACCTCGGTTTCAACCCGACCGGCGCGCAACAGCGCGTCGGTAACGAAATCGCCTACGACCTCAGCCAGCACGAACCGATGCTGCGGTTGATTCAGGGCGACGTCGGCGCGGGTAAAACCGTGGTCGCCGCCCTCGCCGCACTGCAAGCGCTGGAGGCCGGTTATCAGGTTGCGCTGATGGCGCCGACCGAGATCCTCGCCGAACAGCACTTCATCACCTTCAAGCGCTGGCTCGAACCGCTGGGCATTGAAGTCGCGTGGCTGGCCGGCAAGCTCAAGGGCAAGAACCGCGTCGCCGCGCTGGAGCAGATCGCCAGCGGCACGCCGATGGTGGTCGGTACCCACGCGCTGTTCCAGGACGAAGTGCAGTTCAAGAACCTCGCGCTGGTGATCATCGACGAACAACACCGCTTCGGCGTGCAGCAGCGTCTGGCGCTGCGGCAGAAAGGCGTCGGCGGGCGCATGTGTCCGCATCAACTGATCATGACTGCCACGCCGATTCCGCGGACGCTGGCGATGAGCGCCTACGCCGACCTCGACACCTCGATCCTCGACGAACTGCCGCCCGGGCGCACCCCGGTCAACACCGTACTGGTCACCGACACCCGCCGCGTCGAAGTCATCGAGCGCGTGCGCAGCGCCTGCGCCGAAGGTCGTCAGGCCTATTGGGTGTGCACGCTGATTGAAGAATCCGAAGAGCTCACCTGTCAGGCCGCCGAAACCACGTTTGAAGACCTCACTCTTGCCCTCGGCGAGCTGAAAGTCGGGCTGATTCACGGGCGTATGAAGCCCGTCGAGAAGGCCGCTGTCATGGCCGAGTTCAAGGCCGGCAACCTGCAACTGCTGGTCGCGACCACAGTGATCGAAGTCGGCGTCGACGTACCCAACGCCAGCCTGATGATCATCGAAAACCCCGAGCGCCTCGGTCTCGCGCAACTGCACCAATTGCGCGGGCGCGTTGGCCGGGGCAGCGCCGCCAGCCATTGCGTACTGCTCTATCATCCGCCGCTATCGCAAATTGGTCGCCAGCGCCTGGGCATCATGCGCGAGACCAACGACGGTTTCGTCATCGCCGAAAAAGACCTCGAACTGCGCGGTCCCGGCGAAATGCTCGGCACCCGCCAGACCGGTCTGCTGCAATTCAAGGTCGCCGACCTGATGCGCGACGCCGACCTGCTGCCCGCCGTCCGCGACGCCGCGCAAGCCTTGCTGGAACGCTGGCCAACCCACGTCAGCCCATTACTCGATCGCTGGCTGCGCCACGGGCAGCAATACGGCCAAGTGTGAGCACCGTCGCAGTTTCTGACAGATCGTTCTGATCAAGCTGGTTATACTCCTGCCATTGTTTCAAAAACGGATACAGACCATGACCGAAGCCGCTCTCGCCCCCGAATCCCCGCACGCGCCGTCTGTCATTCGGCTGCTGCTAGGCAAGCTGGGCATCGCCTACGAAGAAGTGCTCGACCACCACGGCCTCAATGCATCGCGCAAGGTACAAGCCGTGTTGCTGGACGACGCCGTCGGCGCGCTGATGGTGCTGTTTCCACAGAGCCAGTTGCTCGACCTCAATCGCCTCGCCGAACTGACGGGCCGTCGCCTCACCGCCGTCTCCACCGAGCGCCTGGAAAAGATGCTCGGCAAACACAGCCTGAGCCTGCTCCCAGGCCTGCCGGCGCTGACCAGCTCGCCGTGCCTCTACGAAGAAAGCCTGCTGCGCGAACCGAAGCTGCTGATCAACTCCGGTGAGCCGGGCCTGCTGCTGGAAATCGCCAGCGAAGACTTCAAGACCATGCTGACCAAGGCCAGCGCCGCCAACTTCGGCGAAGCCCTGAGCAGCATCCGCCCGAACCTCGACCGCCCGGACGATGACCGCGAGGAAATCACCCAGGCCGTGCAAGCGTTCACCGCGCGGCGCATTCAGCAACGTCTGGAAGCGACCATCGAGATTCCACCGCTGGCCGAAACCGCACAAAAAATCATCAAGCTGCGCGTCGACCCCAACGCTACCATCGACGACATCACCGGCGTGGTTGAAACCGACCCGGCGCTGGCCGCGCAAGTGGTGAGCTGGGCGGCGTCGCCGTACTACGCCTCGCCGGGCAAGATTCGTTCGGTGGAAGACGCGATCGTCCGCGTGCTCGGCTTCGATCTGGTAATCAACCTTGCGCTGGGCCTGGCCCTCGGCAAGACCCTGAGCCTGCCGAAAGACCACCCGCAACACACCACGCCGTACTGGCAGCAGTCGATCTACACCGCCGCCGTCATCGAAGGCCTGACCCGCGCCATGCCGCGCGCCCAGCGCCCGGAAGCCGGCCTGACGTATCTGGCCGGTCTGCTGCACAACTTCGGTTACCTGCTGCTGGCCCACGTCTTTCCGCCGCACTTCTCGCTGATCTGCCGCCACCTGGAGGTCAACCCGCACCTGTGCCACAGCTACATCGAGCAACACCTGCTCGGTATCAGCCGTGAACAGATCGGCTCGTGGCTGATGCGCTACTGGGACATGCCCGATGAACTGGCCACCGCTCTGCGCTTCCAGCACGACCCAAGCTACGACGGCGCTTATGCTGAATACCCGAACCTCGTTTGCCTGGCTGTGCGCCTGCTGCGCAGCCGCGGGATTGGCTCCGGTCCGGATGAAGACATCCCCGACGCGCTGCTTGAGCGTGTGGGCCTGACCCGCGACAAAGCCAATGACGTGGTTAGCAAAGTGCTTGAGGCTGAAGTGCTGCTGCGCGAACTGGCTTCGCAGTTCAGCCAGGCCTGAATGCAAAGCGGGCAAGCGACCTCCAGTTGGAGCGACGCTTGCCCGCGATGGGCCAACCTGCGGCTTAAGCCGACTTGTCCAGGTAACGGATCACCCAGCCTTTATCGTACCCAGAGTCGGTGAAATACACTCCGCCCACCACGATGCGCCCATCGTCCATTACCGCCATGCCGTGGGGGTATTCGAAACCCGCGCTTTCATTGAAAACGGTAAATCCCGAACCAAAGAAAGAGGAGTCTGGAGAACCATCCGCCAGAAAGCGTGCGGTGACCGCGCTGAGATTCTCGTCAAGCGCGCCAGTGCCACTGTTACCGCAAACGATGACTGAACCGTCCGTACGCGGCACGCAATGCAACCATCTGACGCCTTGGGACACAGGTGACGAAATCAGTGGTTGACCATCATTGAACACCCGATTGTAGGAGCCGCTGAGATTGAGCACCGCAATCAAGCCCTGAGAGACGCCCTCCACCGCCGCACCGCCGGCCACAACAATCTTGTCGTCGACGATTGCCGCAACGTCCAGGCTGATCCATTGATCGAGGGGCACGCTCACCGCTCCGTTGACTCCAAAGCGTGTGTCAACCTTACCCGTAGCGTCGAAACGAGTAACGAAGGCGCCATGCGCACTCACCGCAAAGTAATTGCCGCAGATCACCACGGCGCCGTCAGCCTGGGTCGCGGCCGCCTGCGCAACGATGTCCAAAGACGAAATATCTGCAAGCTCTACGAACGCAAAGCCCGTGCCGTTGAAGGTCGTATCGGGTGAGCCATTCGACTCGAACCTCAGAACGATACCTTTTGTCCGGCCGGAAGCATCCTCAACGTTACTGACCACGACGATTTTTTCGTCCAGTTGTTGAGCGACCATCCCTGCCGCGCCATTCCCTGCGGCACCGCTGGCAGACGCTTGCACCACCCCGGTATATCCGCCGCCGCCCATCTTCGCGTAGGGAAGATAGAGCACACCTTGCTCCCCGAAAGACGTCTGCAGTTGCCCGTCCTCGCGCTGTCTGACCAGCACCAGGCCCGTCGAGTTATTCGCGCCCTCTTCCGTGTACTGAGCACGAACCAGCCAGCCGCCATCGCTCAGCGGTGTAAACCCGAGAATCCGGCTCATGAAAAAATTTTCTTTCAGCCTGATCTCGACGTAGCCGGAGCCTTCTCCACCGAAAGCTGAGTCGAGAGCACCGTCTTCAAGCAGACGAACGACCTGCGTAGGTGCACCGGGCGTTGAAAGGCGAACGGCAACCAGCAATTTGTTTTGCGGCAGCGCCAGCAGCGCCCTGACGTCATATCCCGAGAATCCGGGGAATGGAAATCTGAGGATGCCGCCATCGCCAAAAGCCGGATCGTTATTTAAAGACGGCGCGCCCGCCAGATAGCGCACGATACGGCCAGGGACTTTGGAAGGATCAGCGTAGACGGAGAGCTCGATGCACACCACGATCCGGCCGTCCGTCATAACGGTGACACCTCGCGCAAAGGCTGCCCCTGCGCTGTCTTCAAACAACGCATGACCCGTACCGTTGAAAGCCGTATCCGGTTTTCCATCAGCAAGGAAACGCGCCGTCACCATGGCTGATTCACCCTGACCGACAACAGCGATCGAACCACCCACCTGCGAGGTATGCGTCCACGCCAACCCTTTTATTAACGGGGAAAACAGCGGCTTGCCCCCATTGAACACAAGGTTGGCCGCGCCGCTGGTCGTGAATGCAACGATCAACCCACCGTCGAGACCACCACGCTGGGCTCGGCCCGCGACGATAATCCTGCCATCGCCTTCACGTACCGAAATCGATTGCAGAAAACTCTCGCCTTCATCATCGGGCATCAACACGGCCACACCGTTGTTGAATTGACTGTCCGGCGCGCCACTTGCGTCCAGACGCGCCAGAAAAACTCCACGACCTCCCGATCCGTCCTGGTATGAACCGCAGACCAGCACCTTGCCATCGGCTTGAATGGCGATGCCGTAGACGTTATTCGATGTGGCGACATCCACAACCACATAGCCCGAACCGTTGAATGATTGATCGAGTGAGCCATCCGCTAGCAGACGAATCACAACACCCGCTGGCAGTGGTGCATCATCAAAAAACACTAAATGGAGCAGGACGATTTTGCCATCCACCTGCCGGGCCGTTGATCGTGATGGGACGCGGGCAGTCTGTAAGGATCCGGTGTTCGGGTGACTTGCCTCACGCGGCACGCTAGCGGGATGGGGATTGCCGTAATGGGAGATAAACCGCATGCCGTTGGTGCCGAACGCTTCGTTCAGTTCACCGGTATTTTTCAGGCGGACCAGTGCAAGGCCAACGTCATTGGAGGTAGTCGAGGAATATTGAAGGTGTATCAGCCAACCATCATCCTCAAGCGCATCGAGACCGGATACATAGCTGATCCGAGCCCCTTCCAGCGCTATTTCAACAAAACCTCTGCGCGCCGGACCGAAGGTTTCGTCCAGCGAACCGTCGTCATTCAGCCTCGCAATGGCAACCGGGGCATTCGCTCCCGTTAAAGGTATCGCAACGAGTAATTTTGCATAGGGGAGCGCCAGGACCGCCGCCGCTTCGTCGCCCGCGATACCAGGTATCGGTAAGGTCAGCACGCCATCCTGAGCAAATGTCGGATCGAGAGACCTAGGGATCGAAATACTGTGTGTCTGCGTCATGAGCTTGCTCCATCAAGTCAGTTAAGTCCCTTAATGCCGGAACTGGAACTTGAGTAGAGCATCGCGCCTGTGCACGAAACACCTGATAGAAATGACAGTTCGGCTGTCTTTGCGAGCCTGAGTAATGGCCTTACAAGACAAGCGCACCGTTATTCAGTGCGCGTGCATGGGTTTGTTCAAGTCAACGACTTCTTAAGCTTTAGCCTTCGCCTTTCTTGGTTTCAAATACTTCATCAACCCTTGAAACCACATCACTAGCGCAGGGTTGCCCTTGAGCTGGATCGACTTGTCCTGAATCCCCTGCATAAACGCCAACTGCTTGTTCTTCGCCTGCATCGTCGCGAAGCCATAACCGGCATCTTTAAACGCAATCGCAAACGCCGGCTCCGCCACCACGCCAGACTTGCTGGTGATGCGCTGATCCTTGACCACGAAATGCCGCGCCACTTTCCCATCCAGCGTCTGCAGCTGAAACACCAGATCCTTGTCACCCAACTGCTGTTGGAACGCAGGATTTGTCCGGCTGGCCTTACCCATCAACAAACCCATCATCCACAGAAGAAAACGAAATTTCATGCGCACAGCCTCAAAAGGAAAATGAACGGCCGAGGCAGTGTAAGGGATTCGGACGATAACGCCAGTATCTGACGCTGTTGGAAGAGGATGCGGACCATTTCCCGCACGATGACCACCAAGTCACGGTTCAGCGCTCGCCCACTGATCGTTCCCCCGCTCCGCGTGGGAATGCATCCCGAGACGCTCTGCGTCTCACCACTCACCTTTCCTACACCTGTTGAAACACATCCCTGTAGGAGCCGGCGAAGCCTGCGATCTTTTGATCTTCCGGCCCGCGAATCTATGGGAAATTTCCTGCAAAGTGCGGGGCTGTGCGTGAACTAGGCGAGTTGGCTGGCTATAGATAGGCTTTGTGTGTCGCCGCAAAATCGGTGGCCGGATGTGCAAGTCCGAACTCGGGGAAATCAATTAACTGCTCAGGATTTACACCGATGACCGATGAAACATTCAGCGCGGAAGCAACCTCGCCCTACGAATCCCCCAATTCGAAGAAATTCCACGAAGCCGCCGAGCGCGCCCTCGACCACCATTTCAAACCAGCCGTCGAACCACATCCCAAACGCGAGAACGGCCTCTTCAAACTCTCCCCCGGCACCGACGCCGAAGCCCTCATGGCCAACGCCTCCGAAGACCTCCTGTCCATCAGCGTCATCGCCTGCGACCTCGCCGACGACCTCCACGGCTCCCGCCGCTCGGTGGCACTGGCCCTGAGCAGGATGGCGGATGGGGTGAGATTGATGGTGGAAGGGACGCTCGACCAGATTGAAGTGCGAAGCGTGGCGGCCAAGCCGTAGCGAAGTTTGTGGATGAAAAAAGGGGACGTTAAGTCCCCTTTCTGCAACTACCTGTAAAAACCCAGACACAAAAAAGCTGCCAATCACGGCAGCTTTTTTTTGAATCCAAAACCTTCAGCCGGCCAGTCGACCGACTGGCTCAAAATCAGAACCTTTGGCCAACGCAACATCCAGAAAGCGGCTGCGCTTACCAGAGCGCTTGGCCAAAACTTCACGAGCTTCAGCCTGGAACCGAGCAGCCATCACAGGCTTTGGTTCATGTTTGGACTTTTTCATGGAAACCTCTCGGGTCTCGAAATTTGACTGGATAGTATTACCGCTCAACCCCAATAACAAGCCGGCCCGTCGGATCAAAGCCAAACCCTAAACTCTCATACAACGGTATAGCAGTGGCGGCTGGTTCTTGAACTTCAATTTCCGTACAGCCAATCAAGATCGCGTAGTTTTCAATCGCGGTTAATGCCAAAGCAGCCACGGTGCCTCGCAACGGATGAGATCTGTCCGGCTTACCTTCCAGAATCACAATCTTGATGCACAGCTTGCTCTTGCGAGGCGACGCATAACATAACCCACATAATTCTTGGTCGAACCAAAGCGAGACGTCAAAACCACGGGTGTCTGCTTGCTTCCATTGATGCACATCGTGCCACGGGTACAAGGTAGCCTCATCTCCCCAAAGATCGGCCGCTTCGATGGCAACGGGAGTAATGGGCTCGTATTGAATTCGAGTTGTATCAATACCTCTGGTTATGAGGTTCTGGTTCCCACGCGCCAGATCTTCCGCTGCCTTGCGCGCTTCAGATCGCCAGATCTGGTAGCGATACCCGTTCCCTCGACTCTTGGACATGGACAACCACTGGCAATTTTCAAGGTCGAGAGAGTAGCGGCGTTTGAAAGCTTTTGAACATCAACAGAAATACCCTGACATTGATTATCTGGTCCGAGCAATCCGCAGCCCTCTAGCCTTAGCCACTTACACCATCGCTCAACGGCAGGACGGGGTGAGATTGAGTCACGCCATAGCGAGATTTGCGGATGAAAAAAGGGGACGTTAAGTCCCCTTTCTTGAAGATTTCATCCCCACTGACAACCCGTTTCCGGAGAGGCCTCGATGCTGAAGTCTTCATCGAACGAATACTGTTTGCCGGATTTGTAATTCGTGTAACGCATAGAGTTCACCCGAGCGCCTTGCGTTGCAATGACATACTGCCCCGTCACTGCACCGTCTGAAACTTCCACCCAAGTCGTCGTGAATTCGTAGGGCCCGTCCTCCGTCATGACGTACTCTTCGGTTCGGTGATGAACCAAAGTAATGGCTTTCTTCGACTTGCTGTACCTGACACTTGCGCCGCTCCATTTGGCGGCCACGTCGTAATAGGTTCTGAACTCAAAATTGATGTTTTTGCCTTCCAGCGAATGGAAGCACCTTACCTGTGTAGAAACTTCACTGTGGGCCGCCAACGGCAACACCAATAGCAGCACTAAAAATAACTTCTTCACAAATCCCTCTGAACCCGTTCTGTTGAAGGCACATATGCCGATGAGCGCCGGTGTTTCTAAAGCGAATAATCCGCCACTTCTTCCAACCGCCAACACTGCCCACGAACAAATCGATATTCGAAGACATAGTCGGTATCCGGCTTCTGCAGGATCGCGATCGCTTTTTTGTCCAGCGCTTCCTTGACGGTCAACGTCAGGCCTTGGGTATCTCGCGTCGCTTGATCCGGCATGATTGGAAACTTGAGCTGATCGCCGCTGAGACTGCGTTTTTCCATCTCAGGTTCAGGATCGCCGGCCACGGTCGTGGCCATTTTCAGCGGTTGTTGTACGAAGGCTTTTTGCACATCTGCGCGTTCGGAGAAAGCTGAGAGGAACGCTGAAAAGTCGGTCGAAGGGCATGTAGCGTTAGACGTATCACCCTTGGCTTTGAGTGGATTCTGACGGTTGTCCTGATGCAGTTTTGAATCCGCAATTATCTTTGCATCCAAGTCTGCCAAGCGCTTTTTAATGCTGGTCGCATCCTTGTAAGCACATTCGACTTTTACATCATCCGCCAGATTTCGACCGTCGAGGCAGTTCTCAAGCTCGGGATCTGGTGGGTCGCCGCTAAAAAACCGCAAAGCCAATTGTTCGCCGTCCTTCACCAGTGGCAATTCCAGCACCGAATAGGAATCACCTTCGAATTGACTGTGCGAGACTTTTTGTTTTGTCAGAACAAACATGGACTTCCCCGATTGCTCCGGGAATTTGCGTTCAAAGAAGAACACCGAGGCGATCTGCTCGCCTTCGACCTTCCACACATAATTCAGCGAAGGCTTCACCGCATTCGTGGTGATGTAGAAGATCTCGGCATAAGGAACATGTCCTTCCCTAACTTGACCTTTGAGGTTGTTCTTCAAAAAGAACACCGTGATTTTTTGATCACCGAGCGAGGCGACTACAGGCGGATGCAGCTCACCGATGGTTTGTGGGTCACTCGCTAATGCCGGCTGAGCCAACAAGGCAACCATGAATCCGAGCGCACTCATACAACTTAAGAGCCTGGCCAATTCCACTCACTTCCCTGTTGATCAATCTTCGAATGTTAATGCTGATGGTTTCACGATGATTCAGGTGCGCCGCATTTCAGCTCTTTGATTTGCTCGCTCTGAATCGGAATCACACAGGCAAGGCGCTTCTCTCCGAGCCCACGAAGCTCCGTCAAACTGAGCGTCACGTGCAACCCATCCTCGGCAAACGCATGATCCTCAAACCCGGCATCGGCATAGTCCGTCCAAAATGCCTTGCCCTCGAAACTGCAAAACCGCTTGGAGGACAGCACTCTCCAACCGCCGTTGGGCGCCAGTATCTGGACCGTCAGGCATGGGCTGCCAAAGGTGCTTACATAACGTGCCACGACATCGCCGAAGCGCTGGGAGCCGGACAGGTACACCTTGTTGAGATCAACCACATTACCCGGCTCATCAGCGACGATTGTGTCCAGGTAAGCAGCACGCTCCAGACTTAGCCTGGCCATGCAGTTGTTGATCGTCGTGACATGCGCTGCCACCCCTGGCTCGATTTCCGTGGCTTCAAGCGGGCATGCGGTGTCGCGTAGCTTGATCCAGGCGCGCTGCGATTTTCTGGCCAGGGCGACCAGCGCCTTGCCCTGCTCAGGGTCGCGCCGTTGTTGAGCCTCAAACCGTCCCAGCAGTTTCTTGTAGCTGGCATTGAGTTGCGTGTCGGCTTCCTTGCGAGCTGCCTCCACACACCGATCAACCTGGGCGCTAACGGTGATTTCTTTGCAGTCGTCCTCGGCCATCGCGAAGGAGACAAACAGGCATCCAAAGGACAACGCGATAAAACGTGCAAACATGTTCAATTTTTCATTCCCTGAATGGCGGATCGCTCAACGACACGTTGAGGTATTTTCTGCGCCTTGCCATCGGCGCTCATCGAGTCGCGGTACTGGCCGTAATAGCGCTGCGCTTCATCTTTGCGATCAAGGCGCCAGAGCGAGTCGGCAATGTTCAACATCAGTACCGTGCGCTTACCAACGGCCTCAACGCCGCGATAAAACTTCAGCGCCAGCTCATCGTTACCGCCCTCGGCCAAGTAGAAAGCCAGATCGTTAAAAGCTTGAACATTGCGCGCCGGTGGGTGACAAGCCATATAGGACTCTGGACTTATAGTGCGAAGATTGAATGCGAGTTCTTCCACGCGAGATTGCGGCATCTCAATATTTGAGACCTGCTTCAATAAGTCCTTTGGAGACGGCGTCTGCAGGACGAGGTCAGGCGCATCCTCTTCCCCGGAAGTCCACCGATTGCCCTCCCACTTGCCGTAGCAAAACCTGGCTGCCGGCTGACTGAGCACGCAACCGGTCTCCATTGAAATGACCCCGCAACCAGTTTCCTCTGTCGGGATTTCTTCACCCTCCTGGCCAATGACAACGCCATACAGAGTCTGAAGGAGGAGCAATGTTTTCTTGTCGGGACTTAACCAAGCCTCATGCGTTTCAGTACCCACCGCGGGTACATAGAGGGGAAACGTTTTTCCATTGGCGGTAAACGAGGCAACCGCCGCCTCCGCAGCAGGCCTGCCCCATGTCTTGTCCTTCAATGTCACTAAGTGCCCGCCAACCCCCACGATCTGAATATTTTCAGACAAGGCATTGGCTGAAGCTGTCAGGCTCATGACAATCATCAACCACTTAAGGCTGCCCGCGAGAAGACGGTTCATCCACTCACTCCTCATCCATCGGCGACGATTCCACGTCGGTCATGCTCAGCAGCCGGAATTCGTTGTTCACAAATTCGTAGTAACGGTCCCGGTTGCCGCTTTCCAAAGCATTCCCCTGCGCATCTTCTTCGCCGTCGAGCGTGATGCCGGACACGATGATCAAACGGCTGTCGGGCTGGTAAACCATGCCGAAGGTGCTGCCGTCGTAAGCATTCGGCAGACCGCCAACCACTTCACCGGTCTGGGCGTCCAGCACTTCGCCGCAAATGGCGCTGCCGCCACAGCCGAGCCTGTGCAGGATGTAATGGCCGGCGAAGTTGACCTTGCCTTTCAGGGCTTGCACCCGTGCCTGATCCATCATTGGGCTGCTGTTCTCTTGCGGCACCAGCTTATGGTTGGGGCCGGTGAAAACCGGCGTGACGGTGTAATCCTTGAAGGTTGGATCGGCAGCGAATGCCATGGATGCGGCAGCCAACAACAGGCTGCCGAGAAGAACCGAAAATCCTTTCACGCTGTAACTCCATCGACACAAGTCATTGTGGGTGTGTTCATTCGAAGGCAATGCCACGCACCGCTTTCTTGATTTGCTCGAACCCTTCGTTGCTGATCGCCAGCGGGGCGGATGAACCCGATTCCGCCGAGCCGATCAGCACGTCTTTACCCCTCAGCAGGCAAAAAGCGACGCGGGTTATGTGCCGTCGTGACTTGTCGTGGAAACCGAAAATGAATCCCGAAGAATTCTCCCCGCCCCATTGCTCAAAGGTATAGGTGTTCGCACGACCGGCCAGAGAGTTGGGCACCCAGCCCTGATCGGTACGAGTCGCCGGACACCTGCGGTCGTTGTCGTCACGCAGGACTTGCACCGCAAACGCATCGTCTACCGGGGGTTTCCAGTCGGTGAGAAGCGAAAAATTCTCCGAGTTTTCACACATCAAACCAAACCACGGCTGGCTCAGGTCACCGTGTTTCTCGAAGTGCCAGTCGGCACCACTCGACGTCTGCGCTTGCCACAAGCTGGGGGCGCTGGACGGTTTGGGCAGTTGTTTGGCTGCGATAAATACCGAATAGAAATCGTCGAACTTCAGCCATTGGTTCTGCAGCAGCGGCATGGAGAACCGACACGGACCCATGTCTACAACTGCCTCGGTCGGGCCTTGCGCAACCGGCGACTGGCCGGGTTCGTTACCGACCAATACAGGACCTGCGGCAGTCACATACTCCACCTGTAAAAACGCGACCAGACCAAAGATCAATGCGCGGAGGTATCGTAGTTTCACTTCGCATCCTTCGAATTGATCAACTCCAACTCGCCATCCCGATACAACACCTCACACCCCAACCACGCCTGATCAACCTGCGGTATCACCGCCGATGGCTTGCGCAATTCCCGCAGCAACGTCGAGCCATGCGACAACCGCCCACCCATCCGCGCAATCACCGCCCGCGCCGTTTGGTAATGCGCGTGCCGCCCCGGATCGAGGGTGTCTTCGAGCAAGATGTCGGCGCCGAGGATGCCTTGCACCTGCCCCGGATAAATCATGAACCCGGTGGCCTGCTCCGCACCTTCACGACCGTCCTGCCAAAAGCTGCCATCGCGGGTGCGCACATCCGGGTGCGGTGCAAACCAATGTTCGCGATCCGCCAGCGGCATGGCGTGATGCAGACGGAAGAAGATGCGCATCAGATTGTCGCGATACCACTCGCGTACTTGCAGGTAGTAGCCGCGAAGGCCCGGCAGGCCGGTCGAATGCGCGAGGCGGATCAGCCCTGACCATTGCGGGAATGACTGTAGCGGCAGTTCGCTCGGCGCGGGTCGAGGTGTAGCCGGATCGGTTTCCCATGGCAGTCGATGCGGACTGTTTTCAAGATTGTCGTAAGCCGTCGGCGGGCGCCCCAGCCAATCACCGCCGCTGCTGGCCAGCGCCGTGGCGATGCACAGATTGCCTTGCACCACGAACACGTAAAACCGGGTGAACCAGTCCGCGAGTTGTTGGCCATCGGCAGCTTGGGCGACAAGTTCGGCCAGCTCCCGATCGAAGCGCTGCAAGCCGTTTTCAAGGTTCAGCAAATGGCTGCGAGCACTGCGTTGCATGCGCAAAAACAGCGGCAACGAACGCAGCATCTTCAGCGGTTGCCACGGCAGATGCGGAGTTGCGCCACCGACTTCACCGGCGTAGTTAGCGGCGCTGATGCCCCAGTCGGCCAGCCTTGCGAGGAACAAATCATTGTTGATATAGGACGCGCCGCCGAACACGGCAGTGAACGGCTCGTTGTCCTGCAACACCCGCGCATCCCAGCGCGCCATGATCGCCGGGATACTCGCGGCTGCGCGGCGCTGGGCGTACTCCACCAGTACGCTCGGTTGCGGCGGCAGGATCTCGGCGATGTTCGCGGCGGTCAGGTGCCGGCGCCAGCCGTAGTCGCTGATCGGCCGGTATTGCAGCAGCCACAGTTGTGAGCCGTCCCAGGCCCATTCGACATCGCCGGGCACGTAGTGGAACACGCGCAGTACGTCTTGCAAAAAGCGCCAGAGCAGGTCTTCGGTCAAACCGTGGGACGGCGTGAACGTGCCGCTGCGCCAGGCATCGCCGAGCCGCGAAAGCGTTGCCCGCGAGGGGCTGACGTGACCGTCGGCCAGCGATTCGAGATGGCCTTCCACCCACTCAAGTTCTACCGAGAGATGGCGCACGAAAGCGATGCCGGAAACGACCGGCGTGATGAAGCGCTGCACCACCACTTCCTCGACACCTTCGGCCGTCAGTTCGGCAATGCGTTTCGGCACATTGGCGGACGGCTCGCGCAGATAGGTGGTGCTCAAACCGGCATTCGCCGAGTCGGCCTGATCTTCGCCATAACTGGAGGAGCGCACCGCCCAGGTCACATCAGGTTGGGCGGCGAGAAATGCCGGCAGACGCGGGTCAGTGCAATCGTTGAGAATCAGCGCTGCCGGTACCGTTTGCCGCGCCAGTTCAGCCAGACGCAAACGCCCGCCCTTGGTGTGCGCAACAAACCCGCGCTCGCCCGACTCCAGCCACTGCGCGAACTGCGCGGGCGAGTCGACCCACGGGTAATGGCCCCAACCAGGTTTCAGGCTGATAGTCAGATCGGCGCGCGCAAGAATCGCCGACCACGCCGCCGCTTGCTCCATACCGAGCACAGCGTCCTGATCGCCCCATACCAGCTCGACCGGATCGGTGATCCACTCCAGCAGTGGCAACGCGGTGTCAGCGCGAATCAGATCCCAGTGCGGCACGAACGCACGACAGCGCGCATAGCCGGCGCCCATGCGCTGGTACTGCGCGGGCGTCCAGGTCTGGTTGGAAAACTTGCGCGCGAACAGCGTGGGTTTGTTCGACAGCAGCCAGTGGATGGTCTTACGGATCGGCAGCGGCGACATCAATGCCGGCAAGCGCCGCCGCCACAAAAACGCACCGACCGGCGCCAACAAAACACTGCGGGAAAAGTGCCCGGGCCGACGTTGCAACGCGTGCAGCACCAGCAACGCATTGACCCCGACTGCCATGATCGCGCTGCCCTTCTGCGTCATCGCCAACAAGGTCTGCGCGTAGTCCGCCAGATCCTCGCAGGGTGGCAGCGGATTGGCGCCGAAGCCCGGCAACTCCAGCGGCACCACGTCGTAGCGCTGAAAGTGCGGCAGCGCGTCGTCCCACCAATCGGCAGCGCTACCGTTGCCGGCTAGCAGGTACATCAACGGCTTGCTCATGAGCGATCCTCAGGTCAGATCGCGCAGAGCGGCGTCGAGGGTTGGATAACGGAATGTGTAGCCAGCCTCGGTCAAACGCTGCGGCACCACGCGCTGACCGTCGAAGAACAACTGCGCCATCTCCCCCGCTATTGCACGCACTGGCGCGGCGGGGATGTGGAACCACACCGGGCGCTTGAGGACCTTGCCGGCCTGCTCGGCGAACGCTGCCTGACTGACCGTCTCGGGCGCGACCATGTTGTAGGTGCCACGCAGAGTGTCGTCGTTGAACGCCCGCGCGATCACCTGAAGCACATCGTCACGATGCACCCAACTCATGATCTGCCGACCATCGCCCATGCGCCCGCCGAAACCCAGGCGGAACGGCAGCAGCAACGGTGTCAACGCACCGCCCGGGCCGAAGACCACGCCAAGACGCAGCACCACCTGACGCACGCCGAACTCTGTGGCCGGTTGCGCGGCGGCTTCCCAACCCGCGCAGAGTTCGGCCATGAAGCCGTCGCCCTTGCTGACGTGTTCGTCGAGGCTTTCGCTGGCATCGCGTACGCCGTAGAAGCCGATGGCCGAGGCTTGAATCCACAGCGTTGGTTTGTGCTTGGTGTTCTTCAGCCAAGTCATCAGCGCTTCGGTGGTGCCGACTCGGCTGGCGAGCAGTTGCGCCTGACGCTTGGGAGTCCAACTCGGGCCGGCGACGGGGGCGCCGGCGAGATTTATCACTACGTCGAAGGCTTCGTCGTGGCTGAGTTCGCTGAACGAATGCACACAGCGGACGCGGCCGTTGAATAGATTGGCCGCGCTCAACGGATCGCGCGTCAGTACGCTGACCGAATGGCCCGCGTCGAGTAATTGATTGACCAAGGCTTTACCGATGAACCCGGTGCCGCCGGTGATCAGCACGCGCTTGAAAGCGCCGCCGGCAAACGGGTTGGATTGGCTCGGAGTCTTTACTGAAGGAGATTTCCGGCGGTCATGCCGATACAGCCAAAACAGTGGCGGCAACAACACCAGCAATGCAAAACCATCTAGCCATAGATGCGACCAAACCTGTTGTTGCGCTGAGAGCCACATGTCCTGCGGCGCCCATAACAGGATGCCGGCGCTCAACCAGCCCCAGACTGCCGGGGTTTTCAAGCGATTGCCCAGGTGCACCAACGCGAGCATGTACAACGAATAACTTTGCAGCGTCGCGCCGAACAGCGCGAGCCACCAGACTTGTTGTTCGTGGCCGGCCGCGGGCACCGGGTCGACGCCCCAGAATGCGAGTTCGAGGGAGTGCAGATAGCCGTCGAGTAAACCGGAATGCCCGGCCCAGGTCAGGGTGAGGCCGGCGAGAATGTGCACGATTGCGGCGGCGTATAGCCAGAGCACTAACGCGGGGCGAAGCGAGGTCGAGGGGGCTGGCATTCCGTGTCCTGAGCGCATTCCTTGGGGGTGGGGAGTTTAAAGGAAAATCGCGGTCGTCAGATGCTCAAGTATTAAACGTTTAAGCGCTGCGGATTCTGGCTCAGCGCATATGAAAACGCGTTAGCCATGATGGCGGAACGCGTTTGATCACATCGCGGTGAAAAGGCGTCGGGCGCTGTAAACGCCCTTCTTCACTTAACCGCACTAAAAGCAGCTGCTGGCCACTATCGGTTCGGCCACTTCGGACTGAAGTCGCTTAATCGCATTGATACCCGAGTCGTTACCTTTGTCGGCAGCAAGCTGATAACAGGCCAAGGCGCGAGGAGTATCTTTCTTTCCTAGATCGCCGCTTTTCCAATAATCGCCTAACGAAACGAATGCATGCGTTGATCCCATGGTGGTAGCACGAATCAACTCTTTTTCAACGTCCAGCGGGCGCTGGCAGGGTCCTGAACCGGCCAATTCATTGCCAAAACAATAGAAGCCAGCCAACGACTCAGCACCGCTCGGCGAATCAACGGCCGCTGCTTTGAAAAGAGCCTCAACTTTGCCGTATTCCAATTGCGGGGCCATACCCGACAGACTCAGCCCGGCCGCAGCCGAACTAGATATAGGATCGCCTGAAGCGGCCGCGCACAGGTAATTTTCCAAAGTCGCCTCAAAAAGTTCTCCTGTCAGCCGGTATTGCTCAAGGCCGCCCAAGCCAGCAAATCCTTGTCCGCGCTGCCAACAGAAATTCTCTGCACGACTCATTTTCCGTGTGCTGGCTACAGAAAGCTCTTTTTCAGGAATCGACCAGTCCTCAACCCCATCAAGCGTCCAGCAGGACTTCCGCGAAAAGTTGAAAATCTTGATATTGCTGTTGCCAGCGCGTTTATCCACAACGTTAACGTGGCGGTCATCCACCTTCTCGATCTCTATTCCTTCCACTTTCCCATCGGGCACGGCCACCATTAAGGGAAACGCCATATCGCGCCCCACCTCCGCAGTAACGTAAGTCACAATCCGCCCTATATCCGACGTCCCCTTTAATACCAGCAGCTTCACGGCCTGCGCAGTTAGTCGCTTCTGCGATTCGGCATTAGCGGAGAATGCTGGAAGAAACTGTGCAAAGTCTTGCGTAGGGCACGAGCCACGTCCAATTGTTGGGCCACTCCCGGTATCGGACGCGATATTGTCCAAAAACACTGAACGGTCACGACTCATACTGGCGATGCAATTGTTCACCGCTGCCACATGCGCCGAAGAGCCCGGTTCCGTCTCCAACGCATCGACCTGGCAATCGGTATCGCGCAGTTTGATCCAGGCGCGCTGAGCCTCCTGAACCGTTGCCTTTTGGCTCGCCGCAAGAATTGGATCGGTCTGATATCCACCTTCGAGCCGAACCATCAATTCTTGATAACTGGTATTCAACTGCGCATCTGCAGCAGCCTTGGCACTCACAGAACATCTTTCACTCTGGGAGTTCGTAGTGATATCGACACATGCATCTTGAGCAAATGCATGTCCCCCCAACAGAGATAAACCACCAATCAGCACGGCGGGAAGCACCGGAATAAGATATTTACTCAAGGCAAATTCCAACAATATTTTGCGAAAGTGTATTTTTAAGTCGTGCTTATTCTTCAAGGGAGATAGCCATTTTCAGAGTAGATCCATTCAGATAAACGACTGCTTCGCGCCCATTAATATCGACAGGGGTAGGATTCTGGATCATTCCTTCATCACTAGCCTTCGCAATTTTTGTTAACGTCTTATCCGCAACATTGGCACGCCAAATAGTTTCATCACCATTCTTGAAATAAAACGTCGGCCGTGACTTGCTCCAAATCGGAGCATATATATTCCAACCGGCCTCGGGCCGACCAGCCTGCGCTATCGTTTCATACCCTGAGGTGTGCGAGTAGTACGCTTGCAATTTTCCATACTCACCACCCCAACCGAATGTCAAACCACTAACAGCATTTTCATCAGTATTTGGCCACTGCTGGAACAGCAAACTGCTTTCCAATGGCGGAGATTTTGAACCGAGCTTATAGACCATCCCCCGCAGCTGATTCTTAGAGAGTTGCTGTCGATAGTAAAACGCTCCATCCAAGATTCCCGCGAATCTTTTCCCTTCGTCGTTTGAACCCAAACTCAGAGCACCATCAAAACCGATATCTTTCGCAATCGTGTGCAATACCGGCCTGTCGTTGCGATCAACGTACTCATATAGATTACCCCGGTACGCAATCATCGCCGCATCAAAATGCCCTTCAAACACGATGACATGCAACATGCCCGAAATTGTTTCAGCGGAGATCAAAAATCGTTCGACAGCCCCTTTTTCATTGGGAAGCCATGCTAAATCAATGACCTTCCATGAGCGCTCAAACTGTGTGTACGGCTTATCACCCAACATTAACTTAATATCTTTCTGAGTCGGCCTAGGCGCAATAGAAACCGGTGTGAGAAAGCTTATCTGCTGAACATAAGCTTCCTCTAAACACTCGACTGACTCACAAGAATTACGCTCTGACTCAAGCCAATCACTTTCGATTATTTGTAAAGCTCGCCGATTTTTTATCGGTTTGAAGACCTCACTGAGCTTTTCGTCCATTGCGGACAAAGAAGGAGAACTACAAATTTTCCTCTCTACTTCCGTCGAAGCTTTGCCACAGTCGAAACTCGCAGAAAATGCGACCGAACTGAATAGCAAAAAGGTTAACGATAAAAAGCAAGGGAGCGAATGTAAATTTTTCATTGAATCAGCCATCAAAGAAATTTTCCCACCATCGAAACGGATACGTTTACGCTCCGCCTCAAAATCAAATAATTTTGGCGCAACAAATAAATCCGTCCCCTTTCACACGTAAAGGAAATAGCGCAAAAAAGAGAAAGAAAAGTTTGTTCATGCTCATCCAAGTCGACGCTTTCGCGCGAATGCACTGGCTTGTCCGTTTCAACGTCTGCTCTTGTCCGGAGCCAAAGCCAATTGGCGAGCACGCTCTATCGTCGCGCGAATTAGGCAGGCATCGGACCACTCACCGAAAACTGATTTATGCGATTTCGGGTCGGCTTGGCACTCCGCATCTCGAAATTTCATCCAGGCTCTTTGAGTTTCCCTCAGTGCTTTCTGACCGCTTTCGTCCAGCCGACTCATACGATCCCGATATACAGAATTCAGCAATGCATCCGCATCAGGAACCATCAGATCAAGAACACCATTTCCCGAGGGAAACCACTCAACGTCCGCCAATGCCTGTTCGCTCTCATTGTTCCAATTGTAGAGGCCGTTTTCTTCGATCTTCAGTGTGGCGGATCGCTGATGGTGATTCGTCGGATCGCTCTCGCTGACCTCCGAGCGATAAACAATTTCCAAATAGATAGGGTCGGTTGTGCGCTGAGGATCATTCAATAGCGTTTGCCGAACAATGGCCCGTTGCTTTTTGCTCTCAGTGATCTCTATCGAAAAGCACGGATCCGGCCCAGGACGTTCTGCGGACGCCTTCCTCTCCAGGCATTGATTACGAACCGCCATGGAAGGGGTATCCGAACCACCACCCACATCAACGACTCTGACAAGCAACCGGACTTCCGGGTCCTTGGAAAAGTCGGCCTGAAGGATGGTGGCAATCATCGTGCCCTCAGCCATGACCACAGGCGACAGTATTGAAAGTAAAAAAATGAGGCTGAATTTGAGAATCTGCATTCCTTGGCGTCCATAAAAAATTCAGTGATCCGTTCAATTCTGAACGGGCCTGCGACAGAAAATAGAGTCAGAACCGACAAACGAGCCAGATCTATTTAAGTTCTCAACTAAACTCAAAGCAGTCGAGCGCAAAAAATAAATCCGTCCCCTTTGATTCCGGCGTGTTATTTAGCTAAAGGAAAGAAAAATGGGACAGACCACTGACAGACCACTTTTTTCTCAACGCCGGATCTATTCGATAGTCAGATTCAAGCCGCGTCATCAGCTGCTTGTAACTGACATTCAACTGCGCATTGGCAGCCTTCTTCGCCGCCTCCGAGCAGGGCACCATTTCCAGGCTTGAGGTGACATGGCTGCAGTCATCCTGCGCATTGGCCGCTGAAACCGGCAGCAGCACGGCCAGCAGGGTTAAAACAAAACGGTTCATGGTGTTCATCTTTGAGTCATTCAGGCTTTGCGCTTGGCGAGCCGGGGCCAAACCACGTTCAAGCATAATAAAGTGTGGCCTATCCTATTAAACGCAAAACATTGGCAGCCATCACTATTTAGCGCCATTTATTTTCTTGATATAAGACTTGATCAACCCTGCATTTACATAAGGAAAATGTTGTTCCTCACCTTCTTGATACCCTTCTATCCCACTCAAATTTTTATCAAACCGGATAAGCTTATTTACAACCAATTTATTGTCCGCGCTTTTTTCATACCCATAAACTTGATAAAGCGTTCCGTACGTCCCAATACCCCTGCTCGTGATTTCCCATGAAACCAAAACAAGCACGTTTTTCTTACCCTTCACCGGATAAAAGAAAATAGACTCGATTTTTGGATCTGAGCCAGCCACATCGTATTTATCGACAAGACTTCTATTTTTTTTATTGTCGACTCCAACAACATCCAAAACCAGAGAAACAGGGAACTCCTCGCTAGTCGTCTGCAGGAATGATAATTCGCCTCTGTTTACGACGTCAGTTTTAAACGGCCCCTGAATCACCTGCCCCTGCAAATAATCAGAATCCTGCGCACTGCTGGAATTTGCTAGAAGAAAAACAAAAGCAAACATGAAAAAACGGAGCATAGCCAATGACCTCTTAATTAATATTCATGAGTGCAGCAAGTGCTTGAAATCTAGTGTTCCTGTCCGCGTATCCGTTTTGGCCGCCATTCACCATTTGTGTTACGTCGGCCACACTTCCTGTCTTGGCAACCTCGCACAACTTAGTGCCTCCCTGACCAGTTTTCGTGAACCAGAATACGAACGCAGACTCAACACCGTATTCGGTCGACGAAACCAGAAGATCCGGGTTTGCCACAAAATCCTGAATATCCGACGGGTTGCGTTGATTATGTACGTTAGTAAACCGTTGATATTCCGATTTCCCCGTCACCTGCAACATTCCGCGGCCGCGGTATCGATAGCCATCTCGACTAGCCTCATTGCCATTACCCATTCGATCGGCGTAGACGTAACTGGCAAGATTTTCAGCATTCAGCGCGTAATGACTTGTCTCTGTCCAAAGTTTGCTTCTCAACACACCAAAATCACAGCTATCCGTCTGCTCATTATAGCCATTCACTTTATTATGGTATCTGCATCCATAAGTTTTTTTCATTTGCCGCGCGCTGAACCTCAAACCTTCTTCGACAACTCTGAGTTGACTTTCATGACCAACCTGAGACAGAAAATGCGCAATAGCCTTTGGTTGTTCAAGCTTATACGCCAAAGCATATTTATTGAGATAGGGTAAAATATTGGCGTGATGCGCCTCCTCTCCTGCTGGATTGGCAGCCCGAAGCATCTCTAAGGTAATAAGATCACGTGGAGCAGTAAAACTCCCAATAAGTGCAATCGGATGAAAATGCCGAACATTAGTATCACTGGTAATTCCATGCTGCCCGACAAGCTTGTCCCACCAGCTCAACTTTTTAATTCTTGCCTTTTCTTCAATCCATTCATTATGTGGCTCTGATTCACTATGGCCCATCAACTCATCCAGAGAATCCCATTTTTCTTGTTTGAATTGCCACTCGTTTTCATAGCGTGTAACCATCTGAGAAATCGGCTGTGCGAACCATGGTTTACTCAAAGCCTCTTTTATTTCCGAAGGCGTGAGCTTTTTATCACCGTTTCTGTCTAGAATTTTGTAAAGCTTTTGCTTTGTAGAACCTTCTTCGGCATTACCGATATTAGGCTGGTAGTTAGCTTGCTCTTCCTCACTAAGGCCTTCCTGTGCATGAAGAAACGCGGCCAAATGATCTACGTTACTCCCAGCTTCATCTATAAAGCTGAAACCTTCCCACTCAAAGGGAGAATGGCGTGACAACGCAGTGTCCGGCTCTGCAAACCACCCGCTAATTTCATTCCCCTCTGCATCACCAAGCAATCCGTCCAGACGCCACCAAAGCGTGTAGGTGGTGGTTCCCCCCATAACAACAGGAACTTTGATCTTTTTTTCCGCTGGTAGCGCGTCCAACACTCCAACTGGGACAAAGAAGTCATATCCAACTTTTTTGTGGGGATCCGTCACCTTCGGAGGATTTGTTGCGCTCATTCCTTGCGTGTGAGTGACCAACACGCTGTCTTTTGGAATTTTTACGAGCGTTTTTCCAGCCGCAGGCAACCCCGCAGCTTTCTCTTTACTCAGTTCGGTAAATGCCTTTACGTCTTCGCAGCTAAACACCTCAACGTGCAATAAATTCTTCGGGGCCGAATCCGAATGGTTTTGATATTTCCCCACATGACCGATCAGACTCCCCGCCGAAATCGGGAATGGAGTTGTCAGGATATGCACAGCGTCCTTTTCGGCTGGCTCACTTTTGGCTTCAAGGTTCCCCTCCCAGACATATCCGAGCACCTCAGCAGGTGTCAAAGGAGGAACAGCATTCCCGCTGACAATTTCCAACAGTTTCTGGTATTTGCCACGCGTCCCGTCACTCCCGATCCTGACTTGCGTGCCGTGGGGCAAAATAGCTTTTGCAGCGCCTGACTGGCTCGCAGCAGCGCGAACAACGAGACCCTTTTGAGGTGGATTCATCGGGTCTTTTGCAGCGGTACCAATGACGTAAGTGTTGGGTGTCGAGCCGGCTGTCATCTCTCTCTTGAATACCCAGCCTGTTCCGGGCTGGAGGTCGGTATTAGCGGGCGTGACGTTGACCACCTTAAGCCAGCCGTTTTCTTCTTCACCCGTCTCGACGACCGTACCGCGGCTCAAAACCGTTAACACGGTTGCGTACCCTGACTTGCCACGCGGTTCCTGACGAACACGCAAACCGAGGATTTCGTCGTCAGCCGACGCTTTGACTTGCAACGTACCCCCACCCCAAAAGGGTGGTCGCGACAATGCTGGAGTTTCTTCGTAGTTCTTCCACTGCAACAAATGCATGTAAAGACTGAAAAAGTTCAGGCTTGGACCAACCGCTGGCGGTGAAGCGGGCGATCCAGCAGGGGCTGGGGGTGCTGGTTGCACCGGCGCTTCCAATCGGTGTTTAACCAATACAAAACCGGTCGAAAATTCAGCCTCAGCCGTACCATAGGCGGATTTCGGGTACGTGCTGTCAATGCGATAAGCGACTACTTCACCGTCAGCGATGCATTTAACTTCCGCCAAGTCAGGTACCAAACCCGAGGCTTCATCGAAATGAACACCACCATGCCAAAGGCCATTGGCCCCCAACGGATAGAACCCATCTTTGGCATTGGCTAAAGCCTTATAAAACTGCTGCGGATCCGTCGCTCCTGCTGCCCCTACTTTCAGGGGATACGACCATTTTTCTACTTTCTTGGTTGTCTCTGTCATTACCAATTACCTGAATTCTGATCCCTGGTGGCTTGGATTGCCGTCGATGTCTTACCCGGAAAAATTGAGCATGCGCTTCGGTTTGCGTTTGATCTTTTCCTCAGACGCATTCAACAACGCCTGATCCATCAAACTCCCCGCCTTATCCTTATCCGCCGCCCCCGGCAGCACCGGCGGTTTAATCCCGATGCCAGTCCCCGATCCCGCAGAACCACCGGCATTGATCTTGATCACCGGCCCAACCACCGTCACCCCACCGCCATCCAGCTTGATAAAGCTCCCACCCCCAAGAATGGTCAGCTCTGTCCCGGCCTCAATAACGATCTTGTCCCCAGCCTTAAGATGAATCTCTTTCCCCACGCTGGTGAGCTGCGCAGTCCCCAGCTTCACATGCTGGTTCTGCCCAATCGTCAGGTGATCATCCAGCTTCGCTTCAACCTTGCGATCGGCAATCGTGGTGCGGTGTTCCTCGGCCTTCAGCTCGGTGTAGGTGTTCTTCACCACGGTGTCATGACGTTCATTACCGACCCGAATCTTCTGGTCATGCTCAACGTTTTCATCCCAATCACGCTGGGCATGAATGTAGATCTGCTCGGCACCTTTTTTGTCTTCAATGCGCAGTTCGTTATACCCACCGCCACCCGGTGAACTGAGCGTTTTGAACACACTGCGAGTCTTGTTCGCCGGCAGTGCGTAAGGCACCGGGTTTTCCTTGTGGTACAGGCAGCCGGTGACGAGGGGCTGGTCGGGGTCGCCTTCGAGAAAGGTGACGAGGACTTCCATGCCGATGCGCGGGATGCTGATGGCGCCGTAGCGGTCGCCGGCCCAGGAGCTGGAGACGCGCAGCCAGCAGCTGGTTTTGTCGTCGGCCTGGCCTTCGCGGTCCCAGTGGAACTGGACTTTGATGCGGCCGTATTGGTCGCAGTGGATTTCTTCGCCTTTGGGGCCGGTGACCATGGCGGTCTGGCTGCCGAGTACCCGCGGTTTCGGGTGTTCGAGCGCCGGGCGGTAGAACACGTCCCACGGGGTGGCGAGGAAGGTGTTGCGGTAGCCTTGGTGGAAGTCGTCTTTATTGTCGGTAGTGTCGCTGGTCACGCCTTCTTCGAGGACTTGCGGCTGTTTGCCTTCGTGGAAGAGTTCGGTGAGCAGCCACAGGTCGTTCCACTCGCTGCGCGGGTGGTCGGACATTTCCATGAAGTGGCCGCTGACCAGTTTGGTCTGGTCGCTGCGACCTTCGGCCTGCCGGTAGTCGGCGCGATGGCGTTCGCGGGCGCGTTGGCTGAGGAACTTGCCACGGGCGCGGTCGATGAAGCGGCCCGGGTAGTCGTAGTCTTCGAGATCCGGCTCAGTGCTCTCGCCTTCGGGTTTGTAGGCGGCTTCCATTTGCAGGCGCGGTTTTTCGAAGTCGTAGTCACGCCGTGTGATGCGGCTGGTGCGGGTTTCCAGGCGCAGTTTGAAGCCTTTGATCACCGGTTCTTCGGCGACCATGCCGCTGCCCTGCACATACGCAGTTGGCTGACCGAGTTTGCGGAACACGGTCTGGTCGTCGCCGAACACCAGCAGATGGCCTTTGTCGCTGTGCTGGAAGTGATAGTGAATCCCCTCCTCCTCGCACAGGCGCTGGACGAAGTGCAGGTCGGTTTCGTCGTACTGCACGCAGTAGTCGCGGTCCGGGCACGGCTGGCTGAGCTGGAAGTTGTAAGCGTTGCCCTTGATGCCGTGTTCTTCGAGGATCAGCGCAATGATTTTCGGCGCCGACATCTGCTGGTAGATGCGCTGGTTGGTGCGGTGATGCAGGTATTGCAACTGCGGCACCATCGACACTTTGTAGCGGGTCAGGCGCTTGCCGGCATCGCCTTGAGCGACGCGGTAGATCTGGCCGTGGATGCCCGAGCCTTGTGGATCGAATGCCAGAAACGCTTGCTTGTGCAGCAGTTGTTCGAGGTCCAGATCCGGGTTTTCGCTGACCAGTTCGAGGTCGAAACGAAACGGCTGACTGATGCCTTCGGTGCCGGTGAACGACAGCACTTGCAGGTCGCCGACGTAGTCTTCGACCTTGAGGCTGAAGTGGGTTTCGTTAGCTGGGTTGAACATAAAGTGCTCCCTGTTCGAATGTCATCCGTTACGCCCGAAGTCGCAGACGTTGCAGCCAGGACGAAGTGGCGCCCAAGGCGTCACGCAATTGTTGGGCAGTGATGGTGCGTGCTGCAGGGTCGAAGCTCAGCGCGGTTCGCAGCGCTGGCCAGCCGTGTTTCGGTAAGTTCGCCGGCGCTTGCAGCTCGCGCTCCAGGTGCTCGTCGCGGGCCTGGGTCGAGGGCAAGCGGCGGAACGGGTGTTTGCCGCCCGCCAGTTCGTAGATCACGCAGGCCACGCCGTACACGTCCGCGCTGGCCGACAAAGGTTGGCCCTCAAGCAGTTCGGGGGCGGCGTAGCCTGGGGTCCAGGCGTTGAAGCGTTCGCGGCTCAGGTGTGGCAGGCCGGGCAAGATGCCCTCCTCTGCCTGACCGAGGCCGAAGTCGAACAGGCGCAGGCCGTCTTCGCTGAGCATGACGTTGCTCGGTTTCAGGTCACCGTGCAGCACGCCGCGACCGTGGGCGTAGGCCAGCGTGTCGAGCAGCGGCAGGACGATATCGCGCAGTTCTTGCCACGGCAGGCCGAGGGGCCGCTCGCAGAGCAATTTGTCCAGGGTCAGGCCACGCATGTATTCCATGGTGATGAAGGCCCGCTGGCAGTCGGTGTCGACTTCAAAGGTGTGTGCACGCACGACGTTGTCGTGGCGCAGGCGTCGGGTCAGGGCGAACTCGCTGTAGAGCAAGGCACTGGCGTCCGGCGATTCGGCAAATTCTTCGCTGAGGATTTTCAGCGCAATGTAAGGATCGGGATCACCGAACTGTTCGTGCAGCAGATCCCGCGCCCGGTAAACGGCGCCCATGCCACCGGCCCCGAGCAGACGCTCAAGGTGGTAGCGACCGGCGAGTACATCCGGCAGTGCAACGATGCTGGCCTTGGTCGGCGCCAGCAAAGGCTCTGCCTTGTTTTGCTTGGCGAAGGCGAAGTAGGTCAGGTTGTTGGCCTGTTCTTCGCTCATCAGCAAGTCATCGACTGAGGATTCGATTTCAGTCATTGGCGGATCACCACGGCTGTCAGGTTGTCGCGCGCGGCGCCACGCAGGGCGCCGTCGAACAAACGTTCCAGCGCCACGTGCGGCGCGCTGAGGCTGAGAGCGTTGCCGAGGGCATCGCTGCTCAAGCCCTGATACAAACCATCGCTACAGAGCAAAAACGCATCGCCCGGATAAACCTCGAGTTCGAGGACATCCAGGGTCAGTTGTTCAGCGGCGCCGACGGCTCGGGTCAAGGCCTGAGCCGCCGGGTGTGCTGCCGCTTGTTCGACGCTCATTTGTTGTTCGTCGATCAGTTGCTGTTGCAGCGAATGATCCTTGGACAGCTGATACAGCCGCTGCCCGCGCCACATGTAGCAACGGCTGTCGCCGGCCCAGATGCAGGCCGCGCGGTTGCCTTCCACCAGCAGCGCCACGACGGTGCTGCCCATGATGCTGTCGTGACGTCCGGCGGTGACCGTCAACTCCTGCCCCAAACGCCGGTTCAGCCAGTGCAGGCACTGGCGAATGGCTTTGAGGCGTTCGTCGAAGTCCTCGTGTTGCGGCAGTTCAGCCAGGCTGGCGACGATCAACTGGCTGGCGATGTCGCCACCCTGATGACCGCCCATGCCGTCCGCGACCACCCACAGCCCCTGCTGTGGCGAGTCGAGGAAAGCATCTTCGTTGCGCGCCCGCACCTTGCCCGGGTCGGTACGCGCCGCGCTGCGCCAGGCACTGGCCACCAGCATCAGAGCTGCACCGGCATACGGAAGGTGCGCAGTACGCCCATGTCGAACGGATTCGGCGTGCGCTGGCTGGTCAGCAGGTAGTTAGCGCGCAGGCCACCTACGTCGGCTTTCAGCACCAGCACGTCGCGACCGGTCAGGTACTCGGTCTGCATCAGGTCGAACAGACGGAACAGCGACCATGGGCCGGAGTTCTTCTCGATGCCGATCGGGCGACCGGCCATTTTGTCCATGACCAGACTGGTACGACCGTCTTCAGCATCGGTCGGCCATTTGAACGACATTGGCAGGATCGGACCGTGGCGGTATTCCATGGTCTTGTCGCCGAACTTGAACTCGGAACGGCTGACCGCCGGGTCGAGGGTGTACGGCTCCAGTTTGAACTGCACGGTCGGCTCGGCCGGGTTGATCGAGAAGAAGCTCTGACGAATCGTCAGCGCCGCCGCCATCTGGTCCAGATACATTTTCGACACCGGCAGGCTGTGGCCGTCGACGCTGCGCATGCGGTAGTTGCCCGGATCGCCGCTGACGAACGGACGCAGGTAGCTGTCGAAGAAGCGGTCGACGGTACCTTGAGCGCGGAAGAACTCGCGGAAATCGCTGATCGCTACGTCGCTGGTGCTGCTGGCGCTGAACGGATAACGCTTGCTGATGGTTTTGCCATACACGCTGTACAGCTCGTTCTGATAACGGCCGTTCAGGTATTGGTAAGCATCGTTAAGCACCAGACGCCACGAATCTTCGGCCAGCACGTTGAACCACACGCTGAGCGGACGCGGCAGACGGCTGGAGGCATTGCGCAGGTTGGTCAGCGCATCACGCTGGCCGCTCATGCGGGTTTTCGCCATTTCGAACGCGGCTTGTTCCGGTGTGCTGGAACGGGCCAGACCGGCCAGTTGCAGTTGCAGGTCGTTGAGCGCGCTCAGCGCAGGCGTCAGGTCCGCCGCCGGGCCGTTGTTGTCATCGAGCAAACGATGCAGCGGTTCGAAGCGGCGTTGCAGCGACTTCTTCGCGGTGTCCGGCAGGGTCTTCGCCACGTTCAGGGCCGAAGCCTTGTCCGCCACGGCAGAGGCCAGTTTGCCGACTTTACCCAGTTTGCCTTTCTGTCCGGCCAGTGCATCAGCAGCGTCGCCAGCTTCTTCGACAGGATCTGCAGCGGCCTGGAAGCGGGTGTTCTCACGCACTTCGGTGAGCAATGCCAGCACCGGCGAGTTGGCCGAGGTCAGGCCCGCCAGTTGTTCAGCGCCTTCACCGGCGTCGCTGATTGGCGGCAGGGCAACCTGGCCAACGGCTTCGCTCCAGTAGTTGGCGTAGTCGCGGAAATACAACTGCTCCAGCTCAACCATCAGACGGCGCAAGTCCATGTCGCTGATGCCTGCGCCTTCGCCCAGCACCCAGTTGTCACGCAGGATGTCGGTGACCAACGCCGAACCCTGTACCGAGAAGTACTGCTGATAACCGGTTTGCGTGTAGAAACCCGGGATCACGTATTCGGTGCCGATAAACAGCGAGCCTTGTGGGCCGAGGTGTTGGCTGAAACGATAGTCCGGCAGGTTGCGCGCCTGCTCGCGGAGCATGCGGTAAACCACGGTGGCCAGCGATTCGCTGCGCAATACCTGACGCGCCTGAGTGACCAATTGGTCGTTCAGCGGGTAGATAAACGGCTGTTTCAGCAGGCGATCGAGGTGCGCACTCAAACCGTTCTGTACGGCGGTGTTGCCGGTATAGCGCGTCGACCAGTCAGTAGCGACCCAGTCCTTGAGCCACGCGGCATCGCGACGATCCTTCATGTTCAACATCAGGTACGCGCGCAGGCTGTTGAGCAGGCGGTCGCGGTCCTTCATGTTGGCGCGGATCTGCCCTTCGAGCATGGTCGCCACCCGTGGCAGCAGTTGCTTTTCAAGCTCGCGCCCGTAAGCCTCTTTGACCACTGGATTGACGTCTTCACCCTGATACAGACCGCCGCGCTCGTGATACGACACGTCGCCTTTTTTCGGGAAGACCTGGGTCGCGGCGTAGCTGGTGTCGAGGGTTTTCAGCACGCCCATGGCGTCATCACGCGGCGACAAAGCCGTGCGCTGCTGCGTCCAGTTCTGCGCCAGATTGCGCAGGTTTTCCAGGCGCTCGTAGTTGGCCGAGAAACCACCGGCCCAGAGCATGCCGAACAGCGCCAGCGAAGCGAGTGCGCCGACGTACAGCGCACGCTGGCCCCAATGGATGCGGCTGCGTTCGCGCTTGTCCAGACCGGCCAGATCGGCCTCTGGGAAAATCACCTGGCTGAACAAGTGATGGATGAAACGCGATCGGCCGCTGCGCAGGGTCGGCAGCACGCCGGCGCTCATGCCGAGGCTGGCGCCGATGCCGGCGGTGGTGGCATCCATCTCTTGGGTCAGGTGCGGCGCGCTGGTCAGGTAGAAACCGCGCAGTTGCGTGGCACGCTGATAACGGTTGCCGGTGAACGCCATGTCGACGAACAGGCACAGGCGCTCGCCGATCTGCCCGAGTTGATGCGGGAAGTCGAGGATGCGGCCACGGCGCTGGGTATCGCGCTCGGAGTGCATGCGCATGATCACTTGACTGTTGAGGCGACGCAGCAGTTCTTCGAACTCGTTGCGTAGCACAGCAACGTCAGTGCCGACCTGATCCTTACGGAAACTGGTACCGAGCACTTGATCGCTTTCTTCGCGGGTCAGTTGATCGAAGAACTCGTCGAAACCAAGCAGCTTGTCAGCCTTGCTCAGGACCAGATACACCGGCACATCGACGTGCAGTTTCTGATGCACGTCTTGCAGACGGCCGCGAACCTGGCGTGCGAGGGTATCGATGTCCTGCTCACTGCCGCCAAGCAGGGTTTCCACCGGAATGGTCACCAGCACGCCGTTCAACGGACGCCCGCGACGGCGCTTGCGCAGCAGTTCCAGCAAGGTGGTCCAGGCGCTGCCGTCGACTTCCACGTCAGGCTGGGTCATGTAGCGCCCGGCGGTGTCGATCAGCACACCGTGGTCGGCGAAGTACCAGTCGCAATGACGGGTGCCGAGGGTGTCGCGGGTCAGCTTGCGGTCGATCTTGTTGATCGGGAATTCCAGACCGGAAAAGTCCAGCAGGCTGGTCTTGCCGGAAGCCTGCGGACCGATCAGCAGGTACCACGGCAAGTCGCTGCGCCAGCGCTCGCTGCGGCCGCGATACAGGCTGGAAGTCTTCAGGGTTTTCAGCGCGTCTTTGAAGCGCGCCTTCAACTCCTTCTGTTCTTCGTCGATCAGCTCTTCGCGGCGAATGCGGTCCTGGCCGTCCTCGCTTTCTTCCTCGGCTTTCTTGCGAATACCCGAGCGCCAGCTGACGAAGACCATGGTCAGGCCCCAGATCAGAAACAGCACAGCGATGGTCAGCAAGCGAGAGGTCGAGCTCTCCCAGAACTTGTAGTCATCAACCGCCAACAACGGGCCGACGAACCACACCAGCAGTGCCACAAACAGCACCAGCAGCAAGGTCCAGACCCAGGTCTGGCGCAGGAAGGCGCCGACTTTCTTGAAAAACTTTTTCATCACACGTCCCTGTTTACGGCTGCGACTGCGGTTGCACCGCGGCCGGATCAAGCGGCTGATAAGGTTGCAGAACGGTGTCGCGCTGCTCGCCCAAGACCCAGGCGAAGCCCGAATACATCACCACCAGGCAGACCAAAGTGAACAACACCACCATCCACGCCGGCACGATGCGCACCAGGTTGCGACGCTGATCGTTCAAGCCTTCCCAGTGCGGCGACAACTCGCGCGGCACGTCGCCACGCAACTGACGAATCTGCCGGTACAGAGCATCGCGGATGCCTTCAAGTTCGAGCATGCCGCGTGCCTGGACGCGGTACTTGCCCTCGAAACCGAGGGACAGGCACAGGTACATCAGCTCGAGCATTGGCAGGTGCTTGACCGGGTTTTTCGACAGGCGATCGAGCAACTGGAAGAACTTCTCGCCACCGAAGGTTTCGTTGTGGAAGCTGCTCAGCAGGCTCATCTGCGACCATTCGCTTTCGTTGCCCCACGGTGTGGTCACGACAGCTTCGTCGACCACGGTGCAGAGCACGTAACGCGCGGCCATCACCTGGCTGCTCTCGGCGCCGTTGTGCAGGGCGCGTACTTCAAACAATTTCAGCCCGGCAGTCAGACGCTCGTTGAGTGCGTACAAGTCTTCCCGGGTTTCGCTGTGCTTGAGGCGCACCACTTCCGAAAGCAGCTCGGACGAAGCAGCGACCAGCGAATTGAGGCTGATGTTGAACGCTTCTGCCGGGCGCAGGCGCGCGGCGTAGATCATGCGTTCTTCCAGTTGCTCGAAACGCGGCGGCGCGGCGAAGTCGGTCAGCGGACTCGATGCCGGTCCGTGGCCCTGACGATCGAGCAGGACAGTTTTGTCGTCCTGGTTGTAATCCGTTTCCTTGATCATGTCGGTCAGTTCCTGATGGCCCAGAATTTCAGTTCAAGCTCGGCGAATTCGCCGGACACATGGAACGCGAAACCGCCGGAGCGCTCGAGTTGTGCCAGGTCTTCGGAACTGAGTTCGAGGATGAAATAGGTTTTGTTCGAGTGGAACGCGATCTGCCGCGGGGCCACCGGCAACGGTTTGACCTTGATCCCCGGCAAGTGCAGGTTGACCAGTTGGCGGATACGCTCCACCGGGCCGACCTTGAGGTGCGCCGGCAAGCGGTGGCGCAGTTCTTCGGAGTCGCAGTTGGCACTGGCTGCCAGCACGAACGACGCCGAGCCGAGCAGTTTGTGGTCGTGCAACGGCGAGACGATGATGCCGTACTGACGCGCTTGCAGGATCAGTTCGATGGCGTGCTGTTCGAGCACCATCGACAGCACCTGACGAATCGCTTCCATCAGTTTGCGGAAGCTCCCACCCTGGTCAGCGTGGGAATAGCGGCTGTCCAGACGCGGGCGTTTGCTTTCGCCGGAGAAGGTCGCCAGATCGCCGAGCATGGTCAGCAGCGTGCGGTACAACTCTTCCGGGTGCACCTGCTCCAGGCCGAGGTAGTGGCGCAGCAGCAGTTCGGTGCGGTTGATCAGTTGCAGCATCATGAAGTCGCCGACCTCAGCACCGCCGACCTTGCCGTTGGAGCGGATGCGCTCGGCAATCGTGTCGCCACGGTGGTTGAGCATGCTGATGACTTCTTTCAGGCACGACAGCAGATAGCTGGAGGCGTGGGCCTGAATGTAGGTCGGCACGAAATCCGGGTCGAGGCTGATCACGCCGTCCGGCGTGGTGTCGAGCACGTCGCAGATCTTCAGCTTGACGTAGGCCTGATCGCTCTGCTGCTCGCCGAGCAACAGTTTGAAGTCCGGGCGACCGCAGCTGACCTGGCTGGCGGAATCGTCGCCGGCGTTGGAGTCGGCCACTTCGGCGTCGTACGCGGTGTAACGCGCGAGCACGTCGGATTGCTCCGGACGGCGCGACTCGATGTGGTTGCCGGTGACCAGCGGCAGCGCCAGGTAGATCGGCGTGTTGCCGGTGTTCGGCGGCACGTCCAGCGCCAGCGGCTCAGTGTTGCCACCGAGTTCGAACAGGCTGCCGTCCGGCAGAATCCCCGAGGCTTCACTGATCACCAGTTTGCCCATGTTGAGGAACTGCAAGTCGATCTCCAGATTAAGGAAACCCCAGGTGTAGCCACCCAGCAACTGGGTGCGGGTTTTCATCTGGTGATCGTAATAACGATCGTTGTGCTGGAAGTGCTGCGGACGCAGCAGCATGCCTTCCTGCCAAATGACTTTATGGGTATTCATGTTCAGTCATCCGCCTTGGCGAGCACTTGATTGGTGTTGCGGATGCCGGTCTGATCCAGAGTCAAATCGACTTCGGTAACTTCCAGCGGAGTGATCTGAACGGTGTGGCGCCATTGGGTGTCCGGCAAGTCGCGGTAAGCGGCGAGAACGCCAACATAAAGGCTGCCCTCTTCCACCTTGAGCTTCATCTCCACGGTTTCACCCGGGCGCAGTTCGAGCTCTTCGCTGGCCACCAGATCCGGGTTGAGGGATTCCTTGGCGCGTTCGTAAAGGCTGAAGAAATCAGCATTCTCGAAGGTCACCGGGTGCTTGAGTTCGAACAGGCGCACGACGATCGGCGACGGCCGACCGTTGAGGTCCGGGTTGAGCTGATCGCTGCCGGTCAGCTTCAGGTTGATCTTGGTCACTTTCGAGTACGGCGACAGCGACGAGCAACCGGCGAGCAGCACCAGCACGGTGAGCGCAGTCAGCGTCTTGAAAAAAGCGGTCGAGCGGCGAGACATGCGCATCATCCTTGGTGGTCGGTGTGGAGGGTGGAGATCAGGCGGATCTGTTCTTCGTAGGCCTGGGCGAAGTCGCGGGCCAGCAGACGCTCGCTCCAGTCATCGTCCTGACGCAGCGCCTGGTGATAGCGGCCAAACGCTCTCCAGCGCCCGCCCGATGTCGCGATCAACGGCTTGTTGTCGCGCTCGAAACGCAGGGTCAGTTGCTCTGGCGAGAAGTGCTCCAGGGTGCCGCGTACGGCGGCGCGGCTGGCGGTCAGCAGGGCGACTTGATGCGCCTGCAGATCGCGGAACGCACGGGAGATCGCTTGCTCGGCCGGCAGATGGCCGGGCTTGCTTGGCTGCAACAGAATCTGCAGGGCTTCGCTCGGATCGACGGCGAATTTCAGCGGGTTCTTGTTGGTGCCTTGCACGGTGGTCTGGGCCAGACGCAATTCGTTTTTCAGCTCCGAGCGGGTGCGCAGGCTCTGCTGCAATCCGCCGATGCTTTGGCGCAGCAAGCGCGCCGCGTTCAACGCCAGGGCTTCGCGTTCGTCGTGGCTGAGACCTTTGACGTCGACACCCAGCGCCGCACCGAAATGATCCCAGAAACCTTCGCTCTGGCGCTCGACGGCTTTCGGTGCCGGAGCGGGCTCAGGTTCGACCGGAGCGGCAATCAGCTCCGGCACCATCAGGCTTTCCATGTCGATACGTGCGTAGTCGGCACGCTGACGGGAATCCTCAGGCTTGGTGTTCGGCGCCAGCAGTTCGTCGATTTCCGAGTACACACGCTCTTGCTGCTCGAGAGCATTGAGCGGGTCGAGATCGAGGAAGGCATCATCGGGAATGATGCTGCCAGCGGCGCGTGGGCGGCCGACTTCGCCATCGAAGGTCGCCGGGTCACGGACCAAGCGCGCGCGAATCTCGAAGTCACCCAGCACGTAGGTGCTGCCGTGCTCGATGCGCACCGGTTCGCCTTTGTGCAGACGCGCGCCGCTCTCGCCGTCCTGGACACCGTTGCTGCTGGTGTCGGTGAGGAAGAACGTGCCCTCGCGGTAACTGACAATCACGTGGTGATTGGACAGGTGACGCTTGCGGTCAGGGATGATCCAGTCGCAGTCCTCGCCCCGCCCGATTACGCCGCCGGCCTGTTTAAAGGTCTTCTGGCACAACTCGGTGGGCACGAACTGCTTGGTGTTCAGCATTTCGAAAACCAATTCCATGTTTGATGCTCCTTGCGGTCACTTGCCGCGATTGACCGCTTGCGGATCACCCAACGGGCGATAGTCGTTGTCGTTGAATTTGTAGTTGCCGCTACAGCCGCCAAGGCCGCATAGAACGACGAGGGTCAGCAGGACAGCGTGCCAGTGACGAACAGACATCAGAGGGTCTCCAGGTGTAGACAAAGCACAAAGCGCCGACCCTTGCGGGCGGCGCTGAAATTGGTTTTTGTGGGGATTTCGATGAAGTTTTGCCTACCCATCGAAATCTCCCAGATTGATGTTCAAACGGCCGAGCCGATACAGCAGCGTGCGTCGCGGCAAGCCCAGTTCACGGGCGGCGAGGGTCTGGTTGCCGTCGTTTTTGCGCAGGCAATCGAGCAATAACGTGCGTTCGACCTGCTCGAGGCGTTCACGCAAATTCAAGTGGCTGTTGTCTTCCGGTATTGCCTCCATGCGCAGGGAGAAATGCTCGGCGAGCAACTCGCCGCCTTCGCACAACAGCACCGCACGTTCGACCAATGCCTTGAGTTCACGCACGTTGCCGGGGAAGTTGTAGCCGGACAGGTGTTCCAGCGCCGCACTCGACCAGCGCACCGGATCGCGTTGCAAATACGTGCAGGTCTTCTCGGCGAAGTGCTGGGCCAGTTCGAGGATGTCGCCTTCACGCTGACGCAGCGCCGGCAGCTCGATCGGGAATTGCGCGAGGCGGTAGTACAAGTCCTCGCGGAATTTGCCTTCGCTGACCAGCGTCGACAGATCGCGGTGCGTTGCGGCGATGATGCGTACATCGATTTTGTGCGTGTCGTTGGAGCCCAGCGGACGGATCTCGCCTTCCTGCAACACGCGCAAGATCTTCGCCTGCAACGACAACGGCATGTCGCCGATCTCGTCGAGCAACAACGTGCCGCCATTGGCCGCATCGAACAGGCCGGCGCGGTCGCGATCGGCACCGGTGAACGCGCCTTTGCGATAGCCGAACAGCTCGCTTTCCAGCAGATTTTCCGGAACCGCCGCGCAGTTCTGCACGATAAACGCCTGGGAACGGCGCGGGCCGCAATCATGAATCGCCCGCGCAACGACTTCCTTACCGGTACCGGTTTCGCCGCGCAATAACACGGTGTACGGGCTGTGCAGGACTTTGCTGATCAGCGAATGGGTCTGGCGCATCGCCGCGCTTTTACCGATCAGGCCATAGCCACTGATGCTCGGCACGCTGCGCGCAACCATGGCCGATTCCGCCAGTGGCTGGCGCAGGCGTTGCAGCAAATGCAACTGGCCCAGCACGAACGAGCCGAGCTGGCCGAGGGAATCGGCGAAGCCTTGCAGGTTGGTACGACGACGGCTGGCGCACAACAGCAAACCTTCAACAGCTTTGTGCTGATTGACCAGTGGCACGCACAACAGCGACTGCCACGGCGAGGTCGCCGCTGGCAGGAAACTGGTTTCGTGCAGGCTGCCGCTCAAGTCGTCGAGGCACACCACGCGGTTCTGGCACAGGGCGAATTGCAGCAGTTGCTCACCGTTGTAATCCGCCGGCAGGCTCGCCGCTTCACGCGGTTGCAAGGCGCCGTCGAGGTATTCGGCATTCATCCCCAGGCACGTGTGGGTGGCGTCGAGCAGATACAGCTGCGTCAATTCGCAACCGCTCAACTCGGCCAACCCACGCACGAAGTCACCCAGCAACGCAGCACCGTCCGCCGCCCGCGACAGACTGGCGAACTGCGCCAGCAACGCTTCGGCATAGACCAGTGGCTGCGGCACCTGAGTGAACATCACACCCACCTCAGGCGAACTCGCACGTCACGCTGGACTCGCCGTCGAGCGTGGCATGCACACGCTTGAGGCTTTCACCGGTGGCCATGGCGTCGAGCAGACGATCCGCAACCAGCGGCAAAACGTGCTGGTCGAGCAAATGGTCGATCAGGCGCGCACCGCTTTCGCTTTGCGTGCAACGCTCGGACAGGTGATCGACGAGGTTCTGGCACCAGCTGAAATCCAGCTGACGACGGTTGAGGCGCTCGCCGAGACGACCGAGTTTGATCTCGATCAGCTCGCGCAATACCGGGCCGCCGACCGGGTAGTACGGCACCACTTTCATCCGCGCCAGCAGCGCCGGTTTGAAGTGTTTGCTGAGTACCGGGCGAATGGTTTCTTCGAGGACTTCAGCGGTCGGGCGTGCGCCGTTTTCGCAGAGGTCGCTGATCTTGTCGCTACCGAGGTTCGAGGTCATCAGGATCAACGTATTGCGGAAGTCGATCTCGCGACCCTCGCCGTCGTTGGCCACGCCTTTGTCGAAGATTTGGTAGAACAGGTTGAGCACGTCCGGGTCAGCCTTTTCGACTTCATCGAGCAACACCACCGAGTACGGTTTCTGGCGTACGGCTTCGGTGAGCATGCCGCCCTCGCCGTAACCGACGTAGCCTGGTGGTGCGCCGATCAGACGGGAGACGGTGTGCTTCTCCTGGAACTCGGACATGTTGATGGTGGTGATGAAACGATCACCGCCGTACAGCAAGTCAGCCAGGGCCAGCGCGGTTTCGGTTTTACCGACGCCGCTCGGGCCGACCAGCAGGAACACGCCCACTGGTGCGTCAGGTTTGTTCAGACCGGCAGCGGTGGCGCGCATCGAGCGATCCAGGGCGTGCACGGCTTGTTCCTGACCACGGATGCGCGTGCGCAGGTCGGTGGCGAAACTGGCGACTTTGGCGTTGTGTTCGCGAGCCAGTTGCGCCAATGGCACGCCGGTCCAGGCACTGATTACTTCGGCAACCAGGCGCGGGCACACTTCGAAGCTGACCAGACGCTCCTTGACCTGTGCGGCGGTCAAGGCGCTGTGGGTTTCGTTGAGCTGAGCTTCTAGCGCTTCGACGCTTTGGCCTTCTTCAACTTCAGCGGCGATGGTTTCGATCACCGTACCTTCAGCGTCTTCTTCAACGTTGACGGTCGGCTCAACGGCGGCGGCTTCGCGGGCCTTGGCCAGTTGCTGACGCAGTTCCAGCAGGCGCTCGGCCAATTGCTTCTGTTCAGTCCACAGGGTTTCCAGCGCGACCATTTCGTCTTCGGCTTCGTCGAGACGAGCTTCCAGTGCATCCAGCGCTTCGTGGTCGATCAGCAGACCGGCCTCGGCATCGCGGCGCAGGGCCTGACGCTGACGGCCACCTTCAGCCAGTTCGCCACGCAGGCGCTCAAGGCTTTCCGGGGCAGCGGCGAGGCTGATGCGTACGCGGGCGCACGCGGTGTCGAGGACGTCGACCGCTTTGTCCGGCAGTTGCCGACCGGCCAGATAACGTGCGGACAGTTCAGCGGCTGAGACCACCGCGTCATCACGCAGGTAGATGCCGTGGCTCTTCTCATAAACCTGGGCCAGACCACGAAGGATGGTCACCGCTTCACTGACAGTCGGTTCGTGCAGTTGCACCGGTTGGAAACGACGGGCCAGCGCCGGGTCTTTCTCGAAGTATTTCTTGTACTCGGCCCAGGTGGTCGCGGCGATGGTACGCAGTTCGCCACGGGCCAGTGCTGGCTTCAGCAGGTTGGCCGCATCGGAACCGCCGGCATTGCCGCCCGCGCCGATCAGGGTGTGAGCTTCGTCGATGAACAGAATGATCGGTTTCGGCGAAGCTTTGACTTCGTCGATCACGCCTTTAAGACGACGCTCGAACTCACCTTTGACGCTGGCGCCAGCCTGCAGCAGGCCCATGTCCAGCGACAGCAGTTCAACGCCTTTGAGCACTTGCGGCACTTCACCGGCGGCGATGCGCGAAGCCAGGCCTTCGACGATAGCGGTCTTACCCACGCCAGCTTCACCGACGACGATCGGGTTGTTCTTGCGGCGACGGGCGAGGATGTCGACCATTTGGCGAATCGCGCCGTCACGGCACAGCACCGGGTCGAGTTTGCCGTCGCGGGCCTGTTGGGTCAGGTTGTGGGTGAAGCGCTGCAGCAGCGATTCGCCCTGCGCCGCTGGTTTGCCGTTGGCCGCCGGTTGCTCCTGTTGCGACAGGGCAAATTCCTTCAGGCGATCGATGTTCAACTTGGCGAGCAGCGGCTGATAACGGCTGCCGGCGTAGCGCATCGGGTTACGCAGCAGCGCAAGGATCAGCGCCGCGTCTTCGACCTGGGTCTGGCCCAGTTCGAGGTTGGCCACCAGCAGCGCGTCTTGCAGCCACTGCACCAGCTCCGGGGCGAACACCGGATTACGCGAAGCGCTGTGCTCGACGCGCGATTGCAGCGCAGCGCTCAGTTCACCGGCGTCGACGTCTGCATCCTGCAGTGCGCGCGACAGCAAGCCGTTCGGGCGCTCGAGCAGGCCAAGCATCAAATCTTCGACGAGGATCTTGCTGCCGCCACGGGCCACGCAACGCTCGGCCGAACGTTCCAGATCACGACGGGTTTCGGCGTCCAGCGCCTGGATGAGTTGTTGCAGGTCTACGTTGATCATGGCTCACGTCCTTAATGAATTTTGCTGCCCAGGGTTACCACGCCGTCCGCTTTTTCGCGGCCCAGCCAACTGGTCCAACCGAGGCGACAGGCGTTCTGCTCACCGATGCGCAGTTCGCGGATTTCTTCCTGGCGCAGGACCAGGCGAATGTCGTAATCGAGCGGGTCACGCAAGGTGAACCGCACCAGCGCGCAGAGCGGCTGGTAACCGAAACCGATCGGCAGGAACTCATGGAATCGCTGCCAGTCGAGTTCGGTGATGTGAATGCGGAATTTGCCGCTGCGGTCGCGCACGTGTTCGCCGAGCACCAGGTCTTCACCGAGCAGGCTGTTGGCACGACCCAATCGATTGCGCTGCTCTTCGAGGATCTCCACGCGACGCTCGATGCACTGCTCGATGACCAGGTCTTCGTGCTTGAAGTAGTAACGCAGTACGGCTTCGATCAACGCCGCCGAGTGCGCCCGCAAGCTGAGCAGGCCGAGGTACGGCAGCAGGCGTTTCCAGTTGAGTTCCTTGGCCTTGCGGATCTCTTCGCCACCGAGGCCGATCAGGGCAAACAGCTGCGAAGAGAACGGGTCGATCGCGCCGCTCTGGAAGCTCGCGCGATAGCGATACTTGCGCCAGATCGGCAGCATCAGCCGTTGCAGGCGATGGTGGAACAGGTCGAGGAAGTTGCGCGTCGGGTTGCCGTCTTCGCTATCGCCCAGGGCTTGTTCGCCGTAGAACGCCGGCAGCGGCGAACCCGAGCCGACCAGGCCGATCAGGTTGAAACGCATGCGCGCGCGCATCTGCCCGTGCTCTTCGAAGAACTCCACACGATCGACGTCGCTGCGCGGAAAGCCCAGGCTCGGGTTGGCCTGAAACTCCACGTGGTCGTACAGATCGTCTTCGCTCAGGTGCGGGTGTGCCTCGCGCAGCCGGTCGATCACCAGCAGCACGGCCTGAAACAGCGAGTACTCGCGTATTACCTTGGTCAGCCCGCTTAAAGCAGGGGCTGCAGGCCCATACGTGGTGTCCATTGGTACACCTCTCCCTGTGTGCTTTTTACGCGCAGCTCATGGAATGAATTGAGACTGGCGTAAAGCGCGAAAAACTCGTTAAGAACCGAAGCGAAGACGAACAGGTCGCCTTCGCCGATGTACCCTTCCGGGTCGATGGTCAGTTCGGTGCGCAAACCGCGCACCGGCAACCCACGGTGCAAGCGGTCGACGTGGTGATGCTTGATGTGCTTGAGGCCGCCGAGCAGGCGTTTGCTGACCTTCTCCGCGTGCTGGTCGTAGTAGCGCGGCAAGTCGTAGGTTTCGAGAATCACCTTCAACGCATTGACGTCGGCCAGCGACAGATAGTTAAGCGACATGTTGCTGATCAGCTTCCACAGGAAGTCACGGTTCAGCGGTGGCGCGAAGCTGGAAGTGGCCGGGGTAATGTTGCGGAAGCTCAAGAACTCCGGCGTCTCTTCACTGGCCATGCAGATGTCGCCGAGCTTGAGCTTGCGCGGCAGGTTCTGGTTGGTGCACATCAGCTCGATCGACAGGGTTTCGTGGGCTTCGGTATGGCGAATACCGAAGCTCAGGTAGGTGTCGAGGCCGTCGTGCAGCAAGGACGAACGCTGGCGGATGCTGTAATGCGGACGGCTGTTGGGCACGTCGAAACTCGGGTCGTGCTCGAAGGATTCGAACGGCACGTACTCCTGATAACCGAGGCCGCCGGGCTTCCAGCCGGTCACGGTTTCCACCGAGAACACACCGCAGTTTTCCAGATCGTATTCCGCCGGCAGCAATAGGTATTCATCCTGTTTGCCGTCGAGGCGAATCGGCAGCGCGTCGTGGGCGAACAGGTTGGCAATCGGCGTGCAGAACAGCTTGACGTTATCCAGGGTCGGCCGCATGCGCATGATGCCGCTCTTGCGAATATCGAAGCGCAACTCCAGGCCGCGCATCTGCTTGAGGGTGTCCTCCGGCAGCGCGTTGATGATGTCCAGACCATTCACATCGACGAACAGGAACTTGTCCTGGAAGGCGAAGTATTCCTGCAGGTAGCGATAGCCGCGGAAGGTGTTCAGCGGATACGGGATCAACGCCTCTTCTTCGGCAAAGCCCACCGGTTTGACCCGATCACCGGGAATCTTGAACGCCATCGGCTTGCCGCTGACGCCATCAATCGGTTTGCCGGCGCCGTCGAGCGGGATCAGTTCGATGCCTTCAAGGTTGCGCAACAGGCTCAGGTAGAGCATCTGGCTGATGTAGCGCTCACCGGCAAAATGCAGACGCAGTTTGCTCAGTTCCAGTTCACCGAGGTGGCCGTCGGCGCTCATTTCCAGACGCAGGCTGAGCAGCGAGCCGTCGCCCTTCACCGAGTAGTTCAGCGCGGCCAGATCCAGCGGCAGCACGTCAGTCGGGTAACAAGTACGGAAGCGGCAACGCACGTCTTCGATCGGCTTGCTTTCAATCGGCGTATCGCGCTCGACGCGCAACGCCGGCCCGGAACGCTTGAGCGGATCGAACTGCAAAATGCTGAACGCCGGCAGCGGGCGCATGTAGTTCGGCCACAGCAATTGCATCAGCGAATGGCTGAGTTCCGGCAGCTCGTCATCGAGCTTCTGGCGCAGACGCCCAGTCAGAAACGCAAAGCCTTCGAGCAACCGCTCCACGTCCGGATCCCGCCCGGCCTGGCCCAGATACGGCGCCAACGCCGGACTACGCTCGGCGAAACGGCGACCGAGTTGGCGCAGTGCGGTGAGTTCGCTTTGGTAGTAGTGGTTAAAGGACACGGGTTACCTGCCTGGTAGTGGAACGCATCAAAAAAATATCCTGTAGAGCGCGACCGTCAGACCGGCACAGAAGTAACCGGCGATCAGGAGGTAGGGCACGAGCAGGATCCATCCGTAGGCCATGAAAGCATTGTCGAATGGCCCGCCGACCAGGCTGCACAAGCCATAAAGCATCCAGGGTACCGCGTAGAAAGGGATGATTTTCAACGGCGCCAGCCAGACCATTCGCAGCGCCTGCTGCTCATTGCGGCTCTTCGCGGCCCGCGAGCCCCATAGCGCAAACAACAGCAACCCGGGCATGCCGAACCACAACAGATACACCCAGTGGGTCTCGGACGAGTCGAATGTCGAATACTCGCCAATCCACAGGCCATAGGATGAAAACGCCAGCATGGCCAAGAATGGCGTCCACAAGGCTCCCATGAAGAAACTGAGTTGCGCGCGACTGAGCAGGGCCATCTCGTTCGATACACCTATCACGGGCAAGCCTCCATCCTCGAAAACACACGCATCCATTGCGTCATGATGCATACCGTGTGTTTTCTGCATGAGAGTGCTTCTGGCGATCAGGCGCATTCCGGCACCCACCAGTCTTCGTAGCCTTGCGTGCCGGGATACAGCACTGTCGAGCCGTTGAATTCGGGAGCAACCGCAAAAATTTCAGTCACCCGGAAATTCCATTCCGAGGATTCGAGCAACGCGCCGTCCTTGGTGTACACCCGAAAAAAGTACCCGCTGCTGAACATCCCAAACACTTGCCCGATCAATCCCAGCTTGGGATAACCGGGTGCGTATGTGATGAGGTAGCACTCGCCCGACTCGCTCGAGTGTCGCGCCAAACCCTGCGCCGTTAAGCCACCGAAAATCTTCAACCCCAGCAAGACGGTGCATATGGACACACCGGTCAGCGCCGAAGCCAGCAACAGTCGCGGCAATGCTCGACGTTTCTGAGCCTCCAGCGGTTGCAGTGCCGCGTGCTTGCGCCAGCGGGTGTAAGCCGTGTGGATGACGTTGGTCAGCAGGATGGCGCAAACCGTCAAACCACCTGTAAGCGCGCAATAGGCCAAGCCACGAATGGGGTACTGCGGCAGCAGATAAAACAGAATCGTCAACATCATCAAAACTACCAAGCCAAACTGGATGGCTTGACGCTGGATGAAGACCAAAATCAAATTCATGAAAACGAAAAAATAGAAAATCAGATACATCGCCATGCCGATGGCGACACCGTGCGGGGTCAATCCACCGACCAGTTGTTTATAGACGAGAACCGCATAGCCATTCATAACGATATAAATCACACAGGCTAGCGAGTGCACAGCCAGACCGATGGCGTGACGGCTATTCATGTGCAACTCCGGTCATGGCTTTATCGGCACTCTGGAATGAGGACGTGCCTTCAGCCCCAAAAAAACCTATTACCGACATTCTGGAATTATCCAACTTTCCCAGCCTTCAGAACCCGGATACAAGATCATCTCGCCATGAAATTCCGGGGCAGCCCCTGGATCTCCCTCTCGCATCCATAGATACCACTCAGATGTTTTTAGAAGTTTTCCATCCATTGAATAGACCCGATAGAAGGATTGACTGCTGAAAAGCTCTAACAAACTTCCTGCGATTCCCAAAAATCCATAATCAGCTGCATATCTGGCGATGTAGCATTTACCAGATTCACTCAAATAAGTTTTTAATGGCTTTGCAACCAGAGAACTGTGAACTTTTAGCGCGAGAAGCATCGCCAGAAGCAATGACACAGCCAGCAGCAGATAAACGCCTCGTTTTCTGTTAGCACTGATCATGACGCTACCATCGGCTTTGCCCTCGCCACGAACTCACCGAAATCGGCACTCATGAAACGAAAGTCAATGGATGTTGGCAACTTCTTCACGGTTGAATAAACAAACAAATCGCCACCTTTACCATGTAGAGCACGGTACTGATTGAAGCTGTCGTTAGTTACCTTGTGATACAACTGGCCATCTGCCTCAAATGTATCTCGACCCAACGCACTAAATCCTTTCACGCCACTTTCAAAGCTCCAGTATCCAAGCGGCTGATTATTACTGCTGTCATTCAAAAACTCATACGTATCACGTATGTAGCAACCAATTTCTTCGATATGCAAAATAGCCGGTGTTTTTTTGGTTTTCGAAACCGTTGAAAATTTGGTAACAGCAAACTTTACGGAAAACCCACCCAACGTTCCGTAAACATCATCCAGTGGATCAGTAATTCTTGCCCACTTATCAGTTCCGATAGACCTGCGATTGTACTGCGATGTTACTTCCAACTCTTGGGCGCTCATAGAGCTGAAATCATATTCGCCTGTTTTCAGATCCATGCTTGCCTGATCAAGAATCCCGAGATCTCTCAGACGCGTCATAAACTGCAAAAGACCAGGCGCCAGTTGATTCAATCCTTTGGCACGCCCGATCAGCTCGTTGTACTGACTGGCATACGCTGCTTTTTCGAGCAACGCTTTTACATCTTCACCTGTGTGCGGTGACGCACTGTTCAACCAATCGAACTCCAGATCATCAAACAGTTTTTCTGGAGTGAGTTGTTTAACGTCAAGACGCCCTTCTTTTTCGTCGATAGTCATTTCGTAAGGCTTGCCATCGAACCAGCGCTGCATCAGTCGAGCGGCCTGCACCCAGCCCATTTTTCTCATGGCGCCAGGAATATCTGTGATCTGGAATTCGTCCACAGGCACTTCTACTGGCGTCTTGTCAGAAGAAGGCGTGAGCTGGGTCGTGAGTGGTGCCGGTGCGGTCATGTCATAAACCCTATGCAATCACGAGCGAAGACTGCGGTTCGAAGGTAAGCGTGACGCTTTCAGCCAAATTGGAAGCAATCGGCGCCGTTTTACCCTGTGCATCAGTAACGCCCTTGATTTCTCTGCCAGAGGCCGTTCTCAGGGTGTAGGCACGGTTTGCGACCGGAGCACCGGTTCTCGGATTGCGTGCGACGAAGTGCTGGGTAAAAGGCCAACTGAGCTCCACCGGCAACGGCGGCACAAACGGCGCTGGTGAATGCGAATTGCCGATAATCACCGTCCCGGAACCGGCGGTGACTTTGTTGCCGTGGGAGCCCACGGAATCAACGGTGACAGCAGACTTGCCGTTGATTTTCACCGTCGTGGTCAAACCGCCGACCATCGCACCACCACACGCGGAGGCATCGCCTTCGCGGGCGGCGGCGAGGCCGTCGAAGAACACGTCGCCGGAACCGGCGGCGATCGGGTTGGTACCGTGGCCGGGAAGCGGGCAAGCGGTGGGGTCGGATACACGTGCTGCTGGTTTGCCAGACATCGGGGTTCTCCTTAGTTGACCTTGGCTTGAGGACTGTTCATTTCTTGACCACACGCTGGAATATTCCAGCCTTCGTAACCCGTAACTGTCGGGTAGATCGCGTGACCGTATACCCATTGCGAGCGTTCATCGGTGGTGAACTCGTTCTGCCAGAGCAACCATTCGGACGATTTCAGCAGCGTGCCGTCTTTTGCGTAGACCCGGAAAAAGGCTTCGCTGGCAAACAGCTTGAAAATCATTCCCGGTATGCCGAGGGCCGAATACTGCGGAATGTAGGAGCGGATGAAGCACGTACCCGCATCGTTCCAGTCGGTGGAGTACTCGTGAGCCAGCCGTGCCGCCGTCGTTTTCACGTAACAGGCAGCTGAAACCAGGGCAGCAGCCGTCAGGGCGAGAAATAGCAACACGCCACGCCCCCACTTCGCCAACGCACCCGGATTCACGGCGTTCCCTCGCATGGTTCTAATTCACCTTCACTTGTCCGCTGCCATCCAGGCGCGCGGAAAAACTGACCTGACGCTTGAACCCTTCTACTTCCAGCAGGCCTTCGATGCTGAAGGCGAGGCGAAGCTGATCGTGGTCACGCGGCAGGGAAATGACACGCACATTGCTCAGGCGCGGCTCGTAGGCTTCGATGAAGTTTTCGATGGCCAGACGGGCCTGACTCAGGGAGTCGTGCAGGCTCAGACGCATGTCATTGAGATCGGGCAACCCGTAGTCGGACAGCGTTTGCACGCTGCCGGCCCGGGTGCTGAGCATTTTGGCCAGATGGGCAGCCACTGACGCCATGGCACAAGCCTCAAGGCTGTTGCCCTTGCGTAGTTGCGCGTCGCCATTGAGGCGTTCGAACAGGCTGCCGTATCCGTCCATGAGTCGCTCTTACTCTTTGTCCAGCTTGCCAACCAGCGACAGGGTGAAATCGGCACCCATGTACTTGAAGTGCGGACGCACGTTCAAGCTCACGCGGTACCAGCCCGGCTCGCCTTCAACGTCGCTGACGATCACTTGCGCAGCGCGCAGCGGACGACGGCCACGCACTTCGGCGCTCGGGTTTTCCTGGTCGGCAACGTACTGACGGATCCACTTGTTCAGTTCCAGCTCGAGGTCGGTACGCTCTTTCCACGAACCGAGTTGCTCGCGCTGCAGCACTTTCAGGTAGTGAGCCAGGCGGTTGACGATCATCATGTACGGCAGTTGGGTGCCGAGCTTGTAGTTCAGCTCTGCGGCCTTGCCTTCTGCGCTGATGCCGAAGAACTTCGGCTTCTGCACCGAGCTGGCGGAGAAGAACGCCGCGTTGTCGGAGCCTTTACGCATGGTCAGGGAGATGAAGCCTTCCTCGGCCAGTTCGTATTCACGACGGTCGGAAACCAGAACCTCGGTAGGGATCTTGGTTTCGATTTCGCCCATGCTTTCGAAATGGTGCAACGGCAGGTCTTCAACCGCGCCACCGCTTTGTGGGCCGATGATGTTCGGGCACCAGCGGAATTTGGCGAAGCTGTCGGTCAGCTTGGTGCCGAACGCGTAAGCAGTGTTGCCCCACAGGTAGTGCTCGTGGCTGTTGGCAACGGTTTCCTTGTACACGAACGATTTGACCGGGTTTTCTTCCGGATCGTAAGGGTTACGCAGCAGGAAACGCGGCACGGTCAGGCCAACGTAGCGGGAGTCTTCCGAAGTACGGAAGCTCTGCCATTTGGCGAATTGCGGGCCTTCGAAGTGGTCTTTCAGATCTTTCAGATCCGGCAGGCCGGTGAAGCTTTCCAGACCGAAGAATTTCGGGCCGGCGGCAGCGATGAACGGTGCGTGCGACATGCACGAAACGCTGGCCACGTACTGCATCAGCTTGACGTCTGGCGAGCTTGGCGACATGTAGTAGTTAGCGATGATCGCGCCCACCGGCTGACCACCGAACTGGCCGTATTCAGCGGTGTAGATGTGCTTGTACAGGCCCGACTGCATGACTTCCGGCGAATCTTCGAAATCGTCCAGCAGGTCTTCTTTGGAGACGTTGAGGATTTCGATCTTGATGTTTTCGCGGAAGTTGGTGCGGTCAACCAGCAACTGCAGGCCACGCCACGACGATTCCAGAGCCTGGAAGTCCGGGTGGTGCAGGATCTCGTCCATCTGACGGCTGAGCTTGGCATCGATCTCGGCGATCATGCGGTCAACCATGGCCTTCTTGACCGGCTCACCGTTGTTCTGCGGCTTGAGCAGTTCTTCGATGAAGGCCGACACACCGCGCTTGGCGATGTCGTAGGCTTCGTCGTCCGGAGTCAGACGGGTTTCGGCGATGATGCTGTCGAGAATGCTGTATTCGCCGCTGGCGGCGCTCTTCTCTTGTGCTGCGCTAGTGCTCATTGTGTTGGCTTCCTTGGCTGGAGTCTCAGGCGTCCGGGGCTGCGGCGTTCAGGCCCAGCTCACCGAGTACGCGACCGCGGGATTCGTCGTCGGCGAGCACGCCTTCGATCGCTTTACGGAACGCAGGTGCGTTACCCAGCGGGCCTTTGAGGGCCACCAGCGCATCGCGCAGTTCCATCAGTTTTTTCAGCTCAGGCACTTGCTCGACCAGGCTGGCCGGGTTGAAGTCCTTCATCGAATTGACGCGCAGTTGCACAGCCAGCTCGTCGGCCTCGCCATCTTCCTGCAGACGGTTCGGCACGCTCAGCGTCAGACCCAGTTCTTGCTTGGCCAACACTTCGTCGAAGGTCATCTTGTCGATGCTGATCGGCTTGCGATCTTCGATTTTGCGATCGTCCTTGCGGTGGGTGTAGTCACCGATTGCCAGCAGCTTCAGCGGCAGTTCAATCTCTTCCTGAGCACCGCCGGTGGCGGGTTTGAAGGTGACGTTGATGCGTTCCTTGGGGGCTACCGAGCCTTCTTTGGCCATGGCTTTTCTCCTTGCGGTTGTGGCCCTGGGGCCTATTCGAGTACCACTTCGAGGTCGAGGTGGCACAGCCTGCGATAAATCTCTTCCTTGCGTTCACGTACGGCATGGTTCTGCGGCAACAACTCGCAGCAGCTATGCAGTAAATGCAGCACTTCCAATGCAAGATCGGGCTCCCAGGCGTGCAGGCCTGAGTCCTGTAATGTTTGATCGAGGGTTTCCAGCTGGTTCTTGGCCAGTTCGTATTTCTTGGCCATGAAGCACAGGCGCGCGAGGGCGAACTGCCAGAAGAAACGTTCGCGGCCGCCGTGAGCGGATTGCAAACCCTGCTTGAGGGTCTGCACGGCAGGCTTCAGGCCTTCCTTGCGCAGCAGCGGCAGGACTTCTTCGAGGGCCTTTTCCCAGGCCGGCTGGGTTTCGACGTTTTCGCTTTCGACCTTGCGCGGCGCGCTGGCGCTTTGCAGGTGCGGCATGACGTTGGCGGCGATCCACGCCCGGGTGGACGGATCGGCAAACGGCGCGCCGTCATGGAAGCGCAACTCGACAATGCCGGGCAGCCGTTGAACCAAAAGCGCGAAGTGGATCTCCACTTCGCGCATTGCCAATTCGGCGTTGAGGTTCTGGAGACACTCCCAGACCATCCTCTGGCCATCGAACCAGAACGGCGCCTTCGCCAGGCTCGCCTCCAGTTCCACCAGCAGGTCGGCGTATTTGCCCTGATCGAAACGGTCCTGATAGAGCTTGAGCTTTTCCAGTGGCAGGCCGCGCAACACGGTGATCTGCTCGGCGTTGCGCTCCGGCACTGCGTCGATGGTCATCCACAGCAGTGTGCGATTGAGGCGCAGGGCGCGCAGGTCGGTGGCTTTCTGCTTGAGCCACCAGGCACACAATGGCCGGGCGCTTTCCTGTTGCGCGCGCAGGGCTTTGTGCGCATCTCGTTCGTTGTCGATCGGTGCGCCGGGGGTGAGCAACTGGCTCGCGGCCTGTTTGACCTGCGCCACCGCCGCACCGACTACACCGGGGGCCGGCTGGTTGTCGGCCGCGCGCTGGATCATGGTTTTCAGGCGACGGGAAATCGGCAGCAGCAACGGCGAATCATCGCCCAGATGCTCGGCACACGCCGCTTCAAGGCCGGACAGGTGCTCGGAGAGCTGCCGGAACATCGGCAACTGCTCTTTGATCGCAATGTTTTCGGTGATGACTTGCTCGAGACGCGGCACCAGCCAGCCGATCGCGGCGGCACGAGTACGGGGTTTGAGCGGGTGAACGTCGGCCCAGTTGTTTTCCGACAGATGGTGCAGCAGACCGAGGCCGGCCAGCAGCCCGGGGAAGGATTCGCGCTGGTACAGCGACCAGGTCAGCCAAGCGCCGACACGTAAATCCTTGGATTGGGTACGCAGCAGGTTTTCGCTGTTTTCGCGAATTTTCAGCCAGTCGATCTGCCCGCTTTCGTGCATCGACGAGGCTTTGGCCAGCTCACTTTCCAAGGCCTCGAATTCGCTCGAAAAACGAACGTCTTCGCCCGCGAAATTCTCTTTGGAAACAGAGACTTTAGCGAGTTCGAGGTAATGGGCGGAAAGTTTGCTTGAGTAGGACATCCATGGCCTTTATTAAGGATTACAGTCAGGCGCCTATTGGAGTTACCGCGGCGCGGGACAGTATCGAAGAGCGGTGAAGCGACTCATCCAATTGAGATGTGCTCTTTCAAGTGGGCGCATCGTAATCACTATGATGGCCACTAGCAAGCATCTGATTAAACAACAAGACGAACTGTTCTTTGTTTGTTGTAGGAGGTTTCCCTATATTTAGTCAGGGAATCCCCGATGCCGTCTTCATATATACGCAGCTGCACGAAACACCTGAAAACCCTGATTTAGAGCGATCGTTCCAATCTGCGGTGATCACCGAAGACCGGGGCCGACGACAATGGCGCGGAGCATGACGGGTTTTGAAAAAAACGGATGTAGGATGATTCCGAAAGATTTCAGTGTTGTTTCAACAATCCACAGCGAGACAACCAACAATGGCAAAAGTGCCATCACTATGATGGCTTTTATATATAGGGTATTGATTTAAGTGTGAGGCAGATCGATAGCCAACCAATGCAATTGATTACGTGGCTTTTATTATTGCTGCAGGGCATAACAAATAGGCAGGCATAAAAAATGGGCACCCAACCGCAATCGGTGTGCCCATTTTTTCAGCGGTTCTCCCCGTTATTCGAGGAGTTCGCCGCAATTAAGGATTTACGCTGTCTTTCAACGATTTGCCTGGCTTGAACGCAACAGTGTTGCTGGCCTTGATTTTAACCGGTTCGCCGGTCTGCGGGTTTTTGCCGGTGCGGGCGCCGCGGTGGCGTTGCAGGAAGGTGCCGAAGCCGACCAGCGTCACGCTGTCCTTGCGGTGCAGAGCGCCGGTGATTTCTTCGAGAACGGCGTTGAGTACGCGGTTGGCCTGTTCTTTGGTCAGATCTGCTTTTTCAGCGATTGCAGCGGCGAGTTCTGGTTTACGCATTAGTGAAGCCCCTTTGACGGTTTTTTGTTGTTATGTCCGTGCTGTTCTCGTTGGAACAGCGCCCAAGGCGCCGCAGGCTCTACTCTGCGGCAGACGGGAGTGAGAATGGCACGCGGATACCGGCGGCGCCAGTCTCCACGCGACCTTTGTAGGGGCAAAAGCGGGGTGATTCCGACAGAACGACCGGTATTTACGCCAGCAGCGCCGGAAGCTGTTTGTTCAGGGCGAGTTTTTCCATCACCGCTGCACCCGTCAGCGCATAACCGAGCAACTGCCCATCGGCACCGTGGCACAGCGCCTTGATGTCGGCGCCCAGACCTTCGACGGTCCACACACCTTCGCTGCCCCGTGGTGGTGGCGAAACCACCAGCGGGCACACCGGGGTTTTTACGGTGATCGGCATCGGGCCGTAGCTCACGGCAGTAGGGTTTCCAGCGAGGGTTTGCGCCAGCGCGCGCGCGCAACTCATCAGGGGCATCACGTACAGCAGATTCAATCCGTCGACCTCGGCGCAGTCGCCCAGGGCGTAAATATTGGCGTGGGAGGTTTTCAGGTGCCGGTCGACCACGACGCCGCGATTGACCTGCACGCCGGCAGCCGCCGCCAGATCGATACGCGGGCGCAGGCCGATGGCCGAAACCACCACGTCGCAAGGAATGACCTGGCCGTCGGACAGGTGCGCTTCCAGGCCGTCGGCGACTTTTTGCAGGCGGGTCAGTACCGGGCCCAGGTGGAATTTCGCACCAAGGCTTTCCAGCCCGGCCTGCACCGCCGCCGCAGCGGCCGGGTGCAGCAGCATCGGCATGACTTGTTCGCACGGCGCCACCAGTTGCACTTCGTAGCCGCCAAGTATCAGGTCGTTGGCAAACTCACAGCCGATCAGGCCAGCGCCGAGCAGTAGCACCCGACGCTTGCCCGCCGCAGCGGCGCGGAAACGCGCATAGTCTTCGAGATCATTGATCGGGAACACCAGATCGCTGCCATCGCCTTCAATCGGCACACGCACGGTTTCCGCGCCCCAGGCGAGAATCAGGTCGCGATAGCTGACCGCCTCCTCGCCAATCCACAGGCGCTTGTGGCCAGCGTCGATGCCGCTGATGCGCGTGTGCGTGCGCACTTCGGCCTTCAACTGCTCGGCCATGGTGCCCGGCTCGGCCATGCTCAGGCCGTCCGCGTCCTTGTTCTTGCCGAAACCGGTGGAGAGCATCGGCTTGGAGTAAGAGCGACCGTCATCAGCAGTGATCAGCAACAGCGGGGTTTCGCTGTCGAGCTTGCGAAACTCGCGGGCCAGGTTGTAGCCCGCCAGGCCAGTGCCAACGATGACGACAGGTGCGCTCATGCCTTACTCCTTTGTTTTTCTTGCTTAGTTGATTTCGATCATTTCGAAGTCCGTCTTGCCGACGCCGCAGTCCGGGCACAGCCAGTCTGCCGGTACGTCTTCCCAACGGGTGCCCGGCGCAATGCCGTCATCCGGCCAACCCTCGGCTTCGTTGTAGATCAGGCCACAGACGATGCATTGCCACTTTTTCATTCAGGTACTTCCTCAGGGTTCAGGCGTGGTGCCGGCGCGGATAGTCGATGGGTGTTGCGCTGCCATCCGGCTCAGGGCGTTTTGTACTGATGGTGCCGGGCAGATGCAAGCCTGTTCGGCGCAATGGCGACACGGATCAATCAATAGCGCAGCTCGCCATGGTAAGCTCGCCGCCTCATTTGCGGCCAATAATGACTCATTGTGCAACATTCAAATGCCTGCCCGACCCCGCTCTGGCTGACCCAAAGCCGACTGACGCCCCTCCCCGATTCGTTGACCCTCGACTGGTTGTTCGACGAAGGCTCCCTCACCCGCCGACTGACCCGGTTGTCCAATGACGGCTTCAGCGTCACGCCACTGTTTGAAGGCTGGGACACCCTGCGCGCTGACGAATGCGCTGCACTGGATCTGGCCGAGGGCAGCGAAGGCTGGGTGCGCGAGGTGTATTTGCGCGGTCACGGCGAGGCCTGGGTGTTCGCCCGCAGCGTCGCCTCACGCATTGCCTTGCAGGGCGACGGCTTGCACATGGACGAACTGGGCAGCCGCTCGCTGGGCGAGTTGCTGTTTTGCGATCAGGCGTTCCAGCGCCGCGCCATCGAAGTGTGCCACTACCCTGAACAATGGCTGCCACAAGCGGCGAAAGCGCCTGAGCTGTGGGGCCGTCGTTCGCGTTTTGATCGTGGCGCGCTGAGCGTATTGGTCGCGGAAATCTTCCTGCCGAGCCTGTGGAGCGCCGCCCGCGCCCATCCGGAGAACTGCTGATGTATCAGAGCCTGCTCAAGTCCCTTAACCGCTTGAACCCGCGCGCCTGGGACTTCATTCAATTGACCCGGATGGACAAGCCGATCGGCATTTACCTGCTGCTGTGGCCGACGCTGTGGGCGCTGTGGATTGCCGGCAAAGGCTCGCCGTCGCTGGCCAATATCGTGATTTTCGTCCTCGGCGTGATTCTGACCCGCGCCGGTGGCTGTGTGATCAACGACTGGGCGGATCGCAAGGTCGACGGCCACGTCAAACGCACCGCACAACGGCCATTGGCGGCTGGCAGAATCAGTTCGAAAGAAGCGCTGGTGTTCTTCGCCCTGTTGATGGGCGTGAGTTTTCTGCTGGTGCTGTGCACCAATGCGCCGACGATCTGGCTGTCGCTCGGTGGCCTGGCGTTGGCGTTCACATATCCGTTCATGAAGCGCTACACCTATTACCCGCAAGTGGTGCTGGGCGCGGCGTTTTCGTGGGGCATGCCGATGGCGTTCACGGCCGAGACCGGTGAACTGCCGGCGGCAGCGTGGCTGCTGTGGATCGCCAACCTGCTGTGGACGGTGGGTTACGACACCTATTACGCAATGACCGATCGCGATGACGATTTGAAGATTGGCGTGAAATCCACGGCAATTCTGTTTGGCGAGGCGGACCGGGTGATCATCCTGAGTTTGCAGGCATTGTCACTGGGTTGCCTGATGCTGGCGGGGTCGAAGTTCGAGTTGGGCGTCTGGTTCCATCTCGGCTTGCTGGTGGCTGCCGGGTGTTATGCGTGGGAGTTCTGGTACACCCGCGATCGTGACCGCATGCGCTGCTTCAAGGCGTTTTTGCACAATCATTGGGCCGGGTTGGCGATTTTTGTCGGGATCGTGCTGGATTACGCATTGCGCTGAAGATTCAAACCTGTGGGAGTGAGCTTGCTCGCGAAAGCGTTGGGTCTGTTGCCACATAGGCTGACTGAGACGACGCCTTCGCGAGCAAGCTCGCTCCCACAGGGAATTGCGTTTACTTGTGCTCGTGCACCACGTGCCACACTTCCTTCATGCCATCGCCTTTCATTTCTCCAGGCTTCTCATCCTTCATGAAGGTGTACAGCGGTTTGCCGTCGTAGGCGTACTGCATCATGCCGTCATCACGCTTGATGACCGTCCATTTGCCTTCAGCCTTGGCCCCCGCCGGCGCCATCATCGGCGGCCAGTTCTTCGCGCAATCGCCGTTGCACATCGACTTGCCGCCAGCGTCCTTGTCGAACGTATAAACGGTCATGCCTTTGTGATCGACCATCATGCCGTCTTTCATCATGGCCGGCTCCGCGGCCATGGCAAATCCAGGCAGAGTCAGGGCGGCAGCCATCAGCAGTGCTTTAAAAGAAACAGTCATTTGAGTCATGGAAACCTTCTTTTGTGGTTGTCAGGATTCGGACTTAGAGCTTAGTTGAGGATTTGCACAATCGCCGCCGGACTAAAATACTGTCACACGACTGCAATAATTCCGTTATCTAATGCGGCGCAAGACAGTTAAATGACAAGAGGATTAAGGCATGGTTGGCAGGAGCATTCTGATCGTCGACGACGAAGCGCCCATTCGCGAAATGATCGCCGTTGCGTTGGAAATGGCCGGCTATGACTGCCTCGAGGCCGAGAACTCGCAGCAGGCCCACGCCATCATCGTCGACCGCAAGCCGGACCTGATCCTGCTCGACTGGATGCTGCCCGGCACCTCCGGCATCGAACTGGCCCGTCGTCTGAAGCGTGACGAGCTGACCGGGGACATCCCGATCATCATGCTCACCGCCAAGGGCGAAGAGGACAACAAGATCCAGGGTCTGGAAGTCGGCGCCGACGACTACATCACCAAACCGTTTTCCCCGCGCGAACTGGTCGCCCGCCTCAAAGCCGTGCTGCGCCGCGCCGGCCCGACCGACGGCGAAGCGCCGATCGAAGTCGGCGGCCTGCTGCTCGATCCGATCAGCCACCGCGTGACCATCGACGGCAAACCGGCCGAGATGGGCCCGACCGAATACCGTCTGCTGCAATTCTTCATGACCCACCAGGAACGCGCCTACACCCGTGGCCAGTTGCTGGATCAGGTCTGGGGCGGCAACGTCTATGTTGAAGAGCGCACCGTCGACGTGCACATCCGGCGCTTGCGCAAGGCCCTCGGCGACGCCTACGAAAATCTGGTACAAACCGTGCGCGGCACCGGCTACCGGTTTTCCACCAAGGCCTGATCCGACCGCCAGACTCGCTGACAAGGACCGTATTTTCCGTGAATCAAAACTGGCATGGCACCCTGATCCGCCACATGCTGTTGCTAGTCACAGCGTGTCTGGTGATCGGCCTGATCACCGGCTATTACGGCTGGAGCCTTGCGGCGGGCCTGGGGATTTATCTGGCCTGGACACTCAAGCAATTGCTGCGTCTGCACGAGTGGCTGCGCCAGCACCAACCCGACGAAGCACCGCCCGACGGCTACGGCCTGTGGGGCGAGGTGTTCGACAGCATCTACCACCTGCAACGCCGCGACCAACGCGTGCGCGGGCGTCTGCAAGCGGTGATCGACCGGGTGCAGGAATCCACCGCCGCGCTGAAAGACGCGGTGATCATGCTCGACAGCGACGGCAATCTGGAATGGTGGAACCGCGCCGCCGAAACCTTGCTTGGCCTCAAGACCCCCCAGGACAGCGGCCAACCGGTGACCAACCTGGTGCGCCATCCGCGTTTCAAGGAGTACTTCGAGCAGGAGAGCTACGCCGAGCCGCTGGAAATCCCCTCGCCGACCAACGATCGCGTGCGCATTCAGCTGTACCTGACCCGCTACGGCAACAACGAACACTTGATGCTGGTGCGCGACGTCACGCGCATCCATCAGTTGGAACAGATGCGCAAAGATTTCATTGCCAACGTCTCCCACGAGTTGCGCACGCCGCTGACGGTGATCTGCGGCTACCTGGAAACCCTGCTCGACAACGTCGAGGAAGTGAATCCGCGCTGGAGTCGCGCGCTGCAGCAGATGCAACAACAGGGCGGGCGCATGCAGACGCTGCTCAACGATTTGTTGTTGCTGGCGAAACTCGAAGCCACCGATTACCCGTCGGACAATCATCCGGTGCAGATCGACACCCTGCTGCAATCGATCAAGAGCGATGCCCAGCAATTGTCGGGCGCGAAGAACCAGCGCATCAGCCTCGAAGCCGATGCCGGCCTGTTGCTCAAGGGCAGCGAGGCGGAGTTGCGCAGTGCGTTTTCCAATCTGGTGTTCAACGCGGTGAAGTACACCCCGGCCGAGGGCAACATCCGCATTCGCTGGTGGGGTGACGATCAAGGCGCACACCTGAGCGTGCAGGATTCCGGCATCGGCATCGACAGCAAACACCTGCCGCGCCTGACCGAGCGTTTCTACCGCGTCGACTCCAGCCGCAACTCCAACACCGGCGGCACCGGGCTGGGTCTGGCCATCGTCAAACACGTGTTGCTGCGCCACCGCGCACGCATGGAAATCAGCAGCGTGCCCGGTCACGGCAGCACGTTCACCTGCCATTTCGCCCCAGCTCAGGTGGCTCAGGCGCGGGCCATCAGCGCCGCCGAGTAAGACCGACCGGCACTCGCCACTAGGCAATCGCCATGTCAGCCGCTACATTGGCTGACTTGTGCCTGCCTTTCAGGCGCGATTTTTCTCTCTCTTGAATCACACGGAACCCGCAAAACTCCATCATGGACCCTTCCCCTGGCTTGTCCCTCGCTACAATTTTCGCCGATTTCGGCATGATCCTTTTTGCTCTGATCCTGGTTTTGCTCAACGGCTTTTTCGTTGCGGCGGAATTTGCCATGGTCAAACTGCGCTCGACCCGGGTCGAGGCCATCGCTGATCAGAACGGCTGGCGCGGGCACATCCTGCGCACCGTACACAGTCAGCTCGATGCATACCTCTCGGCCTGTCAGCTCGGTATCACGCTCGCCTCCCTTGGCCTTGGCTGGGTCGGTGAGCCGGCGTTCGCACACATCCTCGAACCGCTGCTGAGCGCGGTCGGCGTGCAGTCGCCGGAGATCGTCAAAGGTGTGTCGTTCTTCACCGCGTTCTTCATCATTTCGTACTTGCACATCGTGGTTGGTGAGCTGGCCCCGAAATCCTGGGCGATCCGCAAACCCGAGCTGCTCTCGCTATGGACGGCGGTGCCGCTGTACCTGTTCTACTGGGCGATGTACCCGGCGATTTACCTGCTCAACGCCAGCGCCAACGCGATTCTGCGTATCGCAGGGCAAGGCGAACCCGGTCCGCACCATGAACACCATTACAGCCGCGAAGAACTGAAACTGATCCTGCACTCCAGCCGTGGCCAGGATCCGAGCGATCAGGGCATGCGCGTTCTGGCCTCGGCGGTGGAAATGGGCGAGCTGGAAGTGGTCGACTGGGCCAACTCCCGCGAAGACCTGATCACCCTCGAATTCAACGCGCCGCTGAAAGAAATCCTCGCGATGTTCCGTCGCCACAAGTTCAGCCGTTATCCGGTGTACGACAGCGAGCGCCAGGAGTTCGTCGGCCTGCTGCACATCAAGGATCTGCTGCTGGAACTGGCGGCGCTGGACCACATTCCCGAGTCGTTCAACCTGGCTGAGCTGACCCGTCCCCTCGAGCGCGTGTCGCGCCATATGCCGCTGTCGCAGCTGCTGGAGCAGTTCCGCAAGGGCGGCTCGCACTTCGCCGTGGTCGAGGAGGCTGACGGCAACATCATCGGCTACCTGACCATGGAAGACGTGCTGGAAGTGCTGGTCGGCGACATTCAGGACGAACACCGCAAGGCTGAGCGCGGGATCCTCGCCTATCAGCCGGGCAAGCTCTTGGTGCGTGGCGACACGCCACTGTTCAAGGTGGAACGCCTGCTGGGCATCGACCTCGACCACATCGAAGCGGAAACCCTTGCCGGGCTAGTCTACGAAACCCTGAAACGGGTGCCGGAAGAGGAAGAAGTGCTGGAAGTCGAAGGCCTGCGGATCATCATCAAGAAGATGAAAGGGCCGAAGATTGTGCTGGCGAAGGTGTTGATGCTGGATTGAGTGCAATGCGGGAAACCGCGTTGCCTGCTAAAAGATCGCAGCCTGCGGCAGCTCCTTGGATCGCATTCCTGTGTAGGAGCTGCCGCAGGCTGCGATCTTTTTTGCTTTATTGCTTGCCCAACGCAAAGTTGGGCAACGCCCCCAGCGGCTGGTTGAACTGATACGGAATCGACACCAGCCCCTCGCCGGTATTGCGCTGCACCACAAAGTGCAGGTGCGGGCCGCTGCTGTTGCCGGTATTGCCCGACAGGGCCAGCGGACTGCCCACCGCCACCCGTTGCCCTTCGCGCACGCTCACCGAACCTTGCTTGAGGTGCAGGTACACGCCCATGGTGCCGTCGTCATGCAGTACCCGCACGAAATTGCCGGACGCATCCGAACCGCGCCCGCTCTGGGAATTCTCGGTCTTCACCACCACCCCGGCCCGCGCGGCAATGATCGGCGTGCCTACCGGCATGGCGATGTCCATCGCATAGCGATTCTTCGGTCCATAGTGACTGTACTGACCGTTGGCGCCCTGACTCAGACGAAACGGCCCGCCACGCCACGGCAGCGGATAGCGATAGCCCTGCGCGATACCAGTGGGGTCACCGAGGGAATAGTAGAACTGCGGCGTATACACCAGCGGCTGCTTGCCGGATATCGCCGTCAGCAACGCCAACCGCGTGTTGCTGCGCGCCGGCAAAACCCGGTGGATGGTTTGCGCCGGCGCACCGCGGACATTGCTCAGCCCGGTGAATGCCAAGGCAATTTTGACCGGCGCATACAAATCGTTGCGCACGAAGACCACGTCTGTGCCCTTCTGCTTCTTGATATCGAGGTAAACCTGCCGTTCCAGGCGCTCGACCATGCGGTCCTGAAACACGAACACCTGCGAGCCTTTGCTCGGCCGGTCGCTGTACGACACCACGCCGTTGGCATCAGTGGATTTGTAGATGGTCATGGCCACAGCCGAAGTGGATGCCATGAAAAGACCATAGAAAAACAGCAGGCGCGCGAGCATGGGCAAAAGTCTGTCGAAGTGAGGCCTGGGAATGAGCCTAGCAGGTGAAGCAGACCAGGCTAGTCGACAGATGTTTCAAATTGGGCAGCCTAGAAAATGTAAGTCGTAAGGGATGGCCCCTTCGCGAGCAGGCTCGCTCCCACATTTGGAATGCATTCCAGGGTGGAAGCGAGCCTGCTCGCGAAGGCGGACTGTCAGGCGACGAAGATTACGCGCCGGGAACGAAGTGCTTCTGCGCCGTGCCGCGGGCGATCAGGCGGGAGATGTAGTCGAGTTTCTGCGCGTCCTGGTCGACGAAACGGAAGGTCAGTTGCAGCCAGTCGCTGTCGGGTTTCTGCTCATGCGCAACGATGGCGTGCAGGTAACCATTGAGACGGGCGATTTCGGCGTTGTCGCCCTGCTCCAGGTCGAGTACGGCGCTGTCGAGGATCTGCGGCAGGGTCTCGGTGCGTTTCACCACCAGCAACGCTTCCTTGATGCTCAGGGCCTTGATCACGCATTGCTGGGTGCCGCTTGGCAGGCGCAATTGGCCCTGACCGCGACCACCGACCGGCGCTTTCGACGTGGCGGGAGCCTGAACCGGTGGGCTGTTGAGCAGACCGCGCGATGGAGCAGCAGCGGGCGCTGGTGCAGCGACGGCAGGTTTGGCGAACGGATTGACCGCCGCCGCAGCCGGAGCACCACCGACCACGGCAGGCTTGCCGCCAGTCAAGGCGCTCAGGGAATCGTTGCCGAACGCCGAGTTCATCTTGGTCGGCGCGCTGTTCATCAGGGTGTCGAGCTTGCCGACCTTGTTCAGCGCCTGTTTGACCTTGGTCAGCAGTTGCTCGTTGGTGAACGGCTTGCTGACGTAGCCGGAAACGCCGGCCTGAATCGCCTGCACGACGTTTTCCTTGTCGCCACGGCTGGTGACCATGACGAACGGCATGGTCTTGAGGTTGTCTTGCTCGCGGCACCAGGTCAGCAGCTCGAGACCGGACATTTCCGGCATTTCCCAGTCGCACAGAACCAGGTCGAACGCTTCCCTGGCCAGCATGGCCTGAGCCTTTTTGCCGTTGACGGCGTCCTCGGTGCGGATCCCCGGGAAGTAATTACGCAGGCACTTTTTCACCAGGTCACGAATGAACGAAGCATCGTCCACGACCAACACACTGATCTTGCTCATCCAACACCCCTATTAAAATCCCGGCAAGCATAACGCTGGCTGATGGCACATTGCCAAAACTCTTCAGTCACGCCGGGACTTTTCGTTCGCGGGTGCTGCTTTTTAATCGAATCTGCCCATGAAAAGCACAAACAAAAACGCCCGGCCAAAGGGCCGGGCGCTTTTCTCAGGCAATCTTACTTATCGTCAGCATCGCCCGGAACATTAGCGGTTTCGCCGCTTGTGCCTTCAACTTCTTCTTTCATGCGTTTGAGGCCCATGTGGCGCACGTCGGTGCCGCGCACCAGGTAAATGACCAATTCGGAGATGTTGCGTGCGTGGTCGCCGATGCGTTCCAGCGAACGCAGCACCCAGATAATGCTCAAGACCCGCGAGATAGAGCGCGGGTCTTCCATCATGTAGGTCGCCAGCTCGCGCAGCGCGGTCTTGTATTCGCGGTCGATGATCTTGTCGTATTGCGCCACCGACAACGCCAGATCGGCGTCGAAACGGGCAAACGCGTCCAGCGCATCGCGGACCATGTTGCGCACCTGGTCGCCGATGTGGCGAACCTCGACGTAACCGCGTGGCGCTTCACCTTCTTCGCACAATTGAATCGCACGGCGAGCAATCTTGGTCGCTTCGTCACCGATGCGCTCCAGGTCGATCACCGACTTGGAAATGCTGATGATCAAACGCAAGTCGGATGCCGCCGGCTGACGGCGGGCGAGAATGCGCAGGCATTCTTCGTCGATGTTGCGTTCCATCTGGTTGATCTGGTCATCGATCTCGCGCACTTGCTGAGCGAGACCGGAGTCGGCTTCGATCAGTGCGGTGACCGCGTCGTTGACCTGCTTCTCGACCAGCCCGCCCATGGCCAGGAGGTGGCTGCGCACTTCCTCAAGCTCAGCGTTGAACTGCGCGGAGATGTGGTGGGTAAGGCCTTCTTTACTAATCATGTTGGCGTCCTTGGAGCGTCCGGTAAGGTGCGGCGGGCCGCAGCGTCAATTCTGTGAATAACCCGCAACTGTCAGCCATAACGACCGGTGATGTAGTCTTCGGTCTGCTTCTTCGCCGGATTGGTGAACAGGGTATCGGTGTCGCCAAATTCCACCAGTTTGCCCATGTACATGAACGCCGTGTAGTCGGACACCCGCGCGGCCTGTTGCATGTTGTGCGTAACGATAACGATGGTGAACTTGGACTTCAGCTCGTAGATCAGCTCTTCGACTTTCAGCGTCGAGATCGGGTCAAGGGCCGAGCACGGTTCGTCGAGCAGCAGCACTTCCGGCTCAACCGCGATGGTACGGGCGATGACCAGACGCTGTTGCTGACCACCGGACAGGCCGAGTGCCGATTCATGCAGACGATCCTTGACTTCGTCCCACAGTGCCGCGCCTTTCAACGCCCACTCGACCGCTTCGTCGAGGACGCGCTTCTTGTTGATGCCCTGGATGCGCAGACCGTAAACGACGTTTTCGTAGATGGTCTTCGGGAACGGGTTGGGCTTCTGGAACACCATGCCGACGCGACGACGCAGCTCCGCAACGTCTTCGCCCTTGCGATAGATGTTATTGCCGTAGAGGTTGATCGCGCCTTCTACGCGGCAGCCGTCAACCAGGTCGTTCATGCGGTTGAAGGTGCGCAGCAGCGTGGATTTACCGCAGCCGGACGGGCCGATGAAGGCGGTCACGCGCTGTTTCGGGATGTTCATGCTGACGTCGAACAGCGCTTGTTTCTCGCCGTAGTAAAGGCTCAGGCCGGGTACTTCGATGGCCACGGTTTCCTGTTCGAGATTCAGGCTCTGCTTGTCGCGGCCCAGGGCAGACATGTTGATGCCGTGGGTATGTGTTTCGTGCTGCATGGGAGGCTCCCTGTGCTAACAAATTCGGTTCGGAACACTGCTCGGTGCAGCTTCCATCAATATTGCGGCGGTCGCGATTCAATGTGGGAGCGAGCTTGCTCGCGAAGGGGCCCTCACGGCCGCCAAAAGCTTCGCGAGCAAGCTCGCTCCCACAGGGTTCGCGTCGTCCTTAGCTATCCAGTGCTTTGTATTTTTCGCGCAGGTGGTTGCGGATATACACCGCCGACAGGTTCAACGTCGCGATCACCAGTACCAGCAACAGCGCCGTGGCATACACCAGCGGACGCGCCGCTTCGACGTTCGGGCTCTGGAAGCCGACGTCATAAATGTGGAAGCCCAAGTGCATGATCTTCTGATCCAGGTGCAGGTACGGGTAGTTGCCGTCCACCGGCAGCGACGGCGCCAGTTTCACCACACCCACCAGCATCAGCGGCGCCACTTCACCGGCGGCGCGAGCCACGGCGAGGATCATGCCGGTCATCATTGCCGGGCTGGCCATCGGGATGACGATCTTCCACAAGGTTTCAGCCTTGGTCGCGCCGAGGGCCAACGAGCCTTCACGCACGGTACGCGGAATACGTGCCAGACCTTCTTCAGTCGCGACGATCACCACCGGCACCGCCAGCAGCGCCAGGGTCAGCGAGGCCCAGAGCAGACCCGGTGTACCGAAGGTCGGCGCCGGCAGTGCTTCGGGGAAGAACAAACGGTCGACCGAACCACCGAGTACGTAAACGAAGAAGCCCAGACCGAACACGCCGTAAACGATCGCCGGAACACCGGCGAGGTTGTTCACCGCGATACGGATGATCCGCGTCAGGGTGTTCTGCTTGGCGTATTCACGCAGGTACACCGCCGCCAGCACACCAAACGGGGTGACGATCATCGCCATGATCAGGGTCATCATCACGGTGCCGAAGATCGCCGGGAAGATCCCGCCTTCGGTGTTCGCTTCACGCGGGTCGTCCGAGAGGAATTCCCAGATCTTGCTGAAGTAGAAACCGAGCTTGGTGAAGGTGCTCATCGCGTTCGGCTGGTAGGCGTGAACCACTTTGCCCAGACCGATTTCAATCTCTTTGCCGTTGGCGTCACGTGCGGTCAAGGCATCACGGTTGAACTGCGCATGCAGATCGGCCAGACGTGCTTCGATGTCCTGATAACGCGCATTCAGTTCGGCACGCTCGGACTCCATGTCCGCCTGCGCGGTGGCGTCGAGCTTGCCTTCCAGTTCCAGTTTTCGACCGTGCAGACGGATGCGTTCGAGCCCTGCGTTGATTGCACCGATGTCGGTCTTTTCCAACGACTTCAGTTGCGCCGCCAGACCGTTCACACGGTTGATCCGCGCTTGCAACTCTGGCCATGCCGCCTCGCCTTCGGCGATGACCTTGCCGTCCTGTTTGACGTTGACCAGGTAGCCGTAGAAGTTGCCCCACTCGCGACGTTCGATCGCCATCAGCTCCGGCGGCGTGGTCTGGTTGGTCAGCCACTCGCCGACGATCCAGGTAAAGTCGTTGCCGTTCAGGTCACGGTTGCCGACCTTGATCAGCTCACGGGTCATGAATTCCGGACCTGCATCAGGCACCGGCAAACCGGCGCTCTTCAGGCGGGCACGGGGCACTTCTTCTTTCTGCACCACTTCGCCGACCACAAGATGCTGGGCCTGGCCCGGCACGTCGTAGCTGGCATGCACCAGGTCCGCCGGCCAGAAGTGACCCAGACCGCGCACGGCAATCACCGCCAGCAGGCCAATGGTCATGATGACCGCGATGGACACCGCGCCACCGCTGATCCAGACGCCCGGGGCGCCGCTCTTGAACCATCCTTTCAGGGAGTTCTGTTTCACAGACTTCTACCTTTGCTTAAAGCGACGAGTATTTCTTGCGCAGACGCTGACGAATCAGTTCTGCCAGGGTGTTCATGACGAAGGTGAACAACAGCAGCACCAGCGCCGAGAGGAACAGCACGCGGTAGTGGCTGCCGCCGACTTCCGACTCGGGCATTTCCACCGCGACGTTGGCGGCCAGGGTGCGCAGGCCTTCGAACAGGTTCATTTCCATGACCGGGGTGTTACCGGTGGCCATCAACACGATCATGGTTTCGCCGACCGCACGGCCCATGCCGATCATCAGCGCCGAGAAGATCCCCGGGCTGGCAGTCAGGATCACCACGCGGGTCATGGTCTGCCACGGCGTGGCACCCAGCGCCAGCGAACCAAGGGTCAGGCCGCGCGGCACACTGAACACGGCGTCTTCAGCGATCGAGTAGATGTTCGGGATCACCGCGAAACCCATGGCCAGACCGACCACCAGAGCGTTGCGCTGGTCGTAGGTGATGCCCAGGTCGTGGGAGATCCACATGCGCATGTCACCGCCGAAGAACCAGTTTTCCATGAACGGGCTCATGTACAGCGACAACCAACCCACAAACAGGATCACCGGAATCAGCAGCGCACTTTCCCAACCGTCCGGGACTTTCAGGCGGATCGATTCAGGCAGGCGGCTGAAGGTGAAACCGGCGACCAGAATGCCGATCGGCAGCAACATCAACAGGCTGAAGATGCCCGGCAGATGCCCTTCGACATATGGCGCGAGGAACAGCCCGGCGAAGAAACCGAGGATCACCGTCGGCATCGCTTCCATCAGCTCGATCACCGGTTTGACCTTGCGGCGCATGCCCGGGGCCATGAAGTACGCGGTGTAGATCGCAGCGGCAACGGCCAGTGGAGCAGCGAGCAGCATGGCGTAGAACGCAGCTTTCAGAGTGCCGAAGGTCAGTGGCGACAGACTCAGTTTCGGTTCGAAATCGGTGTTGGCCGCGGTCGATTGCCAGACGTATTTAGGCTCGTCGTAGTTCTCGTACCAGACCTTGCTCCACAGCGCGCTCCAGGAAACTTCCGGGTGCGGGTTGTCGAGCAGTAATGGTTGCAGCTTGCCGCCGGCTTCGACGATCACGCGGTTGGCACGCGGCGACAGACCGAACAGGCCTTGACCTTCTACCACTTGATCGACCAGCAAGGTGCGATGCGCGGTGCTGTGGAACACGCCAAGCTTGCCGCTAGCATCCAGAGCAAGGAAGCCCTTGCGACGCTCTTCGGCAGTGATTTCAACGATCGGCGTGGTGCCCATCTGGAAAGTTCGAATCTGCTTCAGGCGCAGCTCACCATCGGTGTCACGGGCCATGAACCACTGGGCCAGACCACCCTTGGAGTCGCCGACGATCAGCGAGATACCACCGACCAGTTGCGTGGTCGCAGTGACTTCGGCGTCAGCGTTTTCCAGCAGTTTGTAGCGACCGTTGAGGCTCTTGTCGCGCAGGCTGAACACATCGGCCTGAGCGCGACCGTTGACCACGTACAGCCACTGCTGGCGCGGGTCGACGAAGATGTTTTTCACCGGCTCGGTCATTTGCGGCAGATCGATACGCTTCTGCTCGTTGGTGACTTCGCCAGTCATCATGTTTTCTTCGCTGGTCAGCGACAGCACGTTGAGTTGCGAACCGGTCGAACCGACCAGCATCAACGTCGTGTCGGTGGCGTTCAGGCTGACATGCTCCAGCGCGCCGCCGGCTTCGTTCAGCGCGATCGGCGTCTCGCCGTACGGATACTCGATGGCTGGGCTGATGGTTTTCTTGCCATCGGGGTAGCTGACTTTATAGGTGTGACGGAACACCAGCGCCTGACCGTTGGACAGACCCACGGCCACCAGCGGATGACCCGGCTGATCTTCACCGATAGAAGTCACGGTTGCGCCGGCTGGCACTGGCAGATCGACGCGCTTCAGTTCAGCGCCACTGTCGATGTCAAAAAACAATGCCTGGCCCTTGTCGGAAACGCGCATGGCCACCTGATTCTGCTCTTCGAGCGAAATCATCAGCGGCTTGCCGGCGTCCTGCATCCAGGCTGGGGTGATCGAGTCTTTCGCGGTCAGGTCGGCACCCTGGAACAGCGGCGCCACCACGTAGGCGAGGAAGAAGAAGATCAGGGTGATGGCTGCCAGCACCGCGAGACCGCCAACGAGGACGTACCAGCGGGTGAAGCGATCCTTGAGCGCGCGAATGCGGCGCTTGCGTTGCAGCTCAGGCGTATTGAAATCAATGCGCTTGGGAGGATTAGTAGTCATGTGGGAATTGGCCAGATCATTCATGCGCTCACCCTAGCGATCCTGTATGACAGAAAGATGACAATGCAGTGACGCAGCAAATCCACCGCCAGCGGGACTGGCAGGGGATCAAAAATTTGAGGTGTGTAAAAGGCCGGTCTGCGCGCAGATCCGGCCTTTTACATGAGTCCGGTGGGGTTCACTCTGGACTCAATTTGTTACTTTTTTGCGACTTCAGCGCCGCCTTCCTGCAGACCCAGGTCAGCCAGTGCTTTTGCAGCAACCTTGGCTGGCAGTGGGATGTAGCCGTCTTTCACTACCACTTCCTGGCCCTGCTTCGACAGCACCAGTTTCACGAACTCAGCTTCCAGCGGAGCCAAAGGCTTGTTCGGGGCTTTGTTGACGTACACGTAGAGGAAACGCGACAGCGGGTACTTGCCGTTCAGGGCGTTTTCTTCGCTGTCTTCGATGAACTCGGTGCTGCCCTTCTTCGACAGAGCAACGGTCTTCACGCTAGCGGTCTTGTAGCCGATGCCCGAGTAACCGATGCCGTTCAGCGAGGAGCTGATCGACTGCACAACCGACGCCGAACCTGGTTGTTCGTTGACGTTTGGTTTGTAGTCGCCTTTGCACAGGGCTTCTTCTTTGAAGTAGCCGTAGGTGCCGGATACCGAGTTACGGCCGAACAGTTGCACTGGCTTGTTGGCCAGGTCGCCGGTCACGCCCAGGTCGCCCCAGGTTTTCACGTCGGTTTTGGCGCCGCACAGGCGGGTGGACGAGAAGATCGCGTCAACCTGTTCCATGGTCAGGTGCTGGATCGGGTTGTCCTTGTGCACGAACACTGCCAGGGCATCCACGGCAACCGGAATAGCGGTTGGCTTGTAGCCATACTTCTGCTCGAAGGCCGCCAGTTCTGTGTCCTTCATCTTGCGGCTCATCGGGCCCAGGTTGGAGGTGCCTTCAGTCAGCGCAGGTGGCGCAGTGGCGGAGCCAGCGGCCTGAATCTGGATGTTTACGTTCGGGTATTCTTTTTTGTAGTTCTCAGCCCAGAGGGTCATGAGGTTGGCCAGGGTATCGGAACCGACGCTGGACAGGTTGCCCGACACACCAGTGGTCTTGGTGTAGCTCGGGATAGCAGGGTCAACAGCGGCGAACGCGTTGGCAGTCGCAACGCCAGCAGCGACAAAAGTCATTGCCGCCATCAAACGCTTCAGTTTCATGCCTTACTCCTAGCAGATAGGGTGTGTTAAGTCGGGGCCAAGTATCAGCAGGCCGTGTGAACACTCTATGGCTGAAATATGACAATTGGATGAAAGGCCAGCATGGGCCTCGTCTTAAAAAAAGGAAACTCTCGTCAGGTTGACAAATCACTAGCAGAAGATAGTCTTGTCAACCACGAGAGGACACCATGATAAACGACCGAATTCGCCGCGCACGCCTGCAACGAGGACTAACCCTTGATGCTCTGGCCATCCAGCTCGGCGACATAACCAAACAAGCATTGAGCAAATATGAGAAGGGGTTGAGCACCCCTAACTCCACTCGCCTGCTGCAATTAGCTAGAGCACTGCAGGTCAATCCTGAGTACTTTTTCCGTGCAGAAGCGGTCCCGTTGGCGCCTCTGGAATTTCGTAAGCTGGCCAGGATGCCTAAATATCGCCAAGCCCAAGTAGAAGAAAAAATTCGAGAGCACCTCGAGCGATACATCGCCCTAGAGGAATGTTTCGATCCCGCAGACATCCACACTCCTGTCACTCCCGCGCAAATGATTGCAGTTTCCTCTCTTGAAGAAGCCGAGCTAGCAGCTGAGGAGCTTCGCCAATTCTGGGGAATCGGCACTGACCCCATTGCCAACCTCACCGAACAGCTAGAAGAGCACAGCATCAAGGTTGCAATGCTCAATGGCCCAGACGATTTCGATGGCGCCTGCGCTACCACCGGCGACGGCGAGCATGTCCTAATTGCGTTGAATGCTGATCGCCCAGGCGAACGAATCAGGTTTACTGCCGCCCATGAGCTCGGTCATTGGGTCATGGCATTACCAGAGGAGATGCCTGAAAAGGATAAAGAGAACTGCTGCCACCGTTTCGCGGGGGCATTTCTGTATCCCGCCAAAAGCGTTACTAGCGATTTCGGCAGCCATCCTCGCACTAGGGTTCATCCACAGGAACTACTGATTGCGAAGCGGCAATACGGTATATCGATGCACGCAGCCCTGAGGCGACTGAAGGATCTGAAGCTACTCAGCGAAGGTGGTTATAAATCCCTCACTATCCAATTCAGTGCCAAAGGTTGGCGAAAGTCAGAACCTGAACCGATGCCGTGCAAACCGCCGCAAAGGTTTGAGTCATTAGCATTTTGGGCGCTGGCGGAGGGGCTGATCACCAAATCTCGGGCTGCCGAACTCTTGCGAAGGCCAGTAAAAACCTTGGACCCGAGTTTCTTGGACTCACTGGAGAGTGCATGAGTCTTATCTACATCAGTGATACGAATATCTGGATCGATTTCAGAAATGCCGGATTACTGGAGCAGATGTTTAGATTGCCTTTCACTTTGTGCTGCACTGACTTCGTGATGCAGGAACTTGAAGACTTCCCCCACGACGAATTGCTCGACCAAGGTCTGATTATCGAGTCGCTTGATGAAGCCAGTGTAATGCGTTTATACGGCTTGCGAGTCGAGCACAACAACAGCTCGCTGGCTGATGTTTCCTGTTACCTTCTGGCACAGGAAACACGCCGCCCTTTACTAACTGGAGATGGTAGGTTGAGGCGCCAGGCACAACGAGACGGGCTCCAGGTACACGGCGCTTTGTGGCTATTAGACTTAATGGTTGAACACCAAGTAATCGAAGAGCCGCATGCTGCGGTCGCCTTAGCTCACATGCTTGAGCATGGAGCTCGACTCCCAACAAGCGAGTGTGAAACAAGGCTCTTGCGCTGGCGAGAGCCCTAGATAGCTGAACTTGGATCAGCGCCCTTTCTTCCAGAGCCACGCCCCGACCAGAATCCCCATCGCGCACAGCACCGCCACATAGTAGGCCGGCCCCATCGCGCTTTCTTTCAGCAGCAGGCTGACCACCATCGGCGTCAACCCACCAAAGATCGCGTAAGCCACGTTGTACGAGAACGACAACCCGCTGAAGCGCACCACCGGCGGAAATGCTTTAACCATCACATACGGCACCGCACCAATGGTGCCAACCAGAAAACCGGTCAGCGCATACAGCGGGAACAGCCAGTTCGGGTGATCGGCGAGGCTGTGATAGAAGGTCCATGAGCTGATCAGCAAACCCAGGCAACCGAACACAAACACGCGGCCGGCCCCAAAGCGATCCGCCAGTGCGCCGGAAATGATGCAGCCGATGCTCAGGAACACAATCGCCAGACTGTTCGATTGCAACGACTCGGTCGGCGAGAAGTGATAGACCGTTTGCAGCACGGTCGGGGTCATCAGAATGACCACGACGATGCCAGCGGAGAGCAACCAGGTCAGCAGCATCGAGATCGCAATCGCCCCGCGATGATCACGCAGCACTGCGCGTAGAGGCACTTCTTCAGCCAAGGCTTTACGCAGTTGCAGCTCGGCGAATACCGGGGTTTCGTGCAGCCAGCGGCGCAAGTAAACCGAGAACAGGCCGAACACACCGCCCAGCAGGAATGGAATACGCCAGGCGTAATCGGATACTTCCGCCGGCGTATAAATGCTGTTGATCGCGGTGGCGACCAGCGAGCCGAGCAAAATGCCGGCGGTCAGGCCGCTGGTGAGGGTGCCGCAGGCGTAACCCATATGCTTTTGCGGTACGTGTTCGGAAACGAAGACCCACGCGCCCGGTACTTCGCCACCAATCGCCGCGCCCTGAATGACCCGCATCAATAGAAGAAGGATCGGCGCCCACAGGCCGATCTGCGCGTAGGTTGGCAGCAGACCCATGATCAGGGTCGGCACGGCCATCATGAAAATGCTCAGGGTGAACATCTTCTTGCGCCCCAGCAGGTCGCCGAAGTGTGCCATGACGATGCCGCCCAGCGGTCGCGCCAGATAGCCGGCGGCGAAAATGCCGAAGGTCTGCATCAGGCGCAGCCACTCGGGCATGTCGGCGGGGAAGAACAGCTTGCCGACCACGGTGGCAAAGAAAACGAAGATGATGAAATCGTAGAACTCCAGCGCGCCACCGAGGGCGGACAGCGACAGAGTCTTGTAGTCATTGCGGGTTAACGGTCGTGCGGGTTGCTCGGGCTGCGCGAGGCTCGAAGGCGCTGTGGTCATGGCAAGGGCTTCTCTTATAGTCGGATCTGCCGCCACAACAACGCTGGCGGTGGCTTGGGCAGGTTCGGCACCATAGCAAATTGTTCGAAAAAGCACATAGCGGTGCGTATTTGACGGTCGAAATGAGAACCGGATGGTCGTCGCGGAGTCTACCGACCGATATACTCGCAACCTGCTCCGGTTTGTAGGGGGTTGCTGTGCGAAAACGTCGTTGGCCCGGCCTTTGCTCGGGATTAGCCGGTTTCGCAGAGTTTCTCCTTAGGCGCCTGATGGAAAACGTGACGAACGTAGTATGTTCGGTGCTGAATCGTTTTTCCCGAAGACGGCTACCACCAGCAATACCAACGAAGAGTCACGGGTCAGAGGCACCCCCGGCATGATAGAGCTCGAACAAGAAGATCCGATCCCGCAAGGCGACCTGGCCCTGCAAATCACCGCACTCCCACGCGAAACCAACGGCTTTGGCGATATTTTCGGCGGCTGGCTGGTGGCACAGATGGATTTGGCCGGCACCGCAATGGCCAGCCGTGTCGCTGGCGGACGCGTCGCCACCGTCGCCATCGACCGCATGGCGTTTCTCGTGCCTGTGGCTGTCGGCGCGCAATTGTCCTTTTATACCCAGACCCTGGAAATCGGCCGCAGCTCGATCCAGATGATGGTCGAAGTGTGGAGCGACGACCCGTTGTCCAGCGAGTGGCGTAAAGTCACCGAAGCGGTCTTCGTCTTCGTCGCCATCGACGGCAGCGGTCGCACTCGCTCGGTTCCACCACGCGCGCGTTAAACATCGTCGCCGTTTTACGGTCGATAGTTGTCCTTGTTACTGATCGAGAGCTGTCCCATGAACACGCCCAACGTTGAAGCCGTGAAACTGGATGAACTGAACTGCTGGCGTATCCGCCACGGTCAGGCCGAAGTGCTGGTGGCCCAGCAAGGCGCGCACATCCTCAGTTATCAGATCGATGGCCAGCCGCCGATCATCTGGCTCAACGACAAGGCCGAGTTCAAGACCGGCAAAAGCATCCGCGCCGGTGTACCGGTGTGCTGGCCGTGGTTCGGCAAGTTCGAGCGTAACCCGCAGAGCGTGCAGGCCATGTTTACCGGTGAGCAACCGGCACCCGCGCACGGTCTGGTGCGGGCGATGGATTGGGAACTGGGCGGCATCGAATCAGAGGCTGACGGCGTCAAGGTCGAATTCAAGCTGCCCTACCCCGAAGGTGGCCTGCCGGGCTGGCCGCATCAGGTCGATCTGACCCTGACCCTGCATTTATCCGAGCAACTGAGTTTCAGCCTGACCAGCCATAACCGTGGCAGTGACAGCGTCAGCCTGAGCCAGGCGCTGCACACTTACTTCGCGGTCAGTGACGTGCGCAATGTGCATGTCGATGGCGTGGATGGTTTGAATTACATCGAGACGCTGGACGACTGGAAAACCCACAGTCAGCAAGGCGACCTGCATTTTGCCGGTGAAACCGACCGCATCTATCTCGATGCTCCACCACAACTGAGCATCATCGACCTGGCCTGGGAACGACGCATTGTGCTGACGGCTACCGGCTCACGCACGGCGGTGATCTGGAACCCGTGGATCGACCGCGCCGCCGCGCTGGCCGACATGGATAACGATGGCTGGCAGCGCATGCTGTGCATTGAGACGGCGAATGTGATGGATGACATCGTCACGCTGGCGCCGGGGGCGAGCCATACCATGGGCGTCAGCGTCGCCAGCAAACCGCTCTAACCAGCACCGCAATACAAAATGTGGGAGCGAGCCTGCTCGCGAAGGCGTTGTATCAGTCAACATTCAAATGTCTGATACACCGCTTTCGCGAGCAGGCTCGCTCCCACAGTTGCTTCGTGGTGATTGTTAGAGATCAGATTCCTGCACAACCCGCACCTTGTCCGCTTCCAGCGCATACGCCGCATCGGCAAGATCATTGCTGACCTTCTCGACCTTCAGCGTGCCGGTCACCCACAGCGGCGTGTAGATATCGTCCAGCTTCAAGCCTTTCGGATAACGCACCAGCACCAGTTGATTCGGTGGCGGTGGCGGCACATGGATGCACGCGCCCGGGTACGGCACGAGGAAGAACAGCGTGCTGCGACCCTTGGCGTCGGATTCCAGCGGCACCGGATAACCACCGATGCGGATGTGCTTGTCGTTCATCGACGCCACGGTTTTGGTCGAATACATCACTGCCGGCAGACCTTTGGCCTGCTTCATCCCGCCCTTCTCGGTGAAGGTGCCGGTGGCTTCCGGGGAGTTGTGGTCGATTTCTGGCATGGCCTCGAGGGCCTTTTGGTCCGACTTGGGCATCAGTTCGAGCCAGTCGGTTTCCGGCAGTTCGCCGGCGTGGGCCAAACCGCTACCCAGGAAAAGGAGAGTCAACAAAAGACGGCGCATGAAGGTGCTCGGTATAGAAAGGAAAGAACAGTAAATCGCCGAGCATTCTAGCCCTCCCGGCCACTTTGGCAGAGAGGGCTTTGTCGCTTTGGATCAGTTCTTTTTGATCAGGCCGTAGATCACCAGCAACACGATCGCGCCGACCAGTGCGCCGATGAAGCCTGCGCCCTGACCTGCCTGATAGATGCCCAAGGCCTGGCCGCCGTAGGTGGCTGCCAGCGAACCGCCGATACCGAGCAGGATGGTCATGATCCAGCCCATGCTGTCATCGCCCGGTTTCAGGAACCGCGCCAGCAGGCCGACGATCAAGCCGATAAAGATGGTTCCGATAATTCCCATGGCATTTCCCTCTGAATAGTAGATATGCGAAGCCTAGTCAGACTTTAGCATCCTGCCATCAGAGAACGGCGGCACCTGAATGGTTCCGCCGCTGGCACATGAAACTGTCGTTACTCAGCGATCAGCGCTTCGACCTTGACGATCTGCGCCTGCAGCGTGGCCATGTCGGCGCAGCGCAGGTTGGCGTGACCGACCTTGCGCCCGGCCTTGAAGGCCTTGCCGTAGTGATGCAGATGGCAGTCTTCGATAGCGATGACTTTCTCAACCGGCGGTACAACACCGATGAAGTTAAGCATCGCGCTCTCGCCGACTTTGGCCGTCGAGCCCAGCGGCAGGCCGGCAACGGCGCGCAGATGGTTTTCGAACTGGCTGCACTCGGCGCCTTCGGTGGTCCAGTGCCCGGAGTTGTGCACGCGCGGGGCGATTTCGTTGGCCTTGAGGCCACCGTCGACTTCAAAGAACTCGAACGCCATGACGCCGACGTAGTCGAGTTGCTTGAGCACGCGGCTCGAGTAGTCTTCGGCCAGCGCCTGCAACGGGTGATCGGTACTGGCCACCGACAGCTTGAGGATGCCGCTGTCGTGGGTGTTGTGCACCAGAGGATAGAACTTCGTTTCACCATCGCGGGCACGCACGGCGATCAGCGAGACTTCACCGGTGAACGGCACAAAGCCTTCCAGCAGGCAGGCAACGCTGCCCAGCTCGGCGAAAGTGCCGACCACGTCTTCCGGCTTGCGCAGGACTTTCTGGCCCTTGCCGTCATAACCCAGGGTGCGGGTTTTCAGCACGGCCGGCAGACCGATCGAAGCCACCGCAGCGTCCAGATCGGCTTGCGACTGAATGTCAGCGAAAGCCGGAGTCGGGATGCCCAGGTCCTTGAACATGCTCTTTTCGAACCAGCGGTCGCGAGCGATGCGCAGGGCTTCGGCACTCGGGTAGACCGGGACGAATTGCGACAGGAATGCCACGGTTTCGGCCGGGACGCTTTCGAACTCGAAGGTCACCAGATCGACTTCATCGGCGAGTTGGCGCAGATGATCCTGATCGCCGTAATCGGCCCGCAGGTGTTCGCCCAGCGCAGCGGCGCAAGCGTCCGGCGCAGGGTCGAGAAAAGCGAAGTTCATGCCCAGCGGCGTACCCGCCAGAGCCAACATGCGACCCAACTGGCCGCCACCGATTACACCGATCTTCATCTCAACAACCTCAGGCAATACGTGGGTCTGGATTGTCCAGGACGCTGTCTGTCTGCTCGGCACGGAAGGTTTTCAGTACCGCGTGGAACTGCGGATGCTTGGCGCCGAGGATGCTCGCCGAGAGCAGGGCAGCGTTGATCGCGCCGGCCTTGCCGATGGCCAGGGTGGCGACCGGAACGCCCGCTGGCATCTGCACGATCGACAGCAGCGAGTCGACGCCCGAGAGCATGGCCGACTGCACCGGCACACCCAGCACCGGCAGGTGGGTCTTGGCCGCACACATGCCTGGCAAGTGGGCTGCGCCACCGGCACCGGCGATGATCACCTCGATGCCACGACCTTCAGCCTCTTCGGCGTACTGGAACAGCAGATCCGGGGTGCGGTGGGCAGAGACCACTTTGACCTCGTACGGGATGCCGAGCTTTTCCAGCATATCGGCGGTGTGGCTAAGGGTGGACCAATCGGACTTGGAGCCCATGATCACGCCAACCAGTGCACTCATCGTCGCGCCTCTTCTCTCTGGAGCGCCCGCAGGCGCGTCATAAAACAACAAGCCACGCAGGTTGCGTGGCTTGATTGTACGAAAAATGGCCGGACGTGCCGGCCGAAGGCCGCGCAGTATACCGCAAAGAAAGCAATAAACAGCCCCCCGCACGACCATCTGTCATCTGCCGCAAATGCCCGGTTTTATTGACTTGAAGGTCAGCGACAGAACACCGCAAATCCCCTGTAGGAGTGAGCCTGCTCGCGATGGCGGTGTATCAGTCACATCATCGTTGAATGTGCAGACGCTATCGCGAGCAGGCTCACTCCTACAAGGGGGCCGCGTAGGCTCAGGAAGCTTGGGCAGCGCCACCCTCGAGCTTGCGCCACAGCAGGCGTACGTTGGCTTTGCGCACCAGTGCGCAGCGGTAAAGGCGAATTTCCAGCGGCACATGCCATTGCGGGCCGCCGCAGACCACCAGCTCGCCACGAGCCAGCTCAGCACGCACGCTCAATTGCGGTACCCAGGCGATACCCAGGCCTTCCAGTGCCATGCTTTTCAAACTGTCAGCCATCGCCGTTTCGTAAATAGTGGTGAAACGCAGCTGACGCTGACGCAGCAAACCATTCACCGAACGCCCGAGAAACGCACCGGCGCTATACGCCAGCAACGGCACGCTCGCATCACCTTCGAGATCGAACAGGGGCTTGCCCTCGGCATCCGCCGCACACACAGGGAGCATTTCCGTCTGGCCCAAATGCAATGAAGGGAAAATCTCCGGGTCCATCTGCATTGCCGCATCCGGATCGTAGAACGCCAGCATCAAATCACAGCCACCTTCGCGCAACGCATGCACCGCATCGCCGACGTTGGTTGCAACCAATCGGGTGGCGATGTTCAACCCTTCATTACGCAACTGCGCGATCCAGCGCGGGAAGAAACCCAGCGCCAAGGAGTGAGCGGCAGCGACCTGCATCACTTCGCCCTGCCCGCCTTCCAGATGATGCAGATGGCGCAGCACTTCACCGAGCTGTTCAACCACCGTGCGCGCGGTCACCAGAAACAACTGCCCCGCTGCCGTCAGTTCGATCGGCGTGCGCGAGCGATTGACCAGAGTCAGCCCCAGCGCAGCCTCCAGACTGCGAATCCGTCGACTGAACGCCGGCTGGGTCACGAAGCGCCGTTCGGCCGCCTGCGAAAAGCTGCGGGTGGCGGCCAGAGCACTGAAGTCCTCGAGCCATTTGCTTTCCAGATTCATCACGTCCTCCAGGACACGCACCAAAACAGGTCACACGTCTGCCGCGCACGCGGCGTCACACGGGCATTATGCCGAATGTGCATAGGGCAGTGCTGAACAGCATTGGCCCAAAATTTCCCACAAGCCTAGCATTCGCAGCGTTCCGGCACAGACCGGGTCCATATCGAGATGATTTCTATCATGTCCTCCGCTGCATCTTTCCGCACAGAAAACGACCTGCTTGGCGCCCTCGAAGTACCGGCTCAAGCGTATTACGGCATCCAGACCCTGCGAGCGGTGAACAACTTCCGTCTCTCCGGCGTTCCGATTTCGCATTACCCGAAACTGGTTGTCGGCCTGGCGATGGTCAAACAGGCCGCCGCTGACGCCAACCGCGAGTTGGGTCACCTGAGCGAAGCCAAGCACGCTGCCATCAGCGAAGCCTGTGCCCGATTGATCCGCGGTGATTTCCACGAAGAGTTCGTGGTGGACATGATTCAAGGTGGCGCCGGTACTTCCACCAACATGAACGCCAACGAAGTGATCGCCAACATTGCTCTGGAAGCAATGGGTCACCAGAAAGGCGAGTACCAGTACCTGCACCCGAACGACGACGTCAACATGGCGCAGTCGACCAACGACGCCTACCCAACGGCGATCCGCCTGGGTCTGCTGCTCGGTCACGACACCCTGCTGGCCAGCCTCGACAGCCTGATTCAGGCGTTCGCGGCCAAGGGCAAAGAATTCGATCACGTCCTGAAAATGGGCCGTACCCAGCTGCAAGACGCCGTGCCGATGACCCTCGGCCAGGAATTCCGCGCGTTCGCCACCACCATGGGCGAAGACCTGGCGCGTCTGAAGTCGCTGGCCCCGGAACTGCTGACTGAAGTGAACCTGGGCGGCACCGCGATCGGTACCGGCATCAACGCCGACCCGCGTTATCAAGCGCTGGCTGTACAGCGTCTGGCCCTGATCAGCGGTCAACCGGTAGTGCCGGCGGCCGACCTGATCGAAGCGACTTCCGACATGGGCGCCTTCGTGCTGTTCTCCGGCATGCTCAAGCGCACCGCGGTCAAACTGTCGAAGATCTGCAACGACCTGCGCCTGCTGTCCAGCGGCCCACGCACCGGCATCAACGAAATCAACCTGCCAGCGCGTCAGCCAGGCAGCTCGATCATGCCCGGCAAGGTCAACCCGGTAATCCCGGAAGCCGTGAATCAGGTGGCGTTCCAGGTCATCGGTAACGACCTGGCGCTGACCATGGCAGCCGAAGGCGGCCAACTGCAGTTGAACGTGATGGAGCCACTGATCGCCTTCAAGATCTTCGACTCGATCCGCCTGCTGCAACGCGCCATGGACATGCTGCGCGAGCACTGCATCGTCGGCATCACCGCCAACGAAGCGCGCTGCCGCGAACTGGTCGAGCACTCGATCGGTCTGGTCACCGCACTGAACCCGTACATCGGCTACAAAAACGCCACCCGTATTGCCGGCCTCGCCCTTGAAAGCGGCCGCGGCGTACTGGAACTGGTGCGCGAAGAAGGTCTGCTCGACGAAGCCATGCTCGCCGACATTCTGCGCCCGGAAAACATGATTGCTCCGCGTCTGGTTCCGCTTAAAGCCTGAGCCGACGCGTAGTTTGTAGCACCGCTCACCAGGTCGAGGGACTAGACACCTCTCACCTTTTGAGGGCTTGGGGATTTGTCCCCAAGCCCTTTTTTTTAACTTTCTGACCCTGAGACCCGTATGTCTGGGGACTGAACAATGGGGGAGTCCGCTCCCACAAAAAAGCAGTTCCCGCACAAGCCCGGCGCCGGTAACGCCGGGTGTTTCACAGCTTCGTTTCGTCGCTTGCACCACAACCGTGCAGACGGGCGCCGCACTGATCGGTATAGTGCCGCCCCTCTTCGCGTGAGCGGTCGTCGGTAACGAGGCCACAACCCATGCGAAACCCGAACTAATAACAAACCCGCGAAATGGATCCGGGACGAAACCATCGCCTCACCTGTCGTGCCGTGCGCACACCGGTGTAACACGATATTTCTACCATCCAGCATTTGCTCACACAAAAAACAGCGAGGAAAAATCCATGCTCGAAGTCATCAACGACTTCCTCTCAGGGAAAGTACTGATCGTGCTCATTGTCGGGCTCGGTAGCTACTTCACGATTCGCTCGCGTTTCGTTCAATTGCGGCACTTCTTCCACATGTTCGCGGTGTTCCGCGACAGCCTCAAAGGCAGCGCCGGGCAACTCAGCTCGTTCCAGGCCCTGATGCTCAGCCTTGCCGGCCGTGTCGGTGCAGGCAACATCGCCGGTGTCGGCATCGCCGTGACCCTGGGTGGTCCAGGTGCGGTCTTCTGGATGTGGGTGACCGCACTGGTCGGCATGTCCAGCAGCTTCTTCGAATGCACCCTGGCCCAAGTCTACAAGCGTGCCGATGGCGACGGCCTGTACCGTGGCGGTCCGGCTTACTACATCCAGCACGGCCTGAAACTCAAAGGCATGGCGGTGGTGTTCTCGGTCCTGCTGCTGGTCACCTACGGCTTTGCCTTCATTGGCCTGCAGTCCTACACCGTGACTCACTCGCTGCAGAACGCCTTTGAATTCAACCCACAACACACCGGTATCGTCCTGGCAGTGTTGCTGGCCATCACCTTCATCGGCGGCATCAAGCGCATTGCCTCGGTGTCCGACCTGCTGGTACCGATCAAGACCCTCGCCTATATCGGCGTGACCCTGTATGTGATCGGTACTCAGATCGAACACGTACCAGCCATGCTGGAAACCATCTTCAAGAGCGCCTTCGGCCTCGACCCGGCCTTTGGTGGCCTGCTCGGCAGCGCCATTGTCATGGGCGTGAAGCGTGGCGTGTTCGCCAACGAAGCAGGCCTGGGCAGTGCGCCGAACGTCGCCGCCGTGGCTGCCGTGAAGCACCCGGGCGCCCAGGGCGTGGTTCAGGCCTTCAGCGTGTTCCTCGACACCTTCGTGATTTGCACCTGCACCGCGCTGCTGATTCTGCTGTCGGGCTTCTACACCCCGGGCTTCGAAGGTGACGGCATCGTCCTGACCCAGAACTCGCTGGCCGCTGTGGTCGGTGACTGGGGTCGCATGTTCGTCAGCGTCGCGCTGTCGCTGTTCGTCTTCACTTGCATCCTCTACAACTACTACCTGGGCGAAAACAGCCTGCAGTTCCTCACCCGCAACCGCGCCGCGCTGATGATTTTCCGCGGCCTGGTGCTGGCGCTGGTGGTATGGGGTTCGATGCAGGACCTGTCGACCGTGTTCGCCTTCGCTGACATCACCATGACCTGCCTGGCCTTCGTCAACCTGATGGCCCTGGCCATGCTGTTCAAGGTCGGCATGCGTGTAATGCGCGACTACGACGAGCAGCGCCGCGCCGGCGTTAAACAGCCCGTTTTCGACTCCAGCAAATTTACCGATCTGGATCTCGACCTGCAGGCCTGGCCGACCAACCCGTCTGCCGCTGCCGGCAAGACCGAAGCCGAGCCGCAAGGCGTGCCTGCAGCGCAACGCTGACAGGTGAATGACGGGCGCATCCCCTGCGCTCGTCAGTTATTGTGATGCAATAACTTGTAGGAGCGAGCCTGCTCGCGATAGCTGTCTTTCAGCCAACACCAATGTTGAATGATGAACCGCTATCGCGAGCAGGCTCACTCCTACAATGTCATCTCTTGTGGAGACCCTCAGATGATTGCCAATTCCTACCCAGCCGCCCAACACGTCATGGTGCTCTACACCGGTGGCACCATCGGCATGCAGGCCAGCGCCAACGGTCTGGCCCCGGCATCCGGTTTCGAAGCGCGGATGCGCGACTACTTGCACAGTCAGCCTGAGCTCGTTGTGCCGCAGTGGCGTTTCCGGGAAATGTCGCCGCTGATCGACAGCGCCAACATGACCCCGGCCTATTGGCAGCAACTGCGTGAAGCGGTGGTCGATGCCGTGGATGTGCAAGGCTGCGACAGCGTACTGATCCTGCACGGCACCGACACCCTGGCTTACAGTGCGGCGGCGATGAGCTTCCAGTTACTGGGGCTGAATGCTCGCGTGTGTTTCACCGGCTCCATGCTGCCGGCCGGTGTTACCGACAGCGATGCCTGGGAAAACCTCGGCGGCGCACTGGTCGCCCTCGGCGAAGGCCTGACGCCCGGTGTGCATCTGTACTTCCACGGTGAGCTACTGGCGCCAACCCGTTGCGCGAAGGTGCGCAGCTTCGGCCGTCATCCGTTCAAACGACTTGAGCGGCAGGGCGGCGGCGTGAAAGCGCCTTCGATTCCAGCGTCGTTGAACTACAACCAGCCGAAGCAACTGGCCAAGGTTGCCGTGCTGCCACTGTTCCCCGGCATCAGCGCCGAAGTCCTCGATGGTCTGCTCGACAGCGGCATTCAGGGTCTGGTGCTGGAGTGCTACGGCAGCGGTACAGGGCCGAGCGACAACCCTGAGTTTCTGGCAAGCCTTGGCCGTGCGCGGGATAACGGTGTGGTGGTGGTTGCCGTGACGCAATGCCATGAAGGCGGCGTTGAGCTGGATGTTTACGAGGCTGGCAGTCGATTGCGCGGTGTAGGCGTGTTGTCCGGTGGTGGCATGACTCGTGAGGCGGCGTTCGGCAAGTTGCATGGCCTGCTCGGTGCTGGGCTTGAAACTCAAGAAGTGCGCCGACTGATCGAACTGGATCTGTGTGGTGAGCTGCTCTGAGCACGACTCAGGATCGGCCCTCACCCTAGCCCTCTCCCGAAGGGAGAGGGAACTGACCGAGTTGTTTTTCGCTGTCCGTCGACCTGATAAACCGTGTCGATTGTGGATTCGGCAGAGATGTATCACGTCGGTGCATCTCGCCAATATCCCCCAATCGGCCCCCTCTACCTTTGGGAGAGGGCTGGGGTGAGGGGCTGCTGCGGCATGCAACTTGCTGCATTCCAGCCATCTCAAGGCTGGAAGATCTTATGCTCCACTCCCACCTCACCACCCTCAACGCCGTCTCGCTAATCCTCAACACCTTCAAAGCCGAAGGCCTGTCGAGCGAAGCGTTGCTGGCCGGCAGCGGCATCAGTGCGGCGGATCTCAGCCGGGCCGACACGCGCATCACCACCAATCAAGAGATGCAGGTCTGCGCCAATGCGGTCGCGCTTAAGCACGATATCGGTCTGGAGCTGGGCCGGCGCATGCACGTTTCCTGCTACGGCATCCTTGGCTATGCCTTGCTGACCTGTGCCACCTTCGGTGACGCTTTGCGTCTGGCGATTCGTTATCCGGCGCTGTTGGGAACACTTTTCGAACTCAGTCTGGAGGACGATGGCGAACGCGTCTGGTTCGTCGCTGCCGATTATCGCGAGAGCCCGGCGATGGCGGTGTTCAATGCCGAGTTCTGCCTGGTGTCGCTGAAAGTCATTTGTGATGACCTGCTCGGGCATCCGCTGCCCTTGCTCGCCACGCGCTTCGAACACGCCGCACCGGATTACCGTGACAGTTATGCCGAGCACTTCGACAGCCCGCTGCACTTCGCCGCCAAGGACAACGCCTTCGCCTTCGACCGTCACTGGCTCGATCAACCGCTGCCGCTGGCCGATGCCATCACCCATCAAGCCATGGCCGAACGCTGCCGCAAGCAGAACCTTGAGTTCACCGGACGCCAAGCGTGGCTCGGGCGCATCCGCCAGTTGCTCAGCGCCCAACTGAACGCCGCGCCGGGGCTGGAAGGTCTCGCGCAACAAATGAAGTGCTCGCCACGCACTCTGCGCCGGCATCTCAAGGACATGGGCTGCAGCTATCAGGAATTGCTCGATGAACTGCGCTTCGAGCGAGCCAAGCAGATGTTGTGTGAGGATCATCTGCCGATCTACCGCATCGCCGAGACCCTTGGCTTCAGTGAGACTGCGAGCTTTCGTCATGCCTTCGTGCGGTGGAGCGGCGTGGCGCCGAGTCAATTCCGGGCCTGAGGGGGCGAATTTCGGTCAGTGTTTTTGGCCATATCCATCCCCTTTTGGCCTTTCCTGCCGTTCTCCGATTCGCCACACACCGCAACACTGGGAGCAACCGAATCAGCCCTGCGGAGAACAACAAATGCTGACGATCTACTCGGACGATCACCACCTGCACCATGGCCGCTGCGAACTCATCGATGGCCAACTGAAGCCGTGCTTCGAGATGCCGTCGCGTGCCGACCATGTGCTGCAGCGCGTTAAAAACCAGAACCTCGGCCCGGTCGAAGCGCCGAAGGATTTCGGTCTGGAGCCGATCGCCCGTATCCACAGCCGTGACTACCTCGACTTTTTCAAAGGCGCGTGGGCGCGCTGGACTGAATTCAATACCGACGGCGATCTGCTGCCCTACACCTGGCCGGCGCGCACTCTGCGTGCAATCAAACCGACCAGCCTGCACGGCCAGCTCGGCTATTACAGCTTCGATGGCGGCGCACCGATCACCGCCGGCACCTGGCAAGCGGCGTACAGCGCGGCGCAAGTGGCCCTGACCGCGCAAGCAGAAATCCAGCGTGGCGCGCGCGCTGCCTTCGCGTTGTGCCGGCCACCGGGACACCACGCTGCCAGCGACTTGATGGGGGGTTATTGCTACCTCAATAATGCTGCGATCGCCGCGCAGGCGTTCCTCGATCAGGGCCACAAGAAGGTCGCGATCCTCGACGTCGACTATCACCACGGCAACGGCACGCAATCGATTTTCTACGCGCGCAGCGACGTGCTGTTCACCTCGATCCACGGCCACCCGGAAGCAGAATTTCCGTTTTTCCTCGGCTACGACGATGAGCGTGGCGAAGGTGCCGGTGAAGGCTTCAACTTCAACTACCCGCTGCCCGCAGGCTCCGGCTGGGACGTGTGGAGTGCGGCGCTGGATCAGGCCTGCGATGAGATCGATCGCTACGGCGCCGACGTCATTGTCGTATCGCTCGGCGTCGACACCTTCAAGGATGACCCGATTTCGCAGTTCAAACTCGACAGCCCCGATTACCTGGCGATGGGCAAGCGCATCGCTGCACTCGGCAAACCGACATTGTTCGTCATGGAGGGCGGTTACGCTGTGGAGGAAATCGGCATCAACGCGGTGAACGTACTGGAAGGCTTCGAACGATAACCAGATTCCCGTCGCAACCGTAAACACCAGACCCGCCCAGGCGGGTCTTTTTTTGCCCGCAATATGTATGTACCGCACGTGCGCCGCCGCTCGCCGCTACCTTGCCCGGAACCGCCGCCCTTGGGCGCGCCCATCAGAGCAGGAGTTGCCCATGCCCGAAATCCCCTCGCCCAGCGCCGTCGATGTCGTGACTCAACTGGTGACCGGCCCTTCACTGCGAGAAGTTGCGTCGAAAACGCTGCGCCCCGCGCTCAGGACGCTGTATCCCGACCTCGATCTCGACCCGCAGCTGGCCATGGTCGTAAGACCGACCTGGGTCATTGAAGATGATCGGGTCGTCCCGGGTCGCCACCTGATCGAATCGCTGACCGACACCCTGGTACGCCTGGGCCTCTCCGGCACGACTGTGGCGTATCTCGACGGTGAGCATTATCTGACCTTGCAGCCCGACCTGCCGTCCGCCATCCAGCTGCCGGTGAAAATCAGCGCGATCGGTAAGCTGCTCAATGAGCTGGCACCGTTGCTGTTCATCGCCTACAAGGAACACCAGGTCAATTACTGGGATGATTTCACCTACCCAGGACAGCCGCGCTGGCAGCAGATGTCACAGGCCCTGCGCAATTTGTGGAAGGTCGACGCGAACCCTGGCTGGGATGCCGACCAGCGAGCCATGGCCGAAGCGCTTTATAAATACCCGGACAAACACCAGCGACTGCCCACCGACAAATACAAGACCCGCGCCTGCCTGATTGATCTTGACCGTGGCGAGGGTGACGAGCAGAAGCATGTGACCCTGCTCGAGACCGCGGTACTGATCGGCACCGACGACAAGCGCACCTTGATCATGACCCACTCGGTGCTGCAGGGCTTCGAGAGTTTTCAATCGCTGGAAAAACTCGGCGAAGCCCTGCCGCGTCGTTATTGGCAAGGTGCCTCCGGTGCCGGGTTGAAATGGCGACTGGTCGAACCACAGGGCCATTTCTTCGACTATCAAGCCTGCACACTGGTCGCCCTGGAAGCCGAGGCGCTGGGCGCGATCAATTATTTTCAGGGTTCGAGTTCCAGCGAGCTATATCCGCACACCGGGACTGTCGGCAATCCGCGAGAGCCGACACCGCGCCTCAAACCTCATATCGCTCGCCTGCGTCCGATGCTGCCAGAATGGCTCGACAGCGCCTCTCCCGCCGATCAAACCCGTTACAGCCGGCATCTGCTGGATCTGACGATGGTGCAGCACACGAACAAGGGAAAATCATTTCAAAGCGAAGTCATCAGCCTGCAAGCGTTCACCCGTGATGCCCTGAAACAACAGATAGCCAAGGATCATCCGCAAGCCGGCGAGGTGAGGATCGATGACATCGAGATCAGCATCACCAGCCTGGTGGTCTGGGGCACATTTGTCTTGCCGGGTAACACGCAGACCAAGACGCTGTCGCTCATTGAACTCGCGCTGCAGAACCTCGCGGGGCAGCCAGCCGGCAACAAAACCGTACGTTACAAGGATGGCGGCGTGTTGCCTGAGTGGATGACCGCAAGCTACCTGCAACAACTGGTCAGCAGCGTCGATATCGGCCAGACCTACCCGGCGTACCTGCAAAACCTGCTGATTGACAACAATGAGCAGGCGTCGGCAGTGCAAGCACTTTATGCCAGCCAGTTGCCCATCGAGCTGCCGCTGCTGGCGTTGCAGCACAAAATACAGGGCAAGACCGGCATCACTGAACAGGGTTACCGCTATGTGGTTGCCGCGCTGGCAAACACCGGCGATGAGCGTCATGTCGATCGCGATGAAATCGTCATTCGCCCGCTGGGGTTCGTGGCCCATCGCAGTCGATCACAGGCCGACATCGTCAACAACATGTTCGTCATCGGCCCGCGCGAGGCGGACAAAGGGCCGTGCCTGCTTTATCGACCACTGTTCGAAACGGCACTGATGCAATTTCCCTCACACGCCAACCTGTTTTACGAGATCCAGCACTCACAGGAGCTGCGCGAATCGGTCCTGGCCTGGTTGCCGGACGATGTGCGCTTCAAGTACAGCCAGTTCGTCTTCACCGCCCGATTGCCTTCAGTCTGGACCATCCCGCAATTGCTGGTGAACCCCTTCACCGCCCTCGACATGTCCGGCCCCGTTGCGCTGGCGACCGCAACGATTGAACACGATGTACTGGCGACCCTGCATAACAGCAACGTGCAGGCTGTCATCACCCAGGCCGATCGGCAATCGGTCTCTGATGCAGAAGCACGCTGGGCAACGCTCAAACACGGCGGCTGGATGCTGTTCAACGCGGCTTTGCCATTCCTCGGGCGCAGCGTCGGCACGGCAGCGTGGATCTGGCAGATCATGGACGACCTGCAAGAGATCAGCGACGAGGCCAATGAGCAATCCGGCAAGCTTGCCTGGACAGCCCTCACCGACATTCTCCTGGCCTTGGGCATGGTGCTCGCCCATCGCGCAGCGGTCGGCGACAAGCCATTCAGCGAGTCGATCCCGCAGGAAGAACCCACCGCCACCGTCACCACCGAACTCGTCGTCAGCAAACCGTTGCAGTTGCCGGACGTCTCCAGCACTGCACTGCCCATTGCGCATGAGATGGTGGTCAACCCCTTCACGGCGCTGAAACGATCCCCGGTCGCACTCGCAGCGCTGCTCGACAGTTTTCAGATCGCCAAACCCAAAGGCATCGGCGATGCCGCCACCGAGGGCACACACAGGCATCTTTATCCCCGCCAACAACAGTGGTTCGCTCCCGTAGGCCAGCGCTGGTTCGAAGTCATGCTCAATGAGCACGCCGAGGTGCAGATCATCGACTCGCGCCAGCAACCGCCACGCAACGGGCCGCAACTGACCCGCACGGCCAACGGCCAATGGGTGGTCGACCTTCGCTTGCGCCTGCGAGGCGGCGGACTCGACAGCGCACTTGAGGCCGTTCAGGACGTGAGCAAAATGGACGCCAGGCAACTGACTGCCGAAATCAGTGCGTTCGACGTAACGATGAAAGCCAAGCAGATTCAGCGTGATGCTGACCACAAAGCCTTCAACGATGCGGTCGGGCAAGCACGAGGACCGGCACGCGAGCACTATCTGGCAACGCTAGACGCACAGCTCAAGGCGTACGGCGCGAATATTGAACAGATCAAGGCGTTGAATCAGAAAGAGCCGATTCCGAACTACCGGACCGTCATGATTGAGCGACTGCAAATGCAGCTGTTTCTCGGGCAGGAATGGCTCGACCTGCATTCCGCCGTATTTCAGACTGACCTGAAGGCCATGCAGACAATGCTTGCCGATGAAGCCGGATTCATCGCGCAGGCGTTTGTTCAGACCTTTGAAAGAATGACCCTCCAGACCCAGGCCATCATTGAAAAAACAGAGTTGGCCAATAGCCGTTTTGACGAACTGATGTTGTTGGGAAAAGATGCCGTCAAAATTATTCCAACCTGTCGCAAGGCATTGCCGAAATATGATCTGAACGACCTCAAGCTTTTGCAGATCAGTCTTGGCCAGGAAATTTGCATCAAGGCCGGTACGACAGCGGACGCCGCCAATGCCTATCAGGCACTCGCCAGTCTCATCGAAGACGCCGCGTTGAGTATCCAGAGCACGCTGAATCTGACCGAGGATGAAAGCCTCGACAACCTGCGCGAACGCATCGATGTCCTGAGCAATGTGGCCGAACAGTTTTCCGCCATCGATCAGCGCTTTGGTGATCTGCTCATCGACTACCCCGAACACATCAACACTGAGCGACTGCAGCATGTGCGTAAACGGGTAAACGGGTTCAGGGCGCGCACGGATGTAAAACTGGCCGAGTTGCTGCACTTCAAGCACTTGCTGGGACCGACACCGGGGCCTTCGAAGGCGAGATCATCAACGCGCCAGATCATCAAAACCCAATCCAGAGGCACGGTAGTCGGCAATCGAAAAAAACGCATCAAGGGGCAAAAATCCGACCAGGTGGAAGTACGAACCACCCTGACGGGTGTCATCGCCACATTCCAGGAAGAATCGCCCGGTGTCTGGGTAGAACAGCGCACGGCAAAGACCCGCCAACCCAAGGCCCATTCATCCGTGAGTGCCAGCAGCCGTGCCGGCCAGGCGCTGATCGACGGCCTGGCTGCATTCCACCAACGTATCGAAGCTCACCTCAAACGAGGGCGGCGGATACCTGTCGAGGTCGAGGAGGAATACCACAAGCATGCCGCTGTCTTGCGCGAAGCCAATGCGGCGATTGATGAAGCATTGACCGCCAGTAATCTGACCGCAGACTTCAAAAAGCCGACCGAAGAAATCAGCCACAAGCTTGACGAGGCCGCTAACGCCCTTGACGAAAAAGGCACCAGCATTCGCATCGGACTGGTCAAACAACAACCACCGACTGCGGCGGGGGTGCAGTGGCTCAAAGAAAAAGGTGAAGTAACGGTTTCCAAAACCATTACCCGTCGCCGGCTCAAAGGCCACTCGAGGGGTTTTCTCGACGAATACGAAGTACGCGATGCCCACACCGGCAAGGTGCTGTGTTACGCACACTTCCACTACAGCAGTGTCGACGCTCCCGTCGCTTCGTTTACCGCCGGGCATATGAAAACAGTCGCGCAACGACACATCGGCGGTTCCCACGAGCCGAGCGATCCCACCAGTTCGCAGCTCCTCGAAATCCATCGCAGCGAGATTTCACGACAGTCAGCCGAGCATCTGTTCTTCACGCCTGCCAAACCTGCCGCAAGCGCTTCAGTGCCGCTGTAATGTCAGGTTCAGGGACGGCGGCAAAGCCCAGGACCAGCCCGGCGCGCTGGTCCAGCGGTGTAGTGGAGTCCGGCAGCCAGTAACTGCTCAAGCCGTTGATCTCCACGTCAACGCCTGCTGCCTGCGCAATCAACTGCTGCTCGCGTTCGATGCTTGTTACGGCCACGGTCAGGTGCAGCCCGGCGGAAACGGCGGGCAAATCTCCAACACCGGCAATGGCGGTCGGCCAACCGTCGAGCAAGGTGTTGCGACGGCTAAGGGCGGCGCGGCGCATGCGCCGGATATGCCGCTGGAAGTGCCCGGCCGCCATGAACTCGGCCATCACCGCTTGGGTACTGACCTCGGAATGGCGGACATCCACCGCGCGGCGTTGCGAGAAGGCATCGACCAGCGCCGGCGGCAGCACCAGATAACCGAGGCGCAATGCCGGAAAGGCAACCTTGCCGAAAGTGCCGACATACAGCACTCGTCCCTGTCGATCAAGTGCCGCCAACGGCGCCAGCGGCGCACCGGTGTAGCGGTATTCGCCATCGTAGTCGTCCTCGACGATCCAGCCTTGGTCGCGCTCGGCCCAGGCGAGCAGTTCGAGGCGCCGCGCAAGACTCATCACCACGCCTGTCGGGTACTGATGAGAGGGCGTGACATACGCTACCCGACAGTCCCCGGTGGCCGACAACGCCGAGCAGTCCATGCCCTCCTCGTCCACGGCAATCCCGTGCAAACGACCTCCTGCCACCGCGAACGCATGACCGGCCGCGCGGTAACCCGGATTCTCGATCGCCACACCGTCGCCCGGCTCCACCAGCAGCTGTGCACAAAGACTAATGCCTTGCTGTGCGCCGCTGGTGATCACAATTTGCTCAGGCGAGCACTGCATGCCGCGCGAACTGCGCAAATAGGCAGCGATCATTGCACGCAGGCGCGCATCGCCGGACGGATCGCCATAGCACAGTTGCTCCAGATCCGGTTTGCGCCAGAAAGCCGCATTCAGCTTGGCCCACACCTCGAACGGGAACAGATCAAACGCCGGTACACCGACCCGAAAGGCTCGTGGCGGACCACTCGGTGGCCGGGCCAAATGGTTCTTTTCGATGCGCGAAAAACTATCGCTGTGGATAACTTTACTGGATGAAATTACAGGTAAATCCAGCCAATTTGTGGATAAGGCTGTGGGTAAGCCTGTTGAAAACCCTGTGGATACTTTTGTGGATAATTTTTTCGCAGGGCTCGCTACCGGCATCAATTGTGCGACGTAGGTGCCATCGCCTACCCGCCCTTCGATAAAGCCTTCGGCATACAGTTGATCGTAGGCGCGCACCACGCTGTTGCGGGAAATCCCCAACGCCGCCGCCAGATCGCGACTGGCCGGCAACCGCGTGCCGCTCGCCAGTCGCCCGTCCAGTACCCGCAGGCGCAACGCCTGATACAGCTGACGACTCAAACCCTGGCGGCGATCAAGCTCGATCCCGGCAGGGTTGAACGGCATGGATAACAGCGGCGAATCGGGCATGGCAATGGACCTATGAAATTGGTCATCAATGGCTCTTACAACAGACCAATAGCCTGCCTAGGATGCTGGCATTCGCCAAGGAAAATCTGCCCATGTACACGCCACGCGCCTTTGCCATCGAAGAATTGTCCCAACTGCACGAACTGATTCTCGCCACCCGCCTCGCCATTCTGGTGAGCCATGGCGAAAGCGGCTTGCAGGCCAGCCATGTGCCGGTACTGCTGCATTGCGAACAGGGCGAGTACGGCACGCTCTACGGGCACCTGGCCCGCGCCAACCCACAGTGGAAAGACCTGCGCGACGGCGCCGAAGCCATGCTGATCTTCGCCGGCGCCGATGCCTACGTCAGCCCGGGCTTTTACCCGAGCAAGGCCGAACACGGCAAAGTCGTGCCGACCTGGAACTACATCGCCGTGCACGCTTATGGCCACGCCGAAACCTTCAGCGATGGCGGACGCCTGCTCGACATTGTCAGCACCCTCACCGACCGGCATGAGGCCGGCCGCGCCCAGCCGTGGTCAGTCGCCGACGCGCCCGCCGATTACATCGACGGCATGCTCAAGGCGATTGTCGGTTTCGCCATTCCCATCGACCGTCTCGAAGGCAAGCGCAAGCTCAGCCAGAACCGCAGCGCCGAAGACATTGCCGGCGTCCGCGAAGGCCTGGCCGCCAGCCCGGACATCAATGATCAAACCCTCGCCCGATTGATGCGCTAAGGAAATCCCCCATGAGTCAGATCGACATTCGCCCGGTCAGCGCCGACGACCACGCCGCCTGGCTGCCGCTATGGCAGGCCTACCTGCGTTTCTACAACACCGAACTGCCGGACGCTGTGACGCACAGCACCTGGCAGCGCTTTCTCGACCCGAACGAACCGACCCACGCCGCCCTCGCCTGGGCTGGCGGTAAAGCGGTAGGCATGGTGCATTACATCTATCATCGTTCGAACTGGAGCATCGAAAACTCCTGCTACCTGCAGGACTTGCTGGTGGTTCCGCAGACCCGGGGCACCGGCGTCGGCCGCCGGTTGATCGAACACGTCTACGCCACCGCCAAGGCTGACGGCTGCTGCAAGGTTCATTGGTTGACCCACGAAACCAACGCCACCGCGATCCAGCTCTACGAGCGTATCGCCGAACGCCCGGGCTTCATCCAGTTTCGCCAAGCCCTTTAAGGAGACGCACGCATGATCGCTTCACTCGCTGACTGGAAAGGCGTCCCCGCCCCCACCGCCACCTTGCTTGAAGGGCGTTTTATCCGTCTGGAAAGACTCGACCCGGCGCGCCACGGTGACCAACTGTTCGCCGCACTCGAAGGCCCCGGTGCCGACCCGAAACTCTGGGATTATTTGCCCTACGGCCCGTTCCCGGAACGCAGCGTTTTCGACGCTTGGCTGAACAACCACGCGGCCGCCAGCGACCCGTATTTCTTCAGCGTCGTCGATCGCGCCAGCGGTCAGGTACAAGGCATCCTTAGCCTGATGTCGATTGTCCCGGCCCAGGGCCGTATCGAAATCGGCCACGTCACCTTCGGCGCGCCGATGCAGCGCTCGCCGAGAAGCACCGAAGCGGTGTACCTGTTGGCCAAATATTCCTTCGACCTCGGCTACCGCCGCCTCGAATGGAAATGCAATAACGGCAACGCCCGCTCCAAATACGCTGCCGAACGTCTGGGCTTCAGCTTCGAAGGGGTGTTCCGCCAGCACATGGTGGTCAAGGGCCAGAATCGTGATACCGCGTGGTACTCGATTCTGGATGGCGAGTGGTCGGCAATTGCGGCAGGTTTCGAGCGGTGGCTGTCGGATGAAAATCAGACGCCCGACGGGCAGGTGAAAGGTTTGGTCGAGTGCCGTTCCTGATTATCTGAAAAGCAAAAGATCGCAGCCTGCGGCAGCTCCTACACGGTGAATTTAAATCCCATGCAGGAGTGGCCGCAGGCTGCGATCTTTTGATCTGCGGCTACTCCAGTTTCTGCGCCAGCACCGCAATGTGCTCCGGCCCGATCCCGCAGCAACCGCCCAAATGGCTCGCACCGCGCTGCTGCCAGTCAATCGCCCAGTGCAAGTAACCCGGCGGATCCAGGTCATCGCGCAGCGGATCAAGTCCGTCATTGGCCGTAGCTTCTTTTGGCTGCGGCGGAAACGCATTGGCATAGGCACCAAGGTGAATTTTCGCCCCCAGACGCTCGAAGGTGTCACGCGCGGCATCAATCGCGGCACCGATCACTTCCGGCTGACTGCAATTGAACAACAACGTCTCGACGCCCAACTCAGCCGCCACCGCAGCCGCCTCGGCGACTGGCTCACCCGAGCGCAGGCGCGGCACTTCATCGGTGTCTTCGTCCTTCAAGGTGAACGACAACCAGAACGGTTTGCCATCCTTCGGCAACCCGGCGTGAATGGCACGCGCCTCGATGATCGAGCTTTGGGTTTCCGCCAGCCACAGATCAACGTGCGGGGCCAGACCATTGACCAAGGGCGCCAGCAACTCGGTCACTCGTGCGGCCTCGAACAGATCCGGACGATAAGAGCCGAACAGCGGCGGCAATGAGCCGGCCACCCGCACGGATTTCCCCGAGGCCTGCACCGCACGTCGCGCCAGCTCACCGGCCAACGCGGCCAGCGCCTGCCCTTCTGCGGCGAAACGCTCTTCGCCAATATGGAACGGCACCACGGCATAACTGTTGGTGGTAATCACATTGGCGCCACTGGCGATATAAGCGGCATGCACCCCCTCAACCGCTTGCGGCGCCTCGCTCAACGCCAGCGCCGACCACTCCGGCTGACGAAATGGCGCCCCGGCGCGCTGCAACTCACGGCCCATGCCGCCATCGAGAATAATCGTGCTTCCTGCGCCCATATGCTTTTCACTCATATGCTTATGAAAATAACTCACTATCAGAGTCGTTCTTATAACTATTTAATACGCACCATTCCGTTAAAAACAACCTCTTTTTTACCCAGGGATCGACTGTGAAATTTAAACCGCTACTGGCCCTGGGCCTGACGATTCTGGCCGCTTCCACTCAAGCCTTTGCTGGCGCCACGCTGGATCGTATCGAGCAGAAAAAAGAGCTGGTCGGTGTGCTGATGGAAAGCTATCCACCGTTCTCGTTTCTCAATGACCAGAATCAGCTTGATGGCTTCGATGTGGACGTCGCCAAGGCCGTGGCTGACAAGTTGGGCGTGAAGTTGCGACTGGAAACGCCGTCCTGGGACGTCATTGCCGCCGGCCGCTGGAGCGGGCGTTACGATATCTGCATCTGCTCGATGACACCGAGCAAGGCCCGCGCCGAAGTGTTCGATTTCCCGGTCGAGTACTACGCCTCGCCCGCAGTGATCGTAGTCAACGCCAAGGATGATCGGATTCACGCTGCCAAGGATCTGAGTGGCAAAAAAGTCGGCCTCACCAGCGCGTCCAGTTACGAAAGCTATCTGAACAAGAACCTGGTCATCGAAGGTGCCGAAGACAAGCAGTTGCAGTACCCGTTCGAAGATGTGCAGATCGCGCCGTACGACACCGACAACGTTGCCTTCCAGGATTTGGGCCTGGGCGCCGGCGTGCGTCTGGATGCAATCCTCACCAACCTCGTCACCGCGCAGCCACGCCTGAACGAAGACAAACGCTTCAAACTGGCCGGCGCGCCGCTGTACTCGGAGCCGAATTCGGTGGCCATCGAAAAGGGTGATGCGCAATGGGACGCCAAGGTGCGTGAAGTCTTCGCGCAACTGAAGCAGGACGGCACCCTGAGCAAGCTGTCACAAAAATGGATCGGCGCTGATATCAGCCAATGACCTCTTTCCCGACACCTCCACAGCCGCCGCAACCGGTGGCTGAATCACGCCTGCAACGCCTGTTCGGTTTTCGTACGCGGCTGTACCTGACATGGGCGGCGCTGTTCTGCCTGTTCGCCGGATTCTTCCTGAGCTTCGACCTGAAGTTCTCGATCATCCTCGACAAACTGCCCAACCTGGTCGGCTTGCACCTGGCGCCCAATGGCTTTCTGCAAGGCGCGGCGCTGACGCTTTTCCTGTGTATGTGCTCGATTGTCGCCTCGTCCCTGCTGGGCTTCATCACGGCATTGGCGCGCCTGTCGAAAAGCGCCGTGGCGTTCGGTATCGCCAGCTTCTACACCTCGTTCTTTCGCGGCACGCCACTGCTCATCCAGATCCTGCTGATCTACCTCGGCTTGCCGCAACTGGGCATCGTGCCTGGCGCCATCGTCGCGGGCATCATTGCCCTGTCGTTGAACTACGGCGCCTATCTCAGCGAAATCTTTCGTGCCGGCATTCTCGGCGTCGACCACGGCCAGCGCGAAGCTTCGCTGGCATTGGGGATGCGCGAGACGGTGATTTTCTGGCGCATCACCCTGCCGCAAGCCATGCGCACGATCATCCCGCCCACCACCAACCAGTTCATCTCGATGCTTAAGGACTCGTCGCTGATCTCGGTGATGGGGGTCTGGGAAGTGATGTTTCTCGCCCAGTCATACGGGCGCTCAAGCTACCGCTATATCGAAATGCTGACGACGGCGGCGATCATTTACTGGCTGATGTCGATTGGCCTGGAGTTGATTCAGGCACGCATGGAGCGGCATTACGGCAAGGCTTACGTGCGTCGCGATCAGTGACTCATCACCTCAAAGACATCATTCTGTAAAAACCCTTCGCTATACAGGACGGCCCGCTTATAACAAAAAGGCCGTCCGACCATGCCGTTCCCGCGCCAGCGTCTGTCTCTCGCCATTGCCCTGTTGATCACCGCCACGGCAGCCCACGGCAAAACCGTGCAGATCGACACCGCCACCACGGCAGCGCAAACGCTGGGTGGCAGCGACACGTTGACGATTTCCGCACCGGGCAGCATCACCAACAGCGGCAAGGCCGTGAGCCTGAAAGACAAGACCAGTGGTGCGGGTGTGGTGATCGATAACGCCGGCAAAATCGTGTCCAGCGGTGGCCGGGCCATCGACAGCAGCGGCGACCTGACCCAGGCGCGCAACTACACGATCTACAACCGCAGCGGCGGGCAGATTCTCGGCGCCAACGACGCCTTGCGCATCGACAGCAACTTCGTCAGCGGCAGCCTGTTAATCGACAACAGCGGTGTGATTCGCTCCACTACCGGCCAAGGCCTGGATCTGGATGCGCTGCGCAGCGACGGGGTGAAAACCACCATCATCAACCGTGCCGGCGGGCTGATTCGCGGCGACGCCAGCGACGGCATGAAGACCGGGGCCAACGCGACTATTACCAACTACGGCGAGATTTCCACCGGTGATTCGCACAATGCCGACGAGAAATTCGACGGCATCGATATCGATTCCGCAGGCGGTGTCAGCGTGACTAACTACGGAGTGATTTCCGGCGGCCGGCATGGCATCACTACTGACCTTGGCGCGACGCTGATCAACTACGGGCAGGTCACTGGCCGCAATGGCTCCGGCTTCGGTTCCGACGGCGATGGCACGGTGATTAACCACGGCACCATCACTGGCGCTTACTCAGGCTTGCAAGCGAACGGTGACGGCGATGGCGTGGACATCGACAAGATCGCCCACATCGAAAACTACGGGACCATTCAGGGCGTCGGTGCAGGTGGTGTCGACAAGGGCGGTTTCGCCAACGGCAGCGAAGGTATTGCCCTCGGTGGTGGCTACATACTCAACGCCAGCAACGCGTTGATCAGCGGTGCCGACAGCGCCATTCTGGTCGACGATGGCAGCGGCGGTTCGGGGCTGGCGGCGACCACCCTGGAAAACTTCGGCACCATCCAAGGCCTCAACGGTTTTGGCGTGAAGTTCGTCGGTGAGTTCGCCGACAACGTCATCAACGGCGGCACGATCAGCGGCAGCAATGGCCTGGCGCTGGATCTGGGCAGCGGCAACGACAGCCTGACCTTGCGCAATGGCAGTCGCTTTGTCGGCGTGGTGGATGGCGGCAGCGGTTACGACCGCGTGGTGATGGAGGACGCGGCCGGTGGCAGCTTCGGCGCCAGTCGCAACTTCGAATGGCTGGAGGTCAAGCAAGGCGCGTGGACGCTGTCGGGCAGTGGCGATTTCAGCGACGGCGGCGCGGTGCGCAACGGCGCCACCCTGATCAACCAAGGCAGCATCACTGGCAACCTGACCGTCGACGCTGGCGGTGTGTATGCCGGTGGCGGTTCGGTGGGCAATCTCAACGTCAACGGCACGCTACGCACGGACACCGGACTCGGCCGCGCCACCATCGTTCACGACTTGAACATGGGCAGCGCCGGCACCCTCGCCTACGGCGTCAATGCCGACGGCAGCAGCGCGCCGGTACAGGTCGGCGGCATCGCCAACCTCAACGGTGCAACGCTCGCCGTCAATCCCGGCAGCGGCACCTATCCCTGGCAGAGCCACTACACCGTGCTGCAAGCGGCGCAGGTCAACGGCACCTTCGGCAAGGTCAGCAGCGACTACGCATTCCTGACGCCGACTCTCGCCTACACGCCCACGCAAGTCGATCTGACCTACACCCGCAATGATGTGGCGTTCAATGAGTTCGCCACGACTGGCAACGGCACAAACGCCGCCAACAGCCTCGCCTCAATCGGCAAAGACAACGCCTTGTACAACGCCTTGCTCAATACCAGCCAAAGCAGCGCCGGCGCGGCGATCGAGCAACTGGCCGGTGCCAGCAATGCCAACCTGACCAGCGCCACCCTCGGCGCCAGCAGTCAGGTCGGCAGCAGCATGCTCTCGGCGATGCAGCAAATGGGCGCCAGCCCGGGTCTGCTGGTCGGTCTCGATCAGCGTGACACCCCCGTGCTGGCGGCCAATGGCGTGCCGTCCGAAGCACGCAACCTGAATGACCCGAACGCTCGCGGGCGGCTCTGGCTGCAAGGCATCGGCGGCTACGGCAAGCTCGATGGCGAACATGGCAGCAGTGGTCTGGAACAACGCACCAAGGGCAGCGTGCTGGGTGCCGACTGGTCGCTGAATCCAGCATGGCGGCTGGGCGTACTCGGTGGCTATTCGAAAACCGATCTGGACGCGACCGGCGTCGACGGCAACGTCGAGAGCTGGCACGCCGGCGTCTACGCGCTGCACCAGAACGGCGCGATCGCTTTGCGCCTCGGCGCGGCGTACAGCGGCCATCAGGGCGAAAGCAAACGCACCATCGCCTTCAATGGTTTCAGCGACCGCCCGAAAGGCGACTACGACGCCGATAGCCAGCAAGCCTTCGCCGAACTCGGCTATGCCATGGGCAGCGGCCGCCTCAGCGCCGAACCATTCGCCAGCCTCGGTTATCAGCGCTACCACCGCGACAGCTATAAGGAAAAAGGTGGCGCCGCCGCGCTGCAAGTCGACAGCCAGACTCAGGACAACTTCAGCAGCACCTTCGGCCTGCGCCTGGCGCACCTGAGCAGCCTGGACAACGGCATGAGCGTGACCCCGCGCATGGCCGCTGGCTGGAAACACACCTATGGCGATGTCAGCAGCTCGACTCGTCAGGCGTTTGTGACTGGCGGCACGGCGTTCAGTGTCGATGGCAGCTCGCTGGATCGCGACAGCCTGGTGCTGGAGGCCGGGCTGGATGTGGGGATTTCAGCGCGGCATACGCTGGGCGTGGGATACAGCGGCGAGATCGGCAGCAACAGCCGCAATCACGGTTTGATCGGGCAGTGGCAGATGAGCTTTTGAGGGTTGAACAGCCGGCGGGGTCTTGAACGGTTGTAGGAAAAGGGAACGCTGCAACCGAGTAAAAATCCTGGTTGCGGATCTCGCGGTCATTTTCTACAAAACGATGCGATGTCGCCTGCAAGCCTGCGGGAAGCAGCCGACATCGGATTTTTTGGGGCATCAATAGAGTTGGGTCTTCTTCCAAAGAAAGGCCCAACCCGATGCCCACTCAACACATATTCAAACCAAAACACTTGGCTTTGGCCATTTCGCTGGCGCTGGGTTGCGTAGCGGTTGCCAACGCTCAGCAACCCTCTGAAGTCGCTGATTCAACCGCAGTAGCGGATGTCACTGAATTGTCCGAAACCAGCCCTAAAAAAATGGCGCTTGAGCGACTGAAGGGATTTCTCACCGACCCAAGTACGGTGCCCATCGCTTTTAAAACCCCTGAAGAAACGTTTAAAGGTACCGCTGTAAACGATCTGATCACGCTCACGGACGGCGCAAGCTTTACCGGCCTGCTGGATGGTGGCGGGGGAGATAACGTCCTGTTCCTGGATGCAGCGGCAGGCGGCGAGCTGAAAGACACACGTAATTTCAACGGCCTGTTCCTCAGCCGGGGCGATTGGGCGCTGAGTTCCAAGGGAGACTTCAAGGAGGGCGTGCTGGTCAACAGCGGTACCGCGTTGACCAACCTGGGGAGCATTAAGGGCGACGTGTATGTCGAGAGCGGTGGCAGCTTTGCCGGTAAAGGTGTGGTGGGAAGCCTGGAGGTCGCCGGCCTGCTCACCGTCAATGAGGTGCTAGGCAGCCCGCGCGTGAAAGGCGACTTGCGCTTGTCCCCGACCGCCGAACTGGCTTACGAGGTCACCCCTGGTGGCAGTCAAACGATCAAGGTTGATGGCACCGCCAAGCTGGAAGGCGCCACCCTGAAAGTCGTTGCGGCTCCGGGAGAATATCCGCAAAGCAGACAGTACAAAATCCTCGAAGCGGGCAAGGTAGAAGGCGAATTCGGTACGGTCGTTAGCGACCTCGCCTTCATGACAGCCACTGCGCAATACAACAAAAAGTCCGTCGGGCTGACTTACGCCCGTAACGGTAAGCCGCTTTCGAGCGCTGCCACGACAGCCAACACTCGTGCCGCTGCCGAGGCCATTGTCGATCCAACAGCACCTGCGCCATCAGCGACACCAACGCCATTGACGGCGTCTGCACCAGCTCCAATTTCTGTTCCTGTTCCGACTTCAGCGCCGACTCCCATTGCAGAGTCCGTCCCATCGCCAATGCCGGACGAACCTCTTACTGCGCAAGTTAACGAGACCGCCGAACCGCCCGCCCCTGCGCCACTAAAACCCACAAACGCAGCAGTCGCCGCACTCCTGACCAGCGACAAAACCGCTGCCCCCATCGCCCTCGAACAACTCGCCGCCGGCAGCAATGCAAACCTCGCCAAAGCCACGCTGAGCAGCATCACTCCGGTGAGCGTGAGCATGCTTTCGGCCATGCAGCAACTGAACAGCCGTTACGGTTCTGCCTACAGTTCCGGCAACTCGCCGCGTCAGGCCGCCGGCGCTGCCGATTCCGGGCGCGTGTGGATTCAGGCGCTTCGCCATGGTGGCAAAGTCGACCGCAACTTCGACAGCACCCTCAAACACGCTACCCAAGGCCTGGTCATGGGCGCCGACTGGCGGCTCAACGAGCAATGGCATGTCGGCCTGGTCGGCGGTAAATCGCAGACCAGACTCGATGCCCGGCAATACGATGGCGACCTCGACAGCTGGCACCTCGGTGCCTACGCCGCACGTCAGGACGGCCCCTTCTCGCTGCGTCTCGGGGCGACCTACGCCAGTCATGACGGCGCCAGTAAACGTCGCGTGGCCTTCAACGGCTTCAGCGATCGCCTCAAGGGCAACTATGACGCCAACACCCAACAAGCCTTTGCCGAACTGGCGGTCAACATCGGCCGGCACAACGCGACGCTCGAACCGTTCGCCAGCGTCGGCTATCAGCGCTATCAACGCGACAGCTACCGCGAAAACGGCGGGGATGCGGCGCTGAAAGTCTTCGGACAAACCCGCGACAACCTCAGCAGTACCTTTGGCCTGCGCACGGCGAAAATCAATCGGCTGGACAACGGCATGACGCTGACACCGCGATTCAGTGCCGGCTGGAAACACACCCTTGGCGAGATCGAAAGCGACACCCGCCAGCAACTGGTCAAGGGTGGCAAACGCTTTGAAATTGCCGGTGCCGCGCTGGATCGCAACAGCCTGTCGGTGGATGCCGGCCTCGATCTCGGGCTGTCTGCCAATCACACGGTCGGTGTGGGTCTCACGGGTGAAATGGCCACTGACAGCCGCACTCATGGCGTAATGGGCCAATGGCGCATGGCGTTCTGACGGATTGAACATCGTCACTGTGGGAGCGAGCCTGCTCGCGAATGCGATCGGTCAGTTGAATAAATATCGACTGACACTCCTCTTCGCGAGCAGGCTCGCTCCCACATAGGCCTCATGTGATGCAGACAAATTCCGGATGAAAAAAAAGGGGAGCACATGCCCCCCCGAGGTTTAAAACGTTGGATCGCGGCCGTTATCTCAGCCTTCGATCTCGATCAGAATTTCACCCGGATTGACCCGATCACCCTTGGCCACATGAATGGCGGTTACCTTGCCGGCAATCGCTGCCTGGACTTCGGTTTCCATCTTCATCGCTTCGGTGATCAGCACAGCCTGGCCGGCCTTGACGGTATCGCCCTCCTTGACCAGCACATCGACGATGTTGCCCGGCATGGTGGTGCTGACGTGACCCGGTGCCGACGCCTGCTTGCGTTTGCTGCTGCCTCCACTGACAAATTCGTTGAGCGGTTCGAACACCACTTCTTCCGGCATGCCGTCGATGGACAGGTAGAAGTGACGCTTGCCTTCGGCCTTCACACCGACGCCGGTGATATCGACGCGGTAAGTTTCGCCGTGGACGTCGATGACGAACTCGGTCGGCACGCCTTCGCCGCCCGCCTTGGTCACACCGCCCGCTTCCGGAATCGGCAGCAGTACTTCAGGGGTCAGGGTGCCGGCAGCACGCTCTTCGAGGAACTTGCGGCCGATGTCCGGGAACATCGCAAAGGTCAGCACGTCTTCTTCGGACTTGGCCAAGGCGCCGATATCAGCACGCAACTTGGTCATTTCCGGCTTGAGCAGATCGGCCGGACGCACGTCGATGACTTCTTCGCTGCCGATCGCCTGGCGACGCAGCTTCTCGTCGACCACGCCCGGCGCTTTGCCGTAACCGCCCTGCAGGTACAGCTTCACTTCGTTGGTGATGGTCTTGTAGCGCTCGCCGGCCAGCACGTTGAAGAACGCCTGGGTGCCGACGATTTGCGAAGTCGGGGTCACCAGTGGCGGGAAGCCGAGGTCCTCGCGCACGCGTGGGATTTCCGCCAGCACTTCGGCCATGCGGTTTAGGGCGCCCTGCTCTTTCAACTGGTTGGCAAGGTTGGAGATCATCCCGCCCGGCACTTGGTTGACCTGCACACGAGTGTCGACGGCGGTGAATTCGCTTTCGAACTGGTGGTATTTTTTGCGCACGGCGTAGAAGTACAGACCGATCTCTTGCAGCAGCTCGAGGTTCAGGCCGGTGTCGTACTCGGTGCCCTTGAGTGCAGCGACCATCGACTCAGTGCCTGGGTGGCTGGTGCCCGAAGCGAAGCTGGAGATCGCGGTGTCGATGTGGTCAGCGCCGTTTTCGATCGCCTTGAGCTGGCACATGGTCGCCAGACCGGCCGTGTCGTGGGAGTGGATGAACACCGGCAGCGATTGCTCGGCTTTCAACGCACGAACCAGTTCGCCAGTGGCGTACGGAGTCAGCAGGCCGGCCATGTCCTTGATCGCCACCGAGTCGCAACCCATGGCTTCCATCTGCTTGGCCTGAGTGACGAACGCATCGATGGTGTGCACCGGGCTGGTGGTGTAAGCGATGGTGCCTTGGGCGTGTTTGCCGGCAGCCTTCACCGCTTCGATCGCCACGCGCAGGTTACGCACGTCGTTCATCGCATCGAAGATGCGGAACACGTCGATGCCGTTGACCGCAGCTTTGGCGACGAAGGCTTTAACCACGTCGTCGCTGTAATGGCGGTAGCCCAGCAGGTTCTGCCCGCGCAGAAGCATCTGCAGGCGCGTGTTAGGCAACGCCGCGCGCAGTTGGCGCAGACGCTCCCAAGGGTCTTCTTTCAGGAAGCGTACGCAGGCGTCGAACGTCGCGCCGCCCCAGCACTCCAGCGACCAGTAGCCGACTTTGTCGAGCTTGTCGCAGATCGGCAGCATGTCTTCGGTGCGCATGCGAGTGGCGAGCAGCGATTGGTGAGCGTCGCGCAGGATGGTATCGGTGACAAAGATCTTCTTGGACATTGTTGTATTCCTCACAGGCCTGCGTGGGCGGCGATGGCGGCGGCGATGGCCAGGGCCAGCTCTTCGGGTTTGCGCTTGATCGAGTAGTTGGTCAGTTCAGGGTGACTTTCAACGAAGCTGGTATTGAACTGGCCGCTACGGAATTCCGGGTTGCGCAGGATTTCCTGGTAGTACGCGGCGGTGGTCTTCACACCTTGCAGACGCATGTCGTCGAGGGCACGCAGGCCACGGTCCATCGCCTCTTCCCAGGTCAGCGCCCAGACCACAAGCTTCAGGCACATCGAATCGTAGAACGGCGGAATGGTGTAGCCGGTATAGATCGCTGTGTCGGTGCGCACACCCGGTCCGCCGGGGGCGTAATAACGGGTGATCTTGCCGAAGCTCGGCAGAAAGTTGTTCTTCGGGTCTTCGGCGTTGATGCGGAACTGCAACGCGAAACCCCGGTGCTGAATGTCTTCCTGCTTCACCGACAACGGCAGGCCAGAGGCGATGCGAATCTGTTCGCGGACGATGTCGATCCCGGTGATTTCTTCGGTGATGGTGTGCTCCACCTGCACCCGGGTATTCATCTCCATGAAGTACACCTCGCCCTCGGCGAGCAGGAACTCCACGGTACCGGCGTTCTCGTAACCGACAGCCTTGGCCGCACGCACCGACAGGTCGCCGATGTAGGCGCGCTGTTCCGGGGTCAGTTGCGGACTCGGGGCGATTTCGATGAGTTTCTGGTTGCGGCGCTGGATCGAGCAATCACGCTCGAACAGGTGCACGACATTGCCGAAGCTGTCGCCGAGAATCTGCGCTTCGATGTGCTTGGGGTTAACGATGCATTTTTCCAGAAACACTTCGGCCGAACCGAAGGCCTTGGTCGCTTCGGAAATCACCCGAGGGAAATTCTGTTCGAGTTCTTCGCGGCTGTTGCAGCGACGGATACCGCGACCGCCACCACCGGAAGTGGCTTTGAGCATCACCGGGTAACCGATGCGGTCGCCCTCGGCCAAGGCTTCTTCGATGTCGGCGACATTACCTTCGGTGCCCGGCGTCACCGGTACACCGGCCTTGATCATGCTGCGCCGGGCTTCGGTCTTGTCGCCCATGCGGCGAATGACTTCCGCCGACGGGCCAATGAATTTGATGCCGCGCTCGGCGCAGATGTCTGCCAGCTCGGCATTTTCCGAAAGGAAACCGTAACCGGGGTGCAACGCATCGCAGCCGGTTTCAACCGCCAGGTTCACCAGCTTGCGCGGGTTCAGGTAACCCGCCAGTGGCTCGGCACCGATGCTGTGGGCCTCGTCCGCGCGTTTCACATGCAGCGCATGGCGGTCGGCGTCGGAAAAAATCGCAACCGAGCGAATGCCCATTTCGGCGCAGGCTCGCACGATTCGTACGGCAATCTCACCACGGTTGGCGATCAGGATCTTTGTTATCACTTGGAGGTTCCCTTGAGCCGGTGGCACCACGACCTGCTAGACCCAGGTCGACGCGTGACCAAATGTTTCAATTCAGTCGCAGGTCCACACTAGCGCTCATGAGGGATTAACAAAAATGAATAAAAATTGGGTTAGCCATAAGTAAAGACTTATAGTTGAACGATCAGCCTGCCATCAGAGCCTATAATAAATGCGTAAGTCATTGATGCGTATGACATTGCGTCAGTTGCAAATCTTCAATGAAGTGTGTGATTTACGCTCTTACAGCCGCGCAGCCGAGGAAATGTCGCTCACACAACCGGCCGTCAGCCTACAGATTCGTCAGCTCGAGGAGCTGATCGGCCAGCCATTATTCGATTATGTCGGCAAAAAACTCTACATGACCGAGGCCGCCGAAGCACTTCAGCGCGCCAGCCGGGACATCTTCGGGCGTCTGGAAAACCTCGATATGCAGCTGTCCGACATGCAGGGTTCGCTGCAGGGCCAATTGAAGCTGGCGGTGGAATCCAGCGCCAAATACTTCGTGCCGCACCTGTTCGCCGCGTTCAAGCGTCAGCACCCGGAAGTGAATCTGCAACTGACCGTGGTCAACCGTGGCCAGGTGATTCGCAGGCTGTCCGACAACCGCGACGATCTGGTGATCATGTCGATGGTGCCGCAGGACATGGGTCTGGAATTCCTGCCGTTCCTCAACAACCCGATTGTTGCCGTGGCGCGCCCGGATCACCCGCTGGCACACATGGGCCCGCTGCGGTTGCAGGATCTGGAACCCTACACGCTGCTGATCCGCGAGCCCGGTTCGGGCACACGACTGGCCTGCGAAGAGTACTTCAAAGAGAAACGCGTGCACTTCACCCAGACTCAGGAAGTGGCCTCGGCCGAAGCTCAGCGTGAATGTGTTCAGGCGGGTCTGGGCCTGGCGCTGTTGACGCGCCACGCCCTGAACCTGGAGCTGGCGACCGGCGGCCTCGTCGAGTTGCCGGTCGAGGAATTGCCGCTATTCCGTAGCTGGTGTCTGGTGCAAGCCAAGGCCAAACGCTTGTCACCGGTGGCACACGCCTTCCTGGCGTTTATCCGCAGCGAACGGGTGCAGATCAGCGCGTTGGTTGAGCGCTTCGACGGGAAGCTGCGGGTGCTGCCTGCCAATGGTTGATCTCGGGAAAATCGCCGATTTCGGCTTGTAGCTGGCGAAGTTCGAAGCGATCTTCGATAGCGCGGCGAAACTCCATGCGGCGCTGGTCTTCCTGCTGACGACGGGTTTTCGCGGCGCTGTTGCGTTCTTCGTAGGGCTGAGCCATTTCGAGTCTCCCAAGGCGATTACGGGAGTTTCACCATAGGCGGGAGGGATGACGGTTTGGCTGCGCGGGGATGACAGTGCGATGAAACTTGCGCAGGGTTGTGGTGTTTTTGTGGACGCCTTCGCGAGCAGGCTCGCTCCCACATCTGATCTCGGTATGACACAGAATCTGTGTTCACAGGAAATCCCCTGTGGGAGCGAGCCTGCTCGCGATTACTTAGATAACTTCAGTCATCCAGCGCTTTCACGGCTTTCGGCGACAAGCGCAAGCTGCGCAGACTGCGCTTCACGCTCTTCAGGTGATTGACCAGACTCGGCCCACGCGCCATAGCCACGCCCATCGCCAGCACGTCAATCACTACCAGGTGAGCAATACGCGAAGTCAGCGGCGTATAGATTTCGGTGTCTTCGTGCACATCGATTGCCAGATTGACGGTCGACAGTTCGGCCAACGGCGTCTGGCTAGGGCACAGAGTAATCAGCGAAGCGCCGCTCTCACGCACCAGATTGGCGGTAATCAGCAGGTCCTTGGAACGCCCCGACTGGGAAATGCAGATCGCCACATCGGTCGGTTTCAACGTCACCGCCGACATCGCCTGCATGTGCGGATCGGAATACGCCGCCGCCGTCAGCAGCAAACGGAAGAACTTGTGCTGCGCATCCGCCGCCACCGCGCCCGACGCGCCGAAGCCGTAGAACTCGACGCGCTGCGCCTGCGACATCAACGTCACCGCACGCTGCAGCTCAACCGGATCGAGCTTCTCGCGAACCTCCATCAAGGTGTGCAATGTGGTGTCGAAAATCTTCAGGCTGTAATCGGCAACCGAGTCGTCTTCATGGATTGCGAACTGACCGAAGCTGGCTCCGGCGGCCAGGCTTTGCGCCAGTTTGAGCTTGAGATCCTGGAAACCGGAGCAACCAATGGCGCGACAGAAGCGCACGATGGTCGGCTCGCTGATGCCAACGCTGTGGGCCAGGTCGGCCATGGAACTGTGCATCACCGCCGCAGGGTCAAGCAGCACGTGGTCGGCGACCTTGAGCTCCGACTTGCGTAACAGGTGACGTGACTGGGCGATGTGTTGCAGCAGATTCAAGGGGCTGGACTCTTCTTATGGGCAAGGATGTAGCACGCTTGTAGTTATACTACATGAATTGGCTTTTTGCCTGCTCAATGCGTAACTCCATGTCCCCATATCAGGCGCGATGGGATGCATGTAGCCCTTAAAACGGTTTTTCCTGTTCGCGCAAAAGCCCGGCCAGACCGCTCGCCTCCACCGGCCGGCTGATCAGGTAACCCTGCACTTCATCGCAACGCTCGGCGCGTAAAAATTCCAGCTGCTCCTGGCGCTCGACACCTTCGGCGACCACTTTCAGTGACAGCCCATGGGCCATGGCAATGATCGCGCGAGTGATCGCCGCATCTTCACTGCCCTCCCCCAAACCGCGAATGAATGCCTGATCGATCTTCACGTAATCCACCGGAATGCGCTTGAGGTAACTCAGCGACGAATACCCGGTGCCAAAATCATCGATGGCCAGTTTCACCCCCAGATCGCGCAGTTGCTGGAAGGTCGCGATGATGTGCTCGACGCTGTCGAGCAACTGGCTTTCGGTCAGTTCCAGTTCGAGGTAGTGCGGCGCCAGTCCGGTTTCCTCCAGCACCTGCCGCACCAGACTGACCAGTTTGCCCTGACGCAGTTGATGCACCGACAGGTTGACCGAAACACGAATCGGCTCCAGCCCCTGACGCTGCCATTCACAGGCCTGCCAGCACGCCTGACGCAGGACGAATTCGCCGATCGGCCCGATCAGACCGGTTTCCTCGGCCAGCCCGATGAAGTCCCCCGGCGGCACCTGGCCCATGGTTGGATGATCCCAGCGCACCAGTGCCTCTGCCGCATTCAAACGCCCGGTTTGCAGGCACAGCTTCGGTTGATAGAACACTTTCAGCTGCTTGTCTTCGATGGCCTTGCGCAGATGGTTTTCCAGCTGCAAGCGCTCAAGGGTGCTGGCCTGCAGGCTGTCGGTGTAGAACTGGAAGTTGTTCCCGCCAAGATGCTTGGCATGTTGCATGGCCATGTTCGACTGGCTGACCAGTGCGGAGATTTCCCGGGCGGTGTCCGGCAGCATGCTGATGCCCATCGAGGCACTGACCACCAGCTCATGCCCTTCGACCGTCAGTGGCAGGCGCAACTTGCTCGACAGGCGCGTGGCGACCCGGGCCAGACTTGAGAGATTGCCGTAGGCATCGAACAGTACGGCGAACTCGTCACCGGACAAGCGGGCGATGGTGTCCGCTTCCGGCAAGGCGTTGACCAGCCGGCGCGCCATTTTCTGCAGTAACTGATCGGCAATCTCATGGCCGAGACTGTCGTTGAGCAATTTGAAGCGATCCAGATTGATGTGCAGCAACGCCAGGCTGCGCCGGCCCTGACGCGAGCGCTGATGCGCTTCATGTAAACGCTCGCGGAACAGCGAGCGGTTGGCCAACCCGGTGAGCTCGTCGTAATGGGTCAGATAGCGCATGCGCTCTTCGGATTCGCGGCGTGCTGACAGATCGGCGAAGAAGCCGACGATATGGCTGACATTTCCCCGACCATCACGCACTGCATTCAGTTGCAGCCACTGCGGATACAGCTCGCCATTCTTGCGCGTCTCCACCAGTTCGCCCTGCCAACTGCCGTGCTGCTCAAGTGCATGACGGATGGCGACGTAATGGCGGCGGGCATCACGGCTGCACGGTAGCTCGACGACGTTGCGCCCGAGCATGTCTCCGATGTCGTAGCCGGTGACGCGGCTGAACGCCTGATTGATTGCGATCAACGCGTAATTCGGGTCGAGAATCACGATGCCTTCACTGGCCGCTTCGAACACCGTCGCCGCCAGGCGCTGCTGCTCTTCGAGGCTTTTGCTGGCACTGATGTCGCGGCGGGTGCCGACCATGCGGATCACCCGGCCGCTGTCGCTGCGCTCAACGGCGCGGCCACGGTCTTCGATCCACACCCAATGGCCATCGCCGTGACGTACGCGGTATTCGATCTGATAGTCCTCGGTGCGCCCCTTCAAGTGCTCGATCAATGCGTACTTCAGCGTCGGCACATCGTCTGGATGCAGACGTGGCTTGAGGTCGCGCAAAAGTGCCGTGACGTATTCCGGAGCGAGGCCGAACAGTTCCTGAATCTGCGTGTGGTGGACCTCATCGGTTTGCAGGTTCCAGTCCCACAGCCCCAGCTCACTGGCCTTCAGCGCCAGCGCCAGCCGCGCTTCGCTTTTGCTCAGGGCCTGAGTGGCCGCGTCCAGTTCAAGGCTGCGCTGTGCCACGCGGTCTTCGAGTTCGACCTGCGCTTCACGCAACTTGCCCTCGGCGCAGCGGCGCTGATCGATTTCTTTGGCCAGTTCCTGATTGAGCTGTTCGCTGCGCGCCTGCGTCTGTTGCAGGTGTTCGATCAAGCGCTGATTCTGGAAGCGCCGCAGCAAGCCCCGATCAATCAGCCGATTGACTTGCCACGCGACCACGCTCAGCGAGCCGAGCAGGATCAGACCGAGCCAGCCCCAACCGCGCGCCTGCTCGTCACCGCCCCAGAACAGATAACCGATCGCCGGCAACAGGCAGGGCAAGGTAAATGACAGAAACGCTGGCAGGCTCACCGCGTAGGCGACGCTGGCCGAGAGGGTTGCGGCGCCGATCAGGCCGAACACCCAAGCCTGCTGGATGAAGTTGTCGGCGGGCACCAGGGCAATGCCGGCGCCGGCCAGGGTCAGGCCGGTCATGGTCGAGCCGAGCAGAAACATCCGCCGCCAGATCGGTTGCGCCTGACGATCAGGGATCGCCGAATCGAACGCCGCCACCTGAATCACCCGCAACGCCACCAGCGACAGCAACCACACCAGCCAGACGCTGACCACGAAATAGCGCTGCGGGCTCCAGAGCAAAGCGGCGCAGACCAGACCATTGATCAACATGAACAACGTGGGCAACAACGAGCCCTGATACAGCAGACGCGTGCGCTCGACCGCCATCTCGACGGCATAGTGCTTGCGGATAACCCGGGGATCCACGGAGGGGCCCGACAGTTCGGAGCTGAGGGTCATGGGCAACGTTCTTGTTCTTATAAGGAGGGCGTGCGCCCGAAACGTGGACGGAGCATACACAAGCCGATCCCGTTGCCAAACTGCTCCACATCATAATTTCAGCGAAACTTTTCCGTCCTTTGCCACCGGCCAAACCCTTGGAGCGCGGCGGGCCGATGCCTGTAGCCAGTGACCGACCGGTCGTCATCGACGGGAGTTTCATCGGCTAATGCAAAGCTCGGTTTGCCCGGGCCTGCGGCGCACCCTAGAATGCCCCGATGCGCGATGATCTCTCCCTTCTGCTGAACTCCCTCAACGATGCCCAACGCCAGGCCGTAGCAGCCCCCGTTGGCCGTCAGTTGGTCCTGGCCGGTGCTGGCTCCGGTAAAACCCGAGTGCTGGTGCACCGTATCGCCTGGTTGATCCAGGTCGAAAACGCCTCGCCCCACTCCATTCTGTCGGTGACCTTCACCAACAAGGCCGCTGCGGAGATGCGTCACCGCATCGAGCAGTTGCTGGGGATCAACCCGGCCGGCATGTGGGTCGGCACCTTCCACGGCCTGGCGCACCGCTTGCTGCGGGCGCACTGGCAGGAAGCCGGCCTGAGCCAGACTTTCCAGATTCTCGACAGCGATGACCAGCAACGACTGGTCAAACGGGTGATCCGCGAACTCGGCCTCGACGAGCAACGCTGGCCGGCGCGTCAGGCGCAGTGGTTCATCAATGGCCAGAAAGACGAAGGCCTGCGTCCACAACACATTCAGGCCAGCGGCGATTTGTACCTGGCGACCATGCGCGGCATCTATGAGGCCTATGAGGCGGCGTGCCAGCGTGCCGGCGTCATCGATTTCTCCGAACTGCTGCTGCGTGCCCTCGACCTGTGGCGCGATCACCCGGGCCTGTTGGCGCATTATCAAAAGCGCTTTCGGCACATTCTGGTGGACGAGTTCCAGGATACCAACGCCGTGCAGTACGCCTGGTTGCGCCTGCTTGGCAAAGGCGGCGACAGCCTGATGGTGGTCGGCGACGACGACCAGTCGATCTACGGCTGGCGCGGCGCGAAAATCGAGAACATTCATCAGTATTCTTCCGACTTCGCGGATTCGGTGACCATTCGTCTGGAGCAGAACTACCGCTCCACCGCCGGCATCCTCAAGGCCGCCAACGCCTTGATCGCCAACAATACCGGGCGTCTGGGCAAAGAGCTGTGGACCGACGGCGGCGACGGCGAAGCGATCAATCTGTACGCTGCGTTCAATGAACACGACGAGGCACGCTACGTTGTCGAAACCATCGAAAGCGCGCTGAAAACCGGCTTGGCCCGCAGCGATATCGCGATTCTGTACCGCTCCAACGCCCAATCGCGCGTTCTCGAAGAAGCCTTGCTGCGTGAGCGCATTCCCTACCGCATTTATGGTGGCCAGCGCTTCTTCGAACGTGCCGAAATCAAGAACGCCATGGCCTACCTGCGTTTGCTCGAAGGTCGCGGCAACGATGCAGCGCTGGAGCGGGTGATCAACGTGCCGGCCCGAGGCATTGGCGAAAAAACCGTCGAAGCCATCCGCGATCACGCACGCCACAGCGATGTGTCGATGTGGGAGGCGATGCGCCAACTGGTCGCCAATAAAGGCCTGACCGGTCGCGCCGCCGGTGCGCTGGGTGCGTTTATCGAGCTGATCGAAAACCTCGCCGCCAAGTGCATGGAAATGCCGCTGCACCTGATGACGCAAACCGTCATCGAGCAATCCGGGCTGATCGCCTATCACGAAGCGGAAAAAGGCGAGAAAGGCCAGGCCCGGGTAGAAAACCTTGAGGAACTGGTCAGCGCCGCGCGCAACTTCGAGAACACCGAAGAGGATGAAGAACTGACGCCGCTGGCGGCGTTCCTCGGCCATGCTTCGCTGGAAGCCGGGGACACTCAGGCTGACGAACACGAAGACAGCATTCAGTTGATGACCCTGCACAGCGCCAAAGGCCTGGAATTCCCTTACGTGTTCCTCGTGGGCATGGAAGAAGGCCTGTTCCCGCACAAGATGAGCCTGGAAGAACCGGGGCGTCTCGAAGAAGAGCGGCGTCTGGCTTACGTGGGCATTACCCGGGCAATGCAGAATCTGGTGATGACCTATGCTGAAACCCGACGCCTGTACGGCAGCGAGACCTACAACAAGGTTTCGCGCTTTGTGCGCGAAGTACCGAAAGGCCTGATTCAGGAAGTGCGCTTGTCGAACAGCGTCAGCCGACCGTTCGGCGGCAATCAGTCGATGAGCGGCAGCAATCTGTTCAGCGGCAGCGAGATTCCGGAAACGGGTTTCAGCCTCGGTCAGGCGGTACGCCATTCGATCTTTGGTGACGGCGTGATCCTCAACTTCGAAGGCGCCGGCGCCCAGGCACGGGTGCAGGTGAATTTCAGCGAAGGCAGCAAATGGCTGATGCTCGGTTACGCCAAGCTAGAAGCAATCTGATACCAGTTCTGCTGTTTTTGTGGGAGCGAGCCTGCTCGCGAATGAAATCGCTGCGGTTTATCTGATAGACCGCGGTGCGGCATTCGCGAGCAAGCTCGCTCCCACAGGATCTGGGTCGGCAGGTTGATAAAAGGACATTTCCATGGGCTCAGGCTTCTTTTCTTCTTGGACATTCTGGGCCCTGCTCTCGGCGACTTTCGCCGCATTGACGGCGATCTTCGCCAAAGTCGGCATCGAAAACGTCAATTCCGACTTCGCCACCCTGCTGCGCACCATCGTGGTACTCGTCAGCCTGGCCTTGATTTTGTACGCGACGGGCCAATATCAATCTTTGGGATCGATCTCTGCGAAGAGTTATCTGTTCCTGCTGCTGTCTGGCCTGGGAACCGGTGCGTCGTGGCTGTGCTATTTCCGCGCGCTCAAAGTCGGTCCGGCCTCGCTGGTCGCGCCAGTGGACAAACTCAGCGTGGTGCTGGTCGCAGTGCTCGGCGTGATCCTGCTGGGCGAGAAACTCGACCTGCGCCAATGGGGCGGCATCGGCCTGATCACCGCAGGTGTGGTGATGCTCGCTTTTCGTCGCTAAACGAGCTTTCTCACTGAACCCGTCCCGATTTCCTACAACCAAAAGTACATGGCCTTATTGTCCCGACCGAGCTGAACGTAACCTGTCAGGCAAAAGCCCGAAACACTCTCTCACTAGCCAGTAACACTTCAGCTGTGCAACATGGCGCGCGTGTCTCCACAAACGGGAATTCCCTTTATGAAACGTTTTCTTAGCATCGCCATGGCGTTGTGCATCGGCCTGACGATGAGCCTCGACGCCAACGCCAAGCGCTTTGGTGGTGGCAAAAGCGCCGGCGCTGCGCCGACGCACCAGACCAGCCAGATGGCTCCTTCTTCTCCAGGTGTCGGCGGCGCTGCGGCGACCGCAGGTGCTGCCGGTGCCGCAGGCGCTGCCGCCAAGGCCGGCGGTGCTTCGAAATGGCTCGGCCCTCTGGCCGGTATCGCCGCCGGTGGCCTGCTCGCGTCCATGTTCATGGGCGGCGGCTTCCAGGGCATGCAGATCTTCGACATCCTGATCATGGCCGTGATCGCGTTCGTGATCTTCCGCTTCATCGCCGCGCGTCGACGCAAGCAGCAGGAGCAGTTCGCTCCGGCCGGCGCGCCGATGCAGCGTGAAGTGTTCGAGCAGAAGCCTGCCGCCATGGGTTCGATCTTCGGTGGTTCGGCCGCACCCGCCGCCGCTCGTCCTGTGATCAACGCGCCAGCCTGGTTCAATGAGCATAACTTCCTTGAAGCTGCCCGCAGCCACTTCCAGTCGCTGCAGCAGCACTGGGACGCCAACGAAATGGACAAGATCGCCGAGTTCGTGACCCCGCAAATGCTTGAGTTCCTCAAGCGTGAGCGTGCGGATCTGGGCGACGCGTTCCAGTCGACCTACATCGACAACCTCCAGGTACAACTGGACGGCGTGGATGACCGTGCCGACAAGACCATCGCCACTCTGACCTTCAGCGGTGTTTCGAAAACCTCGCGCTTCGACCAGGGCGAAGTGTTCAGCGAAAGCTGGAACATGGAACGTCCGCAGGGCGAGAACCAGCCTTGGCTGGTGGCCGGTATCCGCCAGAACGGCTGATCCCTTCCAGGCTTCACTTGCCGTAATAAAAAACCCCAGTCTCGGCTGGGGTTTTCTATTTCGCGGTTGCATCTATAGCGAGCTACTGTATAAACCGGCCCATATAAACCGCGCCATTCAAGCAAGAGGATCCCGGACGTGGAAGAAATCATCGAACAACTGCGTGAAGCCAACGAACCCGTGCCGGTTCCATTGGAGTTGCCTGACGAAGATCTGCTGGTCGAAATCGAAGAACAGCTGTTCATCGACATTCCGTTTGTCTTCAGAGAGTTTTTGCTGACCGTCAGCGACGTGGTTTACGGTAGCCTGGAGCCGGTAACTGTCACCGACCCGCAATCGCACACCTACTTGCCGGATGTCGCCGCCAACGCTTGGGATGCCGGCGTGGATCGCAGCCTGATTCCAATCTGCCAGGACGGCGATGATTACTACTGCGTCGAAGAAGACGGCACTGTGGTGCTGTGGCAGGCCGAAGAAGAGCTGATTGCCGAGGAAACCTGGGAATCGGTGTGGCACTGGGCGCGGGACGTCTGGCTGGAAAGCTGATCAGCCAGCCGCCCCGGCAGGTCAGTGCCCCGACGACTCCTTATGGTTGTCGAGGGTTTCCAGCAAGGCCACCTGCATCCGCGTGTGCACGCGGATGAACCAGCGCCAGAGCAGCGCCGCCACGGCGGCCGCGACCACGGCGATCAGTACCAGCAACTTGTTGGTCGGCAAGATACTGGCCGACAAGGCTGCCAGCAGCAGGAAAATCACCAGCAGTGAGAGAATCGGGATCACTTCGGAGATCACCCGGCGCACTCGCTGCGTGTGACGCCCGGCCATCTCCGGCTTCACACCCATCTCCGCCAGCAGCATCGACAACGCCTTGAGCTTGCGATAAGCGGCGATCAGGAACGGCAACGACACCAACAATGCACCGCCCCAGATCAACGCCTTCTGCCAGCTCGGATCGCTGATCCAGTCTTGCAGCCACAGCGAGATGCGTTCAGCGAAATACGCGCCGGCGAAGAAGATCGCGATCACCAGCGCCAGGTTGACGCCGACTTGCAGCAAGATCTTGCGAATGATTGACGCCAGCATTGCACCCTCGCCTTGCGGCTGAATGCTGCGCAGCCATTCGCCATACATGCCCAGCACGCGGCCGAGAGGCTTGGGCACAGCCGCGGACAACTTGATCGACAGCGGATCAGCCGCGCGGATCAAATACGGCGTCAGCAAAGTGGTAATCACCGACACCGCCACGGCAACCGGGTAGAGGAAGTTACTGGTGACCTGCAACGTCATCCCGAGAGCGGCGATGATGAAGGAAAATTCGCCAATCTGTGACAGGCCCATCCCCACGCGCAGTGAGGTGCGTCCGTCATTGCCGGCGATAAACGCTCCGAGACCGCAGGACAACATCTTGCCGAGTACAACGGCTACGGTGATCACCGCAATCGGCCACGCGTATTCGAGCAGAATCATCGGGTCGAGCATCAGCCCGATGGCGACAAAGAAGATCGCGCTGAACAGGTCGCGAACCGGCTCGATCAGACGCTCGATTTTTAGCAGTTGTCGCGACTCGGCCATGATCGCGCCGATCAGGAACGCACCAAGTACCATGCTGTATTCGAGCTTGACCACCAGCAGGCAGAAGCCGAAACACAGGCCGAGCACGGTGATCAGCAGCATCTCGTTGCTTTCGAATTTGGCCACGTAGGCCAGCAATCGCGGCACCAGCAGAATGCCGATGACCAGCGCGACGATCATGAACAGCGACAGTTTGCCAACCGTGGAAAACACTTCTCCGGAACTGACCGTGCCGCTGACGGCGATGCTTGAAAGCAGTGCGATGATGCCGATGCCGAGGATGTCTTCGACGATCAATACGCCGAAGATCAACTGCGCGAAGCGCTCGTTCTTCATCTTCAGATCGTTGAGGGCCTTGACGATGATGGTGGTCGAGGAAATCGCCAGAATCGCGCCGAGGAACAGCGAGTCCATGGTGTTCCAGTCGAACCAGCGACCGATTTCGTAGCCGATCCAGATCATCAGGACGATCTCGAGGAACGCCGCGATAAACGCTGTGGCGCCGACCTTGAACAGCTTGCGCAGGCTGAACTCCAGACCCAGGCAGAACATCAGGAAAATCACCCCGAGTTCGGCGAGGGTCTTGATGGTTTCTTCGTCGTGGATCAGACCGAACGGCGGGGTGTGCGGGCCGATGATGAAGCCGGCGACGATGTAACCGAGCACCACCGGCTGTTTGAAGCGATGAAACAACACGGTCACCACGCCCGCGACCAACATGATCACTGCCAGATCCTGAATAAAGCTGATGGCATGCATGGTGTGGGCTCCTTGAATGACGAGGCCCGTCAGCAGACGTCAGAAAGGTCTGGGCGAGCGTAGTAAAAGTCCGCTTTTCGTGTGGGAATTGCCTTTATAAGGGGCTTTTGCAGGTTAACACCGCGACTTGCGGCTGGAAGGCGGTGCAATATATGGAAACAGATCGATTCCGGCGTGACGACGGCCAGTCGCCCGGCGTCCCGATAACGGTGCTTTTGAAAAGCGACCAGGCACCCGCAGAGGTGCTTCCAGCAATCAGCCTTGATCCGTGAGAACGTTATGGAACCCGGAAACGCCCAGCTGTCGATGACGGTACTGATGACCCCCGACATGGCCAACTTCTCTGGCAATGTCCACGGTGGCACCCTGCTCAAATACCTCGACGAAGTGGCCTACGCCTGCGCGAGCCGTTATGCCGGTCGCTACGTGGTGACGCTGTCGGTGGATCAGGTGATTTTTCGCGAGCCGATCCATGTCGGCGAACTGGTGACCTTCCTCGCGTCGGTCAACTACACCGGCAACACCTCAATGGAAGTCGGTATCAAAGTCGTTACCGAGAACATCCGCGAGCGCTCGGTGCGCCACACCAACAGCTGCTTCTTCACCATGGTCGCGGTGGATGACCAGCGTAAGCCGGCCGCCGTGCCGCCGCTGCAACCGCAGAACAGTGAAGACAAACGTCGTTACATGCAGGCGCAGCAGCGTCGGCAGATTCGTCAGGAGCTGGAAAAGCGCTATCAGGAGATCAAGGGCGACGCCTGATCAGTCTTTGAACTGATGCTGTCTGAGCTATAGCCTTCGCGAGCAAGCTCGCTCCCACACTGGACCTGTGGCGTACACAAAACCAAATGTGGGAGCGAGCTTGCTCGCGAATGGGGGCAGCGCGGTCTTACAAACTGATCGCCGTCGCCTCGAACTTCACCCGCGGATGCGCAATGCGATCCTGCGCCCGCACCAGCTGCAGCTCATAGCTGGCGCAGGCTTGAGTTTCCAGCAGCACCTCATGCACCGCCGCCGCAGTGAATTCGAACGCCGCCACCAGACTATCACCCAGCAGCACCCGCGCCAGAAACAAGCCGGACGTCAGATCGCCCACACCCACCGGCTGACGCGGGAACGCCAGCAACGGACGGCGCAGATGCCAGCTGCCTTCAACCGTCACCAGTAACATTTCAAAGCCATCGGCCGGTTTGCCCGGATAATCCAGATGCTTGACCAGTACTGCTTTCGGCCCGCGCGCCAGCAAGGCCCGCGCCATTGCCAGACAATCGAACAGCGACTGCGGCTTGCGCCCGGAGAAGCTGTCCAGCTCCAACTGGTTTGGACACATGATGTCCGCTACGGCCGCCGCCTCTTCCAGCAGGAAATCGCTGACCTCGGTCGGCACGCTGCAGCCCTTCTCCGGATGGCCCATCACCGGATCGCACAGATACAGCGCCTTCGGATTGACCGATTTGATGCGCTCGACGCCGCTGAGAATCGCCCGGCCCTGCGCCGCGCTGCCGAGGTAACCGGACAGCACCGCATCGCAATTGCCCAGCTCGCCAATCGCAGCAATCCCTTCGACCAGCTCGGGAATCTGTTGCGGTGCCAGCACTTCACCAGCCCACTGACCGTACTGGGTGTGGTTGGAAAACTGCACGGTGTTGAGCGGCCAGACATTAACCCCGACCCGCTGCATCGGAAAAACCGCGGCGCTGTTGCCGGCGTGGCCGAACACCACATGGGACTGAATGGCGAGCAGATGAGGCGTACGTTTCATTCGGGTCATTCCGTAAAACGATTGAAATTCAAGCCGCGCAGTATGCGACGAAACGCAGCCTGTACGACAGACCAGCGACGCAGTTAAGCTGACGCTATCTTTTGGAGTTCGATGTTGATGCTGACCCTGGAAAACATCTTCGTGCTGATACTGTTCGCCGCTGCCGGCGCGTGGTTATGGCACAACCACGGCTTGCGCGAGCGCGCGCTGGAGCGGGTCAAACAGCATTGCCTGAACGTACGGGTCGAGTTGCTCGACGGCAACGTTGCCCTGAAGAAGATCGGTTTCATCAAGGACGCCAACGGTCGCCGACGACTGGCACGGGTGTACAACTTTGAATTCACCGTGACCGGCGAAACCCGGCATAACGGCACCATCACCCAGTTTGGCGCGCACAGTGCGCAGATCGAACTGGCGCCCTACCCGGCACCGTTCGACGACACGCCGCCAGTAGTGGAAGTGCACAAGCCGCGGGCGGAAGTGATCGAGTTGAGCCAGTGGCGGCAAGAACATACGAAGTGGAAACCGTAAAAATCGCAGCCTTCGGCAGCTTCTAAAGGGTGCACAAAAATCCCATGTAGGAGCTGCCGAAGGCTGCGATCTTTTGATCTAACCCTCCCGACACCCCAATAGCTCCCGCTGCAACACTTCAACACTCTGTGCCTCAGCGAAGATCAGCTCGAGTCGCGAATCTTTTCGCCATTCGCTGGCTTGCCAGATCAGTTCGGCATTATTCAGAGCATTAGCCGACACCCAACCCTCCGAGCTGTGGATAACCAGTTTCGCCCGCTGCCAATTGAGGCTGGCTAGCCAGTCAGCAATGTGCCGCTTGTCGAACGTCTGTCCCGGATGCCAACGCCAACCAATACTCCAGCCTCCCTCCTGCGCCTGACTCAGGCAAATCGGCAGCGTCGGATCAGTCCAGACGGCCGGCATTTGTCCTAATCCCTTGGGTACGGCCAAATTATCCACACCGTTGACCGCTTTTGCGGCTAGGCCCGGCAGTTCGCCCAGGCTTAGTTGCGCCTCTTGAGTCCAGACCAACGGCACTGCCGGCAACTGACTGGCGATTTTTTCTCTGGCCCTGTCATCAAGGTTTTCAGCCTTGTTCAACAACAGCAGGCCAGCGGCTTTTAAGGCTTCTTGTTGCGCTACCGGCAAGGCTTTCCCTGCCTGCAGCGCTTGAGCATCCAGCACCAACACACACGGCTGCACCGCCAGCACACCTCGCCACGGCGCCTCATTCAACTGGCTAATCAGCTGCGCCGGATGCCCCAGCCCGGACGGTTCGATAAACAACCGATCCGGCTTCGCCTTGCGCAACAACCGCCCCAGGCCAATCTGAAACGGCGCGCCGTTGACGCAACACAGGCAGCCGCCGGCCACTTCGCCCAGCGCGATACCCTCGGCGTCACTCGTCAACAGGGCGGCGTCGAGGCCGATCTGGCCGAACTCGTTGATCAATACCGCCCAACGTTCGCCTTCTGGACGCTGGGCCATGAGTTGGCGAATCAGGCTGGTTTTTCCGGCGCCCAAAGGGCCAGCAATGACATGGGTAGGAATGTTCTGCAACATGGCCGGGAGCTTTCTTGGGAGATTCAAAGATGCGTTGGAGGGGATGGTCGTTGCTGTTGGCGCTGCTGTCGAGTGAAGCATGGGCCCAGGCCTGCGTGGTGCACAGTCAGGGCGAGCGGCTCGACGTCAAAGTCTGTCAGCAGAACCGCAATATCCCGGAGAAACTGTTCAACGACGGTTTCTGCCAGCCGACGCTGGCCGGGCAAAAAGTCGAAGTGCAGTACGTCGATCAGTGCCCGAGCGGTGCATTTGGCGTGTGCAGCAACGCGCAAGTCGCCAATATGCCCTATCGCCAGGATATCCACTATTACGGCGTGGCCACGGATGCGGCGTATCTGCAACCGTACTGCGAAGGCCTGAGCCAGGGTAAGTGGCTCAAGCCTTGAGGCGTCAGCCGAGCCAGTCGAGGGTCAGTATCAGACGGCGCTGCCCCGCGTCCGGGTGCGGCGAGCGGTGGATCAGGCCAAAGCCTTCATTGCCGTGCCATTTCTCGCCTTTCAACAGCGCCACGTCGCCGCTGTTGAGTTGCTGGATTTGCACGTGGGGCTCGGCGTTGGCCTGCCCCAGCTGGCTGCGATCCATCGCACCTTCCTTGAGCCATTGGCTGCCAACGCCCGCATAAGTCGTGATCAGTCGCACCGGCACGTGATCGACATGGAAGCGTGGACACATGGCTTTATCCAGTACCCGCAGGCGCAGGCCCACGCGCTTTGCCCCCAGTAAGCAGGCGAATGCGCTGACCAGCCATTTCAGGTCGGCGATAAAGCCCTCGTAGCCTTCCAGATCACGGAAGCCTGATGCCACACCGGTGAGATCAGGCTCGGCGTCCTCATCCGGCAACTCGAGGCACAACGATTCCGCCAAGGGTTCATTGAGCGACAGCAGCAGGTGGGCGAACTCGCTGATGTGCAACGGCAGTTGGCGTTGCCAGACGGCGAGGTTGGTGTCGTCTTCGAGGATTCGCGTCAACGCCTTCGGTGTCGGACCTTGATGCTGATGGCGCGTACGGTTCTGCAGCAGCTTTAGCGCGAGCATCAGGCAGCCTCTTCGTGCCAAGGGCCGAACGGATCGGGCAACAATTGCCAGCCTTCGACACCGAGCGCCATTTCTTCATCGTTGAGCAGGCAGGCATCCAGTTCGGCTGAGAGCTGTAGGAAATCAATATTTTGACCGATAAACACCAGCTCCTGGCGGCAGTCTCCTACGCTCGACAGCCAGTTTTCCATGATGGCAGCGGTGCTTTCCTGATCTTGTGGCCACTGCTCCTTTGGCACGAAACGCCACCAGCGCCCGGCAAAACCGTGGCGCATCAAACCACCGGCTTGCGACCAACTGCCGGCGTCGGTGGGTTTGCTCGCGAGCCAGAAGAAGCCTTTGGAGCGCAGCAATTTCCCGTTCAGCCAAGGACGATCGATAAAGCTGAAAAACCGTTGCGGGTGAAAGGGTCGGCGGGCGCGATAGGCTGTGGAGGCGATGCCGTACTCATCGGTTTCCGGCACGTGTTCGCCGCGTAATTCCTGCAACCAACCCGGTGCCTGTGCGGCTCTCTCGAAGTCGAAACGCCCGGTGTTGAGGATTTTTTCCAAAGGCACCTCACCCATCACCATCGGGATGATTTCCGCTTGGGCGTTGAGACGCTGGAGGATCGCGATCAACTCCTCACGCTCGCACTGGCTGATCAAGTCGATCTTGCTGATCAACAACACGTCGGCGAACTCGATCTGTTCGATCAACAGATCGGTGATGGAGCGTTCGTCTTCTTCGCCAAGGATCTCGCCACGGGACGCGAGGCTTTCCGCTGCCTGGTAGTCCGGCAGGAAGTTCACACCGTCGACTACAGTGACCATGGTGTCCAGACGCGCGATGTCGGAGAGACTCTGGCCGTGCTCATCGCGGAAGGTAAACGTCTCTGCCACGGGCAGTGGCTCGGAAATCCCGGTGGACTCGATCAGCAGGTAATCGAAGCGATTTTCGCGGGCCAGCTTGCTGACCTCTTCCAGCAGGTCTTCACGTAACGTACAGCAGATACAGCCGTTACTCATTTCGACTATTTTTTCTTCGGCGCGGTTCAGGCTGACATCACGCTGGACTTCGCTGCCATCAATGTTGATCTCGCTCATATCATTAACGATAACAGCCACGCGCAAACCCTCTCGATTACGTAGTACGTAATTCAAAAGTGTACTTTTTCCAGCGCCGAGAAATCCTGAAAGTACGGTGACGGGCAATTCTGCTGACATTGGATAATCCTCTTCAGAAGGCAGCCAATTGGCGCTTTTACTGGCGCATGGCGTTTTTGCGCTTCCCACGGGTGGATTACGTAGAAAACCAACGCCTTGAAATCGGGCTGCCCAGGCTTAATTCAAATCAATGTTATATTATAACAATAAAAAGAAACCAGCCTTCTCTTGTCTTGATCGACAAACAACAGGAAGCTTCACCAATCCCGCACCCGGAAATCGCCATGAGAAATGCGCTGAAATGCTCGATGTTGAGCCTTGGGTTGTTGCTGGGCGGCAATGCCTGCGCGCAATTGCCGGCACTCGCCAGCTGCACACGCAGCGCCAACCTGCTGGCTTGTGTCGACGCCGATGGCAACGCTTATAGCGTCAATACCGTAGGCAACACCCTTTATCTGCGCGGTTTTGAGAAGAATGGCCAACGTTATTGGGCGCAGACCAACAGCCGTTTCGGGCAATTGACGTTTTTCACCGGGATCGCCTCTGACGGCGAAGCCTGGGTTGGTTACACCCGACGTGTCGGCTGGACGACCATCAATCGTTTCTCCAGCTCGGGCGGCAGCAGCGCAAAATTCACCTGCAGCCGCATTACCGGCTGTTAAACCTGGGTGTTTTTCTGCGCCTGCTGCCAGGCAAGGTAGCTGTCGATGGGCGGATTCTTTGCAAAATAACGCTGCAATCCTTCAAACAAACCGTTGGCCACGGCCTGCTGATGTCGCGCAGTAACCAGCCGTTGACTGTCGCGCGCATTGGAAATGAAGCCTGTCTCCACCAGAATTGAAGGTACGTCTGGCGATTTCAGGACCGAGAATCCTGCCTGCTCCACACGCTTCTGATGCAGCGTAGTGATGCCGGCCAGACTGCCAAGTACCGTGCTGCCCAACTGCAGACTGGCAGCGATCGTCGCGTTCATCGACATGTCGAGAATCACCCCCGCCAGCATCGGATCCTTATCTTTCAGGTTGAGCGGACTGGTGGCGCCGAGCAGATCCGCACCGTTCTCCCGCTGCGCCATGAAACGCGCCGTCGCCGATGTCGCACCGCCCTCAGACAGGCAATAGACCGACGCGCCGGAAGCAGTCAGACGCGGCGCTGCATCGGCATGCACTGAGATAAACATGTCCGCCTTATGCTGACGCGCGATCTCCACGCGTTTGCGCAACGGCACGAAAAAGTCGTCATTGCGCACCAGTTTTACATTGAAGCCCCTCTCTTTTTTCAGGCGTTTGGCGAGCAGTTGCGCAATGGCAAGCACCACATCCTTTTCCCTTTCGCCCTTGGCACCGACAGCACCGGGATCCTTTCCGCCGTGCCCAGGGTCAACGACAACAATGATGTCGCGTCTGGGATGCGCTTTCAGCGCAGGTGTTTCACGTGGAACCATTGGCGTATTTGGCGTTGATTTGGCGCTAACCAGATCCAGAACCAAGCGATGGCCCTGGCCGTCCAGCGGCGCCAAAAGGAAGCTGTTCAACAGCACCGGATTGCTCAGATCCAGAACAATCCGTGTGTCACCGTGACCAAAAGGCCCGGAGCGAATCGAACGAATCACCGTTCCATTTAGCGCGAGCTGACGGAAATCTGCGCCTACGCTCGCACTAGACACATCAATTATCAGACGTTCCGGGGCCGTTAGCGTGAGGGTTTTATAGCGCACCGGGCCGCTTAGATCGAACACCAATCGCAGCTTTTCATCCGAGCGCCATAGGCGCGCATTACGAATTTGCGTAGCTGAAACACTGAAAGGGAGGGCAAGGGCCGCGCTGGCCAGGATGAGATTAAGCAATTGGCGTCTGTGCATATGAAAGCCTGTTCATGAAAAAGGCGTCGTGATTTGAATTGTTATAATGTAACATTCAATTCAATCAACATGACGGTCCCGAACATGAATTCGATGACACTTCCGGATATCGCCGCGCAGGCCGCACGCCAAACTTTGCCACTCGAATGGGTGGGCATGCGCGGCATTGCGTTACCTGTTTTGTTAGAGGGTCAGCGATTGAGCGCCAAGGCTGATGCGGGTGTCAGTCTTGATGATGGCGAGGCGCGTGGCATTCACATGTCGCGGCTGTATCTGGCCTTGGAAGCACTCGAACAGAAGAACCTGTCCCCAGCGCTACTGCATCAGGTGCTCAAGGATTTCCTGCAAAGCCACGAAGGTTTATCCACCCGCGCCTACCTGAATATCCACACCGATTTGCTGCTAAAGAGGTTAGCGCTAATCAGCCCATTGGCCGGCTGGAAGTCATATCCCGCGAGCATTTTCGCCAGCCTGATAAATGAAGTGTTCCACGTGGAACTTAAAATCGAAGTGCCCTACTCCTCAACTTGCCCTTGCTCAGCAGCCTTGGCGCGACAGTTGATCCAGCAGAAATTCATCGCCGACTTCGCCAACAAAGCTCTACAACACGCCGACGTTCTGGCATGGCTTGGCTCGCCCCAAGGCATCCTTGCCACGCCTCACAGCCAACGCAGCACAGCACAATTGCACCTTCACCTCGACGACTTCATTGATGAGTTTCCTCTTAGCGTGATCATCAATGACGCTGAAGCTGCCCTCGGCACCGCCGTACAAACCGCCGTGAAACGCGCAGACGAACAAGCCTTCGCCCTCGCCAACGGGCAGAACCTGATGTTCTGCGAAGACGCGGCACGCCGTCTGAATCTGGCCCTGCGACGTACTCCCGGTATCAGCGCATTTCAATTGCGAGTGATCCACGCCGAAAGTCTGCACGCTCACGACGCCGTCGCCGAAAGCCATTGGCAGCGTGAGCAAGCATGATCCGCTGCCAATCCCTGAGTTGGGGTGCACCCGGCCAACCACTGACCGTGCCCCTGGACCTTGAACTCGACAGCGGCAGCCTGACGGCGATCATCGGTGCCAACGGCTGTGGCAAAAGCAGCCTGCTGAAAGTAATCGCCGGGCTACAAAAGCCATTGGCAGGCAATGTCGGGCTGAGTGTCCCACGTCAAAGCGGGTTGTCCTTTCTGCCCCAGCAACAGCATCTGGATCGCCAATTCCCCATCAGCCTTGAAGATCTGGTCGCCGCCGGTTTCTGGGGACGCAGGCTCTCGACTCAACTACGAAGCCAGCGCCTGAAAGACGCACTGGCGAACTGGCACCTGAGCGGACTCGAGCAACGCCCACTCATGGCCCTGTCCGGTGGCGAACTGCAACGCGCCCTGCTCGCTCGACTGAGCCTGACCGACGCGCCCGTGCTGCTGCTCGACGAGCCCCACGCCGCACTCGATGAACTCGGTCAGCAGTTGCTCTGGCAGCACATCCACGCCTGGCACGGCGAAGGTCGGACACTGGTCGTCGTGTGTCACGACCTCGCCGCTGTACGCCAACACATCCCCAAAACGTTGCTGATCAAAAACCGCGACTGCCTGTTTGGTGCGAGCACAGAACTCATTCAGCAAACACCTCACACACAGGTGGCCTGATGCTCACCGTCGCCCACCTCTGGCAACCATTTAATGAGTTCGTGTTCATGCGCCGTGCCCTGCTCGGCGGATTGGTATTGGCGTGCAGCACCGCCCCCCTCGGCGTGTTCTTGATCCTGCGACGGATGAGCCTGATCGGTGACGCCGTGGCCCACGGTATCCTTCCCGGCGCGGCACTGGGTTTCTGGTTTGCCGGACTGAGCCTGCCCGCGTTAACGCTGGGAGGCTTGGGCGCCGGTTTGAGCATGGCTGGCCTCGCCGCCTGGATCACCCGTCGCACGGGCCTGCGCGAAGACGCGAGTCTCGCTGCGATCTATCCGATCTCGCTGGCCAGTGGCGTACTCATCCTCGGCATCGCCGGCAAACGCCTCGACCTGTTGCACCTGCTGTTCGGCTCAGCACTGGCCGTCGATGGTCCGACCCTCATCGGCATGTTGTGGGTTTCGGGATTCAGCCTGATCGCCATGGCGCTGATCTACAAACCGCTGCTGCTCGACACCCTCGATCCGTTGTTCTTGAGAACCGTCAGCCGCCTCGGCCCACTCGCCCACGGCGTGTTCCTGACGCTGGTCGTACTCAATCTGGTAATCGGTTTCCAGGCCATCGGCGCGCTGATGGTGGTCGGCCTGATGATGCTTCCCGCTGCGGCTTCGCGATTCTGGAGCCGCCGGCTGCCGACCCTGATTGCCATCGCGGCCGTCATCGGTTGCCTCTCGGTCTGGTTCGGCTTGCTGCTGTCGTTCTACTACTCGTTGCCGAGCGGCCCGGCCATCGTGCTGATCGCTGGCCTTGGCTATCTGTTGTCCGTGGTGTTCGGGCCGGTGCACGGTCTGTTGCGCCGCCCGCCTTTGCTCACATCCCAATGAGGTGCTTCCCGATGCGCGCTCTACTCGTGCTGTTCAGCCTGATGCTGTCGATGTCATTGTCGGCGGCAGAAAAACTGCCTGTGGTCACTAGTTTCAGCATTCTCGCCGACATGGTTCATCAAGTCGGTGGTGAGCATATCCAGATCACCAATATGGTCGGCCCGGACACCGATGCGCACACTTACGAGCCGACACCGGATGATGCGAAAGCGCTGCTCAGCGCCAAACTGATCATCAAGAACGGTCTTGGTTTCGAGCCGTGGCTGGATCGCCTCGTGACCAGCACCGAGACCAAAGCCACGGTCATCAGTGCCAGTCACGGCGTGATTCCACGCTCGCTGGATGAAGACGGCGAAACCGTTCCCGACCCGCATGCCTGGCACAATCTGGCAAACGCCGAGTTGTACGTCGCCAATATCACCAAAGCACTGATCGCTGCGGATCCCGCGAACAAGGCCGACTACGAACGCAACAGCAAAACCTACCTTAAGCAGATCTACGCCCTGCTCGCCGAAGCCAAAGCCAAACTCGGTGCGCTGCCACCGGGCAACCGCAAGATCGTTACCAGCCATGATGCTTTTGGTTATCTCGGTCAGGCCTACGGTATCGACTTCATGGCACCGCAAGGCCTGTCCACCGAACGCGACCCCTCGGCTGCCGAAGTCGCTGCGCTGATCACCCAGATTCGCCAGGCCCACGTCAAAGCGGTGTTCATGGAAAACATCAAGGACGCACGCCTGCTCAAACAGATCGCTGACGAAAGCGGCGCGCACATTGGCGGCACGCTGTACTCGGATGCCCTCGCCGCCAGCGGTCCCGCCAGTACCTTCACCGGTCTGTTCGAATACAACCTCAACACTCTTTACGACGCACTGAGCCAACCATGATCCGCAAGAATCCTTCAGGTGATCTGCCCCACATTGCCGAGTCGGCCTACGTCGATAAAACCGCGATCATCTGCGGCAAAGTGGTGATCGGCGAGAACGTCTTCGTTGGCCCCTATGCAGTCATTCGCGCCGACGAAGTGGACGCCTCAGGCGAGATGGAGCCGATCATCATCGGCGCCAATTCGAATATCCAGGACGGCGTGGTCATCCATTCCAAATCCGGCGCGGCAGTGACCATCGGTGAGTACAGTTCCATCGCCCACCGCTCGATCGTGCACGGCCCCTGCGTCGTCGGCGATCGAGTGTTCATCGGTTTCAACAGCGTCCTGTTCAACTGCGTCGTCGGCAACGGTTGTGTGGTGCGGCACAACTCGGTGGTCGACGGTCGGGATTTGCCGGACGCTTTCTATGTGCCCTCGACGACTCGCATCGGCCCGAACACCGACCTCTCGCAATTTCCACCGGTGAGCGTCAGCGCCTCGGAGTTTTCCGAAGACGTGGCGCGCACCAACGTCGACCTGGTGCGCGGCTACAAAGCCTTGCAGAACGAGTTCTGAACCATGAGCAGCGTGCTGATTCGCAACGCAAGGCTGGTCAACGAAGGACGCGAGTTCGACGGCGATCTATTGGTCAGCAATGGGCGCATCGTCAAGATTGCCCGCAGCATCGAAGGCGAAAACGCCAAGGTGGAAATCGACGCGAAGGGCCAATGGCTGCTGCCGGGGATGATCGACGACCAAGTGCATTTTCGTGAGCCTGGTGCGCCAGCCAAGGGCAGCATTCATACCGAGTCGCGGGCGGCGGTCGCCGGTGGCATCACCAGTTTTATGGACATGCCGAATACAACCCCGGCCACTCTCACCCTCGAAGCGTTGGCGGATAAAAAGCGCCGGGCTGCGATCAACTCCGTGGCCAACTACGGGTTTCACTTTGGCGTGAGCCAGGACAACCTCGATACAGTGGCGGCGCTCAATCCGTGTGAAGTCGCCGGGGTGAAAGTGTTCATGGGCGCATCGACCGGCAACATGCTGGTGGACGATCCGAAGATCCTCGAGCGACTGTTCGCCGAGGTGCCGACGATCCTCTTGGCTCACTGCGAGCACACGCCCAGCATCAACGCCAATGCCGCCAACTTGCATGAGCTGTTCGGTGATCGTTTGCCCCCGGCTGCCCATGCGTTGATCCGTAATGCCGTGACCTGTTATCGCTCTTCTTCAATGGCGGTTGATCTGGCGAAACGTCACGGCACGCGCCTGCATGTTTTGCACCTGACCACGGCGCGTGAAGTGGCGTTGTTCGAGGACAAACCGCTGGCGCAAAAACACATCACGGCGGAAGTTTGCCTGCACCATTTGCTGTTTGATGATCGCGACTATCCCCACCTCGGCAACCTGATCAAATGCAATCCGGCGATCAAAACCCCATCCGATCGCGATGCACTACGCGCGGCACTGAACAGCAATCGACTCGATGTGATCGGCAGTGACCATGCACCGCATACCTGGGCTGAAAAACAGCGACCTTATGCGCAGGCACCTGCGGGTTTGCCTTTAGTGCAGCACGCGTTACCGGCACTGCTGGAGTTGGTGGCGGACGATGTGCTGCCAATCACTACGCTGGTGGCGAAGACCAGCCACAGAGTCGCGGATCTTTTTACGATTCCCGATCGTGGGTATCTACGTGAGGGCTACTGGGCGGATCTGGTGCTGGTTGAGGCGCAGACGCTGGAGGTCGATCGGCAACCGATTCTGTCGCAGTGCGGATGGACGCCGTTTGCCGGGCGCAGCTTTCGGCATCGGGTGAATGCGACGATGGTGTCGGGGCAGATTGCCTGGCGGGAGGGTCGGGTGAACGAGGGATGTCGGGGGCTGGCGCTGAGGTTTATGCGCTGAATACGAAGACGCTTTCGCGAGCAGGCTCCCACATTAGACTGCATTTCAAAGGTGGGAGCGACGGTACGACGATTCGACCTGCTCGCGAAGCTTTTAAGCTCTTGGCTTCACAGCGCCGCAGTCCTGACCCAACCAAACCGCGCGAGTCTCCAGACTGCCCTTCTGATTGATCCCGATCGCATTGAACGTGCCGTTGGCCACGGTGGTGAATTCACGATCACTGAGGAACGTCGCCACCCCGGTACCCTGCGCTTTCGGGCAACTGAAACGGAATTTCCACTGGTTGCCGGTGCGATCGGTAATCTGCTGTTTGCAGCCCGATTGCGGGTCGGCCAATGGGATATCGTTGGTCGCCACCTGCTCCGGCGTCAGACAGGCACGAATGCCTTTGCCGCCGATATTGATCCCGTTCTTCTCCAGCGCAGCACGCTGTTGCGGGGTCATCTGGCCTTGCAACTGGCCGAGGATCGATTGCACATCCATCGGCTGGTCATCGACCTTGACGTTGCTCGATGTCATTTCCCACAGCCCCGGCTGCAGCATCTGCGCCTGCGCAACCACCGGCAATGCCAAACCCAGGCCCAGCGCCAAACCCAGCAGACGAACGTTCATCAAAAAACTCCTGATCAGTAGTGGCCGTTAGACGTCGGCCGATTGCTTCGGTTCATGCACCAATTAAATAGCGACATTCGCGGCAGAACATGGTCTGTTAAGCATTGAATCTTCCGGAGCAAGGCTGCCCCATGGATTATTTTGGACCGCACATTTTCGGTTATCTGATCGCCCTGATACACACCCTCGGTCTGATCGCCGCAATTCACGCGGTGCTCACCGTGCGCACGGCTCAAGGCTCGATCGCCTGGGCATTGTCGCTGATCTTCATTCCCTACCTCACGCTAATTCCGTACCTGGTATTTGGGCGCAGCACCTTTGATGGTTACATCAAGGCACGACGCCAGGCCAACGAACAGATGCGTCAGGCCATCTCCGAGTTGAACTGGCGTCCGTGGGTGGAAGAAGCGCTGACTGCACGCGCCTCGAATGCCTACGCTTCGTTACGCGCAATGCCCAAACTCGGGCGCATGCCATGTCTGGCGAATAACGAAGTGCAATTACTGGTCAACGGTGCAGCCACCTTCGACGCTATATTTCAGGCCATCGATCAAGCTAAAGAAGCGGTGCTGATTCAGTTTTTCATCATCCACGATGATCGGCTCGGTCAGCGTTTGCGTGATCTGCTACTGAAGAAGGCTGCTGAAGGCGTATCAATCCATCTGCTTTACGACCGCATCGGCAGCCACGCCCTGCCCCACAGCTATGTGCAGACGTTGCGTGATGGCGGCGTCGAGGTCAAAGCCTTCGCCACACGCAGTGGCTGGCTCAATCGTTTTCAGGTCAACTTCCGTAATCACCGCAAGATCGTCGTGGTCGATGGAGTGGTCGGGTTTGTCGGCGGGCATAACGTTGGCGATGAATACATGGGTGAAAAACCACCGCTGGCACCCTGGCGCGATACGCATGTGAAGGTACGTGGCCCGGTGGTCGCGTGTATGCAGGAATCCTTTGCCGAAGACTGGTTCTGGGCCGCGCGCGCACTGCCGCCACTGATCCTGCCTGACGAGTACCCGGATGACGGCGTGCTCTGCCAATTGCTCGCCAGCGGCCCGGCGGATGCCTACGAAACCTGCTCGTTGTTCTTTGTCGAAGCGATCCACGCGGCGACCGAACGGGTGTGGATCACCAGCCCGTATTTCATTCCGGACGAAGCCGTATTCGCCGCACTGAGGCTGGCCGTATTGCGTGGCGTCGACGTGCGATTGCTGCTGCCGTCGCGTCCCGATCACCGCATCGTTTACGCTGCTTCCAGTCTCTACGCCTTTGAAGCCGTGAGGGCCGGCGTGCGGGTATTCCGCTACGAACCCGGTTTCCTGCATCAGAAAGTGGTGTTGATCGACAGCGAGATCAGCGCGATCGGCAGCGCCAATCTGGACAACCGTTCGTTCCGGCTGAATTTCGAAGTGATGCTGCTGACCGTCGACAGTGACTTCGCCGCCAGCGTGGAGAACATGCTCAGCGCCGATTTCGCGCAAGCCTACGAGGTCGCCAAAGAAGAAAGCCGGGAGATCCACCGCCTGCAACAGGTCGGCATGCGGATCGCCCGGCTCATTTCACCGATTCTATGAAAGCCCTCACCGGTAAGAAAAGGACTGCTTAACGGTTAAGGGTTGTAGATATCGTCGCGCGTCCACGGCAGTTCATGGCTGCCATCCGCATGCGCCTTCACCGCGAGGATCTGGTGCAGATTGATCCAGCCGCGCGCAAACGCATAAGCGCAGCCGGCCAGGTACAGACGCCAGATACGCAGCGCTTGATCCGGCACCAGTTTGCCAGCGGCTTCCAGGTTGTCCTCCAGCCGCTCACTCCAGTGGTCCAGCGTGCGCGCGTAGTGCAGGCGCAGGCTTTCGACGTCGACAATCTCCAGACCGGCTTCGCTGATCTCGGCCGATATCATCGCCAGGTGCGGTAATTCGCCGTTGGGGAAGACGTATTTCTCAATGAAATCCCCGGCACCACGTCCCACCGGGCGGCCGTCGGTGTGCTTGGCGGTGATGCCATGGTTCATCACCAGACCGCCCTCCTTCACCGCGCCAAACAGGGTTTTGCAGTACTCGGCCAGGTTGGCATGGCCAACGTGTTCGAACATGCCGACGCTGACTACCTTGTCGAAACGCCCGTCCTGAGGCAGGTCGCGATAGTCGAGCAATTGCAGTTCGACCTGGTCTTCCAGGCCTTCGGCTTTGACCCGCTCGCGGGCCAGTTCCAGCTGTTCCTTGCTCAGGGTGATGCCGAACACTTTCGCCCCGAACTCCCGCGCGGCATACCTGGCCAGCCCACCCCAGCCGCAACCGACATCCAGCAGATAGTCACCCGGCTGCAAACGCAGCTTGCGGCAAAGGTGGCGGAATTTGGCTTGTTGCGCCTGCTCGAGGGATTCGCTGCCGGTTTCGAAATACGCGCAGGAGTAGGCCATGTCGCTGTCCAGCCAGAGCTGGTAGAACGCATTCGACAGGTCGTAATGGTAGGAAATGGCTTTGGCGTCGGTTTCCTTGTCGTGCCAGGTACGCACTGGCTGACTGTCGTCATCTTCGCCGAGCAACGCGTTGCTCAATTCGTCGCAGACCCGGATGACCTCGCTGATCGAGCCCTCCAGTTCCAGCTTGCCTTCAACGAATGCCGCTCCGAGCGTGTCGAGGCTTGGATGGGTAAACTGGGTGACCATCGTCGGGTCCTTGACCACGATGGTGACGCTGGGCGCCGGCCCCAGATTGAACTCATGGCCATCCCAGAGTCGCAGGCGCAGCGGAAGCTGCAGATTCTGTAAGGCCGGTGGAAGTTGCGCGAGCATGGAAAATCCCCCTTGTTTCAGACGTCAGATCTGAGGGTAGACCATCCCGAAAAAATAGCAGGCTATCGATTTGATTAACCTTGTCTATCGTTGCAGACGCTCCAGCAAACCATCCTGTATCCACTGTTTCAACCAGGTAACCGCGTGAAGTGGCGCGCCCTCACCATAAGTGACTGCTAACTCGGCGCACAGTTCGGCGAAATTCCAGCCACCGTTGAGTATGCCCATGAGAGCTGAGGCTTCGGCTGAATCCAGGCTGCGGTAACTGCAGATCAACTGGTTTCGCCAGATCAGACAGATCTGTGGGATTTCGAGCGGCGCGCTTTCAGGGAATTGCGCTTCTTCCTTCACCGAGCGCCATAAAGATAGGCTGTTGAAACGGCACTCCAGCCGTTGCATGGACGACACCGCTCTGACGCGTAATTCGGGCCACTCCTCCGGAGCCAAAGCCGCCATGGCCTCAATTGTCAGCGGCTCAGCGGCAGGTGCATCGAAAGCCAGGGTGAAGGCCCATTCGAGCGCAATCAGCTCGGCCAGCGGCGCGCTCTGTTCCGGCACCAGATGCTCGCGGACGAAGCCTTCGAAGCCTTTACCCAACCAGCGCAGGCTGAAGTGCGCAGACGGATACCGATAGATGTAAGCCATTGCGAGGCGGTCGAATTCCTCATCGCCCAGCCAGTGCAGGCTCGTGGGAAAGTCATTGCGCAACACGTCCAGCAAACGCGCCTTGTAAGCATTGTGGTAGATCGCCAGTCCCGTGCCGACATCCAGTGTCGGGCCACCGATCAGGCTCTCGCTCAACGTCGGATTCGCGTTGGGGTCTTCTTCGAGCAGAAACGCTTCAAACGCCAGTTGCCACTCTTTCAGGAGCATGGTTGCCTCCGCGCAAGAACCTTGTTCCCGAGCTGACGGGCCGTTTGCAGTTCATCAAGCAGCGCTTCGAAGGGCGGAAAATGATCGTCGCGTTCCAGCAACGTCGCCACCGGGCCGAAATGTTCGAGTGTGCGTTGATAGAGCGCCCAGACCGGATCGCTCACCGGATGGTCGTGGGTGTCGATCACGTAATCGCCGTAATCGCTGTGCCCCGCCAGATGCAGTTGGCGGACTTTATCAACGGGCAGGCTGCTGATGAAGTCCCATGGATCGAAGCCATGATTACGTGAACTGACGTAGACATTGTTCACATCCAGCAGTAATTCGCAGCCGCTCACATGGCTGAGCAAAGCAAGAAACTCCCACTCGGTGAATTCGTCAGAGGCGCCGCGCACGTAACTGGAGACGTTTTCCAGCACCAACGGGCGCTGCAGAATGTCCTGAACCTGCATCACCCGAGCAGCAATGTGGACCAGGCTTTCTTCGGTGTAAGGCAACGGCAGCAAATCGTGTAGCTGATGGGCATTGCCGCGGCTCCAGCACAGGTGATCAGAAATCCATGCCGGTCGGACGCGTTCGGCCAATTGTTTGAGTTGTTTGAGGTAGTCAGGATCGAGGGCATGCGGCCCGCCGATGGACAACGATACGCCGTGCATCACCAACGGATAGCGTTCGGCGAAGGCATCGAGGTAATACAGAGCCTTGCCGCCCTGCACCATGAAGTTTTCCGAGACCACCTCGAACCAGTCGACATCCGGCGACTGCTCAAGGATCTGTTGATAATAAGCACTGCGTAAACCCAGGCCATAACCCAGAAAAGGAAAAGAGGCGGACATGTGCGGACTCCTGATAAAAAGTGGCCGCAGTGGCGCAAACCACTGCGACAACACTTGCCGGTCAGTTATTCGCCGACCTTGCCACCGGCTTTTTCGCACGCCGCCTGAGTCATTGCCTTGAAGCCCTGGCCTTTGCAGGCGCCCATGCCTTTACAGGCGTGGTCTTTGGTTTTGCAGTCGTTCTGGCCTTTGCAAGCGGTCACGCCGTAGCAGTGAACGTTGGCATCGGCGGCCATCGCGTTGGAGGCAACACCGGCAAACATTGTGGCGGCAGCCAAAGCGAGAGCGACACCAGCAGCAGCGGTCTTGATGGTCATTTTTCTTATCCTCGGTAATCGTCAGGGGTGTCGGCTGGAAGGTTGTTCAGTCCCGACATAGCACTAGAGAGAGCGGCCCCGACGGCGTTACAGAGGATCGAAAAATAATTTCAAAGATCGTTCTTGAGCTTGAGCAACGGCTCCTGAAAGCGCAGCAAGCGCCCGGCATTCCCGAGGACCAGCAACGTGCTGAGGTTGTGCAGCAGCGCGGCGATCATCGCCCCGGCGGCACCCAGCCAACCGAAAGCGGCAAACACGACAATGGCCAGCGTCCAGCCCAGGCCGATGATCACGTTGACCTGCAACGTCCTGCGGCACTGGCGGCTAAGCCGCACACATGTACCGAGACGGCGCAGGTCACTGCCGATCAACACGATGTCGGCTGAGGCCAGCGCGATGTCCGCTCCGCCCGCGCCCATCGCTACACCGACCACGCCCGCCTTCAGTGCGAGGGAATCGTTGATACCGTCACCGACTACCATCGGCCGGAAACCATTGTTGATTTCCTTGAGTACGTGATTGAGTTTGTCCTCGGGCAGGGCTTGGGCTTGCACCTCATGCAAGCCGACCTCGCTGGCCAGCGATTGCGCCACGCTTTGGCGATCGCCGGTCAGCAGCAATTGCCGACCAAGACCCAACTCGCGCAATTCGTCGAGGGCAAAACGCGCTTCCGGTTTAACCGTGTCGGCGAGCAACAACCAAGCGAGGAATGCACCGTTCAATGCCAACCCGGCAATCGGACCGTCGTGATCGGGAACCGTCGTCGTGGTGATGCCCAGTTGCGCGAACAACTCCGGTCGGCCCAACGCGGCTTCGCCTTGCGCGGTCATGGCCACCACGCCGAGGCCCTGACGTTCGTGGATATCACTGAGTGCCAAACATTCTTCCTGACTGACCAACCCTGCGAGCGCACGACTGACCGGATGACTGCTTGCCGCGCCAAGGCTGGCGGCAAGCGCGATGATCACGGACGTATCTGCACACGGATTGTTGATCGACTGCAGGCGCAGGGTGCCGAAAGTCAGGGTGCCGGTCTTGTCGACCACCAGCGAAGTCAGGTCGGCCAGTTCTTCAAGGAACGCCGAACTGCGGATCAGTATGCCGTGACGTGCGGCCACCGCCACACCCGCAATCGCCGTGGCCGGAGCCGACAGCACCAACGCACACGGACAAGCGGCGACCAATACCGCAAGCATCGCTTGCGCATCGTGAGTGATAAACCAGGTCACTGCCGCCAGCAGCAAGACCAGCACCATGTAGCTGCCAGCGTAACGTTCGAGCAACCGGGTGATTGGCGGTTTCGAGCGCTCGGCGTTCTGCATCAACGCAATGACCTTGCCCAGCGTCGATTCGCCACCGGTGCGCGTCACTTCAATACGCAACAGACCGTCGAGGTTGATCGCACCGCCGAACACCGACATGCCGACACCCGCCTCGACCGGCACCGATTCACCGGTAATCGATGCAGTGTCGAGACTGGCCTGACCTGACAACACTCGACCATCGGCGGGAATCCGATCACCGGCGCGCACTTCAACGGTGTCGCCGGCTTTCAACGTGCCGTTGTCCACTTCGATGATCGAGCCATCCACTTGCACCTTGCGCGCATGGCTGCGCGTCAGTTGGCCAAGGGCATGGATCGCCTCTTGCGAGCCGATGACGCTGCGCTCCTCCAGCACATGGCCAAAGATCATGATGATTGGCAGCAACGCCGCTGTCAGCAAGTCACCAGTCGCCCATGCACCGAGCATAGCCAGGGCAATCAGTTGATCGGTGATGCCGTGCAAGCTCGGATAGCGCAGGCTGTACCACGCCGAGCGCATTACCGGCACGCCAACCAATAAAGATGCAAACCCAAGCAGCAACTGACTGACACCGGTTTGCTCGGGCATCTGCCAGCGCCAGATCAGACCCAGACCAAGCAGGCCCAGCGCAAGCATGGCCAAGGTCAGTTGCCGTGCAGCACGGCGTTGTTCTGCCGAAGACAACAGGCTCGGTGCGGCGGTGGTCGCAGTCATTTACTGGCTCCCTGAATGATCAGACGGGAATCGTCTTTCGGGTCGACCGTGGTCACCGATCCGGCCTGGCCGAGTATTTTCGGCATGCGCTCGCGGTACAGGCGCAGGAGCATTTGCGGGTCGGTAGTGTTGGCCAGACTCAACACCGTGGCTGTGTCGGCTGAGGCTTTGGCCAAGCGCTCACCAGCCTGCGCGTGAGCGACTTGTAGCGTGCGGTCGGCCTGTTCATTGGCGGTCTGGGTGAGTTTTTCGGCGTCGGTGCGTGCATTGGCCACAGCTTTGTCGGCCTGCTGACTAGCGGTCAATACCGCGTTGAAAGCACTGACCGCCGGATCGGGCAGACTCGATTGCACATCCACCCGCGCCACTTCGATGCCGATGCCCTGCCCGCCTGCCTTCAACTCGGCCAAGCGTTTGTTGATGCCTTGCACCAGATCGCCACGTAGTTTTTCACGACGTTCTGCGGCTTGATTGTCGGCACCGATCAACTCCGGGCGGGCGACCAGGATGGTGTCCAGATCGCGTGCGGCCGTCAGCGCCACCGCGCTGCGTGTCACCAGACGATCCAGCGCCGGCAAGACATGCTCGCCCTGCAACACGAAGTCGTAAGGGTCAATGACTTTGTAGAACACCCGCACATCCAGTTGCACCACGCCGGCATCACCGGTCAATAAATAACCGGATCCGGCCAGCGCATCACTCAGGGGGGTGGCAAAGGAAGCGACCCGATCGGCCTTCAGCGCCTCATCACTGCGCAACAGATTCTCGACGCGACGCTCGATCACCCGATCGGCTGCCGGCAGCAAAATCACCTGTTCGAATGGCTGCGGCCAAGCCAATAGCAGACCGGCATTCTGGATGCGATCCAGCGCGCCGAAATGCAAAACCACGGCACGATTTTGCGGATCAATTTGCCGCACATTGGAAAACACCCAGACCAATGCAGCCAGGATCGTCACCGCGTACAAGGCAAAAAATGCCAAACGCCCCGCCTGAATCCATGGACTGTTCAGCGAAGATGTTCCACGTGGAACTTCATCATTCATGGCTGCGATCCGGATTTGCTGTCGAGTGTCGGCGGGCCGTCGACCAATACTCGAAATGGCGCGGCGTCGGTGCGCAGAATCAGTTTGGTGTCCGGCGTAACGATGGTGCCGAGGGTGTCGAGCGAGCGCAGCAAGTTGTAAAGCTGCGGTGAACTGGCGTAAGCACGGCCATAAATCTGCGCCGCTTCGACACGAGACTGCGCTTCGATCTCTGCCGCTTTTACCGTCGCGTCAGCCTGCACAATTCGCGCATCGCGCTCAGCTGCGGAACGGATTTGCGCGGCCTCACGTTTGCCGATCGCCGTGCGTTCAGTGGCAATTGTTTCACGCTCGGCGCGCATGCGATCGACCGTGGCAGTGAGTGTCACCGACGGCAAGGTCAAACGCTCGATGCCGACTTGCACAACCCGCACGCCATACGTCGCGAGCAATTGCTGATCGATCTGCTGGCGCAACTGCGCTTCGAAATCGGCGATACGCACCTGACTGGCATCGGTGTTCACCAGATTCGCCAGATCAAAACTGCTCGCGGTGGTTTCCAGCGCCGAGCCGACAAAGGTACGAATCTGCCGCGCCGCTTCGTCCGGCTGATTCTGCACCGCACGCATGAAACGCTGCACATTGTCCGCATCGCCCTGCACCTGCCACGCCACGTAGGCCTGCACAATGATGCGCAAGCCGTCACGGGTGCCGACATCCTGCAAGCCACTGGACGTCGTGCGCAAACGCAAGTCGACCGGAATCGCCGCCTCGAACGGCGCTGGCCAACGCCAGCTCAAACCCGGATCAAGCAACACCCGCGCAGGGTTACCAAAACGCGTGATGACCGTGGCCTCGCCCGAGCGCACTTGCACCAGGCTTGCCGCCGCGATGGCGAACGCCACCAGCAATAGGGCCCAACTCATGCGTCGCCACGGGAAAGGCCCTGCCTCTTCCGGCGCACCGTGGTGATGGTGATGATGCCCATGATGATGGTGATGTCCGCCGTTGCCATGATCGTGGCCGCTGTGATCATGCGGTTCGTGAGTATGCGACTGGCTCAATGGGCGACTCCTGGTTGAGCGGTGGTACGCGCGGGCGTCGGGTCAGCCGGCAGCGTGAAGGTCCGCAAGTCGATGGTCGGCGCATTGCTGCTGCCCCCGAGACGATGGTCGAGTACCAGCAACTTGGCCTTGCTCAGCCCTTGGCTGAGCTGACCGAGGTATTGCTCCAGCACGAAAGCTTGGCCGGCACTGGCGTAAGCTTTTTGCTCGGCGCTGAATTTCAGATCCGCCGCCTGCGCCGTAGCATTGATTTCCCGCGCATTGGCGCTGGCCTGATCGCGAGCCAAGCTGGCCTGCAATTGCGCCTGATTACTCGCTTCAGCTGCCGCGCCACGCTCGCGGGAGATCAATGCCTGCGCGCCGATCTGCGCGGCTTGCACGCTGTGATAGGCATTGGCGGCACCGGCCGGCGGGTGAATGGCTTCGACGACCGTGGCGAGAATCTCCACGCCACTGTTGAGTGTTTGCAGATCATGCTGCACCGCGCGACCAATCTCATCGCCCAGCCCTACCCTGTCTTGACCAAGTAAGCCGTCCAGCGTGCGCGAGGCAAAGTCGTGCACCAGAATCCGGCTGGCGGTGCTGCGAATCAGCGTTGGCACATCGGCGCTGTTATACGTCGCCGCCAGTGCGGCCTGATCGCTGAGGCCGATGCGATAGACGAAGCGCACGTCCATGTTGACGATCTGAAAGCTCTGCTGATCGCCACGGCTGCTGGCGATCACTTGCGATTTGTCGTTGACGTGGCTGGCGTCCCACAAACGGTTGGCGGTCATCGGTGCCGGACCCTCAGCAGGGTCGGCTTGCAGCGGGACCGGGTTGTCGCCGACGCTGGTGGCCAGTTCATGCACCACGCCGTTTTCGATGATCCGCACCCGCCCCAGCGGCCAGGGTAAGCCGCTGTGCAACCCCGGGCCGAATACCTGCACCGGTTTGCCGAAGCGCTCATAAATACCGCGTCCCTGTAACGGAATTTCATGGATCCCGGTGAGCAACCAACCGGCTGCGGCTACTAGCACCAGCACCGGTAGAAAAGCACGGCGCATGTAGCTGAACGCCCAGATCTGGCGCAGATCGATGCCAAAACGGTTGTGCAATTCATGCTGCAACGCGAGTAAAGGTTGTGGCGGCCAGCGCAACATATCGGCGACAAAACTGCGCGCCAGCAGGCGCGGCTCAAGCTGCTCGCGACGAGGGCTGAACACTGAAAGAACGGCGCGCAATAACAACTCGATCGCGACCAATCCCGGCAAGATACCGATCAGGACAGCGACACGAACTGGCCACACCGCATTCTCGCCAGCGAACAACAAACACAGTGCGCCTAGCACCAGGCTGATGATCGCCACACGCGTCAGTTGCGCGAGTGAAACCGCTTCGGGCCATTGCGCCGGGTTTTCCTGGGCCAGTTGCCGCTCCAGCACCAGCAGACCGAACGCCAGCAACAATGCCAGCGCTGCGCCCACCGTTGCCGATAAACCCACCGCAGCGGCCGGCAACGTCAGGTTCCACACTTGCTCGATGCTCAGCACCGCCAGCAGCGCCCAGCCACCCAACCACAGCGTCGCCGCGCCGATCTGGCCGAGCAGGTGCAGGCTACGTTGGCTCAAACGGTCCAGCAGCCGCTCATACCACCCCAGCGGCGGGAATTGTTCCTCCCCAGCAAGCGGCGCCAGCACCACAGGATTGATCACCCGCGCACGCCATCGCGTCACCCACCACGCCGATTGCAGCCCGGCAACCAGCACCAGCAGCGCGGCGCTCTGATTGACCAGCAGCGGCAGCCACAATGATTGCGGGGCAAACAGCCCGACAAAGAACGCCAGCACCCACCCTGCCCCGGCCAATCCGCCGAAGCCGATCGCCCAGCGGCGCAGACGCCGGCTCTGCACGGCCGCTTGCTGAAAACGCGGCAGTCCGGTCACGTGCGTGCCATCCACCTCCAGATCGACTTGCATATCACCCCAATTCATTAGCCCACACTGCATATCGTTACGATATAACGAAAAGCGTGAAATATTCGTACACAATTACGCTTATTCAAAGATGCCCAACCTGTCGCTTGGCTGAAGCCTTGACCGAAATGTCCGCAAACGCACATATTACGTTCGTAATTTTTATCCGAAACTACCGTTAGCGATCTGCATCCATCCATCAGGAGCAAGCACATGAGCAACTATGACGTAGTGATTCTGGGCGGCGGCCCGGGTGGTTATAACGCGGCGATCCGCGCCGGCCAGTTGGGCCTCAGGGCCGCTTGCGTCGAAGGCCGGGCAACCCTCGGCGGCACCTGCCTGAACGTTGGTTGCATGCCGTCCAAAGCCTTGCTGCATGCATCAGAGCTTTACGATGCGGCGATGGGTGCGGAATTCGCCAACCTCGGCATCGAGGTCAAACCGACGCTAAACCTTGTGCAAATGATGAAACAGAAAGACGAAAGCGTGGCAGGCCTGACCAAAGGCATCGAATTTCTGTTTCGCAAGAACAAGGTCGACTGGATCAAGGGCTGGGGCCACATCGACGGCCCCGGCAAGGTTACGGTGACCGACGATCAGGGCGGCAAAGTCGAACTGACCGCCAAGGACATCATCATCGCCACCGGTTCCGAGCCCACTCCCCTGCCCGGTGTCGAGATCGACAACAAACGTATCCTTGATTCGACCGGTGCGCTTTCCCTGAGCGAAGTGCCCAAACACCTGGTGGTGATCGGTGCCGGTGTGATCGGTCTGGAGTTGGGCTCGGTGTGGCGGCGGCTCGGCGCGCAGGTCACCGTGGTCGAATACCTCGACCGCATCTGCCCGGGCGTCGATGGTGAGGCCGGCAAAACCCTGCAGCGCTCGCTGAGCAAACAGGGCATCGCGTTCAAGTTGAGTTCGAAAGTCACCAGCGCCACCGCTTCCGCCAACGGTGTGCAACTCAGCGTCGAGCCGGCCGCTGGCGGCACTGCCGAGTTGCTGGAAGCCGATTACGTGCTGGTCGCTATCGGTCGCCGCCCTTATACCCAGGGCCTAGGTCTGGAAAACGTCGGCCTGAGCACCGACAAGCGCGGCATGCTCGCCAACAAACAGCACCGCACCGAAGCGGCAGGGGTCTGGGTGATCGGCGATGTGACCTCCGGGCCGATGCTCGCGCACAAGGCTGAAGACGAAGCGATGGCCTGCGTTGAGCAGATCCATGGCAAGGCCGGCGAGGTCAATTACGACCTGATCCCCAACGTGATCTACACCAAACCGGAACTGGCCAGCGTCGGCAAGACCGAAGAACAGCTCAAGGCTGAAGGACGCGCCTACAAGGTCGGCAAATTCCCGTTCACCGCCAACAGCCGGGCGAAGATCAACCACGAGACCGAGGGGTTTGCCAAAGTCATCGCCGACGAGCGCACTGATGAAGTCCTCGGCGTACACCTGGTCGGTCCGAGCGTGAGTGAAATGATTAGCGAGTTTTGCGTGGCGATGGAGTTCAGTGCTTCGGCGGAGGACATTGCGTTGACGTGCCATCCGCATCCAACGCGGTCAGAGGCGTTGCGCCAGGCGGCGATGAATGTCGAGGGGATGGCGACGCAGATGTAAGCAAAAAAGTATGTGGTGACTGGGCGTCTGCTATCGCGAGCAGGCTCACTCCTACAGTTGATCGCGTTTGTTCAGAAGCATCGCGATCAATGTGGGAGCGAGACTGCTCGCGATTGGGGACAACTCGGTCTCAGGCAGGAAGATGCCCCAGCGGCAACGCCCCCGGCGTCTTCACCGTGTGAATCGCAAAGTTGCTGCGGATGTCACTCACCCCCGGCAGTTTCAACAGGCAGCCGCTGAGAAAAAGGTCATACGCACGCAAATCCGGCACCACCACTTGCAGCAAAAAATCCGACTCCCCCGACACCAGAAATGCTGAAATCACTTCCGGCAATGCCGTCACTGCGGTGTAAAACGCCTCGGCCTGTGCATCGTTGTGGCGCTCGACCTTGACCCCGACAAACACCGTCAGTCCCAGCCCGACTTCATCGCGATCGAGATTGGCCTGATAACCGCGAATCACCCCGGCCTCCTCGAGCATCCGCACCCGGCGCAGACACGGTGAGGCCGACAAGCCGATTTCGTCCGCCAGCTCGACATTGCTCAAGCGTCCGTTGCGTTGCAGCGCCGCGAGAATCTTGCGGTCGAAGGCGTCGAGTTTCATGGTTGGCAGATCCTGATAGTCGGGGCGTTGAAAACCAGCAGATTATGCCAAAGCAGCAGGCTTTTGAAGCGGACTACGCAAGCACCTGCCTCACCTTTCGGGCCTAGACTTGGCGCACCGAATCGACAACGAAAGGGCTGCAACATGGCGAGTCTCTGGCTGTTCTTCCTGGCATTGGCGGTGGTCTATCTGTTGCCCGGCCCGGACATGATCCTGCTGCTGCAAACCGGCGCTCGGCAGGGACGCGGCGCGGCGCTGGCCACCGCTGTCGGTCTGGGCATCGCCCGTGGTTGTCACGTGGCCCTTGCGGCGTTGGGGCTGGCGGCGCTGTTCAAAGCGGCGCCGTGGACATTCGAGGTGGTGCGATTGGCGGGGGCAGCATATCTGCTGTGGATCGGCATTCAATGCCTGCGCAGCACCCTGCTGCCGAACCTGAATACCGGTGAAGCTGTCGACGCGCACGGGCAATGGCGCGAAGCCGTCCGACGCGGTTTGCTGACCAACCTGCTCAACCCCAAAGCGCTGCTGTTCTGCTCGGTGTTGCTGCCGCAGTTCATCGTCAATGACGGCGTGGCGGTGCTAAGCCAGTTCGCCGTGCTGGGCATGCTGCTTGTCGGTATCGGCCTGCTGTTCGACAGCGCCTACGCCCTCACCGGCGCCGCGCTGGGTCGTTGGCTGCAACACAGTCCAACGGCCCAACGCGTACAACAATGGTTGTTCGGCAGCTTGCTGATCGGTTTCGCCGTGCGCCTGACCTTCGTCCAGCAAGCTTAGCCTTTACGGACCTTGCGCTGGCGACGGCTGATCAACAGCAACGCAGCACCGGCGACCAGCACAACCGCGCCGATCTGCACCGGCCACTTGTACGGCCGCAGCGATGAACGCACGGCATCCGTGACCTGGGTGACGTAACGCTTGTCGGCGTTTTCGAAATCCGGGTACGGGCACTGATTGCCGAAATCCACCGCCCACGGGACAAACGGACCTTCCTTGATGTAACGCTGATACAGCGCGCTCTGATCTTCCAGGCTGCTGTTCCAGCCAGCGGCGTTGCACAGCACTGCGGCAAACGCCTGACTGGTGTGCGGCAGGTTGTCAGCGGCGCGCCCGGCCAGCGCGGTGGCGACGAAACGGTAGTGATAGCGCTGATCCGGTTTCGCTTCGCTGGCGACCTGACGTTGCACTTCGGCTTCGCTCACCAGCGGACCGACTTTCAGCTCGGTACTTTCCAGGCTGTAGTTGCCACCGAACGTGGCGTAGTCCGGCGCCATCTCGTAACCGAGAATATCCATGCCCCACTCGCGGGCTGTCCACGCCGCGTTGTACAAGGCACTGGCGCGCTTGGTCGGCCACCACGCGGCATCAGCCTTCAGCCGTTGTTCGCCGTAGAGTCGGGCCTTGTTTTGCAGGTCGGAATTGTCGAAATAAGCCACCGCGTCGGCGTAATGCCCTTCACGCAGCAAGCGTCGACCGAGCAGATTGCGCAGGCTGGCGGCGACCGGCAGCGGCACGTAGTTGTCACGCTCCTGCTGGGTCAACGCCGGCGGCGCCGGGACGTTGTCGTCGACGTATTTTTTCAATTCCTCGACCGTCAGCACGCGTTCGGCCACGGTCGCAGCGTCGAACCAATAGGTGCTGTTGCTGCGATACAACTGCACGAAGGCTTGCAGGTATTCGCCGCGCTGCAAGGCGAGAATCGCGCTTTCGCCCTCGACCCGGCACTTCGGCTGAACGGCTTCATACGCCCAGTCCGGGGTGCGCCGGTAACCCCAGTCTTCGCTCTGCGGGAAGGCCTGCGCGGCTTTCGAATAGGCTGCGGCCGCGGCATTTTTATCGCCGTCACGCACCGCCAGTTTCGCCCGTAGCCACCACGCCAATCCGCCGTCGCCGGCGTTCTCGAGAAAAGCCTTGGCCCCAGCGTAATCACCCTGTTGATAACTCATTGCCGCCAGACGATCAGCGTTGTCGAGGCTGCCACGGGTGCTGTTTTGCAGCAGCTTGACCAGTTTCTTCTCGTTCGGCGGCTCATCGCCAAACGACCAGCCTTGGCGGCTGACCAGCGATGCCGTGACCATTTGCTGCACGGCTTTGTGTTGCAGCAGCTCGGCCAGTTCGGCCTCGGGCAACTCCGCCAGTTCATTCATCAATTGCTTGAGCGAGGTGTAACCCACGGCCGAACCGTGCAGATTCTGTGCTTCATACAATTCGATGGCGCCGCTCCAGTCGCCTGCCGAGCGCAACACCCGCGCCTCTTCACCGAGGCTGGCAACACCCAACTCCAGCGGATCGCTGAAACCGTCGATGCTCAGTTGCCGGGCCTGGCGGAACGCATCACGCGATTGTTCCAGCGCCTCGACCCCATCCCCTCCTTCGCTGCTCATCGCAAACCAGGTACGGCCCAGCGAATACGCCGCCCACGTGCTGCGCAACGGACGCTGATCTGCCGGCAGCGCCAGCAGCTTGTTGAAATACGCGACCGCGAGTTGATGATCGCCTGTGGCAAACGCCACCGCACCGGCCACATACAAACGGATTTCCGTCGGCAGACTGGCGCCCTGCACCTCGACCTGACGCGCATCGGTCAGGCCACGCAGTTGTTTGACCAACGCTTGCTGCTCGGCGCTCAGTCCGGCCTGCTCGGCCTTCTCCCGTGCCTCGGCGGCCGCGTTTTCCTCGCCGTACATATCGTTCGGATTGTGCGTTGCCGCGGTGACATTCTTCAGCCCGGCGATGGCTTTGCCGAGGCGACTGAGTTCGAAGTTGAAGTTGCTCTCAGGCAGATCCGCGAGGGTTTGCCCGCGATTGTCGAGCAGGCGCATGGGGAAATCCGGTCCGCAGGCCAGCGCCGAACCCAGCGGCAGGCAGAGGCTCAGGCAGAGCAGATGGCGGGGCCAGTTACGGGTCAACATGCGAACCTCCTTGATCAATATTGGCGCAACGCGCCCAACCGATGGCGCGCTGCCCGCCCGCCGGCAAACGGCCGTCGCGCAGGCGGGTGAAGGTAAGCAGATCCGGGGCTTGTTGCAACGAGTAACCGGCGAGCGCATCGGCGCCTTCACAGCTTTGCGCCTTCAAGGTGATTTGCGCAGGCCAGGCACTGTCGAGGTTACCGGGGTTTTCGAGTTTGATGTCGTAGAGACCGTCGTGTTCGCTGAACGTCACGCCGAGCTGGCTGACGAGTTGATCACCCCGGGCCACCGCGCGCAGGGTGGTCAGGCTCCAGGCGCGGCGATCATTGGCCAGCGGCAAGCGAAACCAGATCAGCCCGGCCAGATGCGCCGGCGGGTCTTCGCGCAGGGTCTTGCCGAGTTGGCTCAACTGCAGCGGATCGGCGAGCAACTCCTGACGCTCACCGCCGCGCTCAAGTTGCACCTCGCTTTCCACCACCGGCGCCCCGCCGTCATCCGGCAACAGCGCGACACCGTAAGCCGGCAGCGCGAGATAAAAAGGTTTGTCGGTAATCCGTGCCCAGGCCTTGGCCCACTTCAACGCCTGATCAGGATCGAACAAACCCCGGCGTGGATCGCTGACGGCATGCACTTGCAGCACGCTGCTGTCGACGGTTTGCAGAAGTTCGGGCAATTGCACACTGCCGAGCCAGGCCGGTAGTGCCGTGATGCTCAAGGGCAGATTCGTCGGTAAGGCCGAGCGCAGATGTCTGAGAAATTCAGCATACGCCGGCAACCGCGCATTGCCCGCGTCGTGGTCGATTTCGACACCGCTCAGCGTCAGCCCTTGCGCCTGCCAATCGGCAAGCACCTGCAGAATCTGCGCGGTGACCTGATCCTGATCCAGCGACATGAGCTGGCCGTCGAGACGAATCACCGCAATCAACGGACGACCCTCGGCTTTCAGTAAGTGCGCATCGATCCGCGCCCGACTCCATCCCGCGTTCGGAAAGGCCTGCAGCGCCAGCACGCGCAGCGTCGAGAAGTCTTGGCGGCTGTCACGCAACGCCGTCTCATGGGCCGGCGTCCATTGCCGTTGCCAGATGTAGAGTTGTTGGTCGAGGGCTGGCGCATCCTGCTGCTCGCAAGCACAAAGCACCATCAAAGCAAACAGACCGACAATAAACCGCATACCTTCCAGATCCCTGACACCTCAAGGCTGCAAGGTTACACAAATCGATCAGAACGTGGCTTCAGTAGACGCAACGGATTTTCGCGACGTCCCGAGACGTTGTATTAGTGCGGTACCGCGAAGTCGCATAGGCATTTCAATGAAGCGATAATTCAGTTCGCTGATCAATACAATCAGGCCCCCTGCAAGCAACAGGGTAACGATCGGGTGTCCCGCCGGACTCGGCAGGCCTGCACTCTGCAAACGGAAAGTGACCTCGCGTACCAGTAAATACACCGGAATGTGGATCAGGTAGATCCCGTAGGAACGGTTGCCTACCCACGCCATCACTCGCTGCAAGCGCCCGGTCGGCAACAGATAGTCTCTGTTGTACGAGGCGATCCATACCAGCACGGCGCTGAGAATGGCGATGGCACCGATGCGATAGGGCGCCATGGTAAAGCGTTCGGCGCCCAGGAAAGCCATCAGCAACCCGACAATGACCAGCACCGAAATCCCGGTCCACGGACGGCGCAGAAACGTCGGCTGCCAGCGTCGATAACCCGGTTGAACGCTCCACATTGCCAACAAAACGCCAAGGGCGAGCGCGTCGGTTCGTATGGTCATCAACAGCGTTGTCCGCACCGTGAACAGTTGCACCGCAACCAGCGCCAGCAAGACCCACACCAGGTGCTTGCGACAGAGCAGGATCAGCAACGGAAACAGCAGATAGAACTGTTCCTCCAGCGCCAGGCTCCAGTAGACGAAACTGCTGCCGTACTCGTAATGAAAAATCGCATCAGCAAAGCGGAAATTGGCGTATTGAAATACCCCCGCAAGCGTGGCCTGCACGTTGGCTTGCACCGTGCCAAACGCCCCGGAGCGGTTGAAAAAAACGCACAGCAGCAGTATCAGTGCCAGCCACAACCAGGCCGATGGCAGCAGGCGAAAGGCTCGCCGCAACCAGAAGTTACGCGTTTGCTCCCAGTACTCCTGACGATTGCTGCAACTGCGCAGCGCAGGAATCAGACTGCGGGCGATGACAAATCCGGAAATCGCAAAAAAAAGATCCACCCCCCACCACAGTCCAAACCAGGCACGACTGGATTCGAGCAGCGGCACGGGGTCTCTGAACAGAGCAGGCAAGTGATGAAACAACACACCAAGCACTGCAATGGCGCGCAGCACCTCGATGTCCATGATTCGCTTACTGCCCATCCGGCTCCCCCGCATCGAGTGGTTTACGGGCAATGATCACCTGGCTCTTGGGCATGAACTGGTCGAGTACCTGTTTGATCGCAAGCCCGTCGGGCCGGTCAAGCATCTCTTCCCAGGTCCTCGCCCACCCGCCCATCAAATGCGGGAACGGTGCATGAATGCGATCGCGCACCGCACCGCCCGGATCCTTGCCGGCAGCCTTTTCGCTGGCCCAGAAAAAAATCATCCCCATCACCCAGAAGAACCCGGTGGCTTGCCGATGTTCGATGACCAATCCGGCATCCTCGACCATCGCCTCGAAGCGCTCCGGGGTGAAAATCTGTACATGATTGGGAGACTGGTAATAACTCGCGGGGGCGATACCTTTCTGCAGATGCTCGCCAACCGGTGCCGGCACGCTGAGCAGATACAACGCACCGGGCCGCCCCATACGCGCCAGTTCGGCCATGAACGGCTCGGGCTCGTCGACGTGCTCCAACACCTCCATACACACCACTCGGCTCGCGCAACCGTCCGCCAGAGGCAAGGGCAAGCTGTTACTGACCAGCCCCAGACTCGGCCTGGAACTCTTGGCTTCAACCTGACGCGCCAGCTCGCTCACTTTGTCGTGCTCACTGTCGGTAAAGATCACCGATGCGCCCTGACGTACCGCAAACAACGTCGCGGCACCCTCGCCACAACCGACATCGAGCAAGGTGTCTTCAGGCGTTATGGCGAAGCCCTTGAGCAATTCGCCGCTGTCATTGAGAAACCAGCCGTCCAGAACCGCATCACGCAAACCGACGTCGCGCGGCGACCAGGTGAACAAAGGTTCCGGTTCGGATTCAGGTGTCGGATCAACCACGAGTTCGTCGACGGGTTCAACGGCTTGCGGCGCTTGCGGTTCGGCTAAAAATCGCTGGAACAATCGACGTATCATGCTCCGGCAGCCTCCATGGCAAGTTCAGCGCGGCGCTCGAACAGTTGCGCAAAAAATGCCTGCAAGCGCTGTTCAGCCACAGCCTGACTGCAAAACCCTCGCAGACTCTCCACGGCTTGCGCCGACAGGTGCGCGTAACGCTGCGGATCGTTTTTGGCCACCGCGTAGCTGGCTCGGTAGGCCGCGCAAATCGACGCCCAATTGGCCGCGTAGCGCAGGGTCCGGTAGGCCGAGCGCGGATCGTGCGGCCAGGCCGTAAACTCCTCGGTCGCCTCGATCAGGAACGCGTTATCGGCGTTCAGATAATCGATCATCGCCGTCGTGCACGGCGCCACGGCCGGCTTGCCGCAAGACATGAATTCCATCAGCGGCAGGCACTGGCCTTCGCCGTAGGACGTATTGACCACGTAGCGCGTCGCCTGCACCAGCCGCTCGTAATCCGCGTCCGCCAGATAGCCATAGACCAATACGACGCGGCAGCGATAAGGCTGGTTTTTGTACAGATGATGAAGGATGTCGGTGAGTGCTTCTTCGGCATCGTGGTGAGTGAGTTTGAGCACCAGTGTCGCGTCATCAGTCTCACGGAACGTCGCGCAGAATGCGCTGATCATGTCCTCCCAGTTCTTGCGGCCATCGCGCGGGTTGAACACCGAGGTGTAGACCACGCCTTCAAGCAACAACGTCTGCTCGGTGACAGGCGCCAGGAAATCGATGCCCGGGCCACTGCGCAAATGCACCGGGCCGAAGGCATCCAGATCGACTTCGCGACTGTCGACCACCAGCCCTCTGATCGTCAGTCGTACCGAATCGACCACAGGTTGCCCCTGCAACTGAACGCCACGCGCGGCGAATCGATCCCAGACCGGGGCGGGTACGGCAACAATCGGGTAACCGACGCTCATCGCTTCGCGCACCGCATCGACCGTGTAACTGGAATGGGTGATCGCCGCACCGCAGGCGTTGAGTACCGTACGCCAGTCGTTCAACGGATCGCCGGCAAACGGCTCGTTGGGGATGGTGCTGAATTCCCAGGCGAATACCGGCAACGTCGGGCAGGCCAGATGCACCGGGGTGCGGTGCGGAGGCGAGAACGACAGAAATACACAAGGCTCGCCTCGGGACTGGCAATCTGCATACAGCGCATCGACTTCAGTGTTCGGGTCCAGGACCTCGATCACCCGCCCGAGCCGCTCCAGCACCGGTCGATACTCCTTGAGTACGAAGTAATAGCTGTACTCGGAACGCCCGAGGTTGCGGCTGATGGTGTGCTGGTTGGTTTCCGAATGGATGATGATCAGCATGAGGCGTTATCCGTAATCGGGGCAACGTTGTCGACCGGTGATGCCAACCCGAAAAAATCGGCGACACGCTTTTGCAACGCCGGTTGCGCGCAGTAATCGTGCATGCGTTCGATCGCCGCCAGCGACATGCGCTGATACTCCTGGGGTTGTGTCTTGGCCATCCGATAGCTGTTTTCGTAGGCCGTCTTCAATGACCCCCAGTCCGGTCGATGCCGTTGTGCGCGAAACAGCATTCGCGGGTCATGGGGCCATGTGCACGCCTCTACGCTGGAGCCGACCACGAACGCCACAGACTCATCGATATAATCCTGCATCGCCGAGTGATCGGGAGCGATCACCGGTTTGCCGCACGCCATGAACTCCATCAGCGGCAAGCACAAGCCTTCGCAGTGCGAAGCGTTGACGTAAAAACTCGCCGCTTGGTACAGCCGCGCGTATTCAGCATCATCCAGATAGCCCTGAATCATCACGACACGGCAGGAGAACGGCGCCAGTTGCGCCAGCGGTGTCATCAAGTGTGCGTACACCGCCGCCAGATCACTCTGGGTAAATTTCATCACCAGTGTGGCGTCGGGGGTGTCACGAAACGCTGCGCAAAAGGCCGTCAGGATCTGTAGCCAGTTCTTGCGCCCGTCATCGGGGCGGAACACCGTCACGTAGACCACACCGTCCACACGGGTTTGCACCGTTAATGAACTGTCCGGCATATCTCGGGGTGGCGGTTGGACGGCTACCGGTAAAGGCTGTGGGCCTGCGATGTTTGGCAGACGTTTGCCGAGCCAGTCATGCAAAGTCTCTGGAACCAGATCGCGAATCCCTTCCCAGTACCAGTTCTGCAGAAACCTCACGCGTGGCACTGGCGGCTCCTGCTCGTGGCCCAGATTCAGCAACCACAACCGCAGGAAATGTCGGGCAATGACAAAGCGCCGCTTCAAGGTCAGCGGTGGTGGACGCAAGGCCTCCAGCTGTGCCTCGATTTCGGCCAGCTCTTCGGGGGTCAGCGGCTCGGGCAGCAGATTATCCGGATGCAGGTTCATCTGGCGAGAATCAAAGATGCAACCTTTGACCGTCAATGTCGTACCCGCATTGACCGGCGCGCTGACGTGTTGCTCACGAATCGCTGCAAAGTGCTCCCACAGCGGGGCTGGCAAGACCAACACCGGAAAGTCTTCGCCCATGGTGCGCTGGATCGCTCGGGCGGTGTAGCTGGACAGTGTGATCACGCGGCCATGTTTGGCCAGCATGCGCGTCCAGTCCTGGCGTGGATCGTTGCCCCACTGCTCGTTGGGGATGGAGTCGTACTCCCACGTCACAACACAAACGGTCGGGCATTGGAGATCGGTCAGGGTTTTCTGCGGCCGGGTGAACGAGAGGAAAACACTCTCCTGGCCAGCGGCGAGCAACTGTCGGTAGAGCGGATCTACCTCTGTCACAGCACTGACCACGTGCACTCGCCCGAGCGTTTCGAGCAACGGCACATAGGCCTTCAGCACAAAGTAGTGACTGGCATCGGGATGCCCAAGATTCTGGCTGATTGAACTGTCGTTGATGTCCGAATAAAGAATGAAATTCATGGCATTCCACAATGAAACTGCCATCCCGGCAGCCTCACACTATGACGGCAAAGCGTTGGATCGGATCAATATCCGTCCTCCGTCTTCGGTCCCGTCTTGTTCTTGTTTTAGTGGTCAGTTTCACCTTTTTTCACGACGATGCCGACGAGCCCGGCCAATCGTGACAAGGCGCATTCTAAACACATCCGCGAAGGGTTCGTGAACCGCCCGGCGAGAATAAACCGGACTACGCTAACGAGAACTGACCGGTCACGGTTTGGCCTGTTGAAATTGCCGAGCATTTGGCACAGATTGGCAACAAACAACTACAACAACTGACTTCGCCTTTCTTAAAAGCAGTTTTTCTACTGTTCTGACAGACCTTCCTTCAAAGCCTGTGGGAAAGTGGCGCAAGTTCAAGACCAAGGGGTCGCTGTTTGAAAAAGCGTCTGTTCGTCACGGGTCTCAGTGGATTCGTGGGACACCATATTCAGTCGCGTCTGGCATTGCCGGATTCGTCGTGGGAGCTGCTGCCTGCCGCTTTGCCTTACGACCTCACCGATGCGAGCAGCCTCACCGATCTGTGGCCGCAACTGCCTGATGCAGTCATTCATCTAGCCGGGCAGACTTTCGTCCCCGAAGCTTTCCGCGATCCGGCACGCACACTCGAGATCAATCTGCTCGGTACGCTCAATCTGCTGCAAGCCCTCAAGACACGCGGCTTTGCCGGCACTTTCCTGTATGTCAGCTCCGGTGACGTTTACGGCCAGGTTGGCGAAAGCGATCTGCCCATCACCGAACAACAGGCGCCCTGCCCGCGCAATCCTTACGCAGTGAGCAAGCTCTCGGCCGAATTTCTCAGCCTCCAATGGGGCCTGAGTGAAGGCTGGCCGGTGTTGGTGGCGCGTCCGTTCAACCACATCGGCAGCGGCCAGAAAGACAGCTTTGTCATCGCCAGTGCCGCCCGCCAGATAAGTCGCATCAAACAGGGCCGTCAAGCACCGCAACTTGAAGTCGGCGATATCGACGTGACGCGAGATTTTCTCGATGTCGGCGATGTGATCTCGGCCTATCTCGCGCTGCTGGAAAAAGGCACACCCGGCCAGGTCTACAACATCTGCTCGGGTCGTGAGCAAAGCATCCGCAGCCTGATCGAGCAACTCGGCGACCTGGCCGAAGTGGAGATGCAACTGGTGCAAGACCCCGCGCGCATACGCCGCGCCGATCAGCGTCGCGTTTGCGGCAGCCACGCAAAACTGGCCAAAGCCACCGGATGGTCGCCAGCCATCACCACACAACAATCCCTGCGGACGATCCTGTCCGACTGGGAGACGCGAGTACGACAAGAATGACAAAAAGTGCACTCATCACAGGGATCACCGGCCAGGACGGCGCGTATCTGGCCAAGTTGCTGCTCGACAAGGGCTATAAGGTTCACGGCCTCGTTGCACGACGCAGCAGCGACTCGCGCTGGCGTCTGCGCGAAATGGGCGTCGAAGCCGACATCGTCTATTTGGACGGTGACATGGCCGATGCCTGTTCGGTACAGCGAGCAGTCATTCAATCAGCGCCGGACGAGGTCTATAACCTCGCCGCGCAGAGCTTTGTCGCCGCGTCGTGGAGTCAACCGGTGACCACCGGCATCGTCGATGGCCTGGGCGTTACCCACCTGCTCGAAGCGATCCGCCAGTTCAGCCCGCACACCCGGTTCTATCAAGCCTCGACCAGCGAAATGTTCGGTCTGATCCAGGCCGAGCAACAGGATGAAAACACGCCGTTCTATCCGCGCAGCCCTTACGGAGTGGCCAAACTCTACGGTCACTGGATCACCGTCAACTACCGCGAAAGTTTCAACCTGCACGCCAACAGCGGCATCCTCTTCAACCACGAATCGCCGCTGCGCGGCATCGAGTTCGTCACACGCAAGGTCACCGATGCCGCCGCACGCATCAAGCAAGGCAAACAGCAGGAGCTGGCCCTGGGCAACATCGATGCGAAACGCGATTGGGGGTTTGCCGGTGATTACGTCGAAGCCATGTGGCTGATGCTGCAACAGGACAAACCTGACGACTTCGTGGTGGCCACCGGTGTCACCACCACCGTGCGGGAAATGTGCCGCATCGCCTTCGATCACGTCGGCCTCAACTACCGCGATTACGTGAAGATCGACCCGGCGTTCTTCCGCCCCGCCGAAGTTGAAGTGCTGCTCGGCAATCCGGCCAAGGCTCAGCGCGTGCTGGGCTGGAAGCCGAAAACAGACCTGGATACCTTGATCCGCATGATGATGGATGCGGACATGAAACGCGTCGCCAAGGAGTAGGCCATGCTGATTCCCGTGATTTTGTCCGGCGGTGCCGGCACCCGTTTGTGGCCGGTGTCCCGCGAGGGCCATCCGAAACCGTTCATGAATCTGCCCGACGGCCAATCGCTGCTGGGCAAGACCTATCAGCGTGCGGCAGCGTTGCTCGACGGCTGGGGCGACATCGTCACGGTGACCAACCGCGAGTACTACTTCCAGAGCAAGGATCATTATTGCGCCGCCCATGTCTCGCGTCATCGCGGGCATTTCCTGCTGGAGCCGAGCGGGCGCAACACCGCGCCGGCCATTGCTGCTGCCGCGTTGTCGCTGCAAGCACTGCACGGTGACGACGCGATCATGGTGGTGATGCCCGCCGATCATTTGATCGTAAATCAGGACGCGCTGAAGACGGCGGTCGAGCACGCGGTCAATCTGGCCAAAGACGGTTATCTGGTGACCTTCGGTGTGATTCCGACGGCGCCGGAAACCGGCTTCGGCTACATCGAAACCGGTGCCCCGCTGGATGCCAAAGGCGCGGCGAAAGTGCAGCGTTTCGTCGAGAAACCCGACCTGCAAACCGCGACCCATTACCTGGAAAGCGGCAACTTCCTGTGGAACTCGGGAATGTTCTGCTTCACCACTGCCAGCGTGATTGCCGAACTGCAATTACATGCGCCTGAACTGCTGGAGCAGACCCGCGTCTGTATGGCCGCCAGTGCGCCGATCGAAACCGTCGGCTGCCTGCAACAGGAGCTTTCACCGGCGCTGTTTGCTGAAATCACCGACATTTCCATCGATTACGCACTGATGGAGCGCTCGGAAAAAGTGGTGGTCGTGCCCGCCGGTTTCGACTGGAGCGACATCGGTTCGTGGGGCGCCGTCGCGGCCCTGGTACCGGCCGACGCCGACAACAACCGCGCCAGCGGTGAAGCGATCTTTATCGACAGCCATAACAACTTTGTCCAGAGCGATGGCCGGCTGGTAGCAACAGTGGGTGTGGATAACCTGATCGTGGTCGATACTGCTGACGCCGTGCTGGTAGCCCACGCCGACCGTGCGCAGGATGTGCGCCGCGTGGCCAAGCAACTCAAGGACAAATCCCACGAAGCCTATCGCCTGCATCGCACCGTCAGCCGTCCGTGGGGCACCTACACCGTGCTCGAGGAAGGCCCGCGATTCAAGATCAAACGCATCGTGGTCAAGCCTGGCGGCAAGTTGTCGCTGCAAATGCACCATCACCGCAATGAACACTGGGTAGTGGTCGAAGGCATGGCCAAGGTCACCAACAATGGCAGCGGTACGACGCTGGTAGCCAAGAACGAATCGACCTTCATCGCCGCCGGCCACAAGCATCGCCTGGAAAACCCCGGGGTGATCGATCTGGTGATCATCGAGGTGCAAAGCGGTGAATACCTGGGAGAGGACGATATCGTCCGCTTCGAAGACCAGTACGGCAGGACGGTTTAGATGCTGCTTTCCCTGTTCCGCTCGCTGCATGAATACCGGGGTTTCATCCTCGGCAGCGTACAACGAGAGTTTCAAGCGCGTTATCGCAATTCGCTGTTCGGCGCCCTGTGGCCGATCTTCAATCCGCTGTCGATGATCATCGTGTACACCGTGATCTTTTCTCACATCATGCGCGCCCGCTTGCCCGGTGTGGATGACGGCATGGCCTACAGCATTTACCTGTGCGCCGGCCTGCTGACGTGGGGGCTGTTTTCGGAAATCACCCTGCGCAGCCAGAACATGTTTCTGGACAACGCCAACCTGCTGAAGAAAATAAGTTTCCCGAGGGTCTGCCTGCCGGTGATCGTGTTGATCAATGCCGGGATAAATTTCGCCATCATCATCGGCTTGTTTCTCGGTTTCCTGCTCGTCACCGGACGCTGGCCGGGCATGGCCCTGATGGCGCTGGTGCCGCTGGTGGCCCTGCAAATGATGCTCTGCGCCGGACTCGGTATGGTGCTGGGCGTACTCAATGTGTTCTTCCGTGATGTCGGGCAGCTCTTCGGTATCTGTCTGCAATTCTGGTTCTGGCTGACGCCGATCGTCTATCCCATCTCCATCTTGCCGGAGTGGTTGCAGAGCCTGCTGCAATACAACCCGCTGACCAACCTGATCGCCAGCTACCAGAATCTGTTCCTCTACGGCCAATGGCCACTCTGGAGCTCACTGCTGCCGACATTCGTGATCGGCGCAGTGTTCTGCGCCATCGGCCTGCGCCTGTTCCGTCAACGGGTTGGTGAAATGGTGGATGAACTCTGATGGGACATATCCGTGTCACCGGGCTGGGCAAAGCCTATAAGCAATACCCCAGCCGCTGGAGTCGCCTGGCTGAATGGCTGATTCCTTTTTCAGCACTGCGTCACCGCCAGCATTGGGTACTCAAGGACCTGACATTCGAGATCCCGGCCGGCCAGGCCGTGGGCATCGTCGGGGCCAATGGCGCGGGCAAGAGTACGCTCCTGAAGATGATTACCGGCACCAGCCGACAGACTTGCGGCACCATTGAGCTATCGGGTCGGGTCGCCGCATTGCTGGAACTGGGCATGGGCTTTCACCCGGACTTCACTGGCCGGCAAAACGCCGTGATGGCCGGGCAACTGCTCGGTATGCAACTGGAGGAAATCAATGCATTGATGCCGCAGATCGAGCGCTTTGCTGAAATCGGCGAGGCGATTGATCATCCGGTGCGCACCTACTCCAGTGGCATGCAGATGCGGCTGGCATTCAGCGTCGCCACCGCGCGCCGCCCCGATATTCTGATCGTCGACGAAGCGTTGTCCGTGGGCGATGCCTATTTCCAGCATAAAAGCTTCGAACGCATCCGCGGCTTCCGCGCGGCCGGCACCACCCTGCTGATCGTGTCCCATGACCGTTCGGCGATTCAATCGATCTGCGATTCGGCGATACTGCTAGAGGGTGGCCGCATGGCCATGCACGACACGCCCGAAACGGTGATGGATTACTACAACGCCTTGCTCGCTGAACGTGAAGGCCAGACCGTACGTCAGGAAATACTCAGCGACGGCCAGGTGCAAACGGTGTCGGGCACTGGCGAAGCCGGCATTCTGCGGGTGCGCCTGCTGGACGAGTCCGAACGCTCGATCGAAGCCGCCGAAGTCGGTCAGCCAGTGGTACTGGCGGTTGACGTCGAAGTGCGTCAGGACATCGAACGGCTGGTATTGGGGTTCATGATCAAGGATCGCCTCGGCCAGCCCATGTACGGCATCAACACTCATCGCCAGCATCAGGCACTGGAAAACCTGCGGGCCGGCGAGCGCATCAGCTATCGCTTTGCGTTTGTCATGGGGCTGGGCAAAGGCAACTACTCCGTGGCCCTGAGCCTGTCGCGGCTGGACTCGCACCTGGATCGAAATTACGAGTGGCGTGATCTCGGTCTGGTGTTTCATGTCATCAACAATCGACGAGAAGATTTCGTCGGTTGCGCATGGCTCAACGCGCAGACCACGATCAGCCGTGACACCGAAGTCAGCCATGTCGAGCGCACACCATGACCCGCTTGCTGGTGGAGTGCACCCATGTATTCAAAAACCCGACGGTCAACTCGGGGATTCAGCGTGTGGTGCGCAACGTCATCAAGCAACTGCCTGCCAGCGCCGCAGGCGTCGAGTGCATGCCAGTGGTGGTGCTCAATGGCGAACTTTATCGCGTCCTGCAATTGGCAGCGTGCGATACGCCTTTTTTCAACGCGCTGGAAACCTTCGGTGGACGCCTGGAGCGCCTCGCCCATCGCGTCTGGCAATGGCACCAGCGGCGTGACGCCCAATGCACCTCGAAGCTGGCGCGACGAATTTTGTATGTCGGATACCGGCTCACCATCTTCGCCGCATTCGGCCTGCCGATCCGCCTGATCCGAAGAATCAACCGCAGGCAATTGCTCAAGCGTTGTTCACCACTGCAACATCAGCCGGGCGATCAATTGGTGCTGCTGGATTCATCCTGGCACTCGGATTTTTTTGCCCACGTCGAGCGACTGAAACGCGACGGCGTCGGCATGATTGCGGTGATCTACGACCTGATCCCGCTGACTCACCCACAGTTTTACGATACGCGTCTGGTCGAGGTCTTCAGCGAATGGTTCGACTGGATCACTCGCACAGCGGATGGCTACATGGCGATTTCCGCCACGGTGCGCGATCAAATGCATGAAGAGATGCAGCGCAGAATCGGTGCCGAGCAGTCCAATAAGCGCTGGTTCGATTTCTTTCACTTGGGTTCCGAACTGGATCTGCACAACGACCAGGCCACGGTTGATCCACGCCTAAGACAATTGTTCACGACAACAGACCCGGTTTACCTGATGGTCAGCACCATCGAGCCGCGCAAGAATCATGCGTATCTGCTCGATGCCTTCGAGCGCGCCTGGGCCACAGGCTCGACGGCCCGGCTGTGCATCGCCGGGCGGGTCGGCTGGAAATGCGACACCCTCCTCGCCCGGGTGCGCAATCATCCCGAGCTGAACCAGCGTCTGTTCATGTTCAACGACCTCAGTGACACCAGCCTTGAACACGCCTACGCCCATGCCAGTGCGCTGGTGTTTCCCTCGTTCGTCGAAGGCTTTGGTCTGCCCCTGGTGGAAGCCATGCAGCGTGGCTTGCCGGCGATGGGCAGTGATATCGCGGTGTTCCGTGAAATCGGCGGCGAGTTCATGGCGTACTTTGATCTGCAGGATCCGCAAAGCCTTGCCGACCTGATCAATCAATTCCAGCGCAGCGGCCAGTTCCCCGCTGCTCGCGACGTCACGGACTGGCAGTGGATCGGCTGGCGCGAAGCCAGTCTGCAACTGGCCGAACGCAGCGTGCGTAACGTTCTGCAAGCGCCGGCGGCGCCAGCGAGGCTGCATGCGCATTGCCCTTAACGCACGAATTCTCCAGGCGCCGCGTACCGGCATCGGCCACTACGTCGCCGAACTGGTCAACGCCTTGCGCAGCGAGCCTGATATGGATGTGACGTTATTCCATGGCTGGGGCTGGAGTTCGGCGCTGCCGGAAGCGGCCATGCCCGGTTACTCGCGTCTGACGCCACTGCTGCGGCAAATCCCCGGTGCCTATCAGGCGCGCCGCTGGTTGGAGCAGAAACGCTTCGATCAGGGGCGCGCGCAAGGTATCGACCTCTATCACGAGCCAAGTCTGTGGCCGCTGGCCTTCGACGGCCCGACCGTAATCACCCTCCACGACCTGACACACCTGCATTTCCCCGAGACCCAGCCCCCGGCGCGGCTCAAGGAAATCGAGCGTCGCTTGGCTCAGGGTGTGCAACAGGCGCAGGTGATTCTCACCGACTCGCAAGCCATTGCTGAGGAAGCTCAAGCTTATTTCGGCCTGCCTGCCGAGCGTTTTGTGGTGGCGCCACTGGGCGTCGCCGAGCGCTTTCATCCACGCGAGGCGAGCACCATTGACGCGGTGCTCAAGGCGCACGCGGTCGAGGCGCGGGAATATTTCCTGAGTGTGGGTACGCTGGAGCCGCGCAAGAATCTTGGCCTGGCCCTACGTGCCCATGCCCTGTTGCCGGAGGCTGTGCGCCAGCGCTTTCCGCTGTTGATCGTCGGTATGGCCGGGTGGGAGCGCGAACAGTTCAGCGACCCCTTGCGTCAGGCACTGGCCAGCGGGCACGTGTGCCTGCTCGGTTATCTGCCCGATGAACAGGTCGCGCAACTGCTGGCCGGCGCCCGGGCGCTGATTTTTCCATCACTGTATGAAGGTTTTGGTCTGCCGGTATTGGAGGCCATGGCCAGCGGCACACCGGTGGTGCTCACGCGTTCTTCAGCGATGCCGGAAGTCGCGGGCGCGGCGGGCAACTATATTGAAGCTGACGATGCAGAAGGCCTGCGTGACGCGCTGAGCCGACTGATCGACGATCAAGCGCATTGGCAGGCATGCCAAGAAGCCGGGTTACAGCAGTCACGGCTTTTTTCCTGGGAGCGTTGTGCACAGGCCACAGCCAGTGCCTACCGCCAGGCCATGGGAGGTTGAATGCGAGTTCTTCATTTTTTCAAGACGTACCTGCCTGACTCCGTCGGCGGCATTGAGCAAGTGATCTTCCAGCTCTGCGAGAGCGGCGCCCAGCACGGCATCGATGGCCAGGTGCTGACATTGAGCGCTGACCCGACACCGGCCGTGGTGCAACTCGGTCAGCACGAAGTGCACCGGGCCAAACTCGATATTCAATTCGCCTCCACCGGTTTTTCCTGGAGTGTGTTCAAACAGTTTCGCGAGCTGGCCGCCGAGGCCGACGTGGTCAATTACCACTTCCCGTGGCCGTTCATGGACATGGTGCATTTCGCCAGTGCGATGAATAAACCAAGCGTGGTGACCTACCATTCGGACATCATTCGCCAAAAGCACCTGCTCAAACTCTATCGCCCGTTGATGAATCGCTTCCTCGCCAGCGCCGACCGCATCGTTGCCGCTTCACCGAACTACCTGCACACCAGCGATGTGCTGCAGCAGTTCCAGGACAAGACCCGAGTGATTCCCTACGGTTTGAACAAGGCCGGTTATCCACAGCCGGATACCGAACGAATGAATCGCTGGCGCCAGCGGGTTGGGGACAAGTTTTTTCTGTTTGTCGGCGTGATGCGTTACTACAAAGGCCTGCACATCCTGCTTGAGGCCCTGAAAGACGTGGACTATCCCGTGGTCATTGTCGGCGCCGGGCCTCTGGAACTGGAACTGCACGCTCAGGCTCGGGCGCTGGGCCTGCGCAACATTCATTTCCTCGGGCGCCTGGGTGACGAAGACAAAGTCGCACTGCTGCAACTGAGCTACGCCATCGTCTTCCCTTCGCACCTGCGCTCGGAAGCGTTCGGCATTTCTTTGCTGGAAGGCGCGATGTACGGCAAGCCGATGATCTCCAGCGAGATCGGCACTGGCACCAGCTACATCAATATTCACAACGAAACCGGGCTGGTGGTGCCTCCGAGTCATCCACAGGCGTTTCGCGAGGCGATGCGCACACTGTGGGAAGACCCGGTGCGCGCCGCCGCGATGGGGGTGAAAGCCGAAGCGCGTTACCGGCAGTTATTCACAGCCGATGACATGGGCCGCAAGTGGACAGAGCTGTATCAGGAATTGCTGGAAGAGAAATCCCTGTCTTACGCATAATGCTATTCAACACAAATTCATTGTAGGAGTGAGCCTGCTCGCGATAGCGGTCTGTCAGCAACAATGATGTTGATTGACCCGACGCGATCGCGAGCAGGCTCACTCCTACAGGGTCAGGTTACAGATCCAGTACCAGTGGCTGCGTGCTTTGCGCTGGAACCGCGCAACAAATCAGCACATGCCCCGCTTCCGGAATATCCGCCGGCACCTGTGGATAATTCACCGCGCCACTGACCAGCCGGGTCTTGCAGGTACCGCACGACCCACCACGGCAACTGAACTCCGGGCGTAGTCCGCGACTTTCTGCCAGTTCCAGCAAACTGCCGCCATCGGGTTGCCAACGTGCCTCTTTCGCCGAGCGCTCAAACACCACCGGCACCGAAGTGGTCGCTGCGGGCGGTTGCTCGATCACGATCGCATCCGGATCGGCCTGACGTTTCAGCGTCGACGGGCCAAAGGTTTCCGCGTGAATCTGCGCGTCGCGCACATCCAGTTCGCGCAGGGTGTCGTAAAGCCCTTGGGTAAAACCACCGGGACCGCAGAGGACAAAGTCGAGTTGGTCGAAATCCTCGGCCTCCAGCAGGTTCCTCAGCACCGCGCCGTCGATGCGCCCATGCACATCGAAATCCTCGCCCTCTTGCAGATCGGCTTCCGGCTGGCTGAGCAGACGCAGCACTCGTACAGAATCGCCTGCGGTTTCGAGCAGACGATCCAGCTCCCTGCGAAACGGCTGATCGGCGAGGCTGCGCGAACTCTGCAGCAACAATGTCGGACGAATCCCTCGAGTGCGTAAGCCTTGGTAAACCACCTCACGCAACATCGACAGCAACGGCGTGATGCCTACTCCGGCCGCCAACAGCACCAACGGTCGGTGCTCCAGTGGCGCGACAGTGAAATGCCCTTGCGGTGCCCGCGCCTCCAGTACATCACCAACGCGAATCTGCTCATGCAGGTGCGAGGAGATCAGCCCTTCGCGCTTCACGCTGATCCGGTAGAAACCATCCGATGGCGCACTCGAAAGGCTGTAGGTGCGGATGTGTACCTCACCGTCGAGGGTAAAACGCAGCGGCAGATGCTGGCCGGCGAGAAACACCGGCAAACCGGCGCCGTCGGTCGGCTCCAGATAGATCGAGCGGATGTGGCGGCTCTCCGCTTCGATCTTCGCCACGCGCAGCGGCCGCCATTGATTACCCAGTGCCTGCGCCTGCAAACGGGCGTCGGCTTCGGCCCAATTACCGGTCAGCAGGCTGGTCGGCGACATGCCTTCGAAGCGCCAGCGCAACGCCAGAGCTGCCGGACGCCGCACCAGTTTTTCCACCTCAAATGTCCACAGCCGTTCCGCACCTTGAAAGGCCTCGATCTGCGGGTCATCGAGAAGGATCTCGGTACGCCCGCTGAGTTGCAGCAGATCACCTGTGGAAAAGTCGATGAACAGCAAGCCGGCCTTGGGATTGAGCAGCAGATTGCCGAGGGTGTTGAAATGCAGGTTGCCGGCAAAGTCAGGGATGGTCAGACGATTGCCTTCCACCCGTACGAAACCGGCCTGGCCACCCCGGTGAGAAACATCCACCGCACGCTGGCCGTCGACATCGACATAACTGGCGACAAAAAACGTATCAGCGCCAGCGATCAGCGCTATGGCTGCATCATCGAGGCCGCTCAGATGCTCAGCCGGGCGTGTCTGCGGATCTGTCAGCGGCACCCGCTGAAACTGCCGCAGTTGAATGTACTGCGGGCAGTTGCCGAAGGCCTGATCCACGCTGACGTCAAAACCATCAGCGCTTAGATTGCCGACATGGCCGTTGAGCCGATTGCGCCGGCGGGTGTGCAATTCGATGCCAAGCAAACCGATCGGCTCGCCATTGCGCAGTTGCGCCGGGTCATCGGCAGCAGGCTGGCTGGCGAAATGCAAATGCTCGGGATCCGGCGACCGGGCAAACCCCGGCGCACCTTCGAGCACACTGGCCCACGGCATCCCCTGCGCATCGACTGCGCCGTACAGCATGAAGGGCAGTTGCTGATAGAACTCACGGTGCTGATCCGGCATCCAGGTGCGAATCACCTTACGCCCGAATGCTTCCATACGATCGGCAACGCCGACATGGGCCTGCAATTGCTGTTCGCCAGCGTGCCACGGTGAACGTTCCATCACGACCTCTCCCCTGCACCGTCGGCGCAGTGTCGATTGCGAAAATCAGGCAGTGGTTTGCAGACCGGCAACCGTACGCGGCATGCCGACGAAACCAGGCAAGGCTTCAACCCGCGCCAGCCAGGCGCGGACGTTGCCGTAGTCGTCCAGCGACACGTTGCCTTCCGGTGCGTGGGCGATGTAACTGTAGGCAGAAACGTCGGCAATGGTCGGTTCGTCGCCGGCCAGGTACGCGGTTTTGCCCAACTCGATGTCCATCACCTTGAGCAGGTTATGCGCCCGGGTGATTGCCTCGTCCGCATTCAGTTGTGCGCCAAACACCGTGACCAGTCGCGCTGCAGCGGGCCCGAAAGCGATAGGTCCGGCTGCGGCCGACAACCAGCGCTGCACACGTGCGGCGCCGACAGGATCCGTTGGCAACCAACGGCCGTTGCCGTATTTCTGCGCCAGGTACACCAGAATCGCGTTGGAGTCGGCCAGCACCACGCCGCCGTCATCAATCGCCGGTACTTGGCCAAAACTGTTGATCGCCAGATACGCCGGCTGCTTGTGCTCACCCTTGGCCAGATCGACGAAAACCAGCTCGGTCGGCAGTTGCAGCAGGGACAACATCAGCTCGACACGGTGGGCGTGGCCGGAACGTGGAAAGTTGTAGAGTTTGATCGCTTGCATGGTCGACTCCGCTGAACAGGGGCGCCACTGCGGGAATGAGAGCGCCGATGGAGGCCATCTTGCGCTGATCGCAAAAACAACAGAATAACCAGTAACTGCAATCGATTATTTCATTGGGTGCAATAACGCAGCGCCTTTCAAAGCAGGATGTTCGCGCAAAGCGTTGGCGGTGAAATCGACAAAACTGCGAATCCGCGCCGGCGCCTTGCGCCCGCCCTGATAAACCACATGGATCGGCAATGTCGGCAGTTCAAATTCAGCGAGGACGATTTCCAGCTCACCGGTCGCGATTTTGCTGGCAACTTGATAAGACAGCACCCGAGTCAAGCCCAGCCCCATGCAGGCTGCGGTAATCGCTGCCTGATTGGCGGTCACGATCAGACGCGGCTCAGGACGCACGCTAAGCGGTTCGCCCGCGTCGAGAAACGGCCAACTGCGTTGCTGGCTAATCGCTGAAGTCGCCACCACTGGCGCGCCCGCCAACGCGTGGGGATGAGCCGGTCGGCCATATTTGGCAAAGTAGTCCGGCGAGCCGCAAACGACCCTACGCACCTCACCCACGCGAACAGCATGCTGACTGCTGTCCGGCAGATCACCGATACGCACCGCCACATCGATGCCCTCCTCGACCATGTTGACGATCCGATCGACCAGTACCGCATTGATCGTGACATCCGGATACTGCGCCAGATAACGCGCCATCAGCGGCGTCACAAACAAATCACCGAACAACACCGGCGCTGTGACCGTCAGTTGCCCACGCGGCTCGGCATGACTGCCCGCTGCCGAATCTTCGGCCTCCTGCACCTCGGCGAGGATCCTCCGGCAATCCTCCAGATAACGCTGCCCGGCTTCGCTCAAATGCACACTGCGCGTGGTGCGGATCAACAACTGCGTACCGATGCGTTGCTCCAGCGCCGCCACCGCCCGCGTGACGCTGGCAGCCGACAATCCCAGACGCCGCGCGGCAGAGGAAAAGCCTTGCTCTTGGGCGACGGTGGTGAAGATGTGCATTTCCTGGAAGCGATCCATGGTGCCTCTCGAGTCAGATACAAAAATCGCAGCCGAAGCTGCGATTTTTGCGCGTAGGTCAGCTGTGGATAACTTATTCCACCGTCACCGACTTCGCCAGGTTACGTGGCTGATCGACGTCCGTGCCCTTGAGCACCGCAACGTAGTACGACAGCAACTGCAGCGGAATCGTGTAGAGGATCGGCGAGAGGATGTCGTGGATGTGCGGCATCTGCACCACGTGGGTGCCTTCGCCGTTGGTCATCCCGGCTTTTTCATCGGCGAACACGATCAGTTCACCGCCACGGGCGCGGACTTCCTGCAGGTTGGATTTGAGCTTTTCCAGCAGTTCGTTGTTCGGCGCCACAGTGACCACCGGCATATCGTTATCCACAAGCGCCAGCGGGCCGTGTTTCAGCTCGCCGGCCGGGTAGGCTTCGGCGTGGATGTAGGAGATTTCCTTGAGTTTCAAGGCGCCTTCCATTGCTACCGGGAATTGCGCACCACGACCGAGAAATAGCGTGTGGTTCTTCTCGGCGAACAGCTCGGCGATTTTTTCCACCGTGCTGTCCATGGCCAGTGCTTCGCCGAGACGGGTTGGCAGGCGACGCAGTTCTTCGACCAGACGTGCTTCGACGCCGTCGGCCAGTGTGCCGCGCACTTGGCCCAGCGACAGGGTCAGCAGCAATAGGCCGACCAATTGCGTGGTGAAGGCTTTAGTCGAGGCGACGCCGATTTCGCGGCCGGCCTGGGTCAGCAGGGTCAGGTCGGATTCGCGCACCAGTGAGCTGATGCCAACGTTGCAGATGGCCAGGCTGGCGAGGAAGCCCAGTTCCTTGGCATTGCGCAGCGCCGCCAGGGTGTCGGCGGTTTCGCCGGACTGCGAGATGGTCACGAACAAGGTGTCCGGCTGCACCACCACTTTGCGGTAGCGGAATTCGCTGGCGACTTCGACCTGGCACGGGATACCGGCCAGTTCTTCGAGCCAGTAACGCGCGACCATGCCGGCGTGATAGCTGGTGCCACAGGCGACGATCTGTACGTTGCGGACTTTGGCGAACAGTTCGGCCGCTTGTGGGCCGAACGCTTGCACCAGCACCTGATCGTTGCTCAGGCGACCTTCGAGGGTGCGTTGTACAACGGCCGGTTGCTCGTGGATTTCCTTGAGCATGTAGTGGCGGTATTCACCTTTGTCGGCAGCTTCGGCACCATCGCTGTACTGCACGGTCTGGCGCTCGACGGCATTACCGTTGATGTCCCAGATCTGTACGTTATCGCGGCGAATTTCGGCGATATCGCCTTCTTCCAGGTACATGAAGCGGTCCGTGACCTGACGCAGGGCCAATTGGTCAGAGGCGAGGAAATTCTCGCCCAGACCCAGACCGATCACCAACGGGCTGCCACTGCGCGCGGCGACCAGACGATCCGGCTGTTTGGCATTGATCACGGCCAGACCGTAAGCACCGTGCAGTTCCTTGACCGTCGTTTTAAGCGCAACGCTCAGGTCTGGCTGGTCCTTGAGCTTGTGGTTGAGCAGGTGGGCAATGACTTCGGTGTCGGTGTCCGAAGTAAACACGTAACCCAGCGCTTTCAGTTGTTCACGCAGGGCTTCGTGGTTTTCGATGATGCCGTTGTGCACCACCGCGATGTCGCCGGAGAAATGCGGGTGCGCGTTACGCTCGCAAGGAGCGCCGTGGGTGGCCCAACGGGTGTGAGCAATGCCGAGACGGCCCACCAGTGGGTGTTCGGCCAGCGCCGCTTCGAGTTCACTGACCTTGCCCGGGCGACGCATGCGCTCGAGGGTTTCGTCGTTGGTGAAGACCGCGACACCGGCGCTGTCATAGCCACGGTATTCAAGGCGCTTGAGGCCTTCGAGCAGGATGGCGGTGATATTACGTTCAGCAACTGCGCCGACAATTCCACACATGCTTATTTCTCCTGACTGACAGCCGCGCAAATCACGGTGATACCGCGGGCCTGTATCTGATCGCGCGCTTCGATAGGCAGGCGATCATCGGTAATGAGGGTATGGACGCTGCTCCACGGCAGTTCCAGATTGGGGATCTTGCGACCGATCTTGTCGGCCTCGACCATGACGATGACTTCTCGCGCCACCTCGGCCATGACCCGGCTCAGTCCCAGCAATTCATTGAAAGTCGTCGTGCCGCGCACCAGATCGATACCGTCGGCGCCAATGAACAACTGGTCGAAGTCGTAAGAGCGTAGTACCTGCTCGGCGACCTGGCCCTGAAAGGATTCCGAATGCGGATCCCAGGTGCCGCCGGTCATCAACAGCACCGGTTCGTGCTCAAGTTCACTCAGGGCGTTGGCGACATGCAGGGAATTGGTCATCACCACCAAACCCGGCTGCTGGCCAAGTTCGGGGATCATCGCGGCGGTGGTGCTGCCGCTGTCGATGATGATCCGCGCGTGTTCGCGGATGCGTTTCACCGCCGCGCGGGCGATGGCCTGTTTGTACTTGGAAACGCTCTGCGCGGTTTCCGCGACCAGTTCCTGCGGCATGGTGATCGCCCCGCCGTAGCGGCGCAGCAACAGACCGTGGCTTTCCAGGGCGGCGAGATCCTTGCGGATCGTAACTTCCGAGGTTTCGAAGCGCTTGGCCAGTTCATCCACACTGACTTCGCCCTGCTCGTTGAGCAAGGCGAGGATGTTGTGACGGCGTTGCGGCGTGTTGCGTTTCGACATGGCGACTTAAGTTTCGTTTCGAAAGATAACGGAAGCAATCAAAACCTATCGGCTCTAAATCGTCAAGCGGCAGCAAGGCTTTTTTGAAAACGACACAAACAAAAATGTGGGAGCGAGCTTGCTCGCGAAGGCATCGTGTCAGTCAACATCAATGTTGAATGATCTACGGCATTCGCGAGCAAGCTCGCTCCCACATTGGATTTTCGTCGTTAAAAAGAAACTGTGGATAACTCAGCTCTTCTTGATCTTCTCCGGCCGCTTCCAGCCGTCGATATTTCTCTGCCGCGCTCGGCCCACGGCCAACTGCGCGTTATCCACATTCTGCGTAATCGTCGAGCCGGCCGCCGTGGTTGCACCGTCGGAGATATCCACAGGCGCGACCAGCGAATTATTGGAACCGATGAACACATCTGCACCCAGCACGGTTCTCCACTTGTTGGCGCCATCGTAGTTGCAAGTGATGGTGCCGGCGCCGATGTTGGTACGCGCACCGATCTCGGCATCGCCCAGATAAGTCAGGTGTCCCGCCTTGGCGCCTTCGCCCATGCGGGCATTTTTCAGCTCAACGAAGTTACCCACATGCGCGCGTGCTTCAAGCACGGTGCCTGGACGCAGACGCGCGAACGGGCCGGCGTCACTGCCCTCGCCCAGTACGGCACCTTCGATATGACTGTTGGCTTTGATGACCACGCCTTTGCGCAGGGTGCTGTCCTTGATCACGCAGTTCGGGCCGATCACCACGTCATCTTCGATGACCACATTGCCTTCGAGGATCACGTTGATGTCGATCAGCACATCGCGACCGACGGTCACTTCACCACGCACGTCAAAGCGCGCCGGATCACGCAAAGTGACGCCTTGCGCCATCAACCGACGACCAGCGCGCAACTGGTAATGACGCTCCAGCTCAGACAGCTGCTTGCGGTCATTGGCGCCCTGCACTTCCATCGGGTCGTGTGGTTGCTCGGTGGCGACCACCAGACCATCATTGACCGCCATCTCGATCACGTCGGTCAGGTAGTACTCGCCTTGAGCGTTGTTGTTCGACAGACGGCTCATCCAGTCAGCCAGACGATTGGCCGGGACAGCAAGAATGCCGGTGTTGCCTTCAGTAATTGCGCGTTGCGCTTCGCTGGCATCTTTGTGCTCAACGATCGCGGCCACCTTACCGTCGGCATCGCGCACGATGCGGCCGTAACCGGTCGGGTCATCCAGCTCGACGGTGAGCAAGCCCATCTGTCCAGGCACGACATGCTTGAGCAGACGCTGCAGGGTTTCGACTTCGATCAGCGGCACGTCCCCGTAGAGGATCAGCACGGTGTCGGCAGTAATGAACGGCACCGCTTGAGCGGTGGCGTGGCCGGTGCCGAGTTGCTTGTCCTGCAGGACGAAATTCAGATCGTCGGCAGCCAGTCGCTCGCGCACCACGTCGGCACCATGACCAATCACCACATGAATGCGTTGTGGATCGAGTTGCCGAGCGCTGTGGATAACATGACCCAGCATGGAGTTGCCGGCAATCGGGTGCAGCACCTTCGGCAGGGCCGAGCGCATACGCGTGCCTTGACCGGCCGCGAGGATAACGATTTCAAGAGACATGACTGGCTACCAATCCTGGGTGGTCAGCAACTGCGACCGGGTTGTAAAAATCGGAAAAGAAAAAAGGGTAGCCGAGGCTACCCTTTTTTATCAATCGCACAACAAGCGGCTGACGGATTAACCGCCAAACTTCTTGCGGATCTGCTGGACGGTGCGCAGCTGAGCTGCAGCCTCGGCCAGTCGCGCGGACGCAGCTCCGTAGTCGAACTCGGCGCCACGTTCATGCAATGCCTTCTCGGCAGCCTGAACGGCTTGCTGAGCGGAGGCTTCATCCAGGTCGGCAGCACGTTGCACGGTATCGGCAAGTACCTTGACCATGTTCGGCTGAACCTCGAGGAAACCACCGGAGATGTAGAACACCTCGGCTTCCCCGCCTTGCTTGATCAGGCGGATCGGACCTGGCTTCAGATTAGTGATCAGCGGCGCGTGACCCAGAGCGATACCAAGATCACCCAGTGCACCGTGCGCAATCACCATCTCGACCAGGCCGGAAAAGATTTCCCCTTCCGCGCTGACGATATCGCAATGGACTGTCATAGCCATCTGATTGCCTCAACCTAAATTAGCGCCCGTTGCCGGGCGCCGGGATTACAGTTTCTTGGCTTTCTCGATCGCTTCTTCGATGCCGCCAACCATGTAGAACGCTTGTTCTGGCAGGTGGTCGTAGTCACCGTTGAGGATGCCTTTGAAGCCAGCAATGGTGTCTTTCAGGGAAACGTATTTACCCGAAGCACCGGTGAAGACTTCAGCCACGAAGAACGGCTGCGACAAGAAGCGCTGGATCTTACGAGCACGGTTTACCAACTGCTTGTCGGCTTCCGACAGCTCGTCCATACCCAGGATCGCGATGATGTCCTTCAGCTCTTTGTAACGTTGCAGAACGTACTGAACGCCGCGAGCGGTGTCGTAGTGGTCCTGGCCGATTACGTTCGGGTCCAGCTGGCGCGAAGTCGAATCCAGTGGATCTACCGCTGGGTAGATACCCAGGGAAGCGATGTCACGGGACAGAACGACGGTGGCGTCCAAGTGGGCGAAGGTGGTCGCTGGCGACGGGTCGGTCAAGTCATCCGCAGGTACGTATACCGCTTGGATCGAAGTGATCGAACCTTCCTTGGTCGAAGTGATACGTTCTTGCAGAACGCCCATCTCTTCAGCCAGGGTCGGCTGGTAACCTACTGCCGAAGGCATACGGCCCAGCAGTGCGGATACTTCAGTACCGGCCAGGGTGTAACGATAGATGTTGTCGACGAACAGCAGAACGTCGTTACCTTCGTCACGGAACTTCTCGGCCATGGTCAGGCCGGTCAGTGCTACGCGCAGACGGTTACCCGGCGGCTCGTTCATCTGACCGTAAACCAGTGCCACTTTGTCCAGAACGTTGGAGTCCTTCATCTCGTGGTAGAAGTCGTTACCCTCACGAGTACGCTCACCCACACCGGCGAACACGGAATAACCGCTGTGCTCGATGGCGATGTTACGGATCAGTTCCATCATGTTTACGGTTTTGCCTACACCGGCACCACCGAACAGACCGACTTTACCGCCTTTGGCAAACGGGCAAACCAGGTCGATAACCTTGATGCCGGTTTCCAGCAGGTCGTTGCCGCCTGCCTGTTCAGCGAACGAAGGCGCTGGACGGTGAATGCCCCAACGCTCTTCGGTGTCGATCGGGCCAGCTTCGTCGATCGGGTTACCGAGGACGTCCATGATCCGGCCCAGGGTCGCTTTACCGACCGGTACGGAGATGGCTGCGCCAGAGTCGGTAACTTCCAGACCGCGCTTCAAGCCCTCGGTGGAACCCATCGCAATGGTGCGAACCACGCCGTCGCCCAGCTGTTGCTGAACTTCCAGAGTGGTTTCAGCCGCGCTCACTACTTTCAGCGCGTTGTAGATGCTCGGTACGCTGTCGCGTGGAAATTCCACGTCGATAACGGCGCCGATGATTTGAACGATACGTCCGCTACTCATAGCTGGATCCTCTGAATATTTGAACCGTTAAACCGCGGCAGCGCCGCCGACGATTTCCGAGATCTCTTGGGTGATCGCAGCCTGACGCGCCTTGTTGTAGATCAGCTGCAAATCGCTGATCAAATCACCGGCGTTGTCGGTAGCGTTCTTCATCGCGATCATCCGCGCAGCTTGTTCAGCCGCGTTGTTCTCGACCACCGCCTGGTAGACCTGCGACTCAACGTAGCGGACCATCAAGCCGTCAAGCAGCTCTTTGGCATCCGGTTCGTAGAGATAGTCCCAGTGGTGCTTGAGATCCTGATCCGGGGTGGCCACCAGTGGAATCAACTGCTCCACGGTAGGCTGTTGCGTCATGGTGTTGATGAACTTGTTGGACACCACGGACAGGCGGTCAATACGGCCGTCCAGGTAGGCATCCAGCATCACCTTGACGCTGCCGATCAGATCATTGATCGACGGCTCTTCACCCAAGTGGCTGATAGCTGCAACGACGTTACCGCCGAAGTTGCGGAAAAAGGCCGCACCCTTGCTACCAACAACACACAGATCAATCTCGACGCCGTTTTCGCGGTTTACCGCCATGTCCTTGACCAGGGCCTTGAACAGGTTGGTATTCAAGCCGCCGCACAGACCACGGTCACTGCTCACCACGACATAACCGACACGCTTGATAGTGCGGTCGATCATGAACGGGTGGCGGTATTCCGGGTTGGCGTTGGCCAGATGCCCAATAACCTGGCGGATACGCTCCGCATAAGGACGGCTAGCAGCCATGCGCATTTGTGCCTTGCGCATTTTGCTGACCGCCACTTTTTCCATGGCGCTGGTAATCTTTTGCGTGCTTTTGATGCTCGCAATCTTACTGCGAATCTCTTTTGCGCCTGCCATGTAACACCTATCAGGTTAGCAAGCGGGAGCCTCGCGGCTCCCGCTGCGGCTTACCAGGTTTGGGTGGCCTTGAACTTCTCGATACCGGCTTTCATGCCAGCGTCGATTTCGTCATTGAAGTCACCTTTAACGTTGATCTTGGCCATCAAATCGGCGTGATCGCGGTTGAAGAAAGCAATCAGCGCTTGTTCGAAGCTGCCGATCTTGGCGATTTCAATGTCAGTCAGGAACCCACGCTCAGCGGCATACAGCGACAGCGCCATGTCAGCGATCGACATTGGTGCGTATTGCTTCTGCTTCATCAGCTCGGTAACGCGCTGACCATGCTCAAGTTGCTTACGGGTCGCTTCGTCCAGGTCAGAAGCGAACTGGGCGAATGCCGCCAGTTCACGGTACTGAGCCAGAGCGGTACGGATACCACCGGAGAGCTTCTTGATGATCTTGGTCTGAGCGGCACCACCCACACGGGATACCGAAACACCGGCGTTCACTGCAGGGCGGATGCCCGAGTTGAACATGGCCGATTCCAGGAAGATCTGACCGTCGGTGATGGAAATCACGTTGGTCGGAACGAACGCGGAAACGTCGCCAGCCTGGGTTTCGATGATCGGCAGTGCGGTCAGGGAACCGGTTTTGCCGGTCACTGCGCCGTTGGTGAACTTCTCTACGTATTCTTCCGAAACGCGGGATGCGCGCTCCAGCAGACGGGAGTGGAGATAGAACACGTCGCCTGGGTATGCTTCACGGCCTGGTGGACGGCGCAGCAGCAGGGAAATCTGGCGGTAAGCCACTGCTTGCTTGGACAGATCGTCATAAACGATCAGCGCGTCTTCACCGCGGTCGCGGAAGAATTCACCCATGGTGCAACCGGAGTACGGTGCCAGGAATTGCAGCGCAGGAGATTCCGAAGCACTGGCAGCCACGATGATCGTGTTGGCCAGGGCGCCGTTTTCTTCCAGCTTGCGAACCACGTTGGCGATGGTCGATTGCTTCTGACCGATAGCTACGTAGACGCAGAAAATGCCGCTGTCTTTCTGGTTGATGATCGCGTCGATCGCCAGAGCGGTTTTACCGATCTGACGGTCACCGATGATCAGCTCACGCTGGCCACGGCCGACAGGGATCATGGCATCGACAGCCTTGTAGCCAGTCTGTACAGGCTGGTCTACCGACTTACGCCAGATCACGCCCGGTGCAACTTTCTCGACCGCGTCGGTCTCGGTGTTGCCCAGTGGACCTTTGCCGTCAACAGGGTTACCCAGTGCGTCGACTACGCGACCCAGCAGTTCCTTACCAACCGGAACTTCGAGGATGCGGCCAGTGCACTTGGCGCTCATGCCTTCAGCCAGAGACTGGTAAGCGCCCAGTACAACGGCACCTACGGAGTCTTGCTCCAGGTTGAGGGCCATACCGTAGACGCCGCCCGGAAACTCGATCATCTCGCCGTACATAACGTCGGCCAGACCGTGAATCCGCACGATGCCGTCAGATACGCTGACGACAGTGCCTTCGTTACGGGCTTGGGAGGTCACATCGAGCTTGTCGATGCGGCCCTTGATAATTTCACTTATTTCGGAAGGATTGAGTTGCTGCATTGCTCTGCTGCCCCTTCAAACTCAAGATTTCAATGCTTCGGCAAGTTTCGCGATTTTGCCGCGAATCGAGCCATCGATAACCAGGTCGCCGGCGCGGATAACGACACCACCTATTAGGGCAGCATCCTCCGCAACTTGCAGGCGCACTTCCCGGTTGAGTCGTGCACTGAGAACCTTGGCGAGTTTGTCTTGCTGTTCTTGGTTCAATGCAAAAGCACTGGTCACTTCAACGTCTACCGACTTCTCTTGTTCGGCCTTGTACAGGTCGAAAAGAGCGGCTATCTCCGGCAGAAGCGGGAGACGGTCGTTTTCGGCAACGACATTGATGAAGTTCTGAGCCTTGGCATCAAACTTGTCGCCGCACACGTCAATAAACGTGGCGGCCTTTTCTGCGCTCGTCAGTCGCGGGGCCTTGAGCACGCGCTGCATGGTGTCGTCTTGCGACACCGCTGCAGCCAGGCCGAGCATGGCTGACCAATTGGCCAGTTGCTGGTGGGCCTGAGCGTGCTCGAAGGCCGCCTTAGCGTAAGGTCGGGCCAACGTGGTCAGTTCTGCCATGATCGCCCTCGCTTAGATTTCAGCAGCCAGTTGGTTAACCAGCTCTGCGTGCGCGTTTTGATCGATTGTGGCACCCAGGATCTTCTCGGCGCCGCCGACAGCCAGCAAACCCACTTGGGCGCGCAGCTTGTCTTTGACACTGTTCAGTTCCTGTTCGATCTCGGCTTGAGCCTGAACCTTCACACGGTCAGCGTCGACACGGGCCTTTTCAACGGCCTCTTCGACAATCTGGTTACCGCGTTTCTTGGCTTGCTCGATGATTTCAGCTGCCTGAGCTTTCGCTTCGCGCAGTTGCTGACCCGCTTTTTCTTGGGCCAACTCCAGGTCGCGAGCTGCACGGCTGGCAGCGTCCAGACCATCAGCGATCTTCTTTTGACGTTCGTGCAGAGCAGCGATGACCGGAGGCCATACATACTTCATGCAGAACAGTACAAAAATCAGGAACGCAACGGACTGGCCAATCAGGGTCGCATTAATGTTCACGCCAACACCTCGCAGTTACGTTGTCCATCACATCAAATTACTCGGAAGAATCCGGGTAATTAGCCAGCGATCTGACCAACGAACGGGTTCGCAAAGGTGAAGAACAGAGCGATACCAACACCGATCATGGTTACGGCGTCGAGCAGACCGGCAACGATGAACATTTTAACTTGCAGCATTGGAACCATTTCTGGCTGACGCGCTGCGCCTTCCAGGAACTTGCCGCCCAGCAGGCCGAAACCAATTGCGGTACCCAGTGCGCCCAGGCCGATCAACAGTGCAACAGCGATAGCGGTTAGACCAACTACAGTTTCCATCTTTCCTCCCGACTTTTACGTCGTATGGTTTAGGTTTTTTAGATTAAAGCGGTAAAACAAATCGTTTCAGGTGCCCTGTGAAGAGCCCCTTCCCGTTTGACCGGGAAGGACATCAGACTAGTCGAGACTGGCCTTAATGGTTTTCTTCGTGCGCCATCGACAGGTAGACGATGGTCAGCATCATGAAGATGAACGCCTGCAGCGTGATGATCAGGATGTGGAACACAGCCCACGCCCACTGCAGAACAACGCCCAGGCCGCTCAGCCAGAGCAGGCCGCTGCCGAACATCACAGCGATCAGAATGAACACCAGCTCGCCGGCATACATGTTGCCGAACAGACGCAGAGCCAGAGAGATCGGCTTGGCGATCAGGGTCACGAATTCCAGCAGGAAGTTCACCGGGATCAGCAGGGCTTGAACGAAGATGTTCTTGCTGCCGAACGGGTGCAGGGTCAGTTCGCCGATGAAGCCGCCGAAGCCCTTGACCTTGATGCTATAGAAAATGATCAATGCGAAAACCGAGAACGCCATGCCCAGAGTCGCGTTCGGGTCGGTAGTCGACACGGCGCGGAACGGGATGTGGTGGTCGCCGGTGATCAGGATGGCCAACTGAGGAATCCAGTCGACCGGTACCAGGTCGACGGCGTTCATCAGGAACACCCAGACGAAGATGGTCAGTGCCAGCGGTGCAATCACCGGGCTACGGCCATGGAAGCTGTCTTTCACGCTGCCATCGACGAATTCGACCAATACTTCAACGAAGTTCTGCAAAGCACCCGGCTGACCCGAAGTCGCTTTCTTTGCCGCCATGCGGAAAAGAAGTACGAAGATCAGACCCAACGCGACCGACCAGCCGAGGGTATCGACGTGGAAAGCCCAGAAGCCCATTTCTTTGGCTTCTGCTGCGGTATGGGCAAAGCCCCAGCCGCCGTTAGGTAGCTGACCGAAGGTCAGGTTCTGCAAGTGGTGCTGGATATAGCCCGAAGCGGTTGTTTCTGCCATGGTTGCCTCAAACGCCCTAAGGTCTCGAAAGTCTTGTTCTCATCAGCAGGGGAGCGAACCAGCTGACCGACTGAGTCAGCACGAACGCGCCGAATACAGCTATCGGCGCCAGTGGCTTCACACCTGCAAACACCAGTGCAAAGAGCACTGCCGTCAAAATCAGTTTGCCTGCCTCGCCGGCATAAAAAGACCGGACGATGGACTGGGCTGCTCGGGCGCCGGAAAACCGAAATGCCTTGTGAGCGAAATAAACATTGGGCAGCAAGGCTATCAGGCCTCCGCAAAGTCCCGAGTATCCGGCAACGACTCCGTGCCATTGCCAGAGCGCCAAAGCGGCAATGAGCAAAATGACAAATTGAGCCATTAACACCGGAAAAACCGCCAGGCGATGGAACGGCAGGCGGTTTGGCTTGCGGGTTTCCATCACGTTTGCTCTCCAATGGTCGGCTGCCAGAATTCAATAACTTGGCATAATTTGTGCCGACAAAATGCGCGCAGAGTATAGGGGCGGTTCTGCCCCTATTCAACTGTCAGGTAGTGATTTCCGACTGCGCGCTACATGAGGAAATGTTTCAGCGGATGTGTGCGAGCACACCTTGAAGCTCATCGAGAGAGTTGTAACCGATCACCAACTGGCCCTTTCCCTTCTTCCCATGGCGAATCTGCACCGCAGAGCCTAGGCGCTCGGCCAGACGCTGTTCAAGGCGGGCGATATCCGGGTCGGGTTTGGTCGCTTCCACAGGCTCCGGTTTGCCACTCAACCACTGGCGAACCAGTGCCTCAGTTTGGCGCACGGTGAGACCGCGTGCGACAACATGTCGCGCCCCTTCCACCTGCTGATTGTCCGGCAGACCGAGCAAAGCACGGGCATGCCCCATTTCCAGGTCGCCATGGGACAGCATGGTCTTGATGACTTCCGGTAGTGCAATAAGCCGCAACAGGTTAGCCACAGTGACGCGGGACTTACCCACAGCCTCGGCGACCTGCTGCTGCGTCAGCTGGAATTCCTGCTGCAAACGCTGCAGGGCCACCGCTTCTTCGATCGGGTTGAGGTCTTCGCGCTGGATGTTCTCGATCAGCGCAATGGCGATTGCGGTTTCATCCGGCACATCGCGGACCATCGCCGGGATGGTTTCCTGCCCGGCTTGCTGACTCGCGCGCCAGCGACGTTCACCAGCGATGATCTCAAAGCGGCCACCGCCAATCGGGCGCACCACGATCGGCTGCATGACGCCTTGCGCCTTGATCGACGCTGCCAGTTCTTCCAGCGCCTGCGGATCCATGTCGCGGCGCGGCTGGTATTTGCCGCGCTGCAGCAGATCCAACGGCAAGTGCTGCAGTTCGCGGGTGTCAGCTTGCGCCGCTTGTTCTTCCAGCGCGCTGACGGTCGGACCACTCAGCAGTGCATCCAGTCCACGTCCGAGACCTCGTTTCTTGACGGCCATGGGGATTCCTTAAGTTGCCTGAGCGGCGGCGATGCGTGAGTTTTTGCGCTGACGGCGAACCATCTCGCCGGCCAGGGCCAGATAAGCCAGGGCGCCGCGCGATTGCTTGTCGTAGGCCAGCGCCGGCATGCCGTAGCTCGGCGCTTCGGCCAGGCGGATGTTGCGCGGGATCACCGTGTCGTACAGCTGATCGCCGAAGTGTTCCTTGAGCTGCGCCGAAACGTCGTTCATCAGGCTCAGGCGCGGGTCATACATGGTCCGCAGCAACCCTTCGACTTTCAGGTTCGGATTCAGCAGTTCAGCGATGCGCTTGATGTTATCCACAAGGTCGCTGAGACCTTCGAGCGCAAAGTACTCGCACTGCATGGGGATAATGACCCCGTCAGCAGCAACCAAGGCGTTCAGCGTAAGCATCGACAGCGACGGCGGGCAGTCGATCAGAATGTAATCGTAGTTTTCGCGGATTGGCGCCAGCGCGCTGCGCAGACGGCTTTCCTTCATCTGCATTTCCAGCAGCACGACTTCGGCCGCCGTCAGATCGCGGTTGGCCGGCAGCAGTTGGTAACCGCCATGTTCGGAATAGTGCATGGCCTGAGCCAGATCACATTCGCCGATCAGCAGGTCGTAGACCGAGTTTTCCAGGCCGTGTTTATCCACACCGCTACCCATGGTGGCGTTGCCCTGTGGATCGAGATCGATCAACAGCACCCGGCGCTTGGTCGCGACCAGGGATGCTGCGAGGTTGATGCAGGTGGTGGTCTTGCCCACACCACCCTTTTGGTTCGCTATCGCGAATACCTTAGCCATTCTTGCTTGTGTTCCCAATCATGCCGTGCGGCGCAGTATCAGCAGATGGCGTTGGCCTTGGCAACCGGGTACGGCCAGGGCGTGTTCGCTATCGAGTTTGAAGTCTGCCGGCAATGCTACCAGCTCATCGGCCGGATGAACGCCCTTCATTGCCAGCCAGCGTGTATCGGCGTCGCCTAAGTGGCGAGTCCAGTTGGTGAAGTTTTCCATGCTGCTGAACGCCCGGGAAATGATCCCGTTGAACGGCTGCGCAGGCTGGAACGCTTCGACACGACTGTGGATAACTTGCAGGTTATCCAGTTTAAGTTCGAGTTTGACCTGGGTCAGGAAGCGGGTTTTCTTGCCGTTGCTGTCCAGACAAGTCACTTGCGAGTCCGGATACAGGATCGCCAACGGGATTCCCGGCATGCCGCCGCCGCTACCGACGTCGAGCCAACGGCCGTTTTCGATGAACGACATCACGCTCAGGCTATCGAGCAGGTGACGCGAAACCATTTCGTCCGGATCACGCACCGCAGTCAGGTTGTAGGCCTGGTTCCATTTGATCAACAGGGCCAGATAACCCAGCAGCAATTCATGCTGGGCTTCAGTGAGGTTGACACCGAGCTCGCGGGCTCCTGTGGATAACTCTTCGGCGTGTTGCGAAGTGACCTTAGAACTCAAGCGCTTTGCTCCAACTGACGGCCCGCGCCGCGTTTTTTCAAATGAATCATCAACAGCGAAATCGCTGCCGGGGTCACACCCGGGATCCGCGAAGCCTGGCCCAGCGTCTCTGGTCGAGTCGCGCCGAGCTTGCTCTGGATCTCCTTGGAGAGACCGGAAATGTTGGTGTAATCGATATCCACAGGCAATTTCGTGTCTTCACTGGCGCGCAGACGGGCGATTTCGTCCTGTTGACGGTCGATGTAACCGGCGTATTTGGTCTTGATCTCAACCTGTTCGGCGACCTGTGGATCTTCGGCGCCATTGCCGGTCACTTCGACCAGACCAGCGTAGTCGATTTCCGGGCGGCTCAAGAGGTTGAGCAAGTTGTATTCGTGGGTCAGCGGCGTGCCGAATTTTTCCGCGATCGCATCGCCCTGCTGCGTATTCGGGCGAACCCAAGTGCTTTTCAGGCGCTGTTCTTCGAGTTCGATGCTTTCGCGTTTCTTGCAGAAGGCTGCCCAACGTGCGTCATCGACCAATCCGAGCTCGCGACCTTTTTCGGTCAAACGCAGGTCGGCGTTGTCCTCGCGCAGTATCAGGCGGTACTCGGCACGGGAAGTGAACATGCGGTACGGCTCTTGGGTACCGAGGGTGATCAGGTCGTCGACCAACACACCGATGTACGCTTCATCGCGACGCGGACACCAGGCTTCTTTGCCCTTGGCGCGCAGTGCCGCGTTGGCCCCGGCCAGCAAACCCTGGGCGCCAGCTTCTTCGTAACCGGTGGTGCCGTTGATTTGTCCGGCAAAGAACAGACCGCCGATGACCTTGGTTTCGAGGCTGTACTTCAGGTCGCGCGGATCGAAGTAGTCGTACTCGATCGCATAACCCGGACGCACGATGTGCGCGTTTTCCATGCCGCGAATCGATTGCACGATCTGCAATTGCACATCGAAAGGCAAGCTTGTGGATATTCCGTTCGGGTACAGCTCATGGGTGGTCAAACCTTCCGGTTCGATAAACACCTGATGGCTTTCCTTGTCGGCAAAGCGGTGGATCTTGTCTTCGATCGACGGGCAGTAGCGCGGGCCAATGCCTTCGATCTCACCGGCAGCGGAATACATCGGCGAACGGTCGAGGTTCGCCGCGATGATTTCGTGGGTGCGGGCGTTGGTGTGAGTAATCCAGCAACTGACCTGACGTGGATGCTGTTCTTTGTTACCCATGAACGACATCACCGGGATCGGCGTATCGCCTGGTTGCTCGGTCATTACCGAGAAATCCACAGACTTGCCGTCGATACGCGGCGGTGTGCCGGTTTTCAGGCGACCGACACGCAGCGGCAGTTCACGCAGACGGTGAGCCAGTGCGATGGACGGCGGATCACCGGCACGACCGCCGGAAAAATTCTGCAAACCGATGTGGATAAGTCCGCCGAGGAACGTACCGGTGGTCAACACCACGGAATCGGCGAGAAAACGCAGACCCATTTGCGTGACAACACCACGGACTTGTTCCTGCTCGACGATCAGGTCGTCAGCAGCTTGTTGAAATATCCACAGGTTCGGCTGGTTTTCCAGAATTTCGCGGACAGCGGCTTTGTACAGAATCCGGTCAGCTTGCGCACGGGTCGCCCGTACGGCCGGGCCTTTGCGGCTGTTCAACACGCGAAACTGAATGCCACCCAAATCGGTAGCGGTGGCCATCGCGCCGCCGAGGGCATCGATTTCCTTGACCAGATGGCTTTTGCCAATGCCACCGATGGCCGGGTTGCAACTCATGGCACCGAGGGTTTCCACGTTATGCGTCAGCAACAGGGTTTTTGCCCCCATACGTGCTGAGGCCAGTGCTGCCTCGGTACCGGCATGACCGCCGCCGATGACGATCACTTCAAAACGGGAAGGGAAATCCACCACGCACCTCGTGCCTGCTTAAGTAGGTAATTCAGGAATAGTTTGAGATCAGGTTTCTGAACCTGGTCGACAAGTATAGGGACTTCGCCCTTCCTAAAGAACCCTTTGCACAAAATTTAACCAGCTGTGGAGAACTCGAGGTTAAAAGAATAAAAAAGAGAGAAATTTATAAAACCTTTGTTTTTATGTTTATTTCTACTGAGGCCATTTTCTGTGGATAGATTGATACAGGCCTTTATATACAATATGTACAGAGATTCAAAACCCTGTGACCATGTGCCAATGAGGGCCTTGGATAACCGGTTTAAGCCTGTGGATTAAAGGGTTGGTTATCCACAGAGGGGGTTATGTCCAGTTTTCAGGCCCTGTTATCAACTGCCCTTAGTGGCAGTTATTCACAGGGCTTAATCCACAGAAATACGGTGAATGAAGAAATAACAGGCGCGAGAAATCCGCTCAGGGAGACGAAATCTGCCCGGCACTGGAGAAAGGTTTGAGAAAGAGGAGGCGCAGACAGGTCGCGAATGGACCTGTCTGTGGAAAGCGGAGGGTTTATTTACCGATACAGAAGCTGGAAAAGATCCGTCCCAGCAGATCATCAGAGCTGAATGCCCCGGTGATTTCCCCTAGAGAGTGCTGAGCCTGACGCAGGTCTTCGGCCAGCAACTCGCCCGCACCCGCCAGAGTCAGTTGCGCACGACCGTGTTCAAGGGCTGCACTGGCATGGCGCAACGCTTCCAGATGGCGACGACGAGCACTGAAGCTGCTTTCCGAAGTCTGCTCGTAGCCCATACAGGCCTTGAGGTGATCACGCAGGAGTTCCAGGCCATCACCTGCAGATTTGGCGCTCAGACTGATCGTCACGTGGCTATCTTCACTGACTTCCAGGGAAATGGATTCACCAGTCAGGTCTGCTTTGTTACGGATCAACGTAACCTTGGCCGGATCCGGGCGGGTTTCGAGGAATTCAGGCCACAAGGCAAACGGATCCAGTGCTTCCGGAGCGGTTGCATCGACCACCAGCAGGACGCGATCCGCTTCGCCGATGGCTTTCAATGCGCGTTCAACGCCAATCTTTTCCACCTGGTCTTCGGTATCACGCAAACCTGCGGTATCCACAACGTGCAACGGCATACCGTCGATGTGGATATGTTCACGCAAAATATCGCGGGTGGTGCCGGCAATCTCGGTGACGATCGCCGCTTCGCGACCGGCTAACGCATTCAACAGGCTGGACTTGCCGGCATTCGGACGACCGGCAATCACCACGGTCATGCCATCGCGCAACAACGCGCCCTGCCCGGCTTCGCGCAATACTGTGGATAATTCATCACGGACTTTGTCGAGCATGCTCAGCACATGGCCATCGGCGAGGAAGTCGATTTCTTCTTCCGGGAAGTCGATGGCGGCTTCGACGTAGATGCGCAGGCCGATCAGTTGTTCGGTCAAGTTATGCACACGCTGGGAAAACGCGCCTTGCAAAGAACGCAGGGCATTGCGCGCCGCCTGTGCAGAACTCGCCTCGATCAAATCGGCAATCGCCTCGGCCTGGGCCAGGTCGAGTTTGTCATTGAGGAACGCGCGTTCGCTGAACTCACCCGGACGCGCCAGACGGCAGCCCAGTTCCAGGCAGCGTTTGAGCAGCATGTCCAGAACGATCGGCCCACCGTGGCCCTGCAATTCCAGAACGTCTTCGCCTGTGAACGAGTTTGGCCCCGGGAAATATAGCGCCAGACCTTCATCGAGCACTTGCTGGTCATCACTGAAAAATGGCCCGTAATGGGCGTAACGCGGTTTCAGCTCGCGGCCGCTTATAGCTTTGGCTGCAACGCTGGCCAGCGGCCCGGAAATACGAACAATGCCCACACCGCCGCGACCCTGAGCGGTGGCGACGGCGGCGATGGTTTCACGAGGTGTGCTCATAAACCGGAATCCAGACAAAAGTGGCAGATAGCAAAACGCCCCACTAGGGGGCGTTTTGAGTGGTTATCCACAGTGTAAATCAAGCGGCTGCTTTGGTAGCCCGTTCGATCTTACGTGTGATGTACCACTGTTGGGTGATGGACAGGCAGTTGTTCACAACCCAGTACAGCACCAGACCTGCAGGGAACCACAGGAAGAAGAAGGTGAAGATGATTGGCATCATTTTCATGACCTTCGCCTGCATCGGATCCGGCGGAGTCGGGTTCAGCTGCTGCTGGATGAACATGGTTGCGCCCATGATGATCGGCAGAATGAAGAACGGATCCTTGATCGACAGGTCAGTGATCCACAGCATGAACGGCGCCTGGCGCATTTCCACGCTTTCCAGCAGAACCCAGTACAGCGAAAGGAAAACCGGCATCTGCACGAGGATCGGCAAGCAGCCGCCTAGCGGATTGATCTTCTCTTTCTTGTACAGCTCCATCATGGCTTGCGACATTTTCTGCCGGTCATCGCCATGTTGCTCTTTCAGAGCAGCCAGTTTCGGCGCAACGGCACGCATGCGCGCCATCGATTTGTAGCTGGCAGCCGACAGAGGGAAGAACAGACCCTTGATCAGCATGGTCAGGAAGATGATCGACCAGCCCCAGTTACCAACGATCGCGTGGATGTGTTGCAGCAGCCAGAAGATTGGCTGGGCAATGAACCACAGAATGCCGTAGTCGACGGTCAGTTCCAGACCTGGGGACAACTCTTTCAGTACAGCCTGGCTTTTCGGACCGGCGTACAGCACAGCGCTGGTTTCAACTTTGGCACCCGGAGCAGCGGTCAGTGTAGGACCGGTGTAACCGATGATGTAGTTGCCTTTGCTGTCTTTGCGGGTCTGGACGATGTTGTTTTCGCCCTTGGCCGGAATCCACGCGGTCACAAAGTAGTGTTGCAGCCAGGCTACCCAACCACCGGTGACGGTTTCCTTCAGTTGCGCCTTGTCCATGTCCTTCATGGACACTTTCTTGTACGGCTCCGAACTTGTCCACAGGGCGGCGCCCAGGTAAGTCGCGGTGCCAGTAGCGGTTGTGGACGAAGGATCAGCGCTGTTGTCGCGTTTCAACTGAGCAAACATTGCGCCGTTCCAAGGCTGAGCGCTCTGGTTATCCACAATGTAGGAAACGGCTACGTCATACAGGCCGCGTTTCAGGGTGAAACGCTTGATGTAGTTGACGCCGTCCTTGCTGAATTTCAGGTCGACGACCAGTTGGTCCTGACCGTCAGCCAGTTGATAAGTCTTCTTCTCCGAGGAGTAGACCGGACGACCGGCCGGATTTGCATCCGGGCCATTGGTGCCGATCAGGCCGCTTTGTGCCAGATAAACACGTTCGCCGCCGTTATCGAACAGCTGGAACGGCACATCAGGACGATCCTGACGACGTGGATACAAAGGCAAGGTCAGTTGAGCAACATCACCACCTTGTGGATCGATCGCCAGATCGAGCACGTCGGTTTTGATCTGGATCAGATCCTTGCTGGCGGCTACCGGTGTTTCGGCAGGTGCGCTGGTATCGCTAGCGGCGCGCGGAATATCGTCACTGGCGGCAGCATTATTGCCAGTGGCGGTGTCCGGCAAACCGGATGTAGTCGTACTGGAAGCAACATTCTGAGTCGGCAGGGCAGCCTGACCATAGTCCTGGTTCCATTTAAGGACCATAACGTAGGCCACGATTGCCAGGGCGACGATCAGGATCGTGCGTTTGATATCCATGATTACTCGGCCATCGAAGAAGAACGGGAGGTAGGGATAGGTGGAACCGGGTCATAACCACCGGGATTCCACGGATGACAGCGACCTAAACGACGAAAGGTCAGCCAGCCACCGCGCAGAAGGCCATGATTTTCGATGGCTTCATACGCGTAGCAGGAACAACTGGGGTAGAAACGACAGTGACTGGCCATCAAAGGACTAATGGCATAGCGATAAAACTGGATCGGAACGAGGGCCAGTTTACGCATCTGGACTGTCTACCCCTACAGTTTCGGTTTTGACTTCTGGAACTGGCTTGCTGCGTGCCAGACGCTTCCAGAGCTTGCCGAAATGCTGAATCAATTCGGGGTTTTCTACATCGCCCAGACCTTTGCGCGCGACGATAACGATGTCCCAGCCGACCAGTGAATCCTGGTGCAGACGGAACGATTCGCGCATCAAACGTTTGAGGCGATTGCGCTCAACGGAGAGCTTTACGCTCTTTTTCCCGATAACCAGCCCGAGACGGGGGTGATCAAGATCGTTGTTGCGTGCAAGGAGCAGGAGATTTTTCCCCGGAACCTTGCCGGTAGGGGAGTCAAAGACTGCCTTGAAATGCCGGGGAGTAAGCAGACGCTTTTCCCGACTGAAGTCCTGACTCACCTCCAGTACCGGATTATCAAACTGCCAGACGCGCACGACCTTTGGCGCGGCGACGCGACAGGACAGCACGGCCGTTCTTGGTAGCCATGCGAGCACGGAAACCGTGGGTACGGGCGCGTTTGATGGTGCTTGGTTGGAAAGTACGTTTCATGTCGTGTTACCTGGTTCGTCCACAACGGGCCGGAATGGCCCCCGTTTTAAGAGACCGGGGATTCTAGAGAAAGCAAGCCTTCAGGTCAATTTCCAACCAGCGTTTCCTTATAAATAGATCTCAGGGCTGTCTCTGGCTGAAAGCCTGTCTGCCAAACATAAAAATAAAGAAGGGAATTATTTAAAGCTTTTCTGTAAAGCTTATAAAAGCTAGGAATGCCTCCTTCTGTGGATAAGTGCTATCAGCCCATATTTCGCCTGATGTACAGAGAATGACAACTACAGTGGAAAACCGTGTTCAGCCTGTGCTGCGCTATCGGATAACCTGTGTGTGGAAAGGCCTGTTATCCACAGGCAGGTTATCCACCGAGTTCAGCCCCCAGTTGTCCAGTGCCCTTAGAGGCGGTTATCCACAGAGCTTATTCACGCACCGTTGGTCGCTTTTTCATCGGTTAACACATTGATAAATCATGGTCACCGGGCAACCTGCATGTGGATAAGTGGACGGCTCGCCGCTACAATGGCCGCTTGTTTTTGCCTCACCGGCTTTCAACTTAGGGGATATCCGTGTCAGTGGAACTTTGGCAGCAGTGCGTGGAGCTTTTGCGCGAGGAGCTGCCTGCCCAACAATTCAACACCTGGATCCGTCCACTACAGGTCGAAGCCGAAGGCGACGAGTTGCGCGTCTACGCACCGAACCGTTTTGTGCTGGACTGGGTCAACGAAAAGTACCTGGGCCGCGTCCTTGAACTGCTGGATGAGCATGGCAACGGCACGGCGCCGGCGCTCTCCTTATTAATAGGCAGCAAGCGCAGCTCGGCACCGCGTGCCGCACCGAATGCACCGCTGGCCGCCGCTCAGGTTTCCCAGGCTCAGGTCAATGCCGCGCCTGCGAACGTGCAGGCACCGACGCAGACGCAGACGCCCGCACCGACGGCCAAGCGCTCGACGCAGAAAAGCCCTGAAGTCAGCGATGAACCGTCTCGCGATAGTTTCGATCCGATGTCCGGTGCCGCTTCGCAGCAAGCCCCGGTTCGCGCCGAACAGCGCACCGTGCAGGTCGAAGGTGCGCTCAAGCACACCAGCTACCTGAACCGCACCTTCACCTTCGAAAACTTCGTCGAAGGTAAATCCAACCAGCTCGCCCGCGCGGCGGCCTGGCAAGTGGCGGACAACCCCAAGCACGGTTACAACCCGCTGTTCCTTTATGGTGGCGTCGGCCTGGGTAAAACCCACTTGATGCACGCGGTGGGTAACCATCTATTAAAGAAGAACCCGAATGCCAAGGTCGTTTACCTGCATTCCGAGCGTTTCGTGGCCGACATGGTCAAGGCACTGCAACTGAACGCGATCAACGAGTTCAAGCGTTTCTACCGTTCGGTGGATGCCTTGCTGATCGACGACATTCAGTTCTTCGCCCGCAAAGAGCGCTCGCAGGAAGAGTTTTTCCACACCTTCAACGCCCTGCTTGAAGGTGGCCAGCAGGTCATTCTCACCAGTGACCGCTACCCGAAAGAAATCGAAGGCCTTGAAGAACGCCTCAAATCCCGCTTCGGCTGGGGCCTGACGGTTGCCGTCGAGCCGCCGGAACTGGAAACCCGCGTGGCTATCTTGATGAAGAAGGCCGACCAGGCCAAAGTCGAGTTACCGCATGACGCCGCGTTCTTCATCGCCCAGCGCATTCGCTCCAACGTCCGTGAGCTGGAAGGTGCGCTGAAACGCGTGATCGCCCACTCGCACTTCATGGGCCGCGACATCACCATCGAGCTGATTCGCGAATCCCTGAAAGACCTGTTGGCGTTGCAGGACAAACTGGTCTCTGTGGATAACATTCAGCGCACCGTCGCCGAGTACTACAAGATCAAGATCTCGGATCTGCTGTCCAAGCGCCGTTCGCGCTCGGTGGCTCGTCCGCGTCAGGTCGCCATGGCCTTGTCCAAGGAACTGACCAACCACAGCCTGCCGGAAATCGGCGATGTGTTCGGCGGCCGCGACCACACCACGGTGTTGCACGCCTGTCGAAAGATCAACGAACTTAAGGAATCCGACGCGGACATCCGCGAGGACTACAAGAACCTGCTGCGTACACTGACCACTTGATGAACACCAGCGCAGCTTATTAAGGCAAGGGACTAGACCATGCATTTCACCATTCAACGCGAAGCCCTGTTGAAACCCCTGCAACTGGTCGCAGGCGTCGTCGAGCGCCGACAGACCTTGCCGGTACTCTCCAACGTGCTGCTGGTTGTCGAAGGCCAGCAACTGTCGCTGACCGGTACCGACCTCGAGGTCGAGCTGGTCGGTCGTGTGCAACTTGAAGAGCCGGCTGAAACAGGTTCCATCACCGTGCCTGCGCGCAAGCTGATGGATATCTGCAAAAGCCTGCCCAACGACGCGCTGATCGACATCAAGGTCGACGAGCAGAAGCTGGTGGTGAAGGCTGGCCGTAGCCGCTTCACCCTGTCGACTCTGCCGGCCAACGATTTCCCGACCGTTGAAGAAGGTCCGGGCTCGCTGACTTGCAGTCTTGAACAAAGCAAACTGCGTCGCCTGATCGAACGCACAAGCTTCGCCATGGCCCAGCAGGACGTGCGTTATTACCTCAATGGCATGCTGCTGGAAGTGTCCGAAGGCATCATCCGCGCTGTGGCCACCGACGGTCACCGTCTGGCCATGTGCTCGATGAAGGCCGATATCGGCCAGCCAGATCGCCATCAGGTGATCGTGCCGCGCAAAGGTATTCTGGAACTGGCGCGTCTGCTCACCGAGCCGGACGGCAATGTCAGCATCGTGCTGGGTCAACATCACATCCGCGCCACCACCGGCGAATTCACCTTCACCTCGAAACTGGTTGACGGCAAGTTCCCGGACTACGAGCGCGTTCTGCCAAAGGGCGGCGACAAGCTGGTATTGGGCGATCGCCAGGCCTTGCGTGAAGCGTTCAGCCGTACCGCGATTCTGTCCAACGAGAAGTACCGTGGTATCCGTCTGCAACTGGCCAGCGGTCAGTTGAAGATCCAGGCCAACAACCCGGAGCAGGAAGAAGCGGAAGAGGAAGTGGGCGTTGAATACAACGGCGGCTCTCTGGAAATCGGCTTCAACGTGAGCTATTTGCTCGACGTGCTGGGCGTGATGACCACCGAGCAGGTTCGTCTGATCCTGTCCGACTCCAACAGCAGTGCATTGGTGCAAGAGTCCGACAACGACGATTCGGCTTACGTTGTCATGCCGATGCGTCTGTAATCAGCTGACCCTGGATGTCCTTAAGTCGTGTTTCGGTCACCGCGGTGCGCAATCTGCACCCGGTGACCTTCTCCCCCTCCCCCCGCATCAACATTCTTTACGGCGCCAACGGCAGCGGCAAAACCAGTGTTCTGGAAGCCATTCATCTGCTGGGGCTTGCCCGTTCGTTTCGTAGCACGCGGCTGTTGCCGGTCATTCAGTACGAGCAACTCGCCTGCACCGTGTTCGGTCAGGTCGAATTGGCTGAGGGTGGGCACAGTGCGTTGGGGATCTCGCGCGATCGTCAGGGCGAGTTCCAGATCCGCATCGACGGCCAGAACGCCCGCAGTGCTGCGCAGCTGGCGGAGATCCTGCCGCTGCAGTTGATCAACCCCGACAGCTTCCGCTTGCTTGAAGGTGCGCCGAAGATTCGTCGACAGTTTCTCGACTGGGGCGTGTTCCACGTCGAGCCGCGCTTTATGGCCACCTGGCAGCGGTTGCAGAAGGCCCTGCGCCAGAGAAACTCTTGGCTGCGACATGGTACACTTGACGCCGTTTCGCAAGCGGTTTGGGACAGGGAACTGTGCCAGGCCAGCGCTGAAATCGATGAATACCGCCGCGCCTACATCAAAGCCTTGAAACCAGTCTTTGAACAAACCTTGAGCGAACTGGTTGAGCTTGAAGGTTTGACGCTCAGCTATTACCGAGGCTGGGACAAAGACCGGGAATTGAGCGCCGTACTGGCTGGATCCGTGCAACGGGATCAGCAAATGGGTCATACCCAGGCCGGACCGCAACGGGCTGATTTGCGTCTTAGATTGGGCGCTCACAACGCCGCGGACATATTGTCCCGGGGTCAGCAGAAGTTAGTGGTCTGTGCACTACGGATTGCCCAAGGGCATTTGGTCAGCCAGGCCCGTCGCGGTCAGTGTATTTATCTGGTGGATGACTTGCCGTCCGAGCTGGACGAGGGCCATCGTCGCGCGCTGTGCCGTTTGCTGGAAGACTTACGCTGCCAGGTGTTCATCACCTGTGTAGATCACGAATTATTGAGGGAAGGCTGGCAGACGGAAACGCCAGTCGCTCTGTTCCACGTGGAACAGGGCCGTATCACCCAGACCCACGACCATCGGGAGTGAAGGCATTGAGCGAAGAAAATACGTACGACTCAACGAGCATTAAAGTGCTGAAAGGCCTGGATGCCGTACGCAAACGTCCCGGTATGTACATTGGTGACACTGACGATGGCAGCGGTCTGCACCACATGGTGTTCGAGGTGGTCGACAACTCGATCGACGAAGCCCTCGCCGGCCACTGCGACGACATCAGCATCATCATCCACCCGGATGAGTCCATCACCGTTAAAGACAACGGCCGTGGCATCCCGGTAGACGTGCACAAAGAGGAAGGCGTTTCCGCCGCCGAGGTCATCATGACCGTCCTCCACGCTGGCGGTAAGTTCGACGACAACTCCTACAAGGTCTCCGGCGGTCTGCACGGCGTAGGTGTATCGGTAGTGAACGCACTGTCCGAAGAACTGGTCCTGACCGTTCGCCGCAGCGGCAAGATCTGGGAACAGACCTACGTCCACGGCGTACCTCAGGCACCGATGGCCATCGTTGGCGACAGCGAAACCACCGGTACCCAGATCCACTTCAAGGCTTCCAGCGAAACCTTCAAGAACATTCACTTCAGCTGGGACATCCTGGCCAAGCGCATTCGTGAACTGTCCTTCCTCAACTCCGGTGTCGGCATCGTCCTCAAGGATGAGCGCAGCGGCAAGGAAGAGCTGTTCAAATACGAAGGTGGCCTGCGTGCGTTCGTTGAATACCTGAACACCAACAAGACTGCGGTCAACCAGGTGTTCCACTTCAACATCCAGCGTGAAGACGGCATCGGCGTGGAAATCGCCCTGCAGTGGAACGACAGCTTCAACGAGAACCTGTTGTGCTTCACCAACAACATTCCGCAGCGCGACGGCGGTACCCACCTGGTGGGCTTCCGCTCGGCCCTGACGCGTAACCTGAACAACTACATCGAGCAGGAAGGTCTGGCGAAGAAGCACAAAGTCGCCACCACCGGCGACGATGCCCGTGAAGGCCTGACCGCGATCATTTCGGTGAAAGTGCCGGATCCGAAGTTCAGCTCGCAGACCAAAGACAAGCTGGTGTCTTCCGAAGTGAAGACTGCGGTCGAGCAGGAGATGGGCAAGTACTTCTCCGACTTCCTCCTGGAAAACCCGAACGAAGCCAAGCTGGTCGTCGGCAAGATGATCGACGCCGCCCGTGCCCGTGAAGCTGCGCGCAAGGCCCGTGAGATGACCCGCCGCAAAGGCGCGCTGGACATTGCCGGTCTGCCAGGCAAGCTCGCTGACTGCCAGGAAAAAGACCCGGCACTCTCCGAACTGTACCTCGTGGAAGGTGACTCCGCGGGCGGCTCTGCCAAGCAGGGACGTAACCGCAAGACCCAGGCGATCCTGCCGTTGAAGGGCAAGATCCTCAACGTCGAGAAAGCGCGTTTCGACAAGATGATCTCTTCCCAGGAAGTGGGCACCTTGATCACCGCGCTGGGCTGCGGCATCGGTCGCGACGAATACAACATCGACAAGCTGCGTTATCACAACATCATCATCATGACCGATGCTGACGTCGACGGTTCGCACATCCGTACCCTGCTGCTGACCTTCTTCTTCCGTCAGTTGCCGGAGCTGATCGAGCGCGGCTACATCTACATCGCCCAGCCGCCGCTGTACAAGGTCAAAAAAGGCAAGCAAGAGCAATACATCAAAGACGACGACGCCATGGAAGAGTACATGACGCAATCGGCTCTGGAAGATGCCAGCCTGCACCTGAACGAAGAGGCCCCAGGCATTTCCGGTGAAGCTTTGGAGCGTCTGGTAAACGACTTCCGCATGGTGATGAAGACCCTCAAGCGCCTGTCGCGCCTGTACCCGCAAGAGCTGACCGAGCACTTCATCTACCTGCCGGCCGTGAGCCTGGAAATGCTTGGCGACCACGCCAAGATGCAGGACTGGCTGGCCCAGTACGAAGTCCGTCTGCGCACCGTCGAGAAGTCCGGTCTGGTCTACAAGGCCAGCCTGCGTGAAGACCGTGAACGTGGTGTATGGCTGCCGGAGGTCGAACTGATCTCCCACGGCCTGTCGAACTACGTCACCTTCAACCGCGACTTCTTCGGCAGCAACGACTACAAAACCGTCGTCACCCTTGGCGCTCAACTGAGCACCCTGCTCGACGACGGCGCGTACATCCAGCGTGGCGAGCGCAAGAAGGCAGTCACCGAGTTCAAGGAAGCCCTTGACTGGCTGATGGCTGAAAGCACCAAGCGCCACACCATTCAGCGATACAAAGGTCTGGGCGAAATGAACCCGGATCAGCTGTGGGAAACCACCATGGACCCAAGCGTGCGCCGCATGCTGAAAGTCACCATCGAAGACGCCATTGGCGCAGACCAGATCTTCAACACCCTGATGGGTGATGCGGTCGAACCTCGCCGTGACTTCATCGAGAGCAATGCGCTGGCGGTTTCGAACCTGGATTTCTGATCCATATCAGCTGCAACGAAAAAGGCCAACGCATTGCGTTGGCCTTTTTTTATTTTCCCGGTTTGCCACTGTCAACCATTCCGAGCATGTGCTCGGAATGGTCTACTCGACCGCAGATGCGACACTTTCTAAACGATACCCATACCCATAAATCGTCAGCAACTGCCACCCTCGATCCGCCGTCAGCCCGAGCTTGTTCCGCAACCGGTAGATATGCGTATCCAGCGGTCGCGACGACGCCATCTCTTCATGCGGCCAAAACCGCTCATATAGATAATCCCGTGACAACGGCCGGCCCAGATTGCTGAACAGACACCGCGCCAGCCGATATTCACGCTCGGTCATGACGATCGGCTTTCCCTCCCGGGTAACGGTCAGCTCTGCATCATCAAACGTCAGGTCATTGAAGCTCAGCACTTCGGTCGCCGTGCTGCGTGGCTGGCTATGCCGACGTAGTACTGCGGCGACTCGGGCTTTCAGTTCATTGGGGCGGAACGGTTTACTTACATAATCGTCGGCCCCGGCATTCAACGCCTGGACGATATCGCTCTCGCCATCACGACTGGTGAGCATGATCGCCGCCGGCGGTGCTTCCATGTGTTCGCGAGTCCAGCGCAGCAGGGCCAGGCCGGTCAGGTCTGGCAGTTGCCAGTCGAGGATCAACAGGTCGAAGGTTTCCCGGCGCAACTGGCGCAGCAAGTCTTCGCCACGCTCGAAGCTGTGCAGCGACCATGGCTGATCGCCGGCATCGGCCATTTGCTGCAGGGTTTGCTCGACCCGGCGCAGTTCGGCGGGTTCGTCGTCCAGAATCGCAACGCGCATTCGCGGTTATTCCTTGTTGCTGGGGCAGTTGGCGGACAACCATAGTCGCTCGGCCCAAGCTGTGAAAGTAAGCGGCCCGCCGTTGGTCGACGTCCGCTATGATTCTTCGGGTCTACGTCTCAGACCTGTGGCCCATGAAACCATTCACACTGCCCTGCCCTTTTTCCCCATGAACAATCAGCGTCGGCGTGAAAGCCGTGAACCGAGCCAGGTGCAGCGATTGTTTCGACAGTTGGTGCGCGAATGGTTGTGGATAAGTCTAGTGCTGTTGCCGCTGACTGCGCTGCTGTCTTATCGCGCGCAGATTAACCTGCACGATGCGTCTGCCGCCAAAGGCGCCCTGTTGTCGGTCGCCTTGGTGGCCGGCAGTCTTGGGCTGCTGTTGTGGCGCCCGCGCTGGGCGCTCTGGGTCACGTTGATCAGCATGGCGTGCGCGTTGCTGACCAGTGCAGGTTTAGCGGAAACGCGCCGCTGGTGGTCGCCGACGCCAGCCGTGTTGGGGATGTTGTTCGGTTATCTGATCTGGAACTGGCGGCGCCTGAGCGTAGTGCTGACTTATTTCGGCTGGGAGCTGGCACGACTGGACAGCGAGCCGAAGGTTTTCCCCGAACGCCGTCGCTCGCAATTCACCGGTGCTGATCGCTTGCAGGGGCAGATCATGGCGCTGGAACAGGCTATGAGTCGCACCCGTGATACCCGGCGCTTTATTGCCGACGGTCTGGAGTACTTGCCCGTCGCCACACTGATCAGCGATCCCAAAGGCCAGATCCTGCTGGGCAATCGCAAGGCTCGCCAGCTATTCGATCACAATCTGGTGGGGGACGACGTCCTCGATCAACTGGCCAGCCTCGGTTACCCGGAGTTGTCCACAGAGTTGCGCCCGTCACTGTCGGCCATTCCGCTGTTGGAGTTTCGCGATCACAAGGAACGCAGCCTGCGCCTGGAGCGTGCCGCCCTGCTGCCGGTGGACGGAGACACGCCGATTGGTTGGCTGCTCAGCCTCACCGATCTCAGCGCCGAACGTGCCGCCGAGGAACAACGCGGGGTATTGCTGCGCTTTCTTTCCCACGACTTGCGTGCCCCGCATTCGGCGATCCTCGCCCTGCTCGATGTTCACCGCCATCAGGCCGGGGCGGACTCGCCGTTATTCGAACAGATTGAGCGGCAGGTGCGTCGCGCGCTGGATCTCACCGATGGTTTCGTCTTGCTGGCGCGGGCCGAGTCCGAAGCCTATCAGTTCCAGCCGAGCCTGTTCGCTATGTTGGTGCTGGACGTGCTGGATCAGGCCTTGCCCATCGCCCAGCAGAAACGCATCGAACTGCTGCACGACATGGATGAGCAATCCCAGGAGCGCCTGATCATGGCTGACCAGGGATTACTGACGCGTGCGCTGTTCAACCTGCTGGAGAATGCGATCAAGTACAGCCCGGCAGATACCACGATTGAACTACGAGTCAGTTGCCAAGGAGAGTGGCTACGTTGCGAACTGACCGATCAAGGCAAAGGCATCGCCGAACAAGAGTTGCCTGATCTGTTCAGTCAGTACCGACGCTTTTCCTCCGCACAAGGGATCGACGGTGTAGGCCTGGGCTTATCGATGGTCAAAGCGGTGGTCGATCACCATGGCGGTAAAATCGAATGCCGCAGCGTGGTCGATCAAGGCACCACATTTCTGTTCGAATTACCGCTGATCGCCGAGTGAACAGGCACAAAAAAACCGGCTATATCAGCCGGTTTTTTTACATCCGAAAAAAACTTATGCACCTTTTACGGTGTTTTATGAGCTTGAGAAATATATAAGTAAATCAATAACTTAATTTAAATATTCAGGCTTTTTCAACAAAACCGTACACAGGTTATCCACAAAATCTCAGACAGCGATCTGATCGCTTGCAGCCGGTGCTTGCGGTGCCGGTGGCAGCGAACCCATTTCCCGTTGAGTCTTCTCGTTCCACGCTTGTACGCGGTCGTTCAGATCAGCAATGGCGCGAGGCCCTGTGCCTTCGGCATACATCGGCTCACCGATGACCACGGTGATCACCCCGGACTTCTTGCCCCAGCCGATTTTCGGCCAGAATTTGCCGGCATTGTGTGCAATCGGCAGGACCGGAAGCGCCGCATTCACCGCCAAAGCGCTACCACTGCGGGAGAACTTGCCGACAGTGCCAAACGGCACGCGTGTGCCTTCAGGAAAGATCAGCACCCAAACGTTGTCCTTGAGCAGCTCGTCACCTTTGGCGGCGACTTGTTTCAGTGCAGCTTTCGGGTTGTCACGGTCAATCGCGATTGGCCGCAGCATGGCCATGGCCCAGCCAAAGAACGGTACATAAAGCAGCTCGCGCTTGAGCACCTGGCTCAACGGCGAAAAATAAGCGGAGAGAAAGAACGTCTCCCAAGTGCTCTGGTGGTTCGACTGAATCACGCAGGGCCGGTCAGGTACGTTTTCCGCGCCTTTGATTTCGTAACGGATACCGAGGAACACCTTGGTCAACCACAAGGCACAGCGGCACCAGTACACGTTGATAAAACGATAGCGCGCCTTGAACGGCAAAAACGGCGCGATAAAAAAACTCAAGCTGCACCACAGCAGGGAGGTGGTGCCCAGCAGCAGGTAAAAGAGAAAAATCCTGATGGCCCGCAGTATCGACATAGTGACGTTTACCGTTACGGGGCAATGCCCGAATGTTCAAGCGCACTCCCGATCAATCCCTGGTCAGGAACTTCAGAAGTACTCTAGTTGTGGATAAGTTCTGCGGCAATCGCCGCCAGATCGTCAAAAATCAGAGTGCCAACCGGCAGGGTTTTGCCCTGAGTCTTTGCGCCCTTTCCGGTCTTTACCAAAACTGGCTGTGAATCGACGGCTTTGGCAGCTTCCAGGTCACCAAGGCTGTCGCCGACGAACCAGACATTGGCCAGCGTCACGCTGTAATGCGCCGCGATGGTTTTCAGCATCCCCGGTTTCGGCTTGCGGCAATCGCAGCCTTCGTCCGGCCCATGCGGGCAATACACGATCAGCCCGACTTCACCGCCCTGCTCCGCCACGAGCGTACGCAGTCGCGCGTGCATGGCATCGAGGGTGGCGAGGTCGTAGTAGCCGCGAGCAATGCCCGACTGGTTGGTGGCGACCGCCACCGTCCAGCCGGCCTTGCTCAACTGCGCAATCGCCTCGATCGAGCCGGGCAGCGGAATCCACTCCGCCACTGACTTGATGTAAGCGTCGGAGTCGTAATTGATCACTCCGTCCCGATCGAGAATCAGCAGTTTCAACAGCAATCCCTCAACCCAGCAGCGAAATGTCGGCAACACCGAGGAACAGACCACGCAGACGCGCCAGCAGCGCGTAACGGTTGGCCCGCACATTGGCGTCGTCGGCATTGACCATCACCGCGTCGAAGAACGCATCGACTGGCTCACGCAATGCTGCCAGGCGTGCCAGCGATTCGTTGTACTGACGCGCTGCCGCCATTGGTTGCACCGCTTGATCCGCTTGCTGGATCGCCGAGTACAGCGAGAACTCGTTGGCGTTGTCGAAGTACTTGGCTTGCACCTCGGTCGGTACCGCGCCTTCGAGTTTGCTCAACAGGTTCGACACACGCTTGTTCACCGCCGCCAGCGCTGCCGCTTCCGGCAGTTTGCGGAAGGCTTGCACTGCTTGCACACGCTGGTCGAAGTCCAGCGCCGAACCCGGCTTCAGGGCACGCACCGACAGGTAAGTGGCGACTTCAACGCCTTCGTCTTCGTAACGCGCACGCAGACGATCGAAGATGAACTCCAGCACGGCTTCGTTGAGGCCGGCAGCCTTGACCTTGGCGCCGAACGCAGTCACGGCGAAAGCCACGGCGTCGTTCAGGTCGAGGTCGAGTTTTTTCTCGATCAGGATGCGCAGCACACCGAGGGCCGCACGGCGCAGGGCATACGGGTCTTTGCTGCCGGTTGGCAGCATGCCGATACCGAAGATACCGACCAGAGTGTCGAGCTTGTCAGCGATCGCGACGGCTGCACCGGTCAGGGTGGCTGGCAGTTCCGCACCGGCACCGCGTGGCATGTACTGCTCGTTGAGCGCCAGCGCGACGTCTTCCGGCTCGCCGTCATTGAGGGCGTAGTAGTAACCAGCGACACCTTGCATCTCCGGGAATTCGCCGACCATTTCGGTGGCCAGGTCACACTTCGACAGCAGGCCCGCACGAGCAGCCCACGAGGCGTTGCCGCCAATGCGTGCGGCGATGTAGGCAGCCAGTTTCGATACGCGCTCGGCCTTGTCGTAGACGCTGCCGAGTTTTTCCTGGAACACCACGTTCTTCAGGCGATCATTGAAGGCTTCGAGTTTCTGCTTCTTGTCTTGCTTGAAGAAGAACTCGGCGTCGGTCAGACGTGGACGAACCACTTTCTCGTTACCGGCGATGATCTGCTGCGGGTCTTTGCTTTCGATGTTGGCCACAGTGATGAAACGTGGCAGCAACTTGCCGTCGGCATCCAGCAGGCAGAAGTACTTCTGGTTGTCCTGCATGGTGGTGATCAGGGCTTCTTGCGGCACGTCGAGGAAACGCTCCTCGAACGAGCACACCAGCGGCACCGGCCATTCAACCAGCGCGGTCACTTCGTCGAGCAGTGCCGGCGGAACGATTGCCGTGCCTTCCTGACGGGTGGCCAGTTCTTCGGTGCGCTTGCTGATGATCTCGCGACGCTCGTTGGCATCGGCCAATACATAAGCGGCACGCAGGTCGGCGAGGTAGCTCGACGGCGAACCGATGCGCACGCTTTCCGGGTGATGGAAGCGGTGACCACGGGAATCACGGCCAGCCTTCTGCGCGAGGATGGTGCAGTCGATGACCTGGTCACCGAGCAGCATCACCAGCCATTGGGTCGGACGCACGAACTCTTCCTTGCGCGCACCCCAACGCATGCGTTTCGGGATCGGCAGGTCGTTCAGCGAGTCTTCGACGATGGTCGGCAGCAGGCTCGCGGTCGGCTTGCCGGCGATGCTCTGGCTGTAACGCAGTTTCGGGCCGCTCTGATCGATTTCGCTCAGATCGACGCCGCACTTCTTGGCGAAGCCCAGTGCTGCTTGCGTTGGATTGCCGTCAGCGTCGAACGCCGCCTGACGTGGCGGGCCGTCGAGGTTGATGCTGCGATCCGGTTGCTGGGTAGCCAGCGCGGTGATCAGCACAGCCAGACGACGCGGTGCGGCGTAGACAGTTTTAGTCTCGTAGCTCAGGCCAGCGGCTTGCAGGCCCTTGTCGATACCGGCGAGGAACGCTTCAGCCAAGGTGTTCAGGGCTTTCGGTGGCAGTTCTTCGGTGCCCAGTTCAACCAGAAAATCTTGCGCACTCATTGTGCTGCCTCCAGCTTGGCCAGTACTTCGTCACGCAGGTCCGGGGTCGCCATCGGGAAGCCCAGCTTGGCGCGCGCCAGCAGGTAGGCTTGCGCAACGGAACGCGCCAGGGTGCGTACGCGCAGAATGTATTGCTGACGCGCGGTCACCGAGATCGCCCGGCGCGCATCCAGCAGGTTGAAGGTGTGCGACGCCTTCAACACCATTTCGTAGCTCGGCAACGGCAGCGGCTGGTCGAGTTCGATCAGGCGTTTGGCTTCGCTTTCATAGAAGTCGAACAGTTCGAACAGCTTGTCGACGTTGGCGTGTTCGAAGTTGTAAGTGGACTGTTCCACTTCGTTCTGGTGGAACACGTCGCCGTAGGTCACCTTGCCAAACGGACCGTCAGCCCAGACCAGGTCGTAGACCGAATCCACGCCTTGCAGGTACATGGCCAGACGCTCGAGACCGTAAGTGATCTCGCCGGTCACCGGGTAGCACTCGATGCCGCCCGCCTGCTGGAAGTAAGTGAACTGAGTCACTTCCATGCCGTTCAGCCAGACTTCCCAGCCCAGACCCCAGGCGCCGAGGGTCGGCGATTCCCAGTTGTCTTCGACGAAGCGAATGTCGTGGACCAGCGGGTCCAGGCCGACATGCTTGAGCGAGCCCAGGTACAGTTCCTGGAAGTTATCCGGGTTCGGCTTCAGGACGACCTGGAACTGATAGTAGTGCTGCAGACGGTTCGGGTTTTCGCCGTAGCGGCCGTCAGTCGGACGGCGGCTTGGCTGCACGTAGGCGGCGTTCCAGGTTTCCGGGCCGATGGCGCGGAGGAAGGTCGCGGTGTGGAAAGTGCCGGCGCCTACTTCCATATCGTAGGGCTGAAGTACCACGCAACCTTGCTCGGCCCAGTATTGCTGGAGCGCGAGGATCAAGTCTTGGAAGGTACGCACGGCTGGCGTAGGCTGGCTCACGAAATTCACCTGTTTCTTGGGCTGCGATTTAAAGAGCGGGAGTATACCCGATTCAGTCGCACCTCCACCCCCTGGAGCCTTATGCCACGCTGCTTTTGGTGTACCGAAGATCCGCTGTACATGGCTTATCACGATCAGGAGTGGGGCACGCCGCTACGCGATGCGCAGGGTTTGTTCGAGTTGCTTTTGCTCGAAGGGTTCCAGGCCGGGCTGTCCTGGATCACCGTGTTGCGCAAGCGCGAGCGTTATCGCGAGGTGTTGTTCGGCTTCGACGTACAGCGCGTGGCGCAGATGAGCGACGCTGAAATCGACGAATTGATGCTCGATCCTGGGATCATCCGCAACCGCCTGAAACTCAACGCCGCCCGGCGTAATGCCCAGGCCTGGCTGGCGCTGGAGGACCCGGTGGCGTTCCTCTGGTCGTTCGTCGGTGACCAACCGCTCATCAATCATTTCAAGGATCGCAGCGAAGTCCCGGCGATCACCCCCGAAGCGCTGGCGATGAGCAAAGGCTTGAAAAAGGCCGGATTCACGTTCGTCGGCCCGACCATTTGCTACGCACTGATGCAGGCCTCGGGCATGGTCATGGACCACACTCAGGACTGCGACCGCTACGCGCAGCTCGTCAACGCCGGTTAGAATGGCCGCCTCGCGCACCGCACAAGATCAGGAGTGACCTGTGGAAAAGTTTAAAGGCGCCTTGCTGGTAGGCGCTCTGCGGCTGTTTGCCCTGCTGCCATGGCGGGCCGTGCAGGCCGTAGGTTCGGCGATTGGCTGGATCATGTGGAAAACCCCCAACCGTTCCCGCGAAGTGGTGCGGATCAACCTTGCGAAATGTTTTCCACAGATGGATGCCGCCGAACGTGAACGTCTGGTCGGCCAAAGCCTGAAAGACATCGGCAAGTCGCTGACCGAAAGCGCCTGCGCGTGGATCTGGCCGGCGCAGCGCTCGATCGATCTGGTGCGCGAAGTCGAAGGTCTCGACATCCTCAAGAATGCCTTGGCCTCGGGCAAAGGCGTGGTCGGCATCACCAGCCATTTAGGCAATTGGGAAGTGCTCAATCACTTCTATTGCAGCCAGTGCAAACCGATCATTTTCTACCGTCCGCCGAAGCTCAAGGCTGTGGACGAATTGCTGCGCAAACAGCGCGTGCAATTGGGCAACAAAGTCGCTGCTTCCACCAAGGAAGGCATCCTCAGTGTGATCAAGGAAGTGCGCAAAGGTGGTGCAGTGGGCATTCCTGCTGACCCGGAACCGGCCGAATCCGCCGGGATCTTCGTGCCGTTCTTCGCCACTCAAGCGCTGACCAGCAAATTCGTGCCGAACATGCTCGCCGGTGGCAAAGCCGTCGGTGTGTTCCTGCATGCGCTGCGCCTGCCCGACGGTTCCGGCTACAAAGTGATCCTCGAAGCCGCGCCAGAAGCCATGTACAGCACCGATACCGCCGAATCCTGCGCCGCGATGAGTAAAGTCGTCGAGCGTTACGTCGCCGCGTACCCGAGCCAGTACATGTGGAGCATGAAGCGCTTCAAGAAGCGTCCGCCGGGCGAAGAGCGCTGGTACTGAGCTGATTGGCATGATCTGTGGATAACCTCACTGGCGAGGTTATCCACAACCGTTCATCAAAGGGCGCAACAAGATGTCCGAACAACGCAAATCCTTCCGCATCAAGATTACCCACGACAGCTTTGGCGAATGCCTCGGGCAGACGCGCAACCTGTCGCCTACCGGGGTGTTTGTGCAGCATCCGGTTTTGGCTACTTTGCCCAAAGGCGCAGTGGTTTACGGCGAGGTGCAGGGTTTACCCACAGGCGCGCCGCGGGTGCGGATGGAAGTGGTGACGGTAGATGCCGACGGGATCGGTCTTCGCTACCTTTGACTTATAGCGCCTGACGATCAAGCTTCTTCAGAAACACCGTCATTTCCTTCTCGGCCTGCTTGTCGCCATGGGCGCGGGCCGCTTCCAGACCTTGTTCCCACGCCTGACGTGCGGCGGCGTGATCGCCCAGCGCCAGATGCGCTTTGCCCAACAGCTTCCAGGCTGCGGAATATTTCGGATCGAAGCCGACACAACGTTCAAAGTGCTCGGCGGCCTTGGCGTTTTCACCCAGATCCAGATAACCCTTGCCCAGGCCGAAGCGCAGCAGGGAGTTATCCACACCCTTGGCGAGCATTTTTTCCAGGGAGTCGAGCATCGGTGGATTCCTTTCTTGGGACTGTCAGGCGTTGATGGGGCTTAGTGAGACCGCCTTCGCGAGCAGGCTCGCTCCCACAGGGGAAACGCATTCCAGATGTGGGAGCGAGCCTGCTCGCGAAGGCGCCAGTGCCGTCAGCGCAAACCTCAAAAGAAGCTCAACCCAACATGAAACAGCTTCTCCACATCGCGAATATGCTTTTTATCCACAAGGAACAGGATCACATGGTCGCCCGCTTCGATCACCGTGTCGTCGTGGGCGATGATCACTTGCTCGTTGCGAATGACCGCGCCGATGGTGGTGCCCGGCGGCAGGCCAATCTTCTCGATAGGTTTGCCGATGACCTTGCTCGACTTCGCATCACCGTGGGCAATCGCCTCAATGGCTTCTGCCGCACCGCGGCGCAGTGAGTGCACGCTGACGATATCGCCACGACGCACGTGCGCCAGCAAGGTGCCGATGGTCGCCAGTTGCGGGCTGATGGCGATGTCGATATCGCCGCCCTGAATCAGATCGACGTAGGCCGGGTTGTTGATGATCGTCATGACCTTCTTCGCCCCCAGCCGTTTGGCCAGCAGCGACGACATGATGTTGGCTTCGTCATCGTTGGTGAGGGCGAGGAAGATATCGGCGTCGGCAATGTTCTCCTCCATCAGTAAATCACGATCTGATGCACTGCCCTGCAGCACCACGGTGCTGTCGAGGGTGTCGGAGAGATAACGGCAACGCGCCGGATTCATCTCGATGATCTTCACCTGATAACGGCTTTCGATGGCCTCGGCCAAACGCTCGCCAATTTGCCCGCCGCCAGCAATGACAATGCGTTTGTAGGTTTCGTCGAGGCGGCGCATTTCGCTCATCACCGCGCGAATATTCTCACGGGCGGCGATGAAAAAGACTTCGTCATCCGCCTCGATCACCGTATCGCCCTGGGGCAGGATCGGCCGGTCACGGCGGAAAATTGCGGCGACGCGAGTCTCGACATTCGGCATGTGCTCACGCAACTGCCGCAGTTGCTGACCCACCAGCGGCCCGCCGTAATAGGCGCGCACCGCTACCAGTTGCGCTGCACCCTCGGCGAAGTCGATCACCTGCAACGCGCCCGGATGCTGGATCAGGCGCTTGATGTAGTTGGTCACCACCTGCTCGGGGCTGATCAGCACGTCGACCGGAATCGCTTCGTTCTGAAACAGTTGCTCCTCGCGATTGAGGTAGGACGCTTCGCGCACCCGGGCGATCTTGGTCGGGGTGTGGAACAGCGTGTGGGCGACCTGGCAGGCGACCATGTTGGTTTCGTCGCTGTTGGTCACCGCCACCAGCATGTCCGCGTCGTCGGCGCCGGCCTGACGCAGCACCGACGGCAGCGAGCCCCGGCCCTGCACGGTGCGGATGTCGAGGCGGTCGCCGAGGTCGCGCAGGCGCTCACCGTCGGTGTCGACTACCGTAATATCGTTGGCCTCGCTGGCCAGATGTTCTGCCAGCGAACCGCCGACCTGTCCTGCACCGAGGATGATGATTTTCATCCAGTCACTCCGTTAAATCCGTTTAGCTGCGTGCGGCAGCAATCTTGATCAGCTTGGCGTAGTAGAACCCGTCATGCCCACCTTGCTGGGCCAGCAGTTGGCGACCATGGGGCTGTTTGATTCCGGCCGACGTGGCCAGATCCAGTTCACGGGCGCCTGGGGTACGCTCAAGGAACGCAGCGATGACTTCGGTATTCTCGGTCGGCAGCGTCGAGCAGGTGGCGTACAGCAGGATGCCGCCGACTTCGAGGGTTTTCCACATCGCGTCGAGCAGTTCGCCTTGCAGTTGCGCGAGGGCGACGATGTCGTCCGGCTGACGGGTCAGCTTGATGTCCGGATGGCGGCGGATCACGCCGGTCGCCGAGCACGGCGCGTCTAGCAGAATGCGCTGGAACGGTTTGCCGTCCCACCACTTTTCGGTATCGCGACCGTCGGCGGCGATCAGTTCGGCGTTCAGACCAAGGCGTTCAAGGTTCTCCTTGACCCGCACCAGACGCTTGGCTTCCAGATCCACCGCCACTACACCGGCCAGCGCAGGTTCGGCTTCGAGGATGTGGCAAGTCTTGCCGCCCGGCGCGCAGCAGGCGTCGAGCACGCGTTGCCCCGGCGCCAGATCGAGCAGATCGGCGGCCAGTTGCGCCGCTTCGTCCTGCACGCTGATCCAGCCTTCGGCGAAACCAGGCAGGCTGCGTACGTCGGCGGCGGCTTCGAGAATGATGCCGTCGCAACTGTACACACATGGCGTCGCGGCAATCCCGGCCTCCGTCAGCAAGCCGAGATAGGCGTCGCGGCTGTGGTGACGGCGGTTGACCCGCAGGATCATCGGCGGATGCGCATTGTTCGCCTCGCAAATCGCTTCCCACTGTTCCGGCCAGAAGGCCTTCAGGGATTTTTGCAGCCAGCGCGGGTGAGCGGTGCGCACCACTGGGTCACGTTCCAGCTCGGCGAAAATCGTTTCGCTTTCGCGCTGGGCATTGCGCAGCACGGCGTTGAGCAGGCCCTTGGCCCAAGGTTTTTTTAGCTTGTCGGCGCAACCGACGGTTTCGCCGATGGCGGCATGGGCCGGCACGCGGGTGTAGAGCAATTGGTAGAGACCGACCAGCAGCAGCGCTTCGACATCGGCGTCGGCAGCCTTGAACGGTTTCTGCAGCAGCTTCTCGGCCAGTGCCGACAGGCGTGGCTGCCAGCGCGCAGTGCCGAAGGCCAGATCCTGAGTGAAGCCGCGATCACGATCCTCGACCTTGTCCAGTTGCGTCGGCAGGGAGCTGTTCAACGAGGCTTTGCCGCTGAGCACGGCGGCGAGTGCCTTGGCGGCGGCCAGACGCGGGTTCATTGCGCGTCCACCGCTGCGCCGAGCAAGGTGCCGACAGCGAATTTCTCTCGACGGCTGTTGAACAGGTCGCTGAAGTTCAGCGCCTTGCCACCCGGCAATTGCAGGCGGGTCAGGCACAGCGCCCGCTCGCCGCAAGCGACGACCAAACCGTCCTTGCTGGCGCTGAGCACTTCGCCCGGCGCGCCGTTACCGTCGGCGAGTGTCGCCGCCAGTACTTTCAGCGCTTCACCGTTGAGGGTGCTGTGGGTGATCGGCCATGGGTTGAAGGCGCGCACCAGGCGTTCCAGCTCAACGGCCGGACGGCTCCAGTCGATGCGTGCTTCGTCTTTGTTCAGCTTGTGCGCGTAAGTGGCGAGCTCATCGTTCTGCACTTCGCCTTCCAGCGTGCCTGCAGCCAGACCGGCAATCGCCTGGACCACGGCGGGCGGGCCCATTTCGGCGAGGCGGTCGTGCAGCGTGCCGCCGGTGTCTTCGCCGGTGATCGGCGTGACGACCTTGAGCAGCATCGGTCCGGTGTCGAGGCCCGCTTCCATGCGCATCACGGTCACGCCGCTTTCCGCGTCACCGTGTTCAACGGCGCGCTGAATCGGCGCCGCACCACGCCAGCGTGGCAGCAAGGAGGCGTGGCTGTTGATGCAGCCCAGACGCGGGATATCCAGCACCACTTGCGGCAGGATCAGGCCGTAGGCGACCACCACCAGCAAGTCCGGCTTCAGTGCGGCCAGTTCAGCCTGAGCGTCAGCGTTGCGCAAGGTCGGCGGCTGCAACACCTGGATATGGTTTTCCAGGGCGAGCTGTTTGACCGGGCTTGGCATCAGTTTTTGCCCGCGACCGGCCGGACGATCCGGTTGGGTGTAGACCGCAACGATCTCGTAAGGGCTTTTCAGCAGGGCCTTGAGGTGTTCGGCGGCGAATTCCGGGGTGCCGGCAAAAACGATGCGCAGTGGCTCAGTCATGAAGGGAGTCTCATAAAAAGAAAAAGGCTTGCCGCAGCAAGCCTTTGAAGAGGGGCATCAAGCGTTCTGGCGGTGCTGCTTTTCCAGTTTCTTCTTGATCCGGTCGCGTTTGAGCGTGGACAGGTAATCGACGAACAATTTGCCGTTGAGGTGGTCGCATTCGTGCTGGATGCACACCGCGAGCAGGCCTTCGGCGATCAGCTCATAAGGCTTGCCGTCGCGGTCCAGCGCCTTGATCTTGACCTTTTGCGGGCGGTCGACGTTTTCGTAGAAACCCGGTACCGACAGGCAACCTTCCTGGTATTGGTCCATTTCGTCGGTCAGCGATTCGAACTCGGGGTTGATGAACACCCGCGGTTCGGTGCGGTCTTCGGAAAGGTCCATCACGACGATACGTTTGTGCACGTTGACCTGGGTCGCGGCAAGGCCGATGCCCGGCGCTTCATACATTGTTTCAAACATGTCATCGACCAACTGACGCACTTCGTCGTCCACTACAGCCACAGGCTTGGCGATAGTGCGCAGACGCGGGTCCGGGAATTCGAGGATGTTTAAAATGGCCATAGGCTTTGATTGCTGCACACGTTGAGTAAAGTCGGGCGATGGCCTGGCAGGTCCGAAGATGCAGGCTACCGTTGTGAAGCGTAGCTTGTGCATTTTGCACAAGCGAGCCACGGGGGCTCTGACGGTTCACGCGAATGCACATGATAAAGGGATTCACTGCATGAGGAAAACACTACTCGCCCTGCTGCTGTTGGCTTCGGCCGGCGTGGCGCAAGGGCAAGTGCAACTCAGGGATGGTTTTCCACAGCAATACACGGTGGTTTCGGGGGATACGCTCTGGGACATTTCCGGCAAATACCTGCGCGAGCCCTGGCAGTGGCCACAACTGTGGCGGGCCAATCCGCAAATCGAAAACCCCAACCTGATCTATCCCGGCGACACGCTGACGCTCAGTTATGTCGATGGCCAGCCACGTCTGACCCTTAATCGCGGCGAGTCGCGCGGCACCATCAAGCTCTCGCCACGCATTCGCACCAGCCCGGTGGCCGAGGCTATTCCGAGCATTCCGCTGAAATCCATCAACAGCTTTTTGCTGAGCAACCGCATCGTCGACAAGGTCGAGGACTTCGACAAGGCGCCGTACATCGTTGCCGGCGATGCCGAACGCGTGCTCAGCGGCACTGGCGACCGGATCTTCGCTCGCGGCCATTTCGATCCCGATCAACCGGTCTACGGCATCTTCCGTCAGGGCAAGGTCTACACCGATCCACAGACCCAGGAGTTTCTCGGGATCAACGCCGACGACATCGGCGGCGGCGAAATCGTCGCCACCGAAGGCGACGTCGCCACCCTCGCCCTGCAACGCACCACCCAGGAAGTGCGCCTCGGCGACCGTTTGTTCAGTGGCGAAGAGCGTTCGATCAACTCGACCTTCATGCCCAGCGCGCCAACCACCAGTATCAACGGCGTGATCATCGATGTACCGCGCGGCGTCACCCAGATTGGCGTGATGGACGTGGTCACGTTGAACAAAGGCAAGCGCGACGGTCTGGCCGAAGGCAACGTGCTGGTGGTGATGAAAACCGGCGAAACCGTGCGTGACCGCATCACCGGCCAGCCACTGAAGATTCCCGATGAACGCGCCGGGTTGCTGATGGTGTTCCGCACTTACGACAAACTCAGCTACGGCCTCGTCCTCAACGCATCGCGCTCGCTCGCGGTGCTCGACAAGGTGCGCAATCCGTAAGCGTGCTTCACAAGTTACCAACAGAGTTATCCACAGCTTGTTCCGATTGGTTCGGGGCTTATAACGATCAAGGATGATCCATCATGTTGCCTGTCTGTACGCCGGTTTCCCCGGCGGAACTGGAAGCGCGTCTGCGCCTGCACCGCTTGCCGGATGTTGGCCCGAAGCGTTTTGCCAAATTGCTCGAAGCCTTCGGCTCGGCCTCCAAAGCCATCAGCGCGCCGGCCAGCGCCTGGCGTTCTCTCGGTTTGCCGGCGGCGTGCGCCGAAGCGCGGCGCTGTCCCGAGGTTCGCGACGGCGCCAGCCATGCAATGCGCTGGCTAGAGCGCCCCGAGCATCATTTGCTGATGTGGGACCAGCCGGATTACCCGGCGTTGCTGGCGCAGATTCCCGATCCGCCACCACTATTGTTTGTTGCCGGTGATCCGCAGATTCTGGAAAAACCGCAACTGGCGATGGTTGGCAGTCGCCGGGCATCGCGTCCGGGCATGGACACCGCAGTGGCATTTTCCCGCAGTCTCGCCGGGGCCGGTTTCGTCATCACCAGCGGCCTGGCGCTAGGCATCGATGCCGCTGCGCATCAGGCCGCGCTGGATATTGGCGGGTTGACGGTCGGTGTCCTCGGCACGGGGCTGGAAAATTTTTATCCACAGCGCAACCGCCGCCTGGCTGACGCGATGATTGCGTCCGGCAGCGCAGTGCTTTCCGAGTTTCCGCTGGACGCCGGACCAACGGCGAGCAACTTCCCGCGACGTAACCGCATCATCAGCGGTTTGTCCCTCGGCGTGCTGGTGGTCGAGGCCAGCGTGGCCAGCGGTTCGCTGATCACCGCACGGCTGGCGGCGGAACAGGGGCGCGAGGTTTACGCGATTCCCGGTTCGATCCATCACCCCGGCGCTCGCGGTTGCCATCAGCTGATCCGCGATGGCGCGGTGCTGGTGGAAACCATTGAGCACATCCTCGAAGCCTTGCGTGGTTGGCAGCATCTGCCGCTATCCACTGACACGGCGAAAGCCGATCATCCGTTGCTCATCCTGCTCCATGCTGCCCCGCACACCAGCGAAGGCTTGGCTGACAGCAGCGGCTGGACGTTGCCCAAAGTGCTGGCGGCACTCACCGAACTGGAAATGGATGGCCGTGCAGTGTGCGAAAACGGTCGCTGGTTGGCCAGGACACGCTAGGTTTTACAAGGAAGATCGGTAAACTGCGCGAAACCTGTTTGCGGAGAGTTTTTTCATGGTTAACAGTTGGCGTGTGCAACAAGCCGCACGAGAGATTCGCGCCGGGGCGGTGATTGCCTATCCAACCGAAGCCGTCTGGGGGCTGGGTTGCGACCCATGGAACGAAGAGGCCGTGGATCGGTTGCTGGCGATCAAGAATCGTTCGGTGGTCAAAGGCCTGATTCTGGTTGCCGACAACATTCGCCAATTCGACTTTCTGTTCGAAGACTTCCCGCAAGAATGGATCGACCGCATGGCCAGCACCTGGCCGGGGCCGAACACCTGGCTGGTGCCGCATCAGGGCTTGCTCCCGGAATGGGTGACCGGCATGCACGACACCGTCGCACTGCGGGTCAGTGATCATCCGCAAGTACGCGATCTGTGCTCGATGGTCGGGCCGTTGATTTCGACCTCAGCCAACCCGCAGGGCCGCCCGGCGGCGCGCACGCGATTGCGTGTCGAGCAGTATTTCCGAGGGCAGATCGATCTGATACTGGGCGGGCAACTGGGTGGGCGCAAGAACCCCAGCGTGATTCGTGATCTGGCGACCGGCAAAGTCATTCGTCCCGACTGATTCAGCCTCGAACATTTGTAACGTGGGTACTCCTCGCCTTGATGGCGAGGAGTACTACACGTGCCTGCGAATTATCCTGCAATGATGCTGATTGCTGCGTCGGAAAAATCATCAACTATCTGAATCAACTGAATTTTCCCACCTGATTATCAGACCGCGTTTCGTGGCGGTATCGCCAAAAGCAACCATCCTTTCCCTGCACTCGAAACACTTCGATAAGTTAAGGTCTGCGGAGAAAGAATGGACACTACGGATTTGCAACTCACGGATTACCTGCAGGCGCTCCAGGTGACGTTAAACAGTCATCAGGAGGGTTGCCGTATCGTGATGCTTGAAGCGGGGTCGGATACCCAGGTGTTCGATCGGTTTATCGATCGGCAATTTCGGCTTCGGCTGCAGCATTACATGCTGACGTCCAGGGCGCGGATGCTCGAAACCCGACTGGCGACACGGTCGCGCAGTACCCACTTTCTGCTGTATCGGCACGAGCAACTGCTGGCGGTATTGAGGGCCACTCCGGCGCCGTTCGAGTGGGCATCACTGGCGCAGCAACATGTTTCGCCCACGGTGGCGTTGTCACGCCATGTCGAACTCAGTCGCTTGATCTCGTACGCGCCCAGCCAACAGCCCATTGCCGTCGACAGTCTGCTGGCGGCCGCTGCCGAGTGGGCCATAAAACAGGGCTATCTAGGTGTCACCGCGTTGTGCAGGGCATCGCAGCTGCGCCTGTACCAGCGTTTCGGTCTGATGCCGGTCGCCTCCAATCCCTTGCATATCGAACAGCGCGCACGCGGGGATTACTGGGTGTTGTCAGCCGAGTGGCGGCAAATCCTCGCCGCGTTGCAACAGCCTGATTCCGCGAATGTCGGCCATTGGGCGCCAAGACCGTTGGCGGCTCATCCACCGCAGTACTGAACACGCTCGAAGCGTCCTGCCAGTCATGGTCCTGAAACCCTGACTGGCAGGACGCCGGGAGGTATCAAGGCAGCAGGATGGTGGAACCGGTAGTGCGCCGCGCCGACAGCTCGGTTTGCGCCTTCGCCGCATCAGCCAGTGGATAACGCTGGCTGACGTCCACCTTCAACTTGCCGCTGATGATCATCTCGAACAGCTCATCGGCCATTCGCTGCAGGTTTTCGGCGTTGTTGGCATAAGTCGCCAGAGTCGGCCGGGTCACGTACAGCGAACCCTTGGCGGAGAGAATACCCAGATTCACGCCGTCCACCGCGCCGGAAGCATTACCGAAGCTCACGACCAGGCCACGCGGCGACACGCTGTCGAGGGACGTCAGCCAGGTGTCCTTGCCGACACCGTCATAGACCACCGGGACTTTCTTGCCATCGGTCAATTCCAGCACGCGCTGGGCAACGTTTTCGTGGCTGTAATCGATCGTCGCCCAGGCGCCATTGGCCTTGGCCAGTTCGGCTTTCTCTTTGGAGCTGACGGTGCCAATCAGCTTCACGCCTAACGCTTTGGCCCATTGGCAGGCCAGTGAACCGACACCGCCGGCCGCCGCGTGGAACAGAATGGTTTCGCCACCCTTGAGTTCATAGGTCTGGCGCAGCAGGTATTGCACGGTCAGGCCTTTGAGCATTACACCGGCAGCCGTTTCGAAACTGATTTCGTCGGGCAGATGCACCAGATTGTCCTGGGGCAGCACATGCAATTCGCTGTAGGCCCCCAACGGGCCGCTGCCATAGGCCACGCGATCACCGACCTTGAACCGGGTGACGTCGCTGCCCACGGCATCGACGATCCCCGCACCTTCAGCACCCAGGCCGGACGGCAAGGCGGGCGGTGCGTACAGACCGCTGCGGTAATAGGTGTCGATGAAGTTCAGGCCGATCGCCTTGTTCGCCACGCGGACTTGATTGGGGCCGGGCGCGGCGGGTTGATAATCAACATATTCGAGCACTTCGGGGCCGCCGTGGGCGCGGAACTGGATACGCTTTGCCATCTGCCTGCTCTCCTTGGATCTTTTGTGAGCCCCCTATCCAACTCCCATGCTTGATCTTCGTCAACTGCGGCGGGCTATTGTGCGGTGGTATGCTACGCGCCCATTTGCGTCGCCCGTCTGCCGGGGCGCCGCCCGATTCAAGGTGAAGCCATGACGACCCGCACCGACGCCGTAAAGGCCTATCTGCTCGACCTGCAAGACCGCATCTGCGCGGCTCTCGAAACCGAAGACGGCGGCACGCGCTTCGTCGAAGACGCCTGGACCCGGCCCGCCGGCGGTGGCGGTCGTACTCGCGTGATCGAGAACGGCACGGTAATCGAAAAGGGCGGTGTCAACTTTTCCCACGTCTTCGGCAGTGGTCTGCCACCGTCGGCCAGCGCCCATCGCCCGGAATTGGCTGGCCGCGGTTTCGAAGCCCTTGGCGTGTCGCTGGTGATCCACCCGCACAACCCGCATGTGCCGACGTCCCACGCCAACGTGCGCTTTTTCATCGCCGAGAAGGAGGGTGAAGAGCCGGTCTGGTGGTTCGGCGGCGGCTTTGACCTGACCCCGTATTACGGCAATGAAGAAGATTGCGTTCACTGGCACCGCGTTGCCGAGCAGGCTTGCGCGCCGTTTGGCCCGGACGTCTACCCGCGCTACAAGGCCTGGTGTGACACCTACTTCCACATCAAGCATCGCCACGAACCGCGCGGCATTGGCGGTTTGTTCTTCGATGACCTGAACGAGTGGGACTTCGATACCAGCTTCGCTTTTATGCGGGCCATCGGCGACGCCTACATCGATGCTTATCTGCCGATCGTGCAGCGCCGCAAAAACGATGCGTTTACCGCTCAGCAGCGTGAATTCCAGGAATTCCGCCGTGGCCGTTACGTCGAGTTCAACCTGGTGTATGACCGTGGCACCTTGTTCGGTCTGCAATCGGGCGGGCGTACCGAGTCGATCCTGATGTCGTTGCCGCCGCAAGTGCGCTGGGGCTATGACTGGAAAGCCGAGCCTGGCAGCGAAGAAGCACGCCTGACCGAGTACTTCCTGCAAGACCGCGACTGGCTGGCCGAGGCCTGAGGACATCTGATGGATCGTTACGTCGTTTTCGGCAACCCGATCGGCCACAGCAAATCGCCGATGATTCACAAGCTGTTCGCCGAGCAGACCGGCCAGCAGCTCGACTACAGCACCTTGCTGGCGCCGCTCGACGATTTCGCCGGCTGCGCCACGGCGTTTTTCCAGGAGGGTCGCGGCGCCAACGTCACTGTGCCGTTCAAGGAAGACGCCTATCGTCTGGCCAATAGCCTGACCGCTCGCGCACAACGGGCCGGTGCGGTGAACACCTTGAGCAAACTGGCCGACGGCTCACTGCTCGGTGATAACACTGACGGCGCCGGACTGGTGCGCGATCTGACGGTGAACGCCGGGTTCAGCCTGACCGGCAAACGCATTCTGCTGCTCGGTGCCGGTGGTGCGGTGCGCGGTGCGCTGGAACCGTTGCTGGCGGAACAACCGGCCTCGGTGATCATCGCCAATCGTACGGTGGACAAGGCTGAGTTGCTGGCGGAGTTGTTCTGCGACCTCGGGCCGGTCTCGGCCAGTGGTTTCGACTGGTTGCGCGAGCCGGTGGACGTGATCATCAATGCCACATCGGCCAGCCTCACTGGTGACGTGCCGCCGATTGCACCGAGCCTGATCGAGCCGGGCAAGACCCTGTGCTACGACATGATGTACGGCAAAGAGCCGACGGCGTTTTGCCGCTGGGCCCGTGAACATGGCGCGGCGGTGGCGATGGATGGCTTGGGGATGTTGGCGGAGCAGGCGGCTGAGGCGTTTTTCCTGTGGCGTGGTGTGCGCCCGGACACTGCGCCCGTGCTCACAGAGTTGCGTCGACAACTGGCCCTTTAAAAAGCTTCGCGAGCAAGCTCGCTCCCACAGTGGAATGCGATCAAATGTGGGAGCGAGCTTGCTCGCGAATGGCCTCACCACCGATTCTGGATCAGTCTTCAAACCGGATCGGACATTTCTCCGGCCCTTCCAGCTTCCGCAACTCCTCCACCACCTGCGGCCGCGCCCGGCGCAAGGTCAGGCTGCGATCCTGGCTAAGCAAACGTCGCGCCTCCTGATGCAGCATTTCCACGCCCGAATAGTCGATGAAGTTGATCTGCTGCGCCTCGATCACCACCCGCGCGCCATGCATACGTTGCAGGCGTACTTGCAGGTAATGGCTGGCGCCGAAAAAGATCGATCCGCCGACACGCAACACATCGTCTTCGCCGTCGCGCCAGTGCTGCACGCGCGGTTGCGAAGTGCGCTTGAGGTAGAAGAACAGCGAGGCCAGCACACCGGCATAAATCGCCGTCTGCAATTCCAGTAGCAAAGTCGCGAGGCAGGTCAGCGCCATGACCACAAACTCGGCGCGGCTGACACGCAGCAATGCGCGAATGCCTCGGTGGTCGACCAGCCCCCAGGCAATCAACAGAATGCTCCCGGCCATCGCCGGGATCGGAATGTGCGCGATCAGCCCCGCACCAAAAATTGCGAACAACGCCACCCAGATTGCCGAAAACACTCCGGCCAGCGGCGAGCAAGCGCCTGCCTCGTAACTGAGGCCCGAGCGGGTGAACGACCCGGCCGACAGCGACCCGGAAAAGAACGCCCCGAGAATATTCGACAAGCCCTGTGCACGGACTTCCTGATTGGCATCAAGCAATTGCTGCGACCGCGCCGAAATCGAGCGCGCAATCGACAGACTGGTAACCAGGCCGAGCATGCCCACCGCCACAGCACTTGGCAGCAATCGCAGGATCAAATCCAGATCCAGCGGCAATCCACTGAACGGCGGCAAACGCCCGACAAACGCGCTGACCAGATGCACATGGCCGAACACGCCCGGCCACAACCACACCAGCAAACTGGCCAGCACCAGTGTGATCAACAGCGTCGGCCAGCGCGGCAACAGGTGTTTGAGCAGCAGACCGACGACCACCGTGGCCAAACCCAACACCAGCGAAGGTTTATCCACAGCCCGCAGGTGTTGCAGCAAATCCATCAAACTGGCCAGCGCCGTGGCTTTTGCCGGCAACTCCAGGCCCAGCAGGTTTGGCAATTGCCCGATAGCAATCACCACCGCCGCGCCAAGGGTGAACCCCAGCACCACCGAATGCGAGACGAAATTCACCAGCGCGCCAAAGCGCAGCAAACCGAGCAGCCACTGGAATATCCCCGCAAGCAAGGTCAGCAGCAGGATCAGGGTGATGTAGTCCTGCGAGGCTGGAACCGCTAAAGGGCTGACACTGGCAAACAGCACAATCGAAATCGCTGCCGTCGGACCGCAGATCAAATGCCACGACGAACCCCACAGGCAGGCGATCAGCACCGGAATGATTGCGGCGTAGAGGCCGTACTCAGGTGGCAGACCGGCGATCAACGCGTAGGCAATCGACTGGGGGAGCGCAAGAATCGCCCCGCTGAGGCCGACGATCAGATCCCGTCCGACGCTGGCGCGGGTTTGTCGCGGCAACCAGGTGAGGAAGGGGAAGAGAGAGTGGCGGCTGGGGAAGGCCATGGGTCCTCGCGGTTGGGTTTTGTTCAAGGTTATCAGGGTGCCAGGGGAAAGGCCCCTCACCCTAACCCTCTCCCAAGGGAGAGGGGACTGACCGTGGTGTTTATTCAAGATTCACCGACCTGCGATTTCAGAGTTGAACGCAAGTTTTGAATCCAACAGATATCGGCTCCCTTTCCCCCTCGCCCCTCTGGGGAGAGGGCTGGGGTGAGGGGGCAAAAATCTCGAGCCGAGCACAATTCCAGTAACACCACGATCAAAGCTTCGCCTTCACCGCAGCCAACGCATCCTTGCCATCGACGGTCTTCACGCCATCCAGCCACTTATCCAACACCGCCGGATTCGCCTTGATCCAAGCCTTCGCCGCCTCGGCATTGCTGACCTTTTTGTTCACCACCTCAGCCATGATGCTGTTCTCCATCTCCTGCGTGAACGACAGATTGGTCAGCAATTTACCCACATTCGGACACGCCTCGGCGTAGCCCTTGCGCGTTAACGTAAACACGCTGCCGGTGTCGCCAAAGTACTTCTCGCCACCCTTGAGGTAATGCATCTTCAACTGCACGTTCATCGGGTGCGGCGTCCAGCCGAGGAAGGTGACGAATTTCTGTTTCTTCACCGCCCGCGACACTTCAGCCAGCATCGCCTGTTCGCTGGATTCGATCAGCTTCCACTGGCCCATGTCGAAGTCGTTCTTCTTGATGATTTCCTGCAGCGAGATATTCGCCGGCGCACCCGAACCGATGCCGTAGATCTTACGATCGAACTTGTCCGCGTATTTGTTCAGGTCGGCAAAGTTATGCACACCCGCGTCCCACACGTAGTCCGGCACGGCGAGGGTGAATTCGGTGCCGTCGAGGTTCTTCGCCAGTTGCGTGACGTCACCGGTGGCGACGAACTTGTCATAGAAGCCCTGCTGCGCCGGCATCCAGTTGCCGAGGAACACATCCACCTGGCCATCCTTCAACCCGCCAAAGGTGATTGGCACTGCAAGAGTGTCGACCTTGGCCTTGTAGCCCATGCCGTCCAGCAGAAACCCGGTGATGGCGTTGGTCGCGGCGATGTCGCTCCAGCCCGGATCGGCCATTTTCACGGTGTCGCAGCTTTGCTCAGCGAAGGCCGAGGCGCTGCTCAGCGCGAGCAGGCTGATCGTCATTACTGTGGATAACTTACGCATGGACTTCCCCTTAACATTATTGGTTTTGGCAGGGTTGTGGATAACGTGCTTTGCGTTCCAGATCGTCGAGGTCGATGTGGTTGCGCATGTATTGCTGACTGGCGTCCACCAGTGGCTGGTGATCCCAGCTCTTCAGCTTGCCGATGGTCAACGCGTCGGCGACAAATCGGCGGCGGCGCTGGCTCGCGAGGACCTCCCGGTGAATCGACTGAATGTCCCATTTGGCTCGTGCTTCGGCGAGAAAATCGTCGAACAGCGGGCGATGTTGCGGCGATTGGCTGAGTTCTTCCAGTTCATGCGGATCGTTATCTACGTCGAAGAGTAGGCAAGGGTCGCTTTCACTGTAGATAAATTTGTAGGCGCCGCGACGGATCATCATCAGCGGGCTGATGGTGCCTTCGGCCATGTACTCGCCGAACACTTCGTCATGACCGCCCTGCCCTCGCAGGTGCGAAACCAGTGAGCGGCCATCCAGTGGCAAGCCGGCTTCCAGCGTGCCGCCGGCCAATTCGACGAAGGTTGGCAACAGGTCTGCAGTCGATATGGCAGCGCTGACACGCCCGGCATCGAACTGGCCTGGAGCACTTATCAACAGGGGGACGCGGGCCGCCATTTCGTACCAATGCATTTTGTACCAAAGGCCCTTTTCGCCGAGCATGTCGCCGTGGTCACCGGAGAAGACAATAATTGTGTCTTCGATCAGCCCGGTTTCTTCGAGGGTTTGCAGAAGTTTGCCGACGTTGGCGTCGATATAGCTGCAGGCACCGAAATACGCCCGGCGCGCATCGCGAATCTTATCCACAGGCAGTGGCTTGTCCCACAGGTCATAAACCTTGAGCAGCCGCTGTGAGTGCGGATCGAGTTCGTGTTGATCCGGAGTTGTAGGCAGCGGGATATCGGCATCGTCGTACAAATCCCAGAACGCCTTGGGAATGGTGTACGGGTCGTGTGGGTGTGTCATCGATACTGTCAGGCAGAACGGCTGATCGCCGTCCTCGCGGATGTGATCGAACAGATATTGCTGTGCCTTGAACACCACCTCTTCATCGAAATCCAGTTGATTGGTGCGCACACATGGCCCGGCCTGCAGCACCGAAGACATGTTGTGGTACCAGCTCGGCCGTACATCCGGCTCATCCCAGTTCACGGCCCAACCGTAATCGGCCGGGTAGATATCACTGGTCAGGCGTTCTTCATAACCGTGCAACTGGTCCGGACCGCAGAAGTGCATCTTGCCGGATAGCGCGGTGCGGTAGCCGAGGCGGCGCAAGTAATGGGCATAAGTCGGCACATCGGCAGGGAAATCGGCGGCGTTGTCGTAGGCGCCGATCTTGCTCGGCAACTGGCCGCTGACCAGGGTGAACCGCGATGGCGCGCACAACGGGCTGTTGCAGTAAGCGGCATCGAACACCACGCCTTGGGCGGCGAGGCGGGAAAGATTCGGCAGTTTGATCGGCGATGGGCCGTAGAACGGCAACATTGGCGCGGCCATCTGATCGGCCATGATGAAAAGAATATTCTTGCGCTTCATGTGATCGCGGCATTCCATAGTAAATATTTATGCGACATTGCTGCGATCGAGCATGGAGTCCATGCTTTATCCGGTAAAGCCCGCGCCGGACAATGACTAGGATAAGCACAGCTTATGTATGAAGCCTTGGGTGATCTGTCCCTCGACCTGTTGCGCGCCTTTGAGGCGGCCGCTCGCCAGCGCAGCTTTACCGCAGCGGCGGTAGAGCTTGGCACCACGCAACCAGCGATCAGTCAGCAGATCAAACGGCTGGAAGAACAACTCGGTACGCGACTATTTGATCGCATTTACCGTGGGATCGAGCTGACCGAAGTCGGCGCGATACTGTTTGAGCAAGTTACTCTCGGTTTACAGAATATCGATGCAGGATTGAGCGCGATCAGCGCACAGCAACAACATGAAGTCCTGCAAGTTGCCACTGACTTTGCCTTCGCTGCTTATTGGCTGATGCCGCGCCTGCACCGCTTTCATGAAGCTAACCCGCAGGTCGACGTCAGCCTGGTGACCAGTGAACGCAACCACAACATGCTGCGCACCGATATCGATGTGGCGATCCTGTTCGGTGATGGGCGTTTCAAGCAGGGCGAAAGCCATTGGTTGTTCAGCGAAGAAGTATTCCCGGTGTGCAGCCCGCAATTGCTCAAGGATCGCGCCCTGCCCTTGCCTGCTCACGCACTGCTGGAGTTCCCGTTGCTGCACCTGCGTGGGGAAAACAGCAGCAACTGGTTTGACTGGAGTGGTCTGTTCCGTGAACTCGGTATCAATACGCCGCCGGCGCCGGGGCAATTGCGCTTCGACAATTACACGCTGTTGATTCAAGCGGCGATTGGCGGTCAAGGCGTGGCGATTGGCTGGCGGCACCTTGTGGATAACTTGCTGAGTCAGGGTTTGCTGTGCCGCCCCATCGCCGAAACGACCTTGTCGCGCCTCGGCTATTACGTGGTGCTGCCCCAGCGCAAACGTCGGGGCGCGTTGATTCAACAGTTTGTCGATTGGTTAATGGCGGAACAGGCGAGCAGCGCGCAATCCCTCAACGGTTTGACGTTGCCGTCGATCGCGGTTTGAAGATCTTTTACGAATCTGAAGCCGCAACGAAATTCACATGCTGCCCTACATGCAAATTCAGTCGTAGCTCATCGGCAATCCCCACCGCCACGCGGTTCAGCCGCTCCAGTGGCTCGGCCAGACCCGGTTCGAGATTGCCGCCGACCTGGCTGAAATGCTCAATGGTCAGCCCGGCCACGCCGTGTGGCGCATTGACCAGTGTCCAGTGCAGCGGGCTGCTTTGCACGGCTTCGCGAATTTCTTCGGCAGCATGGCGTTGCAGGCGATCATCGACGTCCGGCTCATCGAGTACGGCAAAATCCCCCACCAGAAACAGCCGCGAAACGTTGGCGGCTTGCAGTCCATCGACCAATGCATCGACGGCCAGCACCTGCTCGACGGGGCCGAGTACGACAGAGCGCTCAACGTGATCGCTGCTGAATGGCAAACCTGGCGCATCCAATAAGCAGATGACCACCGAACTGCCGGCCACACTTTGATTGACCCTCTCGGAGTCGAACAGATCGCCGCTCTTGGTGCGTAGTCCGGGACGCGGCGCAAGTGCGGTCAGATCGTCGAGAATGGCGATGACTTCATGCTGACGACGCAGCAACTCAGCCATCAACGCGCTGCCCAGGCTACTCATGGCACCATAGAGCACCACTTTTACCGCCGGGGTTTCGGCATTTTTCATGGCTGATCCCTTTTCTTATCCCTTGTATGAAGTGTGACATACGGGCAACGCCGAGGGTTCGAACCGATTTCCGAGGGCTTCAGATGCAAGCGATCAAGGGCTACCACGCCCACGTCTATTTCGACGCCAGCACCATTGAACAGGCACGGGCCTTGTGCGAGCAGGCCGCGCAGTTATTTGCAGTGAAAATGGGCCGCCTTCACGAACGTCCGGTCGGTCCGCATCCGGACTGGAGTTGCCAGTTGGCCTTCGGCCCCGAGTTGATCAGCGATGTGCTGCCGTGGCTGGTGTTGAACCGCAAAGGTCTGGTGGTGTTTCTGCACCCGGACACTGGCGATGACCTGCTCGACCACACCGAACACGCAATCTGGATGGGCGCGATGCGGTCGCTGGATCTGTCTGTTTTCTGATCAGATCGTTTCTTCGGCTTCGCCCGGCAGATGCTCGTCCAGGTGCAGCCAGGGCAATTGGCTGTCGGTCCAGATGTGTCGTTCGGCGGGCGCCAGCTCGGGTTGATCGAGGGTGGCGATGGTCACGTCGATACTCTGTGGGCTGAGCAACGTCACCAACGCCAGTTGCGCGCCGCACTGCGGGCAGAAGTACCGCGCGCAACTGTCGGATGAGTCATAACGCGCCGGCGTACCAGCCAGCCATTGGAAACTGGAGGCTGGCACCGTGATCCACGTCGTGACGATGCCGCCGCTGACCTTGCGGCAAATCGAACAATGGCAATGGGCGATATCCTGCAACGCCCCGCTGAACTGATAACGAATATGTCCGCAGTGGCAGCCTCCGCTGTGCGATTGGCTCATCTCGAAAGCTCCCTTTCCCGTGTTTATTGACTCTAGTTCGCATCCGACGGCCGGGTGACCGTTCATTCAAAGCTTTCTGCAGCGAAAGGTAGCTGAAAGCTTGCCCGATTAGGATCGCCTCACTTCCGGCAACAGACCGGTTGGCCAATGCGTGTGATACCTCGCACTAAAGGCCCAATTAACAACAACAATGGTGATTCTGATGTCCTCTGTAGCCCGCCTTTACGCTGTCACTCCGCCCGTACGTCTCGTGCTTCCCGTTCTGCGCTGATCGGCCCGATCTGCTCATTTAACTAGCCGCGCTACGCCTGGAGTATTCCCATGCTGACTTTCCTTGGCTTCGCCATGGTCATCACGTTCATGTTCCTGATCATGACCAAGCGCCTGTCCGCGCTGATCGCTCTGATCATCATCCCGATCGTCTTCGCCCTGTTCGGCGGCTTTGCACCGAAGATCGGCCCGATGATGCTCGAAGGCATCACCAAGCTCGCGCCGACTGGCGTGATGCTGATGTTCGCCATTCTCTATTTCGCCCTGATGATCGACTCCGGCCTGTTCGACCCGGCCGTGCGCAAGATCCTCAAACTGGTCAAGGGCGACCCGCTGAAGGTTTCGGTCGGCACCGCCGTACTGGCGCTCGTCGTTTCCCTCGATGGTGACGGCGCGACCACTTACATGATCTGCGTGGCCGCCATGCTGCCGCTGTACAGCCGCATCGGCATGAGCCCGCGGATCATGGCTGGTCTGATCATTCTCGCCGGCGGCGTGATGAACATGACCCCATGGGGTGGCCCGACTGCCCGCGCCGCGAGTGCGCTGCACGTTGACCCGTCGGACATCTTCGTACCGATGATCCCGGCGATGGCCGCGGGTGTGGTCGCGATTCTGGTTATCGCTTATTTCTACGGCAAACGTGAACGTGCGCGTCTGGGTGAGCTGCATCTGGTTGGCGATGATATCGATCACAGCGAAATCAGCGTGTCGCAGTTCCCGGATGCCCGCCGTCCAAAACTCATCTGGTTCAACGGCGCCCTGACCTTCGGCCTGATGTGCACCCTGATCGCTGGCCTGCTGCCGCTGCCGGTTCTATTCATGGTCGCGTTCAGTATTGCCATGATCGTCAACTACCCTTGCCTGCAGATGCAGAAGGATCGCGTTGCGGCTCACGCCGGTAGCGTGCTGGCAGTGGTCGGGCTGATCTTTGCGGCGGGTATCTTCACCGGTATCCTGAGCGGCACCGGCATGGTCGATGCGATGTCGAAGAGCCTGTTGGCGGTGATTCCGGATTTCCTCGGCCCTTACCTGGCCGTGATCACGGCGCTGGTGAGCATGCCGTTCACCTTCTTCATGTCCAACGATGCGTTCTACTATGGCGTGTTGCCGGTGTTGGCCGAAGCCGCCAGCCACTACGGGATCACCGCAGTGGAAATGGCCCGTGCCTCGATCGTCGGTCAGCCCGTCCACTTGCTGAGCCCGTTGGTGCCATCGACCTATCTGTTGGTGGCCCTGGCCGGTATTGATTTTGGTGACCACCAGCGTTTCACCCTGAAATGGGCGATCCTGGTATGTATCTGCATTCTGATTGCTGCACTGCTGTTGGGGACTTTCCCGGTGTTCAGCACTCTATAAGCCCACGACTCACCGTTTCGGGTCCTGGCTTCGCGGTTTGAAGCCCGGGCCTTTTTCGGTTTAACACTCGCTCAAAGGAATACACATGGATTGGCTGACCAACCCCGAAATCTGGGTTGCCTTCTTTACCCTGACCGCCCTGGAAATCGTTCTGGGCATCGATAACATCATCATGATTTCGATCCTGGTCAGCCGCATGCCCAAACACATGCAACAGCGCACCCGGATCTTCGGTCTTGGCCTGGCCATGATCACCCGCATCCTGTTGCTGCTGTCGATCACCTGGGTCATGCGCCTCACCGCCGACCTGTTCGAAGTGTTCGGCCAAGGCATTTCCGGCCGTGACCTGATCCTGTTCTTCGGTGGTCTGTTCCTGCTGTGGAAGAGCTCGCAAGAGATGTACCACGCGCTGGAAGGCGAAGACGAAAGCGACGAAACCCCGGGCGGCAAGGGTGGCAACTTCCTCTACACCATCATCCAGATCGCGATCATCGACATCGTTTTCTCGCTGGATTCGGTGATCACGGCGGTGGGCATGGTGTCCCACGTGCCGGTGATGGTCGCGGCGATCGTCGTGGCGGTGCTGGTGATGATGCTGGCCTCGGGCAAGATCAGCGAGTTCATCGACAAACACCCGTCGCTGAAGATGCTGGCGCTGTCGTTCCTGCTGGTGGTCGGCACCGTGCTGATTGCCGAGTCGTTCGACGTGCATGTGCCGAAGGGCTACGTCTACTTCGCCATGGCGTTCTCGCTGGCCGTGGAAGCGATCAACATCAAGCTGCGCGGCGCAATGGCCAAGAAAAAACAGCAGCAAGACCCGGTGAAACTGCGCAAGGACATCCCGGGCCAGTAACCCGGTAATCCAGACGCACGCAATACCCCCTGTGGGAGCGAACCTGCTCGCGAAGACGGAGTGTCAGTCGACAAAAATGTTGGCTGATCCACCGCTTTCGCGAGCAAGCTCGCTCCCACATTTGTTTTGAGTAACACAGGGGGAACGTGTCGGATTCAGGTGGGTGAATGAACCCGTTTTCATGACACTTTTGTTTCAATCGACACTTTAGCTGTGCAATGCTGGCGCCCAGACCGTTAGCCAACTACAGCTTAAGTATCAAAAACGTAGAAACCGCGCGGTACCGTCAACTTGCCTCTCTGAGGCACTGCTATTACAGGGGGTCTGCATGCTCACCCTGCTCAATCTGCTTTCCGCCGTCGCCCTGTTGATCTGGGGCACGCACATTGTTCGAACCGGCATCCTGCGGGTGTACGGCACCAATCTGCGCCATGTGATCGGCCAGAACATGTCCAAGCGCTGGCTGGCCTTTGTCGCCGGCATCGTCGTTACCGCGATGGTGCAGAGCAGCAATGCCACGGCCATGCTCGTGACCTCTTTCGTCGGCCAGGGCCTGATGGCGCTGACCCCGGCGCTGGCGACCATGCTCGGCGCCGACGTCGGTACCGCGCTGATGGCGCGGGTGCTGACGTTTGACTTGTCGTGGCTGTCGCCGCTGCTGATTTTCCTCGGGGTGATTTTCTTTCTGTCGCGCAAACAGACGCGGCTCGGGCAGATGGGCCGGGTCAGCATCGGTCTGGGGCTGATCATTCTCGCGCTGCAATTGATCGTCGAGGCCGCCGCACCGATCACCCACGCGCAAGGGGTCAAGGTGATCTTCGCCTCGCTGACCGGCGATATCCTTCTCGACGCCTTGGTCGGCGCGTTGTTCGCGATGATTTCCTACTCGAGCCTCGCCGCCGTGTTGCTCACCGCGACACTGGCCGGCGCCAGTGTGATCAGTCTGCCGGTGGCGATCGGCCTGGTGATCGGCGCCAATATTGGCAGCGGCATTCTTGCGTTCATGAGCACCAGCATGCAGAACGCGGCCGGGCGGCAAGTGGCGCTGGGCAGTCTGCTGTACAAACTGATCGGCTTGCTGCTGATCATTCCGGTACTCGATCCGTTGGTGCACTGGATCGACAGCCTCGATTTCAGCCCGCAGGAAATGGTCATCGGCTTCCACCTGCTCTACAACACCGCGCGCTGCCTGATTCTTCTACCAAGCGTCGGGCCGATGGCACGCCTGTGTGCTTGGCTGCTGCCGGAGCGGCCGGAGGTCAACGGCACCGCCAAACCGCGCCATCTCGACGCGACCGCGCTGGTCACACCGAGCCTGGCGTTGGCCAACGCCGCGCGGGAAACCCTGCGCATGGGCGATCTGCTCGACAACATGCTCGACGCGACCCTCGATGTGTTGCGCGGCAAGCAGACCGCCGTCACCCAGGAAATGCGTCGACTGACCGACGACGTCGAAGCGCTGTACAGCGCAATCAAACTGTACCTGGCGCAGATGCCCCGCGAAGACCTCGGCGAGCAGGACAGTCGGCGCTGGGCCGAAATCATCGAGCTGGCGATCAATCTGAAACTGGCCGCCGATTTGATCGAACGCATGCTGCGCAAGATCCAGCAGCAGAAAACCTCGCAGCGGCGCTCGTTTTCCGAAGAAGGTCTGGAGGACCTGGCCGGGCTGCAACAGCAACTGATCGCCAATTTGCGTTTGGGCCTGTCGGTGTTTCTCAGCGGCGACCGCGAAAGTGCCCGGCAATTGCTCCGCGAGAAACGCCGCTTTCGCGCGCAGGAACGTCGTCTGGCCCACGCGCATGTCAGCCGTTTGCAACGCAAGATCGTGCAGAGTATTGAAACCAGCTCGCTGCACCTGGAGTTGATTGCCGACATGAAACGCTTGAATTCGCTGTTTTGCGGCAGTGCGTATGTGGTGCTGGAAACGGCGGATACCGGGGCGCTGGCGGCGGATGATATTGCCGACATTACGCATTCGCCTTGAACGACTGGGGCTGGGTTTAGTCAGTTACATTGATTCAGCCTTCAGGCCGCTATCGCGAGCAGGCTCACTCCTACAGGGGGGACGCATTCCAAATGCAGGAGTGAGCCTGCTCGCGATGGGGCCCTGACTGACGACACGGATCTCCAAATCAGCCGTACGGAAGCCTGTTATGCGTTGCCTGTTGTTCGCCTGTCTGTTGCTCGGTTCCCTGCCCGCCTTCGCCCTGGATCGTTTTCAGGTTGAAGGCTATGCGCTGCCCAACGGTTTGCAGCTAATGCTCAAGCCCGGCACCGAACGGGGGCACGTGGCGATCCGGCTGGTGGTCGGCGTCGGCCTTGATGATTTCGAATGCGGTGACAAGGAGCTGCCGCACCTGCTCGAACACCTGCTGTTCAGTGGCATCGACGCCACCGGCGAAGGTGGTCTGGAGGAGCGCATGCAAGCGCTGGGCGGTGACTGGAATGCCTTCACCAGCAACGCCGACACCACCTTCGTCATCGAAGCTCCGGCGAAAAACCAGCGCAAGGTACTCGACCTGCTGCTCGCTCTGCTCACGCAAACACGTATCGACGACAACGCGATCAACGCCGCCAAACGTGTGGTCGAGCGCGAGGACGGCGGCCATTACACACGCCTGCAACGCTTTCTCGATCGTCAGGACCTCGGCCACACCGCGAGCAATCAGCTAGCTGTTGAACTGGGCCTCAAATGCCCGCAACGCGCCGAGGTCGGCCATCTGACTCAGGAGCAACTGGAGAAGGTGCGCAAGGCCTGGTACGCGCCGAACAACATGACGCTGATTGTCGTCGGCGAACTCGACAAACTGCTGCCGGCGTATCTGGAACGCACTTGGGGCGCGCTCGAAGCGGTCGAGCCAAGCGAACACCGCCCACTGCCGGATATCCGCACCAGCGCCGCCCACGAGCGCACGCTCACCCGTGGCTTTATCGGCGACAGCGCCAAATTGCACTGGCTGGTGCCGGAACCGGTGCTGGACGATCAGTACGACCAGACGTTCGATATCCTCAAGGATTATCTCGACTGGGCGCTGTACCGGCAGATTCGTCTCAACCACGGTTTGTCCTACGGGCCGTGGGCTGAGCGTGAGGTGTTTGGCGGTGTGGGCTTCATGAGTCTGAACGCCGATCTGGATCGTGATGACGTTGACGAAGCCATTCAGGTGCTGGAGGACCTCAAGGCTGATCTGCTGAAAAACGGCCTAGACCCGGATACTTTCGCGCGGATCAAGCAGGCCTCGATCGCCCATCAGGCGTGGGCGGTGCAAGGCAACAGTGCGCTGGCGGATTATTACTGGAGCGCCCTCGGTGATTACCAGGACGGTCGTTTTGCCAACCCGGCGCGGGAGCTGCAAGGGGTGACGCTGGAAGCGGCGAACAAGGCCATGCGTGAGTTGCTGTTGCAACCGGGGTATCTGCGGATCGAGAAGCCGTTGATCAGTGATGATCAGGTTTTGTGGTTGAGTGCGGGTGGCTTGGGTCTGGTGTTGTTGATCCTGATCGGCTGGCGTTTGCATCACCGCCGCCGGCCGGCCGAACACTAACCCTGTAGGAGTGAGCCTGCTCGCGATAGCGGTCCTTCAGTCATCATTTCTTCGGCTGATACACCGCAATCGCGAGCAGGCTCACTCCTACAAGGAAATGCGTTGGTTTTAAGTGACCATCAGCCTTGCCAGCGCTACTCTGTCGAGGTTTTTTCCCCTCAAGTCGTGAACCGCCCAAATGCCAAAAATACAGCTCCTGATCCAGCGCATTCTCGAACTGATGAAGCGTTATCCCGGGGTCATTGCGCTTGGCGGGTTCATCTCCGGGGTCGGCAGTTTCATCATGGTCGATCGTCAGCAGGGCCTGGCGAGCTGGATCACCGTGATCATGCTGCTCAGCTGGATCTGGCTGATGCTGGAAAACACCCTCACCGGCCTCTTCACCCGCGTGTTCAAACGCGAGATTCCCCAGCCGCTGCTGCGTTACGCGACGCAGATGATCCATCAGGAAAGCCTGTTTTTCGTCTTGCCGTTTTTCTTCATCACCACGACCTGGAACAGCGGCCAGTTGTTTTTCACCGGGCTGCTCAGCGTCGCCGCACTGATTTCCATCGTTGATCCGCTTTATTACAAATGGCTGGCGCCACGGCGCTGGGCGTTTCTCGCGCTGCACACGCTGACCCTGTTCGCCGCCCTGCTCACCGCGTTGCCGGTGATCATGCACCTGACCACCGCGCAAAGCTTCAAATGGGCGCTGGGCATTGCCGTGTTGTTGTCGTTCCCGAGCCTGGCGTCGATCTTCCCGATCCGCACGGTGCGCAATGCTTTGGCAATCCTGTGCATCACGGTCGGCATCGGTGGCGTGGGTTGGGCGCTGCGTTCGTGGGTGCCGCCGGCGACGCTGTGGATGACCGACGTGGCGATCAGCACGCAAATGCAGGATCGCACCCCCGGCGCCAGCCTCGACACGGTCAGCGCCGAGCAGATTCGTGGCGATGGCCTCTATGCCTACACCGCAATAAACGCGCCGCGCGGGCTCGATGAGCGGATCTATCACGTCTGGCAATTCAACGGCAAAGAGGTCGACCGCATCGCCCTCGACATCCATGGCGGGCGCAAGGAAGGCTACCGGGCGTGGACGCACAAGCAGAATTTCCCTGGCAATCCGGCGGGCAAGTGGCAGGTGCGGGTGTTGACCGAGGATGGCCAGGTGATCGGCGTGCTGCGTTTCGAAGTCACGGACAGCACAGCGATCAAAGAAAAGTAATCCGGTTCGTGCTATTACGTTAGTTCGCATAAAGGCCGAACAAGCACGGAGCTTATGACCAGCAGCTCGATCAGCGGTAATGCTCAACTGGACACGTCGATAACCCCTGCCCGCCTGCGGGTCACGGGGGACTGGACGCTTGCCCATTACGCCGAGCTCAAGCAACTGAGCGAAAAGCTCCACGGTCAGTACGATGCCAACACCCCGATCGACCTCAACAGCCTCGGCGCCCTCGACACCGCTGGCGCTTCGTTGCTGGTCGAACTGCTCGGCTCCGAACGCCTGGGCAAATCCGCCGAACACCCCGATTGCACCCTGACCTCCGCCGACCGCGCGCTGCTGCAAACCGTGTACTGCTCGATGACCGATTTCTGCGTGCCGATCAAAGAGCCGGAAATCAGCGTCAGTGTGCAACTGCTGACGCGCATTGGTCGCGCCGTTGACACCGTCTGGCAGGACACTCTGCAACTGCTCGGTTTCGTCGGCCTGATCATGGAAACCATCGCTCGCAACCTGTTACGGCCCAAGCGCTGGCGCATCACGCCGATGATCGCGCACATCGAGCAGACCGGCCTCGACGCCGCGCCGATTGTGGCGTTGCTGACTTTTCTGGTGGGTGCGGTGGTGGCGTTTCTTGGCGCGACGGTGCTGGCCAGTTTCGGTGCGACAATTTTTACTGTGGACCTGGTGGGCTTCTCGTTCCTGCGCGAATTCGGTGTGCTGCTCACGGCGATCCTCATGGCCGGGCGCACTGCCAGTGCCTTCACTGCGCAGATCGGCTCGATGAAGGCCAACGAGGAAATCGACGCAATCCGCACCCTCGGCCTCGATCCGATGGAGTTGCTGGTGGTGCCGCGGGTATTGGCGATGCTGGTGGCGCTGCCGATGCTGACGTTTCTCGCCATGCTTTGCGGGATCATCGGTGGCGGCGTGGTCTGTGCGGTGTCGCTGGATATTTCGCCGGCGATGTTTCTGTCGTTGCTGCAATCGGACATCGGCATCCAGCATTTTCTGGTGGGCCTGGTCAAAGCCCCGATCTTCGCTTTCCTGATTGCCGCGATTGGTTGTCTGGAAGGTTTCAAGGTCAGTGGCAGCGCCGAGTCGGTTGGCGCGCACACCACGTCTGCCGTGGTGCAATCGATTTTCGTGGTGATCGTGCTCGACGCGGTGGCCGCGCTGTTCTTCATGGAGATGGGCTGGTGAGTCGTCTACCCCGCGCGCCCTCGGAGGCGGTGATCGAAGTCCGTGGCCTGTGCAATCGCTTTGGCAGCCAGAGCGTGCACGAGAACCTCGATCTGGATTTGTACAAAGGCGAGATTCTCGCCGTGGTCGGCGGCTCCGGCAGCGGCAAATCGGTGCTGTTGCGCAGCATTGTCGGGTTGCGCCGGCCCAGCGAAGGCATGGTCAAAGTGTTCGGCAAGAACTTGCCGAGCCTCTCCGAGCATGAGCGTTCGCTGGTCGAGCGGCGTTTTGGCGTGCTGTTTCAGAAAGGCGCGCTGTTCTCGTCGCTGACCGTCACCGAGAACGTCGCCCTGCCCCTTATCGAACACGCCGGCCTCAGCCGCAACGACGCCGAGCACTTGGCGGCGGTGAAGCTGGCGTTGGCCGGGCTGCCGCTGTCGGCGGCGGACAAATACCCGGCGTCGCTGTCCGGCGGCATGGTCAAACGCGCGGCGCTGGCCCGTGCTTTGGCGCTGGATCCGGACATTCTGTTTCTCGATGAACCCACCGCCGGGCTCGATCCGATTGGCGCGGCGCAGTTCGATCAATTGATCCTGACCCTGCGCGATGCACTCGGCCTCAGCGTGTTTCTGGTGACCCACGACCTCGACACGCTCTACACCATCACCGACCGTGTGGCGGTGCTCGCGCAGAAAAAAGTCCTGGTCGCAGGACCCATCGACGTCGTTTCCGAAACCGACGACGCGTGGATTCACGAATACTTCCACGGCCCGCGCGGCCGCTCGGCGCTGGACGCCGCCAAATTGCTCAACGAGGTCTGACATGGAAACCCGAGCGCATCATGTGTTGATCGGCCTGTTCTCCGTGATTGTGGTGGCAGGCGCCCTGCTCTTCGGCCTGTGGCTGGCCAAGTCCAGCGTCGACACCGAGTTCAAGGATTACGAAATTGTCTTCAGTGAGGCGGTCAGTGGCTTGTCCAAAGGCAGCCCGGTGCAGTACAGCGGGATCAAGGTCGGCGATGTGATCAACCTGCGCCTTGATCCGAAGGACCCACGGCGGGTGCTGGCGCGGATTCGTCTGGCCGGTGACACCCCGGTCAAGGAAGACACCCAGGCCAAACTGGCGCTGGCCGGGATCACGGGGACCTCGATCATCCAGCTCAGCGGTGGTACACCCGAAAGCCCGAAACTGCGTGGGCATGACGGCAATCTGCCGACCATCGTCGCCTCGCCCTCGCCTATTTCGCGCTTGCTCAATGACAGCAACGATTTGATGACCGGCATCACTGCGCTGCTGCAAAACGCCAACCAGATGTTCTCTGCCGACAACGTCGAGCGTGTGAGCAAGACCCTCGCCCATCTGGAGCAGACCACCGGCACCATCAACGATCAGCGCGGCGACATCAAGCAAGCCATGCAGCAATTGGCGACCGTCGGCAAACAGGCCGGCAGCATGCTCGAACAGACCTCGTTGCTAATGCGCAATGCCAACGGCTTGATCAACGATCAGGGCAAGCAGGCATTGGGCAGTGCCGAACAAGCCATGAAGTCGCTGGAGCAAAGTACCGCGACGATCAGCACCCTGCTGAACAAAAACGAAAACTCCCTCGACAACGGCATGCAGGGCCTCAATGGCCTGGCCCCGGCGATCCGCGAACTGCGCGAGACGCTGACCTCGCTGCGCGCCATCTCCCAACGCCTTGAGGCCAACCCCAGCGGCTACCTGCTGGGCCGTGACAAGAACAAGGAATTCACGCCATGAAGCTGACTCGACTTGCCCTTCTCGCCGGCTTCACGCTGATCAGCGCCTGTTCGATTCTGCCCCAGTCGGAGCCGTCGGATGTCTATCGCCTGCCGGCCGCACAGGCGCCCGCCTCGGCCAGTTCGGCGGCGACTCAGTCTTGGTCGTTGCGGCTGAACAAGTTGCAGGCCAGTGAGGCGTTGAACCGGCCGACGATTGCGGTGATTCCGCAGGGCGACGTGATCAGCAGTTACAAGGGCTCGCGCTGGAGTGATCCGGCGCCGGTGCTGGTGCGTAATCGCTTGCTCGATGGGTTTCAGCGTGATGGTCGGGTGACGTTGCTTAGTACCGATGACAGCAACTTTGCGGCGGATCTGGAATTGGGCGGGAGTTTGCAGGCGTTTCAGACCGAATACCAAGGCTCACAGGCCAGCGTTGTGGTGCGCGTCGATGCGTTGCTGGTGCGCGGTTATGACCAGCGCATTCTCGCCAGTCGCCGCTTTGAAGAGCGCCAGCCGTTGAGCGATGTGCAGGTGCCGGCGGTGGTGGCCGGGTTTGGCCAGGCCAGTGATCGCCTGACCGCGAAAGTCGTCGCTTGGGCTGTCGACCAAGGCCAGAAACTCGCCCCCCCAAAACCTTAAGCCCGACACACAACCCCTGTAGGAGTGAGCCTGCTCGCGATAGCGGTTTATCAATCGCCATCATCGGTGACTGATACACCGCTATCGCGAGCAGGCTCACTCCTACAGTCTGGATTTTTGTTCAGCCGAAGAACCAGTAGCAGACGGCAATGGCGCCAATCACACCAGCGAACTCCGCCAGCAACGCACACCCCACCGCATGCCTCGCGCGTTGAATCCCCACCGCGCCGAAATACACTGCCAGCACATAGAACGTCGTCTCGGTACTACCCTGCACCGTCGCCGCGACCAGCGCCGGGAAGCTGTCGACGCCCGAGGTCTTCATCGTCTCGATCAGCATGGCCCGCGCTGCGCTGCCGGAGAACGGCTTGACCATCGCCGTCGGCAACGCATCGACAAACCGCGTGTCCCAACCCGCCCACTCGACCAGATGACGAATGCCGTCCAGACCGAAGTCCAGCGCCCCGGACGCACGCAGTACGCCGACCGCGCAGAGCATCGCCACCAGATACGGCAGCAGGTTCTTCGCGACGTCGAAGCCTTCCTTCGCGCCTTCAACGAACGCCTCGTAAACCTTCACTTTCCTTAACGCGCCGATGATCAGAAACAGCATGATCAACCCGAACAGCGTGAGATTGCCGAGGATCGACGACAATCCCGCCAAAGCCGTCGCTGAAAGGGTGCCGAGCAACGCCATGAAACCACCCAACAACAGCGCACCCGGTACCAGATAGGCCAGCACCACCGGATCCCAGATCCGCAGGCGCTGCATGAACGCCACCGAGAGGAAGCCGACGATCGTCGAACAACTGGTCGCCAGCAGGATCGGCAGGAACACCAGCGTCGGATCTGGCGCGCCTTGCTGGGCGCGGTACATGAAGATCGTCACCGGCAGCAGGGTCAGGGAGGAGGCGTTGAGCACCAGGAAGAGGATTTGCGCGTTACTGGCGATGGTGGCGCTGGGATTGAGCTCTTGCAGCGCCTTCATGGCTTTCAGGCCGATGGGCGTCGCGGCATTGTCGAGGCCCAAGCCGTTGGCGGCGAAGTTCAGGGTGATCAGGCCAAGGGCAGGGTGACCGGGTGGGACTTCCGGCATCAGCCTTAGAAACAGCGGGCCGAGGATCTTGGCCAACCATTCGACGATGCCGGCCTTCTCGGCAATGCGCAGAAAGCCCAGCCACAGGGTGAGGGTGCCGAACAGCAGCACCATGACTTCGACCGAGAGCTTGGCCATGGCGAAAATGCTTTCCACCATCGCCGCGAAGATCCCGGCGTTACCGCCGATCAGCCACTGCGCCAGCGCCGATACGGCTGCCACGATGAAGAAGCCAAGCCACAGGCCATTAAGCATCAGTCAAATCCCCCGAAGAATGCCGCGAATGATAGCGGGGTCACCAGAAACGACAAACCCCGGATTTCTCCGGGGTTTGTGTGTACCTGCTGCCACCCCATTTACCGGGTTGACCTCAATCTCCTGTAGGAGCTGCCGAAGGCTGCGATCTTTTGATTTTGTTTTTAAAAAGCAAGATCAACAGATCGCAGCCTGCGGCAGCTCCTACAGGGGTGTGTCAGTTCTTCGAGATTTCGCCTGCAGGCAGTTTTTCCTTGCTGCGCCAGTGCGGCAGGGAGTTCCAGTAGCGCTGGCCCTTGGCATCGTCGTACATGCCTTCCCAACGTGCGATAACCAGTACCGCCAGGGCGTTACCAATCACGTTCAGAGCGGTACGCGCCATGTCCATGATGCGGTCGACACCGGCGATGAACGCCAAGCCTTCCAGCGGAATGCCGACGCTGCCCAGAGTGGCCAGCAGTACCACGAAGGACACGCCCGGTACACCGGCGATGCCTTTGGAGGTGACCATCAGGGTCAGGACCAGCAGCAGCTGCTGGCTGATCGACAGGTCGATGCCGTAGAGCTGGGCAATAAAGATGGCGGCGATCGACTGGTACAGGGTCGAACCGTCGAGGTTGAACGAATAACCGGTAGGCACCACGAAGCTGCAGATGGCTTTCGGTGCGCCGTAGGCTTCCATCTTCTCAATCACGCGTGGCAGCACGGTTTCCGAAGACGCGGTGGAGTAGGCCAGCACCAGCTCATCCTTGAAGATGCGCATCAGCTTGATCACAGAGAAACCGAACAGCTTGGCGATCAGGCCCAGCACCACGAAGGCAAAGAAGGCGATGGCGACGTAAACCAGAATCACCAGTTTCGCCAGCGGCAGCAGCGAGGCGAAGCCGAAGTTGGCCACGGTCACCGCGATCAGTGCGAACACGCCGATCGGCGCATAGTTCATGATCATGTGGGTGACTTTGAACATGCTTTCCGAGACGCCCTGGAACATCTTCACCAGCGGCTCGCGCAGGTCCGACTGCAGGCTCGACAGACCGAGACCGAACAGCACGGAGAAGAAGATGATCGGCAGCATTTCGCCGCGGGCCATGGCCGCGAAGATGTTCGACGGGATCAGGTTGAGGATGGTCTCGATGAACGCGTGTTCATGCTGCACTTCGGCGGCGGTCGCCTGGTACTTCGAGATGTCCACCGTGCCCAGGGTGCTCATGTCGATGCCGGTACCCGGGTGGAACAGGTTGGCCAGCAGCAGGCCGACAACGATGGCGATGGTGGTGACGATTTCGAAATAGATGATCGTCTTCAGGCCAATCCGCCCGAGTTTCTTGGCGTCGCCCACGCCGGCAATGCCGACAATCAGGGAAGAGATGACGATCGGGATCACGATCATCTTGATCAGACGGATAAAGATATCGCCTGCCGGTTGCAGGACGTTGCTGATCCACCAAGCCTTCTCGGCACTGAAGTGATTGAGCAACGCACCAATTGCAATCCCTAGAACAAGACCGATGAGGATCTGCCAGGCGAGGCTGATTTTTGCCTTCTTCATTATCTTTACCCTTACTTGCGTTTGACTCAGGCACATGCAGGAACTGGAACGCTCTTTAGCGGAAAAGTCTGTGCATCTGCCTCCGTATAAGGTGCCCCGAAGCGCGTATTTACGGCTCTTCGGCAGGCGAAAAAAGGCGCAACTATTCCGATGCAAGGTTGCGCCGTCTAATGCCGTAAACGCCTACCCTATGCCGAATCGGCATGAGCTTTTTTAAATGAAACTGGCGTCCCAACCGGTTCGATTGTGACATTTCGGCCGGCATAAGTGCCGTGAACCGGCCATCACAGCCTAGGTTGGTTGTTTTTTGAACGAGAAAAATCGACGAAATATTTAGGAAAAAGCCTACGCAGGAAGACTAGAAGTCCTACTGTTTAAGTGGTCTCTTTGTCGATATACGGTCGCCATGAAACACCGCGTAATGTTTTCGCGCGCAGTGTCAGCGATAAAAAGGATGAGCTGGACGCTCTGGATCAATGTTTTGCGTGTTGGAAAGCTCAGCGCAAGTCCGTCGAGCCACTACGGGTCGGCGAACCTGCGGCGCAGCTTTTACCCTGACCCGGCCCTTGCGCAGGCACTCCCTGTCCCCGTAGGTCACTCCGACCCTGCAACAGTCAGAACGTCCCGGCCCCTTGGTCATGCGCCTGCCTTCCTCAGGTGGGCGCAATGGAAGGCAGCAGGGCTGCTGCCTTCATGTTCAAATCAGTACCACTTCGGATCTTTCTTCAGGGTTTCCATCAAAAGATCCTGCATGCCCTGATCGGGTTTGCCGAGGAAGCGGTAGGTGGCATGTCGCGTTGGCGACTTGTCGGCCGGCAGTCCTTCGGGCACATCCACGAGCATGGCGTATGCGTCTTTCTTGTCGAAACTGAACGCGACGATCAAGCGGTGGTTCAGGCACTTGTCTGCAGATTCGCAGAGCGGGCCGACCAGATACTGGTCGCCATCTTCAGTTACGGCATTCATCTGCTGGTCAGGCGTGCCGGACAGGTTCATCACCCATTCCGGCAGGCGTTCTTCCTTCTTCACCACGCCTTCCCAGGTTTCGCGATACTGCGGGTCGGAACTCAATAGTTCGTTGACCCGCGCCTGGCCGTCATTGGCCGCCATCGCCATGGCACTGCCGCCCAGAAGCAGGGCGGCTGCCAGTGTCTTTAACACAGTCATCGTTAACCTCGGCCGCGACGGCCAAAGAAGAAGGAAGCGATGAACATCACCAGGAACACGACAAAGAGAATCTTGGCGATACCCGTGGCGGTGCCCGCGATACCACCGAAGCCCAGTACTGCAGCGATGATGGCAATGATCAAGAATGTAATTGCCCAGCTCAACATGGTGATTCTCCTTACTTCTCTATTTAGGGGTGTTACGTGTTCTGGCGCTGCGCGCCCGAATTCATCTGTTCTTTAGAAAACCCAACGCTCTTCACGTGGCAGTTGATCCAGCGGCTGCGCCTGATCGACATCCATCATGCGCATCGAGGCGCTCTCGGCCTGGCTGCTGCTGACGGCGCTGAAGTGCGTTTGCGTGTTGTGCTGGATCGAAATCAGCGGCTCAACCTGCTGGCTGTTTTCCCAGCGCAGGTATTGCTGACAGGCGATCAGGGTGATCAACAGCGCCAGTACGCCAAACAGACCTTGCTGAATATGCAGTGGCGAGATACGCACTTGGGCGGCACGTTGGCGAGTCATCCTGGGTTCCTCACTCTTATTCGGTTGGGGCAGTTCATTTCTGCCCGGGCTGAATGAGGTATTGCAGCCTGCATGCCAGTTTTTTAATTGAAAAATATTCAATAAAATCAATTGGTTATAGGCGCGGTAGAAAACTTTCGCGACGCATCCTGCACGATGGGGCATCTGGGATCGTGCGCAATGCACGATTTTTTCGTAGGAGATTTCATTCTTATGGAATTGAGAGCAGGGCGCAGATGTCAGAAAAGTACGCAGGGAATGCCCTGCAAATCGGCATTTGTTTAAAAAACCAACAAAATCAACGTATTGGCCGTAAAAGCAGGAGAGAGCTACCCTCCTATGGCTGGCATCGTTCAGAATCAACCATGCAACTTGCCCGATTTTTCCGGGACTAACCCAAGACCAATCACTATGGAGCGTAGGAAAAATGGAATCTGCCACTGAGCATCAAGGCCGCATTCTGCTGGTGGACGACGAATCCGCCATCCTGCGTACTTTCCGTTATTGCCTCGAAGATGAAGGCTATACGGTTGCCACAGCCAACAGCGCGGCTCAGGCCGACACCTTGCTGCAACGCCAGGTCTTCGATCTGTGCTTCCTTGATTTACGTCTGGGAGAAGACAACGGCCTCGACGTACTGGCGCAGATGCGCATTCAGGCACCATGGATGCGAGTGGTGATTGTCACCGCGCATTCGGCTGTCGATACCGCCGTCGACGCGATCCAGGCCGGCGCCGCCGACTATCTGGTCAAACCGTGCAGCCCGGATCAGTTGCGTCTGGCCACTGCCAAGCAATTGGAAGTGCGCCAACTGTCGGCGCGCCTCGAGGCCCTCGAAGGCGAGATCCGCAAACCGAAGGACGGTCTCGATTCCCACAGCCCGGCGATGAAGGTCGTACTGGAAACTGCACGTCAGGTCGCCGGCACCGACGCCAACATTCTGATCCTCGGCGAGTCCGGCACCGGTAAAGGTGAGCTGGCCCGAGCGATTCACGGCTGGAGCAAGCGCGAGAAAAAATCCTGCGTGACCATCAACTGCCCGTCGTTGACCGCTGAACTGATGGAAAGCGAGCTGTTTGGCCACAGTCGAGGCGCATTTACCGGTGCCAGCGAAAGTACACTGGGCCGAGTCAATCAGGCCGACGGCGGTACGCTGTTTCTCGACGAGATCGGCGATTTTCCGCTGACATTGCAACCAAAATTGCTGCGTTTCATTCAGGACAAGGAATATGAGCGGGTAGGGGATCCGGTGACTCGTCGCGCGGATGTGCGCATCCTCGCCGCAACCAACCTCAATCTGGAAGACATGGTCCGTGACGGCCGATTCCGTGAAGACCTGCTCTATCGCCTCAACGTCATTACTCTGCACCTGCCGCCTCTGCGCGAGCGTGCCGAGGACATCCTGACGTTGGCCGACCGTTTCCTCGCGCGCTTCGTCAAAGAGTATGCGCGTCCGGCACGCGGCTTCAGCGACGAGGCTCGCGAGGCACTGCTCGGCTATCGCTGGCCGGGCAACATTCGCGAGTTGCGCAACGTGGTCGAGCGGGCGAGCATCATCTGCCCGCAGGAACGCGTGGAGATCAGCCACCTGGGCATGGCCGAACAACCGGCCAACAACGCGCCACGAGTCGGTGCCGCGTTGAGTCTCGACGAGTTGGAGAAGGCCCACATCGGCGCCGTCCTCGCCACCGCCGGCACCTTGGACCAGGCGGCGAAAACGCTCGGCATCGATGCCTCGACCCTGTATCGCAAGCGCAAGCAGTACAACCTGTGAGCGCCCGACGATGAAATTGGCGATGAAGTTGCGGACCCGTTTGTTCTTGAGCATTTCCGCGCTCATCACCGTGGCCTTGCTCGGGCTGTTGCTCGGGCTGGTCAGCGTGATGCAAATGGCTGGCTCGCAGGAAACGACGCTGCGTAACAACTTCGTCACTCTCGATCTGGGCCTCAAGCTGCGACAAACCCTGGGTGATCAACTGGTCCTCATGCTCGCCGAAAAACCCGATGCGGTCGCGTTCGAGGCGTCGAAGCAGCAGTATCTCAAGTTGCTTGATGACGGTATCGCCCAAGAGCACATTGGCGATGGCCGCCAGTATGGTTTCAGTCAGGCCAAGGCTGATTACCTGAGTTTTCTTCAGGCCTTTGATGTGTCCCGTGATCCGGCGACTGCGTTGAGCAGCAACGCCAACCTCAGAGAGCGCTTCAACACGCTGCGCAACGGTTTGATCACTGAACACAAGCATGCACTGGACAACATCAACGCGGTTCAGCATCAAGCGCGCGACCGAGCATTGTTGATCGCCGGTCTGTTGGGTTTTGTCGGGCTGGCGGTGTTGATCATCGGCTTCATCACGGCCCACGGGATTGCCCGGCGTTTCGGCGCGCCGATTGAGGCGCTGGCGCAGGCGGCGGACAATATCGGCCAAGGCAATTTTGAAGTGACCCTGCCGATTTCCTCGGCGATGGAAATGAACCTGCTGACCAAGCGTTTCGGCCTGATGGCTGAGGCCCTGCGGGAACATCAGGCGACCAATGTCTACGAATTGTTCGCCGGTCAGCAGCGGCTGCAAGCGGTGCTCGACAGTATCGACGACGGCTTGCTGATGATCGACCGCGAGGGGCATCTGGAACACCTCAATCCGGTGGCTCAGCGCCAGTTGGGTTGGGACGATGATCGCCTCGGCCAAGGCTTGGGCACCGCGCTGGAGCGGCCGGAGCTGGATGCGCAGTTGCAACTGGTGTTGCGCGGTGGCTCGCTTGAGCGCGCACCGGAAGACCTGAGCATCGAGGTCGACGGCGAATCTCGTTTGCTGACCTACAGCCTGACGCCGGTCAGCCACACGCAGGGGCATATCCTTGGCGCGGTGATGGTCTTGCATGACGTGACCGAGCAACGTGCCTTCGAGCGGGTGCGCAGCGAATTCGTGTTGCGCGCTTCCCATGAGCTGCGCACGCCGGTCACCGGCATGCACATGGCCTTCGGGCTGTTCCGCGAACGAGCGAAGTACGCCCCGGAATCGCGCGAAGCCGATTTGCTCGACACCGTGAACGAAGAGATGCAGCGCTTGATGCAGTTGATAAACGACTTGCTCAACTTCTCGCGTTATCAGAACGGCCTGCAGAAACTAACGCTGGCACCATGCTCCATCGAGGATTTGCTGGAGCAGGCGCAACTGCGCTTTGCCGATTCGGCGGCGGCCAAGGGCATCGCCCTGCATGTCGAAGTGCAGGGACCGTTGCCACGTTTGCAGGCCGATCAGGCACAGCTCGATCGTGTGCTGGATAACCTGATCGACAACGCCTTGCGCCATACCGCCCGCGACGGTCAGATCCGCTTGCAGGCACGTCGGCATGGCGAGCGGCTGATTATCAGCGTCGAAGACAACGGCGAAGGCATTGCCTACGGCCAGCAGGGGCGGATCTTCGAACCTTTCGTGCAGGTAGGGCGCAAGAAGGGCGGTGCCGGTTTGGGCCTGGCGTTGTGTAAGGAAATCGTCCAGTTGCATGGTGGTCGTATGGGCGTTTACTCACGGCCGGGGCAGGGTACGCAGTTTTATATGGCGCTCGCTGTCTAGGCTTCGTCATCCATGCGTCGACCGGCAAGGCGCCGGCCACGGGTGATCAGTTCGATGAATTGCACCGCGCTCAGCGCATGGGCGAACAACCAGCCCTGACCGAATTTCACCCCTTCACTGCTGAGCAATTGCGCTTGGGATTCGAGCTCGATGCCTTCGGCAATCACCTTCAAATCCAGCGCCTGAGCCATGTGAATGATGTGCGGGGCGACGCCGCTGCTGGCCGCGTCATGGCCCAGTGCATCAATGAATGCTTTGTCGATCTTCAAGCAGTCCACTGGCAAGGTTTGCAAGTAGGCGAGACTGCAATAGCCGGTGCCGAAGTCGTCGATCAACACCTGATGGCCAACGTTGCGCAAGGCTTGCAGGTTTTCCCGCGCCACAACCACATCAATCAAGCCACGTTCGGTGACCTCGAAGGCAATCTGCCGCGCCGCCACGCGATGCAGGGTGAGCAGCCGCGCCATGACCTGGCCGATGCGCGGCACCATCACGTCGCAGGCTGCCAGGTTGACCGAGATGTATAGCTGCGGATTGGCGCGCAGCAACTGGCCCAGTTGCTCCAGCAGGCGCTGCAGGACGAAGTCGGTCATCTGCCGGATCTGCCCGGTGTTTTCTGCCATGGGGATGAACAGGTCAGGGCTGGTCAGCGTACCGTCGGGGCGGCGCCAGCGCAGCAGGGCCTCGGCACCGACGCAGTTGCGGCTATCGAGGTCGAAGATCGGTTGATAGAGCACCTGCAGTTCGCCACGGCGGATCGCACCGTGTAGTTCGGCATCCAGAGACTGACGCTGGCGCACCAGTAAGAACACGAAAAATCCGACAAAGGCGCCGAGCAGCAGACACGCCGGGATGATCCACCACCAGACAGCCGGAATGTGCATGCCGGTTCTGGGTGTGATCAGGACCAACTGATATTCCGGATTATCCGTGGGCATGCGGTAGATCAGCCGGGTTTGCGTAACTTGCAGGGCATCGCGACTTTTCGGTGGCCAGTGTTCCGTGGGTGGCCAGGCTTGCGCCGTGCCAAGCACCGGGATAGCACGGGTGCCATGATCGAGCACCACCAGCAGGCTGCTGCCGGGGGACAAATCGACCATGTCGGTCAGATGCCCGCGCGAGGTGGCCACGCGGAAATTGCCGCGCCCCAGCATCAGCGCTGCGCGATTTTCATCAGGTTCGGTGGTGGTGTTCAGCCAATAGCTGTAGGTCGGGCCTTTGATGTCTGGCGCGCGGACCACTGACAGACCTTCCTGGCGCGGACGGTTGGAGCAGATCCGCGAGGCGTCCATGTAAGCCGCTTCATAGACGAAGCGATAGTTGAAGGTGACTTGCTGCAGGGTGGCGATCATTTCATCGTCACAACTGCGCAAGGGCTGCGCTTCCAGATCATCGAGACTTTCACGCAACTGGCCAAACAATTGTTCGAGGCGGGCCAGAAAACGTTCGCCTTGTGCGTTCATTTGTTGGCTTTCGTTTTGCTCGACCTGACGCATCGCCACGAACATACCGCCGGCGATCAGCAGGCTGGCACTGAGGACAGCCGCGATCATCGCCAAAAACCAGGGGCGATAAAACCAGCTACGCAGCGTCTCTCGGGTAGCAACCATCATGGAATATCCGAAGAATTACCAATGAGTTATAGCTGCTGATTGCAATTTCGCCCTGACCGTCGGGCGGGCGTCATTATTTTGTCTGATTGAGTACCAGCAACAACGCTGCCGTTTGTGCATCCGGCGTGCCGTCGAAGCGCGAAGGGCGGAAGTGCATCTGGAAGGCGGCGAGGACGTGGCGTGTGGCAACGTCCAGCTCACCGGTCTGCGGTGTGTCATAACCCAAGTGCGCCAACTGTGCCTGGAACCAGCTGATGCTCGGCAGTTCGCTGCTGTTGAACAGCATTTGCTGGCGCGCTACTGCCTGTTCGTTCGGCCATACGCCCAAGCCTTCGGCGGCGAGACGTTTCCACGGGAACAATGGGCCCGGATCGAGTTTGCGCAGTGGCGCGATGTCGCTATGGCCGATGATGTGGCGCGGGCTGATGCCGTTGCGCTTGCTGATGTCCTTGAGCAGGACGATCAACGATTGAATCTGCGCTTCGCTGTACGGATACCACAGACGGCCGGTCGGGGTGTCCTTGAAGCCCGGATTGACGATTTCGATACCGATCGAACTTGAGTTAAGCCAGGTACGGCCCTGCCATTGGCTTTCGCCGGCGTGCCAGGCGCGCTGGTTTTCGTCCATCAGCTTGTAGATGGTGCCGCTCTTGTCGTCGCCGATCAGGTAATGGCTGCTGACTTCGCCATGGGTCAGCAGTTGCAGCGAGCGTTCCAGCGACGCCGAGGTGTAGTGGACGATCACGAACTGGATACGGCTGTCGTAATTGGCTGAAGGATGGCTGGTGTCGTAACGCGGGGCGCTGGCACAACCGGCCAGAACGAGCAGCGACGCGAGGAGGGCAAAGAATTTCATGGCAGAGGACAGTACACGCAAGACAGTAATGCAACAGTGTAACGTACTGCCTTGCGTCTCGACGGTCAGTGGGCGGATTTAAACAAAATGGAACAATTTGCTCAGCCCAGCTCGACCCTGTTGCGCCCCGCATTTTTCGCCCGGTACAACGCCTGATCGGCTCTTTTCAATACAAGATCGCTGTGTTCTCCGGCACGGAATGTCGCCAGTCCCATGGAAAGGGTGATGGTCACTCGTTCACCCTTGAAGTGGAACGGGCAGGCTTCGATAGCGGCGCGCAGGGTTTCCAGCAGTTTTGCGCCGACCGCTGGCGGCGTCGCCGGCATCAAAAGAACGAATTCCTCACCGCCGAAACGGGCGATGAAATCGCCGCCGCGCAGACGCTTGCGCAGTACGGTGGCGATGATTTTCAGCACCTTGTCGCCGGCCAGATGGCCGTAGTTGTCATTGATCCGCTTGAAGTGATCGAGGTCGAGCATGGCCAGGCTCAGCGTGTTGCCGTGCTGTTGCCACTGCTTGATTTCATGCTCAAGGCGCTCGCTCCACGCGGCGCGGTTCGGCAGGCCGGTGAGCGGGTCGATCAGTGCTTTCTGCCGTTGTACTTCAAGATGTTCGCGGAAACCCTGGGCTTCCTGCTCCATGTGCGCCACGCGTTCGGACAGGCTTTTCAGCCGCGTGGCGACTTCCTGCTCGCGGGCGTCGCGCTGCTTCTGATGCTGGTCCATGGTGCCGAGCAGGCCTTCGAGATGATTTTCCAGCACGTGCTTGAGGTCTTCCAGATCCGCAGCTTCCTGCATGCTGGTCTGCAGGCCGTCGACTTGCTCACGGATCTGCGTGTCCATGGCTTTCGCCGCCGAGCTGTTATCGGCATGGCCCTCGCTGGCGGCTTGCAGATTGCTCTGAAACGCTTCGAGGCGTTCATTGAGCTGTTGCAGATAGGCTTCGAATTCGTGCTGGCCGCTGTCGGTGATCGCCAGCATCAACGTTGCAAGATCGTCGAGAATCGGGATCAGTTCGTACCAGTTCAAACCGTGTTTTAGTCGCTCACGCATGGCTTCGGCTTGCGGGCGGTGGCGTTCCGGCAGGGTCAGGTCGTCGAGCAGCCCGATCAGGGTGTCTTCGATGTGCTTGGCCACGGAACTGTAAGACGGCTCCGGGGTGTCCGGCAGGGCGAACAGGATGTCGTGCTCGGGCTGTTCCGGGTCGATGGCGGCCAGCGCCTGAGCAATCGGTTCGGGCAGGGGCAGGCTGTCGATGATCGGTGGTGATGGATCACCGGGGTGGATCAGTTCATCAGGATTGACCGCCTCAGCGGTGATCGGCGCTTGAGCCGGCGCTGAAGCGGGGGCGAAAACAGGCTCGGGCTCGAAGCGCTCTGCCTCCGGTTCGAGCGGTTCACTGATAACTTCGCTGACGACCGTTGGCGGCACGAAGGCCACTACATTTGCCGGTTCCAACGGGGTTGGAGCGGCTGGCGTGGGTGGTTCGACAACAGGTGCAAGTGCTTCGCTGGCAGGCGCTGCCGGTACCGGCTCAGCCGCCGCGACAGGCGCGAGCTGTGCGGTTTCCGCTGTGGGTGACGGTGCAGTCAGCGGTTGCTCTGGCGGCGAGGCTGGAACCTGCGCGGGGGATTGTGTCGCTAGCGCTTCTTCGCTGTCACGGCTACCAAACAAACGCTGCAACAATCCTGGGCGCCCCGGTTCGGCTGGCGTTTCCAGCTGACTCAAAGCCTTGCCCTGCAAGCCGCTGAGTTCACTCAGCAACAGGGGCATTTCCCGCGCCGAACCGACGCGGCTATCCAGTTGTTTGGCGAATTTCTTCAGTGGCTGAGCGACTTCACGCGGCAACGGCAAAGCCTGCAACTGAGTGACCAGCGATGTCAGCGCGGTACTGACTTGATCGATGCGGGTTTCGCGGCGCTGTTCGGAATCGAGCACGGCTTTTTCCAGGCGCGGTAGCAGGGCGGCGAGGCCGGCGTCCATATCGTCGGTGCGCACCACGTCGCGCATCTCTTTCATGCACTGATCGACGACTTTGTCGGTGCCTTCAGCCGCTAGCGTGCTGCGCACCAGACCGCGCCGCAGCAAGTCGAGCCTGGCGGCCCAGCGCCGTTCAAGCTTGTCTTGCTGTTCGATGCTTTTGAGGTACTTCTCTTTCCAGCGCTGGGCGTCGTCGCTCATTCAGGGGTTCCGCGAGGGGCAGGACTCAACGCGGGCAATGCATCGGCCGTGAGCGAACCCGGCAGACGAATCTCTACCGCGACCGGCAGGTGATCGGAAATCGGTTGTGCCAGCACTTCGACCTTTTCCAGCGTCAGGGTCGGGCTGAGCAAAATATGATCAAGGCAACGCTGAGGACGCCAGCTGGGGAATGTCGCTTCCACCTGCGGGGCCAGCAGGCCGAGATCGCGTAACGGAGAATGTTGCAGCAGATCGCTGGCATGGGTGTTCATGTCGCCCATCAATACCTGGTGTTTGTAGCCACCGATCAGCTCACGAATATAGGCCAGTTGCAGGCTGCGGGTTCGCGCGCCAAGGGCCAGATGCATCATCACCACCACTAACGCCTCCGGACCTTCGCCGAAGCGCAGCAGAATCGCGCCGCGACCTTTCGGACCGGGCAGCGGGTGATCCTCGATCGCCCACGGTTTCAGGCGACTGAGCACGCCATTGCTGTGCTGGGCCAGTCGACCGAGGTTGCGATTGAGTTGTTGATACCAATAAGGGAAGGCGCCGAGCTGCGCCAGATGTTCGACCTGATTGACGTAGCCCGAACGCAGGCTGCCGCCATCGGCTTCCTGCAGCGCGACCAGATCGAAGTCGCCGAGCAGGTCGCCGATCTTTTGCAGATTGCCTGAGCGGCCGTTGTGCGGCAGCAGGTGCTGCCAGCTACGGGTCAGGTAATGTCGATAGCGCTCGGTGCTGATGCCGACCTGGATATTGAAACTGAGCAAGCGCAGACGCTGGTCTGCGGGCAGGCCCGTGGACTCCAGGTGATGCTCGTTGACCTGCGGATCATGCAGGCCAACGATGCGTTCAGACTTCCAGCGGCGCATGGCGGTTGCCGCGCTTAGTTGGCAGCAGCCTTGGTTGCCGCTCGCTCTTTGGCAACCAGTTGGTCAGCCAGTTTCAGCGCCTGCTCGGCACCACCGGCAGAGCCGATGTCAAAGCGGTACTTGCCGTTGACGATCATGGTTGGCACGCCAGTGATTTCGTACTTCTTGGCCAGTTCACGGGCCTTGACGATCTGGCCTTTGATGGCGAACGAGTCGAAGGTGGCGAGGAACTTGTCCTTGTCCACGCCTTGAGTGGCGAGGAAGTCAGCCATGTCGTTCTTGTCGGTCAGCTTCTTGTGTTCTTTCTGGATTGCGTTGAACACGGCGTTGTGAACCTTGTGCTCGACACCCATCGCTTCCAGGGTCAGGAACATCTGGCCGTGAGCGTCCCACGGGCCGCCGAACATCGCCGGGATACGCACGAAGTTGACGTCGGATGGCAGTTTTTCAACCCATGGGTTGATCACTGGCTCAAAGGCGTAGCAGTGCGGGCAGCCGTACCAGAACAGCTCGACCACTTCGATCTTGCCAGGCTCTGCAACCGGTACCGGGTTGGCCAGTTCCACGTAAGGGGCGGCAGGGGCTTCGGCGGCTTGAGCGGTCACGCCGAACAGGCTGGCAGCGACGAGGGCGGCGCTGATGATCAGATTACGCATGCTTTACTCCTGGACAATTTGGGTCGCCTCGCGCGACCTGTTTTCAGACAGATCCTGGCGGGCATGAGTTCTGTAGTGTAACGGCAGCGGCCACAAAAAAGGGCGGCCAAAGCCACCCTTTTTATACTTGCTGCGACGGATTAATCGAGCGTTAACGTTGCACGAGATCTATCGCTGCCAAATGCTCTTAGTGCAGACCTTGAATGTAGCTGGAGACCGCAGCAATATCTTCGTCGCTCAGGCGCTTGGCGATGGTCTGCATGGTCATGGTGTCGCCGTCGTTGGTGCGGCCACCTTCTTCCTTGCGGAAATCGGTCAGCTGCTTGGCGATGTATTGAGCGTGTTGGCCACCCAGGTGTGGGAACCCGGCGGCGGCGTTGCCAGCGCCATTCGGCGAATGGCAGCCAGTGCAGGCTGGCAGGCCCTTGGCCAGGTTGCCGCCACGGAACAGCGCTTCACCGCGAGCGACGATCTTCGGGTCGGCGGCGCCGACGCTGCCTTTCTGGCTGGCGAAGTAGGCGGCGATGTCGGCCAGGTCCTGATCGCTCAGGTTGGTCAGCAGGCCGGTCATTTCCAGAACGGTGCGTTTGCCCGACTTGATGTCGTGCAGTTGCTTGGTCAGGTAGCGTTCACCTTGGCCGGCCAGTTTCGGAAAGTTTGGCGCCATGCTGTTCCCGTCCGGGCCATGGCAGGCTCCGCATACGGCGGCTTTTGCCTGGCCTGCTGCGGCATCACCGGCAGCATGGGCGAAGCCTGAGATTCCCACGGTCAACAGCAGACTCACGATCAATTTGTTCATCAGCTAATCCAACTACGGCTAAGGGTTAAGTTATGGACCGGGTTTACTCGCTCATCCAAAGGATGATGGCTTGGTAATCCTCGGCACTGCAGTCCATGCACAAACCACGCGGCGGCATCGCCTTGAAACCCTGGGTCACGTGTTGCACCAGCGTCTCCATACCTTTCGCCAACCTCGGCGTCCAAGCTTCCTGATCGCCTCTTTCGGGCGCCATGGGTAGTTGGCCGGAATGACAGGCACCACAAACACGGTTGTACACAGCTTCCGGATCCTGTGTAGCCTGTGCGCTGTAAAGCGGCATCAAGACTCCGGCAGCCAGCAGCCATTTCGTCATAAAACGACCTTTTCAGGGTTGAGAGCGTTCTGCGTTCTAATGCGCAATCAAGGTCTGTCGCTCTCGTGAACTTCATCCTACGCTGGGACAAAGCACACACAAAATCTGCGGCATTATATACTGGCGTCACTGAAACGGAAGCGACACCGCGTTCCGCGCCCAATCCCGGCGCCGCCCACATCGGAAATCCCATGCAACTCAAGAATCCCATCCTCGGCCTGTGCCAACAGTCCACGTTCATGCTCAGTGCCGCCAAAGTCGATCAATGCCCTGACGACGAAGGCTTCGAAGTAGCGTTCGCCGGTCGTTCCAACGCCGGCAAATCCAGCGCGCTGAACACTTTGACTCACGCCAGCCTGGCGCGTACCTCGAAAACCCCGGGTCGCACACAGCTGTTGAACTTCTTCAAGCTAGACGAAGATCGCCGTCTGGTCGACCTGCCGGGCTACGGTTACGCAAAAGTACCGATCCCGCTGAAGATGCACTGGCAGCGTCACCTTGAGGCTTACCTCGGTGGCCGCGAGAGTTTGAAGGGTTTGATTCTGATGATGGACATCCGTCATCCAATGACCGACTTCGACCTGCTGATGCTCGACTGGGCCGTTGCGGCCGGCATGCCGATGCACATCCTGCTGACCAAGGCCGACAAACTCACCTACGGCGCAGCCAAGAACACCCTGCTCAAAGTGCAGTCGGAAATCCGCAAGGGTTGGGGCGACCTGGTCACCATCCAGCTGTTCTCCGCGCCAAAACGCATGGGCCTGGAAGAGGCCTACACTGTACTGGCCGGCTGGATGGAACTGGCAGACAAAAGCGCCGAGGCGGCAGCCGAGTAAGTCGGGATTGGGAAAAATTGGTTGTAGTGTGGTCAGGCAAGGCAAAGGTGATGCTCAAAAGCGGAGTTTAGGGACCTAAACGAGCATTTTGAGTAGCGCCTTTAACGCAGCATGGCCGCGCTACAGCCGATTTTTGGGCAAAAAAAGCCCCGGATTTCATTGGGGAGGGAGAAATTCCGGGGTTTAAGTTCCGAACCGCTAGGGCGGGGTTCAGATATCTGCCAACACTTAACACAACATAGGAGCATCGAAGGGCTTCACCAGCCATTCAGTAACTCTGAGTGGTGTCCTTCCAGATTAGTTCAGATTTTTTTCAAAAAGCTTTGGAATAATCCCAAGCGCTTTTCGAAATAAGCAGGTTTTACTGGCGTTGCCGCGACAACAGGTCGCGGCAAACCGTGTTCAAAAGCCTCAGTGAGCCTCATCCCAATTGTTGCCCACACCCACTTCGACCAGCAGCGGCACATCCAGTTTCGCCGCCTCGCTCATGTGCACGCGAATCTCGGCACTGACTTGTTCGACCAGATCCTCACGAACCTCCAGCACCAGTTCATCGTGCACCTGCAGGATGACTTTGGCGTCCAGCCCGGATGTCGCCAGCCAGTTATCCACCGCCACCATGGCTTTCTTGATGATGTCGGCAGCCGTGCCCTGCATCGGCGCGTTGATCGCTGTGCGCTCGGCAGCGGCGCGTTCCTGCGGCTTGTTCGAGTTGATCTCCGGCAGGTACAGACGACGACCGAAAAACGTCTCGACATAACCCTGATCCGCTGCCTGCGCGCGGGTGCGATCCATGTATTCGCGAACCCCCGGATAACGGGCGAAGTAGGTATCGATGTAAGCCTTGGCGGTCTTGGTATCGACGCCGATGTCCTTGCCGAGTTTTTGTGCGCCCATGCCGTAGATCAGGCCAAAGTTGATCGCCTTGGCGCCACGGCGCTGGTCGGAGGTCACTTCGTTGAGTTCGACCTTGAACACTTCGGCAGCGGTGGCGGTGTGCACGTCCAGATTGTTGCGGAAGGCATTCATCAGGCCTTCGTCCTTGGACAGGTGCGCCATGATCCGCAGCTCGATCTGCGAATAGTCCGCCGCCAACAGTTTGTAGCCCTTCGGCGCGACGAACGCCTGACGGATGCGTCGACCTTCAGCGGTGCGCACCGGGATGTTCTGCAGGTTTGGATCGCTGGAGGACAAGCGACCGGTCGACGCCACAGCCTGATGATACGAGGTGTGGACACGCCCGGTGCGCGGATTGATCTGCTCCGGCAGGCGATCGGTGTAGGTGCTTTTCAGCTTGCTCATCGAGCGGTGCTCCATCAGCACCTTCGGCAAGCGGTGATCGTCTTCAGCGAGTTTCGCCAACACTTCTTCAGCAGTGGACGGCTGACCCTTGGCGGTCTTCTTCAGTACCGGCAGGCCGAGTTTCTCGTAAAGAATCACGCCCAGTTGCTTCGGCGAGCCAAGATTGAATTCTTCCCCGGCGATCTCGAACGCTTCGCGCTCCAGCGCGACCATTTTGTTGCCCAGTTCGATGCTCTGAATGCCGAGCAACTCAGCGTCAACGAACGCGCCTTGGCGCTCGATGCGGGCGAGAACGGGCACCAGCGGAATCTCGATATCGGTCAAAACGCTGGCCAGACTCGGGATCGCGCTGAGTTTTTCGAACAGCGTCTGGTGCAGGCGCAGGGTGATATCAGCGTCTTCAGCGGCGTACGGCCCGGCCTGTTCCAGCGCAATCTGGTCAAAGGTCAGCTGCTTGGCACCTTTGCCGGCGATGTCCTGGAAGCTCACGGTGGTGTGATCCAGGTACTTCTGCGCGAGGCTGTCCATGTCGTGGCGGGTGGCGGTGGAGTTGAGCACGTAGGACTCAAGCATCGTGTCGAAGGCGATGCCGCGCACGTTGATGCCTTGGCTCTGATCGCCGCCGATGGCACAGTTGGCCAGAATATTCATATCGAACTTGGCGTGCTGGCCGACCTTCAGCTTGCTCGGGTCTTCGAGAATCGGCTTGAGTGCGCGCAGCACGGTGTTGCGATCCAGCTGTTCCGGCACGCCGATGTAGGAGTGGGTCAGCGGAATGTACGCGGCTTCGTTGGCCTGCACGGCGAACGACAGGCCGACCAGTTGCGCCTGCTGCGCGTCGATGCCGGTGGTTTCGGTGTCGAAGGCGAACAGCTTGGCGTTGTTGAGTTTTTCCAGCCAGACGTCGAAACGTGCCTGATCGAGGATGGTTTCGTAAGCGGCTTCAGCGGGAGCGACAGGCGCTTCTTCCGCTGGTGCGCTGAACAGATCGCCGGCCAGCGCAGGTTCGCTGGCTGCGCTCAGTTCCAGACGTTTGGCGTCGCGATCGAGATCGTTGATCCAGCTTTTGAATTCCAGCAGCGAGTACAGTTCGTAGAGCTTGGCCGGGTCTTCGGCGCCCATCTGCAGATCATCGAGTTCGACGTCCAGCGGCACGTCGACCTTGATGGTCGCCAGTTGATAGGAGAGGAACGCCATCTCCTTGTGCTCTTCAAGCTTGGCCGGCAGGGTTTTCGCGCCGCGAATCGGCAGGGTCGGGACGATGTCGAGATTGGCGTACAGCTCGGTGAGGCCGCCGTTGACGCCGACCAACAGGCCGGACGCAGTCTTCGGGCCGATGCCGGGAACGCCTGGAATGTTGTCGGACGAATCGCCCATCAGCGCCAGATAATCGATGATCTGCTCCGGAGCGACGCCGAATTTCTCCTTAACGCCCTCCACGTCCATCGAGCTACCGGACATGGTGTTGACCAAAGTAATGTGGCCATCGACCAGTTGCGCCATGTCCTTGTCGCCGGTGGAGATGATCACCGGGCGATCCGCCGCCGCGCTGCTGCGCGCCAGGGTGCCGATCACGTCGTCAGCCTCGACGCCTTCCACGCACAGTAGCGGGAAACCGAGGGCGATCACGCTCTGGTGCAGCGGCTCGATCTGCACGCGCATGTCGTCGGGCATGCTTGGGCGGTTGGCTTTGTATTCGGCGTACATTTCATCGCGAAATGTCCCGCCCTTGGCGTCGAAAACCACGGCGAACGGGCTGTCCGGGTACTGCTTGCGCAGACTCTTGAGCATGTTCAGCACGCCTTTGACCGCACCGGTCGGCAGGCCTTTGGAGGTGGTCAGTGGTGGCAGCGCGTGAAAGGCGCGGTACAGGTAAGACGAACCGTCCACCAGGACGAGGGGGGCTTGGCTCATGAGCAGGATCAACCTTTTCGGCGGGTCCGGCGCTAGAATAGCGGGACCGTTGACGACAAAGGGACAAGGTTATCATGCGTACGTTAAATCGCTTGCTGCTGGTCGGTCTGATTGCTGCCTCACCGTTGGCCGCGATGGCGGCGGATGATGCGCCGTCAAAGGAGCCGGAAGTTACCATTAACACGCACACGGAAGGCGACAAGGTTATCCAGGAATACAGTCGCAGTGGTTTCGTCTATGCGATCAAGGTCACGCCAAAGGGTGGCAAACCGTATTTCCTGGTGCGCGCCGATGGTACGGACGCGAACTACATTCGCTCCGACCAGCCGGATATGCTGATTCCGTCGTGGGAAATCTTTACCTGGAAGTAAGTTTCCTGACTTTTAATCGGCGCTACGCGGTCGTGGCGCCTGAACTGAGCAGTTTTTAACCATGTCTGTGTTCACTCCCCTGGCTCGGCCCGAGCTGGAAACTTTTCTCGCCCCTTACGGGCTTGGCCGTCTGCTTGATTTCCAGGGGATCGCCGCCGGCAGCGAAAACACCAATTTCTTTATCAGCCTGGAGCAGGGCGAATTCGTCCTGACTCTGGTCGAGCGCGGCCCGGTGCAGGAGATGCCGTTTTTCATCGATCTGCTCGATGTGCTCCACGAAGCCGATCTGCCGGTGCCGTACGCGCTGCGCACCACTGACGGCGTGGCATTGCGTGAGCTGAAGGGCAAACCGGCGCTGCTGCAACCGCGGCTGTCCGGCAAGCACATCAAAGTCGCCAATGCTCAGCATTGCGCGCAGGTCGGCGAGTTGCAGGCGCATCTGCATCTGGCGACCCAGGGCGAGCGCATGATCAAGCGCAAGACCGATCGTGGCCTGGACTGGATGCTGGAGGAGGGCAACGAGTTGCTCTCGCACCTGAGCGATGAGCCGCGTGCCTTGCTGCAAAAGGCGCTGGATGAAATCACCGAGCGCAAAGAGAAGATCCTCGCGCTGCCTCGGGCCAACATTCATGCCGACCTGTTTCGCGATAACGCGATGTTCGAAGGCACGCATCTAACCGGGCTGATCGACTTCTACAACGCCTGCTCGGGGCCGATGCTGTATGACGTGGCGATTGCGTTGAACGACTGGTGTTCGGACGAGGACGGTCTGATCGATGGGCCGCGAGCCCGCGCATTCCTTGGTGCCTATGCGGCGCTGCGACCGTTTACGGCGGCGGAGGCCGAGTTGTGGCCGACCATGCTGCGCGTGGCCTGCGTGCGGTTCTGGCTGTCGCGGTTGATCGCGGCGGAGCAGTTTGCCGGGCAGGATGTGTTGATACACGATCCCAAGGAGTTTGAGCAGCGCTTGGCGCAGCGGCAGCAGGTTCACACACCGTTACCTTTCGCCCTTTAAAAGCATCGCGAGCAGGCTCACTCCTACAGGGGTTAGGTGATCTCTTGTAGGAGTGAGCCTGCTCGCGATTGAGGCGAAGCCGAATCAGCCTTAAAGCGATTCCAGGCAGCCCGCCATATCGTTACCCAACTTCTCCAGCACTTGCTCATAGCCCTGAGCCGTCGCCGGGGTGTACCCGCCCAGCGCATCCAGCTCCGCCAGTTTCACTGGCAAACCCGCCACCAGCGTCTCCGCCAGACGCGGCCGCAACGGCGGCTCACTGAACACACACGTCTTGCCGACTTCCTGCAAACGCTTGCGCATCGCCGCGACATGTTGCGCGCCCGGCTGCACTTCGGCGGCCACGCTGAACACGCCGGCATGCTTCAGGCCGTAAGCCTCTTCAAAGTAATCAAACGCCTCGTGAAAGACGAAGTACGGCTTGCCTTCAACGCTGGCCAGACGCTTCTTCAAACGCTGATCCAGTGCGTCCAGACGCTCATCAAACGCCTTGGCATTACTCTGATAACGCTCGGCGTTCTCCGGGTCCGCAGTGCTCAAGTCAGCGGCCATTTTGTCGGCAATTACCCGCGCATTGCCCGGTGATAACCACAAATGCGCATCGAGCGTGCCAGGACGGTGATCGTGATCATGCTCGTCAGCCTCTTCGGCGTGGGAGTGGCTGTCCTCTGCGAAACGCCGCAGTTTCATCCCTGGCAGATCCTGCACCGCGACGCTCGGCAGCGTCCGACCGTTCAACACGCGCGGCAGAAAGCCTTCCATGTCCGGGCCGATCCAGTAGAGCAGATCCACCGATTGCACCTTCCGTACGTCGGATGGCCGCAGGGCGTAATTGTGTGGCGAAGCACCCGGCGGCAGCAGCACTTCGGGAATCGCTACGCCGTCCTGCACGGCCGCTGCAATCAGCTGCAACGGTTTGATGCTGGTGAGGACTTTGACCTCGGCCTGAGCCGAACCGATCAGCAGGAAACTGGCGACAAAAGCCACAAAAACAGAAAAAAGTCGGGACACGATGACCACTCAAGGAGGCGAGAACGGGTAACATAATAACGTCTCTATCAAAACTCGTCGCCGCCCATGCCTATTACACCGATTGCCAGCCGTCCCCACGACCACTCTCATTGCGTGCACAGCGCTTTGTCCGAGGCCGATACCTTGTGCGCCCAGAAAGGCTTGCGCCTGACCGCGTTGCGCCGCCGGGTGCTGGAGTTGGTGTGGCAGAGCCACAAACCGCTGGGCGCCTATGACATTCTCGCCGTGCTCAGCGAGCAGGACGGCCGCCGCGCCGCGCCGCCGACCGTGTATCGCGCGCTGGATTTCCTTCTGGAAAACGGCCTGGTGCACCGCATCTCCTCGCTCAACGCCTTCGTTGGCTGCGTGCACCCGGAGCACGCGCATCAGGGTCAGTTCCTGATCTGTCGCGATTGCCACGCCGCCATCGAACTTGAGCAAAAAGTGATCAGCGACGCGATCATCAACAGCGCCAAAGACGTTGGTTTCATCGTCGAAGCGCAGACCGTCGAAGTCGTCGGCCTGTGTTCCGGTTGCCAGGGGGCTTGATGAGCAATGCGCTGATCCGTCTGGAGCAGGTCGCCGTCACGTTTGCCGGGCAGGCTGTGCTGGACAACATCGAGCTGAGCGTCGAGCCGGGGCAGATCGTCACCCTGATCGGCCCCAACGGCGCCGGCAAGACCACGCTGGTGCGCGCCGTGCTCGGCTTGCTCAAGCCGGACAGCGGCAGTGTCTGGCGCAAGCCGAAGCTGCGCGTCGGTTACATGCCGCAAAAACTCCACGTCGATCCGACCTTGCCGTTGTCGGTGCTGCGCTTTCTGCGCCTGGTTCCGGGCGTTGATCGCCCGCGTGCGCTGGCTGCGTTGAAAGAAGTTGGCGCCGAACACGTCATCGACAGCCCGGTGCAAAGCGTTTCCGGCGGTGAAATACAGCGCGTGCTGCTCGCTCGCGCGTTGTTGCGCGAGCCGGAATTGCTGGTGCTCGATGAACCGGTGCAAGGTGTCGACGTCGCCGGCCAAGCGGAGTTGTACAGCCTGATCACCCGTCTGCGCGATCGTCATGGTTGCGGCGTGTTGATGGTGTCCCACGATTTGCATCTGGTGATGAGCACCACCGACCAGGTGGTCTGCCTCAACCGTCATGTCTGCTGTTCCGGGCATCCCGAGCAGGTCAGCGGCGATCCTGCGTTCGTCGAGCTGTTCGGCAAGAACGCGCAGAGCCTGGCGGTTTATCACCACCATCACGACCACGCTCACGACCTGCACGGTTCGGTGGTCAAAGGGCCGGTTATTGGCCAACCTCACGTTCACGGAGACAACTGCAAGCATGGCTGATTTTCTGTTGTATGCCCTGCTTGCAGGTCTGGCGCTGGCGATCGTTGCAGGTCCGCTGGGTTCGTTTGTGGTCTGGCGGCGCATGGCCTATTTCGGCGACACCTTGTCCCACGCCGCGTTGCTGGGTGTGGCGCTGGGCTTTCTGCTGGATGTCAGCCCGACCGTTGCGGTGACCGTAGGCTGTCTGTTGCTGGCGGTGCTGCTGGTCACATTGCAACAGCGTCAACCGCTGGCGTCCGACACGTTGTTGGGAATTCTCGCACCGAGCACGCTCTCTCTCGGCCTGGTGGTACTAAGCTTCATGCATGAAGTGCGGATCGACCTGATGGCCTATCTGTTTGGCGACCTGCTGGCGATCAGCCCGACCGATCTGGCGTGGATCCTCGGTGGCAGCGCGGCGGTACTGGCATTGCTGGTGACACTGTGGCGGCCATTGCTGGCGATCACCGTGCACGAAGAGCTGGCCAAGGTTGAAGGTCTGCCGGTGGCGGGCCTGCGCATGGCGCTGATGCTGTTGATCGCGGTGGTGATTGCGGTGGCGATGAAAATCGTCGGAGTGTTGCTGATTACTTCACTGTTGATCATCCCGGCGGCTGCGGCACAGCGTCACGCCCGCTCGCCGGAGCAGATGGCACTGGGCGCAAGCCTGCTGGGCATGCTCGCCGTGTGTGGCGGGCTGGCGCTGTCGTGGTTCAAAGACACCCCGGCGGGGCCGTCTATCGTTGTGACGGCGGCCGCACTGTTTCTGTTGAGTTTTGTTCTGCCCCGTCGTGGGGTGTAGACTTGGCCGCTTTTTGCGCAAATAGAGAGTCGCAGGAATGAAGCCGTTCGCCTCCCGTTATCTGCTCCTTGTCGCATTTTCAGTGCTACTGGGCGCCTGCCAAAGCACGCCGCCGGTGGCCGAAGTCCCCGATGCGCGAGCTGCGGCCATCGCACAGCTGGAGCAAAGCCTGGCCAGCAGCGAGCTGGCCACTGCCGAAGATCAGTTGGCCGCTTTGCAGAAAGAAACCCCCAACGATCAATCCCTTGAGCAATACCAGCGGCAATTGGCCGAAGCGTATCTGCGTCGCAGCCAGATTGTGCTGCAGAAGGGCGATGTGAATGCTGCCGCTACGGCGTTAAGTCGTGCCCGCGCTTTGATGCCGAAAGCGCCGGCGCTGACCGGTGGCGTCAACGGTGCCATTACTGAAGCGCGCAAAGCTGAGCTGGAAAAGGCTGAGGCTGCATTGCTGGCCGCCGAGGCCAAGCCGAAAGCCAAAGTGATTGATCCGACTGCCGAGAGCACCACGGTTGCGCTGAACATCACCGATAGCCGCAAACTTCGTCGGCAACTCGACGCGATCGCCGCTGATGTAGTGAATTACGAGTGTGGGGTGACCATTCAGGCACCACGTACCGATGACTATCCGTGGCTGGCGACTCTGCTGACCAAGCGGGTGAAGAAGTTGAACCCGGATTTTGATCTGAAGATTGAGAAGCAGACCGTGCGTACCGTGCCTGCACAAATGGTCTTGAGTCCGCGTAAACCCTAAAAAGCTTCTCGAGCAGGCTCGCTCCCACACTGGGTTTGTGAACGACACAAAACCAGGGTGGGAGCGAGCTTGCTCGCGAAAGCGTCCTTTCAGCCAACGAAGCTTTTAAGCCGGAATGGCCTTCGCCTTAGGCTCCCGCGCCCAAACCCGATGCTGCCCGATCGCCGCAAAGAACGGCTTGGTCAACGCCGGCACATCCTTGCCTTGCAGCAATCCGTCATCCGTCTCCAGTTTCAGCAGATCCTGCAACTGCTTCGCATCACCCTGCAACGCAATCGCCTTCAGATGCTTGTACGCCTCCAGCAGGTAATGCAACGCCACGCCATCGCCGCTCAACGCCTTCACCGACGCCGCGCCACCCGGTACGAACACCGCATCGAAAATCACTGACGGCATGCCTTCCATCGAGGCATCCACTGGCAACGTTTTGCCGTCAGCGGTCTTCACCGGCGCTGAAGTTGGGCCGAGCAACTTGGCGTGCGCACCCTCAGCGGCCAATGCCTTCTTCATTGCATCAATCGCCGCACCATCGACGCCGTTGGCAGCAAGAATCGCCACTTTTCGGGTTTTGATGTTTTCTGGCAGCAAATTAGCCTGACTCAATGACGGCGAGTGATCGAAGGCAACCTTGCGCACTTCGACCGTACCTTTGCTCGGCGCCGGCAGACCCAGATTAGCCGCGACACGCTTGGCCAGTTCCAGATCGATATTGGCGAGAATCTCGTTCACCTCCCGTGCGCGGATGAACTCACGCTCAACCTTGCCCAGCTCGAAGCTGTAGGCCGCAATGATGTGCTCCTTCTCGTGATCGCTCATGCTGTTGAAAAATAGCGTCGCTTGGGAGAAGTGATCGCTGAACGACTCGCTGCGCTGGCGGATCTTGTTCGCATCAATGCGTTCTGGATAGCTCTCGAAGCCACCGTCCTGTGCGGCCGGCGGCGTTTCTTTCGGCCAGCCGCCATCAATCGAGTTCGGCTCATACGAGGCGCGGCCCTTGTCGATCACCGTGCGGTGCTGCGCATCACGCTGGCCATTGTGGAACGGTGCCACCGGCCGGTTGATCGGCAACTCGTGAAAATTCGGCCCACCGAGTCGGCTGATTTGCGTGTCGGTGTAGGAAAACAGCCGACCTTGCAGCAGCGGGTCATTGGAGAAGTCGATACCGGGCACGATGTGGCCAGGGCAGAACGCGACCTGCTCGGTCTCGGCAAAGAAGTTGTCGGGGTTGCGGTTCAGGGTCATTTTGCCGAGCGGCGTGATCGGCACGATTTCTTCGGGGATCAGCTTGGTCGGGTCGAGGATGTCGAAATCGAAGTCGTGCTCGTTTTCCTCCTCGATGATCTGTACGCCGAGTTCCCATTCCGGGTAATCGCCCATCTCGATCGCTTCCCAGAGGTCGCGACGGTGGTAGTCGGTATCTTTACCGGCAAGCTTCTGCGCCTCGTCCCACACCAGCGAACAAGTGCCGGCGGTAGGGCGCCAGTGGAATTTGACGAAGCGCGATTTGCCCTCGGCATTGATCAGGCGGAAGGTGTGCACGCCGAAGCCCTGCATGCTGCGCAGGCTTTTCGGGATCGCCCGGTCGGACATCGCCCAGATGACCATGTGCGCCGATTCCGGGACCAGCGAAACGAAGTCCCAGAAGGTGTCGTGAGCCGAGCCGCCGGTAGGGATTTCGTTGTGCGGCTCGGGTTTCACCGCGTGGACGAAGTCGGGAAACTTGATCGCGTCCTGAATGAAAAACACCGGCATGTTGTTGCCGACCAGGTCGAAGTTGCCTTCATCGGTAAAGAACTTCACCGCGAAACCGCGTACGTCACGCACGGTGTCGCCGGAACCGCGTGGGCCCTGAACCGTGGAAAAGCGCACGAACACCGGGGTCTTTTTCCCCGGATCCTGTAGGAACCCGGCCTTGGTCAGCGTCGAATGGTTCTCGTAGGCCTGAAAGAAACCATGCGCCCCGGTGCCGCGTGCGTGGACGATGCGTTCCGGGATCCGCTCATGGTCAAAATGCGTGATCTTTTCCCGCATGATGAAATCTTCAAGCAGCGACGGCCCGCGCGGGCCGGCCTTGAGGGTGTTCTGGTTGTCGGCAATCTTCACACCCTGGTTGGTGCGCAGCGCCTGGCCAGTGGCGTCGGAGCGGAATTTCTCCAGGCTGTCGAGTTTGGCGTTGGTGTTGGCGCGATCCGGGGCATCGGTTCCGGCCATCTGGCTTTTATCGGTCGTAGGCTTCTTGCTCATCAGTCGTAAACTCCTCGGTTGACCCCGTGGTTTGCCGGGGACTCTTGAGTGGTTCCCGGGCACGGCACCCAGGGTTTTCAAGTCGCTTACTTAGTGACTGATGAGGCGTTGGGGGCGTTCCTTTTTTATGACCTTTGATCTTGTTATTGCCAAATCGAAGGTTAATTGCGAAATAAATGCTAAGAACCTCTATACGGACAGGCTAAAATGCGCGCCCGGCTAACCGCTGATCCTTTTCTAACGCGCCCCACAAGGTTCGCTACGTGATCGAGTTTCAAAACGTCCACAAGACTTACCGCGTCGCCGGTAAGGATATTCCCGCGCTGCACCCGACCAGTCTCTCTATCGAGAACGGGCAGGTGTTCGGCCTGATCGGCCATTCCGGCGCGGGCAAAAGTACCCTGCTGCGTCTGATCAATCGCCTGGAAGACTCCAGTGGCGGCAAGATCATCGTCGACGGCGAAGAAGTCACCGCACTGGACGCCAACGGCCTTCGCCGTTTCCGTCAGCAAGTCGGGATGATCTTTCAGCACTTCAACCTGCTTGCCTCCAAGACCGTGGCCGACAACGTTGCGTTGCCGCTGACCCTGGCCGGCGAACTGTCGGGCGGCGAGATTGACAAGCGTGTTGCCGAATTGCTGGCGCGGGTCGGTCTGTCCGACCACGCCAAGAAGTACCCGGCGCAATTGTCCGGTGGCCAGAAGCAGCGCGTCGGCATCGCCCGCGCCTTGGCAACCAAGCCGAAGATTCTGCTGTGCGACGAGGCCACCAGTGCCCTCGACCCGCAGACCACCGCTTCGGTCCTGCAATTGCTGGCCGAGATCAACCGCGAACTGAAACTGACCATCGTCCTGATCACCCACGAGATGGATGTGATCCGTCGCGTTTGCGATCAAGTGGCGGTAATGGACGCTGGTGTGATCGTCGAGCAAGGTTCGGTCGCCGATGTGTTCCTGCATCCAAAACACCCGACCACCAAGCGTTTTGTGCAGGAAAGCGAGCAGATCGACGAAAGCGAACAGCGTGATGACTTCGCTCACGTGCCGGGCCGCATTGTGCGTCTGACCTTCCAGGGCGAAGCGACCTACGCGCCGCTGCTCGGTACCGTCGCTCGGGAAACCGGCGTCGACTACAGCATCCTCGCCGGTCGCATCGACCGCATCAAAGACATTCCGTACGGGCAATTGACCCTCGCCGTCACCGGTGGCGACATGGAAGCGGCGTTTGCCCGCTTCACCGCCGCTGACGTTCACATGGAGGTATTGCGCTAATGGAAGACCTGATCAGTTTCTTCACCAATATCGACTGGTACGAAATCTGGCTGGCCACCGGCGACACGATGCTGATGCTCGGTGGTTCGCTGCTGTTCACCGTATTACTCGGCCTACCGCTGGGCGTGTTGCTGTTTCTGTGCAGCCCGCGTCAATTGCTGGAAAACCGTGGCCTCTACGCATTCATGTCGCTGGCGGTGAACATCCTGCGTTCGCTGCCGTTCATCATTCTGTTGATCGTTATGATCCCGTTCACCGTGCTGATCACCGGCACGTCGCTGGGCGTGGCCGGTGCGATTCCGCCATTGGTAGTCGGTGCGACACCGTTCTTCGCGCGTCTGGTGGAAACCGCGCTGCGTGAAGTCGATCGCGGCATCATCGAAGCGACCCAGTCGATGGGCGCGACCACGCGGCAGATCATCATGAACGCTTTGCTGCCGGAAGCCCGCCCGGGCATCTTCGCGGCGATTACGGTGACGGCGATTACACTGGTGTCCTACACGGCGATGGCCGGTGTGGTCGGCGCTGGTGGTCTGGGTGACCTGGCGATCCGTTTCGGTTACCAGCGTTTCCAGACTGACGTAATGATCGTCACCGTGGTGTTGCTGTTGATTCTGGTGCAAGTGCTGCAGATGGTCGGTGATCGACTGGTTGTGCATTTCTCGCGCAAATAACCGGTTTTGTAATCAAGAGATGAGCCGGCCATTCGCTGGCAGGCGCCAGACGGGCGCCTCATAAGGAGTTAGCTGAATGAAAAAACTGATCGCTGCTTTCGCTGCCGTTGCAGCATTCTCGGCCCACGCCGAAACCCTGACCGTTGCCGCCACCCCGGTGCCGCACGCGGAAATCCTTGAGTTCGTGAAGCCGGCGCTAGCCAAAGAAGGCGTGGAGCTGAAGGTCAAGGTCTTCACCGACTACATTCAGCCGAACGTACAGGTCGCGGAAAAGCGTCTGGACGCCAACTTCTTCCAGCACCAGCCGTACCTCGATGAGTTCAACAAGGCCAAGGGCACTAGTCTGGTTGCCGTGACCGGTGTGCACCTGGAGCCGCTGGGCGCCTACTCGAGCAAGCTCAAGGATCTGAAGGATCTGCCAAGCGGTGCCAACGTGGTGATTCCGAACGACGCCACCAACGGCGGCCGTGCCCTGTTGCTGCTGGCCAAGGCTGGCGTGATCACGTTGAAGGATCCGACCAACATCCTGTCGACCGTCAAAGACATCAAGACAAACCCGAAAGACCTGAAAATCCGTGAACTGGAAGCCGCGACCATCCCGCGTGTGCTCACCCAGGTCGATCTGGCGCTGATCAACACCAACTACGCGCTGGAAGCCAAGCTCGATCCGTCCAAGGATGCGCTGGTAATCGAAGGCAACGACTCGCCGTACGTGAACATCCTCGTGTCCCGCGCGGACAACAAAGACAGCGACGCGATGCAGAAACTCGCTGCTGCGCTGCACAGCCCGGAAGTGAAGAAATTCATTACCGAGAAGTACAAAGGCGCGGTATTGCCGGCGTTCTGATTGGGGTTGCTGTAATGAAAAAGGGGACGCCATGAGCGTCCCCTTTTTTGTCTCTGGTGTTTGGCTTTGGACCTGCTGTGACGCTGCCCCTCACCCCAGCCCTCTCCCGAGGGAGAGGGGGCCGATCTTCAGGCTTTTCGAGCCTGAGTTCGACTCTCAATTGCAGGTCGGCGCAACTCGAACAAACACCTCGGTCAGTTCCCTCTCCCTCTGGGCGGTCCGACGTTTCGGGAGGGCTAGGGTGAGGGGCTTTTCGCTCTTCAGCTTTTATTTGCGGTTAAGCATCAACGGCAGCTGCGCAATCAGTTTGGCATTGTTCAACGGCGCTCGAATAAACCCCCGCTGCGTCCCGTCCGGACCGATCACCGCCAGATTGCCGCTATGGTCGACGGTGTAATTCGGCTTGCTCGTATCCGCCGGAATAAACGGAATACTCACCGCGTTCGCCACCTTCTGCAGCTCTTCGATCGAAGTCGGTGTCAGGCCGACAAACTGCGGATCAAAATAGCCCAGGTACTGCTTCAACTGCTTGGGGTTATCGCGGTTCGGGTCAACACTGACCAGCACGATCTGCAACTTGTCCACAGCGTCTTTCGGCAGTTCACTCTTGATCTGCCGCAGCTGCGCCAACGTAGTCGGGCAGATGTCCGGGCAGAAGGTGTAGCCGAAGAACAGCAGGCTCCACTTGCCTTTCAACTCGTTGATCGCCACCGGTTTACCGTCCTGATCGGTCATCGTCACATCCGGCAGATTGCGGCTCTGCGGCAGCAGGATAATGCCGGCGTCGATCAGCGCAGTCGGGTCGCCCTGGCCCTTGCCGCTCAGCACTTTGTTGACGGTAAGTCCCAGGATCAGCGCGATCACGGCGACGAGGATGAAGACGGTTTTCTGGGTTCGAGTCATAGGTTCAACAGTAAGTAGTGGTCTACGAGCAGGGCGATGAACAACAGGAACAAGTACCAAATAGAGTACTTGAAGGTGTTGATCGCCGCGTGCGGCCGAGTGCCACGGTACAGCACCACGGCCCATTGCAGAAACCTCGCGCCCAAGCAGAGCGCGCAAATCAGGTAGAGCATGCCGCTCATGTGAATCACGTAAGGCAGCAGACTTACCGCCAGCAGCGCGAAGGTGTAGAGCAGAATGTGCACCTTGGTGTAGTGCTCGCCGTGGGTGACTGGCAGCATCGGGATGTCGGCCTTGGCGTATTCCTCCTTGCGATGAATCGCCAGCGCCCAGAAGTGCGGTGGGGTCCAGGCGAAGATGATCAGCACCAGCAACAACGGTTCGGCGCTGACGTGGCCGGTGGCTGCGGTCCAGCCCAGTAATGGCGGGGCAGCACCGGCGAGGCCACCGATGACGATGTTCTGCGGCGTCGCGCGTTTGAGGAAGCCGGTGTAAATCACTGCATAACCAAGAAGCGAAGCCAAGGTCAGCCAAGCGGTCAGCGGATTGGTGAAAGTCAGCAACAACGCCTGACCGAGCAACGCCAGCACCAAGGCAAACGTCAGTGCCGCCGCCGGTGAAACCCGGCCCTCGGCCAGCGGCCGTTTATGCGTACGCGCCATCACCGCATCGATGCGCCGATCCACCACATGGTTGACCGCCGCCGCACCACCGGCACACAGGGCAATCCCCAGATTGCCGAACACCAGCACCGTCCACGGCACCCCGGCACGGGTCGCGAGGAACATGCCAACCAGCGAAGTGATCAGCATCAGCACCACGACTTTCGGTTTGGTCAGCTCCAGATAATCACGCCAGATCGCCTGATGCGGGCGCTCGCCAATCAGAATCGCCACGGTGTTTCTCCTTTTATGGTGATGGGCGCGGCCGTGTGTTTGCGCGGGCTCAGGCGCCAGCGCGCGAGCACCGGTTGTTTGACCCGGACCAGGCTGGTGCGCGCGTGGTAATTGACCAGCACCATGGTCAGCAGCAACGCCGCGCCGCCAGCGTTATGCGCGACCGCCACCGGCAGCGGCAGATGGAACAGCACGTTGCTGATGCCGAGGGTGATCTGCGCTGCGAGGGCAATAAGCACCAGCCCGGCCAACCGCGTCATGCCAACCACTTTCAATTGCCAGGCGAGGCCGAGCAGCACCAGCGTCACCAGCAGCGCGCCGATACGATGAGTCAGGTGAATCGCCGTGCGTGCATCGCTGTCGAGTTGTCCGCCGAGATAATTCGGGCCGATGTGTTGAGTCAGGTGAAAGCCATTGGCGAAATCTGCCGGTGGCAGCCATTGCCCGTGGCAGGTCGGGAAATCGATGCAGGCCACCGCCGCGTAGTTGGAACTGACCCAGCCACCCAGCGCGATCTGGCCAATCACCAACAACAATCCCGCTGTCGCCCAATACTGCAAACGCTTGGGCACGGTCAGTGCCGGCAGCACGCCGGACAGTCGTAAGGTCAGCAAAAACAGCAAACTCAACGTCGCAAAACCGCCGAGCAAATGCCCGGTGACCACTTGCGGCCAGAGTTTGAGCGTCACCGTCCACATGCCGAACGCCGCTTGCGCGAACACCACCGCGAGCAGAAACAGCGGCAGCTTCAACGGCTGCCCCGGATGACGTCGATTGACCCACGCGCGCCCGGCCAGAATCGAAATGAGCAGGCCGAGGGTGCCGGCGAAGTAGCGGTGGATCATCTCGTTCCAGCCCTTGTGCGCCACCACTGGCGAGTCGGGGTAATGCAGTTCGGCATGGGCCAGTTGCGCTTCGCTTTTCGGCACGCTGATAAAACCGTAGCAGCCCGGCCAGTCCGGACAGCCGAGGCCGGCGTGGGTCAGGCGCGTATAGGCGCCGAGCAGCACCACAATCAGCGCCAGCAGGGTGGCAAACAGCGCGAGGCGAAATCCAGGTTTGGCCATGACGATGCCCTTATCCGATGTTCGACAGTTTCAGCAGGTGACGCAGGTCGTTGAGCAGATCCTTGCCTTTCACATTCGGCTCGTAACGCAGTACGAGATTGCCGTGGGGGTCGATGATCCAAAGCTGCGGCGTGGCCTTGTCGCCCGTGGTTTTGCTGAACGATGTAGCGTCCAGCGGATAGCGTTGCAGCTGTGGATATTCGCGGTTGAGCTTGGCCTCGTAAGCGGCGCTCACCGGTTGCGCCATGGCGAGAGCGTGGCTGGCGCGGCCGGCATCGCGACCGAGGCCGATCTGGATCTGCCGCGCCAGATACACCAGTTGCTGGCAATCCACCGCGCAATCCTTCGGCGCGGTGACCAGCATCTGCCAGCGCTCCTCGTCGGCCTGCACGCCGAGGTCGGCGCGGGTCTGGCCGTTGCCGATCAGTTCGCCGTGATAGCTGCGACCGTCCGGCACCCAGAACTGCAATTTGTACATGCCGGTGGCGAGCACCATCGGGCCGATCACGCCGAGCAATATCAGCAGCAACTGAATGCGCCCGCGACGACGGGTGGCGGCAGGTTTCGCCTCAGACATGCTGGGTGGATTCATGGCCGTTCCCATGGTGTTTCTCCTTTGCGTTGTGCAAGCCCAAATAGACGTAGAGGCCGAGCAGGGCGGTGGCCATGGCGAACCACTGCACGGCGTAACCGAGGTGTTTTTCCGGGCCCATGGCGACCACCGGCCAATCGGCCTCGTAGCTGGCCGGGCCGGGTTCGGCGCGTAATTCGTAGGTAAAGCCGTCGCGCTCAAGGGTTTTCCACAGCTTGGCGGGTTCGACGGCAGTGATGGTTTGCGGCCAGGTGTTGCTGACCGGATCGGCATGAAGTTGAAAAGTGGTGCCGGGGGCGACGTAGACCCAGGCATCGACATTCAAGGCTTCGGAAGGCGTGGTGAATTGCGGCGGCACGCGGCGGTCCGGCCACGGCAGCCAGCCGCGATTAACCAGCAGCCATAGGCCTGTGCGTTGATCCTGAAACGGTTGCAGCAGCTCGACACCGACCTTGCCGTTACGCTGACGGTTATCCAGCAGCAAGCTGTGCGCGGCATCGAACTGGCCGTGCAGATGCACGCGGCGATAAGCCGGATCAGCGCTATTGAGCAGTTCGCTGCTGGCCATCGGTTCGGCCGCGCGGCGTTCGGCGTAGCTGGTGAGCAGAGCGGTTTTCTCGGCACCCCGGCTCAATTGCCAGAAGCCTAGCGAAACCAGCAACGGCAGCAACAACGCCACCACCACGGTCGGTATCACGCCCGGGCGAAAGCGCTTCATGGCTGCGCCACAAAGTCAGTCGTTGCGATCGCTATACTCAACTGCATCGCCTGTCCCCCGGAGTTCTTCCCATGCTCAAAACAGCCATCGTCCTGATGCTGATTGCCACGGTGATCAGCCTGTTCAGCGGCCTGTTTTTCCTGGTCAAGGACGACAGCAGCTCGAATCGCCTGGTCATCGCCTTGAGTGTTCGGGTGGCATTGGCCGCCGCCACCGTCGGCTTGATCGCCTGGGGCTTTTACAGCGGCCAATTGGTGTCGCATGCGCCTTGGTAGTGGTGATCCTCAGAGTACGTAGACGAAGATAAACAGACCGATCCAGACCACGTCGACGAAGTGCCAATACCAGCTCGCCGCTTCGAAGCCGAACTGGTGCTCGTTGTCGAAGTGGCCCTTCATGATGCGCATCAGCATCACAAACAGAATGATCGTGCCGATGGTCACGTGGGCGCCGTGGAAACCGGTGAGCATGAAGAACGTCGCGCCATAAATACCGGAACCGAGGGTCAGGCCCAGTTCGTGGTAGGCGTGCATGTATTCCTCAGCCTGGAAGCCGAGAAACGCGCAGCCCAGCAGCACGGTGATCGCCAGCCAGATTTTCAGTGCGCCGCGATGGCCCTTTTTCAGCGCATGGTGGGCGATGGTGATGGTCACGCTGGAGCTGACCAGCAGAATTGTGTTGATCAGCGGCAGGCCCCACGGGCTGATGACTTCTTTTGGCGGCGGGAACAGTTTCGGATCCGGCGTGTGCAGCAACGGCCAGGTGAACTGGAAGTTCGGCCAGAGCATGTGCGCGATGCCTTTGGTGCCCTCACCGCCGAGCGCCGGTCCGGAGACGTGCCGCACGTAAAACAGCGCACCGAAGAAGGCGACGAAGAACATCACTTCGGAGAAGATGAACCAACTCATGCCCCAGCGGAACGAGCGATCGAGCTGCGGGCTATAAAGCCCCGCGCGGCTTTCCTTGATCACCGCCCCGAACCAGCCGAACAGCATGTACGCCAGCAACAGGCCACCGACGAAAAAGATGTACGGGCCGTGGGATTCCGGGCGCGCTGCCTTCAGATCGTTAAACCAGGTGGCGAGGCCGTACACAGTGATGGCCATGCCGAAGGTCGCAATGATCGGCCATTTGCTTTGCGGCGGAACGTAATAATGCTCATGAGTTGCCATTTATTGTTCTCCTTATCGGGCACGCTCAACCGCCAGTGTTTACAGCCACCGGCGGATGTCGGGCGGTGATATCGAACAGCGTGTAGGACAGCGTCAGGTGCTTCACATCCTTGGGCATGTCGCGGTCAACAATGAAGCGCACCGGCATCTCGATCTGTTGACCGGGCTGCAGCACCTGCTGGGTAAAGCAAAAGCATTCGGTCTTGTGGAAATATGCCGCGGCGTTGCTCGGCGCGATGCTCGGCACGGCTTGCGCACTCATCGGTTTGTCGGTGGGGTTGCGCGCGATGAAGATCATCTCGTTGACCGCGCCGGGGTTGGCGGTGAGTTCGTCATGCTTGGGGTAAAAGTCCCACGGCATGTCGACGTTGTTGGTCGACAGAAACTGCACACGCACCTGGCGCGAAGTGTCGACCACCTGCTCACCCTCGTACTGCCCGGCGGTCTTGCCGTTGATGCCGAAGGCTTTGCACATCACGTCGTAGATCGGCACCAAGGCAAAACCGAAGACAAACATCGCCACCACCACGCCGAGCAGGCGGGTGACGAGTTTTTTCATCGAGATCGAATCAGCCATGGTTCATGCCTCTCATCAGATCCCTTGTGGGAGCGAGCCTGCTCGCGAAGCAGACAACTCGGTGCATCAGATGAACCGCGTCATCGTTCTTCGCGAGCAGGCTCGCTCCCACAGGGAGATCTGTGTTCATTTCACTTCCGGCGGTGTGGTGAAGGTGTGATACGGCGCCGGGGACGGCACGCTCCACTCCAGACCTTCCGCACCATCCCACGGTTTGGCCGGTGCTGGCGGGCCGCCGCGAATGGTCTTGATGACGATGAACAGGAAGAAGATCTGCGTCGCACCGAACATGAACGCGCCAATCGAGGAGACCATGTTGAAGTCGGCGAATTGCAGGTTGTAGTCCGGAATCCGTCGAGGCATTCCCGCAAGCCCGACGAAGTGCATCGGGAAGAAGGTCAGGTTCATGCCGACGAATGACAGCCAGAAATGCAGCTTGCCGAGGGTTTCGTCGTACATGTGGCCGGTCCATTTCGGCAGCCAGTAGTAGGTCGAGGCGAAGATCCCGAAGATCGCCCCCGGCACCAGCACGTAATGGAAGTGCGCGACCACAAAGTAGGTGTCCTGATACTGGAAGTCCGCCGGCGCGATGGCCAGCATCAACCCGGAGAAACCGCCGATGGAGAACAGGATCACGAACGCCACGGCAAACAGCATCGGCGTTTCGAAGGTCAGCGAGCCTTGCCACATGGTGCTGGCCCAGTTGAACACCTTCACCCCGGTCGGCACCGCGATCAACAGCGTGGCGTACATGAAGAACAGCTCGCCCACCAATGGAATGCCGACCACGAACATGTGGTGCGCCCAGACGATGAACGACAGGAAGGCGATGCTCGCCGTCGCGTAGACCATCGAGGTGTAGCCGAACAGCGGCTTGCGCGAGAAGGTCGGGATGATCGAGCTGACGGCGCCGAAGGCCGGCAGGATCATGATGTACACCTCGGGATGGCCGAAGAACCAGAACACATGCTGGAACAACACCGGGTCACCGCCACCGGCAGCACTGAAGAAACTGGTGCCGAAGTGGATGTCCATCAGCATCATCGTCACGCACCCGGCCAGCACCGGCATCACCGCGATCAGCAGGAACGCGGTGATCAGCCAGGTCCAGACGAACAGCGGCATTTTCATCAGCGTCATGCCGGGCGCCCGCAGATTGAGGATGGTGGCGATCACGTTGATCGCGCCCATGATCGAACTGATGCCCATCAAGTGGATGGCGAAGATGAAGAAGGTCACGCTTTCCGGTGCATACGTCGTCGACAGCGGCGCATAGAACGTCCAGCCGAAGTTCGGCCCGCCGCCGGGGGTAAACAGGGTCGACACCAGGATCAGGAACGCCGCCGGCAACAGCCAGAAGCTGAAGTTGTTCATCCGGGGCAAGGCCATGTCCGGCGCGCCGATCATCAACGGGATCATCCAGTTGGCGAGGCCGACAAACGCCGGCATCACCGCACCGAAGACCATCACCAGACCGTGCATGGTGGTCATCTGGTTGAAGAACGCCGGCTCGACGATCTGCAAGCCGGGCTGGAACAGTTCGGCGCGAATCACCATCGCGAACGTGCCGCCGAGCAGAAACATGGAGAACGCAAACCACAGGTACAGCGTGCCGATGTCCTTGTGGTTGGTGGTCAGCACCCAGCGCATCAGGCCTTTGGCGGGGCCGTGGGCGTGGTCGGCATGACCGTGGTCATCAATGACAGCGCTCATGGCCGGTCTCCTTTACGTGAGTGGATGAGGCAGGCCGGGGCGCTCTGCCCCGACCGGTTCACGAGGTACGCGATAGACCGGCTCATTTGCTTTCCGCCTGTTTCAGCTCCAGCACTTCTTTTGGCGTGACCATGTCGCCCTTGTTGTTGCCCCAGGCGTTACGTTCGTAGGTCACGACCGCTGCGATATCGACTTCCGACAGCTGCTTGCCGAACGCCGCCATGGCGGTGCCGGGCTTGCCGTGGAAGACAATGCTCAAGTGGCCTTCTTTCGGTCCGGTGGCGATTTTCGAGCCTTTGAGCGCCGGGAACATCGGCGGCAGGCCCTGACCTTCGGCCTGGTGACAGGCGACGCAGGTGGTGTGATAGATCTTGTCGCCGCGTTCCTTGAGTTCGTCGAGGGTCCATTCCTTGCTGGTCAGCTCTTTGAGCTGCGCAGCCTCGGCTTTGCGGTCGGCGAGCCATTTGTCGTAGTCGGCCTTCTCTTTGACCTCGACCACGATCGGCATGAAGCCGTGATCCTTGCCGCACAATTCGGCGCACTGGCCACGGTAGATGCCGGGCTTGTCGATGCGCGTCCACGCCTCGTTGACGAATCCCGGGATCGCATCGCGTTTCACCGCGAAGGCCGGCACCCACCAGGAGTGAATGACGTCGGCGGAAGTCACGAGGAAGCGCACTTTGGCGCCGGTCGGCAGCACCAACGGCTTGTCGACCTCGAGCAAGTAATGCTCGCCCTTGGTTTCCTTGTTGTGGATCTGTTCGGCGGGAGTGGCCAGGTTGCTGAAAAACTCGACGTCCTGGCCCAGGTATTTGTAGTGCCACTTCCACTGATAACCGGTGATCTGGATATCGATATCCGGCTCACTGGTGTCGTACATCTTGATCAGGGTGGCGGTCGCCGGTACGGCCATCGCCACCAGAATCAGGAACGGTACGACGGTCCAGAGAATTTCGACGGTAGTGCTTTCGTGGAATTTTGCGGCGACCTGCCCGGTAGAACGGCGGTGCACCATCATCGACCAGAACATGGCGCCGAAGACGATGATCCCGATCACCACACAGATCCAGAAAATGGTCATGTGCAGGTCGAATACTGCGTGACTGATTTCAGTCGCTCCAGGCGCCATATTTACAGTCCAGGCAGCGTGTGCCGGACTGAAAATCGACCACAACAGGAGGCCCATCCAGACGTGTGGATGTCGCATCATTGCGGGTTCCCCTTATCGTTCTTGTTATCCCGCCGGCTTTCGCCTGCGGCAAGGGAGCGGCTGCATCAGACTACGAACTTGAATCGCCGGGCCTTGCTGCGGGTGCAGTCGGGCGTCATCAGCTAACTCCATTCAATGGCGAGTATAGACAGCGACGGGAAATTGCAATGTGCGCACGTAAATGAACTGAAACAGCTGGCACTTGCGTTCAAGGGCACGAATGGAGAAGGATGCAGACGAGTGGTGGCAAACCGATATAACGCAGGTGCATCAAGGATGAAATAATTATGACAAATGCGTCTTAGCATTTTTCGTAAGCCAGCTAAGTTATGTCTTCCCTATTTCATTGCCTTGTTTCCTGGAGTTTTCATGAACACCGCCGCATTGCGCGAGCAGATCCAAAAAGCCCAACAACACGAAAAAGAAACCGGCCTGCTGACCCGTCAGCTGGAAAGCAAGCTGCCTCATTTACACCCGGCGATCCAATTGCCGGAAGCCGACGCCAACGGTGTGCTGACGCGTTTTGTCGCCGCCTACATTGATGAAGTGCCAGACCTGCTGGATGCAGCCAATGAAGTTGCCAGGGAAGCGGGAATCGAATCGCAGATCAAACCGGTGCTGAAAATCGCCGAGCAGTATTTCCTCCAGCCGCCAGCCATCATGGCCGGGCACGTTGGCCTGGACAGCCTGCTCGACGAAGCCTATCTGGCGCACCGTTTTGTCGAAGAGGTCAACGACCTGTACATCAAGCATTTCGGCCAGCCACTGATCCCCTTGGACATGACGGTCGCTAACTTGATTGCTCACCAATTGATCGGTGAGGAATTTGCCAACCAACTGGACGAAGCGGTGCATCACGCCATCGACGAGATGCTCAACGACGAGAGTTTTGCCCTGGAATCGGTAGAAGCCTACCGCGGTAAACTCAGCAGCCCGGACACCGGCGCCGCGTGGAAACGCTGGCCGTGCATGGGCCGCCGACTGGGTGTGGGCCTGGAACTGGACCAGCCTGCCGCCTGAGTTACACACAATCCAATGTAGGAGTGAGCCTGCTCGCGATGGCGATAGATCATTCAACATCTCTGTTGACTGACCCACCGCCATCGCGAGCAGGCTCACTCCTACAGGGGTTGAGTTCAACCAGCAAATTTAGCCGGCAGCGCCGATCCCGGTGGTGGTTCGAATCCGTCCCTCAAGCCTGCGCTTCAACCCGCGCGACTCAATCAACAGCTTCGAGCCCTTCGCCGCATTCGCCCGGCCCCACTCCTCCAGCAACTCCAGACACGAATGGTCGATGTAGCTCAGGTTATTGAGCGGCACATGCACCGTGGTGCCTTGCGGAATACTGCCCAGCACTTGCGTCAACGCCGGCACTTTGAGGAATGTCGCCGCGCCGACCAGACGCAACTCCATCTCGCCGTCCTGCGGCAGATCGATCAGGCTGATCTTCAATCGCGAAGCCTTGAACGCCAGTTTCAACATCGTCAGACCGAAACCGATCAACACCCCGGTCAACAGGTCAGTGAAGATGATCGCCAGCGCCGTCGCCGCATAGGTGAACATCGGCATCCGCCCATAACGACCCAGACCTCGAAACGCTTTGAGATCGACCAGTTTGAACCCGGTGTACACCAGCACACCCGCCAGACTCGCCACCGGAATGCTTTGCAGCACACTCGACAGCAACAGCACGAACGCCAGCAGCCACAGACCATGGAAGATCGTCGAGTAACGCGTGGTTGCGCCGGCCTGGACGTTGGCCGAACTGCGCACGATCACCCCGGTCATCGGCAGCGCGCCGAGCAGACCGCAGAGCATGTTGCCGACACCTTGCGCCGAAAGCTCACGGTCGAAGTCCGAACGCACGCCGCTGTGCATGCGATCCACCGCAGCGGCGGACAACAAGGTTTCGGCGCTGGCGATAAACGCCACGGCGAACGCGGCGATCAGCAGCGTAGGATCGGCCAGGCTGAGCAGGTCCGCCGGTTTCAGCCAGTCAATGGCTTCGGCCAGATTCGCCGGTACTTCAACACGTTTGACCTGCAACGCCAGCAGCAGACTGGCAGCTGTCGCCAGACCCACGCCGAGCAACGCACCCGGAACGAAGCGCAACGAATGTGGGCGAAATTTTTCCCATAGCCACATCACCGCAATCGTCGACAGCCCGAGGAGTCCGGCCTGCCAGCCGAACGACGGCAAGGCCTGCGCCACAGCCGCCGGGAACGCCGTGAGGTTATCCAGGCCAGAGGGCTTCGGTGACGCATCAAGCATCACATGCACCTGCGACAGCACGATCAACACGCCAATCCCCGCCAGCATCCCGTACACCACCGCTGGCGCCGTGACCCGAAACCAGCAACCGAGCTTCAAGCGCCCGGCCACCAGTTGCAGGAAACCGGCGAGCAGCAGAATCGGTCCGAGCATCTCGATGCCGTGCTGGCGCACCAGTTCAAACACCAACACCGCCAGACCCGCCGCCGGCCCGCTGACCTGCAACGGCGAACCCGCCAGCCAGCCAACCACCAGACCGCCGATGATCCCGGTGATCAGACCTTTGGCCGGTGGCAACCCTGACGCAATCGCGATACCCATGCACAGCGGCAACGCGACCAGAAACACAACCACTGAAGCGAGCAACTCCCGTGGCAACACCGCTTTCAATTGAGCCGCACGCATGGCGATTCTCCCGAAGTTTTCTTCAGGCATGGCTTCGCCGAACCGCTGAAACAGCGGCCGGCGTCAAACCACACAGATGTTTAGGAAGATTTAGAAGCGCGCTTTGGGCGTCGCCACCGGAATCGGATGGCTACCATCGAGCGGCAGGAAACGTCCCTGATCCGCGTCGTAAGCTTTTATTTCGCTGGTTTCGATGTTGTAGACCCAGCCATGGATGAACAGATGACCGTTCGCCATGCGCGAGGCTACCGAAGGATGGGTACGCAAGTGCTGCAATTGGGCGATGACGTTTTCCTCGGTGAGGATCGGCATGCTTTCTTTTTCGTCGGCGCAGTGACAGTTGTCGTGCACCATGGTTTTCGCGACTTCAGCGTGACGCAGCCAGGCTTTGACTGTCGGCATCTTTTCCAGGCTGTCCGGATTGAGCACCGCACGCATGGCGCCGCAATCGGAGTGGCCGCAGATGATGATGTGCTGCACGCCCAGCGCCAGCACCGCGTATTCGATCGCGGTGGATACGCCGCCGTTCATCTGGCCGTAAGGCGGGACAACGTTGCCGACGTTACGGGTCACGAACAGATCGCCCGGCGAGCTCTGGGTGATCAGTTCAGGGACGATGCGCGAGTCGGCGCAGGTGATGAACATCGCCTTTGGCGCCTGGGCCGTGGCGAGTTTCTTGAAGAGTTCTTCCTGCTGGGGAAAGACCTCATGATGAAAATGCAAAAAGCCGTCTACGATCTGTCGCAGCGCTGCATCGGCGGATTCCGCTTCAGGGGTTTGCGCCGACGCAGCCAACGGCTGTTTATCCTTGTCACTCATGATTCATCCTCTTTGGCGGATTAGGGGAGTCGTTCCCATGTATTCCGGTATGAAGCCAGTGGCTGTTTAAAACATCCGGGTCATCCCGACCCGTCAGTCACTCGATGAACAAGGTAGCCGCCGAAACTTAACTCAAACTGAATCAAACGCTCTAGCACGTGTGTTCCAGGTCACAAAAAACGTGACTGAGTGATTTCGGCGGAAGGATTCCAACCCCTCAACCATAGGCTAATTGTCGCTAAATCAATGACATCTGGCGACCCGGCGGACAGAAGGCAGTGCAATCGAGGTTGTAGCTTTCGCGGTGATTGATGCCCAGACGCTTGATGGCTTTGGCAAATCGTTGCGCGAGCAGGTCGGCGAACACTCCTTCGCCGCGCATGCGTGCGCCGAAACGGCTGTCGTAGAGCTCGCCGCCACGGCTCTGGCGGATCAGGCTCAGCACATGCGCGGCGCGTTGCGGATAGTGCGCCTGAAGCCATTCTTCGAACAGCGGCGCCACTTCCAGCGGCAGACGCAGCATCATATAGGCAGCGCTTTGTGCTCCGGCCGCGTGGGCTTCGTTAAGCAGGTTTTCGATCTCGCTGTCGTTGATCATCGGAATCATCGGCGAACACAGCACGCCGACCGGTATGCCTGCTTCGCGCATGACCCGAATGGCGCGCAATCGCGCTTTGGGTGCAGCAGCGCGCGGTTCGAGGATGCGTTTGAGCTCGTCATCGAGCGTGGTCAGGCTGATCATCACCGCGACCAGGCGTTGCTCGGCCAACTCAGTCAGCAGGTCGAGATCGCGCAGAATCAGCGAGCCTTTGGTGACGATGGTCACCGGGTGCCGGTAACGCAGCAGCACTTCGAGGGTCTGCCGGGTGATTTTGTGTTCGCGCTCGATCGGCTGATACGGATCGGTGTTGGAGCCCAGATTGATCGGCGCACATTGATAGCCTTTTTTCCCGAGCTGTTCTTCCAGCACTTGGGCGGCGTTGGTCTTGGCGATCAGCCTGGTTTCGAAGTCCAGCCCTGGCGACATGTCCCAGTAAGCGTGGCTGGGCCGTGCGTAGCAATAGATGCAGCCATGCTCGCAGCCACGGTAGGGATTGATCGAGCGGTCGAAGGGCAGATCCGGAGAGGTATTGCGGGTAATGATGGTTTTCGCGGTTTCGATCATCACCTCGGTGCCTTGGGTCAGCGGCACCTCTTGATACCAGCCGTCATCCTCGGTCACCGAAAGGTTCGGCGCGAAGCGATTGTGCGGGTTGCTGGCGGTGCCGCGACCGCGCTGGGGAAGAGGGTTGATCATTGGGCAGGCTCCTGATCTGTATATGCATACAGTACATGAGCGAGCCCACGTTGATCCAGTACCGTTCAGCGATGGGATACTTGCTGAGTTACAAAATTTATATATAGGTGCAGAGCCGAAGTACAACCCGAGATACATATGTTCGATTGTCGTGACAAGTTATCAAAGATAGTCTTGGCTACTTCGAGTGGTTCTTGTCCGATAACTAAATTAAAAGGATTTAATTCATGTCTTACCTCAATCAGCGCGGTGTCTTTGTGCAAATGATGCAACCCAATGCATCGGAACCCAACACGATTGTTTCGATGCAACTGGCACGAAAGGAACTGGGCTGGAACGCCGAACAGGAACTGCCCACCGAGGCACTGGTCGACTCGATCTACGTGGTGGCGGTGTCCAGCGACCGTGGCAAAACGTTCACTGTTCGCACCAACAAGAAAGATGTGGACGGTGATGGCGATATTGATAACGACGACAAAACGAAGTTGATTGCACTGGCCAAGGCTTATGTAAGTATCGTTAATCCGTAATTGAAAATTCAAGAGTCTCACAGCAAATGAAAATAAAGTCCTGCATGACGACTCATGCAGGACTTTATTGTTTTAGAAGAAAAGACGGTAAATGACAGGTGGCCAGTAAAAGACTGGCTGGGTATACACCCTGTCAACTCTGACAGTAGACCGGAATTTTCGCCAACCCTAATCTCAAGCACGTAATCAATCTGAAGGGTTTCATCCATGGCTATCAGAATACTGCTGGAAATTGCGGATATGGATCGAGATGGAACTCCGGAAATCGCGTTTTACCACTACAGCGAAGACGCGACCGAAATGATGGATTACGACTATGCGCTTTTTGCTTCGTCGTCGCAGGCCAATGGTCGTTATGACGTGATCTGCGAAGACGCCGTCGATGCTGACGGTGATGGCGACATCGACAAATATGACGAGAAGCTCTATCTGCAACTGGCCGATGCATTTGCGCAGTTCAAAGGCTTTCAGTCCAAGCGTTGACCGTCCGCTGGCACCGCACGAAAAGTCGGACCGTGCCAGCGGAGTATCAATCAGGTCCGTCAGTTATGCGTGGTGACTTGCCCCAAATCATCCCCGGAAGTCGTTTGCATATCGTTCTTGCGTAGATTGGCTACATCTTCAGCGTCAACCGGCGCGCCTTTGTTGCCCCAACTGCCACGAATGAAACTCACCACATCCGCCACTTCCTGGTCCGACAGGCGCCAGGCAAAGCCCGGCATGGTGAACGTCGACGGTGCCGTGTGCGTCGCCGGCAACGTACCGCCCTTGAGCACGATGTGAATCAACGAAGTCGAGTCTTCCGATTGCAGCACCGGATTGCCCGCCAGCGCCGGGAACACCCGGGTGTAGCCGTGACCATCGGTGCGGTGGCACGCCGCGCAGTTGTCGATGTACACCGCAGCTCCGCGCTGACTGTCGTCACCGTTCCACAAGGCTTTGGCGGCTTTTTCATCGTACTGATGCGGTTGATCGTTCGGATCAGTGGCCGGCAGTGATTTGAGGTAGCGGGCAATCGCGGTCAGGTCGGCATCGGTCATGTATTGCATGCTGTGGGTGACCACGTCGCTCATGCCGCCGAACACGGCGCTGCGGTCGCTGCGCCCGGTCTTGAGGAACTGCACCAGTTGTTCCTCGTTCCAGCTGCCGAGGCCATCCTTGTGATCGCCGCGCAGACTCTTGGCGATCCAGCCTTCCAGCGGCGCACTGCCGGCGAGGAAGGTTGTGCCGTCAGCCGCACTCAGGGATTTTTCCTGCATGGTCAGCGCGCGTGGCGTATGGCAGGCACCGCAATGGCCGAGGCCTTCGACCAGATACGCGCCACGGCTGATGACGGCGTCGTCACCGACTGCCTTGTAGTCCTCGACCTTCGGCGCAAACATCCAGCGCCAGCCCATCAACGGCCAACGCATGCTCAACGGCCACGGAATGTCGCTGGCCTTGTTTTCCTGCGCCACCGGTTTTACGCCGTGCATGAAGTACGCGTACAACGCTTGCATGTCGGTTTCGCTGACACGCGCGTAGGACGGATACGGCATCGCCGGGTACAACGTACTGCCGTTTTTGGCGACGCCATGGCGGACCGCCTGATCGAAGTCTTCGAAGCTGTATTCACCGACGCCGGTTTTATCCGGGGTGATGTTGGTCGAGTAAATCGTGCCGATCGGGGTTTCCATCGGTAGGCCACCGGCGAACGGTTTGCCGCCCTTGGCGGTGTGGCAAGCCACGCAATCACCGGCGCGGGCGAGGTATTCGCCTTGCTTGATCAAAGCTTGATCAACGTCGGCCGCATGAATGGAGGCACTGCCGAGCAGCGCCAGAGTCGCGATAACGAGATTTTTCATGGTCATCGCTCCTTAAGCCTGAACCAGCGGGCCGGGGTTTTTCAGGTATTGCTCGCGGATCGCCTTCGCCGACCAATAGGTCAGCGCAGCAACCAGCCCGGTCGGGTTGTAACCGAGGCCCTGCGGGAAGGCCGAGGCGCCCGGGACGAAGACGTTGTGCACGTCCCAGCTCTGCAAGTAGCGGTTCAGCGCGCTCTTCTTCGGATCGGTGCCCATGATCGCGCCACCATTGAGGTGGGTGGTCTGGTACGACGCCGTATTGAAGTGGTCGCCGACTTTCTTGCCGATCACCGCGATGGCTTTCGGGCCCATCGCTTCGGCGACCTTGCCCATTTTCTCGACCATGAAGCGGTTCATCTTGATGTCGTTTTCCTGCCAGTCGAAGGTCATCCGCAGCAGCGGCAAGCCGTAGGCGTCGCGGTACACCGGATCGAGATCGAGGTAGTTGCCACGGTAGGACTGATGCGCGCCGTGGGCGTCCATCGACACCTGGTGGGTGTAGTAATCGGCGGTCGCGCGTTTCCAGGCACTGCCCCACGCAGGTGTGCCCGGTGGGTTCGAAGTGCCGGCAATCGGCCGGCTGCCGGCCTGGTTGACCCACATCGGCGAGCCACCGACGAAGCCGTGCGGGCCGTGGTCGAAGTTGTCGGCGTTGAAATCGTCCAGCGCCACGCCGTTACCGCCGGCGCCAATGAAGTTGTTGGTGTGGGTGTCCTTGTCGAAGAACGCCTTGATGGTCGCCATGTTCTGGTAGGCAAAGTTACGCCCGACCACGCCTTCGCCGCTGATCGGGTCGTATGGCTTGCCGATGCCGGACAGCAGCATCAGACGCACGTTGTGCAACTGGAATGCGCCGAGGATCACCAGATCCGCCGGTTGCTCGATCTCGCGACCCTGAGCGTCGATGTAGGTCACGCCGGTGGCTTTGCTCTTGGTGCTGTCGAGGTTGATGCGCAGCACGTGGGCGTTGGCGCGCAGTTCGAAATTCGGCAGCGGTTTCAGCGCCGGCAGAATGTTCACGTTCGGCGAAGCTTTGGAATACATGTAGCAGACATAGCCGCTGCAGAAACCGCAGAAGTTGCACGGGCCCATTTGCGCGCCGTAAGGGTTGGTGTACGGTCCGGAGGTGTTCGCGGACGGCAGGTTATAGGGTTTGTAACCGACCTCTGTAGCCGCTTTGCCGAACAGCTGTGCAGACACCGTGTTCTTCTGCGCTTCCAGCGGGAACGGGTTGGAGCGATCCGGCGCGTACGGGTTGCCGCCCTTGCCCTGACCGACCAATTGGCCTTTCACCGTCCAGGCCTGGCCCGAGGTGCCGAAGACTTTTTCGGCGAAATCGAAGAACGGCTCCAGTTCTTCATAGCTGACGCCGAAGTCCTGGATGGTCATGTCCTTGGGGATAAAGCTTTTGCCGTAGCGCTCTTCGTAGTGGCTACGCATGCGCAACTCGATCGGATCGACTCGGAAGTGCACGCCCGACCAGTGCAGTCCGGCGCCGCCAACACCATTGCCCGGCAGAAACGCGCCCAACTGGCGGTTCGGCAGGGCGATGTCGTTGACGCTGTGGCGAATGGTGACGGTTTCCTTGGAGATGTCCTGAAAGAGTTTTTTGCGCACGCTGTAGGTGAGTTCGTCGATCACCTGCGGATAGTTGCCGTCCGGGTAGGTGTCCTGCATCGGCCCGCGCTCCAGCGCCAGCACGTTGAGACCCGCTTCGGTCAGCTCCTTGGCCATGATCGCGCCGGTCCAGCCGAAGCCCACGATTACTGCGTCAACCTTCTTCATTACCGTTGCCATGCTTACGCCCTCTCGCCGCGAATCGAAACTGCCGGGAAGGGGTATTGCTCGTTACGTTCCACCCAATCCATGAAATCGGCGCGGGCGCCGGGGAAGCCGATCATGGTCCAGCCGACCATGCCTTTGTTGCCACCGTGGATCGGGTCGCAGAAGAACCCTTCCTTGGTGTTTTGCAGCAGCAGATTGAAGAAAATCTTTGCCGGAACCGCATCGAATTGCGGCTTGCCAGCTTCGAGTTGCTTGAGCAAATCGTCTCGGGTAGCGCTGTCTTGCTCAGCAAATACTTTACCGTTGAGGGATTTTGCCCACTGATCCGTGGCGGCGATGCCGAGTCGATAGATCTCTTTGGGCACCAGTTTGCTCTGCCAACCCATTTCCGGAGCGGCGTCGGCATTGAACGGGCCTTGCATGTACCAAAGCGCACCGGCGGCGTACGGTGTGTTCATCTGCCGGTCGATGTATTCCGGGACACCGGCTTCTAGCGCACCCGGACCTTGGGCATCGTTGGGGATCAGCTGTGCGACGGCGGCATTGATGAACGCCCATTCTTCGGCGGTGAAATAGCTCGGCTGATACACGCTGGCATCAGCGCGAACCGGTTGCGGCGCGGGCGCAGCAGGTTTGGCTTCAGGCGCTGCTTGCAAGACGCTGCTGCCCAGACCGGTGCCAGCCAGGGTGACCACCGGAATCAGGGTCAGGGATTTGCGCAAGAAATCACGCCGCGGGTTGTCTCGACTTTCATCAGACATGGGGTGCACCTCATCAGGCATTAGGGGACAGCCGCTTCTGCGAACGGCTTGAGGATTTTTCGTCGCGACGTGACGGTATGACCCGGAAAATGGGGACGCGTCTGCAACATCGTGTGACAAATGGTAGCAGGCTAAGCTTCGGGATGAATCGATTCAGTGGAAAAAAACAGCGGTTTTCCGCATGCCAGTGCATGAAACCGTGCGGATTCACGATTCTTTGACAAGCGCCTCACAGGGCTTTGACCGCTCAACATCGAAGCTGCAGTTCCTCTCACCGATGAACCCCGACACGGTTACCCCAGCATGTCCCGAGTGCGTTTTTTTTCCGCTTTGTGCTTATCGCTATTGGTGCTGTTGCCCTGGATGCCTGCCCAGGCTGCGGCAACTGCGACAGTTCGTCCTGCTGATTGGGCGCAACCGGTCGAAGTGCAATACAACCTGTTCCAGATGTCGCCGACGCTCTATCGCAGCGCCTTGCCCGATGGCGGTGCGGTGCCGTTGCTGAAGAATCTGAAAGTCGCCACGGTGATCAACTTCCTTCCGGAAGCGGACAATAACTGGTTGTCCGAGCCGGGCATCAATCAGGTGCAATTGCCTTACCGCACCAATCATGTCGATGACGCCGATGTGCTCAAGACTCTGCGCGCGATTCAGTCCGCCGAAGCCAACGGTCCGGTGTTGATGCATTGCAAACACGGTTCTGACCGCACCGGCCTGATGGCGGCGATGTACCGGATCGTGGTGCAAGGCTGGAGCAAGGAAGATGCGCTGAATGAAATGACTCAGGGCGGATTTGGAGAAAGCGGTCATTTCAAGGATGGCGTGCGTTATGTGATGCAGGCCGATGTCGACAAGCTGCGCACCGCTCTGGCCAATGGTGATTGCAGCACCAGTGCGTTTGCCACCTGCTCGATGAAGAGCTGGTTTCAGTCAGTCAATCTGAAGTAATCCGCTACCTTCCACGACATTGCATCGTGGAAGGTTTTCAAGCTGCAGCTCAGTCTTCGGATTTCTTCTTGAGCTTCGGATTCGGGAAGAACTGTACTGCCTGCACCGTCTTGTCCGGCGCAGGTTTGTTCAGCGCGCTGGTGTTGACCCGCGTGCCCAGTTCTTTCGGTACCGACAGCCCTTGCTCGTTTAGCGTATCCGAGTAACCGCAGGCCACACATTCGCGGTGCGGCACGCCGTCCTCGTTCCACATCATCAACTTGTCCGGCTCGCTACACGCGGGGCAGACCGCCCCGGCGATAAAGCGTTTCTTGGTAATCACAGGTGCCTCACTCATGCTGCCGCGTCCTCACTCAGGCCGCTGTGGCGCAAGAGTGCGTCAATCGATGGCTCACGGCCACGGAAGTCGACGAACAGCACCATCGGCGCCTGCGAACCGCCGCGCGCGAGAATCGCTTCACGGAAGGCCCGACCGGTTTCAGCGTTGAGCACGCCGTCTTCTTCGAATTTCGAGAAGGCATCGGCCGACAGCACTTCAGCCCACTTGTAGCTGTAGTAACCCGCCGCGTAACCGCCGGCAAAGATGTGCGCGAAGCTGTTCGGGAAACGGTTATAGGCCGGTGGACGCATCACCGACACCTCGTCACGCACGCCTTCGAGCACTTGCAGCACGCTGCGGCCGTCGCCGTGGGTGGCGTGCAGTTCGAAGTCGAACAGCGAGAACTCCAACTGACGGACCATCATCAGGCCGGACTGGAAATTCTTCGCCGCGAGCATTTTTTCCAGCAGGTCCTGGGGCAGCGGCTCGCCGCTTTCGTAGTGACCGGAAATCAGTGCGAGGCCTTCCGGCTCCCAGCACCAGTTTTCCATGAACTGGCTCGGCAGCTCGACCGCGTCCCATGCCACACCGTTGATTCCGGAAACGCCGGCGTGATCAACGCGGGTCAGCAGGTGATGCAGGCCATGACCGAATTCGTGGAACAGCGTGGTCACTTCATCGTGGGTCAGCAGCGCAGGCTTGCCGCTGTCGGCCGGGGTGAAGTTGCACACCAGATTGGCCACCGGGCTTTGCAGCACGCCGTCGACGGTGCGGCGACGGTCGCGGGCGCCATCCATCCAGGCACCGCCACGCTTGTTGGCGCGGGCGTAGAGGTCGAAGAAGAAGCGGCCGACGTGCTGGCCGTTTTCCTTGATTTCGAACAGGCGCACGTCCGGATGCCAGGTGTCGAAACCTTTCTGTTCAGCGATTTCGATGCCGTACAGACGCTGCACGATGGCGAACAGACCGCCCAGCACTTTGTCGATCGGGAAGTAAGCGCGCAGGGTTTCCTGAGCAACGCTGTAGCGTTGTTCACGCAGCTTCTCGCCGTAGAAACCGCTGTCCCAGCTTTGCAGGTCGGCGCAGCCCTGTTCGGCGGCGTAGGCGCGCAGCTGTTGCAGATCCTGCGCAGCGAACGGCTTGCTGCGCTTGGCCAGATCGCGCAGGAAGCTCAGCACCTGATCGCTGGATTCAGCCATTTTGGTGGCCAGGCTCAGCTCGGAGAAACTGGCGAAGCCCAACAGTTTGGCCAGTTCCTGACGCAGGTCGAGGATCTCTTCCATCACCGGGCCGTTGTCGTTCTGACCGGCGTTCGGACCTTGGTCCGAGGCGCGGGTGCAGTAAGCGGCATAGACTTCTTCGCGCAGCGCGCGGTCTTGCGCGTAGGTCATCACCGCGTAGTAGCTCGGAAATTCCAGGGTGATCAGCCAGCCGTCGAGGCCTTTGGCCTGTGCGGCAGCAGCCATTTGCGCCTTGGCTGAATCGGTCAGGCCGGCGAGGGCGGCTTCGTCGGTGACGTGCTTGGTCCACGCCTGAGTGGCGTCGAGCAGTTGATTGGAGAAACGGCTGCCCAGCTCGGACAGTTTGCTCTGCACTTCGGCGTAGCGTTTCTGTTCGGCTTCCGGCAGGTCGATACCCGACAGACGGAAATCACGCAGGGCGTGATCCAGAATAGTCTTTTGCGCCACGTCGAAACCGGCGGCTTCCGGGCTGTTGGCCAGCGCTTCATAAGCCTGGAACAGCTCGCGGTTCTGGCCCATCTCGGTGGAGTAGGCGCTCAAGGCCGGCAGGCATGACTCGTAGGCTTCACGCAATTCGGCGCTGTTGCACACGGCATTGAGGTGGCTGACCGGGCTCCAGGCAGCACCGAGGCGATCATTAAGTTCGTCCATCGCCAGTACCAGGCCGGACCAAGTCGGGTTCTGAACCTGAGTCTTGAGGATTTCGGCAATGGCGGCGCGGTTGTCGGCCAGGATCGTTTCGATGGCGGGCAGGACGTGTTCGGCACGGATCGTGGAGAACGGTGGCAGGTCGTAGGACTGCAGCAGAGGGTTGTTCACGCTCACGGTTGGCACCTTGGCTGGGGAAACATTGCCCCATCTTAATTACAATCGACATTCACCGCAGCTATCGGCGACAGAGAGAGAAATTATCGTGTCCGTTCGCAAGTACCAGAATCACACCCCGCACTTGAACAAAGGCGCGTTTGTCGACGGCTCGGCGGTGGTCATCGGCGACGTCGAAATCGGTGAAGACAGCTCTGTCTGGCCGCTGACCGTGATCCGTGGCGACATGCACCGCATTCGTATAGGTGCGCGCACCAGCGTCCAGGACGGTTGCGTGCTGCACATCACCCACGCCGGCCCGTTCAATCCCGACGGCTTCCCGCTGCTGATCGGCGATGACGTCACCATCGCCCACAAAGTCATGCTGCATGGCTGCAGTGTTGGCAGCCGCGTGTTGATCGGCATGGGCAGCATTGTCATGGACGGCGCGGTGGTCGAGGACGATGTGATCATTGGCGCCGGCAGCCTGGTGCCACCGGGCAAGCGTCTGCAAAGCGGCTTCCTCTATGTGGGTAGCCCGGTGAAACAGGTGCGAGAACTCACCGACAAGGAAAAAGCCTTCTTCACTTACAGCGCGGCGAACTACGTGAAGCTCAAGGACCTGCATCTTGCCGAAGGTTACGACCAGCTCTGAATTGCCTTACAACTGCTCAGGATTTCTCATGCATTACCAGACCGTACTGTTCGACCTCGATGGCACCCTGACCGACCCGCGTGAGGGCATCACCCGTTCCATCCAGTTCGCCCTCGCCAAGCTCGGCATCGATGAGCCGGACTTGACCAAGCTGGAACACTTCATCGGCCCGCCGTTATTGCAGGCGTTCATGCAGTTTTACGGATTCGATGAGGCCAAGGCATGGCAGGCGGTGAATTTCTATCGCGAGCGCTTCAAAGTGACGGGCCTGTACGAGAACCGTGTGTTCGATGGCGTCACGCCGTTGCTGGAAACCCTCAGTGGCCAAGGCCGGCAGCTGTATATCGCCACCTCGAAGCCGTGGGAATTTGCCCGCGAGATCGCCCGGCATTTTGATTTTGCCCGGCACTTCAAGGTGATCTACGGCAGTGAGCTGGATGGCACGCGGACCAACAAGGTTGAGTTGATTGCGCATCTGATCGAGGAAGAAGGGCTGGATCCTGCGGATACGCTGATGATCGGTGACCGTAAGCATGACTTGATCGGGGCGCGCAGCAATGGGCTGGATGCGGCGGCGGTCGGTTATGGGTTTGGCAGTTTTGAAGAGTTGAGTGCCGAGGCGCCGGCTTATCACTTTGAAACGCTGGACGAGTTGCATCAGGCGTTTCTGCAGCGCTGATTAGATTGCTATCGCGAGCAGGCTCACTCCTGCATGTGGAACGCATTCCCCTGTAGGAGTGAGCCTGCTCGCGATGACGCCCTTTCAGCCACCTCAGACTTCCGGATATGCCAACGCTTTCAGTGCCGCCTTGCGCTCAGCGGCCGGCAGTCCACCCAACCGCTCTACCTCAGCATAAAACCTCAGCCAATCTCCCCCGACCTTTTTGAATAGTGTCGAAAACGCGGGGACCCACTGGTCATAAAGCCCAAACGGCAACAACCGCGCATTGTTCAGCGGCGCATTCACCCAAGCGTCATAACGCTTGTCCCCGGACCACTGACTGTCCCTCATCAGCCGATAACTCCGGCGAAACTGCTCGAACTCGGCCGCTTTGCGCTCGCGCATTTGCTCAACCGGCATTGACTGCACGTAAAGCTTCTCCAGCCGTGAACGGGTATCGAGGACCAATTCAATAAACTGATCGCGCTGCTTCAGCCGCGAATCGGTATCCACCGGCAACCCGCGAAATGCTCGCCACTGCCGCGTGCCTTCCTGCTCGACAAACGTGGCGAAGGATTCGTTGAATTCGGTGTCGTCTTTCACATAAAAGCGCTGATGCGCCAGCTCATGAAAGATCAGCGTGGCCAGGCGCTCGTCGCCCCAGCCCATCATCGAATTAAGAATCGGGTCATTGAACCAGCCGAGCGTCGAATAGGCCTCGACGCCGCCAATCGATACGTCCATGCCCTGCAATCGCTGGATCGCCGCTTCACCGCGCGCCGCGCTCTGGCTGTAATAACCGCGATAGGCCACGCAGCCGGCAATCGGGAAGCAATGGTTCTGCGGTGTCAGGGAGAACTCTTGAGTGGCGAACACATTCCACACCACGTACGGGCGATGGATGTCGGCGTACAGGCGATAGCTCTGGTTATCCGGCAAATGCAGATGCTCGCTGGCAAAGGTACGGGCCTTTTGCGACTGCGCCAAGTGGGTGCGCAGAGTGGCGTCGCGGCTCGGATCGTTGATCACCTTTTCCACAGGCTCGCGCGCCCGCAGCAATTGCAGTTGGCCGCTGGCCAACTGCGTGTAATAGCTGACGCTGGCGCAACCGTTGAGCAACAAAAACATCACACCCGGAAACAAAATCCGAAAAACGCGATCAAGTAACCCAAGGCTTGGAAACGGCCTGCTCAAAATAAGAAATCCCCCGGAGAGTCTGCCCGCAAGACTATCCCGCCTTAAGGAGCACCGCTATGCGCATGTTGATGCTGTCAGGAGGCCTGCTGACGCTGGCCGGTTGTGCCGGATTCGGAATGCCCGATCCTGACCCTTCGCAAGCCTGGATCGATTTGGATGCCCGGCAGCAGGACACGGCGCTGCAAGCGCTGCAGGTCGATACCCAAGCGACTGCCGACAAACGCTACTTTGAAGTACAGCCCGGCAGCCATGAGTTGAAGGTGCGTTATCAATTTCCGGTCGAGGCGACCAACATCGGTCCCGACGCTGAGCCGCTGTGGCGCGATTGCCAGTTGAGCGTGAAATTCAAGGACTTCAACGCCGGCCAGCGTTATCAGTTGCAGGCCGGCAGTATTGGTTTCCGGCCTTGGGCCAAGCTCTATGACGAGCAGCGCAAAGTGGTAGGCCAAGGCACGCCGGCAGGCTGTCAGCGAACCTGAACGGCGCTATGCTGAGTATTCAGATCAGTGGATATTCGTCATGCGCCAGTTGCTGTTGTTGTTCGTTGCCAGTCTTGTGGCCGGTTGTCAGACGCCATTGCCCCCGGTCGATCCGCAGATGGCCTGGGTCGATTTTTCGACGCCGACACCCGGCGGTAAAGTGCTCATGGCCGAGCGACTCGACAAACAGCGACTGAATGACGGGCGCTACTTTCAGGTCACGCCGGGCAGCCACGAATTGCGCGTGCGGTTTGATTTCGAAGTGTTTGGTGGTGGCGGCAGTTTGATGAACGGCCCGGTAGAGCGGTTGTGTTACCTGTACATCCGCTACGACCATTTCGAGGCCGGGCAGCGTTATGTGCTGGAAGGGCGTTCGCTGGGGTTCACACCGAGCGCCCGGCTGTATAACGCCAAGCGAGAAATCGTCGCCGAGGATTACGACTACAACTGCATTATCTAGTCAGGTTCAGCGATCGTTCTTCTGATAAATGATCGCTTTGGTGCCGTTGTCGCAGGTGCCGACGACCATCGCCACATCGTGTTTGTCGGCCTCTTCCTTGCTGACGATTTCCAGCGTGTAAGACGGCACGGCGTTGGCCTGAATTTTTACTTCGATTTCGTTCTTCAGTTCTTCGCAATCTTTGGGTGCTGCAATGACAGAAGTGGCCAGTGCACTGCAGAGGATCGCCAAGCCAATACGTTTCATGAGTGAAGCTCCCTGAGGCAGCGCGCACGGGTGTGCGCTGAAGCTGCTGTCATTTATTCGACCATATTTTTACAGCGAGGGTTCTGACTTCGCTCACAACTTGTGTTTTTGGTTTCAAACCTGTGTCGATCTCGAGATCGCCTTCGCGAGCAAGCTCGCTCCCACAATGTTCCGGTTTAGTCAGAACCAATGTGGGAGCGAGCTTGCTCGCGAAGGCGTCGGCAAAGCCAGCGCCTGTTTCGAAGCTTAAGAAATCAGCGAAGCCTCAAGCGTAATCTTCGCATTCAGCACTTTCGAGACCGGGCACCCTTCCTTGGCCTTGTTGCTCAGCTCTTCAAACTGTTCCTGCGTCGCCCCAGGGATTTTCGCCTTGAGGATCAGCTTCACCGCGGTGATCGCGAAGCCGCCATCCACCTGGTCCAGGGTCACTTCAGCCTGAGTATCAATGCTGTCGGCCTTCAGGCCCGCATCGCCGAGAATCATCGAAAACGCCATGGAGAAGCAGCCGGCATGCGCGGCGCCGATCAGCTCTTCCGGGTTAGTGCCCTTACCGCCCTCAAAGCGCGCCTTGAAGCCGTAAGGGGCTTCTCTGAGGACACCGGTTTCGGTGGAGATCGAGCCGATGCCGGTTTTCAGATCGCCTGCCCAATGTGCGGATGCTTTCTTCACGATAGCCATGTCTGCCTCCTCAAGATCTGACGCGGAAACGCCGCGTCGTCGTGGTTTTTGCTTGCAAGGCTTCTGAGGATAGACGCCGCAGCAAAGTTCAGCCCGGCTGAATCGTTGACTTTTTTAGTAGGAAATTTCATCACTGCTATTGAAACTCGGGTATATGCCCTCATTGCACAAAACACGCTTATGGATTCGGCAGGTTTTCGTTTGCAAGAAGAACCTGCCTCCTCACTCGGAGACGCAGGTTTATGAAGCAACTGTCCGACGTAAAATTTTCCACCCTCGATCTGGTACCGGTGCGCGAAAACGGCAGCCCGGCGCAATCGCTGCGCAACTCGCTGGATCTGGCGCAGCACGTCGAGAAATTCGGCTACACGCGGTTCTGGGTGGCCGAACACCACAACATGGACGGCATTGCCAGTTCCGCCACCTCGGTGCTGCTGGGTTATCTGGCGGGCGGGACGTCGACCATCCGCGTTGGCTCCGGCGGCGTGATGCTGCCCAACCATGCGCCGCTGGTGATCGCCGAGCAGTTCGGCACCCTCGAAAGCCTCTATCCGGGACGGATCGATCTCGGCCTGGGCCGCGCGCCCGGCTCCGATCAGATGACTGCTCGGGCGTTGCGCCGTGAACGCTCCGGCAGCGCCGATGATTTCCCCGAAGACGTCGCCGAACTGGTGCGCTACCTCGGCCCGCGCACGCCGGATCAGCGCGTGATCGCGATGCCGGGCACCGGCACCAATGTGCCGATCTGGCTGCTCGGTTCCAGCCTGTTCAGTGCGCAATTGGCTGGTGAACGCGGCTTGCCTTACGCCTTCGCCTCGCATTTCGCCCCGCGCTTCATGCACGAGGCGATCCGCGTTTATCGCAATCACTTCAAGCCTTCGGCGGTGCTCGACAAACCGTACGTGATGCTCGGCGTGCCGCTGGTGGCGGCGGATACCGATGAACAAGCCGATTACCTGGCGACGTCGGTGTACCAGCGCATTCTCGCGTTGATGCGCGGGCAGAGCCTGGTGCAGCGTCCGCCGGTGAAAACCATGGATGGCTTGTGGCTTCCGCATGAGCGTGAGGCGGTGGGGGATTTCCTCGGGCTGGCGATGGTGGGGAGTCCGCAGAAGATCCGCGCCAAGCTGGAAGTGCTGGTTGAGCAGACCCAGGCGGATGAGCTGATTTTCACCAGTGATCTGTATGAACACGCTGATCGGGTGCACTCGTACGAACTGCTCGCGCAGGTCATGAAGGGCTGAAAAGCCGAAAGGCACCCTCACCCTAGCCCTCCCGAAACGTCGGACCGCCCGGAGGGAGAGGGGACTGACCGGGTTGAATGTTCGAGATACATCGACCTGAAAAATCGAGTCGAACTCAGGATCTGAACAACCCCCGATTGGCTCCCTTTCCCCTCGCCCCCTTGGGGGAGAGGGTTGGGGTGAGGGGGTTCGATTTCAAACCCACCAAAAATCTCAAATCCCGAACACAAAAAAGCCGACGCCTTCACGTCGGCTTTTTGTATTTCAGGCGCGATCAGCTCACTTCTTGTAGACGATTTCCTTCGAGCCACCTTCGCATTTGCCAACGACTTTGCCACCAGCGGCAGCGCCCTTATCAACAATCTCCAGCGAATACCCGGAAACGCCCTTGGCATCCAGCTTCGCCGCAATCTCGCTTTTCAGCTCTTCACATGGCTTGCCGGCAGCAAACGCACCACCCGCAAGGCTCAACAAACCTACTGCCAACATGAACTTCTTCATCGGTCGCACTCCCTGGTCGGATTAAAAGAGGCGGGCATCGAGCGTTGACCCGATGCACTCACCCTGTAGCGCTTTGCCATTCCTATGGCACTCGGCCAGCGCGCAAGTTCAGAAGACTAGACCAAACTCAGCTGCTGGCAATGCGGAAGCCGACTTTCAGCGTCACCTGAAAGTGCGCCGCCTTGCCGTCCTTGATGTGGCCACGGGTGTCGACCACTTCAAACCACTCAAGATGCTTGATGCTCTTGTTGGCTTCGGCCAGCGCGTTGTTGATGGCGTCTTCGATGCTGCTGGTGGACGAACCGACCAGCTCGACTTTCTTGTACGTGTGATGGTCACTCATAACGATCTCCTTGGCGTGTGGAATTGAGACTAGCAGTGAATCTGCACTGTTGATTTCGGCGGCACCGCGCAGGCGAAGTTCAGATTTTCTGCACTTTCTCAAACCGCTGAAGTCCCAACCAACACACGCCACTCATCACCAATGCAGGAGAGCCACCATGGCCAACACCTCTTTACGTAAAGCCTCGTTGCAAAGCATGGAAGCCGAGATCGAGAGTCTGCTCAAATCGTTGGAAAGCTTGAAAGACGACGCTTCGGACGAGTCGCGCAAGACCCTCAAGGCGCTGAAAAGCAATGCCGAAAGTGCGCTGAAGCACTCGCGCCACCTGCTCAGCGATGCCTACGAAGAAGTCAAAGTGAAAACCCGCGAAACCGGGATCGCCACCCGTGATTACGCTCAGGAACATCCATGGACGACGGCCGGTGTGGCCGTCGGTGCGATCGGTCTGCTGGCGGCTTACTTGCTGTTCAAGCGCGGCGAGTGATCCGTCTGGCGCAGTTCGTTCTTGAGCCATTGCGCCAGTTGCCGGGCGCGCCCGTCTGCGGCGCGCTTGGGTAGCCACAACGCCAGTTGCGCCGGGGTTTCACAGAAACCCCATGGCGCAACCAGGCGACCGGCCTTCAAATCTTCCGTCACCAGCGGCTCCGGCGCGATGGCCACGCCAAGGCCTGCCACTGCTGCTTCCAGCAAGTAATACAAATGCTCGAAACCTTGCCCTAACTTCAGCGCTTTTGCGTCGAGGTGGTTTTGCTGTGCCCAACTCGGCCAGGCCTGAGGGCGCGAGGTGGTGTGCAGCAACGGCTCATTGAGCAGCGCCGAGGCAGGAGCGGCCTGCAAAGGTTGATAACCGCTGAACAGCGGACTCATCACCGGGCCGATACGTTCTGCGGCCAATTCATAGACCTGCATGTCCGCCGGCCACGGTGGTTCGGCGAACAGCAGCAAAGCATCCAGCCCCGGGCGTCGTGGATCGAGATCGCCTTCGCCCGCCGACAGGTGCAGCCGCAAATCCGGCAGATCGGCATTCAATCGCCCCAGGCGCGGAATAAACCAGCGCGCCAGCAGGCTTCCAGAGCAGCCGAGTACAAACGGCGCATCCGCCGTGCTTTGCGTCAATTCAGCGCAAACACTGCGCAAGCGGTCAAACGCCTCGCCACTGGCATCGCGTAAACGTATACCGGCATCTGTGAGTTTCAAGCCGCGCCCATCTTTGACGAACAGACTGACGCCAAGGTGCTCTTCCAGCACCTTGAGCTGACGACTGACGGCGCCATGGGTGACGTGCAGCTGTTCGGCGGCCTGACTGACGCTGTTCAGTCGGGCGGTCGCTTCGAACGCGCGCAAGGCGTTCAGCGGGGGAAGGTCGTGGCTCATGGTATCTGTGAGTTTTCCTGACAGGTTGTGGCGATCTTATCGGTTTTCAGCGTAGAAGGTCAGGGGTAGAGTGGTCGTCATTGTCTTTTGACCCGAATTCACCTGGAGCGACTCATGACCCAGACTTCGAACACCTCTGATCTGCGTAACGGCCCTGACGCCAACGGCCTGTTCGGTTCGTTCGGTGGCCGCTACGTGGCGGAAACCCTGATGCCGCTGATCCTCGATCTGGCTCGTGAATACGAAGCGGCCAAGGAAGATCCGGCGTTCAAAGAAGAGTTGGCCTACTTCCAGCGCGACTACGTCGGACGTCCTAGCCCGCTGTATTTCGCCGAACGCCTGACCGAGTTCTGCGGCGGCGCGAAGATTTATCTCAAGCGCGAAGAGCTGAACCACACCGGCGCGCACAAGATCAACAACTGCATCGGCCAGATCCTGCTGGCGCGGCGCATGGGCAAGAAACGCATCATCGCCGAGACCGGCGCCGGCATGCACGGCGTGGCCACGGCTACCGTCGCTGCACGTTTCGGTCTGGACTGCGTGATCTACATGGGCACCACTGACATCGAACGTCAGCAGGCCAACGTCTTCCGCATGAAGCTGTTGGGCGCTGAAGTAATTCCGGTGGTGGCCGGCACCGGCACCCTTAAAGACGCGATGAACGAAGCCCTGCGTGACTGGGTGACCAACGTCGACAACACGTTCTACCTGATCGGCACCGTGGCCGGCCCACATCCATACCCAGCAATGGTTCGCGACTTTCAGGCCGTCATCGGCAAGGAAACCCGTGATCAGTTGCAGGCTCAGGAAGGTCGTCTGCCGGACAGCCTGGTAGCGTGCATCGGTGGCGGTTCCAACGCGATGGGCCTGTTCCACCCGTTCCTCGACGACAAGAGCGTTGAAATCATCGGTGTTGAAGCCGCCGGTTACGGCATTGAAACCGGCAAGCATGCGGCGAGCCTGAATGGCGGCGTTCCGGGTGTGTTGCACGGCAACCGTACCTTCCTGCTGCAGGACGACGACGGCCAGATCATCGACGCTCACTCGATTTCCGCCGGCCTCGATTACCCAGGCATTGGTCCTGAACACGCGTGGTTGCATGACATCGGCCGCGTTCAGTACACCTCGGTGACCGACGACGAAGCGCTGGATGCGTTCCACAAATGCTGCCGCCTGGAAGGGATCATTCCTGCCCTGGAAAGCGCCCACGCCCTGGCTGAAGTGTTCAAACGTGCACCGAAGCTGCCGAAGGATCACCTGATGGTGGTCAACCTTTCCGGCCGTGGTGACAAAGACATGCAGACCGTCATGCACCATATGGAACAGTCTAAGCAGGAGAAACACTGATGAGCCGCCTGCAAACCCGTTTTGCCGACCTCAAAGAACAGAACCGCGCTGCGCTGGTGACCTTCGTCACCGCCGGTGACCCGGACTACGACACCTCGCTGGCGATCCTCAAAGGCTTGCCGGGTGCTGGCGCCGACGTGATCGAGTTGGGCATGCCGTTCACCGACCCGATGGCCGACGGCCCGGCGATTCAACTGGCGAACATCCGTGCCTTAGGCGCCAAGCAGAATCTGCTGAAAACCCTGCAAATGGTTCGCGAGTTCCGCGAGGGCAACAGCGACACCCCGCTGGTGCTGATGGGCTACTTCAACCCGATCCACATGTACGGCGTTGAGCGCTTCATCGTCGATGCGAAAGAGGCTGGCGTCGATGGCCTGATCGTGGTCGACATGCCACCTGAGCACAACGCCGAGCTGTGCGACCCGGCGCAGGCTGCGGGTCTGGACTTCATCCGCCTGACCACGCCGACCACCGACGATGCGCGTCTGCCGAAGGTGCTTAATGGCAGTTCCGGTTTCGTTTACTACGTGTCGGTCGCCGGTGTGACCGGTGCCGGCGCGGCGACGCTGGAGCACGTTGAAGAGGCGGTGACCCGTCTGCGTCGCCATACCGATCTGCCGATCAGCATCGGTTTCGGCATCCGCACGCCGGAGCAAGCGGCGTCCATCGCGCGTCTGGCCGACGGTGTGGTGGTGGGTTCGGCGTTGATCGATCACATCGCCAACGCGACCACACCCGACCAGGCCATCGACGGCGTGCTGAGCCTGTGCTCGGCTCTCTCCGAAGGCGTGCGTAAGGCCCGCGTCAGCTGAAGGTAAAGTTCCTGATACAGAGGAATTAGCGCCTCGCGGCACAGACTAATCCAGCAAGACCGAGGGATTCAGAACCACGTTCTGAATCCCTTTTTGCTGTTTGTGCCGTGAGGAAAGATCCGATGAAAATGCCGAAACGTCTGATGGCCGGACTGGGCGTGCTGATGATCAGCGTGACACCGCTGCTGGCCAGCGCCGATCCGCGCGATGATCATGACCACGGCGGCCCACAGCAGGGCCAATACAACAACCATGGTAATGATCACCGTGGCCCGCAGAACGATCACCGTGGCGGCCCGCCGCCGCACGACTTCGGCCCGGTGCGCCAGACCATTCGCGATAACCATGGCTACTTTGTACGCGGTGCGCCGCCGCCTCCGGGGATTCATCTGGAGCGTGGCCGGCCGTTGCCGCACGGCTATTACGGCGAGCGTCTGGATAATCGGGCGTTAGGTCGTCTGCCGGTGTACCCGGGTTACGAATGGCGCCGGGCGGGGGGTGATATCGTGCTGATCGCGGTGGGCACCGGGATCGTCTACGAAATTCTCGATGGCGTTTTGTATTGATCTGCAGGCAATAAAAAAGACCGCAGCCATTGGCTGCGGTCTTTTTTTCAGGGCAGCTCCAGTCCGCCGGAGGCCTTGTGCAGTTTGCGCAGATGCGCGCCGATCTGCTTCACGTTCTCCTCACTGGCCGCAATTTCGGCGGCCCGCTTCGGCTCCAGCAACTTACGCACTTCTGCATCCAGATCTCCGGACAGTGCCAACAGCTTCTTCTGCCGCTGACTGCTCTCCGCTTCGAGTCGACTGAACTCGGTCGGCTGCGGCAATCCGTAACCCTTGGAATCGAGCAATTCCGCCGGACGACTGAGGAACCCGCTGTTGGCGAGGATTTCCTGCAAGGTCGCGTTGGCCTTGTCCATGCCGCCGTTTTCCAGCTCCCGCGCGCCGAGGTAGCGTTGCTTGACCTCATCCTGAGCCAGCAACAACTGGCGTCGATAACTCGCCTGCTCCAACAGCAGCAGGGCGGCGCTGGTACGCAAGTCGGCGCGTTCGAACCACTCACGGCGTTCTTCGGCTGTCAGCGAAAGCCATTCCTCGACGGTGTTCTGTTTGATCGGCAATTGCTTCTTAAGCACATCGAACATGGCCTGATAGCGATCGCGGAACGAGTCGAAGCGGTAGCCAAGACGCAACGCTTCTTTCGGATCATCCAGCACACTGGTGTCCGCCAGACCACGGCCCTTCATCACTTCCAGCAAGCCGTTGGGCATGATGCTGTCCAGACCCACGAACTGGCTGTTGTCACTGCCGCTGCGCAACAGTTTCAGACCTTCCACCGCACAGTTGTTGGAGAGGAAGAAGTAGTTGCCGTCGTAGCTCCAGTGCATTTCGGCGGCGTGTTCGACCACGCCTTCGATCTCGTCCCGTGACAGGTTCAGCGGCACGGAAGCGAGGCTGCGCAGTTCGGTCTTGGTGTATTCGTCGATGACCTGCGCGAGCGGCAGCACGAACAGGCGCGACGGGTACTTGCCGACCAGTCCGTCCCAGCTCGACAGCTGTACATCGCCGACAAAGGCGCGGTAGGACAACACCAGATGCTGATCGAGGTCGAGCCGGCAATCCGGCCCGCGCGGGCGACCCGGTGCACAGATCACCAGACGCAACATGCTGTGGCCCCAGCGGCTGACCCAGTTCTGATTGGCCTCGGCCAGTAGATAGTCGACGGCGTAGACCCGCTCGGGATCGACCTGCCCCAAGGGTTGCTTGGCGAAGTCGTTGCCGGCATTGAGGAAGGAGAAGGTCTTGCTGCAGGTGTCCTTGGCCGGCGGTGTCCAGCCGAAGTGCTGCTGGTAATAGCGATACAACGCCGGGCGACGGCAGGCATAGCTCGGGTCGAGGAGGAAATACTCCATGTTGACCGCGACAAACTCCTTCGGGCTGGAGATTTCGTACAGGTCCGGGCTGCGCGCGATCTGGCGGTTGTGTTGTTCGCGCTCACCCCGACGGCCGACGTATTGCTGCCAACCGGCGAGATCGAGCAGGCGTGGGTCATCACTGAGGGTGAAACGCCGCCCGTTCTGCCCGCGACACTCATCGGGAATGCCGATCAGCCCGGCGCTGTTGAAGCGGCGGGTGCAGCGCTGGATTAGCGTGCGCTCGGCGTCCGGCCACAAGCGCGCGCGATCGTAAATGTGGGTAATTTCGTGCAACACCGTGGCGAGCAATTCCTGGCGCACAGTGCCGTGGGGGCGATTGGTTTTTTCTTTGGCTGCACTGCCGTCAGTGAGGCTGGCCAGCAGTTTGCGATTCAGATCGAGTTCGGCAACGAGCGTGGCCTGGCCGTAAGCGTTGGCGGGCATGTCGTCGGTCCAGCCGACATCGATGCGCCGATCCAGCCGCTCGATAAAGCTCGGCGGCAGCTTTTGCATCGCCTCATCGATCAGCGCCTGGCTGGCCTGTTGTTGGGCGGGGCTCAGACCGTCGGTCTTGAGCCGCAATTGCAGGCCGGCGTGGGCGCTGTTGCCAAGCAGCAACAACGCCCCGGCCAGCAGCCAGGTGCCGAGTGACTTCACAGTGCGAGGATGGCTTCGGCGAGAACCTGATCGCTGGCGTCGCGCGCTTCCGGCACACGGGTGCGCAGGGTGTTGAGCGCGGCTTCCAGATGCGCGCCACGGATATCACCGTTAGTGGCGACGAAACTGGCGGCATCATCGTGTGCTTCGCGGATGATTTTCGAATCGCGGATCGACGTGGTGGTGTCGGAAGTGAAATCGATAGTGCGCTGGGAGGCACGAACGATGATGTTACTGGTGGCTACCAGGGTGTGCGCCTGGGCCACGTCGGCCAACAAAAACAGGCCAAGGGCGGCAGCAATCAGCGGGCTACGCATGGAACGACTCCGGAAGGGCAAGGATAACAGGGGTACAGGATAACTATTGGACGAGAATTGCCTCTGCCAGTTCAAGGTCGCTGACATGAAGTTTCGGCCGGGTTTTGCGCAGGTAATGCAGCGCGGATTCCAGTCGAGCACCACGCCATTCACCGTCACTGGCAACAAAAGCTGCGGCATCATCGTGGGCCGCGAGCAGCAGTTTACGGTCGAACGGGGCGGAAGACACCATGCTGGTGGCGTAACCACTGACGACGGTGCCTTGGGTCGAAGCGTTAAAAGCATCGAAGGCGTCCACCGACGTAGCCCAGCCAGCGGTTAGCAGAACAGAAGGGATCAGCAAATTTGAAAGAAAACGCATGAGACTCGGTATTGGTTAGCGAGCCCAAAGGCTAGCGCAATGCCCGGACCAGAGCCAGCGCCGAAACATCGGGACACGACCGGCGTGTCCCGAACGGTGTCAGACGCTTAGATCGTCAGGATGGCTTGAGCCAACTGCGCGTCGGTAGCTTGTAGCTGTGGGGCCTGATGACGGATGTGATCCAGCGCGCTTTCCAGTTTTACACCACGGATTTCGCCTTCGCTGGCCACGAAGCTGGCAGCGTCGTCACGGGCGGCGAGGACGATTTTGTCATCACGGAACGACGAGGAAACGTCGGAGGTGGCGTCGGACGAGGATTTCAGTGCACCGACAACAGCGTCGGTGGTCACGATGAAGCTGGTGGCGCTGGCGTTGGCAGCCACGGCCAGCAGGGCGGCAGCACTGAGCAAACGAAGACGGGACATGGGTAACTCCTGTGGATAAACCGTATTGAGAGGTGGCTCGGGATCTGAGGAGTCAGACGCCAGTGACACAGCATTCGCCACGTTCTGCGTGGATATTAGGCCTGCTTTGCGAGGTTCGCACAGTGGGCAAAATGCTAGCGCCAGAACGGTTTATCCAGTTCACTCAGTCGATCGGCATGGCTGAGGCCAAGATCGGCGAGATCCCGACCGTCGAGTTGAGAGAGCAGGCGCCTTGTTCTGGCGCGCTCCAGGCTGTCCAGAAGCCCGCGAATCAGGCGACGCAGAGCATTGGGGCGAGGGTAGGAATGGCTGAAGTTTCTTGAAACATCCCGTAAGTCATTCATGACGTATTCCTTATTACCGGTGAAGGCGGAAGGTCATGTTGAGCCTGTGACAGAGGAAGAGGCAGATACAGCAGAAGCAAATTGTACTGGTCCAGGTGGTGATTATAATGAACTGTACCTGTCAGCGATAAAGCTAGCTGTATAGGGATTTAAAACTCCCCAAAACGACGAAACCCGTCGTGGTTTCCCACGACGGGTTTCGTTTGTTCAATTCGGGTTGCTGGCGGTGGGTCTAATGACCAGAGCCAGCGACGCTACTTAGCGCCAGAACGGCTTGCTCAGCTCTTCATAGCGTTGTGCTTCGCTGATACCGGCGTCAGCCAGCAAACGCGAATCCAGGCGAGCCAGTTGATGGCGGCTGGAGATGCGGCGCTGCCACAACATCAGGTTGGCGATAACGCGCAGAGGCAGGGAAGCCTGGGTGTTTACAGCTTTGTCTTCGAAGAACAGTTCGGAACTGAGTGTACGTTCCATGGTTGACATCCTTCCGCTTGTGGCGGGATCAGGTAGTGGTTTGACTGGTGCCCATGATCCTCTCGTTTGCCAAGTCTCTCTAGATACAGTTCAACTGTATTGTGAGTGACCAGTTAACTGTTTATAGGGGGTGTACGGGTCAAAAACGAGCAAACTGTACCTGTCCGCACTTAAGTGGTGCGTTTTTGCTCGATTCGAGGAAAAAGGTAGGCAAAATCTGTAGGAAAGGACCGGTACAGCAGTACAGTTTTTGTCAGCTTTGAAGATTGCAACAATCCGCTGACGCAAACTGTGTTTGCGCCAACGGTTATCTGAGTGAATTACACCGCAAGCATGCGCCCGGTTTCTTCCAGGTTGATATGCCAGCTCAACGCTTCACGCAGAATGTGTGGGGTATGGCCACCGATTGCACAGGCCTTCGTGAAGTAATCATCCAGCGCTTGACGGAAGTCCGGGTGCACACAGTTATCGATGATCACACGTGCACGTTCCCGCGGCGCCAAGCCGCGTAAATCGGCCAGACCCACTTCGGTCACCAGAATGTCGACATCGTGCTCGGTGTGGTCAACGTGGCTGACCATCGGCACCACGCTGGAAATCGCCCCGCCCTTGGCGATCGACTTGGTCACGAACACCGCCAGATGCGCGTTACGCGCGAAGTCGCCGGAACCGCCGATGCCGTTCATCATCCGCGTGCCGCAAACGTGGGTGGAGTTGACGTTGCCGTAAATGTCGAACTCCAGCGCCGTGTTGATCCCGATGATGCCTAGGCGGCGCACCACTTCCGGGTGGTTGGAGATCTCCTGCGGACGCAGTACCAGTTTGTCCTTGTACTTCTCCAGGTTACCGAACACGTCGCTGTTGCGGCGCTCCGACAGGGTGATCGAGCTGCCCGAAGCGAAGCTCAGCTTGCCGGCGTCGATCAGGTCGAAGGTCGAATCCTGTAGTACTTCGGAGTACATGGTCAGGTCTTCAAACGGCGAATCGATCAGACCGCACATCACCGCGTTGGCAATGTTGCCGATCCCTGCCTGCAACGGGCCGAGCTTGTTGGTCATGCGCCCGGCGTCGACTTCCTGCTTGAAGAAGGTGATCAGGTGATCGGCAATGGCGTTGGTGTCGACGTCCGGCGACGACACGGTAGACGGCGAGTCCGCCTGCTGGGTGATCACAATGGCGACGATTTTTTCCGGCGGAATCGGAATCGCCGTGTTGCCGATGCGGTCGTCGACTTTTACCAGCGGGATCGGCGTGCGCGTCGGGCGATAGGTCGGGATATAGATGTCATGCAGGCCTTCGAGGTTGGCGTTGTGCGCCAGGTTGATCTCGACAATCACCTGTTTGGCGAAAATTGCGAAGCTCGCCGAGTTGCCCACCGAGGTGGTCGGCACGATGTGGCCTTGCTCGGTGATGGCCACAGCTTCGATGACCGCGATGTCCGGCAGCTTCAGTTGCTGGTTGCGTAGCTGCTCGACGGTTTCCGACAGGTGCTGATCAATGAACATTACCTGGCCGGCATTGATCGCCTTGCGCAAGGTGCTGTCGACCTGGAACGGCATGCGCCGCGACAGCACGCCGGCTTCGGTCAGTTGCTTGTCGAGGTCGTTGCCCAGGCTGGCGCCGGTCATCAGGCTGATCTTCAGCGGCGTGACCTTGGCGCGCTCGGCCAGTGCATGAGGGACGGCTTTGGCTTCGCCAGCACGAGTAAATCCGCTCATGCCGACGGTCATGCCGTCCTCAATCAAAGCGGCTGCGTCGGCGGCGCTCATCACTTTATCCAACAACGAAGGCAGGCGAATACGGTCACGGTACATGGATTATTATCTCGGGAAGCGAGTAGCAGGATGCGCAGTCTAGTGAATTTGACGAGCGCCTGTCCCGCTACCAAGGTCGCAAACGAGGCGTCTATTTAGCGGCTTTGAAGTAAAACACCGTTACTGGATCTGCAACAACGCGGCAAATTGTCCGACTGTTTGCGCAAACAAAAACGCCCCGACAAGTCGGGGCGTTCGGTATTGCAGCGGGGAATTACTCGACCGCTTTGACCATGTCTTCGATGACTTTCTTCGCGTCGCCGAAGACCATCATGGTTTTGTCCAGATAGAACAGCTCGTTGTCCAGACCGGCATAGCCGCTGGCCATCGAGCGCTTGTTGACGATGATGGTCTTGGCTTTGAACGCTTCGAGAATCGGCATGCCGGCAATCGGCGATTTCGGATCGTTCTTTGCGGCCGGGTTAACCACGTCGTTCGCGCCGAGCACCAGCACCACGTCGGCCTGACCGAACTCGGAGTTGATGTCCTCCATCTCGAACACCTGGTCGTAAGGCACTTCGGCCTCGGCGAGCAGAACGTTCATGTGCCCCGGCATACGGCCCGCCACGGGGTGGATCGCGTACTTCACAGTCACGCCACGGTGGGTCAGCTTCTCGGTCAGCTCTTTCAGCGCATGTTGCGCACGTGCCACTGCCAGACCGTAGCCCGGGACGATGATCACGGTGTCGGCGTTGGTCAGCAGGAAGGTCGCGTCGTCAGCCGAACCGGATTTCACCGGACGTGCTTCTTTCGCACCGGCAGGACCTGCGTCTGCCGTGTTGCCGAAACCGCCGAGCAGTACATTAAAGAAGGAACGGTTCATCGCCTTGCACATGATGTACGACAGGATCGCACCGCTCGAACCCACCAGGGAACCGGCAATGATCAGCATCGAGTTGTTCAGCGAGAAGCCGATACCCGCCGCCGCCCAGCCCGAGTAGCTGTTGAGCATCGACACCACGACCGGCATGTCGGCGCCGCCAATCGGGATGATGATCAGCACGCCCATCACAAACGCCAGCGCTAGCATCAGCGCGAACGCAGTGAGGTTGCCGGTGAACATGAAGGTCAGGCCCAGTGCCAGCGTCGCCAGGCCCAGCACGGCGTTCAGCTTGTGCTGACCAACGAACTGTACCGGGGCGCCCTGGAACAGACGGAACTTGTATTTGCCCGACAGCTTGCCGAACGCAATCACCGAACCGGAGAAGGTGATCGCACCGATCGCGGCACCGAGGAACAGCTCCAGACGGTTGCCCGTTGGAATCGAATCACCCAGCTGTTTAACGATACCTAGCGATTGCGGCTCAACCACGGCGGCGATGGCAATGAACACCGCTGCCAGACCGATCATGCTGTGCATGAAGGCGACCAGTTCCGGCATCTTGGTCATTTCAACGCGTTTGGCCATGATCGAACCGGCTGTACCGCCAACCAACAAGCCGACGATCACGTAACCGATACCGGCAGTCGCGAGCTCAGCGCCCAACTTATAGATGAGGCCCACGGTGGTCAGGATCGCCAACGCCATGCCGAGCATGCCGAACAGGTTGCCGCGTCGCGAGGTAGTCGGGTGCGACAGGCCTTTGAGGGCCTGGATAAAGCAGATCGACGCGATCAGGTAGAGCGTCGTGACGAGATTCATGCTCATTACTTCGGCGCCTCTTCTTTTACTTTCGGGGCTTTCTTCTTGAACATCTCAAGCATGCGGCGGGTCACCAGGAAGCCACCGAACACGTTGACCGCAGCCAGCGCCACAGCAAGGGTACCCATGGTTTTGCCCAGCGGCGTGACGGTCAGCGCAGCGGCAAGCATGGCGCCGACGATCACGATCGCCGAGATGGCGTTGGTTACCGCCATCAAAGGTGTGTGCAGCGCAGGTGTAACGTTCCAGACCACGTGGTAACCGACATAAATCGCCAGCACGAAGATGATCAGGTTGTAGATACCGGGGGAGATAAGCTCTTCCATCGTCTGAATCCCTGCTTAGGCGTTTTTGCGGATGACTTGGCCGTCGCGGCACATCAGGCACGCGGCGACGATGTCGTCTTCGAGGTTTACGTCGAACTGGCCTTCTTTGGTGAAGACCAGCTTGAGGAAGTCCAGCAGGTTGCGCGCATACAGTGCCGAGGCGTCTGCAGCGACTTCACCGGCCAGATTGGTCGGGCCGCAAATGGTCACGCCATTTTCGACCACGACCTGATCGGCCACGGTCAATGGGCAGTTGCCGCCCTGAGCTGCCGCGAGATCGATGACCACCGAACCCGGTTTCATCTGCGCTACGGTTTCCGCGCTCAATAGCGTCGGTGCCTTGCGGCCCGGAATCAGCGCGGTGGTAATGACGATGTCAGCCTGCTTGGCGCGTTCGTGCACAGCCTGGGCCTGACGCTGCATCCAGCTCGCCGGCATTGGTCGCGCGTAACCGCCGACACCGACGGCGCATTCACGCTCTTCATCGGTCTCGTAAGGTACGTCGACGAACTTGGCGCCGAGTGATTCGATCTGCTCTTTTACCGCCGGACGCACGTCGGACGCTTCGATCACCGCACCCAGACGCTTCGCCGTAGCAATCGCCTGCAACCCGGCCACACCGGCGCCGAGAATCAGCACGCGCGCCGCTTTCACGGTGCCCGCAGCGGTCATCAGCATCGGCATGAAGCGCGGATAGTAATGAGCGGCCAGCAACACAGCCTTATAGCCGGCAATGTTCGCCTGCGACGACAACACATCGAGACTCTGCGCGCGCGAGGTGCGCGGCGCCGCTTCGAGGGCGAACGCGGTAATGCCGCACTCGGCCATCTTTGCGATGGTTTCGTTGTTGAACGGATTGAGCATGCCGACCAACACCGTACCGCGCTTGATCAGCGTCAGTTCGGCATCGCTTGGCGCGACCACTTTGAGAATCAGCTCGGCGCCAAACGCGTCATTGGCACTGCCAATGGTTGCGCCTGCCGCTTCATAGGCACTGTCGACAACGCTGGCTTTAACGCCGGCGCCGGTTTGCACAGTGACCTTATGACCTTGGCTGATCAGCTTTTTAATGGTTTCCGGGGTTGCAGCAACCCGTGTTTCACCGGTCTGGGTTTCGAGAGGAACACCAATGTGCACGTCAAATCTCCTGCGTGATCTTATTGAGTAAACCCATGCACTACGGATGGTGCGACTGGGGCGGCCGATCAGCACGATCCCGCCAAATCAGGGCGGGGCGCGGCATTTTGCAGGCGAACTTTATGCCCTTCAAGGGATTATGACGGGTGACGGAAAATTAACTACAAGTCATCCCGTGACCGAATGTCGCAGATGGCCAGCCGAATCCCTTGCAGGCCGTGCCTTGTAAGGATTCTGGCCGAATATGGAAAAATTTCTCATCGGTGACGTGAATAGGCACTAATGCGTCGCTGATGAAGGCTCAAAGCCACGTCTTCAGCCGCTTGTGGGACGTCTGTACGACTTTCGGATACAGTCTGTTGAATTGCGACAAATACTTATATCTGTAGGGCTTTTGTTTTCCTGACTACGGGGTTAGGTAACGTTGTAAGCCTTTACCCTTCTAGGCTGTAGCTCTGTGCCTGAGTTACCAGCCAGTCACGAAATGCCTTTAATGACGCTGATTCGACCTTTCGCTCAGGAATCATCAGGTAGTAGGCCTTGATGCTGGAAAGCGCCTGCGGGTTTGCAATCGCCAGGCGTTTCTCGGCCAGCTCACGCTGAATCAGGAACGGTGGAATCAGCGCGATCCCCATGTCGTGCATGGCCGCTTGGGCGAGCATGGAGAATAGCTCGTAGCGCGGGCCTGTCATGTCGCGGGGGATATTCAGCTGTTGCGAGTTGAACCACTGGCGCCAGGCGTAAGGTCGGGTAGTCTGCTGCAGCAGCGGCAGTTCGGCGATGGCTGCGGCTGTCAGAAGCGTCTTGTTGCCGAGTAGGGCCGGGCTGCACACCGGCATCGGATTCTCGCCCATCAGCCTGTGGGATTCGGTACCGGACCAATCGGCATCACCGAAGTAGATCGCCGCATCGAATTCGGTATCGGCAAACAGAAAGGGCCGGGTGCGGTTGGTCAGGTTGACCGTGACTTCCGGATGCTTGTGCTGGAAATCCTTCAGACGTGGCAGCAGCCATTGCGTGCCAAAGGTCGGCACCACCGCCAGTTCGATTACGTTGGTGCCTTGCTGGCCCATCACGGACAGCGTGTCGCGTTCGACTGCATCTAGTTGCGTCGCGACTCGGCGGCTGTAGGAAAGCCCCGCCTCGGTCAGCTTCACCCCGCGCCGCGAGCGTCGGAATAGTTCCACACTGAGGAACTCCTCAAGGCTGGCTATTTGTCGGCAAATGGCGCCTTGAGTCAGGGAAAGTTCTTCGGCAGCGCGGGTAAAGCTCTCGTGGCGCGCGGCAGCTTCGAAACTGATCAGGGCGGTGGTGCTGGGGATCTTCCTGCGCATGTACGTCAACCTCACTAATGCGCCGCATAAAAGGCATTCCGCGACGTTTCGGAGTGAGAAATTAGCACAACAGAATGCGAAATCCTCGTTTGCCGCGACGGCGAACCGCGCCTAGGATCAATGCCACGTTAATTCACCGATTTGCGAGGACAGACTCATGGGCGGTAAAGCTAGCTTCAACTGGATTGATCCCCTGCTGCTGGATCAACAGCTCACTGAAGAAGAGCGCATGATCCGCGACACCGCCGAGCAGTTTGCTCAACAGAGCCTCGCGCCGCGTGTTCTTGAAGCCTTCCGTCATGAGAAAACCGACCCGGCGATCTTCCGCGAGATGGGCGAAGTCGGTCTGTTGGGCGCGACCATCCCTGAACAGTACGGCGGCAGCGGTCTGAACTATGTCAGCTACGGTCTGATTGCTCGTGAAGTCGAGCGTGTCGACTCAGGCTACCGCTCGATGATGAGCGTGCAGTCGTCGCTGGTGATGGTGCCGATCAACGAATTCGGTACTGAAGCGCAAAAGCAGAAGTACCTGCCGAAGCTGGCTTCCGGCGAATGGATCGGCTGCTTCGGTCTGACCGAACCCAACCACGGTTCCGACCCTGGCGCGATGATCACTCGTGCACGTAAGGTCGACGGCGGCTACAGCCTGACCGGCGCGAAAATGTGGATCACCAACAGCCCGATCGCCGATGTGTTCGTGGTCTGGGCCAAAGACGATGCCGGTGACATTCGTGGCTTCGTCCTGGAAAAAGGCTGGAAAGGCCTTAGTGCTCCGGCGATTCACGGCAAGGTCGGCCTGCGTGCGTCGATCACTGGTGAAATCGTTATGGATAACGTGTTTGTGCCGGAAGAAAACATCTTCCCGGACGTGCGTGGCCTGAAAGGTCCGTTCACCTGCCTCAACTCGGCGCGTTACGGCATTTCTTGGGGCGCGCTTGGCGCTGCCGAGTTCTGCTGGCACACCGCTCGTCAGTACACCCTCGATCGCCAGCAGTTTGGTCGCCCATTGGCTGCCACTCAGTTGATCCAGAAAAAACTGGCAGACATGCAGACCGAAATCACCTTGGCCCTGCAAGGCTGCCTGCGGTTGGGGCGTATGAAAGATGAAGGCACTGCTGCGGTCGAAATCACTTCGATCATGAAGCGCAACTCCTGCGGCAAGTCGCTGGACATTGCCCGTATGGCGCGCGACATGTTGGGTGGTAACGGCATCTCTGACGAATTCGGCGTGGCCCGTCATCTGGTCAACCTGGAAGTGGTGAATACCTATGAAGGGACTCACGACGTTCACGCGCTGATCCTCGGGCGTGCGCAAACCGGTCTGCAGGCGTTCTATTAACAGGAGAGCGACCATGGGCGCGCTGTCGCATCTGCGGGTACTGGATTTATCGCGAGTATTGGCCGGACCGTGGGCCGGGCAGATCCTCGCCGACCTTGGCGCCGAAGTGATCAAGGTCGAGCGCCCGGGCAATGGTGATGATACGCGCGCCTGGGGGCCACCCTTCCTTAAAGACGCTTATGGCGAGAATACGTCGGAGGCGGCTTATTACCTGTCGGCCAACCGCAACAAGCAATCGGTAACCATCGATTTGACGC
>NZ_PEEY01000001.1:3020000-3720000 GCF_002754355.1 Pseudomonas sp. 29
GTTAATATTCCTGTACTTCTGGTTATTGCGATGGAGGGACGGAGAAGGCTAGGCCAGCTTGGCGTTGGTTGTCCAAGTTTAAGGTGGTAGGCTGAGATCTTAGGTAAATCCGGGATCTTAAGGCCGAGAGCTGATGACGAGTGTTCTTTTAGAACACGAAGTGGTTGATGCCATGCTTCCAAGAAAAGCTTCTAAGCTTCAGGTAACCAGGAACCGTACCCCAAACCGACACAGGTGGTTGGGTAGAGAATACCAAGGCGCTTGAGAGAACTCGGGTGAAGGAACTAGGCAAAATGGCACCGTAACTTCGGGAGAAGGTGCGCCGGTGAGGGTGAAGGACTTGCTCCGTAAGCTCATGCCGGTCGAAGATACCAGGCCGCTGCGACTGTTTATTAAAAACACAGCACTCTGCAAACACGAAAGTGGACGTATAGGGTGTGACGCCTGCCCGGTGCCGGAAGGTTAATTGATGGGGTTAGCTAACGCGAAGCTCTTGATCGAAGCCCCGGTAAACGGCGGCCGTAACTATAACGGTCCTAAGGTAGCGAAATTCCTTGTCGGGTAAGTTCCGACCTGCACGAATGGCGTAACGATGGCGGCGCTGTCTCCACCCGAGACTCAGTGAAATTGAAATCGCTGTGAAGATGCAGTGTATCCGCGGCTAGACGGAAAGACCCCGTGAACCTTTACTATAGCTTTGCACTGGACTTTGAATTTGCTTGTGTAGGATAGGTGGGAGGCTTTGAAGCGTGGACGCCAGTTCGCGTGGAGCCATCCTTGAAATACCACCCTGGCAACTTTGAGGTTCTAACTCAGGTCCGTTATCCGGATCGAGGACAGTGTATGGTGGGTAGTTTGACTGGGGCGGTCTCCTCCTAAAGAGTAACGGAGGAGTACGAAGGTGCGCTCAGACCGGTCGGAAATCGGTCGTAGAGTATAAAGGCAAAAGCGCGCTTGACTGCGAGACAGACACGTCGAGCAGGTACGAAAGTAGGTCTTAGTGATCCGGTGGTTCTGTATGGAAGGGCCATCGCTCAACGGATAAAAGGTACTCCGGGGATAACAGGCTGATACCGCCCAAGAGTTCATATCGACGGCGGTGTTTGGCACCTCGATGTCGGCTCATCACATCCTGGGGCTGAAGCCGGTCCCAAGGGTATGGCTGTTCGCCATTTAAAGTGGTACGCGAGCTGGGTTTAGAACGTCGTGAGACAGTTCGGTCCCTATCTGCCGTGGACGTTTGAGATTTGAGAGGGGCTGCTCCTAGTACGAGAGGACCGGAGTGGACGAACCTCTGGTGTTCCGGTTGTCACGCCAGTGGCATTGCCGGGTAGCTATGTTCGGGAAAGATAACCGCTGAAAGCATCTAAGCGGGAAACTTGCCTCAAGATGAGATCTCACTGGAACCTTGAGTTCCCTGAAGGGCCGTCGAAGACTACGACGTTGATAGGTTGGGTGTGTAAGCGCTGTGAGGCGTTGAGCTAACCAATACTAATTGCCCGTGAGGCTTGACCATATAACACCCAAGCAATTTGCGTCGAAGAGACCAGATTGCGGTGTGTGAAGACGAAACGAACCGAAAGTTCGATGTTCACAAAACACCGAAAGCTGTCACATACCCAATTTGCTGAAGCGAGACCACAAGGTCACGAGTCAGTACCCGAATTTCTTGACGACCATAGAGCGTTGGAACCACCTGATCCCATCCCGAACTCAGCAGTGAAACGATGCATCGCCGATGGTAGTGTGGGGTTTCCCCATGTGAGAGTAGGTCATCGTCAAGATTAAATTCCGAAACCCCAATTGCGAAAGCAGTTGGGGTTTTGTTTTAGTAGAAGTAACTGTTTTTGCTGGCTCGTTACCGTGTTGACGGGCCAGATACAGAATTTCTTGACGACCATAGAGCGTTGGAACCACCTGATCCCATCCCGAACTCAGAAGTGAAACGATGCATCGCCGATGGTAGTGTGGGGTTTCCCCATGTGAGAGTAGGTCATCGTCAAGATTGAATTCCGAAACCCCTGTCTGCTAACGCGGACGGGGGTTTTGTCATTTCAGGATCAGATAAAGAAACGACAAAGCCAGCCCCTGAGACATCAGGGGCTGGCTTTTTTATGCACAGGAAAAAGGGTTGCAGGATTTGAAACTGCCGCCGGAACGTTGCTCCGGAAACACCGTGACGAACGCTCTGGCACGCCGTTGGGCGGGAATCTGGCAGAAATACCATCCATTTCCTGTATGGCCCTAAGATTTCTCCGACACGTGCCGACAGACTGGTGAGACATGCGTGCACCAAAGTAGAGCGGCTAGTAGAACGCTGCCTGCACTGTACATGGAATGTTGCATCCGGAACGCATCCCCACTTTTGGCATAAGAAGTCCCATGAAATGAATCTCAAGTTCAGCCATAAAATCCTGTTGGCCGCCTCGGGCGTCGTGGTCCTGGCGTTCGCGCTGTTCACCCTCTACAACGACTATCTGCAGCGAAACACCATTCGCCAGAACCTCCAGTCTTCCGTGCAGCAGGCCGGTGATCTGACCGCCAGCAGCGTGCAGAACTGGATGAGCGGGCGGATCCTGGTGCTGGAAAACCTCGCGCAGAACGTTGCCCATCAGGGTAAGGACGCGGACTTCCCAGGCCTGGTCGATCAACCGGCCTTCACCTCGAACTTCCAGTTCACCTACGTCGGTCAGGCCAACGGTGTGTTCACCCAGCGTCCTGACGCGAAGATGCCGGACGGCTATGACCCGCGTCAGCGCCCTTGGTACAAGCAGGCCGTGGTAGCTGACAAAACCATGCTGACGCCGCCGTACATGGCTGCTGTCGGCGGGCTGGTGGTGACCATCGCCATGCCGGTGAAAAAGAACGGTGAACTGCTCGGCGTCGTCGGGGGTGACCTGAGCCTGGAAACCCTGGTGAAGATCATCAACTCGGTGGACTTCGGTGGCCTCGGCCATGCATTCCTGGTTAGCGCCGACGGTCAGGTGATCGTTAGCCCGGACAAGGATCAGGTCATGAAAAACCTGAAAGACATCTACCCAAACACCAGCGTACGCATCGAGAAGGGCAACCAGAACGTGGTGCTCAACGGTCAGGAACGTATTCTGTCGTTTACCCCGGTCAGCGATCTGCCGAATGCGCAGTGGTACATCGGTCTGTCGATCGACCGCGACAAGGCCTACGCAGCACTCAGCCAATTCCGCACCTCGGCACTGATTGCGATGTTCGTGGCCGTGGCGGCCATTGCCTTGCTGCTGAGCCTGTTGATCAATGTGTTGATGCGTCCGCTGACCACCATGGGCCGTGCGATGCAGGATATCGCTCAGGGCGAAGGCGACCTGACCCGCCGCCTGGTGGTCGAGAGCAAAGACGAGTTCGGTGAATTGGGCAGCGCGTTCAACCAGTTCGTTGAGCGTATTCACGCGTCGATTTCCGAAGTGTCTTCCGCCACCCGTCATGTGCATGACTTGTCGCAACGGGTGATGGCATCGTCCAACGCCTCGATCGTCGGTTCTGACGAGCAAAGCGCGCGCACCAACAGCGTCGCTGCGGCGATCAACGAACTGGGTGCCGCCACACAGGAAATTGCGCGCAACGCCGCCGATGCTTCGCAGCACGCCAGCGGCGCCAGCGAGCAGGCCGATGACGGGCGTCAGGTGGTCGAGCAGACGATTCAAGCGATGACCGAGTTGTCGCAGAAGATCAGCCTGTCGTGCACGCAGATCGAAACCCTGAACGCCAGCACCGACAACATCGGCCACATCCTCGATGTGATCAAAGGGATTTCGCAACAGACCAACCTGTTGGCACTTAACGCCGCGATCGAAGCGGCGCGTGCCGGTGAAGCCGGACGTGGTTTTGCCGTGGTGGCGGACGAGGTGCGAAACCTTGCCCATCGCACCCAGGAGTCGGCGGAAGAGATCCACAAAATGATCACGTCGTTGCAGATTGGTTCGCGGGAAGCGGTGACCACGATGAACGCCAGTCAGGTGTCCAGCGAGCAGAGCGTGGAAGTGGCCAATCAGGCCGGTTTGCGTCTGGTCAGCGTGACTCAGCGCATCGGTGAAATCGACGGCATGAACCAATCTGTAGCCGCGGCCACTGAAGAGCAGACCGCGGTTGTGGAAACCCTCAACGTCGACGTTAACCAGATCAACCTGCTGAATCAGCAGAGCGTGGCCAACCTCAATGAAACGTTGAAGGATTGTGATGCGTTGTCGCAGCAGGCCAATCGCCTGAAGCAATTGGTCGACAGCTTCAAAATCTGATTTTTCAGATTGGAGACCGCGTTATCGTTCTTCGCGAGCAAGCTCGCTCCCACAGATTGACCGCATTCCTACAGAAGGAATGCAATCAAAATGTGGGAGCGAGCCTGCTCGCGAAAGCGGTCTGACATTCACCGCAAAGCCGAAGCCTTAAACAAACAGCTTCAGCACATTCCCCATCGCATCATCCGCAAACCCCTGCACAAAATCCTTGAACCCTGGCAGTGCCTCTTCACCGCCCGCAGCCGGCTCGGCAATGATCGTCCACGTCGCCCGAGACTTACCCGCGCCCAGCGATTCGACATTCATCGCCGCCCACAGATTCGCCACCCCCAACGTGTTGTAAATCGTCGTCCAGGTCATGCTCCGCGCGTGCTCATCGCGGGAGTTGAGTTGCTCGACTACCACGTTGCCATCCTTGAAGCATTTCTTGCGCAGCGAGGACACGCCCTCGCCGATTGTTTCGATGTGCGACAGCGCCGGAATGAAACGGTCGAATCCGCCGAAATCGCCGACCACCGCCCAGACCTGCGCCGCGTCTGCCGGCACTTCTACCGAAGACACTACGTGGCAGCCATGCGGGTTTTTGATCAGGGTATCGGGTTGCAAAGTGCTCATGGTGTTGCTCCTTTTGTTGGATCAGATGAAGTTGATTTCTTTCAGGTAATCGCAGCCACGACGCAGCAGCGCCGGGGATTTCTGCGGGTAGTGCGCGCCCATCAGATGCACGCCGGCCTCAGCGTTGGCATGACCAATCAGGGAGATGTCGCCGATGTCTTCTTCGAAGCCGTTGAGGTAGAAACCGAGCACGCCGAACAGCGCGTTGTCGGCATCGACGCGGTTTAGTTGCTGCTGCCAGTCGGCGACGCTGACCAGCGCGAACTCGCTGCCGGTTTCGCGGAACGAAGTGACGTAGGCGTCCCAGCTCAAAGGCTCGGGGTTATGCAGGTTGAACACCGCGCGGTCGGGCGAATAACGGCTGGCGTGGAAGGCGATGAAGCGGGCGAGAAAGTCCACCGGCATCAGGTCAAAATTCAGCGCGAAGGCCGGTACCTGGCCGAGCTGAATCGAGCCTTTGAGCATCAGCATCAAACGGTTTTTGTGCGGCTGACAAACGCCGCTCAAGCTGTTGAAACTGATATTGCCGGGGCGATACAGATTGACCCGGACGCCGCGCTCCCGCGCTCGTTCGAGGATGCGCTCGCCGACCCATTTCGACAGGTTGTAACCGTTGCGGATGTAGATCGGTGGCGTCGGCGCGGCGGGCAGTTCCAGCACCCGTCCCGCGTCGTCGACCGTGCTTGAGGCCGACAGTGTCGAGACGAAATTGAAAACCTTTTTGCTCTGCCCTTCGCATAAGCGCAGCAGGGCGAAAATCGGTTCGACGTTGTCCGCCGCCAGCGACTCGTAATCGAGTACGTGATTGACGTTAGCGGCGTTGTGCACCAGTGCGCCGAACTCGCGATCCAGGCGCTGATAGTCGTCGTCATTCAGGCCCAACTGCGGACGCGTAATATCCGCCGCGTAAACCCGCACGCGACTCAGGTCCAGATGCTCCAAGCGGTTTTCACGCAGTGACTCGGCAAAGCGTTGCGCCGCCGTTTTGCCGCCGCCGTCGCGCACCAGACACGCTACTTCGGTGGCACCCCAACCGAGCAGCGCCTCGACGATGTGCACGCCGACAAAGCTATTGGCGCCGGTGACGATGACTTTATGCACATCACCCATGCGGCTGATCGGCAGTGGCTCGATTTCCAGTGCACGCTCGGCGTCGGCCATGGCCTGGGCGCTGAGTACGGCGCTGTCATCGGTGCCGCGTACCAGCGTTGCCAGTTTGATGATGGTCGGCAGTTCGATGAAGCGATTGATCGAAATGCTACGCCCGAACTCCTCACGCAAACGCAGCAACATGCGCGAGAGCAGAATCGAGTGGCCACCGAGATTGAAGAAGCTTTCGTCGGTGGAAATGTCGCTGCTCGGCAGCTCCAGCAACTCCGCCCAGATCTCCAGCAACAGCGCTTCATCGGCATTCACCGGCAGGCATTTCGGCGCGTTGCCCTGCACGCTCACTGGCAGTTCCAGCAGTGCTTTGCGATCGACTTTGCCGTTGCTGGCGAACGGCATGCTCGCCAGCTCGGTCCACGCCACCGGTTGCATGTAGTCCGGCAAAAACTGTCTGGCGTGGGCTTTCAGCGCGTCGCGTGCGGTGTCCGATTGCGCTTGTGCGAGGAACGCGAGAATGCGCCGCTGACTGTCGATCACCACCGCCATTTGCCGGTACAACTGGCTCTCGCGCAGGCAGCGCTCGATCTCTTCCGGCTCGACCCGGAAGCCACGGATTTTTACCTGATTGTCGCGCCGCCCGCACAGTTCGATACCGTGCTCGCCCCACCTGGCCATGTCGCCGCTGCGGTAGGCGCGCAGCGTTTGGCCGTCCGGTAATTGCAGGGTCAGATAACGCTCGGCGGTCTGCTGCGGATTGTTCAGATAACCGAGGCAAACACCGGGGCCGACGATGAACAATTCGCCGACGGTGTGCTCCGCCACCGGTTGCAAATCGTCATCGAGAATCAGCACTTGGCTGTTGGCGATTGGTGCCCCGAGGGTACGGTTACTGTCGCCCGGTTTGAGCTGGCGCGCGGTGATCAGTACGGTGGCTTCGGTCGGGCCGTAAAGGTTGTGCAGTGTGCCTTGGCGGGTGAGTTGCTCAATGACAAACGGCTCGCAGACATCGCCGCCGGTCATCACTTGCACGCCTTCCAGTTGCTCCAGCGGCAGGATGCTCAACAGCGCCGGTGGCAGGAATGCGTGGGTCAGGTGTCGGCGGCGGATCAACGCGACCAGTTGCAATGGATCTCGTCGTTGCGTGTCGTCCGGCACCACCAGTTCGGCACCTTCCAGCAGGGTCGGGAAGATGTCGATCAGTGATGAATCGAAGCTCAGCGACGAGAACTGCAAGACCCGACTCTCGGCCTGCAATTGCACGTAATCGGCGTACCACGCGGTAAAGTGCGCGAGGTTGGCCTGACTGAGCAACACGCCTTTCGGATGCCCGGTGGTGCCCGAGGTGTAGAGCGCCATGCACGGTGCATCAAGTTCGGGGCGGCGGCGCATCAACGGTTGGCTGAGATCTGCCTCTGAGTTGTCGATGCGGCTGACGTCCAGCCCCGCCATGGATGCGCTGAGCGGATGCTCGCCATCATGCAGCAACAGCAGCGCGCCTGCATTTTGCAGAATGTATTGCTGACGCTGTAACGGATGACTCGGTTCCAGCGGCAGATACACCGCGCCGCTGCCGAGGATCGCCAGAATCGAGGCAAACAATGCCGGGCTTTTTGGCAGGCAGATGCCGACCACCCACGGTTTTGGCTGTTGCTCGAGCAACGGCAGCAAGCGCTGTTGAATCGCACGGCTGTGAGCGTGCAGTTGGCGATAGCTGATCGACTGTTCGGCGATGTGCAGCGCCGGGCGTTCAGCGTGATGGATCAAGCTTCGTTGCAGGCGCTCGATCACCGGGATCTGCGCCTCTTCCAGCAATGCGGGATTGGCCGTGTCGTTACGGCGATGGACGTAAGCCAGGCTGTCGAGGAACAGCAGGTTTTCCATTCTCTCGAAATCCGGCGCAGTCACTGACGCGGCCAGCTGCAGATAGTCAGCATCACGGGAGAAGCGGCTGACCAGCAACGCCACTTCATCGACCACCTGCGTCAGCACCCGTTGCCGCAGCGCCTGCCCATTGCCGGACGGCTCATCGCCAATCGGTACGCGGCTGATCAGTGACGAGCCAAGGAAACACAGCAAATCGAGTGTCGGCAAACCGGCAGGGCTCTGCACGCCGACACCCAAACGCAGATGCAGGTGCGGGATCGAGCAGAAATCGCCGGCGCCGATAAAACCATCGTCGATGATCAGATCCACCGTCGATGCACCGGCAGCGCTGCGCTGCAAGGAGTGACCGTGTTGTTCCAGTTCCTGCGCCAGGTCGGTCATCGCCTGGCTGGTGCCAATCAGCAAAATGTCGAGACGTTTCATATCGGCCTCCTCATCAAACCAGATAGTCGCGCAGCGCGTGCTGCACGCAGGGCGCATCGAGCAGCGAGCTGTTGTGGAAGAACTTGACGATGTTGCCCACCAGCGGGTGATGGCGATTGATCGGGAATGCCAGCCCGGCCATCTCGTCCCTGAGCGAACGGCGCGTAGTCTCGCTGACCGGCAGTGCGTCGATCAGGCGCAGGTCGAAGGATTTCTGGATGTCGTTGGTCAGGTAATGGCCGATGAACACCGGCAGAATCTGCGCGATGGTTTCGCGATCCGCCGCGTTGGCGGTGTGCCAATAGATGCGCACCATCCGCGCCCAGAAACTCGAATGGCGACCTTCATCGAGCAAGTGATCGGCCATCAGGCCTTTGATCGACGGCTTGACCGTGTCGTCGCGTGCGAACGCCGCGACATCACCGGTCACGGTGTTTTCGGCGATGGCCACGCAGATCAATTCGACCGCGCTGCGCAGGTGCTCTGGCGCCAGCGCTACTGCCGCAGGAATCGCCCGGCTCAGTTCGATTTCATCGGGGAGCTGAATCGGTTCGATGCCGGTCATCGCCACCGTTTGCTGCATGAAATCCATCGCCACGAGGGCGTGGTAATCCTCGTCGACCACCACGGTCATCGCGTCGTAACGACAGGCAAACGGGAAGGCCACGGCGAAGCGATTCTTGGCGATGCTGCGCGCGGTCTTGTCGACGATCTCGGTCTCGAAAATCACCACGTCGTTGATGAATTTGTACAGCGTCTGCACCAAGGCGAAATCACGCTGTTGCGGGCACTCGCGCAGGAAGGTTTCGCTGAGCACCAGCGGTTGACGGCTGAGCGGGTAGATCAGCCGTTCGTCGTCTTCGAGTACGCGTCGCGGACGGGTGCGGATGGTCGCGCGGTTCTCCCAGGCGTCGGCAAAGGATTGATAGTCAGCAGCGTTCATTGGGTCACCTCTGCCAACGGCTCGCGCATGCTTACGCGCAGGCCGTCCCACAAGGCGATACGGCTTTCCACGGCGGCAATGGCGCTGGCGTAGACCTCGGCTTCACGTTGCGGGTCGCCGTTGACCAGGCGCTCGAGCAGGTGTTCGGCCGCCGGGCCGTGGTCTTCGGAGTCGACCTCGATGTGCCGTTCCAGGTAATAGCGAAAGGTCGGCGCCTGTTCGATACCGATGCCCCAGTCGTCAAGAATGCGCTGGAACATGGTCGGGATCACGCTCTCGCGACCATGCAGAAACGCCGCCGCCACGCTGTGTCCCGGTGCATGCAGGGCGGTGCGCAAGGTGTCGCGGACAAACTGCGCGGCGGCCGGATCAACCTCGACGCTTTGCAGCGCGACGTCATAGCTCACGCCTTCCTGTTGCAGGGCGACAAAGCGCTCCACGGCTTGGGTACTCGCGCCGATTTCGCGCATTGCGTCCAGGTACAGCTCAAAATGGCTGTAATGCCCTTCGGCCAGGCGATTATCCGACTCTTCGCCGAGAACGATCTCGTTGATCAGTCGGGCGGCGAGAGGATCGCGCGGCGGCAACCACGGTAGTCGGGTGCAGGTCAGCTCCTGCTGCAGGCGTTTGGTCAGCGACATGAAGTCCCACACGGCAAATACATGGGTTTCCATGAAGCGACGCAACACCGATAACGACGTGATCTCGGCAAAGATCGGGTGAATGCTAAGTTCGGCTTTCTTCAGGGCGAGTTGGTGCTTAGTGGGCATCATGATGTCCTTTATCGTTGATATTAAATGGAACTGCTCTGCAACTGCGCAATCAATGAAACTACGACTTACTTGTTTCCTGTCGGCGGACGACAGCCTTCCTTCCTGATAGGTAAGTGCGGATCGATATACCTTTGACATGGCTTCATGTCTGCCCATCAAGCGCTGCTGCTGTACCGCAGGCATTGGGCTGCTGCCGAAGTGAAGGGTGAAGTTCAAACTTGGCGAAGAAAAGCTAATACACCGACAAAGTGTTTAACAAGTATATTTTTAATTATTTTAAGTTTGCTGTTTTTTGAAGTTGAGTTGTTCCAATAAAACTTTCAGGTAAAATTTTATTTGGGCGTAGTTGCTCCTTTCGGCGAATAACGGCCAAAATTGCTCAAGAAGAGTGAATGCCTCACTCGAAGCAACTTTCCAGTAATAAGAATTGAATGATTTAAAAGGGGCGGAAGTTGGCCGTGACCCCGCGCCATGACTTCCTTTTTCCCGTGGCAAGGCTCCTTCCGTAGGTTCCTGGTGCGGGGACTGCGCCGGCAGGGCGGCGCGTCGCCCGTTCTTTATGGGGTGGCGGCTCAAGAGTGCGGGTAAATTTGCGCCACGGCTATGACCGATTCATCTGCGGCAACGTGCAAATATCGGACTGAACGGCGCAAGGAGGTTAGAGCGGACATGTGGATCCGCCCAGCAGAGGGCTGGCGGATCGCTTGGGGATTTGTAAGCGGGTGATTCGCGGGGCAGTGCGCGCTCAGCGCGCAGCTTGGCGGTTTTGCGCGGCAGGGGTAGCGAGATAACGGGTAATCACTTCGACACCGCGATTGAGGTGCTGCTCGAGGAGTTTGATCGACAGCTCAGTGTCGCGATCCTGCACGGCTTGCAACATCGCCCGGTGATCGTCCTGGGACAATTTGCCCAGGCCCATGGCCTCAAGGTTGAAGCGCAGAAAACGCTCTTCTTCGTTGAGCCCGTCTTCAACCAGTCGCAGTAAGCGTTGGTTGGGCGCCTTGCTGTACAGGGCCATGTGGAACAAACGGTTGAGCCGGCCGATTTCCGTGTAGTCGTGTTGCGCCTCAAGCTCTTCGATGTACCCGGCTGCGCGTGCGTGGTCGGCAGCGGTCAGCAGCGGAATCGATTGCCGCATGGCTTCGGATTCGAGCAGGATGCGCAACTCGTAGGTTTCGGTCGCGTCACCCTGAATCAATGGCGCAACCACTGCACCTTTATGCGTAGTAACGCTCAGCAGTTCTTGGGCTTCGAGCTGGCGCAACGCTTCGCGCACCGGCATGCGGCTGACACCGAAAAGGTCGGCCAGATCCTGCTGGCGCAGCGCCGTGCCACAGGGCAGACGACCGTCGAGGATTGCCGAGCGCAGGGTTTCTTCGATCACCGAACGGGCCAGATGAGCAGGAATCGGTCCATCGACTTTAATGCTGTGCAACGGTTTGGGCTTCTGTGTCACGACTACGCACCCTGTATGTCGGCCTGGTTTGGATCCAAATGACACTAGTGATTGCTCTACAGGTTGTCAAACCTTGTAAAACATCGCTGTGCCAACTGAAGTTTAGCGTGCCGAGTATGATCTCATGGTGCCATTGTTTTTTGTCGGGCTAAGCTTCACCATCAAACGCTTTCCTTCCTGCCCCCTGGAAACCTGCTGTGGCGGTACGTTTCGCGATCCCCCGGACTCTGCGCTGGCTAGGCTGCGCACTGCTGCTGGCCGGCGTCATGCTGGGCGGTCTGCATGCCGATTGGGATTTTTCCACGATCAGCCGCAAAGCCACGGCACTCTACGGGCCGCTGGGTGCCGGGCAGCAGCGCATTGATGCCTGGCAGAATCTGTTGGCCACGCAGAAACAAGTCAGCGAGATGGAAAAGCTCAAAGTGGTGAACCTGTTCTTCAACAAACAGGTGCGCTACGTCGAGGACATCGATCTGTGGCACGAGGTCGATTACTGGGAAACGCCGATCGAGGCGCTGTGGAAGGGCGCCGGCGACTGCGAAGACTATGCGATCGCCAAGTATTTCAGCTTGCGTCATCTTGGGGTTTCCAGTGACAAGCTGCGTATCACCTACGTCAAGGCGTTGCGTCAGAACCGCGCGCACATGGTCCTGACTTACTATGCCACCCCCGATGCCATGCCTCTGGTGCTCGACAGCCTGATCGATCCGATCCAGCCGGCGTCGCAGCGAACCGATTTGCTGCCGGTCTACTCTTTTAATGCTGAAGGGTTGTACCTGCCGGGCGCCAAGGGCAACAAGAAGGTCGGTGACACCAAACGCCTGTCACGCTGGCAGGATGTGTTGAAGAAAATGCAGGCCGAAGGTTTCCCGGTCGAAACGACTAACTAGGAGCATGCGCTCAGATGTCTTTGTTCAAACAGCTGTTGATCGCTATCTGTCTGTTCCTGGTGGTCGCCTTCACCGGCAGCTTCATGGTCAGTCTGGAGAGCTCGCGCACCCAGTACGTCAACCAGTTGCGTTCCCACGCCCAGGACGCCGCGACGGCGCTGGCGTTGTCGCTGACGCCGAATATCGACGATCCGGCCATGGTCGAGTTGCTGGTCAGCTCGATTTTCGACAGCGGTTATTACGCGAGCATCCGCGTGGTCGATCTGAAGACTGACCAGACGATTGTTGAGCGCAACGGCATTCCGGCCGTCACCAATGTGCCGGACTGGTTCGTCAAGCTGATCGGCCTGGAGCCGGCCGGTGGCGACGCGCTGGTCAGCCGTGGCTGGGAGCAGGCGGCGCGAGTCGAGGTGGTCAGCCATCCGATGTTTGCTGTGGCCAAATTGTGGCAGAGCGCGTTGGGCAGCCTTGGCTGGCTGCTGATCTGCGGGGCGATCAGTGCCGTGCTCGGCGCGCTGCTGCTGCGCCGGCAGTTGAAGCCGCTGGATTACATGGTCAAGCAGTCCCACGCCATCGCCCGTCGCGAATTCCTCAGCCTGCCGGAATTGCCGCGCACACCTGAGTTGCGCCGTGTGGTGCAGGCGATGAACCAGATGGTCGAGAAACTCAAGGCGCTGTTCCAAGAGCAGGCCGAACGCAGTGAAAAGCTGCGCGCCGAGTCCTATCAGGACAATCTCACGGGGCTTGCCAACCGGCGCTATTTCGAAATGCAGTTGCACAACCGGGTGAGCAACCCGGAGCAGGCCAGTTCCGGTTATCTGCTGCTGTTGCGGGTCAAGGATCTGGCGGGGCTCAATCAGCGTCTCGGTGGCCAGCGCACCGATGAACTGCTGAAAGCAGTTGGCGAGCAACTGTCCCGCGAATGCGCCAAATACCCGGAAACCCAAAACCTCGTCACCCGTATTCGTGGCGGAGAGTTTGCCGTGCTGGCGCCGGGGCTGGTTCGTGAGGAAGCGCTGCAACTGGCGCAGAACCTCGACAGCGCTTTGAGCAGTCTGCACGCCACCGGGGCGACCGATGTGGCTGCCGTGGCGTCGATCGGCCTGGCGCCGTTCACCCACGGTGATTCACCGCAACAAGTACTGACGCTCGGCGATCAGGCGCTGGCGCAAGCTGAAGGTCAGGGCGAGCAGAATTGGGCGTGCATCGATCAGAGCCTGACGGCGGATGTCGGCGACGATCACCATGCCTGGCATCGCTTGCTCGATCAGGCCTTGAGTCAGCAGCGTTTCGAGCTGTATTTCCAGCCGGTGGTCGCCGCCGCAGACACGCAGCTGGTGCTGCATTACAAAGTGCTCTCGCGCCTGCTCGATGATCAGGGCCAGACCATCCCGGCCGGGCGCTTCCTGCCGTGGCTGGAACGCTTCGGCTGGACTGCACGGCTTGACCGCCTGATGCTCGAACGCGTGCTGGAGCAAATGAAAGAGCACGAAGATTCGCTGGCGCTGAATTTGTCCTCGGCGACTCTGGCTGACCCGCAGGCGTTGAGCAAAGTCTTCGAGATTCTGCGTGCGCATTCCAACTTGGGCGAGCGTTTGACCCTGGAAATCGGCGAGGAGCAATTGCCCGAACAAGCGGTGCTGGAGCAGTTGACCCGGCGCCTGCGCGAACTCGGTTTCTCTCTGAGCCTGCAACGCTTTGGTGGGCGCTTCAGCATGATCGGCAACCTGGCGCGGCTGGGGCTGGCGTACTTGAAGATCGATGGCAGTTACATTCGTGCGATTGATCAGGAGAGTGACAAGCGTCTGTTTATCGAGGCGATTCAGCGTGCGGCGCACAGCATTGATCTGCCGCTGATTGCCGAGCGGGTCGAGACGGAAGGGGAGTTGTCGGTGATTCGCGAGATGGGCTTGTATGGGGTTCAGGGGCGGTTGTTTGGTGAGCCTCGGCCTTGGCGGTGAGATTGCAAAAGCCACCCTCACCCTAGCCCTCTCCCAGAGGGAGAGGGGACTGATCGTGGGATATTGATGTAATACGCCGACGTGAAAGAGCTCCGCTGAATCCATAAACGACTCGATTTCTCAGGTCGATGTATGGCGCCAGACACCTCGGTCAGCCCCTCTCCCTCACGGGGACTGATTGGGGGATATTCGGGAAATACGCCGACGTGAAAGATGTCCGCTGAATCCATAATCGACTCGAATTCTCAGGTCGATGTATAGCGCCAGACACCTCGGTCGGCCCCTCTCCCTCACGGGGACTGATTGGGGGATATTCGGGAAGTACGCCGACGTGAAAGATGTCCGCTGAATCCATAATCGACTCGATTTCTCAGGTCGATGTATGGCGCCAGACACCTCGGTCAGCCCCTCTCCCTCACGGGGACTGATTGGGGGATATTCGGGAAGTACGCCGACGTGAACGTTTTGCGCTGAATCCATAATCGACTCGATTTCTCAGGTCGATGTATGGCGCCAGACACCTCGGTCAGCTCCCTCTCCCACCGGGAGAGGGCTGGGGTGAGGGTAGGCTTTTGATACTGGGTGGATCAGATCAACCCGCCCTCATCCTCATCGATCAACTGGCTCAACCCGCCCAACGCCTCACGCGCCTGGGTCCGGTCCATCAGTTTGGCCTGGGCCGCCGGCGGCAGGTCGGTGACGCGGATCACGCCCTTCTGGGTCAGCACCTGAATCAGGTCGTCGAGTACCCGAATCATTTCGAAGTCGCTCTGCTTGAGCTGCTTCAGGCTGGTTTCCACCACTTCATTGGCGAACCAGGCCTGGATTTCATGGCTGTCGGCCGGCAGCGTTTCCGTGGCCTCGGCGTAGGCCGCGGCTTCCACGCGAATCAACAGACCTTGCGCATCGCGTTGCACGTAAAACATTGAGCATCCCTCAGAAATGAACCAGCGTCATGCTGTCAGCAGCATAGCCAACTGTGCGCGAGTATGCGGTGCGGCGACGCGATCGTCACCGGTCCGGTCAGCACAAACGTGACGGCCGCCCCATCGGGGCGGCCGTTTTGTTCACGATCAGCTGTTGTTGTGGTCGACCTTGATGGTCGGGTCGCTGCCGGCAATCAGGTTGTGAATGTTGGCGCTCGACCAGTTGTTGCCTTCCAGTTTGATCGTCACGTCCGGGGTTGCCGCCGCAGCGTCGCCGGAGTTGAACTTGCCCGCCGAGCTGACTTGCAGCGACGACGTGCCGTCGACCGTAGTGATCTTCAGGAAGTTGTCGATGGTGCTGCCGGTCTCGCCCTGCAACAGATCACGCAAGTCGATGCGGTCACCTTCGCTGGCGTTGAAATCCTTGATCACGTCGTTGCCGGTGTCGCCCGCCTTCCAGACGAAGGTGTCGGCACCCGAACCACCGATGAGGATGTCATTACCCTGACCGCCGATCAGCGTGTCGTTGCCGGTGCCGCCGAGCAGGATGTCATTACCTTTGCCGCCATCGAGCAAATCGTTGCCGCCCGAGCCGAACAGGATGTCATTGCCCGCGCCGCCCAGCAGGGTGTCGTTACCATCGTGCGCGCCGGAGACATCGAACGCCTGATAGTGCTCGGTGATGTACTGGTGCACGTTGCTGGTGGTGACTTTGCTGACATCGACCCCGGTTTCTTTGGCAACGAACGCCTGCATCGCCTGATAACCCTCGCCGGCAATGCCGTTGAAGCTGACCAGATCGCCGAACAGGATGTCATTGCCGTCGCCACCGCTGACGGTGTCGTTGCCCGGCAGCGTCGCTTCGGTGTGGCCGATGATCGAGTTGGCCAGATCCTTCGGATCAATGTTGGTCTGCGGCGTTTTATCCGTATCGTACGGCTTCAGATCGTTGAGGCTGACATCGTTGTTCAGTCCGATAGCCTCGACGTTCGACAGACCGTTGAGCAAGGCAAAACCACTGGTCGAGTTGCTGGTCGTTGACGAGTTGGTGCTGTTACCGGTACCCGCCAGACTCGACAACTCATAAGTGCCGTCGCCCTGCGCGTGGATGGTGCCCAGATTAGAGCTGCTCCAGCCCCACCACGAAGTGTAGGTTTGCAGGGTCACGGTGCCGGCGCTGTTGATCGTCAACGCGTGGGTATTGTCGATGTAAGTGCTGAAAGTGTCGCCCGGCTTGTAGTTGCTGGTTTTCACCACATCGTCGAGCTTCACGTTGCCGTACAGCGTCGGGTTGGTCTGCTCGCCGCTCTGGTAATAGGTCGGCTGGCCGTCGGTGATGAAGTACGTAAGGTTCTTCGCGCCGGTGTTGGCCACAGCGTCAGCGCTCTGGAACCAGTTGGCCGTGGTCTTGAACACGTCCTCGTAGTTGGTGCCGCCGCCGGAGGCCATCGAGTCCAGTACCGCTTTGAGTTGCGTCAGCGCGTTCGGGTCGTTGAGGTTCACCGACACCGACTTGTTGACCTGGGTATCGAAGTCGACGAGGAAAATGTTCACCGTGCCCGAATTGCTGCCGCCCAGGCTCTGCTTGAGACTGTTGAACACCGACGTCAGCGAGTCTTTGGCGGCGTTGAGCGACGAACTGCTCATGCTGCCGGAGCTGTCGACCATGAACGCGATGTTGTAGTTGGTGCCCGGGACCACGGTCAGGCCGCCGATGTCGGCGACGATTATGTCGTTGCCATCGGTGCCGGTGACGGTGTCGTCGCCCGACGTCGCAACCACGGCGTTGTAGACCGCCGGCACCACGCTGACCGGAATGGTCGCGGTGCTGCTGGCAGAACCGCCGACCATCTCGGTGGAGGTCGAGGTCACGGTCAGGTTGAATTGGCCGTTGTAGTACGGCGGTGGCGTTACGGTCAGGCTGCCGAGGTTCCAGCCAGTGACGTTGGCGTCGCCGCTGCTGGCAGTGACGGTGAAGGTGTGACCCGCGCCATCGCTGAGCACCGAGCCGACCGGTGCGCCGCTGATCTTCACGCTCAGGGTTTCCGAGCCGTCGGTGTCAGTCAGTGCGGTGGTGATTGCCGACAGTTTCACCGTGGTGCCTTCGGCGCCGGTATTGAGTTTGTAGCCGTCGTAATAGCCTTCGCCGTTGCTGCCGTGCAGATCGGAGACGGTCACGCCCGAATTGATCAGATCCTGCACGCCGGTGTAGATCGGCACGCCGGCGCTGCTCAGGTCGATCGGCGTGCTGCCATTGACCGACAGGTTGACGTCGTAGCTGCCCGGGCCGCTCTGGTTGTGGTGGTAGATGTCCAGGGTGTAGTAGCCGCTGGTGGTCGGGGTGAACGAGCCATTGATGGCGCCGCCCGCGCCCCAGGTACCCGAAGCCACACTCTTGCCGCCGATCGTGATCAACAAACTGTCATCGGCAATACCGCTGAACGTGTAGGTTTTGCCGGCTTCCAGATAAATCAGGCCTGACGTCTTCGATGCCGTGCCCGCCGCAACGCTACCGTCGGACTGCACATTGGTCACCGAGCCGCTGGAGTTCGGTTTGCCGGCGCCGTCGATGACGTTTTTCAACGTGGTCGAATCCGCGCCATTGCCGTTGGTGCCCAGACCCGCCAAGCCGGTCCAGACTTCCTTGATCAGCCCGGTGGACTTCACGCTGTTGTCGGCCACGCTCACGGTCGGCGCGTCCGCCACTGGCGTGATGTCGATCTTCACGGTGCCGGTGTTGCCCAGCAGTTGGCCGTCGGTTGGCTGGAATTTGATCTGTGCGTAGTCCGCCTGGTTGTTGCCCAGACCGCTGCCGCCGTAACCGTTGACCCCCGACTCGTTGGCATCCGGCAGGAAGCGCAGCTTGCCCGCGTCGATGTCAGCCTTGCTGAAGGTCTGGTTGTTGGCGACGTCTTTCCAGGTCGAACCGTCCAGATACTGCAGTTTGCCTTCGCCCGGCAGCTGAGTGATTTTGATGCCGAGGCTGCTGGCCGGGCTGTCGACGTCGGTCACGCCGAAGGTCGACCAGCCGAGCACCAGCGGAGTGTCTTCGGTGCCAGTGACGTTGCTTGGCGCTGCCACCGGAGCGTCGTTGACCGCCACCACGTTGACCGTGGTGGTCGCGGTGTTGGAGTAATTGCCGCCGTCGGTCACGGTCACCGTGATGATGCGCGGCACGGTGCTCGGGTTTTCGCTGCCGTTGGTGAAGCTGATGTTCTTGATGGCCTGCATGTAGTCGGCCAGCGTCGCGTTACCGGACAGCGTCAGCGTGACGGTGCCGTTGGTGCTGTTGGCATTGATGGTGATGCCGTTGACGCTGTTGCCCAGGTTCAGCGCATCGCCGTCCTGACGGTTGGTCAGGACCACGGTGGCGCCGGTGAGCATGGTGCTGTCCGGGTCAGTGATGCTGATGTCGGTGTCGGCAATCGACACGCCCGCGCCCGGGGTGTTTTCGGTGAAGGTCACCTTGTAGTCGGCACCGGTGGCGCCGCTGGAGTTGTTGGCATCCAGGTCGAGCACCGGCGGCGCATCGTTGTCGATGATCGAGGTACTGACGCTGCCGTTGGTGCTGCTGACCGCGAGGTTTTCGAAGTTGCCGCCGGTGGCGGAATCGATCTTAACCACGAAGTTTTCGGTGCCTTCGGTGATCTTGTCATCGATGGTCGCGACATTGAACTGCGCGCTGCTCGCACCGGCCGGGATCTTCACGGTGTACACGCCGGTGAAGTCCGAACCGTCGGCGGCGGTGCCGCTGTAGACGATTTTCAGAGTTACTTCGGTTTGCGCCGGGTGGTTCAGGTTGACCGTGTAGCTGGCGGTCTGGCCTTCAGTCACCGAGCTGCTGCCAGTGATGCTGACCGTGGTGGTATCGACCGTGTCGGTGACGTTGGTCACGGCTGGCGTGTTGCTGGTCACCAGATTTTCGAAGCTGCCGCCGCTGGTGCCGGTGATGGTCGCCTGCACGGTGCCGGCGTCTTTGTAGACGTCATCGGCCGGAGCCGGAACGGTCACGGTGCCAGTGGTTTTGCCGGCGTCGATGGTGATCACCGAACCGTTGCTCAGGGTCACGGTGACTGGCGAGCCAGCGGCGTTGGTCAGGGTCGCGGTGTAGGTGATCTGGCCACCTTCGGCCACGGTGCCGGTCGCGGACAGCGTCAGGTTGGTGGTATCGACGGTGTCGGTGACGGTAGTGCTGACCGGGGTTTTGTCGGCGACCAGATTTTCGTAGTTGCCGCCCGTGACGTTGCTGATCGAGTTGGTCAGCGGGGCGTGGCCGGTCAGCGCATCGTTCGGTGCGGTGGTGGTCACGGTGCCGGTGGTTTTGCCGATGTCGATGGTGATGGTCTGACCGTTGGCCAGGGTCACCACGACCGGCGAACCGGTCACGGCTGCACCGACAGTGGCGGTGTAGACGACGTTGCCACCTTCCGCCGCAGAGCCGGTCGCAGTCAGCTTCACGGTAGTCGTGTCGATGGTGTCGGTGACGCTGGTCACGGCCGGGGCCGTGCTGGTGACGAGATTTTCGAAGCTGCCACCGGTGGCGGTTTTGATCGTGGCCTGGACGTTGCCGGCGTCTTTGTAGACGTCATCGGCTGGCGCTGGAACGGTCACAGTGCCAGTGGTTTTGCCAGCGTCGATGGTGATCACCGAACCGTTGCTCAGGGTCACGGTGACCGGCGAACCGGCAGCATTGGTCAGGGTCGCGGTGTAGGTGATCTGGCCACCTTCGGCCACGGTGCCGGTCGCGGACAGCGTCAGGTTGGTGGTGTCGACGGTGTCGGTGACGGTAGTGCTGACCGGGGTTTTGTCGGCGACCAGATTTTCGTAGTTGCCGCCCGTGACGTTGCTGATCGAGTTGGTCAGCGGGGCGTGGCCGGTCAGCGCATCGTTCGGTGCGGTGGTGGTCACGGTGCCGGTGGTTTTGCCGATGTCGATGGTGATGGTCTGACCGTTGGCCAAGGTCACCACGACCGGCGAACCGGTCACGGCTGCACCGACAGTGGCGGTGTAGACGACGTTGCCGCCTTCCGCCGCAGAGCCGGTCGCAGTCAGCTTCACGGTAGTCGTGTCGATGGTGTCGGTGACGCTGGTCACGGCCGGAGCCGTGCTGGTGACGAGGTTTTCGAAGCTGCCACCGGTGGCGGTTTTGATCGTGGCCTGGACGTTGCCGGCGTCTTTGTAGACGTCATCGGCTGGCGCTGGAACGGTCACAGTGCCAGTGGTTTTGCCAGCGTCGATGGTGATCACCGAACCGTTGCTCAGGGTCACGGTGACCGGCGAACCGGCAGCATTGGTCAGGGTCGCGGTGTAAGTGATCTGGCCACCTTCGGCCACGGTGCCGGTCGCGGACAGCGACAGGTTGGTGGTGTCGACGGTGTCAGTGACGGTAGTCGAAACCGGAGTCTTGTCGGCGACGAGGTTCTCGTAGTTGCCGCCCGTGACGTTGGTGATCGAGTTGGTCAGCGGTGCGTGACCAGTCAGTGCGTCGTTTGGCGCGGTAGTGGTCGCGGTGCCGGTGGTCTGTCCCACGCCGATGGTAATGGTCTGACCGTTGGCCAGGGTCACCACAACTGGCGAACCAGTGACCGGAGCACCAACAGTGGCGGTGTACGTGACGTTGCCACCCTCAGCTGTCGACTCTGTTGCTGTCAGTTTGACAGTGGTGGTGTCGATCGTGTCGGTAACGCTGGTCACGGCCGGCGTAGTGCTAGGCACCAGATTTTCGAAGTTGCCACCGGTGGCGGTGCTGATGGTCGCCTGCACGGTGCCCGCATCTTTGTAGACGTCGTCGGCCGGGGCTGGAACGGTCACGGTGCCAGTGGTTTTACCGGCGTCGATGGTGATCACGGCGCCGTTGCTCAGTGTCACGGTGACTGGCGAACCAGCCGCATTGGTCAAGGTCGCGGTGTAAACAATCGAACCGCCTTCAGCGACCGAATTGGTCGCGCTGAGCGACAGATTGGTGGTGTCGACGGTGTCGGTCACGTTGGTGCTGACGGGCGTCTTGTCGGCCACGAGATTTTCGTAGTTTCCGCCGGTCACGTTGGTGATCGAGTTGGTCAGTGGCGCATGACCGGTCAATGCATCGTTTGGCGCTGCGGTGGTCGCGGTGCCGGTGGTCTGTCCCACGCCGATGGTAATGGTCTGACCGTTGGCCAGGGTCACCACAACTGGCGAACCAGTGACCGGAGCACCAACAGTGGCGGTGTACGTGACGTTGCCGCCTTCAGCCGCCGACTCGGTGGCCGTGAGTTTGACGGTGGTGGTGTCGATCGTGTCGGTAACGCTGGTCACGGCCGGCGTAGTGCTAGGCACCAGATTTTCGAAGTTGCCACCGGTGGCGGTGCTGATGGTCGCCTGCACGGTGCCGGCATCTTTGTAGACGTCGTCGGCCGGGGCTGGAACGGTCACGGTGCCAGTGGTTTTACCGGCGTCGATGGTGATCACGGCGCCGTTGCTCAGTGTCACGGTGACTGGCGAACCAGCCGCATTGGTCAAGGTCGCGGTGTAAACAATCGAACCGCCTTCAGCGACCGAATTGGTCGCGCTGAGCGACAGATTGGTGGTGTCGACGGTGTCGGTCACGTTGGTGCTGACTGGCGTCTTGTCGGCCACGAGATTTTCGAAGTTGCCACCGGTGGCGGTGCTGATGGTCGCCTGCACGGTGCCGGCATCTTTGTAGACGTCGTCAGCCGGGGCTGGAACGGTCACGGTACCGGTGGTTTTACCGGCGTCGATGGTGATCACGGCGCCGTTGCTCAGCGTCACGGTGACTGGCGAGCCAGCGGCGTTGGTCAGCGTTGCGGTGTAAACAATCGAGCCACCCTCGGCCACGCTACCGGTCGCGCTCAGCGACAGATTGGTGGTGTCGACGGTATCGGTCACGGTGGTGCTGACCGGAGTTTTGTCGGCAACAAGGTTTTCGTAGTTGCCGCCGGTCACGTTGGTGATCGAGTTGGTCAGTGGCGCATGGCCGGTCAACGCATCATTTGGTGCGGTGAAGGTCACGGTGCCGGTGGTTTTGCCAACTTCGATGGTGATGTTCTGGCCGTTGGCCAGGGTCACGGTGACCGGCGAACCGGTTACTGGAGCGCCCACAGTGGCGGTGTAAGTGACGGTGCCGCCTTCAGCCACGGACGTATCGGCGGTCAGTTTGACGGTCGAGGTGTCGATGGTGTCGGTGACTTCGGTCACGGCCGGCGTCGTGCTCGGCACCAGGTTTTCGAAGTTGCCACCGGTAGCGGTGGAGATCGTCGCTTCAACCTTGCCTGCGTCTTTGTAGACGTCGTCGGCTGGCGCTGGAACGGACACGGTGCCGCTGGTTTTGCCGGCGTCGATGGTAATCACCGCGCCGTTCGACAGGGTCACGGTCACTGGCGAGCCAGCAGCGTTGGTCAATGTCGCGGTATAGATGATCGAACCGCCTTCGGCCACAGAACCGGTCGCACTGAGCGACAGGTTGGTGGTGTCGACGGTGTCGGTGACCGTGGTCGAAACCGGGGTCTTGTCGGCAACCAGATTTTCGTAGTTGCCGCCAGTGACACCCGTGATCGCGTTGGTGATCGGCGCGTGGCCGGTCAGGGCATCGTTCGGTGCGGTGAAGGTTACGGTGCCGGTGGTTTTGCCGACTTCGATGGTGATGTTCTGGCCGTTAGCCAGGGTCACGGTGACCGGCGAACCGGTTACTGGAGCGCCCACAGTGGCGGTGTAAGTGACGGTGCCGCCTTCAGCCACGGACGTATCGGCGGTCAGTTTGACGGTCGAGGTGTCGATGGTGTCGGTGACTTCGGTCACGGCCGGCGTCGTGCTCGGCACCAGGTTTTCGAAGTTGCCACCGGTAGCGGTGGAGATCGTCGCTTCAACCTTGCCTGCGTCTTTGTAGACGTCGTCGGCTGGCGCTGGAACGGACACGGTGCCGCTGGTTTTGCCGGCGTCGATGGTAATCACCGCGCCGTTCGACAGGGTCACGGTCACTGGCGAGCCAGCAGCGTTGGTCAATGTCGCGGTATAGATGATCGAACCGCCTTCGGCCACAGAACCGGTCGCACTGAGCGACAGGTTGGTGGTGTCGACGGTGTCGGTGACCGTGGTCGAAACCGGGGTCTTGTCGGCAACCAGATTTTCGTAGTTGCCGCCAGTGACACCCGTGATCGCGTTGGTGATCGGCGCGTGGCCGGTCAGGGCATCGTTCGGTGCGGTGAAGGTTACGGTGCCGGTGGTTCTGCCGACTTCGATAGTGATGTTCTGACCGTTGGCCAGGGTCACAACAACCGGCGAGCCTGTCACAGGCGCCCCGACTGTCGCGGTGTAAGTGACGGTGCCCCCTTCAGCGGCGGTCTCGGTCGCCGTCAGTTTCACGGTCGAGGTGTCGATGGTATCAGTCACTTCGGTGACGGCTGGAACAGTGCTCGGCACCAGGTTTTCGAAGTTGCCACCGGTAGCGGTCGAAATCGTCGCTTCGACTTTGCCGGCGTCTTTGTAGACGTCATCGGCCGGAGCTGGAACGGTCACGGTGCCAGTGGTTTTGCCGGCGTCGATGGTAATCACCGCGCCGTTCGACAGGGTCACGGTCACTGGCGAGCCAGCAGCGTTGGTCAATGTCGCGGTATAGATGATCGAACCGCCTTCGGCCACAGAACCGGTCGCACTGAGCGACAGGTTGGTGGTGTCGACGGTGTCGGTGACCGTGGTCGAAACCGGGGTCTTGTCGGCAACCAGATTTTCGTAGTTGCCGCCAGTGACACCCGTGATCGCGTTGGTGATCGGCGCGTGGCCGGTCAGGGCATCGTTCGGTGCGGTGAAGGTTACGGTGCCGGTGGTTCTGCCGACTTCGATAGTGATGTTCTGACCGTTGGCCAGGGTCACAACAACCGGCGAGCCTGTCACAGGCGCCCCGACTGTCGCGGTGTAAGTGACGGTGCCCCCTTCAGCGGCGGTCTCGGTCGCCGTCAGTTTCACGGTCGAGGTGTCGATGGTATCAGTCACTTCGGTGACGGCTGGAACAGTGCTCGGCACCAGGTTTTCGAAGTTGCCACCGGTAGCGGTCGAAATCGTCGCTTCGACTTTGCCGGCGTCTTTGTAGACGTCATCGGCCGGAGCTGGAACGGTCACGGTGCCAGTGGTTTTGCCGGCTTCGATGGTGATTACCGCGCCGTTCGACAGGGTCACCGTGACTGGCGAGCCTGCAGCGTTGGTCAGGGTTGCGGTGTAAACAATCGAACCACCCTCGGCCACAGAACCCGTGGCGCTGAGCGACAGGTTAGTGGTGTCGACAGTGTCGGTGACATTGGTCGAAACCGGTGTCTTGTCGGCAACCAGATTTTCGAAGTTACCACCGCTCACCTCAGTGATCGCATTGGTCAGCGGCGTGTGGCCGGTCAATGCATCGTTCGGTGCGGTGGTGGTCGCGGTGCCGGTGGTCTGGCCAACACCAATGGTGATGGTCTGACCGTTAGCCAGGGTCACGACCACAGGGGAACCGGTCACTGGCGCGCCGACGGTTGCGGTGTAAGTCACGCTGCCACCCTCAGCCGCCGACTCGGTCGCGGTGAGCTTGACGGTGGTGGTGTCGATGGTATCGGTGACGTTGGTCACGGCCGGCACAGTGCTCGGCACCAGATTTTCGAAGTTACCGCCCGTTGCATCCTTGATCGTCACTTCGACCTTGCCGGCGTCTTTGTAGACGTCATCGGCAGGCGCTGGAACGGTTACGGTGCCGGTGGTTTTGCCGGCTTCGATGGTGATCACAGCACCGTTCGACAGAGTCACGGTGACCGGCGAACCAGCGGCGTTGGTCAGGGTCGCGGTGTAGGTGATCTGGCCGCCTTCGTTCACCGAACCGGTCGCGGTCAGCGATAGGTTGGTGGTGTCGACGGTGTCGGTGACGGTGGTGCTGACCGGGGTTTTGTCAGCCACGAGGTTTTCGTAATTGCCGCCGGAAACGTCGGTGATCGCGTTGGTCAGTGGAGCGTGGCCAGTCAACGCATCGTTTGGCGCGGTGGTGGTCACGGTGCCGCTGGTTTTACCCACTTCGATGGTGATGTTCTGGCCGTTGGCCAGGGTCACCACAACTGGCGAGCCAGTGACTGGCGCACCGACCGTGGCGGTGTAGGTGACAGTGCCACCTTCAGCCGCGGACTCGGTAGCGGTCAGTTTGACCGTCGAAGTGTCGATGGTGTCAGAGACGTCGGTAACGGCTGGGTTGGTGCTCGGAACGAGGTTCTCGAAGTTGCCGCCAGTGGCGTCCTTGATCGTGACTTCAACTTTGCCGGCGTCTTTATAGACGTCATCGGCGGGCGCAGCGACGGTGACGGTGCCAGTGGTTTTACCCGCCTCAATGGTGATCACGGCGCCGTTGGACAGGGTAACGGTGACTGGCGTGCCGGCCGGATTGGTCAGTGTTGCGGTGTAAACGATCGAACCGCCTTCAGCCACGGTGTCGGTCGCAGTCAGCGACAGGTTGGTGGTGTCGACAGTGTCAGTAACAGTGGTCGAAACCGGAGTCTTGTCGGCAACCAGATTCTCGTAGTTACCGCCGCTTACGTCAGTGATCGCATTGGTCAGCGGGGTGTGGCCGTTCAACGCATCGTTCGGCGCAGTGGTGGTCACGGTGCCGGTGGTTTTGCCGATTTCGATGGTGATGTTCTGGCCGTTGGCCAAGGTCACGACGACCGGCGAACCGGTGACTGGAGCGCCTACGGTGGCGGTGTAAGTAACGGTGCCACCTTCAGCCGCTGACTCGGTGGCGGTCAGTTTGACGGTGGTAGTGTCGACGGTATCAGTGACTTCGGTCACGGCCGGGACAGTGCTTGGTACCAGATTCTCGAAGTCGCCGCCGGTGGCGTCCTTGATGGTGACTTCGACTTTGCCGGCGTCTTTGTAGACGTCATCGGCTGGCGCAGCGACAGTCACGGTGCCGGTGGTTTTACCGGCCTCGATGGTAATGACCGAGCCGTTCGACAGGTTCACAGTCACTGGCGAGCCAGCCGGGTTGGTCAGCGTCGCGGTGTAGATGATCGAACCGCCCTCGGCGACCGAGTTGGTGGCGCTGAGCGACAGGTCAGTGGTGTCGACGGTGTCAGTGACCGAAGTCGAAACCGGGGTCTTGTCGGCCACCAGGTTTTCGTAGTTACCGCCGCTTACACCCGTAATCGAATTACCCAGCGACGCTTGACCGGTCAACGCATCGTTCGGCGCGGTGAAGGTCACAGTGCCGGTGGTCTTGCCGACTTCGATGGTAATGCTCTGACCATTGGCCAGGGTCACGACCACAGGCGAACCGGTCACCGGAGCGCCAACAGTGGCGGTGTAGGTGACGGTGCCGCCTTCAGCGACCGTGGTGTCGGCCGTCAGCTTCACGGTCGAGGTGTCGATGGTGTCAGTGACTTCGGTCACGGCTGGCGTGGTGCTTGGCACCAGGTTCTCGAAGTTGCCACCGGTGGCGTCCTTGATGGTGACTTCGACCTTGCCGGCGTCTTTGTAGACGTCATCAGCTGGCGCCGCAACGGTCACGGTGCCGGTAGTTTTGCCCGCTTCGATGGTGATCACCGAGCCGTTGCTCAGGGTCACAGTGACTGGCGTGCCGGCCGGATTTGTCAGGGTCGCGGTGTAAACAATTGAACCGCCTTCAGCCACGGTGCCCGTCGCGCTCAGCGTCAGGTCGGTGGTGTCAGTGGTGTCGGTGACGGTGGTGCTGACCGGGGTTTTGTCGGCCACGAGGTTTTCGTAATTGCCGCCGGAAACGTTGGTGATCGAGTTGGTCAGCGGAGCTTGGCCCGTCAGCGCATCGTTTGGCGCGGTGGTGGTCACGGTGCCGCTGGTTTTGCCGACCTCGATGGTGATGTTCTGGCCGTTGGCCAGAGTCACTACAACCGGAGAACCCGTCACTGGAGCACCGACAGTGGCGGTGTAGGTGACGGTGCCACCTTCAGCGGCAGTCTCGGTGGCGGTCAGTTTGACCGTAGAGGTATCAACGGTATCGGTCACGTCGGTGACGGCAGGAACGGTGCTTGGCACCAGGTTCTCGAAGTTGCCGCCGGTAGCATCCTTGATAGTGACTTCGACCTTGCCGGCGTCTTTGTAGACGTCATCAGCTGGCGCTGGAACGGTCACGGTGCCAGTGGTTTTACCCGCTTCGATGGTGATCACCGAGCCGTTGCTCAGGGTCACGGTCACTGGCGTGCCGGCCGGATTGGTCAGGGTCGCGGTGTAAACAATCGAACCGCCTTCAGCCACGGTGCCAGTCGCAGTGAGCGACAGGTTGGTGGTGTCGACAGTGTCAGTAACAGTGGTCGAAACTGGGGTCTTGTCGGCAACGAGGTTCTCGTAGTTACCACCGCTCACATCAGTAATCGCGTTGGTCAGCGGCGTGTGGCCAGTCAGCGCATCGTTTGGTGCAGTGGTAGTCACGGTGCCGGTGGTTTTGCCGACTTCAATAGTGATGTTCTGACCATTGGCCAGAGTCACGACCACCGGCGAACCGGTCACCGGTGCGCCAACAGTGGCGGTGTAAGTGACGGTGCCACCTTCAGCGGCAGTCTCGGTGGCCGTCAGTTTGACCGTCGAGGTGTCGATGGTATCGGTTACGTCAGTGACAGCCGGAACGGTGCTTGGCACCAGGTTCTCGAAGTTGCCGCCAGTCGCGTCCTTGATCGTGACTTCGACTTTGCCGGCGTCTTTATAGACGTCATCGGCGGGCGCCGGAACGGTCACTGTGCCAGTGGTTTTCCCCGCCTCGATGGTGATCACCGAACCGTTCGACAGGGTTACGGTGACAGGCGAACCTGCGGCATTGGTCAGGGTCGCGGTGTAAGTGATCTGGCCGCCTTCAGCCACGGTGCCCGTCGCGCTCAGGGTCAGGTTGGTGGTGTCAGTGGTGTCGGTGACCGTGGTGCTGACCGGGGTTTTGTCAGCCACCAGATCTTCGTAGTTGCCGCCGCTCACGCCTGTGATCGCGTTGGTGATCGGCGCGTGGCCGGTCAGCGCATCGTTTGGTGCAGTGGTGGTCACGGTGCCGGTGGTTTTGCCGACTTCAATGATGATGTTCTGGCCGTTGGCCAGGGTCACGACCACGGGCGAGCCGGTGACTGGCGCGCCGATAGTGGCGGTGTAGGTGACGGTGCCACCTTCAGCGGCCGTCTCGGTGGCGGTCAGTTTCACCGTCGAGGTATCAACGGTATCGATCACGTCGGTGACGGCAGGAACGGTGCTCGGCACCAGGTTTTCGAAGTTGCCGCCAGTGGCGTCCTTGATGGTGACTTCGACTTTGCCGGCGTCTTTATAGACATCATCGGCTGGCGCAGGAACGGTCACGGTGCCGGTGGTTTTCCCCGCTTCGATGGTGATCACCGAGCCGTTCGACAGGGTTACGGTAACAGGCGAACCTGCGGCATTGCTCAGGGTCGCGGTGTAAGTGATCTGGCCGCCTTCAGCCACGGTTCCCGTCGCACTCAGAGTCAGGTCGGTGGTGTCAGTGGTGTCGGTGACGGTGGTGCTGACGGGGGTTTTGTCGGCAACGAGGTCTTCGTAATTGCCGCCGCTCACGCCCGTGATCGCATTGGTAATCGGCGCGTGGCCGGTCAACGCATCGTTCGGTGCAATGGTCGTCACGGTGCCGGTTGTTTTGCCGACTTCAATGGTGATGTTCTGACCATTCGCCAGAGTCACGACCACAGGCGAGCCGGTCACCGGTGCGCCGACAGTGGCGGTATAAGTGACGGTGCCGCCTTCAGCCACCGAGGTGTCAGCCGTCAGCTTTACGGTCGACGTGTCGATGGTATCAGTCACTTCGGTAACGGCTGGCGTGGTGCTCGGGACCAGGTTCTCGAAATTACCGCCAGACACACCCTTGATGGTGACTTCGACTTTGCCGGCGTCTTTGTAAACGTCATCAGCTGGCGCCGGAACAGTCACAGTGCCAGTGGTTTTACCCGCGTCGATGGTGATCACCGAGCCGTTGCTCAGGGTCACGGTAACGGGCGTGCCAGCCGGATTGGTCAGCGTCGCGGTGTAAACGATCGAACCACCCTCGGCCACGGAACCGGTGGCGCTCAGCGACAGGTCGGTGGTGTCGGCGACATCGGTAACAGTGGTCGATACCGGGGTCTTGTCGGCAACCAGATCTTCGTAATTACCACCGGAAACACCGGTGATCGAGTTGGTCAGCGGCGCATTGCCGGTCAACGCATCGTTAGGAGCGGTGGTGGTCACGGTGCCGCTGGTTTTACCGACTTCGATGGTGATGTTCTGACCGTTGGCCAGGGTCACGATCACTGGCGAGCCAGTCACCGGCGCACCGACGGTGGCGGTGTAAGTGACGGTGCCGCCTTCAGGCACCGAGGTGTCAGCCGTCAGTTTCACGGTCGACGTGTCGATGGTGTCGGTCACTTCGGTCACGGCTGGAACGGTGCTTGGCACCAGATTCTCGAAGTTGCCGCCGGAAGCGTCCTTGATGGTCACTTCAACTTTGCCGGCGTCTTTATAGACGTCATCGGCTGGCGCCGGAACGGTCACGGTGCCAGTGGTTTTGCCTGCCTCGATGGTGATCACCGAGCCATTGCTCAGGGTCACGGTGACTGGGGTGCCGGCAGGATTGGTCAGGGTCGCGGTGTAAACAATCGAACCACCTTCGGCCACGGTCCCGGTTGCCGTCAGCGACAGGTTGGTGTCGTCGATCGAGTCGGTAATGGTGGTGGTCGCTGGCGTCGTGTTCGGCACCAGATTTTCGAAGTTGCCGCCGGTAGTACCGGTGATGGTGGTGCTGACGGTGCTGCCATTGTTGTAAACGTCGTTGGCCGCAGTCGGCACGTTGACGGTGCCGGTGGTCTGGCCGGCGTCAATGGTGATGGTCGAGCCGTTCGACAGGGTGATCGTTACCGGAGTCTGCGCAGCATTGGTCAGCGTCGCGGTGTAGGTGATCTGGCCGCCTTCGACGACCGTACCGGTGGCGGTAAGGCTCACGCTGGTGGTGTCGATCGAATCGGTAACGGTGGTGGTCGCAGGCGTAGTGTTCGGCACCAAGCTTTCAAAATTGCCGCCAGTAGCGCCGGTAATGGTGGTGCTGACAGTGCCGCCATTGTTGTAGACGTCATTGGCCGCCGTCGGCACGTTGACGGTGCCGGTGGTCTGCCCAGCCTCAATGGTGATGGTCGAACCGTTCGACAGGGTGACCGTTACCGGGGTTTGCGCCGGGTTGGTCAGAGTCGCGGTGTAGGTGATCTGGCCGCCTTCGACCACTGTGCCGGTGGCGGTCAGGGTCAGATTAGTGGTGTCGATCGAATCGGTGATGGTGGTCACCGCTGGCGTCGGGTTCGGCACCAGGTTTTCGAAGTTGCCGCCAGTCGCACCGGTAATCGTCGTGGTGACAGTGCTGCCGTTGTTATAGACGTCGTTGGCCGGGGTCGGCACGTTGACGGTGCCGCTGGTCTGGCCGGCGCCGATGGTGATGGTCGAGCCGTTCGACAGGGTGACGGTCACCGGGGTTTGCGCCGGGTTGGTCAGGGTCGCGGTGTAAGTGATCTGCCCGCCTTCGGTGACACTCGGCCCAGCCGTCAGGGTGACGGTGGTGGTGTCGATGGTGTCAGTGACCTGGGTTGTGGCCGGAGTGGTCGGCGCGGTCACGGTGATGCCATTGCCGCCGGTGGTGCCGGTGACGGTCACGTCGATCTGGGTCGGGTCGTTGTAAACGGTGTCGTTCGGCGCCAGCGGCACATTGACGGTGCCAGTGGTTGCGCCTGCCGGAATCACAATCACCGCGCCGTTGGACAGGGTGATGGTCAGGTCGGTCAGCGGCGCCTGGGTCAGGGTCGCGGTGTACACCAGCACGCCGCCGGCTTCGGTGATGGATGGCGTGGCGCTGAGGCTCAGGGTCGAATCACGCAAGGCGTTGGTGGTGGTGTCGGTGGTCTGGCCGCCGGTGATGTTTTGCGCGGCTTGTCCGCCAGCGTTGATGCCTGCAGTCGGGAAACCAATGGTCGGGTCAACGCGGCCAGCGGTGGCGTCGAGCATGACGAAGCTGTGACCACCACCGGCGGCACCGCCCGTGCCTGCAGCACTCGGGCCGGCAGCGGTAGCATCGAGGGCGGTGGTCGGGTCGACACCGGCGGCGATGGCTTGCTGCAGTTCTGCTACCGACGGCGCTGCCTGCGCGGTGGCCTCAGCCAGGTCCGTGCTGGAGTCGGGCGCGGTGGCGCTCCACTGGGTTTCGCGACCCAGATCGAGGGTGCGGCCATCAGCCAATTCAAGTGACACGGCGCCGGAGAGGCCGGTGTCGATCTGGTCGCCAACGAACAGGCGATCGCCTTCAACGAGTACGCGACGCACGCCCTCTGGGGACACCACGAATACCTGACCGACAATGCTTTTGACGATGGCAACAACACTGCTCATTGAAGACTCTCCGGGGTGTCACGTTCAGTTGACTTCCATGGACCTGATGGCATGGGCGCCGATTCAGTCTGGACGTACTTTAAAAATTTGCGAAACAAGTTTGACGCACATGTTCGTCAATAATTTGGCTATATTCTTTCGCTATTAACTTTATGCCAAACTATTGACCTTCTGGGTGCCATCCTAAACAATCGCCCCACTAATGTCACATTGATATTTCCGCGGCGACCTGTCCTTCAGCGTGTGATCCAGTTCCTGTTTTGAACTTTCCGACATACGGTCAATCTGGTTGCCATCATCCGACGCAGCGCCACGTTTTGCTGTGATTCAAGACAAGAAGTTCTGGGAAATTCCTATCATGCGTTCGCCCCTGCTTTTCGCCGTACCCTTCGCCCTCGCCGCCTCTTTTGTACAAGCACAATCCTTACCAGAAGCCATGCAGCAGGCACTGGATGTCCATCCGGAAATCCAGGCAGGGGTCAACAGTCGTTTGGCGGCGGATTATCAATTAAGAGCGGCAAAAGGTGGATACCTGCCGAAGGTCGATCTGCTCGGCGGTTATGGCCGTGAGGGTACCGACAGCGTCACCACCCGCGCCAATTCCGGTAACCACTACGAAACCCTGAACCGTAGCGAGTCAAGTTTACGTCTCTCGCAAATGGTCTTTGACGGGTTTGCGACGTCCAGCGAAGTCGGCCGTCAACAAGCCACCGTCAACTCCCGCGCTTACTCGCTGCTCGGTACTTCCGAGCGTACCGCGCTGACCGTCGCCCAGGTTTACCTGGACGTGTTGACCCGTCGTGAGTTCGTGCGTTTGGCCGAGGACAACCTCAAGAGCCACCAGCGCATCTACGACCAGATCCAGCTGCGCACCCAGCGCGGCGTCGGCAGCGGTGCCGACCTCGATCAGGCCGAAGCGCGGATGGCCCAGGCCCGCAACAACCTGATCACCGAGCAGACCAATCTGGCCGACTCGGAAACCAACTTCCTCAGCGCCGTCGGCCAGATGCCCGATCAACTCGAGCGGCCGGCGCCGTTCATGGCAATGATGCCGGCCAACCTCAACGAAGCGCGCCAGCAGATGCTGGAAAACAGCCCGATCCTGCGTTCGGCCGAATCAGACATCGCCGCTGCCGAGAAGCAGTACGAAACCGCCAAATCGACCTTCTACCCGCGTTTCGACGCCGAACTGGGCCGCACCGCCGACAACGATCTCGACGGCCAGAACGGTCACAACAACGAGTGGCAAGCCATGCTGCGCATGCGCTTCAACCTGTATTCCGGTGGCAGCAACAAGGCCGATCTGGAGTCCAAGTCGTACCTGTCGAACCAGGCGCTGGACATCCGCAACAACGCTTTGCGCCAGTTGAACGAAGAACTCGGTCTGGCCTGGAACGCCCTGAACAACGCCAACGCGCAGGTGCCGATCGCGCAGCAATACGTCGATCACAGCACCTCGGTGCGCACCGCCTACCAGCGTCAGTTCAGCCTCGGCGAACGGACCCTGCTCGATTTGCTCGACAGCGAAAACGAGTTGTTCACCGCTTCGCGGCGTCTGGCGGAAATCAAAAACATTCAGTTATTTACTCAGTACCGAATCAAGGCGACCATGGGCGAGTTGCTCAGAAGCCAGGGAGTGGTCGCACCGTTGGCATCCGTTGTGCAGAACGACGTGAAGCCCAAGGTCCAGCTGCCTGGGATGAATTGAGTTATCCCTTTTCAACTGTCAAAGAGTGTCGAGCGTGGAATCAGAAGTCAGTCGAGTTCAACTCAGTCATGATCCACGCGCGTTGCACGACGATCCGTTACTGGATGGCCTGCTCGCCCTTTGCATGCTCCATCAGAAACCCGCCAGCGCGGCGATGCTGACCACCGGCCTGCCGCTGCCCAAACAACGCCTGAGTGTCGAGTTGCTGCCCCGCGCGGCGGCTCGCGCCGGCCTGCAAGGGCGGGTGTTGCAGCGCAAACTGGAAGAAATTCCGGCGATCGCCATGCCGGCCTTGCTGCTGCTCAAGGATGGCCGCAGCGCCGTCCTGCTCGGTTGGCAAGGTGACAATGAAGCACGAGTCCTGCTCAGCGAAACCGACGGCGGCGAGTCCATCGTCAGCCGCGAACTGCTCGCCGACGATTACACCGGTAAAGTCTTCTTCGCTCAGCCGCAACACAAATTCGACGTCAACCACGGCACGCTGATTCCACGTGCCCGCTCGTGGTTCCGCGACACCCTCAAGCGCTCGCGCTGGCTGTACGCCGATGCCATCGCCGCGAGCTTCCTGATCAACATCATCGCCATGGCCGCGCCGCTGTTCGTGATGAACGTCTACGACCGCGTGGTGCCGAACCAGGCCGAAGCGACCCTGTGGGTGCTGGCGCTGGGTATCACCGGCGCCTATATCTTCGACCTGGTCCTCAAAAGCCTGCGCAGCCTGTGCCTGGACCTGGCCGGGAAGAAAACCGACCTGATCATCTCCGCGACGCTGTTCGAGCGCATTGTTGGCATGGCGATGAAATACCGCCCGGCGCGGGTCGGCAGTTTTGCGCAGAACATCCATGAGTTTCAGAGCCTGCGCGACTTCCTCGCCTCGCTGACCCTGACCAGCCTGATCGACCTGCCGTTCACCATCCTCATCTTTATTGTCATCGCCATTCTCGGCGGGCACCTGGTGTGGATTCCGGTGTTGGCCTTCCCGATTGCCTTGCTGATCGGCTACGCGTTGCAGAAACCGCTGGTGGCGACCATGGAGCGCACCATGGCCCTCGGTGCCGAGCGCCAGTCTAGCCTGATCGAAACCCTCGCCGGCCTCGACGCGGTGAAGGTCAACAACGCCGAGAGCGAGCGCCAGTACCAGTGGGAACAGACCATCGGCACCCTCAGCCGCCTCGAGTTGCGAGTGAAAATGCTCTCCGGTCTGGCGATGAACATCACCCTGCTGATCCAGCAACTGGCCGGGGTGATCATGATCGTTTTCGGCGTCTACCAGATCATCGCCGGCAACTTGAGCATGGGCGGTCTGATTGCCTGCTACATGCTTAGCGGCCGCGCCCTCAGCCCGTTGGCCTCGCTGTCGGGTCTATTGACGCGTTACCAGCAGGCGCGAGTGACCATGACCTCGGTCGACCAGATGATGGAGCTGCCGCAAGAGCGCAATTTCGAAGAGCGCCCGCTGAGCCGCAAGGTGCTGCAAGGCGCGATCGAGTGCCGCCAGCTCAGCTTCACCTACCCGGAACAACAGAACCCGGCGCTGAAAAACATCAATCTGGTGATTCGTCCCGGCGAGAAAATTGGCATCATCGGCCGCAGCGGCTCGGGCAAAAGCTCCCTGGCAAAACTGCTGGTCGGCCTCTATCAACCGGATGACGGCGCCTTGTTGGTCGACGGTGTGGATATTCGCCAGATCGATGTCAGCGAACTGCGCTACAACATCGGTTACGTGCCGCAAGACATCCAACTGTTGGCCGGCACTCTGCGTGACAACCTCGTCTCCGGCGCGCGTTATGTCGAAGACGAGCTTGTCCTGCAAGCTGCCGAACTGGCTGGCGTACACGAATTCGCCCGTCTGCATCCGCAAGGTTACGAGCTGCAAGTCGGCGAGCGCGGGCAGAACCTCTCCGGCGGTCAACGGCAGAACGTTGCACTGGCCCGGGCGCTGTTGCTCAATCCACCGATCCTGTTAATGGACGAGCCGACCAGCGCCATGGACAACACTGGTGAAGAACGACTCAAGCAACGCCTCGCGGCAGTCATAGAAAACAAGACCGTGGTGCTGGTGACGCACCGGGCGTCGCTGCTGTCGCTGGTCGATCGCCTGCTGGTGGTTGACCGTGGACAGATTCTCGCCGATGGCCCGAAAGCCGCCGTGATGGAAGCGTTGAAGAAGGGGCAGATCAGTGTTGCTTAAGTCGGGTTTCAAGGATTCGATCCGTCGCTACTTCAAAGGCTCGGCATCACTGCAGGGCCAGCCCCTCCCAGAGGTCAACAAAGCGCTGATCGAAGACGCCCCGCGCGTCGTGCGTCTGACCATCTGGGCGATCATCGGCTTCTTTATCTTCCTGCTGCTGTGGGCCAACTTCGCCGTGATCGACGAAGTGACCAAGGGCGACGGCAAGGCGATTCCGTCGTCGAAGATCCAGAAAATCCAGAACCTCGAAGGCGGGATCATCTCCGAGCTGTTCGTCAAGGAAGGCCAGATCGTCGAAGCCGGTGCACCACTGATTCGCCTCGACGACACACGATTTGCTTCCAACGTCGGCGAAACCGAAGCCGATCGCCTGTCGATGCTGCTGCGCGTAGAACGCCTCAGCGCCGAAGTGGATGACCGTCCGCTGAATTTCCCCGATGACGTGCTCAAAGCCGTGCCGGGTCAGGCGAAAAGCGAAGAGTCGCTGTACATCAGCCGTCGTCAGCAACTGCACGACGAGATTGGCGGTTTGCAGGAGCAGTTGATTCAGCGTCAGCAAGAGCTGCGCGAATTCGCCTCCAAGCAAGCGCAGTATCGTCAGCAACTCGGCTTGCAGCGTCAGGAAATCAACATGTCCGAGCCGCTGGTGGCGCAGGGCGCGGTGTCCCCGGTGGAAGTGCTACGTCTGAAGCGTGCCGAGGTGGAAACCCGTGGTCAGCTGGATGCAACGACGCTGGCCATCCCGCGTGCCGAATCGGCGATCAAGGAAGTGCAGCGCAAGATCGACGAGACGCGCGGCAAATTCCGCAGCGAAGCGCTGACCCAACTCAATGAGGCGCGCACCGACCTGAACAAGGCCAGCGCGACCGGCAAGGCCCTGGAAGACCGCGTCAGCCGTACGCTGGTGACATCGCCAGTGCGCGGCATCGTCAACAAATTGCTGGTCAACACCATCGGCGGCGTGATCCAACCGGGCAGCGACATGGTCGAAATCGTCCCGCTGGACGATACCTTGCTGGTCGAAGCCAAGATTCGTCCGCAAGACATCGCGTTCTTGCACCCGGGGCAGGAAGCGATCGTGAAATTCACCGCGTACGACTACACCATTTACGGCGGGCTGAAAGCCAAGCTTGAGCAGATCGGCGCTGACACCATCACCGACGAAGACAAGAAAACCACTTACTACATCATCAAGGTGCGCACCGAGCGCAGCCACTTGGGTACCGATGAAAAGCCGTTGCTGATCATTCCGGGGATGGTGGCGTCGGTGGACATCATTACCGGCAAGAAGTCGGTGTTGAGTTATCTGCTCAAGCCGATCATTCGTGCGCGGGCAGAGGCGTTGCACGAGCGTTAGATCTTCAGCGCTGCCACCGGCCTCTTCGTCGGTTCGCCGCCCGGAGCAGGCTCGCTCCCACATTTGGATTTCTTTTGAACACAGAATTTGTGTCCACTGAAGATCAACTGTGGGAGCGAGCTTGCTCGCGAAGGCGTCAGTCGGATCGCTGCATCTGTCAGGAAGTGACAAAAACCGTCACTCACCATCCAGTCCATTCCGCCATATCGTTATTCAATAACGGTATTTAATTTCCAATTCTTATAGCTATAAAGTCATCCCCCTGCGTACCTGCCGACCAATCGGCGCGCCGCACGACCTGAACCAACACGCAATCCAGCGTGAGTGTCTGATCGACGAGCGCGCCCGTGAGCGTGCCGTGCGTGGGAGATGGAAAGATGTCCGCAGCTACTGCTTCCCCAAGCGCCGCGACCGCCGCGCCGCAAGCCTTCGAAATCCGCCCTTTCAGCGGTGCCGTCGGCGCAGAGATCATTGGCCTCGACCTCACCCGGCCGATCAATGATCAGGACTTTGCGCGCATTCATCGCGCGCACCTGGATCACCACGTCGTGGTATTTCGCGACCAGCAAATCACCCCACAGCAACAGATCGACTTCAGCCGCCGCTTCGGCGTGTTGCAGATCCACGTGCTCAAGCAGTTCCTGCTGGCCAACCACCCGGAAATCCTCATCGTTTCCAACATCATCGAAAACGGCCAGAACATCGGCCTCGGTGATGCTGGCAAGTTCTGGCACTCCGACCTTTCCTATAAAGAGCTGCCAAGTCTCGGCTCGATGCTGCATGCGCAAGAGCTGCCTTCCGAGGGCGGCGATACGTTGTTCGCCGACATGCACAAAGCCTGGGACAGCTTGCCCGAGGCCTTGCGCAAAGCTGTTGAAGGTCGTTCGGCCGCGCATTCCTACACCGCCCGCTATAGCGAAACCAAATTCGAAGGCAACTGGCGCCCGACCCTGACCCCGGAGCAACTGGCTCAGGTCGCGGAAGTGGTGCACCCGGTGGTGCGCACGCATCCGGAGAACGGTCGCAAGGCGCTGTTCGTCAGCGAAGGGTTCACCACGCGCATCGTCGGCCTGCCCGAAGACGAGAGCCAGCAGCTGCTGACCGAGCTCTACGCCCACAGCGTGCTGCCGCAAAACATCTACCGCCATCAGTGGCAGCCCCACGATCTGGTGTTCTGGGACAACCGTTCGCTGATCCATCTCGCCGCCGGCTGCCCCGCGCACCTGCGCCGCAAGCTGTATCGCACGACCATTCAGGGCGACGCGCCTTTCTGATTCGCCGGAGATTGATCAAACCATGAACGCTCCCTTGCCAGGCCACGCGGCCAGCAACCTGATCGCCCGCAGCGACGCGTTGCTGGCGGTCGATCACGTCAGTCTCGAATACCGCACGCCGCAACGCGTAGTGCGCGCCACCCATCAGGTCAGTTTTGAAATCGACCCGGCCGATCGTTACGTGCTGCTCGGCCCGTCCGGTTGCGGCAAATCGACGTTGCTCAAAGCGGTCGCCGGGTTTATTCAACCGTGCGAAGGCGAGATCCGTCTGCAAGGCCAGCGCATCGACGCGCCGGGGCCGGACCGGATCGTGGTGTTTCAGGAGTTCGACCAACTGCCACCGTGGAAAACTGTCAAACAGAACGTGATGTTTCCGCTGCTCGCATCGCGCACGCTGAAGAAAAAAGAAGCCGAAGAACGTGCGCTGCACTATCTGGAAAAGGTCGGTCTGGCGGCGTTTGCCGATGCTTATCCACACACCTTGTCCGGCGGCATGAAAGCACGGGTGGCAATTGCCCGGGCGTTGGCGATGCAGCCGAAGATCCTCTTGATGGACGAACCGTTTGCCGCGCTCGATGCACTAACCCGCCGCAAGATGCAGGAAGAATTGCTGCTGCTCTGGGAAGAGGTGCGTTTCACCCTGTTGTTCGTCACCCATTCGATTGAAGAGGCGTTGGTGGTGGGCAATCGCATTCTGTTGCTGTCACCGCATCCTGGGCGAGTGCGCGCCGAAGTGCACAGCCATCAATATGACTTGCACAGCTCGGGTGGCGTGGCGTTTCAGGAGTCGGCGCGGCGCATTCATCGGCTGCTGTTCGACGAAGGTCAGCCGCCGGAAACCGAGCGTGACCACGACTTCAACGACATTCGCATCGCTTATTGAGCGGCCAGGAGGACTACCCGATGAGCCATTCATCATCTGTGCGTGAAGAGTTCGAAATTGTGCTGGAACCGTTGACGCAGGTGCCGGTTGAGCGAGAGCTGTCGCTCGGCACGCGACTGTGGCAACAGGGCTGGCTGCGTAAAAGCCTGATCCTGATTGTGCTGGCGGTGCTGTGGGAAGTGGTCGCGCGGATTCAGAACAACGACCTGATGCTGCCGAGTTTCCTGCAGACCAGCCATGCGTTGTTCGACGGGCTGCTCAGTGGTGAGTTATTGGCCAAAGTGTGGATATCGCTGGTGGTGCTGATCAAGGGTTATCTGATCGGTATCGTCCTCGCTTTTGCCCTGACCACGCTGGCGGTGTCGACGCAGTTGGGCCGTGATCTGCTGAGCACGATGACCTCGATGTTCAACCCGCTACCGGCGATTGCCCTGTTGCCACTGGCGCTGCTGTGGTTTGGTCTGGGGCAGAACAGCCTGATTTTCGTCCTGGTGCATTCGGTGTTGTGGGCGCTGGCGCTGAATACCTATGCCGGGTTTCTCGGTGTCTCGGAAACCTTGCGCATGGCCGGGCGCAATTATGGTTTGAAGGGCTTGCGACTGGTGCTGTTCATCCTGATTCCGGCAGCGCTGCCGTCGATTCTGGCCGGGTTGAAGATTGGCTGGGCGTTTGCCTGGCGCACGTTGATCGCGGCGGAATTGGTGTTTGGCGCGACCAGTGGCAAGGGCGGTCTGGGTTGGTACATTTTTCAGAATCGTAATGAGCTGTACACCGACAAGGTGTTTGCCGGGTTGGCGGTGGTGATCCTGATCGGGTTGCTAGTGGAGAACCTGGTGTTCGATACGCTGGAGCGGGTGACCGTTAAGCGGTGGGGGATGCAGCGGTAACTCTGTGGCGTTGCGTCTGCCCCCTTCGCGAGCAAGCTCGCTCCCACAGGAGAATGCATTCCAAATGTGGGAGCGAGCTTGCTCGCGAAGGCGTCAGTAAGATCAACGCCTACTCTGAAAGATGTTTGCTAGCATTGCGCCCAGATCAATCCTGATCGGCCAAGAGTGCTCAGCATGCAACTTCCGGACATGAACCTTCTGGTCGCCCTCGACGCCTTGCTCGACGAGGGCAGTGTGGTCGGCGCGGCGCGGCGGATGAATCTCAGCCCGGCCGCCATGAGCCGTACCCTGACGCGGATCCGCGAAGCCATCGGTGACCCGATCCTTGTGCGCGCCGGTCGTGGCCTAGTGCCAACCCCCAAGGCGCTGGAGTTGCGCGAACAGGTGCGCGATGTGGTCGAGCAGGCCGCGCTGTTGTTCCGTTCCGCCGACACCGTGGAACTGGGCACGTTACGCCGTCGTTTCAACATCCGCGCCAATGACTTTTTCATCGGTGTTTACGGCGGCAAGCTGTTCGACACCCTCGATCAATTGGCGCCGCACTGCGAATTGCGTTTCGTCCCGGAAGGCGATGGCGACGATGAGGCACTGCGCGAGGGACGTATTGATCTGAGCGTCAGCAACACCCGGCCGGTGACCCCGGAAGTCAAAGTGCAGAACCTGTTCTCGACGCATTTTGTCGGCTTGGTGCGTGAAGATCATCCACTGCTCGACGGTGAAATCACCGCCGAGCGCTACGCCGGGTTTTCCCATATCAGCATGTCGCGCCGTGGTATCGCGCGCGGCCCGATCGATACGGCGCTGAATGCGCTAGGCCTGGAGCGGCGCGTGGCGGTGATCGCGCCGAGTTTCCATGCGGCGATGTTTGCCTTGCCGGATTCCGATCTGATCTTGCCGGTGCCCAAAGAAGCGCTGCTCAGCGTGCGCCGGCTGGGTTTGAAACTGCGCTCATTCGACCTGCCTATCCCGTTGCCGACGCTGATGCTGACCCAGGCCTGGCACCCGCGTTTCGACAAGGATCCGGCGCATCGCTGGCTGCGGGAAACGCTCAAGGCTTGCTGCGACGAAACGTGGCTGGCTGCCCAGCCTTAACCTGCGAACCCACACAAAACCCTTGTAGGAGTGAGCCTGCTCGCGATAGCGGTGTGTCAGTCAACACATACATTGGCTGACCCAACGCTATCGCGAGCAGGCTCACTCCTACAGGGGTTAATTGTTGCGTCTGGCGCACTTATAACCTGCCAATAAGTCAATTTTCGTCATTGCCAAGCCCGACTAAGATGCTCCGGTATTTTTCCCTCCGGAGTGTGTACTCATGACATCCCTGACGGCCGCGATGCCCATCGCTGCGGCCAGCCCGGCGAAGGCGGCGACGCCACCGGTGTTCGGGGCGCGGATCATCATTGGCCTGGTCGGCGTGCTGCTGGCGGTGCTGGTGTCGGGTCTCAACGAGATGGTCACCAAGGTAGCCCTGGCCGACATCCGTGGCGGGTTGCACATCGGTTACGACGAAGGCACCTGGCTGGTCGCCAGCTACACCGCCACCTCGGTCGCGGCCATGGCCTTCGCGCCGTGGTGTTCGGTGACCTTCTCGTTGCGCCGCTTCACTCTCTGCGCCATTGGCCTGTTCACCTTGCTGGGTGTGCTGTGCCCGTTCGCGCCGAATTACGAAAGTCTGCTGCTGATGCGCATCCTGCAAGGTCTGGCCGGCGGTGCGTTACCGCCGATGCTGATGACCGTCGCCCTGCGCTTTTTGCCGGCGAACATCAAGCTTTACGGTCTGGCCGGCTACGCACTGACGGCGACATTCGGCCCGGGTCTCGGCACGCCGCTGGCCGGTTTGTGGACCGAATACGTCGGCTGGCAGTGGACGTTCTGGCAAATCATCGTGCCGTGCCTGATCGCCATGGCGATGGTCGCGTGGGGTATTCCGCAGGACCCGCTGCGCCTGGAGCGCCTCAAATCGTTCAACTGGAAAGGCCTGCTGCTGGGCTTTCCGGCGATCTGCATGTTGGTGATCGGTTTGCTGCAGGGCAATCGGCTGGACTGGTTCGAGTCGAGCCTGATCTGTGGATTGCTCGGCGCCGGTTCGCTGCTGCTGGTGGCGTTCCTGATCAACGAGTGGTCGCAGCCGATCCCGTTTTTCAAATTGCAGATGCTCGGTATTCGTAACCTGTCGTTCGCCTTGATGACCTTGGCCGGTGTGCTGATAGTTCTGCAGGCGGTGGTGTTGATTCCGTCGAGTTATCTGGCGCAGGTGCAGGGTTATCGCCCGGCGCAGACCGCACCGATCATGCTGATCGCCGCATTGCCGCAACTGATTGCGCTGCCGTTGGTGGCAGCGTTGTGCAACCTGCGCTGGGTCGATTGCCGCTGGGTGCTTGGCATGGGTTTGAGCATGTTGACGCTGTCCTGCCTGGGCGGATCGCTGCTGACTTCAGAATGGATTCGCGACAACTTCTACGTTCTGCAATGGCTGCAGATCTTCGGCCAGCCGATGTCGGTGCTGCCGCTGTTGATGCTCTCGACCGGCAGCATCCAGCCAACGGACGGTCCGTTTGCCTCGGCGTGGTTCAACACCGTGAAAGGTCTGGCGGCGGTGGTCGCCACCGGGGTGCTTGAGGCGCTGACTACGGCGCGTCTGCATTTCCACTCGACCATGTTGGTCGACAGCCTCGGCAATTCGCCGCTTGCCGATCGCAGCGATCCGGGCCTTGCCCATCGCCTGCACGAACAAGCCGTGGTGCTGACTTCTTCCGATCTCTATGTGTGCATGGCCGGCGTCGCGGTGGCGTTGATCCTGCTGATTTTCTGGCTGCCGACGCGGATCTTTCCGCCCCGCGCGTCGACCTGATTGCTGCACTGAACAATGAAGGTTTTTATGACGACTCAAGCAAAGCAAAAACTCGCGGTGGCCATAGCCGCCGCGCTGGCCGTCGGCGTGCTGGTGTATCTGGCGCTGCCCGGCGTGTTTGGCAAACGCACCCAGCAAAACACCAACGACGCCTTTGTCTCTGCCGACTACACCCTGGTGGTGCCGCGTGTGGCCGGCTTCATCAAAGAAGTGCTGGTGGAAGACAACCAGCAAGTGAAGGCCGGGCAATTGCTGGCGCTGATCGATGATCGCGATTTGCGCGCGTCGGCCGAAGCGGCGGACGCGCAGACCCTGGTCGCGCGGGCGCAATTGCAGAACGCCAAAGCGACGCTGGAACGCCAGACTTCGGTGATCGCCCAGGCGCAGGCCTCGGTGGTGTCGGCCAAAGCTGAAATGGCTTTCGCCCAGCAGGAGTTGAATCGCTACAACCATTTGGCCGGCGTTGGTGCCGGTACGGTGCAGAACGCGCAACAGGCGCGTACTCGCATCGATCAAGCCACGGCGCATCTCGACACCGCCACGGCGAAACTGGCGGCAGAGCGCAAGCAGGTCGACATTCTCACGGCTCAGCGGGATGCCGCCGAAGGCAGTTTGAAGCACGCACAAGCGGCGCTGGAAATCGCCAGTTTTGAACTCTCTTACACGCGTATCACTGCACCGCAGGACGGCATGATCGGCGAGCGTGCGGTGCGTGTTGGTGCCTATGTGACGCCGGGCAGCAAGCTGCTGGCGGTGGTTCCTTTGAAGCAGGCATATGTCGTGGCGAACTTTCAGGAGACGCAACTGACTGACGTGCAGCCAGGGCAAGAGGTGCAAGTACGCGTCGACAGCCTGGGTGGTGAAGCGCTGACCGGTCGTGTCGAGAGTATCGCCCCGGCGACGGGCGTGACCTTTGCGGCGGTGAAACCGGACAACGCCACCGGTAACTTCACCAAGGTGGTGCAGCGGATTCCGGTGAAGATCATGCTGGAACCGGGGCAGCCGTTGGCCGAACGGTTGCGGGTGGGCATGTCGGTGGAGGCGAGCATTGATACCAGAAGCTCGGCGACGTCGGTGCGTGAGGTGACTCAGCGATGAGCCGTGTTGATCGAACAGACGCCTTCGCGAGCAGGCTCGCTCCCACATTGGACCTCGGCAACACCGCAGCCCCCCTGTGGGAGCGAGCTTGCTCGCGAAGAGGCCAGTGGCAGCCACTCACTTTAAGTATCTTGCTTGCAGTAAGCCTCAGCGCCTGCACCGTAGGCCCTGATTTCCAGAAACCCGAAGCCACACAAATCGCCGACTGGGCCAAACCTGCCAAATCCGCCCCCAGCCAAGCCATCAGCGAACCCCTGAACGAACGCTGGTGGGAAGTCTTCCACGACCCGCAACTCTCCGCGCTCACTCAACGTGCGGTGCAGAGCAACCTCGACCTGCAACTGGCCAGCAGCCGTCTGCAACAAAGCCGCGCCGCTCGCCAGGTGATCACCGCTGATCGTTATCCGAACACCGCCGCCACGGGCAGTTATGCGCGCAAACGCAACAGCGGCGAGGGCCTGAACGATCCGTCCGGGCACAACGGTGATTCTGCCTTCAACCTGTGGGACGCCGGTTTTTCCGCCTCGTGGGAACTGGATTTCTGGGGTCGCGTGCGCCGCGAAACCGAAGCCGCCGACGCCAACCTCGAAGTCGCCGAAAACGACCGTCGCGGTGTGCTGCTCGCCGTGCTCGCCGATACGGCGCAAAACTACATCCAGCTACGCGGTGTGCAGAACACCCGTGCCGTCACCGAGCAGAACCTCGACGTCGCCCGGCATAGCCTGAAACTTTCGCAACTGCGCCTGGCCGACGGCGTGGCGACTGATCTCGACGTCGCCGAAGCCGCCGCGCAAGTCGCCGCGATCGAGTCGCGCCTGCCCGCGCTGGAACAGCGCCAATCGCAACTGATCAATGCGATCAGCCTGTTGATGGGCGAACCGCCACAGGCATTGGCCAAGGAGTTATCCACAGACGCAGCCGTGCCGCAGTCGCCGCTGCAAGTCGCCATCGGTCTGCCGTCGCAACTGGCCGAACGCCGACCGGATATCCGCCAGGCCGAAGCGCGTCTGCATGCGGCCACCGCCAATATCGGCGTGGCCAAGGGTGATTTCTATCCGCGTATCACCTTGTCCGGCAACCTCGGCTCGCAAGCCATGCAACTCAGCGACTTTGGCTCGTGGGGCTCACGCGCGTTCGGCATCGGCCCGCAATTCAGCCTGCCGCTGTTCGACGGCGGACGCCTGCGCGGCATGCTGCAACTGCGCGAAGCCCAGCAGCAGGAAGCGGCCGTCGCCTACCAGCAAACCGTACTGCGCGCATGGCACGAAATCGACGATCAACTGACCGCCTACAACGCCAGCCAGCGCCGCCGCGACAGCCTCGCCGAAGCCGTCCGCCAGAACCAGATCGCCCTGCGCACCGCGCAACAGCAATACGTCGAAGGCGTGGTCGATTTCGTCAACGTCCTCACCGTGCAAAGCGCGCTGCTGGCGACGCAGGAGCAGTGGGTTGAGAGTTCGACCGGTGTTTCGTTGGCGATGGTGGGTTTGTACAAGGCGTTGGGTGGGGGATGGGAGTCGGTGTATCCGGCAGAAGTACCTACCAATAATCCGGTTTGAACGCTGGTTTTTTGTGCGTGGCTACTCGGCCTGGAAACTGATTAATGAGCAATTCTTCCTCTGTGATCACGCGGCGCAGCCAGTGAGAGTGATCTTTCAGAGAGCCCGGGGTGGGCCGATTCAAACCTGCCCTGTGAGGAAGAATGACGCCGATGGTTAGGTGAGGAAAGTCCGCACGTATTGCTCTCAATGCGGGGGTGATATCAGTGTCACTCGAAACCAGTACGAGTTGTTCGACGCGATCTTGCGTTGCGAACATTGCCTGCTGGCAGGCAGTGCGATACATGCTGATCGCGATATGAACGTCGGTTTCCTTTTCTTCAAGCTTCCAGATGTCGACCTTGTCCTGACGTGAGGCCTTGGTGTTTTTGTCGATGAATCGAGGCGCTTTAGCCTGCTCAAGATGATGCCGACCAAAATGCACTCTGACATTGGTCGTGCGCAGTGCCCTTATGTAAGTGTCTTGGGCCTCTTTTGAAATTCGGCCCAGCGTCGCGAGTTCTGGTTTTATTGATGAGGTGAAATAGTCAATCGAGACAACGGCGTTCTGCGGGTTTTCGATGTGTGCGACATGAATCAGCAAACCTTCGAGATTGAGCCATTTATAGGGGGTGCCCGCGAGCAGCCCATAGAACAAGTTGTAGCCATCAACAAAGAAAGCAGTACGCACAAATTATTCCTCAGAAACGAAAAAACCGGCCTAGGCCGGTTTCTTCACCCCAACTGCCAGCGAACTGAATCGCTACGTACGGGGTTGAGTAAGGCAATCCTAGATTGAGCGCGTCATGCAGGTCAACCACCAAATAATTGCACGCTCACTTCGCTGGTTTAGCTCCAGCACCGGCTTGTCAGTTTTGGTTGCTGGTATCCGCCATGGTCAAGCCATTTAAGGGCTTGTGTATTAGAGGTTGTTGCAGAGAGAGGTAAATTCGCTCCGCGCCTATTTGCATAGGTAGCCTGTCTATCGCCATTTTCGCAGTGAGCAATCAGCAGTATCCCCAACTCGTGTAGGACGCCGGAATTTGCCTACATCTCTTAAACGGTCATTGAGCGGCTTTCTCTTTTGAAACATTACATTTCCGAAGAGTGATGGCCTTTCGCTTGACGCTAACCCCCGCTGTCGTAGACTCCGCACATCCGTCAGGGAGTAGCGGTTATGCAGCGTTTTCGCGGTTGGGTTATCGGATTGACCTTAGTTACGTGTGCAGTTCAGGCGCAAACGCCCGGGCCAGACGATCCGCTGCTGGATAATCCGGGGACGGCGGCGGCCACCGCGAGCAGTGAGGCGCGGGGGGTGTTGCGGGCGCGCGATCAGGCGACGCTGGCCAGTGAGCTTTCCGGGCGGATTGTCGAACTGCCGTTCAGCGAGGGCGAGTCGTTCAAGAAGGGCGATACGCTGGCGAAGTTCGATTGCTCTGCTTATCAAGCACAGCTGAATGCCGCACAAGCGGCCAGCCGGGGTGCCGGTGAAGAGCTGGCGCACAACAAACAGTTGGCTGCACTCAACTCTGTCGGGCGTTTCGAAGTGGCGCGGGCCGAGGCCAAGGTCAGCGAAACCCAGGCGCAATCCCAGGTGTATCAAGTGCAGGTCAAGCGCTGCAGCGTCGTCGCGCCGTTCGACGGGCAAGTGGTCGAGCGCAAGGTGCAGCGCTATGAAAGCGTGCCGGCCGGTGCACCGCTGCTCGATGTCGTCGATAACCGTACCCTCGAGATTCATTTGCTGGTGCCGTCGCGCTGGATGGCCAGACTCAAGCCCGGCCAGACCTTCAGCTTCGTTCCCGATGAAACCGGCCAGGCCATCGACGCCACGGTCAAACGCCTCGGCGCGCGAATCGATGAGGGCAGTCAGACCCTGTTGCTGGTCGCAACACTTCCCGAAGCCAAAGGTTTGCTCGCCGGCATGAGCGGCACCGCGCGTTTCCCGGAGCTGAAGTGAACGCGCCGGTGAGCGGCGGCGCTGAACAGGTGTTCGCGCGGTTTCTCGACCTTGAACGGCAGACTCGCGCTGCCCGCGATGCCGCGCAACTGGCCTACAGCCTGGTCAATGACGGCCAGTCGTTGTTTGGCTTTCGCCATGCCGCGTTATTGATCGCCGGCAAGGTACAAGCCGTGACGGGCGTCAGTGCGGTCGAGCCGAATGCGCCGTTCGTGGCGTTCGTCGAGCAGGCCGTGGCGCAGTTGTTCAAGCAGGATGTGCTGAAGCAAGCGCGGGTGATCGCGCCGGAACTGCTCAGCGAATCGATCCAGGCCGACTGGCGCAGTCTGTCCGCTGCGCAGGTGTTCTGGTTACCGCTGGTGGATCGCGACGCGCAGGTGTTCGGCGGCTTGTGGCTGGCGCGCGATGTGCCGTGGAATCCTTCCGAACAAGTCTTGCTGTCGCAACTCGGTGACACCTACAGCCACGCCTGGCTGGCGCTGCAACCGCGCAAACCGTGGCGGCTGCGCTGGACCCGCAAGCGTCAGGTGGCGTTGCTCGCGGTGCTGTTGCTCGGGCTGTTGCTTCCGGTGCGTCAATCGGTGCTGGCCCCGGCCGAAGTGGTACCGCTGGGTGGCCGCGTGGTGGCGGCGCCGCTGGACGGAGTAATCGCCGGGTTTCTGGTCAAACCCAATCAAACGGTAAAAAACGGCGATGTGCTGGTGCGTTTCGAAAGCACCACGCTCAAGGCGCAGGCCGACGTCGCTGAGCGTGCGCTGGGTGTGGCCGAAGCTGAACTGAAATCCAATTCCCAGCGCTCGTTTGCCGATGCCGAGTCGAGCGCAAAAGTCGACTTGCTCGCCGCTCGGGTTGAGCAGAAGCGCGCCGAACGTGACTACGCCCGTGAGCTGCTCAAGCGCAGCGAAGTGCGTGCCGAACGTGATGGCATCGCGGTGTTCGCCGACGCCGAGCGCTTGACCGGCAAACCGGTGCAGACCGGCGAACGCCTGATGGAAATTGCCGACCCCAATCAGGCTGAACTACGTATCGAACTGGCGGTGGGCGACGCGATCTCGTTGGAGCCTGGTGCCGAAGTGGCGTTGTTTCTCGACAGCGATCCGCTGAAGCGCCATCTCGCCACACTGGAACGCTCGGCGTACGAGGCGCAGCCGACGGCGGGCGGGCAACTGGCCTATCGGCTCGACGCCAATTTTACCGAGGCACCGCCGCGCATCGGCCTGCGCGGCACGGCGAAAATCTTCGGCGACCGCGCGCCGCTGGCGCTGTACTTGCTGCGCCGGCCACTGGCCGGTTTGCGCCAGAGTGTGGGTCTGTAGATGAATCTGCCGAGCCTGCGTGCCGACCTGCAACTGTCGCCCGCGGCGCCGGCCTTGGACGGTTCGCCGCGCTGGACCCTCGCCGATCCGGTGCGCGGGCGTTATTTCAAACTGGGCACGGCGGCGATGCGCTTGTTGCGCCATTGGTCGTTGGGCGACGCCGAGCAAGTCTTGCGCGCGGCCAATCGCGAGCCGGGTTTACCGTTGGCCGGCACCGAGCTTGAGCAGTTGCTGGAGTTCTTGCGCGGACACGATTTGATCAGTGCGCTCGACGATCAACAGCGCGCCAGCTACCGCCTCAAGGCCTTGGCACAGAAGCAAAGCCTGTGGCAAATCCTCCTGCATCAATATCTGTTTTTCCGTATTCCGCTGTGGCGCCCGGACGCGTTTCTCAATCGCGCGTGGCCGTGGCTTGCGCGCTTCGGCCCGCGCCTGCTGCGTTACGGTTTCCCGGCGACGCTGGCGTTGGGTGTGTTTCTGGTGGCGCGCGACTGGCAGCGTTTTATCGGCACGTTTCCACACCTGTTCAGCCTCGGCGGCGCATTGGCGTTTGGCGTGGCGTTGTTCTTTGCCAAGCTCTGTCACGAATTCGGCCATGCGTTCATGGCCAAGCGCGCCGGGTGTCGAGTGCAGAGCATGGGCGTGGCGTTCATGGTCTTGCTGCCGATGTTCTACACCGATGTCAGCGACGCCTGGCGGGTCAATGATCGCCGTGCGCGATTGCTGATCGGTGCCGGCGGTGTGCTCGCGGAATTGCTGTTGGCGTGTATTGCGCTCCTCGCATGGTCGTTGCTGCCGGATGGACCGGGGCGCACAGCGGCGTTCATGCTCGCCAGCGCCACGTGGATCACCACGCTGGTGGTCAACCTCAATCCGTTCATGCGTTTTGATGGTTATTTTCTGATCAGTGATTTCTGGGAAGTCGACAACTTGCAGGGGCGCGCATTTGCCCTGTGCCGTTGGCGCCTGCGCGAGTTTTTGTTCGGTTATGGCGCCCCGGCGCCGGAGCCGTGGTCGCCGAAGATGCAACGGCGTTTGCTGATCTGGGGGTATGGCTCATGGTTGTGGCGTGCGGCGTTGTTTTTCGGGATCGCACTGGCGGTCTATCACCTGTTTTTCAAGGTGTTGGGGATCTTCCTGATGCTGGTGGAACTGGTGTGGTTCATTTTTCTGCCGATCATGCGTGAGTGGCGCCAGTGGTGGAGCCGCCGTGAACAAGCGCACGGCCCGCGCGTGCTGCTCAGTGGGTTGGCGCTGCTCGGATTGTTGCTGGTGCTGATCGTGCCGTGGCGCAGTTCGGTGGAGTTGCCGACCATGCTCGAGGCCGGGCGCGCCAGTGCCCTGCACGCGCCGACGGCGGCGCGGGTCAAAGCGGTGAAGGTGACGGACGGGCAGAAAGTCGCGCAGGGCGATGTGCTGATCGAACTGGAGTCACCGGATCTAGAATCGCGGCTGGCGATCGTGCGCCGGGAAATCCAGATCCAGCAGCTGTTGATGCGTCGTCAGGCCAGTCGCAGCGAAACCGCCGCCGACGCTGGCATTGTCGAGCAGCGATTGGCCGAAGCGGTCGCCGAATACCGCGGGCTGACGGCGCAACGCGAACGCTTGCTGCTGCGCGCACCGCAGGCCGGCAACGTGCGTGATCTGCTGCCGAACATGACGGTCGGGCGCTGGCTGTCGAGCAAGGATGCACTGGCACGGGTCGTCGAAGACGGCGCGCGCCTGCGCGGTTATCTCGCCGAAGCCGAATTGTGGCGAGTCAAGCCCGGTGCCAGTGGCCGCTTCATCGCCGATGACCCGATGCACCCGGCGCTCGCCGTGCAATTGAATGAAATCGACACCAATGGCGTGGCCTACGTCGATCAGGAGGCGCTGACCTCCGATCACCACGGGCCGATTGCCGTGCGCCGCGATCAACAGCAGCGGGCCGAACCGGTGCAGGCGCAATACGGCGCGCGGCTCAGCGTGCTCGATACCGCGCCGACACCGCCGCAACCGTTGCGCGGTGTCGTGATTTTGCAGGGTAGCGGCGAATCGTTGCTCGGTGTGGCATGGCGCCGAATGGCGGCGCTGGGGGTCAGGGAAAGCGGTTTCTAACGGAGAGCACGATGGCGGACAACGCAGCAGTGGCGGCAGACGGATTGGTGGTGCGACCTTCGCGGGCAACCGACGCGCCGTTTTTGCAGGGCCTGTATCAGACGGCGCGGCCGGACCTGCAATGGGTCGACGGCGAGCAGGAACAGGTGCAGCAACTGGTCGCGCAGCAGTTTCAGGTGCAGGAGCAGGGCATGGGCGACAACTACCCCAACGCCATGCACTACGTGGTAGAAAAACTCGGCACGGCGATTGGCGCGTTGAGTACTGATTTCGGCGCCAACGAGATTCGCGTGTTGTACCTGGCGTTCATTCCGCAGGCGCGTGGCCAGGGTTTTGGGCGGGCGGTGCTGCAAGGCGTGCAGAAAGCCGCGCAGCAGATTCGCTGCCCGGTGGCGACGGTGGTCTGGACCAGCAATCCCCATGCGCGACGGCATTACCTCGCGCTCGGGTTTGCGGTTGAAGAAAGCAACCCGGCGGCGGAGCGACTGGTCTGGTATCCCCAGTAATCTCCGTGCAGGAGCCGCCGAAGGCTGCTCCTTGGGTTCGGGTCAGTTGAAGGTGATGTGGAAGTAAGCCAGCTCTGGCGGCCGCCCCATCGGTGGTACGCGCGACACGAAGATGCCGTCCACTCGCCCCAGTTCAGGCAACTCCAGTGTACATAAACCATCGACGAATTCAGTCGCTTCCAGGCTGCTCAGTTCGACGCTGAATGGCATGCGCTCGCTGTAACGCATTTGCGCCAGCGGTTTCTCTGCGAGTTCGCCGATATGGATTTGCAATGCGCTGCCATCGGGCAGATACAGGGTGCCGATCCGCCCGAGAAGGGCCTGGAAATGTTGGCTTTTAACCGATTGCAGCATGGTCTCGCTCCGGCAAAGAGGGGAGCCGGGGGAGGGTGATCCCCCGGTGGTCGATCAGTTACGCGAAGGGAAAATGCCGTTCAGCGCGATGCTGAAGTTCATCACCAGATACGGGTTCATGATGGGCAGCGGCAAGCCGTTGCCAGTTGGCGAGATCGTGCCGCTGATAGTGGTGGCCGCGCCTTTGAGCGGAACGGGTGATGCGCCCTGAGCATCGGAAAAGATATTCGCCAGACCTGGTCCGGTCCCCGAAGCACCAATGTAGGCGTTGGTCGCGGTCGGCGCGCCCGCCGGATTGCTGGCCGGGTTGGCCAGTTGCACGGTGGTGGTGGCGGTGAGGCCGGCGAGGGTGTGAGTGTGGTTCGGCAGGTTGTTGAGGGTGGCGGTGACTTGTTCGGCGCCGGAGATTTCGCCCATGACTCTCGGCGTCAGGCCCCCGCCATTGCCTTGGCAGATCGGCATGCGGCTCTGCAGGTTGGGCAGGCCGAAGTTGACGGTACCGTTGCCGCCGTAGGTGGTGCCGAGCAATGCAAACAACGCCTGGTTCTGGTTGATGCCGATGATCTGACCGTTGCACAAGGCCCAGCCGCTGGGCGCGTAGTTGAAGGCAAACGTCAGAACAGTGCCCATGTAAACGTCCATAAAGTCCTTATCCTTCTGATTGGTTGTCGGCGGGCCGCTAGTGGGATCAGGCTGGTGCTATTGCCTTGGCACTCCGTGGCCAGGTCACGCCACGCCAGAGCGTAGACGCGGATTGGCAAGGTTGCCGGGTGTCGTGAAGTCGCAAATCGGCATCGACGGTTCTCCTGCGCCTGACCTAGAGTGACTGGCAGGTTCGGGCTCATACAGGCGTGGTGTCGTGGCACGGCAAGAGGAAGTAATGGCGGTCAACAGAGTGACACCGGTGGGCGACACACAGGATCCGCATGCGACGCCGGGTTCGTGGTTTGTCCGCTTGCCCTTGATCCGTTGGGCGAGGGAGCACTGGCTGCTGCCGATCCTGCTCTTGGCCGCCGCTGTGCGTTTTTACGACCTGACTGCGGCGGCGATCTGGGGCGACGAAGGTTCCAGCCTGCTACTGGCGCGCTACTCGCTGGGCGATATCTGGCGCCACGCGGCGTTCGATGTGCATCCGCCGCTGTACTTCATGCTGCTGCATGGCTGGATCGAACTGTTCGGCGACGGGATTTTTGCCATTCGCTGTCTTAGCGCTCTGGCCGGCCTCGCCGCAGTCGGAATGGGTATCTGGCTGGTGGATCGCTTGGCCACGCGCCGCGCTGCGATCCTCGCCGGCCTGCTGCTGGCGCTGTTGCCGACTGCGGTGCGCTACAGCCAGGAAGTGCGCATGTATTCGCTGCTCGGCCTGTTGTTGATCGCCGCGACGCTGGCGTTGGTCTACTGGATCCGCCGGCCGCAGCGTCATCGCTATCTGGTGGTTTATGCGCTGTTGATGACGGCGGCGTTCTATACCCATTACTTCGCGGTGCTGGCGGCGCTGTGTCACTGGGTTTATCTGGGAGTAATCCGGTTCCAGCGCGGCTATCGCTTGCGGCATATCCAGCGCCCGGGCTGGTGGCTGGCGAATCTGACCATCGCGGCGTTGTACCTGCCGTGGCTGCCCAACCTGCTCGATCTGACGCAGCACATGGAACAACTCAAGGTCGGTGGCGATGTCGGCTGGGAAGACCCGGTGACGCTGGCGTCGTTGCCGTCGATGATCTGGACATGGCTGATCCAGGATGACGGCGAACATCTGCCGTTGCTGGTGTTCGGCGCGTTGCCGCTGGCATTGCTGCTGCTGACGGCGGTGGCGGTCATTCGTGATCGCAGCGTGTCGCGCGGCAGTGTCCTGCTGGCGTTGTACACCGGCTTACCGCTGTTGCTGGTGTTTGCGGTGTCGTTCATCACGCCGGTATTCATCGAGCGCTACCTGACCGCCTACGCCCTGGGTTTGCCGCTGCTGGCGGCGCTGGCCATCGACCGTTTGTACAGCCGCGTGCGGGTCCTCGCGTTGGCGGTGCTGGTGGTATTGCTCGGGGTGGAAATGGTTGGTCTGAACAACAACGCGGCGGTCGACAGCAATGATCAGTTCGATCGCGTGGTGAACTACGTCAATCAGCATTTCCAGCCCGGTGATCGCATCATCACCAGCGACATGCTCTGGTACTTGAGTTACGTCTACTACGATCGCACCGGCGCACAGGTGCGGCTGTACACGCCGCCGGCTGCAGACGGCCGCTCGACGCGGCCGAATCAATATGGTTTCGGTACGCTGGTCAGCGACGATGTCTACCTCGACAGCCTTGCCGAGGTTTCTGGCAACGCGCGGATATGGCTGGTCGGCACCCAGGATGACCCGACAGAGTTTGCAGCGCTGCCCGCCACTTGGCAGATCAGCGCGCAAGTCCATGCGGGCGGGGCACAAGTGCGCTTGATCACGCCGAAATCCGCAGCCGAATAGCGACTGTTCAGACTAAAACGTTTCACCTTTAAATCCGCGATAAAAAATTAACTGGTTAGTTCTTTTTGCTCTGAATTGATATCAAAACACTACTAGTCGCAGGGGGGTTGTTGGACTACGCTTTGTCGGACAAAGGGACTTTTGATCAGGGTGAAGGGATTGCAGCAGTTCCACTTTATCTCCGGCTTGCCGCGCTCAGGCTCCACCCTGCTTTCTGCGATTCTTTTGCAGAACCCGCGCTTTCACGCCGGCATGACCAGCCCGGTCGGATCGCTGTTCGCCAGTGTCCTCGAGCAATGCAGCGCCGGCAGTGAATACGGCGCGGTAATTGACACCGACATGCGCCGTCGTCTGTTGCGTGGTCTGTTCGACTCCTACTATGCCGACAAGGCCGACAAACCGGTGGTGTTCGACACCAATCGGCAGTGGAGCTCGCGTCTGCCGGCACTCAACGATCTGTTTCCGCAAGCCAAAGTCATCGCCTGCGTACGCAACGTCGCTTGGGTCATGGACAGTCTTGAACGCTTATACCGCGCCAATCCCTTTGAAAACACCAAGCTGTTTGGCGATGCCGTCGAGCGCAACACGGTGTACAGCCGTTGCGAAACCCTGGCTCAGCGCAATCGCCTGGTAGGTTTTGCCTGGGCTGCGCTCAAGGAAGCCTATTACGGCGAACACGCTGACTCACTGCTGATCATCGATTACGACTTGTTGACCCAGGCACCGGAGCGCGTGCTGCGGCTGGTCTATGAATTTATCGGTGAGCCCTGGTTCGAGCACGATTTCGAACATCTGGCCTATGACGCGCCGGCGTTCGACCAAGGCCTTGGCCTGGCTGGCCTGCACAAGGTCAAACCCAAGGTGGCCTTGCAGTCACGGCGCACCATTCTGCCGCCCGACCTGTTCAAGCAATACGCTGATTTGTCCTTTTGGCTCGATGGCTCAGCCAGCGCCGCCAATGTCATTCGTATGAAATCCGACGCCGCGATCAGTTGATCGCGGCGTTTTTCATTGATGCCTTACGTACCTTCGTTCGAGTTCGGGTGAGCAACATGTGGTGGAGCATTTTTGGCGGTGCAAAAGTCAGGTCTCGGGCAACCGCAGGTCAGCGTTCGCTGGCCTCGCCGATGATCATGTCGCTGGAGCCGCGCATGCTGTTCGACGGCGCGGTGGCCGCCACCGTGGCCGATACCGCTGCGCAAGCCGACAACCATGCACCCACCGCTGCCGATGCGGCCAAGGCGCCGGCAGCCGATCATCCCGTAGCGAGTAAAGACACCCACGGCCAGGCTGATGCCACACCGGCGGCCAGCCCGGTCGCGGTGCCCGGTCAGAGTGTGGTGTTCGTCGATTCGCGGGTGAAGGATGCCGACAGCCTGCTGCAAGGCATTGCTCCCGGCACGCAAGTGGTGAAACTCGACGCCAGCAAGGATGGTTTGCAACAGATCGCCGACTTCCTTGATCAGCATCACGGCGTCAGCTCGGTGCAGATCATTGCCCACGGCAACGCCGGTGACTTGTGGCTGGGCAACAGTTATCTCTCGGCAGACAACGTCGCCCAGCGCAGCGCGGTTCTCGCGGAAATCGGCAAGGACATGAATGCTGGCGGCGACATCCTGATTTACGGCTGCTACACCGCCGAAGGTGATCGTGGCTTGAGTTTCGTCGATTCGCTGGCGCAGTTGACCGGACGTGATGTGGCCGCTTCGAACAATCGCACCGGTGTCGGCGGCGACTGGGATCTGGAGATCGCCACCGGCACCATCGAAAGCGCCAACGTGCTGTCGAGCAAAGCCATGAGCGAGTACCAGTGGGGCCTGGCCACCTGGACGGCGACCAACAACCTCAACTCGGGTGTCGGCTCCCTGCGCGCGGCGCTGGCTTCGGCGCAGAACGGCGACATTGTCACGTTCAGTTCCGGCATGACCGTTCAGCTCACGTCGGAATTGCTGATCAACAAGAACATCACCGTCGATGGCGACCTGAACAACGACGGCGTCGCCGACGTGACCCTCGATGGTCAGTACAAAACCCGCGTGGTGGAAGTCACCTCCGGCAGCACCGTGACTCTCGACGGCCTGGTGATCACCAAAGGTCTGGTGGCGGGCAACGGCGGTAATGGCGGCTCGGCGGCGGCGGGCGCCATGGGCGGCGGCATTTTCAACGCCGGCACTCTTACCCTGAACAACGTCACCGTGACTGCGAACGCCGCTTCCGGCGGTGGTGGCGGCGGGGGGGTGACCGGCGGTTATGTCGGCGGTGGCGGTGGCGGTGGCGCGGGTATCGGTGGCCAGACCGGTGGCCATGGTGGTTCGTCCGGCCCAGCCACCGGCACTTATGCCGGCGGCGCAGGCAGTGCCAATGCCGGCGGTTATGGCGGTGGTTACAGCCCGACCGACATGGGCGGCCGAGGCGGCACCAGCACCGGTGGCGTGGGCGGCAATGGCGGCAACGCCGGTGCCGGTTACAGTCATGGCGGCAATGGCGGTTCGGCGAGCAACGGCAGCCTGTCGATTGGCGGCGGCGGCGGTGGTTCCGGCTGGGACAAAGTCGGCGGCGTCGGCGGCAATGCGGCGGGCGGTATCTACAACGCTTCGAGCGGCACCCTGAAAGTCATCGGCACCTCGGTCATCAGCAACAACATTGCTGCCGGCGGCGGCGGTGGTGGTGGCGGTGGGGTCGGCAGCAACGGTGCCGATGGCGGTGCCGGCGGTCGCGGCGTCGGGGCGATCTGGAACAACGGCGGTGTGGTGCTGATCACCGCGAGTAACTTCGCGGCGATCAGCGGCAACGGCGCCGCCAGCGGTGGCGGGGGTCTTTCCAACGGGGGTTCGACCGGCACGACGCCGAGCGCACTGGTGGGAATCTACAACAACGGCGGTACGCTCAACACCGCTTACGTGGAACCACCCACCGCCACCGTCGTGGTCGCCGATACCGCGCTGAGAATCGGCGAAACCTCGCTGGTGACCATCACCTTCAGTCGTGCGGTCAGCGGTTTCACCAACGCCGACCTGACCATTGCCAACGGTACGCTGACCAGTGTTTCCAGCGCCGACGGCGGAATTACCTGGACGGCGACCTTCACGCCGACCAACAACATTACCGACACCACCAACCTCATCACCCTCGATAACACCGGGGTGGCGGCAGTGTCCGACAGCGTGGCCGGTGTTGGCACCACCAACTCGAACAATTACGCGATCGATACTCAGCGCCCGACCGCGACCATCGTCATGGCCGACACCGCGCTGAAAATTGGCGATACATCTCTGGTGACCATTACCTTCAGCGAAGCGGTATCCGGTTTCACCAACGCCGACCTGACCATTGCCAATGGCACGCTGACCAACGTGTCCAGTGCTGACGGCGGCATCACCTGGACGGCGACCTTTACTCCGAGCAGCAGCATCAACGATGCGACCAACCTGATTACCCTGGACAACACCGGGATCGCCGATCTGGCCGGCAACGCCGGCAGCGGCACCACCGATTCAGCCAATTACGCCATCGACACCGTGCGACCGACAGCGACCATTGTCGTTGCCGACACCAATCTCGCGGCAGGCGAAACCTCTGTGGTGACCATCACCTTCAGCGAAGCGGTGAGCGGCTTCACCGCCGCCGACCTGACGGTGGCCAACGGCACCTTGAGCGGACTGAGCAGCAGCGACGGCGGCATCACCTGGACCGCCACGCTGACGCCAACCACGAGCGTCACCGACACCACCAACCTGATCACTCTGGACAATACCGGGGTCAATGACCTGTCCGGCAACGCCGGCACTGGCAGCACCAACTCCAACAACTACGCGATCGACACCGCACGACCGACGGCAACCATCGTGGTCGCCGATACCGCGCTTAAAATCGGCGAAACCTCGCTGGTCACCATCACTTTCAGCGAGGCCGTCAGCGGTTTCACCAACGCCGATCTGAGCATTGCCAACGGTACGTTGAGCGCAGTCAGCAGCGCGGATGGCGGCATCACCTGGACGGCCACTTTCACGCCGACCAGCAGCATCACTGACGCCACCAACCTCATCACGCTGAATAACAGCGGGGTCACCGATCTGGCGGGCAATACCGGCGTCGGCACCACCGATTCCAACAATTACGCGATCGACACCGTGCGGCCGACCGCCACCGTGGTGTTCGCGCAAAACACTTTGAAAATCGGCGATACCTCGCTGGTGACCATCACCTTCAGTGAAGCGGTGAGCGGTTTCACCAACGCCGACCTGACCATCGCCAACGGCACTCTGACGGCGGTCAGCAGTGCGGACGGCGGGATTACCTGGACGGCGACGTTTACGCCGAGTGCGAACATCACCGATGCCACCAACCTGGTGACGCTGGACAACACCGGTGTCGCCGACCTCGCCGGCAACGCTGGCAGCGGCACCACCGATTCGAACAATTACAGCATCGACACCCAGCGTCCGACGGCGACCATCGTGATCGCCGATCCTGCCCTGAGCGCCGGCGAAACCTCACTGGTGACCATCACCTTCAGCGAAGCGATCAGCGGTTTCAGCAACGCCGACCTCGCCGTGCCCAACGGCACGCTCACGGCGGTCAGTAGCGCGGATGGCGGCATCACCTGGACAGCGACGTTCACGCCGACCGTGGGGGTCAACGACACCAGCAATATCATCACCCTGGCCAACACCGGGATCGCTGACCTGGCCGGGAACGCCGGCACGGGCACGACCAACTCGGGCAACTTCACCATCAACACCGTGGCACCGACCGCGACCATCGTCGTCGCTGACAACAGCCTGACGATTGGTGAGACGACGACGGTGACCATCACCTTCAGCGAAGCCGTCAGCGGTTTCAACAATGCCGACCTGACGATTGCCAACGGTACGCTGACGGCGGTGAGCAGCAGCGATGGCGGCATCACCTGGACGGCGACGTTCACGCCAACCAGCAACATCACCGACGCCTCCAACCTGATCACCCTCGACAACAGCGGCGTGCAAAACGCCTCCGGCAACGCGGGCAATGGCACCACCAACTCCAACAACTACGCCATCGACACCCAACGCCCAACGGCAACCATTGCCCTTGCCGACTCGGCACTGGGCGTCGGCCAGACCACCACCGTGACCATCACCTTCAGCGAGGCGGTGAGCGGTTTGACTCTGGCCGATCTGACCGTGGCCAATGGCACGCTCTCCGGATTGAGCACGTCGGACAACATCACCTACACGGCGACGTTTACGCCGTCGGCGGGCATCACCGACACCAGCAACATCATCACCCTGGACAACACCGGCATCACTGACGTGGCGGGCAACTCCGGCAGCGGCACCACCGACTCGGGCAACTACGTGATCGATAGCCAGCGCCCGACCGCCACGATTGTCATCAGTGACACCGATCTGCGTCCCGGCGAAACCGCACTCGTCACAATCACCTTCAGCGAGGCGGTCACCGGCTTCGACAATTCCGACCTGAGCGTTGCCAACGGCACGCTGAGCAACGTCTCATCGAGCGACGGCGGCATCACCTGGACCGCCACGTTTACCCCGACCATTGGCCTCAGCGATGCCACCAACCTGATCGTGCTGAACAACGCAGGCATCAGCGATCTGGCGGGCAATGCCGGTATCGGCATTACCAACTCGGCCAACTACGCGGTGCAGACCGAAGTGCCGACGGCGACCATTGTCGTCGCGGATACTGCGCTCAAGGCCGGTGAAACCTCGACGGTGACCATCACCTTCAGTGAAGCGGTCAGCGGTTTCAGCAACGCTGACCTGACCATCGCCAACGGCACCTTGAGCAACGTCGCATCCAGTGACGGTGGCATTACCTGGACCGCTACGCTGACGCCGACCGCCAACATCACCGACACCAGCAACCTGATCACCCTCGACAACAGTGGGGTGACCAACGCTTCTGGCAACAGTGGCGTCGGCACCACCGATTCGAACAATTTCGCCATCGACACGGCGTTGCCGACTGCAACCATCGTGGTCGCCGACAATCGCCTGGGCATCGGTGAAACCACCACAGTGACCATCACGTTCAGTGAAGCAGTCAGCGGTTTTGACCTGTCGGACATCAGTGTCGCCAACGGCACATTGGCGAACCTGACCAGCAGCGATGGCGGCGTCACCTGGACCGCCACGCTGACGCCAACCGCCAACGTCAACGATGCGACCAACCTGATCATCGTCGACACCGCCGGCGTGCAGGATCTGGCCGGCAACCTTGGCGCCAGCATCGCCATTTCCAACAATTACGCGCTGGATGCGACCCGGCCAACGGTGGACATCGTGGTCGCCAATTCGCACTTGGGCATCGGCCAGACCACCACGGTGACCTTCACTTTCAGCGAGGCGGTGAGCAATTTCGACTTGTCCGACCTGAGCGTGACCAACGGTGATCTGAGCAACCTCAGCAGCAGTGATGGCGGCAAGACCTGGACCGCGACCTTCACGCCGACCGCCAACGTCAGCGATCCGAGCAACTTCATCGCGCTGGACACCAGCAACGTCACGGATCTGGCCGGTAACGTCGGCAGCACGGTGGCGGTGTCGAACAACTACGCACTCGACAGCGAACGGCCCACGGCGACGGTGGTGATTGCCAATCCGAATCTCGGTCTCGGCCAGACCTCCCAGGTAACCATCACCTTCAATGAGGCGGTCAGTGGTTTTGATCTGGCGGACATCAATGTTGGCAATGGCACCTTGTCCAACCTGAGCAGCAGCGACGGCGGCAAAACCTGGACCGCGACCCTGACGCCGAATGCCAACGTCAACAGCGCCAGCAATGCCATCAGCGTCAACAGCGCCGGGGTCAGTGATCTGTCCGGCAACAGCGGCAGCGGTGTCAGCAGCTCGAACAATTACGCGATCAACACCGTGCCGGCGGTCGTTCCTCCCACTACGCCAACCAGTGTGGTGATTCCCGATCCACTGATTCGCAGCAGCGATCCGGTGGCGCCGCCACCGCCGCCAAACGTGCCGTTGCAACCGATCATTTTCACCGCGCCGACCGGCGACCTCGGCTCCCCGCTGACCTTCGCGCCGCTGTTCGAGCAACGGGTGATCGGCAATGGCATCCGTCCTTTGGGCGATATTTTCATGAATCACGGAGCCCTCAGCCCGAGCTTCATCGCGCAAGTGTTCAGCAGCAGCGACAGCGGCGCTGATGGATCCGGTCACGGCTTCCTCGGTTTTGGCGGGGGTGACGGCGGCGTGTTCGGCAGCAGCACACTGGCGAGCCTGTTCAACCAGAACAGCGGCGCCGAGCGCGATTCGCTGAACGCGTTTGGCAGTCACTCACTCAAGGCTGGCGACGTTTCTCAAGGCCTGCGCGGCGTGTTTGGCGCACCGACGCTGGGCCAGCAATTGCAGGAAATAAAAGACAGCGAGCAGCACCGGGTCGACAACCTGGCGGCAGCACTGCAACAGGTCGGTATCAGCGAAATATCGGCCTGAACCAACCATTACTCAACACTGTGCGGGACCTAGGGGCGATCCAGGGATGAAGAGAAGTCAGAAGTTGTTCGGCGCCAGCCTGCTGGCGCTGACGATCAGCGGATGTGCAGTGACCAGTGAACCGATTGAGCGCAGCGTCAGTGAACAGCGTGCCAAAAGCGATCTGCAAGGCATGTACAAGGATCAGGAACCGCTGCGCGGTCCGTTGACCCTGCACCAGGCCATGGCCCGCGCCGTGAAGTACAACCTCGAAGGCCGCTTGAAGATCATGGAGGAAGCGCTGGCCAAGCGGCAGCTCGACCTCGCCAGTTTCGACATGCTGCCGCGCATGGCGCTGGATGCCGGCTACGTCGGGCGCAACAACGTCAACGCCTCCAGCAGCCAGAGCGTACGCACCGGCACCCAGTCTCTGGAACCGTCGACCTCGCAGGATCGTGACCGCGAAGTCGCCGACCTGACCATGGTCTGGAACGTCCTCGACTTCGGCGTCAGCTACATCAGCGCCAAGCAGCAGGGCGATCAGCGCCTGATCGTCCAGGAACGGCGCCGCAAGGTGATCAACACCATCGTTCAGGACGTGCGCTCGGCCTATTGGCGGGCGATGGCCGCTGAACGTCTGCTCAAGCAGATCGACAGCCTGATGGCACGAGTGCAGACCGCCCGCGACAACAGTCAGACCCTGAGCGATCAACGCATTGGTGATCCGGTGCAGTCGCTCGGTTACCAGCGCTCGCTGATCGAAGCGACCCGGCAACTGGAAGAACAACGCCGCGCCTTGTCGCTGGCGAAAACCGAACTGGCGACGCTGATCAACTTGCCGCTGGGCACCCCTTTAACTTTGGCCACCGATGACGGTTATCAGATTCCCGAACTCAAGGTCGATCTGGCCAAACTCGAACAGGAAGCCCTGACCAGCCGCCCGGAACTGCGCGAGCAGGATTACCAGACGCGCATCAGCGCCGCAGAAACCCGCAAGGCCATGCTGCGCTTGCTGCCGGGCCTGGAGTTTTCTGCTGGCGGGCATTACGACAGCAACTCCTTCCTTGTCGAGCAGGGCTGGGCCGACTATGGCGTGAAAGTCACCTGGAACCTGTTCAACGTGATCTCCGCTCCGGCGGCGATCAACGTCGCCAAGGCCGGCGAAGAAGTGGCCACTGCGCGGCGACAAGCAATGTCGATAGCGGTGCTCGCGCAACTGTATGTGGCGAATGCCAACTATCAAGAAGCCATGCGCCAGTTCAAGACCAACCAACAGTTGTCGGACATCGACGGGCAAATCGTTGGCCAGTTACGCAACCGTCATCAGGCTGCCGGGATTGGTGAGCTGGAGTTGATTCAGGGCGAGTTGAACAACCTGCAAGCCGACTTGCGCCGTGATTTGTCGTACGCCGATTTGCGCAATGCCTACGGCCAGATCTTCGCCAGTGCCGGCCTCGATCCGCTGCCGGATCAGGTGCAGTCGACCGAAGTGCAGTCGATCGCTACCGCGCTGGCCAACCGCGAGTCGGCGTGGGCGTCGGGGGATATCTCGGTGCCGGTGGTGGCGCATGCCCCAGCGCAGTGATGTGCTGGCGCCCGTTGCCAGCGTCAGCCGCACGCAACGCGAGGTTCGTAATGGGCATCGCGGTGCAGCGATTCTGTTGACCGGTTTGCCGGCGGCGGGCAAGTCGACACTTGCCCAGGCGCTGCACGCCGAGTTGTTCGGGCGAGGTTTGCAAAGCGTGGTACTGGATGGCGACGGTTTGCGCATCGGGCTCAATCGGGATCTGCGATTCACCGACGCTGATCGCCAGGAAAATATTCGTCGCGCCAGCGAGCTCGCCGCGTTGCTGGTGGAAAACGGGCAAATCGTGATTTTGGCGATGATTGCGCCACTGGCCGAACTGCGTGAGGTGTTTGCGCAACGCTTGGGGGACGACTATCGCGAAGTCTGGTGCAGCGCTTCGCTGGCGGTGTGCGAGCAGCGTGATCCGAAAGGGCATTACGCCCGTGCGCGACGCGGTGACCTCGCTGGATTTACCGGAGTGTCGGCACCGTATGAGCCGCCAACGCAGGCGTCGCTGGTGCTCGACACCGGTGCGCAAACGGTCGAAGCCTGCCTTGATCGATTGCTGACCTGGCTCGGCGAGTGCGCGGTGTTGCCCAGGACATGAGCCGGCCGGCGTTCTCGCGTTTGCCGGTGACGGTGGATTTGCCGCTGTTGCTGCAAGCGCTGGCGGCGATTGCCGACGACGCCTGGCGCAGTCACTTCAACACCGAGTATTTCTCGGGTGACTGGAGTGGCGTTGCGCTGATTTCGGCAGCCGATGCGTTGACCGAACTGTCGCCCGGTCGCGGTGAGCCGTTGCTACGCGAACCGTGGTTGCGTGATGAGCGCTGGCGCCACGGCTTGCGCAATCTGTCGCTGGATATCGTCAGCGCTCGACTGCTGCGCCTGGGCCCTGGCGCGCGGATTCACGAACATCGCGATTACGATCTGAATGGCCCGGACGCCGATCGCCGTTTGCACATTCCGTTGCTCAGTCCGCCCAATGTCGACTTCTGGCTCGACGGCCAACGCGTGCCGATGGCTGCTGGGGAATGCTGGTTTCTCGATCTCGCCCGTCCGCACCGAGTGGATAACCGCGATACCTCTGCGCGTATTCATCTGGTCATCGATTGCAAACCCGATGCCTGGCTTGAACAGATGATCGTCGAAGGATTGCCCGACACACCAGCGCCGGGTTTGGCCGATACCGACTTGCAGCGCTTTCAGCGGCTGGTGGCTGAAGATGTTTCGCTGTCTCTGGCCTTGCGTACGCTGCATGACCCTGAGGTGTTTATCGCCCGAACGCTGGAACTCGCGACGGAACGCGGCTTGGTATTTTCTCGCGAAGAACTGCGTACCGCGATGCGCAATGGTCGGCGGCAATGGAACGAACAATGGAGCTGTTGAGTTTCGACGGTTGGCTGCCCATTCGTGTCTGGCCGGTCGACGGGCAGTGGCGGGTCGATTGGTGCTGGTTCGGTGAGACACCGCTGCATCAGCCGTTTTTCCGTGAGGCGGTGGACGATGCACTGCGGCTGCCCTTCAATCAGGCGTTTCGACGGCAGACGCCGCTGTCGGCGCTGACCGAATGGCAAGCGCAAAGCCCCGGCCTCGCACCAAGCGCTTTTATTCTGCACGCCTCGCGCTGTGGCTCGACGTTGATCAGTCAGATGCTCGCGCAACTCGACGATCACATCGTTGTGTCCGAACCGCCACCGCTGGACGCACTGTTGCGCAACGAATTGCCTGCCATCGAACGCCGGGCGGTGATCACTGGATTGCTCTCGGCTTATGGTCAGCGCCGGCGCGGTATTGAACAGCGTTTAGTGATCAAACTCGACGCTTGGAACATCGGTGAATGGCCGCTGCTGCAGGACTGTTTCGCAGATACGCCGTGGCTGTTTCTCTATCGCGATCCTTTGGAAATTGCCGTTTCTCATCTGCGCCGGCCGGGGATGCACATGGTGCCGGGGATGCTCGGTGATTGCGTATTGGAGGATGGTTTGCCGTTTGAAGGACGTGAAGATTTTATCGCGCGGCGTTTGGGACGCTTGCTTGAGGCGGGGTGGCTGCATTGCCGTGATTCCGGCGGTTTGGCGGTGAATTACAGTGAGTTGCCTGATGCGATGGCAGGGCGTTTGGCGCGGTTCTTTCGATTGAATGATGTGCAGCGTCAGCAGGTGTTTGCCGCTGCCGCGCAGCATGCGAAACAGCCTTCGCAAGTGTTTGTTGCCGATGGTGAAGACAAGCGCCGCGAGGCTTCGGCGCTGTTGCAGGAACGTGTGCGCACTTTTGCGCTAGCACCATTTGAAGCCCTGGAAGAATTGCGCGGCATTCAAAAGATCGCAGCCTTCGGCAGCTCCTGCATTGAAATGTGATCCCCTGTAGGAGCTGCCGCAGGCTGCGATCTTTTGCTCTTCAGGACTTGCCGGACAAGTCCGCCATGCCCTTGAGCAATTCGATCGGCAACGGAAAGACAATCGTCGAACTCTTGTCCCCGGCAATCGAACTCAAGGTCTGCATATAGCGCAACTGCATCGCCCCGGGCTGGCGTCCGAGCATTTCCGCCGCTTGCATGAGTTTTTCCGAGGCCTGCAATTCGCCTTCGGCGTGAATCACTTTCGCGCGCCGCTCGCGTTCGGCTTCTGCCTGTTTGGCGATGGCGCGGACCATCGATTCGTTGAGATCGACATGCTTGATCTCGACGTTGGCGACCTTGATCCCCCAGGCATCGGTCTGCGCATCGAGCACCTGCTGAATGTCGATGTTCAACTGCTCGCGCTCGGCCAGCAGCTCATCCAGTTCATGCTTGCCAAGCACCGCGCGCAGGGTGGTTTGCGCCAGTTGGCTGGTGGCAGAAAGATAATCCTCAACCTGAATAATCGCCTTCTGCGGATCGAGCACGCGGAAATACAGCACGGCGTTGACCTTGACCGAGACGTTGTCGCGGGTGATCACGTCCTGCGGCGGCACGTCGAGGACGACCGTGCGCAGGTCGACCCTGACCATTTGCTGGACCACCGGGATCAGCAGGATCAAACCGGGGCCTTTGACCTGCCAAAAACGGCCGAGCTGAAACACCACGCCGCGTTCGTATTCGCGCAGGATGCGAAACGTCGAGCCGGCCAGGGCAATGACCAGTAACAGCAGCGCAACAAAACCGATTTGCAGACCCATGATCACTCTCCGAGCGGTGCCGCGTCAGTCGCGGCCACTTGCAGCAACAATCCCTTGCGCGCCACCACGCGCACCGGTTGCCCGGTGTGCAGCGGTGTGGCACTGAGCACTTGCCAGCGTTCACCTTGCAGTTGCACCCAGCCGTTACGGGCATCGCCCGGTTGCACCGTGGTGATCGCGGTCACACTGCCAAGCAGGCCGGCGTCGCCACTGACGGCATGGCGCGGGCGGGTTTTCAGGGCGCGAATCAGCAGCGCGAGCAACAGCAGCGCGCTGATCAGACCGAGGCCGATCATCATCGGCGCCGGCAATTCGGCGTTGCTCAGAATCAGCGCGCCGATGACGAACATGATGATCCCGCCCAGCCCGATCACTCCGTAATTGGGCAGCGCCGCTTCGGCGATCAGAAAGACGATGCCCAAGGTAATCAGCCACAAACCGGCCGGACTCATGGCCGGTAACGGGCTGTCGGCAGCCAGGGCTGAGCCGCTGATCAGCAGGAGCAAGGCAAACGCACAACATCGGCTGTTCACGTGACCCTCCGCGAGCGTCATGTCTGGTTCTTACAGTCTAGTTGAGGGTTGTCCTGTATGAATTTTGATCAATGTGCAGACATGTCCGGTGAGCGGATTTCCCTGCGCCAGACACCCGCCGAACTAGACTCAAAGACACGGCAATCAACGTTCAGCGCAACACCGAGGTGCATCATGCGTATGGCAAGAAAGGTGCAGAGCAGCCTGAACCGGGCGCACTGCGAATACGACATCGTCGCCCATCGACACTCGTCCAGCAGCCTGGAAACCGCACGGGTCGCCGGGGTACCCGCCGAGCGCGTGGCCAAATCGATCATCCTTGACGACCACCACGGGCATTACCTGATGGCCGTATTGCCGGCCAGTCGTCACCTGGACCTGAGCAAGGTACGCACCAGCGGCGAATGGCAACTGACTCGCGAAAGCAATCTGGCGCACATCTTTGACGACTGTGAACGCGGCGCGGTGCCGCCGCTGGGTGATTCCTACGGGCTGGACATGGTTATCGACCCGTTGCTGACGCGGCAGAAGGATATTTATCTGGAGGCGGGCAACCACAACTACCTGCTGCACATGAGCATGCCCGAATTTCTGAAAATGGTGCCGCATGCCGAGGTGCGGGAGTTGAGTGATTAGGATTTGTGTCGCCGGCACTTACGCCTTCGCGAGCAGGCTCGCTCCCACAGGTTGATCGCATTCCCCTGTGGGAGCGAGCCTGCTCGCGAATAATCTTCCAAACACCCCATTCATCAAGGAATTGCTCAATGGAAAGCCCAACGCACAGCTTGCCATCCCTGTTCAAACAACTCGGCCTTCCCGACGATCCGATCAACATCGACAAATTCATCGCCACCCATTCCCCGCTCGAACCTGAGCTGCATTTGGCTGATGCGTTTTTCTGGACGAAGAGCCAAGCGGAGTTTTTACGGGACGAGATTCTGGATGACGCCGACTGGGCGGAGGTGGTGGATCAGTTGGATGTGTTGTTGAGAAAGGGGAGAGCGGGGTAATCGCTACTTTGGAAAAGGCCAGGCCCGTGATGTATGAACCAGCGCCATAATCCAGATCACATCCTGATCTGACTGGTAGACAAGACGGTAGCTGGGGTGGGGAATCAATTCGCGAGTGCCAGCAATGATGCCGACCGGGCCGATTTTGGGGTTTTGGGATAGGCGCGAAGCCGCTTCGGTGAAGCGGAGATCCATGTCGAGCGCTGCGCCTGGATTTTTTGCGTGAAGGTAGTCCCAGATTTTTTCGCGATCCTGTACGGCATTTTTACTCCAGATAATCTTCATCCTTGATTTTCTACCTGCCTGCGCCTGGCGGCGAATTGTGCTTCAACTTCCTCGTTGGACACGCCTTCACCGGCTGCCATCGATTCTCTTGCAAAGTCTACTTTTCGTTGCAGGAAGGCTTCGTACTCTCGGGCTTCCTGTTGTGTGCGAACAAACTGACGCATCATTTCTCGCATGATCTGCGAAGCAGGACGATGGGAGGCCTCTGCCTCCGCCATGAACTGCTCACGCAGCTCTGGTTCAAGCTTCATTGTAAAAACGGCTTGTTTTGACATCTGCAGATTCCTTCAAGGTTCTGGGTACTAACGAGGTATATACATCGTCATCACATGATTTAGAAAGCTTCAGTTTGTTGCGAGCGACCAGTGGAGCAATTTGTTTCAAAACTTGACTGAAATTCCCCTCCAATGCGATATTGATAGTTAGCAAACTAACAGTGTGCATTTCCTCGTGCCGAACGAACTCGACGCTCTCCAGATGAACATCAGCAGTGCCATGGTGGTGGCCGCCAGGCATTGGCGGAAGATCTGCCAGACCACGCTGGTCAACTACGGAATCTCCGAAGCCTGCGCCGTGCCGCTGTTGATGATCGGCCGCTTGGGCGAGGGCGTGCGCCAGGTGCGGGTGGCGCAGGCCGCCGGGATGGAGAGTCCGTCGCTGGTGCGTCTGCTCGATCAGTTGTGCCATTCCGGCTACGTCTGCCGCACCGAAGATGCCCAGGATCGCCGGGCCAAATGCCTGAGCCTGACCGACACCGGTCGTGAACTGGTGCAAGCGGTGGAGATCGAACTGGTGCGCTTGCGTCACGAGGTGCTCGAAGGCATCGAGCAAAGCGATCTGGAAGCTACGCTTCGGGTACTCAGAGCTTTTGAGGCGGCCAGCCCGCCTTTGGTGGTCAATTCTTGAACGGTTTTTTCTCCGGCATTCCGCCGGCCCGTGACTGGTTCTACGGGGTCCGTACGTTTGCAGCGTCGATGATCGCGCTGTACATCGCCTTGCTCATGCAAATGCCGCGTCCGTATTGGGCGATGGCCACGGTGTATATCGTCTCCAGCCCGTTTCTCGGGCCGACCAGTTCCAAGGCCTTGTACCGTGCCATCGGGACTTTTCTCGGTGCCGCGGCGGCGGTTTTTTTCGTGCCGATGTTCGTGCAGAGTCCGTTTGTGCTGGTGGTGGTCATCGCGCTGTGGACGGGTATTTTGCTGTTCCTGTCCCTGCAACTGCGCACGGCCAACAACTATGCATTGATGCTCGCCGGTTACACCCTGCCGCTGATTGCCTTGCCGGTGGTGGATAACCCGCTGGCGGTGTGGGACGTAGCAGAGGCGCGCACCGAAGAGATTTTCCTCGGCATCGCCGTTGCCGCCGTGGTCGGCGCGATGTTCTGGCCGCGTCGTCTGGCGCCGGTGTTCAACGATGCCGTGAGCAAGTGGTTCGCCGACGCAACGACCTACAGCCTGAAATTCCTCAGCCGCGACGTGCAGCCCGAAGAAGTCACTGCGCTGCGCATGGCCATGGTTGCCAACTTCAACAGCCTCGAATTAATGATTGGCCAGTTGCCTCACGAAGGTGCGCGACCGCAAACCGTGCGCAACACCAAAGAATTGCGCGGGCGGATGATTCATCTATTACCGGTGATTGATGCGCTGGAAGATTCGCTCTACGCCCTTGAACGGCGCACGCCGGAACTGGTGGAAAAATTCGCACCGCTGCTTACCGCGACCCGTGAATGGCTTGGTCACCCGGACGCCGATCTCGACCGTTGGCAAACGCTGAAAGATCAGCTCGAAGCCCTGCAGCCGAGCGTCGAGGCGCTTGAGGATCGTAGGCAATTGCTGTTCTCAAATTCGATTTATCGTCTCGGCGAATTCATCGATCTGTGGCAAGACTGCCGCAGTCTGCAGGACGCGATTCTTTGCGAACGCCAGGACAGCTGGCGCGCGGTGTATCGCCACTGGCGACTGGGTCGACTGACACCGTTTATTGATCGTGGACTGATGCTCTACTCGGTGGCCTCGACCGTTCTGGCGATCATCACCGCCTCGGTGCTGTGGATTCTGCTCGGCTGGCCGGACGGCGGCAGCGCGGTGATTCTCGCCGCGGTGGCCTGTAGCTTTTTCGCCTCGATGGACGACCCGGCACCGCAGATTTACCGGTTCTTTTTCTGGACCGGCATGTCGGTGCTGTTCGCCAGCCTTTATCTGTTTCTGATTCTGCCCAACCTGCATGACTTCCCGATGCTGGTGCTGGCGTTTTCCATCCCGTTCATCTGCGTCGGCACGTTGACGGTACAGCCGCGGTTCTTCCTCGGCATGCTGCTGACGCTGGTTAACACCTCGTCGTTCATCAGCATTCAGGGCGCTTACGATGCGGATTTTTTCGCCTTCGTGAACTCCAACCTCGCTGGACCGATCGGCCTGCTTTTCGCTTTCATCTGGACGCTGGTCGCACGCCCGTTCGGCGCCGAACTGGCAGCCAAACGCCTGACCCGTTTCAGCTGGAAAGACATCGTCCACATGACCGAGCCGGCCAACCTTGCCGAACACCGCAAATTGGGCGTGCAGTTGCTCGATCGACTGATGCAGCACCTGCCGCGTCTGGCCCTCACCGGCCAAGACACCGGCATCGCCATGCGCGAAGTCCGCGTCGGCCTGAACCTGCTCGATTTACTCGCCTATACCCCACGGGTGACGGGCGCGCCGAACGCGCTGTTGCAGCAAGTGGTCAGTGAAGTCGGTGAGTATTTCCGCGCTTGTCTCAAGGCTGGCGAACGCTTGCCGGCGCCAGCGCCGTTGTTGATGACCCTCGATCGCACTCGTCGCGCACTCAATGGCCAGGGCGACGATGAAACCCGGCTAAACCTGTTGCACGCCTTGAGCGGTTTGCGTCTGGCGCTGTTGCCCGGCGTCGAATTCGTCGCCAGTGCCGACTCCGAAGAACCGCTGCCCGATGGAGCGCCCCTATGATCGGTGATCTGGACATCAGCGGCATTTTCCTGCCGACCCTGCTGGTGTTGATGGGCATTACTTATGTGCTGTTTTTGTTGGTGCATGGCGTACTTCAGCGCGTGCACTTTTACCGTCTGGTCTGGCACCGGGCATTGTTCAACGTGGCTCTCTACGCGGTACTGCTGTACGGCGTGGACTCACTCAGTCGATACCTGATGACATGAAAAAACCGTTTTTGACCATCGGTCGCGTGGTACTGACCCTGCTGATCGTGACTTTTGCCGTTGTCCTCGTCTGGCGCATGGTGATGTATTACATGTTCGCGCCGTGGACCCGTGACGGCCACATTCGCGCCGACATCATCCAGATCGCCCCGGACGTTTCCGGGTTGATCCAGCAGGTTGAAGTGAAAGACAACCAGTTGATCAAGCGTGGCCAGGTGCTGTTCAGCATCGACCAGGATCGCTTCAAACTGGCCCTGCGTCAGGCCAAGGCGGCCGTCGCTGATCGCGAAGAAACCCTCGCTCAAGCCCAGCGCGAGGCCAAGCGTAACCGTGGCCTCGGTAACCTGGTGCCGGCCGAGCAACTGGAAGAAAGCCAGTCGAAGGTCGCCCGCGCGCAATCGGCACTGGCCGAAGCCATGGTCACCGTGGACAGCGCTCAGCTCAACCTCGACCGCTCAGTGATCCGCAGCCCGGTGGACGGCTACGTCAACGACCGTGCGCCGCGTCCGCAGGAATTCGTTACCGCCGGGCGTCCGGTGTTGTCGGTGGTCGACAGCAATTCGTTTCACATCGACGGCTATTTCGAAGAGACCAAACTCGACGGCATTCATGTTGGCCAGTCGGTGGATATTCGTGTGATCGGCGACCGCGCCAAACTGCGCGGGCATGTTGAAAGCATCGTCGCCGGTATCGAAGACCGCGACCGTACCAGCGGCAGCAATCTGTTGCCGAACGTCAACCCGGCGTTCAGCTGGGTGCGGCTGGCGCAGCGGATTCCGGTGCGGATTGCCTTTGATGACGTGCCGGCAGATTTCCGCATGATCGCCGGGCGCACTGCCACCGTTTCGATCATCGATGATCAGCCACGCGACGAGCGGAAACAGGAGCCTGCGCAATGAGCAGGGCGCTGATGATCGCCGGGTTGGGCGTGATGCTCTCGGCCTGTCAGATGGTCGGGCCGGACTATCAGGTGCCTGAGGATGCAGCGGTGCAGCGCAAGGATTTTCAGGGCGAACTGGCGGTGGCCGGCAAACCGGTAGTTTCGGCGCCGGTGCCGGCGGATTGGTGGCGTCTTTATAAGGATGCGCGGCTGGATCAACTGGTGCAGCAGGCCATGGCTTCCAATACCGATCTGCGCGTAGCGGCGGCGAACCTGCAGCGGGCTCGCGCTCAGGTCGATGAGGCCGAAGCAGCGGGCGGCTGGAGCGCAGGTGTGAAGATGGGTGCGCAGCGTTTGCAAGAGTCTGGTCAGGCATTCTTGCTGCCGGAAAAAGTCCCGGTCGATAACGTCGGCGACATCGGCATCAGCGCTTCTTATCAGTTCGATCTGTGGGGCACTTTGCAACGCGGCATCGAAGGCGCAAAGGCCAATGCCGACGCGACCCAGGCAGCGGCAGACACGGCGCGGATCACCTTGGTGGCAGACGTCGTGCGTGCTTACACCCAAGTCTGCGCGGCCAACGAAGAACGGGAGATCGCCCAGCACTCCCTCGACCTGCAATCGCAAGGCACCACGCTGATTCAACGTCTGCGCGATGCCGGCCGTGGTGATGAAACTCAGGTGACTCGCTCGCAAACCCAATTCAAATCCCTGCGCGCCGAACTGCCGCGCTATGAAGCGGCCCGTCAAGCTGGGTTGTACCGTCTGTCGATGCTGCTGGCCAAACCGGTCGATCAATTGCCGGCCGGCACCGCCACCTGCGCCGAACTGCCGAAAATCGCCCAACTGGTGCCGGTCGGCGATGGAGCTGCGCTGCTCAAACGTCGCCCGGACATTCGTCAGGCCGAACGTCGTCTGGCCGCTTCGACCGCCGGCATCGGCGTCGCCACTGGCGAGTTGTATCCGGACATCAGTATCGGCGCGACCATCGGCACTGTTGGTCTCATCGATGACTTGGGTGATCCGTCGACCAACCGCTGGGGTTTCGGCCCATCGCTGAGCTGGAAAGTGCCGACCAACGGCGCTCGTGCGCGAATCCGCGAGGCAGAAGCGGCGACCCAAGGCGCACTGGCGCACTTTGACGGCGTGGTGCTCAACGCCATTCGCGAAACCCAGACCGGTCTGGCTCAGTACAGCGCCTTGCTGCAACGCCGCGATGCGCTGGCCGATGCCGAGCAGTCAGCGAAACTGGCCGCCGACCAGACCCACCGCTTCTTCCAGGCCGGCCGCGAGTCGTTCCTCGCCGACCTGCAAGCAACGCGCACCTACACCGATGTCACCGCGCAACTGGCCGCCGCCAACACCCAGGTCGCCATGAGTCAGATCGATTTGTTCCTCGCCTTGGGCGGCGGTTGGGAAAGCGGACGAACGCACGCTGCAAGCCCCAGCAAACCCTGAGGCCGTTGCTATGCTTTGAAGTGTTGGAAGGGCGCCCCGAGCAAGGCGCCTTTTCAGCGCACATTGCTAGCGCTGGTCTAGGGGAAACCAATAATGAAAAACCCTTACGCTCTCGGCTTCTGGTGCGCCCTCGCAGCGCTGGTGCTGCTCTCGGCCACCTATTTCTACGGCATCATGCTGGCCCATCAGATCGACAAGGCCATGGTTTTCCTCGACAGCGCCGTCGCGCTGATTGCGGTCATGGCCATCGTCGTGGTCGCCTGGGCGTCGGTTCAGGTGCAGCGCGTGAAGAAGCGGCAGCTTGAACAGGGCAAGACCCTGGTGCTGATCTGGGACACCAAAGTCGCCCTGCGCCGGGTCGAAACCGTGTTCGACCGGTATTTCTGGGGCAGTTACTGGCAGCCGGGGCGCACCTTCGCCGAAGTCATGGGCGAACTCACCGGCACGCCGCTGGAAAAAAGTCTCGAAGCGCTGAAAAAGCAGTGCCTGGAACTCGACAAGCAGATCGATGATGAGGGCTGGCATTGGTTGAACAACGCCCGCGAATTGTCCGATGTCGCCACGGCCATGGCCCGCGAGCGCTATCAGTTGGATTTCTGCGACCCGCGCGGCGAGGGGCCGGGCGGGGCGGTGATCGATCGGGACTTTGAAGTGCTGGTGTACACCTGGACCGCGCGGCTGAAAAGCTTTGATCATCAACTGGATGAGATTGAGGTTCAGTATTCCTGATTCTCTGCTGAATCATCTGGCCCCTTCGCGAGCAAGCTCGCTCCCACAGTGGATTTGCGTTGAGCACAGATCCATTGTGGGAGCGAGCTTGCTCGCGAAGGCGGACTGAAAAACAGCGAAACTCTCACTGCCCGCCCACTGTCCACTCTCCCCAAAGACACTCTTTAACCTTTAAACATTGGGCCGTCTTGCGCGCCCGGTGCTAATCTCCACCGCTGAATTCAGCGCAGTCGAGCCGCGACCCGGTCACGGGTTCAGGGAAGACGACCACACTCACAGCCACGGAAATCGATCAGGTCATTCATGAATAAATCAGCAGGCGTGCTTCTCGGAATTGTTGTTGCCATCGGCGCGATCAGCGCGGGCGGGGCCTGGTACACCGGGACCAAGATCGAAGGCGTGTTGAACAACGCCGTCAGCAATGCCAACCAAGAGCTGCAAACCGCCATGGCCGGCTCCAACGGCACCGCATCGCTGGAGCTGGTGTCGCTGGAACGCCACACTTTCACCAGTACCGCGCACTATCGCCTCAAGGGTGAAGGCGAGATGTTTGGCGACAAGCCGGTCGAACTGTTGTTTGTCGACCACATCGAACACGGTCCGCTGCCGTTCTCGCGTCTGGTTTCGCTGAAATGGCTGCCGGTCATGGCCACCAGCAACTACGAACTGGAAAAGAATCCGGCCACCGAGAAATGGTTCGCCGCCACCAAGGGCGCCGCGCCGCTCAAAGGCGTAACCAGCATCGGCTACGACGAGTCCACCACCAGCACTCTCGACCTGCTGCCGTTCGAAACTGCGCTGGATGAGCAATCGAGTCTGAAATTTTCCGGCCTGACCATGAACATCTCCGCTAACGCCAAAGCGCAGAAGGTCAAGGCAGACGGTTACATGGACAACCTGAAGCTGGTCACCGTGGCTGAAGATCAGGCGCCGGTGCAGGTCGAACTCAACGGTCTGACCCTGGCCAGCAACCTCGCCAAAAGCAGCTACGGCTACTACACCGGCGAGAACACCCTGGAGCTGACCAACAGCAAAACCACCTTCGGCACCAAGCAATCGGTGCTCGGTGTGAAGAACTTCGAAATGAAGAACCTCACCGAAGAAAACGGCAGCAATGCCTCGGGTCGTGCTGATTACAAGATTGGCGAAGTCAGCATCAACGACAAGAAAGTCGGTTCGGCGAACATGGCCATGAGCCTGAAAAACCTCGACATCCCGTCGACCCTGTCGCTGATGCAGATCTACCAGACCAAATTGCAGCCGTATGAAAAAGCCGCGGCTGAGGCTGCAGCCCAAGGCTTGCCAGCGCCGGAGCTGAACCTCACCGAAGCTGAAAACGCCCAGGTCAAAGCCGACCTGCAGAAATTGCTGGCCGCCGGCCCACAGATTGCGCTGGAAAACCTCTCGTTCAACACCGCCAACGGCGAGAGCAAGGCCAATCTGGTGATCGACCTGACCAAGCCGCAATCGATGGATTTGCCGCCGGATCAACTGGGCAAACAACTGATTGCGTTGCTTGATCTGAATATCCAGGTGTCCAAGCCGATGCTGGTCGATCTGCTTAGCGTACAGGCGCAACTGGATGGTCAGACCGATGCCAAAGCCATCGTCGATCAGTCCAAGGAAGCGGCTGACATGTTCGCCGGCATGGCGGTCGGTTCGCAGTTGGCCGTCGTCGACGGCACCAACGTCGTGACCAAGCTGCACTACGCCGCCAATCAGGTCGAATTCAACGGCCAGAAGATGACCGTTGAGCAGTTCGTCGGCTTCCTGATGAGCAAGTTCGCAGGCGTCACGCAAGTGCAGTAATTCTGCGTTCTTAATAGCAGCGCCCGGCCTCTGTATCGCACAGACGCCGGGCGTTTTGCTGTCTGGCGTTCGGGTTTTCGGCTGAACCGCCAGCACGATTCTGAACAATTATTGTGTTCTGGATGTTGCTCTACGCTTGCGTGCAAAACTGCCTGACTAAGCTTGGCCGTTGCATGTGCATTGGCGGCCACCGTTACGAATGGGCAAGGAGGGCATTGCGACCCGGCTGGCCATGTAAGGATGCTGACGAATGCCGCGTATTGATGTTCCTGTATTACATCGTGGTTTACGCCCTTTGTTCCGAGTCGCGCTGTGCAGCCAGTTGCTCTGGCCGGCGCTGGCGTTTGCCGACACACCCTACGATCAGATGGTGCGCGACGCGCGCGCCGGGCAGTACACGCCGGCGCTGACGGTTTTGCGTCAGGTGCCACCCGGTCAGTCGACGACCGGGCAGATCAGCGATCACCTGCAAATCGCCAGTTGGGCCGGCCTCGATGCCGAAGTGGTGCAGGTTTATGAAACCCAGGGCCGCGACCGCGTCCTGCCGGTTCAGGCGCTGACCGCCACCGCCCGTGCCTATCGCAACCTCAAGCGCTGGGACCAGGCGACTCAGGTCTACAACAAGGCCCTGGCGCTGGAGCCGGATAACGCCGATCTGCAACTGGGCCTGGCCCTGACCCAGGCTGACGCCGGTAAACCCGACGAAGCGGTGACCCGCGCCAAAGCGCTGGTGGCGGCCAAGCCCGATGATCCGTCGCGCCGTCTCGCCTTGGGCTATGCCCTGACCCGTGACAACAAACCTTACGATGCCCTGTTCGAATACGATCAGGCCTTCAAGCGCGCCGGCAGCAAGCCGGAAGTCGCTCGCGAATACGTGGTTGCTCTGCAAAAGGCGCGTTTGCCGGAACCGGCGCTGCGTCTGGCCAATCAGCGTCCGGGGTTGATCGATCCGGTCACGTTGCGTCGCCTCGAAGGTGATCTGGCCGCCGAGCGCGTGCGTCTCGCCGAACTCGCCACCCGCAGCGAAAAAGAACGCTACGTCATCGCCGACCGTGCGCTGGTCGATTACGACAAACTGCTCGCCACCTGGACACCTGACGCCACAGCTCACGACGACGTCATTCGCTGGCGCATCGACCGCATGGGCGCACTCAAGGCCAGGGTACGCACGGCCGACGTCATCACTGAGTACCAGAAGCTGCAAGCCGAAGGTGTGAAGATTCCGACTTACGCCTTGCGCTGGGTAGCGGCGTCGTATCTGGATCAACGTGAACCGGAAATCGCCGCGGACTTGTATCGCCAGGTGCTGTCGGCGCCGGACGCTGATGTCGGTGATCGCCTCGAAGACACCACCGCGCTGTATTACGCATTGCTGGAAAGCGACCGTGCCGATGAAGCGCGCAAAGTCGCCGAGGACGCTGCCAAGTCCCAGCGTCCGCGTGTCGAACTCAAAGGTTTGCCCATCGGCAATCCCAACCATGAATGGATGGACGCCCAGCAGTTGGCCGCGCAGGCCGGGACCTATGGTTCCGACTTGCCCCACAGCGAAGAACGCTTGCAGACGCTGGTCGATCAGGCCCCCGGCAATGTCGGCCTGCGTCTGGCCCAGGCTGACCTGTATCTGGCGCGGCAATGGCCGCGCCGTGCGGAAATCCAGCTCAAGGAAACCGAGAGCATGGTGCCGCGCGGCATGGGCCTGGAAGTCGCGCAGGCGCGCACGGCGATGACGCTGCAGGAATGGCGGCAGATGGATGCGCTGACCGATGACGTGGTCGCGCGTTTCCCTGATAACCGTCAGGTCCAGCGTGCAGCGCGCGAGCGCGAAGTGCATGACATGTCCGAACTGCGCGTTGAAGCCTACGGCGGCAAGGCCAATGGCGGCGGTAGTGGCGATGCCGGAGCCGTCAGTGGCAGCCGCGATTTCGGCATCCAGACCACCCTGTACAGCCCGCCGATCGATGAAGACTGGCGCGTGTTCGCCGGGGCCGGGTATGCCACCGGCGACTTCGCCGAAGGCACCGGGCACCACCGCTTTCAGCGTGTCGGCCTGGAGCGCCGCACTCGTGACATGACCCTTGAAGCCGAGGTGTCCAATCACGATTACGGTTTCGGCGACAAACAGGGCGCACGGCTGGCGATTGCCCGCGACATCAATGACCACTGGCAGTACGGCGGCAGCCTCGAATACCTGTCGGCCGAGACGCCATTGCGCGCGCTCAACAGTGACATCAAGGCCAATGGCGGCAGCGGTTTCATTCGCTGGCGTGCCAACGAAAGCCGCGAGTGGCGCCTGTCGGTAAGCCCGTCGCACTTCAGCGACGGCAACAACCGCGTTGAAGCCTTGCTCACCGGCCGCGAGGGCGTCTACAGCGCGCCGAACGTGCAGGTCGACGCCGGTCTGGAAGTCGGTACCAGCCACAACTCCAAGTCCGATGACGTGCCGTACTTCAACCCCAAATCCGACTTCAGCGTGATGCCGCTGGTCAACGTCAATCACGTGCTCTACCACCGCTACGAAACCTCCTGGAGCCAACAATTCCAGGCCGGTGCCGGCACGTACAGCCAGCGTGAGCACGGCACCGGCGGCATGGCCCTGCTCGGTTACGGCCAGCGTTATGCCTGGAACGACGTGTTCGAGGTGGGCGGTTTGTTCAGTGTGATCAACCGGCCTTACGACGGTGATCGGGAGACCGATCTGCGTCTGCTCGTCGACCTCACTTTCCGCTTCTAGAAGAGTTTGAAGATGCCTTTGATTTCGCGTTTCATCCTTCTGCTGGGAGCGCTGCTGGTCAGCGCCTGCGCCCAGCAAGCTCCGGCCTTTGCGCCGCCGTCCGAGCGTCCGCTGGCGGCCAGCGAAAAACCGTGGCCGAAAAATCACGTGCTCGGCATCGCCTATCACGATGTTGAAGACCGCGATCCCGATCAGGCCGTGGTGGCGGTGCGCACCGAGCGCATGATCGAGCAGCTCGCGTGGCTGCGCGAGAACGGCTACAAACCGGTGACGGTCGACCAGATCATGGCCGCGCGCAAGGGCGGCCCGGAGCTGCCGGCGAAAGCGATCCTGCTCAGTTTCGACGACGGTTATGCGAGTTTCTACACCCGCGTGCTGCCGGTGCTGCGTGCCTACAACTGGCACGCCTTGCTGGCCCCGGTCGGCGTCTGGATCGACACGCCGCTCAATCAACCGGTGGATTTTGCCGGTGCGCCGCGTGCGCGTTCCGACTTCCTGACCTGGGATCAGGTGCGCGAAATCTCGCAATCCGGCCTGGTGGAAATTGCCGCGCACACCGACGCCAACCACAAAGGGATCCTGGCCAACCCGCAGGGCAACCTGCAGCCTGCTGCTGCGACCCGGCGCTATGACCCGGTGACCAAACGTTATGAGTCCGAGGCCGATTTCCAGGCACGGATTCGCACCGACGTGAACAACATCTCGGAAAAAATCCGCAAGGTCACCGGCAAGAAACCACGCGTCTGGGTCTGGCCGTATGGTGCGGCGGATGGCACATCGCTGACCGTGGTCGGTGAGGAGGGCTACGAAATGGCCCTGACGCTGGACGACGGTCTCGACGCCCTCGACAACCTGATGAGCAGCCCGCGCTTCCTGGTTTCCTCCGATCCCGACGGCGAGGTTTTCTCCAATAGCATCGTCGACGTGCAGTCGGATTTCGTCATGCGTGTGGTGCACGTTGATCTGGACAACGTCTACGACCCGGATCCGGCACAACAGGACATCAACCTCGGAAAACTGGTGCAGCGCATGGCCGACATGGGCGCCAACACGGTGTTCCTGCAAGCCTTTGCCGATCCGCAGGGCGATGGTCTGGTGCACTCGCTGTACTTTCCCAACCGTCACTTGCCGGTACGTGCGGATATTTTCGACCGCGTGGCCTGGCAACTGCGTACTCGCGCCAATGTGAAGGTGTTTGCGTGGATGCCGGTGCTGAGTTTCGGCCTTGATGCGAAGCTGCCGCGTGTCACGCGCTGGGATCCGAAAACCGGCACCACCGCAATCGATCCGGATCAGTACCAACGCCTGTCACCGTTCGATCCGGAGGTGCGGCGGATCATCGGCGAAATCTACGAGGACGTGGCGCGGCTGACCTCGGTCGACGGCATCCTCTATCACGACGATGCGATTCTGTCGGACTTCGAGGACGCCGGCCCCGAAGCGTTGAAAGCCTACGTCGCCCACGGTTTGCCAGGTTCAATTGCCGCCCTGCGCGATGATCCGGCGGCCCTGCAGCGATGGACGCGGTTCAAGAGCCGCTACCTGATCGACTTCACCAACGAGCTGACCGCTAAAGTCCGCGCCATTCGGGGCCCGCAGGTGCTGACCGCACGCAATATTTTCGCCGAGCCGATGCTCAATCCCGGCAGCGAAGCCTGGTACGCACAGAACCTCGACGATTTCCTGCAGACCTATGACTGGACCGCGCCGATGGCCATGCCGCTCATGGAAAAACAGACCCAGGCCGAGTCCGGCCCGTGGCTGGAAACCCTGGTGAAAACCGTCAGCAAGCGCCCCGGAGCCCTGAACCGCACGGTGTTCGAATTGCAGGCCCGCGACTGGACGAAAAAGGATCAGGCCGACATCGACGGTGCACATCTGGCGGACTGGATGGGCCGTCTCAAGCGTCAGGGCGCGACCAGTTTCGGTTACTACCCGGACAACTTCCTCGACAACCTGCCGGACCTGAAAACCGTAAGGCCTGCACTCTCCAACAAATGGAATCCATAACATGCTGGATAGACTGTTAGCCCTGCTTGTTCTGGCGCTCGTCCTCGGCGTGCCGCTGGGGCTGATCTTCCTGGTCACCGGGCAGTTCCTGATGGACTTCGTGTTCTTCTACCCGCTGTTCATGTCCGGGTTGTGGATTGCCGGCGGCCTGTACTTCTGGCTGCACTGGGAACGCCACTGGCCGTGGCAGGACGACACCCTGCCACCGCCACTGGAAGGCGAGCCGCTGATCTCGATCCTGATCCCTTGCTACAACGAAGGCGACAATGCCGCCGATACGATCCACGCGGCGCTGGCCCAGCATTATCCGAACATCGAAGTTATCGCGATCAACGACGGCTCGAAGGACAACACCGCGCAAGTGCTGGATGCGCTGGCCAAGGAAGATCCGCGCCTGCGCGTGCTGCACCTGGCGGAAAACCAGGGCAAAGCCGTCGCCTTGCGCATGGGCGCTATCGCAGCGCGCAGTGAGTATCTGGTATGCATCGACGGTGATGCGCTGCTGGCGCCGAACACCGCAGCCTATCTGGTCGCACCGATGCTGGATAACGCACGCCTTGGCGCGGTGACCGGTAACCCGCGGATCCGAACGCGCTCGACGCTGGTCGGGCGGGTGCAGGTCGGTGAGTTCTCATCCATCATCGGCTTGATCAAGCGCACGCAACGGGTATTCGGGCGGATTTTTACCGTCTCCGGGGTGATCGTCGCGTTCCGCCGTACCGCGTTGAACCGCGTCGGTTACTGGAGCCCGGACATGATCACCGAAGACATCGATATCAGCTGGAAGCTGCAACTCGACCACTGGAGCATCTTCTACGAGCCGCGCGCGCTGTGCTGGATCCTCATGCCGGAAACCCTCGGCGGTCTGTGGAAGCAACGACTGCGCTGGGCACAGGGCGGCGCCGAAGTGCTGTTCAAGAACATCCGTGGCATCTGGCAGTACCGTCACCGTTACCTGTGGCCGCTGCTGTTCGAATACTGCCTGTCGACCGGTTGGGCGTTCACCTTCTTGTTGTCGGTAATCTTCTGGGGCGTCGGCAAGTTTGTGGTCATGCCCGAGGCGATCGCAGTGGATCACCTGATGCCACCGGCATTTACCGGTTTGTTGCTGGCGTTCGTCTGTCTGGTGCAGTTCGCGGTAAGCATCGTCATCGATCGGCGCTATGAGCCGGGATTGGGCCGCACGATGTTCTGGGTGGTCTGGTATCCGTTGGTGTTCTGGCTTATCAGCCTGCTGACCACGTTGGTCAGCTTCCCCAAAGTGCTGTTCGGTCAACATCAGAAACGTGCGCGTTGGGTCAGTCCTGATCGGGGCATCAAACCGATCGGCGACGACGAAGAGGAGGTAATCAAATGAAAATCATCCGGACCCGCCAGCGGCCCTTTCTGGTCGTGATCGACGTGATCCTTACGGTCATTGCCTGGGTTGGCCTGCTGTTTCTGCTGATCCGTGGCTTGTGGCCGCTTATTGAAACTCACGCGGGCGGGCCGCTGCTTGATAAATCGGCGTTCGACGCGCTGGGCACCTTGCAGATTTATCTGTGGATTGCCTTGGTCAACGCGGTGATTCTGATTTCCTGGGCGCGCTATCAGCAGCGCAAAAGCCGCAGCTTCGCCCAGCGCCGCTTGCCATCGCCGGTGATTGACGATGAAGGGCTGAGCAAGAGTTTCAAACTCTGCGATGACCGCTTTCAGAAACTGCGCACGCCTGGGGTGATGACCATTCATAACGATCAGGAGGGTGACATCAGCCATGTGGTGACACATTTCTGGCCGGTTCATCCGCAGGAATTGCCACCGCCGCTGGCACCACTGGAGCATCCGCGGGTGATCTTTCTGCATGCTGAAGATGACGATAATCGCGAACCCCTTCCCCGTTAACTAATCGTTCCCACGCTCCGCGTGGAAATGCCTCTAGGGACGCTCTGCGTCCAGTGACGCGGAGCGTCACGGGCTGCATTCCCACGCAGAGCGTGGGAACGATCAAGCGTAATCGCGGATCAATGTCCAGGCCTCTTCCATTGCCAGCGGTTGCTTCATCCGTTCGGCCAACAGCGCCATTGCACGTTCCTTTTCGCAGGCGACTGCAGCGACCAGCACACCGTTTCTGCCGAACAGACCGATAAAGGGCGGATTTTCGGGTTCGCCGAGAAACTCCACCTCATCCCAGTGTTCGGCGTGGCCGAGGTAGTCGTAATTCTTGCCGAAGTGCCAGGTCCAGAAAAACGGCACGTCGAGGTAATGTTCTTCGCCACCGAGCATATTGGCCGCGGCGATGCGTGCGTGTTGCTGGGCCAGGCGCCAGTGTTCGATACGCTGCAACTGGCCGTTCAGCGGGAAGGTGGCGATGTCGCCGATCGCCCACAGGCCGTCCGTAACGCGCATGCCGTCATCGACGCGCAGTGACTGATCTTTTTCCCTCGGCAGTGACGCGAAGGCCTCGGTGGCCGGGTGCACGCCGACCCCGGCCAGCACCAGATCCGCCGAAAGACGCAGGCCATTGTCCAGCAATACGGCCTCGACTTTGCCTTCGCCGATGATCTCGGTGGCTGCGTGTTCGGTGATGAACTTCACCCCGTTCTGTTCGTGCAGCGCGCGAATCGCTTTGCCCACGGCTTCACCGAATTGCGCAGCGAAGGGAATCGCGTGGCGAGCCAGCACCGTGACATCGAGACCATACTGGCGCAGGGCCGACGCACATTCGAGGGCGATGAAGCTGTCGCCGATGATCACCGCACGTTGCTCCTCTCTGGCAGCGTGCATGATCCGTTCTGCCTGAGCTTTTGAGCGCAGCACGAATACCTGCGGAAGATCTGCGCCGGGTAAATCCAGCGGATTGGGCTCGCCGCCAGTGGCGAGCACCGCCGCGTCATAACTCAGCGTCTGGCCGTCGATAAGGTGCAGGGTTTTGTTCGGAGCGTCGATTGCGCTGATTTCGCCTTGTTGGCGTTCAATGCGCTGGTCTTTATAGAAATCATCCTCACGCAGCGGCGGTATTTCTTGCGGGGGCATCTCCCCGGCAAGGACAAATTTGCTCAGCACCGTACGGTCGTAACCCGCCCCCGGCTCGTGATCGATCATCACGATCCGGCCACCGAAACCCTTTTCCCGCAACGCCGCCGCGCACGCTGTACCTGCCGCGCCGGCACCGACAATCACGAAAGTGCGCGAATCGTCCGCCGGCGGCGTATGCGGGTCGGGCAACGGCTGATCATCGACCCAAACCTCGTCGCCACGCAGCTCCAGCGGATAGCGCTTGAGGCTGTCGAGCGCCGGGGGCTCGCACAACGCACCATCCTCGGCGCGAAACGCAGCCTTGTGCCAAGGGCAAATCAGCCGTCCGTGACACAACGCACCGTCAGCCAGCGGTGCGCCGGCATGTGGGCATTCGCCCTGATAGGCACGTAATTGCCCACCGGCGCGCAGCAGCACGATCTTGCACGCGCCGATTTCAACTTGCAGGCCACGGTCTTCTGGGACATCGGCGATACGGGCGACACGGTGCACTGGCATGATCGGCTTCCTCACGGGCATTTCTCTTGTGAGTTTGCGCGGTAGTGCGAGGTTCAGCCATTTGCTACTGCCACGGCGCGAACGGTACAGCTATAGTTTGCAAGCCGACGACGGCCCAACTGCACAAGGTGCTCCCGGAATGACCCGATTGACCTCTCTCAACCCATGGCTGGCGGCTCTCGCCGTCACCCTTTGCGTGCAGTTTCCGGCGCAGGCCCAGGAGCGTTTCACCCTGAACATCCCGGGTGTTTCCGATAACCGCCTGTTCACCTCGGCAGCGGCCAGCGATGCACCCGGCTGCGGCGGCAAGAACCAGTCGCCAGCGCTGAGCTGGAACGCTGGACCTGTCGGCACCCAGAGCTACGCGATCGTCATGCACGACCCGGATGGCCAGAAAGGCCTGGGCGTCGATCACTGGATTCATTACGGCATCAAAGCCACCACGCACCAGATTGCAGCGGGCGTCGGTGCCAAATCCGCGCTCGAAGGTCTCGGCGGCACCAACAGCAAGGGCAACACCCATTACATGGGGCCGTGCCCGCCAGTGGGCGACAGTGCGCACCACTACATCATCCAGATCTACGCGCTGGATCTGGCCCCGGACGCCTTGCCCGCCGGTCTGACCCGCGCCGAGCTGATGGAAAAAATCAAAGGCCATGTGCTGCGCAACAGCAGTGCGGTGCGGCGTTATCACCGCTGAAAATATTTTTAGCGGCGTTTAACCCGAACTGAAAGGGCTGCCCGTCTCAGTGGATGAATGATCAATTTCATCCCGAGGTCAGCCCCCATGTCTCATTCTCTTTTGCGTCCTGTTGCGGTTGGTGTGCTGCTGGCGCTCGCCGGTTGCGGTGCTTCGTCCACACCCGATTCCGCTGCTGTGCCAGCGCCGGCGCAGCCTGAGGTGCTGGTTCAACAGGAAGCCGTGATGGCTGACAGCTCAATGGCCAAACGCGCGCTGTACAGGATGCCCAATGCGGGCAGCGCGCCGATGCCGTTGAGTGAAAGTTATCCACAGAGCTATCGCGACGAGCAGCGCGAGCAGTATCAGACGTTGGCCGATAACCCGATCCACAGCGTCGCCGAGGCACCGGTTTCGACTTTCAGCGCCGACGTCGATACGGGCGCTTATGCCAACGTCCGGCGCTTGCTCAATCAGGGCCGACTGCCGCCGGAAGGCGCGGTGAGGCTGGAGGAAATGGTCAATTACTTCCCCTACGACTACGCGCTGCCCAGTGATGGCTCGCCCTTCGGCGTGACCACCGAACTGGCCGCTTCACCGTGGAACCCGCACACGCGCTTGCTGCGCATCGGCATCAAGGCCTCCGACCGAGCCGTGGCGGAACTGGCCCCGGCCAATCTGGTATTTCTGGTCGACGTGTCCGGCTCGATGGATCGCCGCGAAGGCCTGCCGATGGTCAAAAGCACGCTGAAATTACTGGTCGATCAGTTGCGTGATCAGGATCGCGTTTCGTTGGTGGTGTATGCCGGCGAATCGAGAGTGGTACTGGAGCCGACCTCCGGACGCGAGAAAGCGAAAATTCGTACAGCCATCGAGCAATTGACCGCCGGTGGCTCGACCGCTGGCGCCTCGGGTATCGAACTGGCCTACCAAATGGCGCAGCAGGCCTTCATCCCCAAAGGCATCAACCGCATCCTCCTGGCCACTGATGGTGACTTCAATGTCGGCGTCAGCGACTTCGACAGCCTCAAGCAAATGGCTGTGGATAAACGCAAAAGCGGGATTTCGCTGACGACCCTGGGTTTCGGTGTGGATAACTACAATGAACACTTGATGGAACAACTGGCCGACGCTGGCGATGGTAACTACGCCTATATCGACAACCTGCGCGAGGCACGCAAAGTATTGGTGGATCAGTTGAGTTCGACCCTCGCCGTGGTGGCGCAAAACGTCAAACTGCAGGTGGAATTCAACCCGGCGCAGGTCAGCGAATATCGCCTGCTCGGCTACGAGAACCGTGCGTTGAAGCGTGAGGACTTCAGTAATGACAAAGTCGATGCCGGCGAAATCGGCGCAGGACACACGGTGACCGCGCTGTACGAAATTGTTCCGGCGGGCGAGCAGGGCTGGCTGGAGCCGCTGCGTTACGGCAAATCCGACGCTGTTGTTTCGGCAAAGAGCGGAGAATTAGCAATGCTGCGTGTGCGTTATCAGCGTGCCGAAGGTGGGAAAAGTCTGCTGATCGAACGGCCCATCGCCAATCAGGTTGTAACTGCCAGCGAAGACCTGCGCTTTGCCGCTGCCGTCGCCGCGTTTTCCCAACAACTCAAGGACGCTCGCTATACCGGCGACTTCAGCCTGAAAGACACCGAAGCACTGGCTCGCGGCGCTCGTGGCGATGATCGCTTTGGTCTGCGCAATGAGTTTGTGCAACTGGTCGAATTGGCGCAGAGCTTGCGCAGTTCAACCGCATCGAACGCGTTGGCCACTGAACAACGGATCGAATAAGTGAGTCGTCTGAAAGGCTTCATCAGTCAGCTGTTTGCCTCGGCAGACAGCTCAACCGCCAGCAGCGATGAATCGCTGCTGGCGCGTTATCGCGAGGGCGACAGCGCGGCGTTCGAGACCTTGTACGCGCGTCATCGCCAAGGCCTGTATCGGTTTCTGCTCGGATTGAGCGGCAAACCGGAACTGGCCGACGAGGTGTTTCAGGAAACCTGGCTGAGCCTGATCCGCAGCAGCAGTCAGCCACAAGGGCGGGCGACATTTCGTACGTGGTTGTTCCAGATTGCCCGTAATCGCCTGATCGACCACTGGCGCAAACACGGCGCCCGGCAACCGTTGCACGACAGCTACGACGAGCAAAATCACGCGGTCAGCGATGAGGCAAATGATCCCGAACAGCTGCTCAGCCTCAGTCGAGACAGCCAGCGCCTGGAAAGCGCCCTGCAAACCCTGCCTGCCGACCAGCGCGAGGTGTTTTTGCTGCGCGCCCACGGCGACCTCGACCTGGCACAAATCGCCAGCCTCACCGAAACACCGCTGGAAACCGTCAAAAGCCGCTTGCGCTACGCCCAGCAAAAACTGCGTCGGCTGCTGGCCGAGGAGGTACTGACATGACTGACGCCCGCCAGACACCGGAAGATTCGGTGATTAAACATGTTCGCGAACAGCACAACGCTGAACCGCCAGCGCATCTGGATGCGTTCATCCTCAACGCTGCGCAGCGTCAAACCCCTGCGCCGAAACCAAGCCTGTGGCAACGCTGGGCGGATTTATGTCGCAAACCACGCTGGCAGGTTGCATTCGCCAGCCTCGTCGGCGTGGCATTGATGTTGTCACTGGTACAGCGCGCTCCTGAGCCGCTGCGTCATTACGACTACGCCCCAGCCCCCAAACTTGCCGTACCGATGACCGACACGGATTCAGCGCAACTGCACCGATTGTCCGCTCCGGCCGGCGCCATGCCGGCACCTGCGCCGATGATGGAAATGGCCGCGCCGATGCAAGATCAAGCCATCAGCGCCGATGAAGCCAAATTCAGCAAACGCGCCACCGCCCCGGCCAACGGCCTCGACGCACAACTGCGCGAAGTCCTGCGCCTACGCGAATCCGGCCAATCGCAAGCCGCCGACAGGCTGTTCAACAACCTGCACAAACGCTACCCGAACGCCGATCTCGACGCCCGACTCCAACAGCTGCAGAAAAAATGACCGCCTGACCCCTCAGCCATTTGGCATTGCCCCGCAAAAACGCGCACTATCGGGGCATTGCCGATGCGCTGGAGGACAACGTGGCAGCAAAAATTGACCGCATCGCCCAACTGCTCAACTGCCCGGAGAAGGGCGAAGAGATGCGGCGAGCGATTACCGAGACGCGTAAGGAATTTCTGCTGAATCAGCCGGAAGAGGATGTCGTTGATGAAGACGACGCTTTTGAAGAGGTTGAGGAGGAAGAGGATGACGATGACGATGATTACGACGAGTTCGACTGGACGACGGAGTAACGTCGTTCCGGTCCATTTACTTCACCCACAAAAAAGCCCCGGACCATCACAGTCCGGGGCTTTCTCGTTTAAATCAATGGTGCACCAGGCGGGATTCGAACCCACGACCCCTGCCTTCGGAGGGCAGTACTCTATCCAGCTGAGCTACTGGTGCAGCGGGCGACATCATACCTAGGTCGACTCGGGGCGTCCATGCCGGGTTTTGGCGGGTATTGTCAGTGCGCGTGTCCGCGCAAATCGCGGTATTCCATAAAGCGGTAACGTCCTGCAAAACCCTCGCTTGGCGCTTTCGTGGGACTGTTCTATGGTTTTGCTGCGGCTGAGGCTTTTGGCTCGTTGATCTGAAAAATTCCACAAATACGCCGTTTTTGTTCTTTTTTTCGAACGACCTATTGTCCTTTAACCCCTTTGATCCTACGATCCGTTTGAGATTTCAAACGCTCGTTGACCGGGCGTTGAAGCGCCGGTGTTTCGAATCGTGCACGGTTGATGCGCCACGCCCGGTCACTGATTTCCCTGACGGCAGCCTTGCGAGGCGCCTTTCTACAATCATAATTTGCTCCGCGCAGGCCGCGGTGCTGTTAAGGAAAGCCGACATGCAGCTTAAAGACACCCTGTTGTTCCGCCAGCAAGCCTTCATTGATGGCGCTTGGGTCGATGCGGACAACGGTCAGACGATCAAGGTCAACAACCCGGCCACCGGCGAAATCCTCGGTACCGTGCCAAAAATGGGCGCTGCCGAAACCCGCCGTGCCATCGAAGCTGCTGACAAGGCGCTGCCGGCCTGGCGTGCCCTGACCGCCAAAGAGCGTGCCGGCAAGCTGCGTCGCTGGTTCGAACTGATGATCGAGAACCAGGACGACCTCGCACGCCTGATGACCCTCGAACAGGGCAAGCCGCTGGCCGAAGCCAAGGGCGAAATCGTTTACGCCGCTTCGTTCATCGAGTGGTTCGCCGAAGAAGCCAAGCGCATCTACGGTGACGTGATTCCGGGCCACCAGCCAGACAAACGCCTGATCGTGATCAAGCAGCCAATCGGCGTGACCGCCGCGATCACCCCGTGGAACTTCCCGGCGGCGATGATCACCCGTAAGGCCGGTCCAGCACTGGCTGCCGGTTGCACCATGGTGCTCAAGCCTGCTTCGCAAACTCCGTTTTCCGCTTTCGCGTTGGCCGAACTGGCCCAGCGCGCGGGTATTCCTGCGGGCGTGTTCAGCGTGGTCTCCGGCAGCGCTGGCGACATCGGCAGCGAGCTGACCAGCAACCCGATTGTGCGCAAACTGTCCTTCACCGGTTCGACCGAAATCGGTCGTCAACTGATGTCGGAATGCGCCAAGGACATCAAGAAAGTCTCGCTGGAACTGGGCGGCAACGCGCCGTTCATCGTGTTCGACGACGCGGACCTGGATAAGGCCGTCGAAGGCGCGATCATTTCCAAGTACCGCAACAACGGCCAGACCTGCGTCTGCGCCAACCGTCTGTACATTCAGGATTCGGTCTACGACGCGTTCGCCGAGAAGCTGAAAGTGGCGGTGGCGAAACTGAAGATCGGCAACGGTCTGGAAGACGGCACCACCACTGGCCCACTGATCGACGAAAAAGCCGTGGCCAAGGTGCAAGAGCACATTGCTGACGCCGTAGCCAAAGGCGCCACCGTGCTGGCTGGCGGCAAGCCAATGGAAGGTAACTTCTTCGAGCCGACCATCCTCACCAACGTGCCGAAAAACGCCGCTGTGGCCAAGGAAGAAACCTTCGGTCCGCTGGCGCCGCTGTTCCGCTTCAAAGATGAAGCCGAAGTGATCGCGATGTCCAACGACACCGAGTTCGGTCTGGCCTCTTACTTCTACGCTCGTGATCTCGGTCGTGTGTTCCGCGTCGCGGAAGCGCTGGAATACGGCATGGTCGGCGTCAACACCGGGCTGATCTCCAACGAAGTCGCGCCGTTCGGCGGCATCAAGGCCTCGGGCCTGGGCCGTGAAGGCTCCAAGTACGGCATCGAAGATTACCTGGAAATCAAATACCTCTGCCTGGGCATCTAAGCCCTGTAAGAGACCGCTGCAAACGCAAAGGGCACGAGAGCGCTGTCCCTTTGCGTCGTTTCAAACCGGAATTTTCTCTGCGGCCAGGAACGCCGTGGCAGTCGATCATCGCATGCTGCCACCGTCGATTTCTCCCGCTAATCCTTGAACCACGCCGCCCGATGAGCGGCGAATGAGGACTGTAATGAGCAAGACTAACGCTGAACTGATGGCCCGTCGTACCGCAGCTGTTCCACGTGGTGTCGGCCAGATTCACCCGATCTTCGCTGAATCGGCGAAGAACGCCACCGTGACTGATGTTGAAGGTCGTGAATTCATCGACTTCGCCGGCGGTATCGCGGTACTGAACACCGGCCACGTGCACCCGAAAATCATCGCCGCCGTGACCGAACAGCTGAACAAGCTGACTCACACCTGCTTCCAGGTACTGGCTTACGAGCCGTACGTTGAGCTTTGCGAGAAAATCAACGCCAAGGTGCCAGGTGATTTCGCCAAGAAAACCCTGCTGGTCACCACCGGTTCCGAAGCCGTTGAAAACGCCGTGAAAATCGCCCGTGCCGCCACTGGCCGCGCTGGCGTGATCGCCTTCACCGGCGCTTACCACGGTCGCACCATGATGACCTTGGGCCTGACCGGTAAAGTCGTGCCGTACTCGGCCGGCATGGGCCTGATGCCAGGCGGCATCTTCCGCGCGCTGTACCCGAACGAACTGCACGGCGTGAGCATCGATGATTCGATCGCTTCCATCGAACGCATCTTCAAGAACGACGCTGAGCCGAAAGACATCGCCGCGATCATCATCGAACCTGTGCAGGGTGAAGGTGGTTTCTACGTTGCGCCGAAAGAGTTCATGAAGCGTCTGCGTGCCCTGTGCGACCAGCACGGCATCCTGCTGATCGCTGACGAAGTACAGACTGGCGCTGGCCGTACCGGCACCTTCTTCGCCATGGAGCAGATGGGCGTTGCTGCCGACCTGACCACCTTCGCCAAATCCATCGCAGGCGGCTTCCCGCTGGCCGGTGTGTGCGGCAAGGCCGAATACATGGACGCCATCGCCCCGGGTGGCCTGGGCGGCACTTACGCCGGTAGCCCGATCGCTTGCGCCGCTGCGCTGGCGGTGATGGAAGTGTTCGAAGAAGAGCAACTGCTGGACCGCTGCAAGGCTGTCGGCGAGCGTCTGGTTACTGGCCTGAAAGCTATCCAGGCCAATTATCCGGTGATCGGCGAAGTCCGTGCCCTGGGCGCGATGATCGCGGTCGAGCTGTTCGAAAACGGCGACAGCCACAAGCCGAACGCCGCCGCTGTAGCGTCCGTTGTGGCCAAGGCGCGCGACAAGGGCCTGATCCTGCTGTCCTGCGGCACCTACGGCAACGTTCTGCGCGTCCTCGTACCGCTGACCTCGCCGGACGAGCAACTGGACAAAGGTCTGGCGATCATCGAAGAGTGCTTCTCGGAGCTGTAAGCCGCGCACTGTGTGATCGGATAGACAAAAAAACCCGCTTCGGCGGGTTTTTTTCGCCCCGTGAACCTATCAATTGCTTTAGCGCTGTATCGAATGGCCAGCATTGGCTAAGGTTCAGGCATTGCAAGGGAGAGCGCGCATGACTGCCGTTGATTTACCCGCCGTACCCCGAGTGCTGATTGCCGAGGCCGATCCGTGGTCCCGGGACCTGCTCAAACAAGTGCTCCTGAACGTGCGTTGCGATGCGCGGATAGACTTGTGCGCCGACGGGCAGCAAGCCCTGTCATTGCTCAGTGAAGTGCCGTATGACCTGGCGATCGTTGATTGGGAGTTGCCCGGCATCGATGGTTTGAGCGTGCTGCGCAGCGTGCGCCAGCGCAAACGCAATCCGCCGTTGCCGTTCATCCTGATGAGCAGCCGCAACGACAGCGCCAGCGTGCGCGAAGCGCTTCCGTTGGCACCAACGGCCTATCTGACCAAACCACTGAACATGGAAAGCCTGACCGAGCGTTTGCAGGGCTTGCTGCTGAATGCCGGTGAAGAGGTTTTCTGTGAAGTACCGGCATTGGCGCCGGGCATGACCTTGTCGGTGTTTCTCGAGCGACGTCGTGAGCAGGCTGACGGTGCGCCGTTGATGACCGATGTGCAGGTGGCGGTGAAGCGCAGCCTCAATCCCAATGGCCTCGATCTGAAGCTGTTGGAAGATGAGATCAAGACCGACCCACAAATCACGGCGGTGCTGATCGCTGCGGCCAACAGCGCGGCGCAGCACCATGGCGCGCCGGTGCAGACACTGGCGCAGGCCCTGCATCGGCTGGGCACCGGGCAGAGCATGAACCTGATTCTGGGGCTGGCACTCAAGCGTAGCGCCAGGCTCAGCGATCCATGTTTGGCGGACTATGCCGAACGTTACTGGGGGTTGTCGCTGCACACCGCTGAATATGCGCGCACCCTCGCGCGGCTGCTCGATCTCGATCAGGAACGCTGTTACTGCGCGGGCATGCTGCATCGCCTGGGTGATCTGGCGTTGCTGCGTTGTCTGCAGGAGTGGAAGCAGGCCGGCGGAGAGCTGGATGAGTGGGAGGAGGTGGGCGACGCGCTGGCCGAGTTTGGCGCGGCTTATGGTTCGGCGTTGCGTACCCGATGGCGCCTGCCGCTGGAATTGCGGGAGCTGATTGCGTCGGTCTACCAACTCGGCGGCGGGGTGTATTCCCGTGAGGCGTTGGTGATGAACATGGCAGCGCAGATGGCGCATCTGACCGAGCATGAAGGCGTTGAGGAACTGGCGAAGAGTCGCACGGCGCGGTTGCTGAAGATTGGCTTGCCGGAATTGATGCGGATGCGCAAATAACCTGACTTACGCAAACCCCTGTAGGAGTGAGCCTGCTCGCGATGCTGAGTGTCAGACACCAACGGTTCGTTTGACACTCAGCATCGCGAGCAGGCTCACTCCTACAATGGATCTCTGTGTAGCTGAGATACGGGTCAGGCAGAAATGATGCGGTTCTTGCCCTGTCGCTTGGCCTCATACATCGCCGCATCCGCGCGGGCGAACAGGCTGTCGAGGCTGTCGTCGGTCTCGGTCAGACTGGTCAACCCCTGGCTGACGGTGATACCGAACGTCTGGCCATCATGGCTGAAACTCAACCGTTGAATCTCCTGCTGCAGCCGTTCCGCCACTTGCATGGCCATGTCCGGCGCACAACCGGGAAATACCGCTGCAAACTCTTCGCCGCCAATCCGCCCGAACAGATCTCCTCGACGTAATGACCCGCGCCCGCACTCGGCAATCCGCTGCAACACGTTGTCGCCTTCGGGATGACCGTAGGTGTCGTTGATCATTTTGAAGTCATCGATATCCAGCAGCAGAAAGGCCATTTGCGCGCCCTGCACCCGCGCTACTTCGAACTCGCGATTGGCGCACTCGAAGAAGTGCCGGCGATTGCTGCTTTGTGTCAGCACGTCGGTAGTCGCCAAACGGTGCAGCTCGGTTTCCATCTGCTTCTTGTCAGTAATGTCTTCGGCGATGCCGACGATGATCACCGGCTGACCGGGTTCGTCCTGACGGTTGATGAAGCATTTGTCGCTGAGCCAGCGCACCTGGCCGTCGGCGGCGATGATCCGGTATTCGCGATCTTCCACCGCGCCTTTATGCAGCACTTCGGCGAGGCTGCGTTCGGCGTAGTCGAGATCGTCGGGGTAGATGCTGTCGCGCCACTGGTTGTAGTCGGCGAGCAGCAGGCCAGCAGAACGGCCGAAAATCCGTTCATAGGCGGGGCTGACGTACAGCACCTGCCGGGTTTCCCAGTTGAAGGCCCAGAGCACGGCGTTGACGCTGACCAGCAAGGAGCTGAACAGCTGCTCGCGTTCGCTCAGACGAGCGACTTCACCTTGGGCGTGCATCAACGCCATAAGGGTTTGCGCGGCTTCGGGCCACTGCGGGAAGGATGAGTCTTTTTGATTGTTGTTGACCATCGGCACAGATCTCAAAGGACGTGCCGCAATTCGACAACGGCCACAATACAGCCCGCCGGGATGGCGAAGTGTCTTTGAGATAGGCGATTTTTGGCGAAGTTCCGAAGGGTGCACCCGGGAGCCGGGTGCACCGATCAACGGTCTCAGACCGCGGCAGGACGCAACGAGTAGGTTTTCAACTGATCAGCAAATTCGCGCAGGGACTGGATGCCGCTGGCTTCTGCCTCGTGAATCCACTCTTTGATGGCCGCGAGCATGTCGTGGCCATTTGCACTGGTCTTGACCCAGATCTGCTGCAGGGCCAGGCGTTTTTCGTAAATTACCTTCAGTGCCTGGCTGTGCTCGAGCATGGTCTGGATGCGCAAGTGATGACGATCTTCCAGCAGGCTGGTTTCCCGCGACAGCAGGCGTTTGGCACGGTGGAACTGGTGACGCACCGAATGATCGACCTTGGCCAGCTCTTGCTTGACCAGCGGGCCGATTACCAGCTTGCGGTACTGGGCCATGATCTGGAAGCGGTTGTTGAGGATGGCCATGGCGGTGTCCATGTCCAGATTGCCCTTGCCTTCGACACGGTGGGCGATCGGCGCGACACGCTGAACCTTGGCCAGACGCAGGAAACAGAAGACTTTGATCCACGCCCAACCGAGGTCGAACTCCCACTTTTTCACCGAGAGCTTGGCCGAGTTAGGGTAGGTGTGGTGGTTGTTGTGCAGTTCTTCACCGCCGATCAGGATGCCCCAAGGCACCAGATTGGTCGCCGCGTCGCGGCATTCGAAGTTGCGATAGCCGACGGCATGGCCCAGGCCATTGATCACGCCAGCGGCCCACACCGGGATCCACATCATCTGGATCGCCCAGATGGTGATGCCGATGGTGCCGAACAGTAGCAGGTCGATAACGCCCATGATCGCCACGCCCAACAGCGGGTAGCGGCTGTAGACGTTGCGTTCGATCCAGTCTTCGGGGCAGTTCTTGCCGTAGATGCGCAGGGTTTCCGGGTTCTGCGCTTCGGCACGATACAGCTCGGCGCCGGTGCGCAGCACGATGGAAAGGCCTTTGATGACCGGACTGTGCGGGTCATCTTCGGTTTCGCACTTGGCGTGATGCTTACGGTGGATGGCGGTCCACTCGCGGGTGTTCTGCGCCGTGGTCAGCCACAGCCAGAAACGGAAAAAGTGCTTCAGGCCGGCATTCAGCTCCAGCGAGCGATGGGCCGAGTAGCGGTGCAGATAGACCGTGACGGCGACAATCGTCACGTGGGTCATCAGCAGGGTGACTGCGACCAGAGACCAGGCCGACAAGCCAAGAAAACCTTCGTACCACATAGGCTATAGGGCCCTCGATAAAGATAAAAACAGCCGTTGCATTATCACCAAGCACACAGATAAAACCAGTCGCCCTTTCAGATAAGAGTCGCTGGATGTTTCTTGACCTATAATTCCAACCTTTTTGTAGGGACATGGACAGCCGAATGCGTGCCACTTACCGCGATGCTTTGCGTGCAGCGCTGCTCTATCTCGTACTTGCGGTTGTCTGGCTGCAGGGAACTGATCATTTATTAAACAATTTCTTCGATAACTCCGTCGATCTTGCCCGATGGCAACTGATCAACGGTTACGTGTTTGCGGCGCTCAGCGCCGGGCTGATCTTTCTGGCGCGGGCGCGCTTGTGCGAGTTTCTCGGAATCGGTGCGCGGTTGCGCGAGCGCCACGCTGATCGCGAACGCCTGCGTCAAGCGGCGGCCGTTTTCGATTGCACCCGCGAAGGGGTGTTGGTCACCAACCACCAAGGGCTGATCGTGCACGTCAATCGGGCGTTTATCGAGATCACCGGTTATCAGCGTGAAGAAGTCCTCGGGCAGCAGCCGAGCTTGTTCAAGTCCGGTCACCATCCGCCGGGGTTCTACCAAGCGATGTTCGCCACCCTGGAGTCGCAGGGCGAGTGGAGTGGCGAGATCTGGAATCGGCGTAAGAGCGGCGAGATTTATCCACAGTGGCAAACCATCCGGGTCATTCACGATGATCAGGGCCGGCTCAGCCATTACGTTGCGGTGTTTTCCGATATCAGCGCCATCAAGGATTCCGAGCATGAACTCAAACACCTGGCGCACCACGATCCGCTGACCGATCTGCCCAATCGCCTGCTGTTCAGCGACCGCGCCGAGCAGGCGCTGGCTTCGGCGCAGATCCACAAGCGCGGCTGCGCGTTACTGATGCTCGATCTCGATCATTTCAAAATGATCAACGACAGCCTTGGCCATAACGTCGGCGATCGCTTGCTCAAGGCAGTCGCGGCGCGCCTGCAAGAACTGTTTGGCCCCGGTATCACCCTGGCGCGCCTGGGCGGCGACGAGTTCGCGGTGTTGGCAGAGAGTTGTCCACAGCCGGTGCAGGCAGCGGCGCTGGCACAACGGATTCTCGATGCGCTGAAGGAGCCGTTCAGCATTGATGGCAATCAGTTGTTCATCAACGCCAGCCTCGGCATCAGCCTGTTCCCCAGCGACGCGCTAAGCGCCGAGCAACTGTTGCGCAATGCCGATGCGGCGCTGTTCAAGGCCAAGAGCAGCGGCCGCAACGGTTATGCCTTGTATACCGAAGAACTCACCGCCCACGCCCAGCAACGTGTGGAGATCGCATTCGAGTTGCGCCGGGCGCTGGAGCAGCAGGAACTGCGGGTTTATTACCAACCGGTGCATGACTTGAAAACCAGTCGCTTGATTGGCGTTGAAGCGTTGGTGCGCTGGCAGCATCCGCAACGCGGTCTGGTCTCGCCTGCGGAGTTCATCCCGATTGCCGAACGCACCGGTTTGATCGCTGAAATCGACGCCTGGGTCATGCAGCAGGCGTGTCGGCAAATGTGCCAATGGCGGCAGGCCGGAGTGGTGTTGTCGTTTGTCGCAGTGAATGTCTCGTCGCGGCTGTTTGCCCGGCGCGAGTTGTACCAGCAGGTGGCGCAGGTGCTGCACGACACCGGACTGGATCCGGCATATCTGGAGCTGGAAGTCACTGAAAGTGCAGTGATGGATGATCCGGAAGTCGCGCTGGAGCAGATGCACCGTTTGCGCGAATTGGGTATTCGCCTGGCCATCGATGATTTCGGCACGGGTTACTCGTCACTGCTGCGACTCAAGCGCTTGCCAGTGCAGAAGCTGAAGATCGATCAGGGTTTCGTTGCCGGGTTGCCGTGGGATGAGGATGACGTGGCGATTGTCCGGGTGATCATCGCGCTGGCCCGAAGCATGGGCATGCAGGTGCATGCCGAGGGCATCGAGCAGGTTGAGCAGGCGGCGTTTCTGCTTGAGCAGGAATGTGATCTGGGGCAGGGCTACTGGTTTGGGCGACCGGCTCCGGCGCAGGAGATTGATTGGGCGAGAACTCCGGTGGTTAGCTAAGACAGGGGCAAACTTGTTCCTGCGCTCAGCAAAGGGGCGCTCTGCGTCGGCCCAAAATCGCAGCGCAGAGCGCCGCCGGCTGCATTCCCACGCGGAGCGTGGGAACGATCAGTTTTTCAGTTATATAAACATTCTTAAATAGTCTTTTTAAGAATATCTGCGCCTCTCTTATATTGCTCCCACGCCGAACGCAGTGCCGCCCACTGCCAGGCAAATCCCATTCAAAGGAGCAGCACCATGAGCGCATCCCTTCGCAGCGTTGACGGTCAGGACGAAACCACCATCTTGCGTGAAATCCAGAGCGCTCTGCGCGATCTGCGTTTCGGCGCGGTGGAGATCACTGTGCACAACGCCCAGGTCGTGCAGATCGAACGCAAAGAGAAATTCCGTTTGCAGCAACCGGGCAAACAACCGGGCTAAAAGATCGCAGCCTGCGGCAGCTCCTACAGGGGGCTGTGCGTAGGAGCTGTCGAAGGCTGCAATCTTTGAACCGACAACACGATTCCCGAAATACATAAGAAAAAGCCACCACCCAGAATTCCAGGAGCTTTCACCATGTCGTCGATTCGCCGTTACGCTTTGGCCGCCCTGGCCAGTGCTGTGTTTGCCGGTTCCGCGGTTGCCAAGGATTACGAACTGCTCAACGTGTCGTATGACCCGACGCGCGAGCTGTATCAGGACTACAACGCTGAATTCATCAAGTTCTGGCAGAAAGATCACGCCGGCGACACCGTGAAAATCCAGCAATCCCATGGCGGTTCGGGCAAGCAGGGCCGTGCGGTGATCGACGGTCTGCGTGCCGACGTAGTGACCCTGGCGCTGGCCGGCGACATCGACGAAATCGCCAAACTCGGCAAGACCCTGCCCGCCGACTGGCAGAAGCGTCTGCCGGAAGCGAGCACGCCGTACACCTCGACCATCGTCTTCCTGGTGCGCAAGGGCAACCCGAAAGGCATCAAGGACTGGGGCGATCTGGTCAAGAACGACGTCTCGGTGATCACCCCGAACCCGAAAACCTCCGGCGGTGCGCGCTGGAACTTCCTCGCCGCATGGGCCTACGGCCTGAAAGCCAACGGCGGTGACGAAGCCAAAGCCAAAGAATATGTGCAGACCCTGTTCAAGCACGTGCCGATTCTCGACACCGGTGCACGCGGTTCGACCATTACCTTCGTCAACAACGGTCAGGGTGACGTGTTGCTGGCCTGGGAAAACGAAGCGTTCCTGGCACTGAAAGAAGATGGCGGCGCCGACAAGTTCGACATCGTCGTGCCTTCGCTGTCGATCCTCGCCGAGCCGCCGGTTGCCGTGGTCGACAAGAACGCCGAGAAAAAAGGCAACGAGCAGATCGCCGAAGCCTACCTGAAGCACCTGTACAGCCCGGCCGGTCAGGAAATTGCCGCGAAGAACTTCTACCGTCCGCGTGATAAGGACGTGGCTGCCAAGTACGCTCAGCAGTTCCCGAAACTGGAACTGGTGACCATCGACAAAGACTTCGGCGGCTGGAAAACCGCACAGCCGAAGTTCTTCAACGACGGTGGCGTGTTCGACCAGATTTATCAGGCGCAGTAATCTGACTTCAGCCACACATCAAGCCTGAAGCCAGGCGCAGAAAATGTGGGAGCGAGCTTGCTCGCGAAAGCGCAGTGTCAGACGACGTGGAGTTGGCTGATACTCCTTCTTCGCGAGCAAGCTCGTTCCCAAATGGGTGCGTTCAGCGGATCGCTTTTTAACCAAGGACTTTTATGTCGCGTCGTATCTCCCCCGTCATACCCGGCTTCGGGCTGACGCTGGGCTACACCTTGGTGTACCTCAGTCTGATTGTGCTTATCCCGCTGGCGGCGATGTTCGTCCACGCCGCGCAACTCACCTGGGATCAGTTCTGGACGATCATCTCCGCACCGCGCGTGCTGGCCGCCCTGAAGCTGAGCTTCGGCACCGCGCTGTGTGCCGCGATCATCAACGGCATCATTGGCACGCTGCTCGCTTGGGTGCTGGTGCGCTACAACTTCCCGGGGCGCAAGGTGATCGACGCGATGATCGATCTGCCGTTCGCCCTGCCGACAGCGGTGGCCGGTATCGCGCTGACCGCGCTGTATGCGCCGGCCGGTCTGGTCGGGCAATTCGCCGCTGACCTCGGTTTCAAGATTGCCTATACCCCGCTGGGTATCACGTTGGCGCTGACCTTCGTCACTCTGCCGTTTGTGGTGCGTACCGTGCAGCCGGTGCTGGCCGACATTCCCCGTGAAGTCGAGGAAGCCGCCGCGTGCCTAGGTGCTAAACCCTTGCAGGTGTTCCGCCACATCCTCGTTCCCGCATTGTTGCCCGCCTGGCTGACCGGTTTTGCCCTGGCCTTCGCCCGTGGTGTCGGCGAGTACGGTTCGGTGATTTTCATCGCCGGCAACATGCCGATGAAAACGGAGATCCTGCCGCTGCTGATCATGGTCAAACTCGACCAATACGATTACACCGGCGCTACCGCCATCGGCGTTTTGATGCTGGTGGTTTCCTTCGTCCTGTTGCTGCTGATCAACTTGCTGCAGCGGCGCATCGAAACCCCATAAGGAGGCGCGAACCATGTCCCAATCGTCTATTGCGGCCGCCTCTTCGGCCAATGCGGCACGCCGTGGCAGCGCCACTTCGCGCAGGGTCCTGATCGGCCTTGGCTGGCTGGTCTTTTTCCTGTTTCTACTGCTGCCATTGTTCATCGTGGTATCGCAGGGTTTGAAGAATGGCCTCGGTGCATTCTTCACCGCGATCTTTGAACCGGATGCTCTGTCGGCATTGAAACTCACCGTGTTCGCCGTGCTGATTTCGGTGCCGTTGAACCTGGTGTTCGGCGTCAGCGCCGCGTGGTGCGTGAGTAAATACTCGTTCCGCGGCAAGAGCATGCTGGTGACCCTGATTGATTTGCCGTTCTCGGTGTCGCCGGTGATCGCCGGTCTGGTCTACGTGCTGATGTTCGGCGCACAAGGCTTGTTCGGGCCGTGGCTGCAGGATCACGACATCCAGATCGTCTTCGCCCTGCCGGGCATCGTGCTGGCGACGATCTTCGTCACCGTGCCCTTCGTGGCCCGCGAGCTGATTCCGTTGATGCAGGAACAAGGCACGCAGGAAGAGGAGGCCGCGCGCCTGCTCGGCGCCAACGGCTGGCAGATGTTCTGGCATGTCACCGTGCCGAACATCAAGTGGGGCCTGATCTATGGCGTGGTGCTGTGTACCGCGCGGGCCATGGGTGAATTCGGTGCGGTGTCGGTGGTCTCCGGGCACATTCGCGGGGTGACCAACACCTTGCCGCTGCACGTCGAGATCCTCTACAACGAATACAACCACGTGGCCGCGTTCGCCGTGGCGAGCCTGTTGCTGATCCTGGCGCTCTTCATCCTGCTGGCCAAGCAGTGGAGCGAAAACCGTATCAACCGCCTGCGCGCCAGCGCCGCGGAGGAATAATTCATGTCGATCGAAGTGCGTAACGTCAGCAAGAATTTCAATGCGTTCAAGGCGCTGGACAACATCAGCCTGGATATCCACAGCGGCGAACTGGTCGCGCTGCTCGGCCCCTCGGGCTGCGGCAAGACCACCCTGCTGCGGATTATCGCCGGCCTGGAAACCCCGGATAACGGCAATATCGTTTTCCACGGTGAAGACGTCTCCGGCCACGACGTGCGTGATCGCAACGTCGGCTTCGTGTTCCAGCACTACGCTTTGTTCCGCCACATGACCGTGTTCGACAACGTCGCGTTCGGTTTGCGCATGAAACCGAAAAACCAGCGTCCGAACGAAAGCCAGATCGCGGTCAAGGTGCATGAGTTGCTGAACATGGTGCAGCTGGACTGGCTGTCGGATCGTTATCCGGAGCAGTTGTCCGGTGGTCAGCGCCAGCGTATCGCTCTGGCACGCGCCTTGGCGGTCGAGCCGAAAGTACTGCTGCTCGACGAACCGTTTGGGGCCCTGGATGCCAAGGTGCGTAAAGAACTGCGCCGCTGGCTGGCGCGTCTGCACGAAGATATCAACCTGACGTCGGTGTTCGTGACCCACGATCAGGAAGAAGCGATGGAAGTGGCCGACCGTATCGTGGTGATGAACAAAGGCGTGATCGAGCAGATCGGCTCACCGGGCGACGTCTACGAAAACCCGGCCAGCGATTTCGTTTATCACTTCCTCGGCGACTCGAACCGCTTGCTGTTGAGCGACGACAACCACGTGCTGTTCCGCCCGCATGAGGTGTCGCTGTCCAAACATGAGCTGGAAGATCACCACGCTGCTGAGGTGCGTGACATTCGGCCGTTGGGCGCGACCACGCGGGTGACGTTGAAGGTGGAAGGGCAGACGGATCTGATCGAGGCCGAAGTGGTGAAAGACCACGACAGCCTGACGGGCCTGGCCAAGGGTGAAACCCTGTTCTTCAAGCCCAAGGTCTGGCAGAAAGTCGCCAGCCTCTAAGGTCAAAAGCTTCGCGAGCAGGCTCGCTCCCACAGGGATTTTGGTTGTTCACAAATTTTGTGTTCAACACCCATCCACTGTGGGAGCGAGCCTGCTCGCGAAAGCGGTCTAAACAGCCGCACGATTCGGATTAACTCGTACCATCCCCGCCCGCGCCTCGATCTGCTCTTTCAATTCATGCCGCATCCCGAGCATGAACGCCACCTCGGCCACGACAAACAACGGCCCGACAATCAGCCCCGAGACATCATCGACAAACGCCGGTTTGCGCCCTTCATAGTGATGCCCGACAAACTGGATCACCCAGCCGACCACAAACATCGCCAGACCACTGCTCAGCCACACCAGGGTGCTCTGCTGCGCCAGCACATGCCCGGCCCAGACTGACAGCCCCATCAGCAGCGTCATCAGCACCCCGAACTTCACCTCCAGACGCAGATAAAACCACGCCGAGGCCAGCGCCACGACAACGGCTGGAGATATCCACAAGCCGCCCAGCGACCATTCTGGCCGCGACAACAAAACCGCCACCGCCACCACGATCAGCGGAATGCCGATAAAGTGGCTGGCGATGTTGCGCGGGTCACGGTGGTAGGCGGCGTATTGACTGAGATGGTCGACGAGGCTTTTCATTGTTGTTCCTCCGGTAGGGTTGATCGCATCATCCCTCGGGATCAGGGTTCGCTCTGTCAGGCAGGCGACAGTCCAGGAGTGTTTATGCAAATACGTTCACGGTTGATGAGCGGCCAGTGGTTCAGTCATCTGCCGGCGTCCTTTCAGGATAGTCTGTTGGCTACGGCCCGGGAGCGGCGGTTGACGGCAGGGCAGCGGCTGTTCCAGCGCGGTGATCCACCTTGCGGTTTATACGCGGTGCTCGATGGCGCCGTGCGTATAGGCGCGGTGAGCGAGCAGGGCAAAGAGGCGTTGTTGAGTCTGGTCGAGGCGCCGCACTGGTTCGGCGAAATCTGCCTGTTCGATGGCCAGCCGCGCACTCATGACGCCTATGCAGTCGGGCCGTGCACCTTGCTCAATATCCCTCAGGCGACGTTGCTCAAACTGCTCGACGAACACCCGGTGTACTGGCGGCACCTGGCGCTGCTGATGAGCCATAAACTGCGCCTGACCTTTATCAACCTCGAACAACTGAGCCTGCTGCCAGCGCCGGCGCGTCTGGCTCATCGCTTGCTGATGATCGCCGAAGGCTACGGCGAGCTCGATGCGCCACGCCGCGTTCTGCAACTGCCGCAGGAGCAGTTGGCATCGATGCTGTCGCTGTCGCGGCAGACCACCAACCAGATCCTCAAGGATTTGCAGGGGCAGGGGATTATCGGACTTGGGTATGGAGAGATCGAAATCCTTGATGCCATGCGATTGCGCGCTCTCGCCACGATCTGACAATTCGCCCAAGCCCCTGTGGGAGCGAGCTTGCTCGCGAATGCGATTTAACATTCAACATGATTGCTGACTGACACACCGCCTTCGCGAGCAAGCTCGCTCCCACATGGGGCAGTATTGATTCAGGAACCGCGATAGGTCGAGAAACCGTACGGGCTGAGCAGCAGCGGGATGTGGTAATGCTGATCGGTCTGCTTCACTTCGAAGATCACCGGAATCTCCGGGAAGAACGTGTCGTGCTTGACCTTCTTGAAGTACTCGCCGGTCTTGAACACCACGCGGTATTCACCCGCTTCAAAAGGCTGTTTGGCCGGGAACAATTCGGCAATTCGCCCCTGTTCATTGGTCGTGCCTTGAGCCAGTGGCTGCCAGTTCTGGCCGACGTGTTTCTCCAGCGTCACGTTGATACCTGGCGAAGGCAGGCCGTTTTCCAGATTGAGCACGTGCACGCTCAGGGGATTGCCGGCAGCCAGAGCCAGACTGGAAAAAGCGCTCAGGCCGAGCGCGGCGAAGGTCATGCGCAAAGTGCTCATGGATGCATCTCCTTATTGGGAACGGGTAGTGGCCAGACCGGTTTTCCCGGCAGCCTTGATCGCACAGTTTTCGTCTTGCTCGCCGCCGCCGGAACCGGCTACACCCATCGCGCCGACCAACTCATCAGCAGCGAACAAAGGGATGCCGCCGCCGAGCAACAGCAACTCGTCTAGGGTGTTGAGGTTGGCGGTTTCCGGGTTGCTGCGAGCGCGTTCGGCGAACAACCGGGTCGCGGTCTTGGTCGACAGCGCGGTGTAAGCCTTGCGCTGGCTGGCAACAGTGTTGTGCGTGCCTACGCCATCGCCGCGCAGGGTCACTAGAAGATTGCCGCCCCGATCGAGCACCGACACCGTGCCGGTGCAGTTGGCCATTGCCGTGTCGGCGAGCAGCCGTGCAGTTTTCAGGTCGAGATCAGCGTGACGCGGCAGCTCAGGACTGGCGACAGCGGCACAACTGAGGCCGATCATCAGGCTTGCAACGAAGTATTTGAAAGTCATGAACAGGCTCCAAAAGCGAAGGTGGTCACCTTAATCGCCGGTCTTCGTCAGAACCTCGTCAGTCTGATTACAAGTTTGTAATGGGCAACGCCTTCGAAGGCGCCTAGCCTGTGTGCCTGATCAATCGAGGTGTGCCATGCGTTTGCTGGTCGTAGAAGATGAAGCCAAAACCGCGAATTTCCTCGCCAAAGGCCTGGGCGAGTCGGGTTTTGCCGTAGACGTGGCGCTCAATGGCCTCGATGGGCGCTATTTTATCGAGCAGCAGGAGTACGACCTGATCATCCTCGACGTGATGCTGCCGGGCCTCAACGGTTGGCAATTGTTGCAACTGATCCGCCAGCGCGGCGCCACGCCGGTGCTGTTCCTGACCGCCAAGGACGCCATTGAAGATCGCGTGCGCGGCCTCGAGCTGGGCGCCGATGATTACCTGCTCAAGCCCTTCGCCTTCGCCGAACTGCTCGCGCGGGTGCGCACGTTGTTGCGGCGCGGGCCGATGCGCGAAGCCGAGTCGTACACCATCGCCGATCTGGAAATCGACGTCCTGCGCCGCCGCGTCAGCCGTGGTGGCCAGCGCATTGCCCTGACCAACAAGGAATTCGCCCTGCTGCAATTGCTCGCCAGTCGCCAGGGCGAAGTGCTGTCGCGCACGCTGATTGCCTCGCAGGTGTGGAACCTGAATTTTGATAGCGACACCAACATGGTCGAAGTGGCGGTGCGTCGTTTGCGCGCGAAAGTCGATGACCCGTACATGCCGAAACTGATCCACACCGTGCGCGGCGTCGGCTATCAACTGGAAGCTCCGGACGATGCGCTCTAGGTCGATCGCCTGGCGCCTGGCGCTGGCGTTCGCATTGGTTTGCGCCTTGGTGTTGAGTGCTATCGGTGTGTTTCTCTACCGTTCGCTGGCCTCGGAAATCGCCTACCGCGACGACCTCGCGTTGCTCGGTCGACTGGAGCAAGTGCGCGCGTTGCTCGCTGACAGCGACAGCCTCGATGCCTTGCAGGCGCGGCCACGGCTGTATCAGAACATGCTCGGTAACCTCGACAGCCTGTTGCTGGTGCGCCGCGCCGATGGCTCCAGTGTGATCGCTATCAACCCACGGCAACGCGAGTTGCCCGCGCTGAACGCGATCCCCCGCGAGCAAACGCCGCAGCGCCGTGATGTGTTGACGTGGCAAGCGCCGGACGGTGCCGAACTCGCGCTGTTGTCCGGCGAAGCGCAGGGGCCGAACGGCGAACCGCTGACCGTGATCGCCGGCAAAGTGCTTAGCGAGCGCGAACAGATGCTCGGCAGCTATCGCTTGCGCCTGTACTTATCGGTTGGACTGGGTGCTTTGCTGGCCTTTGCCTTGGGCTTGCTGTTGCTGCGCCGGGGTCTGCAACCGTTGCGGCTGTTGAGCGAAGCGGTACGCGGTATCGATCTGCGTAGCCTCGACCAACGCTTGCCCGCCACCGGCACGCCCGCAGAACTGCTTGAGCCGGTGCAGGCGCTCAACGGCATGCTGGCGCGGCTGGACGACAGCGTGCAGCGTCTCTCGCAGTTTTCCGCCGATCTCGCCCACGAGATACGTACGCCGCTGCACACCTTGTTGGCGAGCAACGGGCAGGCGCTGAATCATCCGCGCAGCACCGAGGAGTATCAGGAAGTTCTCGCCTCGAACATGGAAGAGTTCGAACGGCTCAAGCGCATGGCGGAAAACCTGATGTTCCTTGCCCGCGCCGAGCAGGCCGAGCGCGCGCTCAATCTGCAAACCCTGGATTTGCACAGCGTTGGCAGTGAACTGTGTGATTACTTTGAAGCCTTGGCCGATGACCGCGACCTGCGGCTGGCCAATCAACTGCATGGCGAATTGCTCGCCGATCAGCAGTTGCTGCAACGGGCGCTGGGCAACTTGCTGGCGAATGCCGTGCGCCACGCTGACTCCGGAACCGTGATCAGCCTGCGCCGCCGTGACGAGTCGGGCTGGTGCTGGTTACAAGTGCACAACCATGGCCCGGCCATTGCGGCGGAGCATCTGGGCAAACTGTTCGACCGTTTCTACCGCGTCGATCCTGCACGGGCAGAGCCGGGGGATTCGGGTGGGCTGGGGTTGGCGATCGTGCAGTCGATCATGCAGTTGCATGGTGGGCAGGTGCGGGTGAACAGTGATGTTGGCGGCACCATTTTTGAGCTGGGCTTTGCGTTGAATTAAAGGGCGCTATCGCGAGCAGGCTCACTCCTACAATTGGAATGCGTTCCCCCTGTAGGAGTGAGCCTGCTCGCGATGGCGCCAGATCAGACAAACTGATTCTGGATCAGCGCAACCCATCCCGAAACTGCCCCGGCGTCATCCCCGTCCAGCGCTTGAACGCGCGGCTGAAGCTGCTGGTGTCGGCAAAGCCCAGCAAATAACTCACCTCACTCAACGAGCACTGCGGATCGCGCAGGTGCAGCAGCGCCAGATTCTCGCGGCTCTCGTTGAGCAACGTATCAAAGCGACAACCTTCATCCGCCAGATGCCTTTGCAAACTGCGCAAACTCAGGTGCAACGCCTGAGCAATGCGTTCTGCACTCGGCTCACCTTCCGGCAATTGTTCTTCAATCGCATCGCGCACCTTGCGCTCCCAAGTCAGCGGTTGAAGCTGGGCCATCGTGCGTTTGAGCACCGCTTCATTGTGTTCAGCGAGTTCCGGATTGGCGTCGTCGAGGTGGCTGTCGAAGTCGGCGAGGGCGAATTCCAGACGATCCTCGACACAACCGAAATGCACCGGAGCGCGGAAGACTTTGTGCCACTGGTGCGCATCGCTCGGCTCCGGGCGGCGCAGATAAACCGCCAGCGGTGCGTAATCACGGCCGAGACGATTGCGGCAGGTGCGCACGTAGATCGCGGTGAACGCGTCGATGGCTTCGAAGGCTGGTGCGGGATTGCCTGACGGAATTTTCAGACGAAATTGATAGCGGTCGTCGCCACGACTCAGCTCCAGTTCCAGCGCATCGCTGACCACCGGGTGATAGCGCACGATGCGCTCGAACACCTCGCGCAAACTGCCGCTGGCGACCAGCGCATAACCGAGGGCATGGAACGTGGTCGGGCTGACGAAGCGCGACACGCGCAGACCAATCGCCGGGTCGCCACTGACCTGCACGGCAATTTCCCACAGACGCGTGGTGCCGGACAGTGGATAGCGCGCGTTGGGATCATCCATCAAGCTCGGATCGAGCCCGGCCTGTTGACACAGGGCAATGCTGTCCAGTCCCAGCGCATCGAGTTGCTTGCGCAAGGCACGGGTCCAGCTGGCGAGGGAGGTCGGTTCCTTCATGCTGATTGGCGCTTCCGGTCAACAGGTTGGCGTTCTCGGCTACCGCAATTGAAGCGTTGGCGAGGCACGATGCGAACATCATAAACCCGAGGATGGAAGCATGGACGGTACTTCTGCAAGTCCCCAGCGACACAATGCGGCCCAGCGATCAGCGCATATTCGTGAAGTGGTGCTGGCCAAAGGCGTCGAATTGCGCGAGCGCTACCCGATTCTCCAGCATCAGGATGCGCTGGGCGCGGGGATTCTGGCCTTTGCCCTGATCGGGATGATCGGCTCGGCGACGCTGTACATCACCGGCCATATGGCGTGGTGGGTTTGTCTGTTGCTCAACGCGTTTTTTGCTTCGTTGACCCATGAGCTTGAGCACGACCTGATCCACAGCATGTATTTCCGCAAGCAGCGCGTGCCGCACAACCTGATGATGGGCCTGGTGTGGCTGGCGCGGCCGAGCACGATCAACCCGTGGATCCGTCGGCACCTGCACCTCAATCACCACAAGGTCTCCGGCACTGAAACCGATATGGAAGAGCGCGCGATCACCAACGGCGAGCCGTGGGGTTTTGCACGTTTGCTGATGGTTGGCGACAACGTCATGTCGGCGTTCATCCGCATGCTGCGAGCCAAGACCTGGGCGCACAAGTTCAGCATCATCAAGCGCACGCTGAAGGTCTACGCGCCGCTGGCGCTGGTGCATTGGGGGGCGTGGTATGTGTTTCTCGGCTTTCATGCGGCCAATGGCATTGCTTACCTGCTGGGCGCGCCGATCGACTGGTCAGCAACCACGTTGTCGGTGATGCAGGTGATCGATATCGCCGCCGTGGTGATCATCGGCCCGAACGTGTTGCGCACCTTTTGCCTGCACTTCATCAGTTCGAACATGCATTACTACGGCGATGTCGAGCTGGGCAATGTGCTGCAGCAATGCCAGGTGCTGAACCCTTGGTGGTTGTGGCCGTTGCAGGCGTTTTGCTTCAACTTTGGCAGCAGCCACGGGATTCATCATTTTGTGGTGAAGGAGCCGTTTTATATTCGCCAAATGACGGTGCCGGTGGCGCATAAGGTGATGCGTGAGATGGGTGTGCGGTTCAATGATTTCGGCACGTTTGGGCGGGCGAACCGGTTTGTTCGTCGGGATGAAGTCGCGGTGTCTGGGGAGGCGGTGGAGGCCTGACGAGTTGCCCTCACCCTAGCCCTCTCCCGGAGGGAGAGGGGACCGACCCGGGGATATTGAGGAGTTACACCGAAGTGAAAGAGCTTTGTCGAATCCATAATCGACCCGATTTTTCAGGTCGATGTTTGACGAAAGACACCTCGGTCGGCCCCCTCTCCCTCCGGGAGAGGGCTGGGGTGAGGGTGTTTTTGATCTTGCCCTCAGTCCGGCTGAAACGGCGACTCACTGAGAATCACCCCAGTCTCCTCGACATACTGCTGCCAATGCCCGATCAACGCGCTGAGCTTCTCCGGCCGGCTCACCGCCAGATCATGAATCTCCCCCGGATCACTGCTCAAATCATACAGCTGCCAGGTCGCCGGCCCGACCGGCCCGGGGATCCACACCGCTTTCCACGACCCCTGGCGAATCGCCCGACGCCCGAACAATTCCCACCCCGTCACCGTGTGCTCGTCATGCACCTGCGCAGTCTCACCCGACAAGAACCCCAGCCACGATTTGCCACGTAACGGTGCGACCGGTTTGCCGTGCCAGAGCTTGCCCGGATGGCGCACGCCGGCCAGATCGAGAATGGTCGGCGTGATGTCCATCACCGTGCCGAAACCATGGCTGATCTGCCCTTTGATCGCCAATTGCGGATAGTGCAACAGCGCCGGCACCCGGATCCCGCCTTCAGTGGTAAACGCCTTGAACAACCGTGATGGTGCGGTCGCCACCTGCGCCCAGTTCGGCCCGTACCAGACGTAGGAGTTGGCCCGGCCAATGTTGTCGAGGCTGTTGTCGTAATGCTGGCTGAGGTACGTCACCAGTTCCGGGCCGAATTTCGGAAATGCTTCAAGCAGCGCGCCTTCGGCACCGTTGTCGGACATGAACAGGATGAACGTGTTGTCGAGCTGCCCCTGCTGGCGCAGATAATCGACAACCCGACCGATGTTCCAGTCCATGCGCTCGACCATCGCCGCGTAAACCTCCATGGCCCGCGCGGAAATCTGCTTTTGCTCCTCGCTCAACGCGTCCCACTGCTGGGTCAACTGAATCAGTGGATGCGGCTCGACGTCTGGTTCGATCAGGCCGAGGGCTTTGAGTTTTTCCAGGCGTTCCAGACGCAGCACTTCGGGGCCAGCGTCATAGCGGCCACGGTATTTCTCGACGATCTCGGCCGGCGCCTGCAACGGCCAGTGCGGTGCGGAGAATGGCAGGTAAGCGAAGAACGGCCGGGTCTGGTCACGTTCCTTGAGGTACTGCAGCAACTTGTCGCCGAAGGCATCGGAGGAATAGAAATCCTTCGGTAAGTCATCGAGAAACGTATCGTCTTCAATGTACAGCGCCGGCGTGGATTTCAGCAGGCCTGGCGTTTGCTCATCGTAGGTCGGTTCGAAACCGTAATGGTTCGCCGCGCCGGGCAGCAGCGAAAACGAGCGCTCGAAACCTCGTGCATGGGGCGCCAGTTCAGCCTTCAAACCCAGGTGCCATTTGCCACTCATCAAGGTTTGATAACCGGCCTCGCGTAACAGCTCGGGCAGTGCGACGACGCGGTCATTGAGATAACCCTCGTAACCCGGTTTACCGATCAGTTCCGGCGTCAGCGTTTCGGCCATGGTGCCGATCCCGGCGATGTGGTGGTCGGTGCCTGTCAGCAGCATCGAGCGGGTCGGCGAGCAGGTCGGTGCGGTATGAAAATCGGTCAGGCGCAGGCCATTGTTGGCCAGGGCATCAAGGTGCGGCGTGGCGATTTCGCCGCCGAACGCGCCGATGTCGGAAAAGCCGAGATCGTCGGCCAGAATCACCAGAAAATTGGGACGTTGCGGCATCGCAAAACTCCTGTTCAGCAGGCAATGAACGTCAGCGGCAGATTGCGGATCTGCACCGGCACGCTCGGTTGGTAATGGTCGTCACTGGTCAGCTCGTGCAGCAGCTCTTCACGCAACTGATGGAAGTCGAAACTGCTGCGCTGGCGCGGATGGGGCAGGGCGATGTCGACCACCTGCTTGATGCGGCCCGGGCGCGGCTCCATCACCACCACGCGGTCGGCGAGGAAGATCGCTTCTTCGACGTCATGGGTGACGAGGATGGTGGTGATTTTTGCGCGCTCGCGGATCGCCAGCAGCTCGTCCTGCATCTGCTGGCGGGTGAGTGCATCAAGGGCACCGAAGGGTTCATCAAGCAGCAGAATGCGTGGGCTGGCGACCAGACCGCGAGCGATCGCCACACGCTGGGCCATGCCGCCGGACAGCTGATGCGGGTAGGCACGGGTGAAATCGCGCAGGCCGACCAGGTCAATGAAATCGTTGATTCGCTTTTGTTTCTGCGCAGCAGTCAGCGGTTCGTTGACCAAGCCCAGACCGATGTTGTCGGCAACGGTCAGCCACGGGAACAAACGGTGTTCCTGAAAGACAATGCCACGCTCGCCACCGATGCCGCTGACGGCTTTGCCATCCACGGTAATCTGCCCGCGAAACTGCGTATCCAGGCCCACCAATAACCGCAGCAATGTCGATTTGCCGCAGCCGCTAGAGCCGACAATGGCGACGAACTCGCCCTCGGCGATGTCCAGGTTGAATTCGCGAATCGCCTCCAGTTCGAAACCGTCGACGTCGAAGGATTTGCCTACGTGATTGAAGCTGACAATCGGTGCGTTCATGCGTGTCTCCAGCGGGTCGCGCGAATTTCCAGGCGTTGGCCAATGAGGTTGAGCAGGGCGCCGGTGAGACCGACGAAAAGCATGCCGGCCATGATCAGGTCCATGCGCAGCAGTTGTTGCGCGCCGATCATCTGGCTGCCGATGCCGCCGTTCGACGGCATGAAGTATTCGGCGCCGATGGTGCCGAGCCAGGCGTAGATCAGGCTCAGTCTGAGCCCGGCGAAAATCCCCGGCGCGGCGCCCGGCAGTACCAGTCGACGCAGACGCTGGCCGAGGCTCAGGCGCAGCACTTGTGCGGCTTCGTTGAGTTGCGGTGAGAGATTGGCGACGCTGCGTTGCGTGGCGATAAACAGCGGGAAGAAAGCTGCAAGGGCGACGAACACCCACTTGGCCAATTCGCCGAGACCGAACCATGCGGTGAGCAGCGGCACCCAGGCGAAAATGGCGATCTGGCGGATGGCCGCGAGGGTCGGGCCGAGCAGGCGTTCGCTGATGTTCGACAGGCCCAGCAGCAGGCCCAAGGCAAATCCGAGTCCGCCGCCGAGCAACAGGCCACCGAGTGTGCGACCAAGACTGAGGGCCATGCCGCTGATCAACGTGCCGTCGAGCACGCCAGCCCATGCCGTGCTCAAAACGGCCAATGGGCTGACCAGAATATTGGCGTCGACCCACTCCTGGTCACTCGCCAATTGCCACAATGCCAACAAGCCCAGCGGTAGCAGCCACGGTTGCAGCCGCTGCCAGCCGTCATAACGCGGGCCGCGACGAATTTCGGCGGTGGCGGGGTGCGGCCAGTGCACCAGTTTTTTGTCCAGCAGACCGATGCCGCGATCCATCGCCACGCCGATCAAACCGATGACGACGATGCAGACGAAAACGATGTCGAGCATGAACAGTTGTCGCGCCCAGACCATCAGGTAACCGATGCCTTCGCTCGAGGCGAGTAGTTCGACGGCCAGCAACGACGTCCATCCAGCGGCCAGCGCCAGACGTACGCCAGCCATGAACGCGGGGAGGGCGGCGGGCAGCACCAGGCGCCGAATCAGCAGGCGTGGCGGCAGGCGCAGAGCAGCGGCGGCTTCACGCAACTTCGGCTGGGCATCTCTTACGCCGACCAAGGTGTGCAGGGTCACCGGCACGACGATGGCCTTGATCAGCACCACCAGTTTCAGCACTTCGCCGATGCCGAAAAACACCATGAACAATGGAATCCACGCCAGCGTCGGTATTTGCGACAGGCCGGCGAAGGTCGGGAAGATCAAACGTTCAAGACGCCGGCTGAAGCCCAGTGCTGCGCCGAGCAATGCACCGGCCGAAACCCCGGCAAGCAGGCCCCAGAACAAACGCTGCAGGCTGATCCACAAATGGCTCCATAACTCGCCTTGAGACAGCTCGACAGCGCTGTTCCACACCAGCGACGGCGCCGGCAAGATCTGCTCGCTCATCCATTCATTGCGTGCGGCCAGCCACCATAGGGCGAACAGGCTGAGGGGCAGCAGCCACGACAACAGGCGCTGGTTCAGGCTGGGCCAGGTACGGCGGCTTTTCAGCGGCGGCGCGGAGAGTGGAAGACTGAGCAAGGATTGGCGGGCCATGGGTGACCTCCGTTGTCGGGTTGGCTCAAGATCTTTAGCGGTATTAGCTAAAAACAAAAAGTTATAAAAACATCGATATAGATTCTTTTAAGGGATAAGCGAGGCCATTTAAGGCTTCCAACCCAAACGCATCCAATGCATTCGAAGAATATTTTCGATGCTGTTAATGCATACGCCGCTACGAGCCCCGGCGCTGCTCGCTTAGCGTTAAAAGCTATAAAAATGTGCATTTATAGTATTTAAGCGTAGGTAGTCATTCGGCCTACTTTCGGCTCCTCAACGCCCGTCGTGATCAAGGAGCAGCACCCATGAACCTCCCCTTCAAACGTGTTTTCAGCCTGTTTGCCGTTCCTGCTCTGGTGGGCTTGCTGGCGTTTACCGCGCATGCCGACGAACTCAAGGAAATCAGAATCGCCGTGCCCGACCTGAGCGCGGGGACTCAACACAGCGGCGGCGGTGTGGTCGACGTGCTGCGCGATCAGCAGATCTTCGAAAAGGCCTTTGCCGATCAGGGCATCAAGATTCAGTGGAGTTTCTTCAAGGGTGCGGGACCGGTGATCAATGAAGCGTTTGCCAACGGTCAGGTTGATCTGGCGTATCTCGGCGATCTGGCGGCAATCATCGGCAAGTCCAATGGCCTGGATACTCGCTTGCTCAGCGCCAGTGCGCGTGGGGTGAAGCAGTATCTGGGGGTGGTACCGGGTTCGGGGATCAAGACGTTGCAGGATCTCAAGGGCAAGCGCGTGGCGATCTTCCGTGGCACCGCGACGCAGTTGTCGTTTGATGCGGCGCTGGCAAGTCAGGGCCTGAGCGAGAAGGATCTGAAAGTGATCAATCTGGATTTCAATGCAGCGGTCGCGGCGTTGGCAGCCAAGCAGATTGATGCGTCATGGGGCAGCTCCGGGTTGAGCGCATTGCAGGCCAAGGGGCTGGCCGAGTTGCCGCTGAACACCAAAGATCTCGGTGGCGCAGGCAGCGTGCAGTCGGTATTGGTCGGCACGGGCAAGTTTGTCGACGCGCACCCGGAGGCGGTGGCCAAGTTGCTCAAGGCGCAACAACAGGCCGTGGAGTGGTTGACGCAGGACGGCAACAAGGCCGCATACGTGCAACTGGTCTCGGGTTTGGCCAGCTATCCGCCGGTGATCCTGACCCAGGATCTGCAGGATCAGAAGTTGAGCGAAGTGTTCCCGTCGACGCTGGATCCGGTGTTCCTTGGCAGCTTGCAGGACAAAGTTGATCTGGCGGCGCAGCAGAAGCTGATTCGCAAGCCGTTCAAGGTGAATGATTGGGTGGCGCCTGAGCTGGCAGCGGCCAAGCTCTGAATCTTTAGCGCCTGCTCTGGCCTCTTCGCGAGCAGGCTCGCTCCCAAAGGGTTCTTCGGTGAACACAGATTCTGCATTCACCACCGAACCACTGTGGGAGCGAGCCTGCTCGCGAAAGGGCCCTAAACAGCGACGCTGATCTCCTGCCGATCCACCGCCACCAACGTCTCGATCATCGCCCGTGCCGCCGGCGACAGGCGAAACCCGGTACGACTGACAATCCCGCAACGCGCATTCATGCTCTCCAGGTTCTGCGGCAGATTGCGCCAGTGCAGCAACACCAGCGAACCCTTGGCAATGTCCTCGACAAACGCCTCTTCCGTACCGACGCCAATCGCATTCGATTGCAGCACCACCTTCACCAGCGCCGGAAAATGCTCGGTCTCGATGGTCGGGGAAAAATCGATGCGGCCGCTGAGGTTCGCCAATAATTTGCGAATCCCCGGGGGGATCAGCGTCGTCGCCAGCGGATAGTCGAACATGTCGTTGGTCGACAGACTTTCCTTTGCCAGCAACGGGTGTCCCGGGCGGCAGAAAAATACCCCGCGTTTGGGTGTCAGTGCCTGGGTCTGGAAGTTCGGATCGGACTCGAAATGGCGAATGTCGGCGATAAAGAATTCGATCTCTTCACGGCTCAACGCGCGGCTGAGTTTTTCCCAGTTATCCACCTGAAAACAGGTGCGCACTTTCGGGTGCGCGTTGATGAATTGCGCCACGGCGTCCGGCACCAGTTTCACTGCTGGCGCCGGGCCGCAACCGAAGTGCACTTCGCCGGCATCGAGCTTGGTCATCTGCGTCACTTCGGCACTGAGCAGCGCGGCACCCTGCACCAGGCTCAGGGCGTGTTGCAGTACCACTTGGCCTTCGGGCGTGGGGCGCAGATCCTTGTTGCCGCGATCCACCAGCACGCAGCCGAACTCCTGCTCGAGCCCTTGAATACTGCGGCTGAACGCCGGTTGAGTGATGCCCATCGCGTCGGCCGCGCGGACAAAACTGCGGTGTTCGTTGAGGGCGATGAAGTAACGCAACTGGCGAAGATCCATATGCTTTTCCGGCATCCTAAAAATAGCTCGAAGGCATTTGCGACGAGGGTTGCTAGAGGTTTTAAATGCAAGCTCTTATTCCGTCAACGAAGCATGTGAATATCTATTAGATGTAAATGGAATATAGATAGAGCGTTGTTTCGCTGCCGTCCAAAACCGTAAGCAGTCGATGAGGGTCTACCCATGAGCAATGCCGCACTCGCAGTAAAACCCGCTGTCCACGCGCTGGAGATTCATCCGGTGGCCGGTCGTATCGGCGCCGAGATCCGTGGCGTGCACCTGTCCGGTGAGCTGGACGCCGCCACCGTCGAAGCCATTCAACAGGCTCTGGTTCAATACAAAGTCGTGTTCTTCCGTGAGCAGACCCAACTCGACGATCAGCGTCAGGAAGCCTTCGCCCATTTGCTCGGCGAGCCGGTGGCGCACCCGACCGTGCCGTCGCGTGAAGGCACGCGTTATCTGCTGGAGCTGGACGGTGCTGAAGGTCAGCGCGCCAACTCCTGGCACACCGACGTGACTTTCGTCGACGCCTACCCGAAAGCCTCGATCCTGCGCTCGGTCGTCGCGCCGGCATTCGGCGGCGACACCCTGTGGGCCAACACCGCGACGGCGTACAACGGCTTGCCGACCGAGCTGCGTGAACTGGCCGACAAACTGGTCGCCGTGCACAGCAACGAATACGACTACGCCAGCGCCAAGCCGGACGTCTCGGCGGAGAAGCTTGAGCGTTATCGCAAGGTCTTCACGTCGACCGTTTACGAGACTGAGCATCCGGTGGTGCGCGTGCACCCGATCAGCGGCGAGAAGAGCTTGCTGCTGGGGCATTTCGTCAAACGCATCAAGGGTTACTCGCAAGCGGATTCAGCGCATCTGTTCGGGCTGTTGCAGAGTCATGTGATCCGTCAGGAAAACACCGTGCGCTGGCGCTGGAAGGCCGGTGATGTGGCGATCTGGGATAACCGCTCGACGCAGCATTATGCGATTGATGATTACGGTACTCAGGATCGGGTGGTGCGTCGGGTGACGCTCAAGGGGGAAGTGCCGGTTGGGGCTTCAGGGCAGCGCAGTCAGACAATTAAGGGGCGTGATTGAAGATCAAAAGCCCCTCACCCCCAGCCCTCTCCCCGAGGGAGAGGGAGCTGACCGAGTTGTCTTTCGGGATGCATCGACCTGAACCACCTTATTGATTATGGATTCGGTGAAGCTGGATCAGGTCGGTGTATCTCTGCAATATCCCCCATTCAGTCCCCTCTCCCTCCGGGAGAGGGTTAGGGTGAGGGGCTCTTCAAGCTACCAAACCCCAATCTGCACAACCTTCTCGATCTCCGGCTCTCCGTAGCGAAACCGCTGCCCCCGCAAATCAATCTCCTGATGACTGATCGTCGTACGCCGCTTCAACCCCCGCACCCACTCAAACAAATACCCCGCATGCTCCTCGCGCACCGCCGCAAATTCAGGGTCATCACCCAAATCGCGCAACTCCTGCGGATCATTCAGCAGATCAAACAACTGCGGTCGAAAGCCGTCGTAAGCCAGGTACTTCCAGCGCTCGCTACGCACCATGGTCATCCGGCAGCGATCGATCGGCTGGCCCAGACGCTCACGCGCCGGCGCCTGGAAGGCGTAGTCGTATTCGCTGATTGCATAGTGGCGCCAGTGCGGATTTTCGCCGTGCAGAAGCGGGATCAACGAACGCCCTTCAAGCCGATGCTCTGCCCCCGGCAATCCCAGTGCTTCAAGAAAGGTCGGCAACGCATCGATGGTCTCCGCGAGTCGATCATCCACCGTTCCGCGCGTGACATCCGCCGCCGCTCGAGGGTCACGCACGATCAACGGCACGCCCACCGCCTGCTCCAGCAAAAACTCCTTCTCACCGAGCCAGTGATCGCCCAAAAAGTCGCCGTGATCGCTGGTGAACACGATCAGCGTGTCATCCCAGCGGCCATTACTCTGCAGAAAATCGAACAACCGTCCGAGTTGATCATCCACCTGCTTGATCAGACCCATGTACGTAGGGATTACAGTCAATCGTACTGAATCGCGGGAAAAGTTGAGGCTTTCTTCATGCTGGCGAAAGGCAGTGTATACGGGGTGTTTGCTGGCTTCGGAGGGCGTCGCGCGGACCGCTTTGAGAATCGATTTCGTACTGTACAAGGCGTGGTACGGCGCCGGTACGATGTAGGGCCAGTGCGGTTTGATATAGGAAAGGTGTAAACACCACGATTTCTCGCCTTGCTCGGTGATGAAGTCCATGGCTCGATTTGTAGTGTAGACAGTCTCTGAGTGTTGCTCGGGAATTCGTGCTGGCAAATTCGCATGACGCATTTGCCAGCCGCTGAGGATTTCACCGTGCTCGCCTTCGGCGGCGTTGGCCCAGTCGTGCCAGGGGTTTTTGCCGTCGAAACCCTGCTCGCGCAGGTAATGGGTGTAGGGCGCGGATTCGCGTTTGTCGTCGAACAGCGGGTCGTCGGGGTAGATGCCGTCGTGGCGCATGTAAGGTTCGAAACCGACTTCGTTGAGGATTTCGGCCTGTTCGCTTTCGGGATTGATTGCCAGGCGTTGCAAGGCATCGACATTCGCCGTGGCGTGGGTCTTGCCGACCAGCGCAGTACGAATGCCGTGCGGGCGCAGGTAATCGCCGATGGTCAGTTCTTCCAGCGGCAACGGCACGGCGTTCCACGCCACTTGATGGCTGCTGACATAGCGTCCGGTGTAGGCCGACATCCGCGACGGGCCACAAATCGTGCCTTGGGTGTAGGCGCGGCTGAAACGCACGCCGGCTGCAGCCAGGCGATCGATATTCGGCGTGTGCAGATGCGGATGGCTGTAGCAGGACAGGTAATCGCGGCGCAGTTGATCGCACATGATGTACAGCACGTTGCGCACGGGGTTTGGCGAGTTGGACATGGTTTCACCGGTCAGAGAGACAGGTGGGGTTTTTCGCTTTCAGTGGGGGTGTTCGGCAAGTGCATTTGGGGAATGGGTTTTATGCAGGAAATGCATCGGTGCCTGTGCCGGCCTCTTCGCGAGCAGGCTCGCTCCCACAGGGTTAGTGGCGATCACACATTCTGTATTCACCACAATCCATTGTGGGAGCGAGCCTGCTCGCGAAAGCGTCATGTCAAACGGCGAGATTCTGCAGCGAACAAACCTCTTCATCCTGCTGATCAATCGCCTTGATCTGCTCAATCATCGCCTCCGCCAACGGCGACAACCGATACCCTGCGCGGCTGACAATCCCGTAGCGGGTGTACAGTTCCTCAAGATCATCCGCCAGTCCTTCGATGCGCAAGCACACCAACTCACCTTTGGCCTGATGCAGCGCGTCGGAATACGCCCCGACAATCCCGATCGCATCCGAACGCAGCACCACGCTGAGCAGGCTCGAGCTGTTTTCACACTCCACATTGGGTGTGAAATCCGGCCGCCCACTGAGGTCGACTATGACTTTGCGCAGGTTCGGCGGACGAATACTTACCGCCAAGGGATAGCTCATCAATTGCTCGGCGGTGACCCGCTCAAACCCGGCCAAAGGGTGGCCGGCACGGCAGCAGAAATGCCATTTGCGCGGTCGCAACCGGTAGGTCAGGTAATCCGGATCTGCCTCGAAGTGCCGAGTGTCCGCGACGAAAAATTCAAACTCTTCGCTGAGTAACCGCTTGCTCAGACTCTGCCAGTCATCGACCTGAAACTGCACCCGCGCTTTCGGATAGCGGCCGATGAAGCTGCCAATCGCCCGAGGGATCAAACCCGCCGCCGGCGCCGGCCCACAACCGAAGCGTAATTCCCCCGCTTCCAGCCCATTGAACTGACTGATCTCGTTGGCCATCTGCTGCGCGCCACTGACCAGTCGCCGCGCGTGCTCAAGCAGGACCTGGCCCTGTTTGGTCGGCGGTAATTCCTTGCGCCCGCGATCGACCAACTGGCAGCCGACGCTGTGCTCGAGCGCCTGAATGCTGCGGCTGAACGCCGACTGCGACAGGTTCACCGCCTGCGCGCCGGCGACGAAGCTGCGTTGTTCAGCCAGGGCGATGAAGTGACGAAGTTGGCGCAAGTCGATATGCATTTTTCACATAAAAAATATCCGGGAAATGCATTGGATATGCATTAGGTCGACTCCTTATAAAGGCAATCTCTTATGCAGTAAATATTTGTAAATCCATAAATAAATAACTTAAAAGAATATACAGCGCTGATGATGTCTGTGTATTTTTTGACCAGGAGCCGCGCCATGAGTCCGTTGAACCTTGCGTCACCCCTAACGCCACGACGGCTCAAACGCCTGCCTCTGGCCCTGTTGCTGGCAGGGAGCGCGAGCTGGACTCACGGTTACGCCGCCGACTCCGAAACCCCGGCGCCGGTGCCGGCCGGCAAGCCTGCCGCTAACAGTTCACAGCTGGAAACCGTGACCGTCACCACCCGCCGCCGCGAAGAAAGTTCGCAGGACGTACCGACGCCAATGAGCGTGGTCAGCGGGCAGAATCTGGAGACGCAACGGGTTTACCGGATTCAGGATTTGCAACAGCTGGTGCCCAGCGTCAACGTCGCCTACATGCACGCGCGGCAGTCCAGCGTATCGATCCGCGGCCTCGGTAATAACCCGGCCAGCGATGGTCTGGAAGGCAGCGTTGGCCTGTACATCGATAACGTCTATCTGGGCCGCCCGGGGATGGCGGTATTTGACCTGATGGATATCGAACAGCTCGAAGTCTTGCGTGGGCCGCAGGGGACGTTGTTCGGCAAAAACACCACTGCCGGGGTGATCAACATCAGCACCCGCGCGCCAACCTTCACCCCTGAGCGCAGCATCGAAACCTCGGTGGGTGAGGACGGTTACTTCCAGACCAAGGGCACCATTTCCGGCCCGCTCAACGATCAACTGGCCGGACGCTTTTCGGCTTATCGAACCCGTAGCGACGGTGACATCAAAAACGAATACGACGGCCATGATCTCAACGGCGGCTCGCGCGAGGGCTTCCGCGCGCAGCTGCTGTTCAAGCCCAACGAAGATTTCAACCTGCGCTGGATCGGCGACTACAACGAAGAAGATTCCAGCGCCGGCACCCGCGTGTTGTACAACACCGGGCCGACCATCAATGGCGTCAATCTTTACCAGTCGCGCGCCAATGCCGCCGGCGCAACGCTGGTCAACGGCTCGCACCGCAAGGTCAATCTGGACAACGATCAGCATGTCACCGTGCATCAGGGCGGCACCTCGGTGGAGGCCAACTGGACGCTGCCAAGCGACTTCACGCTGACCTCGATCAGCTCCTATCGCTTCTGGAATTTCACCCCGCGCAACGACGATGGCCTCAACGTGCCGGCGAGTTACAACGCCGGGGTGTCGGTGGAAGACAAACAGTACTCGCAGGAATTTCGCCTGGCCTCGCCCAAGGGTGAGTTCTTCGATTACGTCGTAGGCGCGTACTACTTCGGCTCGGATCTGGACAATAAATCCTTCGCTTATTACGGCCCGCAAGCGGATATCTGGAATGGTACGGCGCCCGGTGCGCTGGCCAACGTCACCAGTGTCGGCAACGGTCATATCAAGACCGACAGTTTTGCATTGTTCGCCCAAGGCACCTGGCACCTCACCGAGCGACTGGACTTCACCGCCGGGGTGCGTGGCACGTATGAAGAGAAATCAGCCTGGGTCACTCGCGATGCGCCGCTCGGTGGCGCCGCCGTTACGGGCGCTGCGGCCACGGCGCGGCGCGGTCGTGCCGGCGCTTACGATTCCGGCGATCTGAATCAGTACAGCTCGAGTCCTTCCGGGCTGCTCAACCTCAGCTATCGCATCACTGATGATGTGCTCGGTTACGCCACGTTATCCCACGGCGAGAAGTCCGGCGGGGTCAACCTCGCCGTCGGTTCCGCTCCGGTAGCGGGTGCCGATTCGCTGCTGATCGGCACCGAGCGCGCGAACAACGCCGAACTCGGCTTCAAGAGCACGCTGTGGGATCACCGTCTGCAACTCAACGCCAACGTCTTCTGGACTCAGGTCAACGCTTACCAGACCAACGCCTACGACGCGGAAAACCGTGTGCAGTACCTGACCAACGCCGGTTCCGTACGTTCACGCGGGGTCGAGTTCGAAAGCACGGTGATCCCGCTGCGCGGCCTGACCCTGAACATCAACGGCTCCTACAACGACGTCAGCTATCTCTCGTACAAAGATGCCCCGTGCCCGCCGGAAGTCAGTCAGGCGCCAGGTGCTCCAGCGTCCTGCGACCTCAGCGGCCATCAAGTGGTCGGCGCCTCGAAATGGATCGGCAACGCCAACGGTGAATACAAATGGAATCTGGATAACGGTTTCGAACCTTACGTCACCGCGAGCTATGCGTTTCGCTCGAAAGCCGTCGGTACCGTCGAGGATTCCGACTTCGGACAGATCCCGAGTTACGCCGTGGTCAACTTCTCCACCGGCCTGCGCGGCGATTTCAATCAGGGCCAGTGGGACGTATCCCTGTGGCTGAAAAACGCTTTCGACAAAACCTACTACACGACCCTTTGGACGGGCGGTAACGGCGGCTATGAAGGCTTGCTCGGCACACCTCGCACCCTCGGCGTCACCGGTCGCTACGACTTCTGATTCGTCACTCAAGGAACTGCATCATGTTGCGTATCAAAACCGCTTTGCCGGTGTTGCTGTCCGGCGCAGTGCTCAGTGCCGGCGCATTCGCCGCACCGAGTGTTTACCCGACCGGCGTGACCCGTTATGACCCGAACAAGGCTTTCAATCAGTACGTGATTTTCAGCGGCGCCGACAAGCAGACGCACCTGATCGACATGAACGGCAACGAGGTGAAAACCTGGCCACAGGCAGGTTTCCCGTCAGCGCTCATCGACCCGAAACTGGTCGGCGGCGAGCGCGGCCATGTGCTGTTGCAACTGAGTGAAAAGGATCCCGGTAAACTCGGTTCGGCCGGCAACGGGTTGGGCAATCAGAGCGTCGGCGAGCTGGACTGGAATGGCAAAGTCGTCTGGCAGTGGGGCGACAAGGCGCCCGATGGCGCAGCGCAACAACACCATGATCAGCGCCGTTTGAGCAACGGCAACACCGTGGTGCTGGCGAACAAGGTGCACAAGGTCAAAGGCTTTAAAGTGCCCGAGGTGATTGACGATGCGATCTATGAAGTCAGCCCCGACGGCGCGCTGAAATGGCAGTGGCTGGCCTCGGAACATTTGAATGAGTTCGGCTTCACGCCAGAGCAATTGAAGCTGGTACGGGCGAGTGATGACGCGGATTACCTGCACATCAACAACCTCAGTGTGGTCGGGCCGAACAAATGGTTCGATGCTGGTGATAAACGCTTCAATCCGGACAACCTGCTGTTTGATTCACGCAACGCCAATTTCATCGCGATCATCGACAAAAGCAGCGGCAAAGTGGTCTGGCGTCTCGGGCCGAATCTGCCACTGATCAATCCGAAAGCGCCCCGTACATTGCCGCGCCCGGTGGATCAGTTCGTCGGTCAGCATGATGCACACATCATTCCGGCCGGATTGCCAGGTGCCGGCAATTTGCTGGTGTTCGATAACCAGGGATCGGCGGGTTATCCGAACGTTACCCTCGGGCTGATTTCCGGCTCGCGGGTACTGGAAATCGATCCGGTGAAAAGTGAGATCGTCTGGCAGTACAGCGCGGCCAATTCGAAGCAACCGGGGTGGGCGTTCTACAGCTCGTTCATCAGCAGCGCGCGGCGCTTGCCCAACGGCAACACGCTGATCGACGAAGGCATGAATGGACGGTTTTTCCAGGTGACGGCCAGTGGTGAAAATGTCTGGGAATACGTCAGCCCGTATCTCGGCAAGGCGCCGGGCAGCGACGCGATCAGCAATTGGGTCTATCGGGCGTTGCCTGTGAGTTATGACTGGGTGCCAACGGGTACGCCACGCTCCGAGACGGCGGTTAATGCCCCGGTTGTCGGCGCGCAACAAACCAATGCCAGTCGTTAGTTGAATTGGAATTATTGCTCGAACGAACGGCGATAAGTTATGAGCGGGTTGAAGGGTGCTTATTGCAAATTCGTTAGTAAGTCGCGTGGACAATAATTGAATGTGCAACCATCCTGACTGTCGTGAGTTTCCAGGAGGAAACTTGCTCTCATCGGAAGATACTTATCCCAACGATAAAGGAAATCGAATCATGTCGAGCATTAATGGCACTTATGTGAACGCTAACGCTGGCGCCAAACTGACGATTACCGATGGCAACGATTCCAACGGTACATTCAGTGGCACGTTCAGCCAGGGCGGCGTTAACTATGACGTCAGCTACGGGCATTACCATTTCCAGAACAGCACCGGACAACCTACCACCATCACATTTGTCGGTCTGAATGGTAATAGCGGATTTCAAGCGTGGTCATTGTTTTCTCCTGATCACAATTACGCAAAAGTTCGTGCGGCCGGTTCCCGTACTAATTTTGACGGTGAAGTAGTGACCCTGGCAGGGGAATTCGTCAAACAATAATCCGCGCGCAATTGATAAAGGCCGACGCACGAAAGTGCGTCGGCCTTTTTTATTGTTCCAGAAAAATAATAATCAACTATCTACTTGGTATTAGTTGTCCCGCAAAACCGGGTCAGGCGAATTTGATGCGTTGCGTGAATACTTTCAATGCCTGAAAAGCATGCGAATTTTCCCGCATCGCTACAGCCCACGTGGCACGTGGCTTTGACGGAATTGATCATTTCATATATTCCATAAAGACCTATGCATAACGTTAAAGATTACTTTCGGAGATAAGCACCAAGCCCAATGATTCATCCATCGATTCGCCGTGGGGGATTCAACAAACGGTTGATCGGCAGTTTTTGTAGAGAACGCAAAAAGACCGCAGGGAGTGAATCAATGGGCAATGTCCAGACCGCCGCCAGCGCAGAGGAATTGCTGTGGCGTCAGACGCCGGGTGGCGAGTTGGTCGATCTCGGCCGGCCGCATCGTGTGCCGTTGGGACAGCTGCGTTTGCAGCGTGCGCCCAAAGGAATTTTGAGTCGGCGCGAAACCCTTCTGCTCGGCGTGCTCGCATTGGTGGTGCATGGCGCGGTGATCTACTGGATCAGCCAGAAGCCGACGCCGGTGCTGCCGATCGTGCCGCCGGAAATTCCGCCGATGACTATCGAATTCTCGCGCCCGGCACCACCAGCACCACCGGTTGTCGAGCCGCCACCACCTGCGCCTGTGGTTGAGCCACCGCCGCCGGTAGAAGACGAACTGGCAGTAAAACCACCGCCGCCAAAACCCGTTCCGAAACCCAAACCGGTGGTTAAACAGGCCCCCAAACCAGCGCCGAAAGCCGTCGAGCAACCACCCGCGCCGCCACAACCGGCAGCTCCGGTTGCAGCGCCAGCGCCACCTGCTCCCCCCGCGCCGGCACCGGTAACCCCGGCCTCAGCGAACGCCGCGTACCTGAAAAACCCGGCACCGGAATACCCGTCGCTGGCTCAGCGTCGCGGTTGGGAAGGCACGGTGTTGCTGCGCGTGCATGTGTTGGCCAGCGGCAAACCGGGTGAGATCCAGATAGCCAAAAGCAGTGGCCGGCAACAGCTCGACGACGCGGCGCTGAACGCCGTCAAACGTTGGAGTTTCGTCCCGGCCAAGCAGGGTGATGTCGCCCAGGACGGCTGGGTCAGCGTGCCCATCGATTTCAAGATTCATTAAACCGAAACCAAATTCGCGCGAAACGTTTACACGAGGGAATCATCATGACGTTACTGGCATCTCCACTGGAATCCATCGAAAGCGCGGTGATCTGGCTGCTGGTGGTTTTTTCCGTCGCCACCTGGGGCCTGGCACTGCTCAAGGCTGTGCAGTTCGGGCGGCTGAAGGCGCAGGATCGGCGCTTTCATAAACGTTTCTGGGCGGCGTCGAGTCTGGATTCAGCCGCTGAATTGAGCGAGACCCAACCCGGCGCCGCAGCGCGGGTGGCACAGGCCGGTTATGCGGCGATTCAGGTGGGCGAGACGCCACAGGCGAATGATTTGAGCCAGGCGATCAACCATCAGGATCGCCTCGAGCGCGCATTGCGTCAGCAGATCGTTCGCGAACGGCGTTCGCTGGAAACGGGCCTTGCAGTGGTCGCAAGTATTGGTAGCACCTCGCCGTTCATTGGATTGTTCGGCACGGTGTGGGGAATCATGGAGGCGTTGAAAGGCATCAGCGCCGCAGGTTCGGCGAGCCTGGAAACGGTCGCCGGGCCAATCGGGGCGGCACTGGTCGCCACAGGTGTGGGGATCGCCGTCGCGGTGCCGGCAGTGCTGGTTTACAACTACTTTTTGCGTCGGTTGAAACTGACGGCGGCGGATCTGGATGACTTCGCCCACGACTTCTACAGCCTGGCGCAGAAGAGTGCATTCCGCGTGTTGATCCACCCGACGGCGCACAAGGTCGCAACGCCGGGCAATGCGGCAAAAGTGAAGGAGGCGTCCTGATATGGCCTTCTCCACGCAGGACAGTGATGAGGTACTCAGCGAGATCAACGTGACCCCGCTGGTGGACGTGATGCTGGTGCTGCTGGTGGTGTTTATCGTCACCGCGCCGCTGCTGACCAACGCGATCCCGATCAACCTGCCGAAGACCGAAGCCGTGGCGCCGGTCGAGCAGAAGGACCCGCTGGTGGTGAGCATCGATGGTGCCGGCAAGCTGTTTATCAACAAGGACGAGATTCAGCCGGACTTGCTGGAATTCAACCTCAAGTCGGCCAAGGCTAAGGACCCGGAAGTGCGCGTGCAATTGCAGGCCGATGACGGAGTGAACTACGGCGAAGTGGCGCGGGCGATGGCTTCGATTGAGCGGGCGGGGATTACCAAGTTATCGGTGATTACTGCGCGGTAACAGGATTTACGTTTTTCCGGGGCCGTCTCCTTGGCAGGGTGCGGCCCTTTTTTTGTTTCTGGCATTAGACGCAAGACCCTCACCCTAGCCCTCCCGAAACGTCGGACCGCCCATAGGGAGAGGGAACTGATCTCGGTTGTTCTCACGAGTTACGCCGACCTGAAATCCCAGTCGAACTCAGGATTTGAACGGCATGAAGATTGGCTCCCTTTCCCCCTCGCCCCCATGGGGGAGAGGGCTGGGGTGAGGGGGAAAGATTTCAAGCCAGGCACACATCTCATATTCAATTCAGGTCTTAATAAATAGCTTCTTATTCCTTAACGAATATAAATCCCCTCCCTATACTCGTCCAGGAACAGACACGACGCAGGAGAGCTCCCCATGCGCAACGAATCAATCCGCTACCTGATTGTGCCGGGCTGGCAAGGATCGCCAGATGATCATTGGCAAAGCCACTGGCAGAACAGCCTGCCAAACAGTGCGCGGGTCGAGCAGGCCGATTGGCTGACGCCGCGTCGTGAAGACTGGGTGGCGGCACTGGCCGAGGCGATTGCCGCCGATAGCACGCCTGTCATCCTTATCGCCCACAGCCTCGGCTGCATCACCGTTGCCCATTGGGCAGCCACTGCGCCGCTGCAATACCTGCGTCAGGTGCGTGGTGCCTTGTTGGTCGCGCCGGCAGATGTCGAGCGTCCGGCGTGTGCACCGGCGCTGCGCAATTTCGCGCCGATTCCGACTGATCTGCTGCCGTTTCCGAGCCAGGTCGTCAGCTCCGACAACGACGCCGCCGTGAGTGCGCCGCGCGCACTGGAGCTGGCGCGCAACTGGGGCGCCGAGGCGGGAATTCTCGCCGGTGCCGGACACATCAACGTCAAGTCCGGGCATCAGCGTTGGGAGCAGGGTTTTGCTTATCTCTATCGCCTGCAAAACCGTATGGAACACCACGCCCGCCGCCGCGCCTGATCTTTTTTCTTTCAACGCCCCCGTCTGCCGGCGGTTTTGGGCGGGAGCCTGCCATGAGTTTCGAAACCTTCGGTCAGCCGTTGCTGACCTTTCCCGATGCGGAAAAAAGCCCCCTGAGCATTCGCGCCAAGGCGCTGGTGTTCGTCGATCCGCGCTCGCGTCAACTGCGTGAGGAGCTCGAGCAACTGGCGCCGCGCTCGACTTCGGTATTGATCCGTGGCGAGACCGGTACGGGTAAAGAATTGCTCGCCCGGCACATCCATCGCGCCAGTGACCGCAGCGGTCTGTTCGTTTCGGTCAATTGCGGGGCGATCAGCCCGACCTACGCTGATGCCGAGCTGTTCGGCTACGCTGCCGGCAGTTACAGCGGCTCGGCCAGCAGCCGTGCAGGCTGGTTCGGTTCGGCCAACGGCGGCACCTTGTATCTGGATGAAATCGGCGACTTGCCGCTGCCGATCCAGATCAAATTGCTTGCCGCGTTGGAGAACCACGAAGTCACTCGTGTCGGTGCGCATCAGCCAAGTCCCGTGGATGTGCGCCTGGTCGCGGCCACCAGCATCGATCTGGCGCAAGCGGTGGACGCCGGGAAATTCCACGAGCGCCTTTATCACTACCTCAGCGAGGGCCACCTCGAATTGCCGGCGTTACGTGCGCGTACCGGCGATATCCTGTCGCTGGCCGAGTATTTCCTCGGCATCTACAGTCAGCGTCTCGACCTTCCTGTGCCGCTGATCAGCGAAGCGGCGCAGCACGTGCTCGAACAACACAGTTGGCCGGGCAACACCCGCGAGCTGGAAAATGTCATTCACTTTGCCTTGCTGGTGAGTACCGGTGACGAGATTCTGCCGGAGCACCTGAACCTGCCCGAGGCGTCTGGCCCGCAGCTTCAGATCGAACGGCTAGTGACACAAATCAACATCGGCGGCAGCGTCGCCGAGCGTAAGGCATTGAAAGATTTGCTGATTCGTTTGAGTGAGACGTTGTAACCGTTTCGTTCAACATGAACAAAATGGAATATGAAGCTGAATAAACGTTATTGTCCGGGAATAAAAAATCCCGGTATTGTCCGACCCACGCCAGCGATATCACTTCACTGGCACACGTATTAATGCCGTCGTCGATGACGACCGTGATTTTCGATAAGGACACTGCATGAAAAAGGTTCTGTTGTTTACCGCATTGGCGGCTGCTCTGACTGCTTCCCTGGCCAATGCCGGCGAGAAACTGGTGGTCGCTGCGACCCCGGTGCCGCACGCTGAAATCCTTGAGCTGATCAAACCGACCCTGGCCAAAGAAGGCGTGGATCTGGAAATCAAAGTGTTCACCGACTACGTTCAGCCGAACGTACAGGTTGGCGAGAAGCGTCTGGACGCCAACTACTTCCAGACCCTGCCGTACCTGAACAGCTTTAACCAGGGCAAATACAAGGACGACAAGTCCAAGTACCTGGTGACCGTGCAAGGCGTGCACGTTGAACCGTTCGGTGGTTACTCGAGCAAGTACAAGACCCTGGCTGAACTGCCGGACGGCGCCACCATCGCCATCCCGAACGAAGGCAGCAACAGTGGCCGCGCACTGATCCTGCTGCAGAAGGCTGGCCTGATCGAGCTGAAAGACCCGAAAAACGCGCTGGCAACGCCAAAAGACATCGCCAAGAACCCGCACAACTTCAAGTTCAAGGAACTGGAATCGGCCCTGCTGCCACGCGTTCTGAAAGAAGTTGATCTGGACATGATCAACACCAACTACGCACTGGAAGCCAAGTTGAACCCGCAAAAAGATGCGCTGGTGATTGAAGGTGCTGATTCGCCGTACGTGAACTTCCTGGTGGCCCGTGAGGACAACAAGAACAGCGACGCGATCCAGAAACTGGCCAAAGCCCTGACCAGCCCGGAAGTCAAAGCGTTCATCGAGAAGAAGTACAACGGCGCGGTACTGCCGGCGTTCTGATCTGACGCTTGAACCACCCCCTTCAAGGTGTGAAAACGCCGATGGCCAGTGATGGGCATCGGCGTTTTTGTGTGTGCGTTGAAAAGCCCCTCACCCTAGCCCTCCCGAAACGTCGGACCGCCCAGAGGGAGAGGGGACTGATTGGGGGATGCTGTAGAGGTACGCCGACGTGAAAGATCTCTGCTGAATCCATAATCGACTCGATGATTCAGGTCGACGTAATTCGCCAGACACCTCGGTCGGCTCCCTCTCCCCCTGGGAGAGGGCTGGGGTGAGGGTGCTTTTGATCTTGAGCTCAGGCCACTTGGGCCTTCAATGCCCGTCTCAACGCCACCAACAATTTCACAATCTCCTGCGGATCCAGTCGCTGCGGCACTTTTACGTCCATGTTCTCTTCCTTGTTATGAGGTTGGCCGAGGGAGTCTGGCCAAAAGCTGTTCGTCCTTGGAGGGCTTTCATGAAAAAAAGATCCTTCCTACAGCGCAAAGAAAAATAGCCTTCTTATTCCTTCCCGGCAAACCCACAAGATAGTTTTTTGGGTGATATCAATATGCTTTAACGGTATTTAAATTCTTGTTTTTATACCTATAAAGTCGGTGTCTGCCGGACAGCCATCCGCTGCCCATGGACTGCACCACCGTCGCTTACCGAGCGGCGTTCAGGACGTTTCATGACCTTCGATTACGCATTTATCCTCAGCACCCTGCCGGCGTTTCTCAAAGCCGTGGGCGTAACGCTGCAGGTCGGTTTTATCGCCATTGGCACCTCGCTGCTGGTGGCGCTGCTCAACGCGACGATTCTGGTGTTCCGCACGCCGTACCTGCAAAGACTGGTGGGCCTGTATGTGGAACTGGCACGCAACACGCCGTTGCTGATTCAGTTGTTCTTCGTCTACTTCGCCTTGCCGGCGTTGGGGATCAAAGTCTCTGGTTTCACTGCCGCGATCATCACCATGACCTTTCTCGGCGGCGCTTACCTCACCGAAGTGCTGCGCGCCGGCGTCGATGCGGTGCCGCAGGCGCAACTGGAATCAGGGCGCTCGATTGGCCTGTCCCATGGCCAGTTGTTGCGCTACGTGATCCTGCCGCAAGCGGGGATTCTCAGCCTGCCGTCGTTGTTCGCCAATTTCATTTTCCTGCTCAAGGAAACCACCGTGGTCTCGGCGGTGGCCGTGCCGGAAATCCTCTACACCACCAAGAGCTACATCGCGCTCTACTACAAAACCTACGAAATGCTCGCCGTGTTGACGCTGATCTGCGTGCTGCTGTTCTTGCCGCTGTCGCTGCTGCTCAGCCGTCTGGAAAGGAGGCTCCAGCATGGCCAGTTCGGGTCTTGAACTGCTCTGGGTGTCGTTGCCGCAACTGGCCAAAGGCGCCGGGCAAACCTTGTCGATCTCGTTCCTGAGCATCGCCATCAGCACTGTCGGCGGCGTGCTCTACGGTGTGCTGCGAACGCTCAACGTGAGGTGGCTGAACGCGATCCTGCGGGTCTATCTGGAGTTGTTCCGGGCGATTCCGGTGCTGGTCTGGTTGTACCTGCTGTTCTTCGGCTTACCGATCTTTTTAGGCCTGAGCCTGCCAAGTTTCTGGTGCGCGGTGCTGGTGCTGTCGCTGTGGGGCGCCAGCGAGGTGGGCGAAGTGGCGCGTGGTGCGCTGCATTCGTTGCCGCGCGGGCAGCGTGAAGCGGGGCTGTCGATCGGCCTAAACGCCGCACAACTTTATGGCTACGTACTGCTGCCGCAAGCGTTGAAGCGCATGACGCCGCCGACCATCAACGTCTACACGCGGATCATCAAGACCAGCTCATTGGCGGTGCTGATCGGTGTGGTCGATGTGATCAAGGTCGGCCAGCAGATCATCGAGCGCACCTACGAGTCGGTGCTGATCTACGGCGCGCTGTTCCTGTTTTTCTTTTTTATCTGCTACCCGCTTTCGGCCGCTTCGCGCGTGCTGGAGCGGCGCTGGACGCAAGCATGAGCGCATTGATCGAGTTTCACGGTTTCAATAAATTCTACGGTGAGCAGCAGGTGCTCAACGGCATCGACCTGCAAGTGCAGAGTGGCGAAGTGATCGTCGTCCTCGGCCCCAGCGGTTGCGGCAAAAGCACGTTGCTGCGTTGCCTCAATGGTCTGGAAGAAGCCCACAGCGGCAGCTTGAAATTTGTCGGCCGCGAACTGCTGGACAAGTCCACCGACTGGCGCGAGATCCGCCAGCAGATCGGCATGGTGTTCCAGAGTTATCACCTGTTCCCGCACATGAGCGTGCTCGACAATTTGCTACTTGGCCCGCTCAAGGTACAGAAGCGTCAGCGCCGCGAAGCGCAACAGCAAGCCGAAGCGCTGCTCGAACGCGTTGGCCTGGCGGACAAGCGCGATGCCTTCCCGCGTCAGCTCTCCGGCGGCCAGCAGCAACGCATCGCCATCGTCCGCTCGCTGTGCATGAACCCACGGGTGATGCTCTTCGACGAAGTCACCGCCGCCCTCGACCCGGAAATGGTCAAGGAAGTTTTGCAGGTCATTCAGGGCCTGGCCCGCGAAGGCATGACCCTGTTGATCGTCACCCATGAAATGGCCTTCGCTCGCGCGGTGGCCGATCGCATCGTGTTCATGGATGCCGGGCGCATCCTTGAACAGAACCCGCCCGAGATTTTCTTTACGAACCCGCAAACCGCACGCGCGCAGCAGTTTCTGGAGAAGTTCTCCTTCGTGGCAACACTGCCAAAAACGAATCCGACAAAGGAACTGGAACTGTTATGAAAACTGCCGCTTTTTTACTGCCCCTACTGACCCTCGCCTTGCTTGCCGGTTGCAGCAAAACCGAAGAACCGCCGAAGCCGAAAGTCGCCAGCGAAAGCACCGCGCCGGCCGGTTATCTGGACAAGATCAAGGCTCGCGACAAATTGATCATCGGCGTCTTCACCGACAAGCCACCGTTCGGTTTTGTCGATGAGGCCGGGCGCTACGTCGGCTTCGATACTGATATCGGCCGGCGTTTCGCCAAGGATTTGCTCGGCGATGAAAACAAGGTCGAGTTCGTTGCCGTCGAGCCGGCGAGCCGTATTCCATTCCTGCAAAGCGACAAGGTCGACCTGATCCTCGCCAACATGACCGTCACGCCTGAGCGCAAGGAAGCGGTGGAGTTCACTAACCCGAACCTCAAGGTTGCGGTGCAGGCGTTGGTGCCGCAAAGCAGCTCGGTGAAAAACCTCGATGATCTGGCAACCCGCACCACCATCGTCACTACGGGCACGACCGCCGATATCTGGCTGACCAAGAATCATCCGGACTGGAAATTGCTCAAGTTCGAGAAAAACTCCGAATCGCTGCAAGCTCTGGCCAATGGTCGTGGCGATGCGTACGCACAGGACAATCTGGTGTTGTTCAGCTGGGCCAAGCAGAACCCGGGCTATCGCGTGCTGGATGAAAAACTGGGGGCTGAAGCGCCGATCGCGCCAGCGGTGAAGAAGGGCAATCTCGAGTTGCGTGACTGGGTGAATACTGAGCTGACCAAGCTGGGTGAAGAGAAGTATCTGCTCAAGCTGTACGACCAGTATGTGCGTAAAGAGCTGAGTGATGACACCAAGCCTGAGAGCGTGATTGTCGAGGGTGGCAAGTGGCAGGGGTGATTGCCTGTTGAGTCGGTGGTGAGGCTCAAGGGCAATCCCTCACCCCAGCCCTCTCCCGGTGGGAGAGGGAGCCGACCGAGGTGTCTTGCATCAGACATCGACCTGACAAACCGAGTTGATTATGGATTCACAGATGCATTTTCACGTCGGCGTCACTTCGATTTTGGATTCACAGATGCATTTTCACGTCGGCGCCACTCTTGAGCATCCCTCGGTCAGTCCCCTCTCCCTCTGGGAGAGGGTTAGGGTGAGGGGCTTTTGGCTGGAACGCTCAATCCGGCCAGTTCCACGCCGGCTCATCCAGCACTCGCTGGCCGACAATCCCGGTCTGGCCCAGGGTTTTCTCCAGCACGATGCAATTGCATTCCGGGTCTTCCTGCAACGCCGAAATCAACCGCCGCGCATGCGACACCACCCACACCTGACACTGCTCCGAGGCACGGATAATCAACCGCGCCAACGCTGGCAGCAGATCCGGGTGCAGGCTGGTCTCCGGTTCGTTCAGCACCATCAGCGACGGCGGCCTCGGCGTCAGTAGCGCCGCAACCAACAGCAAATAACGCAACGTGCCGTCCGACAGCTCCGCCGCCGATAACGGCCGCAACAAGCCTTCCTGATAAAACTCGATGGCAAAACGTCCACCGGCCTGCGCTTCGATATGCACCCGCGCGCCAGGAAACGCATCGGTAATCGCCGCACGCATCGCATCGCCATCACCAATCTCGATGATGGTCTGCAACGCCGCCGCCAGATCACGGCCGTCGTGATGCAGCACCGGCGTGCGTGTGCCCAATTGCGGCTGGCGCACCGGTGCATCGGCATCGCTGCGAAAGTGATCATAAAAGCGCCAGCGGCGAATGAACTCGCGCATCTGGAACACTTCCGGCGAGCTGCGCAGGCTGCCGACCTGATCGAACAGGCTGTCGAAGTTCGGCGTGTGTTGCGCCAGCACATCCCATTGGCGCTCGTTGCGTGTGCGGATCATCGGGCCGTCACGATCCACCAGCAGGCTGGCGGGGCGGTAGAGCGGGCCGGCCCAGATGCACTCGCGCTTGATCTGCGGGTCGAGGCTGAAGCGCGAGGGAATCGGGTGCGAATGCTCGGGCAGCATGAAGTGCCCGTTGGAGTCGGGCAGGCCGAGGCTGATCGAGTAGCTGAAATCTTCCCCGGCGAACCCCAGGCGCAGTCGCTTCACGCCTTGGCGTACCGTCGACTGGATCGGCACCTCACCATTGCGCATGCGTCGGCTGATGGTTTGCGGCCCGGCCCAGAAGGTCGACTCTAGCCCACCCTCACGGGCCAGCGCATTGACCACCCCGCCCTGAGCGGTTTCCGCTAGCAGGCGCAAGGCCCGGTAGAGATTGGACTTGCCGCTGCCGTTGGGACCGGTGATCAGGTTCAGCCGGCCGAGCGGGATCACCAGTTTGTTGATCGAGCGGTAATTGGCCACCGCGAGAGTATTGAGCATGGAATTCCTTCTCTTGAGGCGCCCATTGCAGGAGCTGCCGAAGGTTGCGATCTTTTGATGTTGTTTTTAAAAGATCAAAAGATCGCAGCCTACGGCAGCTCCTTCAGGAAATATGTAGGACGAACGGGCGAACGTTGAACCCTGTTCTAAGCTCACAGTCGTATCGTCACTTGCACGTTCGTACACAGGAAGGAGTCTGCATGGCGAGTCCCGGTTTGAAAACAGCGGTCATGCTGAGTCTGCTCACGTTGGTGACCGCCTGCGGCGAGAAAAAAGCCCCTGAGGAATACCTTCCCAGGGTCTTTGTACAGGAAGTGAAACCCACGGATTACGCCGCTTCGGTGACGTTGACCGGTGACGTGCAGGCGCGCGTGCAGACCGAATTGTCGTTCCGCGTCGGCGGCAAGATCATCCAGCGTATGGTTGACGTCGGTGACCGGGTCACGGCCAAGCAAGTGCTGGCCAAACTCGACCCCAAGGATTTGCAGACCAACGTCGATTCGGCCCAGGCCCAAGTCGTCGCTGAACAAGCCCGGGTGAAACAGAGCGCGGCCGCTTTCGTGCGCCAGCAAAAACTCCTGCCCAAGGGTTACACCAGCCAGAGCGAATACGATTCCGCCCAAGCCGCGTTGCGCAGCAGCCAGAGCGCCTTGAGCGCGGCGCAGGCGCAATTGGCCAACGCTAAAGATCAGCTCAGCTACACCGCACTGATCGCCGACGCCCCGGGCGTGATCACTGAGCGTCAGGCCGAAGTCGGCCAGGTGGTACAGGCCACGGCACCGATTTTTTCGTTGGCCCGCGATGGCGACCGTGACGCGGTGTTCAATGTCTACGAATCGCTGCTGGCCGAGCGTCCTGCGGATCCCTCGATCGTCGTCAGCCTGCTCGATAACCCTGCCATCAAAACCACCGGCACGGTGCGTGAAATCACCCCGGCGGTGTCGGCGCAGTCCGGCACGGTGCAAGTCAAAGTCAGCCTCGACAGCCTGCCACAAGGGATGCAGCTGGGCTCGGTGGTCAGCGCCACCGCCAAGGGCAGCGGCAAGTCGGCAGTCGAATTGCCATGGTCGGCGCTGACCAAAAACATCAGTGATCCGGCGGTGTGGATGGTCGACGATAAAGGTGAAGCGCAGTTGCACAACGTGACCGTCGGCCGCTACCTGATCGGCAAGGTCATCATCAGCGAAGGCCTCAAGGGCGGGGAGAAAGTCATTGTCGCCGGAGGACAGTTATTGCATCCCGGCATGAAAGTCGAAATCGCTGAAAACACCTACAAGGATCTGCAACCGGGAGCACAGCCATGAAGCGTCTGGGGCTGTTATCCGTGGGTGTGTTGCTGGCGGCCTGCTCGAAAAGCGAGCCACCTCCGGAGCCGGTACGTCCGGTGCTATCGGTCAAAGTTCAAGCGTTGAGCGAGGAAAGCCTCGGGCGTTTCGCCGGCAGCATCCAGGCGCGTTATGAAAGCAACACCGGTTTCCGCGTCGGTGGCCGCATCGCCAGCCGCAACGTCGATGTCGGAACCGAAGTGCAAAAGGGCACGCTGCTCGCCACCCTCGATCCGTCTGATCAGCAGAACCAATTGCGTTCGGCCCAGGGCGACCTGGCCAGGGTTCAGGCGCAACTGATCAATGCCCAGGCCAATGCCCGCCGTCAGCAGGCGCTGTTCGATCGTGGCGTAGGGGCGCAGGCACAACTGGACATCGCCACCACGGACTTGAAAACCACCCAGGCCTCGCTGGACCAGGCACGGGCGGCGGTCAATCAAAGCAAGGACCAGCTCGGCTATACCGAACTGCGTTCCGACCATAAAGCCGTGGTCACCGCGTGGAACGCCGAAGCCGGGCAAGTGGTGACGGCGGGCCAGCAGGTCGTGACTCTGGCGCAACCGGACATCAAGGAAGCGGTGATCGATCTGCCCGACACCCTGGTCGATCAGATTCCTTCCGACGTGGTGTTTCTGGTGGCCGGGCAACTCGACCCGAGCATCAACACCACGGCAACCCTTCGCGAGATCGAACCGCAGGCGCAAAGCGCCACGCGTACTCGTCGGGCACGCCTGACTCTGGCCGAGACACCGGACGGTTTCCGCCTCGGCACGGCGATCAGCGTGACCCTCAGTTCGGCGATCAAACCGCGCATCGAATTGCCGGCTACCGCTTTGCAGGAAGTCGACGGCAAACCACGGATCTGGGTCATCGACACCCAGAGCAAAACCGTCAGCCCCCGCGACGTCAGCGTGATCAGCCGCACCGACAGCAGCGTAGTGCTCGCGGGCGGCGTGAAGAATGGCGAGCGCGTGGTCAGCGCCGGCGTCAACAGCCTCAAACCCGGACAATCGGTAAAACTTGACGAGGACAGTCAATGAAAGGCTCTTTCAACCTCTCCGAATGGGCCCTCAAGCATCAGTCATTCGTCTGGTACCTGATGTTCGTCGCGTTGCTGATGGGCGTGTTCTCGTACTTCAATCTGGGCCGCGAAGAAGATCCGTCGTTCACCATCAAGACCATGGTGATCCAGACCAAATGGCCGGGCGCGACCCAGGAAGAAACCCTCGCACAGGTCACCGACCGCATCGAGAAAAAACTCGAGGAACTCGACTCCCTCGACTACGTGAAAAGTTACACGCGCCCCGGCGAATCGACGGTGTACGTGTACCTGCGCGACACCACCAGCGCCAAGGACATCCCGGAAATCTGGTACCAGGTGCGCAAGAAGATCGACGATATTCGCGGGCAGTTCCCCAAAGGTATTCAAGGGCCCGGGTTCAACGACGAGTTCGGTGATGTGTTCGGCTCGGTCTACGCCTTCACCGCCGACGGCCTGACCATGCGCCAGTTGCGCGATTACGTAGAACAGGCGCGGGCCGAGATCCGCAATGTACCGGGGCTGGGCAAGATCGAAATGATCGGCCAGCAGGACGAAGTGATTTATCTGAACTTCTCCACCCGCAAACTGGCGGCGTTGGGTATCGATCAGCGTCAGGTTGTGCAGAGCCTGCAATCGCAGAACGCCGTGACCCCGGCCGGTGTGATCGAGGCCGGCCCTGAGCGGATTTCCGTGCGCACTTCGGGGCAGTTCGCCTCGGAGAAAGATCTGGCCGAGGTCAATCTCAAGCTCAACGACCGTTTCTATCGCTTGGCTGACATCGCCGACATCACTCGCGGTTACACCGATCCGGCTACCCCGGAATTCCGCTTCGACGGCAAACCGGCCATCGGTCTGGCGATTGCCATGCAGAAGGGCGGCAACGTTCAGGAGTTCGGCAAGGCGTTGCACCAACGCATCGATGAACTGACCGCAGACTTGCCGGTTGGCGTGGGTGTGCACACCGTGTCCGATCAGGCGGTGGTGGTAGAAGAAGCGGTCGGTGGCTTTACCAGTGCCCTGTTCGAGGCGGTGATCATCGTGCTGGTGGTCAGCTTCATCAGCCTCGGCGTACGCGCCGGCCTGGTGGTGGCGTGCTCGATTCCGCTGGTGCTGGCGATGGTGTTCGTATTCATGGAATACAGTGGCATCACCATGCAGCGGATTTCGCTCGGTGCCTTGATCATCGCCCTCGGTCTGTTGGTCGACGATGCGATGATTACCGTGGAGATGATGGTCACGCGCCTGGAAATGGGCGAGACCCGCGAGCAGGCCGCGACGTTCGCCTACACCTCGACGGCGTTCCCGATGCTCACCGGCACGCTGGTGACCGTCGCGGGTTTCGTGCCCATCGGCCTCAATGCCAGCTCCGCCGGTGAGTACACCTTCACCCTGTTCGCGGTGATCGCCGTGGCGATGCTGGTGTCATGGGTGGTGGCGGTGTTCTTCGCTCCGGTGATCGGCGTGCACATTCTCAGCGCCAACGTGAAACCCCATGAAGCCGAGCCGGGCCGCGTCGGGCGTGCGTTCAATGGCGGTCTGCTGTGGGCGATGCGCAATCGCTGGTGGGCCATCGGCATTACCGTGCTGCTGTTCGTACTGGCAGTGTTTTGCATGCGCTTTGTGCAGAACCAGTTCTTCCCTTCCTCGGACCGGCCGGAAATTCTCGTCGACCTGAACCTGCCGCAAAACGCCTCGATCGACGAAACCCGCAAAGCCGTCGACAAGCTGGAAGAAACCCTCAAAGGCGACGCGGACATTGTGCGTTGGAGCACCTACATCGGTCAGGGCGCGATCCGTTTCTACCTGCCGCTCGACCAGCAATTGCAAAACCCGTACTACGCACAACTGGTGATTGTCAGCAAAGACTTCGAAGCCCGCGAGGCCCTGAGCCAACGCCTGCGTGAGCGCTTGCACAAAGACTTCGTCGGCATCGGCAGTTACGTCCAGGCGCTGGAAATGGGCCCGCCGGTGGGGCGTCCGATCCAGTACCGAGTCAGTGGCAAGGACATCGATCAGGTGCGCAAGCACGCCATCGACCTGGCCACCGAACTGGACAAGAACCCGCACATCGGCGAGATCATTTACGACTGGAACGAGCCGGGCAAAGTCCTGCGCATCGACATCGCTCAGGACAAGGCGCGCCAACTCGGGCTGTCGTCCGAAGACGTCGCGAACCTGATGAACAGCATCGTCAGCGGCGCGCCGCTGACCCAGGTCAACGACGACATCTACCTGATCAATGTGGTCGGCCGGGCGGTGAATTCGGAGCGCGGTACGCCGGAAACCCTGCAGAATCTGCAGATCGTTACGCCCAACGGCACGTCGATCCCGCTGCTGGCGTTCGCCACCGTGCGTTATGAACTGGAGCAGCCGCTGGTGTGGCGTCGTGACCGCTTGCCGACCATCACCATCAAGGCCTCGGTGCGCGACGAGATCCAGCCGACCGATCTGGTGAAACTGCTCAAGCCGTCGATTGATGCCTTCGCTGACAAACTGCCAGTGGGCTACAAGGTCGCCACCGGCGGTACGGTCGAGGAAAGCGGCAAGGCCCAAGGGCCGATTGCCAAGGTTTTGCCGTTGATGCTGTTTTTGATGGCGACCTTCCTGATGATCCAGTTGCACAGCGTGCAGAAGATGTTCCTCGTCGCCAGTGTCGCGCCGCTGGGGCTGATCGGCGTAGTGCTGGCGCTGGTGCCGACCGGCACGCCGATGGGCTTCGTGGCGATCCTGGGGATTCTCGCGCTGATCGGCATCATCATCCGTAACTCGGTGATCCTCGTGACGCAGATCGATGAGTTCGAGCAGAAAGGCTATGCGCCGTGGGATGCGGTGGTGGAAGCGACCGAGCACCGGCGCCGGCCGATCCTGTTGACCGCGGCAGCGGCGAGCATGGGCATGATCCCGATTGCCCGGGAAGTGTTCTGGGGACCGATGGCTTACGCAATGATTGGCGGGATCGTGGTGGCGACGTTGCTGACGTTGCTGTTCCTGCCGGCGCTGTATGTGGCCTGGTACAAGATTCGCGAACCGAAGAAGGATTGAGTCAACAACGACCCTCACCCTAACCCTCTCCCGGGGGGAGAGGGGACTGACCGAGGTGTCTGACGCTATCCATCGACCTGAAAAATCGAGTCGATTAAGGGTTCACCTAAGTTAGATCCGGTCGGCGTACTGCTTAAATATCCCCCAATCGGCGCCCTCTCCCTCCGGGAGAGGGCTGGGGGTGAGGGACTTGTCTCTGACTCGACTCAAGCCTTACGCCAAACGCTGGCCAACCAAGGCTGCTGCTCACGCGGCAGCCCGGCCGGCCGATAGTAATGCTCAAGCTCGACAAACCCTGCCGCCGTCAGCAACTCCTGCCACGCCTCAAGATCGTGATACGAGCCATAGCGCGGCCCGTTCCAGCCCTCACGGTTATCCCCGCGTGGATTCGAGCTGAACAGCACACCACCGGGCTTCAGGGCACCATGCAATTGCTTGAGCACCCGCGGCAACTCCTGCAACGGCACATGAAACAACACTGCGTTGGCGAAGATGCCGTCGAAGCGTTCGGCCGGCAGATCAAGTTTCAGAAAGTCCTGTTGCAGCACCTCGCAGCCACTGTCCTCACGGGCCATTCGCGCAAACTCTTGAGAGCCGTCGAGCCCCACAGCGACATGCCCCATGCGCGTAAACGTTTGCAGATCCCGCCCTGGGCCGCAGCCAAAATCCAGAATCGTGAATGGCGCCGTGCCCTGAATATGCCGTAGCAACGCATCGATGTTCTGGCTGACATCGTGATCGCGGGTGCCTTCGCGGAAGTCTTCGGCCACTGAGTTGTAATGGCCGAGGGTGGTCGCGGTGATCTGTTCGAGATCGGTGGGGGTCTGCTTCATGGTCGAGGGCTGCACGGGCAAAGGAGATTTGCCGAATATACGCCATCGGGTTCGGGGCTGCTGCGTAGCCATTCGCGAGCAGGCTCGCTCCCACAGGGGAACGCATTCCAAATGTGGGAGCGAGCCTGCTCGCGAAAGCGGGTTCAGAGGCGCCGCATGAGCCCGGCCAGATTCAGCGCTTGTTCAACCCCCGCGCCAAGCGATCCCCACCCAACTGAATCACCGCGACCAACGCCACCAGCAACACAATCACCGTCAACATGATCTGGCTGTCAAAGCGCTGATAGCCGTAGCGATAAGCGATATCCCCCAAGCCACCGGCACCAATCGCCCCGGCCATGGCCGAGGAGTTGATCATCGTCACTAGCGTAATCGTGAAACCGCCGACAATCCCCGGCAGCGCCTCGGGCAACAGCACATGCCAGACAATGTGCCAACGTCGGCAACCCATCGCCTGCGCGGCTTCGATCAAACCATGATCGACCTCACGCAGGCTCACTTCGGCAATCCGCGCAAAGAACGGCGTCGCCGCAATCGTCAGCGGCACCACGGCCGCCCAGACACCGTAGGTGGTGCCGACAATCAACCGGGTAAACGGAATCAGCGCGACCATCAGAATCAGAAACGGGATCGAGCGGAACAGGTTCACGAACGCACCCAAGGCACGGTTCAACACCGGCGCTTCATAGATGCCGCCCTTGTCGCTGGTGACCAGGATCACCGCCATGGGAATCCCCACCAGCAAGGCGATCAGCGACGACACGCCGACCATCAGAAACGTGTCGATAAAACCCTGCAACAAGCGATCAAACCACATAACCCAGTACCTCCACCCGTTGCGCCCAAGGCATGGCGCGCTCGCGCAGTTGCTCGGCGCTGAACGAAGAGCCGCTCACCGCCAGCAATAGTTGCCCCAGCGCATGCCCCTGAATCCGTTCGACGCCGCCCTGAAGCAGCTTCACCCGGCCACCCAATGCAGCGAACAGTGCCGCCAGATCCGGCTCGTCACTGGCGCTGCCGGTGAACTGCAAACGCAGCACCACAGCGGTGTCGGAGGAGGGTGCTTGAGCTTGCAAGCGGCTCTGCAACTCCTCCGGCAACGCGTGTTGCAGCGGCGCGAGCAAGGTCTGGCTGACCTCATGCTGTGGATTGCCGAACACTTCCCAGACCGGGCCTTGCTCGACAACTCGCCCGTGTTCAAGCACGACAACGCGGGCGCAGATTTCGCGGATCACTGCCATCTCATGGGTAATCAATACGATGGTCAGGCCCAGGCGTTGGTTGATCTCGCGCAGCAGGCCGAGGATCGACTGGGTGGTCTCTGGATCGAGCGCCGAAGTGGCTTCGTCGCAGAGCAAAATATCCGGGTCATGCACCAACGCGCGGGCGATGCCGACACGCTGTTTCTGCCCGCCGGAAAGCTGCGCCGGATAAGCCTTGTGCTTTTCTTGCAGGCCAACCAGTTCGAGCAGTTCGCGAACCTTTTTCTCGCGTTGTTCTTTCGGCACACCCGCGACTTTCAGTGGCAGTTCGACGTTCTGCCAAACGGTCTTGGCTGACATCAGATTGAAGTGCTGGAAGATCATGCCGATGCGTCGGCGCAAAGCGACGAGACGGTCCTCATCGAACTCGCCGATGTCGACCTGATCGATCAGAACGCGCCCGGACGTCGGCTGTTCCAGACGGTTGATCGTACGAATCAGCGACGACTTACCAGCGCCGCTACGGCCGATGATGCCGAACACTTCCCCGCGCTGAATTGCCAGATCGATGCCCTGCAAAGCCGCGACCGGGCCTTGTCGACCGTTGTAGGTTTTGCCCAGGCCGATGAAGCGTACGTGGGCGCGATTCAGCTCGGGGTGCAGCTCGGTTTTTTCAGCATGGTGTGGCTCTGGAATCTCCAGTCGCCGTTGGATCGCGGCCGTCATGCTCAGCTTTCCCAACCGGCTTGATACAGCTTGCCGTGGGCCTTATCCAGCGCCGCGCGAACAACCGGCGAATGCTGGTAAATGTCGACGAATTTGATCAGGCGCGGGTCGGTTTTGCTTTTCGGCTGGATGACGAACTGGATCACGTATTCCTTGTGGTCGAGACCGTCGAACAGCAGCGCCGAACCGGCATCGAAAGTCTTCGCCAGACGAATGTAGGCCGGGTAGCCCTGGACCAGATCGGCGTCGTCATAGGCGCGTACCAATTGCACGGCTTCGACTTGGAGGATTTTGATTTTCTTCGGGTTGGCGACGATATCGTCTTCAGTAGCCTTGTAGCCGACGCCCGGCTTCAGCGTGATCAAACCGGCCTTGGCCAGCAATTGCAAACCACGCCCGCTGTTGATCGGGTCGTTGGCGATGGCGACGCTGGCGCCTTCGGGCAACTCATCAAAGCTTTTGTATTTTTTCGAATAGAGACCGACGTTGTTAATGATCCCCGGGGCGAATGGCACCAGATCAAAACCCGCGGCGGCTTTGGCGTTTTCGAGGAACGGGATGTGCTGGAAGTAGTTCACGTCGATGTCGCCGGCGGCGAGGCTGACGTTGGGTGCGATCCAGTCGGTGAACTCCACCAGCTCGACTTTCAGACCTTGCTTGGAGGCTTCTTCGACAGCGGCTTCCAGCGGGATGGCGAAGGCGGCGGTGGTGCCGATTTTCAACGGGGCGTCGGCGGCGAAGATGGCTGAGCTGAACAGGCCGAGGGCCAGGGCCAGTGCTTTGACTGGGTGGGACAGGCGTTTTTTGGTCATGATGAGTTTTCCAGTCAGTGCATAAGATTTGTGGTGTCTGGTCGGGCCTCTTCGCGAGCAAGCTCGCTCCCACAGGGAAATGCATTCCAAATGTGGGAGCGAGCTTGCTCGCGAAGCTTTTAATGCCGGTACGAAGAGCCGGTGTGTTGCTCCGGTAGCTGCGCTGCACCGTGAAACAGCTTTTCGCGCAAGCTGCCGTTGTCGTACGCGGTCTTGTACGACCCACGTCGTTGCAGTTCGGGGATCACCAGCTCAATGAAATCCACATAGCTCTCCGGCGTAACAATGCGGGTCAGGTTGAACCCATCCAGGCCGGTCTCGGCGATCCACGATTCCAGCTCATCTGCCACTTGATCAACCGAACCGACCACGGTGATGTAGCGGCCACCGAGGGCATGCTGGTCGAGCAATTTGCGCCGGGTCCAGTCGTTGTTCTGCAGGTTTTTGGTCGCCGACTGAATGGCGTTGCTCTTCACGTATTGGATCGGTTCGTCGATCTCGTATTGGGAAAAGTCGATGCCGGTGGAGGCGGAAAAATGCGCCACGCCGGCTTCGGCGCTGGCGTAGCTCAGATACTCGGCGTGCTTGGCCCACGCGGCTTCTTCGGTCGCGCCGACGATCACGTTGAGGCCCATGAACACCTTGATGTCCTCAGGATTGCGCCCGGCCTCGACGGCGCTGGCGCGCACCTTGTCGACCTGAACCTTGGTCGACGGTTTGTTCTGGCCGCTGATGAACACGCACTCGGCGTGACGCCCGGCGAACAGCAAACCGCGCTCAGAACTGCCGGCCTGAAACAGCACCGGTGTGCGCTGTGGCGACGGCTCACAGAGGTGATAGCCCTCGACCTGATAGAACTCGCCCTTGTGCTCGACCTTGTGCACTTTTTCCGGGTTGGCGTAGATCCGCTGCTCACGGTTATTCAGTACCGCGCCGTTTTCCCAACTGCCTTCCCAGAGTTTGTAGAGCACTTCCAGGTACTCGTCGGCCTGGTCATAACGACGGTCATGTTCGACCTGTTCGCTGAGGCCCATGGCTTTCGCAGCGCTGTCGAGGTAACCGGTAACGATGTTCCAGCCCACCCGACCACGGCTCAAATGATCGAGCGTCGACATGCGTCGGGCGAACAGATACGGCGCTTCGTAAGTGAGGTTGGCGGTCAGGCCGAAACCGAGGTTTTTGGTCACGGCAGCCATCGCTGAAACCAGCAATAACGGATCGTTGACCGGTAACTGGATCGACTCTTTCAACGTCACGTCCACCGAGTTCTGATAGACGTCATACACGCCGACGATGTCAGCGATAAATAACCCGTCGAACAGTCCACGCTCCAGCAGTTGCGCCAGTTCGGTCCAGTATTCGATGGTGTTGTAGCGCGTCGAGGTGTCGCGCGGATGCGTCCACAGGCCATGGTTGATGTGGCCGATGCAGTTCATGTTGAACGCATTGAGCAGGATCTTCTTTTTCACGGCGCTCATCAGATCGTCCCTCGCAATGGAGGGTTTTCATCGTTGAGGTAGTAGTTGCCCACCGCGTGGTATTTCCAGCGCACCGGGTCGTGCAAGGTGTGCACGCGGGCGTTGCGCCAGTGACGGTCGAGGCCGTGTTCGATCAGGGTCGCCTGGCTGCCGGCCAGTTCGAACAGCGTGCTGCCGGCGGCCAAAGAGATTTCAGTGCTGATCGCCCGTGCTTCGGCGACGGCAATCGAAGCGGCAGCGACGGTTTCTGCACGGGTCTCGGCTTGCGCAGCGTCGAGGAATTCGCCGGCGCGTTCAAGCAACGCCTCCGTGGCGTGCAGGCGAATGCTCAAGTGGCCGAAGCTCTTCAACGTCAGCGGGTCTTCGGTGGCTTTGTCGTTGCCGGAATCGATCCACGGCCGCGTCTTGCTGCGCACAAAGTGCAGGGTGTCTTCGTAAGCGGCGCGGGCAATACCGGTGTCGATGGCGGCGTGAAGGATCTGCGCCAGCGGGCCGACGGTGGTTGGACGTTCAAAGGCGCTTTGAAATGGCAGCACGTCTTCAGCCGCGACGTACACATCTTCGAACACCACCGAACCGCTGCCGGTGGTGCGCTGGCCGAAGCCGCTCCAGTCGTCGATCACGGTCAGGCCTTTGCTGTCACGCGGAACGAAGGCCAGTTGCTGCACACCGTTTTCATCGACAACGGAAGTTGGAATGCGCTGAGCATAAATCGCGCCGGTCGCATAGAACTTGCGGCCGTTGATGCGATAGCCGTCACCATCACGCTTGAGGCTGGTGACGCGGTCGTGAGCGGTTTTCGTACCTAGTTCCGCCAAGGCGTTGCCGAAGCGTTGCCCGGCCAGCACTTCGGCATAAAGCCGTTGTTTCTGCTGGTGACTGCCGTTAACCCGCAGCACTTCCAGCGCGTAAAAATGATTTTGCGGAATCTGCCCGAGCGAGCCGTCGGCTTGAGCGATCAGCGCGATGACTTTGGCCAAAGTCACGTTGGACACGCCAGCGCCGCCGTATTCCTTCGGTACGCTGATGCCCCACAGACCCGAGCGGGAAAACACGTCGAGTTCCGGCAGAGGCAGGCGGCGTTCACGGTCGCGCAGGGCGCTGTCGCGTTTGAAATCTTCGGCCAGGTCGCTGGCGACGATCAGGGCTTGCTCATCGCTGGTGATGACCGCGACGTGATGGGAAAGCGTCATGTTTTTCTCCAGATGTCTGGTCGTCAGATCCAGGAATGGCGAGCCGGCAAAGTGCCGTTGAGGCGGTAGGCGCCGACCGCGTGATATTTCCAGCGCACCGGGTCGTGCAACGTGTGCACGCGGGCGTTGCGCCAGTGACGGTCGAGGTTGAATTCGGCGAGGGTGGCGCGGCTGCCGGCCAGTTCGAAAAGCTTTTCACTGGCCAACAGCGAGATCTCGGTAGTCAGCACTTTCGCCTCCGCCACGGCGATAGAAGCGCGTGCGGCGGACTCGGCGGTGATCGGCGCGGCGTGCACTTGATCGAGCACTTTGCCGGCCTTGCGCAGCAGCGCTTCGGCGGCGTGCAGTTCGATTTTCAGTTTGCCGATATCGGCGATGACATAAAGATCATCGCTGGCGCGATCAACCTTGGCGTCGATCCACGGCCGTGCGCGGGTTTTGATGAACTCAATGGCGTCATCAATGGCGCCACGGGCGATGCCGGCGTCGATCGCGGCTTGAATCAGCTGCGACACCGCGCCTTGGGTGTTCGGGGTTTCGTTGATCTTCCAGTTGTCGACCACCAGGCTCGATTCGACACGCACGTTGTTCAGCAGAATCGTACCGCTGGCGGTGGTGCGTTGACCGAAGCCCGACCAGTCATCAACGATGCGCAGCCCCGGCGTGCCGCGACGGACGAAGGCCAGTACTTGCTTGCCGTCATCGTTGAGCGCTTTCACCGCAACCCAATGCGCAAACAGTGCGCCAGTGGAGTAGAACTTCTGGCCGTTGATCACGTAATCATCGCCATCGGCGGTGATCCGCGCTTTCAGTTCCAGGGTGTTTTTGGTGCCGCGCTCAGGACCGGCGTTGCCGATGCGCCAGCCTTCCAGAACGCTCTGGAATAGCTGTTGTTTCTGCGCTTCGGTGGCGCTGCCGAGTACCAGATTGATGATGCCGAACTGGTTCTGCGGGATCTGCCCCAACGCCGGGTCGGCGGCGGAGATGATCGCGAACACTTCGGCCAGAGTGACGAATGAAACCTGCGGGCCACCGTATTCGCGCGGGATGGCGATGCTGCCTAATCCGCTGCGGGTGAACTGTTCGATTTCCGACCACGGCAGCTTGCGCTGACGGTCGCGTTTCGCGGCCTGCACGCGGGCGACTTGTGCCAGCTCTTGGGCGGCGTTGATGGCTTGGGCGTCGTTGCGCAAGACCTGCGCAGGCAACAACAACGGGGCGATGTCCAGATCAGACTGGACGTTTGCATCTGCCAGACTGGACATCAGTGCCGCTCCTTGGCTGCACGCAATGCCCTGGCGATCTGCACTGGGGTGATTGTGTTCCGGACCATGCTACCTACCTCACATCTCATGAAAAACGCCGCAAAAGTGCGGCGAACGAATGAATGTCCGGTGGTCCGGTTTATATACCCTAAACGTGTATAAATATTAAATAAACTAACTTTTAGGAATATGCATAGAAGAGGTGATGGTCGGGTTGGTTAAGAATTTTTTTGCGGCTGGAATGATCCGGTGGCGAGGGCGCTTGCTCTCTCGCCACAGGGGCATTGTGTTCAGGGCTTGCGGGATTCGGCGGCTTTGAGTTCGGGCCTGAGCGGGACTTTCAGATAAGGATTTGCGCAGCCGATTTTCAATGTGCGGGGCGGTGCCCAGCGGGAGTTGTTGCCGACCCGATCGAGAATGCAATACGTCACGTCCAGGCGCAGATCCTCGCCTGCTTCGACGATCACCGACGGCGGTACCCAGACCTGAATCGGCAAGCCGATATCTGCGGCGGTGACCGGTGCCAGATCCATGCGCACGTCACCCCAGCGCAAGGTGATGGCGTCATCCTCGGCCATATTCAGATACGGCTCGATGGTCAGCGGCACACCGCGTTTAATCTGGTTCGGATTGACGCCCTGACGGCGTATGGCGTCGGGGATGGCCACCGGGGCCAGTTGCTGATTTTCGTCTGCGCTCAGCGCCGTGGGTTGCCCGCCGGGGCAGTCCAGTTTGACCTGTACGCGCGTCGCCGCCGAAAACGCCGGCCCCTGACCGACCTGCATCACCCGGTAGTGGATGCGCGCGGTGCCGTTGGTGATGAAGCTTTCCGGCACCCTTAGGCTGACGGCTATGCCGACGTCATCCGCCGTCAGCACTTTGGAAGCGACATAGCATTTGTTCCAGAACAGCTCGATGAGATCGCCGCTGTCCATATCAGGGTAGGGCGACACCTCGATCAAGAGGTGTGCGGCGGCAGCCAGATTGATGCCGGTTTTTTGCGCTGGCGCGAGGGTCGGCGCTGCCAGTTCGGGGGTGTGCGAAGTGCGGGTCATCGATTTCTCTCCTTGAAGCCTTGCAGCGAAGTCCGTTTCTGAAAGAACAAAAAGCGTGAATAAACTGGCAATAAAGCTTTGGGCTTTTATTCAAGTTGAAGACGGGGTGGTTGAACTAGTTGATGCCGGTTGCCGACTAGATAAGAGTCTGCGGGATGGGGTGTCAATAGACGATATTAGTTAATCCGTGAATTACGAATTAATCAGAAGTTTCCTACGCCATTGCGGCCATATGCCTAGGTGGTCAGGCGAAATTAACCACGAGGCACAGGGCTTTCTCGGCGTTTTATGCGCGGATTTATTTGAGCGCTATCATTTGATGTGGCATGGAAGGAGGCGGGTGTTATCTGTTGCAGAACATATATATGTACTGTTAGGGATATGTTTTGTTTGAGAGGGGGCTGAAGCAGGTAGATGTTTTATAAAGGGGACTTCCATCCGTGGAAGTTATCGGTGATGCAATAAAAGTTATCAGGCGTGATTCAGAAACTTGCTGAGAAACTGTTTAGTACGTTCTTCTTTCGGGTTGGCAAACAATGCCTTCGCTTCACCTTGTTCGACGATCACGCCTTTATCGAAAAACACCACACGGTTGGCCACGTCACGAGCAAAACCCATCTCGTGGGTGACGATCACCATGGTGCGTTTTTCTTCAGCCAGTCCACGAATCGTCGCTAGCACTTCGCCGACCAGTTCCGGGTCAAGCGCCGAAGTCGGCTCGTCGAACAGAATCACTTCCGGTTCCATCGCCAGCGCCCGGGCGATCGCTACGCGCTGTTGCTGACCACCCGAAAGACGACGCGGATAAGCGTCTTCCTTACCGGCGAGTCCGACCTTGGCCATCAGCTTTTTGCCCAACGCAATTGCCTCGTCGCGTGGCATCTTCTTGACCACGATCGGGCCTTCGATGACGTTTTCCAGTGCGGTGCGATGGGGGAACAGGTTGAAGTTCTGGAACACGAAGCCCACATGCTGGCGCAGGTTGCGCACCAGACTTTGCTGCTGGTTCAGCGGGCGGCTGGTATCGATTTCGATATCGCCGACCTTGATCCGGCCACTGGTGGGTTGTTCAAGGAAGTTCAGGCAGCGCAGGAACGTCGTTTTCCCCGACCCGCTGGGGCCGATGATCGCGACGACTTCGCCTTCCTTGACCTCGAGGTCGATGCCGTTGAGCACGACCTGACCCTTGAATTGCTTGGTCAGTTTTTCCACGACAATCATGGGGTCAGGACTCCTGGTCGTGCCGATTGACCCGCTCTTCCAGCTTGTTCTGGAAGTGCGAAAGCACCGTGGCCAGAATCCAGTAGAGCAGTGCGGCACTAAGGTACATGGTGAAAATTTCGAAGTTACGTGCGCTGATCAACTGCGCCTGACGTAACAACTCCGGCACCTGGATAGTGGCGGCCTGTGCAGTGTCCTTGACCAGTGAAATGAAGCTGTTGCCGAGCGCCGGTAATGCCGTACGCATCGCTTGCGGCAAGATGGCCCGCCGCAGGGTTTGCGCGCGGGTCATGCCAATGCTCGCGGCGGCTTCCCACTGACCGCGTTCGATCGAGCTGATCGAAGATCGCAGGATTTCACAAATGTAGGCCGCCATGTTCAGCGAAAGGCCGATCAGGGCAGCCGGGATCGGATCGAGTTCGATCCCCACCTGTGGCAAGCCGAAATAGATCACGAACAGTTGCACCAGCAACGGCGTGCCGCGAAAAAACGACACGTAGATGCGGGCAATCCAGTTCGCCACTTTGAAGCGCGACAGACGCATCAACGCCAGGCTGAAGCCGAGCAGGAAGCCGAAGAACATGCCACCGAGGCTGAGGATGACCGTGAAGTACATGCCCTTGAGCAAAAAGGGCATGGCCTCCCGTACGATTTGGAAAGTTGCTTCCATTATTTAGTGACGTCAGCGCTGAAGTATTTTTCCGAAAGCTTGGCCAGCGTGCCATCGGCGCGCAGCTTTTCGATAGCCTTGTTCACTGCAGCCAACAGTTCAGGCTCGCCTTTACGCAAGGTAACGCCAGCTTCCTGACGAGAGAACGGTTCGCCTGCGGCAGTGGTGTCCTTGGCTTTGCGGGCGTATTCCAGTGCGGCCAGACGGTCGATCAGGATGGCGTCGATACGGCCGACACGCAGGTCCTGGAATTTAGTCGGATCATCTTCATAAGTGCGCACGTCAGCGGTCGGCACGTTGGCTTTGACCCACTGCTCGTAGTTGGTGCCCAGGCCCACGCCGACTTTCTTGCCACCCAGATCGGCAGCGGATTTGATGTTCAGGTCGGCGGCTTTCTTGGTCAGCACCAGCGCCTGAATCCCGGAAACTGTGTACGGCTCGGAGAAGTCATACTTCTTCTTGCGCTCTTCGGAAATGGTCACCTGGTTGATCACTGCATCCAGACGCTTGGACTCAAGCGCCGCGAGGATGCCGTCCCACTTGGTGGTCTGCAGTTTGACCTTCACACCCAGCTCTTTGGCCAGCGCCTCAGAGAATTCAACTTCGAAACCGGACAGCTTGCCGTCGGCATCAACGAAGCTGAACGGTGGGTAAGTGCCTTCCAGGCCGACGTTGATAACGCCTTTGTCCTTGATCTGTTGCAACTGTTCACCGGCCACTGCCTGGCCGATCAGGCCGGCGCTCAGCGCAAGGCCCAGCGAACCCACCAGCAGATTGCGACGTAGTGCGGAAAAATTCATGACAAGCCCCTGTGTTTTCTTATGGAAGACGCTTAAGGAAAGTTGGCGAATGGGTGATTCGGACGACAGCGCTATCCTGCCTTAAAGCAGCTTATGCGTCTCTCGCGAAATTCGCCTGCGGCGAGACTATAAGATGTCTGCGTTAGACTTGAAAATACTTAATATTTGAAATGTTATTCTTTATTGGAATATGTATTGTCTGTGGAAAAAGATCGCAGCCCGCGGCAGCTCCTACATGAGATCACTTGTAGGAGCTGCCGTTTTGATCTTCTGTTACAGGAAATCCTTGTAGGCAAACAACGCTGGCGCGCCACCGGTGTGCAGGAAGATGATCGGGCCTTCATCAAAGCGCTGACGACCAATCCCGTCGAGTAAACCTGCCATGGCCTTGCCGGTGTAAACCGGATCAAGCAACACCGCTTCCTGACTCGCCAGCAGCTTCAGCGCCGCCAGCGTCCCGGCATTCGGCTCGCCATAACGCGGGCCGAAATATTCGTCCCACAACTCGACCTTGAAGCTGGCCGGCAGTTCGACGCCGAGCAGCGCCGCCGTGCGTTCGGCAAGTCCCTGAACCTTCGGCCGCTGATCTTCTTCACTGCGCGAAACCGTCACGCCAATCACCGGCAATTGCGGCAGCACTTCGCTCAACGCCAATGCCAGACCGCTGTGCGTCCCGGCACTGCCCGAGGCCAACACCACGGCGGCGAAATTCAGGCCGGTGTCGTTGATCTGCTCGGCCAGTTCCAGACCGGCGCGCACATAGCCCAACGCACCGAGCGCATTGGAGCCACCAATTGGCACCAGATACGGCTTCTTGCCGTTGCTGCGCAGGCGGGCGGCGAGGGCGGTCAGTTGTTCGTCGGCGTTGTCGAGGTTGTCGACCAGTTCGACCTTGGTATCGAACAGATCCAGCAGCAGGCGGTTGCCGTTGCCGGTGTAATTGCTGTCGTCAGTGCCCAGCGGATTTTCCAGCAGCGCCACACAGCCAAGACCGAGTTTGGCGGCGAGTGCGGCGGTTTGACGAACGTGGTTCGATTGCAGCGCACCGGCGGTAATTAGCGTATCGGCACCTTGCGCCAAGGCATCGGCAGCGAGGTATTCGAGTTTGCGCAATTTGTTGCCGCCCATGGCCAGCGGCGTCAGGTCATCGCGCTTGATGTACACCTCGCGGCCGAGCCAGGTGGACAAGCGTTCGAGTTTTTCCAGGGGCGTCGGGTGGCCGAGCAGGTCGAGACGGTCAAAGCGGTCCAGCTGTTGTTTGATCATGGGTCCGTACTGGCGGAGGAAGATGAAAGGACTATAGGCACGCGCTTTTGCAGGGGCAACCGTGAATCGCTTATAGCCAAATGAACTGAGCCCAGCACTATCGGTTCTTAATTCGCCTTCGCGAGCATGCCGTAAAGTAGGCGCCGTTGACGCGGCCAGACAGTCCGGCCGCCCGTGAGGAGTCTTTACCGTGAGCGAGCGTTCCAGCCATTGGCAATTGCAGACCATCGTCAGTCAACTGCGCAGCGCGCGGGATCAGTGGCGGGCACAGAACGGCCGGGCGTCCGGCGAGCAGGGCGGTCGCGAGTTGCCGTCCCGCGCAGCGATGGCGGAGATTCTTGAAGCATTGTGTGGCGCGTTGTTCCCGATGCGCCTGGGCCCGGTGGATCTGCGCGAAGAGAGTGAAGATTTCTACGTCGGCCACACCCTCGATGTCGCGCTGAATGCGTTGCTGGCGCAGACCCGCCTGGAGTTGCGTTACGTCGCCCGTCACAGTGCCCAGGCCGACACCGAAGTCGAAGCCCGCGCGATTCAGATCGTGCAGGATTTCGCCCTCGCACTGCCGGGCCTGCGCACGCTGCTCGACACCGATGTGCTGGCCGCTTATCACGGTGATCCGGCGGCACGCAGTGTCGATGAAGTGCTGCTGTGCTACCCGGGGATTCTCGCGGTGATTCACCATCGTCTCGCGCACCATTTGTATCGCGCCGGTTTGCCGTTGCTGGCGCGGATCAGTGCGGAAATCGCCCATTCGGCGACCGGTATCGATATCCATCCGGGCGCGCAGATCGGCCGTAGCTTCTTTATCGATCACGGCACGGGCGTGGTGATCGGCGAGACGGCGATCATTGGTGAGCGGGTGCGGATTTATCAGGCGGTGACGTTGGGCGCCAAGCGTTTCCCGGCAGATGAAGACGGGCAGTTGCAGAAGGGCCATCCGCGTCATCCAATTGTTGAAGACGATGTGGTGATTTATGCCGGGGCGACGATTCTCGGGCGGATCACCATTGGCAAGGGTTCGACCATTGGCGGCAATGTGTGGCTGACGCGGAGTGTGCCGGCGGGGTGCAATTTGACTCAGGCCAATTTGCAGCATGATGACGGGACGCAGAAGTAGGCTCTGAAATTGCGTTGCGGCATCTGGCCTCTTCGCGAGCAGGCTCGCTCCCACACTGGAATGCGTTTCAAATGTGGGAGCGAGCCTGCTCGCGAATGATTTTCAGACCAAATCAAGATAATGGCAATCAGCCAATTCTCCAGTGAACGAATACCCTCAAACCCGCGTCATACCCATCCTTGAGCTAGCGTAGGAAAACTACCGCCTAGCCGTACGATTAGTCCTTGCCACCCTATCCATGTTTAACTTGAACGTTCATTCAAGTTAAACCGGTGGTTCGCTGCCCGCTCACAACAGGAGGCTTGCCTTTGCTGAGTCCGATCATTTCAGCCACGTTTCAACCCTTCGAGGTGCACGTTTCATGAGTGCATCGTCTACCCCCGCCAGCGGTCTGGTACGCATGAATCCGCCGGTGTTCTACTTCGCCGCGACGGTCATTCTGCTGTTTGGTCTCGTTGTCATCGCCATGCCGGAGCAGGCAGGCGCCTGGCTGCTGGAAGCGCAAAACTGGGCGGCCAATACGGTCGGCTGGTACTACATGCTCGCGATGACCCTGTATCTGGTCTTCGTGGTGGTCACCGCCTTATCCGGCTACGGCAAGATAAAACTCGGTGCCGACCACGACGAGCCCGAATTCAGTTACCTGTCCTGGGCCGGCATGCTGTTCGCCGCCGGGATCAGCATCACGCTGTTCTTTTTCTGCGTCTCAGAACCGCTGACCCACATGCTCCAGCCGCCGCAAGGCGAGGCGGGCACGGCGGATGCGGCGCGTCAGGCGATGCAGATTCTGTTCTTGCACTGGGGCCTGCATGGCTGGGGCGTGTTCGCCTTCGTCGGCATGGCGTTGGCCTATTTCGCTTACCGTCACAACCTGCCGCTGGCCTTGCGTTCGGCGCTGTATCCGCTGATCGGCAAGCGCATCAACGGCCCCATAGGTTATGCTGTGGACGGCTTCGGCATCATCGCTACGGTGTTCGGTCTGGGCGCCGACATGGGTTTTGGGGTGCTGCACCTCAACTCCGGTCTCGACTACCTGTTCGGCATCGCTCACACCCAGTGGATTCAAGTCGGCCTGATCACGCTGATGATGGGCGCGGCGATCATCGTTGCCGTCTCCGGCGTCGATAAAGGCGTGCGGGTGATGTCCGACATCAACATGCTGCTGGCCTGTGCGCTGCTGCTGTTCGTGTTGTTCGCCGGGCCTACCCAGCACCTGCTCAACACCTTGATCCAGAATCTTGGCGACTACCTCGGCGCCTTGCCGATGAAGAGTTTCGACCTCTACGCCTACGACAAACCGAGCGACTGGCTCGGCGGTTGGACAGTGTTTTACTGGGCCTGGTGGATTGCATGGTCGCCGTTCGTGGGCCTGTTCATCGCACGGATTTCCCGTGGCCGGACCATCCGTGAATTCGTTTTCGGCGTGTTGCTGATTCCGCTCGGTTTCACCCTCGCGTGGATGTCGATTTTCGGTAACAGCGCGCTGGATCAAGTGCTCAACCACGGCATGAGCGCGCTGGGCATGTCGGCCATCGACAACCCGTCGATGAGCATTTACCTGCTGCTGGAAACCTACCCATGGAGCAAAACCGTCATCGCTGTGACGGTGTTTATCAGCTTCGTGTTCTTCGTGACGTCTGCCGACTCCGGCACCGTGGTGCTCTCGACCTTGTCGGCCAAGGGTGGCAACCCGGACGAAGACGGGCCGAAATGGCTGCGGGTGTTCTGGGGCGCGATGACCGCGCTGATTACCAGTGCGCTGCTGTTCTCCGGCAGCATCGATGCGCTGAAATCAGCGGTAGTGCTGACCTCGTTGCCGTTCTCGTTGATCCTGCTGTTGATGATGTGGGGTCTGCACAAGGCGTTCTATCTGGAGTCGCAGAAGCAGATCGCGCAGTTGCACTCGCTGGCACCGGTCTCCGGTTCACGGCGCGGTACGGGCGGCTGGCGTCAGCGGCTGAGTCAGGCGGTGCACTTCCCGTCGCGTGACGAGGTGTACCGTTTCATGGACACCACGGTGCGCCCGGCGATTGAAGAAGTGACGGCGGTGTTCGTCGAGAAAGGCCTCAACGTGGTCACCCAGCCGGATCCGGCGAATGACAGCGTCAGCCTCGAAATCGGCCATGGTGATGCGCATCCGTTCATCTATCAGGTGCAGATGCGCGGCTACTTTACGCCGTCGTTCGCGCGTGGCGGGATGGGCTCGAAGCAGCTCAACAATCGTCGTTACTACCGCGCCGAAGTGCACTTGAGCGAGGGCAGTCAGGACTACGATCTGGTCGGCTACACCAAAGAACAGATCATCAACGACATCCTCGATCAGTACGAACGCCATATGCAGTTCCTGCACTTGGTACGTTGATCGGCGCCTGAGCGCCGGGTCCGCTCAGGATTCGGCGCTCAGCACCATGAACAACACCATCGCCGCCATCGGCACGCCGAATACCGCACTGCCAATCGCTATTTCCGAACCCACGGACTGGCCGGCATGCACCACGCCCACCGCTCCATTAATCACCGTCAACGCCAGCCACAGGGCGGCGAAGCCGTAGGCCATGGTCTGGCGGCTGAAGCCGATGCGCTCGCCGATGTAGAGCATCAGAGCGAGCAGGACCAGGCCGAAGAAAATGATGATGGCGGTGTGCATGGCGGGTTCTGCCTGGTGGAGGTGCATTGCCTGAAGGATCGCTTTCGCGAGCAGGCTCGCTCCCACAATGGATCTCGGCTGGACATAAATTTTACGTACACAGGAAATCCCTGTGGGAGCGAGCCTGCTCGCGATAGGGCCACCTCGGTGTTCTTTAGAGCATAGCCAATCCAGCCCCTACCATATTCATCAGGTGCTTTCGCGCTCAATGACCTGGCATTGCAGCAGGTTCAGCCGTTGCACCTCGTCGCTCGGCAACACGCCAAGACTTTCCAATACGCGTGTTGCGGCCAGTACGCCGATCTCCAGCGCCGGTGGTTTGATCGTGCTCAGGCTCGGCAAAAGCATCTCGGCGAACGGGTAATCGCCGAAGCCAAGAACGGCACAGTCTTCGGGGATTTTGAAACCGGCGCGTTGCCCGGCGAGCAGGCCGCCGGCGGCGAGGTTGTCGTTGGCGAAAATGATTGCGTCGGGGCGCGGTGAGGCATTCATCAGCGCATCCATCGCCTGTTTGCCGGCCTCGAATGGCGCACGATCAGCGTCAGGGGCGTAGACCCAAGGATCCAGGCCGGATTTACGCAAGGTCGCCGCGTAACCATCGCGGCGTTCCAGGGCGCTGAAGTCCCCCGGCGCACTGTTCTGCACGAAGGCGATACGTTGGTAGCCTTTTTCCAGCAGATATCTGGCGGCTGTCACGCCCACCTCGAAATGCGAAAAACCGATCTGCATCGGCTCACGCGCCGGCTGGTAATCCCACGTCTCGATCACCGGAACATCCGCCTCGGCGATCATCTTTTCCGTGCCCGCACTGTGAAAGTGACTGGTCAGCACCAGCGCCGCCGGCGACCAGCCGAGAAACGCACGCACGGCGTTTTCTTCTTGTTCAGTGCTGAAGTAACTCGACGCCAGCAACAGCTGATAGCCATAACGACTGAGCGTATCGCTGAAGCCTTGAATGGTATTGGCGAAGATCGGCCCGGAGATATTCGGGATCACCATGCCGACGATTTTCCCCCGCGCCGAGGCCAGCCCGCCGGCCACCAGATTCGGCACGTAACCCAACTCGGCCACCACCGCCGCAATCCGCTCGCGACGCTCGGGCGAAACCTGCTCAGGCTGGTTGAAATAGCGTGACACGGTGATCGCCGAAACCCCGGCCTCACGCGCCACGGCATTCAGCGTTACACGTCCGGCGCCACGGCGTTTGCGGGGTTTTTCTTCGCTCAAGGTTTGATCCTTCTTAAAAACCAAATCGCATATAAAAGTAATTTTTCAGTATTGGACGCTCTATGTGCGGCTTGCCAATACTGTCGATGGTAGCGCTAACAAAGCGCGCTGTCTGCTACTCGCTCGAGCGAATGCCCAAGACACCGATTCAGGCGCTGTCGTCGCAGAACGGCAGCGGTTAAGGGCCAATTTCGAGCGGGCAAACATGCACAACATTCCTGGGGCGACAAACAAACTGGCGCAATCGATCCGCGCCGCTGGTTGGTTATTTACGGGGTTGGCGGCGCTGCCGTTGCCCAACGCATTCGCTACCGAGAGCAGTGATCAGGAGCCGACACTCAAATCCGTGACCGTCACCGCCACGCGCCGCGAAGAATCGCTGCAAAAGGTGCCGGTCGCGGTCTCGGTGATCGACGGCGAACAACTTGAGCGCGACAACCGCAACGGCGTGGCGAGTATCGTGCAGCAAGTGCCGTCGCTGAATTTCCGCACCGGCGCATCGAACAAGGACACCTCGTTGTTCGTGCGCGGCGTCGGTACGATTTCCACCTCGCCGGGCGTCGAGCCGACCGTGGCGACGGTAATCGATGGTGTGGTCTACGCGCGTCCCGGCCAATCCACTCTCGACTTGCTGGATCTGGAGCGTGTCGAAGTGCTGCGCGGCCCGCAAGGTACGCTGTTCGGCAAGAACGCCTCGGCCGGTGTACTCAACATCACCAGCAAGGCGCCAACCGCCGAGACCCACGGTTACATCGATCAGTCGTACTACAGCGGCAACGAAAGTCGCACACGATTCGGCATCGGCGGCAGCCTGATTCCGGACACGTTGAAAGGCTCGATCAGCACGCTATTCGGGACCTACGATGGCAACGTCGACAACCAGCACAATGGCCAGGAGGTCAACGGCTACAACCATCGCGGCGTGCGCGGCAAACTCGAATTCACCCCGAATGACGACGTCACCTTCACCCTGATCGCCGACTACATGCAGTCCCATGACGACGGCCCCAACGGCGTGGTCAGCAAGTCGCTGACGCCGGCCTTCGCCAACGCGCTGAACCCGGTCAATGCGACTAGCCACAATCGCGATATCAACACCGACACCCGCAGCCATGTCGAGGACACCAACAAGGGCCTGTCCGGCCAGCTCGACTGGCAATTGGGCGATTACACTCTGACCTCGATCACCGCATGGCGCGGTTGGGACAACACCCAGTATCAGGACGGTGACCGTCTCGGTACGGTGACGGCGGCGTTCCCCGGCACGGCGGACAAAGGTGATCTGGCCTTCGATCAATATTCGCAAGAGCTGCGCCTGGCCTCGCCGAAGGGCGAGTTTCTTGAGTACGTCGGCGGCCTGTTCTACATGCACGGCAAGGATGACGAGACCTATCAGCGCACGCTGAACACCACCACGCGCACCGACCGAGGCGTCGCCGATTACAGCACCACCAGCGACAGCTATGCGGTGTTCGGTGAGAGCACGCTGAACTTCACCTCGGAATTTCGTGGCATCGCCGGCCTGCGCTACACCCACGATGATCTCGAATACGATCACCGCCGCGTCTCGACTTCGGCGACCACGGTCAGCGGTATCCAACCGGCGACCAGCAGTTCAGGTTCTGTCGACGAAGATGGCTGGTCCGGTCGCCTCGGTGTGCAGTACGACTTGAGCGATGCCGTCACTACCTATCTGACCTACTCGCGCGGCTACAAAGGCCCGGCCTACAACGTCTTCTTCAACATGCAGCCGCGCGATACCGAAGCGCTGAAACCGGAGACCTCCAACACCTGGGAAGCGGGCATCAAAGCCACGTCCTGGAACAATCGCCTGACCACCAATCTCGCGGTGTTCCACAGCGACTACGACAACTATCAGGCGAACTTCTTCGACACCGTCGCCGGCCAGGTTGTGACGCGTTTGATCAATGCCGGCAGCGTCAGCAGCGAAGGCGTCGAACTCGATTACGCCTTGCAGGCGACCCAGCAATTGAAACTGTCCGGCGCACTCGCCTACACCCGTGCGCGCATCGACGAGTTCGCCTGCCCGGCAGGCGCAGCGGCGTCGTGCAACGTCAACGGCAAACCGCTGCCGTTCAGTCCGGACTGGAAAAGCTACGTGCGCGCTGACTACAGCATCCCGCTGGATAACGGCCTGGATATCGAACTCGGCACCGACTATAGCTGGCAGAGCGAAGTGCAGTACGACATCAGCCAGAACGTCGACACCAAGCAGGGCGCCTACGGTCTTTGGAACGCCAGTGTCGCGCTGGCTGATTACAGCAATGGCTGGCGCGTGGCACTGCTGGGCAAAAACCTCACCGACAAGTCGTACTCGCCATTGCTCGCCAGCGGCGGCAATTACATCTATCGCGCCGTGCCACGGGACGACGAGCGCTACTTTGGCGTGCAACTGCGCAAGGATTTCTGAGATGAGCAGACAGTTGAAACTCGGTGCATTCCTTATGGCCACCGGGCACCACGTGGCAGCGTGGCGTCATCCGGATGTGCCGGCGAATGCGGGTCTGGATTTCGCCCATTACAAGCGGCTGGCGCAAATTGCCGAGGCGGCGAAGTTCGATGCGTTGTTTGTCGCTGACAGCGTCGCCGCGCCAACTCAGGACATCGCCAGCCGCATGGCGCGTTCCGATCACTTTGAACCGCTGACCTTGCTCTCGGCCCTGAGTGCGGTGACCGCGCATATCGGCCTGATCGCCACGGCGACCACCAGTTACAACGAGCCGTATCACGTGGCGCGCAAATTTGCTTCGCTCGATCACCTGTCGGGTGGCCGCGCGGGGTGGAATCTGGTGACGTCGGACAATGCTGCCGAAGCGCTGAATTTCGGGCGTGACCAACACATTGGCCACGCCGAACGCTACAGCCGAGCCCGCGAGTTTCATCAGGTGGTGACCGGGCTTTGGGACAGTTGGGAGGACGATGCCTTCTTTCGCGACAAGGCCAGCGGAGCGTATTACGACCCTTCGAAATTGCATGTGCTGGATCACGTTGGTGAACACTTCAGGGTCAAAGGTCCGCTGAACGTTGCGCGTTCGCCGCAGGGGCAACCGGTGATTGTTCAGGCTGGATCTTCGGAAACCGGGCGCGAATTGGCGGCGCAAACCGCTGAAGTGGTGTTCACCGCACGGACTTCGCTGGCCAGTGCCCAAGCGTTTTACGCTGACCTCAAAGCACGTTTGCCCAAGTACGGGCGCAGCGCGGATTCGCTGAAAATCATGCCCGGGGTTTTCGTTGTGGTCGGCCGCACCGAAGCCGAAGCGCGGGAAAAATGTGAAACGTTTCAGCAATTAGTCGAACCCGAGGTTGGCGTCGCCTTGCTTGGGCGTATGCTGGGCAACTTCGATTTGTCGAAGTACCCGCTGGACGGGCCGTTGCCGGAGTTGCCGCTGACCGAAAGCGGTCAGCAGAGCCGGCAGAAATTGCTCACTGAACTGGCGGGCCGGGAGAACCTGAGCCTTGCCGAACTGGGGCGCAAGATTGCTGGCGGACGCGGGCATTACAGCCTGGTCGGTACGCCGGAGCAGATTGCCGATCGTTTGCAGGAATGGTTCGAACAAGGCGCAGCGGACGGTTTCAACGTGCTGGTGCCGCACTTGCCCGGCGGGCTCGAAGACTTCGCCAATGGCGTGGTCCCGGAACTGCAACGGCGCGGGCTGTTCAGAACCGAGTATGAAGGCCGGACCTTGCGCGAGAACCTGGGTCTGGCCCGACCCGGCAATCGATTTGTGTAACACCCTTCGCGAGCTTGCTCGCGAAGCAGTCGACACCCTATTCAAGACAGACAAGAGAGGATTCGATGACTTACACCGCTGCCGAAAACCGCTACGACTCCATCCCTTACCGCCGCGTCGGCCGCAGCGGTCTGGTGCTGCCGGCGTTGTCGCTGGGTCTGTGGCACAACTTCGGTGACAGCACGCCGATCGACACCCAGCGCGCCTTGTTACGCACCGCGTTCGACCTGGGCATCAACCACTTCGACCTGGCCAACAACTACGGCCCGCCCTACGGCAGTGCCGAGATCAATTTCGGTCGCCTGCTGCGCGAAGACTTCAAGCAGTACCGCGACGAGCTGATCATCTCCAGCAAGGCCGGTTGGGACATGTGGCCCGGCCCTTACGGCCAGGGCGGCGGTTCGCGCAAATACGTGCTGGCCAGCCTCGACCAGAGCCTGCAACGGCTCGGTCTGGACTATGTGGATATCTTCTATTCGCACCGCTTCGACCCGGACACCCCGCTGGAAGAAACCGCCAGCGCCCTCGCCACCGCGGTGCAACAGGGCAAGGCGTTGTACATCGGTATCTCGTCGTATTCCGGGGTAAAAACCCGCGAGATCGCGGCGCTGCTGAAAGAGTGGAAAGTGCCGCTGTTGATTCACCAACCGGCGTACAACCTGCTCAATCGCTGGGTGGAAAAAGATCTGCTGGATACCACCGATGAACTCGGCACGGGCGTGATTGCTTTCACTCCGTTGGCGCAAGGTCTGCTCACCGACAAATACCTCAACGGCGTGCCGGCGGATGCGCGGGTCAATCGTCCGGGCGGCGGTTCGTTGCAGGCTTCGCACCTGTCTGATGCCAACATCGCTCATGTGCGCGCATTGAACGAGATCGCCAAGCGTCGCGGCCAGAGCCTGGCGCAACTGGCGCTGGCGTGGACGTTGCGGGATCCTCGGGTGACCTCGGCACTGATTGGTGCGAGCCGGCCGGAGCAGATTATCGAGAACGTCGGGGCGTTGAAGAATTTGAGCTTCAGTACTGAGGAATTGGCGGAGATTGACCGGTTTGCCCAAGAGGGTGGGATCAATCTTTGGGAGAAGCCTTCGACGGCGGAGTGATGAAGATTGGATTTGGTCAGCAAGATCCATCCCCCTCACCCCAGCCCTCTCCCCCAGGGGGCGAGGGGGAAAGGGAGCCGATCTTCATGCTTTTCAAAACTTGAATTCAACCCGAAATTTCAGGTCGATGTAGCTAGTACAAACACCTCGGTCAGTCCCCTCTCCCTCCGGGAGAGGGTTAGGGTGAGGGGCTTTTGCCTTTAAAAGGACTCAGCGAAAAAACGGCACATCCCCCAACACCGTCGCCCGCTGCATCACCCGCCGCGCCGGCCGGTAATCATCCACCGCGTAATGCTGCGTCACGCGGTTATCCCAGAACGCAATGTCGTCCTGCTGCCAACGCCAGCGAATGGTGAATTCCGGTCGCGTTGCATGGGCGAACAGAAACTTCAGAATCGCCTCGCTCTCGGTTTCCGACAGCTCATTGATCTTCGACGTGAAGCCTTCATTGACGAACAACGAACGCCGCCCGCTGACCGGATGCGTACGAATCACCGGGTGCGACAGCGGTGGATTCTTGCGTCGGGCCTCTTCCCACTGCGCCAACGCTTCCGGCGTATTGCCGTAGCGCTCCAGCGGAAACGAGCGAGTGAAATCGTGAGTCGCGGTCAGCCCTTCGAGCAAGGCTTTCATTGGCGCCGACAGCGCTTCGTACGCAGCAATCCCGCTGGCCCACAGCGTGTCGCCACCGAACTCCGGCAGCAACTTGGCGCTGAGCACCGCGCCCATCGCCGGCGTCGGCAGGAAGGTCACGTCGGTGTGCCAGATCGCGTTGTCGCGCACGTCGGTGACGGCGGTGTCGAGGATCAACACTTCCGGTTGTTCCGGTACGTTCGGGTAGATCGGGTGAATGTGCAGGTCACCAAAGTACGCAGCGAAACGCGCCTGTTGCGGCGGTTCGATTGGCTGGTTGCGGAAGAACAACACTTGATATTTGAGCAGCGCCTGTTCAATGGCGTCGCGGTGTTCCAGGGTCAACGGCTGGCTGATGTCGACGCCGCTGATCTGTGCGCCGAGGGCTGAGCTTAATGGGGTGATGTTCAGGCTGCTCATGGTCTTTCTCTTCGAATTCGGGGTTCAAGCTTTTGTAGGAGCGAGCCTGCTCGCGATTGCAGACTGGCAGTCAATGCTGTGGTGAATGACACACCGCAATCGCGAGCAGGCTCGCTCCCACAGGGGAATTTTCACAAGGCGATTTAGTGGGCCTGGCCGTGCCACGGCACCAGTTTGCGCTGCAGGGCGCGCAGGCCCATTTCCATGGCGAAGGCGATCAGGGCGATGACCAGAATCCCCAGCACCACCACGTCGGTGACCAGAAACTGCGCAGCCGACTGCACCATAAAGCCCAAGCCGCTGGTGGCCGCGATCAGTTCCGCCGCGACCAAGGTCGACCAACCGACGCCCAGGCCAATGCGTACGCCGGTGAGAATGTCCGGCAGCGCGCTCGGCAAAATCACATGACGAATCAGTTGCACGCGAGTCGCGCCCAACGACTGCGCGGCACGCAATTTCGCCGGATCAACCGTGCGCACACCGGTCGCCGTGGCAATGGCGATCGGCGCGAAAATCGCCAGATAAATCAGCAGCACTTTCGACAACTCACCGATGCCGCACCAGATCACGATCAGCGGCAGATAAGCCAACGGCGGGATAGGGCGGTAGAACTCGATCAGCGGATCGAGCACGCCACGGGCGATGCGGTTGGCGCCAATGGCAATGCCTACCGGCACGGCGGTCAGAATCGCAAAACCGAGGCCCAGACCGATGCGGCTCAGGCTTGCGCCGAGGTGCTGCCACAACGTTGAATCCATGTAACCGGTAGTCGCCAGCAACCAGCCCTTTTGCAGCACGGCGGACGGTGGCGGCAGGAACAGTGGTTCGATCAACCCGGTGGCAGTCACCGCCCACCAGATGGCCAACAACGCGAACAGCGTCAGCAGGCTGATCCAGCGGGTGCTGAGGCTGCGACGTACAGGAATGACCGCCGAAGCGCTGACCGGTTTTACCGCAGCCGAGGAAACGTCGTAACTGCTCATGCGCGCTCCTGCCGTTGCCCGGCGCTGCGTTGCGAGAACACTTTGCTCAGCACGTGTTCGCGGGTTTCGATAAAACTCGGATCGGATTTGATCGCCCGGGCGGATTCACCGGCGGCATAACGCTGACCGAAATCCAGATGCAGGCGCTCAACGATCTGCCCCGGATTCGGTGCGAGCAGAATCAGGTCAGTGGCGAGGAAAACCGCTTCTTCAATATCGTGGGTAATCAGGAAAACCGGTTTGGCCGTGCGCTGCCAGACTTGCAGCAACAGCTCTTGCATCTGTTCGCGAGTGAACGCGTCGAGGGCACCGAAAGGCTCGTCCATCAGCAACACGCGCGGATCAGCGGCGAGGGCGCGGGCGAGGCCAACACGTTGTTTCTGGCCGCCGGAGAGTTGCCAGATGCGGCGACTTTCGAACCCTGAAAGATCAACCAGCGCGAGCATTTCACGGGCGATTTTTTCGCGCTTGTCCTTGGCGATACCGGCCAGCTCCAGACCGAACGCGACGTTCGCCAGCACGTCCTGCCATGGCAGCAAAGCGTCGTCCTGGAACACCACGCCCCGTTCGGCGCTCGGGCCTTTGACCGGCACACCGTCGAGGGTGATGCGCCCGGCGCTCGGCTCGACGAAACCGGCAATCAGGTTCAACAGCGAAGTCTTGCCACTGCCGGACGGGCCGAGAGCCACCAGCAATTGCTGAGGCCCCAGGGTCAGAGAAATATCCGCCAGCACCGGTGTCGGGCTGCCCGGGTACTGTGCGCTGATGCGCTCCAGCTGTAGCAAGGCCATCGCGGTTAACTCCCGATCAGTTGGTGATGTATTTGGCGCTGACGTATGGCGCGTAGTCCGGCAGAACCGCTTCGACCTTGCCTTGCTCCTTGAGGAACGCGGCGGTGTCAGTGATGGCTTTGGTGGTCGGCGCGCCGAGGCTGATGACCTGGTCCGCCGCCAGCGGGTAGACGTTGCCTTGCAGCAACAGCGGAATGTCGCTGGCCTTGGCACCGGAGAGTTTCACCAGTTTGTCGACGTTGGACTGATCGGCGAGCCAGGCTTTCGGGTCTTTGCGGTAGTCGGCGTAGGCGTCGAGGGTGACCTTGGCGAACGCGGTGACGATTTCCGGGTGCTTCTCGGCGAAGTCTTTGCGCACGATCCACGCATCGAAGGTCGGCGCGCCAAACTTGGCCAGTTCGCCGGAGGTGATCAGCACTTTGCCGTTTTCCTTGGCCACGCCGAGTGCCGGATCCCACACGTAGGTGGCATCGATGTCACCGCGTTTCCACGCGGCAATGATCGCTGGCGGGGCGAGGTTGAGCACGGTGACCTTCGACGGGTCGATGTTCCAGTGCTTCAGCGCGGCGAGCAGGCTGTAGTGACCGGTGGACACGAAGGGCACGGCGATTTTCTTGCCGATCAGATCTTGCGGGGTCTTGATCCCGGAAGCGTCGCGAGCGACCAGTGCTTCGGCGGCGCCGATCTGGGTGGCGATTAGGAAGGTTTCGACCGGGACTTTGCGGGTGATCGCGGCGGTCAGCGGGCTCGAACCGAGATAGCCGATCTGCACGTCACCGGAGGCGATGGCGGCGATGATGTCGGCGCCGTTGTCGAACTTGCGCCAGGCGATGTCGGCTTTGGTGGCTTTTTCGTAGGCGCCGTCGGCCTGGGCGACTTTCGCCGGGTCAACGGTGGTTTGGTAGGCGACGGTAAGGTCGGCGGCCTGGGCCAGAAAACTCGCGGCAGCCAGGGAGGCTACGGCGAGCAGGCGAAGCGGGAAATTCAGTTTCATTGAACAGCTCCATATCAGGCGACCGAGCGTCGGCGTGAAAGGAGACTAAATGATCTAAGAATCGGTAAATAAATAACTTTTTAGAATGAGCTTATGAGCGGAAAAATCTAAGGCGCGGGGGGATTGTGAATATTTCGGATCTTGCGTTCGACGTTAGATCTTTGCCCCCTCACCCCAGCCCTCCCGAAACGTCGGACCGCCCCCAAGGGGGCGAGGGGGAAAGGGAGCCGATCTCTTGCTTTCAAGGCCTGAGTTCGGCTCGGTATTTCAGGTCGGCGTAACTTTCATGAGCACCTAAATCAGTCCCCTCTCCCTCTGGGAGAGGGCTAGGGTGAGGGGCTTTTAGTTGCTGATTGCGAGAATGCTTGCCTGATACGACCCGACGAATACGTCGAAATCACCGACTTCGTTCTGCTCGAGCTCAGCCTGCGCTGCCAGAGAAGTACGCGCCAACTCCTCAAACTTCGCCTGCTCATCCGCCGCCAGTGGTTCGCTGCGGAAAAACTCGGCATGTGCCTGACTCTGACGCAACGAGAACTGCGCAAAGCTTTCCTTGTGCTCAGCCATCGCCGCCAGCACTTGCGCGGATGGCGTCAGGGACGGATCGCTGACCTTGGCCAGTTGCGCGTCCAGCGCCTTGCTATGGGCATCGCCGCCATGGCTCTGATCCAGCAACGCCGCCAGTGGAGCGATCTGCTCCAGCAGTTCGGCCGCCCAGGTCTTCATCTCCACCGGTTCACCGTCACGCTGCAATTGCAGGCCTGGCCGCCGACCTTCCTTGACCACGCTGAGGAAGTTCGACGTCGCATTGCCGCACGAGGTGTTGGTCAACAACGGACTGTCGTTCAGCGCGCAGAACAGCAGGAACGCATCGAGGAAGCGCGACTCGGTCAGGTCGATGCCCATCGGCAGGAACGGGTTGATGTCCAGGCAACGCACTTCAACGTACTGAATGCCACGGGCCACCAGCGCCTGAATCGGCCGCTCGCCGGTGTAGGTCACGCGTTTCGGGCGGATGTTGGAGTAGTACTCGTTTTCGATCTGCAGGATGTTGGTGTTGAGCTGAACCCACTCGCCATCCTGGTGCGTGCCTACTTCAACGTACGGTGCGTATGGCGTGGCCACGGCTTTGCGCAGACTGTCGGTGTAGCTTGCCAGATCGTTGTAGCACGGCGTCAGACCGGCCTGGGCGTTGCTCTGGTAACCAAGGTCGCTCATGCGCAGGCTGGTCGCGTAGGGCAGATACAGCGTGTCCGGATCAAGTTGTTCCAACTGATGCGACCGACCGCGCAGGAAGCCTGCATCCAGCGCCGGCGAGGCACCGAACAGGTACATCAGCAACCAGCTATAGCGGCGGAAATTACGGATCAGCGCGATATAGGACGTCGACTGGAAATCGCGATCCGTGCCGACAAAACCTTCGGTTTCGCGCAGCAGTGGCCAGAGCTTTTCCGGCAGGGAGAAATTGTAGTGAATCCCGGCGATGCACTGCATGGTCTTGCCGTACCGCAGGGCCAGGCCCTTGCGGTAGACGTACTTGAGCTGACCGATGTTGGAGGTGCCGTAGTAGGCGATCGGGATGTCTTCCTCGGCCGGCAACGGGCACGGCATCGATGGACTCCACAGGTACTCGTTGCCGAGTTTGCTGTAGGCAAAACGGTGAATCTTGTCCAGGCTCGCCAAGGTATCAGCCGGGTCGGGCAGGGCGGGCGTGATGAATTCCAGCAGCGACTCGGAGTAGTCGGTGGTGATTTGTTCGTTGGTCAGCGCGGAACCCAAGGCTTCGGGGTGCGGCGTTTGCGCCAGGCGACCTTCGCTGGTCACGCGCAGGCATTCACGTTCGATACCGTGCAGGCACTGCTCGAGCAGAGAGAGGTTAGCGCGCTCGCCGAGCAGAGCCAGGCGGCGGTTGAGAAGTTCGCTCAATTTGGATTCCTTCACGCGTCAGTCGCCCCAATATGGGGGTGGGCAAGACGGTCTACAAGGGTGAAGTTGAAACTGGCGTTATCGCCTGGTTTTATAGCGGCAGGCCATTTGCCGGTCAGTCAAGAACTGCACAATCCCTGTGGGAGCGAGCTTGCTCGCGAAGAGGGTTTATCAGCCAACATTTCGGTTGCCTGACACACCGCCTTCGCGAGCAAGCTCGCTCCCACAAGGTTCGTTGCGCCGAAATTAACTCAAAATGATGACCGGTAGCTACAGGACAGCGAACGTGCCTTGCGCTTTTGCGACCAGTTTGTCGCCCTGCATCACGTCGGCTTCGACCACCAAAGTACGTCGGCCCGGGTGAATCACCCGCGCCGTGCACATGACCTCACCGTCGGAAACGGCGCGGATATAGTTGATCTTGCACTCGATGGTCGCGCTCTGCTGATCGAAGCCATGAGTGCTGGAACAGGCCAGCCCCATGGCGATATCGACCAGACTGAACAGCGCGCCACCGTGCAATTTGCCGCCGCGATTGCGCAGTTCCGGTTCCAGCACCAGGGCGACTTGCGCCACCCCGGTTTCCAGGCTGTGCAGGCGGCAGCCCAACAGCTTGAAAAACGCGCTCTCGACGAGCCCGGCCGGAATCTCCATCAGCGTTTCTTCAACTGCTTGGCATTGGCGAACAGCGAGGCCATCGCATTGTTCACTGGCGCTGCGGTCGCGGTTTCCTTGCGTGGTGCGTTGTTCGAAGGCGGGCGTTGCGCCGAGCCCGGACGCGAGCCACGGGCGCCGTCGATTTTCTCGCCCGGGGTGTCGCCCATGCGCATCGACAGGCCAACGCGTTTGCGCGGAATGTCGACTTCCATGACCTTCACTTTCACCACATCACCGGCCTTCACCGCTTCACGCGGATCCTTGATGAATTTCTCCGACAGCGCCGAGATGTGCACCAGACCGTCCTGATGCACGCCGATGTCGACGAAGGCACCGAATGCGGTCACGTTGGTGACAACGCCTTCGAGGATCATCCCCGGTTGCAGGTCTTTGAGGTCTTCAACGCCTTCCTGGAACTCGGCAGTCTTGAACTCCGGACGCGGGTCGCGGCCGGGTTTTTCCAGTTCTTGCAGGATGTCGGTGACGGTTGGCAGGCCGAAGGTTTCGTCGGTGAATTTCTTCGGATCCAGACGCTTGAGGAACCCGGCATCGCCAATCAGCGAGCGAATGTCGCGGTCGGTTTCAGCGGCAATGCGTTGCACCAGCGGATAGGCTTCCGGGTGCACCGCCGACGAGTCCAGCGGGTTGTCGCCGTTCATCACGCGCAAGAAACCGGCCGCCTGTTCGAAGGTTTTTTCGCCCAGACGCGCGACTTTCTTCAGCGCTGCGCGGGTTTTGAACGCACCGTGTTCGTCGCGGTGCGTGACGATGTTTTGCGCCAGCGTCGCGTTGAGGCCGGAGATCCGCGCCAACAGCGCCACCGAAGCAGTGTTCACATCAACGCCAACGGCGTTCACGCAGTCCTCGACCACAGCGTCCAGACCACGCGCCAGTTTCAACTGCGAAACGTCGTGCTGGTACTGGCCGACACCAATGGATTTCGGATCGATTTTCACCAGCTCGGCCAGCGGGTCCTGCAAGCGACGGGCAATCGATACCGCGCCACGGATCGACACGTCGAGGTCCGGGAATTCCTTGGCCGCCAGTTCCGACGCCGAGTACACCGATGCACCGGCCTCGGAAACCATGACCTTGGTCATTTTCATCGCTGGGTATTTTTTGATCAGCTCGATCGCCAGTTTGTCGGTTTCGCGGCTGGCGGTGCCGTTGCCGATGGCGATCAGGTCAACCGAGTGCTTGGCGCACAGGGCAGCCAGAATGGCGATGGTCTGATCCCACTTGTTGTGCGGCACGTGCGGGTAAACCGTGGCGTGATCAAGCAGTTTGCCGGTCGAGTCGACCACGGCGACCTTGCAGCCGGTACGCAGGCCCGGGTCGAGACCCAGGGTTGCGCGCGGGCCGGCCGGCGCAGCCAGCAGCAAGTCGTGCAGGTTGTGGGCGAAGACGTTGATCGCTTCGGTTTCGGCGCCGTCACGCAGCTCGCCGAGCAGGTCGGTTTCCAGGTGGGTGTAGAGCTTGACCTTCCAGGTCCAGCGCACCACTTCGCCGAGCCATTTGTCGGCCGGGCGGTTCTGATTCTGGATGTTGAATTGCTGGCCGATCATGCCCTCGCACGGGTGCATGGTGCCCGGCAGCTCGTCGCCGACTTTCAGCGCGGAGCTGAGGATGCCTTCGTTGCGGCCACGGAAAATCGCCAGCGCGCGGTGCGACGGCATGCTTTTCAGCGGTTCGTCGTGTTCGAAGTAATCGCGGAATTTGGCGCCTTCCTCTTCCTTGCCAGCGATGACGCGGGCACTGAGGGTCGCTTCCTGTTTCAGGTAGTTACGCAGTTTCTCCAGCAGGCTGGCGTCTTCTGCGAAGCGTTCCATGAGGATGTATTTGGCGCCTTCGAGCGCAGCCTTCACGTCGGCCACGCCTTTTTCGGCATCGACGAAGCGTGCGGCTTCGGTTTCCGGGGTCAGGTTGGGGTCGTTGAACAGGCCATCGGCCAAGTCGCCGAGGCCGGCTTCCAGGGCGATCTGGCCCTTGGTACGGCGCTTCTGCTTGTACGGCAGGTACAAGTCTTCGAGGCGAGTCTTGGTGTCGGCAAGTTTGATGTCGCGCTCGAGGGCAGGGGTGAGTTTGCCTTGCTCTTCGATGCTGGCGAGGATACTGATGCGCCGTTCGTCGAGTTCTCGCAGGTAGCGCAGGCGCTCTTCCAGATGACGCAACTGGGTGTCATCGAGGCTGCCGGTGACTTCTTTCCGGTAACGGGCGATGAAGGGAACGGTAGAGCCTTCATCGAGTAGCGCGACGGCCGCTTCGACCTGTTGTGGGCGTACGCCGAGTTCCTCGGCAATGCGGCTGTTGATGCTGTCCATAAAACCACCTGACATATTGTGAAATCAGGCTCGCAGGCGCGTAAATAAAGGCCCGGAGTCTGGTTGAGCGGCTAGAAAATTGCCGCTGCCTGGGTCAAAAGGCAGCCCATTGACCCGTGAAATCGAACAATTACTGCGCTAGGCAGGAAAAAAAGCCTGCCACCTGCGGTAACGATTCAGACGTTGCCTGGCACAAAACGCCGCGCATTATAACCAGCGTTCTGTCATTCGGGGGCGTCGCAGTCTGTAGGCATAAACCCCGGTTTTCTGGCAGTGAAGGAAAAATCTGCTAACAATGCACACGGTGCGTATAACGGCAGCTACGCCATAATGCGCGCCGAGCTAAAAGGAGCATCCAATGAGCAGCACTGCACAAACTGCTGAAGGCGAAAAAATTCTCATCGTTGACGACGATCCGGGCTTAAGCAGCCTGCTGGAACGTTTTTTCGTCAGCAAGGGCTATCGCGCCCGTACCGTACCGAACACCGAGCAGATGGATCGTCTGCTGTCGCGTGAAGTTTTCAATCTGGTCGTCCTCGACCTGATGCTGCCCGGTGAAGACGGTCTGACCGCGTGCCGGCGTCTGCGGGCCGCGAACAACCAGATCCCGATCATCATGCTCACCGCCAAGGGCGATGAGATGAGCCGTATCAAGGGTCTGGAACTGGGCGCCGACGATTATCTGGCCAAGCCGTTCAACCCGGACGAGCTGATGGCGCGGGTCAAAGCTGTTCTGCGTCGTCAGGCCGCACCAGTACCGGGCGCGCCGGGCAGCGAAGACGAAAACGTCACCTTCGGTGATTACGTGTTGTCGCTGGCCACCCGCGAACTAAAACGCGGCGACGAAGTGCACATGCTCACCACCGGTGAGTTTGCGGTACTCAAGGCCCTGGTGATGAACGCGCGTCAGCCGCTGACCCGCGACAAACTGATGAACCTGGCCCGTGGCCGCGAGTGGGATGCCCTCGAGCGTTCCATCGACGTGCAGATTTCCCGTCTGCGCCGCATGATCGAGCCTGATGCATCGAAGCCGCGCTATATCCAGACTGTCTGGGGTGTGGGCTACGTGTTCGTACCGGATGGCGCCGCCACCAAGTGATCGGCGATTTGTAGGAGCGGGTCTGCAGGTTTTGGTCGAACGGCCATGCCCGCAGACTCGCAATCCGCAATATGCGAGCATTGCTCGCTCCTGCAAGTGTGTAGCGGTTATAGATGAAAACCCCTGTCTGGTTCCCCCAAAGTTTTTTCTCCCGCACCCTTTGGCTGGTGCTCATCGTCGTGCTGTTTTCCAAGGCGCTGACCCTGGTTTATCTATTGATGAACGAGGACGTGCTGGTGGATCGCCAATACAGCCATGGCGTCGCCCTGACGCTGCGTGCCTATTGGGCCGCGGATGAAGAGAACCGCGCAAAGATTGCTGATGCGGCGACCCTGATCCGGGTGGTCGGCGCCGGTGTGCCGGAAGGCGAACAGCACTGGCCGTACAGCGAAATCTATCAGCGACAAATGCAGGCGGAGCTGGGCGCCGACACTGAAGTGCGTTTGCGCATGCACTCGCCGCCAGCGTTGTGGGTGCGCGCGCCGAGCCTCGGTGATGGCTGGTTGAAGGTGCCGTTGTATCCGCACCCGTTGCGTGGCCAGAAAATCTGGAACGTGCTCGGCTGGTTCCTCGCCATCGGCTTGCTCTCGACAGCCTCTGCATGGATTTTCGTCAGTCAGCTCAACCAGCCGTTGAAACGTCTGGTGTATGCCGCCCGGCAGCTTGGTCAGGGTCGTAGCGTGCGGCTGCCGATCAGCGATACACCGAGCGAGATGACCGAGGTCTATCGCGCTTTCAACCAGATGGCGGAAGACGTCGAACAGGCCGGTCGCGAGCGTGAATTGATGCTGGCCGGCGTGTCCCACGACTTGCGCACACCGTTGACCCGCTTGCGCCTGTCGCTGGAATTGATGGGCGACCGAAATGACCTGACGGACGACATGGTCCGGGACATCGAAGACATGGATGCGATTCTCGACCAGTTTCTCGCGTTTATTCGCGATGGTCGTGACGAGTCGGTGGAAGAGGTGGATCTGACTGATCTGGTGCGCGAGGTGGCGGCGCCATACAACCAGAATGAAGAGAAAGTGCGTTTGCGTCTGGAGCCGATTCAGCCGTTCCCGCTGCGTCGGGTCTCGATGAAGCGCTTGCTCAATAACCTGATCGGCAACGCCTTGAACCATGCCGGTGGCAGCGTTGAGGTCGCCGCTTATGTGTCCGGTGACGTCAGTGCGCCTTATGTGGTGCTGAGCGTGATGGACCGCGGCGCGGGGATTGATCCTTCGGAACTTGAAGCGATTTTCAACCCTTTCACCCGAGGCGATCGTGCCCGGGGCGGTAAGGGCACCGGCTTGGGGTTGGCGATTGTGAAGCGGATTGCTTCGATGCATGGCGGCAATGTTGAATTGCGCAATCGGTCCGGGGGTGGACTGGAAGCGCGGGTGCGGCTGCCGTTGGGATTGATGCTGCCGCGGGATGCTGTGTAGATCAAAAGCCCCTCATCGGAACGCCGCCCGCCCAGCCCTCTCCCCGAGGGAGAGGGAGCTGACCTGATCTGGCTTAATGATTCTGGACACCCCTAAAGGGCGTTAATCTACGCCCAACGAAGAGGTGTGATTTGACCAGAAGATATTTTTCGACAGATTTCAAACGGGATGCGGCTTGCCTGGTTTTGGATAAAGACTATTCGGTGAGTGAAGCCTGCGAAGCAATGGGCGTGGGCCCTACAGCTCTGCGCCGCTGGGTTGAGCAACTGCGTGCGGAGCGCAGCGGCAAGACGCCTGAGAAGTCCAAGGCCATGACCGTTGACCAACAACGCATCCAGGAACTGGAAGCAACAATTCGACGGATTGAGCGCGAGAAGGAAATTTTAAAAAAGGCTACAGCTCTCTTGATGTCGGATTCCCTCGATCGGTAAGGCTGGTCGAGGAGTTAAGCGAGCAATATCCAAGATCCGAGTTGTGTGGCGTGTTTGGTATCAACCGCAGCAGTTATTACGAGCGTCTGAAACAGCGGGCGAAAGTGCATGTCGGACGCGATCGCCTAAAGATCAAGGCTGCCGAATTACATGAGCAAAGTCGCGGCTCAATGGGCGCGCGCAGCCTGTCAAAAGCGCTGTGTAACGAAAAAGAGTCGGTAGGTCGTTACATGGCTCGTAGCCTGATGCGCGAGCTCGGTTTGAAGAGCCAGCAACGGCGCAGGCATCGGTACAAACCCAGCGGTGCGGAGGCGCAATACGCCCCCAATCATTTGGAGCGTAAATTCAATGTCGAGGCCCCCAATCGAGTGTGGTGTGGCGACGTAACTTACATTTGGGCCGGTACTTACTGGGTTTATCTGGCTGCTGTACTTGATCTGCATGCCCGCCGCATCGTCGGCTGGGCGATGTCCAGAAGTCCGGATTCAGCTCTGACCTGTCGAGCGTTAAAGATGGCTTTCGAGTCGCGAGGACGCCCTGAAAACCTAATGTTCCATTCGGATCAGGGCTGTCATTACAGCAGTAAAGTGTTTCGTGAAACGCTGGCGGACATGCGCATAAAACAAAGCATGAGTCGACGAGGAAACTGCTGGGACAACGCCCCGATGGAGCGTTTCTTTGGCAGTTTGAAATCTGAATGGATACCCAAGGCTGGCTACCGAAACGAAGATGAGGCCAGTACCGATGTATTGCGCTACCTGACCCATTATTACAATCGGATCAGGCTGCACAGTCACAATGGCTACCGAACTCCGGTGGACATGGAGGCCCTGGCGGCATGAAAAAGGGTAAAACCCTATAACCGTGTCCAGTATCGTTTGACCAGATCAACCGAGGTGTCTGGCGTTATACATCGACCTGAAAGACTGGGGCGATTGTGGATTCGGCACAGCAGGATCAGGTCGGCGTAGTTCTCCAATATCCCCCAATCAGTCCCCTCTCCCTTCGGGAGAGGGTTAGGCGGGCGGCGTTCCGATGAGGGGCTCTTGCTCTTAGCTCTAGCTCTTCGCTCTAGCCCTTGCCTTTGGTCCGGGTCATATTCGGCCCGCCATTCTTCTCAAGATGCTCAATGATGATCCCCGCCACATTCTTGCCGGTAGTGGTCTCGATCCCTTCCAGCCCCGGCGACGAGTTCACTTCCATCACCAGCGGCCCGTGATTGGAACGCAGGATATCCACACCCGCCACCGCCAGGCCCATGACCTTGGCCGCGCGCAATGCGGTCATGCGCTCTTCCGGGGTGATCTTGATCAGGCTGGCGCTGCCGCCACGATGCAGGTTGGAGCGGAACTCGCCCGGCTTGGCCTGACGCTTCATCGCTGCGATGACCTTGTCACCGACCACGAAGCAGCGAATATCCGCACCGCCCGCTTCCTTGATGTATTCCTGAACCATGATGTTCTGCTTCAGGCCCATGAACGCCTCGATCACCGATTCGGCGGCGGTCGCGGTTTCGCACAACACCACACCGATGCCCTGCGTGCCTTCCAGCACCTTGATCACCAGTGGCGCGCCGTTGACCATGTCGATCAGGTCGGGAATGTCATCCGGCGAGTGAGCAAAACCGGTCACCGGCAGACCGATGCCGCGCCGCGACAGCAGTTGCAGCGAACGCAACTTGTCCCGTGAACGGGCGATGGCCACCGATTCGTTGAGCGGGAACACCCCCATCATTTCGAACTGACGCAACACCGCGCAGCCATAAAACGTCACCGACGCACCGATCCGCGGAATCACCGCGTCGAAACCCTCCAGCGGTTTGCCGCGATAGTGGATCTGCGGCTTGTGGCTGGCGATGTTCATGTAGGCGCGCAAGGTGTCGATCACTACCATTTCATGCCCGCGCTCGGTTCCGGCTTCGACCAGACGGCGGGTGGAATACAGACGCGGGTTCCGCGACAGCACAGCGATCTTCATGCAACACCTGTGGAAGAGGTAGATACCGGGAACACCGGCTTGTCTTGTACATACTTGATGCCCGGATTGACGACCAGATGGCCATCGATCAGGGCTTTGGAACCGAGCAACAGGCGATAGCGCATGGACTTGCGGCAGGCGAGGGTGAACTCGATCGGCCAGACCCGATCCCCCAGGGCCAGAGTGGTGCTAATCACGTAGCGCTCCTGGGCATGGCCGTTGGAGCTTTTGATGGTTTTGCGCGTCACCAGTGGTGCCTCGCAGCGGCGGTGACGCAATTGCACCACCGTGCCCAGGTGCGCGGTGAAACGTACCCACTTCTGGCCGTCGCGTTCGAACGGCTCGATGTCGGTGGCATGCAGGCTGGAGGTGCTGGCGCCGGTGTCGATTTTCGCTCGCAGGCCTGCGACTCCCAAATCCGGGAGCGCCACCCACTCGCGCAGACCGACAACGGTCAAATGGTCAAATGTCTTCAATAGAAAAAACCAACGATTAACGCGTCCAGGCCTCAGGCGAAACCCGGGCCAACGCTTTGAATGCAGGTTTGGCGAACCAGTAGCCCTGCATCAGAAATATTCCACAGTCCGCCAGGAAATCCCGTTCACCGGCGCTCTCAATGCCTTCGGCAATGACTGTAACGTCCAACTCCGCACAGATTGTGACAATCCCCCGAACGATCACCTGACGAACACGGTCTTGATCGACATCGCGGATCAGCGCCATGTCGAGTTTGATCAGGTCCGGTTGAAAATCAGCCAGCAGATTGAGCCCCGAATGACCGGCACCGAAATCGTCGATAGCGGTCTTGAAGCCGAATTCGCGGTATTCACGCAGAATATTGGTCAAATGGCGATAGTTATCTACGTGCTCGCTTTCCAGGGTTTCAAAAATCAGTCGGTCGAGCGGGAAACAGTGCTTTTTTGCCGCTTCGAGCGTACTGCGAATGCACAGCTCTGGACGATAGACGGCGTTGGGCATGAAGTTGATCGACAAGTGTGTCTGCATATTAAGATCAGCCGCACCTTTGATGGCACGGGTCCGGCAGAGCTGGTCGAAGCGGTAGCGGTTTTCTTCTGTAACCTGATTCAACACAGTGAATGCGCCTTCACCGCTCACCCCACGGACCAACGCTTCATGGGCGAAAACCGACTGATCGCGCAGATCCACGATGGGTTGATAGGCAAAGTCAAAATCGAAGCCTAACGGTTCACTGTGCTGGCAGCCCTGGCAACCGGTGTGAGTCGAAGTCAATGAAGAGGGAAATTTAGTCATTCGAGCACCCCCATGCCGGTGCACCGGCCAAGATCACAGTCTATCTGGAGGGCCGAGTTGTTGCGCCCGACAGAAACGGTAGTACAGTTCCGACTACTGGCTGAACGAGGAATTCAAATGGCGCAAAAAAGCGAAGAGGACGACAAGGTTCGTCTCGACAAGTGGCTGTGGGCCGCGCGTTTTTACAAAACCCGTGCCTTGGCCAAAGCGGCGATCGAAAGCGGCAAGGTGCATTGTCGAGGTGAGCGCTGCAAGCCTGGCAAAGAGCCGCGCATTGGCGATGAGTTCGAGATTCGTACCGGGTTCGAGGTGCGTACGGTGAAGGTCGAGGCGTTGTCGATTTTGCGGCGCGGCGCACCGGAGGCGCAGACGTTGTACGCGGAGACCGAGGCGAGTATTGCCAAACGTGAAGCGGCCGCGGCAATGCGCAAGGCGGGGGCGTTGGGTGTGAGTACCGACGGCAAGCCGAGCAAGAAGCAGCGGCGGGATTTGTTCAAGTTTCGGGGTAGCAGCAACGACGAGTAAGCGCGACGTTTCCGGGCTGCTTGTGCTGGCCTCTTCGCGAGCAAGGTTGCTCCCACAGTAGATCCGGTTCCTCCAGTGGATACTTGATCAATTGTGGGAGCGAGCCTGCTCGCGAATCGAGGGCGCAGCCCTCGCCGAAGCCAGCTCGGTATCAGGCGCTACGCACCACACTCATTCGCGAAACCAGCGGCAACTTGCTCAGCAGATTGAAAATCGGCGAAGTCACCTTCAGCCAGAAATTCGAGGCGTGATAAGCAAACGGTGTGTAGTAACCCCAGCCCAACGCCCACACCGCCAGCAGCATACCGCCGATGTAATCGTCCTGACCCCAATGCGCACCGGCCACCAGACGCGGCAGCATGAACAACAGTGCCAGACCCCAGATCGCCACAAACTGCCCGACCGTGCGGCTGAACACGCCCATGAACAGCGCCCAGATCAGCAGCACCGAAGCATGGTCACCGGGAAAGCTCTGGCTCGAGCGATCCTTCAGCTCCCAGGTCTTCTCCATGTGCGGGAAGTAATCGCTGATATGCACCGCGCCTTCCAGCACCATCGACGGGCTGCTGTGCTGCCAGTCCATGTGGTCGGCGAATTTGGAAAACAGTGCGCGAATCACCACCATCAATAGCAGGATCGAGAAAAAACCGAAGAACGCACGACGCACATCAATTGCCTTGAAGACCCAGTCGCCCTTGATCAGCAGCGTCAGCAAGATCAGACCGACAACGATGTCGAACGGACGCAGACTTGCAATTGCCCAGATGTGGAGCCATATCGGGTTGCTGGCCAGCGGTGCATTGAGCAAGCGGAACAGCCACTCGTCGAAAATCACACACAGCGAGTTGCCCGTAGGCCATAACCAGAAAGCCAGTAGCGCCAGTGGCACTACGTTGCACAGAACCAGCCGGCCGAGGTTCCACCTAGATTGGAACAAACCCGGATTGTTCATAAAATGCCTCCCATGGCAGAGCAGTCGGCACCAAAAAGAGTGCCAAGAAGCGCAAATTTTCACGCCTTGTAACCATTTTGTCACCACATTCAGATACCCAAAATTATGACCGAGCTAGCGGATACCGATTTCACCCAACGTTTCATCTTCGATGACAGCGACACGCGCGGCGAACTGGTTGCGCTTGAACGCAGCTACGCCGAAGTCCTCGCCAAGCACCCGTACCCGGAGCCGGTGGCGCAATTGCTGGGCGAATTGATGGCGGCCGCCTCGTTGCTGGTGGGCACGCTGAAGTTCGATGGCTTGCTGATTCTGCAGGCGCGTTCCGAAGGGCCGATCCCGCTGCTGATGATCGAATGCTCCAGCGAGCGCGAAATTCGTGGTCTGGCGCGTTATGACGCTGAGCGGATCAAGCCGGACGCGAGCCTTGCCGACCTGATGCCGGGCGGTGACCTGACCCTGACCGTCGACCCGACGATTGGCCAGCGTTACCAGGGCATCGTCGATCTTGATGGCGAAACCCTGTCTGAGTGCTTCACCAACTATTTCGTCATGTCGCAACAAGTCGGCACGCGCTTCAAGTTGTTCGCTGACGGCCGCCGCGCCCGCGGGATGCTGCTGCAACAACTGCCGGCCGATCGCCTGAAAGACGAAGAAGAGCGCGCCGCCAGCTGGCAGCACCTCACGGCACTGGCGAGCACGCTGACCGCCGATGAGTTGTTGAGCCTGGACAACGAAACCGTCCTGCATCGCCTCTACCATGAAGAGCAGGTGCGCCTGTTCGATGTGCAGAATCTGCGCTTCCGTTGCACCTGCTCACGCGAGCGTTCGGGCAACGCGCTGGTCAGTCTGGGTCTTGAGGATGCACAGCAATTGGTTCAAGAGAACGGCGGCACTGTCGAGATCGATTGCCAGTTCTGCAACCAGCAGTACCTGTTCGACGCAGCCGATATTGCTCAATTGTTCGCTGGCGCAGGCGTCGACACGCCGTCAGATACCCGGCACTAAAACGGTTCAGCGCAGGTAAATTCACTGCGTAACGACGGAATTTCGCCGTTACGACGGGAGGACCCTACTCTTTTTGGGCTTTTCTGGCATAATCCGGCCCACTTTTTTCGCGGTAGTAGTGCACGACTTTCTACTACAAAACGTTTGGAGCACACTCGGCCACTGGCCGACGGGGAACCTCATGACGCAAGCCAATAACGCCGTGTACACCGATCTGAGTGTTGATGATCTGGTTAAAGAAGCCCTGAACCGCGGTGAGGGCGAGCTTGCCGATACCGGCGCTCTGGTTGTTCGCACTGGTCACCGCACCGGTCGTTCGCCTGTTGACCGTTTCATCGTTGAAGAGCCTTCCACCCAGGCCGCTATCGCCTGGGGCCCGATCAACCGCAAGTTCCCGGCCGACAAGTTCGACGCGCTGTGGGCTCGCGTAGAAGCCTTCAACAACGCGCAAGAGCACTTTGTGTCCCACGTGCATGTAGGCGCGGCGGAAGATCACTACCTGGCCGTGAAAATGACCACCCAGACTGCCTGGCAGAATCTGTTCGGTCGTTGCCTGTTCATCAACCCGGCCCAGTACAACCCGGCCGGTCGTGAAGAGTGGCAAGTGCTCAACGTGGCCAACTTCGAGTGCGTGCCTGAGCGTGACGGCACCAACTCCGACGGTTGCGTGATCCTCAACTTCGCACAGAAGAAAGTGCTGATCGCTGGCATGCGTTACGCCGGTGAAATGAAGAAAGCCATGTTCTCCGTGCAGAACTTCCTGCTGCCGGCCGCTGACGTGCTGCCAATGCACTGCGCTGCCAACATCGGCGAAGAAGGCGACGTGACCCTGTTCTTCGGTCTGTCGGGCACCGGTAAAACCACCCTGTCGGCCGACGAAAGCCGTTACCTGATCGGTGACGACGAACACGGCTGGGGCGAAGGCGTGGTGTTCAACATCGAAGGCGGTTGCTATGCCAAGTGCATCGACCTCTCCGAGAAGAACGAGCCGGTGATCTGGAAAGCCATCAAGCACGGCGCAGTGCTGGAAAACGTTGTCATCGACGACGCCAAGCACGCCGACTACGCCGATGTCAGCCTGACCCAGAACAGCCGCGCCGCGTACCCGCTGGAGCACGTTGCCAAGCGTTCCGAGAAGAACCTGGGCGGCGAGCCAAACGCGGTGATCTTCCTGACCTGCGACCTGACCGGCGTGCTGCCGCCAGTGTCGATCCTCAACGAAGAACAAGCGGCCTACCACTTTCTGTCCGGCTACACCGCACTGGTGGGCTCGACTGAAATGGGTTCGGGCAGCGGCATCAAGTCGACCTTCTCCACCTGCTTCGGCGCACCGTTCTTCCCGCGCCCGGCTGGCGAATACGCTGAGCTGCTGATCAAGCGCATCCGCGGCTTCGGCTCCAAGGTTTACCTGGTCAACACCGGCTGGACCGGCGGCGGCTACGGCGTCGGCAAACGCTTCAACATCCCGACCACCCGCGCGGTGATCGCAGCGATCCAGAGCGGCGCGCTGATCGGTGCAGCCACCGAGCACCTCGACACCATCAACCTCGACGTGCCACTGGCCGTACCGGGCGTTGAAACCAACCTGCTCAACCCACGCAACACCTGGGCTGACAAGGCTGCGTACGACGAGGCTGCCAAGGCATTGGCCGGTCTGTTCATCGAGAACTTCAAGAAGTTCGAAGTGAGCGACGCGATCAAGGCTGCTGGGCCGAAGTTGTAAGATCTGTCGTCAATGAAGAAGCCGCCCCTTGGGGCGGCTTTTTTGTGGGTGATTAGAAGGTACGAAAAGCAAGCGCCATCCTTTCCTGCTCACTTCTGGACATCCCAAGCGCATTAGCGATCTCCGGCCAAAGACGGATCACGTCTTGAATGCGCTCAATGATGCCTGCTGAATCCTCACGGCTAACCCGAAAATAACCAGCGACTTCCCTCGCCAGCTCCAAGTCCAGCGCATTGTCAGAATCAGTGATGTTCAGCTTCAACCCATCCGCATGTGCCACCGGATTCATGTCATACGCTGCGGACAACCGCCATCCCCGACCAGGATCCAGAATAAAACCATGGTTTCGCAGGTGGTCATCGGTGTTGGAGACCAGGATGTTGAAGACGATTCGTGACCAGAGTTCACGGAGGTCGGTGTTGGGTTCCGAGCCGTGTTCCATGATCACTTCCGCCAACTCTAGATAGCTGGCGCCGGTTGAGGCGTCGTCGCCGTCGACGCGGTTGGTCATGGTCATGGCTGATGCGAAGTGATGTCGGCCGCCGCGCGCGGTTCGGTCGAAACGCTTCACCAGGAAGCAATGGTGATCGCTTGCGTAGCGTCGGGCCATACCGGTCGCAACACGCAGACCACAGTTGACCGCCAAAGCGTTTACTACAAATTCCCAACCACCAACATCGTAGTCATCTCTCGTACTTGGGAATTTGGCGATCCACAGTTGACCGAACTCGTCGACGACGCTGGCTTTCGGTCTTGCGCCGCCCAGTGAGCCGCCGGGTGCGATGAGCATTCTTAGCCATTCGCGGCCCTCGGTGGCTGTGTTGTCCCTATCGTTTTCCAAGGCGAGACTTGCCTGTTCTAACGCGCGTAGCTCGACAAAGGGTGGAGCTGCAACGCCGTCGCGGTCGTCGAGGAAGTTGCCTTCGTCATTGAGTTTGTAGCGAAGGGCGCCGACACGGAACAGGTCGTGCACGCCAAGCAGGTAATCGGATTCGAACAACTTGCTGTTGCTGGGGAGCAAGCCGTCGCGAATGTCCCTTTCCAATCGGCGTTTCATCAGCAGTTGGCCCCAACGATCGGGGCTTGAGTCTGCGAAGACGCCAAAGCGGCTCTGATGTTCGCCGGGGAATTGGCGACCTTCGAAGGGGCCGATGCGCGGGTCTAGAGTTATGGAACTCAACTCGGGATCGGCCAGCGCTTTCGGGTCGTACTCAAATTCGAACACGTTGGTGTTGCGTGTTTTCCTTGCGTGTAGAAACCCGAGGCGTCTGGCGCCTTTCAAAGATTCCCAGTCTGCATAAACAGCAATCAGCGTCATTCTTCACCTGTCGGGGGGCCAGCCTTTTTCTTCTTGTTCAAAAGGCTGGAGAGTGAGTGTGTGTTGAATGGGAAGTCAGCCGGAATTTTCGTGGTAGTGGCGGCATCGATTACGTTTGAAGCCCCGACGTGTTCGGATGTGCCCTTTTTTACCGCACTGGCTGCTCGTACTCGCTGGGGCTTTTTCGCTGCGGATCGTGTTGCAGGCATTAACTGCGCATCCTGCAATTGGCGACCCGTTTCATCGGCTGCAGCGAGTTTGTTCAGATCCTTTTCCAGCCCCAGCACTTGCATGACCGACAAGTAGGCCCCGATGGTTACGCCTGAGCCTCCGGACTCCAGATGGCGCAAGGTTGTCAGCGACATGCCTGATCTTTCGGCGACCTGCTTGGCCGTCAATTTGCGGCGTAGGCGAGCCAGCTTCAGTCGTTCACCAAGGTCGACCAAAAGTCGAGCAGTAGAGGGCAAGAGCGGCGCTGTTTTCTTGGCCATGTGGCAGTATTCCTTCATTTTTTAACCTTAACTGCCAGAATAATAGCACTTAAGATGAAGGATGCTGTTTGCCGTAAGACCCGTGAAAAACGAAGTTAAGTGGCATTATTCCATCTGTTTTCGGTTCATATAGCTAGAATACTGCCACTTGAACGTTAGCGCTTCCTCTAGTCAGCCCGGTTTTTGCCGGTACTTTTCGAGAACCTGCATACGTGAGGAAAGTGGCTTTTCAGCATCGGCAGGGGTGGTTTCAAAACCTTCAATGCGTAGGCTGGCCAAATAGTTTGATCGGCGAACCTTGTCGTAATGGGCCTGCTTTTGCTGAAACGTCAAAACGCTCGTATCAGCATTCGAGTCTGAATCGCGATGCTTTTTGCGTAAGATCTCGTCCATCTCGATAACGCTTTCCATCAGCTCATCAAAGAATTTGCTCATGGTTGCTCCCATGTTTGATTACCGTTTTTTTGATCGCTCTCACAGAGTGCATAAGAGCGATACGATCACTCGATTCAGGCTGGAGCCTTCCAGTTGAGCATCTGCTGCTGTGCGACTTGCAGCAGGTCACAGCCATCCTGCGTCAGCAGATAGAGGGCGTGGGTGATGTGGGGGATGTCTTCGACGTCGGCTTGTTTGAAGTTGAGGCAGTAGAGGGTGCGTAGCAGGTCGCTTGAAGCGCGCAGGCGCTGGACGGCGCATTCGAGGATGTCTTTCGGGTTGGCGGCTGTATCGATGAGCAGAGGCTTGGTGTCGGTGAGATTGGATTCGAGTGGGCGGTAGCGTTCGGTAAGAAACTGATTCCATGTTTTCATTTTTAGATATCTCTGAAGGTATCGAAAAACCGCTGCTACCGTGACCAAGCGGTGGAGGCGGGCTGTGTTCAAGTTGGTCAAACCGGCAGAGATAACCCGGTACGCCGAAGCGTCCCAAACACAGCCGCCATAAAGCGTGCCGACAGAATGTGCTGGCAGCATACAAGGGCATGCATCAGTTATCTCTGTTTCAGGTGACCAAACCTGAGCCGCTGATTAGCAGCGACAGCCACGACTATAGAGATCAGCTACACGAAGCCGATAGAAGACAAGGAGTCTGTCTTTGTAGGAACGGGACGTAGATTTGATAGGTCATCGCCGCTGATCGACCTTCTGTTTTAAACGCGCGCGTTTATCAGCCATCAATGCTCTGGATACCTCATCGGGAATGCTGGGGCGAGGATCATCAAGGCTGGCTTGAACCTGTCGGATTAACCAAGCCGTGTAGGCATCCTCGTCACTCGGTGGATCGAACTCATCGTTCGTAACATTCATTGTTGGATTCCTGCCCAAGGAGATATAGCGCTGACCTGGAGTGATCTAGTTGTACACCGACTGCGCTGGCCTCTGTTTGGCCACTTCAAGCAAGTCGCAGCCATCCTGTATCAGCAAATAAAGCGCATTAACGATGTTGGGGATATCTTTCACATCAGCCTGTTTGAAACATAAGCAGTAGAGCGTTTCCAGCAAATCACCGGCCGCGCGCAGGCGTTGATCGGCGGCATTAATCAGGTCAGTCTGGCTGGAGTTGCTGTCGATAAGCAGTACCGGGTTTTCGCTGTAGCAGGTCTTGAGTGGGCGATAGCGGTTGATCATGGTGAGGCGTGTCCTGTTCTGAAGCGCTGGGGCGGGCCGGCAGCGGATTTGCAGCCGCGCCGGCCACTATAGAAGGGCGTTTCTCTGTGGGACAAGACAGCCGCAATGGACAGTATTCGTAGGGGTTTTTCCGTGTTTTGAGGAAATACCTTACGTGTTTTCGCAGCTTTTTCAGGCCAAAACCCTTAGGCGTAATAATTCCTACGTGATTGTCAGGCGATTCGCGGTAAACCGCTGTATCGTGCGCGCCAGAATCTGTAGGGCGTTTCCAAACGTCTGACACGCGCTTAAAGGGAATTAGGTATGCACTGGCTACGAATGGCCGCGATTTTATTGCTCGGGCTGAGCACTTGCCGTTTGGCGATGGCCTCTGACATTGGCAATGCGTGGGTGCTGGATCGCCTCGATCGCACCGATTGGCCGGAGGCTATCATCAGCCAGGCGAGCATGGACACGGCGGCGCGCGGTGAAGTGTTGATGTTCGCCAAAGCTCTGTTGGCCAGCGAAGCACTGGATGAGGAAGGGCTTGAGCAGCGACTCGGTGTGCCCCACGTGCAATTGAAGTCGATTCGCCACGTGCGTGATGGCCTCTGGGAGGGGTTGTTGAGCACCTATCGCAACGCCAGTCAGAGCTGTGATGAACAACTGTTCTGCCCGCGTGTGCGCAGCGTCGCTGACCTGCGGCAGTTGGCGGCAGCGTTCACGGGGGACATCAGCCCGGCTCATGCGCTGTGGGCGAGCAAGAGCCAAGGTGTGCATGAGCAGATGCTGAATGAGCAGTTGCGGGTGGCGGTGTTGCGCCCCTGAACCTTCGGTGTGGTGTTGTTCTGACTGGCCTCTTCGCGAGCAGGCTCGCTCCCACAGGGACCGTGGCAATCAAGTAATCGCTGTATCATTCCGAATCGATTTGGCCCCGACCTTTTCTCGACTCGCTGCGATCGCCCGCTAGGCTGTTGGCATGGCAGCAGTCAATGGAGTGACAGCGAATGCACAACACCCTGGAACAGGTTTTTGGTTTCCCACAGTTTCGACCCGGGCAAGAGGCGGCGATCAGCGCGGTGCTGGCCGGGCGCTCGGCAGCGGCGATTTTTCCCACCGGTTCCGGCAAGTCGATTTGCTACCAATTGCCGGCGCTGATGCTGCCGCACCTGACGTTGGTAGTCTCGCCGTTGCTGGCGTTGATGCAGGATCAACTGGCCTTTTTGCAGCGACACGGTATTTCCGCTGGCAGCATCGATTCGGCGCAGAGTCGCGATGATGCCAATGACGTGATGGCCCGCGCCCGCTCGGGTGAATTGAAGATTTTGATGATCTCGGTGGAGCGCTTGAAAAACGAGCGCTTTCGCAACTTTTTGCAGCAGGTACCCATCTCGCTGCTGGTGGTGGACGAGGCGCATTGCATCTCGGAGTGGGGCCATAACTTCCGCCCCGATTATCTCAAGCTGCCGGACTATCAGCGGCAGTTCAACATCCCGCAAACTTTGCTACTGACGGCCACCGCAACACCGAAAGTCATCGCCGACATGCAGGCCAAATTCGCTATTGCCGCTGACGATGTGGTGACCACCGGCTTCTACCGGCCCAACCTCAATCTGCTGGTCGAACCGGTACGTGGCCAGGACAAGCGCCGGCGGCTGGTCGAGTGGATGACCGAGCGTGCGGGGCAGCCGAGCATCGTCTACGTGACCTTGCAGAAAACTGCTGAGCACATCGCTGAACACCTTGAGCGCAACGGCATTCAGGCCGAGGCGTATCACGCCGGTTTAGCCCACGACAAACGCGAGGCGATCCAGAAGCGCTTTATGGCTGGGCAGTCCAATTGCATCGTCGCGACCATCGCATTCGGCATGGGCATCGACAAGAGTGACATCCGCAATGTCGTGCACTTCGACCTGCCCAAATCCATCGAAAACTACAGTCAGGAAATTGGCCGCGCCGGGCGCGACGGGCAGCCATCGGACTGTCTGGTTTTAGCCAATCGCGACAGCCTCAACGTGCTGGAGAACTTCGTCTACGGTGATACGCCGGAGCGTGACGGCATCCGCTATGTGCTCGACGAACTGAAGGCCTCGGTGCCGGAAGGGCAGTGGGAGTTTCTGCTCGGGCCATTGGCTGATCAAAGCAACATTCGTGCACTGCCGCTGAAGACCTTGCTGGTGCAACTGGAACTGCGCGGTTTGATCGCGCCGCGCTACGCCTATTACGCCGAATACCGTTTCAAATACCTGCTGGAACCCGAAGTGCTGCTTGAGCGCTTCGACGGTGAGCGCAGGGATTTCGTCGCTGCAATTATTCAGACCTCGGCTCGCGCGCGCACTTGGGCCACGGTGAATTTCGAGGCGATGTATTCGCAATATTCCGCCGAGCGCAATCGGGTGGTGAAGGCGCTGGATTACTTCCAGGAGAAGGGTTGGGTCGAGCTTGAAAGCAAGCAGATGACCGAGGTCTACAGCCTGCTGCACAGCGACTTCGACAGCGATGCCCTGAGTGCCGAGCTGCATGAATATTTCACCCGACATGAGCAGGCCGAAGTGGCGCGCATCCACGCCATGCTTGAGGTATTCGCCACCGAACGCTGCCTGGGTTATCGCCTGGCGGAGTATTTCGGTGATCACAATGCGCCCGAGCAGTGTGGGCATTGTTCGGTGTGTCATGGTCAAGTGGCGCGGTTGCCGGCACCACCGGAGTTGCCAGCACTTGTGGATAAAAACTTTGCGGCGCTGTGTGGTGATTTTATCCACAGGCATGAGCAGTACACCGGGGTGATTCCAACGGCTGAGCGGTTGACGCGATTTTTGTGTGGGATCAGCGTGCCGTTGTTCACCAAGCTCAAGGCGCGCGCTATTCCCGGGTTTGCTGCGTTGGAGGAATATCCCTACGCCGAAGTCCGCAGCTGGGCTGATGATCATTTGCTCGGTTGAGCAAGAGCCCTTGTGGGAGCGAGCCTGCTCGCGAAAGCGGTACATCAGGCAACACTATTTTGAATGTGATGACCCTTTCGCGAGCAGGCTCGCTCCCACAAAAGCAGGGCTGTATCCATCCGCTGAATGTCGATCATCACGGTAATAAACTTCAAAAAACGTCGATGGCTGACTAAGGTGAGACCAGTCTTTGGATCGCCAACAAGAGAACAACATGAGCCAGACAACCTTCGATATTCAGCAAGCCGCGGTGATCGGCGCGGGCACCATGGGCCGGGGCATTGTCATGTGTCTGGCCAATGCCGGCGTGACGGTGCAATGGGTGGATAACAATCCACAGATGCTTGAACAGGCACTCGCCACTGTGGCCGAGACTTATGCACACAACGTGCGCCAGGGACGGGTTGATCAGGCCGAAGCGGATGCGCGTTTGGCGCGGGTCAGTACGGCAGCGGATTATGCGGCGATTCGCAATGTCGATCTGGTGATCGAGGCGGTGTACGAAAATCTTGAGCTGAAGCAGAAGATCTTTCGTGAGCTGGATGGTTTGCTCAAGCCTGAGGCACTGTTGGCAAGCAATACGTCGGCGCTGGACATCGATGCGATAGCCGCAGCGACAAAGCGTCCGAATCAGGTGCTGGGCCTGCATTTCTTCAGCCCGGCGCACATCATGAAACTGCTGGAAATCGTTCGCGGCGCACAGACCTCTGCGACGGTGCTGGAGGCGGCACTGGCACTGGGTAAACGCATGGGCAAGGTCAGTGTGGTGTCGGGTAACTGCCATGGTTTTATCGGCAATCGCATGCTGCATCCGTATGTCCTCGAGGCGCGCAAGATGTTGCTTGAGGGCGCTTATCCACAGCAGGTCGACGCAGCCTTGCAAGGTTTCGGTTTTGCCATGGGGCCGTTCCGCATGTACGACGTGGTCGGCATCGATCTGGAATGGCGTGCACGCGAGTTGGCCGGCAAGGGCCAGGATGCGCCAGAGGTGCAGGTGGATAACCGTTTGTGCGAGATGGGCCGGTTCGGGCAGAAGTCTGGCAACGGTTATTACCATTACGAACCGGGCCGTCGTCAGGCTGAGCACGATCCTGAGGTCGATGCGCTGGTATTGCAGGTCAGCGAAGAGTTGGGCTTCCAGCGCCGCGAGATCGGTCCTGAGGAGATCCTGGAGCGCAGTCTTCTGGCATTGGTCAACGAGGGTGCGAAGATTTTGCAGGAGGGCATTGCCGAGTCTGCACACGACATCGATCTGGTGTACCTGAACGGCTACGGCTTCCCGGCGGACAAGGGCGGGCCGATGGCCTGGGCGGATCAGCAAGGGCTGGCGAATATTCATTCGCGGCTGTTGGCGCTGGAGACGCGGCAGGGCGATCAGTGGAAACCGGCGCGGTTGATTGGTGAGTTGGTGGCGCAGGATAAGGGGTTTGCTCAAGTGTAATGTCGCGGCCAAAATCGTTCCCCCTCACCCCAGCCCTCTCCCCCAGGGGGGAGAGGGGGAAGGGAGCCGATCTGCGTGGGTTTCAGCATCTGAGTTCGACTCGAAGGATCAGGTCGGTGTATTTCGAGAGAACACCTCGGTCAGTCCCCTCTACCTCTGGGAGAGGGCTAGGGTGAGGGCAAGCAGCCTCACTGAAAAAACAAGAGAACCAGCACAAACATGTCCACCCCTCAGCGCACCGACTACCCCCACTTCCAGCCCATCACCACACGCTGGCACGACAACGACGCCTACGGTCACGTCAACAACGTCACCTACTACAGCTTCTTCGACACGGCGGTGAACACCTACCTGATACAGGTCGGTGGTCTGGATATTCATGGCGGTGAGGTGGTGGGATTTGTAGTCAGTTCGGCGTGCGATTACTTCGCCTCGATCGCCTTCCCGGACCTGATCGAGATCGGTCTGCGGGTCGGCAAGTTGGGCAACAGTTCAGTGCAATACGAGCTGGCGGTGTTCAAGGTGGGTGAAAGCGAAGCGTGTGCGGCCGGGCGCTTCGTTCACGTATTCGTCGATCGGGCGAGTAATCAGCCGGTGCCGATCCCTGCTGAACTGCGGCAGGCACTGGAATACCTGGTGGTGTAAACGGCAAAAAAAAATCGCAGCCCTTAGGCTGCGATTTTGCTTTACCGGCCAGCGAGGTGTTTGAGGCCTCAGTCGCGATAGTACTTGTGATGCTTGCGGTGGCCGTAGGCATGGCCGCGACCACGGTGGTCGTCACGATAGTAGCGACGATCATCATGGCGGCGATCGTAACGACGATCGTCGTCATCGCTCTTGTTGCCCATGTAGTTGCCCAGCGCGCCACCGGCGCCGCCACCTGCTGCGGAGCCGATCAGGCTGCCGGTGGTGCCGCCCATGCTGCGGCCGACCACGTTACCGCCGGCTGCGCCCAGCGCACCACCGATGGCGGCTTCGCCACGGCTGCGTTTGTCGGCGCCAACCGCGCTACCACCCGCGCCGCCCAAGGCTGCGCCGATGGTGGAACCTGTATTGCCGCCTAAGGACTGACCGACGACCGAGCCAAGAACCCCGCCCAATGCGCCGCCCACACCTGCTTCGGTGGTGCCGCCTGCGGAAGCAAAACCACTGACCAGGCCAAGGGACAACAAGAGAATCGAGGAGAACTTCATAGATGAGCCTCAAAGGGATGACGGCGCCGATCCTGAGGCTGTGTAACGAGCGTGACAATCGAAATCCGACGAATAACACGACTTGTATACAATTTTGCAAGTTGCTGTTTTATCAGCGGAACTTAACCGATTTTCGCCGGTCTTTAGCTACTTCGGACAGGCCGCTTTTGTGAAAAAGCGGCCTTTTTTGTGGGCGTTGGAAAAGTGCTAGGGCTTGGAAGCGTATTGCTTGAACCTACGCCTTCGCGAGCAAGCTCGCTCCCACATTTGAAATGCATTCCAATGTGGGAGCGAGCTTGCTCGCGAAGAGGCCGGTTCTGACATCGCGTTACGCGGACTTGGCCATGATCAACCCAGTCTCACTCGCCGCTTCCAGTCGAATCGCAATGAACTTCGACGTCGGTGTATGGCTGCCATCCCCGGTGCTTTCCAGCGGCACCAGCGGATTCACTTCCGGGTAATAAGCTGCGGCTTGTCCCGCCGGAATATCAAATGCCAGCAGTGTGAAGCCCTTTACCCGACGCTCGCGACCATCGTCCCATATCGAAACAATGTCAGCCTTCTGCCCCGGACGGAAGCCGAGGCGAATGATGTCCGCCTCATTGGCGAACAGCACATCACGCTGGCCTTTCACCCCGCGATAGCGGTCGTCGAGGCCATAAATCGTCGTGTTGTACTGATCGTGGGAGCGCATCGATTGCAGGATCAGGTCCGGTATTTGCCCGGTGGCGCGAGTGCGTTCGTGCACCAGATCTTTCGGCAACATGTTGGCGCGGAAATTGGCCCGGCCCGACGGCGTGTTCCACTTGCGTGCGCCAGCGCTGTTACCGAGGTAGAAACCGCCCGGGTTCTTGATCTTCTCGTTGAACGCTTTGAAGTTGGGAATGGTGTCGGCGATCAGTTCGCGGATGCGCCCGTAATCAGCCACCAGCCAGTTCCAGTCCACCGGTTTACTGCCCAATGTGGCGGCAGCGATACCGGCAATGATCGACGGCTCTGAACGCATCTGGTTCGACAGCGGCTGCAACTGACCGTTGGAAGCGTGAACCATGCTGAACGAGTCTTCCACGGTGACCGCTTGCGGGCCTTCGGTCTGGATATCGATGTCGGTACGACCGAGGCACGGCAGGATCAGCGCGTCTTTACCGTGAGCCAGGTGGCTGCGGTTGAGCTTGGTGCTGATCTGCACGGTCAGGTCGCAATTGCTCAGTGCGGCGAAGGTACGCGGGCTATCCGGCGTGGCTTGGGCGAAGTTACCGCCCAGACCGATGAAGACCTTGGCGCGACCCTCAGCCATTGCGTGGATCGCTTCAACCACGTTGTGGCCGTTGTGGCGCGGCACCTTGAACTGGAAGCGTCGCTCCAGCGAATCGAGGAACGCCACCGGCGGACGCTCGTTGATGCCCATTGTGCGGTCGCCTTGCACGTTACTGTGGCCGCGCACCGGGCACAGGCCGGCGCCCGGTTTGCCGATGTTGCCGCGCAGTAGCATCAGGTTGGCGATTTCCTGAATCGTCGGCACCGAGTGGCGATGCTGAGTGATGCCCATCGCCCAGCACATGATTACGTTCTTGCCCTTGGCGTACATACGCGCGGCTTGCTCGATTTCTACGAGGGTCAGGCCGGATTGCTCGACGATCTGTTCCCACGGCGTGTCATCGACTACGCCCAGGTACTCGAGCACGTTGGCGCTGTGGGCATTGAGGAAGTCATGATCGAACACGGCAGGTTCGCCAGCCTTCTGCGCATCGCGCTCCCACTGCAGGAGGAACTTGGCCATGCCGCGCAGCAGCGCCATGTCGCCACCGAGTGCCGGGCGGAAATAAGCGGTGTTGGTTGGCTTGTCGCCGTTGGTGAGCATTTCGATCGGGTGTTGCGGATGCTGGAAGCGTTCCAGACCACGCTCTTTCAATGGGTTGATGCACACCACCTGCGCGCCGCGTTTCACTGCCTCACGCAAGGGTTCGAGCATGCGCGGGTGGTTGGTGCCCGGGTTCTGGCCCCAGACGAAAATCGCATCGGCGTGTTCGAAGTCATCGAAGGTCACGGTGCCTTTGCCGACGCCGACGCTCTGCGCCAGGGCAACACCGCTGGCCTCGTGGCACATGTTCGAGCAGTCCGGGAAGTTGTTGGTACCGTAGGCGCGCACAAACAGTTGATACAGGTACGCCGCTTCGTTGCTGGCGCGACCCGAGGTGTAGAACTCGGCCAGATCGGGGCTCGGCAGACTTTGCAGGTGCTTGGCGATCAGCGTGTAGGCGTCGTCCCAACTGATCGGCTTGTAGCGATCGGTTTCGGCGTCGTAAACCATCGGTTCGGTGAGACGACCCTGATATTCCAGCCAGTAGTCGCTCTGCTCCAGCAGGGAAGTCACGCTGTGCTTGGCGAAGAACTTGGCGTCTACACGACGCTTGGTCGCTTCCCAGTTCACCGCTTTCGCGCCGTTTTCGCAGAACTTGACCATGCCGCTTTCCGGCGAATCGCCCCACGCGCAACCCGGGCAGTCGAAACCGCCGTTCTGGTTGGTCTTGAGCATCATGCGCAGGTTTTTCAGGGCGTTGTCGCTGGTCAACCAGGCCTGAGCCACACTGATCAGGGCACCCCAGCCGCCGGCGGCACCTTTGTAAGGCTTGTAGCGCGGGACAGGTTTCTGGTCGGCTTGATGATGTTGGCTCACGCTTGATTCTCCATCGCGGGGCTATACACCCGCGGCGCACTTTTCTGCGGCAGGTGGATGAGATTGAGGTTATGTCGACGCGCCCATTGCACGGCAAGACCGGTGGGTGCGGAAAGGCTGACCAGTGTCTGGATGCCGGCGCGCAAAACTTTCTGGATCAATTCGAGACTGCAACGGCTGGTGACAATCGCCAGTCCGCCATCTGTGGATATCTTCTGGCGGATCAGTCCGCCGATCAGCTTGTCGAGGGCGTTGTGCCGACCGATGTCTTCGCGCCCGAGCAACAATTCGCCGCTGGCGTTCATGAACACCGCCGCATGCACCGCGCCGCAATGCTGACCGAGCGGTTGGAACGCACCGATGCGCTGGCGCAGACCGTCGAGCCATTCGCTCGGTGGCAGCGGCGCGCCGGGCAAGACCTTGAGATCAGGCAGTGCCTGCTCCACCGCTTCAACCCCGCACAATCCGCAACCGCTGGTGCCTGCCATTTGCCGGCGCTGTTGCTTGAGATTCCAGAACGCACGGTTGGCGATGGTCACTTGCGCATACTGCGCTGAGCCTGCGCCGGTCAGTTGCAGGTCATAGATGTCGGTGGCATCGATGATGATGCCGCTGCCGAGGCTGAAGCCGACGATGAAGTCTTCCAGGTCGGTCGGCGTCACCAGCATGACGGCCTGGCTGATACCGTTGTAGGCAATTGCCAACGCGACTTCCTCGGCGAGCGCAGTGCTGGCCGATTCCTCACGGGGTAAATCGCTGTAACTGTAGGTCTGGCTGGCGGCAGGCGCGGGCGTTTCAAGTGCAGGCGCCGCGCAGGCAGGGCGCTTGGCGTTCATGGCATCACCGACGGTTTGATCAACGTTAAGACTAGGCGCGGCAAGTTGTCGCGTCTAATCGCTAGTGTCGATCTATCGATAGAGGCCGTCGATCAAGGCGCCGTTGGCGATTTCTGATAGAGCGCGAAACAGGCCTCGGCGAGCGCCGAGCGTGGCGCCCCGCGACGCATGATCAAGCCCAGTGGCGCTAGGGTCTGGGCGTTTTCGATGGGCTGCAGACGCAGATGGTCGGTGAGTTTTTCCAGCCCGCCGTCCAACGGCATGATCGCGCAGCAGAAACCGCCGTGTACGGCTTGTAACAATTGATGCACGGCGTCGGTTTGCAGCAACGGTTGCGGAGTCAGGCCACGGCTGTGGAAGTTGTGGTCGATGGACTGACGGAAATGCATGCCGCTGGTGAGCATGCCCAGCGGCAGTTCGATCAGCGATTCCCAGCTCAGCGGAGCTTCACCGAAGGTAAAAGTGCGCTGGTCGTACAGCAGGCCCATGCGGGTTTCGTCGAATGCCAGTGATTCGAAACGTTCGTGATCCAGGCGGTCGAGATAAGAAACACCGATGTCGATTCGGTTATTCGCCAGATGCTCGAGGATCTGCTCGGAGCTCAGTGCCGACATTTCAAAGCGCAGATTCGGGTGGGCGCTGTGCAGGCGTTGCATCAACGGCAGTGGATCGAAACTCGACAGCGGCACCACGCCCAGCCTCAGCGTGCCGATCAGATTGCCGCGACACGCCGCCGCTTCCGCGTGCAAACCGTCATACGCCGCCATCACCGAACGTGCCCACGCCAGCACGCGCTCGCCCGGCGCGGTGAAACCTTCGAAACGCTGGCCACGGTTGACCAGCGGCAAGTCGAGTTCTTCTTCAAGACTGCGCAGGCGCATCGACAGGGTTGGCTGGGTGATGTGGCAACGCGCTGCGGCCTGGCCGAAGTGGCGGGTTTCGTCGAGGGCGATGAGGAATTTCAGCTGCTTGATGTCCATCTTCGCTCCGGGCGCTGGCAGGGTTGGGCGATTCTACCGCTTGCGCGGTGGCAGGGTCATTGGTCGGCTTGGAACCGGGTTTGTCTGTCGTGGTCTAGGCTTGGACGACTGAACCTTTATTCCATGGAGAGAACACGATGAGCCTATTCAGCTTTATCAAAGAAGCCGGTGAGAAAATCCTCGATGCACTGACGCCTGACAAGGCCGAAGCAAACGGTGAGGCGCTGACCAAGCACGTGCAGGACGCGCTGTCGGGGATTGATACCTCGAAAATTCAGGTGAAAGTCGAAGGCGAAAAAGTTATCGCCACCGGTGAAGCCGCCAGTCAGGAAGAGAAAGAAAAGATTCTCTTGGCGCTGGGCAACGTTGCAGGCGTCAGCGGTGTAGATGATCAGATCACCGTGACCGGTGCTGCGGCCACGGCGGCGAAATTTGTCACGGTCGAGAAGGGCGATACCCTCAGCGCGATTTCCAAGCGCGTTTACGGCGATGCGAACAAATACAACAAGATCTTCGAGGCCAACAAACCGCTGCTGTCTCATCCAGACAAGATCTATCCAGGGCAGACACTGCGTATTCCTGAGTAACACGTCGGAACTCCGCTCGAAGCAGGCTCGCCCCCACATGGGATCGCATTCCAAATGTGGGAGCGAGCCTGCTCGCGAACGGGGCAACTCGGTATCAAAGCCCTGCAATCAAACTGCGGTAATCCTCAACCGCCGCAAACTCAGCCGTGTCCTTCGGCCCCTTGCGACTGTCCGGCTCTTTCACCGCCAACAAATGCGCCACACCAAAATCCCGCGCACTGCGCAGAATCGGCAAGGTGTCGTCGATAAACAGACTGCGCGCCGGATCAAAGCCGATGTCCGCCTGCAAGGCATCCCAGAACTGCGGGTTCTCCTTGGGAAAACCGTAATCGTGGGAGCTGATCAGCCGCTCAAAATACGGCGCCAGTTCGATTCGCTCAAGCTTCAGCGACAGTGAGTCGCGGTGTGCATTGGTGATCATGATCACCCGTTTGCCCGCGCGTTTGATCGCTTCCAGAAAGGTATCGGCATCCGGGCGCAAGGCAATCAGGTGCGCAGTTTCCAGCTTCAGTTCACGCACCGATAACTTCAGTTCGGCACTCCAGAAATCCAGGCAGTACCACTGCAACTGGCCGGCATGGCGTTCGAACAACGGCTGCAATTCCATTTCGGCCATGGCCCGGCTGACCCCGTGCAGTTCGGCGTAACGCTGGGGCAGGTGTTCCAGCCAGAAGTGATTGTCGAAGTGCAGATCCAGCAGCGTGCCGTCCATGTCGAGCAGAACGGTATCGATGTCGGACCACGGTAATGAAGGCATGGCAACGTCTCGAACGGTAGAAAGATATCCGACATAAACAATCGGGAAAGCCGCGTTATAGTAGCGCGTTCACGCCAAGGAGCTTTGCATGCGCCAGAAACCCACCGTACTTGCCCGCGAGATCGTCGCCACCAGTCGCCTGTTTTGCGTCGAAGAACTCAAGCTGCGCTTTTCCAACGGCGTGGAACGCACTTACGAACGTCTGGTTGGTAAAGGTGCGGGCTACGGCGCGGTGATGATCGTGGCGATGCTGGATGCCGAGCACGCGGTATTGGTCGAGGAGTATTGCGGCGGCACCGACGAATATGAATTGTCCTTGCCCAAAGGTCTGATCGAACCGGGCGAGGATGTGTTGGCGGCAGCCGAACGTGAGCTCAAGGAAGAGGCTGGTTTTGGTGCGCGGCAACTGGAGCATCTGACCGAGCTGTCGCTGTCGCCCGGTTACATGAGCCAGAAGATTCAGGTGGTTCTGGCGACTGATTTGTACGAGGAGCGTCTCGAAGGCGACGAGCCTGAGCCGATGCGTGTCGACAAAGTGAACCTGCGCGAACTGTCGTCGCTGGCGCTCAATCCTCAGTTTTCCGAAGGCCGTGCATTGGCTGCACTGTATCTGACCCGCGATCTGCTGACCGAGCGCGGGTTCTTTCCAGCATGAGTGAGATATCGATGAATTTCCCCCACCCGTTGATGGCGCCGGTCGTAGAGCTGGCCTTGCAGGCCGGCGAGGCGATTTTGCCGTTCTGGCGCGCCGGCGTTGAGGTCACGGCCAAGTCCGATGACTCGCCCGTGACGGCGGCCGATCTGGCCGCGCATCACCTGATCCTCGCCGGGCTGACGGCGCTGGACCCGAGCATTCCAGTGTTGTCGGAAGAAGACGCCAACATCCCTCAGAGCGTGCGCGCCGGCTGGCAGCGCTGGTGGTTGGTCGACCCGTTGGACGGCACCAAGGAATTTATCAGCGGCAGCGAAGAGTTCACCGTCAACATTGCGCTGATCGAAAACGGCCGCGTGGTGTTCGGCGTGGTGTCGATGCCGACCAATGGTCGTTTCTACGTTGGCGGCGCAGGCCTCGGTGCCTGGCGTTGCGACAAGGGCGGCACGCCGGTTGCGATTCAGGTGCGCGATGTGCCAGGGCCGGGCGAGGCGTTCACCGTGGTCGCCAGCCGTCGCCATTCGAGTCCCGAGCAGGAACGTTTGCTCGCCGGGTTGAGTGCGAGTCTGGGCGAGTTGCAATTGGCCAATATTGGCAGCTCGCTGAAATTCTGCCTGCTGGCCGAAGGCGTGGCGGATTGCTATCCGCGACTGGCGCCGACTTCGCAGTGGGACACGGCGGCGGCTCAAGGTGTGCTGGAAGGTGCGGGCGGTGAGGTGCTGGATCTGCGCGGGGAGGCGTTCTGTTATCCGGCGCGGGAATCGCTACTCAATGAGTTCTTTTTGGCATTGCCGGCCAAGGCGGCCTGGCGCTCCAGATTGTTGGAGTTGGCTCGCGGTTAAGTGAGCTGATCCGAAATCCCCCTCACCCCAGCCCTCTCCCCCAGGAGAGGGAGCCGACCGCGGGATATTTGAGAGTAGCGCCGACCTGGTCGAGTTTTGCTGAATCCATAATCGCTTCGATCTTTCAGGTCGATCTATATCGCAAGACGCCTCACCCTAACCCTGTCCCTTTGGGAGAGGGTTAGGGTGAGGGGCTTTTGATTGTCAGCGATGCAAAACGTACTGCCCGGTAAATGTCACGGCGTCTTCTTCGCTACCCTGATTGACGATCCGCGTATTCAACGTCAACCGCGCCCGCCCATAACGCCGATACATCGCCAGAAACCTCTTCCACTCCTTCGCATCAGGCGCCGGGCAAATCGCCGTAGCGTCCCCGGTCACCGGAAGCGGATAACTGATCTGCCCTTCCTGAATAACAATGTGCCCGTCGGTGATTCCTTCCTCTTTCAGGCGCAAATGCAACCAGCCCCACCCGGCCAGCACCGCGCCGCAGTAGAGGCTGCCACCGAACATCGTGCTCTTGTGGTTGACGTTCGGCTCGAGTGGCAGATGCAGGCTCAGTTGCTGTTCATGCCAGTCGAGCACCTTAAGGCCCATGTCTCGGGTCAGCGGGATGTCGTGATGCAAAACCGACTGAAGATAGGCGCTGTGGCTGATCATTCGTTCTCGTCCCCATGGCTGCTGTCGCCAAAGTTGAGGCCATGCTTGCGCAACTTGTCATGCAGGGTCTTGCGCGGAATGCCCAAGGCTTCGGCGAGGCTGCGCACCGAACTGTGGGAGCGCGCCAGTTCAGCAGCGATCAGCGATTTCTCGAAATTTTCCACCTGCTCGCTGAGGCCCCCATTGATGACTTCGACCGTGGTACTGCCACCGCCCTCGGCGTCAGCGTTATCCAGCGCCAATTCCAGGCCGAGGGCGAAACGTTCGGCGGCATTCTGCAGTTCGCGTACGTTGCCCGGCCAGGTGTGGCGCAGCAGCAAGGCGCGTTGCGCCGGTTGCAGTTCATGGGGCGGCAAACCGTGGCGGGCGCTGGCTTCATCGGCGTAATGCTGGAACAGCACCAGCGCATCTTCACCGCGCTCACGCAGTGGCGGAATGCGCAGTGGCGCGACGTTGAGGCGGTAATACAAGTCGGCGCGGAAGCGGCCCTGGTCAGCGGCCTGACGCAAGTCTTCCTTGGTCGCGGCGATGACGCGGATGTCCAGCGGGATCAGTTGATTGCCACCCAGACGCTCGACCACGCGCTCTTGCAGCATGCGCAGCAACTTCACCTGCACATCCATGCTCATGCTCTCGATTTCATCGAGAAACAATGTGCCGCCATTGGCGAATTCGAATTTGCCGATCCGCCGTTTTTGCGCGCCGGTGAACGCGCCGGGTTCGTGGCCGAACAGTTCGCTTTCCACTACCGACTCGGCCAGTGCGCCAGCGTTGATCGCCACGAACGGGCCGTTTCGGCGGCTGGATAAATCGTGCAAGGCGCGGGCAACCACTTCTTTACCGGCGCCGGTTTCGCCGAGGATCAGCACGTCAGCCTTGGTCGCGGCCAGCGCGCCGATCTGCTCGCGCAGGCGCAGCATTGGGGGCGAATGGCCGACCAGCCGCGCGCTCAGCTCATTGCGATCGCTGAGGGCCAGGCGCAGGCTACGGTTGTCCAGCACCAGGCGGCGCAAGGCCAGGGCGCGGCGCACGCTGTCGAGCAGCGCATCGCTGGCGAAAGGTTTTTCGAGAAAGTCATAAGCGCCGGCACGCATGGCTTGCACCGCCAGCGGCACATCGCCGTGGCCGGTGATCAGCAATACCGGTAGTTCGGGATCCTGCGCGTGCAGTTCGCTGAGCAATTCGAGACCGTCCATGCCCGGCATGCGGATATCGCTGACCACCACACCCGGCCAGTCACGCTCAAGCTGTGCGGCCAGGCCTTTGGCTTCGGACAGCGGCAGAATTTTCAGGCCGGCCAGGTCCAGGGTCTGGCCGAGGGCCTGACGCAGGTGCGGATCGTCGTCGATCAACACCACCTGAATGCGATTGTCGATGGTCATGCACTTCGATCCTCGGACGGTTGCAGGCTGACCCCGGGCGCACCGGCGCGCAGCCGCAGGGTAATCAAGGCGCCACCTTGCTTGTGGTTGGCGAACGACAGTTCACCGCCGAAGGCGCGCATCAGCGTTTCACAAATGGCCAGCCCCAGGCCAAGGCCTTGAGTGCGGGTCTTGGTGGTGTAAAAGGGCTCGCTGGCGCGGCCGAGGGCTTCCATGCAAAAACCCGGGCCGTTGTCGCGAATGTACAGATTGACGCCTTCGGCGGTGGATTCGGCACTCAGCCAGAGTTTGCGCGGCGGGCCTTTCTCGGTGAGGGCGTCGAGGGCGTTGGCCAGCAGATTGCCGAGCACTTGGCGCAATCGGGTTTCCCCGGCCTCGACCCACAGAGTCGCGGCTGGCAGATCGCGGATCAGTTCGACTTCCATGCTGCGACGCCGTTTGGCCAGCAGCGCCAAGGCATCGTCGAGCGCCGGTTGCAGGGCAACGCTTTCCGGCGCGTGGCGATCGCGGCGGGCAAAGGCGCGCAGGTGGGCGATGATCGAGGCCATGCGCCCGGTCAGTTCGCTGATCAGTTTGAGGTTGCCGCGCGCATCGTCGGTGCGCTGATGATCGAGCAGCACTTCGGCGTTTTCCGCGTAGCTGCGGATCGCTGCCAACGGCTGATTGAGTTCGTGGCTGATGCTCGCGGACATCGTCCCCAGCGCCGACAGCTTGCCGGCCTGGACCAGATCGTCCTGGGCACGCACCAGTTCCTGTTGGGCTTGTTCACGCTCCAGCACTTCCTCCTTCAAGCGCCGGTTGAGGCCTTCGAGGTCGCTGGTACGTTCCGCCACGCGGCCTTCCAGTTCACGGCGTGCCTTGGCCTCGAACGCGATGCGTTCCAGATAATGGCGGCGGCGCTGCATCATCAGACCGAGCAACAACATCAGCACCAGCAGCGTGGCGCCGCCGATGGCGACCACGGTGCGCACCGGACGGTCGATCAGCGTGCGTGGGGCAAGGATGCTGACGCTCCAGCCGGTTTCGGCGATGTCGTGAGTCTGGATCAGCCACGCAGTCGGGCTGAGGTTCAGGGGGCGCGGCTCGCGGGTCGGGTAAGGCTGGATAGCGGTGATCGCCGAGCGTTCGCTGTCGCTCAAGTTACGGGTCGAACGGAAGCGCCATTCCGGGCGCGAGGTGAGGATGACCACGCCGTTGTGGTCGGTCACCAGCAGTTGTTCCGGGGTTTTGCCCCAGAGGCTTTCGGTGTGGTCGAGGTCAACCTTGATCACCAGCACGCCGATGATTTTTTCGCCGTTGCGCACGGCGGCAGCGAAGAAGTAGCCGCGTTTGGCCGAGGTCGTGCCGAGGCCGAAAAAGCGTCCGAGGCGTCCGGCCATGGCTTCACTGAAGTACGGACGGAACGAAAAATTGCGGCCGACGAAACTGTCGTGCTTGTCCCAATTCGACGCAGCCAGCGTCTGCCCGCTGGTGTCCATCAGGTACATGACTTCGGCGCCGGTCTGCGCGGCGATGTTCTTCAGCAGGCGATTGGCATTGCCTTGGGTGACGCCGTCGTCCGGTGCGCCGAGGACCGCGCGCAAGGCCGGCAGGTCGCCGAGAATTTGCGGCAACACTTCATAGCGGTGCAGGGTACCCAGCAGGTTGGCGACGTACAGGTCGAGGGTCTGCCGGTTCTGCCCGGCCAGTTCACTGCGGTAATAGCGCTCGGCGAGATGTTCCAGCGGCCACAGCAGCGGCGCCAGACACAGGGCCAGCAGGGCGAGGCTGCGCCAGCGAGGTCTGCGGGGGAGGGTTGGTTTCATGAGCCGGATGCGCCTGAGATGTCAGGCGCATTATGCCTAGGCTCAGGCGAAGACGTCAGCGTCCTTGAGCAGGGCTGCAGCCTGATCCTTGGCGGACAGCTTCGGCGCTTCGTCCAGCTGCCAGTCGATGCCCAGCGCGGGATCATCCCAGCGAATGCTGCGCTCGGACGACGGGTCGTAGTAGTTGGTGGTCTTGTAAAGGAATTCAGCGAACTCGCTCAGTACCACGAAACCATGGGCGAAACCTTCCGGCACCCACAGTTGACGATGGTTTTCGGCCGACAAGCGCACCGCCACCGATTTGCCGAAATGCGGCGAGCTGCGCCGAATATCCACGGCCACATCCAGCACTTCACCGACGGTCACACGGACCAGTTTGCCCTGGGTGTTTTGCAACTGGTAATGCAGGCCACGCAACACGCCTTTTTGCGAGCGCGAGTGGTTGTCCTGAACGAATTGCGTGTCCAGACCGGTAGCGTCCTGGAACGCCTTGGCATTGAAACTCTCGTAGAAAAAGCCGCGCTCGTCACCGAACACCTTCGGTTCGATGATCAGGACACCGGGCAGGTCGGTGGTGATTACATTCATGGGGAGTTCCATAGGCAGGTGTGAATGGCCGACATTCTTGCGCAAAGTGCCATTTAACGCGAGTGCGGACCGTAAGGGGCGATTCAGTCGACCTCGCCAAAATACCAGCGTTGTTCCTCATAGGTCTGGCCATCGCCATCTTCAACGGTATAGCTCAGGCCTCTCTCTCCAATGCCCGGCGGTAAAACGAGTCCCCATTCCTGGGCCAGGCTCTTACCGGTTTCGACGTATTCACTATCAGCAGGCGGGATATGACCTCGGTGATATTCCATGTCGGTATAGATACATATCTCGCTGGAAAACATTCCTGGCAATAAGATGGCGGCGACCACTCTGCAATCGATAGCATTTTCCGGTCGGGACATACGCAGGTGCTGCGCCGCGTTGATCAAGTGCTGCGCGCACTGCCGACGCAGATCCGCGGTTGCTTGTTTTCCTTGGACCATCGACATGTGAATCGGGATTTTCCAGTTGCTGTATTTTTCCTCTTCGGTGAGGTCGGCCGGAAAGTAACCTTCGAAGTCAGCAGCCCAAGCGGCTAACGCGCGTAGACGGCGAGGGATATTGCGGACTTTTTTGTTGGAGAGGGCGAGGCGGCGCTGGGACATTTTGCGGATTGCTTCCGTGCGGATAACGTTCGAGGGGGCAGGTTGAACAATGAAGTGTTCAAACGCAATCTGAAATTGCTGTAGGAAAAGTTATTGGTGGGGGGCCGTCACAGTGATGTGCCCTTGATCCGGTCGGGAGTTGGTATAAGGGGTTGCGTCTCGCCAAAAGCAATGGCGATATAGGCGCCTAATAAAATTACAGGGGTCGTTTCATGCCGCTCGCCACGTTGATTCATCGCGCCAGTTTGCCCAGCCCGCAGGTTTCTGCAGAGCAGGCCCAGCAATGGCTGGCGGAGCATTACGGGCTCAGCGGCAGGCTGCAGGCGCTCGGCAGCCAGCAGGATCTGAATTTTCGCGTCGACAGTCCGCGCGGTCGGTTCGTGCTGAAAATCTGCCGTGGCGATTACGCTCTGGTGGAGCTGCAAGCCCAGCATGCCGGCCTCAAGTACCTGGCCGAGCACTCGGCGGTGACGGTGCCACGGGTGATCGCGGCCAATAATGGCGAGGATCTGCTGTCACTCGAGGTCGGCGGCGAAGCCGTCCATGTGCGGCTGCTGGATTACATCGAGGGCCAGCCGCTCACGCATCTCGAATACTTGGGGCGCGACGTGGTGGCGGGGTTTGGCCGGCTCTGCGGTGAGATGGATCTGGCGCTGGCCGGGTTCGATCACCCGGGCCTTGAGCGCACGTTGCAGTGGGATGCCCGTCACGCCAGTGCCCTGATCAGCCATCTGCTGCCGGTGATCAAGGATGAGCAGCAACGCATATTGATTGCCGATGCGGCCGAACAAGCCGAGCGCCGCTTGCAGCCGTTGCAGGGCAAGCTGCCGGTGCAGGCGATCCACATGGACATCACCGACGACAACGCCGTCTGGGCGCGCGATGCCCTGCGTCACTGGCAGTTACAGGGCGTGATCGACTTTGGCGATCTGGTGCGCACCTGGCGCATCACCGATCTGTCGGTGACCTGTGCGGCGTTGCTGCATCACGCTGGTGGCGATCCGTTTGTCATCCTGCCGGCGGTGCAGGCCTACCACGCGGTCAACCCGTTGCAACATGAAGAGCTGCAAGCGCTGTGGCCATTGATTGTCGCGCGCGCGGCGGTGCTGGTGCTCAGTGGCGAGCAACAGGTCAGCATCGACCCCGCGAATACCTACAGCCGTGACAACCTAAGCCATGAGTGGGAAATCTTCCGCGTAGCGACATCGGTGCCACAGGCACTCATGGAAGCGGCGATCCTCACTGCCGTCGGTCACGCATTGCCGGTGATCGATAGCGAAGGTTTTGCGCCCTTGCTGCCCGGTCTGGTCGGACGTGAATTTGCCCTGATCGATCTCGGTGTCCTCAGCCCGCATTTCGAGGCCGGCAACTGGGAGCAGGCCGGCATCGATCAGCACCTGTTGAACGAAGCGGCGGCGGCCCATGGTTTGGCGGCAAGCCGTTATGGTCAGTACCGTTTGTCGCGCACCCGTCCCGACAGCGCCGTTGAACCGGACACCTTCCCGCTGCACGTGGAATTGCGCGTGCCCGATGGTACCGCCGTAGAAGCGCCGTTCGCTGGCGTCGTGCATCAGGCAGCAAGCGGTGTGCTGCAACTGGATGGCCCGCAACTCAGCGTGCGCCTGTGGGGCGTGACACCTTCGCTGCACAGCGGCGCGGCGCTGGTCAAAGGCCAGGTGCTGGGCGCAGTCAGCGGCCCATTACGGGTGCAGTTGTGCCGGGGCGCGCAGATCGATGCGCCGTTGTTTTGCACCCCGGCGCATGCAGCGGCGTGGCAGGCGCTGTGTCCTTCGCCGGCCGCATTATTGGGTCTGGCCTGCGATGCCGAGCCGGAACTGGACGCAAAAACCCTGCTCGAACGCCGCGATGCCAGTTTCGCCCGCACGCAGAAACACTACTACGTTGATCCGCCGCGCATTGAACGCGGCTGGCGTAATCACCTGATCGACATGCAGGGCCGCTCCTACCTCGACATGCTCAACAACGTTGCCGTGCTCGGTCACGGCCACCCGCGCATGGCGGCAGTGGCGGCGCGGCAGTGGTCGCTGCTCAACACCAACTCGCGATTCAACTATGCGGCGGTGGCGGAGTTTTCCGAGCGCTTGCTGAAATTGGCGCCGGAAGGCATGGACCGGGTGTTTCTGGTCAACAGCGGCAGCGAGGCCAATGACCTGGCGATTCGTCTGGCCTGGGCCTACAGCGGCGGGCGCGACATGATCAGCGTGCTTGAGGCCTATCACGGCTGGACGGTCGGCGCCGATGCGGTATCAACGTCAATCGCCGACAACCCGAAAGCCCTGGAAAGCCGACCGGACTGGGTGCATCCGGTGCCTGCGCCAAACACTTATCGCGGTGAATTCCGTGGTCTCGATTCGGCGCCGGATTACGTGCGCAGTGTTGAGCATCACCTGGCGAAACTTGCCGAACAGAAGCGCCAACTGGCCGGGTTTATCTGCGAGCCGGTGTATGGCAATGCCGGCGGTATCTCGCTGCCGCCGGGATATCTCCAGCAGGTATACGCGCTGGTGCGCGCGCAGGGCGGCGTGTGCATCGCCGACGAAGTGCAGGTCGGTTACGGGCGCATGGGCCACTTCTTCTGGGGCTTTGAAGAGCAGGGTGTGGTGCCGGACATCATCTGCATGGCCAAGGGTATGGGCAACGGTCAACCGCTGGGCGCGGTGCTCACGCGACGGGAAATTGCCGAGGCGCTGGAGGCCGAGGGCTATTTCTTCTCGTCGGCGGGCGGCAGTCCGGTCAGTTGCCAGATCGGCATGGCGGTGCTCGATGTCATGGCAGAAGAAAAACTCTGGGAGAACGCGCAGGTGGTCGGTGGCCACTTCAAGGCGCGTCTCGAAGCGTTGATCGATAAACATCCGTTGGTGGGCGCGGTGCACGGTTCCGGGTTCTATCTGGGACTTGAGCTGATTCGCAATCGCGAGACGCTGGAGCCGGCGACCGAGGAGACGGTGTTGCTGTGTGATCGCTTGCGTGAGTTGGGGATTTTCATGCAGCCGACCGGGGATGATCTGAACATTCTCAAGATCAAACCGCCGATGGTGACGTCGCGTCAGAGTGTGGATTTCTTTGTCGATATGCTTGATCAAGTCCTTACCGAGGGCCTGTAAGCGCTGCAAATCCCCTGTGGGAGCGAGCCTGCTCGCGAAAGCGGTTTCTCATTCAACATCGGTGTTGATTGATCAATCGCCTTCGCGAGCAGGCTCGCTCCCACATTTGTTCTCGATTGTTAACTCGATTTGTATCGGCTTTTTCTCGGTTTATTTAGACGAAAGGTAATTTACTAGCTTCTAAAGCCGATATTTATCGGCTATAAAGTCGCCATTGCTCCGGCATGGCGATCTCATGTCCGGTGCGCGCGTTTTCTTTTCGGCCGAATTTCCGGCCGTCAAAGCAACTGCCCGGAGATGATTCATGAGCCGTATCGTTACCGTTGCCGCCACTCAGATGGCCTGTTCCTGGGATCTGGAAGCCAACCTCGAAATCGCTGAAAGGCTGGTGCGCGAAGCCGCCGCCAAAGGCGCGCAGATCATCCTGATTCAGGAGCTGTTCGAGGCGCCGTACTTCTGCCAGAAGCCGAACCCGGACTATCTGCAACTGGCGACGACGGTGGAAGAAAACGTCGCGATCAAACATTTCCAGAAAATCGCCAAAGAGCTGCAAGTGGTGCTGCCGATCAGCTTCTATGAGCTGGCCGGCCGTGCGCGCTTCAACAGCATCGCGATCATCGATGCCGACGGCAGCAACCTCGGGATTTATCGTAAAAGCCACATCCCGGATGGCCCGGGCTACCACGAGAAGTATTACTTCAACCCGGGCGACACCGGTTTCAAGGTGTGGAACACCCGTTACGCGAAAATCGGCGTGGGCATTTGCTGGGACCAGTGGTTCCCGGAAGCTGCGCGCAGCATGGCCCTGCAAGGCGCGGAAATTCTGTTTTACCCAACCGCGATCGGCAGTGAGCCGCACGACAAGACCATTTCGTCGCGCGATCACTGGCAGCGCGTGCAACAGGGTCATGCCGGCGCCAACCTGATGCCGCTGATCGCCAGCAACCGCATCGGCAACGAAGAACAGGACGGCTACGACATCACGTTCTACGGCTCTTCGTTCATCGCCAACCAGTTCGGCGAAAAAGTGCAGGAGCTGAATAAAACCGAAGAAGGTATTCTTGTGCACACTTTCAACCTCGACGAGCTCGAACACATTCGCAGCGCGTGGGGTTCATTCCGTGACCGCCGTCCGAACCTGTACGGCGCGTTGAAAACCCTCGACGGTTCCCTGGAGTCCTGATCCCGATGACAACTTTGAAAAGTACCCCGCGCGCCGACGGCTTTCACATGCCGGCCGAGTGGGCGCCGCAAACGCAGACCTGGATGATCTGGCCCGAGCGCCCGGACAACTGGCGTCTGGGCGGCAAACCGGCGCAAGCCGCACATGCTGCGGTGGCCAAGGCTATTGCGCGTTTTGAACCGGTCACCGTGGCCGTGTCCGCCGGCCAGTATGAAAACGCCCGCGCGCGCCTCGACGTGCCGAATATCCGCGTGGTCGAGATGTCCAGCGATGACGCTTGGGTACGCGACAGCGGCCCGACTTTCGTCATCAACAACAGCGGCGAAGTGCGCGGTGTGAACTGGGACTTCAACGCCTGGGGAGGTTTCGACGGCGGTTTGTATTCGCCGTGGAATCGCGATTCGCAGGTCGGCGGCAAGATCCTCGAGATCGAGCGCAGCCCGCGTTACCGCACTGAAGGTTTCGTGCTTGAAGGCGGTTCGATTCATGTCGACGGCGAAGGCACGCTGATCACCACCGAAGAATGCCTGCTCAACCGCAATCGCAACCCGCACCTGAGCCGCGAAGAGATTGAAGCGGTACTCAGCGCCAATCTGTCTGTGGATAAAATCATCTGGCTGCCGGACGGTCTGTTCAACGACGAAACCGACGGCCATGTGGATAACTTCTGCTGCTACGTGCGTCCGGGCGAAGTGTTGCTGGCGTGGACCGACGATCCGCAGGATCCGAACTACCCGCGCTGCCAGGCTGCGATGAAAGTCCTGCAAAGCAGCACTGACGCCAAGGGTCGCCCGTTCACGGTGCACAAAATGCCGATTCCGGGACCGCTTTACGCGACAGAAGAAGAGTGCGCCGGTGTCGATCCGGTGGACGGCACGCAGGAACGCAATCCGTCTGTGCGCTTGGCGGGTTCCTACGTGAACTTCCTGATCGTCAACGGCGGCATCATCGCGCCGAGCTTCGACGATCCAATGGACGCGCCGGCCAAGGAAATCCTGCAGAAGCTGTTCCCGCAGCACGAAGTGGTGATGGTGCCGGGTCGCGAACTGTTACTGGGTGGCGGCAATATCCATTGCCTTACCCAACAGCAACCCGCGCCGCACAAAGAGTGAGTTGAGTCGTAACACCTTGAGTTGATTAACAAATCAGCCGGGTAATGATTAGCTCGCTATGCATCAACTGAGGCCCGCAGCCCGACAGGACCGCGGGCTTCTTTGTATCCGCTTGTCGACAACTAAGAAACATTGGCATAGCTCTTGTATTCATCACCCGTGCACTAGGGAGGGGGAGAACTTCAACAGTTCTGTCATAAACCTTGGATAACGTAGCCGCTCACGAACGGGGAGAGAGCGCTGAAATGAACGCCGAAGTGAACGTAGTCAGCGAGCGGACGTTGCATCCCATGGCCGTAAACGGCGAATCGCTCCAGATTGTCGCGCACTGGTTAAAGTCCAATGGAACGCGTCAGATCAGGGAACCTGATCCGCGCCGGATGATGATCGAGCGTTACCCCGCTGGCCTGTTCAGCGAGGCCGAACTGGAAGCATTGTGGGCTGTGATGGAAGGATAAGAAGCACAACAGGGATTGGTGAAAGCGCTGCCGGGATGGCGGCGCTTTTTTTATGCACGACACAAAATCATTGTAGGAGTGAGCCTGCTCGCGATAGCGGTGTGTCAGTTGATATCGATGTTGACTGACACACCGCTATCGCGAGCAGGCTCACTCCTACAGGTTTTGCGTTGAATCAGAAGGAATAAGTGCCGGTCATCACAACGCTACGTGGTGCACCCGGTTGGATTTGATACTGGCTGGTCGCGGACGCGTAGTACTCACGATCGGTGATGTTGTTCAGCGCCGCGCGTAAATCCCAATCCTTGAAGCGGTAACCGACCAGGGCATCCCAGCGGCCGTAACCCGGCAACACGGTGGTGTTGGCGTTATCGGCATAGCGTTGGCCAACCAGGGTCAGGCCGGTTTCGCCGTACCAGCCCATCTCCGGTTTCCAGGTCAGGAACAGGCTGCCGTTATGCTTGGCAACGTTGTTGATGCGTTTGCCTTCCAGGCCGTTGTTGTCCTTCTCGATCTTCGCGTCTTGCATACCGACGCCACCGCGCATGTACCAGTTGCCGACGAGATTGCCGGTGGCCGTCAATTCGATCCCGCGCGAGCGTTGCAAACCTGACATCACCGTCAGGGTCGGATCGTTTGGATCAGTGGTGCGGCGGTTGTAGAGTTCCAGATCGTAGATCGCCAGCGTGGTGCTCAAGCGGTCATCGAGCCAGTCGCTTTTCACGCCGATTTCTTTCTGCTTGGTCAGCTCGGGACTGAGGTCGTTGGTGTTGCCGGCCGCACCCGGAGTGATGCCGATCAAGCCACCGCCCACCGGCGAAAACGTCTTCGACCACGAGGCGTAGAACGAATGATTTTGTAGCGGCGTCCAGACCAGGCCGACGCGCGGGCTGGTGCTATGGCTGTCGCGATCTTCGGAGATGTTGCGCAGCTTGTTGGTCGACTCGATATCGAAAGTGTCGTAACGCAGACCGGCGAGCACTTGCCATTGGTCGTTCAGGCGCAGTTGATCTTGCACATATACCGCACGGCTTTTGACTTCGGTGTGGCTGCTGCTGGAGACCTGCATGCTGCCGGTGTGGCGCAGATCACGGTTCGGGTTGTACAGGTCGAGCGACGGTACGGGGCGCGCGCCCGGGGTTCTACCAGTGGCCGCGTTGTACAGCGTCGGGTCGCGGCGCTGGCTGCCGATCTCGATGCCAGTGAGCAGGCGATGCTCAAGGCCCAAGGTATCGAATCCGCCCTCAAGTTCAACGTTGTTATAGACGTTGCGAGTGGTCAGATCCTGCTGCCAATGCTGGCGCGTGACCTTGTTGGTCGCCGGCGTGTAACCGGTGAGGTAGGTGTTGTCGAAATCACTGTCGAGCTTGAACACGCCGAGGGTCTGGCGCAGTTGCCAGTTGTCATTGATTTCATAAGTGAGTTTCGAGCGCAGCGATTGCGACTTGTCGTCGATGAAATCGTGATCGTTGCCGTAGGTCGTATCGCGCCCGACATCGGCCGGGCGCCCGTTGATGCCGGGGATGCCGCGATCCGGGGTGCGGTTGTAGCGGCTGTATTCGTACTGCACCAGCCAGTTCAGGTCCGGCGTCAGTTGCCAGCTCATCGACGGCGCGAACAATTGGCGATTGCCACTGACACCGTCGCGGAAGCTGTTTTCATCCATGTTGCCCATGTTCAGGCGCAGGCTGATGTTTTCGCTCGGGTCGCTGCTGAGGTCGGCGTAAAGACTGCGCAAATCTTCGCTGCCAGCCTGGGCTTCGATAGTCGAGCGCCGGCCGAACTCGGGTATTTTGCTCACGCGGTTGACGATCCCGCCCTGACTGCCACGGCCATACAGTACGGCGGCCGGGCCTTTGAGCACTTCGACGCGTTCAATATTGTGCAAGTCGCGTTTGTATTGGCTGTCGTCGCGGATGCCATCCAGATAGAAATCGTTGCTCGCGTCGAAGCCGCGGATGCGCAGGCTGTCGAAACGGGTGTCGGCGCTGCTGCTGACGTTAGGCATACCGCTCAACGCGTCGCCGATGTCATTGGTGCCGTAGCTGGCGACGTTCGAGGTCTTGATCGAATCGATCGCCTGCGGCACATAACGTACGGGCGTCGAGGTCCGAGTCGCGGTGCTGCTGAGCTTCACGCGTGGGTCATCGGCTTGCGCTTCGGCGCTGATTGCGGTGGCGGGTAACTCGGTCGCGGAACAGGCAAAACCGCTGGACAGAAAAGCAGAAAGCCCAAGGGTGACGGGCGTAAGACGGAACGGGGCAGGCATTGAACAGCGCATCCGAAAGGGTGGAAGAATTCGATTGCGCGAATGGTAATGCTTTGCATTTACTTCCGTTAATTATTCCTTATAAGTTCCCTTGGCTGATTGTTTCAATTTGTGTCCTAACCGACACAATCTGACTGGACGAATCATTCGACCGATTCATGAAACAGACTGAAAGCCATTCCGGCGTTTTTCCGCAAGAGTGCGAGGACTAATCTGCCGCCATCGATTTTCCTGACTTTCTGCCGGAGTTTTTCCCATGATTCTTCACTACATCTACGATCCGCTGTGTGGCTGGTGTTACGGCGCCAAGCCGCTGGTGGAAGCGGCACAGTCAGTGTTGCCGGTGAATGCCCATGCCGGCGGAATGATGAGTGGCGCCAATCGCCAGCGTGTTTCCCCGCAACTGCGCAATTACGTCATACCCCACGACCGACGCATTGCCGAGTACACCGGCCAGCCGTTTGGCGAGGCCTATTTCGAAGGTTTGCTGCGTGATCACTCAGCGGTGTTCGATTCGACGCCAGCGATTGCTGCGGTCATGGCGGCTGAAGCCATCGACGGCGGCGGTTTGCGCCTGCTGGGGCGGTTGCAGACGGCGCACTATGTGGAAGGGCGACGCATTGCCGATTCAGCCGTGCTGTTGGAATTGGCGATGCAGATGGGCTATGCGCAGGAAGATTTCCACCTTGCGTTTGAGTCCGTTGATAGCGAGGGGCATATAAAAGCCAGTCGCCAGTTTTTGGCTCAATTGGGGGGTCAGGGTTTTCCAACGATTGCTCTGGAGCAGAACGGCACGTTCCAGTTGATCGACATCAGCCCCTGGCTGGGCAAGCCGCAGGCATTTGCCGATTGGTTGCAACAGGCAATCGTCGTCGATGAAACCGGTAAAACTTCTGCATTTTGTTCTATCGATGGTTGCGCCTGATACGCGCTGGATTCACTGGCTGTTTGCATTTCCCAGCAAGGAGTCAGCGCAAAATTTACGTTTCTTAGACGATTTTTACCTATTTAAAGACGATTCTTGAAATTGACACATTGTTGAGGGCGCGGCTACGATTCGGCCCAACGCCTGTGGCCAACCGCCATGACTCAAAATAAGGAGCAGGCCCGCCATGACATCGTCGTGGGCGGGTCTTTTTGTTTCGGGGTGAATAAAAGAGTGCAAAAGCGCCGTTTCCGCCGTTCGACACAGCGCGTTTCAACCCGTAATAAGGAAAACAAAATGTTGAACAAGCGAATCAGTCTGATCGCACTGGGGATGTTGAGCGCCACTCAGGCCATGGCTAACGACCAGGCCGAGTCCAAGGGTTTTGTTGAAGACAGTAGCCTCAAAGTGCTGCTGCGCAATGCCTACATCAATCGTGATTACAAAGACGGCAACAAAGACAAAGCCGAGTGGGGCCAAGCGGCCATCGGTACGTTCTCGTCCGGTTTCACCCAAGGCACCGTGGGTGTCGGCGTCGACGCTTTCGGTCTGTACGCACTGCGTCTGGACGGCGGCAAGGGCCGTAGCGGCGCCGGTGGTATCGATTTCTTCAAGCAGGAAAATGACGGTCGCGCGAACCATGACATAGCGAAGGGCGGTGCAGCGGTGAAGTTCCGCTTCTCCAACACCGTGTTGACCTACGGCGACCAGATGCCGGCCCTGCCGGTGCTGAGCTACGACAATGTGCGTCTGCTGCCGGAAAGCTACACCGGTACCCTGATCACTTCCAAAGAGATCAAAGGCCTGGAACTGAACGCCGGTCGTTTCACCGCCGAATCGCGCAAGAGCGATGAAGGCCGTGACAGCGGTGGACTGAAGTCGATCAACGTATTGGGCGGTAGCTACCAGTTCACTGAGAACTTCAAAGGTGCGTTGTACGCTTCCGACGTCGAAGACGTATTGAAGAAACAATACGTGAACGCCAACTACGTGTTGCCGTTCAACAAGGATCAGTCGCTGACCCTGGACTTCAACGGCTATCGCACCAAGCTCGACAGCTCGTACGTTCGCGAAAACACCGTTCCGGGCGAAAGCATCGTGACCGGTCGCGACAACAAGATCTGGAGCCTGGCCGCGACATTCGCCACTGGCCCGCACTCGTTCACCGTGGCGCACCAGCGCTCCACCGGCGACAGCAACCTGGGCTACGCCTATGGCGGTTACCAGAAAGATCAACACCGCGTCGGTGACGGTGGTAACTCCATCTACCTGGCCAACTCCTACTGGTCCGACTTCAACGCTGAAGACGAGCGCAGCTGGCAGTTGGGCTACGGCCTCGACTTCGGCGCATTCGGCGTACCGGGCCTGAGCTACAACTTCGCTTATGTGCGTGGCGACAACATCACCACGTCCACCAGCGAAGGCGGTACCGAGCGTGAGATCTTCAACCAGTTCAAATACGTCGTGCAGTCTGGCCCGGCCAAAGACCTGAGCGTGAAACTGCGCAGCTCGATCCTGCGTGTTTCGCAGAAATCCAGCGAGTACAACGTCAGCGGTAACGAACTGCGCGTTTTCGTGGATTACCCGATCAACATCTTCTGATGCCTGATCCAGTGTAAGAAACATGAGAAAAACCCCGACTGGTTCGGGGTTTTTTTTCGACGGTTATTCGATGAAAACCGGAAAAAACCCGTGTTTTTGTCATGTAAAAGTTGTTTTTAAGCGCCTGCAAACGCCGTTTCAAACAGTGCTTTAAATGCCTGAAATTCTTTCTCATGGACGCAAATTCTCCACCTAATAGATTAGGCCGCTCAACGCAGCGGAGAATTTGGTAATGATCGTTTTGAACAGAGAAGTGGGCGAATCGCTACGGCGCGACAAATATGTCAACGTCCAGGGTGGTGACTTCAATCTCTACGGTCATTTTGCCGACTTCGTCAGACTGACCAAAAGTTGGGAAAACATGGAGCCTGACAGCTACTACGGTCAGGCCGAAGCCGGCATGCGTTACCGTCGTTACAGCGACTTTGAGTACAACCCGAAAACCCGCGAGCTCAAGCAACTCGAGCATCGCGCCTACGTGCAGTCGAAAGAGAACAACGCCTATGTTGGCGGCCTGGTACGACACTTTCAGGACTTCTCCGATGAAGTAATTACTTCACCGGTGATGCGCAGCCTTATCGACACCGATTTCGAAGTGTACAAAAGCGTACTGCCGGAAGAGCTGCACGATGAAATCTGGCAGTGCCAGATCCATCAGATCCGCATCGAAATCAAACCCGGCAAGCAACTGGAAATCACCCCCGAAGGCATTCACTGCGACGGCTATCCGTTCAGCGGTGTGCACTTCTGGGGTCGCAATAATGTCGAGGGCGCGGAGAGTCGTTTGTACGACATCCACGAGCATCAACTGGCGTCGACCACCTACCAGGAAATTCTCGATACCACCTACTTCCTCGATCGTGACATGCGCCACTACGTGACCCCGGCCCGCAACACGCACACCCATGCGATGGCGTACCGGCAGATTCTGGCGATCTCCTTCTCGCGGCCCGGGACCGCTTTCGACATTGTTCGCTAATCAGATCACCCCAATCGACGGCGTCGAGTGCTCGACGCCGGTGGTGCTGCGACGCGCCACGGCCAAGGATGCGCAGCGCATGGAGCGCTTCTTCCGCCAGTTCGACGAAGTGTCCTTCTGCGAGTGGCAGGACGCCAAGTGCCTGCGTGGCGTGCTGATCCAGAAAACCACCACGGCCTATCTCGCCTTTGACGTGGCGGGCGAGATCGTCGGCGCGGTACTCGGTGGCATGCTCGGCAGTCGCGGCACGATTAATCATCTGGCGGTCAGCCCGCGCTATCGCAGCCAGGGCGTCGGTCAACGACTGGTTGAAGCGGCGTCGTCCGATATGAAACGGGTCGGCGTGTTACGGATGTTTCTGTTCGTCGACGATGCTAACCTCGCGGGCAAGCGATTCTGGACTGCCCAGGGTTTTTGCGAACCCCACGGCGAGCGGACATTTGAGAGGGATCTATGAATGAAACGTCCGGCAGTGCGCCGCTGATGGCTACCCATCAGCCGTCGCGCACGTTTGCCGAAGCCAGCCCGGTAGTCGCTGGCTACTTCACGGTGTCATTCGTGTTCGGGTTGATGGCCGTCAACGCCGGGTTGCCGATGTGGCTGCCAGTGGCGATGTGTTTGTTCGTATATGCCGGCGCTTCGCAATTCGCCGCACTGGCGCTGATCTCCAGCGGCGCCTCGCTGACGACTATCGTACTGACCACTTTCCTGATCAACGCGCGGCACATGTTGATGTCGGTTTACATGGCCAAGGCTCTGCGCGCACTCGGCTTGAGCCGCATGGAGCGCTGGGCTTATGCCGGTGGCCTGACGGACGAATCCTTCGCTTTCCACAGCGTTAAACTCGGCACCGGTGCGCCGGTCAATGTGCGTTATCTGATTGGCTTCAACCTGTTCTGCCACACCTCGTGGGTGCTCGGCGGTTTGCTTGGCGCCGTTTGTGCGCAGTACGCGGCGCACCTGATCAAATATCAGCTCGACTACGCCTTGACCGCGATGATGCTCTACGTGCTGGTGTCGCTGTGCAACACGCGCAACAAACTCATCGCTGCTGCGGCTGCCGTGGCCTGCATGGGCGCGCTGAGCCTGGTCGGCAGTTCGCCGTTCAATGTGTTTATCGCCACGTTTGTGGGCTGCGGAGTGGGTGTATGCCTGACCAAACGTTCCTGATTCTGGTGGTCGCGCTGATGATGGCCGTGACTTTCCTGCCACGCGCGCTGCCACTGCAAGTCAACACCGAGCACTGGCCGCCGTTTATTGCGCGGGCGCTGGAATACTTGCCGGTGGCGATCGTCGCTGCGATCAGCCTGACACCCTTGTTGATCAAGGATCAGCACATACAGCTCGATCGCCCGGAATTCTATGCCGCAATTCCGACGTTGTTATGTGCGTATTTCAGCAAAAACCTCTTTCTCAGTGTGGCGGTTGGGACGGCTGCGTACATTGCGCTCGGCTCGTTCATGTAGCGGCAAGTCGACGACATCGTTGAGTGCCTGGTTCGACAACTCCGGATTGTTCACCGCCAGACGCACTTCGAGAAAATCCTCGAACCCGGGGAAAATCGTCAGGCCGTTCTTCTGCGCAGCTTCACGCGAGACCATGCCCACCGCGTCCATCTGCGTGATCAACGACAGCGTTAACGTTTCACTGCATGAATAGACCATGCGCTGGCCGTTCTCGTGATTGCCCAGCCCCGCGTCGAGAAAACGCAAAAAGCTGTGGGAATACGGACAATCTTCCGCAGGACGTACCTGAAACTTGTTGCCCAGCAAGGTCAGGGGATCATTCTCCTGACCACAATGGGCGCCAACGACCTGCACCTGTACATCCGGCAGGACGATACTCGGCAAGCCCGGCCGCTGCGGGCCGATCAGTACCGCAAGGTCGAAGTCTTCGTTCTTCAGCTTGCTGAGATTTTCCATCGACTCGGCGTAGCTGAATTCCATCTGATAATCGGGAAACACCTCGATCAGGCGTCCGATCATTCGGCGGTTGAAGTCAGCCGCCAAAGTGTTGTTCAACGCCACCTTCAACGTGCGCTGGCCGGGCACCTTCAGCGCCTCGACCTTCTCTTCCATCTGTCGCGTGGCAATCAGCACTTTGTCCATATAAGGCGTCAGCTCAGTGCCTTGCGGCGTCAGCGTCAGGCCTTTGTTGGAACGTCGAAACAAGCGGAAACCGAACTGCTCTTCGACCTTGTTCAACTGCGCGGCCAAGGCCTGCACAGTCAGGCACGAATGCTCGGCTGCGGCCGACAACGAGCCGGTCTGCACGATGCGCATGAGGTTGCGTAAGGTTCTGCTATCCATGGGTAATGCCCTCTAAAGTGGGCTGGGTATTGTTGTTTACGAGACTGCCGGTCAGGCGCCATATGCTGGCTATATTCCTGTACCTGAGCATAGTTGTCGCGGGTTTAGTAGCGAATTGATGTCCTCGCCGATGGCTGGAGGCTGACACAGGATCGGGGTTTTTGGTGACGTGCGGGTGATGGGGGTCAAAAAAAGTGCGTGGTTTTGGTGCGTGGGGGTGATTTTTCACGGGGAAATGGCTGACAACGTTAGTGGTTTTGGCCTGCGAAATACGTGGATGCATCCTAGGCGAACTTGCGACCGAGCTGATAGCGGCGACTTGTTAAAGCAGATGAAGTGGCAGCGTCGAGACATCGAGTCTCTGTGGCTACAGTTCTGAGTGAGGTAAGCGAAGTGATTGCATCACAAGAAGCGGCCGATATGGAGTGCCAAGTTGGCAACAGGCTTCACGACGTTATTGAAATCCAAGAGCAGCCGTCCATTGCACGAATTCCTACGGACAAGACTGCCCAAGCCATGTTGGAAGCACGAACTATTCGGCAGCGGTTCGATTCGGTCGACGAAATGCTCAAATCCGGTCATATCCGAATCCCAATCAATGGGGAATGTGGTAACCAGTAATACGCTTACGGAGTTTTTTTATCGATTTATTCGTATATGTACTAGTATCAAAGCAAGACAAATCTGGAGAGGCTCAATGACTACCTCATCCCCAGCCCTCACCCCACGCGAACAACTAGACGCCCCCGAAGCCGGCCGCGTCGCGCTGAAGTTCTTCTTCAACCTCATGGAGCGCTGGGGCTGCAGCGCCGAGCAGCAACGCACACTACTCGGCGGCGTTGGCAACACCACGTTCTATAAATACAAACACCTGCCGAACATACGTCTGCCTAACGACACCCTTGAGCGCATCTCCTACCTGATGGGCATTCACAAGGCGTTGAGCATCATCTTCAGCAACAGCCGTGAGCGTGCCTACACGTGGGTCAGTAGTCCGAACACGGCAGCGCCATTCAATGGCCAAACGGCGCTGGATTACATGCTGGCGGGTCGAGTGGTCGATATCGCCGATGTGCGTCGCTACCTCGACGGGGTGCGCGGTTGAAAGTGCCCGATTTGGTTGATGTGCAATGGCCGCGAGCCTACCGGATCGTCAACAGCAGCTTTCCGCCGATTGCGCTGTTCGAAGACGTGCTCGATCCCGAAGACCTGGAAGTTGCCTACGCGCTGGAAGCGCTGACCAACGATCGCCTGATCGAACAGGCCGGGGTTCTCGCCCGAGTGCGTCCCGAAGATCGACTCTCCGGCCCCGGCTCGACTCCGGTGATGGCTGCGTTTACTCATATTGGCAAACGCAGTCGTTTCTGTGACGGCACCTTCGGCGTTTACTACGCTGCGAGCAGCCAAGCCGCAGCCATCGCCGAAACCTGTTATCACCAGGAACGATTTCTTGCGGCGACTCAGGAAGCGGATCTTGAGTTGACCATGCGGACTTACGTCAATCGGGTGGTTAAACCGCTGCACGATATCCGCCACGATCACCCCGAACTGCACAATCCGGATCCGGAGGCTTACGGGCCGTCTCAGCTATTCGCCCGGCAACTGCGCGAAACCGAGTCGTGGGGGCTGCTTTACAACAGTGTTCGTTTACCTGAGCATGAATGCGTCGCCGCGTTTCGACCTCCAGCGGTATCGATTCCGAAGCAGGGCAAGCATTTGCGCTATGTGTGGAGTGCGAGTCAGCAGAAGATTTCGTTTGTGCTTGAGATCAGTCAGGTCTGAAACGCCAAGCCCTCGCATCGGCGAGGGCCTGACACCGGCGTTTACATCAACGGCTTGTCCGGCGGCGCATCCATCACTTTCACCACATCATCGATCAGCGCCTTGCTCAATTCCTGCAAATACTGCGAGGCATAAGCGTGAAGGTCAGGGTCGCGAGAGACTGAGGTGTCCGCAGTGAGCAGTCGTGAAATGTGAAGCAAGTGCGAGGCGTGGGAAAGGGCGGCGATTACCGGTACACCACGGTTGGTGCGGAACATCGCTTGATTGGAGTGGAAGGAAAAGTGGGTGAGGCCGAGGGTTTTCAGATCTTGAGAGTGGGTCATTTCGGTTCACCTGCCGTTCGAGATGGACGGACTTGAAGTGACCGGTGTGCTGACGGATCAATGCCTTTCATTTGTTAACTCCCTGTATCAAATGAGAGCTGCCAATTCGTTATCAGACGAATGGGTGGCAGCTATGCGCGGGCTGATAAACCGGAGATACAGGAACCCGGCAGACCCGAAGGTCTCCCACGCACAGCCGCCATTGCACAGTAATGCAGACACAAAAAATGCGCCGGCAAACGTGAGTTGGGGCGCTGGTGCGCCTGTATCTTACCCGGGTTATCAGGCCCGGTCGCTGAATTGGCAGCGACGAACTGAACGTTAGCTTGAGGAAGAGCCGATGCACAATCGTGGCCCGTAGTGGCTTTGCTTGGCTTCTCGTTACAACAAATTTCGCAGGATGTCGCGCAATGCGTTTTGTCGGTCACGACTTGTCCTTCGCCTTTTCTAAGCAACAAAACGAGGAGATCAGCGATGGTCGATGAACTGGAGCATTCCAGCAGGATTTACTGGAGTCTGTACGTCAGATGAAGGCCGGTGAGGCCGCGCGCGTAACGCAGATGCTGCTCTCTGCGGCGGAGGAACAAAGCGTCGAGGCATCAAGCACTCTTGGACTGGGAAACCGGGTTGCCATTCACCCCGCCGGTTCAGTGAGCTGAGAAGCGCTGCTCATGCAATTACACTTTTTATGGGCACGCCATAATTATTGCCAGTTCATAATTTGGCATAAAAGCGGAAATTTGAGCGTTTTGGTCAGAAGCTGTGCTTTTTGGGAGAAGGGCGTCTGGCAATTAGATCGACGTGTGCGGAGGAGAGACTCTATTTCTACTGAAGGTGAAACGCGGTTAAAGATATAGACGCCCAGAAACAACAAAGCCCCTGCATTTCTGCAGGGGCTTTGTTTTGTATGGTGCGGTACCGGACGAACGGATCCACGGTTGGCAATCTGTGGTTTAGGCACCACATTTTGCTTTAGGCCTGCGTTCGCTCCTGACATTTCTCCAGACGCAATGGCAAAAAAACAAGACGTATGTTTTCCCTACCCCAAACACCATTGCGGTTGCCGTTTCCAGTCATCTGGAAATCCCATAAGTCTCAAATAACCCGGCTCTCTTTCGTCCATCATTTCGGCCAAGTGAAATTTCCAATGGCTGTCTGGACTGATCAAATCGGTTAGATACGCTAGCATCGTTAGTACTATGAATAGCCGCTGCTTGGGCTGAGGCCGATCGCCAGGTGCATTTTGGATGACCCATTCTTTAGGTAAGGATGGTCGAATCGAGAGCTCTCTGTTCCATAGTCGTGAGTGGTGGGCGCAGCAGTTTCGAATGAAGGTCAAAGTGTGGAGCCAGGAGGCCAGTACTTCGAAGGGGAGATTGAATCTGCTCGCGATCGCTTTCTTGTCGACGCTTTTGCCTATGGCATTGAACAGGGTGGATACCGTCCCAAGGCTAAGCTCTTCCAGAACAGCCCAAGCCGGCGGCAACTCGGGATTGGAATATGTTGATCCGTAGAATCGAAAATAGTTATCGCGCGTGCGATTCTCAATTCGCTGCTGCTGCTGGATCTGATCTGCTCGGCTGCTCTTTTTTATACGATCAATCTCACGTCCAAGTTTGTTGCGTTCCTTGCTCAGTTGATCTCGCAGGGGCCGCAATAAATCCGAATGAGAGTATGACGAGGAGAAGATTGACGCATCAGCTATCCAGTCAGGCCCGTACTTCGGGCACATGTGATTGCTGATAGTCGCTCGTATGGCGACTTCGACACGTTCGATAGCATCCATGGTAATGCGTCGCAACGAACCATCGAAACGGTAGATGTCGACGACTGCTTTCAGACTGCTACCAGGTTTGAAGGTGTGTTCAGGGTTTGTTTCCTGAAAAGGGCGCATATAGGGGCTCAAGCGAAACAGCGTGACCACTTCTAGGAAACGCATGGCGCGCTCGTCGTTTGCGACTTGCAGGCCTCGTTGCTTTAGCAGTTCCAATTGCTGTTCTACGCTGAGGGCCGGCTTGTCGAAGGGCCTCATGTAGCTTTCTCCAGGCAAAAAAAACCCGCACGATTTGAGCTTGCTGACAGGGTCAACCTAGGCTTGGCGGGTGTGTTGGGGTGCATTATAGGTAGGTGTAAGAGCCCGTCAATGTTGGGCTGATGTGAAATTGTAACGGGTCGAGGCGCGCGGGCTGAGTTGGTCTGTTGATTGAGTGGCGTCGCTGATCGCATCTCAGCGATGCTGAAGCTCCTTGGAGTTCCAAACGCCAGAAACAACAAAGCCCCTGCATTTCTGCAGGGGCTTCGTTTTGTATGGTGCCGGCACCAGGAGTCGAACCCGGGACCTACTGATTACAAGTCAGTTGCTCTACCAACTGAGCTATACCGGCGTTGTGGGCGACGATTATAGCGATTGGGAAGATCCTGTAAACCCCTGAATTCAGACTATTTTTGCATCGCGGCAAATTAAGCACCGCGCAATGCGTAACGCAGCATTTGTGCCTTACGCACGATAGGGCTGTTTTGCAGTACAGGCAGTGGAGTTTCGGCTTTCGCGAGGGCGAAATTATTCGCTCGGCGGACCCATTATTCGGCGGTTATGTCGTTTTGATTGGCAGCTTATGCACAACTGAGAGGCACGAAGTCATACTCAGGCGAGGTTTTGTGAACCCATTCTCATTTTGTTCGCAAATCCCTGTTTTACAGGTTTTTTATTTATGTGAACAAAAAATGACCAGTGTTGTTAAGACGACGAAACAGGCGCAGATATTGGATCCACGGCAAATCCATCAACAGAGTTATCCACAGGCTGTAAGGTTTTAAGCGCGTTCGGCGAGCAGCAGTAAATTACGCGGTGTGAGCGAGGTGTCGCAAAAAGTGCCGAGGCGTACGACGTATCCCTGTTCGACGAGGAAAAGTGCCCGATCCAGATTCAGCCAAAGCTCCAGTGGTCGTCGGAACAATCCGCGAAGCAATTCGAGGTTACGAACTTCGGCCAACCGCTGCCAACCGGCGGCTTCGAGTGTCGACCAATCTGGCGAGCCGATTGTGGATAACTCTTTCAGCGCTGCCAGATCGCGGCAGTAATCGGCGAAGGTTTTGTCCAACCAGGCGCTGGGCAGGGACGGGGTGGGCAGGTATTCGTCTATTCCACGTACTTGCCGTTGCAGCAAATCGAAAGCCAAGCGCCGGGCCATGGAGGTGTCACGCTGACGTCGGACCCGTGCACCGGCGGTGACAGTTTCGCTCATGGGTAGAGCCAGATCTTCGAGCGAGAGCTGTAGGACGGATCGCAAACCGACAGAGGACAACGCCTGGTACTCGTTGCGACTGATGCGGTTGTAACAGCAGGGCGCGATCGCCATTTGCTGGCAGTCGGCAGCGCTGGCCAGTTGCATCAAACGCACATGCAGATCGCCGCAGGCGTGGAGGGCGACGGGTGTGTGGGCTGCGCTCAATACACTTGAAGCATTCGCTGCCAACACATCCTGCTCGACATGCAGCGCGTGTAAATGATGGCGCTGACTCAACGCCTGACCACTGGCGACCAATGCTGGATCGTATTCAACGCAGGTCAACTGTTGGCCATCACTCAACAACCGCCGGCCCAAATGCCCCTTGCCGGAACACCAATCGAGCCAGTGCGTCGGTTGCGAGGAAAAAGACAAACGACTGGCAAACGCTTCAATCTGCTGCCACTTGCGCCCCGGTACATCGACATTCAAGCGATGCGCCGCAGCTTCCAGCGCATGCCCAGGCAACTGACCGACAGCGCTCAGCTCAGCCGATATCGCTGCCAATGAAGCAAATGGCTCCGGCGCTTCGGCAAGATCAGCAGGTTGGTTGTGTGCGTTTTCTGCATCGTCCAGCGACCGTCCTCGTAGCCACAAGGCCAACTTCGGGTAGGACGCTTCCCAGGGAAGCTGCAGATGAGTGAACGGACGAGGTTTCCACAGCGCCTGATGCTCAATCAAAAAAGCATCCAGCGCGGTGAAGCGGGCGAGTAACTCCTCGCCCGTCAGCACGCAGGAGGAGTCAACGCCCTTGGCAGGCATCGACGCGCAACCATCGCTCCAGCTGTTTGAATGCCTGAACGAGAACAAACGACATCAGCAGGTAGATGACGCCTGCGGTGAAGAACATATCCACGGTGAGGTAGTTGCGGGCAATGATCGTGCGGGTAATGCCGGTGAGTTCGAGCAAGGTCACCGTGCTCGCCAGAGAACTGGCCTTCAACATCAGGATGACTTCGTTGCTGTAGGCCGGCAGGCCGATGCGAGCGGCGCGCGGCAGGACGATATAGAACAATGCCTTGGCCTTTGACATGCCCAGTGCACGCGCGGCTTCGATCTCGCCCGGCGGGATCGCTTGAATGGCGCCACGCAGGATTTCGGCGATATAGGCGGCAGTATGCAGGGTCATCGTGGCGACAGCGCACCAGAAGGGTTCTCGCAAATACGGCCACATGAAACTGTCGCGTACGGCGTCGAACTGAGCCAGGCCGTAGTAGACCAGAAACAGTTGTACGAGCAACGGAGTGCCACGAAAGAAAAAGATGTAAGCGTAAGGAAATGCGCGAACAAACCAGAGCTTGGAGGAGCGCGCGATGCCCAGAGGAATCGCCAGCAACAACCCGAGAATAACGGCGATGCCCACCAGTTCGAGTGTCAGGACGGCGCCCTGAAAGAACTTCGGCAGCCACTTATAGATGACTTCCCATTCCATTACGTCGTCCTCACGAAGCCACGGGCGGCGCGTTTTTCCATGAAGTGCATGGTGGACATCGCCAATATGGTCAGGCCCAGATACATGACGGCTGCGACCAGATAGAAGGTGAATGGATGCTTGGCGAAGGTCACGGCGTTCTGCGCATTGCGCATGATTTCTTCCAGGCCGATGACCGACACCAGAGCGGTATCTTTCATCAGGATCATGAACAGATTGCCCAGGCCGGGCAGGGCGATGCGCCACATCTGCGGCATGATCAACCGGGTGAAGATCCGCCATTTCGACAGGCCCAGGGCCTGACCGGCCTCACGGTGTCCTTTCGGAATGGCCAGGATGGCGCCACGAAATACCTCCGTGGCATAGGCGCCGAAGCAAAGTCCAAGTGCGGTTACGCCCGCCACAAAGGGGCTTAGTGCCAGGTCTGGATTGCCAAAGTATTCGCCAATGGCATTCATCGTCTTGACGGTGCCGAGGTAGATCAGCAGAACCCAAAGCAGCTCCGGCACACCACGTACGATGGTCGAGTAGGTTTCGCCAAGCCATTGCAGCGGCTTGTACGGGGAAGTCTTGGCCAAGGCGCCGAGCAGACCGAGCACCAGCCCCAGGCACAGGGCGGTGAGAGCCAGTTGGACGGTCATCAGCGCGCCGGCAGCGAGGGCCGGGCCGAATCCGTAGAGGTCGATAATCATGGGTTTCTGTTCAAATTGCGGCAGGCAAAGTCGGGAGCCGGCGCCGTTCAATCACGGCGCCAGTCCCACAGGTCAGGATCAATAGATGCTGAACGGGAAGTACTTGTCGTTGATCTTCTTGTAGGTACCGTCGGCGACGATTTCCTTCAGGGCAGCGTTCAGCTTGTTGCGCAGTTCGTTGTCACCCTTGCGCACGGCGATGCCGATCTTGTCGCTTTCTACAACCGGGTCGCCCTTGAACTCGTAGTTCTTGCCCGCGTCGCTTTTCAGCCAGTCGTAGTTGGCGTACTTGTCGGCGAGGATCGCGTCGACACGACCGGACGTCAGGTCGAGGTAGGCGTTTTCCTGGGTGTCATAGAGTTTGACGTTGAGATCGCTGCCGTAGTTGTCTTCCAGCCAGGTGCCGGCCAGCGTGGCACGCTGGGTACCGATGGACTTGCCCTTCAGCGAGTCCTTGTCGGTTTTGAAGTCGACGTTTTTCGGTGCAATGAACTGCAGTTTGTTCGAGTAGTACGGGTCGGTGAAGTCGACCGCGCCCTTGCGCTCGTCGGTGATCGACAGCGACGAGATCAGGAAGTCGAACTTCTTCGCGTTCAGGGCCGGGATGATGCCGTCCCAGTCGGAAGTGACCACGGTGCACTCGACTTTCATCTTCGCGCAGAGGGCGTCGCCGATGTCTTTGTCGAAGCCGACCACGTTGCCGCTGGCGTCTTTGTTGTTGAACGGCGGGTAAGCCGCTTCGATGCCCATCTTCAGTGTTTCGGCCATGGCACCGGCGCTGAACGCCAGGGTGACGGCGGCGGCCAGGAAGACCTTTTTAAAATTCTGCATGCATGTTGCTCCGTTAGCGGTTGCTGGACATGAATTGTTTGCAGCGCGCCGAAAGCGGGTTTTCGAACACCTGCTGAGGCGATCCTTGCTCTTCTATAAGGCCCTGATGAAGGAACACCACTTCGCTGGAGACCTGACGGGCGAAACCCATTTCGTGGGTCACGAGCAGCATGGTACGGCCTTCTTCGGCCAATGCGCGGATGACACTAAGTACTTCCTGAACCATTTCCGGGTCAAGCGCCGAGGTGGGTTCATCGAACAGGATCACCTTCGGTTGCATCGCCAGCGTGCGGGCAATCGCCGCGCGTTGTTGCTGGCCACCGGACAGTTGCGCCGGGTAGGCATGGCGCTTGTCGGCGATGCCGACCTTGGCCAGCAGCGCTTCGGCGACTTCGATGGCTTCGGCCTTGCTCTGGCCGAGCACGCGACGCGGTGCCTCGATGATGTTGTCGAGGATGCTCATGTGCGGCCACAGATTAAAGTTTTGAAACACAAAACCAATCTCGGAACGCAGGCGGTTGATCTGTTTGCCGTCGGCGGCAATCAGTTCGCCATTTTTGGCGGATTTGAGCTTGAGTTCTTCGCCGGCCACCAGAATCTGGCCCTGATGTGGATTTTCCAGCAGGTTGATGCAACGGAGGAACGTGGACTTGCCGGAACCTGAGGAACCGAGGATCGAGATCACATCGCCGTCGCGGGCGGTCAGCGAGATACCTTTGAGTACCTCAAGCTGTCCGTAGCGTTTGTGCAAGTTGCGGATTTCAAGCGCGGGCGTGGCCTCAGCCATGTGCGTTCCTCATATATGTTGCGCTCCAGCTGTTGGATGGCCTTCCTGGCGAGGCGGCCAAGCTAGCATAGCGTTTCAATGGCAGCCAACAGCGCTACGAGCGGTTAACGGGTGGCATGTGGCAGGTTGTCGCATCGGCACAGCAGACTGTCGCCCCATCAACAACCGAACGGGTGTTTGATCGTGCAAACCCGTGGGTGTCGCGTAAAAAAAGGCGCGATGTTGCCAGCTTTGGCGGGGTGTTGGAAGCGCTATCCGGCCGAACGTTCCTGAATCGCCCTTTTATTGTGCATCCCACACTTTTTCGGTGTGTTTCTGGTGCGCTGTTTCGTTTGAAAAGTGAGTCGCAGGGTAACGCTCTGGCGGATTGCCATTAAATCCAAGGACTTGCGATTACTGTCCGGTCTCGCGCAAAACCGCAGCCCTGAAGAGTTTGAAACATTTTGGCGCATTTATTGCGTGCAGAATACGGAACGCCCCGTTGGTTTCTTTTTACGAGAAAGAAAATGCCAGACGGGCCGGACGCAATCGCTTTCCTCGCAAAGGTAGTTTCGATGAGCAGTACCCCAAGCTCCAATGGCCTCGAACAGGGGCTCAAACCGCGTCATGTGACCATGTTGTCGATCGCCGGTGTAATCGGCGCCGGTCTGTTCGTTGGCTCCGGCCACGCCATCGCAGCCGCCGGCCCTGCCGTGCTGCTGGCCTACGCCGCCGCCGGTACCCTGGTGGTTTTAGTGATGCGCATGCTCGGCGAAATGGCCGTTGCCTCGCCGGACACGGGCTCCTTCTCGACGTACGCCGACCGTGCCATCGGGCACTGGGCCGGTTTCACCATCGGCTGGCTGTACTGGTGGTTCTGGGTCTTGGTGATTCCACTGGAAGCCAACGCCGCCGCAACCATTCTCCATGCGTGGTTCCCTGATGTCGGCATCTGGGCATTCGCGCTGGTCATCACCCTGTTGTTGACCGTCACCAACCTGTTCAGCGTAAAGAATTACGGCGAGTTCGAATTCTGGTTCGCGCTGATCAAAGTGCTGGCAATCATCGGCTTCATCATCCTCGGCCTTGCGGCGATCTTCGGCTTTCTGCCGAACAGCCAGGTCAGCGGCGTTTCGCACCTGTTCGACAGCGGCGGCTTCCTGCCCAACGGCATGGGCGCGGTACTGGGTGCGATCCTGACCACCATGTTCTCCTTCATGGGTACCGAGATCGTGACCATCGCGGCCGCGGAATCGAAGAACCCGGGCAAGCAAATCTCCAAGGCCACCAACTCGGTGATCTGGCGGATCGGCCTGTTCTACCTCGTGTCGATCTTCATCGTTGTGGCTCTGGTGCCATGGAACGATCCTACGCTGGCCAACCTCGGTTCCTACCAGACCGTGCTTGAGCGCATGGGCATCCCGAACGCGAAAATGATCGTCGACATCGTGGTTCTGGTCGCCGTGACCAGTTGCCTGAACTCGGCGCTGTACACCTCGTCGCGCATGCTCTTCTCCCTCGGCAAGCGTGGCGATGCACCGGCCATGGCGACACGGGTGAACAAAAGCGGCACGCCTTACTGGGCGGTGATGCTGTCCACCGGCGCGGCATTCCTCTGCACCTTCGCCAACTACGTAGCCCCGGCTGCAGTGTTCGAATTCCTGTTGGCCAGCTCTGGCGCGATTGCACTGTTGGTGTATCTGGTGATCGCATTCTCGCAACTGCGTATGCGTAAACAGCGTATGGCGCGCGGCGAGAAAATCGTCTTCAGCATGTGGCTGTTCCCGGGCCTGACCTACGCGGTGATCATCTTCATCGTCGCGGCCCTGACCATCATGTTGTTCCAGGAAGCGCATCGCGTGGAGATCCTCGCGACTGGCTTGCTGAGTCTGATGGTGGTGGCTGCCGGTCTGTTGGTGGCACGCCGTCGCAAGCTGGAAAAACGTGGCGCGGTGGTGTTGAACTGATCCGTTACGCGTAACGCAAAACGGCCGCTGTCAGTGATGACTAGCGGCCGTTTTTGTTTCTGCTAACGGTTTCGAAATATTCTGCGCTTCAGATCCGAATCAGCTTTGTTCTCGCGAGAGCATGAAGTCTGAGCTGCATTTCTCTCCGTCGAACCATTCATCCCAAGTTGGTTGTTTGAGAGATTTAACAGGGTCGCTCTCGAGGTTCGCTGCTGAGTCTTCTGCTTTCGGGATTTGCCCGTCCTCGCGTGAGTCTGCTGTCTTCATCTGACTTCCTTTTCCTGATCGTGCGTGGACGTGAAGCGGAAAAAATTACTCGGACTTGGGTTCGGTGTCTTCAACCGACTTGCCATAAGCATCCAGCGCAATCCCGAAATCGGTGATGAACTGCGGTTCGTTCAGCCAGGCCTGGGCCTCTTCGATCGTTACGCCTTCAGCCCACATGCGGTAGTCGATCAGCATGTCGGCGGCCAGGTGGGTGGCGGCCATGCCTTCGTTGTCGGCGTTTTCCATGTCGAGCAGTTCTGGATGGTCAACGATGATGAACGCCAGTTCGCGCAGCAGGGTCAGCAGCATCTCATTGCGGCTGACGGCTTCGGCGTCGCGCATTTTGCTGAACATCGCCAGGGTGTATTCCGGGATCGGCTCGGCGAGGTGGTCGAGGTCTTCGTCCTGTTCCAGCGGCTTGCGGCCGACCATACGGATTTGCTTGGCTTTGGCCTTGGCGCGTTTGGCGCGTTTCTGTTGCTTGTTCAGGGATGCCATGGGAACTCAGTTCTTCTGTTGGGTTTGCGCGGCGATCGCGTCGGACGCCGCCACATAGTCGGCCTGGAAGGCCGGGGATTCGATCCACGCCAGCGCGCCGGCCTCGTCGGTTTCCTGCGACCACTGGCGATACTCGATCAGCGCGGCGAGGATGAAATCCATCGCGCCTTCTTCGCCTTCCTGCTCGTAGACCAATTCCAGCAGCGGGTCTTCGAGGAACGCGGTGCACAGCGCTTGCTGGCTGATCTTCTCGGCGTCGATCATTTTCTTGAACAGCTCGGTCAGGTCCACCGATTCGAAGTCGATGCGATCATCGTTCGGGTCCAGCTCGACCGGCGCTTCGGCGCGTTTGGTACGGTTCTGTTTGGCCTTGGCTTTGGCCCGGGTGGCGCGTTTTTGCTGCTTGTTGGCGGAGGCCATGATGTGTTCCGTCGTGCGTTGAGAGGGGCTCAGCTGCGTGGCACTTGCCGCCCGGGAGTATCGGGGGCCAGTTCTCCGGTTTGCAGCCAGGTCAGAGCGATGGGCCATAGTGTGGCTTGGTATGCGCTGCGAAAAAAGGCGAAATGTCCGACTTGTTGTTCGTTGATGTCCTGCGGTTCGATGCGCAAGTGGGTTTTCGTAGCGTTACTGAGGTAGTCGAGCAGGCGTTCGATGGCAGGAAGGGTGCCGTAGGGATCGTCGCTGATGCTGATCGCCAGTGTCTGTGCGCGGACGTTGGCGAAGGGCAGGGCGCCGCTCTTTTTCATCAACGCGCGACCACTGGGGCGCTGTTCGTAACGCGCTGCAGGCGTGCTCCAGTCGCGCACTACACCGGCCGGCGTATCTTCCAGCCAGCCAAGACGTTTGCCCGGGAAGTAACCGCAGACCAGCGTCAGCAGTGGCATCAACACATGCCATTTGCCGAACATGCGCCAGCGCTGTTCGGGGGCGTAATCGCGCCAGTAGGCGAACTGCGCACCGACGGTGACCAGCCGTCGGATAACCTTTCCCGACTCACCGAGGCCCGCGGCGCAGCCACCAAAACTGTGGCCGACCACATCGATCGGCTGACCGGGAAATTGCCGTTGTGCGCGTTTGAGCATCGCCTCGAAATCCAGCGCGCCCCAGTCTGTCCACGAGGCCTCAAGGCCTTTCATTGAGTCGGGTCGAGATTCGCCGATGCCACGGTAGTCGAAGATGATCACGTCGAAACCATTGGCGAACAGATAGGCCGCGAAACGCGAGTAATGGCGACAGCGCACGGACGTGGCGGCGTTGATGATCACCACCGGGCGCTGAAGGTCGGGCAGGGCATGGCGCCAGGTGAAACCGCCAAGGACAAAACCGTCGGCGGCTGTTTCCTTGAAGGCTTCATTTTGCAGCTCGGCGGCCAATAGCGGCTTGCGCTGCACAGCTGGCAATGGAGGCGTGTCCTGAAAACTCATGGCGCTCGACCTTCGCGGGTAGCTGGCAACAATAGTCTCAGTGCATCCAGCGGACAATCCGCAGCGCTTATTCAGTGGACTCGGTGAGCAAGCGTTCCTCGATCAATGCTTGCTCTCTTTGCAGCTCCGCTCGCAGTTCTTCCACACTTGGCAGCACCGTTTTATAGCTGCTGGCAAACAGTTGCTCACTGCCTTTGAGTATTGAGTAGCGCGCGACGGCCTCGTTGTCCTGTGAGCACAGAATGATCCCGACAGTGGGTTTGTCGCCTTCACTGCGCTTGAGTTCGTCGTACATGCGCACGTACATGTCCATCTGTCCGACATCACGTGCACTGAGCTGGCCGCGTTTGAGATCGATGATCACGAAGCATTTGAGCAAGTAGTTGTAAAACACCAGATCGATGTACAGATCCGAGCCACCGGCGCTGATGCGTTGTTGTCGAGCGACAAAGGAAAACCCTTTGCCCAGTTCAAGCAGAAAGCTCTGCAGGTGATCGATGAGCGCTTGTTCAAGTCCGGTTTCGTTGACCTTGCCCGGAGACGGCAAGCCTAGAAACTCGAGAATCACGGGGTCGCGGATGAACTCTCGGGGATTGCAGTTCATCGCTGCGATGTTGGTGGTAGCTTCCTCGATCACGCCGGCCTTGTCCTGGCTCATCAGCAGGCGTTCGTAGTAGAGCGTATTGATCTGGCGATCCAGAGCGCGGCTGGACCAGTTGAGGGTGGCGCACTCATCCATGTACCACTGGCGAGCCTTGTCACTTTCAACCCGCAGGAGCCTGCGATAGTGCGTCCAGCTCAATTCGGGACGCAGTGCGTCTCGAATTGGGAAGGTCTGATAGAAAAGGCGCATCTTGCGCAGGTTGGTCTCATCAAATCCCTTCCCGAATTGAACCGTCAGATCCTTCGCCAGTATGGCCAGCAACTGCTTGCCATACCCCGCTCGCCGGGCGCCGTCCTGTTCAAACTCAACAATATGCCGGCCAATCTGCCAGCAGGTCTGAACCTGAATCGTATCGACCACTCGCAGCACTTTTTGCCGTGCCTGACGGATCAGTTCGCCAAGATCGCCCAGCAATGAATCGATTTTCGGGTCTTGCAGGTCAGCAGGTTTCAGCTGGCTCATCGAATTTTCCGCATCATTGAAAACAGAAGCGTCAGCATGCCGAGAACCGCTTGCGAAGGATGTCGGCCGAGCCTTGGAAGCGAGCAGGAAGACGGGATGGGTGTTGCAGGAAGTTGCTGGCGAAGAGCGCTTTTGGTGGTTTCGGTCTGTAGTCCATTTCGCACGGGCCCCGAGCGATTAATCACGGGTGCCAGGCGCGGAGGTCGCGTTTGATTGTGCGCACAATCGCGGCCCTCACGCTTTATGGTCAGAAGGATGTTGGAATTGAAAGGGATTTTGCGTTTTGGCTCCGTGGCGAGCCTTGTTGCGCTGTTGGCCGGTTGTGGAACGATGACGGGGCGCTTGAGTGGCGCCTCGCCAGAGCCTTACTACAAGGGGGTCGACGGTAATTTACGCCTGCTCGGCGTGAGGGATGACGACGGCAAGCCAACAGCGGTGATCTGTTATGTCACGATCGTTTGCCCTTTGATAACTGTCGTATCGCTACCGGTAGATGCCGCCGTGGATACCGTTCTGTTGCCCATCGACTACGTCAATACGCTCTGAAACCGCTCACCTGATTATCGTCGTATGCGCTTGCCTTTGGGCTTCTCCGCCGGCTCCTGCACTTTGCGATAAATCCATAGGCCGAACACCCCGGCAGCCAGCAGAAACACGGTTCCTAGGCTTTGCGAGACAAACTCGATCCAGAACCGTCGTGGTTGCACAGCCAGGTGATAAGTGTGCTTGGGGCCGCGGTTGGTGGTGGTGATGGCGCCGCTGATCCAGCTGTCGATCAATATGTAGATCGATGCACAGAGGGCGAAGGCAATCAGTACGCCGACGAGCACGGTCAGCCAGAAGGTTGTCCGGCTCTGGCGATACGGCGGCGGATGGGGCAGGGGAGTGCGGGTTCTTTTCTGATTCATGAAGTGTTACTGCAAACGTCCTTTTGCGCTCAGGAAACGGCTGGTTCTTGATGTTGCTCAGTCAGGTTTTGCCGTCCGTCAGAGGGTCGCCCGGCGAGGTGTGCGCTTTCGGCAATCACCTTGAGGATCTCGATCACTCCCGGAGTCAGCGCAGTGCCAAGGCAGATGCGCACACCCGTGGTTGCATGCCCGTCGGCGAAGAAGATGCCGTTGCCGGCCACGTGGCAGCCGCGTTCGCTGGCTAAATCCTGCAATGCCGACATGTCGGTGTGTAGCGGCAGTTCAATCCAATGGATGAACCCTCCACGCGGTGGCACGTATACGGTGCCCGCAGGGAAATCCGTACGCACCAGCGCTTCGACAAAACTGGCCAGCGAAGACAGTTGCGAGCGGAGTCTGGCGCAGTGCTCTTCCATGTAGCCGCGCCCGATAAATTCGTTGAGGACATTTTGCGCAAGGCTGGAAACCGCCAGATTGCGCGAAAACATTTGCGCCAGAATGGCATTGCGGTACTTGCCAGCCAGACACCAGCCGACGCGATAACCCGGCGCGATGGTCTTGGAGAACGACGAGCAGTAAATCGTCTGCCCGCTGGTGTCGTAGCTCTTGATGGCGCGGGGGCGATCGCCTTCCGGCACCAGGTCGAAGAAGATGTCGTCCTCGATAATCGGCACGTCCGCTTCGCGCGCGATCTGTGACAGCCGTGCGCGAGTCTCGTCGGGCATGATGAAACCTCGCGGGTTCTGCAGGGTTGGGTTGAGAAAGATCACCGCGACCTTTTTCAGCTTCAACGCTTCTTCGAGGTGATCGACATCGAGACCGAGTTTGCCGTGCGTGCGGATGGGCAAGGCGCGCATGCCCAGACGTTCGATGGTCTGCAGGATGCCGTAATAAGTCGGCGTTTCGATGGCGACCGTAGCGCCTTTCGATGCGACTGCTTCCAGGGCCAGTTCCAGGGCAATGGTGTCGCCCGACGTCACCAGAATATCGTCCGGCCCGCAGACCACGCCGCGGGTCAGCATAAGCCCGGCGATGCGTCGTCGCAGTGCCGGCAGACCGGGCGGTGCGACCAGTCCGGTCAGCGAGTTGTCAGCTTTGCCAGCCAATACCGACAGGCACTTGTTGAGCAGCACGTTGGGTGTCAGGTCGCTGTGCAACACCGCTGAATTCAACGACGCGGTGGTGCGCGAGGCCGCTTGGGAGAGCATCGCGACCACCGCATGATTGACGTTGACGGTGACACTGGAGAAGTCAAAACCCCTGGCGGGTTTTGCTTGTCCGGAGGCTGAGACGAAGTAGCCGATGCGTGGTTTGGTCGAAACGTAAGCATCGGCTTCCAGATCCGCCAACGCGCGCTGAACGGTGGTGATGCTGGTTTCAAACATTCGCGCCAGCGTACGGATCGAGGGCAGTTTCGCTTCGGCTGCCCATTCACCGCTGTCGATCTGACGAATAATCCAGTCCTTGACTATCCGCCAGCGCTTGTCCGGTAGATCAAACCTGTCCATAAGTTCTCTGTGATGTTTCGAAACAATTCAGAGAAAGTAGAGCAAAACGATCCCCGTTGCAGCAACTATGACGATGTTGAGCGCAACCAGGCCGAAGGCGAATCGGATCAGGTTGTTTTCTTCATGCCGATTGGCGCCCGCCAGCCCGGTGATCAGCGACAGGATCGACAGCGACCCCAGTGCGCCATGCCCGGCGGCACTGTTGACCATCGCGGCCAGCCAGGCACCGTGTTCGCTGCTCAGCGCAGCAATGGACGGCATGACGAGGGTGTTGCCGCCGACGTTGGAACCGGTGACGTAACCGGCAAGCCCCGCCAGCACTGCGATGGTTGGCGCCAGGGAAATCCCCGACAACGATTGCAGTGTGCGCTGTGCTTCGACGAGGAAACCGGCGTTGACCATCACCTGCGAAAGCAGCAGGAACAGGAAAATCGTCGTGACCGGAAATTTCGCCCGGTTGAACAGCGCTCGCCACGGGAAACCTGCGGCGGCGCTTTGCTTGATTGCCATCAACAGCGTAACGATCAATAGCGCGAGCCCCGGGGAGGCCAATGGCTTCCACGAAACATGCTCGCCTTTGATGATCCATAGCCCATCCCAGCCCGACAGGACGAACAGCCCGCGTGACGCAACGATTACCCCCAGCAAGGCCAGATAGGGCCAGGCTGCGTTCGGCCAGCGCACCAGTTTCTTCCGTTGTGCATAAGAGATCCCCAGGCCGACGCAAGCCACCGCCAGACCGGCCAGCACACCGGAGACTTCCGGGCCGATCCACAGGTTGATGGAAAACAGCACCGCGACGAACAGCGCCGTCACCACGATCAGTCCAAGCCACGGCGAAACCGTGCGGATGCCACCCTGCCACAGAGCAATCGCCGCCAGGCAGAGGAACACTGGCGCACTGATCAGCGCCGAATGACTGCCAAGGGTTTGTGCCGGCAAGTGCGCCAACAGCGCGCCGATCACGGTGGCCAGACCCAGTGTGCCCCAAGGCATGATGACCATCCCGGCGAGGGCGATTTTCATCCCCGACTGGCGGGTGAACAGCCCCATCAGCAATGGCACGGTTGCGATCAGCGAAACGCCGAAACCGGTCATCGCTTCAAGCAGCGGTGCGAGGCCCAGCACGATGAAGATGACTTGCGCCGGCGGTGTCCAGCCGAGTTCTTTGACCCAGGCGCCGATGGCCTGCGGCGCACCACCGCGCTCGACCAGGATGACGAAGGCCAGCCCCGGGACAATCACGCACGCCGTGCTGAGAAACAGGATGGTGGTGTCCTGAAAGATCGCCGTGCTGATCGCCGCCGACACAGGCCCGGCTGCGCCCAAGGCCCACAGCACGAGCACCAGCACTACGCCGGCCAGTGCCGCTTGCACTGGCGGTCGGCGGACGATCAGGATCAACGCGATCACCAGCGCGATCGGTGACATTTGCAACAAGAGAGAACTCATACCCGGTTTTCCTTAACTTAATCGTGAGTCTGCCCGCTGTACTCGGTCGCCCGCATGGACGCCCGCTCACAAAAAGTCTGATACCACTCGGTCAGGCGTGCTTGAGCGGAAAAGTCCGAGAGTTGGCGAAAGGCGATCCAGTCGAGCGCGGTCGCCAGGGCAATGTGGCCGAGGGTGATCGGGCCATTGAGGTCGACGTGTTCCTCGATGAAGCGGTAAGCCTCCTTGAGTTTGAACGCCTGACCGTCGGCGTAGGCCGGATAGCGCAAGGCCTCGGGGCGGCGCTCGACTTCCCAGCGCAGCTTGATGCCGACATCGCACATGCCCTGCGCCAATGCTTGCAGGCGCAGCGCCTTGTAGCGCTCAGGGCCGTTTGCCGGGATGAGTTTTGGCCCGTCACTCAGGTCGTCGAGGTATTCACAGATCACGATGGAATCGAACAGCGCCGTGTCGTCAGGCAGGATCAGCACCGGCACTTTGCCCAGCGGATTGGCCTTGTAGATGGTCTCGTTTGGCGACGTCGGGCTGGTCTCGTGATGGATCACTTCCAGGCTCGACGCGATGCCCAGTTCGTGAGCCAGCACCAGCACCTTGCGGGCGTAGGGTGAATGTGTCTGGTAGAAAAGCTTCATGCTGAAGTCCCTGTCTCAAGGATGGCAGTGGCTGCTCGATGGGCGTCCATGAACAGACGCGAAGGCGCGCCCGCCGAGGTGACGTAGTGGTTGTAGTAGCAAGAACCTTCGGCGAGCGGGCCGAGTACCCAAATGTTGCGCACCGGTTCGCCAGCGCTCGATTTCGGGTGGCACGCGGCGTCGACATCGATGCCGTCGATGCCCGGTTCGTCGGTTCTCGGGCGGATCAGGCCCAGCCGCGCCAGATCACGCACCGGCGCGCAGTCGCTGTTGCTCACGCCGCTGCTCTGGACATAACCGGCGACGCGTTTGAAGTCGTTGATCGCAGGACGTGAGCCGGGCTTGAGGAATGTCAGCAGACCGGCGTCACACAGGGCGAGCAGGTCGGCGTGGCGCTCTTTTTGCGGGCCCGCAACGAGGCGGTTGATCGCCTTGTGCCAACGGCCATAGAACTGCCGATGCGACGCGTCGGTCAGCCCGTCGAAATCGACGGCCTCACGCAGGCGGTCACGCAGATCGCGCCAGACTTCGATGGCGGCTTTGATCGCCGATCCTCCGCGCCCCAGTCGCGATTCGTGCAAATCGGCTTCGAGGGTGTCGTAGATCCAGGCGTGATAGTTGTAGGTCTGCACGTCGTCCGGCAGTGCATGCCAGATCAGCGCTTGCGGATCGATCGAGCCGCTGGTCGCTTCGTACTCACGCAGTAACGTCTCACAGGCGACAACCCCGGGTTCGCCAGCAACGCTAACGGCCCTGAGTCGCTCCAGCACCTGCTCTGGCGCTGATGGGCTGTGTACGACGGCGACGGCCGCCGCCCGCATCTCCAGCAGCATCAGCGGCAGGATGTCCTGCTCGAAGTCCAACTGTCGGTTATTGCTGCTTGCCCGCAGGGATTCGATGCGCGCACTCGTCAGCAGTACGGCGCGATGGCGCGGGCATTCAATCAGACCGTTGGGCCGGGTGCGAAACGGCAGCCCGTCCCGCGACTGGATAAAAATCACCGGCTCCTGGCCCGAAGGCTGATAGGCGTGACTGCCGTCGGCCATGCGCTTGTAGCGACCGCCCCTGCCGGAGGTCAGCGCCGCCAGGGTATCCATCGCGCCCAGCCCGAGCCCTTCGACCAGCACGGTTTCGCCGGGCTCGATGGTGGCGAGGCTGCCGGGCAGCGGATAGACATCATCAACGCGGTTGCGATCCGCCGAGCGCAGGCGACCGGTATGGCCGACCGTCAGAATCAGCCGGTCCACGGTGACCGCAGCCCCCGAAGCGGTCTGCAGCAGGTATTGCTGACCGGCGTTGCTCTCGACTGCGGTGACGGCCTGCTGATGCAGGTTCACGCTCACCCAGTGCGGTGCCGTCGCGAGGATTTGCGCGAAGGCATCCGCCAGATAGGCGCCGAGCAAATGGCGTGGCAGGAAGTCCTGCGGCTCAACGTCACGGCCGTCGGCGGCGAGCAGTCCGCTGTCCGCGTCGACCTTGATGCGCTGCTCGTGGCACCACGTCAGGAAATCCGCGCCCGGCCGTTCCCGCGCATCCGCCAGGTCTCCGAATGCCGCTGCGTCGGGAAAAACTCCGAGCTGGCCTGCGACGGTGTTGAGCAACAGATAGTCCGGTTGATCCGGCCAATGCGCGCCGCTTCCGAGCACGTTCGGATCGAAAATATCGATGACGACTGGCTGCTCCGCAAGCGTTTCAGCAAGGCTCAACAGGCGTTCGAAAATCGACAGCCCGCGTGAGCCGCAGCCCACCAGGCCGATGTGCAGAGGCGCCTTCACCATCTGCGCTCCTCCCCGAAGAAGGATGGGATGGCGACCGCCGAACCGTCCTTGACCGCGATGTCGTGGATCATCCGGCCAATTGCCAGATCGAGGATGCCCATGCCGAACGGCGAATAAATCAGCGGCTTGTCCGTGGCAACCTGCAGGTCGCCGCGAATCAATTGCCCGACGGTGCCGGTAACGAAATCACGATGACCGTATTTTTGCTCGGCCAGATGCGGCGAGGTATTGGCTTTCAGGCAATGGGTCACGTCGTCGAAGTAGTTGTAACTTTCTTCGATGATCTCGGCGCCGATATCCCGCAGCGAGATGTTCAGCACGATCTGTCCCGGGCGGAAGGTGCCGCTGCCGTTGACGTAGGGTTCGCCGGCACTGGTGGCGAACACCACGATGTCGGCGCTCAGTGCCTCGTCCAGCGACAACAGCTGTACATCCGGCACCCCGAGCTGTTTGCCGAAGGACGACAGCGCTTGCGCTGACTCTGCGTTGAGGTCGTGAATACCCACGCTGTCGAACGACCAGTCATCGGCGATGAACGTCTCAAGGATGTTCCGCGAAATCACCCCGCCGCCAATGATCGAGAGTTTCTGTGCGCTCTTGCTCTGGCCATTCAGCCACCAGGCTCCGAGCACCGCCGACGCTGCGGTGCGCACGGCACTGATCAGCGCGCCTTCAAGCAGCGCGTAGGGATAGCCGGTGTCCGGATCGTTGAGGATCAGCACCGCCGAAGCGCGCGGGATGCCCGACTTGATGTTGTCGGGATAGCTGGCAATCCACTTGATCCCGGAGACGGACTGATCGCCCTCGCTGTCGACGATCGCCGCTGGCAAGGCAATGATCCGGTTCGCCGGTTGCGCCGGAAAACGCAGGAAGTAGCTATCCGGGTTAACGGTTTCGCCGCGCTCGTGGGTCAGGTAGGTCTGGGCAACCATGTCGATGGTTTCGTGACGCAGCCCGTTGAGGATGTCCTTGACGACGGCGCCTGGGATGACATGGAACGGTTGAATCGAGTTGTGTGTAGTCATGGGGATTACGCCGAGAGTGCCAGAGCGATTTCTGGAAAGAGTGATTGCAAAGCGCTTGCGCCGATTCGCTGGGTGACCCAGTCATCGCAGTAGATGGTTTCGAGGTAGCGCTCACCCATGTCGGGGGAGATCGCCACGACGACATCGTCAGGACGGATGTGCGGCGCCCATTGCTGGATGCCCGCCAGGACAGTGCCGGTGGAGCCACCAAAAAGCAGGCCGTAGCGTTGCGCCAGCCAGCGGCAGACCTTGATCGTCTGTTCCTCGGCGATCGATACGAAGTCGTGAATCCCCGACGGCTCGAAGATCTCTGGCAGACGGCTGGTACCCAGCCCCGGGATATGCCGCGTACCGCCCGGCAGACCGAAGGTCACCGAGCCGACCGTATCGACGGCAATCACTTTGGTGTGCGGATGGTGTTCGGCGAAGTAGTTCTTGCAGCCCATCAAAGTACCGGTGGTACCGGCGCCGACGAACAAGTAGTCCACGTGTGGAAACTTATGGGCGATGGACTTCGCGGTCGCTTGATAGTGAGCGAGGGGGTTGGTCGGGTTTTTGTATTGATTGAGCCAGATGTAGTCGGAGTTCCCTGCGACCAGTTGCTCGATCAAACGGATACGCGAACTCAGGTAGCCGCCGTTTTCGTCACGCTGATCGACCATGATCATTTCGGCGCCCAGTGCCTGCATGAGTTTTCTGTTCGGCGCAGAAATGTTCGGGTCGATCACACAGACAAACTTGTAGCCCTTGGCGGCGCAGACCATGGCCAGCGCGACCCCCAGATTCCCCGAGGAAGACTCGACCAGGCGAGTCTTATGGTGAATCCGGCCCTGGTTTTCCAGATCCGTGATCAGGGCGTGTGCGGTTTTGAGCTTGATCGATCCGGCAGGATTCAGTCCTTCGATTTTCAGCTGGATCGTTGCGCTGCACAGATCGCCAATCTGCACATAACTGTCTTCATTGATAAGTTGCTTGATCATACGTCGTCCGTTTCGCTCTTTTGCCGGGCGCACAGGGGCGCCAGCATTCATCCTGGAATGTTTGAAAAGCAGTAAATGCAGTTCGCCTGTTGGGTTTGTTTTTAGATTTTTTAGCTGGACAGGAAGTGACCTTGCGGTGGACGCCGATCTATTCAAAAAATCAGGTTTTGCGCTCTGAGGGCTTCAGAGGCCCAGAGTGTTGCGGGGCGCAAAGTAGAGCCAGTCATTGGCTCGCCAAGGCTTGGAGGAATACTGGCGAATTTTCCTACATGGGGAGAGATACAGATTTTGGGTATTTTTCAGTACAGGCGGGTTTGAGGTGTATCGAGAGGAGGGCGTTGCGGGGCGGACAGATAGGCGTGATCAAATCGCAGGCATAAAAAAACCCTGAATCTTGCGATTCAGGGTTTTCGGTATTTGGTGCCCAGAGACGGAATCGAACCGCCGACACGGGGATTTTCAATCCCCTGCTCTACCGACTGAGCTATCTGGGCAACGGGGCGCATTAAAAGGGTTTTTCGGATTTACGTCAACGACTTTTTTAAAATTTCTTAAATTAATTCCGTCGCTTACGATCCGGCCCCCGATTTTGCAGGGTTTACTCAGCAGGCGGAACGTAGCCTTCGGCCTTGGCGTATTCCTCACCGGAGAAGTACTTGTCCATTTCGCCCTGAAGATATTTGCGGTCTTCGGCGTTCATCATGTTCAGACGCTTTTCGTTGATCAGCAGGGTTTGGTGTTTCTGCCAGTCAGCCCAGGCCTTGGCCGAGACGTGGTCAAAAATATCCTGACCTTTGGCGCCCGGGAAAGGGGCGCGGTCCAGCGCGGGCAATTCTTCTTTGTACTTGCGGCACATTACGGTGCGGGTCATGGCGACTCTCCTGCATTCAAGACGACGGCCGCGCGTTCGAGCAAGGTTTTGACCGGGGCGGCGAGGCCCAGGCGCGGCGGGGTGGCGAGGTTATACCAGAGCCAGTCGGCCTCGGCCACGTGATGGGCGGCCTCCTGCACCTGAACCAGCCAGGGTTCGATGGACAGCTGGAAATGGCTGAACGTGTGAACGAGGTTCGGCAGCGCCTGCTGCTCGCCCATGGTCAGCGAGTGCTGATCGGCGAGATGTTGCAGGTCATCTAGGTCGTCGAGTTCCGGCAGGCTCCACAGACCGCCCCACAAACCGCTCGAGGGGCGACGGTAGAGCAGAATCGCGCCGTCGCCGTTGGCGAGCATCGGCATCAGCGTGCGCTTCTGCGGAATGGCTTTGCGCGGCTTGGGAATCGGGTAGCGGGTTTCCAGGCCGAGCATGTGCGCTTCGCAGCCACGTTCCAGCGGACACAGCAGGCAGCTCGGTTTGCTACGCGTGCACAGTGTGGCGCCGAGATCCATCATCGCCTGGGTGTAGGCGTTGACCCGATCCTGCGGCGTAAAGCGTTCAGCGGTGGCCCACAGTTGTTTGGCGACCTTCGGTTCGCCGGGGTAGCCCTCTTGCGCGGTAAAGCGTGCCAGCACGCGTTTGACGTTGCCGTCGAGGATCGGCGCGCGCAGGCCCATGCTGATGCTCGCGATGGCGCCGGCAGTGGACAGACCAATGCCTGGTAGATCGGTAAGCTTTTCAACGTCACGCGGAAACTCGCCAGCGTATTGGCTGACGACGATCTTCGCAGTCTTCTGCAAATTGCGCGCGCGGGTGTAGTAACCCAGCCCGGTCCACAGGTGCAGCACTTCGTCTTCCGGTGCTTCTGCCAGCGCTTCGACCGTCGGCAGCGCGGCCATGAAACGGTCGAAATAGTTGAGCACGGTGCTGACCTGGGTCTGCTGCAACATGATCTCCGACACCCACACCCGATACGGGTTGATGTTCTGCTGCCAAGGCAGATCGTGGCGGCCGTGGCGGTCGAACCAATCCAGCACCGCCGTGGAAAATTGCTCCGCTCTCATCGCTTGAACAGCCCCTTCAATGCGTTTTTCAGTTCCGGGCTGACCTTGTCACCGAGTTTTTCGTCGATTTTTTCGCTGAGCTTGTCGCCGGCCAGTTTAGTTGCGACCTGACCGAGGCGATCGTTGTCGACACGGCAGGCCTTGGCGCCCAATTCCAGCGGGCCACGGCAGCGCAGTGGCCATTCGATGCCGACGAATTTTTCGCCGACCTGACAAGCCGGATCCGGCATGGCGCTGGTGTCGCCCTCGACGATGATGCCGACGCGATAGTCCATGCCGAGCACGCGCAAGTCGATGTCGCCGTCACCGTTGACGGTCATGCCGGGGATGCGCACTTTCAGGTCCGGGTTGCTGGCGATGCCGTTGCGGAAGGTCAGGTTGCCCTTGAGTTCCTGGAATGGCGTGTCTTTACCGCGTGGTTCGCCGCTGAGGGTTTTGCGGTTAAGCGTGGCGATGCCTTTGCACAGTTGCTGTTCAAGATTGGCGTTGAGCAGCACGCCGTTGTTGATCACGAAGCTGGCGTTGCCGTTAAGCGTATCGATCAGTGCCTGCTGGCTGTTGCCGCTGCCAGTGACATTGCTGGTGAGGGTTACCAGGCCTTTGACGGGCGGGTTCTTGCCTTGGCTTTCGAGGATTTTTTCTACAGGCACGCGATTGAGCTTGGTCTGCAGGTTCAGCACAGGCGCGCTCGGGCGTACATCGAGGGTGCCATTGGCGGCGAAACCGCCGTTGTACAGTTCGCCGCTCAGGTTGGTCAGGGTCAGCAAGCCGCCTTGGCCGGTGGCTTTCAGTGCGGCGTTCTGGATCGGCAGTTTGTCGAGGGTCAGTTGGCCGAAGGTCAGATCGGCATCGACGTCGAGTTTGGCCAAGCGTTCAACCGGCAACAGGCGCTCGGTGCTCCAGGCGGTTTTGCTCGGTTTGTCCGGCAGTGGGGTAGAGCCGGCACCGGCCATGGCATCGGCTTCGGTGCTGGCGACTTCGGCCTGACGCACTTGCGTGGCGCTGTTGGCTTGTGCCGATTTCGGCGGCAGGTAGCGGTCAGCGTTGAACGTATCGGCCTTGAGAATTGCCCGCAGCGATTGTTTGGCGAAGTCTTCGACGGCGATGCGGCCGCTGAAGCTGCTGTCGTCGAGTTTCAGATTGATATTGTCGAACGCGATGCTGGTTGGCGTGGCGGCAACGCGGCTGACCAATTCGACTTTGCTCAGACTGCCCTCGGCCATGGCCGGCAGTTTCTGACCGATGCTGTCGACGAATTTCGCCAGATCGAACTGGGCGATGGAGAGCCCGCCAGTGATTTGCGGGGTCTTGTCGAGGTCATTGGCTTTCAGCTCACCCAAGGCGCGCAACTGGTTGGCAGAGATCTTGATACCGGTCCATTCGGCGACGTTCGCCGCTTTATCCAGCGATAACTGGCCCTGAGCTGCGAAGGTCATGGTCTTGCCTTGCAACGGATCGCCGGCCAGTTCGCCGGACAGCTTCATGTCTTCGAATTTGTAGCGCTGCAGTGCGCGCTCGATGCGCAGTTCGCCAGTGAGCTCGGTACGCACGCGCAGGACCGGCTGGTTGGTGCCGAGGAATGCCGTGGCTTTCACCGGAATATTCGTCGAATCGTGTACCGGGCCGGTGCTCAACTGGATGCTCTCGGCGCTGAATTGCTTGCCGGTCAGCTCGTCGTTGTATTCAACGCGGGCGTTGTTGACGGTCAGGCTGTCGATGTCGAGGCGGATCGGCTGTGGCGGTTTTTCCGGTTGGGCAGGGGCTTGTGCAGTGGCTGCGCTGGCCGGTGCCGGGCTGCCGGCAGGTGCGGCGGCTGTCGGCACCTTGCCGATGTCTTCCCAGTTGCCGTGGCCGTTTTTGTCGCGTTTCAGGCGCAGGTTCAGCCCTTCAACGCGGACATCGCTCATTTGCACTTCGCGGCGCAACAGCGGCAGCACCCGCACGGACAGGCCGAGCATCTGCAGATCGGCATACGGTTCAGTCGGATTGATCAGGGTGGCAACGCTGGCCTCGTGCAGTTCCAGGCCGAGCCACGGGAACAGGCTCCAGCCGATGTCGCCATTGAGCGTCAGCTCGATGTGGGCCTTGTCGCGGGCTATCTGGCGAATCTCGTCTTTGTAATCGTTGGGATCGAAGAGGTGGGTCAGGGCAAAACCTGCCGCCACAATGATCAGCAACAATCCGAGAAGTACCAGACCCAGGATTTTGCCGAACGCTTTCATGGGCGAGTCCTTGTAGTTAGTCGAATTCGTAATTTAGCCGGGGAGTATAGCGCTGCAATTGCCCGGTTCGGTGTGGCTTCATGTTGCCAGTACCTCCAGTGGGAGGTGTAACTTCGCTGCGATTGCCAAGGCTTCAGGATGCCCGGCAGGCGCCAGCAGACGCAGTTCAGCCCCCGCTTGCGACGCCATTTTTTGCGCTTGGTTCACCAGCCGTTCAGCAACCCCACGGCGACGGGTAACTTTTCGTACGCATAAATGGGACAAGTACCAAACGTCGTGGTGCCTCTGTAGACGCGCTGCACCGAGCAGGCGGTCGTTGAAACGCCCGGCAATAAAACTTCCCTCGGCGAGCGTGCGGTCGATCAGATTGTTTTCACCGGAAAACGGCGCAAACAGCCAGTCCGGCGCGTCGCGATAAATCTTCCGCAAATCCTCTTGATCCTGATAATTGGCGGCGTTCAGCGCTTGTACGACGATTGGCATGGCGTTTTCCTGAGTGATACGAGATCAGACGACAGAAAAAAGGTGATATCAGTTTGGTTTTTCTGTCACGTGCAAATGGTAACCTTCGCCCGTTCGTCCGTCCTTCTGCGACTTAACGTCGCGCCTTCAAGGAGCTTCACCCAAAAAAACGGTCATGCCTGCGTGCATAAAGGCCGGGGGTGAACAGTGGCTGGCGAACCATACTAATAATTGGGGGATACACAATGAGCACGAGCATCACGGCGGACGGCCTCAAAGCCGATCAGCCCGCGTTCCTGTCCAAGGAACGCATCATCGCCAAGCCCGGTTTCAACCGTTGGCTAGTCCCACCGGCCGCTCTGGCCATCCACCTGTGCATCGGCATGGCCTATGGCTTCTCGGTGTTCTGGTTGCCGCTGTCCAAGGCGCTGGGCGTCACCGCTCCGGTGGCTTGCGCACCGGACATGAGCTTCATCGCACAGGTATTTTCGTCGAACTGCGACTGGCCGATCTCGATGCTCGGCTGGATCTACACGCTGTTCTTCATCTTCCTCGGCTGCTCGGCAGCGATCTGGGGTGGCTGGCTGGAACACGCCGGGCCACGCAAGGCCGGCGTTGTATCGGCGCTGTGCTGGTGCGGCGGTCTGCTGATCTCCGCGTTGGGTATTTATACCCACCAGATCTGGCTGATGTGGCTCGGTTCGGGCGTGATCGGCGGTATCGGTCTGGGTCTGGGCTATATCTCGCCGGTCTCGACCCTGATCAAGTGGTTCCCGGACAAGCGCGGCATGGCTACCGGCATGGCAATCATGGGCTTCGGTGGCGGCGCGATGGTTGGTGCACCGCTGGCAACCGCGCTGATGAGCCACTTCGCTTCGCCAACCGGTGTCGGCGTCTGGCAGAGCTTCGTCGCCATGGCCGCGATCTACTTCGTGTTCATGATCGGTGGTGCTCTGGCTTACCGCGTTCCGCCAACCGGCTGGAAACCTGAAGGCTGGACCGCTCCGGCGAAGAAAGCCTCGAACTCGATGATCACCCACCGTCACGTGCACGTGAATGTGGCGTGGAAAACCCCGCAATTCCGTCTGGTCTGGCTGGTGCTGTGCCTGAACGTGTCTGCCGGCATCGGCATCCTCGGCATGGCTTCGCCACTGCTGCAGGAAGTGTTCGGCGGCAAACTGCTGGGGGTCGATGTGCCGTTTGGTCAGCTCGACGCCGGGCAACTGGCTTCGATCGCTGCGATTGCTGCCGGTTTCACCGGTCTGCTCAGCCTGTTCAATATCGGTGGCCGCTTCTTCTGGGCTTCGTTCTCGGACTACCTGGGCCGCAAAAACACCTACTTCGTGTTCTTCGCCCTGGGTTTTGCCCTGTACGCGCTGATCCCGAACATGGGCCATTTGGGCAATGTTGCGCTGTTCGTGGCGGCGTTCTGCATCATTCTGTCGATGTACGGCGGCGGTTTTGCCACGGTGCCGGCGTATCTGGCCGACCTGTTCGGTACGCAGATGGTCGGTGCGATCCACGGTCGTCTGCTGACCGCTTGGGCTGCGGCCGGCGTGCTCGGTCCGGTGCTGGTGAACTACCTGCGTGAGTATCAGTTGAGCATCGGCGTTGAACGCGCTGCCGCTTACGACATCACCCTGTACATCCTCGCAGGCCTGCTGGTGCTGGGTTTCCTGTGCAACCTGCTGGTGCGTCCGGTGGCTGACAAATACTTCATGACCGACGCTGAGCTGGCTGCCGAACAGGCGCTGGGTCACGACAAAGGTGCTGATGCCAGCACGGTCCTGGAGTGGAAAGCCGCCCCGGGCAGCAAGCCGCTGGCGATCGCTGCGTGGCTGGTGGTGGGTATTCCGTTGGCGTGGGGTGTGTGGGTTACCCTGCAGAAAACGGCGGTACTGTTTCACTAAGGTGTTAGCTGAATAAACACCGAACCTGTGGGAGCGAGCCTGCTCGCGAAGACGGAATATCAGTCGACATAAGTGTTGGCTGACCCACCGCATTCGCGAGCAAGCTCGCTCCCACATTTGTTTTTGCGCTGCCTGTAATGGCTTGTATGGACATGTCTACCCGCGACAGCCGGGCGTTCTATCCGTCAGCCATCTCACCTCTCGTGTTTCTGTTTGCGCCTCGCGTGCCTATAATGGCTGCCTTTTTCGCCCAATGATTTTGCGGAGCTGGTGATGGCCGAACGTAAGGCGTCTGTCGAGCGCGACACTCTGGAAACCCAGATCAAAGCCTCGATCAACCTTGATGGCACCGGAAAGGCCCGATTCGATATCGGTGTTCCTTTTCTTGAGCACATGCTGGATCAGATCGCCCGTCACGGGTTGATCGACCTGGATATTGAATGCAAGGGCGATCTGCATATCGACGACCACCATACGGTGGAAGATGTCGGTATCACCCTTGGCCAGGCGTTTGCCAAAGCCATCGGCGATAAAAAAGGCATCCGTCGCTACGGTCATGCCTACGTGCCGCTCGATGAAGCGCTGTCGCGCGTCGTCATCGACTTCTCCGGTCGTCCAGGCCTGCAGATGCACGTGCCGTACACCCGCGCCACCGTCGGCGGCTTCGACGTTGACCTGTTCCAGGAGTTCTTCCAGGGCTTCGTCAACCATGCGCTGGTCAGTCTGCACATCGACAACCTGCGTGGCACCAACACCCACCACCAGATCGAAACCGTGTTCAAGGCTTTCGGCCGCGCGCTGCGCATGGCTGTCGAGCTGGATGAGCGCATGGCCGGGCAAATGCCATCGACCAAAGGCGTTCTGTAATGCAGACGGTTGCAGTTATCGATTACGGCATGGGCAACCTGCACTCGGTGGCCAAGGCCCTCGAGCACGTCGGCGCCGGTAAAGTGCTGATCACCAGCGATGCCGCCGTGATTCGCGAAGCTGACCGCGTGGTGTTCCCCGGTGTTGGCGCGATTCGCGACTGCATGGCGGAGATCCGTCGTCTCGGTTTCGACTCACTGGTGCGTGAAGTCAGTCAGGATCGTCCGTTCCTCGGTATCTGTGTCGGCATGCAAGCGTTGCTCGACACCAGTGAAGAGAACGACGGCGTCGACTGCATCGGCCTGTTCCCGGGCGCGGTGAAGTTCTTCGGCAAAGACCTGCATGAAGACGGCGAACACCTGAAAGTCCCGCACATGGGCTGGAACGAGGTGAAGCAGAAGGTCAGCCACCCGTTGTGGCACGACATTCCGGACATGGCGCGTTTTTACTTCGTGCACAGCTACTACATCGCCGCCGCCAACGCGCGGCAGGTGGTCGGTGGCGGTCATTACGGTGTCGATTTCGCTGCGGCGCTGGCCGATGGCTCGCGCTTCGCCGTGCAGTTCCACCCGGAGAAGAGCCATACCCATGGCCTGCAATTGCTGCAGAACTTCGCTGCGTGGGACGGTCGCTGGTAAATGGCTGCCAAGAAATCCAAACCGCCGATTCTGACCCTTACTCCCGAGCAGGAGAACGAGGCCAATCGCAAGATTCAGCGGTTCATGGAAGACCGTTTCGAACTGGATCTCGGTTCGTTCGAAGCGGCGGAAATTCTTGAGCTGTTTACCCGCGAAATTGCTCCGCACTATTACAACAGGGCGATTTTCGATGTGCAGACCCACCTCAAAGAGCGGTTTGAAAGCATCGAAAGCGACCTGTGGGCGCTCGAGAAAAACTGATTTCCGAGCCAAGCTGAACATTCAAATTTGAAGGTTTGCCAGATGCTGATTATTCCCGCTATCGATCTTAAAGACGGTGCCTGCGTACGTTTGCGTCAGGGCCGCATGGAAGATTCCACGGTGTTCTCCGATGACCCGGTGAGCATGGCTGCCAAGTGGGTGGAGGGCGGTTGCCGCCGTCTGCATCTGGTCGATCTGAACGGCGCGTTCGAAGGCCAGCCAGTCAACGGCGAAGTGGTTACCGCGATCGCCAAGCGCTATCCGACCCTGCCGATCCAGATCGGCGGCGGTATCCGTTCGCTGGAAACCATCGAACACTACGTCAAGGCTGGCGTGAGCTACGTGATCATCGGCACCAAAGCCGTGAAAGATCCGGCGTTCGTCGCTGAAGCCTGCCGCGCGTTCCCGGGCAAGATCATCGTCGGTCTGGATGCCAAAGACGGTTTCGTCGCCACCGATGGCTGGGCTGAAATCAGCACCGTGCAGGTCATCGATCTGGCCAAGCAGTTTGAAGCCGACGGCGTCTCCTCGATCGTTTATACCGACATCGCCAAAGACGGCATGATGCAGGGTTGCAACGTGCCGTTCACCGCTGCGCTGGCCGCTGCCACCAAGATCCCGGTGATCGCTTCCGGCGGCATCCACAATCTGGGTGACATCAAGTCGCTGCTCGACGCCAAAGCACCAGGCATCATCGGCGCCATCACCGGCCGGGCGATTTACGAAGGCACCCTCGACGTCGCCGAAGCGCAAGCTTTCTGCGATTCGTACCAAGGCTGAGGACTGACCATGGCGCTGGCCAAACGCATCATCCCTTGCCTGGACGTGGACAACGGCCGGGTCGTCAAAGGTGTGAAGTTCGAAAACATCCGCGACGCCGGTGACCCGGTGGAAATCGCCCGTCGTTACGACGAGCAGGGTGCCGACGAGATTACTTTTCTCGATATCACCGCCAGCGTCGATGGCCGTGACACCACGCTGCATACCGTCGAGCGCATGGCCAGTCAGGTGTTCATTCCGCTGACCGTTGGCGGCGGCGTGCGCACCGTGCAGGACATTCGCAATCTGCTGAATGCCGGCGCGGACAAGGTATCGATCAACACCGCTGCCGTATTCAACCCGGAGTTCGTCGGTGAAGCGGCGCAGCATTTCGGCTCGCAGTGCATCGTTGTCGCCATCGACGCGAAGAAAGTCTCCGGCCCGGGCGAAACCCCGCGCTGGGAAATCTTCACCCACGGCGGGCGCAAGCCAACCGGCCTCGACGCGGTCGAGTGGGCGAAGAAAATGGAAGGCCTCGGTGCCGGTGAGATCCTGCTGACCAGCATGGATCAGGACGGCATGAAAAACGGTTTCGATCTCGGCGTGACCCGCGCGATCAGCGATGCGCTGGGCATCCCGGTGATCGCTTCCGGCGGCGTCGGCAATCTGCAGCACTTGGCTGACGGCATTCTCGAGGGCCATGCCAGTGCGGTGCTGGCGGCGAGTATTTTCCACTTCGGCGAATACACCGTGCAGGAAGCCAAGGCCTATATGGCCCATCGCGGGATCGTGATGCGTTAAGCGTCAAGATCGATACAGGCCAGTGGACAGCATGGCGCACCCAAGGCACTCTTGGGCACGCCATGGATTCCGGTAGCCCGACATGATCAAACGCCTGCTTCTTGTTCTCGCCAGTGCATCGATGTTGCTCATCAACACCGCCCGCGCCGAAAACAGTCCCGACACCGATCTGGTGCTCCTCACCGAAAATTTCCCGCCGTATAACATGGCGAAAAACGGCAAGAACTTCGCCCAAGGCGAGAACATCAATGGCATCGCCACCGACATCGTGCGCGAAGTGTTCCAGCGTGCCGGCATCACTTACAGCCTGACCCTGCGCTTTCCTTGGGAGCGCGTCTACAAACTGGCTCTGGAAAATCCCGGTTATGGCGCCTTCGTGATGGCGCGTCTGCCGGACCGCGAAAAGCTCTTCAAATGGGTCGGCCCGATCGGTCCGGATGACTGGATCATGCTGGCCAAGGCTGACAGCAAGATCACCCTCGAAACCCTCAATGATGCGCGCAAGTACAAGATCGGTGCCTACAAGGGCGATGCGATTGCCGAGACACTGACCAAACAAGGTCTGAAGCCGATAGTAGTGCTGCGCGATCAGGACAACGCGAAGAAACTGGTCAATGGTCAGATCGACCTGTGGGCCACCGGTGATCCTGCCGGGCGTTATCTGGCGCGGCAGGACGGTGTCACCGGTCTCAAGACCGTGCTGCGCTTCAACAGTGCAGAACTGTATCTGGCGCTGAACAAGGACGTGTCCGACGAAGTGGTCGCCAAGCTTCAGGCTGCGCTGGATCAGTTGCGCAAAGAAGGCGTGGTGGACGAAATCATGGGGCGGTATCTATAACGACATCCAGGCCCGATGCTGGCTGCTCTTTAGCGTTAGCGCCATCGGTGCCAGATATTGCCGGGGTGTCTGTCGTCAGCGGCGGACACGCGCTGGCGAGCTCAACGGACTCCGGCGGATATTGCGTCAGCAGAACGCTTGAATCATCGGTATAACCAAAGTCGACCGCCACTTGAGTACCGTCTTCCCGTACCAACTCGTAATGGCTTTGCATCTGATAAACCGCGACGGCTGTTTGCTTCGGCGCCATGGCAACAACCACTTGAGATCGTAGCTCGTTCCAACCGTTGGAAGACGTTTCGGTGCGGGTCAAACTTTTTGGCAGGCAGGCCGAGAATTTTGTCATGCGGATATCGCTGAGAGGCACGGTCGGCCAGGCTTTGACGATTTCCATGGCGGTAAAACTATGGAACATACGCGTTGTCACCGCGTTTTGCAGACGTGGTGCTGTCCATTTAACGGCCCGATACTTGTCCGATTCATTGCGCTCGTGACCAATGAGCACATATTCGTCAGTTCTCTTCAGTTCGTAGTAAGGCGAATTGCGAAACTGTTCGCCGGGATGAGCATGATCTCGCACTGCGAACCAAGGCAGGCGGGCAATCTGGGTGACGGTGGCGGGTTCGTTCACTACGGGCTTCGTGTATCCGGTGAGGGTCGGAATTTGCGGCGATGCGCTGACTTGCAGCGGGATTTGCATGCGCAAGCCATACGCCGTCGAAGGTGCTGCAGGCTTGCTGTAGCCCTGGATGCCCACGAAGGTGCCGGGCGCAAAATGGATGTCGCCTGCGGCGGCAGTCGACGGTTCGATGCCAAAGGCGCTGAAACTGAGCTTGGCACCGCTGCCCTTGTCATTCCAGATCAGATCACCGACGTTCGCTGCTATGACCAGGTCGAGCCTGACGCAGCGCACCGAGTTCAACGAAGGTTTGCAATGATCGTTGGAGCATACGAGCCCCAGAGCGACGTAACCGACGGGTGCCAGAGGTCGCCAGATCGACATGCGAGTAACACCGGGCGCTCCGGTTTCTTTCCAGACCAGTTCAAAATCGGCAGGGCGGGCCAGTGCCTTTCCTTTAGTGCTTAAGGACCCTGCCATATCTTTCTCGCAGACCACCGCTGCGACCATTTCGCCATTGATATTGGCGTCGCCGGGAAAGAGCACGTCGCCCAGCGGAAAGTAGCCCGGCAATGCATCCGGAGCAGGAGTGGGGCGCCAGAATGTGGCAGGTTTGGCTTTTGAGCCGTTAGTGCTCCAGACCCGGTGAAACTCCGTGGTGAAGTTGATCAGCAGATTGTCCTGCATGATCGGTTCCATTGGCATGGGATGCGCTGCGGTGTTGTCTTCAATAGTCATGATGATTCCTGATAGTTGAAAGCGACGCGAGGGCGTCGCGACCTGTTGCAGGTCGCACTATCGGGAATGGGGACGGTTTCCGGGTGGTAACTATGTATGTGCTAGCGTCACAGGGTATTACCGGTAAACCCCGTCTTTACCATGACTGGCCATGGCGCGATTGCTGCGCAGGCTGATCATCTGTTTGATATCGATCCAGTCGATTCCCTGGCCCTTCAACTTCGGCAGTTCGCGCTCGAGCACCGCCAGTGTCTGCGGATAGGGATGGCCGATCATCACCGCCGAACCCTGCTTGCGCGCCAGGCTGATCGCGGTCTGCAACTGCGTGTAGATCGCTGCCTCAGTGCGCTCGTCATCAAGAAACACGTCCCGCGAGACACTGGCCAGATCGATCTTCTGTGCCTGTTGCGCTGCCACGGTTTGTGCGCTGGTACGGCTGTCGACGAAGAACTTGTGCCGGCGCTGCAGTTCGCCCATCAACCAGGCCATCGCCACCGGTTGCGCAGTCATGCGGCTGCCCATGTGGTTATTGATGCCGGCAGTGTAGGGGACCATTTTGAACGCGGCGTTGAGGCGTTTTTCCAGTTCTTCGATGGGCAGTTCGGGGTGCCAGGCATAGGGACCGGTGGCCGGGTCCATGGGCATGTGCAGGATAACGATCTTGCCGGCGCGATGGGCTTCGCGGGCAAACTCGGTGGCGTGCGGGGTGTCCGGCATGATCGCCGTGGTCACCGGGCCGGGCAGGGCCAGCACGCGGCGATCCCGGGGCAGGTTCTGCCCCAGGTCGTCGATGATCAATGTCAGATAGGCTTTGTGTGGCTTTGGGCTGGCGGGCTCTGCGTGAGCAGCACCCGCCAGACAGCACAACAGAACGAGGACGAAACGCAGCGACATCCTCAACGGCCGGACGTGATGCTCAGCCCTTTGAGCAGGCTCAGGGCCTGGGCCAATTGATAGTCATCATCCTGCGGCATGGCTTTGGGCTTGGCGCCGGAGCCGGTTGGTTTGTCCGCGCCGCCGTTGCCGTTGCCCAGGTGACCTTGCAGGTCGGCTTCCTTGAAGTAATCGCCATCGGCCTCGTTGGTGATCTTGGCCTTGCGCACTTCGATGTCCGGAACGATGCCCTGCGCCTGAATCGAACGACCATTCGGCGTGAAGTACAGCGCGGTAGTGATCTTCAATGCACGGTCATTGTTCAGCGGCAGTACGGTTTGTACCGAGCCTTTGCCGAAACTGGTGGTGCCCATGACCACCGCGCGTTTCTGGTCCTGCAGGGCGCCGGCGACGATTTCCGAAGCCGAGGCACTGCCACCGTTGATCAGCACGACCATCGGCACGGCTTCACTTTCGTCTTTGCCGGTGGCCGAGAAACGCAGTTCGGAATTGGCGATGCGGCCTTTGGTGTAAACGATCAGGCCTTTGGTGATGAAGTGGTCGACCACTTCCACTGCTGCCTGCAACACGCCGCCCGGGTTGTTACGCAGGTCGAGAATGATGCCGTTGAGCTTCTTGCCGTTGTCCTTGCGCAGCTTGGCCAGGGCCTTGGAAACCTCTTCGCCGGTCTTGACCTGGAACTGGGTGATGCGGATGTACGCATAGCCGGTTTCCAGCAACTGCGCCTTGACGCTCTTCACCTGAATCACCGCACGGGCCAGGGTCACGTCGAACGGCGTGCCGCCGTCGCGTACCAGGGTCAGGGTGATTTTCTGGCCGATCTTGCCGCGCATTTTGTCGACAGCTTCGGTCATGGTCTGGCCGCGCGTCGGCTGGCCGTTGATCTTGACGATGAAGTCGCCGGCCTGAATGCCGGCCTTCGACGCCGGGGTGTCATCGATTGGCGAGACGACTTTGATGAAACCGTCTTCGGCGCCGACTTCGATGCCCAGACCACCGAACTCACCGCTGGTGCTTTCCTGCAGTTCGGTGAAGTCTTCAGGGCCGAGGTACGCCGAGTGCGGATCAAGGTTGCTGAGCATGCCCTTGATCGCGTTTTCCAGCAGGGTCTTGTCGTCCACCGGCTCGACGTAAGCGGCTTTGATCCGGTCCATGACCTCGGCAAAGGTGCGCAATTCTTCCAGCGGCAACGGTGCCTTGGAAGTCGCGGCAGTGCCTGCCGGAGCGACGGCCGGGGCCGGTTGAGCGGCGAACGCCAGAGGCGCGCCGATCACCAGGGCGATCGTCAGGGCCAGCGAGGTAAGGCGGGACAAATGCAGCATGTCGAACGAACTCCTGAATTAGGCGGCACGCTTATCCTTGCGCGCGGCACCATTGTGCTGGATCACTCGGGTGACCCTGCTGACGAATTGCGAAATACAGCGCTGATGTGTCCTGGCCGCCACTGTTACCGACAGTGGAGATGGACTCACCGGCTTTAACCACGTCACCGGCCGACTTGAGCAGTGTCTGGTTGTGACCGTAAAGACTCAGAAAACCGTTGCCGTGGTCGAGGATCACCAGCAGCCCGGCGCCGCGCAGCCAGTCGGCGAACACCACGCGACCACCGTGTACGGCATGCACCTGGCTGCCGGCGGAGGCGCTGATCATTACGCCGTCCCACTTGGTGCGGGCGTCGTCGCCACGGGATTCGCCGAAGCGTGCCAACAATCGACCATCAACCGGCCAAGGAAGTTTTCCCCGGGTTGCAGCAAAAGGGCCACCGAAGGTCTCGCCGCTGCTGGAGACCAGCGCGCCGGGAGTGGATCTAGCGGGTTTTCGTGGGGCGTCGCTGTTTTCAGCCTGCGCCTCACGCAAACGCTTTTTTTCCGCTTCCTGCTGGGCGATCAGCGCTTTCTGCCGCGCTTCTTCTGCCTCACGGGCCTGGCGGGCCAGGGTTTCTTCAATGGTTTTAAGGACTTTAGACAGGTCTGCCTGATCCTGCTCGCGGGCGGCGAGTTTCTGGTCGCGGGCCTTCACGTCATCATTGAGCTTGGCGAGCACTTGCTGGCGTTCCTTGCGGACATTTTCCAGTTCGTCGCGCTGGGTATCGAGGCTGCTTTTCTGTACCAGCAATTGCGCCTGTTGGGCGGCAATGTCTTTTTCGACATTGGCCAGTTGGCGCAGGGTTTCGTTGAAGTTCTTCAGCTGTTCCAGGCGGGCCTGGCTCAGGTAATCGTAATAGGTGAGGGTGCGGGCGAATTTCTCGGGATTCTGCTGGTTGAGCAGCAGCTTGAGGTATTCCTGCCGACCGTTCTGATAGGCCGCGCGGGCCTGAATGGCGATCAGTCGCTGCTGTTCAGTGCGCGCGCTCTGGAGTTTTTTTTTCTCTGCATCGAGTCGCTGCAGCTCGGATTCGCTTTTCTGCAGTTCTTTCTGCAGCGCGTCGACCTGCTTCTGCAGCTTGCCCAGCTCGGTTTCAGTGCCCTTGAGCTCTTTCTGCACGCCGGACTTTTCTTCCTGGACTTTGCTCAGCAGCTTTTTCAGCTCGGCAATGTCCTGACGCGTGGCGTCCAACTGTTGTTGGGTTTGCGTGCGCTCGTCAGCGAAAGCCGGTTGGAGCAGGCAGGTCAGAGCGAGGGCGATCAGGACGCGGAGCATAGAGGCGGGCGGCACCAGGGTAATGGACGGCCTAGTATGCCCGCCCGAGGCTGCAAAAAAAACGCCCAATTGGGGCTGTGTGATAACTGGCCTGAAAAACACCACAAACCAATGTAGGAGTGAGTCTGCTCGCGAAAGCAGTGTGTCAGGCGACATCACTGTCGACTGATCCACCGTATTCGCGAGCAAGCTCGCTCCCACAAGGTTAGGTGTGGTTTACACCAGAATCGAAGTGCCAGTCATTTCCGCCGGTTTTTCCAGGCCCAGCAGCTTCAGCATGGTTGGTGCCACGTCCGCCAGCACGCCGCCTTCACGGACCTTGAGGTCGCGCTTGCCGACATAAATGAACGGTACCGGCTCGGTGGTGTGCGCGGTGTGCGCCTGGCCGGTGGATTCATCGGCCATTTGCTCGACGTTGCCGTGGTCAGCGGTGATCAGCGCTTCGCCGCCAACCTTCTCCAGCGCTTCGACAATGCGCCCGACGCAGGTATCAAGGCATTCCACAGCCTTCACTGCCGCGTCGAACACGCCGCTGTGGCCGACCATATCGCCGTTGGCGTAGTTGACCACGATCACGTCGTAACGCTGGTTTTCGATGGCGTCGACGATGCGGTCGGTGACTTCCGGCGCGCTCATTTCCGGCTGCAAGTCGTAAGTGGCGACTTTCGGCGATGGAATCAGGATGCGCTCTTCGCCCGGGAACGGTTCTTCACGACCGCCGGAGAAGAAGAAGGTCACGTGGGCGTATTTTTCGGTTTCAGCGATGCGCAGCTGGGTTTTGCCGTTTTTCGCCAGATAGTCGCCGAGGACGTTTTCCAGGCTGCCCGGGGCGAACGCCGAGGGTGCAGGGATGCTCGCTGCGTATTGGGTCAACATCACAAAACCGGCCAGTTTCGGCTGGCGCGCGCGTTCGAAATCCTTGAAGTCGTCTTCGACGAACACGCGAGTCAGCTCGCGGGCGCGGTCGGCGCGGAAGTTCATGAACACCACGGCGTCGCCGTCTTCGACTTTCACCGGCTCACCGATGGTCGTGGCTTTGACGAATTCGTCGCTCTCGCCGCGCGCATAAGCGGCGTCCAGACCTTCCTGCGCAGTGGCGGCGTGGAATTCGCTGTTGCCGTCGACGATCAGGTTGTAGGCCTGAGCCACACGGTCCCAGCGGTTGTCACGGTCCATGGCGAAGTAGCGGCCGATGATGCTGGCGATGCGGCCCTTGCCCAGTGCCTGGAAGGTCGCATCGAGTAGTTCGATGGACGACGCAGCGCTTTTCGGTGGGGTGTCGCGACCGTCAAGGAAAGCGTGCAGGTAGATTTTTTCGGCGCCGCGCTTGAAGGCCAGTTCGGCCATGGCGATCAGGTGATCCTGGTGGCTGTGTACGCCGCCATCGGAGAGCAGACCCATGAAGTGCACGGCTTTGCCGGCGGCCACGGCTTTGTCCACAGCGGCGCAGATGGTCGGGTTCTCGAAGAACTCGCCGTCGCGGATCGCTTTGGTCACGCGGGTAAAGTCCTGATACACCACGCGGCCGGCGCCAAGGTTCATGTGGCCGACTTCGGAGTTGCCCATCTGGCCGTCCGGCAGGCCGACGTCCATGCCGCTGCCCGAAATCAAGCCGTTGGGCACGGTGGCCCACAGGCGATCCAGAACAGGCTTCTTCGCCGCAAAAACGGCGTTGGATTCGGGGCTGTCGCTGTGACCGAAGCCGTCGAGAATCATCAGGACCAAAGGTTTAGGCGTGGTAGTCATGGAATCCACTCGTGGCTAATAAAGAAGAGGGCGATGGAAAAGGGAGTTGGAGTTTAAAGCTAAGTTCCGACCGCGTCACCGCCGGACGGGGTTTGGCCGACCATAGTGGCTGTGTATACTGGCCGACATTTTAACGCCCTGGAACCTCCTTCGATGGTTGCTCACCTGATTGAATTTGCCACTAACCACTACATTCTTGTCGGTATCTTCGTCGTACTGCTGGCTCTGCTGCTGGCGCACACGATGCAGGGCGGCGGTAAAAGCCTGAGCACCGGCGAGCTGACCGCGCTGGTCAATAAAGATGCTGGCGTGGTGGTGGACATCCGTCCGGCCAAGGATTTCGCTGCCGGCCACATCGTTGGCGCGATCAACATTCCCCAGGACAAACTGGCTGCGCGCACCGCCGAGCTGGAAAAGCACAAGGCCAAGACCATCATTCTGGTCGACGCCCTGGGCCAGACCGCCGGCACTCATGCCCGCGAACTGATGAAATCCGGCTTCACCGCCGCCAAGCTGTCCGGCGGGATCTCCAGCTGGAAAGGCGATAACCTGCCGCTGGTGAAGTGATATGAGCGAAGTCATCGTCTACTCCAGCGATTACTGCCCTTATTGCGTGCGAGCCAAGCAGTTGCTCGCGAACAAAGGCGTGGCCTTCGAAGAGATCAAGGTCGATGGCAAGCCGCAGATTCGTGCTGCCATGAGTCAGAAGGCCGGGCGTACGTCCGTGCCGCAGATCTGGATCGGCGACAAGCACATCGGCGGTTGTGATGATTTGTATGCCCTGGAGCGCGCCGGCAAGCTCGACGCGCTGCTCAAGGCCTGAACGGCTGCACCCACGTACAGCACTCCCTAAAAGACCCAAGATCGATAAGGATCTGAGATGACTGACCAACAGAACACTGCAGCCAGCGAAGAAGAAACCGCACCGCAATTCTCCTTGCAGCGCATCTACGTACGCGACCTGTCCTTCGAAGCCCCGAAAAGCCCGGCGATCTTCCGCCAGCAGTGGGATCCGGCGGTCGCTCTGGATCTGAACACTCGTCAGAAAGCACTGGAAGGTGATTTTTACGAAGTCGTGCTGACCCTGTCCGTCACCGTGAAAAACGGTGAAGAAGTCGCCTTCATCGCTGAAGTGCAACAGGCCGGTATCTTCCTGATCAAGAACCTGGACGCGGCTTCGATGAGCCACACCCTGGGTGCGTTCTGCCCGAACATCCTGTTCCCGTACGCGCGCGAAACCCTGGACAGCCTGGTGACCCGTGGTTCGTTCCCGGCCCTGATGCTGGCCCCGGTGAACTTCGACGCCCTGTACGCGCAAGAGCTGCAGCGCATGCAGGAAAGCGGCGAGACGCCAACCGTTCAGTAAGACGGTTCAGCAACACCCCATGTGGGAGCGAGCCTGCTCGCGATAGCGGTCTGTCAGACACATCAATGTTGCCTGACACTCCGTAATCGCGAGCAGGCCCGCTCCCACATTTGTTTTGTGGTGTTACTTGAAGTCGTTCTGGCGCCAGGCTTCGTACACGGCCACCGCTACGGTGTTGGACAGGTTCAGGCTGCGGCAGCCTTCGCGCATCGGCAGGCGCAGGCGCTGTTCCGGCGGCAGCGCGTCGAGCACTTCCGGCGGCAGGCCACGGCTTTCCGGGCCGAAGATGAACGCATCGCCAGGAACAAACGCGGCATCATGAAACGGTCGCGAACCCTTGGTGGTGAACGCAAACAGTCTTGGGTTGCCCAGGCTTTCCAGGCAACTGGCGAGGTCCGCGTGACGTTGCAGCGTGGCATATTCGTGGTAATCGAGACCGGCACGGCGCAGGCGCTTGTCGTCCATCTCGAAGCCCAGCGGTTCGATCAAATGCAGGTGGCAGCCGCTGTTGGCGCACAGCCTGATAACGTTGCCGGTATTCGGCGGAATTTCTGGTTGAAAAAGGATGACGTGAAACATGCACGGCTCCGAAGGTAAAGATGAGCGGCATTCTACGCCGCCTGTGGACAACCGTTCGAAACTATTCCCGCGCGTCATCGGTTCGCTGGCGATTGTCGGCTTGATGATCGGCTTGATGATCGGCCGCCTGACTACGCCGGATCCGACGGTGTTGCAGCAGGTCGAGGTGACGGATCAAGGGTTGGTGGTGTGGTTCAACAACGAGCCCAAGCTGCACGGCGAAATCATCGATGGCACGGTGGCGCTGCTGTTTCAGGCTGAGGGCCCGGCGCAGAAGGGCCAGCTCAAGCTCAATGGCAAAGATGTGAACTGGCGGACGCGAGCGAGTGACGGAGGGTTGTTGCTGACGGTGCTGGCGGCGCGGCCGCTGCAGGGCGATTGGGTCGGCAGTGAGGTCGATGACCGCTGGCGGCTGGAAATCCATCTCCGCGAGTAATAAAAGCGGGAATCCCTGACCTGCCTGTATCAGGGTTCCCAAAACGGGTGGACTTCGCTGCTAGCGTCGGTCCGGTGTAAAGAGGGAACCCCCGGCCTGCCTGTACCAAGGATCCCAAAAGGGTGGGCTCGTCGCGTTGCGGTATGAGCCCGGTGTAAAGAGGGGAATCCCCGGCCTGCCTGTACCAAGGTCCCCGAAACGGGTGGTGAATCGAATCACCTGTAAGAGGTATTGCAGGGGGCGTGCCAGGTTTTCATTTGCTGAAACAAAAAAGCTGATCAGAGACATCAAAGCCCCGAAATTCGGGGCTTTGATGTTTATGAAAACGGGTTTATCAGCGTTTTCAGGGTTGAGTTGTGGCGATGCGGCTGTGCGCGATCGCGGGTCATTGTGCATTGATGCGGTGCACGGTGGCCCTCACCCTAACCCTCTCCCAGAGGGAGAGGGGACTGACCAAGTTGTCTGGGAGAGCTACGCCGACGTGAAATACCGAGTCGAATTCAGGTTTCGAAAACATCCGGGATCTGCGCCCTCTCCCTCTGGGAGAGGGCTGGGAAGGATCCTGAGCACGCAGCAATCCTCAAGCGAACAATTCGTTAACCCTCATCCCCCTCATCATCATCCCCGCCATCGACCTTCATCCCCAATTCCTTGATCTTGCGCGTCAGGGTATTGCGCCCCCAGCCCAGCAACACGGCGGCATCGCGACGACGCCCGGCGGTGTGCTTCAAAGCCGTCTCGATCATGATCCGCTCGAACGCCGGCACCGCGCTGTCGAGCAGGCTCGACTGGCCACGCGCCAAGGCCTGGTCGGCCCACTGACGCAATGCTTGCTCCCAATTGGTCACTGGCGCCGAGTCCTGCGGCAGGTTCAGCAGTTCTGGCGGCAGGTCGCTGATGTGCACTTCGCGCCCGGACGCCATCACGGTGATCCAGCGGCACGTATTCTCCAACTGACGCACGTTGCCGCCCCACGGCAGGTTCTTCAGGTATTCCTCGGTCTCGCTCTTCAGCAGCTTCGGTTCCACCGCCAGTTCTTGCGCAGCGCGGCTGAGGAAGTGCTTGGCCAGGGTCGGGATGTCTTCACGACGATCCGACAGGCGCGGAATGTGGATACGGATTACGTTGAGGCGGTGGAACAAGTCCTCGCGGAACTTGCCGGCGTGCACCAGGGTTTCCAGATTCTGGTGCGTCGCGGCGATGATGCGCACATCGACTTTGACCGGCACGTGGCCGCCCACACGATAGAATTCGCCATCGGCCAGAACCCGTAGCAAACGGGTTTGGGTGTCGGCCGGCATATCACCGATTTCATCGAGGAACAGTGTGCCGCCGTCGGCCTGTTCGAAACGCCCGCGACGCAAATTTGCTGCGCCGGTGAACGCGCCTTTCTCATGGCCGAACAGCTCGGATTCCATCAGATCCTTCGGGATCGCCGCCATGTTCAGCGCGATGAATGGCGAGGCCGCGCGCGGACTGTGGCGGTGCAGGGCGTGGGCCACCAGTTCTTTACCGGTACCGGATTCGCCGTTGATCAACACGGTAATGTTGGAGTGGCTCAAGCGGCCGATGGCGCGAAACACTTCCTGCATCGCCGGCGCTTCGCCGATGATTTCCGGGGTGCGCGTCAGTGCCGGCACCACTTCCAGGCCTTGCTGTTCTTGTGCGTGCTGGTTCGCACGTTTGACCAGCGAGACCGCCTCATCGACGTCGAACGGCTTCGGCAGGTACTCGAACGCGCCGCCCTGATACGAGGCGACAGCGCTGTCCAGATCGGAGTGAGCGGTCATGATGATGACCGGCAACCGTGGGTGCTGCTCGCGAATCCGCGCCAACAGATCCAGACCGCTGGCACCGGGCATGCGAATGTCGGAAATGATCACGTCTGGCTGCTGACGGGCCAGGCGACTCATCACGCCATCGGCGCTGTCGAAACTCTGGGTGGTCATGCCTTCCTGCTGCAAGGCCTTTTCCAGAACCCAACGGATAGAACGGTCGTCATCGACGATCCACACGGTTTCACTACGGCTCATGTCGATGTGGCTCCTTGTTCCAGTGGCAGAAAGATCGAGAAGGTGGTGTGGCCTGGATGGCTGTCACACTCGATCAGGCCCTGGTGCTGGCTGATGATGTTCTGGGTAATGGCCAGGCCCAGCCCGGTACCGTCCGGACGACCGCTGACCATGGGAAAGAAAATGGTTTCCTGAAGTTCCGCCGGGATCCCCGGGCCGTTGTCGATGATTTCGATCTTGGTCACCAGACGATGGCGGACGTGGCCGATGGTGAACTGGCGCATGGTCCGGGTACGCAGGCTGATGCGGCCAAGGCGCAATTCGTTCTGGCTGCTGATCGCTTGCATCGCGTTGCGTACGATGTTCAACACCGCCTGAATCATTTGTTCGCGGTCGATCAGCACGTCGGGGATGCTTGGGTCGTAATCACGCACCAAGGTGATGCAGCCCTGGCTTTCCGCTTCGACCAGTTGGCAGACGCGCTCCAGCACTTCATGAACGTTGCACATCGCCAACGACGGCAACTTGTTCGAGCCGAGCATGCGGTCGACCAGATTACGCAGGCGGTCGGCTTCTTCAATGATCACGTTGGTGTAATCGCGCAGGCTGTCTTCCGGCAGCTCGCGGGCCAGCAATTGCGCGGCGCCGCGGATGCCACCGAGCGGATTCTTGATCTCGTGAGCGAGGCCGCGTACCAACATCTTGCTGGTTTCCTGCTTGGACAGCTGCGCCTCCTCCTTGGTGATCCGCAGCAAGCGGTCACGCGGATGGACCTCCAGCAGGAGCATGGTCGCGCCATTGCTGAGGATTGGCGTCACCGCGTAATCCACGGTCAATGTCTGGCCAGTGAGGGCGGTAAGCATCGCCTCGCGCTTGGTGAAGGGATGCGCCTGCTCTACGGCCTGACGCAGTGAATTCAGCGCCTCGGTGGATTCGGTGAACAGCTCGCTGATGAACTGCCCATGGCTGCGCTGCCCGCTGATGGCGAGGAGCATCTCCGCCGCCGGGTTCATGTACTCGAGGCGCAATTCGGCGTCGAGCAGGATGGTGGCGGTGGTCAGGTTGTCGAGCAGCAAACGGTGGATTGCGTCGCTAATAGTCATCGGAGCCTCTTTTGGGGGCGGAGCGTGCGCAACAAGCAAGCGTCGGTGAACGGAAAATGCAAAAACCAAACCAAGGCTCCGAAAAGAAGCGTTCAACCAATGAAACAGGCGTTTGACGCTCTTTTGCGTGGCAGTCGGCCAGCGCTCGCGGGTACTTTCGAACCAAAATGGGTTGAGATATGGGTACGGTGCAGTCTTGTGCACCAATATAGTGCGCAAAGCTGAATGGCGTTAGAAGAAACGCAGAAAGGGGTTTTTCGGCTCGGGCGGTTTGTCTTTCAAGGGGCATTCCGGACGGATGCCGTAATCGTCGGTGGTGCACGGCTTGACCTGGCGTTTCTGTGCGAGGGAGATGCGTAGCATGTGGAAGGGCTGGTTGGCAGTGCGTTCCACCGTGCGCCCTTCGGCATCGAGGATTTCCACCGAAAGATTGTGGCTGCCACGATCGATGTTGTTTAGCGGGAAGACCGGGCTCAGCCCCGGTTCGCCGGTGGCTTGGCCATCCAGCAGCAGTCGATAACGATGACCTTTTTGCAGGCCCGGTTCGCTGGTGACGCTGACGATGATTTCGCCGGCGCTGCTGCGAATCGTTGCATCGGGTTCAGGTACCAGAATGCGCAGCATGTCGTAGTGGAAGGGCGGTTGCTCTGGGTTTTTTTTTGCAGTCGTGATCGGCACGGCGACGGTGGGGTTTGCGGACATGCGATTGCTGGTCGCGATCGGTACGCGCTTGGCATTGCCACGCGGCTGGTCGGTGTAGATGCGATTACCTTGGGCATCGATATAAGTGAACACCTCAGCCGATGCTTGTAGCGTGAGCAGCGCCAGCACCGCGATCAGCCACGCACGAATCATGGCTTGTGCACCCGCTGTACGCTGAGAGGGACTGGCGCGCTCTGCTGGATGACCGTCTGCCCGTCAATCACCTGCACCGCTAGACGATGTTCGCCGCGATCAATGTTCACCAATTGTAGGATCGGCACGTTGCTCGGCTGGCCGTAAGGCTCATCGTCCAATACCAGCCTTAACTGATGCGGCGGTTGCAGACGCGGCTTGATCAGCACTTGGACGGTGAACGTGCCGTTATTGGCGCGCAGGGCCTCTTCGGTGGGTAGACCAGCGAGTTCAAGAATGTCGTAGGCGTTGCGCGCAGGCTCACGGGTTTCGGTGCTGGATGCAGGCGGTGTGCTCGGTGTTTGCGGCTCGACCCTGTTAAGCGGCGGCAACTCCACCGGCTGCGCCCGCACACCATCGGGCGAGTGATCGCTGTACACCGTGTTGCCGTTGGCGTCGGTGTACTTGTAGATCTGCGCGACGGCGGGCAGAGCGATCAGCAGCAGTATGTAGAGAAAGGTGCGACCCATGAAATCGACCGGGATTGAAAGCGATGGGGTGCAGCATAGGCCAGACGCGGCGGTTGGCCCAACCCGGCACACATCCGGAGATCATTCAGACACCACAATTCCCCTGTAGGAGTGAGCCTGCTCGCGATGGCGTCGTGTCAGTCAGCATTACCTCCAATGATCCACCGCTATCGCGAGCAGGCTCACTCCTACAGGGATCCTGGTCGACCTTAAAATCCGGGCAATAAAAAAGGCCTCCCGAAGGAGGCCTCTTTCACTCACGCCGCGTAGCGCAGCGCTACCGGATCAGCAGCTGTAGTACAGCTCATATTCCAGTGGGTGTACGAAGGTGCGAACCTTGATTTCTTCTTCCGATTTCAGCGCGATGTAAGCGTCGATGAAGTCGTCGGAGAACACGCCGCCCTTGGTCAGGAACGCGCGGCCCTTGTCCAGCTCTTCCAGGGCTTCTTTCAGGCTGCCGCAAACTTGTGGAATCTCTTTCGCCTCTTCAGGCGGCAGGTCGTACAGGTTTTTGTCAGCTGCGTCGCCTGGGTGGATCTTGTTCTGGATACCGTCCAGACCGGCCATCAGCAGAGCTGCGAAGGCCAGGTACGGGTTGGCAGCCGGATCCGGGAAGCGTGCTTCGATACGGCGGGCTTTCGGGCTCGACACGTAAGGAATACGGATCGAAGCGGAACGGTTGCGGGCCGAGTAGGCCAGCATTACCGGAGCTTCGAAGCCTGGTACCAGACGCTTGTAGGAGTTGGTCGCCGGGTTGGTGAAGCCGTTCAGGGCCTTACCGTGTTTGATGATGCCGCCGATGAAGTACAGAGCGGTATCGGACAGGCCGGCATAGCCTTCACCGGCGAAGGTGTTCTTGCCGTCTTTCCAGATCGACATGTGTACGTGCATGCCCGAACCGTTGTCGCCGTACAGTGGCTTCGGCATGAAGGTCGCAGTGCGGCCGTAAGCGTCAGCAACGTTGTGGACAACATACTTCAGGGTTTGGGTTTCGTCGGCTTTCTTCACCAGGGTGTTGAACTTGACGCCGATTTCGTTCTGGCCGGCAGTCGCCACTTCGTGGTGGTGAACTTCGACGGTCAGACCCATTTCTTCCAGTGCGTTGCACATGGAGGTACGGATTTCGTGGTCGTGGTCGAACGGCGGAACCGGGAAGTAGCCGCCTTTGACGCCTGGACGGTGACCTTTGTTGCCACCTTCGATGTCCTGGTCGGACATCCACGAACCTTGCTCGGAGTAGATCTTGAACATCGAGCCGGAGATGTCCGACTTGAATTTCACCGAGTCAAAGATGAAGAACTCAGGCTCCGGACCGGCGAACACGGTGTCACCGATACCGGTGGCTTTCAGGTGTTCTTCGGCGCGCTTGGCGATCGCACGTGGGTCGCGGTCGTAGCCTTGCATGCTCGAAGGTTCGATGATGTCGCACACCAGGATCAGGGTGGCGTCTTCGGTGAACGGGTCGAGAACGGCAGTTTCGTCAACCGGCATCAGGATCATGTCGGAGGCTTCGATGCCTTTCCAGCCAGCAATGGAGGAACCGTCGAACATCTTGCCGACTTCGAAGAAGTCTTCATCCAGCGCATCGCGAGCCGGCATGGTCACGTGGTGCTGAGTGCCTTTGGTGTCCGTGAAGCGCAGATCAATCCACTTGACGTCATGATCTTTGATGAGTTGAACCGTCTTCGACATATGTCCTCCGGGTGGCTTCGGGCTTGGTAGTGGATGCCCTTGAATTTGGGTGATGCCGGCGCGAATACTCTGCCAAGGCAACCTGCCTCACAAGGGAGCAAATTGCATGCCAGTGCCCCAGCATGGGTTTTTTGCCCCAAATTCACGCTTATAAAGGTGCAAAGCACCTGATTGTGGAAAATCTCGCCCTCTAATGTAGCGTCTTGAGTCAGGAATGACCTGTTTTGGTGCGTGAAAAACCTTCTGCACATTAACTGGTTAAACCTTGAGCAATTTCCGCTATAATCCGCGCCCCCCTTTTTCGGCTGGCCGTTCGCGCGCTGTTTTCATGAAACTAATCGTAAAAGTCTTCCCCGAGATCACCATCAAAAGCCGACCTGTCCGGACGAAGTTCATCCGCCAGTTGGCCAAGAACATCCGCACCGTGCTCCGTGACCTGGACCCGGCCGTGGTGGTGAACGGTGTGTGGGACAATCTCGAGCTGGAAACCCGCGTTACCGACCCCAAAGCCTTGAAAGAGATGGGTGAGCGCCTGACCTGCATGCCGGGCATCGCGCACTTTCTGCAGATCGACGAGTACCCGCTGGGCGACTTCGACGACATCACCGAGAAGTGCAAACAGCACTACGGCGATGCACTGGCCGGGAAGATTTTCTCGGTGCGCTGCAAGCGCGCGGGCAAGCACACCTTCAGCTCGATGGACGTCGAAAAATACGTCGGCAGCAAGCTGCGCCGTGAGTGCGGTGCCGCTGGTATCGACCTGAAAGCACCGGAAATCGAAGTCCGCATCGAAGTTCGCGACAAACGGTTGTTTGTCATTCACAGCCAGCACAACGGCATCGGCGGTTACCCGCTCGGTGCGTTGGAGCAGACGCTGGTATTGATGTCCGGCGGCTTTGACTCAACCGTTGCGGCGTACCAGATCATTCGTCGCGGCCTGATGACGCACTTCTGCTTCTTCAATCTGGGCGGTCGTGCCCATGAATTGGGCGTGATGGAAGTCGCGCATTTCATCTGGAAGAAGTACGGCAGCTCGCAACGCGTGCTATTTGTCAGTGTTCCGTTCGAAGAAGTGTTGGGCGAAATTCTCGGCAAAGTCGATAACAGTCATATGGGCGTCGTATTGAAGCGTATGATGTTGCGCGCGGCTTCCAACATCGCCGATCGCCTGCACATCGAAGCGCTGGTCACCGGCGAGGCGATCTCCCAGGTGTCGAGCCAGACCCTGCCGAATCTGTCGGTGATCGACTGCGTGACCGACAAACTGGTCCTGCGTCCGCTGATCGTGGCGCACAAGCAGGACATCATCGACACGGCCAATGAGATCGGCACCGCCGATTTCGCCCGGCACATGCCGGAGTACTGCGGGGTCATTTCGGTCAATCCGAAGACGGCCGCCAAACGCGGTCGCGTTGAGCACGAAGAGAAAGAATTCGACATGGCGGTGCTCGAGCGTGCGCTCGAAAACGCCAAACTGGTGCCGATCGATCGGGTGATCGACGAATTGGGCCAGGACGTACAGATTGAAGAAGTCAGCGAAGCACTGGCCGGTCAGATCGTGATCGACATCCGTCACCCGGATGCCGCCGAGGATGAGCCGCTGGAACTCGCTGGCGTAGAAGTACAGACGATGCCGTTCTACGCAGTGAACGCTCGTTTCAAGGAGCTGGATCCGACTCGCCAGTACCTGCTGTATTGCGACAAAGGCGTGATGAGTCGCCTGCATGCTCACCATTTGCTCAGTGAGGGGCATGCCAATGTGCGCGTTTATCGACCGAGCTAAGTGCCCGGGGCTGTTTGCCTGTGGCCTGCGTCACCGGCCCCCCGACACCGCCGTCAAGCTGTAACGGCCATGCCGGACACTACTGCTAATCGCTGCCAAGACTTGTCAGCAAACCGAATCCTCTGATCGAGATACACAAGTGATCGAAAATCTACGCAACATCGCCATCATTGCCCACGTTGACCATGGTAAGACCACCCTGGTAGACAAACTCCTGCGTCAATCCGGCACCCTGGAGCGCAACGAGCTCAACGACGAGCGCGTGATGGACTCCAACGACCAGGAAAAAGAGCGCGGTATTACCATTCTGGCGAAAAACACCGCCATCAACTGGAACGGCTACCACATCAACATCGTGGACACCCCGGGCCACGCCGACTTCGGCGGCGAAGTTGAACGTGTAATGTCGATGGTTGACTCCGTTCTGCTGCTGGTTGACGCTCAAGACGGCCCTATGCCGCAAACCCGTTTCGTGACCAAGAAGGCTTTCGAAGCCGGCCTGCGTCCAATCGTGGTGATCAACAAGGTTGACCGTCCAGGCGCACGTCCGGACTGGGTTCTGGACCAGATCTTCGACCTGTTCGACAACCTCGGTGCGACCGAAGAACAACTGGACTTCCAGGTTGTTTACGCTTCGGCCCTGAACGGCATTGCCGGTCTGGATCACACCGCCATGGCGGAAGACATGACTCCGCTGTACCAAGCGGTAGTCGACCACGTTCCGCCTCCGGCCGTTGACCGTGACGGCGCGTTCCAGATGCAGATCTCCGCTCTGGACTACAACAGCTTCCTGGGTGTTATCGGTGTTGGCCGTATCGCTCGTGGCCGCGTCAAGCCGAACACCCCGGTTGTGGCGATCGGTGCCGACGGCAAGCGCCGTAACGGCCGTATCCTGAAACTGATGGGTCACCACGGTCTGCACCGCATCGACGTTGAAGAAGCTGCAGCAGGCGATATCGTTTGCATCAGCGGTATGGACTCGCTGTTCATCTCCGACACCCTGTGCCACCCGGACACTGTCGAGGCGATGAAGCCTCTGACCGTTGACGAGCCAACCGTTTCGATGACCTTCCAGGTAAACGACTCGCCATTCTGCGGTAAAGAAGGCAAGTTCGTGACGTCCCGCAACATCAAGGACCGTCTGGACAAAGAGCTGCTGTACAACGTTGCACTGCGCGTTGAAGAAGGCGACACCGCTGACAAGTTCAAGGTTTCCGGCCGTGGTGAGCTGCACCTCTCGGTACTGATCGAAACCATGCGTCGCGAAGGCTTCGAGCTGGCCCTGGGCCGTCCTGAAGTGATCATTCGTGAAGTGAACGGCGTTAAACAAGAACCGTTCGAAAACGTGACCATCGACATCCCTGAAGAAGCTCAGGGCAAGGTCATGGAAGAGATGGGTCTGCGTAAAGGCGACCTGAGCAACATGGTGCCGGATGGCAAGGGCCGTGTTCGTCTGGAGTACAACATCCCTGCTCGCGGTCTGATCGGTTTCCGTAACCAGTTCCTGACCCTGACCAACGGTGCTGGCATCCTGACCTCGATCTTCGATCGCTACGACACCGTCAAGTCGGGCCACATGTCCGGCCGTCAGAACGGCGTTCTGGTTTCGGTTGAAACCGGCAAGGCACTGACCTACTCGCTGGAAACCCTGCAGGCTCGTGGCAAGCTGTTCGTAGAACACGGCCAGGAGATCTACAACGGTCAAATCGTTGGTCAGAACAGCCGCGACAACGACCTGGGTGTAAACCCGACCAAAGGCAAGAAGCTCGACAACATGCGTGCTTCGGGTAAAGACGAAACCATCGCTCTGGTACCACCTGTTCGCTTCACTCTGGAACAGGCTCTGGAATACATCCAGGAAGACGAGCTGTGCGAAGTTACTCCTAAGTCCATCCGTCTTCGCAAGAAGATCCTGGACGAAAGCGAGCGTACCCGCGCTGCCAAGAAAGCCAAGGCGTAATTTAGCCTGAGCTTGAAAAAACGCCCCCGGTCGCGAGACCGGGGGCGTTTTTGTTTGTCTGGGATAAGTGTGTTGAAGCTGAAAAGCCCCTCACCCTAGCCCTCTCCCAGAGGGAGAGGGGACTGACCGAGTTGTTCTTTGGCTTTGCATCGACCTGAGTAATCGAGTCGACCTCAGGTTTGGAAGCGACAGAGATCGGCTCCCTCTCCCTCGGGAGAGGGCTGGGGTGAGGGGCTGGGGTTTAACGGCTACCGAAGAACTCAGCGTCGTTCAGAAGCGCTCTATCGCGCGGAAATTCTGCACGCGCTCAACTTCCTTCGGCTTATAAGCGCAATACCCCGGACGCGGTCCGATCTTCGGGTGATTGCGGCAGGTATCCGGGCGCTTGTCATAAATGGTGCACAAGCGGCTCTTACGATCCAGGTAGTAGCAATCGTTGTTGCTCATGCGCTGCAGGGTAAAGATGCCGGACTTCTGGTTGAAGCGCTCGACCAGGCCTTCCTTTTGCAGACGCTTGGCGATGTTCTTCGGCGGATCGCCCAGTTCGAATTCGTCGACCACGCCAATGCGCACCAGATCCTTGATCTTTACTTCGACCGGCAGCGTGCAGCAGCTGGACATGCAGGAACCGCACATCGGGGCCGAATATTTCGCCCACGTATCGAGACGATCGATCTCGGCGGCGGCAATCAGGTTGGGCTTCATCATCGGGAGTTACCAGGCGTGTGTGCATCAGGGCGCGCGATCATACCGGGACTGGTGGATTTTTGAACAACCTTTCGCCAGATTTTTTCTCCATGCAGGCACATTGCCGGACAATTCGGCACGGCCCCTGCATTCATTAGCCCATCCGCCAGGGTAATGCCGGGCCATCGCACCGTCTCAGGAAAAACTGCCGAACCAGCGCCGCGACCGTCGGTCAGACCGTCTAGGCTCAGACAATTCCCGCTCGCTCGAGGTCCTATTGATGACTCAAGAACCACTAGTTCGCGAAGCAGAGGTGGCCGCATTCCGCGACGCCGTCCTGACCAAGCTCACCTACGCGGTGGGCAAAGACCCCGACCACGCCTTCGACCATGACTGGTTCGAAGCCATCGCTTTGGCGGCGCGTGATCATATGGTCGAGCACTGGATGGACCACACCCGGCAGATCTACCGCAAAGGTCAGAAACGGGTGTATTACCTCTCGCTGGAATTCCTCATCGGCCGCTTGCTCTACGACAGCCTGAGCAATCTTGGCTTGCTCGACGTCGCCCGTGAAGCGCTGACTGAACTCGGTGTCGACCTGGAGCGTATCCGTTTGCTGGAACCTGATGCAGCGCTCGGTAACGGTGGCCTCGGTCGTCTGGCCGCGTGCTTCATGGAAAGCATGTCGACCCTCGGCATCGCCGGCCACGGTTATGGCATTCGGTATGAGCACGGCTTGTTCCGCCAGGCCATCGTCGACGGCTGGCAGCAGGAACAGACCGAGCACTGGCTGGATTTCGGCAACCCGTGGGAGTTCGAGCGGCCAGAGGTCGTCTACTCCATCGGCTTCGGCGGCAGCGTCGAAACCGTCACCGACATCTCCGGCAAGTCCAAACAAGTCTGGTCGCCGGCAGAAACTGTCCGCGCGATCGCTTATGACACGCCGGTCGTTGGCTGGCGCGGGGCGAGCGTCAATACACTGCGCCTCTGGCGTGCGCGCGCCATGGAAGATTTGCACCTGGAGCGTTTTAACGCCGGTGACCACTTGGGCGCTGTCGCCGAAGTGGCCCGGGCCGAAAGTATCTCCCGCGTGCTCTACCCGGCGGACAGCACCGAAGCGGGGCAGGAGCTGCGCCTGCGTCAGGAATACTTCTTTGTCGCCGCTTCGCTTCAGGATCTGCTGCGCCGTCATCGCAACATGCACACCTCGGTGCTGACCCTGGGTGATCACGCGGCGATTCAGCTCAACGACACGCACCCCTCGATTGCTGTCGCCGAATTGATGCGCCAACTGGTCGACGTCTACGACGTGGCTTGGGATGCGGCGTGGCAAGTCACCGTCGACACGCTGTCGTATACCAACCACACGTTGCTGCCGGAAGCGCTGGAAACCTGGCCGGTGGGCTTGATGGAGCGCATGCTGCCGCGACATATGCAGATCATTTATCTGATCAATGCTCAGCACATCGACTCGCTGCGCGCCAAAGGCATTCACGATTTCGACGTGCTGCGCGCGGTGTCGCTGATCGAAGAAGACAACGGTCGCCGTGTGCGCATGGGTAACCTCGCGTTCCTCGGTTCGCACAGCGTCAACGGCGTGTCCGGACTGCATACGCAACTGATGCGCAAAACCGTGTTTGCCGAACTGCACAAGCTCTATCCCGAGCGGATCAACAACAAAACCAACGGCATTACCTTCCGCCGTTGGCTGTTCCAGGCCAACGCTGAACTGACCTCGATGCTGGTCGACTCGCTGGGTCCCGAGGTGCTGGATAACCCCGAAGAGCGCCTGCTCGATCTCGAACCGTTCGCCGAGAAAACCGCATTCCGCAAAGCCTTTGCCGAGCAACGGCTGCACAGCAAGAAAGCCCTGGCGTATCTGATTCACGAACGCTTGGGCATCGCGGTCAATCCGGCGGCGATGTTCGATGTACAGGTCAAACGCATCCACGAATATAAACGTCAGTTGCTCAACCTGTTGCACACCGTGGCGCTGTATCAGGCGATTCGCGCCGAGCCGGAAGTCGACTGGGTGCCGAGGGTGAAAATCTTCGCCGGTAAAGCGGCGGCGAGTTATCACCAGGCCAAACTGATCATCAAACTGACCAACGACATCGCTCGGGTGGTGAACAACGACCCGACCGTGCGCGGCCTGCTGAAAGTGGTGTTCCTGCCCAACTACAACGTCAGCCTGGCGGAGAGCATCATTCCGGCGGCGGACTTGTCCGAGCAGATTTCCACTGCCGGCTTCGAAGCATCAGGCACCAGTAACATGAAGTTCGGCCTCAACGGCGCGCTGACCATTGGCACACTGGACGGCGCCAACGTGGAAATGTGCGAACGCATCGGGGCCGAGCACATGTTTATCTTCGGTCTCAGCGCGCAGCAGGTGGAAGCGCGTAAACAGAATCACGAGTTCAGTGCGTTGCCAGACATTGCTGCATCCCATCGCTTGAACGATGTGCTGCAGGCGATTCGCGGCGGGGTGTTTTCGCCGGATGACACCTCGCGCTATACCGGGCTGATCGATTCGCTGGTGGATTACGACCGCTTCCTGGTCTGCGCCGACTTCGACTCCTACTGGGAAGCGCAGAAACGCGTTGAGGCGCACTGGCACGACTCCAACAACTGGTGGCGTTCAGCAGTACTCAACACGGCGCGGATGGGCTGGTTCTCGTCTGACCGGACGATTCGTGAGTACGCCACGGATATCTGGAAAGCGTTGGAGTAACTTTCCGCAACAAATCTGCGCAAGGCCCAACGTTTGTTGGGCCGGATCGATATACTGAGCGCCGGTTACCGGTAGCTCCAGTCACCACCAATCCAATGTGGGAGCGAGCCTGCTCGCGAAGCGGTTGTCTTGTTAAACAGAAATGTTGGCTGACAAACCGCTTTCGCGAGCAGGCTCGCTCCCACAGGGTTTGTGCCTAGACTGAAGCAATCGCCGGACTCGCCCCGTCTTGGGGCTGCTTAGGGATATCGACCATGCAATGGATGTTCATGTTGATCGGGCTGGTGCTCGGCTGGCTGCTCGACGAGTCGTTCAGTGATGCGCTATTGGGCGCGTTTCTGGGGCTGGTGATCGGGCAGACGATCCGCATCGCGCGGCTTGGTTCGCTGGCACTGGAGCAGCAACGTCAACTTGAGCAGGCGAAGGTCGCTTTGCAGGGCGTCGAACAGCGCCTGTTTCTGCTCGAAGGTGCCCCGGTTCGTGCCGCGCCGCCACCGGGTCCCGAACCTGTTGCTGAACCAGTCACAGTCGTAGAAGCAGCTCCAGCACCTGAACTGGTCTGGGAACTGCCGCCCGAACTCGAACCGATTTCCGCCGTCGCCAGCGAAACCAGCCAACCGCTGCCCGCTGATGTCTGGCGCCTTGATGCCGTGACGCCCGAACCGCAACAACCTGCCGAACCCCGTGGCCCGAACCTCATCGAACGCGGCATAAGTGCTGCGCGCAATTGGCTGTTTGGCGGCAACACCGTGCTGCGGGTCGGCGTGGTGTTGCTGTTTTTCGGTCTGGCATTCCTATTGCGCTACGCCACCGAAGGCATGGTCGTGCCGATCGAGTTGCGTTACGCCGGTGTCGCGGCGGCCGCGTTGGGCCTGCTCGCGCTGGGTTGGTGGCTGCGCCGGCGCAACAGCAATTACGCGCTAATGCTGCAAGGCACCGGGATCGCGGTGCTGTATTTGACGGTGTTTGCGGCCATGCGCCTGCACCCGTTGCTCGATCCGTCTGCTGCGTTGGGATTGCTGGTCGCGGTGACGGTGTTCTCGGCGATTCTGGCGATCACTCAGGATGCTTTAGGGCTGGCGGCTGCGGCGGCATTGGGCGGTTTCGCGGCGCCGATCCTGACCTCGACCGGCGCCGGCAACCACGTCGCGCTGTTCAGCTATTTCGCGCTACTCAATGCTGGCATTCTTGCCATCGCCTGGTTCAAGGCCTGGCGTCTACTCAACCTGATCGGCTTCGTCGGCACCTTTGGCATCGGCTTCGCCTGGGGCCTGCGTTCGTACGCGCCGGAGCTGTTGTGGAGCACCGAACCGTTCCTGATTCTGTTCTTCCTGATGTACCTCGCCATCGGCCTGCTGTTCGCCCGCCGCAAGTTGCTCGACATGCTCGACGCACCTGCGGATGGCGATCGCGAAGCGTTGCTGCACTGGTCGGCGCGCAAGGGCGATTACGTCGACGGCACGATGCTGTTCGGACCGCCGATCATTGGCTTCGGATTGCAGTTTGCGTTGGTGCAGCATATGGAATTTGCCGTAGCGTTCAGTGCGCTGGCGCTAGGCATGATCTACATGGCACTGGCCAAGGTGTTGATGGGTGGCCGGGCGGTTCTGCTGGGCGAAACCTGTCTGGCGCTCGGAGTGATTTTTGCCAGTCTGGCGATCCCGCTGGGACTCGATGCGCGTTGGACCTCGGCGGCGTGGGCGGTGGAAGGCGCGGGGATTTTCTGGCTCGGTTTGCGTCAGCATCGACCGTTCGCCCGGGCGTTTGCCTTGCTGCTGCAACTGGGTTCCGCGTTGGCGTTCCTCAGTCAGTTGCGCGTCGGCGAGAGCAGTCTGCTTGACGGTGCTCCGCTGGGTGCGCTGATGCTCGGCATTGCGTTGCTGTTCAGTTTCTATCAATTGCGCAAGGCCACGCCGGAACAAGCCTCGCCTTGGGAGCGTCAAGGCTTGCCGGTGTTGGCGTGTCTGGGCCTGACCGTCCTCTATCTGCTGGCGCCGCTGTTCTTCTTCGTTCAAGCCACGGCGATCAGTTGGGCGCTGGCCGGGCTGGCAACTCTGTTGGTCGGTCTGCGCATTCAATCGCGCACGTTCCTGTTCAGCGCGTTTGCCGTGCAGTTGCTCGGCGGTGCGTTATTCCTGTTGCGTCTGCAAGGCGCGGGCGAGGATTCGGCGGCGGTGTTCAGCGCCGGCTGGAGCGGGTTGCTCAGCGCGTCGTTGATCGGGCTGGCGTTGATCGCCGGCATGCTGTTGGCGGCTCGCGATGAAATGGTGCGTGGCGATGTGCGTCTGTTACGCGGTTTGTCGGTGGTGCTGCTGGCCGGTCTGGTGCTGATCAATCTGGCGGTGCTGTTCGTGCTGCCATGGCAAACGGCGAGTGCGGTGTGGGCCGCGAGTGGTTTGCTGATCATCTGGCTGAGCCTGTACCTCAAGCAGCGCGTAAGTTTTGTCTTTGGTCTGCTGTTGCAGTTGATTGGTGGCGCGGCGTTTTTGCTGGCCGGCCCCGAGTTGCTTGGGCCACTGTCCAGCGAAGGCCTGAAACCGTTGGCCCATGGCGGATTCTGGACACCGCTGGTACTGGGCTTGGCTGCGATGATCGGTGCCTGGCGCCTGCAACTGGGCAATCACGCCTCGGCATTCGATGCGTTGAGTTTGCAGCGCTTGTCAGAAGTGTTGCTGCTGTGGGGTGCCGGTTGGTGGGCGTTGGCGTGGGTCAGCGAGGTGCTGCGTTTTGCTGCGCCGAATCTGCAAGGCCCGTTGTTACTGCTGGTCGCCGCTTTGAGCGTGGCGCTGTGGACGCTGTTGTCGCTGCGCTTGAAATGGCCGGCGCTGGGCCTGCTTTGCACCTTGTTGATTCCGGCTGCGGCGCTGGTGCTGCTCGGGGCCTGGCATTCGCGTTATCACCCGGCGGCCGATTTCGGTTGGCTGGCGTGGGCAGCAGTGTTCGCCGTGCATTTCTTCAGCTTGCGACGTTTGGCGCCGATGTTGCCGGCGCGCGCCTTGAGCGCGGCGCATGTGCTCGGCTGCTGGCTGCTGATTGGCGTGCTGGCGTTGGAGTTGCGCTACGGTCTGCTGCTGTTGTCCGAGCAATACAACGCCTGGCGTTGGCTGGGCTGGGCGATTCTGCCGAGCCTGTATCTGCTGCTGGCGGCGGCACCGCGCAGTTGGCCGTGGCCGGTGGCGGCATTCCCTCGCGAGTACCGTTTGTACGCCGCTGCGCCGTTGGCGGTGTTGATGCTCGCATGGTTCTGGCTGGCGAATGGTGTCAGCGATGGCAACGCCGAGCCGCTGCCATACGTGCCGCTGCTCAATCCATTGGAGCTGGGTTTGTTGTTCGCATTGTTCGGTGTTTACGTCTGGTCGCGCAGCGCGGTTTCGCAGCTGTCGATTCGCCAGGACTACGCCGATTACGCGACGCAACTGGTCGCCGGGGTTTCGCTGTTCGCCTTTTGCACCGCGTTGGTCACCCGCGCGGCGCACCATTGGGCCGGCATCCCGTTCGAGCTGGATACGTTGCTCGCCTCAATGCTGGTGCAGGCCGGGTTGTCGATCGTCTGGACGCTGATGGCGCTGGGGTTGATGATCGGCGGCCATCTGCGCCATCGCCGCGAAGTGTGGCTGATCGGCGCGGCGCTGATTGCGTTGGTGGTGGCCAAACTGATTTTTGTCGAATTGAGCAACCGTGGCGGTCTCGCCCGGATCGTCTCGTTTATCGGTGTCGGCGTGTTGCTGCTGGTGGTCGGCTATTTCGCGCCACTGCCGCCCAAACGCGTCGACGCTGAACCGGCGGCGGACAAACCGGCCCCGGACACCGAAGGAGTTTCATCTTGAGTCGCATGCGAAATCTGGGTTGGTTGGCGTTGGGCGTGGTGATGGCGGCCGGCGCTCAGGAAAAACCGGCGGACTTCGCCACGCAGGTGCCGCTGTCAGTCACTGGCAACGGTCCGTGGTACCGCCTCGAATTGCCGTTGAGCGTGCAATTGCAGGCACGCCAGACCGATCTCAGTGATCTGCGTGTGTTCAACGCTGCCGGCGAAGCGCAGGCCTACGCCTTGGCGCGCGAATCAGCGCAGACCCGGGACGACGGCCGCTTGCATGAGGTGAAATGGTTCCCGCTGTACAACGCCGCCGACGCCAGCGAACGCGCGCCGAATGTGCGTGTGCAATCGACCACCAACGGCACGCTGGTCGAGGTGCAGCCGTCCAGTCAGTTGGAAGCGGGTGAAGAGGTGCTGCGTGGCTGGCTGCTGGATGCCAGCGCGATCAAGGCGCCGTTGCAGCAGTTGATCCTCGACTGGACCAGCGAGCGCGACGGCTTCCAGCGCTTCAGCATTGAAGCCAGCGACGATCTGCAACACTGGCAAACGTGGGGCGAGGGGCAGGTCGCGCGGCTGACCTTTTCCGATGAGCGCATCGAGCAGCACGAAGTGACGCTGCCGGGGCAGTCGGCGCGTTATGTGCGGTTGTTGTGGGAGTCGCCGAACTCGGCGCCGATCCTGGCGTCGGCGCAGCTGAAAAGCAGTGATCCGCGCAATGTGCCGCTGCCTTTGGTCTGGTCGCCGGCATTGGCCGGCAGCAGCTCCAAGGCCGGGGAATACACCTGGCAGTTGCCGATGGGGCTGAATGTCGAGCGCGTGCAGGTCGAGCTGAAACAGCCGAACAGCCTGGCGCCGGTGACGCTGGCGGGGCGTCGCGAAAGCAGCTTGCCGTGGCAGACGTTGGGCAATGGCTTGCTCTATCGCCTGAGCCAGAATGGTCAGGATGTGGTGCAGAACGAATTGCCGCTCTACGGGCAGACCGTGCAGCAGTTGAAACTGAGCGTGGATGAGCGTGGCGGTGGTTTGGGTGAGCAGGCGCCGGGTCTGAAATATGCGGTGCGGGCGACGCAGGTGGTTTTCCTCGCGCGGGGCGAGGGGCCGTACAGTCTGGCGGTGGGCAATGCGACGGTGAAGACAGCGAACTTGCCGTTGGCGACGCTGATTCCGGATTTCAAACCGGAGAAGCTGGCGGGGTTGGGTAAGGCTGTGGTTCAGGGTGAGGTGGTGGCTACGCAGACTTCTACGGCGACTACGGCGGCGGTGGCTGAGACCAATTGGAAGAAGATCGGCCTGTGGGCGGTGTTGTTGTTGAGTGTGGTTTTTCTCGGGGCGATGGCGTTCAGCCTATTGCGCAAGCCGCCGACCAACACCTGAGAAAGGCTGGCGCTGCGCGCCATTCGCTAGCAGGCTAGCTCCCACAGTGGATCTGCAGTGGACGCCAATTGTGTGTTCACTCAAATCCCCCTGAGGGAGCGAGCCTGCTCACGAAAGCGGTATCTCAATCAATACATATCCCAAACCGATCGGCCTTCGTCGGATTTCGGACTACGCTAAATCCGCTACCTGAACTCTCCCCCGACAATCACGTCTCATACAGGCAAATACACCCCAACGCACGTTACCGGGCGTCTTCGCTCGCTACGTTTTCAGACTCCCTGTAAACTGCGCGGGTTTTTAGCCCCCCATTCCACCGGAGCCGTCCATGTCCCGCGTTACCCTGAGTCGCTATTTGATTGAGCAGACCCGCAGCAATAACACTCCTGCCGATCTGCGTTTCCTGATCGAAGTGGTCGCGCGTGCTTGCAAAGAAATCAGCCACGCCGTGTCCAAAGGCGCCCTGGGTGGTGTTCTGGGCAGCATGGGCACTGAAAACGTCCAAGGCGAAGTGCAGAAGAAGCTCGACGTGATCTCCAACGAGATCCTGCTCGAAGCCAACGAATGGGGTGGTCACCTGGCCGGCATGGCGTCCGAAGAAATGGACAACGCCTACCAGATCCCGGGCAAATACCCGAAAGGCGCGTACCTGCTGGTATTCGACCCACTGGACGGCTCGTCGAACATCGACATCAACGCCCCGGTCGGCACCATCTTCTCGGTACTGCGTTGCCCGAACGAATACCTGAGCCAGAACGAGCCGCTGAACGAAAAAGCCTTCCTGCAGCCAGGCACCCAGCAGGTTGCTGCCGGTTACGCGATCTACGGCCCGCAAACCATGCTGGTACTGACCTTGGGCGACGGCGTGAAGGGCTTCACCCTCGATCGTGAAATGGGCAGCTTCGTGCTGACCCACGAAGACATCACCATTCCTGAATCGACCCAGGAATTCGCGATCAACATGTCCAACCAGCGTCACTGGGAAGCCCCGGTACAACGTTACGTTGGCGAGTTGCTGGCCGGTGAAGAGGGTCCGCTGAAAAAGAACTACAACATGCGTTGGGTCGCGGCGATGGTGGCCGACGTACACCGCATCCTGACCCGTGGCGGTCTGTTCATGTACCCGCGCGACAGCCGCGAGCCATCCAAACCAGGCAAACTGCGTCTGATGTACGAAGCCAACCCGATGTCGTTCCTGGTGGAACAAGCGGGCGGCGCGTCCACTGACGGTCACCAGCGCATCCTCGACATTCAGCCGGACGGTCTGCACCAGCGTGTAGCGGTGTTCCTCGGTTCGAAAGAAGAAGTCGCCCGCGCTACGGCCTACCACAAGGAATAAACCATGACCGCGCCCTGGCAGCCGTTGCTCGATTGGTGGTTCGGACATGCCGAATCCCCCGACGAGATAGCGGCTGACAAGGGCAAGTTGTGGTTCGGTAAGCGAGACAGCCAAGACCTCGAAGCGCGTGAGCGTTTCGGGGTCTTTGTCGATCAGGCCCTGGCCGGCGAATTGACCGCGTGGACGCAACGTCCCGAAGGTTGGCTGGCGGTGGTGTTATTGCTCGATCAACTGCCGCGAATGATCTTTCGCGACACCCCAAAAGCGTTTTCCGGCGATCTGCGCGCGCAGAAACTCGTTGCCCAAGGCATTGCGGCGGATTTTGATCGGCAGTTGAAACCGATTCAGCGTGTGTTTATTTATCTTGTGTTTGAGCACTGCGAGAATCTTGCGGTGCAGAACGAGGCGGTTTCCAGGTTTATCGAACTGGTGGCTGAACAGCCGGAAGCGGAGCGGGCGGTGTTTGCGGATAATCTGGATTATGCCGAGCGGCATCGGAAAGTGATTGCGCGGTTTGGCCGGTTTCCGCATCGCAATGCGGTGTTGGGGCGGGAGTCTACGGCGGAGGAGTTGGTGTTTCTTTCCGAGCCGGGTTCACGGTTTTAAGAGCTTTCCCTCACCCTAGCCCTCTCCCGGAGGGAGAGGGGACTGACCGAGTTGTCTGGTCTTGATACATCGACCTGCAATTTCTGAGTCGAACTCAGGTCTGGAAAATCCCCCGATCGGCTCCCTTTCCCCCTCGCCCCCCTTGGGGGAGAGGGCTGGGGTGAGGGGATAAAGCCCTTGATCTTAAATGCGGAAACTACCCACCAATTGCTTCAGCCGCGCCGCCTGCTGCTCCAGATCCGAGCACGCCCGCAACGTCGCCTGCAAGTTCTCCACACCTTCCTGATTCAGCGTGTTGATCTCGTTGATATCGACATTGATCGACTCGACCACCGCCGTCTGCTCTTCAGTCGCCGTCGCTACCGACTGGTTCATCCCGTCGATCTCACCGATACGCTGAGTCACGCTACCCAATCGCTCACCGGCCTGGTTGGCGATACCGACACTGCTTTCACTCTCACGCTGGCTCTCGGTCATGATGCTGACCGCCTGACGCGCGCCGACCTGCAGCTCTTCGATCATCTTTTGCACTTGCTGCGCCGAATCCTGGGTGCGGTGGGCGAGGTTGCGCACTTCATCTGCGACCACGGCGAAACCACGCCCAGCTTCACCGGCACGCGCTGCTTCGATCGCGGCGTTGAGCGCGAGCAGATTGGTCTGCTGGGAAATGCTGGTGATCACTTCGAGAATCTGGCCGATGTTCACCGTGTTGCTGTTCAGGGTTTCGATGTTGCCGCAGGAATCGCTGATCTTCGCCGACAGCTGTTGCATGGCCTGGATGGTTTTATCCACAACCTGCTGACCGTCGACCGCGAGGCTGCGGGCATCGCTGGAGTGCTGCGAGGCGAGGGCGGCGTTCTGGGCGATTTCCTGGGCGGCGGCGCCGAGTTGGTTGATCGCGGCGGCGACGCTGTTGGTACGGCTGGACTGCTGATCGGAGTTGTACATCGACGAGTTCGACGCCGCGACTACGCGCAGGGCGACTTCGTTGACCTGGCCGGTGGCCGAAGACACTTCACGGATCGAGGTGTGAATGCGCTCGACGAAACGGTTGAACGAGGTGCCTAGCGCGCCGAACTCGTCGTTGCCGTGGATCACCAGACGTTTAGTCAGGTCGCCTTCACCTTCGGCGATGTCGTGCATCGCGCGGCCCATGGTCAGCAACGGTTGCATCAGCACGCGAATGAGCATGCCGAGCAGGGCGATGATGATCACCACGGCAATAACCATGGCGATCAGCGCCGAGGTGCGGAATTCGCTGAGCATTGCGAACGCGGTGTCTTTATCGAGTACCAGCGCCACGTACCAGTCGGCCGACGGCACGCCGTTGATGTGGGTGAAGGAGATCAGTTGGGTTTTGCCGTCGAGCTCGACTTCTTTCAGACCCGGGCTGACTTTCGGCGCACCATTGGGATAGGCCTCGGCAAGGGTCTTGAGTACCAGTTTGCTGTCCGGGTGGATCAGGATCTTGCCGTCGGCACTGACGATGAATGCGTGACCGTGGCCACCGAAGTTCAGCGAGTTGATGATCGCGCTGACGCTGGTCAGGTCGATGTCGGCACCGGCGACGCCGAGCATCTGGCCCTGGCGCTGAACAGGTGTTGCGACAGTGATCACCAGTTTGCCCGAGGACGCGGCGATGTACGGTTCGGTGACGATGGTCTGTTGTGCGCTGTTTGCCGCTTTGTACCAGCCACGTGCACGCGGATCGTAATCCGGCGCGCGATTGCCGGCCGGCACCGAGAACATCACGCCGTCAGCGCCGCCGAAATAGCTGAGCTGGAAATTGCCGGTGTAGGCGGGCAGGTCGATGATGCGTTTCAGGCTGGCGGGAGCGTTACCGTCGACGGCGACTTGCTGCGACAGCGATTGCAGCAATTGAATGCGGCTTTCCAGCCAGGTTTGGATGTTGCTGGTGGTCAGGCTGCCCAGCTCCTGCATCGAGGCTTCGGTGCTGCTGTTCAAGGCTTCGCGCTGTCGATAGTCGTTGAAGAAAATGAAACAGGCGAACGCAATGGCCACCACGAGGGCGGCAGCCAACAAGATCTTGTGGCTGAATTTCATGTTTCTGGTCATCGAATGAACTACCGCGAAGGGGCTGGTCAAGAAAGGGCGGCAATTTGCCACACTCTGGGGCTTTGCGCTGCTTTTATGTCGACCGCGTTGCGCCAAAGATTAGGCGTCTTTGGCGAAATGCGACGAAATGCTCAATAGCGTTAAAAAGTGGCTGATTTATCGGCAAATGCCGGACGAGCGGGCTAATAAATAGCCGTCCAGCCACGGAACCAGATGAGGGTTTTCTCTTCTAAGCTTCTGGTTGGCACCATGCCATCCCCCCTCGTTCCAGGAGTTACACCATGTCGCTGCGATCTCTCGCCCTTCTGTCGTTTTGCGTGCTGTTGGCCGCATGCAGCAAGGTCAATCAGGAAAACTATTCGAAGCTCTCGGCCGGTATGGCCAAGGCCGAAGTCGAGACTCTGCTCGGCAAGCCCACCGATTGCTCGGGCGCGCTCGGCATGTCCAGTTGCACTTGGGGCGACAAGAACAGCTTTATCAGCGTGCAGTACGCCGGTGACAAAGTGCTGATGTTTTCCGGCCAAGGCCTGAAGTAAACCGGGGCTTCGCGCCCACGGAGAAGAAAAATGAAGCGGTTATTGCTGATCCTTTTTGCCGGCCTGGTACTGGCCGGCTGCGCCACTTCCGGCGTCGACCCGTTGGCGCCGAAAACCGTCAACAGCGTCAATCTCAAGCGCTATCAAGGCACCTGGTACGAGCTGGCGCGCTTGCCGATGTACTTCCAGCGCAATTGCGCGCAGTCCGAAGCCCATTACACCCTCAAGCCGGACGGCAATGTCGCGGTGCTCAATCGCTGCCTGACACCGGACTGGCAATGGGAAGAAGCCAAGGGCACGGCTTATCCACAGGTGCCGGGCAAGACCGACAAGCTGTGGGTCGAATTCGATACCTGGTTCTCACGTCTGATTCCGGGTGTGGCGAAAGGTGAATACTGGGTGTTGTACGTCAGCGATGACTACAAGACCGCCATCGTCGGCGACCCGAGTCGCAAGTACATGTGGTTGCTGTCACGCACGCCGACTGTCAACGGCGTGGTGCGTGAAGAGCTGCTGAGCAAGGCGCGTCAGCAGGGTTATGACACCACGCGACTGATCTGGCGTGCGACAGATCGGCAGATGGCCAAGACCTCAAACTAAAGAACACCACAAAACCAATGTAGGAGTGAGCCTGCTCGCGATAGCGTTGTGTCAGAGCACCAATAAGTGACTGACACACTGCGATCGCGAGCAGGCTCACTCCTACATTTGGTTATGCGTCAGCCGAGGAGGTCGCGCAGGACTTGGGTGAACGCTCGCGCACTGGCTTCTTCCCCGGCATGTCGACCATCGCGCACCACCCACTGACCATTGACCAACACGTCGCGCACCTGCCGATCGCCACCGGCAAACAACCAGCGATTCAAAATCCCGTCGCCATTGGCCGTCGCCAGATACGGGTCATTGCCATCGAGCACGATCCAGTCTGCACGCTTGCCCACTTCCAGCGCCCCGATCGGCTGCCCCAACGCCTGCGCACCGCCATCCAGCGCCGCGTCATACAACGTGCGCCCGACCATCGGCTGATCTGCACCGTACAAACGGTTACGCCGCTGATCGCGCAGACGCTGACCATATTCCAGCCAACGCAATTCCTCCACCACGCTGAGCGACACATGGCTGTCGGAACCGATACCCATGCGCCCACCCTGAGCGAGGAAATCCACCGCCGGGAAGATCCCGTCGCCCAGATTTGCTTCGGTGGTCAGACACAGACCGGCAATGGCGCGACTCTTGGCCATCAGCGTGACTTCTTCAGGGTTGGCATGAGTGGCGTGGACCAGGCACCAGCGCTGATCGACTTCGGCATTTTCATACAGCCATTGCAGCGGACGCCGACCGCTCCAGCTCAGGCAGTCGTCGACTTCCTTCTGCTGTTCGGCGATGTGGATGTGCACCGGGCATTGCTTGTCGCTGGCGGCCAGTACTTCGCTGATCTGCTGCGGCGTTACCGCGCGCAACGAGTGGAAGCACAGGCCCAGCGATTGCGCCTTTTGCTGCGCCAACATTGGCTGCAGGCGCGATTGCAGATTCAGGTAATTTTCGGTGCTGTTGATAAAGCGGCGTTGGCCATCGTTGGGCGTCTGGCCACCGAAACCGGAATGGCTGTAGAGCACCGGCAACAGGGTCAGACCGATGCCGCTTTCACTCGCAGCCTGGCTGATGCGCAAGGCCAGTTCAGCCGGGTCGGCGTAAGGCTGACCATTGTTGTCGTGGTGCACGTAGTGAAATTCAGCGACGGAGGTATAACCGGCCTTGAGCATTTCGATGTACAGCTGACGGGCAATCACGCCGAGTTGATCCGGGCTGATTTTTCCGACGAGCCGATACATCAGATCGCGCCACGTCCAGAAACTGTCGTTCGGATTGCCGGCCACTTCAGCCAGACCCGCCATCGCCCGCTGGAAGGCGTGGGAGTGCAGATTCGGCATGCCCGGCAGCAGCGGGCCGCTCAGCCGTTCGGCGCCGTCTGCGGTGGAATCGGCCTGAATCTGGGTCAGCAGGCCATCGGCGCTGACCTCAAGACGTACATTGTTGGCCCATCCGTTAGGCAGCAGCGCGCGTTCGGCAAAGAAGGCGGACATGGTTCGGCACCCCATCGTGTGTTATTTGTATATACATATACAGACGTTTGCCTGCCCGGTAAACTCCGGCAAGCTAGCCACTTTCACCAATGAACAGGGATCAACCGTGCCGACTCCGCCTCCAGTCTCCCCGTTGGCCGCGAACATGGGCGACAGTCCGGCGCCCTTGTACGCCCGCGTCAAACAGATGATCACCCAGCAGATCGACAGCGGAAACTGGCCGCCGCACTACCGCGTGCCGTCCGAAAGCGAGCTGGTCAATCAACTCGGTTTCAGCCGCATGACCATCAACCGCGCCCTGCGCGAGATGACTGCCGATGGTCTGTTGGTGCGCATGCAAGGCGTCGGCACCTTTGTCGCCGAACCGAAGAGCCAGTCTGCGCTGTTCGAAGTGCACAACATCGCCGACGAAATCGCCTCCCGTGGCCATCGCCATACCTGCCAGGTCATCACTCTTGAAGAAGAGGCTGCCGGTTCCGAGCGCGCGCTGGCGCTGGACATGCGTGAAGGGCAGAAGGTGTTCCACTCGCTGATCGTGCATTACGAAAATGATATTCCGGTGCAAATCGAAGACCGTTTCGTCAACGCACTGGTCGCGCCGGAATACCTCAAGCAGGATTTCACTCTGCAGACACCTTACGCGTATCTCAATCAGGTGGCGCCGCTGACTGAGGGCGAGCACGTGGTTGAAGCGATTCTGGCCGAGCCCTCCGAGTGCAAGTTGCTGCAGATTGAAAAATGCGAGCCGTGTTTGCTGATTCGTCGCCGCACGTGGTCAGGGCGCCAGCCGGTTACCGCCGCTCGACTGATTCACCCAGGTTCCCGTCATCGTCTGGAAGGACGCTTTCATAAATGACTCAAGTGAAGGTTTTACGCGCCGAAGGCTACCCGCGCATGCCGTGGAAAAACGGTGGCGGCAGCACTGAAGAAATCACCCGTGACGCGGGGGCCGGCCTGGACGGTTTTGGCTGGCGCCTGTCGATTGCCGACATCGCTGAGTCGGGTGGTTTTTCGACGTTCGCCGGTTACCAGCGGGTGATCACCGTGTTGCAGGGTGACGGCATGACCTTGTGCGTTGACGGCGACGATACGCGGCCGCTGTTACCGCTCGACCCGTTTGCTTTCAGTGGTGAGAGCCAGGTGTCGTGCACGCTGTTAGGCGGTGCGATTCGCGATTTCAACCTGATCTATGCGCCGCAGCGTTACAGCGCGCGGTTGCAGTGGCTGGACGGTGAGCAGCGGCTCTTCAGTTCGGCGGGAACGGTGCTGGTGTTCAGTGTCAGTGAGCTGCTGCAAGTGCAGGTTGGTGACAGTGTTTCGCAGTTGGGGCGACATGACTGTCTGCAACTGGACGGCAACAGCGGGCTGGTCGAAGTTGCCGTTGATGCGGGTTGCTGTGTCATTGAGCTGACTGCCCGCTGATTGAAAAATCTTAAAAGATCGCAGCCTTCGGCAGCTCCTACAATGGGATTGATGTACGCCCTGTAAGAGCTGCCGAAGGCTGCGATCTTTTGCTTTTGGGGTGTTCCCAACCCACGCACCAACTTGTTACCGAACGCCCCAGCGTGGCGCAAAACCACGCTCACGTAACAAAGTCCCGTCGCCCTGAATCATCCCCACGAAAAAATTTCATCCACGCCCGAACCCTTGATTCAGGCGCCCTCCAGCCGTGCCCAGGATTTTTCTTGAACACCCCTCCAACAAGTTGGCCGCTTGATTGCATATGCTTGTATGTACAAGTAAAGACGTATGCGTATGAGTTGTTCGAGACTCTCCGCAGCGTCCACTGATTCGCTTGTCGCGCAGCGAAGCGCACAGGCTGCTTGCCCACTGCCAGGGTTGGTTTGAATTGATCGCTGAGGAGTCTTTTTCGTGACTGACAATAAGCCTACAAAGTTTCGTAACGTCGAGATCCGCGCTGCCCGCGGTAATAAGCTGACCGCCAAGAGCTGGCTGACTGAAGCGCCGCTGCGCATGCTGATGAACAACCTTGACCCGGAAGTCGCCGAGAACCCGAAAGAGCTGGTGGTTTACGGTGGTATCGGTCGCGCCGCGCGTAACTGGGAGTGCTACGACAAAATCGTCGAGAGCCTGACCAACCTGAATGACGACGAGACCCTGCTGGTGCAATCCGGCAAGCCGGTCGGCGTGTTCAAGACCCACAGCAACGCCCCGCGTGTACTCATCGCCAACTCCAACCTCGTCCCGCACTGGGCGAGCTGGGAACACTTCAATGAGCTCGACGCCAAAGGCCTGGCCATGTACGGCCAGATGACCGCGGGCAGCTGGATCTACATCGGCAGCCAGGGCATCGTTCAAGGCACCTACGAAACCTTCGTTGAAGCCGGTCGCCAGCACTACAACGACAACCTCACCGGCAAGTGGGTGTTGACCGCTGGCCTCGGTGGCATGGGCGGCGCACAACCTCTGGCGGCAACCCTCGCCGGCGCTTGCTCGCTGAACATCGAATGCCAACAAGTCAGCATCGATTTCCGCCTGAAAAGCCGTTACGTCGACGAGCAGGCCAAAGACCTCGACGACGCCCTGGCGCGCATCGACAAATACACCAAAGAAGGTAAAGCGATTTCCATCGCGCTGCTGGGTAACGCCGCAGAAATCCTCCCGGAACTGGTCAAGCGCGGCGTACGCCCGGACATGGTCACCGACCAGACCAGCGCCCACGATCCGCTCAACGGTTACCTGCCGGCGGGCTGGACCTGGGACGAATACCGCGCCCGCGCCAAGACCGAACCGGCCGCTGTGATCAAAGCCGCCAAGCAGTCGATGGCGGTGCACGTCAAAGCGATGCTGGAATTCCAGAAGCAAGGCATTCCGACCTTCGACTACGGCAACAACATCCGTCAGATGGCGCAGGAAGAAGGCGTCGAAAACGCCTTCGACTTTCCGGGTTTCGTACCGGCCTACATCCGTCCGCTGTTCTGCCGTGGCATCGGCCCGTTCCGTTGGGCGGCGCTGTCGGGCGATCCACAAGACATCTACAAAACCGACGCCAAGGTCAAAGAGCTGATCCCCGACGACGCCCATCTGCACAACTGGCTGGACATGGCCCGCGAGCGCATCAGCTTCCAGGGGCTGCCGGCACGTATCTGCTGGGTTGGTTTGGGCCTGCGCGCCAAGCTCGGTCTGGCCTTCAACGAAATGGTCCGCAGCGGCGAGCTGTCGGCGCCGATCGTGATCGGTCGCGACCACCTCGACTCCGGCTCGGTCGCTAGCCCGAACCGTGAAACCGAATCGATGCAGGACGGTTCCGACGCTGTGTCCGACTGGCCACTGCTCAACGCTCTGTTGAACACCGCGAGCGGCGCGACCTGGGTTTCCCTGCACCACGGCGGCGGCGTCGGCATGGGCTTCTCGCAGCACTCGGGCATGGTGATTGTTTGCGACGGTACGGACGAAGCGGCCGAGCGTATTGCGCGCGTACTGCACAACGACCCGGCCACCGGTGTCATGCGTCACGCCGATGCCGGTTACCAGATCGCCATCGACTGCGCCAAGGAACAGGGGCTGAACCTGCCGATGATTACCGGCGGTAAGTAACACGCTTTGGCTTTATGTGGGAGCGAGCTTGCTCGCGAAAGCAATCTGTCAGCCAGCACAGATGTTGACTGTGCTGGCCTATTCGCGAGCAAGCTCGCTCCCACAGAAAAGCAGCACTACCGAAGCTCAGTGAACTATTAAAACAATCCACAGAGGTTGAATCATGGCTGTTAACACCGATCGTGCAGGCAACAAACCGTTGATCGAGAGGCGTTCGATCGACTACATCCCGGAAGCGGAAAGACACGGTCGTCTGTTTAGCCAGTTCACCCTGTGGATGGGTGCGAATCTGCAAATCACCGCGATTGTCACTGGGGCCCTGGCCGTGGTGCTGGGCGGTGATGTGTTCTGGTCGTTGATTGGTCTGTTGATCGGTCAATTGCTCGGCGGCGGGGTGATGGCGTTGCACGCTGCGCAAGGGCCGAAACTGGGTCTGCCGCAGATGATTTCCAGTCGCGTGCAGTTTGGCGTTTACGGCGCGGCAATCCCGATTGTGCTGGTGTGCCTGATGTACCTGGGTTTCACCGCGACGGGCACCGTGCTTTCCGGTCAAGCGTTGGGCCAGTTGTTTAACGTCAGTGACAGCGTCGGCATCCTGATTTTTGCCAGCGTCATCGTGCTGGTGACGGTGCTCGGTTATCGGGTGATCCACTGGATCGGCCGTGTTGCCAGCGTGATTGGCGTGATCGCTTTCGTCTTCCTGTTCTGGCGCCTGATGAGCCAGACCGACGTCGGCGCACTTCTGCAAATTCGTCATTTCAGCTGGAGCAGCTTCCTCCTCGCGGTGTCGCTCGCGGCCTCCTGGCAGATCGCTTTCGGCCCCTACGTGGCTGACTATTCCCGTTACCTGCCGAGCAACACCTCGGCGGTAAAAACCTTCTTCGCCGCCGGTGCTGGTTCAGTGGTCGGCGCGCAAGTGGCGATGATCCTCGGCGTGTTCGCTGCGGCTTCGGCCAACGGCCAGTTCGCCGGTCATGAAGTTGCTTACATCGTCGGTCTGGGCGGCACCGGTGCCACCGCTGCGCTGCTGTACTTCAGCATCGCGTTCGGCAAGGTGACCATCTCGACGCTGAACTCCTACGGCAGCTTCATGTGCATCGCGACCATCATCAGTGGTTTCAAAGGCCACCTGACCGTTACGCGCATGCAGCGTCTGGTGTTCGTGCTGGTGATTGTCGGCGCAGCGACCCTGATTGCACTGCTTGGTCAGCACTCGTTCCTCGGTGCGTTCAAGTCTTTCATCCTGTTCCTGCTCGCGTTCTTCACCCCGTGGAGCGCGATCAACCTGGTGGATTACTACTGCATCACCCGCGAGCGCTATGACGTGCCGGCGCTGGCCAATCCGAACGGTCGCTACGGGCGCTGGAACCTGCTCGGCATCAGCGTCTATGTGTTCGGTGTGCTGGTGCAGTTGCCGTTCATCTCCACCAAGTTCTACACCGGCCCGCTGGTGGCGGCCCTCGGTGATGTGGACATTTCCTGGATCATCGGTCTGGTGCTGCCGGCTGCCGTCTACTACGTGTGTGCAAAAAAATGGCACAGCGCGGTACCTGATCAACTGATTCTGCCGGTCGAGCAGAACAGCGTTGTACCACCTGAAAAAAGTGGGGCCGGGCGCGCTGCGGCGCAGGCCTGATTGGACGTGGACAGGGCTGGATGCCTCTTGACTGCCGTAAGCCAATTCATGATTAGGAGCGTCGAAACAATGAAATCGAACAAGACCCTGCTCACCACACTGCTGTCCATGGGCCTGCTGGCCAGTGCCGGTGCGACCCAAGCCGCTGGCTGGTGCGAATCGGGTAAACCGGTGAAATTCGCCGGCCTGAACTGGGAAAGCGGCATGCTGCTGACCGACGTGCTGCAAGTGGTGCTGGAGAAAGGTTACGACTGCAAGACCGACAGCCTGCCGGGCAACTCCATCACCATGGAGAACGCCTTGAGCAGCAACGATATTCAAGTGTTCGCCGAAGAGTGGGTCGGCCGCAGCGAGGTCTGGAACAAGGCCGAGAAGGCCGGCAAGGTCGTCGGTGTCGGTGCGCCGATCGTCGGCGCCGTGGAAGGTTGGTATGTGCCGCGATACGTGATCGAAGGCGACACCAAACGCAAGCTGGAAGCCAAAGCCCCAGACCTGAAAAACATCGCCGATCTGGGCAAATACGCCGCCGTGTTCAAGGACGCCGAAGAGCCATCCAAGGGCCGTTTCTATAACTGCCCTGCCGGCTGGACCTGCGAGCTGGACAACAGCGAAATGCTCAAAAGCTACGGTCTGGAAAGCAGCTACACCAACTTCCGTCCGGGCACCGGCCCGGCGCTCGATGCGGCGGTGCTGTCGAGCTACAAGCGCGGCGAGCCGATCCTGTTCTACTACTGGTCGCCAACCCCGCTGATGGGCCAGATCGACGCGGTGAAACTGGAAGAAAAACCCGGCGTCGACAAGACCGTAAGCATCAAGGTCGGTCTGTCGAAAACCTTCCACGACGAGGCCCCGGAACTGGTCGCCGTGCTGGAAAAGGTCAACCTGCCGATCGACCTGCTGAACCAGAACCTGGGCCGCATGGCCAAGGAACGTATCGAGTCGCCAAAACTGGCGAAAATCTTCCTCAAGGAACATCCTGAGGTCTGGCATGCGTGGGTCAGTGCAGACGCAGCCAAGAAAATCGACGCGGCGCTGTAGGTCGATACCTCCCGGTCAATCGTGAGGCTGGCCGGGAGATATGCCGTAATCGCTTGATTGAGATTTCTGATTGAGAGCCGCTTATGTTTCCCGAAAGCTTTACCTTTTCCATCGCCGACTGGGTCAACGGTTGGGTCGATTCGCTGGTCACCAACTACGGAGATGTGTTCCGCCACATCTCCGATACGCTGCTGTGGGCCATCGTCAACCTCGAAGGCCTGCTGCGTGCCGCGCCGTGGTGGTTGATGCTGGCCATCGTCGGTGTGGTTGCCTGGCACGCCACGCGCAAAGTGGTGACCACGGCAGTCATCGTCGGTCTGCTGTTCCTCGTCGGCGCCGTTGGCCTGTGGGACAAGCTTATGCAGACGCTGGCGCTGATGATGGTCGCGACGATCATTTCGGTGCTGATCGGCATCCCGCTGGGGATTCTCTCGGCGCGCAGCAATCGCCTGCGTTCGGTGCTGATGCCGCTGCTCGACATCATGCAGACCATGCCCAGCTTCGTGTATCTGATCCCGGTGCTGATGCTGTTCGGTCTGGGCAAGGTCCCGGCGATTTTCGCCACGGTAATCTACGCCGCGCCGCCGCTGATTCGCCTGACTGATCTGGGTATTCGCCAGGTCGACGGCGAAGTGATGGAAGCGATCAACGCGTTCGGCGCCAACCGCTGGCAGCAACTGTTCGGCGTGCAATTGCCGCTGGCCCTGCCGAGCATCATGGCCGGGATCAACCAGACCACCATGATGGCCCTGTCGATGGTGGTGATTGCCTCGATGATCGGTGCCCGTGGCCTCGGTGAAGATGTGTTGGTGGGGATTCAGACCCTCAACGTCGGGCGTGGCCTTGAGGCCGGTCTGGCGATCGTGATTCTCGCAGTGGTCATCGACCGCATTACTCAGGCGTACGGTCGGCCACGGCATGAGGTGAGCAAATGAGCAACGCAACCGTGAGCAAGATCGAAGTCAAAAACGTCTTCAAGATTTTCGGCAACCGCGCCAAGGATGCACTGGCCATGGTCGGCCAGGGCAAGACCAAGGATCAGGTGCTGAGCGAGACCGGTTGCGTGGTCGGCGTTAACGACCTGTCGTTGAGCATCGGCACCGGCGAGATCTTCGTGATCATGGGCCTGTCCGGCTCCGGCAAATCGACGCTGGTGCGCCACTTCAACCGGCTGATCGACCCGACCAGCGGCGCGATCCTCGTCGACGGCGTGGACATCCTGCAATACGACATGGATGCCCTGCGCGAATTTCGCCGGCACAAGATCAGCATGGTGTTCCAGAGCTTCGGCCTGCTGCCGCACAAGAGCGTGCTCGACAACGTCGCCTACGGCCTGAAAGTGCGTGGCGAGAGCAAGCAAATGTGCTCGGAACGCGCGCTGCACTGGATCAACACCGTGGGCCTCAAAGGCTACGAAAACAAATATCCGCACCAGCTCTCTGGCGGCATGCGCCAGCGTGTCGGCCTGGCTCGAGCCTTGGCGGCGGACACCGACATCATCCTCATGGATGAGGCGTTCAGTGCGCTGGATCCACTGATCCGGGCGGAAATGCAGGACCAGTTGCTGGAACTGCAAAAGACCCTGCACAAGACCATCGTCTTCATCACTCACGACCTCGATGAGGCGGTGCGTATCGGCAACCGCATTGCGATTCTCAAGGATGGGAAGTTGATTCAGGTTGGTACGCCGAGAGAGATCCTGCATTCGCCGGCTGATGAGTACGTTGACCGGTTTGTGCAGCGGCGGGCGGCGGTGGTTTAACAGACTTGCGGTGAGGCTGCCGGCCCCTTCGCGAGCAAGCTCGCTCCCACAGGAGACTGCATTCCAATGTGGGAGCGAGCTTGCTCGCGAAAGGGCCGGCAGAGCTGCATCAATATTACGGTTGAGGTTTTAGATGTCCCAGGCTGAAAAAATCGTTATCACAGGCAGCCCCTTGCGTTGGCAGGACGTGGTCGCCGTCGCTCGTCACGGCGCTCAACTTGAGCTGTCCAGCGACACCTGGGCGCGCATCGAAAACGCCCAAGGCATCGTCCAGCGCATCGTCGAAAGCGGCGAACGTGCCTATGGCGTCAACACCGGCCTGGGCGGTTTGTCCAACGTCTCGCTCAAAGACGAGCAGCTCAGCCAGCTCTCGCGCAACACCTTGCTTAGCCATGCCTGCGGCGTCGGCCCGGTGCTGCCCGATGAGCAGACTCGCGCGATCATCTGCGCGGCGATTCACAACTACAGCCACGGCAAATCCGGCATCCATCGCCGGGTCGTCGAAGGCCTGCTGGCGCTGCTCAATCGCGGCATCACTCCGCAAGTGCCGTCGCAAGGTTCGGTGGGTTATCTGACGCACATGGCGCACATCGGCATTGCGTTGCTCGGCGTCGGCAATGTCAGCTATCGCGGCCAGGTTGTTTCCGCACAACAGGCGTTGGCCGAAGAAGGCCTGCAACCGGTGCAACTCGGCGCGAAGGACGGTTTGTGTCTGGTCAACGGCACGCCGTGCATGACCGGCCTCAGTTGCCTGGCGATTGCCGATGCGACGCGGCTGCTGCAGTGGGCCGACGTCATCGGCGCCATGAGTTTCGAAGCCCAGCGCGGCCAGATCGATGCGTTCGATGCTGAGATCATCGCGCTGAAACCGCATCCGGGCATGCAGCAAGTGGGTATCAATCTGCGTGCGTTGCTTGATGGCAGCGAAGTGATCGCCTCGAGCAAAGGCATTCGCACTCAGGATGCGCTGAGCATTCGTTCGATTCCGCAGGTGCATGGCGCCGCGCGCGATCAACTGGAGCATGCGATCAAACAGGTCGAGGCCGAGCTCAACGGCTGCACCGACAACCCACTGTTGCTCGGCACGCCGGACAACTTCCGGGTGATGTCGCAAGCCAACCCGCACGGTCAGTCGGTGGCAATGGCAGCCGATCTGCTGGCGATTGCCATGGCCGAAATCGGCTCGATTGCCGAGCGTCGCCTCGACCGTTTGGTGAACCCGCACGTCAGCGGTCTGCCGGCGTTTCTGGTGGCCAATCCGGGGGTGAACTCCGGGATGATGATCGTGCAATACGTCGCCGCATCGCTGTGTGCGGAAAACCGCCAATTGGCGCAACCGGCGGTACTCGATAACTACATCACTTCGGGCCTGCAGGAAGATCACTTGAGCATGGGCACCAACGCCGCGCTCAAGCTGCATCGCGCGCTGGAAAACTGCACGCAGATTCTCGCCATTGAGTACCTGCTGGCGGCGCAGGCGTTTGAGTTTCTCAAGGAACAGCGCTTTGGCGCCGGCACCGATGTCGCTTGGCGACTGCTGCGCGAAAAAGTCCCGGCCTACGATCAGGATCGCTGGCTGGCGCCGGACATCGCTGCCGCTGCGAGCGTGTTGAAAACCCAGAATCTGCCGCACAACGTTTTACCGAATTTGCACTGACCAATACCCACGCCAGCGTGCCAAGGCGCGACTCCCCAAAAGGCGAGACGCGACGGACAACGGACATCTCCGGAGCGTCTGGCGAGTTAATAACAAACTCTCAAAAGGAGCACAAAATGACTGCGCTGAACCTGATTCCCGGCCAACTGAGCCTGGCCCAACTGCGTGACGTCTACCAGAACCCGGTTAAGCTGACTCTCGATAACAGCGCATCGCAGCAGATCGAAGCCAGTGTTGCCTGCGTCGAGCAGATCCTCGCCGAGAATCGCACCGCCTACGGCATCAACACCGGTTTCGGCCTGCTGGCCTCGACCCGCATTGCCAGCGAAGACCTCGAGAATCTGCAGCGCTCGCTGGTGTTGTCCCACGCCGCCGGTGTTGGCGTGCCGATCAGCGATGAGTTGGTGCGTCTGGTCATGGTGCTCAAGGTCAACAGTCTCAGCCGTGGTTTCTCCGGCATTCGCCGAGTGGTGATCGATGCGCTGATCGCGCTGATCAACGCCGAGGTTTATCCGCACATTCCGTTGAAAGGTTCGGTAGGTGCTTCGGGCGATCTGGCGCCGTTGGCGCACATGTCGCTGGTGCTGCTCGGTGAGGGCAAGGCGCGCTATAAGGGCGAGTGGATGGAAGCCACCGAAGCGCTGAAAGTTGCTGGCCTGACCCCGCTGACACTGGCCGCGAAAGAAGGCCTGGCGCTGCTCAACGGCACTCAGGTCTCCACCGCGTTTGCGTTGCGTGGTCTGTTTGAAGGTGAAGATTTGTTCGCTGGTGCACTGGCGCTGGGCGGTCTGACGGTTGAAGCGGTATTGGGTTCGCGTTCGCCGTTCGATGCACGCATTCACGCGGCTCGTGGCCAGAAAGGTCAGATCGACGCTGCTGCCGCTTACCGCGATCTGCTCGGTGAACGCAGTGAAGTCTCCGACTCGCACCAGAACTGCGAAAAGGTTCAGGATCCGTATTCGTTGCGCTGCCAGCCGCAAGTCATGGGCGCTTGCCTGACGCAGTTCCGTCAGGCCGCAGAGGTTTTGGCTGTTGAAGCCAACGCCGTTTCCGACAACCCGTTGGTGTTTGCCGCTGAAGGCGACGTGATTTCCGGGGGCAACTTCCACGCCGAACCGGTGGCCATGGCCGCTGACAACATGGCGCTGGCTATCGCCGAAATCGGCTCGCTGAGCGAGCGTCGTATTTCGCTGATGATGGATAAACACATGTCGCAACTGCCGCCATTCCTCGTCGCCAATGGCGGGGTGAACTCCGGCTTCATGATTGCGCAGGTGACTGCAGCCGCACTGGCCAGTGAGAACAAGGCGTTGTCGCATCCGCATTCGGTCGACAGTTTGCCGACCTCGGCTAACCAGGAAGACCATGTATCGATGGCCCCGGCGGCCGGCAAGCGTCTGTGGGAAATGGCTGAAAACACCCGTGGGATTCTCGCGGTGGAATGGCTGGCCGCGGTGCAGGGTCTGGATCTGCGTAACGGTCTGAAGACTTCGGCGAAGCTGGAACAGGCGCGGGCGATTTTGCGCAAGGAAGTGCCGTTTTATGAGAAGGATCGGTTCTTTGCGCCGGACATCAATGCGGCGACTGAACTGCTGGCTTCGCGGTGTTTGACTGAGCTGGTTTCGGCGAAGCTTTTGCCTAGTTTGTAAGCTTTCAGGGGGAGCTTTGTTGTTAGTGAAATCGATCCCCCTCACCCCAGCCCTCTCCCCCAGGGGGAGAGGGGGAAGGGAGCCGATCTTCGTGGTTGTCAAAGCCTGAGTTCGGCACAGGATTTTCAGGTCGATGTACCTCGACAGAACAACACGGTCAGTCCTGCTTCTTCCAGGCGAGAGCAGGGAGCCGATCTTCAAGTTTTTCAGTGCCTGAGTTCGGCACAGGATTTTCAGGTCGATGTACCTCGACAGAACAAAACGGTCAGTCCTGCTTCTTCCAGGCGAGAGCAGGGAGCCGATCTTCAAGTTTTTCAGTGCCTGAGTTCGGCACAGGATTTTCAGGTCGATGTAATTCGACAGAACAACCCGGTCAGTCCCCTCTCCCTCCGGGAGAGGGCTAGGGTGAGGGGCTTTTCAGGGCCACCCACCAAACCAGCCCCAACGGAGGCCAACAGTGAAAACCCTCTGGCAACACTGCCACGTCGCAACCATGGCGCAGGGCGTCTACTCGATCATCGAAGATGCGGCCATCGTGACGTCCGGTGCGCACATCGAGTGGATCGGCCCGCGCAATCAATTGCCGTCCGGCGAATACCCGGCGGTCAATGACCTGCAGGGCGCCTGGGTCACCCCCGGTCTGATCGACTGCCACACCCACACGGTGTTCGGTGGCAACCGCAGCGGTGAATTCGAAAAACGTCTGCAAGGGGTCAGCTACGCGGAGATCGCAGCGGCGGGCGGCGGCATCGCCAGCACCGTGCGCGCGACGCGCGAAGCCACTGAGGACGAGCTGTTCGCCAGCGCCGCGAAACGCCTGAACAGCCTGATGCGCGATGGCGTGACCACGGTCGAAATGAAATCCGGCTACGGCCTCGACCTGGCCAACGAGCGCAAGATCCTTCGCGTCATCCGCCGTTTACAGAAAGAGCTGCCGATCAGCGTGCGCAGCACCTGCCTCGCGGCCCACGCGTTGCCGCCGGAATACAAGGATCGCGCCGACGATTACATCGATCTGATCTGCACGGAGATGCTCCCCGCGCTGGCTGCCGAAGGGCTGGTCGACGCCGTGGACGCTTTCTGCGAATACCTGGCGTTCTCGCCAGAGCAGGTCGAGCGTGTGTTCATCGCCGCACAAAAACTCGGCCTGCCGGTGAAACTGCACGCCGAGCAACTGTCGTCGCTGCACGGCTCCAGCCTCGCCGCGCGCTATAAGGCGCTGTCCGCCGATCACCTGGAATTCATGGACGAAGCCGACGCCATCGCCATGGCCGAAGCCGACACCGTCGCGGTGCTGCTGCCGGGCGCATTCTACTTCCTGCGTGAAACCCAATTGCCGCCGATGGACGCCCTGCGCAAGCACAAGGTGAAGATCGCCATTGCCAGCGATCTCAACCCCGGCACCTCGCCGGCGCTGTCGCTGCGCCTGATGCTGAACATGGCCTGCACTTGTTTGCGCATGACCCCGGAAGAAGCCCTGGCCGGCGCGACCATTCACGCCGCACAAGCGCTGGGCATGGCCGACACCCACGGTTCGCTGGAAGTCGGCAAGGTCGCGGACTTTGTTGCTTGGCAAATCGATCGCCCGGCGGATCTGGCTTATTGGCTCGGTGGTGATCTGGATAAACGCGTCGTGCGTCACGGCGTCGAATCAAATCTGTAGGAGAGCGGTTGTGGATAAGGTTCTGAACTTCAAACAAGGTCGCGTGCCGCTGCTGATCAGCATGCCGCATGCCGGTGTGCGCCTGACCCCGGCGGTGGCGGCCGGGCTGATCCCGGACGCGAAAAGCCTGCCGGATACCGATTGGCACATCCCGCAGCTTTACGATTTTGCTGAAGAACTGGGCGCCAGCACCTTGGCCGCCGAGTATTCGCGTTTTGTGATTGACCTGAATCGCCCGTCCGACGACAAACCGCTGTACGCCGGTGCCACCACCGGGCTATACCCTGCGACGCTGTTCGATGGCATCCCGTTGTTCCGCGAAGGGCACGAGCCGTCGAAAGAAGAACGCGCAACTTACCTGGAACAGATCTGGACGCCGTACCACCGCACGCTTCAGGAAGAACTGGCGCGATTGAAAGCCGAATTCGGCTACGCGCTGCTGTTCGACGCGCACTCGATCCGCTCGATCATCCCGCACCTGTTCGACGGCAAACTACCGGACTTCAACCTCGGCACCTTCAACGGCGCCAGTTGTGATCCGCAATTGGCCACGCAACTTGAAGCGATCTGCGCGCGTCACGACCAATACAGCCACGTGCTCAACGGACGCTTCAAGGGTGGCCACATCACCCGTCATTACGGCAACCCGGCCGAGAACATCCACGCCGTGCAACTGGAGTTGTGCCAGAGCACCTACATGGAAGAGTTCGAACCGTTCCGCTATCGCGCCGATCTGGCCGAGCCGACGCGGGTGGTGCTCAAGGAGTTTTTGCAAGGCCTGCTAAATTGGGGGAAAGGCACCTGTTGATCCAATGTGTAATGATCGCGCGCAAAAGCGCGATCATTATTCCACTGCCAAATGAGGGGGCGGGACTACAGCAAATACCGACCTTGTATTTTAAATAACATATGCGGCGGCGTTCCTGATATTGAATTCACCTTTTATAGTGTGCTGTGTGTTATCCGGGTTTTTTACAATAAAACTAAAGGAGCCCATGTAGAACTTGCTATCGGGGGTTTGGGAATAGGTAAGTTCACCTTCAGTTCCAGGTGAGTCGAGGATGGAATCAAAGTCATCATCCTGATCGTCCGGGCTGTCTTTGAGTATGTAGTAGCCTGCGCTGTCTTCCTTGAAGTCCGGGAAGGCCAATGCCGGACCCAGAGCGGTCTTGCCGTTGAACGAGTGGTCGGCGCTGGCCTTTTTTATATAGAGTAAGAGAGTGTGGATTTCAACGGTGCCGTCCTTTTCATCTTTGGTGTACTCAGATGCCGTGATTGTCCAGCACTTCACACCTGACTCCGTAGTATCATCAGTAATACTTACATTGCTGGCTTTGAATGCTTTCTCTTCCTTTGGATAAAATAGCGTGGCGGTAAAAAACTCTTTGGCAAGGGCTTGGTCGTTTGGCGTATTCATAGGGCATCCATTTTTATCCTGTCAGTTAAAACAGTTGTTGAGTGACATGATTAAAGTTGGCTGAGTATGAAGTGTCTACTGATAAGTCTGACAGTTGTTGCGGAGGTGTTAGTGTGATAGGTGCTGTTGTTTTTATACGCAAATGGTTGGTTTAAGAGAGCTTATAGTTTGAAAGCATTGCTGGCAGACCAGGTCGTCCTGAGCAGACATTATTGTGTCCATTGATTTTCATCGTATTTCGAAGCGCCAAGGACATGCTCATTGACGTAAATCGGGTTTATGATGCCCAACGGCAGAATAATAGAAGTCCCCCCAGGGATGACCTCGACCCCTTACGGAGCGCGCAATGCAGACTTTGTTTCCGCAGATCAAACCTCACGCCCGGCACGATCTGGCTGTCGATGACACCCATACGCTGTACGTCGACGAAAGCGGTTCACCGGAGGGTTTGCCGGTTGTGTTCATCCATGGCGGCCCCGGCGCCGGTTGCGACGCGCAGAGCCGTCGCTATTTCGATCCGAACCTCTATCGCATTGTCACCTTCGACCAGCGTGGTTGCGGACGCTCCACGCCGCACGCCAGCCTGGAAAACAACACCACTTGGGATCTGGTCGCCGACCTTGAGCGCATCCGCAAACACCTGGGCATCGATAAATGGGTGCTGTTTGGCGGTTCGTGGGGTTCGACCCTGGCGCTGGCTTACGCACAAACCCACCCGGAACGTGTGCACGGTCTGATCCTGCGCGGGATCTTTCTCTGCCGCCCACAGGAAATCGAATGGTTCTATCAGGCGGGGGCCAGCCGTCTGTTCCCTGATTACTGGCAGGACTACATCGCGCCAATTCCGCTGGACGAGCGCGATGACCTGCTCAGTGCATTCCACAAGCGCCTGACCGGCAACGACCAGATCGCCCAGATGCACGCGGCCAAAGCCTGGTCGACCTGGGAAGGTCGTACTGCAACCCTGCGGCCGAACCCGTTGGTGGTCGATCGCTTCTCCGAACCGCAGCGTGCGCTGTCGATTGCGCGGATCGAGTGCCATTACTTCACCAACAATGCCTTCCTTGAGCCGAACCAGCTGATCCGCGACATGGGCAAGATCGCCCATTTGCCGGGTGTGATCATTCACGGCCGTTACGACGTGATTTGCCCGCTCGACAACGCCTGGGAATTGCACCAGGCCTGGCCGAACAGCGAACTGCAGGTGATCCGTGATGCCGGCCACGCGGCCTCTGAACCGGGCATCACCGATGCACTGGTACGCGCCGCGGGCAACATGGCTCGACGCCTGCTCGACCTGCCGCCTGAAGAAGCATGAAAGGGCTGTTACAGCGCGTACGCGGTGCGCGGGTTGAAGTCGCCGGTGAGGTGGTTGGCGCGGTAGATCACGGTTTGCTGGTGCTGGTGGCGGTCGAACCCGACGACACGCGCACCAGTGCCGACAAACTTCTGCATAAACTGCTTAACTATCGGGTATTCAGTGACGCGGAGGGCAAGATGAACTTGTCCCTCGCCGATGTCGGCGGTGGGTTGCTGCTGGTCTCGCAGTTCACCCTCGCGGCCGACACCAAAAGCGGGTTGCGCCCGAGCTTTTCGACGGCCGCGCCTCCGGCTTTGGGCGAGGAATTGTTCGACTATCTATTGAGCAGTGCGAAACAGGTGCATGGCACTGTGGCATCAGGTAGATTCGGCGCCGATATGCAGGTGCATTTGGTCAACGATGGCCCGGTTACCTTTTTGTTACAGACCTGAAAGCGCTTGAAACACCTTTTTAGGAAATTTCGACTGTTTTTAGGGTGTTTTCGCGATAAATACTTTGTTACCCCTGATGCGTTGTCATGCGGGCTACTAGATAATCGCGCGCACTGGGATCAGCGTTCGCTGATTCATTTTTGACTTAGGTAGAGACTTGTCTGGATCCGATTGGGGAATCATTTTGCCCAAGCGGAGTCGGAACAATGCTCGCCAACTTGGCAAGGGTGCTCTGGAAGGTCGGCTTTTCACTGCCGAAAGCCTCACAGGCACTTCATCTGGCCGTTGGTTTTTTGATCTGTTTTCGGCGAGGGTTGCTCGTGATTGTTAGTCCCTGTAATGCAGCAAAAATGTCTGCCAAACGCATGCGAAGTGCCCTGGTAGCGGGTTCGGCGCTCCTGTGCCTGCTCAGCGCCGGTCAGCTTTGGGCGTTCAATCTTGACGATGTATCGGCCAAGGCCAAAGAGCTGGCCGGGCAGAAGTTCGAAGCCCCGCGCAGCAACCTGCCGAACGAATTCCGCGACATGAAGTTCGCGGACTATCAGAAAATCCGCTTCCTCACCGAAAAGGCTGAGTGGGCTGATCAGAAGACCCCGTTCAAACTGTCCTTCTATCACCAGGGTATGCACTTCGATACACCGGTGAAAATCAACGAAATCACAGCGAACACCGTCGAAGAGATCAAATACGATCCGACCCGCTTTGATTTCGGCGACCTGAAATTCGATCCGAAAGCCACTGAACAACTGGGTTATGCCGGTTTCCGTGTGCTGTACCCGATCAACAAGGCCGACAAGCAAGACGAAATCATGACCATGCTCGGCGCGAGTTACTTCCGCGTTGTCGGCAAGGGCCACACCTACGGCCTCTCGGCCCGTGGCCTGGCGATTGATACCGCGCTGCCGTCGGGTGAAGAGTTCCCGCGCTTTCGCGAGTTCTGGATTCAACAGCCGAAGCCGGGCGATAAGCACCTGGTGATCTTCGCCCTGCTGGATTCGCCGCGCGCTACCGGTGCCTACCGTCTGATCCTGCGTCCGGGCAGCGACACCATTGTCGACGTCAAAGCGCAGATGTTCCTGCGTGACAAGGTCGGCAAGCTGGGTATCGCACCGCTGACCAGCATGTTCCTGTTCGGCGCCAACCAGCCGTCGAAAGTCCTCAACTACCGTCGTGAACTGCACGACTCCAGCGGTCTGTCGATCCATGCCGGCAACGGCGAGTGGATCTGGCGTCCGTTGAACAACCCGAAACATTTGGCCGTGAGCAACTTCAGCGTCGAGAACCCGCGTGGTTTCGGTCTGCTGCAGCGTGGCCGCGACTTCAGTCACTACGAAGACCTCGACGATCGCTACGACAAGCGCCCAAGCGCCTGGATCGAGCCGAAGGGCGAGTGGGGCAAAGGCACCGTTGATCTGGTAGAAATTCCGACCGCCGACGAAACCAACGACAACATCGTTGCGTTCTGGAGCCCGGAAAAAATGCCGGAGCCGGGTCAGCCGCTGGACTTCGCCTACCGCATGCACTGGACCATGGACGAAGCGGCGATTCATGCGCCGGACAGCGCCTGGGTTTCGCAGACTCTGCGTTCGACCGGTGACGTCAAGCAATCGAACCTGATCCGTCAGCCGGATGGCAGCGTTGCCTACCTGGTCGACTTCGAAGGTCCGTCGCTGGCTGCACTGACTCCGGATGCTGACGTACGCAGTCAGGTCAGCGTCGGCGACAACGCCGAGCTGGTCGAGAACAGCGTGCGCTACAACCCGGAAACCAAGGGCTGGCGTTTGACCTTGCGCATGAAGATCAAGGACGCGAGCAAGTCGACCGAGATGCGTGCCGCCCTGGTTCAGCCAGTCGTGACTGCTGATCTGGCGAAATCGGTGCCGGCGTCCAACTCGTCCGTCGCCAAGGCCGACAAGGTTGCCGCCAAGCAACAAGAGAAACTCGACAAGGAAGCCAAGGCCGCCGAGGCCAAACAGGCCGACGCCAAGCCAGCTGCAGATGCCAAGGACAAGGCTAATAAAGACGCCAAGCAGCCAGCCGCTGCGGACGCGGCCCCAGCCACACCGGAATCGGCACCGACTGAAGAAGTCCTGACCGAGACCTGGAGCTATCAGTTGCCTGCCGATGAGTAACTCTCAAGTACAGCCAGAGACTCTGTCCGAGTATCTGGCGCATCTGCCGATGACCGACGAGCAGCGCGCGGAACTCGCGGGCTGCCAGTCGTTCAGCGAGCTGCATGAACGCCTGTCGTCTTCAACGTTCGACGCACCTGCCGAGGCCGCCCAGGCTTCGGTGGGCAAGCGCCTGATCCTCAGCACCGCCGAAGATCTTGAAGACGCGGAGATGCTGGTGCTCGACGCCAGCGGTCGCGTCAGCATGAAGGCAACGCCGCCGATCCGTCGGACCAAGGTCGTGCCGGAGCCGTGGCGCACCAATATTCTGGTGCGTGGCTGGCGCCGTATGACCGGTCGCACCAATCCGCCGCAGCCGCCAAAGGACGAAAACGTCCTGCCGGCCGCGCGCTGGCGCACCGTCGGTTCGATCCGTCGCTACATTCTGTTGCTGCTGATGCTTGGCCAGACCATCGTCGCCGGCTGGTACATGAAAGGCATCATGCCGTACCAGGGCTGGTCGTTCGTCGACCTCGAAGAAGTCCTGCACCAGCCGCTGCTGCAAACCGCTACGCAAGTGCTGCCGTATGCGCTGCAAACCAGCATCCTGATTCTGTTCGGGATTCTGTTCTGCTGGGTATCGGCGGGTTTCTGGACCGCGTTGATGGGCTTCCTCGAGTTGCTCACCGGTCACGATAAATATCGTATCTCCGGCAAAAGCGCCGGTAACGAGCCGATTGCCAAAGACGCGCGTACCGCGCTGGTCATGCCGATCTGCAACGAAGACGTGCCGCGTGTGTTCGCCGGTTTGCGGGCGACGTTCGAGTCGGTCGCTGCCACCGGTGATCTGGACCGCTTCGACTTCTTCGTTCTCAGCGACAGTAACGACACCGACATCTGTGTCGCCGAGCAACAGGCCTGGCTGGATGTCTGCCGCGAAGCCAAAGGCTTCGGCAAGATCTTCTATCGCCGTCGTCGCCGTCGTGTGAAACGCAAGAGCGGCAACCTTGACGACTTCTGCCGTCGCTGGGGCGGTGACTATAAGTACATGGTCGTGCTCGACGCTGACTCGGTGATGAGCGGTGAGTGCCTGACCAGTCTGGTGCGCTTGATGGAAGCCACGCCGGACGCCGGGATCATCCAGACCGCGCCGCGTGCGTCGGGCATGGACACCCTGTATGCGCGCATGCAGCAGTTCGCCACCCGCGTTTACGGCCCGCTGTTTACCGCCGGTCTGCACTTCTGGCAGTTGGGTGAATCCCATTACTGGGGTCACAACGCGATCATCCGCATGAAGCCGTTTATCGACCACTGCGCCCTGGCGCCGTTGCCGGGTAAAGGTGCGTTCTCCGGTGCGATCCTGTCTCACGACTTTGTTGAGGCCGCGCTGATGCGCCGTGCCGGTTGGGGCGTGTGGATTGCCTACGACCTGCCGGGCAGCTACGAAGAACTGCCGCCAAACCTGCTCGACGAACTCAAGCGTGACCGTCGCTGGTGCCACGGTAACCTGATGAACTTCCGGCTGTTCCTGGTTAAAGGCATGCACCCGGTGCACCGTGCGGTGTTCCTGACGGGCGTAATGTCGTACCTGTCGGCGCCGTTGTGGTTCTTCTTTCTGGTGTTGTCGACCGCGCTGTTGGCGGTGAACACGCTGATGGAGCCGCAGTACTTCCTCGAACCGCGACAGCTCTATCCGCTGTGGCCACAATGGCACCCGGACAAGGCGATCGCGCTGTTCTCGACGACCATCGTGCTGCTGTTCCTGCCGAAACTGTTGAGCATCATTCTGATCTGGGCCAAGGGCGCGAAAGAGTTCGGCGGCAAGTTCAAGGTGACCTTGTCGATGCTGCTGGAGATGCTGTTCTCCATGCTGCTGGCGCCGGTGCGGATGATTTTCCACACCCGTTTCGTCCTCGCCGCGTTCCTCGGCTGGGCCGCGACCTGGAATTCGCCGCAACGTGACGACGACTCGACGCCTTGGAGCGAAGCGGTCAAACGCCACGGTCCGCAGACCCTGCTGGGTTTCTGCTGGGCACTGCTGGTGATCTGGCTGAACCCGAGCTTTCTCTGGTGGCTGGTGCCGATCGTCGGTTCGCTGATGCTGTCGATCCCGGTGTCGGTGATCTCCAGCCGTGTCGGTCTGGGCCTGAAGTCTCGTGACGAGAGCCTGTTCCTCATCCCTGAGGAATACAATCCGCCGCAGGCGCTGCTGGCAACCGACCAGTACACCCACGAAAACCGTTACCACGCCCTCAACGACGGCTTCGTCCGCGCGGTGGTCGATCCTCAGCAGAACGCTTTGGCGTGCTCGCTGGCGACTTCCCGTCATGGTCAGGCCGAGCCGATCGAGTGGTTGCGTCAGGAGCGTGTGCGCCACGCGATCAAGGTTGGCCCAGCCGGGCTGAACAACCATGATCGCCTGCAATTGCTTAGCGACCCTGTGGCGCTGGCGCGTCTGCATGAGCAGGTCTGGGCCGAAGGTCATGCCGAGTGGCTGGATGCGTGGCGCGCTTCGGTGAAGGCCGATCCGCATGCGCCGTTGCTGCCGTTGCAACCGGTTAGCCTGCAGGCTCAGCCGGCCTGATGAAAAAACCCCGCTGATTCAGCGGGTTTTTTTTATGGCCGCCGAAATCCCCTCACCCCAGCCCTCTCCCAGAGGGAGAGGGCTGGGGTGAGGGGGTAGCTCTTGATTGTTAAACAAATCGTCCATTAAACCTTGTGCAAAAAAACGAGTGCGTTAGCATCCGTCCCCGAATTGGCGCACCCGGGCTTTTTTGCCCGTCACTGTTGGTTTTCGCGCCGCAAACGCAATGGTTTTGGGGACTTGAAGATGAAGAAGTATCTGTCGATGCTGCTGGTCGGCGTCACGGCACTGGTTGCAGTCAATGCGGCGCAGGCTGGCGCAATCGATGACGCGGTCAAGCGCGGCACGTTGAAAGTCGGTATGGATCCGACCTACATGCCGTTTGAAATGACCAACAAACGCGGCGAAATCATCGGTTTCGAAGTCGACATCCTCAAAGCCATGTCCAAGGCCATGGGCGTCAAGCTGGAACTGGTTTCCACCGGTTACGACGGCATCATCCCGGCGCTGATGACCGACAAATTCGACATGATCGGCAGCGGCATGACCCTGACTCAGGAACGTAACCTGCGCCTGAACTTCAGCGAACCGTTCATCGTTGTAGGCCAGACCCTGCTGATCCGCAAGGAGCTGGAAGGCACCATCAAGTCGTACAAAGACCTGAACAGCGCCGACTACCGCATCACCTCCAAGCTTGGCACCACCGGTGAAATGGTCGCCAAGAAGCTCATCTCCAAAGCCAAGTACCACGGCTACGACAACGAGCAGGAAGCCGTGCTCGACGTGGTCAACGGCAAGGCTGACGCCTTCATCTACGACGCGCCGTACAACGTCGTTGCGGTGACCAAGGTCGGCGCCGGCAAACTGGTGTTCCTCGACAAGCCATTCACCTACGAGCCTTTGGCCTTCGGTCTGAAGAAGGGCGATTACGACAGCCTCAACTTCATCAACAACTTCCTGCACCAGATCCACGAAGACGGCACCTACGATCGTATCCATGACAAGTGGTTCAAGAGCACCGAGTGGCTCAAGGACATGGAATAAGCCCGGTCAGATAGACCGAGTCGCCCCATTCGCGAGCAAGCTCGCTCCCACAGAGGAATGCATTCCAATGTGGGAGCGAGCTTGCTCGCGAAGGGGCCCTCCAGAGCAACACAAAATCCGGAACCTGCAATGAAACAGAAAAAAGCCCAATGGCCCTGGCACGTCCTCACCGTGCTGGTGCTGGTCGGCCTCGCGGGCGCGTTGTATTACGCGACGTCGCTGATGTCCTACGAATGGCGCTGGAATCGCGTGCCGCAGTACTTCGCCTATCAGGCCGAGGAAACCCAGCGTGCCACCGACATTTCCACCGTCACCGAACTGGTGCGCAAGGGCAGCAGCGCGCAAGTCACTCTGCGTAATGACGCCGGTGACGAGCAGCACCTGACCGTCGACGAGAACAGCCTGCAATTCGCTCAGGGCGACGATGTCGCCGAAGGTGACGTCGTGGGCGTGACTCGGCATTGGGCAGCAGGCCCGCTGTTGTGGGGGCTGTGGACGACGCTTTGGCTGTCAGTGGTTTCCGGTGTCCTGGGTTTGCTGATCGGTCTGGTCACCGGCCTCTGCCGGCTGTCGAACAACCCGACCCTGCGCGACCTCTCGACGATCTACGTCGAACTGGTGCGCGGTACGCCGTTGCTGGTGCAGATCTTCATTTTCTACTTCTTCATCGGCACGGTGATGAACCTGTCCCGCGAGTTCGCCGGGATCGCCGCGCTGTCGCTGTTCACTGGCGCCTACGTGGCGGAGATCATCCGCTCCGGCGTGCAATCGATTGCCCGTGGCCAGAACGAAGCGGCGCGTTCGCTCGGTCTGAGTGCCGGTCAATCGATGCGCCACGTGGTGTTGCCGCAAGCGTTCAAACGCGTGCTGCCACCGCTGGCCGGGCAATTCATCAGTCTGGTCAAGGACACCTCGCTGGTGTCGGTGATTGCCATCACCGAGCTGCTGAAAAGCGGCCGTGAAGTCATCACCACCTCGTTCTCGCCGTTTGAAATCCTGTTCTGCGTCGCCGGTCTGTACCTGTTGATCAACCTGCCGCTGTCGAAAATCGCCAGCCGACTTGAGCGGAGGCTCGCGCAAAGTGATTGAAGTCCGCGATCTGGTAAAAGTCTTCGACACCCGTGGGCAAGTGGTGCGCGCGGTGGATAACGTCAGCACCACGGTCGCCAAAGGCGAAGTGCTGGTGGTGATCGGCCCGTCGGGTTCCGGCAAGTCGACCTTCCTGCGCTGCCTCAATGGCCTGGAAGAATTCGATTCCGGCTCGGTGAGCATCGACGGCCTGCAACTGGCCGACCCGAAAACCGACGTCAACGCCTACCGCCGTGAAGTCGGCATGGTGTTCCAGCATTTCAACCTGTTCCCGCACATGACCGTGCTGGAAAACCTCTGTCTGGCGCAGAAAGTCGTGCGCAAGCGCGGCAAGCAAGAGCGCGAAGCCAAGGCGATGGAGTTGCTGCAAAAGGTCGGGATTGCGCAGAAGGCCAACGAATTTCCGTCACGCCTGTCCGGTGGTCAGCAACAGCGCGTGGCGATTGCCCGGGCGCTGGCGATGGAGCCGAAGGTCATGCTGTTCGATGAGCCGACCTCGGCGCTCGACCCGGAAATGGTCGGCGAGGTGCTGGACGTGATGAAGAACCTGGCCGTGGAAGGCATGACCATGGTCTGCGTGACCCACGAAATGGGCTTTGCCCGGGAAGTGGCGGATCGGGTGTTGTTTTTCGATCACGGCAAGTTGCTGGAAGATGCCGCGCCGGCGGAGTTCTTCGATGCACCGAAGGATCCGCGCGCGCAGGCCTTCTTGCGTCAGGTTCTGTAATTTCAGCGCCTGTCAGTAAGCCTTCGCGAGCAGGCTCGCTCCCACAGTGAATGGGTCGAATACAACCTTTGTGATCGACACAAATCCTGTGGGAGCGAGCTTGCTCGCGAAGGCATCACCTCGATTCTGAATGAATCGAGGTTTTCGGATCACCTCAAACCTTGAACCGCCCCACCAGCATCTGCAGATGCGTCCCCAGCCGCGCCAGCTCAACGCTGGACGCCGCGGTCTCTTCACTCGCCGCCGATGTCTGATCCGACACGTCCCGCACATTCAGCACGCTACGGTTGATCTCTTCCGCCACCGCGCTCTGCTGCTCGGCCGCTGCCGCAATCTGCTGGTTCATCGCCTGAATTGCCGAAACGGTGCGCGTAATGCTTTCCAGCGAACCACCGGCACGGCGGGTCAGCTCAACGCTGCTGTCGGTCAGGGTGCGGCTGTTGTCCATGATCGTTGCCACTTGCTGGGTACCGTTTTGCAGGCCGACGATCAGCTCTTCGATCTCTTCGGTGGATTTTTGCGTGCGCTGGGCGAGGCTGCGCACCTCGTCGGCAACTACCGCGAAACCACGTCCGGCTTCACCGGCACGCGCGGCTTCGATGGCGGCGTTGAGGGCCAGCAGGTTGGTTTGTTGCGCTACCGACTTGATCACGTCGAGGACGCTGCCGATCTTGTCGCTTTCGCGCTTCAGTTCACCCATGGCTTCGGTCGAGTGACCGACTTCAGCGGCCAGCCGCTCGATCTGCGCGATCGCTTCGCCCACCACTTTGTCGCCTTCGCGAGCCTGTTGGTCGGCTGCGACGGCGGCCTCGGAAGCTTCTTCGGCATTACGCGCGACTTCCTGCACGGTGGCGGCCATTTCGTTCATGGCCGTGGCAACCTGATCGGTCTCGATTTTCTGGTTGTTGACCCCGGCGCTGGTCTGCTCGGTCACCGCCGAGAGTTCTTCAGCGGCGCTGGCGATCTGGGTAACGCCATCGCTGATCCCGCCGACCAGTTCACGCAGGCCTTGGGTCATGCTCTGCATCGAGCGCTGCAATTGGCCGAGTTCGTCGCGACGCTGGGAAACCAGGTTGTGGGTCAGGTCGCCGGCAGCCACGCGCTCGGCGACTTTCAGGGTCTGGTTCAGCGGGATGATGATCTGACGGGTGATTGCCCAGGCGGCAAGCAAGCCGAAAGCCACGGCGAGCAAGGTGGCGATGATCAGCATGTTTTTGGCGTGGGCGGCATCGGTGTCACGAACGATGGTCTGCGATTCAGTGAGTTTCTTGCTGACGTCGATAAGGATGTCGCCCTGCGTCGACATGCGCGCGGCGGCCTTGGCATTGTTGACCTGCGAGTCGCGGAACTGCGCAACTGCTGCGCGATAGGCTTTGATCGAGGCGGTAGCCTGTTGCAGGTTGGCGATGTGCTGCTCCGGCAATTTGGCCGGCAGGCTGTCGAGGTTTTTCAGGGCGTTGTCGATGGCGTCGAGCGCCGGTTGCTCGGCTTCGGCCTTGCCGCTGTAGGTGTAGCCGCGTACTTGATAGCGTGCTTGCTGCAGCAGTTTGCTCAGCTCGATCACGCTGTTGAATTGCGCGACGCTGTCACCCGCCAGCATGGATTTTTCCACTTCCGCGACTTTCGCCACGGCATTGTCGGCACTGGCGCCGAGCTTGCTGCGGGCGTCTTCGCGCTGCACGGTGGCTTGGGTCATGTCGGCAAAAGCGCGTTTGTATTCGGCAACGGCGGCCAGTTGTTGATCGACCATCGCCGCGTCGGACGGCTGTTCAATCAGGCTGCGCGCGGTTTGCAGGCCGCTGTCGAGCTTGCCGAGCAGGTCGTTGACCACGCCCGGACCTTGTTCGCCACGGCGCGCTTCGTAGTCCAGACGCGCGAGGCGCAGGTCTTTGGTCAGTTCGTTGAGGCTGGAGATAAAACCGAGCTTGTCACCGCGGCTGATAATACCGCTCATGCCGGTCCAGCCGGTGAAGGTGATCAACAGCGTCAGCAACAGCACCAGGCCGAAACCGATTCCCAGCTTGCGTTTGACGCTGACGTTTCCAAGACTCTCGGCTAACCAACGGTACATGCGACGACTCCCCGACCACTAATTGGACTTATGGAGAGGTTATCGGCCGGGTGATGGCAATCTGTAACACAATTTATCCGATGCGCAGAATCAGAAGAGCCGGGCGAGCAGGGCGGTGACGGCGGTTTCGACGCGCAGGATGCGCTCGCCCAGTTGCACCGGTTGCAGACCGGACTTGGCCAGCAGGTCGATTTCGTAAGGAATCCAGCCACCTTCGGGGCCGATGGCCAACGTCACCGGTTCGCTCAAGGCGCGTGGGCACGGCGGATAGTTGCCGGGGTGGCCGACCAGACCGAGGGTACCGTCGGTGATCGCCGGCAACCGGTCTTCCACGAAAGGCTTGAAGCGTTTTTCGATGATGATTTCCGGCAGCACGGTGTCGCGGGCCTGTTCGAGGCCGAGGATCAGTTGCTCACGAATCGCTTCAGGTTCCAGAAACGGCGTCTGCCAAAAACTCTTCTCGACCCGATAGCTGTTGACCAGGATCACCTTCGACACGCCCATGGTCGCGACGGTCTGGAATACCCGGCGAAGCATTTTCGGGCGAGGCAGCGCCAGCACCAGGGTCAACGGCAGCTTGGCTGGTGGTGGCTGATCGAGGCTGACGCGCAGCTCGGCTTCACCTGCTTCGAGGCGCAGCAGCTCAGCCGAACCCATCAGCCCGTTGATACGGCCAACGCGCAGGCTGTCACCGACTTCCGAGCGGTGGACTTCCTGCATGTGGGTCAAGCGGCGATCACGCAGCACCACGCGGTCGGCCGCAATGAAATCGGCCTCTTCGAGCAACAGCAGGTTCATGCCTGGGTCGCTGGCGGCTGGTCGTTGTGGTCGTCGGCCGGGTTCTCTTCCGGACGTTCGCGCTTGCTGATCAAACCACCGAACAGGATGCCGATTTCGAACAGCATCCACATCGGCACGGCCAGCAGGGTCTGCGAGAAGATGTCCGGCGGCGTCAGGATCATGCCGACCACGAAGCAGCCGATGATCACGTAAGGGCGGATTTTCTTCAGGTATTTGACGTCGACCACGCCGATCCACACCAGCAGCACCACAGCCACCGGGATCTCGAACGCCACGCCGAAGGCGAAGAACAGCGTCATGACGAAATCGAGGTAACTGGCGATGTCGGTCATCATTTCCACGCCGGCCGGGGTGGCGGCAGCGAAGAACTTGAAGATCAGCGGGAACACGAAGTAATAGGCGAACGCCATGCCGGTGTAGAACAGCAGAATGCTGGAGACCAGCAGCGGCACCGCAATGCGCTTCTCGTGTTTGTACAGGCCCGGCGCGATAAAGCCCCAGATCTGATGCAGGATCACCGGGATCGCGAGGAACAGCGAAACCATCATCGTCAGCTTCAGCGGCGTCAGGAACGGCGACGACACGTCGGTGGCGATCATCGTCGCGCCGACCGGCAGGTACTGGCGCAGCGGGGTCGAGACAAAGGTATAGATCTGCTGGGTGAACGCAAACAGCCCGGCGAAGATGATGAAGATCGCCGCCACACAACGCAGCAGGCGGGTGCGCAACTCGGTGAGGTGCGAAACCAGCGGCATGTGCTGGTCGTTTTCGGGGAGATCGCTCATGGGGCTCGCGGCGGCAATGTTGGGTCGTGAGGCGCTGGTGTGATCGGCGCGGCGGTTGGGGACACGTGTTCAACCGAAGTTTCTGCGGCCACCGGTTCTGTCGGCGCTACAACGGCAGTAGGTGCAGGTGCAGGTGCAGGTGTCGGTGCTGGCGCAACGGGTGCAGCTGGCGCATGAATCGTCTGCTGCCCGACATGTTCAACTTCAACCGGCGCCGGCTCTTGCTGGACCGGATTGAAAATCTTCCGCGCTTCCTGCTCCAGCGACAGAATGTGCTCGTTGTGCAGTTGCCGACGGATCTCGTCGGCACCGATTTCACGTTCAACTTCCTGTTTGATCGCGTTGAAGCTGCGCTTCAGCCGTCCGACCCACAGGCCAGCGGTGCGCGCAGCGCCCGGCAGACGCTCGGGGCCCAGCACCAGCAGGGCGACGAGGCCGACGAGCAGCAGTTCAGAGAAGCTGATACCAAACATTAGTCAGTGCTCACACGTCTTTGCGGATCGGCTCTTCGACTTTTTGCGCCTGCACGTCGATGGTGTGCGGCGGGTTGGCCTGAGCGGTGGCCTGCGGCTGCACCGGTGGCACCGGCTGCGCAGGCGTCACGGTTGGATCAGCGGCCGGTTTTTCGTCGTCGTTCATGGCTTTGCGGAAGCCCTTGATCGACTCGCCAACGTCGGTGCCGAGGTTTTTCAGTTTCTTGGTGCCGAACACCAGCACCACGACAACCAGAATGACGATCCAGTGTTTCCAGTCAAAAATGCCCATGTTGCTGTTCCTCTCTAAAAGTTGTTCAGGCGGACGGACGCGAGGCTTTCTCGACGTGTCCGGACAGGCCGAAGCGGCGATCCAGTTCATCCAGCACGGCCTGCGGATGCTGCCCCAGTTGGGCGAGCATGACCATGCTGTGGAACCACAGGTCAGCGGTCTCGTAGATCACGTCGCTGCAGTCGCCGCTGATGGCGGCATCCTTGGCGGCAATAATGGTTTCGACCGACTCTTCGCCGACTTTCTCCAGAATCTTGTTCAAACCATTGTGATACAGACTAGCTACATAGGAGCTATCGGCGGCTGCGCCTTTGCGCTCTTCAAGTACCTGAGCGAGGCGGGTCAGGGTGTCACTCATGTTTGTGTCCTGCGGAATAAATGGCGTGCGGGTCTTTCAGAACCGGGTCGACGGTTTTCCAGTCGCCGTTTTCGAAGGCACGGTAAAAGCAGCTTTGACGGCCGGTATGGCAAGCGATGTCGCCGATCTGTTCAACCATCAGGATGATCACGTCGGCGTCACAGTCCAGACGCATCTCATGCAAGGTCTGTACATGGCCGGACTCTTCGCCCTTGCGCCACAGCTTGCCACGGGAACGTGACCAGTAGATTGCACGGTTTTCCGCAGCGGTCAGTTCGAGCGCTTCGCGGTTCATCCAGGCCATCATCAGCACGCGTCCGGTCTTGTGATCCTGGGCAATCGCCGGCACCAGGCCATCAGCGTCCCATTTGATCTCGTCCAGCCAGTTTTTCATCTTCGACTCCGACAGCGAACCCCACACTTCAATAGTCGGGTTCAGGCATTGAAACAGTGTGCCAGTCGATCACGAAACTGGCTATCGGCGAACGACCAGATACAAGCCGACTGCCACCATGATCCCAGCCGGCCAATGCCCCAATTCGTGCAGCGGGCCACCGAGGGCGAGGATCACCCCACCGGCCAGATGCGCGCAACCGAGCAGGCGCAGGAACCAGTCGTCCTTGCGTTTGTGCCACGGTGGCGGCGGGTCGTAGGCGTGCGGCTGCGACATGCGTTCGAGCAGATCACGGGCCATATTCGCCAGGTGCGGCAGTTGTTCGAACTGGCTCTGCACGTTGCCGAGCAAGGCTTTCGGGCTGACGCGCTCGCGCATCCAGCGTTCGAGGAACGGCTGCGCGGTGTTCCACAGATCCAGATCCGGGTACAGCTGACGGCCGAGGCCTTCGATGTTCAGCAAGGTTTTTTGCAGCAGCACCAGTTGCGGCTGCACTTCCATGTTGAAGCGGCGTGCAGTCTGGAACAGGCGCATCAGCACCTGGCCAAATGAAATATCTTTTAACGGTTTTTCGAAGATCGGTTCGCACACAGTGCGGATCGCCGCTTCGAATTCGTTGAGTTTGGTTTCCGCCGGCACCCAGCCCGAATCGATGTGCAGTTGCGCCACACGGCGGTAGTCACGCTTGAAGAAGGCGAACAGGTTGCGCGCCAGATAATCCTGGTCTTCCGGGGTCAGGCTGCCGACGATGCCGCAATCGATCGCAATGTACTGCGGGCTCCACGGATTGACGGTGCTGACGAAGATGTTGCCCGGGTGCATGTCGGCGTGAAAGAAACTGTCGCGGAACACTTGGGTGAAGAAAATCTCCACACCGCGTTCGGCAAGCATTTTCATGTCGGTGCGCTGGTCGGCAAGTGTCGCCAGATCGGTGACCTGGATGCCGTAGATACGCTCCATCACCAGCACTTTCGGCCGGCACCAGTCCCAATAGACTTGCGGCACGTAGAGCAGCGGCGAACCTTCGAAGTTACGCTTCAACTGGCTGGCGTTGGCCGCCTCGCGCAGCAGATCGAGTTCGTCGTAGATGGTTTTTTCGTAGTCCTGGACCACGTCGACCGGGTGCAGCAGACGCGCGTCGGCCGAGAGCTTTTCGGCGGCGCGGGCGAGGATGAACAGCCACGCCAGATCCTGCGCAATGATCGGCTTCAGGCCCGGGCGGATCACTTTGACCACGACTTCTTCGCCGGTTTTCAACTGCGCGGCATGCACCTGCGCCACCGAGGCCGAGGCCAGCGGTTCGACGTCGAAACGGCTGAACACGTCGCTGATCTTCTTGCCGAGCTGTTCTTCGATCAGCTTGATCGACAGCTGCGAGTCGAACGGCGGCACGCGGTCCTGCAACAGCATCAGCTCATCGGCGATGTCTTCCGGCAACAGGTCGCGGCGGGTCGAAAGAATCTGCCCGAACTTGATGAAAATCGGCCCGAGATCCTGCAACGCCAAGCGCAGACGCGCGCCCCGGCTCAGGTCCAGCGGCTTGCGCGGGAACCAGCGCCACGGCAGCACATAGCGCAGCGCCAGAAGGAACCACGGCAACGGCAGATCGAACAGCAGGTCATCGAGGCGGTAGCGGATCACGACGCGCTGGATGCGCAACAGACGGCGGACGGCAAGCAGCTTCATGCGTTATCGCTTGGGTCGAGGGATCGGGAAAGGCGCTCGAAACGCGCCTCGAGACGTTCCAGATCAAGTTTGATCCGGTCCAGTTCGCTGAATCGCGCTTCGGCTTCGCGCTGCCCGACGAGGGTGCGCGATTCTTCGGCGAGGTATTCGGCGAGGTTCTGGTTGAGGCTGGCAAATCCTTGTTGATACCAGCGTGCGCGGCTGCGCAGATGGCCACCGACCAGTTGCGTGGCGACCGGGCCGAGCCAGCGCGAGAGTTCGTACTCCCAGTCCAGCTCAAGGTCTTGCAGCACACCGGCCAGCTCCAGCAGCACGCCGCTGTCGCCATCGAGCTCGACTTCCGGGGCATGCAGCACTGCGGTCTTGTCTTTGCTCACGGCCAGTTTGATCAGGCTCGAGGCCGGCGCACGCAGGGTGCAGTCGACACCGGTTTCCCAATGCGAGGCCAGCATCAGACCTTCGTCACTCGGCAGGATGAACAGTTGCAGCGCCGGGCTGCGGCAGTCGACGGCAATCACCTTGCCGGTCAAATGCGCCAGCCGCGGCAGCGCCGTGCTGTCGAGACGCAGCACCCGGTTGAGGCCGAGTTCAACGCTGGCGAGCAGCCCGGTGAGCAACATCAGGGCTTGATGCCACGGTGCAGGGCGACGATGCCTGCGGTCATGTTGTGATAGGTCACGCGGTCGAAACCGGCGTCGACCATCATCGACTTCAGGGTTTCCTGATTCGGATGCATGCGGATCGATTCGGCCAGGTAGCGATAGCTTTCCGAGTCGTTGGTGATCAGCTTGCCCATCAGCGGCATGAAGGCGAACGAATAAGCGTCGTAGGCTTTCGACATCAGCGCGTTGGTCGGTTTGGAGAATTCCAGCACCAGCAGACGACCGCCGGGCTTGAGTACACGCAGCATCGAGCGCAGGGCGTCTTCTTTGTGCGTCACGTTGCGCAGGCCGAAGGCGATGGTCACGCAGTCGAAGTGGTTGTCCGGGAACGGCAGTTTTTCCGCGTCCGCCTGAACGAATTCGACGTTGCCGGCGACACCCAGATCGAGCAGGCGGTCACGGCCGACCTTGAGCATCGATTCGTTGATGTCGGCCAATACCACCTGACCGGTCGGGCCGACCAGGTGCGAGAACTTTTTGGTCAGGTCACCGGTACCGCCGGCGATGTCCAGCACGCGGTTACCGCTGCGTACGCCCGACAGTTCGATCGCGAAACGCTTCCACAGGCGGTGCATGCCGCCCGACAGAAGGTCGTTCATCAAGTCGTATTTCGCGGCTACCGAGTGGAAAACTTCAGCGACTTTTTCCGCTTTCTGGCTTTCCGGAACGTTTTTGAAGCCGAAGTGAGTGGTGGGTTCGGCATCGCTGCCTTTGCGCTGATCAGTCATATCGCTGTCACCAAAAGAGAATGCGCGACATTCTAATCCCCAAGCCATGCTTTGTCTTGGAATGGCTAAAGGTAAGATGGGCAACCCTCGGGACGATTTGCCGCAGCGGCGGTCAAGATTTACCGACACATCTTTTTCGTCCCATTCAAAAAGCAGGAGTCAATCAATGGCCAAAATCACTGTTGAGCGTGCCCACAACCTGGGTAAGGAAGCCGCCCGCGAGAAGGCCGACAAGCTGGCGCAAAAACTCTCCGATCAATATGGCCTGGAGCCGCAATGGTCCGGCGATACCCTGAACCTCAAGCGCTCGGGCGTGAAAGGCGCGGTGCATGTGGCGGACGATTCGATCAAGGTCGATGTGGAGTTGGGCATCATTATGTCGGCCATGAGCGGCATGATCAAAGCCGAGATCGAGAAGGCCCTAGACAAAGCTCTGGTCTGAAACACGGTCCCCTGTAGGAGTGAGCCTGCTCGCGATAGCGGTCTGTCAGTCACCAGAAATTTGATTGAAAGACCGCTATCGCGAGCAGGCTCACTCCTACATTTTTTTGCGCTGCACCCGAGCTTTTATGTCAGTTGTTAGGGTGCCGTTTCTAATTTATCTCCTTACTTTGTGCCTGAGCCCGACACTTTCGCGGGCAGTTCCTCAAACCTTCTGCGCGTGAGGTGCACCATGGCCAAAGTCATTTTGAAGAAAAAAATCGACGCTTCGACTTCTGCTCTGAGCGACGTCAAATCCTATGCCCGCAAGATCTGGCTGGCAGGCCTGGGTGCCTACGCCAAGGTCGGCCAAGAGGGCAGCGACTACTTTCAAGAGCTGATCAAGGCTGGTCAAACTGTTGAAAAGAAAGGCAAAAAAGCCGTCACCGAAAAACTCGAAGCGGCCAACGCCGATATCGATGAAGCCAAGAGCGAAGTCAGCTCGTTCAAAGGTCGTGTCGAAGTTCAGCTCGACAAGGTCGAGAAGGCGTTCGACTCCCGTGTAGCAAGCGCCTTGAATCGTATCGGCATTCCGTCTAAACATGACGTTGAGACACTCTCTGCTAAGCTCGATGAGCTGACGGCATTGCTCGAACGCGTCGCGCGTAAATCTTAAGGAGAACGGGATGGCTGGTAAAAAGAACACCGATAAAGAAGGCAGCTCGTGGATCGGGAAAGTCGAAGACTACTCCCGCAAAATCTGGCTGGCTGGTTTAGGCGTGTACTCGAAGATCGACACTGACGGCAGCAAGCTCTTCGATACATTGGTCAAAGACGGCGAGAAAGCCGAGAAGCTCACCAAATCCGCAGTCGGCAAAAAAGTCGACGCTGCCAAGGATTCCGCTTCTTCGGCCAAGTCGCGCATCAGCGGCGTGAAAGATCGCGCACTGGGCAAATGGGACGAGCTGGAAGGGGCTTTCGACAAGCGCCTGAACAGCGCAATCTCGCGCCTGGGTGTACCGAGCCGCAATGAGGTCAAAGCACTGCATAGCAAGGTGGAAACCTTGACCAAGCAGATCGAAAAACTCACCGGTCTGAAAACCCAACCGGTGGCGGCCAAAACCGCTGCGGCAAAACCGGCCGCGAAAACGGCTGCGGCCAAACCAGCAGCCAAGTCGGCTGCCAAGCCACTGGCCAAAGCGGCAGCTAAACCTGCTGCTAAAGCCGCGGCCAAGCCAGCAGCGAAAACCGCAGCCGCCAAGCCTGCAGCCAAAGCCGCAGCCAAACCGGTTGCCGCCAAAGCCGCTGCCAAGCCGGCAGCTAAACCTGCGGCCAAAACTGCAGCGAAACCCGCCGCCAAGCCAGTAGCGAAAACTGCTGCCGCCAAGCCTGCAGCGAAACCTGCTGCGGCGAAAAAACCGGCAGTGAAAAAACCGGCCGCGCCGAAAGCCGCTGCGCCGAAACCGGCCGCACCTGCTGCAGCCAAACCTGCCGCTCCGGCAGCTCCGGTGAGTGCGTCGAATTCCGCCGCAGCACCGACTCCGGCGGCCACCCCGACTGCTGCATCGACCCCGTCGACGCCAACCAGTCAGTCCTGATTCTTCAGGGCAAAACAAAACGCCCGGCCTGTGAAGGTCGGGCGTTTTTGTTTGTGCATTTCAAGGCCGCCCCTCACCCCAGCCCTCTCCCAGAGGGAGAGGGGGCCGAACGAGGTGTCTTGCGTCGTACGTCGACCTGAACGATCGAGTCGATTATGGATTCAACAAAACCCTTTCAGGTCGGTGTAGCTCATCAGCATCCCCCAATCAGTCCCCTCTCCCTCCGGGCGGTCCGACGTTTCGGGAGGGCTAGGGTGAGGGGCTTTTGATTTCAGTCGTGATCTTCAAGGTATTGCAGAGCCATCCTTTCGGTCGCGACTTTCACCGGCGGCAGCAAATGCGGCGCTACCAGCATCATGATCTGGTAAACCACCAACCTGACCTCACCCTCACGATCCAGAATCCGCTGATAATCCAGCGAAAACAGCAACGTCATGGTGATCTGCTCCACCAGTTGCCCCAACGCCTGCGTATCACTGACCAGTTGTCCCGAAGCCTTCAACCGCGCGAGCAACGACGCCAGTGTGCGCTTCAGTGCATTGAGCAAATGGCGAATGCCCTTGGCCAGTTTTGGCAAGCGCCCGGCGAGGTTCGACAGGTCCTGGAACAGAAAGCGGTACTGCGCCAACCGCTCGACGATCAAATGCAAAAACAGCCAGTAATCTTCCGGCGCCAGTTCCACATCCGAGGGCGGATCGAGCAGTGGCGCCAGTTCACTCTGGAAGCGTTCGAACAAGCCGAGAATCAGCGGTTCCTTGCCGTGGAAGTGGTAGTAGAGGTTGCCCGGGCTGATCCCCATTTCGTTGGCCACCTCCATGGTGGAGACGTTCGGCTCGCCCTTTTCGTTGAACAGTTGCAAAGCACATTCGAGAATCCGGTCGCGGGTTTTCATCCAGTCTTCTTAGAAAAGTTCGGTTAAGCGTCAGCGCACACGCACGTAAGTACCGGGCGCTGCCTCCATCGGTGGATAGTTCGGGCTGCCGAGGGTAAACGTGGTTTCGTGCTGGGCGCCGGAGCGCTGTTGAATCCACTCCAGCCACTGCGGCCACCAACTGCCATCGACGTGTTTACCATCGTAGTACCAGGCACGCGGGTCGCTGCTCATCTTGCCGTTCTCGATATAGGCAGCTTTCGGGTTGCTCGGCGGGTTGAGAATGCTCTGCACGTGGCCGCTGTTGGACAGCACGAAACGCCGTTCGCCACCGAGCAGCAGGGTTGAGCGATACACCGCATCCCACGGCGTGATGTGGTCGTTCATGCCGGCGACGCTGAAACTGTCGACGGTGACTTTCTGCAGGTCGATCGGCGTGCCGCACACTTCCAGCCCGCCCGGATGGGTCAGTGGGTTGTGCTTGAAGAAGTCCAGCAGGTCGCCGTGAAATGCCGCTGGCAGACGGGTGTTGTCGTTGTTCCAGTAGAGGATGTCGAAGGCCGGCGGCTCTTTGCCCAGCAGGTAATTGTTGACGAAGTAGCTCCAGATCAAATCGTTGGGGCGCATCCAGGCGAAGACCTTGGCCATGTCGCGCCCGTCGAGCACGCCTTTCTGGTACGAGCGGCGTTTGGCGGCTTCGAGGGTTTGTTCATCAGCGAAGAGGGTGGCCGGAGTTTCGATCTGGCTGTCGAGCAGGCTGACCAGGTAGGTCGCACTGGAGACGCGGCGCAGTTGCCGCTTGGCCTGCAAATGCCCTTGCAGGGCGGCGATGGTCAGGCCGCCAGCGCAGGCGCCCATCAGGTTGACTTCGCGGGCGCCGGTGATCGCCCGGCAGATGTTCATCGCCTCTTCCACCGCCTCGACATACGTCGACAGGCCCCATTCGCGATGGCGTACATCCGGGTTGCGCCAACTGATCATGAAGGTCTGCAGGCCGTTTTTCAGTGCGTACTGGACGAAGCTGTTATGTGGGCTGAGGTCGAAAATGTAGTACTTGTTGATTTGCGGCGGCACCACCAGCAGCGGCTTGGCGTACTGCTTTTCGCTCATCGGTCGATACTGGATCAGCTCAAGCAAATCGTTGCGAAACACCACCGAGCCGGTGGTGGTGGCGACGGTCTTGCCGACCTCGAAAGCCTGTTTGGTCACCTGACGTGGCAGGCCGTCGTTGTGCAGCAGATCATCGAACAAATGACTGAGGCCGCGCACCAGGCTGTGCCCGCCGGAGTTGAACAGCTCCTTGACCGCCAGCGGGTTGAGCAAGGTGTTCGACGGCGCCACAGCGTCGTTGAGCAGGGTGAAGGCGAAATGCGCGCGGGCGCGATCGTCATCGCTCATGTTGCTTTCGTCGATCCAGCTTTTGACCTGTTTTTGCCAGGCCAGATAGGCCTGCAGGCTGCGCCGGTAGAATGGATTGAGGCTCCACGCCGGATCAGCGAAACGGCTGTCGTTCGGATTGGTCGGGTGCAGGGTTTCGCCAAGCAGCACGCGGCCCAATTGACCGCCGAGTTTCAAGGCATGCTTCGCACTGTGGATCGGGTTACGCAGGCCATGGGCTGCCACGCTGCGCAAGGTCGAGATCAGGTCCCGGCCACGCAGGCCGGTGATCGCACTTTGTGCATTGATGAACACGGCGGGGCTGGGCACTACGCCCGTCGCTGGTTTGTCGCGCATGACTCAACACTCCTTCGTCTTCAGGCCAAAAACAAACTCACCGAACCAGAACACCATAGACGCTGTTACGGGTTGCTGCCTGCGCGGCGTCCTGCCGCGCACTCTTTACTAAAGGCTTGCATAAAGCCTGCCGCCGGGGTTAGCCGCCGAGCGGTGTCGGATGCGGGTGCATCACCGCCCGCTGACGTTCCTCCTGGAGGAATTTCATGATGATCGGCGCCACCGCTTCGGCGCGGGTAATCAGGAACAGGTGGCCGTCGTCGATGATGTGCAGTTGCGCGTTGGGAATGCGCCAGGCGAGCATGCGCATGTTGATCAGCGGGATCAGCGGATCGTCATCACCGGCCAGCACCAGCGTCGGCTGATGGATCTTGTGCAGCCAGTGAATGCTGGTCCAGCCGAGGCCGGCGAACAGTTGCCAGTAATAACCGAGCTTGCCCGCCGAACGCACTTTCGCCGCGTGGCTGGCCGCCAGGGTCGGGTCGCGGCGGAACGAGCCGCCATAGATCAGCGGGGCGATACGGATCACGTGGGACGGCTGAATGTAGCGCCGCGGACTGGCCATCATCCACAGCACTTTCGGTTTGCCCGGCACCATCACGGCACCGGCAGCGGTGGCCGCCAGCACCAGTTTCTTGCAGCGCTCGGGGTAGTCGTAGGCGAACTGCTGCGCAAGTGCGCCGCCCCACGACACGCCGATGACGTTGACCTGCCCGTAGTCGAGATAATCGAGCATGCGCGACGTCAGCTTGGCCAGACCGGGAAAACGATATGGCCGGTTCGGCGTCGAGGAGCCGCCGACACCGGGCACGTCAAAGGCGATCACTTCCAGATCCGGGTCCAGCGCCGCGACAAACGGAAATACCAGCTCCAGGTTGGCGCCAATGCCGTTGAAAATCAGCAAGGGCGTCAAGTGAGGCTTGCCGGGGCGCACCGCCGTGCGGAGGGTTTGACCATCCAGATCGACGGTACGGAATATGAACGGTTGCGGCATGCGTCAGGCCCTGTGGATTTCAAGTACACCCCGCCCCCTGTGGGAGCGAGCCTGCTCGCGAAGGCGTCGTGTCAGCCAACATCGATGTTGATTGAATGAGCGCTTTCGCGAGCAGGCTCGCTCCCACAATGACGGGGTGGTGTCAGTTACCGCTCATGTACATAAGTGCCCGGCGAAGCTTCACCCGCCGGGTACGCTTTGTTGCCCAGTTTCAGCGGGGCCTTTTTCAGGTTGCCCGAACGCTCGGCCTGCCACGCCTGCCAGTACAGCCACCAGGAATCGGTGTGCTTGGTCGAGTTCTCTTGCCACTCATCGGCATTGGCGGCCATCTCCTCGCCGGTCATGTAGCGCGATTTCGGGTTGCCCGGCGGGTTCAGAATGCTCTGGATATGCCCGCTGCTCGACAACACGAACTCGACCTTGCCGCCAAACAGCTGCGCCGACTTGTAGCAGGACTTCCACGGGGTGATGTGGTCGTTGGTGCCGGCCAGCGAGAAGATATCGGCGGTGACCTGCTTGAGGTCGATCGGCGTGCCGCACACTTCCAGTGCATTCGGGCGAATCAGTGGGTTGTTTTTGAACATCTCGATCAGGTCACCGTGGAACGCGGCGGGCAACCGGGTGGTGTCGTTGTTCCAGAACAGGATGTCGAACACCGGCGGCTCGTTGCCGAGCAGGTAGTTGTTGACCCAGTAGTTCCAGATCAGATCATTGGGGCGCATCCAGGCGAAGACCTTGGCCATGTCTTTGCCTTCAAGCACGCCGGCCTGATACGAGTGGCGCTTGGCGGTCTCCAGGGTCTGCTCGTCGACGAACAGCGCGACGTCGCTGTCCAGCGTCGTGTCGAGCACGCTGACCAGCAGCGTCAGGGCATTGACCTTCTTCTCGCCGATCGCCGCGTAGTGGCCGAGCAGGGCGGTGCAGGTGATGCCGCCGGAGCAGGCGCCGAGCATGTTCACGTCTTTGCTGCCGGTGATCGCGGTGACCACATCGACCGCTTCTTTCAGCGCATCGATATATGTCGACAGGCCCCACTCACGCTGGGCCTTGGTCGGGTTGCGCCAGCTGACGATGAACGTCTGCACGTTATTGCGCAGGCAAAAGCGCGCCAGACTCTTGTCCGGGCTCAAATCGAATACGTAGAACTTGTTGATCTGCGGCGGCACCACCAGCAATGGACGCTCGTGGACTTGCTCGGTGATCGGCTTGTACTGGATCAGCTCCAGCACGTCGTTGCGAAACACCACCGCGCCGTCGGTGACGCCGAGGCTCTTGCCGACCTCGAACGCGCCCATGTTGACCTGACTCGGCATGCCGCCGTTGTGCACCAGATCCTTGGCCAGATGCGAGAGGCCGTCGAGCAGGCTTTTGCCGCCGGTTTCGAAGAAGCGTTTGACTGCTGCGGGGTTGGCCGCCGTGTTGGTCGGGGCCATGGCTTCAGTCATCAGGTTGATGACGAAGTGGCCGCGCGCGATGTCTTTGGGTGAGAGGCTGCTGTCATCGATCCAGGCATGGAGTTCCTTGCGCCACGCCAGGTAAGTTTGCAGATAACGTTTGTAGAGCGGGTTCTGGCTCCACGCAGGATCAGCGAAGCGACGGTCATCGCCTGCCGGTTGCAGTTCGGATTTGCCGAACAGCACGTTCTTCAGTTCGAGGCCGAAATGGGTGACGTGCCTGACGCTATGGATCGGTTGTTTGATGGCCTGTTTCAGCACCATACGAGCAGAGGCCAGCAGATCCTTTCCGCGTAGCCCAACGACGGGATTAAGCCCCAGGGTGTTTTCCGAGGCTTGGTACTTCAGGTCATCGTTATTCTTGTTACTCATCTACGACGCTCCATTGTCCTGAGACGAGTACCCGGTTTTCTGCTGTGCAGTTCCACAGCCAATGCCAGGTACTACTGCTCGGGTGACCGTTAATTCTGCATAGCTGCTTTACAGTCGTAGAGCACTGCAGGGAACTTGCCAGCTCCATTGGTTACCCGAGTTTAATTTTTTTCGCAAGCAGGCCGATCCTCGGCCACACAGCAGAGCATTCAAACAGATGAATTTAGAAAATGCCCTCTAATGAGCGCAAGGCTCGGACTAGAGCATCAGCTTGACGATCGACTCGCTCGGGTCGCGGGTTTTTCCGGCGGCTTTGAGCTCGGCCAGATAATCGGCCCAGAGTGCGTCATAACGTCGCCCCAGCTCGTAGAGATAATCCCAGGTGAACAAACCACTGTCGTGACCATCGTCGAAGGTCAGTTTCAGTGCGTAGTGACCGGCCGGTTCCAGCTTGCTCAGACCGACGTTGATCTTGCCAAATTGCAGGATCGGTTTGCCGTGGCCCTGGACCTCGGCGGAGGGGGAGTGCACGCGCAGGAATTCGGCGGGCAGGGTGTATTCCTCGCCGGACGCGTAGGTGAGCGTCAGGGTCTTCGAGGCTTTGTGCAGTTTGATGTCGGTGGGGATTTGAGTCATGGGCTGGCGTCCGAAGTGTGGGCGACCCTTGAGCAAATGTGGGAGCGAGCTTGCTCGCGAAAGCGGTGTGTCAGACAACATTGATGTCGACTGACACGGCCTCTTCGCGAGCAAGCTCGCTCCCACAGGGTCCGCTACCGCTGTAAGTATGGCTTACAGGATATAACGGGACAGGTCTTCGTTCTGCGCCAATTCACCGAGGTGGCTGTTGACGTATTCGGCGTCGATCAGAATCGGCTTCTCATCGTGGGTGCTGGCCAGATCGCCGGCACTGAACGACACCTCTTCGAGCAGACGCTCAAGCAGCGTGTGCAGACGACGGGCACCGATGTTTTCGGTTTTCTCGTTGACCTGCCAGGCGATCTCCGCCAGACGCTTGATGCCTTCCGGCTGGAACTGGATATTCAGGCCTTCGGTTTTCAACAGCGCGCAATATTGCTCGGTCAGGGAGGCATGCGGTTCGCTGAGGATGCGTTCGAAGTCCGACGGGCTCAGGGCCTTGAGTTCAACGCGGATCGGCAGGCGACCTTGCAACTCAGGCACTAGATCGCTCGGCTTGCTCAGGTGGAACGCACCGGAGGCGATAAACAGGATGTGGTCAGTCTTGACCATGCCCAGTTTGGTGTTGACGGTGCAGCCTTCGATCAGCGGTAGCAGGTCGCGCTGTACGCCTTCACGGGACACATCAGCGCCACCGACGTTACCGCGCTTGGCGACTTTGTCGATTTCGTCGATGAACACGATGCCGTGCTGTTCAACGGCTTCCAGCGCCTTAGCCTTCAGCTCTTCTTCGTTAACCAGACGCCCGGCTTCTTCGTCGCGCACCAGCTTCAGCGCTTCTTTGACCTTGAGCTTGCGCGCTTTCTTTTTGCCCTTGCCCATGTTGGCGAACAGCGACTGCAACTGGTTGGTCATCTCTTCCATGCCCGGCGGCGTGGCGATTTCGATGCCGGCCACTTCGGCGACTTCGATCTCGATTTCCTTGTCATCCAGCTGACCTTCGCGCAGGCGCTTGCGGAACAGCTGACGGGTGTTGGAATCGGAGCTCGGCGCTTCTTCATTGCTGAAGCCCATGCGGGCCGGCGGCAGCAGTGCGTCGAGGATACGATCCTCGGCAGCGTCTTCGGCGCGGTGGCGCACGCGGGTCATTTCCTGCTCACGGAGCATCTTGATCGCGGCGTCGGCCAGATCACGGATGATCGATTCGACGTCACGACCGACGTAGCCGACTTCGGTGAACTTGGTCGCTTCGACCTTGATGAACGGTGCGTTGGCCAGTTTCGCCAGGCGACGGGCGATCTCGGTTTTACCGACACCGGTCGGACCGATCATCAGGATGTTCTTCGGGGTCACTTCAACGCGCAGCTCTTCAGGCAGCTGCATGCGGCGCCAGCGGTTGCGCAGGGCAATCGCGACGGCGCGCTTGGCATCGTCCTGGCCGATGATATGGCGGTTGAGTTCGTGGACGATTTCGCGGGGAGTCATGGACATAATAATTGACGGTCCTCAAGCAGAAAAAAGCCGTGGCACAGGGCCGCGTCAGGCTTATTCAGCGAGATCCTGCTCCTCAATGGTCTGAGTGTGGTTGGTGAATACACAGATGTCGCCGGCGATACCGAGAGCGGTTTCGACGATTTCACGGGCCGACAGATCGGTCTTTTTCAGCAGGGCGCTGGCCGCGGCTTGCGCGTAGCCGCCGCCGGAACCCATGGCGATCAGGCCATCTTCGGGCTCGACCACATCACCGTTGCCGGTAATGATCAGCGAGGCGTCCTTGTTGGCGACCGCGAGCATGGCTTCGAGGCGGCTCAGGGAGCGGTCGGTGCGCCATTCTTTGGCGAGTTCGACAGCGGCGCGCACCAGGTGGCCCTGATGTTTTTCAAGTTGGCCTTCGAAACGTTCGAAGAGGGTAAAGGCGTCGGCGGTGGCACCGGCAAAACCGGCGATGACCTGGCCGTGGTACAGGCGACGAACTTTTTTCGCGTTGCCTTTCATCACGGTATTGCCGAGAGAAACCTGGCCGTCGCCGCCCATGACGACTTTGCCGTGACGGCGGACTGAAACGATGGTGGTCAAGGGAAGAGTCTCCACACAGCGGGGCGAAAGTGCCTTATGCCCATTCATATGGGGGTGCTGGAGAGGATTTCAACCGGGGAGGGTGCGGAGGGACGAACGGCGGGGACTGATCAGGGATATGTGGTGTTGCAAACATTGCCTTCGCGAGCAGGCTCGCTCCCACAGGGACTGCGTTATTCCTGTGGGAGCGAGCTTGCTCGCGAAGAACGATGACGCGGTGGTTTGGCGAATCAGCGGCTCTGGCGTTGTTGTAACAACAGGTTGCTGAAGCCGGCGCCAGCCAGTTGTTTCTGTGCAGTAGTCAGTTGCTCACGGTTGCTGAACGGCCCGACCAATACGCGATACCAGGTTTCATCCTTCACCGTGCCGGACTCAACCGCCACCGCCTGACCGAGCAGAATGATCTGCGCACGCACCTTGTCGGCATCCGTCTCCTTGCGGAACGAACCGGCCTGCAAGAAGAACTTGGTCACCGGCGCGGCTTTGCTCACTGGTGGCGCTGGCGGCGGGGTAATCCCGGCCAGCGCGGCCTGCGCGCGCGCGGTGTCGATCTTCGCCGCTTCCGCCGGGGTCACCGGCGTGGTCGGGATGGCCGGCACTTGTGGCGTCGGCAAGGTCTTCTCCGGCACCGCGTCTGGCGGCACGATCACTTCCGATTCCGGCAGCAGGGTGTAGAAGTCGTACTTCGGCTTCACCGGTTGCGTCGGGCTCGGCGGGGTCTTGTTGGCCTCGGCGATCTTCGACGCTTTCTGCTGTTGCGCCTGTTCGACTTTCTCGCGCTTGACCGTGTCGCTGCCCTTGCCCGGCTCCAGCTTCATCAGAAACACGATGAACGCGCCGACCGTGAGGCCGATGGCCATCCACAGCCAACCCGGAATCGGTTGCTTCGCAGGAGCTTGGTAACGGCTGGCGCCACGCTTGGGTGCAGGTTTTTTCTTGGCAGCCAACTTACATACGCTCCAGAGTTTCCAGACCCAACAGCTCCAGGCCTTGCTTGAGGGTGCGACCGGTCAGCGCGGCCAGACGCAGACGGCTCTGCATCTGGGCCGGGGTTTCGGCGGCGAGGATCGGGCAGTTCTCGTAGAAGCTGGAGAACAGACCGGCAACGTCGTACAGATAAGTGCAGAGAATGTGCGGCGTGCCTTTGTCGGACACGTTGTTCAGCACTTCACCGAACTGCGCCAGTTTCGCCGCCAGCTCAAGTTCGTGCTCGGCTTCGAGAACGATCTGACCGTCGACTTCGCTGAAATCCTTGCCCAGCTTGCGGAACACACCGGCCACGCGGGTGTAAGCGTAAAGCAGGTACGGCGCGGTGTTGCCTTCGAAATTCAGCATCAGGTCGAAGTTGAAGCTGTAGTCGCTGGTGCGGTGCTTCGACAGGTCGGCGTATTTCACCGCGCCGATGCCGACGACTTTGGCGATGTTGCGCAGCTCGTCTTCGGCCAGTTGCGGGTTCTTCTCTTTCACCAGGTTGTAGGCGCGTTCCTGCGCTTCGGTGAGCAGGTCGATCAGCTTCACGGTGCCGCCGTCACGGGTCTTGAACGGACGGCCATCGGCGCCGTTCATGGTGCCGAAGCCCATGTGCTCCATTTCCATCGGATGGGTGACGAAACCGGCCTTGCGCGCCACAGCGAACACTTGCTGGAAGTGCAGGGCCTGACGCTGGTCGACGAAATACAGTGCGCGGTCGGCTTTCAGCTTGCCACTGCGGTAGCGCACGGCGGCGAGGTCAGTGGTGGCGTACAGGTAACCGCCGTCAGCCTTGACGATGATTACCGGCAGCGGATCGCCGTCAGCATTCTTGAATTCGTCGAGGAACACGCACTGGGCGCCGTTGCTCTCGACCAGCATGCCAGCGGCTTTCAGATCGTTGACCACGTTGATCAGGTCGTCGTTGTAGGCGCTTTCGCCCATCACGTCGGCCATGGTCAGTTTGACGTTGAGCAGTTCGTAGATCTTCTGGCAGTGCGACAGCGAGATGTCCTTGAACCTGGTCCACAGCGCCAGGCACTCGGCATCGCCGGCCTGCAGCTTGACCACCAGGCCACGGGCGCGGTCGGCGAATTCTGCGGATTCGTCGAAACGCTGCTTGGCGGCGCGGTAGAAGTTTTCCAGGTCCGACAGCTCATCGCTGGTGATCGGGTTTTCCTGCAGATACGCCATCAGCATGCCGAACTGGGTGCCCCAGTCGCCGACGTGGTTCTGACGGATCACTTCGTCGCCGAGGAATTCAAGAACACGGGCTACGCCGTCACCGATGATGGTCGAGCGCAAGTGGCCGACGTGCATCTCTTTGGCCAGATTCGGTGCCGACAGGTCGACCACGGTGCGCTGCGCCGGGCCAGCCTTGCGCACGCCAATGTGAGCATCAGCCAGTGCGGCATCGAGGCGGTTGGCCAAGGCCTGGGTGTTCTGGAAGAAATTGATGAAGCCCGGGCCGGCGATTTCGGCCTTGGTGACGTTCTCGTCGGCAGGCAGTGCGGCAATGATTTTTTCCGCCAGATCGCGCGGCTTCATGCCCGCAGGCTTGGCCAGCATCATGGCGATGTTGCTGGCGAAGTCGCCGTGGGTCTTGTCACGGGCGTTCTCCACCTGGATCGCCGGCGACAGGCCTTCAGGCAACACACCTTCGTTGACGAGTTGGGTGAGGGCTTGTTGGATCAGCTGGCGAATGGTGTCTTTCATGGTCTTCTCTTTCGACCGCAAGCGCGGCGGGCGCATCGATGCGCGGGTGGAAAAACTGGGCATTATCCGTTGCGAAGACGGGCTTGCCAACCTTAGCAGGCAGCTTATGGATATGTGGTGACATTCAGATCAAAAGATCGCCGCCTGCGGCAGCTCCTACACGGGGATACGCATTTTCCTGTAGGAGCTGCCGAAGGCGGCGATCTTTTGATCTTCAATACAAATCGACGGGATCGACATCCAGCGACCAGCGCACCGCCCGCCCGCTTGGCATCTGCTCCAGCACCAGCAACCAACTGGCCAGCAACCGATGCAGCGGCGCCCGTGCTGTCGCCTGCAACAGCAGCTGCGCGCGATAACGCCCGGCGCGGCGTTCCATCGGTGCTGGCACTGGCCCGAGCAATTCGATCCCGCTCAGGTTCTGCTCTGCCAGCAAACGCTCGGCTTCGCTACACGCCTCATCGAGAAAACCTTCCGCTTGCCCGGGCTTGTGCGCTTCAGCACGCAACAGCGCCAGATGCGCAAACGGCGGCAACCCGGCGGCGCGGCGCTCGCTCAAGGCCTGTTCGGCAAAGGCGAAATAGCCCTGTTCGGTGAGTTGCACCAATAAAGGATGGTCAGCGAGGTGTGTCTGGATAATCACCTTGCCCGGCTCTTCCGCTCGCCCGGCACGCCCGGCCACCTGCACGATCAACTGCGCCATGCGCTCGCTGGCGCGGAAGTCGCCGGAGAACAGGCCTCCGTCAGCATCGAGGATCGACACCAGCGTCACCCTTGGAAAATGGTGCCCCTTGGCCAACATCTGCGTGCCGACCAGAATGCACGGCTGGCCCTTCTGGATCGTCGCGAACAGTTGATTCATCGCGTCTTTGCGTGACGTGCTGTCGCGGTCGACCCGTAGCACCGGGTAATCGGGGAATAGAATCGCCAGTCGCTCTTCGGCGCGTTCGGTGCCCGCGCCCACGGGGCGCAAATCAACCTTGTTGCACTTCGGACACTGGCGCGGTGTGCGCTCGACGTAGCCACAGTGATGGCAACGCAGTTCGCCGTAGCGCTGGTGCACAGTCATCCGCGCATCGCAGCGTGAGCATTCGGACATCCAGCCGCAGTCATGACACAACAGTGTCGGGGCGAAGCCGCGCCGGTTGAGGAACACCAGCACCTGCTGGCCGTTGGCGAGGGTCTGGCCGATGGCTTGCTGCATCGGCCCGGAAATACCGCTGTCCAGTGGACGGCTTTTCACATCCAGCCGCAGGAAGCGTGGCTGCTTGGCACCGCCAGCACGTTCATTCAGGCGTAGGAGGCCGTAACGGCCGGTGTAGGCGTTGTGCAGGCTTTCCAGTGATGGCGTCGCGGAACCGAGGACGATCGGGATGTTTTCCTGCCGTGCACGCACCAGCGCCAGATCACGGGCGTGGTAGCGCAAACCTTCCTGCTGTTTATAAGAGCCGTCGTGCTCTTCATCGATGATGATCAGTCCGGGATTCTTCATCGGCGTAAACAGCGCCGAGCGGGTGCCGATAATAATGTCGGCCTCGCCATCACGTGCGGCGAGCCAGGCTTCGAGGCGCTCGCGATCATTGACCGCCGAGTGCAGCAGGGCGATGCGCGCATTGAAGCGCTGCTCGAAACGCGCCAGGGTCTGCGGGCCGAGGTTGATCTCCGGGATCAGCACCAGCGCCTGTTTGCCGGCTTCGAGGGTTTCGCGGATCAGTTGCAAATAGACTTCGGTCTTGCCACTGCCGGTGACCCCGGCCAGCAGGAACGCGTGATAACTGTCGAAGCCGGCGCGGATCGCCTCGTAGGCGGCGCGCTGTTCGGCGTTCAGCGGCAATTCCGGCTGCGCCAGCCAATGCTCATGGCGCACGCCGGGTGCATGCCGGCGGATTTCCACTTGCACCAGATTTTTCGCCAGCAGCAGATCAAGGCTGTCCTTGCTCAGCATCAGTTTGCTCAGCAACTGATGGGCGACGCCGTGCGGGTGTTGAGCGAGGGTGGCGAGTGCTTCCCGCTGGCGCGGGGCGCGGGCGATGCGCGGATCATCAAGGCTGGCGCCCGGGACGATCGACCAGAAACGCTCCTGCCGCGCCTCGGCCAGCTCGCCTTGGCGCAGCAGGACTGGCAGCGCCCAGCTCAGGGTGTCGCCGAGGCTGTGCTGATAATACTGCGACGTCCACAGGCACAGCTTGAACAGCGCCGGTGGCAGTGGCGCTGTGGCGTCGAGCAGGGCCAGTGCTGGTTTCAGTTTCTCCACCGGCACTTCGCTGGTGTCCGTGACCTCGACCAGAATCCCGATCATCTCGCGTCGACCGAACGGCACTCGCAGGCGCATGCCCGGCTGCAATTGCTCACGCAGCACGCCGGCCGGCGCTCGATAGTCGAACAGGCGGCGCAAGGGTGAAGGCAGGGCTAGGCGCAGAATGGCGTCGGGCACGCGGGGGGATCTCTATAAACGCAAAATAAGGGACGAGTGCAGATCAATTGTGGGAGCGAGCTTGCTCGCGAAGGCGGTGTATCAGGCGCTTAAGGATTGACTGACACAACGCATTCGCGAGCAGGCTCGCTCCCACTGGGAATCGCGTATTGGGCCGGGAGCCTAGCAGACGGTCGGTCTCGGTGACAGCTTGCGTGTTTGAAAAGGTCTGGTAGAATCCGCGGCCTAATTACGTGCGGTATTCAACAATAGTGTTGGGTGGCGGCACGCTAGCTGAGGAAGACACCATGAAAGCTGATATCCACCCGAATTACCCAGTCATCGCTGTTACCTGCAGCTGTGGCAACAAGTTCGAAACTCGTTCGACTTTCGGCAAAGCTCTGCCAATCGACGTTTGCAACGAATGCCACCCGTTCTACACCGGTAAGCAGAAGACTCTGGACACTGGCGGCCGCGTTCAGCGCTTCGCAGACCGTTTCGGTGCTTTCGGCAAGAAACCTGCTGCTGCAGAGTAAGGTTGAAGGGCCCGGTGGGCTTTTCCTCGTTGCTGAAAAAGGCGTCCCTCGCGGGCGCCTTTTTTGTGTCTGCGATTTGGCTATCTGGCGCTCAGGCCTTTTGCCCGGCGCCTGCGGGGCTGACCAGCGTCACCGTGCAGCGCGTGGTCGATGGCGACACGCTGCGCCTGAGCGACGGTCGCAGCGTGCGGATGATCGGCCTCAACACGCCTGAACTGGGCAAGCAGGGCCGCAGCGACGAACCGTTTGCTGTAGCCGCACGCAAACGCCTGCAAGCGCTGGTTGATGTCAGTGGCGGACGCGTCGGTTTACTGCCCGGCAAGCAAGTCAAAGACCATTACGGGCGTACGCTCGCGCATATTTACAGCACCAGCGGCGCCAATCTCGAAGCGCAAATGCTCGCCGATGGCCTCGGTTTCCAGGTCGCAGTTGCGCCGAATGTCGATCTTGTTGCCTGTCAGCAAGCCGCCGAACGTAGTGCGCGAAAGGCCGGGCTGGGCCTCTGGCGGCAATCACCTGTACTGAAAGCGGAGCAGATCCAGCGCTCGGGTTTCGCCGTGATCAGTGGGCGTGTGAGCAAGGTTCAGCGCAATCGAGGCGGAATCTGGATCGAGTTGCAGGACTCGCTTGTATTGCGCGTTGCACCCAATCTGGTCGGACAATTTGACAATGCCCGGTTGCAGGCATTGAAAGGCAAGCAGATCGAGGCTCGCGGCTGGATCGTTGATCGTTCCCGGCGCGGTGGATTGCAATCCGGCCAGTCGCGCTGGCTGCTTCCGTTGACGGATCCTTCGATGTTGCAAACGCCGCGCTGAAGAAAAATTGTAGACATTTTTTCTGTCGATTGTGAACAGTCCAGCCCTTGTGCGCCGTGGCTCTTGGCCCAAAGTCGTAGGGCAGGGCGCTTGACAGGGGTGACCGCTCAGTCTTGTGGGGACTTTGCGAGGCGCGTATCCTCGCTGACCAGTCTGTCCAACAGTAAAAAGCGGAATGCCAAAATGTCTGATCTGAAAACTGCCGCTCTCGAATATCATGCCAATCCTCGTCCAGGGAAGCTGAGTGTCGAGCTCACCAAGGCCACTGCTACCGCTCGCGACTTGTCGCTGGCCTACAGCCCCGGCGTAGCTGAACCAGTGCGTGAGATCGCTCGCGATCCTGAACTGGCCTACAAATACACCGGCAAGGGCAACCTGGTTGCAGTCATTTCCGATGGCACCGCGATTCTCGGTCTGGGCAACCTCGGCCCATTGGCCTCCAAGCCAGTGATGGAAGGTAAAGGCGTACTGTTCAAGCGCTTCGCCGGCATCGACGTTTTCGACATCGAAGTCGACTCCGAAAGCCCGCAAGCCTTCATCGATACCGTAAAACGCATCTCCATCACTTTCGGCGGTATCAACCTGGAAGACATCAAGGCGCCAGAGTGCTTTGAGATCGAACGTGCTCTGATCGAGCAGTGCGACATTCCGGTCTTCCACGATGACCAGCACGGCACCGCGATCGTGACCGCTGCGGGCATGATCAACGCCCTGGAAATCGCTGGCAAAACCCTGCCAGAAGCGAAAATCGTCTGCCTGGGCGCCGGCGCTGCTGCCATCTCCTGCATGAAATTGCTGGTGAGCATGGGCGCACGTATCGAAAACATCTTCATGGTTGACCGTACCGGTGTGATCCACTCCGGCCGTGACGACCTGAACCAGTACAAAGCGGTATTCGCTCACGCCACCGAGAAGCGCAGCCTGGCTGACGCACTGGCAGGCGCTGACGTGTTCGTCGGTCTGTCCGGCCCGAACCTGCTGAGCGCAGAAGGCCTGCTGTCGATGGCGGCCAACCCGATCGTGTTCGCCTGCTCGAACCCGGATCCGGAAATCTCCCCGGAGCTGGCGCACGCTACCCGTAGCGACGTGATCATGGCCACCGGCCGTTCGGACTACCCGAACCAGGTCAACAACGTACTGGGCTTCCCGTTCATCTTCCGTGGTGCCCTGGACGTTCGCGCCAAGCGCATCAACGAAGAAATGAAAGTGGCTGCGGCCAACGCCCTGCGTGAGCTGGCCAAGCTGCCTGTTCCACAGGACGTGTGCGATGCCTACGGCGGTGCTCCGCTGGAATTCGGCCGTGAGTACATCATTCCGAAGCCAATGGACAAGCGCCTGATCACCCTGATCTCCGACGCTGTGGCCAAAGCCGCGATCGAGACCGGTGTGGCGACCCTGCCGTATCCGAAGAACTACCCGCTGAAAAGCGTGGATGACGTGTTCAACGGCTAAGCCGTTGTAGCGCTTCAAACGAAAGCCCCGGCTCGTGAGAGTCGGGGCTTTTTATTGCCTGAAGATCAAGAACCCCCTCACCCTAGCCCTCTCCCAGGGGGAGAGGGGACTGATTGGGGGATGTTCGGGAGTTACGCCGACTTGAACGTATTGTTTTGAATCCATAATCGACACAGCTCTCTCAGGTCGATGTAGAGCGCTAGACAACTCGGTCAGTCCCCTCTCCCTTTGGGAGAGGGCTAGGGTGAGGGGCTCTAGATCTTCAGCCATAAAAAAGCCCCGCACATCTCACGAAGGCGGGGCTTTTTGCTGCTTCAGGATCAGAACAGATCGATCGGCGCCTGCTCATCCGCTGGCAGCGGGCTGCCCGGTACGGCGCCATTACCCAGTTCATTCACCGACGGCGGCGTGTCTTCAGACTTGAACAGCTCGAAATACGCGCCTGGCGTGCTCGGCGTCGCCGCTCGGCCACTGACCGGATCCACGCGCAGACTCAGCAAGCCTTCTGGCTCAGGCTGCACGTGCGGCGGCTTGTCCTTCAGCGCAGCCGACATGTAGTTCATCCAGATCGGCAGCGCCACAGTACCGCCGAACTCGCGACGACCGAGGCTTTCCGGCTGGTCGAAACCGGTCCACACGGTGGTCACGTAATCGGCGTTGTAACCAGAGAACCACGCGTCTTTCGATTCGTTGGTGGTACCTGTTTTACCGGCGATATCGCTGCGGCCCATGGCCAACGCGCGACGGCCGGTGCCGAGCTTGATCACGTCCTGCAACATGCTGTTGAGGATGTAGGTGGTGCGGCCATCGACAATTCGCTCGGCCACTGCCGGTGTTTGCGGCACGGCCGCGCTGCCCGGCACTTCGCCCGCAACCGGTGTGGCGTTGACCGTAAACGAATCGGTGTGCGGCGCCGCGATACCGTCCGTCGCCGAACCGCCCTGAGGCACGGTTGGCGGGTTGGCGACGAACAGCGTGTCGCCATTACGGCTTTCGATCTTGTCGATGATGTACGGGGTGATCTTGTAACCGCCGTTGGCGAACGTACTCCAACCGGTCGCAATTTCCATCGGCGTCAGCGTTGCAGTACCCAGCGCCAGCGACAGGTTGGGCGGCAGATCCTGCTTGTTGAAGCCGAAACGGGTGATGTAGTCGATGGTCTTGCCTACGCCCATCGCCTGCAGCAAGCGGATCGACACCAGGTTACGCGACTTGTACAGCGCCTCACGCAGGCGGATCGGGCCGAGGAAGGTGTTGGTGTCGTTCTTCGGGCGCCAGACCTTGTCCAGATATTCGTCGACAAACACGATCGGCGCATCGTTGACCAGCGTGGCAGCGGTGTAGCCGCTATCCAGCGCGGCGCTGTAGACGAACGGCTTGAAGCTCGAGCCCGGCTGACGCTTGGCCTGCATCGCACGGTTGTAGTTGCTCTGTTCGAAGGCGAAACCGCCGACCAGCGAGCGAATCGCGCCGTTCTGCGGATCCAGCGACACCAGCGCACCTTGCGCCTGCGGGATCTGGCTGAACTTCAGTGAATTGTCTTTCTGACGCTGCACGCGAACCAGATCACCGACCGCCGCGACATCCGACGGCTGGCGCGGATTGGCACCCATGCTGTTGGTGTTGAGGAACGGTCGTGCCCATTTCATGGTGTCCCAGGCGACGTGCTCTTCGCCGGTACGGGTCAGCACTTGCAGGCCGTTCTTGTCGACCTGGGTGACGATGGCCGGCTCCAGGCTACTGATGGTGCGCTGCTTGGTCAGTTCGCTTGCCCAGGCCTCACGGGTCTTGCCCGGCAGACGCGATTCGGGGCCACGGTAGCCGTGACGCTGGTCGTAGGTCATCAAACCTTCGTGCAGTGCGGTGTTGGCCATTTCCTGCAGGTTGCTCGGCACCGTGGTGGTGACGCGGAAACCTTCGGTGTAAGCGTCGCTGCCATAACGGCCGACCATCTCGGCACGGGCCATTTCAGCGATATACGGTGCATTCACTTCCGGGGTCGGCACGTGATAGCTGGCGTTCAGCGGTTCGTTGATCGCAGCGGTGTAGTCCGCTTCGCTGATCTTGCCAAGCTTGTACATGCGCCCGAGGATCCAGTCGCGGCGTTCTTTGCTGCGCGCCGGGTTGGCCAGCGGGTTGAAACGCGACGGGGCTTTCGGCAGGCCGGCGATCATCGCCATCTGCGCCAGGCTGACATCACGGATCGACTTGCCGTAATACACCTGCGCCGCCGCTTCGATGCCATAGGCGCGGTTGCCCAGATAGATCTTGTTCACGTACAGCTCAAGGATTTCATCCTTGGTCAGCTGTCGCTCGATCTGCAGGGCCAGAAGAATTTCGGTGGTTTTGCGCGAGAAGCTGCGTTCGCTGGTCAGGAAGAAGTTCTTCGCTACCTGCATGGTGATGGTGCTGCCGCCGGACTGAATGTGTCCGCTTTTGACCAGTTGGGTCGCGGCGCGCATCAGGCTGCTCGGATCGACGCCATAGTGGTTGGCGAAATTGTCGTCTTCAGCACTTAGTAACGCATTAATGAAATTGGGGGGAATGTCGGCGAAACGGATCGGTGTGCGGCGCATTTCGCCAAATTCGGCGATCAACTTGTTGTCGCTGGAGTAGACCCGCAGCGGAATCTGCAACTGAATGCTTCGCAGAGCCTCCACAGACGGCAAACCCGGACTAAGGTAAAGAAACGCGCCGCTGAGACCTAAAAGCAGTCCGCAGAAAACGGCGACGATGGACCAACCGAAAAATTTCAGCAGACGAATCAAGGCTTTTGGACATCCAGTGCAAAGAATGAATTTGGCGACGGGGCTCCGGCTAAACACAGAACCATCCGCGCTTGCAGTAAAAAGCGGAAAAAAACGCTGGGCATTATAAGCACTTTTCTGCTGGGGGCGTCATTTGCGCTTCTGTCAAGACGGGGTGAAGGAACGCAATGCGTATTACAGAGTCCGTAACTCACGGAAAGTCATAGGGAATTGGTAGTGCTGGGACTCTTCAATAAAAAGGCCAATACGTTACTGGGGATCGACATCAGTTCCACGTCAGTGAAGCTGCTGGAACTGAGCCGTCAGGGTGATCGCTACCGGGTCGAGGCGTATGCGGTAGAGCCATTGCCAGTCAACGCCGTGGTCGAAAAGAACATCGCCGAACTTGAAGGCGTCGGTCAGGCCCTGAGCCGTTTACTGGTCAAGGCGCGCACCGGGCTCAAGAGCGTGGCAGTCGCAGTGGCCGGTTCTGCCGTGATCACCAAGATCATCGAGATGGACGCCGGGCTGTCCGACGACGAGCTGGAAAACCAGCTCAAGATCGAGGCCGATCAGTACATTCCCTACCCGCTGGACGAAGTCGCCATCGATTTCGAAGTCCAGGGCGTGTCACCGCGCAACCCTGAGCGGGTCAACGTGTTGCTCGCTGCCTGTCGCAAGGAAAACGTCGAAGTCCGCGAAGCGGCGCTGGCTCTGGCCGGGCTGACCGCACGGGTAGTCGACGTCGAAGCCTATGCGCTGGAGCGCTCGTTCGGCTTGCTGGCCACGCAACTGGCGGCGTCTCAGGAGCGTCTGACTGTCGCTGTGGTCGACATCGGCGCGACCATGACCACGCTCAGCGTCCTGCACAATGGCAAGATCATCTATACCCGCGAGCAATTGTTCGGCGGCCGGCAACTGACCGAGGAAATCCAGCGCCGCTATGGCCTGACCCTCGAACAAGCGGGGCTGGCGAAAAAGCAGGGCGGTCTGCCCGATGATTACATCAGCGAGGTCTTGCAACCGTTTCGCGAGGCGCTGGTGCAGCAAGTGTCGCGCTCGCTGCAGTTCTTCTTCGCCTCCGGGCAATACAACGCGGTCGATCACATTCTGCTGGCCGGCGGCACGGCTTCAGTGCCCGGGCTGGATCGGCTGATCGAGCAGCGCCTGAGCACACCGACACAAGTAGCCAACCCGTTTGCCAACATGGCCCTGAGCAGCAAGGTCAACGCCGGGGCTTTGGCCAGCGACGCGCCGGCGCTGATGATCGCCTGCGGGCTCGCGCTCAGGAGTTTCGACTGATGGCGCGGATCAACCTCCTACCCTGGCGCGAGGAACGTCGCGAAGAGCGGCGCAAGCGCTTTCTGCTGGTCTTGATCGGCGTGTTGGCCGGCTCGGTCGGTGCGGTGCTCATCGCCGATCAGATCATCAGTGCGGCGATTGAGCAGCAAGTGGCGCGCAACGACTACATCGCCAAGCAGATCGCCGTGGTCGACGAACGGATCAAACAGATCAGCGATCTCAAGGCGCGTCGTCAGCAACTGGTCGAGCGCATGCGCATCATTCAGGACTTGCAGGGCAACCGGCAGATCAGTGGGCGAATCTTCGATCAACTGGCGCGCACGCTGCCGGACGGTGTGTATTTCACTGACGTGAAAATGGTTGGCAAAACCCTGTCGATCAGCGGTGCAGCCGAATCGAACAACCGGGTCTCCGAATTGATGCGCAATCTGGATGCTTCCGACTGGTTCGACGCGCCCAGTCTCAACGAGGTGAAGGCGACGACGGCGGGCCAGGTGGATCAGGCCAACACGTTTGAGTTGACCGTACGGCAGACCCAGCCCCGCACCGTGGAGGACGAGCAATGAAGCCGTCCGAATGGCTGGAAAGTCTGCGCGACATCGATTTCAACGACCTCGATACCAGCAACATCGGCTCATGGCCGGCAGCAGTGAAAGCCATCGCCGGGGCGCTGTTGATGGTGTTGGTCCTGGCGCTCGGTTATAACTTTTTCATCAGTGACCTGGAAAACCAACTCGAAGCCAAGCGCGAGGAAGAAGCCACGCTCAAGGAGCAGTTCGCCAGCAAGGCACGTCTTTCGGCCAACCTTGAGTTGTACACCCAGCAAATGAAGGAGATGGAAAACACCTTTGGCGTGCTGTTGCGCCAATTGCCCAGTGACACCGAAGTGCCGGGCCTGCTCGAAGACATTACCCGCACGGGGCTGGGCAGCGGCCTAGAGTTCGAAGAGATCAAACTGCTGCCGGAGGTCACCCAGCAGTTTTACATCGAGCTGCCGATCCAGATCACCGTCACCGGTGCCTATCACGACCTTGCGACCTTCGTCAGTGGCGTGGCCGGGTTGCCACGCATTGTCACCTTGCACGATTTCGAACTCGCGCCTGCCGATAAAGAGGGCGGGCCGAAGCTGCGCATGAGCATCCTTGCCAAGACCTACCGGTATAACGACAAGGGGCTGCAGAAATGAGCCCGACTCGTTACATCGCGTTGTCGATGACGCTGCTCGCGTTGAGCGGTTGTGGTGGCAGCAATGACTTCAGCGATCTTGATGCCTACCTGAATGAAGTACGCCTGCGCCCGGCAGGCAAGATTGAACCAACCCCGACATTCCGGTCTTACCCAACATTCACTTACAGCGCGGCCAACCTGCGCAGTCCGTTCTCGCGCCAGGTGCGGGTCGATCTGGCCGGGCAGAAACATGGCTCACGCAACGTCAAGCCCGATCCCAATCGGGTCAAGCAGTACCTCGAAGGTTTCAACATCGAGCAGTTCGAGATGGTCGGCACGATCTCCAATGTTTCCGGCTCCTTTGCGCTGTTGCGCGGGGCGGGCGGGGTGCATCGGCTGAAAGTCGGCGATTACCTGGGGCGCAATGACGGCCGCATCGTCGCTATCAGCGCCACCCAGGTCGATGTCGTCGAAATCGTCCCCGACGGCGAAGGCGCCTGGCTGGAGCGTCCGCGCACCATTCCTTTGAAAGAGCACTCATAGTGGAAGTCGAACAATGAACAGGATTTTCTCCACCCTCGGTTTTTCGCTATGGATAGCGCTGATGTCGCCGATGGTACTCGCGGTCAATCTGAAGATGCTGGACGTGGCGGCGTTGCCGGGTGATCGCGTCGAGCTGAAGTTGTCGTTCGACGGCCCGCCGCCACAACCCAAGGGCTACACCACCGAATCGCCGGCGCGGATTGCCCTGGACCTGCCCGGTGTCGCCAGTCAGTTGGCCAGCAAGAACCTCGATCTGGGCAGTGGCAATGCGCGCACCGCCACTGTGGTTGAGGCCAAGGAGCGCACGCGGCTGATTGTCAGCCTGACGCAACTGGCGCCTTACACCACGCGGGTTGAGGGCAATAACCTGTTCGTGGTGGTCGGTCATGGCGCACCGGCCACCGCGCTGCGTCCTGCTGCCGCTGCACCTCGTGCTACCGCTAAAGCTGCTGCGCCCGCCAAGGCATTTGTGCCGAAAAGCCGGGCGATTCGCGGTGTGGACTTCCAGCGTGGTACGGCGGGGGAAGGCAATGTGGTCATCGACCTGTCCGACCCGACCATCGCCCCGGATATCCAGGAGCATGACGGCAAGATCATCCTCACCTTCGCGCGCACGCAGTTGCCGGACAAGTTGCGGGTACGCCTCGACGTCAAGGATTTCGCCACCCCGGTGCAGTTCGTCAATGCCGGAGTAACCGCTGATCGCACAGTCATTACCGTTGAACCCAGTGGCACCTACGAGTACTCCACCTTCCAGACCGACAACAAACTGACCGTCAGCATCCGCCCGATGACCGTCGATGACCTGCAAAAACGCAACGCTGACCGTCAGGCGTACGTCGGCGAAAAGCTCTCGCTGAACTTCCAGGACATTGATGTGCGCTCGGTGCTGCAACTGATCGCCGACTTCACCAACCTCAATCTGGTTGCCAGCGACACGGTGCAGGGTGGCATCACCTTGCGCCTGCAAAATGTGCCGTGGGATCAGGCCCTGGATCTGGTGTTGAAAACCAAGGGCCTGGATAAGCGCAAGATCGGCAATGTGCTGCTGGTGGCGCCGGCCGATGAAATCGCTGCCCGCGAGCGTCAGGAACTGGAGTCGCAGAAGCAGATCGCCGAACTGGCGCCGTTGCGCCGCGAGCTGCTACAGGTGAACTACGCCAAAGCCGCGGACATCGCCAAGCTGTTCCAGTCGGTGACCAGTGCCGAGGCGAAAATCGACGAGCGCGGTTCGATTACCGTCGACGAGCGCACCAACAACATCATTGCCTACCAGACTCAGGATCGCCTCGACGAACTGCGGCGGATCGTGGCGCAACTGGATATTCCGGTGCGTCAGGTGATGATCGAAGCGCGGATTGTCGAGGCCAACGTTGATTACGACAAAAGTCTGGGCGTGCGCTGGGGCGGTTCGATCCAGAACAAGGGCAACTGGAACACCTCGGGCGTGAGCAACGGCACATCGTCGACTATCGGTACGCCGGGCAGCACCAGCACAAACTCGCCGTTCGTCGACATGGGCACTGTGGGTAATACATCGGGGATCGGCATTGCCTTCATTACCGACAATGTCCTGCTTGATCTTGAGCTGACTGCCATGGAGAAGACCGGCAACGGCGAAATCGTCTCGCAGCCGAAGGTGGTCACCTCCGACAAGGAAACCGCAAAAATCCTCAAAGGCACCGAGATTCCGTATCAGGAAGCCAGTTCCAGCGGCGCGACGTCGGTGTCGTTCAAGGAGGCCTCGCTGTCGCTGGAAGTCACCCCGCAGATCACCCCGGACAACCGCATCATCATGGAGGTCAAGGTCACCAAGGACGAACCGGATTACCTGAACAAAGTGCAGGATGTGCCGCCGATCAAGAAAAACGAGGTCAACGCCAAGGTGCTGGTCAATGACGGCGAAACCATCGTGATTGGCGGTGTTTTCTCAAATACTCAAAGCAAGGTCGTAGATAAGGTGCCATTTCTTGGCGATGTGCCGTATCTTGGCCGCCTTTTCCGGCGTGATGTGGTATCGGAGAAAAAATCCGAGCTGCTGGTATTTCTCACACCACGTATCATGAATAACCAGGCGATTGCTGTGAGTCGTTGATTCTGTGCGAAATTTGATTCTTGTAGGACCGATGGGTGCTGGCAAAAGCACCATCGGCCGGTTACTGGCCAAAGAGCTGCGCCTGCCGTTCAAAGATTCCGACAAGGAAATTGAATTGCGCACGGGCGCCAATATCCCGTGGATCTTCGACAAGGAAGGCGAACCCGGCTTTCGTGACCGTGAGCAGGCGATGATCGCCGAGCTTTGCGCGTTCGATGGCGTGGTGTTGGCGACCGGCGGTGGCGCAGTCATGCGCGATGCCAATCGCAAGGCCCTGCATGAGGGTGGGCGAGTGGTGTATCTGCACGCCTCTGTGGAGCAGCAGGTCGGCCGCACGTCGCGCGATCGCAACCGGCCGTTGCTGCGTACTGCCAACCCGGAAAAAACCCTGCGTGACCTGCTGGCGATCCGCGATCCGCTTTATCGGGAAATTGCCGATCTGGTGGTGGAAACCGACGAGCGGCCGCCACGTATGGTGGTGCTCGACATTCTCGATCGTCTGGCGCAGCTTCCTCCCCGTTAAAGCAGCGCTCGAAATGCGCTATCCTCGGCGTCCTGTCACAGTCCGCCGAGGTTGTGGCGGATGGCGTGCAAGCGGCGTCATACCCGCTATAGGCCGCAGATAACCAATAATTCAGGGCAGGACGCCTGCTTCCATCTTCACTGTGGGGACACATGCAGACACTCAAGGTCGATCTAGGCGAGCGCAGCTACCCGATTCATATTGGCGAAGGTTTGTTGGATCAGTCCGAGCTGCTGGCTCCGCATATCCATGGGCGGCAGGTGGCAATCATCTCCAACGAGACCGTTGCGCCGCTCTATCTTGAACGTCTGACCCGCAGCCTGGCGCAGTTCTCGGTGATCTCCGTGGTGTTGCCGGACGGCGAAGCCTTCAAGAACTGGGAAACCTTGCAACTGATCTTCGACGGTCTGCTGACTGCCCGTCATGACCGCCGCACCACCGTGATCGCCCTCGGCGGCGGTGTGATCGGCGACATGGCCGGTTTTGCCGCAGCCTGTTACCAGCGCGGCGTCGACTTCATCCAGATTCCGACGACATTGCTGTCCCAGGTCGATTCTTCGGTGGGCGGCAAGACCGGTATCAACCATCCACTAGGCAAGAACATGGTCGGCGCGTTCTACCAGCCGAACGTGGTGCTGATCGATACGGCGTCCCTGAAAACCCTGCCAGAGCGCGAGCTGTCTGCCGGTCTGGCCGAAGTCATCAAGTATGGGCTGATCTGCGACGAGCCATTCCTGACCTGGCTCGAAGAAAACGTCGATGCCCTGCGTGCGCTGGACCAGAAAGCCCTGACTTACGCGATCGAGCGCTCTTGCGCGGCCAAGGCTGCGGTGGTTGGCGCCGATGAGAAAGAAACCGGCGTACGTGCCACGCTCAACCTCGGCCACACTTTCGGCCACGCCATCGAGACCCACATGGGCTATGGTGTCTGGTTGCACGGGGAAGCGGTCGCGGCTGGCACCGTGATGGCGCTGGAGATGTCCGCGCGTCTGGGCTGGATCAGTGACGAGGAGCGTGATCGCGGTATTCTTCTGTTCCAGCGCGCCGGCTTGCCAGTGGTGCCGCCGACTGAAATGACCGAAGCCGATTTTCTTCAACACATGGCAATCGACAAAAAAGTGATCGACGGTCGTCTGCGCCTGGTGCTGCTGCGCCGGATGGGCGAAGCGGTAGTGACCGACGATTATCCGAAAGAGGTTCTACAGGCCACGCTGGGAGCGGATTACCGCGCCCTGGCTCAGCTTAAAGGTTGAAAAGATTCCAATGACTAGTTTGCATGCCGACGAGGCGTTCCTCGGCCATTTCCAGTTAAGTCACGACCCGTTCGCGCCACGCGTGCCGGGCTTCAAGTTCTTCCCGGCTCAGCGCAAACCGGTGCTGGGTCAACTGCATCATCTGGCGCGTTACAGCCAGTTGCTGCTGGTGGTCACCGGCCCGCAAGGCAGTGGCAAGACCTTGCTGCGTCAGGCGCTGGTCGCCAGCACCAACAAACAGTCGGTGCAGAGCGTGGTGGTTTCCGCCCGCGGTGCCGGTGATGCTGCCGGTGTGTTGCGCCAGGTGGCGCAGGCGCTGAACGTCGCTCAGGCCGAAGTTGGCGCGATTCTCGATCAAGTGGTGCAACTCGCACTGACCGGCCAGGAAGTCTATCTGTTGGTGGACGACGCTGAGCAGCTCGACGAGTCCGCTCTCGAAGCGCTGATGGCGCTGGGTGCCGGCGCACCGGAAGGTCGCCCGCATGTGTTCCTGTTCGGTGAATCGTCGCTGATCGCTCAGCTCGAGGCGTTGCACCTTGAGGAAGAGCGTTTCCACGTCATCGAGCTGCAGCCGTACACCGAAGAAGAGACCCGCGAATATCTCGACCAACGGCTCGAAGGTGCCGGCCGGGGTGTCGAACTTTTCAGCGCGGATCAGATCTCTGATATTCACGAAAGTGCCGAGGGTTGGCCGGGCAATATCAACCAGGTCGCTCGCGATGCTCTGATCGAAGTCATGATTGCCAGCCGCTCTGCGGTCAAGCGTCCAAGTATGGGGTTCAACATGCCGAAGAAACACGTATTGGCGATTTCCGCCGTCGTTGTGGTCGCGGTCGCCGCCGCCTGGTTGATGCCGGGTCGCAACAAGGCGCCAACCACCGGCGCTCCTGCCAATGAACAGGCACAGTTGCCTTTGGGGCAGGGTGCCAATGGCGGCGCACCGAACGTCGAGTTCGCCGGCAATACGCAACCGATGCCGTTGCCGCTGGTCGGTAACTCGCAACCGGTCATGCGCGGCCCGCTGGCTGAAGCCGCTGGCGGTATTACCGAAGGCGACGATGGCGTGCCGCTGGAAGGTTCCAGTGCGACTCCGCCGACCGTGACCACTTCCGCGCCACCGGCGGGCGTTCCTGCCGGTCCCGCGCCGACACCGGTTCCGTTGCCGGCCGCCAAACCGACTCCTGCTCCTGCTCAGGTTGCCACCGCCAAGCCTGCTCCGGCCGCGCCAGTCGCCAAACCGGCCCCAGCGCCGGCCAAGCCAGTCGTCGCTGCAAAACCGGCCGAGAAGCCGGTGACCGTTGCCAAAGCCGCCGGTGGCAGCTGGTATGCCGGTCAGCCGACCGGCAACTACGTGGTGCAGATCCTCGGCACCAGCTCTGAAGCGGCAGCGCAAAACTTCGTCAAAGAGCAGGGCGGTGAGTACCGTTATTTCAAGAAAGTCCTCAACGGCAAACCGCTTTACGTGATCACCTACGGCAACTTCGCCAATCGTGATGCAGCCGTTTCTGCCATCAAGGCCTTGCCAGCGAAGGTTCAGGCTGGTAAACCTTGGCCTCGCACTGTCGCCAGCGTCCAACAGGAACTGGCAACAACTCGCTGAAGATTCGGCGGCCTTACCCAGGCCGCCTCTCCAAGCACCTCAAAATTTCTACGAGTGCGCGCCGCCTTCTCAGGTCGCGTGCCTTGTGGTGTCTGCGTCACAGTAGTCTTTGAGTCGTTGCGGTCAAAATTAAAAAAGTTTTGACTAGCACAGCAGATCGCTTTAAACCTTTCACAAATGCGACATGAATTTGCGACATTTCGTCGTCAAATTTGTGAGCCTCTGTGTCGCTGTGTACAATGACCACCCTTTTGCCCCCGCGAAGCCGGCGTACGTTCGGCGCAGGATGCAAGTGGTTGAATTGAAAAGAAATTTGCCTCGAAAAGAGGCAGCCTGGTGAGAAAGTGTCTATGAAAGCAGGTCTGTACCAACCAGATGAATTCAAGGATAACTGCGGTTTCGGCCTGATAGCCCATATGCAGGGCGAGCCCAGTCATACCCTTTTGCAAACGGCCATCGAGGCCCTGACCTGCATGACCCACCGCGGTGGGATTAATGCCGACGGCAAGACCGGTGACGGTTGCGGTCTGCTGATTCAAAAACCTGATGCGTTCCTGCGCGCCATTGCCCAGGAAACCTTCAGCGTCGAGCTGCCCAAGCAATACGCGGTGGGCATGGTCTTCTTCAACCAGGATCCGGCCAAAGCCGAAGCCGCTCGCGAGAACATGAACCGCGAGATCCTCGCTGAAGGCCTGCAACTGATCGGCTGGCGCAAAGTGCCGATCGACACCAGCGTCCTCGGCCGCCTGGCCCTTGAGCGTCTGCCGCAAATCGAGCAGGTGTACATCGGCGGCGAAGGCCTGAGTGATCAGGACATGGCCGTGAAGCTGTTCAGTGCGCGTCGTCGTTCGTCGGTGGCCAACGCCGTCGACTCCGACCACTACATCTGCAGCTTTTCGCACAAGACCATCATCTATAAAGGCCTGATGATGCCGGCCGATCTGGCCGCGTTCTATCCAGACCTGAGCGACGAGCGCCTGCAAACCGCGATCTGCGTGTTCCACCAGCGCTTCTCCACCAACACCCTGCCGAAATGGCCGCTGGCCCAGCCATTCCGCTTCCTCGCCCACAACGGCGAGATCAACACCATCACCGGTAACCGTAACTGGGCACAGGCCCGTCGGACCAAGTTCACCAACGATCTGATGGATCTGGAAGAACTCGGCCCGCTGGTCAACCGTGTCGGTTCCGACTCCTCGAGCATGGACAACATGCTCGAGCTGATGGTCACCGGTGGCATCGACCTGTTCCGTGGTGTGCGGATGATCATTCCGCCAGCGTGGCAGAACGTTGAAACCATGGACCCGGATCTGCGTGCGTTCTACGAGTACAACTCGATGCACATGGAGCCGTGGGACGGCCCGGCTGGCGTGGTCATGACCGACGGTCGCTACGCGGTGTGCCTGCTCGACCGTAACGGTCTGCGTCCGGCACGCTGGGTCACCACCACCAACGGTTTCATCACCCTCGCCTCGGAAATCGGCGTGTGGGACTACAAACCGGAAGACGTGATTGCCAAAGGCCGTGTCGGCCCAGGTCAGATCTTCGCCGTGGACACCGAAACCGGGCAGATCCTCGACACCGATGCGATCGACAACCGTCTGAAATCCCGTCATCCGTACAAGCAATGGCTGCGCAAGAATGCCCTGCGCATCCAGGCGACCATGGAAGACAACGACCACGGTTCGGCGTTTTACGACGTTGATCAGCTCAAGCAATACATGAAGATGTATCAGGTCACGTTCGAAGAGCGCGATCAGGTCCTGCGTCCGCTCGGCGAGCAAGGCTACGAAGCCGTTGGCTCGATGGGCGATGACACGCCGATGGCCGTGCTCTCGCAGCGTGTGCGCACGCCGTACGACTATTTCCGCCAGCAGTTCGCGCAGGTCACCAACCCGCCGATCGATCCGCTGCGTGAAGCGATCGTGATGTCGCTGGAAATCTGCCTCGGTGCCGAGCGCAACATTTTCCAGGAGTCGCCGGAACACGCTTCGCGCGTGATCCTCAGCTCGCCGGTGATCTCGCCGGCCAAGTGGCGCTCGCTGATGAACCTCGACCGCCCGGGTTTCGAGCGGCAGATCATCGACCTCAACTACGACGAAAGCGTTGGCCTCGAAGCGGCGATCCGCAACGTTGCCGATCAGGCTGAAGAAGCCGTGCGCGCCGGTCGTACCCAGATCGTTCTGAGCGACCGCCATATTGCCCCGGGCAAACTGCCAATCCACGCATCCCTGGCGACCGGTGCCGTGCACCACCGCCTGACCGAAAAAGGCCTGCGCTGCGATTCCAACATCCTCGTTGAAACCGCAACCGCGCGCGATCCGCATCACTTTGCGGTGCTGATCGGCTTCGGCGCCTCGGCGGTCTATCCGTTCCTGGCCTATGAAGTGCTGGGCGACCTGATCCGTACCGGTGAAGTGCTGGGCGACCTCTACGAGGTGTTCAAGAACTACCGCAAAGGCATCACCAAAGGTCTGCTGAAAATTCTGTCGAAGATGGGCATCTCGACCATCGCCTCGTACCGTGGTGCGCAGCTGTTCGAAGCCATCGGCCTGTCCGAAGAAGTGTGCGACCTGAGCTTCCGTGGCGTGCCGAGCCGCATCAAGGGTGCGCGTTTCGTCGACATCGAAGCCGAACAGAAAGCGCTCGCCAGCGAAGCCTGGAGTCCGCGCAAGCCGATCCAGCAGGGCGGTCTGCTGAAGTTCGTCCACGGTGGCGAATACCACGCCTACAACCCGGACGTGGTCAACACCCTGCAAGCTGCCGTGCAGCAGGGCGACTACGCCAAGTTCAAGGAATACACCTCGCTGGTGGACAACCGTCCGGTGTCGATGATCCGCGACCTGTTCAAGGTCAAGACCCTCGACAAGCCGCTGGACATCAGTGAAATCGAACCACTGGAATCGGTGCTCAAGCGCTTCGACTCCGCCGGTATCTCGCTGGGCGCCTTGTCGCCGGAAGCTCACGAAGCCCTGGCCGAAGCCATGAACCGCCTCGGTGCGCGTTCCAACTCCGGCGAAGGTGGTGAAGATCCGGCGCGTTACGGCACCATCAAGAGCTCGAAAATCAAGCAAGTCGCGACTGGTCGTTTCGGGGTAACCCCGGAATACCTGGTCAACGCTGAAGTGCTGCAGATCAAGGTCGCGCAAGGCGCCAAGCCGGGTGAGGGCGGGCAACTGCCGGGCGGTAAAGTGAACGGGCTGATCGCCAAACTGCGTTATGCAGTGCCGGGCGTGACCTTGATTTCGCCGCCGCCGCACCACGACATCTATTCGATCGAAGACTTGTCGCAGCTGATTTTTGACCTGAAGCAGGTCAACCCGAAAGCACTGGTTTCGGTCAAATTGGTAGCCGAAGCAGGCGTCGGCACCATCGCCGCCGGTGTGGCCAAGGCCTATGCGGACTTGATCACCATCTCCGGCTACGACGGTGGCACCGGTGCTTCGCCGCTGACTTCGATCAAATACGCCGGCGCACCGTGGGAACTCGGCCTCGCTGAAACCCACCAGACCCTGCGCGGTAATGACCTGCGCGGCAAGGTCCGGGTGCAGACCGACGGCGGCCTGAAAACCGGCCTCGACGTGATCAAGGCAGCGATTCTCGGCGCCGAAAGCTTCGGCTTCGGTACTGCGCCGATGATCGCGCTGGGCTGCAAATACCTGCGTATCTGCCACCTGAACAACTGCGCCACCGGCGTCGCGACGCAGAACGAGAAGCTGCGCAAGGATCACTACATCGGTACCGTCGATATGGTGGTGAATTTCTTCACCTACGTCGCCGAAGAAACCCGTGAGTGGCTGGCCAAGCTCGGCGTGCGCTCCCTCGAAGAGCTGATCGGTCGTACCGATCTGCTGGAAGTCCTCGAAGGCCAGACCGCCAAGCAAAACCACCTGGACCTGACGCCGCTGTTGGGCAGCGATCACATCCCGGCAGACAAACCGCAGTTCTGCGGTGTTGAGCGCAACCCGCCGTTCGACCAAGGTTTGCTGGCCGAGAAAATGGTCGAGATGGCTTCGTCGGCGATCAACGACATGAGCGGCGCCGAGTTCGATCTGGACATCTGCAACTGCGACCGTTCGATCGGCGCGCGGATCTCCGGCGAAATCGCCCGCAAGCATGGCAACCAAGGGATGGCGAAAGCGCCGATCACCTTCCGCTTCAAGGGCACGGCGGGTCAGAGCTTCGGCGTGTGGAACGCTGGCGGTCTGAACATGTACCTCGAAGGCGACGCCAACGACTACGTCGGCAAAGGCATGACCGGTGGCAAGCTGACCATCGTGCCGCCGAAGGGCAGCGTTTACAAAACTCAGGAAAGCGCCATCATCGGCAACACCTGCCTGTACGGCGCCACGGGCGGCAAGCTGTTCGCCGCCGGCACCGCAGGCGAGCGTTTCGCCGTGCGTAACTCCGGTGCCCACACGGTTGTGGAAGGCACTGGCGATCACTGCTGTGAGTACATGACCGGTGGTTTCGTCTGCGTTCTGGGCAAGACCGGTTACAACTTTGGCTCTGGCATGACCGGTGGTTTCGCCTACGTGCTCGATCAGGACAACACCTTCGTTGACCGGGTCAACCACGAACTGGTGGAAATCCAGCGGATCAGCGGCGAGGCGATGGAAGCCTATCGCAGCCACCTGCAAAACGTGCTGAACGAGTACGTCGCGGAAACCGACAGCGAGTGGGGTCGTGAACTCGCTGAAAACCTCGATGACTACCTGCGCCGTTTCTGGCTGGTCAAGCCTAAGGCTGCCAACCTGAAGTCGTTGCTTTCCAGCACTCGTGCCAACCCGCAGTGATATGCGCCTGAAGAGTTTGATGAGGTTTTAACAATGGCTGAACGTCTGAATAACGACTTCCAGTTCATCGATGTCGGGCGCAAAGATCCGAAGAAGAAACTGTTGCGTCAACGCAAGAAAGAGTTCGTCGAAATCTACGAACCGTTCAAACCCCAGCAGTCGGCCGATCAGGCCCACCGCTGCCTGGGTTGCGGCAACCCGTATTGCGAATGGAAGTGCCCGGTGCACAACTTCATTCCCAACTGGCTGAAGCTGGTGGCCGAAGGCAACATTCTTCAGGCCGCCGAGCTGTCGCACCAGACCAACACCCTGCCGGAAGTCTGCGGCCGGGTGTGTCCGCAGGATCGTCTGTGCGAGGGTGCCTGCACCCTTAACGACGGTTTCGGCGCGGTGACCATCGGTTCGGTCGAGAAGTACATCACCGACACCGCGTTCGCCATGGGCTGGCGCCCGGACATGTCCAAGGTCAAACCGACCGGCAAACGTGTCGCCATCATCGGCGCGGGCCCGGCGGGTCTGGGTTGTGCCGACGTGCTGGTACGCGGCGGCGTGACCCCGGTGGTGTTCGACAAGAACCCGGAAATCGGCGGTCTGCTGACCTTCGGCATCCCCGAGTTCAAGCTGGAAAAGACCGTGCTGAGCAATCGTCGCGAAGTCTTCACCGGCATGGGCATCGAGTTCCGTCTGAATACCGAAGTCGGCAAAGACGTGACCATGGAACAACTGCTCGCCGAATACGATGCGGTGTTCATGGGCATGGGCACCTACACCTACATGAAGGGCGGTTTTGCCGGTGAGGATCTGCCGGGCGTTTATGACGCGCTGGACTTCCTGATCGCTAACGTCAATCGCAACCTGGGCTTTGAAAAGTCGCCGGAAGATTTCGTCGACATGAAAGGCAAGAAGGTTGTGGTACTCGGCGGCGGCGACACGGCGATGGACTGCAACCGCACGTCGATCCGTCAGGGTGCCAAGTCGGTGACCTGTGCCTATCGTCGTGACGAAGCGAACATGCCCGGCTCGCGCAAAGAGGTGAAGAACGCCAAGGAAGAAGGCGTGAAATTCCTCTACAACCGCCAGCCGATCGCTATCGTCGGTGAGGACAAGGTCGAAGGCGTGAAAGTGGTCGAGACCCGTCTCGGCGAACCGGACGCCCGTGGCCGTCGCAGCCCTGAGCCGATCCCGGGTTCCGAAGAGATCATCCCGGCTGATGCCGTGGTCATCGCCTTCGGTTTCCGCCCGAGCCCGGCGCCGTGGTTCGAACAGTTCGAAATCCAGACCGACAGCCAGGGCCGCGTTGTTGCGCCTGAGCAAGGTCAGTACAAGCACCAGACCAGCAACCCGAAAATCTTTGCCGGTGGCGACATGGTGCGCGGTTCCGACCTGGTGGTGACGGCGATCTTCGAAGGCCGCAACGCCGCCGAAGGGATCCTCGATTACCTGGGCGTCTGATCCCGGCTCCTGAGCCAAAGCAACACCCCTGTGGGAGCGAGCTTGCTCGCGAAAGCGGTCTGTCAGCCAACTGTAATGTTGGATGTGCCGGCCCTTTCGCGAGCAGGCTCGCTCCCACAGTTGTTTCTCGGTGTTGCTGATAACGCGTTTCCAGCGCAATAAATTGACCCGATAGACAAAAGGCTGACCTGCATCCGTGCCTTTTGCGTCGCGCTCTGAGAAAATGCCCGCACTTTTTTTCCGGATGCCGACATGACTGCCCTGAAGAACGACCGTTTCCTCCGCGCCCTGCTCAAGCAACCCGTAGACGTCACCCCGGTGTGGATGATGCGTCAGGCCGGTCGCTACCTGCCTGAGTACCGCGCCAGCCGCGCCCAGGCCGGTGATTTCATGAGCCTGTGCATGAATCCGGAATTCGCCTGCGAAGTCACGATGCAACCGCTCGACCGTTATCCACAACTGGACGCGGCGATCCTGTTTTCCGACATCCTCACCATCCCTGATGCCATGGGCCAAGGCCTGTACTTCGAGACCGGTGAAGGCCCGCGCTTCAAAAAAGTCGTCAGCAGCCTGGCTGACATCGAGGCCCTGCCGATCCCAGATCCGCACAAAGACCTCGGCTATGTGATGGACGCGGTCAGCACCATTCGTCGCGAACTCAACGGTCGCGTGCCGCTGATCGGTTTCTCCGGCAGCCCGTGGACCCTGGCGACCTATATGGTCGAAGGCGGCTCGTCAAAAGACTTCCGCAAGACCAAAGCCATGCTCTACGACAACCCACAAGCCATGCACCTGCTGCTGGATAAACTGGCGCAGTCGGTGACCTCGTACCTCAACGGCCAGATCATGGCTGGCGCGCAAGCGGTGCAGATTTTCGACACCTGGGGCGGCAACCTGTCGGCGGCGGCGTATCAGGAGTTCTCGCTGGCCTACATGAAGAAAATCGTCAGCGGCCTGATCCGCGAACACGACGGTCGCAAGGTGCCGGTGATCCTCTTCACCAAAAACGGCGGCCTGTGGCTGGAAAGCATCGCCGAGGCTGGTGCCGACGCACTGGGCCTGGACTGGACCTGCGACATCGGCAACGCCCGCGCCCGCGTTGGCGACAAGGTTGCACTGCAAGGCAACATGGACCCAACCGTGCTCTACGCCAAACCGGAAGCGATCCGCACTGAAGTCGGACGCATTCTGGCCAGCTATGGCAAGGGCAGTGGCCATGTGTTCAACCTGGGTCACGGCATCACGCCTGAGGTTGATCCGGAACATGCCGGTGCGTTTCTGCGGGCGGTGCATGAGCTGTCGGCGCAGTATCACGAGTGATCGCCACACCCTAAAAAACGCCCGGCTAAATGCCGGGCGTTTTTGTGTGCGATGACTTTAGTGACCGAGAAGTTGTTCGGCGAAGCGCGCGATGATGTGGTCGAAGGGCTTTTGATCTGAAACTCTGGCAGCTCGAATCACACCGACGAGACGGGCAAGGTCTTCATTGCTGGCACTAGTAATGAACTCATCATCGAACAGCCTACGGATGGTGTCTCGACGCCGATTGGTGAGATAGGCAATGTCGAGTGCCAGTATTTCAATCATCTTGGCTGCGGGCAGGTCAGCAGAATCTGCTGGTTGTATTTCGCCATTCTGAAGGTATCTGAAGCGCAATTCGCATTGATCACTCAGCGGGGAAATATGTAACGTCTCTTCGAACCAGTTTCCTTTGCGATGTCCACAATGCAGCGGATTGCCGGGCTTGGTTTCGCGCAGGCAGGAAGCGAAGAGATTTTGATAGTCCAGCGCCAAATCTTCGAAGTCTTCCTGAGGCCTGAAGTGTTCGATGTGGCTGGTGGCCGCTTCTATCTCTCTACCGCAGTAGCAACAAAGAAAACCTTGCTCCTGTAACAGGACTGCGTGCAGATCTCTCTTTTGCGGGTTCTGCAGGGTTGGATACGTCGGAGCCCAGTCATCGTTCGCCGTGTTTTTCCAGTCCGTAAATGAAGCAGGTTCAGTTCCTTTGAGCACTCGCTTCATTTGCCGAGAATCTCCTTGCGCCTGATCAAGGCTTCAGCTCCTGCGAACTCTGGAAGGTCAGGGGCTTTTTTCTTCAGCGCAGCAAGTTGCGATTTGGCCTTTTCCAAATCGTTATCTGCCAGCGCGGAAAAAAGATCTGACAGTTCTTGTTGGATCTCTGGTTCTCGCTGAGCAACTCCCATAACTTCTTCTAGCACACTGCTCGAGTCCAAGCCGTAGGTTACCCGCGGATGAGATGGGTCACCATTGTTCAGTACCATTACCTCCTCGGGCCTGAGGCTGCCAATGATCTGGGGCGAGTGGCTGGCTGCAATGAACTGGACGTTGGGGAACGCCTGCTTCAAAGCCAGTGCAATGCTTCGCTGCCAAGCGGGATGAAGGTGTATATCCAACTCATCGATGATTATCACACCTGAAGTTCTGGTTAGAACCTGCATACCCATGTGTGGGTTAAGAATGCACATGCGTCGGGCGATGTCCGCAAACAACGCGACCATGCTTCGTTGTCCGTCGCTGAGTTCATTGAATGGAACAGTTTTTCCTCCATGGAGGTCGATTAGCAGACTTTGTAATCTTAGGTCGTAACGCAAATCTCTGGCTTCAGGCAATGCGACCTGAATCGCGGCATTCACCCACGCTAACTCATCGGTATCAGTAGGAACGGCTCCTGACTCCAATAGGTTTTGCATCCGATCCAACGTTCGTCCAATTAACCAGGTTTCGAAGTCTTTTAGATCCGTGACCGCGTCCTGCCAGTTCGAGTACCCGTCATAACGGGAGACCTTTTGTTGCGCAGCAGACTCGGCGGAAACCCCCGCGCCCTTCCAGCGACGATTCGATCGGTAGAAAGCAAGTACCGGTAAATCGGTCTGCTCCTGTCGGTTCAGTTTGCTCGTCAGCTCAAAAATCTCATCAGCAACATTGGTATCCGTTAGGTGAGGGGACTCGAACGTGTGTCTGATGATCTTCCATTCAGAGGCACCAAGCAGTTTTCCTTTGGCCTCTATCAAGTGTGGGAATTTCCGCTCAAAGCGGGAGCGACCTTCAAATCGATCAATAACAAACCGGACGTTTTCGTCATTTACCTTCAGATTGCCCAAGGTCATTGCGACGCCGAACTCATGAAAGGATGCTGCTATTGCCTGCAGCAAAGAAGTCTTCCCGCTCCCATTAACCCCCACAACCAGATTGAACCCAGGCTGAAAGTCGAACGTAGCATCTTCGTAGCAACGAAAATTCTTAATGTGGAGACGGTCCAGGCGCATTCTGGCTTCCCTTTACCAAAGCAGACGAATGCCGTCAGTGTACCTTGGCCCGTGATTACCGCTAGGGCGCAGTTGTCGCTAAACCTTTGCGGCACCCGGGAGCGGCGGCAACTTCGCCAGCTTCAACGCCACCAGCAGCGCAATCAGCAACAGCGCACCAATAAACAGGCCTATGCCATTCCAGCCGCCGAGATGCCAGAACACCCCGCCCGCCGTGCCTGCAATGCTCGATCCTGCGTAATAGCTGAACAGGTACAACGACGAGGCCTGCCCCTTTGCCTTCGTCGCGCGTCGACCGATCCAGCTACTAGCCACCGAATGCGCGCCAAAGAAGCCAAAGGTGAAAATCAGCATGCCGATGATCACCAGCAACAACGGCGTAAACATCGTCAACGCTAGACCCGCAAACATCAGAGCAATCGTCGCCCACAGCACTTTGCGTCGCCCCAGTTTGTCTGCCAGCGAGCCAATCTTCGCCGAGCTGTAGATCCCCGACAGATACACCACCGACAGCAAGCCCACGAACACCTGATCGAGGTTGTACGGTGCGGCCAGCAAGCGATAGCCGATGTAGTTGAACAGCGTGACGAACGCGCCCATCAGCACGAACGCCTCAAGAAACAGCAGCGGCAGACCGGCATCACGAAAGTGCATGGTGAAACCGTCGAGCAAACTGCGTGGGTGCAGTGAGCGCGAACGGAAGTTGCGCGACTCCGGAAGGATCTTCCAGAACACCGCTGCGGCAATCATCGCCAGACCGCCGATCACCAGCATCGCCGTGTGCCAGCTGACAAAGTCGATCAGTACTCCGGTGATCAAGCGCCCGCTCATCCCGCCAATCGCGTTGCCGCCGATGTACAACCCCATCGCCAGGCCGATGTGCTGTGGATGAATCTCTTCGCTCAGATAAGTCATTGCCACCGCCGCCAGCCCGCTCAGTGATAGCCCGATCAGCGCACGCATGATCAGCACGCCTTCCCAGCTCGGCATCATCGCGCTGGCCATGGTGCACAGCGCTGCTGCGAACAGCGCAGTCACCATCACCGGTTTGCGCCCGACCCGATCGGAAATCGGCCCGGTGATCAGCAGGCCGATGGCGAGCATGCCGGTGGCCACCGAGAGGATCAGGCTGCTCTGCGCGGCGTTGATTCCGTATTCTTGGGACAACAGCGGCATCATTGGCTGCACGCAATACAGCAGGGCAAACGTCGCAAAACCGCCGCTGAACAGCGCCAGCACCGTGCGCATGAACATCGGCGTGCCTTTTTCGATGTAGATCTCTTGCAGCTCGGCGACGACATCGTCCGCAGCGGCGGGCGGGACTTCATGGGCAAGGGGCGCGACAGCAGTTTTCACTTCAGACCTCGGAGGGCACGGCCAGGCAGGCAATGAAAAAATCATATAGCTGGCTAATGTTTCTATCCAATATATTGTTCGACCTGTTTGATAGCTTTAACGACCTAATGAGGTTTCCATGGAATTGCGTCATCTGCGCTACTTCATCGCCGTTGCCGAAGAGCTGCATTTTGGCCGTGCCGCACAAGTGCTGGGGATTTCTCAGCCACCACTGAGCCAGCAGATTCAGGCGCTGGAGCAAGAGGTTGGCGCGCGGCTGTTCGAACGCACCAATCGTCGGGTCGAGCTGAGCGAGGCGGGGCGATTGTTTCTGGAGGAGGCGCGGCTGGTGCTGGCGCAGGTCGATAAGGCAGCTGACGTTGCGCGACGTGCGCAACTCGGGGAATTGGGGGAATTGAAGATTGGTTTCACCTCTTCAGCGCCGTTCAACTCAACCATTCCCCAGGCGATCTTTGCCTTTCGCCAGCGTTTTCCGGCGGTGCACCTCAACCTTCGCGAGATGAGTAGCACGCAGGTTGCCGAGGGCCTGGTGGACGAGTCGATCGAGGTCGGCATCATGCGCCCGCTGGGGTTGCCGGATTCGCTCAGCGTGGTCGAGTTGATGCGTGAGCCGCTGGTCGCCGTGCTCGGCTCCAAGCATCCGTTGGCGCAAGGCAGTGAAGAAGGACTGTTCCTCTCGGCGCTGGCGCTGGAGCCGTTCGTGTTCTTTCCGCGCAGTTACGGCAGCGGGCTGTATGCGCAATTGCTGAGCCTGGCGCGCGATGCCGGGTTCAGCCCGCACTTCGCCCAAGAGGCGGGGGAAGCGATGACCATCATCGGTCTGGTCGCAGCGGGGTTGGGGGTTTCGGTGCTGCCGGCGTCCTATCAGCGGATGCGCATCGACGGCGTGGTCTACCGACCGTTGCTCGATCCGGAAGCGGTGTCTGCGGTGTGGCTGGTGCAGCGCAAGGATCAGAAGTCACCAATGGCCAAGGCTTTCGTAGATTTGCTCACGCGCAAGGTCGAACCTTCAAAGGCGTGATTGCTGCGCAATCAAATCGCGAGCAGGCTCACTCCCACAGGGGAACGCATTCCAAGGTGGGAGCGAGCCTGCTCGCGAAGACGTCCGCTCAATCAACACAATGTTCATGGCAACCGCACCAAATCCCCCTTCAACGCCACCCGCGTGACAAATATCCCCGCCCGGCACTCGTAGGTATTCAAGTCCTTGCGCACATGCTGGTCGTAGTAACTGACGATATTGACCACTGCATTCGCCCCGACCCGCTTGGCATCGGCCTGCAGCTTGATCAGATTCGACTGCAACACCCACTCGCAGGAGTTGTGGTCGCTCTTGTTGAACCCATTGGTCTTCAAATCACTGACCACCCCCCGGCGCAGTAACTGCTGAGTGCCCTGCGGCCCATTGCCGAGCAAATAGAACTTCACACTGCCATCCAGCCGTCCGGCGCGAATCGCGTCCGACAGCACGGTTTCGAAGGGCATGTACATCAGGTTGGTGGCTTGGCTGGCGCTGGGCAGTAGCGCGAGAAGCGCAGCGGCGATCAGGGCTTTCACTTGCATGGTCATCTCCTTGACGGTGAAAGAGAACCGCGAGTGCAGGGCTGATAGGCTCGCCGTTCCATCAGGCGCGGTGCGACGGCCTGTCCGGACGAGTGTAGAGCTGAAATGAGCAGGGCGCCGAATGGTGCCCTTGTGGCGAGAAAATTTATCTTCGCTTGATCGCGGATTTGAGGTGATTGCGATCTGGACTACACAAGGTCAGTGCATTCCCTACGAAAACTTCAGAAGTGAGTGCCTTGTGTGAATAACCTAAGGACGTTAATTTTCTTAACGCCAGAAATCATCAAGAAAAAACATGATCGAAAAATTCACGAACTGGGACTCAATCGATTATTTGAAAACTGAAGAGGACTTGGTGACCTATCTTGAGATTTGCCTGGATGAAGCAGGGGGAGATCTTCGGTTCATCGCCAAAGTGCATGGGACGATTGCCCGTGCCCGCCTCAGGATGTTGGGCAACGCCCCAAAATGTTCCCGCAAGGGGCTTGTGAGACTCTGAGGATTCTGGGTGACCAGCTATCGCAGAGCCAGACAGGTAATCGGCGATGACAAGCCAACCTGTTTGTGAAAGGGCGCCGAATGGCGCCCTTTGTCGTTTCTACAATCCCATCAATCCACGTGCGCCAAATCTCCGCGCAACGCCACGCTCGACACCACCAGCCCGGCACGGCACTGGAATTTTTCGGTGTCCTTGTACAGGTCGCGCTGGTCGACGCTGGCGATGTTGATCACCGCGTTGGCGTCAGCTTTTTTTGCGGCGTTCTGCAGGGTGGCCAAGGCCGATTGCAGGGCCCAGAAGCAGGCGTCTTCGTCGGATTTGTTCGAGCCGTTGGTCTTGCGGCTGCTGCTCACGGTGTCGAGTTTGCGCACTTGCTTGGGCAGCGTTTCGCCGGCCAGGTAGAACTTCACGCTGCCGTCGAGCAGGCCGGCGTCGGTGGCGCGTTTGACGCCTTCGCGAAAGCTCAGGTAAGTCGGCTCGTCGGCGCCCTGTTTGATGATGCCCAAGCTGTTGACGGCTTCGATGTCCGGGTTGATCGACAGCTCTTTGAGCACGTTGTCGCGCAGGCGATTGACCCAGCGGTTGTAGTTGCCGTGGATCTTGCCGTCCTTGGCATCGAGGCCGTAGCTGCTGCGGTAGTCGATTTCGAACGAAGTCGGGGTGAACGGAATATCGACTTCGGCGTGATGGCGACCGCGTACGGTGATCGCCGCTTTGATCATGCCCGGACGTACCGATTGCACGACCCACTGGCGATCGTTCAGCGCAGTGACGATGGCGCGGCTCATCTGTTGCTGGGTGAAGCCGAGGTTGGGCGAGAACTCTTCCTTGGCGTTGTAAACCGGTTTGCTGGTGCAACCGCCGAGCACAAAAGCCAGTGCCAACAGAGCGGCGATGCGGTGAAACTGAGTCATTCCCTTCACTCCAAACGTGGTGCGGTCAGTGCCAGCGGCGGAAAATCAACGAGGTGTTGACGCCACCAAAAGCGAAATTGTTGTTCATCACGTAGTCGTGATGCATCTGGCGGAATTCGCCGCGCAGGTAATCGAGTTTGCCGCAGTGCGGATCGACCTCGTCGAGGTTGAACGTGTGCACGTACAGGTCGCGGTTCATCATCTCGATGCTGAACCACGACTCCAGCGCGCCGCAGGCGCCGAGGGTGTGGCCGAGGAAACTCTTCTGCGAACTGATCGGCATGCGTTCACCGAACAAACTGCTGGTTGCCAGTGTTTCGGCAATGTCGCCCTGTTCTGTAGCGGTGCCGTGGCCATTTACATAACCGATGGCCTCCGGCGTCAGGCCGGCGTCTTCCAGCGCCAGTTCCATGGCACGGCGCATGGTCACTTGTTCCGGGCGTGTGGTGTGCTGGCCGTCGGCGTTACTGCCGAAACCGACGATCTCGGCGTGGATATGCGCACCGCGCGCCAGAGCATGTTCCAGCTCTTCAAGCACCAGCATGCCGCCGCCTTCACCGATCACCAAGCCATCGCGGCCCTTGTCGTACGGGCGTGGACTGGTCTGCGGCGCATCGTTTTTCAGGCTGGTGGCGTAGAGCGCGTCGAAGACCATGGCTTCGGTCGGGCACAACTCTTCGGCGCCACCGGCGAGCATCAACGGCAGGCGGCCGAACTTGATCGCCTCGTAGGCGTAACCGATGCCCTGGCTGCCGCTGGTGCAGGCGCTGGACGTCGGGATCAAACGACCGGTCAGGCCGAAGAATATGCTGATATTCGCCGCCGTGGTGTGCGGCATCATCCGCACGTAGGAGTTGGCGTTGAGGCCTTCGGCGACAGAGTTGAGCAGCATGTTGCCGAACGCTTTGATCTCGTCGGTGCTGCCGGTGGACGAACCGCAAGCCACGCCCATTCTGCCGTCCTTGATCGATTCGTCACCGAGCAAACCGGCGTCAGCCAGGGCTTTTTCTGCTGCGCCGACCGCCAGCCGCGACACCCGGCCCATGCTGCGCAGTTGCTTGCGCGTCCAGTGCGCAGGCACTGCAAAGTCATCGATCGGCCCGGCCAGGCGCGTGTTGAGTTCGCTGAAACGATCCCACTCGTCCATCCGGCGGATGCCGCTGCGATTGGCCGCAAAGTTGCCGGCGATGGTCTGCCAGTCGCTGCCCAGCGAGGTGATGCCGGCCATGCCGGTGACGACGACGCGCTTCATCAGCACAAGCCTCCGTTGACCGCCAGCACCTGGCGGGTGATGTACGAGGCTTCCGCCGACATCAGGAAATTCACCGCACTGGCCACCTCTTCCGGGGTGCCCATGCGTTGCGCGGGGATCATCTTCATCAACTCTTCCACCGGCACGTTTTCATCCAGCATCGCCGTGTCGATCAGGCCCGGTGCGACGCAGTTAACGGTGATTTTGCGCTTGCCCAGCTCGATCGCCAACGCCTTTGCCGCGCCGATCACGCCGGCCTTAGAGGCGCTGTAGTTGACCTGGCCACGGTTGCCGATCAGCCCCGACACCGAGGTGATGCAGACAATGCGACCAGCGGCACGGCGGCGGATCATCGGCATCATCACCGGGTGCAGGACGTTGTAGAAACCGTCAAGGTTAGTGCGCAACACCACGTCCCAATCGTCGTCACTCAGAGCTGGAAATGCGCCATCGCGGGTCAGCCCGGCATTCAACACCACGCCGTAATAGGCGCCGTGGCTTTCGACGTCGGCTTCCAGAATGGTTTTGCAGGTTTCGCGATCGGCAACGTCGAATTGCAGGATGCGCGCCTTGCGCCCCAGTGCTTCGATTTCTGCGTGAACGCCTTGCGCTTCGGCTACGCCGCTGCGGCAGTGCAGGACGATGTCGTACCCGGCCTTTGCGAGGCGCAAGGCAATGGCGCGGCCGATGCCACGGCTGGAGCCGGTGACCAGTACGGATTCAGTCATGGTTCGACTCCTGTGTCTGTTGCAGATATTGATTGACCTGAGGCGGACGGAACACGTTCAGGCGTGCGCTGGCGTGAATGCCGGCGCCGTTGATATGGCATTCGAAGACGCCCATGCCGTTGTCATCTTCCAGCGAACGCAGACCATGGATGGTCAGTTCGCTGCCGGCGGGAAACGCTTCGACGTTGCACTCGAACTTGCGCGTACCGAGCAGAAAGCCCAGCTCCACCGGATTGCCTTTCTGCCGCGCGTGGCAACCGGCAAATGCGGCGACGCTCTGCGCCATCAGTTCGATGCCGACCCAGGCCGGCAGGCTGCCGTCGGGCAGGTTGAACAGGCCATCAGGCTGGACCGTGAGACGGGTGTAGATCTGCTCATCGTCAAAACTTGTGATGCTGTCGATCAGAATCATGTCGCCCGCATGGGGCAGCAGTTCGGCGAGCGGCCAGGGGATCATGGGGCGTCTCCGATAATCAGGCTGACGTTGTTGCCGCCGAAGGCAAACGAGTTGCTCATCAGGTAGCGGGGTGCAATGGACGTCAGGCGCTCGCTCGCGGTCACCCACTTCAGCGGTGGCAGCGCAGGATCGGGCTGAGCGTCCCAGACGTGTGGCGGCAAGGCGTGGTCGGTGTTGTCGGTGCTCAGGCTCAACCAGCAAAACGCTGCTTCCAGCGCACCGGCCGCGCCAAGGGTGTGGCCGGTCATCGGCTTGGTCGATGAACACGCCACGCCTGCGGGGAACAGCGCGGCAACCGCCAGGCTTTCCATGGCGTCGTTGTGTTGGGTAGCGGTGCCGTGCAGGTTCAGGTAGTTGATCTGCGCTGCTTGCAGATGAGCGCGGCTCAAGGCTTTCTGCATCGCTTGCAGGGCGCCGCGCCCGGTCGGTTCAGGGGCAGAAATATGATGGGCGTCGGAGCTGGCGCCGGCGCCGAGCAAGGCAATGGCTGGGCCTTTGCCCTGTTGTTTGCTCATGACAAACAGCACCGCCGCTTCGCCGATATTGATGCCGCTGCGGTTGGCCGAGAACGGATTGCAGCGCTCGTCGGACATCGCTTCAAGTGACGAGAAACCGTTGAGGGTCAGTTTGCACAGGCTGTCGACGCCGCCACACAGCACCGCGTCGCACAGGCCCAGATCGAGCAAACGCTGAGCGCTCATCAAGGCACGGGCGCTGGAAGTGCAAGCGGTGGAAATCACATAGGCCGGGCCGCTCAGTTGCAGCCAGTCGGCGAGGAAGTTGGCCGGGGCGCCGAGTTCCTGTTGACGATAATCGTATTCCGCCGGGAACTGCTGCTCGCGGATGTAGTGCGCCAGACCTCGACTGGCCTCGTCGATGCCCGAAGTGCTGGTGCCGAGGACCACCCCGATGCGCTCACGGCCGAAGGTCTGGATCGCTTGATCGATGTCATCGCGAATCTGCAACGCCGCTTCCAGCAACAGCTGATTGTTGCGGCTGCGCTGATCGGCGAGTTCTGCCGGGATCGGCGCCAGTTCGCCCTGGACGGCCGCGACGGGCAACTCACGCTCCGCCACCCAGCCGGACTCGCGGCGCATGCCCGAGCAGTCGCCGGCGAACAGGTTGCGCGCGACGGCTTGTTTGTCGCGGCCCAGCGCGCAGATCACGCCGAGGGCATTCAGGTAAGCGGTCATGGCGTCGGTTCACCCAACGGAGAAACGCGGTAGTGCGGGCCTTGAGGCAGGTTCAATTCGAAGCTCAACGGTTGTGAATAACGGATATCCCAGCGCGCCGGCAGGGCGCGTTGCTGGCCCTGTTGCAGTGCGGCGGGGTAATTGCGCAGCAGCTCGCCCGACGGGGTCAGGGCGAACAACAGCGCGGCAAACAGCTCTCGGGCTTCTGGGTTCGGTGGCAGCAGCCCATCGGCCTGCCAGTGGCCGTCGATCAGTTGCTGCCGCGCTTGGGGAATGCCCAGCGGGTCCATCATCGACCAGCGGATACCCGGGCCTTCGCGCTGGATCACCAGCAGCCAGTCCTGGCGTTGTTCGGCTTTTTGGCGTTCGATGTGCAGTTGCAGAGGCAGCGGGAGTGTTGGATTGCCCGCAGGCAACGGCGCCTGGCTGGCGCAGGCACTTAACAGAAATATTGCGCCGACCATCACCAGTCGCAACACAGCGGTCACTGTAGGAGTGAGCCTGCTCGCGATAGCGGTCGCACATTCAACATACAGGTTGGCTGACCCACCGCTATCGCGAGCAGGCTCACTCCTACAAGGATTTGTGTACATCAGGAAACCTCTGCCAGCGGTTTACGCGCGACAACGTTGACCAACGTCTCTTCTCGCTCACCAAACGGTTTCGGTTTGCGCAACCCGAACCGTTCCAGCAAGCCAAAATCTTTCGACCGGCTCCACCACAAATACGGGTAGGAAACATTGCCCTCGCCAAATTCGAAACCCTGCCCGCGAATCATCTGCAGATACTGCGCCGCACTCTTTTGCACGTGCATCGGATGACGGAACAGCCAGCGGATCACCCACGTATCAATGTAAGCCTCGGTGGACTCGGCGAACAGCAGATAGCCACCCGGTTTCAGCACTCGATAAAACTCGGCGAGGGCTTTTTCCTGCTCGACCAGATGATGGAAAGTCTGATGACAGAACAGCAGATCAACACTGGCGTCCGCCACATTGAGCGTCGCGCAGTCACTGCCGATCAGTTCCACCTCCAGATCCAGACGCGCCGCTTCTGCGCCGCTCAATTCAAGGCTGTGCGGGTCGGCATCAACGCCGATCAGGCGCTGTGGCGCAAAGGTCTGGCGCAGATGAGCGAACGACTTGCCCTGTCCGCAACCAGCATCCAGCAGCACCGGGCTTTCCGGCAGAGCGTCACTAAACAAACCACGCAAATCATTGATCGCCACGCGCAAGACGTGGTGCTGCCAGGTGTGGCTGCGCAGGAACCAGAAACCGAAGCGGGTTTCCTCGACGTAGCTGTCGCTCAAGTAGTTCATGTGGCGTCCTTTGCACAGAGTTCGGAAATCATCTTCAAGCGGCGACGCGCTTCGCTGACGAACGGGTTGCGCTCATCCCAGGCGTAGCCGGCGAGGATCGAACAGATCATCCGACGGATTTCCGCCTGACTGTCTTCATAAAAAATCACGTCCTGAAAGGTGCCGGCGTACCAGCCCTCGACGTAGCAGCGAAAGGTGTCGACGCCGCGCTTGAGTGGCTCGGCAAATTCGCCTTGCCAGTCGACCGTTTCACCTTGCAACTGACGGTGCAGCACCGCTGCGGCCATGCTCGCCGAGCGCATGGCGATGGTCACGCCGGAGGAGAACACCGGGTCGAGAAATTCTGCCGCGTTGCCGAGCAAGGCAAAGCCCGGCCCGTGCAGGGTTTTCACGTTGGCGGCGTAACCGCCGAGCGTGCGTGCAGGGGTGTCCCACACAGCATTGTTCAGAACGCCGGCGAGGCTCGGGGTTTCGGCGATGAAGCTGCGCAGACAGGCATCCAGATCGCTGTCGCGACCCTTGAAATGTTCCTCGGCGGCGACCACGCCCACCGAGCAGCGTCCATTACTGAACGGGATCGTCCAGAACCAGACATCGCGATGCTCTGGATGGGTGGTGACGAGGATTTTCTCGCGGTCGAACGCCGGGTTGTCGATGTGATCTTCGACGTGGGTGAACACCGCTTGGCGCACCGGGAAGTTCGACGGCGCTTCCAGATCCAGCAGTCGCGACAGCACACGACCGTAGCCGCTGGCATCAAGGACGAAATCCGCTTCGACGCGATAGTCGCCGCCGTCCTCGCGACGTACATTCAGCTGCGGTTTCGTCCGCTCGAAATCGACGCTGACGATGGCGTCACCGTAGCGGATTTCCGCGCCTTGCAGCGCCGCCTGATCAGCCAGCAGTTTGTCAAAATCGGCGCGCTGCACCTGAAACGTGGTCGGTTTGCCGCCGGTAAAGGTGTCACCGAAATCGAAGGCGCTGTAACGCTCGCCCCAGGCGAATGCGGCGCCGGTCTTGCGCTGGAATCCGGCGGCATTGACGGCGTCGAGCATGCCGGCTTCTTCGACGAAATCCAGACAATGGCTGAGCAGGCTTTCACCGATCGAAAAGCGCGGAAAGTGCTGGCGCTCGATCACCAGTACATCGTGGCCCTTGCGCTTGAGCAGCGCGGCGGCGATGGCGCCGGACGGACCGGCGCCGATGATCACGACCTGACGGGATTCCATTTCAACGATTGGCACGTGAGCTCCGGGGCAAAGGATGTTGCAGATTCAATGGCGCGCGATGCAGGCCGATCAGGGCCGGTAGCAGCGTCGCGATCAGGCCCATCAGCATCAGCGCGAAGTACAGCGCCGGGGTGATGAGCTGTTGTTGCAAGAGCAGATTGAGAAAGACGATTTCGCTCAGGCCGCGAATATTCAGCAGCACACTTTCGCGCCAGCGGCTGGCGCCTTCGAACGAGGCGCCGGCCCAGCCGAGGCCGAGCCAGTTGCCGAGCAGTTTACTGGCAATCGGCAACAGCAGCAGCGCCGCCCATTGCAGCGGACCAAGGCTGGAGAGCGCACTGTGCACGTCGATCCGGACGATGCCGAACGTCAGAATCAGCGGGATCGCCAGCCACGTCTGCAAACGGCTCATCCAGCGCGCCGGCAATGGCAGTACCAGCGGCACTTTCAGCGCGGCCATGCATAGCAGGTAGCCGATGCCGAAGATCAGCGCGTTGAGTTTGTAGTGCTCGGCCATCACCAACAGCGCAAAGAAGCCGAGGCTGTAGGTCAGCGGTCGACGCGCACGCAACAGATGCAACAGCAACGGCACCAGGGCGAGAGCCAGCGGCAGCAGCAGACTGCTCAGATGCAGACTGCCCTGGGCGAGGCCGAACAGCGTCCAGCAGGTCAGATCGATGAGGATCGCGGTCTGCACCAACCGGCGAGTGGCGGTGGGCGGATAATCGATGTGGCGCAGATACAGGTACAGCACCGGGATCGCGGTGATCGCGAACACCAGACCGATGGCCAGCGAGTTGAGCCACGGTTGCGTCGGCAGCAGCCAATAGGCAGCGGCCAGGCCACAGGCAAACGGCACGAGGAAACTCGGCACGGCGATTTTCACGCTCTGGCGATCGAGTTTCAGATCGATCACATCACTGAGGATATGCCCGAGCAGCAGGGCAAAACTCAGGCTGTAGAGGTTTTTCAGCCAGTCAGGCGCAATCAGTTGCGCGCCACTGAGCTGCCAGCCCGGCTCGATCCAGAAGTACATCAGCAGCGGCAAGCCGAAGCTCGCCAGCAGCAACTGACTGACAATCGGAATCAGACCGAAGTGGCGCCCGATGCGAGTGGCCACGGCGAACAACGCCAGGGCCATGAACCAGAAGGCGACGACCATCATGCTGCCGGCTCCACGACTGTCGCGGTGTGTTCGTGACGCCCCGCCCACGGTGCGAGCATGAAGCTGAACGCCAGACCGAGGCTCACCGACAGACCGAAGTTGCTCACCGCCGGCGTGCTGGAAACCGCCAGCAAACCGAACGACAGCCACGTCGTCACAGCCGCCAGCAGGGTGCCGAGCAGGCTCACCGCCGCGCCGCCGACTTGTTCACGCATGAGAATCGCGTAATCAACGCTGATCGCCGTCACTAGCAGCAAGCCGAACAGGCTAAACAGGGTCAGCGGCTGACCAAGCCAGCCAAGGCTGGCCAGGCTGCACAGTGCAGCGAGCAGAGGCAGGGCGACAATGCGCAGCGCGCCGCCGAGACCAAAGGGCAGCATCAGCACCAGCACGATCAGTGCGCAGGAGGCGAGTTTCAGTTCTGCGGCGCTGATTTGCGTCGCCGCAAAGACTTCATTCAACTCACCGAGGCGATCGACCAGCGTCACCCCCGGCAAATCCAGCGCCTGCACGCGCAACAGTGCCGGGTTGTTCAGGCCTTGCAGACTGGTCATTGCCGCTACGCCGTCTTCGCTGGGGCCAAGCCAGAGCGTGCGATAAGGCTCACCAAGGGGACCGGCCAGTGCCGCGTCGATGTCTTCGGCGGGCACGGCCTGCAATTGCTGTAGTTCGGTTTGCAGCGCGGCGAGCGGTACGCCGAGGTCGAGCAGTGGCTGCCAGTATTGCGGCAGTTTGTTCAGTGCCTGACGTACCTGTTCTTGCTGGTTCGGTGGGCTGACCAGTCGATCGAGGGCCAGATAGCCTTGCAGCTTGTCGAGGTTGACCAGTTGCTCCAGACGCTCGCTCAGCGCGGCCTGACGCTCGAGCAATTGCTGCTGATTGTCGGCGCGCACGAGGAAAAACTGGCTGGTCGGCTGATAGCCGGTGATGCGCGCGATGGCCTGCGCTTCGTCGGTCAGATGTTGTGGTGCGCCGACCCATTGGCGGATGTCATTCTTGCTTTGCAGCTGCACCAGACCGCCCACACAGAAGGCGATCAGTAGTGCCAGCAACACCGGCGTGCGTACGCGTTCGAGGAGTTTTTCGCGCAGGTTGACCATGCGCTCGGCCAGATGCAGCGGCCATTGCGCGGGGCGTAGTTCGACGTTTTTCAGCAACGCCGGCAACAGGCACACCGCCGACAAATAGGCGCCGAGCAAGCCAGCGGCGGAGAACACTGCGATTTGCGTCAACGCCGGGAACGGCGTCCACGCCAGTGCCAGATAACCGATGGCGCTGGTGATCAGGCTCAGGGTCAGCCCGGACAGCGTCAAACGCAACGCCGGCCAACTGCGCCAAGGCTTCAGGCTCCAACTCTTCGACAAATAGTGCAGCGGATAATCCACGGCCACGCCGATCAGGCTGGAGCCGAGCACCAGCGTCATCACATGCATGTGGCCGAACAGCGCCACACACGCCACCGCACCGAACAACATGCCGACCAGCACCGGCACGAACGCCAGCAACACGCGCCAGCGGCGGAAAGCGAGCAACAGCAGCAAGAGAATGCCGACCGTCGCACCACCACCGACCCAGGTCATTTCGCGCGTGGCTTGCTGCTGACCATTGGCCGCGTAGAGCAAGCCGCTGGCGGCCAGCAATTGCACGTCGGATTTCGCCGCCTGCTCGCGGCTGGCTTGCAGCAATGCCGCGACTTGCAGCGGCAGGTCCATGTCGAAAGCATTGCCGGTGGTGCGTGCACGCAGCAGCACCCAGCTCTTGCCGTCCGCATCGGCAATCAACGCGCCGCTGCCGATGTCCAGTTGCACCGAACCGTGCTGCGGCTGGCTGTTCTGAATGCGCCCGGTCAGGCCCAGCCAGTCATCCTGACTCGGCACCAGACTGAAACCGCTGAACGGATCGAACAGGGCCTGCACGCGTTGTTGAATGAATGCGTCTGGGTGTTCGATCAGCAGTTGCCGGTCATCCGCCGAGAGCATCGCCAGTCGCCCTTGCAGCAGTTGTGTGCGCAGCGCTGGCAGGTCTGCTTGCAGGTTCCACTGCACCTTTTCGAACAACCCGCTGGCCTGCCATTGCTCGCCCAGCGTCTGCGCCATGGCCACCGCTAGCTGGCGGTCGGCGTGGCCGACCAGCACCAGCATTTCGCGGTTGAGCGGTTCCTGCATGCGCTGCTCGGCGCGCTGTTCGAGGGCGTCGGGGTGGGTGCCGGGCACCAGTTCCATCAGGTTCGCCGACAATGGCGCACCGTCACGCCACTGCCAACCGGCCAGAGCGACGACCGCCAGCAGCAGAATCAGAAACAGCCAGGGCAGCCTGCGTTCACTCGGCAAAGTCATGTTGCTCCGCGTCGTTCAACGGTTGCCCGGCGGTGCTGTCCTGCATGCGCAGCACGGTGCTGTCGCCCTGGGTTTCCAGCAGTTCGATGGTTTGCACCAGCGTGCCGCCGTCGATATTGATCTGGTTGAACACTTGCTTGAGCAGCAGCGAGCGCGGGGTCAGCGTGAGTTTCCACTGCTGTGCATCGCCGCTCAGGGCCAGTTCGAAATCGCGCTGCAGGCCACTGCTGTCGCCTTGCAGCACGGCGAGGAACAAGCGGTTCTGCTCGGCCCCGGCGCTCTTGTTCGGCAGCAGTTGCCAGCCGTTGCCGTCACGCCGGGCGATGCCCTTGGCGGTGATGCGGTAGTCCTGTTGCAGCGGGGTCTTCAGCAGCCAGAGCAGGCCGTGGTTTTTCGCCAGAACAAAACTGCCCTTGCTGATCAGCGGCTGCGGTAATGCACGCAGGTGTTTTTCCTGAATGAACTGACCGTGGATCACGTCCGGTTTCGCCAGTTGCTCGCTCAGTTGTTGCAGGTCGAAGGCGTTGGCCAGAGAGGACATCACCAGTAGCGCCAGTACACTCAAGCCTTTAACAAAAGCATTCATCGCAGCATCCTTTCCACGGCATCGGTGAAGACCTTCGGCGAAGCCAGTTGCATCTCGCGGCTGCTGACTTCCACTGCCACTTGCACCGAGCTGGCGCGAGTCAGGCGTTCGCCGCTGTGCAGGTCGGTGATCAGGTAATTGATCTTCAGACGGTTTTCCCATTCGACCAGACTGGCGCGCACATTCAGGCGCTGACCGAACACCGCGCCACGCACGTAGCGCAGTTGCAGGTCGATGATCGGCCAGGCATAACCGGCCTCGACCATGTGCGTGTAGTTGTGGCCGATCTTGTCGAGCAGCGCGCAACGCGCCACTTCGAGGTATTTGACGTAATGGCCGTGCCAGACGACGTGCATGGTGTCGACGTCGAAAAACGGTACGAGGATTTCCGTGTCGGCGTGAAGCACTCCGGCGCTACGCATGCAGCCTCCAGTGTTGAGCGGCGATGCGTTGCAGGCACAGACGCAGCTCGCCTTCCAGGGCGCGGTCTTCGATCACCGGCGGGAAATCCTTGGCCAGTTCTACGTGCATCGCCGCCAGCGATGGCGGCAACGGTCGCGCGTCTTCGGCCTGAGCGCGCAGCCACACGCCTTGGTTGGCGGCGAGCAGGGTGGCGGCGGCGACTTGTTCGGTCAGCTCCAGCACACGGATCGCATCGCGGGCGGCGATGGTGCCCATGCTGACTTTGTCCTGGTTGTGGCACTCGGTGGAACGCGAGAACACGCTGGCCGGCATGGTGTTTTTCAATGCTTCGGCGGTCCAGGCGCTGGTGCCGATCTGCACGGCTTTGAAGCCATGATTGATCATGGCGCGATCCGCCGGAGCACCGGAGAGGTTGCTCGGCAGACCGTGGTTGTAACGCTCATCCACCAGCAAGGCGAGTTGCCGATCGAGCAGATCGGCGACGTTGGCCACCAGGTTTTTCAGGCTGTCCATGGCGAACGCGATGTGGCCGCCGTAGAAGTGCCCACCGTGCAGCACACGCTCGGCTTCGGCGTCGATGATCGGGTTGTCGTTGGCGCTGTTCAGTTCGGTTTCGATGAATGAACGCAGCCAGTTCAGGCTATCGGCCAATACGCCGAGCACGTGCGGGGCGCAGCGCAGCGAGTAGCGATCCTGCAGGCGATGCAGCGGCGCGGTCGGCGCGTCGATCGCCAGATCCTTGCGCAGCCACGCGGCGACCTGCATTTGCCCTGGATGTGGTTTGGCGGCGAACAGACGTTCGTCGAAGTGCTCCGGATTGCCTTGCAGCGCGACCACGTTAAACGCGGTGATGCGCGTGGCCAGTTGCAACAGATAGTCGGCACGGGCGAAAGCGAGGCAGGCGAGACCGGTCATTACGGCGGTGCCGTTCATCAGCGCCAGCGCTTCTTTCGGGCGCAGTACCAGCGGTGTCCAGCCGAGTTCACGATGCACATCGGCAGACTGGCGACGTTCGCTACGGAACATTACTTCACGTTCACCGGACAGCGTTGCAGCGACGTAGGACAGCGGCGTCAGATCACCGCTGGCGCCGACCGAGCCTTCTTCAGGGATCAGCGGCAGGATGTCGTATTCGAGGAACGCGTGCAGACGCTCCAGCAACTCCACGCGCACCCCGGAGACGCCATGGCACAACGACTGCAAACGCGCCGCCAACACCGCGCGGGTGGCTTGCGCGTCGAGCAGGTTACCCAGCCCGCAACCGTGGAAGGTGTAGAGGTGACGCGGCAGGGCCTCTACGTGATGCAGCGGCACCGCGACCACGCAGGAATCGCCGTAACCGGTGGTCACGCCGTAGATCACGCCTTCCTTGTCCAGCAGCGAATCGAGGAACCGCGCGCCCTTGGCGATGCGCTCGCGATAGTCGGCGTCGCTCTGCAATTGCACGGGCGCCTGACGGTTGGCCAGGGCCAGCACGTCTTCGATGCGCAAAGGGCGTTCGCCGAAGGTTACCGGCTCATGGGTTGGCGTCGTCATCGGTCTTCCAGAAAGGGTAAAAGTTGAACCATTGTTGCGGCGCTTCGAGGCAATAGTGACTCAGGCGCTGCGCATAGCGGGTGGCCCACTGATGAATGACCTGCTCGCGCTCGCTGCGCTTCCACACCACGGCATCGGCGAAGGGCTCGAGAGTCAGGCGATAGTGGCCGTCCGGTTGCTTGAGGCACATCAACAGGTTGACCGGGCATTTGAGCAGGCCGGCGAGCAGCCACGGCCCTTGCGGGAACGGCGCCGGATGGCCGAGGAAATCGACGGTCACACTGCGCCCGCCATGCAGCGGCACGCGGTCGCCGGCAATCGCCAGCCACTCACCGCGCTCCAGGCGTTCGTGCAGTTGCAGCATGATCACCGGGTCGAGTTCGCTGACCTGAATCAGGCGCAGATTGGTCGCCCCGGCCTCGCCCAGCAAACGGTTGAATTGCTCGGCGTGCTTGGTGTGTACCAGCACGTTCATGGTGACCTTTTCGCCGATCTCCGCCAGTGCGCGACAGACTTCCAGATTGCCCAGGTGCGCGCCGACCAGCAGTTGTCCGCGAATGCCTCGCAACTGATTGCGCAGCAGGGCCGGGTCGATGATTTCGATTTGTTCGATACGCAGTTTGCCGTTCCACACGTCGAGCTTGTCGAGCATCGAATCGGCGAATGCCATGAACTGGCCGAACACCCGCCAATGCGTCGGGCGCAACACGTCGCGCTGACTCCATGCGGCCAGGCGTTGCTGGTATTGCCAGGCGCTGTGTCGCGCGGTGCGGCCAAACAGGAAGAAGTACAGGACGATGCCGTACAGCAACGGGCTGAGCAGGCGTCGGCCCAGGACCTTGGCGGCGAACGCGGTGAATTTCATCAGCAGGAAGCTGCCGCGCTCTTCGCGGTCAGCCCAGTGCTTTTTGTCGGCTTCGCCGGTCATGTTCGCCACCGCCGCCAGAGGATCACCGGGAAGCGCAGCAACATGCCGAGAAACAGCCGTGTGTGCATGCTGGAAATCAGTGCGTTGTCATGGAACAGACGGAAGTGCGACACACCGTCCAGCGGATAATGCACGCTGGTTTGCAGCCAGCGCATCGGCTGATTGCGCCACGACAGGCGCACGAGAATGTCCGAGTCGAAATCCATGCGCTTGCCGACTTTCGCCGAATCGATCACCGCCAGCGTCGGGGCCAGCGGATAGACGCGGAAACCACACATTGAATCGCGGATCTGCAGCGACAGCGTGTTGATCCAGACCATCACGTGGGTCAGGTAGCGCGCGTACAAACGACCTTTCGGCACGCTTTCGTCGAACAGCGGATAACCGCAGATCATCGCCTCGGGATGAGCGCGGGACTCGGCGACAAAACGCTCCACATCGTGCAAGTCGTGCTGGCCGTCGGCATCGACCTGCAGCGCATGGCTGAAACCCAATAACGAGGCTTCGCGCAAACCGGTCATCACCGCGCCGCCCTTGCCCTGATTCGCGGTCAGGCGTACCAGATGCACGTTGTCGCGCTCGGCCAGTGCGTCGAGCACTTTCGCGCAGGACGGGCTGCTGGCGTCGTCCACCAGAATGCACGGCAGTCCTTGCGCGAGCAGAGCCTCGACCACGGTGCCGATCGCAGTTTCATGGTTATAAACCGGGATCACGGCACAAGGATTATGCATACGTTTTCTCCACTGGAAGACCGCGATCCCTGTAGGAGTGAGCCTGCTCGCGATTGAGTGCGCAGCACTCACCAAGGTCAACCATGCTCTACACCCAAAAGAATCCGCCCACTGGAACAGGTCGCCGTGTCATTGCGATAAGCGAAATACAATTTGCCGCGCTCCGGATCAAAGCGCAGGTGCAGCTGAATTTCATCCCCAGGCCGCACCAGTTGCTGAAACTTCAGCACTTCCATGCCGGCAAACGGACCGGTCAGGTTGAGCAGTTGGCGACCGAGGTTCAGTGCCCATTCCACCTGCACCACGCCCGGCAGGACCGGGGCTTTGGGGAAGTGGCCGCTGAAATAGGCCAGGTCCGGGGGCACGCTCAGTTGCAGGCTCCACTCGCCAGTGGTCTCGATTTGTTCCAGCACTTCGGGGGCTTTCGCTCGCGGCGCCATCAGCAGCGCTTCGATATCGGCCTGCGGCAGTTTGCCTTGGCTGTTCAACGGTAATTGCCGCACCAGCCGCCAACGTCGCGGTAAAGCCAGGGCTTCACAGTGTTGGCGCAAATGCTGGCGCAGGGTTTCGGTCAGGCTGCGGCGACCGTGCTCACGCAAGGCAAACAGGCCGGCCTCGCTGAGCACCAGTAGAGCACCGAGAGAGGCGCGATTTTCCTGGACCACGCCCAAGCGCGCTTCGGCGACCCAGTCGTGGTCAACCAAGGCTTGCTCAAGCATGGGCAGCGAGATGCGTTTTTCTTCGAGTTTGACGATCCGGTCCAGCCGTCCGAGCAGTTCGAAGCGGCCATCGATGCCGATGCGCGCGGCGTCAGCGGTGTGCTCGACGTGCCCGGCAGGCAAGTAAGGTGAGGCGATCAGCAGGGCGCCGTCGCTGTCCTGGCTCAGTTGGACACCGGCGAACGGTTGCCACAGTAGTTGGCCCTGACGCCAGGCAATGCCGCCGGTTTCCGAGCTGCCGAGGATTTCCGTCGGCCATTGTTGCAAGCGTTGTTGCAGACTTTGCGCAGCTTCGACCGGCAACGCACCGCCGGAGGAAAACACCCGGCGCACGGCGCTCAGGGCCGGCCAGTCGAGGTTGTCGCCCATGCGTTTGAGTAACGCCGGGCTGGCCACCCACGCAAAGGCTGGATGTTCGCGGCTGGCACGCTGCAAGTCTTCGGGGAACGCCAGTTGCTTGCGCACAAACGGGCGCCCGGCACACAGCGGCCACAGCACGCGAAACAGCAAACCGTAAATATGCTGGGTGGCGACGCTGCCGATGATGCAGGCCTCACCGAGATCCGCGCCCCACAACTGTTCCAGTGCTTCGACCTCGTTGGCCAGTTGGCGCAGGGTTTTGTCGATGCGCTTGGGCTCGCCGCTGGAGCCGGACGTGCACAGGCTCAGACGGCACTGGTCGAGGTCCAGTGCGGCGCCTGCTAGCGGCGGCTGCTGAACGTCGCTCAGTTGCGCGTCATCGGCTTGATCCGTCAGCCACAGATCGACCTCAGCCGACCAGCGCTGGCGGGTTTGCGCTTGCAGGTCCGAGGGCAGCAGAACACTCACGCCTGCACGCCATGCACCCAGCAAGGCGATGGCCAGTTCGGCGGCATCTTCCAGGTGCACAGCCAGACGTTTCACGCCTTGCGCTTGCAGACCGGCGGCAACGCTCAGCGCCTGCTCGCACAGTTGCGCATGTTCGAGAGCCGGTGCGTGGCTGATGGCCCGCGCCGGCACAGGCTTGAGCAACAGCTGCTCAAGTTTTATCCAGTTCATGTACGGCCTCTTACCCGTTGTCGTATCAGCCATTCAATGGCAAACATCAGGCCGATCAATCCATAGGAGATCAGGCCGGTGTACAACATCCACCAATTCAGCGGCGCCCACAGGGTCAGCAGGGCGGCGCATAAACCGTTGCAGAAGAAAAACACGCTCCAGGCCACGGTGACCTTGCGCGTATAGCGAATCGCAATATCCGGTAGTTCTGGCTCACGCAAGCGCGCCAGGCGCTCGACCATCGGCGGGCCGTATTTCAGGCTCAGGCTGAACAGCACTAGCATGAAGCCGCTGATCAGCACCGGGTACCAACGCAGCAACAGCGGACTGTCGAACAGCGCCAGCAGCAGGCAAAAGGCGATCGCCACACAGGCCATCCACAGGCTGCCGGGTTTGCGCTCGCCAGTCAGTGCCCGCGCCAGCCAAAGGCTGCCCAGCAGCAGACCGAACTGCCACGGGGCAAAATGCTCCATGCCGAAATACACCGCAAAGGGGTACAGCAGACCGGCCAGCAGCAGGCCCAGGCCGATCAATCGGCTCATGCGGCCGGTTGAACCAGACGGTAGACCGCCTCGACCACGTCGCCGACGGTGCGCACCGATTTGAATTCTTCGGCGGCGATTTTCTTGCCGGTCTGGCGTTTGATGTGATCGATCAGATCGACCGCGTCGATGCTGTCGATTTCCAGATCCTGATACAGGTTGGAGTCCAGGCTCACACGGGCCGGATCCAGTTCGAACAGCTCGACCAAGGCATCGCGCAGGGTGTTGAAAATATCGTCACGAGTTTGCATGGTCCGGTCTCAAGCTGCCTGTTTTGCCGTGACGAACGCCGCAAGGCTGGCCACGTTGGTGAAATGGTTACGGGTGTCTTTGGCGTCGGCGTCGATCTTGATGCCGTATTTTTTCTGGATGGCCAGACCCAGTTCCAGCGCGTCGACGGAATCCAGGCCCAGGCCTTCGCCGAACAGTGTTTGCTCGTCTTCGATGTCGTCGACGCTGATGTCTTCGAGGCCGAGGGCGTCGATGATCAGCAGTTTGATGTCACGCACCAGGCTAGGGGTGTTCAGATCGCTCATCTTCGGCGAGCTCCTTAATGAAATATGAGTGCAAATAATCGTTGAGCTTGCGCGAGGCTTGCGGTGCAGGGCCTTGCGCGGCGAAGGCTTGTGGGTCTATATCGGCCCCGACGCGAAAACTGAAGTGCACACGGCGGCTGGGGATCCGGTACCACGGTTCGGCTTTGGTCAATGTGGTCGGGCTGACCTTGATAATCACCGGCGTGAGGATTTTCGCACCGCGCAGGGCAATCGCCGCAGCGCCCCGATGAAAGGCCGGCGCCTGCCCCGGCTGGGTGCGCGTGCCTTCGGGAAAGATGATCAGGGTCTGGCCGTTTTGCAGGGATTGGGCGGCGGCATCGAGCATGTCCATGCTGCCGTCATTACTGATGTATTCGGTGCGGCGCAACGGGCCACGGGTGAAGGGGTTTTCCCACAGGCTTTTCTTCACCACGCAATTGGCCTGGCGCACCAGACCGATGAGGAACACCACGTCGATCAGCGACGGGTGATTGGCGATGATCATCTGTCCGGGTCGACCGAGACGTTCGGCGCCCTGAATGTCATAGGTCAGCACACCGGTGCGGGCCATGAACCGGACGAAAAACCAGAACAGCCGGCTGACGGTCTGCCGCGCGCGTTGGCGATGCACAACGGCGTCACCGGGCAGGCAAGCCAATAGCGGAAACACCAGCAAACGCAGGCACAGCCCGCCTAGCCCGAACAGGGTAAAGCTTGCGGCGGTGGCCAGCAGGCGCCAGTAATAGGCATCGCGGTTTTTTTCGGTCACGGGTTGCGTTGCCAGGTCCATACACGATTTTTCCAGGCATGTTGGCAATGGGTTTGCTGGCCGAGCAGGGTTTGCAACAGATTGAGCGCGTGGGGCCAGTGCGCTTTTGACCGTGTTTCTGTGACGCTGTTCAGGGTCAGCCGCCAGTCGGTACCGGGGGTGAGCAAAAGACCGAGCGCGTAGGGAAACGGCACATCGTCGATCCACGCTGAATAGGCTTCGGGTGGTTGTTCTTCGGTGATCACCAGCAACACCGCCGGGGCGCCTTCATTGAGCAGCGCCGCTGCTTCGAGCATGCCGTGCTCAAGTCCGTCGCCGGCTGCGGCGAGGGCAGTCATTTCACTGGTTTCGCCACGCATGATCGACCACAGACCGATGATCGCGTTGTGCACGGACAGGCTGAACTGGGTCGGCGACAGCGGCTGTTCGGTCGCCAGATCACTGAGGATGTCGTAAGTCCGTGGGGTTTCACCGTGGCGCGAGACGAACACCAGCGGCAGGCTGTCCCGCCCGTCGGCCAGGGGCCAGCCAACGCTGAACGCCATGCGTGCCAGACGACTGAGGCGGCGGCGCTGCATGGCCGGCAAAAACGACACATCGGGCGCGGCATCACTGCGCTGGAGTACGACCGGTTGTCGGCTCCAGGCCTGCCAGGCGTCCACGCTGTCGAGGCCAGGGGCCCACGCGCGCCATTGGGCGATGTTGAAGTTGATCACGGACATTCATCCCGCCCCTGCGGGCTTTCGTTGACGCGTTTGGTCGCCAAAACCGCAGCAGGCTTGACGTGGCGCTTGGCGCCGGGTGGCGCGCATTATCCCGGTGCGACGAGTGTGTAGCAAATGCTGGTTACATTTTGCGCAACGAAATGTACCGAGTGGTTCGCAAGAAAACTGTCACTTGGCCATTATCCAGATTGTCAGCGGCTTGTCTGTCGGGGATCGCGGCGATCAATGGCGGTAATTGCGCTATCTGTCCGCGGATATTTGCACCTGACTCTGTAGTCCATGTCCATGAAGGTAGCGAAGCGAGGTCACGCGCATCTACACTCGGTCATTCTTTGATACACGGAGGTTTTGTCATGCGGCGCGTGGTGTTCAATCAGAAAGGTGGGGTAGGCAAGTCCAGCATTGCCTGCAATCTGGCGGCGGTCAGCGCCAGTGAGGGTTATCGCACGCTGTTGGTCGATCTCGATGCCCAGGCCAACTCCACTCAGTATCTGACCGGGCTCACCGGCGATGACATTCCGATGGGTATTGCCGACTTCTTCAAGCAGACCCTGTCTTCCGGGCCGTTCTCGAAGAAGAATCAGGCGGACATCTACGAAACCCCGTTCGACAACCTCCACATCATCACCGCCACGGCGGAGCTGGCCGACCTGCAGCCCAAGCTTGAGGCCAAGCACAAGATCAACAAACTGCGTAAGTTGCTCGATGAGTTGTCTGAGGATTACGACCGGATTTACCTTGATACGCCGCCGGCGCTGAATTTTTATGCAGTATCGGCGTTGATTGCTGCCGATCGCGTGCTGATCCCTTTCGATTGCGACAGCTTTTCCCGTCAGGCGCTGTACGGGCTGATCGCGGAGATCGAGGAGTTGAAGGACGACCACAACGAAGGCCTGGAAGTCGAAGGCATTGTGGTCAACCAGTTCCAGGCCCGGGCGAGCCTGCCACAGCAGATCCTCGATGAGCTGATTGCCGAAGGTCTACCGGTGCTGCCGGTGTACCTGACCAGTTCGGTGCGCATGCGCGAATCGCATCAGGCCAGCATGCCGCTGATCCACCTCGATCCCCGGCACAAGCTGACCCAGCAATTCGTCGAACTGCACAACTTGCTCGAAGATCACTGATCCCTTGAGCTATCCATGAACACCTGTGGGAGCGAGCTTGCTCGCGAATGCGTCAGTTCAGTAGACATCTTCGTTAACTGATCCACCGCTTTCGCGAGCAAGCTCGCTCCCACAGGGGGGGTGGGGTGTGTCAGATCCCTTGGCTACGCAGCCACGCCATCAACTGCGGCAACGGCAACGCACCACTCTGCCGCGCCACTTCCCGGCCGTTCTTGAACAGAATCAGACTCGGAATCGAGCGAATCCCCAACTGCGCCGACAACTGTTGATTGGCCTCGCTATCAAGCTTGGCCAAGCGGCACTTGCCGGCCAGCTGCGCCGCCGCCTGCTCGAACACCGGCGCAAACGACTTGCACGGCCCACACCATTGCGCCCAGACATCCACCAGCAACGGCAGATCACCCTTGATCTGGCTGGCGTAATCGCCTTGCTTGAGTTCGAAGGGTTTGTTCAGCAGCACGGCGGATTTGCAGCGTCCGCACTTGGGTTGATCCGCAAGGCGCTCGGCAGGGATGCGGTTGAGGCCGTTGCAGGAGGGGCAGGGGATGAGGAGTGGGTCAGTCATATTCGGCTCGTTGGCGTTCAGCGTTTCGTACGACTTATCTGGAGCCGTACGAACTGTTTATCAAGATGAGGCGCTGGCACTCAGGAAGAACAACTGATCTCCAAATGCTTGCCCCACTCCGGTGGCCGCTCGGCATAAGCCTCCATCCCCGGCTGCTCCTCAAACGGTTTGCTCAGCACCGCATGCAACCGGCGTACCTCCGAGTAATCCCCTTGCTCTGCCGCATCAATGGCTTTTTGCGCCAGATAGTTGCGCAGGATGTATAGCGGATTGACCGCATGCATCCGCGCTTGGCGCTGCGTTTGATCAGCATCGCCATCGCGGGCAACCCGGGCCGCGTAGCGTTCACCCCAGGCATCAAAACCCTTGATGTCGACGAAATCGTCGCGCAAACGGGCAACGGCTTCTAATGCGGACTCTTCACCGAGTCGGCGGAAGAACAGCGTGTAGTCGACGCCGCTGTTCTGCATCAGTTGCAGCAGATTTTCCAGCAGTGTTTGGTCGTCATCTTCAGCTGTGGTGAAGCCTAAACGGCGGCGCATCAGGTCGAGGTAATGCGCCTGAAACAGCGGCAAGTACAGGCCGAGGGTTTCGCGCAGGGCTTCGACGCTGATGAACGGCGTCAGTGCCTGCGCCAGCGCGCTGAGGTTCCACTGGCCAACCGGCACCTGATTGCTGAACGAGTAGCGCCCTTGATCATCCGAGTGATTGCAGATGAAGTTGGCGTCGAAATCGTCGAGAAAAGCGAACGGGCCGAAGTCGAAGGTGATGCCGAGGATCGACATGTTGTCGGTGTTCATCACGCCGTGGCAGAAGCCATAGGCCTGCCACTTGGCGATCAGTTCGGCGTTGCGCTCGACGATCTCGCGGAACATCGCCAGATATGGTTTCGGCTGTTCCAGGCACTCAGGGAAATGCATCGCCAGAACGTGTTCGCCAAGCTGCTTCTGCTGCTCGGGGCGCTTGGTGTAATAGAAGTATTCGAAGTGGCCGAAGCGGATATGGCTCGGCGCCAGACGCAGCACCATCGCTGCGCGTTCCTGCTTTTCGCGCCATACCGGGGTGTCGGAGCCGATCACGCAAGCCGCGCGCGATGAAGGAATGTTCAACGCGTACAACGCTTCGGAAGCAAGGAATTCGCGGATCGACGAACGCAGCACCGCACGGCCATCACCCATGCGCGAAAACGGCGTCTGCCCGGCGCCCTTGAGGTGCAAGTCCCAATGCTCGCCGGCAGTGTTGTAGACCTCGCCGAGCAGCAAGCCCCGACCGTCACCCAGTTGCGGCGTGTAGCCACCGAACTGATGCCCGGAGTAAACCATCGCCCGTGGTTCGGCATCGGCCCACAGCTTGTGGCCACCAAACAGTTCGGCAAATTCGTTGGTTTCGGCGGTCGCCGGGTTGAGATCCAGCAAGGCCAGCGCCGCCGGGCTGGCGACGACCAGACGCGGATTATCGATCGGCTCGGGCAGCACGTGGGCGGAGAACGCGTCGCCCAGGCGGGCGAAGCGATTGTCGAAGGTCAGTTCGTCGAGGGCTTTCAAGGGCCGGCTCCAGCAGAATGTCCGAGCATTCTGCTGGGAATAGACCGGTTAGTCGAGTTTGGCCGGCGGTGGCTCTTGCAGCGGTTTCTGATCGTCGGCGATCGGCACGATGGTTTTCGTTTCCGGCTCGATCGGCACCATCTTGTATTCCTGGCCCTGAAGGTTCTTCAGGTACACCTCCATCTGGCGGAACGAGATGTTGATGTGCTGCTTCTTGAACTCGCGGTTGATGAAGCGGTTGACCTCATCAAGCACCGGGTTGCGGTCACCGAGGTCGCGCACGTGCATGCGCAACTCGTGGTCGAGGGTGCTTTCGCCAAAGTTGAGGAAGTACACGTGCGGCTCAGGCTCTTTGAGTACACGCGGGTTTTCGCGGGCAGCCTTGAGCAGCAGCTCCTTGACCAGATCCAGATCGGAGCCGTAGTCGACGCCAAGTTTCAGCGTCACGCGGGTGATGGTGTCGGTCAGCGACCAGTTGATCAGTTGTCCGGTGATGAACGTCTTGTTCGGGACAATGATGTCCTTGCGGTCGAAGTCGGTGATGGTCGTGGCGCGGATGCGGATCTTGCTCACCGTGCCCGACAGGTTGCCGATGGTGATGGTGTCACCGATCCGCACCGGGCGTTCGAAAAGAATCATGATGCCGGAGATGAAGTTCGCAAAGATCTCCTGCATACCGAAACCGAGGCCGACCGACAGCGCCGCCACCAGCCATTGCAACTTGTCCCAACTCACGCCGAGGGTCGACAGGGTCGAGACGAAGCCGACACCGGCGATCACATACGACAGCAACGTCGTGGTTGCGTAGGCACTGCCCTGAGCCAGATTGAGCTTGGACAGCACGAATACTTCGAGCAGGCCGGGCAAGTTGCGCGCGAGGGCGAAAGTGATGCCGATGATGATCAGTGCACCAAGCATGTCGCCGATGCTGATTGGCACCATGCTCATGTTGGCGCCGGTGCCGCTGGTGTATTCGTAGAGGGTGATGTTGTCGAGGTACGAGAACACCGAAATCAGATCGGACCAGACCCAGTACAGCGCCGCGATGAAGCCGCCGAGCAGGGCCAGACGGATCAGGCGCAGGGACTGTTCGTTGACCTTTTCGATGTCCAGCGCCGGCTCTTCGATCACCGCTTCGCCGTCGCCGGCCTCTTTCGCCGCCTGCCGTTTGGCCAGGGCACGCTGGTAGGCCAGACGTCGTGCGGCAACGCTCAGACCGCGCACGAAGGTGGCTTCGATCACCAGCCAGAACATCAGCAGGTACAGGGTGTTGATCAACCGGTCGCTGAGCTTCAGCGCGGTGTAGTAGTAGCCGAAGCACACCGCCACGAACAACGCGATCGGCAGCAGGGTGAACATCACGCCGACGGCTTTGCGGAACAGCGAAGTGTTCTCGTGGGCCGGGCTGCTGATCAGCAAGCGACTGAGCAGCCAGGCCATCAGGGCATAGCAGGTCAGCACCACCGGCATGCCGAGCACGTCGTCTGCCAGTGCTGCCGGTTGCAGTTCGGCCACGGCGACAATAGTCACCAGCGCCATGACCACCAGGCCCAGTCGACGGATCCAGCCTTGCAGGAACTCGACCTGCGGCTTTTCCCAACGGAAGTGCAGTTCTGCCACACCACCCGGCGCGAGAATCCGGTAAGCGGTATAGAACACCAGCCATGCCTGGCCCATTTGCAGCAGCGCCGCGCCCATGTTGGCGTTCTGCCCGCGAGCGTCGATCTGCAACGCCAGACCACACAAGGCCAGGCCCAACGCGACCGGCATCGCCAGCAGAATATTGATCAGAATCGCCTGCGGGGTGTGCCATTGACTGTCGCGTTTGAAGTGACCGATGTCCTGGTGAACCTTGTTCAGCCGCGCGTACAGATTCTTGCGCCGCCATAGCAGAGCACCGATCAACAGCGCCAGTGGCAGGAACAGCAACGGACGCTGGATCAGACCGTCTGTCAGCTCACTCAGGCTGGAGGCCCACGGCAGGGTGTCGACCTGGCGTTTCAGGCGCTCCGGCACCGCGCGCATCCATTCCAGATCCAGCGGCTTGTTGCTGGGGATCCAGAACATCTGCTCATCCAGCGTTGCGCGCAGGCTCTGTGCGGTGCTCAGCAGTTGTTTCTGGTTGAGCTGCAGGGTGATCGACTCGTTGAGCATGGCGCTCAGTTCGCGGTTCAACCGCTCCAGCAGATCGGCGCGGGTGTTGGCCAGATCCAGCAGGTTTTTGCGCAATTGCGGCGTGACCTGCTCCGGCGGCTGCGTGGATAGCAGGTTGTCGACATAGGCGGCGGGATTACTCAGTTGCTCACGCTGCTGGCTGACGTCGAATTGCCACAAGCGAATGTCGGCGATCTGATCGGCCAGGTCGCGGTCGACCTTGAGGCGCGGCAGGGCTTGTTTCTGCTTATAGAGAATCTTCGACAGCAGCAGGCTGCCCTTGAGCACGCTGATCTGCTCGTCCAGCGCTGAATCGCTTTGGGTCAGGCTGTCGAGCTGTTGTTTGGTCTGCAGATTCTGCTGGGTGACTTCGTTGAGGCGGTCAGTGCTTTTGAGCAGGTAGTCGGAGAGCTTGAGGTTCGCCGTGCTTTCGATGGCCAGCAGACTGCTGCTCCCGGCCTTCTGCGCTTCGATCGACTGTTGGGTAACGGTTTCCTGCGACTGCGCCAGACGCTTCTGGTTGATCAGGGTTTGCAGTTCCTGAATCTCGCGGTCGAGGCGGTCGGACTTCTCCGATAGCAAGTCATGCTGGGCATTGCCCAGATCCTGCAACTGGCTGTTGCCGGCCAGCTCCTGACGGCGCAGCGGGATCAGCGCATTCAGCGCCGCCAGTTCCGCGTTCAACTGGTCGCGCTGCTCGGCGGTGACGGTTTTACCCGCGTCCTTGCCGGATTTGAGGATGTTGTTGATCTGCTGGATGCGCGTCTGGCTGGCGGATATCTCCGCTTGCGCGCGTTCGGGACGCGTCTGCGCGGTGATGATCAGGCTGTTAGCGTCGGCGAGGGCTTTTTGCAGGTCACTTTGCTGAGTCGAGCGATCGGTGAGGATCTGCTCCAGTTGTTGGATCGACTCTTTGGGAAAACGCTGTGCCACCGGCACCACGGCCGTAGCCTTGAGGCGTGTCAGTTCGCGGGTGTTTTCAATCGTTTGCTTGGGCGCGGTGGCCAGCTGCTGCTTGAGATCGATCAGCTTCTGTTCGTAATCACGCTGGTTGTTCAGCTGATTGAGCGTGTTCTGCAGGACGGTCTGCAGGCTCTTTTTATCGGCATCCGGCAGTTTGCTGTCGGCGAGTTTGTCGAGGCTGGCCTGCACGGCGTCGCTGGACGGTGGTTCGGCGGCGTACAGCGGGCCGACAGTAAGACTCAGGCCCAGCAGGGCCGCGGCGAAAAAGGAGCGCAGGGTAGGCATAGAGACCGGTCAAGCAAGTGAGAGTGGACGCAGTTTAGAGGAAGAGCCCGGGGCCCGGGCGACTTCCTTCGGGGAATCTGACGCCCACTTTGCCGATCTTGTTCCCGTCCATGACCGCAACCGTCCAGTGAGTGTTGTTCCACTCCACCTGGTCGCCAACGATCGGTGCACCACCGACCTTGTGGGCAATGAACGCGCCCAGGGTCATGTCCGGATCGATGCCCTCGGCCGGCAGGCCATACAGCGCTGCAACCGCTTTAAGCTGGGCGTCTCCTTCGAGTACAAAATCGCCGAAGAAACGCAGATCGAGACCGCGTTGCGGCGCCTGGCTGAACAGTTTTCCGAGGGCGCCGAGGTTGTGTTCATGGCCGATAACGCACAGTAAATCATCGACTTCCAGCACCGTACTACCCGACGGATGGAGCAGTTGCTGGCCACGAAACAGTGCCGCGATGCGCGTACCTTCGGGCATTTTCAGCTCACGCAGGGGCGAACCGATGCACCATTTCTCCGCGCCCAGCTTGTACACGAACAGCTCCCACTCGCTGGTGACGTGGACTTCCAGTGCGGCCCGGGAAATCGGCGCCGGCTCTGGCGGCACGGTCACCTTCAATAGCTTGGCGACCCACGGCAGGCTCGTACCTTGCACCAGCAGTGACACCAGCACGATGAAGAACGCAAGGTTGAAATACAGCTGCGCGTTCGGCAGCCCGGCCATCAGCGGGAACACCGCGAGAATGATCGGCACCGCGCCGCGCAGGCCAACCCAGGAAATAAAGGCTTTCTCGCGGCCATGGAACGCCTTGAACGGCAGCAGGCCGACCATCACCGACAGCGGCCGCGCAAACAGAATCATCCATAGCGCCAGACCCAGCGCGGGCAGGGCGATCGGCAGCAAATCGTGCGGCGTCACCAGCAGCCCCAGCACCAGAAACATGCCGATCTGCGCCAGCCAAGCCATGCCGTCGAGCATGTGCAGAATGCCGTGACGGCTGCGCACCGGACGGTTGCCGATCACCAGACCGCACAGGTAAACGGCAAGGAAGCCGCTGCCATGCAGGGCGTTGGTCAGGGCGAATACCACTAGACCGCCAGCGATCACCAGAATCGGATACAGACCGGCAGCGAGGTTGATTCGATTGACCAGTTGCAGCATCAACCAGCCACCGCCCAGGCCGATGACGCCACCGATGCCGAACTCGCGGATCAGGTGGGTCAGCAGGCTCCAGTGCAAACCGGGCTGGCCGCTGGCGAGCATGTCGATCAGAGTCACGGTGAGAAACACCGCCATCGGGTCGTTGCTGCCGGATTCGATTTCCAGACTGGCGGTCACCCGCTCGTTCAGGCCTTTGCCGCCGAGCAGCGAGAACACCGCTGCGGCGTCGGTTGAGCCAACGATGGCACCGATCAACAAGCCTTGAATCAGATTGAGATCGAACAGCCAGGCAGCGGCCATGCCGGTCAGCCCGGTAGTGATCAACACCCCGACCGTGGCCAGCGACAACGCCGGCCATAACGCCACGCGGAAACTCGACACCCGCGTGCGCAAACCGCCGTCGAGGAGGATCACCGCCAGGGCGAGGTTGCCGACCAGATAGGCCGTGGGGTAGTTATCGAAGATGATCCCGCCGCCATCAACCCCGGCGGCCATGCCGACCGCAAGAATAATGACCAGAATCGGGATGCCGAGGCGGGAAGAGAGTGAGCTGACGAGAATGCTTGCACCTACCAGCAACGCGCCGATCAAGAACAGGCTGTTGATGGTCGTCGCATTCAAAGGCAGTACTCCAGAAGCGTAAAGACGGGCACAAACTGACCATGCAGTCTGCGTGCCAGCGATTCTAACCTGTTGAAATGTGATGCTGTCAAAAAGGTTTTTACGCTGGGGGATTCGAGGTTTTGGTTCGGCTGGCGATTGCTGCCCTCACCCTAGCCCTCTCCCGGAGGGAGAGGGGACTGATCGCGGTGTTTGTTCAAGCTACACCGACCTGAAAATCCTGAGTCGAACTCAGGTTTTGAAAACACGAAGATCTGCCCCCTTTCCCCCTCTCCCTCTGGGAGAGGGCTGGGGTGAGGGGCTTTTGACCTTAATCTCAAAATTTACAGGCTGAACCGCCCAACCATGTTGTTCAGGTCCAGCGCCAACCGCGACAGTTCATTACTCGCCGCACTGGTCTGATTCGCGCCGGTCGCCGATTGCACCGACAGATCACGAATATTCACCAGATTACGATCCACTTCCCGCGCCACTTGTGCCTGCTCTTCGGCGGCGCTGGCGATCACCAGGTTGCGCTCATTGATCTCGACGATGGCGGTGTTGATGGTGTCCAGCGACATGCCGGCACCTCGAGCAATGTTCAGCGTCGACTCGGCACGCTCGGTGCTGTTACGCATCGAATCCACGGCGTGTTCGGTGCCACTCTGAATGCTGCCGATCATCCGCTCGATTTCGCTGGTCGACTGTTGAGTGCGGTGCGCCAAGGCACGTACTTCATCCGCCACCACGGCAAAACCACGACCGGCCTCACCGGCACGTGCCGCTTCAATCGCTGCGTTCAGTGCCAGCAGGTTGGTCTGATCGGCCAGGCCACGAATCACGTCGAGCACCTTGCCGATGTCACGGGATTCATTGGCCAGATCGCCGATCAGGCTGGCAGTGCTCTGTACATCGGCACTCATGCGTTCGATCGCGCTGACTGTTTCCTGGACCAGGTCACGACCGTCGCCAGCCGAAGTGGTGGCGTTCTTCGAGGCTTCGGAGGTGCTCACCGCATTGCGGGCGACTTCTTCTACGGCGCTGGTCATTTCGTTGACCGCAGTGGCCGCTTGTTCGATCTCGTTGTTCTGCTGAGTCAGGCCACGCGCGCTTTCGTCGGTGACGCTGTTCAGCTCTTCAGCCGCTGAAGCCAACTGAGTGGCCGAGCCGGAAATGCGTTGCAGGGTGTCACGCAGCTTCGATTGCATCTTGGCCATGGCTGCGAGCAGGCGACCGGCCTCGTCTTCACCGTCAACGTGGATCGGCTGGGTCAGGTTGCCTTCGGCGATGGTTTCCGCAGCGTCCAGTGCTTTGGAAATTGGTTTAGTGATGCTCACCGTCAGCAGCCAGGCGAACAGGAAGGTCAGACCAGTGGCGATCACCAGCAGGGTCACCACCAGATCAAACGCCGAAGAGTACTGATCGGCCGCTTGCTGATTGGTCTCGCTGATCTGCTCGCCGTTGATCTGCATCAGACGGTTGAGCACGGTGTTCACCGCTTCGGAGTTGTTCAGCAACTCGGTGTTGAGCAGGGTGCGCAGCTCATCCACCTGGTTGTTGCGCGACAGGCTCTTCATGCGGTCTTCGATTTGGCGGTACTGGCCAAGCAACTGCACGTACTGGTCATAGGCAGCACGCTCTTCGGGGCTGCCGATCAGCGGCTCGTAATCGCTCTGGGCCTTGCGGATCTGCTGGTTACGCATGTCCAGCAGCTCAACGGTTTTCTGCTGCACGTCTGGCTCGCGGTTGACCAGCAAGCGGTACGACAGCACGCGCAGGCGCAGGGTCAACTGGGTGAACTCGTCGAGGTTCTTGATGCTCGGTACGCTGGTGGACGAGATGTTCTCGGCTGCACCGCGGATTTTGCTCATCTGATTCAGTGCGAACACACCCAGAATCAGCATCAGGCCGCCGATCAGGGCAAAGCCGGTAAACGCCCTTGGGGCGATATTCATATTGCGGAGGGACATGGGCGGATACCAAGAGAGGGCCGCATCCATGCGGGCTGAGACTGCGATATGGATGACTTATCGGTCATGCGACTAAAGTCTTGAGGCACTGTGCGTATTTGTCGCATAGGGGCCGGGGCGACGAAGTGCAGGAACCAGATCGGCAGATCACAGTCTTTAAAACTCGCGAGAACGGTCGGCCACCAGGAAAATCAAGGCTTTGCGCCGGTTTAACCCTGGCATCCGTGATGACTTTTCTTTATCGTACGCGCCCTTTGAAAAACGCTTGGAAGATCAAAATGTTGGAAGCATCCCTCAGCCAATTGGAACAGCTCGTCAGCGACCTGGTGCAACAGAACCAGACCCTCGCGCAAACCAACCAGACCCTGTCCACGGAACTGGCTCAGGCCAAGGATGAAAACGAAAGCCTGCAACTGAACCTGATGGAGCAGGAAGAAAAGCACGGCGCCACCGCTGCACGTATTCAAGCCCTGGTTGATCGCGTCAACGCAGGTCCTGTCAGCGCATGAACCACCATACAGCAGGGGTAAAAGTCGTCTCCATTCTCGGGGAGGACTATTCGATCAAGGCACCGGCCGGGGAAGAACAGACCCTGCTGGACGCGGCCATGATGCTCAAGGCAGCGCTGGATGACACCAAGCGCAAATACCCGACACTGATCGGTGACCGCTTGCTGGTGCTGGCGGCGATGAATCTGTGCTCGCAGCAGATTGAAATGAAGAAGCAGCACAAAGAAGAACTCGACCGTTACCAAGAGCAAGTCAGCGCCACGGTCGACACCATCGCCAAGACCATCAATCAGGGTTGAAGCGCGTTTTTGCAGCGCCTCGGTACTTCGAGGCGCTCATATATGAACGGCTCTGTGTTTATTGAGTTTTAGTCACTGGTTGCCAGTAGATCTTTCTCAACCACTCTCCGTTGGTTTGCTTCTTGAACTCTCCGTGGGAGACCCTGTAGGTCGTCTCGTCGATCGTCACTTCATCTCCGCGCGAAAGCAGGTTTATATATTCTGATCCTGCGATCGGCTGAGTTGTACTGAACGTCGCGCCTGAGAACGTGGTGATCGTAGCTTTGTAATGGATTACGGGGAAAACCATGACTTCGGTGAAGTGTTTTCGAGTGATCATCGATAGCATGCTGGACCCGTCGACAAAGTCGCCGACCTGCGCTGATTTCACAAACGTATCGTTGTCAGACATTGTCTGTACAAAGCTTTCAGCTGGACTTGTATCAGCCATGATCTTTCTCCTGCTAGTACAGCGTGAGTCTGTGAAGCGAATGCTTGGGCACAGACAGGGAAACTGCAATCTATGCCACGCGATGCGACCTGTAACCTGTCAGAGTTGACAGTGCTCTCCCCATGAAATCGGCCCGCTTCTTGCTGTTCGAAGATCACTGCTTTAAGGTTTGTCTCTTGTTTGCGTGATTTTTGTATACATTTGGCGCGACAGTTGCAGTGTTTCTGCCTCTTATTCTTTGGGGGTGCTCCATGCAGTTGTGGCGACGCAGTATTCAATGGCAGCTGATTCTCAGCATGGGCACGGCCCTGCTGGTCAGCATCCTGATCGTGGTTGGCATTTATACCCTGGTGGTCAACCGCCTCGCCCAGAGCTATCTGGTCGAACAAGCACTGCCGTCGAGCATCGAAGCGACGCGCAACGATATCGAACGGATCCTTGTGCAACCGCTGACAGCCGCCAAGGATATTGCCAGTAATACGATGGTCCGTGACTGGCTCGCCTCAGGCGAAGACAGCAGCAAAACGGCTGGCTTCGCGCAGTATCTGGAAGGCATCCGCGCCGAACATAAAGCCTTCACTGCTTTGATCATCGGCACCGAATCCAATCACTACATCACCGAAAAAGGCCTGGATCGCACCCTCAGCCGTTCAAAACCGGCTGACGCGTGGTTCTATTCCTTCCTCGACAGCAATCAGCCGCGCACTCTCAATATCGACAACGATGGCGCCACCGGAGAACTGGCGCTGTTCATCGATTTGAAGGTCGAGCAGGCCGGTAAAGTGGTCGGTGTGGCTGGGCTCGGTTTGAGCATGAAAGAGCTGTCGGAGCTGATTCACAACTTCAGCTTTGGCGAGCGCGGCAAGGTCTATCTCGTGCGTTCCGATGGTTTGATCCAGGTGCATCCCGAGGCGCAATTCAGCGGTAAGCGCACCCTGACGGAGCAGATTGGCGCCTCCGCTGCTCAAGCCGTCATGGGTCAAAAAAATGCTGTGAGCAGCAGCTTCCAAAGGGAGGGTGAAGACTTCCTCGCCTTCAGCCTGCCGCTGCGCGATCTGGGCTGGACCCTGGTGGCCGAAGTGCCGCAATCGCAGATCTACGCCGAAGCCCGTAAAGCGATGTGGATGAGCGGCGGTATCGGTCTGGCCGTAGCGCTGGTGTGCCTCGCTCTGGTGGTGTGGCTGGCGCAAGGGCTGGTGCGGCCGATTCGTCAGGTAACAGCGGCGCTGGTAGCGATTGGTAGCGGCGGTGGAGATTTGACCCACCGGTTAGATTCCAGCCGCGCCGATGAGTTGGGCGACCTCGCGCGCGGCTTCAATCGTTTCCTCGACAGCCAGCGCGGGATGATCGGCGAAGTACTGACCACCAGCGAGCGTCTGCGCACGGCCGTGGGGCAGGTGGCGAAGGTAGTGGAGAACACCGCTGAGCGTTCTGGCCGTCAGCAGGAAATGACTGACATGGTCGCCACTGCCGTTCATGAGATGGGCCTGACCGTGCAGGAAATCGCGCAGAACGCCGGTAATGCGGCGCTGGCCTCGCAAACCGCGCGGGATGAGGCGATGCAGGCGCGGGAAGTGGTCGGCGGCTCGATCAAGCATATTGAAAGCATGTCCGATGAGATCGGCGTGGCGGCGGGCGCGGTGGGGGAGTTGGCGCATCAAGTGGCGTCGATCGATTCTGTATTGGCGGTGATTCGCGGGGTGTCCGAGCAGACCAATCTGCTGGCGCTCAACGCAGCGATTGAAGCGGCGCGCGCCGGCGATATGGGACGCGGCTTTGCGGTTGTTGCTGATGAAGTGCGTACTTTGGCGCGCAGGACGCAGGCGTCTACTGACGAAATCCAGCAAATGATCGGCAGCCTCAAGCAAGGCGCGGAAAACGCCGTTTCGTCGATGCGCACCGGCCAGGCGGCGACCGGTACCGGGGTTGAGTCGAGCCAGCGCACCGGGGCGTCGCTGACGGCGATTACCGGGCAGGTCGAGCGCATCAGTGACATGAACCATCAAGTGGCGACGGCGACCGAAGAGCAGTCGGCGGTGACGGAAGAGATCAATCGTAACGTGCAGGGGATTTCTGATTTGGCGCGGGCGACGGCTGGGGAGGTTCGGGCATGTCGTGAGGATTGTCAGATGTTGCAGAGGTTGGCGGACGATCTGGCGCGGCAGATGGGTGGGTTCAAACTCAGCTGAGTGTTAAACCAGAAAAGCCCCTCACCCTAGCCCTCTCCCGGAGGGAGAGGGAACTGAATGTGGGATGCTTGAGAAGTACGCCGACCTGAAAGTGCTTTACCGAATCCATAATCGACACGGTTTTTCAGGTCGATGCGTAGACACCTCGGGTCGGCCCCCTCTCCCTCTGGGCGGTCCGACGTTTCGGGAGGGCTGGGGTGAGGGTTGCGCTTCAGAACCACGCATCCTGCATCGCCAGGCACGTATCATCCCGCGCCTCCAGCAACGCCAGTTCATGGTGGCAACCCGGCACTTCCCACGTCAGGAAATACCTCGCTGCTTGCAGCTTGCCCTTATAGAAGTCAGCATCCGCTGAGTTCCCTATGGCCAACCCTTCCTCGGCACGAATCGCCTGCTCCAGCCAGCGCCAGCCAATCACCGCGTGGCCGAACACCTTCAGGTACAACGCCGAGTTTGCTAGGCTGCTGTTGACCTTGCCCTGTGCCAGATCGGTCAGCAGGCCGATGGTCACCGTTTGCAGGCGAGCTACCAGTTTCTCTAAAGGCTCCCGCAGTGCGGTCAGCGAATCGTACGCCGTAGCGCGTTCAGCGGTGGTGGCGATCAACCGAATCAACTGCTTCAGTCCGGCACCACCGTTTTGCGCCAGCTTGCGCCCGAGCAAGTCCAGCGACTGAATGCCGTGGGTGCCTTCGTGAATCGGGTTCAAGCGGTTGTCGCGGTAATACTGCTCCACCGGGTATTCGCGGGTGTAACCGTGGCCGCCAAGAATCTGGATCGCCAGTTCGTTGGCCTTGAGGCAGAACTCCGATGGCCAGGATTTGACGATCGGCGTCAGCAGATCCAGCAACTCATGCGCCTGTTTGCGCTCGGTTTCAGATTCAAGCGTGGTGGTGTCGTCGAATAAGCGTGCGGCATACAAGCCGAGGTCAAATGCACCTTCAACGTAGGACTTTTGCGTCAACAGCATGCGTCGTACATCGGCGTGCTGAATGATCGCCACCGGCGCTGTGGTCGGATCCTTGCTGTCCGGCACCCGGCCTTGCGGGCGTTCGCGGGCGTACTCCAGCGAATACAGATAACCGGCATAACCGAGCATCACTGCGCCCATGCCGACGCCGATCCGCGCCTCGTTCATCATCTGGAACATGTAGCTCAAACCGCGATGCGGCTCACCGACCAGATAACCGACGCACTCACCGTTATCGCCGAAGTTCAGCGCCGTGGAGGTGGTGCCGCGCCAGCCCATCTTGTGGAACAGCCCGGCCAGCAGCACGTCATTGCGTGGGCCGAGGCTGCCGTCATCGTTAACCAGAAACTTCGGTACGATAAACAGCGAAATGCCTTTAACGCCCGCAGGTGCGTCCGGCAGTTTGGCCAGGACCATGTGCACGATGTTTTCCGAGAGCGGGTGATCGCCGCCGGAGATGAAGATTTTGTTGCCCTTCAGGCGATAAGTGCCGTCGGACGCCGGCTCGGCGCGCGTACGAATATCCGACAGCGATGAACCTGCATGCGGTTCGGTCAGCGCCATGGTGCCGAAGAAGCGACCATCGATCATGGGCTGCAGGAAGCGTTGTTTCTGCTCCTCAGTGCCAAAGCTCTCGATCAGGTTCGCCGCGCCCATGGTCAGGAACGGGTAGGACGTCGAAGCCGCGTTGGCCGACTGGAAATGCGCGAAGCAAGCTTGGGACAGCAGCGTCGGCAGTTGCATGCCGCCAGCATCGAAGCTGCGCGCAGCGTTGAGGAATCCGGCTTCAAGGAAGGCATCCACCGCCGGTTTCACTTCAGGAATCAGAATCGCCTGACCGTCTTCGTAGCGCGGCTCGTTCTCGTCGCCCTTGCGGTTGTGTGGCGCAAAGTACTTTTCGGCAATGTTGCGCGCGGTGCCGATGGCGGCGTCGAAGGTTTCGCGATTGTGCTCGGCAAAGCGCTCACGCCGGGTCAGGCCCTCGGCATCAAGGACTTCATACAGCTCGAAAGCCAGATTGCGGGAACTGAGCAGCGTCTCGGACATGGCGGCCTACCTGAAGTTGGGGTTGGGCCGAGTCTAGGCGTGCTGATAAAGGCTGAACAGGATGATTGATAAGCGTGATGTTGAAGCCGCGCGCAGACTTAACAAACACCACAAAACACTGTGGGAGCGAGCTTGCTCGCGAAGAGGCCGGCACATTCAACATTCACGTTGACTGGCAAACCGCTTTCGCGAGCAAGCTCGCTCCCACAGGGACTGTTGCTATGCCGGACACCCATGCAGGTGTCCGGTTTATCGGGTGTTAGCCGATAGTCATCAAGCTGGCATTACCCCCCGCCGCAGCGGTGTTAACGCTCAACGCCCGCTCAATCACCAGGCGCTCCAGCGCAATGTTGGTCTCGCCCTGGGACAAGCCCTGAACCCCAACGATCGCACCGGCACGCTTGGCAATCTGCTGGCAAACGCCGCGCAACTGGTCGGAATGGCCGTGATGCAGAACCGCATCAAACACCACCTCGTCTTTATTCCAGTCGGCAACCAGCTTGATCCGCGCCTGAATCTCCTTCGGCAGGCGTGCGAACAAGGCCTTGCTGATGTCGAACTCCGGCCATACCGCCGAACCGCCTACCGCCAGCACCGCCGCCAGTTGCGTCAGCAAATCACCTTCAACCTCGGCCAGGCACAACACGTGCTCACGCGGCAGGATGGCATAGCTGTTTTTCTCACCGGTCGGGCCGGCCAGCACGCGGGTGATGCCGCTCTGCGATTGCGCAGCGTACTGCACGCAAAGAGTGCTCAGGTCGGCAAACTTGTTGCTGTCGGCCCAGGCTTTCAGCGCGGTCAGCGGTTTGCTCATGGCGTCGCGCAGACGAACGTCCGGTGCCACGGCAGCATCACCGCGAGCGAAGGATTGTTCGATGGCATCAGTAGGGCGCGTCGACAGCAAGCGGTACAAGTACAGCGGGCCACCGGCTTTCGGACCGGTACCCGACAAGCCTTCGCCGCCGAATGGCTGCACGCCGACCACAGCGCCAACGATGTTGCGGTTGACGTAGACGTTACCGGCGTTGACGTTGTCGATCACCTTGGCGATGGTCTCGTCGATGCGCGTGTGTACGCCCAAAGTCAGGCCATAACCGGAAGCGTTGATCTGGCCGATCAGTTGATCGATCTCTTTGCGCTTGTAGCGAACCACGTGCAGCACCGGGCCGAAGATCTCGCGTTGCAGTTCGTCGAAGCTTTCCAGTTCGATCAGGGTCGGCATGACGAAGGTGCCGCGTTTGACTTCTTCGGTGTCGGCGATAGCGACCTGATACACGTTGCGACCTTTATCGCGCATGCCCTGGATGTGCTTGTCGATGCCCGCCTTGGCTTCGGCGTCGATCACCGGGCCGATGTCCACGGACAGGCGCTCTGGGTTGCCGAGACGGCTTTCCGCCATGGCACCTTTGAGCATCTCGATGACGCGATCGGCGGAATCTTCCTGCAGGCACAGTACGCGCAGCGCCGAGCAACGCTGACCGGCGCTGTCGAAGGCCGACGAAACTACGTCGATCACGACTTGTTCGGTCAGAGCCGAGGAGTCGACGATCATCGCGTTCTGGCCACCGGTTTCGGCGATCAGCGGAATCGGACGGCCCTGGTTGTCGAGGCGACCGGCAATGTTGCGTTGCAGCAGGCGCGCGACTTCGGTGGAACCGGTGAACATCACGCCTTTGACGCGCTCATCGCCGACCAGACCGGCGCCGACGGTTTCACCGCGACCCGGCAGCAGTTGCAGCACGCCTTCCGGGATGCCGGCCTCAAGCATCAGGCGAACAGCCTGAGCCGCCACCAGTGGGGTTTGTTCGGCCGGTTTGGCCAGTACCGGGTTACCGGCAGCCAGTGCAGCAGCGACCTGGCCGCTGAAGATTGCCAGCGGGAAGTTCCACGGGCTGATGCACACCACCGGACCCAGTGGGCGGTGGGCGTCATTACTGAAATCGTTGCGAGCCTGCACCGCGTAATAACGCAGGAAGTCGACCGCTTCGCGGACTTCGGCGATGGCGTTGGCGTAGGTTTTGCCGGCTTCACGAGCCAACAGGCCCATCAGTGGCTGAATCTCGCCTTCCATCAAGTCAGCGGCACGTTCCAGAATCGCCGCACGTTCGGCCGGCGGGGTGGCCTGCCAGATCGGTGCAGCGTTCAGTGCGCACTGGATAGCGTTGTCGACGTCTTCAACCGTGGCTTCTTGAACATGACCGACCACATCACGGTGATCAGCCGGGTTCAGAACCACTGCCGGCGTTTCGTTGCTGGAAGCGCAACCGAGCATCGGCGCGGCTTTCCAGTCATTGTGCGCAGTGGCGAGCAAGGCGCAGGACAATGAGGCCAGACGATGTTCGTTGGCCATGTCGATGCCGCTGGAGTTGGCACGCTCGGCACCATACAGATCACGCGGCAGCGGAATGCGCGGGTGCGGCAGGCCGAAACCACCTTCCACGGTCGCCATCTGCTCGATCTGCGCCACCGGATCGGCCACCAGTTCCTGAATCGAAATCGACTGGTCGGCGATGCGGTTGACGAACGAGGTGTTCGCGCCGTTTTCCAGCAAGCGACGTACGAGGTACGCCAGAAGGGTTTCGTGAGTACCGACCGGAGCGTACACGCGGCACGGACGGTTCAGCTTGCCTTCGGAAACCTTGCCTACAACTTGTTCGTAGAGCGGTTCGCCCATGCCATGCAGGCATTGGAATTCGTACTGGCCCGGGTAATAGTTCTGACCGGCAATGTGGTAAATCGCCGACAGGGTGTGGGCGTTGTGCGTGGCGAACTGCGGGTAGATGACTTCCGGCACCGACAGCAGTTTGCGTGCGCAAGCAATGTAGGAAACGTCGGTGTACACCTTGCGGGTGTAGACCGGATAGCCTTCCAGGCCTTCGACCTGGGCGCGCTTGATTTCGCTGTCCCAGTACGCGCCTTTTACCAGGCGGATCATCAGGCGATGACGGCTGCGACGGGCCAGATCGATCACGTAGTCGATCACGTACGGGCAACGCTTCTGGTAAGCCTGGATGACGAAACCGATGCCGTTCCAGCCAGTCAATTGCGGCTCGAAGCACAGGCGCTCAAGCAGATCCAGCGACAGTTCGAGACGGTCGGCTTCTTCGGCATCGATGTTCAGGCCGATGTCGTATTGCTTGGCCAGCAGGGTCAGCGACAGCAGACGCGGGTACAGCTCGTCCATCACACGCTCGTACTGCGCACGGCTGTAACGCGGGTGCAGTGCCGACAACTTGATGGAGATGCCCGGGCCTTCATAAATCCCACGGCCGTGGGAGGCTTTGCCGATCGAGTGAATGGCTTGTTCGTACGACGCCAGGTACTTCTGCGCGTCGTGTTCGGTGAGGGCCGCTTCACCGAGCATGTCGTAGGAATAACGGAAGCCCTTGGCTTCGAACTTGCTCGCGTTGGCCAACGCTTCGGCGATGGTTTCGCCGGTGACGAACTGCTCGCCCATCAGGCGCATGGCCATGTCGACGCCCTTGCGGATCATCGGCTCGCCGCTCTTGCCGATGATGCGGCTCAAGGACGACGTCAGGCCAGCTTCGTTGTGGGTGGACACAAGCTTGCCGGTCAGCAGCAGGCCCCAAGTGGCCGCGTTGACGAACAGCGACGGGCTGTTGCCCAAATGCGGGTGCCAGTTACCGGTGCTGATCTTGTCGCGGATCAGTGCGTCGCGAGTGCCCTTGTCCGGGATACGCAGCAGCGCTTCGGCGAGGCACATCAGCGCCACGCCTTCCTGGGACGACAGGGAAAATTCCTGCAGCAGACCCTGAACAATGCCTGCACGACCGCCGGCACTTTTCTGGTTACGCAGTTTTTCCGCGATGGAAGCGGCGAGTTTGTTGGTGGCTTCTGCCATCGGCGCTGGCAGGCGAGCCTGCTCGATCAGCATCGGCACGACTTCCGGCTCAGGGCGACGGTAAGCGGCAGTGATCGAAGCGCGCAGAACGGACTGCGGCAGGATGCTTTCAGCGAATTCGAGGAAGCATTGGTGGGCGTGATCGGTGTGCACTTCGCCCGCCTCATCGGCGTCCTTGGCGGTCAAACCGTTCAGCTCGGTCAGGGTTGCACCACCCTCGAGTTTTTCCAGGTAATTGAAAATTGCCTGCTTGATCAGCCAGTGCGGCGTGCGATCAATCGAGGTTGCGGCGGCCTTCAGGCGTTCGCGGGTCGGGTCATCGAGTTTGACCCCAAGGGTGGTGGTAGCCATATTTTTATCCTCATGGTTGCCACAGTTGCGTGGCATCAGCTGGCGGCAAGATTAGCCGTGCGCCGAAAGAGGTGCAACCGGGTGCAACCCTTTTTTTGTCGGAATAATAGGCAACTCGTCAGGAATTATTTTCTGGTACGAAAGTGCTGCTCCTGCTTGGTGCTTTTGCTTCTAGTAAAGGGTTATGACTGCCACAAAAGGGAGCAAAAACGGGGTGATTGTCGATAAATCCGACTGGGTGCAACTAATTCTCACGAAACTGGTTGCACCTTATTTGATTTGTTGCATAGCATTCGCGCCCTAGGTGCAACCGGGAATAACCCGGTGTACCGGCTGATGGCTTTCCTGGGGAAACATCAGTCCTAAATGCGCGGGATCCCGGATCGTCTGCCAAACGTCGTCGTTTGCGTGCGGTTCACCACCGCCGCTACATAAAAACAAAGCCAGGGCGTAACTCAATGAGCGTAAGCAATCCAACCCTGATCACGTTCGTGATCTACATCGCAGCAATGGTGCTGATCGGCTTGATGGCCTATCGCTCCACCAACAACCTTTCTGACTATATTCTCGGCGGTCGCAGCCTCGGCAGCGTCGTCACCGCGCTGTCCGCCGGTGCGTCCGACATGAGCGGCTGGTTGTTGATGGGCCTGCCGGGCGCCATCTATATGTCCGGTCTGTCTGAAAGCTGGATCGCCATCGGTCTGGTCATCGGTGCCTACCTCAACTGGCTGTTCGTTGCCGGCCGTCTGCGCGTGCAGACCGAGCACAACGGCGACGCCCTGACCCTGCCGGACTACTTCGCCAGCCGTTTTGAAGACAAAAGCGGCCTGCTGCGGATCATCTCGGCGATCGTGATTCTGGTGTTCTTCACCATCTACTGCGCTTCCGGCATTGTGGCCGGTGCCCGTCTGTTCGAAAGCACCTTCGGCATGTCCTACGAGACCGCGCTGTGGGCCGGTGCTGCGGCGACAATTGCCTACACCTTTATCGGCGGTTTCCTGGCGGTGAGCTGGACCGACACCGTACAAGCCACCCTGATGATTTTCGCGCTGATCCTTACGCCAATCATCGTGCTGCTGGCCACCGGTGGCGTCGACACCACGTTCCTGGCCATCGAAGCGCAAGATCCAAGCAACTTCGACATGCTCAAAGGCACCACTTTCATCGGCATCATCTCGCTGATGGGCTGGGGTCTGGGCTACTTCGGTCAGCCGCACATCCTCGCGCGTTTCATGGCGGCGGATTCGGTGAAATCGATCGCTAAGGCGCGTCGCATTTCCATGACCTGGATGATCCTGTGCCTGGGCGGCACCGTGGCGGTGGGCTTCTTCGGTATCGCGTACTTCTCGGCGCACCCGGAAGTTGCCGGTCCCGTGACCGAGAACCACGAACGTGTGTTCATCGAACTGGCCAAACTGCTGTTCAACCCATGGATCGCCGGTGTGCTGTTGTCGGCCATTCTGGCTGCGGTGATGAGCACCCTGAGCTGCCAGTTGCTGGTGTGCTCGAGCGCCCTGACCGAAGACTTCTACAAAACCTTCCTGCGTAAATCTGCTTCTCAGGTTGAACTGGTCTGGGTCGGCCGTGCCATGGTGCTGTTGGTTGCACTGATCGCGATCGCCTTGGCGGCCAACCCGGAAAACCGCGTACTGGGTCTGGTGTCCTACGCTTGGGCCGGTTTCGGTGCTGCGTTCGGTCCGGTTGTGCTGATCTCGGTTATCTGGAAAGAAATGACCCGCGACGGCGCACTGGCCGGTATTCTGGTCGGCGCGATCACCGTGGTGGTCTGGAAGCATTTCGAACTGCTGGGTCTGTACGAAATCATCCCGGGCTTCATCTTCGCCAGCCTGGCCATCTACATCGTCAGCAAGATGGGCGAGCCGAGCAGAGGCATGGTGCAGCGCTTCGAAGCGGCGGAAAAAGATTTCCACCTGAACAAGTGATTGTTCTGAGCTGAGGCTCACCGGAAAACGGCCCGTTTCCTATAGGAGGCGGGCCGTTTTTTTGTGCCTGTAATTTCTCTGATTCACCGCGATCCCCTGTAGGAGTGAGCCTGCTCGCGATAGCGGTTCATCAGTAACGAAAATGTTGACTGTCACACTGCTATCGCGAGCAGGCTCACTCCTACAAGGTTCGGCGGTGGTTTTGGAGACTTGTCTGTAGTTGAAGGCGCCGCTTTTTGCAGGGTTTTTCGTCAATGAAAGTAGGGCAAATCTGATTTTCCCGTCACCCATTCATCACCCCTTGCCCCTCATGCAGAATCGCCCGCCCTTCATTCTGCAGAGAGACATCGGATGTTCGCGCCTGCCAATCAACCGCGTTTCACGTTGACCCTCGAAGGCGCCCAACATGACCTCAAGGTCCTTGAGTTCACGGGCAAGGAAGCCATCAGCCAACCCTTTCGTTTCGAGCTGGAACTGGTCAGTGAGCGACCGGATCTGGACCTCGAGAGCCTGCTGCACTGTCAGGCGTTTCTGAGCTTTGATGCTCAAGGTTCCGGTATTCACGGTCAGATTTATCAGGTTGGGCAGGGCGACTCCGGGAAACGTCTGACGCGTTATCACTTAAGCCTTGTCCCACGTTTGACGTATCTGGAACACCGCATCAATCAGCGGATTTTCCAGCATCAGAGCGTGCCGCAAATTGTTGCGCAGGTGCTTAAGGATCACGCGATCCTTCGTGACGCTTTCGAGTTTCGGTTGGGCAGCGAATACCCGGTTCGCGAGTATTGCGTGCAGTACGCTGAAAGCGACTTGGCGTTCATTCAACGCCTGTGTGCCGAAGTGGGTATTCATTACCACTTTCAACACAGCCCCGACGCGCACGTACTGGTGTTCGGAGATGACCAGGCGGTGTTTCCAGAACTGGCCACGCCGACCCTTTATCTGCCGGGCAGTGGCATGTCTGCCGGAGCCCCGGCGGTCAAGCGTTTCAACGTTCGCGTGGAAACCCGCACCAGCGTGGTCACCCGGCGCGACTACAACTTCGAAAAACCGCGGCTGCAATTGCAAAGCCGAGTCGACGGCGAGCAGCGCCCGGTGCTCGAGGACTATCACTTCCCCGGCCAATTCAACGATCGGGAAACCGGCAAGCATCTCGCCCAGCGCGCACTTGAGCGACATGTCGCCGATTACCGTCAGGCCGAAGGCATCAGCGACGAATCTGCACTGGTTTGCGGACATTTCCTGCAACTGACCGAGCATCCGCGCCACGACTGGAATGACCTCTGGTTGCTGACCGCCATCGAGCATCATGGCCGCCAGCCGCAGGTGCTGGAGGAATCGGTGACCAGCGATGGCGAGGGATTTCAGGGTTACCGTAATAGCTTTCTCGCCACGCCGTGGGACGTGTTCTTCCGCCCGGCGCTGGGGCCGGGAAAACCGCGCATGCTCGGCTATCAACCGGCGGTCGTGACCGGGCCGAAAGACACGGAAATCCACTGCGACGAGTACGGCCGGGTCAAGGTGCAACTGGCCTGGGATCGCGACGGCGAATTGAACGAGCATTCCAGTTGCTGGCTACGCGTTGCTACTAACTGGGCGCACGACCGTTACGGCAGCGTGCTGATTCCGCGAGTCGGCATGGAAGTGCTGGTCGGTTTCATCGATGCCGACGCCGACAAACCTTTGGTCGTGGGCTGCCTGCCCAACGCCGCGACGCCGATCCCGCTGGATCTTCCGGCGGACAAGACCCGTAGCATTTTTCGTAGTCAGAGCAGCCCCGGCGGTGGCGGCTACAACGAACTGCGCATCGAGGATAAGAAAGGCGCTGAGGAAATCTATCTGCGCGCCCAGCGTAACTGGACGCAGCATGTGTTGAACGATCAACAGGTGCAGGTTGATAACCAGCGCAGCATCGTCGTCACCGGCACCGCGCGGCATGAATTGAAGGCTGATGAGCAGCGCATCACCCACGGCCAGCGCCAAACCGAAGTGAAGCAGGACGATCATCTGAGCGTGACCGGCGACCGTCATGTTCGCGTGAGTAATCAGGCGATCAGCGCCAGTGGGCAATTCCACGTCAGCGCCGGTCAGCAAGTGGTGATCGACGGTGGCGCGAGTGCGACGATTCAGGCCGGTGGGCAGTGGATCAACATCGGCCCCGGCGGCATTTTCAGCAGCGTGCCGATTGTAGTGGGTGGTGCGCCGATGGCGGCGATGAGTGCCGCGCCGGTTGTACCGGGATTGCCGGAGAAACTCGCCGCCGCGCCGGCAGCCATGCTGACGGCTGCACAAATCATGAGCTTCAAGGGTGATGCGCCATTCTGCGAAGAGTGTGAACGTTGCAAGGATGGTCTCTGTGCAGCCTGATTTTCTATTGCCTGCCGAATGGTTGGCGCGTGAACCGTTGAAAACCTCCGAGCAGTTGTTTGCGGTTTTCAGTAATGCCAATGAGGCAAAACCGCCTGCCGCTTGGCGAGAAACGGCGAGCCCGATCTGGGCCGAGACGATTTATGCCGAGTGGGATGCGGTGATGCCTTGCGTGGGAATTGTCGCCGCCGACAGTGAGTTTCTGCATTGGGTCACCACCACCGAGTCGCGGGATTGGGGTTGGCTGGCGGTGTCTTCGGCGAACCTTGAAGAGGTGGTGGCGCACTTTCGCAGCCTGACCCAAGTGCTGATGCCTGGCGGGAAAACGGTGTTTTTTCGTTTTTGGGACGGGCGGTTTTTGTTGCCGATTTTGCAGGCAAACGAAGTGGATGCGGCGCAGCTGTTTCCGCTGATCGGGCGTTGTCTGATCAATGGGCAGGTGCTGGATATCGGTGGCAGGGCGCTGGTATCGGGGCGGGTATTCCCGTGGTGGCAGGTGCCGGATTCGGTGCTGGCGCAGCAAGGCCATGACGTTCGAACCGCCAATGCGTTGCAGTGGTTGAGCGAGGAACATCCGGCAGTTTTCGAGGCCTTCCCCGAGGCGATTTTGCGCTGCAAAGTGAGGCGGTTTTTTCAGGTTTCTATGTCGGAAGAATCGTCGCAATCGGCGTTGCTGGCGTTTTTGCTGGCAGAGTCGGAGTGAGTTTTCGGGGCGAAGGTCTCGGACGATTCCTTCGAGTTGCGGCGGTTTTCATGAACTGGTGGGCGATGGGTTGCAGGGATAGTCTGAAAAGGTCACCGCAGATGCGGCGACAGGGTGTAGGAGCCTTGAGACTAGAAGAGTGCATAAACGTCGTTGCCTGGTTTGCGGCAGTCTATGTGCGTCCGTAAGATCATTTGCGGCGGTTATGTGCGGGCACGCTTCGGCGTGGCCGAGTTCTCTGGTCTCGGTACTCCTACCCCGCGCATGGCTGCCACCCAAACCCGTAGGAGGGTGATGGTGGAAGCTCATTTCACTACCAGAGGTTCAAAAATGAAAACGCTAACACCCGATCCACCCTACGAAAAAATCATCCCCCATCCCGACAACCGCTTCATGGCCCTGACCGGCAATTGCAGCGACATGCCTACGCTGTTCATCGACACCCACGTGCCCCTCGACATCCTCATGGACGCCGCCAACCATCGCCTGCGCGCCGTGATCCAGGTGCTGGAAAACATGTGCATGCGCGGCTCGGTCGAATGCGACTCCGTCATCCTCAGCGACTTCGCCCAGCTCTGCGTGATCCCCTTGCGCGACGGCTGTGATGTGCTTGATGTGATCGGCAGGCGCCTGCGCAGCATGCCTGCCTGAAAAAGATCAAAAGATCGTCCGAACGCGGCCCGAGCCTTCGGACGATCTTTTGACGTTAAAGGAAATCAGTTAGTCAGTCAGGGATGTACGCATCCTGAGTTTTGATAAAGCGGTTGAACGCCTCGGAGTTGTAGACCTTCAGGCACGCAAGGAACACTACTTTTTCATTCGAGTATTTGCTGTTTGAAGGTGTCTGCTCGTAAGCCGCTAACACGTAGTTTCGGGTTTCTTTGTAGGGATCGTGCAGCACTTGCAGCGTGTCTTCATTTTGCAGGATGGAATGCATGCCTTTGCCCATGAACGAATAGGCATTGGCGGACAATGCGATGTCTTTTTCCAGCGCGGAGTGTTCGTTGAATGGCTTCAGAATGCAGTGGCTCAGGCCGTAGTTCTTTAGTGTCTCGCGTGCCTGTTCAATGTGAGTTTCGTCGGCAAGGGCGAGGTATGGGCTAAGCAGGCTGAATAAGCAGATGATCAGATATCGCATGAGTTTTTGACTTCCTGTCGTTCATGGCTAGCCAGTTTAACGCCATAAAAGCAAAGCCCCTCACCCTAACCCTCTCCCAGAGGGAGAGGGGACTGACCGAGTTGTCTGGGTGATGTACGCCGACCTGAGATTTCAGCGGTGAACTTCGCTTGGCCAAGCCTGGAGGGTGGTGTTCCTTCTGGGGACTGACCGAGTTGTCTGGGTGATGTACGCCGACCTGAGATTTCAGCGGTGAACTTCGCTTGGCCAAGCCTGGAGAGTGGTGTTCCTTCTGGGGACTGACCGAGTTGTCTGGGTGATGTACGCCGACCTGCGACTTCAGCGGTGAACTTCGCTTGGCCAAGCCTGGAGGGTGGTGTTCTTTCGGGGGACTGACCGAGTTGTCTGGGTGATGTACGCCGACCTGAGATTTCAGCGGTGAACTTCGCTTGGCCAAGCCTGGAGAGTGGTGTTCTTTCGGGGGACTGACCGAGTTGTCTGGGTGATGTACGCCGACCTGCGACTTCAGCGGTGAACTTCGCTTGGCCGAGCCTGGATGGAGGTGTTGTTTCGGGGGACTGACCGAGTTGTCTGGGCGGTTTACGCCGACTTGCGACTTCTGCACTGATCTTCGCTTGGACAAACCTGAGATCACGCTGATCTTTCAGGTCGGTGTAACTCGCAAGATCACCACCGTCAGTCCCCTCTCCCTCGGGGAGAGGGCTAGGGTGAGGGAAAGGCTTTTGTCCGCTCGGCTGCGAACCCCTGACTTGCCACGCGGTAAAAGGTAAACTTTGCGCCCTTCGCAGGAGCAGCCATGAATTATCGTCACGCCTTCCATGCCGGCAATCACGCCGATGTGTTCAAACACCTGACCTTGACCCGCCTCATCGCCCTGATGTCGCGCAAGGAGCAGCCGTTTGCCTATCTCGACACGCACGCCGGCATCGGTCTGTATGACTTGCAGGGTGATCAGGCCAACCGTACCGGTGAGTACCTGGAAGGCATCGCGCGCTTGTGGGATCAGCCGGATTTACCAGCGCTGACCGCCGACTACATGAAGGTGCTGCACGAGATGAACCCGGATGGCCAGTTGCGCTACTACCCGGGGTCGCCGGAACTGGCGCGGCGCCTGACCCGCCCGCAGGATCGGGTGATGCTCAACGAGAAGCACCCGGAAGACGGCGTGCTGCTCAAGGACAACATGGCCGGCGATCGTCGGGTCAAGGTTCATCTCGGCGAAGGCTGGCACGTCGCTCGTGCGATGTTGCCGGTTCAGGAAAAACGCGCGGTGATGTTGATTGATCCGCCGTTCGAGCAGCTCGACGAGATGCAGCGTTGTGCGGCGTCGTTGAAAGAGGCGATTGGCCGTATGCGCCAAACCGTAGCGGCGATATGGTATCCGGTGAAGGATCAGCGTGCGTTGCGCCGTTTCTATCAGGATCTGGCTGGCACCGGTGCGCCGAAGTTGCTGCGTGTGGAGCTGCTGGTGCATCCGCTGGATACGCCGAACAGCCTGAACGGTTCGGGCATGGCGATTGCCAATCCGCCGTGGGGGCTGGAGGAGGAATTACGTGAGCTGCTGCCGTGGCTGTCGAAGAAGCTGGGGCAGACTCAGGGTGGGTGGCAGATGGATTGGTTGATTGCCGAGAGCTGATCAACGGCAAGATCAAAAGATCGCAGCCTGCGGCAGCTCCTACGCGGTTCGGCGTCGTCCACGAATGTGCGGACGATCACTGATCTCCTGTAGGCGCTGCCGAAGGCTGCGATCTTTTGCTTTCAAGGGTCAGTTACCCGCCAGGCTCGGTGGCATGCACACGCCGGTGCCGCCGATCCCGCAATAACCCTCAGGATTCTTCGCCAGATACTGCTGGTGATACGCCTCGGCGAAGTACACGGTCGGCGCCTGTTCGATTTCGGTGCTGATTTCCCCCAGACCTGCTTTCGACAGCTCGGCCTGATAGGTCGCTTTGCTTTTCAGCGCCGCGTCCAGATGCTCAGGCGAGGTCGCGTAGATCACCGAGCGGTACTGCGTGCCGATGTCATTGCCTTGGCGCATGCCCTGCGTCGGGTTGTGCAGTTCCCAGAACATCGCCAGCAGCTCTTCGTAGCTGACCTTGGCCTTGTCATACACCACCAGCACCACTTCAGCGTGGCCGGTCAGGCCCGAGCAGACTTCTTCGTAGGTCGGATTCGGTGTGAAGCCGCCGGCATAACCGACGACCGTGCTGACTACGCCTTCACGCTGCCAGAAGCGGCGCTCGGCGCCCCAGAAGCAGCCCAGACCGAAAATCGCAAAGTCGACGTCCTGGAAAAACGGGCCAAGCAGCGGGGTTTCTTCGAAGACGAAGTGCTTTTCAGGCAGGGTCATCGCGGTTTCGCGGCCGGGCAGAGCTTGTTCTTTAGTCGGGAGCACGTTTTTGTTCACCAGAATTTCCGAGCGCAGAACCATGATCGTTCCTCTCAGTCAGGTTGGATGTAAAAAGTCAGACCGCCAGTGTGCCGAATGATGCCCGACTTCGCACTATCCAATGTAGGAGCGGCGAGATCAGAGGCAGAGCGGGCCACGCGGGTAGCGTTTCAGCGCCTGGATCAGTTCGCCGCCCGGAATCGGCCGGTCAAACAGGTAACCCTGGCCGACGTCGCAACGATGACGACGGAGAAACGCCAGTTGCTCGGCGGTCTCAATACCTTCGGCCACGACCTTGAGTTTCAGGTTGTGCGCCATGGCGATCACCGCCGAGGTGATTTCCATGTCGTCTTGGTTGTCGGGGATTTCGTGGATGAAACTGCGATCGATCTTGATGATGTCGATCGGGAATTTTTTCAAATAGCTCAGCGACGAATAACCAGTGCCGAAGTCGTCCATGGCCAGCGTCAGCCCGAGGCGCTTGAGCTGGTCGAGCTGCAAGTGCGTGTCTTCGGTGGCTTCCAGCAGCAGGCCTTCGGTCAGTTCCAGTTCGAGCAGATAGGCCGGCAGCGCTTCTTCCTTGAGGATGTTGGCGATGGAGGCCACCAGATCCGGATCGGAGAACTGCTTGGGTGACAGGTTGATCGCCACTTGCAGATTGCCCATGCCGGCGGCGGTCAGTGCCTTGCTCATGCGGCAGGCCTGACGGGCGATCCACTTGCCGATCGGAATGATCAGGCCGGTCTCTTCGGCAACGCTGATGAACTGATCCGGGCGAATCATGCCGCGCTCCGGGTGGTTCCAGCGCAGCAGCGCTTCCATGCCCAGCAGGCGCCCGCTGCGCAGGCACAGCTTGGGCTGGTAGAACACGTCCAGCTCATTCTGGGTCAGGGCGCGGCGCAGGTTGTTCTCGACGAACAGTTTGTAACTGGCCTCGGCATTCAGCGCTTCGGTAAAGACTTGCACCTGATGTTTGCCGTTGGCCTTGGCCTTGTGCAGCGCCAGGCCAGCGTTACGCATCAGCGTTTGCGGATCGCGACCGTGTAGCGGCGCGCAGGCCAGGCCGACCGAACCGGTGACGCTGATCAACTGGTTGTCGACGAACATCGGCTTGTCGAGGGTCGCCAACAATTGGTTGGCGATCTGCTGACCGGTCGCCAGGTCGGTGTCGTCGAGCAGCACGGCAAATTCGTTACTGGCGAACCGCGCGAGGCTGCCACTTGGACTCAGGCTGTTGCGCAGACGCCGGGCCAGACTGATCAGCAGCTTGTCGCCGGTCTGGTGGCCGAGACTGTCGTTGATCCGCTTGAAGTTGTCGATGTCGACCAGCAACAGGCTGATCGGCGTATCGCTGTCGCGGGCGAAGCGTTCGTCCAGATTGCGGATAAACGCCGGCCGGTTGCCGAGGTTGGTCAGGTTGTCGGTGTACGCCAGTCGCTCAATGCGCTGCTGTGCGAGTTTGGTCTGGGTGATGTCTTCATAGATGCCGATGTAATGCGTCAGCTCACGGTTGTCACCGTAGACTTTGGAGATCGACAGCTGACCCCAGTACGGTTCGAGGTTCTTGCGGCGGCTTTTGAATTCGCCCTGCCAACTGTTGCTCTTGGCCAGCGCCGAGGGCGCGTCGAACAACAGTTCACTGAGGTTTTCCAGCGCCGGCAGCTCGGACAGACGCTGGCCGTGGACTTCTTCGGTGGTGTATTGGGTGATCGCGGTGAAGCTCGGGTTGACGTACTCGACCACGCCGTCGCAATTGACCAGCAAAAACGCGTTGGCGCTTTGCTCGACTGCACGCTGGAACAGGTGCAGAGCGCTGGTGGCTGTGCGGCGGTTGTGGTTGTTGATGACTTGCGCAAACTGGTCAGCCAGCTCACCGGCAAAGGCGATTTCGTCGGACTGCCAGGCGCGGGTGACGCCGGTCTGTTCCAGGCACAGCACGCCGACCACTTGCCCGTCGACGCGAATACTGGCATCGAGCATGGCGTTGACGTCGCGCGGGCGCAGGGCTTCGGCCATCTCCCGGGTACGCGGGTCGCGCATCGCGTTGTGCGCATCGATGGCGCGACTGCCGTGCAGGGCGTCCATGTAATCCGGGAAGCTACTGATGTCGATCACGTCCGGAAGGATGTATTCCTGGGTCGCGCGGTGGTATGCGGAGATCGGCACCAGATGCTGGCCTTCGAGGTTCCACAAGCTGGCGCAGTCGATTTCATAGATATCGCAGGCGCAGCGGGTGATCAGCTCGGCGGCTTCCTGCAACGAGTTGTGCGTGCTGTAGCGCTGGCGCGCGAGCAGCAGAATCAGGTCCTGCTGGGCGCGCACGCGTTCCAGGTGCTGCAGTTGTTCCTGCTGCGCGCGTTGATTGAGTTCAAGGGCGATTTGCAGGCGTGAATTCTGGGTTTCGAGGTCGACGCAGGGCACCTGCGGCACTTCGTCGAACACATCATCGACCGCCAATAGATAGCCGCGCAGCAGATGACGATTGTGCTGTTTATACGCTTCGCCCAATTCGAGGATGTTCAGCTTGCCTGCGGCGGTGTGCAGGGTATAGCGCACCAGATAATGCGGGCTGTCGCGCAGTTGCTGCTGGATCGCGTCGTGCAGTTGATAGCGCGCTTCGGGTTCCATCAGGCTGGCGTAGGGTGAACCGACCAGGGCGCAAAGCTCAACCGCCGGCTGACCGAACTGGCGTTCACAGTTGGGATCGAGAAACAGCATCGCCCAACTGGCTTCATTCAAGCGCTCGAAACGCAGCATGCCGAGCCGCGAGGGCACAGGCAACTGCGTCACTACCTCGGCCGCCATACGGCTGGCGGCATCGGGTTGGCTCTTCATGAAGGGAACTCGCTTGGAAATATGCTGAACGCGCCGGGCTCTCGCCCTCTTTACTGTTGCCTGCGGCAAGGTTGCATCATTGCGGCACTGACTGACAAGAGACATGAAGGCCAAGTGCTATAAGAATATGTCGGCTGCGTCGGGCATTTCTCCAGCACGTCGTTGAAAAGAGTAAAAGATCGTAGCCTTGGGCAGTGTCTACAGGGGAATGCGCCCTCTGTAGGCGCTGTCGAAGGCTGCGATCTTTAAGGGTTAGCGCAGCTTTATGGCGATCGACTGCAGCCGTTTTCCATCCCGATCATGGTAATTGACCATAAGCTGATCAGCCTCGACCACCAAGTGGGCGAAATTGTCTTCACTCACCACCGTGCTGGTCAGTTCATGCCGATAATCGCCCGCCGCCGTGCGCACCAGCGGCTGATCCAGGATGAACGTGGACGCTTTGGCATATGGCAGCAGTTTGCTGTTGCACAGCGGCGAGGACACCACCGTGTGGATTTCGAAGTCCGGGTCTTCGCTGTGTGTCAAACGAGCCGTCAGCGAGCCATGCACGTCCCCGGAAATGAATACGACATTCTTGATTCGCCGGGTGCGGATGGTTTCCAGCAGGCGCAGACGTTGTTCGGGAAAGGCTTTCCAGGCGTCATCGCCGTGGCGTTTGCGATCGGGATAGAACATCACGCTGGTGACCACGAACTTGACCCGCGCTGTGCTGTGGCTCAGCCATTTGAGCAGGGCCTGTTCCTGTGCCTCGTCGAGGATGCGTCGGTCATCGGCTGACAAGTTGCGGCGGGTGCGACTATCGGTGACAAACCATTCGATATCGCCGTCGCTGAATTGATACCAGTAATGCTCAAGTGTCGAGTGATCTATTTCACCGTTACTTGTCAGCGGATGTACCGGGCTATGACTGGCCTGATACAACTCATAGGCAGCCATTGCGTTACGGTACAAGTCGCCGTCGGACTTGCTGGCATTGGCAGGCCAGTTATCTTCGATTTCGTGATCATCGAGAATCATGTAAGTCGACGTGCCAGACATCAACCGTTGAATGTTTGGTTGGGAAAACGCGGCGCGGTACTTGTTGAGAATGTCTTTGTATTCGCGATCCGGTGCGACCAGGTTCAAGTCGTCCACATAAATTTGATCGCCTGTCATCAATACCGCGCTGATCGGGGGTTGTATGCCCTCGATGAGCTGATTGATGGATGCAAAGATCCGGTCACCCAGTTGCGGCAGGGAGGCAATGCCAGCAGTCATGCGCAAGTAGCGGCAGGAGCCGACGATGTAGGCTCTGGGGTGCAGGGCTTTGCTGGAGCGGGTGCGCAGGCGATAGATTTCCCGTGGCCATTGCAACGGCAACTCGGCAACGCTGTCTGGCGTATGTGCCGGATTCATCGGGCTGAACCAGCCGGTCTGATATTCATATTCGGTGTCGGCACTCAAGTTGTTGAGGGCGAACACATGTGACATGTCGCGTAATTCAATCAGTTGCGCAAAGTTACCTTTGGACCAATGTTGTGTGCTGGAAGCGCGATAACGAATCCCGGCAAATACCGGCGAGTTGTTCTGACGATCGCCACGCATGAAGATGCGCACATGATCAGTTGTAACGTGGCCGGTAATTGGGCCGATAGTTGGTTTTAACATGTCGATTCCATTCGAATTAACTTGAATTAACAGGGTTTCACTAAGTTTTCTTAGTTGAATTTGTTGCGCCTAGGTTAGTTGCGTATCGAATAAAAAAGATCGGTGCCAAGTCGACCGGAGTTGTGGCCGATGTCAGCGCGACGTGTGGGAAAAAGACGAGGGAGGTGATTCTTCAGGCAAAAAAAAGCCCCGCCAAACTGACGGGGTTGAGGTACGAGCGTGTGGCGCTCGAAAGGGTGCAGCAATCGGCCCTCCGTTGCCGGAGGGCCGATCGAGTTACAGCAGGATCGTGCGGATGTCCGCCAGCAGGCTGCCCAGACGCTGGGTGAAGCGTGCGGCAGCGGCACCGTTGATCACACGGTGATCGTAGGACAGCGACAGCGGCAGCATCAGTTTCGGCTGGAAGGCTTTGCCGTCCCAGACTGGCTGGATGGTTGCCTTGGAAACACCGAGGATCGCCACTTCCGGCGCGTTGACGATCGGCGTGAAGCCGGTGCCGCCAATGTGGCCAAGACTGGAAATGGTGAAGCAGGCGCCCTGCATGTCGTCAGCAGTCAGCTTCTTGTCGCGGGCTTTGGCGGCCAGCGCAGCGGCTTCGGCTGCCAGTTGCAACAGGCTCTTCTGATCGACGTTCTTGATCACCGGTACCAGCAGGCCATCCGGGGTGTCGACGGCGAAGCCGATGTTCACGTACTTCTTGCGGATGATCGCTTTGCCGCTTGGCGCCAGCGAACTGTTGAAGTCCGGCAGCTCCTTGAGCATGTGCGCGCACGACTTGAGCAGCAGCGGCAGGATGGTCAGCTTGACGCCAGCCTTCTCTGCAACGGCTTTCTGTGCAACGCGGAAGGCTTCCAGCTCGGTGATATCAGCCGAATCGAACTGAGTCACGTGCGGGATGTTCAGCCAGCTGCGGTGCAGGCTCGACGCGCCGATTTGCATCAGGCGAGTCATCGGCACTTCTTCGATTTCGCCGAAACGGCTGAAGTCGACGACCGGAATCGGCGGGATACCCGCGCCACCGGTTGCGCCCGCTGCAGCGGCCGGTGCTTCCTTGGCCTTCTGCATCATCGCTTTGACGTAAACCTGCACGTCTTCTTTCAAGATACGACCGTGCGGGCCGCTGGCGCCGACAGCGTTCAGCTCGACGCCGAACTCACGGGCCAGTTGACGCACGGCTGGGCCGGCGTGAACTTTCGCGCCGGGCTTGGCCGGTGCGGCGGCTGGAGCGGCAGCAGGTGCAGCGGCAGCCGGAGCAGCAGCGGCAGGTGCCGGAGCGCTCGGAGCAGCAGCGGCGGCAGCTGGCGCCGGGGCAGCAGCAGGGGCCGCGCCTTTGACTTTCAGCTTCAGAATCAGGTCGCCGGTACCGACTTCGTCATCCAGCTTGATGGAAACGCTTTCCACCACGCCAGCGGCAGGCGATGGGATTTCCATGCTTGCCTTGTCGGATTCCAGGGTGATCAGCGACTGATCGGCTTCAACGCTGTCGCCAGCCTTGACCAACACTTCGATGATCTTGGCTTTGCCGGCCGAACCGATGTCCGGAACGTGGATGTCCTGAACGCTGTCGGCAACCGGTGCTGCTGGCGCGGCTGCCGGAGCAGGCGCAGCGGCAGCGGCCGGTGCAGCAGCCTGGGCCGGAGCGGCAGCCGCAGGGGCCGCAGCACCCGCCACTTCCAGATCCAGAATCAGATCGCCAGTGCCGACTTCGTCGTTGAGCTTGACGCTGATGGCCTTGACCACGCCAGCGGCAGGCGACGGGATTTCCATGCTCGCCTTGTCGGATTCCAGAGTGATCAGCGATTGATCAGCCTCGACGGTGTCGCCGACCTTGACCTGGATCTCGATGATCTGCGCCTTGCCCGACGAACCGATGTCCGGCACGTGCACTTGCTGAACCGAAGCGGCAGCGGGGGCAGCGGCTGGCGCGGCAGCAGCAGGAGCGGCAGCCGGTTTGGCTTCAGCTTTTGCAGCCGGCGCAGCAGCAGGAGCAGGGGCCGCTTCAGCGGCGCCCTCGACTTCCAGTTCAAGCAGTTCGTCGCCTTCTTTCAGACGGTCGCCCAGCTTCACTTTCAGGCTCTTGATGACGCCGGCTTTCGGGGCCGGCACTTCCATGCTGGCCTTGTCCGATTCCAGGGTCAGGATGCTCTGGTCGGCTTCGATACGGTCGCCGACCTTCACAAACAGTTCAATTACTTCACCTTCACCGCTGCCGATGTCAGGTACGCGAATGAGTTCGCTCACAAAATGTCTCCTCAGCAGTCCAGTGGGTTGCGTTTTTCCGGGTCGATGCCGAACTTGACGATGGCCTCAGCCACGACTTTAGGTTCGATATCACCACGGTCAGCCAGTGCTTCCAGGGCTGCCAACACCACGAAATGACGGTCGACTTCGAAGAAATGACGCAGTTTCTTGCGGCTGTCGCTGCGGCCGAAACCATCGGTGCCCAAGACTTTGAATTCCTTGGACGGTACCCACTGACGGATCTGCTCGGCGAACAGCTTCATGTAGTCGGTAGAGGCGATGACCGGACCTTTACGGCCGTTCAGGCACTCTTCGACGTAGCTCAGCTTAGGCTTCTGGCCAGGCTTCAGACGGTTGCTGCGCTCTACAGCGAGGCCGTCGCGACGCAGTTCGTTGAAGCTGGTAACGCTCCACACGTCGGCGCCAACGTTGAACTCTTCACGCAGGATCTTCGCCGCTTCACGGACTTCACGCAGGATGGTACCGGAGCCCATCAGCTGAACGTGGTGCGCCGCATCGCGGGTGTCTTCTTCGAGCAGGTACATGCCTTTCTTGATGCCTTCTTCGGCACCGGCCGGCATGGCTGGCTGCTGGTACGACTCGTTCATCACGGTGATGTAGTAGAAGATGTCCTGTTGCTCTTCGGTCATCTTCTTCATGCCGTCCTGAATGATCACCGCCAGCTCGTAGCCGTAGGTTGGATCGTAGGTGCGGCAGTTCGGGATGGTTGCAGCCAACAGGTGGCTGTGACCGTCTTCGTGTTGCAGGCCTTCACCGTTCAGGGTGGTCCGGCCGGCGGTGCCGCCGATCAGGAAGCCACGGGTACGGCTGTCGCCGGCAGCCCAGGCCAGGTCGCCAATACGCTGGAAGCCGAACATCGAGTAGAAGATGTAGAACGGCAGCATCGGCTGGTTGTGGCTGGAGTACGAAGTACCGGCAGCGATGAAGGAGCTCATGGCGCCTGCTTCGTTGATGCCTTCTTCAAGGATCTGACCTTTCTGGTCTTCCTTGTAGAACATCACCTGGTCTTTATCGACTGGCTCGTAGAGCTGGCCGACGGACGAGTAGATGCCGAGCTGACGGAACATGCCTTCCATACCGAAGGTACGGGCTTCGTCCGGGATGATCGGAACGATGCGCGGGCCGATTTCCTTGTCCTTGACCAGTTGCGCGAGGATCCGCACGAAAGCCATGGTGGTGGAAATTTCACGGTCGCCGGAACCATCGAGGATGGCCTTGAGGGTGTCCAGGTCCGGCGTCGGTACGCTGAAGCTTTGTGCGCGGCGCTGAGGCACGAAACCGCCCAGTGCAGTGCGACGCTCACTGAGGTAGCGGGCTTCGGCGCTGTTTGGCTCTGGCTTGAAGAACGGCAGGTTCTCCAGCTCTTCGTCCTTGACCGGGATGTCGAAACGATCGCGGAACAACTTCAGGCTGTCGACATCGACTTTCTTGGTGTTGTGCGCAGTGTTCTTCGCTTCGCCGGCACCGGTGCCATAACCCTTGATGGTCTTGGCCAGGATAACGGTTGGTTGTTCTTTGTGGTTGACCGCTTCGTGGTAAGCCGCATAGACCTTGTACGGGTCGTGGCCGCCACGGTTGAGTTTCCAGATCTCGTCGTCGGACAGATCAGCAACCATCGCCTTGAGTTCTGGCGTGTTGAAGAAGTGTTCACGGACGAACGCGCCGTCTTTGGCTTTGTAGTTCTGGTACTCGCCGTCGATGACTTCGTCCATGCGACGTTGCAGGATGCCGTCGACGTCTTTGGCCAGCAGTGGGTCCCAGAAACGGCCCCAGATGACTTTGGTCACGTTCCACTGAGCACCGCGGAACACGCCTTCGAGTTCCTGGATGATCTTGCCGTTGCCGCGAACCGGGCCGTCGAGGCGCTGCAGGTTGCAGTTGATGACGAAGATCAGGTTGTCCAGCTTCTCGCGGCCGGCCAGGGAGATCGCGCCCAGGGATTCCGGCTCGTCGCACTCGCCGTCGCCCAGGAAGCACCAGACTTTCTGTTTGCCCGGCTGGATGAAACCGCGGTGTTCCAGGTACTTCATGAAGCGTGCCTGGTAGATCGCTTGAATTGGACCCAGACCCATCGATACGGTCGGGAACTGCCAGAAGTCAGGCATCAGCCAAGGGTGCGGGTAGGACGACAGGCCCTGACCGTCGACTTCCTGGCGGAAGTTGTTCATCTGGTCTTCGGTGATGCGGCCTTCCATGAACGCACGGGCGTAAACGCCTGGCGAAGTGTGGCCCTGGAAGTAGATCAGGTCGCCGCCGTGTTCGTCGGTCGGGGCCTGGAAGAAGTAGTTGAAGCCGATGTCATACAGGGTCGCACTGGAAGCGAAGCTGGAGATGTGACCACCCAGGTCAGAATCTTTCAGGTTCGTACGCATTACCATGGCCATCGCGTTCCAGCGTACCAGCGAGCGAATGCGGCGTTCCATGAACAGGTCGCCAGGCATGCGTGCTTCGTGGGTTACCGGGATGGTGTTGCGGTAAGGCGTGGTGATGGCGTAAGGGAGCTGCGAGCCGCTGCGGGTCGCGAGTTCGCCCATACGGGTCATCAGATAGTGAGCACGGTCTTCGCCTTCTTTGTCGAGAACCGATTCCAGGGCGTCCAGCCATTCCTGGGTTTCGACGGGATCGAGGTCTTGCATGGCTTGCTCCAGGGCGGAAAGGCTTCCAGAATCGGTTGCCTGAGTTTGCGACTGGCCTTGTGGGCAGACGATTTAAAATTCTTGGATTGCCGATAGGTTGTTCCGGCGGCGTGTAGTTTTACTACAAATCTTCCGGCATTTCAGCCTTTCGAATGTATAGACGAGTAGTAAAACTACAGAAGAATGGCTTGTGGCCTCCGGCTGCGTTGTGAGAATAATCGTTAAGGTTGGTCTTTTACCATCCGAAAAAGGTGAAACTTTGATGTTCGCTGCCAACGAGAAAGAAATTTCAGCTATTTCTAACTTTTGTTCGACAGTCTTCCGGGTAGCGGCTTTTCACCAATCACTACAAGCGGCCATTTACACGCCGATCAAGGATAGACCATGACCCTGCCCGTGCTTGCCGAACTGCCCGCCATTCTCCTGCCGTTGGTCACTCGATCGGAGCAGTCGTTCCGTACGGCCGTCGCCGCGCTGGAAGACGATCACGGCCTGGCGAACTGGACGCCAGAGCGCTGGGCGCAATTCGCCCGCGTCACCGCCGCCAGCGAATTCGTCATTGAACAGAGCGTTCGTGACCCTTTGATGTTGCTCACACTGGTGCAGTCCGGCGAACTCGACCGGGCCTTCGCGCCGGGTGAATTGTGTGCGCAGATTGCCGCTGCGGTGAACGCTGCCCAGAATGAAGATGAACTCGGTCGCGCCCTGCGCCGCCAACGCGCCCGTCATCAAGTGCGGATCATCTGGCGCGATCTCACCCGCCAGGCCGATCTGGTACAGAGCTGCCGGGATCTTTCGGACATGGCCGACGCCACCATCGACCAGGCTTATCAATGGTTGTACAGCCGCCATTGCGAACAGTTCGGCACGCCGACCGGCCGCCGCAGCGGTGAGCCGCAGCAAATGGTCATCCTCGGCATGGGCAAGCTCGGCGCCGTTGAGTTGAACCTGTCTTCGGACATCGATCTGATCTTCGCTTACCCCGAGGGCGGCGAAACGGTGGGCGTGAAGCGCTCGCTGGATAATCAGGAATTCTTCATTCGTCTCGGCCAGCGCTTGATCAAGGCGCTGGATCCGATGACCGTCGACGGATTTGTGTTCCGTGTCGACATGCGCCTGCGCCCTTACGGTTCGTCCGGCGCGCTGGTGCTGAGCTTCAATGCGCTGGAGCAGTATTACCAGGATCAGGGCCGTGACTGGGAACGCTACGCGATGATCAAGGCGCGGGTGGTGGCCGGCGATCAGGTGGCGGGTGCGCAGTTGCTCGACATGCTGCGGCCGTTCGTTTACCGCCGTTATCTGGACTTCTCGGCGATCGAAGCGCTGCGCACCATGAAGCAGTTGATCCAGCAGGAAGTACGGCGCAAGGGCATGGCCGACAACATCAAGCTCGGCTCAGGCGGCATCCGCGAGGTCGAGTTCATCGCGCAGGCTTTTCAGTTGATCCATGGTGGCCGCGATCTGAGCCTGCAACAGCGTCCTCTATTAAAGGTGCTGAGCACGCTGGAAGGGCAGGGTTATCTGCCGCCAGCGGTGATCGGCGAATTGCGCGAGGGCTACGAATTTCTGCGTTACACCGAACACGCCATTCAGGCGATCGCCGACCGCCAGACCCAGATGCTGCCGGATGGCGCGCAGGATCAGGCGCGCATTGCGTTTATGCTCGGTTTTGCCGATTGGGACGCCTTCCACGAAAAGCTGATGTTCTGGCGCGGCCGCGTGGCCTGGCACTTCGCCCAGGTGATTGCCGATCCCGACGAGGATGAAAACGCCGAAAGTGAAGTGGTGGTCGGCGGTGAATGGCTGCCGCTGTGGGAAGAGGCGCAAGACGAAGAGGCGGCGTGCCGGCAGTTGGAGGAGGGCGGCTTTGCTGATGCCAGCAAAGCTCTGAAAGCGCTGGCCGGATTGCGCAGCAGCCCGCAATTGCGGGCGATGCAGCGGTTGGGGCGTGAGCGTCTGGATGCCTTTATTCCGCGTCTGCTCGCACAGGCTGTGGAACACGCCAACCCGGATCTGGTGCTTGAGCGGGTGTTGCCGCTGGTCGAAGCGGTCGCTCGGCGCTCGGCTTATCTGGTCTTGCTGACGGAAAACCCCGGTGCACTGCGGCGCTTGCTGACGTTGTGCGCCGCGAGCCCGTGGATCGCTGAGCAAATTACGCGTTTCCCGCTGCTGCTTGATGAATTGCTGAACGAAGGTCGTTTGTTCAAGCCGCCCTTGGCACCGGAACTGGCGGCTGAATTGCGCGAGCGCCTGACGCGGATTCCCGAAGACGACCTCGAACAACAAATGGAAGCCTTGCGCCATTTCAAATTGGCGCACCGCTTGCGCGTGGCGGCGTCGGAAATCGCCGGCAGCCTGCCGCTGATGAAAGTCAGCGATTACCTGACCTGGCTGGCCGAGGCGATTCTCGAGCAAGTGCTGGCCCTGGCCTGGCGCCAGACCGTGGCCAAGTACGGCACGCCGCTGCGCACCGACGGCACCTTGTGCGATCCCGGCTTCATCATTGTCGGTTATGGCAAAGTCGGCGGCCTGGAATTGGGGCATGGTTCGGATCTGGACCTGGTGTTTATCCATGACGGCGATCCGCAGGCGGAAACCGACGGGCCGAAGTCGATTGATGGCGCGCAGTTCTTCACGCGCCTGGGGCAGCGGATCATTCACCTGCTGACGGCGCAGACCAACTCCGGTCAGCTCTATGAAGTGGACATGCGTCTGCGGCCATCCGGTGCTTCGGGGCTGTTGGTCAGCTCGCTGGGAGCGTTTGCCCGCTATCAGGAAAATGAAGCCTGGACCTGGGAGCATCAGGCGTTGGTGCGGGCGCGGGTGCTGGTCGGCAGTCAGGATGTCGGCCGGGCGTTCGAGAGCGTCCGCGCGCAGGTCTTGGGCAAGGCGCGCGATCTGGCCAAGTTGCAACAGGAAGTCAGTGAGATGCGCGCGAAGATGCGCGATAACCTCGGCACCAAGAGCACCGCGGCCGGTACGGCGGCAAATGCCTTCGACGCCACAGCGCCCTTCGACCTCAAGCAGGACGCCGGAGGTATCGTCGATATTGAATTTATGGTGCAATACGCGGCTCTGGCGTGGTCGCAAAGCCACCCGCCATTGCTGCGCTGGACCGATAACATCCGCATTCTGGAAGAGCTGGAACACGAAGGGCTGATGCCTGCCGAAGATGCCAGCCTGTTGCGCGAGGCCTATAAAGCCTACCGCTCCGCCGCTCACCGGCAGGCGTTGCAGAAGGACGCCGGGGTGATATCGGGCGATCAGTTTGCCGAAGAACGGCGGCAGGTTTTGCGGATATGGAAAGAGATGGGGCTAAGCTGAAACCGGTTTGTGCAGCACCCAATACCCTGTGGGAGCGAGCTTGCTCGCGAAGACGGAGTGTCAGACGACACCGATGTCGGATGTGCTGGCCCCTTCGCGAGCAAGCTCGCTCCCACAGTGGATCTACAGTGTCTGTAGATCTGAAGCAGGACGAAAAAACCATGTGGGAGCGAGCCTGCTCGCGATAGCGGAGTGACAGTCGACAGTCATGTTGAAGGTAATGACCCATCGCAAGCAGTGCCGCTCCCTCAGTGATTCTCGAGGCGGGGAGGCGTAAATGCCTCCCCGGTTCGTTTTTGGAAACCACATGAATATTCTGATCGTTGGGCCCAGTTGGGTCGGTGACATGGTGATGGCACAGACACTGTTTCAGTGTCTCAAACAGCGCCATCCGCAATGCGAAATCGACGTCCTGGCCCCTGAGTGGAGCCGGCCGATCCTGGAACGCATGCCCGAAGTGCGCAAGGCCTTGAGCTTCCCGCTCGGCCACGGTGCGCTGGAATTGGCGACGCGTCGGCGCATCGGCAAATCCCTGCGTGGTCAGTACGATCAGGCGATCCTGCTGCCCAACTCGCTGAAGTCGGCGCTGGTGCCGTTTTTCGCCGGCATTCCGAAACGCACCGGCTGGCGCGGCGAATTCCGCTACGGCCTGCTCAACGATGTGCGCACCCTCGACAAACAACGCTATCCGTTGATGATCGAGCGGTTCATGGCTTTGGCCTATGAGCCGAACGCCGAGCTGCCGAAGCCTTATCCGCGCCCAAGCCTGCAAATCGACCCGGTCACTCGCGAAGCAGCGTTGGCCAAGTTCGGCCTGACCCTCGACCGCCCGGTGTTGGCCCTGTGCCCTGGCGCCGAGTTTGGCGAGTCCAAGCGCTGGCCGTCCGAGCACTACGCCAAAGTCGCCGAAGCGCGCATTCGTGAAGGCTGGCAGGTGTGGCTGTTCGGTTCGAAGAACGATCATGCGGTCGGTGAAGATATCCGCGCTCGACTGATTCCTGGCCTGCGTGAAGAATCGGTCAACCTCAGCGGCGGCACTTCGCTGGCCGAGGCCATCGACCTGATGTCCTGCGCCGACGCGGTGGTCTCCAACGACTCCGGCCTGATGCACGTTGCCGCTGCGCTGAACCGTCCACTGGTGGCGGTCTACGGTTCGACTTCGCCGGGTTTTACCCCGCCGCTGGCCGAGCATGTCGAAGTGGTTCGTCTGGGCCTCGATTGCAGCCCGTGCTTCGACCGCACCTGCCGCTTCGGCCATTACAACTGCCTCCGCCAGCTGATGCCGGACGCGGTCAATGATGCCTTGCAGAAGTTGCAGGGCTCTGTGGTCGAGGTTCATTAAGTTGCGGGTACTGCTGATCAAGACTTCATCGCTGGGTGACGTGATTCATGCGTTGCCGGCGCTGACCGACGCCGCCCGGGCCATTCCCGGAATCAAGTTCGACTGGGTAGTGGAAGAAGGTTTCGCCGAGATCCCGACCTGGCACCCGGCCGTTGGCAAAGTGATTCCGGTGGCGATCCGTCGCTGGCGCAAAAACCTCTGGAAAACCATCACCAGCGGCGAGTGGAAACGCTTCAAACAAAGTGTGCGCGCCAATAAATACGACTTGGTGATCGACGCTCAAGGCCTGCTGAAAAGCGCCTGGCTGACCCGCTACGTCAAAGCGCCGGTAGCCGGCCTCGATAAAGGTTCGGCGCGAGAGCCGATGGCTTCGCGTTTCTATGACCGCAAACTGGCTGTGGCCCGCGGTCAGCACGCCGTCGAGCGAGTGCGCCAACTGTTCGCCATCGCTCTCGGCTACGACTTGCCGAAAGGCTTGGGCGATTACGGCCTCAACGTCGAGCGTCTGGTCGAGCTGCCGCGCAAAAACGCCTTTGTGGTCTTCCTGCATGGCACTACTTGGGACACCAAACACTGGCCGGAAAGTTACTGGCGCGAACTGACTGAACGCGTCGGCTACCTCGGCGTCGGCGTCAAACTGCCGTGGGGCAACCCACAGGAAAAGGCCCGCGCCGAACGCATCGCCGCCGGTTTCAAACACGCCGAAGTGCTGCCGAAGCTCAATCTGGCCGGCGTCGGCAAAGTCCTCGCTGGTGCGCAAGCCTGCGTCGCGGTGGATACCGGTCTCGGCCACTTGGCCGCCGCGCTGGACGTGCCGACCATCTCGCTGTTCGGCCCGACCAACCCGGGCCTGACCGGCGCCTACGGCAAGTTGCAGATTCACCTGGCCAGCGACTTCCCATGCGCGCCATGCCTGCAAAAGAAATGTACCTATCAACCGACCGCGCAGGATGCCCGTCAGTTTGACCTGAAGCGTGAACAGCCGCTGTGCTTCACGCGTCTGAACCCCGAGCGTGTCGCCAGCCGACTGAGCACGTTGTTAATGGCTGAGGAGCTGCGCTGATGCAATTGGCATTCGTCCTGTACAAATATTTCCCGTTCGGTGGTTTGCAGCGCGACTTTATGCGCATCGCCCTTGAATGCCAGAAGCGCGGTCACCAGATTCGCGTCTACACGCTGATCTGGGAAGGCGACGTGCCGCCCGGTTTTGAGGTGCTGGTGGCGCCGGTCAAGGCGTTCTTCAACCATCGTCGCAACGAAAAACTCAGCGCGTGGATGGCAGCGGACCTGGCCAAGCGCCCGGTCGATCGCCTGATCGGGTTCAACAAGATGCCGGGGCTGGACGTCTACTACGCCGCCGATGGCTGCTTCGAAGACAAGGCGCAGAACTTGCGCAATTCGCTGTACCGCCGCTGGGGCCGTTATCGCCACTTTGCCGAGTACGAGCGCGCAGTGTTCGCCAAGGATGCGAAGACCGAAGTGCTGATGATTTCCGAAGTGCAGCAGCCGCTGTTCATCAAGCATTACGACACGCCACTTGAGCGTTTCCATCTGCTGCCGCCAGGCATCGCCCAGGATCGTCGTCGCCCGGCGGATGCCGCTGAAATTCGCGCCGGTTTCCGCGCTGAATTCAATCTCAAGGACGACGAACTGCTGCTGGTGCAGATCGGCTCCGGCTTCAAGACCAAAGGCGTCGATCGCAGCCTGAAAGCGCTGGCTGCATTGCCTGCCGAACTGAAGAAACGCACCCGGCTGTTTGTAATCGGCCAGGATGACCCCAAATTATTCCAGATGCAGAGCGCAACTTTGGGTCTGGGCGATAACGTAACGTTCCTCAAGGGCCGCAGCGATATTCCGCGTTTCCTGCTCGGTGCCGATCTGTTGATCCACCCGGCGTACAACGAAAACACCGGCACCGTACTGCTTGAAGCGCTGGTCGCCGGTTTGCCGGTGCTGGTCAGCGCGGTCTGCGGTTACGCCCATTACATTGCCGAGGCGGATGCCGGGCGAGTGCTGGACGAACCGTTCGATCAGGCGCAACTGACGCAATACTTGACTGAAATGTTGCATGACGACGCTGCACGGGCGGCCTGGAGCCGCAATGGTCTGGCCTTCGCCGAGACGGCCGACCTCTACAGCATGCCGCAGCACGCGGCCGATGTGATTCTGGCGGAGCACGCTTAAATGAAGTTGATGCTGGCTGAACCGTTCAAAAGCCTGTGGGCCGGCCGCGACCCGTTCGCTGAAGTCGAAGGCTTGCAGGGCGAGGTATACCGCGAGCTGGAAGCGCGCCGGACGCTGCGCACGGAAGTCGACGGCAACGGATTTTTCGTGAAAATCCACCGAGGTATCGGCTGGGGCGAGATCTTCAAGAATCTGCTGACCGCCAAGCTGCCGGTTCTCGGCGCGGGCCAGGAGTGGCAAGCCATTCAGCGTCTGCAGGAAGTCGGCGTGCCGACCATGACTGCCGTGGCTTACGGTGAGAAGGGCAGTAACCCGGCAGATCAGCACTCGTTTATCGTCACCGAAGAACTGGCGCCGACCATCAGCCTCGAAGACTTCAGCATCGATTGGGTCAAGCAGCCACCCGAGCCGAAACTCAAGCGCGCGCTGATCGCCGAAGTCGCACGCATGACCGGCATGATGCACCGCGCTGGCGTCAACCATCGTGACTGCTATATCTGCCACTTCCTGCTGCACACCGATAAACCGGTGACGCCAGACGACTTCAAACTCTCAGTGATCGACCTGCACCGTGCCCAGACCCGCACGAAAATCACGCAGCGCTGGCGCAATAAAGATCTGGCCGCGTTGTACTTTTCCGCGCTGGACATCGGCCTGACCCGCCGCGACAAACTGCGTTTCCTCAAAGGCTATTTCCAGCAACCGCTGCGCCAGATCCTGGCTGAAGAAGCGCCGTTGCTGAGCTGGCTGGAAGGCAAGGCCAACAAGCTCTACGCGCGTAAACAGCGTTACGGGGATGCGCTCTGATGGCGGGTTGGACTCTCGAGCCGCAATACAGCGAGCTCGCCGAAGACTTCGGCAGTCTCGAAGCGGTATTTGCGTTGCAGGGCGAACGCCTGACCCGTGATCCGCTGTCGGAAGTGATTCGCGTGCAGCGCAACGGTGTCAATTATTACGTCAAACGCTATGTCGGCGCTGGTAAAGGCTTGCGCCGTTACCTCGGCAAGCCGCGGGTGAAGATGGAATGGCAGAACCTCAAGCGCTTCGCCAAGTGGGGCATTCCCACCGCTGAAGTGGTGGCCTGGGGCCTGGAACGACGTGGCGCGGCGTATGATCGTGGCGCGATGATCACCCGTGAACTGCCCGACACCGAAGACCTTTCGGCGCTCGCCGAGCGCAAGGATCCGAAACTCAAGGATCGCGCCTGGGTTGACGGCGTCAGTCGGCAATTGGCCGGCTATACCCGGACGATGCATGATCACCGATTTACCCATAACGATCTGAAATGGCGCAACCTGTTGATCGATGATCAGGCGCGGATATTTCTGATCGATTGCCCTAACGGCGAGTTCTGGCGCGGCTTCTGGCTCAAGTATCGGATCACCAAGGATCTGGCCTGTCTCGATAAACTCGCCAAATACCACCTGTCCAATACCCAACGCCTGCGCTTCTATAAGCAATACCGCCAGTGCGATCGGCTTGATAGCGCCGACAAGAAACGGATTCGGCACGTGGTGAGATTTTTCGAGGGACGCGAATGACTGATTTTCTCGCCGCTGAAGACCGCGCACTACTTGAGCGCCATGGTCTCGGCACTTTTGACGCGCTTTGGGCGAAGCAGCTTGAGGCCGTGGACGAACCCAATACCGCCCGTGGCGGTTGGAGCAGCGTCTTCCGTTTGGATCTTGAAGGGCAGGGTTATTACCTCAAGCGCCAGAGCAACTACCTGACGCGGACCTTGCACGCGCCTTTCGGCGAGCCAAGCTTTGCCCGCGAGTTTCGCAATATCAGTCGCTATCGCAAGCTCGGTATCCCGGCGCTGCAAGCGGCGTTTTTCGGTGAGCGTAAGGTCAACGGCGAAGTCCGTGCCATTCTGCTGACTCGGGCACTCGATGGCTGGAGTGATCTGGAATCGCTGTTGCAGCGCTGGGCGCAGCTCAGTACCGCGCAGCATTCAGCCATTCTCAAGGCTTGCGGATTGCTCGCGCGGCATCTGCACGGCGTGCGTCAGGTGCACGGCTGCTTCTATCCCAAACATATTTTTCTGCGAGCCACAGGTGACGGGTATCAGGCGCAGTTGATCGACCTGGAAAAGACCCGACCGTTGTTGTTTGGTATGCGCGACCGGATCAAGGATCTGGAACCGCTGCAACGCCGTGCGCCGGAATGGAACGAGGAGCAACTGCGTGAATTGCTCGCGGCTTATCTCGATCAGCCCACTGACAGCGCGCTGCTGGACAGCTGGCTCGCCCGGCTGACCGCGCGTCGCAGCCACAAGGAGACCCGCTGATGCAATTGTCGGAGCTGGCCGGTGCCGGGCGAGCCCCGCAACTGCCACTGACGGTGACGCTGGCCGATGCCGCCGGCAGTGCTGATCTGCAATTGCTGAGCCTGCTGCGGGTGTTGCCGGGACAGCGTTACGTTGGCGCCGGTGTCTGGCGCGGGCGTCCGGTGCTGGCCAAATTGCTGGTCGGCGGCAAAGCTGCCCGGCATTTTCAGCGCGAGCTGGAAGGCGTGCGCTTGCTGGCTGCGCAAGGCCTGACCACGCCGCTGCTCCTGGCCGATGGTTTGCAAAATGGCGAAGGTGGCTGGTTGCTGTTCGATTTCCTTGAGGGGGCCGAAAGCCTTGGCGATGCCTGGGCGAAAGTCGAGTCGCTGCCGGTGTTGGCCGATGAACAATCGGCGGTGCTGGCCGAGGCGCTGGGCGCTATTGGCCAATTGCACGGCAAAGGGCTTTGGCAGGAAGATCTGCACCTGGACAATCTGTTGCGCCACGGCGACCAGTTGTACTTGATTGACGGTGCCGGGATTTGCGCAGAAACCGCCGGCCAGCCGTTGTCGCGACAAAAAGTCCTGGAAAATCTCGGGGTGTTTTTCGCCCAGTTACCCAAGGCGCTGGAACCGTTCACTGAAGAACTGCTGGTGTATTACCTGTTGAGCAACAGCGAGCATGCGTTGCCGCTGGAGGCCTTGCAGAAACAGATCGACAAAGTGCGGCGCTGGCGTTTGAAAGACTTTCTGATCAAGGTCGGTCGCGAGTGCACGCTGTTCAGTGTGCAGCGTGGAGCGTTCGCTTTGCGCGCGATCCGCCGCGAAGAAGAGTCAGCCATGCTGCCGGTGCTGGCGCAGGCCGATGCGTTGCTTGATCAGGGGCACCTGTACAAGACCGGTGGTGCGGCGAGCGTTGGCAAGGTTCAGGCCGGTGCGCGCACGCTGGTGATCAAGCGCTACAACATCAAGGGCTTTGCGCATTGGCTCAAGCGTTTCTGGCGGCCAAGTCGGGCCTGGCATTCGTGGCGCGAAGGCAATCGCCTGGCGTTTCTCGGCATCGCCACACCCAAACCGCTGGCGGTGCTGGAAAAGCGCTTTTTGTGGCTGCGCAGCCGTGCGTATCTGGTGACCGAGTTCCTGCCGGGGCCGGATATCATCGAGCGCTTTGCGCCGTACGTTGAAAGTGGTGAAGCGCCGGAAGCGGAGTTGCAGGCGCTGGATCAGTTGTTCGCCAGATTGATTGACGAGCGGATCAGCCATGGCGACTTCAAGGGACACAATCTGTTCTGGCAGCAGGATCGCTGGGCGCTGATCGATCTGGACTCGATGTGCCAGCATGGATCTGTCGGCAGTTTCGCGCCGGCCTATGCCCGTGACCGTGCGCGATTCATGCGCAACTGGCCCGAAAGCAGCGCGCTGTATCAGATTATTGATCTGCGGTTGCCGAAAGATATTTCCAGCGTGCCCTGAGACAAACCAGCAGTAGAGGACAAGATTCAGCGACTTGTCCTACAGCTTCTCCAGAAGCCATGAACTGTGCCCTGTTCAGTCCCGATGCTAATTTGCCCAACGACCTTGGAGGGCGAATTTTGACCATTAAACAGGCTGCAACGCTGGGTGTATTTTCATGGATTCTGGCTGGCTGTGGCAGCGCCATGACTGTCTTGCAGGACGATGCCGACGTGGCGCGGGACATGCGCAAACAAAAAACCTATTGCCAGTCCATTCCGCGGATTTACAGCGGTCTGGCCTTCGACTTCTGCGTGTTGAACGCGCCGCCGGATCCCAGCGGTTTTCTGGTGCCATTCGTGTTGCTGGATCTGCCATTGTCCGGAGTATTCGATACAGTCGCGTTGCCCTATACGGTTTATCGTCAGCTCACCGACGGCAATCTTGGTATTTACTGGCGCAAGGGCAGTTATTGAGTAGCAGGGTAAGGTTTCTCCAAACCATTCACCCAGAGGGCAATCGCACAGGGTAATTCCCTACTCGTTTACGCTATAATCCCGCCCTTTAGCTGTCACTCGCCCTGTGCGGGGGCACATCAATTTTCAAGGCGCATCGCGCCTGCACGCAGACTAAAGAGGCTAGACCCCTGTGGCATTGACGATTCTTGGCCTGTCCGGCGCCCTTAGCCATGACCCTTCAGCAGCCTTGTACATCGACGGCAAGCTGGTGGCGGCGGCTGAAGAAGAGCGCTTCGTACGCGATAAGCATGCAAAGAACCGCATGCCCTACGAATCGGCGAAGTTCTGTCTTGAGCAGGCCGGCATCAAGCCGTCCGACGTTGACGTAGTTGCGATCCCGTTCGCTCCGATCAGCCTGTTCGGCAAGGCGCGCTGGCACTACGCCAAGCGTTACTGGTATGCACCGGATCGCGCCCTGGATGCGATCCTGATGGGCAACCGCCGCTACAAGCGCTACCGCAACAAGATTGTCTGGTGCCTGGAGCAATTGGGTTTTGATCCGAAGAAGATCAAGATCGAACCAGTCGAGCACCACTTGGCTCACGCCTCCAGCGCCTACCACTGCTCTGGCTTCAAAGAAAAAACCGCGATCCTCGGTATCGACGGCAAGGGCGAGTACGCCACGACCTTCTTTGGCTACGGTGAAAACGGCAAGATCCACAAGATCAAGGAATTCTTCGATCCGGACTCCCTCGGCGGCCTGTATGGCGCGATCACCGAGTTCCTCGGCTTCGAGATGCTCGACGGTGAGTTCAAGGTCATGGGCATGGCGCCTTACGGCGATGCCAGCAAGTACGATTTCTCGCGTCTGGCCTCGTTCGAAAACGGTGAGCTGGTGATCAACACCGACTACGCCAACGTTATCGGCCTGCGCCGCTATAAAGAGAAGGGCAAAGGCTTCTACTTCTCGCCTAAGCTGATCGAGTGGCTGGGGCCGAAGCGCGAAGGCGATATTGCTGACGAACCTTACATTCACTACGCCGCGAGCATGCAAGCGCTGTTCGAGAAGCTGGCGCTGCAGATGATCGATCACTATTTGGGTGACGTGCTCAAGGAAACCGGCAAACTGGCCTTCGCCGGTGGCTGTGCGCTGAACGTCAAACTGAACCAGAAAATCATTGCCCGCGACGACATCAAGGAACTGTTCGTGCAACCGGCGTCCGGCGATGCCGGCACTGCGGTCGGCGCCGCTGCCTACGTGTCTCACGCTCGTGGCGTACCGGTCGAGAAGATGGAACATGTCTACCTTGGCCCGTCGTACAGCAATGAAGACGTGATCGCCGCCTGCGCCCGTCACGAGAGCAAGCCGACCTGGCGCAAGCTCGACAACATGCCGGAGCAGATCGCCAAGATCATGGTTGATGGTAATCCCGTGGCCTGGTTCCAGGGACGTATGGAGTTCGGTCCGCGTGCACTGGGCGGTCGATCGATCATTGGTTGCCCGAGCGTGGCCGGTGTGGCCGACCGCATCAACCATCAGATCAAGTTCCGCGAGCGCTGGAGGCCTTTCTGCCCGTCGATGCTCGACACCGTTGCGCCACAGATGATCAAGATCGATCATCCGGCGCCGTTCATGACTTTCACTTTCGAAGTAGCGGACGAGTGGAAGACCCGTGTGCCGGAAGTCGTTCACGAAGATGGCACTTCTCGTGCCCAGGTCCTCAAGCGTGAATACAACCCGCGCTACTACGACATGATGAAGGCGCTGGAAAACCTGACCGGTAACGGCGTATCGCTGAACACCTCGCTCAACCGTCGTGGCGAACCGATGATTTGCTCGCCGACCGACGCGTTGAACATGTTTTTCGGTTCGGATCTGGAATACCTGATCATGGAAGATATTCTGGTCGTAAAAGAGGGTGTGAAAGGATACGAACTTGACTGAAACACTGATCAGCGTCGTCATTCCGGTTTACAACTATGCGCGAACGCTGCCTCGTGCAGTGGAGTCGGTGTTGGCGCAATTGGATGAAACGACGGCGGATCTGCTGGTCATCGACGACGGGTCGACGGACGATACGCCTGAGGTAGTGGAAAGGCTCCTGCTCAAGCATGGCGGTCGTTTTCGCGCGCTGCGTAAAAGCAACGGCGGATTGTCGTCGGTACGCAATCGGGGGCTGGAAGAGACAACCGGGCAGTATCTGGTGTTTCTCGACTCTGACGATGAAATGGCTCCCGGTGCATTGGCTGCGCTTGCGCAGCACATTGCCAGTCATCCGCAGACCCTTATGGTGATCGGTGCGCACTGGTCAGTGTTCGCTGACGGCCGCCGCAGTTTGCAGGCGGCCAGGCCTTTGCCTGTGACGCCCCGCCAGCGCCTGCAGGGTTACCTGCTGAACAAGACGGTGTCGATTTCCAACGGTGCCTGTGCGATGCACCGCGAAGTGTTCGCTCTGGGCAATTACCCGGAACATTTGCGCAACGTCGAGGACCTGCCAGTGTTTGCCCAAGTGCTGGCGCGCTACCCCTGCACCGTTCTAGACAAGCCTCTGGCACTGATCCACAAGCACGCCGACAGCATGCGCCATGATTTGCGCCAGAGTCTTGCTGCCGGTACGGAGCAGGTCGTCAGCGAAGTGTTTTCCAGTCGAAGAATGCCCGAAGAAATGTGTGATCTGCGCCAGGCGTTTCTGGCACAGCGCTGTTTGTCGCTGTTTCGCGACTGTTATTCCCATGGCGAGTACAAGCTGGCCAGGTCGTTCTATTTCCAGGCTTTGCGTGCAGACTGGCGGACGTTTTCACGCTGGTCATACACCCGCAAGGCTTTGCGGTTGCTGTTTCGGTAAGTGGGTCGCGGTGATGTGCGCGTACCTTGTAACGGATGTCGGTGAGGTGGCTGGGTGAAAGGTACGGGCGGTAGTGTGGCAACTCGAGTCTCCAGAATCATCGACAAATACCCGGTCTGGCTGGCGTTTGTGGGCAGCGCGCTGTTATCGCTGATAGCCGTCCTGGGCACTGCGACAGTGGGACGTGATGCCGCGCTGTATATCGATATTGCGCAACAGGTCACCGAGCACGGGCCGAATGTGGCTTGGGCTACTTTCGACTGGCCCTGGTTTTCCTTTCTGCTGGCCGCTACGCATTCCGTCCTGCATTTGCCGCTGGAGCTGAGTGCCTATCTTTGGTGTGCACTCTTTTTTGCCGGCACCAGCGCGTTGATGGTGGACTGCGTGCGTCAGCGGTCTGCGCTGGTCACCCGTTGGGCGTGCCTGGTGGTATTGGCCATGCCGGCGGTGAATGCCTTTCGAAACGACATCATCCGTGAGTGCGGTTTCTGGTTCTTCTGCACGCTGACGCTTTGGCTCGCGCTGCACTGGCAAGCCCGTGGCGGCTGGTTGCGCGCGGCATTCATCCACCTGGCAATCGTCGCAGCAGCCTTGTTTCGGCTGGAGGCCTTGTTGCTGGTGCCGGCGTTGGCTCTGTGGCAGTTGCCCAACCTGTGGTCATCTGGCCGGCGGATGCAGTTTGCCCAGTTTTCGCTGCTGCCGGTTTTGGGGCTGCTGGCCATTTCGGCAACCGGTGTACTCATGTCGGCGCGAGTGATGCTGTATCTGGACATGATTGCCCCGCACAGTGTGTTTGCGTCCTTTCAGATGCTGTGCGATCAGTTTGCCAATTCGCTCATCAACAAGTACTCCCAGGATGAAGCCGGGCGGATCATTTTCTTCGGCATCCTGGCGACCATGACCATCAGTTTTGTGAAGTTGATGGGGCCTTTCGCCGTTCCCTTCATTCTGCGGCGTAACTGGGGGGTGCTAGGCGTCTACTGGCGCGACTATCGACCCTTCGCCTGGGCGGCGTTGCTGTATCTGGTCGTGCTGGTGCTGTTTTTCATCAAGCAACAGTTCATGAATACGCGCTACTTGAGTTTTCTCAATCTGTTGTTTGTGCCCGTGCTGGCGATGGGGCTGGCGGCGTTCGTTCGCGAGTTCCCGCGTTGGGGCAAGTGGCTGGTGGTTCTGTGTTTGCTGGTGATGCTGTCGAACGTCATCTCCACCGGGGCCGGCAAAACCCATTACGTCCAGGCCGGGCGCTGGTTGTCGGCCCATGTCGAGCCAGGGGCGAAGACCTATTTCGAGGATGGGCGGATCAGCTATTACGCCGGTCGTGGCTATGTGATACCGGTATTGACCGCAGAGGAAGCGATGTCGGCAGCGCACGCTGGCGACTATCAATATTTCCTCATCGAGGCCAAGGGTGACGAGCCTTGGCTGAATGAGTGGCTGGTGGCGCACAAGCTGCGCATCATCGAGCATTTCGCCAATCGCAAAGGTGCCACTGTAGTGGTCATCGGCCGCTAAGGCTTAACCGAGCAGCGGGCGCAGGCGCGAGATCAGCGGCGCTTGCCGGTTGCTCGGCAGTGCCTGCCGATAGCCCTCGATAAACGTGTCGCCGGCGTCCTGGCCGAGCAGCCATTGGCGGTCTTCCTTGTAGCGCAGCAAATGCGCGAAGTTACGCAGGCGTTTACTGTCACTGAGCGCGTGCTTCTGGCAGCGCAGGTCGGCAATATCGATCAGGCCCAAACGCTTGTCGGGGGTCTGCACGACGTTGCCAAAGTGCAGTGATCGAAAGTACACACCTTTTTCGTGCAGCAGGGCGAAGTACCCGCCCAGCTGGAATCTCAGTGTGTCAGCCTCTTCGTCAGTGCCTTGTAGCTGACGCACTGTATTGCCTTCCAGCGGGCTGTAATACACGCAGTCACGTTCGATGCTCGGGATGCGGTAGACCGCGATGACTTTGGGGCAGAGGATGCCGCGTTGTTCGAGGGCCCGGGTATTGTCGGCAAAGCGTTGTGCATAGGGGTAGAACAGTGCCGAACTGAGCAGCCGCTTGCGGCGGAACAGCTTGAGCATGCGTCCATCGGCCAATCTGAGCACCTTGTCGCCGGAACCGTCGGCTTCCAATACGTGTGCACCCGCGCGCAGTGCCTCGTAAGTGCTGTGATCAATCGATTGCATATCCGGCTCCCCATCATTAGCGGGGTATCTTAACCGAGTTGGTCGAAGGCTGGCTTGAAGTCATGTTTATCGGGGCAAAAACGCGTGTGATATCATCGGCGCCTCACTGAATTGCGCGGATCACCATGAGCAGTCCTGAACCGAAAGCCCAGTCCACGCTGGCGATCTATTTCCGCCTTTTGGCTTACGTGCGGCCTTATGCCGGCCTTTTCCTTCTCAGCATCGTCGGGTTTCTGATTTTCGCATCGACTCAGCCGATGCTCGCTTACATCCTCAAGTACTTTGTCGACGGTCTGGCCAATCCTGAAGCCAGTCTGTTCCCGGGCAACCCTTATCTGGGCAAGCTGCAGTTGCTCGAAACCGTGCCACTGATGATCGTCTTCATCGCGTTGTGGCAGGGCGTGGGTTCTTACCTGGGCAACTTCTTCCTGGCGCGGGTTTCTCTGGGCCTGGTGCATGACCTGCGGGTGGTGTTGTTCAATAAATTGCTGGAGTTGCCCAATCGCTTCTTCGACAAGAACAATTCCGGCCACCTGATTTCCCGGATCACCTTCAACGTGACCATGGTCACCGGCGCGGCAACGGATGCAATCAAAGTCGTCATCCGTGAAGGCATGACCGTGATTTTCCTGTTCTGCACACTGTTGTGGATGAACTGGAAGCTCACGCTGGTGATGGTCGCCATCCTGCCGTTGATCGGTTTGATGGTGAACAGCACCAGCAAAAAATTCCGCAAGCAAAGCAAGAAGATCCAGGTCTCGATGGGCAACGTCACGCACGTCGCGTCCGAGACCATTCACGGCTATCGCGTCGTGCGCAGTTTTGGCGGCGAGCAGTACGAAAAGGATCGCTTTCGCGATGCCAGCCAGAGCAACACCGACAAGCAGTTGACGATGACCAAGACCGGCGCCGTTTACACGCCGATGCTGCAGCTGGTGACTTACAGCGCCATGGCGGTGGTCATGTTCCTCGTCCTGTACCTTCGCGGCGATGCATCGCCGGGTGATCTGGTGGCCTACATCACCATGGCTGGCTTGTTGCCCAAGCCGATCCGTCAGTTGTCGGAGGTCAGCTCGACGATTCAGAAAGGTGTCGCCGGTGCCGAAAGTATTTTCGAGCAACTGGATGAGCCGGCGGAAGTGGATCAGGGCACGGTCGAGCAAGATCGTCTCGAAGGCCGTCTGGAAGTGCGCAATTTGAGCTTCCACTATCCTGACACCGACAAAGCGGTGCTCAATGACATCAGTTTCGTCGTCGAACCGGGGCAAATGGTTGCCTTGGTCGGCCGCTCGGGCAGTGGCAAATCGACCCTGGCCAGCCTGATTCCGCGCTTCTATCAGCATGATCATGCGCAGGGCCAGATCCTGCTCGATGGCGTGCAGGTGCAGGACTTCACCTTGCGCAGCCTGCGTCGGCAGATTGCTCTGGTGACCCAACAGGTCACGCTATTCAACGATACGGTGACCAACAACATCGCCTACGGTGATCTGGCCGGTGCGCCGTTCGATGAGGTCAAGCGCGCGGCTACCGAAGCCTATGCCGATGAGTTCATCATCAAGATGCCGCAAGGCTACGAAACCATGGTCGGCGAAAACGGTGTGCTGCTGTCCGGCGGCCAGCGTCAGCGCATCGCCATTGCCCGGGCGTTGCTCAAGGATGCACCGCTGCTGATTCTCGACGAGGCCACTTCCGCGCTCGATACCGAGTCGGAGCGGCATATCCAGGCTGCCCTGGATCATGTGGTGAAAAACCGCACGACCCTGGTGATCGCCCACCGTTTGAGCACCATCGAGAAAGCCGACCTGATTCTGGTCATGGACGAAGGTCGCATCGTCGAGCGCGGCTCTCACGCACAATTGCTCGAACAGAACGGCTATTACGCCCGTCTGCACGCCAAAGAGTTTGAAGAGGGTGACGAGCCTCAGCCGGCACACGCGACCGACGTATGCTGACGATGTTTCGCAGTTTTCGCGAGCGTGGCTGGACCGAAATCGACCGGGACAGCTACGCCCGCGCCTGGCAACGTTTCGGCGGCAGTTTTGCTACACACCCCGAAGTCGTCGAGCGCTTGTCGACGTTCCTTGGCATCGAGTTGCGCTACCTGGGCTGGGTCGTTGGCGGTGATGTGCTGGCCGCCATCCCTTGCTGGGGGCGGCATGTTGCGTTGTCCAAGGAGGTGCTCAAGCGCGAGGGCAAGCGTGGCTTGCTGGACATAGGCAATGCAGAAATCATTCTGCCGATCGCGCCAGACGTCATCGTGCCGGTGCGCCAGCGCGTGGCTTATGTGTCCCAGCTCAATGCCGGGCAGATCAGCACGCTGAAGCCACAGCCTGAGGGCCTGGCGCTGGCCCGGTTGCCGGAAGAATATTCGAAGAAGTTCCGCTACAACCAGCGTCGCGAACAGCGCCTGCTGGAAGAGGCGGGCGGATCGCTGGTGCCGATGTCCGACTTTACGCCGCAGGAACAGGCTGCCGCTTACGGCGATTTATTCCAGCGTCGCTGGGGCTTCGAGGTGCCGGGCAAGGCCGGGCTGGTTGAGGTCTTTACCTTGCTGCGCGAGTTCATGACCGGTTCGGTGGTGATGCTCGAATCGGCGCCCGTCGCCATTCAGGTGCTCTATCGCGTCGAGCCCCCGCAATGGGTTTCGCTGGAATACATCAACGGTGGTGTCGACCCGCAGAGCCGCGAGTTCAGCCCCGGCAGTGTGCTGAGTTTCGTCAATACCCAAGAGGCCTGGGCGCACGCGCAAGCGCTGGGCAAACCTCTGCGTTACTCATTCGGTCGTGCCGACCGAGAGTACAAGGATCGCTGGTGCCACACGGTGCCGGTCTACAAGGTCTGAATTCATGAGCGCTCGCAAGCAACAGCTTCTCAAGGCCCATCGGCGCAACAAGCGTCTGTTCCTGATCGCCTTTGTGCTGGCGCTGTTGCTGATCGGCGTGCTGATCGCGTGGTGGCTGGTGCCGTTGTTGCTGGTGCTGGCCTGGGTCGCTCACGAGGCCTGGTTTGCCGACCATTTGTTCTACCGGCCTACCGACGACTATCAATACGACTTTCCGCCGCAAACCGCGCGGCAGGCCGTGAGTCTTGAGGGCGGCGTGGTAGGCCTGAGCGAACCGCTGGCGCAGGGCGAGACATTGGTACTCGAACTCGAAGTGAAGTCCACCTGGCTGGGGCGCTGGCTCGATCCCTATGTTGAGGTGGGCGATGATCGTCAGGATCTGGAGCGGGGCGTCAGAGGGCGGCGTTTCCTCAATCTGTCGGGGCAGGTCGATGCGCTGGCGCAAGGGGCTCTGACGCTGCGTGGCCGATATTGCGTACCTGCTGCGACGGGCGTGTTGTGGGTAATGGCCAATCCGGACTACAGCCGCCAGCGGGTCATGGTCATCGCGCCCCATGCCGATGATGCAGAGCTCGCCGCCTTCGGTCTGTACAGTCGATGCGAAGACGTCAGCATCGTCACCCTGACCCAGGGTGAGATCGAGGCTGAAGGCTTTCAGCGCCTGGGCCTTGATCAAGCCGCAGCAGCACGATTGAAGGGCCGCTTGCGCAGTTGGGACAGCCTGGTGATTCCGCTGTGGGGGGGCGTGCCTGCCGAGCGTTGTGTGCAATTGGGCTATTACTGCTTGCAACTGCCGTCGATGGCCGAAGCGCCGACCCAGGCGTTCGGCTCCCGGGAATCGCAGGAAAACGATATTCGCAGTGTGCGCCGGCATAACCCGTTGACCCTACCCGCCGACGTTGACGGGCAGTCGACCTGGCAAAACCTGCTGGGTGATCTGACGGCCCTGCTTGAGCACTATCGCCCGGAAGTGGTCGTTACGCCGCATCCTGAACTCGATCCCCACAGTGATCATGTAGCGTCGACCCAAGCGCTGCTTGAGGCTATCGAACGCAGTAGCTGGAAACCGGCGACCCTGCTGCTGTACGCCAATCACCTGCACGACAATGATCGCTGGCCGATGGGGCCTGCCGGTGCGGGTGTTCCGCTGCCTCCCGCCATCGAGCCGCTACCGGCTGATCGCCTGTGGAGTCCGCTGCTGTCGGCTGACGTGCAACTGGACAAAGCCATGGCGCTGGCCATGGAACACGATCTGCAGGGCCGACAGGCGTTCAAACGGCAATTGCGCCGCTGGATCCAGCAGGCTCTGGCCGGCCGTCGCTGGCCTGAAACGGGCAGTAACGAGTTTTTCCGCAAGGCGGTCCGGCGTCACGAGTTGTTCTGGGTGCGCGACCTTTCAGATTGAGGCGGACGGCGCTTTACCCTGTGTTAATATCGCGCCCCTGTTCATTTTGTATGTGGGTTGCTCCATGAAGTTGTCCATGCCGCGTTTCGATCAAGCCCCGGTCTTGGTAGTCGGCGATGTCATGCTCGACCGTTACTGGCATGGCGGAACCTCACGGATTTCCCCTGAGGCGCCGGTGCCGGTCGTTAAGGTCGAGCAGATCGAAGACCGTCCGGGCGGTGCCGCGAACGTTGCCTTGAACATTGCCGCGCTGGGTGCGCCGGCGTCGCTGGTCGGTGTGACCGGCGATGACGAAGCCGCCGACAGCCTGAGCAACAGTCTCAAAGGCGCGGGCGTACGCGCTCTGTTCCAGCGCATCGCGCACCAGCCAACCATCGTCAAGCTGCGGGTCATGAGCCGGCACCAGCAACTGCTGCGTATCGACTTTGAAGAACCGTTCGCCACCGACGCTCTGGCCCTTGGTTCGCAGGTCGACGACCTGCTCGAAGGCATCAAGGTGCTGGTGCTCTCCGATTACGGCAAAGGCGCCCTGAAAAACCATCAGGCGCTGATCCAGGCCGCCCGCGCGAAGAACATTCCGGTGCTGGCCGATCCAAAGGGCAAGGACTTCTCGATCTATCGCGGCGCCAGCCTGATCACTCCCAATCTCAGCGAATTCGAAGCCATCGTCGGCGGTTGCGTCGATGAGCATGAGCTGGTGAGCAAGGGCGCCGCCCTGATGCACGACCTCGAACTCGGTGCGCTGCTGGTAACGCGCGGCGAACATGGCATGACCCTGTTGCGTCCGGATCAGCCGGCGCTGCACCTGCCGGCCCGTGCCCGTGAAGTGTTTGATGTCACCGGTGCCGGTGACACGGTGATCTCCACCCTGGCGGCAGCGATTGCCGCCGGTGAAGACCTGCCCCACGCCGTTGCGCTGGCCAACCTGGCCGCCGGCATCGTGGTTGGCAAACTCGGTACGGCCGCCATCAGCGCCCCGGAACTGCGTCGCGCCATTCAGCGTGAAGAAGGTTCCGAGCGCGGAGTGTTGGGGCTGGAGCAGTTGCTGCTCGCCGTGGCCGATGCCCGTGCGCACAACGAGAAGATCGTCTTCACCAACGGCTGCTTCGACATCCTCCATGCCGGCCATGTGACCTACCTGGAGCAGGCGCGGGCACAGGGCGACCGGCTGATTGTCGCGGTCAACGATGATGCTTCGGTCAGCCGTCTCAAAGGCCCGGGCCGCCCGATCAACAGTGTTGACCGGCGCATGGCGGTTCTCGCCGGCCTCGGCGCTGTGGACTGGGTGATCAGTTTCCCTGAAGGCACCCCGGAGAACCTGCTGCGCGAGGTCAAACCGGACGTGCTGGTCAAGGGCGGCGATTACGGCATCGATCAGGTAGTCGGCGCTGATATCGTCACTGCTTATGGCGGTACCGTAAAGGTGCTGGGACTGGTGGAAAACAGCTCGACAACTGCGATTGTCGAGAAGATCCGCAGTCGTTGATCAGATGAATTTTTACCGTTGTGTACTGCGTGTGAACGGATTTTGCCTTGGGGATTTTACCGTTTCCGTTGATGTAGGCAGCTTTGAATCCGATGCGCTTGCCTGCCTACGTCGCGTGGTCAATTAACCTATGAAAGTCATGCTCCTGGTGATGGACGAGCAGCGGGTCATTCTCGACCGGCTCTACGACATCGTGCAGCAGAACTGTGATGAGTGTTTCATCTATCGTTTGAGCAAAAAACAGCAGTTGAATCTGGGGTCGTTTCTGGCCTCGGTCGATTACCAGACCTTCGATCGCGTGGTGATTTTCTCCCGGGTCAAACGTCTGGCCACGCAACTGCAGGTGCTCAAATGTATCCCCGGGCTGGTCTTCCTCGAACACGACGCCTACCAGAACTACATGCCAGCGAGTAAATACCGCGGCGTGTATTCACGGCTCTACCGTCGCCTGCCAAGTTGTCGGGCGTTGGTGTCCGGTGCCGTGGTCGCGCGCAAGATGCTGGCTGAGGGCATCGACACGGTGTTCGTCTCCAAAGGTTATGACGAGCAGATGCTGCACAACACCGGCGTCGAGCGGGACATTCCCATCGGTTTTCTTGGCAGCTTGAAAAGCACCGAATATGCCGAGCGCAAAGCCATGCTCGAGTCGCTCTCGCAGCGTACCGGGATGCTGGTGACCCGTACCAAGTCGGGTGCGGAATACCTGCAGACGCTCAATCGCATCAGGATTTTCGTCAGCGCCGACATCGGCATGAACGAGTTCATGATCAAGAACTATGAGGCCATGGCCTGCGGTTGTGTGCTGCTGGCCTGGAGCCAGGGCGAAGAAGACCGTCTGCTCGGCTTTGAAGACATGCACAACACCGTGTTCTACCGCAGCGCAGATGAAGCGGTGGAAAAGATCCAGCTGCTGCAGAGCGACCCGGAACTGGCAGAGCGCATCGCCCGCAATGGCCAGGAATTCGCGCAGAGCCGTTATTCCTTTGCCCGTGTCGGTCAGGCACTGGCTACGGAAATCCAGCGTGAGATGCGTCCATGGCAGCCGCCCTCGGCGTTCACGCGATTCTGGGTGAAGCTGCGTTACGGGATGAAGGTGCCGGTCTGAATGAAGGACGAACACATGGCGCTGGATGCGCTGCCCGGTGGTGATCAGTCCGTACCGGGGGCGTTACCGACAGAACTTCTCGACTGTCTGAGCCGTGCGCCTCGGGTGGTGCTGATTGCCAACAACCCGGCCATCACCGCGGCGGACTTTCAGGCGTTGAACATTGGCGTCGATGACGTCGTCGTCAGCTTCAATACCTGCATCAAAGCGGCGCTGCTCAACAAGCAGAGCGTCAATGTCTTTGTGCATGGCTACAACGCGCCGGACGCGTATTTTTTTGGTCTGCCTTACGCGCCGCCGGTACAGCAGATGTTCGAACAGGCGAGCGAACGTTGTTTCAGCATGCTGGTGGGCTGCGCCGCACCGATGTGTCCACTGCCACGCGTGGCCATGTACTGGGATCGCATTCCACTGCCGCCACTGTGGAACTACCCGGTCGACCGCCCGGGCGGCAAGCGCTACGTTGGGCCTTCTACCGGTTTCAACACGCTGGTGCTGTTTGACTGGTTGCGCGCTCATGCCGGTTATACCTATCAGCTCATGACCCTGGGCTTTTCCAACGAAGCAGGAAAACTGTGGGGCGGCCATGCCTGGGACTATGAGCGTGACTGGCTGCAGAAGTCGGACATCATCGTGGTGCCGCTGCAACCCCGTCGCTGGTGGCAAAAACTGTTTCGACAGAAGTAAGCGACATCGTCTGTCCGGTTGCCAGCAGGCCCGAACTACTTTCAAAAGGTGCTGTTGAGTGTTGAAAATTGCCGTGGCTTTTTTCGGAATCCCGAGAAATTCGCCGATCTGTTTCCCCTCCATCGAGCAAAACGTGCTGGCGCAGTTGCCTGCAGGCAGCGACGTAAAGTGCTTCTACCATCTGTACAAGATTGATGAGGTGCAGAACTCGCGATCCGGTGAGAAAGGCGAACTGAAGGCGGACAACTACCAGCCATTCGAATCGATGACCGGCACACTCACCTCGACCGAGGGCGTGTTGGAGCGCTGGGATTTCGAACAGGTCAAAGCACAGGGCGATACCTGGGCAGATGACTTTGCGTCATTGCGCAATTTGATCTTTCAGCTCAACTCATTGCATACCGTGACCAGCATGATCGAGCCGTTCAATCCGGATTTCGTTGTGTTCGTGCGCCCGGACAATTTCTTTCACAGCGCATTGCCTGCCTATGTCTTCGCTCACCCCGAGGTGCGCCAGCACAACGCTTATATTCCTGACTGGCAATGGTGGGGCGGTTTGAACGACCGTTTTGCCGTGTGCGGGCGCGACACGTATGTCGCGTACGGCAAGCGCATCGAATGTATTTTCGATTTCTGCAAGGCAACAGGCCGAAAGCTGCATTCCGAACGCTTGCTTAAATATGCCCTGCAGCAGGTCGATGCCAAAATCTGCACGCTGCCGACGCAGGCATCGCGGGTGCGCATTACCGGTGCATTTGCCGAAGAATCGTTCTCGCCCAAGCGTGGCATGGGCAAGCGCGAAAACCGCTACTTTCATTTCTTCGCCGGGTTGCGCACCTGGTGGGACCGTCGCCGCTAAACCGTTATTTACCGGTTTTCTTGCCCAGACCGACCAGTCGCAGCGCCTTGATACTCAGTTGCTTGAGTCCCTGACGCGGGGCTTTCGCCGGTTGCAGGCCCTGCTGCACCAACCAGTCCTTCCAGCGAATCCGCTCTTCGCGCACAACCCAGCCGGTTTGTGTGGCAAAACTCTCGGCCAGATAAAGACCCCGGGTGCTCGCCGGTACCAGTTTGTCGCGCTTGAGCGTGTACAACTCTGCCAATGGCGCGCCGTCCTTGAGGGGCATCAAGTACAGGTCGGGCCGTTTGCGGTCGAGTCGGGCCACCAGTTGATCACCCTCCAGGCGTTCGTCGACGTGGAACAGGCTCAGGGACTTGGCTTCCTTGGGCACATCCAGACGCAAGTCGTAGATCAATTGCAGCGATGCGGTCGGCAGATGCACGTAGGCCCGTGGGCGTTCGAGCAATTGCAGATTGGCGCTACGTATCGGTCGCGCTGAGCCGGACAGCGGGGTCAGGCGAAACGGCAGCGCTTCGCGATAATGCAGTGCAGCGGAGTAGGGCGCCGGCAGCCAGGTGTCGTTGAAACGTCCGCCGAGCCAGCCTTCCGGTGTTTCCAGCAAACACTCTTCGGCAATTTCCTGAATGGCCGTGTGTAGCGGAATATTCAGTTCATGCGCCGGCACGTAACCGGAAATCAATTTGAGCACAACATCGCCACGATCCTGACGGCGCTGGCGCACCAGCACCCAGTAGTCGCGATTCTGCCAATGCAGGGTCAGGCGCACGGAAACCCCGAGGTTGGCCAGTTCCAGCGAGAAGCGCTCGGTGTCAGCCACGCTCACCGGTTTACGCCGCTGCAAGGTCTGCGCAAAGTTCAGCGGCATGCCGACGCTCTGGTAGGTCAGACCTTCGGGGGTGGCTTCGACGTACAACGGCAGGGTCTTGAAGTTGCTCGGGTTCTTTCTGATGAGCGTGCGCGGCATATCGGCTCCTGCTTAAGGCCGCGAAGCGGCGTCAGTGACCACGTAGGACCTGGGCAACGGTCGCAACGTTGTGGGCGAGGTGCAGCGGATTGATCGTCCCGACAATAGCACTGGCCACGCCAGGTTGCGCGAACAGCAATTCGAAGCTGGCGCGCACCGGATCCACGCCCGGACTCAAACAGACGTGACCGCTGGCCAAGGCTTTTTTCACCAGAATGGCTTTGCCGTGGGCAGCAGCATAGTCAATGACAGCTTTCTCGTTTTGTTCGTTCAGATTGTAGGTGACCATCGCGCAGTCGCCTTGCTCCAGTGCTTTCAAGCCACCTTCGACGGTTTTTCCGGAGAAGCCGAAGCCGCGAATCTTGCCTTCGGCCTTGAGCTCCGCGAGTGTCGCGTAAACCTCTTCGTGCTCGAGGATCGCCATGTCGTTGCCGTCGGAATGCACCAGCACCAGGTCGATAAAATCGGTTTCAAGACGTTGCAGGCTGCGCTCCACCGACATCCGTGTGTGTGCTGCGCTGAAATCGTGTTGCGAGAGGCCATCGGCAAACTCTTCGCCGACCTTGCTGACGATCACCCAGTCTTGACGTTGACCGCGTAGCAACGGGCCAAGGCGTTCTTCGCTGCGACCGTAGGCCGGGGCGGTGTCGATCAGGTTGATGCCCAGATCGCGCGCCTGACGCAGCAGCATCCGCGCTTCATCATCGCCGGGGATCTGAAATCCGTTGGGGTATTTCACCCCTTGGTCGCGGCCGAGTTTGACTGTGCCCAGGCCCAGCGGCGAAACCGTCAGGCCGGTGCTGCCCAAGGGACGATGCAGATCGTGCAGGGTGGCAATGGTCATGGCAGCAATTGCTCCCAGGCAGGAACGCCCAGCGGTGGTTTTGGCAGTGCGGGCAATGGTTCGGTGGCTTGTGGCTGGATGCCGTCGCGCTCCAGGGCGGCGATGACCCGGTCAGCGAAGTCCGGCGCCAGCGCCAGTTTGGTCGGCCAGCCGACCAGCAAGCGGCCTTGCTCGGCAAGGAAGGCGTTGTCCGGGCGCGTCAGCCCGGTTTGCAGTGGCTCGGCACGGTCAACCCGCAGGGTCGCCCATTGCGTAGTGCTGAGGTCGATCCACGGTAACAACTGGGCGATCTCTTTCTGCGCGGTGGCAATCTGCTCGGCCGGCTCGCGGTTCACACCTTCGCTTTCGGCGATGTCGCCACCCATGTACCAGACCCACTGGCCGTCAGCGGCCGGATGCGTGGTCACAGTGATGCGCGGTTTGGTGCCGCCGCCCAGGCAGTGGGCGTACAGCGGCTTCAGACCTGGGCCTTTGGCGATGATCATGTGCAGCGGGCGGCGTTGCATGGCCGGCTGGCTCAAACCGAGGTCTTCGAGCAGTTGGGCAGTACCGGCACCGGCGCTGAGGACAATGCGTTGCGCGCGGATTTCGCGACCATCGACTTTCAGGCCGACCAGCACGCCGGCCTCCAGCAGTGGCTCGATGGTTTGCCCGGCGAGCAGGCCATCTCCGGCCAGATCGGCCAGGCGCTGGATCAGGCTCGGTACGTCGACCACCAGTTCGGCAAGGCGATAGACCTTGCCCTTGAAGCGTTTGTCTTGCAGGGCCGGCGGCAGTTGCTCGCCCTTGACCTGATCGACCCGGCCGCGCACGGCTTTACTGGCGAAGAAACTGGTGAGGTTGCCGGCGAGGGTGCCTGGCGACCACAGGTAATGGGCCTCGGACAGCAGGCGTACGCCGGACAGATCCAGTTCGCCACTGCCGGCCAGCGCCTCACGCCAACGACGCGGCATGTCGGCGATGGCTTCCGAGGCGCCAGTCAGCGCGCCGTGCAACGCGTACTTGGCGCCGCCGTGGATAATGCCTTGGGACTTCACACTCTGCCCGCCGCCGAGGCTGGCGCTTTCCACCAGCACGGTCGAAAAACCCTGGCGGCGCAGGCGCGCGTTCAGCCAGAGGCCGGCGACACCAGCGCCGACAATCAGAACGTCGGTGGAAATAACGGATGGCATGCAGCGACCTCAGTGTTCAAGACGAGGGCGCAGTATACAGACTCGGGAAAGGGGCGGATTTGTCGATGATCAACAGGTTGAACGCAGAACCAAATGTGGGAGCGAACTTGCTCGCGAAGAGGGTGTGTCAGATAGCAATCATGCGTCTGACGAACCGCTTTCGCGAGCAAGCTCGCTCCCACAGGGATTGTGGTTGGATTTTAGTGGCCGGCGGTTTTCGAGAACAACTGGATCACCACGACACCCAGCACGATCAACGCCATCCCCAGCATCGCCGGGATATCCAGCTTCTGTCCGTAAATGAACAGCGCCGCGACGCTGACCATCACAATCCCCATGCCCGCCCACACCGCGTAGGCCACGCCAACCGGAACGGTGCGCACCACCAGGGTCAACATCCAGAACGCGATCGCGTAGCCGACGATGACCAGCACCAATGGCAGTGGCGTGCTGAGGCCTTTGACCGCTTTCATCGACACGGTGGCGATCACTTCGGCACAGATGGCAATGGCCAGGTAGGCGTAGGCGTTCATGTTCAAATCCTCAATGTGAAACGTTGCTTGCTGAGGCGGCATTCTAGTGATTCGCCAGATGGGGTAAAGTCATTACCTATCTGTTATAGAGATGGGTAGGTGAATCAGCATGCAGTGGAATCTGGATCAACTGCGGGTGTTTGTCGACGTCGCCGAACACCGCTCGTTTTCCGCCGTGGCGCGCCAGCAGCGTAAAGCGCAGTCGGCGATCAGCAGCGCGATTGCCATGCTCGAAGATGACTTGGGCGTCAGCCTGTTCGAGCGTAGCAGCGGCCGTCAGCCAACGCTCACCGAGGCGGGCGAAGCGCTGTTGGAAGAGGCACGTGAAGTCCTGCGTCAATGTGAGCGCCTAAACGGTCGGGCGATGGCGATGCTGCGCGGCCAGGAAGCACAACTGCGCGTGGCGCAGGATGAGGCGATGCCCTATCAGGCGCTGGTGGAAAGTTTCGGTGAACTGGCCGAGCAGTTTCCCAGCCTGGAAGTGCAATTGACCAGCGCCGCGCAAGGCGAAGTCGCGCGCAAGCTGGTCGAGCGTCGTGCCGACCTCGGCCTGTTGTTCTATCACGATGAAATCCCCGAAGCGCTGGAGCGCCGGGTGCTCGGCAGCGTGGAAATGGTCACGGTCTGCGGCATCAATCATCCGCTGGCGAAGCAGTCTTACGTGACCTGCCAGCAACTGGCGCAGCACCGGCAATTGTTGATGTCGACGCAAACCAGTGTCTATCCCGGCAACGAGCCGGCCAGCCCGCAGGTATGGCGCGCCGACAGTTTTTACGTGATGTCCGAATGGCTGGTACGCGACCTCGGCTGGGCCTGGTTGCCCCGGCATGTGGTGCAGTACTCCGCGTATCAGGGCTTGATGGTCGAACTCGACAGCGAATGGACCCCGCCGGCACTGGTGGTGGAACTGGTCTGGCGCCGCGACGAACCGCTCGGCCCGGCCGCGCGCTGGCTGGCCGAACGTTTTGCCGTGCACTTGCGGGCGATCGGCGACAAAAGTCGATAAACTCCGCCGCCATGAATAGAACTCTCTACACCGCGCTGTTTTACCTGGGGCTGCCATTGGTGGCGATTCGGCTATGGCTGCGTGCGCGCAAGGCGCCGGCGTATGCCAGGCGGATTGGCGAACGTTTCTCCTACGGCATGCCGACGCTGCAGCCCGGCGGCATCTGGGTGCACGCGGTGTCGGTGGGCGAAAGCATTGCTGCGGCGCCGATGATCCGCGCCTTGCTGCAACGTTATCCACAACTGCCGATCACCGTGACCTGCATGACCCCGACCGGTTCGGAGCGGATTCAGGCGCTGTTCGCTAACGATCCGCGCATCCAGCATTGCTATCTGCCGTATGACTTGCCTTGTGCGGCGGCGCGTTTTCTTGATCGCGTTCAGCCCAAGCTCGCGGTGATCATGGAAACCGAACTGTGGCCCAATCACATTCATCAATGCGCCAAGCGCGGAATTGCGGTGGCATTGGCCAATGGACGCTTGTCCGAGCGTTCCGCCAAAGGCTATGGCCGCTTCGGCAAACTGACCGCGCCGATGCTCGCCGAAATGAGTTTGTTCGCCGTGCAGACCGAAGCCGAAGCCCAGCGCTTCCGCGATCTCGGTGCGCGCCCGGAAACCGTTGAGGTCACCGGCTCGATCAAGTTCGACCTGACCATCGATCCGCAACTGCTGCAACGTGCAGCTGACTTGCGTGGCCAGTGGCAGGCGCTGGAGCGTCCGGTGTGGATTGCCGCCAGCACCCATGAAGGCGAGGACGAAGTGATCCTTGACGCTCATCGGCGCTTGCTGGCCAATCACCCGGATGCGTTGCTGATTCTGGTGCCGCGTCACCCGGAGCGTTTCAACTCGGTGTTCGAACTGTGCCAGCGCGAAGGCTTCGCCACGGTTCGGCGTTCGACTGGGGCCAATGTCGATGCGCAGACGTCGGTGCTGCTCGGCGACACCATGGGCGAGTTGCTGTTTCTTTATGCCTTGGCGGACAGCGCGTTTGTCGGCGGCAGCCTGGTGGCCAATGGCGGGCACAATCTGCTGGAGCCGGCAGCCTTGGCCAAACCGGTGATCAGCGGCCCGCACCTGTTCAACTTCCTCGACATCGCCGCGCAATTGCGCGAAGCCGGAGCGTTGGCCGAGGTCGATGATGCCGAAGGGCTGGCGCTGGAAGTGCAGCGCCTGTTTGAGCTGCCGCGTGATGCGCAGCGTATGGCCGACGCCGGGCTGGCGGTGATGCGCCGCAATCAGGGCGCGTTGCAGCGTTTGCTGGATGGTTTGGGCCGACTGATCAAGTAAAGCAAAAAAGATCGCAGCCTTCGGCTGCTCCTACATTGGAATACGTTTCCTGTAGGAGCTGCCGAAGGCTGCGATCTTTTGTTTTTAAGGCTTAAGGCCGGGCCTTGAGCTGCGCCTCGGCCGCTTTGGCCAGATCCGGCGGGAGGAAATCCTTGTCCGGGTTGTAGTCGGCTTTCAGATAACGCCGTAGATCTTCCAGATCCCCCGGGTTCAACGTTCCCGCCGCCTGCTTCAAGCGCAGGTTGTCGAGGATGTAGTCATAACGCGTGTTGTTGTAGTTGCGCACCGAGGTGTACAGCTGGCGCTGCGCATCGAGCACGTCGACGATGTTGCGCGTACCGACCTGATAACCGATTTCCGTGGCTTCCACTGCGCTCTGGTTGGAGATGATCGACTGGCGACGCGCCTGCACCTGCTCGACGTCGGTGTTCACCGCGCGGTGCAGGTTGCGGGTGTTCTCGACGATCTGCCGGCGCAGGGATTCGCGCTGTTGTTCGCTCTGATTCAGTTGCTCATACGACTGGCGCACTTGCGAGCTGGTCAGTCCGCCGCTGTAGATCGGGATGTTCAATTGCAGGCCGACCGTGCTCTGTTCGACATTGTCACGGTACGGCACACCGAAAGCGTTCGGGTTGGAAAAGCCGAGGGCGTCGTTGTCACCCTTTTCGTATTTGGCCACGGCATCGAGGGTCGGCAAGTGGCCGGCCTTGCGCTGCTTGAGGGTCTGCTCGGCGGACCTGACGGCGAAGTTGCTCGCCAGCAGATTGAGGTTCTGTTTCGCCGCGGTATCAACCCACGCCTTGGCGTCGTTCGGCGCTGGCGGCAGGATCGGCAGCGTGTGGACGATGCCCTGAATCGAGTTGTACTGGCGGTTGGTCAGGGTGATCAGCGCTTCGAAGGCATCGTCGACCTGACGTTGCGCAACGATGCGGTTGGCCCGTGCGGTGTCGTAGCTGGCTTGCGATTGCAGCACGTCGGTCTTGTCTGACAGGCCGACATCGAAGCGTTCGTTGGACTGGTCGAGCTGGCGCTTGAACGCGGCCTCTTCAGCTTTGGTCGAGGCGAGGTTGTCCTGGCTGCGCAGCACGTTGAAATAGCTTTCGGCCGATTGCAGGATCAGGTTCTGTTCGGTCGCCGACAGTTGCAGCGCTGCTTGCTCGTTGACGTCCTTGGCCGCCTGGTACTGGAACCAGCGATCGGCGCGGAACAACGGCTGGGCCAGAGTCGCCTGGTAGGAGTGAGCGCTGCGGTTGGCAGTGGCCGAGGGCTGATCGATCGACGTCCGCACATTGGCCACTTCAGCGCCGCCTGACAGGTTCGGCAGCAGACCGGCGCGGGCCTGTGGCACCACTTCTTTCTGTGCGCCGTACTGCGCGCGGGCGGCGGCGAGGTCGGCGTTGTTGTCGACCGCCTCTTGATAGACGCTGACCAGATCGGTTTTGGTCGACAAGGGCGCTTCTGCTGCCCAGGCCATTGCGTTGGACGCACAAGACACGGCAAGAGCCAGTGAGAGTTTGCGCAGCATGAGGCGATCCCTAGCATTAATATTATGGAAGTAATCCGGGCGCCAAAGGTAAGGCGCAGGCCCCACAGCGTCAAGGCGTGGCGGGGCAAAGCGAGTGTAGTTGCGCATTTGCCTCACAACAATCAGCCAAGCCCCTGTATTTATGCCATTCATCATGGTGTTTGCTGCGGTGTTGGCGTTCTTTGCCGGTTGTGTCTAGACTGGCCGGGTTCTTGTCGGGGTGCCTTGCTATGAGGCTGAGATCGAATAATTTCGGATCCCGTTGAACCTGATCAGGTTAGCGCCTGCGTAGGGAACAAGATTTCTCGTCACCCGGCGAGTCCTCTTGTGCTTCGTCCGGGAAATTGTTCGACAATCGAACGCTCGACGACGAGGCACAGCACCGGTCCTGGTGCGTCCGTGCCTTTCAGGTTCTGCTCCGACAATCCACTGCCTGGATGCTGTCTGGAGAGCCCGTGATGACGACTACAAAATCAAAAAACGCGATCAACCTGAGTGACTCGGCCAAGGTCGACGAGCAATCGGTCAAGCCGTTCACCCGTTCGCAAAAAGTCTACGTTCAGGGCTCGCGCCCGGACATCCGCGTGCCGATGCGTGAAATCACCCTCGATGTGACCCCGACCGACTTCGGCGGCGAAATCAACGCGCCGGTGACCGTTTACGATACCTCGGGCCCCTACACCGATCCGAACGTGGTGATCGACGTGCGCAAAGGCCTGGCCGATGTGCGTTCGGCGTGGATCGACGACCGTGGCGACACTGAGCGTCTGGCCGGCCTGAGTTCCAACTTCGGTCGCGAGCGCCTCGCCGATCCTGAATTGACCAAACTGCGCTTTGCCCACGTCAACAACCCGCGCCGCGCCAAGGCCGGGGCCAACGTCACGCAAATGCACTACGCGCGTCAGGGCATCATCACGCCCGAGATGGAATTCGTCGCCATCCGCGAAAACATGAAACTTGAAGTGGCCCGCGCCGCCGGCCTGCTGGATCAGCAACACCCGGGTCACAGCTTCGGCGCCAGCGTGCCGAAAATCATCACCCCGGAATTTGTCCGTGAAGAGATCGCCCGTGGCCGCGCAATCATTCCGGCCAACATCAACCACACCGAACTGGAACCGATGATCATCGGCCGTAACTTCCTGGTGAAGATCAACGGCAACATCGGCAACAGTGCCTTGGGTTCGTCCATCGAAGAAGAAGTGGCGAAACTGACCTGGGGCATTCGCTGGGGCGCGGACAACATCATGGACTTGTCCACCGGTAAGCACATTCATGAAACCCGCGAGTGGATCATCCGCAATTCGCCGGTGCCGATCGGCACGGTGCCGATCTATCAGGCGCTGGAAAAAGTCGGTGGCGCGGCTGAAGACCTGACCTGGGAGCTGTTCCGCGACACGCTGATCGAGCAGGCCGAGCAGGGCGTCGACTACTTCACCATTCACGCCGGCGTGTTGCTGCGCTACGTGCCGCTGACCGCCAAACGCGTGACCGGTATCGTTTCCCGTGGTGGTTCGATCATGGCCAAGTGGTGCCTGGCGCATCACAAGGAAAACTTCGCCTACACGCATTTCGAAGAAATCTGCGAAATCATGAAAGCCTATGACGTCAGCTTCTCGCTGGGTGATGGCTTGCGTCCGGGTTCGATTGCCGACGCCAACGATGCCGCGCAATTCGGCGAACTGGAAACCCTCGGCGAACTGACCAAGATCGCCTGGAAGCACGACGTGCAAACCATGATCGAAGGCCCGGGCCACGTGCCGATGCAGTTGATCAAGGAGAACATGGACAAGCAGCTGGAGTGCTGCGACGAGGCGCCGTTCTACACCCTCGGCCCTCTGACCACCGACATCGCGCCGGGCTACGACCACATCACCTCGGGTATCGGTGCGGCAATGATCGGCTGGTTCGGTTGCGCCATGCTCTGCTACGTGACGCCTAAGGAACACCTGGGCCTGCCGAACAAGGATGACGTGAAGACCGGGATCATCACCTACAAGATCGCCGCGCACGCAGCGGACTTGGCCAAAGGGCATCCGGGTGCACAGATTCGCGACAATGCCTTGAGCAAGGCGCGCTTTGAGTTCCGTTGGGAAGACCAGTTCAACCTCGGTCTGGACCCGGACACTGCGCGTTCGTATCACGATGAAACCCTGCCGAAGGATTCGGCGAAGGTCGCGCACTTCTGTTCGATGTGCGGGCCGAAATTCTGCTCGATGAAGATCACTCAGGAAGTCCGCGAATACGCGGCCAACCAGCGGATCGACGCGGTCGACGTGGACGTCGCCAAAGGCCTGGCGGAACAGGCCGAGCGGTTCAAGAAGGAAGGCAGTCAGCTGTACAAAAAGGTTTGATCTGACCTGAAAAGGGTGGGCCTGTAAGGGCCCCTTCGCGAGCAGGCTCGCTCCTACTTTGGAATGCATTCAAGTGTGGGAGCGAGCTTGCTCGCGAATGCGATCAACACAACAACAAATGTCCCTCTGAGATAACACCCTTGAGCATTCAACCCAGCACCTATTCCCCCGACCTCGCCGTACCCGCCGACAAGCGTGTGTTCGGCGGTCGCGATCTGTTTTCCCTGTGGTTCTCCCTCGGCATCGGTCTGATGGTTTTGCAAACCGGCGCATTGCTCGCGCCTGGCCTGGGCTTGTCCGGTTCACTGCTGGCGATTTTCCTCGGTACACTGGTTGGCGTTTTGCTGCTGGCCGCCGTCGGCGTGATCGGTAGCGACACCGGCTTGTCGGCGATGGCCGCGCTGAAACTCAGCCTCGGCAGCAAGGGCGCGAGCCTGCCGGCGCTGCTGAATTTGCTGCAACTGATCGGTTGGGGCTCGTTCGAAATCATCGTCATGCGCGACGCCGCCAGCCTGCTCGGCACCCGGGCGTTCAGCGAAGGTTCGTTGTGGTCGAGCCCGCTGTTGTGGACACTGTTTTTCGGTGCATTGGCGACGTTGCTCGCGGTCAGCGGTCCGCTGACTTTCGTCCGGCAGATCCTGCGCAAGTGGGGCATCTGGCTGTTGCTGGCGGCGTGCCTCTGGCTGACCTGGAACCTGTTCGCCAAAGCCGATCTGGCCGATCTCTGGTCGCGTGCCGGTGACGGTTCGATGCCATTCGCCGTGGGCTTCGACATTGCTATCGCGATGCCGCTGTCGTGGCTGCCGCTGATCGCCGATTACTCGCGTTTCGGCAAGCGCGCGAAGAATGTGTTCGGTGGCACTGCGGTCGGTTTCTTCATCGGTAACTTCTGGCTGATGAGCCTTGGCGTCGCCTACACCCTGGCCTTTGCGCCAAGCGGTGAAGTCAACGCGCTGTTGCTGGCTCTTGCTGGCGCCGGTCTGGGCATTCCGCTGCTGCTGATTCTGCTCGATGAGTCGGAAAACGCCTTTGCCGACATTCACTCTGCTGCGGTATCGAGCGGGATTCTGTTGCGCCTGAAAGTCGAACATCTGGCCTTGGCCATCGGCGTGATCTGCACGCTGATCGCATTGCTGGCGCCGTTGGCGCAATACCAGAACTTCCTGCTACTGATCGGTTCGGTGTTTGCGCCGCTGTTTGGCGTGGTGCTGGTGGATCACTTCATCCTGCGCAAGCGCAGTGCTCAGGTCGCGTCAGCCGCGTTGCGCTGGCCGGCGTTGTTGGCGTGGCTGGGTGGCGTGAGCACCTACCACTTGCTGGCGAATCTGTATCCGGATGTCGGCGCAACCCTGCCGGCGCTGGTGCTGGCAGGGCTGTTGCAACTCGTGCTGGGCCGGGCCTTCAGTTACGGCCGGGAAACAGCTCGGGCTTGAGAATGCCGTTCAGACGCGGGTAAGGAATCTTCAGTTCGACGTGGCCCAGTGCGTAAGGCGCGATGGTGGTCACGTCGTACTTGAGGATCACGCCACCATAGGTCAGCGCCACGTTCGGGGTTTTCACGAACGGCCAGTTCGCCACGAACTCCGGCTCCTGATCGAGCTTGGTGCTGATCAACCAGCTGTTGTGCGCGACTTGCGCCGCTTTCCAGAATGCCTCTTCCTGACCCGGCATCAACATGTCGGACAGGTTCAGCACCTTGTGCTGCTGACGCGAATAGTTGATGAAACCCCGACCCGGTGTGCCATGCGCACCGCCAGTGTCGAGGTAGCTCGACACCTCGATGATCACCAAGCCGTCATGCTGCTCGCGTACTTTCGCTTGCAGGTAGCTGCTGTTGCGCGGCCCGGCATTGGCCAGAAACTGATCGCGGTAGACCGCCAGGGTTGGCGCCACCGGGGCGTTTTTCTCGGTGCGGGTCATTTGCAGCAGGCGTTTTTCGATAATGCCGTCCAGCGCAGGTTCGGCCGGGAAGCGCAGGGTGTCGATGTTCACCAGCGGGCAATCCGGGTTGGAACAGCCCGGTTTCAGTTGTTCCGAAGCATCGCGGGTGGTTTCCAGCGGCGTACGGTAATTGGGCTGGAACAGGCTGGCGCACGCGCCCAGAGTCAGGGCGATGGCGGCCACGGAGGCAATTTTGAAAAGCGACATGGGCGTCCTTTCGAAAGCAGGGGAAGGCAAAAAGATATCCGCTTCGACTCTCGCAGAAGCAGTCAGTTCGCCACTAAGCTAATTAGAGTGGGTTTCGCCTCCACCGTCCATCCCGCTGACGGTAAAGGGGCTGCATCAAACCGTTCGGGCGCGTTAGGATGGCGCGAAGTCGAGGTTGCCAGTCACCAACTGCAACCTCGTAATGGATCTGCAGTAAAGAGGATGCTCATGACTGATTTTGCCAACGCCATTCCGACCACCGTCGACGTCGTGCGACGCGAGCGCTGCTACGAGGGTTTTTACAAACTCGATCGTTTGCACCTGCGCCATGAATTGTTCGCCGGTGGCATGAGCCGCGAGATCAACCGTGAAGTGTTTGTGCGTCACGATGCGGTGTGCATGTTGCCCTACGATCCACAGCGCGACGAAGTAGTGTTGATCGAGCAGTTCCGCGTCGGCGCCATGGGCAAGACCGACAATCCGTGGCTGGTCGAACTGGTCGCTGGTCTGATCGACAAGGATGAACAACCGGAAGAAGTTGCTCACCGCGAGGCGCAGGAGGAAGCTGGGCTGGACATCAAGGCCCTGTGGCCGATGACCAAGTATTTCCCGTCGCCGGGCGGCAGTAACGAGTTTGTGCATTTGTATCTGGGGCGTTGCAGCACCGAAGGCGTTGGCGGCCTGCATGGCCTGGAAGAAGAGGCAGAAGATATCCGCGTCACGGTCTGGGCTTTCGAAGATGCCTTGCAGGCCGTCCGTGACGGTCGCATTGCCAACGCGGCGAGCATCATCGCCTTGCAATGGCTGGCGCTGAACCGCGCCGAAGTGAGGGGGTTATGGTCGTAAACAAGCTGCGCGATCGTTATCGAGTCGACCTCGTGGGGCTGCAAGCCGCCTGCGAGGCCAACTACGCGCGCCTGATGCGACTGGTCCCGGACATGCGCAACGAACCCGAGGCGCGGCGCATCGCCGTCACTCAGGGCGAGCAGATGCTCGGCGTATTGGCCCTCGAAGTGCTACAAACCTGCCCGTACACCACCACTTTGCAGGTGCGTCAGGAACACAGCCTGCCATGGCTGCCGGTGCCGCAGCTCGAAGTGCAGGTCTATCACGACGCACGCATGGCCGAAGTGGTCAGCGCCGAACATGCACGACGCTTTCGCGGCATCTATCCTTACCCGAACGCGGCGATGCATCAGCCGGATGAAAAGGCTCAGCTCAATCTGTTCCTGGGGGAATGGCTGAGTCACTGTCTGGCGTTGGGGCATGAGTACGAAGTCGTACGCTAGTTGTGAACTGCGTCCGGTTCGGCGGTTTCCTCTTTCACTGATCCCCCAGCATAATTGCGGCACTTGATCGATTCCGTGCTTTTGCCTTGGGAGAGCGCCTTGCCGAGCGTATCCACGTTGACCTCCGCCGATACGGCGCTGCTGGTGCAGTTGTCCGACAGCCACTTGTTCGCTGAAACGGACGGCACGCTGCTGGGCATGAACACCCGTGAAAGCCTGCAAAAGGTCATCGAGTTGGTGCTGGAACAACAGCCGCAGATCGATCTGATCCTGGCCACCGGTGATATCTCGCAAGACGGCACGCTGGAGTCGTACCAGCAGTTTCGCCAGATGAGCGCCCAAATCACTGCCCCGGCGCGCTGGATTCCCGGCAACCACGACGAACCGATGATCATGGCCCAGGCCGCAGTGCAGAGTGCCTTGCTGGAATCGGTGGTCGATATCGGTAACTGGCGGGTGACTTTGCTGGATTCGGCGGTGCCGGGTTCGGTGCCGGGGTTTCTGCAGGACGATCAATTGCAACTGCTGGTCCGTTCGCTGAGCGAAGCGCCGGAGCGCCATCATCTGGTGTGCTTTCACCATCATCCGGTGTCGATTGGTTGTGCGTGGATGGAGCCGATCGGTTTGCGCAATCCCGAGGCATTTTTCGAAGTGCTGGATCGTTTTCCGCAGGCCCGGGCGGTGTTGTGGGGGCATGTGCATCAGGAGATCGACTGCGCTCGCAACGGCGTACGTTTGCTGGCTTCGCCTTCGACGTGCATTCAGTTTGAGCCGGGGAGTGTGGACTTTAAGGTGGGTGAGCAGGCGCCGGGGTATCGCTGGTTGCGGTTGTTGCCGGATGGGCGGTTGGAGACTGGCGTGGAGCGCGTCACCGGTTTCGCCTTCACTGTCGATTACGGCTCCAACGGCTATTGAGCGACAAATCAAAACCCTCATCGGAACGCCGCCCGCCCAGCCCTCTCCCGGAGGGAGAGGGAGCCGACCGAGGTGTCTGGCGTCATCCATCGACCTGAAAGAATGTGTCGATTATGGATTCGCTGAAGCTCGCTCAAGTCGGTGTAGCACTTGAATATCCCCCAATCAGTCCCCTCTCCCTTTGGGAGAGGGCTAGGGTGAGGGCAGCTCCTGCTGAATGACCAATTTCTCGAAACCACCCCCAATCCGCTCTTCTCTCCCTGTAAACTCCGCAAACCCAAACCGACACCCAGGGAGCTCAAATGTCCGGTTCGATCCTCTATATCCACGGTTTCAACAGCGCCCCAGCCTCGAAAAAGGCCTGTCAGCTGGTAACGGTGATGGAGCAACTGGGTTTGAGCGACAAATTGCGTGTCCCGGCCCTGCATCATCACCCGCGCGAAGCCATCGGTCAGTTGGAACAAGCGATTGCCGAACTGGGCAGCCCGCTGCTGGTGGGAAGCTCACTCGGCGGCTACTATGCGACTCACCTGGCCGAGCGCCATGGCCTGAAAGCCCTGCTGGTCAACCCGGCGGTCAGCCCGCACCGGATGTTCGACGGCTATCTGGGCCCGCAGAAAAACCTGTATACCGATGAAACCTGGGAATTGACCCACGACCACGTCACGGCCCTCGCCGAACTGGAAGTGCCGGCGCCTCAGGATGCGCAGTGTTATCAGGTGTGGTTGCAGACCGGCGATGAAACACTGGACTATCGCCTCGCCCAGCAGTATTACCGCGCCTGCGCCTTGCGTATTCAGGCCGGCGGCGACCACAGTTTTCAGGGTTTCGCCGGGCAATTGCCGGCGTTGCTGAGTTTTGCCGGCATTGGCGCCGATTTGTATCAGGCCATCGATTTCTCCGCATTGTGAGCTGTGGCCCCATGAATTCTTTTTTCACCGAACATTGACGACGAGACCCTATGGCCACTCCCAGCGCTAGCTCTTATAACGCCGACGCCATCGAAGTCCTCTCGGGCCTCGACCCGGTGCGCAAACGCCCCGGCATGTACACCGACACCAGTCGGCCGAACCACCTCGCCCAGGAAGTCATCGACAACAGTGTCGACGAAGCCCTGGCGGGTCACGCCAGATCGGTGCAGGTCATCCTCCATGCCGACCATTCGCTGGAAGTCAGTGACGACGGCCGTGGCATGCCGGTCGACATTCACCCGGAAGAGGGCGTGTCGGGTGTCGAGCTGATCCTCACCAAGCTCCACGCGGGCGGCAAGTTTTCCAACAAGAACTACCAGTTCTCCGGCGGTCTGCACGGCGTGGGTATTTCCGTGGTCAACGCCTTGTCGACCGAAGTCCGTGTGCGTGTAAAACGTGACGGCAACGAATACCAGATGACCTTCAACGACGGTTTCAAAGCCTCGGAACTGGAAATCGTCGGCACCGTCGGCAAGCGCAACACCGGCACCAGCGTGTACTTCGCACCGGACCCGAAATACTTCGATTCACCGAAATTCTCCATCAGCCGCCTCAAACATGTGCTCAAGGCCAAGGCTGTGCTGTGCCCGGGGCTGCTGGTCAGCTTCGAAGACAAAGGCACCGGCGAGAAAGTCGAGTGGCATTACGAAGACGGTCTGCGTTCCTATCTGGTCGACGCGGTCAGCGAATTCGAACGCCTGCCGGACGAGCCGTTCTGCGGCGCTTTCGCCGGTAATAAAGAAGCCGTCGACTGGGCCCTGCTGTGGCTGCCGGAAGGTGGCGACGCGGTGCAGGAAAGCTACGTCAACCTGATCCCGACGGCGCAGGGCGGTACTCACGTCAACGGTCTGCGTCAGGGCCTGCTTGATGCGATGCGCGAGTTCTGCGAATTCCGCAGCCTGCTGCCGCGCGGCGTCAAGCTGGCGCCGGAAGACGTCTGGGAACGCATCGCTTTCGTCCTGTCGATGAAGATGCAGGAGCCGCAATTCTCCGGCCAGACCAAAGAGCGTCTGTCATCGCGTGAAGCGGCGGCGTTCGTCTCCGGTGTGGTCAAGGATGCGTTCAGCCTGTGGCTCAACGCCAACCCGGAAACCGGTCTGGCCCTGGCGGAACTGGCGATCAACAACGCCGGACGTCGTCTTAAGGCCAGCAAGAAAGTCGAGCGTAAACGTGTGACTCAGGGGCCAGCGTTGCCGGGCAAACTGGCGGACTGCGCCGGGCAGGACCCGATGCGTTCCGAGCTGTTCCTGGTCGAAGGTGATTCCGCTGGTGGTTCCGCCAAGCAAGCGCGGGACAAAGAGTTCCAGGCGATCCTGCCGTTGCGCGGCAAGATCCTCAACACCTGGGAAGTCGATGGCAGCGAAGTACTCGCCAGCCAGGAAGTGCACAACATCGCCGTGGCCATCGGTGTCGATCCGGGTGCGGCGGATATGAGCCAGCTGCGTTACGGCAAGATCTGCATCCTTGCCGACGCCGACTCCGACGGTCTGCACATCGCAACGCTGCTCTGCGCATTGTTCGTCCAGCATTTCCGCCCGCTGGTGGATGCCGGTCACGTCTACGTGGCGATGCCGCCGCTGTACCGCATCGACCTGGGCAAAGAAATCTACTACGCCCTCGACGAAGCCGAGCGCGACGGCATTCTCGACCGTCTGGTCGCCGAGAAGAAGCGCGGCAAACCCCAGGTCACCCGATTCAAAGGTCTGGGTGAAATGAACCCGCCGCAGTTGCGTGAGACCACAATGGACCCGAATACTCGGCGTCTGGTGCAACTGACGCTGGGTGAAGACTTCGCCGAAACCTCGGAAATGATGGACATGCTGCTGGCGAAGAAACGCGCCGGTGACCGCAAGACCTGGCTCGAATCCAAAGGCAACCTCGCCGAGGTGCTGGCCTGATGCGGTTTGGCTGGGCCTTGGCGGGTGCGTTGCTGCTGAGTGCGATGAGCGTGTCGGCCGAGCCGTTGCAGGAATTGCGCGTGCTCTCCGAGCACCCGGTCGACGGCATGCGCGGCGGCAACCTGTCGGGGCTGGCCATGTGCGGCAGCGAGTTGTGGACGGTGTCGGATCGCGATGACGATCAGATCTATCGGCTCAATACCGCCGATCAGGTCTGGCAGGCCGAAGCCTTGCACATCGACGTGCCCCTGGTGCCGGAGACCGGTCTGCCGTGGGGGTTGCGCTCGCGCAACTGGGCCGCATCGTTCGTGCGCGGTGGCGACCTGGATTTCGAAGGCATCAGCTGCGACAGTGCCGGCAATCGCTACATCGTCAGCGAGGGCCATGCGGCAGTCTTGCAGGTGCCCGTCAGCGGCCCGGTCAACTGGCTGAAGATCTCGCCGATGATGGTTCGCGAAGCACGGGCCAGCGGCATGCTCCTGCATTTCAATGCGATCTTCGAGGGCTTGGCGATCAATCCGGCGGGCGATCAGATGTGGCTGGCTGCCGAACGGCAAAGCCGTGGCTTGCTGCTGATCAAGCGCCAGCAGACGGTGTGGGATTGCGACGGTCGTTGCGTGCTGCTCAGCGAGGGCGGCAAGGAAATGCAGCCGCCGCAGTTCCCGAAGGCCAGAGCGGTCGACCGGGACTTTTCCGACCTTTCATTGTTTAACGGCAAATTGTTTACCCTTGAGCGCAACGCCTTTCAGATTTGTCGGCGCGATGCGCAGACCGCCAAGGTCGAACGTTGCTGGTCGTACGCCGCTGAATTGTTGCAGGCCAACCGCCGTTATTCGCAGAACTTCGGGCTGGAAGAGGCGCTGATCGTTGACGCTGATGGTGCGTGGGTCGGCGTCGACAATAATTTCGGCCCGCGGGCCGACGGTGAGGTTCGGCCGATCGTCTGGCGCTTCGCCGCGCCTGACGGTGGCTGGAGCGCCAAGCCTTGAGCCAGCAACCCCCGGGCAAGCGCGCCGGTCGGGTGCTGATGATTCTGGCCTGGTGTGCGGCGCTGTTTCTGGCGACGCGGTTTTTTGGCCAGTGGGAGCAACGCCAGCAGAATCCGAACGTCGTGGTCAGTTCGGAGCAGGGCGAAGGGTTTATCGAGGTGAAGCTGGCCGGCAATGCCCAAGGGCATTTTGTCGCCAGCGGTCAGATCAACGGCGAACCGGTCGAGTTCATGCTCGACACCGGCGCAACCGATGTGGCGATCCCGGCGGATCTGGCCAAGCGTTTGAAGCTGGAAGAAGGTTTCGGTGTGACCCTGAGCACGGCCAATGGCCTGAGCCAGGGCTATCGAACCAAAATCGACCGCCTGCAACTCGGTGACATCGTGCTGCGCGACGTCCGCGCACTGGTGGCGCCGGGGCTGCATGGCGATCAGGTGCTGCTCGGCATGAGCGCCCTGAACAAACTTGAATTTACTCAGCGCGGTGGCACCATGCTGCTGCGCCAGACAACGAACCGATGAGGCCTGCATGAGCAACCCCCTTGATCTCAGCCTGGACGGTGTAGAACGCCGCTCGCTGGCCGACTTCACCGAAAGTGCCTACCTCAACTACTCCATGTACGTGATCATGGACCGTGCTCTGCCGCATATCGGCGACGGCCTGAAACCGGTACAGCGGCGTATCGTCTACGCCATGAGCGAGTTGGGCCTGGACGCCGACTCCAAGCACAAGAAATCGGCGCGTACCGTCGGTGACGTGCTCGGTAAATTCCACCCGCACGGTGACTCGGCGTGCTACGAAGCGATGGTGCTGATGGCGCAGCCTTTCAGCTATCGCTACACGCTGGTCGACGGTCAGGGTAACTGGGGTGCGCCGGACGATCCGAAGTCCTTCGCCGCCATGCGTTACACCGAAGCACGCCTGTCGCGGTATTCCGAAGTGCTGCTCAGCGAACTGGGCCAGGGCACTGCCGACTGGGGCCCGAACTTCGACGGCACCTTACAAGAGCCGCTGGTGCTGCCGGCACGCCTGCCGAACATCCTGCTCAACGGCACCACCGGTATTGCCGTGGGCATGGCCACCGACGTGCCGCCGCATAACCTGCGCGAAGTCGCCACCGCTTGCGTGCGTCTGCTCGATGAGCCGAAAGCCACGGTCGAACAGCTCTGCGAACACATTCAAGGTCCGGATTATCCGACCGAAGCGGAAATCATCACACCGCGCGCCGACTTGCTGAAGATGTACGAAACCGGCAAGGGTTCGGTGCGCATGCGCGCCGTGTACCACGTCGAGGACGGCGACATCATCGTCACCGCGCTGCCGCATCAGGTGTCCGGCGCCAAGGTGCTGGAGCAGATCGCCGCGTTGATGCAGGCCAAGCCGTCGAAAGCCCCGCAGATCGCTGACCTGCGCGACGAATCCGACCACGAAAACCCGTGCCGCATCGTGATCATTCCGGTCAACAGCCGCGTCGATCATGAAGCGCTGATGCAGCACTTGTTCGCCAGCACCGAGCTGGAGTCGACCTACCGGGTCAACGTCAACATCATCGGTCTGGACGGCAAGCCGCAGCTGAAAAACCTGCGAGCGCTGCTGGTCGAGTGGCTGGAATTCCGCGTGCTGACCGTACGTCGCCGCCTGCAATTCCGCCTCGACAAGGTCGAGCGTCGTCTGCACCTGTTGGACGGTTTGCTGATCGCCTACCTCAACCTGGATGAAGTGATTCACATCATCCGTACCGAGGAGCATCCGAAGGCCAAGCTGATCGAGCGTTTCGCCCTCAGTGAAATTCAGGCCGACTACATCCTCGACACCCGTCTGCGTCAGTTGGCGCGACTGGAAGAGATGAAGCTGCGCGACGAGCAGGACGAACTGCTCAAGGAACAAGCCAAGCTGCAAGCCCTGCTGGGCAGCGAAGCCAAGCTGAAGAAGCTGGTGCGCACCGAACTGTTGAAAGACGCCGAAACCTACGGCGATGACCGTCGGTCGCCAATCGTCGAGCGCGCTGAAGCCAAGGCGCTGACCGAACACGATCTGCTGCCGAACGAAAAAGTCACCGTGGTGCTGTCTGAAAAAGGCTGGATCCGTTCGGCCAAAGGTCATGACATCGACGCCACCGGCCTGTCGTACAAGGCCGGTGATGGCTTCAAGACCTCGGCAGCGGGGCGCTCCAACCAGTTTGCGGTGTTTATCGACTCGACTGGCCGCAGCTACTCGGTCGCCGCGCACACCCTGCCATCGGCTCGGGGCCAGGGCGAGCCGTTGACCGGTCGTCTGACACCACCGCCCGGTGCGAGCTTCGAATGCGTGCTGATGCCGGAAGACGACGCGTTGTACGTGATCGCTTCCGACGCCGGTTACGGTTTTGTGGTCAAGGGCGAAGACCTGCAAGCCAAGAACAAGGCCGGTAAAGCCCTGTTGAGCCTGCCGAACAACGCCAAAGTCATCGCGCCGCGTCCGGTGGCCGATCGTGAGCACAACTGGCTGGCGTCGGTCACGACCGAAGGTCGCCTGCTGATCTTCAAAATCAGCGATCTGCCACAATTAGGTAAGGGCAAAGGTAACAAGATCATCGGTATTTCCGGTGAGCGTGTGGCCAGTCGCGAAGAATATGTCACGGACATCGCCGTCCTTCCGGAAGGCGCCACCTTGGTGCTGCAGGCCGGAAAACGGACCCTGTCGCTGAAGGCCGATGACCTCGAACACTACAAAGGTGAGCGTGGGCGTCGTGGCAATAAGCTGCCGAGGGGCTTCCAGAGAGTGGATGCGCTGCTCGTCGAAAACCTCAATTAGGCGCCCTAGAGCGTTGGATCTACGATTTAACGCGTAGATCGACGCTTTGGCGCTGGAGTCGGAACGCATATTCACGGATGATATGGCCTTTCCAAGCGCCGGCGTGGCCGAGCGTTCTTCATATTTATTGAGTATTTTCACTGTGGTCAGCCTTGTGGCGGCCACCTGGACGGGATGATGACTGCTCTGCGCCCCCTTATTTTCCTGCTCGCCGGCGTTTTGGGCCTGGCGGGTTGCAGCGTTCACCAGCCGGTGTCGCTGTATCAACTGGACAGCGGAAGTCCGGTTCAGCCTGCGCAAAGCGCGGGCATGGCGGTTCTTTTGGGTCCGGTAGTCGTAGCCGATTACCTGCAACGTGAGACATTGCTGCAACGTCAACCCGATGGCAGCCTGCAAGCAGCGACAGACGGTCGTTGGGCTGGCAGCCTTTCGTCGGATATCGATCAGTTGCTGATGCGTCAGGTTGCTGGCCATCTGGACAGCCAGCGTGTAGTGCTGGCACCGGCCACTACGGGGTTCACTCCGGATGTGCAGGTGTTGCTGACCATCACGCGTCTGGACTCTGGCCAGAAACAACCGGCGATTCTCGATGCTCAATGGCGTCTGATCGACCGTCGTGGTCAGGTGCGCGATAACCGCATCGTTCATCTGCAAGAGCTGCATGCCGGCAGTACCGCTTCGCAGGTTCAGGCCCAGGGCATTTTGCTGCAGCGTCTGGCCGAGCAATTGTCTGTAGCGCTCAAGCCGTTGGCCAATCAGCCACCGGTGGCCGAGGCACCGCGTAAAGCGGCACCAAAACCGGCAGCGCCGGCGGCGGAATCAGAGAAACAACCGAAGATTCCGATGGCATCGCCGATTCGGACAGATATGGAAGTGTTCCGCTTCTAAGCTGGATCGAGTCAGAACAGAGCCCGCCTTGTGCGGGCTTTGTTGTGTCTGGGGTTCTGCGCGAAAGATCAAAAGCCCCTCACCCCAGCCCTCTCCCTGAGGGAGACGGGCCGACCGAGATGTCTGGCGCCATGCATCGACCTGAACGATCCTGGCGGTTATGGATTCAAAGCAGGACGTGCAGGTCGGTGTATTCCGGCAATAATCCCGGATCGGTCCCCTCTCCCTGTGGGAGAGGGCTAGGGTGAGGGGCTTTTCAGGGTGCTTGCAATCTCGATAACACCGGCCACAAAAAAGCCCGCAGACAATCACTCGTCTGCGGGCTTCCGTGTTTCAGGCCTTAGGCTTACGCCCGGCGCTCATGCATCCGCGCCAGTTGCCGTTCCAGCATCGACGGATACGGTTCCATCAACCGCTCCACGCAGCAAGCCCCCTCAGGACTGGCGATCGGCCGGATCCGCGCACGCTGACGAATCAGCGCATCGTCGCCGATCTTGCGTTCGACCAGCAGCAGGTTACGGCTGTGCTGCGACAAGGCCAGCGCATCCTGCGCCGAATCGGTCAGCAGCAGATCAATCTGACTCAAGCCGAACAACTCATCGCCCAGGGTCAGGCCCAGCTGCAGTTGCAGGGTGATGCCGCTGTCTGCGACTTCAATCTGCAACTGATGACCCAAGGCCCGCAGCAACTCGCCGCAGCAGATTGCGTTGGTCAGGTAATCGTCACCGCTGTCTTCGGTGTGGAAGAGCATCAGCGTGCTGCCGTCGTTGAGGGTTTCGATTTCACCCTGATACAGCGAAGCAGCCTGATCGAGGCAGTCACGATAACGCTCCTGCAATTCTTCCAGACGTGCCCGCGGCAAGCGGCGCAGTTGTTCCTGTGAGCCCAGTTGTACCGCTAGCACGGCGCTGTGTTGTGGCACGCTCGGAGTCGCCTTGCGGGCGACCGGTTGTGGCGCAACGTCCAGCGATTCATCGCGCAGATCAGCGAACGCGTCATCGTCATCATCGTCTTCGACGGTGCTGACCAGATGTCGCGGTGCAGGCTTCTGCGCGGCCATCGGACGGGTTTCGTCGAAACTCGGATCACGCAAGTTGCGCACCTCGAATTCCGGCTCGTCCTCTTCGTCCTCGAACTCAGGCTCCGGTTCCGGTGCAGGCTCTGGCGCGTAGTTGGCGTGCAGCTGACGCGCCAGATCGCCGATTTCATCCTGACGATCAATGCCCGGCGTGTGTTCGTCGATGCGTCGCAACCAGACACGCAATTGCAGCAACGGCGTCGACAGATAGCGGCCCATGCGCAGGCTCAGGGCCAGCGACAGCGCCAACAGGATCCCGCTGAGAATGCCCATGCTTTGCAGGCTGATGGTCATCGGCTGCTGGAACTGATCCATGTCCAGGCTGATGCGCAGTTGCCCGGCAGTCACGTCCTGGAAGGTGATCTTGCTCTCGTACATGCCCTCGGCTTCGCCCAGCAGGCTGTGCTTGGGCCGCTGACCGGACTCGGCGAGGATGCGGTTATCCACGCTGTAGATCGCCGCGTGGGCCACCAGTTTGTTCTTGGTCAGGTTGTTGAGCAGCACGTTGAGGCTGAGGATGTCGTTGGACACCAACAGCTCGGTGGCCGAGGTCGCGGTCTGCGTGGTCAGGCTTTCGCCCAGCGCATCGGCCTGCTGGTGCATGGCCTGCTTGAATTGCAAACCCATCACGCCGGCATAGATCACCAGGGCCAGAGCGACCAGGATCACGTTATGGCTGGCAATGCGCAATGCAATCGGTACACGGCGGTGGCGCAGTGCACGGAAGATCAGCAGGAAGAAGTTATCGGTTTTAACTGGCGTGGGCCGGTTCACTGAGCTCGGCTCTTTTGTCCGTGAAGTTGACGCGCAGTATAGCGACAGGCCCTAGACCGGCAAAGCGCTCGCGGTGCCCGATGGTCACTGAAAGTGGGTAGAATGCGGTTTTTTTCCAGTTGCGGGGGTGCGCGTTGCGCGAAATCGTCCTGATTAACATCACGGGAGTCGACCGTCCGGGTCTGACTGCGGCCATTACCGGCGTTCTGGCACAAGGTGGTGTGAACATTCTCGACATCGGTCAGGCGGTGATCCACGACACCCTGTCGTTCGGCATCCTGGTTGAAATCCCCGATTCCGAGCAAGGCAAGTCCGTGCTCAAGGACATTCTGTTCAAGGGCTACGAGCTCGACCAGCAGGTACGCTTCACGCCGGTGTCCGAAGAGGATTACCAGCAATGGGTGGGTAATCAGGGCAAGAAACGCCACATCGTCACCCTGTTGACCCGCAAAGTGACCGCTGGCCAATTGCAGGCTGTCAGCTCGATCACCGCCAAATATGGCCTGAATATCGATCACATCGACCGTCTGTCGGGTCGCATGCCACTGGACACGCCAGCGGACAAGGGCAAGGGCTGCATCGAGTTCTCCGTGCGTGGCGAAGCCGCCGATCCACAGGCGCTGCGTGCCGAATTCCTCAGCGTTGCCCAAGCGCTGAACGTCGACATCGCCTTCCAGGAAGATTCGCTGTTCCGGCGCAACCGTCGTCTGGCGGTGTTCGACATGGACTCGACGCTGATCGAGGCCGAGGTCATTGACGAGCTGGCCAAGGCTGCCGGCGTGGGCGAGCAGGTGTCCGAAATCACAGAGCGGGCAATGGCCGGCGAGCTGGATTTCCGCGCCAGTTTCAAAGAACGTCTGGCCTTGCTCAAAGGTCTGGATGTCAGCGTGCTGGACTCGATCGGCGCTTCGCTGCGTCTGACCGAAGGCGCCGAAACGCTGTTCGCTGAACTCAAGCGTCTGGGCTACAAGACCGCGATCCTGTCCGGTGGCTTCACCTATTTCGCCAAGCAATTGCAGGCCAAACTCGGCATCGACTATGTGTTTGCCAACGAACTGGAAGTGGTCGATGGCAAGTGTACCGGCGTGGCGATCGAGCCGATCGTCGATGCCCAGCGCAAGGCTGATTTGCTCAAAGAGCTGGCACACAAGGAAGGTTTGCGTCTGGAGCAGACCATCGCGGTCGGCGACGGTGCGAATGACCTGCCGATGCTGGCGATTGCCGGTTTGGGCGTAGCGTTCCGTGCCAAGCCGTTGGTGAAACAGTCGGCGAAGCAGGCGATTTCGACGCTGGGGCTGGATGGCGTGCTGTACCTGCTGGGTTTCCGTGATCGCGACGGGCAGTTGTAATTAAAGATCAAAAGATCGCAGCCTTCGGCAGCTCCTACAGAGGAATATGCATTTTCCTGTAGGAGCTGCCGAAGGCTGCGATCTTTTGCTTTAAAGCGATTTCCACAACGAATCAAAATCCTCCTCGCTCCCGCCATTGCGCGCGGCCTCCAGCGAGCGATAGGCGAACTGATTGAAACTGTGCGTACTCGCCACCCGTCGATCCAGCCCGGCGCGGTGTTCTTCGCCTTGGGTGTTGATCAGCACTTTACTGCCTTCCTGAAACGGCAAGCGCGGTGCCAGCAAGGTTGCCGGCAAATCTATCGCACTGATCTCCGGTAACAATAGTCCGCGCAGATACTGACTGTGATCGTCCCGTGAGCGCACCAGTTGCAGGCCGCAAGGCTGGGCATGTGGCGCCACCAGCTCAATGCCCATTTGCGTGCCGCCGCCGCGCACCTGGCGGATCCAGCGAATGACCGCAATGCTCCAGCCCAGACTGACACTGTCCTGAATGCCGAGCATTTCCCCGGCCTGCAGCTCGGCGGGCACTTCATTTGGCCACGCCAGGCAATATCCACCGGGGCTGTGATTGATCACCGGCAGGGCATGGGTCGGGTAATGGGGCGTACTGTCCGTGCCGCTTTCATCCTCGAGCAAATGGTCGTACTGGATTTCCTCGTAAGGCAAAAACTCATCAGTTTTGCTTTGCGGTGCGGCGTCGAAAGCCTGGCTCCAACTGTCCTTTTCACCTTTGGCGACGGCACTGCTGAAATTCGCCGAGCGCGTTCCGGGGTGTTTGAGCAGCTCGCTGAAACTGCGCTCGCCACCCAGATAAAAGTGCAGCGCGCTCATGCCTACGCACACGGTCAGATGGCCTTGGCCGACGGTGCGCTGAAAGCTGCGCTCGGCGGCTTGTCCCCAGGTGGCATGCAGGTGTTGCAGGGTGTCGAAGCTGAGCCCGGGCGGAACGGGCAGCGGCGTCGATGCGGGCTGGTGCTGCAAATGCGCTTCGATGGCGTTCACCAGTGGCTGCGGATCGAAGCCGAGCAATCCGGCCTGTTCTTCGCTGCGAAACATGTTGCGGTAGCGCGGGCCGGTATCGATCGCCGGGCTGATCGCAAACAGTCCTTCGCTCGAGCGACCGGGATGCAATTTGAGCAGGGCGCTCCACGGTTCGAGTACTTCAGCCAATCGGGCGATCTGGTTCTGCCGCAATTGATTGCAGCGGGCACTGCCCAGGAGCAGGGCGGCGATGTAAGTCTGTTCAAGCGTGAGTTCGGTGGTGAGGCTGGCGAGATCGTCGTGGATCCGGCGCTGTTGCAGTTGCAGTTCGCAGGCGATGCGATACAGCTGATGCAGTTCGAACCACACCTGCTCCGGTGCCGCGCTGTACAGTTGCGTCGCACGCAGCAGTTGACCCTTGAGAGCATGGGCCGCCCGTTGCAGGGCCGTGCTGACCAATATCGCGCGATCCTTGCTGTACTTCGGCGCAATCCGCAACACGATCTGTTTGTAGCCGACCGCCAGATGGCTTTGCAGCGCCTGGCACAGATTACTGATCTTGCGCGAACGCTCGTCGAGCATGATCGCCTGATGCAGAAAGTGCCGTTCCAGATGCTGGCAGACGAAATACACTTCGGGTCGCAGCAGCTCCAGCAGGTTGAGGCGATTGTCACTGGGGGTGAGCAATTGATTGAGTTCGCCCAGGCCTTGATACAGCAGGCGGGCGGTTTCACCGATGTTGGCCTTGGGCAGGCCGGCGATCCAGCGCTTGAGGTCGCGCGGCGTTGCTTCGCAAAACGACAGACGCGTTTGCGTCGGGGTCGGGGCGCTCAGGGAGGGTTGGGGACGAGACTCACTCATGCCTTGACGGGCTCCGGCGGCGGAAGGGGCAATGCCCAAAACTCTAGCAGCTGTGGTCTGTTTCGCTGGGTAGCGTCAGACTTTTTGACCGCTGGTCTGCTGGCCGGATGCCATTCCCCAAGCCCTACTAGTCTCTCAGGCGTGCGATCGGAAACGCACGGTTGCACGGCCTGCCGTCAACCTCGGGCAGGTCTCCCGAAACTTCAAGGAGATGAGGTTCATGTCTAAATATGCAGTGGCAAATCAATGGGGTGGCAGTTCGGCGCCGTGGCATCCGGGTGGAACCTGGGTACTCGGCGGGCGGGACAACCAGAATGTCGTCGCTATCGAGATCAAGTCGCGCGATGACGGTAAAACGTTCACCGGCACCATGACCTATGCCGGGGAAGGTCCCATTGGCTTCAAAGCGCAACGCACCGGTCAGAACCAGTACAACGTCGAGAATCAGTGGGGTGGCAATGATGCCCCGTGGCATCCGGGCGGCAAGTGGGTGATTGGCGGCCGGGACAATCAGAACGTTATCGCGTTGAGCGTCACGTCCAGTGATGGAGGGAAAAACCTCAGTGGCACCAATACCTATGCCAACGAAGGCCCGATCGGCTTTCGTGGGCAAATAGAGTAACGGCACCACCGAGTCGTATCCGCCTTTTCGCAGACGTGTGAAAAGGCGGATCAGTGGCTCACATCATGTTCAGGCTTTTGGCAGCGCCAGGCCTTGCCCCATCTGCACTGGCGAACCCGCCACCAGCTCTTGCGCCCATGTCACCTGATCCGGCCCGAACAGCACGATCGCGGTCGAACCCAGTTTGAAGCGACCCAGTTCGGCGCCTTTTTCCAGATGAATCGGCGCGCGGGCGGCTTCGTCGTAGCGGAAGGTTTTCAGCTCGCGCTTCGGCGGCGTGACCAGACCGGCCCATACGGTTTCGATCGAAGCGACGATCATCGCACCCACCAGCACCACGGCCATCGGCCCGCGCTCGGTGTCGAAAATGCACGCCACGCGCTCGTTGCGGGCGAACAGTTCCGGAACGTTTTCTGCGGTGGTCTGGTTGACCGAGAAGATCCGGCCCGGGATGTAGACCATTTCGCGCAGGGTGCCGGCCAGCGGCATGTGCACGCGGTGGTAGTCCTTAGGCGACAGGTAAATGGTGGCGAAGTCGCCGCCCATGAACGGTGCAGCGTTAGCCGCATCACCGCCGAGCAGTTCCAGCACGCTGAAGCTGTGGCCCTTGGCCTGGAACACGCGACCGTGTTCGATCGGGCCAAGCTGGCTGACCGCACCGTCGGCCGGGCTGAGGATCGCGCCCGGGGTTTCGTCCAGTGGACGCGCGCCGTCTTTCAGGGCGCGGGTGAAGAAGGCGTTGAAGTGCTCGTAGGCAGTGAGGTCTTCGACCAGCGCTTGCGACATGTCCACCTGGTAGCGCTTGGCGAACCATTGGGTGAAGGCATTCTTGAACCAGCGCACGCGGCATTCGGCAATGCAGCCGGCCAGACGCGATAGCAGGTGATGAGGCAGCAGGTACTGGCTGAGGATAAACAGACGCTCTTTCATTAGTTGTCCTTAAAAACCTTAAATCTCGACTGGCGTGTCAGGGTGGTTGCCCCATTCGCCCCAGGAACCGGCGTAGCCCTTGACCCGCGGATAACCGAGGGATTTGGCCACCAGATAAGTGAAGCCCGACCGGTGATGGGTCTGGCAGTGGGTAATGATTTCTTTGTCCTTGGTGATCCCGAGGTCTTCGAGGATCTGCGGCATGTCTGTGCGAATGCGCAACTGACGGGCCTTGTCCATGCCGGCTGTCCATTCGAAATTGACCGCGCCGGGGATGTGCCCAGCCTTGGCGGCCAGCACTTTCTCACCGGAATACTCCAGCGGCCCGCGCGCATCCCAGATCGCCAGATCGGCAGCACCGAGGCGGCTTTGCAGGTATTCACGGGTCGCGGTCGGTTCTTCATGCAGGGTCAATGGCACAGGGCGGCCCACTGCAGGCGGAACCTGGATCGACATCGGCATGCCGGCCGCCAGCCACGCCGGCAGACCGCCGTCGACGTAGTGATATTTGTCGTGACCGATCACGTCGAGCAGCCAGATGAAACGCCCGGCCCAACCGCCGCCTTCGTCGTCATAGACCACGTAGACCGCATCTTTGCGATGGCCCAGCTCACCGAATAACGCTTCGAGATCGGCTTTCGCCGGCAGCAGTCCCGGCGCCGGCGGCTGGCCGAGCTGGGTGCGCTTGGGATCGACAAAGCGTGCGCCGGGAAAGTGACCTTCGGCATAACGGGCAGGGCTGGTCAGGTCCACCAGAATCAGTTCAGGGGAGTCGAGACGCGGGAGCAGGTCGCTCGCCTCGATGACGAGCGGCAAGCCAGAGAAGTCAGACATGTGAGGTCTCCAGAGCACAAAGGGGAGGATTGTAGCGCAGCCTCATCGGCCGCGGCTGCTAAAGCTGTGCAGGGCTTTTTCGATGCACTGTGCGGTTTTGCCAAAGGCTTGCACGGTGATATCGGCGAACGGCCCGCCGCCCTGATCGGCGACGACAATCATGATCACCCGGCCGTTATTGACCAGGGAACGCAGGAACAGATGCTCGCCACGAAACAGGGTGCGCAGGCTCGCTGGCAGCAGAGCGGAGAACTGAGCGTTGTTCTCGGGATTGATCCGCACCTGCGCCTGTTGCGCGAGCAGCCGTTGCAAGACCTTGCTCTGGCTGACGACGAAATTCAGCGCCGCCGCTTCTTTCGGTAGCCCGGCGGTTTGATTCACGCGCAGATTGGACTGTGTGCGATCGGCCATCAGGATCATCACCCGGCGCATGCCGCTGGCGACCAGCGCATCGCGAGCGGCGACGGTCAGGCTCATGGCATTGGCGAAGCGGCTTGGCTCGGCCAATAGCTCGGCGCATTGCTGGCGCCATTGCGTCAGATCTTCCGAGGTTGGCGCTGCGGCGGGCAGCATGCCGGCTGGCAAACGACGGGTACCCCACGGCCACAGCAACGAAACCGCCGGATGCCACAGGTCGGGCATCGCATGATGGCGCGCGCTGTTGGCGGCTTGCTGGTGCAACTGTTGTTGCACTTCATCCATGGAAATCTGCAGATAAAGGCTGGTCAGGTACTGCCAGCGTTCGCTGTGCGGACTGTCCCACGCCTGTTGCGCAGACAGTGCCAGGCCGTTGGCCAGCAGCACGGTGTTGGCCGGCTGGTTGAGCCAGCGGCGCAGGGTCGGGTCGTCATCGAGGCGGTTTTGCTGGCGCAACGGATGTTCGCTGTCGCGGGCGATGCGCAGCACTTTGACCAGTTCGCGCTGTTCACTCAGCAGCAGCTTATAACCCTGCTGCACCCAGATCGGCAGGTGCCAGGCCTGCACCAACGCTTCAGCGATTTTCAGCAGGCGTACGCCGAACAATTGCTTTTCGACCACGCGCGCCGATTCGCCCTTGTGGATAACCCGCAGTTCCCATTCTTCGAGCAATTGCGGATAAGTCAGCGCCAATGGCCACAGCGGCGACAAAAACAACAGGCTGCCCCAATGAATGTCCTGCCACAGCCGCGCCAGGCGACTGGCGAAAAAACCGTTGGCCTGTTGCGTCGCGTGCTGGCTGATCATCTGTAACTGGCGCAGAGCCTTGGGGATTTGCATCTGCGGTTCAGCCGGCAGGCGCGCGAGCAATTCTTCAGTCCGCGCCAGGCCGAGACGGTTGATCGCCACCTCGAGATTTTCCGCCGGTGCGGCCATGGTGCCGTGGGTGTGACGATTCGCCTCACGGATGATGCTCAAGGCCAGTGCCGGGCTGTCCTGCATCAGGTCGGCGATGTCGCGCAGCGAGCTGCGATTGTCGCGGATCGCCCGACAGACTTTGTCGTGAGCCTCTTGCGGCACGGGCAGCCGGACGCTGTCGAGCAGCTTGACCCAGCCGTCGAGCGTGGTCGGTTTTGCGTATGGGACGTTCGTTTCATTAGCCATGTCTGGACGGGATCTTCACTGACTGTAGACGCGCCCGGCATGGGCTAAATTGGCTTTTCGCCTGAACTGGCTATAGTCTGGCGCAGTTTTGCCGATAAGTAGAAGAAGAGATTTTTTAACTTCCGAATATGACCTTGAACCCGACTTAAATAAGTACTTTCTACCTATGGCTAAAATTATCGGCATCATCGTCGTATTCGCGAGCGTGCTCGGCGGATACGTGCTCTCCCACGGCAAGATTGCCGCCCTAATCCAGCCCTTCGAGGTGATGATCATCGGTGGTGCGGCACTGGGTGCATTCCTCCAGGCCAACCCCGGTTACATGACGATGCACGTGCTCAAGAAATCCTTGAGCATGTTCAGTTCGCGCTTCAGCCACACGTTCTATCTGGAAGTGCTCGGGCTGATCTACGAGATCCTCAACAAGAGCCGCCGCGAAGGCATGATGGCCATCGAAGGCGACATCGAAGATGCCGCCGCGAGCCCGATCTTCGCCAAGTACCCGGCAGTCCTCAAAGACGAACGCATGACCGCGTTCATCTGCGATTACCTGCGCATCATGTCGTCCGGCAACATGGCGCCGCACGAGCTGGAAGGCTTGTTCGACATGGAACTGTACAGCCTGAAAGAAGACCTTGAGCATCCATCTCATGCGGTGAACGGCATCGCCGATGCCATGCCCGGTTTCGGTATCGTCGCGGCGGTACTCGGTATCGTGGTGACCATGGCCTCGCTGGGTGAAGGCGATCAGAAGTCCATCGGTCTGCACGTTGGTGCGGCACTGGTCGGTACCTTCTTCGGTATTCTCGCGGCGTACGGTTTCTTCGGCCCATTGGCGCATTCCCTGGCCCACGATGCCAAGGAAGAGCTGAACGTCTACGAAGCCATTAAGGCCTCGCTGGTGGCTTCGGCTTCCGGCATGCCGCCTTCGCTGGCGGTCGAGTTCGGTCGCAAGGTTTTGTACCCGGCGCACCGTCCAAGCTTCGCCGAGCTGGAACAAGCGGTTCGCGGTCGCTAAGTCATGGAAAATAATCAGCCGATTATCATCAAGCGCGTCAAGCGCATAGCCGGCGGGCATCACGGCGGGGCGTGGAAAATCGCCTTCGCCGACTTCGCCACGGCGATGATGGCGTTCTTCCTGGTGTTGTGGCTGCTGTCCACCGCCACGCCCGAGCAGAAGATCGCCATCGCCGGTTACTTCAAAGACCCGGTCGGCTTTTCCGAAAGCGGCACGCCGTACATCATCGACCTGGGCGGCACGCCGACCCTGGCGCCGGAAAACACCCTTAACCCGGAAGTGAAATCGCAGCCGCAGCCTGACAAGGTTACGGTCGATACTGAACAGGTTGAAGGCATGGCCGAGCAAGTCGAGAAGGAGCGTCTGGAACTGCTGCTGCAAGAACTGCAGAACAAGGTCGACGAGAACCCGCAGTTGCAGAAGTTCAAGGATCAGATCCTCTTCGAGATCACTCCGAATGGCTTGCGCATCCAGATCATGGACGCCGAGAACCGGCCGATGTTCGACTCCGGTTCTGCACGCCTGAAACCGTACTTCGAAGACATCCTGCTGGCCATGGCCGACACCATCAAAGCGGTGCCGAACAAGATCAGCATCAGCGGTCACACGGACGCCAAGCCTTACACCGGCACCGGTGATTTCGGTAACTGGGAATTGTCGGCCAACCGTGCCAACGCTGCCCGTCGTGCACTGGTCGCCGGTAGCTATCCGGATGCGCAAGTGGCGCGGGTCGTCGGTTATGCCTCGTCGGCGCTGTTCGACAAGGAAAACCCGTTCAACCCGGTCAACCGTCGCATCGACATTGTGGTGTTGACCAAAAAAGCCCAGGCGGCCATCGAAGGTGCGCAAGGTGCCGACGCGGCTAAACCGGCGGATCAGAGTCAGAACGGCAACGCGCCGGCGACACCGGTTGATCCGAACGCGCTGCCGGCGGATCAGCAACCGGTGCCGGCGCACGAGCTTCGCGAGCGGTTGAACCTGTTCGACGACGCTGCGCCGAAACCGGCTGAGCCGGGGAGTGCGGCGCCCGCGCCTGCTGCCCCGCCAGCCACTGCACCGGCCCCCGCGCCGAAGCAGTGATCCACAAAAAGCCACGGTCTCCGTGGCTTTTTTGTATCTGCCTGCGTCGCAATGACCAGTCGCAGTTTTCGCAATCACGGAAGATCAGTAAATGGAAAGACTCAAAGCCTATTTTCAGCGGCACGGCAACGCACCCTTCAAATTTGGCGAGGGGCGGGTCAGTGGCTATATATCAGCCACCCTCGGGCTGTTGAGCCTGTTGGCGGTACTCTGCTTTCTCTTCCCGGAATGGCTGACCACGGCCGAACTGCGCAAGGTCTATGACGAGCAATTTGCGCGCACTACGCTGTTGCTTGGTCTGGTGCTGTCGTTCAGCCTCGGCACCCTGAATATCCTGCTCAACACGCGCAAACGTCTGGGGATTACCGGATTGGTGGCGTCGGGGCTGGCAGTGTTTCTGGGCGGTACCAATGTCCAGGTCAGCGCGATCGGGCAGACGCCGTACTCGCTCGGCCTGGACTGGTTTGTGCTGGCGCTGCTGGTGTCGGCCATTGTGTTCATTCCTCTGGAAAAGCTCTACTCCAAGGACCCCGAGCAAAACATCCTGCGCCCGCACTGGCGCACCGACCTGACCTACTTTTTCGTCAGCCACATGCTGGTGCAGTTCATCCTGATCTTCATCACCGCCTCGTCGAGTTACATCGCCGGCTGGGCGGTGTCGCCGGGCTTGCAAGCGAGCGTGCAAAGCCTGCCGCTCGTTGTGCAGTTTCTGCTGGCGATACTGGTCGCCGATCTCGGTCAGTACTGGCTGCACCGGCTCTACCATGTAGTGCCATGGCTGTGGCGCATTCACGCGGTGCATCACTCCAGTACGCACATGGACTGGCTCGCCGGCTCCCGCGTGCACTTCATTGAAATCCTGCTGACCCGCACTGGCGTGCTGGTGCCATTGATGCTGCTGGGCTTCGCGCCGCAAGCGTTGAATGCCTATGTAATCCTGGTCGGTGTTCAAGCGGTACTGGCCCACGCCAACGTGCGAATCAACGGCGGCTGGCTGAACTACCTGATCGTGCTGCCGCGCTATCACCATTGGCACCACGCCCGGCACAAGGACTACATCTACAAAAACTACGCGATCCACACGCCGCTGGTGGATATGCTCTTCGGTACGTTCAAGCTGCCGCCAAAGGAATGGCCGGTGCGTTATGGCGTGTTTGGCAAGGAGCTGCCAGGCGGGATTGTGCGTCAGCACCTGTATGCGTTTCGCAAGCCTGAGCCAAAGGTAGTTGTGCCAAAACCGCCGGCCAGCGTGTGAGGCAAAAAAAAGCCGCGAGATGATCGCGGCTTTTTTACGTCTGTCAGAACCCGCGCCGAATCCGGTTCTTCAGTTGTTCGTGGAAAATCTCGGCGTTGCGCTTATAGGCGCCGCTAAAGGATTCATTGCTCGAATCCAGCGTCATCGAGCGTTTGTTCGACACTTCCTCGCGATACGCGTCGATAAAGAAATTCAGATCACTGTCCGTGCTCAGCTTCGGCCACTTATCCAGATACAACGGCAGTTCCGTCGGCCCGGTCTTGAACGAGCAGATCCGCCGGTTGCTGATGGTCGCTTCGCCAATTTCGAACGGCACCCACCACGATAACGCAGTCTTTTCCGAGACCACTGCCAGCAGGTGCGTGCATTCGGTGATGTTGCGGGTGATGACCCCAGTGATGTCGTCGGTGGTCTGCGACTCGGGGTCGAGCACGTCGAGGTAGGTTTTGATGTTGGCCTGGATCAGGCGGCTATTGATGGCGATGGCGTGGGCGCGATCCATGTGGCGGTAGCTGATGAATACGGGCATCAGAAGTGTCCTTTTATGGCGAGTTCGCGGTAGTAGGCGCCGAGGGCGGTGAGGCGGCAGCCGGTGGAGTTGATGGCGGCGTAGTACATGTGTTCGGCGTCCACGGGCTCGATCAGGCTGTGGCGATTGCACATTTGCAGTTGCTTGAAGATGTCGCCGTGCTCGGGGTTGAACAGCGCTTCGGTGGGCTCGTAGCTGGGGTCGAGTCTGAAAACGAAGCTCGGTTCCGGGAACCAGTCCTTGAGTTTGCGCAGGGTTTCTTCGGCGATCAGCGGCGCGACCTCGCGTAGCGGCACAAACTGCGAGACATTGGTCTTGAATACCGGACGCTGTTCCCAGGCTCCCAGCGCATTGTCGACAAACGAATAGACGCTACCGGGGGTGACCTTGCCGAGTACGTTGGCAGCGCCACCATGCAGCGCTTGCAGCAACAGATCCGTAAATACCCCGTGACCGCGGCTTTCCAGGGCGTACTGTTCTTTTTTGCAGGCGGTGAGAATGGTCACGCCTTCGCCGATCACACTGCTGCCGCCGCGCAGGTTGCGCAGGGCGCCTGCTGCACCGGCCTGGCAGCAATCGAGAATGATGATTTTATTCTTGATGTGCGGGGCTTTGTCCGCCCATTCCAGAATGTCGCTGATGCGGATACCGTCTCCGCCAGGCTGATAGTCCTGGGGAATCAGTAGTCCTTCGTCGATGCTGGTGTCGAACTGCCCATGACCGGCGAAGTACAGCAGTGCCACGTCACAGTCGCCTGAGAACAGGCTCTGGATCTGCTGTTTCATGAGTTTGAGCGTTAGTTGTTCTTCGGCCGACGTCAGCACTTTGCTGCTGAAGTTCGGGCGCCCGTTGGCGTGACGCTCCAATACCGAAGCCATGGCCATTGCGTCGTTGTTACAACCGCTCAACGGTGAGACGTAGTCGTAGTGGTTGATGCCGATAAACAGTCCCTTGCGCATGATCACACCGCCGTATGCAGGCGAATCGCGCTGACGATGCTATTGGTGTTCCACGCGCATTCGGCGTGTGCCGCGTCACGTACCACGGCGGAAATGCGCTCGGCGCCGAATGGCTTGATCGCGATGATCACCTTGCCCATGCGTTTGGCGATCTCGATTTCCTTGTTGATCCACTTGCTGTAGGTCGAATACATCCCGGCCATGATTAGTACCGCCGAGCAGGGGCGAATCTTGTTTTCGATGGCTTCTTCGAGCTGCTTGTCGGTCTGCGCGCCCATGATCGGGTTATGTGGCGGCACGGAAAAATTCTTGAAACTGAAATCCGGCCTGGCGCCGAGCAGGCGCACCAGATTGTCGTGAGCGTGGGCGTAGTTCCATGAATGGCTGATGAACAGGTGATAGGTCTGCATGGGGTTCCTCGAAGGTCGCGAAGGTGCGAAGGAGGACCCCAATCTAGGCATCTGGAGCTTGCCTACAAGGGTTGGGCGGTGAAAGAGAAATGTCCTGCAGGCAGGCGTGTGCGGGCCTGTAAGAAAAGTCTGGCGTTTAACGGAATCGAGGGTTTGTCAGGCGCAGTCCGACATCCGGCAGCCCTCGGGCGAGGTACTGCCGGTGCAGATGTTTAGTAGCCGTTTTCCGGCAGGCTGGCGATGATCGAGCGGTAGCTGTTCATCCGCTGCTGCTGCACGCGGCCATCTTCCAGCGCCTTGAGCAGTGCACAACCGGGTTCGCGGTCGTGTTTGCAGTCGCGAAAGCGGCAGGTGCCGAGCAGGTCATTGAATTCGATGAAACCGGCTTCAACATCGGCGCGGCTGACGTGACCCAAGCCGAATTCGCGGATACCCGGGGAGTCGATCAACTCACCGCCGCCAGGGAAGTGGAACAGGCGCGCAGTAGTCGTCGTGTGCGTACCCTGACCGGACAACTCGGACAACGGCCCGACACGGGTTTCCACTTCAGGCAGCAAGCTGTTGACCAGCGATGACTTGCCGACACCGGACTGGCCGACGAACACGCTGATGCGGCCGTCGAGCTGCTGTTGCAATTGTTCCATGCCGTTGCCGTGGTGCGCCGATACTTCCAGCACCGGATAACCGAGTGTGCGGTACACCGCCAGCAGCGCATTGAGCGCCGGGGCGTTCTGCTCGTCGATCAAGTCGAATTTGTTCAACAGCAGCAGCGGCCGGATGCCAGCGTGTTCGGCGGCAACCAGATAGCGGTCGATCAGGTTGGCATGCGGCTCGGGCAGCGGCGCGAAGACGATGACGATCATGTCGACGTTGGCGGCTACCGGTTTGAGCTGGCCACGGCTGTCCGGGCGGCACAGTTCGGTGGTGCGCGGCAGTTGCGCAACAATCACCCCGATGCCCTGATTGCCGGCACGCCAGACGACTGTGTCGCCGGTTACCAGCGCAGGCAGGTTGGCGCGCAAGTGGCAGCGGAACACCTGGCCGGCCTGATCACCGTCAACGGCCTCGACCTCGACCTGTACACCGAAGTGGGCAATCACCAGGCCGGTCTGTTCCGGGCCCAGGTCGCCGCCCTCAAGGGCTTCGACAGCCGAGGACTCGCGTTTGGCGGCGCGTGCAGCGCGCTCGCCCTGAATCTTTTCGATGCGCCAGTTTTGACGACGATTGAGTTGGCGTTTGGCCATGGGTGTTCCGTCTGAAGAATGCAGCGATTAGGTAAAACGGCCGCGAGTTTAGCACGCCCGGCCACCGGCCTAGGCTAAACTGCGCAGCATTGCCTAGGAGCCGACATATGCAAAACCCGCAGAACCTGATCTGGATCGACCTGGAAATGACCGGTCTGGATCCGGAAAACGACGTCATCATCGAGATGGCCACCATCGTCACCGACAGTGATCTGAACACCTTGGCCGAAGGCCCGGTGATCGCTATCCACCACAGTGACGAAGTGCTCGCGCGTATGGACGAGTGGAACACCCGCACCCACGGCAACTCCGGCCTGACCCAGCGCGTGCGTGACAGCCGAATCAGCATGGCCGAAGCCGAAGCTGAAACCATCGCCTTCCTGGAAAAATGGGTACCGAAGGGCAAGTCGCCGATCTGTGGCAACAGCATCTGTCAGGATCGCCGCTTCCTTTATACCCACATGAAAGCGCTGGAAAGCTATTTCCACTATCGCAATCTCGACGTCTCCACGCTCAAGGAACTGGCCGCGCGCTGGGCACCGGACGTGCGTGACAGCTTCAAGAAGGGCAGCACGCACCTCGCGCTGGACGATATCCGTGAGTCGATCGCCGAGTTGCAGCACTACCGCAAGCATTTCATCAAGTTCTGATGCCTGGCGATGGGGGCGGCATTGCGATTGCCCCCTTTTGGTGCCGCACTGAAATGGCTAGACTGCGCGCCTTCCTGCCTGGATCGCCACCATGTTGCTGATGCTCTATCTGATCGCCATCACCGCTGAAGCCATGACTGGCGCCCTGTCTGCCGGGCGGCGCGGCATGGACTGGTTTGGCGTGGTACTGATCGCCTGCGTAACAGCCTTGGGCGGTGGCTCGGTGCGCGATGTGCTGCTCGGGCATTATCCGCTGACCTGGGTAAAACACCCGGAATACCTGGTGCTGACTTCGGTAGCGGCAATGTTCACCGTGTTCACCGCGCGCTGGATGCGCCACTTGCGTTCGCTGTTCCTGGTGCTCGACGCCGTCGGTCTGGTGGCGTTCACCCTGATTGGCTGCATGACCGCGCTGGAAATGGGCCACGGCATGCTGGTGGCGTCGGTCAGCGGCGTGATCACGGGGGTGTTCGGTGGCATCTTGCGCGATATTTTCTGCAACGACATTCCGCTGATCTTTCGCCGCGAACTGTATGCGAGCGTCTCCTTCGCTGCAGCGTGGTGCTACATGCTGTGTCTTTATCTGAATGTGCCCGGTGAACAAGCCATTCTGATTACGCTGTTCGGCGGATTCTTGTTACGTCTGCTGGCCATCCGTTTTCATTGGGAAATGCCCAAGTTTGTTTATAACGACGAGCCTTGATGGTTGTCGCGGGAATAGTTGTTTGCCAGATAAAAGTCTGTAAGCCACTAGAGGTTTGCAAGCGTATGTTTCTTACATTTTTCGCTTTGCTGTTTATTTGAAAGGTCTGTAATTTTTTTGTTGGCATATTTTCGATGTCGACATTTAAATATTACTCTTCGAAGGAACACATCATGAGTGAAAGCATGGATGCTACACACGATCAGCAAACCACTGCGCCCATACTCGCAGGCCTTGCCATTATGAAGGTCAAGTTTGATGCGAGCGACAATACTCGCACCAAGTCGCTGTTTGGAAATGGCCGGATGCAGGTGAAAGTACAAGTTTTGGTTTCCGGGATAGACGCCAACGGCAATGCCATGCACGTGCCTGCAGATGTAATGGAAAGCATCGAACTGATTCATTACAGCACTGGCAAAACGTTGCGCGACGGCTGGGCCGCAAGCACCGATCAAGGGCGGTTTACGATTGAGGCGCGACCTTCAACCTCCGCCGGAGACGCTCCCGACAACGATTCGGAAAATGACAGCGTCCATCCGCAGGTCCGCACGTTTTGGGTATCCTCATCGAGCGCCGGGACGACCCAGATTGGTGCGCGCCTGTCGCTGAACGGTGAGAGGATTCTCAGTAATGGAACGACACTCTCCAGTGTTCATGACAGTAGTGTAACCATCGAAGCACAACCGCCATCGGCGTATTCCATTGAAGAATTTCGCTGGTATCAAACCCGGCGCGGCGATGAATTGCCCGGCAATCGAATCTGGAGCCATCGTCTTGGGCTCTATCCGCGAGGGCAGCAGATCAAGCTGGTCGATTGGGTTGTAGACGGAGTAGGAGAAGGCGTTGACCATAAGTTTGCGGGGGGTAACAGACTTAATGAAATAAAAACCAATTATATGGAGGTCATTCTTGTTCGCCCTGAAAAACAAAGTGTGACTGTGATCTTGCCGGCTAACGGAGATCCTTTTGTATACACCTTTTTTCCTGACGCCCATACATGGGGTCGAGAACATTATGATGTGAAGATTCAGAGCGATGGCGAGCTAACTGTCGTGCAAGCCCTGTCCGAATACTCGGAAGCCGGTAAAGGTTCCAAGTACGGAAACAAGCTTCACTTTCTTGCCATTGATGAACACGGTACGGAGCATAGGCTGGCGATTCGCGTAAACTTTTACGAGCGAAATTTATATCTGGAACGAGGCTAAGACTCACCTTCGCTGATGCAATGCCAGTGGATGTAGTAGATATATATGCTTTTTGGCATGGTAACTACCGATAAGCTGTGGTGTTCAATTATCAGGTAATTGCATTCAAAGTGCTTTTGCTTATATCGAGTGTTGGCCCTTCTGTATGCGGGGCCAACGCAGCCATATCTCAAGGATGAGCAGCCATGACTGGCAAACCGCCAAAGGTCAAACCTGTACCTGCCCCAATCAAAACCCACGAATTCAGCGTAGACGGTGCTCGCCGGCCACCGTCCGGCTCTTCAGCAATGCCGCACCTGCCTATACCCCATCACCTCGAAGCGTTGCCCGTTTCCTTCGGGTCTGACTCGATCGCAGTGACGCCAGCGATCAGAGTGAGCGTGAACCCGAGGTCATCTGCGATCGATGAGTTCGCGATGCATGCCGCGAAGTACTCACTGGCAGATTACTGCATACCTGCACCCAAAACCTTCGATGAAACCGATGCGCAAGGCATCAGGATTGTGAAGCAGCGCCAGTACGTGGCCGTGGCCGATGACCATGTTGTGCAAGTGGTGCTGGACGCTAAGAGCGGGCTGTTTCGCGCCACGCTGGCCAGTGAGCTCGACCCCTCCGGCCCGCTATTGAAGCCGGACAACGAAGGCCGGTTCTGGGGGCCGCTGGACAGCGATGTCACCCCCTTCACTGACTCAATCTCAGTACAAACCGCAGAACTTTTTCGGCGGATGGGCCGTTCCGTGGCGCAATTTTCCGCCGCCATGGTTGCACGTGTGCTGGCCGTGAGCGGGGTCAATGAATCAGTGCTGCGCGATGTGCTCATTCATGACCGCCCTGCGCCTTTTTTACTGGAGGACACCATCAGGCGATTCGAACTTGATCAGACGATTCAGGCGCAGGGACGCGGGGCCGCCCCTGAGCAATTTAGGCGGTTCAAGGATCTGGAAGATGCCTTTGAATCCGATTGCGATGAAAACACTTTACGGATGCGCCGGGTGTTTCCACATCTACCGAAAACGGCTGCGCTGGCGATATGGCGCAATATGAGCGCTGCCGAGCGTTTACATATGCACAACCAGCCAGGCATGCCTCAGCGAGTGGCGAAAGAGGCGTTGGTGGCGCTGCGAGAGATTCGCTTGGCAAGGGCCGTGGAAGGCATTCACTTAGAGGCCGTAGCCAACCCGGACAGTGATCGGTTAGTGCTGCATATGCTCGGAAATCTGGCGAATTGGCCGCGGCAAACGCGTGTCGAGATTCGCCAAGGGACGATGGACGGGCATGTCCTGAGCGCTATCGGCGAGGCCCGATCGCCGTTTCGTCACATACTGATCCGTCAGGATGATGGCTATGTCCTCCAGAGCCGCGACGCCCAATCACCTCGGAAATCGAAGGACCTGTATTCAACCATCTGGTTTCTGTTGTCGCCCGGGCATCGTCAGTTGCTGGGTGTGACAGAAGTTGGTGGTGCGGCGTTGCAACAGTGGGTCCGTGCGCAGCCGTTGCCATCACGCCAAACCGTGAGTGAGTTGTTGGGGATGGCGCCGCTTGCGGTTACCGTTGATCCTGCCACTGCACAACACCGGCAAACGGGGCAGTTGCGAGGCGGCGGCGACAACAACCTGACATCGACCAAGTCCGTTGCCGACCGTGTGCGTGATCTTTATCCGCATCTTCCAGATCAGGAGGTGACGGCATTTATCACTGAGCGCTTGAAGAGTGATCCTTCCGGCGTATTGCTGCGCCTGGAAAAAGAATTTGTGACATTGCGTAATGAATTGGCGATATGGACTGCCGAAGGGGCATCACCTCATACGCGGACGTCGGAACCAGAGGGCGCGTCGACGCTTGCCGAACGACGCCTGGCTCGCGAGAAGTTCAGCGCAAAGCTGCAAGATATCTGGCAGCGCAAGTCGGTTTCGAGGTGGGGCGAGGGGGATTATTATTTTTCTCACTATGTTGATTTTTCGGGTGAGTTACCAACGTTGTCCGCCCGATTTGAATATGTAGCAGAGTTGATATTGACCGCAAATGAACCGGGTGCACGGATAGGTGCGTTTCTCGACAGCTTTCCGAATATTCAATATTTGGGAGTCGTTGGTATAAAAATGGAAGGATTCCCGTCAGGAATATTTCAAATGCGCCAGTTAAGCGAACTTACGCTGGATGGGTGCTCGCTAAAACTATCCGAGGTCACAGTTGAAGGATTGTCCAGAATCGAAACGCTGACCCGATTGAATCTGGCAAACAATCCTCTGACAGTTGTTCCGCATGTAGGCTACATGGCCGGTTTAACCGGATTAATGCTGAGCAACGCACATCTTTCCAGCGTTCCTTCAGGCATAGATTCGCTCAGGAAACTGGGGGTTGTGGCATTGCATGATAATAATATTTCTGACGTGGGATATGAATTGTTCGAGATTCCCGATACACAGGATCTGTTCATTGGTTTATTGAATAATCCGCTGAGTGACGCGTCAAGGCAACGGATTAGTCAGTATCTTGAAAACTCCAGTATGGATCGGAAGGTGGAAATCCAGACGGAGGAGGTGGTTTTCGAGTCTGACTCCGATAGCGAGTCCTCGGAAAGCGGATTCTCGACAGGTTTAGACAGTGACTGAATATTGGTGGAAGTAACCGCTCCTTTGTTTTTCTAACATAACCTGACAAGAATAAACTGCCCGTTGGCTCCTCTTTTGATTCTGTGCAGTTGAGGTCAGGAGGGGAGCAGATTGTTGAGTGCTGAAATCAAAGGGGCAGGCGGAGTGTGGTTGAAGTTCGCTTGATGTGGTCTGCGATTGTTGAATGTATTAGCATTTGTGAGAGCTGTTGGGGTTGATGTTGAAATATTACTTTCTCATAATTTGTCGAATGTCGCGGCTGTTCTTATTTAAAGCGAGCGTCAATAGTTTGCTGGGTCCTTAGAGGGCGAAGTGTATTAATCAGCAAGGTATTGATAAATGTTTGATGAGCAAATTGGTATTTCCCGTATCGAAGTTAAACTCGATGCCACAAGGTCGGGCCAGCATAAAGTGCTTTATGCCAACGGGCGCATGCAGGTGCGTGTTTTGGTGCTTCTGCACGGGATCGATAACAATGGCGATGGCGCATCTCTGTATGGGCATCCCGCCCTGCAATCACTGCGGTTGATCGCCTATAACGGCGCGCGCCCTCTGGAAGGCGACTGGAATGTATCGCTGCAGGAAAATCGTTATGCTCACGAAATGTCGGGCGGTGCACCGCGGATTACCGAAGTACCACGTGCCACGCACAATCGGATAAGTGACGACTCTGATCCCGTGCAGATTTTCCAGTTTTGGGTTTCGGCCACCAGGCCCGGAATCATGGAAGTGGCCGCCGAAATTCTCGTGGATGGCGTGTTATTGCGAAGTAACGGAATCGGCTTTGACAGCAGTGTTACGCTGGAGGCAATTCCGCCGAAAGAATATTCGCTGAAGAGCTTTACATTCAATGAATATGGTAGCAGACAGCAGAAAGCACAATATGACTGGGTTCAAAGTCATCACATTGGGCTGCACGCGGACGGCAGGCAGATTCACCTGTTTGACTGGTACAGCAGTGAGGTAAAACTTGATCCTTATGATTCCGAAGATGCGGTGCAAGTCTATGCCTCCGGAAACATTCCTGGTACTCGCGACGGGCGCAGAAACTTTTACGGTTACATGGCACCCATCTACGGCCTGAAAGCAAATTTCCGCAGTCCCCTCGGTATCATGAACGTGCCGATCAACAATGTGCCTGGGCAACTGACGCTTGTTCAATATATTTCCGCTGACCTGCAAGTGGGGCGGGAAAGCGAGGGTTCATTCGAGTTTGCAGTGATCGATGAGTTTGGCTCGGTACACAGGCTGTGTATCGAAGGTAATAAAGAGCAGCGCACTTTTATTCTGGGTGAGTCCAAGCGACCAATGAAACAGATTGTCTGATTTCATAATGTGGTCAGCGATGTTTGCTGGCCAAGTTTACGAGTCAATATCTGGATCTTGAAATAAAAGGACGTTTTTCAATGGAAAGTAATTTATCTGCCGCTGTTCATTCAAATGCTTTCAACTTCGGTGAATTTGTCTCCGGAGGTGTTGATCCCCGCACCGGCATGTATACGTGCTCGTTTTCGTTAGGAAAGTTGCACTCGGCGGATCTCAATGGTCCTGAGCTTGCACTTTCAATGGGTTTCAATCCGCTCAACCAGGCGGACTCTGGTTTTGGCATTGGCTGGTCTTTGACCCTGACCCATTACGACTTGCGCAGCAAAGTCATGACGCTGTCCAACGGTGAGCGTTACAAGGCTGTGGAAACGTCCACCGGTTTGAAGTTCAAGGAAATGAAACTGCAAACGGCAAAGGTGCTGGTGACCGGAGCAGGGCGCTATGAAGTTCGATACAAGGATGGTCGGCGTGAACTGCTCAAGGTCCTGGCTGGCACTCAGGTCGCCGTAGCGGAAAAAATAATCGCGGCGAACGGTGTAAGCATCGCGTTGAAGCACGAGATGTTCAACCAGTTCCCCAGGTTGGCCGAAGTTCGTGACGCCAAACAATGCCTGCTGAAAATCACCCGCAATGCAGGTCAGGTAACGTTGACCCGGTATCCCGATACCTCTTCCAGTTCCGACTACAAGTTGATCTTGAAAAACGCTCGGGTAACGGCAATCGAGCTTCCGGTAGGTAAAGGTTGGGAGCTGGAATATGAAGTCATCGACGAGGGCAGCTATTTGCACCGAGTCGTCAATCCGCTACGCGGCGTAGAAATCATTCGCTACAAGCGGCAAGGTCATAGCTTCGTAAATGGCGCGGAACAGACACTGCCGTTTGTTATCGCGCACGATATCTACCCAGGGCGCGGCCAACCCAGACTCTGCAAGACATACACGTACTCCGACCATAACTTCCTTGGGCAGGGCCTCCTCCCTGCCAAGGATAATGACCTGGACCCGCTCTATCTGGCGCCCGGCCACTATGTCTATACCTCGGACGAGCAGTTGTTACTGAGCGGCAAAGTGCATACGCGCATTAAACGCACCTACAACAAGTTCCATCTGTTGGTGGCTGAGGTTACAACCTGCGGTGACGCCCAGATCGCCACCGCCACCGAGTATCACTGCTCCGTCACCAAGCCTTTCAATGAGCAGGCTGCTCAGTTTCGTATGCCGAAAGTCCATACGGTGACTCACCTCGATCGACGCACCCAACAGCAGCGTGTGGAAACCACCGTCACCGAGTTCGATGGCGAAGGCAACTTGCTCAAACACATTGAGCCAAGTGGGGTGACGACTTCGACGGAATTTTATCCGGTAGGTGGTGGAGACAATTGCCCAGAGGATCCGCTGGGTTTCTCAAGGTTCCCGAAAAAGAGAACGGTTACCGCTGCCGCGTCGGGTGGGGCTTCGACTGTCACGTACTACGACTATGCGCTGCATACTGCACTGGAGGGGGCGGAGCTGGCATTCGTGTTGCCGGTTGCGGAACGTTTTTACGAAGTTGTGGCAGATGTTGAAGTCTTACGCTCGAAAACCGAACGCAGCTATCTGGATACGCCCAAGGACCCACTCAAGCACGGTGCCACGAAACAGCAAAGTATCACCCTCAATGAGAAAAAAACCTCTACCGGGTTTTCCTATGAACTCGAGGGTGACAGGTTGCGAGTCAAGTCCAGCACATGTGGATTCGACGGTGCGCTACAGACCAGTGAGAAAGTGCTTTCGACGCTGACCGGATTACTGATGTCAGAGGTCGGTGTCGATGGCGAGCACGTCGAACATGAATACGACGCCATCGGCCGGGCAGTGCGCAAAACGGTTGCTTCCGGGAGCCCTTATGCGGCCGCTACCCAGTTTGCCTATCTGGCCGCCAGTAAACAGCAACCGGCGACCATGGTGACCACGGATCCCGTCGGTGGTGAGCAACGTGTGAATTATGACGGCCTGGAGCGGGTGATCACCGTTCAGGAAAAGGACTGCGACCATCCTGACAAGGACGGGCTTATTCAGGCTCGCACGATTTATTCTGCCCTGCATGATTCGGTCGGTCACACGGTGAAAGTGACGCTGACCGATTGGCGTGACGGCAAGCCTTATCCGGTCAGTACCCGCTACGAATTCGATTCCTGGGGCCAGGTCAGCAAGACGCTGCATGCCGACGGGCGTATCGAACACAGCGAGGCGAATCCGGTTCTTCGCCAGCAAACCCATTGGCTCCAGGGGATGGGCAAGACACTCACCCTCGTCAATGACTTCGGTAAACCGCTGAGTGTCGAGAGCTTCAATCTGAAGAGCAAGAGTCTCGGCAAAATCGTTTACACCTATGATGGGTTGGGGCGCACAACCAGCGAGACAGATCCTGTCGGCAATATCACTCGATATGAATACGACGTTTTTGACCGGATAATCCGCATTGTCCTGCCTGATTCCAATACGGTGGTGACCGACTACGCCGAACATAGCGATGCCGGGCTACCGATCGGCATCAAGGTCGGTGACACGGTGTTGGGGCAGCAAACTTATGATGGTTTGGATCGTTTGATACAAAGTACCGTAGGCGGACGAAAGTCCGAGGCGGGTTATGAAGCGGGCTTCACTCAGCCGCAGTGGTACAAGAGTGCTGATGGCACAAAAACCGAATTCACTTATTTGCGCGATCTGGGCGGTGTGCTGACGGAGCGCAAGTCAGGTGCATTGCTCACGAACCTGACTTACGACCCCGCCAGTGGCAATCCCTTGGCCTGTACCGAAAACGGCAGGGAGCGCAGCTTTACCTATTACCCTTCCGGACGCCTCAAATCCGAAACGACGACCTTCGGCGCTATCACAAAATCAACGTCCAGTACCTGGTCCCTGCAGGGACGACCGATCACCCATGTCGATGTACTCGGAGCCGAAAGCCGATCCGAATACGACAAGCACGGCCGCCTGCTATCCACCTCACAGGGCTCGTTGAAAACCGAATTCCACTACGCCATCCAGACGGGGATGCTGGACTGGACGAAAACCGAAGAAACGTCGACCAAGCGGCAGATGATCACCCGGTTTGCCTATGACGATATCGGTCGTGAAACCCGTCGTACGTTCGAGATTCAGGGCCAGCCCGACCAGACGCTGGAATCGACTTACACGCTTGCCGGCAAACTGGCGCAGAAAGTCTCCAGGCGCGGCACGCAACTATTGCGCGACGAACAATTCACCTACGATGTGCGCGGGCGACTGATCCAGTACGACTGTGCTGGCACCCAAAAGCCCCGCGATCCGTATGGCAAGGAAATTGTCCGGCAGACGTTCACCTTCGATGCGCTGGATAACATTCTGACCGTGCAGACGAAGTTCCCGCTGGGCATGAATCTGACCACCTTCAGTTATGACAATCCTGATCCTGTACAGCTCAGTGCAGTCAAACATTCCCATGCCGACTATCCACCGGCAGTGACACTGGAATACGACGCCAACGGCAGGATGATCAAGGACGACCAGGCGCGAACCCTGGCCTATGACGCATTCGGACGTCTTGAGCAATTGTCCAGCGCAGGGGGATCAGTCATTCGTGGCTACCATTACGACGGCTTCGACGATCTGGTCGAACTGTCGCAACCCGACAAGGTGATTACGCAGCGTTACTACCATGCGGGCCGGGTCGCCAATGAGGTGAGTGGTGAAAATTCGTCCAGTTTTGTGCGTCACGGTGGAGCGCTTGTGGGGCAACAGCAACTCGGTTCGAACGCCGGCGCGCAGCTGTTTTGTACCGACCAGCAGCAAAGCGTGCTGGCAACGCTGGGCAAGGAACAGCTCACCGATTGCGCCTACAGCCCTTACGGGCATCGCCCTGCCGAAGGTGGACTGTTCAGCCTGGCAGGGTTCAACGGCGAGCAGCTGGATCCGGTGACCGGGTTGTATCTGCTGGGTAACGGTTACAGAGCCTATAGTCCGACACTGATGCGTTTTCTCGCCCCCGACAGCATGAGCCCGTTCGGCGCGGGCGGATTGAATGCCTACAGTTATTGCCTGGGCGACCCTGTCAATCGTGTTGACCCTACCGGACATATATCCTGGCAAACGATCCTGGGCATCGGACTCAGTATTCTCGGGGTTGTGGCCAGCGTACTAACGATGGGCGCGGCGACGCCATGGGCAGTGGCGGCATTGGGGCTGGCGGTTGCTTCAGGTTTGGCGGGTATCGCCAGCGAGCTGGCCAATGAGCTGGCACCGGGTTCTCAAGCAGGCGAGATATTGGGCTGGATCAGTTTTGGTCTTGGGCTGGCTTCGCTGGGTGCAGGTATGGCGGCAGGTGCAAAAGCTGCTGTGAATGCTGGCAGGAAGATGGCTTCAGCCTTTAGCCAAGGGCTCAGTGGCAAGGGGGCAGGCAAAGCGGGGCAATATTTAAAGAAGGGTGGAAAAGGCGCCAAGGCAGCGGCCAAAAAAGCCAATGCGCCCGTGGAGACAGTGCCGGACGAACCTTGGCAATTGCATAGGGCCAAAAAAGACAATTTCGTGTCTGAAATTAATGAGGAGAGGGCTAAAGGTTTCTACAAGCTCGTGGAAAGCAATAAGTCCGCCAGCCAAGCAGCGGCGGAGTCCGAGATGCTGTACGAGGAGTTCGGCCCCGTCGGCGCTGGAAGAAAAGTAACGCATGTTTTTTTTGCGAAGACGAAAGGACGTGGGGAGCGTATTTACCTTCTAGAGGACAGTAAACAGCGAGTTTGCAAAGTCTTGCAGGCGGGCGGCCATTTGTCCGACGGGCAGACCAACACAATGATGAAAACGGCTAAAAGCATTGATACAACGCGCATGTGAGCGGCTTAGTATTTTGCTTGCCCTTTATGCATTCGAAAGTCTGGAGTGCCGTTCCAGCGCCCACTCCACATGCTCCCTGACCAACTCTGACGGATAATCCCGTCGAGCCTTCAACGCTTCCAGCACCGGAATCGTTGAAGGCGCATTGCCCAATCCTACCGCCAGATTCCGCAACCAGCGCTCATACCCCGCCCGCCGCAACGGCGAACCTTCAGTGCTGCTCAAAAACTTCTCTTCGTCCCACAAAAACAGCTCAGCCAACTCGGCATTATCGAGGTTGTGCCGTGGCTTGAAATCGCTTTCCCCTGAGGGCTTGGCGAAGCGGTTCCACGGGCAGACGATCTGGCAGTCATCGCAGCCGAACACGCGATTGCCAATCAGCGGCCGCAGATCCTCGGGGATTGCGGTTTTCAGCTCGATGGTCAGATAGGAAATGCAGCGCCGCGCGTCCAGCACGTAGGGACCGACGAAAGCATTGGTCGGGCAAATGTCGAGGCACGCGGTGCAGCGGCCGCAATGTTCAGTGCTGTGTGGTTCATCCACCGGAAGGGGCAGATCGACAAACAACTCGCTCAGGAAGAAATAACTGCCGGCCTTGCGATTCAGCACCAGAGTGTTTTTGCCGATCCAGCCCAGCCCGGCCTGTTCGGCGATGGCTTTTTCCAACACCGGGGCGCTGTCGACAAACGCGCGGAAACCGAACGGGCCGATCTGCGCCTGAATCTTGTCGGCCAATTGCTGCACACGTTTACGGATCAATTTGTGGTAATCGCGGCCCAACGCATAACGCGACACGTAGGCTTTTTCCGGTTGCGCGAGCATTTGCGCCATTTGCGTGTCGCCGGGCAGGTAGTCCATGCGCAGCGAGACCACGCGCAACGTGCCCGGCACCAGTTCTTCGGGGTGCGAGCGTTTGCTGCCATGGGCGCCCATGTAGTCCATTTCGCCGTGGTAGCCGGCCTCGAGCCAGCGCGCGAGGTGCTGCTCATGCTCGGCCAGATCCAGGCCGCTGATGCCGACTTGCTGGAAGCCCAGCTCGCGGCCCCAATCCTTGATCGATTGGGCGAGGGCGGGCAGGTCTGTGGTGATGGCGGACATGAGGCGAGAGAAACCGGAGCTGAGGTGCGTATAATTCTGCCAGACATCGGAGCCCGAAGACGCATGCCGCATACGAAAGATGAATTACCCGACGCGCTGTATGGCGCCGCACAGGTGCGCGAACTCGATGCACGGCTGATTGCTGCCGGTACGCCGGGCTTCGAATTGATGCAGCGCGCGGCCCATGCGACGTGGCGCGCATTGGTGCGACAGTGGCCTTCGGCGACTGAACTGACGGTGCTGGCCGGGCATGGCAACAATGCGGGAGACGGTTATCTGGTCGCGGCCATGGCCCAGCGAGCCGGGTTGCTTGTGCGGGTGTTGGCGGTCGGTGATCCCCGGCAATTGCAGGGCGACGCGGCGTCAGCCCATGCCGAGGCCTCGACGCACGGTGTGGCGATTCAGGGCTGGAGCGCTGACAGTGAGTTGCGCGGGGTCATCCTCGATGCCCTGCTCGGCACCGGCCTGAGCGGCGACGTGCGTGAGCCGTATGCCGCCGCGATCAATGCGATCAACGTCAGTGGTTTGCCGGTTGCTGCGGTCGATATCCCTTCCGGATTGTGTGCCGACACTGGGCGAGCGCTGGGTGTCGCGGTCTGTGCCGATCTTACGGTGACCTTTATTGGTCTGAAGCTTGGGCTTTTCACCGGTGACGCGGCGGATCATGTCGGCGCGCTGCTGTTCAACGATTTGCAGGCGCCAGCGGAAACTTACCGTGACATTCCTGTCCGCGCCCAGCGACTCAATGCCGCTAATCTTCCTCGACTGGCGCCGCGCGCGCCGGCGTCGCACAAGGGCCGTTTTGGCCATGTGCTGCTGATCGGTGGCGATCACGGATTTGGCGGGGCGATCCTGCTCAGTACCGAAACGGCTCTGCGCAGCGGCGCGGGCATGGTTTCGCTGGCGACCCGTCCCGAGCATGTGCCAGCAGCCCTTACCCGTGTGCCGGAAGCTATGGTTCTTGGCACCTCTTCGGCCAATCAGTTGATGGGTTTGCTGGAAAAAGTCTCGACGCTGGTCGTCGGTCCTGGCCTCGGCCAGGCCAGTTGGGGCCGCGCATTACTGTCGGCGGCGGCCAACGCGGCATTGCCGCAAGTGTGGGATGCCGACGCACTGAACTTGCTGGCGAGTGATTTCGTTCAATTGCCCAAGGATTGCGTGATCACCCCGCATCCGGGCGAAGCAGCGCGTTTGCTGGGCATCAGCACCGCCGACGTGCAGGCGGATCGTCCCGCGGCAGCGTTGGCGCTGAGCAAAAAATATACAGCAGTGGTGGTGTTGAAAGGCGCAGGCAGCCTGATTGCGCATCCCGATGGCCGTTTGGCGCTTTGTCACCAAGGTCATCCGGCCATGGCCACTGCAGGACTCGGCGACGTACTGGCCGGTTTGACCGGTGCGCTGCTGGCGCAGGGCATGACCGGTTTTGATGCGGCGTGTCTGGCGGTCTGGCTGCACGCCAATGCCGGTCAGCAACAAGGAAAATTCGGCCGTGGGCTGGCGGCCAGTGATCTGATTCCAGCCATTCGTCAGTTGTTGGAGGAGCAAGCACCGTGTCTGAAGTAACCCTGTACCTGGCCGATGAACAGGCCATGAGCGACTTTGGCGCACGGATCGCCCGCGTGACCCAGGGCCATGGCCTGATTTTTCTCGAAGGCAATCTGGGCATGGGCAAAACCACCCTGTCGCGGGGCATCATTCGCGGCTTGGGCCATGTTGGTGCGGTAAAAAGTCCGACCTTCACCTTGGTTGAACCCTACGAAATCGGTGAGATCCGCGCCTTCCACTTCGACCTGTATCGCCTGGTCGATCCGGAAGAACTGGAGTTTCTCGGCATCCGCGACTACTTCGAAGACGACGCGATGTGCCTGATCGAATGGCCCGATAAAGGTGCAGGCTTTTTGCCAAAGCCTGACCTGACCATTACCATTAGCCCGCAAGACAGCGGGCGTTCGCTGAAAATTTTATCCCAGGGCTCGCGTGGCGAGGCCTGGTGTGCCGCTTTGGCGTTGGAATCCAATTAAATGATGGGGTTAGGTATGCGCTTTCGCGCGTTGGTGGCTGCCGCTGGACTGTTGTTGATGGCAGTGACTGTCAACGCCGTGGCCGATTCAAAGGTCAATAGCGTGCGCCTGTGGCGGGCGCCGGATAACACGCGACTGGTCTTCGACCTGAGCGGCCCGGTGCAGCACAGCGTGTTTACCCTGACCGCGCCGGATCGTCTGGTGATCGACATCAACGGTGCCACCCTCGGTGCACCGCTGAATGTGCAGACCGCAAACACGCCGATCACCGCAATGCGCTCGGCCCAGCGTACGCCGACTGATCTGCGCGTGGTCATCGACCTGAAAAAAGCCGTCACCCCGAAAAGCTTCTCGCTGGCGCCGAACGCGCAGTACGGCAACCGCCTGGTGGTCGACCTGTTCGATAACCCGGCCGACGCCGCACCGCCGCCTGCGCCGACGCCGCAGGTCGCGACTGTGCCAGCGGTGCCGGTAACCCCGACCGAACCGGCAATCAAGTTGCCGCCAGCCCCGGCCGGCAAGCGCGACATTATTGTGGTGATCGACGCCGGCCACGGTGGCGAAGACCCGGGCGCATCCGGTTCGCGCGGTCAGCGTGAGAAAGACGTAGTGCTGCAGATCGCTCGCGAACTGCAGCGTCAGGTCAACGGCATGAAAGGCTTCCGTGCCGAATTGACCCGTACCGGCGACTACTTCATCCCGTTGCGCGGCCGTACCGAAATCGCTCGCAAGAAAGGCGCCGACCTGTTCGTCTCGATTCATGCTGACGCCGCGCCGTCTGCGGCCGCCTTCGGCGCTTCGGTGTTTGCCCTGTCTGATCGCGGCGCAACTTCCGAGACCGCGCGTTGGCTGGCCGACAGCGAAAACCGTTCCGACTTGATCGGTGGTGCCGGCAACGTCAGCCTCGACGACAAGGACCGCATGCTCGCCGGCGTATTGCTCGACCTGTCGATGACCGCCTCGCTGACTTCCAGCCTCAACGTCGGCCAGAAAGTCCTGACCAACATCGGCCGCGTCACGCCGCTGCACAAACAGCGCGTGGAGCAGGCCGGGTTCATGGTGTTGAAGTCGCCGGACATCCCGTCGATTCTGGTCGAAACCGGGTTTATCTCCAACGCCAACGAAGCCAACAAGCTCTCGGCATCGAGCCACCAGCAAGCGTTGGCCCGTTCGATCAGCAGCGGCGTGCGCCAGTTCTTCCAGCAGAACCCGCCACCGGGCACTTACATCGCCTGGCTGCGTGATTCCGGCAAGATCGCTCAAGGCCCGCGCGATCATCGCGTCGGTCCGGGTGAAACGCTGGCGATGATCGGCGTGCGCTATCAGGTGTCGCCGGCCACGCTGCGCGCTGCCAACAATCTGAAAAGCGATGAACTGAAAGTCGGTCAGCACTTGACCATTCCTGGCACCGAACTGGCGTCCAAAGAATGAACGAAGTGCTGAACGCTGCTGCCCGCATCGAACTGCTCAGCCCACGGCTGGCGAACCAGATCGCCGCCGGTGAGGTGGTTGAACGTCCGGCCTCGGTGATCAAGGAACTGCTGGAAAACAGCCTCGATTCCGGCGCCAAGCGTATTGATGTCGATGTCGAGCAGGGCGGGGTCAAGTTGCTGCGGGTGCGTGACGATGGCAGCGGCATCTCTGCCGATGACCTGCCGCTGGCCCTGGCCCGTCACGCCACCAGCAAGATTCGCAACCTGGAAGACCTTGAGCAGGTGATGAGCCTCGGTTTCCGGGGTGAGGCGCTGGCCTCGATCAGCTCCGTGGCGCGCCTGACGCTGACCTCGCGTACTCGCGATGCCGATCAAGCCTGGCAAGTCGAAACCGAAGGCCGCGACATGGCACCTCGGGTGCAACCGGCAGCGCATCCGGTCGGCACTTCCGTGGAAGTTCGCGACCTGTTCTTCAACACCCCGGCGCGACGCAAATTCCTCAAGACCGAAAAAACCGAGTTCGATCACCTGCAAGAAGTGATCAAGCGTCTGGCGTTGGCGCGTTTCGACGTGGCTTTCCATCTGCGGCATAACGGCAAGACCATTCTCAGCCTGCACGAAGCCCACGATGACGCGGCCCGCGCCCGGCGTGTGGCGGCGATCTGCGGTTCGGGTTTTCTCGAGCAGGCGCTACCGATCGAGATCGAGCGCAACGGCTTGCACCTGTGGGGCTGGGTTGGTTTGCCGACCTTCAACCGCAGTCAGGCGGATCTGCAGTATTTCTTTGTGAATGGCCGGGCGGTGCGCGACAAACTTGTGGCTCACGCCGTGCGTCAGGCCTATCGCGACGTGCTGTTCAACGGCCGTCACCCGACGTTTGCGCTGTTTTTTGAAGTTGATCCGGCGGCGGTCGACGTCAACGTGCACCCGACCAAACACGAAGTGCGCTTCCGTGACGGGCGCATGGTGCATGACTTCCTTTATGGCACGTTGCACCGTGCTTTGGGCGACGTGCGTCCGGAAGATCAGCTTGCCGGTTCCGTGGCCACAGCTGTTGTGCGGCCAACGGGCCTCGATGCCGGTGAGTTCGGTCCGCAGGGTGAAATGCGTCTGGCGGCCAATGCGCTGCTGGAGCAACCGCAGGCACAACCGGCGTTCAATACCTCGTCCGGCGCCAGCGCTGGCGGGGCTTACCAGTATCAATACACGCCACGCCCACAATCAGCGGTACCGCCGGCTGCCGAGGCTCAGGCTGCGTATCGCGAGTTTTTCGCGCCGCTGCCTGAGGCTAATGCCAACGCGCTGCCGGCCGGGCAGGAAGATATTCCTCCGCTGGGTTATGCCTTGGCGCAGTTGAAAGGTATCTACATTCTTTCCGAAAACGCCCAAGGGCTGGTGCTGGTGGACATGCACGCTGCTCACGAGCGGATCATGTACGAACGCCTGAAAATCGCCATGGCCAGCGAGGGCCTCAGTGGGCAGCCATTGTTGGTGCCGGAATCCCTGGCCGTTAGCCAGCGCGAGGCCGATTGCGCTGAAGAGCACGCGGCATGGTTCCAGCGTCTGGGGTTCGAGCTGCAGCGTCTGGGCCCGGAAACCCTGGCGATCCGCCAAATCCCGGCGTTGTTGAAACAGGCCGAAGCCAACCGTCTGGTCGGCGATGTCCTGTCGGACTTGATGGAGTACGGCACCAGCGACCGGATTCAGGCACACCTCAACGAGTTGCTCGGCACCATGGCCTGTCACGGCGCGATTCGCGCCAACCGGCGCCTGGCCCTGCCGGAAATGAACGGCCTGCTGCGTGACATGGAAAACACCGAGCGCAGCGGTCAATGCAACCATGGCCGACCGACCTGGACCCAATTGGGCCTGGACGATCTGGACAAACTGTTTCTGCGCGGTCGTTGATGAGCCAGCTTCCTCCAGCGATTTTCCTGATGGGCCCGACCGCTGCGGGCAAGACCGATCTAGCCATCGAGCTGACCAAGGTGCTGCCGTGCGAGTTGATCAGTGTCGATTCAGCGCTGGTCTATCGCGGCATGGACATTGGCACGGCCAAGCCTTCGAAAGAACTGCTGGCCGAATATCCGCACCGCTTGATCGATATTCTCGACCCGGCTGAGGCTTATTCGGCTGCGGATTTCCGTCGCGATGCCCTGCAAGCCATGGCCGAGATCACCGCGCGCGGAAAAATTCCGCTGCTGGTCGGCGGTACGATGCTCTATTACAAGGCTTTGGTCGAAGGTCTGGCGGATATGCCAGCGGCCGATGCCGATGTCCGCGCGCAGATCGAAGAAGAGGCTGCACGCCTCGGTTGGCAAGCCTTGCACGATCAATTGGCGAGCATTGACCCGGTGTCAGCGGCGCGCATTCACCCGAACGATCCGCAGCGCTTGAGTCGCGCGCTGGAAGTTTATCGAGTCAGCGGTCAGAGCATGACCGAGCTGCGTCAGCAACAATCTGCGCAAAGTACTGAAGCAGCCGCTTCGGGACTGCAACAATTGCCCTATACTGTCGCGAACTTGGCCATTGCCCCGGCGAATCGTCAGGTATTGCACGAGCGCATTAAACAAAGATTCACAAATATGTTGGAACAGGGGTTCCTCGACGAGGTCGTAGCCCTGCGTAAAAGAAGTGACCTGCATTCGGGGTTGCCGTCTATACGTGCGGTAGGCTACCGCCAAGTCTGGGACTACCTGGATGGCAAGCTGACGTTGGCCGAAATGCAGGAGCGCGGCATTATCGCCACGCGCCAATTGGCCAAACGCCAGTTCACCTGGCTGCGCAGCTGGGAAGATATACACTGGCTGGACAGTCTTGATTGCGACAATCTGCCACGCGCCTTGAAATACCTTGGGACCATCTCCATATTGAGCTGAGTCCTTGCAATTGCCGTCTATCCTTGGGGGTGTGGCGGCCAAAGCCATCTGAATTACCTATTTTTTATTATTGAATCCTTAAAGGAGTGCGGCACATGTCAAAAGGGCATTCGCTACAAGACCCTTACTTGAATACTTTACGTAAAGAGAAAGTTGGGGTTTCCATCTACCTGGTCAACGGTATCAAACTGCAAGGCACGATCGAGTCGTTCGACCAGTTCGTGATCCTGCTGAAAAACACCGTAAGCCAGATGGTTTACAAACACGCTATCTCGACAGTAGTGCCGGTTCGTCCAATTCGTCTGCCTAGCGCAACCGAATCCGAAGCAGGTGACGCTGAGCCAGGTAACGCCTGATAGGAGTCTCCTTTGTTCTTTGAGCGCCACGGTGGTGGTGAGCGAGTGATCCTCGTTCACTTGGATGGACAGGACCCTGAGGCGCGCGAAGATCCGCAGGAGTTTCAGGAATTGGCTAATTCGGCGGGCGCCGAGACCGTTGCGTTTTTTAACGTACCGCGTCATCGGCCAACCGCCAAATTTCTGATCGGCAGCGGCAAGGTCGAGGAACTGCGCGACCTGGTCAAGGCTGAAGAAGCCGATCTGGTGATTTTCAATCACATCCTCACGCCCAGTCAGGAACGTAACCTCGAACGTGTTTTCGAGTGTCGCGTGATCGACCGTACCGGTCTGATTCTCGATATTTTCGCCCAACGCGCCCGTACCCATGAAGGCAAGCTCCAGGTCGAACTGGCCCAGCTTGACCACATGAGCACGCGCCTGGTTCGCGGCTGGACTCACCTTGAGCGTCAGGGTGGCGGCATCGGCATGCGCGGCCCAGGTGAGACCCAACTGGAAACCGACCGGCGTTTGCTGCGGGTCCGCCTGCGCCAGATCAAGGGCCGGTTGGAGAAGGTGCGCAGCCAGCGCGAGCAGTCGCGACGTGGCCGTTCCCGTGCCGATATTCCGACCGTGTCTCTGGTGGGGTATACCAACGCCGGCAAATCGACACTCTTCAACAATGTGACGAAATCCGACGTGTACGCGGCCGACCAGTTGTTCGCCACGCTGGACCCGACCCTGCGCCGTCTGGATCTGGACGACTTGGGGCCGATTGTTCTGGCGGACACGGTAGGCTTCATTCGTCACCTGCCGCACAAGCTGGTCGAAGCATTTCGGTCTACTCTCGAAGAGTCGGCCAACTCCGACCTGTTGTTGCACGTGATCGATGCGGCCGAGCCGGATCGCATGTTGCAGATCGAGCAGGTGATGGTGGTGCTGGGCGAGATTGGTGCCCAGGACTTGCCGATACTCGAGGTCTATAACAAACTCGATTTGCTTGAAGGCGTTGAGCCACAAATCCAGCGCGACGAAAACGGCAAGCCCCAGCGGGTCTGGCTTTCGGCGCGTGATGGCAGTGGTCTGGAATTGCTTGAACAAGCCATTGCCGAATTGCTCGGCAGTGATTTGTTCATCGGTACATTGCGCTTGCCGCAACGATTCGCCCGACTGCGTGCGCAGTTTTTCGAACTCGGTGCGGTGCAGAAAGAAGAGCATGACGAAGAAGGCATCAGCCTGCTGGCCGTTCGTTTGCCCCGGGTCGAGTTGAATCGACTGGTAAGCCGCGAAGGATTGCAGCCGATGGAGTTCATCGAGCAACACACTTTGCAATAAAAGCCTGAAGAAGCGGTTGTGCCGTAACGGCAGGCATTCTGTAGCATTGGTCGGCGCGCCGTGGGTGCGTCTTTGCTTTATCAGATGGAGAGCGCTATGGCTTGGAATGAGCCGGGTGGCAACTCGAATAATCAGGATCCTTGGGGTGGCAAACGCCGCAATAACGGCGACCGCAAGGGGCCACCGGATCTCGACGAGGCCTTCCGAAAGCTGCAGGAAAGCCTGAACGGGTTGTTCGGTGGTGGTAAGAAACGCGGTGGTGATGACGGCGGTGGTTCGGGCAGGAGCGGTGGCGGCTTCGGCGGTCTGCTCGGCATCGGCCTCGTCGTGCTGGCGGCTGTCTGGCTGTACAGCGCGGTCTACGTGGTGGACGAGCAGGAGCAAGCCGTGGTGCTGCGCTTCGGCAAGTACTACGAGACTGTTGGCCCGGGCCTGAATATCTACTTCCCGCCGATCGATAAAAAGTACATGGAAAACGTCACGCGTGAGCGTGCGTACACCAAGCAGGGCCAGATGCTGACCGAAGACGAGAACATCGTCGAAGTGCCGCTGACCGTGCAGTACAAGATCAGCAACCTGCAGGACTTCGTGCTGAACGTCGATCAGCCGGAAATCAGTCTGCAACATGCGACTGACAGTGCCCTGCGCCACGTGGTGGGTTCCACCGCCATGGACCAGGTGCTGACCGAAGGTCGTGAATTGATGGCCAGCGAAATCAAGGAGCGTCTGCAACGCTTCCTCGATACCTATCGCACCGGTATCACCGTCACTCAGGTCAACGTACAAAGCGCAGCGGCACCGCGTGAAGTGCAGGAAGCCTTCGATGACGTGATCCGCGCCCGTGAAGACGAGCAGCGTTCGCGCAACCAGGCTGAAACCTACGCCAACGGCGTCGTGCCGGAAGCCCGTGGTCAGGCCCAGCGCATCCTCGAGGATGCCAACGGTTATCGCGACGAAACGGTCTCGCGCGCCAAGGGTGAGGCCGATCGCTTTACCAAGCTGGTCGCCGAGTACCGCAAGGCACCTGAGGTTACCCGCCAGCGTCTGTACCTGGACACCATGCAGGAAGTCTTCAGCAATACCAGCAAGGTACTCGTGACCGGCAACAAGAACGGCCAGAGCAACCTGCTTTACCTGCCGTTGGACAAAATGATTCAGAACAGTTCGGGCAGCAATGCACCGGTCACCGGTTCGGCTGCCGCCAGCAACAACACGGACGTCACGCCGCATGTCACTGACCTGCCGCAGTCGCGCACAAGGGAGACCCGCTGATGAGCAATAAATCGCTGATCGCCCTGATCGTTGGCGTTGTTGTGGTACTGGTGGGCTGGAACTGCTTCTACATCGTGGCTCAGACCGAGCGTGCGGTGCTGCTGCAATTCGGTCGCGTGGTTCAGGCCGATGTTCAGCCAGGCCTGCATGTGAAAGTGCCTTACGTTAACCAGGTGCGTAAATTCGACGCACGTCTGATGACGCTGGATGCACCGACACAGCGCTTCCTGACCCTGGAAAAGAAAGCCGTGATGGTCGATGCCTATGCCAAGTGGCGCGTGAAGGATGCCGAGCGCTTCTACACCGCAACTTCCGGCCTCAAGCAAATCGCCGACGAGCGCCTGTCCCGTCGTCTGGAATCCGGTCTGCGTGACCAGTTCGGTAAGCGCACCCTGCACGAGGTGGTGTCGGGTGAGCGTGACGCACTGATGGCTGACATCACTGCTTCGCTGAACAAAATGGCGGAAAAAGAGCTGGGTATCGAAGTTGTCGATGTCCGGGTCAAGGCCATCGATCTGCCGAAAGAAGTAAACCGCAGTGTGTTCGAACGTATGAGCACCGAGCGTGAGCGTGAAGCTCGCGAGCACCGCGCCAAGGGTAACGAGCTGGCTGAAGGCATCCGTGCCGACGCCGATCGTCAACGCCGCGTGCTGCTGGCTGAAGCCTATCGTGAGTCCGAAGAGGTTCGCGGTGATGGTGATGCCCAGGCCGCTGCGATCTACTCCAAGGCCTACGGTCAGGATCAGGAGTTCTACAGTTTCTATCGTAGCCTGCGCGCCTACCGTGAAAGTTTCGCGAACAAATCCGACGTATTGGTCCTCGACCCAAGCAGCGACTTTTTCCACTACCTGGAAAAGGCCAAGCCTTGATACGCCGTTGACCTGAATCATTCCGCCCGGCGGCTAAAACCTCGGGCGGGGTGATCCTTTGGGAAAACGTGTGTATGATGCGGCAGCCGGGAAATTCCCGGCTTTTTTGCGTCTGCACGTTTGATTGCTGTTTTTTGTTGCAGGCATCGGGTTGAATGGCCCGAGAGTATTTCGAGGAAAGTGATGGGCGAAGCCGCTAACAGGCCTTTCGCCGCGTCGTTCATGCGCGTGCGTTTTGAACGGTTCGGTCATTTTCTGCTTCACTCAAGGCTCGCCCGCAGGCTGGCCGCCCGGATCAAAGGGGAATGGCGTAATGGCAACGGTAGACCGCTGGCTGCTGCCAGATGGCATCGAAGAAGTACTGCCACCGGAAGCGGCGCGCATTGAAGTCGCGCGTCGTCAGGTGTTGGATCTGTTCCAGAGCTGGGGTTACGAGTTTGTCGTGACTCCCCATATCGAGTACCTGGAATCCCTGCTGACCGGCGCGGGCCAGGATCTGGATCTGCGTACCTTCAAGGTCATCGACCCGCAATCGGGCCGGCAGATGGGTTTCCGTGCCGACATCACGCCGCAAGTGGCGCGTATCGATGCGCACACCCTGCGTCGCGAAGGTCCGAGCCGTCTGTGCTACGCCGGCAGTGTGCTGCATGCTCAGCCGCGTGCACTGTCGTCCTCGCGAAGCCCGATCCAGTTGGGCGCCGAGTTGTACGGCGACGCCAGCCCGAGCAGCGACGTTGAAGTGATCAGCCTGATGCTGGCCATGCTGCAACTGGCCGATGTGCCGAATGTGCACATGGACCTTGGTCATGTCGGCATCTATCGTGGTCTGGCGCGTGCCGCCGGTCTGTCCGGTGAAGTCGAACAGCAGTTGTTCGATGCGCTGCAACGCAAAGCCATCGACGAGGTCATTACCTTGACCGAAGGCTTGCCGGCCGACTTGTCCGGCATGCTGCGTGCGCTGGTTGATCTGTGTGGCGGGCGTGAAGTGTTGAGCGCTGCCCGCGAACGACTGGCCAATGCGCCGGCGCCGGTTCTGGCAGCACTGGAAGATTTGCTGGCGATCGCCGAGCGCCTCTCGGCGCGTTTCCCGGACCTGCCGTTGTACTTCGACCTGGGCGAGCTGCGTGGCTACCACTACCACACCGGTGTGGTGTTCGCGGTGTTCGTGCCGGGCGTTGGCCAGTCCATCGCTCAGGGCGGTCGCTACGACGACATCGGCGCGGATTTTGGCCGCGCCCGTCCAGCGACAGGCTTCTCCACCGATTTGAAAACCCTGGTGACCCTGGGGCGTGCTGAGATCGAGCTACCGTCTGGCGGTATCTGGATGCCTGACAGTACGGATGCGGCACTCTGGCAGCAGGTTTGCCAGTTGCGCAGTGAGGGTCAGCGTGTCGTTCAGGCTTTGCCTGGGCAACCTTTGGCCGCCGCCCGTGATGCGGACTGCGACCGGCAATTGATTCAGCAGAACGGGCTTTGGCAAGTATCGCCACTGGCTTCTTGAGTTTTCCTGCCGGCCATCGCCGGCACCAAGTTTGCGCGAATGAGGACAAGTGTTATGGGTAAGAATGTCGTAGTCCTGGGCACCCAATGGGGTGATGAGGGCAAAGGCAAGATCGTTGATCTGCTGACCGAACATGCTGCCGCCGTAGTGCGCTACCAAGGTGGCCACAACGCTGGCCACACACTGGTGATCGACGGCGAGAAAACCGTCCTGCACCTGATCCCGTCGGGCGTGCTGCGCGAAGGCGTGCAGTGCCTGATCGGCAACGGCGTGGTGGTTGCACCTGACGCCCTGCTGCGCGAGATCACCAAGCTGGAAGAGAAAGGCGTACCGGTGCGTGAGCGTTTGCGTATCAGCCCGTCCTGCCCGCTGATCCTGTCCTTCCATGTGGCGCTGGACCAGGCCCGTGAAAAGGCCCGTGGCGAGCTGAAGATCGGTACCACCGGTCGCGGCATCGGCCCGGCTTACGAAGACAAGGTTGCTCGTCGTGGCCTGCGTGTTGGCGACCTGCTGAACATGCCGCGCTTCGAAGACAAGCTGCGTGAACTGGTGGATTACCACAACTTCATGCTGGTCGGTTACTACAAAGAGCCAGCCATCGAGTTCGAGAAGACCCTGGCCGAGTGCAAGGAATACGCTGAGCTGCTCAAGCCGCTGATGCTCGACGTCACCGCTGAGCTGCACGACCTGCGTCGCGCCGGCAAAGACATCATGTTCGAAGGTGCCCAGGGTTCGTTGCTCGACATCGACCACGGTACCTACCCGTACGTGACCAGTTCCAACACCACTGCCGGTGGCGTGGCGACCGGTTCCGGCGTTGGCCCGATGTTCCTGGACTACATCCTGGGCATCACCAAGGCCTACACCACTCGCGTCGGTTCGGGTCCATTCCCGACTGAGCTGTTCGACGACGTCGGCGCGCACCTGGCCAAACAAGGTCACGAGTTCGGTGCGACCACCGGCCGTGCCCGTCGTTGTGGCTGGTTCGACGCCGTTATCCTGCGTCGCGCTATCGATGTGAACAGCATTTCGGGTATCTGCCTGACCAAGCTGGACGTACTCGACGGTCTGGAAACCATCAACATCTGCGTTGGCTATAAAGACGCCGAAGGCAATGCCGTTGCTCCGACCGACGCTGACAGCTACGTAGGCCTGCAGCCTGTGTACGAAGAAGTGCCGGGCTGGACCGAATCGACCGTGGGCGCCAAGACCCTGGAAGAGCTGCCAGCTAACGCTCGCGCCTACATCAAACGCGTTGAAGAGTTGATCGGCGCGCCGATCGACATTATTTCGACGGGCCCGGACCGCAACGAAACCATCGTTCTGCGTCATCCGTTTGCTTGATAAGTCGTTGATGTAAAAACACAAAGGCCCCTTCATCGGGGCCTTTGTCGTTTATGCCTGTTGGACGGCATGACCTTTGCTGTGAATCTGTCTACAAGAGTGCCATCAAATTAATGGCGTCAGAAGTAGAGGTATTCACAGTGTCGGCCGTTCTCTCACTGTTACAAAGCCGTTTGTTGCGCCCCGTGTTCGTTACCCTTGGTATCGCCCTTTTGGTGCAAGTGTTGGTGGCCGTTGCCCTGACGCGGAGCACCGTCACGGCGCTGGAAGCTGACTTGGCGGTGCGCCTCGGCGCCGACAGCCAGAAGCTCTCCGGTGAACTGGAGCAGGCCGGGCGTGAAGTCACCTCGAGCCTCGATGCCTTGTCCGCCAGTACTCGTCAGCGGCTTACCGCCGGCCTGTCTTCGCGCCTGAAAGAAGAGCAGGCGCAACTGCGTGCGACGCTGGAAAAGGATCTGAAAGATTCGGCCAATGACATGGCGCAGTTACTGGCCTCTGTAGCCCCGCGTGCCATGTGGGACAGCGACGTACCGACCCTGTCCGAGTTCGCCCGCCGTGCCCAGCGTAATCCCAACGTTCTATTCGTGGTCTACGATGACGCCACCGGCCAGCACCTGACCCGCTATCTCAATCGCGAAAACCCGATCAACAAGGCCTTGCTGGAAAAGGGCCAGGGCGAGCGTGCACTGGATAAAGTGCTGGATGCGGCGAAAAACGATCCATCGGTTTACTACCTTGAAGCCTCGATCAATCCCAATGGCGTGGAAATCGGCAAGGTGCTGATGGGCGTTTCCACGGCGTCGGTGGAAACCGATCTGGCGGCACTGGACAAGCGCTTCTCGGCGCTGATCGCGAGCAGTGATCAACTGGTCGGCGACAGCCTCAAGGGCGCTGCAGCGGACAGTGCCAATGCCATGCAGGCGCGCCTGCAATCGGCGCAGTCAACCGCCGTCGAGATGAAAGCCAATACCGCCAATACTGTTCAAGAAGCGGCAGCCACCCTGCGTTGGCGGATCGGCATGGGCCTGGCGTTGGTCGGCTTTGGCGTGCTTCTGTTATTGGCCGTCGTGCTCGGCCATCGCGTGGTCAATCGCCTGAAGATGCTCAACGCTGCGATGGATGACCTGGCTGCGGGCGAGGGCGACCTGACCAAGCGTGTACAGATCAACAGCAAAGACGAAATCGGCGACATGGCCTCGGCGGTCAACCGCTTTGTGGATAAGTTGCAGCCAATTGTGCGCGAAGCGGGCGATGTCGCGCAGCGTACCGGCGTCGAAATCGGCGCAATGACGCTGCGCAATGCCGGTGCCGATGCGGCGGCGGGCATGCAGCGTGATGAAGTGGCGGAGAGTCTGCGCGCGCTGTCGCAAATGGCTGATGAGGCGCAGTCGGAAAGCCATGCGATGCAAGCGGCTTTGAAACAGGTTTTGGATATTCGCCAGGCCACCGACGAAAACACCCGGACGTCCGCCAAGGTCGGCAGCCTGATCGAGGCGCTGGCGGGGCAGGTCGATACCGGCGCGAAAGTCATCGAGCGGCTGGCTCAGCAGAGTGAGCAGATTGAGGTGGTGCTGACGGTGATTCACGGGATTGCCGAGCAGACCAATCTGCTGGCTCTCAACGCGGCGATTGAAGCCGCACGTGCTGGCGAGACCGGGCGTGGATTCGCCGTTGTTGCCGACGAGGTGCGTGCGTTGGCGAGCAAGACGCAAAGCTCCACCGGCGATATTCAGGCGCACATCGTGGCATTGCAGCAGGGCGCTCGTGAGGCGGTCGAAGCGATCGGCCAGGCCGGGCGTCAGGCCAGCGAAGGTTTACTGGTGTTGCGTGACAGTGCGCGCTTGCAGCAGTCGGTACAGGTCTCGGTCGAGCAGGTGCATGCGGCGATTGGCTTGGCAACGCAGGCTGCTGCGCATCAGGCGCAGGGTGCGCAGGCTGTGCGTGGGCGCGTCGAGACAATTCATGCGCAGGCCGAGAAAGCGGCGCAGGCGGTGGTGGAGACCACTGCGAGTGGCAAGGTGCTGGATGGTTTGGCAGCGCAGCTCAAGGCTAGTCTGGGGCAGTTCAGGGCTTGAGGTTGTCTGGGCGGGCCTCTTCGCGAGCAGGCTCGCTCCCACATTAGATCGCGTTCCTCTGATGGAACTCGGTCAACATGTGGGAGCGAGCCTGCTCGCGAAAGCGGTATCAGCGGCTCAGATACATCCGGGTCGTCAGTAAATAAACCGGCAGCCCCGACACCAAAATCAACAACGACGCATAAGGCGCCGCCGCCGCAAATTCGACATTTGCAGTATGCGCCCACACTTCCGTTGCCAGCGTATTGAGCCCGGTCGGACTCAGTAGCAACGTCGCCGTCAATTCCTTCATCGCATCCAGAAACACCAGCGCAAACGCCGCGCCCAATGCCGGGAAGATGATCGGCAACGTCACTCGGCAAAACGCCGTGAACGACGAGGCGCCCAGCGTTCGCGCAGCCTCTTCCAGTTGCGGTGCCGCCTTGTTCAGTGCCGTGCGAATCGGCGCCTGCGCCAATGGCAGAAACAGCAGCGCATAAGCGATCAGCAGCAACCCCGAAGTCTGGTACAGCGCCGGCACGTAGTGCAGGGCGAAATACACCAGCGTCAGCGCAATCACCAGGCCCGGCAGCGCATGCAGCAGATACGGCAAGCGCTCGGCCCAGATCGCCAGTTGACCTTTGTAACGCACCACCAACAAGCCGACCGGCACGGCCAGCACCAGACACAGCGCAGCTCCGCCAAGAGAAAGTGCCAGAGAAGAAAGCAGGGCTTCAGTGATCGCTGCTACCGGGAATGCTGCGGATGAACCGACCGCCAGCCAATACGCCAACATCCCCAGCGGAATCCCGCTGCCGACAATTGCCAGCATCAGGCAATACAGCTGACCGACCGTGGCCCATGGTCCTAGCCGAACCTGTTCAGCTTGGCGCGCGGCACCTTGTCCGGTGCGCACATGCCGAGCTTTGCCGCGTACGCGCAGCTCCAGCCACAACAACACCAGACACAGCGCCAGCAGCACGGCGGAAAGCATCGCCGCGTTGGCGTTACTAAACTCCAGTTCGAATTGCTGATAGATCGCCGTGGTGAAGGTTTGCAGGCCGATGATCGACAGTGCGCCGAACTCCACCAGCATGTGCAAGGCAATCAATAGCGAGCCGGCCAATAGCGAAGGCCAGAGCAGCGGCAGGGTCACGCGGAAAAATACGCCCCAGCGATTCTGCCCAAGGGTGCGCGCCGACTCTTCAAGGGAGGGGTCGAGATTGCGCAGAGTTGCCGCCACCGGCAGGAAGATCAACGGATACTTCGACAGGCTCATCACCAGAATCGCCCCGCCAAGCCCTTCGAACTGCGCGCTCAGCGAAACCCAGGTGAAGCTGCTGACAAACGCCGGCACCGCGAACGGCAGGCACAGGATCACGCCCCATAGGCGACGCCCTGGCAAATTGCTGCGTTCCAGCAGCCAGGCCAGCGACAGACCAATCACGCCGCAGGAGAGGGTTACGCCAACCATCAACGCCAACGTGTTGCGCAACAGGCCGAACACATACGGGCGCCACAACAAGTGCAACGCCTCGGCCCAGCCGGCCTGCCAGGCCTTGAGCCCGACATAGGCCAGCGGCAACAGGCTCAGCACTACCAGTAACAACACCGGCAGCACCAGCCAGATTGATGGCCGCTTGCGCTTTGGTACGTAACCCCCGCGCGCGGCGGGGGCGGATAACGATGCGGTCATCAGTTCAAGCCAACTTCGCGTTCCAGCTCCAGCGCTTCTTCGGCATTGCCCAGATCGGCCGGGGTTACGTTCGGCGCTTCCAGTTCGCTGAACGGCTTGAGTCCGCGATCCGATTCCATACCTTTGTGCAGTGGGTATTCGGCGGTGGTCTGGGTGATCACGCGCTGACCTTCTTCGCTGGCCATATAGGCGAGGAATTGCTGGGCTTCTTTTGGATGTTTGCTGGATTTCAACACGGCAGCGCTCGACACGGTGATCAAGCCACCGACGTCGCCACCGGTGAAGTAATGCAGTTTCGAGTCGAGTTTGCCTTTCTCGCGCTGCAGGGCGAACCAGTAGTAGTTGTTCACCAGCACGGTGGCGACTTCACCGTTTTCCACGGCTTTGAGCGCAACCATGTTGTTGCTGTAGGTCTTGCCGAAGGCGCGCAGGCCGGTCAGCCACTCTTCGGCGGCCTCGCGACCGTGCATTTTGATGATGGCCACGGCTTGTTCCTGAAACGCGCCGCTGGTTGGCACGAAGCCGACTTTGCCTTGCCACTGTGGATCGGCAAAATCCAGGACCGATTTTGGCAGGTCTTTTTCGTCGACCAGTTTCGGGTTGTAAGCGACCACGCGAACGCGTGCCGTCACGCCAATCCAGGTGCCGTTAGCTGCGACGTATTTTTCCGGCAGCACGGCCAAAGTGGCGTCATCGGCCTTGGCCAGCAGGCCTTGTTCGCCGAGATTGTTCAACGGTGGCGATTCTTCGGTGTAGATCACGTCGGCAGGGGAGCGGTCGCCTTCTTCGATGATCTGGCTGGCGAGCTGATTGCTGCTGCCTTTGCGCACGTTGACGTGAATGCCGGTCTTGGCTTCGAAGGCTTTGGCGATCGCGTCGCCGACTTCCTTGTGCTGGCCGTTATAGAGAGTCAGGGAAACCGCATCGGCAGCCTGGGTGAGGGGAGTGGCGAGCGCCAGGCCGAGGAGGGTGAAGGTCAGGCCTCGGCGCAGGGTATTTCGAAACGTCATTCGCGGGGTTCCTCACTGTCGCATTGCAAAAACTTGCAACAATGATAAACGATATTGTTTCTCAAGTGCGCCTTGCGGTGGGACTGGCGTTTTGATAGGTGCGATGGTGATGGGGTTTCGGGAAGCCAGAAACGCAAAAACCCGCTTTCGCGGGTTTTTGTGAAATCCAAGGTCGTAACCTTGAATTTGAATTGGTGCCCAGAAGAAGACTCGAACTTCCACGACCGTAAGGTCACCAGCACCTGAAGCTGGCGTGTCTACCAATTTCACCATCTGGGCAATCATCGCTAGCGTTGCCGCTGTTGATGTGGCGCACTATACGGAGCGCGTTTTGATCTGTAAACCCCTGATTTAATTTTAATAAATCAGTTTTAAGAAAAGCCGGGCTTAGAATGCAAAAAACCCGCTTTCGCGGGTTTTGTGTGAGCCTTGAAACTGATCTAGTCTCAAACTCGAAATTGGTGCCCAGAAGAAGACTCGAACTTCCACGACCGTAAGGTCACCAGCACCTGAAGCTGGCGTGTCTACCAATTTCACCATCTGGGCAGTATCGTTAACGCTTGTGCGTCGTCGATGGCGCGCACTATACGGAGCGTCTTTTTAACTGTAAACCCCTGTCAGCAAAAAATATGATTTTTTTTACCGGCGGTGTTCAAAACGGCTTTCAAGCGACGATACAGACCCTCATAAGGGCCTTATATAGTCGGAAATTTCCCGTTTCATGGCGCCTATGCCAAACTAACCCGCATATAGACAAGGTGAAAACTCTCTAATGGCCGATTGGCAGTCCCTCGATCCCGAGGCCGCTCGTGAAGCGGAAAAATATGAAAACCCTATTCCTAGCCGCGAACTGATCCTGGCGCATCTCGCCGATCGGGGCTCGCCGGCTGCCCGCGAGCAACTGGTGGAAGAGTTTGGTCTGACCACAGAAGACCAGATCGAAGCCCTGCGCCGCCGCCTTCGCGCCATGGAGCGCGACGCCCAACTGATCTACACCCGCCGCGGCACTTATGCGCCGGTCGACAAACTCGACCTGATCCTCGGTCGCATCAGCGGTCACCGTGACGGTTTCGGCTTCCTGGTGCCGGACGACGGCAGCGACGACCTGTTCATGAGCCCCGCGCAAATGCGTCTGGTGTTCGATGGCGACCGTGCGCTGGCGCGTGTGTCCGGTCTCGACCGTCGCGGTCGCCGCGAAGGCGTGATCGTTGAAGTGGTCTCGCGTGCTCACGAAACCATCGTCGGTCGCTACTTTGAAGAAGGCGGCATCGGCTTCGTCGTCGCGGACAACCCGAAGATCCAGCAGGAAGTGCTGGTCACCCCGGGTCGCAACGCCAACGCGCAGATCGGTCAGTTCGTCGAGGTGAAAATCACCCACTGGCCGACGCCGCGCTTCCAGCCGCAAGGCGACGTGGTTGAAGTGGTCGGCAACTATATGGCGCCGGGCATGGAAATCGATGTCGCTCTGCGCACCTACGACATTCCGCACGTCTGGCCCGAAGCCGTTCTGAAAGAAGCGGCCAAGCTCAAGCCGGAAGTCGAAGAAAAAGACAAAGAGAAGCGCGTCGACCTGCGCCATTTGCCGTTCGTCACCATTGACGGTGAAGATGCCCGCGACTTCGACGATGCTGTTTATTGCGAAGCCAAGCCGGGCAAGCTGCGCCTGTTCTCCGGCGGCTGGAAGTTGTACGTGGCGATTGCTGACGTTTCCAGCTACGTGAAGATCGGCTCGGCCCTGGACAACGAAGCGCAGGTGCGCGGCAACTCGGTGTACTTCCCTGAGCGCGTGGTGCCAATGCTGCCTGAGCAGCTGTCCAACGGCCTGTGCTCGCTGAATCCGCACGTCGATCGTCTGGCCATGGTCTGCGAGATGACCATCTCCAAGTCCGGCGAAATGACCGACTACTGCTTCTATGAAGCGGTGATCCATTCCCACGCGCGTCTGACCTACAACAAAGTCAGCGCGATGCTGGAAACGCCGAAAGTGGCCGAAGCACGCAAACTGCGTGGTGAGTACACCGACGTCGTGCCGCACCTCAAGCAGCTTTATTCGCTGTACAAAGTGTTGCTGGCTGCCCGTCACGTGCGCGGCGCGATCGATTTCGAGACCCAGGAAACCCGGATCATCTTCGGTTCCGAGCGCAAGATTGCCGAAATCCGTCCGACCACCCGTAACGACGCGCACAAGCTGATCGAGGAATGCATGCTGGCGGCCAACGTGGCCACCGCCGAATTCCTCAAGAAGCACGAAATCCCTGCGTTGTACCGTGTCCACGACGGCCCGCCACCGGAGCGTCTGGAAAAACTGCGCGCCTTCCTTGGCGAACTCGGCCTGTCCCTGCACAAAGGCAAGGACGGTCCATCGCCGAAGGATTATCAGGCGTTGCTGGCAAGCATCAAGGATCGTCCGGATTTCCACCTGATCCAGACCGTGATGCTGCGCTCGCTCAGTCAAGCGGTGTACAGCGCTGACAATCAGGGCCACTTCGGCCTGAATTATGAAGCCTATACCCACTTCACTTCGCCGATCCGTCGTTACCCGGACCTGCTGACGCACCGCGCGATCCGCAGCGTGATCCATTCGAAACAGGACACCCCGCACGTTCGCCGTGCCGGTGCGATGTCCATTCCGAAGGCGCGCATCTATCCGTACGACGAGGCGGCGCTGGAGCAGCTCGGCGAGCAGTGCTCGATGAGCGAACGCCGTGCCGACGAAGCGACCCGCGACGTGGTCAACTGGCTCAAGTGCGAGTTCATGAAGGATCGCGTGGGCGAGTCGTTCCCGGGTGTGATCACAGCGGTAACCGGTTTTGGCCTGTTCGTTGAGCTGACCGATATCTACGTCGAAGGTCTGGTCCACGTCACGGCGCTGCCGGGCGATTACTACCACTTCGATCCTGTGCATCACCGCCTGGCGGGCGAGCGCACCGGTCGCAGCTTCCGTCTTGGCGATACCGTTGAAGTGCGCGTCATGCGCGTTGACCTCGACGAGCGCAAGATCGACTTCGAGATGGCCGAAAAAACCATCAGCGCACCGATCGGTCGCAAAAAACGTGGCGCTGAAACCGCTGCTCCGGCGGCCAAGGTTGCGGAAGAAAAGGCTCCGGCTAAATCCGCCAGCCGTCGTCCGGCCAAGGAAAAAGCGGCAGAAGCCTATCGCCCAAGCGACGCCGTGGCGAAAAACGCCGAGCTGCGCAAAAGCCGTGAAATGAAGAAGGCTCTGCTTTCCGACGCTAAAAACGGTGGTAAAGCGGCGTCCGGGGGAAAGACCGGACGGTCGGCGCCTGAAAAGGCCTCCGGCGGCAAGCCAGCGAAACCGAGCAAACACCGTAAGGGGCCGCCAAAAGCGGGCTCCGCTCCAGCCAAAAGTGGCGGGGCACGTAAACCGAAGGCGAAGTCATGAGTCAGTTGGAAAAAATCTACGGCGTTCACGCGGTAGAAGCGTTGCTGCGTCACCACCCGAAACGCGTCAAGCAGATCTGGCTGGCGGAAAGCCGCAACGATCCGCGCGTGCAGACCCTGGTTGAGCTGGCCAACGAAAACCGTGTTCAGGTCGGCCAGGCCGAGCGTCGCGAAATGGACGCCTGGGTTGAAGGCGTGCACCAGGGCGTGGTCGCGGAAGTAAGCCCGAGCCAGGTCTGGGGCGAAGCCATGCTCGACGAGCTGCTCGATCGCACTGAAGGTGCGCCGCTGTTGCTGGTGCTCGACGGTGTGACCGATCCGCACAACCTCGGCGCCTGCCTGCGTTCGGCGGATGCGGCCGGTGCGCTGGCGGTGATCGTGCCGAAAGACAAGTCGGCGACCCTGACGCCGGTCGTGCGTAAAGTCGCTTGCGGCGCGGCGGAAGTGATTCCATTGGTTGCCGTGACTAACCTCGCTCGCACCCTGGAAAAACTTCAGCAGCGCGGTCTGTGGATTGTCGGTACTGCGGGGGAGGCTGAGGTCAGCATCTACGACCAGGATCTGACTGGCCCGACCATCCTGATCATGGGCGCTGAAGGCAAAGGCATGCGTCGCCTGACCCGCGAGCACTGCGACTATCTGGTGAAGCTGCCGATGGCCGGTAGCGTCAGCAGCCTCAACGTCTCGGTTGCGACGGGCGTGTGCCTGTTCGAAGCGCAGCGTCAGCGCGGTGCAAAAGCCAAGGCTACTGCCAAGAAATCCTGAGTCGTACACGATTCAAATGTGGGAGCGAGCTTGCTCGCGAAGAGGGCGTGTCAGTCGACGTAAATGTTGCCTGACAAACCGCATTCGCGAGCAAGCTCGCTCCCACAGTGTTTTGTGGTGTGGCATAACTGAGTGATTGTTCAAATAATCACCAATTGCCTTGCGCCTCCTCTGTCCCTTCTCTACAATTGCGCCCCTTGCTGTGACGGCAGGCACGCATGTGCCCCGCGCCAGCAAGTCCATAAGTGTCATTCACTCCTTGTCTGACCGTTTTTGAGCGGCAGGCTACAACCCGTAAGGAGCATTCATGCGTCATTACGAAATCATCTTTTTGGTCCACCCGGATCAAAGCGAGCAAGTCGGCGGCATGGTTGAGCGTTACACCAAGCTGATCGAAGAAGACGGCGGCAAAATCCACCGTCTGGAAGATTGGGGCCGTCGTCAACTGGCCTACGCAATCAACAATGTTCACAAGGCTCACTACGTGATGCTGAACGTTGAGTGCACTGGCAAGGCCCTGGCCGAGCTGGAAGACAACTTCCGCTACAACGATGCAGTGATCCGTAACCTGGTCATCCGTCGCGACGAAGCCGTAACTGGCCAGTCCGAGATGCTCAAGGCTGAAGAAAACCGCAGTGAGCGCCGTGAGCGTCGCGACCGTCCTGAGCACGAAGGCGCCGAAGGCACCGATAGTGATGACAGCGACAACAGCGATAACGCTGACGAGTAATCCACGGACCTTATTAAGGAGCCTATCAAATGGCACGTTTCTTCCGTCGTCGTAAATTCTGCCGCTTCACCGCTGAAGACGTGAAAGAGATCGATTACAAAGATCTCAACACTCTGAAAGCCTACGTATCCGAGACCGGCAAAATCGTTCCAAGCCGCATCACCGGTACCAAAGCTCGTTATCAGCGTCAGCTGGCCACCGCTATCAAGCGCGCCCGCTTCCTGGCCCTGCTGGCCTACACCGACAGCCACGGCCGCTGAGACCGGGCAGTCGACAAGTAGCAAAGGATTGAATGCATGCGTGCCTTAGCTGAGTTCATCATGCGAGGCCGAATGCAGGCCACTCTCGTGGTGGCCGGATGTGCAACATTGCCGTTGTTGTATTGGTTGGGTGCTGCCGCGGGGAGCCTTGTGCTGCTGCGGCGCGGACTGACGGACGCCCTGGGTGTTCTGTCTCTGGGGCTGCTGCCGGCGTTGATCTGGTGGCTGTATGCCGATGACCCACGGGCACTTCTGGTGCTGCTGGGGTCTTCGGGGCTTGCGTTGGTTTTGCGCGCAAGTGAATCCTGGGTCCGCACGCTGCTGGTCAGCGTAGTGATTGGAGTGGTGTTTTCGGTGGTGCTCGGGGCAGCGTTTGCGGCCCAGATCGAGATGCTCGCGCAGGCCTTGATAAAGGTCATGCCGGCGCTTCTCGGTGAAACCTACAAGCAATTGTCGGTCGATGAGCAAGCGCGTTTCGCGTCCCTGATTGCACCGGTCCTGACCGGACTGATTGCGGCTTTGTTGCAGATCGTCAGCGTGCTGAGCCTGATTGTCGGGCGGCATTGGCAGGCGTTGTTGTACAACCCGGGTGGTTTTGGTCGCGAGTTTCGCGCCATCCGGATCCCGCTGGGGCCGGCGATGTTGCTGCTGGCGTTGATGCTTCTGGGCCCGAATCTCGGTGCACAGATGGCCATGTTGACGCCGTTGTGCAGTGTACCGCTGGTGTTCGCCGGACTTGCCCTGATTCACGGGCTGGTCGGGCAGAAGCGACTGGCCGGTTTCTGGCTGGTGGGGTTGTACGTCACGCTGCTGTTGTTCATGCAGCTGATCTATCCGTTGCTCGTGGTCCTGGCCATTGTCGACAGCCTGATTGATTTTCGCGGTCGTCACGTGTCGAAAGACACCGATAACGCGAACGGTGAAGGTTAAAAGTTAAGAGGATTTCCACATGCAACTGATCCTTCTGGAAAAAATCGCCAACCTGGGCAACCTGGGCGACAAAGTAAACGTTAAGGCCGGTTACGGCCGTAACTACCTGCTGCCTTTCGGCAAAGCTACCGCTGCAACTGCTGCCAACCTGGCTGCGTTTGAAGAGCGTCGTGCTGAGCTGGAAAAAGCTGCCGCAGACCGTAAAGCATCGGCTGAAAGCCGTGCTGCCCAACTGGCCGAGCTGGAAGTGACCATCACTGCCACCGCTGGCGACGAAGGCAAGCTGTTCGGTTCGATCGGTACTCACGACATCGCTGACGCACTGACCGCCTCCGGCGTTGAAGTTGCGAAAAGCGAAGTTCGTCTGCCGAACGGCACCATCCGCAACGTGGGTGAATTCGACGTGGCTGTGCACCTGCACGCCGAAGTTGAAGCCACCGTACGCGTTGTCGTGGTAGCAGCTTAAGTAACACCTGATCGGCTGGCGGCTTGTCCGTCAGACGGTTAACATCGGGCACGATCCTGTTTACAGGTCGTGCCCTTTGTCTTTCTGAACTCCCTGTTTTTCCAAATTACACAAGTGGCCATGAACGATATCTCCGCTCCCGAGCAATACGATCTGCAAACCGCTGCCCTGAAGGTGCCGCCGCATTCCATCGAGGCCGAACAGGCTGTACTCGGTGGTCTGATGCTGGACAACAACGCCTGGGAACGCGTGCTCGATCAAGTCTCCGACGGCGATTTCTATCGACATGACCACCGTCTGATCTTCCGTGCGATCGCCAAACTGGCCGATCAGAACATGCCGATCGACGTCGTGACCCTGTCCGAACAACTGGACAAGGAAGGCCAGACCTCGCAGGTCGGTGGCCTCGGTTACCTCGGTGAACTGGCGAAAAACACGCCGTCCGTCGCCAACATCAAGGCCTATGCGCAGATCGTTCGTGAGCGAGCGACATTGCGCCAGTTGATCGGCATCAGCACCGAAATCGCCGACAGCGCCTTCAACCCCGAAGGCCGCACCGCCGCCGAGATTCTCGACGAAGCCGAACGCCAGATCTTCCAGATTGCCGAGGCCCGGCCAAAAACCGGCGGCCCGGTAGGTGTGAATGACTTGCTGACCAAGGCCATTGATCGCATCGACACCCTGTTCAACACCGACAACGCCATTACCGGCCTGTCCACCGGCTACACCGACCTCGATGAGAAGACCAGCGGCCTGCAGCCGTCCGACTTGATCATCGTCGCCGGCCGTCCGTCGATGGGTAAAACCACCTTCGCAATGAACCTGGTGGAAAACGCCGTGTTGCGCAGCGAGAAAGCGGTTCTGGTGTACTCCCTCGAGATGCCAGGCGAATCGCTGATCATGCGTATGCTCTCCTCGCTGGGCCGCATCGACCAGACCAAGGTGCGTTCTGGCCAACTGGAAGACGATGACTGGCCGCGCCTGACTTCGGCGGTCAACCTGCTCAACGACCGCAAGCTGTTCATCGATGACACTGCCGGCATCAGTCCGTCGGAAATGCGTGCGCGGACCCGACGTCTGGTGCGTGAACACGGTGACGTCGGCCTGATCATGATCGACTACCTGCAACTGATGCAGATCCCCGGTTCCAGCGGTGACAACCGCACCAACGAAATTTCCGAAATCTCGCGATCCCTGAAAGCGCTGGCCAAGGAATTCAACTGCCCGGTGGTGGCGCTGTCGCAGCTCAACCGTTCCCTCGAACAGCGTCCCAACAAGCGCCCGGTGAACTCCGACTTGCGCGAATCCGGAGCGATCGAGCAGGACGCCGACGTGATCATGTTCGTGTACCGCGACGAGGTCTATCACCCGGAAACCGAACACAAAGGCATCGCCGAAATCATCATCGGCAAGCAGCGTAACGGCCCGATCGGTTTTATCCGTCTGGCCTTTATCGGCAAATACACGCGCTTCGAAAACCTCGCGCCGGGCAGTTACAACTTCGACGACGACGAGTGACAGCAGGCCGAAGTTCATCGGCCTGCTGCGACGCTGTATCGATTACAGCGTTGCGCCACTCGATCCCGGAGTTTCCTGCGCAGGCGTGACGTTGGCAGGAGGCGCCTCGATTGTTGTTCGAGGCTGCAATTCCTGCCGCGTCAGCGTCTGGATCAATGTCGCTTCGACAATCGCCAATTGCGCCGTTACATCATCGGTTTGCGATTTGTATTGAGCTTCGCTCAGCAGTCTTTGTGATGACTGGCTGTCGAGAATTTCCTGGCGATCCTGGAACGGCTGGCGACTCGCATCGAATTGCGCCTGGTATTTGTGAATGATGAAGTCCTGCCAGAAATTCATCGACACCAATGCCTGAAACTCTTCAGGCGAACCATTCAGCGTCAAGACTTTGCGATATGCCGCATCCAGCATTGCCGGGGTAACGCCGGCCATGCCGATAAACGAGAGTGTCTGTGGCTGAAACGGCAATTGCAGCCGATCCCTGAGACCAAAGCGGTAGGCCATGGTCATTTCATGGGGATCGCGTATGCGCAGGTTGTGGCTGTTTCGCAGCTCCCGGGAGGTTGCCGGATCGTCAATGATTGCCCTGCTTGAAGCGATCTCTGCCGCTGCGATGTCGTCGACCTGTTTGAGCCGGAACAATCCTTTGGACAGCGCCACCAAGGGGGCGCCATTCATATCGAGCCTGGCCTGTATGCGCGCCTTGTGAGTCATGGCCAGGACCTGCAGATCGGTGAAGGTGGCTGCGGCAAGGTCAGTGCAGCCGGCTTCGCACGCGCGATCGAACAGTTCTCGACGCAAGGTTCGCGACTGTGGATTGTCTTGACTGATGACATCGATCACGTCCCAGACCTGGCGCCGGAAGTCGGCATGGTGCGCACGGCTCGCGAGGATGTTGAAGAAGCCGTCTGAGCCTTGCTGCTCGCGCAACGTGCGCCATTGAGTGTTTCTGGCGATCGCTTGATCAGCGGGTAGTCCGGTGGTCCAGATCGGGGCAGGGTCCGCGGCTGCCCTTGCACTGGGGCGTTGTGCCAAGGGGAATGACGTTGTGAACAGGTTGGATCTGTTGTGAAGCCCGGTTTGGGCTTCGTCCAGTTGCCTGCGATAGACGCCCATTTGTATCCGCGTCTCATCGGTAATCGGATTATTCGTCAGTAACGTGCCACTGTTCACCTGGACCGAATGCGCCAAGCGCTCCGGGGGCGGAGCAGTGACAAAGTCAGGAATCGTGGTGATCTGATTGTTGCTCAGATCGATCCGGGTCAGCAGGGGTTGATCAAACAGCCCGGTTGGCCACTGCGTGATGCCGGTGTTCGCCAAGGTGACCTCGCGCATATCGGTGATCAGACTGAAATCCGGGATCGCACCGAGCTGGGGATTGTTGTCGATCCAGAGTGCTCTGAGCGTTGTGCGTCCGGCCAGTATCCGCGCCGTTTCTGCATTGAGTTCAAGTTGGTTGTGCTGCAGGAACAGGCGCGTCATGCCGTGCATTTCTCCTACTGCCGGGGGCAAGTCCCTGAGGCGATTGTTCGACATGTCCAGCCAGCGCACATGACGAAAACGGGTGAGGAAGCCTTCCGGTGACTCCGTCAGGTTCATGCCGCTCAATCTGAGTGAACCCACATGGCTGAAGTCGATGCTCAGATCCGGCAGGGTCGGCAAGGTCAGGCCGCTCAAGTCCAGTTCCAGACCGATCGGTGTGCCGTCGAAAGCATGTTTTTGCGCCGTCTCGCGGCGCCAGCAACTGATGATCCGATCCCGCGCTGCAGTGCGGTCATTACGGGTGGTGGCGTTGATTTGCAGCTGATTGGCACGCACGTAACGCAGGCGGTTGCCGCCCCCGGAAAAGACCCAGTCGTCGAGCTGGGTTTTCAGAAGATCGAATTCTTGTTCCAGTGCGAGCAAGCGTGGTGCCACGGTGCCTTTGTCATGATTCCAGATGAACGCCCTGCACTCCTTGATGGTTTTGCTCGGGAACAGGTTTCGATAACGCTGCGCCCTGGAGTCTTCGCTATCGAATACCGCGGGATGGGCCGGCGCCATCAGCTCGGGGTGAGACTGTTTAAGGCGTCGCCAGTAGCCGTCGAATTTTCGCCAGTACGCGGAGGGGAAGTCGTTGCCTTCAAGGCGCGTGACATTGTTGATCCGCGCGACGACAGCCAGCGTCTCGGGTGTCGGGTTGAGGTTGGCCTGGGGAACCTCGCTCAAGCGATTGTCGCGCAGGTCCAGGTGGTTCAAAGCGGTTTTGTCGAGCAGCCCGGCAGGCCACTGACTGAGGCCCGTGTTTTTCAGGTTCAATGCCTGCAACCCGGACATGGCGCTGAAGTCGGGCACTGCCCGCAGTTGATTGTTGGACAGATCGATCTGTTTCAACTGGTGCAATGCACCGAGTGCCAAAGCGCTTTGCTCATCCAGTTTTATCTGGTTTGAACTCAGATCCAGATAGTTGAGTTTGTCCATCTCGGCGATTTTTTGCGGCAGTTTGTCGATGCCGGAGTTAACGATGGTCAGGCTTTCCAGATTGGGGCAATTGGACAGAAGCGTATTGGCGGTGTCCGACCAGATTACCGAGTCGAGACTGAGGGATTTGATGTGACTGAAATCCACGGTCAGCAGGGGTAATGGACCGTACAGCGCTGGCAGTTTCAGTTCGCCGTCCGAATCGCCCAGCCAGCAGCCTTTGATGATTCTTGCCAGGCGGGTAGCGTTGACTCTTTCAGGGCCCACGGCGTGGGCCGGTCCGGGTTGACTGTCGGCGATGTAGGCCTGCAGTTGCGTTTCCAGTAACTCGAAACCGGCAATGCGTCGCGCGATCTGCTCTTCAGCGCCATCACCCAGGGCGAGCAAATATTCCCTGGCAGCTTGCGGATTCTTGTCTGGATACATACGCCGCACCATCGCCACTTCGGGAATGTCGCCATCCAGTCTGAAGGCGTCTGCGCGGGAGCCCGTGCGCATCGCCGGATAGTCGGCCACTACGCGGCGCCAATAAACCTCAAGCGTTCGCCAGTAACCGGTCGGGAAGGGGTTGCCTTCAATCAGGGTGACCGAGTTGATACGGGCAATCGCCAGTAGTTCATTGTTTGACGGGTCAAGGATCGGCTGTGGAATTTCGCGCAGTTGGTTATGGCGCAAGTCGACCATGTCCAGTGCCACCTGATCGCGTAAACCGCTGGGCCAGTGATCCAGTCCGGTGTTGCTCAGGTTCAATGACCGAAGTTGCGACATGCCGCGGAAGTCCGGGATTCTGCCAAGCGGGTTGCTCGACAGGTCGAGGTGTTCAAGCTGCTTGAGTGCGCCCAGTTTTACTGCTGTCTGCTCATTGAGCTGGATTCGGTTCGAGCTCAGCTCCAGAGCCTTGAGAACGGTCATCGGCGCGATATCGGACGGCAACTTATCCAGGGTGGAGTGAGTCACCGACAGTTTCTCAAGGTTGGGAAAACTGCCCAGGAAGGTATCGGCGGTGTCCGACCAGGCGACCGCTTTCAGCTCCAGAGTTCTTACATGGCTGAAATCAGCCGTCAGCGGCGCAAGGATTGCCTCTCCCAAATCAAGTTTCAGCGTCGTTCCCGTCTGCCGTTTCCAGCAACGCTTTATTTCTTCGACAGCACGCTCCACCGCGGGATGTGCAGCTTCGTTGGGGGCCTGCGAGGATGTCTTCCTGATCCAGGAAGCGAGATCCGCCTTGAGCGCCCTGTAACTGGCCTCGCGTTGGGTCAGATAGCCGCGGACGTCATCCCCGTGCGAATGCAGAAGCCGGGTGATCTCCTCGCTGTCGAGGGCCGGGAAGAGCTTTCGAGCGCGGGACTCTGGCGTGCGCAAATGATTGATCGCGCTGGCAAACCGTTGCAGCAGGCCAGGATGCGCGGGGCTGCCTGGCTCGTTGCGGAACATGCCGCCGGCACCGCCGACCGCCGTTCCCAGCCAGCCTTCGCGAGCATCGTAAATGATCGGCTCCGAGCGCCCGGGGCGTGTAGCGATGTAGGTATTGGTGCTGTCGCTGGCCACCGGATCTTGCGCACGGACGATGCGCATCACCGCTGTTGTCGGGGTCGAGGCATCGGTGTCGTGCAGAACCTGATAACTGTGATTGTCGATCACCGCATAGAGTTTACCGTTGAGCCGGTGAAGGCCATCGCTGCCCCTTTGAATGTCACTGAAATCCAGTGGCGTGCGGAAAGCTTCCAGGCGGCTGCTCGACAATGGCACACCGATCGGCTCGAAGTGTTCCAGCTCATGCCAGAGTCCCGCGCTGGAATCACGCGGCAGCACGGGCCCCGAGGGACTGGATTCGCTGGGCAGTCTGGCCCGATACAGTCCTGTTTGCGCATCTTTGCCGACCAGCACGATGCCGCCGGGTACATCGGCATATTGGCGGCCTTTGTGGGTTCTCAAGCCGTCAGCGTTGCGATCCGACAAACCGCTGGCCGCAGGCACCCAGTAATGTTCCAGGGACTGGCTAGCCGCACGCGGATTTTCAATCGGCAACGCGGGTCGATGAATGGTGATGCTCGGAGCCGGCTCGATCGCGTCGATATCGGCTGGCGTTGGTAAGCGGCCCGGTCGTGGTGTTTGCCCACCGGGTATCGAGACCTCTAAATCTGTGCGCGGTGGCAGGTCGAGGCGCGGGGTGTCCACGTCTGGCACAGCGTTTTGGCGAACCGGGGGATTGCCGGAATTGTTGCCTCTGGGGGGCGATTTAACGGGCATGTCTTTCTATCCTTGCGGGTTTGCGCATCAGTTCGCCTGAACGGGAGCTGATGGCAGGGGCGGCGTCATTGCCTGATTGATCGTATGGCCCTGAGTCCTTTACTCAGGCCTGGAAGGCACGCCAGCCTCGCTGGCCAGTGCAAAAATCTTGCTCGCGGTCTTGCCATCGAAGGTCTGGCGCCAGATGGCCACGTGCGGCAAGCCTGCCTGTTCATCGCGGCGCTGAGACTCGATACCGCGTCGGCTCTGTTCGAGGGTTTTGAGGTGGCCGCCTCTTGTGGTGAAACTCAGTGGCGCGGCGTTGTGCTGGTCATAGTGGAAGTGTGCCTCCCATAACGGTGCGTCATCGGCGCGATCAGTGATCGAATAAACGTCGAGAAACGACTTGCCCTTGCCTTTGCCCGATGGCTTGCGATCAACGGTTTTGCTCACGCTGACTTCGTCGGCATCCATCAGATAGTTCAAGCGCATGATGTCGAGCACCTCCCTGTTCTTGTACATGCGCACCAGAACACTTTGGCCATGCGCGTCCAGTGACCCGCCAGCGCTTCGCAAGCGCGCAGCCAGGTCGAGGATTTCGGTGTCCGCGTCTTCATGGCTTTCCAGGCGCCTTGCCTGCTCGTTCAGTCGTTCAGTCTCTTTACTCAGGTCTTCGACAATATCGGTCGGATTGGTTTTTCTCGCCTCGTCCACCCTGGCCTTGGCAACGTGTTGTTCGACGTCGGCCAGTAACCGGTTAGCCTCGGCGACCAGCTGTGGTCTGGGTGTACTGGTGATGGGCAGGCGCACTGGCAACCATTCGCCTTGTCTTTTTTCGTAGCGAGCGGATGGAGAGCCGGGGCGCAACGGGTCCGGAACCCTGACGATGACATTGCCGTCCTGAGCCGTTTCCGTTTCACCGACCAGAACCCGGTAAGTACCGTGTTGGCGGACCCGGAAAACTTTCCTGGGCGTTAACGGGCGGGAGCTTTCGGAAGGGTCGGGGAGCGTTGGAAGGAAGTCAAAATCGATATCGTGGTCGATGTTGGGCAGTTCGCGGTCGCGCCCGATCGACTCCAGAATGTCGCTGAGCCTGTTATCGATTCGCCTCTCGAGTGGGTCGATCAAACTTAGGATTTCCTTGAGGTACCCGGCCCGAGAGGCATCGCTGTCAGCGTGGGTGGCCAGTTGCATTTCAAATCGTGATTTGTCCGCCCTGATCTGATCCAGGCTCAAAAGCAGTGCCATGGGGTGCTCGTGTTGCGGAATGTTTTTCAGGTCTCCGGTGACCAGATCGACGCAGGAAAGCGACGGCATGGTGGTATTGGGCGAATGGTCGGGCGTGCCCGCATACAGGTGCACGTAGAGGGTCAGCTTGTTGAAGTTGATGCGCTCGGGCGACGGCACTTGCTGCCTGATTTCTTCGAGTATCGGTGCCGCTCCCGGGTCGGCTTTTCTGATTTCTGCCAACACCACTTCACGTTCTTCGATAAACCTCAGCTTCTTGTTCAGGTGAGGGATGATCCGCTTGCAACTGTCGGCATCCAGACTGGAGACGGTAGGCTTGACCCGCAGGTCCATGGCCGCCATGAGGCGGTTCAGAAATTCGGCGCGTTCTATGCGGAAAGTCTGCAGTTCCTGCTTGAATAGCCCGCTGGCTTTCGCAAGGGTCAGCCATTTTCTGTTGAGCACCAGCGACTCTACGAAATCCGCCTGTTTTTGCACATGCTTGAGCAAATGCACTTCCAGGCTCAGCAGTTTTGCGTTTTGCTCTGCACTGCCCTGCGGCAGTTTCTGGGTTTCTGCCCAGAGCGTGTTGTGACGCTCCGACGAATTCGTCAATTCCGTGTGGGCCTTTTGAAAAGGCTCATGCATCTGCAACAACGTGTCTTTACTCAGGCGGGCAATCTCCGCGTCCTGAATACCTCCCTTCAGCTCTGGCAAATGATAAACCCAGCGATTGCCCTCATCGCGCCGCACAGTCCGCGTTTCGCCGCTGCGGCTGGCGCGGTAGATATTTGCGATATCGGTTGCCACGGGGTCTTTCGGGTTGACGATACGCCACGCTTTTTGTGTCGCCGTGGAGGCACTCACATCGTGCATGACCTGATAAACGTGGTTGTGCAGGGACAGGTACAGTCGGCCCTCGTGGCGCAATAACCCGTCGCTGTCGGCCTTGGCGCGTGTGATTTCGAGATCCGTGCGCAACGTCTGCAGGTGAGGGTCAATCAAGGTCACGGCGTCACCGTCCTTGAGCGAATGCCACAGACCGCTGTCGGTGTCGCGCAGCAGTAGCGGACCACTGGCAACCCGCTCGGCTGCGAGTTGGGCGCGGTAGAGGCCGGTCTGCGGATCGATGCCGACCATCACGATGCTGCCGTGCGCGACATCGACGTATTCGCGGCCCTTGTACATCCTCAAGCCCTCGGTATTGGCCTGGGGCAAACGGTCAGGTGCGGGGATACGGTAACTCTCCAGCGATTTTGCTCCCGTTGCGCCCGTTTTCACCGAGGCGGTTGCTGTGTGCGTGATGACGACGGGAGACGGTCTTGTTACCTCAGGGCTGGCAGTGCCGTGAGTGCCGCCCGGACGCGTCGCAGAGGAGACAGGCAGGGACGGTTCAGGCCCCGTCCGTGGCGCTCGCCCGGTATTGCCTTGCTGCGGCGCATCCGGGCTGGTTGGGGTCTTGACTTTGATGCTGCCCTTGGCGGGCTGTTTGGGTGACATTGCTTCATCCTTGAAGGGTTGCCACATCAGTCGGCGCAGGCACCGGACTGATGAATGTTAAGTTTGAACGATGATTTTTTTGCCTGTTACGGGGTATCGGGCAGGCTCGACGCGGGTTGTAAGAGAAACCGACCATTGCCGTCGGAATTGGTTATTTTTTGTGCTATATTCCGCGCCCGCGAATTTTCACTTCAACACCGGTCGTCGACATGCAAGCAGCCAAGCCGTTATTTGACTATCCAAAATATTGGGCCGAATGTTTCGGGCCAGCGCCATTCCTGCCGATGAGCAGGGAGGAGATGGATCAGCTTGGCTGGGATTCGTGCGACATCATCATTGTTACCGGTGATGCCTACGTCGATCACCCTTCGTTTGGCATGGCGATCATTGGCCGGCTGCTGGAGTCCCAGGGCTTCCGTGTCGGGATCATTGCCCAGCCAAACTGGCAGTCCAAAGACGATTTCATGAAGCTCGGCGAGCCGAACCTGTTCTTCGGGGTTGCGGCGGGCAACATGGACTCGATGATCAATCGCTACACCGCGGACAAGAAAATCCGTTCCGACGACGCCTATACGCCCGGCGGCATGGCCGGCAAGCGTCCGGACCGCGCGAGCCTGGTCTACAGCCAGCGCTGCAAAGAAGCCTACAAGCACGTGCCGATCGTGCTCGGCGGCATCGAAGCGTCCCTGCGCCGCATTGCCCACTACGACTACTGGCAGGATCGCGTGCGTAACTCGATCCTGATCGACGCCAGCGCCGACATTCTGCTGTACGGCAACGCCGAGCGCGCGATCGTCGAAGTCGCCCAGCGCCTGTCCTACGGGCACAAGATCGAAGACATCACCGACGTGCGCGGCACCGCGTTCATCCGTCGCGATACGCCGAAAGACTGGTACGAAGTCGACTCGACGCGTATCGACCGTCCGGGCAAGGTCGACAAGATCATCAACCCGTACGTGAACACCCAGGACACCCAGGCCTGCGCCATCGAGCAGGAAAAAGGTCCGGTCGACGATCCGCAGGAAGCCAAGGTCGTACAGATCCTGGCCAGCCCGCGCATGACCCGTGACAAGACCGTGATTCGCCTGCCATCGGTAGAAAAGGTGCGCGGCGACGCCGTTCTGTATGCCCACGCCAACCGCGTGCTGCACCTCGAAACCAACCCGGGCAACGCCCGTGCGCTGGTGCAGAAGCACGGTGAAGTCGACGTCTGGTTCAACCCGCCGCCGATTCCGATGACCACTGAAGAAATGGACTACGTGTTCGGCATGCCTTACGCCCGTGTCCCGCACCCGGCGTACGGCAAGGAGAAGATCCCGGCCTACGACATGATCCGTTTCTCGGTGAACATCATGCGTGGCTGCTTCGGTGGCTGCACCTTCTGCTCGATCACTGAGCACGAAGGCCGGATCATTCAGAACCGTTCCGAAGAGTCGATCATTCGCGAAATCGAAGAGATCCGCGACAAGGTGCCAGGTTTCACCGGGGTCATCTCCGACCTCGGCGGCCCGACCGCGAACATGTACCGCATCGCCTGCAAGACACCGGAAATCGAATCCGCGTGCCGCAAGCCGTCCTGCGTGTTCCCGGGCATCTGCCCAAACCTGAATACCGACCACTCGTCGCTGATTCAGCTGTACCGCAGCGCTCGTGCCTTGCCGGGTGTGAAGAAGATTCTGATTGCTTCCGGCCTGCGCTACGACCTCGCGGTCGAGTCGCCGGAGTACGTCAAAGAGCTGGTGACCCACCACGTCGGTGGTTACCTGAAGATCGCCCCGGAACACACCGAGGAAGGTCCGCTCAACCAGATGATGAAACCGGGCATCGGCAGCTATGACAAGTTCAAGCGCATGTTCGAGAAGTACACCAAGGAAGCGGGCAAAGAGCAGTACCTGATTCCGTACTTCATCGCCGCCCACCCGGGCACCACCGACGAAGACATGATGAACCTGGCCCTGTGGCTCAAGGGCAACGGCTTCCGCGCCGACCAGGTGCAGGCGTTCTACCCGTCGCCGATGGCCACCGCCACCGCGATGTACCACTCGGGCAAGAACCCGCTGCGCAAGGTCACCTACAAGAGCGACGGCGTGACCATCGTCAAGAGCGAAGAGCAACGTCGTCTGCACAAGGCGTTCTTGCGTTATCACGACCCGAAAGGCTGGCCGATGCTGCGTGAAGCGCTGATCCGCATGGGCCGTGGTGATCTGATCGGTTCGGGCAAGGATCAGTTGATCCCGACGCATCAACCGGCGACTGACAGCTACCAGAGCGCCCGTCGCAAAAACTCGACGCCGGCCGGCAGCCATAAAGTGGCGAAGGACGGTAAAGAGAAGACCACCAAGATTCTCACCCAGCACACTGGCTTGCCGCCACGTGCCAGTGATGGTGGTAACCCTTGGGACAAGCGGGAGCAGGCCAAGGCGGCGGCGTTTGCCCGTAACCAGCAGGCTGCGAAAGAGCGCAAAGACGCCGCGAAAGGCAAAGGGCCGAAGCCGACCCGCAAGCCGGTCGTACCGCGCTAAACATCGCTTGAGATGAGCAGAACGCCAACCTTCGGGTTGGCGTTTTGCATTGCAGGGGCTGGATATTGGGTTGTCCGGGAGATCCATCCCCCTCACCCCAGCCCTCTCCCCCATGGGGGGCGAGGGGGAAGGGAGCAGATCTCCATGCTTTTCAAGATTTGAGTTCGACTCAAGACCTTCAGGTCGGTGTAGCTCGCTTAGTCAACTCGGTCAGTCCCCTCTCCCTACGGGCGGTCCGACGTTTCGGGAGGGTTAGGGTGAGGGGCTCTTCGCAACATTTACGTGCAATCAGCCCAAACCATTTCCCCGCATCGCCCGATTTTGGTGCTGTACTGCCCTAAGCATTCCGGGAAAGCGCCCAAGCCTCTGCATGGCATAAGTCTTGCGCGCTTTCGAATACGCTTAGGCTCGCAGGAGGCACGCCGTGTCGATTCATGTCGCATTGCATCACGTCACGCATTACCGCTATGACCGCGCTGTCGAACTCGGCCCGCAGATCGTACGTCTGCGCCCGGCTGCCCACAGCCGCACGCGGATTCTGTCGTATGCCCTGAAAGTTTCGCCCGAGCAGCATTTCATCAACTGGCAGCAAGACCCGCAGGGCAACTACCTCGCGCGATTGGTGTTTCCCGAGAAAACCAATGAGTTGCGCATCGAGGTCGATCTGCTCGCCGAAATGGCGGTGTTCAACCCGTTCGACTTCTTCCTCGAACCCTACGCCGAGAAAATCCCTTTCTCCTACGCCGCCGATGAGCGCAAGGAACTTGCGCCGTACCTCGAAACCCTGCCGCTGACGCCGAAATTCAAAGCCTATCTGGACGCCATCGACCGCACGCCGCTGCCGGCGGTGGACTTCCTTGTGGCGCTCAACCAGCGCTTGAGCGAAGACATCGGCTACCTGATTCGCATGGAACCGGGCGTGCAGACCCCGGAACACACCCTTGAGCACGCCTCCGGTTCATGCCGCGATTCGGCGTGGTTGCTGGTGCAACTGCTGCGCAACCTCGGGTTGGCCGCGCGGTTTGTCTCCGGTTATCTGATTCAACTGACCGCCGACGTGAAAAGCCTCGATGGCCCGTCCGGCACTGAAGTCGATTTCACTGACCTGCACGCCTGGTGCGAGGTGTATTTGCCTGGCGCTGGCTGGATCGGCCTGGACGCCACTTCCGGGCTGTTCGCCGGCGAAGGGCATATCCCGTTGGCGTGTAGTCCCGATCCGTCCTCGGCGGCACCGATCAGTGGCTTGGTCGAGCCATGCGAATGTGAGTTCAGCCATGAAATGTCGGTGGAGCGGATCTGGGAGGCGCCGCGCGTCACCAAGCCCTACACCGATGAGCAATGGCTGGCGATTCAGGCGCTGGGCCGGCAGATCGATGCCGATCTGCTGGCGGATGACGTGCGCCTGACCATGGGCGGCGAGCCGACCTTCGTTTCCATCGATGACCCGGATGGCGCCGAGTGGAACACCGCCGCGCTGGGGCCGGCCAAGCGGCGACTTTCCGCTGAACTGTTCCAGCGCATGCGCACGCATTACGCGCCGCAAGGTCTGGTGCATTTCGGCCAGGGCAAGTGGTATCCCGGCGAGCAACTGCCGCGCTGGTCGCTCAATTGCTATTGGCGTCGCGACGGTGTGCCGATCTGGCACAACAACGCACTGATTGCCGATGAGCAGCAGGACTATGGAGCGGATGGCGAGCTGGCCGGACGCTTCCTCGCCAGTGTCGCCGAGCGCCTGAAATTGCCTACACGTTTTGTCTTCCCGGCCTACGAAGACAATTTCTACTACCTCTGGCGCGAGGGCACGTTGCCGAGCAATGTCAGCGCCGAAGACTCACGTCTTGAGGAACCGCTGGAGCGCGCACGCCTGCGCAAGGTGTTCAGTCAGGGCCTGAACAAGGTAATCGGTCAGGTGTTGCCGCTGGCGCGCACCGCCAAAGGCGATCAATGGCAGAGCGGGCGCTGGTATCTGCGTGACGAACATTGCCGACTGGTGCCGGGGGATTCGCCGCTGGGCTATCGCCTGCCGTTGGGGGCGCAGCCGTGGGTGAAGGCCGCCGAGTATCCGTTCATTCATCCTCAGGATCCGAATCAGGACTTCCCTGAGCTGCCGGAAAACGCGCAGCTCAACAGTCATGGCGAACCTGCCGCGACTGACGAACGCGTGCCAAAAATCGACGAATCTGCCGACTGGCTGACCCGCACTGCATTCTGCGCCGAAGCCCGCGAGGGGCGTTTGTACCTGTTCATGCCGCCGCTGGAGCGGGTTGAGGATTATCTGGAACTGGTGGCCGCCATCGAAGCCACCGCCGAAGAGCTGCATTGCCCGGTGCTGCTGGAAGGCTATGAGCCGCCGAGCGATCCGCGTCTGAGCAATTTCCGCATCACCCCCGACCCGGGTGTGATCGAGGTCAATGTGCAGCCGTCGGCGACTTGGGACGAGTTGGTCGAACGCACCGAATTTCTCTATGAAGAGGCGCGCCAGACCCGCCTGACCACCGAGAAATTCATGATCGACGGTCGTCACACCGGCACCGGCGGTGGCAACCATTTCGTTCTCGGTGGTGCGACGCCGGCGGACTCACCGTTTCTGCGCCGCCCGGATCTGCTGCGCAGTCTGATCGGTTACTGGCACAACCATCCATCGTTGTCGTATCTGTTTTCCGGCTTGTTCATTGGCCCGACATCGCAGGCGCCGCGTGTCGATGAGGCGCGTAATGATGCTTTATATGAACTGGAAATCGCTTTTGCGCAGATGCCCGAGCCGGGCGAGGAATGCGCGCCGTGGCTGGTTGATCGACTGCTGCGCAACCTGCTGATCGACGTCACCGGCAACACGCACCGTGCCGAGTTCTGCATCGACAAACTGTATTCACCGGACGGCGCCACCGGGCGTCTCGGCTTGCTTGAGCTGCGTGCTTTTGAAATGCCGCCCCATGCGCGCATGAGCCTGGCCCAGCAGTTGTTGCTGCGGGCACTGGTCGCGCGTTTCTGGCGCGAACCTTATGCGCCGCCGAAACTGGCGCGCTGGGGCACTGAACTGCACGACCGCTTCCTGCTGCCGCACTTTATCGAACAGGATTTCGCCGATGTCATCGTCGAACTGAATAACGCCGGTTATCCGCTGCGCGCGGAATGGTTTGCCGCTCACCTGGAGTTTCGTTTTCCCAAGGTCGGCGATTACGCCGTCAACGGCATCGAACTGGAGCTGCGTCAGGCGCTGGAACCGTGGCATGTCCTGGGCGAGGAGGGCGCGGCTGGCGGCACGGTGCGTTACGTCGACTCATCGCTGGAGCGTTTGCAGGTCAAGGTCAAAGGCCTGCCGCCGCAGCGCTATCTGCTGACCTGTAACGGCATCGCCGTGCCGTTGCATCCGACCGGACGGGTTGGCGAGTTTGTCGCGGGTGTGCGTTACCGCGCATGGCAGCCGGCCAACTGTCTGCAACCGACAATACCCGTGCACGCACCGCTGGTATTCGACCTGCTCGATACCTGGATGGGGCGTTCGCTGGGCGGTTGCCAGTACCACGTCGCGCATCCGGGCGGGCGTAATTACGAGACGTTGCCGGTCAATGCCAACGAAGCGGAGAGCCGGCGCATGGCGCGATTCTTCCGCGTCGGACACACGCCGGGGAAACTTCCTATACCCAACGTGGAAATCAGTGACGAGCTACCGATGACAATCGATTTGCGACGTTTCTAAGGCCTACGCGACACGCGGATTTTTCGTATATCCGCGCGTCATGTGCCTGCGTTAGTCTGACCGTTCCTTGCTGTCTGCCGAGCTTTCCATGCCTGACCTGCTAGACCGCTACCCGCTTACGGCGGGCACTTATCACGAACTGCTCGACGGCAGTGGCGCGGTGCGCCCGCACTGGCGGCGTTTGTTCGATCAGTTGCAGCGCAGCACGCCGGCGCAACTGCTGCAGCGTCAGGCACTGCTGGCGCGGCAGATTCAGGAAAACGGCGTCACTTATAACGTCTATGCCGACCCGAAAGGCGCGGATCGGCCATGGGAGCTGGATCTGTTGCCGCATGTGATTGCGGCGGATGAATGGCAGCAATTGTCGGCAGGCATCGCTCAGCGCGCGCGACTGCTCAACGCTGTGTTGGCAGATTTGTACGGGCCGCAGCGGTTGATCAGTGAAGGTTTGCTGCCGGCAGAGCTGGTCTTTGGTCACAACAACTTTCTCTGGCCGTGTCAGCATATCGCGCCGCCGGAAGAGATATTTCTGCACCTGTACGCCGTGGATCTGGCACGTACGCCGGACGGGCGCTGGTGGGTGACTGCCGATCGTACACAAGCGCCATCGGGCGCAGGGTATGCCCTGGAAAACCGCACCATCGTGTCGCGGGCCTTTCCCGAGTTGTACCGGGATCTGAAGGTGCAGCATCTGGCGGGATTCTTCCGCACATTGCAGGAAACCCTCGCGCGACAGGCGCCCAGTGACGATGACGCACCGCTGGTGGTACTGCTCACGCCGGGGCGCTTCAATGAAAGCTACTTCGAACATTTGTATCTGGCTCGTCAGCTCGGTTACCCACTGGTCGAGGGCGGTGACCTGACGGTGCGCGACGCCACGGTCTACCTGAAAACCCTCAGTGGTTTGCGTCGGGTGCATGCGATCATGCGCCGGCTCGATGATGATTTCTGCGATCCGCTGGAGTTGCGCACGGACTCGGCACTCGGCGTTCCCGGGTTGCTTGAGGCAGTACGCCAAGGGCGGGTTCTGGTCGCCAATGCGCTGGGTAGCGGCGTGCTGGAGTCGCCGGGATTGCTGGGCTTTCTGCCGAAGATCAACCAATACCTGTTTGGCGAAGAACTGATTTTGCCGTCGATCGCGACGTGGTGGTGCGGTGAGGCGCCGGTGTTGGCCCAAGCCCTGGAAAAACTGCCCGAACTGCTGATCAAACCAGCATTTCCTTCGCAGAGCTTCGCGCCGGTCTTTGGCCGTGATCTGAGTGAAAAACAGCGTCAGGCGCTTGCCGAGCGCATGCAGGCGCGTCCTTATGCCTATGTGGCGCAAGAATTGGCTCAACTGTCCCAGGCACCGATCTGGCAGGCGGAAAATGGTCAACTGCAACCACGGGCGATCGGCATGCGCATGTACGCCGTGGCGGGTGCTGACGGTTATCGCGTGCTGCCCGGTGGTCTGACCCGGGTGGCCGCCGAGGCTGATGCCGAAGTAGTGTCGATGCAGCGCGGTGGGGCGAGCAAAGACACTTGGATACTCGGTGATCGTCCGCCCAGTGGCGAGCAGTGGAAGAGTCAGCGCAGCGTTGGGGTCCATGATCTGGTACGACGCGATCCGTATCTGCCTTCGCGAGTGGTGGAAAACCTGTTCTGGTTCGGCCGTTACTGTGAACGCTGTGACGACAGTGCGCGACTGCTGCGGATCATGCTCGCGCGCTATGTCGACGGCGACGACCCGCAAGCGTTGCAGGCGGCGGTCGACCTCGGTGAGCGGCTGACGCTGCTGCCGGATGAAGGTGAACTCCCTGAGCGCCTGTTGGCGGCGCTGCTCGGTGAGGACTGGTCGTTCAGCCTGCGTTCCAACCTGCAGCGTTTGCAGTGGGCGGCCTCGCAGGTGCGCGGCAAGCTTTCGCGGGAGAACTGGCAAGCGCTGGTGGAGTTGCAGCGCGAAGCGATGGAACTGGACACCGACGAGCCTGATTTCGGCGAACTGCTGGACTTCCTCAACCGGCTGGTGATGTCGCTGGCGGCGCTTTCCGGGTTTGCTCTCGACGACATGACCCGCGACGAAGGCTGGCGCTTTCTGATGATTGGCCGGCGCATCGAGCGACTGCAGTTTCTCAGCAGCAGCCTTGCGGCGTTTCTGCGTGGCGCCGGTGCTTTCGATCAGGCAGGCCTGGAGTGGTTGCTGGAGTTGGGCAACAGCAGCATCACCTACCGCTCACGTTATCTGGCGGTGGCGCAATTGATTCCGGTGCTCGACCTGTTGTTGCTCGACGAGCAGAACCCGCACGCGGTGTTGTTTCAGTTGAAACTGGTGACCCGCACCTTGAAACGTTTGAACGATGATTTCGCGGCGCCACGGGAGGCGGGATTGCCGCAACTGGTCGAGCGTCTGGCGCGGTTTGATCTGGGATGTCTGGAGAATCCGCTGTTCGGGGAATCCAGCGTACGAGCCGCTCTGAATGGTCTGGCGGATCTGCTGCAGGACATTGCCGAGGCCAGCGGGCAGGTGTCGGATCGTCTGGCCCTGCGCCATTTCGCCCATGTCGATGATGTCAGCCAGCGCACGGTGTCCGTTTGATGAATGCTCGCTACCAGATCCTCCACGACACCTGTTACCACTACGACAGCCCGGTTTCCCTGGCGCAGCAACTGGCGCACTTGTGGCCGCGAAAATGCGATTGGCAGCGTTGCACCGAACAGCAATTGCTGATCAGTCCGGACCCGACAGCACGGCGCGATGAGCTGGATGTGTTTGGTAATCCGTTGACCCGACTGGCCTTCGAACGCCCGCATGACGAGTTGCAGGTCAATGCGCAACTCACGGTGGAAGTGCTGGCGCGGCCTGTGCTGGATTTCAATCAGTCGCCCGCCTGGGAGCTGACCCGCGATGCGCTGACCTACAGCAGCCAGCCGTTGTCCGCTGAGTTGCTCGAAGCTTGTCGCTACCGCTTCCAGTCACCGTACGTACATTTGAAGCGCAGTTTCGTCGAGTTTTCACAAAGCTGTTTTCCGCCGGGGCAGCCATTGCTTCTCGGTGTGCAGGACTTGATGCAGAAGATCTTCAGCGAATTCACCTTCGACGCCGAGGCGACCCAAGTGGCGACGCCCTTGGTGGAAGTACTGGAGCGACGACGCGGGGTCTGTCAGGACTTCGCTCACCTGATGCTGGCGTGCGTGCGCTCGCGAGGGCTGGCAGCGCGTTATATCAGCGGCTATCTGCTGACCCAGCCACCGCCGGGGCAACCACGCCTGATCGGCGCTGATGCGTCGCATGCCTGGGTGTCGGTGTTTTGTCCGGTGCTGGGCTGGGTGGATTTCGATCCGACCAACAATGTGCAGCCGGCGCTGGAGCACATCACGCTGGCGTGGGGGCGGGATTTTTCCGATGTGTCACCGCTGCGCGGGGTGATTCTGGGCGGCGGCAATCATGACCCGGAAGTGCGCGTCACCGTGATGCCCCTGGATTAACGCCGATCAAACTGTAGGAGTGAGCCTGCTCGCGATAGCGGTGTGTCAGCAGCAAATATTTACACTGATACACCGCTTTCGCGAGCAGGCTCGCTCCCACAGGGGATTTTGGTGTATTGGGGAGGGGAAGGGCTGTGAGGGCCGGCAGTGGAACCGCCAGCCCCGTCACAAATCCGCAGGGTCTGATTCGATGATCAAACCCGGTGGGGTTCAGGCGTCGGGCGCCTGATCTTTCGGTGTTTCAGTCGCTTCGGTTGCATCAACATCATCTTGCGTCGCCACTTCACCGTCAGGGTTCAGTGCCGCTTCCTCAGCGGTTTGTTTCTTGCGCTGAAGCTTTTCCTCTTTCTTCTGTTCCTTTGCCAGGTCTCGTTGACGTTTGGCGAAGGAGTAATTGGGTTTGGCCATGGGCGATCCTCTTGGGTCGAAGGTGAGGTTGAGCGGCGCATATTCTGCCTTGTATCGGTGCCTCGTGGTTAGCCGGGTTTTTGGTCGACCCATTTTGGCGTGACGGTCGGCTTCCAGTTATCCAGGGCATCGAGCAGGGTTTGCGCTGATTCGCTCACTTGCAGCATGTCACGGTGTGGCGCGCGAACGAAGCCTTCGCCGACGATATGGTCAAGAAATGCGGTGAGTTTGCTGTAGAAACCGTTCACTTCCAGCAAACCCAACGGCTTGCCGTGGTAGCCGAGCTGGCCCCAGGTCCAGACTTCGAACAGCTCTTCCAGCGTGCCGAGGCCGCCGGGCAGGGCGATGAAGGCGTCGCTCAGCTCGGCCATGCGTGCCTTGCGCGCGTGCATGCCATCGACCACTTCCAGGCGCGTCAGGCTTTTGTGGCCGATTTCCTTGTCCATCAGGCTTTGCGGGATGATCCCGATGACTTCGCCGCCGGCAGCCAGCGCCGCGTCAGCAACAATGCCCATCAAACCCACGGCGCCACCGCCGTAGACCAGGGTCAATTTACGTTCGGCCAAGGCCCGGCCAAGGGCGACGGCGGCTTCGGTGTAGGCCGGAACAGTGCCGGCGTTGGCACCGCAAAATACACACACAGATTTCAGAGACATGCCTTCCTCCTGGGTCAATCCGTGACAGGGTAATGGCTGGCAAGCCTCGATCCAAGGCCTAAACTTCGCGTTCAGGCGATTCAAAGGTACCGCTGGCGCCACAGGCGTAGGCGGCGAGCAAACTGCACAACAGACCGTTAAAGAACATGACAGGCACTCCGTCTCAGTAGATGCGCCGATCATAGGGCGGGCCGGGAATTCTGGCCGTTAGATTGTTTCGATGAATGTCATAGCCTGAAAGTTGTATACAATTTTTGACTCAAGTCATAGGAACTTGCGAAGATTTCAGGCAGTCTTTCCATCATTCGTGTTTTTGTTAACCCTGCCTTGGAGATTCACCATGTTTTCCAAAGTTGTTGCGGTATCCCTGCTGGCGTTGGCCAGCAGCCAATTGATGGCTGCTGAGTGCAAAACCACCGTTGACTCCACCGATCAGATGTCCTTCAACACCAAGGAAATCGTGATCGACAAGAGCTGCAAGACCTTCACCGTCGAACTGACTCACTCCGGCAGCCTGCCGAAGAACGTCATGGGCCATAACCTGGTGATCAGCAAAGAAGCTGACATGCAGCCGATCGCTACCGCTGGCCTGGCCGCCGGTATCGACAAGAACTACCTGCCGGAAGGTGATGCACGCATCATCGCTCATACCAAGATCATCGGCGCCAAGGAAACCGATTCGCTGACCTTTGACGTAGCGAAGATTGCTGATGGCGGCTACGGCTTCTTCTGCTCGTTCCCTGGCCACATCTCGATGATGAAAGGCACGATTACTGTCAAGTAATCAGGACCACCGCGTCATCGTTCTTCGCGAGCAGGCTCGCTCCCACACGGTTCTGTGTCGGTCACACATTTTGTGAACAACAGATAAACCTGTGGGAGCGAGCTTGCTCGCGAAGGGGCCATCCGCATCAATGAATGTAATGGCCAAAGAAAAGCCCGCTGAGGATCACTCCTCAGCGGGCTTTTTCATTCCATCAGCGCTTACGGCGCAAACGGCATCACACGCTTGTGATGGGTCTTGTTGTAGGTCGCAACGATGATGTCGAACGCTTCCTGACGCACCGGTTCGCCGTGCAGGAACGCATCGATCTCGGCATACGTCACGCCATGCGAAGCCTCATCAGGTTTGCCCGGCGACAAATCCTCAAGGTCCGCCGTGGGCACTTTCTCGACCAGCGACTCCGGCGCACCAAAGCTGCGCGCAATCGCACGAACCTGATTTTTCACCAGACCACTGAGCGGTGCCAGATCACAGGCACCGTCACCGAACTTGGTGAAGAAACCCATCACCGCTTCCGCCGCATGATCGGTACCGATCACCAGACCGTGCGCCGCGCCGGCGATGGTGTACTGCGCCACCATGCGCATCCGCGCCTTGGTGTTGCCCAGTACGAAATCCACCGACACCGCGTGCTTGCCTTCAAACGCCGCCACTTCACTGGCCAGCGACTTCACCGCCGGGCCGATATTTACGGTATGGCGCTCGTCCGGCGCGATGAAATCCACCGAGGCCTGGGCGTCGTGTTCGTCAAACTGGGTTTCGTAAGGCAGACGCACGGCGATGAATTTGTAGCTGTTGTCGCCGGTCTGGTCACGCAACTCGCGCATCGCCCGCTGGGCCAGCAGGCCGGCGGTCAGTGAGTCGACGCCGCCACTGATGCCCAGCACCAGCGTCTTGAGCCCGGAATTGACCAGGCAATCCTGAATAAAGGTGATGCGCCGGGCGACTTCGGCCTGCAGGGCCTTGTGGTCGGCGAACGGCGGTTGCACCTTGAGCTGTTCAGCAATCTCACGCTGTACGGCTTGCATGAATTCACTCCTTGCTAGATAGACTGGAATCGGCAGGAACCTGGAAAACGTGCCGCAAATAGGCGACAAAATTCGGGTCTTTACAGTGGGTCTTGCCTGGCTCGTCGGAGATCTTTGCCACCGGTTGGCCGTTGCAGGCGGTCATTTTAAGCACGATGCTCATCGGTTCGACACCCGGAATGTCACAGGTGAGGTTGGTACCGATGCCGAAGCTGACGTTGATCCGCCCGTGCAGCGCACGGAAGATCTCCAGCGACTTGGGCAGGGTCAGGCTGTCGGAGAACACCAGGGTCTTGCTCATCGGATCGATGCCGAGTTTGTGATAGTGCGCGATGCATTTTTCGCCCCACGCCACAGGATCGCCGGAGTCATGGCGCAGGCCGTCAAACAGCTTGGCGAAGAACAGGTCGAAGTCGCCAAGGAACGCATCGGTGGTGATGCAATCGGTGAGCGCGATCCCGAGCAGGCCACGGTATTCGCGAACCCAGCAATCAAGCGCGGCGATCTGGCTATCGATCAGCCGTGGACCGAGTTGCTGGTGCGCCATGATCCACTCGTGGGCCATGGTGCCCAGCGGTTTCATGTCCAGCTCGCGGGACAGGTGTACGTTACTGGTGCCGACGAAACGCCCGGGGAAGTCGTGTTTGAGTACATTCACCACTTCAGCCTGCACGCCATACGAAAAGCGGCGGCGGGTGCCGAAATCGGCGACCTGCAGTTGCGACAACTCGTCGGCCGAGGCGTTGGCGGTCAGCCAGTCGAACTTGCGATAGAGCTGTTCGCGCGCTTGTTCCAGCACGGTTTCGCGGTAGCGATAGCGGTTGCGCACTTCGCTGACGATCGCCAGCAGCGGCACTTCGTAGAGAATCACATGCAGCCACGGCCCGCGCAGACGGATGAACAATTCGCCGTTCTCGATGCCGGTGTGCAGATAGCGCAGGTTAAAGCGGAACAGCCCGAGAAAGCGCAGGAAGTCCGGCTTGAGGAAACTGATGCGCTCGAGAAAGCTCAGTTGATCGGCGCTCAGGCTCAGTTCGGCCAGACGCTCGATCTGAAAACGGATCTCGGCCAGATACGGGCGCAGATCTTCGCTATTACGGCAACGAAACTCCCATTCGACTTCGACGTTGGGATAGTTGTGCAGCACCGCCTGCATCATCGTCAATTTGTAGAAGTCGGTGTCGAGCAGGTTCTGCACGATGCGATCGGCAAACACGCTCTCGCTCATAACGGGGTCTCCAGGTGCGCCGCGCCCGTGCGCGGTCTCAATCGATGGCGCTAGTGGCGCATATCAGGGACGAAGATTGCCAGCAATTTTTTAGATCACCGCAGAACCCTTGTCGGAGCGAGCCTGCTCGCGAAGGCGTCATTTCAGTCGAAATGGGTATTGAATGTGCCGGCCTCTTCGCGAGCAGGCTCGCTCCCACATTTTTCAATCGGGTCAGTCATTCGGGCTATCGATCTGCTCCAGCATCCACTTCACGAAATCCCGTACCTTTGGCACTTCCGCCGCATGCTCCGGGTATGCCAGGTAATAGGCATCGGTGCTGGGCATGGCATGCTCAAAAGGAATGACCAGTTTGCCGTCGGCCAATTCCTCTTCCACCAGAAATCGCGGCAACAACGCCACACCGCAACCAACCTGCGCGGCACGGATGCACATATAAAAGGTTTCAAAGCGCGGCCCGTGATAGCTGTGTTCGGTCTGGTAACCCTGACTGTCGAACCAGTCGTGCCAGGCCTGCGGGCGCGAGGCATTTTGCAGCAGGACCAGATCGGTGAGTTGCGTCGGATCAGTAAACGGCTTATCAGGCAGGCTGCCCGGTGCGCACACCGGCACCAACTCTTCGCCGAACAACTTCAGGCACTCAGTGCCGGGCCGTGAACCCTGGCCGAAATAGAACGCCAGATCGCTGCGCCCTTGCAGCAGATCATCCGCTTCCTGCTCGTTGCACAAGTCCAGATGAATCGACGGATGGCGCAGCCGCCAGCCTTTCAGGCGCGGCACCAGCCAGCGCGCACCGAAGGTCGAGGGCGTCGAGACGCGCAGGACTTCGGTCTCGCCGCCGTAGGAACGCAGGTAATGCGTCGACATCTCCACTTGTGTGAGGATTTTTCGTACTTCAACCAAGTACAAATCCCCGGCCGGGGTCATCTGCAAACGTCGACGCACGCGGCGAAACAATAAATGCTGCAACAGCTCTTCAAGCTGCGCGACCTGTTTGCTCACCGCACTCTGGGTCAGATTCAGTTCCTCGGCGGCGCGCGTGAAACTGAGGTGCCGGGTCACGGCCTCGAAACACTGCAGGGCGGTGATCGAGGGCAAGTGGCGTTTGTTCAGCATGGCCGATCCTTTTCTTGTCTTTCTAGCGCAGCATGAATAAACGGAATGATATCTCGCGTAAAGGTCGTTTGTTGCCTCGCCATTGTGACGCTACAACTAAAGGCCTGCCCGGTCGCGAAAAAGCGTCCGCACACATTCAGTTTTTTGCTTGAGGAGTGACCCATGGTTGCCGCATTGCTTGATCGTCTTGGTGTGAACCCGGCCCTTTATCAGAACGGCAAAGTGCCGGTGCATTCGCCGATCGACGGCAGCCGCATCGCCGCCGTGAACTGGGAAGGCCCGGCCGAAGTCGAGCAGCACATCAGTCGCGCAGATCATGCGTTCGAGCAGTGGCGCAAGGTGCCGGCTCCGCGTCGTGGCGAGCTGGTGCGTCAATTCGGTGAAGTACTGCGCGAATACAAGGCTGATCTCGGCGAACTGGTTTCCTGGGAGGCGGGCAAGATCACTCAGGAAGGCTTGGGTGAAGTGCAGGAGATGATCGACATCTGCGATTTTGCCGTCGGCCTGTCCCGCCAGCTGTACGGTTTGACCATTGCCTCCGAGCGTCCGGGCCACCATATGCGTGAAACCTGGCATCCGCTGGGCGTGGTCGGGGTGATCAGCGCGTTCAACTTCCCGGTTGCGGTGTGGGCATGGAACACCACGCTGGCGCTGGTTTGCGGCAACCCGGTGGTGTGGAAACCGTCAGAGAAAACCCCGTTGACCGCGTTGGCCTGCCAAGCGCTGTTTGATCGCGTGGTGAAGAATTTCAGCGATGCGCCGGCGAACCTGTGCCAGGTGATCATCGGCGGTCGCGATGCCGGCGAAGCGCTGGTCGATGATCCGCGTGTCGCACTGATCAGCGCCACCGGCAGCACGCGCATGGGCCGTGAAGTCGCGCCGAAAGTCGCCGCGCGTTTCGCTCGCAGCATTCTGGAGCTGGGCGGTAACAACGCGATGATCCTCGGCCCGAGCGCCGATCTGGACATGGCGGTACGGGCGATTCTGTTCAGCGCCGTCGGTACTGCCGGGCAGCGTTGCACCACCCTGCGTCGACTGATTGCCCATGAGTCTGTGAAAGAAGAAATCGTCACTCGTCTCAAGGCTGCTTACTCGAAAGTGCGCATCGGCAACCCGCTGGAAGGCAATCTGGTTGGCCCGCTGATCGACAAGCACAGCTTCGAAAACATGCAGGACGCCTTGGAGCAGGCATTGAGCGAAGGCGGTCGAGTGTTCGGCGGCAAGCGTCAGCTCGAAGATCAATTCCCCAACGCCTATTACGTTTCGCCGGCCATCGTTGAAATGCCCGAGCAGAGCGACGTGGTCTGCAGCGAAACCTTCGCGCCGATTCTCTACGTGGTCGGTTACAGCGATTTCCAGGAAGCGCTGCGCCTGAACAATGCCGTGCCGCAAGGCTTGTCGTCGTGCATCTTCACCACTGACGTGCGCGAGGCTGAGCAGTTCATGTCGGCAGTCGGCAGCGATTGCGGCATCGCCAACGTCAACATCGGCCCGAGCGGTGCCGAAATTGGCGGCGCGTTTGGTGGCGAGAAAGAGACCGGTGGCGGGCGTGAGTCCGGCTCGGACGCGTGGCGCGCCTATATGCGCCGGCAGACCAACACCGTGAACTACTCGCTGGAGTTGCCGCTGGCGCAGGGCATTACGTTCGACTGAGTGCTCCCGTCATATGGAGATCCCCTGTGGGAGCGAGCCTGCTCGCGAATACGGTGGGTCAGTCGACATTGATGTTGGCTGATACGCCCCTTTCGTCGGAACGCCGCCCGGAGCAAGCTCGCTCCCACAGGATCAGCACTGTGTTTGGCAGGTTTCTGTTGGAGTCTGGCAATGCCGTTACGCGAAGAATGTCTGTGGGAAAAGATCACGCCGCAAAGGCCGGATAACACCGCGCTGCGGGGCGAAGTAAAGGTCGATGTCTGCGTGATCGGCGCCGGGTTCACCGGATTGTCGGCGGCGCTGCATCTGTTGGAAAAAGGCAAAAGCGTCTGCGTGCTGGAAGCGCATCGCGCCGGTCATGGCGGTTCCGGGCGCAACGTCGGGCTGGTCAACGCCGGCCTGTGGATCCCGCCGGACGAGATTGAGGCCGGGTTTGGCGAAGCGGTCGGCAGCCAGCTCAACCGCATGCTCGGAGCGGCGCCGGCGCTGGTGTTCAGCCTTGTGGATAAGTACAACATCGATTGCCAGTTGCGCCGCGAAGGCACCCTGCACATGGCGCACAACGCCAAGGGCGAGGCGGATCTGCGCAGTCGCGAGCAGCAATGGAAGCGCCGTGGTGCGCCAGTCGAACTGCTGACCGGCAAGGCCTGCGAGCAAGCCACCGGCACGCAAAAAATTGCCGCTGCGTTGCTCGATCGTCGCGCCGGCACGCTCAACCCAATGGCTTATGTCACCGGGTTGGCCAACGCAGTGAGCGGACTCGGCGGGCAAATGTTCGATCATTCCCCAGTCTCTCGCCTTGAGCGTCAGGGCGCGAAATGGTCGGTGCAGACCGAACACGGTTCAGTGCTGGCCGAGCAAGTGGTCATCGCCTCCAACGCCTACACCGAGGGCGACTGGACCGAACTCAAGCGCAACTTCTTCCCCGGTTACTACTATCAGGTCGCTTCGGTGCCGCTGAGCGAAGACGCCGCGCAGGCAATTCTTCCGGGCGGGCAGGGCTCGTGGGATACGCGTCAGGTGTTGAGCAGCATCCGCCGTGACAAAGAAGGGCGGTTATTGCTCGGCAGCCTGGGCAACGGCAATCAAAAACCGACCTGGTTTCTCAAGGCCTGGGCCGATCGCGTGCAGCAGCATTATTTCCCCAATCTGAAACCGGTCGAGTGGGAATGCACCTGGACCGGGCGTATAGCTTTTACGCCAGATCACCTCATGCGCCTGTTCGAGCCGGCGCCGGGACTGGTGGCCGTCACCGGTTACAACGGCCGTGGCGTCACCACCGGCACCGTGGTCGGCAAGGCTTTCGCTGATTACCTGTGTAACGGAAATCCTCAAGCCCTGCCGATTCCCTTCGCACCGATGCAGCCCCTGACCGGTGTGGGCTTGCGCAGTTGCCTGTACGAGGCCGGGTTCTCGCTGTATCACGCGGGCCAGTGCCTGCGCATTGTGATTTGAGTGTTGAAATATGTTGCCGGACGCGGCGCTTTTTCACGTAGCGACTAGCCTGTAATGGTGCGGGTTGTAGCAGTCCCGCACCAGCAGTGTGCAGTTCGGTGACGCGGGCTGTTACAGGCTGGTTGCACGTCGTTTGGCGCCGCGGTTGCAATGATGGCGCGTGCGGGTTGCGCCGGAAAAAATAAATGGTTTCACCTTCCGCGGTTTAGACGGTTGCACGCCCAATGAAAATGGGAACGAAACAGTCGAAATAACAAGAAAGCAGCGACTTTTTGAAGAATAAAAAACCGATGGCACGGCCCTTGCTCAGAGCAATCAGTGAAGTGAAGTCGCAGTGCCAACTAAAAAAAACCTTGGAGCACCACCTCATGTCCCAGACGTTTTACAAGAAAGGCTTTCTGGCCCTCGCAGTGGCTACTGCGTTGGGTGTTTCTGCGTTTGCTCAAGCTGATGTGAAAATCGGTGTAGCGGGTCCAATGACGGGCGCCAACGCGGCATTTGGCGAGCAGTACATGAAGGGTGCACAGGCAGCGGCTGACGCAGTCAACGCGGCAGGCGGCGTCAATGGGGAGAAAATCGTACTGGTCAAAGGCGATGACGCCTGCGAACCGAAGCAGGCCGTGACGGTCGCCAAGGACCTCACCAACCAGAAAGTCGCCGGCGTGGTCGGTCATTTCTGCTCCTCTTCGACTATTCCAGCGTCGGAAATCTACGACGAAGCCGGGATCATCGCGATCACCCCGGGTTCGACCAACCCACAAGTCACCGAGCGTGGCCTCAGCGCCATGTTCCGTATGTGCGGGCGTGACGATCAGCAAGGCATTGTGGCCGGCGACTACATCGTCGACGTGCTCAAGGGCAAGAAAGTCGTCGTACTGCACGACAAAGACACCTACGGCCAAGGCCTGGCGGATGCCACCAAAGCCCAACTGGTCAAGCGCGGCGTGACGCCTGTGTTGTACGAAGGCCTGACCCGTGGCGAAAAAGACTTCAGCACCATCGTTACCAAGATCCGTGGCGCTGGCGCCGACGTCGTCTACTTCGGCGGTCTGCACCCGGAAGCCGGCCCGCTGGTTCGCCAACTGCGTGAACAAGGCCTGAAAGACGTCAAGTTCATGTCCGATGACGGCATCGTGACTGACGAACTGGTGACCACCGCCGGTGGCCCGCAATTCGTCGACGGCGTACTGATGACCTTCGGCGCCGACCCACGCCTGCTACCAGACAGCAAGACCGTGGTAGATGCTTTCCGCAAGGCCGGTACCGAGCCTGAAGGCTACACCCTGTACGCCTACGCTTCGGTGCAAACCCTGGCTGCCGCGTTCAACGGCGCGAAGTCCAACAAGGGCGAAGAGGCTGCGGCCTGGCTGAAGAAAAACCCGGTTAAAACCGTCATGGGTGAAAAAACCTGGGACTCCAAGGGCGACCTGAAAGTCTCCGACTACGTGGTTTACCAGTGGGACAAGGACGGCAAATATCACCAGTTGGAAAAACAGAAGTAAGGGCTGACGCGATCAGCTGATCCCCACCGATCCAATGTGGGAGCGAGCCTGCTCGCGAAGACGGAGTTACAGGCAACACATGTGTTGAATGTTAATCCGCTATCGCGAGCAGGCTCACTCCTACAGGGGGCGGTGGTGACGGGTGAATCGCGCTCTGACATTGCTCCGACGTAAATCTGTATTTTTCCTAGAAGAACCGCACTCCACAGGTGTGCAGGTTCTCACTGCGTGAGATTGCGTTATGGATGGTATTTTCCTGCAGCAACTGGTCAACGGCCTGACCCTCGGGTCGGTCTATGGCCTGATCGCCATCGGCTACACAATGGTCTACGGCATCATCGGCATGATCAACTTCGCCCACGGCGAGGTTTACATGATTTCTGCTTACCTGGCGGCAATCAGTCTGGCTCTGCTGGCTTACTTCGGTATTGAATCCTTCCCGCTGCTGATGCTCGGCACCCTGATTTTCACCATCGTGATCACTGCGGTGTATGGCTGGGTCATCGAGCGTGTCGCTTACAAACCCCTGCGCAACTCCACCCGCCTGGCACCGTTGATCAGCGCCATCGGCATCTCGCTGATTCTGCAAAACTACGCACAGATCGCCCAGGGCGCCAAACAACAGGGCGTACCTACCCTGCTGACCGGTGCGTGGCGTGTTGAAGTCGGTACCGGCTTCGTGCAACTGACCTACACCAAAGTCTTCATTCTGGTGGCCGCATTCGTCGGCATGGGCCTGCTGACCTACGTCATCAAGTACACCAAGCTCGGACGCATGTGTCGTGCGACCCAGCAAGACCGCAAGATGGCTTCGATCCTCGGCATCAATACCGATCGGGTCATTTCCTATGTGTTCATCATCGGTGCAGCCATGGCGGCGCTGGCCGGCGTGCTGATCACCATGAACTACGGCACCTTCGACTTCTATGCCGGCTTCATTATCGGCATCAAGGCGTTTACCGCAGCGGTACTCGGCGGGATCGGTTCATTGCCCGGGGCAATGCTCGGCGGGATCATCCTCGGCATCTCCGAGTCGCTGTTCTCCGGCCTGGTCAACTCCGACTACAAAGACGTGTTCAGCTTCTCGCTGCTCGTACTTGTTCTGGTCTTCCGGCCGCAGGGCCTGTTGGGCCGTCCTCTTGTGTCGAAGGTGTAAGCGATGTCTTCAACCACTCAAAAATCCATCGATATCAAAAAAAGCCTGGTTGAGGCGATTCTTGCCGGCCTGATTGCCCTGATCGTTTTCGGCCCGATTGTCGGCGTCGTGCTTGAGGGTTACAGCTTTAACCTCGAACCGACCCGCGTGGCCTGGATCATCGGCATTGTCATGATCGGCCGCTTTGCCCTCAGCCTGTTCCTGCAAACGCCCAAGGGCCTGAAAATTCTCGACGGATTCGAGAGCACCGGCTCTGGTGTGCACGTGCTGCCTGCCGATCACAAATCCTCGCTGCGCTGGATCATTCCGTTGCTGATTGTGCTGGCGGTCATCGTGCCGTTTGTCTCCAACTCCTATCTGCTCGGCGTGGTCATCCTCGGGCTGATTTACGTGCTGCTGGGGCTGGGGTTGAACATCGTGGTCGGTCTGGCCGGTCTGCTCGACCTTGGTTATGTGGCGTTCTACGCCATCGGTGCCTACGGTCTGGCCTTGGGTTATCAATACCTGGGGCTGGGGTTCTGGACGGTGTTGCCGCTGGCTGCGATCACTGCCGGGCTGGCCGGTTGCATCCTCGGTTTCCCGGTGCTGCGTCTGCATGGCGACTACCTGGCGATCGTGACCCTGGGCTTCGGTGAAATCATTCGTCTGATCCTCAACAACTGGTTGTCGCTGACTGGCGGCCCGAACGGCATGCCGGCGCCACTGCCGACGTTCTTCGGTCTGGAGTTCGGCAAGCGGGCGAAGGATGGCGGGGTGCCGTTCCATGAGTTCTTCGGCATCGCCTACAACCCGGACGTGAAGTACTACTTCATCTACGCAGTCTTGTTCCTGGTGGTGCTGGCCGTGCTCTACATCAAGCATCGGCTGGTGAAAATGCCGGTCGGTCGCGCCTGGGAAGCCTTGCGTGAAGATGAGATCGCCTGCCGTTCAATGGGTCTGAACCACGTGCTGGTCAAGCTTTCGGCGTTCACCATCGGTGCGTCGACGGCGGGTCTGGCCGGGGTGTTCTTCGCCACCTACCAAGGCTTCGTCAACCCGACCTCGTTCACCTTCTTCGAATCGGCACTGATCCTCGCCATCGTCGTACTCGGCGGCATGGGCTCGACCATCGGCGTGGTGATCGCGGCATTCGTGCTCACCGTTGCTCCGGAATTGCTGCGCGGCTTCGCCGAATATCGCGTGCTGCTGTTCGGCATCCTGATGGTCTTGATGATGATCTGGCGACCGCGCGGGCTGATTCGCATCAGCCGGACCGGGGTCACTCCACGCAAAGGTGCCATTCACTATGAGAGGACTGCGCCATGAGTGAAGTCGTACTCTCTGTTGAAAAACTGATGATGCATTTCGGTGGCATCAAGGCTTTGAGCGATGTCAGCCTGAAGGTCAAACGCAACTCGATCTTCGCCCTGATCGGCCCCAACGGTGCAGGCAAGACCACGGTGTTCAACTGCCTGACCGGGTTCTACAAGGCCTCGGGCGGCAAGATCGAACTCAATGTGCGCGGCCAGCAGACCAACGTCATCCAGTTGCTGGGCGAGTCGTTCAAACCGACCGATTTCGTATCGCCGAAGTCATTCCTCAGCCGTATGTACTACAAGATGTTCGGCGGTACGCACTTGGTGAACCGGGCAGGCCTGGCGCGGACGTTCCAGAACATTCGCCTGTTCAAGGAAATGTCGGTGCTGGAAAACCTGCTGGTGGCCCAGCACATGTGGGTCAACCGCAACATGCTGGCCGGTATTCTCAACACCAAGGGCTACCGCAAGGCCGAAAGTGATGCGCTGGATTGCGCGTTCTACTGGCTGGAGGTGGTCGATCTGGTGGACTGCGCCAACCGGCTCGCCGGTGAGCTTTCCTACGGCCAACAGCGTCGTCTGGAAATTGCCCGGGCCATGTGCACGCGGCCGCAGATCATCTGCCTCGATGAACCGGCCGCCGGCCTCAACCCTCAGGAAACCGAAGCGCTCAGCGCGATGATCCGGCTGCTGCGCGACGAGCACGATCTGACCGTGGTGCTGATCGAACACGACATGGGCATGGTTATGAGCATTTCCGACCACATCGTGGTGCTGGACCACGGCATCGTCATCGCCGAAGGCGGGCCTGAAGCGATCCGCAACGATCCGAAGGTGATCGCAGCCTATCTGGGCGCCGACGAAGAGGAGCTGGTATGACGCAACCGATCCTCGAACTCAAAGACCTCGACGTCTTCTATGGTCCGATCCAGGCCCTCAAAGGTGTTTCGCTGCAGATCAACGAAGGGGAAACCGTCAGCCTGATCGGCTCCAACGGTGCCGGCAAATCGACGTTGCTGATGTCGATCTTCGGCCAGCCACGGGCGGCAGGCGGGCAGATTCTTTATCAAGGCGTCGACATCACCCACAAGTCCTCGCACTACATCGCTTCCAACGGCATTGCGCAGTCGCCGGAAGGGCGGCGAGTGTTCCCCGACATGACCGTCGAGGAAAACCTGCTGATGGGCACCATTCCGATTGGCGACAAGTACGCCAAAGAGGACATGCAGCGCATGTTTACGCTGTTTCCACGGCTGGAAGAGCGACGTAACCAACGGGCGATGACCATGTCTGGTGGTGAACAGCAAATGCTCGCCATTGCCCGTGCCTTGATGAGCCGACCAAAGTTGTTGCTGCTCGATGAGCCTAGCCTGGGCCTGGCGCCGATTGTGGTGAAGCAGATTTTCGCGACCCTGCGGGAATTGGCGAAAACCGGCATGACCATTTTCCTCGTCGAGCAGAACGCTAACCATGCGCTGAAGCTGTCGGACCGCGCATATGTGATGGTTAACGGCGAGATTCGCCTGACGGGCACGGGTAAAGAGTTGCTGGTGAATGAGGAGGTGCGTAACGCCTATCTGGGCGGGCACTGATTCTTCGACGTTATGCACAGCCCCGGCGACGAAAGTCCCGGGGTTTTTTTATCTCGCAAATCCACCGCAACCCCCTGTAGGAGTGAGCCTGCTCGCGATCGTGGTTTCCCATTCGCCATCACCGATAGCTGATACACCGCTATCGCGAGCAGGCTCACTCCTACAGTTGATCTGCGCCAGAATCCAGAATTGTGGAAAACAAATTCCCCAAGCTGCCAAAGCGCGACATATAGACGCTGCAAATGGCTGTTTTTCCACAGATTTGACTTGTCCCCGTTTGCTGTGGAACTGGCTGTGAATAACGTGGGTGTATCTGGCTGCGCGCCATGTAAACCGTGGTCTGCAAGTGTGTGGTTGTTTTTTGATCAGGCGTTTTTGCGTGGCTTGAAGTCTTTGTTGTCAACCTTTTTATAGTGTCGCGGATAGCAGCGATTCCGGGTGAACAAGCCTGTGGATAAGTCTGTGATTAAACTCTGGAAAGACTGCGCTGAGGGCCGTAATTACTGGCCTCGCGCAATCACTGCGCTGACTGCTCGGTCGTGCAAAATGCCATCTCCCGCACATCTGCCGCTTCAGGGTCAAGCAAAAAACTTTCTATTTCGCCCGCAAAGCCTTGTGTGGCGCGGCTTTGCGCGTTTCCAGTTGCCCCCGGAAACTGTGGAAGGGACTGTGGATAACATGCGTGCACATGGCTACAGGCCACGGTCGCTATGGCGTTGGCATGTCTGGTTGTTTTTTGTACAGCTTGTGGGTGTTGCCCGTGAATGCGCGGGCGGGCATGCTGCCTGCTGATTTTCTATTCCAAGGGCTGCCCCGGCGGCCGAAGCAAGGAGAACACGATGTCCAACACCCTGTTTATCACCGGCGCGACGTCCGGATTTGGTGAAGCCTGCGCCCGCCGTTTTGCCGAGGCTGGCTGGAAACTGGTGCTGACCGGCCGTCGTGAAGAACGCCTCAATGCGTTGTGCGCCGAATTGTCGAAACAGACCGAAGTGCACGGTCTGGTGCTTGATGTGCGTGACCGCAAGGCGATGGAAGCGGCGATTGCCAACCTGCCGCCGTCGTTCGCCAAGCTGCGTGGCCTGATTAACAACGCCGGTCTGGCATTGGGCGTGGACCCGGCGCCGAAGTGCGATCTCGACGATTGGGACACCATGGTCGACACCAACGTCAAAGGCCTGATGTACGCCACCCGCTTGCTGCTGCCGCGCCTGATCGCCCATGGCCGTGGCGCCGGCATCGTCAACCTTGGCTCCATTGCTGGCAACTATCCGTATCCGGGCAGCCATGTGTATGGCGCAACCAAGGCGTTCGTTAAACAGTTCTCGCTGAACCTGCGTTGCGACTTGCAAGGCACGGGCGTGCGGGTCAGCAACATTGAGCCGGGGCTGTGCGAGAGCGAGTTCTCGCTGGTGCGTTTTGCCGGCGATCAGGAACGCTACAACGCGACCTACGCTGGTGCCGAGCCGATCCAGCCGCAGGACATTGCCGAGACGATTTTCTGGGTGATGAACGCGCCGGCGCACATCAACATCAACAGTCTGGAATTGATGCCGGTGAGCCAGACCTGGGCGGGTTTTGCCATCGAGCGGAACAAGGCCTAAGACCGCGTTGAAGCCATTCGCGAGCAAGCTCGCTCCCACATTTGATCGCGGTCTCATGTGGGAGCGAGCTTGCTCGCGAAGGGGCCGTCACAGGCAATAAATCCCGATAAGGTAAACTCCCCTCGCAACAACCCAACCGCACCCCGCGGTTTTCAGGGTTTTTCGAGGAGTCAAAGTGAGTAACCGAGGTGAGCAGGCACTGCTCAAACAATCGACCATTCTGATGTTGGCGGTGGCGATTGCTGGGATCGTCACCGGTTTTGTTTCAGGTTCGCAATCCATCCTGTTCGATGGTTTTTTCTCGCTGATCGCAACCTTCATCAAAGTCCTGATGCTGATCACTGCCAAGCTGATCGCCAAGCAAAGCAACCACCGTTTCCAGTTCGGTTTCTGGCACCTGGAGCCGATGGTGCTGCTGATCGAAGGCAGCTTCCTGATGTTGATCGCGATCTACGCGTTTCTCAACGGCGTGTTCGGCATCATCAACGGTGGCCGCGACATCGAGTTGGGGCTGGTGATCATTTATGCCGCGGTGTTTACCGTGGTCGAGTTCGCCTACTTTTTCTACGTCCGGCACCGTAACCGCAAGCTCAAATCCAGTCTGATCCAGTTCGACAACATCAGTTGGCTGGTGGACGCGATGCTGTCCGTGGGCCTTTTGATCAGTTTCCTCGCGGCGCTGCTGCTCAAGTCTCAGGGTTATGGTCAGTGGGCGGTGTATGTCGACCCGCTGATCCTGATCGTGCTGGCCCTGACCATGTTGCCGCCGGCGTTCAAGATTCTTGGCCCGGCCTTACGCGATGTGCTGGGGATCGCGCCGGACACGCTGGATGATCAGGTGCGCCAGGTGATGGACGCGGCGAAGATCGAGCATGGTTTCGACGATTACGTGTCGTACGTGCAGAAGCACGGGCGGGCGCGGTTTATCGAGATTCATGTGGTGTTGCCGGCGGATTATGCGCTGAGCAATGTCGGGCAACTGGATGCGTTGCGCGAAGAGATCTCGGCGAAGCTGGGCAAGCCGGATGCAGCGCGCTGGCTAACCATCAGCTTTACCGGGGACAAGAAGTGGATCGCCTAGAGACCGCATAACGGCTAATCGTCGGATCGCCGCCCGGAGCAGGCTCACTCCTACATTTGGAATGCGTTCCCCTGTAGGAGTGAGCCTGCTCGCGATAGCTATTTATCCGTCAGCGAAGATATTCAGCCAGGCCGCTATAGCAAGTCGCCAAGTGATACGGCGTAGTCGAAGGCATGTCCTTGCGACTCACCTCGCCCAACTCATCCCGGCACTCATGCCAGCCATCAGCATGCAAAAACCGCTGCTGCAATGCCTGCAACTGGCGCAGCACCACCGCTTCACTACCCTGACGCAACGTCAGCGCCCGCAGATATTCCGCCTGAGCCCAGATCCGTTGAGTCGAGTCTCGCGGGCGTCCATCCGTTTCCAGATCGAGCATCGCCCGTACCGCGCCGGATGACTGCACCACACCGTATTGCTCGGTGAAGGCAAATGCCCGGTCCAGTGCTGTATGCAGTTTCGAACCACGTAATAACGGCGACGATTCGAGCAGGAAATACCATTCGAACTGATGCCCCGGCTCATACCAGTTATCCACAGCCCCGAGCGGCTTCTCCATCAACACGCCATATTGCGGATCGACGAACTGCTTGTGCATGGCTGTGCATAACGCCAGCAACGCTGTCTGCGTTTGGGCATCTTCGCGCACGGCAAGGGTGGCGAGGAACGCTTCGGCCAGATGCATCAACGGGTTTTGCAGCGGACCGGTTTGCAGGGTGATCCAGTCCCGTTCCAGGCAGGCTTCGTACAAGCCATCGCCGGTGGCGAAGCGCCGGCCGATGATTTCCAGCGCCGCATTCAACGTCGACTCGACCAGCGGATCGCCGGATTTTGCCCAGTAATGCGCGCAGGCAAACAGGATAAAGGCGTGGGTGTAGAGATCCTTGCGCTGGTCCAGCGGTTTGCCTTGGGCGTCGATGCTGTAGAACCAGCCGCCATGCTCGGCATCATGAAAGTGCCGTTGCAAGGAGCGGAACAGTGCCGCTGCACGCACTTCAGCGTTATCCACAACCCCGATCAGACTGGAAAACAGATACAGCTGCCGTGCACAGGCCATCGCCCGATAGCGCTGCGGTGGCAGCGGCTGATGCGCGGCGTCCAGCGCCTCGTAGGGCAACGCCATGTCGGCGTTCCAGCCCGGGCCTTGCCAGAGCGGCACGATCACGTTGACGAAATGCTGCTGCACAGCGCCGAACAGGGCGGTCAATTCGGGCAGGGAGGTGGAGCAAGAAGCGTGGGGCATGGGCGGACGTCGTCACGGCTGGGGCGATTGCGCGACATGGTAGCAGAGAGACTGACATCAGCGATGCGGCGTCTGATCGGCCGCCTTCGCGAGCAAGCTCGCTCCCACAGGTTTTGTGTTCGCCACAAATCCAACGTGGGAGCGAGCTTGCTCGCGAAAAGGCCAGTTCAGACAATAAAAACTAGCCTGCTAGCAACCAAGCCCCAGTCACCGCCGAAGCCGCACCCGCCAACCGCACCAGCGGCGCCGCTGCCTGCGGCAACACGCGAACCACGCCATAACCGACGGCATGCAAAGCGGCGGTCGCCACAACGAAACCCGCCGCATACGCCCAAGGACTGCTCATGTCTGGCAGTTCCAGACCATGCGCCACGCCATGGAACAACGCAAACAGCGCCGTCGCCGCTACTGCCATGACCAACGGCGGCCGCACCGCCAAGGCCACTGCCAGACCCAGCGCCAGCACCGATGCGGCAATTCCGCTTTCCAGCGCTGGCAATTCCAGCCCTTCAAAACCGAGCATGCCGCCGATCAGCATGGTGCCGACAAACGTGCACGGCAGCGCCCAGCGCGCGGCGCCCTGCTGCTGCGCAGCCCACAAACCGACAGCCAGCATCGCCAGCAAATGGTCGAGGCCGCCAATCGGGTGGCTGATACCAGCGACCAGGCCGCTGTCGCCATGCCCCGGGTGAGCGAAGGCCAGCGCTGGCGTCAGCAGCAGCGCCACGGCGCCAAGAATACGTTTGAGTGTCATGGATAAGCTTCCTTGTTGAGCAGTGAATCAGGCTGCGGTCAGCAGGCCCTGGCGTTCGATGAAGGCGATGATTTGCTCAAGGCCCTGACCGGTTTTCTGGTTGCTGAAGACGAACGGCTTGCCGTTACGCATGCGTTTGGTGTCGCTGTCCATCATCTCCAGCGAGGCGCCCACCAGCGGCGCCAGGTCGATCTTGTTGATCACCAGCAGATCGGATTTGCAGATCCCCGGCCCGCCCTTGCGCGGCAATTTGTCGCCCGCTGAGACGTCGATCACGTAGATGGTCAGGTCGGACAGCTCCGGGCTGAAAGTCGCCGACAGGTTGTCGCCGCCGGATTCCACCAGAATCAGATCCAGCCCCGGAAAACGCCGGTTCAGTTGATCGACCGCTTCCAGGTTGATCGAGGCGTCTTCGCGGATCGCGGTGTGCGGACAGCCACCGGTTTCCACGCCGATGATCCGTTCCGGCGCGAGGGCTTCGTTGCGCACGAGAAAATCGGCGTCTTCGCGGGTGTAGATATCGTTGGTGACCACGGCGAGGTTGTAGCGCTCGCGCAGGGCCAGGCACAGGGCCAGGGTCAACGCGGTTTTACCGGAACCGACCGGGCCGCCGATGCCGACGCGCAGAGGTTGTGTGTTCATGGTTGTTTCTCCTAAGAGCGGAAGAGGCGGCTGTACTGGCGCTCGTGGGCCATGCACGCCAAGGACAGGCCGAACGCGGCGCTGCCCATGTGGTCGGGGTTGATTCGGCTCGCGTCCTGCTGCGCCTGTTGTAACAACGGCAGCAGTTCGCTGGTCAGGCGCTGGGCGGCTTGCTGGCCCAGCGGCAAGGTTTTCATCAGGACGGCGAGCTGGTTTTCCAGCCAGCTCCATAACCACGCGGCGAGGGCGTCTTGCGGGCTGATGCCCCAAGCGCGCGCGGCCAGCGCCCAGCACAGGGCCAGATGCGGTTCGGGGCATTGATCAAGAAAATCGCGGGCGGCTGCGTCGAGTTCCGGCAAACCATTGAGCAACTGCTGCAACGAATAGCCCATCTGCCGGCTCTCCAGATGCAACTCGCGCGTCTCGCGACTGGCGCGATGGCTTTCGCAAAGGATCTGCAATTCAGCCCACTGTTCATCCGCCGCTGCCTGGCAATGCGCGAGCAGCAGCGGCGCTTCGAAGCGGGCGAGGTTGAGCAGTAACTGATCGCTGATCCAGCGCCGGGCACTGTCCGGGTTGTTCACGCGGCCGTTATCCACCGCCATTTCCAGGCCTTGCGAATAGCTGTAGCCGCCAATCGGCAATTGCGGACTGGCCAGGCGCAGCAGCGCCCAGGCCGGATTCACAGGCGTACGCCGAACTGATGGAGTTTCGGCGCGTAGTTGAAGTCTTCGTCGCCGTGGCGTGAATGGTGATGGCCGCCGCCATAGGCACCGTGCTCGGGCTGGAATGGCGCTTCGATCGCTTCTACCTGCGCACCAAGCTGTTCGAGCATCGCCTTGAGCACGTAATCGTCGAGCAGGCGAAGCCAGCCATCGCCAACCTGCAAGGCGACGTGGCGGTTACCCAAGTGATAGGCAGCGCGGGTCAGTTCGAAGGCGTTGGCGCAGGTGACGTGCAGCAATTGCTCGGGGCGGGCGCAGACGCGGACGATGCGGCCGTCTTCAGCTTGTAGGCATTCGCCGTCATACAGCGGCGGCTGACCGCGCTCCAAAAACAACCCGACGTCTTCGCCCTCGGCACTGAAACAGCGCAAACGGCTTTTGCTCCGCGCTTCGAAGGTCAGGTGCAACTCGGCGGCCCAGACGGGTTGAGGGTCGATTCTGCGGTGAATCACCAGCATCGGAAAGCTTCCAGCTATGGACAATACTCTGGCTAGAGCAAGGGCCTTGCCAATCGGACGGGATGTAGGAAATCCCTGTCGGAGCGTAGTGGATGTTTCGAGATGTTGCGGGAATATGGACGGTTTTGGTGCGTGAAGATTTTTTAATGCACCAAATGGAGGCCGATGCGCCGAACCAAATGTGGGAGCGAGCTTGCTCGCGAAAGCGGTGGGTCAGTGATTTAGAAGTTGGCTGACACGACGCCTTCGCGAGCAAGCTCGCTCCCACAGGGGATTTGGTCTGGGCTGAAATAAAGGAAGGTTATTCGGTACTGCCCAGCCCCTGCCAGTGCTTGAGCCCAATAAAGATAAAGCGCAGTTGCTGGGTGATCTTCGCCTGCGGCGTCAGATGTTCCGGCAAGGCTTCGGCCGGCGGATCGATGATGTCGGGGAGGGTAGCGAAGACCGATTTGACGATCAGGTCAGCCATCACGCTCAAACCGGCGGCATCCAGGTGCTGAAGCTTGGGCATCATCGTCAGGTCGGCCGCCAGGTCGGAGCTGATGTTCTCGCGCAACCGGCCGATTGCCTGACGCACCGGCAGCGAGCCACCGTACTGCTCACGGGCGAGAAACAGGAATTGCGAGCGATTGGCGCTGACCACGTCGAGGAAGATCCGCACCGAGGCATCGATGATGCCGCCCATGACGAATTCGTTGTGGCGCACCAAGCGGATGGTTTCACGGAAGGTCTGGCCGACTTCACTGACCAGCACCAGGCCGAGCTCATCCATATCGGCAAAATGCCGGTAGAAACCGGTGGGCACAATCCCGGCGGTTTTGGTCACTTCGCGCAGGCTCAGGCTGCCGAATCCTCGGCCGCTTTCCATGAGGTGGCGGGCAGCGTCCATCAAGGCGTTGCGGGTCTGTTGTTTCTGTTCGGCGCGGGGCAGCATCGCAGGGTGTGTTCTTTGGCAGGACAAGCGCCGCACTCTAGCAAATCGGCTTTGTCGGCGTCGAACGAGAGGACATGGAGCAGAAGATTTCACCGGCCAGAAAAGTCAAAAGCCCAATCCGGTGATTGGGCTTTTTTTCGAGGCCGCCATGGGCTTAGCTCAAGGCACTGTTGCGTTCGATCACACGGTCACCACCACCTTCGGCAAGGGTTTGACCTTGTGGAGTGCGGTCGCCGCCGTCAGATGCCAGGGTCTGGCCTTGTGGGGTGCGGTCGCTACCGTCGGAAGCCAGGGTCTGGCCTTGTGGGGTGCGGTCGCTACCGTCGGAAGCCAGGGTCTGGCCTTGTGGGGTGCGGTCGCTACCGTCGGAAGCCAGGGTCTGGCCTTGAGGGGTGCGGTCGCTGCCGTCGGAAGCCAGGGTCTGACCTTGTGGGGTCTTGTCGTAGCCGTCCTGAACCAGGCCTTTCTCTTCCAGGCGATCACGGCCGCCTTCAGCCAGGGTCTGGCCTTGTGGGGTACGGTCCGAACCATCAGCTGCTACGGTCTGGCTGAATACCGAGTGGCTGGATTTCACTTGCGGGGTAGCCTGGTCGGCAGCGGGCAGGGCGAAAGCAGTGCTGGCTAGCATCGACAGGGTAAGGCTGAGCAGTAATTGGCGTTTCATGATGGGTTGCTCCTTGGGAGGGCGATAAAGTGGGTACGAGGGCAATGCTACTCTCGATAAGTCGATATAAAAGTTCATAAACGCAATGGTAATAATCAACAGAATTGATTGTTCTGCCGGGAGGCTCTAGATCGCGGCTTTCCGGGCGACGGTTTTGCACCGGGGTGGGTATTTCCGACTCACTCGCGCCTCGCAAAAGTGCGGGTCGCGGTAACACTGTTCGACTGACTGGTCAGATTTCGCGCAACTTTTTGCGCGGTAATCGGCCTTTCGATTAAACCTGCGGCTGGTTTGCCAGTCGTAGATTTCATGAGGGCCGCTTTGGCCCGCCGTTTCAGCCGTACGCCGCAGTCTTTGCGTGCGGTCGTGATCAGGAGCTTTGTGCATGACGCGCACTGGAAAAATCTTCAGCTGGACCTTCGCCATCCTCGTGCTGCTACTGGCCGTGCTGGTGTTGATCATCGTGTTCTTCGACTGGAACCGGATCAAACCGCCGCTCAACGCCAAAGTCTCGGAAGAACTGCACCGACCGTTTGCCATCAATGGCAACCTCGCGGTGATCTGGCAGCGCGAGCCGGACGAGGGTGGCTGGCGCGCCTGGGTGCCGTGGCCGCACGTGGTCGCTGAGGATTTGAGCCTGGGCAACCCGGACTGGTCGAAAAAGCAGCAGATGGTCACGCTCAAACGCGTTGAGCTGCGTATCTCGCCGCTGGCATTGCTGGCGCAACGCGTGGTGATTCCGCGCATCGACCTGACCGAACCCAATGCCGAGTTGCAGCGTCTGGCCGATGGCCGCGCCAACTGGACATTCAAGTTCGACCCGAAAGATCCGAACGCTGAACCCTCGAGCTGGGTGGTCGACATCGGCGCCATCGGTTTTGACAAGGGCCATGTCACCCTCGACGATCAAACGCTCAAAACCAATCTGGATGTGCTGATCGATCCGCTGGGCAAACCCATCCCCTACAGCGATATCGTCGGTGACAAAGCAGCCAAGACTGCGCAGGACAAGGGCGGTGCGCCGCAGGATTACGCGTTTGCCTTGAAGGTCAAAGGCCAATACCACGGTCAAAACCTCACCGGCCAAGGCAAGATCGGTGGGCTGCTCGCCTTGCAGGATGCGCGCAAGCCATTCCCGCTGCAGGCCCAGGCGAAGATCGGCGACACTCGCATCGAACTGGCCGGCACGCTGACGGATCCGCTCAACCTCGGCGCCCTCGATCTGCGCCTGAAACTGGCAGGCGCGAGCCTCGGCAATCTTTATCCGCTGACTGGCGTGACCCTGCCGGACACCCCTCCGTATTCCACTGACGGTCACTTGATCGCCAAACTGCACGATGAGGCCGGGGCGAAATTTACCTACGAGCAGTTCAACGGCAAGATCGGCAGCAGCGACATCCATGGCGACCTTACCTACGTCGCCAGCCAGCCACGGCCGAAACTCAGCGGCGCGTTGCTTTCCAATCAACTGTTGTTCGCTGACCTCGCACCGCTGATCGGCGCTGACTCCAATGACAAGCAGAAGGCGCGCGGCGGCGAGAGCAAACAGCCGGTCGATAAAGTGCTGCCGGTGGAAGAGTTCAAGACCGACCGCTGGCGCGCGATGGATGCCGACGTCGAGTTCACCGGCAAGCGCATCGTCCACAGCGAGAAACTGCCGTTCAACGACCTCTATACCCACCTGAAACTTAACGATGGCGAGCTCAGCCTGGAGCCACTGCGCTTTGGCGTGGCGGGCGGCAATCTTGATGCACAGATCCGCCTCAACGGTCGTACCGAACCGCTTGAGGGCCGCGCGAAATTGACCGCGCGCAAGTTCAAGCTCAAGGAGCTGTTCCCGACGTTCGAGCCGATGAAGACCAGTTTCGGTGAACTCAACGGCGACGCCGATATCACTGGTCGCGGCAACTCGGTGGCCAAACTGCTGGGCGGCGCCAACGGCAAGTTGAAGATGTTGATCAACGACGGCGCGATCAGCCGTGAGCTGATGGAACTGGCCGGGCTCAACGTCGGCAACTATGTGGTCGGCAAGATCTTTGGCGACAAGGAAGTGAAGATCAACTGCGCGGCGGCGGACTTCGACATCAAGACCGGTCTGGCGACCACGCAGCTGTTTGTCTTCGATACCGAGAACGCGATCATCTATATCGACGGCACGGCGAACATGGCCACCGAGCAACTCGACCTGACGGTGACCCCGGAATCCAAGGGCTGGCGTTTGATTTCCCTGCGTTCACCGCTTTACGTGCGCGGCAAGTTCATCAAGCCGGACGCGGGTGTGAAGGCTGTGCCGCTGATGTTGCGCGGGGCGGGGATGGTTGCGCTGGGTGTGATCGCCGCGCCGGCGGCGGGGCTGTTGGCGCTGGTGGCACCGAGTGGCGGTGAGCCGAATCAGTGTGCGCCGTTGCTGGAGCAGATGAAGGCGGGCAAGGCGCCGGTTACCGTAAAACCTACCAAGTAATCTTCAGCGTTAGTAAAGACGCCATCGCGAGCAGGCTCACTCCTACATTTGGAATGCGTTCCCATGTAGGAGTGAGCCTGCTCGCGATAGGGTTTAGAGGTCGTTCAGGATGTCAGCCATGTCATCGGCATGCTCTTCTTCCTGCGCCAGGATATCTTCGAAGATACGCCGCGTAGTCGGGTCTTTCTCGCCGATGTACTGGATGATTTCGCGATAGCTGTCGATGGCGATCCGCTCGGCAACGAGGTCTTCGTAGACCATCTCTTTGAGGGTGTTGCCGGCCACGTATTGCGCGTGGGACATCTTCGACAGCATGTCGGGGTTGAACTCGGGCTCGCCACCCAATTGCACAATGCGCTCGGCCAGACGGTCAGCGTGCTGGGCTTCCTGGGTGGCGTGTTCGAGAAACTCTTCGGCGGCCACATGGGCTTTCACACCATTGGCCATGAAGTAGTGGCGCTTGTAGCGCAACACGCAGACCAGTTCAGTGGCCAGCGATTCATTGAGCAAGCGCAGCACCTCTTCACGGTCGGCGCTGTAGCCCTCGGTGACGGCGCCGTTCTCGACGTGTTGGCGCGCACGTTCGCGCAAGGTTTGAACATCTGACAGATGCAGGTCGTCGCTCATTTCGATCTCCTGGAGGCTAATCCGATTGTCGCCACGTTCTGCGGACGCGGTCGCTACCTAAGCTGTGAGTCGTGAGCGTTGCAAAAAGTTTTATCGGTTTACGCAACCCCTGTAGGAGCTGCCGAAAGCTGCGATCTTGGCGCCAGCCCGGACAAAACTGCCTCCTCGCGCAGCCAGGCAAAAAAAGCCCGCACCGGCGGATGCCGCTCGCGCCCCGGCACGCACAACGCGCTGTACCCGGCGCCATCGACCTGAACCTGGCCCATGAACGGCACCAGCAAACCGCTGGCGACACTCTCCGACACCAGAATATTGCTCGCCAGCACCAGCCCTTGCCCGGCGATCGCCGCTTGCAGGGCGTAATGCTCTTCATCGTATTCGCGGATGGCCGGTTGCGCGTGTAACCAGTTCTCGCCGGCCTTGGCGCACCACGCTTCCCAGCCATGGGCATACAGCTTGGAATTGTGCCAGCGCACGCTGATCAACGTCGGTGTACGCCGCGCCGCCAGCGCCACTTGCTCGGGTGAGCCGTACACGCCGAACGACTCATCGAACAGGCACAGGCCATACAGGTTCGGGTAATCGTCGAGGCTGTAGCGCAGGACCAGATCGACACTGGCGTCCTGATGCAGATCGATGACTTCGCAGTGCGTATCGAGGCGCACGTTGATGTTCGGATGCTGCGCGTAAAAGCGCCCGAGGCGCGGCACCAGCCACAGCGCAGCAAACGCGGCGGTGGTCGACAGCGTCAGCGTGCTGGCGTTGCGTTGCGGGCGCAGGGTGTCGACGCTTTGCGCCACCTCCAGCAATGCGCCGTGCAGGCTGCGAAACAGGCGTTCGCCGCCCTCGGTCAGGCGCACCTGGCGTGGCAGACGTTCAAACAACGCGACACCGAGCCAGTCTTCCAGCGAACGGATCTGATGAGAAATCGCGGTCGGCGTGACCGACAGCTCTTCGGCGGCAGCCTTGAAGCTCAGCAATCGTGATGCCGATTCAAAGGCGCGCAGGGCGGTCAGCGGTAACGAGGCAAACATTGGAAAACTCCATGGATGAAATCAATTCATCCAGACTGATTTTTGCTCATTTGAGAAGAAGCAATGACGAGCCGCAAGCTGCAATGCACAAGCAGTTTGATTCTAGTCCGGAGAATTTACAGATGAGCAGGATTCTTGCGATACATGCCAGCCCACGTGGTGACCGTTCGCACTCGCGGCGGTTGGCGGAAGCTTTTCTCAGCGCCTGGCAGGTGCGTCATCCACAGGCGCAGGTGACCCGGCGTGAAGTCGGCCGAGCGTTGATTCCGGCGGTCAACGAGGCCTTTGTCGCTGCCGCGTTTTATCCGGAGCCTGAAGCGCGCCCATTGTCGATGCAGGCTGATCTGGCATTGAGCGATCAACTCGTTGGCGAGTTGTTCGACCACGACCTGCTGCTGATTTCCACGCCGATGTACAACTTCAGCGTACCCAGCGGCCTTAAGGCCTGGGTCGATCAGATCGTGCGGCTGGGCCTGACGTTCGATCACACGCTGGACAATGGCGTCGCCCAGTACACGCCGCTGTTGCAGGGTAAGAAGGCGCTGATCGTCACCAGTCGCGGTGGTTTTGGCTTCGGCACGGGCGGCGAGCTGGAAGCCTTGAACCACGCCGATCCCTGGTTGCGTACGGCGCTGGGGTTCATCGGCATCAACGACGTCAGCGTGGTCGCTGCCGAGGGCGAAGAGTCCGCCGAACGCACGTTCGCGGTGTCGTTGGCCGAGGCCGAGCAGCGTTTGCTCAGCCTTGCCCGGGAGTTCTAGGTGGCCTGGCTGTTCCTGCTGATCGCCGCCGGATTTGAAGTGACGTTCGCCATGGGCATGAAATACGCCGAAGGCTTCACCCGGCTCTGGCCGTCGTTGATCACGGTGATTGCGGCGATCGGCGGGATCTACTTCCTGACACTGGCAATGCGCGAGTTGCCGGTGAGCATCGCCTACCCGATCTGGACCGCGATTGGCTCACTCGGCACGGTGTTCCTCGGTTTCGCCCTGTTGGGCGAGAGCCTGACGCTGGTCAAACTGCTGTCAGTCGGGCTGATTGTGGCGGGGGTGGTGGGCCTGAAGTAGGCTGGTCGTCGAGTTGTCATCATCACGGAGGATGCTTGGCGGGCGTTTTGCACGCTTGGCATCCACTCACCGACCACAAGGATGTTTGCCCATGTCAACGCGTTATCCACTGGTGCTGGTGCCCGGCATGCTCGGGTTTATCCGGCTGGTTCTCTATCCGTACTGGTACGGCATCATCAAGGCGCTGCGCCGTGGTGGGGCGACGGTGATTGCTGTACAGGTGTCGCCGCTGCATTCGACGGAGGTGCGCGGCGAGCAGTTGCTGGCGCGGATTGATGAGATTTTGCGCGAGACCGGGGCGCACAAGGTCAACCTGTTCGGCCACAGTCAGGGTTCGCTGACGGCGCGCTATGCGGCGGCGAAACGGCCGGATCTGGTGGCCTCGGTGACGTCGGTCGCCGGACCGAATCATGGCTCGGAACTGGCCGACTATCTGCAAAAACACTACCCGGCGGACAGCGCCAAGGGCCGTCTGCTTGAAGCATTGCTGCGTTTTGTCGGCTGGCTGATGGCACTGCTGGAGACCGGTTACCACGGGCCGGAACTGCCGGTGGATATTCACGCCTCGCACCAATCGCTGACGACTGAGGGTGTGGCGCTGTTCAATCAGCGTTATCCACAGGGGTTGCCTGAAACCTGGGGTGGGCACGGGCCGGAGGAGGTCAATGGTGTGCGTTATTACTCTTGGTCAGGGACGTTGCAGCCGGGCAAGACTGATCGTGGCGGTAATCTGTTCGACGGCACCAATCGCAGTTGTCGCTTGTTTGCGAAAACCTTCGTGCGTGAGCCGGGGCAGTGCGACGGCATGGTCGGGCGGTACAGCTCGCATCTGGGCACGGTGATTGGCGATGACTATCCGCTGGATCACTTCGACATTGTTAACCAGTCGCTGGGGCTGGTTGGCAAGGGCGCGGATCCGGTGCGGCTGTTTGTCGAGCATGCGGCGCGGCTAAAGGCTGCCGGCGTTTAACCGCAAGACCTAGTCATCGTTCTTCGCGAGCAAGCTCGCTCCCACATTGGAATGCATTTCCCTGTGGGAGCGAGCTTGCTCGCGAAGAGGCCGGGTCAGGCAACGCTGGCCCGGCGGCCCAACACGTTGGTCCAGCGCTCAGACAAAATCACCCCACCCAAGGTCAGCAACCCACCGACCAGGTGATACATCGCCAACTGCTCCTTCAACACCACTGCTGCAATCAGCGCGGTAATCAACGGCAGCAAGTTAAAGAACAACGTCGTGCGACTCGGCCCCAACCGCTGCACAGCTTGCATCCACGCCAGTGGCGCAAGCATCGACGCCAGCAGGCATGCATACAACACCAGCGGAATGTTCTGCAGGGTCAAACCGGTTTTTGGCGAGGCGGCATACAAAGGAAACAACACGACAATCGCCACCAGCACCTGCAAATACAGCAACACCAGCGGCGGCAGGCGCAGCTGCCATTTTTTCAGCAAAGTGCTGTAGATCGCATAGGCCAGGGTGGCGATCAGCATCATCGCATCACCCATGTTCACGCCGTGCTGCAGCAACGCGCCGAGGCTGCCGGACGAGACCACGACCAATACGCCGGCAAACGACAGAACCGCACCGACCAGCGCACCGGCGGTCAGGCGTTGGCCGAGACTGATGATCGCCATGGCCAGCGACATCAACGGCATCAGCGAGAGGATGATGCCCATGTTGGTCGCGGTGGTCAGGGTTGCGGCGAAGTAGGCGAGGCTCTGATAGACCGCCATGCCGAGTACGCCGAGGATGAAAATCCTGCCCAGGTTTGGACGGATCTGCGGCCAGTGCGCGATGACGGCTTTGAGCATGAATGGGGTGAACAGCAAACCGGCGAGCAGCCAGCGGTAGAAACCGATCTCGGCGGGGAAAATCGCCCCGACTGCGAGTTTGTTGATCACGGTATTGCCGGCCCAGATAAAAATCGCCAGCAGCGGAAACGCGTATTGCATGAGTCGAAACCAGTACGTTGATGAAGGGCAATTATCCCTTGTCTGGATGCAGGCCTATACTGCGAACCAGACAACCTGCCTTTGAAACCGGACAGCATGAACAGCAAACACATCGATCTGCTGGATTTCAGCGAACTGCCGTCAGCGGTGTACTTCCGCTACGCCGACTTCAATGCCCACGAATTCGCCGCCCCGCATCGGCATCCGTGGGGCACGCTGGAGTACGCCGCTCATGGCGTGCTGCACATGGACGTCGACGGTAGCCGTTTCATGTCGCCGCCGCAGTACGCGGTGTGGGTGCCGCCGCAGGTCGAGCACAGTTTCTACAGCCGTCAACCGGTCAACTATCGCGCGGTGTGCCTTGACCCCAAAGTCTGCGCCGAACTGCCCAAGCGCGCCTGTACCCTGGCGATCAGCGACATTCTCAAGGCGATTCTCAAAGACTTCGCCGCTCGTGACGTGAAGATTCCTGAACTCGATGCCGATCAGCGTCTGGCTCAGGTTCTCGTCGATCAACTGCAACAGGCGCCAGTGCACGAATGCTATCTGCCGTACGCGAGTAGTCCGGGGTTGCTGGCGATTCTCGAAACCTTGCAGGCCGAGCCGGGCAACAATCAGCCGCTGGCGCATTGGGCGCTGCAGGTGCACGTCAGCGAACGCACGCTGGCCCGGCAATTCGTTCGGGAGCTGGGGATGAGTTTCGGCGAGTGGCGCCAGCGTCTGCGTTATCTCGCGGCAATCGAGGCGCTGGAAACTACGCGCAGCGTGCAGGAAATCGCCTTCGATCTCGGCTACAGCAGTGGCTCGGCGTTTATCGCCATGTTCGCGCGGCAGGCCGGGTGTACGCCAGAGCAGTATCGCCGTAGCCATCTGGAAGGCAGGAAGGTGTAACAAGATTTGGCTACACTCCAGCAGAGGCCGTTCCCATCGGTGCGGCGACAAGGAGAAAACTCCATGAAGATGTTGCGTGTCCCTTTGTTGATGATTGGTTTGCTCCTGTGTTCCCAAGGTTTTGCCGCCACGGCGCAACAGAACAAGATGACCACCTGCAATGCTGATGCGACCGCCAAGAGTCTGAAAGGCGATGAGCGCAAAACCTTCATGAGCACCTGCCTTAAGGCAGCGCCAGCGGCCAACGATGCCAAGGCCCTGACCCCGCAGCAGGAGAAAATGAAAACCTGTAACGCCGACGCGAAAACCAAAGCCCTGACCGGCGATGCGCGCAAGACGTTCATGAGTGATTGCCTGAAGAAAAAATAATCCGGTTCTGTGGAGTGTCAGGGTCGACGCGTCCGCTTGAAATTTGCCCTCACACTAACCCTCTCCCGGAGGGAGAGGGGACTGACCGCGGTGTCTCAAGAAACTCGTCGACCTGAAAAAAACCGGTCGATTATGGATTCCATGTCGCTGTTTCAGGTCACTGGATATCCAGTGCATACCCCAATCGGTTCCCTCTCCCTCTGGGAGAGGGCTAGGGTGAGGGGGCTGAAGCTCCGCATATTTCTAGTGCTCACCCCGGAACGCTGGCAGACTGCCAATCCTTTTACGCCGTTCGTTTTGAGGCTGTATGCCAACGTTTTCTGAGCGTCATGTAGTGTTCTGGGTCAGCTGCATCATCATTTTCGGCGGTTTGCTGCTGGTGCTGCCGCTGCGCTTGTTGCCGAGCCTGCTGGCCGGGCTGCTGGTATTTGAACTGGTCAACATGCTCACCCCGCAACTGCAACGGCTGATTGAAGGTCGCCGCGCGCGTTGGCTGGCGGTGGCTTTGCTGGGCACGTTAGTGGTGAGTGTGCTGGCGTTGATCTTCGCCGGCGCCATCAGCTTCTTATTGCATGAAGCGGAAAACCCCGGCGCCTCACTGGACAAGTTCATGGGCGTGGTCGACCGCGCGCGGGGGCAATTGCCGCCGTTCATCGACGCCTATCTGCCGGCCAGTGCTGCGGAATTTCGCGTAGCGATTGGCGAGTGGATGGGCAAGCACCTGTCCGACCTGCAACTGGTCGGCAAAGACGCGGCACATATGTTTGTGACGCTGCTGATCGGCATGGTGCTCGGTGCGATCATCGCCTTGCAGCGCATCCCCGACGTCACCAAGCGCAAACCGCTGGCGGCGGCCCTGTTTGATCGCTTGCACTTGCTGGTGCAGGCCTTCCGCAACATCGTCTTCGCGCAAATCAAGATTTCCCTGCTCAACACTTTCTTCACCGGGATCTTCCTCGCGGTGATCCTGCCGATGTTCGGCATCAAGTTGCCGCTGACCAAAACCCTGATCGTGCTGACCTTCCTGCTCGGCCTGCTGCCGGTGATCGGCAACCTGATGTCGAACACGCTGATCACCATCGTCGGCCTGTCGCTATCGATCTGGGTGGCGATTGCCGCGCTGGGCTATCTGATTTTTATCCACAAGCTTGAGTACTTCCTCAACGCGCGGATTGTCGGCGGGCAGATCAGTGCCAAGTCGTGGGAGTTGCTACTGGCGATGCTGGTGTTCGAGGCCGCGTTCGGCCTGCCGGGGGTGGTGGCGGGGCCGATTTATTATGCGTACCTGAAGAGTGAGTTGAAGCTGGGCGGGATGGTCTAACCGATGAATCTGTGTCGCCTGATCTGGCGCCTTCGCGAGCAAGCTCGCTCCCACACTGAATTGCATTTCAACTGAAGAAATGCGGTCAAATGTGGGAGCGAGCTTGCTCGCGAAAGGCGCGACGCCGATTTCAGGTCAGTTCATGGCGCCATAGCGTTTCATCGCGTCAATCGCCAAACCGCTACCAATGCTGCCAAAAATATTCCCTTCGACATGCCGCGCATTCGGCAGCATCGCCGAGACGCTGTTGCGCAGTGCCGGAATGCCGCTCGAACCACCGGTGAAGAACACCGTGTCGACCTGTTCCACCGCCACACCGGCATCGTTCAACAACTGCGTAACACTGCCGCGTACCCGCTCCAGCAGCGCATCGATCGCCGATTCAAACAGCGCGCGGCTCAGTTCCACACTCAACCCGGCCTCGATCCGGTCCAGCGGCACATGGCGGCTGTCGCTGTGTGTCAGCTGGATCTTGGTTTCTTCGACTTCCATCGCCAGCCAGTGCCCGGCGCGCTGTTCGATCAGCTTGAACAAGCGATCGATGCCGCCAGTGTCTTCGATGTCGTAACGCATGCTGCCCAGCGCCAGGCTGGATTTTTGCGAGTACACCGAGTTGATGGTGTGCCAGGTCGCCAGGTTCATGTGGTGGCTGGTCGGCATGTAGGCGCCGCTCTTCATGCGGCTGCCGTAGCCGAACAGCGGCATCAGACCTTGCAGGCTCAACTGTTTGTCGAAGTCGGTCCCGCCGATGTGCACACCGCCGGTGGCGAGGATGTCATCGTGACGGTTATCGAGGCCACGACGCTCGGGCGACAGGCGCACCAGCGAGAAGTCAGAGGTACCACCGCCGATGTCGACAATCAGCACCAGCTCTTCTTTCTCGATGGTCGACTCGTAGTCGAAGGCCGCCGCAATCGGTTCGTACTGGAACGAGACCTCTTTGAAGCCGATCTTGCGCGCCACTTCGACCAGGGTGTCTTCGGCTTCCTGGTCAGCCAGTGGATCGTCATCGACGAAGAACACCGGACGCCCGAGCACCACCTGCTCGAATTCCCGACCGGCGGCGGTTTCGGCGCGGTTCTTCAACTGGCCGATGAACAGGCCGAGCAAGTCCTTGAACGGCATCGCCGTGCCGAGCACGCTGGTGTCGTGCTTGATCAGCTTGGAACCGAGCAGGCTTTTCAGCGAGCGCATCAGCCGGCCTTCGTAGCCTTCCAGGTACTCGTGCAGCGCCAGACGACCGTACACCGGACGGCGTTCCTCGATGTTGAAGAAGACCACCGACGGCAGGGTGATCTTGTCGTCTTCCAGCGCGATCATCGTTTCCATGCCGGGGCGCAGCCAGCCGACGGTGGAGTTGGACGTGCCGAAGTCGATGCCGCAGGCACGGGCTGGAGAGGCGTCTTTCATGTCTTTCGGTTCCGGTCAAAAAAACGGCCGCGCAGTGTATGTCAGTGCGCGCCAGATTCGAAGGCCGGTCATCTGCTATTTCACGACTAAACTGCCTTGAAACCTCAAGCTTTGCCCCAAACTTGCTGGCATGGGCCGGCAGAACCACCGGCGGTCGCAAGAACCGCCGTCCACTGCCGATAAACTTCTGCTGCGCCACCCGGTCACAACTTTGAGATCGGTCAACCTGGCACGCGCGAATCGGCGCATGCTGGCATCGGCGCGAAATCGATAACGGACGGTGACTCCTTCGATGGACTTCAAAGACTATTACAAGATACTCGGCGTGGAGCCGACAGCAGACGACAAGGCAATCAAGGCTGCCTATCGCAAGCTGGCGCGCAAATACCACCCCGATGTCAGCAAGGAAAAAGACGCCGAGGCCAAGTTCAAAGACGCCTCGGAAGCCTATGAAGCGCTGAAAAGCGCCGACAAGCGCGCCGAATACGACGAGCTGCGCCGTTATGGTCAGCACGGTCAGCCGTTCCAGGGACCACCGGGCTGGCAGAGCCGTGGCGGCTTTGGCGGCGGCGGTGGCGACACCGGTGACTTCTCGGACTTCTTCAGTTCGATCTTCGGCAATCGCGGCCCCGGTTTCGGTGGCGGCGAAGGTCGACAACAACGCAGTGCTGGGCGCCGAGGGCAAGACGTGGAAATGGAACTGCCGATCTTCCTCGAGGAGACGCTGTCGAACGAGTCGAAGAAAGTCACCTTCCAGGTGCCGCAGTACAACGCCAACGGCCAGCACGTCAGTAACACCAGCAAGAGCCTGAACGTGAAGATCCCGGCGGGCGTGACCGACGGCGAGCGCATCCGCCTCAAGGGCCAGGGCGCACCGGGCGTTGGTGGCGGGGCGAATGGCGACCTGTACCTGACCATTCGTTTTGCGCCACACCCGAAATTCGATGTTGAAGGCGAAAACCTCATCATCACCTTGCCGCTGGCCCCGTGGGAGCTGGCGCTGGGCACTGAAGTGGCCGTGCCGACCCTGACCGGCAAGATCAACCTCAAGGTGCCCGCCGGCAGCCAGAACGGCCAACGCATGCGCGCCAAGGGTCATGGTCTGAAAAACAAGGCCGGCGAACGCGGTTACCTGTTCGTCCAGCTCAAAGCCGTGATGCCGAAAGCTGCTGACGACGAGGTCAAGGCACTGTGGCAGGAACTGGCGAAGAAAGCCGCCTTCAACCCGCGCGAGAACTTCTGAACCCGACGACGGAGTAGCCCATCATGAGCAGCCCCCTGATCGTTCAACTGGACCTGGCAGAATTCTGTGAGGCGGCCGATCTGTCGGACGTCTACGTGATCGAAATCGTCGAACACGGCATCCTCGAACCTCAGGGTGAGCAGCCCCGGGAGTGGCGTTTCACCGACTACGAGCTGAGTCTGGCCAAGCGCGCCGCCAAATTGCGGCGCGAGCTGGAGCTTGAGTGGGAGGGCGTCGCGCTGGCACTCGATCTGCTTGAAGAAGTGCGGGAGCTGCGGGCCGAGAACCGCATGTTGCGCCAGCGTTTGGCGCGGCTGGTGGTCGAGTAGTCTGCCTGATGTTGATCAGTTGCTTGATCGCGCCTCTTCGCGAGCAAGCCCGCTCCCACATGTGAGCACGGTCTCCTGTGGGAGCGAGCTTGCTCGAGAAGAACGATAACGCGGTGATCCTGCTTAAACCGTTCTGGGCAACACCACGTTGAACCGCGTCCCGTCAGTCTCGTTCGAGCTGACTTCGATGGTGCCGCCATGGGCACTCACCACTTCCTTGACGATAAACAGGCCCAACCCGAGGCTGGTTGACGGCTGTCCGAGTTCTTCGTCGGCGCTGCGCACCAGCGGATCGAAAATCGTGCCGAGCGCCTCTTCGGGAATCGGTGTGCCGTAGTTGTGCACCGACAGGCAGACGTTTTCGCCCGCGCCATCGATATCGAGAGTGACATCGCGCTTTTTGGCTCCGTGCTGCAAGGCATTGCCAATCAGGTTCTGCAGTAACTGGTCGATTCGGCCGGCATCCCAGGTACCGCGCGGGTCGCCGTTAACATTGAGCTTCGGATCGCACTCCGGATTGCCGGCGCACGCCTCGGCAATCGCCGCCCGTGCGGCATCGGCCAGGTCCATTGGCGTCGGTTCGATCGGCAGGCTTCTGCCCAGTCGACTGCGCACCAGTTCCAGCAAGTCGCTGACCATCGCCGCCATGTGCCGCGCGCCACGCTTGATGTGCAGGGCGCAGGCCAGCGCATCGCCCTCGAGGCTGGATTTGCGCAGCAGCAACTCGATGGACATGCTCACCGCTTGCAGCGGCGCACGCAGGTCATGGCCGAGAATGGCGAGGAAGATGTCTCGCGAGCGATTGACCTGTTCGGCGTAGGCCGCAGTCGATTCGGCCAGTGCTTCGTCGATGGCTTCGTTGAAGCGGATCATGTCCTGAAAATAGGCCATGTCCGGGGCTTTGAGGCTGTCGACCCACAGGCGGATCACGCAAGCGCGCAGATGACGGAACTCGGAGGTCATCTGCACCAGGTCAAAACCTACGGTGTGGCGCAACTCGCCATGACTGGCGCCGGCCTCGTCCAGACTCGGGGTTTTTTCCGGGCCTTCGCCCTTGGCTTTGGCGGCCTGTTCGGCAGGGCTCTGCGGCTTGCTCATGTCGCGGGCCGCGGCCCGCAGAATGGCGCTGGCGTGATCGCGCAGAGCCGCGGAATCCAGGTAGTCGGCGGCCGGCGTGATCGTTGCGGCGAACTGTTCCCACTCATCGACGATAGGCTCGATATTCGCCAGGATGAACTCGGATAGACGCATGGGCAGTTCCTGAAAAGAGGTGGAGCGAATCGAATAGTAGTTCCTTTGGCGAGAATTACACGACTGTTTGCTTGGTGGTTTCATACCGGCACGAAAAAGGCCCCGAGACTGTGCGCAAGGCGCGGTCCCGAGGCCTTTCTACAGCGTGGCGGCTGCGTCAGAACAGGAAATACCGCTGGGCCATTGGCAGGGTTTCTGCCGGCTCACACCACAGCAGAACGCCATCCGCCTTGACCTGATAGGTCTGCGGATCGACATCGATATTCGGCAGATAGTCGTTGTGGATCAGGTCGGTTTTCTGCACATCACGGCAGCCTTTGACCACGCCGATTTTCTTCTTCAAACCCAGTGCTTCAGGCAGCCCGGCTTCCTGCGCCGCCTGACTGATAAAGGTCAGGCTGGTGGCATGCAGCGAGCCGCCGTAGCTGGCGAACATCGGGCGGTAGTGCACCGGTTGCGGCGTCGGGATCGAGGCGTTGGCATCGCCCATCAGGCTCGCGGCAATCGCACCGCCCTTGAGGATCAACGTCGGTTTCACGCCGAAGAAAGCCGGACGCCACAGCACCAGATCGGCCCACTTGCCGACTTCGATCGAGCCGACTTCATGGCTGATGCCATGGGTGATCGCCGGGTTGATCGTGTACTTGGCGATGTAGCGCTTGGCGCGGAAGTTGTCGTTGCCTGCGCCGTCCTGCGGCAGCGGGCCGCGCTGCTTTTTCATCTTGTCGGCGGTCTGCCAGGTGCGCGTGATGACTTCGCCGACACGGCCCATGGCCTGGCTGTCGGAGCTGATCATCGAGAACGCGCCGAGGTCGTGAAGGATGTCTTCGGCGGCAATCGTTTCGCGGCGGATCCGGCTTTCGGCGAAGGCGACGTCTTCGGCAATGCTCGGGTCGAGGTGGTGGCAGACCATCAGCATGTCGAGATGTTCGTCGATGGTGTTGCGGGTGAACGGCCGGGTCGGGTTGGTCGAGCTCGGCAGCACGTTAGGGAAGCCGCAAGCCTTGATGATGTCCGGTGCGTGACCACCACCGGCACCTTCGGTGTGATAGGTGTGAATGGTGCGGCCCTTGAACGCGCCGAGGGTGGTTTCGACGAAACCGGATTCGTTGAGGGTGTCGGTGTGGATCGCCACCTGCACGTCGAACTGATCGGCGACGCTCAGGCAGTTATCGATGCTTGCTGGGGTGGTGCCCCAGTCTTCGTGCAACTTGAGGCCGATGGCGCCGGCCTTGACCTGCTCGATCAACGGTTCCGGCAGGCTGGCGTTGCCTTTGCCGGTGAGGCCGATGTTCATCGGGAACGCGTCAGCGGCCTGAAGCATGCGCGCCAAGTGCCACGGGCCGGAGGTGCAAGTGGTGGCGTTGGTGCCAGTGGCTGGGCCGGTGCCGCCGCCGATCATGGTGGTGACGCCGCTCATCAGTGCTTCTTCGATCTGCTGCGGGCAGATGAAATGGATGTGTGTGTCGATGCCACCAGCGGTGAGGATCATGCCTTCGCCGGCGATTACTTCGGTGCCGGCGCCAATGGCGATGGTCACGTTGGGCTGCACGTCGGGGTTGCCGGCCTTGCCGATCGCGGCGATGCGCCCGTCCTTGAGGCCGACGTCGGCTTTGACGATGCCCCAGTGGTCGATGATCAGCGCGTTGGTGATCAGCGTGTCGACCACTTCGGCAGCCAGCAACTGGCTTTGGCCCTGGCCGTCGCGGATGACTTTGCCGCCACCGAATTTCACTTCTTCGCCGTAGGTGGTGAAGTCTTGTTCGACTTCGATCCACAGCTCGGTGTCGGCCAGGCGCACCTTGTCGCCGACGGTGGGGCCGAACATGTCGGCGTAGGCTTGTCTGGAGATTTTCATGTGTCTGCCTTAGTTGATCGTTCCCACGCTCTGCGTGGGAATGCCGCCATGGACGCTCTGCGTCCGCCGTTATGTGACGCGGAGCGTCACGGGATGCATTCCCACGCAGAGCGTGGGAACGATCAGTCAGTCGAGGTTGCCCATGATCCGTCCGGCAAACCCGAACACCCGCCGATGCCCGGCGTAATCCACCAACTCAACCTCACGGCTCTGCCCCGGTTCAAAGCGCACGGCGGTGCCCGCCGGAATGTTCAGGCGCATGCCACGGCTGGCGGCGCGATCGAAGGTCAGCGCGTCGTTGGTTTCAAAAAAGTGATAGTGCGAACCGACCTGAATCGGCCGGTCGCCGCTGTTGGCGACTTTCAGGCTGATAGTGCGGCGGCCGACGTTGAGTTCGATGTCGCCGGGCTGGATCTGGTACTCGCCAGGAATCATCACTGGGCTCCTTGCAGAATCTTGTAATAGAGGGCGGTCGGCCGATAGGTGCCGTGCGGATCGCAGGCGTAATCAGGGATTTCGCCTGCGCGGCTGTAGCCCAACGCCTTGTAGAAATCTTCGGCGGGCGAACCGGCCTCGGTGTCGAGGTAAAGCATGCCGCGCTTGTGTTTCGGCGCTTCGAGTTCCAGCGCACTCATCAGTTGCTGGCCGAGGCCGCGACGCCGGGCGTGTTCGCGCACCAGCAGTTTTTGCACCTCGGCACGATTGAGGCCGTTGGCCTTCTGGCACAGGCCCAGTTGCACACTGGCCAGTACCTGCTCGTCCTTGACCACCACCCAGAGCAGCACGCTGCCCTTGTTGACGTTGTCCTGCACCTCATCGAAATACGCGCGCGCCTGCGCCGCATCGAGGTCGGCCATGAAGCCGACGCTGGCGCCGTAACCCACGGCATCGAGCAGCAGATCAATCAGACCCTGACGGTAATGCGCAAAACTTTCAGCATTGACGCGGCGCAGTTGGGCGGCGTTCATCGGTGTCACTCCTTGTTGGCGTCAGGCGGCTCCGCGCCAGGGTTGAGGGTCAGTTGCATGAAGGTCAGGTCGAGCCAGCGGCCGAATTTGGTGCCGACTTGCGGCATCTGCCCGGTAATATTGAAACCGGCGCGCTCGTGCAGACGAATCGAGGCAGCGTTGCCGCTTTCTATGGCGGCGACCATCACGTGTTTGCCGCAGGTTCTGGCGCGCTCGATCAGCGCTGCCATCAATTGCGGGCCGAGGCCATTGCCGCGCTGGTCGCTGCGCACATAAACCGAGTGCTCGACGGTGTGGCGAAAGCCGTCGAACGGTCGCCAGTCACCGAAGGAAGCGTAGCCGAGCACGCTGTTGTCGGCGTCGACGATCAGCAGAATCGGATAAGCCTGGGCCTGACGCGCGCTGAACCACGCCTGGCGGTTGCCGAGATCGACGGCTTGTTCATTCCAGATCGCCGTGGTGTTGAGCACGGCGTCGTTGTAGATGTCACGGATCGCCGGCAGGTCGGCGTGCAGCGCATCGCGAATGGTGTAAGTCATGGCGCGGCCTCAGACGATCGGCTGGTGGACGGTGACCAGTTTGGTGCCGTCGGGAAACGTCGCTTCAACCTGGATCTCCGGGATCATTTCCGGGATGCCTTCCATCACTTGTTCGCGGCTGAGCAGGGTGGTGCCGAAGTGCATCAGTTCGGCCACGGTCTGGCCGTCACGCGCGCCTTCGAGCAGCGCGGCGGAGATGTAGGCCATGGCTTCCGGGTAATTGAGTTTTACGCCGCGGGCCAGACGCCGCTCGGCGACGAGGCCGGCGGTGAAGATCAGCAGCTTGTCTTTTTCGCGTGGAGTCAGGTCCATTGTGGGGTTCCATCAGGGCAGATTTGTGAGGTTCTTGCGGGCGCGGGGTGCCCGTTGGAGCAACCCCTCACCCTAGCCCTCTCCCGAGGGAGAGGGGACTGATCTCGGTTGTTTTCAATGGCCGGTTCAGTCAGCAGTATTCGTTCAGGCAGTTGAATCATTTCAGACGACTCGGTCAGGCTCTCTCCTTCGAGGGAGAGGAGACTGAAATCGGTTGTTTTCAATGGCCGGTTCAGTCAGCAGTATTCGTTCAGGCAGTTACATTCATTTCAAACGACTCGGTCAGGCTCCCTCTCCCTCCGGGAGAGGGCGGGGGGTGAGGGTCGCTTTTCAGGTGCTCCATATTCTGGGGGATACCGCGTCGCGACCCAGCAGGGCGGGTCTGAGCAAACGCCATAAATCGATGAGCCAGGCGCGGGCGAGCAGCGCCTCACTGGCCAGACAACGAGCCACCAAAAGCCCCGGCAACTGCGTCAAATCCCCACGCACTTCGTGGCCCAGCGAGCGGCAGCGCTCCAGCAACTCAGCATCAATCTCACCAGTGACCAACAACGTCGCAAACACCGGATGACCATCCAGCCCGATCGGCGAATCAAGCAAACCATCACCGCCGACAACGCGCTGGCGCTCGTGCCAGAGCAATCGACCATCACGGCGAATATCCAGATGCGCCTGAAAATGCCCACGGTCAAAACGCTCGCCACTGGCGGGGCGACCCAGTGCGACCACGTCCCAGTAGAACAGCCGCGCATCGCCTTCAAGATCAATCGAAGTGCTCAGCTCAGCCTGCGCGGCGCTGTAGACGATGGTTTCCTGCGGCAGCCATTCCAGCGTCGCCCCGGCCGCCACTTTCAAGTCGAGTTTTTGATACGCCGGGCCACCCGCGCGATACCACTTCGCCGCGCCTGGGCTGGTGATCTGCGCCCAGGCGTGTTGTTCGACGCGCGCGCTGATGTCCAGTCGGTCGCCGCCGGCAATCCCGCCCGGAGGATGGACGATGATGTGCTGGCAGACCTCGGGGCCTTCTGCGTAAAGGTGCTTTTGCACACGCAGCGGGCCGAGGTGCCGGCGCATGACCGGACGCGTGCAGTCACCGAAACGGGCGTAAGCGAGTTCCAGCTCGGCGTGCCAGCTCGGGGTAAACAGGGCAGGTGAAACAGTCGAATTCATGGTTTGTAATTATCGTTAGGAAGCTACAGATTAGTTCGTTGTACTAGATCGTTACCAGCCCGCGTACACCTTCGGCCTCCATATTTTCACCGCGACCTTGCTGGACGATCTCGCCCCGGGACATCACCAGGTACTGATCGGCCAGTTCTGCGGCGAAATCGTAGAACTGCTCCACCAGCAAAATCGCCATGTCACCGCGCGCCGCAAGTTTCTTGATGACCGCGCCGATCTCTTTGATCACCGAGGGTTGAATGCCTTCGGTGGGTTCGTCGAGGATCAGTAAACGTGGGCGGCTGGCCAATGCTCGCCCGATCGCTAACTGCTGTTGCTGACCGCCAGAGAGGTCACCGCCGCGACGCTGCTTCATTTGTAGCAGCACCGGAAACAGTTCGTAGATGAAACCTGGGACTTCTTTGGCTTCACTGCCGGGAAACCGCGACAAACCCATCAACAGGTTTTCTTCCACGGTCAGCCGTCCGAAGATTTCCCGGCCTTGCGGCACATAAGCGATGCCGGCGTGGACGCGCTGGTGCGGCTTGAACGCGGTGATCGGTTTGCCTTCCCAGTTCACCGCACCTTCCTTGGCCGGCAGCAAGCCCATCAGGCATTTGAGCAGGGTGGTCTTGCCCACGCCGTTACGGCCAAGCAGGCAGGTGACTTCGCCGACCTTCACGTCGAAAGACAGGCCCCGGAGGATGTGGCTTCCGCCGTAGTACTGGTGCAGCTTGTTGACTTGCAGCATGTTCAAATTCCTTCTGTTACACACAGAACCCTGTGGGAGCGAGCCTGCTCGCGAATGCGGACTGACATTCAACATCTTCATCGCCTGATGCACCGCTTTCGCGAGCAGGCTCGCTCCCACAGGTTTTGTATTCGCAAACCTTAGCGGCCGAGGTAGACCTCGATCACGCGCTCGTTTTCCTGCACTTGCTCAAGCGAGCCTTCGGCCAACACGCTGCCCTGATGCAACACGGTGACGTGGTCGGCAATCGAGCCGACAAAGCCCATGTCATGTTCCACCACCATCAGCGAATGCTTGCCCGCCAGCGACTTGAACAGTTCAGCGGTGAACTCGGTTTCTGCATCGGTCATGCCCGCCACCGGCTCATCGAGCAGGAGCAATTGCGGGTCCTGCATCAGCAACATGCCGATCTCGAGAAACTGCTTCTGACCATGAGAGAGCAACCCGGCCGGGCGATTGACCGAGGTGGTCAGGCGAATCGTCTCCAGCACTTCGCTGATCCGGTCCTTCTGCTCGCCACTGAGGCGCGCACGCAGACTGGCCCACACAGACTTGTCGGTCTTCTGCGCCAGTTCCAGGTTTTCAAATACGCTCAGCGCCTCGAAAACGGTCGGCTTCTGGAACTTGCGGCCGATGCCGGCCTGAGCGATTTGCACTTCGCTCATCTGCGTCAGGTCCAGCGTTTCACCGAACCAGGCCTTGCCGTGACTGGGGCGGGTCTTGCCGGTGATCACGTCCATCAGCGTGGTCTTGCCCGCGCCGTTGGGGCCGATGATGCAGCGCAACTCACCGACGCCGATGTACAGGTTGAGATTGTTCAGTGCGCGAAAGCCATCGAAGCTGACGCTGATGTCTTCCAGAGTGAGGATCGTGCCGTGGCGGGTATCCAGACCCGGGCCGACGCGCTGGCCGAGGCCGATCGAGTCGCGACTGGTGCCCTCGTCCTTGTTCGGTTCGACGGGGAAAAAGGCCGGTTCCAACATGAATTCAGCGCTCGCCGTGACTCTCATTGTTCACCTCGTTTCTTCAGCAGACCGATCACGCCTTTGGGCAAGTACAGCGTCACGACGATGAACAACGCGCCGAGGAAGAACAGCCAGTATTCCGGGAACGCCACGGTGAACCAGCTCTTCATGCCGTTGACCACACCGGCGCCGAGCAGCGGGCCGATCAGCGTGCCGCGACCGCCGAGAGCGACCCACACGGCCGCTTCAATCGAGTTGGTCGGCGACATTTCGCTCGGGTTGATGATGCCCACTTGCGGCACATACAACGCCCCGGCCAGGCCACACAACACCGCACTCAACACCCACACGAACAGCTTGAAACCGCGCGGGTCGTAGCCGCAGAACATCAAGCGGTTTTCCGCATCGCGCAATGCGGTCAGCACCCGGCCGAACTTGCTCTGCGTCAGGCGCCAGCCGATGAACAGGCTCGCCACCAGCAGCAACACCGTGGCCAGAAACAACACTGCACGGGTACCCGGTTCGGTGATGCCGAAACCGAGAATCGTACGGAAATTGGTGAAGCCGTTGTTGCCGCCAAACCCGGTCTCGTTGCGGAAAAACAGGAGCATGCCGGCGAAGGTCAGGGCTTGGGTCATGATCGAGAAATACACGCCTTTGATCCGCGAGCGAAAGGCGAAGAAGCCGAACACCAGCGCCAGCAATCCCGGCGCCAGCACCACCAGACACATCGCCCAGATGAAGCTGCTGGTGCCGGTCCAGTACCACGGCAGTTCGCTCCATGACAGAAAGGTCATGAACGCCGGCAGACCATCACCGGCGGCCTGACGCATCAGGTACATGCCCATCGCATAACCGCCGAGGGCGAAGAACAGACCGTGACCCAGTGACAGCAACCCGGCGTAACCCCAAACCAGATCCAGCGCTAACGCGACGATGGCGTAGCACAGGATTTTGCCGACCAGCGTCAGTGTGTACGCCGAGACCGACAGAGCATTTTCCGCCGGCAACAACGACAGCAGCGGCAGGGCAATCAGCAGCGCGAGGATCACCGTGCCGACCGCGATCGTGACTTTCGGTCCGGCCTTTTGTGTGGCCGTGACTAACAGAGGCTGGTTCATCAGTCGATCACCCGTCCTTTCAGTGCGAAGAGGCCTTGCGGACGTTTCTGGATAAACAGAATGATCAGCGCGAGGATCAGGATCTTGCCGAGCACCGCACCGATCTGCGGTTCGAGAATCTTGTTGGCGATACCGAGGCCGAAGGCCGCCAGCACGCTACCGGCCAATTGGCCGACGCCGCCGAGCACCACCACCAGGAACGAGTCGATGATGTAGCTCTGGCCGAGGTCCGGGCCGACGTTGCCGATCTGGCTCAGCGCGACGCCGCCGAGGCCGGCGATGCCCGAACCGAGGCCAAAGGCGAGCATATCGACGCGCCCGGTCGGCACGCCGCAGCAGGCGGCCATGTTGCGGTTCTGGGTGACGGCGCGGACGTTGAGACCGAGGCGGGTTTTGTTCAGCAGCAGCCACGTCAGCACGACGACGAACAGTGCGAAGGCGATGATGACGATGCGGTTGTACGGCAGCACCAGATTCGGCAGCACTTGAATGCCTCCGGACAGCCACGCCGGGTTGGCGACTTCAACGTTCTGCGCGCCGAACAACAAACGCACAAGCTGAATCAGCATCAGGCTGATGCCCCAGGTGGCGAGCAGGGTTTCCAGTGGCCGGCCGTAGAGGTGGCGAATTACCGTGCGCTCCAGGGCCATGCCGATTGCCGCCGTGACAAAAAACGCCACCGGCAGGGCGATCAGCGGGTAGAACTCGATGGCTTGCGGTGCGTAGCGCTGGAACATCAACTGCACCACGTACGTCGAGTAGGCGCCGAGCATCAGCATTTCGCCGTGGGCCATGTTGATCACGCCGAGCAGGCCGAACGTGATCGCCAGACCGAGTGCGGCCAACAGCAGGATCGAGCCGAGCGACATGCCGCTGAACGCCTGGCCGAGGATCTCGCCGATCAGCAGTTTGCGTTTGACTTGCGCGAGGCTGGTTTCGGCGGCGGTGCGTACGCCGGCATCGCTCTCGACGCCGGGTTCAAGCAAACCTTCAAGGCGTGTTCGCGCCAGTGGGTCGCCGGTTTCGCCGAGCAGGCGTACGGCGGCGAGGCGCACCGCCGGGTCGCTATCGACCAGTTGCAGATTGGCCAGTGCCAGGCTCAGAGCGGCATGGACGCTTTCGTCTTTTTCGCCAGCGAGTTGCTGGTCGAGGAATTTCAGCTGCGCGGGTTTCGCGCTTTTCTGCAATTGCTGCGCGGCAGTCAGACGGATTTTGGCGTCGGTGGCGAGCAATTGGTGGCTGGCCATGGCGGTGTCGATCAGACCTCGCAGGCGATTGTTCAGGCGCAGGGTTTTTGGCTGGCCATCGATGGTCAGTTCGCCTTGTTGCAGGGCGTTGATCAATTCGATACGGGCCGGATCGGGCTGCGCGGCCCAGGTTTCCAACAGTTTGGCTTGTTGCACGGGATTGGCCGCGACGAAGTCTTCGGCATCGCCAGCAAAGGCAGTCATCGGCAACAGCAGTGCGATGGCCAGAAACAAGCGGAATATGGCAGTGGGCATGAGTGGTGTTTCCTTTCTTGCGGTGGCCGATGGAGCGGTGTCCGGCTGTGAATCCGCCCCTCACCCTAACCCTCTCCCAGAGGGAGAGGGGACTGACCGAGTTGTCAGATCATCCAACACCGACCTGACGTTCCTGCGTCGAACTCAGGTTCTGATAGCTACAGAGATCAGCTCCCTTCCCCCACGCCCCCCTTGGGGGAGAGGGTTGGGGTGAGGGGGAAAGATCTCCGCCCCACAACAAAACCCAAGTCAGATTCAGTTGCTCTTCACCGCATAATCCGGCTTCTTGTCGTTACCCTGAATGAACGGGCTCCACGGTTGCGCGCGGATCGGCCCTTCGGTCTGCCACACGACGTTGAACTGACCGTTGCTCTGGATCTCGCCGATCATCACCGGTTTGTGCAGGTGGTGGTTGGTCTTGTCCATGGTCAGCGTGTAGCCGGACGGCGCGGCGAAAGTCTGGCCGGCGAGGGCTTCGCGGACTTTGTCGACGTCAGTGGATTTGGCTTTCTCGACCGCCTGCGCCCACATGTGGATGCCGACGTAGGTGGCTTCCATCGGGTCGTTGGTCACGGCTTTGTCGGCACCCGGCAGGTTGTGTTTCTTCGCGTAAGCCTTCCAGTCATCGACGAACTTCTTGTTCACCGGATTCTCTACGGACTCGAAGTAGTTCCACGCCGCGAGGTTGCCCACCAGTGGTTTGGTGTCGATGCCGCGCAGTTCTTCTTCACCGACCGAGAACGCTACCACCGGCACGTCAGTAGCTTTCAGACCCTGGTTGGCCAGTTCTTTATAGAACGGCACGTTGGAGTCGCCGTTGACCGTCGAGATGACCGCAGTCTTGCCACCGGCGGAGAATTTTTTGATGTTGGCGACGATGGTTTGATAGTCGCTGTGACCGAACGGCGTGTAGACCTCTTCGATGTCCTTGTCGGCGACGCCTTTGGAGTGCAGGAACGAACGCAGGATCTTGTTGGTGGTGCGCGGGTAGACGTAGTCGGTGCCGAGCAGGAAGTAGCGCTTGGCGCTGCCGCCTTCTTCACTCATCAAATATTCAACCGCCGGGATCGCTTGCTGGTTCGGCGCGGCGCCGGTGTAGAAGACGTTCGGCGACATCTCTTCGCCTTCGTATTGCACCGGGTAGAACAGCAGGCCGTTGAGCTCTTCGAACACCGGCAACACCGATTTACGCGACACCGAAGTCCAGCAGCCGAACACCACGGCGACCTTGTCCTGGGTCAGCAACTGTCGGCCCTTTTCGGCGAACAGCGGCCAGTTGGATGCAGGGTCAACCACCACTGGCTCAAGCATCTTGCCGTTCACACCGCCCTTGGCGTTGATTTCGTCGATGGTCATCAGCGCCATGTCTTTGAGCGACGTTTCGGAGATCGCCATGGTGCCGGACAACGAATGCAGAATCCCGACCTTGATGGTCTCGGCAGCCTGGACAGTCCAGGTCATGCCCATCGCGGCAATGGATGCCGTGAGTGTGAAAGCCTTGATCAAACTGCGACGCTTCATTGTGCGATCTCCATGAACATTTAATTTTTCTGGTTGGCAGATGCGGACGACTGAAGGTGTGTTTTGCAAGGGCTGTGCCCGGTCGGGATCGGGCAGGAAAATGTCGTGTCAGAGCGGTTGTAAGGTGGGGGCGCGCACCAGTAGAGGACATCTGACGGGCGCTGGTGCGTCCGGGCGCGCCAGATTGGGGCGCACTACTGAGCGGGAAGATGAAGATACATAAACGATAAACATGTACCTCGGCTCACGGCGCGTGCAGCAACACACTCATTTGATCGTTATCCCGATTGTTCTTCGCAGGTTTCTATCATGAGTAATAGTTCAGTCCGATCCAGACGTGCCGCAACCGAGTCCCGAAAATCCAGGCTACCTCCCCTGAGTCCGCCGTTTCTGTCAGAGGAGGATGCTGCGTATTGGGTTCATACGCGCATACCGCCCAAGCCGGAAATGGAATATGGCAGCGTGATTTTGCTGCGGCCGGATGGGAAATTCGTGGCCACTTCACCGATACCCGGAGAGGCCACCACCTTTGATTTGAGCACCATCATCGACTTCGATGTGCTGGGAGAGCTGGAGCCGCCCAAGGGGTATCGGTTTGCTGCAAACATTCACAGCCATGCCGCTCTTCACGATGTCGTAGGTGAGGCCTATCCAGAACTGGATGAAATGAACCTGCGACTCTTCATCAACTTCTTCTCCAGTAGCGATTTCATGGGGGATGTGGATGGGCGCGCCTATTTTCGTAGTTCATACCTCTCCGGCCCCGATGGAACATTGCTCAAGTATTCGCCCAGTGGTTCGAAAGCGGAACTCGATTACTACCGTTGGCACGAGGCAGGTGCACGACCAGGGCGTGAGCCGTGGACTCGTGACGTGATGAGCATCATCAATAAGCTTGCATCTGTCGGTGAACTGAAAGTCCTCGTTTCAAGTGCAGACTGGGGGCATTCGGTGGGTGTCGTACCGCCGGACTGGCAACCAGGCCAGGGTTTTTCAACGGGCAGGGTGACCGAATTACCTTTGCTGACCCGCATTTGCTCCACTGTCGAGCGGGCGGTACTCGCTGCACTGAAATCAAGAGGTGCACAGGACTCGGGGTTACTGCTGAAGAAGACTGCTGGCAATGAGTATGTCGCGACCCATGCACGTCCGTTCGGGCTCGCGTCATGGGATCCAGCGAAGATCTTTGCGGCGGGTGATGACGGTCAATTACGGTTGCCTGAAGGCTATAGGCTGGAAGGTTTTTACTACGCCTCCCGTCCTGACCCTTCGCGGCTCACTCCTGCTCAGCCGTGGCTCTACGAGAACTTCTTCACGCCACAGGACATTGCTCTGGCCATTTCGTGTCACAAGAGGAGTCAGCAATTGGCTGTGGCCGGTCGACCTTTGTCGCTGTACATGCAGGCCAACGATGCGTCCATGTTGAAGTACAGCTTCAGCGGCAGCGAGATAGAAGCGGCACTGAGCGTCGAGCATTCCGACGGGTCGATCACCGACGCCGGGGTGCAATCCAGGTTGCTGACTGGAGCATTGTCGCCACGGGAATTTGTCTCGATGCTGATACTGGCGGGCCGGCTTGAGGTGTTGCGGGGCAGCGCGCTCTGGGCACGTTTGGGGAGGGTGGGCCTGGAATGGATACCCTTCGCGAACTTCCCTTGGCCGCCATTGAGTCAGGCGTTTTTATCCGCCGATGACGCCGTTCGGTATGCCCACGAACAAGTCGGCATTCGCCGTGACCGCCAGTACGCAGGCTATGTATTTCAGCGCAGCGACACACGCTTTGTGGTCACCGAGCCGTTGGAAGGGGATATCGATGTGCTGGACCAGGGGCGACTTTATCCTCGGGATAATCGAGGGCGTCCGGTTTTCCCTGACGACCACGTGGTGCATGCCCGATATGTCTCCCACGTCGCGCTCACGCAGCTTGAGCCGGTCAATATCAGTTCCCGGAAGTGGACGCTCCAGGAGGCGTTACTAAGCCTGCAAATGTTGAGTGTAGAAGAGGTGCGGCAGGTATTGCTCGATAACACCGTTCTGTATTGCTCTGCTGCCATGAACAGTCTGGTCAGGTTTGCACCTTACGCAACCCCGGCTTCGAAGGATCTGGCGCGACACCTGGGAACACGCGTGCATCCCGGTCCATTGGCTCTAGGTCTGGACAAGGGCAGCAAGCGACCGCAAGACTTCATCAGGGAGCAGGCCGCCGCCGGCTGGCTGTTCAACCTGACGGACAACGAGTTGTGGGGCCATCGCGGCCAAATATTACCGGGCTGGAGCATGTCAGAATCCGCCGGATCAACCTCTGCAGAACCGACGTCACCCATACCTGCACTCCCTACGCCGTCCCTGCCTCAGCCGTCGCTGCCCCCGTATCCTTCGTCGTCTTCGCCCCGGCCATCTTCTCCTCGGCCTTTGCCATGGAAGCGGCCTGAGTTCGTCCTGTACGGTCCTGTCTGTTCTTCGGCGGACGACGCGGCACAGTATCTCTTTGCTGGCGACAGGCGTTTGCACGATGAGAACCGTGCCTGGTTCGGATTCATCCTCAAGCACAAGGATCGGGAGGAATACATCGGCACGGAACTGTTTCCAGTCAGCGGTCAAGACAGCAATCTTTTTCGGCAGGCGTTGGTGTTCGCCTCTCGACGGTCGGCGCCGTGGCATCAATACCCGGAAGGCTTCGACATGTATGGGAGCTTTTATGCGCATCAGAAAGTAGAAGCATCTTCGAGCAGCCCTGAAGACTGGCTGGCGCAGTATTTTGTTTCGCCAGACATCCTGACAACAGCCATGCACTACGGTCGCCGTCGGCCTGTAATCGCTTCAAGCCCCGCCGCGTTTTATCTTGCCACTCGGGACGGTGCTCTGCTCAAGTATGCGAGGAGTCAGGCAAGCAAGTTGTTCCATGACGACACGTCTCAGACAACACTCGACTCGATCAAGCGAGGGCTCGCGTCCGGCGAGTGGCTGCCGACGGATTTCGTCCATACGGTCGCTGAAAGTGGCGAACTCTCGGTGTTGCGAACAAGCGCGTGCTGGGATCGGTCAGGAATGGTCAGGCCAACGTGGCAGCCCTACGCGAATCTGCAGCGGCGCTGGCTCGGCCCGGTTTTTCAGAGTGCTGACGATGCCGCAGCGTTTGCCAGATCGAGCTTGCCGCTGGTCACGGACAAACCTTTTGGCGGCGTCATTCTGAAACGCCCCGACGGCCTTTACGTAGCCTCTGCGCCCATCAAGGTGTCGCGGGAGGATTTCGACATCACCGAGATTTTTCCGGATGAAAGCAAGGGCGCCGGGGTATTTCCTGATGGCTGTATTATCACGGCGCGTTATCGATCCAGAGTGGCCAGGGAGCTGTCGGTCATTTTTTCTCGTATTGAGAAGCAGATCTATCTGAACATGCTGTCCGTCGACACCGTGTACTCATCCTTCAAGCGGCTACCAAGAGTGGCATGGGATGAATACCTGTTCGGCCCCGACGGTTCGTTGATCCGCTATCAGCCAGGAATATGGGATCGTCTGCGCGCAGATCTCTTGGCAGCTCTGACGGATTACAAAACGCTTCCTGCGTCCCTTGATGGCGATGCGATAAAACAGAACATACGTAGCGCCAAGCTGAAACCGAGTGAATGGGTCGACGCCTTGGCAAAGGCCGGTTACTTGCAAATTGTCATCGGCAGTGAAATCTGGGGTTTGCCCCGCCAGATCAGTCGCTGGGTTCCTTTCTTTGCTGATCTGCAGCCTCTAATGGATTACACCAGAGCCGCGAGCGCACCACTTTGCAGCCCAGTGTTCGTTCAAGCAGATGCTGTTGCCCGGTATGTTCATGAAGCCTCAGTGAGCAGGGACACCCAGACGTTCGGATTCATGCTGCGTTCTCGGGATGGCTTGTTCCTCGCCAGCCTGCCCGTTGATGTGCAACGCTCTGGCCTGGCTGTGGATCGAGTATTCGAACAGGCAAGACTGCCTTCAGGGTTTGAGCAGGATTCGATTTATCTGCGCGCAGCGCTGCCTCCGCTCGGCGCACGGCCTGACGATATGCGAAATGTCTTTGTACTTCCCAACGATGTTCAGCAAGCCTGCCGACAGGCCAGTACGCCGCGGGGGTACAGACCGATCTATATCTCCTGTGCCGATGACGCGTTGTTGAAGCTGAAATTGCATGCGTTTGAACCCGGCGTGTTCTACGACGCTTTCGGGCAGGTTGAGTTGCGCCCCAATGCGTTTGTGTCGCGTGAACAGGCAGCGATCGATGAACGTGACATTGCCAGTGGCCGATTCAGATTTACAGACTACGTGCACCGGATGGCCAAGGCCGGCCGGCTCGACGTGATAGAAACCAGCGACTACTGGTCGCGGCAGGGTCAAGTGGATGAGCATTGGCAACCGCGTATGGCCGATACTTCCAGCGAGCAGCGATGGCGAGATAACCCGGTGCCGGCGCTGGGACCGATTTTTCATCACCCTGACGATGCCGCCCGCTATGCGCAACAACGCACGGACGATTCCGGTCACAGTGAAACCGGCTACGAAGGCGCGATCCTGGCGCGGTCGACCAGCAGTCGATTTGTCCCGCTCGAGCCAATAGTCTGGTCTGCCCATGCCGAGGATCCTGTCCTGCGGATATTTCGCTCGTCGAGTGATCCGACGATCAGTTGGCGCAATCCGGCGGCGCGTTACCCCAATGGCTACACACTCGTGGCCAGCCACCAGTTCCATCTGTCGGGCAATACCACGCTCGCACCGGACACTGATGATGTCAGAGCAAATTTCGCTTCGCCTGCCCGGGTGCATGCGCATACGCATGAACTGAAGAACCAGGGTTTCGACATTGAGGATTATTACTACTCAACGCCGAACCACGTGTTGATCAGGTACACACCCGTTTACTCGCAGGCCGAGAGGGATTTGCTGCTGGCCCGGCCTGTGGATTTCGAAGCGGGGCGCTGGGTCAGCCGGCTGAGTCCGGGCGAGTTTGTTTCACAACTCATGGAGCTGGGTGAATTCAGGGTGCTGGTCGCCGGGCATTACTGGCGTCAGACCGGACGAATGGGCGCCGGCTGGAGAGTGCGTCGCCAGCAGCCTGTAACGGAGGGTGGTGCGCGAGTCAGGGACGAGTTGTAACGTTCGATCCAGTGGCTACACGGCAGGAGTGTGCCGCCGTCGGCGGCCACTCCACATTGAGTCAGATTTACGTCGAGGCAGACTCAGGTTGCCGGTCAATGCGCGATAGCAGCAATCGATCCAGCAACCAGACGACCACCAGCGAAGCCCCCACCAACGGGAACACCACCGCCAGCGCCAACATGATTACCACGCCGGTTTTCCATTTCGGCAAGTCATGACGCAGCGGCGGTACGCCGAATTTGCCCTGTGGCCTACGCTTCCACCAGATCACCACACCACTGACGGCACTGAGCAGAATCATCAGACAGATCAGCAGCACGACGATCTGGTTGAAGGTGCCGAACATCTTGCCTTCGTGGAGCATCACGCCGATTTCCGTGGCCCGCGCCACAGTGCCGTAATGTTCGAAACGCACATCGGCGAGGACCTTGCCGGTGTACTGATCGACATGCAAGGTCGCATCGTTGCGCGGGTCATCGGCGAACACAGCGATGGTGAACACACCGGTGGCGGTGGTCGGCAGGGTGATGCTGTAGCCCGGCTCGACCTTGCGTTGGGTTGCAATGTTTTGCACGTCTTGCAGGCGGATGGCGGGTGCTGCGGGGCCGGCGTTGCTGGCGCCGTGGTTCATGTGTTCGGCGTGGTCGCCGGACATTGGCATCGGCGTGTTTTCCATCGCCCATGGCACAGTCTGGCGGGTGGCGGTGTTAAGGGTTCGGGCCTCGATGTCGGAGGTCGGCACGTTGTCCCACATCGCCGCCGGGAACACGTTCCACACCTGGGCGTATTGCTTGCCCCAGAAACCGGTCCAGGTCATGCCACTGAGCAACATTACCAGCAACAGTGTGGCGCCCCAGAACCCGGTGACCGCGTGCAGATCACGCCACAGCACGCGGCCGCGACTGTTCAGCCGTGGCCACAGAATGCCCGCGGCCTGACCACGTGGCCACCACAGGAAAAGTCCCGACACCACTAGCACCACGCCCCAGCCGGCGGCCATTTCGATGAGGCGGTCACCGACGGTGCCGATCATCAACTCACCGTGGATGGCGCGGGCGATGGCTTGCAGATTCTGCTTGGCATCCTGCTCGCCAAGGATGTCACCGTGGTATGGATCGACGAATACGTTGAGTTCGTGGCCGGCGTTCTTCACCACAAACTGTGCGCTGCGCTCGGCGTTGACCGGTGGCAGGTATTGGGTGACCTGGCCTTGTGGATAAGCGCTTTTCACCCGCTGCAGCAGGTCATCGGCCGGGACAGTGTGATGGCCGGCGGGGACATTGAGCAGGCTGCTGTACATCAACGAATCGAGCTGCGGTTTGAACAGATAAATGATGCCGGTCAGGGCCAGCATCACCATGAACGGGGCGACGAAGAGACCGGCGTAAAAATGCCAACGCCAGGCCAGGTTGTAGAAATTCGGTTTGGGCTGTTTCATCACGTGTGCTCCGCTTGGCTTGGATCTTCTAGTTGTCATTGGCGGTTGCTGCGCAACCGATCGCGAGCAGGCTCACTCCTACAGTGGGAGCCAGCCTGCTGGCGATGCTGTTAGAAACTCATGTCGACCTTGGTCCAGAGCGTGCGCCCCGGCTCATTGATCGCTTGCGGGTCATTGGCCGGGTAGCCGAATCCGGCGTTGCCCGCCAGGTTCAGGTGTTCGGCGTAAGCCTTGCCGAACAGGTTGTCGACGCCGCTGCTGACCTTCCAGTTCTTGTTGATCCGGTAGGCACCGTTGAGTGAGAACACGCCGAAGCCCGAACTCTTGTCGTAATCCTTGCCGACCACGTTGCCCTTGTTCTGATCGATACGATTTTGCGCGGCAACCACCCTCCACAGTGCGCCAGCGCTCCAGTTGTCTTCGCTATAGGTCAGACCGAAGCGTGCATCCAGCGGCGGCATCTGCGGCAGTGCTTTGCCATCGCTGCTGTTCTTGCCCCAGGCGTAGGCCAGGGTCGCATCGGCTTTCCAGTGGTCGGTGAGTCTGTACGCGGCACCGAGTTCACCGCCCATGATTCGCGCGTCAATGTTCTCGGCGCGCGAGGTGCTCATGCCCATCATTCCCGGGGTGTAATCAAAGAGGATGTAATCGCGCACCACGCCGATATAACCCGAGGCCCAAGCTTCAAGTTCGGCGCTCTTGTAGTTCACGCCAAAGTCGAACTGAGTGGTCTTTTCCGGTTTGATCGAATCGAACGCGTTGACCGATCCTGCCGGGCCAGACTTGGGCGAAAACAGCTCCCAGTAATCCGGGAAGCGTTGCGCGTGACCGAGGCCCGCATAGAGCGTGGTCGGACTGTCGGCGAGGTCATGCTCGTAGCGGATGAACCCGCTGGGCAGGGTGTCGGCGCGGGTATCGTCGGCGGTCGGGTTGGGGCGGGACATCATTCCCGAGCCGGTGGTTTGCCGGTAATCCTTGGCTGAAGCGCGGTCGACGCGGGCGCCGCTGATCAGCCGATCACGGTCGGCGGCGTACCAGGTCATTTCGCTGAACACGCCATAGTTATGGAAATCGGCGTCCTTGCTGTACGGCTGATCCTTGTAGGTATCGATGCCCATGCCGCTGCGCTGGCGGTGTTCGTTGGTCTGCGCGTCGAGGCCGGTGATCAGTTGGATATCAGCCCAGCGCCAGGTGGCCTTGATCCGTGCGCCGAGGGTGCGGCGGTCGACATTGGACGCCATTGGGCCCGCCATCATCCCGGTGCCGGACGGCGTGCGCAGGGTGTAGTTGTCCATCACGTGGTCGGCGTAGTTGTAGTAGACCTGCGCTTCGAGTTTCTCCAGCACGTCAGTGATGTTGGATTTTTCGAAACGCAGGCCGAGGCTTTCGCGTAGGAATTGCGAGCCGTCCATGCCGCGTCCGGCGTAGCGCGCTTCGCCATCGCCCTTGCCGGCGGTGAGCTCGATCAGGGTGTCGGCGTCCGGGGTCCAGCCCACTGCGATGTCGCCGTTCCACTTGTCGTAGCGTGAGGCGACGATGTCGTTGTTGCCATCGCGGTAATCGTCGGAATGCGCGGTGTTGCCGATCACGCGCACGTAGCCCAACGGGCCGCCGGCAGCGGCGTCGACAACCTTGTCAAAACGTCCGTGGGAGCCGGCCAGAATGCTTGCGTTCACGCGGGTGCCGAGTTCGCCGAAGCTCTCTGGCTCACGATCGAACAGCACCGTACCCGCCGACGCGCCGGGGCCGTAAAGCACCGTTTGCGGGCCTTTGATCACGGTGAGTTTGTCGTAGGTTTCCGGCGAGATATACGAAGTCGGCGCGTCCATTCGGCCGGGGCAGGCGCCGAGCATCATGCTGCCGTTGGTGAGGATGTTCAGGCGCGAACCGAACATGCCGCGCAGCACCGGATCGCCGTTGGTGCCGCCATTGCGCACCAGCGCAAAGCCCGGAATGGTCTTCAGATAATCGCCGCCATCACTGGCCGGCACCGGTTGGCGCGGGTCTTTGGGGTTGGTGACGATGGTCAGCGGTGAGCTCGGGGCGATCGCGGTAATCACCGTAGGGCTCAGTTCTTCCTGGTGGCCGGCGTGATCATCGGCCAGTACCAGCGGTGACAGCAGGACGCCGCAAAGGACGGCGGTAGCGTGCCTGAAACGAACCCGCGATTCGTTCAGAGCGAAGGACGCCGGGGCAACGCCCGAGCGTGGAACAGCAGAAAACCTGGACATGACAATTTCCATCAAACAGTCGTAAACGACACGGCCGGCAGCCTGAAGCTGTCTTCTCAACCGTGTGCAATCAAAGGTGCGTGTTTACGCTGCGATGGGCGGGGCGCGGGTGCGGGCGCCGGGGAAGAAGGTCTGCCGGGCGTGGCCCAGGCGCGGGGAGGGCGGGGTGAAGGTGTTCAGCGGCGGGATGTTGAAGGCGACGAAATCACCGCCCCCAGTCAGCGCCGGGCAGTTGAACAGCAGGCTGCAGTAGCCGCACTTTTCCCACAGCACGTGGTGCGAGGATTGCGGTGGGCAGTGTTCGGCGCTCGGTTTTGCATCATGGCCCGCGTGATCCATGCCCGGCATGTCCATCGACATGTCCATGCTCAACGGCATCGATGTCGAGGCGTGTTGATCCATCGGCATCGACTGAGAAATCAGTGGGCCGATGAAAATCATCAACATGGCGAACAGGGCGATCCAGCTGCCGCGAGTCAGGTGTTGAGTCTGACGGCGTTGCCGGGAGGGCCTGGCGCTCAGCGGGCGCATGGGCGGAGTCTGCCGGAAGGCTTACTGGGCGTGCGCGTGGGCCTGCGTGGTTTCCGGCGGTTTCTTCTGCACCGAGACTTCGACGGTGACGTCACCGGCCTTGTCGAAATGCAGCGTCAGCGGGAAGCGCTTGCCGTCGCTGAGCAGGCTGCGGTCTTTCGGGTTGAGCAGCATCACGTGATAGGCCATTGGCGCAAACGTCACGTTGCCGCCGGCCGGAATGGCCACGCTCGGCACTTGTTGCATCTTCATCAGATCGCCCTGCATCACGTGTTCGTGCAGTTGCGCTTCGGGAGCGATAGGCGAGTCGACGCTGACCAGGCGGTCGTCCGTCTTGCCGGCGTTGTGAATGATGAAATAGGCGGCGACCGTCGGTGCGTTCGGCGGCAACTCTTGCGACCACGGATGGGCGATCTCAAGTTCCCCAACTTTGTATTCGTGAGCATGGGCAAAGCACGCCGGCAACAGCAGCGCAGCGACGATGATGAGTTTGTTCAACATGGCAGTTCTCCAGAACGATTTGAAACGCAGGTCAATTGCGCGAACAAATCAAACCAGAGGGGAAGCGCGGGGATTGAGACTCGGCCATTGCTGGCGCGGCGTGGGTGTTTGCAGCAAGGCGGGCGCCACACTGCGATTGCTTTCGTAGCGGGCGAAATACAGCTGCGGCGAATGCCCCGGCAACGCCACCAGTGGCGCCGAGCCTGAGCAACACCAGCAATGCTGCATGTTCGAATGATTGTCGTTGCTCGGGGCCTTTTGATCGGTGGTGCCGATGTTGATCGCCACCATCTTCGTCCCGCTGCCGGTGCAGAAACTGCTCCAGAGCAACTGTTCGGCCGGTGAATTGGCCGCCTGCGCCATCGCTCCCGTCATCGGCATGGCGAGCATGTTGAACAGCACTGCAAAGCAGGCGATCCAGGCAATTGCTGGCCGGTGTCGGTTCATGGGACAGATCCATTGGGTGGGCGATCAGGCGCGGCTATTTAGCCTGATCAGGGCCGATAAGTAAAAAAGCGTCGTGCGGTTTGGTGTCGCAGCGCCTTCACAGTGTTACGGCATGCAATCGCAAACCCAGAGCCTTCATGACTTTCATGATAGTTGCGAATTCGGGATTGCCAGTGCTACTGAGCGCTTTATAAAGACTTTCGCGACCCAAACCTGCATCCCGCGCCACTTGTGTCATGCCTTGAGCTCGGGCGATGTCATTGAGTGCTGCACGAATCAGAACGCCATCGCCTTCATCGTCGTCAAAACAGGCATCCAGATATGCCGCCATATCCTCGGGAGTCTTGAGGTACTCGACGGCGTCAAAACGGGCGAATTCTTCGGTCATGATTTACTCCTCATTTCCGATGTTATGAGCCATTTGCACGGCGCGTTTGATATCTCTCTTTTGTGTCGATTTGTCGCCCCCGATCAACAGCAGATAAATCACTTCGCCTTTACGTGTGAAGTACATTCTGTAACCAGGGTCGTAATGAACACGCATTTCATAAACGGTGTCACCGACGAAGCCGCAATCGCCGAAGTTGCCATGTTCGGCTGTTTTAATCCTGGAGATGATTCGGCCTTTCCCTTTGATGTCTTTTAAGGAGTCGAGCCATTCGGAAAATATGCGGGATCGTTCAAAAGCGATCATGTCGGGATCGTATTCCTTGGGATACAAGCTGGCAAGCCGCTTTTCTCGGCTGGCTGCTTGTGGGGATTAAAGGAACCGAAGTATTGGAGTGAGGGTGTAGTGAAGAACAGTCGGCTGCGTCCTCAAAATTTGCAGGTAAATTCACAGATAAATACGGAATGATGAAAAGTCTTACGACGTCAGGGCTTCAAGGACTTCAGACGCTGATCGAAACTCCCGATCAACCCCCGGCAACCCCGGTCGCTTCAACACAACCACCGGCACCCCACGCTCGCGCGCCACTTCCAGCTTCGGCTCGGTGGCGGTGCTGCCGCTGTTCTTGCTGATCAACACATCGATCTGCTGCCGCTCGAACAGCGCTCGCTCATCCTCCAGCAGAAACGGCCCCCGCGCACCGATCACTTCGCAGCGTTCATTGCCCGGGTAGACGTCGAGGGCGCGCAGGGTCCAGAACTGCTCAGCAGGGATTTCTTCGAGGTGCTGCAGCGGTTCGCGGCCGAGGGTGAACAGCGGTCGGCGAAACGGTTTGAGGGCGGTGATCAACTCGGCCCAGTCGCTGACTTCGCGCCAGTCATCACCGGGCTGCGGCTGCCAGGCCGGACGGCGCAGCGCCCAGCAGGGGATGTCGGTCAGTCGCGCGGCGGTCGCGGCGTTCTGGCTGATCTGTGCGGCATAGGGATGCGTGGCGTCGAGCAACAGCTCGATGCCTTCGTCACGAATGAATTGCGCCAGACCCTCAGCGCCACCGTAACCACCGACGCGGACCTGACAGGTCAGATCCGTCGGCACCCGGCCAACACCGGCGAGGCTGTAGATATGTTCTGGCCCGAGCGTACGGGCAATCGCCAATGCTTCGGTCACGCCGCCGAGCAGCAATATGCGCTTCATGCAAAACCTCCGGCATGCCCGACAATGCCGCCCTGACGATCAATCGCAAACACCTCGACCTGCACCTGCGGCGGCACCACGCTGCGGGCGAAATTCAACGCATGGCGGCAGACCTCATCACCGAGGGCGATCCCCGCTGCACTGGCCATGGCCAATGCCTGCTGGCTGGTATTGGCCTCACGAATGCTTTGCTGCAACGCCTCTTCGGCACCAATCGCCGCGGCCCACTCAGCCAGTTGCGGCAAGTCGATACTTGAATGCCGCGAGTGCAGATCCATGTGTCCGGCCGCCAGTTTGCTGATCTTGCCGAAGCCGCCGCACAGGCTGAGTTTATCCACAGGCACTTTGCGCAAATGCTTGAGCACCGCGCCGACGAAGTCGCCCATTTCGATCAGGGCGATTTCCGGCAGGTTGTAGACCCGGCGCATGGTGTCCTCGCTGGCATTGCCGGTGCACGCGGCGATGTGCAGATAACCATTGGTTTTCGCCACATCGATGCCTTGATGGATCGAGGCGATGTAAGCCGCGCAGGAAAATGGCCGGACAATGCCGCTGGTGCCGAGGATCGACAAACCGCCAAGAATGCCCAGTCGCGGATTCATGGTTTTCAGCGCCAGCGCTTCGCCGCCCTCGACGTTGACCGTGACGTCGAAGCCGCCGGCATAACCGGTTTCGGTGGCAAGCAGTGTCAGGTGATCACTGATCATCTTGCGTGGCACCGGGTTGATTGCCGGCTCGCCGACACCCAGCACCAGTCCCGGCCGCGTTACGGTGCCCACGCCGGCGCCGGCATTGAAACGAATCCCCGGTTCACTCAGCAGCCGCACGCGCGAATAGAGCAACGCGCCGTGAGTCACGTCGGGATCGTCGCCAGCATCCTTGATCGTGCCGGCCTCGGCGCCATCATCGGTCAACCGGCAGAACTCCAGACGCATCTGCACTTGTTTGCCTTTGGGCAAGACGATCTGCACCGCATCGGCCGCCAGTCCGCTGAGCAACAGGCGCGCGGCGGCCAGGCTGGTCGCGGTGGCACAGCTACCGGTGGTCAGGCCGCTGCGCAGGGGCGCGGGTTGTTCGGCGGTTTCGTCACGCATCGAGGGGTTTGACCAGATCGAGCAGGGTGATCGGCAGCGCCTGGCGCCAGGTGTCGAACTCGCCGAGCGGCTGCGCTTGGGCGACATGGATACGCGTCAGCTCGCCGCCGAAGCGTTCGCGCCAGTTCATCAGGGCCATTTCGCTTTGCAGCGTCACCGCGTTGGCGACCAGACGGCCACCGGGTTTGAGCTGTTCCCAGCAGGTTTCGAACACGCCCTCACGGGTGACGCCGCCGCCGATGAAGATGGCGTCCGGGCGTTCCAGTCCCGCGAGTGCCTGCGGTGCCTTGCCACGAATCAGTTGCAGGCCCGGCACGCCCAGTGCATCGCGGTTGTGCTCGATCAATTGCTGGCGACCATCATCGGCTTCGATGGCCAAGGCGCGGCAGCTCGGATGCGTACGCATCCACTCGATACCGATCGAACCGCTGCCGGCGCCGACATCCCAAAGCAATTCGCCGGGGGTCGGGGCGAGGCGGGCGAGGGTGATGGCGCGCACGTCGCGTTTGGTCAACTGGCCGTCATGCTGGAAGGCCGAATCCGGCAGTCCGGCGAGACGCGAAAGGCGCGGGGCCTGTGCGTCGGCCAGACATTCGATGGCGATGACATTGAGGTCGGCCACGGACGCGGCATTCCAGGCATTGGCGGTGCTGTCGATGCGCCGTTCGGCGTCACCGCCAAGATGCTCAAGCACGCTCATGCGACTCGAACCGAAGCCGCGCTCGCCGAGCAATTGCGCGACCGCCGCCGGGCTCTGGCCATCGTTGCTCAGCAACAACAGGCGCACGCCGCTGAACAATTGCGCATTGAGCGCCGCCAGCGGTCGGGCCACCAGCGACAGCGTCACCACCTCCTGCAATGGCCAGCCGAGACGGGCGGCGGCCAGCGCGCAGGACGACGGGGCGGGCAGGATCAGCATCTCTTCACTTGGCACCTGGCGGGCGAGGCTGGCACCGACGCCGTAGAACATCGGGTCACCGCTGGCCAATACGCAAACTGCTTCGCCACGCTGTTCCAGCACCGGTGCGAGGGAGAACGGGCGCGGCCACAACTGGCGTTCGCCGCGAATACACACCGGCAGCAAATCCAGTTGACGCTGGCCTCCGACGATCCGCGAGGCGCCCAGCAGGGCACGCCGGGCGTTTTTGCCCAAGCCCTTGAAGCCGTCTTCACCGATTCCCACTACCGTCAGCCAGGGTGACATCTATATTCCTCTAAACACGCCGTTCCGACGGGCAGTCTTTTCATGCCAGCGGACAAAGCAGGCATAATACCGCGCCTTCGCCCGCGAAGCGCCTTTCCCACGCAGCCGGTCAGCCCCTTGAACGAACGCCCGATGTCCACCGCCTTACGCCCCTCGGCCTGCCCGGGGTTGCTGCGTATCGTCCAGGCACTGGACGGCGGCATCTGCCGGATCAAGCTCAATGGCGGTTCGATCAGTGCCGATCAGGCCGACGCGGTGGCCGATGCTGCCGAACAGTTCGGCGCGGCGATCGAGGCGACCAACCGTGCCAATCTGCAGATTCGCGGGATCGGTGAGCAATCTGCGGCACTGATCGAACGCTTGCTCGCCGCCGGTCTCGGCCCGCGCACTGCGGCCGGTGACGATGTGCGCAACCTGATGCTCAGCCCCGCTGCCGGCATTGATCGGCAGATGCAGATCGACACGCGCAGACTCGCCGGGCAGATCCTCGATACTTTGCAAAACCATCCACGGTTCCACGAGCTGAGCGCCAAATTCGCCGTGCAACTGGATGGCGGTGAAGCGCTGGCGATGCTCGAACATCCCCACGACCTGTGGTTGTCGGCGTTCGCGCGTGACGGCAAAACCTGGCTGGCGTTCGGCCTGGCCGGATGCCCGACGGATCGCGCGGTCGGCGCGGTGGCGCTGGAGCACGGCCATGCGTTGGTGGTGGCGGTGCTGGAGTTGTTCCTGGCGTTGGCGCGTCCCGAGCAGACGCGCATGCGTCATTTGCTCGATGAATTGCCGATGCCGGCGTTTCTGCAACAACTGAGCGCACGTTTGCCGATCAAGCCGATCAGCGATTGGCAGCGCACCGCCGAGGCGGACGATCTGCACATCGGTGTTCATCCGCAAAACACTGCGGGTCAGGTGTATATCGGTGCGGTGCCGGCGCTGGGCCGTCTCGATCCGGCGATGCTGCGCGGGGCTGCGCAACTGGCCCGCCAGTTCGGCAATGGCAGCCTGCGTTTTACGCCTTGGCAAAGCCTGCTGGTGCCGGACGTCAAAGCAAGTGATGCGGCTCAGGTGCTGGAAGGCCTTGAGCACCTGAACCTGTTGACCCGCGCTACCGAGCCCCTCTCACGCCTGATCGCTTGCACCGGTGCCAGTGGCTGCGGCAAAGGCCTGGCCGACACCAAGCAGGACGCCCGCCATCTGGCGACGTTGCTGCCCACGGCCGTCAACGTGCATCTCAGTGGCTGCACGCGTTCTTGCGCTGCCGCCCACTGTGCCCCGGCGACGTTGCTGGCCGTCAGTGCCGGTCATTACGACCTCTATTTTCGCGATGCAACGCAGCCGGGTTTCGGCGCGCTGCACGCACGCAACCTTACTATTGAAGCGGCCGCGACCCTGCTCGCCGCCCGCTCTCGGAGCCCCTTTGATGCTTGATTACATCCGCGATGGTCAGGAGATTTATCGCAACTCCTTCGCGATCATTCGCCGCGAGGCCAATCTGGCGCGCATCCCGGCCGATCTGGAAAAACTCGCGGTGCGGGTGATTCACGCCTGCGGCATGGTCGAGGCCATTGACGGTCTGCAGTTCTCCGAAGGTGCGGGCAAGGCCGGGCGCGATGCGCTCGCCGCCGGTGCGCCGATCCTCTGCGATGCGCGGATGGTCTCCGAAGGTGTGACCCGTGCGCGCCTGCCGGCCAACAACGAAGTGATCTGCACCTTGCGTGACGAGAGCGTGCCGGAGTTGGCGCGCGAGCTGGGCAACACCCGTTCCGCCGCCGCACTGGAGCTGTGGCGTCCGCATCTGGAAGGCAGCGTAGTGGTAATCGGCAACGCGCCGACCGCACTGTTTTATCTGCTGGAAATGCTTGACGCCGGCGCACCGAAACCGGCGCTGATCCTCGGCTTCCCGGTCGGCTTCGTCGGTGCCGCCGAGTCGAAAGCCGCCCTGGCCGCCGACAGCCGTGGCGTGCCGTTCGTGATCATGCAAGGCCGCCTCGGTGGCAGCGCCATGGCCGCCGCCGCCGTCAATGCCCTCGCCACGGAGATCGAATGATGCAGGCCAAAGGACGTTTGCTTGGCCTGGGCGTCGGCCCGGGGGATCCGGAGCTGATTACCGTCAAAGCCCTGCGCCTGCTGCGCGAATCGCCGGTGGTGGCGTACTTCGTTGCCAAAGGCAAAAAGGGCAACGCGTTCGGCATCATCGAAGCGCATCTGCAACAGGCGCAGAACCTGTTGCCGTTGGTCTACCCGGTGACCACCGAAGCGCTGCCGGCGCCGCTGTCCTATGAGCAGGTCATCAGCGATTTCTACGACGAAGCCGCCGAGACGCTCGCCGCACACCTGGATGCCGGTCGCGATGTGGCGGTGATTTGTGAAGGTGATCCGTTCTTCTACGGCTCCTACATGTACCTGCACGATCGCCTCGCCACTCGTTATGAAGCCCAAGTGGTGCCGGGCGTGTGCTCGATGCTGGGCGGCGCTTCGGTGCTCGGCGCGCCGCTGGTGTATCGCAATCAGAGCCTGTCGGTGCTCTCGGGCGTGTTGCCCCATGAAGAGTTGAAGCGGCGTCTGGCCGATGCCGACGCGGCGGTGATCATGAAGCTGGGGCGCAATTTCCCCAAAGTGCGTCAGGTCCTCGAAGAACTCGGTCTGGCCGAACGCGCGCTTTATGTCGAGCGCGCGACCATGGCCAATCAGAAAATCGTGCCGATGGATCAGGTCGAGCCGATGTCGTCGCCGTACTTCTCGCTGATCATCGTGCCGGGCGAACGGTGGCAAGGCTGATGACTCAATCCACGCCAGCCATCGTCATTCTCGGTCAGGGTAGCCTGGCCACCGCGCGGCGCATTCAGCAGGTCTATCCGGCAGCGCAGATCCACGGCCTCGCCGGGCGCGTCGAAGGCGCCGATTGCACCTATCAGGAGTTCGGCTCGACCCTGCGCGCGCTGTATCAGCAGGACACGCCGATCATTGCCCTGTGCGCGGCCGGCATCGTCATCCGTACGCTGGCGCCGCTGTTGCTGGAAAAGGGCGCCGAGCCTGCGGTACTCGCCGTGGCCGAAGACGGCAGCGCCGTGGTGCCGCTGTTGGGTGGCCTCGGCGGAGTGAATGTCATGGCGCGCGACATCGCTGCCGGGCTGCAAGTCGCAGCCGCGATCACCACCAGCGGCGAGTTGCGTTTTGGCACGTGCCTGCTCAACCCTCCGAGCGGTTACGCCCTGGGCGATCTGGAACTGGGCAAGCGTTTTGTCTCCGACCTGTTGGCCGGTCACAGCGTGCGCATCGAAGGCGCGGCGCCGTGGCTGGATCAGGCGCAATTGCCGGAAGATCCGCAGGCGCAGCGTTCGATTCATGTCGGCAGTGTCGCGCGTGAAGCGAGTGCCAATGAGTTACTGATCTATCCACGCAGCGTGGCGCTGGCGGTGAGTGCCGAAACAGCTGATCTGGCGAATGCCGTTCGCCGGGCGTTGCAGCAGGCGCAAATCGCCGTGCAGTCGCTGGCCTGTCTGTTGGCCAGCGAGACGCAAATGGCTGCGCCAGTTTTGCGTGAAGCGGCGCTTGAGCTGGGTGTGCCGCTGCGCTTCGTTGCGGCGCAAAGCGACATCGAAACTCTGGCACGTGCCGCAGTGCCTGAGGCTAAAGTTGTGGTCAGCCACGGCATGGCGATCGCGGTCGCCGAACAGCCTTTGGAGGTTTCCAGCATTGGCCGGCCACGCGGCCGTCTCGCCGTGATCGGCCTCGGCCCCGGCGCTGCCGAACTGATGGTGCCGGCAGTCAAAGCCGAACTGGCCCGCGCCACCGATGTGCTCGGCTACGAAACCTACGTACGCATGGCCGGGCCGTTTCGCGACGATCAAGTGCAGCACTGCACCGATAACCGCGAAGAGATGCAGCGCGCCCGTCACGCCTTCAGGCTGGCCGCCGAGGGGCGCTCGGTGATTGTTGTGTCATCGGGTGATCCCGGCGTGTTCGCCATGGCGGCGGCGGTGCTCGAAGCCTTGCACGAGTCTACGGACCCGGCGTGGCACAGCGTCGATCTGGAAATGCTCCCAGGTGTTTCCGCTTCGCTGGCCACCGCCGCACAGGCCGGTGCGCCACTGGGCCATGACTTCTGCGTGATGTCGCTGTCGGACAATCTCAAGCCTTGGTCGATCATCGAAAAACGTCTGGATCTGGCCGCTGAAGCGGATCTGGCGTTGGCGTTCTACAACCCGATCTCCCGGGCGCGTCCGTGGCAACTGGGCCGGGCGCTGGAGATTGTCGCGCAGCATCGCACGCCGCAAACACCCGTGGTGTTGGGCCGCGACATCGGCCGTCCGGGCCAGACCCTGCGCACCACGACACTCGGCGCCTTAACCCCCGAGCAAGTGGATATGCGCACCATGGTGTTGATTGGTTCTTCGACCACCTGCACCTTCCCGCGCGGCGACGGCGGCGTCTGGGTTTACACCCCGCGCTGGTACGGTGAAAAACCCGGGGCGTGAGAATGTCGTGTTGAGCGTCCAGCGCAGTTGTAAGTAACTGCGTGAGACGTGATATCCGGTTAACGCTTCGGATTGAATCATCCCGCTCGAACACAAGGCCGCCAATCTTCTGGATTGGCGGCCTTGTGCGTTTGTGCGCCGGTAAGAAACCAGGCAATTCATTGCCACATGGTTCAAGCGCAAACCCCGAGTGTTATTGGCTGTTTCACTGGACATCGTTTGAGTTTGTTCGGGTTTGAGCGTGGTACTCCAGTTCAATAGTTTCGTGGCGAACGAAGCCGTTATGGAAGAAGTGCCACGATGAAAACCAACAAGCCGTACGAAATCCTTTCCGTCAAAGACTTCTCGCAACTGCAGCGGGCGCTGAGCGAGTTTGCCGGCAGCGCTGAATACAAGGTGTTGCTGTCGCACTATGAACTGGCCAGACAAACCGCTGATGACCCGCAGCGACTGCTGTTGATCAAGCTGTTTCAGGAGGCGCTGGAGTCGTTGCTCCAACGCAGGACTCAGCCCGTTTCCGAAGCCATCAGCCAGATCAGATCGGATCTGGTCAAGTCTGTCGCCAGGCTGGAGGACACACACGCCATGCTCCATGGCGTGGCCAGGCCCGTGGCGAAAATCATGCACTTTGTCTGGGTGGGCGGCAGTGAAGTCGGGGCCAATCAGCGCGACTACATGAACATCTGGCGCCAGGTGCTGGAGCCGCAGGGTTACCGCTTCAACCTCTGGTACGACAGTGATGCGTTGCTGGCCTTTGAAATGAACCGGGTGATCCTCGACAGCGCCAGAGTGGATGCGCTGGAGTCGGGCGGTGACAAGGTCAGCAAGGCTTTTCAGTTGTCGCAGATGATCGAAGACCGTGCGCGGGTGTTGAAGCAGCAGATGTTCGCCCACCTTCAGCAAGCCCAGTGGCGGGGGCGAGCCGACGAAGCGCGTATCGACTTGATGGTGCGTGCCTACGGCAAGGATCGGGCGACGCTCGAAGCCTTTCGCCAGCGCTGCCTGCAGACGCATCAGGCGATGCTCGGAGCGGACCTGCAATTGCGCGATGTCGGCGACGAATTTGCCGGGCACTTTTTGCAGGATGTCTATCAGCGCGAGGTGGCCATGCGCGGCAATTTTGCCGCAGCGAGCGATGTCGTGCGCCTGCAGGCCGAATACCTCGAAGGTGGCCGTTACAGTGACATGGATTACTTGCCGCCACTGGCGGACACGCTGGCCGGCGTCGATATTCTCAGCGTCGGCGAAGAAGGCCGAATCGGCGTTTTGCAGTTGCTGTTCAACCACAATGAAGCGTTGATGCCGGGACGCGACCGCCAGCGGTATCTCGACCGCACTGACAAAATCCCGCCCGAACACCTCGAGGCATTGACGGCGTTTGCCCGTGAGCAACACCCGCTAAGCGAGATCTTTGTCGCACCGCAAGATCACGCGGTGCCGCAGGACTCGATGCGTTTGGGCACGGCCTATGGCTTGCCGGACTGGGCGGAAATGAATGCGCACATGCTGGCCCATCCCGGCAGTGCCATGACCCTGGCGTACATGCAGATGATCCGCCTCAATTATGACTGTCTGCTGGAAGTGGAGCGGCGTGCGGCGCTCGCCGGCATCGACGCGACGGATCAGGCACGGATGTTTGATGTGGTCGAGAATGTGGTCAACGAAGCTCAGGCGCAGGGCAAACTGCCTGAAGCGCAAGGCGAGGTGTTCCGCTCCAGACTGATCGACGCGATTTTTACCTATTACCGCGATGGCATTCGCCTTGAAGCCCGCGGCACCATCACCCTGACCGGCCCGGGGGCCGCCGCGGCCGCGCTGCTCAAATACATAGAGCAGCACCTGCAACCCGATCGACATGTACAGATCCGTGAGCGCCTGAAGTTGCTCGAAGGCTACAACACCCACACCGAGGAGGAGATGATCTCCGGCTGGACCGTCGATGGTAAGGCCGAGCAATGGTTGCTTGATGAGCGGGAAAAGTGGCAGAACGGCAAACTGAAATCGCGCTACGTCGGCCAACTGGCGGATCTGCTGAAAGCGCACACGCTAACCTTCAAGCAGGGCTGGCCGGTCATCGAAGGCCAACCGGTGATGTTGACCTCGGTATTGCAGCCACTGATGGACGATCTGGGCGAGCCCTTCCTGCGCGCGATGCAGGAGAAGTTGAGCGGCGACATGACGTTCAATTCAGCGATCTCCATCGGTTTCGACAGCCGTGAGCAGATTCGCGCGCAAACAGTCCGTGAGATTCCGCTTTCCCATGGCGCGGAGCCTACCCGCAATCTCAATGAGTTGTTCACCCTCGTTGCCCATGGCTCGCTGGCGGTTGAGCAACTCAGCCCGTTGCAACGCGTCATCCTCGGCGGGATGTTGGGGGCAAACAGCCTGGATGCCGCCGGGTTTGCCCCGGTCTGGCAGAGCGTTATGGACATCGCTCGGGAAACCGCTGAGGGCGGTTTGTTCGCCCGTTACCACGCGATCGAAAAGGCCCTGATTCAGCAGGCATCGCCGACATTCGAGGCGGGGCTTGCCGGCGCGAGCATCCACGGCACGCAGACGGCGCGCGAACTCAAGGCGTTGGCGATGAGCGAACCGCTGACGCTGAAACAGTGGGGCGAGCGCATCGGACAGATCAATCGCACGGCACAGCGTGAATATCACAGGCACATTTTCAAGCGGGGTGGCCAGGTGCGGGAGGCGTTGTTCCAGTCCGGTGCCGTATCCGTCAGGCAACTGCCGCAGGATTTGTTGAGGCGCAGCACGGGCGACCCGGGACGCCGTTGCTATCCGCTGGCATTGTTGATGGCCGCCGCCGTGGCGGCTGGCGGGTTGGCCGAGCGTGCACTGATCGGACGTGTGGCCAATGCCAGCCTGAGGCCGGAAGACGTTGATTCGCGGGCGTTGCTCAGTGCGCTGGATGAGCTGGGCGAGGTCTCCGGGCGTGCGATCGGACAGGCTCGTGGCCGGCAAAACCTCGACAGCGTGATGCAGACACTGGAAGCGAAAACCGCCCCCGGCGCCCTGCTGCTCGACACAGGCAATCACGCTTTGCTGGTGGCTAAAGTGCAAGTGGATGAGCAAACGTTCTATCGCTTTTATGATCCCAATTTTGCGATTTATGGATTTGCCGCAAGCGCAGAAATGAAGCAGGGCTTGGCACGCTATTTAAGTGACGACGGCAACACTTTGGCGAAGTTGTACGGCCTGACTGACATCGGCACTGCGCAGTTCGATGTAATCGAACTGGACACCGTAGCGCTCGCCGAGCGGACATTGTCGTCCGGGTTGCGCGTCGAGAGTTTTTTGCAAACCGCAGCTATCGCCGACCCTCAGGCGGCTTCGGTCTGGGCCAGGCAAGCTGTCGCACGCACGCGCTCACTCAGTGAAAACGCGCGGCTGGGGGCTAGCCTCGCGCAGTTGGACGCGCGTTACTGGGCGCAGGAATTTGATCAGGCGACCCGGCAATTGCGCGCTGAACACACATTGGGTCGCGACTATCTGCCGCTGCTGGAAACGCTCAAGGCAAACCCGGACGCGGGTTATTCGCTGACGCTGGTGGATGTGCAAAACCCGGCCAGATCATTGACGGTCGGCACCGCCGATGCGCGGTTCGACAGGCTTAAGAAACACCTTCAACGTTTGGTTATCGCATTGACGGGCAAGCCGAGTACCGTGGTCGAAGCCGACGGCGGCAGTCGTCTGAGTTTCGCCTTCGCGATCCAGGCGTTGGTCACTGAAATGCGCCATCGTGACTATCAGGTTGATGGCGAGCGGGCGCCGGTTCTGTCGATAGCCCTGCAAGTGCAGGTCTATTTCAACTATGCGCAGTTGGGTTTCGGCGTATTGAGCGACACGGCCCAGACGATCAATCTGGTGCGTCAGGTGGCGGCCAGCGAACGGGCATTGGCGCTTGGTCAGTCGTCGTTGTCCGGGCGTCTGCTGGGGCGTGCCACCACGGCAGGCGGATTGGTATTTTCGCTCGCCAACATCGGCTTCGATCTCCACAACCTGTCGGTGGCCGAGAACCACGAGCAACGCTCGCGGTTCTCCACCTCACTGGTATTCAACGTTGCGGCATTGGGGCTGGATGTTGTTGCTTTGGCGGCTGGCGGGGCGGTGGGCACGGCAGCGGCCGTTCTCTCGGTGCCGCTGCTGGGTGTCGGCATTGGGGTGACGGCGATTGCCAGCAACCTGGGACAGATCAGGGACAAGGCGACGGCGGTGGGCAATCATCTGCGGGCGATCGGTCATGCTTACCGGCGCGGTGCCTACACCTTGAAGGATGGCGTGCTGCAATTTCCCGTAGAGGCGGTCATCGTCAGTCTGAACCTGCAAACCAATGACGTGCGCTTCGACAGCCAGAAGTTTTACCCCTGGACGGGCGGGCCACTGGAGCTGCCGCAGTACAACGATGACCCGCAGGCTATTCACCTGTCCCTCGATATCCGCCAGGCACTGGGGCTGCCCGAGGTCGTTCATCTTTACCGCGACGAAACCGACAGGCTCGAGACGCTGGTGCTGCCGTGCACGCCGATCTGCCATTACGGTTACGAGTATCAGTTGAAGGGGCTGGGCGGGTACACCTACGAACCCCTTCCCGGCGAGGTCGGGGACGCTGGCGACATCCCTGCTGAAACCCGCTACCCGCAAGTGACGGATCGCATGGCGGACACGCTGGAGTATGACCAACACGGAAACCGGCGCTTTTATCTCACCAGCAACCCGTCGCTGCCGCACATTCTGTACAAGCTGCATCCGGTCTATCAACCGACAGACATCAGCGTGGTGCTGGACAGTCAGGTACGCCAGTTGGTGGTGCCGACCCTGGAAGCGCTGGTGCACAAGAGGATTTCCTACGCAATCAGCGCACCCGAGGGGCAATACCGGATCAGGCTTGCACCCGGCATCGTCTCGGTCAGATTTAATGGCCCTGCCAAGTGGATCGTGCAGGCGACCTGGGCTTGCCTGGAACAGGTCAGATTTGCCGTCCCGAATCGGGAAAATGATGATGAAGTCCAACTGATGGTTGATGGCACGGTGCTGTCGGTTTTCGATGGCTTGATCGAACTGGCCGAGGGCCTGTTCCGGGTCGATGGGTGGGAGCGCTGCCTTCGCTTGCAGTCGGTCACCCTTGATGAGCAAAGCCGCCTGCCGCAAATACTGGCGATGCTGCGCCAGCACGCCCGCGAAGGCCGATTGGTCGCAAATGCTGTGGCGCTGTACAAATTCCGGGTGCCCGCCGCCATGGTGGTGACCACCGCTTGGTATGACGCGACCAGTGATCGTTTGTTGTACGCACGCAATCTGCCGAGCGCGGTGAACGAGGGGCTGCTGTTGGGCGGCGCCGGTGCCCGCCATGCCTGGTTCTACCATCCGCAACGGGCGACGGTCTGGCGTGTCGACACGATCACCGGCACGGTTGTGCATCGCTACCGCTTGATGAACCCCGCGAGCGGGTCGCACATCATGGGTTGTGTCCAGGACGCCGATGGCAGTTTGCGAGTGTTGCAACGCTTGCTGATCGACGCCCGGATAACTGAAACCGAAACCACGCTGGAGTATCGCCTCAGCGATGCGGCCGTGGTCCTGACGGGCATCAAGTCATCGTTTATCGAGGAACCCACCGCGCGTCCCGGGCAGGGCGACTTGCATCACTTCACGACCTTCGGCGCGTATAACGATGAAACCCCGGGCATGGCCAATGCCATCAGCACCTGGGTATATGCAGCGTTCGTTTACGCGCGCACCTACTACTTCGAAGGATTGCGCCGGCGTGCCTGGGTCAACAAACGCACCGGCCACTATTTTTCGGCGGGGTTGGGCAGTGAGGCGGACATGGTCATGTTGATGCCGGCCGATCCGCAGAGCGGTGCGCTGCTGTTCTACAGCAAGCAAGCGCAGACCATCAGTCAAGGGGTGGAGCCGAGGGTGGGGCAATTTATCAATCGGGTCATCGAGCGCGATATTGTCGACGTCACCCAAACGTACGGAAGCTACATTGCCACCAAGGCCGACGGCCGCCTCTTCGAGGTCGACACCAGCATCAAAGATGAGCAGTGGACGGACGGCATTCCCACGCCGAACATTCTGAAATTTGCCGGCCTCGGCCAGCGCTGGCTACAGCTCAACTCCGACTGGCTGGACGCCTTGCCGGCGCTGGCAAAAGTCTACAAAGCCGAACCTTTTCCGCTCATCGGATTGGGCAATGGGGCGGGTCATGCATTTCTGCCGGCGTGGTGCATCGAGGAGCAATTCGTCGTGTCGAACATCGGACCTGAAGTGCAGTTGACGCCGTTGGGACTGACGCCGGACAAACAGGCCGCATGGTTGCTGGAGGGTTCGACCGGGCGGCTTTATCGCCAGCCGACGATTGCCATCGAGGCATTGCGCGTCGCGTTTGCTGCTGGGCCGCAGCGCGTGAGCCCCGGGCAGTTGCCCATGGCAGAAAAGATCTGGCCGCAGTGGTCATTTGTTCACGTGCTGAGGCATGGACAAGGTCTGCTCGGGCAAACCCGCGACGGGGTCAATGTCGAACTGCACGATCAGCAGCCAGCGCGGATCATCAGCGTGGAAAATCGCTGGTCGCACGTGCAGGGGCAGACGGCCGAGCAGTGGCGTACGCGCTTGAAAGCACTGCTCGCGGGGCAGGTCCACGCGCAGGTCGTGCCGGTCGAACATACCGGCACGCGCTACACGTATTACCTGCCTGCAACGGATCGCTTGTTTGAGGTCACCGCCCGCCATGCGCGACAGTGGCCGACGTTTCTTGGCACGCGCCAAAACACCGCTGCGCTGCTATTCGACGCAGTTGACGGACTTGTCTTCAGCACAGGCCCGGTCGATCCTGATCCTGTCTGGATTCCGGGCTGCCACGCGCACCGCGAAGGCGAGGTGTTGTCCCTGTCCTTGAGCGATGACGTGACCGATGTCTGCGCATTGTTGCCCGATGGCATCGACACACTGATTCTGGCCTTCGGTTCCCGGGAAACCGGGTATCGCATCACCGACGAAACCTGGCAGCGTCTGGATTGCATCGTGGTCGATACGCGGCTGGCAGCGGACGACGATGGTCCGGGCACGAACCTGCTGTTCCTCGACATGGCTGACTGCGCGCGCCTTTTGATGTCGCGGGTTGAAGGGCATCTGGTGATTGCCGACCCGGACAGTGCAAGCACGCTGATTGTGCGGGATGTCGAGCCGCAGGGCGGCGAGGAAAACACGCCAATGGAAATAACAGTCCGGCTCGATGAGCGGGTCCACTGCACGTTTACTCTCGCTGATTGGTTGCAGCGTTTTGCGCAGGTACAGGGCGCTAATGCCGTGGTCAGTCTGAACGAGCTGATCGAGGCAGCGCTTTGAGTCAACGACCGATGTAGAAAGTAAAAGGGCCGTGAAGAGTAAATTCACGGCCCTTTGCAAGAAGTGTACGGACGTATTCGATGCGCTTGTTCAGGGCACCAAATAGCCTTTGACCCCTGTAAAAATGATCTGCGCCGCCAAGGCGCAAACAAACAATCCCATCAAACGACTGACGATCTGCAAGCCCTGATCGCCCAGAATCCGCTCGATACGATTCGACAGATACAGCACCACGCCGACGGTGAAACTGGCCAGGGCAATACTCATGATCGCGGTGAGTTTGTCGTCCCAGTGCGGCTGGCTGACGCCCATTACCAGCAAGGCACCGATGGTGCCCGGGCCGACCGTCAGCGGGATGGTCAGCGGCACGATGGTGACGTCCTGCTGCACATTGTCGGCCTGTACCGCCGGTTTGCCCTGCGCCATCCCCAGTGCCGAAATGAACAGCACACTGCCGGCGCCGATGCGAAACGCATCCACGGTGATGCCGAACACATCGAAAATCACCCGCCCGAACAAATACAGTAAAACGCTGGAGACCAGCGTGGCCACGGCGACTTTCCAGGCCAGCCGCCGTTGTTCCTTGCGCGAATAACCGCGGGTCAGGCTGATAAAGCACGACAGCACGAAGAACGGGCTGTAGAGCACCAGCATCTTCAGGTAAACGCTGAACAACACATGGAGCATGGTGCAAGCTCACTGGCGAGGGAATTCGTGGGGGAGTCTATCAGGCGCTACGGGGTCTGTCGGCTCAGGAGGTGGGCGTCGTGGCACGGTTCTGCTGATCACGCTCGGCTACCCAGTGCTCGATCAGCTCGCGCAATTGTGACAACTCGACCGGCTTGGACATGTGCCCATCCATCCCGGCCTGACGCGCGCGCTCCTTGTGTTCGGCGAGAATATGCGCCGTCAACGCCACGATCGGCGTGCGAATGCGTTGATTGCTGACTTCCCAGGCGCGCAATTGCTGGGTCGCCGAGAAGCCATCGAGGATCGGCATTTCGCAGTCCATCAGCACCAGATCGTAACGCTGGGCTTTCATCGCTTGCAGGGCTTCTTCGCCGTTGGCGGCGGTATCCGGTTGCAGGTTGAGCTTGCCGAGCATGCCGCGAATCACTTTGGTCGAAATCGTGTTGTCTTCGGCGACGAGGATGCGGAAATCGCTCGGCACTTTCGCCGCCGTGGCCGGGGTGACCACTTGCGGCTGGAACACCACCTGACCTTTGTTGCGCTGGTTGAGCTCGTCGGCCAGGGTGGTCTTGAGGGTGTAGCCGGCCACCGGTTTGGCGAGGATGCGTTTGATCCCCGAGTTGCGCGCGATGATCTTGCTCGGCGCATTGCTGATGCCGGTGAGCATGATCAGCAGGATGTCGTGGTTCAGACTCGGGTCTTCCTTGATCTTGGCCGCGAGCTGCATGCCGGTCATGCCGGGCATGTTCTGATCGAGCAACACCACATCAAAGTAATCACGCAGGTGCGCCTTGGTCCGCAGGAGAGCCAACGCTTCCTTGCCTGAAGGTACGGCGCTGACATTCAGCCCCCACGCACTGCATTGCTGGACCAGCACTTTGCGGCAGGTGTCGTTGTCGTCGACCACCAGGACCCGCGCGCCCTGCAGCGGACTGTCGAGATCGGAGGTCGGGTGTTCGAGGCGGTCGGGGTCCAGCGGCAAAGTCAGCCATAACGTGCTGCCCTGATTGGCGCCGCTCTTGATGCCGAACTCGCCATGCATCAAGCGGATCAGTTGTCGCGCGATCACCAGCCCCAGGTTGCCACCCAGACGATTGGCCGAAAGGAAGTGCTTGCTGTGCAGTTCGGCGTGCATCAGTGCGTCGCGTTCTTCCTGCTCCATCGGTTCACCGCTGTCCTGCACGGCGATGCGCAGACGCGGTTTGTTGCTGCGCTCGTCGAGGGCGACGACGATCAGCACTTCACCTTCATCGGTTTTCTTCAGGGCGTTTTCCAGCAGGCTCAGCAGAGTCTGGCGCAGGCGGGTCGGGTCGCCGCTGATCACCCGCGGTACTTGCGGCTGGATAAAGCTGATCAGTTCGACGTTCTGCTGTTCGGCCTTGGCCCGGTAGATGCTCAGGCAGTCGTCGATCAAGGCATTGAGGTCGAACTGCACATCGTCCAGTTCGATCTGCCCGGACTCGAGCTTGGAGATGTCGAGAATCTCGTTGATCAACGTCAGCAATTCGTTGCCGGCGCTGTGGATGGTCTGCACGTAGTCGCGTTGCTTGACCGACAGAGGCGTGCCCAGCAGCAGTTCGGTCATGCCCAGCACGCCGTTCATCGGCGTGCGGATTTCGTGGCTGATCTTGGCAAGGAACTCGGCTTTGGCGTTGATCTCGGCATTGCTCGCGGCGAGGTCGCGGCTGACGCTGAAACGACTTTCGGTGATGCTGCGCTGACGCTCGCCGAGGGCGATGCTCATCAGCAGCCCGCTGATACAGATGAATGCCATCAGGGTCATGATCAGACCTTGCGGCGACACCAGTGTCAGCCCCAGCAACGCGGGAAGAATGATCAAGGTGCCGATGTTGAACACCACCATTGCGGCGACGAACAGACGCGCCGGGCGGTAACCCTTCTGCCAGTGATAGAAGGCGACAAACAACATGCTCAGGCCGGCCAGGGCCACCAGGGCATAGGTGATGATGTTCAGCGGCAGGGTATTGACGAACAGCAGCAACAGGCTGCAGGTGACGATAAACAGGATATCGCCAATCAACAGTTTGTTCAGCGGGTGCGGGCCGAGCGGCGCGAAGAAGCGATAGGCGAACATCAACCCTGCGGGAGCGGTCAGCAGCAATGCCAGATAGGCGCCCGGGGTCTGCACCGCGTGCCAGTTCGGCAGCCAGGGGCCGGCGAGGTTGAGCAGCAGCAACAGACTGAGGCCCAGCAGGCCCTCGCAGACCGCCAGCCACAGGCTGCTGCGCGAGCGGGAGTAGGCGTAGCGCACAAGGTTGTGCAACAGCAGCATGGCGAGACAGCCGAACAGCAAGCCGAAGATCAGCGTCTGATTGTGGTTGGCCGCGCTCATCACCGCCGATTGCAGGGTGACGTGCGGGCGCAACTGGTGATCGGAGACCAGGCGCAGATAAACATCGAGCGGTTTGTCGGTCTGGGGCAACGGCAGCATGAAGTCGCTGCTCGGCAACGGCCTTTCGGCCTGTGGCTGGTCGGTGCCGGTGTTGCGTTGCTCGATCAGCTTGTCACCGTCGAGTACGTAGAGATTGAGCTGTGACAGGTCGGGGGCAAAGATGCGCAGCACTTGTTCGTGCTTGCCCGGCGCCAGTTTGAAGCGCAACCACAGGGCGCCATCGGGCTCGGCCGCAGTGAGGCGGTCGAGGTCGATGGGGCTGAATTGATTGGTGTAGCGAGCGGAGCGGATATCGCTCAGTTGCAGATTGCCCTGATCGTCAAGCAATACCGACCAGCCACTGCCTTGCGCGGCCTGGGCCGGGAGCATGCAGAGCAAGGTCAGCAACGTGACGGTGAAACTTATGGCAATCCTGAGCCAGCGCACGGCGAAATCCCTTCGTAGGTTGATGCCAGAATATAACGATGCGCCGCGGCGGAACAGTCCGGCGAGGAACGGTATCCCTCGCCGGACTTGATGAACAGCTTATTCCTGGGTTTCGCCACGTTCACGGGCAATGGCGCGGTAGCCAATGTCCTTGCGGTAGAAGCAGCCTTCCCAGTCGATAGCCTCGGCCAGCTTGTAGGCTTGCTGCTGGGCTTCACCGACGCTAGCGCCCATTGCGGTGGCGCAGAGTACGCGACCACCGGCAGTGACGACCTGACCATCCTTCAGCGCGGTACCGGCGTGGAAGACTTTGCCTTCCAGGCTGGCCGCTGCGTCCAGACCGTTGATCGCCGCGCCCTTGGCGTAGTCGCCCGGGTAGCCGCCAGCGGCCAGCACGATGCCGACGCTCGGGCGTGGATCCCACTGTGCTTCAACCTTGTTCAGCGCTTGCGCCAGAGCGGCTTCAACCAACAGCACCAGGCTCGATTGCAGACGCAGCATCACCGGTTGGGTTTCCGGGTCGCCGAAGCGGCAGTTGAACTCGATAACCTTTGGATTACCAGCCTTGTCGATCATCAGACCGGCGTAGAGGAAACCGGTGTAGACATTGCCTTCTTCAGCCATGCCACGCACGGTCGGCCAGATCACCAGATCCATCACGCGCTGGTGCACGTCGGCAGTGACCACCGGGGCAGGGGAGTAGGCACCCATGCCGCCAGTGTTCGGGCCGCTGTCGCCGTCGCCAACACGTTTGTGGTCCTGGCTGGTGGCCATCGGCAGGACGTTTTTGCCATCGACCATGACGATGAACGAGGCTTCTTCGCCGTCGAGGAATTCTTCGATCACCACGCGCGAACCGGCGTCACCGAAGGCATTGCCAGCGAGCATGTCGCGCACGGCGTCTTCGGCTTCGGCCAGGGTCATGGCGACGATCACGCCTTTACCGGCGGCCAGGCCATCGGCCTTGATCACGATCGGTGCGCCTTTTTCACGCAGATACGCCAGGGCCGGCTCGATCTCGGTGAAGTTCTGGTAGTCAGCGGTCGGGATCTTGTGGCGAGCCAGGAAATCCTTGGTGAAGGCCTTCGAACCTTCCAGCTGCGCAGCGCCGGCGGTCGGACCGAAGCAGTCCAGGCCACGGGAGCGGAACAGATCAACAACGCCAGCGACCAGCGGCACTTCCGGGCCGACGATGGTCAGGGAAACGTTTTTCTCGGCAAAGTCGGCCAGTTGCTCAAGGGCCAATACGTCGATGGCGACGTTCTCGCACTTGGCTTCAATGGCGGTGCCAGCGTTGCCCGGTGCGACGAAAACTTTCTGCACGCGCGGATCCTGAGCCACTTTCCAGGCCAGGGCGTGTTCACGGCCACCGCTGCCAATGATCAAAACATTCATTTCAAAAACCTCAAAAATCTGTCAGGCGCTGCTGGAGCGCTTTATGTGGCAGCGAGCCTGCTCGCGAAAGCGGTGTGTCAGTCAAAACAGCTATGACAGACAGATTGCATTCGCGAGCAGGCTCGCTCCCACATTTGAACCGGTATATCAGTGACGGAAGTGGCGCATGCCGGTGAATACCATCGCGATGCCAGCTTCGTCGGCAGCAGCAATCACTTCAGCATCACGCATCGAGCCGCCCGGCTGGATCACCGCAGTGATGCCGACCTTGGCCGCGTTGTCGAGGCCGTCGCGGAACGGGAAGAACGCGTCCGAGGCCATCACCGAACCGGCAACTTGCAGGCCAGCGTGCTCAGCCTTGATCGCGGCGATACGCGCCGAGTTTACGCGGCTCATCTGGCCCGCGCCGACACCGATGGTCTGACGGTTCTTGGCGTAGACGATGGCATTGGACTTGACGTACTTGGCCACTTTCCAGGCGAAGATCAGGTCATGGATTTCCTGTTCGGTCGGCGCGCGTTTGGTCACGACTTTCAGGTCATCGGCGCTGATCATGCCGATGTCGCGGCTCTGTACCAGCAGACCGCCGTTGACGCGTTTGTAGTCCCACGCGGCTGCGCGGTCTGCCGACCACTCGCCGCAGGCCAGCAGGCGCACGTTGGCTTTGGCTGCAACAATGGCGCGAGCCTCTTCGCTGACGCTCGGGGCGATGATCACTTCAACGAACTGACGCTCGACGATCGCTTTGGCGGTCTCGGCATCCAGTTCACGGTTGAAGGCGATGATGCCGCCGAATGCCGATTCGGTGTCAGTCGCGTAAGCCAGTTCGTAAGCCTGACGGATGCCGCCTTCAGCGTCCGGGCTGACGGCCACGCCGCACGGGTTGGCGTGCTTGACGATCACGCAGGCTGGCTTGACGAAGCTCTTCACACACTCCAGCGCGGCGTCGGTGTCGGCCACGTTGTTGTACGACAGTTCTTTGCCTTGCAGTTGGGTCGCGGTAGCGATGCCGACTTCGGCAGGCTTGGCTTCCACGTAGAACGCCGCGCTCTGGTGCGGGTTCTCGCCGTAGCGCATTTCCTGGGCCTTGATGAATTGGCTGTTGAAGGTGCGCGGGAATTCGCTGCGACCTTCGGTGCTCAAGGTTTCAGCGACCTGATTCACAGTGCCCATATAGTTGGCGATCATGCCGTCGTAGGCAGCCGTGTGTTCGAAGGCCTTGAGCATCAGGTCGAAACGCTGCGCGTAGGTCAGGCCACCGGCTTTCAGGCCTTCCAGGACGCTGGCGTAGTCGCTGGCATTCACCACGATCGCTACGTCTTTATGGTTTTTCGCTGCCGAACGGACCATGGTCGGGCCGCCAATGTCGATGTTCTCGATGGCGGTCGGCAGGTCGCAGCCTGGCTTGTTGATGGTGGCTTCGAACGGGTACAGGTTGACCGCCACCAGATCGATCGGCTTGATGCCGTGCTCGCTCATGATTGCGTCGTCGATACCGCGACGACCGAGGATGCCGCCGTGGATTTTCGGGTGCAGGGTTTTCACCCGACCGTCCATCATTTCGGCGAAACCGGTGTAATCCGCGACTTCCACTGCGGCAACACCGTTGTCGCGCAGCAGCTTGAACGTTCCGCCGGTGGAGAGGATCTCGACGCCCAGAGCTTCAAGCTCCTTGGCGAATTCGAGGATCCCGGTCTTGTCGGAAACGCTGATCAAGGCGCGGCGGATCGGCAGGCGGGTAGTCTGGTCGGTCATCTCAATTTCCATCAAAAGCAAAGGAAGTCAGCAAAAAAGGCGACCGTTTTTTACGCGGGCGCCTTTCTGGTTTGATTGAATGCTTACAGCAGATCGTACTGCTTGAGTTTCTTGCGCAGCGTGCCGCGGTTAAGTCCGAGCAGCTCACTGGCCTTGGTCTGGTTGCCCTTGACGTAGTTCATCACGCTTTCGAGCAGGGGAGCCTCGACTTCGGAGAGCACCAGGTTGTACACATCCGTGACGGACGCGCCCTCAAGGTGGGCGAAATAATTGTGCAGCGCCTTCTCGACACTCCCGCGAAGGGTCTGGCCTTCTTCGCTCGGGGTATTGAGGTGCTGTTTCAAATTCACGTTGTCGCTCACGGGTGCTGTTCCACTCACTAAAGTCTCGGTCATCATCGTCATGCGGCCACCCCTTCTTCGTCCCCTGTCAGGCTCTTGTAACGCTCGGCGAAAAACTCCCGAACGTTGGCGCATTGTGTTTCCGTACCATCCAAACGATTGAAGTGGGCGCGAAACTCCCTGGCGCCCGGCAAGGTTGCGAGATACCAGCCCACATGCTTGCGCGCAATGCGCACGCCCATCACATCCCCATAGAAAGCGTGAAGGGCGGCCAGATGCTCCAGCAGAATGTGTTCCACTTCGATCAGTTCCGGTGCCGGCAATTTCTCGCCGGTACGCAGGAAGTGTTCGATCTCGCGAAAAATCCATGGCCGCCCTTGGGCGGCGCGGCCTACCAACAGGCCATCGGCACCGGTCGCGTCGAGCACGTAACGGGCCTTTTCCGGCGAATCGATATCGCCATTGGCAAACACCGGCATCGACACCGCCTGCTTGATCGCGGCAATCGTGTCGTACTCGGCTTCACCGGTGTACAGATCGGCGCGAGTGCGGCCATGCACTGCCAGCGCGGTGATCCCGGCCTGCTCGGCGATCTTCGCCACGGTCAGGCCGTTCTTGTTGTCACGATCCCATCCGGTGCGGATCTTCAAGGTGACCGGCACATCAACCGCAGCCACAACGGCCTGCAGGATCTCGGTCACCAGTGCTTCGTCCTTCAACAACGCGGAACCGGCGGCCTTGTTGCAGACCTTCTTTGCCGGGCAACCCATGTTGATATCAATAATCTGCGCGCCCAATTCGACGTTGGCCCGGGCCGCATCCGCCAGCATCTGCGCGTCGCCACCGGCAATCTGCACCGAGCGGGGCTCGGGATCGCCTTCGTGGATCATGCGCATGCGCGACTTGCGGGTGTTCCACAGGCTCATGTCACTGGTGACCATTTCCGAGACTACAAGCCCTGCGCCCAAACGCTTGCACAGCTGACGAAAGGGCTGGTCGGTGACGCCCGCCATCGGGGCGAGAATCAAGCCGTTCTGCAATGTGTATGGGCCGATGCGTACCGCCGACATAGGACTTCCCTGAGGTGGGGCCGGATCATGAGAGTTCGAAAAAGGGTTGGCATGATACCCGCTCTCGATGACTGGATAAAGGCTGAATTGAACAAAATCTGAACAGTTATTCCGTTATCGCCACAGGTTTGGTTGTGGGTGGCAAAGTCAGAAAACCGCCGTCAATTGCAAACCGCCGCAGGGATTCACTCGGGCGAGTGGAAACTCAGGCTGTAATTCACTGCTTTCGGGCCTGGGTCGAGGATATCCAGCGCAATGTGGATCGGCGTTTGCGGCGGCATTTCCGCCAGACCTTCGAGGTCCCCTCTGAGGTACTCGCCGGGTTTGAAGCGACGACTGGCGATCAAGTGGCCATTGAGGTCGGCGAAACGCAGTTCCAGTAATGGAAAGGGCTGAGAAAATGTCGCGCGGTTATAAATGATCGCGTCGACCACCAATGCGCCGTTGAACTCTGGATGACTGCGCACCACCAGGTTGCTGCTCTTGATCCGGGCGATGTCGACCTTGGACGGCACCGTGCAGCCGATCTGCGGGCAGATTTGCTGGAACCACGGACGGTATTGATCCTGGCGGGCGAGTTCGTCGAAATGATAGGCGATGTATTGGGCAGCCAGTCCGCCCGCCGCCAGCAGCACCAACAGCAACCAGAGCAAACGGCGTCCCCACGGCGAGCGGCGTTTCTGCCAGTCCAGTTGCAGCGGGTCGTCAGTCAGGTCCTGCAGGACTTCAGCACGTACACCGGGTTCTGCGCGCTCGCGCTTTTTGCGCAGCGGCTCGATCGATGGCAACTCGTCGCCGTCATCGTTATCGTCGCTGGCAGAAAATCGTTCACGACGGGCATTCGGATCGATCGGGTCGTGAAGGCGCAGTTGCGGGATCGCCGGCTCGTCGTCGAGATCTACCGGTTCCAAAGTCAGCGAAGGCTCGGTGCGTGCGGCTTTGGCCGGTTCGATCTCCGAGACTTCCGCCTCGTCGTCGGGCTCGATCGTGTGCTCATCGGCATGTTCGCTGAACAGGCTGTCGCGCCAGACGGTTTCGTCCGGCTCAGGCATGTCGCGCCGGGCGCTCAGGGAATCTTCGCGGGGACGACCGAATTCGGTGGTCGGCTGGATTTCCCGTTGCTCGAGGCGGGCAAGTTCCTGGTCCAGATCGAGGCTGTCGAGATCCAGCTCCGAGGCGCTCCACTGCTTTTGGCTGATGGCGCGCGGTGCCGGCGGCTCGACGATGGCTACGGGTTCGACGGCTGGCGTCGACTCGACAATCGGCGGTGGCTCCGCAATCGGCAGTGGCTCGGCAAGCGACGGCGCGAGCGGCGTCACCGCGTCCTTGCCAGCGTGTTGTTCCAGCAGCTGTTTGGCGGCATTGAACACTTGCAGGCAGGAGCCGCAGCGAACCACCCCGCGGGCCACGCTCAATTGAGCATGGCTGACACGGAAACTGGTTTGGCAATGCGGGCACTGGGTGACGAAACTGTCAGTCATGCGGCGATCCGGATTATGCAGGCGGACATATTAGCGCCGACGGCCGGTGATGCGCACCCAGCCATCGCGATTGGCGATCGGGTCGAGATCGAAGTCCTGTGCATAAGCGGCAGCGACTTCATCACCTTGTTCAGCGAGGATGCCCGACAGGGCCAGACGACCGCCGGATTTGACCAGGCCAGACAGTTGCGGCGCCAGCGAAACCAGCGGACCGGCAAGAATGTTGGCGACCAGCACGTCAGCTTGAACCTGCGGCAAGTCTTGCGGCAGGTACAGCGGGAACAGTTCGTCGGCAATATTGTTGCGACCGGCGTTGTCGCGCGAGGCTTCCAGCGCCTGCACGTCGATGTCGGTACCAACGGCTTCTTTCGCACCGAGCAACAGGGCGGCGATCGCCAGAATTCCCGAACCGCAACCGAAGTCGAGCACGTCGCAGTCTTTCAGGTCCTGGCCGTCGAGCCATTCCAGGCACAAAGCGGTGGTCGGGTGAGTGCCGGTGCCGAACGCCAGGCCCGGATCCAGCAGCAGGTTGACCGCATCAGGTTCCGGCGCGGCGTGCCAGCTCGGCACGATCCACAGGCGCTGGCCGAAACGCATCGGCTGGAAACCGTCCATCCAGCTGCGTTCCCAGTCCTGATCTTCGATGACTTCGCTGTGGTGTTCGGGCAGCGGGCTGCCGGTCAGCAGTTCCAGATGGGCCAGTACCGGGGCTGGTTCGGTGCCGCCTTCGAACAGCGCCAGCAAGTGGGTGTGCGACCACAATGGGGTGGTGTTGAGTTCCGGTTCGAAGATCGGCTGGTCTTCGGCGTCCATGAAGGTCACCGACACGGCGCCGACTTCGAGGAATGCGTCCTCGTAGGTTTCGGCTTGTTCGGGGGTGATGGCGAGACGGACTTGCAGCCAAGGCATGGCGGGCACCTTTGAAAATCTGTGGGGCAGCCCGAAGCTGCAAAAGCGCGCAGTTTACGCCAGGTCGCCGGCAAAGTGGACACGCCTCTTGGCTGTTACACATTCGCCGGCGCGATATACATATGTATCCCCGGAGCGCGGTTGCCGGCAAATAGAGTGAAAGCTCATTTCTACGCAAGCGGGCTGGACGATATGGCGAGTGAACAAGGGATTGTAGAAGAAAAACCACCGGAAGCCGCTGCGCCCACAGGGACGGCCCAGGAGATTCTGCTGCGGATCACGCGTTGGCAGGTACTCATCGACAAGCGCCTGAGCAGTCAGCTGACCTTATTGGAGGCCATGGAAGCTTTCGCGTTGACCGAGCTGCGCAATCATTACCCGCACGGCAATATCGATCCGGGTTTTGTGCTGGCTTTGCTCGATTCGATTCTGCAGAAAATCATCGACGGCAAGCCGATGATGTACCTGGCGATTCAGGACGCTCCGTACCGCTGGCCGGGTGCTGCTGACCGGGGATTTCCGCTCGGCCATCGTCAAGCGGTCATCCAGACTGTGGAGAGCGTTTCTGAGCATTTCCTTGATCAATACAAAAACTACCTGCGAACACATTGGGAAACCAAAGGGCAGGAGCCTGCGTTCGATCAGTTGGTTTTGCGCAAATTGCAGCGTTATATCGATGACATCGACGCGCTGTTCCAGACTGACCGGCTCGTGCGACTGACGCCGGATCGATTGCGCAGGCAAATCGAAAAGGTTCAGGAACGAGGCGCTCGCCGCTATCGGTTGACCGCACTGGCAACGGGTGCGGAAAAGAAGAGGCTCGAAGCGCAGTCATACGCGCAATTGCCGCATTGGCTGCGGGTGCTGAACGAACCGGAGCGTGCCAGGCTGCGCCGTTATCAAGAACAGACGTCGCAGGCCCAGGCAGCGCTCGATGATCTGCTGGAAGGCTACGGCTCGTTGCGCGCCTATGCCCGGCAACAGGCGATTGACTATATCCAGCTCAAACTCGACATGGAGGTGGAACCGGACCGGATCGATGTCCGCCTGAGGTGGCTTTCAGCGGTCGGCGAGCCGACGCAGAACCGCAGTTTGAGCCAGTTGCTCGCGGCGGGGCCGATCGGTACGGATTTCGCTGCCGTTCTGGAAGTCACCAGTGGTCCTTCGCGACGCAATCAGCCGCTGGAGCCGGCATTCATCGCCGACATGCTGGCCGACCAGGATTATCCGGTCGGGTACCTGCGAGCCCTCGCCGGGCAGTATGAGCGCGAGGACGTACAAAAGGCCTTGATCGACTGGTTTGTCGCGCGACTCAAGCAAAGCGCGTTCGTTGCGCGTTGTGCGGGGCATCTGGCGGTGGACGATCATGATCGTCTCGAATCGATGTGGGCAGGGGAAGCCATGGGCGAATCTTTGCGCGTCGCCGCACTGGCTTTACCCAACGGCATGCAGTGTGCCGACTTTCTGGTGTTTTACCGGCAAGAGCCTGCACCAGCGGTGAGCGATCTGCTGCTGTACGCGCCAAACAAACCAGACGGCCAGGAGTGGGTGCGCCTGCCTTCGCTGGCGGCATTGACCGGAGAGGTCTGGGGCTGGACGCAGAGCGAGTCCGGTCGCGAATATCTTTTGCAGCAGCTTTCTCCCACTGCCCATCGCCGAGCGCGGGAGTATCTTGTCGCCGTGGCTGCCGACCCTGGCCGTTGGGGTATGAGCAGTGATATTCGGCGTGCGCCCCTGCCGTTCGCTCAGTGCGTCGAAGCGGCTGTAAAAATGGGCCTGGCCAAAAACCTGCAGCAGGTCGAAGAGGACAATTTACTGCGCTGGAACTCAACGCTGACCCTGGATGCGCGTCGACGCCTCAGCAGCCTGAATCAGGAGCTGGTTGTTCATCAGCAGGTCTTCAATGAGTTGCTGGGCGGTTTCGAAGTCTTTGTCGACTTTGCCAGACGCACGGTGGCCGCAGAGATCGCACCTTATATGCGCAGCAAACAGGTGCTGGAACCGGTTGATCCGGCCACCGTGTTGATCGATTACAACGCCGGCATCGCCGATCGCAGGAAACAGTCGGTAGCCAGCCTGCTCGATCTGGCGATCTACGGCTACGACGACAACGCTGGTATCGACAATCCGAAAAAGAGCGTGCGCTCATCCGTTGGCCAGGATCTGAGCGAGGTGCGCAGCGCCGATCTGGCGTTGTATCTGCGCGGGGCCTGGCTGGGTGAGAAGTACGCCGGCGAGATCCGAGGCAAATATCTCGACGCTCGCCATGCGGACTACGAGCCGCGCCGGTTTGCCTGGCGCAATGTGCTGCTGTCGACAATGGATCGTGACTTGCGGGTTGCGCGAAGTCAGGCACGGCTAAGCGACACGGTGTATACAGCGCTCGTCCGCCAGGTCTCGCTGTTGAGTCAATTGCCAACGTCAGGGGGCCATTTGCCGGGCGCCAGCAGGGTCACGACTGACGGCGTATTCAGGTTTACTGTGCGTGGTCATGTCGTACTCGGGGTTTATGTTTTTACTGCTTTCGATCCCGAGCCGTCTTGGTGGTTGTATACCCCGGATGCTCCTGACGGCCTTGCGGTGCGCCCGTACCATTCACTGTTTGGCGACATCGCCGGCGAGCTGCATGACTACTTGATGGCGCGCACGGCGGTTGCTGCACGCAAAACCGTTTCGCTCTCCTTGCATGCGATAGCGGTAAAAAATCAGCGCGTCGATACGTTGTACGAAGCGCAGCGAGTGAGCGACGCGCGGGTTGAGTTCAACGCTTACATCGAGCGCACGGTTACGGATGTGCACGACATCACGACCAGCCGCGCGGAAATGATCGAAAGACAGGTAGTCAAGGGACTGATGTTCGCCGCCGCGCCGTTCTGCATGGTGTTTCCGCCCTTCGCCTTGCTGCTGGACGTGGTGTTCATCGCCGTCAGTGCCGGTGATGCCGTCGCGGCGCATCTGGAGGGCGATGTCGATGGCGCGCTCGGCCATTGGCTTGAGGCGTCGTGGGGCGCGTTGTTTGCCATGGTTGGCGCCGGCAGTACGGTCAAGCTACTCGGGCGCACGGTCAGAAATCTGAAGCACACGACGCGGCCGGTCTCATTGCTCACCGAACGCTTGAGCACCGTGGCTCCGATTCGCAAGGAAGCGCTGCCGGCGGTTCGCAAGGTGCGTTTTCACGCCAGACAGGCCGTCAGCAACAAGCCGGATAATTTGCAGCAGGTCACTGAAGAAGGTGTCTTTTTTGGCACATGGCGCAGTCCGCCCAGTGCTGCACAGCCCCAGCCGACCTATTACATCCGCAACAGAGGCAAGTACTTCCAGGTCAGGGAAAACCCGCATTTCGGCGGGCTCAGCCTGATCGATGCCCGGCGCCCCGAAGCCATTTATCAGCGCCCCGTACGTCTGACCGCGAGTGGCAAATGGACGCATGACCGGGTCGGGCTGCGCGGCGGCAATGATCAGGTACGTAATCTTGGTCGAGTGAACAATCTGCGCAATGCGTTTCCCGGCCGGGTCGAGCCAGTGCTGAACCGTGGTGCGTTGCAGGGCGAGGCTGTGGTGGCGAAGTTTGTCGCCGGGTCTATGGACAATTATCTGTTTTCGCTGAATGCGCAGACCTGCGTGATTGCCTCGATGTACAACCCGGCGACAAAGGTCGGCGCAGTCATTCATTTCGATCACAACATTCGCTCGCTGATCAACCACACCGTCAAGGATGCGATGACGCGTCTGGGAGGCTTGCCCAAAGATGTTCGGGTCACGCTGGTGGGCGGTGACTGGCTGACCGGCACCGACATCGGTGGACCGGTCAGGAGTGTATTGCGTCAACAGGGGCTGAGGCCGACATGGGATTACTGGTCGTATTCTTCCTGTCTGGGTAATACCTATGCTGTTTCGTTGAATCTGAACAACGGTGTTTCGACGGTGTTCAAGACTTCTGCCAGCCAGGTTGAACGCTTGTATTCACCGGTTTTGCAGCGGGCCAGATATGCCAGCGATCCGGTGTCGAAACGTGCACAGGTATTCATGGAGCGGTTTCGTCGAAAGCCATTGCACCAAGATGCCTCTGGCGCTGTAGTCGACCAGAACGGGCGCCGGGCAACCCCTGAAATGATTCAGGGGCAGGCTTTTACCTTGGTGTCGATGTACTGATGCGCTGGTTGCAGGCATAAAAAAACCCGATCCACAGGGATCGGGTTTTTCCACGCCAGGTCAGTCTTACGACTGCTTGGCCAGCTTGTGCTCGAGGTAGTGAATGTTCACACCACCTTTGCAGAAGCCTTCGTCACGAACCAGGTCACGGTGCAGCGGGATGTTGGTCTTGATCCCGTCAACCACGATTTCGTCCAGGGCATTGCGCATGCGGGCCATGGCTTCGTCGCGGGTCGCGCCGTAAGTGATCAGCTTGCCGATCAGCGAGTCGTAGTTCGGTGGAACCGCATAACCGCTGTACAGGTGCGAATCGACGCGAACGCCGTTGCCGCCTGGTGCGTGGAAATGCTTGACCGTGCCCGGGCTCGGCATGAAGGTTTTCGGGTCTTCAGCGTTGATCCGGCATTCCAGCGAGTGGCCACGAATAACCACGTCATCCTGAGTGAACGACAGCTTGTTGCCAGCGGCGATGCTGAGCATCTCCTTGACGATGTCGATACCGGTAACCATTTCCGAAACCGGGTGCTCCACCTGAACACGGGTGTTCATTTCGATGAAGTAGAAGCGACCGTTTTCGTAGAGGAACTCGAAGGTGCCGGCGCCACGGTAACCGATGTCGATGCACGCCTTGACGCAACGAGCCAACACTTCTTCGCGAGCCTTCTCGTCGATGCCCGGTGCCGGCGCTTCTTCGAGAACCTTCTGGTGGCGGCGTTGCAGCGAGCAATCGCGGTCGCCCAGATGGATGGCGTGGCCCTGGCCGTCGGACAGAACCTGCACTTCGACGTGACGCGGATTGGTCAGGAATTTTTCCAGATAGACCATCGGGTTGCCGAACGCCGCGCCTGCTTCGGAGCGGGTCAGTTTCGCCGAGGCGATCAGGTCTTCTTCCTTGTGCACCACGCGCATGCCGCGACCACCACCGCCGCCAGCGGCTTTGATGATCACCGGGTAGCCGACTTCACGACCGATGCGCAATGCCGTTTCTTCGTCTTCCGGCAGCGGGCCGTCGGAACCTGGAACGGTTGGCACGCCTGCTTCGATCATCGCGTGCTTGGCCGAGACCTTGTCACCCATCAGGCGAATGGTGTCGGCTTTCGGGCCGATGAACGCGAAGCCGGAGTTCTCGACCTGCTCGGCAAAATCGGCGTTTTCCGCGAGGAAACCGTAGCCTGGGTGAATGGCGGTAGCGCCAGTCACTTCAGCGGCAGCGATGATGGCCGGGATGTGCAGGTAGGACTGAGCGGCAGAAGCCGGGCCGATGCAGACGGATTCGTCTGCCAGACCCAAGTGCATCAGCTCTTTGTCGGCCTTGGAGTAAACGGCGACGGTCTTGATGCCCATCTCTTTGCAGGCACGCAGAATCCGCAGGGCGATCTCACCGCGGTTAGCGATCAGAACTTTTTCCAACTTCGCAGTCATCAAAGGCTCTCCGCAGTTCAAACGATGGTGAACAGCGGTTGGTCGTACTCAACCGGCTGGCCGTCTTCGACGAGGATGGACTCGATCACACCGCTGGTTTCAGCTTCGATGTGGTTCATCATCTTCATGGCTTCGACGATGCACAGAGTGTCGCCTTTCTTCACGGTCTGGCCGACTTCAACGAAGGACGGCGAGGTTGGCGAAGATTTGCGATAGAAGGTGCCGACCATCGGCGAACGGGCCACAGTGCCGTTCAGCGCTGGTGCAGCAGCGGCAGCCGGGGCTGCGGCAGCAACCGGAGCAGCGGCGGCGGCAGGTGCGGCAGCCGGAGCGTGCATCGGAGCCGGCGCGTAGTACTGCTGAGCCGGGGTCTTGCTGTGACGGCTGATGCGTACGGACTCTTCGCCTTCCTTGATCTCGAGCTCGTCGATGCCGGACTCTTCCAGCAATTCGATCAGTTTCTTAACTTTACGGATATCCATGAATCATCAACTCCCAAGGGTCGGTCAGGGGCGTTTAACGCTTGTAGTTCAAGCCGTTGCCTGTGTTTCAAGCTGTTCTAGCGCAGCCTCCAGGGCCAGTCGGTAACCGCTGGCGCCAAGGCCGCAGATCACTCCCACCGCTACGTCGGAGAAGTAAGAGTGATGGCGGAAAGGTTCGCGTTTGTGCACGTTGGACAAATGCACTTCGATGAATGGGATGCTCACTCCCAGCAACGCGTCACGTAATGCGACACTTGTGTGCGTAAAAGCTGCTGGATTGATCAGAATGAAATCGACCCCTTCGCCACGCGCGGCGTGGATACGGTCGATCAATTCGTACTCGGCATTGCTTTGCAGATACAGCAGATGATGGCCGGCTTCACGGGCGCGGCGCTCCAGATCCTGATTGATCTGCGCCAGGGTCGTTGAACCGTAAGTGCCGGGTTCGCGGGTGCCGAGCAGGTTCAGGTTGGGGCCGTGCAGCACCAGGAGGGTCGCCATCTGCGTAGTCCTTGTTATGAATGAGCAATCGTCAGAACCCGGCGACTATGCCGCAAAGACTTTGTGACTGTCCAGTTCTATGCAATAGCCAGCACGATGGCCGATGTTTGCGCGAAATATGTGACCAAGTGGTTTGATCCGGTCACTTGTAGTGATTGTGCTGACGCCTTCGCGAGCAGGCTCGCTCCCACAGGGGTACATATTCCAATGTGGGAGCGAGCCTGCTCGCGAAGGCGGTTCATCAGACGCGAAATGCCTGAACGGCCGTATGCAGTTGCCCGCCCAATACCAGCAGATTCTCACCCTGCTCACGCCCGCGGCCGATCCGCACCAGATTATCCCCACCCAACTGATGAATCCGCTCACTGTGATCGCGAATCTCGCTGACCGCGCCGCTCTGCTGCGCCGTGACGTCGGCAATGCGGATCGCCGTGTCGGAAATGGTCTGGATCGCGCCGACGATTTTATCCAGCGCACCATCCGCCGCTTGCGCCTGATTGGCCGTGGCTTCGGCGTGCTCGACCTGCGCGCGCATGCCTTCAACCGATTGACGAGCAGCGGTTTGCAGGCCGGCGATCAGGGTTTGAATCTCGGCAGTTGCGCCGGCTGTACGTTGTGCCAGCGAGCGCACTTCTTCAGCCACCACGGCAAATCCTCGACCCATTTCCCCGGCACGCGCCGCTTCGATCGCCGCGTTAAGCGCCAGCAGGTTGGTTTGATCGGCAATCGAGCGAATCACCGTCAATACGCCACCAATGGTCGCTGACTCCTCGGCCAGATGCTCGATCATTTGCGCGTTGCCCTGAACCTCACCGACCAGCGCGTGCAGGCCGGTCAGGCTTTGGCCAATCACGGTCTGGCCATGCTCGACCGCCAGTCCGGCATGACGGCTGGCATCCGCCGCCTGCTGCGCATCGCCAGCGACCTGCTGAATCGTCGCCTCCAACTCGCCGAGTGAATCGCGGATCAGCGCGGTGTCACCGGCCTGATGTTCGGCGCCGCTGTGCAAGTCGTTGCTTAGTTCGGCGAGTGTGCGACTGCTGCCTGCGACTTGTTCGGCATTGCCGCGAATTGTCCCGACCAAGTCCACCAGGTAGGCACGCAAGCGATTGAGCGAGGCCTCGATGTCGTGCAGTTCACGGTTGGTTTTGCCCAAATGAATGTCGCGGCTGAAATCGCCTTCGGCCCAGTTCGACAGCGCCGGAGCGAGATTGGTCAGCGTGCGGGCCAGCCGCCGCTGCAAGGTGTCGATGAGCAACGCAATCAGCAGAATCAAGCCGATCATCACGCCTTGCATCAGCCGCACTTCGCCTTGAATTTGCCCGTGCTGCGCGCGCACGACCGGCTCAAGTCCGGCGATGGCCTGCTGCACGGCGGCGATTTTCTGGTGGGTGGCGGTGCTGAGGTCGGTGCGTTTCTGGATCTGATCCCGTGTGCGTGCAAGCTCCGCCGGATAGCGTCCGAGCAAGCTGTTGAGCTCACGTTTGAGCCCGACACCGGCGTCTTCGGCAACGGCTTTTTCGCTGCTCTCGATGCCCATCAGCGCGGCGAAATCGTCGCTGCCCGATTCATTGTTGGCGACGACGCCGAGCAAGGGCAGGGCATCAATCACTTGAGCTTGCGAGCGGATATTGGTGACTTCGCGCTCAACATCGGCGGCCAGTTCACTGCGCCCGCTGCTGACCAGTTTGTCCCGCGCCAGTGACAGCTTGCCCAAGTGCTGCGAAGCGACGAGCAACGGCGTCAGATAAGCCGCATTGCCGTTGGCGTAAGTGCTGAGCTGATCGAGGCTGGCGCTCAGTTCGCGCTCTGCCTGCAACAGCAAGGCCTGCGGGTCGCCCGCCAGTTTGCCGGCAGCGAGCAGGTCGGTCTTGCTGAATTCATCAAGGCCCGACAGGCTCGGGCGCAGGGTGTCGGCCAGCGCTGGCGGCAATTCGCCGAGTTCTTTCTGCAAATTGTCGATGGCCTGACTGGCACTGCTCAGGCGCAAGGCGTCGCCGCTGGCGAGGTAATCCTCGACGTTGCGTGCCACCTCGTTCTGAAATTGCTGCGACAGCCCCAGATAACGCTCCATCAACAGATACGGGCGCTCAAGGGCTTTTTGCGACCACCACAGCGTCGCGCCGAGTGCGAGACACACGGCGACCAACAGCAGGGTATTGAGATTGGTGAGCAACTTCAGGCGCATGACGGCTACCAACGGCAGAAATGGTAAGCGCCTGAATTTATTGCGGTTCTGTTACAGGGTTATGACCGAATCAGTGGAATCCGATGAAAAAGTGGCACTTTGCTTTGAGTCGCGCGCGGTCTGCACGCGATTGCGTCCGGCGCCCTTGGCGCGGTACAGCGCCTCATCGGCCTGACTGGCCATCATCAGGCTGTCGCAGTCGTCGTGCATTTCCACCACGCCGGCGCTGAAGGTGCACCACAAATCCTGCGGCTGCGCCGGGTAGTGGATTTCAGCGAAGCGCTGGCGGATCTCGTCGAGCACTTTGTGCGCGGCCTCTATATCGGTGTCGGGCATGACGATGGCGAATTCTTCGCCGCCGTATCGGCCGATGAAATCGGTCTTGCGCAAACGCTGCTTGAGAAACAGCGCGAGGCTCTTGATCACCCGGTCGCCCATCGGGTGGCCGTGGCTGTCGTTGACCCGTTTGAAATGGTCGATGTCGAGCATCGCAAAGCTCAATGGCTTGTTCTCGCGGCGGGCGCGGAACGAGCAGTCTTCGAGCAATTGCAGAATGTGCGTGTGGTTGTACAGACCGGTGAGGCTGTCGCGGACCATCCGTGCTTTGAGGTTGCGTGCGCGGGCGGCGCGGTTGCGCACGGTGGTGATCAGGTGGCGCGGCTTGATCGGTTTGGTCAGGAAGTCATCGCCGCCCTCGCTCATGGCGTCGAGCTGCTTGTCCAGATCGTCCTCGGCAGACAGGTAAATGATCGGCACGCTGACATAGCGATCGTTGTGGCGAATCACTTTGGCCAGTTCGGTGCCAGTGCAGGCTGGCATGTACATGTCGAGGATGATCAGGTCGGGCTGGAAATCGGCCAGTTCCGCCATCGCCTGAATCGGTTCGATCAAGGTACGCGTGACGATGCCGGCGCTGTTGAGCAGGCGCTCGGTGTGCAGGGCCTGCGCACGCGAATCGTCGATGATCAGCACTTTATAAGGTTCGTACTGGGCGACGCAGGTGAGGACTTCTATCTTTTCCAGCAGGCTCGACGCTTCGAGGGTGCCGGTGAGGAACTCCTGGCCGCCGGCGCGCACGGCGGCGAGACGGGTTGGCGTGTCGGTTTCGTGCAGGCTGAAGAACAGCAGCGGCAGCGGTTCTTCCAAACCGACCTGGGCCTCCGCGGCGAGTTTCAGGCCGATGCCGGCGCCGCTGAAATCGACGTCCATGACGATCGCCGCGGGCAGGCGCTCGACCATCGAGGAGCGAAACGCCGACACACTGTCCAGCGCCTGCGCGCTCAGACCGAAGAATTCCAGTTGTTTGGCCAGGCGTTCGGCGCGGTCGTGATCTTGCAGCATCACATAGATCGGTTTGCGCAGCGGTGGCAGGAAAGTCTGGTCGAGTTGATCGCCATGGCGCAGGCCGGTGCGTGACAAGCGCTGCATCAAGCGATTGAGGTCGGTGATCAAGCCACTGCTCAGGCGACCGCGATTGGCGTCCACCGCTTCCAGCGATTGGCTGATATGGCGCGCAAGCTGCGTGTGTTCGGGCTGTTCGAAGCGCTCGGCAAAACGCAGCAGGCGCAGGTTGGCCTCGCTCAGTTCGGCGAGATCGACATTGGACCACTCAGTGCGTTGCAGGCGCTGCCATATCTCAAGAATCTGACGTGCCTGATGAATTACCCGCTGGGCAAAGTGGTGCTTGAGACGCTCACGGCTGGGGTCTTCTGGCTCGGTCATATCCTGACTACTAGTTAGGCTGCATGCTGAGATCGACTGGTGGCTCTATGCTAGCACCTCTTTTCCCTTACACGAGTGTCGTACGTCAATAATCTGCAGTGCGTCACCATTCAGTTTCTGACCGGGCGGTTTTGTTTTTGACCTGAGTGTCTGACAAGTCCCCGTAGGCCGGGCACTCCCTGACTAAGCTGGGTGATCAGGATGACGGGGCAGTCGTGCTTTTATCCGTGCAGTGAATGACCTTTGCGATGGTTTTCAATCCGATGGGCTGAAGCATGGGCATCGGGGATTCCCTTAGTCATCGTCGAAGCGTCATTCGCCCACACGAATTGCGGCTTATCTTTACGCGCGGGTGCCCGGCCCCGGCACGTTGTTGTATGGTTGTGGTCGAACCGTTGAACCCAAGTGATTGAAAGGATATCGCCATGCTGGACTGGAAAAACCGCGCGGGCAGCGCGCCTGAACGTGCCGCCGAACCCAAGTCGGCCACCCGCAGCTATGTTGGCGGATTGCTGTTCAGCCGTGCATTGGCCACGCTGATCGGCATCTACCTGCTGGTGACCATTGGCCTTGGCTGGTACTGGAGCCAAGAGCCGGCGCTGTTTCCGGTCGCACAAAACGCGCAAGTGGCGGCCGAGAAAGAAGGCAAGCAGATGGTGATCGGCTACACCACCGTCGAAACCCTGAAGACCGTTGCCGGCACCTTGCTCAACAAGCCGGGCGGCTACATTTCCAACGACCGCTTCCCGCCAGGCCTGTGGATGGACAACACGCCAAGCTGGGAATACGGCGTGCTGGTGCAGGTGCGTGACCTGACCCGTGCCCTGCGTAAAGACTTTGCCCGTTCGCAGTCGCAGTCGGCGGAGGATGCCGATCTGGCCAAGGCCGAGCCGCGTTTCAACTTCGACAACAAAAGCTGGATCCTGCCGTCGAGTGAGTCGGAATATCAGGAGGGCATCAACTCGCTGAGTCGTTATCAGGCGCGCCTGTCCGATCCAACCCAGAAAAACGCGCTGTTCTATGCTCGCGCCGACAACCTGAACAACTGGCTGGGCGATGTCGGCACCCGTCTCGGTTCGCTGTCGCAACGCCTGTCGGCCAGCGTAGGCCGGGTCAAACTCAATACCGCGCTGAAAACCGAAGTGCCGGCGATCGGCGAAGTACCGCAGGTTGACGAAGAAGTCGTCGAGACCCCGTGGATGCAGATCGACAACGTGTTCTACGAAGCGCGCGGTCAGGCCTGGGCGCTGTCGCACCTGCTGCGCGCCATTGAAGTCGATTTCGCCGATGTGCTGGCGAAGAAGAACGCCACGGTCAGCGTGCGTCAGATCATCCGTGAACTGGAAGCCTCGCAGGAGCCGGTCTGGAGTCCTATGATTCTTAACGGCAGCGGCTTCGGCGTGCTGGCCAACCACTCGCTGGTCATGGCCAACTATATTTCCCGGGCCAACGCCGCGGTGATCGATTTGCGTCAACTGCTCAATCAGGGCTGATTCATGAGCCAGAACGCCAAAGAGGCGGCCCATCGCGCCGCCTCGGATGCCGAACAGATCGCTTGGGTCGACGAGCAGGACAACCTGCTCGGCGCGCTCGTGCGCGCCGATTTGCGCGAGCGCGGGCTGATTGGCCGTGGCACCTACATCATGTTGTTCAATTCCGCCGGTGAGCTGTGCGTGCACCGGCGCACCTTGAGCAAGGCGATTTATCCCGGCTACTGGGACGTCGCGGCGGGCGGCATGGTCCAGGCAGACGAGACCTACGCCGAGTCGGCGGCCCGTGAACTGGAAGAGGAATTGGGCGTCAGCGGCGTCGAGCTGACGGCTCATGACCATTTCTATTTTGAGGACACCGGCAATCGCTTGTGGTGTTCGGCGTTTTCTGCTGTGTGGGACGGCCCATTGAAACTGCAACCGGAAGAGGTGCTGGAAGCGCGCTTTATTCCGGTCGAGCAGGTGCTGCAGGAAATCCAGCAGAAGCCTTATTGCCCGGACTCTCTGGCCGCATTGAAGCGCTATCTGAAGGCGCAGCAAAGCGACGTCGCAAAGAACACATAAATTGGCGCCGATTGGCACTTAGCAATCGGGATTTTTGCCGTTACACTGCGCGACCTTTTCAAGCTGCACCGCGAGTGCTTTTTGTAGAAGCTGCCGCAGGCTGCGATCTTTTGATTTTTTGTTTTGGCGTCGAAATCAAAAGATCGCAGCCTCGTTTCACTCGACAGCTCCTGCATTTGGCGCTTTATCGGTGCAGTAGCGCTGCCCCTGCCTGAGTGGGGCTTCGCGGTCGATGACCTTGCCCAAGGTCGCGATCAGTCTTTGTCCTCCCGAGAGGATTGCCGGTGGCCAAAAAAGCCGCATCCTTCGCCGCCTTGGGCGGCCTGGTATTTTCCACCGACGCAGGTCGTCATTGCCCGGAATGCAGTAAGCCGGTGGACGCCTGTATCTGCAAACAAACCGTGATCCCGGCTGGCGACGGCATTGCCCGCGTGCGACGCGAGAGCAAGGGCCGTGGCGGCAAAACGGTGACTACCATCACCGGCGTGCCACTGGCCGAAGACGCGCTCAAGGAGCTGGCGACAACGTTGAAGAAACGTTGCGGCACCGGCGGCGCGTTGAAAGACGGAATCATCGAAATCCAGGGCGATCATGTCGAGCTACTCTTGGCTGAGCTGATCAAGCACGGTTTCAAAGCGAAGAAGTCCGGCGGCTAGCAGCCTCTGTGAAAACCACCTGCGGCTTGATCCGGCGCTGAAACACTTCAGATCCGGCGTCGTCTCCATGGTTTTCACAGAGCCTGTTCATGACCGGTTTCTAAACTCCACGCAGTCAGTGCGGTCTACCGCCGCGCTGACAAACCGTCATTTTCATTCTTTAGAATGCGCCGGCCTGAGATCAGGCGACGCACTATGACTTCTTTATAGGGGACTTCGATGTCCGTACGACGCACACGCAAAGACGATGGCAGCCAATGGACAGTTGCGGACAGCCGCAGTGTTTACGGGATTCGCCATTGGGGGGCCGGGTATTTCGCGATCAATGACGCCGGTCGCGTCGAAGTTCGTCCGAACGGTCCGAGCAGCTCGCCTATCGACCTGTTCGAACAAGTCGACCAACTGCGCAAAAGCGGTTTGTCCTTGCCGTTGCTGGTTCGCTTCCCCGACATTCTGCAAGACCGTGTTCGCCAACTGACCGGTGCCTTCGATTCGAACATCGAGCGCCTGGAGTACCAGAGCAAATACACCGCGCTGTACCCGATCAAGGTCAACCAGCAAGAAGCGGTGATCGAGAACATCATCGCCACCCAGGACGTCTCCATCGGTCTGGAAGCCGGCTCCAAGCCTGAGCTGCTGGCCGTGCTGGCGCTGGCGCCGAAGGGCGGCACCATCGTCTGCAACGGTTACAAGGACCGCGAGTTCATCCGTCTGGCGCTGATGGGCCAGAAGCTCGGCCACAACGTCTTCATCGTCATCGAGAAAGAATCCGAAGTCGGTCTGGTGATCGAAGAAGCCGCCTCGCTCAAGGTCAAGCCACAGGTCGGCCTGCGCGTGCGTCTGTCGTCGCTGGCGTCGTCGAAGTGGGCGGACACCGGTGGCGAGAAATCCAAATTCGGTCTGTCGGCAGCACAACTGCTGTCGGTGGTCGAGCGTTTCCGCGCGGCAGGCCTGGATCAGGGCATTCGCCTGCTGCACTTCCACATGGGCTCGCAGATCGCCAACCTCGCTGATTACCAGCACGGCTTCAAGGAAGCGATCCGTTACTACGGCGAGCTGCGCAATCTCGGTCTGCCGGTCGATCACATCGACGTCGGCGGCGGTCTGGGCGTCGACTACGACGGCACGCACTCGCGCAACGCCAGCTCGATCAACTACGACATGGACGATTACGCCGGTGTCGTGGTTGGCATGCTCAAGGAATTCTGCGACGCGCAGAGCCTGCCGCATCCGCACATTTTCTCCGAAAGCGGCCGCTCGCTGACCGCGCACCACGCCATGCTGGTGGTGCAGGTAACCGACGTCGAGAAGCACAACGACGAAATCCCGCTGATCGAAAACAAGGAAAACCTGCCGGAAACCGTGCAGTGGCTGGTTGACCTGCTCGGCCCGACCGACATCGAAATGGTCACCGAAACCTACTGGCGCGCCACCCACTACATGAGCGATGTAGCCGCGCAGTACGCCGACGGCAAACTGACCCTGGCGGAAAAAGCCCTGGCCGAGCAGTGCTACTTCGCCGTGTGCCGTCGCCTGCACAACTCGCTGAAAGCCCGTCAGCGTTCGCACCGCCAAGTGCTCGACGAACTCAACGACAAGCTGGCCGACAAGTACATCTGCAACTTCTCGGTATTCCAGAGCCTGCCGGACACCTGGGCAATCGATCAGGTCCTGCCGATCATCCCGTTGCACCGTCTCGACGAAGAGCCGCTGCGCCGTGCGGTGCTGCAGGATCTGACCTGCGACTCCGACGGCAAGATCAACCAGTACGTCGACGAGCAGAGCATCGAGACCAGCCTGCCGGTACACGGTTTGAATGAAGGCGAAGACTACCTGCTGGGCGTGTTCCTGGTTGGCGCCTATCAGGAAATCCTCGGCGACATGCACAACCTGTTCGGTGACACCGACTCGGTGAACATCTACCAGAACGCCGATGGCAGCGTGTACCACGCCGGTATCGAGACCCACGACACCATCGAAGACATGCTGCGTTACGTGCACTTGTCGCCGGAAGAACTGATGACTCACTACCGCGACAAGTGCGCCAGTGCCCGCATCAGTGCCAGCGAGCGCACGCAATTTCTCGATGCCTTGCGTCTGGGCCTGACCCGCTCCTCCTACCTGTCTTCCTGAGGCCAGGTGGCGATCTTGCCGGGTTGTCTGAATTTTTCCTGAGCGTGGCGGAAAATTCGGATGATCCGGTGGGATATCTCCCAAAATCTTCGCGAAATCCATGGCATTCCCGGCCAGCAAAGTCATCCGGTCTGCTTTTCGCGTAGGTCATTTCCTAAGTTGTACTTCAGCTCTCTACTCGGCCATGGCTCTCGGCGAGAATCCCCGACCGCCCCTCCTGTAGAGATCCGCCCATGTTCGAACCAGTCAACGAGTCGTCCTTTCGTCTCGATGTAGCGGGCCTGTCCGACCCTTTCGAAGTCCTGGCCTTTACCGGTAGCGAAGCCCTCAGCGAATCCTTTGCGTTCGAGATCGATGTGTTGATCGACGATCCGCACCTGGATCTCGCCGGCCTGCTATACCGTTCGGCGTTCCTCTGTTTCGGGCCGTCGGGGGAGGGCGTGCACGGGCAATTGCAGAGCCTTGTCCAGCATGAACACGCAGAGGGTTCGAGATTGAGCCGGATCCGTCTGGGGCCGAAACTCGGTTGCCTCGCGCTGCGCTTCAGCCAGCGCATCTTCAGTGGCCGTTCGGTGCCGCAGATCATCGAACAAGTGCTCAGGGAGCACGGGATTGTTGGTGCCCAGCGCCGCTTCGATCTGTCCGGCGGCTACCCGGCCCGGACGTTCTGCACGCAGTACCGCGAGTCCGATTTGCAACTGCTCCAGCGCTTGTGTGCGCAGGCGCGGATTCACTATTACTTTGAACACGATCGCGACCGGCATTGCCTGGTGTTCGCCGATGATCCGGCGCAGTTACCCGTGGCCGGTGCCGCGCAGTATCCGCGCGGGGACGACGGGCAAGATAGGTCACCCGCGTTGCGGCAATGGCAATTGCAAAGTGCAATTGGGAGCAGTTTATCGGGTGTGCAACGGGCTGAAGGCCAGAGTGAACTGCCAGCGTTGCGCAGCGGTCACTGGCTGCGGTTGGCCGGTCATCCCTTCGCTGAATGCAATCGGCCGTGGTTGCTCACACGCATTGAACATCGCGCCGATCCATCCCGTGAACCTCCCTACGTCAACCGCCTGTTCGGCACGGTGCAAGTGCCGTACACATCGGCTACAGCGTCATCGCGCCTGCGCATGCACAGCCTGCAACGGGCCTGGGTGGTGGCGGTCGATGAGCCGCAGCCTGACCGGATGCGTCCGGTGGCGGTGCAATTCGACTGGCTCTATCAGGGCGAAGGGGCCGCCCCGAGTCATTGTTGGCTACCGCTTGCGCCGTCCCTGACGCAGGTGTCCATGGCGGCGCTGAGCGAGGGTGTCGAGGTGGTGGTGAGTTTCTTCGAGGGGGATCCGGATCAGCCGATGATCAGCGGCGTGCTGCAGCCGCCATCCGCCGTTGCCGACACCGATGATGACCTGCCGTTGCCTCTGCCCGACAGCCTGGTGAGTGACGGCTTGCAGCAACTGCTGACTTGCGGTGAACCGTTGCTGCTGTTGTGCCTGATCCCCGGCGGCGGCAGTTTCAACCATTGCGCTCAATCGGTGTGCAGTTGCCGACTGGTCACCGCGCTTGAACAGAGCGGCGCAACATGAATGGCGCGGCGCTTGAGCCCATGGCGCAGTGGCTGTTGCTCGATGGCCCGGATGCACCGCAGGCCTTGCTGACCCTGCACCGGGCTTTTGCCGGTGTGCAGTGTTTCAGCCTGTTCGAAGGCACTGAGTTCGAACCGGTCAGCGAGCACGGCCCGGTGTTGATCGAGCTGCGCGACTGCCCGGCATTGGCCGCGTTGTGTCACAGCGACCCGAACACCTGGCGCGGGCTGTTGCTGAGCAGTGAGGTTGCGGCGCAACAACTGCTGAGTCACTTGCAGCGCATGCTCACGGTGTCGTTTGGATTGAACCACCGGGCTTTGCTCAGCTATTACAACCGGCAGACCGCGAGCTATTTTTTCGATGCCTGCGATGCCGCTGAGCTGAGCCGCTGGCTCGGGCCGATTCGTCAGCTGCGCTGGTTCGGTGGCACTTGGGCCGACCGGGCCATTGGCAGTCTGGGCTGGCAGCAGTTGCGCAACCCGGGGCTAGCCGTCGAGCCGCTGAGTATCGAAGAAAGCCTGACCCGGCGACAGCGCGAACGCCTGCAAACCTGCTTGCTGGAGCAGCATATCTGGCGCTGGTGCCAATCGCTGGGAACCGATTACGCGACGATGGCCTCCCATGTGCATCAAGGCCTGACGCTGGGATTCAGTGACCGCACCGTGCTCGATGGCTGGTTATGGCTACGCTTGCTGCATCCGCGAGCCGTGCTGGTGCCACCGCCGGTGGGTCTGACCCAACAGCAGCGGCTTGACCATGTGCGGCGCCAGTGGCGCAGCGATCAGTCCTGAGGCGAGGTTCGGCGCGTATGGCAGGTTTATTCCGGCAAGGGTTGGGGGTCGTGTTGCTGCTGGTGCTGGGCGGTTGTTCGCCGGTGCAGTTGCTCAATGCGTTGACTCCGGACAGCACGTACGCCAAAACCGTGGGCATCGCCTATGGCGACGATCCGCGGCAGAAGCTCGACGTGTATGTGCCGCATCAGCCGATGCCCGGCGCGCCGGTGGTGGTGTTTTTCTATGGCGGCAGCTGGAACAGCGGTTCGCGCGTCGACTACCGCTTTGTCGGCGAAGCGCTGGCGTCCCGAGGGATTGTTGCCGTGGTGGCGGATTACCGTTTGTATCCACAGGTGCGCTATCCGCTGTTCCTGCAAGACGGGGCGCGTGCGGTGGCATGGACCAAAGCGCATATCCACGAGTTTTCCGGCAACCCGCAGCGCTTGTATCTGATGGGCCACAGCTCGGGCGGGTACAACGCGGCGATGCTCGCGCTGGACAGCGAATGGCTCGCGGCGGTGGGCATGTCGCCCAAGGATGTACGAGGCTGGATCGGTCTGGCCGGGCCGTATGATTTTCTGCCGATCAAGAATCCCGAGGTGCGCCCGGTGTTCTTCTGGCCGGATTCACCGCCGCAGTCGCAGCCGATCAACCATGTCAGTCGCGGCGCACCGCCTGCGCTGTTGATTGCGGCAAGCCGGGATGATCTGGTCAACCCGACGCGCAACACCGGTGGCCTTGCGAGCAAGCTGCGCGAGGCCGGTGTGCCGGCGCAGGATTTGTATTACTCGCGGCCCAGCCACATAACCTTGGTGGCGACCCTGTCGCGGCCGTTGCGGCGTCTGGCGCCGGTGCTCGATCAGGTGGTCGGGTTTATCGCCCACACGCCGAGTCAGTGAACGCCGCCACTGAACCAGCCATCGTTGCGCTTGAGCCACCAGGCTTGCGCACCGAGGGTCAGGCTGCGCAACACCATGAACAGCAGAAAAGATATCCACAGCCCGTGATTGCCCAGACCTTGCAGCGCCCAAGCGAACGGCAATAACAGCACCACGGTGATCAGCATGCCGTTGCGCATTTCCCGCGCGCGGGTGGCGCCGATGAACAAACCGTCGAGCAGGTAGCTCCAGACTGCAATCAGCGGCAGCACGGCGAGGTAGGGCAGGTAGACGAACGCAGTGTCGCGCACGCTCTGGATGTCAGTCTGCATCTCGATGAACAAGTGCCCGGCCAGCAGGAACAGCATGGCGAAGCCGAGGCTGGCGATCAGTGACCAGCCGCCTGCCACCACCAGCGAGCGACGCAGGGCCAGACGATCACGGGCGCCGATGGCGTGTCCGCACAAGGCTTCGACGGCGTGGGCCAGACCATCCAGCGCATGCGCCGTCAGCAGCAAGCCATTGAGCAGCAGCGCGTTGGCGGCCACCGTCGAATCACCCAGTCGCGCGCCTTGTACGGTGATCAGGAAAAACACCGATTGCAGCGCCAGGCTGCGGATGAAGATATCGCGGTTGACCGCCAGCAACGGACGCCAGCTCTGCCAGATGCTCAGCGCTGCCCAGACAATGTGCCCCGGGTACGCGCGCAGCGACTTGCGGGTCAGCAGCAGGCCGAGCAGGGCGCCGCTCCATTCGGCGATCACCGAGGCCCGCGCCGAACCGACCACGCCCCAGTCCAGGCCGATGACGAACCACAGATTGAGGACGATGTTGATCAGGTTGGTGGTCAGCAGAATCGCCAGCGGCGCCCGGGCATTTTGCGTACCGAGGAACCAGCCGACCAGCGCATAACTGGCCAGCGCCGCCGGCAGGCCGAACAGGCGTGTATGGAAAAAGTCCCGGGTGAGCTGATCCAGCTCCGCCGACGGTTGCATGAAGTGCAACGCAACACCACTCAGTGGCACACCCAAAGTGCCAAGCACCAGTGCCAGTCCCATCGCCAGCAGCAAGCCCTGCAACAGAATCTGCCGCAACGCCGCACCGTCGCTGCGCCCGGCGGCTTGCGCGGCAAACCCGGTGGTGCCCATGCGCAGAAAGCCCATAGCCCAGGCGAGAAAGGTGTACAGGCTGGCACCGACCGCCACCGCGCCTAATTGATGGGCGTGGGGCAAGTGGCCGATAACGGTGCTGTCGACCAGCGCCACCAACGGTACGGAAATATTGGACAGAATCATGGGCGCGGCGAGTGCCCAGACCTTGCGGTGCGTCGGGCGGTCGCGCCAGTCGGCGATCAGAGTAGACATGCGGGCTCCTTGGGGGAGCGGGGATTGTAACGATTCATGGAGGATTTGCTGTGTCTGACAGAAACAACCCCCTCACCCCAGCCCTCTCCCAGAGGGAGAGGGGGCCGACCGAGGTGTCTGGCGTCATCCATCGACCTGAGAGAATGTGCCGATTATGGATTCGCTGAAGCTCGCTCAAGTCGGTGTAGCTCTTGAATATCCCCCATTCAGTCCCCTCTCCCTCCGGGAGAGGGTTAGGCGGGCGGCGTTCCGATGAGGGGCTCTTCAAGCGGTTAATGAATAATCCAGCTAAGCAGCCACAACCCCAGCAACAACCAGATGATCCCGGCAATGATCGACGCATTCATGAACGCCCGAATCGCCGACCACAACAGCATCAGCCCGACAATCAGAGCGATGATGCTGATGATCGAGGTGTCCATCCCTAGCGTCTTGGCCAGCCCGTCGACAAAGTTGCCACCGGCATTGCTCAGAATGTTGAACAAACCACTGAGGCCATCGACGATAAAGCGGATGACTGAACCGAGCGCCTGCCCGAGCCATTCGAAAAAGCTTTCTACCTGCATGTGTGCATCCTGATGAAAGAGCTGAGCCTTGGGCCACAACGCGGGTGGCCGAGTTCCCTGCAACTATAGAGTGTTTGCACCGCCCCTGTAGGAGTGAGCCTGCTCGCGATGACGTCGTGTCAGACAAATCAATGTTGAATGACACGACGTCATCGCGAGCAGGCTCACTCCTACAAAGAGCATCGGCGGCCCTTGCCTTCAGGCGATATCCCCCCGAAGCTATACGCCTTCAGGAGAACCCGATGAACCTTGTTGAACTGACCGAACGCCTGCACGCCATTCGCGACCGTAATGACTGGCGGCAATTTCACAGCCCGAAAAACCTCGCCATGGCGGCCAGTGTCGAGATGTCCGAACTGGTGGAAATCTTCCAGTGGCTGACGGAAGACCAGTCGCGCCAGTTGCCCGCCGACAAACTCGCCCACGCCGGGCAGGAAGTCGGCGATATCGTGTTGTATCTGTTGCTGCTGTGCAGCGAGTTGGGCCTGGACATGAATGAAGTGGTGCGCGCCAAGCTTGCCGACAGCGAACGGCGGTTCAGCTGATGAGCGACCGGCATTTCGATCAGTTGGCGACGCGGTTCGCCGAAAAAATCTATGGCGGTGCCAAAGGCGCGATTCGCCTCGCGGTGTTGCAGGCCGACCTAATCGAGGCACTGCCGGATCGTCCGTTGCGCGTTCTCGACATCGGTGGTGGTCTTGGCCACATGTCGCTGTGGCTGGCCGAGCGCGGCCATGACGTAACCTTCACCGAGCCCGCCGCACCGATGCTCGAAGGCGCGCGCCAGCGTTTTGCTGAAGCCGGGCAAACCGCAACATTCATCCAGGCGCCGTGGCAGGAACTGCTCGGCCAACTCACTGAGCCGTACGATCTGGTGATCTGCCACGCCGTGCTCGAATGGCTCGCCGAACCCCACGCGATCCTGCCGGTGCTGCACCAACTCACCAAGCCCGGCGGCTGGTTGTCGCTGGCGTTCTACAACCGCGATGCGCTGATCTACCGCAACCTGCTCAAAGGCCATTTCAAGAAAATGCGCAAGAACAGCATGGCTGGGGAAAAGCAGAGCCTGACCCCGCAGCAGCCTCTCGACCCACGGGAATTGGCAACGCAACTCGAAGGCCTGTGGCAGGTCGAAACCCAGAGCGGGATCCGGGTTTTTCACGACTACATGCCGGTGGAATTCCAGGCCCGCGCCGAACTCGCGGATTTGCTCGAGATGGAGCTCGCTCACCGCCGTCACCCAAGCTTCGCCGGGCTTGGGCGCTACTTGCACTGGATCTGCCGGCCGATCTGATCGGAGCGCGACATGAAAGCTCAATCCGGGTTATTGCTGATCTGTCTGGGGTTGGCTGCCTGCCAGGGCAGCAACCCGTACGTGGCGCAGTCGCGGCCCTTGCCGCCGGCGCCAGCGCAAGCCGCCACCACCTTCGACCGTAGCGCTTACCCGGCGCCGCCGCGTGACTACGGACGCTATCGCAGTTGGGCCTGGCTCAACGGGCAGTTGCCGCCGGGTACGGCGTGGGCGGACTCGGCGCAAGTGGCCGAAGCGGTGAGCAATGCCCTCGATCAGCGCGGTTTGCGCCCGTTGCACGACAACCGCCCGGCCGACCTGTTGGTCAGCGCCGATCTGCGGCTGGAAACCCGTTTGCGGCAGGTCCAGGACGACTACGGCTACTACGACGGCGGATACGGCGGCTACGATCGATATGGTCGCGGTTATGGCATGTACAACACGGTGCCGATCGTGCGCACGTATTCGGAGCAGGTCGTGGTGGTGCAGGTCAATCTGTTCGACGCCGGCAGCGGGCAACCGGTCTGGAGTGCCAGTGCTGAAACCGCGAACAAGGGCAGCGAAATCGATCGCACCGATTCGATCCGCGAAGCTGTGGAAAAGGCCATGTCGGCGTATCCTCCGAGTTAGCTTTCTGCCAACGGGAAGCTGCCGCAGGTTCATGTCTTCAACCGGAGAAAAACCATGTTCCGCCGTCTCGCTCTACTGACCATGGCCGCGCTGCTCAGCGCCTGCGCCGCCAACCAGGTCAACCACGACTTCGATGCCAGCCGCGACTTTGCCGCCTATCGCAGCTGGAGCTGGAAAGACCCCGCCCTGCAATATCGCCCCGATGATCCACGAATCAAAAGCGACCTGACCGAACAGCGCATCCGCCAGGCCGTCGCCGATCAGCTCGACCAGCGCGGTTTGCGTCCTGCGGCGGCGGGGGGCAAGGGTGACCTGAATGTACAGACCTACCTGATCGTCGAGGATCGTCAGCAGCAAGTGACGACCAATTACGGTGGCGGTTGGGGTGGCCCGTGGAACGGCTACTGGGGCGCGCCGATGTACAACGAAACGCGCAACATCACCTACAAGGTCGCGACCATCCAGATCGACCTGCTCGACGGCAAGGACGGCAAACTGGTGTGGCGCGGCAGCGATGAACAGATGCTCGCCAGCAGGCCGAATCCCGAAGATCGCAGCAATGCCATTCGCGAGACTGTCGGGCGGATTCTGGCCAACTATCCACCGCGCTGAATCCGTTAAAAAGTGGGAGCTGTTGAGCTCCCATTTTTTGTTCCACCCTAAATTCTGATGTGGGAGCGAGCCTGCTCGCGAAAGCCGGGTGTCATTCAACTGTTATTTATCCGACACGACGCCTTCGCGAGCAGGGATGTTTGTCTGTTTGAAATGGTGCGTTGCCATTAGGCGCGTCTACACTCAGCTGCACCAATGGAGCTTGCGGCAAAGGAGTGCGCCATGTCGCCTCGTTCGCGATTCACCAGCCCGGCCCGGCAGCGCGGGGCGATTGGCTTGATGGCGGCGGCCACCCTCAGTCTGGCGGTGGTGATGCTGCTGTTGGTGGTCGACACCGGCCGCTTGTACATGGAACAACGCAAATTGCAGCGGGTGGTGGACAACGCCGCCCTCGAAGCCGTCAGTCGTGGCGGCAATTGCCTGCCGGGGCTGAGCGCTGCCAGTTACGCCGGGCAAAGCGCCGTGCGCAACGGCTACGTTGTCGACGCCAGCAACACCCTCGCCACCACGTGCGGCACCCTGGTGACTGCCGCCAGCGGTTTACGCACGTTCGCCGTGGATGCCACGCAAATGGCTGCGGTCAAAGTCGTCGCCAGTCGCACGGTGATCACCAGTTTTGCCGGCGGCGTACAAGCCTTGTTCAGCGGTACACCGGTCAGTCTCAATACCACGCTGAATGCCTCGGCGGTGGCCGCCAAACCGCAGCCAACGGTCGCCCAGCTGAATATTCGCAGCACGCTGGCGAGCATCGATACAGCCCAGTCGAACATCCTCAATCCGCTGTTTTCCGGGCTGCTCGGCGGAAACGTTAATCTCACCGCGCTAGGCTGGGACGGTTTGCTGAACACTGATATCAACTTGCTGAAATACCTTGATCAACTGGCGATCAATCTCAATGTCGCGGCCGGCAATTACACGCAATTACTCAACACTCAGGCCACGGTGACGCAACTGATTCAGGCGGCGGCGACGGTGGTGCAACTCAATGGTGCGACCGCGCAGGTGATCACTGCGCTAGGCCAATTGCAGGTGGCGGCGATCAACGCGGCGCCGGTCAAACTGGGCGACATCCTGCAATTGCAGACCGGGACCACGGCAGCAGGGCTGGACGCCAATCTGCAACTGCTGCAACTGATTCAAGGCGTGGTGCAACTGGCCAACAGCAAGAGTGCGGTGGCGGCGACGTTGCCAATCAGCGTGCTCGGGCTGGCGAATGTCACGGTGCGGGTGAAAGTGATCGAGCCGCCGCAGTTTTCCGCCATTGGCGATCCGGCGCGGGCCAAGGTCAATCCGACCGGGCCGGACCGGATTTATGTGCGTACGGCGCAGGTGCGCACGCTGGTCTCAGTGAATCTGCCGGTGCTGTCCGGGGTCACGGGACTGACCAATGCGGTGTTGGGATTGGTCGCGGGACTGACGCCGACGCTCAATGCAGTCCTGAGTCTGAATCTGGTAGCAGTCCTGAGTTCGGTCGCCTGCGCCGGTTGCCAGCAACTTGACCCACTCCTTTTGCCATCCCCCGAAATTGACATCAGCCTGGATGCTGGTGGCGCGAAAAGCTATGTCACCGATTACAGCTGCCCAACCGGGACAACAGGCACGAAAAGCCTGACTGCCCACACCATCACATCCATTGCCGACCTCAAACTCGGCAAGATCGACCCTGCCAACGCCTTTTCCTCGGCCGCTGAACCGACTGTCACGCCATTACCGTTGGTTGACCTGGGAATCGTCACCTGCCACAAGATTCTGGGCATCGGGACTTGCGACCCCTCCACCCATATTCAATACGGCGCTGGCGGCATTGCGATCATGCTCGACACCAGCGTTGCGCAAAACACTCAGGATCTGGTGTTCTCCAGCGCTACGCCATTCGCCACCCCGGCCAACCTCAAATTACCCCCAAGCATTCAGTCAGCCGCACCCACCAGTAACATCGTCGGCAGCCTGTCGAACACCCTCGCGGGGATCAACCTGATCGTCTACAAACCCCAGGGCAGCAATCCATTGGGTGCCGTTGTTACCGGCGTTGCCTCGTTGATCAGTGATGTCACCAGCAAACTGCTGCCGGTGGTGACCAACCTGGTCAGCCCGTTGCTCGACCCGCTGCTGAACAACCTGCTCAAAGGCCTGGGCATTAACCTGATGGATGTCGACGTCGGTGCCAACATGACCTGCGGCCAGACCGGCAAGGCCTATCTGGTGATCTAGGCGTCCACGGCAACCGGCAACTCAATGCAGAACCGCGCGCCCTCCACCGAGTTGCGCACGCTCAACTCGCCGCCCATGTTGTCGATGATGCCGTAGCTCACCGACAGCCCCAGCCCGGTGCCGACGCCGATGGGTTTGGTGGTGAAAAACGGCTCGAAAATCCGCTCCAGCAAACGTGGATCGATGCCGCCCCCGTTGTCCTCGACCCACAGTCGCACATGCTGCTCATCACGTTCAGCGTAGATTGAGATCCACGGTTTGAAGCTTGAGTCCTTCTCGCGTTTGCTCAGTAACGCATCCCGCGCGTTGACCATCAGGTTGATCAACACCTGTTCAAGCTGATCGACGTAGCCGCGCACTTGCACCTCGAACCCGGTCTCGCTGATGCGCAAATCCACGCCTTTGCCGCGCATGCCCTCGGCCAGCAGCGACAGCGTGCCTTCAATGGCCGAGGCCGGGTTGAACAGTTGCTGCTCGATCTCCGAACGTCGACCGAATACGCGCATGTGATCGACGACTTTCGCTGCACGCTGTACCTGCGCATCGATGCGGTTGAGTTTGTCGGTCAGGTAATCGACCTGCACATCACCGTTGCCCAGACGCTTGAGCACGTTGACGATGGCCATGCGCATCACGTTCAGCGGCTGATTGATTTCATGGGCGAGGCCGGTGGCCATTTCGCCAAGGGTGGCCATTTTCGCGCTTTGCGTGAGTTGCTGCTGCGAGCGGCGCACCTCGGTGTTGTCGCGGCCTACCGCTTGCACTTCGATCAACTGGCCGTGCTCATCGAACACGCCGCGATCGGACCACACCCACCAGGCATGTTCTCTGCCGGGCAGTTGCAGGCTGATTTCCGCGGTGCTCACCGGTTGCTCCACAGTCAGTGCAGCGAGACGCTGGACGAACGCAGTACGTTGTTCCTCGGACATCCAGCTGCCCAGATCGACCCCTGGCAGTTCCTCCGGCGTGCATTCCAGATACTTCGCCAACGGCCGGTTGCCAAAGGTCAGAATCAGATCCGGGCGATAGCGACAGATCATTGCCGGCGAGTCTTCCACCAGAATCCGATAGCGCTCTTCACTCTTTTTCACCTGTTCGGCTGCCAGGGTCGCCTCGGTGACGTCCAGCCACAAACCGACCGCTTCCACCGGCAGGCCGAGGTCATTGCGCAGCAGACGGGCTTCATCGAGCAACCAGTGATACTCGCCGCGACGGTCGCGCAGTCGATAACGGCTGCGCACCGAACCTTCGCGCAGCAACTGGCGGCTGCGGGCGAAATACACCTCGCGATCCTCGGGATGGATCATCTCGACCAGAGCGCCGTCGCTGCAGTCCTCAAGGTTCCAGCCCAGCAAGGGTTGCAGGCTGGCACTGAAGAACGCCGGGATCAGCGCGCCTTCTTGGTAGTGCTGGACGTAAATCACCGCGGGCGAGCTGGCAATCAGGTTGTCCAGCCGCGCATGCGCGGCGGCGGCCCGTTGTTGCTGGTTCTGGATGTCGCTGATGTCGAGCATGAAACCGACCAGCCGGCGGTGCTCGCCGCTGCCAATCAGTTGGCCCTGTACGCGATACCACGTGGGCGCTTGCGCGGGATTGCCGTCGTGCAGACGCACCGACAGCGTCAGGGCTTCACCGTGTTGTTGCAAAGCGTGCAGACGGCTGCGCAACTCGTCGCGGTCGGCGGGATGGATTTGCGTCAGCCAGTCTTCCAGCGGTAATCCGCCAGGGTTCACGTTCAAGACCGCCGCCAGCGCGGGTGCCAGTTGAATGTGCTTGTCGCCTGCCAAAATCTCCCACCAGCCTGCACCCAATAGGGTTTGCAGCGCTTCGATGCGCTCCAGTTGCAAGTGATGCTGCTGTTCGCGCAGGCGGCCGAGCAACGGCCCGGCCAGCGCGCCGAGCAGTGCCATCCAGTCACGCTCGGTCAGGTATGGTGCGGCGCTGTCCACGGGATAAAACCCACAGAGTAGCCAGACCACCACACCGTGTTCATCGCTATACGGCACCGCGAAACCTTCGGCGCTGCCGAACAGAACCTGCACTCGCGAATGTTCATCCAGGCCCTGATGCGCGCCGACACGTTGCGGCGCGGCACCGTTCAGGCTGTCCAGCGGCGTGCCCAGACGTTGCTGGTCGTGCCACAGGTTCGGCGCATCGTGGGCGCGATGCTGACGATAGATCTGCCAGCCCTGCTGCTCATCATCGAGCAAGGCCAGCGCCAGACAAGGGATGTGCCAGCGCTGGGCGATCATTTGCAATTGTTCGCAGACGATCGTCGGCAACCGCGCCTGGCTGCATGCGCGCAACTGTTCGCTGATCTGCCCGGCGAGCAATTGGCAGGCATCACGCTGGCGCGATTGTTGGCGTTCGAGCAACAAGTCGGCGATATCGATCAACTGCATCAGCCAGCCCTCGCCCAGCGGTTGAACCCAGCCACGCACGTGCACGGTCTGCTCGCCCAGACCGAAGAAGTCGAGATCAAGCAAAAGCCCCTGCCACTCCCTTGGCCGACCTTCGATGGTCAGTGTGCTGTGCGGCAGCAGATAGGCGCTCAGCGGTAAGGGTCGATCGTGAGTCTTGAACTGCGCCAACAGATGCCGCAGCGGCCCGGCCATTTGCAGCACGTCACCGTCGTCGTTCAGGTACAGGTGCAAGCCTGTTGCGGGTGAACCAAGTGGGTCGGGCAACTCATGGGCGGCGGGCGGTGTGCGTTTGAGCAAACGCCCGAAAAGTTTGTCTCCCGACGTCAAAATTGCAGACTCGACTTGGCGGTCAGGTAGGTGGGCAGGCTGGGTACCGTGCCGATGCCCGGCAGAACCAGAAACGGCATGACCTGATTGAGCTTGCTGACCGGGTAATTCACTTGCACTGTCAGTAGGCCCGTCGCGCTGTATTCGACACTGGTGTCAACGCCGACCACCAGGTTGAAGATCGGACGGATCCAGGATAATTGCTGGGTCAGCGTGGCATTCGCGGTGTTGATCACCACGGTTGAATAGTTGGGTGTGTTGGGATCGACCGCGACACTGCGGCGCACGGCTTCGGACGTGGCCTGATTGAACGATTGCATCATCACCAAGGGCAGGCTGTAACTGACCAGGCCGTAAAACACGGCGAAAAAGATGATGAACACCAAGGCGAACTCAATCGCCACCGCACCTTTTTGCGACTTGCGAAAGCCGGTTTTCATGAGTGCGTCTACCCTGACTGTCACTGCGTAGTCTCAGCATAGAATCATTCCGCAAAAATGGACGGTTTTTACCGGATGTACAGTTTTCTCCTTCTGATCTGGCTGGGCCTGTGCGCGGCGCAAGATGCCCGCCAGCGACGCATTGCCAATGGGCTGACGCTCGGTGCGGCGGCGCTGGCGCTGATCTGGCTGTTGTGGACCGGCAGCACTTGGCTGGGCGCTGAGGCGGGGCAGGGCGGTTGGGCCTGCCTGATCGCGCTGGCGCTGACCCTGCCGGGTTTTTTCATGGGGCGCATGGGCGCCGGCGATGTGAAATTAATGACAGCCCTCGGTCTTGCGACGGACGGTCTGTTTATTCTTGGCGTATTTATGGGGGCGGGCGTCGCCAGCCTGATCTGGATGCTGCTGGCGCCAAGAGTCTGGCTCCATATGAGTCAAGGGCTTAGAGAACGTCTGCGATATCTGGCCCCGGGCATGTCAAAAAAGCTGCCATTTGCACCGTTCGTGCTGGTCGGTGCAGTGCTCGTTATGCTTTGGATCCACTAGTCGCCAAGCGCCACTAGTTCTATGTACATAGTCGGAAAGTACGTCTACTTTCAAATGAACTGGTTATACAGCCAAAGGCTGGCAGTACAGGAATGGTCAGCTTTGGCCTGGGACATGGAGTAGCACGTGAACAAGCTTACGTCTGCGGTAAAAGTCCTCGTGGTCGACGATCAGCCGTTGATCGTGGAGGAGTTGTGCGAGTTTCTTGAAAGCAATGGTTATCGCTGTGTGCCGTGCGAATCCAGTCTGCAGGCGATCGAGTGTTTCAGTGAGGACGCGGAAATCGGTCTGGTGCTGAGTGATCTGCACATGCCGGACATGGATGGCATTCAACTGATTCAGGCGTTGCAGCGTTTGGCGGGCAAGCGTCGGGTGTTTGAGGCGATCATGCTCACTGGGCGTGCCGACAAGCAGGATGTGATCAAGGCATTGCGTGCCGGGATTGCCGATTATTATCAGAAGCCGATTGATCTGGATGAGTTGCTCGACGGGGTGCGGCGTCAGGAGGCGGCGCTGCAGGAGCGGCAGAAGAATCTGCAATTGGGGCATTTGAATCAGAAGTTGCAGTATCTGTCTGAGTCGATTGATGACCTTTATCAGGATCTGGACAAGGTGCGTCGTAGTCCTTCGGCGGTGGTTCGTGATGTGTTGGGCGGTGAGCCTGCCGAGGCGGAGGCTCAGGAGATGCCGGAGATTTTCAATCAGTTGTCGCCGCGGCAATTGGATGTGGCGCGGTTGGTGGGCAAGGGGCAGACCAATTATCAGATTGCCTGTGAGTTGGGGATTACCGAGAACACGGTGAAGCTTTATGTTTCGCAGGTGTTGCGGTTGACGCATATGCATAATCGGACGCAGTTGGCTTTGGCTCTTTCGCCGAGTGCTTCTGCTGCGCGGCAGCGGGTTACGGCGCATTGACTTGGCGGCCTGTGGGCCGACCAGGTTCTTGGGGTTTTGGGTGAATATCCGTTGCTGCGGGTGTTGCTGCTGACGGTTCCGCTCTTACAGCGGGTCACTTTTGGCAAACGCCCCAAAAGTAACCAAAAGGTCTGCGCCCTGACGTTCGGCCCGCTCGCTGGGGCTCGGGGTTCCTTCGCTCCGGGATCGATCCGGGGGCATCGCTTCCGGTTTGCTTCGCTGCACCTCCTTTCGATGTGTTCGACTTCGTCGAACGGCGCTGCGCGCCTACCCCCGGATCAATCCCTCCACTCAGCCTGCCGACGGGCTCCAAGATCAAAAGCAGGCGAGCTGACACTCGGCCTATTGAGTGGTGAAGAGCGGGTGTTCGGCTTTAGTTTTGTGGTGGATTTGCCCCTCATCGGAACACCGCCCGCCCAGCCCTCTCCCTATGGGCGGTCCGAAGTTTCGGGAGGGCTAGGGTGAGGGTTGGCTTTTGGCTGTTTAAATGTGTGGCAGATAACCGGAACCTTCCCACACGGTTTTCAGGTTGTCCGTCGGACGTGCGCTCTCTAGTCTCTGGCTGTCGCTGCCAATTCAGCGACCGGGTGTGGAAACCTGAATTTCAAGTAGATGCGTTGCATCGCTACCGCAATCATTGTCGGCGTCTTCTTTCGTCTGCAAACTGTGTCGCGGCGGCTGTGCGCGGGCAGGCTTCGGTCTGGCCGGTTGCCTACTTATCGGTTTTCCACCCTGCGTACAGCTGCCACCTTTTGTCGTGTGGAAACGACAAAGGTTGGCTCCTCAGCCAAGTAGGAGTTGTTATGGACAAACTGATCCCCGACCCACCCACCGAACCCACGACCCCGCTCGAAGAAGCTATCCGCGGCGACGACCTCGTCAAAAACCGCGAGGCCATCAAACGCGCCCTCGATTTCTACCTCTGCCCCGAACCCGCGAAACCCCACCAACCGAGCACGATGTTTCTCATCCATCCGAAAATCGATACCGAAAGCCTGCTCGCCCATGCCTGCGAATCCCTGGCTTCGGCCAATACGCTGGCGGGTAATTTTGCCGATCAGTTGGGTCGGCCGGAGCGCAATACCGCGCTGGCGATTCAGCAGATCATCATGCTGGCCGAGCTGGCGGTAAACCGGGCACTGGATCGGGTGGATCCGCAGGCCTGATCCGCCAGGCACACCGCGTCATCGTTCTTCGCGAGCAGGCTCGCTCCCACAGGTGGAGTGCATTTCAAAAGGTGGGAGCGAGCCTGCTCGCGAAAGCGCTCGCAAGGTCACCCCATCACTAATTCTTGCTCTCGATCTTCCCTCCCGCATCCGGATCATAAAAATCCGGAATCTCATATTTGTACTTCCTCAGCCAGCGCTGCATTGCCAAATCCCGTTCGGTCGCAGTCGCCGTTTGGGGTTTGGGGGAGGCGGCTTTGTTGCGGCTTTGCAGGACCAGCCAGCCTTCGGTTTCCTGTTGTTGCGCCGAGGCGGGGCCGGCGTCGATGGCGGCGGCGCTGAGGGGCAGGCTGAGCAGGGTCAGGTAGCACAGGCCTTTGAAGGGGTTCATGGCTGTCTCCTTATTTGAGCGATGACGGCAACGGGTCAGCGACGGCGGCCACTTGATTGCTCGTGGCCGGTTTGGCCTTGACCGGGGCTTTGAGTTTTTCTGCGCGTTCCTGGGCTTCGGTGAATTGTTGCGGGGTCAGTTTGGCGCGGCTGACGATTTCGGCGGCCTGTGGCCAATCGTTCTGGTACAGCAGCAGGGTGACCATATTCAGGGTTGCCAGTTGGTTGTTCTGCTTGAGTTCGATGGCGGTGAGGAACTCGAAACGGGCGTCGTTGAGGCGCAGTTGGTTGAGGTAGACCACGCCCAGGTCGTTGCGGATTTTTTCGTCGGTGGGGGCCAGGCGCGCGGCGCGTTGCAGGTGGGCCTGGGCTTGGCCGTTGTCGCCGCGAGCAGCGTAGAGCTGACCGAGGCCGTGTTCGGCTTCGGCGGTCAGGCAGCCGCCGAGCAGGCCGCGGTACAGCGGCTCGGCTTCGCTACGGCCGAGCAGACGATAGACCTTGGCTTTGCGCAGGCGCACTTCGCTGATGTTGTCCGGCAGGCTTTGCAGGTTAGCCAGGCTGGCGTGCAGTTTGCCGTCGTTGGCCAGATCGTCCGCGAGGTTCAGGGCCAGCTCTTGCTCCTGGGTCATCTTGCTGCAATTGCTCGGTGCCAGCAGCGCTGTCCAGGGTGCCTGGCCGTCGGTGGCGCAACCGCCGAGCAGCAACAGACTTGCCATGACTATCAGTACTTTCATCAAACGCTCTCCATGAGCAAGGTCAGTTTGCGAACGCCCGGGCTATCGCGGTGAAACCGGGGCCAGCGAGGACGATCAGCAGTGCCGGAAACAGAAACAGCATCATCACTACAGACATCTTCGCCGACATTTTCGAGATGTACTCCTGCAAGCGCGTCAGGCGCCGGTCATCCAGCAGTTGCTTGAGCGCCAGCAGCGATTTCATCGCGCCGCCGCCCTGTTGAATCAGTTGCTGGAGGATTACGCAGGTGTCGCTGAATTCGTCCACGGCGAGCATCACCGCCGCTTTGTTCAACTCCTGGCCGAGTTCCAGGCCAGAGTCGACACGGGTCAGGATCAGGCGCAGTTCGCTGGTCAGTTCCGGTAGCAGTTTTTGCGCTTCGATGCTGAGTACACGCAGGGCTTGTTCGACTGCCATGCCGGATTCGAACAGGATGCGCAGCAGCGGAATAAACGTCGAAACCTCCACTGAGATGGTTTTCTGCCGCCGTGCTGCGGCGTAGGCCAGCAGGCGTTTAGGCAGCAGATAACCGCCGCCGGTAGCGAGCATCGGCACGATCCAGCGGTTGTCAGCCTGGGGGAAAAACACCTCTTGCAGAAAAATTGCCAAACCCAACGTTAGCAGCGGCGTGCCGATCTGGCAGGCCGCAAAAAGCGCGCGTTCATTGGCCCGGCGCCAGCCGATGCGGTTGAGCAGGGTCTGGGTTTCGCTGTCGATGCTCACCGAGCGCTGACCGAACTTGCTGCTGCCGAGCGCGCGCAACCAGCTGCCGAAGCGGTTCTCGCGTACCAGTTGTCCTTGCAGGCGCTGATTGATCTGACGCACCCGGCGCCGCTCCATCAGCAGGTGATTGATCACCAGCATCAAGGCGCCGAGCAGCAACATCAGTGCCGCGAGCCAGACCATGTCAGACGCTCCTCAACATGCGCCACAGCGCCAGGCTGCCGACCACTTGCAGCACGGCGGCGCTGATCAACATGTGCTGACCACTGGCGTCGTTCCACATCCCGAGCATGTAGCCGGGGTTGGTCAGCATGAAGTAACTCACCAGCAGCAGCGGCAATGAGCCGAGCACCCACGCGGTCATGCGCGTTTCGCCGGTGAGGGCGCGCAGTTGGCGGGCGCCCTGGTCGCGTTCGCGGATCAGTTTGATCAGGTTCTCCAGCAGCTCGCTGGCGTTGCCGCCGTAGCGATGATTGACCTTCAGGCCGAGGGCGAACATGCGCAGTTCATCCTGTTCATACAGCTCGGCAAAATCACTGACTGCATCGGGCAGGTTCACCCCCAGTTGCACGTTGCGCTGGACCCGGCCCATGGCTTTTTTCAGCGGATCTTCGCTGGCTTCAATGCCGCCCATGACCGCGTCACTCAGGGTGCGTCCGGACTTCAGGCTACGCACGGTGTGATCAAGCAACTGCGGCAGTTGCTCGATCATGCGTTTGATCCGGCGTTGGTAAAGAATGGCGATGTATAGCCGCAACAGCAGTGGCGGTATGACGATCATCAGTAGCAGGCCGATCCAGTCAGCAAGAAAATACCCCAGCGCTATCGCCAGCGCCCACAGACTCAGCCACAGGCCGAAACGCTCGGTCGGGCGGCCCAGTCCGGCACGCAGAAACATCCGCTCCAGTCCGACCCACACAGGTTTTTCCGGCGCCGGTTGCGGTTGTCCGGCGGCGAGACGGTTGAGCACTTTTTCCGTGGCGGTCTTGCGCAGACCCTGCAAAAACAGGCGAATCGACAGCCCCAGCAGCGTCAGGCAGATAACAATGAGAATGATCGCTCCCAGCATGCTCGATGCTCCTTGCCGTCAGCCCAGATGTGTCTCGTGGCGCAGCTTGTCGCCGGCCGGATTGACGGCTTCGCGCAGGAAACCGAAACCGCTGCGGCGGTCGAGGCGGAACAGAGTATTGGTGACGTAAACGTCTTCGCGAATGCCGACCACTTCCACGACCTCGCTGACGCAACGGCGCCCGTCAGGCATGCGCGTCAGCTGGATGATCACGTCGAGGGCGGCGCAGATCATCTGGCGCAGGGTGCGCTCGGCGATGGAGCGACCCGTCAGGCCGACCAGCGTTTCCAGGCGCAGCAGGGCATCCTGGGCGTTGTTGGCGTGCACGGTGCTCATCGAACCGTCGTGGCCGGTGTTCATCGCCGTGAGTACATCGACCACTTCGACACCGCGGATCTCGCCGAGGATGATCCGGTCGGGGCGCATCCGCAGGGCATTGCGGATCAGGTCGCTGGCCTTCACTTCACCATGGCCTTCGGCATTCGGCGGACGGGTTTCCAGGCGCACCACGTGGGGGTGGCCGAGCTGCAATTCGGCGACGTCTTCGATGGTCACCAGACGTTCGTGCGGGTTGATCAACTGGCTGAGAATATTCAGCAGCGTGGTCTTGCCGGTGCCGGTGCCGCCGCTGATCAGGATGTTGCAGCGCTTGCCGACGGCATCCTGGAAAAACTCGAAGATCGACAGGTCGACGGTTTGCATGGCGATCAGGTCGCTGCTTTTAAGCATGTCCTTGCGGAATTTGCGGATCGACAGGCAGGGGCCGTCGAGGGCAATCGGCGGAATGATCGCATTGACCCGGCTGCCATCGGGCAGGCGTGCGTCGACCATCGGTGAGGACTCGTCGAGGCGCCGTCCGAGTGGTGCAAGGATGCGCTGCATCACGCGTTCGACGTGATGCGCATCGATAAACCGCAGGTCACTCTGGTGCAGCACACCGTCGCGTTCGATGAATACCCGATGCGGGCCGTTGACCAGAATCTCGGTCACCGAATGATCGCGCAGCAACACCTCCAGCGGACCGAAACCGGTGAGTTCGTCGACGATCTCCTCGGCCAGGCGCTCCATTTCGTAGCGGGAAATCGCCAAGTGCAAACGGGCGATGTACTCGGCGACCTTGTCGGTGACGAACTGTGCGAGTTGCTGACGAGAACCTTCCAGCAGGTTTTTTCCCGACTCTTCGAGGGCGTCGATGATGTACCGATGCAGGACCAGTTTCAGGCCTTCGTGATCGCTGTTGCCGCCGCTGCTGCGGGGCGCAGCGCCGAAGAGTTTTTCTGCGCTCATGAGGTGCCTCGCAAGCGGTCGAACCAGGTGACTTTGGGCTTGGCCAGACCCTCGGAACGTTTGGCCAGGCGCTCACCGAGGGTGCGCAGGCTCTGGGTAAGTTTTTCGCGCGGGGCCAGTTCGAACAGGCTGACGCCCTGGTTTTTCGCGTTCAGGCGCACTTCTGGAGTGAGGGCCAGCGTGGCGATCACTTCCAGATTGAAGGTCTTGCCGAGGGTTTCCGAATTGGGCGCGACGCTGCTCAGGTAGCGGTCGATCAGCAGCCGCCCGTGGTCGAGCTTCATGCCTTTTTCCCGCCACAGATTGAGCACGGCGAGGTTGCGCCGGCAGTTGAGCACGTTCTGGTCGGTGTACCAGAGCAACTTGTCGCAGTGGCTGACAAAGGTGCGCAAGGCTTCACTGTCGGTCTGCCCGGTGAGGTTCACGACGATGTGCTGGAAGTGCTGGCGCAAGGCGCTGAGCAACATGTACAGCTCGGCGGCGCTGGTGTTTTCCAGCGGCTCGTCGTTGCTGGCGTAGGCGAGAATGCGCAAGCCGGCTTCAGCGCTGGTGAAGGCGCTGTCGATCAGCGTGGCGTCGAGCCGGCGCAAGTGACGCAGGGCATCGCCAAAGTGAAACGAACTTTCCAGCCCGAGCAGGGCGAGGCTGTCACCGCGCGGCAGACCGAGATCGAGCAGCAAGGTTTGCTGACCGCTCTTTTGCACCACCAGGGCCATATGGTTGGCCAACAGTGCGCCATCGGAACTGCTCTGCACGCCATACATGACCGTAAGGCCGCCCAGTTGCGTATTCGGCGCCACGGGCGGCAGGCGTTTACTCAAGCGTCGCACCAGCCCGGAGACTTCACTGGAGCGCGAACCGTAGGCGACAAAATCCCGGGCCCCGGCACGCATGGCATTGAGCACCAGCTGATTGTCCATGCCGTCGCCGAGGGCCACGATCGCCAGCATCGGTTTGGCTTCCAGCGCGCCTTCGATCAACGCGCTCTGGGCGACCACGTGTTCGCGATCCAGGCCGACGAACACCAGACTGGCAAAGGTGACGTCGACCAACGCCAGCAGCTCATCCAGGCTGCCGCCACCGGCGCTGACCACTTGGCCGAGCGGCGCGAGCGCGCCCTGCAGCCACTCCAGATCGGTGCTGTTGCGGGTGATGGCGAGAAAGGTCTGGCTCAGGTTCTGGCTCATTGCGATAACCCGCTGCGCTTGTCGAAATTGCCGTTTTCCAAGAAGAACATGCGGTAGAAGTTCGGGTCGTAATTGCGCAGTTTTTCCCCGGGCAACGACGGCAACTGGGCATCGGCGGCCAATGGCTGCACCAGGTGCGGGGTGACGATCATCAGCAGTTCGCGCTCTTCGCGCTTGATCTGCGAGCCTTTGAAAAAAGCGCCGAGCACCGGGATGTCACCGAGGCCGGGAAACTTGTTCACCTGCGAGCTGTTGGTGGTGCTGATCAAGCCACTGATGACGAAACTCTCGCCATCGCCCAGCGACACGCTGGTGTCGGTGCGGCGGATAGTCAGCGCCGGCACAGTGGTGCCGGCGATCTGTACGGCGTTACTGAAGTCCAGTTCGCTGACTTCCGGGGCGACCTTCAACGCGATGCGGTCGCGACCGATGATGGTCGGCGTGAGGGTCAGGCGGATGCCGAATTCCTTGTATTCGATCGACACGCTGTCGCTGCCGGAGCTGGGCACCGGAATCGGAATTTCACCGCCGGCCAGAAAGCTTGCGCTCTGCCCGTTCAACGCCACCAGACTTGGCCGCGCGAGGGTGTAGGCGAAGCCGCTGGTTTCCAGGGCATTGATGATTGCCATGGTCTTGCCGCCGATCCACGAGAAGTTGAACAGCGAGTTGTCCACCGGCAGGCGGGGCTGCGGCACCCCGTCAATCGGCGGCAGGGTGCCGGGCGAACCGAAGAGGAAATTGCCGCGCGTACCGATCAGTGAGGCGGTGGCTTGCTTGAGTTTGGTGCGGCTGACTTCGACGAAACGAATGTCGGTCTGCACTTGCGACGGCAGGTTCGGATCATCCGACGGCAGACTGCTGTTCAGCGCGGCGGTGGCGGCGCCCTGAACGAACACCATGCTCTGGCGCGGCTCGCTCGAACACGACGTCCAGACCATCAGGCTGGTGGCGCCTGGTGCAACACCGGTGAGCAGAAAGGACGAACTGCCGTTGGCGTGGACGTCGGCGATTTTCGGGTCGCCGATGGCCAGACGCGTGATCGCCACGGGGGACTGCACGTCCTGCTGAAACCCTTCGCCGATTTCGATCACTGGCGGCATGCGCCCCAGTGCCGAACAATTGCCGACTGCCGCGAACGCAGCGTCCATCGACAGGCCCATCAGTAACAGGGCGCGCAGCATGGGTTTGAATGTCGGCCTGAAACGACTCTGCATGCCCTTGGATCCTTGCGCAGTCATGGGTTTTGTTGGGTGATCTGGTTGCCGCGAATGATTTCCACGGCAGGCCGTGCGGCGCCACCGGAACCACCACTGGACGGTGCTTTCGGTGCGGTGCCCATGGCCAGTTGGTTGAACTGGAAGAGTTGTCGGTTGGCGGTGTCGAGATGGGCCGTGGACTGGTTTTCGCCGGCCCAGTATTTGGCCAGGCGCTGCTCTTCACTGCTGCGTACGGCCAGGCGCAAGGTGCCGGCCTGGGTGGCGAGCATCAGGCGACTGAGCAGTTGCTCCGGCACCGCCAGCACCACGGTGCGCGCGGCGACGCGGCGTTGATCCTGTTTGAGTTTTTCGTCTGCACTCAGGGCCGGCGAGGCCGGTTGACCGTCGTTGGTCAGGCCGTACTGGTCACCCACCCCAAGCACACGCATGGCCGGTAAAACGATCTGTGCCGACTGTTCGAGGTTGCTGGAATCCTGGCGCAGGTAGAGCAAGACATCGACGTAATCGCCGGGAATCAGTTGCCCGGCGGCACCGATCACTTCGTCAACAGCCACGGTGAGCGCGCGTTCGTCACTGTGAATCATGCGTGCCAGTGAACCGCCGGCGGTGAAGCTTTCATCGTTCAGCCAGGTGCCGGCGCTGAGGTGCCGCCAAGGTGTGCGGCCAATGGCCTGATCGACAGTGCTCAAGCTGCCCGCCGGTGCACTGCGCAGTTTTTCCACCGCTACATCGGCGGCGGTCAGCGCAGTGAAGGGTGGCACGTCGTGCAGCAGCACCACCACGGGTTGGCGGGTCTGGTCTTCGGCGATCGCGACAGTTTTTTCAACAGTGACAGTTGGGGCGACGGGGGCGACGGCGACGGGCGCTGGTTGACGACTGAGTACCAGTCCCCAGTAACCGACAAAAATGGCTCCCAATAACAGGATGGCTGCAAGGCCCATGGTGACGCGACTGTTCATGACGGCTCTCCCTTTCCTGCTGCACTACCCACTGCTATTGCTAACGAGAGAAGTTCCCAATCCGGCAGCTATGAACATGCAACTATTTCGCTATTTCCACGCTAGCTGATCCAAGCCAAAACGCCATTACTGACAGGAAAATAACTCACGAAAGTATGAGTCTTGGCCAATTAACAGCAGCCGATGGCAAAAACACGATTGGATTAATACTTTCCGGTTAATCCGTTCTTACAGTTGTTGGGTGGGGGTTTGTTGACAATGCTCAAATGGCACGGTGGAACCTTGCCGCTGTAGTGCGACATCGGCGCCAGAGGCGCGAAGGAGTGGATGTATGTTCCAGATGATTGTTGATTACTTGATGGCCAGAGTGCGTCTGTTGTTCAGAAACGAGGAGGCGGCATCGGCTATCGAGTACGCGATCGTGGTGGCGATGGTGGCCGTTGTGGTTGTGGCATTTGTGACCCCCCTCGGTAATCGAGTGTTGTTCTACTTCAACAGCATCTTGACCGGACTTGGCGGCCAAACCGTGACCCGACCCTGATGACGGAGGAGAACTGCGATGCTTTTTGAATATCTGATGATTCGTGCCCGCAGTTTCCTGGCCGATGATGACGCTGCATCGGCCATCGAGTATGCGATTGTGGTGGCGATGGTCGCTGTGGTGGTCATTGTGTTCGTTACGCCTGTGGGTGGCCGAGTGTTAATCATGTTCGATAATCTGTTGGTCGCGTTGGGCGGATCGACGGTGCAGACGCCACCCGCGACACCCTGAGTTGAACGAAGCTCAATGCCCGGCTGATGTCGGGCTACACTCGGGTTCACTTTCAGTTTTCAGGGATTGCCCATGACTGCTTCCTCGCTGCCGCGCCAACAGTTGCTTCTGGTTGACGATGAAGAGGACGCGTTGCTGGAGCTGGCGGAGTTGCTCGAGGGGGAGGGGTTTGTCTGTCATACAGCGACGTCGGTGAAGCTGGCGTTGCATCATCTGACTCGCCATCCCGATATCGCGCTGGTGATTACTGATTTGCGTATGCCGGAGGAGTCCGGGATGTCGTTGATCAAGAGGTTGCGTGAGCATACTTCTCGGCAGCATTTGCCGGTGATTGTGATGTCGGGGCATGCGGATATGGAAGACGTCAGTGATTTGTTGCGGTTGCAGGTGGTGGATCTGTTTCGCAAGCCGATTTATTACGTCAGGTTGTTGGAGACTTTGGATAATTTGTTTCCCAAGCCTAAGGTTCAGGTTGGCTGAGGTTGAACTCGGCGGCCTCTGGGCCGACCGTGCTTTGGGTGTTTTGGGTGAATATCCGTTTTTTTGGGTGTTGCAGCTGGCGGTTTCGCCCTTACGGCGAGGCACTTTTTCCAGACGCCGAAAAAGTACCCAAAAAGGCTTGCCGCAACGTTCGGCCCACTCGCTGAGGCTCGGGGTTCCTTCGCTCCGGGATCGATCCGGGGGCAGCGCCTACGGTTTGCTTCGCTGCACCTCCTCTCGCTGTGTTTGGCTTCGCCAAACGGTCGCTACGCTCCCACCCCCGGATCAATCCCTCCACTCAGCCTGCCGACGCGGCCGGTGAGTCAAGATCAAAAGCTGCAGCCGAGCTAACGCTCATCCTGTTGAGTGGTGAAGGGCAGAGGTGATGCGGGGGTTGGTGCATTGCTTTTGTTCTTCTGTAGGAGTGAGCCTGCTCGCGATGGCGGTTCGACTGCTGGTCGGGTTCTTGAGAATTTGGCGCCATCTCTTTGACTTTTTGGTGGTATCAAAATGATGGCTCCTGTAGATTCCCCGCGCCCGAGCCAGGACACATGGCGGGCCGGTAGGGATGCCTGTATGAGTACGTGAACCCTGCTGAAACTGTTTTTCATGTTTTCGAAGGGACTCTCGTTTGAATACTTCTTGTCTGCGCCGCTCTTTGCTGGCGCTTTCTGTTGCGGCTTCCGCTGTCAACGCTCCGGTTACCGGGGCTGTCACGCTCAATTACGATCTGGGTAGCGGACCTCTGGTCAGCGTCAACCAGACTTATGACTTCCTGAACCTCGTCGGTGTAGTAAACGTCGCCGAGAGCTCGCCATCGGCCATGACCAGCGCCGCTCAATTCTCCGGTTCGAGGGTCAATGCTGAAATCATCAACAAGGCCGCGATCACTATTGATGGTGCCACCCACGGTGTCGGGATCGACATCAAGTCGGCGGGGGTGTCTTGGGTCGAGCTGGACTCGAACTTCACCAACCAGGGTTCGGTGACGGTCAATGGTCTGGCCAGCAATGGGGATTCGACGGGTATTGCCATTAAGGACATGCCGATCACCGGCAACTTCAACAACACCGGTGCTATCAACGTCTCCGGCAATAACGCCACAGGGGTTTCGCTGATCGGCACGACCATGGGCTACGGCGTGACCAACGATGCCGGTGGCTCCATCATCGTCAGCGGTAACAACGCTCGTGGCATTTACCTGGAGAACACCTCGCAGTCCATGCCGATCTTCAACGCCTCGACGATCAAGGCCACTGGCAGTGGCGCGGAAGGTTTGACGTTGAACGGGGCGGCGTTTGTACCCCAGCCTGGCAATACCGCCTACAGCCTTTTCAACAGGGGCACCATTTCCGGCGAGAGCATTGGCATCCATGTGAGCAATCAACCAGCGGCGCAAGGCTCATTCAATATCACCTTGGGGGGAGGCTTGGTCGAAGGCTCGACGGCGGCCATTCAAGTGGACGATGGGACGAGTTATTTGTATTGGTGGGGCGGTGACGTCAAAGGCGATTTGCTCGGGCTGTCGGGGATGTCGGTCGATGGTGAGGTCGACTTCTATGGCTCGGTGATCAAGTCCGGTTATGTGGCCATTCAAGAGGCCACGTTGACCTTGATGCAGCCTCACACCACGATCATCGGCAATCTGGACATGGAGGAAGCGGACTCGAATATCGCGATGTCGGTCGGCAATGACACCGACATCAACCGGGCGATTCTGACGGTCACCGGCACCACCGAGATCGCGCCGGGCGGACACCTGCAATTGCAGGCGCGCTCTAGCGATTTTCGCACGGCCGCTGGCGGCAACCGTTACACGTTGATCCGTTCTGGCAATCTGATCGGCGGCGAAAACCTTACGGTCGAGTCGACCTCGGCATTGCTCGAAGTCAAAAGCTATGGCGTTGAGGGCAACGACGTTAAGGCGCTGGTCAGCACCAAGTCGCAAGATGTGTTAACACAAAATACCCTCGATGCCGGTGGCAGCCAAAACGCTGCTTCTGCTCTGGTCGGACTGTCGGCCTCGCTGATGTCACGTCTTGGTGAACAGGATCCGGTGTTCCAGGCGTTTGCCAACGCCAGCACCAACACGCAACTGGCGCGGCTGGCCGAGACACTCAGTCCGGACGTCAGCCGTGGCGTGCTGCACGCCGCCACCAACAGCCAGACGCTGGTTTCTGACGTGATCAACGGCCGCGCCAATCGTGCACGCACCGCCATCGGCAGCCTGGAAAAAGGCGTTTGGCTGCAAGCCCTCAGCAGCGATGCCGACCAGGATGCCCGTCGCGGTGTCGCCGGTTATGACGCCGATAGCCACGGGGTTGCCGTTGGTGCCGACGGTCAGTTGACCGCCGACACATCGATCGGTCTGGCTTACAGCTACCTCGACACCGATGTGAAATCCGATCTCGGCAGCAAAACCAAAGTGACCGGCCATGCGCTGACGGTTTACAGCAACTGGACGCGTGACAACTGGTTTGTCGACGCTTCGCTGATGTACGGCTGGAACGACAACGAATCCAAACGCTACATCGCCGGCACCCGCGCCAAAGGCGATTACGACAGCGATGTATTCGGCGTTAGCGCCTTGGCCGGTTATACCCTGCGCCTGACCCCGGGTGTGGTGCTGGAGCCGCAGGTCGGTGCGCGTTACGCCAACGTCGGCATGGATTCTTATCGCGAGAAGGGCAGTTCGGCAGCGCTGAATGTCGGCGGCCAGCGTTACGAAGTCGGTGAGATGGGCTTCGGTGCGCGCCTGGCCGCCGATTTTGCGCTCGGCACCGGCAGTCTGGAGCCTGAGGCGAAAGTCATGGCCTGGCATGACGTGATTGGCGACAAGGTTGCGACCTCCTCATCGTTCGTACTCGGCGGCGATTCATTCACCAGCCGTGGCACCACACCTGTGCGTGACAGCTATGAACTGGGCCTGGGCGCCAACTACCGGATGGGCGCGTGGAGTGTCGGCGGTTCGTACAACTACGTAACGGCCAGCGGTTTCAATGCCGACGGCTTTACCGCGAAGGTGCGTTACGCGTTCTGATCCGCATCACGTAAAACCTGTGGGAGCGAGCCTGCTCGCGAAGACGGTGTGTCAGTCGACAGATTTGTTGGCTGATCCAGCGCTTTCGCGAGCAGGCTCGCTCCCATCGTTGTTTTGATTCACGGTCGGGGTGCAATCCCGGCCCTACAACTGATAGCTGAAACTAATGCTGTACCGCGTCCGGCGATTGAACGTGTCCAGTGCTTCATCCGACATCGCCTTCGCCGCTTCCAGCGCAATGTTGTAGTACTTGGCATCGCCAAACCGTAGCCCGATCGCCGCCGATGACAGGTTGTTGGCCTTTACCGGCAATTCGTTGAACCAACTGCGCGAGCGATCAAGCACGACATACGGTTGCAGGATGCGTACCCAGTTGCCGTCGCGGTTGAAGCTGTAGTTGACCTCGTACGCCACGCCCCAGCCCTTGTCGCCGGACGCTTGATCGTCGGGATAACCACGACCGAAGTTCTGCCCGCCGAACACCGCGCGCTCGCTGTCGGGCAGGGTATCGTCGCTCCAGTACAGCGCGGCCGACAGCACCCCTTGCCAGTTGTCGAGGAACTTGTCGCTCTGTACGCCAGACAGGCGCAGGCGAAAGAAGTCGAGGTCGATGGCGTTGTTGTTGGTTTTCGCGCCCATGCTGTCGAGGCCCTGGTACACGCCGCCGCTGAGGATCCGCAACTGGCGGGCATCGGCCTTGCGCCAGTCGCTCTCGAAGGCGAGGGCGCGGATGTCGGTGCGTTCTTCGACACTCAGCGGGAAGCCGATTACCTTGTAGCGGGTCTTGTCGTTGACCGCGTAAAGCCTTGAACCGGCCGTTAGCAGTTCGTTGGAGGCGGCAATCAGTGGCAAGGTGAAACCGATCGAGTAGCGGTCGTTTTCGCGGTGCGGTTTGAGTTGCAGGCCATTGTCGAGCAGGACATTGGTGCCGGGGTCAGCACGGTAGCGTGAAGCCGACAGCGCCAGTTGTGCGCCCTCGTCATTGAGGAACTGGTTGTAGTCGAGCCGGTAGTAATGTTCGTGATCGTCACCCGGTGGAAACAGGCCGCTGAGGGTCAGTTGCTCGCCCATCGCGGTTTGCGAATTGCTGCTGACACCGAGCAGGGCCTGGGTGCCGTTGCGGTTGTCTTCGGTGGTGCTCAGCGTGCTGGTGAAGGGTTTGCGACTGGCCTGGGCCACCAGCGTTGTGGCGCCGTCGGTGGTGCCGGGCGGTGGCACCTGGGCCTGGATCGTCACCCCGGGAATGCGCGTCATCAGCGTGGTGTAGCGCTCGAACGTCTTGCGGGTCAGCGGCCGCTCGGTCTGAATCTTCGCCGCCAGTTTGTCGAGCAGCGCTTTGACCCGGCCGACATCGCCCTGGATCTGGATATCGCGGACGTAGCCTTCCACCAGCACCACGCGCGCTACGCCGTCATTGAAATTTTGCTGCGGCAAGAACGCGTAGGACAGCAGGTAACCGTCCTGCTGATAGCGTCGGGTGATGTTGCGCGTGGCCTCGATCAGCTCGGCGAGCGTGGCTTGCCGGCCGATCAGGGGCTTATAGATTTCGGCGAGTTCGTTGAGCGGGTAGAGGGTGCCGCCTTCGATCTGCACGGTTTGCAGTTTGATCTTGGTGTCCATCAACAGCGGTTGCGCAGTGGCGGCACCAGCGTCCGGTACTTGCACCGGCGTGGCGCTTGGGCGATAGGCGTCGGCCGGCAGGTTCGGCACCGGCAGATTGCGGATGGTTTCGTTGCTGTTGAGAAAGCTGGGCAGGGTGTCGGCGAGGGCGGCGGAACTGAGACTGAGGAACAGCAGGGATGCCATTACGCGCATAGGACACTCCATGGTCAGATCACGGCACTGGGCTGAATTTTCCTAAGAAAAAAGGCGGAAGACTCGTGGGAATCTTCCGCCCTCAACCAAGCGTAGGCGCTGTAGGTGAGGCCGTCGAATCGGCCAGGTGCAATTTAGCGTGTGTTGCCTCCCAGAGTGCCAGTCAGACCACCGAGTACACCGCCCAGACCGCCACTGGTGGTACCCCCGCTGGTACCGCCGTTAACCAGGCCACCGACGGCGGCGACGGTGCCGCCGACGTTGCTGACCAGACCACCGACTGCGGTGGTGACCGGGTTGTTGGTCGCAGCAATGCTGCCGCCGATACTGCTGACCGCGCCGCCCACCTGGCCGGTGAGACCTGCAACAGGTGAGCCGATACCGGTAGCGGCGCCGAGTTGCTGAGTCACGTTGGTAACGCCACTGGTGACCGGGTTCAGGCCTGCCCCCAAGGTTCCGCCAACCGTGGCCAGAGGTGAGGTGGTTGCGGTGATCGGGGTGCCCGAACCGCCGAGTACGGTGTTGAGCGAAGCCACTGTGTTGCCGGCCGCTGCGAGGACGTTGCCAGGCGCTGCGAGAGTGCCGTTGCCTGCCGCCAGACCTGAGCCGACATTGACCACCGCGCCGCCAACGGTTTGCAGCAGGCCAGTACCACCGAGGCCACCGCCCACTCCACCAGTACCCGAACCAGTGCCGTTGGACACCAGACCACCGGCCTTGGCGACTGCGGTGCCGGTATCGCTCAACGCGCCGCCGAGTGTGTTGGTCAAGGCGTTGCCGTTACCCGCATCGGTAACATTGCCGCCCAGTGTGTTCACCGCACCACCGACTTGCGCAACCACGCCTTTGAGTGGATCGCCAAGACCTGTGGTCGCGCCGAGTTTGTCCGTGGTGCTTTCAACCATCGCAATCACTGGCACCAGACTACCGCCGAGTTTGTTCGTCAATTGGCTGGTCGGGCCGCTGGTCAGCGTGGTGTCGAGGGTATTGCCGAGCATGGTGACTTTCTCGCCGACACCATCAAGCAGCGGCGCGACTTTGGTCACCACACCGCCCACCACCGGTACGCTGCCCGTCGCAGTGGACAGCTTGGCGCTGAGGTCGGAGACGCCGTTGCCAACATCCGTCACTACACCGCCAACCGAAGCAACGGTGGTGGTCAGGCCATTAGGGTCGGTGGCCAGTTTGCCTACGCCATTGGCGACGCCATCACCCAAGGTGCTGACAACATTGCCTGCGGTGTTGGCCGCACTCTGCACCACACCACCGACCACCGGTACGGTACCCAGCGAGTCGCCGATCTGGCCAACGCCATCGCCGACGCCAGCGACGGTCTTACCGACATCCTGCACCAGGGTGGTGGTCACCAGCGGTGTGGTGGTCGGATTGGTCGGGTTGGTCGGATCCGTTGGGTCTGTCGGGTTGGTTGGATTGGTCGGATCGGTGCCACCGGTTCCGCCAGTACCACCTGTGTTCCCGGTCCCGCCGGTTCCGCCTGTGCCTGCAGTATCACCGCTGCCGCCCGTACCGCCAGTACCCGAGGTGCCGCCAGTGCCAGCGGTGCCGTCCGCCGCAGAACTGCCGGAGCTGCTGTGATGGCCGCCACCGCCGCTGCTGCAGCCGGCGAGGCCGAGGGAGAGAATCAATGCCAGAGCTATTGCCGATTTGCACCACACATCTTGAGTTTTCATGATTGAGATTCCTTGCACCTGTCACAACGTTCGTTGTCTTCGATGGCTCGCCGATCTGTTGTCGGTGATGCCTTCGCCCGTTGTGCTCAATCTCAGTCCAGAGGCAGGTTTCAGGCCATTCTCAAGTTGGTATTAACGCCTTTATATATAAGGTGAAGTTCAGCGCCTAAGGACTAATACCCAGGATATAGCCGGACAAAAAAAGGCCTTGATAATCAAGGCCATGGTTTTTTCAGCGGAAGGCGGAAGGACGGCGAAAACTTAAGTTATATACACACAATTAACGGTATCCCGCGTGCTCAGGCAATCGGTTGCCACTGCCCGACCATATGCTCCAGGTCTTGCGCACCGATCAGCCGCAACTCACCACTGGACCCCGCCGCACTCGCCAGCAGGGTCACCTCACTGGGCAGGCGCACCGGTTTGCGAAAGTGCACGGCGATCTCAAGGTTGGCCTTGGGCAAATGATCGTTCAGCGCCGCGAGGGTCCGCGCCTTGTTCCACAAACCATGGGCGATCGCTGTTGGAAAGCCAAACAACCTGGCACTGGCCGCACTCAGGTGAATCGGGTTGTAGTCTCCGGACACTTTGGCGTATTGCCGACCGATATCGGCCGGGGCTTTCCAGCGCGCCACCTCCACCAGCGATTGCGACGGCTCCCAGGTCTGCTCGGCCGGCTCGCCCTCAAGTTTCACACCGCGACAGAGCATCTGGCTTTCCGCTTCCCACAGCGGCCCGAGCTGATCATCCAGGGTGGTCAGCAGATCGAACGTCGCACCTTTGGGATGCGCTTGCAGATTCGTCACGCGCACGCTGACCTGCGCCCGACCGATCCCGCCCATCGGGCGCAACACGCGAATGCGGTTGCTCAGATGAATCAGCCCCAGCAGCGGGAACGGAAAGGCTTTGGCGGTGAGCAATTGCATCTGCAATGCAAAGGCGAGGATGTGCGGATAGGTCGGCGGCAACAGACCGTCATCGACGAATCCGCAGACCTTGCGATAGCCCGCCAGGCGTTGGCCATCGACATCGACCCAACAGCGCAGGCCGCTGTCGGGTAATTGGGTGCCGGTGATTTTGCGTCGCGTCGCCGCCCGTGCGTAGAGCCCAGGCAGGCTCGGTTCGCGATCCAGCGTATGCCATTCGATGCTCATGCCTAAGCCCCCAGAACGCTTTGTCCGCAGACCCGCAGCGCCTGCCCGGTGAATGCTCCGGTGCCCGGTTGCGCCAGCCACGCGACGGCTTCGGCGACGTCTTGCGGTAAACCGCCCTGACCGAGCGAACTCATGCGTCGGCCCGCCTCACGCAGGCCAAACGGAATGTGTGCAGTCATTTGCGTCTCGATAAAACCGGGGGCGACGGCATTGATGCTGATCCCACGTTCCAGCAGCGTAGGCGCCCAGGCTTGCGCAAGACCAATCAGCCCGGCCTTGCTCGCGGCGTAGTTGGTTTGCCCGCGATTGCCGGCAATGCCGCTGATCGAGGCCAGCAGAATCACCCGCGCGTTGTCGCGCAGCGTGCCGCTGTCGAGCAGGGCCTGGGTCAGCACTTGCGGTGCGTTGAGGTTGACCGCCAGCACCGCGTCCCAGAATTCCGGGGTCATATTGGCCAGGGTTTTGTCGCGGGTGATGCCGGCGTTGTGCACCAGAATATCGAGGCCGTCAGGCAGTTGTTCGATCAATTGCGTGGCGGCGTCGGCGGCGCAGATATCCAGGGTAATCGCGCGGCCGCCGAGGCGGGCGGCAAGGGCTTCCAGATCGGTCTTCGCCGGCGGCACGTCGAGCAGGATCACCTCGGCGCCGTCGCGCGCCAGGGTTTCGGCAATCGATGCGCCGATACCGCGAGCCGCACCAGTGACCAGCGCCTTGCGTCCGGCCAGCGGCCGGGTCCAGTCAGTCACTGGCGTCGCACAAGCTGTCAGGCGAATCACCTGCCCGGACACGAACGCACTTTTCGGCGAGAGGAAAAACCGCAGCGGGCCTTCCAGTTGATCTTCGGCGCCCTCACCGACGTAGATCAGTTGCAGCGTGCCGCCGCTGCGAAGTTCCTTGGCCAGCGAACGGGAAAACCCTTCCAGCGCTCGTTGCGCACTGGCAGCAAACGGATCACTGAGGGTTTCCGGCGCACGGCCAAGGATCACCAGATGGGCGCTGTGCTCAAGATTCTTCATCAACGGCTGGAAGAATTCGCGCAGTTGCTTGAGCTGGTCGGTATGCAGCAACTCGCTGGCGTCGAACACCACGGCTTTGAGTTTCGGGCCGTGGCCGGGAATCCATTCGGTAGCGGTTGCCGGTTGTTCGCCGTAACGGTAGATGCCGTCGGTCAAACGGTTGGCGAAGGCACTGACGCGCTCCGCCAGTGGCCCGCCGCCGATCAGCAGCGCCCCTTCCACCGGCCGCAGGCGCCCGGCCTGCCAGCGTTCCAGCCGCACCGGCGACGGCAGGCCCAGCGCCCCGACCAGGCGATGGCCGATGGACGAGTTGGCGAAGTCGATATAGCGGTCAGACATGGAACGCTCTCCAGAAGTTGGGGTTCAAAGTGTGGACTACCGATGGCAATCAATCGTTCGATCCACGCAATAAGGCCTACGCTAGAACAGCAGAGTAGTTTGCCCCCGGCGTTTGTGTTGCCGAACCCACAGTCAGAAACACAGCTGACCCCCTGTAGGAGTGAGCCTGCTCGCGATAGCGGTGTATCAGTCAAGAAATGTTTATCTGACCCACCGCTATCGCGAGCAGGCTCACTCCTACAGGGGATCGGCGTGAATTCAAACCTTCGGAAAAGGAGTTATTCATGAGTCAGCTGCGCCGCGTCGCGATCATCGGCGGTAACCGCATTCCCTTCGCCCGTTCCAACGGGCCGTACGCCACGGCGAGTAATCAGGCGATGCTCACCGCCGCCCTCGAAGGCCTGATCGAACGCTACAACCTGCACGGCCAGCGCATTGGCGAAGTGGTGGCGGGCGCAGTGCTGAAATTGTCACGAGATATGAATCTGACCCGTGAATGTGTGCTCGGCTCGCGTCTGTCCCCGGCGACGCCCGCCTACGACATTCAGCAAGCCTGCGGCACTGGCCTGGAAGCGGCGATCCTGGTGGCGAACAAGATCGCCCTCGGCCAGATCGAGAGCGGCATCGCCGGTGGCGTCGACACCACCTCGGACGCGCCGATCAGTGTCAGCGAAGGCCTGCGCAGAATCCTCTTGCAAGCCAACCGCGCCAAGACCACCGGCGACAAGCTGAAAACCTTACTGCAGTTGCGGCCGCAACACCTGATCCCGGAATTTCCGCGTAACGGTGAACCGCGCACCGGCCTGTCGATGGGGCAGCACTGCGAACTGATGGCGCAGACCTGGAACATCCCGCGTGAAGATCAGGATCAACTGGCCCTCGAAAGCCACCACAAACTCGCTGCGTCCTATAGCGAGGGCTGGCACAACGACCTGATGACACCGTTCCTTGGTCTGACCCGCGACAACAATCTGCGCCCGGACCTGACCCTGGAAAAACTCGCGACGCTGAAGCCCGCCTTCGAAAAAAGCGCGAAAGGCACGTTGACGGCAGGCAACTCCACGCCGCTGACCGATGGCGCGTCTGTGGTGCTGCTCGGCAGTGAAGAGTGGGCGAAGGAACGCGGCTTGCCGATCCTCGCGTACCTGCGCGATGGCGAAGCGGCGGCAGTGGATTTCGTCAACGGCGCCGAAGGGCTGCTGATGGCGCCGGTGTATGCCGTGCCACGGTTGCTGGCACGCAACGGGCTGACCTTGCAGGATTTTGACTACTACGAAATTCATGAAGCGTTCGCGGCGCAAGTGCTGTGCACGTTGAAGGCCTGGGAAGATCCCGAATACTGCAAAACCCGTCTGGGCCTTGATGCGCCGCTGGGTTCGATTGATCGTAGCCGGCTGAATGTGAAGGGCAGTTCGCTGGCGGCCGGGCATCCGTTTGCGGCGACCGGTGGGCGCATCGTCGCGAACCTGGCGAAGTTGCTGGACGCAGCGGGGAAGGGCAGGGGGTTGATATCGATTTGCGCGGCGGGTGGGCAGGGCGTCACCGCCATCATCGAACGCTGACGCTGAAAGAGCCCCTCACCCTAACCCTCCCGAAACGTCGGACCGCCCAAAGGGAGAGGGGACCGATTGGGGGATGCTTCAGAGGTGCGCCGACCTGAGAGAGTCGTGCTGAATCCAGAATCGAACCGATTTGGAGAATTCTGCCAGTCCATAATCGACGCGGTATTTCAGGTCGATGCATAACGCCAGACACCTCGGTCAGCCCCCTCTCCCTCCGGGAGAGGGCTGGGGTGAGGGTGGCTGTTGAGGTTCAGGTACGAAACCGTCTGACCAACCCATCCAGCTCATTCGACAACCCCGCCAGACTCTGCGAATCCAGACGCGCCGAGTTGGCCAGTTCTGCCACCAACTGCGCATCCCCGTGAATCTGGCTGATGTGCCGGTTGATGTCCTCAGCCACCTGATGCTGTTCTTCAGCGGCGGTAGCGATTTGCGTGTTCATGTCACGGATCACGTCCACCGACTCGCGGATCTGCCCGAAACTCTCGCGCGCTTCGCCGATACGCGTCACCGACTGCTGCGAGACCTGCAGGCTGGCGTGCATCTGTTGTGTGACCTGACTGGTGCGCTTGGCCAGATTGCCGAGCAGACCATCGATCTCTGCCGTCGAATCCGCCGTGCGTTTGGCCAGGGCGCGCACCTCATCCGCCACCACGGCAAAACCGCGCCCCTGTTCACCGGCGCGAGCTGCTTCGATGGCGGCGTTGAGCGCCAGCAGGTTGGTCTGTTCGGCGATGGAGCGGATGGTGCCGAGGATCGACTGGATATCGTTGCTGTCGCGCTCCAGTTGTTGCATTGACTGCGCCGATTGCTCCAGCTCCTGGCTCAGTTGATCGACGCTGTGCACCGCCGCATCAATCTGTTGCTGGCCTTGGCGGGCCTGACGCTGGCCGCTGTCGGCGGAGTCCGCTGCCTGACTGCACGAGCGCGCGACTTCGTTAGCGGTGGCGACCATTTCGTGGAACGCGGTCGAGACCATGTCGACCGCTTCACGCTGACGCCCGGCGGCTTCGGCCATGTCGCTTGAGACGCGGGTCGAACTCTGCGAGGTCGCGAGGATTTTCCCGGCGGCGCCGCCGATGTGCTGGATCAGGCTGCGGATCGCGGTGAGGAACTGATTGAACCAGTTGGCCAGTTGCGCGGTTTCATCATTGCCACGGATGTCGAGGTTTTTGGTCAGGTCGCCTTCGCCCTGCGCAATGCCTTCCAGGCCACTGGCGACGCTGCGGATCGGCCGCACGATGAGGGTGGCGAAACTGGCGCCAACCACGGCGAACAGCACGGCGAGCACGGCGGCGATGATCGCGATCAGCCAGGTCAGTTGCGTGGCCGAGCTCATCACATCGCTCTGCTTGATCAGGCCGACGAAGGTCCAGCCCAATTGCTCCGATGGCCAGACGTTGGCCATGTAGCGCTCACCGTTAAGCTCGACTTCGACCAGGCCTTTGCCGGCCTTGGCCAGCTGCGCATAGCCTTCGCCGAGGCTGTCCAGCGGCTTGAAGTTGTGTTCCGGCTGTTTCGGATCGACCAGCACCGTGCCGCTGTTTTCCAGGAGCATCAGGTAGCCGGTTTCGCCCAGCTTGATCTGTTTGACGATCTCGGTGAGCTGCTTGAGCGTCACGTCGATGCTGACCACGCCGCCGTTGCTGCCGAGTTTGTTGTCGATGGTGCGCACGGTGCTGACGTAGGTCGCATCGTCCTGCGCCCAGTAGTAAGCGGCGGTCCGCAACGGTTTGCCCGGTTTGGCCTGGGCAGCCTTGTACCACGGCCGCTGACGCGGGTCGTAATTGTTGAGTTTGGGATCGTCCGGCCATGACACATAACCACCGGCGGCGGTGCCAACGATGGCGTAGGCGTAAGCCGGGTGGGCGTTGCCCAGGTCCTGGAGGAACGCGAAGACCTTTTTGTCCATCTCGCCCTGCGGGATGGATTCGGCGTTGGCGCTCATGTAGGTCTTGAGGCTGTCGTCGGTGTTTTTGATCAGCGGCTGCGACGCCAGGTAATCGACGTTCTGGCTGATGCCATCAAAAAACAGCTGCATGGCATTGCTGACCTGACGGATTTCGCGACCGCTGCTGTCGACAAAACTGTCCCGGGCATCGCTGCGCAAGTTCATCACCACCAGCGTTGCGACCAGCACCACCGGCAAGCAGGCGATGATTGCAAACGCCCACGTCAATTTCTGTTTGATGTTCATCCGCGCTCCAGATTTTCTTGTAGGCCCACGCAGTGCAGATGACTTGTGGTTTATTGGCAGCCGAAAACGTTGTGGATCACTCGTATCCCCGAGCGCGGCATCGCTGATTGTTGTGGAACGATTGCCGGACAAATCCCTCTGTCATTGAGGGCTTCGGCTGCAAAACAGGGAAATTGAGGCGACTTTGCAAAAATCTGCCGAAGGGGCATCAGCCGGATGTCAGATTCTGTCGCAAATGCCCTTGAAGACATGTACCAACAAGTACAACAGCCTCGGCTATGATTCCCCACGGTCGATGCGCGAGCGCAGAGTTGGCCCTGTTTAATCCGGCACAGTGTGTGCATTCTCAACGTTCACAGGTCGGCAACCCCTCCCCGTGATGCGAGGATTGCCGTATAACGAGTGACATTCGCGTGTTTGGTAATAAAGGACCCACAATAAAAGCTGATGAAGACTCCAAAACGCATTGAACCCCTGATCGAGGACGGTCTGGTCGACGAGGTGCTGCGCCCACTGATGAGTGGCAAAGAAGCAGCTGTTTATGTGGTGCGCTGCGGCAATCAGTTACGTTGCGCAAAGGTCTACAAGGAGGCGAACAAACGCAGTTTCCGCCAGGCGGCCGAGTATCAGGAAGGCCGCAAGGTGCGCAACAGCCGACAGGCTCGCGCAATGGCAAAGGGCTCCAAGTTCGGTCGCAAAGAGACCGAAGATGCCTGGCAGAACGCCGAAGTGGCGGCGCTGTTCCGTCTGGCCGGCGCCGGTGTGCGGGTGCCCAAACCCTACGACTTCCTCGACGGCGTGCTGTTGATGGAACTGGTGGCCGACGAGTTCGGCGATGCCGCGCCGCGTCTCAATGACGTGGTGCTGGAGCCGGATCAGGCGCGCGAGTATCACGCGTTCCTGATTTCGCAGATCGTGCTGATGTTGTGTACCGGTCTGGTGCACGGTGACCTCTCGGAGTTCAACGTGCTGCTGACGCCGACCGGCCCGGTCATCATCGACCTGCCGCAAGCTGTCGACGCTGCCGGCAACAACCACGCGTTCAGCATGCTGGAGCGCGACGTTGGCAACATGGCTTCCTACTTCGGACGCTTTGCCCCGGAGTTGAAGCTGACCAAATACGCCAAGGAAATGTGGGCGTTGTACGAAGCCGGCACTCTGCACCCAAACAGTGTGCTCACCGGTGAGTTCGATGATCCGGAAGACCTGGCCGACGTTGGCGGGGTGTTGCGCGAGATCGAAGCGGCGCGCCTCGACGAGGAACGCAAGCAGGCCATCCGTGCAGCGGACGACGAGCCGAAAGGCAAGTCCGACGAACCACCGCCACCACCGTGGATGCAGTGATTGCTTGATGAGAAACCCGGCTTCGGCCGGGTTTTTTGTTTGAATCAGAAGCCTTGGAACCCAGAAGCCCCTCACCCCAGCCCTCTCCCAGAGGGAGAGGGGGCCGACCGAGGTGTCTTGCGTCATACATCGACCTGAAAAAACGAGTCGATTATGGATTCAACGAAAAACGTTCAGGTCGGTGTACCTCCCAAATATCCCCCAATCAGTCCCCTCTCCCCATGGGAGAGGGTTAGGGTGAGGGCTCTTTCGGATCCCCGCAAATTCAAGTCTACTGTCCACCGCCCCAACCACACTCAAGGACTGAATGTGACCACCCCGAGCAACACCCACCTGATCGTCACCGCTCGACTGATCTCCGATTTCGGCGCCTTCCTCAACATGGTCGCGCTGGCCACCTACGTCTACCTGCTGAGCAACAGCGCAATAAGCGTCGGGATCTTTCTCGCCAGTCGTGTCGGCGGGGGGATTTTTGCCAGTCTGATCGGCACCGCGTTTTACCGTCGTTGCAGCGGACGCGCACCGCTGATCGCCTTCGACCTGCTGCGCGCCAGCGTGCTCGGTCTGTTGTTGATCGTGCCCGTCAGCCAACAGGCCTTGCTGTTGCCGGTGATCGCCTTCGGTCTGGGCCTGGGCAATTCGATGTTTGCCATCGGCCTCAACAGCCAGTTGCCGCGTCTGGTCCCCGCTGATCAACTGCTCAAGGCCAACGCCTGGATCACTTCGGCCTCATCCGCTGCGATGGTTGGCGGCAGTCTGGTTTCAGGTTTGCTGGTCGCGGGGTTTGGTTTTGAAACGGTGTTCGCACTGAATGCGCTGACCTATTTGCTGGCCGCGTTATTGATTGTGCCGCTGCGGTTCGCACCCGCAACCGTCAACGACGCACCGGAACGCGGCGAATGGACAGCGCTCAAGCAAGGCCTGCGTTCTGCGCCGGTGATTGCCGCGATGCTCGCGGTCACCATGGCCGACACTTTGGGCAGCGCCGCGCACAACGTCGGCTTTCCGATCATCTCCAGACTGCTCACGCCGGAGTCGGCGAGTACCACGCTGGGGCTGATGCTCGCAGTTTGGGCCAGCGGCAAGCTCCTCGGTGCGCGAATCGCCAGCCGTCTCAAAGGCTCGGACAACATCCATCTGGAACGGCGGTTTTTCTTTGGCGTGGCGCTGATGTCCTGCGGCTTTATCCTGATGTTCCAGCAACACAGCCTCTATGCTCTGTTGCTGTTTTCCTTGCCGGCAGGGTTGGGTGACGGTTTTTCCGAGGTCGGGCTGATGTCGCGTCTGCAACGTGAACCCGAGCAATTGCGCCTGCCGATCTTTAGCGTACTGACTTTGCTGCAAATGACCGGGTTCGGTATCGGCATGCTGATCGCCGCGCCGTTCTACGCGTGGTGGACGCCGGGTGCCGTGGTCATGCTGTTCCACGGCATTCCGCTCAGTACGTTGCTGCTGGTGAAAGTTCTGGCGCTCAAGCGCGGGCGGGTTGTGCGCAGCAGCCCGACGCCAGCTCCTTGAGGATCGGGCAATCGGGGCGGTGGTCGCCGTTGCAGTGCTCGACGAGGTCTTGCAGGGTGTCGCGTAATTCGCCGAGCTCGCGAATCTTCTGGTTCAACTCGTCGATGTGCTGGCGCGCCAATGCTTTCACATCGGCGCTGGCCCGTTGGCGATCCTGCCAAAGGGTCAGCAGTTTGCCGACTTCCTCCAGCGAAAAGCCCAGATCCCGCGAGCGCTTGATAAACGCCAGCGTGTGCAGATCATCGTCGCCATAGACCCGGTAACCGCTGTCAGTGCGATGCGCCGCTTTGAGCAGGCCGATCGACTCGTAATAGCGGATCATTTTCGCGCTCAGGCCACTGTGTCTGGCCGCTTGGCCGATGTTCATCGGTGTTCCTCCAGGTCCTTGGGTTTCCAGGTTTTCAACAGTAACGCATTGCTCACCACGCTGACGCTCGACAGCGCCATCGCCGCGCCGGCCAGCACCGGATTGAGGAAGCCGAACGCCGCCAGCGGAATGCCTATCAGGTTATAGACGAAGGCCCAGAACAGGTTCTGGCGGATCTTCGCATAAGTCTTGCGACTGATCTCCAGTGCCGCCGGCACCAACCGTGGATCGCCGCGCATCAGGGTAATGCCCGCCGCGTGCATGGCGACGTCGGTGCCGCCACCCATGGCGATACCGATGTCGGCAGCGGCGAGGGCCGGGGCGTCGTTGATGCCGTCACCGACCATGGCGACCACGCCGGTTTTTTTCAGCTCGCTGACGGTCGCGGCTTTGTCCGCTGGCAGCACTTCGGCGTGGACATTGCTGATACCGAGGGCCTCGGCGACCACGCGCGCACTGCCACGGTTGTCGCCGGTCAGCAGATGGCTGTGGATATCGCGGGCGGCGAGCTGCTGCACGGCTTCCAGTGCACCGGGTTTCAGGGTGTCACCGAAGGCGAACAAGCCGAGCACTTTCGGTTCCGGGCTTTGCTCGATTAACCACGACAGCGTGCGGCCCTCGGCTTCCCAAGTCTGGGCAGATTCGCTCAGGTTGCCCGCGTTCAAAGCACTTTCTTCGAGCATCCGCCGATTGCCCAGCGCCAGACGCCGGCCTTCAAGATTGCCGGCAATGCCGCGACCGGTCAGCGATTGACTGTCGCTGACATCCGGCACGTTCAGGCCTCGTTCCGCTGCGGCATCGAGTACCGCTTTGGCCAACGGATGTTCACTGCCGCGTTGCAGCGCGCCGGCCAGTTTCAGCAGCGTGTCTTCATCACCATCCATTGCACTGAAATGGGCAATGCGCGGCGTGCCGGAGGTCAGCGTGCCGGTTTTGTCGAACACCACACTGCTGACTTCATGGGCGCGTTCCAGCGCTTCGGCGTCCTTGATCAGAATGCCGTGACGCGCGGCCACGCCGGTGCCGGCCATGATCGCCGTCGGCGTGGCAAGGCCCAGCGCACAAGGGCAGGCGATGACCAGCACCGCGACGGCGTTGATCAACGCGGTCTCCATGGGGGCGCCGTAGAGCCACCAGCCGATCAGTGTCACCAACGCGATCAGCAACACCGTTGGCACGAAGATCTGGCTGACTTTATCCACCAGTTTCTGGATCGGTGCTTTCGCGGCTTGAGCGTCCTCAACCAGACGAATGATCCGTGCCAGCACGGTTTCTGCGCCGAGCGCCAGGGTGCGCACCAGCAAGCGGCCTTCACCGTTGATCGCGCCGCCGGTGACTTTGTCTCCGGGTTGTTTCGGTACCGGCAGGCTTTCGCCGCTGATCAGTGCTTCATCGGCGTGGCTCTGGCCTTCGATGACTTCGCCGTCGACCGGGAAACGCTCGCCGGGTTTGACCAGCACCAGATCGTTCAGGCGCAAGGCGCTGATGGCGACATCCTGCTCGCGACCGTCGATGACTTGAATCGCCCGTTCCGGACGCAATGCTTCCAGCGCGCGGATGGCGCTGGCGGTCTGGCGTTTGGCGCGGCTCTCCAGGTATTTGCCGAGCAGCACCAAGGCAATGACCACCGCCGACGCTTCGAAATACAGATGCGGCATGCGCCCGGCGGCGGTCGCCCACTCGTAAAGACTCAAGCCGTAGCCGGCGCTGGTGCCGAGGGCCACCAGCAAGTCCATGTTGCCCGCTCCGGCACGCACGGCTTTCCACGCGGCGACATAAAAACGTGCACCGAAAATGAACTGCACCGGCGTGGCGAGGGCGAATTGCGCCCAGGCCGGGAGCATCCAGTGGATGCCGAACGGTTGCAGCAACATCGGCGCCACCAGCGGCAGGGCGAGGGCAATCGTGCAGATCAGCGCCCAGCGTTCATGCTTGAGGCGCTGTTGCTGGTTATCGGTTTGCGGGTGTTCGGCTTGCCAGACGCTGGCCGAATAACCGGCCTTGCTCACGGCCTCAAGCAGCGTTTGCGGGTCGACCTGACCGAGCAATTCGAGGTGTGCGCGTTCGTTGGCCAGGTTCACGCTGACGCTTTTCACGCCCGGCACTTTGTTCAGCGCACGTTCGACGCGACCGACGCAGGAGGCGCAGGTCATGCCTTCGATATTCAATTCGATAGCCTGCTGCGGCACGCTGTAACCGGCGCGCTCAACTGCTGCCATCAAGGCCGGCAGACTGTCGCCGGGCGCCTGTACGCGGGCCTGCTCGGTGGCGAGGTTGACGCTGACGGCACTGGCACCGCTGACTTTGCTCAAGGCCCGCTCGACACGCCCGGCACAACTGGCGCAGGTCATGCCGGTAATCGGCAGATCGAACGTGATGGAATCGGACATCGGTCGTACTCCCTGTAGTAGATGCCTACAAGGATCAACCTTGCCATGCGGGCAAGGTCAAGCGCCAATCTTTGACGCGCCGCAAAACCAACTGTGGGAGCGAGCCTGCTCGCGAAAGCGGCGGGTCAGTCAACATCATCGCTGAATGACACACCGTATTCGCGAGCAGGCTCGCTCCCACAATTGGGATTTACTTAGTATTCGAGATCGGCGCGCTTCAAGTAGACGCCTTCCGAATTCATCGCCAACCGATACTTCAGCACATCACCGGCATGCAATTTGATCTCCTGCGACCCCGGCGCGAGCATCCCCGGGTTACAACCGGCGACCTGTCCCGGCAGCAACTTCAAGCGCAGCGAAACAGTCCCCGGCGGCAAGTTGAAGGAAATGCTTTGCTCCTGCAGCAGCCGCGCCGAAAGCTGATCCTGGATGTACACGCCGATCTCGCAAGAAGTCGACACTTCCAGGCGCTCGCGGGAAATAATCAGCACCGCATAATCCTCGCCAGCAGCTTGCACTTGAGGGACGGCGGCAAAGAGGCTGAGAAAGCCAAACAGGCTGAAAGCTGACCAGCGCATGGCTGAATCTCCTGAATCGAGTCATTGATGTACGCAGCTTGGCCGAGCGCGACGCCGATTGCCAGCCCGGCAGTTTATTGAAGAACTTGACCTTGCCATCGTGGCAAGCTCGAGACTGCCGGCAACCTCACTCAAAGGAGTCATTCCATGCAAGTGTTCAACGTTCAAGGCATGTCCTGCGGTCACTGCGTCAAAGCCATCACCAACGCCGTGCAGGCCAAGGATCCAGCGGCCAGTGTGCGGGTTGATCTGGCGGCTAAAGAGGTCGGCGTCGAAAGCGCCATGAGTGCTGATCAGGTCATCGAAGCGATCCGCGAGGAAGGATATGAGGTGAAGCTCGTCTGAATTTGATCGTTAGCGAGCTATCGGAATGTTCAAGGCGTTCGGGCGCGGCTAGACTGTCGGGCTGCCGACTTGCCAACCTGGATGCCTGATGAACTTCCGTACCATTCTGATTCTCGGTGCCTTGACCGCCTTCGGGCCCTTGGCGATCGACTTCTATTTACCTGCCTTTCCCTCGATGGCGCTGGCGTTCGGCACCGACGAGAAACACGTGCAGATGACGCTGGCGGCGTATTTCGCCGGTCTGTCCATCGGCCAACTGGCTTATGGCCCGGTGGCGGACCGCTTCGGCCGACGTATTCCGTTGCTCGTTGGTCTGACGCTGTTCACTTTGGCGTCGCTGGCCTGCGCTTATGCGCCAAACCTGGAATGGCTGATCGGTGCGCGTTTCGTCCAGGCGCTGGGCGGCTGTGCCGGGATGGTGATTTCCCGGGCGGTAGTCAGCGACAAGTGCGATGCAGTCGGTTCGGCGAAAGTCTTTTCGCAATTGATGCTGGTGATGGGCCTGGCGCCGATTCTGGCGCCGATGCTCGGCGGTCTGCTGGTCAACACCACAGGCTGGCAGTCGATCTTCCTGGTGCTGACCGGCTTCAGCGCATTGGCCGGGTTGGCCGTGGCGCTGGGGCTGCCGGAAAGTATGCCGGCGCACATGCCGCGTCAGCCGTTGTCCGGCGCGCTGCGTCAGTACGGGCGCTTGCTCAAGGACCGGGTTTACCTCGGCCACGCCCTGACCGGCGGCATCGCCATCGCCGGGATGTTCGCTTACATCGCGGGTTCACCGTTCATTTTCATCAAACTTTACGGCGTGCCGGCCGAGCATTTCGGCTGGCTGTTCGGCACTAACGCGGCGGGGTTCATTTTGGTGGCGCAGGTCAACGCGCGGATGTTGGCCAAGCGCGGCCCGGCATTCCTGCTGTCGCGGGCGGTATGGGTTTACTTCGCCGCCGGGCTGACGCTGCTCGCGGTCAGCGCAATGCACACAGAGTCCTTGTGGCCGCTGCTGATTCCACTGTTCATCTGCGTGTCAAGCCTGGGTTGCATCAGCCCGAACGCCGCCGCTTGCGCGATGAACGGGCAGGGCGCACGGGCCGGCAGTGCTTCGGCGTTGCTCGGTTGCATGCAATTCAGTGTCGCCGCCGGCGCTTCGGCACTGGTGGGGGTCTTGCACGACGGCACCGCCGTGCCGATGGCCATGGTCATCAGCCTGTGCGGTTTGCTGGTGGTGTGCGTGGCGCTGCTCACCCGCCGTCTGCAGAATGCCCGGGCACTGGCGCAAGCTCAGGCCGAGGCATAAATACCTCAGCCGGCAGCGCGCTGCTGGCTGCGATCGGGAATCTGATGGGGTGCGCACAGTCGCGCTTCGAGGGTGCGGGTGAAGGCCAGTGCTTCGGCTTCACTGCGGAATGTCACGGCGTGCTGGTCCAGACGAACCTGCCATTGAGACTTTGCCACTTCTTTTATCAGGATCTTCATTGCTGACCTCCCTTGCGTAAAAGATGTATCGCAGAGGCTTCGATTGTAGACCTGAATACGATCGCAATTGTGACAAGGGTCAAGCATCGGACTGACGGCAAAAAACAGCGCAGCCCCGCCGACCGCTCTAGGTTCGGCGAAGGCTGCGCTGTGCGGTTTTTTAGAAACCTTCTAAAACAATTTTGCCCTTGGCTTTGCCACTTTCCAGCAGCTCATGGGCGCGACGCAGGTTCGCCGCATTGATCGTGCCGAAATGCTCGCCCACCGTGGTCTTCAACGTCCCGGCATCAATCAGATCCGCCACGCGGTTGAGCAGTTTGTGCTGCTCGATCATGTCTGGCGTCTCGAACAGCGAGCGGGTGTACATGAACTCCCAGTGCAGCGACAGGCTCTTGCGCTTGAGCTTGCTCACGTCCAGCGACTTCGGATCGTCGATCAACGCCAGTTTGCCTTGCGGCGCCAGCGCTTCGACCAGTTGATCCAGGTGCTGGTCGGTCTGGGTCAGGCTGGCGACGTGGGTCACGCTGTCGATCCCGGCGCGCTTGAGTTCTTCGCTCAGCGGCTGGCTGTGATCGATGACCAGGTCGGCGCCCAGTTCTTTGACCCAATCGCGGGTTTGCTCGCGGGACGCGGTGCCGATCACCTTCAGGCCGGTCAGTTGCCTGGCCAATTGCGTCAGGATCGAGCCAACCCCGCCGGCGGCACCGACGATCAGCAGGCTCTGGCCTTCATCGGTATTGCCTTCGCGGATTTGCAGGCGCTCGAACAACAACTCCCATGCGGTGATCGCGGTCAGCGGCAGTGCGGCGGCTTCGGCAAAACCGAGGGATTTCGGCATATGGCCGACGATGCGCTCATCCACCACGTGCAGTTCACTGTTGCCGCCGGCACGGGCGATGGAGCCGGCGTAGAAAACCTTGTCGCCGGCCTTGAACAACGTCACTTCGCTGCCGACAGCCTTGACCACACCGGCAACGTCCCAACCCAGCACTTTCGCCGCGCCGTTTTCCGGTGCCGCGTTCTGCCGCACTTTGGTGTCGACCGGGTTGACCGAAATGGCTTTGACTTCCACCAGCACGTCGCGCGGGCCGGCGACCGGTTCTGGCAGTTCGATGTCTTGCAGGGACTTGGCGTCGTTGATCGGCAGGGAAGCGTAATAGGCGATGGCTTTCATGAGTGGCTCCGTACGGGTAATAGAAGAAGGGATCAGACAATCGCGCCGAGGCGCTTGAGTTGGAAGTGTTCGATGGCGTGGCCGGCGCTGGCCTGGAAATGCTGGAAATGCGCGCTGGCGTTGTGCGCCTCAAGAATCGCTTCGCTGGCCCAGTGTTCGATCACATAAAACACCTGCGGATCAGCGAGGTCGCGGTGCAAGTCGTACTGGCTGCAACCGTCTTCGGCGCGGCTCGGTTCAACCAGGGCGCGCAGGCCTTGTTCGAGAAGATCCTGTTGGCCGGGTTTGGCGGTCAGGGTGGCGATAGCGGTGAAGGGCTGGGACATGCTCGGCTCCAGAGACGCGGGATGAATGCGATGGAGAGATGATTGGCTATTTCTCTGCGAGATAAAACCGGCTAAAAGAGCAGTCTCTTTCAATATTTTTTTGATAATCGAGGCTGAGCATGCTGCGTTTTGACGATTTGCAGTTGTTTGTCCGGGCGGCGGATCTGGGCAGTCTGTCGGCAGCCGCGCGGGTGATGGACATGTCCGCTGCCGTGGCGAGTGCGGCGTTGAAACGGATCGAACAGCAGCTCGGTGCGCGCTTGCTCGCGCGCTCGACCCGCAGTCTGCGCCTGACAGCCGAGGGCGACGGCTTTCTCGAATACGCGCGGGCGGCGCTGAGCAACCTTGATGAAGGCCGGCGCTTGCTGGCCAGCGGACAGGATCAGGTCAGTGGTGTCCTGCAGTTGTCGGCGCCTTCGGACTTCGGCCGCAACCTGTTGCTGCCGTGGCTCGACGAGTTCCAGCGCGAGCATCCGAAGCTGACCGTGCGCTTGCTGCTCGGCGATCGCATCGCCGACCTGTTCCGCCAACCCGTGGACATCGCTTTGCGTTACGGCGAGCCGGAGGACTCGAGTCTGGTTGCTTTGCCTATCGCCCCGCACAACCGCCGTGTGCTGTGCGCCTCCCCGGCGTATCTGGCCCGACACGGCGAACCGCGCCAGCTCGAACAACTGGCCCAGCACAACTGCCTGTTGTACATGCTCGGCAGCCGGGTGCATGACCATTGGAGTTTTCATGACGGTAAACGTGAAGTTGGTCTGACCGTCAGTGGTGACCGTTTCAGCGATGACGCCGACGTTGTGCGTCTGTGGGCGGTGGCCGGCGCCGGCATTGCCTACAAGTCGTGGCTGGACGTGGGCGCCGATGTGCTCGCCGGGCGGCTCAAAGTGCTGCTGCCAGAGCTGCTTTGTGAGCGCGCACCGCTGAATTTGTTGTGCGCCCATCGCGCCCAATTGAGTAAGCCGGTGAACCTTCTGAGGGAAATGCTCGCCAGCCGATGCGCTGAAGTGAGTAGTCAATTTCCCGCTTTTTCGGAAGTTGATCATTAGTCGCAGGTAAATAGAGAAATTTCTGTCAGGAACAATCACCACCTGCGCAGGCCCCGGCGCAGGACGCGCGGGCTAACCCGCTTATACTAGCGCCCGCCTCATGCCAGCACCGACACCCCGGCCCGGAGACCCTCGCACCGCGTCGCCAGTCTTCGAGTGACGGTCGCGCAACTGCTGCGGGTTCTGTGCCGGAGCAGGCTGCGTCAGCGGCTTGCCTCGCCCCGGTTCATGGCGATTTTCGCGTCTTGGCCGATGACTCATTACCGGCCAAGATGTCTCCGAGCAGTAGACGATACGATTCAACAGGGAGTGAACACATGGAACATGCACCTTGCATCAGCCAGATCGCCACGTTGCTGGCCGACCCCAAGCGCAGCGCGATGATGTGGGCGTTGATGGATGGCTCGGCCCGGCAAACCGAGGAGCTTGCGCTACTGGCAGGGCTGTCGCCATCGTCGGCCAGTGCGCATCTGGCGCGGCTATCCACGGGTGGTCTGTTGAAGGTCGAAGTCCGTGGTCGCAAACGCTTTTTCCGTCTCTCGGCACCGGAGGTCGGTGCTGCGATAGAAGCATTGGCCAGCGCCACCATTGCCAGTGCTCCACGGGAAATTCCCGAGGTCTTCAAACGCACCACCCCCATGGCCAAACCGCAAACCGCGCCGTCCTCATTGTTGCGCGCGCGTTTTTGCGATGACCACCTCGGCGGTACGCTGGCGGCGGACCTGTATCAGCGCTTGCTCGATGCCGGCTGGATCGAACAGCTCGAACAACGCGTCGTGGTGACCCACAAGGGTTCGAAACTGTTGGCTGGACGTGGCGTGTTCATTCAGGCGCTGGCCCATCGCAACGTGCAGGTGGCGTGTGCTTGTCCAGACTGGAGCGAACGTCGTCCGCACATGGGGGGATCACTCGGCGCCGCGTTATTGCAGTTGTTCATGCAGTCCGGCTGGCTGACCCTGCCCAACGACTCGAGAGCTTTGCAATTGACCGCCACCGGCCAACGGGAACTTCACCGTTTCGCCAAGGAGACCGAGCTGGAAATGGCGTTGTAGAGCACTCGCAATCGACGGCCGGAACTGCGTAAGCGCTTCTGGCGTCGCCCGCGACTGCGAACAGGTCGTATCCAGCACGAACGCCGTTTCGCGATCAAGCACACTCGATCCGGGGATATTTTTCGGATGGGGGAGGTGGCATGGAGACTCACGGCTACAGCGCGGCAGAACGTCTGGAACGACTGCCGATCAGCGGTTATCACCGGATCATTTTCATCATCATCGCCTTGGCGTTTTTCTTCGATTCCATGGATCTGGCGATGATGACCTTCCTGCTCGGCTCGATCAAAGCCGAGTTCGGTCTGAGCAGTGCGCAAGCGGGGTTGCTCGCCAGCTCGAGTTTTTTCGGCATGGTGCTGGGGGCGTCGCTGTCCGGCATGCTCGCCGATCGCTTCGGGCGCAAACCGGTGTTTCAGTGGAGCATCGTGCTGTGGGGCGTGGCCAGTTATCTGTGCTCGACAGCGCAAACGGTCGAGACGCTGACGCTGTTCCGCATCCTGTTGGGGATCGGTATGGGCATGGAGTTTCCGATCGCCCAGTCGATGCTGTCCGAGCTGATTCCAGCGCAGCGCCGCGGACGTTACATCGCGTTGATGGACGGCTTCTGGCCTCTCGGCTTCGTTGCTGCCGGCGTGCTGTCCTACTTTCTGCTGCCGCTGATTGGCTGGCGCGACATCTTTCTGGTCTTGGCGGTGCCGGCGGTGTTCGTACTGGCGATCAGGTTTTTCATTCCCGAGTCACCGCGCTGGCTGGAGCAGGCCGGGCGCGATGACGCTGCGGATAAGGTGTTGAACGGCATCGAGGCGCGGGTGCGTTCGTCGCTCGGCGGTGCCGCGTTGCCGGAACCGATTCGATTGCCGCGTACCGTGACGCCGCCGGGCAACTTCTTTGCGGCGCTGAAACAGATCTGGTCGCCGCAGTATCGCCAGCGCACGACGATGCTCTGGAGTCTGTGGTTCTTTGCGCTGCTCGGCTTTTACGGGCTGACGTCGTGGCTCAGTGCGCTGTTGCAACAGTCGGGTTTCGCGGTGACGCAGTCGGTGTATTACACGGTGCTGATTTCCCTGGGCGGGATTCCCGGGTTTCTCATGGCCGCATGGCTGGTTGAGCGCTGGGGGCGCAAACCGGTATGCATCGTGACGTTGCTCGGCGGAGGTGTAATGGCGTTCCTGTATGGGCAGAGCGCGGTGTTTGGCGGCAACGTGGCGCTGCTGATCGGCACCGGTTTGCTGATGCAGTTTTTCCTGTTCGGCATGTGGGCGGTGCTCTACACCTATACGCCGGAGCTTTATCCGACGTCGGCGCGGGCGACCGGCTCGGGCTTCGCCTCGGCGATTGGCCGCGTAGGTTCGCTGCTCGGGCCGTTGGTGACCGGACTGGTGTTCCCGATTACCGGGCAGGGCGGGGTGTTTGCGCTGGGCGCGGCGTGCTTTGCGATTGCGGCGGGGGTGGTGTGGTTGTTCGGGATGGAGACGCGGGGTAAGACCCTGGAAGAGCTGACTGAAGCCCAATCCATCGGCTAACACCGATCCAATGTAGGAGTGAGCCTGCTCGCGATAGCGGTCTGTCAGGTAACACATCGGTGTCTGACACTCCGCTATCGCGAGCAGGCTCACTCCTACAAAGGTTATTCGGTGTTGCTTAGGGTTTTACCAGTCGCGCATCCAGGCTGTTCTGCGCCAAACGCTTGGCCTGATCCTGGGTCATGCCCAAGTGTTCATGCAGCGCGTAGAAGTTTTCAGTCACGTAACCACCGAAGTACGCCGGGTCATCGGAGTTCACCGTGACCTTCACGCCACGCTCGAGCATGTCGAGGATGTTGTGCTGCGACATGTGATCGAACACGCAGAGTTTGGTGTTCGACAGCGGGCACACGGTCAGCGGAATCTGCTCGTCGATGATCCGCTGCATCAGGCGCTCGTCTTCGATGGCGCGCACGCCATGGTCGATACGCTGGATCTTCAGCAGGTCGATGGCTTCCCAGATGTACTCCGGCGGGCCTTCTTCGCCAGCGTGGGCAACGGTCAGGAAGCCTTCGTGGCGGGCACGGTCGAAAACGCGCTGGAACTTGCTCGGCGGGTGGCCCATCTCGGAGCTGTCGAGGCCGACCGCGACAAACGCGTCACGGAATGGCAGTGCCTGGTCCAGAGTTTTCTCGGCTTCTTCTTCGCTGAGGTGGCGCAGGAAGCTGAGGATCAAACCGCTGGTGATGCCCAGTTGCTGCTCGCCATCCTTGAGTGCCGCGGCGATGCCGTTGAGCACCACTTCGAACGGGATACCCCGGTCGGTGTGGGTCTGCGGGTCGAAGAACGGTTCGGTGTGAATCACGTTCTGCGCTTTGCAACGCAACAGGTAGGCCCAAGTCAGGTCGTAGAAGTCCTGCGAGGTGCGCAATACGTCGGCGCCCTGGTAATACAGGTCGAGGAATTCCTGCAGGTTGTTGAAGGCGTAGGCCTTGCGCAGGGTTTCCACGTCGTTCCACGGCAGGGCGATCTTGTTGCGCTCGGCCAGGGCGAACAGCAACTCAGGCTCCAGCGAGCCTTCCAGATGCAGGTGCAGTTCAGCCTTGGGCAAGGCGTTGAGCCAGTCGTACATATTCTTTTCTCATCAGGTGCAATGACGGCATTCTACAGATGCTCGCCGAAACAATTGGCAAAACCTGACCAAGCGATCCATCACACGGCTTCTTGCTCGCGGCGATAGGCGTAGGTATCGGCGAAACGCGAGAGCAGGAATTCGGCGCAGGTGGTCGTCGGATATTTCGCCGGATGCTGTGCGTCCTGACAACCCGGCAGGCATTCGATGCGGGTGTCCGGATGCGGCTCGGCGAAGAACGGCATCGAGTAGCGATCCACGCCGAGCGGGCTGATCACCCGGTGCGGGGTTGAGCGATAACGGTCGTTGCTCCAGCGCGCCATCATGTCGCCGAGGTTGACCACGAAGGTGCCGTCGATGGGCGGCGCGTCGATCCATTCGCCTCGCACGTTCCTGACCTGCAAGCCACCGGCACTGTCCTGATAGAGCAGGGTGATGCAGCCGTAATCAGTGTGCGCGCCGGCACCTTGCTGCTCGGCGGAGCTGGCAGTGTGGCGCGGTGGGTAATGGATCATGCGCAGCACGCTGACGGGGTCGTTGAAACGGCTGTCGAAGAAATCGCGTTCGATGTTCAGGGCGATGGTCATCGCGCGCAGCAGGGTTTGCGCGAGTGCCTGCATATCGAGGTAATGCTGCTCCATCAAGGTTTCCCAACCCGTTTGCGATGGATGCCGGTTAGGACCGCGCAACGGTTTTTCGGCGAGCACATCGGGATGGTTGGCCGGCAGGTGCAGGCCCATGTCGAAGGTTTCTTTGAGGTCGCTGGGTTTGCTCGGGTCGAGTTGCTCGGTGGCGATGGCGCCGTAGCCACGATGGTGGCGGGTCTGGGTGATGTCGATCTTGAGTTTTTCTGCTGCTGGCAGGGCGAAGAAACGCTGGGCGTGGTCGAGCACTGCGTCGATGCGTTGCGCTGAAATCGGGTGACCCTTGATGTAGAAGAAGCCCCAGTCGCGGCAGGCTTGGTCGATTTGCCCGGCCACGGCGGGCCAGGCGTTTTCGTCGTCGCTATAGAGCGGGCTGATATCAATGATCGGAAGCTGATCCATACACAATCCTTGAATACGCTGTGTTTCCAATGTGGGAGCGTGGTGAGTCGGGGGATTACTTCGGCATCTCGGCCTTCATGCCTTCAACGTAATAATTCATCGACGCCAGTTGCGCATTCGTCGCGCTTACGCCTGCGGGGATTTTTTCGACCCCGGCCTGATCCTTGATCGGCCCGGTAAACGGCTGCAACGCGCCGCTCTTGATGTCGGCAATGATCTGCTCGGCCTCGGCTTTCACCGGTGCCGGTACCAGGTCGCTGATCGGCAGTTCAACCGTGCCTTCCTTCAACCCACCCCAGTAATCCTGAGGTTTCCAGCTGTGATCGATCACGCTCTGCGTCGCCTGAATGTAATGCGGCGCCCAGTCGTTGACGATCGAAGTCAGCACCGCTTTCGGCCCGAAGTGGGCCATGTCCGAGGCATACCCCACCGCATACACACCACGACGTTCGGCGGCCTGAATCGGCGCCGGGCTGTCGGTGTGCTGGAACACCACGTCGACGCCTTGATCGATCAGCGCGTTGGCCGCATCGGCTTCCTTGCCCGGGTCGAACCAGGAGTTGACCCACACCACTTTGATCTCGGTGCCGGGGTTGTACTTGTTCAGCGCCAGCTGGATGGCGTTGATGTCGCGGATCACTTCCGGGATCGGGAACGAAGCGACGTAACCGATCTTCTTGGTCTTGGTCATCTTCGCCGCGAGGAAACCACCGACGTAGCGACCCTCGTAAGTACGCGCCAGATAGGTGCCGAGGTTCTTGTCCTGTTTGTAGCCGGTGGCGTGTTCGAAGGTCACCTTGGGAAACTGCTTGGCGACTTTGACGGTGGGATTCATGTAGCCGAAGGAAGTGGTGAAGATCAGGTCGTATTTATCCTTGGCCATGTTGCGGATCACCCGCTCGGCGTCGGCGCCCTCGGCGACGTTCTCCACATAGTTGGTGGTGATCTGATTGCCGAATTTTTCCGCGAGGGCCTTGCGCCCCTGCTCATGCTGATACGTCCAGCCGTGGTCACCGATCGGGCCGATATAGACGAAACCGACCTTGAGCGGATCGGCAGCGCTGGCGCTCAGACTGATTCCCAGACCGAGGGCGGCGCACAGCAGTTTGTGCAGCGGACGTATTTGCATGAATTCGAACTCCATTTTGTTGTGTGTGGTCAGGGCCAATGCAAATTGCTGACCAACAGGACAACAAACTCCTTCGAAACCGCAGTGTGACCTTCGCGAGCAAGCTCGCTCCCACAGGTGAACGCATTTCAATGTGGGAGCGAGCTTGCTCGCGAAGGGGCCGGCAGGGCCGATAAAAGTGCATGCCTGAAACTAGCTGCCATCGCTTGGTGCGCTAAGGTGTAACGAAACGTTAGCGCCGCCCCGCAGTCAGTAGCTCATTCGCTCTCTTTCGGCAAAAGGCCCGCCATGCTCACAATTCTCAAGCAAGAAAGCTTTCTGCTGCTGGCAGTCATCGCCGCGTGCGTTGCCTATCCCCTGGAACACTGGCTGCTGCACAGCGGCCAGATCGTCGCGCTACTCGGCGGTCTGGTGCTGATCGCTTTCATCGTCGCCGCCTCGATGCGCGTCGCCCATCACGCCGAATTGCTCGCGGAAAAGGTTGGCGATCCTTACGGCACGATGATCCTCACGCTTGCGGCCGTGCTGGTCGAAGTGGTGATTCTCGCGATCATGATGAGCAACGAAGCGTCGCCCACGTTGGTGCGCGACACGATCTATTCTGCCGTGATGCTCGACATCAACGGCATCCTCGGCCTCGCCGCACTGATGGGCGGGATCAAACATGGCGAGCAGTCCTATAACGACGATTCCGCGCGCAGCTACAGCGTGATGATCCTCACCGCCATGGGGGTGTCGATGGTGGTGCCGGAGTTTATTCCCGAGGCCAACTGGAAGATTTATTCGGCGTTCACCATCGGCGCGATGGTGGTGCTTTACGCGCTGTTTCTGCGCATGCAGGTCGGCCCGCACAGTTACTTTTTCAGCTACAGCTATCCGGACAAACGCCGCAAGAAAGAACCGCAGGACGCGCAGACGAATGCGCCGAGCATCGGCCTGTCGATCGGCATTCTGGTGTTTGGCATTGTGGTGATCGGCGCACTGGCCGAAGTGATGTCGAAGACCCTCGATCTGGGCCTGGAAGGCACGGGCGCGCCGCCGGTGATCACGGCGATTCTGGTGGCGGCGATTTCCGCCGCGCCGGAGATTTTGACCGCGTTGCGCGCAGCGTTGGCCAACCGCATGCAGTCGGTGGTGAACATTGCGATGGGCGCGTCGCTGTCGACGGTGATTTTGACGGTGCCGGTGATGGAAGCGATGGCGCTGTATACCGGCCAGCCGTTTCAGATGGCGATGACGCCGGTGCAGACGGTGATGATCTTCATCACGCTGATCGTCAGCGCGATCAACCTCAATGACGGTGAGACCAATGCCATCGAAGGCATGACCCACTTCGTGCTGTTCGCGACGTTCATCATGTTGTCCCTGCTCGGTCTCTAGCCCCGACACAAAACAACTGTGGGAGCGAGCTTGCTCGCGAAAGCGTCGTATCAGTCAACTCAAATATTGACTGACACGACGCCTTCGCGAGCAAGCTCGCTCCCACAGGGATTGGTGATCGGATCAGGTACCGGCGATCAACTGGCGCGCCGCCTGGCTGTGATCGGCAATCAGGCCTTTCAGATCAAGACCCTCAACCTGGCCATCGACCACGCGCCACTTACCACCAATCATCACCCGATCCGCACGATCGGCACCGCACAACAGCAACGCCGAAATCGGGTCATGGCTACCGGAGAAGCGCAGCTCATCGAGCTTGAACAACGCCAGATCCGCCTGCTTGCCCACGGCAATCTCACCAATATCGGTACGGCCCAGCAAGCTCGCCGAACCCTTGGTCGCCCAACCCAGCACGCGTTCCGGGGTGATCTTCTCGGCGCCGTAACGCAGACGCTGGATGTACAACGCCTGACGCGCTTCGAGAATCATGTTCGACGCATCGTTGGACGCCGAACCATCGACGCCCAGACCAAACAGCGCGCCGGCATCAGTCAGATCGATACTCGGGCAAATGCCGGAGGCCAGACGCATGTTCGAACTCGGGCAATGGCAAATACCTGTGCCGGCCTGACCGAGGCGGGCGATTTCGTCCGGGTTGAAGTGAATGCCGTGGGCCAGCCAGGTGCGCGGGCCGAGCCAGCCGACGCTGTCGAGATAATCGACGGTGCGCAGGCCGAAACGCTGCAGGCAGAAATCTTCTTCATCGAGGGTTTCGGCCAAGTGGGTGTGCAGGCGCACGTCGAGCTTGTTCGCCAGTTCCGCGCTGGCCGACATGATTTCCGGGGTCACTGAGAACGGCGAGCACGGCGCCAAAGCGATCTGGATCTGCGCGCCGTCGCCACGCTCGTGGTACTCGTGAATCAGGCGCTGACTGTCGTCGAGAATCACCTGACCTTCCTGCACGGTTTGCTGCGGCGGCAAGCCACCGTCCTTCTCGCCGAGGCTCATCGAACCGCGAGTGAGCATGGCGCGCATGCCCAGTTCGCGGACGGTTTCGACTTGCACGTCGATGGCGTTTTCCAGGCCGTCCGGGAACAGGTAGTGGTGATCGGCCGCAGTGGTGCAGCCCGACAGCAGCAGTTCGGCCAAAGCGACTTTGGTGGCGAGCGCGAGTTTTTCCGGCGTCAGGCGCGCCCAGACCGGGTACAGGGTTTTCAGCCACGGGAACAACGGCTGATTGACCACCGGCGCCCAGGCGCGAGTCAGGGTTTGATAGAAGTGATGGTGGGTGTTGATCAGGCCCGGCAGGATCACATGTTCACGGGCGTCGAACACTGCATTGCACGGCGCCGACGGCTGTTGGCCAGCGGCGAGGACTTCGACAATGACACCGTCTTGCACAACAAGACCGCCACGGGCATCGAGCGAGTTGGAGGTGAAAATGGCGAGGGGATTTTTTAACCAGGTACGGGTCGCGGGCATGTTGCCGGCTCCTCTGAAAATGGGGTTCAGGGTTGCCAGCTCAGTGATGCCCTGTCTGCTGATCCAGGGTCGCCGCGAGGACGAGGTGCGCAGTTTCAAACAAATTGTTGCAGCGGGCAAGCCCAACCCGACAGGACAACACGGTCCCTTGTAGGAGTGAGCCTGCTCGCGATAGCGGTGTATCAGGCAATACTTTTGCTGAACGACACACCGCTATCGCGAGCAGGCTCACTCCTACAGGGGATTTGTATGCTTACCAGGGAATGGTTTCACCCTTGTAGTTGATGAAGTGATGCCCGCCCTTGCCGGTATACGCATTCACCTGATCAACCAGCCCACGGGTGCTGGTATCCACGTCAAGGTCAGCCCCTTCGCCACCCATGTCCGTCTTCACCCAACCCGGATGCAGCGACAACACTGTCATCTTCTGCTCACCCAGTTGCGTGATAAAACTGTTGGTCATCGAATTCAGCGCAGCCTTGCTCGCTTTGTACAGCGCCAACTCCGGCGCGTCCGGCACCGTCACGCTGCCCAGCCCGGAACTCATGAACGCCAGCACGCCGCTGCCATCGCGGATCTGCCCGACAAACCGCTGGGCCAGATTGATCGGTGCCACCGCGTTGGTGAAAAACAGCTGACCGACTTCGGCCAGTGTCGCGCCGCCCGGGGTCTGGTCCGCCGGGCCTTTGACCCCGGCGTTGACGAACAGCAGGTCGAAGGTTTCGCCCTTGAGCTGCTGACTCAGGGTGATCACCGCTTGCTGGTCATCCATGTCGAGCTTCTCGATCCGCACCTTGCCCAGCGCTTGCAGCGCCTCGACGTTTTGCGGATTGCGCACGGTGGCGGTGACTTGCCAGCCGTCGGCCAGCAGGGTTTTCACCAGACCGAGGCCAAGGCCCCGGGAGGCGCCGATGATCAGTGCGTTTTTTGCAGACATGATGGGCTTCCTTGATGAATGAGGATCATGGATTCAATGGACAGGCCTGACCGAGGCGAAGTTGCAACTCTTGCCGCAGCGTGTCGAGTTCGCGCATACGGGTTTCGATCAGTTGCAGTTTGTCGCGCAGCAACTGCGCCACGGCGTTGTCCGGGTTGGGGGCGTTCCACAGCGCGGCAACGCTTTCACTGATCTCGCCGAGGGTAAATCCCAGGCGTTGCGCGGTTTTGATATAGAGCACCAGTTGCACCATGTCTGGCGGATAGTCGCGGTAACCGTTGGCACGGCGTTGCGCGGCTATCAGCCCACGCTGCTCGTAGAAGCGCAGAGTGTCACGGCTGACGGCGCAGGCCTGGGCTAATTCACCGATGCGCATGCGGGCTCTCAAAAAGGCTATTGACCCTGGAGCATACTCCAGGCTTTACCGTGCTTGCTCCCTGAATTTTGCGGAGCATGGATGATGTGGACTTCAACGCAGTATCGCAATGTGGTGCTTGGCAGTGCCTGGTATGACCTGATCGTCACGGTGGCATTTGCCACGCCGTGGAGTTTTGCCTCTTTGCATGGGTTTTTGACCGCGCTGAATTTGCCCGGTGAACTGCCGGCGTTTGCGCCTGTGCACCTGTTGATGGCGAATTTGCTGGGCTCGGTGGTGTGCGTGTGGGCGGTGCTGCGGATTCGTGATCCGCAGGCGCTTTATGGACGGTATGACGCGGTGGGGCGGTTTTTGTTTGCGACTTGGCAAGCATATGCCTTGGCCCATGGCGCCAGTTCGATCCTGATTATTTTCCTGGTCTTCGAACTGGCGTGGGGCGTTGCTCAGGTGTTGCCTGTGCGGACGCCTTCGCGAGCAAGCTCGCTCCCACAGGGGATCTGAGTGAACTCGGTCAACTGTGGGAGCGAGCTTGCTCGCGAAGAGGGCAGTGAATTCACCTCTTAATGCCCTGACTGCCAAGGCTGCCCAAGCGAAACCGGCGCATACAACCGCGTCCGCAGCGCATCGCGCGACAACAGCACCAGCACCACAATCGTCGCCACATACGGCAGCATCGCCAGCAAACTCGACGGAATCGCCAGCCCCAACCCCTGCGCCACCAAGTGCAGGATGCTGGCGAGGCCGAACAAATAAGCCCCGAGCAACAACCGCCACACCCGCCAACTGGCAAACACCACCAGCGCCAGGGCGATCCAGCCACGCCCGGCGGTCATGTTTTCCGCCCACATTGGCGTGTACGCCAGCGACAAATACGCTCCGGCCAGCCCGGCCATTGCCCCGCCGAACAGTACCGCCAACGTGCGCACGGTCAACACCGGCAACCCCATTGCACTGGCCGCATCCGGATTCTCGCCGACCGCTTGAATGATCAACCCGACACGACTTTTGATGATCACCCACGCCACCAGCGCAAACAGCGCGAACGACAGATACACCAGCAAATCCTGAGCAAACAGCATCCGCCCGATCAGCGGAATCTCACTCAGATAAGGAATCGCCAACGGCTCAAAACCGGCCAGTGGTTTACCGACCCAAGCTGCGCCGACAAAGGTCGACAGCCCGACACCGAAAATCGTCAGGGCCAATCCGGTCGCTACCTGATTGGCGTTGAACACCAACGCCACTAGCGCAAACAGCGACGACAACAACATCCCGGCCAGCATCGCCAACAACACGCCAAGCCACAGGTTGCCGCTGTTGAGCGCGACGATAAAACCGATCACCGCGCCAAACAGCATCATCCCTTCCTGCCCGAGGTTGAGCACGCCGCTCTTCTCGCAGATCAATTCCCCCAGCGCCACCAGCAACAACGGCGTGCCGCAACGCACCATGGCGTAGAAAATATTGCTCAACAGATCGATATCCATCACAGCGCTCCGGCGGTTACGGCAGTGGTCGAAGTGCGCTTCACCCAACGCAGGTTCAGGCGTGGCCGATAGAGAATCAGCACGTCACTGGCGAGCAGGAAAAACAGCATCATTCCCTGAAACAACTGGGTGATCGCTTGCGGCAGATTCAGGGTCATTTGCGCGCTCTCGCCGCCGATATACAGCAGCGCCATCAACAGGCTGGAAAACAGAATCCCGATCGGATTGAGGCGTCCGAGAAACGCCACGGTGATTGCCGCGTAGCCGTATCCCGGCGACACCTGCGGCACCAATTGGCCAATCGGTCCGGTGACCTCGCAGACACCCGCGAGCCCGGCCAAGCCGCCACTGATCAACAGCGCCAGCCAGATCAGCCGCTTCTCGCGAAAGCCGACGAACCCCGCCGCGCGCTTGTCCAGCCCGAGTACTTTGATCTGGAAACCGACAAAGCTTTTCTGCAACAACACCCACACCGCGACCAGTGCGAGCAAGGCGAAATACACCCCGGCGTGCACGCGGCCATCCTCCATCAACAACGGCAAACGGCTGGCATCGCCGAACATCGCCGATTCGGGAAAGTTGAACCCAGCGGGATCCTTCAGCGGCCCGTGCACGCAGAACAGCAGCAGATTCAGCGCGATGTAATTGAGCATGATGCTGGTGAGGATTTCGTTGGCGTTGAAGCGTGTGCGCAACCACGCAGTCAGCCCGGCCCATGCCGCGCCGGCGAGGGTGCCGGTGAGCAGAATCAACACCAGCGCCCAGCGGCTTTGCAGGTCGATGATATTCACCGCCAAGGCACTGCCGGCGAGTGCGCCGAGGAGCAATTGACCTTCGGCGCCGATGTTCCAGATTCGCGCCTGATAGGCCACTGCCAAGCCCAGTGCGCAGAGCAGAATCGGCAGCGCCTTTACCAACAATTCAGAGACGCCATACAAATCGCTGACCGGTGCGATCAGCAGCGTGTGCAAGGTTTGCAGCGGATCATGACCAAGGGCGATAAACAGCAGCGAGCCGCAACCGAGCGTCAGCGCCGCCGCCAATAACGGCGAGCACCACAGCATCAGGCGCGATTGCTGGCCACGGGGTTCGAGGGAAAGCAGCATGTGTATAACTCCGTTAAACCGTGGCGGCTGAAGGGGCGTGGTCGAACTGGCCGGCCATCCAGCCGCCAACGTCGCTGAGTTGTGTCTTGCTGGTGTCTTGCAGTGCCGACAAACGTCCATCGCACAGCGCGCCGAGGCGGTCGCTGATCTGGAACAATTCGTCGAGGTCTTCGGAGATCACCAGAATCGCCGCGCCGGCATCGCGCAGCGCGATCAGCGCACGGTGAATGGTCGCGGCGGCGCCAACGTCGACGCCCCAGGTCGGGTGCGCGGCGATCAGCAGTTTCGGTTGCTGGAGGATTTCCCGGCCGAGGATGAATTTCTGCAGATTGCCGCCGGACAAGCTGCGCGCGGCGGTTTGCGTGTCCGGAGTTTTTACGCCGAAGCGTTGAATGATCTGTTGGGCGAGGGCTTCGACTTTACCGCGATCGATCAAACCGTTACTGACCAGGCCCTGTTGGAAAGCGGTGAGGAGGGCGTTATCCGCCAGACTCAATTCCGGCACCGCGCCATGCCCGAGGCGTTCGGCGGGGACGAAAGCCAGGCCCAGTTTGCGGCGGGCATCCGGGCGCAAATCGGCGACGTGTTGCTCGGCGAATCGAATGGTCGCGGCTTGCGCCCGAGGCAAGGTTTGCTCGCCGCTGAGCAGGGCCAGCAACTCATCCTGGCCATTACCAGCGACCCCGGCGATGCCGACAATTTCGCCGCTGCGCACTTGCACATCAATGTCAGTCAGCGAGCAGCTAAACGGATCCGGGTTGTGCCAACTCAAGCCCTTCACCCGCAAAAACGCCGCGCCGCCGCTGACCTTCGGATAGTCGCCAATCAACGCCGCCGCTTCGCCGACCATCATCTGCGCCAATTGCTGATCCGAGCACTCCGCTGGCAGGCAATGCCCGGCCACGCGCCCACCGCGCAGAACCGTCGCGCTGTGGCACAACGCGCGCACTTCAGCGAGTTTGTGGCTGATAAACAGAATGCTGCAGCCTTCGGCGGCGAGGCGGCGCAGGGTGATAAACAATTCGTCGGCCTCTTGCGGCGTCAGCACCGAGGTCGGCTCGTCGAGAATCAGCAGGCGAATGTCCTGCATCAGGCAACGAATGATCTCCACCCGTTGCCGCTCGCCGATCGACAGGCTGTGGACAAGTCGCTCCGGCTCCAGCGCCATGCCATAACGGCGCGACACTTCACGAATTTTCGGTTCCAGTTGTTTCGGCGTGCCGGCTGCTGCGCCCATCGCCAAAGCAATGTTTTGCGCCACGCTGAGGGTTTCGAACAGTGAGAAATGCTGGAATACCATGCCAATCCCCAACTGCCGCGCCTGCGCCGGGTTGCGGATATTCACCGGCTGACCTTGCCAAAGCATCTCGCCGGTGTCGGCCTGGGTGACGCCGTAGATGATCTTCATCAACGTACTTTTGCCCGCACCGTTTTCACCGAGCAGGGCGTGAATTTCACCGGGGGTGATGCTCAGGTCGATGGCATCGTTGGCCAGACAACCGGGGTAGCGTTTGCTGATGTGGCGCAGTTGCAGGCGCGGGGTGTTGGAAGCAATTGGCATGACAGGCTCGACTTGCTTGGAGTTGTGCCTGTGGATAAAGCAATTTCCTGGCCATTGAGTCAGGAACGCGAGCGGGCCGCGTGTGGCAGCACTCGGTATAGAGCATTGAAGACCGAATCACGTACGACGATGGCACCAATTCAGAGCAAAGCCGTTGCTCGGGCGCCAGTTTTGCCCGTCGCGATATGATCAAAAAACGAGCAATCCCTTGGGGGCTAGATGGATCCAGCGACTGCGCCAGCCATGAACGGGTTATCCACAGCTTGTTCCACAGTTATTGTGCGCAAGCTGCAATCCCGGGCATAAGCACTGCGGTGCTTTCTTCTAATGGTGATAAACCGCGCTAACTGACTGTTTCTGTTTGAAATTATCGTTTCGTCGAGTGAATTGAACGAAAAGTGAACAAACCGCGCAAAGCCACGTGACAGAAGGGTTACAGCGGAATGTACTCAGGTTATCCACAGTCGGGTGCACAGCCGATGTGGGCAACTCTGTGGAATAAGGAAATTCGGGATCGCCCCAAAAGATTGCAGCCTTCGGCAGCTCCAACAGGGGAGCGCATTTCAAATGTAGGAGCTGCGGAACGCTCGAGCCGCGATCGGACGATCTTTTGATCTGAGCTTCACCGCTGCAGCAAAATCCGCCCACGGCTCAAATCAGCTAGCTGGGTTTGCAAGACATCGATCTGCGCCTCACCCACCGCCAACTTCAACTCAACGCCGTTTGCCGTGAAGTTTTCTTCGACAACCAATCCACCCAGATCGGCCAGCCGCAACTTCACCAGCGCCAACTCGGCAAACCCGCAAGCACAGCTCAACGGCACCCGGCTGATCAATTCGATTTTGGCCGCCGTCTGCAGGCACTTGTTCGCGCCCCCGCCATACGCCCGGGCCAAACCCCCCGTGCCGAGTTGAATGCCGCCGTACCAACGGATCACCAATACCGCGACCTGATCGCAATCCTGCGCTTCAATCGCCGCCAGAATCGGGCGCCCGGCCGTGCCGCCCGGTTCGCCGTCGTCATTGCTGCGGTATTGATCGCCGAGTTTCCACGCCCAGCAATTGTGCGAGGCGTTCAGGTCGCTGTACTGCTCGAAAAACGCCTGCGCGTCGGCAGGGCTGCCGATCGGCGTGGCGAAGGTGATAAAGCGGCTTTTGCGAATCTCTTCGCGGTACTCGCAAAAACCGCTGAGGGTGAAAGGCATAAACGTCTTATAGAGGAGGAGTGAGGCCGCAGCCTTTGAGAATGATGCGGATCAGGTTGTTGCCGGCGTCTTCCATGTCCTGCTTGGTCAACTTGCTGCGACCACTGACGCGGCAGATCTGCGTGGCGAAGTCGGCATAATGCTGAGTGCTGCCCCACAACAGGAAGATCAAGTGCACCGGATCGACCGGGTCCATTTTGCCCGCATCGATCCACGCTTGAAATACCGCAGCGCGGCCAGTGAACCAGGCGCGATAATCCTGATTGAAATATTCGCTGAGGCATTCGCCGCCGCTGATCACTTCCATCGCAAAGATCCGCGAGGCCTGTGGCTGGCGGCGGGAGAATTCCATCTTGGCGCGGATGTAGCGAGTCAGCGCTTCGGCCGGATCGTCCTCGGCGGTGAGGGTGTTGAAGGTGCTGTCCCACAACTCGATGATGTTGCTCAGCACCGCCACGTACAAGCCAAGCTTGTTGGTGAAGTAGTAATGCAGGTTGGCCTTGGGCAACCCGGCATTCTGCGCGATGGTGTTCATGCTGGTGCCTTTGTACCCGTGACGAGCGAACTCGTCTTCGGCGGCTTTGAGGATGGTCTCTTCGTTCTTCTGACGAATGCGGCTGGCGGGTTTGCCGCCATGGGCAGGGACTTCAAAGGTCATAGGCACTTCCGGGTTTGTCTGTGGGTGCAACCAGTTGCGTTGATAGCGCACCCACAGGCATCCGACAAGTCCTTGCGCGAAAAACCGTTACGCCTGTTCGATCTTGTTCAGCGGCGCGTGCGCTTCAGCGGCCTCGGTTTTCGACTCCGGCAGCAGCAGGCACAGGATGATTGCGGTCAGGCCGCCGCTGGTGATCGCCGAATCAAACAGGTTCTGCACCAGCTTCGGCAGCAGGTGTAGCAGGGTCGGTTGTGCGGCGATGCCCAGGCCGACGCCGAACGACGTGGCGATGATCAACATGCTGCGTCGATCCAGCGGCGACTGCGCGAGGATGCGCACACCGGCAGCCGCCACCGCGCCGAACATCACCAGGGTCGCGCCGCCGAGCACCGGTTTCGGAATCTGTTGCAGCACCGCGCCGATCATCGGGAACAAGCCGAGGCAAAACAGAATCGCGCCGATGTACAGCCCGACGTAGCGGCTGGCGACGCCGGTCAACTGAATCACGCCGTTGTTCTGCGCGAACGTAGTATTGGGAAAAGCGCTGAAGGTCGCGGCGATCATGCAGCTGACGCCATCGCCGAGTACGCCACCGCGCAGGCGGCTTATATAAGAGGGGCCGCTGATCGGTTGGCGAGCGAGCATGCAATTGGCAGTGAGGTCGCCGACGGTTTCGATGGTGCTGATCAGATAAATCAGCGCGACCGGCAGGAAAGCCGTCCAGTCGAAATTGAAGCCAAACTTGAACGGCGTAGGAAAACTCACCAGTGGCAAGTCAGGCAACGGCTGTGGCACCAGTTTCCCACTGAACCACGCGGCCAGGCTGCCGAGCAGCAAACCGATAATAATCGCCGATAGACGCACCCACGGCGTGTTCGAGCGGTTGAGCAGAATGATCGTCAGCAACACAAACACGCCCAGCGCCAGATTGCCCGGCGCACCGAAGTCAGGCGCATTGAAGCCTCCGCCCAGATCGGTAATGCCGACCTTGATCAGACTGATGCCTATCAGCGTGATGACGATTCCGGTCACCAACGGCGTGACCACGCGGCGCAATTGCCCGATAAAGCGGCTGAGGACGATTTGCACGATTGCGCCGAAAAAGCACACACCGAAAATCATCGCCAGAATGTCTTCCGGGCTGCCGCCGCGCTGCTTGACCAGAAAACCAGCGGAGAGCACCGCACCGAGAAAGGCGAAACTGGTGCCTTGCAGACAGATCATTCCCGCGCCGATCCCGAATGGTCGCCGCGCCTGAATAAACGTGCCGACGCCCGAAACCATTAAGGCCATGCTGATCAGATAAGGCAAATGCGCAGTCAGCCCGAGGGCCGAGCCAATCACCAATGGCGGGGTGATGATGCCGACGAAACTGGCGAGCACGTGTTGCAGTGCGGCAAGAATTGCAGCGGCGGGTTTGGGGCGGTCGTTGAGGCCGTAGATCAGGTCGCTGGACGGTGCGGAATCTGGCTGCATGGCTTAAGGCTTCTTGTTGAAGGATCGGGATTGATCCTGCACTGCAAAAAGCTGTCCACTTGCTCAGGTTATTTGCCAGATTTGTCGCCAGGGCCCAACGCTGGCAGGCCTCGGCGGATTTTCAACGCGTAGCCGCCAGACTCTCCAAAAAGCTTTCCAGCACCAAATGAGGGCGCCGGCCCTTGCGCGTGACCGATGCGAGGCTCAGGTCGTAGAAACGTGTTTGCGATTTCAGCGCACGCAAACGACCTTGCTGCACCCAGAGGCTGGCGTAGTGATCCGGCAGGTAACCGATGTAGCGTCCGGTCAAAATCAAAAACGCCATCCCTTCACGGTCGGAGGCGCTGGCGGTGCAATTGAGTGCCTGGTAATGCGCCTGAATCTCCGCCGGCAAACGAAAAGTCGGTGCAATCGCGTCCTGACTATTCAGGCGCTCGTCATCGAGTTGCTTGTCATCGACATAAAACAGCGGGTGACCAACAGCGCAATAAAGCAGTGAACGCTCGCTGTACAACGGCTGATATTCGAGGCCCGACAACGCACTGGCCTGCGGTACCACGCCGACATGCAGACGCCCATCGAGCACGCCTTGCTCGACTTCATTGGGCGCAATCATGCGGATCTGGATCTGCACATCCGGCCCGCGTTCTTTCAATTGGGCGAGGGCGTGGGTGATGCGCATGTGGGGCAGGGTGACGAGGTTGTCGGTCAGGCCAATGATCAATTCACCCCGCAAATGCTGGTGCAGACCGTTGACTTCGGTGCGAAAGCTTTCCAGCGCACTTAACAGTTGCAGTGCCGACTGATACACCTCGCGACCTTCCTCGGTCAGCGAAAACCCGGCTCGACCACGCTGGCACAGACGCAAACCGAGGCGCTGCTCCAGATCGCTCATCTGTTGGCTGATCGCCGAGCGACCGATGCCGAGCACGGTTTCCGCTGCCGAGAAGCCGCCGCACTCCACCACACTGCGAAAAATCCGCAGCAAGCGGATATCAAAGTCACTGACCTGGGCCAGCGGATCGGGGCGACGGCTGCTCATCTTATTGTTCTCATTGTTTAGCAAAGTTCTAACTGAAGGTTAGAAGAGTTGGATTTCACCGACTTTATCCGCGTGGCAATTTAGCTGCAACAACGCTTTTTATCTCCCTGACGCTTATGCCCTGCGAGGTTTTGCCCGATGAACATGCCTGAAAACGCGCCGTCGCCACTGGCCAGCCAACTGAAGCTGGACGCGCACTGGATGCCGTACACCGCCAACCGTAACTTCCAGCGCGACCCGCGACTGATCGTTGGTGCTGAAGGCAGTTGGCTGATCGACGACAAAGGCCGCCGGGTATACGACTCGCTCTCCGGGCTGTGGACCTGCGGCGCCGGCCACACCCGCAAGGAAATTCAGGAAGCGGTTTCCAAGCAATTGGGCACCCTCGATTACTCGCCGGGCTTCCAGTACGGTCATCCGCTGTCGTTCCAGCTGGCCGAGAAGATCACTGAGCTGACCCCGGGCAACCTCAACCACGTGTTCTTCACCGACTCGGGTTCCGAGTGCGCCGATACCGCCGTGAAAATGGTTCGTGCCTACTGGCGCCTGAAAGGTCAGGCGACCAAAACCAAAATGATCGGCCGTGCCCGTGGCTACCACGGCGTGAACATCGCCGGCACCAGCCTCGGCGGCGTCAACGGCAACCGTAAGCTGTTCGGTCAGGCGATGATGGATGTCGATCACCTGCCGCACACGCTGCTGGCGAGCAATGCCTTCTCCCGTGGCATGCCGGAGCAGGGCGGTATTGCTTTGGCCGATGAACTGCTGAAACTGATTGAGCTGCACGATGCTTCGAATATCGCCGCAGTATTCGTTGAGCCTATGGCCGGTTCCGCTGGTGTACTGGTTCCGCCACAGGGTTACCTGAAACGTCTGCGCGAAATCTGCGATCAGCACAGCATCCTGCTGGTGTTCGACGAAGTGATCACCGGTTTCGGCCGCACCGGCAATATGTTCGGCGCCGACACCTTTGGCGTGACCCCGGATCTGATGTGCATCGCCAAGCAAGTCACCAACGGCGCGATCCCGATGGGCGCGGTGATTGCCAGCTCCGAGATCTACCAGACCTTCATGAACCAGCCGACCCCGGAATACGCCGTGGAATTTCCACACGGCTACACCTACTCGGCACACCCGGTGGCTTGTGCCGCTGGCCTGGCGGCTCTCGACCTGCTGCAAAAGGAAAACCTGGTACAGAGCGTTGCAGACGTCGCACCGCATTTTGAAAACGCGCTGCACGGGCTGAAAGGTTCGAAGAACGTTATCGACATCCGTAACTTCGGTCTGGCCGGTGCGATCCAGATTGCCCCGCGTGACGGTGACGCCATCGTGCGTCCGTTCGAAGCCGGCATGGCCCTGTGGAAGGCCGGGTTCTACGTACGCTTCGGCGGCGACACCCTGCAGTTCGGCCCAACCTTCAATAGCAAGCCGCAAGACCTCGATCGTCTGTTCGATGCGGTCGGCGAAGTGCTGAACAAGCTCGACTGATTTTTCCTTCTATATATACCTACAAAAACGGGCACTCCTTAACGTGTGCCCGTGGACAAGAATTCAGGAGTTTTCGATGAGCGTTATCCCGCATTTGATCAATGGCGAACTGGTGACCGAGAACGGTCGCGCGGTTGATGTGTTCAATCCGTCCACTGGTCAGGCTATCCACAAGCTGCCATTGGCCAGCCAGGCCACCATCCAGAAAGCCATCGATGCCGCCAAGGCCGCGTTCCCGGCCTGGCGCAACACGCCACCGGCCAAACGTGCGCAGGTGATGTTCCGCTTCAAGCAACTGCTGGAGCAGAACGAAGCGCGCATCTCGCAATTGATCAGCGAAGAACACGGCAAGACCCTGGAAGACGCCGCCGGTGAACTGAAGCGTGGTATCGAGAACGTCGAGTTCGCTTGCGCTGCCCCGGAAATCCTCAAGGGCGAGTACAGCCGCAACGTCGGCCCGAACATCGACGCATGGTCGGACTTCCAGCCGCTGGGCATTGTTGCCGGTATCACCCCATTCAACTTCCCGGCCATGGTGCCGCTGTGGATGTATCCACTGGCGATAGTCTGCGGCAACTGCTTTATCCTCAAGCCGTCCGAGCGTGACCCGAGCTCGACACTGCTGATCGCTCAGTTGCTGCTGGAGGCCGGTCTGCCGAAAGGCGTGATGAGTGTTGTGCACGGTGACAAGACGGCGGTGGACGCGTTGATCGAAGCGCCGGAAGTCAAAGCGCTGAGCTTCGTTGGCTCGACGCCGATTGCTGAATACATCTACGCCGAAGGCACCAAGCGCGGCAAGCGCGTCCAGGCACTGGGCGGCGCGAAGAACCATGCCGTGCTGATGCCGGATGCCGATCTGGACAACGCGGTCAGCGCACTGATGGGCGCGGCTTATGGTTCCTGCGGCGAGCGCTGCATGGCGATCTCGGTGGCCGTGTGTGTGGGGGACCAGGTAGCGGATGCACTGGTGGCCAAACTGGTTCCACAAATCAAGGCGCTGAAAATCGGTGCTGGCACTTCGTGCGGTCTGGACATGGGGCCACTGGTGACCGGTCAGGCGCGCGACAAAGTCAGCGGTTACGTGGATGACGGCGTGGCAGCGGGCGCGACCCTGGTGGTCGACGGTCGTGGTTTCAGCGTGGCCGGTCATGAAGAAGGCTTCTTCCTCGGTGGCTGTCTGTTCGACAACGTCACCCCAGAGATGCGCATCTATAAAGAAGAG
>NZ_PEEY01000001.1:3722500-6466763 GCF_002754355.1 Pseudomonas sp. 29
CTTGATTCATTGAAGAAGACGAAAGAAGCAGCCCGAAATTGGGTCTGTAGCTCAGTTGGTTAGAGCGCACCCCTGATAAGGGTGAGGTCGGCAGTTCGAATCTGCCCAGACCCACCAATTTTGTGTGGGAAACGCCTGTAGAAATACGGGGCCATAGCTCAGCTGGGAGAGCGCCTGCCTTGCACGCAGGAGGTCAACGGTTCGATCCCGTTTGGCTCCACCACTACTGCTTCTCTTGTATAAAGCTTAGAAATGAGCATTCCATCATGATGATGGTGAATGTTGATTTCTAGTCTTTGACTAGTTCGTTCTTTAAAAATTTGGGTATGTGATAGAAAGATAGACTGAACGTTACTTTCACTGGTAACGGATCAGGCTAAGGTAAAATTTGTGAGTTCTCTTAATTGAGAAATTCGAATTTTCGGCGAATGTCGTCTTCACAGTATAACCAGATTGCTTGGGGTTATATGGTCAAGTGAAGAAGCGCATACGGTGGATGCCTTGGCAGTCAGAGGCGATGAAAGACGTGGTAGCCTGCGAAAAGCTTCGGGGAGTCGGCAAACAGACTTTGATCCGGAGATGTCTGAATGGGGGAACCCAGCCATCATAAGATGGTTATCTTGTACTGAATACATAGGTGCAAGAGGCGAACCAGGGGAACTGAAACATCTAAGTACCCTGAGGAAAAGAAATCAACCGAGATTCCCTTAGTAGTGGCGAGCGAACGGGGACTAGCCCTTAAGTGGCTTTGAGATTAGCGGAACGCTCTGGAAAGTGCGGCCATAGTGGGTGATAGCCCTGTACGCGAAAATCTCTTAGTCATGAAATCGAGTAGGACGGAGCACGAGAAACTTTGTCTGAATATGGGGGGACCATCCTCCAAGGCTAAATACTACTGACTGACCGATAGTGAACTAGTACCGTGAGGGAAAGGCGAAAAGAACCCCGGAGAGGGGAGTGAAATAGATCCTGAAACCGTATGCGTACAAGCAGTGGGAGCAGACTTTGTTCTGTGACTGCGTACCTTTTGTATAATGGGTCAGCGACTTATTTTCAGTGGCGAGCTTAACCGAATAGGGGAGGCGTAGCGAAAGCGAGTCTTAATAGGGCGTCTAGTCGCTGGGAATAGACCCGAAACCGGGCGATCTATCCATGGGCAGGTTGAAGGTTGGGTAACACTAACTGGAGGACCGAACCGACTACCGTTGAAAAGTTAGCGGATGACCTGTGGATCGGAGTGAAAGGCTAATCAAGCTCGGAGATAGCTGGTTCTCCTCGAAAGCTATTTAGGTAGCGCCTCATGTATCACTGTAGGGGGTAGAGCACTGTTTCGGCTAGGGGGTCATCCCGACTTACCAAACCGATGCAAACTCCGAATACCTACAAGTGCCGAGCATGGGAGACACACGGCGGGTGCTAACGTCCGTCGTGAAAAGGGAAACAACCCAGACCGTCAGCTAAGGTCCCAAAGTTATGGTTAAGTGGGAAACGATGTGGGAAGGCTTAGACAGCTAGGAGGTTGGCTTAGAAGCAGCCACCCTTTAAAGAAAGCGTAATAGCTCACTAGTCGAGTCGGCCTGCGCGGAAGATGTAACGGGGCTCAAACCATACACCGAAGCTACGGGTATCATCTTCGGATGATGCGGTAGAGGAGCGTTCTGTAAGCCTGTGAAGGTGAGTTGAGAAGCTTGCTGGAGGTATCAGAAGTGCGAATGCTGACATGAGTAACGACAATGGGTGTGAAAAACACCCACGCCGAAAGACCAAGGTTTCCTGCGCAACGTTAATCGACGCAGGGTTAGTCGGTCCCTAAGGCGAGGCTGAAAAGCGTAGTCGATGGAAAACAGGTTAATATTCCTGTACTTCTGGTTATTGCGATGGAGGGACGGAGAAGGCTAGGCCAGCTTGGCGTTGGTTGTCCAAGTTTAAGGTGGTAGGCTGAGATCTTAGGTAAATCCGGGATCTTAAGGCCGAGAGCTGATGACGAGTGTTCTTTTAGAACACGAAGTGGTTGATGCCATGCTTCCAAGAAAAGCTTCTAAGCTTCAGGTAACCAGGAACCGTACCCCAAACCGACACAGGTGGTTGGGTAGAGAATACCAAGGCGCTTGAGAGAACTCGGGTGAAGGAACTAGGCAAAATGGCACCGTAACTTCGGGAGAAGGTGCGCCGGTGAGGGTGAAGGACTTGCTCCGTAAGCTCATGCCGGTCGAAGATACCAGGCCGCTGCGACTGTTTATTAAAAACACAGCACTCTGCAAACACGAAAGTGGACGTATAGGGTGTGACGCCTGCCCGGTGCCGGAAGGTTAATTGATGGGGTTAGCTAACGCGAAGCTCTTGATCGAAGCCCCGGTAAACGGCGGCCGTAACTATAACGGTCCTAAGGTAGCGAAATTCCTTGTCGGGTAAGTTCCGACCTGCACGAATGGCGTAACGATGGCGGCGCTGTCTCCACCCGAGACTCAGTGAAATTGAAATCGCTGTGAAGATGCAGTGTATCCGCGGCTAGACGGAAAGACCCCGTGAACCTTTACTATAGCTTTGCACTGGACTTTGAATTTGCTTGTGTAGGATAGGTGGGAGGCTTTGAAGCGTGGACGCCAGTTCGCGTGGAGCCATCCTTGAAATACCACCCTGGCAACTTTGAGGTTCTAACTCAGGTCCGTTATCCGGATCGAGGACAGTGTATGGTGGGTAGTTTGACTGGGGCGGTCTCCTCCTAAAGAGTAACGGAGGAGTACGAAGGTGCGCTCAGACCGGTCGGAAATCGGTCGTAGAGTATAAAGGCAAAAGCGCGCTTGACTGCGAGACAGACACGTCGAGCAGGTACGAAAGTAGGTCTTAGTGATCCGGTGGTTCTGTATGGAAGGGCCATCGCTCAACGGATAAAAGGTACTCCGGGGATAACAGGCTGATACCGCCCAAGAGTTCATATCGACGGCGGTGTTTGGCACCTCGATGTCGGCTCATCACATCCTGGGGCTGAAGCCGGTCCCAAGGGTATGGCTGTTCGCCATTTAAAGTGGTACGCGAGCTGGGTTTAGAACGTCGTGAGACAGTTCGGTCCCTATCTGCCGTGGACGTTTGAGATTTGAGAGGGGCTGCTCCTAGTACGAGAGGACCGGAGTGGACGAACCTCTGGTGTTCCGGTTGTCACGCCAGTGGCATTGCCGGGTAGCTATGTTCGGGAAAGATAACCGCTGAAAGCATCTAAGCGGGAAACTTGCCTCAAGATGAGATCTCACTGGAACCTTGAGTTCCCTGAAGGGCCGTCGAAGACTACGACGTTGATAGGTTGGGTGTGTAAGCGCTGTGAGGCGTTGAGCTAACCAATACTAATTGCCCGTGAGGCTTGACCATATAACACCCAAGCAATTTGCGTCGAAGAGACCAGATTGCGGTGTGTGAAGACGAAACGAACCGAAAGTTCGATGTTCACAAACGCCGAAAGCTGTCACATACCCAATTTGCTGAAGCGAGACCACAAGGTCACGAGTCAGTACCCGAATTTCTTGACGACCATAGAGCGTTGGAACCACCTGATCCCATCCCGAACTCAGCAGTGAAACGATGCATCGCCGATGGTAGTGTGGGGTTTCCCCATGTGAGAGTAGGTCATCGTCAAGATTAAATTCCGAAACCCCAATTGCGAAAGCAGTTGGGGTTTTGTTTTGCCCGCAGGAAAGTTCGTACAGCATTCAAGGATGTCGTCCGGCTGTCATACCCTGTCGACAATGCTAAGGTTCTGCCCTGGCTTTTGTACTTCTCCAAGGAAACCCTTATGCCGGACGCCCAGTCCCTCAACGCTGCATTCATGGTGGTCCAGAGCAATAGTCTGGACGAACTGCGCAGCCTTGTGATCAGCATAATGCGGCGCTATCCACTGGCCCCGCTGGAAAACGAAATCGCTCTGGTGCAGAGCAACGGTATTGCCCAGTGGCTCAAATTGGCCTTGGCTGAAGATCCAGAGGACGACGATCTCGGAGGTTGCGGTATTGCTGCCGCGATAGATGTGCAACTGCCGGGCAGTTTCATGTGGCAGCTTTACCGCATGGTATTGGGTCGAGATGAAATTCCTCCCAAATCCCTGCTCGATAAGGCCCCGCTGACCTGGCGCCTTATGCGTCTGCTGCCACAGGTCATTGATCGCCCGCATTTCGAGCCGTTGCAACGCTTCCTTACCCATGACACCGACCTGCGCAAGCGCTATCAATTGTCCGAACGCTTGGCGGATCTGTTCGACCAATATCAGGTGTACCGGGCCGACTGGCTGGAAGACTGGGCCGAAGGCCGGCATCAATTGCGCACTGTCAGAGGTGAAGTAAAACCACTGCCCCCGACCAGTTGCTGGCAGGCAGAACTGTGGCGTGCGCTGCTGGATGACGTGGGTGAGCAAGGTATGGCGCAGAGTCGTGCCGGCGTTCATCAACGGTTTATTGAGCGCATCAACAACCTCAACGAAGCACCTGCGGGATTGCCTTCGCGAGTGATCGTTTTCGGGATTTCTTCGCTGCCAGCCCAAGTACTTGAAGCGCTGGCCGGGCTCGCGCGTTTCAGTCAGGTTCTGCTGTGTGTACACAACCCGTGCCGGCACCATTGGGCCGACATTGTCGCCGACAAGGATCTGCTGCGCCATCAATACAAACGGCAATCGCGCAAGACCGGAATGCCAGCAGTGCTGGATCCTGAAACACTGCATCAACACGCCCATCCACTATTGGCTGCGTGGGGCAAACAGGGCCGGGACTACATCAACCTGCTCGACAGTTATGACGATCCCAATAGCTATCGGGCGGCTTTTCGCGACGGCCGCATAGACCTGTTCAGCGAAACTCAGCCGCACAATCTGCTCAATCAACTCCAGGACGATATCCTGGAGTTGCGCCCACTCAACGAAACCCGTGAGCACTGGCCTGCTGTCGATCTGGCACAGGACGAGTCGATCCGCTTTCATATTGCCCACAGCGCACAACGTGAAGTCGAAATACTGCATGACCAGCTCCTCGCACGCTTCAGTGCCAACCCGGATCTGCGTCCGCGCGATGTGATCGTCATGGTGCCTGACGTCGATAGCTATGCCCCGCATATCCGCGCAGTATTTGGTCAGCTTGACCGGCATGATTCGCGGTTTATTCCCTTCACGTTGGCGGATCAGGGGCAACGTGGCCGTGATCCACTGCTGATCGCGGTCGAACACCTGCTCAAGCTTCCCGACAGTCGTTTCCCGGTCAGTGAAATTCTCGACCTGCTCGACGTTCCTGCACTCCGCGCTCGCTTTGGTGTAGAAGAGCGCGACCTGCCGACACTGCATCGCTGGATCGAAGGCGCGGGCGTGCGTTGGGGCATGAATGCCGAGCAGCGAGCGGGTCTGGGTTTACCCGACGAGCTTGAGCAAAACAGCTGGCATTTCGGTCTGCGTCGCATGCTTCTGGGCTACGCCGTCGGCAGTGCCAATGCATGCGAAGGGATTGAACCCTACGATGAGATCGGCGGACTCGACGCCGCACTGATCGGGCCGTTGGTGGCTCTGCTCGATGCGCTGGAACTGGCCCACCAGCAGCTCACCCAACCCGCTCAACCCAAGGAGTGGGGATACCGTTTGCAAGCGCTGATGCAACTGTTCTTCAAGGCCAGTAACGAGCATGACGACTACTTGTTGACCCAACTCGAAGAGCTGCGCGAAACCTGGCTGGAAACCTGTGAGGCTGTAGGTCTGGCGGATGAGCTACCACTGACCGTGGTTCGTGAAGCCTGGCTCGCCGGCCTGGACCAAGGGCGTTTGTCTCAGCGGTTTCTGGCCGGTGCCGTGAATTTTTGTACGCTGATGCCCATGCGCGCCATTCCATTCAAACTGGTCTGCCTGCTGGGGATGAACGACGGCGACTATCCCCGCGCGCAGCCGCCGCTGGACTTCGACCTCATGGGCAGCGACTACCGTCCGGGAGATCGCTCACGACGTGAAGATGACCGTTATCTTTTGCTTGAGGCGCTTTTGTCGGCGCGCAATCAGCTGTACATCAGTTGGGTGGGGCGCAGCATCCGCGACAACAGTGAACGACCGGCCTCCGTGTTGATTGGCCAACTGCGCGATCACCTCGCCAGCGGTTGGCGATTGCTCGACGAAAATCGCGATCTGTTGAGTGCCATGACGCAAGAGCACCCGCTGCAACCGTTCAGTGCGCGCTATTTTCATGAGGGCGACCAACTCTTCAGCTATGCCAGCGAATGGCAGGTTCTGCATCAACAGCATGAGCCTCAAAACGAAGCGCAGTTACTCACTCCTTATGTGCAAGAAGACCCGTTGAGCCTAGCGTTGTTGCAGGACTTTTTGCGCAACCCGGTCCGGCATTTTTTCACGCAACGCCTCAAGGTGTATTTCGAAGCGGCCGAAGCCCCCCTGGCCGATGAAGAACCCTTCGTGCTGGACGCATTGCAGCGTTACACGCTCAGCGACAGCCTGCTCGAAGCTGCTCTCAGGCAACCGGACAATGTCGAACAGGCGCTGACTGCCCAGGCACGACGTCTGCAAGACAGCGGTCTGTTGCCAATGGCCGGGTTTGGCGAGTGCCTGCAGCGAGAGCTGATCGAACCTCTGCCGGATCTACTGCAGCGTTATCAGCAACTGCTGACATTGTGGCCGACCCCGTTGAGCAGTGCCACGCCGGTCAACCTTGAATTGCAGGGCTTGCGACTCGAAGGCTGGCTCGCCGGTTTGCATCAGCGCGCCGACAGTGGCCTGTTGTCGGTCACGACCATTCCCAACAGCATTGGCTCGATCAAAAGCCGAAAATGGCATCGCCTGACCAAACCCTGGGTCAATCATCTGGTGGCCTGCGCCAGTGGACTTTCCCTGAGCACCGCATTGGTGGCCAGCGATGACACGCTGCTGCTTGAACCGATGGAGCCGGATCGAGCGGTACGTTTCCTCGGTGATTTGCTCCTCGCCTGGCAGGCCGGGATGCGTCAGCCACTGCCGATCGCGGTAAAAACTGCCTTCGCGTGGCTCGCTCAGAGCGACCCGCTGAAGGCCGAAGCGGCCGCGCGTAAAGCCTATGAAGGTGACGGGCAGACCAGCGAAGGCGAGCGCCGCGAGAGCCCGGCGTTGTCACGGCAATTTGCCGATTTTGAGGCATTGCTTGCCGATGAGACGTTCTCCGGTTGGTGTGACGCCTTGTATCGCCCGTTGTTTGAAGCGCCCTGGCGTTCGCTGTCCACCGAAGGGGCTCGCGCATGAGTACCAAGACACCCCTCGCACTGGCATTCCCGCTACAGGGCAGCCAGTTGATCGAAGCCAGTGCCGGTACCGGTAAAACCTTTACCATTTCGGCTTTGTATCTGCGGCTTATCCTCGGGCATGGTGACGAGGCGTGTGGATTCGGCCGAGAATTGTTGCCACCACAGATTCTGGTGGTGACCTTCACCGATGCCGCGACCAAGGAACTGCGGGAGCGCATACGCACGCGTCTGGCTGAGGCCGCTCGATTCTTTCGTGACGAAACGCCTGCGCCCGACGCGCTGATCGCCGAATTGCGTGATCAATTCGACTCCCCACAATGGCCCGGTTGCGCCAACCGCCTCGATGTCGCCGCGCAATGGATGGACGAGGCAGCTGTCTCGACGATCCACAGTTGGTGTCAGCGCATGCTGCGTGAGCATGCGTTCGACAGCGGCAGCTTGTTCACCCAATCCCTGGAAACCGATCACAGCGAGTTGCTCGGCGAAGTGCTGCGCGATTACTGGCGGCTGTTCTGTTACCCGATGCAGGGCGATGCCTTGAATTGGGTTCGCAGCAATTGGGGTGGGCCGGCGGCGTTGTTGCCTCGCGTGCGCGGCCTGTTCGCCAGCGAGCGTGACAGCGACGAGGGCAAGGCGCCTGCGGAGCTGATCGATGAATGTCTGCAAGAACGCCGTGCCGCGCTGATCGAGCTGAAAATGCCATGGCGTCAGTGGGCAGACGAATTGCTCGCCATCTGTCATCAAGGTGTTGCGAGCAAAACTGTCGACGGTCGCAAGATGCAGGCGCGTTACTTCGAACCGTGGTTCGAAAAGCTCAAGGCATGGGCCGAAGATGAGTCCCTGGAGCAACTGGATATCGGCACCGGTTTCACCCGACTGACTCCCGACGGGATGGCCGAAGCGTGGAAAGGCCAAGCTCCCAGTCACCCCGGCCTGGACGCGATGCCAAAGCTCAAGTCGAGCCTCGATGCATTGCCAACCCCTGATGCCGCAGTGTTGCAACATGCCGCCAAATGGGTAGGCGCGCGCTTTGAAGAAGAGAAGCGGCGTCGCGCCGAGATGGGCTTCGACGACATGTTGTTGCGCCTGGATGCCGCTCTGCAATCCGACGGAGGCGAACGTCTTGCGACGTTGATTCGCGAGCAGTTCCCGGTCGCGCTGATCGATGAGTTTCAGGACACCGACCCGGTGCAGTATCGAATCTTCGAAAGCATCTATCGCATCGAAGACAATAGTCCTGAAACCGGCCTGTTCCTGATTGGTGATCCGAAGCAGGCGATCTACGCTTTCCGCGGTGCAGACATCTATACCTACCTGCGTGCGCGTCAGGCCACCACTGGCCGGCTGCATACGCTGGGCACCAACTTCCGTTCCAGCCACGGCATGGTCAACGCGGTCAATCATGTTTTCGCACGCGCCGAGTCCCGAGAGCAGGGCCGCGGGGCGTTTTTGTTCCGCGAGAAAAACGGCGACAACCCGGTGCCGTTCCTCCCCGTCGAATCTCAAGGTCGCAAGGAACAGCTGCAAGTTGCCGGGCAAGCTGTCGCGGCGTTGAATGTCTGGCACTTGTCCACCGACCAGCCACTGTCGGGTGCGGTCTATCGTCAGCAGTTGGCGGCAGCGTGCGCCAGCGAAATCACCTCGCTGCTCAATGGTGGGCAAAACGCTAGCGCAGGGTTCATTCAGGACGGCAAAGACTTCAGAGGCCTGAGGCCGTCCGACATCGCGATTCTCGTGCGCGACGGCAAAGAAGCCCAGGCCGTGCGCGGAGAACTCGCCGCCCGTGGCGTGCGCAGCGTTTATCTGTCGGACAAGGATTCGGTATTCGCGGCACAAGAAGCCCACGACCTGTTGTCCTGGCTCAAGGCCTGTGCCGAGCCGGATGTCGAACGCTCCCTGAAAGCCGCATTGGCCTGCATCACTCTGAACCTGCCATTGGCCGAACTGGAACGTCTGAACCAGGACGAACTGGTCTGGGAAACCCGGGTCATGCAGTTCCGTGGCTATCGCGAGCTATGGCGCAAGCAAGGCGTGCTGCCGATGTTGCGCCGCCTGCTGCACGACTTCCATCTGCCGCAAACCTTGATGACGCGCACCGATGGCGAGCGTGTCCTGACCAACCTTTTGCACCTGTCGGAATTGATGCAGCAAGCAGCAGCGGAGCTGGACGGTGAACAAGCGCTGATTCGCCATCTGGCTGAACTGCTGGCAGTGTCTGGCCAGGCCGGCGAAGAGCAGATTCTGCGTCTGGAAAGTGATGAGCAATTGGTCAAGGTCGTGACCATCCACAAGTCCAAAGGCCTGGAATATCCATTGGTGTTCTTGCCGTTCATTTGTTCGGCAAAACCCGTGGATGGCAGTCGCCTGCCACTGCATTACCACGATGCAGAGGGCAAGGCTCAGATGAGTTTGAAACCAACTGCCGAGTTGGTAGCGCAAGCGGACGATGAGCGTCTGGCCGAAGACTTGCGCTTGCTCTACGTTGCGTTGACTCGCGCACAACATGCCTGCTGGTTGGGCGTGACGGATCTCAAGCGGGGCAATAACAACAGCTCGGTGCTGCACCTCTCGGCGCTGGGTTATCTGCTTGGTGGTGGCGCATCGCTTGGCGAGTCCAGCGAACTGAAACGCTGGCTGCAAGATCTGCAACAGGATTGCCCGGATATCCATATCGATGAAATGCCCCAACCCACTGACGAGCATTACCAGCCGCCACGCAATGACGCCGTGCTGAGTGCCACACTGTTGCCCAAGCGCAAGGCCAGCGAAAACTGGTGGATCGCCTCCTACAGCGCTCTGCGCATCAGCGACGTGTTGAGTGGCGGCAGCGATGAAGCACCGGACAGCCCGCAAGCGCAAAAGCTGTTTGATGACGAACGCCTCGACCCCGATGCTCCACGGGAAATCATTGCCGGCGGTGCCGATATTCACCGCTTTCCGCGCGGCCCCAATCCCGGAACGTTTCTCCACGGTTTGCTGGAATGGGCCGGAGATGACGGCTTTGCCGTTTCCCGCGAGGCGCTGGAGGATGCGATTGCCCGACGCTGCAACCTGCGCGGTTGGGAGGGTTGGATCACCACCTTGAGTGACTGGTTGCAGCATTTGCTCAAATCGCCACTGCCGATTGCCGGCGGGCAGCCACCGGTTGTACTCGAACAACTGAAGCAGTATCGGGTCGAGATGGAGTTCTGGTTCGCCAGCCATAAAGTCGATGTAGTCAAACTCGACGAACTGGTGCGTCAGCATACGCATCGGGGCGTGGCCCGCGTGGCAGCCGAACCGGTGCAACTCAACGGCATGTTCAAAGGCTTCATCGACCTGACCTTTGAACACGATGGCCGTTATTACGTGGCGGACTACAAATCCAACTGGCTAGGTGTGGATGATCAGGCCTACACCGAGCAGGCCATGGAACAGTCGATCCTCGACAACCGCTATGACCTGCAATACGTGTTGTACCTGCTGGCGTTGCATCGCCAGCTCAAGGCGCGGCTGCCTGATTACGATTACGACCGACATGTCGGCGGCGCGTTGTATCTGTTCCTGCGTGGCACGCGTGCTGATAGTCGTGGTGTGTATTTCGCCCGTCCACCCCGTGAACTGATCGAGCGTCTCGACCGTATGTTTCAAGGAAAACCTGAACCCAAGTCCGAACCCGCCTGGGAACAGGGAGTCCTGCTATGAGCCGCACCTTTGCCGATTTGCTCCCCACGCCGTTGGCAGCCGACAGCCTGTCGAGGCTTTCGCCGCTGACTCGCGCCGATGACCTGTTGATATTGCTGACTCGTTGGGTCGAGCGTGGCTGGCTGCGTGCGCTGGACAAAGCGTTCGTCGCGTTCCTGCACGAACTTGAGCGCGACACCGATCCGCTGGTGCTGCTGGCTGCCGCCCTGACCAGCCATCAACTGGGCCACGGTCATGTCTGTCTTGATCTGTACGAAACCCTGAAGGCTCCTGACTTCGCGCTGTCGCTGCCCCCCGAAGGCGACGTGCAAGGCGGTGTGCTGTTGCTGCCGTCGCAATTGCTTGAGGCGCTCGACGGTGCTCACTGGTGCAAGGTTTTGGCCGGCAGCTCTTTGGTCGCGCTGGCGGCGGATACCAGCGATTTCGCACAGCAACGCCCGCTGGTATTGTCGGGCAAACGTCTGTATCTGCGACGCTACTGGACCTACGAACGGCGCATTGATACGGCGTTGCGCGAGCGCCTGCAGCAAGTCGAACCAACACCGGACGATCTGCCGCAGCGCTTGAACGAACTGTTCGGATCAGCGAGAACGGGTGAGGTGATCGACTGGCAGAAACTCGCCTGCGCCATTGCGACTCGTGGTGCCTTCAGCATCGTCACCGGGGGGCCGGGGACCGGCAAAACCACTACGGTCGTGCGTTTGCTGGCCCTGCTGCAAGCACCCGCAGTCGCTACCGGTCATCCGCTGCGGATTCGTCTGGCGGCACCGACAGGCAAGGCCGCGGCGCGGTTGACCGAGTCCATCAGCCAACAGGTGCAGTCGCTGAAAGTCACCGAAGAGGTGCGGGCGAAGATTCCTTGTGACGTCACCACCGTGCATCGTCTGCTGGGCAGCCGTCCCGGCACCCGCCATTTCCGCCACCACGCCGGCAATCGTTTGCCACTGGATGTGCTGGTGGTCGACGAAGCCTCGATGATCGACCTGGAAATGATGGCCAATCTGCTCGATGCCTTGCCACCCCATGCACGCCTGGTTTTGTTGGGTGACAAGGACCAACTGGCCTCTGTGGAGGCCGGCGCTGTGCTGGGGGATTTGTGCCGTGACGCCGAGGGTGGCTGGTACAGCCCGCAGACCCGACAGTGGCTGGAGTCGGTCAGCGGTGAGTCGTTGCAGGACAGCGGCTTGCATGAAGACGTCGAAGGCGCCCACCCGCTGGCCCAGCAAGTGGTCATGCTGCGCCACTCCCGGCGCTTCGGCGAGGGCAGCGGGATCGGTCAGCTCGCGCGTCGGGTCAATCAACAGTTGCCGGATGAAGCGCGTCAGTTGCTCACCGCCGGACACTATGACGACGTGTATTCGTTGCCGCTCAAGGGCGAACAGGATCACAAGCTGGAGCGTCTGTTGCTGGAGGGGCACGGCAACGGCCCGCAGGGTTACCGCCATTATCTGAGTGTGCTGCGTGACCAGCGCCCACCCTCGGCTCGGCCCCTCGAACATCCGGACTGGGTCGTTTGGGCCCGCGAAGTCTTGCAAGCTTTCGACACTTTCCAGTTGCTGTGCGCCGTGCGCAAAGGGCCGTGGGGCGTCGAAGGTCTGAATCAGCGCATCACCGCCGCATTGCTCAAAGCACGTCTGATTGAAAACGATCAGCAATGGTACGAAGGCCGTCCGGTTCTGATGACTCGCAACGATTACGGTCTGGGCTTGATGAACGGCGACATCGGGATCGCCCTCAAGCTGCCCGAGCGCGAAGGGCCGGACGCGGGAAAACCGGTATTGCGCGTGGCGTTCCCGCGCAACGACGGCCAGGGCGGCGTGCGCTTTGTACTGCCCAGCCGCCTGAACGACGTTGAAACCGTCTACGCCATGACGGTACACAAGTCCCAGGGCTCGGAGTTTGCCCACACGGCGCTGATCCTGCCGGATGCCTTGAACCCGGTGCTGACCAAAGAATTGATCTACACCGGTATCACCCGCGCCAAGCACTGGTTCACCCTGATCGAATCCCGCCCGGGGGTGTTCGAGGAAGCAGTGCAGCGCAAGGTCAAACGCCTGAGTGGGCTGATGCTGGAACTGGAAGAGGGCGCCGTGCCTCGGGGGTGAAAATCCAGACGATTGACGGCGATTACTGACCGACCGGTCAGGGGTCGCTGTCTCGCTGGCGTTCCAGTGCTGTGCTATCGTTGCGGCATCATTTCGCTACGATCCAAGAGAATCCCTGCATGAAGGTGTCTGTCTGGGCGACAGAGCGCGTAGTTGTCTGCAAGCACGCGTTGCTTGTCGGTCTGCTCTGGTTGTTGACGGGTGCGGCTGTCGCACAGTCGCAAGCGCCGACGGGCATGGCCGAACAACGGGCCAAATCTGTCACTCAGGTTGTTCTTGGCATTCTCAGCTACGCGCGCTGGCCGGTGGAACCGGCGCAATTGCGCTTGTGCATCGTCGGCCCCACCGAATACACCGATGATCTGGTCAAAGGCACCACTCAAGCCACCGGCCGGCCGGTGACCGTACGTCGCCTGCTGGCCGACAACCCGGCCATCGTCAGCGACTGCGATGCGGTGTACATCGGCAAACTCACGGTGGATGAACGCGCTCGCTTGTTCGCTTCACTGATCGGTCATCCGGTGCTGAGCATCAGCGAAGGCGGCGATCAGTGCACGGTCGGCAGTCTGTTCTGTCTACGCGTTGGCGATGAACAGGTGTCTTTCGAGGTCAACCTCGACTCTGTTGCCCGCAGCGGCGTGCGTATTCATCCAAGCGTGCTGCAATTGTCGCGTCGCAAACCGGCGGCGCCATGAAACTGTTCCGAGCGGAAAAACGCCCGACGTTGGGGTCGGTCATCGGCCGAGGGCATTTGATTGTTGCGCTGGTGGGCGTGGCGATGGCCAGTGTTTCGCTGACGTTGCTCGGCGTACTGGCTTTACGGGTGTACGCCGATCACAACCTGCACTTGATCGCCCGTTCGATCAGCTACACCGTGGAAGCTGCGGTGGTGTTCAACGACAAGACGGCCGCCAACGAATCGCTGGCGCTGATTGCTTCCGCCGAAGAGGTCGCTGATGCCCAGGTGCTGGACAGCCAGGGACAACTGCTCGCGCATTGGCAGCGACCGGAAAACGGCTTGTTCTCTGAGCTGGAAATGCAGATCACCCGCGCCGTCCTGGAGAAACCCATCAGCCTGCCGATCGAGCATCAGGACCGTGAAATCGGTCGCGTATTGCTCACGGGTCATGGCGGTAGCCTGATGCGCTTTCTGCTCAGTGGTCTGGCGGGGATCATCCTCTGTACCGCGATTAGCGCCTGGGTCGCGCTCTACCTGGCGCGGCGCCAGTTACGCGGCATCACCGGCCCCCTGCGCAGCCTGGCCGCCGTCGCCCACGCCGCACGCAGTGAACGCGCGCTGGACCGCCGTGTGCCGCCGGCGAAGATCGCCGAACTCGACAACCTCGGCAATGACTTCAACGCCTTGCTCGACGAACTGGAATCGTGGCAAACCCATCTGCAAAACGAAAATGAAACCCTCGCTCACCAAGCCAGTCACGACAGCCTGACCGGTTTGCCAAACCGCGCCTTTTTCGAAGGGCGGTTGATCCGCGCGTTGCGCAATGCCGGCAAACACGATGAGCGCGTGGCCGTGTTGTTTCTCGACAGTGACCGTTTCAAAGGCATCAACGACAACTTCGGCCACGCCGCCGGTGATGCGGTGTTGGTGGCCGTGGCCAACCGCGTCCGTGCGCAATTGCGTGAAGAGGATCTGGTGGCGCGACTGGGCGGTGACGAGTTCGCGGTTCTGCTCACGCCGCTGCACAAGGTCGAAGATGCCGAGCGAATTGCCGACAAGATCCTCGCCAGCATGGACATGCCCATCGCGTTGCCGGGCGACACCAGTGTGGTGACCTCGCTCAGTATCGGCATTGCGGTTTTTCCCGATCATGGTGCCACGCCGGGGGCCTTGCTCGATGCCGCCGATGCGGCGATGTATCAAGCCAAGCGCCTGTCGCGCGGCGCCCAATTCACGGCCGGGGCGGAGCACCCGGTCGATTCCGTGCAAACCAGGAGCTGACTCTCGTGTCCACACTGACCATTCGATCTTTTTACGCTGTGCTGTTGATGGCCGTACTGGCCCTGACCGGTTGCCAGACAGCGCCGCAAAAAGGCCTGACCCCGGCGCAAGTTGCGGTCCTCAAACAACAGGGCTTTGAATTGACTGACGAGGGCTGGGAGTTTGGCCTGTCCGGCAAAGTGCTGTTTGGCAGCGACGTCGAAAGCCTGAACACGCAAAGCACCGAGATCGTTGAACGCATCGGCAAGGCATTGCTGGGCGTCGGTATCGAGCGCGTGCGCGTCGATGGTCACACCGATGCATCGGGCAAGGAAACCTACAACCAGCAACTGTCCCTGCGCCGTGCGAAAAGTGTCGCCAACGTCCTGCGCACAGTCGGCATGAAGGACGAGAACATCCAGCTGCAGGGCCTGGGCAGCAAAGAGCCGGTGGCGTCCAACGATACGGCAGCGGGTCGCACGGAAAACCGCCGGGTCTCGATTGTGGTCAGCGCCGACTAATCGGCGAACTTCATGTCGCGGGTTTGCCCCATCAGCAGGCCCTGATTACGCTCGGTCACCTCGCGGATGTAATCCCACAACAGGGTGATCCGCTTGAGCTTGCGCAGGTCCTCCCGGCAGTACATCCAGAACTGCCGGGTGATGTCGATGTCCTCCGGCAACACCGGCAGCAGGCGCGGGTCCTGCGCGGCGAGGAAGCACGGCAGAATCGCCAGAGAACGCCCCTGCTGTGCGGCGACGAACTGCGCAATCACGCTGGTGCTGCGCAAATGCGCACTGGCGCCTGGCAGCACGTTCGCCAGGTACAGCAGCTCCGAGCTGAACGCCAGGTCATCCACATAACTGATGAATTGATGCTTGCTCAAATCGGCCGGGCGGCGGATCGGTGGGTGTTGGTCCAGATAGTCCTGGGTTGCGTAGAGCTGCAAACGGTAGTCGCATAATTTGCAGCAGACGTACGGTCCATGCTCCGGGCGTTCCAGGGCAATGACGATATCGGCCTCGCGCTTGGACAGGCTGATGAAGTGCGGCAGTGGCAGGATGTCCACCGAGATCGCCGGGTAGGCGTCGACGAAATGGCTCAGCTGCGGGGTGATGAAAAAACTGCCGAAGCCTTCAGTGCAACCCATGCGCACGTGCCCGGAGAGTGCCACGCCAGAGCCGGATACCTGCTCGCAGGCCATGTGCAATGTGCTTTCAATCGACTCGGCATAACCGAGCAAACGCTGGCCTTCGGTGGTCAGGACGAAGCCGCTGGTCCGCGACTTCTCGAAGAGCAAAGTGCCCAATGCCGCTTCCAGCGAACTGATCCGCCGCGACACGGTGGTGTAGTCGACAGCCAGCCGTTTGGCGGCGGTACTGGCCTTGCGGGTGCGGGCGACTTCGAGGAAAAACTTGAGGTCGTCCCAGTTCAGCGAACCGAGGGAGGTGATGTTTTTTTGCATGATGGACGGGCTTATATGTGCGTTCTTATTAGAAGTTTGCACATCTATACTCCAAAAACAGTCCGACAACCAATTCGTGACACACGCCTCATTTCAAGGCGAACCTTTCGCCTTGGCTCCTACGATAAAAACAAGTTCTGGAGACCAGCATGAACGCATCGCTTACGCCCAACGACACCACGCTGCAGAAGGTCAAACTGCTGATCGACGGCGAGTGGGTCGAGTCGCAGACCACCGAATGGCACGACATCGTCAACCCGGCCACCCAACAGGTGCTGGCCAAAGTGCCGTTTGCCACCGCCGCTGAAGTCGATGCCGCCGTCAGCGCCGCCCAGCGCGCTTTCCAGACTTGGAAACTGACTCCGATCGGTGCGCGCATGCGCATCATGCTCAAGCTGCAAGCGCTGATCCGCGAGCACTCCAAACGTATTGCCGTCGTCCTGAGTGCCGAGCAGGGCAAAACCATTGCCGACGCCGAGGGCGATATTTTCCGTGGCCTGGAAGTGGTCGAGCACGCGTGCTCTATCGGCACGCTGCAAATGGGCGAGTTCGCCGAAAACGTCGCCGGCGGCGTCGATACCTACACCCTGCGTCAGCCGATCGGTGTATGCGCCGGCATCACCCCGTTCAACTTCCCGGCGATGATTCCGCTGTGGATGTTCCCGATGGCCATCGCCTGCGGCAACACCTTTGTCTTGAAGCCTTCGGAGCAGGATCCGCTGTCGACCATGCTGTTGGTCGAGCTGGCAATCGAGGCCGGTGTACCGGCGGGCGTGTTGAACGTGGTTCACGGCGGTAAAGATGTGGTCGATGGCCTGTGCACGCACAAGGACATTAAAGCCGTGTCCTTCGTCGGTTCGACCGCTGTCGGCACCCACGTTTACGACTTGGCCGGCAAACACGGCAAGCGCGTGCAATCAATGATGGGCGCGAAGAACCACGCTGTGGTGCTGGCCGATGCCAATCGCGAACAAGCGCTGAATGCCTTGGTCGGCGCCGGTTTCGGTGCGGCCGGGCAACGTTGCATGGCCACCTCCGTGGTAGTGCTGGTCGGCGCGGCGAAACAATGGCTGCCGGATCTGAAAGCGCTGGCGCAGAAACTCACCGTCAACGCCGGCAGCGAGCCGGGCACTGACGTCGGCCCGGTGATCTCGAAAAAAGCCAAAGCACGAATTCTCGATCTGATCGAAAGCGGCATCAAGGAAGGCGCCAAGCTGGAACTGGACGGCCGCGACATCAAGGTGCCGGGCTACGAGCAAGGCAACTTTGTCGGCCCGACCCTGTTCTCGGGCGTGACCACCGACATGCAGATCTACACCCAGGAAATCTTCGGCCCGGTACTGGTGGTGCTGGAAGTCGACACCCTTGATCAGGCGATTGCGCTGGTCAACGCCAACCCGTTCGGCAATGGCACTGGCCTGTTCACCCAGAGCGGTGCGGCGGCGCGTAAATTCCAGACGGAAATCGACGTCGGCCAGGTCGGCATCAACATCCCGATTCCAGTGCCGGTGCCATTCTTCAGCTTTACCGGTTCGCGCGGTTCGAAACTCGGCGACCTTGGTCCGTACGGCAAGCAAGTGGTGCAGTTTTACACGCAGACCAAAACAGTCACGGCGCGCTGGTTCGATGACGACAGCGTCAACGACGGTGTAAACACCACCATTAACCTGCGCTGAGGAATCGACCATGAAAATCGCATTTATCGGTCTGGGCAATATGGGCGCGCCAATGGCACGCAACCTGATCAAGGCCGGCCACTCGCTGAGTCTGGTCGACCTGAACAAAACCGTGCTGGCGGAACTGGAGCAACTGGGCGGCAGCATTCGTGCTTCGGCCCGTGAAGCTGCTGAAGATGCCGAACTGGTGATCACCATGCTGCCGGCGGCGGTGCATGTGCGCAGTGTCTGGCTCGGTGAGGACGGTGTGCTGGCTGGCATCCGCCAAGGTGTGCCAGCGGTGGATTGCAGCACCATCGATCCGCAGACCGCTCGCGATGTGGCTGCCGCTGCGGCGAAACAAGGCGTGGCCATGGCCGATGCGCCGGTGTCCGGTGGTACTGGCGGTGCGACTGCCGGCACGCTGACCTTTATGGTTGGCGCCACCCCGCAACTGTTCGCCACCCTGCAACCGGTGCTGGCGCAAATGGGCCGCAACATTGTGCATTGCGGCGAAGTCGGCACCGGGCAGATCGCCAAGATCTGCAACAACCTGCTACTGGCGATCTCGATGGTCGGTGTCAGCGAAGCGATGGCGCTGGGCGATGCGTTGGGCATCGACACCTCGGTGCTGGCCGGGATCATCAACAGCTCGACCGGGCGTTGCTGGAGTTCGGAGATGTACAACCCGTGGCCGGGCATCGTCGAAACGGCGCCGGCCTCGCGTGGTTATACCGGTGGGTTCGGTGCGGAACTGATGCTCAAGGATCTGGGGCTGGCGACCGAAGCGGCGCGTCAGGCGCACCAACCGGTGGTGCTCGGCGCGGTGGCGCAGCAGTTGTATCAGGCGATGAGCCAGCGCGGTGACGGCGGGAAAGACTTCTCGGCGATCATCAACAGCTATCGCAAGCCTGCAATTGAAGGGCAGCGCTGAACAAACTGTGGGAGCGAGCCTGCTCGCGATGACGGCGGTTGCTTCAACAAGGAAGTGACTGACGGTCCGCTTTCGCGAGCAGGCTCGCTCCCACAGGGGAATTGCGTATATCAGAAATTGTTTGCCGGGAAATCACGTCGGGTGATCTCCCGGCTTTTTTGCATCAGGCAAACACGAAATATTTACGCACGGTCTCGACCACTTCCCACGTGCCTTTCATCCCCGGCTCAACCACGAAAATATCGCCAGCACGCAGGTGGATCGGCGCCATGCCGTCCGGAGTAATCACGCAGTAGCCTTCCTGGAAATGGCAGTACTCCCACTTCACATAATCGACGCGCCATTTGCCCGGGGTGCAGATCCACGTACCCATGATCTTGCTGCCGTCTTCGCTGGTGTAGGCGTTGAGGTTAACGGTGTGCGGGTCGCCTTCGAGTTTTTCCCATTTGCAGGCATCGAGTACCGGCAGCGGATGAGTGTCGCGTAGAACGGTAATAGGGGCGGTCATGTGTCGGCTCCAGACAAGGCGATCAAACGGAAGCTGCACCCTATAGCGCCGTGCTTCTGCCCAGATGTCTGTGCTCGACATGCAGATATCCATAAACGCTGCCAGATTTATGGATGGAGACGTAAACCTTCCAGCAAAATCAATTAACGGCAGTATTGATCTAAAACAAAGGCTATGAAGTTATAACTATTTTACTTGTCTGGTTTTTACTTTTAGTACGTCTGTTCCGTTGCGTCCTTAGTTGCTTTCGATAGTCAACCTGCCTGATACCGCGGGCGCCCCACCATACCCCGTCTTTGTTAAGTAAATAAGTCGCTCACCGCACCAAGGAGGTGCGGTTTCAGTGGGGGGTTGCAGACTTTTTTCGAGTTGTAAAAAAACCTTGAATAGTTCGTTGACTCTCCCCTTAAGGGCAGAGTTTAGATTCCCGCCGCGTGAGAAGTTGCTGTGGGAAAAGTTACTTTTCATAAGTCGAATTCATGAAGTAGTCACGACATATAGGGAGATAGAAATGAACAATCCATTGGACTTGGAACATGTCGTTGCCAGCACTCGCGAAATCCTCGCACAGTTGTTGGTGATGGATGCGAATGACATCGAAGAAAACAGCAGCATCGTCGAAGACCTCGGTGCCGACTCGCTGGACATCGTCGACCTGAGCTTCCAGCTGGGCCGCCAATATGGCTGCACACTGCCGAAAACCAGCGTGCTTGACCATGCGGTGGCGGTTTGCGGGGATGCCAGCGAGTTTCTCGCCAACGGTCGCATTACCGAAAGTGGCAAGCACCTGCTTGAGCAAAGCCTCAGCGCCTACACCCCGGATCAACTGAAGGCAGGCATGCAACCGGCTCAGGTCTTCGCGGCGACCACCGTGCGTAACTGGGCCAACCAGTGCCGCAATCTTTTCAACTATCTGCCGGCAGCGTGCCCGGATTGCAACGCTCACCAAGCGGTTCTGAACGAGCGCCAACAAGTGGTCTGCGGCGCGTGCAGTGCACGTCTGGTGCCGGCGGATGGCGATGAAGTGTCGCGTCAATTGGTTGAGCAGTTTGTCACCACTCACACCAAAGAAGCGGTGTAGGAGTTCTTATGCGGGCACGAGAAGTCTATGTGAGCGGGTTCGGTCTGGTAGCGCCCATGGCGCTGGACGCTGCCACGTTGTTCGAGCGGATTTGCCGGAAGCAATCCTGTGTCCGCGAACATCCTCGGTTCAAGGCGCTGGGATTCAACAACAGCGCCGCCGGTTTTATCGACGATACGCAGTGGCAGCGCATCGGGGCCGGTTTCGGTGGCAACGCGGCGCTGCACCCACGGCAAAGTGTGCTGGCCGAATACGTTGCCCGGCAGGCGCTGGAGCATGCCGGTCTGACACCGGCAGACTTTGCCCACAGTCGCAGCGGTCTGTTTCTGGGCGCCAACAAGTACTGTGCCGACAGCCACGACCTGCAGCGGCTCAGCCGGTGCATGGATGAGGCCGGACGCGTCGACCTCGACCGTCTGCTGGACAGTCCGGCAGCGTCCAGCGCGACTTTCACCCGGCGGGTCGATCAACAGACGCAGCACCTGGCCGATCGGCTCGGCATCCGCGATCACATCTCGACCCATTCCGATGCCTGTGCCGCCGGCACCATGGCCATCGGCAGTGCTTACCGGGCGATCGAGCGCGGAGAGATCGATCTGGCTATCTGCGGCGCCGTCGAACTGATGGCCAACGAACTGCCTTATTACATGTTCAACAGCCTCGGCGCGCTCTGTCAGGCTGACTTGCCGGCGAGCGAACAAAGCCGCCCGTTTATGCCTGACCGTAGCGGTTTTGTCCTCAGCGAAGGCTCGGCGATGGTCATTCTCGAATCCGCTGAACACGCCCAACGGCGCAAGGCTGCGCCACTGGGCCGGGTGTTGGGTTACGCGAATGTTTGCGAGGCGCAGAAAATGACCTCCAGCAGTCGCGACGGCAGTAAATACGAGGAATGCATGGAAGCAGCAATCGAAGACGCCGGGCTGCTGCGCAGCGCCGTGCAACACGTCAACACCCACGGGACCTCCACGCAGGCCAATGACAGTTGTGAAGCGTTGGCGCTGCAGCGTCTGTTCGGCGGCTGCCAGGACTTCATGACCTTCACCGCCAACAAGTCCGCCATCGGGCATTCCCTGGCAGGCAGTGGCGCGATCGAAGCGGTGCTGTCGCTGATGAGCCTGCGTGACGGTGTGCTGTTGCCCACCCTGAATTACGACCCCGAGCGTGCCGAATACCCTTCGCTGAAGTTCTTGAGCGAGCCGGTGCGACAGCCGATCAGCGTGGTGATGTCCAACTCGTTCGGCTTTGGCGGCATCAACAGCTCGCTGGTTCTGGGGAGGGCATGACATGAACCGAGCCATCTACCTGAATGCCGCTGCGGTGCTGAATGTGGCGGGCAGTGAATGCGCTGACTTGCTCGGCACACCCTGCGCGGCGCAACCGCTGGCCTTTGACGCACAGCGTCAGGCGTTTGCCTTGCCGACGCCGCGACTGGCCAGTGATCTGTTTGATCGCAAGATCCAGCGCAGCGTCGAACCGCAGGGCTTACGGCTGTTGCATTGCGCCGCACGGCTGGCGCCAGCGCTGGCGGCGCTGCAATTGCCCGCGTCACGCATTGCCCTGACAGCGGCCATTCCTGAAGTCGACGCGCCGAGTCCTTGCTGGGATGCGGTGCAGGCGATCATCGAACAGCCGCAAAAACAACTGGCGCAGTTATTGGCCAACACACCGCCCCTGCATGCGCTGACCCTGCTCAACAGCAGCGTCATGGCCTATGTGGCTGAAGCATTGAATTGCCATGGGCCAATGGGTGGATTTTGTTCTCAGGACAACGCCGGGCTGGATGCGCTGATCGAAGCTTGCCAGCAGATTGGCGAGCGACATGCCGACGCCGCGTTGGTGGTCAGCAGCAGCCCGAACCTGACCCCGGCCCTGTATCTGCGCGAGCCCGATCAGGCGAACGAAGCGATTTTCGGTGAGGGCGCCGCCGCGCTGTTGCTGGCGTCGACACCGCCGCCGGGTGCGGCACACGCCGTGCGCATTGCCGGATTTGCCCGCGGTTATAGCAACGATCCGCAACGCTCTGTGGCGGTGGGTCGGCGCGTCATCGATCAGGTCCTGAGCGTCGAAAAACTGCGGGTCGGCGACGTCGAGCATATCGTCGGCAATTGCGCTGACGGGCAAGTGATGAAGTTGCTCGAAGCTTTCCCGCGCGAGATTCGCAGTACCCGCGCCATGACCGGCGAACTGGGCGCCAGCGGCTTGCTGACAGAGGCCGCACTGACTTTGCATCTCAGCGGTGATACGGCGGCGGCACCGGGTTACACGCTGCTCGTCAGCCACACTCGCGCCGGTCACTGGGGCGCATTGCTGTTGGCCAGTGAAACCATGGAGAAGCACGCATGAGTGCGACACGGATTGTGATCACCGGCATGGGCGCCGTCACCGGTTTCGGTTTCGAATGGCAGACCCTCTGGGAAAAAATGCTCGGCGCCGAACATTGCGTGCGGCCATGGCAGCCGGACGACTTGCAAGAGGCGTCGTTCGCGGTGCGTTATGCCGCGCCTGTCGACATGCGCCTGTTGCCGGAAAAACTGCACAGCCATCCGGCCTGGACGATGCCGCTGGAAAAGCGCAGTCGGTTTGGCTGGGTGGCTGCCACGCAGGCAGTCGGTGACAGCGGCTTGCAGCCAGAACAGTTGCGTGGCGCGGCGGTGCTGTGTGCCTCGGGAGCACCGCAGCACATGCTCGCCGACATGCTGCTGACCGAAGCCCCGAATGGTGGCACCCCGAGCTGGTCGTACCTGATGCCACGGGCCGGGCAAGTGAATGCCGATGGCTCACTGCGCCAGAGCAACGATCGTCTGGCGCGGGTAATCGCCGACGACCTGGGCTGTGAAGGACCGGTGATCAATATCAGCAGTGCCTGTGCCGGTGCTTCACAAGCCATTGGCAATGCCTTCCAGATGATTCGTCGCGGAGAAGTCAGCGTTGCGCTGGCGGGTGGCGCCGACTCGGTGCTCAACCTCGACACCATGGCCGCGTTGTATCTACTCGGTGCCGCGTCGGGCGAGCAGCGCTGGGGCGCGGATCTGTGCCGTCCGTTCGATCGTGACCGCAGCGGTCTGATTGCCGGCGAGGGCGGTGGTTTTGTCGTGCTGGAAAGCCTCGAACATGCCTTGGCCCGTGGCGCCACGCCGTATGCCGAGGTGTTGGGTTTCGGCAGCAGTCTGGACGCCTACAAAGTCACCGCACCGCAGCCGGAAGGACGCGGCGCGGCACTGGCTATGCAGGCCGCGCTCGACGACGCCGGGCTACGGCCGCAGCAGATCGATCTGATCAACGCCCACGGCACCTCTACGCCGCTCAACGACGTGGCCGAAACCCTGGCGATTAAAAGCGTGTTCGCCGAACACAAGCACTATCAAGCCTTGGCTGTCAGCGCCAACAAATCACAGTTCGGTCACCTGATCGCAGCCGCTGGCGCACCGGAATGCATCGTCACCGCGTTGGCCTGCCTCAACGATCTGGTCACGCCAACAGTGAACCTGCATGACGCCGACGAACAGTGCGATCTGGATTACTGCGCCGGGCAAGCCGTCAGTCGCCGAGTGGATTACGCGCTGAGCAATTCCTTCGGTTTCGGTGGCCTCAATACTTCGCTGGCCCTTGGCAAATATCGGGAGCAGGGACAATGACTGACACCACTGTACGTGTCGCGATCGCCGGCAGCGGCTGTGTCTTGCCCACCGGCTGGGGCGTTGAGGGTTTCTGGTCGTCGGCCCGCGGAGGGCGTAGCGCGATCTCGCCCCTGAACTCGTCGTTGTTCCACAGCGAGCGGGTCATTGCGTTCGGGCACATCGCTGATCGAGATCATCAACGTAGCCGTCAGGACGTTGCGCAAAACCTCCAGCGATATTGCCCACCGGCAGTGATCTGGGGCGTCAGTGCCGTGCGTCAGGCGTTGGCCGAGGCCGAGCTTGAACCGGGCCGCGACAACGTGCGTTTTGGTCTCTATTGCTGCCAGGGCGGTTACACCCATCCGTCGCTCGCGTCTTACGGCGAACTGTTGCACGAGTGTCAGACCGAGAGCGGTGCCGACATGCAGCGTCTGGCCAAACGCGTGTTGCAGGAACGTGCACTCGATCCGTTCCTGGTGCTCAAGAGCCTGAGCAACGGTTTGCTCGGCGTCGTCAGTCTGGCCTTGAAGCTTGAGTGCGAATGCAACGCCTACATGCAAGGCGTGGCCGGCAATCTGGCGGCGCTGCGCGAAGCCTGCGCGGCGTTGCAGAGCGGGCGGATCGATGCGGCCATTGTGGTGGGCGCGGGCAGTGAACTGGATCCGCTGGCCCTCGCCGCACTGGCCGAGGCGGGGGTGATCAGCACCGACGGTTCGCCAAGCCTGCGTGCCTTTGATCGCCAGGGCCGTGGCGGCATTGCTGGCGAAGGTGCGGCGGCGCTGGTACTGCGCCGCGCCGATGACCTGCCGGCAGGGCCGCAAACTTGCCTGACAGCACTGTTCGCCCATCCGCGTCTGGACTCGCTGAGCTTGCCCGACAAACAGGTGGATCTGCTGATCAGCAGCGCCACTGGCGATCCGCACAAGGATGCCGATCTGGCCCGCACGCTGGCGCGAACCGGCGCCGCGCACATCACCAGCAGCACGCCGCTGACCGGCATGCTCAGTGGTGCACCGAGCCTGGTTGACCTGATCTTTGCCCGGCAGGCTTTGCATGCGCAGAGCATCCCGCCGGTCAGTGGCCTGGAGCAACCGCTGGATGCGCATCTGCCGTTCGTTATCGGCGGGCCGCGCGATGCCGTGCTCCACGATTGCCTGGTCATCAACCGCGACGACAACGGTTTTAGCGCCGGTTACCAACTCGAATTTCACGCGGCTGACTGACCGTCGGCACGCAACGAAACGCAGCTGATTTTTTACTCAAGGGATAGAACTGTCATGGATTACCGCGATTACGTACGGCCGAAATTCGTTGAATTGATGCAGGCCCTGGGCCTGGAATGCCAATTCCACAGAGCGCTGGGCAGCAAACTGTTTTACCGCGACCGCCAGGGCGAAGAGGTGACGGTTACCGACTTCCTCGGCGGTTACGGCGCCGCGCTGTACGGCCACAACGATCCGCAATTTGTCGATCAACTCGTCGACCTGTTGCGCGCCGATGTGCCGTTCAACGCGCAGATGTCGGTGCGCGGTGCGGCTGGTCAGTTGGGGCGTGAACTCAGTGAAGCGTTCAACCGTGAGCTGAACAACAGCGAACGCTACATTTCGACCTTCTCCAACAGCGGTGCCGAGTCGGTGGAAATCGCCGTCAAGCACGCCGAATACCGTCGTCAGAAAAACCTGCAGAAGCAATTCGACGAGCGTGATTTCGCCCTCGCCAATCTGGTTGCCAGCGACAAGGCTTACGTCGAACTGGACATCGACGATCTCGATTTGCCCGCCGGTCTGCTGCCGCAGAATCTATCCTGCGTCACCGTGCGCCAAGTGGCCGAAGCGGTGCGTCAGCACAACCTGGCGCAGTTGCATGTCGAGCCGGTGTTCCTCGCTGTGCGCGGCAGCTTCCACGGCAAACTGGTGAACACCGTTCAGTTGACCTATGGCAAGCAGTACCGCAAGCCGTTCGCCCGTTTCGGCCTCAACGTCGAGTTCATCGACCCGCAGCAACCCCAGCAATTGCAAGAGCTGCCGGCCCGTCATATCCGTCATTGGTTGAGCCTGGAATGGAGCGGCGAAACCCTGCAGGTTCGCCGTGAGGCGTTCAGTGCGATCACCGCTGTATTGCTGGAGCCGATCCAGGGCGAGGGTGGCATCAACGAGTTCGCCAATGAGTTCTATCTGGGCCTGCGGCGCCTGTGCAACGAGCAGCAATGCCCGCTGATCATCGATGAAGTGCAATCCGGTTTCGGCCGCACCGGCACCTTGCTTGGCGCCAGCCATTTCAACTTGCAGGGTGATTACTACTGCCTTTCGAAAGCGCTGGGCGGTGGCCTGATGAAAATCGCCGCGACGGTGATTCGCGCCAGCCACTACGAGAACGATTTCAGCTACATCCACAGTTCGACCTTTGCCGAAGATGATGCGTCCTGTCATATCGCCCTGTCGGCCCTGCGCCGTCTGTTCGAGAACGACAGCGCGATGCTCAAGGACGTGAACAAGAAGGGCGAGTACCTCAAGGCTTCGCTGCTGGAACTCAAGGCGGCCTATCCGGACGTCATCGCCGATGTGCGTGGGCGTGGCTTGCTGCTGGGCTTCGAACTGCACGACCTGACCGGCACCAGCTCACTGGTTCAGGCATCGGCGCAGTACAACGATGCGCTGGGCTACATCATCGCCGGCTACCTGCTGCAATTCGAATCCCTGCGCGTGGCGCCGTCGGGCAGCAACGCCAATGTGATTCGTCTGGAACCGCCGGTGTGCATCACCTTCGAAGAAATCGACGGCTTGATCGGTTCTTTGCAGAAAGTCTGCGACATGTTGCGCCGCCGCGATGCCTTCCCGCTGGCGGCTGGTGTGTGTGCCGACAGCATCGCGCAAGTGCCGGCCCGCGAGGTCAGCTTCAAGGAGGATGAAAGCCTCCCAAAGTCTGATGAGAACGTGCGCGTGGTGGCGCGCGTGGCGTTCATCAACCATCTGATTGATTCGGACATGCTCAGCGACGTCGATCCTTCACTGTCGACCCTGAGCGCTGAACAGAAACGCGAGTTCATCAAACGCATGGCCCCCGAGCGCCGTGCCGCGCCAATCGGACCGGTGCAGATTCGCTCGAAACTCGGCACCGCCGTGGAATTCACCCTGTACCCGCTGTGCATGGATTCCGATGCGATGGCGGCGTACATCGCCAGCGGTGATCTGCAAACCATCCGCGAAGAAGTCGGCAACCGCATCAAGGATGCCCGCGCCGATGGCTACACCGTCGCCGGGCTGGGCATGTACACCTCGATCGTCACCAACAACTGCCAGGCCCTGCAGATTCCTGACATGGCGCTGACTTCCGGTAATGCACTGACCATCGGCATGGGCCTGGAAGCCATCGAACAGGGCTGCAAGCAACAGGGCCTTGAGCTGGGCGAGCAGACTGCAGCGGTAGTCGGCGCTGCCGGCAACATCGCTTCGACCTATGCCTCGTTGTTGTCGACCAGTGTCGAGCACCTGATCCTCATCGGCAGCGGTCGCGACGGTTCGCTGCGCCGTCTGGAAAAAACCGCGCAACAGATTTACGCCGAAGCCGCCCGCGCGATTCTCAAGGGTGTCGCCGAACACGATCGCCTCGCCCGTCGCCTGCAGCAAATTGATGGAATCGATGGACTCTTGCAGGCCCACGGCAGCAGTGCCGATCTGGGGCTGCGCGTAGCGAAACTGGTCGAAGAACGCTTGGGCGCGAACGCCTTCATCACCGTCAGCAACGATCTTGATGTGCTGAAACAGGCACGCATCGTGCTCTGCGCGGCGAACGCACCGCAGCCGTTTCTCTTTGCCGAGCACTTCGCCGAAAACAGCGTGATCTGCGACATCGCCGTGCCGCTGAACGTCGACCAGAACCTCGCCAGTCAGCGCTCCGACGTGCTCTACATGCACGGCGGCATCGTGCAGACGCCGCTGGGCGATGGCCTGGTGAAAAACGTTCGCGCCTATCTCAAGCAAGGTCAGTTGTACGCGTGCATGGCCGAGTCGGTGCTGATGGGCCTGTCCGGTATGAAACAGCACTACTCCTACGGCGACATCAGCCGCGAGCAAGTGCAGCAGATTCGTGCACTGGCGGCGACTCACGGCTTCAGCCTCGCGCAGTTCAAAACCGACAACTCGCTTTAAGGAACGGTCATGCCGAATAAAGTAGCAGTAGTGACCGGTGGCAGTCGCGGCATCGGTCGGGCGATTGTCCAGACCCTGGCCGGGGCGGGTTATCAGATCGCGTTCAGTTACGTGCGCGATGAAGTCGCGGCGATGGCTTTGCGCGATGAGGTTCAGGCGTCGGGCATCGATTGCCTGGCGTTGCAGTGCGATGTCAGCAGCGGCGACAGCATCAAGGCGTTTTTCGAACGGGTCGAGGAGCATTTCCAGCGTATCGATCTGTTGGTCAATAACGCCGGCATCACCCGTGATGGCTTGCTGGCGACGATGTCGGCGCGCGACCTGGTCGAGGTGATCCAGACCAACCTGATCGGCACGATGCTGTGCTGTCAGCAGGTGGTGCCGGGCATGTTGCGCCAGCGCAGCGGTTGCATCGTCAACATCAGTTCGGTGGCGGCGCAGAAACCCGGTAAAGGCCAAAGCAACTATGCCGCCGCCAAGGGCGGAGTCGAATCGTTGACCCGAGCCTTGGCGGTGGAGCTGGCGCCGCGCAACATTCGCGTCAACGCGGTCGCCCCGGGCATCGTCAAGACCGAGATGAGTACGGCGCTGATTGGCAGTCAGGAGGAAGAAATCCAGTCGCGTCTGTTGATCAAACGCTACGCCGAACCGGAAGAAATCGCCGAAGCGGTGCTGTACCTCGCCGATCGCGGTTTGTACCTGACCGGGGAGGTCCTGTCGGTTAACGGCGGGTTGAAAATGCCATGAGCCGGACGATTCTGATTACCGGAGCGGCGAAAGGCATCGGTCGCGCGGTCGCCGAAAATTTTGCCGCCGACGCCGGCAATCGCCTAATCCTGCTGGATCTCGATCTGGCCGAACTGCAGCGCTGGGTCGACGAGCAGCAGGAGCAGATCAAGGCGCGGGTCGAAACCCATGCGGCGAACATTGCTGACCTGCCGGCCATGGAGGCGTTGTTCAAGACCCTCGGTTCGCAAGTCGAATACGTTGATGTGCTGGTCAACAGCGCCGGCATCTGCAACGAGAACGAACCGGAAGATCTGCACAACTGGCACAAGGTGATTTCGGTCAACCTCAATGGCACGTTCTACGTGACCTCGTTGTGTCTGGCGCTGATGCCTGACCGTGGGCGGATTATCAACATGTCGTCGATCCTCGGCCGTGCCGGCAAGGTGCGCAACACCGCGTACTGCGCCTCCAAGCACGGCATCGTCGGCATGACCAAGGCGCTGGCGCTGGATCTCGCTTCGCGGCAGATCACCGTCAACGCGATTCTGCCAGCGTGGATCGACACGCCGATGTTGCAGGGTGAACTGGCGACGCAAGCGGCGATTGCCGGGCTGACCCAGGAACAGATCGTACGCAACGCGAAGAAGAAACTGCCGATGCGCCGTTTCATCCAGAGCGAGGAGGTGGCGGCGATGGTGCGTTACCTGGCCAGCCCCGAGGCTGGCGGGGTGACCGCGCAGAGTCTGGTGATCGATGGCGGTGTCGGGTTGGGAATGTAGCGATGCCTCGATTTCACAACAGTCACATCGTGTGTGCGGTATGGGCGTGCATGGCTGCGCCCACCGCGATGGCCGAATTTACCGTCGCTGATCTGAAGCCCGATTACGCCGACGGTGAAGTCGGCGTGGCCACGGCCATGCGTCTGCACGGCGACGACCAGATCACGCAAAAAGCCGTGTATTTCAAAGCCAACCTGGAAGACAACTGGGAGGGCGGTTACTACAAGGCCAAGGGCCGCGTGCGTTACGACGCGCGCTACGACGGCAACAATCCGTACAGCGAACGGGCACGCGACAAATACCGTTTCGACGCCGATTGGCGGCACCTCTACGTCGGCCATTCGCTGGGTGACGGAGAGGTGACAGTGGGCTGGCAGCAAGTGGTCTGGGGCCGCGCGGATGAATTGCGCGTGCTCGATCAGATCAACCCGCTGGACTATCGCGACGGTCTGACGCCGTTGCTCGAAGACAGCCGCATCGCTGTGCCGATGGTTCGTTTTGCGCAACCGGTGGGCGAGTGGGAGCTGGAGGCGCTGTGGATCACTGACTTCGTGAAAAACCAGACGCCGGTTGAGGGCAGTGAATTTGCCGCGCCACTGTTTGCTACGCCGGACCCGCAGTATTTCCTGCTCGACTCCAAGCCCGGCTATGACGGCGACAAAGGCTATTCCTATGGCCTGAGCGCCAACGGCCGGATCGGTGCGGTGGACACCAGTTTTGTCGCCTTGAGCGCCCGTCAGCAAGACCCGGTGTACGCGGTCGAAGGCCTCGCCGACGACGGCCGCACGCGGCTGGAACGGCAGTTTCCCCGTTACACCATGGGCGGTGCCGGGCTGGCGATCGACGCCGGGCACAGCATCGTGGTGCGCAGCGAGGTGGCGTATTTCGACAACTGGCGCGTGACCAATCCGACCCGCGCCTACGGTGCCGACAGTACGCCGATGGTCAAGTCGCTGCTGGGTGTCGACTACCTGTTGCGCGACTGGCTGATCTCCGCGCAATGGCAGGAACAAGTGCTGCTCGACTGGCAGGACGGCATGTTGCAGGACAAACACGAACCGCTGTTCACCCTGTCGGCCGAAGGCACTCATTGGCAAGACCGCCTCAAGAGTCGTCTGGTGGTCGCTGGCTCACCGCCGTTTCAGGATGACGCCTTGCTGCAAGGCATCTTCACCTACAAACCGGTCGACTACATCAAGCTCGGGCTGGAAGTGGATGTGTTCTTCGGCAAGCCCGAGAAGACTTTCGGCGAGTACAGCAAGCGCGATCAAGTACGGCTGTCGGCCGGTTATCTGTTCTGACCCATCACGCCTGCCGCTCTCGCGCAGGTGCACTCATCCAACGAAAAGGAAGTTGTTATGTTGCCGTTTTTGAAAAGTCTGACCACCGCCGCACTGATCCTCGGTAGCGCCTGCGCCAGTGCCGCCGAGGCTGGCAATGCCGATGAAATCATCCGTCAGGTACGCGATCGCAATGACGGGAACAGCTTCATGTCCCAGGTCTCGCTGATCCTGCATGACAAGAAAGGCAATACCCGCGTTCGCGAGTTCACCTATCTGCAAAAGGATTACCCGGACAGCGACAAGTTCAGCATGTACTTTTCTGCGCCGACTGACGTGCGTGACGTGGCCTTCCACATCGAAAACCCGCACGAAACCCTTGGCCTGGAAGACAGCCAGTGGATGTACTTGCCGGTCAGCCGCCAGACCCGCCGCATCTCCACCACCGACAAGCGCGGCTCGTTCATGGGCAGCGAGTACTCGTACGCCGATCTGGACAAGATCCGCGTTAAAGACTACTCGCAGAAACTCGTCGGCGAAGAACAGATCAAGGGCCGCGACTGCTACGTGATCGAGCGCGAACCGGCGTCTCCCGAGGTGCTGGCCAAGACCGGTTACAACAAGCTGAAGGTGTGGATCGACAAGCAGAATTTCCTGGTCATGCGTCAGGATTTCTTCGACGTCAAAGGCGTGTTGATCAAGCAGATGCGCACGCAGAAAGTCGCGACCATCGATTCGATCGACAGCATCGTGCTCAGTGAAACCGAGCACTTCATCGACGGTACGCGTTCGGAAATGCGCTTCAACCAGTTGCAGTACAACGTTTCTCTGGAAGACCGCCTCTTCACCCAGACCGCCATCAAACGCGGGCTGAAAACCGGTGACCTGCCGGACTTTGCCGTGTCTGCCCGCTAAGCGCCGACCCCGACGACCTGGAACCGCATGATCATGGAAAGATATCTGAATTTCGTCGAGCGCTATGCGCGGGCGATTGTTTTCCTGCTGGTGGCGATTACGGCGTATTTCACTTATACGCTGGGCGCGCTGGTGTCCGACACCAACCCTTATCTGCTCAAGGAAAGCCACCCGGCGCGCAAGACCATCATCGATTTGCAGGGTGAGTTCACCGGCACGTTCGACTCGGTCATGGTGGCGCTGAACAACCCGCAAACGGTGTTCAACAAATCGACGCTCAACGCGCTGTTTTCGATGTCGCAATCGGTGCGCAAGATGATTCTGGCCAACGATGCCGACAAGGAGCAGTTGGCGCAAATCGTCGCCCGGCATGCAGGCGACAGCCGTGCGCAGTTGTTGACCCGGGACATTCTCGAGGGTGGCTTTTCGCAGAACGATTACGCTAACGCCAAGGCCTTGCGTGATCATGCCCAGAGTCAAAACTGGGATTCCCATGATCAGCTGTTCCTGACCTTTCTCGCCGAGCGGATCAACCCGATCCGCGAAATGGCCTCGATGGGCGACCTGGAAAACATCGTCCTGACCGACGACGGCGAGCTGTTGATCCACAAAACCCTGAATGCCTATGACATGGACCCGGCGCTGGTCGAGTCGCAGATCATGGGCAACGAATTGATGGTCGACGGGGTGGTGTCCAAGGACAAGAAAGTCGCGATGCTGGTGGCCGAACTTGGCACCAAGCAGGACGACGCTCAGGCGCAATTGCGCGCCTATCAGATCGTGCGCGGCATCGTCGCGCAATATCAGGCCGAGCACCCCGAGTACAAGGACGAAATCTTCATTGCCGGCATGCCGATCTTCATCGCCGCGCAGCAGGAGATCATCGATCATGACCTGGCCGTGCTGTTTCCGATCGTGTTTTTGCTGATTACCTTGCTGCTGACTTTCTTCTTCCGCAAACCACTGGGCGTGCTGCTGCCGCTGTTCAACATTCTGTTCTGCACCATCTGGACCTTGGGCCTGATGGCGCTGTTGCGGGTGCCGTTCGACCTGTTGACCAGTGTGCTGCCGGTGTTCCTCTTCACCATTTGCTGCTCCGATGCGATCCACGTGATGGCTGAATATTACGAGCAGAAAAACGCGGGCAAGAGCAATCGTGAGGCCAACCGTGAAACCCAGCGTCTGATGGTGGTGCCGGTGGTGTTGACGACCGTGACGACCATCGCCACGTTCATGATTTCCACCACCAACAACATTGTCAGCATCCGCAATTTCGGCGTGTTCATGTCGATCGGTCTGACGGCAGCGTTAATCATTTCGCTGCTGCTGATTCCGGCGTGGATCGCGATCTGGGGCAAGGATCAGCCGCAGCAGGCCAAGGCTGAAGTACACAAGGAATCGATCATCTCGCGGTACCTGGTGGCGTTCTGTGCCTGGATGATCCGCTTTCGCAAACCGATCCTGATGGTCATTCTGCCGCTGCTGGCACTGGCCACCGTGTTCACCTTCCGCGTCGATATCGAAGACTCCGGCATCGCTTACTTCAAGCCGGAAAGCCACATTCGCGTGTCGGATCAGTTCATCAACCACGCCAAAGTAGCGGGCACGGCGCCGGGCTGGATCGCGATCGACAGCAAAGAGCCGCGCGGCGTGCTGACCACCGAAGTGGTGCAGTTCATCGACAAGCTCGACCACTTCATCAAGCAGCAACCGAACGTCAGTTACGGCTACTCGCTGGCCACGTACGTCAAGCGCATGAACCTGGTGCTCAACGACATGAACCCGGAGTATCTGCGGGTGCCGAATGCCGTGGAGAAGGTCACCTCGGTCAATGACGACGGGCAGGTCGAGCAGTTTGAAGTGCCGGGCAATTCGCTGATCGAGCAGCACGTGATGCTGTTCGAGAACGGTGGCGGTTCGGACCTGAACAACGTGCTCAACGCCGATTTTTCCAAGGCCTTGACCCTGTACACCATGACCTCGTCGGTCGCCAGCGACTATCAGGGCATGCTCGACCGCCTCGATGCCTGGTTGCTGGTCAACAAACCGGCCAACCTGGAGGTGACCCACGCCGGCACGCCGTTGATCTGGACGGGCGTCCTGCAGGAAATCACTCAGGGCCAGGTGCTGAGTTTTTCCCTGGCCTTGCTGGTCGTCACGCTGATGATGATGTACTGGCTCAAGTCGGTGCGCCTCGGTGTGCTCGGCATGCTGACCTTGCTGACCACGTCGGTGACGGTCTATGGCTTCATGTTCCTGTTCGGCATTGAGCTGAACATCGGCACGACGCTGGTGACGTTCCTGGTGGTCGGCGTGGTGGATTACGCGGTGCACCTGCTGTCGCGCATCAAGTTGCTGGTGCAGCAGGGCATTGAGATCGACGCGGCTATTTTGCAGGCGATGCACAGCGTCGGCCGTTCGACGGTGATCAACGTGGTGATCTTCTCCGTGGGCTTCATGGCGCTGCTGTTTTCCGACTTCAAGCCGATTGTCGATCTCGGCGCACTGGTGGCGATGGCGCTGTTTTCCAGCGGGGTCATGACCATTGTCCTGGTAACACTGGTATCGCCGTGGTTCTTTGCGGCGATTGCGCCGGTGCATGCGCCGGCCCCAGCACTGCGCACAGAGGGGGAGCCGGTGCCGGGCTGATTCGCCAACGTGCGTGCGCGCCTGCCCTGAGACGGCAGGCGAGTCTGCTCATGCGGCGCAGCAGGGTTTTCAGTTCAGTGTATTGACCGGGTTTTTTTCGCCATAGCGGGCGATGCGCTCGAACTGACATTCCTGGCGGGCGTCGTTGAGGTTGTGTTCAAACGCCTCGAGGCCATCATGCAATTGCTGCAAATCGCCGATCTGGGTCACCAGTTCGGCTTTTTTTTCGGCAATGGCTCGTTGCGCCATGTCCCACGGGAATTCGTCGCCGCGGTAGTTGTTGAGGATCACCTGCAGCTCTTTGAGCTTGAAGCCCAGTTGCTGGGCGCACTTGATGAACGTCAACACTTCGACACTTTGCTGGCTGTAGATACGGTATTTGCCTTCACGCTTGGGCTCGGGCAACAGGCCGATTTCTTCGTAATGGCGAATGCTTTTGACTGTGGTGCCCGACAGCTGGGCGGCTTTGCCGATATACATAAGGTCCGTCTCGATGGTCAAACATAGCGTAGCGCGATCGGGCGTCATGCCGGATCGGCGGCGATTATATGTCCAATACCATCTGAAAATGGCAACTGCGCGTAAATGACGTGCACAGGCGACGGACGGGCTCGAGAAGGGAGCCCGAAGAGGCACTGACGGCGGCTTGTGCGCCGTCAGTTGAGGCGGCTGGAAAGCCTTAGACGGCGGCGGTCACGCGCGCCTTTTCCAGCCAGGCATCGCGCTGGTTTGGCTTGGAGCCAAGGATCGGCCCGAAGGTCAGCGTCTTCAGTGGCTTGATGCCGCAGAATTCCAGCGTGGTCTTGCGCATCTGATTCAGCCCCGGCATGCCGTAGATCCATTTGTAGTACCAGTACGGCGTGTCCATGGTCACCAGCAAATGCGCGGTGCGGCCTTTGAGCAGCTTGTCGGGGAAGGCTTTGCCTTCGCGGTATTTGAAGGCGAAACCCGGCAGGAAAATCCGGTCGACGAAGCCTTTCAACAGTGCCGGAATCCCGCCCCACCAGATCGGATAGACGAATGTCAGATGTTCAGCCCAGGTGATATCGGCCTGGGCTTGCAGCAGGTCCGGCTCCAGTGGCTGCACCTTGTTGTAGCCTTCGTGCAGGACCGGGTCGAACTCCAGCGCATCCAGACGCAGCAGCCGCACTTCATGCCCGGCGTCCTTGGCGGCCTGAACGTAAGTCTCACTCAATGCCCCGCAAAAGCTGTCGGTGGAGGGGTGACCCAGTATCACGAGCATTCGTTTGCTCATTGTGTGTACTCCTGAAATGAAGCTCACAGGATAGAGTCTGCCCCTAGCGGTAGAGTCAAGGCACCAGCGCATCAAACAAGGCCCGGGCGTAACCGGGCAGGTGGTCGAAGTCCCGTGCGCACAGTTGCAAGGTGCGATGCGCCCAGACTTCGTCCAGCGGCCGGCACGTTACCGAGTGCACCGCCGCCCAGCGTTCGATGGCCACCTTGGGCACGATAGCCAGCCCCGCACCTCGCGCCACCATGCGCATGACGCCCTCGAAGCCATCGGCACGGATCCGGATCGACATGCGCTGGCCGATGTGCAGCGCCTGTTCCTCCAGGTGAATCGCCAACGCGCTGTGGCTGCCAAGCGCTACGTAGTCGTGCGCCAGGGTTTCACCAAACGTCAGCGACGCCTGACTCGCCAAAACATGCTCAGGGGGCAGGATCAGCACCAATGGATCGTCGCGAAAGGGCCGGGTCTGCAGACCGTGGGTGTCGACCGCATCGGAGACGATCCCGAGGTCCGCCGCGCCTTGGCGCAAGGCATGGGTGATGCGCGCGCTGGGCAACTCCTGCAAGTCGATGTCGAGATTGGGATGATCGCGCAGGAAGTCCGCGAGTACTTCCGGCAGGTATTCGGTGATCGCCGTGGTGTTGCACAGCAAACGCACCTGACCTTTGACGCCTTGGGCATAGTCGGCCAGATCCTGCTGCAGGCGTTCGGCTTGTTGCAGGAGGATGCGTGCGTGTTGGGCCAACGCTTTACCGGCCGGCGTCGGGGTGACGCCACGACGGCCGCGTTCGAGGAAATCGATGCCGAGCGAGGCTTCCATTGCGCGGATTCTGGCGCTGGCGGCGGCCAGGGATAAATGGCTGCGGACGGCGCCGGCGGTGATGTTGCCGGTGTCGAGGATGTGCAGGTAGAGGCGCAGGTCGGTGAGGTCGAAGTGCATGAGGGTGGCCTCTGGTTTTAGGGGGGGCGGGCTGGCCCCTTCGCGAGCAAGCTCGCTCCCACAGGGAGTTGCGTACGACACACATCCAATGTGGGAGCGAGCCTGCTCGCGAATGGGCCAGAAGCCTCAATGGAATAATCAGCCTCTTGCTAAAAGAGAGGCACCCTCAGTATATGGCAGATTTTCAGCCAACCCCGACTGGCGCACAGTAGCGCCATGAACACACTCGCGGAATTCTATCAAAACCTCGGTCTGGCCCTGTCCTTACTGGTCATCCTGACGTTCATCCTCGCCGGCCTGATCAAAGGCGTGATCGGCCTCGGCCTGCCCACCGTCGCCATGGGCTTGCTCGGTCTGGCTATGGCACCGTCGCAGGCAGCCGCGTTGCTGATCATCCCGGCAACACTGACCAATGTCTGGCAACTGGCATTCGGCGGGCACTTGAAAGGACTGAGCAAACGCCTCTGGCCGATGCTGCTGATGATTTTCCTCGGCACCGGAATAGGCACGTTATCGATCGGCATGGCGGGCGGGCATTGGGTGGTGCGCGGGTTGGGCGCGGCGTTGTTGCTCTATGCGTTGAGTGGTTTGTTTCTGCCAACGCTGAGCGTCAATCCGCGCCATGAAGGTTGGCTGGGTCCGGCGTGCGGTTTGATCACTGGCGTAATCACCTCGGCCACCGGCGTCTTCGTGATTCCGGCGGTGCCGTACCTGCAAGCGCTGGGCTTGAATCGCGATCAACTGGTGCAGGCACTGGGCCTGTCATTCACCGTTTCGACGCTGGCATTGGCCGCAGGATTGCTCTGGCGTGGCGCCCTCGGTGGCGGCGAACTGAGTGCTTCGCTGCTGGCGCTGATCCCGGCCATTCTCGGTATGTTGCTGGGCCAATGGCTGCGCGAACGGATCAGCGCCGTGTTGTTCAAACGGGTGTTCTTTGTCGGTATGGGCGCGCTCGGCGCGCACTTGTTGATCAGCGGTTAGCCGAGGCTTCACTGAGCATTTCGATCTGGCGGATATCGAAATCGCGCTGCAGATAATCCATGCGCTGTTCAAAGAATGCCTTCATGTGCGGCAGATTCGAATGCACATCCAGGTGCGCTTGCGACGCCCAGATCTCGTAGAAGATAAACAGCGTCGGATCTTCCTTGTCGCGCAGCATGTGGTACTCGATACAACCTGGCTCAGCGCGACTCGGCTCAACGTAAGCGCGGAACAACGCCTCGAAAGCTTCGGCTTTTTCCGGGCGGGTCTTGGCGTGCAGGATAAAACCCAAGCGTTCACTCATCACAACGACTCCTCAAATTCAGAATGCCGCGGATGTTATTGCAACAATCGACGATAGATTCGTGCCTTTTGATCAAATGTATTTTGCGCAATCAGGCCTTATTCCGCGCGCGACACATCATTAATCTGCCGCCATTCCAGTTTCCCTTCTCCATCCAGCCCAATGGCTGCGCCGAGGCTTTCTCATGAAAAAAGTGCTGTTGCTCAATGGCGGTAAAAAATTCGCTCACTCTGACGGTCGCTACAACGCCACCCTGCATGAAGCCGCGTTGAGCGTGCTGGATCGCGGCGGCTTCGATGTGAAAACCACCTTCATCGACGAGGGCTACGACGTTGCCGAAGAAGTGGCGAAATTTCTCTGGGCCGACGTGATCATTTATCAGATGCCGGGCTGGTGGATGGGCGCGCCATGGACGGTGAAAAAGTACCTCGACGAAGTCTTCACCGAAGGTCACGGCAGCCTCTACGCCAGCGATGGCCGCACCCGTTCCGATGCGTCGCAGAAGTACGGCAGCGGCGGTCTGATTCAGGGCAAGCAATACATGCTGTCGCTGACCTGGAACGCACCGCAGCAAGCCTTCGATGACCCGACGGATTTCTTTGAGGCTAAAGGCGTCGACGCGGTGTACTTCCCATTCCACAAGGCCAACGAGTTTCTCGGTATGACCGGGTTGCCGACGTTCCTTTGTGTGGACGTGATGAAGCGGCCGAACATCGAGGCTGATGTGGCGCGTTACGAGCAGCATCTGAGCGAGGTGTTTGGTCTGAAGGCCTGAATGGTTTCGGGCTACTATCGGTGGTAAAAGCGAAAGATCGCAGCCTGCGGCAGCTCCTACAGAGAGTTGCAGTCATCTGCGATCTTGGCGATTTCAAAGAGGACACCCGTGAAAGCCAGATCCGATGAGTTGCAGATTTTCGTCTGCGTGATCGAATGCGGTTCGATTTCCGCCGCCGCCGAACAGGTCGGGCAAACGCCGTCGGCGGTCAGCCGCACGCTGTCGAAGCTGGAAGCCAAACTCGACACCACGCTGATCAACCGCACCACGCGGCGCATGGATCTGACCGAAGAGGGCAAATATTTCTTCGAGCAGGCCAAGCTGATTCTCGATCAGATGGAACAACTCGAAGAACGCCTGTCCTCGCGCCAGCAAACGCCGTCCGGGCGCCTGCGGATCAACGCCGCGTCACCGTTCATGCTCCACGCAGTGGTCCCGTACATCGACGAATTCCGCCGCCTCTATCCGGACATCCAGCTCGAACTCAACAGCAATGACCTGATCATTGACCTGCTGGAACAAAGCACCGACATCGCCATCCGTATCGGCACCCTCGCTGACTCGACGCTGCATGCGCGCTCGCTCGGTTGCAGTCCGCTGCTGATCGTCGCCAGTCCCGCTTACCTGAAAAAACATGGCGCGCCGCAGCAAGTCGCGGACTTGAGCGAACACACCTTGCTCGGCTTCACTCAGAACGAAGGCCTCAACCAATGGCCGCTGCGCTACGTGCACGGTGACCGCTGGCCAATCAACCCGGCGATCGGCGCCTCCAGCGGCGAGACCGTGCGCCATCTGGCGCTGGAAGGGCAGGGCATCGCCTGCCTGTCGCACTTCATGACCATCGATGACATTCGGGCCGGGCGCCTGAAAGTCTTGCTCGCTGAATTCAACAGCGGTTATCGCCAGCCGATCAACGCCGTGTACTACCGGAACTCGCAACTGGCGTTGCGCATTCAGTGTTTCCTCGACTTTATCCAGAGCAAACTCGCCGCTTACGCCAGCGCCGATTTCAAGGGCTGATTCGTGACCTCTGCGCAAGAGTGAATTGGTCGAGGGCGGGTTTTTCCCTCGGACCCACAGGCCGATACTCGACCCATCACTTATTCACGCAGGGAGTTTCTCCATGAACGTATTCGTCACCGGCGCTGCCGGTTTTATCGGCGGCTCCATCGCTAGCGGTCTGGTCAAGGCCGGGCATCAAGTCACCGGTCTGGTGCGCAACCCTGAACAAGCGGCTGAGCTCAAGGCACTGGGCATGACTCCGGTCATCGGCACCCTCGACGACAAAGCATTGCTCGCCGAACAGGCCCGTGCTGCCGACGCAGTAATCAACGCCGCCAGCAGCGACCATCGCGGCGCCGTCGAAGCGTTGCTCGATGCTTTGCGCGGTTCCAGCAAAGTGTTCCTGCACACCAGCGGTTCGAGCATCGTCGGCGATGCATCGGGCGGCAAGTCCAGCGATGTCATCTACTACGAAGACAACTTGCCAGAGCCGACTGTCGACAAAGCTGCGCGCGTGGCAATCGATAACCTGATCCTCGCAGCGGCGAACGACGGCGTGAACTCGGCGGTGATCTGCAACACGCTGATCTACGGCCACAGCCTGGGCGTTATCCGCGACAGCGTGCAATTGCCGCGTCTGCTCAAACAGGCGCGTAAAAGCGGTGTGGTGCGCCACGTTGGCACTGGCCAGAACATCTGGTCCAACGTGCACATCGAAGACGTCGTCGCCCTGTACCTGCTGGCGCTGACCAAGAACGTACCGGGTACTTTCTACTTCGTCGAAAGCGGCGAAGCATCGTTCATCGACATGACCACCGCCATGGCCGAAGCCCTGAACCTGGGTCAACCGCAAGACTGGCCGTTGCAAGACGCCGAAGCCGAATGGGGCTACGAAATGGCCAACTACGGCCTCGGCTCCAACAGCCGCGTACGCGGCAAACACGCCCGCGAACTGCTGGGCTGGGCACCGAAACGTACGTCGGTGGTTGAATGGATTCGTAACGAAATGGTGTGATCCGTACGCTACGTCCCACAGGTTTTGCGCATTCTGTCTGGAAGAATGCGATCAAACTGTAGGAGTGAGCCTGCTCGCGAAAGCGGTCATTCAGCCAATGATGATATTGACTGTTACGACGCAATCGCGAGCAGGCTCACTCCTACAGGGGGCTGTGTTGGCTGTAAAAGTATGTAAATCCCGCCCCGAAATTTTCATTAGACACGACAAGACATATCCATTAGCGACACGTCTTGCCTCTCCACGAAAATTACTTTCATGCGGTTTGAAATCTCGATCTCGAAATGATTTATGAGTTTCACAACCCATTCGAACGTGACCCTTTCGAGGAGTACCGCATGACGCCTTCCTTCGGCTATTGGCTGCTGGTCTATGCCGCCGTCGCCATCATTGCGCTGATCGTGTTGATCGCCCGTTACCGGCTCAACCCGTTCATCGTAATCACCCTGATTTCCATTGGTCTTGCGCTGGTCGCGGGGATGCCGCCGTCGGGTGTGGTAGGGGCGTATGAGGCCGGGGTAGGCAAGACGCTGGGGCATATTGCGCTGGTGGTCGCGCTGGGGACGATGCTTGGCAAGATGATGGCCGAGTCTGGTGGCGCCGAGCAGATGGCGCGTACGCTGATCGACAAGTTTGGCGAGAAGAACGCGCACTGGGCGATGGTCTGCATCGCCTTTTTGGTCGGGCTGCCGCTGTTCTTCGAAGTCGGTTTTGTCTTGCTGGTGCCGATTGCCTTTACCGTGGCACGGCGCGTCGGCGTGTCGATTCTGATGGTCGGCCTGCCGATGGTCGCCGGCCTGTCGGTGGTGCATGCGCTGGTGCCGCCGCACCCGGCGGCGATGCTCGCGGTGCAGGCTTATCAGGCATCGGTCGGGCAGACGTTGCTGTATGCGATCGCCATCGGCATTCCGACCGCAATCATTGCCGGTCCGCTGTACGCCAAATTCATCGTGCCGCGCATTCAATTGCCGGCAGATAACCCGCTGGAAAAACAATTTCTCGACCGCGAACCGCGCGACAAACTGCCGGGTTTCGGCATCACCATGGCGACCATTCTATTGCCGGTGGTGCTGATGCTGATCGGCGGCTGGGCCAACCTGATTTCCACCCCGGGCAGCGGTTTCAATCAGTTCCTGTTGTTCATCGGCAACTCGGTGATTGCGCTGCTGCTGGCGACCTTGCTGAGCTTCTGGACGCTGGGCATCGCCCAGGGTTTCAACCGTGAATCGATTCTAAAATTCACCAACGAATGTCTGGCACCGACCGCCAGTATCACCCTGCTGGTCGGTGCTGGCGGTGGCTTGAACCGCATTCTGGTCGACGCGGGCGTCACCGATCAGATTGTCGGTCTCGCCCACGAATTCCACCTGTCGCCGCTGATCATGGGCTGGTTGTTCGCGGCGTTGATGCGCGTCGCCACCGGTTCCGCGACCGTGGCCATGACCACCGCGTCCGGCGTGGTCGCACCAGTGGCCATTGGTCTGGGTTATCCACACCCTGAACTGTTGGTGCTGGCGACCGGCGCGGGCTCGGTTATCTTTTCCCACGTCAACGACGGCGGCTTCTGGTTGATCAAGGAATACTTCAACATGACGGTCGCGCAGACGTTCAAGACCTGGACCGTGCTCGAGACGCTGATCTCGCTGGTCGCGTTCGGCCTGACCGTCGGCCTCTCTTACCTGCTGTAACCGGAGCCTGCCGCCATGGACATCCTTTATCAGATCCGCGCCCGCCAGGATTCCTTCAGCGCCGGCGAAGGTCGCATCGCCCGGCTGATGCTCGACGACGTCGGTTTTGCCGCCAGCGCCAGCCTCGAAGACCTCGCGCAACGCGCCGAAGTCAGCACCGCCACGCTGTCGCGTTTTGCCCGCACTGTCGGCTGCCGCGACCTGCGTGATCTGCGCCTGCAACTGGCTCAGGCCAGCGGCGTCGGCAGCCGTTTTCTCGACCCGGCGGGCACGCCTGAGCAGTCGGCGTTTTACGGGCAGATCGTCGGCGACATTGAAACCACGCTGCGCCAGCACCTGGCCGGATTCGACGAATCGCGCTTTGCCGATGCGGTGAAAATGCTCGGTCAGGCACGGATGATTCACGCCTTCGGCATGGGCGGTTGCTCGACCCTGTGCAGCGACGAATTGCAGGTACGCCTGGTGCGCCTCGGCTACCCGATTGCCGTGTGCCATGACGCGGTGATGATGCGCGTCACCGCCGCCAGCCTGAACGCCGAGCAAGTGCTCATCGTCTGCTCGCTGACCGGCATCACCCCGGAATTGCTCGAGACTGTCGAGCTGGCGCGCAACTACGGCGCGCGCATTCTGGCGATCACCCGCGCCGACTCGCCACTGGCAGAACTGGCCGACATCGTCCTGCCGCTGCAAGGCGCAGAAACCTCGTTCATCTACAAACCGACGGCGGCCCGCTACGGCATGCTGCTCGCCATCGATGTGCTGGCGACCGAGCTGGCACTGGCCAATCCTGAAGACAATCAAGAGCGTCTGCGGCGGATCAAACTCGCCCTCGACGAATACCGTGGCGGCGACGATCACCTGCCGCTGGGAGACTGACATGCTGTACGACACGCTGATTCGCAACGCCCTGATCATCGATGGCAGCAACATGCCCGGTTACCGCGCCGACGTGGCGATTCGTGAGGGCCGCATCGAGCGTATCGGTGACTTGCACGACGCCACGGCAACCGAAGAAATCGACGCCGCCGGGCGCGTGCTGGCGCCGGGCTTCATCGACGTGCACACCCACGACGACACGGTGGTGATTCGTCAGCCAGAGATGCTGCCCAAGCTCAGCCAGGGCGTGACCACGGTGATTGTCGGCAACTGCGGGATCAGCGCTTCGCCCGTGACATTGAAGGGCAATCCGCCCGACCCGATGAACCTGCTCGGCACAGCGGCGGCATTCGTTTATCCACGCTTCAGCGATTACCGCGCGGCGGTGGAAGCGGCGAATACCACGCTGAACGTGGCGGCACTGATCGGCCACACGGCGCTGCGCAGCAATCATCTGGATGATTTGTTCCGTACCGCGACGCCAGAAGAAATCGCGGCGATGCGCGAACAGTTACGCGAAAGCCTTGAGGCCGGTGCGTTGGGTTTATCCACAGGTCTGGCGTACGCCAGCGCCTACAACGCCTCCACCGATGAAGTGATGCAACTGACCGAAGAACTGACGGCATTCGGCGCGGTGTACACCACGCACCTGCGCAGTGAATTCGAACCGGTGCTGGAGGCGATGGAAGAAGCGTTCAGCATCGGTCGTCACTCGCGTTCACCGGTGATTATTTCCCACCTCAAGTGTGCTGGCGTCGGCAACTGGGGGCGCAGTCCGCAATTGCTCGCCTCATTGGAAGAGGCCGCTAAAACCCAGCACGTGGGGTGCGACTGCTATCCCTATGCGGCGAGTTCATCGACGCTGGACTTGAAACAAGTCACCGACGCGCATCGCATCACCATCACCTGGTCGACGCCGCACCCGGAAGTCAGCGGCCGCGACCTGATCGACATCGCCGCCGAATGGAATCTGCCGCTGCTCGATGCCGCCAAACGCCTGCAACCGGCCGGCGCGGTGTACTACGGCATGGACGAGGCGGATGTACGAAGAATCCTCGCCCACCCGTTGTCGATGGTCGGGTCTGACGGACTGCCGGAAGACCCGTTCCCGCATCCGCGCCTGTGGGGCGCTTTCCCACGGGTGCTCGGACATTTCAGTCGTGACGTCGGGCTTTTCCCGCTGCACACCGCCGTGCACAAGATGACCGGATTGTCGGCGGCGCGATTTGGTTTGAAGGAACGCGGTGAGATTCGTGAAGGCTATTGGGCGGATCTGGTGCTGTTCGATCCGGCGACCGTGCGTGATGTCGCGGACTTCAGTGATCCGCAGCGGGCTGCGCAGGGGATTGATGGGGTTTGGATCAATGGCGTGTTGAGTTACCGCTATGGACAGGCGAATGGTCGCAGGGAAGGGCGCTTTCTGGCTCGACAGGGCGATCTGCGCGACAACTTTCACTGAGGTTTCGCGGACTGGATCACGGTGATGGCACATTGCGATTAAAGAAAGCCATCAACAGGCCGAATTGCTGACATCCACCCCGTCTACACTGTCGGGCCAACCAGTCAGGGAGCACCCCATGAGCTTCGGCAAAACCACCCCGATCCTGCGGATCTTCGATGAAGCCAAAGCTGTCGAGTTCTACGTCGATTTTCTGGGTTTCAAGATCGACTGGCAGCATCGCTTCGAGGCGAATTTTCCGCTGTATCTGCAGGTGTCGCGTGGCGAGTGTGTGCTGCATTTGTCCGAGCATCATGGCGACGCGTGTCCGGGTTCGGCGCTGCGGATCGAGACGGATGAGCTGGAGGCGTTTCAGCAGCAGTTGGAGGCCAAGGATTACAAGTTTTCGCATCCGGGTATTCAGGCGATGCCGTGGGGGAGCCAGGACATGACGATCGTTGATCCGTTTGGTAATCGGTTGGTGTTTACCAACGCGATTTGTCTCTGAACTGAACAGCCCCTCACCCTAGCCCTCTCCCGGAGGGAGAGGGGACCGATTCGGGGATGCTTGAGAGATGCACCGACCTGAACCTGCTCGGTCGAATCCTGCAGTGGTCTAATTTCCCCGGACACCCCGATAGGTGGAAAATACATCTATCGAGGAGTTATTCATGACTAAAAAACGCAGGGCATTCGACGACAGCTTCAAGCTGCAAGTCGTGAAGATGATCAAGGACCAGGGACTGACCGTTACGCAGGTTTGCCAGGATCTGAACATTGGTGAGACAGCCGTTCGACGCTGGGTTCAGCAATACGAGGCAGAGCAACTGGGACAGGCCGGAATCGGCAAGCCATTGACGGCGGAACAGCAGCGCATCCGGCAGTTGGAGCAGGAAAATCGGCAGCTCAAGATGGACAACGACATCTTAAAAAAGGCTACCGCCTTCTTTGCCCGCGAGCTGAAGTAACGTATCGACTGGTTCGGCAGCTGCAACAGAAGGCTTACTCAGTGGCACATGTCTGTCGGTTGCTGAGCATCAGTCGTTCGGGCTTCTATGAGTCTCAGAAGCGTGCTGATGCACCTGTTCGGCAGAGTTGTCCTGTTGTTGTGCAACTCAAGGCGTCTTTTGCCGAGAGTGGAGGCTGCTACGGCAGCCGCCCTTTGCGCGACGCTTTGCGTGCCAAGGGCATGCTTGTCGGGCTGTATAAAATCCGTCGTTTGATGCGAGCTCATGGGCTGCGTTCGGCTTGGAAGCGCAAGTTTGTACACACGACCGATAGCAATCATGACCTGCCGATTGCAGAGAATGTACTGGGCAGAAAATTTGATCAAGTGGCGCCAAACAAGGCTTGGGTGGCTGACATCACCTATATCCGCACCCGCAGTGGCTGGCTGTATCTGGCCGTGGTATTGGACTTGTTTTCACGCAAGATAGTGGGCTGGTCGATGGCTCCGAATATGCCGGCAGAGCTGGTGTGCACCGCGATGCAACTGGCTATCGCGCAGCGTCAACCGCCGCCAGGCTTGATTGCCCACTCAGATCGGGGTAGCCAATATGCGAGTGCAACTTACAGAGAATTACTGGCAAGAAACGGCATGCAGCAGAGCATGAGCCGCAAAGGTAATTGCTGGGACAACGCAGTGATGGAGCGCTTCTTTTTGAGTTTGAAAATGGAGCGGGTATGGCGCCGTGACTACGCGAACCATGCTGAAGCAATCCGCGACATCACCGAGTACATCGTTGGGTTTTACAACAACGAACGGTTGCACTCGAAACTGGGATATCTGCCACCGACCGCTTACGAGCGGGCGATGGCGTCAAAACCACCTATCGAGGTGTCCGGAATTAGTTGACCACTGCATCCATAATCAACTCGGTCATTCAGGTCGATGTCTAGCGCCAGACAACTCGGTCGGCCCCCTCTCCCTATGGGAGAGGGCTGGGGTGAGGGGAAAATGGCCCACCGCAAAAAGAAGCCCGCCACCTAACCATCACAGTTGGGGCAGCGGGCTTTTTCGTTACTCGGTCGGCACTAACCTGTCCAACACGCGATTGACGGCCATTTCCGCCACCATCACCACTTGCGCAATACCCTGCAGCGTCTTGCGGTGTGTGCCTTCAACCTGCGCGGCATGGTTGTTGAGCATGACGGTCGCCGAGCCAAGCGTTTCGCTGGCGTCGGCCAGCAGGGATTCGGTGCCTGCCTCGGGGTTGGCCATGTACAGCGTGTTGGGGGAGTAGGGCGTTGCCATGAGGTCGGCGTTCGTCGGACCGAGGTAGTGGTCGAGCGCGCGCTCGGCGGCTTCGTGGAATTTCTTTGAATCGGCGGATTCGTAGGGGGAGGCCGGGTCGGTGACCGGCGGGTTTGGCGTTATCTTGAACATAGCTGTGTTCCCTTTGTTGAGCGGCAACCCTTTGGCTACTAAACGAAAGGGTGGCAGCTGTACGCAGGTTAGTAGACCGGGGAACTCAGCTAAAAGCCGGCGCGCCGAAGCGCCCTGCGTACAGCCACCATCAAGCTCAGGTACGCGAGTACCTGTGATGAATGTACGACCAGCAGAATTACCGCCGGGCTACTAAACCCGATCACTGGGAATCAGTGACGCAATCAAGTTACGCAGCATGCTCCGGGCGCACAAGCCGGCGGATTCTGGCGCAGGCGTAGGTTACGGCGCAAGGATTTGTGGGCTGTTTCGCGTAACGCTGAGTGTCTTTAAACACCTGTGATGCGGGATGTTTATTGCGCTCAAGTATCGAGGATTTGCCTGTAGGAATTGGGTGCTGCAGTTGGCGCATTCGCGAGCAAGCTCGCTCCCACAATGGATCTGCAGTGAACATCGAATTTGTGGGCCGCCGAGATCTACTGTGGGAGCGAGCTTGCTCGCGAAGAGGCCCGAACAATCACCCGCGATGCATCTGCCGAAACTCCCCCGGCGGCATCCCGCGTCGGCTCTTGAACGTGCGGTGAAACGAGCGGGGTTCGGTAAACCCCAGATACTGCGCAATGTCCTGAATCGGCAGCGTGCTATTGAGCAAATAATGCTCAGCCAGCTCCTGACGCAAATCATCGAGAATCTGCTGATACGACGTTCCCGCCTGGTGCAACTGCCGCTGCAACGTCCGCACCGAAACGCTCAACTGTTCGGCAACCTGTTCCTTGCGCGGCAACCCCTCCTTGAGCAACTGCCGCAGGATGTTTTTCACCTGCTGCTCAAGCGACGCATCCTCCAGCGTCGCCATCAAGCCCAGCGCATGTTCTTCCAGCGTTCGCAGCAACTGCGCATCGGCCTGTCGCAACGGCAGCTGCAAATACGCCAGCGGCACGACCAGCGCCGAATACGGCTGATCGAACAACACCGGGCAATCGAAAAACGCTTCGTACTGCGCTGGCGTGGCCTCGGCCGGGCATGGATGTTCGAGCCAAACTCCGGCCGGCGACATCTGCGTGTCGGCGATCCAGCGCGCATAGTGCAGCCACGAACCGAGGACGTTTTCCACCAGATGCCGACGAATCCGTGGACGCTGATAGCGGCAGGTCCAGATCAAATGTACATGGCCGTCCTGCACCTCGGCACGGCTGACGCCCATGTCGCCGACCAGTTTCTCGAACGGCATGATCCGGCTCATCGCATCGCCCAACGTCGCGCAGTTCATGGTGATGTAACCGAGCACGCTCCACGAATTGGGCAGGACGAAATTCGCCGCGTTGAGCCCGAACAACGGATCGCCCGAGTGCTCGCAGAAATAATCCAGCAAGCGTTCATGCGCTTCACCGGGCAAACGCAGGGTGTTGTCGCTCAACTGCTGCGCTTGCAAACCCGCCGCCGCCAACGCCGGCTCGATATCCATGCCTAGTTGTTCGGCATGGCGCAGGTACTTGAGCAGGGGCGGAACCGAGGTGTAGCCGAGCGATTGCATGATCCCATTCCTTTGATCAACGGCAGCGGAGGCGGACGAATAGCCTGAAAGGTAATTTGAAACCCCGACTAAAGTAAATGGCTGACGCTTGCGCGACGTTTGACTCAATTGGCTACACGAACTGGCCGGATGCGACCGTGACACTTGGCGGCCGCTGGCTAGTATGGAGGCCTGAAATATCACTGATCTGACGGTAAGAAGGACACACGCATGCGACGCTGGAACGGCTGGGGAGATGCAACCACGGTGGTCGAACTGCCGGCCCAGGGCGCGGAGTTTCTTCATGAGCGCCTGGGCGAGGGGTGCGCGCTGCCCGATGCGACGCTAGAGGCGGCGCTGGCGCGTGTGCCGAATTCGCGGTTGCAGGCGCACACTTTGTACAGCGTCGATGCCCATGACCGTTTACTGCATGCGCGGGGACAAAGCCTGCCGGACTGGCTGGCGTTGCGCGAAGGTGCGCTGGGCCATTATCCCGATGCGGTGGCCTTTCCCGAGACCGCTGAGCACATCCGCCAGTTGCTGGCGCTCGCCCATGAACAAGACGTGTGCCTGATTCCTTATGGCGGCGGCACGTCGGTGGCCGGGCACATCAATCCGCCGCAGTCGTTGCGGCCGGTGGTGACGGTGTCGCTGGCGCGGATGAACCGCCTGATCGACCTCGATGAACAGAGCCTGCTGGCGACGTTCGGCCCCGGCGCGAGTGGGCCGCAGGTCGAAAGTCAGTTGCGTGCGAAAGGCTACACGCTTGGGCATTTTCCGCAGTCGTGGGAGCTGTCGACGCTGGGCGGTTGGGTCGCCAGCCGTTCCAGCGGTCAGCAGTCGCTGCGCTATGGCCGGATCGAGCAGTTATTCGCTGGCGGAACCCTGGAAACCTTCGCCGGGCCGCTGGAGATTCCAACCTTCCCGGCCTCTGCCGCCGGGCCTGATCTGCGCGAAGTGGTGCTCGGTTGCGAGGGCCGTTTCGGGATCATTTCCGAGGTTAAAGTGCGGGTCAGCGCGCTGCCCGCCGATGAGCGTTTCTACGGTGTATTTCTGCCCGACTGGCCGCAAGCGATAAGGGCGATCCGCCAATTGGCTCAGGCGCGCGTGCCGCTGTCGATGCTGCGCCTGTCCAACGCCGTGGAAACCGAAACGCAACTGGCGCTGGCCGGTCATCCGCAACAAATCGCTTGGCTGGAAAAGTATCTGAAACTGCGCGGCGCCGGTGCGGGCAAGTGCTTGCTGACCTTCGGCGTGACCGGCAATCGTCGGCAAAACGCGCTGTCGCTGAAACAGGCGCGACAACACCTCAAGGCCTTCGGCGGCGTGTTCACCGGTACCTTGCTCGGCAAGAAATGGGCGCAGAACCGCTTCCGTTTCCCCTATCTGCGCGAGAACCTGTGGAACGCCGGTTACGTGGTCGACACGCTCGAAACCGCCACCGACTGGAGCAATGTCGACCACCTGCTCAACCTCGTTGAAAACAGCCTGCGCGAGGCCTTGGCCGCCGAAGGCGAGCGCGTGCACGTGTTCACCCACCTGTCCCACGTCTACGGCGAAGGTTCGAGCATCTACACCACCTACGTGTTTCGCCCAGCAGCGGATTACCCCGCGACGCTGGCACGCTGGAAAGCGCTGAAATACGCGGCCAGCCAGACCATCGTCGACAACCACGGCACCATCAGCCACCAGCACGGTGTCGGCAAGGATCACGCGCCGTACCTGCTGCGCGAGAAGGGCGCATTGGCGATGGATACCTTGCAGGCGCTGAGCAAACACTTCGATCCGGCCGGGCGCCTCAACCCCGGCACGCTGCTGCCGGAGTGACGGCCATGAGTCAGGACTGGAACGCCGCGTGGCGCCAGCAGATTCTGCCGACGCTGGCCGAGGAAACCTGGGACCTGATCGTGATTGGCGGCGGCATCAGCGGCGCCGGCATCCTGCGGGAAGCCGCGCGTCGAGGTTGGCGCTGTCTGTTGCTGGAACAGCGCGATTTTGCCTGGGGCACGTCCAGTCGATCGTCGAAAATGGTTCATGGCGGTTTGCGTTACATCGCCAAAGGGCAATGGCGCCTGACCCGCGATTCGGTGCGCGAGCGCCAACGCCTGCTCGACGAAGCGCCGGGGTTGGTCGAGCCGATGAGTTTCCTGATGCCGCACTATCGCGGCGGTTTTCCCGGACCGCGGGTGCTGGGTGGTTTGCTGAGCGTGTACGACGCCTTGGCGGGACGGCGCAGCCATCGCTTTCATGATGCACAACAACTGCGTTATCTGGCGCCGGGCGTGAGGGAAAACGACTTGCTCGGCGGCACCTGTTTTGTCGATGCGCTGACCGATGATGCGCGGCTGGTGATGCGTGTGTTGAGCGAGGCGCGGGCCGAGGGTGCGGTCGTGGTCAATGGCGTGCGCGTCGAACATCTGTTGCGGGAAAACGGCCGAGTGTGTGGCGTTCAGGTCGAGGATTGCGAGGCCGGTTCGTCACTGCGATTGCGCTGCGACGTACTCGCTGTGGCCACCGGCGCATGGGCCGAACGCCTGCGCCCGGCAGAGGCGCCACGGCAATTGCGGCCGTTGCGCGGCAGTCATTTATTGTTGCCGGGCTGGCGTCTGCCGGTGGCGCAGGCGTTCACTTTCATGCATGAGCGCGACCGGCGTCCGGTGTTCGTTTTCCCGTGGGAAGGCGCGACGGTGGTCGGCACCACGGACCTCGATCACCGTGAGGATCTTGATCAGAGCGCGAGCATCAGCGGCGAAGAACTCGACTATCTGCTGGCGGCTTGCACGCAACAGTTTCCCGGAGCGCAAGTGAACGCTTCGGACGTGCTGTCGACATGGTCGGGCGTACGTCCGGTAGTCGGCAGTGCGGCGGGCAATCATCAAGACAAACCGTCGAACGAAACCCGCGAGCATGTGCTGTGGCAGGAGCCCGGTTGCGTGACCCTGGCTGGCGGCAAACTGACCACGTTTCGCCCGCAAGCCATCGAAGTGCTTAAGGCCTGCGCGGCGATGCTCGAGCGTCCTTTCGTTGACGACGCCGCGCCAGTGTTTGCCGCTGTGCCTGCGCTGGCGATCCCTGAATTGAGCAACCATCAGTGGCGACGCTTGGCCGGACGGCATGGCCGCGACCTGCCGAGGCTGGCGCAACTGATCAAAGAAGTCAGCCACGAAACGGTCGGTGCTACGGATACTCTGTGGGCAGAACTGGCCTTCGCCAGCGAAGCGGAAATGGTCTTGCACCTCGACGATCTGCTCCTGCGCCGCACGCGTCTGGGCCTGCTGTTGCCGCGCGGTGGCGAAGCGTATTTCGCCGCCATTCGCCAACTCTGCCAGCCACGACTGGGCTGGAGCGACGAACACTGGCAGCAGGAAGAACAGCGTTATCGGGCGTTGTGGCAACGCCATCACGGTTTGCCGGATGCCACGCCTTGATGCCCCTTGAAGAGAGCTCCATGGATAACCACCCGAACAAGCGTTACCTGCTGGCCATCGACAACGGCACCCAGAGCGTGCGCGCGCTGCTCTTCGATTTGCAGGGCAATCTGCTTGGCAAAGGCAAGGTCGAGTTGCAGGCGTACTACTCGACGCAACCGGGCTGGGCCGAGCAGGATCCTGAGTATTACTGGGCGAAACTCGGCGAGGCGTGTCAGCAGGTCTGGCAGCAAACGGGCATTGATCGCGCGCAGATTGCCGGCGTTTCCCTGACCACGCAGCGCGGCACGGTGATTAACGTCGATGCCGAGGGCAAGCCATTGCGTCCGGCGATTCTGTGGCTCGATCAGCGTCAGAGCGAGGTCGAGGGCGGCATCAAAGGGCCGTGGGGCTGGCTGTTCAAACTGGTCGGCGCCCAGGCGACTGTGGATTATTTTCGTGCTCAGGCTGAGGCGAACTGGATCGCTCAGCATCAGCCGGAAGTCTGGGCGGCAACAGACAAGTTTTTGCTGCTGTCCGGTTTTCTCACCCATCGCCTGTGCGGGCGTTTTGTCGACTCTGTGGGTTGCTGCGTCGGCTACCTGCCGTTCGACTTCAAACGCCTGAAATGGGCCGCACCGAGTGACTGGAAATGGCAGGCGCTGGCGGTGCGCCCCGAGCAATTGCCGACCCTGCACAAACCCGGAGAAACCCTCGGCCACATTAGCGCCGAGGCCGCTCGCCATACGGGTATTCCCGAAGGCTTGCCGCTGATTGCTGCAGGCGCCGACAAGGCTTGCGAAGTGGTCGGGTCCGGCGTGGTCGATGCGAGCACGGTGTGCTTGTCCTACGGCACCACGGCGACGATCACCAGCACCCGCTCGCGCTATCTGGAAATCGTCCCGTTGATCCCGCCATATCCATCGGCGGTGCCGGATCAGTACAACTGCGAGGTGATGATTTATCGCGGTTACTGGATGGTCAGCTGGTTCAAGAACGAGTTCGGATTGCGCGAGATGCTGCAGGCGAAAGAGCAGGGTATCGAGCCTGAGCAGTTGTTCGATGCACTGGTTGATGCGGTGCCGCCCGGCTCGATGGGTTTGATGCTGCAACCGTACTGGTCGCCGGGGATTCGCGAGCCGGGTGTCGAGGCGAAAGGCGCGATGATCGGCTTCGGTGATGTGCACACCCGTGCGCATATTTATCGGGCGATTCTGGAAGGGCTGGCGTATGCGTTGCGCCAGGGCATGGAGAATATCGAGCGGCGTTCGAAGGTCTCGATCAAGCGGTTGCGCGTGGCCGGTGGCGGCTCGCAGAGTGATGCGGCGATGCAGCTCACGGCGAACATTTTCGGCCTGCCGGCGGAGCGTCCGCATGTGTATGAGGCGTCGGGTTTGGGCGCGGCGATTTGTTGTGCGGTGGGGTTGGGGCTGCATGCGGATTTCCCCACGGCGATCGCTTCAATGACCAGAGTAGGGGCTGTCTTCACCCCACAACCCGATGCGCAAAAAATCTACGAGCAACTGTACAAAGAGGTCTACCTGCGCATGTATCGCCAACTCAAACCGCTGTATCAGAGCATCCGCAAAATCACCGGTTACCCCGCCTGAAAGAACGCCGCCAATCCCTGTGGGAGCGAGCTTGCTCGCGAATGCGGAGTGTCAGTCACTATTGTCTTGTCTGACCCACCGCTTTCGCGAGCAAGCTCGCTCCCACAAGGTCATGCGGTGGAATCGGATCCTCTTATGTGGCGCCATCGGAGAGTTTTTCTGGTGAGATCGGACAGTGTCAGCGGCGGGGTCGGTTGTTAGGCTCATCCCCCACGGCACCGCCAATAAGAACGAAAAGCAATGAAGCTGACCTTCCTCCTGTTGCTGCTTTGTGCAACGGCCCCGAGCGCCTGGGGCTGGTCGAACCATACGGTCGGCAGCTATCTGGCGTTGCAGGACCTGCCAGCGTTGCGCGACGCGCCAGCGGTTGCAGTCGAGCCACTGGAGCAGTTTCTCACCGAGCAATATCCGGCCGTGCTGGCGCTGTTGGAGCAACAGGAAAGCTTCGCCCGCGCGCACTTCACTCAGTACCCGCCACGACCTGACAACCTGAAATTGCCCGCAGTGCCGAGTGACAATTTACGCCACGACTTTCTCACTGCGCTGCGCATCAATCCCGAGATTCACTTGGCAATGGTCATCCAGCCATTATCCGGCAAAGACCTGCCCGAGCGCGAGCATCTGCAAGCTAACCAGGTCATGGTCGAACAAACCCTGTCACCGTGGAATCGTCAGCGTTTCATCGTGGTCACCGATCATGAAAAAGTCGCAGCCCTGGCCGTGCTCGCCAGCGCTGCCGACGAGCCGGATTACGGCCACGACATCAATCTGTTCAGCGACAACCCCGGCAACGTCGGCGCGCTGTACGGCTTCGGCCCGCAACCGTTCGGCGATGCGCGTTTCCAGTACAGCTCACAGGCGCCGTTCCACATGGGCTTCTTCCATGAAAGCGCGGTGGTGTATGCGGCTGCCGGTTTCCTCGAGCGCAGCTGGCCGGACTGGCGTGCGTATCAGTACATGGGTCTGGCGCGACTGGCATTTGCCAGCGGTCATCCGTATTGGGGGTATCGCTTTCTCGGCTGGGGCCTGCACCACATTCAGGACCTGACCCAGCCGTATCACGCCAAGCCGCTGCCGGGCGTCGACCTCGCCAGTCTTCTGCTGCTGGAAGGCAAGGCGCTGGCCGGTTTCGCCGCCGACAAACAAGCCTCCATCGAGCGCGTCGCCACACGGCACATGGAAGTGGAGAAATATCAGTCGACCTGGCTACGCCGCGTGCTGCGTGCCGGTCAGCCGCATCCGATGCTCGCGGCTTACGCCGATGTGGCCCAGGACAAAACCTACCCGCCGTACTCGGTCGACTACCTGCGCGAAGTGGTCAGCGCCGAAGCCGTCAACGACTCCGCCGCCTTCGACGAAGCCATCGACCAGTGGCTTGCAACGGCGCCGGTCAGCAGTGATTTCAGCAGCGGCAATCAGCTGCAACGAGAAGACTTCGACCACCCGGCACTCAACCAGCAGTTGTTCAGGTTGCTCGGACATTTCGGCGCTCACAGCCGGATTTACGTCAGCGCGGGTTTGGCGCCGTAGTGCGCCGCAACGCACACCACAACAATAAAAAACAGGCAAGGAGGAACAGATGATCAACACTCGATTGCGCCTGACGGGCGCCGCGCTCCCCGGTGTCGGCCTGGCAGGGCTGCTGCAGTTGTGCGCAGTCGATGCGGCGCACGCGGTGGAGTTCAGCCTGATGGACAAACAGGTCACCGGCTCCCTCGACACGACCTTGTCTTACGGTCGTTTGTGGCGGGTGCAGGGCCGCGACAAGACTAACGATGACGTCAACACCAACGACGGCAATCGCAACTTCGATACCGGGCTGGTTTCCGAGGTGTACAAGATCACCTCCGAGCTTGAGGCCAACTATCAGAACTACGGCGTGTTCGTGCGCGGCACCGCGTTCTACGACACGCAACTGATGGACAAGCGCAACGACTACTACGACAACAACAGCCCCTCGCAACCGAGCCAGAGCTACCCGCAGGACAACCATTTCACCAGCCAGACTCGCGACATCGCCGGCAGCCGCATCGAGATGCTCGACGCCTACGTGCACGGCAGCTGGGACGTCGCGCAGATGCCGGTGACAGCGCGCGTCGGTCGGCAGGTATTCAACTGGGGCGAGGGGATTTTCTATCGCGGCGGGATCAACACCACCAACCCGGTGGATGCCGCCAAGTACCGCTTGCCCGGCGCCGAAGTCAAGGAAGTGCTGGTGCCGGTCGAGGCGCTGAGCTTCAACATCGGCCTGACCGACTCGCTGACCATGGAGAGTTTCTACCAGACCAACTGGAAGGAAACCCGCATCGACCCGGTCGGCACCTTCTACTCGCAGACTGACCTGTTCGCCGACGGTGGCAACACCGGTTACAACAACTTCAGCGGCACGGCGCTCGACACGCCGGTTCCGGGGTTCGGCAACGTCATCGGTTTGTACAGCGCGCTGGGTAACAACCCGTTGCTCAACTCCGCCCTGCAAACCACAGGCCTGTACGCCAACGGCGTGACACCGGCCTACGGCAACACACTGAAAGTGGCTAGCATCGGCAAGGACTACAACGCGCGCAACGATGGCCAGTTCGGTTTTGCCTTTCGCTACATCGCCGAGCAGCTCAATAGCACCGAGTTCGGGTTGTACATGGTCAATTACCACGCCAAGGAACCGACCATCGCGGCGGATCTGGGCGGGTATAAAGGCATCGACATGGATGCGCTGACCAACCTGTTGTCCGGCGTTGCGGGCAGTCAGGCCGGGGCGCTGGCCAATGGGTTGGCGACTGCCGACGTGATGGGCAATATCCAGGCGCATCGGCGTTATGCCGAAGACATCCGCATGTACGGTTTCAGCTTCAACACCACATTGGGCGAGGCGTCGGTGTTTGGTGAAGTTGCTTATCGGCCGAATCTGCCGATCGGCGTTGCGGCGACCAACGATTTGATTGGCGACCTGGCCAACGGCGCGGCGGCGGCAGTGACGGGCAAGTCGATCAACGTCGGCGGGCAGATGGTCACCCTCGACAGCCAGATCAATAACGCCGAGCGCGTCGAAGCGTTCAACACCTCGCTGGGGACCATCTACAACTTCGGCCCCACGGCTTCGTTCGACTCGCTGTTCGGCATCTTCGAACTGGCCTCCGAACACCTGCGCGGCAGCAGTCTGCAATACACCGCTTACGACGGTAGTCGTCGTTACTACGCCGGCACGGGCAACTATTCCTATGTGTCGGGCGGTGATCGCGACGATCAGGTCAATCGCAATTCCTACAGCTACACGGCGATGCTCAACGGCACCTGGAACGACGTATACGCCGGGGTCAACGTCTCGCCGTACATCGTTTACAAGGACGACTTCGAGGGCAACAGCTATCAGGCCGGCAACACCATCGAAGGTCGCAAGGCTTACACGCTGGGGATCAAGGCCAACTACCAGAACAAGCTCGAAGCCGAACTGCAATACACCGAGTTCTATGGCGGCGGGCAAAACAACGGCATTCGCGACCGCGACAACGTCGGGTTCAACCTCAAGTATTTCCTTTAAAGGCTACACACAGCCCCTGTGGGAGCGAGCTTGCTCGCGAAGAGGCCGGCACATTCAACATCAATGTCGACTGAGCCACCGCTTTCGCGAGCAAGCTCGCTCCCACAGGTTTCGCATTCTGGAGAAAGTCATGATTCACACTTCAAGACTGACAAAAACATCGCTAGCGCTGTTTCTGAGCCTGGCTGCCAGCACCGCTCTGGCCGCCATCACCCCACAACAAGCCGAACAACTGAAAACCACCCTGACCCCCATGGGCGCCGAGCGTGCCGGCAACGCCGCCGGCACCATCCCCGCGTGGACCGGTGGTATCACTCAAGCCCCGGCCGGTTACAAACCGGGACAGCATCACCCGGATCCTTTTGCCGCAGACAAACCGCTGTTCACCATCACCAAAGCGAATCTCGACCAATACAAAGCCCACCTCAGCCCCGGTCAGATCGCCCTGTTCAACAGCTACCCCGACACCTTCCAGATGCCGATCTACCCGTCCCGCCGCTCCGGTTCAGCGCCGCAATGGCTGTACGACAACACCCTGAAAAACGCCACCTCGGCCAAGCTGCTCGAAGGCGGCAGCGGTTTCTCCGATGCTTACGGCGGCGTGCCATTCCCGGTGCCCAAGGATGGCGTTGAAGTGCTGTGGAACCACATCACTCGCTATCGCGGTATCTACGTCGTGCGCCGCGCGTCCGAAGCGCCGGTCCAGCGCAACGGCAGCTTCGCGTTGGTGACCTCGCAGCAGGAAGCGCTGTTCAACTACTACCGCCCGAACGGCCAGTTCGCCGACCTGAAAAACATCCTGTTCTACTACCTCGCCTTCGTGAAAAGCCCGGCGCGACTGGCCGGTGGCGCCGCCCTCGTGCACGAAACCCTCGACCAACTCAAAGACGCACGCCAAGCCTGGATCTACGACGCCGGCCAACGTCGCGTGCGCCGCGCACCGAACCTCGCCTACGACACGCCGATCGCATCCTCCGATGGCTTGCGCACTGCCGACGACACCGACCTGTTCAACGGCTCGCCGGACCGCTACGAATGGAAGCTCAAGGGCAAACAGGAAATCTACATCCCCTACAACAACTACAAAGTCGCCAGCCCCGAGGTGAAATACGCGCAACTGCTCACCCCCGGCCACCTCAACCCGCAATACACCCGCTACGAACTGCACCGCGTGTGGGTGGTGGAAGGCAACCTGAAACCGGGCTCGCGGCACATCTACTCCAAACGCGTGCTGTTCCTCGATGAGGATAGCTGGGGCGCGGCACTGGTCGATCAGTACGATGGGCGAGGGGAGTTGTGGCGCGTATCGATGGCCTACCTGAAAAACTTCTACGACCTGCCGACGACGTGGAGTGCGCTGGATGTTTTCCACGATTTGCAGGCGCGTCGTTACTACGTGCAGAACCTTGATAACGAAGAAGCGGAGACGGTGGATTTCGTGCAGCCAGTGCCGGAGGATGCGTATTTTATGCCGTCGGCGTTGCGGCAGCGTGGGACGCGGTAAGTGATTGCGCTGGCTGTTCTTGGGCGGATGGATGTTAGTCTCGATCAATGATTTTTAGTTGATAGCAGGAGTCATCATGGCCAGCATCACAATTCGAAATATTGATGGTCCGCTCATGGATCAGTTACGGATTAACGCGGCCCAGAACGGAAATTCCATCGAGGAGGAAGCTCGCATGATTCTGGGGCGAGCATTGATTAGAAGGGATAGCGCTGGAGGCTTGGGTAGCCGGATTCGCCAGCGCTTTTCCTCGGTCGGAGGGATCGACCTTGCTTTGCCTTCACGGCAGGAAAAAGCCAGGGTTATGGATTTTCCAGATTGCTGATGCTCGAAATGCGCACGCGCTGAAGAATACCTTCAAGGAGCTGCCGAAGGCTGCGATCTTTTGATCTGGCTTCTGATTTGTTCAAAAGCGAAGATCAAAAGATCGCAGCCTGCGGCAGCTCCTACATTAGGCGGAGTTTTTTTCGGGACATCGGGGTGATGGGGCGGACGCAATCGCGAGCAGGCTCACTCCTACAGGGGATTGGTGTAGTTCACATAGTCTGTGATCAACACCATTTCTTGTAGGCCTTCGCCTGCTCGCGATGCGGTTGTAGCTTCAGCGCGGAATCAGGATCAAACGCGGAAGTGGCTGACCATCTGCTGCAATTGACCACCCAGGCGCGCCAGTTCAACACTCGACGCTGCCGTCTCATCACTCGCCGCTGCGGTCTGTTCCGACACGTCGCGTACGTTGATGATGCTGCGGCTGATCTCTTCAGCCACGGCGCTCTGCTGTTCGGCAGCAGCAGCGATCTGCTGGTTCATCGACTGGATGTTCGACACCGTGCGGGTGATGTTTTCCAGCGATGCGCCAGCCTTGCGGGTCAGGGCGACGCTGCTGTCGGTCAGGGCGCGGCTGTTGCTCATCACGGCGGAGACTTGCTGGGTGCCGTTCTGCAGCCCGGCGACCAGGCCTTCGATTTCTTCGGTGGATTTCTGCGTACGCTGAGCCAGACCACGAACTTCATCGGCGACCACGGCAAAACCACGACCGGCTTCACCGGCACGCGCGGCTTCGATTGCAGCGTTGAGGGCTAGCAGGTTGGTTTGTTCGGCAACGGCCTTGATCACGTCCATGACGCTGCCGATCTTGTCGCTTTCCTGTTGCAGCACGCTCATGGCTTCGGTGGAACGCACTACTTCGCTGGCCAGACGCTCGATCTGCGCGATGGCTTCGTTGACCACTTTGTCACCTTCACGGGCTTCGCCGTCAGCGGCGGCAGCGGCTTGCGAGGCTTCTTCGGCGTTGCGCGCGACTTCCTGCACGGTGGCGGTCATCTCGTGCATGGCGGTGGCGACCTGATCGGTCTCGACTTTCTGGCTGTTCACACCGGCGCTGGTCTGCTCGGTCACGGCCGAGAGCTCTTCAGCGGCGCTGGCGATCTGGGTGACGCCGTCGCGGATGCCGCTGATCAAGTCACGCAGGGTCACGCCCATGCGCGCGATGCCTTGTTGCAGCACGCCAAGCTCGTCACGGCGGGTGACGGTGACGTTCTGGGTTAGGTCGCCGCTGGCGATGCGCTCGACCACGGCGAGGGTTTCTTGCAGCGGACGGGTGATCTGACGGGTGATGATCACCGCAGCAATCACGCCAACCAACAGCGCCAGCAGGGTGCTGATCAACTGGAAGGTGCGCGCCTGGGCGCTTTCGACATCGCGGCGGTCGAGTTGAATCTGGTACAGCTGCTCGCTGGTGTTGACGATCGCGGTGCCTTGATCGGTCATTTCCTTACGGGCCTGCACGGCGTCTGTGTTGGCGTTTTTGTACGCCATCAATGCGCTGCGATAGTTGACCAGTGCGGTTTCCAGTTGACGCAGGGCGTCTTGCTGAGAGTCGGCGAAATGCACGTTCAGTTGCTTGAGGCTGGCGATTGCGACATCCAGTTGGCCGACGGCTTTCTGCTCGGTTTCGGCGTTGGTGGTGGCGGTATAGCCGCGCACTTCGTAGCGCGCGAGGATGAACGCTTCCTTGGCGGCGGTGATCGCCTGGAACTGTTCGAAACGCTGTTCACTCATGTCCATCTGCTGTACGCGTTTGCTGATCGACTCGATCTGGTTGTACGCGGTCTCGGCACTCACGCTCATGCTGTCGCGCGCGCTGTTGCCGGTGCGGTAAGCGTTGCGCATTTTGTTCAGCGAGGTCTGGTATTCAGCGATGGTCGCTGCCTGCTCTTTGAGCAGTTTGACGTTTTCCGGGCTCTTGAAGCTGTTGATCAGCTTCTGTTGTTGCGCGGCAAAACTTTCAAGGGTGGTCTGCACGTTCTGTGCGGCGGTTTCATCGCCATTGGTCAGCATGTACTGCAGGCGCACTACGCGCAGTTTGGTCAGACCGGCGTTGAGCTGGGTGATGTCACTCATCCAGTTGCTGCGGTCGATCAGGCCACCGAGGCTGGTCCAGCCTGTCAGGGCCAGTACGCAGGTCAGGGCCAGCACCAGGCCGAAGCCCAGGCCCAGTTTCATGTTCACGCTGATGTTGCCGAACCAGCTATTCATCAAAAATCCTCCAGAAACGTTGGGTTTCTTGTCGTCGGTTAGGCTGGAAGATTGTTGTTTTTTTGAGCCAGCAAGGGTGTTAGCAGGTTTGTATCGGCCGCATTTCCCAGAGCTGAAAGGATTTTGTCCTACGGAGTTTGTAACAACGGATCCCAAGACTTTTTTCACATGGGTTTCACTGGCTGCCCACGCGCGCCTCTGTACCTTCGCCGCATCGAATGAACCCGAGATGCACAGTGGCGAGGCGGTTTTTGTGGAATTGAGACTGAGTTTGTTCGGCGTCAAACGCTCGATCGATTTGAGCTTTTTGGCGCGTTTTCGCAACACTTGGGTGGTGTTGGCGGCATCGGTATTGGTGATCCCACTGACCCTGTGGTTGCTGGCGCCGGCGGCGGTGCCGGACCTGGCCCACGGCAATGTCGCCGGTGCGCAAGCGTTGGCGACAGGTTGGGCCAAGGGCGAGATGATCGTGCTGGTGCGTCATGTCGAGCGTTGCGATCACTCCAAAGCCGCGTGCCTGAGTGGCAATGACGGCATCACCGATCGCTCACGCAGTGTCGCGGTGGCGGTCGGTGCAAGGTTTGAACAACTGGGCCTGAACAACGCCGACATCTATAACAGCCCGTCGATGCGCACGGTGCAGACGGCTGGTTACATGTTCAACCATGCCGCCAGCGGTGACGACTGGCTGATCAACTGCCGGGGCCGCATGTTGCAGGACGCGTTGGCCCACAAGGTTCCCGGTCGCAACCTGGTACTGGTGACCCACAGCGAATGCATGGCGCAAATCGAGAAAGACCTCAAAGTTTCGGCCTCGGACATGGGTTACGGCTCGTCATTGTTTGTTTCCGCTGCCAGCCCGGCGGCTCCCAAGATGCTCGGCTTTATTGAAGCCTCCGACTGGCGCACGGTGAATACCCGATGAAATCCCGCTTCTACGCATACAACTTTGGTATTCCGCTCGCTTGTGCGGCGCTGGTGTTCCTGATGTTCGACATGACCAAAATCGACATCGCCTTCAGCAACCTGCTGTTCGATCCGCTGACCCAGAGCTTCCCGCTCGACAAAATCCACTTCTTTGAAAAGCTCACGCACAAGTGGGCGCGGATCATTCCCAACTGGACGGCGGAAATCGCCCTGATCGGCGCGCTGCTATCGGTGGTCTGGCCGTTGGTCAATCCGCAGAAACGTCCGCGCCTTGGTGCGATGCTGGAGCGCAGCAAAGTCGCGCCAGTGCTGCGATTTGCCGCTGATCACCGTAGGGATTTTCTGTTTGTGGTGGTCGCATTTGCCGTTTGCACCGGGGTGATTCACTTCCTCAAGTCCCACACCAGCGTTTACTGCCCGATCGAGACCACGCTGTACGGCGGGAAAATGGCCCACATCGAGTGGTACAGCAACTTTCAACTGTTCCATGAAGCCGGCAGTGGCCGTTGCTGGCCGGGTGGCCATGCGTCGGGCGGCTTCACCATGCTGGCGCTGTATTTCGTGGCGAGACGTTATCAATGGCGTTTTTCCAGTGCCATCTTGTGGGGCTCACTGTTGCTGGGATTCGTTTATGGCACTACTCGCGTCCTGCAAGGCTGGCACTACATGTCCCACACCTTCTGGGCCGGAATCTTCGTCTGGCTGGCGTGTTTGCTGACGGCGCTGGCCTTCTACGGACGGGCGCGGCTGGATGTGCCGGTGCTGGGCAAGCGTGAGCAGAAAGCTTTCGGTGCTCAGCCAGAGGTATCCCTCTGAACCCGTTCGGATGAAATGAAAAACCCGCCATTCACCGGCGGGTTTTTTTATGCGGCTGCGCAGGTCTCAATAGCCGACGAAGTAATACGCCTGGCTCCCGACCATCATGGCTTTGAGCACTTTCAGTAGCGGCGCGGGCTCACTGTCACCAGCCATCACCACGACATGCGAGGGCGAGGCCGTGAGGAAATCTCGCAACTGCGCTTCGGTATCCAGCCCTTTGAGCACTTGCTGGGTATAGAAGACCGTGGCGCCACCGAGCCGCTCGTTGGCCTGAAACAGTGCGACTTGATGCCCGGCGGTTTGCAGCGTCTGAATCTCTGCACTCAACGGCAGGAACGAAAGCTTTTTGTCGGCATGAGGCAGCGCCCACTGCGCGGCGGCGAGGTAACTGCCGATCACCAGCGTGAGCACACCGACTGCCAGTGTCTGACGCTGTCGGGCGATTCGGCCTACGAATCCATTACCGGATTCATTCTGCTTCAAGCGCTCGAACAGCACGCCTGCATACTCCGCTGCGATCACCGCGGCGGCCGGTGTCATCGACATCAGGTACACCGTGCGTTTGCTCGACGCCAACGTCAGCATGATGAACTGCGCCACGATCCACAGGCTGAAGAACAGCAGGTAACGGTTGGCCTTCAGGTGTTTGCGGAAATGCCAGAGCCCCAGGTACACCAGAATGTTCCACGGCAGAAAGGCTTCCGGCAGTTTGGCGAGGTAGTAGTAGAACGGTTCGTAGTGCCCGGCCTCGGCGAATGATCCGCTGAAGCGCCCGACGCTGTTGGTCACCAGCACCTCTTTGACGGCTTGTGCGCCGCCGTGCTGGAAGAGGATGACGAGCCAGATCAGCAGCGGGATCAAACCGAGCAGGGTCAGGAAACCCGGTCGCAGCCAGTCCGCAAGTTTCAGGCGCTTGTCCATCAGGTTGTCGGCCAGCAGATAGGCAAAAATCACCACTCCCGGCATCGCCAGCCCCAGCACACCTTTGCTCAACGTGGCGATGGCGATCCCGACGACAAACAGCAGCGAGTTGCCCAGAGTCGAGGCCCGCTGCGCCTGATAAAAGGCCAGCAGTGCGGTGGTCACGCCGAGGGCGAGTAATGCATCCTCGCCGACGCCGCGCACATTGCTCCAATAACTGGCCATGGTCGCGAGCAGAATGCCTGCGGTCCAGGCAATCATTTTCGGCCGCTCGAAACGCCGCAACATGCCGTACAGCAGCATCACGCTGAGCAAGCCAGCCACCGCCGACGCTAGCCGCACGGCCCACGGTGAAACGCCAAACACACGCATGGCGCCAGCATCCAGCCACAGGCTCAGCGGTGGTTTTTCCAGAAACGGTTCGCCGAACAAACGAGGTGTCACCCAGTCGTCGTCCAGGTGCATCTCCATAGCGATGCCGGCGACGCGGGCCTCGGTGGAACCTTGCAATTGATGGTTGCCCAGTGCGAAGAAAAACAGCAGGGCGGCAAGCAGAAACAGCGAAGTGACGGCACGCGACATAGGGTTCAGGCAACCGAAAGGGGCGGGAGGCCTGAGCATACGTCGGCAATCCTTAACAAATTGTGAAACTCACGCCAAAGGTTTCGACCAGCGCTTTTCCGGTGTCTCGAACCTTGAATTGACCCGCGCCGTCAGCACGTGATCCTGCCAGCGCCCGGCAATGTTCAGATACGCCTTGGCGTAACCCTCACGTTCGAAGCCCAGGCGCTCCAGCAAGCGCGCACTGCGTTCGTTGCCGGGAATGTAGTTGGCCATGATCCGGTGCAGGTTCTGGGTATCGAACATGTAAGCGATGCCAGCCTCCAGCGCTTCCTGCATCAAACCTTGACCCTGTTGGGCCTCATCGATGTGATAACCCAGATAACACGCCTGAAAGGCACCACGAATGATGCCGCTGAAGTTGCAGGCGCCGATCATCTGCTGGCCGTCCGGGGTCAGCAAGGCGAAGTGCATGGCCAGCCCGGCCTCGAATGCGCTGGCCTGCACGTCAAGGCGCCGGCGAATTTGCTCGGTGGAAAAATATTCAGTGGTGCGGATCGGCGACCATGGCGCCAGGTGGCGCAGGTTGCGTCGGTAGAACTCGCTTTCAAGCTCGGCCTGCTCCGGTGCAAGTATCGCGAGCGTCAGGCGTTGGCAGGGCAGGGTCAACAGCGGCATCGGGCGCTCCGGAATGGGGGATCTTCCGGCAGAGTCGCGCAATCCGCCGGGTTACGGCAAGTCGTGGCGACGCAGGGGCTTTGTTTCAGGCAAAAAAAAGCCCGCAGGAGCGCGGGCGAACCGTAGTTTCTTGAATGAGCGAGCGGACTGTACAAGGGTTGGCCGCGCAGCTGCAGTGAAGAAAAATTCATCTCGATGGGCGGCGCCAATGCAGTCCGATGCGCAACCGAGCGCCGGGGTTTCGCCCGTCAATGGCGGGTTTCAGGCCCGGTAGTGTTCAGCGGTTTCTGCGGATCCAGATTGTCCCGTGCCCGACAAATCAGGATCTCGGCCAGTGCGCTCAATTGCTTCATGGCCACCGCCACATGACGTTTCGAGCCGTCGAACTCATCGGCAAAGGTTGCGCTGATGGCCGCTAGGGAATCGAGGATCTCACTGGCGTGGGTGAGCAGGGTCAGGGTGTCGACATCGTCGCGCACCCTGATGAGCTGATTGAGCGGGATGCTACGGCGCCGCTTGTGCGCTTCGCTGCGTGCGCTGGTATTCGATTGCGGTTGGGTGCTGGACGCTGGCGCATCGGACGGTGCCGGGCCAACCAGCGAAAGGCGGGGGATTTTCTTCATGACGTAGCTCCGTGGAGTGAACATTCACTGCAATTGCGGCTGCCAAACCGTCCGCTGGATGGCAGTGGTCGTGGAGCGTAACGCCCTGAGGAACTGTGCACCAGTTCATCAAAGTCGACGCGTGTTGCGGGAATTTTCCTAGGACGTTCGATGTGGGAAGGAGGGCGTGGCGGCAAAACCAATGGCAATCACGGTGATCACGGACGTCATTTCAAGGCAGGTGATCAGCAGCAAAGTCAGCCTCTGACCGCGCGCGCAACTGCCCCTTGCGACACGCCGTCTGGAAGCGTTCGAAGTCACGTTCGTTTTGCGCGGTGTAATGTTGCGCGTACTTCAACAGCGCATCCGCCAGCGCATCGCCTTTGCCGATGTAGCCACTGATCTGCGCAGCGAGGCCGGAGGCCTTGGCATGTGCCCGGGCGAGGGCGCGGCCGCAAACGCGACCATAAGCGGCAAAGGTTTCAGCGTCGAAGTTTTCCAGTTCGGCGGAGATCTTCATGTCGCGTAATTGCCGCACGTAGAATTGCCGACCGCTGGGGCCGGTCGTCCAGCCCAGAAACAAGTCACTGGCCGCCTGCATCAGGCGCTGCCCCTCGACCACGCGCTGCCCTTCATGGCGCACCCGCGCTTTGCTTTTGACGTAGTCGGCGAGCACCGAACGCCGGGCTTCCTTGAATTGCAGGAACAGCGGGAACTCCTGATCGTCCGTCAGCAGCGCCACCAGACAACGCGTGCCGACACTGCCGACGCCCACCACTTTGAACGCCAGATCCTGCACGTGAAACCGCGACAACAACTCGCGGCGGTCGGGTTGCAACGTGCTGCGATACTCGCGCATGAAAGTGTCGAAGAGCGGCCGCCAGTCCGCGAGCCGCAGCCAGTCATCCTCGGCATCCAGCAGCGTGGTGTTTTTGTGCAGGTGAAAAATTTCCGGCAGGTCATCGCGAATGATCAGACGCCCGTGGGCATCGCGCTCGCTGATTTTCGGCAGCAGCTCGGCGTGTGTGCGCCGTTCGGCCTTCTCGATGGCGCGCTCCACATGTTCAAGGGTACTTTTGCGTGCCTGCGCCAGCAGGTCGTTGTAGCTGATCGACTCGTACCAGTTTTCCAGCACGCTCTGCTCGGCGCACTCCAGCAGCGTGGTCTGATAGGCACCGACCATTTCACGGCACACCTGTTCCTCGACCGATTCGCCGTGGCGCAAGTCACGGGCGGCCACCACGAAACTTGCCGCGAGACGCTTCAGATCCCACTCCCACGGCCCGGGATGTGCTTCGTCGAAATCGTTGACGCTGAACAGCAGATTTCGCTCAGGCGTGGCGAAACCGCCGAAATTCATCAGGTGGCAGTCACCACAGATGGGCAAGTTCAGGCCCATGTTCGCCGTGCCCGCCAGATCGTGCGCCTGCAACAAGGCATTGCCGCGAAAGAACGTGAACGGCGACACCAGCATGCGCCCGTAACGCAGTTCGACCAGCGACGCGACGCGGCCCTGGCTGGAGGCCTTGATCAACGGAATCGGGTCACGGTTCATCTTGCCGGTGGCCGCCTGAGCGCTGCGCGAGCACTGCTTGCGGGCGTCCTTGCCTTGTTGCATGCGGTCTTTGAGAGAGGTCATGGGGGCTCGGTGTGGCGGAGGGGGCGCTGTGAGTGTAGAAGCGCTTTTGGGGTTTATCCGCTGGCGTGAGCCCGGTGACGTCAACTCAATACTCCGCCACCTTATCTTCGCGCAGAACCCACCCGGCCTCGCCCGCCATCAACGTGTATTGAACCTGGCGCATCTTCCCCGTGCGGCCTGCGCCTGCGTCAGTGCTGTCATACACCGGGAAGCGCTGCACCAGCGCGTTTTCCACCACTGCAAACGAATCCTCGCCCTGATAACCCTCGGCGATTTTCGGATTGTCGCTGACCGGCGGCAGGTAGATTTCGCTCAGGGATTTCTTGTTGTTGGCGGAATAGGCGATCAGCTCGCCCGGCATGCCGCGTCCGGGCGAGCGGGTAAACACGTAGAGTTCGGGGGAGCCGTCGTTATTGAGGTCAGCAACCTCGGCACGCACGACCTCACCGGTGAGCGCCCGGCTGATGACCGCGTTATCGATCTGCAGACCTTTGGGGGTGATGCGCAGCGTCGGTTTGCCATCGACCTGTTCGGTGCTGACGTGAAAGGCAATGCCCTGCCATTCCAGCGTCTGCTCGAATGGCTGTTTCCCGCTGGTGGCGTCGCCATTGACCCGTCGCAGAGACAGCTCGTAGTTGGCCACTTCGTTGCGCCGTGCGGCATTGCGCATGAGATAGACCTGAACCGTGTACTCACCATAGGCCGGCAATGTTCCGAGGAAATGATTGCCCATGATCGAACCGTTGAACAGCGCGTAATCCGCGCCCTTGGCGGTGATGTTGAAGTAGGCGGAGGTGTTGGACGGTTTGAAATCGACGGTGAGCAACTGGCCGGCCTTGGCGTTGAATCTGTACTCCGTCGTATGGTCGCCCTTGATCGACTGTTTGCGCTGAACACTGTCGGCGCTGGTTGTGAAATCGATCGGTTCGACGCGCACAGCGCCAGTGTCTGCTGCGAGTACTGGCAGAGAAATCAGTGCGGCCAGCACGGCGGCAATCCAGGTTTTCATCTTCAACTCCATTGCATCTCGATGTACCCAGCATAGAGGCTGCGTCGAGCAGGCACCCAGTGATTACGCGGATTAAATGTTGCTGGATTTGAGCACGTGCTTGAGGTGATGTTTCTGACACGAATCAGCTGTTCACATAATTCTCACCTGAGTTTTGCCATGATCATTACCGGTATTCCATCGGCCCGAGCGAGTGATCCCTTCATGAATGTGAGCGTGCTCTACGCGTTGGTTGCAGCAGCGTTGTTTGGCGCCAGCACGCCACTCGCCAAGCTGCTGGGGGTACAGATTTCACCGATTCTACTGGCCGGATTGCTCTATCTGGGTAGCGGTCTGGGCTTGACCGTCCTGCGTTTCGCCCGCGATCGAGGCTGGCAGCGGTCCGGACTCGGAGCCGGCGAATGGCCGTGGCTGGTCGGAGCCATCGGCTTCGGCGGCGTGCTGGCGCCAGTGGCATTGATGTTCGGTTTGACCAGAACGTCCGGTGCGAGCGCGTCACTGATGCTCAATCTGGAATCAGTGCTCACGGCGCTGCTAGCGTGGGTAGTGTTCAAGGAAAATGCCGATCGGCGAATCGTGATCGGCATGCTCGCCATCGTGGCCGGCGGTGTCGTGTTGTCCTGGCCGCAAGAGACCGTGTCGGCGCAGGACTGGACAGGCCCGCTGGCCGTCGCCTTCGCCTGCTTTTGCTGGGCCATCGACAATAACCTCACGCGGAAAGTCTCTGCCTCGGACGCACTGTTCATCGCCGGCAGCAAAGGCCTGGTCGCCGGTCTGGTCAACTGCGGCCTGGCCTTGTTCATCGGCATGCAAATGCCTGCGGCCACCACGCTGGTGCCCATCCTGCTGGTCGGATTTCTCGGCTACGGCGTCAGCCTGGTGATGTTCGTCCTCGCCCTGCGCGGGCTGGGCAGTGCACGCACCGGCGCATACTTTTCCACCGCGCCGTTTCTGGGCGCAGCTATATCGATTCTGCTGCTGGGCGAGTCGGTATCGCTGATGTTCCTGCTCGCAGCAGCGTTAATGGCCGTGGGGGTATGGATTCACTTGATGGAGAATCATATTCATGAACATCAGCACGAACGGCTTGAGCATGATCATCGCCACATACACGATGAGCATCACCAGCATACGCATGGGTTTGAATGGGATGGAGCGGAGCCGCACAGTCATCCGCATGTGCATACGCCGATGCGGCATAGCCATGCGCATTTTCCGGATGTGCATCATCGGCATGAGCATTGATTGAATGTCTGAAGACTGGTAACTGATGTCATTGTGATATCATTTTTTGTCTTCAGTCTTTCATTCGAGTCATTCCATGAAACCCTTTTTCCTGCTGCCCCTTGTCACCCTGTTTTCGGCTTTCAGCGTTGCCGCTGCACCCTCACCGGTGGCGTCGTTTGCCGCTTGTGACGATCACTCACTGGCCGTTGTGCAATCACCTTTGATCAAGGATCTGGTGCCGAACTCTGTCGAAAATGGCCAGATCAAATTGTCCGGCGGCACCAAGAGCGACATGGGCCAGCGCTGGATGTTTGCCAAGCCAGTCGAGATCGATGGCATGTCGTTGACCGGTTTTTACGCCGAAGACATGGACCTGATGGGCACGCGCATCATCAGTTGGGGCTTCTACGCCAAGCAGACGCCGAACGAACTTCACACTCAACTGGAAAAAGCGGGCGGCCCACGCCTGGACATGTCGCAGGGACTCTACGCTCGCGCGGAAATCTGGTCCCATGGCAAATCCAGCTGGCAGCCGGAAGATCCTGCCGCCACTGCCGGTAAGCTGGTGGTCGACAGTGCCGAGCGGGTGTTCTTGATTGAACCGGCTCCGGAAGAGCTGAGCGGTGGGAGTAAGGGGATGTTTACTTGCTCGATTCAGGGCAAGGTTAATGAGGCGATGCTTCAGTCTAGTCGTCCGGATTTGGTTAGTGTTGCTCGTTGATTGTTTATGAGTGCGGGTATGGAAAAGGACGACATTAGGTCGTCCTTTTTTTTGGGTGGGTAAAACATTGCCGGGGTATCGAGCCTGATCGATTGCAGGCTGCGGTCTTTAGTGCGCAGCGTGGTAGATGCCCAGATGCGACAAAGCCCGCACTTGGCGGGCTTTGTCGTTGAGAGTAGGGCCGGGGGGATTTGAACCCCCGTCTAACCCCGACGCAACAGGCCTTCCAGTCTCGAAGCTGCCATTTTTCTGTCATTCCGATGTCAATCCGCGCTGAGCCAGCTATCGGAATGTTTTGAAGGCGCACACTCGTAATGGCAATATAATTCCTCATACAAAAATTCCAAGGAATGGTTTTGGCTACTCTCGTTGATGCGCTCGATTGGCTTCCCCTTCGTTTCGGTCACCTAGCAGCGGATGCGGAGCACCGCATCCCTGATAGGTATTATTCGCCAGGATTTATTGCCGCCTTTGCAGCTTACTTGACGAATAAGAGGGTTCACCGTGAGTCCGTCGTGTTCGACAGTGATGCTAATCGGGACTACTTTTCTGCCGTGGGGCTTGCTCTAGCCGTCTGGGGTATTGACGATTACCCGTTCCAGAGGCGGAACGCAGGGGTAAATTACGCTACTCTCACTCCATTGGCATCCCAAGACGCCGTGGAGACAGCAACAGCTCAGATCAACGGTTGTTTGAGAGCCTATGCTTCTAACGGTGCTGTGGACTATAGCCGCAGCCCAGCCTTCAAAGAGTTGACACATGTTGTTGGTGAACTACACGATAATGTGTGGTCTCATGGTCTGAATACCGGCTATTCCGTCGCCCAGCGTCAATGCATCCGGCGTGGAGATGATCATGCGGTGGAGTTTTCGCTAGCCGATTGCGGAATGGGATTCTTTGAGGAGCTGAAACGGGCAAGGATTGCTGCAAAAAATGGGATCCAGTCTGATAGGGATGCGATCGCATGGTGCATCCAAGAGGGCAATTCTTCGAAGCTTGCTGCTGCGCAGGATGATTGGGCTCAATCTGTTCCAAATGATTTCATTGGTGGTAATCCTTTTGGAAATGTTGCAATGGTTACCGGCGAAAACGGAAACCACCACCAAGGTCTGGGACTGGCTAAGCTTGTAGAACTGGCTGAAACCTATCGGGGCGTTTTGCAGATAGCGTCAGGCAATTGTCTTATGACTATGCGCCTTGGCTATAACGCTCAGTTTAGGATTCTGCGACAGCCTTGGAAGGGCGTAGCGATTTCGTTGTCGCTTAAAGAGTCCAGCCTAATGGCCGCTAAGGCTGATGTGGCTGATGATGTTGAAGATATTATGAAATTACTAAGGGGGTAATGATGGAAACATTTGCCTTAAGGCACAGTGACCTAGCTTCCCGAAGCCTCGCCTCGAAGGAACGGAGCGCATTGTATCGACAGTTGCACGATCACGATCACGTGGTGGTCGACCTGGCGGCTGTAGAGTCCATTTCCGAATCCTTCGCAGATGAGTTGTTCGGTGTGTTGGTGTTGGAGCGAGGGTTCGACTTCGTGGTTACGCATGTCAAAATAGTGAACGCTGCGGATGATGTGCTCCGTTCGATCGCTATCGCGATGAAGCGTCGTCGTCTTGCAGCGGCATGATCGTCGCGAATAAAAAAGGGGGCTATGAGCCCTCTTTTTTATTGCCTGCATTATTAGGTGGAGCGGCAAATGCAAGTTCCGCTTTGCCGCCAGCGACGTCATCATCTTTTGGCATCCAGCGTCCGTAGACTCTGGCGATCATTGTCCAATCGGTATGGCCCATCTGCTTTGCAACCCACATCGGATGCTCCCCGGCGGGTAACATCATCAAAGCATAGGTGTGGCGAGTCTGGTATGGCCGGCGGTACCGAACGCCAGCTATCTTCATCGCCGGCACCCACATCGTCTTGCGGATGGGGCCGTCATCCGCCCAGCATTCAAGTGCGCGCGGGTTCTGAGACACTTCTGCGTCTGCGAGGAGTGTGTGGGCCCCTGTACAGGCGGGATCAAGGAATACAGCCTGATCGATGACCTGGCACTGGTGATCGCTAGTGCGGTAGCACGTCTGATCAACCGGTATACGCAGATGGGCGACTTCATTTGGCTCTACTTCGGGGCAAAGTGGCCTGTCCTGCGAATTGCGGGGGGGGCTGGCATCGGTGAGGCCAAGGCCCGGGAAGTGATCAAGGCTGGTTTAGCCTCGGTTGACTGCGCACTGGAACTGATTCGTGAGGCTGCGTAAAAAGTCTTTCCATGCGGATAAACACCTGTTTTCATAGAAACGTGGTCAGCTTTTCAAGCGTGACACCAAAGAAAAAGCCCGACCACTTAGTCGGGCTTTTTTTTATTTAGCTTTCAGCCCCCACTCTTTATCAAGCCAAGCATTTAGCTCGTCACGCTTATGTGGGGCATTGCCTGGAGCAGCCTCTAGCTTGTGAGCAACTTTGCTACGATTTTCATCGGTGAGGGCGCATCCGCGAGTGCTTAGATATCGGTCGATGAAGTATTCCACCTCCCATGTCTCGGTCATGGATACGTAAATTCGATCGATCTTCCCGCGGTACTTTTTGTTGTCGTCGCTTTTCCAGACCATTACAAACACCTTCATTAAGTGGCGTATTGCCACGCTTTTTGATACCACTAATTCAGGATTGGATCCATTCGCCGAAGGTCGTCTAGACCGATGGAGTGGTGGCTGCACAAAACCTCCAAAGCTAGCCATATCGGTGGGGCCTTTCCGTTTCTGGAGCATTCGATGCTAAGCCACGACTATGTGCCGGGTGTCTCCGTTCGAAAGCTCGATAAGTAATCCTGGATTGATCCGCGCCACGCTTTCTGTAGTTTCAATTCGTGGCGCTATAGATGCGCCATGCTCAGATCGCCAGTTCTTATTCTGAGTAGTGATGCTGTTATGATGGCCATCTTTTAAATCAGCGTTTTAGAGGGATCTTATGCAGACGTTTTTGTCGAAGACTTTTGGCGGACTGACCCGCAGCTACTACATCCGGCAGCTCATTTTTGGGTCGTTGTTTACGGTTCTGATTTTGTCGGTCGCGGCCAATAGCCCAACTGGCCTGATGGGTAAGCCTGGGCTGATTGTGATGTCGGTCATCTGCACGCTGCTCTACCCATACTCTCGGTTCGTATATGAGAGCGTTGTAGGCTACGTGATGGGCGGGAACGTATTCTTCGTCAACGCCATTCTTATGCTGATGGTGAAAGGGTTCACGATGGCGATGTGCTGGTCGTTTGCAATTTTCATTGCACCGATTGGCCTGGCGTATCTTTACTGGCACAACAGTCGCCAGGTTTCTTGAGTATGAAAGCCCAGCCATCGAGCTGGGCTTTTTGTGGTCGTGATTCTACTTGTGATGCTTGAAGAAGTAGTTCATTGCGTCAGATACGGGTTCGTTGAACTCAACCTGAATCAAGTCTTCGCCTCGCTGCTTCAAACGGTAGAAATTCAAACCGCCCTGAAAGATGACCTCGGTGTCCCTTGACTCTCTATTCAGTGCATCGAGCAATTCACCCACAGTGATTTTTCGTCCTTCGTTCATAGCGCACTCCAGATAATTGAGGCGCTATTTTGTCATGACTGAAAAAGCAGCGTTTCGCATGGTTGCCGTGACGGTCACGGTAGTCCAGCAACTTTCTGAGCCTCGGCAGTTGCCGGGGCGTTTTTGGTTTTGGTTCCACCATGCTCATCGCTCCGAGCTGTGAGTGCTGCTGGCGCCGGATCTATTCCCGACACCACCAGGCCTCGGCCGGGAGTGGCCTATGAGCGTCACCAATATGTCCGAACCCGGTCCACTCACCGCCGCTGGTGGTATTGCACTGTACAAGCTGGGCGCCTTTGGCTTCATTGCCGTTCTTGCCGCAGTTGTCGTAATGGCGATGACACTGCCGAAGACGGTGCGTGAGTTCTGCGTCGCGATGATCGGCAACCACAGTCTCCAGCATTGTGGGAGTGCCTTCGTTGTGCGCTGGTTGGGTATTGGCGACTGAAGGCCAGGTTTATTTATGAGGCTCGCATACCTTTGAGGGAGGCGCGGCCTCCATTGAACTTTGCAGCGAGCGCCAATGATTAACCGACGCTGGAGCCGCACAAAACGCGCTGTCGCGGGAAAATGCCTTCCGATATTTTGCGATAGATCGTTGAGCGTTTTAGGCCGACGCTTGCCTCGACATCGCGCAAACGAAGAATGTTGTCATCGTCGCCGACGTCGTCAGAGTTGCTAACGTGCATTTCCATAGGTTTGAGTCCTAGGTTCTGAAGCGTGGGGCAGCGTCCTCCGGCACTACTGCTAAAAAGGGTAAAAGACGGATATCGGCTGGCTATATAACGAGCATGGGCATTTGCCACACGCATAGGGTATATGCGCGTTTCCGAGATTTATGATCGGTAGCGTCGGAGGTCGTTGTGGGCTACAGAAGTTCTAGGGCACTAAGGCTTCTAGGGGCAGAACGGACTGCGAGTGTTCTGACCAGATACGCAAATCAGCCAATGGCAGCTGATGCGGCCCGTTCAGCGGATGCGAACGAGGCGAAAGTTTTTAACGTCGTTACCAGAGCGACGTGACGGTCCGGGGCGGATCGATAGGGATCGCTTGGGACGGACGCTATTTAACATGAGAGTGCCGGGCTGGCAATCAGTAGGCGCTCTGCCTTGGTTGGGAAAGGTTGGCCCAACCAAGGCAGTAGTTGACTGAATGCTCAGCGTTTTATCGGACTCGACTAATCATCTGTACCGATATCGAGTTTGGGCAGCGACTTGACAATTTTCTGGGTTTCCAAGCTCACGGTGACCACGCGCTGGAACAGTTCCAGGGGGTACTTGGGGTTGCCCATGGTTTCCACGGCCCAGTCGTTGGCGTCGTTGACGATGCTGCTGGCTTTGTCGGGGCGTATGGCCTGGCGCTCCATGACCCAATCTAGGGCGGCCTTGCCGTTTACCACGTAATCCCAGGCCGCCTCGGGGATGCCCTTGAGAGTGATGCGGTGGTTGTAGATGACGATGCTCTTGTCGCCCTTCTTGGCGAACTTCATCTTCTCTACGCGGTAATCCGCGTCGGTGAGCGGGCCCTTGGCTTCGATGGTCAGCGGGTACGGCTCGACGGTTTCGTAGTTCAGGTGGTGGTCAGCCAGAGCGCGGCCAGCCTTGCTGAAGGCCCAGAAGTCGGCAGCCTTCTTCACTGCCGGAATGCGCGGCAGCTCCTTGCTGAGGTTGTCGGCAAAGCGTTCGCGGTATTCCGGGGAATGGAGGATGCCGTAGACGTAGTAGAACAGGTCTTCCTTGCGGATCTGCTCGCCGGGATAGGCAGTTAGGAAGTGCGCCAGCCCTTGGTCAGTGATTGCTTCACGGCGCTGGCGCTGCGGCTTGGTCGGGGCGTCGAACAGGCCGGTTTGCTGAGGTTGCTCGCTGGTTGCGGGGGCATCGTCGTACAAGTAGAGCGGGAAGCATTGGCTGCCGCCATCGCTCTGCAAGTCAGGAATGCGATTGACCATCAGCGCGAGCTGACCCTGACCTGACCAACGTTGCTTGATCATGATCAGACGGTTTTCTGCTGCGCTATCCGGGAAGATGCGCGGCATTTGGTAGACCATATCGTTCAGTTGGCGACTGAAATAGAGCCACTGCTTTGTGTATGGTCTGTAGAGGCTGATAGTCATGCAGCGTGGTTCAAATTGATGGGATTTCCCTTTCAACAGATCTTGCTTAAGGCTCCTGTTCCAGCTGATCAAGCTTGGATCGTTGTTGACGAAGGAGTCCAAAATTGCTGCCTTCTTGGTCTTTTCGTCGTTTCCGTGACCATCACCAAACCTGACCAGCTCCTGATTATAAAAAGCGGCCATTCGAGTGATGTTTTCAGTAACTTTCGAGCTACTGTAGTTGAAGCACCAAGCATCCCGGCTGGTTGCAACGCCACGTGAGTAGTTCTCGAATAGAGCAAGACTTGTAGCTGTATCCTTGTCCCCGATCGGAACGAAAGCCTCAAACCCGGCATCTCGCTGCTTCAGCCAGTCGCCATGTTCATCTGGAGTGATCTGCTGCCACTGCCCAATACCGGCGACACTGGCGTAGTCGGAGATCTTTTCCAGCTTTTCTTCACGATTGAGGTAGTCACCAATGTCATGGAAGTAAATCTGTCCGTGAGCATGTGCATCGGGGTTCTTTATCAGCAGCGAGATGGCGATGGGAGCACGGCTGCCGCTACCGAAGATCTTGCCGCCTTCCTTGCGAGAGGTTTCGCCACTGGTGCGCTGATTTCCTCGCAGGTGAAACACATAGAGGCTGGAGAATTCATCCACTAGACATTTACGCAGGCCATCGGCGGTGTTTGCTTCTACAAAGCCTGCGTTGGTAACAAAACCGATAATACCGGCATCTCCAATACGGTCACTGGCCCACCGAATGGCTCGGATATAGCTGTCGTACAGCGCATTTCGATTGGTGGCGTCGGAGCGTGCGGCATAGGTATCGCGGATGCGTGCGTCCAACGAAGGATAGGGCACATTAGCATTGTTGGCATTGGCATCTCCTTGGCCAACCGAATACGGCGGATTACCCACAATTACTCGAATATCCAAGTTTTTCTGCCGTTTGCGCCGGGCGCTGTTGTCCTCAAGCAGTGTGTCTACCAGGTCGTCCTTCTCATACATCTGGAAGGTATCGGTCAGGCAGATGCCTTCAAACGGGGCGTACTCGTCAATAACTTCGCCGTGATAGGCCGCTTCGATATTGATGGCGGCAATGTAGTAGGCCAGCAGCACCAGCTCGTTGGCGTGGATCTCGTGTTTGTATTTGTGTGGTAGCTCTTCCGGCTTAATCAGGCCTGATTGAATCAGTCGCGTGATGAAAGTGCCTGTGCCCGTGAAGGGGTCGATGATGTGAACGCCCTTACTGCCCAGGGTTTGGCCGAACTCCTGTTGCAGCAGGTGGTTGACGCTGTGGAGGATGAAGTCCACCACTTCGACTGGGGTGTAAACGATACCCAAGCGCTCGGTCATCTTGGGGAAGGCGTTGCGGAAGAATTTGTCATACAGCTCGACGATTATCTTCTGCTTGCCCTGGGCGTTGTCGATGCCGGCAGCACGCTGACGTACGCTGGCGTAGAACTTCTCCAGGGTATCGGCTTCCTTGGCCAGGTGGTGCTCATGAAGCGCGTCCAGCACGCCTTGCATTGCCTTGGACATGGGGTTGTGGCTGGCGAAGCTGTATTCATCGAACAGTGCGTCGAACACTGGCTTGGTTACCAGGTGCTGGGCGAGCATTTCGACAATCTCGCCATCACTGATGCTGTCGTTGAGATCATCGCGCAGCTCAGCGGCGAAGGCCTTGAAAGTTGCTCTCTCCTGGGTGTATTCAGGGTTCTCCAAAATGCCCTGGATGCGGTCGATGTGGGTGCGTGCGATCTTGGCGATGTCGTTAGCCCAGTCTTCCCAGTGATGGCGGTTGCCGCACTTGTCAACGATCTTGGCATAGATGGCCTTCTCGATTTCACCCACCTCATAGGCCAGCTCGGCCTGCTGGGTCATCTGGCCCTCGACATCGTACTTAGCGCGTTTCTCACCAATGCCGTACTGGCCTTTGCCGGCCTTGCCGTTACTGGTGCCGCTGGTTTTTTTTGCCTTTTTGTCGGCCTTGTCGGTGATGGCGATGACTTCCATCTTGCGCGGGTCAGAGCCGATCAGGTCAAGCTTGTTGACCATGGCGTCGAAGCTGTCGTCGTGCGAGCGCAGTGCCTGAAGCACCTGCCAGACCACTTTGTAGGTCTGGTTGTCATTGAGCGCTTCGTGAGGCTCCATGCCGGCCGGAATGACCACGGGCAGCACCACATAGCCGCGCTTCTTACCCGGTGCGTTGCGCATCACCCGGCCCACCGATTGCACCACGTCCACCTGGGAATTACGCGGGGTGAGGAAGAGCACGGCGTCAAGCGCCGGTACGTCCACGCCTTCAGACAGGCAGCGCACGTTGCTGAGGATGCGGCAGGTATTGGTTGGCGGTTCTTCTTTGAGCCAGTTGAGCTTGGCTTCTTTGGCACTAGCATTCATGCCGCCATCGACGTGTGCGGCTTCGCAGATGATGCGTGAGTCCTCATCGATATTTTCGGAGTCTTGATAAGCTTCCACCACCGACTGGAACATGCTGGCGATGTTGATCGAGCTAACCTTGTGCTTGGTGCCCTTGTAGTTGGGCGAGATGACCTGGCAGAAAGCTACAGCGCGTCTCATGGGCTGATCATCACCCACCAAGTTTTCGGCCAATCCCTGCTTGGCCAGTGCCTTCCAGCAACCGACTATCTTGGCGGCGTCGTCTACCTTGAGCTGGTTGTTCTCGTCCTTCAGCATTTCCTGAAGGCGGCGGCTGATGGTGCTCTCCTCGACGGTGAGTACCAGCACCTTGTAATCGGTGAGCAGGCCGCGCTGAACGGCCTCGGAGAAGTTGATGACGAACAGCTCTTTGCCGTAGAGCGCTTCGTCGTCCATCGAGCACAGGGTGACTTCGCCGGACTCGGCCTTGAGTTTGGCGTTGTCACCGTAAATGCGCGGCGTAGCGGTCATGTACAGACGTTTGGTGGCGCGGATGTAGTCGGCATCATGAACGCGCACAAAGTTGCTTTCGTCATCGTCGCCAAAGGTAGCACCGGTGGTGCGGTGCGCTTCGTCGCAGATCACCAGATCGAAAGCGGCCAAGCCATGATCAGCCTGGGCGCGGCTGATCACATCGATGGAGTGATAGGTGGAGAACACCACGCTCATGTGTTCGGCATCGTGACGCTTGAGCATTTCTGCCGCGAGGCGATCTGCTTTGGTAGTGGCCGGGTATCGCAGTTCATGGGTGAACACCTGAACCGCGTCATCCTCTGCTTTTCGCTTCTTGCCTACGTCACTGTCGGAGCAGACGGCAAAGCTGTGGAGCGGGGTGGCGCTTTCCTGCGTCCATTCGGTAAGGGTCTGCGATAGCAGCGACAGGCTAGGCACCAGGAACAGTACACGCTTACCCTTGCCGGCCTGCTGCTCGGCAATTTTCAGGCTGGTGAAGGTCTTGCCAGTGCCGCAGGCCATGATCAGCTTGCCGCGTTCGGCGTCCTTGAGGCCAGCGGCCACGGCATTCAACGCGGTTTGCTGGTGCTCGCGCAGCTGCTTCTTGGCCTTGAGCGCGACGGCTTGATGGGGCTGGTACTTGGCCCAGTCTATCTGGCTGTCTTCCAGGGCTTGCAGGTCGATTTTACTGACTGGAGGCTGCTGGCCCTGCAACGCGTCCTCAGCGTGCTCGCCCCAGTTGTTGGTGGTGGCTACGATTACGCGGTGCGAGAACGGCGCCTTGCCTGAGGCGGTGAAAAAACTGTCTATGTCCTTCTTCTGGACTTTGTAGTCCTCGGCGTACAGTTTGCACTGGATGGCGTGGTACTCGCCGGTGCCCTGGGTGCGAGCCACTAAATCAATGCCCGCATCCTTGCCACTGAGGCTTTGTTCCTTCGCCCACTCCGCATACGTCCATACTTTGTCGTAAAGGTCGCGGTAGGTGGCTTCGTTGCGGAGGTAAGTGCAAATCAGCTCTTCGAAGTAAGTACCTTTTTCGCGTTCGGTGACAGAAGCGCTGCGGTAGGTATTCAACAAAGCTGATAAGGCTGACATCGGTAGGAATTCCTTTTGGATTACGTCTGGCGCATTACAGGCACCAAATCGGCGCAGTTTAGCAATTCATTCAGTACTGGAGCGATAGACATTGAGCTCAAGGCGTTGCCGCACAGTGCGGGTGTACTTCGGATCCCAGGATGACTCGCGAATAGGAGCCATTGCCTCGCGACCGCTTCAAAGGTGTGCTGATGATCGAGCTGACTACTGACAACCTTGGCGATACGCCTTTGCAGCAAAGGGTCTTGTCCGCCGGCAAGCTGAACACGAGCGTCATCACGTATGCGCCGGGCCTCCTGCAAGCCGACCTCTGTGTAGATACCAAGAGCCAGGCGTTTTTTCTTTCCCTGAAAGCGGTACTCAAGCGCCAGTACCGGCCTCCATTGGGCTGTACTTCAAGATACAAACCCTGTTCGTCGTACAGGCGGTATGGCTTGTCCTGAGGCTTGGCGTTGCGGCAGTTGCTATCTTTCAAGGGCATTGGGGGCACATCCTCTCCGAGCGAGCTGATGAGCGTTTTATGCCCTATGCCCCCGCCATGGGATGGCCTGGGATTAAATGGGAAAACGCGGGCAAGAAAAAAGCCGTAAAGCTTTGATTTCTCAAGGCTTTACGGCTTTTTTGGGTCTTCCTGGGAAGACTAAATGGTGGAGCCGGGGGGATTTGAACCCCCGTCCGCCAGTACTCCGCTGTCGGTACTACATGCGTAGCCGTTTCTATTAAGTTAACCCTCAGCGACCCGAAGGGCAGGGTGCTTTGGGCGAGTTGTGTAAGTTTTAGCCGCTTCGTCCACAACGTACTGCACGGCGATTCTGTTCTATATGACAATCATTTTGGGTTTACAGACATCCCCTGATGATTGCTGGACCCGAAGGTACCAGGAGCATTGTCAGCTGCAATTAAGCAGCGAGAGCAACACCGTATTGGTCGTCATTGGCAACTATAAGTAGTTGCAACAGTGGATTTACGACTTCTGTTACCAAGTCGGCATGCACCTAAAGTTTCGCAACCGGCGTCGAATCCTAAACGGCCCCGAACTCATTGCTCAGTACATCTGTTTGAGCAACAAGCGTGTGCAGTGTACGCCAATCGGCCCACAAGGCCAACCCGAAGGTTGGCCGGGACGCTGATCAGTTGTTGGTACCGGTGGACTTGCGCAATTCCACGATGGTTTGCGACGTTTCCGCAATGCAATCGTCGATTTTGCCTTGAGCCTTAAGCGCCTCGGCCTTGCTCACACTGGCGTTAGCACGCTGACTCAGTTCCGGGTTCGCTGACAGCTGGCCCTTGGCATTGTTGATGGTCTGAATATTGGCATCACACAGGTCAGCAGGCTTGCCGTCAGCAAACGAAGTGGACGCCATCATCGATGCAGTAACGAACAGACCTAACAGTACAGAACGTTTCATGTGTATCTCCTTGAACCGAGTGGGTCCAGACTTCGCTGGCCGTCAGGACGGGCAACCGTATGGAAGAAAAACCCCGATCAGTCGGGGTTATTCTGTGGACTACAGTCGAACTCAAGGGTTCTATTTTTCTTCAGCTGGCCTTCGCCCGGGTCACGCGATCCACCAGATAGACCAGCCCGTGGTAGTCAATTCCGCCATGTTGCGTCAGACCGATTTCACAGGTGCGACTGGTGGAAATCCCCTCGCTGCAATGCTGTACGGCATCCTTGAGCGTGCGCAGCGAGTGGCTGTTCAGCTCCGGCGTGGTGAAGCCCTTGTCGCCGGCAAATCCGCAGCAGTGAATGCCTTCCGGGATCACCACTTTATTGCTGCACTTGCGCGCCAGATCGATCAACGCCTGGCTTTCGCCCAGATGCTGCGTGCTGCAGGTCACGTGTACGGCAATCGGTGCGTCTTGCGGGGTGAAGTCGAGTCGATCGAGAAGGTGCGTACGGATGAAGCGCACCGGGTCGTACAGATCCAGACGGATTTCTCCTACGTCCTGAACCAGGCGCAACGTGCACGGACTGGTGTCGCAGTAGATCGGATCGAGTCCGCCGCGACTCGCATGCAACAGGGCGCTGATCAGCTCTTGGCGTTTGTGTTCGGCCTGTTCGGCGTAGCCTTTTGAGGCGAAGGGCTGGCCGCAGCAGAGGTTGTCCTGATTGTCCGGGAACACCACTTGGTAACCGGCCTTTTCCAGCAAGCCACGGGTTTTGTCGTACAGCGACATTTGCTCTTTATCACCGGCTGCCGGGCCCATCACTCGCGACACACACGCGGCTAGATAGACCACACGCGGGCGCTCGTCCGACACGCTGGGGCTGAAGCGAATGGCTTTCTCCGGTTGCGGCATCGCATTCGTCCACAACGGCACCTGGCCTTTGGACAGGCGCGTAATGGTTGCCGAAAGTTTCGCCAGACGCGGTGCGCCGAGCATCATTCGTGCGCCGTTGGCCACATGCAGGGTGAAGCGCGCGCCTTGCAGGGTCTTGGCGAAATTTCCTTCGATCCAGTCAGCGGTTTTCTGATGCGTCGCGTGTCGGGCTCGGAGTTTTTTCACCAACTCACCGGTATTGATGCCTACAGGGCAACGTTGCGCGCACAGACCGGTGGCGGCGCAGGTGTCGATGCCTTGGTACTCGTAGGCTTTTTCCAGTTCGGTGGTGTCGACACCTGCACGTTTTTTCGCCTGAATATCGCGCCAGATCACAATGCGCTGGCGTGGGCTCAGGGTCAGGCCTTTCGACGGGCAGACCGGTTCGCAGAAGCCGCACTCGATGCACTTATCGACAATCTCGTCGGCTGCTGGCAGCGGCTTCAGGTGCTTGAGGTGGATCTGCGGATCTTCGCTGAGCACCACGTCGGGATTGAGAATGCCGTTCGGGTCGAGCAGACGTTTGAGCTGCCACATCAGTTGATAGGCGTCGCTGCCCCATTCCAGTTCCACGAATGGCGCCATGTTGCGCCCGGTGCCGTGTTCAGCCTTTAACGAGCCGCCGAACTCCACCGCCACCAGTTGCGCGACGTCGTCCATGAACGCTTGATAGCGTGCGACTTCTTCCGGGTTGTTGAAGCCTTGGGTGAAGACAAAGTGCAGATTGCCTTCCAGTGCGTGTCCGAAAAGGATCGCTTCATCGTAGGCATGTTTGTCGAACAGATCGATCAGGCGATTGACGCCGATCGCCAGTTGTTCGACCGGGAAGGTCACGTCTTCGATGATCACCGTGGTGCCGGTTTTGCGCACTGCGCCCACGGCGGGGAAGGTGTCCTTGCGGATCGCCCAGAGCTTGGCGTTCTCGGCAGGGTCTTCGGTAAAGTCGACCTGCTTCTCCACTGGGAAGTCGCTGAGCGACGCCATGATCTGCCCCAGCTGCTCCTGCAGCAAAGTGGACGATGCGGCGCGGGATTCGATCAGCAGTGCGCAGGCATTGTTCGACAGCTGTTGTACGAAAGCAGGCATGCCCGGTTTGTCTTGCACCGAGCGCAGGCTACGCCGATCGAGCAGCTCTACGGCGGACACCGGTTGGCTTTTCAACACGGTGACCGCGTTGCAGCAGGTTTCCACATCCGGGAATACGATCAGCGCCGAAGCCTTGTTTGGGTGATCGATCACCGTGTCGTAAGTCACCGCGCTGATAAAGCCGAGGGTGCCTTCGGAGCCGACCAGCAAGTGGCTCAAGATATCCACAGGCTCATCGAAATCCACCAGGGCGTTGAGCGACAGGCCGGTGGTATTTTTCAGACGGTATTTGTGGCGGATTCGCGCAGCCAGTTCGGCGTTGGCGCGGGTCTCGCGGCCCAATGTCGCCAAGCGTTCGAGCAGATCGCCGTGGCTTACGCGAAATGCCGCGACACTTGTAGCGTCTTCGGTATCCAGACGTGTGCCGTCGGCCAGCACCAGGCGAATCCCGGCCAGTGTGTGGTAGGTGTTTTGCGCGGTGCCGCAGCACATGCCGCTGGCATTGTTAGCGACGATGCCGCCAATCTTGCAGGCGTTGATCGACGCCGGATCCGGGCCGATCTTGCGCCCGAACGGTGCCAGCCAAGCGTTGGCTTGTGCGCCAATCACTCCCGGTTGCAGGCGAATCTGCATGCCTTGGCCGCGAATCTCGCGGGCGTTCCAGTTATCCCCAAGGACGATCAAAACGGAATCGCTGATCGCCTGACCGGAGAGGCTGGTGCCCGCCGCACGGAAGGTCACTGGAACATGGTCGCGCTGAGCCAGTTTTAGCAGCGCCACCACTTCATCTTCGGACTCGACGCGGATTACCAGCTTCGGGATCAGTCGATAAAAACTGGCATCCGTACCAAAGGCCAGAGTCGATAACGGGTCATCAAAACGGCGCTCGGCTGGAATCAGTTGTTGCGCATCACGCAGGAAATTCACCGGAAGCGTCATTGGTCCTCCAGGATCAGCACCACGAGGTCTTTCGGGCCGTGGGCGCCGTAAGCCAGCACTTGCTCGATGTCCGCTGTTTTCGACGGGCCGGACACCAGCAACGCATTGGTCGGCATGCTCTGGGCCCACACGAATTCCTCTTGCACCTGATAGAAGTTGTCACGGATTTCGCTGGCCTTGAGCAGGGCGAAATGTACCGGCGGTACCAGGCTCATCAAACGCGGTTCTTCGCGGGTTGGCCAGAGAATCAGGCTGCCGGTGGCGGCGATGGCACCGAGGGTGCCGGTGAGGCTGGCCGGGGTGTCGTTGAACAGTTCGGCTTTCCACTCTTCCATTGGCCGGTCGTAGGATTTCAGTGTCGGCAGATCAGGATTGTTCGCCCAATGCTGTGTGATTTTCTGCCCGTGCGCTGTCGTCGGCGCGATCAACAAACTCGGCAACTGGCGGTCGCGCAACAATTGTGCGAGCAACGCCGGCCATTCTGCGTTGGAGGTCAGGTGGATTTCGGTGTGCACCGCTTCCATCAATTTGCGCAGTTGCGGGATGCGTTGTTCGGCGCTGTAGGTGTAAGGCTGCGTCACCAGATCGACATCGAAGTTGTCGGCAATCGGCGTGGCGCCAGTCAGACTTTTCCGCAGCTTGGCGAGGATATTGTGCTTGGCGCTCATCAGCGGTCTCCCTGTTTGGCCAGATGCTCACGGGCCATGTCGTGCAGTGAGCGGGCAGCGGGTTTCGGCGCGCTGTGGTTTTGTGTCCATGGGCCGACATTGTTCGGGGTCAGGGCACGCAGGCGCGTGGCGAAGAAGCCGAACAATCGATACAAGGTCGGAGAGCTGTTGAGCCTGGCCCAGGCGTTCCAGATGAAACGTTCCTTGCGCGAATACTTGCTGCCCTGACCGCGCATCACTTGATTCGGGCTGTCCGGGGCTTTGACGTTCTCTTCGCGCAGGCGTCGCAGGATCGCCGGGATCGGAATTTTTACCGGGCAGACTTCGCCGCAGGCACCGCACAGCGACGAAGCGCTCGGGTGATCGGGGACTTTGGCCAGACCGACCATGTGCGGGGTGATGATTTTGCCGATCGGTCCCGGGTACACCTCGCCATAGGTGTGGCCACCGACGCGGGTGTAGACCGGGCAATGATTCATGCAGGCGCCGCAGCGGATGCAGTTCAAGGTCTGACGCAGTTCACTGTCGGCGAAGGCTTGGCTGCGACCGTTGTCGAGCAGCACCAGGTGCACTTCCTGCGGGCCGTCGAGTTCGTGTTCCTTGCGCGGGCCGGAGATCATGTTGACGTAAGTGGTGATCGGAATGCCCAGCGCCGAACGCGTCAGCAGTGACAGCAGCGGCACCACGTCACGCAGGTTTTCCACGACTTTTTCGATGCCGGTGACGGCGATGTGCACCGGCGGCACGGTGGTGGTCATGCGCCCGTTGCCTTCGTTTTCCACCAGCAGCAGGGTGCCGGTTTCGGCGACGGCGAAGTTGACACCGGAGACGCCGATGTCCGCTTCAAAGAATTTCTGCCGCAGGACCCTGCGACCGATCTGAATGAGTTGGTCAACGTCCTTGGTGTATTCCACGCCAAGTTTGTCGTGGAACAAGGACGCGACCTGACCGGCATTCTTGTGGATCGCCGGCATAATGATGTGTGAAGGCTTCTCGTGGTCGAGCTGGACGATGTATTCCCCCATATCGGACTCCAGACATTCAATGTCCCGAGCCTCGAGGAAATGGTTCATCTCCATCTCTTCGCTGACCATCGATTTGCCCTTGATCACTTGCCGCGCCTCGTGAGCGCGGATGATCGATAAGACGATGCCATTGGCCTCGTCCACCGTTTCCGCCCAGTGCACTGTCACACCGTTGCGGGTCAGGTTCTGTTCCAGTTGCTCGAGGAGGTCGGGCAACTTGGACAGCGCGCGGGCCTTGATCGAATTGCCCAGTGCGCGCAAATGTTCTCTTTCGTGGGCATCACTGAAAGCGGCTGCCCGCTTGACCATCAGTGAGTCCATGGCAGTGCGGAAGTTGTTCCGTAGCTGCTGATCGCCCAAGGCATTGTGTGCCCGGGTACGGAAATCTTCTTCTACGGCGACCGTAGGAATAATCGCGGAAGTGCTCATTGCGCACCTCCGGTTCGTTGCCACAAGAAGCTCGCGAGATGTTGCCCGCGCAGCGCTTCTTTTTGTTTCTCCAATGCGCCGTTGATGTTCATCAAACAGCCACAGTCGGCGCTCAACACCTTGTGCGCGCCGGAATCCTTCAGCGCTTGGGTCTTGTCAGCCACCATCGCGCCGGAAATGTCTGGCATACGGACGCTGAATGTCCCGCCGAAGCCACAGCATTCGCTTTCGTGGTCGTGGTTGACCCGTTCCACGTTGCTCAACTGCGCCAACAACTCGCGGCCGTGCAGGTGGGTGTTCATTTCCCGCCGTGCCGAACACGAAGTGTGCAGCGCGACTTTGACCGGTTCGCCGCTGTCCTTGAGCTGCACCTTGCAGACGAACAGCAGAAACTCGGCCAGTTCATAGGTGCGGGCCGCGAGGGCCTGAACCTGTTTCAACGTCTCCGGCTCGTCCTTGAACAAGTCGGCGTAATGCTCACGCAGCATGCCGGCGCAGGAACCCGACGGCACCACCACCGGATAATCCCCGGCAAACAGCGCCAGTTGCGAGCGCGCTACCGTCCGCGCCTGCTCGGTGTAACCCGAGGTGTAGGCCGGTTGGCCGCAGCAACTCTGCCCTTGCGGATACTCGACCCGGATCCCTTCGCGCTCCAGCAAGTGGATCGCGTCCATCCCGGCTTCGGGGTAGAACAGGTCGACCACACACGTGCCGAACAGGTAGACCCGCGACGGTTTCTCGCTGGGGTATTGCCGAGGTTCGGGCAGTGGCGGTGCCACGCGGGTCGCGTTTGGCACAGCGTTGTAAAAAAGCTCGCTCATCAGGCGTGTCTCCGGGTGGGCCCGGTTATCCGTCTGTGGCGGCTGCTGAATATAAAGAGCGTTGCTTTCAGCAGCCTTACAGACCGGGTTGTGAATTGCTGACGCCGGCATCACGAACCGGCGTCGGTTTTTTCTGTGTTTCTTGTAGGTTTAGTGCACCAGCATGCCGGTGAACCAGTAGGCCTGAGCCAGGGTGATCAAACCGACAATCGTTGCAAAGAATAGGCTGTGCTTGAGGGTGAAGCGGAACAGATCCGACTCCTTGCCCACCAGACCGGTCGCGGCGCAGGCCACGGCGATCGATTGTGGCGAGATCATTTTTCCGGTCACGCCGCCGCTGGTGTTCGCCGCCACCAACAAGGTGTCGTTGACGCCTATCTGGTGAGCGGTGGTCGCTTGCAGCGAGCTGAACAGGGCGTTGGATGAAGTATCCGAACCGGTGAGGAATACGCCCAGCCAGCCGAGGAATGGCGAGAAGAACGGGAATGCCGCGCCGGTCGCTGCCAATACCAGCGCCATGGTCGAAGACATGCCGGAGTAGTTGGTGACGAAGGCGAACGCCAGCACCATGCCGATCGACAGGATGGGCCAGCGCAGTTCGTAGAAGGTCTCTTTCAAAGTGGTCAGACCAGTTTTGAAGTTGATCTTCAAGACCAGCATCGAGATCAGCGCGGAGAAGAAAATCGCCGTGCCGGTCGCGGAAATCGGGTCGAGTTTGAACACCGCTGGAATGGCGGTAGGGGTGGCCACGATGGGCGCGGTTTTGATCACTAATTGATCAAGGTGCGGAATCGCGAAGTTGAACACCCAGCTGTACATCGAACCGCCAGCGGCGAACATCGCTTTGAAAGGCTTCAGCGTCCAGATGGTCACCAGTACGGTGAGGATCAGGAACGGCGACCAGGCTTTGAAAATTTCCCCGAGGCTGTAAGGCGAAGCCACAGTGGTGCGCTTCTGGCCGAAACCGCCGACGCTGGCGGTGATCGCTGCGCTCGACGTGGCGCCGGCGATTTGCGCGCCTGCGGTGCGTTTTGGCTGCCAGATTTTCAGGAACAGGGTCAGCGATATCAGGCTGGCCAGCGCCGAGGTGATGTCCGGCAATTCTGGCCCAATGAAGTTCGAGGTGAAGTATTGGGTGATGGCGAAGCTCAGGCCTGCAACCAGCGCAGCCGGCCAGGTTTCACGTACGCCGCGCAGGCCGTCCATCATGAACACCAGCCAGAACGGCACGAACAGCGACAGCAACGGCAGTTGGCGACCGGTCATGGCGCCGATCTTGAACGCGTCGATACCGGTGACTTGGCCGGCGACGATGATCGGGATCCCCAGTGCACCGAACGCTACCGGTGCGGTGTTGGCGATCAGGCACAAGCCAGCGGCGTACAGGGGGTTGAAGCCGAGTCCGACCAGCAACGCGGCAGTAATCGCCACGGGTGCGCCGAAACCGGCGGCACCTTCCAGGAACGCTCCGAAGCAGAAACCGATCAGCAGCACTTGCAGGCGCTGGTCGTCAGTAATCGATAACACCGAGCTGCGAATGACCTCGAACTGACCACTTTTGACCGTCAGTTTGTAAAGGAACACCGCCGCGACAATGATCCAGGCAATCGGCCACAGGCCGTAGGCGAAGCCATACCCGGCAGCGGCGAAGGCCATGTCGACCGGCATGTGGAACGCGAAGATCGCTACGGCAATCGACAGGCCGAGGGTGATGCTCCCGGCCACGTGGCCCTTGAGACGGAACACCGCCAATGCGAGGAAAAAGAACACGATGGGAATGACGGCCGCGAGTGCGGACACGCCGAGACTGCCGAGCGGGCTGTAGAGCTGTTGCCAGGTTTGCATATGGGGTGGCCCCTAATTGTTGTTGGTCAGGCACTGTCAGCGTTCTTGGATAATTGGTAATACCAATTTACAATCGCTGTTGGCTAGGGTAAAAGCCTTGGTGTCGGTGTGTCAATTTGTCGCCCTGAAACTTTTGTCGAACAAGCGGTGCAGATCGCATCTGATCTGGTTTGGGCAAGTGGTGTCTGGTAGGTGTCGGCAAGGCGCCGATAGGCCAGAATAGAGAGCCCGGCGAGCGGTCGGGATCGTGGAGAAATGAGTTATGGGGTTTGATCAGATACGTCAGCGCCGTTTGTCTGACGATATTGTCGAGCGACTTGAGGGGATGATCCTTGAGGGCACGCTGAAGTCCGGTGAGCGGTTGCCGGCGGAGCGCACGCTGGCAGAACAATTTGGCGTATCACGGCCGTCGCTGCGTGAAGCGATCCAGAAACTGGCGGCCAAAGGTCTGCTGGTCAGTCGTCAGGGCGGCGGCAACTATGTCGTGGAAAGCCTCGGCTCGACGTTCAGTGATCCGCTGCTGCAGTTGCTCGAAAGCAATCCTGAAGCACAGCGCGATCTACTGGAGTTTCGGCATACTTTGGAGGCATCGTGCGCCTATTACGCCGCATTGCGCGCCACCGATGTCGATCGTGAGCGGCTGACCGCCGCGTTCGAAGAGCTGCAGGACTGCTATTCGCGTCACGATGAAGTCAGTCGGGCGGAGGAGGGCGCGGCGGATGCGAAATTCCACTTGGCGATTGCCGAAGCCAGCCATAACGCCGTGCTGTTGCACACCATTCGCGGGCTCTTCGATCTGCTCAAGCGTAACGTCGTCACCAACATCGGCGGCATGTACAAGCAGCGCACGGAAACCCGCGACATGCTGATCACCCAGCATCGGGAATTGTATCTGGCGATTATTGAAGGTCGCGCGGAGCAGGCGCGAGAAGTCTCCAGCCGACATATCTTGTATGTGCAGGAAGTGCTGGAAGAGGTGCGGCAAGAGGTTCAGCGCATGGCCCGGGCGGAGCGGCGCAAGGGGATGTGATCAGTTGTTTTTGTGTTGATGCTGCAATAGCTTTCGCGAGCAGGCTCGCTCCCACATTGAAATGCATTCCAAGGTGGGAGCGAGCTTGCTCGCGAATACGCTCTAAAGACAGAAGAAGTCAGTCTTCCTTGCCCTTGTTGCGCACCGCACGCTGCAGTTCGCGACCGGCATCGCGCTCGCGCTCGGTATCACGCTTGTCGTATTCCTTCTTGCCCTTGCCCAGAGCAATTTCGCACTTGACCATGTGCTTGCTCCAGTACCAGGACAGGCAGACGCAGGCGTAACCCTTTTGCTGCACAGCGGCGGCGAGCTTTTCCAGCTCGCGGCGGTTGAGCAGCAATTTGCGTGTGCGCACCGGGTCAGCGATGACGTGGGTACTTGCGGTCATCAGAGGCGTGATGTGGCTGCCGAGCAACCATGCTTCGCCATCCTTGAGCAGGACATAGCTGTCGACCAGCTGTAGCTTGCTTGCCCGCAGACTTTTTACTTCCCAGCCGGCCAGGACCAGACCAGCCTCGAACTTGTGCTCGATGAAGTAATCGTGTCGCGCCTTTTTATTCTGCGCGATGGTCCCTGTTGGGTGTTTCTTCTGTTTAGCCATAGGGGCGGCATTATATGGAGATAAACCGCCGTCGGCTACGGTGATGCTGCGTGCTTGAGCAGGTTGAGTGAATCCCGGACAATGCGGCCTCTTTTTCTAACGCTTGGGCGTGATAAACGATGTCGACAGACAAGGTTTCTGTCCACGGCAGTTGGGCTAGCCGCTGGGTATTCATACTCGCCGCGACCGGTTCGGCCGTGGGACTGGGTAGTATCTGGAAGTTCCCCTACATGGTCGGGGTCTACGGCGGCGGCGCCTTTGTGCTGATGTTTCTGGCGTGCATCGCGCTGATCGGCATCCCGGTCATGCTCGCTGAAACCCTGATCGGCCGGCGCGCCCGGCAAAGTCCGGCGAACGCCTTGAAGGTGCTGGCACTGGAAGCCGGGCACTCGGGCAAATGGTCGTGGGGCGCATTTGCCGGGATGATCACGGCATTGTTGATCCTGTCTTTCTATAGTGTGGTCGGCGGCTGGTCGCTGGACTACATTGTCGACATGGGCCGCGGCGACTTCCAGGGCGCCACAGCCGATCAGGTCGGCGCCTATTTCGGCAATGTCATCTCCAATCCATGGCGTCTGACACTTTGGCATACGATTTTCATGCTGCTGTCGGCCTTCGTCATCGCCAAGGGCGTGGTCGCCGGGCTTGAGCGCAGCCTGCGCATCATGATGCCGCTGCTGTTCGTGATGATTCTGGTGTTGCTGGGTTACAGCATGACCACCGGGCATTTCATGGAGGGCGTGCATTTCATGTTCGACTTCCACCCGGAAAAAGTCCTCGACGGCTTGTTGCCGGCCATGGGGCACGCGTTCTTCTCGCTGAGCGTCGGTGTCGGTTCGATCATGATCTACGGTGCTTATATGCCGAAGAGTTCATCGTTGTCGGGCACCGTTGTCGGCGTGGCACTGCTCGATACCTTTGTTTCGCTGATCGCCGGTCTGGCCTTGTTCCCGATTGTATTTGCCGGAGGCCTGAACCCTAGCGAAGGGCCGGGGCTGATGTTCGTCAGTCTGCCATTTGCCTTTGGTAACGTGGCGTTCGGGCAGTTGATGGGCGTGGTGTTCTTTGTGCTGGTGGCGATCGCTGCCTGGAGTTCGGCGATCTCCCTTCTGGAACCGATGGTTGCCTACTTGGTTGAGCGCACCAAAGTCAGCCGCGCGTGGGTGACTTTCTGGCTTGCCTTCACTTGCTGGTTCGTCGGTCTGGGCACGGTGTTCTCCTTCAATATCTGGAAGGAAGCCAAATTTTTCGTGAACGAAGGCGGGATGTTCCATCTCTACCAATGGGGTGCGCAGAGCGGTCTGGACTTCTTTGGTGTGATCGATTTCTTCACCTCACGGATCATGCTGCCGCTCGGCGGCCTGTGTTTCGTGCTGTTTGCCGGATGGGTGATGGGGCGTGAAGCGGTACGCGACGAGTTGTCGATCCGCAATCCGCTACTGTTCGCCCTGTCTTTGTTCTTGATGCGCTACGTGGCGCCCATCGGCATTCTTGTAGTGTTTGCCGCTCAGCTCTGGAAGTAACGCTCACATGACGACACATATTCAACGATCGGCGTTGCTGCCGTACCCGGCGCAATTTCTCTATGACCTGGTCAACGACGTGGCGCGCTACCCGGAATTTCTGCCGTGGTGCTCCTCGGCGGAAGTGCTGGAAAGCTCGCCGGAGCATATGCGCGCCAGTGTTGGCGTGGCCAAGGGCGGCCTCAGTCAGCATTTCGTGACGCGTAATACGCTGGTGCCGGGGCAGTCGATTGAAATGAACCTGGAAGAAGGCCCGTTCAATCAGTTGCACGGTGTGTGGGTGTTCAAGGTCTTGAACGAGAAGGCCTGCAAGATCAGTCTGGATCTGTCGTTCGATTACGCCGGACCGCTGGTACGCGCGACGCTGGGGCCGCTGTTCAATCAGGCTGCGAATACGCTAGTGGACGCGTTCTGCCAGCGCGCCAAGCAGATGCATGGTTGAGCCGGTGATCGAGATAGAGGTGGTATACGCGGCGGTGGATCGTCAGGTATTGCGCTCGTTCAACGTCAATGAAGGCGCGACGGTGCGGGCTGCGGTGCTTGCATCGGGTATCGCTAGCGAGTTTCCCGAGTTGAATCTGGCGGAGTGCCCGCTGGGCATCTTTGGCAAAGTGGTTGCTGACCCGGACTCGCGGGTTATTCAGGCAGGGGAGCGCATCGAGATTTATCGCCCATTGCTTGCCGATCCGAAAGAGGTTCGGCGCTTGCGAGCGGCCAAGGCTGCCGAGGCCAAAGCGCGAAACGCGTAAAAAGCCAAATCGCAGGCAATAAAAAACCCGGAATTTCCGGGTTTTTTATTGCGTCGCAAATTATTGCGGCGAGGTGTCCAGCGGCTCTGGTGTTGGAACCGGAACGGTTTCCACACCATCGACGTCCTTCTGGATCTGATCCAGCAAGGAACCTGGCTTGACCGGTTTTTCCGGTTTTGGCTTCTCGGCGTTTTCAGCAGGAGCGGTCACGGTCGTGCCATTGTCCTTGCCGAGAATGGCTTCGTCACGGCTTACGCCCGGCATAAAGTCACCGGACAGGCTGACAAGCTGGTCGTTTGAGTTGAAAATAACGCTGATGCGTTCCTGTTGGCGTTCACCGCCACCCGGTTGCAGGCTGTACAGATAATCCCAGCGATCGGCATGGAACGTGTCGACAAGCAGAGGGTTACCCATGATAAACCGTACTTGCGGCCGGGTCATTCCCGGGCGTAACTGGTCTATCATGTCCTGCGTGACGACATTGCCCTGCTGGATGTCGATTTTGTAAACCCCGGGGAATGAACAACCGGCGAGTGCGAGCAGTCCCACAAAGGTGAAACTGGTTAGCAAGAGCTTGGTGTTTTGCATCGGTGGGCGACTTCCACTATCTTGGCTGGGACAACGTAAACGCCGATCATACCCGCATTAAGAGAAGCTGCGAAGCAGCATCGCGAGAAAGCTGACCATGGTTGAAAATAGCGAACTACGCAAAGCCGGCCTCAAAGTGACCCTGCCACGGGTCAAGATCCTGCAAATGCTCGACTCTACAGAGCAGCGTCACATGAGTGCCGAGGACGTCTACAAGGCGTTGATGGAGGCTGGTGAGGACGTCGGTCTGGCCACGGTTTACCGTGTTCTGACCCAGTTCGAAGCGGCTGGCCTCGTTGTCCGTCACAACTTCGACGGCGGCCATGCGGTATTCGAATTGGCCGACGGTGGCCACCACGACCATATGGTCAACGTGGAAACCGGTGAAGTCGTCGAATTCGTCAGCCCGGAAATCGAAAAGCTCCAGAAGGCAATTGCCGAGGAGCACGGTGTTGATCTGGTAGATCACAATCTGGTGCTGTACGTGCGCAAGAAAAAGTAAGCATGTCGCGCGAATTTCACATTCGCGAAACGAACGAAGGCGACCCAAGGGTCGCCTTCGTGCTTTCTGTCATTGCTAAACCTTGGCAGTGACCACCATTTTTTTCGCGTGGGCCAGGGATTCCTTGGTCAGATCGATGCCGCCGAGCATCCGTGCCACTTCTTCTATACGGTCATTCTTGCTCAGTTTGGAAACGGCAGTGTGCGTCGCCTCTTCACCGCGCACCTTGTGCACGAACAGATGCTGATGGCCTTGCGCGGCCACTTGCGGCAAGTGCGTGACAGTCAGTACCTGGCCGCGATCGCCGAGACGGCGCAACAGTTGGCCGACAATTTCTGCGGTCGGGCCACCGATGCCGACGTCCACTTCGTCGAATACCAGCGTCGGAACACGGGATGTCTGTGCGGTGATGACCTGAATTGCCAGGCTGATCCGTGACAGCTCACCGCCGGAAGCGACTTTCGCCAGCGCCTTCAGCGGCTGGCCCGGGTTGGCGCTGACCAGCAATTCGACCTGCTCCAGCCCGTTGGGCAATAACTCGTCGCTGCTGTTGGCCTTCAATTCGATGGTGAAGCGACCACCCGGCATGCCCAGTCGCTGAATTTCCTGCTCAACAGCACTGGCGAGACTGCCGGCAGCCTGATGACGCAAATCGCTCAGTTCTCGGGCTTTCTCCTGATAGTGGCGGGCGTAGGAGGCCAGTTCTTCACCCAGGCGCTCAATGGATTCGTCATTGGCGTTGAGGGTTTCGATCTCATCCAGCAGTTTCTGCTGCATTTCGCCGACTTCGGTGGGTTGAATCCGGTGTTTGCGCGCCAGAGTGTAGATCGCGTCGAGGCGTTCTTCCAGATATTGCAGGCGTGCAGGATCGGCATCGAAGTTATCGAGGAAGCGATTAAGTTCGCCAACGGCTTCTTCGACCTGAATCTGTGCGCTGGTGAGCAAACTGCTCGCTTCGCCCAGTGCGCCAACGGAATTGTTCACGCTCGACAGGCGATTGAGGCTGGCAGTCAGTGCATTCAATACATTGCCGGAATCGCTTTCGCTGCATTGTTCGACCACTTGCCGACAAATGCCCAGCAAGGTTTCGGCGTTGGTCAGGTTTTTGTGTTCCTGCTCCAGTTGCTCCAGCTCGTTATCACCGAGGCCGAGGTTTTCCAGCTCTTCAAGCTGATAGCTCAGCAATTGATGGCGTGCGCGTTGTTCGTCGCCGGAATTGGAAAGGCGTTCCAGCTCCTGGCGAGTCTGGCGCCAGCGCTGGGCGGCGAGCTGAACCTGGCGGGCCAGGTCGGTAGCGCCGGCGTACTCGTCCAGCAAGCGGCGGTGAGTATCGGTTTTCAGCAGGGACTGGTGTTCATGCTGGCTGTGGATATCGATCAACAACTCGCCCAATGACTTGAGGTCGCCGAGCGGGCAGGGTGTGCCGTTGATGTAGCCGCGTGAACGACCTTCGGAGGTGATCACCCGGCGCAGAATGCACGGGCCGTCGGTCTCCAGGTCACGCTCCGCCAGCCATGCGCTGGCTTCAGGGATGTCCGCCAGATCGAAGGTCGCGAGGATGTCGGCCTTGTCGGCGCCGGGGCGCACCACGCCGCTGTCGGCACGATCGCCGAGGGTCAGGCCCAGCGCGTCGAGCATGATCGACTTGCCGGCGCCGGTTTCACCCGTGATCACGCTCATCCCGCGATCAAGTTCGAGATCGAGATGTTCAACGATGGCGTAGTTATGTACGGACAGGTGCACCAGCATAAAGGCCGCTCCCAAGCTAAAGGTCTGGTTATTTATACAGTGTTTTGTTTCGCCCTGACAATGCCCTCCCTTAGGTCGATTTGCTTGAGCCGAAAATCTGCTTAGCGCATTGAGGAATGAAGATTCGACACTTTTTTGTAGGGTTAATGTTTGAAGGCCCTTGAAGCCTGATTTTGCGGCCCCATATATCGGGGCAGAAGCGCGAGTCAGGCTCGCGGACGAAATTGAAAGGAGAATTCTATGGCTGACGAACAGACAGTAGATACGCAAAACCCAGAAGCCAATCAGGCGCCCGAAGGTTCGGGTGATGACCTGGCGACCCGTGTACAAGTGCTCGAAGAGCAATTGGCCGCCGCGCAGGATCAATCTCTGCGTGTTGCTGCCGATCTGCAGAACGTCCGTCGTCGTGCCGAGCAGGACGTCGAGAAGGCGCACAAGTTTGCCCTGGAAAAATTCGCCGGCGACCTGTTGCCGATCGTCGACAGCCTGGAGCGCGGCCTCGAGCTGTCGAACCCGGACGATGAAAGCATTCGTCCGATGCGCGAAGGCATCGAGCTGACGCTGAAAATGTTCCATGACACCCTCAAGCGTTATCAGTTGGAAGCGATCGATCCGCACGGCGAACCGTTCAACGCCGTTCAGCATCAGGCGATGGCCATGCAAGAAAGCGCCGACGTAGAGCCGAACAGCGTTCTGAAGGTGTTCCAGAAGGGCTACCAGCTCAACGGTCGCCTGTTGCGTCCGGCCATGGTTGTGGTCAGCAAGGCGCCTGCGCCAATTTCGCCTTCGATTGACGAGAAGGCTTGAAATTAGCCGCAAGGCCCCCATTTAGAAGTCAAGCGTTTAAGTATTACCGCAGTCAGCCACCACTGCTGCGGCAAAAAAATCCAAAGTTTCGGGAGAGTTAACATGGGCAAAATTATCGGTATCGACCTGGGGACCACCAACTCCTGCGTCTCCGTGCTGGAAAACGGCAAAGCAAAAGTTATTGAAAACGCTGAAGGCGCGCGTACCACGCCGTCGATCATCGCTTACGCCAACGATGGCGAAATTCTGGTAGGTCAGTCGGCAAAGCGTCAGGCTGTGACCAACCCGCACAACACTCTGTACGCGGTGAAGCGTCTGATCGGTCGTCGTTTCGACGAAGAAGTTGTGCAGAAAGACATCCAGATGGTCCCTTACAAGATCGTCAAGGCTGACAACAACGACGCCTGGGTTGAAGTGAACGGCCAGAAAATGGCACCGCCACAAATCTCGGCTGAAATTCTGAAGAAGATGAAGAAGACCGCCGAAGACTACCTCGGCGAGACCGTGACCGAAGCGGTAATCACCGTTCCGGCCTACTTCAACGACAGCCAGCGTCAGGCGACCAAAGACGCCGGCCGCATCGCAGGTCTGGACGTAAAACGCATCATCAACGAACCGACCGCAGCTGCTCTGGCTTACGGTATGGACAAGGCCAAGGGCGATCACACCGTGATCGTTTATGACCTGGGTGGCGGTACTTTCGACGTTTCCGTGATCGAGATCGCTGAAGTTGATGGCGAGCACCAGTTCGAAGTTCTGGCCACCAACGGTGACACGTTCCTCGGCGGTGAAGACTTTGACATTCGTCTGATCGACTACCTCGTTGACGAATTCAAGAAAGAAAGCGGCATGAACCTCAAAGGTGACCCGCTGGCCATGCAGCGCCTGAAAGAAGCCGCTGAGAAAGCCAAGATCGAGCTGTCGTCCGCTCAGTCGACCGACGTCAACCTGCCGTACATCACTGCAGACGCGACCGGTCCTAAGCACCTGAACGTGAAGATCTCGCGTGCCAAGCTCGAAGCGCTGGTTGAAGACCTGGTTCAGCGCACCATCGAACCTTGCCGCATCGCTATGAAAGACGCCGGTCTGGACGTTGGCGCGATCAACGACGTGATTCTGGTCGGTGGTCAGACCCGTATGCCGCTGGTACAGAAGCTGGTTACCGATTTCTTCGGTAAAGAAGCTCGTAAAGACGTTAACCCGGACGAAGCTGTTGCCATGGGTGCTGCGATTCAGGGCGCCGTGCTGGCCGGTGACGTGAAAGACGTTCTGCTGCTCGACGTTAGCCCGCTGACCCTGGGTATCGAAACCATGGGTGGCGTGATGACCGCGCTGATCGAGAAAAACACCACGATTCCTACCAAGAAATCGCAAGTGTTCTCGACTGCTGACGACAACCAGGGCGCTGTGACCATTCACGTTCTGCAGGGCGAGCGTAAGCAAGCCACTCAGAACAAGTCCCTGGGCAAGTTCGACCTGGCCGACATTCCACCAGCTCCACGTGGCGTGCCGCAGATCGAAGTGACCTTCGACATCGACGCTAACGGCATCCTGCACGTTGGTGCGAAAGACAAGGCCACCGGCAAGACCCAGTCGATCGTGATCAAGGCCAACTCCGGTCTGTCCGACGAAGAAATCGAGCGCATGGTGCGTGACGCCGAAGCCAACGCTGAGGAAGACCGCAAGTTCGAAGAGCTGGCCGCTGCCCGTAACCAGGGTGACGCACTGGTTCACTCGACTCGCAAAATGATTGCTGATGCGGGCGACAAAGTCACCGCCGAAGAGAAGACTGCGATCGAAGCTGCTGTGGTTGCTCTGGAAGCCGCTGTCAAAGGCGACGACAAGGCTGCCATCGAAGCCAAGGTTGAAGAGCTGTCGAAAGTCTCCGCTCCGGTTGCTCAGAAGATGTACGCCGAACAGGCTCAGCCAGCTGATGGCGCAGCCCCGCAAGGCGAATCGGCTGAGAAGGCTGACGACGTTGTCGATGCAGAGTTCGAAGAAGTCAAAGACCACAAGTAAGTTGTTGGTCGGCCGGTTGACTGCCTTTAGGCAGTGACTGGTAGGATGTCGCCGCGCGGGAGCTAGCTCCCGCGTTGGCGTATCTGGAATACGCGAATTTTTACAGCATGCGACAAGGTTCGGATGTTGGCGGTATGGCCGGGAATGCTCCTGCTTTTCGCGCCGCAAGTACCGCAAGAAACAAAGACCAGGATCGTTGAATTGACGTGAGTTGGGTCCGGGCCTGTATTGGGGCTCAACGAGTTTGGCCATCCTCAGGAGGGGTTTGCCGAACGTCCTCAAGAGTGCAGAAGACTTATGGCAAAGCGTGACTATTACGAAGTGTTGGGTGTTGAGCGCGGCTCAAGCGATGCGGACCTGAAGAAGGCTTACCGTCGTCTGGCGATGAAGCACCACCCGGACCGTAATCCCGATGACAAAGCGTCGGAAGAAATGTTCAAAGAGGCCAACGAGGCCTATGAAGTGCTGTCCGACTCGAGCAAGCGTGCGGCGTACGATCAGTACGGTCATGCCGGCGTCGACCCGAGCATGGGTGGCGGTGGCGCCGGTTTCGGCGGTCAGAACTTCTCGGACATCTTCGGTGATGTCTTCAGTGATTTCTTCGGTGGCGGTCGCGGCGGTTCCCGTGGCGGCGCTCAGCGTGGCAGTGACTTGCGCTACACCCTCGAGCTGAATCTGGAAGAAGCGGTGCGCGGCACGTCGGTGAATATCCGTGTTCCGACACTGGTCAACTGCAAGCCGTGCGACGGTTCGGGTGCCAAGAAAGGCTCGTCGCCATCGACGTGCCCGACTTGCGGCGGCATCGGCCAGGTGCGCATGCAGCAGGGCTTCTTCTCGGTGCAGCAAACCTGCCCGCGTTGCCATGGTCAGGGCAAGATCATTTCCGATCCGTGCGATTCCTGCCACGGTGACGGTCGCGTTGAAGAGTACAAAACCCTATCGGTCAAAGTGCCGGCCGGCGTCGATACCGGTGACCGCATTCGTCTGTCCGGCGAAGGCGAAGCGGGTACGCAGGGCGGCCCGACGGGCGACCTGTATGTGGTTATCAATGTCCGCGAGCACGACATCTTCCAGCGCGATGGCAAGCATCTGTTCTGCGAAGTGCCGATCAGCTTCGTCGACGCAGCACTGGGCGGCGAACTGGAAATCCCGACCCTCGACGGTCGCGTCAAACTGAAAATCCCTGAAGGCACTCAGACCGGCAAGCAGTTCCGTGTACGCGGCAAAGGCGTGGCGCCGGTGCGTGGCGGCGGTGCAGGCGATCTGATGTGCCGCGTTGCGGTCGAAACGCCGGTCAATCTGAACCGTCGTCAGCGCGAACTGCTGGAAGAATTCCGCAGCTCGCTGGCCGACGACAATAGCCACTCGCCGAAAACCACCGGTTGGTTCGACGGCGTGAAGCGCTTCTTCGGCGATCTGTAAGGAGTCGGCATGCGACGTATAGCTGTGATGGGCGCTGCTGGGCGCATGGGTAAGATTCTGGTCGAGGCCGTGCAGCAGCGCGCGCCGCTGACCGGTTTGACCGCCGCCGTGGTTCGTCCTGGCAGCACGCTGATCGGCGTCGATGCGGGGGAGCTGGCCTCGCTGGGGCGTATCGGTGTGCCGCTGTCCGGGCATATCGAAGCCGTGGCTGAAGAGTTCGATGTGTTGATCGACTTCACGCTGCCGGAAGTGATGCTGAAAAACCTCGTGTTCTGCCGCAAGGCCGGCAAGGCCATGGTCATTGGCACCACCGGGCTGGATGCGGCGCAGAAGCAGTTGCTGGCCGACGCGGGCAAAGATATTCCGATCGTGTTCGCGGCCAACTTCAGTGTCGGTGTCAATCTGTCGCTGAAGCTGCTCGACATGGCGGCGCGCGTGCTGGGTGATGATGCGGATATCGAAATCATCGAAGCCCATCACCGGCACAAGATCGATGCGCCGTCGGGTACGGCGTTGCGCATGGGTGAAGTGATTGCCAGTGCGCTTGATCGTGATTTACAGAAAGTCGCGGTGTACGGTCGTGAGGGTCATACCGGCGCTCGTGAGCGTGAAACCATCGGTTTTGCCACTGTGCGTGGTGGTGATGTGGTCGGTGATCACACCGTGTTGTTCGCCTGCGAAGGTGAGCGCCTGGAGATCACGCACAAGGCGTCTAGCCGTATGACGTTCGCCAAGGGCGCGGTGCGTGCGGCGCTGTGGCTGGATGGTCGCGAGCCGGGTCTGTACGACATGCAAGACGTGCTCGACCTGCGTTGATACACTGCTGAACCCGGCGCAAACGCCCTGTTTGCGCTGGTTTTTCTCCGCTCGGCGACGACCTGTCGCATTCTCCGGCCTTTTCGGCTCTTTAGCGGTGGACCAAAAAAGCCTTTTTCTGTAAGCTACAGCTTTAGTGTGTCCACTAAAAGCGCGCAGAATAATTCAGTGAAGAAGCGGGGTGACGTGTCCATACGTCACTCCGCTTTTTTACAACCTGCGATCGCCCTTTCATGCGTTATTTACGGGAGGTCTTCTTGACTAAGCCAGCCATACTTGCCCTTGCTGATGGCAGCATTTTTCGCGGCGAAGCCATTGGTGCCGACGGTCAAACCGTTGGTGAGGTGGTGTTCAACACCGCAATGACCGGCTATCAGGAAATCCTTACCGATCCTTCCTACGCCCAACAGATCGTTACCCTGACTTACCCGCACATCGGCAACACCGGCACCACGCCGGAAGATGCCGAGTCCGACCGCGTCTGGTCCGCTGGCCTGGTTATTCGCGACCTGCCGCTGGTAGCGAGCAACTGGCGTAACACGATGTCCCTGTCCGATTACCTGAAAGCCAACAACGTTGTGGCAATCGCCGGTATCGACACCCGTCGCCTGACCCGCATCCTGCGTGAAAAAGGCGCACAGAACGGCTGCATCATGGCCGGCGACAACATCTCCGAAGAAGCGGCCATCGCCGCTGCGCAAGGCTTCCCGGGCCTGAAAGGCATGGATCTGGCGAAAGTCGTCAGCACCAAGACTCAATACGAGTGGCGCTCGACTGTCTGGGATCTGAAAACCGACAGCCACGCGACCATCGACGCTTCCGAGCTGCCTTACCACGTGGTTGCCTACGACTACGGCGTCAAGGTCAACATCCTGCGCATGTTGGTCGAGCGCGGCTGCCGCGTCACCGTGGTGCCTGCCCAGACTCCAGCCGCTGATGTGCTGGCACTGAAGCCGGACGGCGTGTTCCTGTCCAACGGCCCTGGTGATCCGGAGCCATGCGACTACGCGATCAAGGCGATCAAGGAAGTCCTGGAAACCGAAATTCCGGTATTCGGTATCTGCCTCGGTCACCAACTGCTGGCTCTGGCCTCCGGCGCCAAGACCCTGAAAATGGGCCACGGCCACCACGGTGCTAACCACCCAGTGCAGGATCTGGACACTGGCGTCGTGATGATCACCAGCCAGAACCACGGTTTCGCGGTAGACGAAGAAACCCTGCCAGCCAACGTGCGTGCGATCCACAAATCGCTGTTCGACGGCACCCTGCAAGGCATCGAGCGCACCGACAAGAGCGCGTTCAGCTTCCAGGGTCACCCTGAAGCGAGCCCGGGCCCGAACGACGTCGCGCCACTGTTCGACCGCTTCATCAACGAGATGGCCAAGCGACGCTAAGCGTTCGCCTTGAGACTGTAGAGAGAAGCCCTCGAGGGCGGCCCCGACACCGGTGGCCCCCTTGAGACTTCAGAAATCGATCAAGACGGCTTGCCGACTGACCTGCGGATTTGAGTGACAAACCCATGCCAAAACGTACAGACATTAAAAGCATCCTGATTCTCGGCGCTGGCCCGATCGTTATCGGCCAGGCATGCGAATTCGACTACTCCGGCGCCCAGGCCTGTAAAGCCCTGCGCGAAGAGGGTTACCGCGTCATCCTGGTGAACTCCAACCCGGCCACCATCATGACCGACCCGGACATGGCCGACGCGACCTACATCGAGCCGATCAAGTGGCAGACCGTTGCCAAGATCATCGAAAAAGAACGCCCGGACGCCGTGCTGCCAACCATGGGCGGCCAGACTGCTCTGAACTGCGCCCTGGATCTGGAGCGCGAAGGCGTTCTGGAGAAGTTCGGCGTGGAAATGATCGGCGCCAACGCTGACACCATCGACAAGGCTGAAGACCGTTCGCGTTTCGACAAGGCGATGAAGTCCATCGGCCTGGCGTGCCCGCGTTCCGGTATCGCCCACAGCATGGAAGAAGCCAACGCGGTTCTCGAAACCCTGGGCTTCCCGTGCATCATCCGTCCGTCCTTCACCATGGGCGGCACCGGTGGCGGTATCGCGTACAACCGTGAAGAGTTCGAAGAAATCTGCGCCCGTGGTCTGGACCTGTCGCCGACCAAAGAGCTGCTGATCGACGAATCGCTGATCGGCTGGAAAGAATATGAAATGGAAGTTGTCCGCGACAAAAAGGACAACTGCATCATCGTCTGCTCGATCGAAAACTTCGACCCGATGGGCGTGCACACCGGTGACTCGATCACCGTAGCTCCTGCGCAAACCCTGACCGACAAGGAATACCAGATCCTGCGTAACGCCTCGCTGGCGGTACTGCGTGAGATCGGCGTCGAGACTGGCGGTTCCAACGTTCAATTCGGTATCTGCCCGAACACCGGCCGTATGGTCGTGATCGAAATGAACCCGCGTGTATCGCGTTCCTCGGCACTGGCTTCGAAAGCCACCGGTTTCCCGATCGCCAAAGTCGCGGCCAAACTGGCTGTGGGTTACACCCTCGACGAACTGTCGAACGACATCACCGGTGGCAAGACCCCGGCGTCCTTCGAGCCGTCGATCGACTACGTCGTCACCAAGCTGCCACGCTTCGCCTTCGAGAAGTTCGCCAAGGCTGACGCACGCCTGACCACGCAAATGAAGTCGGTCGGTGAAGTCATGGCCATCGGCCGTACCTTCCAGGAATCCCTGCAGAAAGCCCTGCGCGGTCTGGAAGTCGGCGTTTGCGGTCTGGACGAGAAGCTCGACCTGAGCAACCCGGAAAGCATGAGCGTGCTCAAGCGCGAACTGACCGTGCCGGGCGCCGAGCGTATCTGGTACGTGGCAGATGCTTTCCGCGCTGGCCTGTCGGTCGAAGACATCTTCGGCATGAACATGATCGACCCGTGGTTCCTGGTGCAGATCGAAGATCTGATCAAGGAAGAAGAGAAGGTCAAGACCCTCGGTCTGTCCGCTATCGACCGCGACCTGATGTTCAAGCTCAAGCGTAAAGGCTTCTCCGATCAGCGTCTGGCCAAACTGTTGGGCGTGACCGAGAAGAACCTGCGCACTCATCGCCAGAAGCTGGAAGTGTTCCCGGTCTACAAGCGCGTTGACACCTGCGCCGCCGAGTTCGCCACTGACACCGCTTACCTCTACTCCACCTACGAGGAAGAGTGTGAAGCTGCGCCGTCGGGTCGCGACAAGATCATGATTCTGGGCGGTGGTCCGAACCGTATCGGCCAAGGCATCGAGTTCGACTACTGCTGCGTTCACGCTGCTCTCGCCCTGCGCGAAGACGGCTACGAAACCATCATGGTCAACTGCAACCCGGAAACCGTTTCCACCGACTACGACACTTCCGACCGTCTGTACTTCGAACCGGTAACTCTGGAAGACGTGCTGGAAATCTGCCGCGTCGAGAAGCCGAAAGGCGTGATCGTTCAGTACGGCGGTCAGACTCCGCTGAAACTGGCTCGTGCCTTGGAAGCCGCTGGCGTGCCGATCATCGGCACCAGCCCGGACGCCATCGACCGCGCTGAAGACCGTGAGCGTTTCCAGCAAATGGTTGAGCGCCTGAACCTGCGTCAGCCGCCAAACGCCACCGTGCGCAGCGAAGACGAAGCTGTTCGTGCTGCCGCGAAGATCGGTTATCCGCTGGTGGTGCGCCCGTCCTATGTACTGGGCGGCCGTGCGATGGAAATCGTTTACAAGGAAGACGAGCTCAAGCGTTACCTGCGTGACGCGGTGCAAGTGTCCAACGACAGCCCTGTGCTGCTCGACCACTTCCTCAACTGCGCCATCGAAATGGACGTGGATGCGGTCTGTGACGGCAAAGACGTGGTGATCGGCGCGATCATGCAGCACATCGAACAGGCTGGCGTTCACTCCGGTGACTCCGCGTGCTCGCTGCCGCCGTACTCGCTGCCGGCGCACATCCAGGACGAGATGCGCGAACAGGTCAAGAAAATGGCTTTGGAACTGGGCGTTGTCGGCCTGATGAACGTGCAGTTGGCGCTGCAAGGCGAAGACATCTACGTCATCGAAGTCAACCCGCGCGCTTCCCGTACCGTACCGTTCGTGTCGAAGTGCATCGGTGTCTCCCTGGCGATGATCGCTGCCCGCGTGATGGCCGGTAAGACCCTGAAAGAAATCGGCTTCACCAAAGAAATCATCCCGAACTTCTATAGCGTGAAAGAGGCGGTGTTCCCGTTCGCCAAGTTCCCTGGCGTTGACCCGATTCTCGGCCCAGAGATGAAGTCGACCGGTGAAGTGATGGGCGTCGGCGACACCTTCGGTGAAGCATTCGCCAAAGCCCAGATGGGCGCCAGCGAAGTGCTGCCGACTGGCGGTACAGCATTCATCAGCGTGCGTGACGACGACAAGCCACTGGTTGCAGGCGTGGCCCGCGATCTGATCAACTTGGGCTTCGAAGTGGTAGCCACTGCCGGCACTGCCAAGCTGATCGAAGCCGCAGGTCTGAAAGTGCGCCGTGTGAACAAGGTGACCGAGGGTCGTCCGCACGTGGTCGACATGATCAAGAATGACGAAGTCACCCTGATCATCAACACCACTGAAGGTCGTCAGTCGATCGCTGATTCGTACTCCATTCGTCGTAATGCCTTGCAGCACAAGATTTACTGCACAACCACTATTGCTGCTGGCGAAGCTATCTGTGAAGCGCTGAAGTTCGGTCCTGAAAAAACCGTGCGCCGCTTGCAGGATCTACACGCAGGATTGAAGGCATGATCAAATACCCAATGACCGTCCAGGGCGCCAAAGCCCTTGAAGAAGAACACGCTCACCTGACCAAGGTCGTCCGTCCGAAGCTCAGCCAGGACATTGGTACGGCTCGCGAGTTGGGTGACTTGAAGGAAAACGCTGAATACCATGCTGCCCGCGAACAGCAAGGCATGGTCGAGGCGCGGATTCGTGATATCGAAGGCCGGATTCAGAATCAGGTCATCATCGATGTCACGACCATTCCGCACACTGGCAAAGTGATTTTCGGTACCACCGTCGAAATCGCCAATGTCGAGACTGACGAAAGCGTCACTTACCACATCGTGGGTGAGGATGAGGCTGACTTCAAACTTGGCAAGATTTCGGTCGGCTCGCCTTTGGCCCGTGCCTTGATTGGCAAGGAAGAGGGCGATGTGGTCGCCGTGAAAACGCCAAGCGGCGTGATCGAGTACGAGATTGTCGAAGTCCGTCACATCTGAAAAAGGGCGCCCGCTGCATGCGGGCGCCATGCTTTGGCAGCTGACCCAGATGCTTTGGGTTGGCGGTCTATGGCTGATTCATCTCGGTTTGCAGCCGGCGTTGGGCAAGATTGGCCTGGCACCGCTGCTGATCGATGAGGTGGCCAGTGCATTTGAAGTGCTGGTGGTAGGTTTTGCCGCCGTATGCCTTATTTTTCAGGCTTTGGTGCTGGTACAGGCCGAGGGCCTTGTCAGTCTATGGCGAGATTTTCGCGGTCAGGTGCTGCTGATGGCGTTGTATGCGTGTGCGATGTTTGTCGCAGTGCGTGTCGGCTGGCCGGATGCGCAGCGCTGGCAGGTCTTCAGTTATCTGGTTCTGGGTTTTTCCGGGCTGGTGCTGGTGATGCAGCCGGTGCCAGGATGGAGTGGCAGGGTGCGCGAAGCACACCCTTGACCCTTGTCATCACTTGAAGCGATGAACGTTCGACAGCTGCTTGTTGACGCTGAAGTTCTTGCGGTAAACCAGTGCCATCTTGCCGATGACCTGTACCAGGTCCGCTTTGCCGACCTTGCACAGTTCTGCGATATGCGCCAGGCGCGACTCGCGATCGAGGATGTTGAGCTTGATCTTGATCAGCTCGTGGTCCGCCAAAGCGCGTTCAAGTTCGGCTAAAACACCTTCAGTCAAACCGTTGTCAGCCACCGTCAAAACCGGTTTCAGGTGGTGGCCAATGGATTTGTACTGTTTCTTCTGCTCTGGAGTGAGCGGCATAATCTGACCCTTTCGTCTGGATTCTGTAAAATGGCGGCCATTTTACCCGAGGGCTCGTGGATCCGCCCAATTAATCACGACCCTAATCATCGAGGTGCCCAATGGCGCGTTCCAAGACAAGCCTTGGTTGGCTGAAACGACATGTCAACGATCCCTATGTGAAGCAAGCACAGAAGGATGGCTACCGCTCGCGTGCGAGCTACAAACTTCTGGAGATCCAGGAGAAATACAAGCTGATTCGTCCCGGTATGAGCGTTGTCGACCTGGGTGCGGCGCCCGGTGGCTGGTCGCAGGTGACTAGCCGGCTGATCGGTGGTCAGGGGCGTCTGATCGCCTCGGACATCCTGGAAATGGACAGCATTCCGGACGTGACTTTCATTCAGGGCGATTTCACCGAGGACGAAGTGCTCGGGCGGATTCTCGAAGCCGTGGGTAATTCGCAGGTGGACCTTGTGATTTCCGATATGGCCCCCAATATGAGTGGTACGCCTGAAGTGGATATGCCGAAAGCCATGTTCCTTTGCGAGTTGGCGCTTGATCTGGCGGAACGGATCCTCAAGCCGGGTGGAAATTTTGTGATCAAGATTTTTCAGGGCGAAGGGTTTGATGTTTACCTGAAGGACGCTCGCAAAAAGTTCGACAAGATCCAGATGATCAAACCAGACTCCTCTCGTGGCAGCTCACGTGAGCAATACATGCTGGCTTGGGGTTACCGCGGTCGTAGCGAGTAAAACGAGGTTTTTTGGTGGGGTGATAGGTTTTTCGTATTTCGCTCCGCGTGCATAAGCGAATATTGTGTAGAAAGTGTTTCACAAAGGGTTACAGACGGCGCCTGCCAGAGTTGTAGGTAATGTAGTAAGTTAAGCCGGTGAATATCATGCGAAGCGCGCGCCAGTAGCGGAGCTTGCTTCAGAGGGTAGTTAATTGAACGATATGGCAAAGAATCTGATCCTGTGGTTGATCATCGCGGCTGTCCTGGTGACGGTGATGAACAACTTCTCCAGCCCTAACGAGCCGCAGACCCTCAACTATTCCGACTTCATCCAGCAGGTCAAGGATGGCAAGGTCGAGCGCGTAGCCGTTGATGGTTATGTGATTACCGGCAAGCGCAATGATGGCGATAGCTTCAAGACCATTCGTCCGGCAATCCAGGACAATGGCCTGATCGGCGACCTGGTCGACAACCACGTTGTGGTTGAAGGCAAGCAGCCTGAGCAGCAAAGCATCTGGACTCAATTGCTGGTAGCCAGCTTCCCGATCCTGGTGATCATCGCGGTGTTCATGTTCTTCATGCGCCAGATGCAGGGCGGTGCCGGCGGCAAGGGCGGACCGATGAGCTTCGGCAAGAGCAAGGCGCGCCTGCTCTCCGAAGATCAGGTGAAAACCACTCTGGCTGACGTTGCCGGTTGCGACGAAGCCAAGGAAGAAGTCGGCGAGCTGGTTGAATTCCTCCGTGACCCGGGCAAGTTCCAGCGCCTGGGCGGTCGTATTCCTCGCGGTGTGCTGATGGTCGGTCCTCCGGGTACCGGTAAAACCTTGCTGGCCAAGGCGATTGCCGGCGAAGCCAAGGTTCCGTTCTTCACCATTTCCGGTTCTGACTTCGTCGAGATGTTCGTCGGTGTCGGTGCCAGCCGTGTTCGCGACATGTTCGAGCAGGCCAAGAAGCACGCTCCTTGCATCATCTTCATCGACGAAATCGACGCCGTCGGTCGCCATCGTGGCGCCGGCATGGGTGGCGGTCACGATGAGCGTGAGCAGACCCTCAACCAGTTGCTGGTTGAGATGGACGGCTTCGAAATGAACGATGGCATCATTGTTATCGCTGCAACCAACCGCCCAGACGTCCTCGACCCTGCGCTGCTGCGTCCGGGCCGTTTCGACCGTCAGGTTGTCGTTGGTCTGCCAGATATCCGTGGTCGTGAGCAAATCCTCAAAGTACACATGCGCAAAGTGCCAATGGGTGACGACGTCGCTCCGGCCGTTATCGCGCGTGGTACTCCGGGGTTCTCCGGTGCTGACCTGGCCAACCTGGTCAACGAAGCGTCTTTGTTCGCTGCACGTAGCGGCAAGCGCATCGTCGAAATGAAAGAGTTCGAACTGGCCAAAGACAAGATCATGATGGGCGCCGAGCGCAAATCCATGGTCATGTCCGAGAAAGAGAAACAGAACACCGCTTATCACGAAGCTGGCCACGCCATTGTCGGTCGCGTCGTGCCTGAGCATGATCCGGTCTACAAGGTATCGATCATTCCGCGCGGTCGTGCGCTGGGTGTGACCATGTTCCTGCCGGAAGAAGATCGTTACAGTCTGTCCAAGCGTGCGCTGATCAGCCAGATCTGCTCGCTGTACGGTGGCCGTATCGCTGAGGAAATGACCCTCGGTTTCGACGGTGTGACCACCGGCGCTTCCAACGACATTATGCGTGCTAGTCAGATTGCGCGGAACATGGTCACCAAGTGGGGCCTGTCGGAAAAACTCGGTCCGTTGATGTACGCCGAAGAAGAGGGTGAAGTGTTCCTCGGTCGCGGCGGTGGCGGTCAAGCTGCCAGCTTCTCCGGTGAGACAGCCAAGCTGATCGACTCCGAAGTGCGCAGCATCATTGATCAGTGCTACGGCACGGCCAAACAGATTCTCACGGACAACCGTGACAAGCTTGATGCGATGGCTGATGCGTTGATGAAGTATGAAACGATCGATGCTGAACAGATCGACGACATCATGGCGGGACGTACACCACGCGAGCCACGTGATTGGTCGGGGGGCACTGGTACACCACCACCTCCGGTGGTTCGTGACGAGCGTCCGGAAACACCGATTGGCGGTCCGGCTGCTGACGTTTAAGGTTTGAAATGACTTCTGTACAGTCCCTGACCCGGTTGCCTTGCGGCAACCGGGTTCTTGATTTGGCCCAGACGCATGTCATGGGTATTCTCAATGTCACCCCTGATTCTTTCTCCGACGGCGGCCAATACAGCCAGCTCGATGCGGCTTTGCGCCACGCCGAGGCTATGGTTGCAGCGGGTGCGACGCTGATTGATGTCGGTGGCGAGTCCACTCGCCCAGGCGCGCGCGCAGTGTCACCGCTCGAAGAGCTTGAGCGTGTGGCGCCGATCGTCGAGCTGATCAATCGCGAGTTGGATGTGATCATTTCGGTGGACACTTCTACGCCAGCCGTTATGCGCGAAACCGCACGATTGGGTGCCGGGTTGATCAACGATGTGCGGTCACTGCGGCGCGATGGCGCGCTGGATGCGGCGGCGGCTACGGGTTTGCCGGTGTGTCTCATGCATATGCTCGGTGAGCCTGGAGACATGCAGGACAATCCGCAGTATCAGGATGTCACGCGCGAAGTCGGTGATTTTCTAGCCGAGCGCATGGCGCAGTGTGCGGCGGCCGGTATTCCTGAGGAGCGGATCATTCTTGACCCGGGTTTCGGTTTCGCCAAAACCCTGCAGCACAACCTAAGCTTGTTCAAGCACATGGAAGCCCTCCATGCGTTGGGTCGGCCACTGCTTGTCGGTGTTTCCCGAAAAAGCATGATCGGACAGGCCTTGAATCGTCCTGTCGGCGAGCGGCTGCATGGTGGTCTGGCACTGGCGGCGCTGGCATCGGTGAAGGGGGCGCGTATATTGCGCGTCCATGATGTAGCGGAAACGGTAGACGTGGTGCGCATGATCGCGGCCGTGGAATCAGCCGAATAAGAATGATGGAGCAGTTATGAGCAAGAAATACTTTGGTACTGACGGCATTCGTGGTCGAGTCGGTGAATACCCGATTACTCCTGACTTCATGCTCAAGCTCGGCTGGGCTGCCGGCATGGCGTTCCGCAAAATGGGCGCTTGCAAGGTGCTGGTCGGCAAGGACACGCGGATTTCCGGTTATATGTTCGAGTCGGCACTTGAGGCTGGTCTGACATCGGCGGGGGCTGATGTGATGTTGCTGGGTCCTATGCCGACGCCGGCCATTGCCTATCTGTCGCGTACGTTTCAGGCTGAGGCCGGTATCGTGATCAGTGCCTCGCACAATCCGCATGACGATAACGGCATCAAGTTCTTCTCCGGTAAAGGCACCAAGCTGCCGGATGAGCTGGAGCTGATGATTGAAGAGCTGCTCGATACCCCGATGACTGTGGTCGAGTCGAGCAAGATCGGCAAAGTGTCGCGAATCAACGATGCATCAGGTCGCTACATTGAGTTCTGCAAAAGCAGTGTGCCAACCGGAACCAGTTTTTCCGGTCTCAAGATCGTTATCGACTGTGCGCACGGTGCGACCTATAAGGTGGCTCCGAGTGTCTTCCGCGAGTTGGGGGCAGAAGTCGTCGTGCTGTCAGCGCAGCCAAACGGTCTGAATATCAATGAAAACTGCGGCTCGACCCATATGGGTCAGTTGCAGGCTGCGGTGCTCGCCGAGCATGCCGACCTGGGTATCGCTTTCGATGGTGATGGTGATCGGGTGCTGATGGTCGATCACACTGGCGCCATCGTCGATGGTGATGAATTGCTGTTTATCATCGCTCGTGATCTGCATGAGCGGGGCAAATTGCAGGGCGGTGTCGTTGGTACCCTGATGAGTAATCTGGGGCTGGAACTCGCGCTGGCGGATCTTTCGATTCCATTTATTCGTGCCAATGTCGGCGACCGTTACGTGATTGCCGAGTTGCTTGAACGCAACTGGCTGGTCGGCGGAGAAAACTCGGGGCATATCGTTTGCTTCAATCACACCACGACCGGTGATGCGATCATCGCTGCGTTGCAGGTGCTGATGGCGCTGAAGACCCGTAATGAAGGTTTGGCGCAAACCCGCCAGGCATTGCGCAAGTGCCCTCAGGTACTGATCAATGTGCGTTTTGGTGGTGGCGAAAGTCCGCTGGAGCACCCGGCTGTCAAGGAGGCCAGTGCGCGCGTCACCCAGGCAATGGCGGGACGCGGGCGCGTGCTTTTGCGCAAGTCCGGGACAGAGCCTCTGGTGCGGGTAATGGTCGAAGGCGAGGATGAAACCCAGGTTCGCAACTACGCCGAAGAGCTGGCAAAACTGGTAACTGAAGTTTCTGCCTGATACGGCTTGCAAGCCATGATTGTGTTGGGTAACATCTGCGCCCACTTTGACCGACGAGGTACAGCATGCGTCGCCCTATGGTAGCTGGTAACTGGAAGATGCACGGTACCCGCGCCAGCGTCGCTGAGCTGATCAACGGCCTTCGTCATCTGGCCTTGCCAAGCGGTGTTGATGTCGCGGTATTCCCGCCTTGCTTGTATATCAATCAAGTGATTGATGGCTTGAAAGGCAAATCGATTTCGGTCGGTGCGCAGAATTCTGCGGTGGAATCCATGCAAGGTGCATTGACCGGTGAGATTGCGCCGAGTCAGTTGGTGGATGCAGGTTGTTCCCTTGTGCTTGTCGGGCACTCCGAACGCCGCCAGATAATGGGCGAGCGAGACGGGATGCTGAATCGCAAGTTTGCAGCGGCACAGGCATGTGGCTTGGTTCCGGTGTTATGTATAGGGGAAACCCTTGAGCAACGCGAAGCTGGAAAAACTCTTGAGGTTGTCGGGCGTCAGCTGGGCAGCATCATCGAGGAGCTGGGTGTAGGTGCTTTTGCCAAGGCAGTCATCGCTTACGAGCCTGTCTGGGCCATTGGTACCGGACTGACTGCAACGCCGCAACAGGCTCAGGATGTGCATAAAGCCATTCGCGAGCAGTTGGCGGCAGAGAATTCTGAAGTCGCACGAGGTGTGCGCCTTCTATACGGCGGCAGCGTGAAGGCGGCCAATGCGGTCGAACTGTTCGGCATGCCGGATATCGATGGGGGGCTCATTGGTGGAGCTTCCCTGAATGCAGATGAGTTCGGTGCGATCTGTCGCGCCGCGGGAAACTGAAAAAATGCTGGAAACAGTCGTAGTCGTTTTTCATCTGCTGGGTGCATTGGGCGTAGTTGCTCTGGTTTTGCTGCAGCAGGGTAAGGGTGCGGACGCTGGCGCGTCTTTCGGAGCAGGTGCTTCAAATACTGTGTTCGGAAGCCAAGGTTCCTCTACCTTTCTTAGTAAGTTTACTGCTATACTTGCCGCCGGTTTCTTCATAACCAGCTTGGGGTTAGGTTACTTTGCTAAAGAGAAGGCTCATCAGCTGACTCAGGCAGGTCTCCCAAATCCAGCAGTGTTGGAAGTACCTAAGCAACAACAACCGGCTTCTGATGATGTCCCGGTGCTTCAAGAGCAAAAGTCGGCTACTCCAGCGACTGACGTACCTCCAGCTCAAGAGCAGAAGTAAGAAGGGTTTCAACGTAGTTTTGCCGAGGTGGTGGAATTGGTAGACACGCAACCTTGAGGTGGTTGTGCCCATAGGGTGTAGGGGTTCGAGTCCCCTTCTCGGTACCAATTAGTCAGGAGAGCCCGCTGTTGCGGGCTTTCTTGCAGGTGGAAGGTTACATTGACCCTATAAGGGATCGGTCGTATACTTCCGCCCCAGCTTTGTCGCGGGGTGGAGCAGTCTGGTAGCTCGTCGGGCTCATAACCCGAAGGTCGTCGGTTCAAATCCGGCCCCCGCAACCAGTTTAAGGAGCCCCTTTTAAGGGGCTTTTTGTTAGCTGGACACTTTCAACGCCGCTGTTCGACGGCGTTTCAAGGATGGGCGTTAAGCCCATTTTTTTATTTTGCAAAGCATGCACATATCATGCACTAGGGGGTTCAGGTGTCGAGCAAGCTAGAAGAGTTGCAGGCCTTGCTGGCCCCGGTGGTCGTGGCCCTGGGCTATGAATGCTGGGGTATCGAGTTTTCGGCTCAGGGTCGTCACTCGATGTTGCGCGTTTATATCGATAAAGAGGGTGGCGTGCTGGTGGACGATTGCGCCATTGTCAGCCGTCAGATCAGCGGTGTACTGGATGTTGAAGATCCAATTTCCGTTGAATACACCCTCGAAGTTTCCTCGCCTGGCATGGAGCGCCCACTGTTCACTCTTGAGCAGTTTGCAAAATTTGCCGGTGAACAAGTGAAGATCAAGCTGCGCTCGCCTTTTGAAGGTCGACGCAACTTTCAGGGCCTTCTGCGCGGTGTAGAAGAACAGGATGTCGTGGTGCAGGTAGACGACCATGAGTTCCTGTTGCCGATCGATATGATCGACAAGGCCAACATTATTCCCAGTTTTGACTGAGACGCGGATCCCGCGGATCCAATGGCTTGCGAAAGGCGAGGCGTACGATGAGCAAAGAAGTACTGCTGGTTGTTGAGTCGGTATCCAATGAAAAGGGCGTACCGGCAAGCGTAATTTTTGAAGCGCTGGAGCTGGCTCTGGCCACTGCTACCAAAAAGCGTTTTGAAGACGAAGTAGACCTGCGTGTGGAGATTAATCGCCACACCGGTTCTTACGAAACTTTCCGTCGCTGGACGGTCGTTGAAGAGAATGATCTCGACGATCCGGCCATCGAAACCTGGCCAACCAAGGTTGCTGAAACGCATCCTGGCGCCAAGGTTGGCGACGTCGTTGAAGAAAAGATCGAATCCATCGAGTTCGGCCGCATCGCTGCACAGACTGCCAAGCAGGTCATCGTGCAGAAAGTTCGCGAAGCCGAGCGCGCTCAAGTGGTCGACGCCTATCGCGAGCGCCTGGGAGAAATCATCTCCGGCACCGTGAAAAAAGTCACCCGCGACAACGTGATCGTCGATCTGGGTAACAACGCTGAAGCGTTGCTGGCCCGTGAAGACATCATTTCTCGCGAAACTTTCCGTGTCGGCGTGCGCCTGCGTGCGCTGCTCAAGGAAATCCGCACCGAGAACCGCGGCCCGCAGCTGATCCTGTCGCGTACCGCGCCGGAAATGCTGATCGAGCTGTTCCGCATCGAAGTGCCGGAAATTGCCGAAGGCCTGATCGAAGTAATGGCAGCGTCCCGTGATCCGGGTTCGCGCGCCAAGATCGCCGTCCGCTCCAAGGACAAACGCATCGACCCGCAGGGCGCTTGCATTGGTATGCGCGGTTCGCGCGTCCAGGCAGTGTCGGGCGAGTTGGGCGGTGAGCGTGTTGATATCGTCCTGTGGGATGACAACCCGGCTCAGTTCGTGATCAACGCCATGTCCCCGGCTGAGGTTGCGGCAATTATCGTTGACGAAGATGCCCATGCAATGGACATCGCCGTTGGCGCAGACAATCTGGCTCAGGCCATCGGTCGAGGTGGTCAGAACGTGCGTCTGGCGAGCCAGTTGACTGGCTGGACCCTGAACGTGATGACCGAATCGGACATCCAGGCTAAGCAGCAAGCAGAAACCGGCGACATCCTGCGCAACTTCATCGACGAGCTGGAAGTCGACGAAGAACTGGCTCAGGTGCTGGTAGATGAAGGCTTCACCAGCCTGGAAGAGATTGCCTACGTACCGTTGGAAGAAATGCTCAACATCGACGGCTTTGACGAAGATATCGTCAACGAGCTTCGCGCTCGTGCCAAGGATCGTTTGTTGACCAAAGCCATCGCTACTGAGGAAAAGCTGGCAGACGCCCATCCGGCCGAAGACCTGCTCTCGCTTGAGGGTATGGACAAGGATTTGGCGATGGAACTGGCGGTGCGCGGCGTAATTACCCGCGAAGACCTGGCCGAGCAGTCTATTGACGACCTGCTCGACATCGACGGCATTGACGATGATCGTGCCGGCAAGTTGATCATGGCCGCCCGAGCCCACTGGTTCGAGTAATTAGGCGCGGCCTGAGGAGAGAAGTGCATGACGCAAGTCACGGTGAAACAACTGGCCGATGAGGTCAAAACACCGGTAGAGCGCCTGTTGCAGCAGATGCGTGAGGCAGGTCTGCCGCACACCGCCGCCGAAGAAAATGTGACTGACAGTGAGAAGCAGTCCCTGCTGACTCACTTGAAAAGCAGCCACAAGGCGAAAGTGGAAGAACCACGCAAGATCACGCTGCAGCGTAAAACCACCAGCACCCTGCGTGTTGCTGGCAGCAAAAGCATCAGCGTTGAAGTCCGCAAGAAGAAAGTTTTCGTACAGCGCAGCCCGGAAGAAATCGAAGCCGAGCGCAAGCGTGAACTGGATGAGCGTCGCGCAGTAGAAAATGCTGCCCGTCAGAAGGCTGAAGAAGAAGCCAAGCAACGCGCCGAAGTAGAAGCGCGTAATCAGCCTGCTGCTGCGCAGAACGCTACCAGCGACGCCGTTGCGGCGCCGGCTGCAGTTGCCGAACCTGTTCGCGAAAGCGCACCGGTGGTTGCCGCTGCTCCAGCTCCGTCTGCTGACGTTCGCAACAAGCAGAACGAACAGCGCCGTCCGGACAAGCCACGTGCTGACGATAACAATCGTCGCAGCGGTGGCGGTGATGGCGAGCGCAAAAACGCTCCGCATCGCGCCTCGGTCAAAGAAAAAGCGCCGGCTCCACGCGTGGCACCACGCACTACCGACGAAGAAAGCGATGGCTTCCGTCGTGGTGGTCGCGGCAAGGCCAAGCTGAAGAAGCGCAACGCACACGGTTTCCAGAGCCCAACCGGCCCTGTCGTGCGTGATGTGCAGATCGGCGAGACCATCACTGTTGGCGATCTTGCCAATCAGATGTCGGTCAAGGCTGCTGAAATCATCAAGTTCATGTTCAAACTGGGTACTCCAGCGACCATCAACCAGGTGCTTGATCAGGAAACTGCTCAACTGGTAGCCGAAGAACTGGGCCACAAAGTGACCCTGGTCAGCGACACCGCCCTGGAAGATTCCCTGGCCGAGTCCCTGAAGTTTGAAGGTGAGTCGTTCTCCCGTGCGCCAGTCGTGACCGTAATGGGCCACGTTGACCACGGTAAAACGTCCCTGCTCGACTACATCCGTCGTGCCAAGGTAGCTGCTGGCGAAGCCGGCGGTATTACTCAGCACATCGGTGCATACCACGTTGAAACCGAACGCGGCATGGTCACTTTCCTCGACACCCCGGGTCACGCCGCGTTTACCGCAATGCGTGCTCGTGGTGCCAAGGCGACCGACATCGTGATCCTGGTGGTTGCAGCGGACGACGGCGTGATGCCGCAGACCATTGAAGCTGTTCAGCACGCTGTAGCGGCTTGCGTTCCACTGGTTGTAGCAGTGAACAAAATCGACAAGCCGGGCGCCGATCTCGATCGCATCCGTAGCGAACTGTCGGTTCACGGCGTGACTTCCGAAGAGTGGGGCGGTGATACGCCGTTCGTTCCGGTTTCGGCGAAAGTCGGTACTGGCGTGGACGAGTTGCTTGAAGCCGTTCTGCTGCAAGCTGAAGTTCTCGAACTGAAAGCAACTCCATCGGCTCCTGGCCGTGGCGTTGTGGTTGAATCGCGTCTCGACAAAGGTCGTGGCCCGGTGGCAACCGTTCTGGTTCAAGACGGTACCCTGCGCCAAGGCGACATGGTTCTGGTCGGTTCGAACTATGGCCGCGTGCGTGCCATGCTCGACGAGAACGGCAAACCAATCAAAGAAGCCGGTCCATCCATCCCTGTCGAGATCCTCGGCCTGGACGGTACCCCGGACGCTGGCGACGAGATGAGCGTGGTTGCTGACGAGAAGAAAGCCCGTGAAGTGGCTCTGTTCCGTCAAGGCAAGTTCCGCGAAGTCAAACTGGCTCGCGCTCACGCCGGCAAGCTGGAAAACATCTTCGAAAACATGGGTCAGGCCGAGAAGAAGACGCTCAACATCGTCCTCAAATCCGACGTCCGTGGTTCGCTGGAAGCGTTGAACGGTGCCTTGAATGGCCTGGGCAACGACGAAGTACAAGTGCGTGTAGTCGGCGGCGGCGTCGGTGGTATCACCGAGTCCGACGCTAACCTGGCACTGGCTTCCAACGCTGTACTGTTCGGCTTCAACGTGCGTGCCGATGCTGGCGCACGGAAGATCGTCGAGCAGGAAGGTCTGGACATGCGTTACTACAACGTGATCTACGACATCATCGAAGACGTCAAGAAAGCCCTGACCGGCATGCTCGGCAGCGATGTTCGCGAGAACATCCTGGGTGTGGCCGAAGTGCGTGACGTGTTCCGTTCGCCGAAGTTTGGCGCGATCGCAGGCTGCATGGTGATCGAAGGTGTTGTGCACCGTAACCGTCCGATCCGTGTACTGCGTGAAGACATCGTTATCTTCGAAGGCGAGCTGGAATCCCTGCGCCGCTTCAAGGATGACGCTTCCGAAGTACGTGCCGGCATGGAATGCGGTATCGGCGTGAAGAGCTACAACGACGTCAAAGTCGGCGACAAGATCGAAGTCTTCGAGAAGGTTCAGGTTGCTCGCAGCCTCTAACTCGCGCACTTCAGGAGCCGTGATGGGCTGCCGTACTCAACGGTGCGGCGCATCACCCGGACTCTAAACGCAACGCCCGGTCTGGCTTTTGTCAGGCCGGGCGTTTGCCGCTTTCAGACCTTGCGGGTTTCACCGCAGGGCAGTAACAGGTAACAAATCATGGCAAAAGAATACAGCCGTACCCAACGTATCGGCGATCAGATGCAGCGTGAGCTGGCCCAACTGATCCGTCGCGAAGTCAAAGATCCACGCGTGGGTCTGGTCACCATTACCGCTGTGGAAGTCAGCCGTGACGTCGGTCACGCCAAGATTTTCATTACCGTGATGGGCCAGGACAACGCTGAAGATATCGCGCAAAGCATCAAGGTGCTCAACGCCGCCGCAGGTTTCCTGCGCATGCAGCTGGCCCGTGAAATGAAACTGCGCAGCGTGCCGCAATTGCACTTCCACTACGATGAATCCGTCGTGCGTGGCGCGCACCTGTCGGCCCTGATCGAGCGCGCCGTGGCTGAAGACAATCAGCATCCGGTCGTCGCTGCACCTGAAGACACCAAGGAGTAATTCGGTGGCTCAGGTCAAACGTATCCGTCGTAATGTCAGCGGCATCATCTTGCTCGACAAACCGTTGGGGTTCACCTCCAACGCTGCGTTGCAGAAGGTCCGCTGGCTGCTCAATGCCGAGAAGGCCGGTCACACCGGTAGCCTAGACCCACTGGCCACCGGCGTTTTGCCGTTGTGCTTCGGTGAGGCCACCAAGTTCTCGCAATACCTGCTCGATTCCGACAAGGGTTATGAAACCCTGGCGCAACTGGGCAAGACCACCACCACGGCAGACGCCGAAGGTGAGGTTTTGCAGGAGCGCCCGGTGACCGTTGGTCGCGCCGATGTCGAAGCGGTTCTGCCGAAATTTCGCGGGCAAATCAGTCAGATACCGCCGATGTACTCGGCGCTCAAGCGTGATGGCCAGCCGCTGTATAAGCTGGCTCGTGCAGGCGAAGTAGTGGAGCGCGAACCGCGTTCTGTTACTATTGCGCGCTTGGAATTACTGGCCTTCGAAGGCGATACTGCGCGTCTTGCGGTGGATTGCAGCAAGGGCACCTATATTCGCACCCTGGTGGAGGATATCGGTGAGCAACTCGGTTGTGGTGCGTACGTCGCTGAATTGCGTCGTACCCAGGCCGGGCCTTTCACCCTGGCGCAGACGGTTACCCTCGAAGAGCTTGAAGCAGTACATGCCGAAGGCGGCAACGAAGCGGTTGATCGCTTCCTGATGCCATCAGACAGCGGCCTGCTGGATTGGCCGTTGCTGCACTTCTCGGAAGCGAGTGCGTTCTACTGGCTCAACGGCCAGCCGGTACGTGCCCCGGATGCTCCGAAGTTCGGCATGGTACGGGTACAGGATCACAATGGTCGCTTCATCGGTATCGGTGAAGTGAGCGAAGACGGGCGCATTGCACCACGTCGACTGATTCGGTCGGAATGACCGAAACCGGTCTGTGTCAAAGCAGGCTGGCGAGGGTGGCTGTTAACAGGCACGGTCACTACTCATTTATAGATACAGGGATTTGTCCCTGGCCTGTTGAAGCTGTTTCCCTGAAACAGTTTCCTGATAAAAAGGATTGCCTCATGGCTCTCGACGTTCAAGAAAAAGCTCAAATCGTTGCTGACTACCAGCAAGCTGTTGGTGACACTGGTTCGCCAGAAGTGCAAGTTGCACTGCTGACCCACAACATCAACAAGCTGCAAGGTCACTTCAAGGCCAACGGTAAAGATCACCACTCCCGTCGTGGTCTGATCCGCATGGTAAACCAGCGTCGCAAGCTGCTGGACTACCTGAAAGGCAAGGATCTGGGTCGTTATCAGACTCTGATCGGTCGCCTGGGTCTGCGTCGCTAATCAGCGATTGCGCTATGAGGTTGGTTGTCTGTCGGACGTCTGCGGTTTACCGCTGGCGGCTTGCAGGCTCCCAGCCTCAAGTTTTATCTGGATACACGTTTTACCCCGGACAACGGTTGGGCCGATTCCCGACATTGCCCAAGAATTCGCAAGAAACCAGTTCCCCCAAGAGCCACAAAGAAGGTAGGACACCGTGAACCCGGTAATCAAAAAATTCCAGTTCGGTCAATCGACCGTTACCCTCGAGACTGGCCGTATCGCCCGTCAGGCCTCCGGGGCAGTATTGGTCACCGTTGACGACGACGTCAGCGTATTGGTGACTGTAGTCGGCGCAAAACAAGCCGATCCGGGCAAGGGCTTCTTCCCTCTGTCCGTTCACTACCAGGAAAAGACTTACGCTGCCGGTAAGATCCCTGGTGGTTTCTTCAAGCGTGAAGGCCGTCCTTCCGAGAAAGAAACCCTGACTTCCCGACTGATCGACCGTCCGATCCGTCCACTGTTCCCTGAAGGCTTCATGAACGAAGTGCAGGTTGTCTGCACCGTCGTTTCCACCAGCAAAAAAACCGATCCGGACATCGCTGCGATGATCGGTACCTCGGCTGCCCTGGCCATCTCGGGCATTCCGTTCGACGGCCCGATCGGCGCCGCTCGTGTAGCTTTCCACGAAAGCACCGGCTACCTGCTGAACCCGACTTACGAGCAGCAAGCTGCTTCGAGCCTGGACATGGTCGTTGCCGGTACTTCCGACGCCGTACTGATGGTTGAATCGGAAGCCAAAGAGCTGACCGAAGACCAGATGCTGGGCGCGGTACTGTTTGCTCACGACGAGTTCCAGGTGGTGATCAACGCCGTTAAAGAACTGGCTGCCGAAGCTGCCAAGCCGACCTGGACCTGGGCGCCTGCGCCAGAAGCCACCGAACTGCTGGGCGCTATCCGTGCCGAGTTCGGCGAAGCGATCTCCCAGGCTTACACCATCACCGTCAAGGCCGACCGTTACGCGCGTCTGGGCGAGCTGAAGGATCAAGTCGTTGCCAAGCTGTCCGGTGAAGAAGGCCAGCCTTCGTCCAGCGAAGTCAAAGCCGCTTTCGGCGAAATCGAATACCGCACCGTTCGCGAAAACATCGTTAACGGCAAGCCACGTATCGACGGTCGCGACACCAAAACCGTACGTCCGCTGAACATCGAAGTCGGCGTTCTGCCGAAGACTCACGGTTCGGCGCTGTTCACCCGTGGTGAAACCCAGGCTCTGGTCGTTGCAACACTGGGTACTGCCCGTGACGCACAACTGCTGGACACCCTGGAAGGCGAGAAAAAAGACCCGTTCATGCTGCACTACAACTTCCCTCCGTTCTCGGTGGGCGAGTGTGGTCGCATGGGTGGTGCTGGTCGTCGTGAAATCGGTCACGGCCGTCTGGCCCGTCGTTCGGTTTCGGCCATGCTGCCAGCCGCTGACGTGTTCCCGTACACCATCCGTGTAGTTTCGGAAATCACCGAATCCAACGGTTCGAGCTCGATGGCTTCCGTTTGCGGCGCTTCCCTGGCCCTGATGGATGCTGGTGTGCCGATGAAGGCGCCGGTTGCCGGTATCGCCATGGGTCTGGTTAAAGAAGGCGAGAAGTTCGCCGTCCTGACCGACATCCTTGGTGACGAAGACCACCTGGGCGACATGGACTTCAAAGTAGCCGGTACCGCCAAAGGCGTTACTGCGCTGCAGATGGACATCAAGATCAAGGGCATCACCGAAGAGATCATGGAAATCGCTCTGGGCCAAGCCCTGGAAGCGCGCCTGAACATCCTCGGTCAGATGAACCAGATCATCGGCCAGTCGCGTACCGAACTGTCGGCCAACGCTCCGACCATGATCGCGATGAAAATCGACACCGACAAGATCCGTGATGTTATCGGTAAAGGTGGCGCGACCATCCGTGCGATCTGCGAAGAAACCAAGGCTTCGATCGACATCGAAGACGACGGTTCGATCAAGATCTTCGGCGAAACCAAGGAAGCGGCTGAAGCAGCACGTCAGCGCGTTCTGGGTATCACCGCTGAAGCCGAGATCGGCAAGATCTACGTCGGCAAGGTTGAGCGCATCGTCGACTTCGGCGCATTCGTCAACATCCTGCCGGGCAAGGATGGTCTGGTGCACATCTCGATGCTGAGCGACGCTCGCGTAGAGAAAGTGACCGACATCCTGAAAGAAGGCCAGGAAGTGGAAGTGCTGGTACTGGACGTGGACAACCGCGGCCGTATCAAGCTGTCCATCAAAGACGTGGCAGCGGCCAAGGCTTCGGGCGTTTAATCACCCCCAGGCTTTAGCGCAATGAAAATGCCCCGCCGTGAAAACGGCGGGGCATTTTTTTGTCTGCCAGAAAAGGTCAAGGTACAAAGTTGCCGGAGCCCGAGACCGGTGCTAGGTTTAGCCCACCGCCCGTGTAGCTCAGCCGGTAGAGCAGCGCACTCGTAACGCGAAGGTCGCAGGTTCGATTCCTGTCTCGGGCACCACCTTCTTCATCACTCTCACTTATCCCCATGTGGATTTATGTTCCGCAGGTCAGCTTTTTGTGGGAGAGATGTAAAGACCCGTGTAATTCGTCATGCAAACGTCCTATATTCGGTGCCTGCATGAGCATCGCTTAGCAGTTTTCAGATGATCCCGAATGGTTCCGAAGGCCGGTCAATCCGCGTCAGAGAGATCCTTGATGATCCAGATCCATCCTCCATTCCTAAGATCAGCGAGAACGCCATGACCGAATTAACTCAAGAGCAACGTCACGTACAGGCGCTGGAAAAGTACAAACTCGACGCCCCGCAGCTGTTGGAAGAGATCAAGGATCTCAGTCCCGATGATCAGAAAGATCAGATTCAGTGGGCCTTCGAAGATGAAGCCGAAGCCCAGGGCTTGCAGCCGTGGGAACTGACGCTCAAGTACACGAGCACGCCGGAAGAGTTCGAGGCGCAGCGCCTTGTGCTGCACAAAGAGGCGGCGGAAGTGCTGGGTGTGGAGTGGGAAGAATACTGCGAGATGAATAATCTGGTGGTCTGAAACAAAAACGCCAGCCTCAACCGGGCTGGCGTTTTTTATTGCGTGAAACCTTCAGAGGCTCAAGCGCATCGACAGATCCACCGCTTTCACATCCTTGGTCATCGCACCGATCGAGATGTAATCCACGCCGGTCTCGGCAATCGGCAGCAACGTGCTTTCGTTGATGCCACCGCTGGCTTCCAGCTTCGCCTTGCCGCCGTTCAGGCGCACGGCTTCGCGCATGTCATCCAGGCTCAGCTCGTCGAGCATGATGATGTCGGCGCCGGCGGCCAGTGCCTCCTTCAGCTCCCCCAGACTTTCCACTTCGACTTCCACCGGTTTGCCCGGCGCGATCTTGTGCGCGGCGGCAATGGCTTGTGGAATGCCACCGCTGGCGGCGATGTGGTTTTCCTTGATCAGGAACGCGTCGTACAGACCGATGCGATGGTTGTGGCAGCCACCGCAGGTCACCGCGTATTTCTGCGCCAGACGCAGGCCTGGCAGGGTTTTGCGGGTGTCGAGCAGTTTGACCTGGGTAGTACCGACGAAATCGGCCAGGTACTGCGCGCGAGTCGCCACACCCGACAGCAGTTGCAAGAAGTTCAGCGCACTGCGTTCCCCGGTCAGCAGCGAACGGGCCGGCCCTTCCAGATGAAACAGCGGCTGATTGGGTTTCACCCGCTCGCCATCGACCACTTGCCAGTGCACCGCGACCCGTGGATCGAGCTGACGAAACACGGCATCGACCCACGCCGTGCCGCAGATGACGGCGGCATCGCGCGTGATGATGGTGGCTTTGGCCAGACGTTCGGCCGGGATCAGTTGCGCGGTGATGTCGCCGCTGCCGATGTCTTCGAGCAACGCACGGCGCACGTTGGCTTCGATTTCGGCGGTCAAATCGGCGAGACGTAGATTCGGCATAACGGGCTCCACAAACAAAGTGGTTCGATTATAGGGGCATGGCGCGAGCCAACCCAAGGCGAGAACGCGCGTGCTTGCCTGCATCCGGTCGATTTTCTTTGAGCAAAACGCGCCCGGACAGGGTCATTGAGAGGGCATAGGGGAAACCCTGACGACTATGGCGCCGTGGGCAAGTTATGAAAGATAATCCGCCTTGCATTTGACGTCATAGCTTTGACGTGTAATGCGGCCGAAGTTGTTGAGACCTGTGGGAGCGAGCTTGCTCGCGAAAGCGCAGTGTCAGTCACCAACCATGTCACTGACAGATCGCCTTCGCGAGCAAGCTCGCTCCCACAGGAGGCTTATGTTGCAAGTGACCGAACGAATCACCGTTTCAGGAGGCTTGGATGCACAACGACGGGAAAGTGGTGCCTTTGCACAAGGGCGCTACCGATCAGGCGAATCACTCGCCGCTCGCCCGCCTGCCTGTGATTCTGCTTCAGGTTCGCGACAAGGCTGCCCAGCAACTGCGCCACGGTTTACAGGAGCTGTTCGATAACGCTGACGACACGCTGTTCGAAATGGCCGACCGTGCGCGCAACGATGTCGAGCAGAATATCTTTTTCGAAGCCATGCGCGACTTGCGCCTCAAGCGCAAAAACATCGAGCGTGGCTTCCTTGAGCAATTTTTCGAAGCCTTCGTCGGCCTGACGCAATACGATCCCACGCACAACACGCTGCCGCACGCCCTGATCTACGACGAGCTGGCACCGCGCAGCGACGACATGGAGCGCAGCGTGGCGGTCGAGACCATGGTCGGTCGCGTGCTCAAGCGTGACGGCTTCGCCCTCGATCAACTGACCGCGCGCCTTAACGCGCTGCTCGGCAACACCCTCGACGATCAGCACAACCCGCTCGGCCCGGCGCGGCTCTGCGAGTTTTTCCTCCAGGCCGGGCGTAATCTGGGCGTGGAAATCAAGGTCAAGCTGATCCTGCTCAAACTGTTCGAGCGCTATGTATTGGCCGACACCGAGCAGCTTTACGCCGAAGCCAATCAATTGTTGCTCGCCACCGGTGTGTTGCCCGAGTTGAAAGCGGCCCCTGCACGTCGCGCAATTGATCGTGCGATCGCCAATGTGCACAGCGAGGAACGCGACGACACGCCGCCCGTCGACGAAGGCGTGCAGGAGGTTTTCGCCGCGTTGCAGAAGTTGCTCGCGCAGGTGCGCGGCAGTGTCGCGCCGACGCTGGAACCCAGCGTCGCGGCGCAACCGATTTCCACCCGCGACCTGCTGCGCCTGCTCTCGCATTTGCAACAATACGTGCCGGCGCTGGCGGCGCAGGATGACTTTGATCTGCGCAATCAGCTCGAACAACTGTTGCCCCGAGTCAGTGTCAGAAGCGGCAAATCGCGGATCGTCGGCGATGCGGACGAAGACGTGATCAATCTGATCGCGATGGTCTTTGACTGCATTCTTGAAGACCGTAATGTGCCGGATTCGCTCAAGGCGCTGATCGCCCGTCTGCAGATCCCGATGCTCAAGGTCGCGGTACTCGACAAGAGTTTCTTCAGCCGCAGCACCCACCCGGCGCGGCGCCTGCTCAACGAAATCGCCGAGGCGGCCATGGGCTGGGGCGATTGCGACGGTGAGGCACGCGACAGCTTGTACCTGCGTATCGAACAAGTGGTGCAGCGCCTGCTCAACGATTTCGTCGACGACCCGGCGATTTTCTCCGAGTTGCTGGCTGACTTTCTCGCCTTCACCAGCGATGAACGCCGCCGCAGCGAACTGCTTGAACAGCGCCTGCGTGACGCCGAAGAGGGGCGAGCGAAAACCGAACTGGCGCGGCGTCGGGTCGAGCGCGCGTTGAATCAAGCGCTGCTGGGCAAGACCCTGCCGCCGACCGTGGTCACCTTCGTCCAGGACGCCTGGAGCAAAGTATTGCTGCTGACCTGTCTCAAGCATGGCGATCAGTCCGCTGAATGGCAGGCCGATGTGCAGACCATGGAGCAGTTGGTCTGGAGTGTGCAGCGCCATGACGACGCTGAATCCAGCCTGCGCTTGCTGGCGCTGGTGCCGGGCTTGCTCAAGGCACTGCGTGATGGTCTGAGCAGTTCGGCGTTCGATCCGTTCGCCACCAGCGAGTTTTTCAGTGAGCTGGAAGCCTTGCATGTGCGGGTGCTGGAGCGCTCCGAGCAGGCCGAGCAGGCTTTGCCCATGGTCGAGGTGTCGCAACAGATCATCCTGCAAACCGCTGATGAAGGCAGCGCGGCGTTGACCTCGGTACGTTTGCCTCACGACGCCGCCGGTCTGCGCCAGGTCGAGCAACTGCGTCTTGGCAGTTGGGTGGCGTTTCAGGAAGACGATGAAAACAGTCTGCGCTGCAAACTCGCGGCCATCATCGAAGTCACCGGCAAGTATGTATTTGTCGATCGCACCGGGATGAAGGTGCTGGAGCGCAGCCGCATTGCACTGGCCTTGGAATTCGAGCGCGGAGCGGTGCGTGCGCTGGACGACACCTTGTTGTTCGATCGCGCGCTGGAGTCGGTGCTGGGCAATCTGCGACGACTCAATCGCGGCAAGTGATCGCGCGTCGGGGGCCGATCACGGCATACTGGGCGCCAACACAGTCGGCGTTGAAGGAATCGGTATGCAGTTGGATCCCGCTAGCGGGTGGTGTCACGGGGTGCAGGTCTGCCCATCGCCCAACTTCAATGAGCGCCCAGCGGGCGAAATTTCCCTGTTGGTCATCCACAACATCAGCCTGCCGCCGGCGCAGTTCGCCACGGGCAAGGTGCAGGAATTTTTCCAGAATCGTCTGGATGTCACCGAACATCCCTATTTTGCAGGGATTGCTGACCTGCGCGTCTCGGCGCACTTTCTGATTGAACGTGACGGCAAGGTCACCCAGTTTGTCTCCTGTCTTGAGCGAGCGTGGCATGCCGGCGTCTCGGTCTTCGATGGACGAGAAACCTGTAACGATTTTTCCGTGGGCATCGAGCTCGAAGGCACCGATGATCTGCCGTTCACCGACGCGCAGTATCAGGTGTTGACGGCGTTGACCCGCCAGTTGCAAAGCGCATTTCCGGCCATCACCGGCGCCCGCATTTGTGGGCACAGCGACATAGCACCCGGGCGTAAGACCGATCCTGGCCCGGCATTCGACTGGGCGCGTTACCGCGCGGCCCTGGCACAAGAGGAAGGACAATGAGTTTTCTGGTGTTACTGCTGGCGTTGTGGATCGAGAAGTTTTCGGCCCTGCGTCATCGGGTTCAACGCGATGGCGGATGGATCCGCGAACTGAACAAACTCGAAACCAGCACGCGCCTGGCCAGACAGCCTTGGCTGGTGCTGACGATTCTGGTGCTGTTCCCGGTGGCGCTGTTGGCGTTGTTGCTATTGGTACTGGAGCCTGTGGCCTACGGCTTGCTGGCGTTGCCGGTGCATTTGCTGGTGGTGATTTACAGCCTGGGGCGCGGCGATTTGCTCGGCGGTCTCGGGCCATTCCGTGATGCCTGGCGGCGTGAAGATCTGCAAGCCGCAGCGCATGTGGCCAAGCGCGATCTGGATATCTGCGCCGACAGCGGCGAGCAGTTGCTTGAAAGCGTGCAGGGGCATCTGCTGTGGCAGGCCTATCAGAGCTTTTTTGCGGTGATATTCTGGTATTTCGTGCTCGGCCCGGTGGCGGCTTTGGCGTATCGCCTGTTGGCGCTGGCGCAGGAGCACGGCCAGAACCCGGCGCTGGTCGAGCGCGCCGCGCAACTGCGGCATGCCTTTGACTGGCTGCCGGTACGCTTGCTGGCGGCGAGTCTGGCGCTGGTCGGCAACTTTGTCGCGGTCAGCCGGGTAATGCTGCATGAACTGCTGAACTGGAACATCAGCGCTGCACAATTGATCAACCGGGTCGGTCTGGCGGCGGGGGAGATTCCACCTCCCGTGGTCGGTCCGGACGGCATCAACACCCTCGATTGCCTGTGGGAATTGCTCTTGCGCGCGGCGGTGCTGTGGTACGCCGGGTTTGCCTTGTGGACCGTCTTGATCCACTGATTTCATTGATTTAAACAAAGATCCGAAGATCGCAGCCTGCGGCCGCTCCTACACAGGGATTGTGTATTTCCTGAAGGAGCTGCCGCAGGCTGCGAGGTTTTTTCGTTAACCTTAAGTTACAAAACCTCCCTCCGATTTGAGCTATACAGAGATGGCGCTCGATAGTGGCTATCTGCTGTCGCCCCGCGCCTGCCAATAAAAACAAGAAAAACCAAGGGAGACTTCCAGTGAAGAGCTTGCTCTATCCCGCCGTCTCGCTGATGAACCGTCTGAGCTTCGGCATGAAGTTCAGCCTGATCAGCGTGCTGTTTCTGGTGCCGATGCTGGTGACCAATTTTTATCTGGTGCGCGATTCCTATCGCGAATTCCAGGGCACTCGGGTCGAGCTGCAAAGCCTTGATCTGCTGGGCAGTAGCCTGGCCCTGCGTCGGGATCTGGAAACGCTCAACAATCTGGTACAGATCAACGTCACCCTCGGCCAGTCCGGCAAGGCCGGGAATATCGAGGCGCAGATCACTACGCTCGAACAAGCGGTTATGGCACGCCTGCAAGGGCTGACGGCGATGACCGACGATCCCGAGCAGATTCAGGTCTTCGATGGTAAACGCGACGAAATGATTGCCGCGTTCAAGGCCCAGCAAGCGGAAAACTCACTGCAGAGCAAAAGCGCGTTGATCAGCAAAGTGCTCGCCAGTGCGCAGATTTTCAGCCAGATCATCACCAGTCAGGCCGGCCTGAGCCGCGACAACCAGAGCGATATCCGTCAGCTCAGCGAACTGGTCACCCTGATCACCCCGACCGTCACGCAAACCCTTGGCGAAGGTCGGGCCATGGGCTCGTATTCATTGGGCCAGGGTTTTCTCAACAGTTCTTCGAGTACGCGTTTCGATGAGTTGCTGGTGCAGATCGAAAAACTCCAGGCCGAGTACGCGCTGAAACTGCAGGACGCTCTCGGCTCGAGCAAAGCCGCGCGGGACACCCTCAGCACGGCGGCCGACAGCAGCAAGGCCTCGCTGAAACAGGCCATCGAATTGTTTGAGGAACAGGTGGTGATGGCCGACACCCTCGATGCGCCTTGGCAGGCGTTTTACGATCAGGTCACCGCGCTGATCGACAGGACTTACCAGCTCAACGACGCCACGTTGAAATTTCTCGACACCCAATTGCAGCAGCGTCTGGCGCAGAACCGCACACATATGGTCTTGCAGGCGGTGGCGCTGTCGGTGGTGTTCGTGCTGATTTTCTATCTCTACGGCGGTTTCTACGCCTCGACCCGCACCACACTGAAGCGCCTCGGGGCGATGATGGACAAGGTCGCGGCCGGCGACATGACGGTCAACTTCAAAGCCAATAGCCGCGATGAGCTGGGCGAGTTGGGCGAAGTCTTCAATGGCACGGTGAGGAAGATTCACGACCTGATCGAGCGCGTAGGTCAGACTGTCGCTGAGGTCGAGCGCCAGGCCGGGCAGGTTGAAAACGTCTCTGCGCAGAGCAATCAGGCGGTCGCCGGGCAACGCACGCAGATCGAGCAAGTGGCAACGGCGATGAACCAGATGTCGGCGACTTCACTGGAGGTGGCGCGCAGTGCGGCGGCAGCGGTGAGCAGCGCCCATAGCGTCAATGACGAGACCATCAGTGGCCGTGGCCTGGTCGAGTCGCAGCAGGGCAGCATTGCTGCGCTGGCCAGCGAAATCGACCAGTCGGTGTTGGTGATCAACCAGTTAGCCAGCGACAGCCAGGCGATCAGTCGTGTACTGGAAGTGATCAAGAGTATTGCCGAACAAACCAACCTGCTGGCGCTCAACGCCGCGATCGAAGCCGCCCGTGCCGGCGAGCAGGGACGAGGTTTTGCCGTGGTCGCCGACGAAGTGCGCACGCTGGCCAAACGCACTCAGCAATCAACTGAAGAAATCGAACAGATGATCGCCAAACTGCACGGCGGTGTCGGCGCGGCCGTGAAGGCCATGGGCGTCAGCCATCAGATGGCCAATGGCACGGTCGGGCAGTCGGAAAAGGTCCAGCAGGCGCTGGAAAACATCCTTGGTGCGGTCGGAATGATCGTCGATCAGAACCAGCAGATCGCCGCTGCGGTTGAACAGCAAACTGCGGTGGCCCACGACATCGATCAGAACATCGTCGAGATCAACAGCGCCGGCGAGCGCACGGCGCAAGGTGCGCATCAGACCGAAGATGCCAGCCGGGCGCTGTCAGCCCAAGTGGTGGAGCTTAAACAGCTGATCAGCGCGTTCCGCGTCTGAGGCACGCACGAAAAACTGTGGGAGCGAGCCTGCTCGCGAATGCAATCTGTCAGTGACATCTCTGTCACCTGATACACCGCCTTCGCGAGCAGGCTCGCTCCCACAGGGTTTTGGGTTTTGTCAGAACCCTTTGTAGTACTTCTTCACTTCCGGCCGTAAGCCCAATCCTGTTTCCCTCCAGGCTCTGGCATTTCCCCATCAATGAGCCAGTATCCATACCTAATCGTTCGCATAGAGGATGTCGCTCATGTCTGCCGCAACCTTGGGGGTTCTGGGCCGTTGCGCTCATTGCCAGACCACGCTGCTGCTCAAACCCTGGCAGCTCAATGCCATCTCGATCAATGAACCGTTTACCTGCGAGCATTGCCAGAAAGCGCTCGAGCTGCGATGCCCGCAACAGATCAAGCGCTTCAAGTCGCTCGACTCACTGGCGCTGCTGCGTTTCAGTGCTTCGTTGACGGTGTGCACCGCGCTGCTGGTGGCGCTGGTGATGGAATGGGTGGGACTGCTTAGCGTCACTGAGCAACTGAACGCGTCACTGATCACGATCTTTGTGTACTTCGTGGTCGTCCGTTACGCGCGCCAGCGGCAACACCTGACGCTGATTCTGGAGGCGGCCAAGGCGCACGCCGACTGATTACCAGCCGAATACTTCGCAGCTGTTGGCGGTACTGGCCGTGGCCAGTTGTTGCGGGCTGATATTCATCAGTCCGGCCAGCGCCTCGCAGATCGCCGGCAAGTGCGCCGGGCTGTTGCGCTGACCGGGAAACATCGCAGGTGCCATGTCCGGTGAATCGGTTTCCAGCACAATCGAATCCAGTGGCAGTTCCGCCAGCACCCGATGCATGCGCAACGCTTGTGGCCAGGTCGGTGCGCCGCCGAGGCCCAGTTTGAAACCGAGTTTGATGTATTCCCGCGCCTCTTCACGGCTGCCGGCAAAGGCGTGGATGATCCCCGCGCGTTTGAGCTTGAAGCGCTTGAGCGTCGCGATCACCGCCGCGTGGCTGCGTCGCACATGGATCAGCGCCGGCAACTGAAAGTCTGCGGCCAGTTGCAGTTGCGCCTCGAACAGCGCCTGTTGCCGCTCGCGGTCGAGGGTTTCGATGAAGTAATCCAGACCGATCTCGCCCACCGCACACAATTGCCGATGACCGCGCAATCGCGTCAGCCAATCACCGAGCGCCGATAAATCTTCGGGTCGATGCTGATCGAGATACACCGGGTGCAGGCCGAATGCCGCGTACAAATCGACATCGCTCTGCACCAGATCCCACACCCGTTGCCAATTGCCCTCATAGACGCCCAAAACCACCATCCGCCGCACCCCGAGGGCGCGGCTTTCGGCGAGCAACGCTAAGCGATCGGCGTCGAAGTCGGGGAAGTCGAGGTGGGTGTGGCTGTCGATCAGCTCCACGGTTCAGTCCCGGTGAATACGTTGCTTGAAGGTCCGCGCAATGGCCTGCACGCCAGGCTTGTACTCCGACTGCTCGACAGCGGCCAGCGCCAGTTCCAGCGCCTTGTCGGCGATCAACTGGTGCTGCTGGGCCATGGCATTGACCGGCAGCGGCAGGAAATCCAGCAACTGCGTATCACCGAAGGTGCCGAGGCGCAGCGGCCGCGATTTCAGCGGGAAGTCATGCAGCGCATCGAACACGCCTTGCAGCAGCACGTAGGACGTTGTCACCAGCGCATCCGGCAAATGTCCCAGACGCTGCAGGAGTTCTTCCATCAATTGCTTGCCGCATTCGCGACTGAAGGATTCGGCGTGTTCGACCAGCACTTCGCCTTTGAAGTCGACCAGTGCCTCTTTGAAACCGGCGGCACGTTCCTGACTGATGCTCAGTTCCGGACGCGCGCCGAGCAGTACGATCTGCTTCGGTTGCGGGTCAAGCAGACTCTGGGTCAGGTGCAGGCTGGCTTCGCGGTCGTCACTGATCACCGAGCAGAAATGCTCGGGTTCCATGACCCGGTCGATGGCGATGATCGGTAGGCCTTTGGCCTGCAACTGGCGGTAACTGTCATCCCCAGTCGGAAGGCAACTGGCGACGATCAGCGCATCACAGCGGCGCGCCTTGAACAGTTGCAGCAACTGCCGTTCGCTGTCTGGCGCATCGTCGGAACTGGCGATCAGCAATTGATAGCCGCGCGCCCGCGCACCTTGCTCAAGTAGCTTGGCGATCCGCGCGTAACTGGGGTTTTCCAGATCCGGCAGAATAAAGCCCAGCGTGCGCGTGTGCCGACTGCGCAGCCCGGCCGCTTGTGGGTTTGGCGTGAAGCCGTGCAGATCGACCACTGCGCGCACCCGCTCGACGGTGGCGGTGCTGATGCGTTGCTGTTCGGCCTTGCCGTTGATGACGTAGCTGGCGGTGGTCACGGACACTCCGGCCAACCGCGCGATATCACTGAGTTTCAACCCGGGATTTCCTTGTTTTTTCGAGCTTGCCGCGACATTTTCGCCAATCCTACCCGATTAGGGCAGGCGACTATTGTCGCAGCGCATCCGACAAGTTGGACTTCAAGGATGGGACATTATCGAGTAACGTGCCGATCAATCTAGATTAAACGTTTCAGCAAGCGTATTTTCTACGTTTTAGACGTCTTTGGCCGGTTCTGCCGTGAAACCGCCAAAACTGCCGCTGAAAAGCAAAGCGGTAAAGCGCCTAAGCTGCAAACCATCCAAAACAATACCTGGCACTCATAAAGCGCCAAAAAGGAGATCGCATGCTCGAGCTCACTATAGAGCAGATATCCATGGGCCAATCGGCTGTGGATAAACCCGCTGCCCTGCAACTACTCGCCAATCACCTGGTGGCCGATGGTCTGGTTGCTGACGGTTACCTCGCTGGATTGCAGGCACGGGAAGCCCAGGGCTCGACCTTTCTCGGTCAAGGTATTGCCATTCCCCACGGAACGCCGCAAACCCGTGATCAGGTGTTCGCCACTGGCGTGCGCCTGATGCAGTTCCCGGAAGGCGTGGATTGGGGCGATGGCCAGATCGTTTATCTGGCGATCGGCATCGCCGCCAAATCCGACGAACACCTGCGCCTGCTGCAACTGCTGACCCGCGCCCTCGGCGAGACCGATCTGGGCCAGGCTCTGCGTCGTGCCAGTTCCCCCGAAGCGCTGCTGAAATTGCTGCAAGGCGCACCGCAAGAGCTGGCGCTGGATGCACAGATGATCGGCCTCGGCGTGTCGGCTGACGATTTCGAAGAACTGGTTTGGCGTGGCGCACGTCTGTTACGGCAGGCCGATTGTGTGAGCAACGGTTTTGCCGGTGTGTTGCAGCAGGTCGAAGCGCTGCCGCTGGGCGATGGCCTGTGGTGGCTGCACAGCGAGCAGACCGTGAAGCGTCCGGGCCTGGCGTTCGTGACGCCGGACAAACCGATGCGCTACCTCGGTCAACCGCTCAGCGGTCTGTTCTGTCTGGCCAGCCTTGGCGAAGCGCATCAGGCGTTGCTTGAACGTCTTTGCGCGTTGCTGATTGAAGGTCGCGGCCATGAGCTGGGCCGCGCCACCAGCAGCCGTAAAGTCCTTGAAGTGCTCGGCGGTGAATTGCCCGCCGATTGGCCGAGCGCACGCATTGCCCTGGCCAACGCCCATGGTTTACACGCGCGCCCGGCGAAGATCCTTGCGCAACTGGCGAAGAGTTTTGATGGCGAAATTCGTGTGCGCATCGTCGACGGCCAGGACAGCGCCGTGTCGGTGAAGAGCTTGAGCAAACTGCTCAGCCTCGGCGCCCGTCGCGGTCAGGTGTTGGAGTTGATCGCGGAACCGAGCATCGCCGCTGACGCCTTGCCGGCACTCTTGGCCGCGATCGAAGAAGGCCTTGGCGAAGAAGTCGAGCCGCTGCCAGCCGTAAGCCAGCAGCGCGAGGTCATTGCCGACATCGCCGAAGTGCTGATCGCCCCGGCGTCCGGCGCTCAGTTGCAGGCGATCCCGGCAGCCCCTGGCATTGCCATCGGGCCTGCGCATATTCAGGTGCAGCAAACCATCGATTACCCGCTGCGCGGCGAGTCCGCCGCCGTTGAGCGCGAACGTCTCAAGCAAGCGCTCAGCGACGTGCGCGGTGACATTCAGGGCCTGATCGAACGCAGCAAAGCCAAAGCCATCCGCGAGATCTTTATCACCCATCAGGAAATGCTCGACGATCCGGAACTCACCGATGAAGTCGACACCCGCCTCAAGCAAGGCGAAAGCGCCGAAGCGGCGTGGATGGCGGTGATCGAAGCGGCGGCCAAACAACAGGAATCGCTACACGACGCGTTGCTCGCCGAACGGGCGGCGGACCTGCGTGACGTCGGTCGTCGCGTGTTGGCGCAACTGTGTGGCGTGCAAACTCCGAGCGAGCCTGATCAACCGTACATTCTGGTGATGGACGAGGTCGGTCCGTCCGATGTCGCACGGCTGGATCCGGCGCGCGTGGCGGGGATTCTCACCGCGCGCGGCGGCGCCACGGCGCACAGTGCAATCGTTGCGCGTGCTCTCGGGATTCCAGCGCTGGTCGGCGCTGGCGCAGCGGTGTTGTTGCTGGCGCCGGGCACACCGTTGCTGCTCGACGGCCAACGCGGTCGCCTGCACGTCGACGCCGATGCGGCGACCCTGCAACGCGCCACCGAAGAACGCGACACCCGTGAGCAACGCTTGAAGATTGCCGCCGAACAACGCCATCAACCGGCACACACCACCGACGGTCACGCGGTCGAAGTGTTCGCCAACATCGGCGAAAGCGCGGGCGTGATCAGTGCGGTGGAGCAGGGCGCCGAAGGCATTGGCCTGCTGCGTACCGAACTGATTTTCATGGCCCATCCGCAAGCGCCCGACGAAGCCACGCAAGAAGCCGAATACCGCCGCGTCCTCGATGGCCTCGCCGGTCGTCCGCTGGTGGTGCGCACGCTGGATGTCGGCGGCGACAAACCGCTGCCGTATTGGCCGATTGCCAAAGAAGAAAACCCGTTCCTCGGTGTGCGCGGTATTCGCCTGACCCTGCAACGTCCGCAGATCATGGAAGCGCAGTTGCGCGCCCTGCTGCGTTCGGCGGACAACCGTCCGCTGCGGATCATGTTCCCTATGGTTGGCAGCGTCGAAGAGTGGCGTCAGGCCCGCGATATGACCGAACGTCTGCGCCTGGAAATCCCGGTTGCTGATCTGCAACTGGGGATCATGATTGAAGTGCCGTCCGCCGCTCTGCTCGCGCCGGTACTGGCCAAGGAAGTCGACTTCTTCAGTGTCGGCACCAACGACCTGACCCAGTACACACTGGCCATCGACCGTGGTCACCCGACCCTGTCGGCGCAGGCGGATGGCTTGCACCCGGCGGTGCTGCAACTGATCGACATCACCGTGCGCGCGGCCCATGCCCACGGCAAATGGGTCGGCGTCTGCGGTGAGCTGGCGGCAGATCCGCTGGCGGTGCCGGTGCTGGTCGGCCTCGGTGTCGATGAACTCAGCGTCTCCGGACGCAGCATTGCCGAAGTCAAGGCACGCATCCGCGAACTCAGCCTGACCCAGGCGCAAACCCTTGCTCAACACGCCCTGGCCGTGGGCAGCGCGAACGAAGTGCGCGCATTAGTGGAGGCCCTGTAATGGCCAAGATTCTTACCCTGACCCTCAATCCGGCGCTCGACCTCACCGTCGAACTGCCACGCCTGGAGGCGGGTCAGGTCAATCGCAGCGACGAGATGCACACCCATGCTGCCGGCAAAGGCGTGAATGTTGCGCAAGTGCTGGCCGACCTCGGCCATCAACTGACGGTCAGCGGCTTTCTCGGCGAAGACAATCTGCAAGCGTTCGAAACCCTGTTCGCCAAGCGTGGTTTTGTCGACGCGTTTATCCGCGTGCCGGGCGAGACGCGCAGCAACATCAAAGTCGCTGAACAGAGTGGCCGCATCACCGACATCAACGGCCCTGGACCGGTGGTCGATACCGCCGCGCAGCAAGCGTTGCTCGATCGACTGGTGCAGATTGCACCGGGTCACGATGCGGTGGTGGTAGCTGGCAGTTTGCCGCGTGGCGTGACGGCGCAGTGGTTGCGCGAGTTGATCGAACGGCTCAATCAGCTCGGTCTGAAAGTCGCTCTCGACAGCAGCGGCGCAGCATTGCGCGAAGCTTTGAAAGCCAGTCCATGGCTGATCAAACCGAACACCGAAGAACTCGCCGACGCGCTCGGTTGCGACGTGGTTTCCCACGCGGCGGAAGCGCAAGCAGCGGCGCGCTTGCATGCGCAAGGTATCGAGCACGTGGTGATTTCTCACGGTGCTGATGGCGTGAACTGGTTCAGCGTCGGTTCGGCACTGCACGCCACGCCACCGAAGGTCAGCGTTGCCAGCACGGTCGGTGCTGGTGATTCGCTGTTGGCCGGCATGCTCCACGGTTTGCTCAGCGCCGACACACCTGAACAAACCCTGCACACGGCCACCGCAATTGCGGCGATGGCGGTGACCCAGATCGGTTTTGGCATCAACGATGCGGCGCAACTGGCGCAGCTCGAACAGGGCGTGCGCGTGCGTCCCCTGACAGAACAATAAGAGGGTTTGTCATGAAATTAGCCATTGTTACGGCTTGCCCGAACGGCATGGTCACCAGTGTGCTGTGCGCGCGTCTGCTCGATGCGGCGGCGCAGCGTCAGGGCTGGAGCACCAGCGTGGAAGTGGTCGATGCGGCGCACCCGGAACGCGAATTGTCGGCAGCGACGATTGCGGCGGCGGAATGGGTGTTGCTGGTCACCACCGGCACGGTGGACATGAGCCGCTTTGTCGGCAAACGGGTGTTCCAGATCGCCCCGGCGCAGGCGTTGCAAGATGTCGAAGCGGTGCTGCGTCGGGGCGCTGAAGAGGCTGCCGTTTACGTCGCCAGCGAGGCTGAACCGGTAACTGATGCGCCGCGAGCACCACGCATCGTCGCCATCACTGCCTGCCCGACCGGTGTCGCCCACACCTTCATGGCCGCCGAAGCCTTGCAGCAAACCGCTAAGCGCCTGGGCTATGACTTGCAAGTCGAAACCCAAGGCTCGGTGGGCGCGAAAACCCCGTTGAGCGCAGCGGCGATTTCCGACGCAGACGTGGTGTTGCTGGCGGCGGATATCGAAGTCGCCACCGAGCGTTTTGCCGGCAAGAAGATCTATCGCTGCAGCACCGGGATCGCCTTGAAGCAGTCCGAAGCCACGCTGAAAAAAGCCTTGGCCGAAGGTGCAGTGGAAAGCGCCGCGAGTGACGGCAAGGCACCGGCCAGGCAAGAGAAAACCGGCATCTATAAACACCTGCTGACCGGCGTGTCATTCATGTTGCCGATGGTCGTGGCCGGCGGTTTGATGATCGCGCTGTCGTTCGTCTTCGGCATCACCGCGTTCAAGGAAGAAGGCACGTTGGCCGCTGCGCTGATGCAGATCGGCGGTGAGACGGCGTTCAAGTTGATGGTGCCGTTGTTGGCCGGTTACATCGCTTATTCGATCGCCGACCGTCCGGGCCTGGCGCCGGGGATGATTGGTGGTTTGCTTGCCAGTACGCTGGGCGCCGGGTTTATCGGCGGCATCATCGCCGGGTTTATCGCCGGTTATGCGGCCAAGGCTATCAGTCGATATGTCGCCTTGCCGCAAAGTCTCGAAGCGCTGAAACCGATTCTGATCATCCCGTTGTTCGCCAGCCTGATCACCGGTCTGGTGATGATTTACGTGGTCGGTAAACCGGTCGCCGGCATGCTCGGGGCGCTCACGCATTTCCTCGACAGCATGGGCACCACCAACGCGATTCTGCTCGGTGTGTTGCTCGGTGGCATGATGTGCGTCGACCTCGGCGGGCCGATCAACAAAGCCGCGTACGCGTTCTCGGTAGGTCTGTTGGCGTCGCAGAGTTATGCACCGATGGCCGCGACCATGGCCGCAGGGATGGTGCCGCCGATTGGTCTGGGCATCGCCACATTTATCGCGCGGCGCAAATTTGCCCAGACTGAACGCGAGGCCGGCAAGGCTGCCTTCGTGCTGGGGCTGTGCTTTATCTCCGAAGGGGCGATTCCGTTTGCCGCGAAAGATCCGTTGCGGGTGATCCCGGCGAGCATCGCCGGTGGCGCGCTGACCGGTGCGTTGTCGATGTACTTCGGCTGCAAACTGATGGCGCCGCACGGTGGCTTGTTTGTGCTGGCGATTCCGAATGCGATCAATCATGCGTTGCTGTATTTGCTGGCGATTGTCGCGGGGAGCCTCTTGACCGCCGTTGTCTATGCGACGGTCAAACGCCCGGAAGCCGTCGAGCTGGCGCTGGAACCCGCCAAGGCTTAACTGAAAACACAAATCCCTTGTAGGAGTGAGCCTGCTCGCGATAGCGGTCTGTCAGTGACATGAATGTTGGCAGATATACCGATATCGCGAGCAGGCTCACTCCTACAATTGGTTCTGCGGTGTGTCTGGTGTCATGTGTGTTTCATGATCGCGTGCTTAAGTTTTCCTTTTTTCAGGGAGAACACCATGAGCGATTTCAACCCCGGTCGCCGGCGTGTCATGCAAGTCGTTGGTGCCGGTCTGCTGATGCCAAGCCTGGCGCCGGCGGTGATTGCGTCGGTCAAGGATCGCCCGCAGTTGACCGACGGCGTGCAGTCCGGCGACCTGCAAGGCGACCGCGCGATGATCTGGAGCCGCAGCGATCGCCCCGCGCATATGGTGGTCGAGTGGGACACCCGCAGCCAGTTTCGCCACCCGCGCCGGGTGGTCTCGGCGCTGGCCGATGCCCGCAGCGACTTCACCGCCCGCGTTGAGCTCACCGGGCTGCCCGCCGATCAGGCGATTTTCTATCGCGTATATTTCAAGGACGCGCGCACCGGCGTCGCCAGCGAACCGTGGCTCGGCCACCTGCGCAGCGCTCCGACGGCGCGGCGCAATATTCGTTTCGTCTGGAGCGGCGACACCGTTGGCCAGGGCTTCGGCATCAACCCGGACATCGGCGGCATGCGCATCTATGAAGCCATGCGTCTGCGCCTGCCGGACTTCTTTATCCACAGCGGCGACACCATCTACGCCGACGGCCCGGTGCCCGCTCAGCTCACCACCGAAAACGGTCGCATCTGGCGCAACCTCACCACCGAAGCCAAGAGCAAAGTCGCGCAGACCCTCGACGATTATCGCGGCAACTACCGCTACAACCTGATGGACGAAAACATTCGCCGCTTCAACGCCGAGGTGCCGCAGATCTGGCAGTGGGACGACCATGAAGTGGTCAACAACTGGTCGCCGGGCAAGCAGCTTGATGAGCGCTACCAGGAGAAAGATATCCACACCCTGGTCGGGCGTGCACGCAAGGCGTGGCTGGAATATTCACCGATGCGTTTGCAGGCCGCTGACGGTGGCGGGCGGATTTATCGCAAGTTGAGTTATGGGCCGATGCTCGATGTGTTCGTGCTCGACATGCGCAGTTATCGCGGCGCCAATGACGACAACCTCGGCGCGGCGAAACCGTTCCTGGGGCGTGAGCAACTGAACTGGCTCAAGCGCGGCTTGAAGAAATCCAAAGCCCAGTGGAAGGTCATTGCCGCCGACATGCCGATCGGTCTGGGCGTGCCGGATGGTGAGGTCAGTCCGGGTGTGGCGCGTTGGGAAGCGGTGGCTAACGGTGATCCGGGACCAGCGCAGGGGCGCGAGCTGGAAGTTGCCGAATTGCTCGGCTATCTGCGTGCGCAGCAGGTGCGCAATTTTGTCTTCCTCACGGCAGATGTGCATTACTGCGCGGCGCATCACTATCACCCGGATCGCGCGGCGTTTCAGGATTTCGAACCGTTCTGGGAGTTTGTCGCCGGGCCGCTGAACGCCGGGAGTTTCGGGCCTAATCCACTGGATAAAACCTTTGGCCCGGAGGTTGTTTTCGAGAAGGCGCCGCCGGCGCAAAACACTTCGCCGTTTGCCGGGTTTCAGTTTTTTGGCGAGGTGAATATTGAAGGGGGGAGTGGGGAGATGAGCGTGGTGTTGCGGGATTTGAATGGGGTGGCGGTTTTTGAACAGAAGTTGCAGCCGGTTTGAAGATCAAAAGCTAACCCTCATCGGAACGCCGCCCGCCCAGCCCTCTCCCAGAGGGAGAGGGGGCCGACCGTGGTGTCTGAAGAGGTACGTCGACCTGAAAGACCGTATCGATTATGAGATTGGATACAAAGCCTTTCTCGATTATGGATTCGGTGAAGCACGTTCAGGTCGGCGTATTGCGTGAATCTCCCCCAATCAGTCCCCTCTCCCTCCGGGAGAGGGTTAGGGTGAGGGGCTTTTAATAGACGTCGCGGCGATAGCGGCCCTGTTCGATCAGGCGTTCGACTTCGGCGCTGCCGAGAATGTCGTTAAGCACCTGATCAACCCCCGAAGCCATCCCCTGCAAGCTGCCGCAGATATAAATCACCGCCCCGTCCGCCAGCCATTTCTTCAACTCTGCAGCCGACTCACGCAAGCGATCCTGCACATAAACCTTCTCAGCCTGATCCCGCGAAAACGCCAGGTCCAGCCGTTCCAGATCACCATTGATCAACCACTCTTCCAGCTCCGCGCGGCAGAGGAAATCGTGCTCACGATTGCGCTCGCCAAACAGCAACCACTGGCGCTGCTGACCATCGGCAATCCGCGCCTTGAGCAAGCTGCGCAACCCGGCCAGACCCGTACCGTTGCCCAGTAGAATCATCGGCAGCGGTTCGTTCGGCAGATGGAAACCACTGTTGCGTCGCACCCGCAAACTGATACTTCCGCCCACGGGCGCGTGCTCAGTCAGCCAGCCGGAACCGATGCCAAGGGTGCCGTCGGCATGCTGTTCCTGGCGCACGATCAACTCCAGCACGCCGTCGGCGGCAATCGAGGCGATTGAGTATTCGCGCATGGCCAGCGGCACCATCGCGTCGACCAGCGATTGCGCATGCAGACCGACCAGATGTGCACGGTGCTCGGGCAATTGCCGCGAGGCCAGCGCGACTTCCAGCGGCTCGTCGAGGCCGTTGATTTTCACGGTGGTTTCGCCACGAATGCCGAGGCCGTCGAGGAAGTGTTCGATGGCCCACGGGCAGTTGCGCGGCAGCACTTCGACCAGATCACCGGCCAGCCAACTGCTGGTGTTCGGTGCGCTCAGGCCCAACAAGTAAACCGGCGCACCGCTGCTGTCCGGGTTCATCAGTTCGCGGCGTACCAGCGTCCAGTTGTCGTAACTCGGTGCTTGCCAGGTATCCACGGGCGCTTGCCCGGTGAGCAGGCCAAGTTGGGTTTGCCAATGGCGCAGGGCATAGGGATCACCGCTGTCGACTTCGACCGGCGCGAACAATGTCTTGCCGCCGTGCTCCGCCAACCATTGGTGCAGGCGTTTGGCGAAACCACAGAAGTGCTGATATTGACGATCGCCGAGACCGAGCACCGAGTAATTCAGACTGTCGAGCGTTGCCGCTTTGCCCAGCACTTTGCGCTCGAATCCGCGCGCGCTGTCCGGCGCTTCGCCGTCGCCGAACGTGCTCACCACAAACAGCGCGTTGTTCGATTCACGCAGATCCTGCTCGCTGACATTCGCCAGCGGCTGCACTTTCACCGGCAGTCCGGCAGCCTGCAATTGGCCGGCGGTCTGCCATGCCAGTTGCTCGGCGAAACCGCTCTGGCTGGCGAAGCCGATCAGCCATGCCGACGCATCGCCGGCCGGTTGAACGAGGCCTTTACGTGCATCCTTGATCTGCTTTTTCTTGCGGCGGCGGTCGAGGTACAGCAGCCAGCCGGTGATGAAGAACAGCGGCATGCACACTGCCGCGAGGGTAATGATGATCCGCCCGACCAGGCCGAAATAGCTGCCGACGTGCAGCGCATAAATGCTGGTCAGCAGTTGCGCCTTGAAGCTCTTGTCGGCGTAACGGTCGACGCGTTTGACCACGCCCGTGGCCGGGTCGAGAGTGATCTGGTTCAACGCGCGATCATGCGGCGAGCTGTCGAGCAGGTAAAACACGGTCGCCGGTTGGCCTGCGACGGCCGGCATGCGGATGTTGTAGGCGGCCAGACCCGGGCCGGCGGCGCTGTAGATGCTGCTCCACATCGCCGCGTAATCGGCTGTCGGCGCAGGGCCTTCCGGTGCCGGGCCACGACCGCCGCGCACGCGTTCGTTTTGCGGGGCATCGGAGAGCAATTTGGTCAGGCCTTTGTTGTACCACTCGTACGACCACGACAACCCGGTCAGTGCCAGCAGCAGATACACCAACAAGCACCATGTACCGGCTACCGAATGCAGGTCCCAGTTGAAGGCGCGGCCCTTTTTCTTCCAGTCCAGCGTTAGCCACACGCGCCAGCTGTGCCACTGCCGTGGCCAGCGCAGATACAAACCAGAGAGGCAGAAAAACAGCAGGGTCAGCGTGCAGGCGCCAGTGATGTTGCGCCCGGTATCGCCCATGGCGAGGAAACGGTGCAGTTGCAGCATCAGGCCGAAGAAATCCTGGCCGACCGCGTCGCCCATGAACTCGGCGGTGTACGGATTGAAGTAGCGCATCTCGCCGCGACGTTCACCCTTGGGCGGGGTGAAGAACACTTTCGCCGCGTTGCCGCTGTCGGTTTCGACCCAGAGCATCGAAACCTTTTTGCCGGACGTGGCTTCGATGCGCTCGACCAGTTCCACGGGCGGCAGCACACCGGCCACCTGTTTCTCTACTTGCAGGACGGACGGATTCAGCGCCCGCAGGATCTCGTCCTGAAACGAATAGGCCGCGCCGGTGATGCCCATCAACGCCAGCACCAGGCCTGCGCTGATGCCAAAAAACCAGTGCAACTGGAACAGGGTTTTCTTCAACACGTCACTCGCCGTCCATTCGGAAATTGTCTTCACGGCGCGCATTATGCCGTGGGTTATCGAGAAGCGTTCTTTATTACGCACAAAAGCCCCGTTCAATGGAATGAACGGGGCCAAGCCTGGCGGCGCATTCCCTGTAGGAGTGAGCCTGCTCGCGAAGGCGTCGTGTCAGTCAGCCTCGACTTAACTGACCCAGCGCTTTCGCGAGCAAGCTCGCTCCCACAGGTTTCCACATCGGTCAGAAGTGGAAGTTGGTGCTCAACAGTGCCGTACGGCCCGCCGCCTGGTTGGCGAAGTGGGTCGAGAAGGCTTTGTCGTAGTAGGTTTCGTTGGTCAGGTTCTGCACGTTGAGTTGCAGGTCGACGTTCTTGGTCAGTTTGTACGCAGCCATCGCGTCGTAGCGAACATACGAGTCAACCATGGTGGTGTTGGCCACGCTGCCGTACACGTCGTCGACGTAGAACGCGCCGCCACCGATGGTCAGCTTCGGCGTGACCTGGTAAGTGGTCCACAGGCTGGCGCTGTTTTTCGGCGTGTTAGGCAGTTCGTTGCCGTCGTTGGCCTTGCCCAGCGGGCCGCCGTCGACTTGTTCGCTGTCCATGAAGGCGTAACCGGCGAACACTTGCCACTTGTCAGTGATCTTGCCGCTGGCCGAGAGCTCGACACCTTGCACACGGGTCTTACCGGCGTTTTCGTACGACGTGGTGTCGACTTGCACACGAGCGTTTTCTTTCTCGGTGCGGAAGATGTCAGCGGTCAGCGACAGGCGATCGTTGAGCAGATCCCACTTGGTGCCGATTTCATAGTTCTTGGTGGTTTCCGGCTCCATGTCGCTGCTCAGCAGGTTGCCGCTGCGATCCGGGGTGCCGCCCAACGGGTTGCCTTCCTGACCCTCGCCCAAGGTGTTGCCCGGTGGCGTGGCCGAGGTGGCGTAGGAGGCGTAGATGCTGCCGTTTTCCGCAGGCTTGTAGACGACGCCGAACTGACCGGTGACGAACTCGCTGGTGTCATCGCCCTTGGACGTGGTGGTGCCAGCGGCGTTGTAGGTCTTGTAGTCGGTGTCGAAGTGGTCGTAACGCAGGCCCATGTTCACCAGCCACTGCTCGTTCAACTCCAGGGTATCGAACACATACAGCGCGTAGGTGTTGGCCTGGGTGTCGGTGCCGGCGTAGTTACGCGAAATCGCGCCGTTCCACGGATCGTTCGGGTTCGGGTTCGACAGCGAGGTGCAGTTGTAGCCACTGGCGGCGCCGATCAGGCCCGGGTTGCAGTTAGTGGTCACTGCGCTGGTGCGCGGCGTGGTGTCGGTGTTGACGTTGTACGAAGACTTCTGGCTTTCCTCACGGGTGTATTCAACGCCGGTGGAGAAGCTGTTCTTGAAGCCGGCGACGTAGAAATTGCCGAACAGGTCAGTCTGGTTGGTGGTGGTCTCGGTGTTGCTCACCCGAGTGTTGGCACGACGCCAGACCGTGCCGTTGTTGACGTTGCCCTTGCTGTCGTCAGGTTGGGTCAGGATGTAATCCTGCATGCTGGTGCCGTGACGCAGGGTGTTCTTGATCGTCAGCGAATCGCTCAGGTCATGCTCGATGGCGAAGGTCGCGGTGTCGGTGCGGCCCTTGCGGAAGTCGCGATCCAGACCGTAGAAATTGCTGTGGTCACCGCCAGCGTAAGGCTTGTCCGGATTGGACTTGGTGCGTGCAGCGGAGCCGCCGGCCGGAATGGTGTACGGCACGCCCGAGTCCGGGGTGTCGTTGCTTTCGAGATGGTAGTAGTCGAGGTTGACGCGGGTGTCGGTGCCCAGGCCAAACGCCAGGGACGGGGCGATACCCCAGCGGTCGTAATCGACTTTGTCGCGACCGGCGACATTGCTCTCGTGGCTCATCAGGTTCAGACGGCCGGCGGCGGTGTCGCTGAACTGGTAGTTGCCGTCGAGGGTATAGCGCTGAGTCTGGTCGGAGCCCCAGGTGAAGCCGCCGTCGAACGAATTGCCCAGGTGCGCTTTCTTGCTCACCAGGTTGATGCTGCCGCCCGCTGCGCCACGACCGCCGATGGCGGAGTTCGGGCCCTTGCTGACTTCAATGTTTTCCACGGCGAAGATTTCGCGGCTTTGCGAACCGGTGTCGCGCACGCCGTCGAGGTAGGTGTCGCCCTGCGCGTCGAAACCACGAATGAACGGACGGTCGCCCTGTGGATTGCCGCCTTCACCGGCGCCGAAGGTGATGCCCGGCACGGTGCGCAGCGCGTCCTGCATGTTCAGGGCGCCGGTGTCTTTGAGCACTTGTTGCGGAATAACGGTGACCGAGCGCGGTGTATCGACCAGCGGCGCGGTGTACTTGGGCGAGGAGGCTTTTTCGACCTGATAGGACGTCGAATCCTGGGCTTCGCCGGTGATGGCGGTGGCGTCCAGGGCGATGGCATTGCCGGAGGCTTTGCTGTCGGTTTTTTCAGCGGCGAACACCATCTGGCCAGCGGAACCGGCGGTGATTGCCACACCGATTGCAGAGGCGAGCAGACGTGGTGAACTGACCGGTAATTGTGCGTGTTGACGTGCCATTTTTATTCCCCTCCCCAAGGATTTGAGGCCGCGGAATATAGGTTAAACAAGTATTCGTATCAATTGCGAAATATTGTTATTCGTACTGAATTTACATTCTTTACAATTTAACCTTACGGTTTTTGCCAGTTCATTCGTCTCTCGGGTTTTACACGGTCAATAAGAATCAATACCATTACCACCTCTTTGCCAACAGGTGACATCGCCATGCTGCTGCACATCCCCGGACTGTTCGCAAAAGACGAAGTGCAGCGCATTCGTGAGGCGCTGGAGCAGGCCGATTGGGCCGATGGCAAAATCACCGCCGGCTTTCAATCGGCCAAGGCCAAGCACAATCTGCAACTGCCAGAAGGTCATCCGCTGGCCAAGGAAATCGGCGCAGCGATGCTGGAACGGTTGTGGAAAAACCCGCTGTTCATGTCCGCCGCGCTGCCGCACAAAGTCTTCCCGCCGTTAGTGAACTGTTACACGGCCGGTGGCAGCTTCGATTTCCACATCGACAACGCCGTGCGCCAGCCCAAGGGCAGCATCGAGCGGGTGCGCACCGATCTGTCGGCGACGCTGTTCTTCAGCGAGCCTGAGGATTACGACGGCGGCGAACTGGAAATCCAGGACACCTACGGTACGCAGCGGGTGAAGTTGCCGGCCGGCGACATGGTCTTGTACCCCGGCACCAGTTTGCACAAGGTCAACGCGGTCACTCGCGGCACACGCTATGCGTCGTTTTTCTGGACACAGAGTCTGGTGCGTGAAGATAGCCAGCGCGCGCTGTTGTTCGAGATGGACGGGGCGATTCAGCAACTGACCCAGGACATGCCTGAGCACCCTTCGCTGATCCGCCTCACCGGTACGTATCACAACTTGCTGCGGCGCTGGGTCGAGGTATGACTTTTCAAATACGTCGCGAGGAGGCCCTCAGCGGCGAACAACTCAGTGCCATGCTCGAAGAAAGCCCGGCCCGTGCGGCGCAGGCGATTTTGCTCGCGGCCGGTGAGGGTGAGGTTGAAGCGCAGGCCTTGCTTGGGCAGATTTTGCTCGACGGCCAAGGGATCGCGCAGGATCAAACGCTGGCACTGCGTTGGTTCGGTATCGCCGCCGGGCAAGGTCATCTGATGGCGCGCAACATGCTCGGGCGTTGTCATGAGCATGGTTGGGGTTGCGCGGCGGATGCGTCGGTTGCTGCGCAGCATTATCGGATTGCAGCGGAGGCTGGACTGGATTGGGCGATGTACAACCTCGCCAATCTGCTGGCGACCGGGCGGGGAGTGGAGGTGGATCATCTGCAGGCGCTGGCGCTGTATCGCCGCGCGGCTGAACTGGGCCATGCGAAATCGATGAATCTGCTGGGGCGGTATCTGGAAGAAGGGCGGGTGTGCCCGGCGGATCCAGTTGCGGCGCGTGAGTGGTATCGGCGCTCGGCTGAGGGTGGGGATTTTCGTGGGCAGTTCAGTTTCGCTGCAGTTTTAGCGGATGAGGGGCGGATTGATGAGGCGGTCGATTGGCTTGAGAAAGCTTTGGCCGGCGGCAATCTGAATTTTCTGCGGGTGGCTAGTCAGACGTTGTCAGGTGCGACAGATCCCAGGATTCAGGGGATGGCTGCTCAGTTCGCGCTTCGATGCACAGACTTGCAGCGCGTCTGAATTCGCAAAGCCCTCACCCTAACCCTCTCCCTGGGGGAGAGGGGACTGACCGCGTCGTTCTGGCGCTATACATCGACCTGAGATATCCAGTCGAACTCAATTTTGAAAGCTTACACATCGGCTCCCTCTCCCTCGGGAGAGGGCTGGGGTGAGGGGCCTCGGTCTCAAGTACCCGGCAAAACTTCAAGCCGAACGCACAGACACAAAAAAGCCCATGACACGTCATGGGCTTTTCACTTGCAGCTAGCAGCTTGAAACTCGCAGTTGCTCTTACACGTAAAACGACTTCAGCGGCGGGAAGCCATTGAACTCAACCGCGCTGTAACTGGTGGTGTACGCACCAGTCGACAGCCAGTACAGACGATCACCGATCGCCAGGTTCAACGGCAGACCGTACTTGTAGTTCTCGTACATGATGTCGGCGCTGTCGCAAGTCGGGCCGGCGATGACCACTTCTTCCATCTCGCCTTTTTTCTCGGTCCAGATCGGGAACTTGATCGCTTCGTCCATGGTTTCGATCAGGCCGGAGAACTTGCCCACATCGGTATACACCCAACGCTCGACGGCGGTGCGCGACTTGCGTGCAACCAGTACCACTTCGCTGACCAGAATACCGGCGTTGGCAATCAGCGAACGGCCCGGCTCGAGAATGATTTCCGGCAGGTCATCACCGAAGTCTTCTTTCAGGAAGCGGATGATTTCTTCGGCGTAGGTTTCCAGGCTGTTGGTGCGGGTGATGTAGTTGGCCGGGAAGCCACCGCCCATGTTGATCAGCTTCAGGTGGATGCCGTCTTCTTCTTTCAGGCGTTCGAAGATCACTTTGACCTTGGCAATCGCGGCGTCCCAAACGCTGATATCGCGTTGCTGCGAGCCGACGTGGAAGGAGATGCCGTAAGGCACCAAGCCGAGGTCGCGAGCGAGGATCAGCAGGTCCATGGCCATGTCGGTCTGGCAGCCGAATTTGCGCGACAGTGGCCAGTCAGCCGTGGTCGAGCCTTCGGTGAGGATGCGCACATAGACTTTCGAACCCGGGGCCGCCTTGGCGATGTTGCGCAGGTCAGCTTCGGAGTCGGTGGAGAACAGACGCACGCCCTTCTCGTAGAAGTAGCGGATGTCCTTGGATTTCTTGATGGTGTTGCCGTAGCTGATACGGTCCGGGCTGACGCCACGATCCATCACCTTGTCCAGCTCGTAGATCGAGGCGATGTCGAAGCTCGAACCTTTTTCTTTGAGCAGGTCGATGATCTCGACGGCCGGGTTGGCCTTGACCGCGTAGTAGACCTTGGCGAATTCGAAACCGGCGCGCAGGTCATCGTAGGCCTGGGCGATCATCGCGGTGTCGATCACCACGAACGGGGTTTCCTGTTTGTCGGCGAACGCCTTCATTTTGTCGAATGTAGCGCGCGCGAAATAGTCTTCGACCTGGATCGACATGCTGGGAACTCCTACTGGCAAACTAAGTTAAACAATGGGTGCAAATGAACGCCCTCCGTATCCCCACTTTGGTTCGCCTACTTCCCAAGGCATGTCGCCGAAAGCAAAAAGGCCACGGGTGGTTTTACCCTTGGCCTTGCTGTCTCGTCGTCAGTACTTGAGCCGGATGGATCGTTTCCAGCATGGACGTTCGGCGCGAACTTTAGGGCGTGAGGGGCCTGAGATCAACTAAAAATGTCGCGTTTTTGCACGCTTCTGACGTACGTCGCGTTCATCACTCTTTGTAGCCGACCGAGATGACGGGCAGATGTTCCCCGGGAATTTTCCAGTGTTAAAAATACCTGCACGTTCGTGGATTTTGTCGGCGAAGTCGTGGGTAAGTGTGATGGCGGCAACTTCGGCGACGTTGGCCGCGAGAGGAAGGAGTGAGGGGGATTTTGGTTGTTTGGAAGGCTGTCCAGAGCATGCTGCCTGGTTCTCAGGTGTTGAGATTCTTTTCCGCCTGATGAGTGAAGAAAAAATCACCCGGATCCTGTGGGAGCGAGCTTGCTCGCGAAGGCATTTTCACAGTCGACATCGTTGTTGACTGATATTGCGCTTTCGCGAGCAAGCTCGCTCCCACAGGTTGTGTATTTTTAGGCGACTACCGCTTCAGCCGGCGAGACGATGTTGGTCTTCATCCCGCGCGAACGACCCGAACTCAGATAAGCCGCAATCGACTCCTGCGTCACCTCGCCAAGGAATACCCGCTCGGCATCCATCACCGGCAGCCACGAACGGTTGAACTCGTACATCCGCGACAGGAGGATGCGCAAATGCTCGTCGTACGCGGCGGTGGCGTTGAACTCACGCAGGAACTGCGCGCACGTGCCGGTCTGACGGTGCAGATCGCGACGACGCACATAACCCAGCGCCTTGTTCTCGGCACAGGTGACCACCACGTAGCGACGGTCATGCTCATCCATCAATTCCAGCGCATCGGCCACCGGGGTTTCCGGGCTCACCGATGGCGCGTTGTCCGCTGCATCTTCAGCCTTCACCAACAGCAGGCGCTTGAGCGTGCTGTCCTGGCCGACGAAGTTGCTGACAAAATCGTCCGCCGGATGCGCCAGCAGCGTGTCCGGGTGATCGATCTGCAGCAGTTTGCCGGCGCGGAAGATCGCGATCTTGTCGCCGAGTTTGATCGCTTCGTCGATGTCGTGGCTGACCATGATCACGGTCTTGTTCAGCGCGCGCTGCATCTCGAAGAACTCGTTCTGGATCATCTCGCGGTTGATCGGGTCGACCGCACCGAACGGCTCGTCCATCAGCAGCAGCGGCGCATCCGCCGCCAGCGCGCGGATCACGCCGATGCGCTGTTGCTGGCCACCAGACAGTTCGCGCGGATAACGATGCAGATACTGCTTGGGCTCCAGCTTGATCATGCTCATCAACTCGCGGGCGCGGTCGTGGCATTTCTGTTTGTCCCAGCCGAGCAGTTTCGGCACGACGACAATGTTTTCTTCGATGGTCATGTTCGGGAACAGGCCGATCTGCTGGATCACGTAACCGATGTTGCGACGCAGGGTTACTTCGTCGAGATCGGTGGTGTCTTCGCCGTTGATGAGTATCTTGCCCGAAGTCGGTTTGATCAGGCGGTTGATCATCTTCAGCGTGGTGCTTTTGCCACAACCCGATGGCCCGAGGAACACACAGATTTCGCCTTCATTGACGGTCAGGCTTACCGAGTCCACGGCTTTGACGTCTTTGCCGTTGCTTTGGAAAGTTTTGCTGAGGTTTTGAAGTTCGATCATTTGAGTAATCCTTTTGGAGTCAAAGAGCGTTGCAGCCACTGCAAAAACAGGTCGGCGAAGATCGCCAGAAGACTGACCAGCAGCGCGCCGACGATCAGCATCGACATGTCACTGCGGCTGATGGAAGCGAGGATCAACACACCGAGGCCGCCGGCGCCGATGGTCGCGGCGATGGTCATCACGCCGATGTTCATCACCACGGCGGTGCGCACGCCAGCGAGGATGACGGGCACGGCGATCGGCAATTCGACCATGCGCAGGCGCTGGCCGAAGGTCATGCCGATGCCGCGTGCGGCTTCACGGATGCCCGGTTCCACGCCAGTGAGGGCGAGGTAGGTGTTGCGCATGATCGGCAGCAGTGAATAAAGGAACACGGCGGTGATCGCCGGCATCGGCCCGAGGCCCTGGCCGAACTTGGAGTAGAACGGCAACAGCAGACCGAACAGGGCAATCGACGGCACGGTCAGCAGCACCGTGGCGCTGGCCTGCAACGGCCCGGCAAGGGTCGGAAAGCGGGTCATCAGAATGCCCAGCGGCACGCCAACGACAATCGCCAGGGTCACGGCGATGCCGACCAGGGTGATGTGCTGCCAGGTCAGGTGCATCACCTGCTGCCAGTCGAGGTGGGAAAAGGCGTTCAGAAATTCCATGACTTTTCCTCCTTAATCAAGTGGGTGCTGGCGCAGAAAATCGGCGGCAACTTTCGATGGGCTCTCGTGATCGACGTCGACCCGCGCGTTGAGCTGGCGCATGGTTTCGTCATCGAACAGTTCGGCTAATGGCTTGAGTTGCTCGGCCAGTTGCGGGTGCGCGTCGAGGTAAGCCTGACGCACCACCGGTGCGGCGGTGTAGTCGGGGAAGTAATGCTTGTCGTCTTCCAGCAGTTTCAGGCCGAAGGCGTTGAGGCGACCGTCGGTGGTGTAGACCAGACCGGCGAACACCTGACCGTTGCGCAATGCCGTGTAAACCAGCCCGGCATCCATCTGGCGGATATTTTTGCGGGTCAGGTTCATGCCGTAGAGATCGACCATGCCGATCAGACCGTCGGAGCGGTTGGCAAACTCGGTGTCCAGCGCCACCAGATGATTGGTCTTGGCCTCGGCGCGCAGCACTTCGTTCAACTGGCTGATGTTGTTGATCTGCGGATATTCCTCGGCGACCTTTTCAGGGAGGGCGAGGGCGTAGGTGTTGCTGAATTTCGACGGGGTCAGCCAGACCAGGCCTTTTTTCGCGTCGAGTTCTTTTACCCGGGCGTAGGACTGGGCGCTGTCGAGTTTTTCAGTGACATGGTTGTAGGCCACCAGCGACACGCCGGTGTATTCCCAAAGCATGTCCAGTTGTCCGCTTTCGTGGGCGCTGCGGGCGAGGTTGCTGCCCAGACCGCCGGTAATCTGCGCGTCGTAACCTTTGCTGCGCAGGTATTGCGCGGTGATTTCGGCGAGCAGGGTTTGCTCAGTGAAGACTCGGGCGCCGAGGCGGATAACCGGTTTTTCAGCGGCTTGGGCGATGCCTGCAAACAGCAGGGCACTGCTCAACATCAGGCCTAACATCAAGCTAAGTCGTTTCATATTCATTCCTTCGCAAAAGCCTTAAGACGGGCGCAAACCGCGTTCCAGCCAGAGACGGCTGGCGAGGGTGACGACGCCATCGAGCAGCAAGGCCAGCAGCGCGGTGCACGCGGCGCCGAGCAGCAGTTGCGGCTGATTGTTCAGGGCGATGCCAGGGAAGATCAGGCTGCCGAGGCTGTTGGCACCGATCAGGAAGGCCAGCGGCGCGGTGCCGACGTTGATCGCCAAAGCCACGCGCACACCGCCGACAATGATCGGCACGGCGTTGGGCAATTCGACTTTCCACAGCACCTGGCGCGGGGTCATGCCGATGCCGACGGCTGCTTCTTTCAGCGAGCCCTGGACATTTTTCAGGCCTTCGTAGGTGTTGCGCACAATCGGCAGCAACGAAGCGAGGAATAAAGCAAAGATCGCCGGGCCACTGCCAATGCCGAGGACGCCCAGAGCAATCGCGAGCACGGCCAGCGGCGGCACGGTGTTGCCGATATTGAAGATTTGCATGAAGCGTTCAGCACGGCCGACCATGGTCGGACGACTGAGGAAGATGCCGGCGGGGATGCCCACGACAAGGGCGGCCAGCATTGAAGCGAGGACGAGAATCAGATGAGCTTGCAGGTAAAACAACAAATCGTCGCGGTAGTGTTCGATCGTGTTGATGCCGATCCAGTGGACCAGCAGGGCCAGGAGCGCGATCACCACCGCACCTCCCATCAGCCCTTTGCCATAGCGGATAGCCACAGGCGGACTCCTTTTTTTGTAGTCGGCGAACGCCCTCCCGTGTGGCATGCCATACATGGCTGCCGGGAATAAACGTTCGCGAGAAGCAGCTCCCTCAGCACCGGAAAAAAGCGGTCTGAAAGCGAGCCATGAGCGCAGCCTCGTCAGGCTAACTTGCTGATTTTTCAGCCCCTGACGAAAATTCGTAACAGGGGATGGACGTCTCCGGGCTTTAAAAGGTTCCCATCTGCGGCAGCATTTGGCCACCCTTAATGTGCTCAACGGTTCGGTTATTGCGGCGAGTTGGGCTATAATCGCGGCCCTTTTTTGAATCACCGCCAGGCGATTTCCCATGACCAACCAGGCCGCCGAAGTCGCGAAACGCCGCACTTTCGCCATTATTTCCCACCCCGATGCCGGTAAAACCACGATCACCGAAAAGCTCCTGTTGATGGGCAAGGCGATTGCAGTGGCCGGTACGGTGAAATCCCGTAAATCCGATCGCCATGCGACATCCGACTGGATGGAGATGGAGAAGCAACGGGGTATTTCCATTACCACGTCGGTCATGCAGTTCCCGTATCGCGAGCACATGATCAACCTGCTCGACACCCCGGGCCACGAAGACTTCTCCGAAGATACCTACCGCACCTTGACGGCGGTGGACTCGGCATTGATGGTCCTCGACGGCGGTAAAGGTGTCGAGCCACGGACCATTGCGCTGATGGACGTCTGCCGTCTGCGTGACACGCCGATCGTCAGCTTCATCAACAAACTCGACCGTGACATCCGCGACCCGATCGAACTGCTCGACGAGATCGAAGCCGTTCTGAAGATCAAGGCTGCGCCGATCACCTGGCCGATCGGTTGCTACCGTGACTTCAAGGGCGTGTACCACCTGGCTGACGACTACATCATTGTCTACACCGCCGGTCACGGTCACGAACGCACCGAAACCAAAATCATCGAGAAGCTCGATTCCGACGAAGCCCGCGCGCATCTGGGCGACGAGTACGACCGCTTCATCGAACAGCTGGAACTGGTTCAAGGCGCCTGCCACGAATTCAACCAGCAGGAATTCCTCGACGGTCAACTGACCCCGGTGTTCTTCGGTACGGCACTGGGCAACTTCGGTGTTGACCACGTACTTGACGCCGTTGTTGATTGGGCGCCGCGTCCGCTGGCCCGTGTCGCTAACGAGCGTACCGTTGAGCCGGTGGAAGAGAAGTTCTCGGGCTTCATCTTCAAGATCCAGGCGAACATGGACCCGAAACACCGCGACCGTATCGCCTTCATGCGCATTTGCTCCGGCAAGTACGAGAAAGGCATGAAGATGCGCCACGTGCGCACCGGCAAGGACGTGCGCATCGGCGATGCCCTGACGTTTTTCTCCTCCGAGCGTGAACAGCTTGAAGAAGCTTTTGCCGGCGACATCATCGGTCTGCACAACCACGGCACGATCCAGATCGGCGACACCTTCAGTGAAGGTGAAACCCTCGGTTTTACCGGTATTCCGCACTTTGCGCCGGAGCTGTTCCGTCGTGTGCGTCTGCGTGATCCGCTGAAGTCCAAGCAGTTGCGTCAGGGTCTGCAGCAACTGGCTGAAGAGGGCGCGACGCAGGTGTTTTTCCCGGAGCGCAGCAACGACATCATTCTGGGCGCCGTCGGTGTGCTGCAGTTTGATGTGGTCGCCAGCCGTTTGAAGGAGGAATACAAGGTTGAGTGCTCGTACGAGCCGATTACTGTGTATTCCGCGCGCTGGATCGATTGCAGCGACAAGAAGAAGCTTGAGGAGTTTTCCAACAAGGCTGTGGAGAACCTGGCGGTCGATGGCGGTGGTCACCTGACTTACCTTGCGCCGACGCGGGTTAACCTGGCGTTGATGGAAGAGCGTTGGCCGGATGTGAAATTCCGGGCGACGCGTGAGCATCATTAAGTTCTGAATTGGTTTGTCCGAAGCCCTCTAGGTGTATGCCTAGGGGGCTTTTTTTTGCTTTGGTTTTGGGGGTATATCCGTTTTTGGGTGATGGCGGCTTAGGGTTCCGCCCTTACGGCGGGTCACTTTTTACAAACGCCTAAAAAGTAACCAAAAACGCTTGCTCCTACGTACGGCCCGCTCGCTGGGGCTCGGGGTTCCTTCGCTCCGGGATCGATCCGGGCGCAGCGTCTCCGGTTTGCTTCGCTGCACCTACTCCCGCTGTGTTTGGCTGCGCCAAACGGTCGCTGCGCTCCCACGCCCGGATCAATCCCTCCGCTCAGCCTTCCGACGTCGCCCTACAGATCAAGAGCTGCAGCCGAGCTAACGCTCATCCTGTTGAGTGGTGAAGAGCGGGGCGTGGTCGGCTTTGGATTTGTGTTGGATTTGCCCCTCACCCCAGCCCTCTCCCGAGGGAGAGGGGGCCGATTTGTGTGTTTTTCAAAGCCTCAGTTCGACGCGGTATCGCACGTCGGCGTAGCTCTCCCAAACACTGCAGTCAGTCCCCTCTCCCTCCGGGCGGTCCGACGTTTCGGGAGGGCTAGGGTGAGGGGCTTTTGATCTGTTTCAGAATCTGAGCTCGACTCGGTATTGCACGTCGGCGTAGCTCTCCCAAACACTGCGGTCAGTCCCCTCTCCCTCCGGGCGGTCCGACGTTTCGGGAGGGCTAGGGTGAGGGGCTTTTGATCTGTTTCAGAATCTGAATTCGACTCGGTATTGCACGTCGGCGTAGCTCTCCCAAACACTGCGGTCAGTCCCCTCTCCCTCCGGGCGGTCCGACGTTTCGGGAGGGTTAGGGTGAGGGGCTTTTGATCTTCGGTACGGTTTTATCGCGCGCAATGGCTGTAGGACGACTCGGTTTTTTGTGGTCTCGATGTTCTTGAACGCGACAACCCGCCTGCTGACCGTTAGTGTTCCAGCTCCACGCACGTCGCTTTGAGAGGTCAATGGAATGACGAGTCGGCTGACTCACCTGCTACGGCTGAACGGCTATTTCGGCGTGATGGCCTGGGTGCTCGCGGCGCTGTTGTTCATCAATCGCTTGAGCAGCATGGTCAAGCTGTTCATGGCGTTGTACCTGCGTCAGGAACTGGGGCTGGCGATCGAGACGGTTGGCTGGTTGCTGTCGGCGTACGGCGCGGGTTTGCTGCTGGGGTCGATGCTCGGTGGCTGGCTCAGTGATCATGTGCGCACGGCGCGGCTGACGGCGGCGCTGTTCTTTGTTTCGGTGTGGGTGCTGATTCTGCTGGGACTGGTGACGCAGGTGCCGTTGCTCGCTGCATTGTTGTTGCTCAGTGGGGCCATCGATGGGGCTATTCGCACGCTGCATCAGCGGCTGATCATGGAGTATTGCGAGGTGACACAGCGCTCACGTGCGCAGGCGTTGAGTCGGGTTGCGCGCAACCTTGGGATGGCCGCCGCCGGTGTGGCGGGCGGGGTGTTGGCGCAGACCGATTTTCGCTGGGTGTTTTTCGGCAGTGCGGCGATGACGTTGTTGGCGCTGCTCTGGTTTGTTCGCACCACGTGGCAGCGTCCGGTGCTGATCAATGAAGAGTCATCGATAGTCGGCGCCGGTGGTCCGGGTGTGCCGTATCGCGACAAACCGTTTCTCTGGTTGCTGGCAGCGACGGCCGTGCTCGGCATCGCGTTCGACACGGTCTACAGCACGCTGGGCAATTACCTGCGTGATTACTATCACTTGAGCACCGAGGCGATCGGCTGGCAGTTCGGCCTCAATGCGTTGCTGGTGATCGCCCTGCAGATTCCGCTGTCGCACTGGGGCGAACGTTGGGGCATGCGTCGGCAAATGCTGCTCGGCAGTGTGTTGCTGGCGTGCGGGTTGGGCATGCTGCCGTTCGGTTCCGGGCTGTTTTACGTCTGCCTGTCGACGCTGATCTGGACCCTGGGCGAGGCGTTTTTCATGCCGCCGCTGAATGTGCTGGCCATGCGTTTTGCCCAAGGCGGTAAAAGCGGTCAGTACTTCGGCCTGTTCTTTATGAGCTGGAGCGCCAGTGCGCTGTTGTCACCGGTACTCAGTGGCCAGTTGTACGGTCATTTCGGCGGCCACAGTGTGTGGCTGGCGAGTGCGCTGATGGTGTTGATTTCCATGCCGTTGACGTGGCAGGCCACGCGATCACGCGGCGGCGCTTAGCTGTTGCGGCTATGAGCATTATTCGAAAACTGTCTTTCCATGAGGGGCATTTCTGCCTGCTCCTTAGCGTCCTATCTGGTGAACCCGATGGATCGGAACTAGATTTCACACAGCGCCAGTCAGGCACGAATGTCTCACCTGAAAATGGATGGAGTCAGCTATGAAAAGCAGGTTGCTACGGGTTTTATTGCTGTTGAAAGTGATGGTCATGCTGTCCCTCGGCACCGCGACGGCCTGGGCCGAGTGCGAGGATCACGATTCCCAGGCCTTCAACGGCCAGGTCGGGCATAGCGGCTTGATGCTCGCCAAGTCTGAGTCCGAGCCGGGCGATCAGGACCAGGGCGGCAGTAAAGACGATGACGACTCGACCACCGACGAGCCGGACACTGATGACGACGACGGCGACAGCCAGACGTAAGTTGCAGACAAAAGAAAACCCCTTCCGCCTCGACTGATGCGCAATTGAGGTGGGAGGGGTTTGGTTAACACGTCACTCTCTTTGAAATGCGATCACTGTGGGAGCGAGCTTGCTCGCTCCCACAGTGTTTTGTATCGCTCTCCAGATTTGCTTACGCCGCGCCGTCGAGGAACTGCTCGGCGTAGTGGCAAGCCACCTGCCGGCTGTCGAGCTGGCGCAACGCTGGCTCTTCGGTGCTGCAACGCTCGGTCGCGTACGGGCAGCGCTTGTGGAAAGCGCAACCTGGCGGCGGGTTCAGCGGGTTAGGCAGTTCGCCGACGATCTTGATTTTCGGCTTGTTCGGATCCGGGTGAATGGTCGGGGTCGCCGACAGCAGCGCCTGGGTATATGGGTGCAACGGACGCTCGTAGATGTCGTTCTTCGGCCCCAGTTCTACCGGGCGACCGAGGTACATCACCATCACGTCATCGGCCACATGCTGCACCACCGCAAGGTTGTGCGAGATGAACACGTAAGCGGTGTTGAACTCCTGCTGCAGATCCATGAACAGGTTCAGCACCTGCGCCTGAATCGACACGTCCAGTGCCGAGGTCGGCTCATCCGCCACCAGCACTTTCGGTTGCAGCATCATGGCGCGAGCCAGGGCGATACGCTGACGCTGACCGCCGGAGAACATGTGCGGATAGCGCTGATAGTGCTCAGGGCGCAAGCCGACCTGCTTCATCATCGCCTGGACTTTCTCGCGACGCTCAGCGGCGGAGAGGTTGGTGTTGATCAGCAGCGGCTCGCCGAGCTGGTCACCGACTTTCTGCCGTGGGTTCAACGACGCGTATGGGCTTTGGAAGACCATCTGCACGTCTTTGCGCAGTTGCTTGCGCTGGGCCTTGTCGGCGCCGGCGACTTCCTGGCCGGCGATTTTCAGCGAGCCGGAAGAAGGGTCTTCAATCAGCGTCAACGCGCGGGCGAGGGTGGATTTGCCGCAGCCCGACTCGCCTACTACGGCGAGGGTCTTGCCGGCTTCCAGTTCGAACGACACGCCGTTCAGGGCGCGCACGGTCGCATGGCCCTTGAACAGGCCACGGGAAACTTCGTAGTGACGGGTCAGGTCGCGGGCGGTAAGTACGACGGCCATTACGCCACCTCCTGGTTCAGCGGGAAGAAGCAGCGGGCGAGGCTGTGGCTTTTCGGATCAAGGCCTGGACGCTGCGCGCGGCAGCTGTCCTGCACGTACGGGCAGCGCGGCGACAGCAGGCAGCCCTGCGGACGGTCGTAGCGGCCCGGGACAATGCCCGGCAGGGTCGACAGGCGTGCGGCGCCGAGGCTGTGCTCGGGAATCGCCTTGAGCAGCGCTTCGCTGTACGGGTGCGCCGGGATGTCGAACAGTTGCGGCACCTGACCGACTTCAACGGCTTGGCCGGCGTACATCACGCAGACGCGCTGGGCTGTTTCGGCCACGACCGCGAGGTCGTGGGTGATCAGCACCAGGCCCATGTTCTGTTCTTTCTGCAACGCCAATAGCAGATCCATGATCTGCGCCTGAATCGTTACGTCCAGAGCAGTGGTCGGTTCGTCGGCGATCAGCAGTTTCGGCTCGCCGGCAATCGCCATGGCGATCGCAACTCGCTGGCTCATACCGCCGGACAGTTGATGCGGGTAGGCGTCCATACGGCTGGCAGCGCCCGGGATTTCGACTTTTTCCAGCAGTTCGATCGCACGTTTGCGCGCTTGCTTGCCGGACATTTTCAGGTGCAGACGCAGCACTTCTTCGATCTGGAAACCGACGGTGTAGCTCGGGTTCAGTGCGGTCATCGGGTCCTGAAAGACCATCGACAGGTCTTTGCCGACAATTTGCCGACGCTGACGATTGCTCAGCTTGAGCATGTCTTTGCCGTCAAAGCTTAGCGAGTCGGCGGTGACGATGCCGGGATGCTCGATCAGGCCCATCAGCGCCATCATGGTCACGGATTTACCCGAACCCGACTCGCCAACCATGGCCAGTACTTCGCCTTTGTCGACTTTCAGGTCGAGGCCATCGACCACGGGTGTAGCGGTCTTGTCGCCGAAGCGAACGTTGAGATTCTTGATTTCTAGCAGTGACATGGGAATCTCCTCAGGCGGCGTTCTTGAGTTTCGGGTCCAGCGCATCGCGCAGACCGTCGCCCATCAAGTTGATTGCCAGCACGCTGAGCAAAATGGTCAAACCAGGCAGGCTCACCACCCACCAGGCGCGTTCGATGTAGTCACGGGCCGAGGCCAGCATGGTGCCCCACTCAGGGGTTGGCGGTTGTACGCCAAGGCCGAGGAAGCCCAACGCTGCGGCATCGAGAATCGCCGACGAGAAGCTCAGGGTCGCCTGCACGATCAGCGGCGCCATGCAGTTGGGCAACACGGTGATGAACATCAGACGTGGCAGACCGGCACCGGCCAGGCGCGCGGCGGTCACGTAGTCGCGGTTCAGTTCGCCCATCACCGCGGCACGGGTCAGACGCACATAGGACGGCAGCGAAACCACAGCGATAGCGATCACGGTGTTGATCAGGCCAGGGCCGAGGATGGCGACAATCGCCACCGCCAGCAGCAGCGACGGCAGGGCCAGCATGATGTCCATCAGACGCATGATGGTCGGGCCGATCATCTTCGGGAAGAAACCGGCGAACAGACCGAGCAGGATCCCCGGAATCAGCGACATCACTACCGACGACAAGCCGATCAGCAGCGACAGACGCGAGCCCTGGATCAGACGCGACAGCAGGTCACGCCCCAGTTCATCGGTGCCGAGCAGGAATTGCATCTGCCCGCCTTCCAGCCACGCCGGCGGCGTCAGCAGGAAGTCGCGGTATTGCTCGCTCGGGTTATGCGGCGCAACCCACGGCGCGAACAGCGCGCAGAAGATGATCAGCAGCATGAACATGAGGCCGGCAACTGCGCCCTTGTTCTTCGAGAAGGCTTGCCAGAATTCTTTGTACGGAGACGGGTACAGCAGGCTTTGATCCGCGTTTGGGGCGGACGTGTCTACTGAGGATGTTGGAGTGCTCATGGTATGGACCTCAGCGCTGATGACGGATGCGTGGGTTGGCAAAGCCGTAGAGGATGTCCACTACGAAGTTGACCAGAATCACCAGGCAGGCGATTAACAGGATGCCGTTTTGCACAACCGGGTAGTCCCGGGCGCCGATGGCTTCGATCAGCCATTTACCGATGCCGGGCCAGGAGAAAATCGTTTCGGTCAGAACCGCACCAGCGAGCAGGGTGCCGACTTGCAGGCCGACCACGGTGAGTACCGGAATCAGTGCGTTACGCAGACCGTGCACGAACACCACGCGCGACGGCGACAGGCCTTTGGCCCTGGCGGTGCGGATGTAGTCTTCACGCAGCACTTCGAGCATCGACGAACGGGTCATTCGCGCGATCACCGCCAGCGGAATGGTGCCGAGGACGATGGCCGGCAGGATCAGGTGATGCAGGGCATCGAAGAAGGCGCCGACGTCATCGGCCAGCAGCGTGTCGATCAGCATGAAACCAGTGCGCGGCTCGATGTCATAGAGCAGGTCGATGCGCCCGGAAACCGGGGTCCAGCCCAGGCTCACCGAGAAGAACATGATCAGGATCAGGCCCCACCAGAAGATCGGCATCGAATACCCCGCGAGGGAGATGCCCATCACCCCGTGGTCGAACAGGGATCCTCGCTTGAGTGCCGCAATTACCCCGGCCAGAAGCCCGAGAATGCCGGCGAACAGCAGGGCGGCCATGGACAGTTCCAGGGTCGCCGGGAAAAGGGAGGTGAACTCGGTCCATACGCTTTCACGTGTGCGCAGGGATTCGCCGAGATCGCCGTGAGCCAGTTTGCCGATGTAGTCCAGATACTGGGCATACAGCGGCTTGTTCAGACCTAGGCGTTCCATTGCCTGAGCGTGCATTTCGGGGTCGACCCGACGTTCGCCCATCATCACTTCCACGGGGTCGCCCGGAATCATGCGAATCAACGCGAAAGTCAGCAAGGTGATGCCGAAAAACGTGGGGATCAACAACCCCAGTCGGCGGGCAATAAAACTAAACATCGTGTGTGGTACCTCATCAGCCGGTTAGGCGTGCCCGGCATCCCTGGGGTCAGGGACGCCGGGAGTTTCTTATCTACTTCACCTGGGTAGTGGCGAAGTTATTAGTGGTGAGAGGGCTGATGTGATAGCCCTCTACGTTGTTACGCATTGCAGTAAACATCCTGGTGTGGGCCATGCTGATCCATGGCTGATCCTGATTAAACAGCACTTGCGCCTGTTCGTAGAGCTTTGCGCGTTCGGCCGGATCTACTTTAGCCCGTGCTTCATCCAGCAGTGCCTGGAATTTCTCGTTGCACCAGCGAGCGTAGTTCTCGCCATTTTTTGCCGCTTCGCAACTGAGCATAGGCGTCAGGAAGTTATCCGGGTCGCCGTTGTCGCCCGCCCATCCGGCCGAGACCATATCGTGTTCGCCGGCCTTGGCGCGTTTAAGCATTTCGCCCCATTCCATCACGCGAATGTCGATCTTGATCCCGACTTTCGCCAGGTCAGCCTGCATCATTTGCGCGCCGAGCATCGGGTTGGGGTTGGTCGGACCGCCACCGTTGCGGGTGAACAGGGTAAACACGGTGCCTTCCGGAACCCCGGCTTCCTTGAGCAGCTTGCGGGCGGCGTCGAGGTCACGTGGCGGGTTCTTCATGTCGTGGTTGTAGCCGAGCAGGGTCGGCGGGTACGGGTTGACCGCGACCGACGCATTGCCTTTGCCGAACAGCGCGTTGACATAGGCTTCTTTGTCGAAGGCGATATCGATCGCCTTACGCACGCGTACGTCACTCATGTACTTGTGCTGGGTGTTCATGGCGATGTACGAGACGGTCATCGCGTCGAGCTCATCGACTTTCAGGTTGCTGTCTTTCTTGATGCTCGGGATGTCATCCGGTTTCGGATACAGGGCGATCTGGCACTCGTTGGCCTTGAGCTTCTGCAGGCGCACGTTGTTGTCGGTGGCGATCGCCAGGATCAGCGCATCAGCCGGCGCCTTGCCACGGAAGTAATCTGGGTTGGCCTTGAAACGCACCTGCGCGTCTTTTGCATAACGCTGGAAGATGAACGGGCCGGTGCCGATCGGCTTGTTGTTCAAGTCACCTGTCTTGTTGGCCTTGAGCAATTGGTCGGCGTATTCGGCCGGGTAGATCGAGGAGAACGCCATCGCGATGTCGGCCAGGAACGGCGCTTCGCGGCGGGTCAGGGTGAACTTGACGGTGTTGTCGTCGACTTTTTCGACGTTTTTCAGCAGTTCCTTGAAGCCCATGCTTTCAAAGTACGGGAAGCCCACGCTCGACAGTTTGTGCCATGGGTGATTCGGGTCCAGCTGACGCTGGAAGCTCCAGACCACGTCGTCGGCGTTCATGTCGCGGGTCGGCTTGAAATATTCGGTGGTGTGAAACTTGACGCCTTTGCGCAGGTGGAACGTGTAGGTCAGGCCGTCTTCGCTGATGTCCCAGGACTCGGCGAGAGCCGGGATCACTTCAGTGGTGCCGGGCTTGAAGTCGGCCAGGCGGTTGAAGATGGTTTCGGCCACAGCGTCCGCCGTGACTGCAGTTGTGTACTGGACCATATCGAAGCCTTCCGGACTGGCTTCGGTGCAGACCACCAAGGGTTTGGCCGAGACGCCGACAGCGACACTCAGCAACGCAGCCGCGATGGCCGCACGTAGGGGAAGCATTTTCATCGATAACCCTCTGCAATCGGTTGAAGACAAAAAGCCGAACGGCCGACTCATCATGAGTCAGCCGTCGGCTGGCGTTTTTACAGGATGTTGAATGGAATCGTGGTCACGAGACGGAACTCGTTGATGTTGCCGTCAGCCTGATGCTCGCTGGCGCGGTGCGTGGTGTACGTCGCGCGAATCGCGGTGGCTTTGAGCGGACCGCTCTGCACGGCGTAGGAAGCACCGATGCCGTATTCGTAGTGGGATTCGCCGTCCATCAGACTCAGATCGCCGCGCTTGTCATCTGGAATGGTGTAAGCGGTGCCACGGTAGTGAGTACCGTCGATGCCCCAGCCGCGAGCCTGGTAGATGTTGAACTTCAGACCTGGCACGCCATACTCGGCCATGTTGATGCCGTAGGCGATCTGGAAGGATTTCTCGTTCGGGCCGTTGAAGTCCGACAGCAGGGAGTTGGCCAGGTAGATGCCGTTGGTTTCGTGCAGGTAGTCGAAGTACTCGTTACCGTTCACTTGCTGATACGAGAAGGTCAGGCTGTGGGCCTGGTGGGTCAGTCCCAAGGACAGCGAGTAGGTATCGTTGTCGATGTTGCCCATCAACTTTTTGCCTTCGTCGACGGTCTTGTAGTAGTTCAGGCCGGTGGTCAGGCTCAATACCTGGCTGTCACCCAATTCGTGGGTTCCGCCGAAGTAGTACTGGTTCCAGAAGTCTTCGACGTTGGCGACGTACAGGCTGGTTTTCAGGCTTTTGAGCGGCTGATAGTTCACGCCCGCGGTGTAGACCTTGTCGGTTTCTTCGCCGTTGGCGCCGTATTCGGAACGGAATTTCGACAGGCTCTGCTCGGTACGTGGCGAGACGCGGTCGAAACCGGCGAGGTCGAACGACAGGTTGTTCAACTCTTCGCTATGCAGACTGATCCCTTCAAAGCTCGAAGGCAGCGGACGGTTGCCGATAACATCGACAATCGGCGTGCTGAAGTTCTGGCGACCTGCGGTCAACGTGGTGTTGGACACGCGGAACTTGACGTTGGCCAGACCCAGTTTGCTCCACTGGTCGACCGCATCACCGTCGGAATGGGCGAGGGTGCGGTTGGAGCCGCCAGCAATATCCTTGCGGTCACGGTCGAGAACGATGGCGTTGTAAGCGGCAACTTCGGTGCTCACGCCAACGGTGCCTTGGGTGAAGCCCGAGGTGTAGTTGACGATGGTGCCCTGAACCCAGTTGATACGACGCGGGGTCTTTGTTCTTACCGTTGGCGAGGTGTATTTGTCGCTGTTTTTCACGTAGCTGAAGCTGTCGTCACGACGACGCAGTTCATTGGCGTACCAGTTACGGGTTGTGCCGCCCAGGCTTTGTCCATCGATAAAGCCTTTGGCCTCGCTTTGGGCGCTACTGCCGGCCAATGTGGTAGGGACGAACTCCTGACTTGCAGGTTCTGCGTACGCCGTGGCGGTGATGCTGCTAATGGCCAGGGCCAGTATCGCGGTGCTGCTCAGTTTCATGGGTGAAGCTCCTTTACTTTCTTTTTATGCCGGCTTTTTTTTGGTATGCCGGTTATTGGTTTAGAACTCGTTCACACATCGCAAACGTTTGCCAAAAGCCGGATTGGCGAATTTCGGCAAAGCGCTTGCGTGAGGGGCTAGACAGCGCCCCCCAGCATTGCGGCTAATCATTTGGTTTAATCGATACCGACACCCGAGAACACGTTGCGACCGAACGGGCTGACTTTGAAGCCCTCGATCCTGGCGCTTAACGGTTGGTTGACCGTCGAGTGGGCGACAGGCGTGATTGGCACTTGCTGTTTAAGCAATTGCTGAGCCTGTTTGTAGAGCACGGTGCGTTGGTCGCGGTCGGTGACGACCTTGGCCTCTTTGATCAGCTTGTCGTAAGCCGGATCGCACCACATGGAGTAGTTGTTGCCGCCGATGGCATCGCAGCTGTACAGCGTGCCGAGCCAGTTGTCCGGATCCCCGTTGTCACCGGTCCAGCCGATCAGGCTGACGTCGTGCTCGCCGTTCTTGGTGCGCTTGATGTACTCGCCCCATTCGTAGCTGACGATTTTCACTTTCAGACCGATCTTGGCCCAGTCCGCCTGGAGCATTTCGGCCATCAGTTTGGCGTTCGGGTTGTACGGGCGCTGCACCGGCATCGCCCACAGGGTGATCTCGGTGCCCTCTTTGACACCGGCAGCCTTGAGCAGCTCTTTGGCTTTTTCCGGGTTGTAGGCGGCGTCTTTGATGCTGTCGTCGTAGGACCACTGGGTCGGCGGCATGGCGTTCACGGCCAGTTGGCCGGCGCCTTGATAAACAGCGTTGAGAATCCCTTGTTTATTCACCGCCATGTCCAGCGCCTGGCGCACTTCGAGCTGGTCGAATGGCTTGTGGCGAACGTTGTAGGCGATGTAGCCGAGGTTGAAACCCGGCTTGGAGATCAATTGCAGTTTCGGATCGGCCTTCAGCGCTTCAACATCGGCAGGGCGCGGGTGCAGGGTGATCTGGCATTCGCCAGCCTTGAGCTTCTGAACGCGCACCGAGGCGTCGGTGTTGATCGCAAAGATCAGGTTATCGAGTTTGACCCGGCTCGGATCCCAGTAATGTTGATTACCGGTGTAACGAATGTTCGAGTCTTTCTGATAACTCTTGAACACGAACGGCCCGGTGCCGATCGGTTTCTGGTTGATGTCGCTTGGCTTGCCTTCGGCCAGCAGCTTGTCGGCGTATTCGGCGGACAGGATGGCGGCGAAGCTCATGGCGATGTTCTGGATGAACGCGGCGTCGACGCTGTTGAGCGTGAACTCCACGGTCAGCGGCCCGGTCTTCTCGACCTTGGCGATGTTCTTGTTCAGGCTCATCCCGTTGAAATACGGGAACTCGGTTGGATAAGCCTTACGGAAAGGTTGTTGCGCATCGAGCATGCGATTAAACGTGAACAGCACGTCGTCGGCGTTGAAATCGCGAGTTGGCTTGAAGTACGGCGTTGTATGAAATTTCACACCTTCACGCAGGTGAAAGGTGTACTTGAGACCATCCTCGGAAATGTCCCACTTGGTCGCCAGACCGGGTACGACATTGGTCGCGCCTTTTTCGAACTCGACGAGACGGTTGTAGATCGGTTCGGCGGCGTCGTTATCGGTCGCTGTTGTGTACTGCGCGGTATCGAAACCGGCCGGGCTGCCTTCAGAGCAGAACACCAGGCTTTTGCTGGCGGCGAAACTGGCGGACGAGGCGGCCAACAGGCCGGCACCCAGCAATGCGGAATAAATCAAGGTATGGCGCATGACGCTCCCTCTTTTTTTAGTGTTGTTCAATGCACCGTCACCTCATCCAGAGACGTTTTGGTTGCATCGAGCTCAATCCAGTACGTACGGCAAACCGGTGGCCCACGCAGACACTGGTCAGTACCCGACGGTAGGGGCCGCGGTTCTGGCAGTAAATGCGTAAATGCCTTAAATCTCGTAGGAAAAGGCGACGCGTCCTATACCTCTGCGGTAATCCGCAGCGGAATTGGTTGTAGGTAATTTCCTAACTTCTCGGCAGGTAAAACAACGGCGACGTTATAAACGTCGCCGCTGCAGTGCCTTATTTGCTGACGCTGACGCCGTAGAAGGAGTTCAAGCCGAATGGGCTGATCTTGAAATCCTGCACGTTGGCGCGCATGGGTTGGTACACCGTCGAGTGAGCGATAGGTGTCATCGGGACTGCATCTTTCAGGACGTGTTGCGCCTCTTTGTACAGTTCGGTGCGCTTGGCCTGGTCGGTTGTACGCTTGGCTTCTTTGACGAGGCCGTCGAACTTCTTGTCGCACCACTTGGAGAAGTTGTTGCCGCTGAGCGAGTCGCAGCCGAACAGCACATTCAGCCAGTTGTCCGGATCACCATTGTCACCGCTCCAGCCAATGATCATGGCCTGGTTCTCGCCACCTTTGGAACGCTTGATGTACTCGCCCCATTCGTAGCTGGTGATCTTCACTTTCAAGCCGATCTTGGCCCAGTCGGACTGGAGCATTTCAGCCATCAGTTTGGCGTTCGGGTTGTACGGACGCTGCACCGGCATCGCCCACAGAACGATTTCGGTACCTTCCTTGACGCCAGCTTCCTTCAGCAGTTGCTTGGCTTTCTCAGGATCGTACTTGGCGTCCTTGATGGTGGTGTCGTAAGACCATTGGGTCGGCGGCATGGCGTTGACAGCCAGTTGGCCGGCGCCCTGGTAAACCGAGTCGATGATCTGTGGCTTGTTGACGGCCATGTCCAGCGCCTGACGTACGCGCAGGTCGGCCAGCGGGTTGGCTTCGTTGCTGCCCTTGACCTTGTCCATCACGTTGTAGGCGATGTAACCCAGGTTGAAACCGGCCTGGTCAGGCATCTTCAGGGTCTTGTCTTCTTTCAGCGCTTTCAGATCGGCCGGACGCGGGAACAGGGTGACCTGGCACTCGTTCTTTTTCAGCTTCTGAATACGCACCGACGGGTCGGTGGTGATGGCGAAGATCAGGTTGTCGATCTTCACATCCTCAGGCTTCCAGTAATCCTTGTTGCCGGTGTAACGGATGTTGGAGTCTTTCTGATAGCTCTTGAACACGAACGGACCAGTGCCGATCGGCTTCTGGTTGATGTCGGCAGCCTTGCCTTCTTTCAGCAGCTGCGCTGCGTACTCGGCGGACTGTACCGAGGCGAAGCTCATGGCCATGTTCTGGATGAACGCCGCGTCGACTTCTTTCAGAGTGAACTTGACGGTGTGGTCGTCGACTTTATCGATCTTGGTGATGTTGGTGTCCATCCCCATGTCGGTGAAGTACGGGAATTCGGTCGGGTACGCCCTACGGAACGGGTCATCCTTGTTAATCATGCGATTGAAGGTGAACAGCACGTCGTCGGCGTTGAACTCACGAGTCGGCTTGAAATACGGGGTGGTGTGGAACTTGACGCCTTCACGCAGGTGGAAGGTGTAAGTCAGGCCGTCATCGGAGATGTCCCACTTGGTCGCCAGACCAGGAATCACGGCGGTGCCGCCGCGCTCGAACTGGGTCAGGCGGTTGAACATGGTTTCGGCTGAGGCGTCGAAGTCGGTTCCGGTGGTGTACTGGCCTGGGTCGAAACCGGCCGGGCTGCCTTCGGAGCAGAACACCAGGTTAGTCGCAGCGGATGCGAAAGGTGCGGAGGCTAACAAGCCTGCGCCGACTAAAAACGGAATGACCGCGTGTTTAAGCATGTTGGCCTCATGATTTGTTGTCATTTTTTAGTTGTGAGGTACGACCTCGTGAGTCGTGCCTGCGGATACTTATGCAGGGGCCATACCCATTGCAAGATCCAGAACGACTGCCGGCCACAAAGCGTGGCACGAACGTACCTTAATGTCGCATCTGTGTAACTTCTGACGCATTTGACCGTTTGCGGGTGGTTTTTACGGTGCAAATGAAGCCCCAAAACGGTGCGTTGGTCACGTTGTGCGCGCCGCCTTGGGGCTTGGTGTTACTTATTTATACCCACGCCATAGAAGGGGGTAAGACCGAACGGGCTGATCCGGAAGTCAGTGACCTCCTTGCGCAGCGGCTGGAACACCGTGGAGTTGGCAATCGGTGTGATCGGCACCTGCTGTTTCAGGATCAGTTGCGCCTGTTGATACAGTTTTACCCGTTGATCTTTGTCGGTGGCCAACTTGGCCTGTTGCACCAGTTTGTCGTAGGCCGGATCGCACCATTTGGCGTAGTTGCTGCCTTTTACCGCCGCGCAGCTGTAGAGCACGCCCAGCCAGTTGTCCGGGTCACCGTTGTCACCCGTCCAACCATAAATCATGGCGTCGTGTTCGCCATTTTTCGCGCGTTTGATGTACTCGCCCCATTCGTAGCTGACGATGTTGGCCTTGATGCCGATTTTCTCCCAATCCTGCTGGATCATCTGCGCCGACATCCGCGCATTCGGGTTTGAGGCGCGTTGCACTGTCATCGCCCAAAGGTTGATGGTTGTACCCGGCGCAACCCCTGCTTCTTTCAGTAGCACCCGCGCTTTTACCGGGTCGTAGGGAGCGTCCTTGATATTCGGGTCATACGACCATTGCGCCGGCGGCAAGGCGTTTTGCGCCAACTGGCCGGCGCTTTGGTAGACAGCTTTGATGATTGCCGGTTTGTCGATGGCCATGTCCAGCGCCTGCCGCACCTTGAGCTGGTCGAGTGGCGCGTGGGTGGTGTTGTAGGCGAGGAAGCCGAGGTTGAAACCGGCCTGTTTGAGCACGCGCAGATTCGGGTCTTTTTCCATCACTTCGATGTCGGCCGGGCGTGGGTAGCCGCTGACCTGGCATTCGCCGGCCTTGAGTTTTTGCAGGCGCACGGCGGCGTCCGGGGTGATCGAGAAAATCAGGTTGTCGATTTTCACGTCTTCGGGTTTCCAGTAGGCCGTGTTGGCGGCGTAGCGGATTTGCGAGTCCTTTTGGTAGCGCTTGAACACGAACGGGCCGGTGCCGATCGGTTTCTGGTTGAGGTCGGCGGCTTTGCCTTCCTTCAACAGTTGCGCGGCGTATTCGGCTGATTGCACCGAGGCGAAGCTCATGGCGAGGTTTTGCACGAACGCGGCGTCGACGTTGTTGAGGTTGAAGCGCACGGTTTGCTCGTCGAGTTTTTCTACCGATTTGATTGTGGTGTTGAGGCCCATGTCGGTGAAGTAGGGGGATTCGGCGGGGTAGGCCTTGCGGAAGGCGTTATCCGGGTCGAGGAGGCGCTGGAAGGTGAAGAGCACGTCGTCGGCGTTGAAGTCTCGGGTCGGTTTGAAGTAGTCGGTGGTGTGGAATTTTACGTTTTGGCGTAGGTGGAAGGTGTATTGCAGGCCGTCGCTGGAGACGTCCCATTTTGTCGCCAGGCCGGGTTCGATGTCGGTGCCGCCGCGTTTGAATTGGGTGAGGCGGTTGAAGACGGTTTCGGCGGAGGCGTCGAAGTCGGTGCCGCTGGTGTATTGGCTGGGGTCGAAGCCTGCGGGGCTGGCTTCGGAGCAGTAGACCAGGGTTGTGGCGGCGTTTGCCAGCGGGGCTATGGTTGTTAGTGCGAGGGTGATTAATAGTGGTTTTAGAGTGAATCTTGGCATGGAGTCCCCGCGGAGATTGGAGGTGGTGGTTTTTTGAGGGTAGCGGGGATTTGGGGGTGTTCGGAAATATCGTTTTTCCTGTTGGAGTGTCTATCTCGGTATATGTAGGGGCTTTTTTGGGTACATATCCGTTGCTGCGGTAACGGCTGCTTAGGGTTTCGCCCTGACGGCGACTCACTTTTTTTCAAACGCCAAAAAAAGTAAGCAAAAAACGCTTGCTCCTACGTTCGGCCCGCTCGCTGGGGCTCGGGGTTCCTTCGCTGCGGGATCGATCCGGGCGCAGCGTCTCCGGTTTGCTTCGCTGCACCTACTCCCGCTGTGTTTGGCTGCGCCAAACGGTCGCTGCGCTCCCACGCCCGGATCAATCCCTCCGCTCAGCCTTCCGACGTCGCCGGTGGGTCAAGATCAAAAGCAGGCGAGCTGACACTCGGCCTATTGAGTGGTGAAAAGCGGGTGTTCGGCTTTGGTTTTGTGGTGGATTTGCCCCTCACCCCAGCCCTCTCCCGGAGGGAGAGGGGGCCGATTTGTGTGTTTTTCAAAGCCTCAGTTCGACGCGGTATTGCACGTCGGCGTAACTCTCCCAAACACCACGGTCAGTCCCCCTCTCCCTCTGGGAGAGGGCTAGGGTGAGGGTTGGCTTTTGGCTGTTTAAATCTGATGCAAATAACCAGAACCTTCCCACAAGGTTTTCAGGTTGTCCGTCGGACGTGCGCTCTTTAGGCTCTGGGTGTCGCTGAAAACTCAGCGATCGGGAGGTGAGATTCCCGGTTATTGAATTTGGAAACCTGCACAAGCCCCTCCATAATCGCCGCCAGCTCATGCTGTCAGCAGTTTTTATGGCGGCTATGTACGGGCGGACTTTTGTCCGGCCGGGTTGGTTTCCTTACCGGTAATCTCACTCCGTGCATAGTTGCCACCTCATTTCTCGAGTGAGATCGGAAATGAATGGCGTCAGTTCATAAGGAAATTTTCCATGGATAAATTGATACCTGACCCACCCCTCGATACCCCACTCGAAGACGCCATCCGCGCCGAAGACCAGATCAAAACCCGCGAAGCCATCAAACGCGCCCTGGATTTCTACCTCAGCCCCGACCCGGTCAAACCCCGGCAGCCCAGCACGATGTTCCTGATCCAGCCGAACATCGACACCGAAAGCCTGCTGGCGCATGCCTGTGAGTCACTGGCGTCGGCGAACACGTTAACCGGTAACTTTGCCGATCAACTGGGCCGGCCCGAGCGCAATACGGCGTTGGCGATTCAGCAGATCATCATGCTGGCCGAGCTGGCGGTGAATCGGGCGCTGGATCGGGTTGACCCGCAGACCTGAGACCGCGTTATCGTTCTTCGCGAGCAAGCTCGCTCCCACAGGTGGAATGCATTTCAAACTGTGGGAGCGAGCTTGCTCGCGAAGACGGTGGTTCATCCACAGCAAATCCCAGGCACAAAAAAACCGCCGATCATTCACCGATCGGCGGTTTTTCATTCAGCGCAAATCAAATCACTGCATCAACACTTCAATCGAGCCATCTGCCGTCATGCTCACCTGGCTAGTGCCCGCTTCAACTTCCGGCGTCACTGGCGCCGAATCCATCGCCGCCGCTTTCATCATCATCGGTGCGCGCAGGTACGGTTGTGGATAACCGTTGCTGTTGAGGTTCAGGTTGACGATTTTGTAGCCCTTGCCGCCCAGTGCGTCGGTGGCCAGTTGGGCGCGGGCCTTGAAGGCGGTCACTGCTTCTTTGAGCAACTGGTCTTCACTGGATTTGCGGGTCGGGTCGGCGATGGCGAAGTCCATGCCGCCCATTTTCAGGTCGCCCAGCAGTTCGCCGGTGAGTTTGGACAGGGCGGCGAAGTCGGCGCTTTCCAGACGCAGTTCCGCGCGCTCACGCCAGCCGGTGATTTTCTGGCCTTTGGTGTCGTAGATCGGGTAACTGTTGCGGCTACCCTGGCGCAGGGTGATGTCTTTGACTTGCTTGGCCTGGGCCAGGGCCTTGTTCATGGTGGTGCTGACGTCGGCGGCGAGTTTGGCCGGGTCGGTGTTTTGTTCTTCGGTGTAGAGGGTGACGATCATCAGGTCGCGGGCGACTTCCGTGCTGACTTCGGCGCGCAGGGAAATCTGGTTGTAGTGCAGCTCATCGGCGGCCAGGGCCGGAAGGCTGGCGATGCTGCCGACGGTCAGGGCGAGAAGGGCGGCGCTGCGGCGAAATGTGTGCATGAAAGCTCCTTGATGAGGGCGCAGGTGATGGTTCGGGGGCCTGCGTGAAACCATCAGACTCTAGCTTTTATGATCCGGTTCGCCCAGTTACAACTTCTATACAGATGGCCGGGGCTGCTGCGCAGCCCTTCGCGAGCAGGCTCGCTCCCACAGGGGAATGCATTTCAAAGGTGGGAGCGAGCCTGCTCGCGAAGGCGTCCTTATAGCCGCCGAAGATGTTTCCGCCATGTGGTCGTTTGCCGCACTTTCGCCTCTCAAGGCCGCGCGTTGGTTATACTCCGTGCGATCCGCCTGGAGCGCTCATCAGGAGAGCTCATGCTCGCCCCCGTACAACTGACTTCCGCCACTCGCCAGAACCTCTGGCGGCTGACTTTCATCCGCACCCTGGTGCTCGCCGCGCAGGCTGGCTCCGTAGGCCTGGCCTACTGGCTGCAATTGTTGCCGTTGCCGTGGGTGCAACTGGCGATGACCCTTGGCTGCTCGACGCTGCTCTGCGTGTTCACTGCCGTGCGTTTGCGCACTTCGTGGCCGGTGACCGAACTCGAATATGCGCTGCAACTGGCCTGTGATCTGGTGATCCACAGTGCGCTGCTGTATTTCTCCGGCGGTTCGACCAATCCGTTTGTTTCCTACTACCTGGTGCCGCTGACCATCGCCGCCGTGACGCTGCCATGGCGCTATTCGGTGATCCTGTCCGGCATCGCGCTGGCGCTGTACACCGTGATGCTGACGCGTTTCTATCCGCTGGAAACCTTGCCGGTCGCCCGTGAAAACCTGCAGATCTACGGCATGTGGCTGAGCTTTGCGCTGGCCGCTGCGGTGATCACCTTCTTCGCCGCGCGCATGGCTGAGGAGCTGCGCCGTCAGGAAGAATTACGCGCGATTCGCCGTGAAGAAGGCCTGCGCGATCAGCAACTGCTCGCCGTCGCCACCCAAGCCGCTGGCGCTGCCCATGAACTCGGCACGCCGTTGGCGACCATGAGCGTGTTGCTCAAGGAAATGCAGCAGGACCATCCCGACCCGATGCTGCAGGATGATCTGAAGGTGCTGCAGGATCAGGTCAAACTCTGCAAGGAGACCTTGCAGCAACTGGTGCGGGCCGCCGAGGCCAACCGGCGTCTGGCTGTCGAGATGCAGGACGTCACCGACTGGCTCGACGAAGCGCTGAACCGCTGGCACCTGATGCGTCCGGAGGCCAGTTATCGCTTCCACCGTCTCGGCCAAGGCACCGTGCCGCGCATGGCGCCGCCGCCGGATCTGACCCAGGCCTTGCTGAATCTGCTCAACAACGCCGCCGACGCCTGCCCGGAAAACCTCAAGGTGACCCTGGACTGGGACGCGGAAACCGTGACCATCAGCATTCGTGACCACGGCGCCGGTGTGCCGCTGGCCATCGCCGAACAGATCGGCAAACCGTTTTTTACCACCAAGGGCAAAGGTTTCGGCCTGGGCCTGTTTTTGAGCAAGGCCAGCGTGACACGCGCCGGCGGCTCAGTGAAACTCTATAGTCATGAGGAAGGCGGCACGCTCACCGAGCTGCGCCTGCCCCACGGCGCCCGAGGAGACCAACATGAGTGACGAAATCCAAGTCGAAGGCGAAGAGCTGCCGCATTTGCTGCTGGTCGATGACGACGCAACGTTCACCCGAGTAATGGCCCGTGCCATGGCTCGCCGTGGCTTTCGCGTCAGCACCGCAGGTTCTGCCGAAGAAGGCCTGACCATCGCCCAGGCCGATCTGCCTGATTACGCCGCGCTCGACCTGAAAATGGACGGCGATTCCGGTCTGGTGCTGCTGCCCAAGCTGCTGGAGCTGGACCCGGAAATGCGCGTGGTGATCCTCACCGGTTACTCGAGCATTGCCACCGCGGTCGAAGCGATCAAGCGCGGCGCCTGCAATTACCTGTGCAAACCCGCCGATGCCGACGACGTGCTGGCCGCGCTGCTGTCCGAACACGCCGACCTCGACAGTCTGGTGCCGGAAAACCCGATGTCGGTCGACCGCCTGCAGTGGGAACACATCCAGCGCGTGCTCACCGAGCACGAAGGCAACATCTCCGCCACTGCCCGCGCCTTGGGCATGCACCGCCGCACCCTGCAGCGCAAACTGCAGAAGCGCCCGGTTCGTCGCTGAACCTGCGCTGAACGACTATCGCCAGCCCTCGCGATAAAACGCACCGATCATCTATGATCGGTGCGTGTCTGTTCTTTCCTATTTCGAGCCTTATCCATGAATCAGAACGCTGAATATTCCGCGGTCAACGATGCTGTGCGCGGGCAGTTTTTTCGCAAGGTTTGGGCGATGATCACGCCTTACTGGCGCAGCGAAGAGAAGGGCAAGGCCTGGACGCTGCTGATTGCCGTGATCGCGCTTACGCTGTTCAGCGTATGGATCGCGGTGTGGCTCAACAGTTGGTACAAGGATTTTTACAACGCCTTGCAGAAGAAGGACGAGGCGGCCTTCTGGCAGTTGATCCTGTATTTCTGCGGTATCGCGGCGGTGGCGATTCTCGGCTCCGTGTATCGCCAGTATCTGACGCAAATGCTGACCATCCGCTGGCGTTCCTGGCTCACCGAAAAGCATTTCACCCGGTGGTTGGAGCACAAGAACTACTACCAACTGGAGCAGGGTGGCTATACCGATAACCCGGACCAGCGGATCTCCGAAGACCTTAATAAATTCACGGCCAACACACTGGCCCTTGGCTTGGGTCTGATCCGCACAGTCGTCAGTCTGGTGTCGTTCTCGATCATCCTGTGGGGCGTTTCCGGAAGCATTGAGGTGTTCGGTTTCACGGTTCCCGGTTACATGTTCTGGTGTGCATTGGTGTACGCGGTGATTGGTAGTTGGCTGACGCATTTGATTGGCAGGCGTCTGATCGGTTTGAACAACAACCAGCAACGTTTTGAAGCCGACCTGCGTTTCTCGATGGTGCGGGTTCGCGAGAATGCAGAGAGTATCGCCTTGTACAACGGCGAACCGAATGAAAACCGGCGCCTGAGTAACCGTTTCGGGCTGGTCTGGCACAATTTCTGGGACATCATGCGAGTGTCCAAGCGGCTGACGTTTTTTACCTCGGGTTATGAGCAGATCGCGATCATTTTTCCGTTCATGGTGGCTGCCCCACGGTACTTCAGCGGCAAAATCGAACTCGGTGAGCTGATGCAAATCAACTCGGCCTTCGGCAATGTGCAAGAGAACTTCAGCTGGTTCATCAGTGCTTATCAGGGACTGGCAGAGTGGCGCGCTACGTGTGACCGGTTGCTGAGTTTCCGCAATGCGATGAGCAACAACGAAGAACGCACCCCGGCCATCGATGTGCAGAATCAGGGCAGCGAATTGAAGGTGCACAACCTCGGTCTGGATCTGGCCGATGGTCGCCATCTGTTGACCAGTGCCGACATGACTGTGGAACCCGGCGAGCGGGTTATGCTCAGCGGCCGTTCTGGCAGCGGCAAGTCGACGCTGCTGCGGGCGATGGGGCATTTGTGGCCGGCGGGGCACGGCAACATTCGTTTGCCGGCGGCGCGGTATCTGTTCCTGCCGCAGAAACCGTATCTGCCGATCGGCACTCTGCGCGAGGCGTTGAGTTATCCACAGCCGGGCGACAGTTACGCGCCGGAGCGTTATGCACAAGTGCTGGAAACCTGCCGCTTGCCGCATCTGATTGGGCGACTGGACGAGGCCAATCACTGGCAACGCATGCTCTCGCCGGGTGAGCAGCAACGACTGGCTTTCGCCCGTGCGTTGCTTTACGCACCGCAGTGGCTGTACATGGATGAGGCGACTTCGGCGATGGATGAAGAGGATGAAGCGACGCTTTATCAGGCGCTGATCGATCAGTTGCCGGGGCTGAGCATTGTCAGCGTTGGCCATCGCAGCAGCTTGAAACGCTTCCATCCACGGCACGTGCGGATCGACAGCGGCCATTTGGTTGAACAGACCGTGACTGCCTGATCACCGTTAAACCCCTGTAGGAGTGAGCCTGCTCGCGATAGCGTTGGGTCAGTCACATTGATGCTGAATGTGCGGACGTCATCGCGAGCAGGCTCACTCCTACATAAAGCGATGTAAACCGGAAAGTGATCGTACAACCCGCTTGAGCTATGATGCCCCCAAGCCGAATTTTCGAGACAAGATGCACACCATGGAAAACCTGATCGACACCCCGCGTCTCCCGCGCAAGCGCCGCAGCCTGGCCCAGGAATTGGTGACGGTGCTGAGCGAGCAGATCCGCGATGGCCTGCTCAAGCGCGGTGACAAACTGCCTACCGAGTCGGCGATCATGGAAGCCCATGGCGTCAGCCGCACCGTGGTGCGCGAGGCGATTTCCCGTTTGCAGGCGGCCGGTCAAGTGGAGACCCGCCACGGCATCGGCACGTTTGTGCTCGACACGCCAAGCCCGAGTGGTTTCCGTATCGACCCGGCCACCGTCGTCACCCTGCGTGACGTGTTGGCGATTCTCGAATTGCGCATCAGCCTCGAAGTCGAATCTGCCGGCCTTGCCGCGCAACGTCGCAGCGCCGAGCAACTGGCGACCATGCGCGCCGCCCTTGATGCGCTCAACGAAAGCGCTGCCCATGCCAGTGATGCTGTTGCTTCGGACTTTGCCTTCCACCTGGAAATCGCCCTGTCCACCGGCAACCGTTACTTCACCGACATCATGACCCACCTGGGCACCAGCATCATTCCGCGTACGCGGCTGAATTCGGCACGACTGGCCCATGATGATCAGCAGCACTACATGAGCCGCCTGAGCCGTGAGCACGAAGAAATCTACGACGCGATTGCCCGCCAGGATTCAGATGCCGCGCGTGCGGCGATGCGTCTGCACCTGACCAACAGCCGTGAAAGACTGCGCCAGGCTCATGAAGAGGCACAGGCGCAGCGGGGTTAAGCCGTCAGGCCTCGATCCGCAACGTCAACGCCTGCGAAAACGGCTCCATACTCGACTCATCGACAAACTTGTAGCGCAATTCGACGTCCGTGTTCAGGTACGGACGCAGTGCCTCTTTGGGGATCTGCAATTCGATCCCCATTAGTTTCTCCATCTCGTCTTCAGCATCGTCCCAGGTGCCGGTATCCACTTCTTCGCCTGCCCACAGGGGCGTTTCCGGGTCGTCGCCGAGAATCGGGTAAACGCTCCAGTTCGCCGGGAAGTCGCTGGAATCCGGGACGAGTGCGGTCAACACATCGGGCAGTGTCGATAGCTGAAGCGTGAGGATGTCGGAGGACGAAGCGGCGATTTGCGAAAGGGTCGGGGCAGCGTAATTCGTGGACATTTCGGTTTCCTTCGGTGGTCCGCCACGATCCTTCGTGGCAGTCGTCGCACCTTACCCGGCGTGGTAGCTGCGCTCAGTAAACGAATCTTGACCAGACATTTCTGCAATGTAGCCCAGTAAAAACGGGCCTTTACGCTGATTCGCCATTTGGCTTAAACACTTTTGTCCGACAAAAAACCACCCACAACGATGAAATGCAGTTGACGGTTATCTTTTAAGTTGTACGATGACCTACAACTTCAGCGAAGGCTGAACGGTCCACTCACAAAAAACGTTGCTACCAGGGTGTTCGAATAATGAATCCACAAGAACTGAAGTCCATCCTCTCTGCCGGCCTGCTGTCCTTCCCGGTGACCGATTTCAACGCGCAGGGCGATTTCAACCGCGCGGGCTACATCAAACGCCTGGAATGGCTGGCTCCGTATGGCGCTTCAGCCTTGTTCGCCGCCGGTGGCACCGGTGAGTTCTTCTCCCTGGCCGCCAGCGAATACTCGGAAATCATCAAGACTGCCGTCGACACCTGCGAAACCAGCGTGCCGATTCTGGCCGGCGTCGGCGGTTCGACTCGCCAGGCCATCGAATACGCTCAGGAAGCCGAGCGTCTGGGCGCCAAAGGCTTGTTGCTGCTGCCGCACTACCTGACCGAAGCCAGCCAGGACGGCGTTGCCGCTCACGTTGAAGCCGTGTGTAAATCGGTCAACATCGGCGTGGTCGTCTACAACCGCAACGTTTGCCGCCTCAACGCGCCGCTGCTGGAACGTCTGGCCGAGCGCTGCCCGAACCTGATCGGTTACAAGGATGGCTTGGGCGATATCGAGTTGATGGTGTCGATCCGTCGCCGCCTCGGTGATCGCTTCAGCTACTTGGGTGGTCTGCCGACCGCCGAAGTCTACGCCGCGGCCTACAAGGCGCTGGGCGTGCCGGTTTACTCCTCGGCGGTGTTCAACTTCATCCCGAAAACCGCGATGGACTTCTACCACGCGATCGCCCGTGAAGATCACGCCACTGTCGGTAAGATCATCGACGACTTCTTCCTGCCTTACCTCGACATCCGCAACCGCAAGGCCGGTTACGCCGTGAGCATCGTCAAGGCAGGCGCGAAAATCGCCGGCTATGACGCAGGCCCGGTGCGGGCGCCGCTGACCGATCTGACTGGCGAAGAGTACGAAATGCTCGCCGCGCTGATCGACAAGCAAGGTGCGCAGTAACACCCGATAAAAGCGAGGCCGCTGAGCAATCAGCGGCTTTTTGCGTGAAGGCTTTGAGATGTGAGGGCTGCCCCTGTGACAACTGCAAAACGCTACGACAACTACATCAACGGTGAATGGATTGCCGGTGCCGACTACTCGGCCAACATCAACCCTTCGGAACTGAGTGACACCATCGGCGACTACGCCAAGGCTGATCTGACTCAGGTTCACGCCGCCATCGACGCCGCCCGCGCCGCGTTCCCGGCGTACTCGACTTCGGGCATTCAGGCCCGCCACGATTCGCTGGATAAAGTCGGCAGCGAAATTCTCGCCCGTCGCGAAGAGCTCGGCACCCTGCTGGCCCGGGAAGAGGGCAAGACCCTGCCCGAAGCCATCGGTGAAGTGACCCGCGCCGGCAACATCTTCAAATTCTTCGCCGGTGAATGCCTGCGCTTGTCCGGCGACTACGTGCCGTCGGTGCGCCCGGGCGTCAACGTTGAAGTGACTCGCGAAGCGCTGGGCGTGGTCGGTCTGATCACCCCGTGGAACTTCCCGATCGCGATTCCTGCGTGGAAAATCGCCCCAGCCCTGGCCTACGGCAACTGCGTGGTATTGAAACCCGCCGATCTGGTTCCGGGCTGTGCCTGGGCATTGGCGGAAATCATCTCCCGCGCCGGCTTCCCGGCTGGCGTGTTCAACCTGGTGATGGGCAGCGGTCGCGTGGTTGGCGATGCGTTGGTGCAGAGCCCGAAAGTCGACGGCATCAGCTTCACCGGTTCGGTGGGCGTGGGTCGTCAGATCGCCGTTAACTGCGTGTCGCGTCAGGCGAAAGTGCAGCTGGAAATGGGCGGCAAGAACCCGCAGATCATTCTTGACGACGCCGACCTCAAACAAGCGGTCGAGCTGTCGGTGCAGAGCGCGTTCTACTCCACCGGTCAGCGTTGCACGGCTTCCAGCCGCTTGATCGTCACTGCCGGGATCCACGACAAATTCGTCGAAGCCATGGCCGAGCGCATGAAGTCGATCAAGGTCGGCCACGCGCTGAAATCCGGTACCGATATTGGTCCAGTGGTTTCGCAAGCGCAGCTGGAACAGGACATGAAGTACATCGACATCGGCCAGTCCGAAGGTGCGCGTCTGGTCAGCGGCGGCGGTCTGGTGACCTGCGACACCGAAGGCTACTTCCTCGCGCCAACGCTGTTTGCCGACAGTGAAGCGTCGATGCGCATCAGCCGCGAAGAAATCTTTGGCCCGGTGGCCAACATCGTTCGCGTGGCCGATTACGACGCGGCGCTGGCGATGGCCAACGACACCGAGTTCGGTCTGTCGGCGGGTATTGCGACCACCTCGCTGAAGTACGCCAACCACTTCAAACGTCATTCGCAGGCCGGGATGGTGATGGTCAACCTGCCGACCGCTGGCGTCGATTACCACGTTCCGTTCGGTGGCCGTAAAGGTTCATCCTATGGCTCACGTGAGCAAGGCCGTTATGCGCAAGAGTTCTACACGGTCGTGAAGACCAGTTACATCGGTTCCTGATAAGGCAATACCCCTGTAGGAGCAGTCTTCGGCAGCTCCTACAGGGAAGACCAAAGAAGATTCACCCGCGCATAAAAATAATCAGTGGGAGTACATCTACATGCAATCGTCCAAGCCGACTCACGTCCGCTATTTGATCCTGCTCATGCTGTTTCTGGTGACCACGATCAACTACGCCGACCGCGCCACGATCGCCATCGCCGGCTCCAGCCTGCAAAAAGATCTGGGCATTGACGCGGTTACCCTCGGCTATATCTTCTCCGCATTCGGTTGGGCCTATGTGGCCGGGCAAATCCCCGGTGGCTGGCTGCTCGATCGCTTCGGCTCGAAAAAAGTCTATGCCCTGAGCATTTTCACCTGGTCGCTGTTCACCGTGCTGCAAGGCTTTGTCGGTGAGTTCGGCATGTCCACGGCGATCGTTGCGCTGTTCATGCTGCGCTTTCTGGTCGGTCTGGCTGAAGCGCCGTCGTTCCCCGGTAATGCGCGCATCGTGGCGGCATGGTTCCCGACCGCCGAGCGCGGTACGGCTTCGGCGATCTTCAACTCGGCGCAATACTTTGCCACCGTGTTGTTCGCTCCGCTCATGGGCTGGATCGTTTACTCCTTCGGCTGGGAACACGTGTTTATCGTCATGGGCGTGTTCGGCATCGTCTTCTCTGGCATCTGGCTGAAGGTTATCCACAGCCCACGTCAACACCCGCTGGCCAACGAAGCGGAAGTGCAGTTCATTGCCGACAACGGCGGCATGGTCGACATGGACGTCAAGCAAGGCAAAAAGGCTGATGGTCCGAAATGGGATTACATCCGTCAGTTGCTGACCAACCGCATGATGCTCGGTGTGTATCTGGGTCAATACTGCATCAACGGCATCACCTATTTCTTCCTGACCTGGTTTCCGGTGTACCTGGTACAAGAGCGTGGGATGACCATTCTCAAGGCCGGTTTCATTGCCTCGCTACCGGCGATCTGCGGTTTCATCGGCGGCGTGCTCGGCGGGGTGATTTCCGATTACTTGTTGCGCAAAGGCCACTCGCTGACCTTCGCCCGCAAGGCACCGATCATCGCTGGCCTGCTGGTTTCCAGCAGTATCGTCGCCTGCAACTATGTTGATGTGGAATGGATGGTGGTTGGCTTCATGGCTCTGGCCTTCTTCGGCAAAGGCGTTGGCGCACTCGGTTGGGCAGTGGTCTCCGACACTTCGCCAAAACAGATCGCCGGCCTGAGCGGAGGCCTGTTCAACACCTTTGGCAACATCGCATCGATCACCACGCCGATCGTGATTGGCTACATCATCAGCTCCACTGGCTCGTTCAAATGGGCGCTGGTGTTTGTCGGTGCCAACGCACTGGTGGCGGTGTTCAGCTACTTGGTCATCGTTGGCCCGATCAAACGCGTGGTCCTCAAAGAGCCGCCAACCAATGGCGGTACTGAAGCCACCGGTAAATTGTCTCAAGCGCATTCCTGAGGAGCGGCGTCATGCAGTTGATTGAACATTCCGACTCGCCGCGCCACATCCGCCTGCACGAGCGGGACAATGTGGTGGTCGTGGTCAACGACCAGGGCGCACCGGCCGGCACTGAGTTTGCCGATGGCCTGGTGACGCTGGAATTTGTGCCGCAGAGCCACAAGGTCACCCTCGAAGATATTCCCGAGGGCGGCCAGGTGATTCGCTACGGTCAGGTGATTGGCTACGCGTTGCAGCCGATTCGCCGTGGCAGTTGGGTCAAGGAAGATCAACTGCGCATGCCGACCGCGCCGCCGCTGGACAGCCTGCCGCTGTCCACCGAGGTGCCGGACGCGCAGGCACCGCTGGAAGGCTTCACGTTCGAGGGTTATCGCAACGCTGACGGTACCGTCGGCACGCGCAATATTCTCGGCATTACCACCACGGTGCAGTGCGTCACCGGCGTGCTCGATCACGCGGTGAAACGCATCAAGGAAGAACTGCTGCCGAAGTACCCGCATGTCGATGACGTGGTGGCGCTGACTCACAGTTATGGCTGCGGCGTGGCGATCACTGCCACTGACGCCTACATCCCGATTCGTACCGTGCGCAACCTGGCGCGCAACCCGAACCTCGGTGGTGAAGCGCTGGTGATCAGTCTGGGCTGCGAGAAACTTCAGGCCGGGCAGGTGATGCATGAGGACGATGCGTCGGTGGATCTCAGCGATCCGTGGCTGTATCGCTTGCAGGATTCCAGTCACGGTTTTACCGAGATGATCGAGCAGATCATGGCGCTGGCCGAAGTCCGTTTGAAGAAACTCGACCAGCGCCGCCGCGAAACCGTGCCGGCCTCCGAGTTGATCCTCGGCATGCAGTGCGGCGGCAGCGATGCGTTTTCCGGGATCACCGCCAACCCGGCGCTGGGCTACGCCTCGGATTTGCTGTTGCGGGCGGGGGCGACGGTGATGTTTTCCGAAGTCACCGAAGTGCGCGATGCGATTTACCTGCTGACATCGCGCGCCGATAGCAAAACCGTCGCCGAGGAATTGGTGCGTGAGATGGACTGGTACGACCGTTATCTGGCCAAGGGTGAAGCGGATCGTAGCGCCAATACCACGCCCGGTAACAAGAAGGGTGGGCTGTCGAACATTGTCGAGAAGTCGCTGGGGTCGATCGTCAAATCCGGCAGCAGCGCGATCAATGGCGTGCTTGGCCCTGGCGAGCGGTTCAAGCAGAAGGGTTTGATTTTCTGTGCGACGCCGGCCAGTGATTTTGTCTGCGGGACGTTGCAGTTGGCGGCGGGGATGAACCTACATGTGTTCACCACCGGGCGGGGTACGCCGTATGGGTTGGCGATGGCGCCAGTGGTGAAGGTCTCTACGCGTACGGAGCTGGCGCAGCGTTGGCCTGATTTGATCGATATCGACGCCGGGCGAATTGCTACCGGGCGGGCGACCATCGAGGAGTTGGGTTGGGAGTTGTTCCACTTTTACCTGGATGTGGCGAGCGGCAAGCAGCAGACGTGGGCGGAGAAGCACAAGTTGCATAACGACATTACGTTGTTCAATCCGGCGCCGATTACTTGATGGTTTTGGGGGGGGCAAAAGTTACCCTCACCCCAGCCCTCTCCCGGAGGGAGAGGGGGCCGATCCGGGAATATTTAAGAAGTACATCGACCTGAAAGTGCTTTGCCGAATCCATAATCGACTCGGTCTTGCAGGTCGATGTATGACACAAGACACCTCGGTCAGTCCCCTCTCCCTCGGGGAGAGGGTTAGGGTGAGGGGCTTTTCAAGCTTTTGGCTTATCATTAGCCCCCTAACGACGCTCACCCAAGGCTCCCCGGCATGCTGGCAATCTTCCTCGAAACCCTGAACATCACCGCGCCGGTGTTTGCCATGCTGTTTCTCGGTGTGCTGCTCAAGCGCATCGACTGGATCAACGACAACTTCATCCACACGGCCTCGTCGCTGGTGTTCAACGTCACCATGCCGGCGCTGCTGTTCCTCGGCATTCTGCACGCCGACCTGCACGCCGCGTTGCAACCGTCCCTGTTGATCTACTTCTCCCTCGCCACCCTGGTGAGCTTCGCCGTGGCCTGGGGCTGGGCGATTTTCAAATGCCCGCGTGAAGATCGCGGCATCTACACCCAGGGCGCGTTTCGCGGCAACAACGGCGTGATTGGTCTCGCGTTGGCGGCAAGCATGTACGGCGATTACGGGATTTCCCTCGGGGCGATTCTCGCGGCGCTGGTGATCCTTTTCTACAACACCCTGTCGACCATCGTGCTGGCGGTGTACAGCCCGGTGATCAAATCCGATCCGTGGAGCATCTGCAAAAGCGTGTTCAGCAATCCGTTGATCATCAGCGTGATTGCGGCGGCGCCGTTTGCCTATTTCAAGATCGGTTTGCCGGGCTGGCTGGAGACTTCCGGCCAGTATCTGGCGCAGACCACCTTGCCATTGGCGCTGATCTGCATTGGCGGCACGTTGTCGCTGGCGGCATTGCGCAAGAGCGGTAGCATGGCGCTCAGTTCCAGCCTGGTGAAGATGATCGGTCTACCGGTGCTGGCGACGCTGGGGGCGTGGTTGTGGGGCTTTCGTGGGGCGGAGTTGGGGATTCTGTTTCTGTACTTCGGCAGCCCGACGGCGGCGGCGAGTTTTGTCATGGCCCGGGCGGCGCAGGGCAATCATGAGCTGGCGGCGGCGATCATTGTGTTGACCACGTTGATGGCGGCGATTACCACCAATATCGGGATCTTTGTTTTGCAATGGGGTGGGTGGATCTAGCCTGAATCTTGGGTTGCTCTCCCGGGCCTCTTCGCGAGCAAGCTCGCTCCCACATTTGAAATGCATTCCAATGTGGGAGCGAGCTTGCTCGCGAAGGCGTCAGTTCAATCACACAGGCTTCTGGTAGGTATCGATCACTTCCTGAGCTGCACGAAACGCATCGATCGCCGCCGGCACGCCGGCATACACTGCGCAATGCAGCAGCGCCTCACGAATCTCGTCGACCGTGCAGCCATTGTTCAGCGCGCCGCGCACGTGGCCTTTCAACTCTTGCGGGCACTTCAATGCGGTCAGCGCGGCGAGGGTGATCAGGCTGCGGGTTTTCAGCGGCAGACCTTCGCGATTCCAGACGCCACCCCAGGCATGTTCATTGACGAAATCCTGCAACGGCTGGGTGAACTCGGTGGCGTTGCCCAGCGCGCGATCAACAAACGCATCGCCCATTACCTGGCGACGTACTTCTACCCCGGACTTCTTCGATTCGGTCATGGCGTATCACTCTTGTGGTGTTGGCGGCGCCAGGCGCGGATCGACGTGAACAGCAGAAACGTCAACAGCGTCGGCAAGACATAAAACAGCATCAGCCGCTCAAGCTTGCCGGCCAGCGGCATGCCGGTGGTGAACGACACCACGTGCAGCCCGTACGCCAGGTACAAACCGAGCAACAGCAAACCTTCGGCGCGCGTCACGCGGTAGCCGGAATAGAACACCGGCAGGCACAGTGCGGCGACGCCGAGCATCACCGGCAGGTCGAAATCCAGCGCGTTCGGGGACACCGACAGCGGCGTCGGTGCGATCAATGCGGTCAGGCCGAGCACCCCGAGCAGGTTGAACAGGTTGGCGCCGATCACGTTGCCGACGGCGATGTCGCGTTGTCCGCGCAAGGCTGCGATCAATGACGTAGCCAGTTCCGGCAGCGACGTGCCGACGGCGACCACAGTCAGGCCAATCACTCGCTCGGAGAATCCCAGGTCGGTGGCCACCACGACAGCGGCGCCCAGCAGCAGATGCCCGGCAAACACCAGCATCGCCAGACCGATAACGATCATCAACAGGCTGCTGAACCACGAGGCATGCGCCGTTTCAGGATGTTCCGAATGCGGTCGCGTCGAATGCCGTGACTGGCGCAGCAGTAAACCGAGATACAGCGCCAAAGCCGCCAACAACAGGATGCCGTCGAAGCGCCCGATCTCTTCATTCCATGCCAGCACGAATACCAGCAGGCTGGCACCGATCATCAGCGGAATATCCAGGCGCACCAGTTGCCGCGAGACGCGCAGAGGAATGATCAGCGCGGAAAGCCCTAGGGTGACAAGGATGTTGAAGATGCTGCTGCCGACCACACTGCCGACGGCGATGTCCGGGTTATGCGCCAGCGCCGCTTGCAGGCTGACGGCCATTTGCGGTGCGCTGCTGCCGAGGGCGACGATGGTCAGGCCGATGATCAGCGGTCGCACATGCAGGCGTGCTGCCAGACGTACCGCTGCGCGCACCATCAGTTCGGCGCCGAAGATCAGCAGGCACAGGCCAGCGAGCAGTTCGATCACGCTGATCAGGGGTAAATCGGCTAATCCGAAAATGGTCAGCGCTCCATCAGTCGTCGAGGGCCTGCACGCGAACCCGCGCGGTGCCGCTGCGCAGCATGCCGAGTTGTTCGGCGGCCTCGCGGGACACATCGATCAGGCGTCCACGGGTATGCGGGCCACGGTCGTTGATGCGGACCACAACGGATTCATCGTTTTTCAGGTTGGTGACCTTCACCCGTGTGCCGAAGGGTAGCTGGCGGTGGGCGGCGGTCAGGGAATTCTGGTTGAACGGCTCGCCACTGGCGGTCCGTTTACCGTGGTGCTTGGCACCGTAATAAGAGGCGACACCGGTCTGGTCGTAACCGTGCGGGTCGATGATATCGGTACTGGCGCAACCGGCCAGCAAGGAGAGCAGGGCGAAAAGGCTGAGCAGACGCTTCATTCAAGGTTTCCCAAAAACAAATGTAGGAGTGAGCCTGCTCGCGATAGCGCAATGTCAGACACCGGAAAAGTGACTGTCAAATCGCTATCGCGAGCAGGCTCACTCCTACAGGGGATGGAGCCAGGCTGTTTGTCTGGCTCCATTTTCATCAGCCTTCGAGCTTGCTTTTCAGCAGTTCGTTCACTTGCTGCGGGTTGGCTTTGCCTTTCGACGCTTTCATCGCCTGACCGACAAAGAAGCCGAACATCTTGCCGCGTTTGGCTTCATCCGCCGCACGATACTGTTCAACCTGCTCGGCGTTGGCCGCGAGCATTTCGTCCAGCACTGCAGAGATCGCGCCGCTGTCGGTAACCTGTTTCAGGCCACGTTTCTCGATGATTTCGTCCGCGCTGCCTTCACCGTTGGCCATCGCTTCGAACACCACTTTGGCGATCTTGCCGGAGATGGTGTTGTCCTTGATGCGCTGCAGCATGCCGCCCAGCAGTTCAGCGGAAACCGGCGACTCGTCGATGTCCACGCCTTGCTTGTTGAGCAGGCTGCCCAACTCGACCATCACCCAGTTCGCCGCCAGTTTCGCGTCGCCGCCGATAGCTGCAACTTTCTCGAAGTAGTCCGCTTGCTCACGGCTGGTGGCCAGCACGTTGGCGTCGTAGGCCGACAGACCGAACTGGCTCTGGAAGCGCTCGCGTTTCTGCGGTGGCAGTTCCGGCAGGGTGGCGCGCACCTCGCCGAGGAACGACTCTTCGATGACTACGGGTAGCAGGTCCGGATCGGGGAAGTAACGGTAGTCGTTGGCTTCCTCTTTCGAACGCATCGGACGGGTCTCGTCCTTGTTTGGATCGTACAGACGGGTCTGCTGGATCACTTTGCCGCCGTCTTCGATCAGCTCGATCTGACGCTGGATCTCGGTGTTGATCGCCTTCTCGATGAAGCGGAACGAGTTGACGTTCTTGATCTCGCAGCGCGTGCCGAACTCAACCTGACCTTTCGGGCGTACCGATACGTTGCAGTCGCAACGCAGCGAACCTTCGGCCATGTTGCCGTCGCAAATACCCAGGTAACGCACCAGTGCGTGGATCGCCTTGACGTAAGCCACGGCTTCCTTGGCGCTGCGCATGTCCGGCTCGGAGACGATTTCCAGCAGCGGTGTGCCGGCACGGTTCAGGTCGATGCCGGTGGCACCGTTGAATTCTTCGTGCAGGCTCTTGCCGGCGTCTTCTTCCAGGTGCGCGCGGGTGATGCCAACACGCTTGACCGTGCCGTCTTCCAGGGCGATGTCCAGGTGGCCCTTGCCGACGATCGGCAACTCCATCTGGCTGATCTGGTAGCCCTTCGGCAGGTCCGGGTAGAAGTAGTTTTTACGGGCGAACACGTTGTGCTGACCGATCTCGGCGTCAATCGCCAGACCGAACATCACCGCCATACGCACCGCTTCCTGGTTCAGCACCGGCAGAACGCCGGGCATGCCCAGGTCGATCAGGCTGGCCTGAGTGTTCGGCTCGGAACCGAACGTGGTGGAACTACCGGAAAAGATTTTCGACCGGGTAGTGAGCTGAGTGTGAATCTCCAGCCCGATCACGACTTCCCATTGCATGTGTGTCTCCTCAGAAGCCGGTTGGGGTGCGGGTGTGCCAGTCAGTGTTGAGCTGATACTGGTGGGCAACGTTCAACAGGCGACCTTCCTGGAAATACGGCGCGAGCAACTGCACGCCCACCGGCAGACCGTCGACAAAACCGGCCGGCATCGACAGGCCCGGCAGGCCCGCGAGGTTGGCGGTGATGGTGTAGACGTCTTCCAGATAGGCAGCGACCGGGTCGCTGTTCTTGGCGCCGAGTTTCCAGGCCGGGTTCGGCGTGGTTGGGCCGAGGATGATGTCGACCTCATTAAAGGCAGCCATGAAGTCGTTCTTCACCAGGCGACGGATCTTCTGCGCTTTCAGGTAGTAGGCGTCGTAGTAACCGGCGGACAGCGCGTAGGCACCGACCATGATCCGGCGCTGCACTTCCGCGCCGAAGCCTTCGCCACGGGAACGCTTGTACAGGTCGATCAGGTTTTCCGGGTTCTCGCAGCGATGGCCGAAGCGCACGCCGTCGAAACGCGACAGGTTCGAGGAAGCCTCTGCCGGGGCGATCACGTAGTACGCAGGAATTGCGTGCTGCATGTTCGGCAGGCTGATTTCCTTGATCACCGCACCGAGCTTCTGCAGCTCTTTGATGCTGTTCTGGATCAGCTCGGCGATGCGTGGGTCGAGACCGGCGCTGAAGTATTCCTTCGGCACGCCGATGCGCAGGCCTTGCAGCGAGTCGCCCAGGCTGGCGGAGTAATCCGGAACCGGCTCATCGATGCTGGTGGAGTCGTTCTGATCGAAGCCAGCCATACCTTGCAACAAAATTGCGCAGTCTTCGGCGGTGCGCGCCAACGGCCCGCCCTGATCGAGGCTCGAGGCGTAAGCGATCATGCCCCAGCGCGAAACACGACCGTAGGTCGGTTTCAGGCCGGTGAGGTTGGTGAAGGCTGCCGGCTGACGGATCGAACCGCCAGTGTCGGTGGCCGTGGCCGCAGGCAACAGACGAGCGGCTACTGCCGCCGCCGAACCGCCGGACGAACCGCCCGGCACGTGTTCCAGGTTCCACGGGTTTTTCACCGCGCCGTACCAGCTCGACTCGTTGGCCGAACCCATGGCGAATTCGTCCATGTTGGTCTTGCCCAGGGTCACCGCGCCGGCAGCCGCCAGCTTCGCGACCACGGTGGCGTCGTACGGGGCTTTGAAGTTGTCGAGCATCTTCGAGCCGCAGCTGGTGCGAATGCCCTGGGTGCAGAACAGGTCTTTGTGAGCGATCGGCGCACCGAGCAGGGCGCCGCTCTCACCGTTGGCGCGGCGTGCATCGGCGGCTTTCGCCTGCTCGAGCGCCAGCTCTTCGGTGAGGCTGATGAAACTGTTGAGCTGCGGATCGAGCTGGGTGATGCGCGCCAGCAGGACTTTGGTCAGCTCTTCGGAGGAAAACTTTTTATCGGCGAGACCGCGGGCGATCTCGGCCAGAGTCATTTGATGCATTGCAGGCTCTTTCCCTTTAGTCGATGACTTTCGGAACCAGATACAGGCCGTTTTCGACCGCTGGTGCGATGGACTGGTAGGCCTCGCGGTGATTGGTCTCGGTCACAACATCGGCGCGCAGGCGCTGACTGGCTTCCAGCGGGTGGGCCAGAGGCTCGATTCCGTCGGTATTAACAGCCTGCATTTCGTCGACCAGACCGAGAATGCTGTTGAGAGCGGAAGTAATGTGTGGAAGATCGGCATCATTGAGGCCAAGGCAGGCCAGATGAGCGATTTTTTCCACGTCGGAGCGTTCTAGCGCCATCGGGATTCTCCTGTGGAAAACAGAACGGACGGCGTCCGTGTGTTAGATTGTCGGAACACTACCGCACTTCTACGGTCATAAGGCCGCGATTGTGGGGCTTGGTGCACAGAAAAGCGGCCAATTTAACATATTGGCGCCTTGCCCAAAATCCCTGTCGTTGTTAGAGTTTGCCGCACTTTTTTACCCACGCGTTGCCTAGGGTCCCTTTCCCATGTTCAAGAAACTGCGTGGCATGTTTTCCAGCGATCTTTCCATTGACCTGGGCACTGCCAACACCCTTATTTACGTGCGCGAGCGCGGTATCGTCCTGAATGAGCCATCGGTTGTGGCCATTCGGACACACGGTAACCAGAAAAGTGTCGTTGCTGTCGGCACCGAGGCCAAGCGCATGCTCGGCCGTACGCCGGGCAACATTGCTGCCATTCGTCCGATGAAAGACGGCGTGATCGCCGACTTCAGCGTCTGCGAAAAGATGCTGCAATACTTTATTAACAAGGTTCACGAAAACAGCTTTCTGCAGCCTAGCCCTCGTGTGCTGATCTGCGTTCCATGCAAATCCACCCAGGTTGAGCGTCGCGCCATCCGTGAATCGGCCCTTGGTGCCGGTGCCCGTGAAGTATTCCTGATCGAAGAGCCAATGGCCGCTGCGATCGGTGCCGGCCTGCCGGTAGAAGAAGCGCGCGGCTCGATGGTCGTGGATATCGGTGGTGGTACCACTGAAATCGCGCTGATCTCCCTGAACGGTGTGGTGTATGCCGAATCCGTCCGCGTTGGCGGCGACCGCTTCGACGAAGCGATCATCACTTACGTGCGTCGCAACTACGGCAGCCTGATCGGTGAATCCACCGCTGAGCGCATCAAACAGGAAATCGGCACGGCCTACCCGGGCGGCGAAGTTCGCGAAGTCGACGTTCGCGGTCGCAACCTGGCCGAAGGCGTTCCACGCGCATTCACCCTGAACTCCAACGAAGTGCTGGAAGCTCTGCAAGAGTCCCTGGCAACCATCGTTCAGGCTGTGAAAAGTGCTCTGGAGCAATCGCCGCCGGAACTGGCTTCCGACATCGCCGAGCGTGGCCTGGTGCTGACCGGTGGTGGCGCGCTGCTGCGTGATCTCGACAAGTTGCTGGCCCAGGAAACCGGTCTGCCAGTGATCGTTGCCGAAGATCCGCTGACCTGTGTGGCTCGCGGCGGTGGCCGTGCATTGGAAATGATGGATAAGCACACCATGGACCTGCTCTCGAGCGAATAAGTCGCCGAGTGCAATACGTGGGTGAGCGCGCAGGCAGCACTTTGCAGTGCTGCCTGTTGGCGTTTATCTTCTGTCAGTCTTCATCCAGGCCGGTTTGATGCCGTATGAATAAACAGAACATTTGCTTGGGAGGAGCGGCTTATTAAACCGCTTTTCGCCAAGGGCCCTTCGTTGGGCGTGCGCCTGTTGGTGCTGGCCGTGCTATCGATCGCGCTGATGGTGGTCGATGCCCGCTTTGACCTGCTCAAGCCTGCGCGCAAGCAAGCGTCGCTGGTGCTGATGGATGCCTACTGGATCACAGACCTGCCGGGTCGCTTGTGGGAAGGTGTCGCCAGCCAGTTCGGCAGCCGCACCGAGCTTGTCGCCGAAAACGAAAAACTCAAGACCGAAAACCTGCTGTTGCAGGGCCGCATGCAAAAGCTTGCCGCCCTTACCGAGCAGAACGTTCGGCTGCGCGAGTTGCTCAATTCTTCTGCACTGGTCAACGAAAAGGTCGAAGTGGCCGAGTTGATCGGTATGGACCCCAACCCGTTCACCCATCGCATCATCATCAATAAAGGTGAGCGCGACGGCGTGGTGCTCGGTCAGCCGGTGCTCGATGCGCGTGGCCTGATGGGCCAGGTGGTCGAGTTGATGCCTTACACCTCGCGTGTCTTGCTGCTCACTGACAGCACACACAGCATTCCGGTACAGGTCAATCGCAACGGGCTGCGGGCCATTGCCAGCGGCACCGGCAACCCTGAACGCCTGGAATTGCGCCACGTCGCCGACACTGCCGATATCAAGGAAGGCGACCTGTTGGTCAGTTCCGGCCTTGGCCAGCGTTTCCCGGCAGGCTATCCGGTCGCGACCGTGAAGGAAGTGATCCACGATTCCGGTCAGCCGTTCGCCATCGTCCGCGCCGTGCCGACCGCCGCGCTGAATCGCAGCCGTTACATGTTGCTGGTGTTCAGCGACAACCGCACCGCCGAAGAGCGTGCCAACGATGCGGCGCAAGCGCAGGAAAATCTTGATGCTTTTGGCGGCGGCCCGATTATTCCGGCCACTGTACCGAAAACCGTGACCCCGCCTGCCGCAGCGGCTACGACGCCCGCGACGCCTGCCGCACCGACCGCCGCCGCTAGCGCCACACCGGCCAAACCCGCGGCAAGCAAACCGCCAGCGGCTGCCAAACCTCCAGCTGCCCAGCCGGCTGCGCGACCTGCGGCCAAACCGCCAGTCAACGCACCAGCGACAACCGGGAGACAAGAATAATGGTCGGGGCTACCGCATCGCGTAACGGCTGGATTGTCTGGCTGACGTTTGTTGTCGGCATACTCCTGAGCGTGTCGCCATTGCCGATTTTCATGGAAATCCTGCGCCCGCTATGGCTGGCCTTGCTCCTGACATTCTGGGCTTTGTATATGCCGCACACAGTGGGCATGGTCACGGCGTTTTGCCTGGGCCTGGCCGAAGACGTGCTGCAGGGCGATCTGCTCGGTCAGAACGCGCTGATCCTGACACTGATCACCTTCCTCGTATTGTCATTGCAACAACGCCTGCGGATGTTCCCGATGTGGCAGCAATGCCTGGTAATTCTGGTGATCTTCGGCCTCGCGCAACTGGTGCAACTGTGGCTCAGTGCCTTGACCGGTAACCGTCAACCAACCCTGGCGCTGGTACTTCCGGCGCTGGTCAGCGCCTTGCTCTGGCCTTGGGTCAGCTTTGCCCTACGCGGATTGCGCCGACGCTACAAAATCAATTGAACCGGTGAAGTTGGGCACTGAACAGGGAGATGTTTTGATGAAGCCGCTTTACCTCGCCTCCGGATCGCCGCGTCGCCGTGAATTGCTCACGCAGATCGGCGTTGCGTTCTCCGCCATCAGTGCGGATATCGACGAAACCCCATCACCCGAAGAGTCGCCCTCGGCCTATGTCGATCGCTTGGCGCGCGGCAAAGCCGAGGCCGGACGCCGCACGGTCGTGTCCACTCAGCCATTCTGCGTGCTGGGTGCTGACACTGCCGTGGTGCTGGACGGCAAAATTCTGGGCAAACCGGTGGACGAAGCCGATGCATGCGCCATGCTGATGATGTTGTCCGGCAAGGAGCATGAAGTGCTGACCGCCATCGCCGTGCTTGAAGACGAGCGCTGCGAGTCGCGGGTGGTGCGCAGTCTGGTGCGGTTTCGCGCGATCAGCATTGAGGAAGCGGCCGCTTACTGGGCCAGTGGCGAGCCACGGGACAAGGCCGGTGGTTATGGCATTCAGGGGCTCGGCGCGGTGTTTGTCGCGGGCCTCAATGGCAGTTACTCGGCGGTGGTCGGGTTGCCGATTTGCGAAACCGCAGAACTGTTAGGCCATTTCGGCATACCCTGTTGGCAAAACCTGAACGCGCAATAAGCGTCGTACGAATCCAGATGCGGCCATTATCGTGAACACGCCTGAACGAGATCCTGCCATGAGTGAAGAGATTCTGATCAACATCACGCCGATGGAGTCGCGCGTGGCGGTGGTCGAAAACGGTGTGCTGCAAGAAGTCCACGTTGAGCGCACACAAAAGCGCGGGATTGTCGGCAACATCTATAAAGGCAAGATCGTCCGCGTGCTGCCGGGTATGCAGGCAGCGTTTGTCGACATCGGCCTGGACCGCGCGGCATTCATTCACGCCGCCGAAATCTCTCTACGTGAAGGTCCTGCGGTCGAAAGTATCAGCGCGCTGGTGCACGAAGGTCAAAGCCTGGTGGTGCAAGTCACCAAGGACCCGATTGGTTCCAAAGGCGCGCGCTTGACCACGCAGCTGTCGATACCTTCGCGTTATCTGGTGTACATGCCGCGCACCGCCCACGTCGGCATCTCGTTGAAGATCGAAGACGAAGCCGAGCGCGAACGCCTCAAGCAGGTGGTCAGCGATTGCGTGGCCAAAGAAGGCATCAAGGAGGCCGGTGGTTTCATTCTGCGCACCGCCGCCGAAGGCGCTGGCGCCGATGAAATCCTCATGGACATCCGTTACCTGCGGCGCCTGTGGGACCAGATCAACGAGCAGATCAAAACCATCTCCGCGCCTAGCGTGATTTACGAGGACCTCGGTCTGGCGTTGCGTACGCTGCGTGACCTGGTCAACCCGAAGATCGAGAAGATTCGCATCGATTCCCGGGAAACCTTCCAGAAAACCACGCAGTTCGTCGCCGAACTGATGCCGGAAATCGCCGATCGTCTGGAACACTACCCGGGTGAACGACCGATTTTCGACCTGTATGGCGTCGAAGACGAAATCCAGAAAGCCCTCGAACGCAAGGTGCCGCTGAAATCCGGTGGCTATCTGGTGGTGGATCCGGCGGAAGCCATGACCACCATCGACGTGAACACCGGAGCTTTCGTCGGCCATCGCAACCTCGAAGAAACCATCTTCAAGACCAATCTCGAAGCGGCCACCGCGATCGCCCGGCAAATGCGCCTGCGCAATCTGGGCGGGATCATCATCATCGACTTCATCGACATGGAAGATGAAGAGCATCAACGCCAAGTGTTGCGCACCCTGGAAAAACAGCTGGAGCGTGATCACGCCAAGACCAACATCATCGGCATCACCGAGTTGGGCCTGGTGCAGATGACCCGCAAGCGTACCCGCGAAAGTCTCGAACAGGTGCTGTGCGAGCCGTGCAGCAGTTGTCAGGGGCGCGGCAAACTCAAGACTGCGGAAACCATCTGTTACGAGATCTTCCGCGAGATCCTCCGTGAAGCGCGAGCCTATCAGGCTGAGGGTTACCGGGTGTTGGCAAACCAGAAAGTGGTGGATCGCTTGCTTGACGAAGAATCCGGTAACGTCGCCGAGCTTGAAGGGTTTATCGGTCGCACCATACGCTTCCAGGTGGAAACCATGTATTCCCAGGAACAATATGACGTGGTGCTGCTCTGATCCCCTGCGTCACTTTTATTCCACCGCGGCTGGCCTCAGCTTTTCGCAGTATTTTTGCCATGGGAGCCAACTGACATGGAGCGTCTGACACGCATTCTGGCCACACTCACCCGCTGGGGGCTGGGCCTGTGCGCGTTGGTTCTGGTGTTGATGGCGTTGTACGTCAGTCTCGGTCGTGAGCTGACCCCGCTGGTGGCCGAATATCGCGCCGACATCGAAGACAAGGCGAGTGCCGCCCTTGGCATGCCGTTGCAGATCGGCGAACTTGAAGGTAACTGGAGCGGTTTTGCGCCGATCCTGCTGGCCCATGATGTAATGGTCGGCGCTGGCGCCAATGCGTTGCGTCTGGATCGAGTGCGCGCGGTACCGGATCTTTGGGCCAGCCTGTTGGCGCGCGAAGTGCGCATTGCCCATCTTGAACTCAACGGCCTGAAAATCAGCCTCAAGGAGGCCGAGGACGGCAGTTGGGCGCTGGAAGGTCTGCCGGTGCAGAACGATCAGCCGCTCGACCCGCAGCAACTGTTTAATCGCTCGCAAATGATTCAGCAACTGTCGGTGCTCGACAGTCAGGTGACCCTGCAACCGCTGGATCACGCGCCGCTGACCCTCACCTATGTCGGCCTCAATCTGAAAACCGGCGCCAGCCGTCAACGGCTCGATGCGCGTTTGACCTTGCCGGATGGCCAGCCCGTTGCACTGAGCCTGCGCACGCGGATTCGCCCGGAGCAATGGCAGGACAGTGTGGTGGACGGTTATGCCAGCCTGCCGCAAAGCGACTGGTCGAAGTGGCTGCCAGAGCGTCTTACCCAACAATGGAATTTTTCCGAGATCAAAGCCGGTGGCGAACTTTGGGTCAATTGGGCCAAGGGCACACTGCAGAGTGCCGCGTTACGCTTGAATGCTCCGCAACTGACCGGCGCCTATGCCGATCGCAAGCCGATCCAGATCAATAATCTGGCGCTTAATGCCTACTACGAGAACAGTGATGAGGGTGCGACCATTACCCTCGATTCACTGGCGATGAGTTTTGGCGAAAACCGTTGGGAGTCTCATGTCCAACTGAAGCAGACGCGCGCGACCGACAAGGTGGACGAGCTCTGGCACTTGCAGGCGGATCGTCTCGATCTGACTCCGATCACTCCGTTGCTCAATGCGTTGGGGCCGTTGCCGCAAGGTTTCGCCACGGCCGTTGACCATCTGAAAGTCACCGGTGGGCTGCGCAACGTGCTGCTGGATTTTCGCCCCAATGCCACCGATGGCAACAAATTCAGTTTCGCCACCAATCTGGACAATGTTGGTTTCGATGCCTATCACGGCGCTCCGGCAGCACGAAACGTCAGTGGTAGCCTCAGCGGCAACCTGGACGGTGGCGAGTTGCGCATGGACAGCAAGGATTTTGTCCTGCACCTCGACCCGATTTTCGCCAAGCCATGGCAGTACATTCAGGCCAATGCGCGGCTGACCTGGAAGCTCGACAAAGACGGCTTCACCCTGATCGCTCCGTACCTGAAGGTGCTTGGCGAGGAAGGCAAGATTGCCGGCGATTTCCTGATACGCCTGCATTTCGACCATAGTCAGGAAGACTATATGGACCTGCGGGTCGGTCTGGTCGATGGCGACGGTCGCTACACGGCCAAGTACCTGCCTCAAGTGCTCAGCCCGGCGCTCGACGAGTGGCTGCGTACGGCCATCCTCAAAGGTGCAGTCGATCAGGGTTTCTTTCAGTATCAGGGTTCGCTGAGCAAAAATGCCGGGGAGGCCGATCGCAGTATCAGTCTGTTCTTCAAAGTGCACGACGCTGAACTGGCGTTCCAGCCGGGCTGGCCGCACGTAAGCAAGGTCAGTGGCGATGTGTTTATCGAAGACAGTGGTGTGCGGATCGTGGCCGACAAGGGCCAGTTGCTCGACACTCAAGTCAGCGATGTCTTCGTCAATATTCCCCATGTGCCGGCCGGACAACATACGCATATGTTCCTCGATGGCGCCTTTGCCGGTGGGTTGGGGGATGGCTTGAAGATTCTTCAGGAAGCGCCGATCGGCACCGGTGAGACCTTTGCCGGATGGGAAGGGGCGGGTGATCTGCAAGGCAAGCTCAAACTGGACATCCCGCTGGACAAGGGCGGCGACCTGCCGAAGATTCTGGTCGACTTCAAAACCGCCAATGCGCGCCTGAAACTCGCCGAGCCGAAGCTTGAGCTGACTCAACTCAAGGGTGATTTCCGCTTCGACAGCGCCAAAGGACTCAGCGGGCAGAACATCGCCGCGCGGGCGTTCGACAAACCGGTGACCGCGCAGATCTTCGCTGATGGCAGCCCCGGCAAGCTCAAGACCCGGGTTGCCGCATCCGGTCAGGTCGAAGTGAAGAAACTCACCGACTGGCTGGGCGTGACGCAACCATTGCCGGTTTCCGGGACCATTCCTTATCAGTTGCAATTGAATCTGGACGGCGCCGACAGCCAGTTGATGGTCAGCTCCAGCATGAAAGGTGTGGCGGTGGATCTGCCGGCACCGTTCGGTATGGCGGCAGATGTCGGACGCGATACCGTGTTCCGCATGACTTTGCAGGGGCAGGAGCGGCGTTATTGGGTCAACTACGACCAACTGGCCAATTTCACCTTCGCGGCACCTCCGAGCAATTTTGCCGAGGGCCGTGGCGAATTGTTTCTCGGTGCCGGCGAAGCGGTGCTGCCGGGCGCCAAAGGCTTGCGGGTTCGCGGGGTGCTCTCGGAACTGGACGTCGCGCCGTGGCAGGATCTGGTGAACAAATACGCCGGGCAGGATCCGGGCGGCAGCGCCAAGCAATTGCTCAACAGTGCTGATTTCAAAGTCGGCAAGCTCACGGCACTCGGGACCACGCTGGATCAGGCCTCAGTGCAGGTCAATCGCAAACCGGGCGCATGGAATCTGGCTCTCGACAGCCAGCAGGCCAAGGGCTCGGCGAGCCTGCCGGACGCCAAGGGCGTGCCGATTGCGGTGAATTTGCAGTACGTGAAACTGCCAGCGCCGGACCCGACGGTACAGGCTGACGAAAATTCGCCAGACCCGTTGGCGTCGGTCGATCCGACGAAGATTCCGGCGCTGGACATCACCATCAATCAACTGTTTCTCGGGCCGGATCTGGTCGGCGGCTGGTCGCTCAAAGTGCGACCGACCGCGAAAGGCATCGCCCTGAACAACCTCGATATGGGCCTCAAAGGCATCCTGTTGCAGGGCAACGGCGGCTGGGAAGGTGCGCCGGGGGCGACCAATAGCTGGTTCAAGGGCCGGATTGGCGGCAAGAATCTCGCCGATGTCCTCAAGGGTTGGGGCTTTGCGCCGAGCGTGACCAGCGAAGAATTTCATATGGACGTCGACGGCCGTTGGCCGGGCTCGCCGGCCTGGCTGGCGACCAAGCGCTTCTCCGGCACTCTTGATGCGTCGTTGAACAAAGGTCAGTTTGTTGAAGTGGAGGGCGGTGCGCAGGCGTTGCGAGTGTTTGGCCTGCTTAACTTCAACTCCATCGGCCGGCGTCTGCGTCTGGACTTCTCCGATCTGTTCGGCAAAGGCTTGAGCTACGACCGGGTCAAAGGCCTGTTGGTGGCAAATAACGGTGTGTATGTCACCCGTGAACCGATTCGCCTGACCGGTCCTTCGAGCAACATTGAGCTGGACGGTACGCTGGATCTGGTCGGTGATCAGGTGGACGCCAAGTTGCTGGTGACCTTGCCGGTGACCAACAACCTGCCGATTGCGGCGCTGATCGTCGGCGCACCGGCGGTCGGCGGCGCGTTGTTCCTGATCGACAAGCTGATCGGTGACCGCGTGGCGCGCTTTGCCAGTGTGAAATACACCGTCAAAGGCCCATGGAAAGAGCCGAAAATCACCTTCGACAAGCCTTTTTGAACAGCCAGCCACTGAACCGATGGAGTAGCATGGCCGCATATCTCTTGCGGAGTTCGCCATGTCTTTAGCGGTGATTCAAATGGTCAGCCAGAGCGACGTGCTGGCCAATCTGGCCCAGGCCCGGCGCCTGCTCGAACAGGCAGCGGCCGGTGGCGCGAAGCTGGCGGTGCTGCCGGAAAACTTCGCCGCCATGGGCCGTCGCGACATCGCTGATATCGGCCGCGCCGAAGCATTGGGCGAAGGGCCGATCCTGCCGTGGTTGAAACAGACCGCCCGCGACCTCAAGTTATGGATAGTGGCCGGCACCTTGCCGTTGCCTCCAGTGGATCAGCCGACGGCCAAAGCCAACGCCTGCTCGCTGCTGGTCAATGAGCATGGCGAAATCGTTGCACGCTATGACAAGTTGCATCTGTTCGATGTGGATGTGGCGGACAATCGCGGCCGTTATCGCGAATCCGATGACTATGCTTATGGCAGTGGCGTTGTCGTTGCCGATACGCCCGTGGGGCGAGTCGGTCTGACCGTGTGTTATGACTTGCGCTTTCCCGAGCTGTACAGCGAATTACGTGCCGCCGGTGCAGAGTTGATTACCGCACCGTCAGCTTTTACTGCGGTGACCGGCGCAGCGCATTGGGATGTGCTGATTCGCGCACGCGCCATCGAGACACAGTGTTATGTGCTTGCCGCAGCACAAGGCGGAACCCATCCGGGACCGCGAGAAACCTTCGGCCATGCGGCAATCATCGACCCGTGGGGCCGGGTGCTGGCGAGTCAGGATCAAGGCGAAGCGGTGTTGTTGGCCGAGCGCGATAGCAATGAACAAGCGTCCATCAGGGCGCGAATGCCGGTGACGCGTCATCGGCGGTTTTTCTCGCAGGGCGCACAGCGGCCTGCCTCAGAACACGAATTTAAGGCGTAAACCTATGAGCGAGTTGTTGTCCTCAGTCAGTGATCACCTGTTGGCGCCCGGCGGCGTGACGATCGAGAGCCTGCAAGGCGTGCTCGGCGACCTGGCCGGCCCCGGCATCGACGCCGCCGACCTGTATTTCCAGGGCCAGATTTCCGAATCCTGGGCGCTGGAAGACGGCATCGTCAAGGAAGGCAGCTTCAACCTTGATCAGGGTGTCGGCGTGCGCGCGCAGTCCGGTGAGAAAACCGGTTTTGCCTACAGCAACGCGATCACCCTCGAAGCCCTCGGCGCAGCGGCCCGTGCCGCGCGTTCGATCTCCCGGGCCGGGCAGAACGGCACAGTCCAGGCGTTTACCACTCAAGATGTTGCACAGTTATACGCGCCGGATAACCCGCTGGAAGTGTTGAGCCGGGCCGAGAAAGTCGAGCTGCTCAAGCGCATCGATGTCGCCACCCGCGCACTTGACCCGCGTATCCAGCAGGTCAGCGTCAGCATGGCGGGTGTGTGGGAGCGGATTCTGGTGGCGTCCACCGACGGCGGTCTGGCCGCCGATGTGCGTCCACTGGTGCGTTTCAACGTCAGTGTGATCGTCGAACAGAATGGCCGTCGCGAGCGTGGCGGGCATGGCGGCGGCGGGCGTACGGATTACCGCTATTTCCTCGCCGAAGATCGCGCCATGGGCTATGCCCGTGAAGCGCTGCGTCAGGCGCTGGTAAATCTGGAAGCGATTCCTGCACCGGCCGGTACGTTGCCGGTGGTGTTGGGTTCGGGCTGGTCCGGTGTGCTGTTGCACGAAGCCGTCGGCCACGGTCTCGAAGGCGACTTCAACCGCAAGGGCAGTTCGGCCTACAGCGGCCGCATGGGCGAAATGGTTGCCTCGAAACTTTGCACCATTGTCGATGACGGCACCTTGAGCGGCCGTCGCGGTTCGCTGAGCGTCGACGACGAGGGCACCCCGACCGAGTGCACCACGCTGATCGAAAACGGCGTACTCAAGGGCTACATGCAGGACAAGCTCAATGCGCGTCTGATGGGCGTGGCCCGCACCGGCAACGGGCGCCGGGAGTCCTATGCGCATCTGCCGATGCCGCGAATGACCAACACCTACATGCTCGGTGGCGAAAGCGATCCGGCAGAAATCATCGCGTCGGTGAAGAAGGGCATCTACTGCGCCAACCTCGGCGGCGGTCAGGTCGATATCACCAGCGGCAAGTTTGTGTTCTCCACCAGCGAGGCGTACCTGATCGAAGACGGCAAGATCACTGCGCCGGTCAAAGGCGCGACGTTGATCGGCAACGGCCCCGAGGCGATGAGCCGGGTGTCGATGGTCGGTAACGATCTGGCGCTGGACAGCGGTGTGGGCACGTGCGGCAAGGATGGGCAATCGGTGCCGGTAGGTGTCGGTCAGCCGACGCTGAAAATCGATGCGATCACCGTGGGTGGCACGGGCGCATAAGAGGAGGTGGAGCTTCGGGTGGCGCGCAGGGCGACCACCCGGTGGCGAATATCAACGCAGACCGCGTTGAGTCTCGTCCAGCTCACGGATGTACTTGAAGATCTTGCGGCTGGAAGCAGGAGGTTTGTTTTGCGCAACCTCGTGCTGAGCCTGACGGATCAGGGAACGCAGTTGCTGGCGATCGGCGTCCGGATACTCGACGACGAATTTTTCCAGCACGGCATCGTCGCCCGCGATCAGGCGATCACGCCAGCGTTCGAGATTGTGGAAACGCTCGTTGTACTGACGAGTCGAGGCATCGAGTTGATCGAGCAAGGTCAGAATTGCGTCAGTGTCCTGATCGCGCATCAGTTTGCCGATGAACTGCAAGTGCCGTTTACGCGCGATGTTCGCGGTGTGCTTGGGCGCATCGGCCAACGCCCGGCGCATAGCGTCGGTCAGCGGCAGTTTTGCGATCAAGTCTGGCTTGAGTGTTGTCAGGCGCTCGCCGAGGTCAACCAGAGCATGCAGCTCGCGTTTGACCTGAGATTTGCTTTTTTCTCCCGTATCGAGGGAGTCGTCGTAAGAATCAACCATGGTGGCAGTCCGCAAAGAAACGCCGCCATGATAACCAGTCGGGGGCCGCTTGTCCGGCCCGGTCGCTCGATGACCCCAGCCGAAAGCAGAATTTGAGTGGAGATGAGCATGAGTGCAGTTCAAAGCGTCGGCCCGCAGGCATTGCCGGCACTGCAGGAACAAGTCGAGCAGATCATCGCCGAAGCCAAGCGTCAGGGCGCCAGTGCCTGCGAAGTCGCGGTGTCGCTGGAGCAGGGACTGTCGACGTCGGTGCGTCAGCGCGAAGTCGAAACGGTCGAATTCAACCGCGATCAGGGCTTTGGCATCACCCTGTATGTGGGCCAGCGCAAAGGCTCGGCCAGCACGTCGGCGACCGGTCCGGATGCGATTCGCGAAACCGTCGCTGCCGCACTGGCAATCGCCAAACACACTTCCGAAGACGAAGCCTCGGGCCTGGCCGATGCGGCGTTGATGGCCAAGGAACAGCACGATTTCGACCTGTTCCACGAGTGGGACATCACCCCGGAGCAGGCCATCGAGAAGGCCTTGCTCTGTGAAGCGGCAGCATTCGACGCCGATGCGCGGATCAAGAATGCCGACGGCACCACCCTCAGCACTCATCAGGGCTGCCGCGTGTACGGCAACAGCCACGGTTTCATTGGTGGCTACGCATCGACGCGGCACAGCCTGAGTTGCGTGATGATTGCCGAGGCCAATGGCCAGATGCAGCGCGATTACTGGTATGACGTAAACCGTCAGGGCACTTTGCTCGCGGATCCGGTAAGCATCGGCCAGCGTGCTGCGCAGCGGGCGGCGAGCCGTCTGGGCGCACGTCCGGTGCCGACTTGCGAAGTGCCGGTGCTGTTTTCCGCAGAACTGGCGGGTGGTCTGTTTGGCAGTTTCCTCTCGGCGGTGTCCGGTGGCAGCCTGTATCGCAAGTCGTCCTTCCTTGAAGGCACCCTGGGGCAGAAGCTGTTCCCGGAATGGCTGACCATCGACGAGCGTCCGCACCTGATGCGCGCGATGGGCAGTGCTTCCTACGACGGTGATGGTCTGGCGACGTATGCCAAACCGTTCGTCGAAAAGGGCGAGTTGGTGTCGTACATCCTTGGCACGTACTCCGGACGTAAACTCGGTATGCCGAGCACGGCCAACGCAGGCGGCGTACACAACCTGTTCGTCACCCATGGCGATGAAGACCAGGCTGCACTGTTGAAGCGCATGGGCCGTGGCTTGCTGGTCACCGAATTGATGGGCCATGGCTTGAACATGGTCACCGGCGACTATTCGCGCGGGGCGGCGGGTTTCTGGGTCGAGAATGGCGAAATCCAGTTCGCCGTGCAGGAGGTGACCATCGCCGGCAACATGCGCGACATGTTCAAGCAGATCGTCGCGGTCGGTAATGATCTGGAGCTGCGCAGCAACATTCGGACCGGTTCGGTGTTGATCGAACGGATGACTGTCGCGGGCAGCTAAACCCCGGCCGTCACACACAAAAGGCGCGCCACCTCATCGGGTGGCGCGCCTTTTTTATTGGCTCCATACAAAACCAATGTGGGAGCGAGCCTGCTCGCGAAAGCGATTTCACGGCCGACCGCAGTGGTGACCGGCACGACGCCTTCGCGAGCAGGCTCGCTCTCACAATGAGATCTGCATGGTTCGACGCTCTTGTTTTGGTTCTCATTATCATCTAATAATAAATCTCATTATCGGATGAGCCCCGGATCATGAGTTCTGCCTTGCACGAGCAGCCGTACCTCGAAAGCTGGCGCTGGATGAGTCGCCAGATCCGTTGCGCGATGGATCCCGACGAACCGCGCCTGATCGAACACTATCTGGCCGAGGGCCGGTATCTGGCCTGTTGTACGGCGACTTCTCCCTGGACCATCGCTGAAACCTCCTTCCATCTGCTGCTCGACACGGCCACCGACATCGCCTTGCCGTGGCATTGGCGCAGCTTCTGTCTCGATCAAGCCTGGCGTCCACTGCGTGAAATGGAGCGCCTGTCCCTGTGCAAATGCCGGCTCCAGCGTTGGCAACGCTATACCTGGCAGCTCGCCACCTGCGAACTGCTGCCCTCGATTCCTCTTATTGAACTGGTGCAAGGATTTTCAGATGACCAAGACACGTATTGAGCGCGACAGCATGGGCGAACTGCAGGTGCCGGTGGACGCTCTCTACGGCGCGCAAACCCAGCGCGCGGTGGATAACTTCCCGATTAGCGGCAAACCGATGCCGACGCAATTCATCCGCGCGCTGATCCTCGCCAAAGCCGCCGCCGCCCGCGCCAACGTTGAACTCAACCAGATCAGCGCCGCGCAGGGCAAAGCCATCAGCGACGCCGCGCAAGGCTTGCTCGAAGGCGACTTCATGCCGCATTTCCCGGTGGACATCTTCCAGACCGGTTCCGGCACCAGTTCCAACATGAACGCCAACGAAGTGATCGCCACCCTGGCCAGCCGTCTGCTCGGCGAGCCGGTCAACGCCAACGATCACGTCAACTGCGGCCAGAGCAGCAACGACATCATCCCGACCACCATTCACGTCAGTGCTGCGCTGGCCCTGCACGAACAACTGCTGCCGGCGCTGCTGCACCTGGTGCAAGTGATCGAGCACAAAGCCACGCACGTACATCACCACGTCAAAACCGGCCGCACGCATTTGATGGACGCGATGCCGGTGCGCATGAGCCAGGTGCTGAACGGTTGGGCGCAGCAGCTCAAGGCCAACATCAGTCATCTGCAGGATTTGCTGCCAAGCCTGCAATCCCTGGCGCAGGGTGGCACGGCGGTCGGCACCGGGATCAACGCGCATCCTGAATTCGCCGCGCGTTTCAGCCGCCAGTTGAGTCAATTGACCGACGTGGAATTCACCCCGGGCAAGGATCTGTTCGCGCTGATCGGCTCGCAGGACACCGCCGTCGCCGTCTCCGGCCAGCTCAAGGCCACTGCGGTGTCGCTGATGAAAATCGCCAACGACCTGCGCTGGATGAACTCAGGCCCGCTTGCCGGCCTCGGTGAAATCGAACTCGAAGCCCTGCAACCGGGCTCGTCGATCATGCCGGGCAAAGTCAATCCGGTGATCCCGGAAGCCACCGCCATGGTTGCCGCGCAGGTGATCGGCAACGATTCGGTGATCACCATTGCCGGTCAGTCGGGCAATTTCGAACTGAACGTGATGCTGCCGATCATCGCGCAGAACCTGCTGAGCAGCATCGAGCTGCTGGCCAATTCCAGCCGCTTGCTCGGCGACAAAGCCATCGCCAGCTTCAAGGTGAACGAGTCGCGCCTTAAAGAAGCGTTGTCGCGCAACCCGATTCTGGTGACCGCGCTCAACCCGATCATCGGTTACCAGAAAGCCGCCGAAATCGCCAAGCAGGCCTACAAGGAAGGCCGTGCGGTAATCGACGTCGCCCTGGAACACACCGACCTGTCGCGCAGCCAACTGGAAGAGTTGCTCAACCCCGAGAAACTCACCGCCGGCGGCGTGTAAACCCCGCAACCGCTTTGGAGGCTCACCATGGAGCACTGGAAACGCACGATCGAACGGGCCAATCGCTGCTTCATGCTCGGCGAACTGATCGACGCCCGTGAGGCTTACCTGCAAGCCCTGGCCCTGGCGCAAGTGTTGTTCGAACGCTGGGCGGATGCCGACGAAGCGGTGGCGGCTTGCGTCATCTCCCACCACAACCTGGCCGATCTGCACTTGCGCCTGAATCAGCCGGAGGAGAGCGCCGAATACCTCTGCGCCATCCATCAACGCTTGTTGCAGACCATGCAGGACGAACGTCAGCGCCTCGCCTTGCGTGAAGCGGCGCTGCGCCAGAGCAGCAAGACTTACGTCGAGCTGTTGAATTTCATCAGCGAGCACGGTGAATACCCGCGCACCCAACGCCTGCTGCATCCGGATACCGGCAATGCGCGCCGCGCACCTGCCCCCCATCACCATGGAGTCCATTGAAATGGCTTTTACCTTGCCTGCCTTGCCTTACGCCTACGACGCGCTCGAACCGCACATCGATGCGCAGACTATGGAGATCCACTACACCAAGCATCACCAGACCTACATCAACAACCTCAACGCCGCCGTAGAAGGCACTGAATACGCCGAATGGCCGGTAGAAAAACTGGTCGCCAGCGTCAAGGATCTGCCGGAAAAACTTCGTGCGGCAGTGATCAATCAGGGCGGCGGTCACGCCAATCACTCGCTGTTCTGGGAAGTGATGGTGCCAAGCGGCGGCGGCAAACCGGACGGCGCGCTGGCCAAAGCCATCGATGAGCAATTGGGCGGTCTCGACAGCTTCAAGGAAGCCTTCACCAAAGCCGCGTTGACCCGTTTCGGCAGCGGCTGGGCCTGGCTGAGCGTGACCCCGGAGAAAAAACTGCTGGTGGAAAGCAGCGGCAACCAGGACAGCCCCTTGATGAACGGCAACACGCCGATTCTCGGCCTCGATGTCTGGGAGCACGCCTACTACCTGCGCTACCAGAACCGTCGGCCGGAATACATCAACGCCTTTTACAGCGTGATCAATTGGCCTGAAGTCGCTGCGCGTTATCAGGCTGCGCTGGTTTAAGTCTTCTATAAAAACAATCCAAGGCTGACTATGGGCACTGAAACGCTGGCGATCGGAAGTGGGCGTATGTTTCGTTACGCAGTGGGATCGCTGTTGCTGTTGGCGGGCATGACTTTGCTGGTCGCCCACGGACTGGAATGGCTGAATCTCGAGCCGAGGCTGTTGCGCGCGTTGCAGGGCGGCGCGATCTGCGCCCTCGGCACGGCGCTCGGGGCTGTGCCAGTGCTGGTGATCCGGCGGATGCCGCAGACGCTCAGTGATACCTTGCTGGGTTTTGGTGCCGGGGTGATGCTGGCGGCGACGGCGTTTTCGCTGATCGTGCCGGGCATTGCTGCCGCCGAAAGCCTCGGACTGACACCGTGGGGTGCCAGCGGCCTGACCTGCTTCGGCATCATGCTGGGTGCGTTCGGGCTGTATCTGGTCGATCGCAAGGTTTCCGGCGCGTCCCCGGAAATGCTCGTCGGCACCGTCGAGCATCCGGTGATTCCACCACGGATCTGGCTGTTCGTGTTCGCCATCATTGCCCATAACATCCCTGAAGGCATGGCTGTCGGCGTTTCTGCTGGCGGCGGCATGCCGGATGCGGACAGCCTGGCCATGGGTATCGCTTTGCAGGATGTCCCGGAAGGTCTGGTGATCGCGTTGGTGTTGGCCGGGGCGGGGATGTCGCGGGTCAGGGCGTTCCTGATCGGTGCGGCGTCAGGTCTGGTCGAACCGGTGTTTGCGTTGTTATGTGCGTGGCTGGTCAGTCTGGCGCAGGTGTTGTTGCCATTAGGACTAGCTCTGGCGGCGGGGGCGATGTTGCTGGTGGTGACCCATGAAGTGATTCCCGAGTCGCGACGCAATGGTCATGACAAACTGGCCAGTCTTGGCCTGTTGATCGGGTTTTGTCTGATGATGGTGATGGATACGGCGTTGGGTTGAAGCAGAGCAAAAGACCGCAGCCTGCGGCAGTTCCTGCAGGGAACGTATTCCAATGCAGGAGCTGCCGCAGGCTGCGATCTTTTGACTTTGGCTGTCAGCCGCCTTCGTCGAAGTAGTTGTTGATCAACGCCACCAGCGCATCCAGCGCTTCCTGTTCCTGATGCCCTTCGGTGCTCAGATAGATCTTGGTGCCCTTGCCAGCCGCTAGCATCATCATCGCCATGATGCTTTTGCCATCAACCGTGGTCTCTGGTGTACGGCCCACTCTGATCGTGCAATCCGGATACTGCCCGGCCACCCCGACAAACTTGGCCGATGCGCGGGCATGCAGGCCCAGCTTGTTGATGATTTCGATTTCCAGAGCAGGCATCGCGGTGTGAATCCTTTAAGTGAGGTCGCGGTGGCGAACCTGGACGTTCTTCAGGGTTTTCTGCAGGGCCTGACCCAGACGTTCGGTCAGGTAGACGGAGCGGTGATGCCCGCCGGTGCAGCCAATGGCAATGGTGACGTAAGCGCGGTTGCTCGCGGCGAAGCGCGGCAGCCACTTGTGCAGGTAGGTGAAGATGTCCTGAAACATTTCTTCGACCTCCGGCTGTGCCGCCAGGTATTCAGCCACCGGCGCATCGAGACCCGATTGCGCGCGCAGTTCCGGCTTCCAGTACGGATTGGGCAGGCAGCGCACATCGAACACCAGATCCGCATCCACCGGCATGCCGCGCTTGAAGCCGAAGGACTCGACCAGAAATGCGGTCCCCGGCTCCGGCTGGTTCAGCAGACGCAGCTTGATGGAGTCGCGCAACTGGTACAGGTTCAAATTGGTGGTGTTGATCTTCAGGTCCGCGAGGTCGGCAATCGGGCCGAGCAGGGCGGTTTCATCCTGGATCGCCTCGGCCAGTGAGCGGTTGGCGTTGCTCAGCGGGTGACGACGGCGGGTTTCGGAGAAACGCTTGAGCAGGGTTTCTTCGTCGGCGTCCAGATACAGGACGTCGCACTGGATGTGTTTGGCCCGGACATCTTCAAGCAGTTCGGGAAAGCGTGTCAGGTGGCTCGGCAGGTTGCGCGCATCGATGGACACGGCTACCAGCGGCTGCGCCAGTTCCGTGTGAATCAGCGCGCGTTCGGCCAGTTCCGGCAGCAAGCCTGCGGGCAGGTTGTCGATGCAGTAATAGCCGTTGTCCTCAAGGACATCCAGAGCCGTACTTTTACCCGAGCCGGAACGGCCACTGACGATGATCAAGCGCATGATTAGTGCCCGTTCTGCTCGTCCAGGACAACCTGATACAACGCTTCATTGCTTGGAGCGCTGCGCAGTTTTTCACGCACTTCCTTGCGATCGAGCATGCTGGCGATCTGGCGCAGCAGCTCCAGGTGCGCATCGGTGGCAGCCTCCGGGACCAGCAAAACAAACAGCAGGTCAACCGGTGCGCCGTCAATGGCGTCGAAATCAATCGGAGCATCAAGGTGCATCAGCGCACTGATCGGTGCTGTGCAACCCTTGAGGCGGCAATGGGGAATGGCGATGCCGTTACCAAAACCGGTGGAACCGAGTTTTTCACGGGCAATCAGTGCCTCGTAGACATCTTGCATCTCCAGATCCGCCACTTCGCGGGCGATCAGGTTGGCAATTTGTTCGAGGGCTTTCTTTTTACTGCCGCCCGGCACGTTCACGAGGGAACGGCCGGGGGTCAGGATACTTTCAAGTCGGATCATGGAATGGGGGGTTATCGACCGGTCGCGCCCTGGAGGAGGCTCTGGGTCTTTTCCTTATGCTTTTTGAGTTGGCGATCCAGCTTGTCGGTCAGCAGGTCAATGGCGGCATACATGTCGTCATGCTCGGCATTGGCAACCACTTCTCCGCCGGGAATATGCAAGGTGGCTTCGATTTTCTGCTTCAGCTTTTCGACGCACATCGTGACTTGCACGTTGGTGATCTTGTCGAAATGGCGCTCTAATCGGTCGAGTTTTTCGTTGATGTAGGTGCGCAGAGGTTCGGTCACTTCCAGTTGGTGTCCACTGATGTTGACTTGCATACAGCTTCTCCTTCGTTGCCAGTGCATAAAGCGGCAGGCTGGATAGCCTGCCACTGGAACGCTGTAACGTGGCTTACATCAACCGCTTGCGTTCGCTCGAAGGCGCGATCCCGAGGGATTCGCGGTACTTGGCGACGGTGCGGCGAGCCACCTGAATGCCTTGTGCCTCCAGTAAACCAGCGATCTTGCTGTCACTCAACGGCTTTTTCTGATTTTCCGCGGCAACCAGTTTTTTGATGATCGCGCGGATCGCCGTGGACGAGCATTCGCCGCCTTCGGAGGTGCTGACGTGGCTGGAGAAAAAGTATTTCAGTTCATAAATACCGCGCGGGGTATGCATGAATTTCTGTGTGGTCACCCGGGAAATGGTCGATTCGTGCATGCCGACCGCTTCAGCGATGTCGTGCAGAACCAACGGTTTCATGGCCTCGTCGCCGTACTCCAGAAAACCGCGCTGATGCTCGACGATCTGGGTGGCTACTTTCATCAGGGTTTCGTTGCGGCTCTGCAGGCTCTTGATGAACCAGCGGGCTTCCTGCAACTGATTGCGCATGAAGGTGTTGTCGGCGCTGGTGTCGGCACGGCGGACGAAACCGGCGTACTGGGCGTTGACGCGCAGACGCGGCACCGATTCCTGATTCAGCTCGACCAGCCAGCGCTCGTTGTCCTTGCGCACGATGACGTCAGGGACAACGTATTCGGCTTCAGTGGATTCGATTTGCGAGCCAGGGCGCGGATTGAGGCTTTGCACCAGTTCGATGACCTGGCGCAGCTCGTCTTCCTTGAGCTTCATGCGGCGCATCAACTGGCTGTAATCGCGGCTGCCGAGCAGGTCGATGTAATCGCTGACCAAACGTTTCGCTTCAGCCAGCCAAGGCGTCTTGGCGGGTAGCTGACGCAATTGCAGCAGCAGGCATTCACTAAGGTTGCGCGCGCCGATACCAGCAGGTTCGAATTGCTGAATGCGGTGCAGGACGGCTTCGATTTCATCGAGTTCGATGTCGAGTTCCGGATCGAACGCCTCGAGGATTTCTTCGAGGGTTTCGTCCAGGTAGCCCTGATTGTTGATGCAATCGATCAGGGTGACGGCGATCAGGCGATCGGTGTCGGACATCGGTGCCAGGTTCAGTTGCCACAGCAGGTGGCTTTGCAGGCTCTCGCCGGCGGACGTGCGGGTGGTGAAGTCCCATTCGTCGTCATCGCTGCTGGGCAGGCTGCTGGCGCTGGTCTGATAGACGTCTTCCCAGGCGGTATCGACCGGCAGTTCGTTGGGGATACGCTCGCTCCAGTCACCTTCCTCCAGGTTGTCCACCGTCGGCGCGGTTTCCTGATACGAGGGTTCCTGGATCTCGGTGTTGGGCTTCTGTTCGGCGTTGTCGGCCATAGGGTCGGAATTGTCGAAGTCTTCGCCTTCTTCCTGGCGTTCGAGCATCGGATTGGATTCCAGAGCCTCCTGGATTTCCTGTTGCAGATCCAGGGTCGACAATTGGAGCAGGCGGATGGCCTGTTGCAGCTGCGGTGTCATCGTCAGCTGCTGGCCCATTCTCAAGACTAGCGATGGTTTCATGGCAGGGGCTTAACACCTTATTCGCCGGCGCTATGCGCCATCCACTACAGGGCGCCGGGGCGCCAAACTTAAGCAAATTATATGCCTGAAACTGAAGTGTTTGCCTAGAGCGCTGTAACAATTAAAGCGTATTAATTCCTGCTTGAATCGATACAGCGCCCGGGCGGCGCACCGGGCACTGTTACGCTTACAAGCGGAACTCGTGGCCCAGATACACTTCCTTGACCAGATCGTTGGCCAGGATGGTTTCTGCATCGCCTTCGGCGATCAGTTGACCATCGTTGACGATGTAAGCGGTTTCGCAGATGTCCAGCGTCTCACGGACGTTGTGGTCGGTGATCAATACACCGATGCCCTTGGCCTTGAGGTGGTGGATGATCTGCTTGATGTCGCCGACCGAGATCGGGTCGACACCGGCGAACGGTTCGTCGAGCAGGATGAATTTCGGTGCCGTTGCCAGCGCGCGAGCGATTTCCACTCGGCGGCGTTCACCACCGGACAGGCTCATGCCAAGGTTGTCGCGGATGTGGCTGATGTGGAATTCCTGCAGCAGGCTTTCCAGCTCCTTGCGACGGCCGGCCTTGTCGAGCTCCTGACGGGTCTCGAGGATGGCCATGATGTTGTCGGCCACCGACAGTTTGCGGAAGATCGACGCTTCTTGCGGCAGATAGCCGATACCGGCCTTGGCGCGACCGTGCATCGGCTGGTGGCTGACGTCCAGATCGTCGATCAGCACGCGACCCTGATCGGCCTGTACCAGGCCGACGATCATGTAGAAGCACGTGGTCTTGCCGGCACCGTTCGGGCCGAGCAGGCCGACGATCTGGCCGCTGTCGATCGACAGGCTGACGTCACGCACGACCTGGCGGCTTTTATAGGCCTTGGCCAGGTGCTGAGCTTTCAGAGTTGCCATTACTGGGTTTTCTCGTCGGTTTTCTTCTTCGGCTGGATCACCATGTCGATGCGCGGACGCGTTTCGGTGACCTTGCTGCCGGTAGCGCGACCAGCGCTGGCCAGTTTCTTCACGGTGTCGTAGACGATTTTCTCGCCCTGAGTGACGTTGCCGTCTTTGTCGACGACCTTGGCCTTGTCGATCAGCACGACGCGGTTTTGCTGGGCATGGTATTGAATCGTCACGCCGTAGCCTTGAACCGGTTTGGTGTCGCCCTGGGTTTGCAACTGCTCGAAATAAGCCAGGTTGCCCACGGAGGTCACCACGTCGATATCTCCATTCGGCGCGCGAGTCATGGTGACGGTGTTGCCTTTAACGATCATCGAACCTTGGGTGATGATCACATCACCTTTATAGGTGGCGATGCCGTTCTTGTCGTCCAGTTGGGCGTCGTCGGCCTGAATGCGGATAGGTTGCTGCTGATCGTTCGGCAGAGCCCAGGCGCTCACGCTTCCCAGTGCTGCGCCCAGACTGAGCAAAATAGGGAGGGTTTTAACGAGCCTCATACTGTCCTCTTACGTTCGATAGCAGGTGTATCCTGCTTTCCTTCAGGTACGCTTTCATTCCAACGCCAGTCGATACACCGCCAGCGCCGTCGATTCTAACGGGTTGCTCGGTCTGCGCATATTCCTGCTGCGGGAACACGGTCATGCGAGTGGACGTGATCAGGATGTCACGCTTCTTTTCATCGGTGCGCGCAACGCGTACCGAGTCGATCAGTTCGACTTCGGTGCCGCCTGAGTTCACTTCACCGCGCTCACTGGTAACGTGCCACGGAAATTCTGTTCCGCGATACATGTTCAGGTCGGGTTTGGTCACGAGCGTGACGTCGGTTGCCTTCACGTGCTCGGCTTTTTCGGACGTCATCTCATACTGCACCTTGCCATCCGGCAGGTATTGCAGGGTATGCGTGTTGGTTGCATACCAGTCGATAGGCGTTTCAACCGAGGTGACCGGTGGTTTGTCGAGAAAGCGTTCCGGGCTGATATTCCAATAGCCGACCGCTGCGAAAATCGCAGCGATGCAGCCGAACAGCAGGAAGTTACGAAATTTTTTGCTGAACATGGTTTGGCTCACAGGTACGCGGCGTTGGCCGCATCGAGGCGGCCCTGGGCGCGCAGGATCAATTCGCAGAATTCGCGGGCGGCACCTTCGCCACCACGGGCGTGGGTAACGCCATGGGCGTGTTCGCGGACGAAATCGGCAGCGTTGGCCACGGCCATGCCCAAGCCTACCCGGCGGATCACCGGCAGGTCAGGCAGGTCGTCACCGAGGTAGGCGACTTCTTCATAGCTTAGGCCCAGTTGCGCAAGCAGGCCGTCGAGCACGACCAGTTTGTCTTCACGGCCCTGAAACAGGTGGGGAATCCCCAGGTTTTTCGCTCGACGTTCAACGACGGGTGTCTTGCGGCCGCTGATGATAGCGGTCTGCACGCCGGCGTTCATCAGCATTTTGATGCCTTGACCGTCGAGGGTGTTGAAGGTCTTGAACTCGCTGCCGTCTTCAAGGAAGTACAGGCGCCCGTCGGTGAGGACGCCGTCGACGTCGAAAACCGCCAGTTTGATCGCTTTGCCGCGTTGCAGCAGATCGTTGCTCATTACATGACTCCTGCGCGCAGCAGGTCGGAGAGGTTGAAGGCGCCGACCGGGCGATCTTCCTCGTCTACGACTACCAATGCGTTGATTCGGTGATCTTCCATGATTTTCAGGGCTTCGGCGGCCAGCATTTCCGGGCGGGCAGTCTTGCCGTGGGCCGTCATTACCTGGTCGATGGTGGCGCTGCGGATGTCGATGCTGCGATCCAGCGTGCGGCGCAAGTCGCCGTCGGTGAAGATCCCGGCGAGTTTACCGTCGGTTTCAAGGATGACGGTCATGCCCAGACCTTTACGGGTCATTTCCATCAGTGCGTCCTTGAGCAGCGTGCCGCGTTGGACTTGCGGCAACTCTTGTCCGGCGTGCATGACGTTTTCCACTTTCAGCAGCAGGCGACGGCCGAGGGCGCCACCCGGGTGCGAGAAAGCGAAATCTTCGGCGGTGAAGCCGCGTGCTTCCAGCAGTGCCACGGCCAGCGCATCGCCCATGACCAGTGCTGCGGTCGTCGACGAGGTCGGTGCCAGGTTCAGCGGGCAGGCTTCATGCTCGACATGAACATTGAGATTGACCTCGGCAGCCTTGGCCAGCGGCGATTGCGGGTTGCCGGTGACGCTGATCAGCTGGATGCCCAGACGTTTGATCAACGGCAGCAGGGTTACGATTTCATTGGTCGAGCCGGAGTTCGACAGGGCCAGAATCACATCGTCACGAGTGATCATGCCCATGTCGCCATGACTGGCTTCGGCCGGGTGGACAAAAAAGGCCGGGGTGCCGGTGCTGGCCAGGGTGGCTGCAATCTTGTTGCCGATGTGCCCGGACTTGCCCATGCCAACCACGACTACACGGCCTTTACTGGCCAGAATCATCTCGCAAGCGCGTACGAAATCGGCGTCGATATGGGGCAACAAGCCTTGTACGGCTTCCACTTCGAGTTGGATGGTGCGTTGTGCCGATTGAATCAGGTCGCTGGATTGGCTCATGTCAGAAATCGTATAGCCCGATGAAAAGGCGGCGATTATAGCGGTTATGTTGCAAAGCCTCACGCAAGTTCGTCGTGCTTTGTCATTACTCGTTACCAAAACCCGGGAAAAGAGCCTGCGCACCTGTCATATCGCCGAACACAGGCTGGTACAAGCCTTGGGCGCGTAGCCTTTGCAGTGATATAGTTCGCCGCCAGTTCGGCCTGCCCGGGATGTACGTACTTTTTAAGTAAAGACAGGCGTCCGAGTGAGAGGCTGCATCGCAAGGAGTTTAGATGAGTGCCGATAACGCCTACGCGGTCGAGCTGAAGGGAGTCTCCTTCAAGCGCGGTGCGCGCAGCATTTTCAATAACGTCGATATTCGCATCCCGCGCGGCAAGGTCACCGGCATCATGGGACCTTCCGGGTGTGGCAAGACCACGCTGCTGCGATTGATGGGGGCACAACTGCGCCCTGCCAGCGGCGAAGTCTGGGTCAACGGCCAGAACCTGCCTGCGCTTTCGCGCAGCGATCTGTTCGATGCGCGAAAGCACATGGGTGTGCTGTTTCAAAGCGGCGCACTGTTCACCGATCTCGATGTTTTCGAGAACGTGGCTTTCCCCCTGCGTGTTCATACTGATTTGCCGGAAGAAATGATCCGCGACATCGTCCTGCTCAAATTGCAGGCGGTCGGTCTGCGCGGTGCCATCGAGCTGATGCCGGACGAACTGTCCGGTGGCATGAAGCGCCGCGTCGCACTGGCGCGAGCGATTGCGCTCGATCCGCAGATCCTCATGTACGACGAACCGTTCGTCGGGCAGGACCCGATCGCCATGGGCGTGCTGGTCCGCCTGATCCGCCTGCTCAACGATGCACTGGGGATCACCAGTATCGTGGTGTCCCACGATCTGGCCGAAACCGCGAGCATTGCCGACTACATCTATGTCGTCGGTGATGGTCAGGTGCTGGGGCAGGGTACGCCGGACGAGTTGATGAACTCGGACGAGCCGCGTATCCGTCAGTTCATGACCGGCGATCCCGATGGCCCGGTGCCGTACCATTTTCCAGCGACGGATTACCGCGCAGATCTTCTGGGGAAGCGCTGATGCGCAGAATTTCATTAATAGAACGCGTACGCCGGTTCGGCGAGGCGGCGATCGATGCCGTCGCGGTGTTCGGTCGTGCGACGCTGTTTCTGTTTCACGCGTTGTTGGGTCGCGGTGGCATCAGTGGTGGCTTCGGCCTGCTGGTCAAGCAACTGCATTCGGTCGGCGTAATGTCGCTGGTGATCATTGTTGTTTCCGGGATCTTCATCGGCATGGTGCTGGCGCTGCAGGGTTTCAGCATTCTGTCGAGCTACGGTTCGGAGCAGGCGGTGGGGCAGATGGTTGCGCTGACCCTGCTGCGTGAACTCGGCCCGGTGGTGACGGCGCTGTTGTTCGCCGGTCGTGCCGGTTCGGCACTGACCGCCGAGATCGGCAACATGAAGTCCACCGAACAGCTGTCCAGCCTGGAAATGATCGGTGTCGATCCGCTCAAGTACATCATTGCTCCGCGCCTGTGGGCCGGCTTCATTTCTCTGCCGGTGCTGGCGATGATTTTCAGCGTGGTAGGCATCTGGGGCGGCTCGTGGGTGGCTGTCGACTGGCTGGGTGTGTATGAAGGCTCTTATTGGGCGAACATGCAGAACAGCGTGAATTTCACCAGTGATGTGCTCAATGGCGTGATCAAAAGTATTGTTTTCGCCTTTGTAGTGACCTGGATTGCCGTATTCCAAGGCTATGACTGTGAGCCCACTTCCGAGGGCATCAGTCGTGCTACCACCAAGACCGTGGTGTTTGCCTCGCTGGCAGTGCTCGGCCTGGACTTTATTCTGACCGCTTTGATGTTTGGAGATTTCTGATGCAAAACCGCACCCTGGAAATCGGTGTCGGCCTGTTCCTGCTGGCAGGGATCCTGGCTTTGTTGCTGCTTGCTTTGCGGGTCAGTGGTCTGTCTCCGACGTCGACCACCGACACCTATAAACTTTATGCCTACTTTGACAATATCGCCGGTTTGACGGTCAGAGCCAAAGTGACCATGGCCGGTGTGACCATCGGCAAGGTCACGGCGATCGATCTGGATCGCGACAGCTTCACCGGTCGGGTCACCCTGCAAGTGGATAAAAAGGTCGACAACCTGCCGACCGACTCCACAGCGTCTATCCTGACCGCTGGTCTGCTGGGCGAGAAGTACATCGGTATCAGCGTAGGCGGAGAAGACAAACCGCTGAAGGATGGTGGAACCATCCATGACACGCAGTCGTCACTGGTACTGGAAGACCTTATCGGTAAATTCCTGCTCAATACCGTTAGCAAAGACGCCAAATGAGGAGCTTTTGAATGATCTCTATCTTGCGACGCAGCCTGTTGGTGCTGTTGGCGGCCTTGCCGTTGATGGGTAACGCCGTGGCTGCTGCGACTTCGGCACATGATCTGGTGCAGGACACCACCACCCGGTTGCTGGCCGACCTGGCTGCCAACAAAGAGAAATACAAGCAGGACCCGACGGATTTCTACACGGCGCTCAACAATATCGTCGGGCCCGTGGTGGATGCCGAAGGCATTTCCAAGAGCATCATGACGGTCAAGTACTCGCGCAAGGCCACGCCTGCGCAGATGCAGACCTTCCAGGAAAACTTCAAGAAAGGCCTGTTCCAGTTCTACGGCAACGCTCTGCTTGAGTACAACAACCAGGGCATCACCGTTGACCCTGCCAAGGACGAATCGGGCGATCGCACCAGCGTAAACATGACCGTCAAGGGCAGCAGCGGCGCAATCTATCCTGTGCAGTACACGCTGGAGAAGATCAACGGCGAGTGGAAACTGCGCAACGTGATCATCAACGGCATCAACATCGGCAAACTGTTCCGCGATCAGTTCGCCGACGCGATGCAGCGCAATGGCAACGATCTGGACAAGACCATCAATGGTTGGGCCGGGGAAGTGGCCAAGGCCAAAGAAGCCACCGAAAAGAACCCCGCGCAATGAATGAGGCCGCAGTTCGTATGAGTGATGTCGACGAGCTTCTGCTTAGCGGAGTGCTGGACTATCGCACCGGCGCTGACCTGCGCAAGCAAGGCCAGGCGCTGATCAAGTCCAGCAAGGCCTCTTCGCTGGTGATCGATTGCTCGGCGGTGAAGAAGTCCAGCAGCGTCGGTTTATCGTTGCTGCTGTGCTTCATGCGCGATGCGAATGCGGCCGGCAAGGCTGTCAGCATCCGTGCGATGCCCGAAGATATGCGCGAAATTGCTCAGGTCAGTGAACTGACCGAACTGTTGGCGCACCCCTGAACCCACATCTCTAAAGAAGCCCCCCGTCAGAGTCCTGCCATGCGGGGTTCGCAGGCGCGGGGCTTTTTTGTATGATGTCCGACCCGTGCGCACAGGGCGCCGATTGAGGTTGAGCATGCAGGCCGTAGAAGTGAAGAGCTTCCTTGAAGGAAAGCTGCCCGGAACGTTGGTAGAAGTTGAGGGCGAAGGCTGCAATTTCCAGCTGAACGTGATTAGCGATGAACTGGCGGCGTTGAGCCCGGTGAAGCGTCAGCAGCAGGTCTATGCCCATTTGAACCCATGGATCACCGATGGCAGCATCCATGCGGTCACTATGAAATTTTTCAGCAGCGCGGCCTGGGCCGAGCGCACCTGAGCCTAAGGGCGTCGAGATTCTTATGGATAAATTGATTATTACCGGTGGCGCTCGTCTTGATGGCGAGATCCGCATTTCCGGCGCAAAAAACTCCGCCCTGCCGATCCTGGCCGCCACCCTGCTGTGCGATGGCCCGGTGACCGTTGGCAACCTGCCGCACCTACACGACATCACCACCATGATCGAGCTGTTCGGTCGCATGGGCATCGAGCCGGTGATCGACGAAAAACTCAGCGTCGAAATCGACCCGCGCACCATCAAGACCCTGATCGCGCCGTACGAACTGGTGAAAACCATGCGTGCGTCGATCCTGGTACTGGGCCCGATGGTTGCCCGTTTCGGTGAAGCCGAAGTGGCACTGCCTGGCGGTTGCGCTATCGGTTCGCGTCCGGTTGACCTGCACATCCGTGGCCTCGAAGCCATGGGCGCGGTGATCGACGTTGAAGGCGGCTACATCAAGGCCAAGGCGCCTGAAGGTGGCCTGCGCGGTGCACACTTCTTCTTCGACACCGTCAGTGTGACCGGTACCGAGAACATCATGATGGCCGCTGCACTGGCCAAGGGCCGCAGCGTGTTGCAGAACGCCGCCCGTGAACCTGAAGTGGTTGACCTGGCGAACTTCCTCAACGCCATGGGTGCCAAGGTGTCCGGCGCTGGTACTGACACCATCACTATTGATGGCGTCGAGCGTCTGGGTTCGGCTTTCTATAAGGTCATGCCTGACCGTATCGAAACCGGCACCTATCTGGTCGCCGCTGCCGTGACCGGCGGTCGCGTCAAGGTCAAGGACACTGATCCGACCATCCTCGAAGCCGTTCTGGAAAAACTCCGTGAAGCCGGCGCAGAAATCACCTGCGGTGAAGACTGGATCGAGCTGAACATGCACGGCAAGCGTCCGAAAGCGGTCAACGTGCGCACCGCGCCATACCCGGCGTTCCCGACTGACATGCAAGCGCAGTTCATCTCGCTCAACGCCATTGCCGAAGGCACCGGTGCCGTGATCGAGACGATCTTCGAAAACCGTTTCATGCACGTGTACGAACTGCACCGCATGGGCGCAAAGATCCAGGTCGAAGGCAACACCGCCATCGTCACCGGTACTGAAGTTCTGAAAGGCGCGCCAGTGATGGCGACCGACCTGCGTGCTTCGGCCAGCCTGGTAATCTCGGCACTGGTTGCCGAAGGCGATACTTTGATCGACCGCATCTACCACATCGACCGTGGTTACGAGTGCATCGAAGAAAAACTGCAGATGCTGGGCGCCAAGATCCGTCGCGTTCCGGGCTGATTGCTGCATTGGGACACAGGGACGTGTCCACTGATTTTAAGAGTCGAGCCGGTTTCCGGCTCGATGTGTGTCCGGCGCCGATTGCGACCGGACATGAGTACCTTGATAAGGACTGACGTTTCCCATGTTGACCATCGCACTGTCCAAGGGCCGCATCCTTGACGACACCCTGCCGCTTCTTGCCGAAGCGGGCATCGTGCCGACCGAGAATCCGGACAAGAGCCGCAAGCTGATCATTCCCACGACCCAGGACGACGTTCGTCTGCTGATCGTGCGCGCCACCGATGTGCCGACCTATGTCGAGCATGGCGCGGCCGACCTTGGCGTTGCCGGCAAAGACGTGTTGATGGAATACACCGGCCAGGGCCTCTACGAGCCACTGGATCTGCAGATCGCCCAGTGCAAGCTGATGACCGCCGGCAAGATCGGCGCGCCGGAGCCAAAAGGCCGTCTGCGCGTGGCGACCAAATTCGTCAATGTGGCCAAGCGTTACTACGCCGAGCAGGGCCGTCAGGTCGACATCATCAAGCTGTACGGCTCGATGGAGCTGGCGCCACTGATCGGTCTCGCTGACAAGATCATCGACGTGGTCGACACCGGCAACACCCTGCGCGCCAACGGTCTGGAACCTCAGGAACTGATCGCCACGATCAGCTCGCGCCTGGTGGTCAACAAGGCTTCGATGAAAATGCAACACGCCCGAATCCAGGCGTTGATCGATACCCTGCGCAACGCAGTGGAATCGCGACACCGCGGCTGATTCACCTGCGCGACGTTAAGTCGCGCCCGTCTATCCGCCTCATAGCCAGAATCTCAGGTGCCCAAGCGGAAACGACTGCTAAGTTAGGGCGCCTGAGTTTTTGCCATTCCTATGAGGCTCTCGCTATGACCGCACCGACTGCAATTCGCCGACTCAACGCTGCTGACCCGGATTTCGCGCATCATCTGGATCATCTGCTGAGCTGGGAAAGTGTGTCTGACGACTCGGTCAATCAGCGCGTGCTGGACATCATCAAGGCTGTGCGCGAACGCGGTGACGCGGCGCTGGTCGAGTTCACCCAGAAGTTTGATGGCCTTGAAGTCGCTTCGATGGCTGACCTGATCCTGCCGCGTGAGCGTCTGGAACTGGCTTTGACCCGCATCACCGTGCCCCAGCGCGAAGCCCTGGAAAAAGCCGCGGCCCGTGTGCGCAGCTATCACGAAAAACAGAAGCAGGATTCCTGGAGCTACACCGAAGCCGACGGCACCGTGCTGGGCCAGAAGGTCACGCCGCTGGATCGCGCAGGCCTGTATGTGCCGGGTGGCAAGGCGTCGTACCCGTCGTCGGTGCTGATGAACGCGATTCCGGCCAAGGTCGCCGGCGTGACCGAAGTGGTCATGGTCGTGCCGACCCCGCGCGGTGAAATCAACGAACTGGTGCTGGCGGCCGCATGCATCGCTGGCGTCGACCGGGTGTTCACCATCGGTGGTGCGCAAGCCGTCGCTGCGTTGGCCTATGGCACCGAAAGCGTGCCGCAGGTCGACAAGGTTGTTGGCCCGGGCAACATCTATGTCGCCACTGCCAAGCGCCACGTGTTCGGTCAGGTCGGCATCGACATGATCGCCGGGCCTTCGGAAATCCTCGTGGTGTGCGACGGCCAGACCGATCCGGACTGGATCGCCATGGACCTGTTCTCGCAAGCCGAGCACGACGAAGACGCCCAGGCGGTTCTGGTCAGCCCGGATGCCGAGTTCCTCGACAAGGTCGCCGCCAGCATCAACAAACTGCTGCCGACCATGGACCGCGCGACCATCATCGAAACCTCGATCAATGGCCGTGGTGCATTGATTCACGTGAAGGACATGGCCCAAGCCATCGAAGTCGCCAATCGCATTGCCCCTGAGCACCTGGAATTGTCGGTCGCCGATCCGCAAGCCTGGCTGCCGCAGATCCGCCACGCCGGTGCGATCTTCATGGGCCGTCACACCTCCGAAGCCCTGGGCGATTACTGCGCAGGCCCGAACCACGTGCTGCCGACCTCGGGCACCGCGCGGTTCTCCTCGCCGCTGGGCGTGTACGACTTCCAGAAGCGTTCGTCGATCATCTTTTGCTCCGAGGCCGGTGCTTCCGAGCTGGGTAAAACGGCGTCGGTATTGGCCCGTGGCGAGTCGCTGAGCGCCCACGCGCGCAGTGCTGAATACCGCATCAAAGACGAAGACTTTCTACAAGGGCAGGGGAACTGAGCGATGAGTAAATTCTGGAGCCCGTTCGTCAAGGATCTGGTGCCGTACGTGCCGGGTGAACAGCCGAAGCTGACCAAACTGGTCAAGCTCAACACCAATGAAAACCCGTACGGCCCGTCGCCAAAAGCCTTGGCAGCGATGCAGACCGAACTGAATGACAACCTGCGTCTGTACCCGGACCCGAACAGCGACCTGCTGAAAACCGCCGTCGCCCAGTATTACGGTGTGCAGAGCAATCAGGTTTTCCTCGGCAACGGTTCGGACGAAGTGCTCGCGCACATCTTCCACGGTCTGCTGCAACACGATCAGCCACTGCTGTTCCCGGACATCAGCTACAGCTTCTATCCGGTTTACTGCGGTTTGTACGGCATCGAGTTTGATGCGGTGCCGCTGGACGCGCAGTTCCAGATCGATCCGGCCGACTACGCCAAGCCGAATGGCGGGATCATCTTCCCTAACCCGAACGCGCCAACCGGCTGCCTGCTGGCACTGGACGCGGTTGAGCAGATACTCAAGGCCAGCCCGGATTCGGTAGTGGTTGTGGATGAGGCGTACATCGACTTCGGCGGCGAGACGGCGATCAGTCTGGTGGACCGTTATCCGAACCTGCTGGTGACGCAGACCCTGTCCAAGTCGCGTTCGCTGGCGGGTTTGCGCGTTGGTTTCGCGGTCGGGCATCCGGATCTGATCGAGGCGCTGGAGCGGATCAAGAACAGCTTCAACTCCTATCCGTTGGATCGTCTGGCGATTGTCGGGGCGGCAGCGGCGTTCGAAGATCGTGAGTATTTCGACAAGACTTGCCGTCTGGTCATCGAGAGCCGTGAGTGGGTGATTGCACAGTTGCAGGCCAAGGGGTTTGAAGTGCTGCCGTCGGCGGCGAACTTCATTTTCGCTCGGCACCCGCAGCATGATGCGGCGGGGCTGGCGGCCAAGCTGCGTGAGCAGGGCGTGATTGTGCGGCACTTCAAGCAGGAGCGGATTGCGCAGTTCCTGCGGATTTCGATTGGCACGCCGGAGCAGAATCAGGCGTTGATCGACGGGCTTGGCGACCTATAAAAGCAAAAGCCCCTCACCCTAGCCCTCCCGAAACGTCGGACCGCCCAGAGGGAGAGGGGATTGATTGGGGGATATTGCAGAGTTTCGTCGACGTGCACGATTTGTATTGAATCCATAATCGACCTGGTCTTTCAGGTCGATGCATGAAGTCTCACACCTCACCCCAGCCCTCTCCCTCCGGGAGAGGGCTGGGGTGAGGGTCTGCTCTTATTCGTGATGCGCTTCGCCAAGGAAGGTCAGTGAGCTAAACAAGCCGCGACTGTTCACATCCGCGCTGTCCTTCACCGGCACTTCAATCTGCGCCGCAATCACATTCAACCCTTCATTCCTCACCAACACCTGCGCCCGACCATCCTTGTCAGTCTCGGTGCTCAACGTGTTCGGTGCACTGCGATAATCGCCAATCAACTTCACCCCCACCGCCGGTTTGCCATCGAGCAGCACCCGCACCGGTAATGATTTCCCTGGCCCCACGGTGAGCGGATCAACCTCCGGAAGAATCAGCAACTTGATCTGATCAAGCTTGGGCAACGTCGCTCCCGGCTGATAAATCGCCAGGCTGTATTTGAACGTCTGCGTCGCTTCGACAGCGCCCGGCACTTTGCTCCGGCCTTCGTTGACCCACTTTTTGTCAGCAGTCTGCGACCACATGCCGTTGTTCAGCGCCACGGCCAGGACGGCCGGAGCTTTCAGTGGTTTCAGTCGTGCGTGATCCGTCAGGCGCTCGACGCTCACCGGAATCATCTTGCCGCTCGCGTCGTAAGCCCACGCGCCGCTGATCTTCTGCGCCTTGAACGCGTTGTCCTCAGCGCCATGACCGTAGACCACTTCGATATTGCCGCGCCGTTGCTCAGTCCACAGGCCATGGGCCGAGACCTGACCGGCGAACAGCGCGGCGATAAGTACAAGGGATTTGCCGTATTGCATGGTGACGTCCTTTTACAGGTTGAGAGTCAGGCTGACGGTGAAATTGCGCGGCTCACCGGGGTTGACCCAGTAGTTGCTGTAGGAGCGCTCGTAATACTTCTCGTCGAAGAGGTTGTTCAGGTTCAGGCCGACAGTGACGTTATCGCTGGCCTTGTAATGCGCGAGCAGGTCGACGGTGTGATACGCCGGCAATTCGAAGTCGCTGCCGGATTCTCCCGAGCGATCGCCGACGTAGGTGAACGCTGCACCGATGTCCGAGCCACGCAAATGGCCATCCTGAAACTCATAAACCCCGAGCAGACTGCCGCTGCGTTTGGCCACGCCGAGAATGCGGCTGCCGGTGGGAATCACCGCGTCGCCCTGGGTCACTTCGGCGTCGATGTAGGCGAAGGCGCCGATGACTCGCACCGCATCGGTGACTTGCCCGGTGACCTGCCAATCGAAGCCGCGACTGCGTGCCTTGCCCATGGCGCGGCTGGTGTCGGTGGCCGGGTCGAGGGCGAGAACGTTTTCTTTGTCGATGTGGAAGAAGGCGAGGGTGCTGCTCAGGCGTTCGTCGAACAGCTCGTTCTTGATCCCGACTTCGTAGCCGACGCCTTCTTCCGGGTCGAAGGATTTGCCGGCGGCGTCGAGGCCATTGTTCGGTTTGAACGAGGTCGAGGCGTTGGCGAACAATCCGGTTTCCGGCGTCAATTGATAGAGCAGGCCGACCCGCTGGGTGAGCGCGTCGTGGCGTTGGTTGCTGGTGGCGTTGCGGCTGTGATCGTCGATGTGCTGATCGAAATGCTCGAAGCGTGCGCCGATCATTCCGCGCAGTTTGTCGGTGAAGACGATCTGGTCCTGCAGGTTCAGTGCATGACTTTCGATCTGTTCGAAGAAGTCAGTGCCCGACCGCGCGCCGTTGGGTTTCGGCTGGCCGTAGATCGGCTTGTAGATGTCGATGGCGTAGGGGCCGCCAGCAATAGTGGTGACGCGCTCGTTCTTGCGGAAGTTTTCGTATTCGGTGCCAATCAGCAATTCGTGTTGCCACGGGCCGAGATCGAACAGACCGCGCAGTTCCAGTTGGGTGATGCTGTCGTGCCAATTGGTGTCGCGCTCGCGATAGCGGCGGTTGATGGTGTGGCCGTTGGCGTTCAATGGACGACTTTCCGAAGCATCGCCCCAGAGTTTTCCTTCCTTGTAATGACTGGCCAGACGCAGCTTCCAGCTGTCGTTGAGGTGATGTTCCAGCGTGGCCTGAAGCAGATTGTTGTGATTATCGATGTTGCCGTCGTTGGGTTCGCCAAGGAAAGTCGAGCGCGAAACACCGCTCCATTTATTGTTTGGCGCGACGATGCCGCGATCAAAGGTCGAGCTGTGACGAACGATTTCGCTTTCCACCAGCAGCGACGTGTCCGGGTTCAATTGCCAGCTGATCGAGGGCGCGACGAATACGCGCTGGCTGTCGACGTGATCGCGAAAACTGTTGTTGTCCTCAACCGCGAGGTTGATTCGCGACAGCACATCACCCTCATCATCCAGCGGTGTGTTGACGTCCAGCGCGGTGCGATAGCGATCCCAACTGCCGGCGCTGGTTTGCAGAGTGGTGAAGGCTTCGGCCTGCGGTTTTTTGGTGACGATGTTCACCGTGCCGCCGGGATCGCCTCGACCATACAGACTGGCGGCCGGGCCTTTGAGCACTTCGATGCGCTCGATATTCGCCGCGTCCGGCGTGCTCGGATAACCACGATTGGCGCTGAAACCGTCCTTGTAGAACTCCGATGTGGTGAAGCCGCGCACGCTGTATTCGTACAGCGTCAGGCCGCCGAAGTTGTTTTGCTTGGATACGCCGCCGGCGAAATCCAGCGCGCGCTCGACACTGGTGCTGCCCAGATCCTTGAGCACACTGGCGGGCACTACGCTGATCGCCTGCGGGATATCACGGATCGCCGTGTCGGTTTTGGTCGCGCTGGACGAGCGCGTGGCGCGGTAGCCTTTGACCGGGCCGGTCGGCGATTCGTAGTCGGAGATGACGCTGATGGCGTCGAGTTCAAGCGGCTTGGGTTCTTCGGCGAAGGCTGGATCGACCAGCAGACCAAGGCTCAGGCCGAGCAGGGAAGCCTTTGTTCGAGACGACATGTTATGTTGTTCCAACTCTTAGAATTGAAACAATATAACATGCCTGTTGAGAATGTCTTTTATTAGCGCGCTTGGCGCGAACGAAGTTTTATTCTTCTTTTTCTTTCACCGGCGCCGGTGGCGGACGCAGGCCGATTTCCGCGGTGAGCTTCAGCTCTTTACCGTTGCGCATCACTTGGATCGTCACTTTGTCAGTCGGCTTGATCCGCGCGACCTGGTTCATCGACTTGCGACCATCTCCGGCCGGCTCGCCATCGATGCTCAAAATAATGTCACCCAGTTGCAGGCCGGCCTTCTGCGCCGGGCCATCGCGGAAGATCCCCGCGACGACAATCCCCGGACGCCCGGACAAGCCGAACGACTCGGCCAGTTCCTGGGTCAGCGGCTGCACCTCGATGCCGAGCCAGCCACGAATTACCTGACCGTGCTCGATGATCGACTTCATCACTTCCATTGCCAGTTTCACCGGAATCGCAAAGCCGATGCCCTGCGAGCCACCGGACTTGGAAAAGATCGCCGTGTTGATGCCGGTAAGGTTGCCGTTGGCATCGACCAGCGCTCCGCCGGAGTTACCCGGGTTAATCGCCGCGTCGGTCTGGATGAAGTCTTCGTAGTTGTTCAGGCCCAACTGGTTACGCCCGGTGGCGCTGATGATGCCCATGGTCACGGTCTGGCCAACGCCGAACGGGTTGCCGATGGCCAATGCAACGTCGCCGATGCGAATGTTGTCGGAGCGGCCGACAGTGATGGCCGGCAGGGTTTTCAGATCGATTTTCAACACCGCGAGATCGGTTTCCGGGTCGCTGCCGATGACGCGCGCGAGGGTTTCGCGGCCATCTTTCAGGGCGACCACAATCTGATCCGCGCCGCTGGTCACGTGGTTGTTGGTCAGAATGTAGCCTTCCGGGCTCATGATCACGCCTGAACCGAGGCTCGATTCCATGCGTTTCTGCTTTGGCGAGTTGTCACCGAAGAAGCGCCGAAACTGCGGATCCTCAAACAGCGGATGCGCCGGTTTGTTGATGACTTTGGTGGTGTAGAGGTTGACCACCGAAGGCGCGGCAATGGTCACCGCGTCGGCATAGGACACCGGGCCCTGTTGCACGCTGGTGGTTTGCGGGGCCTGTTGCAGGTTGACGTCGAGGCTCGGAAGCCCGACCCACTGCGGGTAACGCTGAATAATCAACAGAGCGATAAGCACACCGGCCAACAACGGCCAGCCGAAAAAACGCAGCGCCTTGAGCATTAAGCACGTCCTGGAAAAGTTGCAGGCGGGGTCAGACCGCCCATAATGTCGCGCATTATACGAGGCCGCGCGCGCCTCTGAACGGGATATTTAGGAGTCTTTCATGGCCGTTGCCCTCAGCACCCTCGTCGAAGAAGCCGACCGTTACCTCAGCAGCTCGAAAATTGCCGATTATTGCCCCAACGGCTTGCAGGTCGAAGGCCGGCCGCAAGTGATGCGCATCGTCAGCGGCGTCACCGCCAGTCAGGCGTTGCTGGATGCTGCCGTCGAAGCCGAGGCGGATCTGGTGCTGGTGCACCACGGTTACTTCTGGAAGGGCGAGAACCCGTGCATCACAGGCATGAAGCAGCGTCGACTGAAGACATTGCTCAAGCACGACATCAGTCTGCTCGCTTACCATTTGCCGCTGGATCTGCATCCGGATGTTGGCAATAACGTGCAGCTTGCTCGCCAACTGGACATCACCGTTGAAGGTCCGCTGGATCCGGACAATCTGAAAATTGTCGGTCTGGTCGGGTCTTTGAAGGATCCGATGACCGCGCGCGATTTCGCCCGCAAGGTGCAAGAAGTCATGGGCCGCGAACCGCTGTTGATCGAGGGCAGCCCGATGATTCGCCGAGTAGGCTGGTGCACCGGTGGCGGTCAGGGCTATATCGATCAGGCCGTCGCGGCAGGCGTCGACCTGTACCTGAGCGGTGAAGCGTCCGAGCAGACCTTCCACAGCGCCCGCGAAAACGACATCAGCTTCATCGCCGCCGGCCACCACGCCACCGAACGCTACGGCGTACAGGCCCTGGGCGACTATCTGGCGAAGCGCTTTGCTGTCGAACACATCTTCATCGACTGTCCTAACCCGATCTGAAAACCACCGCAAATCCCTGTGGGAGCGAGCTTGCTCGCGAAGAGGCCGTATCAGTCGCCTTCATTGTTGAATGGCACACCGCTTTCGCGAGCAAGCTCGCTCCCACATGGGCCCTCATCGGCCGAACTGGTGGGCATATTCATATGCCCTTTCGTTCTAGCTGGCGTCCTGATTAGAAGAAGGTCGCTGTGCTAGGATTCCTCGCTCGAACACGGCCCGCTGGCCGTTCATAAGAAAGTTTTCGTGAGTAGCCATGGTCGACAAACTGACGCATCTGAAACAGCTGGAGGCGGAAAGCATCCACATCATCCGCGAGGTGGCCGCCGAGTTCGATAACCCGGTGATGCTGTACTCCATCGGTAAAGACTCCGCCGTGATGCTGCACCTGGCACGCAAGGCGTTCTTCCCGGGCAAACTGCCGTTTCCGGTGATGCACGTCGACACCCGCTGGAAATTCCAGGAAATGTACAAGTTCCGCGACAAGATGGTCGAAGAACTGGGCCTGGACCTGATCACCCATATCAACCCCGATGGCGTGGCGCAGAACATCAACCCGTTCACCCACGGCAGCGCCAAGCACACCGACATCATGAAAACCGAAGGCCTGAAACAGGCGCTCGACAAACATGGTTTCGACGCAGCGTTCGGCGGCGCCCGTCGCGATGAAGAGAAATCCCGCGCCAAAGAGCGCGTGTACTCGTTCCGCGACAGCAAGCACCGCTGGGACCCGAAAAACCAGCGCCCGGAGCTGTGGAACGTCTACAACGGCAAGGTCAACAAGGGTGAATCCATTCGCGTATTCCCTCTGTCGAACTGGACCGAACTGGACATCTGGCAGTACATCTACCTCGAAGGCATCCCGATTGTGCCGCTGTACTTCGCCGCTGAACGCGAAGTGATCGAGAAGAACGGCACGCTGATCATGATCGACGACGAGCGCATCCTCGAGCACCTGTCCGATGAGGACAAGGCTCGCATCGTCAAAAAGAAAGTGCGTTTCCGTACCCTTGGCTGCTACCCGTTGACGGGCGCGGTGGAGTCCGAGGCAGAAAGCCTCACGGACATCATTCAGGAAATGCTCCTGACGCGAACTTCCGAGCGCCAGGGCCGTGTCATCGACCACGATGGCGCCGGCTCGATGGAAGACAAAAAACGTCAAGGCTATTTCTAAGGGGCTGTCATGTCGCACGCATCTGATTTGATCAGCGAGGACATCCTCGCCTACCTGGGCCAGCACGAACGTAAAGAACTGCTGCGCTTTTTGACCTGCGGTAACGTCGATGACGGCAAGAGCACCCTGATCGGGCGCCTGCTGCACGACTCGAAGATGATCTACGAAGATCACCTCGAAGCGATCACCCGCGACTCGAAGAAAGTCGGCACCACCGGTGACGACATCGATCTGGCATTGCTGGTCGACGGTCTGCAGGCCGAGCGTGAGCAGGGCATCACCATCGATGTCGCCTACCGCTATTTCTCCACCGCCAAACGCAAATTCATCATCGCCGACACCCCCGGCCATGAGCAGTACACCCGCAACATGGCCACCGGTGCGTCCACCTGTGACCTGGCGATCATTCTGGTCGACGCGCGTTACGGCGTGCAGACCCAGACCCGTCGCCACAGCTTCATTGCGTCCTTGCTGGGGATCAAACACATCGTCGTCGCCATCAACAAGATGGACCTGAAAGACTTCGATGAAGGCGTGTTCGAGTCGATCAAGGCTGACTACCTGAAGTTCGCCGAAGGCTTGAAGATGAAGCCGACCAGCATGCACTTCGTGCCGATGTCTGCCCTCAAGGGCGACAACGTGGTGAACAAGTCCGAGCGCTCGCCGTGGTACACCGGCCAGTCGCTGATGGAAATCCTCGAGACCGTGGAAGTCGCGGGCGATCGCAACTTCACCGATCTGCGTTTCCCGGTGCAGTACGTCAACCGTCCGAACCTGAACTTCCGTGGTTTCGCCGGCACCCTGGCCAGCGGCATCGTGCACAAGGGTGACGAAGTCGTGGTGCTGCCGTCGGGCAAAAGCAGCCGGGTGAAATCCATCGTCACCTTCGAAGGTGAGCTGGAGCACGCCGGTCCAGGTCAAGCGGTGACGCTGACCATGGAAGACGAAATCGACATCTCCCGTGGCGACCTGTTGGTGCATGCCGACAACGTGCCGCCGGTCACCGACAGCTTCGAAGCGATGCTGGTGTGGATGGCTGAAGAGCCGATGCTGCCGGGCAAGAAATACGACATCAAACGCGCCACCAGTTACGTGCCGGGTTCGATTGCCAGCATCGTCAACAAGGTCGACGTGAACACGTTGGAAGAAGGCCCGGCGAGCGCGTTGCAGCTCAACGAAATCGGCAAGGTGAAGATCGCGCTGGACGCGCCGATCGCCCTCGACGGTTACGAAAGCAACCGCACCACCGGCGCGTTCATCGTCATTGATCGCTTGACCAACGGCACCGTCGGCGCCGGCATGATCGTCGCGCAACCGGTGACGCATGGCACTGCCACGCATCACGGCAAACTGGCGCACGTGGCCACTGAAGAACGTGCCCAGCGCTTCGGCCAGCAACCGGCGACCGTGCTGTTCAGCGGCCTGTCGGGCGCGGGCAAGAGCACGCTGGCTTACGCCGTCGAGCGCAAGTTGTTCGACATGGGTCGTGCGGTGTTTGTACTGGATGGTCAGAACCTGCGCCATGACTTGAACAAAGGTCTGCCACAGGATCGCGCCGGCCGTACCGAAAACTGGCGTCGTGCCGCGCACGTCGCGCGTCAGTTCAACGAAGCCGGTTTGCTGACGTTGGCCGCGTTCGTCGCGCCAAGCGCTGAAGGTCGCGAGCAGGCCAAGGACCTGATCGGCAAGGATCGTCTATTGACGGTCTACGTACAGGCCTCGCCGGCTGTCTGCGCCGAGCGTGATCCGCAAGGTCTGTATGCCGCCGCTGGCGACAACATCCCGGGCGAATCCTTCCCGTACGACGTGCCGCTGAATGCCGATCTGGTGATCGACACGCAAACGCTGAGTCTGGAAGACAGCGTCAAGCAAGTGCTGGATCTGCTGCGCAAGCGTGGCGCGATCTAAGCGTTAGCTACAAACAAAAAGCCCGCCGATGAGCAATCATCGGCGGGCTTTTTTATTCGGGCATACGGCGATCAAAACTGTGGGAGCGAGCCTGCTCGCGAAAGCGTTATCTCATTCAACATCTTTGCAAGCTGATCAACCGCTATCGCGAGCAGGCTCACTCCTACAAGGGATCAGTGTTTGGCTGGGTATTCGCGGTGCATCTGTTCGAGCAGCGCATCCTTGTCCAGCCACAGTTGATTGATCCAGCCCTGGAACTGCAGGCGATACTCGCCGTCCTGGTCGTAGTTCTTGCCAATGAACTGCTGGGGAATCTTCAGCTCTTCAAAGTGCACCACCACATCGCGCACATTGCCGCAGAGCAAATCCCAGAACCCCGGACGCCCGGCCGGGTAGTGGATGGTCACGTTGACGATCGACTCCAGTTGCTCGCCCATTGCATCCAGCACAAAGGCGATCCCGCCAGCCTTGGGCTTGAGCAGATATTTGAACGGCGACTGCTGCTGCGCATGCTTGCCTTCGGTGAAGCGTGTGCCTTCGACGAAGTTGAAAATCCCCACCGGGTTATCGCGAAATTTCGCACACGTCTTGCGGGTGGTTTCGAGGTCTTTGCCTTTCTTCTCCGGATGCTTGGCGAGGTAGGCCTTGGAGTAGCGCTTCATGAACGGAAAGCCCAGCGCCCACCAGGCCAGACCAATCACCGGGACCCAGATCAATTCCTGCTTGAGGAAAAACTTCAGCGGCTGAATACGGCGGTTGAGCACGTATTGCAGCACCAGAATGTCGACCCAACTCTGGTGATTGCTGGTGATCAGATATGAGTGCTGATAGTCGAGACCTTGCAGACCGCTGATGTGCCAGCGGGTGCGCCGCACCAGATTCATCCAGCCCTTGTTGTTGCTGATCCACGCTTCGTGGGTGTGGCTCATCAACCACAGCGAGGCACGCCGGGCAAAGTCGAACGGCAGCACTTTGATCAGCGCCACGCAGAACAGAAACGAGCACAGCAGAATGGTGTTGAGTGCCAACAGCAGCGAGGCGATCACGCCGCGCACGGGTGCAGGTAGAAAATCCAGCATTTACACATCCATAGGTCGGTTGGCGGCTTGAATCGCGGTGAGGGCGATGGTGTAGACGATGTCATCGACTTGTGCGCCGCGTGGCAAGTCATTCACCGGTTTGCGCAAGCCTTGCAGCATCGGCCCGAGGCTGACGCAATCGGCGCTGCGTTGTACGGCTTTGTGCGTGGTGTTGCCGGTGTTTAGATCGGGGAAGACGAACACCGTGGCGCGACCGGCCACCTGACTGTTTGGTGCCAGTTGCCGGGCGACTTCTGCGTTGGCGGCGGCGTCGTATTGCAGCGGGCCGTCGATCAGCAGCGAGTGCTGTTGTTCGTGGGCGAGGAGGGTGGCCTCGCGGACTTTCTCGACCTCTTCGCCAGTGGCCGATTCGCCGCTGGAGTAACTGATCATCGCCACGCGCGGAATGATGCCGAATGCAGCCGCCGAGTCGGCGCTTTGCAGGGCGATCTCGGCCAGTTCGCTGGCGCTCGGGTGTGGGTTCATCACGCAGTCGCCGTAAACCAGCACTTCCTCTGGGAAGAGCATGAAGAACACCGACGACACCAGCGTGCAGCCCGGCGCAGTCTTGATCAACTGAAGGGCCGGGCGAATGGTGTTGGCAGTGGTGTTGATCACGCCCGAGACCAGGCCGTCGACCTCGTCCAGCGCCAGCATCATGGTGCCGATCACTACGGTGTCTTCCAGTTGCTGTTCGGCCATCGGCGCGTTGAGGCTTTTAGTCTTGCGCAAGGCAACCATCGGCTCGATGTAGCGCTCGCGAATCAGGTCTGGATCAAGAATCTCCAGCCCTGGCGGCAAGGCGATGCCTTGGGCGCGGGCCACTGCTTCGACATCTTCCGGTTTGGCGAGTAACACGCAACGGGCGATCCCGCGTTCCTGGCAGATCGCCGCCGCTTGCACGGTGAACGGCTCGCTGCCTTCAGGCAGGACGATGCGTTTGTTCGCCGCTTGCGCACGCTGGATCAACTGATAGCGGAACACCGCCGGCGACAGGCGCATTTCCCGTGGCGTGCCACAGCGCTGGTGCAGCCATTTGGCGTCGAGATGGCTGGCGACGAAATCGGTGATGATCTCCGCACGCTCGCGGTCGTCAATCGGGATTTCCTTGTTCAGGCCGTTGAGCAGGTTGGCGGTGTCGTAGGAGCCAGTACTCACCGATAGCACCGGCAAACCGGCCTGCAACGCGCCACGGCAGAGGTCCATGATGCGCGGATCGGGCAGGGTGTCGCTGGTCAGCAACAGGCCCGCCAGCGGCACACCGTTGATCGCGGCGAGGCTGACGGCGAGGATGATGTCGTCGCGATCGCCCGGCGTCACCACCAGCACGCCGGGCTTGAGCAGCTCGACGGTGTTGCGCATGGTTCGCGCGCAGATGATGATTTTGGTCATTCGGCGGGTTTCGTAATCACCGGCATTAAGCACTTGTGCACCCATCAGGTCGGCAACGTCACGGGTACGTGGTGCGTTGAGTTCCGGCTGATAGGGAATGCAGCCGAGCAGGCGGAAATCACCGCTGCGCAGCAACGGCGAATGCTCCTTCAGGCGCGCAGCGAAGGCGTCCATGCTCTCTTCGGTCTTGACCTTGTTGAGGATCACCCCGAGGACTTTCGGGTCTTTCGGGCCGCCGAACAATTGCGCCTGCAATTCGACACGGCCGGAGAGTTCGGCGAGTACTTCGTTTTCTGGCGCCGAGACCAGAATCACCTCGGCATCCAGGCTTTTGGCCAGGTGCAAGTTGACCCGCGCGGCATAACTGGCGCTGCGGGTCGGCACCATGCCTTCGACGACCAGCACGTCTTTGCCGATGGCGGCTTGCTGATACAGCGTGATGATTTCTTCGAGCAGCTCATCGAGCTGACCGTCGCCGAGCATCCGCTCGACGTGCGCCAGGCCCAACGGTTGTGGCGGTTTCAACCCGTGGGTGCGCGCCACCAGTTCGGTGGAACGCTCGGGGCCGGTGTCACCCGGATGCGGCTGGGCAATCGGTTTGAAGAAACCGACTTTCAGCCCGGCTCGCTCAAGCGTGCGCACCAGCCCGAGGCTGATGGAGGTCAGACCCACACCAAAATCGGTGGGCGCGATAAAAAAAGTTTGCATGCGAATTCTCTAAAGTTGCATGGCAATGGCGATCGCCTATAGCTGACGACCTACCGAAATTCAGTCGCCAAGGTTATCGCTAACCGAGCCTTGTGCGCACCAACCGCAGGCAAAGGGTTGGCCTATTTTTTCAATACGTTGCGCCGGGTCCAGCACCCAGGCGCGCGATTGCCAGGGCGGCTGATGGCGCAGGTGCTGGGTGTGGCCACAGGAAAGCTCGACGACCCAGTGACCGTCCTCGTCCTGATGAAAGCCTGCGATCGTCGAAACCCGTTTGTCCGGGTTGTGTTCGCTTTCGCGCGATTGCTTCGCTAAACTTGGCCTTTCTATATTCTTATGCAAAAGGTCTCGCCCCATGCTGATCGCCGCCAATAAGGCTGTCTCCATCGACTATACCCTGACCAACGACGCTGGTGAGGTCATCGACAGCTCCGCCGGCGGCGCTCCGCTGGTCTACCTGCAAGGCGCAGGCAACATCATCCCGGGCCTGGAAAAAGCTCTGGATGGCAAAGCTGTTGGTGACGAGCTGGAAGTTTCCGTTGAGCCGGAAGACGCTTACGGCGAATACGCCGCCGAGCTGGTCAGCACCCTGAGCCGCAGCATGTTCGAAGGCGTTGACGAGCTGGAAGTCGGCATGCAGTTCCACGCTTCGGCGCCGGACGGCCAGATGCAAATCGTCACCATCCGTGACCTCGACGGCGATGACGTGACCGTTGATGGCAACCACCCACTGGCCGGTCAGCGCCTGAACTTCAAAGTGAAGATCGTTGACATCCGTGATGCCAGCCAGGAAGAAATCGCTCATGGCCACGTCCATGGCGAAGGTGGCCATCACCACTGATTTTCTGCGCTAAGCTTCGAGTACTGGAGAGGCGCCTGCGGGCGCCTTTTTAGTCCGCGGCTGTCCTTGGTGACCTCGCCAAGTGGCTGTTTCGAGTAGAACACGGGAATCTTGGAGTTCGTCATGAGTGCTTTTCACGACCTTAAGTTGACAGCCCTGGATGGTCAGGAGCTACCGCTGGCGCCGTTCAAGGGCCAAGTCGTGCTGGTGGTCAACGTCGCCTCCAAATGCGGCTTGACCCCACAGTACGCGGCGCTGGAAAACCTCTATCAGCAATACAAAGGCAAAGGTTTCAGCGTGCTGGGCCTGCCGTGCAACCAGTTTGCCGGCCAGGAACCAGGCAGCGAAAAGGAAATTCAGGATTTCTGCAGCCTCAACTATGGCGTGACATTCCCGTTGTCGAGCAAGCTCGAAGTCAACGGTCATGATCGTCACCAGCTCTACCGTCTGCTGGCGGGCGAGGGGGCGGAGTTTCCTGGGGACATCACCTGGAATTTCGAGAAGTTTCTGCTCGGCAAGGACGGCCGGGTGCTGGCCCGGTTCTCGCCGCGCACGGCGCCGGATGATCCGACCATTGTGCATGCGATTGAAAAAGCGCTGAGCTGAAACAGCAAGATCAAAAGATCGCAGCCTTCGGCAGCTCTTAAAGGGCCTGCCGGTGCTGCGATCTTTTCGTTTCTGATCCTTGATCATTCAAATCAATAGTGCTGTTCAAAGCCTTTGACTGTCCATATTATCGCCGTCATAAAGTCATTCCCTGTGGAGCCTTCCAATGCCGGTTCAAGCCCTGTTCAAACCGTTCCAACTCGGTGCCCTCGAACTGCCGACCCGCGTGGTCATGGCGCCGATGACTCGCTCCTTTTCCCCGGGCGGCGTGCCTAATTCGAAAGTCATTGAGTACTACCGTCGTCGCGCGGCCGCCGGCGTTGGCCTGATCATCACCGAAGGCACTACCGTCGGCCACATTGCCTCCAATGGCTATCCGAACGTGCCGCAGTTCTTTGGCGACGCGCCATTGGCCGGCTGGAAGAAGGTCGTCGATGCGGTTCACGCCGAAGGGGGCAAGATCGTTCCGCAACTGTGGCATGTGGGCAGCGTGCGTCGCATCGGCACCGAGCCGGACGCCAGCGTGCCGGGTTACGGTCCGTCGGAAAAAATCAAGGACGGTCAGGTCGTGGTGCACGGCATGACTAAACAAGACATTCAGGATGTGATCGCAGCCTTCGCCCAAGCGGCCAAAGATGCACAGAGCATCGGCATGGACGGCGTGGAAATCCACGGCGCCCACGGTTACCTGATCGACCAGTTTTTCTGGGAGGGCAGCAACCAGCGCACCGACGAATACGGTGGCAGCCTGGCCAACCGTTCACGTTTCGCCATTGAATTGATTCAAGCCGTGCGTGCGGCGGTCGGTGAAGGCTTCCCGATCATCTTCCGTTTCTCGCAATGGAAACAGCAGGACTACACGGCGCGTCTGGTGCAAACCCCGCAAGCGCTGGGTGAATTCCTCAAGCCGCTGTCTGACGCTGGCGTGGATATTTTCCACTGCTCGACGCGCCGCTTCTGGGAGCCGGAATTTGACGGTTCCGAGCTGAACCTGGCCGGCTGGACCCGCAAACTCACCGGCAAGCCGACCATCACCGTTGGCAGTGTTGGCCTTGATGGCGAGTTCCTGCAATTCATGGTCAACACCGACAAGGTCGCGCAACCGGCCAGTCTGGAGAATCTGCTGGAGCGTCTGAATAAAGAGGAGTTCGATCTGGTGGCGGTGGGGCGTGCGTTGCTGGTCGATCCGGATTGGGCGCAGAAAGTCCGCGAAGGGCGTGAGCAGGATATTTTGCCGTTCAGCCGTGAGGCGTTGATGACGCTGGTTTAAGCGGCGTTCTCACTGACCCCTTCGCGAGCAAGCTCGCTCCCACAGGTTTCTCTGCTGTTCACAAAATTTGTGTTCACTGGAGATCCCCTGTGGGAGCGAGCTTGCTCGCGAAGGCGGTTCTAACGTCAGCAGAGAATCAGGGCAATGTCTGCGCATTCGGCACCACTTGCTCCCCCACACAAGCCCCGCGCAAATGCTTTTCAAACTGCTCGATAACCGCCGGCCAGCCCTGGCGACTCGCATGCTGGCGCGCATTCAGGCGCACGCAGCGCAACCTCTCATCCTCTTCCAGCAACCATGCCGCCGCCTCGCAAAAGGCTTGCTCATCACCAGGCATCGCCAGCACGCCGTTGTAGCCATGGCGAATATGCTGCGCCGCCGCAGCCTGATCGTAAGCCACCACACCCAGTCCCGAGGCCAGTGCCTCCAGCACCACATTGCCGAAGGTTTCGGTCAGACTCGGAAATAGAAACAAATCACCAGACGCATAGTGCGCCGACAACGCTTCACCGCGCTGCGCACCGCAGAAAACCGCCCCGGGCAAATCCTTTTCCAGCGCCAGCCGTTGCGGTCCGTCACCGACCACGATCAGTTTCAGATTGCGCTGTGGATAAGTGTCACGCAGGTTTTCGAAGCAGCGTTTGAGCAGGCCAAGGTTCTTCTCCGGCGCGAGTCGTCCTACGTGAATCACCGCAATGTCCTGCTCGGACAGGCCCCATTGCTCACGCAAGGCATTCAGCCGTTTGCTCGGATGAAACAACTGGCTGTCCACACCACGCGACAACAGCGCCAAGCGCTCGAAATGCCGCCGTTCCAGTTCCAGGCGCTGGCTGACGCTCGGCACCAACGTCATGGCCGAGCGATTGTGAAACCAGCGCAGATAATGCGTGAGCATCCGCGTCAGCAGACCGAGCCCGTATTGGCTGGTGTATTGCTGAAAATTGGTGTGAAAACCGCTGACCACCGATATCCCCAAACGGCGCGCCGCACGCAGGGCCGATAACCCGAGCGGTCCCTCCGTGGCGATATACAGCACATCGGGACGCTGGCGCTTCCAGCGCCGCAGCAGTTTGTGCATCGACGACTGACCCCATTGCAGCCCCGGATATCCCGGCAACGGCCAACCCCGACACAGTAGCAGCGCGTCATCTTCACTGCGCTGCGGATCACCGGCCTGACGCGGGCGCACCAGTTCAACCTGATGCCCACGCGCGCGCAGTCCATCGCACAAGCGGCCAAGGGTATTGGCCACCCCGTTGATTTCCGGTGGGAAGGTTTCGCTGATCAGAGTGATATGTAGAGCTGTCGTCATGACCCCAGTGTCGACTGAGGCCATGTCGTCATTGTGTCGAGTTGATGATGGATTGATGACAGCCACTGGCCCTGCTGGGCTCAATATTTTCGCCGGTCGGTCGTTAGCCTTGATTGAACGTTTGAACCAAGGAAATGGCTATGGCGGAAAATGTCTACGCTTCCCCTGAGGCGAATCTGTTGAACGAAGATGTGCAGGCTGCGGGATTTTACGTGGTTGCCAGATGGAAATTCATTCTGCTGTCGGTGCTCAGTTTTGGCCTGTATTTCTATTATTGGTCGTACAAAAACTGGAGCCTGTACAAGCAGCGGACGCAGGAAGAGCTGTGGCCAGTGGCGCGCGGTATCTTCTATATATTTTTCGTGCACAGGCTGTATCGTCATGCAGACAAGACGATTCACGACAGCGGTCGAAAATCCAGCTGGGATCTTGAGCAGTGGGCAACGGTGTTTGTTGTATTGACGTTGCTTGCAGTGGTGCTCGATAAACTATCGAGCCGTTTCGAAGGCTTGTTGTACCTGAGTTTGTTTGCTATGGCACTGCTGCCACTCAGAGCTTATGTCGCCAGTGAAGGCCAGCAACTGATCAACCTGGCCGCCAACGATCCGCAAGGTTTGGGCAACAACCGCCTGAATGCCTGGAATTTTTTGATCATCGTTCCAGGCATCGCCCTGTGGGCATTGGTGCTGATCGGGACGTGGAGCTTTTTCCACTGAGGCAGCGGCAAAACCACAGCGTCTGGCTCAGGCCTTTTCCTGAGCCAGCACCTCGGCACCGCGCTCACGCACCCAGAACAACGTCGCCCCGGCCACCGCCGCCGGCATCATCAGGATGTTGACCACCGGAATCAGCAGCACCAGATAGACGATCCCGCCAAAGCTCATGCTCTGCCAGCGCTTTTGCCGCAACCAGGCAAGCATTTCGTTCCAGCCCAGTTTGTGGTTATCCGCCGGGTAGTCGATGTACTGGATCGCCATCATCCACACGCCGAACAACAGCCACAGCGGTGCAGCAACGATATTCACCACCGGGATGAACGAGAGAATGAACAGTCCGATCGCCCGTGGCAGGAAGTAGCCGAGTTTGCGCATTTCCCGGGCCAAGGTGCGCGGGACCATCGCGATCAGTTCGCCCCAGCTGAACGCCGGGAAGTCATCAGTGCCGCGTACCACCACTTCGACTTTTTCCGCGAGGAAGCCGTTGAACGGTGCGGCGATTACGTTGGCCAGCATAGTGAAAGTAAAGAACACCATCAGCGCCACTAGCACTACAAACAGTGGCCAGAGGATGTAACTGAGGAAGCTCAGCCATTCGGGCAGCGATGGCATCAGCGTATCGACCCATAGACTGAACTGGTGGCCGGCCAGATAAATCAATCCGACGAACAGCACGAGGTTGATCGCCAGCGGCAACAACACGAACAGGCGCAGGCCGGGGCTGAGAACCAGTTTGAGGCCTTCGCGCAGGTATTGCGGGCCGGACAGAACAGGGGCGGGCATAAGGTGCTCCGAGCAAGGGAAAACGCGCCGACCTTACCGACTTTGCAACGAAGGCGAAAGCGCGGTAGAGCAATCGACATTCACTGTAACAAAGACGTCCATCTCGTCAGTGTGTCGGCATAGAGACCACCTATGAGCTGGATTGTTAAACCGTATTTCCTTAATCTTGCCCCCCTCGATACGCTGCACCCAACTTTTTACAGGACTGTCGAGCTCAAGCCTTCCCCAAGGTTTTCCACGGTCCTTTTTTATTCCCGCCGGCAGTCCGGCGATCCGTGCCAGTTTTTCGGCCCGGTCAACAGGAGCAGGTCATGTCTGAAGTCCGTCATTCGCGAGTGATTATTCTCGGTTCCGGCCCAGCCGGTTACAGCGCTGCGGTATACGCGGCCCGCGCCAACCTCAAGCCACTGCTGATCACCGGCATGCAGGCTGGCGGTCAACTGACCACCACTACTGAAGTCGACAACTGGCCGGGCGATGTGCACGGTCTGACCGGTCCAGCCCTGATGGAGCGGATGCGCGAGCACGCCGAGCGTTTTGAAACCGAGATCGTTTTCGATCACATCAACGCCGTGGACTTTGCTGCCAAGCCGTACACCCTGACCGGCGACAGCGCGACCTACACCTGCGACGCCCTGATCATCGCCACCGGCGCCAGCGCGCGCTATCTGGGCCTGCCGTCGGAAGAAGCGTTCATGGGCAAAGGCGTTTCGGCCTGCGCGACCTGCGACGGTTTCTTCTACCGCAACAAGCCTGTTGCAGTGGTCGGCGGCGGCAACACCGCTGTTGAAGAAGCACTGTACCTGGCCAACATCGCCAGCACCGTGACCCTGATCCACCGTCGCGAAACCTTCCGCGCCGAGAAGATCCTGATCGACAAGCTCAACGCTCGCGTGGCTGAAGGCAAGATCATCCTCAAGTTGAACGCCAACCTCGACGAAGTGCTGGGCGACAACATGGGCGTGACCGGTGCGCGCCTGAAGAACAACGATGGCAGCCTCGACGAAATCACCGTCGACGGCGTGTTCATCGCCATCGGCCACACCCCGAACACCTCGCTGTTCGAAGGCCAGTTGACCCTCAAAGACGGTTATCTGGTAGTGCACGGCGGCCGTGAAGGCAATGCTACGGCGACCAGCGTCGAAGGCATCTTCGCTGCCGGTGACGTGGCTGACCACGTTTACCGTCAGGCGATCACCTCGGCCGGCGCTGGCTGCATGGCGGCACTGGATACCGAGCGTTACCTGGACGGTCTGCAGAACGCTTCGTTCTAAATCGCAGACATAAAAAAACCGGCCAGATTGGCCGGTTTTTTTGTGCCCGAGAATCACAGTCACCACAGATCAAATGTGGTAGCGAGCCTGCTCGCGAATGCGGTGTATCCGTCGACATCAATGTTGAATGTCAGTCCGTATTCGCGAGCAGGCTCGCTACCACAGGGATTTTGTGTGGATAGAGGAATCAGCGGCGGGTCAGGGGTTGAGCGGTGAATTTGACGCCGGCCAGACCGTGCTGGATCAACGCACGGATATTGCCGTGATCACTGCCCTCAGGCGTCGCCACTACCGAGCGGTAATGCTCGCCGAACGCCAGCAGCGCGTCTTCATCGCTCAGGCCTTCCAGCAGTGCCAGACCCAGGGTCTTGCAAGAACCTTCGTTCTGCCCGGCGGCGTTTTCCACGCCACCGTTGTTGAACGCCTGCGGCTGATAGTCGTAACCGGCGGCGATGAAGGCCAGCGTGTCGGCGAAAGCGTGTTCGCCGCTCTTGAGGCTGGCGCGCAGGGTGTTCAGATCACTCATGGGTTTTTCCTTTGGCGAACGCGGCTTGTTGCTCGGCGTTGGCTTCTTGCTGAAATTGGGCTTTCCACTCGGCGTACGGCATGCCGTAAACCACTTCGCGGGCGTCGTCGAGGCTGATCTCGATCTGGCGCTCGTCGGCTTCGGCCTTGTACCACTTCGACAGGCAGTTGCGGCAGAACCCGGCAAGGTTCATCAGGTCGATGTTCTGCACGTCCTTACGGCTGTCCAGGTGGGCGACCAGCCGGCGGAAGGCGGCAGCTTCGAGTTCGAGGCGTTGTTGCTCGTTCATGGGAGTCTCTGCGAGACAGCTTCAAGCGACGAGCTTCAAGCTGCAAAATGGGTGGCGGTGATACGAAGTTTACAGCTTGCCGCTTGAAGCTTGAAGCTTGAAGCTAGCGGCTCGCTGCAAGCGTGATTGACACCGACTCGGCAAAACGCAGCGCGTGCGGCTTGTCGACTTCGACTTCGGCATAAAGCACTGAACCGTTGCTCATCACCAGGTCGAGCAATTCCTGCGTCAGGCGTTCGAGCAGCGCAAAGCGGTTGCCCTCGACGTGGGCGATGATCGCTTTGGTGATCGTGCGGTAATTCAGCGCGTGGTCGATATCATTGTCACGCACCGCTTCCTGCGCGGCATACAGAATGGTCAGGTTGATCAGCACATCCTGCTTGTTGAGGATTTCGTCCTCGTTGATCCCGATAAAGGTGCGCAAGCGCAGATCCTTGACCCGGATGCGCGCCATTCCCGGCTGAAGTTGTGGCATTTACTTGCTCCGTCCAATCAATTGCAGGAACTCCTGGCGAGTGTTGCTCGACTCGCGGAACGCGCCGAGCATGACCGAGGTGTTCATGGTCGAATTCTGTTTCTCGACACCGCGCATCATCATGCACATGTGTCTGGCCTCAATGACGACCGCGACGCCGGCGGCATCGGTGACCTGTTGCACCGCATCGGCAATTTGCCGGGTGAGGTTTTCCTGAATCTGCAGGCGTCGGGCGAACATGTCCACCAGTCGCGCGATTTTCGACAGACCCAGCACCTTGCCCGTCGGAATATAAGCCACATGGGCCTTGCCGATGAAGGGCAGCAGGTGATGTTCGCACAAAGAGTACAACTCGATGTCGGCGACGATGATCATCTCGTCACTGTCCGAGGCAAACAGCGCGCCGTTGACGATCTCATCGACGCTTTGCTCGTAACCGTGACACAGGTATTGCATGGCCTTGGCCGCGCGCACCGGGGTGTCTTGCAGTCCTTCGCGGTCGGGATCTTCACCGAGGCCAATGAGGATTTCGCGGTAATTCTCGGGCAGTGAGCGGGTCATGGGCAGCCTCGCAGGCAGGTGTTATTTGACGTGCCTTCCGCCGTTGACGGTCAGGGTCGTACCGGTGACATAAGGGTTGTCGAGCAGATAGCGCAGGCTCTGGTAGATCACTTCGCTGCCGGGTTCGATGCCCAGCGCGGACTTGGCCAGTGCCTTGGCGCGGTACGCCGCGTCGTCGTCGGGATTGAACAATAGCAGGGCCGGGGCGATGCCGTTGACCTTGATGGTCGGCGCATAGCGGGCGGCGAAGGACAGGGTCAGGCTGTCGAGCCCGGCTTTGCTGGCGCAATAGCCAATGTGCTTGCTGCTGCCCTTGCGGGTGACATCGTCGCTGATATGAATGATGTCGGCGGGCGTAGAGTGCTTAAGCAGTTCACCGCAGTGCAGGTTGATCAGGTACGGTGCGAGCATGTGCAGATTGAACATGCGCGTGAAGGCTTCGGCTTCGCTGCCCGGGGTTTCGGCCAGCCACTCGGAGGCGTTGTGCACGATGGCGCGCAAGCTGTCGGTGTGGGTTTTCAGTTCGGCGATGAAAGCGAGAATCGCGGCTTCGCTGGAAAAGTCGGCGAACAGGCCGAGGGCGCCCAGATCGCGCAGCGTTTGCACGCCGGGGCGTTCGCTGCGGTAAGTGAAGATGACGCGATAGCCATCCTCGAGCAGCCGCTGCGCACAATGCAGGCCGACACGCTGGCCGGCACCGGTGATGAGGATCGGGGCTGAGGAATCAGGCATGAACGGCTCGCATCGCGGTTGGAGCAAAAACTATAACAGCGACGAGCCCGAAAAGATCGCAGCCTGCGGCAGCTCCTGCCCTGGTCTGTGTTCAGTCCTGCAGGAGCTGTCGAGTGCAACGAGGCTGCGATCTTTAATGTTTCTGAGGTGTCGCCGATACAGGCAGTCGTACCGGCGTACTGTTCAGCCAGTTCGCCAGCAATCGGGTCGACAGCGGAATAAAGAAGTAAACCATCAGCGGCGTCAGGCACGCCGTGCTGATCAACATACGCGGCAACAGGCTCAGTTCTGCGAGCAACGGGCCGAGGACAAAGTTGAACAGCAGTGACACCGGAAAGAACGCCAGCCAGATCGCGACGGCCTGTTTCCACCGTGGAGGACGTTGCCCGGCAGCGCCGAACCAGCCTTCGATGCCACTGACTCGATGTTCTTTCGGGTGGGCAAACAGGTCGCTGCCACGGCTCAGCCACGCGGTACGTGAAACCGAATGTTCCCACGCATGCAACGTCTGCTCATCGACAAAGCGGAAGATGATCTGGAATTCATTATCGCCGGGCGGCGGAGCGAGCACGCCAGAGCCCAGGTAACCGGGGAAATCAGTGGCCAGTTGTTCGCCTTCGCGCAGCCAGGCGATCAAGTCCTGATAACGGCCATCAGCGACGCGACGGGCAACCATCAGCGTGACAGGGGAAGTAGACATTATGTATCTCCGTATTTCAGTTGCGTCGCTCCGGGTAGGAGTTTCGCCTGACGCAGGGCCGGGGTAGAGGCCTGCGTTTTTCAACAAGCAAGGATTATTCCGGTTTTTCCCGATTAAACCAGCGACTTTCGTCGCATTTCTGCACTTGATCGCAATCGGGGCATAAGCGTTAGAATGGGATCCAAATATCTCCGACATGGAAGTTGAACACCCTATGCCTGTCATCACGGACGCAAAGCCTGCTTTGCAGACATCCTCTGCGCTCGAGCGCGAGGATCTGTTCCCTATCCGTGAGGTCGCACGCCTGACAGGTGTAAACCCGGTGACCTTGCGCGCGTGGGAGCGGCGCTATGGTCTGATTCAGCCGACACGCACCGAAAGTGGGCATCGGCTTTATTCGATGACCGATATCGAGCGCGTGCGCAGCATCGTCGACTGGATTGATCGCGGGGTCGCCGTGAGCAAGGTCGGCAAGATCCTCGCCAAGACCGAACCGATGAAAGTATTGGCGCACATCATCCCGGATGACTTGGTGCAGGCGGATTATCTGCAATGGCAGGAGCAGATCCAGCAGGCGGTCAGTGCGTTCGACGACCAGCAACTGGACCGCGTCTATGGGCAGATTTTCTCTTCATACTCATTGCCGGTGGTGTTTCAGGACATCCTCATGCCTTTGTGGCTGCAATTGTTGCAGCGCCAGGAGGCTTTCGGGCAAACCAGCGAGTGGCTGTTCTTCGATGGATTCCTGCGGGCGCGGGTATTGCAGCGGATCGTCATGCTGCGTGGTACGCAACCGCGCCGAGTGATCGTCAGCGCGCTGGCCGGGCAATGTCGAGAGCTGGAGTTGTTGGTGGCGGCGCTGTTTCTCAGCGACAGCAATTCCGGTGTTCGGGTGCTGACCACAGGTCAGCCGTTCGATGAACTGACGTTGGTCTGCGAAAAGATCAAACCTGATGCACTCGTGCTGTTTTCCAATCACGCGCCCAGTGCCGAATTGCCTCGGCGTTTGAACCGGTTGGCATTGAGTCTCGATTGTCAGTTGATGCTGGCGGGCGACGCTTCGGATCTGGCGCAGGACAGCCTGGCTGGATCCTCTGTTGCCTGTCTGGGCAATGAAGGCGCGAACATGCGTCAGCGCATGCTGCAGTTTCTGGCCGGCAATCTGGATACCTGAAACTCAGGTGTGAAGGGCAGGATGCGTCAGGCGATGTTGCTGCAGGATGAACTGGCGCAGACGCTCGGTTTCGTCGGTGTCGGTCTGGCTCAGTTCGTAGGCGTAGAAACCGCTCTCGGTTTCCCGTTCGAAATTGCCGCGCAATGAAATCCGCTCGTAACCCGAAGGGCTGAACCACAGCGCGAAATGCTTGGGCGGTTTGGTCTTGTTGCGCACTTCCAGCAGCACACCTTTGTGCGAAACCTCGTGGACCCACAACGTGCCCGGCTGACCTTTGGCGTTTTCCAGAGCTACCGGCTCTTCGAGAGTCAAACGCCATGGCCGCACCATCGGGCCGTCTTCGTAAATACTCGGTACGCCGAGACGCAGGTGCAACGCGTGAAACTCGTCTTCGACCAGATGCAACGGGAAGGTCATCTGCTGATTTTCGAAGTTGGCCTGAATGGTCACTTGCTCGTGAGCGGCCAGGCGCGTGAGCAAATCACGGATTTGCGAACCGCCGTTAACCAGCAGACTCGACGTCGCATCCCGCACGTTCAGTTGCGGGTTGTGCTGCATGGTCTGGATGAAATCCAGCTCATCCTGAGTGAGGAGGGCGTCGCGCTGCATGGCTAACTCGAAAGATATAGTTACAAAGTCATTGGTGATTGTAGTTAATGACACTTAGTTCGCGATTTTGTTTTGACCGTTTGTCGCTTTCAATGCAGCCAGTTCTGCTTTGAGGGCAGCGACCTCAGCTTCCAGTTGAATCACGCGCTGTTGTGCCTTGACCTGAACGGTGACGTCCTTCTGCACGCCAACGAAATACGTCTGCCCGTCTTCGACGTTTTTCACCGTCGAAATCGACAGTTCATTCCAGAACGGCGTACCGTCCTTGCGATAATTACGCAGGATTTCCCGGCACGAGCCGCCGTTATCCAGCGTCTCGCGAATCAGTCTCAGGCTGTCCTGATCGCGGTCTCCAGACTGCAGAAAGCGGCAGTCCTGATAGAGGATTTCCTCACTCGTGTAGCCGGTCAGTCGTTCAAAGGCCGGGTTCACATAGATCAGGATATCGTTCTGTTCACCTTCTTTCTCCGCGACCACTATCCCGTCATTCGACGCATTGATCACCATTTGCAGCAGGCTGGCGTTGATCATCTTTGAATCCTTTCAGAGTTGTCAGTGGCAGGCATTCTAGAAGAACCGCACGGCCTGTCTACTGGCCATTACCGCCAATTGAGATCCAGTCGCAGCTTTGCGCTTGAGACTGTTACTATCGCGGCTCTTTTTTTTCAGTTTCAGGATCAGATTGATGAAAGTCGCCATCCTCTCCGGTTCGGTCTACGGCACCGCCGAAGAAGTCGCCCGTCACGCCGAGAACCTGTTGAAAGCCGCTGGCTTTGAAACCTTCCACAACTCGCGCGCCAGCCTGGCCGACATCCAGGCGTTCGGCCCTGAAGCATTGCTTGCGGTGACCTCGACCACCGGCATGGGCGAATTGCCCGACAATCTGCAACCGCTGTACTCAGCGATTCGCGACCAGTTGCCCGCCGCACTGCTCGGTTTGCCGGGCGCAGTGATTGCCTTGGGCGACGCCAGTTACGGCGACACTTTCTGCGGCGGTGGCGAGCAAATGCGTGAACTGTTCGGCGAGCTCGGTGTGCGCGAAGTGCAAGAGATGCTGCGCATCGACGCCAGCGAAAGCGTCACCCCGGAAACCGACGCCGAGCCTTGGCTGGCGCAGTTGATCGACACGCTCAAGGGCTGACTCCACGCTCGCGCAACAGCGCCAGCCATGCCTGCGCCGCTTTTGACAGATACGCGCCGCGCCGCCAGATAAACGCGATATCCCAACGCAGATAATCCGGCGCGCGTAAGGTCAGGCGCACCACGCCTGGCCGCACCAGACCGCGTGCAACCACGCTGGGCAACAGCACCACGCCTTGCCCGGCGGCCACCAGCGCCGCAAGGAAATCCGCCTGACCGCTGCGCCCGCCTTCCTTCGGCGTAAAGCCCAGTTGCTGGCACGCCTGCAGCAAGCGGTCGTTGAGCACGAAGCTGCGCTGATAGAGCAGAAAGGGCGTCTCGGCCAATTCCTCCAGACCGATTTCACCTCGATCGGCCAGTGGATGATCCACCGGTAGCAGGGCGTCGAGTTGCTCATCGCAAAACGGCTGACAGTCGAATTGCGGATCCTTGGGCAACAGACTGCCGCCCAACTCCAGTTCACCGCTCAGCACAGCCTGCTCGATATTGCGGCTACCGCCCTCAAGCAACTGGATGCTGATATTCGGATAGCGCCGCCGGTATTCAGCAAACAGTTCGGCGAATAGCGCGTCGCTGCCGAGTAATGGCAGGCCGAGGCGCAACTCTCCGCGTGCCAAATGACTGAGGTCGTCCAGTTCCGCGAGCAGTTCGTTGCGCAAGCGCAGCATGCCTTCGGCCCGTTGCAGCACCACGCTGCCAGCGGCCGTCAGGCGCAATTGCGAACCCAGCCGCTCCAGCAAAGGCGTGCCGAGACTTTGTTCCAGTTGCGCGATCTGTTTGCTCACCGCTGACTGGCTGATGTGCAGGGTTTTTGCGGCTTGGGTAAAACCGCCTTGATGCATGACTTCGACAAAGCTGCGCAGTTGTTTGAATTCCATTGTCCGATTCCATTTTGGAATGGTATTGAGTCTAACAATTCGCTTCGGGGATGGCAGGGCGCTTCGTAAAATAAGCGCCTGCCTGGAGCAAAATCATGAATGTCGTCCCGCTCAAACATCTGTCTCGTCTTCTCGCTGAACTCGCTGTATTGCTCGGCCTCTACTTGCTCGGCTGCCAACTCGCGGCCTGGCTGGCGTGGCCGATTCCTGGCGGTGTGATCGGTATGGCGCTGTTGCTGCTGGCCTTTGCCTTTGGCTGGATTAAACCCGCCGCCCTGCAATTGGGCGCAGGGTTGCTGATGGCCGAGATGTTGTTGTTCTTCATTCCGGCGCTGATGAGCCTGCTCGACTATGGCGCACTGTTGCGCAATGACGGCTGGCGAATCCTGTTGGTGATCGCCGCCAGTACATTGATGGTCATGCTGGTGACGGCTTTCACCGTAGAACTTGCCGTGCGCATGAGGCGTTCCCATGAAGCTTGAATGGATGCCGATGTTCTGGCTGGCCTTCACCCTGTTGGCGTATCTGTTCAGCCGCTGGATTTATCGGCGCACCGGGCGCTACGTGTTGTCGCCGCTGATCCTGGTGCCGGCCCTGCTGTTGGCGCTGGCTGTGCCGTTGCACACCGCTTATGCCGAATACTCCAGCAACACCCATTGGCTGATGCGGGTACTCGGCCCGGTCACTGTCGCATTTGCTGTGCCGATCTGGCAGCAGCGGCACTTGCTGATGCGGCATTGGTCGGCGCTGTTGTTGGGCATGGTTGCCGGCAGTGCGGCGTCGATCGGCACTTCATTCGGGCTGGCCAGGGCGCTGGCGCTCGACAGCTCGGTGACGCTGTCACTGGTGCCGCGTTCGATCACCACACCGTTCGCCATGCCGCTGGCGCAGGACCTCGGCGGCGTGCCGGAGTTGACCGCGGTATTCGTGATGTTCACCGGAGTGTTCGGGGCGATGCTCGGTGGCGTGTTGTTGAAGTGGTTGCCGCTACGCAGTGCCTTGGCCCGCGGTGCGCTTTTCGGGGTTGGCGCGCATGGTGCCGGTGTCAGTCGGGCCCATGAAGTGGGCGGCGAAGAAGGCTCTGTCGCCGGGCTGGTGATGGTCTTGACCGGGTTGCTCAATCTGTTTACCGCGCCTTTGTTGGCGTCGTGGCTTTGACATGGATCCAAGGAGTTTGCCTGGCTGACCCGCTCAGTCATCAAGCTGGCTGGCAATGCAACTACGCAATGCTCTGCGCCTGACTAGACTGCTCGTACGTGCAGAACAATAAGAACGCAGAGGTGCATACAGTGAGCGTAGCCCCCGTCCAATCGTCCCTTAATGTCAAAGACCAGGTCAGTGCCGCAGAGTGGCAGACCCGTGTCGATCTCGCCGCTTGTTATCGTCTGGTCGCGCTGCATGGCTGGGATGATCTGATCTTCACCCATATTTCCGCCAAGGTGCCTGGCACCGAAGATTTCCTGATCAACCCGTTTGGTCTGATGTTTCATGAGATCACTGCGTCGAGCCTGGTGAAAGTCGATCAGGCCGGCAACAAACTCATGGACAGCCCTTACGAAATCAACCCCGCCGGCTACACCATCCACAGCGCCGTGCACGAAGTGCGGCACGATGTGGTTTGCGTGCTGCATACCCACACCGCCTCCGGTGTCGCGGTGTCGGCGCAAAAGCAGGGTGTGTTGCCGATCAGCCAGCAGTCGCTGTTCGTGCTTTCGAGCCTGGCTTATCACGCTTACGAAGGCGTGGCGCTGAACCATGAAGAGAAAGCGCGCCTGCAAGCCGATCTTGGCGAGAACAATTTCCTGATGCTGCACAACCACGGTCTGCTGACCTGTGGCGGCACCATCGCCGACACTTTTCTGATGATGTTTACCTTCCAGCGCGCCTGCGACATTCAGGTCATGGCGCAAACCGGTGGCGCTGAACTCATTGCCATCGAACCGCAAATCCTGGCAGGCGCCAAAGCGATGATCGCCGGTGTCACCAAAAGTGCTCAAGGCATGGGTGGCGCGCTGGCCTGGCCAGCGTTGCTGCGCAAACTCGATAAACAAGACCCCGGATATAAACTCTAATGCCTCTTGCCGAGATTCCTCTGTGTGTCTGGCGTAAACGCAGCCAGACGTTTGTCTTTCGTGGCCAGCCGATTCGCTACTGGACGGCCGGGCAGGGTGAGCCGCTGCTGCTGATCCACGGTTTTCCGACCGCCAGTTGGGATTGGCATTATCTGTGGCAGCCGCTGGCCCAGCGATATCGGGTGATTGCCTGCGACATGCTCGGCTTTGGCGATTCGGCCAAACCGCTCAATCACACCTACAGCCTTTTGGAGCAGGCTGACCTGCAGCAGGCATTGCTCGCGCATCTGCAGGTCGGGCAACCGGTTCACTTGCTTGCTCACGACTACGGCGACAGCGTTGCCCAGGAACTGCTCGCCAGGCACTACGAAGACAAGATCGAGATCGCCAGTTGTGTGTTCCTCAACGGCGGGTTGTTTCCGGAAACCCATCGTCCGGTGCTGATGCAGAAACTGCTGCTCAGCCCGTTGGGCTGGATGATCGGTCGGGCGTTTACCCGTGATGCTCTGGTGAAAAGCTTCCGGCAGATCTTCGGTCCGCAAACCCGGCCGAGCGAAAGCGAACTGGACGACTTCTGGAGCCTGGTCGACAGCAATCGCGGGCCACGGATCATGCACAAATTGATCAGCTACATTCCCGAGCGTCGAGTGCAGCGTGATCGTTGGGTGAGCGCGATGCAGCGTGGCGAGATTCCGTTACGGGTGATCGATGGCGAAGTCGATCCGATTTCCGGGGCGCACATGGTCGAGCGTTACCGTGAATTGATCCCCGACGCCGACACGGTGTTGCTGCCAGGCATCGGCCACTATCCACAGACCGAGGCGCCGGTGCAGGTGCTCAAGCATTATCTGGAGTTTCGCGATCGTTTTGTGCTGCCACCGCGCAAAGTCGCCTGCTCCTGAAAGATCAAAAGATCGCAGCCTGCGGCAGCGCCTACACAAATTCAATGTAGGCGCTGCCGCAGGCTGCGATCTTTTGATCTTTTGACGCCTTCATCATCCCCTAACCTTATCGCACACCATTCAGCCTCAGCCGTATTCGTTGTGACCCAAAGCCCTGTGCCTGACACTCGGACTCAATACTGGCCTGCTGGAGTTGCTGCGATGAATGAGTCTGTGCGTTTCGAAGATAAAGTTGTCATCGTCACCGGAGCCGGTGGTGGCCTCGGACGCGCCCACGCATTGTTGTTTGCCAAACAGGGCGCCAAAGTGCTGGTCAACGACCTCGGCGGCTCGACCCAGGGCGAGGGGGCTAATGCTTCCGCTGCCGACCGCGTCGTCGCCGAAATCCGCGAGGCTGGCGGCATTGCCGAAGCCAACCACGACTCGGTCACCGACGGCGACAAACTGGTGCAAAACGCCCTTGATGTCTTCGGTCGCGTCGACGTCGTGGTGAACAACGCCGGGATCCTGCGCGACAAGACCTTCCACAAAATGGACGACGCCGACTGGGATCTGGTTTACCGCGTCCATGTCGAAGGCGCCTACAAAGTCACCCGCGCCGCGTGGCCACATATGCGCGAGCAAAACTACGGCCGGGTAATCTTCACCGCCTCGACCTCAGGCATCTACGGCAACTTCGGCCAGTCCAACTACGGCATGGCCAAACTGGGCCTCTACGGTTTGACCCGTACGCTGGCCATCGAAGGTCGCAAGAACAACATCCTCGTCAACGCCATCGCGCCTACCGGCGGCACGCGCATGACCGAAGGCTTGATCCCGCCGCAAGTATTCGAGCAATTGAAACCAGAACTGGTCAGCCCGCTGGTGGTGTATCTGGCCAGTGAACAATGCCAGGAAACCTCCGGACTGTTCGAAGTCGGTGGCGGCTGGATGGGCAAGGTGCGTTGGGAGCGCAGCCTCGGTGCCGGGTTTGATCCACGGGTGGGCTTCTCGCCGGAAGATGTCGCGGCGCACTGGCAGCAGATTTGTGATTTCGAAGGGGCGGCGCATCCGAAGGACAATATTGAGGCGTTGAAGGAAATGATGGCGAATTTGCAGAAGTATTCGCTTTAAGTACTTAAGCCACCCGACCAATGCAAGTGATGGTCGGGTGGCTTTTTGTGTTTTAGTCGTAGCGTTTTTCTGTCATGAACGCTGGCGGTGTCCAATTGGGACCTTTAATGGTTTTTCCATTTTCGTCGTAGGACAACACCCCCTCTCTGAACAGCGAGTTGTATGTGTCGATGAATACACTGTGGGGGATTGTATCCTTGCGATAACGTGCATACATTTGATCGAGGCGCATGGGATGAAAACAAAGTGCTAAGAGTGAAATGACGTCCGCAATCGGTTCGTTTTTTATGATTTTCTCGACAGTAGTCATTGGGCGAAACTCCGCATGTCGTTTTGATATTCCCGTTCATCTTGAGCATTCATTGCGTTGACTGCCTCTTCGTTGTAGAGCAGAGTCAATTCGCTACCGAGTTTGTAGTCCTCAAGGGTCGCAGTATGGGCATTGTTCCATATCGTGGATTCCTCAGAGGGCGATGTGTCGTCGCTATAGCCAAAATTTCTGTATCGCTCCAGCTCTCTCAATTCGTGAGTGTAGTAACGAAGGTCAGTGTCAGTAAAATTCAGATCACCTTTTAAAATTCTCTCTAATCGCTGAATCATGATGTCGTTAGCGTCTGATTGGTTGAATCTCGCTACGTGTAATTTCACGTTGGTGACTCCAGCTTGCGTGATTACAGCCGTTCGCCAATCCAGATCAAGTATTGGTCCACCAGACTGCTCGGGGTTGTAGGTCCGACCGCTGTATTTCCCTTTTACATAACCTCCCGCGTACGGACTGCTGAACACCACATAAAGCGGCGCGATCCCCGAGTCATCAGGAAACACGATGATGAATCGTTCCCAGCCTTCAACCAGGATCGGGTTGAGGTCCAGCCGTCCTTCAATCGGAATAATGGGAGCGCCGTAATAGGTTGGCGCATCAATCTCGGCAATGGGCAATGCAGTCGAGCTGTTCCCAGGCGAGATAGCCGGTGTCCAGGTCAGAAAATCCGTTGGCGAATCTGGCAGCGCTGCTTCGTAAACGTCATTCAGCAGGTCATAGGCCGCATTCAGAACCAGCACACTCGAACGGATATGGAAGTCATCGCTGGTGGCGACGAATACCTCCGCTCCCGCACCCAGTGGCCTCACACCCAAGCCTACGGGCAGCTCCAGTGTGCTTTGCCGATCTGCTATTTCGCGCAGTGTTTGTGCAGACTCCGGCGACAATTCGGCCAAGGGAACACTCATGGAAAAGCGCTCGCCGTTGCCCAGGCGCGAAGGCGCGAGCAAAGCCGCGAAACCTACCAGTGCCGGACCGCTGATCAACACAGATCCTGCCGCTTTCAGGGTCTGTAATCCTGCCCGCAGCCCCTTGAGAATTGCGGATGATGTTGCTGGAGAAAGACGAGTGGTGTGTGAGGCAAAGGACAACTCCGGACCGGTTGAAGCCGTTGCGCCTGAAGCCGGGTAAACATGCTGGACTTCTGGTGCCAGGCGCTCCTGCCGTTGTAACGCCTCGATACGCTGCTCCATTTCTGCTTGCAGACGTGCCTGCTCGGCGGCAAACGCACGTTTCGCGGCTTTGGCTTTGGCTATGGCCCTGGCTTTGGCGATCGCCTTGGCTTTGGCCTTTGCCTTTGCTTCGGCCTCCGCGCTCAACAATGCCGCGATTCGTGCTTTTTCCCGTGCTTCATCCTCAGCCTTGATTCGTGCGATTTCGGCTTCCTGACGTTGTTTTTCCGCCAATCCAGCCAGTCGTGTCTGTTCACGTATGCGAATCTGCTCCTGCTCTCGACGTGTTGCTTCTGCAGCTTCTCTGTGTCGTTGCTGTTCGGCTGCGACCCGTGCGTGTTCTGCAGCCAAACGCTGGGCCTCAGCCGCTGCCGCCTGAGCTTGATCCTGAGCCTGCACGGTGGCCAGCCAATTGAGTACGTCGGCCTGTTGCTGGTTGAGAAGCGCCAGTGTCTGGCCAAGCAAACGCGCTTCGTGAGCCGCTCGGAAGGACTCGCTCCACAACGCTCTACTCCTCGCCCCCGCGCCGCTGGTTCGGCGGATAGCGGAGGCCTGATTCAGGTAATCCTGGAAGGTTTTCCCTAGCGGATCGCTGCCAAAAAAGCGGTTTGCGATCGCGGTCTGCCTCTGAAACTCTGCGCTCTTACGGTGAATCAGCGTATTCCTGACGCCCACTTCGCGGGCCAGTGCAGCAGCGGGCGGAAGAGGATTTGTCGGGCCTTCCAGTCTGATTGCCGCCAGTTCCACTTCGATGGACTGAGGTATTGAGACGGATTTTGCGTTGAACTCTTGTTCAACGGTGGTTTGCGTCTCGAACATCAATTGGCGGGTTTGCGCATTGGCGCCGGCAGGTCCGAACGTTCCACTGTAGGTGTAACCCACATTGCTTTCTTTGAATGGCTCGTAATTATCGGGGGCGGGTGCCTCGATACGTGTTTCATCCAGTTCTAAGAATGGAGGTCTTTGCATATTCATGTCCTTTTGAATGTGCGTGATAACTCGCTGGCAAGTTAGCGCGGCCGATAGTGACGTCCGTGTCACCAGCGAGGGGTTGAGGTGTTTCAAGTTACATCAGACTTGCGGTTACAGAATCTGAGAAACCCGTAAGTAACAGGGCGTTGTTTCGAGAGGGGTTTCGCAGGCTAATAACAAAGCAGGGATAATTCTTCTGCGCCGCAGGAAAGGTCCTACGTTGTTCTCGGAAAGTGTTTGCAGGCAGTAGGGAATACGTTTTCAACGCCCATAAAAAAGGCCGCTGCAAACGCAGCGGCCAAGGTAAGACGTTGGATCAAGGAGCTACAAATCAACGTCAGTGAACACCGGGGCGATAAACCGAAGTCTTCGATTCATCTGAAATCTGTCAGCAATGGCCTGAGTCGCTCAAAGGCCAGTGCTGCGCGCTTTGCGGAGTGTCCCGTGAAAGCGCGTTCAGAATAAGGTGTTGACCACGTAGGAAAAATACCGATTCCGGACATGCACTGTTGCGGGGCACGTAACAGTCCCATGTGCTGATGTGCACCATGCGCGGCACTGATGATCTTCCATCCAGCCGATCCATGAACTTCGCAAAGCCCCGTCGTTAAAGGCCATTCATCCTTTCGAGCGACAACACGAATACCTCCTTGGTGCGCTTATCGACGCGGTTGCCCGGCAGTAGGGTGGGGCCTTCTGTCACTCACCGGGGAAGACGCATGACAAAAACAACAATGCGCGCCATCTTCACACCGCAGGCGCTGGCCGCCGCGGTGGCTTTGGGTTGCTGCGCCCAGGCGCACGCGGTTGCGTTCAACATTGGCGAGATCGAGGGCACCTTCGACTCGTCGCTGTCGATCGGTGCGAGCTGGGGCATGCGCGATGCCGACAAGTCGCTGGTCGGCACGGTCAATGGCGGAACCGGGCAATCCTCGACCGGTGATGACGGGCGTTTGAATTTCAAGAAGGGCGAGACCTTCTCGAAGATCTTCAAAGGTATTCACGATCTTGAACTCAAGTACGGCGACACCGGTGTCTTCGTGCGTGGCAAGTACTGGTATGACTTCGAACTGAAGGACGAAGACCGCGAGTTCAAGCCGATCAGCGACAGCGGACGCAAGGAAGGTGCGAAGTCCTCCGGCGCACAAATTCTCGATGCATTCGTCTATCACAACTATTCCATTGCCGATCTGCCGGGCACCGTGCGCGCGGGCAAGCAGGTCGTGAGCTGGGGCGAAAGTACCTTCATCGGTAACTCGATCAACAGCATCAACCCGATCGACGTTTCGGCGTTTCGTCGCCCCGGTGCCGAGATCAAGGAAGGTCTGATTCCGGTCAACATGCTGTTTGGCTCCCAAGGCCTGACCGATCAACTGACCGTCGAAGGGTTCTATCAACTGGAATGGGACCAGACCGTTCTCGACAACTGCGGCACCTTCTTCGGTGTCGATGTGGCGGCGGACGGTTGCAACAACGGCTACACCGTTGGCAACCCGGCAATCGCACCGTTTGTCCCGCTGACCCAGGCTTTTGGCCAAGGCATTCAGGTGACTCGCGAAGGCGTGGTGATCCCCCGTGGCGGCGACCGCGATGCGCGGGATTCCGGGCAGTGGGGCACGGCATTGCGCTGGCTCGGTGACGACACCGAATATGGCCTGTATTTCATGAACTACCACAGCCGCACGCCAACGGTTGGCACTACCACGGCTGGCCTGTCGACGCTGGCGGCATTGCCGGGCATGGTCGGGATCGCCAATGGCCTGGCACCCGGCAGCGGTTCCGGCCTGGCGCAGAGCGTGATGCTCGGGCGCGGTGGTTACTACCTTGAGTACCCGGAAGACATTCGCCTCTACGGCGCGAGTTTCTCCACCACATTGCCGACCGGCACGGCATGGACTGGCGAGATCAGCTACCGCCCGAATGCACCGGTACAGGTCAACACCAATGACCTGACGCTAGCGCTGCTCAATCCGATTGCCGGTGGCGCTGCTTCGCCGGTCGCCACCACCCCGGGGGCGGACAACAAAGGTTATCGGCGCAAGGAAGTCACGCAAATCCAGAGCACCCTCACGCACTTTTTCGATCAGGTGTTGGGCGCGGAACGCCTGACCGTGGTCGGCGAAGCTGCGGTGGTGCATGTCGGTGGCCTGGAGTCGCGCAGCGAGCTGCGTTATGGCCGCGACTCGGTATACGGCCAATACGGTTTCGGTGGTGATACCGACGGTTTCGTCACCTCGACCTCGTGGGGCTACCGTGCCCGGGCGATCCTCGATTACGCCAACGTGATCGGCGGGGTCAACTTCAAACCCAACCTGTCGTGGTCGCATGACGTCGCCGGTTATGGCCCCAACGGCCTGTTCAACGAAGGTGCGAAAGCGATCAGCGTCGGCGTCGATGCCGACTACCGCAACACCTATACCGCGAGCCTCAGTTACACCGACTTTTTCGGTGGCGACTACAACGTCCTCGAAGACCGTGACTTCGTCGCCCTGAGCTTCGGCGTGAACTTCTGATCTGCCCGAGAAGGATGAATGCAATGCGCAAAATGATTCTGCAATGTGGTGTGCTGGCCCTGAGTCTGCTGGCGGCCAACGTGATGGCTGCGGTGTCGCCGGAGGAGGCCAATAAACTCGGCACCAGCCTGACGCCGCTCGGCGCCGAGAAGGCCGGCAATGCTGACGGTTCGATACCGGCATGGACCGGCGGCATCCCGAAAAACGCCGGGGCGGTGGACAGCAAAGGCTTCCTCGCCGACCCGTTTGCCAATGAAAAACCGCTGTTCACCATCACTGCTTCCAACGTCGACAAGTACAAGGACAAGCTCTCGGACGGGCAGGTGGCGATGTTCAAACGCTACCCGGAAACCTACAAGATCCCGGTCTATCCGACTCACCGCACGGTCGCCGTGCCAGCGGAAATCTATGAGTCGGCCAAACGCAGCGCGCTCAATGTCACCAGCATTAACGATGGTAATGGCCTGGCCAATTTCACAGGCAACCGCTACTACGCCTTCCCGATTCCGAAGACTGGCGTTGAGGTGTTGTGGAACCACATCACCCGGTATCACGGCGGTAACCTGCGGCGCATCATCACCCAGGTGACCCCGCAGACCAACGGCAGCTACACGCCGATCCGCTTCGAAGAAGAGATCGCCGTGCCACAACTGATGAAGGATCTCGACCCGGAAAAAGCCGCCAACGTGCTGACTTTCTTCAAACAGTCGGTAACGGCGCCGGCACGTCTGGCCGGTAACGTGCTGCTGGTCCACGAGACCCTCGATCAGGTGAAGGAACCGCGTCTGGCGTGGATCTACAACGCCGGCCAGCGCCGCGTGCGTCGGGCGCCGCAAGTGGCCTATGACGGCCCGGGTACCGCCGCCGATGGCCTGCGCACGTCGGACAACTTCGACATGTTCTCCGGCGCTCCGGATCGCTACGACTGGAAACTGGTCGGCAAGAAGGAAATGTACATCCCGTACAACAGCTACAAACTCGATTCGCCGAAGCTCAAGTACGACGACATCGTCAAGGCCGGGCATATCAATCAGGACCTGACCCGCTACGAACTGCACCGCGTCTGGGAAGTGATCGGCACGGTCAAGCCGAGCGAGCGGCACATCTATGCCAAGCGTCACATGTACATCGATGAAGACAGCTGGCAAGTGGCGCTGGCGGACCACTACGACGGTCGCGGGCAACTGTGGCGTGTCGCCGAAGGTCACGCTCAGTACTACTACGATCACCAGGCGCAGGCCTACACACTGGAAGCGCTCTACGACATCATTGCCGGTCGCTACATTGCCCTGGGAATGAAGAACGAAGAGAAGCACAGTTTCGAGTTCGGCTTCCAAGCCAAGGCTGCCGACTACACGCCAGCGGCCTTGCGCGCAGAGGGCGTGCGGTAACGGTTGTGATACACAGGCGAGGCAAAAGGCGACCGCTCGGTCGCCTTTTTTATGGACACCAATCAGCGCGCTGAATACTCGTCAACAAGTGCAGGGGAGAGGGCTAGGGTGAGGGCACAACGATAAAAAGGCTCACCCGATGACCGCTATGACTGCCTGTCTGGATCGCCCCGGATTCTTGCCCAGACTTTCTTCCCATCATCAACTTCGCCCTCGACTGAGTGAGCCGCTACTGACATCGGTGGCGCGGATCAGGCTGATCTGCGCGCCGCCCGGCAGTGGCAAAAGCGCGTTGCTCTCCGAATGCTTGTCAAAGGCACCGGCACACTGTGTGGTGCACTGGCTGCCACTGATGGGCGTGTCGTTGAGTACGGAGGAGTTCTGTCAGCGGCTGAGTCTGGCATTGGGGCTGGCAGCAATGGATGAGGCGCAATTGGCGGCGGCACTGGCACGCTGGTCAGCGCCCACCTGGCTGTTTATCGACGACTATTGTCGGCTCCCCGACCCGGCTCTCGATGCATTGTTGGACCGCTTGCTGGCGCTCAGCAGCCCGGCATTGATCTGGTGGATAGGCGCGCGTCGACGCCCCCAGTGCAATTGGCCACGGTTGCTGCTGGACGACGAATTGTTTGAATGCGAAAGCGCGACGCTGGCGCTGACCCCGGAAGAAATCGCCCAGGCGTTAAAACACCTGTCAGCGGAGCAGGCTGCCAGTGTGGCCGCGCGGATTGTTCATCGAACCGGTGGATGGTGCGCCGGGGTGCGCATGGCGCTGCTGCAAAAATGCGACTGGTCGCAGACCCTTCAGCCGCAGCAACGGGTGGAAACGCTGCTGGATTATTTGCAGCATGAATTGTTCAGCGGCCTGACGCCGGAGTTGGCCGAGGTCTGGCGGGTACTGGCGAATCTGCCGCGCTTCAATGCTGAGTTGTGTGAGCACCTGTTCGGTGCCGGAGAAGGCGCGGACTACCTGCGCACCCTGCAAACGCTGGGTTGCTTCATCGAACCGTGGAATGACTCGTCCCAGTGGTTGCAGATCTTTGCACCTTTGGCTCAAGTGATGCGCGATGAGCGTTGGCCTGCGGCCCGCTCATGGCATCGTCGGGCATGCCAATGGTTCGCCGCTGCCGGGGATTGGCGCTCGGCTTTCGAGCAGGCGCTGCTTGCCGAAGAAGTCGAAACGGCAGTGAGTCTGTTGCAGCACTTCAACTTCGAGCATCTTTTTGAAGAGCAAACGGTGGTGCTGTTGTTGCGCCTGCATGAATCTCAGGGCGAAGGAGTGACCTTGGGATCACCGCAGTTGGTTGGGCTGATTACCGCAGCTCTTTTGTTTGCCGGCCGTTTTGAACAGGCCACGCAGTGCATCGCGCACTTGGCGAGGTTCATGCCGCAACCTTCGGCGGCACTGGAACGACAACTGATTGCACGCTGGCAAGCACAACAAGGCTGGCTGATGCATTTGCAGGGGCGTATGACGCCTGCGCGCGAACTCTTTCAGCAAGCTCTGGAAGCGCTCGATGGCGATGCCTGGGCCACAAGGCTGCTGTGCCTGTCAGGGCTGACTCAACAAGCCTTGCTCTGCGATGAACTCGAACAAGCGCACACCATCAGTCGCGAAGCGTTGTGTCTGGCGCGGGCACAAGGCTCCTTGCTGTTTGAAGGCTTGCTGGAACTTGATCACGCGCAGTTGCTTGAGCAGCGTGGTGCTCCAGCCCGCGCTGACAACCTGCTACTGAGCATTGAGCAGTTACTTGGCCAGCGCGCTGAGCGGCCATCGCCGCTGCTCGGTCGTATCGCCCTGCGTCGTGGTCGATTGGCGTTGGTCATGGGGCTGGAGGAGCAAGCCGCCGTTCTGTTCAAACGTGGCCTGGAGGATTGTCTGCGCAGTCACGATAAACGGGTGTTGTTCGGCTATCTGGGGCTGGCGCAGATAGCGGCCAACCACTGTGAATACACGCAAGCATTCGAGCGCTTGCACGAGGCCGAGCGGTTGATGCAGCAGCGCAGGATTCCAGACACGGTTTACCGTGGTGTGTTGTTACAGGTCAGTAGCCAGATCTGGCTGCAGCAGGGGCGGGCGCAGTTGGCACATGAGGCGTTGAGCCGGGTGCTGCGCCACTATCAACCGCCGAACGCGTTGCAGGCGCCTCCGGCGACGGTTCAACTGATAGCGCGTATCCAGTATTTGCTGATATTGGCCACGGCATCTTTGCAACGCGGTAGTGATCTCCCGGAGCAACTTCAGATGTTGCTGGATAAAGCCCGCAAGTGCGGGGCGCAGACACTTGAGGCGGAGTTGCATTTTGCCCTCGCCGAAGTGGCATTGCTGCACAGCGAGTCGTTACGGGTGGTTGAGCATGTGGAATGCGCGTTGAAGATCGTCCGGCGCTCGGAGGCGCAATTGCTGATACGCCAGGTCACCCTGCGCTCGCCGAACATATTTGATCGGACAAATGTGCTGGAGGAAAAGCAGCAAGTTGTAGCCGAATCTGAAGCTGAAAGTTCACTGAGTCAGCGAGAGTTACAAGTCTTGGTGTTGATTGCGGCAGGTGATTCCAATCAACAAATCGCAGAAAAACTTTTCCTTTCATTGCATACCGTTAAAACTCATGTCCGAAGGATCTATATAAAATTGGGGGTGATGCGTAGAACGCATGCGGTGGCCAGGGCCAGAACATTGGGTTTGATGTAGGTGTGAGGTTGTTAGATGTTTGTAGTTGTAACTTATGGAGTTGTTGGTGTTGTAATTAAACACTGTTGGAAACAGTGCGGTGGGTATCTTTTTGTTCTGGATCTGAATTAGCTTGATTTGGCGAGGCAAGTTGTAATTGGTCACTTGTCATTATCAAGCTGATAGAGATTCCATTATGGAAATTAATAAAGAAGCCGAAAGCCAAAGTCTGCGTGAAGTGGGGAAAGCCCTGGAAAGTATCTCGCAGGAATTGAAGCGTGTTCCGTCATTTTCAGTGGTGGTGCAGGACACTTTGCGTGAGGCGTTATGGAAGGTATCCGAAGGTGTGCGGCTGAGCAGCCTGTTCGTCAATGTCGTGGCGGGCGCCAAACCGAAAAATAAACAGCCGGTCGGGCGGTTGCTGGATATCGCGCTTGAGTGCCTGCAAAGTGGTCGGCCGCCAAACTATGATGTCAATGATTATGGTGTATTCGATCACCCGAATTTTACCAGCCGTGAAGACATTCTTACGCAAGTCCCGATCTCGGCTATTGAAAAATCAGTAGCAGATTTGCTGAAGAAACTGGCGGTTGATTACACGGCAACTGTGCGGCAGTACTGGGAAAACCCGACCGTTCAAAAAGCAGCTGGGGCTTATCCTCAGTTGTCGCGAAAGTCTGCTTTAGGTGTGCTCGAGGCTAGCCTTTTCGCTCGTGAGTTGGAGGCGCTGACGATTCAAGGGGTCATTACTCAGCAACAAAGCGCGCTGATCAGTACGACCGTACAACCCAGTCTGACCGGTACTTGTTACGGGGTTTTCATTGAAGGTCAGAATGGCAAATACATCGAGCAGAACGCGATGTTTGTATTGCCCCTTACAACCCCTGTCTATGAGCAGTTGATTCCCGGTGAGCAGGGCGCTGTCGTACTCTACTGCGCGAATCGTGGTCTCGAATTGTTTTCTTCCATTTGGAAGCTTGAACAAGCGTTGTTGAGCCGACTGGGCTCCGCGGAAACTCAGGAAGAGTTTCTGCAAACGCTGTCGCTCAGTGAACGCGTTGGGTTCGCCTACGTCCCTGCTATTCGTTTTTTGAAAGTTCGTGCGAATTTGTTTGAGAGATTCGTTGATAAGCGGATTCAGACGATGTACAGCGACATCACTGGGTATCTAGAGTCCGTCGGCAAGCCAGACTCGGAGTTTGATAAAGTTGTTGTCGCCGTAGAGGCCGCACAATCGTTGCCCGATTTGAATCGTCAGGCCAGAAAACGCCAAGTACAACTGATTAAGCATGTCGAGCGGAATGCTTGGCCGCAATGGTTGAAAAGCACTTCCGATGTCAATCAGGAAGTGTATGTTTCCCTGCAAAAAGAGCTGCTTGAAGCCGAAGTCAAACTTCATGAGGTCACTCACGGAGTTGCTTCGCTGAAAGACTACGCGCGGTTGGCCGTAGAGGACTTCATATCGCCGGGTAAAGATGAGCGTATCGACCCGGACACTGTATTCGTGAAAGTCACCCATACCGTGCCTCTGGCGGATGGAAAAAAGGTGGAACTCACCGAGCGCAAAACGCTGACTCAGGCCTTTATGCAAGGTGCTCATGATCTGGCAGGTCAATATCAGATCGTTCCGGAGGTCCCCTCCAGTCTGCCAAAGTTGAGTCCATCGAACATCCTGCGTGCCATCAAGTCGTTGGACGTTCGTGTTGCCTATACCACGGCTCAACGTCTTCTGTATTCGCAAGCCGAAGTTACCGGGTCGCTGCGAGTGGTCCTTAGCCGTAAAACAGCGCTGACCCTGTTCGCGGCGATCCTGCAGAAACACGTGGGACCTTCAGCTCATAAATTGGTGATGGGTTATAACCTCGGCGATACGTCCATTGAAACGCTGGGCGTGGCGCTCAAACACTGGTTCAAGCCTTTCAATGGTTTGCTGGTTTATCGCAGGAAAGGTGTGGCAGCCGATCGCAGCGCTCATGTCCTGCACATACCGGGTTCGCCAGCCGGGCAGGAGTGGTTTGAATTCACCGACCTGAAAAGCCTGCAGCACAAGTTGGCGCAATGGGCGGCCAAGGCTGAAACCTGGGCGTACTTGCTGAGTCAGGCACACGCCAGCGACAGTGCGCAGATGCAAAGTGATTATCTGAGTCTAAAACCATCTGAGGTACTGAATGAATGGTGGTCGAAGATTAAGTTGGTCGATTTACCCGAAGAGGAGCCTTTGTTCGGAGCCGTTCAAAATCACATTTTGTGGAGTATCGATCAAACCGAAGCTGCCACCCCTCAATGGTACAGAAAGGCCAGCTCGAGCGATCAGCACCTGCTCAATCGTCTGAACGCTGATTTCAAGGCTATTCATCATCATTCCCGGGAAATGCTGGCGGTCGAGCCGTTCAAACAGTTTTCCAGCCATTTGGTGAAGAAGGAGCTGAAGCAGTATTTTGCCCGGACAGGTTCATCTGTGGACATTAACCCTGACGAGGTATGGGTCAAATTTCACGCAGACTCGAAGATCAGCCTGACCGATCTGTTTATTCAGTGGCAAAAGTGGCGCAGTGACGTAAGTGCGTTCGAGAAATTTTTCACCTGGGTGAACCCTCAATTAGCCGGGATTGAAAATTTGCGAGAGCAACTCAGGCAGGCCACCTTCTGGACGTTTACCGGACAGCCCATTGCCCAACTGAATGCCAGAGTTATCAATGATCTGATCGATCTGAGGCCTGGTGAAAAGTATCTTCAATATCTGAAAGATAAATTCCTCAATGCGTCCGACATTGACTTGAAAGCCAGTCTGTATCGAAAAACAAAACAAAATGAAATGCTCCGGGCTGCATTGATTCAGAAAATCAAAGGCGAGCTCTCCCTCGACCAATTCAGCTGGTTGCAGGGACTCATTAACGGATTTGATCGCGATCTGCCTCGTCAGGGCATCATCACCACGGGTGGGAAGCCGGGCATTGGCGTATACGAGTTCACTCTAAGGGGACGCGCCCTTGTCGGGGCTTACGTTTTTGGGCGCAAAGTCAGCGGGCGTGATGAGTTTTTTGTCTATATTCCCGATACGCCTGGTGGCAAGGATTTCTTCCCTGTCCAGGAACTTGCTGGTCGATTGAAAAGCGTGACCTTCAACAAAAAGGTCTTGAGCCTCGCTCGTCTGGAACATCAGCAAGCAGTGAAAAACCTCCTGGACACCTACTGGGACTCGAACCCGGTAGCGACCAGTAATCCGGAATTGACTAACAGTTATCCAGTACTGGCTTTCAAACAGGAGTACCTGGCTAAAATCGGGCAACTCGTCGCCGATGTAGATTTTCAGACGAGCAGTTATCTGGAAGCGCTGTGGAAGGATGTGAGGGTACTGGCCGAATTTGCCCTGGATGTGGCTTCGATGTTCATTGCGCCACTTGGCCTGGCACTGACTGTACTGCGCATTACTCAGTCGGTTGTGCTGGGCATTGTGGCTTCCAGTCAGGGCTCCGATGAGGCTGCGAACGCACACTTTGCATCGGCGTGGCGAGGGGCGATTCTGTTGTACGTTGGCAAAGTGGCGGCGATCGGCGCGCCCGTGAACCCGATTGCTCTGCTATCGAGCGTCAGGGATTTCGCCGATGTGATGGCAGGCGTTACCGGTGTTGAAGTCAGCATCAACTACGTGACAGCAATCACCGCACCTCCTACGGTCGTGAACAGCACCACTCGTCTGCTCAACTGACAGATGAAACTGCGCGAGTAACGGCCCTCGTTACTCGCTCGATTGGCGCCATTCAGCCCTGCAGAGGTTCATAACCCATCCGCCAGCTCACGGCCCGCGTCGCCGCCAGCAACCGCTGCGCCGCCGGGCCGTTTTCGTCGGCGTGGAACAATGAAGTGGGGCCAACGATGGTCAACACGGCGGCGACCTGGCCGACGGCGTTGAACACCGGGGCGGACAACGCATCCACACCCGGCATCAGCAGGCCATGCACATGATGCAGACCGCGTTCGCGGATCTGTTCGCACAGGGTTGCGTAGGTTTTTTCGTCCTTCAATGGATGATCCACAGCGGCAATTTCCTGCTCGCGCAACTCATCGGTTTCCCGATGGGGCAAGTAGGCACTGAACACCAGTCCAGTCGATGAACTGAGCAGTGGCAACACTGAACCCAGTTGCGTCACCACCGTCACCGCGCGCACCGCCGGTTCGATATGCACCACGGTCGCGCCCTGATTGCCCCACACCGCCAGAAAGCAGGTTTCGTTGAGTTCGTCGCGCAGTTCGGCCAACGGCAGGGCGGCGACTTTCAGCACGTCCATACTGTTGAGTGCGGCCAGGCCTACACGCAAGGCTTCGCGGCCGAGCCCGTAATGGTTGGTAGCGGTGTTCTGCTCGGCGAATCCTGAAGCGATCAACGCTTGCAGATAGCGATGAACCTTGCTCGCCGGCATCTGCACATGTTCGGCCAGACGCGACAACGAAGTGGACGGCGACAACTCGGCCAGAGCCTTGAGGATGTCGGTGCCGACTTCGGCGGAGCGGACTTTCTGTTTGCCGTTGCTGTCGCTGGTTTTTTCCATGGTGCGGCCGGGTTCCGAAACGAATGGGCGTCTTTATAGCTTGACGCTGGATAGCGAGCAAATTACGTTATGCGTAATCGAATTACGATAATAACAACCCCGGCGTGCCGAAACCTCTGAGCCAGAGCGATGGGCCACTGCCGACTCCCTGTTCAGGAGGCTCCATGAACCTCGATTCAACCGCTCAGGCGCTGGCGTATCAGTCCGGTTTCGGTAACGAATTCAGCTCTGAAGCGTTGCCCGGTGCGCTGCCCGTCGGCCAGAACTCGCCGCAAAAAGCCCCCTACGGCCTCTATACCGAATTGTTTTCCGGTACCGCGTTCACCATGACCCGCAGTGAAGCGCGGCGCACCTGGATGTACCGCATTCAGCCGTCGGCCAATCACCCGGCCTTCGTCAAACTGGAGCGGCAACTGGCCGGTGGCCCGTTGGGTGAAGTGACGCCTAATCGCCTGCGCTGGAATCCGCTGGAGATCCCGGCCGAGCCGACCGATTTCATCGACGGTCTGGTGAGCATGGCCGCTAACGCGGGTGCAGAGAAACCGGCCGGCATCAGCATCTACAACTACGTCGCCAACCGCTCGATGGAGCGGGTGTTCTTCAACGCCGACGGCGAACTGCTGCTGGTGCCGCAACTCGGCCGTCTGCGCATCGCCACCGAATTGGGTGTGCTGGAAGTCGCGCCGCTGGAAATCGCCGTGCTGCCGCGCGGCCTGAAATTCCGTGTTGAATTGCTCGACCCACAAGCGCGCGGCTATGTCGCCGAGAACCACGGCGCGCCGCTGCGTCTGCCGGATCTGGGACCGATCGGCAGCAACGGTCTGGCCAACCCGCGTGACTTCCTGACCCCGGTTGCCGCTTACGAGAACCTCCAGCAACCGACCACGCTGGTACAGAAGTTCCTTGGCCAGTTGTGGGCCACCGAGCTCAATCACTCGCCGCTGAACGTGGTCGCCTGGCACGGCAATAACGTGCCGTACAAATACGACCTGCGCCGTTTCAACACCATCGGCACCGTCAGTTTCGATCACCCGGATCCGTCAATCTTCACCGTGCTGACTTCGCCGACCAGCGTGCACGGTCTGGCCAACCTCGACTTCGTGATCTTCCCGCCGCGCTGGATGGTCGCCGAGAACACCTTCCGTCCGCCGTGGTTTCACCGCAACCTGATGAACGAATTCATGGGCCTGATCCAGGGCGAGTACGACGCCAAGGCCGAAGGCTTCGTGCCCGGCGGTGCGTCGTTGCACAGCTGTATGAGCGCCCACGGCCCTGATGGCGAGACTTGCACCAAAGCAATCAACGCCGAACTCAAACCGGCGAAGATCGACAACACCATGGCCTTCATGTTCGAGACCAGTCAGGTGCTGCGCCCAAGCCGCTTCGCCCTCGACTGTCCGCAACTGCAAACCACTTATGACGCCTGCTGGGCCACTTTGCCCGCCACGTTCGACCCGACCCGGAGATAACCCATGACGCAGAATTCCATCACCCGCAGCTGGGTTGCCTCGGCCAACGGCCACGCTGATTTCCCGCTGCAGAACCTGCCGCTGGGTGTGTTCAGCAGCAACGGTGCGATGCCGCGCGCTGGCGTGGCGATTGGCGACCATATCTTCGATCTGCAAGTAGCGCTGGAAGCCGGGCTGTTCGACGGTGTCGCGCGCAGCGCTGTCGAAGCCATGCACGGCGGCCAGTTGAACGCATTCTTCGAACTCGGTCGCGAGGTGCGTGTGGCACTGCGCACCCGTCTGCTGGAACTGTTCAGCGAAGGCAGCACACACCGCGGCAACATCGAAGCCCAAGGCGCGAAACTGCTGCCCCTGGCCGCCGATTGCCAGCTGCATCTGCCGGCACGCATCAGCGATTACACCGACTTCTACGTCGGCATCGAGCACGCGCAGAACGTCGGCAAACTGTTCCGCCCGGATAACCCGCTGCTGCCGAACTACAAGCATGTGCCGATCGGTTATCACGGTCGCGCCTCCACCGTGCGTGCTTCCGGTACCGACGTGCGTCGCCCTAAAGGCCAGACGCTACCGGCCGGTCAGACCGAGCCTGTGTTTGGCCCGTGCGCGCGCCTGGACTATGAGCTGGAACTGGGCATCTGGATCGGTCAAGGCAACGAGATGGGTGACTCGATCGCCATCGGTGACGCGGCTGATCACATTGCCGGTTTCTGCCTGCTCAACGACTGGTCAGCGCGCGATATCCAGGCCTGGGAATACCAGCCACTGGGGCCGTTCCTGTCGAAGAGTTTCATCACCAGCGTCTCGCCGTGGGTGGTCACCGCCGAAGCGCTGGAACCGTTCCGCACCGCGCAGCCGAAGCGTCCTGAAGGTGATCCGCAGCCGCTGCCGTACCTGTTCGATAAACGCGATCAGGACGGCGGTGCCTTCGACATCGAACTGGAAGTTTTGCTGCTCACCGAAGCCATGCGCGAGCAGAACCTGCCGGCCCATCGCCTGACCCTGAGCAACACCCGCTACATGTACTGGACCGTCGCGCAAATGGTCGCGCACCACAGCGTCAACGGTTGCCAATTGCAGGCCGGCGATCTGTTCGGTTCGGGCACCTTGTCCGGCCCTGAAAACGGTCAGTTCGGCAGCCTGCTGGAAATCACCGAGGGCGGTAAAAAACCGATCGAGCTGGCTTCTGGAGAAGTGCGTAAGTTCCTTGAAGATGGCGACGAAATCATCCTGCGCGCACGTTGCGCTCGCGACGGTTTTGCCTCGATCGGCTTCGGCGAGTGCCGCGGCAAAGTGCTGGCGGCGCGCTGACAGGAGCGGGTTATGGATCTCTACACCTATTACCGTTCGACCTCGTCGTACCGCGTGCGAATCGCGCTGGCGCTGAAGGGCCTCGACTATCAGGCGCTGCCGGTCAATCTGATCGCGCCACCCGGTGGCGAGCATCGGCAAGCGGCGTATCTGGCGATCAATCCACAGGGGCGTGTGCCGGCCCTGCGCACTGACGAAGGCGGTTTACTGATTCAATCGCCGGCCATCATCGAGTACCTGGAAGAACGTTATCCACAGGTGCCGTTGCTGCCGGAAGATTTGTTCGCCCGCGCGCAGGTGCGCGGTGTGGCGGCGGTGATCGGTTGCGATGTGCATCCGCTGCACAACGTCAGCGTGCTCAATCGCCTGCGCCAGTCGTGGCACGACGAGCCGCAGGTAGTGGAATGGATCAGTCACTGGATCAGCCAAGGGCTGGCGACGGTGGAGCAATTGATTGGCGACGAGGGCTTCTGTTTCGGCGAGTGGCCGTGCGTGGCCGATGTGTACCTGATTCCGCAATTGTATGCAGCGGAGCGGTTCAATGTCTCGTTGGAGGCGTATCCGAAAATTCGCCGTGTGGCGGCGCTGGCGGCTGAACATCCGGCGTTCATCAAGGCTCATCCTGCCAACCAACCCGATACCCCGTAATTCCCCTGTGGGAGCGAGCCTGCTCGCGAAGGCTGAGTGTCAGTCACCATTCATTTTGCTGACACAGCGCATTCGCGAGCAGGCTCGCTCCCACAGGGTTCGGCGTTGAACTACCCCAAAATCATAAAAACAAAACAGGTACCTTGCGATGCACAACCAGATTGCCAGCTTCCGGGCGGCACTCGACGCCCGTCCTGTGTCCCGTTATCAGTGGTTACTGTTGATCCTGCTCGCCTTGCTGCTGGTCACCGATGGCTATGACGCCCAGGTGCTCGGTTATGTGGTGCCCGCGCTGGCGCAGGATTGGGGTCTGGAAAAGTCTGCATTCGGGCCTGTTTTCAGTGCCAACCTGCTCGGCCTCACCCTTGGTTCACTGGCGGTTACGCCGCTGGCTGACCGCTTTGGCGTACGACGGATTCTGCTCGCTTGCGTACTGATCTACGCCACGCTGACCGTGCTGATGGTCTTCGCAGACTCGCTCAATACGTTGATGATCGCGCGCTTTATCTGCGGCATCGGCATGGGCGGGGCGATGCCCAGTGCCATGGCGTTGATGTCGGAATATTCGCCACCGCGCCTGCGCACCTTGATGGTGACGCTGGCGGCCTGTGGCTTCTCGTTCGGTGGCGCAGCCGGTGGTTTCGTCGCGGCAGGCTTCATCGACCAATTCGGTTGGCAAGCGGTGTTCCTCGCCGGTGGCGTCACGCCGTTGCTGCTGTTTCCGTTTCTCTGGTGGATGCTGCCGGAGTCGTTGCCGCGTTTGCTGCGTGATGCGCCACCGTATGCGCGACTGCGCAAAGTCACCGCGCGGATGTTGCCGGATTGGCAACCGCCCGTTGCCAGCCTCGAACAGAACGAGCGGGAGCAGGGCAGCAAACTGACGGTGGTCGAGTTGTTCCGTAATGGCTACGCGCGACCGACATTGCTGATCTGGGCAACGTTTTTCGTCAGCCTGATTCTGTTGTATTTCATGATCAGCTGGCTGCCGACGCTGCTCCTGGAAAGCGGCCTGAAACTCAACGAAGCCAATCTGGTGACGTCGATGTTCCTGTTCGCCGGCACCATGGGCGCGATCTGCATGGCCTGGTTCGCTGACCGCTTGAAGCGCAAGGTGCGGTTGTTGTCAGCGGTGTTGGCAGGGGCGGCGCTGTGCACGATCCTGCTGGGGCTTAATCACGACAATCCGCGATATCTGGTCGCCTGCGTGTTCGCCGCCGGGTTCTGCATCATTGGCGGGCAACTGACGCTGAATGCGTTTGCCAGTAACTTCTACCCGGCGCATGTGCGTGCGACCGGCACCGGTTGGGCATTGGGCGTGGGGCGTTTCGGTTCGATTCTCGGGCCGCTGTTCGGCAGCCTGTTGTTGGCGATGCATATTCCAGTGGCGCAGATTTTCTTCTTCTGTGCGATTCCGGCGGTCATCGCCGCGTTGCTGATTATTCAGGTGCGTTCGCCCACCGACACAGTGCAATCTCCTGTGGGAGCTAGGCTGCTAGCGAAGAACGATAACGCGGTTTAACTGAAAGACCGAGCCGCCTGCTTCGCGAGCAAGCTCGCTCCCACAGTGATGTGTGCCGAGCCGATAATTTAGGTCCACACCAAACCTGTGGGAGCGAGCTTGCTCGCGAAGGCCGTGTTTCTGTCACTACATTCGTTGCCTGACACACAGCCATCGCGAGCGTATTCAGTGGACGACGGAGTTGGGCGGCAGGTGGCTGAGGCGTTCAGTCAGGCGCAGGCGCTGAATCGGGTCGTCGCTGAGCATCAGCGCATGCTCCAGATCAAAGCGCTCGGCATTCGGGCAGTCGAGCCGCTGATAAAGACTGGCCCGTGCCAGGTAATCGACGGCGCCAGCGTCACCCAGTTCGAGCACCCGTTCGGCGTCGATCAGCGCGGCGATAAAATCATCATGAGTCAGGTGCAGCTGGCGCAGGTTGCGCGACAGGCGCTGGAGCATCTGCTTGGGGCTGGCGGTCAGCAGATGCTCGGCGGTCAGCTTCATGTTCGGCCCGTACTGGCGCTGCAACAGTTCGCGACAATCGTTTGGGTACAAACGCCGGCCGCCGCACGGATCCAGCAAGTGATCAGCGCCGGGCACCCGCAACAGGAAGTGTCCGGGGAAGTTGACCCCGACCAGCGGAATCTCCAGGCCACGCGCCAGCTCCAGGGCAATCAGCGCCAGTGCCAACGGCTGGCCGCGACGGGTCTGCAACACTTTGTGCAACAGCGCCGCTTGCGGGCGCAGCGGCAGGAAGTGGTCCTGGGCAAAGCCCAGATCAGTCATGCGGCGCAATAGGGGCTGCGCCAGTTCACTGACCGGCAACATCGGCAAGCCGTAACTGACTCGTTGTTGCAGGTCTCTGAATTCTTGTAACAGCGCGTCGGGATCGACCGTTTTTTCGTGCTCGGCCGCCATCCACAGCGCGGCTTCGAACAGTGCGGGCGGTGAACGGTGCAGGCATTCGAAAAAACGTTGACGCGCACTCATCGAAATCTCCGGGCAATGCCTCGTTTTAGCCCCGCCCGCAAGATTCGTCCAGTCCCCTGCTGCGCAGGTGTCGGGTTATGCCGCAAAACCGTTGTCGGCGCGGGCGCTTATTCCGGCGCGCTCCAGCAATTTTCAGGCGCAGGCCTATACTGGCGTTCTACAAGAAGTGATTCGGGAGCCCAACGATGTTTGCGCTCATGCAAAGCACTCGCCTGGAATCGCTGCACCTTAGCGTTGATCCGGTCACCGGGTTGAAGGCGGTCATTGCCATCCATAACAGTCGCCTCGGGCCAGCCTTGGGCGGATGTCGTTATCTCGCCTATCCCAATGACGAATCCGCCGTCGAAGATGCCATTCGCCTCGCTCAGGGCATGAGCTACAAGGCTGCGCTGGCGGGGCTGCCGCAGGGCGGAGGCGTGGCAGTGATCGTGCGCCCGGCTCATGTGGAAAATCGTGGCTCGCTGTTCGAAGCTTTTGGTCGTTGCATCGAACAGCTCGACGGTCGCTACATCACCGCCATCGACAGCGGCACCTCGGTGGCGGATATGGATTGCATCGCCCAACAGACTCAGCACGTCACCAGCACCACCTCGGCCGGCGACCCCGCTCCGCATGCCGCGATGGGTGTATTTGCCGGCATTCGTTCAACGGCCATGGCGCGGCTGGGCAGCGACAACCTCGAAGGCTTGCGCATCGCCATTCAGGGCCTGGGCAATGTCGGCTTTGCTTTGGCCGAACAACTCCATGCCGCCGGGGCTGAGTTGCTGGTCAGCGATATCGATCATGGCAAGGTGCAACTGGCGATGGAACAACTCAACGCTCACCCGATCGCCAACGACGCGTTGCTCAGTACGCCGTGTGACATCCTCGCGCCGTGCGGTCTGGGCGGGGTTTTGAACAGCCATACCGTCACGCAATTACGCTGTTCGGCAGTGGCAGGCTCTGCCAATAACCAGCTGACACATCTGGATGTGGCCGATCAACTGGAACGGCGCGGGATTCTGTATGCGCCAGACTACGTGATCAATGCCGGTGGCTTGATCTACGTCTCGCTGAAACATCGTGGTGAAGAGTTGTCGACGATTACCGCGCATCTTTCGAAAATCAGCTCGCGGCTGACTGAAGTCTTCGCCCATGCGCAGGCGGAAAAACGTTCGCCGGCGCGGGTGGCGGATGAGTTGGCGGAGAAAGTTTTGTATCGCTGAGTTTCACAGGCATGAAAAAGGCCCTGAGCCATTCGACTCAGGGCCTATTCAATTCGGTCATTGCTTACTTAGCCGCTTTTGCCGCTTTGGCTGGCTTCGCCGGCGTTTCCGCAGGTTCTGCAGCTTCGGCATTATCGACCGGTTCGGCCGGTGCATTGAGCAGCTCGGACAGTGCATCCGGCTGGCTCTTGAACGCCCGGGCGAACACATCGCGATTCTTCGCCATGTAGATCCCGGCTTCTTCCACTTGCTGTTCAGTCAGGGACGGAACGGCTTTTTGCAGCACATCGGCCAGATATTCGGCCAGTTCGAGCATTTTGTCATGACGGTCAGCTTCGGCTTTATCCATGAACAAGCGCTCCAGATCTCGGCTGCTGCGGTATACCACTTCGACGGCCATTCACCACCTCACATGCCTTCACATTAAGTTGTCTTGACGACTACTGTATCCATATACAGCGAAAAGGATAAGCGAATCCCTGCGCCATGGGTAGTGGCTTTTCAATGTAGACCGGATTTCGGGTTTGTCAGGCCGACCGTGTCGCTGCATTCGCGAGCAGGCTCGCTCCCACAAAAGCACATCGGTGCGACCAAACGCCACGGCGCGGGTTTGGCGGCGGCTCGCCATGATGGCGTGGCCTCTTTTCTGCATGAAAACCGTTACGTGCAGAAAACCGTCACGTCCAACACGCATCATCCGCTCGCATTCGAGCTAAGGAACATCATCGTGAAAATCAACTGGGCCGAGAAACTGCGGCAAAACGTGCATCAACTGGCCGAGTCCCTGGGCAACCTATTCGTCGAAACCTTCCACTATCTGGCGTTGTTCGCCATCGGTGCGGTGACGGCATGGGCGGCGGTGATGGAATTTCTCGGGATGCTCGAGGAAGGCCATATCAAGATCGATGACATTCTGCTGCTGTTCATCTATCTCGAATTGGGGGCAATGGTCGGGATCTACTTCAAGACCAACCACATGCCGGTGCGCTTCCTGATCTACGTGGCGATCACCGCGCTGACCCGTTTGCTGATCTCCAACGTCTCGCACCACAATCCGCCGGACATGGGCATCATCTACCTGTGCGGCGGCATTCTGTTGCTGGCGTTCTCGATTCTGGTGGTGCGTTACGCCTCGTCACAATTTCCTTCGGTGAAGATCGAGAAACCGCAGCGCAAACTTGGTGCCGGTTCCAGCGAGCATCCGGAAGTCGAGAAGGGCGAGCTTTAAAGCCCGGCTGCTTGCCCGGGCTGGCCGATGACGCGTGGCGGTGGCGGGGTCAGCCCGTCGCCGCTGGTCATCGCTTCGAGGATTGCCATGGCGCTGTGGCCTTGCTCGATGGCAATGCCGAACTGGATGCTTTGCACCAGGCGCTTGAGGCGCGCGGGGTCGTTGCGCTGCTCGGCGCTGATCATGCGCTTGGCCACGATCCGGCCGCTGTTGGACAGGGTCAGCATGATGCTGCCGTCCAGGCCTTGAATGCTCAGGTTGATCTGATAGTCCGGCGCGAAGGCATCGGTAATGATCTGAAAAGGATTGTCCATGATGCGTCACCGCCTGATTGAACGTGCAGTTGTTGACCGGCCGTGATCGGGTTGGTTCGCCCAACCGGATCATCGGCCATTCCGTGGCCTGTATTTGTTGCTTCATGTAGAGCTGTCGAGTGAAACGAGGCTGCGATCTTTTGATCTTCGGTGTTTTGATTTCGATCATGAAGATCAAAAGATCGCAGCCTGCGACAGTTCCCACAGGGGAGTAGCAAGGGCTGTGCCGGGAAAATTGTCGAACAATGAACACGGGGATTAAAAAGGCGAGCCACGCGGCTCGCCTTTTTTAATGGCCCGTTTTCAGGGCAGAACCGAGTAGATGATCGCTGACAGTGCAATCAGGCCGATCAGCACCACAAACACGTTGGACACCTGCCCCGAATACTGGCGCAAGGCCGGCACGCGGCGGATGGCGTACATCGGCATCAGGAACAACAGGCAGGCAATCACCGGCCCGCCGAGGGTTTCGATCATGCCAAGGATGCTCGGGTTGAACGTTGCCACGGCCCAGCAACTGAGGATCATGAACACGGCGGTCGCACGGTTCAGCCAGCTCGCTGACATCACCCGGCCACGGCTGCGCAGGCTTTTCACGATCATGCCCTGGAAGCCTTCACTGGCGCCGATGTAGTGGCCGAGGAAGGATTTGGTGATCGCTACCAGCGCAATCAGCGGCGCAGCGTAAGCGATGACCGGGGTCTGGAAGTGGTTGGCCAGGTACGACAGGATCGAAATGTTCTGCGCCTTGGCCGCTGCCAGATCCGCCGGCGACAGCGCCAGCACACAGCTGAAGCAGAAGAACATCACCGTGACGACCATCATGCCGTGAGCCATGGCGAGGATGCCGCTGGTTTTGCGTTCGGCCTGCTCGCCGTAACGTTGTTTCTGCTCAACCGCGAACGCGGAAATGATCGGCGAATGGTTGAACGAAAACACCATCACCGGAATCGCCAGCCACATTGTCTTGAAGAAAGCGGACATTGGCATGGCTTCTTGGGCACTGGCAAAAAACGCACCGTTCCAGTTTGGAATCAGGCTGAGCGCCAGTAGCAGCAATGCGGCAACAAATGGATAAACCAGCACGCTCATGGCTTTGACGATGACGCTTTGACCGCAGCGCACAATCGCCATCAAACCGAGGATCAACACCAGCGAGAGGATCGCCCGTGGTGGCGGGGCGATGTGCAATTGATGCTCGAGGAAACTGCTCAGGGTGTTGGTCAGCGCCACGCTGTACACCAGCAGAATCGGGAAGATCGCGAAGAAATACAGGAGCGTGATCAGCTTGCCGGCACCGATGCCGAAGTGTTCTTCGACCACTTCGGTGATGTCCCCGGAGCGCCCGGACAACACGAAACGGGTCAGCCCACGGTGGGCAAAAAACGTCATCGGGAAAGCCAGTACGGCGAGAATCAGCAAAGGCCAGAAACCGCCGACACCGGCATTGATCGGCAGGAACAAGGTGCCAGCACCGATCGCAGTGCCGTACAGACCGAGCATCCAGGTGGTGTCGAATTTGTTCCAGCCCTTGTGGGCCGTTTCTGCATTGCGTGTGCGGTCTACAGCGGGATTTTCGGCAGCAGGTGTACGTACATCGGTCATCGGTATCGCCTCGTTATTATTTTTGCTCGGGCTCACGGTTGGCAGGCGGCTTCGTGCGGCCTGCCGGGGCGGTCAGGGAATGGGCCTCAGCATTCCACCCAGTTCACAGCCAGGCCGCCCCGTGAAGTCTCTTTGTATTTGTCGTGCATGTCGGCGCCGGTATCGCGCATGGTGCGGATCACCCGGTCGAGGGAAATGAAGTGTTTGCCGTCGCCGCGCAGGGCCATTTGCGTGGCGTTGATCGCTTTCACGGCGGCGATGGCATTGCGCTCGATGCACGGCACCTGCACGAGGCCGCCGACCGGGTCGCATGTCAGGCCAAGGTTGTGTTCCAGGCCGATTTCGGCGGCGTTCTCCAGTTGTTCCGGGGTGGCACCAAGCACGTCGGCCAAGCCAGCAGCGGCCATCGCACAGGCCGAACCGACTTCGCCCTGGCAGCCCACTTCAGCGCCGGAGATCGAAGCATTTTTCTTACACAAAATGCCGACAGCCGCCGCGCCCAGAAAGAAAGCGACGACATCATCGTCAGACGCGTCCGGATTGAATTTCATGTAGTAGTGCAGAACGGCCGGGATGATTCCGGCTGCACCGTTGGTCGGTGCGGTGACCATGCGCCCGCCGGCGGCGTTCTCTTCGTTGACGGCGAGGGCGAACAGGTTGACCCACTCCATTGCCGACAGCGTCGAACTGATCACGTTCGGCTTGCCGATTTCCAACAAGCTGCGATGCAATTTCGCTGCACGACGCGGCACATTCAGACCGCCGGGCAGAATCCCCTCGTGGCGCAGGCCCTGTTCAACGCACTCACGCATCACCGACCAGATGTGCAGCAGGCCCTGGCGGATTTCCGCGTCAGTGCGCCACGCGCGTTCGTTGGCCATCATCAGCTCGGAGACGCGCAGGTTGTGCTGTTTGCACAGCGACAGCAGTTCGGCGGCGCTGGAGAAATCGTACGGCAACACCACTTCACTCGCCGGGGCGACACCGGACTCGGCTTCTGCCGCCTCGATGATGAAACCGCCGCCAACCGAGTAATAGGTCTGCTCGAACAGCTCGGCCGTTTCGCCAAAGGCTGTCAGCGACATGGCGTTGGGGTGGTAGGGCAGGCTCTCATCCAGCAGCAGGAGATCACGCTGCCAGTCGAAGGCAATTTCTCTCTGACCGGCGAGGGACAGTTGGCCTGTCTCGCGCAGTTGCTGGATACGTGAATCGATGGTCGCCGGATCGATGCTGTCCGGCCATTCGCCCATCAGGCCCATCACCGTTGCGCGGTCGGTGGCGTGCCCGACGCCGGTGGCCGACAGTGAGCCGTATAAACGGATTTCCACACGGCGCACATCGTTCAATAAACGTTGATCAATCAGCACCTGAGCGAAGGTCGCAGCGGCGCGCATCGGGCCTACGGTGTGGGAACTGGACGGGCCGATGCCGACTTTGAATAGATCGAAAACACTGATAGCCATGCTAAACCCTTACAAGCAATGGAGTAGGAATCGCTGCCATTTTTTGTAGGACAAGCGCAATGTCGGCGATACTGCCTACCTCGGTCCTACGTGACTAACGAAACTTCCTAAGTAAGCCTTTAGCAGGACTAAACGATGAGTCGTCAATTGCATGCGCAGACCTATGTCTGGCTGCAGGTGTTTTCCTGTGCCGCGCGGCACCTGTCGTTCACCCGTTGTGCCGAAGAGCTGCACATCACCCCGGGGGCGGTCAGTCAGCAAATTCGTCAACTTGAAGAACGACTTGGTTTCCGTCTGTTTCATCGGCGCGCGCGTGGTGTGGAGCTGAGTGCGGAGGGGCAGCGGCTGGCGATTACCGTCAACGAGGCATATGGCAGCATCGATGCCGAATTGCGTCGACTTGATGCCGGAATGATCAGCGGGATTTTGCGAGTGCGCTCGATTCCGTCGTTCCTCAGCAAGTGGCTGACGCCGCGCTTGCCACGCCTGCAGCAACGCTATCCGGACATTCAGTTGCGTTTGGTGGCAGAGGACAGCAGCGTGCCCTTGCACGAAGGCGATTTTGATCTGGCGATCGATTTGAACGACGGCAGTTACCCGGGATTGTTATCCACAGCCTTGCTCGACGAGCAGATTTTCCCGGTGTGCGCACCGAGCCTGTTGCGCGGGCGACCACCGTTGCACGGACCGGCGGATCTGGTGCATTTCCCGGTACTGCACGACATCACCGCCTGGCGTGGCAGTTATGAATACGCGGAATGGGAATTCTATTTGAACGCGATTGGTTTTGAGGGCGCCGACGTACGGCGTGGGCATACCTTCAATCGCAATCATCTGACCATCGAAGCGGCGATTGCCGGCATGGGCGTGGCGATTGCCCGCCGCACCTTGCTCAACGATGAATTGGAGCGAGGGACGTTGATTGTGCCGTTTGGCCTGTCGGTGCCTAATCACAAACGCTATGTGTTGCTCTATGCACCGGGGGCTTTAAGCCATCCGGGTGTGCGTGCGGTGCATGATTGGCTGGTCGAGGAGGCGGGGATATTTCGCAGTTTGCACCCGTTGAACGACGGGCAGTTGTGAGCAAATTTTGCAACATTGCCAAGCGACCCAACTCCCGACCTTACCAGTGCTTTGCCCGGTTGTCCGGCTTTTTTTGCGAATGAATATTTATCTTTTTTCAGGGGTTGAAATGTTCGGCAGTCGGGCCGATTGTTGTAACCAGGAGGTCAGGAAATTCAACTCAAGGCCTCTCACGAGCTAGCTGAAATAAGGGATGAACTATGCAAATCCAAGTCAACAGCGATAACCATATTCAAAGTAGTCAACGACTGGAGGAGTGGGTACGTACAACCATTGAGAGCACGCTCGAACGTTATGAAGAAGACCTGACCCGTGTCGAAGTCCACCTGAGCGACGAGAACGGTGACAAACCAGGTCCCCATGACTTGCGCTGCCAACTGGAAGCGCGGCCAAAAGGCCATCAACCGATTTCCGTGACCCACAAGGCCGATTCGCTGGAACAGGCAATCGACGGCGCTGCCGAAAAACTCGAGCACGCCTTGGAGCATCTTTTCGGCAAACTGCGAGGTAAACCACGTGCCGCTGTGGTGCCATTTAGCAAGGCGAATGACGCTCTGCTGGAGGAAGAATTTCTTGAGAATGAACAGGCAGCGATCAACAGTTGATGCGCTGATTTTATAAGCCAGCCAATGAGAACGGGCCTGCGAATGCAGGCCCGTTTTTTGTTTGTAGCAGAAAAGCCCCTCACCCCAGCCCTCTCCCGGAGGGAGAGGGAGCCGACCGAGGTGTCTGAAGAGGTACGTCGACCTGAAAAACTACGTTGATTATGGATTCTGCACAGCACTTTCAGGTCGGTGTATTTCTCAAGCATTCCCCGATCAGTCCCCTCTCCCTCTGGGAGAGGGTTAGGGTGAGGGCATTTTTCGATTCGCCGCAATTCTTATGATCTGCTCCAGCACGTCATCCATCTGCTGAAGTATTTCCAGATTGTTGAAACGTATGACTTGAATGCCTCGCTGGTACAGATGGTTTGTTCGGCGTTGGTCGTACATCAATCCCGGCGTTTCAAAGTGCTGACCACCATCCAGCTCAATCGCCAATTTCAACTCCGCACAGTAAAAATCCAGCACGTAAGGCGGACAGGGAAACTGCCGATGAAATTTCAGATTGGCGATCTGGCGGGAGCGGAGTTTTTGCCAGAGCAGGTGTTCACAGTCGGTTTGGTTGACGCGTAACTGGCGGGCGAATTGGGCGAGGGTGGGGCGAGTTTGCATGCTTCACGATCCTTGTGAAGTTGGTTTGAAATTTTACTGTAGACCATTCCCCTCACCCCAGCCCTCTCCCGGTGTATGTACCGGACACATGGTGGACAGGTGTTCGGAGACATGGTGGACACTTTTTAATAGACACATTGTTCATCGCGAAGGAGATGACCTGTGTCTTGGGAAGAGGTGTCCACCGTGCAGCTTCGTACAGAATTCGTGCTTTTGGCTCAGCAGGAAGGGGCCAATATTCGGCAGCTTTGCCGCCGATTCAATATCAGCCCAAGCACTGCCTACAAATGGCTCAACAGGTTTGAAACCTCAGGTGCAGAGGGATTGATCGATCAGTCTCGACGACCAAAGACATCACCCAAACGTTGCGCTGACGATGTTGAGCAGCAGATTCTGACCGTGAGTCAGGAGTACGCCGCTTGGGGCGCTCGCAAGCTCAAGCGTGTGCTGGAAGACGACGGCAAAGTGATGCCTTCGGTCAGTACCGTGCATGCGGTTTTACAGCGTCATTCGCGCGTTGATCCAAAGGCCGCTGAGATCAAACCGTTTATCCGGTTCGAGCATGAAGCGCCCAACGATCTTTGGCAGATGGACTTCAAGGGACATATCAGCCTGGCTCAGGGGCGTTGCCATCCGTTGACGATATTGGACGATCATTCACGGTTTTCGCTGTGCATCGCGGCATGCATCAATGAGCAGCGCCAAACCGTTCAGGAGCATCTAATCCGGACCTTTCGGCGCTTCGGCCTGCCTTTACGCATGACGATGGACAACGGTTCGCCATGGGGTGATCAGACAGGTGTTTATACAGCACTGGAGGTCTGGCTGATGAGCCAGGGCATCAAGGTCGGCCACTCCCGACCTTATCACCCGCAAACCCAGGGAAAGCTGGAGCGCTTCCACCGCAGCCTGAAAAGGGAAGTCCTGCAAGGCCAGCTCTTCATCGATCTGGACGATGCGCAACGGGCGTTTGATATCTGGCGTGAGATTTACAACCAGAAGCGCCCGCATCAAGCACTGGGCATGCAGGTTCCTGCTACTCGCTACAGCAGCAGCCCACGGGAATATCAGGAGCAACCGGCAGCGCCTGAGTACGATGATGGGGATGTGGTCAGGAAGGTTCAGGTGAAGGGCGAGATCTACTGGGGCAACCGTGAATACACCGTCGGAAAGGCGTTTCACGGGAGGTCAGTGGCTATCAGGGAAACGACGGAGGACGGCATCCACGATGTCTACTGGAGTAGACACCGTATCGCCCGAATCGACTTGAACTTGAAGATCGTGACGGCAGGTAAGAAGATCTAAAACCGTCCACCATGTCTCCGAACATGTGTCCACCATGTCTCCGGTACATACACCCGGAGGGAGAGGGGGCCGACCGAGGTGTTTTGCGGGCTACATCGACCTGACAGACCGGGTCGATTATGGATTCGACAAAGCACTTGCAGGTCGATGAATTTCTGAAGCATCCCCAAATCAGTCCCCTCTCCCTCAGGGAGAGGGCTAGGCGGGCGGCGTTCCGATGAGGGCTTCTCAATCCTCAGAACGCCGCAGAAGTCTGCACATAAACCGTACGCGGCTCACCCACATACTTGCCCTTGTTGTTGTCATCAAACGAGCGCGTGAAGTACTGCGTGTTGAAAATGTTCTTCACGCCCACCGCCACATTCAAGTCCGACAACTGCGGACCGAAGTCATACCCGGCGCGGCTGCTGAACAGCATGTAACCGGGGATCTTGCCGGTGCTGCCATCGGCGCTTTCCTTCGAGGTGTTGGCGTTGTCGGCGAACTGGTCGCTCTGGAAGCTGCTGTCGAGATTAAGCTTCCACGGTCCTTCGCTGTAACCCACACCAATCGTGCCTTTGTGTTTCGACGAGAACGGCACGCGGTTGCCCTTGTTCGGTCCATCTTCGCGGATAGTCGCGTCAACATAAGCGTAAGTGGCGTAGACATCGAAACCGGCCAGCGCCGGGCTCAAGTCATCCAGCGCGTAATTGACGCTGGTTTCGATCCCTTGATGGCGGGTTTCGCCTCGGGCAATTACCGAGTCGTTGGTCTGGTTGCTTTCGTACTGGTTGTCGAAGTTGATCAGGAACGCACCGATCTCCGCGCGCAACGCGCCGTTGTCATAGCGCGTGCCGAGTTCCCACGTGCGCGCCTTCTCCGGTTTTACTTCGCCGCTGGTCACCCGGTTGGGCATCTGGCTGTATTGCACACTGCCGAAGGAGCCTTCGGTGTTGGCGTAGAGGTTCCAGCTGTCGGTCAGGTGATAGAGCACGTTCAACGCTGGCAGTGCGGTGTTGTAGTCGCCCTTGTATTTGACGTTGGTCAGGTTGTTGGTCTGCTGCGATTCGATCATTTCGTAGCGCACGCCCGGGGTGATCGTCCATTTGCCGATGTCGATGCGGTCGTCGACGAAGAACGCATTGGCCTCGGTGCCGCCACGGGTGTCGCGGTCGTTGCGGCTGGCGGTGGTCGGGTATTGGTTGCTGCTGATCGGTGTGCGATAGCGCAGTTCGTGACCGGCCTCGTTGATGTAGCGATAGCCGACGCCGACTTCATGGCTGGTCGGGCCGAGGTCGAAACCTTGGGCGAATCGGGTTTCCAGGCCACGCACCCAATACTCGCGCGGTGACAGCGAGAGGAAGGTGCCCTGATCGAGATAACCGCTGCGCAAGGTCTTGGAGAAGAACGTGTTGGCGGTGAATTCGCGGCGATCTTCCTGATAGCGATAGCCGAAATTGAACATCGTGCGGCGGCCCCAGAACTGGTCCTTCGGGCGCGTCGATTGATACGGATCGGCGTCGTAATCGGCCACGTTCAGACCGCCGGGCATGTCAGCCTTGCCTTCGTAATACTGGGCCATGGCGTTGAAGCTATTGGCTTCGTCGAGCTGGTATTTGCCCTTGAGGATCAGGTCGTCGATTTCAGTGTCGCTGTGTTCGCGCCAGTCGCCGCCGCGCGTCCCGGAGTAGAGCAACGCACCGCCGAGGCCATTGGCGTTAGTGCCGCCGGCCAGCAGGTTGGCGCTGGTCTTGAAGCCGTCGTGGCTCGACGATGGGCTGGTTTCCGTCTGGAAGCCACCCTTGACCGTTGGCTCGTCAGGAATCGCCCGGGTAACGAAGTTGACCACGCCGCCGACGTTCTGCGGACCATAACGCACGGCGCCACCGCCGCGCACCACGTCCACTGCATCCATGTTGCCCATGCTGATCGGCGCGAACGACAGTTGTGGCTGACCGTAAGGCGCGAACGGCACCGGGATGCCATCCATCAACACCGTCGAGCGCGCGGCCAGTCGCGGATTCAAACCGCGAATGCCGAAGTTCAGCGCCATGTCATGGCTGCCGGTGCCGTTGTTTTCCGGGGCGTTGACGCCGGGGATGCGGTTGAGCACATCGCGCGCCTGCGTCGCGCCCTGACGCTCGAATTCTTCGCGGCGGATCACATCGCGCGCACCGGGATGTTCGAACACATTGATCTGCGCAGCATCGCCGAGCCAGTCGCCGACGACAGTCGAGGTGTCCAGCTCTAGCGCGGCATCCGCCACCGGTTGCAGACTGAACGCGTTATTGCCCTCGGTGCGTGCTTGCAGACCGCTGCCTTCGAGCAATGCGTTCAAACCTTGTTCTGCGGTGTAACTGCCTTCCAGGCCACGGCTTTGCACGCCGCTGGTGACTTGCGAACCAAACGAAATCAGCACGCCCGCTTCACGGCCAAACTGGTTGAGGGCGTTTTCCAGCGACGACGGCGCGATGTGATAAGCCTTGGCTTCAGCGGCCAGTGCGGCGGGCAGGGCGCTGAAACTCAGACTGGCGCCGAGGACGAGATTGCGCAGGCTGCGGGCCAGTGGCGTGAGGCGGGTGGGGTGCATGGTGGATGATCCTGAGAAGGTTGAATCAAGGGGGCTTTCCTTCTCTGTCACGCCAGATCTGAAAAACGGCTCATTTATTTTTGAGTTTTTTCAAACCCGCGCTTCGACGGTCACCCAGTAGCGGGTAAAGCGCCTCACCTTCACCGGCAAACTGATTTCCAGCAGATCAAGAATCCGCTCGCTGTCGTCCAGCGGGTAAGTTCCGGAAATCAACAGGTCGGCAACGTTCCGGTCGCAATTGAGCTGGCCGCGACGATAGCGGCCGAGTTCATCGAGGAAGTCGCCGAGACGCATATGCGCGGCCACCAGCATGCCGTCGGCCCAGGCGCCGCTGTTCGCGTCCAGCGGTTTGGCCTCGCTGACCGATGCCGAGGTGAAACTGAGCTGACGCGCGACCGGCAGCAACATCGGCGCGCGTCCATTACCGATCAGTTCGACGCGACCTTCGAACAGCGCAATCTGCGTGCGATCGGCAAACTGACGCACATTGAGGCGCGCGCCTTGGGTTTTCAGAAGGCCCTGAGCCGTGCGCACTTCGAAAGATTGCGCGGCCCTCAGGAGGATTTCGCCTTCGAGCAAGCGGATCAATCGCTGCGCACCGTCGACGTCCACGGCACTGGCGGTATTGAGTTGCAACTTATCACCGCCACCCAGGGAAATTTTGCGTCGCTGCCCCAGCGGGCTGCGGTAATCAGCGAGCAGCGACGGCACAGGATTGTGCTCGCGCATGCCCCACGTGACGGCTGAACCCGCGCCAAGAATCAGCAAAAGTTTCAGTGCCTGACGACGACTGCCGGGCTTCGGCCCGTTCAACGCCGCGTGTGCCAGCGGCGACGACACACCGTGCAGACGCTGATTGACCCGCTGAATATGCTCCCACGCCCGGCGGTGTTCGCTGTGTGCCTCCAGCCATTGTTGCCAGGCCTGTTGCTGGCGCGGGGAGAGCGTGCCCTGCTGCATTTCCATCAGCCAATGCACGGCCTGTTCAGCCACTTGGGAGGAGAAATCCGGCACGCGGTTCATAAGGCGAAGTAGCAGCGCATGGCAGCTTTGTTCAGGTGACGTTTGACCGTGGCCACAGAGATGTCGAGTTCAGCGGCGATCTGTGGATACGTCAGGCCATCGACCTGCGCCAGCAAAAAGGCGCGTTTGACCTGACGCGGCAAACCGTCGAGCAATTCATCCAGCTCCATCAGGGTTTGCAAGATGATCGCCTTGTCTTCTTCCGACGGCGCGACCATGTCCGGCATCTGCGCCAAGGTGTCGAGGTAAGCGCGTTCGACATCCTGACGGCGGTAATGATTGAACAGAACGCGCTTGGCCAACGTCGTCAGAAAGGCGCGTGGCTCGATGATCATCGGCGGTTCGCGGGCGGTCAGCACCTTGATAAACGTGTCCTGCGCCAGATCCGCTGCGCTGTCCGGGCAGCCGAGTCTGCGCCGCAGCCAGCCGGTGAGCCAGCCGTGATGGGCCTGATAGAGCGATTCGACGGGATGGGCGGACGACAACGGTATTACTCCGGGCGCTTGGTGGCGCGGTAGAGAGTATGCGTTAGAGAACAAGAACTGTTCGCATTGTAAGGGGCGAAACGCTCAACCGGCAATCAGATGCTTTTGCGTATGAGAATATTTATCATTAATATTGCTCGCCTGTAGGTTCGGCTGATCGGCCGGACGTTTTTCGTTTCAGGGTCGAAACATGAAAGGCAAGCTCGCCACACTTCCCATGTCTTATCGTCTGGCCGTCACCTCACGGGTGTTGGCGGCGGTGTTTGGCGGCTATCTCGTCGCGGCGCTGGCCAGTGTCACCCTGACGCTGTGGCTGCCGTTGAGCCGCGCCGAAGCGGTGGTGACCGGCATGACCATTTCCTTTCTGGTCTATCTGGTGGCGGTGCTCTGGTGTTTCGCCTGTCGTACGGCGTGGTCGGCCTGGGTCGGTTTGCTGGTGCCAAGCGTGATTCTGGCGACCATCTCTGGCGCAGCACGTGGATTGGGCCTGGCATGAAAGAGGGCTTTCGTCAGGCGATGGCCTGGCTGCACACCTGGGCCGGACTGCTGTTCGGCTGGTTGCTGTTCGCGATTTTCCTGACCGGGACGCTGGCCTATTTCAAAGATGAGATCAGCCACTGGATGCAGCCGGAAATCCCCGCGCGATCGGTGAGTGCCGAGACGAGCCTGACGCTGGCCCAGGATTATCTGCAGCAACACGCGGCCGGCGCCTCACGCTGGCTGATCGATTTGCCTGATGCCCGAGATCCCGGCCTGACCGTGCGCTGGCAGCCAGTGCCGGCCAATCCCGGTGAGCGCGGGCGCTTCGAGTCGAAATCCCTCGACGCGCAAACCGGCGCCGAAGTGCAGGGCCGCGACAGCATGGGCGGCGAGTTCTTCTATCGCTTCCACTTCCAGTTGCAAATGCCCTATCCGTGGGGCCGCTGGCTGGCGACGATTGCCGCGATGGTGATGTTCGTTACGCTGATCACCGGGATCATCACCCACAAGAAAATCTTCAAGGACTTCTTCACCTTCCGCCCGCGCAAGGGGCAGCGCTCCTGGCTCGACGGGCATAACGCGGTGGGTGTGCTGGTGTTGCCGTTTCATTTGATGATCACCTACAGCAGCCTGGTGATTTTCATGTCGATGGTCATGCCGGCGAGCATCGTCGCGTCGTACGGCAGTGACGTGCGCACGTTTTATGACGAAGTTTTCCCCGTCTCGAAAACGCCCGAACGCGCCGACAGCGCGGCACCGTTGGCGGCCATGGCGCCGCTGTTGAGCAAGGCCAGCGAGCAATGGTCGGGCGGCCATACGGCGCGTCTGTCAGTGAGCAATCCGGGGGACGCCAATGCCACGGTGGTGCTGTCCCGTGCGGGCGACCGTGTGGTGCATGATTTCGGCCGCGCCGTGACCTTCAACGGGGTGACCGGGCAAATGCTCGGCAGCACACCGGAGCAGCCAATGGCGATGGCGGTGGGTGGTGCGTTCTATGGCTTGCACATGGGCCACTTCGCCGGGCCGCTCCTGCGTTGGCTGTATTTCATTTGCGGATTGGCCGGCACGGCGATGATCGGCACCGGGCTGGTGATCTGGTTGGGCAAGCGTCAACTCAAACACGCCAAGAGCGGCCTGATGCCGTTCGAGCTGCGGTTGGTTGAAGTGCTGAACATCGCCAGCATGGCCGGCTTGGTTGCGGCGGTGGCTGTATTTTTCCTGGCTAATCGACTGTTGTCAGTGAGCTTTGCCGAGCGCGCAGATTGGGAAGTGAATGCGTTCTTTATCGCTTGGGCTGTGAGTGTGCTGCACGCGCTGCTGCGTCCGGGACGAAAGGCCTGGGTTGAGCAACTCACCCTGAGCGCCGCCCTGTTTGTCGTGGTGCCGCTGGTCAATGCACTGAACACCCCTTGGAATCTCGGCGTTACCTTGATGCAGAGGGATTGGGCATTGGCCGGTTTTGATCTGACGTGCCTCGCAACCGGTTTCTTCCTGGCTTGGGCCGCGTGGAAAATGCAGCGTGCCGGCAGCACCGTCAGCATTAAAAAGCCCCGCCGCGAACAGGCCCGGCCGATCACCCTTGAACAAGGGGCGAACTGATGCTCTTGCCCTTGTTGCTCACCTACACCGGATTCACCGCGTTGTGCCTGTCGATGCCTCGCCACCACGATGAATTGCTCGGTCACAAACCGTCCACACGTCGCCGTCAGGGCCTGAAAGTCGGCGGATGGTTATTGCTGTGTTTGTCGCTTTGGGCGGCGGTGAAGGCCAACGGCTGGAGCTTCGGCCTGGTCGACTGGTTCGCCGTGCTGATGCTCAGCGCCTTGGCGTTGGTCTTGTTGCTGCCGTATCGCCCGCGTTTCGTATTGGCGCTGGCCGGGGTCAGTCTGCTGGCCAGCCCGGTCGCCGCATGGGCGCAGTGCTGAAGTGCTGATCGGTCTGCCGCCGGAATCCCGCGACGACGAGCCGCGGGGCGCGCGTGCGCATTTTCTTCAGGTGTTCCTGTCCCAGCGTTCGCAAATGGAAGCGCTGGTGAACCGGCGCGTCGGTTGTCGGGCGACGGCGGCGGACCTGGTGCAGGATCTGTTTCTGCGTTTCTGGCGGCGGCCGCTGGTGCAGGTCGAAGAGCTCAGTACCTATCTGTTGCGCTGCGCCGGCAACATCGCCATCGATCATCTGCGCAGCGAAGGCACGCGCACGCGGGTCAACGAAGGCTGGCAACCGGACGAGCCGCACAGCCATGGCAGCGAACCGCAAGCGGCGCTGGAAGCGGGCAATGATCTGAAACATGTCGAAGCGGCGTTGCGCGCCTTGCCCGAGCGCACCCGGCAAATCTTTTTGCTCAATCGCATTCACGGCCGCAAGTATGCGGAAATCGCCAAAGCCATGGGCCTGTCCCAAAGTGCCGTGGAAAAACATATGATGCGCGCCCTCGAGGCCTGCAAGGCCAGCCTGCGCGAACCCGCGCCACGCCTGCCAGGGAAAGCACCGTGAAGCCCGCCGATTCCGTTATCCCCACGCCCGCGCAAGAGCAGGCAGCGTTTGCCTGGTTGAGCCTGCTGCATGATCGGCCCAGCGCCGGCGATCAACTGACCTTCAGCCAATGGCTGCGGGCCGATCCGGCGCACGCCGAAGCTTACGCACAGGCTCAGGTTGTGTGGGAGTTGAGTGAAGGCCCGGCGCGAACATTGGCCGATGAAGAAGCCTTCGCGTTGCAGGGTTACCTTCATGCGATGGACCGCCCGCGTCGTTCGCCCGTTTTGCGCTGGTCGGGCGCGCTGGCGATGGCCGCGTGTCTGTTGCTGATGGTCAGCCTTGGCACCGGTTGGCAGCCGCAGCGCTGGATTGATGATCTGGGCGCCGATTATGTCTCGGCACCCGGTGAGATCCGCACGGTGACACTGGCCGATCAATCGCAAGTGACGCTGGATGGCGACAGTGCGATTGCCGTGGATTTCAGTCGTGGCGAACGGCATGTGCAATTGCGTCGCGGTGCCGGTTTCTTCAGCGTCACACATACGGGGGATCCGTTTGTGGTTGCGGCGGAGCAGGGTGAGGCGCGGGTGCTTGGCACGCAATTCGAAGTGCGCCTGCAACCTCACGGTGCGCAGGTTACGGTGTTGTCGGGGCGCGTTGGTGTGACGGCGGATCGTGATGCTCAGCAGCAAATTCTTACGGCCGGGCAGCAGGTCGCTTACGGTGACGGTACGGCAGAAAAACTGCATACGGTGGACAGTGAGACGCAGTTGGCCTGGCGTCAGGGCTGGCTGACTTATTACAAGTCGACACTGGCTGATGTGGTGGAGGATTTGCGCCGTTATTACCCCGGGCGGATTGTGTTGCTCAACGATGAGCTGGCGGCGCGCAAGGTCAGTGGCAGTTTTCCGAGCAAGGATCCGCAGGCCGTGTTGAGTTCGCTGCAAGGGGTGATGGGGTTTGAGCAGCATCAGGTGTTGGGTCATCTGATTATTTTGCGTTGAAGCTGCTGGCCTCTTCGCAAGCAGGCTCGCTCCCACAGGGGAACGCATTCCAAATGTAGGAGTGAGCCTGCTCGCGATGGAACCCGATCGAACACCACAAAAAATAATTTTCAAATGTTGGTGAGGTAAACCTCAGCCCCATCCGTGTAGTGACTGAAACTGCGAGTCATTCGCATCCGTTGCGGTTCTACACAGGTCATTGAGCAATGAAGTCCAGGGCAAAATCGGGTTCGGTCAAACAATGGTTAGGCGTTTCGGCACTGAGCTTTTCGGCATTGGCGCTGTTGCCGCTGAGCGTCGCGCTCGCCGCTGAAACCATCAGCAGCCAGGCGCAAAAGCAGTTCAACTTTTCCCTGGCCGCCAAACCGCTGCCGCAAGCCTTGAGCGACTTCAGCCGCGTCACCGGGCAAAGCGTGGTCTACACCGACGAAGCGCCCTACGGCCTGACAGCTCCGGCCGTCAATGGCCAGATGAGTGCCGAACAGGCACTGCAACGTCTGCTCAGCGGCTCCGGCCTCAACTTCCGCCGCACCGATAGCCACACGCTGGCGCTGGAGCCTCAGCCTACTGAAGGTGCGCTGAATCTCGGCGCCACGACCATCACCTCGACCCGCGATGAATCGATGAGCTACCAGCCACCGGAAACCAGTTCGGTGATGCGCTCCTCAGCTTCGCTTCAGGAAGTCCCGCAAACCGTCAATGTCATCCCGGCGCAAGTCATCCGCGATCAGGCGCCGCGCAATCTGGATGACGCACTGGCCAACGTCAGTGGCATCACCCAGGGCAATACTTTGGGTAGCACTCAGGACTCGGTGATGACGCGCGGTTTCGGTGACAACCGTAATGGCTCGATCATGCGCGACGGCATGCCGATCGTGCAGGGCCGTGGCATGAACGCCACGGTCGATCGGGTTGAAGTGCTCAAAGGCCCGGCCTCGTTGCTCTACGGCATTCAAGACCCGGGTGGCGTGGTCAACCTGGTCAGCAAGAAGCCTGAACTTACTCAATACAATGCGCTGACCTTGCGCGGCTCGACCTACGGCGAGGGCAAGAACGGCAGCGGCGGCACCTTCGACAGCACCGGCCCGTTGGGCGATTCCGGGCTGGCCTATCGCATGGTGCTCGACCACGAAGACGAAGATTACTGGCGCAACTTCGGCACCCACCGTGAAACCCTGATCGCCCCGTCGCTGGCCTGGTTCGGCGAGAGCACCAAGCTGTTGTTCGCCTACGAGCACCGCGAATTTCTCACGCCGTTCGACCGCGGCACGCTGATCGATCCACGCACCAATCACCCGCTGGACATCTCGCGCAAAGAGCGCCTCGACGAGCCGTTCAATAACATGGAAGGCCGTTCGGACCTGTATCACTTTGAAGCCGACCACGACCTCAACGACGACTGGAAAGCCCACTTCGGTTACAGCTGGAACCGCGAGACCTACGACGCCAGCCAGGTCCGCGTGACTGCAATCGACACCAAAAAAGGCACGTTGACCCGCAGCATGGACGGCACCCAGAACGCGATCAGCACTGACCGTTTCACCACCGCCAGTCTCGAAGGCAAGGTCAACGTGCTGGGCATGCAGCATGATCTGGTGTTCGGCGTCGATGACGAGTACCGCAAGATCTACCGCGAGGACTTGATCCGACAGAAAAGCCTGACCACGTTCAGTTACCTCAATCCGGTGTATGGCCGTGAAGTTGCCGGTACGACCGTCAGCGCCCCCGACAGCGCGCAGACCGATGAACTGCGCAGCGATTCGGTGTTCATGCAGGACTCGATTCACCTCAACGATCAGTGGATTCTGGTCGCTGGCGGACGCTTTCAGGAGTATGACCAGTACGCCGGCAAAGGCGTGCCGTTCAAGGCCAACACCGACAGCAACGGGCAGAAATGGGTGCCGCGCGCCGGTCTGGTGTATCGCTACACCGACGCCTTGTCGTTCTACGGCAGCTATACCGAATCGTTCAAACCCAACTCGACCATCGCCCCGCTGAGTGGCAGCAGCACCGTACTCGACGGCAGCATCGCCCCGGAAGAAGCCAAGTCGTGGGAGCTGGGTGCGCGGCTGGACATGCCGGGGCGTGTCACCGGCAATATCGCGTTGTTCGACATCAAGAAACGCAACGTGCTGGTGGCCAATTCCGAAGGCCCGACGCCGATTTACAGTGCGGCCGGTGAGGTGCGTTCGCGCGGTCTGGAAATGGACCTGACCGGTCAGTTGAGCGACCACTGGAGCATGATCGGCAGCTACGCCTACACCGATGCCGAAGTGACCGAAGACCCGGACTACAAAGGCAAGCGCCTGCAAAACGTGGCGAAGAATTCCGGTTCGTTGTCGGCGGTGTATGACTTCGGCAGTGTGATCGGCGGCGACCAGCTGCGTGTCGGCGCCGGGGCGCGTTATGTCGGTGAGCGTGCGGGTAACGCGGTGAATGATTTTGATCTGCCGAGCTACACCGTGGCCGATGCGTTTGCCACTTACGACACCAGGGTTGAGGGGCAGAAGGTCAAGTTTCAGCTGAATGTGAAGAACCTGTTTGATCGCACGTATTACACCTCGGCGGCGAGCCGGTTCTTTGTGTCGATGGGGGATGCGCGGCAGGTTTCGTTGTCGAGTACCTTGGAGTTTTGAGAACAGAGAAGTTAATGCGCTTTTCGGCGGCCCCTTATAGATATTTTCGTTCTCAGCTACTGCATGGTAATTGTAAAACGATCTAAGTACCTGTCAGTTATGACAGGTGCTTTGGGGAGGATTTAAATGTGTACTGTCTTCTCAATATCTTTGGAAGAGAGTATTGCCATGTCAAATGACCATGTAGCTGGAGCCGAGGGTTATTTTTTAAAGCTCATTGCGAAAGAAGACTTCAACGGTGTGAAGCCTGATTCACCGGAGAACTTTTCGAGTCTGGATCTTGAACATTTTTCTCTACAAACGCTCGGTGGCGAAAACGGCGCTTCTATGTCGACGATTTTGTTTGAGTCGGATCAGCGTTATGTGGAGGGTCAGTTCGAGGGGACCGGGATTCAATGCAGCGGTGACCACCAGAATGAAAATGATTCTGCCGAACTTCGGATTGTTCTGAAACCTGAAAAAGTTCACCGTTTGCGCTTTGCATTAGATGTTTTTGCGACCCAGAATGTATCGCATATCGAGTTTTACGAACCATCTGGAAACGTGTTGAAACGCTTCGAAAACAAGCTCGGGTGGATCGATTATCAGGTACCCCTGCTAGACAAAGAAATAGCGAGTATTGCGCGTGTTTCTATCTACTATAGGGTCTATTTTGGGACACCGTATATTGATTCGTTTGAGCTGTGGCGATGGCAGAGCTTTGAGTAATTGCGGAATAATTCATCGTAAAAACGCCTGTCGATACTCGCCAGGTGTTCCTCCCAAAATCTGTTTGAACCGATTAGTGAAATGACTCGCGCTGGCAAACCCGCACGCCAGCGCAATCTCACCCAACGGCAACGCCGTGCCGCGCAACAACTCCCGCGCCCGGCTCAGGCGCCGCGCCAGCACATATTGATGCGGCGGCAGGCCGAAACTGGTGCGAAACATCCGCGCAAAGTGGTATTCCGACAGCGCACACAATCCGGCCAATTGACCCAGGCTGATCGGCTCGGCCAACTGGTTGTCGATGAACTCCACCATTTGCCGACGCTGGTGTGGTGCCAGTCCGCCCTTCAATCGCAAACCCTGACGCGCGCCGACCTGACTGAGCAAAGTGTGGCTGATCAACTCATGGGCGAGGCTGCTGGTCAGCAAGCGTTCGGCGGGTTCGTCCCAATTCAGCGTCAGCAGTTGCCGGAAGCGTTGCGCCTGTTGCGCGTCTTCGAGAAAGGTCTGCTCGCGCAACTGCATCTCGCGGGGTTCGCGATCGAGCAGCGTGACGCAACCGAGGGCGAATTGTTCGGCGCTGAAATACAGGTGCGCCAAGCGAATATCACCGTTGATCACCCAGCCCGATTCATGATCGGCCGGCAGGATGCACAACTTGTCCGGCCCGCCTTTTTGCCCGGGTTGATCGCGACGAAAGGTGCCGGTGCCACCGGCGATGTAACAGGACAACGTGTGGTGGCTCGGCGCTTCATAATCCTGCGCATCGTGGTGGTTGGTCCACAAAGCGGCAGACAAGCCGTCACCGAGCTCGGCGCTGTGCACCAGGCGTGCGTTCGGCGAGCTGTTCAACGCTTGAAAGACTTGGAGGGTATCGATGGCGGCCATGGTCGGTTCTCTTCAACGCCTTGCATCCTACTCCGTAGACACCGCGCTGCCAGCCTGCCGCCAGACAAAAGCGCAAGAATCTGCAAGCGCACAAGCCTGACCCGGACGGACACTCAAGGCCTACCGAGGAGTGTCTGCCATGAACCTGTCGTTGTATTTGCTGACCGTGCTGATCTGGGGCACCACTTGGATTGCCCTGAAATGGCAGCTTGGCGTGGTGGCGATTCCGGTGTCGATCGTCTATCGCTTCGGTCTCGCCGCGCTGGTGCTGTTTGCGCTGTTGCTGCTCAGCCGTCGCTTGCAGCCGATGAACCGCCGCGGGCATCTGATCTGCGTGGCTCAGGGGCTGTGCCTGTTTTGCGTCAACTTCATGTGTTTCCTGACCGCCAGTCAGTGGATCCCCAGCGGTCTGGTCGCGGTGGTGTTTTCCACCGCGACGCTGTGGAACGCGCTGAATGCGCGGGTGTTCTTTGGCCAGCGCATCGCGCGCAATGTGCTGATGGGCGGTGCGCTGGGGCTGTTCGGCCTGGGCATGTTGTTCTGGCCGGAACTGGCCGGGCATCACGCCAGCCCGCAAACCTTGCTGGGACTCGGCCTGGCCTTGTGCGGCACCTTGTGTTTCTCGGCGGGCAACATGCTCTCGAGTGTGCAGCAGAAGGCCGGTCTCAAACCGCTGACTACCAACGCTTGGGGCATGGCCTATGGCGCAGCGATGTTGTCGGTGTGGTGCCTGGTCAAAGTCATTCCATTCGACATGGACTGGAGCCCGCGTTACGTCGGTGCGCTGCTGTATCTGGTGATCCCCGGTTCCGTCATTGGTTTCACCGCGTATCTGACGCTGGTCGGGCGCATGGGGCCGGAGCGTGCGGCTTACTGCACGGTGCTGTTTCCGGTGGTGGCGCTCAACGTTTCGGCGTTTGCTGAAGGGTACCAATGGACAGCGCCGGCGCTGGTCGGTCTGGTGTTAGTGATGCTGGGCAATGTGCTGGTGTTTCGTAAACCGAAAGCAGTGGTGCCGCCAGTACAGGGAAAGTTGGCTTGAAATAAACGAGCGCTGAACGTCAGCGCTCGACTTTCAAGGTGATGTAAATCATCACCGGGAATATGAAGTCAACAATATGCCGTGCCCAGTCCTTGGCATTCCATGATTGCGAAGTGTCCATGTCGAACCATTCCACACCCACGGTTTGCAGGCAGACGTAATAAATGAAAATGGCCGCGAGTATGCCCATGATCGAGAACTTCTTTGCCTCATGGAATACCTCGGCAGGGGCATTGATATGGCGCAACAACTGATAGGTACCCATCAGGCATAGCACGGTGTAGGTGACTTCCAAAGTAATGATGAACCAGTAAATCCGGTGATGAATCATCGGCGACTCGATGGCCCGATACTTGATGGTTTCGCTGGCAGTGGTGGTGTCCATGCTCAGGATATGGGCCACGTAAGTGTAGTTTGAGTCATAGTCGGTGAAGTTGTGGATCATCACCAACAGGCCAAAGAAACTGATGTAGGCCATCAATATAACTTTGCTGTAACGGATAAGTTTGTCGGTGGTCAGGGTGTTCAAGGTTTTGGCTCTCCATAGCGCTTGTCGATTATTCGGCAGCCAGGCAGAGCTTATAACGCTGTTGTTTGAATTGGTTTGTTGTTCAATTTCAAGTTGTGTATGGCAATAACTAACGGGCAAGTGCGATGTTGCACTTGCCCGTATTTTTTTATCCGCGCCAGACTTGCGGGTTGACCAGATCCTGCGGACGTTCGCCGAGCAGGGCGCTACGCAGATTGGCCAGCGCACGATTGGCCATGGCTTCGCGGGTTTCATTCGTCGCCGAGCCGATGTGCGGCAGGGTCACGGCGTTACTCAACTGGAACAGCGGCGATTCGGCCAGCGGTTCTTTTTCGTAGACGTCGAGACCAGCGCCACGAATACGCTTGTTTTGCAGGGCTTCGATTAACGCCGGTTCATCGACGACCGGGCCACGGGAGATGTTGACCAGAATCGCGTCGGGTTTCATCAAGGCCAGTTCGCGATGGCTGATGAGGTGGCGGGTCTTGTCGCTGAGCGGCACTACCAGGCAGACGAAATCGGCCTCGGCGAGCAGTTGATCGAGGCTGCGAAATTGCGCGCCGAGTTGTTCTTCGAGTTCGGTTTTGCGGCTGTTGCCACTGTAGATAATCGGCATGTTGAAGCCGAAGTGGCCACGGCGGGCGACGGCGGCGCCGATGTTGCCCATGCCGACGATGCCGAGGGTTTTGCCGTGGACGTCACAGCCGAACAGTGGCGCGCCGACGCTGGCTTGCCATTGGCCGGCCTTGGTCCAGGCGTCGAGTTCGGCGACGCGGCGGGCGCTGCTCATGATCAGGGCGAAGGCCAGGTCGGCGGTGCTTTCGGTGAGTACGTCGGGGGTGTTGGTGAGCATGATCCCGCGTTCGTTGAAGTAGGCGAGGTCGTAGTTGTCGTAGCCGACGGAGACGCTTGAGACCACTTCCAGTTTTGTGGCGTTTTCCAGTTGTGCGCGGCCGAGTTTGCGGCCGACGCCGATGAGGCCGTGGGCGTGGGGCAGGGCTTCGTTGAATTGGGCGTTGATGTCGCCGGCCTTTGGATTGGGGACGATGACGTCGAATTCTTGTTGCAGGCGTTCGATCATGGGCGGGGTGATGCGGCTGAAGGCCAGGACAGTTTTTTTCATCGTTTTTGGCTCTTGTTCGGGCTTGATACCAAGCACGCTAACATTTTTGTTTTGGGGTGTCTTGGCGGCCTTTGGGCCGACCATGTTCTTTGGGTTTTTGGGTGTATATCCGTTGCTTCGGGGGCTGCGGCTGGCGGTTTCGCCCTTACGGCGACTCACTTTTTTACAAGCGCCTAAAAAAGTAAGCAAAAAACGCTTGCTCCTACGTGCGGCCCGCTCGCTGGGGCTCGGGGTTCCTTCGCTGCGGGATCGATCCGGGCGCAGCGCCTACGGTTTGCTTCGCTGCACCTCCTCTCGCTGTGTTTGGCTGCGCCAAACGGTCGCTGCGCTCCCACGCCCGGATCAATCCCTCCACTCAGCCTTCCGACGTCGCCTTACAGATCAAGAGCTGCAGCCGAGCTAACGCTCATCCTGTTGAGTGGTGAAGAGCACGGGTGTTCGGCTTTTGATTTGCGTTGTTTGCTGCCCCTCACCCCAGCCCTCTCCCGAGGGAGAGGGAGCCGATTTTTGGGCTTTTCAAAGTCTGAGTTCGACTCGGTATCGCACGTCGGCGTACCTCGCCCAAACACCGCGATCAGTCCCCTCTCCCTCTGGGAGAGGGCTAGGGTGAGGGGCTCTTGATCTGATTCAGAATTTGTATTCGACTCGGTATTTCACGTCGGCGTAACTCTGCCAAACACCACAGTCAGTCCCCTCTCCCTCCGGGAGAGGGTTAGGGTGAGGGGCTTTTAGCTGTGTGCCGGGGATTGGGAGATTTCGTGGTTATCCAGCACCCGATTCACCGCCAGTTCAGCGAGCATGATGATCTGCTGAATCGCCAGAATCGTGCGCCGTTGCGGCAAGTCGATGTAGGCGGCGATGTCGCTGGTCATCAGGCTGGCTTGTGCCAGTGATTCGCAGGCGTGGACCAGCAGGCTTTCGCTGTCCTGTTCCGGTGCGACCTGGAACATGGTGCTGGGTTTGTGGAAGCGCAGGGTGAGTGCGTTGGGTTTGAGGTAGTGGTCGAGGGCGCGTTCGGCGGCTTCGTGGAATTTCTTTGAGCCGGGGAATTCGTAGGGGGTGGTGTTCTCCGCTTCGGGCGGATTAGGCGTTGGTTTGAACATAGGAAACATACTCGTGGCAAGTTGAGTGAAGCCGCCACTTTTCGTTTTCCAGGCGAAAGGGTGGCAACTGTGCGCGGACTGGAAAAACCGGCCAACTTCCCAAAACCGGCAGGCCCTAGGGCCTCCCGCGCACAGCCGCCATAACATTGCGAGCTAAAAAGCGCCGCAGTATGCCATGAGCTTTGGTAGTTGAAATCGGGTTTTCCAGACCCGGTCGCTGATGCGTCAGCGACACCCAAATCCTAGCCAGCGCACTTCCGACGGACAACCTGCAAAACCTGTCGGAAAGATCCGCGAAATCCCCGTTCTGTAGGAGCTGCCGTAGGCTGCGATCTGTTGATTTTTAAACATCAAGATCAAAAGATCGCAGCCTACGGCAGCTCCTACAGAAGACGCATTGTGTTTACAAATCAGTTGGCGACACGCGCGCCGGCGAGGCTGCCGCTGAGTTCGTAGGCGGCCAATTCGGCTTGATGCGCCGCGAGAATTTCCGGCAACGACCCGCGCAGATACTCAACCCACGTCTTGATCTTCGCATCCAGATATTGCCGCGACGGATAGATCGCATACAGGTTCAGCTCTTGCGAGCGGTAGTTCGGCATGACCCGCACCAGTGTGCCGTTACGCAAGCCTTCGATCGCCGCATACACCGGCAACACGCCCACGCCCATGCCACTGGTGATCGCGGTTTTCATGGCGTCGGCGGAGTTCACCAGAAACGGCGAGCTGTTGATGGTGACCATTTCCTGGCCTTCCGGGCCGTCGAAAGCCCATTTTTCCAGTGGGATTACCGGGCTGACCAGGCGCAGGCAGGCGTGGTTGAGCAGGTCGCTGGGCTTTTGCGCGGCGCCGTTGGCTTTCACGTAGGCCGGCGAAGCGCAGACGATGCTGTAGGTGATGCCCAGCCGTTGCGAGACGAAACCCGAATCCGGCAGTTCGCTGGCGAGCACGATGGACACGTCGTAGCCCTCGTCGAGCAGGTCCGGCACGCGGTTGGCCAGGGTCAGGTCGAAGGTCACGTCCGGGTGGGTTTTGCGGTAGCGGGCGATGGCGTCGATGACGAAGTGCTGGCCGATGCCGGTCATGGTGTGCACTTTCAATTGCCCGGCCGGGCGTGCGTGGGCGTCGCTGGCTTCGGCTTCGGCCTCTTCGACGTAGGCAAGGATCTGCTCGCAGCGCAGCAGGTAGCGTTTGCCCGCTTCGGTGAGGGCGATGCGCCGCGTGGTGCGGTTGAGCAAGCGGGTTTGCAGGTGGGCTTCCAGGTTGGAGACCGCGCGCGAGACGTTGGCGGTGGTGGTGTCGAGTTGCACGGCGGCGGCAGTGAAGCTGCCGGCTTCGGCGACACAACTGAAGGCGCGCATGTTTTGCAAAGTGTCCATGGGGTGCTCTCAAGGGAGATGGCAAATTGTGACACGAAGTTTCGGGGGCTGAGACCCCAGACTTAAGGATTATCTCGTTAACCGTAACAAAGATTCACAGAAATCCCAGCTTATCGCCGTACGGGGCCTTCCATAGAATTGCGCCGATCCCTGTAGGCGTTGCCGAAGGCTGCGATCTTTTGATTTTGTTTTAAGGGAATCAAGATCAAAAAATCGCAGCCTGCGGCAGCTCCTACAGAGGAAGCATCGATCCCCTCTCTCAGGAATTCGCAGCTGTGCCGCGTCGCATCAACAGAGCGCTTTTGCCGCTCAGTGTTCTGGCTTTTACCCTGGGTCTTGGCGGCTGCATCTCAACGGACGGAATTGCCCCACAGGGCACGGCAATGGAGGCCAATACACTGGCCACCGATGACGCCATCGCCCACGCCGCCCGTGACGCCAACTGGCCCACCGCGCAATGGTGGCAAGCCTACGGCGACCCGCAACTCAATCGCTGGATCGACCTCGCCGTGCAGGGCAGCCCGAGCATGGCCATGGCTGCTGCGCGAGTACGTCAAGCCAAAGCCATGGCCGGTGTCGCCGAATCCGCCGAGTCATTGCAGATCAATGGCGAGTCGACCCTCAAACGCCACAACTGGCCGACCGATCAGTTCTACGGCCCGGGCGATCTGGCCAACACCACCACCTGGGATAACAACGCCGCGTTGGGTTTCAGCTACGCGCTCGATCTCTGGGGCCGTGAAAGCAATGCCAGCGAGCGGGCGGTGGATCTGGCGCACATGAGCGCGGCCGAGGCGCGGCTGGCGCAGCTGGAATTGCAGAACAACATCGTCCGCGCCTACATCGAACTGTCGCTGCATTACGCGCAGCGCGACATCGTCGCCGCGACGCTCAAGCAGCAGCAACAGATTCTCGATCTGGCGCAGAAGCGCTTGAACGGCGGGATCGGCACGCACTTCGAAGTCAGCCAGGCCGAAACGCCGCTGCCGGAAACCCATCGTCAGCTCGATGCGCTGGATGAAGAAATCGCCCTGAGCCGCAACCAGATCGCCGCGCTTGCCGGCAAAGGTCCGGGGGCGGGCGCACAGTTGCAGCGCCCGACATTGTCCCTCGATGCTGCGCTGAAACTGCCATCGGCATTGCCCGCCGAATTGCTCGGCCAGCGTCCCGATGTGGTTGCCAGTCGCTGGCAAGTGGCGGCGCAGGCGCGCGGTATCGATGTCGCGCATGCCGGGTTTTATCCCAATGTCGATCTGGTCGGCAGTCTCGGTTACATGGCCACCGGCGGTGGCGCGCTGGAGTTTTTGACCGGCAAGAAACTCAACTACAACGTTGGTCCGGCGATCTCGCTACCGATCTTCGACGGTGGCCGACTGCGCGCCGAATTGGGTGAGGCCTCCGCCGGTTACGACATCGCCGTGGCGCATTACAACCAGACGCTGGTGAATGCGCTGAAGAACATCTCCGATCAGTTGATCCGCCGCGAGTCGATGGACAAGCAGCAAGGCTTCGCCGCCGAGTCGGTGGCCACGGCGCAGAAGACCTACGACATCGCGATGATCGCTTATCAGCGCGGCCTCACCGATTACCTCAACGTGCTCAATGCGCAGACGTTGCTGTTCAAGCAGCAGCAGGTGCAGCAGCAGGTGCAGGCGGCGCGGTTGAGTGCGCATGCCGAACTGGTGACAGCGCTGGGTGGTGGGCTGGGGGCAGGCAACGATGTGCCGACCGCCGAGAAAACCCAAGCGCCGAAAACCCCGGTTCTCCTGCATTGAACACACATCAAATTGTAGGAGTGAGCCTGCTCGCGATAGCGGTGTATCAGTCAACAGAAATGTTGGATGTAAAATCGCCATCGCGAGCAGGCTCACTCCTACAGGGATCGCGTCTTGCCTGAATTCTTGAGCACAATTGAATGACTCCCTTGCCCGCACCTCTGCGCTGGCTCTACTCCCTGGAATGGCGCCGTGGTTTCTTCGACTGGGCGCGCAGTGATGGCGTGACCTGGGTCTACATCTTCAAGGTGTTGATCGCCGCATTCCTCACCCTGTGGCTGGCCATGCGCCTGGAATTGCCGCAACCGCGCACGGCGATGATCACCGTGTTCATCGTCATGCAGCCGCAGAGCGGCCAGGTGTTCGCCAAAAGTTTCTATCGCTTCCTCGGCACGTTGGCCGGGTCGGCGATGATGGTCACGTTGATCGCGTTGTTCGCGCAAAACACCGAGCTGTTTCTTGGCTCGTTGGCGATCTGGGTCGGCATCTGCTCGGCCGGTGCCGCACGTTGCCGCAACTTCCGCGCCTATGGTTTTGTCCTCGCCGGCTATACCGCCGCGATGGTCGGGCTGCCGGCGCTGGCGCACCCGGACGGCGCTTTCATGGCGGCCGTTTGGCGGGTGCTGGAGATCTCGCTGGGGATTCTCTGCTCAACCCTGATCAGCGCCGCGATCCTGCCGCAAACCGCCAGCGCCGCCATGCGCAACGCCTTGTATCAGCGCTTCGGCGTGTTCGCGCTGTTCGTCACCGATGGCCTGCGCGGGCGCAGCAAAGCCGAAGCTTTCGAGGCGAGCAACGTGCGCTTTATCGCCGAAGCCGTGGGGCTGGAAGGGCTGCGCAGCGTGACCGTGTTCGAAGACCCGCACATGCGTCGGCGCAACGGCCGACTGAGTCGCTTGAACAGCGAGTTCATGGGCATCACCACGCGCTTCAACGCTCTGCATCAATTGCTTGAACGCTTGCGCGGCAATGGCGAAGAACATGTGGTTGCCGCGATCAGACCGGGTTTGCAGGATCTCGCCGAAGTGCTTGACGGCTTCAGCGGTCGTGCCCTGACCAGCCCCGATGCTGCGCGTTTGGCGACAGCGCTGGCGACCTACAAGGAAGGGCTGCCGGCACGGGTTCGAAGCTTGCGGGCAACCTTTCAGGACACTGACCCGAGCGAAGCCGAACAACTGGATTTCCACACCGCCTACGAATTGCTCTACCGCTTCGTCGACGACCTGCACAGTTATGCACAGACCCACGCATCCCTGGCCGATCACCGCCACGAACGAGAGCGCTGGGACGAGCCGTTCACCCCACAAACCAACTGGTGGGCGGCCGCTGCTTCGGGCATTCGCGCCTCGTTCATTCTGGTTGTGCTCGGCAGTTACTGGGTCGCCACCGCATGGCCAAGCGGCGCGACGATGACGCTGATTGCCGCCGCTACCGTGGGCCTCTCCGCCGCTACGCCGAACCCCAAACGTATGGCATTTCAAATGGCCTGCGGCACGTTTCTCGGCGCGCTGATCGGCTTCGTCGAGATGTTTTTCATTTTCCCGTGGATCGACGGTTTCCCGCTGCTGTGCGTGATGCTCGCGCCGGTGATCGTGCTCGGTTCGTTCCTCACGTCGCGCCCGCAATACGCCGGTGTCGGCCTTGGGTTGCTGATCTTTTTCAGCACCGGTTCGGTGCCGGACAACCTGACCATCTACAACCCGTACACCTTCATCAACGACTACATCGCCATGGTCATGGGCATGCTGGTCTGCGCCGCTGCCGGGGCAATTATCCTGCCGCCGAACAGCCGCTGGTTGTGGAAACGGCTGGAGCAGGATCTGCGTGGCCAAGTGGTTTACGCGATCAGCGGCAAGCTCAAAGGCCTGGCGTCGAGTTTCGAGAGCCGTACCCGTGATTTGCTGCACCAGGCTTACGGTCTCGCGGCCGGGCAGCCGAAGGTGCAGAAGAACCTGCTGCGCTGGATGTTCGTGGTCCTGGAAGTCGGCCACGCGATCATCGAGCTGCGCAAGGAGCAGGCGATTTTGCCGGTGCACCCGGCCTATGCCGAATCGCAACCGTGGCGCCAGGCGATCCGCGTAATGGGTCGCGCGCTGGTGCGGCTGTTTCTGCAACCGAACGCCAGCAATCTCGAACGCGCACTGGTCGCTGTCGATCATGCGATCAGTCGCGTGGCGGCGACCGATGAGCCATTCGCGCCGCACTTCGATACCTCAGCATTGCGTCGGGTGAAGAGCTATCTGCACTTCATCCGCACTTCGCTGCTCGACCCGCAATCTCCACTCGCTGCCTACGCCGTCGCCAAGCCCGAAGGACTTGCCCATGCCTCGTGAAATCGCCTTCCACGGCGTGTACATGCCGACCATGACCTTGATGTTTTTCATCGCTGCGGCACTGGCCTGGGCGGTGGACCGGTTCTTGTCCGGGTTCGATCTGTACCGCTTCTTCTGGCACCCGGCGCTGTTGCGTCTGAGTCTGTTTACCTGTCTGTTCGGCGCCATGGCGCTGACTGTCTACCGTTGAGAACGTCCCGATGAAAAAGTTTTTCAGCCTGCTCGCGACCTTGTTGGTGCTGGCCCTGGCGTTGTGGATCGGCCGCACGCTGTGGGAGCACTACATGAACACGCCGTGGACCCGCGATGGTCGGGTACGCGCCGACATCATCAACGTCGCCGCCGACGTCACCGGTGAAGTGATCGATGTACCGGTGCGCGACAACCAGTTAGTGAAGAAGGGCGATCTGCTCATGCAGATCGACCCTGAGCATTACCGCATCGCCGTCAAACAAGCACAGTCTTTGGTTGCCTCGCGCAAGTCGACGTGGGAGATGCGCAAGGTCAATGCCCATCGCCGCGCCGACCTCGACAACCTGGTGATCTCCAAGGAAAACCGCGACGACGCCAGCAACATCGCCGACGCCGCGCTGGCCGATTACCAACACGCGCAGGCGCAACTGGAAGCCGCCGAACTCAACCTCAAACGCACCGAAGTGCGCGCCGCCGTCGACGGCTACGTGACCAACCTCAATGTGCATCGCGGCGACTACGCGCGCATCGGCGAGGCGAAAATGGCCGTGGTCGACATGAACTCGTTCTGGGTTTACGGCTTCTTCGAAGAAACCAAACTGCCCCACGTCAAAGTCGGTGACAAGGCCGACATGCAGTTGATGAGCGGCGAAGTCTTGAAGGGCCACGTGGAGAGCATCTCGCGCGGCATTTATGACCGCGACAACCCGGAAAGCCGCGAGCTGATTGCCGATGTGAATCCGACTTTCAACTGGGTGCGGTTGGCGCAACGGGTGCCGGTGCGGATTCATATTGATGAAGTGCCGGATGGGGTGTTGCTGGCGGCGGGGATTACCTGCACGGTGGTGGTGAATCAGAGCGCTGTGGATAACTGATGAACCGAGTCGCTGCCATTCGCGAGCAAGCTCGCTCCCACATTGGATCTGCGGCGCAACCAGGATCCCTTGTGGGAGCGAGCTTGCTCGCGAAGAGGGCAGCTCGGTGTCTCAAGAGAATGCCGAATCTTCAATCAGCGCAAAACGTCTCCTGCAAATGCAGCCACAACACCCGCCCGGTTTCGAGTTTTTCAAACACCACGGTCGAACGCCGATCCGTTTGCACACCGCTCGCATCGCTCTGCTGTTCGCGGTAACTCACGGTCGCGCCGCGCTGATGCAAGGCAATCACACGTAACTCACTGAGCTGGATTCTGAAACCTTTCTTCTGTCCGCCTGCGGCTCGGAACAGCAGGCGCAAGGCATCGACATCCAGGGCTCGGCCCAACGGCGTCACCATGGAAAAGCGTGGCGAAAAACGCGCCAGCAAGCGCTGCAGCGCGGCGTCATCTTCTTCTACGGCAAACCATCGTTCGATGGCTTCGTGCGCCTGGATCACTTCGTCCAGGTAGGGCGTGGCGTCGTTCATGCAGTTTTTTCCTCAAGGGTAGTCGGGTTCAATAGCGCGAGCACGTGGGTCGAGTCGAAACGCAGGACGGCGACCATCGGCAACAGCGTGAGCAGCGCGGCAGCGATAAAACAGGCTTGGAAACCAACACCGCCCAAGGCGCCCAGAAGTGAACCGAGCAGCGCCGCCGCGAGGCAGAAACCGAGTTGGCGATTGATGTTCCACAGGGCACTGGAGTGGCCCATTTTTTCTGGCGCGATGCCAACAAAGGCCAAGGTCTGCGCGGTGACGCTGCACAGGCTACCGCCCAGCCCCATCAGGGCATAGGCAATGATCAGCGGCGTGCTGGCGGGTTGTTCGCTGCGCATCAGCAAAACGATACCCAGGCATTGCACGAGCATGCCGGCGCTGAGCAATGGCTTGGGGCCGAGGCGGTTGAAGCTGCGCTTGCCAAGCATGATCGCCACGCCCGAACCGACTGCCCACGGCAACATCAGCGCGCCGGTTTGTGCCGCGCTGACACCGAGGTTGTGCAGGTACAGCACGGCAATCATGTGGGTGCCGGTAAAAACTCCCGGCACGCACAGGTAGATCAGCATCGCCACACGCATCGACGGGTTCTTGATCAGTTGCAGGTCGAGGATCGCGCCGGGTTTGCGCCAGCCATCGCGCAGGTAAATGCACAGGGTCAGAAGGCTCAGCAGCAGGGCAACGATGCCGAGGTTACGGGTGTCGGCGTCGCTCAACAGACTGATGGCGATCAACAGTAAACTTAGCGCCGAGGCCGCCAGCAGCAGGCCGCGCGCGTCCAGCGTCGGGCGTTCAGTCAACGGTTGATCGGCTTTCAACCAGAGCAGGCCAAGCCCAAGTGCGAGCAGTGTCACCGGCAGATTCAGGTAAAAAATCCAGCGCCAGGACAACGTCTGAACAATCAAACCACCGGCCGCCGGCGACAGTGCTGGCACCAGCAGCGCCACCAGCAACACCACTCCGGTGAAGTGCGCGCGTTGCGTCGCCGGGAACTGTCGATACGCCAAGGCCTGGCCCACCGGCAGCAGCAGTCCGCCACCGAGGCCTTGCAGCAGTCGCCAGGCAATCAGGCTTTCAATCGATCCCGCCTGCGCCACCAGTGCCGAGCCCACACCGAACAGCAGCAGCGAGGCGAGGATCAAGCGCCGCTCGCCAACCCGGGTCGCCAGCCACACGCTCAATGGAATGATCAGCGTCAGGCCCAACATGTAGGCGTTGCTGATCCACGCCAGTTGCGTCACCGAGGCGTGCAATTGTTGCGCGATGTCGGGGTAGGCGATGCTGGCGACGAACATGTTCAGCAAGTCGAGCGCGAAGCCCAACAAATACACCAGCGCGACTTTCGAGCGATAAGCCATGGCAGCTTCCCTGTGATGAGACGTGCAGGGTAGGGCGCTTCTGGTCATAGGAAAACGCTGGTTTGGCTGCTAGTTTGTCAAAATAATTTTGACAAAGAGTGCCTTGGATATGGTCAGTCTGGATCGGTTTGACACCTTCAAAGCGGTGGTCGAGACGGGATCACTCACGGCTGCTGCCGACACATTGGGGCAAACGCGCGCCGTGGTCAGTTTCAACCTCAAGCGCCTGGAGGAAGAGCTGGGCGTGACCTTGCTCACCCGCAGTACGCGGCAACTGGCGCTGACCGATGCCGGTGAGCGCTTTTATCGACATTGTTTGCGCACACTGGATGAGGCGCGGCTGGCGATCGAAGAGGCGCGTTCGGAGCACGCTCAGCTTAAGGGCACCTTGCGCATCACCACGACTGTCGAGTTTGCCCTGGCCCAGGTGGTGCCGGCGCTGGAAGTGTTTCGCCAGCAGCAACCGCAACTGAATATTCATTTGTCCACATCATCCACCCATGCCGATCTGATTTCCGAGCGGTTTGACCTGGCGATTCGTCTGGGGCGCATGCATGACTCCAATCTGCGTGCAGTGCAGTTGTCGACGTTCGAAATATTTGCCGTGGCGGCGCCAGGGTTGGTCGAACGCTTCGCGCCGGTGGTCACGCTGGCCACGCTGGAGTCGATGCCGACGTTAGGGCATGGACGGGTGCCGGAACTGACCGTGACCGATCCGGCCGGTACAGAGCATTTCTACCAGCCGAAACCGGGAACCACCGCCATCGTCGCGGACAACTCGGCGACGCTGCGGGCCTTTGCATTGACCGGGCAAGGTGTGGCGATACTGCCGCAATGGTTGATTCAGGACGATCTCGATGCCGGGCGGTTGCAGCGTTTGCTGGTGGATTACCGGTTTGCGCAGCAGGGGGTGTACGCGCTGTACCCGGACACCCGGCATTTGCCGCTGAAAGTGCGGGCGTTCATTGATTTCATGAAAGGCTGGGGATGAGTGTTGGCTGATCTGGCCTCTTCGCGAGCAGGCTCGCTCCCACAGGGGACCTTCGGCATGACAGATATCCAATGTGTGCGAGCCTGCTCGCGAAAGCGTCAACCCGGTCTCAGAGCTTTGCGCGCAACCCGAACCGCTTCATCAATGTCGACTCCAGCAACCCTTTAGGCAACAACGCCGCCAACAACGGCAACGCCCGGCTGCCATTACCAATACGGATCAAGCGTGGCGGTTTGCTCTGCTGCACAGCCTTCAACAGTTCAGCGGCAAACTCCCTGGCCGGGGTCGGCTTGTCCTGCGACGCTTTGGCCCGCGCGCGAATGCCTTCACGCAGTGGAAACCACGGCGATTGTTCATTGATCAACTGTTCGGCTTCATGCCCGGCGTTCTTGGCAAAACTCGACTGGATCGCCCCCGGTTGAACCTCCATGACGCGAATGCCGAACGGTGCCAGTTCCATGCGCAAGGCATCGCTCAAAGCATGCACTGCCGCTTTCGAGGCGCAGTACGCACCGGCGAACGGTGTGACCAGAACCCCTGAAACGCTGCCGATATTCACCACCAGCCCCTTGGCCCGGCGCAGCACCGGGAACAGCGCGCGGGTGACGCCGACAATCGAAAACACGTTGGTTTCGAATTGACGCTGCATGGCCGCCACACCGCCGTCGAGCAGCGGTCCCATAGCGCCATAGCCAGCGTTGTTGATCAGCACATCGAGGCCGCCGTGTTGCTGGTTGATCCGCTCGGCGAGTTGTTCCAGCGCCGCATTGTCATTGACGTCGAGTTGCACGGCGGTGAACCCGGCTGCCGCCAGCACCGCCACGTCTTCAGTCTTGCGCGCACTGGCCCAGACTTCGTATCCGGCGGTTTTGAACGCATCGGCGAGGGCGCGGCCGATGCCGCTGGAACAACCGGTAATCAACGCAACGGGCATGGCGCATTCCTTGTGCAAAAAATCGGGGGAGGGGATCAGTCGGAGAAACTACCCTGCAATCGCTCGGCGCGAAACTCCAGGGTTTGCGGGCGATATCCGGGGCGCAGGGGCGGCATCGGCAGGCAGTCTTCCCATTCGCCGCCGGCCTGCAATTCGCCGGGGCCGCGATAGCGCGGGGCGGTGTATTGGTTGTCGGCCAGATTGACCGTGTCGCCCGGCGCGTAGGCAGCGATGCGCCAGCGCAGTTCGATCAGGGGCACGTCGTTGCCGTTCTTCATTTTCAGTTGCAGCGGACGATCGGCCGGGCATTGTTCGGGGGCGTAGGCAATACGCATCTCAAGGCGCGCCAGTTGCTTGATCTCGCGGTTGTCCAGCCACACCACCCACATGGCCACGAAACCCAGGCCAATCGCCGCCGCCACCGACACCGGCAGGGCCTTGGCCGGGTAGCGCAACAGCAGGATCAACCAGGTGATGACCAGCAGAATGCCGATGAACATGTCGCACAACCTCGAAAAGAGAGAGGGTCATCCTACCTAAGCGTAGGTGAGGTTGGCGATGGGCATCGGGACTTGCGGTGTCTGACCGGGCCTCTTCGCGAGCAGGCTCGCTCCCACAGGGGAATGCATTTCAAGTGTGGGAGCGAGCCTGCTCGCGAAGAGGCCATTTCAGGCGACACAAAATCATGACAAAAAAAGCCCCCGCCCAACCCGCTGCGGATAGGGGACGCAGCAGGCTGGACGGGGGCTTCTTGTTTTATCGATCAGTTATTGCGCGATGGTTTTCACCGACACGCCACGTTCGATCGGGGTGGAGCGACCGTAGATATCTTCAAAACGTTCGATATCGTCTTCACCCAAGTACGAACCCGACTGAACTTCGATGATTTCCAGCGGGATCTTGCCCGGGTTGCGCAGGCGATGCACCGAGGCGATCGGGATGTAGGTCGACTGGTTTTCGCAGAGCAGGAACACGTTTTCATCGCAGGTCACTTCGGCGGTGCCGCTGACCACGATCCAGTGCTCGGCGCGGTGGTGGTGCATCTGCAGCGACAGGCATGCGCCCGGTTTCACCGAGATGTGCTTGACCTGGAAGCGCCCGCCCATGTCCACCGAGTCATACGAACCCCACGGACGGTACACCTCGCAGTGGTTCTGGGTTTCGCTGCGGCCTTGCTCGTTGAGCGTGTTGACCATTTGCTTGACGCCCTGAACCTTGTCTTTGTGGGCGATCATCATGGCGTCTTTGGTCTCGACCACGACGATGTTTTCCAGACCGATCACCGACACCAGTTTGCCGTTGCCGTGGATCATGCAGTTCTTGCTGTCCTGAATCACTACATCGCCTTTGGTGACGTTGCCGTTGGCGTCTTTCTCGTTGACTTCCCACAGCGACGACCAGCAACCGACATCGCTCCAGCCAGCGGTCAGCGGCACGACGCAGGCGCGCTGGGTTTTTTCCATTACGGAGTAGTCGATGGAGTTGTCCGGGCAGCAGGCGAAGGTGGCTTCGTCGAAGGTGATGGTGTCGGCGTCCTGCTGGCTGCGTTCGAGGGTCAGCAGGCAGGTGTCGTAGATGTCCGGGTCGTGCTTTTTCAGTTCTTCGAGGAAGCGGCTGGCGCGGAACAGGAACATGCCGCTGTTCCAATAGTAGCCGCCGGATTCGACATACTCGGTGGCACGTTTCACGTCAGGTTTTTCGACGAAATGCGAGACGCGGCTGACGCCTTCTGGCAGCAGCGAATCGCCGGTGGATTTGATGTAGCCGTAACCGGTTTCCGGTTTGGTCGCCGGTACGCCGAACAGGACCATTTCGCCGTTTTCGGCAGCGACGGTGGCCAGGGCCAGAGCACGTTGCAGGGCTTTCTGGTCTTCCAGTACGTGGTCGGCCGGCAGTACCAGCATCAGTTCGTCACGGCCTTCATTGACCAGCATCATCGCGGTCAGCGCTACGGCTGGCGCAGTGTTGCGGCCGAACGGTTCCATGAGAATGCGTTGGCATTCGAGTTTGCGATTGGCCAACTGCTCGTTGACGATGAAGCGGTGATCCTTGTTGCAGACCACGATCGGGGTGTCCATGCCTTCGAACACCAGGCGCTCGAGGGTCTGCTGGAATAGAGTGTGTTCGCCGGTCAGGGCGAGGAATTGCTTAGGGAACTGCTTACGCGAAAGCGGCCAGAGACGCGAACCGCTACCACCTGACAAGATCACCGGAATCATATTGTTTACTCCATAAAATCGATTGGTTAGAGGCACGAACGCTGTGTCGTTTCACTCTTGTTTTTGTCTCGTATCCGAACTGACAACCCGATTCATTGTGGGAGCGAGCTTGCTCGCGAAGGCGGCGTATCAGTCGACACATCTGTTGAATGTCAGACCGCTTTCGCGAGCAAGCTCGCTCCCACAGGGGATATGTGTCAGTCAGGAAAAATAATTAGCGAGTCGATACCGGGCGTTTCACCCAGACTGGCGACAGGCTGCTGCCGCTGCCGGTGACGTACAGCACCGCTGCTTCACCACGCTCCAGCGCGACCGGTTTGACGTCGCCGACTTTCTTGTCGCCTTCGTACAGCGCCAGGCTGACTTTCACCGGGTTGATTTCACGTTCGCCACGGCCCTTGGCGGCCACGTTCGGCACCACGTCGGTCTTACCGTCGGCGGTCTTCAGGGTCAGCGGTTTGTCGCTGAGGTTCTGCACACGCACCAGGGATTTCTGCTTGTTCTTGAACGGCGGCTCTTCGATCAATTGCGGCGCGCCGGAAGCGTTGTTGACCAGGGTGTAGTAGTGGTCACCAGCCAGTTTCACCGGCAGGGTCTGGCTGCCAACTTTGGCGCTGTAATCACCGCCCGGCATGAAGCTGAAGTCACTGCTGGCCAGTGGCGCAACGTCGCTCAGGTTGGTGCTGCCGACAGTCGCGCTGACTTCAGCATTGCTGGCGTTATAGACACGCACAAAGGTCGAGCCTTTCGGCGCGGTCGGGCCGTACAGCGCGGCGTCGCCACCGGCGAAGGCAGGCACGGAAAGCACGCTGAGGCCAGCAACCAGTGCGAAGCTTTTAGCGAGACGACGAGGAGTAGTAGTGAAAGTCATGGTGTACCTCTCTTTCAGTTTTGCGCCCGATCGGGCGTCTCGGATTTAGTGTTGATGGCTACGTTTTGTTGGCGAGCACCGGCTTGTTTAAGCTCTGCGACCCACTGCGGGTCGGCGTCGCCGATTTCGTTGTTCACAGGCAGATAACGTTCAGGAAACTCCCAGATCAGCACCTGTGGCGGGCTGTTCTTGAAGTCATCGCTTTTCAGGTAGCTGAGCATCGGCAGGATCGGGCCGTGGCCGTCTTCGGCGTAGCTCACCACGTCGCTGTGCAGTGCTTGTTTCAGCGCACCGACGAAGTTCCAGTTGGGGTTGGCGCTGTAGCTGGTGCCGACCAGTGCCACCGGCACTTCATTGCTGGCGAACAGCGCGTCGTCACCGGCAGGCTGATCGCCTGCTGCGACGGTATTGCGCTTTTGCAGCGGCTCTTGCGCCGGCATCAGGTTTTCGAACAGCGGATCGAGCGGCAGGAACAAGCGCAGATCGCCCTTGTGCGTAACCTTTTCGGCTGGCGTGGTGACAAAACGTTGCGGCTCGCCGCTGAGCGGGAACTTGTCAGCAATGGTTTTCGCCAGGGTGTTGGCGGCGATCTCGGCGCCTTCCGGCGTCCAGTGGGTGTCAGTCCGCAGGAACACTTGCTGACCGTTCTGCTTGGCCTGTTGCAATGGCTTGAGCAGGTCCGGGGCGAGGATCTTGTCGGCCGCCACACGTTGGTGGAAATCCTGATAGAGGTTTTCGTGGATGCTCGCCGGTTTCACTTCACCCAGATGCTCCGGGTACAGACGAACCTTGGCCGGCACGATCGCCATCACCAGTTTCACGCCTTTCGCTTTCAGGGTCTGGCGCACGCCTTCAACCAGCGCGTAGTTGCCTTGCAGGTTCAGCTCTTCGTTGACGATCGGGTTGAATTCCTCATCGCTGTACAACCACTGATCGCGACCGAGCACCACGCCCGGACGACCTTCGTTGAACAGTTTGAAATCCAGCGCGGCCCAGAGGTTGGTGCCCAGACGCTTGATCGGGAATTCATCGTCGTAGTGGGTTTCCACAGCCTTGGTCCAGCGACCGTTGAGCACCGTAGCGTCGGCATTGGTGCTGAAACCGAAGAAGCTGCGAACCGACCACAAACCAAGGACCAACAGGGTCACCAGGAACAGGGCGATGTAGAAGATGCGTAATGAGCGGGTCATGTCAGATCCCTCAGAACTGGAAGTAAAGGAACGGCGAGAAGCTTTGCGCCGAGAGTTTGAGAATCGAGGCGATGAACAGCAGCAGGATCAGGCCGCGCATCACGTAACGGGACCAGTCCGCCGTCCAGTAAGCCGGTTGCACCTGGGCTTCGACGCCGACGGTGTAGCCAGGTTCATGGATGCTCGCCGGGTTTTCGCCGGGTGCGGCTTTGATCATTCCCGGGGTCGCGGTGGCAGGGCCGTTGGCCTCGACGTTGACTTCAGGCTTGGTCTTGGCTGGCGGCTGATTGGTGTACAGATCACGCAGACCGAAGAACGCCAGCGTCACGTACGCCACTACCAGAGTCGCCACTTGCAGGCCGGTGAGGCTGGCCTGATTGAGTTCCGACAGCGACCAGTCGCCAAAGCTGAACATTGCGCCGTACATACGGCCGGCAACGTGCAGGTTCTCGGCACGGAAGATCACCCAGCCCATGACCACCAGCAGGAAAGTCAGCGCCCAGCGGATCGGGTTGAGACTGCGTGGCGAGGTGTTCAGGCCCAGCGCTTTTTCAATCGCCAGCCACATGCCGTGCCACGCGCCCCAGACGATGTAAGTGATGTTCGCGCCGTGCCACAGACCACCGAGGAGCATGGTCAGGAACAGGTTGCGATAGGTCATCAGCGTGCCTTTACGGTTACCGCCGAGGGTGATGTACAGATAGTCACGCAGCCACGTCGACAGGCTGATGTGCCAGCGGCGCCAGAACTCGGTGATCGACTGACTGATGTACGGCTGCTTGAAGTTTTCCATGAAACGGAAACCCATCATCAAGCCCAGACCAATGGCCATGTCGCTGTAACCGGAGAAGTCGAAATACAGCTGCGCGGTGTACGCCAGCGCGCCAAGCCAGGCATCGCCGGTGGTCGGGTTTTGCAGGGCGAAGCAATGGTCAGCGACCACCGCGAGGGTGTCAGCGATGAAGACCTTCTTGATGAAACCCTGCATGAACCGCGTGCAGCCCTCGGAGAACTTGTCGAGGGTGTGCGTGCGGTTGTTGAACTGGTCGGCGAGGTCGCGGAAACGCAACACCGGGCCGGCGATCAAGTGCGGGAAGATCGCTACGAACGCGGCGAAGTCGATCAGGTTGCGCGTGGCCGGGGTGTCGCCGCGATACACGTCGATGATGTAGCTGATCGACTCGAAGATGTAGAACGAGATACCGATCGGCAACAGCACGTGGGTGAGGATGAACGGCTCAAGACCGACCGAGGTCATCATCGCGTTGATGCTGTCGACACCGAAGTTGGCGTACTTGAAGTAGCCGAGGATGCACAAATCGACTGCGACACCGAGCAGCAGCCAGCGCTGCGCCGGTTTAGTCCGCACACCAGCGGCACCGACTTTGAGGCCGATCCAGTAGTTCCACAGCGTGACGGCCGCGAACAGCGCGAGGAAGTCCACACGCCACCAGGCGTAGAACACGTAGCTGGCGATCAGCAGCAGCAGGTTGCGATAGCGTTGCCCGCTCAAGTAGTACAAGCCGAGAAAGATCGGCAAGAACAGAAACAGGAACACGTTGGATGAAAATACCATCCCGATCTCTCCATGTTTGAACCAACAGTCAAGGGCCAAAGCCCCCCCAAACCCCCCGTGGTCGTGGAGGGGTGAAACGGTGTTTCTGTCAGGGTTGTGCCGGGCCTTGAAAACTTGCCCTCACCCCCCGCCCTCGCCCGGAGGGAGAGGGAGCCTGATCTCCATGGTTTTCAAAAATGGAGATCGACTCGGTATTTCTGTGCAGCCTGATCTCGGTTGTTTTTCAAAGCCTGAGACCGACTCGGTATTTCATTTCGGCGTAACTCGTACAGCCACCTCGGTCAGTCCCCTCTCCCTTTGGGAGAGGGTTAGGGTGAGGGGCTTTTGCTTTATGAGCCTTTGTTGCCCTTCTCATGCGACGGGTCGTAGACCTTGGTCAGATCCCCACCCAGGCGGAAAGTCTTGAACGGCTGCATACCGTGCTTCTTCTCGATCACATCCGGCGCACAGGTGTAGAGCGTGCAGAACGGTTCGAGCCAGGCGAATTTCATGTCCTCTTTCAGATCGGTCATGTCCTGCTCTTTGCCGTTCTTCTTCTCGAATTCATCCGGGTCTTTCACCCCCGACAACACTCGATCACCGAGACGTTTCAGCGCGCCGTTGTTTTCCTGACGCAGATCGACACCGTTGACCTGGGCGAAACTGGCGATCATCGCCAGCGGCGGCAGGGCGTAGTTGTGATAGGCGAGAGCGCGTTGCTGACGCTTGAGTTCGTTCGGCAGGAAGCCGTCGGCATCGACTTGATTGACGCCAACCTTGTATTCCTTCACTGCCCAGTCAAACAGGTCGCGGCGGTTGGTCGCGACCGAAGTCGCCATCACCGACCAGGCGGCCCAGTACGAGTGGTTGTTGGTTTTTTCCAGCGGCAGGTTGTCCCAGTCGCTGACGACCTGATCGGCCATTTTGCTGAACCACGCCTCGATCAACTGCGCCTCCTGCTGATGTTGGGCCAGCGGGTGCGAGTCGGAGAACTTCAGACGAATGTACGAAGAGGCCATGCTGCCCAGCGCCCATTTGCGCATCGACTTGCCGGTGTGGTTGAAGTCTTTCGACATCAACGCATCGGCCTTGGCCCACGCGGTCAGCCAGTTCAGCGTGCAATCGAGCTGCTCCGGGCGACCGTCGCGCATGAACTGCATCACCCGTTTGGCGGTGCCGCGTTCCAGCGTGGTGATGTCTTTGGTGGTGTCGCGAAAGGCTTTTTCCGACTGCACGTTCAGTGTTGCGCGGGCCTTGTCCGAACCTTCGTATTTGCTGCGAAATTGCAGCGGCCCGGTGTACGGCGTCGGCATCGCATCGCAGCCTTCGCTTTTGTCACCGGTCTTGAATTTATCCACAGGCGCGAAATAGCCCTGAGGTGGACGCAGTGGTGCGGCGGCCTGCGCGGTGCCGGCGAAGATCGCCAGCCCGAGCAGCGTCGGCGCTAAAAGAGTTTTCAGTTTCGAGTTTCGCATAGCAGACCTCATTGCCCGACCTGAGCGGTTTGTTGCCCAGCGCCCGGGAATACGTTGCGTTTGCAGATTTTCGCTTCGACTTTCTGCGGCGCGGTGCCCGCTTCCGGGCCCTGGACTTCGACCGCCAGCAGGTTTTGCGAGGCCCAGTCTTCGTCCGTGCGCAGCTCAAAGGCGAAACGACCGTCGGTGTCGGAGGTTTCCGGTTTCTCGATCTTGATGTCCTCGTGGCGACCGTTCATGTACCAGAGGGTGGCTTGCAGGGTTTTCACCGAAGGGTCGGCGAAGCGGATGTCGACCTGATGGCTGCTGTTCTGCAGGTTCAGGTTCTTGCTGTTGACCAGCAGTTCTTGTTTGCTGCCCGGCTTGAGCGTGGTGCTCGCGGACATTTGCGCGTCTTTGCCTTCGCAGCCGTTGTCGAGAAGAGACATCATCTGGCGATAGATGGTTTCCTGGTCGAGGCGGTACAGCGGCGAGAATTCCCAGATGAGAATTTTCGGCGGGGTCTTCTGGAATTCGTCGCTGCCGAGGTACTGCAACATCGAACCTTCCAGACCACCGCCGGGGAAGGCGACGTTGAGAATGTCAGCGCCGATGGCTTCTTCGAGGAAGCCGGCGAAGTTGTAGTTCTTGCCGCTGTGCGAAGTACCGACGAGGGTGATTTGCGGGTTGCCGGAATCACCGAACAGATCGCCATCGCCAGCCTCACCTTTCGGCTCGGTGGTGAACTGGTCCATGTACTGGATCGCGTAACTGGTGCCACAGAGTTGCCCGGCCATGTTGTGCAGGGTACCGGTCTTGCCCATGCGCCCGGAGCGCTTGGTTTCGAATTCACGCTTGGGAATGTCGGCGAAGGCCGGAATCTGCTTGACCTTCTCGGCAACGATTTTCGCCGTGCGCTGTGCGCCGTAAGGGGTCCAGTGCTGGTCGCCGCGGAAGTAGAAATCGTGGGCGGGCAGGGTGTCCGGCAGCGATTCGTTGGTCAGCGGCGACAGGTCCGGCACCACGTATCCCATCTGCGCGAAACGGCCGAGCATGGTTTTGTAATTGCCCAGGGCTTTCTCGTAATCGAACGCGGCTTTTTCCTGCGGGTTGAGCTTGTTGCGGTTCACCAGGCCACGGGTCGGCTGGTAAACGATCACCAGCTCTACGCCTTTGGCTTTGAACGCATCGTGCAGCTGTTGCAGGCGTTTGTAGCCGGCCGGGGTGGTGTTGAACTCGGTGCGCAAATCTTCCTGCGTCCGGAACAACCAGTCGCCTTGCGCTTGCACCAGGGTGGTGAAGTTTTGCTGATAACGCGTGGTGTAGTTCTTCGCGTCATGCGCCGCCGGGCACAGGTTGCAGCACGGTTCGGCGCTGAATTTTGGCGGCGTGGCGGCGGCGCCTTCGTCGGCACGGGCGCCGTTGCTGGCCGCGAGAATGCCCACGGTCAGGGCCGACAGGCTGAGTAATTTGATCAAGTGTGGGTGCATAAAATTATCCTCAGTCCTGCATTTCGGTCTGGCGTTCGACAGGGTCGATCAGCACGGCTTTCTGCTGGCGCACCAGCAGGTCGAGAATTTCATCCTGGCGCTCGCCGAGGATGCCGTTGAAGCTGATGCCGCTGGATTTGGTCGGCGCCAGCATCGACACGCGATACAGCTCGACACTCAACGGTGAATCGATCGACAGCGGGCCGCTGCCATTGGCCGCCAATTCACCGCCGACGACGATCAGCGACACCTGCGCATCGAACGGGTCGAGCTTGATGTCACGGTCGGTGTCGGTGAGGTCCTTGATGTGGCCGTAAACACCGGTCAAACCGTTGGCCATGGCGACGTTTTCGTAGAGGCGGATGTTTACGCTGTTACGAATGCGGATGCCGTGGCGCTTGTTGCTGATGACCTTGTTGCCCCACAGCAGGTTGTCGGCAGACTCGTAGAGGGTGATGCCGTCGGTGTGGTTCTTGTAGATCTCGTTGTAGGCAATGATGTTGTTGACGCTGTTACGGTCGATCACCAGGCCCGAGAGGTGGTTGTCGAAGCTCTTGTTGTTGAAGATGAAGCTGTCGTTGACCTCACGGGAAATAATGATCCCGTGCTTCTTCTTCGTACCGTACACGGTGTTCTCGGCAATGATCAGGCCGTGGGAACGGTCGTGCGGGTCGATGCCGTAAACGATGTTGTCTTTGTAGGTGTTGCCCTTGACCACGAAGTCGCGGGTCTCGTAGCAGTAGAAGCCGTACCACATGTCGGAGAACTCGGAACCGACGATCCAGCCGGTCGGTTCAGGGCGCTTGAGCACCTTGGCCATGTTCGGCGTGTACTGGGAAATACTCACGCCGTAGGACTTACTGTTGGCGTAACCGAAACTGGCCATCTTGCTGTTGACGATGTAGGTCTCGGTGCCACCCCAGGCGAGCAGGAACGGACGGAATTCCTTCGGCGAACGGAAGGTCGCCGGGCCGTTGTCCTTTTCGCGCCAGCCGGTGACTTTGGTGTCACGCACAAACAGTTGGCCGTCGTTGACCAGGAACGAACCGGCCTCTTGCGACAGGCGCAATTCCTGGGTTTGGCCGTCGATTTCGAGGATGCCTTTACGGCCGACGACGATCGGCAGCTTCGACAGGTACACGCCCGGCGAGGTCTCGCTGAAGTACTGCTTGGGCAGTTTCTGCGCCAGGTCCTTGAGGTTCATGTAGCCGTCATCGACGAAGATCGCCTGGGGGATGCCGTGCTGACGCACCACCCATTCGGCCATCTTGTTGTCGCCGCCGATAAAGTCCTTCAGCGCGTCTTCCTGCATCATCCGGCGCACGCTGACTTTGCCTGCTTTGCTGCGGACGATTTTCGCCGCAGCGGCTTCGGCGGTGTAGCCGGAAATGTCCGGCAGTTTCGGCGCGGCCAGGTTCAGCGCTTCGGTCGGCGCGCTGCTGACCGTGTAGGTCTTGGCTTGTTGCAACTCTTTCGCGGTGGTCACCGGTTTAACCGGCTCCACAGTCGCGAAGGTGCTGGCGCTGGCCAGCAGCATCGCGCCGGCCAGCAGGCTGAGTGAGCCTGTCCTGGTGCTGATCATGTCGGGCACTCCCTTGGCGGTTTGCATCAGAAGCGCCAGATCACGTCGATGAACGCGCGGTGCATGTACGAATCAACCTGCTTGCCGTAGGCATCGCCCGGTTTGAACACACCGCCACGGAAACGCACCAGGGCCGATGGCTCGTCGATCGACTGGCTCAACGCCGCCGGCAACAGGCCTTGCTTGAAGTACTTGGTGACGACCAGGTCCATCTCCTGACCCAGATCCTTGTTGCCGTCTTCAAGCGGCAGCGAGGTGCTGGAAAGGATCGCGCCGGTGGCGTCGTCGGTGTTGTTTTCTACGGCGTTGATGCCGTTGCTGCCCACCGGTTTGTTGCCGTCGACACGCCAGAACTTGTGGTAGATCAGGCTGGCGTCGTACTCGTCGTTGACCATCCACGAACCGAACAGGGTCGCAGTCTGCATGTTGTTCATTTCGCCACGGAACGCTTCACCGAAACGGTGAACCCGCGAGCGGGTACCGGTGTAGTTGGAGCGGTTGCTTTCCAGGCCGTTCTGCTCGTAATCGGCGCTGGCGCGGGCGTAGGCACCGCCGACTTGCCATTGCGGATCGAGGCGCAGGCGCACACCGATGTCGGTGGCCCAGCCGTTGACGTCATCACTGCGCTTGGCTTGTGCCGGACGCGAGCCATCGGCGTTCAAGGCGTTGACCGTATCGCGGTCGCCGCTCATGCCGGTGATGCTGCCCCAGTAGTTGACGGTGTTGGTGTTGCGCCAGTTGTAGGCGTCGCTGTCGGCGGTCAGGCCGAGCCAGCTGATGTCGCCGTTCTCGGTTTTATCCAGCGAATCGCGCGCTACGCCCGGCTCGGCGTAATCGAGTTTGCCGTCATCATGAGTGTGGTGACCGCGAATGCCGACCCAGTTGCCCGGCGTCCACTGGTAAGCGGCATCGGCGTAGGCGTGCAGGCGATCCTTGTCTTTCGGCGCCAGCTCTTTGAGGTCGGTGCGGTATTCGCTGAAGCGTTCGGCGACACCGGCGTTGGCGCGCAACAGGGTGGTGTCGAAGGTCCAGTTCAGCGCTTCGATGTTGGTGTCGCGCCATTGGCCGTCGTCATTGCGCAGGCGCTGGCGACCGAACTTGAGCATCTCGCCCGGGTACGGGGTGAGGCCGCTGTAACCGACCCAGAACTCGCGCATCGCCAGGTAGTTTTTCTTGGTTTTGCGATCACTGTTGTCGGTGGCTTGCTCACCGTCGGATTGTTGCAGGGTGTCGGTTTCGATGATGTCGGTCGAGGTCACGGCCTGACCCATGGCGTAGGCGCTCCACGCGCCGCTTTCGCCGTAGATCCACGGACGCAGGTCGAGGCCGACGCCGTTGACGTCACCGCCCTTGGCGGTGCCGAGGTCACGGTCGTCTTCGGACTGGCCGGTGACTTTCACTTCGAGGCCGAAGTTCTTGGTTTCAGTCATCGCTGCCAGTGTCGGGCAAGACCAGATCAGCGCGAACGAAAGGCCAATGCCGGCCTTCACGAATGGATTCAACTTCATAATTTTTCCTCGCCGTCTTCTTCTTGCAGGGCGTGCAGTTGCAGCGTGTTCGGGTTCAGAGCGCCACGGCTGGCTTGCTCTTGTTGCAGCAGACGCTGGGCTTCGGCCAGACGCTCGGGCGGCAGTTGCGCGGCGAGGGTGGTCGCCAGCTCATCGGCTTGCGGAGTGTTTTGTGCCTTGGCCAATTGGCTGAACACGTAGGCGTTGAGCGGGTCGGGCTTGGTGCCCTTGCCTTGGGAGAACAGCTGGGCGATGGCGAAATCGGCGCTGTTCTGGCCGTTGCGCGCAGCGGTCAGCAGGTGGTCGAGGGCTTTCTGCGGATAGACCTTGCCGAGGTAGCCACGGCGATAGATCTGGCCGAGGTAGTAGTCGGCGGCGACTTCGCGGCCGACGGCTTTCTGGAAATGTTCTTCGGCGACTTTCGCGTCGGCCGGGACCAGTTTGCCTTCGTAGTAGAGCTTGCCCAGCAACAGCTCGGCGCGTGGCTGGTCGGCGGCGCGACCGTTGTCGAGGTACTTCATCATCTGATCGACGTCGCCCAGTTCCGGGTAGTCGTAGAGCAGTTGTGCGAGGGTCACCCACGACGCCGGGTAACCCGGAGCGATCGGCTCAAGCAACGACTGCGCGGTTTTCTCGTCAGTCTTGCCGAGGGTCGAATCGGCCAATACACGGGCCACGGAATCGACGCGTTGTGCGGTGACGGTGCCACGGCTGTAACCGGCCTGCATCTGCTTGATCAGCTCGGCCTGTTGCTCTGGCTGGGCACGTTTCTGATAGACCGTGGCCAGTTCGACGTAGCAGATGTCGGTGGTGTTGAGTGCGGCTTTGCAGATCTTTTCCACGTCATCCAGGTGCTGGTCGTAGGTGCCTTGGGTGCGATACAGCAGCACCTGCGCCAGACCCGCTTCCGGGTAGCCGGATTTGCGCCACTGATCGATCTGCTGCTGGGCGTTGATGTTGGGGAAGCTGTGCGGGTATTGCAGGTACAGCATCGCCAGCGGGATCAACGTGTTGCCTTCGCCATTGGCGGCGGCTTTTTTCAGCAGGCTTTCGGCTTCGTGGTGCTCGGCTTCGGTGGAACCCGGCTTGGCCACCAGCAAACGGCCGAGACGCGCCTGCGCCCGCGGCGAAACACTGGCGGCGGCGCGGTAAGTCGCTTCGGCCTGTTTCATTTGCGCAGGATCGCGGCTGTCGACCTGGATATCAGCGAGACCGACTTGCGCCTCGCTGTAACCGAGATCGGCCAGTTGCTGATAATTCTGCGCGGCGGTGGCGGTGTCGCCACGTTTGAGCGCTTCGTTGGCCAGACGCTGATCGGGCAGGCCGGCACAACCGGCCAGACTCACCGCCAATGCCAATGCGCACACTGAACCCATGTGGGAGCGAGCTTGCTCGCGAAAGCGGTGTGTCAGTCGGCACTGAGGCTGAATGTCAGAATGCATTCGCGAGCAAGCTCGCTCCCACAGGGTTTGTGGTGTGCTTGAGATGGGTGGAGTAGTCACAGGCATATCCTCGACTTAAAGACCGGCAGCCATGGCTTTGTCGATCAGCCAGTTCAGGTTCGGGCCACGGTCGCTGTTCACTTCCACCGGGCGGCCGGCCAAGCTGCTGTCGAGCGGCTCGTCAGGCTGGATCTGCACGCGGATGTCGGAGGACAGGTCGGCGCTTTTCAGGCTGGTGCTGCTGACGATCTTGCCGGTGCGGGTCTTGTCTTCGCCGGCGATCTGGAAGCTCACCGGGGTGCCCGGACGCACGTCGCCGAACTGGCGATAGGAGAAGCGCGCATCAACGGTGGCCTGGGTATTGCGCGGCACCAGTTGGAAGATCACATCGCCTTTGCTGGCGTATTGCCCGTCAGCCACCAGTTGCTGGGCCACGGTGCAATCGCATGGAGAGGTCAGGGTGCCGGTCATTTGCTTGCCGAACAGTTCTTCAACCTTGGCCGGGGACAGTTGATCTTCTTCCAGATGACCCTTGAGCACATCGAGCATGCTGGTGCTGAAGGTCGCCAGTGGCGCGCCTTTCGCTGCAACGCCGTCGGACTTGACCAGGCTCTGCACGGTGCCGTCGCGCGGCATGGTGATGTTCATCCCCGGTACGCTGACCAGACCGGCCTGCGCGTGGCTGACGAAGTACATGCCGTATACCGATTTGAAAATGAAGCCCGCCGCGACCAGGCCGACCGCGAAGATACCGGCGCTGAAGGTCACTGCTTTCAGGCGCCCGAACGGGGTCATGCCGGAGCCGCCGTCCTTGACCTTGCGTGCCTTGGTGAAGTTGTCGCGCTGCAGGGTCGCCAGCACTTCGCCGATGCTGACGATGTCGCCGGCCAGGTGCGAGGTGATCAAGTGGCGCAGGGTAGAAATATCCTGCGGTTCCAGATTCTGGAACTGGCAGCCGGCGCGGCCGGTCTGGCGGTCGAAGGAGCGCACCTGCAATTCAACGTCCATGGCGATGCCGAGGTTGTCGATGACGAATTGCAGACGCGCCTTGTACACCTGGCCAATGGTCAGCGGCAGTTGCCCGGCGTTGAACGCCAGACCACCGGCAGACAGGTCGATGACCCGCGCTTCGACCGGCGTCCGGTCAGGACCGAAGAAGCGCAGTTTGGCCGGGATTTTCACGCGGGCGTGTTGGCGCTGGGCTTCGGATTCATGCACTACGTTGGCGTTGACGGCGGTATTCATGGGGGCGATTTCCTTGTTAATTCAATAGGGGCAGGTCAGACCATCATCAGCAGCACGGCGACGAAAATGCTGCCGGCGGAGAAGGTCATGGTCCGAGACGACCAGGTGTTGAACCAACGTTGAAAGCTGGCGAGATCACGGGTCAGGGATGTGGGTTGGCGAGTCCAGGATTGTTGGTCGAGGCGGAAGAACACGTAGATCTTCACCAGCGCACCGACGATCTGGTTGTAATAGAGAATCGCTGGGTAAGCCGGGCCGATCCGGTGACCGGAACACGACAACAGCAACGTCAGGATCAGGCGGGTGATGCCGATCCACAGCAGGTAGACCAGGATGAACGCGGTGCCGTATTTGAAGCTTGCGATGAGCGCCACGGTCAGGCCGAGCAAGGACGTCCACATCGACACGCGTTGGTCGAACAGCACTACCGAGGTGAACGCGCCGAGGCGTTTCACACCCAGGCCCAGCGCTCGCGAGTTCTGGCGCAGGTTGTTGCCGTACCAGCGGAACATCAGTTTGCGGCTGGCTTTGATGAAGCTCTTTTCCGGTGGGTGTTCAACGGTGTTGATCGCCGCGTCAGGCACGTAGAAAGTGTCGTAACCGAGGCGCATCAGGCTGAACCAGCTCGACTTGTCGTCGCCGGTCAAAAACTTGAAGCGGCCCAGACGCCAGTGTTGCAGCGAGTCGCTTTCCACGTCGGCAATGAATTCCGGGTTGGTCACCACGGTGGCGCGGAACACCGACATACGACCGGTCATGGTCAGCACGCGTTTGGACAGGGCCATCGAGCACATGTTGATGTGGCGCTGGGCGAAACGCAGCTTGTGCCATTCGCTCATGATGTAGCCGCCGCGCACTTCGCAGAACTCGTTGGTGGTCAGGCCGCCGACGTTGCCGAACAGCTGGAACCACGGCACGGTCTTGCGCACGGTGCCTTCGCCGAGCACGGTGTCGCCATCGATCACGGCCACCACGGCGCGGTCGTCCGGCAAGTGGCGGGAAATCGCGCGGAAACCATAGGCCAGGCCATCACGTTTGCCGGTACCGGGAATGCGCACGAAGTCGAGCTTCACGCGGTCTGGCGGATTCATTCGCGCCCACAGCGCCTTGACCAGCAGCTCATCGGACATTTCCACGATCGAGCAGACCACGGTGGTCGGCAGTTCGCAGTCGATGGCTTCGCGGATCACCGAGCTGTAGACCTGCGCCGTGGTCAGCGCGTCGATCCGGAAACTGGTAACCATCAGGAACACATGCGACGGGTCCGCCGCCTTACCCAGCTTGCGTACTTTGCGACGCAGGTGCGGGTAAACGATGTAGAGAAAAATCATGCCGCGCACAAAGTGCGTTGCACCCATCGAGTAGCGCCAGATACCCACGGCGCCAATCAGGAAAATGAAGTCCTTCGACTCGGAGTCGAATGTGGACGTGGGCAGCATCAAGGCCAGGCCCATCAGCAGACTGAGATAAAAAAGCCAGCCGGCTGATTGCAGAAAAAAATGTTTGAGCTTGCTCATCAGCGTCATCCGAAGGTAAGGGAGGCTTCAAGCTGCAAGCTTCGAGCTGCAAGTACTGCAGCTCGAAGCTTGTCGCTTAGGTCTGCATTACCAGCAGATACCCTCGGTGCGCGTACCAGCGTCGGTGGCTTTGGCCATGAAGCCGACCAGGTCGATGACCTGTTTGCCGTGCGGCGCTTGCTGGGCCAACGGGCGGAACTTCTCGTCGCGGTTGCCGAGGATGATCACGTCGGAGTTATCGATCACCGAATCGAAGTCCGCGTTGAGCAGGGACGACACGTGCGGGATCTTCGACTCGATGTAGTCCTTGTTCGCGCCGTGAACACGGGCGTACTCGACGTTGCTGTCGTAGATGCTCAGGTCGTAACCCTTGCCGATCAGCATCTCGGCCAGTTCCACCAGCGGGCTTTCGCGCAGGTCATCGGTGCCGGCCTTGAAGCTCAGGCCGAGCAGGGCGACTTTACGTTTGTCGTGGCTTTCAACGATGTCGAAGGCGTTCTGTACTTGCGATTCGTTGCTGCGCATCAGCGAGTTGAGCAGCGGCGCTTCGACGTCCAGCGAACCGGCGCGGTAGGTCAGCGCACGCACGTCTTTCGGCAGGCACGAACCGCCGAAGGCGAAGCCAGGGCGCATGTAGTACTGGGACAGGTTGAGGGTCTTGTCCTGGCAGACCACTTCCATCACTTCACGGCCATCGACGCCGACTGCTTTGGCGATGTTGCCGATCTCGTTGGCGAAGGTCACTTTGGTCGCGTGCCAGACGTTGCAGGTGTACTTGATCATCTCGGCAACGGCGATGTCCTTGCGGATGATCGGTGCGTCGAGTTCTTCGTACAGCGATTGCAGAACGTCGCCCGAGGCCTTGTCGAACTCGCCGATGACGGTCATCGGTGGCAGGTCGTAGTCGGCAATGGCGGTGGATTCACGCAGGAATTCCGGGTTGACCGCAACGCCGAAGTCGACACCGGCCTTCTTGCCCGAGCAGTCTTCGAGAATCGGGATCACCACGTTGGCCACGGTGCCCGGCAGCACGGTGCTGCGCACGACGATGGTGTGGCGGGTGGTTTTTTCACGCAGGACAAAACCGATCTCGCGGCATACCGCTTCGATGTAGTTCAGTTCCAGGTCGCCGTTCTTTTTGCTCGGCGTACCCACGCAGATCATCGACAGGTCGGTGTCGCGAATCGCCTCGGCGAAGTTGGTCGTGCCACGCAGACGACCGGTCTGGATACCCTGTTGCAGAAGTTCGCCCAGGCCGGGTTCAACAATCGGCGACTTGCCGGCGTTGATCATGTCGATCTTGTCTTTGGCAACATCGACGCCAACTACGTCATGGCCCCGTGCAGACAGGCAACCGGCACATACTGCGCCAACGTAACCCAAACCAAATATGCTGATGCGCATCGCAATTACCTCTGTATATATCAGGCCTTAGAGGCCGGAGTTAATGGTGTTCAGCGTTCATTAGTGCACTCGAAAGTGCGGCACACAGGCGCCACAATGCCGTGTGCAGGCATACTAAGTTTCGAGTGTCTAAATAAGTGCACTCAAGATGTGCGCAACCAGGCCTTGTTGTTATGACTTGCCCTGTTATGCAGCCGATCCTCTTTGGAGAAGACTCTTGTGCAATCGTCTTGCGCGCTCGATGTCAGGATGAAAGTCCCGTAAATCAAGCGGTTGGGTGCTCAGGCGAGCACGTTTATTAGGGCGCGGCCATGGCCTTTGTAGGGGATATAAATGGTGCGTATCTCCTGTCCATCGTCTGTTTTGAGACTAGTTAGTCATCTAGGCAAGTTGCTGTGACAACTTGGTTACATGGCTATCTGCTCTGCGTAAGTTATCTCGTACAAACTCGGCGAGAATCGTTACCGGTGGTATGAGCTATGCATTCGGACGAAGTTCCTGTCCGCTCATCGCGAAATCTGAAATTTCTTGAAATATTGTCAGAGATGGCACTAGTCTCAATTTGATAGCACTTTCGTTTTCGACCTTTAATAACAGGCGAAAAATCACGTTAGATAGTTTTGTGCCACTACGCTGAAAAAAGTTAGGTGCCACTACTGAAAAAAATGATCAGTGTCGAGTGAAACTAATCTTAGAAAAGACAGGGAGGTTTTTCTGGCGCCATTAAAATGGCGAAATGGTGCGAGGGTTTTTTGACATCGTGCGAGCTGCACGACTCTTTATACAAAGAGTCGTGCATTGGGCATGCTTTATTCCGGGGCGTGGTCGCGCAAAAACACCAGATTGTCGGGTTTCGACTGTTCGACGCTGTAGCGATAACCCTGCACATCGAACTGTTTGAGCTGGGCCGGATCGTTGATCTTTTCCTGGATCACGAAACGGCTCATCAGGCCCCGGGCTTTTTTCGCGTAGAAGCTGATGATCTTGTACTGACCGTTCTTCTGGTCCTTGAACTCGGTGTTGATGATCCGCGCGTTCAGGGCTGTGCGTTTCACTGCCGAAAAGTACTCATTGGAGGCGAGGTTGAGCAGCACGTCGTCGCCTTGATCGGCCAGCGCTTCATTGAGCCATTCGCTGATGCGCGTACCCCAGAAGGCGTACAGGTCTTTGCCACGGGCGTTGGCCAGTTTGGTGCCCATTTCCAGACGATAGGGTTGCATCAGGTCGAGCGGGCGCAGCAGCCCGTAGAGACCGGAGAGCATGCGCAGGTGTTTTTGCGCGTAATCGAAATCGGTTTCGCTGAAGGACTGGGCGTCGAGACCGGTGTAGACGTCGCCCTTGAACGCGAGCAGTGCCTGTTTGGCGTTTTCCGGGGTGAAGGCAGGCGTCCAGCTGCCGAAGCGCGCGGCGTTGAGCCCACCGATTTTGTCGGACACGTGCATCAGTTCGCTGATCTGCGCAGGCGTCAGGTCGCGCAGTTGCTGGATCAGTTCCTGGGAATGGTCGAGGTATTGCGGCTGAGTGAAGCGCTGGGTCGCCGGCGGTGTTTCGTAATCGAGGGTCTTGGCGGGGGAAATCACCATCAGCATGAAGTCGTCTCCTTTAATCGTGGGGGCGATTCTAGGGGGTTGTCCGATTTGACTCCAGCTATGGGGGTTATAGGTATGAGTAAGCTCCGGCATTTGCGACGGCTGGTGGATTTTTCCCTCACCCCAGCCCTCTCCCGGAGGGAGAGGGGGCTGACCGAGTTGTACTGTCGATTTACGCCGACATGATCTATCGAGTTGAACTCAAATTTTGAAATCAATGAAGGTCAGCTCCTTCTCCCCCCGGGAGAGGGCTGGGGTGAGGGCGGCGTCCTTCAGCCTTGCACATCAGCTATAGTGCCGCGCGGGTTTTGTTATGGAGACATCCCTTTTGCGCATTGTTCTTTTATTCACCGCGTGGCTGTTGAGCTTCGGTGCCGTCGCGGCGCCGGGCGATGTGGCGACGCTGGATCGCAGCACCTGGCCGGAGCAGCTTAGCAACCCGACCCTGTTTGACGTGGCGTCACGGGCGGAAATCCTGATGTTCGCCCGTGTCCTGCTGGGCACCGAGTCGATGGACGAGGCCGCTCTGGCGCAGCGTCTAGGCTTGCGCACGGTCAATATCGATGCGGTCAACATTCTGCGCCAACGCCTCTGGCCGCGCCTGCTGGCCAACTACAACTTCGCCCAGCAAAGCTGCGATCAGGACGCCTCGTTCTGCTTCCTTGTAGAAGACTTGCCAACGCTGCGCGAGCAAGCCGCCAAGTTCGTCGTCAGTGACGACAGTTATTACACCAAGTGGGCCGAGCCGAGCCGGATCTTCCATGTGCAGTACCTCGACGAGTTGTTGCGCAAGGCCGCGTTGTCGCCGCAGAGCAGCAACGAATTCGATCGTTTCGGTGACTACGAGCGCAACGGCGACGCGATGCACGACCGGCTGTTCCTGCTGACCTTCGACAGTGCCGCCAATCTGCAACCGGACAACACCGGCTGGCTCACCGAATACCTACGCAAATCGAACCTGAGCGGCACGTTCTTCGTGCTGGGCAAGGATATTCAGGCGCGACTGGCTGATCGCTCGGTGAGCAGCCTGCAAGCAGAGTTCTCGAAACAGTGCGTCGGCGTTCAAGGTTGGGAGTTCCGCTCCCACAGCCACTGGCAGGACTGGCAGGATTCGGTGCGGCGCAGCGCAGATCTGGTGAAGAACAAGTTGCCGGAAAACTACGTGCCGCTGTTTCGTCCGCCGGAAGGGCAGCGCCGCAGCGATGCGCAAGGTTTCTTCAACACACAAGGCCTGCAAGTGGCGCTGTGGGACATCGATGCCCAGGACGGCGCCGGCAAACTCAAGGGCGCAGCGAGCGCGCAGAGGGTGCTGACTCTGATGCTGCTGTGGCGACACGGGGTGATCAATTTCAACATGAAACAGGACGCGGTGAAGACCTCGTTACCGTGGTTGATCACGCAGACCGCGCAGAGCGGTATCGGTTGGGAAGACTGTCAGGACGCTTTTCGCTGAGAAACGAAAAAAGCCCGGAAACATTGGGCTTGGGGCGATTTTTTTGAAGAGTTCGATGCAGGCGGACTTCCGACTTTAGCGGGGTCTGGGCAGTCCGCCAAGGGCTTTTCGTCACTCTGAAAAATAAACTTAAAAAAACCGTCAAAGTACTTTTTTATGTCATCGGTTTTGGAGTATTACGAAGACAGACCGCCGAAACCTGCAACACAGGTGGCGTCTTCCAAGACCCGTTTGTTTGCAGTCACTTGAATCTCCGCAGGTGAGATTTCGGCAGTCACTTCGAGGCGCAGCACCGCTCAGGTATTGCGTCCAATGGCTCTGACAAAGGTGACCGAGTATGGATGATCACGGACGTAGCCCTTCCTCCAACCAGCCAATCCTTTATGTACTCGATACCAACGTATTGATTCACGATCCAAATGCCCTGCTGAATTTCGAAGAACACCACGTCGCGATCCCGATGACCGTGCTTGAAGAGCTGGACAAGCTCAAGAGCGGGCATCACAGCGTTGCCGCCGAATGCCGTCAGGCCATCCGGCTGATCGACAAGACCTTGGGCGACGCTTCCCCTGAAGACGTCGAACTGGGTGTGCCGATCCAGCGCGGTAAAGGCGGGCCGAAGGGCTTGCTGTCAATTCTGATGAGCAAACAGGCCGAATCGAATCTGATTCTGCCCGAGCATCTGAACGACAATAAAATCATCAACCAACTGATCGATTTGCACACCCGCGATCCGAAAAAGCCTGTGGTGCTGGTCACCAAAGACATCAACATGCGCCTCAAGGCGCGCGCCTGTGGCATCGATGCCGAGGATTACAGCACCGACCAACTGGTCGATGACGTGTCCCTGCTGCCCAACGGCTATCACAACATGACCGGCTCTTTCTGGGACCGCGTGAGCAAGGTCGACACCCGCCAGGATCACGGCCGCACCTGGCACCAAGTGCAACTGATCGACAACCTGCCGGCGGTGCACATCAACGAGTTCATCATCGACGAACAGGGCTTTGTCGGCTGGATCAAGGAGATCGACGAGGCCAAGCTGCTGATCCTCGACCTGCATCAGGAACCGCTGCTGCATCAAGAGGCCTGGGGGCTGAAACCACGCGACATCTATCAGAGTCTGGCGCTTTACGCGCTGCTCGATCCGGACATTCATCTGGTCAACCTGTCGGGTGCCGCCGGTTCCGGTAAAACCATTCTGGCTCTGGCCGCGGCGATCGAGCAGACCATGGTCAGCAAGCGTTATCGCCGCATCATTGCGACCCGCAGCGTGCAGGGCCTGGACCAGGAAATCGGCTTCCTGCCCGGCACCGAAGCGGAAAAAATGGAGCCGTGGCTGGGCGCCATCACCGACAACCTCGAAGCCTTGCACATGGATGACGAAAACACCCATGGCAGCGTCGATTACATCCTCAGCAAAGTGCCGTTGCAGTTCAAATCGCTCAACTACATTCGCGGGCGCAGCTTCCAGCAGAGCCTGATCCTGATCGACGAATGCCAGAACCTCACGCCGCATCAGATGAAAACCATCATCACCCGGGCCGGCGCCGGTTCCAAAGTGGTGTGCCTGGGCAACCTCGCACAAATCGACACCCCTTACCTGTCCGCGACCAGTTCCGGGCTGACCTACCTGACCGAACGCTTCAAGGATTTCCCCAACGGTGTGCACATCACCCTGCAAGGGGTGCCTCGTTCGATTCTGGCTGAATACGCCGAATCGCATCTGTAACCCTTCACCCCAAACCGGGCGGCCCACCAGCCGCCCGGTTTTTTTATGCCTGGACACAAATCCAAATGTGGGAGCGAGCTTGCTCGCGAATGCGGTATGCCAGTCACCATAGATGTAGCCTGATGCACCGCCTTCGCGAGCAAGCTCGCTCCCACAGGGTGCAACGGTGATTTCATAATCAATGATGCGGAAATTTGACCCGCAGGTTTACAATCGTCGCTCCTGATCAGGAGTAATCCCGTGCTGACTCATCTCGATTCCCAAGGTCGCGCCAACATGGTCGACGTCACCGAAAAAGCCGTGACGTTCCGTGAAGCGACGGCCCAAGCGCTGGTGCGCATGCTCCCCGAAACGCTGCAGATGATCGTCAGCGGCGGCCATCCCAAGGGTGACGTGTTCGCCGTGGCGCGCATTGCCGGCATTCAAGCGGCGAAGAAAACCAGTGATCTGATTCCCCTGTGCCATCCGCTGATGCTCACCGGCGTCAAAGTCGAACTCAGTGCTGATGGCGACGACACCGTGCGCATCGTTGCCCGCTGCAAGCTGTCCGGGCAGACCGGCGTTGAGATGGAAGCGTTGACCGCTGCCAGTGTTGCCGCCCTGACCATTTACGACATGTGTAAAGCCGTCGATCGCGGCATGACCATTGAAAGCGTGCGTCTGCTGGAGAAGGTCGGTGGCAAGAGCGGGCACTTTCAGGCGGAGCAGCCATGAACCTGACCGTGAAGTTTTTTGCCCGTTACCGCGAAGCGCTGGGCGTGGATTCGGTAAGAATTGAAGGTGATTTCGCCACCGTCGAGGACGTTCGCGCATTGCTCGCGCAACGTGACGGCGCCGAGGTGTTGAGCGAGCAGAACCTGATGTGCGCACGCAACGAAGACCTCTGCCAACTCGATGAGCCGGTGGTCGATGGCGACGAAGTGGCGTTTTTCCCTACCGTGACCGGGGGCTGATCCATGGCGATTCGCGTGCAGGCCACGCCGTTCGATCCGGGCGCTGAAGTCAACGCGATGCATGCGGCCAATGTCGGCGTCGGCGCGGTGGTGAGTTTTGTCGGCTACGTGCGCGACTTTAACGACGGCCTCGATGTAGCGGGGATGTTCCTCGAACACTATCCGGGCATGACCGAAAAAGCCCTCGGCAAAATCGCCAGCGAAGCCGAACAGCGCTGGCCGTTGCTGAAACTGGAAGTGCTGCACCGCATCGGCGCATTGGAGCCGGGCGAACCCATCGTGTTTGTCGGCGCCGCCAGCGCCCATCGCCAGGCCGCCTTCGATGCCTGCGCATTCGTCATGGACTACCTGAAAACCCGCGCGCCGTTCTGGAAGAAAGAAAACACCAGTGATGGCCCGCGTTGGGTTGAGGGGCGCGACAGTGATCATGCAGCGGCGGATCGCTGGAAAAAGTAATTCCTGTAACGTCCCTCAGTACGCCTTCGCGAGCAAGCTCGCTCCCACATTGGATCTGTGTCGTTCACAAATCCAATGTGGGAGCGAGCTTGCTCGCGAAGGGGCCATCTGTAACAGCAAAAACCTCGCAGACACTCTCTTCTCGCGGATTGACTGCTTGTACCTATAAGTCCAATATGGATTTCCAAGTACAAAAAAGTTTCAGTCTTGCCGCTCGTAGCTCCCCGCTAGCAGCTGCTCTTCTTCATCTTGCCAAACCAACAACAACCCCGCGAGAGAACGAACATGAAGAAACTCCCCCTCATCACCGGTCTGGCCCTCAGCCTGTTGGCCTCAGCCAGCGTGTTCGCCGCCGAGCAAACCCTGCGCATCGGTATCGAAGCCGCTTACCCGCCATTTGCGTCGAAAACCGACAAAGGCGAAATCGTCGGTTTCGACTACGACATCGGCAATGCCCTGTGTGCGCAGATGAAGGTCAAGTGTGTGTGGGTCGAAGGTGAGTTCGACGGTCTGATTCCTTCGCTGAAAGTGAAAAAGATCGACATGGCGTTGTCCTCGATGACCATCAACGAAGACCGCAAGAAGTCGGTGGATTTCACCCATAAGTACTACTTCACCTCGTCGCGCCTAGTGATGAAGGAAGGCGCCACGGTCGACGATCAATACGCCAGCCTCAAGGGCAAGAACGTCGGCGTGCAGCGCGCGACCACCACCGATCGTTATGCCACCGAGGTGTTCGAGCCGAAGGGCATTAACGTCAAGCGCTACAGCAACAACGAAGAAATCTACATGGACCTGGCAGCGGGGCGGCTTGATGCGATTTTTGCCGACACCATTCCGCTGAATGACTTTTTGTCGATGCCGCGTGGCAAGGGTTATGCGTTTGTCGGGCCTGAGTTGAAGGATCCGAAGTACGTGGGCGAGGGCGCGGGAATTGCGGTGCGCAAGGGCAATACTGAACTGGTCAGCCAGTTGAATGGCGCCATCGATGGCATTCGCGCGAGTGGCGAGTACCAGAAGATTTCCGAGAAGTATTTCAAGTCCGACATTTACGGCGACTGATCTACCGCTTTCGCGAGCAGGCTCACTCCTACATTTGGAATGCGTTCACCTGTAGGAGTGAGCCTGCTCGCGATGGCGTCAGAGAAATCACCGCAAATCTCTAGCCCTTCAATTCCTTCAAATGCTTGTACACCGTCGCCCGCCCCATGTTCAGCACGTTGGCCACATAATTCGAGGCGCTCTTGCCCTTGAACGCGCCCTCGGCGTGCAGCGCCAGCACCAGTTCACGTTTGTGATCGCGGGTCAGCACATTCAGGCTTAGTTGCCGCTCACGCAGCCAGGCGTGGAGGAAGGTGTTGATGCGTTCCTGCCAGTCATCGCGAAACAGTGAGTCCGGTTGCGGGATCAGCTTGCTCGGTGAGAGGAACAGGTCTAGCGCGGCCTTGGCATTCTCGAACAGCGAAATATTCAGGTTGATGCACAACACCGCCAGTGGCCGGCCTTCGCTGTCGCGCAGCACGGTGCTCAGGCTGCGAATCTTCTGGCCATCCCAATTGAGCTTTTCGTACGGGCCGATATTGCGGTCGCTGACATCCTCGCTGAGCATGTCCTCCAGTGACGAGTCGTCGCCGATCTCGCGCTTGGACAGGTTGTTGGCGATGTAGTCGACCTTTTGCGTGCGCAGGTCGTGCAGCACCACTTCGGCGTGGGGAAAGAACAGCGTGGCGATGGCGTCGGCAACAGCGCGGAAGTTATCCAGCGCCGGGTCGAATTCAGGGGCAGTCATGACAGTGGAGCTCCAGGCAGCGTCAACGCCCCCGTGATCAGGAGGCGTTGCGAGTGTGCCGCAATCCGTTGGGCGCGTCATCCGTGGACAATCAGGCGAGGCGAGCGGGGGCGAGCATGGCGCTGTCCAGCCCGAACTGCTGCAAGTGCTCGGGCAACGGCTCGCCGCGTACCAACGCCGCGCTGGCCTGGCCCATCGCCGGGGAAGTCTGAATGCCGTAACCACCCTGCGCCGCCACCCAGAACAGCCCCGGCACCTGCTGATCGAAGCCACTGAGCAAATCACCGTCGGCGACGAAGCTGCGCAGGCCGGCCCACGTACGCGTCGGACGGCGGATGGTCAGCGTGGTGGCCTCTTCGATCTGGTAGATGCCCATGGCGATGTCCAGTTCTTCCGGCTGCACATCGTGAGGCTCGACCGGGTCGGCGTTGGCGGGCGAGCCGAGAAACATGCCGGCGTCGGGCTTCATATAGAAGGATTCGTCGAGGCTGACCAGCATCGGCCAGTGATGAATGTCGACGCCTTCCGGCCCGGCGAAAATGAACGCGGCGCGGCGCTTCGGTTGCAGGCCCAGCGGTTGGGCGCCGGCCAGTGTGCCGATCTTGTCGGCCCAGGCGCCGGCGGCGTTGATGATCACTGGCGCGCTGAACGTCTGGCCGTTGGTCTGAACACTCCAGCGGCCCTCGGCATCGCGACTGAGGCCTAGCACTTCGCAATCGGTGTGCAATTCGCCGTTGTTGCGGCGAATCCCGCGCAGGTAGCCCTGATGCAAGGCGTCAGTATCGATGTCGCTGGCGCTCGGGTCATAGATCGCGCCATGGACTTTTTCCCGGCGCAGGATCGGCAGTCGCGCGCAGGCTTCGTCGGCGCTGAGCAGTTGCATCTGCGGCACGGTGGCTTTGGCGCTGAGATATTGGTTGTTGAGTTCGGCGGCATCACCGGTGAAATCCACGGTCATTTCACCGCGTGGGGTGAGCAGTGGGTGTTCGCAGAAACCGGCTGGCGGGTGGTCAAAAAACGCCCGGCTGGCCTGGGTCAGCGCGCGAACTTGTGGCGTGCCGTACGCGGCGGTAAACAGCGCGGCGGAGCGCCCGGTGGAGTGATAGGCCGGGTGGGATTCACGTTCGAGCACGATCACTTTGCCGTGCGGCGACAGCCAGAAACCGGTGGATGCGCCGGCAATCCCGCCGCCGATGATGATGAAATCTGCCTGGCTCATGTAGGTCTCCTGATGCTCGAAATATGAAAATACACGCAATCCCTGTGGGAGCGAGCTTGCTCGCGAAAGCGATCTATCAGTCAACACATTCGGTGAATGTCAGACCGCATTCGCGAGCAAGCTCGCTCCCACATGGATTGCATCAGGCTTAATTCTGGTGATGGAGGAGATAAATCGCATTGGCGAGGGCGATGTCTTCCAGGCCGAGGCCAATTGAACGGAAGAACACATGACGATCGTAATCGGGGCGCTGCACTTTCTCGCTGAGCAAGTCGGCGAGGTCGCCGACAATCGAATCCTTGCTCCAGCCATGCTGTTCACTGGCAATCAGCATCTCACCTGCCGAACCCGGCGTGGTCAGACGATAGTCGCAGAACACCTGCATGTCGTTGAGGCTCTGCGGCGGCACTTCATGGGCACGCGGGGCGTTGGTGCTGATCGAGGTGATCAGGGCTGGTTTGCTCAGCGCGGCCGGATCGATCACCGGGCCGGCGGACGAGGTGCACAGCATGATCACGTCCGCCTCGACGAGGGCGGCTTCACGGCTGTCAACGATCCTCAGGTTGGGAGTGATGGCTTTCAACAGTGCCTTGGTTTGAGCGTCGGCGGACAGGCTTGGCGAATACAGGCTGATGTTCTGCCAGTCGCGCAGACCTTTCACATAGTGCAGATGCGCCTGCGCAACCTTGCCACTCCCGATGATTGCCAGTCGCGTGGCGTTTGTCGGAGCGAGGGTGTCGACCGCCACAGCCGTGGTCGCGGCGGTGCGCGCGGTGGTCAGTTCAGCGGCATCGCAGAGCAGCAGCGGTTGACCGGTTTTCATCGACATCAACAAGGTCCATGCCGTCACCAGCGCACCTTGCTCGCGAACGATATACGGCGAGGTCTTCACGCCGTACACGCCGTCTTCGGCCAGCACGCCCAGATAATTGATGAAGTCGCCGGCACCTTGCGGAAATTCCACCAGTTGCTGCGCCGGTTGTACGGCGTTACCCGCCGCAAGATCACGGAACAGCTTGCGCAGGATTTGCGGCACATCAATGCGCGCCAGCAGCTCACGGGCCTGATGCTGGTCGATCACGTAGGGCGTACTGGACATATCAGGCTCCAAAGATGAAAGATAAACTTATTTGTCCATTATGGACTTTTAGTTTTCTCTCGCAAGCACCTGATGAAACACCGGGCGAAAAAAAAGCGCAGTCCGTTGCCGGCTGCGCTTTTCTTTTAAACGTCGTTTACTGCGGACGCTTGCGCTCAACCGCGCGCAACAGATGCGTCGGCGGCGTTTCACAGCTGATCTTGCGACCGAGCTTCTCTTCGATGGACGGCAACTGGTAGGAGTCGTCCTCACCGGCGAAGCTGATCGACACACCGTCGGCGCCGGCACGACCGGTACGACCGATGCGGTGCACGTAGTCGTCCGGGACTTCCGGCAGGGTGAAGTTGATCACGTGGCTGATGCCGTCGATGTGGATGCCGCGACCGGCCACATCAGTGGCGACCAGTACGCGAATCTTGCCTTCGCGGAAACCCTCCAGGGTCTTGATGCGTTTGTGCTGCGGCACATCGCCGGACAGTTGCGCGGCGTTGATGCCATCGCGCACCAGGCGTTCTTCGATGCGGCGCACTTCGTCCTTGCGGTTGGCAAACACGATCACGCGTTCCCAGCCGTTATCGTTGACCAGGTTGTAGAGCAGTTTGTACTTGTCGGCACCGGCCACCGCATAGATGTGCTGCTCGACGTTTTCGTTGGCAACGTTGGTGATTTCGATTTCGACGATCGCAGGGTCAGTGGTCCACTGCTTGGCGAGGTTCATCACGTCTTCGGTGAAGGTCGCGGAAAACAGCAAGGTCTGGCGTTCGGACTTCGGTGGCGTCTGGCGAATGATCTGACGTACCTGCGGGATGAATCCCATGTCGAGCATGCGGTCGGCTTCGTCCAGCACCATCACTTCGACCATGTCCAGGTGCACGTCGCCACGCTGGTTGAAGTCGAGCAGACGGCCGGGTGTGGCGACGAGGATGTCGCAGTGACGCGCTTCGAGGTGCTTGAGCTGCTTGTCAAAGTCCATGCCGCCAACAAACGTCATGACGTTGAGGCCGGTGTACTTGGTCAGGTCAGCGGCGTCCTTGGCGATTTGTACCACCAGCTCACGGGTCGGCGCGATGATCAGCGCACGAGGTTCGCCCATGTAGCGTTCTTTCGGCGGCGGGGTCTGCAGCAGTTGGGTGATGATCGAGATCAGGAACGCGGCGGTTTTACCGGTGCCGGTCTGCGCACGGCCAATGGCGTCTTTGCCGGCGAGGGTGTAACCCAGCACCTGCGCCTGAATCGGCGTGCAGTACGGAAAACCCAGATCCTGGATGGCGTGCATCAGTTCTGGAGACAGCTTGAAGTCGTGGAAGCGGGTTTTGCCTTCCTGTGGCTCGACGACGAAATCCTCGAGTTTCCACGGAATAACCGGTGCCTTGGGCTTCGGTTCGCGGCGCGGTCTGGCCGGTTTCGGCGCTTCGCTGCGGGCAGGTTCGGCGGCGATTGGCGCGGCCGGTGCAGGTTGTGGTTCTGCCTTCGGTGCCGCTACGTGAGCGGGGCGCTCGGCCTGTGGCGCATCGTTGCGATGACCGGGGGCGTGCGACGGCGCACTGGGAACTGGCGCGAGCTGCTCAGCCTCGCTTTTACCGAACATCTTCTTGAGTGCTTTGAGCACGGTCATCTCATCAATTGGTTAAGGAATGTACGCCGGCCAGTGTAATGCAAGAAACGGGCGCGGCGTAGTGGGAGGGATCAAAGGGCGGTTTTAATCTCGACGCTTAGCGCAAACGTTCGCTCAACCAGGTACCGATGTCGCGAATTTCCTCGGGTAACACTTCGTGCTCCATTGGGTATTCCTGCCATGTCACGGTGACACCATGCTTCACCAAATGCTCATAAGCACTGCGCCCCATCGAGTTTTGCACCACGCCATCGAACTGGCCGTGCAGGCATATCGCGGGGATCCGCTGCTGACTGGCTGACAGCTCCATCTCATCACTGAAGGTCGGCGCATATGTCGACAACGCCAGCACGCCGCCCAATGGCCCCTGCCATTTCACAAATGCAGTGTGCAACACCACCGCGCCACCCTGGGAAAACCCGGCGAGAAAAATTCGCGAGGCGTCTATTCCGCTGGCGCGCTCGTTTTCGATCAATTCAATGATGCGATCCGCCGACGCTTCCAGCTCATCACGATCGATCGCGCGTGCCGGGCTCATGGCTTTGATGTCGTACCAGCTTGGCATGGCATATCCGCCATTTATCGTCACTGGACGAGTTGGCGCCTGTGGCAACACGAAGCGCGTGCTCAGCAGGCTTTCCTGCAATGCCTCGGCCACCGGCAGGAAGTCGTAACGGTCGGCGCCGAGGCCGTGCAGCCAGATCACGCAGGCGTCTGCGGGCTTAACAGGCTGAAGAATCAAGGGCTCGGTCATGTCTGCTCCAAAAATGTGCGGGCGCTCTCATTAAGTGCGTGGTTCGAGTGCGCGTCCGGTTGATCCGTTAAGAAGATGTCGCAAGGTTACAAGTTTTGCTATTGACCTGTCGCCGAATCGATTCGGCGAGCGGTGTGGTACGGGCTTTGCTATGGCTTGAACCGTGCAACCGATCTTGCGTGGGCGGTAACACTATCAGTGTACGACCCGCGACGGGATTGCAAAGAATCCGGTGATGGATGTTCGCCAATGGCCGCTACGGGCTTAGCGAATGTGAAAGGGCTACAGCCCGTTCGGCCGATTGGTGAGAAGTGAGTTGTCCATGATGTGGATTTTCTCCTACTAGACTCATAGCGAAGGTCTTACGTCGGTTGACCCCAAAAAAAGCCAACACGGGTCAACAACGCCTCAAAAGGGTGCGACTGGACTCAAGCTCCGACACAACAAGAGCAAAACTGGAGGTTTGAATGAAGATGTTGAAATCCACTCTGGCGATCGTGACTGCAGCAACAGTTCTCGGCGTCAGCGGGTTCGCTCAGGCGGGTGCAACCCTGGATGCCGTGCAGAAGAAAGGTTTCGTGCAGTGTGGCGTGAGCGACGGTCTGCCGGGCTTCTCGGTACCGGACGCAACCGGCAAGATCCTCGGGATCGACGCTGACGTCTGCCGCGCTGTGGCCGCTGCCGTATTCGGCGACGCGACCAAGGTCAAATTCAGTCAGTTGAACGCCAAAGAGCGCTTCACCGCGCTGCAATCGGGCGAGATCGACATCCTGTCGCGCAACACCACCATGACCAGTTCGCGTGACGCGGGCATGGGCCTGAAATTCCCGGGCTTCATTACCTACTACGACGGCATCGGTTTCCTGGTTAACAACAAGCTGGGCGTGAAAAGTGCCAAAGAGCTGGACGGTGCAACCATCTGCATCCAGGCCGGTACCACCACCGAGCTGAACGTTTCCGACTACTTCCGTGGCAACGGTCTGAAATACACCCCGATCACCTTCGACACCTCCGATGAAAGCGCCAAGTCGCTGGAATCCGGTCGTTGCGACGTGCTGACCTCCGACAAGTCCCAACTGTTCGCCCAGCGCTCCAAGCTGGCCTCGCCGAAGGACTACGTGGTTCTGCCGGAAACCATTTCCAAAGAACCGCTGGGCCCGGTCGTACGTAACGGTGATGATGAGTGGCTGGCCATCGTGCGCTGGGTTGGCTACGCGCTGCTCAATGCTGAAGAAGCCGGTATCACTTCGAAGAACGTCGAAGCCGAAGCCAAGTCGACCAAGAACCCGGACGTTGCCCGTATGCTCGGCGCTGACGGCGAGTACGGCAAAGACCTGAAACTGCCGAAAGACTGGGTTGTGCAGATCGTCAAACAAGTCGGCAACTACGGCGAAATCTTCGAGAAAAACCTCGGCAAGAGCACTCCGCTGGAAATTGACCGCGGCTTGAACGCCCTGTGGAACAACGGCGGCATTCAGTACGCACCACCAGTGCGCTAATGGTTCTATCACCCGGCGGGCCAACCGCCGGGTGATGTTCTTGTTCCATTTCTTCCGGGGCACTTCATGCAAAATTCAATCGGCGCACCAAAGCAGAGGCTCAGCCTCAGCGATCCACGAGTGCGTGCGTGGCTATTCCAGATCATCACCGTTGTGGCGGTGGTCTCGCTGGGCTGGTACTTGTTCGACAACACGCAAACCAACCTTCAGCACCGGGGCATTACTTCCGGTTTCGGCTTTCTGGAGCGCAGTGCCGGATTCGGCATCGCTCAACACCTGATCGACTACACCGAAGCGGACAGCTATGCCCGCGTCTTTGTTATCGGTCTGCTCAACACCCTGTTGGTGACCGTGATCGGCGTGGTTCTAGCGACGATCCTCGGTTTCATCATCGGTGTGGCACGGCTGTCGCAGAACTGGATCATCAGCAAACTGGCGACTGTATATGTGGAAGTGTTCCGCAACATTCCGCCGCTGCTGCAAATCCTGTTCTGGTACTTCGCGGTATTCCTGACCATGCCGGGACCGCGCAACAGTCATAACTTCGGTGACACCTTCTTCGTCAGCAGCCGAGGCCTGAACATGCCGGCCGCGTTGGCCGCTGATGGTTTCTGGGCGTTCGTGATCAGCATCGTGGTGGCCATCGTCGGCATCGTGCTGATGTGCCGCTGGGCCAACAAGCGCTTTGAAGAAACCGGCGTGCCGTTCCACAAGTTCTGGGTGGGCCTGGCGATTCTGCTGGTGATCCCGACCTTGTGCGCACTGATCTTCGGCGCTCCGCTGCACTGGGAAATGCCTGAACTCAAAGGCTTTAACTTTGTTGGCGGCTGGGTGCTGATCCCGGAACTGCTCGCCTTGACCCTGGCCCTGACCGTGTACACCGCGGCGTTTATCGCCGAGATCGTGCGTTCGGGCATCAAATCGGTCAGCCATGGCCAGACAGAAGCGGCGCGCTCGCTCGGCCTGCGCAACGGCCCGACGCTGCGCAAGGTGATCATTCCGCAAGCCCTGCGCGTGATCATTCCGCCCCTGACCAGCCAATACCTCAATCTGGCGAAGAACTCCTCGCTGGCGGCCGGTATCGGTTACCCGGAAATGGTGTCGCTGTTCGCCGGCACCGTGCTCAACCAGACCGGTCAAGCCATCGAAGTGATTGCCATCACGATGAGCGTGTACCTGGCGATCAGTATCAGCATTTCCCTGCTGATGAACTGGTACAACAAGCGCATTGCGCTGATCGAGCGGTAAGGAAAAGCGCATGAGTACTCATACTTTCAAACCCGACATGCCCCCACCGAACAGCAGCATCGGCGTGGTGGCGTGGATGCGCGCGAACATGTTCTCCAGCTGGCTCAACACCCTGCTGACCCTGTTTGCGTTCTACCTGATCTACCTGGTGGTGCCACCGATCCTCAGTTGGGCGATTGTCGATGCCAACTGGGTCGGCACCACTCGCGCCGACTGCACCAAGGAGGGCGCCTGCTGGGTGTTCATTCAGCAGCGTTTTGGCCAGTTCATGTACGGCTACTACCCGACGGAGCTGCGCTGGCGCGTCGACCTGACCGTGTGGCTGGCGGTGATCGGCGCGGCGCCATTGTTCATCTCGCGTGTGCCGCGTAAAGCGATCTACGGGCTGAGCTTTCTGGTGCTGTATCCGATCATTGCCTTCACCTTGCTGCACGGCGGTTTTGGTCTGAGCAATGTGGCGACCAGCCAGTGGGGCGGCCTGATGCTGACCCTGGTTATCGCCACTGTCGGTATCGCCGGTGCGTTGCCGCTGGGGATTGTGCTGGCGCTGGGCCGTCGTTCGAACATGCCGGCGATTCGTGTGGTCTGCGTGACCTTCATCGAGTTCTGGCGCGGCGTGCCGTTGATCACTGTGCTGTTCATGTCCTCGGTGATGCTGCCGCTGTTCCTGCCTGAAGGCATGAACTTCGACAAACTGCTGCGGGCACTGATCGGCGTGATCCTGTTCCAGTCGGCCTATGTGGCCGAAGTGGTGCGTGGCGGTCTGCAAGCGATCCCTAAAGGTCAGTACGAAGCGGCCGCGGCGATGGGCCTCGGTTACTGGCGTTCGATGGGTTTGGTGATTCTGCCGCAAGCCCTGAAGCTGGTGATCCCCGGCATCGTCAACACCTTCATTGCGCTGTTCAAGGACACCAGCCTGGTGATCATCATCGGCCTGTTTGACCTGCTCAACAGCGTCAAACAAGCCGCTGCCGATCCGAAGTGGCTGGGCATGGCCACCGAAGGCTACGTGTTCGCCGCCCTGGTGTTCTGGATTTTCTGTTTTGGTATGTCGCGCTATTCCATGCATCTGGAACGCAAGCTCGACACTGGCCACAAGCGTTAGGAGTTCTGTAAATGAGTGAAGCAATCAAAAAGCCTGTAGGTCCTGAAGGCATTATTCAGATGCAGGGCGTCAACAAGTGGTATGGCCAGTTCCACGTGCTCAAAGACATCAACCTCAACGTCAAACAAGGCGAGCGTATCGTCCTGTGCGGGCCGTCGGGTTCCGGTAAATCGACGACGATTCGTTGCCTCAATCGTCTGGAAGAACACCAGCAGGGCCGCATCGTCGTCGACGGCGTGGAACTGACCAACGACCTCAAGCAGATCGAAGCGATCCGCCGTGAAGTCGGCATGGTGTTCCAGCACTTCAACCTGTTCCCGCACCTGACCATTTTGCAGAACTGCACCCTAGCGCCGATGTGGGTACGCAAGATGCCCAAGCGCAAGGCCGAAGAAATCGCCATGCACTACCTGGAGCGCGTTCGCATTCCTGAGCAGGCGCACAAGTTTCCGGGGCAACTGTCCGGTGGTCAGCAACAGCGTGTGGCGATCGCCCGCGCGCTGTGCATGAAACCGAAAATCATGCTGTTCGATGAACCGACTTCAGCGCTCGATCCGGAGATGGTGAAAGAGGTTCTGGACACCATGATCGGCCTGGCTGAAGACGGCATGACCATGCTTTGCGTGACTCACGAGATGGGCTTTGCCCGTACTGTGGCCAACCGCGTGATCTTCATGGACAAGGGCGAAATCGTTGAACAGGCGGCGCCGAATGACTTCTTCGATAATCCGCAGAATGAGCGGACGAAGTTGTTTTTGAGTCAGATTTTGCATTGATGGTATGTGCGTAAAAACAACCCGGCCTTGTGCCGGGTTTGTTTTTTGTGGGTCAGGAAACGGTCAGGGTTTCGTGTTCCTTGTGCACTGTGTGCGTGAAACCTCGCAGGTCTGCGCCTTCAGCCAAGGTCTGGATATCGACGAGCATGTAGGGATGACGATCCAATAAGCGCATCAGCAGCACCAATGCTTTGGGGGGAAGTAACTCGCCCCGTTCGTAGCGAGAGAATGCGTTATGCCCGCCACCAGAGAGCAGTTGCACTGTCTCTTTCTGCGTCAGGTGCAATTTGCGTCGAATTCGTTTCATCTCGGCGCCGATCATTTGTCTGGCGGCGATAACCAGCTCATCGCCTGCTTTCGTATAACGTTCCGCGCTATCGGTATCGTCATCCCACTCGACTTCGCCGCACTGCTGGCATTCCCAGCCAGAAAGATCGGTTACACGGCGCTCCATGCCTTTGACACTCAGGGTCTCGCCTCGCCCCTCGAAATGCCTCATTCCCTCACGGGCACCACAGCTGAAACATTGCCGGGTTTTCATGGGTTTTTCTCCTTGAAGGAGATTACCGGTGCGCCGCCGGCAGGGCGGTATGTCACCTTGATGTAAATCTCCAGATCTTGTGAATGGGTGTGATACACGTCCTGCCAGACTCGATGATCGTCATAGCTGGTCATCGACTTGTACAACATCCTGTTCTGCAGCTCGTAAACGATTTCTTGCATCTCTCTTATGCTAAAGCCGAGAAGATCACCGGATTCTGCAGAGCTTCTGGTAAAGGCCCTTCTTCCAAGCCGCCTGACCTCAGCCTTGATCACCGCCAGCTCATAATGGGGTGTGTTCTTTTCCATAAGAAACCAAAACCCTGTCCCTGAAATTACCCTTAAAGGGTAATTTTCACCAATCGAAAATATCGCTCCATGTGTCTCCGATTGACCCTAGGTGGTTGCCGTCCTACACGGGTCTGACTAACATGTCAGAAAATTCATCCTATGATTGGATGAAAGGGAAAATCCTATGTCAGATATCTCTCCACTCGTTAAGCGATCCCTGGTCGATCAGGCTCTGGATCAGCTTCGTCAGCGCATCAACAGCGGTGCCTGGCAGGTTGGCGAGCGTTTGCCGACCGAACCCGAGCTGTGCGCCGAGCTGGGCATCAGCCGCAACACCGTGCGCGAAGCCATGCGCGTGCTGGCGTTTTCCGGACTGATCGAGATTCGCCAGGGCGATGGCAGTTACTTGCGCGCCGTGGTCGATCCGCTCGATACGCTGAAAGCGTTGTCACGCTGCTCGCTGGATCAGGCACGGGAAACCCGGCACATTCTCGAAGTCGAGGCCATCGGCCTGGCGGCGTTGCGCCGTACCGACGAGGACCTCGTCGCCTTGCGTGAAGCGCTCGGCACCAGCGGCAGCCACTACCACGGCGATCTCGACACCTATATCGCCTGCGATCTGGTGTTCCACCGTCGTCTGGTCGATGCCGCGCACAACCCGACCCTCAGCGAGCTTTATCGCTATTTCTCCAGCATCGTCGGCGCGCAATTGCGCCAGACCCTGAATATCGTCCCGCGCCGTCAGGAAGTGTTCGACTTGCATATCGAGTTACTCGATGCGGTCGAGCAACGCGACCCGGAACGAGCCAAAGCTTTGTCGAGGCAGTTGATCAATGAACCTTGAAACCGAGAAATCCATGTCCCGCAGTGAGCTATCCACAACCCCAAAGCGCACGGCAGAGCTTGAAGAGCTGCTGATCGACGCTGAGGCCGACGACGAGCAAGTGCAACAAAGCCATCCGCTGGTGCGCCGGCCGTGGTTGTTGCTGCTCGGCTTGATTCTGGTCGCGCTGAATTTGCGTCCGGCGCTGTCGAGCATGGCGCCGCTGCTCAGTGATGTGTCGAAGAGCCTCGGTTTGTCGGCGGCTCAGGCCGGTTTGCTGACCACACTGCCAGTGCTGTGCCTGGGATTGTTCGCCCCACTGGCACCGATTCTGGCGCGGCGTTTTGGCGCTGAACGGGTGGTGTTGGGAATTCTACTGACACTGGCCGGCGGGATTATCTTGCGCAGCAACTTCGGCGAGATCGGCCTGTTCGCTGGCAGCGTATTGGGCGGCGCGAGTATCGGCATCATCGGAGTTTTGCTGCCGGGCATCGTCAAGCGCGACTTCGCCAAACACGCCGGTACCATGACCGGCGTGTACACCATGGCGTTGTGTCTGGGCGCGGCGATGGCGGCGGGTTCCAGCGTGCCGCTGAGTGAACATTTCGGTCACAGTTGGGCGATGGGCCTGGGTTTCTGGGTGATTCCGGCGCTGGTTGCAGCGGTGTTCTGGCTGCCGCAAGTCGGGCAGAAACATGGCGCGCACAACGTCGCCTACCGTGTGCGCGGGCTGCTGCGTGATCCGCTGGCCTGGCAGGTGACTTTGTACATGGGCCTGCAATCGTCGCTGGCCTACATCGTGTTCGGCTGGTTGCCGTCGATCCTGATTGGTCGCGGCCTGACGCCGACCCAGGCCGGTCTGGTGTTGTCCGGTTCGGTGATCATCCAGCTCGCCAGTTCGTTGGCTGCGCCGTGGCTGGCGACGCGCGGCAAGGATCAGCGTCTGGCGATCGTCGTGGTCATGGCGCTGACTCTTGGCGGGCTGTTCGGTTGCCTGTATGCGCCGATCGAAGGCCTGTGGGGCTGGGCGATTCTGTTGGGGCTGGGGCAGGGCGGTACGTTCAGTCTGGCGTTGACGTTGATCGTACTGCGTTCGCGTGATTCGCATGTTGCGGCGAATCTGTCGAGCATGTCTCAGGGTTTCGGTTACACGTTGGCGTCGATGGGGCCGTTTGCGGTCGGCGTGGTGCATGACTGGACCGGCGGCTGGAATGCCGTGGGCTGGATCTTCGGCATCATTGGCACCGGTGCGATCATCGCTGGCCTCGGCGCCGGGCGTGCGTTGTACGTGCAAGTGCAAAGCGAAAAAATCTGACGCATAACCCTTTTTTGGGGCCAGTGATATCCAATGTGGGAGCGAGCTTGCTCGCGAAGACGGTGGTTCAGGCAAAGATCATGTTGAATGTGCCGGCCTCTTCGCGAGCAAGCTCGCTCCCACAGTTTTTGGGGCGCCTTGAAGACCTTGCGTGGTATTCGGTTTACGAATGCCGATAGTGTTTCTGCGCATTGCAGATTATGGTGCTGGCACTCTGTACCTATTTTGGAGTTTGCCCATGAGCGAAGCCCGCGCCGCGTTGATCACCCGCTTCTACCAGGCCTTCCAGCGCCTCGATGCCGAAGCCATGGCCGCCTGCTACACCGACGACGTCGTGTTCAGTGATCCGGCCTTCGGCGAACTGCGCGGGCGCGATGCCGGCGACATGTGGCGCATGCTCACCACCCGCGCCAAAGACTTCTCGCTGACCTTCGACAACGTCCGCGCCGATGAGCGCAGCGGTGGCGCACATTGGGTCGCGACCTACCTGTTCAGCCAGACCGGCAACATTGTCATCAACGATATCCAGGCCCGTTTCGTCTTCCGTGACGGCAAGATCTGCGAGCACCACGATCACTTCGATTTGTGGCGCTGGTCGCGTCAGGCCCTCGGTTTCAAAGGCCTTCTGCTCGGCTGGACACCGCTGGTGCGCAACGCCGTGCGCGCCCAGGCATTGAAGGGACTGAAGGCATTTCAGGCCGGTCGCTGATAAGATCGCCGCCTGTTTTCCTACACGTTCAGATCCCGAAGTGACCAGCCTTAGCGAAAAACCTGTCGACGTCGCCGAACCCGTGAGCAAGTCCTGGTTCGTCTACCTCGTTCGCGCCGCCAATGGCTCGTTGTACTGCGGGATCAGCGACGATCCGGTGCGTCGTTTCGCCAAGCATCAAAGTGGCAAAGGCGCACGGTTCTTCCTCTCCAGCCCGGCGATGGCGCTGGTTTATACCGAACTGTGCCGCGACAAGAGCGATGCGCTGCGCCAGGAACGTTTGATCAAAAAACTCAGAAAGAGCGCCAAGGAATATCTGGTCGCGTCTTATCAATCTGACTGATCAGTTCCCATCAGGCAGATCTGTAGGCTGCTAAGCAAATGCACGCTAAGCTGCGGGCTCACTATCTGAGCGGCGGAGCCGAGCATGTCCGAGTTGATTCTGCATCATTACCCGACCTCCCCATTTGCCGAGAAGGCCCGTCTGCTGCTGGGGTTCAAAGGCTTGTCGTGGCGCTCGGTGCATATTTCGCCGGTGATGCCTAAACCGGATCTGACCGCGCTCACTGGCGGCTATCGCAAGACACCGGTGTTGCAGATTGGCGCTGACATCTACTGCGACACTTCGTTGATCGCTCGTCGTCTCGAGCAAGAGAAGGCTTTGCCAGCGTTCTTCCCCGAAGGTCAGGAGTTCACCACCGCCAGTTTCGCCACTTGGGCTGACTCGGTAGTGTTCCAGCATGCGGTGAGTCTGGTGTTTCAGCCGGAATCTGTGGCCGTGCGTTTTGCCAAGTTGCCGCCGGAAGCGATCAAAGCGTTTATTGCCGACCGCGCCGGTTTGTTCTCGGGCGGCAGTGCCACACGTCTGTCCGCCGAACAGGCCAAGCATCAATGGCCGACGATCATGGCGCGGCTGGAGCAGCAGTTGCAGCGCGAGCAAGGCGACTTCCTGTTCGGCGAACCGTCGATTGCTGACTTCGCATTGGCGCATCCGCTGTGGTTCCTCAAGGCGACGCATGTGACGGCGCCGCTGGTGGATGAGTATCCGGCGGTTTCGGCGTGGCTGAGTCGAGTGCTGGGCTTTGGCCATGGCGCAGCCAGTGCGATGACGTCGGAAGAGGCGCTTGAGGTTGCACGCAACGCGACACCGGCGGCATTGCCGGATGAGCAGTTTGTTGATCCGAACGGCTTCAAGGCTGGCCAGCAGGTGGCAGTCTCGGCGACGGATTACGGGGTTGATCCGGTGGTGGGTGAGTTGCTGTTTGCCGGCAGTGAAGAGCTGATCATTCGTCGCGAAGACGAGCGTGGCGGCGTGGTGCATGTGCACTTCCCGCGATTCGGTTTCCGTATCGAAGCCCGCTGATTCGAGTCTGTTGCAAAACCTGTGGGAGCGAGCTTGCTCGCGAAGACGATTCATCATTCAACATTGTTGTTGGCTGATGCACCGCTTTCGCGAGCAAGCTCGCTCCCACAGTTGATTACTTCAGGGCGGCGAGGATTTCGTCCGGGTCAAAACCGCGAATCAACGTGCCATTCACGTCGATCAACGGAATCCCGCGTCCACCCAATGCCTCATACGCCTTGCGCGCCTCGGCATCCTTCTCGATATCGAACTCCTTGAACGCAATCCCTTTGCTGTCGAGAAAGCGTTTGGTCTGCTTGCAGTAGCCGCACCAGTCGGTGGCGTAGAGCACGACATTGGCCTGCGCCCGCGTCTGCTCCGAGACCATTTGTGACGGGTTGAATACCCGCTCGATCTTGCCCCAGTTCTGATAGACCACCACGACAAGCAGTACCAGCAGAACCTTCTTCAGCACATTGCCGAGCATCAGTTGCGGCGCTTCAGCTGATCAGTGAGCGAGGTTGGCAGGCCTTTGATCACCAGGGTGCCAGCCTCTTCGTCATACTCGATCTTCGAACCCAGCAGGTGCGCTTCAAAGCTGATCGACAGGCCTTCGGCGCGGCCGGTAAAGCGGCGGAATTGATTCAGGGTGCGTTTGTCCGCCGGGATCTCCGGCGACAAGCCGTAATCCTTGTTGCGGATGTGATCGTAAAAGGCTTTCGGACGCTCTTCGTCGATCAGCTCCGAGAGCTCTTCCAGACCCATCGGTTCGCCGAGTTTGGCCTGGCTGCTGGCGTAATCGACCAAGGTCTTGGTTTTCTCGCGGGCGGAGTCTTCCGGCAGGTCTTCGCTTTCGACGAAGTCGCTGAAAGCCTTGAGCAGCGTGCGGGTCTCGCCCGGGCCGTCGACGCCTTCCTGGCAACCGATGAAGTCGCGGAAGTACTCGGAGACCTTTTTGCCGTTCTTGCCTTTAATGAACGAGATGTATTGCTTGGACTGCTTGTTGTTCTGCCACTCGGAAACGTTGATCCGCGCCGCCAGGTGCAATTGGCCGAGGTCGAGGTGACGCGAAGGGGTCACGTCCAGCTCATCGGTCACCGCCACGCCTTCGCTGTGGTGGAGCAGGGCGATGGCCAGGTAATCGGTCATGCCTTGCTGATAGTGGGCGAACAATACGTGACCGCCGACCGACAGGTTCGACTCTTCCATCAGCTTCTGCAGGTGCTCGACCGCGACTTTGCTGAACGCGGTGAAGTCCTTGCTGCCTTCCATGTATTCCTTCAGCCAGCCGCTGAACGGGAACGCGCCGGACTCCGGATGGAACAGGCCCCAGGCTTTGCCCTGTTTGGCGTTATAGCTCTCGTTGAGGTCGGCGAGCATGTTCTCGATGGCTGCAGACTCGGCCAGTTCCGTGTCACGGGCGTGCAGAACTGCGGGCGTGCCGTCGGGTTTTTTGTCGATCAGGTGGACGATGCAATGACGGATCGGCATGGGCTTCTCGGCTGTAGGAAGGGAGGAGGGCAGGCTCCCCCGAAAAAGCGCTAAGTGTACCGCAACCACTGGTTTTGGCGCGGGTTGTAGGGCAAAACCGGGGCGCGCACTGACGCATATGCAGTTTTTTACCGATTTAGCGCAATAAAGCTGACCAAATGGGTAGCTAGAGGCGGATATTTCCCCGTCTCTGTGCTAGTTTTGCCCGGTCTTACGCGAAGTCACTGCGTTAAGCGTGCAATCAGCATTTGTCAGGTCGAACCAAACCCTGATTTCGGTATCTATAACCCGACTCGTCGTGGTTATCGCCGAGGGTGCCAGATCCAGAAGATCGGGCTCGATGGCTGACACTGCACTCTGCAATCCATATGAATTTGATAGGGAAGGAACACTACATGGCTCTTACTAAAGACCAACTGATCGCCGACATCGCTGAAGCTATCGACGCGCCGAAAACCACCGCGCGTAACGCTCTGGACCAACTGGGCCAAATCGTTGCCGATCAGCTGGAAAACGGCGGCGAAATCACCTTGCCAGGTATCGGCAAGCTGAAAGTGACCGAGCGTCCTGCCCGCACTGGCCGTAACCCTTCGACTGGCGCTGCCATCGAAATCCCTGCTAAGAAAGTGATCAAGCTGGTTGTGGCCAAAGGCCTGACCGACGCTGTGAACAAGTAAGACGCAGCAATAAAAAACCGTGCACCGGAGTGATCCGGGCACGGTTTTTTTGTGCCTGCGATTTGGCAAGCACTTAGATCCCATGTGGGAGCGAGCTTGCTCGCGAAGGCAGTGTGTCAGTCAGAGTTGAATTGACTGATGCTCCCCATTCGCGAGCAAGCTCGCTCCCACAATTGATTTGTGTCCGGTGATGCGGTGTTTAGCGAACCCAGCGCTCGCGGCGCCAGATCTGCTGCTCGGACTTGGTCTGGAAGGTCCAGGCCACAAAGCGGCTCTGCTTCTGGCCCTGAGACATCTCGACGACCTGGCTTTCCAGCACGCCGGCTTTTTTCAGTGCGGTTTCGATGGCCGGCAAGTTCGAAGCTTTCGACACCAGCGTGCTGAACCACAACACTTTATGCTGGAAGTTGGCGCTCTCGGCGATCAGTTGCGTCACGAAACGCGCCTCGCCACCTTCACACCACAACTCCGCCGACTGACCGCCGAAGTTCAGCACCGGCAGTTTGCGTTTCGGATCGGCCTTGCCCAGTGCGCGCCATTTGCGCTCGCTGCCCTTGGTCGCTTCGTCCATCGAGGCGTGGAACGGCGGGTTGCACATGGTCAGGTCAAAGCGCTCGCCCGGCTCCAGCAGACCGATCAGGATGTGCTTGCGGTTTTCCTGCTGACGCAGCTGGATGACTTTGTTCAGGTCGTTGGACTGAACGATGGCTCTGGCGGCCGCTACAGCAGTCGGATCAATCTCCGAGCCGAGGAAGTGCCAGCGGTATTCGCTGTTACCGATCAGCGGATACACGCAGTTGGCGCCCATGCCGATGTCCAGCACGTTGACGATCGCGCCGCGCGGGACCTTGCCGTCGTTCATGCTCGCCAGCAAATCGGCGAGGAAGTGCACGTAATCGGCACGGCCTGGAACTGGCGGGCAGAGGTAGTCTGCCGGGATGTCCCAATGCTGGATGCCATAGAACGACTTGAGCAGCGCCCGGTTGAACACGCGCACCGCATCGGGGCTGGCGAAGTCGATGCTTTCCTTGCCGTACGGGTTGGTGATCACGAACTTCGCCAGTTCCGGCGTGGTTTTGATCAGCGCCGGGAAGTCGTAACGACCCTGATGGCGATTGCGCGGGTGCAGGCTGGCCTTTTCACGCGGCTCAACGGTCTTGGCCGGGGTCGCGGTGTCAGGCTTCTTGCGCGCAGGTTTGGGTGTGCGGGGGGCGTTCATGGGCGTGGTCGATTCGGGTATGGCTGAAAGTGGCGGGTATTGTCCCACATCCAGCCGCTGCGAACTCAATATCAGCAACACCACCGATCTCTGTGGGAGCGAGCTTGCTCGCGAAAGCGTCCTCTCAGTCAACATCACTTTCGCCTGACACGGCCTCTTCGCGAGCAAGCTCGCTCCCACAGGGATTGGCAGTGGATGAAGGAAAGTAGGCAATAAAAAAGGCGCGTCACCCGATCGGGTTGCGCGCCTTTTTAATGCGATTTACCAGTTACAGACTGGCAATCCGCGCGTGCTGCTCGGCCAGTTTGCCCAAGGCTTGTTCAGCCTCGGCCAGTTTGGCGCGTTCCTTCTCGATGACTTCGGCCGGGGCCTTGTCGACGAAACCGGCGTTGGACAGTTTGCCGCCAACGCGCTGGACTTCGCCCTGCAAACGCAGGATTTCCTTGTCCAGACGCGCCAGTTCAGCGCCCTTGTCGATCAGGCCGGCCATTGGTACCAGCACTTCCATCTCGCCTACCAGTGCGGTGGCGGACAGCGGCGCTTCTTCGCCAGCCGCCAGAACAGTGATCGATTCCAGACGCGCCAGCTTCTTCAGCAGCGCTTCGTTCTCGGTCAGACGGCGCTGGTCTTCAGCGCTGACGTTCTTCAGGTAGATCGGCAGTGGCTTGCCCGGGCCAATGTTCATTTCGCCACGGATGTTACGCGTGCCGAGCATCAGTTCCTTGAGCCATTCGATGTCGTCTTCGGCAGCCGGATCGATGCGCTCTTCGTTGGCCACTGGCCACGCTTGCAGCATGATCGTCTTGCCCTGAATGCCGGCCAGCGGCGCGATGCGCTGCCAGATTTCTTCAGTGATGAACGGCATGAACGGATGCGCCAGACGCAACGCCACTTCCAGTACGCGAACCAGCGTACGGCGAGTGCCGCGCTGACGTTCAACTGGTGCGTTCTCGTCCCACAGCACAGGCTTGGACAGCTCCAGGTACCAGTCGCAGTACTGGTTCCAGATGAACTCGTACAGCGCTTGTGCTGCCAGGTCGAAACGGAATTGATCCAGCTGACGGGTCACTTCGGCTTCAGTGCGTTGCAGTTGCGAGATGATCCAGCGATCCGCCAGCGACAGCTCGTAGGCTTCGCCGTTCTGGCCGCAGTCTTCGCCCTTGTCCAGAACATAACGCGCGGCGTTCCAGATCTTGTTGCAGAAGTTGCGATAGCCTTCGACGCGGCCCATGTCGAACTTGATGTCGCGACCGGTCGAGGCCAGCGAGCAGAAGGTGAAGCGCAGGGCGTCGGTGCCGTAGCTGGCGATACCGTCGGCGAATTCGTCGCGGGTCTGCTTCTCGATCTTCTTCGCCAGTTTCGGCTGCATCAGGCCGGAGGTGCGTTTCTGCACCAGTTCTTCCAGCTCGATACCGTCGATGATGTCCAGCGGATCCAGAACGTTGCCCTTGGACTTGGACATCTTCTGGCCCTGGCCATCGCGCACCAGACCGTGCACATAAACGGTCTTGAACGGCACCTGCGGCGTGCCGTCCTCGTTCTTGATCAGGTGCATGGTCAGCATGATCATCCGGGCAACCCAGAAGAAAATGATGTCGAAGCCCGTCACCAGCACGTCGGTGGAGTGGAATTTCTTCAGGAATTCGGTCTGCTCAGGCCAGCCCAGGGTGGAGAAGGTCCACAGGCCAGAACTGAACCAGGTGTCGAGCACGTCGTTGTCCTGTTGCAGCGCCACGTCCGGGCCGAGGTTGTGCTTGGCACGCACTTCGGCTTCGTCGCGACCAACGTAGACCTTGCCCGACTCGTCGTACCAGGCCGGAATCCGGTGGCCCCACCACAGCTGACGGCTGATGCACCAGTCCTGGATGTCGCGCATCCACGAGAAGTACATGTTTTCGTACTGCTTCGGCACGAACTGGATGCGGCCATCTTCAACGGCAGCAATCGCAGGCTCTGCCAGCGGTTTGGTCGACACGTACCACTGGTCGGTCAGCCACGGCTCGATGATGGTGCCGGAGCGGTCGCCTTTCGGCACTTTCAGGCCGTGGTCGTTGACGCTGACCAGCAGGCCGGCGGCATCGAACGCAGCTACGATTTGCTTGCGCGCTTCGAAACGCTCAAGGCCGGCGTATTCAGCCGGAATCGCGCCATCGATGCTGTCGTTCAGCGTACCGTCGAGGTTGAACACCTGGGCTGCCGGCAGCACGTTGGCGTTCTTGTCGAAGATGTTCAGCAGCGGCAGGTTGTGGCGCTTGCCGACTTCGTAGTCGTTGAAATCGTGGGCCGGGGTGATTTTCACGCAGCCGGTGCCGAATTCAGGATCGCAGTAATCGTCGGCGATGATCGGGATGCGGCGGCCAACCAGTGGCAGCTCGACAAACTTGCCGATCAGGGATTTGTAGCGCTCGTCGTTCGGGTTCACCGCGACGGCGGAGTCGCCGAGCATGGTTTCCGGACGGGTGGTCGCTACGATCAGGAAGTCGTTGCCTTCAGCGGTTTTCGCGCCGTCGGCCAGCGGGTACTTGAGGTTCCACAGGAAACCCTTCTCGTCGTGGTTTTCCACTTCGAGGTCAGAAATCGCCGTGTGCAGTTTGGTGTCCCAGTTGACCAGACGCTTGCCGCGATAGATCAGACCGTCTTCGTGCAGACGCACGAACGCTTCTTTGACCGCTTCCGAGAGACCGTCGTCCATGGTGAAGCGCTCGCGGCTCCAGTCAACGGACGAGCCGAGGCGGCGGATCTGACGGCTGATGTTGCCGCCGGACTGATCCTTCCACTCCCAGACCTTCTCGAGGAATTTCTCGCGGCCCAGATCGTGACGATTCTGGCCGGTGGCTTCCAGTTGACGCTCCACCAGCATTTGCGTAGCGATGCCGGCGTGGTCGGTGCCCGGCTGCCACAGGGTATTGCGACCCTGCATGCGGCGGAAACGGATCAGGGCGTCCATGATCGCGTTGTTGAAACCGTGACCCATGTGCAGGCTGCCGGTGACGTTCGGCGGCGGGATCATGATGGTGTAGGAGTCGCCCGCGCCTTGCGGGGCGAAGTAGTTCTCGGACTCCCAGGTGTTGTACCAGGAAGTTTCAATGGCGTGCGGCTGGTAGGTCTTATCCATGCGCGGCGGGACCCTATTGGCATTAATTCAGGAAAAGCCGACGAGTATAGCGGGGCATGGGGCCGAGGGCGAGCGGGGCGGGCCCTGAGGGGATCTAAATGTAGGAGTGAGCCTGCTCGCGATGCAGGCGCTGCGGTTTTTCAGGAAAACCGAGGTGCTGCTATCGCCAGCAGGCTGGCTCCCACAGGGGTTGGGGGGTTATTCGTATTGGCTGAGCAGCCGTTCCATGCGTGCATCGAGCCGGCGCTTGATTTCGGTTTCGATGTGCGGCGCGAAGTCGTCGATCACGTCTTGCATGATCAATTGCGCGGCGGCGCGCAGTTCGCTGTCCAGGTGGAGCAGGGCGTCCGGGCCTTTATTCGCGTGGGGCGCAGGTTGCGCGGCCGGCGCCGGAGTTGGAGCGGGTTGCGGTTCGACTGCGACTGCGGCCGGCTCGGCGCCGACAGAGTCAAACAACATCGGAATCTGTTCCTGTTCGCCATCGTCGACCGTGTCGGTCAGCAGCGGTGGTTGCAGGTTGTCATCGCCGAGCAACTGGCGGATCGATTCAAGATCATCCAACAGGTGTGCGGACTTTTGTTGCGGTTTCGGAGTGTCCATTGGAATGCTCAGAGTCGCTGTAAACGGTGGTCTTGCAGAGGATAGCCCTGTTCGCGGTAGAAACGGAAACTCTCCCGCGCGGCCGCCCGAATTGTCGGATCTTCCACCACCACTTCCGCCACACGGGCGAATTTGCTGGCGAAGGCCGGGACTTTCAGGTCGAGGTTGACCAGCAAATCCTGGTGCTGACCGCAGTCATCACCCAATCCCAACACAATCAAACCGTCCGGTTCGCTGTCAGCCGGGCCATGCGGCACGAAGGTTTCGCCCTTGAATGCCCACAAGCGCGCATCGAGATCGTCGCGCTGAGCGGCATCGCTGCAATGCAGGTAGATGCGATGGCCCATGCGCCAGGCTTTCTCGGTGAGCTTGCAGGCAAAGTCCAGGCGCGCCGAAGGGTCGGCGCTGGGCAGGATATAGAAGTCGACTTTGGTCATTGCGGTTCCAGAGCAGCGAGCGGCGTCACCGGAAAGTGACGCCGCTTGTCAGCGGGTTCAGGCTTTGGCGCGATCCAGCAGGTACTGGGTCAACAGAGGCACCGGACGACCGGTTGCGCCTTTGTCCTTGCCGCCGCTGGTCCATGCGGTGCCGGCGATGTCCAGGTGCGCCCAGTTGAGGTTCTTGGTGAAGCGCGACAGGAAGCACGCAGCAGTGATGGTGCCGGCTTTCGGCCCGCCAATGTTGGCGATGTCGGCGAACGGGCTGTCCAGTTGCTCCTGGTATTCGTCGAACAGCGGCAATTGCCAGGCGCGGTCGTCGGCAGTCTGGCCAGCGCTCAACAGTTGGCTGATCAGTTCGTCGTTGTTGCCCAGCAGGCCCGAGGTGTGTGCGCCCAGTGCCACGACGCAAGCGCCGGTCAGGGTGGCGATGTCGATCACCGCTTGCGGCTTGAAACGCTCGGAGTAGGTCAGTGCATCGCACAGCACCAGACGGCCTTCGGCGTCGGTGTTGAGGATTTCCACGGTCTGGCCGCTCATGGTGGTGACGATGTCGCCCGGACGCGAGGCATTGCCGCTCGGCATGTTTTCCGCGCAGGCGAGGATGCACACCAGGTTGATTGGCAGTTTCAGCTCAAGCACGGCACGCAGGGTACCGAACACGGAGGCTGCGCCGCCCATGTCGTACTTCATTTCGTCCATGCCGGCACCCGGTTTCAGGCTGATGCCGCCGGTGTCGAAGGTGATGCCTTTACCGACCAGTGCGTACGGTTTCTCGGATTTCTTGCCGCCGTTGTATTGCATGACGATCAGGCGCGGCGGTTGCTCGCTGCCCTGGCCGACGGCGTAGAACGAGCCCATGCCCAGGGCTTTGATCTTCTTCTCGTCGAGGACTTCGACTTTCAGATCCTTGAACTCTTTGCCGAGGTTCTTGGCTTGTTCGCCGAGGAAAGTCGGGTGGCAGATGTTCGGCGGCAGGTTGCCCAGATCGCGGGTGAAGGCCATGCCGTTGGCGATCGCCGTAGCGTGATTCACCGCGCGCTGCACTTCGGCCTGAGCAGCCTTGATGGTCAGCAGGGTGATTTTCTTCAGGGCGCGCGGTTCGGCTTTCTGGCTCTTGAACTGGTCGAAGGTGTATTCGCCATCCACCAGGGTTTCTGCCAACAGACGGGTTTTGCCGTAGCTGTCGCGGTTTTTGACAATGATTTCATCCAGTGCCAACACGGCGTCGCTGCCGCCCAGACCTTTCAGGGTGTTGAGAATGCCGGCAACGATTTTACGGAATGGACGGTCGCCCAGTTCCTCATCCTTGCCCACGCCGACCAGCAGCACGCGCTCGGCTTTCAGGTTCGGCAGGCTGTGCAGCAGCAGGCTTTGACCGACTTTACCAGCCAGATCGCCACGCTTGAGGACGGCGCTGATTGCGCCACCGCTCAGTTCGTCGACCTGTTTGGCGGCGACACCGAGTTTGCGGCCTTCGCCGACGGCAACCACCAGGGTGGCGGTTTTCAACGTTTCTGGGCTAACGCTTTTTACAACCAGTTCCATGTCCGGATCCCTGAATGAATGGTCAACACGCAGGCGTTCGACGGTGTCCGCAATCGCCTGCTTATAGAGAGAAGAGGCGCAGGCCAAAGCCTGCGACAAGGGCCGCAGTTTGAACCCCGCTCCCCGCGCCTGACAACCCTAGGGGGCGTTCTCAATTAGTTTTCACACCGCGTTGTCGCCTTAAAGCCAGCCAGGCAAGGCGCAGGCCGCTGGGAATGGTTGTTCCCTTTCCAAGGCCTGCAACGCAGGCTGGCCGGCTTTAAGGCACAACCCGAAGGGCCGGGCCTGCTGTTGTGCAGGGCTGCGTTGCTCGAAGCTTATTTGGAATGACCAAACCACGCTTCTCGCGCCTTGCCCAGCACAACAGCAGACCCGGCGCGGTGTGAAAACTAATTGAGAAAGCCCCCTAGGTTGTACGATCTGCAAAGGATTACAGACATGGATGAGTGTGCGCAGTGACAGGCGCCCTCAATCACAGGATAATGCCGCATCTTTTTTCGACGGCTCTGCGTTGCGGGCCGGTCGATGTGTTTGCTTGTTTGGCCGCCTTAGCCTGACAACCCTGGAGTGTCTGGTTTGATCGTCTTCCGTTATCTGTCCCGCGAAGTCCTGTTGACCCTCAGCGCCGTGAGTGCTGTGCTGCTGGTCATCATCATGAGCGGTCGCTTCATCAAATACCTCGCTCAGGCCGCTGCCGGCCAGCTCGATCCGGGCTCGCTGTTCCTGATCATGGGCTTTCGTCTGCCGGGGTTCCTGCAACTGATTCTGCCGCTGGGCCTGTTCCTCGGGATCCTGCTGGCGTACGGTCGCCTGTACCTGGAAAGCGAGATGACGGTGCTTTCGGCCACCGGCATGAGCCAGCAGAAGCTGTTTCGCATGACCCTGTTCCCGGCGACGCTGGTGGCACTGGTGGTGGCATGGCTGAGCCTGGGCCTGGCCCCGCAAGGCGCCAATCAATTCCAGTTGCTGCTGAACAAGCAAGACGCCCTGACCGAATTCGACACCCTCGAGCCGGGTCGCTTTCAGGCCCTGCGTGATGGCACTCGGGTCACCTATACCGAGACCCTGAGCGACGATCGCGTCAATCTGGGCAGCGTATTCATTTCGCAGAAAAACCTCGGTGCCGATCAAAAGGATCGCGGGATTTCCGTGCTGGTGGCCGAAAGCGGTCGCCAGGAAGTGCGCCCCGACGGCAACCGCTATCTGATTCTCGATAACGGCTACCGCTACGACGGCAGCCCGGGTCAGGCCGATTACCGCGCCATTCACTACGAAACCTACGGTGTGCTGCTGCCCAAGCCAGACGTCAGCGAAGAAGTCACCGACCGTGACGCCATGCCGACCTCGTCTCTGCTGGGCAGCGATGACATCCGCTCCAAAACCGAACTGCAATGGCGTGTGTCCCTGCCGCTACTGGTGTTTATCGTGACCCTGATGGCGGTGCCGCTGTCGCGAGTCAATCCGCGCCAAGGGCGTTTCCTCAAGCTGCTGCCGGCGATTCTTCTTTATATGGCTTACCTGACCATTCTGATTGCCGCCCGCGGCGCCCTTGAAAAAGGCAAGATTCCGCCAGCCCTGGGCCTGTGGTGGGTGCATGCGATCTTCCTGTTCATCGGTCTCGGTTTGCTCTATTGGGAGCCGCTGCGTCTGAAGATGGCCAGCCGTCGCGCTGCAGCGCTGGAGGTGGCCCGTGGTTAAACTCGACCGCTACATCGGCAGCAGCGTGTTCATGGCGATCATTGCCGTGCTGGCAATCATTCTCGGTCTGGCAACCTTGTTCGCCTTCATCGATGAGATGGGCGACGTCAGCGACACCTACACCCTCGTCGATGTTCTGAGCTTTGTGTTGCTGACCGCGCCACGCCGTCTCTACGAAATGCTGCCGATGGCGGCGTTGATCGGTTGCCTGATCGGCCTCGGCAGTCTGGCCAGTAGCAGTGAGCTGACCGTCATGCGCGCCGCTGGCGTGTCCATCGGCCGTATCGTGTGGGCTGTAATGAAGCCCATGCTGGTGCTGATGCTGGCTGGCGTGCTGATCGGCGAATACGTTGCTCCGGCAACCGAGAGCATGGCCCAGGCCAATCGCTCGCTGGCGCAGGGCAGCGGCGACGCGCAAAGTGCCAAGCACGGTATGTGGCACCGTCAGGGTGAAGAATTCATCCACATCAACGCCGTGCAACCCAACGGCCTGCTGTATGGCGTGACCCGTTATCACTTCGACAAAGAGCGTCACCTGCTGAGTTCGAGTTTCGCCAAGAAGGCCGAGTTCGACGGCAACAAGTGGCAGCTCACCGACGTTGCCACCACGCTGTTCCATGAACGCAGCACCGAAGTCGTCAATACCCCGAGCGAGCAATGGGACGTGGCGTTGAGCCCGCAATTGCTCAGCACCGTGGTCATGGCACCGGAATCGCTGTCGATCAGTGGTTTGTGGGGCTACATCCACTATCTGTCCGAGCAGGGCCTGAGCAACGGCCGCTACTGGTTGGCATTTTGGGTCAAGGTGTTGCAGCCGCTGGTGACCGCAGCACTGGTGCTGATGGCGATCTCCTTCATTTTCGGTCCGCTGCGCTCGGTAACCCTCGGTCAGCGGGTGTTTACCGGCGTGCTGGTGGGCTTCACCTTCCGTATCGTCCAGGATTTGCTCGGCCCGTCGAGCCTGGTGTTCGGTTTCTCGCCGCTGTTTGCGGTGCTGGTGCCGGCCGGGGTCTGTGCGCTGGCGGGTGTCTGGCTGCTGCGAAGAGCCGGTTGATGACAGGCGATTGACCTGTGTTTTAAACCTCGAAAACGCCTCGGTCGACAGATCGGGGCGTTTTTGCATGCAATCCGGGTGACAGGCGAACGTGACGCTTGCGCCGTGTATCAGGTACAATTCCCGGCTATTTTTCGGCGGGCCATGCCTGCAGCCTTTTTGAGTGTTGATCCGTGAGTGATTTGAGTCATATCCGCAATTTCTCCATCATCGCCCACATTGACCATGGCAAGTCGACGCTGGCCGATCGCTTCATCCAGATGTGCGGCGGCCTGGCCGAGCGTGAAATGGAAGCCCAGGTGCTGGACTCCATGGACCTGGAACGTGAACGCGGGATCACCATCAAGGCCCACAGCGTCACCCTGTATTACACCGCCAAAGACGGCATCAAGTACCAGCTGAACTTCATCGACACCCCGGGCCACGTCGACTTCACCTACGAAGTCAGCCGTTCCCTGGCTGCGTGTGAGGGTGCCTTGCTGGTGGTCGATGCCGGTCAGGGCGTTGAAGCTCAGTCCGTAGCCAACTGCTACACCGCGATCGAGCAGGGCCTTGAAGTCATGCCGGTGCTGAACAAGATCGACCTGCCGCAGGCTGATCCTGATCGCGTAAAAGACGAAATCGAGAAAATCATCGGCATCGATGCCACCGACGCCGTTACCTGCAGCGCCAAAACCGGTCTGGGTGTCGACGAAGTGCTCGAGCGCCTGGTGCATACCATTCCTGCGCCGACCGGCAACATTGAAGATCCGCTGCAAGCGTTGATCATCGACTCGTGGTTCGACAACTACCTGGGCGTTGTTTCCCTGGTACGTGTACGTCATGGCCGCGTGAAGAAGGGCGACAAGATCCTCGTCAAGTCCACCGGCAAGATTCATCTGGTCGACAGCGTGGGCGTGTTCAACCCTAAACACACCGCCACCACTGATTTGAAAGCCGGCGAAGTGGGCTTCATCATCGCCAGCATCAAGGACATTCACGGTGCACCGGTCGGTGACACCCTGACCCTGGCCTCGACCCCGGACGTTGAAGTGCTGCCCGGCTTCAAACGCATCCAGCCACAGGTTTACGCCGGTCTGTTCCCGGTCAGTTCCGACGACTTCGAGGACTTCCGCGAAGCGCTGCAGAAGCTGACCCTCAACGACTCGTCGTTGCAGTACACCCCGGAAAGCTCCGACGCACTGGGCTTCGGCTTCCGTTGCGGCTTCCTTGGCATGTTGCACATGGAAATCATCCAGGAGCGCCTCGAGCGCGAGTACGACCTGGACCTGATCACCACTGCGCCAACGGTAATTTTCGAGCTGGTGCTGAAAACCGGTGAAACGATTTACGTCGACAACCCATCCAAGCTACCGGATGTGTCGTCGATCGAAGACATGCGCGAGCCGATCGTGCGGGCCAACATTCTGGTGCCGCAAGAACACTTGGGCAACGTCATCACCCTGTGCATCGAGAAGCGTGGCGTTCAAGTCGACATGCTGTTCCTCGGCAATCAGGTGCAGGTCACCTACGACCTGCCGATGAACGAAGTGGTCCTGGACTTCTTCGACCGTCTCAAATCCACCAGCCGCGGCTATGCTTCGCTGGATTACCATTTCGATCGTTACCAATCGGCTAATCTGGTGAAACTGGACGTGCTGATCAACGGCGACAAGGTCGATGCCCTGGCGTTGATCGTGCACCGTGACAACTCGCACTACAAAGGTCGCCAGTTGACCGAGAAGATGAAAGAACTGATTCCTCGTCAGATGTTCGACGTAGCCATTCAGGCCGCCATTGGTGGTCAGATCGTTGCCCGGACAACCGTCAAGGCGCTCAGAAAGAACGTATTGGCCAAATGCTACGGCGGTGACGTCAGCCGTAAGAAGAAACTGCTCGAGAAGCAAAAGGCCGGTAAGAAACGCATGAAGCAGGTCGGCAACGTGGAAATTCCACAAGAAGCCTTCCTCGCAGTGCTCAGGTTGGATAGTTAGGTCCTATGTCACTAAATTTCCCGCTGTTGCTGGTCATCGCCGTGTTCGTCTGCGGCCTGTTGGCGTTGCTTGATCTGTTGATCCTGGCGCCGCGTCGGCGTGCTGCCATTGCCTCCTATCAAGGCAGTGTCAGCCAGCCTGATGTAGTGGTCGTTGAAAAACTGAACAAAGAGCCGCTGCTGGTCGAATACGGCAAGTCGTTTTTTCCGGTGTTGTTCATCGTGCTGGTGCTGCGCTCGTTCCTTGTGGAACCGTTTCAGATCCCTTCGGGCTCCATGAAACCCACCCTGGACGTCGGCGACTTCATTCTGGTGAACAAGTTTTCTTACGGGATCCGTCTGCCGGTGATCGACAAGAAAATCATCGAAGTGGGTGATCCGCAGCGCGGTGATGTGATGGTGTTCCGCTATCCAAGTGATCCGAACGTCAATTACATCAAGCGTGTAGTCGGTCTGCCGGGCGATACGGTGCGTTACACCGCCGACAAGCGTCTGTTCATCAATGGCGAGTCGGTGGCCGAACAGTTGGTCGGCCCGGAGCCAGGCATGCTCGGCAGCGCCGAGTTCTACAAAGAAAAACTCGGCGCTGCCGAACACCTGATCCGCAAGGAAATGAGCCGTTACCGCGCCACGCCGGACCATACCTGGACCGTGCCGGCCGGGCACTACTTCATGATGGGCGACAACCGCGACAACTCGAACGACAGTCGCTACTGGGATGATCCGAACATTCCCAAGGATCTGCTGGGCATGGTTCCAGACCAGAATATCGTCGGCAAGGCCTTCGCGGTCTGGATGAGCTGGCCGGAATCAAAACTCAGTCACCTGCCGAATTTTTCGCGGGTTGGCCTGATCAAGTAATTACACACGGCGCTGTTGACCACAGCGCCGAATGCATTTCTGGAGCCGGCACAATCGGCTTCGCAATCGCCAGGATTTAATTTTTGAACACAGCGTTAATTGTCCCAGGCCTGCGCCGCATCCCGGCGATGGCAGTGGAATTCAGCCACGAACTCAGCGTGGGTAAACCGTGAGCGTTTCTCTAAGCCGTCTCGAGCGCCAGCTCGGTTACACCTTCAAGGATCAGGAGCTGATGCTGCTGGCCCTGACGCACCGAAGTTTTGCCGGGCGCAACAACGAGCGTCTGGAATTCCTCGGCGATGCCATCCTCAATTTTGTCGCCGGCGAGGCACTGTTCGATCGCTTCCCGCTGGCCCGCGAAGGCCAGTTGTCGCGTTTGCGCGCACGCCTGGTAAAAGGTGAGACGCTGGCCGTACTGGCTCGCGGTTTCGACCTTGGCGATTACCTGCGACTGGGTTCCGGTGAGTTGAAAAGCGGCGGTTTCCGTCGCGAATCGATTCTGGCCGATGCCCTCGAAGCCTTGATCGGCGCGATCTACCTTGACGCCGGCATGGACATGGCGCGCGAGCGCGTGCTGGCCTGGCTGGCCGGCGAGTTCGAAGGCCTGACGCTGGTCGATACCAACAAGGATCCGAAGACCCGCCTGCAGGAACACCTGCAATCGCGAGGTTGTGAACTGCCACGCTACGAAGTGGTGGATATCCAGGGCGAGCCGCACTGCCGAACCTTCTTCGTCGAGTGCGAAGTTGTCTTACTGAATGAAAAAAGCCGAGGTCAGGGTGTAAGCCGTCGTATTGCCGAACAGGTAGCGGCTGCCGCAGCACTGATTGCCCTGGGCGTGGAGAATGGCAATGACTGATACAAACGCAACTCGCTGTGGCTATGTTGCCATCGTCGGCCGTCCCAACGTCGGTAAGTCGACGCTGCTGAACCACATCCTTGGCCAGAAGCTCGCGATCACCTCGCGCAAGCCGCAGACCACTCGCCACAACATGCTCGGGATCAAAACCGAAGGTGACGTGCAGGCGATCTACGTCGATACCCCTGGTATGCACAAGGGGGGCGAAAAGGCCCTGAACCGTTACATGAACAAAACCGCTTCGGCAGCGTTGAAAGACGTCGACGTGGTGATCTTCGTCGTTGACCGCACCAAGTGGACCGACGAAGACCAGATGGTCCTGGAGCGCGTGCAGTACGTCACCGGCCCATTGATCGTTGCGCTGAACAAGACCGACCGCATCGAAGACAAAGCCGAGCTGATGCCGCACCTGAGCTGGTTGCAGGAGCAGTTGCCGAACGCGCAGATCATCCCGATCTCCGCGCAGCACGGGCACAACCTCGACGCGCTGGAAAAGGTTATCGCTGATCATCTGCCGGAGAACGATCACTTCTTCCCGGAAGACCAGATCACCGACCGCAGCAGCCGGTTCCTTGCCGCCGAACTGGTACGCGAGAAAATCATGCGCCAGATGGGCGCTGAGCTGCCGTACCAGATCACCGTCGAAATCGAAGAGTTCAAGCAGCAGGGCAAGACCCTGCACATTCATGCTTTGATCCTCGTTGAGCGTGACGGCCAGAAGAAGATCATCATTGGCGACAAGGGCGAGCGTATCAAACGCATCGGCACCGAAGCGCGCAAGGACATGGAGCTGCTGTTCGACTCCAAGATCATGCTTAACCTGTGGGTCAAGGTGAAGGGCGGCTGGTCCGATGACGAGCGTGCGCTGCGTTCGCTGGGTTACGGCGACCTGTAAGTACACGGTTGTCGCAACACCGAAAAAACCTGTGGGAGCGAGCTTGCTCGCGATGGCGTAGTGCCAGACGACATATTTGTTGACTGACACCCTGCTTTCGCGAGCAAGCTCGCTCCCACATTGGTTTTGGGGTGAATAAAAAACCGCGTTTTTATCAATGAGAGCTCCATGTCGCAAAACCCGCCTCCCGCCCAACCCGCCTACGTCCTGCATTCTCGCGCCTACCGCGAAACCAGTGCGTTGGTGGACTTCCTCACGCCGCAAGGTCGGCTGCGGGCGGTGTTGCGCAGTGCGCGGGGCAAGGCCGGGACATTGGCGCGGCCGTTCGTGGCGCTGGAAGTCGAGTTTCGTGGCAAGGGCGAGCTGAAGAACGTCGGGCGCATGGAGAGCTCAGGCACCTCGGCGTGGCTCAACGGTGAAGCGCTGTTCAGCGGTCTCTATCTCAATGAGTTGCTGATCCGCTTGCTGCCTGCCGAAGACCCGCACCCGGGTGTCTTCGATCACTACGCCGCGACCTTGCTGGCATTGGCCGAAGGTCGTCCACTGGAGCCGTTGCTGCGCTCCTTCGAATGGCGGCTGCTGGACGATCTCGGTTACGGCTTTTCGTTGAATACCGACGTCCATGGCGAACCTGTTGCGCCGGATGGTCTTTATCGTCTGCAAGTGGATGCCGGGCTTGAGCGGGTCTTTCTGCTGCAACCCGGCCTGTTCAACGGCGTCGAATTACTGGCCATGGCCGAAGCCGACTGGACCGCCCCCGGCGCGCTCTCCGCCGCCAAGCGCTTGATGCGTCAGGCACTGGCTGTTCACCTGGGTGGTCGCCCTCTCGTCAGTCGCGAGCTGTTTCGCAAGCCCTAAGGGTCTGTTTACGTCTGGACGCGGCGCAACGGGCGCTGGCTGCGCGCAGGGCCGCGTTGCTCGGAACTCATTTGGCGCAACCAAACTTCGTTCCTCGCGCCTTGCCCTGCACTCAGCCAGCATCCCGTTGCCGCCGCGCCCAGACGTAAACAGACCCTTCACCGTGTATGCTGTGCGCCGAATCTTTTTCTTCAGGAGCGCGCATCCGTGACCACCAGCAATCGCATTCTTCTTGGCGTGAACATCGACCACGTCGCCACCCTGCGTCAGGCTCGTGGCACGCGCTACCCGGATCCGGTCAAGGCGGCGCTGGACGCGGAAGAGGCGGGGGCCGATGGCATCACCGTGCACCTGCGTGAAGACCGTCGGCATATCCAGGAGCGCGATGTCTTGCTGCTCAAGGATGTGCTGCAAACCCGCATGAACTTCGAAATGGGCGTCACCGAAGAAATGATGGCGTTTGCCGAACGCATTCGTCCGGCGCACATTTGCCTCGTCCCGGAAACCCGTCAGGAGCTGACCACTGAAGGTGGCCTGGATGTGGCGGGACAGGAAGAGCGCATCAAGGCAGCGGTTGAACGTCTGTCGAAGATCGGCAGCGAAGTGTCGCTGTTCATCGATGCCGACGAGCGCCAGATCGCAGCGTCGAAGCGTGTCGGTGCGCCGGCCATCGAACTGCACACCGGCCGTTACGCCGATGCCGAAACCCCGACCGAAGTGGCAGAAGAGCTTAAGCGTGTCGCCGATGGCGTGGCGTTTGGTCTGGCCCAAGGCCTGATCGTTAACGCGGGTCACGGCTTGCACTACCACAACGTTGAAGCCGTAGCGGCGATCAAAGGCATCAACGAACTGAACATCGGCCATGCGCTGGTGGCGCATGCGTTGTTCGTGGGCTTCAAGTCTGCGGTAGCGGAAATGAAGGCGCTGATCCTGGCTGCTGCCAAGCCTTAAGCTTCAACTCAAAACCCTTGTAGGAGTGAGCCTGCTCGCGATAGCGGTGTGTCAGACAAAATTAATTGACTGACCCACCGCTATCGCGAGCAGGCTCACTCCTACATTTGATTTGGGGTGTTGATTAGAGCGGGGCAGGTTCTTGAGCGGGTTTCGACTTGTCGATACCGGGCACATGCAGATTGCCCTCAGCCACTTGATCACCCTCAAGTTGCGGCTGCGTCACCCAGGTCAGAATGTCGTAGTAGCGACGAATGTTCGCCACAAAGTGCACCGGCTCGCCGCCTCGGGCGTAGCCATAACGCGTCTTGCTGTACCACTGCTTCTGCGACAGGCGCGGCAGGATCTTCTTCACATCCAGCCATTTGTCCGGGTTCAGCCCTTCCTTGGCCGTCAGCTTGCGCGCGTCATCCAGGTGGCCACTGCCGACGTTGTAGGCCGCGAGTGCGAACCAGGTGCGGTCCGGCTCCTTGATCGAATCGTCGAGCTGATCCTTCATATAAGCCAGGTACTTGGCGCCGCCCATGATGCTCTGCTTCGGATCGAGGCGGTTGGACACGCCCATTGCCTGTGCCGTGTTCTGGGTCAGCATCATCAGCCCGCGCACGCCGGTCTTCGAGGTAACCGTCGGCTGCCACAGCGATTCCTGATAACCAATGGCCGCCAGCAGACGCCAGTCGACTTTCTCTTTCTTCGCGTAATTCTTGAAGTGCTGTTCGTATTTCGGCAGGCGCTGCTGCAAGTGCTGGGCGAAGGTCGTGGCGCCCATATAGCCGAGAACATCGACGTGGCCGTAATAGCGATCCTTCAAGCGTTGCAGGGTGCCGTTCTTCTGCACCTTGTCCAGATACGCGTTGATCTCGTTGAGCAGACTGTTGTCTTCGCCCGGGCCAACCGCCCAGCTCTGGCTGCGCGCATCACCGAGGTCGAAGGCCACACGAATATTGGTGAAGTACACCTGATTCATCGCCACTTCGTTGGAATCGACCAGGGTCAGGTCGATCTGGCCTTCATCGACCATGCGCAGCAGGTCGACCACTTCAACCGCGTCGGACTCTTCATACTCGATGCCGGGGAATTTCTTTTTCAGCTCCGCCAGTTGCTCGGCGTGGGTGCTGCCCTTGAGCACCATGATCTTCTTGCCGACCAGATCGCCGGGATCGGTCGGCCGCGACTGGCCGTTGCGATAGATGATCTGCGGGGTGACTTCAAGGTAGGAGTGCGAGAACCGCACCTGCTGCTTGCGCTGTTCGCTGCTGACCAGACCGGCGGCGGCCAGCACCGGGCCGTTCGGCTTGCCGATCTGATCGAACAAGTCATCGAGGTTGTCGGCGGTCTCGATCTTCAGCTCTACGCCCAAATCGTCGGCGAAACGCTTCACCAGCTCGTATTCGAAGCCGGTTTCACCGCTGCGATCCTGAAAGTAGGTGGCGGGGCTGTTACGGGTAATCACCCGCAGCACACCATCCTCCTTTACGCGCTCGAGTGTGTTGGGTTTATCAACACAGCCACCAAGCATCAGGAAGAGTCCGGTTGCGATCAGCCATTTGGCGTACCGCGGACGCAAAGCCGTTGGGAAAAACATCTGCGCAGTATACGCAAACGGCTGCGGGCGCCATATCTCGACAGTGCAGGGTGAGTCTGCTAGCGATCACAAAACTGCACGAAACCCCGCAGAAACGGGGCTTGACGGCATTTTGTTACAGTAAAAATAAGCGGCCTCTGAATCGCTGATTTACCTGACTCTGAAGTCGGAAACACAGATTGATACCCGAGTGCAACCGTGCGTAGCGTTTCGGGTGATGTTGAGGGCGGTTTAGGCTAGAATGCACGGCCTCAAAGCACACCCCTTCCCGAGGCTGTCCCGAAGATGTTGATCCTGCGCGGCGCTCCTGCCCTTTCTGCCTTTCGCCACAGCAAACTCCTTGAGCAACTGAGCCAAAAGGTTCCAGCTGTCAGTGGCCTGTATGCTGAATTCGCTCACTTCGCCGAAGTCACCGGCGTCCTGACCGGCGACGAACAGCAGGTGCTTGCGCGCCTTCTGAAGTACGGTCCAAGTGTTCCGGTACAAGAGCCGACCGGCCGTCTGTTTCTGGTGTTGCCGCGTTTCGGCACCATCTCGCCATGGTCGAGCAAGGCCAGCGACATCGCCCGCAACTGCGGCCTGAGCAAGATCCAGCGTCTGGAGCGCGGTATCGCCTTCTACGTTGCCGGTCAGTTCAGCGAAGCCGAAGCGCAGCAGATTGCCGACGTGCTGCATGACCGCATGACCCAGATCGTCCTGGCCAACCTCGAACAGGCCGCCGGTCTGTTCAGTCACGCCGAGCCGAAGCCGCTGACTGCAATCGACCTCCTCGGTGGTGGTCGCGCTGCGCTGGAAAAAGCCAACACCGAGCTGGGCCTGGCTCTGGCCGAAGACGAGATCGACTATCTGGTCGACGCCTTCAATGGCTTGAAGCGCAACCCGCACGACATCGAACTGATGATGTTCGCCCAGGCCAACTCCGAGCACTGCCGCCACAAAATCTTCAACGCCAGTTGGGATATTGATGGTGAGAACCAGGAAAAAAGCCTGTTCGGCATGATCAAGAACACCTACGTGATGCACAGCGAAGGCGTTCTGTCGGCTTATAAGGACAACGCCTCGGTGATCGTCGGCAACGTTGCCGGCCGTTTCTTCCCGAATCCTGAAACCCGCCAGTACGGCGCGGTGCAGGAGCCGGTGCACATCCTGATGAAGGTTGAAACCCACAACCACCCGACCGCAATTGCTCCGTTCCCGGGCGCGTCCACCGGTTCCGGCGGCGAGATCCGTGACGAAGGTGCAACCGGCCGTGGCGCCAAGCCAAAGGCTGGCCTGACCGGTTTCACCGTGTCCAACCTGCAGATCCCGGGCTTCGAACAGCCGTGGGAAGTGCCGTACGGCAAGCCTGAGCGCATTGTTACCGCGCTGGACATCATGATCGAAGGCCCGCTCGGCGGCGCTGCGTTCAACAACGAATTCGGTCGTCCGGCCCTGACCGGCTACTTCCGTACCTTCGAACAATCGATCACCACCCCGCACGGTGACGAAGTTCGCGGTTACCACAAGCCGATCATGTTGGCCGGCGGCATGGGCAACATCCGTGAAGAACACGTCAAGAAAGGCGAGATCGTCGTTGGCTCCAAGCTCATCGTCCTCGGCGGCCCGGCGATGTTGATCGGTCTGGGCGGCGGCGCTGCTTCCTCGATGGCCACCGGCACCAGCTCGGCGGATCTCGACTTCGCTTCCGTGCAGCGTGAAAACCCTGAAATGGAGCGTCGCTGCCAGGAAGTCATCGACCGTTGCTGGCAACTGGGTGACAAAAACCCGATCAGCTTCATCCACGACGTGGGCGCGGGCGGTCTGTCCAACGCCTTCCCGGAACTGGTCAACGACGGCGACCGCGGTGGCCGTTTCGAACTGCGCAACATTCCCAACGACGAGCCGGGCATGGCCCCGCACGAAATCTGGTCCAACGAATCCCAGGAACGTTACGTTCTGGCGGTAGGTCCGGAAGACTTCGAGCGCTTCCAGGCGATCTGCGAACGTGAGCGTTGCCCGTTTGCCGTAGTCGGCGAGGCGACTGCCGAGCCGCAACTGACCGTGACCGACAGCCACTTCGGCAACAACCCGGTGGACATGCCACTGGAAGTGTTGCTGGGCAAAGCCCCGCGCATGCACCGTTCGGTGGTTCGCGAAGCTGAGTTGGGCGATGACTTCGATCCGTCGAACCTCGACATCAGCGAGTCCATCGAACGCGTTCTGCATCACCCGGCCGTGGCGAGCAAAAGCTTCCTGATCACCATCGGCGACCGCACCATCACCGGCCTCGTGGCCCGTGACCAAATGGTTGGCCCATGGCAGGTTCCGGTGGCCGACGTTGCTGTCACCGCCACCAGTTTTGACGTTTACACCGGTGAAGCGATGGCGATGGGCGAGCGGACTCCGCTGGCACTGCTGGACGCTCCGGCGTCGGGCCGCATGGCCATCGGCGAAACCCTGACCAACATCGCTGCTTCGCGTATCAACAAGCTCTCCGACATCAAACTGTCGGCGAACTGGATGTCGGCGGCCGGCCACCCGGGCGAAGACGCGCGTCTGTACGACACCGTGAAAGCGGTCGGTATGGAACTGTGCCCTGAGCTGGGCATCACCATTCCGGTGGGCAAGGACTCGATGTCCATGGCCACCCGCTGGAACGATAACGGCGAAGAAAAAACCGTGACCTCGCCGATGTCGCTGATCGTGACCGGTTTCGCGCCAGTGGCTGACATCCGTCAGACCCTGACTCCGGAACTGCGCATGGACAAGGGCACCACCGACCTGATCCTGATCGACCTCGGTCGCGGTCAGAACCGTATGGGTGCTTCGATCCTTGCTCAGGTTCACGGCAAGCTCGGCAAACATGCGCCGGATGTCGATGACGCCGAAGACCTGAAAGCCTTCTTCGCAGTGATCCAGGGCCTCAACGCCGACGGTCACCTGCTGGCTTATCACGACCGTTCCGACGGTGGTCTGCTGACCTCCGTGGTGGAAATGGCCTTCGCCGGCCACTGCGGTCTGAGCCTGAACCTCGACAGCGTTGCCGAGTCTTCGGCGGAAATCGCTGCGATCCTGTTCAACGAAGAGCTGGGTGCCGTGATCCAGGTTCGTCAGGACGCCACGCCAGATATCCTCGCGCAATTCAGCGCGGCCGGTCTGGGCGACTGCGTGTCGGTGATCGGTCAACCGATCAACAATGGCCAGATCAACATCACCTTCAACGGTGACACCGTGTTCGAAGGTCAGCGTCGTCTGCTGCAACGTCAGTGGGCCGAGACCAGCTACCAGATCCAGCGTCTGCGTGATAACGCCGACTGCGCTGAGCAAGAGTTCGACGTGCTGCTGGAAGAAGACAACCCGGGCCTGAGCGTCAAGCTCAGCTACGACGTCAACCAGGACATCGCCGCGCCTTACATCAAGAAAGGCATCCGCCCTCAGGTTGCCGTGCTGCGTGAGCAGGGCGTCAACGGTCAGGTGGAAATGGCCGCCGCGTTCGACCGCGCCGGTTTCAACGCGATCGACGTGCACATGAGCGATATTCTGGCCGGCCGTGTCGACCTGAACGAGTTCAAAGGTCTGGTGGCCTGCGGTGGTTTCTCCTACGGCGACGTTCTCGGCGCCGGTGAAGGCTGGGCCAAGTCGGCACTGTTCAACAGCCGCGCCCGCGATGCGTTCCAGGGCTTCTTCGAGCGTAACGACAGCTTCACCCTCGGCGTGTGCAACGGTTGCCAGATGATGTCCAACCTGCACGAGCTGATTCCGGGCAGCGAATTCTGGCCGCACTTCGTGCGCAACCGCTCCGAGCAGTTCGAAGCGCGTGTCGCGATGGTTCAGGTTCAGGAGTCGAACTCGATCTTCCTGCAAGGCATGGCCGGTTCGCGTATGCCGATCGCCATTGCTCACGGTGAAGGTCACGCCGAGTTCTCCAGCGAAGAAGCCCTGCTGGAAGCCGATCTGTCCGGTTGCGTGGCGATGCGTTTCGTCGACAACCATGGCAAGGTCACTGAGCGTTATCCGGCCAACCCGAACGGTTCGCCGCGCGGGATTACCGGTCTCACCAGTCGTGATGGCCGTGTGACGATCATGATGCCGCACCCGGAGCGTGTGTTCCGCGCGGTGCAGAACTCGTGGCGTTCGGAAGACTGGAACGAGGATGCACCTTGGATGCGTATGTTCCGTAACGCGCGCGTCTGGGTGAACTAAGGCCTGTGTACAAGCTCGCCTTTTTTGTTCCTGACAGTCATGTCGAGGTGGTCAAAGGGGCTGTGTTCGCTGCCGGTGGTGGGCGGATCGGTGACTATGACCACTGTGCCTGGCAGGTGCTTGGGTCTGGCCAGTTTCGGCCTTTGGACGGCAGTCAGCCGTTCATTGGTGAGGCGGGGCAGGTTGAGCGGGTTGAGGAGTGGAAGGTTGAGCTTGTAGTGGCGGATGAGTTGATCGTGGCTGTTGTGGCGGCGTTGAAGCTCAGTCATCCGTACGAGACGCCGGCTTATGAGGTGTGGCGGCTGGAAGATTTCTGATCTTTCTTGCTGCTGAAACAAGAAACCCGCAGATGAGTGATTGTCTGCGGGTTTTTTGTTGCCTGCGATTTGCTGTTCTGTAGGAGTGAGCCCCTGCTCGCGATGGCGCCCTGACAGGTGACCATGTTCTGGCTGACCGAGTGAATATTCGTTTCTTCGGGTGCTGCGGCTGGCGGTTTCGCCCTTACGGCGACTCACTTTTTTTACAAACCCCTAAAAAAAGTAAGCAAAAAAACGCTTGCCCCAACGTTCGGCCCACTCGCTAAAGCTCGGGGTTCCTTCGCTCCGGGATCCATCCGGGCGCATCGCCTACGGTTTGCTTCGCTGCACCTCCTCTCGATGCATTTGGCTGCGCCAAACGGTCGCTGCGCCCCCACCCCCGGATAAATCCCTCCACTCAGCCTGCCGACGGGGCCGGTGGATCAAGATCACAAGCAGCAGCCGAGCTAACGCTCATCCTGTTGAGTGGTGAGGAGCGGGGTGGTGGTGTTGCTTTGCTCTGTGGGAGCTGGCTTGCCAGCGATGGCGGCCTGGAGGTGACGAAACTATTCGGCGGGCTTCTTTTTTTTTGGGGCCAAGTACTCTTCCAGGGTTAGTTCGCTGTTCCGATCCTTGTTGTATTCATCCCATACCCAAGTTCTCATGGTTTTTTCAGCGCCTTTGGCACCGTTGGCGAACTCTTCGAAAGTAAGAGTTCCGTCTGAATTTTCATCAAGATATCTGAAGGTTTTTTTCAGATGCTCCAGTTGTTCTGCGTCCGTCATTTTCTTTGCCATGTCGCAGCCATCCTTAATGAATTGAGCTTCGGGTTATCGAGGCTACGACATAAAAACTGCCTGATTCAGCCAACGTAATAAGGTCGATCGAGGCGGTCAACTGTCAGACCTGACAGTTGACAGTGCCAGCAATGTGGGGGGGCAGCCGAGCTGGGTTTTGTGCTGGATTCGCCCCTGATCGGATCGCCGCCCGCCCAGCCCTCACCCGAGGGAGAGGAGTCGATTTTTGGACTTTTCAGAATCTGAATTCGACTCGGTATTTCACGTCGGCGTACATCCACCAAACACCTCGGTCAGTCCCCTCTCCCTCTGGGAGAGGGCTAGGGTGAGGGTTTGCTTTTGACTGTTTAATTGTGTGTCGAATAGCAAGAACCTTCCCACAAGGTTTTCAGATTGTCCGTCGGACGCCTGCTCTCTAGGCTTTGTCTGTCGCTGCCAATTCAGCGACCGGGCGTGAGATCCCCGGAATGCTTGCAACTAGCGCCAACACCACGATAATTGGCGCCAGCTCAATCTGCTGCCTGTTTTATGGCGGCTGTGTGCGGGCAGACTTCGGTCTGGCCGGTTGCCTGCTCCGGTGGATCTCACCCTGCACATAGCTGCCACCTCTTCGCCGCGTGAGATCCGGCGAACGATGGCATCCTCACTTGCTGTAGCAGGAGTTGAATTTTGGACAAGCTAATTCCCGACCCACCCCCCGAAACCAAAACCCCACTCGAAGAAGCCCTCCGCGCCGAAGACCAGGCCCGAAACCGCGAAGCCATCAAACGCGCCCTCGACTTCTATCTGTGCCCCGACCCCGCAAAGCCCTGCCGACCGAGCACCATGTTCATGGTCTGTCCTCAAGTCGACACCGAAAGCCTGCTAGCCCACGCTTGCGAGTCATTAGCCTCGGCAAGTACCGCCGCCAGCAACTTCGCCAATGAGCTAAACGGTTCTCAGCGCAGCACCGTATTAGGCATCCAGCAAATCGTCATGCTCGCCGAACTGGCGGTAAACCGAGCGCTGGATCGAGTCGACCCACAAACCTGACGTCCGCGTCATCGTTCATCGCCAGCAGGCTGGCTCCCACAATTGAAACGCACTCCCTTGTGGGAGCTGGCTTGCCAGCGATGAGGCATTAAGAGGCGTCAGACGAGTTTCAGAGCGCAATCAAACCGGGGAATTTTCCTACCACTCTTTCAGGTTGTCCCTCGGAAGTCGCATCCATACCTTGATCTGTCTCTGGCAAACAGCGAGCAGGGCAACAAGTTGCGTCGCTTTAGCCATCGACATGACTCTGAGGTTCAAAAATGGAATTGCTGCCCGTAGTCACTCCCCGTATCAACACGAATACTGCATTGGGGAAGGCATTGGTTTCGATGTTCAAATCAGTCGAAGCAGAATTGACGCAGGAAAATGCCGATCCGGGGGCAGTCAAAATCATCGTCTTTGGTGGTTGCGCCGTACATCTCTACACAAATCATCGTATTTCCATGGATGTCGATGCGGAGATTTATGAAGCTTGCCTTCCGCCAGGGTTCGACCTTCAAGCGCTTCTTGCTCAAGTTCCGGAGCCTTTTATCGACGAGCGCTCCGCTCGTGTGATGGAGCTGAACTACGACCTTCAATACAACACTAGTTTTGGCCCGATCCATGAAGACTACTGGGTGCGAAGTATTCCCATGACTGAGTTTCCGGAGACGTCCCCGCTCCAGATTCACATCGCTGCTCCGGTGGATATTGCAATTACAAAACTTGGTAGGGCTACCGATCACGACGTTGCGGACATCAAGGCGCTTCTTAGAGCCGGTTTCATTCTGACGAGTGATTTCCGGCGTCTGGCATTGCAAGCAATTGATGTATATGTTGGCAACAAAGAGCAACCTGCCTCAGTGCTCTTCAATATCTTGCAGGACTACCTGGAGGAACCAGATGTCGAACTCTCTTGATGATCATGTCCTTTCTTCGGCATTGGATACGTTGGTCAGAAGACCGCTGGATCAAGCCGATGGGACGGCGCTGGTCGATGCAGCCAAAGAGGTCTGGTATTCAAAATCCGATCTTGAGAGTGAGATATCAACATTTCTCAAGTTTCACAGCGATGAAGTCGAGCTGCGGCGAGCGGCTTATCTGCTGGAGCGATTTACGCGTTTCGCATGTGTATCGGATAGCCGCGTATTGGAAACGCTCCATGCACTCGAGCTTTTCAACGCCAAAACACCCAAGCAACACGTCGTTTCTCAACCAGGTGTTTTATTACGCAATCGCCGCGACGAGTTGGCGGTTGCTTGGGGGTTGACGGAAAGTCTGGGTTTGAAGATTCAGGCGCTCATGCCGTACCAGACTCGGCATTACGAGGCGGAACAGCGCGCAAGAATGTCCTGAACTTGAGCAGCATGAAAAAACCCGGCCAACGCCGGGTTTTTTGTATCAGTTGTTTCGAGTAGAGCCTGATGTAAAGGCTCAGACCTTGGCACTGACCTCACTGCGATTGACCAACACCTCAATCGCCCCGCTCAAACTCGCCGCCTTATCCCCCACCAGCAAATGCCACACCCCGCCTTCCAACTGGCTGACACCCTGACAACCCAGCTCTTTCAGCTGCGCCTCGGACAGCGCCTTGCCATCCGCCAACAGCAAGCGAATCCGGCTCATGGCAATGCAATCCAGTTGCAGCACGTTGTCGCCACCACCCAGCGCATTCAGCCATTGCAGAGCTTCGGTGCCTGCGACCACAACCGCTTTCGGCTCTTCGACAACCGCAACAGGTTCAGCAAGAACCGCACGCCCCAAGGCCGGCATCGCCAGGCGAATCTCATCAGCAATGCTGTCGGCCAGCGGACCGACCACCACCTGCAAACTGCCACCCTTGCCCGGACGCACAACGGCCATCGCACCCAATGCTTTCAGGTCTGCATCGGATGCCTTGTTGCGATCCACCATTTCCAGTCGCAACCGCGTAGTGCAGGCACCGACAGTCACAAGGTTGTCTGCACCCCCGAGTGCCTTGATGTAAGCCCCGGCGCGTTCGTTTTCCGCGAAAACCGCTTTTTCAGCCGTCGCCACATCCTCACGCCCCGGCGTCTTCAAGTTGAAGCGACGAATGCAGAAATCAAACACCGCGTAATACACCACGGCGTAAGCCAGCCCGACCGGAATCACCAACCAGCCATTGGTCGACCGACCCCAACCCAGCACCATGTCGATGAAGCCGCCAGAGAAGGTAAAACCCAAATGGATGTTCAGCGCATTGGTGATCGCCATCGACAACCCGGTCAGCAGCGCATGCAGCAGATACAACAACGGCGCCAGAAACATGAAGGCGAATTCAATCGGCTCGGTCACCCCAGTCAAAAACGACGTCAAAGCCATCGACAGAAAAATCCCGCCCATCACCTTGCGCCGTTCCGGCAGGGCGTTGCGATACATCGCCAGACACGCGGCGGGCAGGCCGAAGATCATCATCGGGAACATGCCGGTCATGAACTGGCCGCCCTTCGGATCACCGGCGAAGTAGCGCGACAGGTCACCCGTCACCAGAGCCCCGGTAGTTGGATCGGTGAAGTTGCCGAACACGAACCACGCCATGTTGTTGAGGATGTGGTGCAGGCCGGTGACGATCAGCAGGCGGTTGAACACGCCAAACACGAACGCGCCGATACTGCCGCTTTCCATCATCAGCGCACCAAACGCGTTGATGCCGTGCTGGATCGGCGGCCAGATATAGCCGAACACGACACCGAGGCCGACCGCCGCGAACCCGGTGACAATCGGTACAAACCGTCGGCCACCGAAGAACGCCAGGTATTCCGGCAGCTTGATGTCCTTGAAGCGATTGTACAGCGCGCCCGCCATCAGGCCGCTGACGATCCCGGCGAGCATGCCCATGTTGATGCTCGCGTCGAGCACCTTGAGCGTGGAAATCATCACTAGATAACCGATCACTCCGGCGAGGCCGGCGGTGCCGTTGTTGTCCTTGGCGAAACCGACGGCGATGCCGATGGCGAAGATCATCGCCAGGTTGGCGAAGATCACTTGGCCGGCATCGTGGATGATCGCGATGTTCAGCAGGTCGGTATCACCCAGACGCAGCAGCAGGCCGGCAATCGGCAGGATCGCGATCGGCAGCATCAGCGCGCGGCCGAGGCGTTGCAGGCCTTCGATGAAGAGTTGGTACATGGCGTTTGTCCTTTTTGTTTTTGTTAGCGCAGAGGCCAATGTTGATGACAGGCGTGACGCACGGCGGCGGCGCTGCTCAGCTTGAGCAGGTCGCGACTCAGGCGCTGACATTCGGCTTCGTGCAGTTGACGCACGCGGTCCTTGATTTCACCGATCTGCACTGGGCTGACCGACAGTTCGCTCACGCCGAGGCCGATCAAAACGGGTGTGGCCAGCGGATCGGAGGCGAGGGCGCCGCAGACGCCGACCCAACGCTTGTGCACTGCCGCGCCTTCACAGGTCATGGCGATCAGGCGCAGCAGCGCCGGGTGCAGGGCGTCGACCCTAGCGGCCAAGCCGGCGTGGTCGCGGTCCATGGCCAAGGTGTATTGGGAGAGATCGTTGGTGCCGATGGAAAGGAAGTCCGCATGTTCGGCCAGTTGTTCGGCCTGCAATGCGGCGGCAGGGACTTCAATCATCACGCCGATTTCCGGGCGTTGGGTGATCTTCAGCTCCAGGCACAACGCATCTACGCGTTGGCGGATGTGCAGCAACTCATCCACTTCGGTGACCATCGGCAACAGGATCCGGCAGCGGCGCAGCGGGCTGACTTGCAGCAGCGCGCGCAGTTGCTGGTCGAGGATTTCCGGGCGCGCCTGAGCCAGACGAATGCCGCGCAGGCCGAGCACCGGGTTGGCCTCGGCGGGCAGCGGTAGGTAGTCGAGTTGCTTGTCGCCGCCGACGTCGATGGTGCGGATGATCACCGGGTGCTCGCCCATCGCGTCCAGTACGCCTTGATAGGCCGCACGCTGTTCTTCGACATCCGGCGCGGTCTGACGATCGACGAACAAAAACTCAGTGCGCAACAGACCAACGCCATCAGCGCCGTTGGCGAAGGCATCTACCGCTTCACCGCTGGAGGCAACGTTGGCGACGACTTCGATGGTCACGCCGTTGCGGGTTTCTGCCGGCAAGTGAGCCTTGGCTTGCTGTGCGTCACGGCGTTGCTGACGATCAATTTGCGCCTGCTGAACTTCAGCCAGACGTTCGGCATCTGGCGTCAGTTCGAGGCGTCCTCCGTCGGCATCGAGCACCACCGCTTGGCGTTGTCGCTGATCAAGCAACGCAGAACCCAACGCCACCATGCACGGCAGACCTTTGCCGCGAGCGAGAATCGCCACGTGTGAAGTCGCGCCACCCTCGGCCATGCATAACCCGGCAACGCCTTGCGCGCTGAGTTGCAGCAGATCCGAAGGCGTCAGTTCATGCGCCGCGACGATGGCACCGGCCGGTACGTCGTAATGCCACGCTTCACCAAGCAATGCCCGCAACACCCGTTGCTTGAGGTCACGCAGATCGTTGGCGCGCTCGGCCAGCAGCGCGCTGCCGGTGTGCTGCAGCATTTCGCACTGCACGTCGATTGACTGGCTCCAGGCGTGAGTGGCTGCAGTGCCTTGTTCGATGGAGTGTTGCGAAGCATCAAGCAGCGCCGGATCTTCCAGCAGAGCCAGATGTGCGGCGAAGATCGCTTCTTCGTCGGCATTCCTGTGTTTTTTCGCTTGCGCGAGGGTGGCGTCGATTTCGTTGCGGACCTGAGTCAGCGCCGTGTCGAACACCTGCTGTTGCTGCAGCGGATCATGATTGCCCGCATCCGCCGGCAAACTGATCGCGTTCAAACGAAACAGCGGCCCGCCAACCAGTCCCGGCGCAGCGCAGACACCGTGCAACACGCCAGCCTCGGCTGGGCGTTTAAGCGACGCGAGACTCACCGGCGCCGCAGCGTGATGATCATCCGGCAGCGCGGTGGCCAGCGCCGTAAGCAACGCTTGCAAAGCCGCTTCAGCATCCGGCCCCTGACAGCTGACCTGCACTTCATCCTGCTCGCCAACCGCCAGGCCCATCAAACCGATCAGGCTGTTGCACGGCGCCGATTTGCCGGCGAAGTGCAGTTGCGACTGGCTCTTGAACCCTTGCGCAGTCTGCCGAATCAACGCAGCCGGGCGGGCATGCAAACCACCGCGATGGGCCACCAGAACATGGCCATGAACCTCAGGCCCGTCGATGACTGCTGCGCTCGCCGCCAAACCGTTGCGCGCAATAATGTGCAGCAACGGCTCGCCGACTTTCACTGCTTTGAGCGTAATCGGCCGCACCTGAAAATCCTGGCTGTTAGTCAGGATCAACAGGCTGACCAGGCTTTTGCATTGCTGGCCGACCTTGTCCAGGTCATAGCGCAACAACGGCTGGCCCTTGCTGACGCGGGTGCCATCCTTGACCAGCATCGAGAAGCCTTCGCCGTTCAACTCAACGGTATCGAGGCCCAGATGCAGAAGAATCTCCGCGCCGTTATCGGCACGCACAGTGAGTGCATGGCCGGTGCGCGCGACATGAATGATCACCCCGGCGCACGGCGAGTACAGGGTGTCGTTGATCGGGTCGATGGCAATGCCGTCGCCCATCGCGCCGCTGGCGAACACCGCGTCCGGGACTTTGGCGAGCGTGAGCACCGGGCCGCTGAGCGGGGCGCTGAGGGTCAGCTCTTTATTGTTGTTGTGCATGGCTCGGTCTCATCGGTTATATCTCGGTTCGATGTCCCCTGTAGGAGCAGCCTTCGGCAGCTCCTACAGGCTTGCTTCAATTAATGCGTGCGGGTCACTTTGCTCAGGTGGCGCGGCTGATCCGGGTCCATGCCACGGGCCACCGCCAGACCGGCGGCCATCACGTAGAAACTCTGGATCGCCAGAATCGGATCAAGGGCCGGGTGTTCGGCGCGGGTCAGGGTCAGGTCGCGCTCGGTCACGTCATCCGGTGCGGCCAGCAACACGCGGGCGCCGCGTTGGCGCATTTCCGCCGCGAGGCTCAACAGGCCAGCCTGCTCGGCACCGCGTGGGGCGAAAACCAGCAACGGATAGTGTTCGTCGATCAGTGCCATCGGGCCGTGACGCACTTCGGCGCTGCTGAAGGCTTCGGCCTGAATCGCCGAGGTTTCCTTGAATTTCAGCGCCGCCTCTTGGGCGATGGCAAAACCGGCACCGCGACCGATGACCATCAAACGCTGGCAATCGCGCAGTGCTTCGATGGCCACGCTCCAGTCCTGTTTCGCCGCTTCGCGCAGGCCTTCCGGCAGGGCGTTGCCGGCTTCGAGCAATTCGCTGTCCTCTTTCCAGTGCGCGATCAAACGGGCGCTGGCGCTGAGGGTGGCGATAAAACTTTTGGTCGCGGCGACGCTGCTTTCAGTCCCGGCGAGCAGTGGCACGCTGAATTCACACGCGGCTTCCAGTGGCGAATCGGCGGCGTTGACCATCGACACACTGAGCGCGCCACGCTTGCGCAACAGGCGCAGGCTGTTGACCAGATCCGGGCTCTGCCCCGACTGGGAAAAGGCGAACGCGACCTGACCGCTGACCTTCAATGGCGCCTGCTGCATGGTCACCACCGACATCGGCAACGACGCCACCGGCACGCCAAGTTGCTGCATGGTCAGGTAGGCGAAGTAGCTCGCCGCGTGGTCGGAGCTGCCGCGCGCCACAGTCAGTGCCACTTGCGGTGGCTGACGGCGCAGGCGCCCGGCAATTTCGATCATTTGCGGGTCGAGCTGTTGCAGTTGGGCTTGCACGGCTTCGAACGAGGACAGCGCCTCCTCAAGCATTTTTGAAGTCAATGTCTTCTCCTTCGACCATGACGGCGGTCAGTGTGAGTGAGCGATCCAGCCGCACGCAGTCGGCCCAGGCCCCTGGTTGCAGGCGCCCGCGTTCGTTTATGCCGAGGTAGTCGGCGGGAAATTGCGACAGGCGCTGCGAGGCCTCGGCGAGCGGCAAACCGATCTTCACCAGGTTGCGCAGGGCCTGATCCATGGTCAGGGTGCTGCCGGCCAACGTGCCGTCGGGCAGGCGTACGCCGCCCAGGCATTTGGTCACGGTGTGGCTGCCGAGCTTGTATTCACCGTCGGGCATGCCGGCGGCGGCGGTCGAATCGGTCACGCAATACAGGCACGGGATCGAGCGCAGAGCCACGCGAATAGCGCCGGGATGCACGTGCAGCAAGTCGGGAATCAGCTCGGCGAATTTGGCGTGGGCCAGCGCGGCGCCGACGATGCCCGGCTCGCGGTGATGCAGCGGGCTCATGGCGTTATAGAGATGGGTGAAACTGGTCGCGCCGGCATCGAGGGCGGCAACGCCTTCCTCGTAACTGCCGAGGGTGTGGCCGATCTGCATGCGGATGCCTCGGCTGCTCAGCTCACGGATCAAACCGTCATGGCCGGCGATTTCCGGGGCGATGGTGATCACCCGGATCGGCGCCAGTGCCAGATATTCTTCGACTTCGGCCATTAACGCGGTGTGGGCGAAGTTCGGTTGCGCGCCGAGTTTTCCCGGATTGATGTACGGGCCTTCGAGGTGTACGCCGAGGACTCGCGCGGCACCTTGCGGACGCTGTTCGCAGAACTCTCCGACTTCTTTCAAGACGCTGGAGATCTCGGCGCTCGGCGCGGTCATGGTGGTGGCCAGCAGCGAGGTGGTGCCGAAACGCACGTGGGTTCTGGTGATGGTCTCGAAGGCGCTGGCGCCTTCCATGATGTCTTTGCCACCGCCGCCGTGGACGTGCAGATCGATGAAACCCGGCAGCAGATACGGCAGGTCATTGTCGGCCGGATCGCAGGGCACGCCTTCGATCGACACGACTTTGCCGTGTTCGTGGACCAGCCGGCCGCGAATCCAGCCGCTGGCGGTAAGGATGTTGTCTTCGGACATTTTGGTTCTCGCTTGTGACTGCGCTTATCGACGCAGCTCTTTATCTACGAAGCTCTGCAACAAAGTCGTAGTAGTCGTTGCGGCAATAGGTGTCGGTGACTTCGATCGGGGTGTTGTCTTCGAGGTAGCCGACCCGGGTCATCAGCAACATCGCGGTGCCGGGGGCAATGCCGACCAGCGCGGCGAACTCGTCAGAGGCGTTGATCGCCTGGATGTGCTGCAGGGCGCGGACGATCGGCTTGCCGATGCCGTCGAGGTATTCGTAGAGCGAATCGCCGACCAGTTGCGGCTTGGGCATGATCGAGGCGGGCAGGGTGCTCATTTCGATGGCCATGACCGTGTCATCGGCTTTGCGCAGACGCTTCATGCGCGCGACCTTGTCGTTCGGCGACAGGCTGAGGCGGATCAGTTCTTCGTGGGTCGGCAGGGTGATTTCGCGTTCCAGCCATTGCGAACTGGGCACGAAGCCCTTGAGGCGCAGCATCTCGCTGAAACCCGAAAGGCGCGACAGCGGTTGTTCGAGGCGAGGAGTGATGAAGGTGCCGGAACCTTGCAGGCGACGGATCAGGCCTTGATCGAGCAGAACTTCCAGCGCCTTGCGCGCAGTCACCCGGGAGATGCCCAGTTGCTCGCTGAGGTTGCGTTCCGAAGGCATCGCCTGTTCGGACTTCCACTGCCCGGCATGAATCGCTGCTTCCAGATTGCGCGCTAGCTGCAGGTACAGCGGCGTCGGCTGGGAGTCGTCCGGGCGTAGGGTATGGAGGTCGTTCATGTAGGGCATTTCCGTCGCGAGTATAGGATTGTTGTGGCTCGCTTGTGGGGCGGAAATTAATACCACTTGAATACCATGTCAACGCGCGAAAATAGGCTTTGGCCCAATGGAATGGCGGGTTTTAGGGGGTGTGGTTTCAAGTGGTATTAGTGTTGGCCTATAAAAAGCAAAAGATCGCAGCCTGCGGCAGCGCCTACAGTTGAGAGTGGTATCACCTCTGTAGGCGCTGCCGCAGGCTGCGATCTTTTTGATTTATTTTTTAATGCCGACCAATGGTCGTGAGGAAGTTAAGGGCGAATTTCGACCATCGTGCCGTCCGGTACCAGGTTCCATACTTCGCGCATATCAACGTTGCGCATGGCGACGCAGCCGTCAGTCCAGTCGAGGGTGTGGAACAGGTCTTCCGGGGTCTCTTCCGAATCCGGCGTGCCGTGGATCATGATCATCCCGCCGGGCTCGACGCCTTCACGCCGGGCGCGGGCCGAATCGCTGATGTTCGGGTAGGAAATGTGCATCGACAGATTGAATTTGTCGCTGGTCTTGCGCCAGTCGATCCAATAGAAACCTTCTGGCGTGCGCTTGTCGCCCTCTATCAGCTTCGGGCCTTTCTTCGCGCCTTTGCCCAAGGAAATGCGATAGGTCTTCAACGGCTTGCCGTCGGCGATCAACTGCAGTTGATGGGCCGCTTTGAGCACCAGGACTTTCTCGATGAGCGGGGTATTCGACGGCGTCACGGTGGTCACGAAGGACGCTTGGGAGACGGTAACGAACGACAGGCAAAACAGGGCAAGCAACCAGCGCATTGAAACGATTCCCCAAGGAGTGACGCGGATAACCAACATTTTATATGTATGTGTACAGGTAGGAGCTGCCGAAGGCTGCGATCTTTTTGTCGGCCATCACGCCAATGTCTTGATTAAATAATGATCGGCTGCGCCAACGGAGGAATCGATTCCGAGCGAACCGGATACGACTCGATACGCCGATCAGCGAAGAAGCATTCTAAGGTACGCCCCACCGTGCGGAAAGCCAGCTCGTCCCAGGGAATGTCGGCTTCGTCGAATAGTTGTACTTCGAGGCTCTCGGGGCCGGCGGCAAAGTCCAGGTCGACCAGTTCGGCGCGGAAGAACACATGCACCTGACTGATGTGCGGTACGTCGATCAGCGTGTAGATACTCAGGTTGCGCACCCGGGCGCAGGCTTCTTCGGCGGTTTCGCGTACGGCGGCCTGCTCGATGGTCTCGCCGTTCTCCATGAAGCCGGCGGGCAAGGTCCAGTAGCCGAGACGCGGCTCGATGGCGCGGCGGCAGAGCAACACTTTCGTGCCCCAGGTCGGCACGCAACCGGCGACGATATTGGGGTTTTGATAGTGAATGGTCTGACAGCTGTCACAGACAAATCGCAGCCGCGAATCGCCTTCGGGAATGCGCTGGGTGACCGGGTTACCGCAGTGGCTGCAAAATTTCATGCTGGGCTTCCTGAATGCTGCGCCTATCTTGGCGTGCAGCGGTGCCGGTCGGCAAGTTGTCGTTTCGCGACACGGCGGGTTTCGGGGGCTTGGGCGCTTGCAACGATTGGTGCATGATGCAGAGTAAGGCACAGATCGAGAACACTCATGCTGGACGAGCTACTGCATAGGGTTAGCAACCACACACCGCGCACGCTGGAGACTGACACCCGTTTCCCCGAGGCCGCCGTTCTGGTGCCGATCACCCGCAGTGACGAGCCGGAACTGGTGCTGACCCTGCGCGCTAGCGGGCTCTCGACCCACGGCGGCGAAGTCGCGTTCCCCGGTGGTCGTCGCGACCCGGAAGACCCCGACCTGATCTTCACCGCGCTACGCGAAGCCGAAGAAGAGATCGGCCTGCCACCCGGCCTGGTTGAAATCATCGGCCCGCTGAGTCCGCTGATCTCCCTGCACGGTATCAAGGTCACGCCGTATGTCGGCGTCATCCCCGATTTTGTCGAGTATCTGGCCAACGATGCCGAGATTGCCGCAGTGTTCACTGTGCCGCTGGAATTCTTCCGCAAAGACCCCCGTGAACACACGCACCGCATCGACTATCAGGGTCGCAGCTGGTACGTGCCGAGCTACCGCTTTGGCGAGTACAAGATCTGGGGGCTGACGGCGATCATGATCGTCGAGTTGATCAATCTGCTCTATGACGCCAAGATCAGCCTGCACCAACCGCCGAAAAGCTTTCTTGATATTTGAACGCATCAATACCTGAGCCATCGGCAGAATGGCCATTCACCGTGAGCCCTGAGGAAAACAAGATGAAATACCGCTTGGGCGACGCCCGTGTCGAGACCCATCCACACAGCTGGGTTGCCCCCAATGCCGTACTGGTGGGCAAGGTCAAACTCGAAGAGGGCGCCAACGTCTGGTTCAACGCCGTGCTGCGCGGCGACAACGAACTGATCCTGATCGGCAAGAACAGCAACGTCCAGGACGGCACGGTGATGCACACCGACATGGGCTTTCCGCTGACCATCGGTACCGGCGTGACCATCGGCCACAACGCCATGCTCCACGGCTGCACGGTTGGCGATTACAGCCTGATCGGCATCAACGCGGTGATTCTCAACGGCGCGAAGATCGGCAAAAACTGCATCATTGGCGCCAACTCGCTGATTGGTGAAGGCAAAGAAATTCCGGATGGTTCGCTGGTGATGGGCTCGCCGGGCAAAGTCGTGCGCGAGCTGACCGAGCCGCAGAAGAAGATGCTCGAAGCCAGCGCCGCCCACTATGTGCATAACGCCCAGCGTTATGCCCGCGATCTGGTTGAGCAGGAAGAATGAACACAGCCGAAAGACCGGTCGCCTCGCCGTGCGTGAATATTTGTGCGCTGGATGAGGATGACATTTGTACTGGCTGCCAGCGTACGGTCGCGGAGATCACCCGCTGGGGCCGTATGACCAACGACGAGCGCCGCGTGGTGCTGGGGTTGTGTCATGAGCGGGCGAAAGCGAGTGGGTTGGTGTGGATGATCCCTTCGAAATCGTGATCGGCTTGGGGGTGCCCTCACCCTAACCCTCTCCCAGGGGGAGAGGGGACTGACCGAGTTGATAGTTCGAACTACATCGACCTGAACGATTGAGTCGAGCTCAAGTTTGAAAAGCCCCCGATCTGCTCCCTTTCCCCTCGCCTGAAGGAACGGGATTGTTCGAGCTGCACCGAACTGCGTTATCGAGTCGAACTCGGGAGTCGATTCAACGAAGATCTGCTCCCTTTCCCCCTCGCCCCCTTGGGGGAGAGGGCTGGGGTGAGGGGGTAGCTCTTGATCTGCCGGTCCAGTAATCTGTGCGCCAATCTGACAGGTCACCTCCATGATTTTCCTCATCGCCTACATCAGCAGCGTTGTGCTGATCAACTTCGCCTTCTCCACCGCGCCACACCTGGACATCATCTGGTCGGCCTGGGGCGGCTTGGTGTTCGTGTTGCGCGACATGGTGCAAACCCGCTTCGGTCACGGCGCGATCGTGGCGATGCTGGCGGCGCTGGTGCTGTCTTACGTCACCTCCGATCCTTCCATTGCCCTGGCCAGTGCCACGGCGTTCGCGGTCTCCGAGTGCATCGACTGGCTGGTGTTCAGCATCACCAAACGGCCGCTGCGCGACCGCTTGTGGATCAGTTCGGCGCTGAGTATTCCGCTCGATACCTTCATCTTCTTCGGCATGATCGACCTGTTGACGCCGCCGGTGATCATCACCGCTCTGGCTTCGAAATTCGCCGGCGTCACTGCCGTCTGGCTGATCATGGCCTGGCGCGAGCGTAAACAGGCCGTCGCCGGCTGAAGCCAAAGCCTCAGGTTCATGTAAAATGCCGCGCTTTCTCCCCATGGAAAGCGCGTCTGGCGTTGCTTTCCTCGATGATCCGCTTCTTTGAGGACCTGAGATGACCCGTATCGGAACTCCATTGTCGCCAACCGCGACCCGCGTATTGCTGTGTGGCTGTGGTGAGTTGGGCAAGGAAGTGGTGATCGAGCTGCAACGCCTGGGCGTTGAAGTGATTGCCGTCGATCGCTACGCCAATGCGCCAGCCATGCAGGTTGCCCATCGCAGTCACGTGATCAATATGCTCGACGGCGCTGCCCTGCGTGCCGTGATCGAAGCCGAGAAGCCGCACTTCATCGTGCCGGAAATCGAAGCGATCGCCACCGCCACGCTGGTCGAACTGGAAGCCGAAGGCTTCACCGTGATCCCGACCGCACGCGCTGCGCAACTGACCATGAACCGCGAAGGCATCCGTCGTCTGGCTGCTGAAGAGCTGGATCTGCCGACCTCGCCGTACCACTTTGCCGACACCTTCGAGGACTACAGCAAAGCCGTTCAGGACCTGGGCTTCCCATGCGTCGTCAAACCAGTCATGAGTTCGTCGGGCAAAGGCCAGAGCCTGCTGCGTAGCGCTGATGACGTGCAGAAGGCATGGGATTACGCGCAAGAGGGCGGTCGCGCCGGCAAAGGCCGGGTGATCATCGAAGGTTTCATCGATTTCGATTACGAGATCACCCTGCTGACCGTGCGCCACATCGGCGGCACTACGTTCTGCGCGCCGGTCGGTCACCGTCAGGAGAAGGGTGACTATCAGGAATCCTGGCAGCCGCAAGCCATGAGCCCGGTTGCCCTGGCTGAATCCGAGCGCGTTGCCAAAGCGGTAACTGAAGCGCTGGGTGGTCGCGGTCTGTTCGGCGTTGAGCTGTTCATCAAGGGTGATCAGGTGTGGTTCAGCGAAGTTTCGCCGCGCCCGCATGACACCGGTCTGGTAACGCTGATTTCGCAGGATCTGTCGCAGTTCGCCCTGCACGCTCGCGCAATTCTGGGCCTGCCGGTACCGCTGATCCGTCAGTTCGGGCCATCGGCTTCGGCGGTGATTCTGGTGGAAGGGCAGTCGACTCAGACCGCTTTCGCCAACCTCGGCGCTGCGTTGAGCGAGCCGGACACGGCGCTGCGACTGTTCGGCAAGCCGGAAGTGAATGGCCAGCGCCGCATGGGCGTGGCGCTGGCGCGAGATGAGTCGATCGAAGCCGCTCGTGCCAAGGCGACCCGCGCTGCTCAGGCTGTTGTGGTCGAGCTCTAAACCGAGTCGCGACATTCGCGAGCAAGCTCGCTCCCACATGGGATTGGGTGAACACAGAATCTGTGACCAACCCCAAAAACCTGTGGGAGCGAGCCTGCTCGCGAAGCTTTTGATCTTCTGTCAGGCAACCTGATTCAGATCGTTGCCACGCGTTTCCTTCAGGCACAGCACCGCAATCAAACTCAGCACCGCCGCCCCCGACACATACCCGCCGACATAACCCAATCCCCCCATCGCCACCAGCTTCTGTGCAAAGAACGGCGCGGCCGAGGCCCCGACAATACCGCCCAGGTTATACGCCGCCGAAGCGCCGGTATAACGCACGTGGGTCGGGAACAGTTCAGGCAACAGCGCGCCCATCGGTGCGAATGTCACCCCCATCAAAAACAGCTCGATGCACAGAAACAGCGCCACGCCCCAGGTCGAACCCTGAGTCAGCAACGGCTCCATCAGGAACCCGGAAAGAATCGCCAGCACGCCACCGATGATCAGCACCGGTTTGCGCCCGTAACGGTCGCTGGCCCAGGCTGACAAAGGTGTCGCGGCAGCCATGAACAGCACGGCAAAACACAGCAGCCCGAGGAAGGTTTCGCGGCTATAGCCAAGTGTGGAAACCCCGTAACTCAGGGAGAACACCGTCGAGATATAGAACAGCGCATAACAGACCACCATCGCCGCCGCGCCCAGCAATGTCGGCGCCCAGTACTGACTGAACAGCTCGACCAGCGGTATTTTCACCCGCTCCTGGCGAGCGATGGCGTTGGCGAACACCGGTGTTTCATGCAGTTTCAATCGCACATACAGACCGACCATCACCAGCGCTGCGCTGAGCAGAAACGGAATCCGCCAGCCCCAACTGCGGAACTGCTCGTCAGTGAGAGTCATGGCCAGGGTCAGGAACAGCCCGTTTGCTGCGAGAAAACCAATCGAAGGCCCGAGCTGCGGGAACATGCCGAACCACGCACGTTTGCCCTTCGGCGCGTTTTCCGTGGCGAGCAGGGCGGCACCGCCCCATTCGCCACCCAATCCCAACCCTTGGCCGAAACGCAGCACGCACAGCAGAATCGGCGCCCATGCGCCGATGGTGGCGTAGCCCGGCAGTACGCCAATCAGCGTCGTACACACGCCCATCAACAGCAGCGAGGCCACCAGCGTCGACTTGCGCCCGATACGGTCACCGAAGTGGCCGAACAGCGCCGAACCCAGCGGTCGAGCGAGGAAGGCAATGCCGAAGGTCAGGAACGCCGACAGCATCTGCGCGGTGCCAGAGGTCTGTGGAAAGAACACCGGCCCGATCACCAAAGCGGCGGCGGTGGCGTAAACATAGAAGTCGTAGAACTCGATGGCCGTGCCGATAAAACTTGCCGTGGCCACGCGGGTGGCGGAGTTGGTCGGCTGGGCAGGCGCGGTGGCGCTGTAAGCGGTACTGGTCGTCATGCGGTGATCCCTGACAGTCATGAGCTCCATTGGAGCGAATTATTATGGTCGAGCACCCAGGGATGTGGGATGAGGCGCGGTCGCTGTTTCAGGTAGGAACAGTCGCCGGAGTACAACAGAAATGGCCGAAACCTGTTGGGTGCGGGGTAAGCACAAGGTTTGGCGGGGGCTTGGATAAGCGTTTCGATTATAGGAAGGAGGCTAACAATCAAACAAGAGCAAAAGATCGTCCGAACGCGGCCCGATCTTTTGATTTTTATCGGGCAGGCACCAAAGCAGGCACAGAAGAGGTATGCCAAATCAGCACTTTGCTAACCCGGTTCTCTTCAGTCTCAAGAATCTCCAGCCGATAACGCCCGATCTTCAAGCAAACGGCACTTTCCGGAATCGTCTCCAATGCTTCAGTCACCAGCCCATTCAGCGTTTTCGGCCCATCGCTCGGCAAATGCCAACCCAGGCACTTGTTCAACTCGCGGATCGACGCGGCACCGTCAATGACCATGCGGCCATCGCCCTGTGGATGAATATGCGGATTATCCAGACTGTGCTCGCTTTCAAACTCGCCGACGATTTCTTCGAGAATGTCTTCCAGCGTGACGATGCCGAGCACTTCGCCGTACTCATCCACGACCATGCCGAGGCGCCGCTGCTGCTTGTGGAAGTTCAGCAGTTGCAGTTGCAGCGGCGTGCTTTCCGGCACGAAGTACGGTTCGTAACTGGCGGCCAGCAGCGCTTCGCGCGACAGATCGCCGTTGTTCAGCAGGTGCCGGATCTGCCGGGTGTTGAGCACCGCTTCAACCTGATTGATGTCGCTATGGAACACCGGCAGGCGTGTGCGCTTGTTATGCCGCAGTTGTTCGATGATTTCTTCGATCGAGTCATCGAGGTTGATGCCGTCGACGTCACTGCGCGGCACCAGAATGTCGTTGACCGTAATATTGTCCAGCGCATGAATGCCTGAGACCGGGTGCGCGCGCGCTGGATGCTCTGGATCGTCGTAGCGATCGACGGGAGAGTCATCTTCGCTTTGCTGCACGACCTGAACCTTGCGCGCAAACGGACTCATCAGCAAACCGCTGATACGGCTGAACAGCCAGGCAAACGGATAAACAATCTTCAGCGGCACCGCCAGCAAGGTATTGCCGAACGCCAGCACCGCATCGGGGTAACGCTGAGCGACGGTACGTGGGAAGTAATCGGCGAACACCAGCAGGATTGCCCCGGCACCGAGGCACGCAGCCCATGGGCCGTTTTCTTCGCAGAGGAAAATCGCCAGCAGTGTCGCGATGACGACCGCGAGAGCGCGGCACAGGGTGTTGCAGAGAATAAGGCTGTCGAGCGGGAAGCTCAGCTTCGCCAGCGGCTTATCGCTGGCGCGCGAGGCGATGCGTTGCGCGAGCAGGTACTGCTGCGCGATTTCGACGGCGGTAAACAGCCCCGACCATAAAATCAGCAGGACAAATACCGCGAGCATCGGCCCTAGGGGCAAACCGTCCATTTATGCCGCCCGTCAGATGTGCAGGATGTATTCACGAACCAGTTTGCTGCCGAAATACGCCAACATCAGCAGGCAGAAACCGGCGAGGGTCCAGCGAATCGCCTTGTGACCGCGCCAGCCGAGACGATTGCGGCCCCACAACAACACGCTGAAGACGATCCAGGCCAGGCAGGCCAGCAGGGTCTTGTGCACCAGATGCTGGGCGAACAGGTTCTCGACGAACAGCCAGCCGGAAATCAGCGACAGCGACAGCAGTGTCCAGCCGGCCCAGAGGAAGCCGAACAGCAGGCTTTCCATGGTTTGCAGCGGCGGGAAATTCTTGATCAACCCGGACGGGTGCTTGTGCTTGAGTTGGTGGTCTTGCACCAGCAGCAGCAAGGCCTGGAACACCGCGATGGTAAACATGCCGTAGGCGAGGATCGACAACAGAATGTGCGCGAGGATGCCCGGCTCTTCGTCGATGATCTGCACCGTGCCGGTCGGCGCGAACTGCGCCAGCAGCACGGTGATCGCGCCCAGCGGAAATAGCAGCACCAGCAGGTTTTCCACCGGGATTCGCGAGCAGGCAATCAGTGTCAGCGCGATCACTGCCGCGGCAATCAGGCTCGAGGCGCTGAAGAAGTCCAGGCCCAGACCGATCGGGGTCAGTAGGTGCGTGAGCAGACTGGCAGCGTGGGCCACCACGGCGAGAGCGCCGAGGCTAACCAGCAGGCGTTTGTTCGCCTTGGCACCAGTGGCCAGACGAGTGCTCTGATAAAGGGTCGCAGCGGCATATAGAAGGGCGGCGGCGAGAGTGGTCAATAAACTGGGTGACAAGGGGAGCATAAATCCTGTTAGGCAGGCCCGAAAGGGGCTGAGTTTGGCATAGAACCGCCATGGCACGAAAGACTCAGGAAGCTGACAGCGAGGTGTCCGCCAGCCGCAGTCTTCGCTATAATCCGCGACCTGCCCACGCCGCAGGCTCGCCGAGCACATGTTGATTCCGGTCTGGGCCGCCATTATCCCGGTCTACACAGGGCCTGAAAGGATCGCGCAATGTTTGAAAACTTAACCGACCGTCTCTCGCAGACGCTGCGCCATGTCACCGGCAAGGCGAAGCTGACCGAGGACAACATCAAAGACACCCTGCGTGAAGTGCGCATGGCGTTGCTCGAAGCCGACGTCGCTCTGCCGGTGGTCAAGGACTTCGTCAATTCGGTCAAGGAGCGCGCTGTCGGCACCGAGGTGTCGCGCAGCCTGACGCCGGGCCAGGCGTTCGTGAAGATCGTCCAGGCCGAACTCGAAAGCCTGATGGGTGCGGCCAACGAAGATTTGAATCTAAGCGCTGTGCCGCCCGCCGTGATTCTGATGGCCGGTTTGCAAGGTGCGGGTAAAACCACCACCGCTGGCAAACTGGCGCGCTTCCTTAAAGAGCGCAAGAAGAAGTCGGTCATGGTCGTGTCGGCGGACGTCTACCGTCCTGCGGCGATCAAGCAGCTGGAAACCCTGGCCAACGACATCGGCGTGACGTTCTTCCCGTCCGACCTGAGCCAGAAGCCGGTCGACATCGCCACCGCAGCTATTAAAGAAGCAAAACTGAAATTCATCGACGTGGTCATCGTCGATACCGCCGGTCGTCTGCACATCGACGAAGAGATGATGGGTGAGATCAAGGCGTTGCACGCCGCGATCAACCCGGTCGAAACCCTGTTCGTGGTTGACGCCATGACCGGTCAGGATGCGGCCAACACGGCCAAGGCCTTCGGTGATGCACTGCCGCTGACCGGTGTGATCCTGACCAAGGTCGACGGCGACGCCCGTGGCGGTGCCGCCCTCTCTGTGCGCGCCATCACCGGCAAGCCGATCAAGTTCATCGGTATGGGCGAGAAGAGCGAAGCGCTCGATCCGTTCCACCCTGAGCGTATCGCCTCGCGGATTCTCGGCATGGGCGACGTGCTCAGCCTGATCGAACAGGCTGAAGCGACGCTCGACAAGGACAAGGCCGACAAACTGGCCAAGAAGCTGAAGAAGGGCAAGGGCTTCGACCTAGAAGACTTCCGCGATCAGCTGCAACAAATGAAGAACATGGGCGGCCTCGGCGGGCTCATGGACAAACTGCCGAGCATCGGCGGCGTCAACCTGTCGCAAATGGGCAATGCCCAGAACGCCGCAGAGAAGCAGTTCAAGCAGATGGAAGCCATCATCAACTCCATGACCCCGGCCGAGCGCCGCGACCCTGAGCTGATCAGCGGTTCGCGCAAGCGTCGGATCGCCATGGGTTCCGGCACCCAGGTGCAGGACATCGGTCGCTTGATCAAGCAACACAAGCAGATGCAGAAGATGATGAAGAAATTCTCCGCCAAGGGCGGTATGGCGAAAATGATGCGTGGCATGGGCGGAATGTTGCCCGGCGGCGGCATGCCAAAAATGTAAGGTGTCCCGTCTCATCCATTTCACTCGCCAAAAGTGAGTGAAATGGGTGAGACGGGATACTGGAATCTCGCCGGTCGTCGCACCGGCGCAGGCCCCGCAAGGATGCGGGATCAACAGCAAACCCGCACTCGGCGGGAGCTGACTGGCCGTTTTCATCGACGGCTCTATATGCAGATCTGCACGGCATGCCATAGGCGCCGGAAAAAGTCATTTGCAAAAATCCGGATATTCCTTAGAATATGCGGCCTTTCGGGCACCCATGCCCGCTGTGCATTTAGATTTGCAGCACCGACTACAGGAACGATGTTCACATGCTAACAATCCGTCTTGCCCTTGGCGGCTCCAAAAAGCGCCCGTTTTACCACCTGACCGTAACCGACTCGCGTAACCCGCGTGACGGCTCCCACAAAGAACAGGTTGGTTTCTTCAACCCTGTTGCACGTGGTCAGGAAACCCGTCTGTCCGTGAACCAAGAGCGCGTAGCCTACTGGCTGAGCGTTGGTGCACAACCTTCTGAGCGCGTTGCTCAGTTGTTGAAGGAATCTGCCAAGGCTGCGGCCTGAGCAATATGAACGCGACGCCTGCTGTTGCCGATGATTTGATCGTTATTGGCAAAATTTATTCTGTTCATGGCGTTCGCGGCGAAGTGAAGGTTTATTCCTTTACTGATCCGACTGAAAACCTGTTGCAGTACAAAACCTGGACGCTCAAGCGCGAAGGCAATGTGAAACAGGTCGAGCTGGTCAGTGGACGCGGGAACGACAAGTTTCTGGTCGCAAAGCTCAAGGGTCTTGATGATCGTGAAGAAGCTCGTCTTCTGGCCGGTTATGAGATCTGCGTGCCGCGCAATCTGTTCGCTGAATTGACCGAAGGCGAGTACTACTGGTACCAGCTGGAAGGTCTGAAGGTCATCGACACCCTTGGGCAATTGCTCGGGAAAATCGATCATCTTCTGGAAACCGGCGCCAATGATGTAATGGTCGTCAAGCCTTGCGCTGGCAGCCTGGATGATCGCGAACGCCTGTTGCCCTATACGGAGCAATGCGTGTTGGCTGTCGACCTGGCCGCGGGCGAGATGAAGGTGGATTGGGACGCGGACTTCTAAACGTGGCTAATTTGCGCGTAGAAGTGATCAGTTTGTTTCCCGAGATGTTTTCCGCCATCGGCGACTACGGCATCACCAGTCGTGCGGTCAAACAGGGGCTCTTGCAGCTGACCTGTTGGAATCCGCGAGATTACACGACGGATCGGCATCACACTGTGGACGATCGCCCGTTTGGCGGTGGTCCGGGCATGGTGATGAAGATCAAACCCCTGGAAGATGCTCTGGTTCAGGCCAAGGCAGCAGCCGGGGAGGCGGCGAAGGTGATTTACCTGTCCCCCCAAGGCCGTCAACTGACTCAGTCGGCGGTACGCGAGCTGGCACAATCGGATGCATTGATCCTGATTGCCGGCCGCTATGAAGGCATTGACGAGCGCTTTATTGAGGCTCATGTCGATGAAGAGTGGTCGATTGGCGACTATGTACTGTCTGGCGGCGAGCTGCCGGCCATGGTCCTGATCGATGCGGTTACACGACTGCTGCCTGGAGCTTTAGGGCATGCGGATTCCGCTGAGGAAGATTCCTTTACGGATGGTCTGCTGGATTGCCCGCACTACACCCGACCTGAGGTGTATGCGGATCAGCGTGTTCCCGACGTGTTGCTGAGTGGCAATCACGCGCATATCCGGCGTTGGCGTTTACAGCAGTCCCTTGGTAGGACCTTTGAACGACGCGCCGATCTTCTGGAAAGCCGCTCGCTTTCTGGAGAAGAGAAGAAGCTGCTCGAGGAATACATCCGCGAGCGGGACGATAGTTAACAACGTATCGATGGTAGATCGAACGATTTACCTTAGGAGCACAGCATGACCAACAAAATCATCCTTGCACTCGAAGCAGAGCAGATGACCAAAGAAATCCCTACCTTCGCCCCAGGCGACACTATTGTCGTTCAGGTGAAAGTGAAGGAAGGCGATCGTTCCCGTCTGCAAGCGTTCGAAGGCGTTGTAATCGCCAAGCGTAACCGCGGCGTGAACAGTGCGTTCACCGTTCGTAAAATCTCCAACGGTGTTGGTGTAGAACGTACTTTCCAGACCTACTCCCCGCAGATCGACAGCATGGCTGTTAAACGTCGCGGTGACGTACGTAAAGCCAAGCTGTACTACCTGCGCGACCTGTCGGGTAAAGCAGCTCGCATCAAGGAAAAACTGGCTTAAGCCCAGCTTCCGATGCAGAAAAAAGCAGCCTACGGGCTGCTTTTTTGTTGCCTGCAATTTATTCAACGTATTTTCGTTTCAGGCCAGAACCATGACTCCCCGCGACCAGGAAATCCAGCGCCGTACCGAACTCTCGGTAACTCGCGTAACCAAAGCCGTCTTCCCGCCGACCACCAACCACCACAACACCTTGTTCGGCGGCACAGCGCTGGCATGGATGGATGAAGTGTCCTTCATCACCGCCACGCGTTTCTGCCGCTTGCCACTGGTCACCGTGTCGACTGACCGTATCGACTTCAACCACGCGATCCCGGCCGGTTCCATCGTCGAGCTGGTCGGGAAGGTGATCAAGGTCGGCAATACCAGCCTCAAGGTCGAGGTGGAAGTGTTTGTCGAGAGCATGAGCTGTGATGGCCGCGAGAAGGCGATTCATGGGCAGTTCAGTTTTGTTGCTATTGATGATGACAAGCGGCCGGTGCCGGTGCTGCCCGGGTTTGCTGCCTGATCCAGATTAGAGTCGAGCCTTTCGCGAGCAAGCTCGCTCCCACAGGAAGTGTGTCGTTCACAGTTTTTATGTTCGACACGAACCCTGTGGGAGCGAGTTTGCTCGCGAAGGCGTCAGCTCAGGCGCCGCTGGCCTCAGGCTGAATCAACGCCAGCAGCGTCCACCCGGATCCTGGTTTCAAAGCAGTCTCCGGCGTCACCACATGCACCCACCCGCTGTCATCGCGCATAAACAGCAAGGTCGCACGATTACCATGCAGCGCGCGGTAATCCTCCCAGCCAAAACCATCCGTCAGCGTCGTGCTGTATAACTCCGCACCCTGGCCCATCTGGCTGGCGAGTTTCGCGTAAGTAAACGCCTCGCTGCCCAACTGATTGCCACGATGTTCAAGGCTGGCGCGGTGCTTGTCACTGCGGCGGCTTTCATGGCCGCTGGCCAGACCGAACAGGCGCTGATGGCCGAAATCATGCCGAAAGCGCATCGCCGCCAGGGTATTGAGTTCACCCGACGGCGACAGCGCCAGCAAATGCCCCAGTCCGACCAGATCCAGATGCGCATCGGCATGTTGCGAGGCCGGATTGCCGAAGTAAGTCGGTAATCCTTCCATGCGCGCCGCACGAATATTTTCCCAGCTCGAATCGGTCAGCAGCACGCGACTGCCCAGTTGCTGCAACGACTTGGCCAAATCGCGCGCGGGGCTGTTGGCGCCGACGATCAGAAATCCGCTCGGCGCCGGCTCCGCGACCTTGAGCAGTCGGGCCAGTGGCCGCGCAGTCGCACTTTGCAGGACCACAGTGCCGATGATCACCGCAAACGTCAGCGGCACCAGCAGCAATGCTCCCTCGTGCCCGGCCTCATGCAGGCGAATCGCGAAAATCGCCGACACCGCCGCTGCAACGATCCCGCGCGGCGCAATCCAGCACAGCAACGCGCGCTCACGCCAACTCAGGCTGGAACCGGCCGTGCTGAGCAGCACGTTCAGCGGTCGAGCGATCAGTTGAATCACCAACAGCAGAATCAGCACGAGCGGCCCCAGTCCGATCAGCGCGTACAAATCCAGGCGCGCCGCCAACAGGATGAACAGCCCGGAAATCAGCAGCACACTGAGGTTTTCCTTGAAGTGCAGGATGTGCCGTACATCCACACCTTTCATGTTCGCCAGCCACATGCCCATCAGCGTTACCGCCAGCAGGCCGGATTCATGCATCACTTCGTTGGCGGCAATGAAAATCCCCAGCACCGCCGCCAGCGAGGCGAGGTTATGCAGATACTCCGGCAGCCATTGCCGGCGGATCACGGTGCCGAGCAGCCAGCCACCGACAATGCCGAACACCGCGCCGCAGAGAATCACCCCGCCAAAGGTGAACAGACTCTGCTTGAGGCCGTGCCCTTCGGCGCTGGCAATGATGAAGCTGTAAACCACCACGGCGAGGAGGGCGCCGATCGGGTCGATAACGATGCCCTCCCAGCGCAAAATGTTGGCGATCGAGGCTTTCGGCCGCACCACGCGCAGCATCGGCACGATGACGGTCGGGCCGGTGACCAGTGTCAGGCTGCCGAACAGGATGGCCAGCATCCAGTCGAAGCCGAGCAGAAAATGCGTGGCGACCGCGATGACGATCCAGGTCGAGATCGCGCCAATGGTCACCAGTCGATGGACGACGCTGCCGATCTCCTTCCACTCCGACAGGTGCAGGGTCAAGCTGCCCTCGAATAGAATCAGCGCGACCGCCAGCGACACCAGCGGCATCAGCAGCGGCCCGAACATCTCCTGTGGATCGAGCCAGCCCAGCACCGGGCCGACCAGAATCCCCGTCAGCAACAGAAACAGAATCGCCGGCAACTTCAGGCGCCAGGCCAGCCATTGGCAACCCAGCGCGGCCGCGCCGATCCCGCCAAATGCCAAGAGAATTTGCTGCTCGTTCATTGATGCTCCCTGTTCCTTGAATTAGCGGGCTATGAAAGACTAGCGCCCATTCCTACAGTTCACTCTACATTTGCGCACAGTCTTGAGGCTGTGTGACTTGAGCGCCCATGCCTGCCATCGACCATCCACTGATTGATCAATTCCTCGACGCTTTATGGCTGGAGAAAGGCCTGTCCGATAACACCCGCGGCGCCTATCGCAGTGATCTGGCGCTGTTCAATGGCTGGTTGCAGGAGAAAAACCTGGAACTGATCAATGCCGGCCGTGAGCTGATCCTTGATCACTTGGCCTGGCGTCTGGAGCAGAACTACAAACCGCGCTCCACTGCCAGATTTCTTTCCGGGGTGCGTGGCTTTTATCGCTATTTGCTGCGGGAAAAGATGATCAGCGTCGACCCGACATTGCGCGTCGACATGCCGCAACTCGGTAGGCCTCTGCCCAAATCGCTGTCGGAAGCCGACGTCGAGGCGTTGCTTAAAGCGCCGGACCTGAGCGAAGCCATTGGTCAGCGAGACCGCGCCATGCTCGAAGTGTTGTATGCCTGTGGTTTGCGCGTGACAGAACTGGTCAGCCTGACGCTGGAACAGGTCAACCTGCGTCAAGGTGTGTTGCGGGTGATGGGCAAGGGCAGCAAGGAACGGCTGGTGCCCATGGGCGAAGAGGCGATCGTCTGGGTCGAGCGCTATATGCGTGATGGTCGTAGCGAATTGCTCGGTGGCCGCCCCAGCGATGTGCTGTTTCCCAGTCAGCGTGGCGAGCAGATGACCCGCCAGACCTTCTGGCACCGGATCAAGCACCAGGCCAAGGTTGCCGGGATCGGCAAGTCGCTGTCGCCGCACACCTTGCGCCATGCGTTTGCCACGCACTTGCTCAACCATGGCGCGGATTTGCGCGTGGTGCAGATGTTGCTCGGCCACAGCGACCTCTCTACTACACAGATCTACACCCATGTCGCCCGCGCTCGATTGCAGGATCTGCACGCCAAACACCACCCGCGCGGCTGAACAAAAATTCCTGTGGGAGCGAGCCTGCTCGCGAAGAGGGAGTGTCAGTCAGCGTTCATTTAGCTGACACACCGCTTTCGCGAGCAGGCTCGCTCCCACAAGGATCTGTGCAGTCCTGAAAGAGTGGCGACAGGCGCATTCGGCCACCGTGACCTTATGTGTTAGGCTTTGCCGGTTTGCACGATGGACGGTTATGACCCGGTGTTCCGGCACGGGCGTTCTGATCGATCCATTTGTCCGCCTTCAGGAGTTCTCATGCGTCTGACCCAGATTTTCGCCGCCGCAGCCATTGCGTTGGTCAGTACCTTTGCCGTCGCCGATGACGCGGCCGACAAAGCCATTCGTCAAAGCCTGGAAAAACTCGAACTCGAGGTTCCGGTAGAAAGCATCAGCGCCAGCCCGTTGCCGGGCATGTACGAAGTCAAGCTCAAGGGCAGCCGCGTGCTCTACGCCAGCGCCGATGGCCAGTACATCGTTCAGGGTTACCTGTTCCAGCTCAAGGACGGCAAACCGGTCAACCTGACCGAGAAGACCGAACGCCTGGGCATCTCCAAACTGATCAATGCCATCCCGGTGGCCGAAACCGTGGTCTACCCGGCCGTGGGCGAAACCAAGTCGCACATCACCGTGTTCACCGACACCACCTGCCCGTACTGCCACAAGCTGCACGCCGAAGTGCCGGAGCTGAACAAGCGCGGCATCGAAGTGCGTTACGTTGCGTTCCCGCGCCAGGGTCTGAACTCGCCGGGTGACGAGCAACTGCAAGCCGTGTGGTGCTCGAAAGACAAGAAAGCCGCCATGGACAAAATGGTCGATGGCAAGGAGATCAAGGCCGCCAAGTGCGATAACCCGGTTTCCAAGCAGTTCGCCCTAGGTCAGTCGATCGGCGTGAACGGCACACCGGCCATCGTTTTGGCTGACGGACAAGTGATTCCGGGCTACCAGCCTGCGCCACAAGTCGCCAAACTGGCACTGGGCGCGAAGTGATTCGCATCGTCACGGTCAGCCGTGACGATCATGGTCCGGCAGCTGCATCGCCGGGCCATCAATAGAGAGCCGCGAGCACGCGGTTGTTTTCCGGCCGACCCCGCGTCGGCCGTTTTATGGGGAGTTCACAGTGAATCCGGTCAAAGTAGGCATCTGTGGGTTAGGGACCGTCGGTGGCGGTACCTTCAACGTACTTCAGCGCAACGCCGAGGAAATTGCTCGTCGTGCCGGGCGTGGAATCGAAGTGGCACAAATTGCCATGCGCACGCCAAAGCCTCAGTTCCAGACGACCGGTATTGCGATTACCAACGATGTCTTCGAAGTGGCCACGAACCCTGAGATCGACATCGTCATAGAGCTGATGGGCGGCTACACCGTTGCCCGCGAGCTGGTACTCAAGGCCATCGAGAATGGCAAGCATGTGGTCACCGCGAACAAGGCTCTGATTGCCGTTCACGGTAATGAGATTTTCGCCAAGGCACGCGAGAAAGGCGTGATCGTGGCATTCGAAGCGGCCGTGGCCGGTGGCATTCCGGTGATCAAGGCGATCCGTGAAGGCCTGTCCGCCAACCGCATCAACTGGGTCGCCGGGATCATCAACGGCACCGGTAACTTCATCCTCACCGAAATGCGCGAGAAGGGCCGTACCTTCGAAGACGTGCTGGCCGAAGCCCAGGCACTGGGTTACGCCGAAGTCGATCCGACCTTCGACGTTGAAGGCATCGACGCCGCGCACAAACTGACGATTCTGGCCTCCATCGCGTTCGGCATTCCGCTGCAATTCGACAAGGCTTACACCGAAGGCATCACCAAACTGACCACCGCCGACGTCAACTACGCCGAAGCGCTGGGCTACCGCATCAAGCACCTCGGCGTGGCGCGCAGCACTGCCGCCGGCATCGAGTTGCGCGTGCACCCGACGCTGATCCCGGCCGATCGCCTGATCGCCAACGTCAACGGCGTGATGAACGCGGTGATGGTCAACGGTGATGCGGCTGGTTCGACGCTGTTCTACGGCGCTGGCGCCGGCATGGAGCCAACCGCCTCGTCGGTAATTGCCGACCTGATCGACGTGGTTCGCGCCATGACTTCCGACCCGGAAAACCGCGTACCGCACCTGGCATTCCAGCCGGATTCGCTGTCGGCCCATCCGATCCTGCCGATCGAAGCCTGCGAAAGCGCCTACTACCTGCGCATCCAGGCCAAGGACCATCCGGGTGTACTGGCTCAGGTGGCGAGCATCCTCTCGGAGCGCGGCATCAACATCGAGTCGATCATGCAGAAGGAAGTTGAAGAGCAAGACGGTCTGGTGCCGATGATCCTGCTGACCCACCGCGTGGTCGAGCAACGTATCAACGATGCGATCGCCGCCCTCGAAGCCCTGGCCGGCGTGAATGGTCCGGTTGTCCGGATCCGCGTCGAGCACCTGAACTAAGTCGTTGTCCTGCACCCGTCCCGTGCACGGGGCGGGTGTCGTGAACACTCTCCATTGGAGTCAGTCATGCGTTACATCAGTACCCGCGGCCAGGCACCGGCCCTGAATTTCGAAGACGTCCTGCTGGCCGGTCTCGCCACCGACGGCGGTCTGTACGTTCCGGAAAACCTGCCACGTTTCACTCAGGAAGAAATCGCTTCGTGGGCCGGCCTGCCGTATCACGAGCTGGCCTTCCGGGTGATGCGTCCGTTCGTTACCGGCAGCATTCCGGATGCCGATTTCAAAAAGATCCTTGAAGAAACCTACGGTGTGTTCTCGCACAGCGCCGTGGCGCCGCTGCGTCAGTTGAACGGCAACGAATGGGTGCTGGAGTTGTTCCACGGCCCGACTTTGGCGTTCAAGGACTTCGCTCTGCAACTGCTCGGTCGTCTGCTCGACTACGTGCTGGAAAAACGCGGTGAGCGCGTGGTCATCGTCGGCGCCACCTCGGGTGACACCGGCTCGGCGGCCATCGAAGGCTGCAAGCACTGCGAAAACGTCGACATCTTCATTCTGCACCCGCACAACCGTGTGTCCGAAGTGCAGCGTCGCCAGATGACCACGATTTTCGGCGAGAACATCCACAACATCGCCATCGAAGGCAACTTCGATGACTGCCAGGAAATGGTCAAGGCGAGCTTCGCCGACCAGAGCTTCCTCAAAGGCACGCGTCTGGTGGCGGTGAACTCGATCAACTGGGCGCGGATCATGGCCCAGATCGTCTACTACTTCCACGCGGCCCTGCAGTTGGGCGGTCCGGCGCGTTCGGTGTCGTTCTCGGTGCCGACCGGCAACTTTGGCGACATCTTCGCCGGTTACCTGGCGCGCAACATGGGCCTGCCGATCAACCAGTTGATCGTCGCCACCAACCGCAACGACATCCTGCACCGCTTCATGAGCGGCAATCAGTACGTCAAGGAAACCCTGCACGCCACGCTGTCGCCGTCGATGGACATCATGGTCTCGTCGAACTTCGAACGCCTGCTGTTCGACCTGCACGGTCGCAACGGCGCGGCCATCGCCGGTCTGATGGACACGTTCAAGCAGGGTGGTGGTTTCAGCGTCGAGCAAGAACGCTGGACCGAAGCCCGCAAGCTGTTCGACTCGCTGGCCGTGGACGACGCGCAAACCTGCGAAACCATCGCCGAAGTTTACGAGCAGACCGGTGAAGTGCTGGATCCGCATACCGCGATCGGCGTCAAGGCCGCGCGCGAATGCCGTCGTAGCCTCGATATCCCGATGGTGATTCTCGGCACCGCACATCCGGTGAAATTCCCGGATGCGGTAGAGAAAGCCGGTGTAGGAAAAGCGCTCGAGCTACCTGCACATCTTTCTGATTTGTTTGAGCGAAACGAGCGTTGCACCGTTTTGCCAAACGAGCTGAAAGCCGTGCAAGCCTTTGTCAGCCAGCATGGCAACCGCGGCAAGCCGCTTTAAGCCGGTAAAAGCTGTCACATTTTGAAGCCCGTCTCCTGACGGGCTTTTTTGTTTCTGCTGCCACACTGTGCGGGTTTTCACCCACGAAGGACGGGTGAGTCGATCACGAAGGAAGTGGCAATGCTGTTTTATAGAGGTTTGAAACCGGCACTGAGTGGGCTGTTCTTGTTCGGATTACTGGCTTTGATGCGCAGCAGCGAGGCGGCGCAACTGGCGCTGCATGACGATGCCGCGACTTCCAGGGTCCAGCCCATCGAACTGGCTGCGCACGAGCGTCAGTGGATTCGAGACAACCCCGAGGTGAAGGTGACGTCGTTGCAGTACCCGTTGTATCTGTTCCAGGATGAGCACGGGCAGTGGAGCGGCTTGAATAATGATGTACTCAAGCGCGTGACGGCGATGACCGGGTTGCGTTTTGTGCATCAGGAGTCGTTTTCCACCGATCACATGCTCGAACGTCTGGAAAGCGGATCGGCGGATATCAGTACGACCCTGGCCATGAGCGAGGAGCGCAAGGCGTTTCTGGATTACAGCCATGCATTTGGTGGTGCGGGCTGGGTGTTTGTCGGCCGCGCTGACGCGCCCCGGCTGGAGGCTTTTGAGCAATTGAGTCAACGGGTGTTGGTGCTGCCGGCCCGGCATGCGCTGGAAGACATGATCCGGCGTGACTTCCCGTCGATCGAGATTCGCTCGGTCAAGACCTACGCTGAGGCGCGAGCACTGGTCGAGAGCGGTGAAGCTTACGCCACCATCGAGAACGAAATCGGCGCTCAGCTGTATCCTTTGGGGTTGCTCAAGGTGGGCGGTCTGGTCGAAGGTAAATGGGAAGCGGATAACCTGGCCGTGCGTAAAGGCATGCCAGTGCTCTTGAGTATTCTCAACAAGGCCCTTGAGGCTTTTCCTGCGGCGGAGTTACGGGCGATCCGGCTGAAATGGCTTGAGGGTGTTGCACCGGTGCCCGTGCCGTCGGTCTGGCAGCAGATGCTCGAATGGGGTTGCTGGGGCATGGGCGGACTCGGCGTGTTTGGCCTGCTTTTCCTGATATGGAATCGGCGACTGACGGCCGTGATCAAACTGCGTCGCGCGGCGGAAAAGGATCTGGGCGATCAACTGGCGTTTCAGCACGCGTTGATCGACTCCATGCCCGACCCGGTGTTCGTCCGTGATCTGCAAGGGCGGCTGATCATGTGCAATCGCAGCTATGAGGAGGCCTTGTCGATTCGACTGGATCAGGTGCTGGGGAAGTTGCTGATCGAGGTTGACGCGCTGCCGCAGGCTACGGCGCTGATGCTGCACGACGAGTTCCTGGTGCAGTTGCGTACCCGCAAGTCGCGCTTCAGCAAGCGCCGATTGCAATTCAAGAGTGGTCCCCGCGAGGTCTATCAGTGGACAGTGCCGTTCTACAGCGCCGACGGCAAACTGCGTGGACTTTTGGGGGGCTGGACGGACATCACCCTGCGTCGTACAGAGAGCGGGTGTCGATGTCTGCAATGAAGATGGGAAATGTCCTATAAGACGCGACTACTTTTCCGATGGGAGGCTTAGGACGGCTGCCCTAGAGTGACAACAACTGCGGTGAGAGTCCGCGATTGTCGCCTCCAGAGGTCGCTTATGCGCTCGCTTAAAGTCCTGATACTTGAACCCAATCCGTTCCAGCTGATGGCATTGCATCAAATGCTCAATGCCATTGGCATCTATGACGTGCTGACGGCGCCGTCGCTGGCCTCTGCGCTGTCTTCGCTGGGCCATCGCGGCGCGGTCGACATCGCCATTTGCGATCCGCAACTCAAGGGTGGCGATGGCCTGGCGCTGATTCATCATCTGGCGACACGGCATGAGGCGCGTGCGTTGATCCTGCTGGGGGCGGTCGCGCCAAGCCTGCTGAACGATCTAGAGCCTTTGCTGTGTGAACACCGCCTGCGGCTGCTGGGGCGCCTGCAAACCCCGGTGTCGGCGGTGCTGATGCGCGGTTTGCTCGACAGTTACCTGAGCGCCGCTTCGCCAACTCTCCAGGTTTGACGGGGACGGTTATTTTTCTGTCATCTTCGCCGTGCATGCTCTGACAGACCGGTGACTCCAGGAGCGGAGCGATCGGTATGCAGAACTTTCTTCTCGGGCCGGTGGTCATTTATTGTGAACACGCCCCAGGCACACAGTTTTCGGACTATTGAGTGGAGATCGAGATGGAAAGTATCAGTCTATTGCTCGGTGAGGCTCTGAGCCCGTATCAGGTTTCGTTGTCTCCAAACGGTTCCCATGGCGAATGCCTGGTGACCTTGAAGAACAGTCACGGCGCCATTGTGGTGGAACGCGAATTCAATCAGGCACAACTGACCGACAAGCGCCAGTTGACCGATGTCGTTGACGGTTTGCACCGCGACGTTCTGATTGCGGAGGGAAGGCTGGAACCCTGTGTGATCGCGGCATTGCGCAACGCCGCGCTGGATAAACGTGCGGCGCTGTAAAGATGAAATATTTTTTGTGGGAACCTTCCTGCATCCCTGTCAGTCAGACCCGGTAACAGCAGGATCAAGCATTGTGCTCCGGTGCTTGTCGCTTGCTGCTACGGGTCTTTATGTAGGCCACGTTTAACCCCGAGTCGTCTCCCCACTTCTCGGGGTTTCTTTTGTCTGCGATTTGCTCATGGCGCCGCTTGTTGCTCGAAGAACGATCGGGCCTGTTCGAGGTAGTCACTTCGCATCGCGGGGTCCAGCCAGTCGGCGTACAACTGGTTCAGTTGATCGTGGGGAAGGGTGCGCAGCAGTTGGTTTATTTCGCTGATTGCCTGACGGCCCTGGTGTGTGTCGGAGCAGCCGATGTAGCCCGACAGGTATTTACCGGTGCCGCGGATCGGATAAAACAGCAACTCGTCTTCGGCGATTTGCGCCAGATGAGCCTGATAACGAATTTCTGGCCAATAGCCCAGCACCACCTGTAATCGTCCCAGGCGCTGCATCAGCAGCAGATTGTTCAGGGCCTCGTTGCCGTAATGAGGCGTCAGGGCGTCCGTGGGGGCCTGGCGCAGCAAGTCATCGACTATTGCACCGTAACTGCGTTCCGCCACGACACCGATTTTCACTTGGCCATTGGCTAGAAGCGATGCCAGATCGATTTCACCTTCCACGAGAAACGGTGCCAACACTTCGCGATCTTTCTGACGCACCACCAGCCCATTACTGACGGCGCGGAAGGCCGGGATGGAATACGCGATCCATTGCGCGCGCTCCTTGCTCCAGATCAGCGACGGGTCGCAGGTGAAGGAGGCTTCGTGAAGCATCTGGATGCCTCGGGCTCGATTGACTCGCATCAACTTGTGTTCGTATTGCGGCATGCCGGCAATCAGCATCGGCATGAGGTGATCAATGACACCCTGGCCTTTTTTCGGGCCTTCAAAAATGGTCAGGGGCGGCAGGTCGCGCAGTAACCAGGTCAGCGTCGGTTTCGCCTGCGCGCCGTTCGACAACATGAGTAAAAACAACAAGCCGAACAACCGCCACGTCCACCAGTGATGGGCGCGGTTGGTGTGCGATGTCTGCCGGCGTTTCAGCTTAAATGGCTCCGTCTTCGCGCAACTTGGCGATCTGGCGCTCGTCGTAGCCAAGATCGTGAAGTACCTGCGCATTGTGTTCACCCAATTGCGGTCCGACCCATTCCGAACTGCCGGGTGTCTCTGAGAGTTTCGGCACGATGCCCGGCATCTTGAAATCTTTGCCGCCGGGCAGCTTGGCCTGCAGGAACATCTCTCGGGCCAGGTACTGCGGATCGCTGAACATGTCCTCGGCGCTGAAGATCCGGCTGGCCGGTACTTCGGCCTGATTGAGCAGGTCGAGCACGGATTGCAGCGGCAACGAATTGACCCAGCGATCGATCACGCCGTACAACTCGTCGCGACGATTGTCACGCCCGTCGTTGCTGGCCAGCGTAGGGTCATTGGCCAGGTCTTCACGGCCGATGATCAGCATGAAGCGTTTGAAGATCGCGTCACCATTGGCGCCGATCTGCACGTGTTTGCCATCGGCGCTGGTGTGGATAGAGGAGGGCGTGATGCCGGGCATGATGTTGCCGGTGCGCTCGCGGATAAAACCGAACACGTCGAACTCCGGCACCATGCTTTCCATCATCGCGAAAATCGCTTCATACAACGCGACATCGACAACCTGGCCTGTGCCGCCATTGACTTCGCGATGACGCAGCGCCATTAGCGCGCCGATCACGCCCCATAGCGCGGCAATCGAATCGCCAATGGAAATTCCGGTGCGCACCGGTGGGCGGTCCTCGAAACCGGTGATGTAGCGCAAGCCGCCCATGGACTCACCCACCGCACCGAAGCCGGGCTGATCCTTCATCGGCCCGGTCTGGCCAAAACCGGACAGGCGCACCATCACCAGTTTCGGGTTCAACGCGTGCAGGGTTTCCCAACCCAGGCCCAGTTTTTCCAGCACGCCGGGGCGGAAGTTCTCGATGAGGATGTCGGCTTCACTGAGCAGTTTTTTCAGGATCGCCAAGCCGTCAGGGTGTTTGAGGTTCAGCGTCAGCGACTTTTTATTGCGCGCCTGGACGAACCACCACAGCGACGTGCCTTCATACAGTTTTCGCCACTTGCGCAATGGATCCCCGCCGTCGGGCGATTCGATCTTGATCACTTCGGCGCCGAACTCGCCGCAAATGCGCGAGGCAAACGGCCCGGCAATCAATGTACCCAATTCAATGACTTTCACACCGCTGAGCGGTTTGTTGGCGAACGGCATACTGAATCCTGTAGGACAAGGCTAAGCAGATACAGCGTTTTAACATAGCCGGCTGTCAGACGCCGCAGCTTGATCGCCATCAATTCGATGATTGCCTACTGCATCGGTTAGACTTGCCGACTTTCCTCGTATCAAGAAGCCCGTTCATGGCCCAGCCGTCCACTACCTACAAATTTGAACTGAACCTCACCGACCTCGACCGCAGTGTCTACGAGAGCGTCAAGCAGACCATCGCCCGTCACCCTTCGGAAACCGAAGAGCGCATGACCGTGCGACTGCTGGCCTACGCCCTCTGGTACAACGAGCAGTTGTCGTTTGGTCGCGGTCTGTCAGACGTGGATGAACCTGCACTGTGGGAAAAGAGCCTGGACGACCGTGTTCTGCACTGGATCGAAGTTGGCCAGCCTGACGCTGATCGCCTGACCTGGTGCTCGCGTCGCACCGAGCGCACCAGCTTGCTCGCTTACGGCAGCTTGCGCGTCTGGGAAACCAAGGTGATCCCGGCGATCAAGAACCTGAAAAACGTCAACATCGCGGCCGTCCCTCAGGAAGTGCTGGAGACGCTGGCCAAGGACATGCCCCGCGTCATCAAGTGGGACGTGATGATCAGCGAAGGCACGATCTTTGTCACCGACGACCGTGGTCAGCACGAAGTCCAGTTGCAATGGCTGCAAGGTGAGCGCGGCTGATCCCGCATCACCACCGCAATAATCCCACGTAATCAAGAGAAGTCTCTGTCACCCCATGCGTATCGAACCTCGTCAACTGCCTGCCACTCTGCCGTTTCTCGGTGATCTGCCACCCTTGCTGACCCGCTTGTACGCGGCGCGGGGCGTGCAGTCCGAGGCGGAGCTGGACAAGAGCCTGGCGCGGTTGATCCCGTTTCAGCAACTCAAGGGCATCGATGCGGCGGTAGACCTGCTGGTGACGGCGCTGGAGCAACGCCAGCGCATCCTCATCGTCGGCGACTTCGACGCGGACGGGGCGACCGCCAGTACCGTCGGCATGCTTGGTTTGCGCTTGCTCGGTGCGGCGCACGTCGATTATCTGGTGCCGAACCGCTTCGAATATGGCTACGGCCTGACCCCGGAAATCGTCGAGGTCGCACTGACCCGCGAACCGCAATTGCTGATCACCGTCGACAACGGCATCTCCAGCGTCGAAGGCGTGGCCGCTGCTAAAAAGGCCGGCCTCAAAGTACTGATCACCGACCACCACCTGCCTGGCGATGAACTGCCGCTGGCCGATGCACTGGTCAACCCGAACCAGCCCGGCTGCGAATTCCCGAGCAAGGCACTGGCCGGCGTCGGGGTGATTTTCTATGTGTTGATGGCGTTGCGTGCACGTTTGCGCAGTCTCGGCTGGTACGAGAACAAGCCGCAGCCGAACATCGGTGAACTGCTCGATCTGGTGGCGCTGGGCAGCGTTGCCGATGTGGTGCCGCTGGACGCCAACAACCGGATTCTGGTGCATCAAGGCCTCGAGCGGATTCGCGCCGGGCGCGCACGGCCGGGGATCAAAGCGATTCTTGAAGTGGCCAAGCGAGACGCTGCGCGCATTACCTCCACCGATCTCGGCTTTATTGTCGGCCCGCGCCTGAATGCTGCCGGACGTCTGGATGACATGAGCCTGGGCATCGAATGCCTGCTCACTGCCGACGCCAACCTGGCCCGGGAAATGGCCGCGCAACTGGACGGCATGAACCAGGATCGCAAATCTATCGAACAAGGCATGCAGCGCGAGGCGCTGGCGCAGCTCAAGGACTTGCCGGTCGAATCGATGCCGTTTGGTCTGTGCCTGTTCGACCCGGAGTGGCACCAGGGTGTAATCGGGATTCTCGCGTCGCGGATGAAAGAGCGCTATTTCCGTCCGACCATTGCCTTCGCCGATGCCGGTGATGGCTTGCTCAAGGGCTCCGGGCGTTCGGTGCAAGGCTTCCACATTCGTGACGCGTTGAGCGTGGTGGCGGCGCAGCATCCGAACCTGATCGCCAAGTATGGTGGCCACGCAATGGCCGCTGGTCTTACCTTGCCGCAGGAGAATTTTCCGCTTTTCGCCGAGGCCTTTGACGCTGAGGTGCGTAGGCAACTTCGCGAAGAAGATCTGACCGGGCGCATGCTGACCGATGGCACGCTGGCGGTTGAAGAATTCCACCTCGAACTGGCGCGCGCCTTGCGCCATGCCGGGCCTTGGGGGCAGCACTTCCCGGAGCCGCTGTTTCATGGCGTGTTTCAGTTGGTCGAACAGCGAGTGGTCGGCGAACGGCACCTGAAAGTGGTGCTGAAGAGCGAATGTGGCTCGGTGAAGCTGGATGGTATTGCCTTTGGCGTTGACCGTGATATCTGGCCGAACCCGACGATTCAGTGGGTTGAACTGGCTTATAAGCTCGACGTTAACGAGTTTCGGGGTAACGAGACTGTTCAGTTGATGATTGCCCACATCGAACCGCGCTAAGCCCTTCGCGAGCAGGCCCGCTCCCACAGGTACGGTGTCGTCCTTTGTGGGAGCGAGCCTGCTCGCGAAAGCGTCCTTTCACACACTGAATCACTCTGAACCCTCCCTCATCCCCGGTTGTCGACTAGGCTCTAAGCACTGCTTGATTGGCCTTGTGACGTCTTGTCGAATTTTTTGCCCGCGGGGGCGGGTGCTGCATCTTTTTCCTGTCACTCGTCGACTATTCAAACAGAACCCTGGAGCCTGCCCACTGATTTGAGAGGTGCCCCATGAGTCTGCTGCTTGAACCCTTCACTCTGCGCCAACTGACCCTGCCCAACCGCATCGCGGTGTCACCGATGTGCCAATACTCCAGTGTCGACGGCCTCGCTAACGACTGGCATCTGGTACACCTCGGCAGTCGCGCGGTAGGTGGCGCGGGTCTGGTATTTACCGAAGCCACGGCGGTCACGGCCGACGGGCGGATCACCGCCGAAGACCTTGGCCTGTGGAACGACGAACAGATCGATCCGCTACAACGCATCACCCGCTTCATCACCGCCCAAGGTGCGGTCGCCGGGATTCAACTGGCCCACGCCGGGCGCAAGGCCAGCACCCATCGGCCGTGGATCGGCAAGCATGGCAGTGTCAAACCCGATGATGGCGGCTGGACACCGGTCGGCCCGTCACCGATTGCTTTCGATCCGCAGCACACGCAACCGAAACAGCTGGATGAAGGGCAGATCGCCGACGTCATTCAGGCGTTTGTCGACGCCGCCAAACGCGCGCTGAAGGCGGGTTTCAGCGTTGTCGAGGTACACGCGGCGCATGGTTATCTGCTGCACCAGTTTCTTTCGCCGCTGAGTAATCAGCGTCGCGATCAGTACGGGGGATCGTTCGAGAACCGCATTCGTCTGGTGCTGCAAGTGACCGAAGCGGTGAGGGCGGTCTGGCCGGAGGAGTTACCGGTGTTTGTTCGCGTGTCGGCCACTGACTGGGTGGAAGACGGCTGGAACCCGGATGAAACCGTGGAACTGGCGCGACGTCTGCACACCCTCGGCGCGGATCTTATCGATGTGTCGTCGGGCGGGACGGCGGCCAACGCGGAAATTCCGGTCGGGCCGGGCTATCAGACGCGCTTCGCAGAGCGTGTGCGCAAAGAGTCAGGCATCGCCACCGGCACCGTGGGAATGATTACCGAGCCGGCGCAGGCCGAGCATATTCTGCGCACCTGTCAGGCTGACATCATTTTCCTCGCTCGGGAGCTGCTGCGTGATCCTTACTGGCCACTGCATGCCGACGATGATCTGGGGGGGCGCAAAGCGGTGTGGCCGGCGCAATATCAACGGGCAACGCATCGTGATCAGCCGATTCATGAGTCTGATTTGCGCGATTGAGTGAGTTGTGAAAAAGCAAAAAGCCCCGGTCAGTGATGGCCGGGGCTTTGTTTCTGTTGGGTGTTTTTGTGCTGACTGGGCGGATGCTATCGCGAGCAGGCTCACTCCTACAGTTGATCTGCGTCGCACACACATCTTGTTAACGACACATAACCCTGTAGGAGTGAGCCTGCTCGCGATGAGGCCCAATCAGACGCCGGAGAACCCTCAAGGGTACTTACGCTTGTCCGGCGCCGGCGGGAAATACTGGTACAACCAGGTCTCGCTCAACGTGCGATCGTTGGTGCGAATAAACAACCGCAGCTCCACCGGCTCCACGCTGTCACTGGTCGGGTACCAGTCAAACAGAATCCGATAGCCCTTGATGTCATCCAGCACCAGTACGCTGAAATCCTGCACCTTGCCGTTCGAGCACGTCACCACCGGTTCGATTCCGGTGCCTTGCGGCAGTCGATCCAGACCACCGCCAGTGAAGTCCACGGCAAAACGACGCGCCCACACCGGCGGGTAATGCTCTCCCGGTGCCCAGCCTTCGGTGAATCCGCCCATGCCGGAACGGGTCGCGTGCACCCGTGCCAACGGCGTGCCCACGGGCGGCAATGCGCTCCAGTAAAGCTTGTAGCCGTAGTTCAGCGAATCCCCGGCAGCCACCGGTTTTTTCGGGGTCCAGAACGCGACGATGTTATCGAGAGTCTCGCCGGTGGTAGGGATTTCCAGCAGATCGATAGAGCCTTCGCCCCACGCCGTGGTCGGTTCTACCCACAGGCTCGGGCGCTTGCTGTACCAGTCCACGGTGTCCTGATAGTTGGCGAATTCATGGTCGGTCTGCACCAGACCGAAGCCTTTCGGATCGGTGTCGGCAAACGCATTGAATTGCAGGGTCGCCGGGTTGTTCAGCGGGCGGCAGATCCACTCGCCGTTGCCGCGCCACATCGCCAGACGATCCGAGTCGTGGATCTGCGGGTGGATGGTGTCGCACATGCGGCGCTCGTGGGTGCCACAACTGAACATACTGGTCATCGGCGAGATGCCCAATTGCTCGATCGCCGTACGCGCATTGATGTGCGCATCGACTTCCATCACCACGCGCTCGGCCTGGCAGTCGATGTCGAAACGGTAAGCGCCAGTGGCACTCGGCGAGTCGAGCAGGGCATACACCACAAATCGGGTGGCGTTCTTGTCCGGTGTCTCGAACCAGAACTTGGTGAAGTCAGGGAATTCTTCGCGTTTCTTGGCGTAAGTGTCGATCGCCAGGCCGCGCGCCGAGAGGCCATATTGGCCAGTAGCGTCTACCGCACGGAAATAGCTGGCGCCGAGGAACGACAACACATCGTGACGATCCAGCTCCGGCGCTTTGAACAGCTTGAAGCCGGCAAAACCGAGGTCACCCTTGAGCTGCTGGGTGTCGACCGAAGTGTTTTCATAGTTGAACAGCGCCGGGCGGAAATGCACCTCGCGGGCAGTGCGCGTCTTGGCGTCGACGCTGTACATGCGCACCGGCTGACGGAACCCCATGCCGACGTGGAAGAACTGCACGTCCAGCTGACCCTTGTTTTCCTTCCACAGCGAATGCTCGCCGTCGTAGCGGATCGCATTGAAGTTCTGCGGGGTCATGGTCGCCAGGGTTGGCGGCAGCACCTGTTTGGTGTCCTGATAGGCGCTGCCGGCCAGTTGCTTGGCCTGGCGCTTAAGCGCTTCGAAGTCGAAGGCCTGAGCCTCGCCATCGGCGGCGCCGCCATTGGCCGCCCATGCACGGCTGGCCAGCAGGCCAGTGGCCGAAAGACCGGTGTAAGCCGCAATGGCCATGGACGCTTTGAGCAAATTCCTGCGGTGCATATATACAACCTGTCGTGTGCAATCCCGCGCCGTTCCTGGCACGTGCTGGATCAGAAATAACGGTTCGGACAAGCCTTCGGCCAAACGCAACGGACTATTAACAGATGCCCGCTAGCTTAAACGGTTCGCTCGCAATGCAAAATTCGTTGATTCACCGCGCCAGTGTGTCAATGAAACAAGACATGTCGGTTAAACATCTGACAGGGCATTCTGATTTACACGGCATATCTGCTTTTTTCGACTAATTACTCTAAAAACCGCTTTTCAGCGCCGATTTAATTTCTATTCTATGGGCATGACCGGTGCTGACCGGTAGGGCACACGGCGCTGCTGTAAGGGGCAGGGCGATGTGGTGGTTTAGCAATTCTTTGAAGTATTGAAGGACATCGTCCATGGCAAAAATACAAGGGATCACCGACATGTTGGGCATCTTTCCTTGCCTGGGCAGCGGCCGCAAAAGGCGTCGGCTCAGCTCTGACGAAGTGAAGCTGGTGGAGCGTTATCGGGAGCTTTCGGAGAATGACCGGATTGCGATGCGCTATCTGGTGGACGCGATGCGGAGTGTTTCGCGGTTTTGAGTGGAAATAAAAAGGGGCGGACTGAAAGGTCCGCCCCTTTTTTATTTGGATCAGCTACACGTTCCCAGTACTGGATACGGCCGCTGGCCGTTTATCAACTCTGGAACATCCCGCCATTTGACCCACGCCTGATGTTGCCAGTGCAGCAACGGCACGGTGACGCCTGCCCAATGCATCGAACTCAGGCTCGGATGGTTTCCCACTGGGCTTGAATGGGTGTCGCGCAGCATCGGGATGACTTCATGGCTCAGCCATTGGCGCAGGTGTCTGTTTTCCGGAACGAAGTGATGGACGAGCAGGGCGAACAGGCCGGATTCGCTGACCATCGCGCAATCGATGATTTCGCCGTCCCGACGCAGAAGGACATGGCGACGCTGGTCGGGATCGAGTTTCAGGGTGAGGCGTTCGTTCAGGGGATAACCCATCAAGCGACCGAGATCCTGCACGCAGAACCAGGCTTCGTGATCTTGCATGAAGGCGTGGAGGAAGCGGTTATGGCGAGTGAAGACGGTGGGGGTGAAGAAAGCGGAGGTTTCAGAAGGAATTTGTACGTGGTTAGGCATTTGTCGACTCCAATATCGAGAATAGAGCCGCCACTCAAATGAGCGCGGTTGCGCCATGTTGATTTTCTTCCGGCTTCGACACCGGGCCGCTGATTTCGCTGCCGAGAGAAAGCCTATCGGCTAGCAACCTACGACGCCAAGTCGGCTATATCGATACCTTCTGTAGGAAAGAGGATTTATCTCTGAGGGTCGTATCTGTAGGAAATGCCTGTTTTTGCATAGGAGCTGGCGAGACCGCTCCTAACCAGTGTTTTTTCCGTTATTTGTTTGAATCTTGCGCATCGCTGCAGATGCCCGGCCCTTGGTTTCAGGGCTCAAAGGATTGTTACGAATAAAGGAGAATTCAATGAAGGTGTCTCTCAAGCAGATCAACGGCCCTTGGGATCAGGGCTGGGTGCTGGACAAACACATGGTAAGTAGTACCTTTCTTGGCAACGATGATCGCGGACACCCATGCTTCGATAATCGGCGCACTGAGATTGGCGAGGCGACCTACCAGCTCAAATACCAGAAGGATTGGACTCAGGTCAGTCCACTTGCCCAAGCGGTAGCGACAAATGTGTTCCCAAAGCTGAATCAGGTGGGGTTTGTAGTGCCTATGCCCGCTTCAAATATTCGTCAGCGACAACCGGTAACTGAAGTTGCCCTGGCGTTGGGCCGAATTATCGGTCGGCCGGTTTTCACGGATTTGCTTCGAAAAGCGACCACGGGAAAGTCGCTCAAGGATTTACATTCCAAAGCCGACAAGGTTGCCGCGATTGGAGACAGTTTCAGCGTCAATGATGAAATCACCACCGATGGAAGCTGGAATGTTTTGGTTGTAGATGATTTGTTTGATAGCGGGGCGTCGATGGACGCGGCCTGCGCTGTTCTGCGTAAATATCCGAAGGTAGGGAAAATTTACGTCGCAGCGCTAACTTGGAAGTGAACTCAATGACGACTGTATTTATTGCCGGCTCTATCAACATCAAGAACCTTGATCCGAAGGTTAAAGAGCGTATCAATAATATCGTGGCGTCTGAGTTTGAGGTGGTAATTGGGGATGCAGGAGGCGCCGATACCTCCATTCAGGCGTACCTGCTGAGTCTCGAACGATCCAGAACTACGGTGTTCTGCAGCGGTTCTGCTCCGAGGAATAACCTTGGACAGTGGCCCGCCAGAACAGTCGACTCCAAGCATTCCAAGGGGTCGAGAGCCTTCTTCACCGAGAAAGACGTTGTCATGGCCGAGGCAGCTGACTACGGTTTGATGATCTGGGACGCAAAGAGCACCGGTACGCTCAGTAACGTCATTGAACTGTTGTCGAGAAAGAAGAAGTCGCTTGTTTTCGTCAACAAGGAAAAGGAATTCAAGGTTGTCGGAGACGTCAGTCAGCTCGAAGAGTTGATTGCATTCATGTCCGATCACGCCAAGCAAAAAGCCAATGAAAAAATCAAACTGTTCGACCGTATTTCACTGTTGAAGCACGATCAGGCAGAGCTTTCTTTTTGATGATGTTTCTTGGCTTTCCTGAACCCCGGCACCTTGTCGGTGCCGGGATCGCAGGCTCTTAGCGACTCACCTTCCAAGCATCCCCAGCCGGCGCCTTGCCATGGTCATACGGCTTGCCAATCCACATATAAACCAAGCCCAAGCCAATCACGATCGCCGTGCTTAACACCATCGCATAGTTCACATACCATGCCGCATCCGGCGTACGTGGCCAGGCCATGTTGATGATCGCGCCAACGCCATACACCAGCGCGCCGATGTTCACCGGCCAGCCCCATGCGCCGAGGGTGAATTTGCCGCTCGGCTTCCAGCCTTTACTGCGGGCGTACAGTGCGGCCAGGACGATCATCTGGAACGCGAGGTAGATGCCGATGGCGGCGAAGCTGACGATGGTGGCCACGGCGTCTTGCAGGAAGAAGCCGAGGGCGATGATCAGTGCCGGCAGGACGCCGGACACAAACAGTGCGGCAACCGGTACTTGGGTGGTAGGAGAAATCTTTTTCAGCAGTCGGCTGCCGATGACCATTTCATCGCGAGCGTAGGAGTACAGCAGACGGCTTGCCGCTGCTTGTAGGCTGATGACGCAGGAGATGAAGGAAATCATTACCACGCCCATCACCACTTTCGAACCGACCGGGCCGAAGGCGTTGTTGAGGATGGTGGTGACCGGGTCTTTGTCGGTGCCGTTGATCACCGCTTGCATGTCCGGCACGGCGAGAATCAGCGCCAGGCAGGCGAACATTGCCGCGATGCCGCCGATGTAGATGGTCATGCGCATGGCCACCGGGATTTTTGCGCTCGGGTTCGGGGTTTCTTCAGCGACGTCGCCGCAGGCCTCGAAGCCGTAGTAGAGGAACATCCCCGCCAGCGATGCGGTGAGGAAGGCCGGCAGGTATGAGCCGTCAACGCTGATGTCGAAGGTGTTGAACAGCACGCTCAGCGGTTGGTGACGCTCGAACACCAACAGGTAAACACCGACGATCACTGCGCCAACCAGTTCGCAGAGGAAGCCGAACATAGCGATACGCGCCAGCACTTTGGTGCCGCTGAGGTTGACCAGTGTGGCGAACAGGGTCAGCACCAGGGCGATGACGATGTTGGTGTTGTTGCTTGGCTCAAAACCGAGCATGGCGGCCAGATACGGGCCAGCGCCGACCGCAACTGCAGCAATGGTGACGCAGAGGGCGATGGAGTAGATCCAGCCGACCATCCATGCCCATTTCTTGCCGACCAATCGGCGTGCCCAAGGGTAAACACCGCCGGAAATCGGGAACTGCGAAACCACTTCGCCGAAGATCAGGCACACCAGCAACTGGCCGCAACCGACCAGCAAATAGGCCCAGAACATCGGTGGCCCGCCGGCGGCGAGGCACAGACCGAAGAGGGTATAAACCCCTACGACCGGTGAGAGATAAGTGAAGCCCAAGGCGAAGTTTTCCCACAGACTCATGCTGCGGTTGAAGTTCGAGGTGTAGCCCAGTTTGCGCAGTTGTTCGGCATCGCTGTCGGCAACGGCTGCGGCGAGATCGGGTGAGGCACTCATGTGTGATTGCTCCGTGAAATCGGCAGATTTCGGATGGCCGAGGCCGTGGCGGGGCTTTGTGGGCGCCGCCCGGTTCGGTAGTTATTGTTAGGTGTGGAATCCTGGTGGTGCGTAGTGCCGGTTTCTTTCCTGATACCGGGGTGACGCCTTCGCGAGCAGGCTCGCTCCCACATTTGGAATACTTACTCCTGTGGGCGCGAGCCTGCTCGCGAAGCTTTTAAAGGCTTAGTGCTTGAACATCACATGCCGAACCGTGGTGTAGTCCTCCAGTCCATACATCGACATGTCTTTCCCGTAACCAGACAATTTCTGACCGCCATGGGGCATTTCGCTGACAAGCATGAAGTGCGTATTCACCCACGTGCAGCCGTACTGCAACCGCGCCGACATGCGATGCGCGCGTCCTACATCTGCCGTCCACACGGAGGAGGCGAGGCCGTAGTCGGAATCGTTAGCCCATTCCAACGCCTGCGCTTCATCAGTGAACTTGGTCACTGAAACCACCGGCCCAAACACTTCGCGGCGGACGATTTCGTCGTCCTGCTGCGCATCGGCCAACACCGTCGGCTCGAAGAAGAAGCCGTTACCGTCAACAGCCTTACCGCCAGTGATCAAACGAATGTGCGGCTGCGCCACAGCACGCTCGACAAACCCGGCAACGCGGTCGCGATGTTGCGCGGTGATCAACGGCCCCAGTTCAGTCGACGGATCATCCTGCAAGCCATACTTGATGCTGCTGACCGCCGCGCCGAGCTTCTCGACGAATTTGTCGTAAATGCCTTGCTGCGCGTAGATCCGGCACGCGGCGGTGCAGTCCTGCCCGGCGTTGTAGAAACCGAAGGTGCGAATGCCTTCCACCGCCGCATCGATATCGGCGTCATCGAAGATGATTACCGGCGCTTTACCGCCCAGTTCCATGTGCATGCGTTTAACGCTGTCGGCGGTGCTGGAAATGATGTTGGCGCCTGTGGCGATCGAACCGGTCAGCGAAACCATGCGCACTTTCGGGTGCGTAACCAATGGGCTGCCAACGGTAGGACCGCGACCAAACACCAGATTGAGTACACCGGCCGGGAATATTTCCGACGCCAGTTCAGCCAGACGCAACGCGGTCAGAGGCGTTTGCTCTGACGGTTTGAGCACCACGGTATTACCGGCCGCCAGTGCCGGGGCGATTTTCCAGGCGACCATCATCAGCGGGTAGTTCCACGGCGCAATGGAGGCGATCACGCCCACCGGATCGCGGCGGATCATCGAGGTGTGGCCGGGCAGGTATTCGCCAGCGGCCGAGCCGCTCATGCAACGGCTGGCGCCGGCGAAGAAACGGAACACGTCGGCAATCGCCGGAATCTCGTCGTTGAGCGCGGCACTGTAGGGTTTGCCGCAGTTGTCGGATTCGAGCTTGGCCAGTTCTTCGCCGTGGGCTTCGATGGCGTCGGCGAGTTTGAGCAGCAGTAGCGAACGGTCTTTCGGCGCGGTTTGCGACCAGTCGGCGAACGCGTTGTCGGCAGCGCGTACGGCGGCGTCGACCTGAGCTTCAGTGGCTTCGTTGATCTCCACCAGGACTTCGCCGCGCGAGGGGTTGAGCACCTGTTGTGCCGGGCCTTCGCCGTTGACCAGTTGGCCGTTGATCAAGAGTTTGGTTTGCATGTCTGTTGTCCTCACTAATACTTTTATTGTTCTGGCCGAATCGATAACCCTGTGGGAGCGAGCTTGCTCGCGAAAGCGGTGTGTCAGTCGACATCAATGTCGGATGTGACGGCCTCTTCGCGAGCAAGCTCGCTCCCACAGGGGAAAGTGGTGTCTTTCAGATGTTTATTTGCCGCCGCTACCGGCAACGCTTTCGCCACCCCGGGTCAGGTAATAAGCGCCCAAAATCGGCAGCATCGTCACCATCATCACCAGCATCGCGACGACATTGGTCACCGGCACATCCCGTGGGCGGCTGAGCTGGTTGAGCAGCCACAACGGCAACGTGCGTTCATGCCCGGCGGTAAACGTGGTGACGATGATTTCGTCGAACGACAGCGCAAACGCCAACATGCCGCCGGCCAGCAGCGCCGAGCCAAGGTTCGGCAGGATGATGTAGCGAAACGTCTGCCAGCCATCGGCGCCGAGGTCCATCGAGGCCTCGATCAAACTGTGCGAAGTGCGCCGCAGGCGGGCGATGACGTTGTTGTAGACGATCACCACGCAGAAGGTCGCGTGGCCGACGATGATGGTGAACATCCCCGGTTCGATCCCCAGCGTCTTGAAGGTTGCCAGCAGCGCGATCCCGGTGATGATCCCCGGTAACGCGATCGGCAAAATCAGCATCAGCGAGATGCCCTGCTTGCCGAAGAAATCCCGGCGATAAAGCGCGGCTGACGCGAGCGTACCGAGCACCATGGCAATCAACGTGGCGATGGCTGCGATCTGCAATGAAAGCTTGATCGCCTCCAGAACATCCGGCCGCGAAAACGCCACGCTGAACCAGTGCAGCGTGAAGCCCTTCGGCGGAAAGCTGAACGCGGCTTCTTCAGTGTTGAAGGCGTAAAGAAAGATGATCAGGATCGGGAAGTGCAAAAACACCAACCCGCCCCAGGCTGCGATTTTTAAGCCCAGTGAGGCCTGCCCTTGTGATGAAGAGTCAGAGCGCATCGAAAGCCCCCAATCGTTTGACAATGGACAGGTAAACCGCGATCAACACAATCGGCACCAACGTAAACGCCGCCGCCATCGGCATATTGCCAATCGCCCCTTGCTGCGCGTAGACCATGCTGCCGACAAAGTAGCCCGGTGGCCCGACCAGTTGCGGCACGATGAAATCGCCCAGGGTCAGCGAAAACGTGAAGATCGAACCGGCCGCAATGCCCGGAATCGACAGCGGCAGAATCACCTGCATAAAGGTCTGGCGCGGCTTGGCGCCGAGGTCGGCAGAAGCCTGCAACAGCGACGGCGGCAGACGTTCCAGCGAGGCCTGAATCGGCAGGATCATGAACGGCAGCCAGATGTACACAAACACCATGAACCGCCCCAGATGCGAGGTCGACAAGGTGCTGCCACCGACGCCGGGAATCCCCAGAATGAACTGCAACACCGGCTCCATCCCCAGATGCTGCACGAACCACTGCGCCACACCGCCCTTGGCCAGCAGCAACGTCCACGCATACGCCTTGACGATGTAACTGGCCCACATCGGCATCATCACCGCGATGTAGAAAAACGCCTTGGTCTTGCCCGTGGTGTAGCGCGCCATGTAGTAGGCGATCGGGAACGCGACGATGGCACTGGCGATCGACACAACGATGGCCATGCTCAACGTGCGCAGGATGATGTCGAAGTTCGACGGCTGAAACAGCGCGGCAAAATTCGCCAGGGTCAGGTCGGGAGTGACCGCCATGGTGAAGTCGTCGAAGGTGTAGAAACCTTGCCACAACAGCACCAGCAGCGAGCCGAGATAAATCGCGCCAAACCACAGCAGCGGCGGCACCAGCAGCATCGACAGATACAGGTTCGGCTTGCGGTAGAGCAGGTTGGAAAACCTGCGCAACGGCGGCGAGGCAGTCATCGCGAGCGTGCTCATATCAAACCCCGCTCGCCACGGTGTCGTGCAACGGAATCATCGCTTCCCGCGCCCAACGTGCGCTCAGGCGCTGGCCGGTCTGATGCTGCGCGCTGCTGTCGAGCCACTGAGTGTTGGCGTGGCTGATGCTCAGGGTCTGGCCGTTTTCCAGTTTCAGTTCATAACGCGTGGCGCTGCCCTGATATTGGATGTCGTGGAGTAACCCGCTGACTTCGATTTCGTGGCTGGCCAATGGGCCTTCGGCAAACCGCACGTGTTCCGGGCGGATCGAAAACGGCTGCGGATGACCGCTGATTTCACGCGCCAGATCGCCACGAATCACGTTCGAGGTACCGACGAATTCAGCGACAAATGTGGTGGTGGGTTTCATGTACAGGTTGCGCGGCGTGTCGACCTGCTCGATGCGGCCCTTGTTGAACACGGCGACGCGATCGGACATCGACAGCGCTTCGGTTTGATCGTGAGTGACGAAGATGAAAGTGATGCCGAGCTGGCGTTGCAGCTTCTTCAGTTCGCTCTGCATTTGTTCGCGCAGTTTCAGGTCGAGGGCGCCAAGCGGCTCGTCGAGCAGCAGCACACGCGGGCGATTGACCAAGGCGCGGGCGAGGGCGACACGTTGGCGCTGACCGCCGGACAACTGCACCGGTTTGCGTGCGCCGTAACCGCCGAGGGCGACCATGTCCAACGCTTCTTCGGCGCGTTTATGCCGTTCGGTTTTGCCGATGCCTTTGACCTTCAAACCGTAGGCGACGTTGTCGAGGACTTTCATGTGCGGGAACAGCGCGTAATCCTGAAACACTGTATTGACGTCACGTTGATACGGCGGCAAACCGGCCGCCTCGGCCCCGTGAATGCGGATCGAACCGGCGCTCGGTTGTTCGAACCCGGCGATCAGCCGCAGGCAGGTGGTTTTGCCCGAGCCGGATGGGCCGAGCATGGAAAAGAACTCGCCGTCCTCGATATCGATGGAAACCCGGTCAACGGCTTTTACGTCGCCGAACTGCCGGGAAACGTTGGTGAACTGGACTGCAAGCGTCATGGTGCGGTGCTCCAAAAAGGCGAAGGCCGTCGCAGCGGCCCTGCCCAGCCTTTTGAAAAAACAGTCTTTCGAATGATCGTTCCCACGCTCTGCGTGGTAATGCTGCCTGTGAGGCTCTGCGTCACCTCGTGCAAATGGACGCGGAGCGTCCGGTGATGCATTCCCACGCAGAGCGTGGGAGCGATCGGCATCTAACGGTGAATGCGATCCGCTTTGAGCTCCCTCTCCCTTCGGGAGAGGGCGGGGGGTGAGGGTGGCGGTTTCGGTCATTGCTCTGAGATCAAGAGCAAAGGCAAAAGCTACCCCCTCACCCCAGCCCTCTCCCCCAAGGGGGAAAGGGGGCAGGCCGCGTCGTTATTGAGAGCTAGCGGCCGCCCATGATCGCGATGTAGTCCTGGGTCCAACGGCTATACGGCACAAATTTGCCACCCTCGGCCTGCGGGGTTTTCCAGAAGGCGATCTTGTCGAACTGGTCGAAACCGTTGGTCTTGCAACCTTCAGCGCCAAGCAACTCACTTTCTTTGCACGCCGCAGGAACGGCCGGCAACGAACCAAACCACGCCGCCACATCGCCCTGGACTTTCGGTTTCAGCGACCAGTCCATCCACTTGTACGCGCAGTTCGGGTGCTTGGCTTCGGCGTGGAGCATGGTGGTGTCGGCCCAGCCGGTGGCGCCTTCTTTGGGAATGGTCGAAGCAATCGGCTGTTTCTCGTTCATCAGGCCGTTGACCTGATACGGCCAGGCGCTGGAGGCGACCACGCCTTCGTTTTTGAAGTCGCTCATCTGCACCGTGGTGTCGTGCCAGTAGCGGTGGATCAGCGGCTGCTGTGCGCGCAACAGATCAAGCACGGCTTTGTACTGATCTTCGGTCAGTTGATACGGATCCTTGATTCCCAGTTCAGGCTTGGTCGACTTCAGATACAGCGCCGCATCTGCGATGTAGATCGGGCCGTCATACGCCTGCACGCGGCCCTTGTTCGGCTTGCCGTCGGGCAGATCCTGAGCGGTGAACACCACGTTCCAACTGGTCGGCGCAGTCTTGAACACGTTGGTGTTGTACATCAACACGTTCGGTCCCCACTGGTACGGGGTGCCGTAAGTCTGCTGGTTGACCACGTACCACGGCGCATCTTTCAGGCGTGGGTCGAGGGTGTTCCAGTTCGGGATCAGCGCGGTGTTGATCGGTTGCACCCGTTTGCCGACGATCAACCGCAGTGAGGCATCGCCCGACGCGGTGACCAGGTCGTAACCGCCCTTGGCCATCAGGCTGACCATTTCGTCCGAGGTGGCGGCGGTTTTCACATTGACCTTGCAGCCGGTTTCTTTCTCGAAACCGGTCACCCAGTCATAGGCTTTGTCGCTCTCACCACGTTCGATGTAACCCGGCCACGCAACGATATCCAGCTGACCTTCGCCAGCACCGACAGCCTTTAACGGCTCGGCCGCTTGCAGGCTGGCGCTGGCCAGCAGGGCCGTGGTGATTGCACTGAGCAGTGCGGTCTTGTGCACGAACATGGTTGAACCCTCTTCTTTAAATTATGGTCGGGGCAGTTGTGAACGCGGTGAAGCATGCCGTTGGCGGCTTGTTATTAGCGTAGTCAGAGATGCTGGCCGTGGCGGGCCATGATGTGCCGCACCACGCTGTAGTCCTGCAGCGAATCACTGGATAAGTCTTTGCCGTAACCGGAGCGTTTCAGCCCACCGTGGGGCATTTCGCTGACCAGCATGAAATGGCTGTTGATCCACGTGCAGCCGTACTGCAAGCGCGCGGCAACCTGCATGGCCTTGTCGAGATTCTGTGTCCAGACCGACGAGGCGAGGCCGTATTCGGAGTCGTTGGCCCAGTCGACGGCTTGCGCGAGTTCGTCGAAACGGGTCACGGTGACCACCGGGCCGAACACTTCGCGCTGAACGATTTCGTCGCTCTGTTTGCAACCGGCGAGCAGAGTCGGCTGATAGTAGAAACCGGCACCGGAGTGCACCGCCGCACCGGTCACGCGTTCAATGTGCGGCTGGCCGAGGGCGCGCTCGACGAAACTGGCGACGCGGTCGCGCTGGCGGGTGCTGATCAGCGGGCCGATCTCATTATCGGCATCACGTTTGCCGGCGAAGCGCAGGCTGCTGACGGCGGCGCCGAGTTCGGCGACCAATTTGTCATGAATCCCGGCCTGCGCGTAGATCCGGCAGGCAGCGGTGCAGTCCTGCCCGGCGTTGTAGTAACCGTAAGTGCGCACGCCATCGACCACGGCCTGGATGTCGGCGTCGTTGCAGACGATCACCGGGGCTTTGCCGCCGAGTTCGAGGTGCGTGCGTTTCAGGGTTTTCGCGGCGGCCTGGAGGATTTTCTGCCCGGTAACGATATCGCCGGTCAGCGAGACCATGCGCACCTTGGCGTGGCCGACCAAATGGCTGCCGACGCCTTCGCCGCCACCGCAGATGATGTTGATGACCCCGCGCGGGAGGATTTCGGCCAGCGCTGGCGCCAGAGCGAGGATCGACAGCGGCGTGTGTTCGGACGGTTTGAACACCAGCGTGTTGCCGGCGGCGAGGGCCGGGGCGATTTTCCACGCGGCCATCATGATCGGGTAATTCCAAGGCGCAATCGAGGCGACCACGCCAATCGGATCGCGACGGACCATGCTGGTGTAGCCCGGCAGGTATTCGCCACTGAGCTGCCCGGTCTGGCAGCGTACGGCGCCAGCGAAGAAACGGAACACATCGACCGTCGCGGTCAAATCGTCCTGACGCGCCAGGTGCAACGGCTTGCCGCAGTTCAGCGATTCGAGGCGGGCGAGGTGGTCGGCGTGTTTTTCCACGGCGTTGGCGATCTCGAGCAACAGGTTCGAACGTTGCTGAGGCGTGGTGCGCGACCACTCGGCGAAGGCGCGGTGGGCGGCGAGGATGGCGGCTTCGACTTGCTCGGTGCTGGCTTCGGCGATGTGCGTGAGGATTTCGCCGGTGGCCGGATTGAGAATCGGCTCGACAAAACCTTCCCCGGCGACCAGTTCGCCATCAATCAACAACGCGGTACACATCGGGGTCTGCGCGCCAGCCATTTTCCGCGATCTCTTTTCTTGTGTGGCCATTGTTGCTCCCTGAAACCGGGAGCCGACCGTCTTATAGATGCAGCAAGACTAGTGCGCGGCTCCGAGGTCGACAAATACTAAATACTGAAGGCAGCATTCGATTAAATAGATGGCTTGCGCCCGCCGTGGGGTTGCTCACGGGCTACGGTCAGGAATGGGTCGACAAGAGCGGGGCGCGCAGTGCCACGTCGCCAGGCCAGGCCCACGTCCAAGGTCTGATTGAGGTCGGCGATGGGACGCGCTTCGATGATGTCGCCCTCCAGCGACCATGGGCGATAAGTCATGTCCGGCTGGATCGACACGCCCAATCCGGCGGCGACCAGACTTCGCACGGCCTCGGTGGACGCGGTTCTCAGAGTGATTTTCGGTTGCAGCCCGGAACCGCGCCAGAAACGCTGGGCGTTGCGATCCATTTCATCGACGTTTAGCTGAATCAACGGTTCGCGGGCGACGTCGGCGAGGTTGATGCTGTCGTGCTCCAGCAGTGGATGCTGGGCCGGAAGCCACAAACGGTGCGGTGAGTGAGTCAGTACTTCAGTCTGCAAAGCGTGGCGATCTTCGAGGTTGGAGAGGATCAATACGCCGACATCGATCTCGCCACTGACCAGCAAATGCTCGATGTAGGGCCGTTCGTCTTCCATCACGCGGATTTCGACGTTGGGGTAGGCGCGCTGAAAACGGGTGAGCAGATCCGCCAGGTAATAACCGGCGACCAGACTGGTTACGCCGACGATCAACTGCCCGGCAACCTGATCGGTACTCTGTTGCAGGCTGCGTTTGGCGTTGTCCACGGTCGCCAGAATCAGGTGCGCCTGGCGTAGGAATTGATGACCTTGGTGTGTCAGCGTCATGCCCTTGGCGTGGCGGCTGAACAGGCTGACGCCGATTTCCTCTTCCAGTTGCTGGATCGCCAGGGTCAGGGTCGATTGGGATATGAACGCGGTTTGCGCGGCGGCGGAGATCGAGCCGGTCTCGGCCACGGCGATGAAGTGACGAATCTGACGCAGGGTCATCATGAGAAGGGCTACCCAGTGGGCGGTTTTTATAGATTGGCCTGAGTGTATATCTATTTTCACGAAGGACTGCTGCAGGGCGAGCAACATCTGGAAGCACACTCGCAGGTCGGACAGGGGCACTTTCGAACTAGGCTGAGGGCCTTATAGATCCGGATAACCCCTGTTTGGAGGCGGAACATGAACACCCGTGGATTGCTCGATCAACTGCTCAAGTCCGGCCAGGATCTATTGCAGAACAAGGCTGGCGGAACGCAGAACAAACCGGCTGCCGGAGGCTTGGGCGGTTTGCTCGGCGGCGCATCAGGCTCTGGTGGCCTCGGCAGTCTGCTGTCAGGTGCAGGTGGTGGTGCATTGGCCGCAGGTGCGATGGGCCTGCTGCTCGGTAACAAGAAAGTGCGCAAGGTCGGCGGCAAAGTTGCGATCTACGGCGGCCTCGCGGCGCTGGGTGTGTTGGCCTACAAGGCTTACGGCAACTACAACGCGCAAAAAGGCACAGCGCCACAAAGCGAGCCGCAAACCCTCGACCGCTTGCCACCGGCACAAGCCGAACAGCACAGTCAGGCCATTCTCAAAGCACTGGTGGCGGCCGCCAAGGCTGACGGCCATATCGATGACCGTGAACGCCAACTGATCGAAGGCGAATTCACCAAACTCGACAACGATCAGGAACTGCAACACTGGCTGCACGCCGAGCTCAACAAACCCTTGGACCCGACCGACGTCGCCCGGGCCGCGAGCACGCCGGAGATGGCGGCAGAAATGTACATCGCCAGTGTGATGCTGGTGGATGAGGAAAGCTTTATGGAGAAGAGCTATCTGGATGAACTGGCGCGGCAACTGAAGCTGGAGCCGGGGTTGAAGGTGGAGTTGGAGAAGCAGGTGCGCATCGCATCGGTGTAAACCCGGCTGGCCCTTTCGCGAGCAAGCTCGCTCCCACAGGGGATTGCGTTCCAATGTGGGAGCGAGCTTGCTCGCCAAGGCATTTTCCGCCGCACCCCGGCGGCAATGACAGATCTATCGCCTCTTTTTGCCATTACCCCACTGGCACGCCCACCCGCAATTGTCGGACAGTCCTAGCCCAGAGCCCTCCCGCGACCAAGGCGGACAGGCCCGAGGGTTACAAAGCGTCTTATAAATGAAACACCGCCCTCGGCTATACTCCCCGCATTTCGACTAGGCACGAGGAATCACTGTGAAGAACTGGACGTTGCGCCAACGCATTTTGGCGAGCTTTGCGGTGATTATCGCCATCATGTTGCTGATGGTTGTCGTCTCTTATTCGCGGTTGCTGAAGATCGAGGCCAGTGAAAACAGCGTGCGTGATGACGCGATTCCCGGCGTCTATTACAGCTCGATGATCCGTGGCGCGTGGGTCGACAGTTACATGCAGACGCAAGAACTGCTCGGACTCAAGGAAGGTCAGGGGATTTCCAGCGAGGACGCGGCCGACTACAAGGCTTTCGAGGCGCGTTTGCAGGAGCAGATGGAGAACTATCGCAAGACGATGGCGACCGACGAGGATCGTCTCGAGTTTGCCGCGTTCGAGAAGTACCACGACGCCTACCTCCAGATTCAGGATGCCGTGCTGGACCTGCACAAGCGCAACCTGGAAGCGGACGCGGTCAGGATGTTCCACGAAAAGCTGACGCCAGCCTGGTATTCCGGGCGTATGAAGCTCAACGACATCATCGGCGAGAACAAGAGAGTCGCCGATCAGGCCATGAACAACATCGACGAGGCGGTGGCGGCGGCCAAGGTCAGCATGTTCGTCTCGCTGCTGGTGGCTGTGCTGGCGGCCGGTGCCTGCGGCTTGCTGTTGATGCGCGCGATCATGGCGCCGATGAACCGCATTGTGCAGATCCTCGAAACCATGCGCACCGGCGACCTCAGTTCGCGTCTCAACCTCGACCGCAAGGACGAGTTCGGCGCCGTCGAAACCGGCTTCAACGACATGATGACCGAGCTGACTGCGCTGGTATCCCAGGCGCAACGTTCGTCGGTGCAGGTCACCACCTCGGTGACCGAAATCGCTGCCACCTCCAAGCAACAACAAGCCACCGCTACCGAAACCGCCGCGACCACCACCGAGATCGGCGCGACTTCGCGCGAGATCGCCGCTACCTCGCGCGATCTGGTACGCACCATGACCGAAGTGTCCACCGCCGCCGATCAGGCCTCGGTGCTGGCCGGCTCCGGCCAGCAAGGCCTGGCGCGCATGGAAGACACCATGCACTCGGTGATGGGCGCGGCCGATCTGGTCAACGCCAAACTGGCGATCCTCAATGAGAAGGCCGGCAACATCAATCAGGTGGTGGTGACTATCGTCAAGGTTGCCGACCAGACCAACCTGTTGTCGCTCAACGCAGCGATTGAAGCCGAAAAGGCCGGTGAATACGGTCGCGGTTTTGCCGTGGTCGCCACCGAAGTGCGACGCCTGGCGGATCAGACCGCTGTCGCCACTTACGACATCGAACAGATGGTGCGCGAAATCCAGTCGGCGGTATCAGCCGGGGTGATGGGCATGGACAAGTTCTCCGAAGAAGTGCGCCGTGGCATGTCCGAGGTGCAGCAGGTCGGCGAGCAGCTGTCGCAGATCATCCATCAGGTGCAGGCGCTGGCGCCGCGGGTGTTGATGGTCAACGAAGGCATGCAGGCTCAGGCCACCGGTGCCGAGCAGATCAACCACGCGCTGGTGCAGTTGGGCGACGCCAGCAGCCAGACCGTCGAGTCGTTGCGTCAGGCCAGTTTCGCCATCGACGAACTGAGCCAGGTAGCCGTCGGGCTGCGCAGCGGCGTTTCGCGATTCAAAGTCTGATGAGCGAAATCATCGCCAAACGCAGCGCCGCGCAGGTGGCGAAGCCGGCGTTGTTCCTGCTGTTTCGCATCGGCAGCGAGCGCTACGCCTTGCGCGCCACCGAAGTGGCGGAAGTGCTGCCGCGCCTGCCGCTCAAGCCAATCGCCCGGGCGCCGCAGTGGGTCGCCGGGGTGTTCGCCTATCGCGGTGCGGTGGTGCCGGTGATCGACCTCAGCGCATTGACCTTCGGTCATCCCGCCGAGGCGCGCACCAGCACCCGTCTGGTATTGGTCAATTATCGGCCGGATGAAGCGCAACCCGCGCAATGGCTCGGGCTGATTCTCGAACAGGCCACCGACACCCTGCGTTGCCATTCGCAAGAGTTTCAGCCTTACGGCCTCGACAACCGCGCGGCGCCGTACCTCGGCCCGGTGCGTGAAGATGCCCAGGGATTGGTGCAATGGGTACGGGTCAATGACTTGCTCGATGACGCCGTGCGTACTTTGCTGTTCCCCGATCCGCCGCTGAGTCCGGCGCAGCTTGAGGCGCAGTCATGAGCAGTGATCAGCGCTTTTTCGACTTTCTCAAGGAGCGCATCGGCCTCGATGTGACCTCGGTTGGCCCGGCGATCATCGAGCGCGCTGTGCGCCAGCGCACGACACTCTCGCAAGCGGCGCATGCCGATGAGTATTGGCAATTGCTGCAAGGCTCGCGAGACGAGCAACAGGCGCTGATCGAAGCGGTGATCGTCCCCGAGACGTGGTTTTTCCGTTATCCAGAGTCCTTTGCCACGCTGGGCAAACTGGCGCGCAATCGCCTCGCTGAACTGAACAACATGCGCGCACTGCGCATCCTCAGCCTGCCGTGTTCCACCGGCGAAGAGCCTTATTCGATTGCCATGGCCTTGATCGATGCCGGGCTCAAACCGCATCAGTTCAAGGTCGATGGCATGGACGTGAGCCCGCTGTCGGTGGAGAAGGCGCGGCGTGCGCTATACGGCAAGAATTCGTTTCGCGGCCAGGATCTGAACTTTCGCGAACGGCACTTCACGCCTGAGCAGGACGGCCATCGGGTCAATGACTATGTGCGTGAGCAAGTGCGTTTGCAGGTCGGCAATGTGCTCGATCCGACGCTGCTGACCAGCGAGCCAGCGTTCGATTTCGTGTTCTGCCGCAACCTGCTGATCTATTTCGACCAGCCGACGCAGAAGCAGGTGTTCGAGGTGCTCAAGCGCCTGACCCATTTCGATGGCGTGCTGTTTATCGGGCCGGCCGAGGGCAGTTTGCTTGGGCGCTTGGGCATGCGTTCGATCGGTATCCCGCAATCCTTCGCGTTCAGCCGCCACAACGATCCGCACCCCGAGCCGTTGCCAACGCCCAAGCCCATCGTGGTGCCGGTCAGCCAACCGCCTCGCAGCACGCAGCCAGCACCAGTGCGCACTCGACCGTTTGCCGCCGTAACGCCACTGCCGACCGCCAGCAAAAGTGCCAACCCGGATGCGGCGACCCTGCTGGCCAATATCGCCGCGCTGGCCAACGAAGGCAAAAGCGCTGAAGCCCGGACGGCCTGCGAACAGTATCTGCGCAGCCATGAACCGGTGGCTCAGGTGTTTTACTGGCTCGGTCTGCTCAGCGACGTCGCCGGCCTGACCCTCGAAGCTCAGGGCTTCTACCGCAAAGCGTTGTACCTCGAACCGCAACACCCTGAAGCGTTGATGCACCTGGCCGCGTTGTTGCAGGCTCAGGGCGATACAGCGGGTGCCAGACGATTGCAGGAGCGTGCCGCCCGCAGCGGCCGCACCGCCGACAGTGAGCGTAAACGATGATCCCGTCCGACACCTTGAACGTCACCCACGAAGACGCCCGGGCCATCGACGATTGCTGGAACCGCATCGGCATTCACGGCGACAAGTCCTGTCCGCTGCTGGAAGAGCATATTCATTGCCGCAATTGTTCGGTGTATTCCGCCGCCGCCACGCGCCTGCTCGACCGTTATGCGTTGCAACAGGACGAACGCGACCCGGTGGCGATCGCTGTCGAAAGCGATGTGAAAACCCGCTCGTTGCTGATGTTCCGGCTCGGTGAAGAATGGCTGGGGCTGGCGACGCGCAGTCTCGTCGAAGTCGCGCCACTGCAGGCGATTCATTCATTGCCGCACCAGCGCTCACGCGCATTGCTCGGTGTGGCCAATGTGCGTGGTGCGCTGGTGGCCTGCCTGTCGCTGGTTGAATTGCTCGATCTGGATGGCAACGCCGCGCCAGCCACCGGCGCGCGCATCATGCCGCGGATGCTGATCATCGCCGCCCGTGGCGGGCCGGTGGTGGTGCCGGTGGATGAGGTCGACGGTATTCATGCCATCGACGAGCGCATTCTTGATGCCGCCTCGCAATCCGGCGCGCAAGCCAGTGCCAAATACACCCGTGGTGTTCTGCAGTATCGCGGTCGTAGCCTGCGTTGGCTGGATGAAGAACAGCTGCTGTCCGCCGTGACCCGGAGCCTCACATGACCCCCGAGCAAATGCGCGACGCCTCGCTGCTTGAGCTGTTCAGCCTCGAAGCCGAAGCCCAGACCCAAGTGCTCAGCGCCGGATTGCTGGCCCTGGAGCGCAACCCGACCCAGGCCGATCAACTGGAATCGTGCATGCGCGCGGCGCATTCGCTCAAAGGCGCGGCGCGAATTGTTGGCATCGACAGCGGCGTCAGCGTCGCCCATGTCATGGAAGATTGCCTGGTCAGCGCGCAGGAAGGGCGCTTGTTGCTGCGGCCTGAACATATCGATGCGCTGTTGCAGGGCACCGATTTGCTGATGCGCATCGCTACACCGGCCAATGCGCCGCAGCCGAGCGATATTGAAACTTATGTGGCGTTGATGGCGGGTTTGCTCGATCCGTCGACGCCGCTGGCAGCGTTCGTTGCGCCGCCGATGGCCGAGTTGCAACTTGAAGCGCCGCCCGTATTTGAACTGACGCCAGCGCCGATCATCGAAGCCCCGGTCGAAACCTCTGAACCGGCGCCACGCAAAAGCAAACGCACCACCGAAGGTGGCGAACGGGTGCTGCGGGTCACCGCTGAACGGCTGAACAGTTTGCTCGATCTGTCGAGCAAGTCGCTGGTGGAAACCCAGCGCCTCAAACCGCATCTGGCGACCATGCAGCGCCTCAAACGCATGCAGAACAACGGCTTGCGTGCGCTGGAAAATCTCAACGTGCACCTCAAGGAACACGCGCTGAGCCTTGAAGCGCTCGAAGCCTTGGAAGACGCGCGCCGTTTGCTCGCCGAATCCCAGCAATTGCTGAGCGAGAAAAACGCCGAACTCGACGAGTTCGCCTGGCAGGCCAGCCAGCGCGCACAAGTGCTCTACGACACGGCGTTGGCCTGCCGCATGCGGCCCTTTGCGGACGTGCTGACCGGTCAGGTGCGCATGGTCCGCGATCTGGGCCGCAGCCTCGGCAAGCAGGTACGGCTGGAGATCGAAGGCGAGAAAACCCAGGTCGATCGCGATGTGCTGGAAAAACTCGAAGCACCGCTGACGCATTTGCTGCGCAATGCGGTCGATCACGGCATCGAAACCCCGGAACAACGGCTGCTCAAGGGCAAACCGGAAGAAGGCTTGATCCGCCTGCGCGCCTCGCATCAGGCCGGTCTGCTAGTGCTGGAGTTGAGCGATGACGGCAATGGCGTCGACCTGGAGAAGGTCCGCCGCAGTATTGTCGAGCGGCAGTTATCTCCAGCCGAAACCGCTGCGCAACTGAGCGAAGAAGAACTGCTGACGTTCCTGTTCCTGCCCGGTTTCAGCTTGCGCGACACGGTCACCGAAGTGTCTGGACGGGGCGTTGGCCTCGATGCCGTTCAGCACATGGTTCGCCAGTTGCGCGGGGCCGTGGTGCTGGAGCAAACGGCGGGAGAGGGCAGTCGCTTTCATCTGGAAGTACCGCTGACCTTGTCGGTGGTGCGCAGTCTGGTGGTGGAAGTTGGCGAAGAGGCCTACGCCTTCCCGCTGGCGCACATCGAACGCATGTGTGATCTGGCGCCGGAGGACATCGTGCAGGTCGAAGGCCGTCAGCATTTCTGGCACGAAGGCCAGCACGTCGGGCTGGTTGCGGCCAGCCAGTTGCTCAACCGCCCGGCCAGCCAAAACAGTGGCGAAACCCTTAAAGTTGTGGTGATCCGTGAGCGCGATGCGGTTTACGGGGTTGCCGTGGAGCGCTTTATTGGCGAACGCACGCTGGTGGTCTTGCCGCTCGATGAGCGTCTGGGCAAAGTGCAGGACATCTCCGCCGGCGCCTTGCTTGATGACGGCTCGGTGGTGCTGATCGTCGACGTCGAAGACATGCTGCGCTCGGTGGACAAACTGCTCAATACCGGGCGCCTTGAGCGCATCGCGCGTCACGGCAATCAAGCTGCCGAGGCGGCGCGCAAGCGGGTGCTGGTGGTCGACGACTCGCTGACCGTGCGCGAGCTGCAACGCAAACTGCTGCTCAATCGCGGCTACGATGTCGCCGTGGCGGTGGACGGCATGGACGGTTGGAACGCGCTGCGTTCGGAAGACTACGATTTGCTGATCACCGACATCGACATGCCGCGCATGGACGGCATCGAGCTGGTCACCCTGCTGCGCCGCGACAACCGTCTGCAATCGCTGCCGGTGATGGTTGTGTCATACAAGGATCGGGAAGAGGACCGCCGCCGTGGCCTCGATGCCGGCGCCGACTATTATTTAGCCAAAGCCAGTTTTCATGACGACGCCCTGCTCGACGCAGTGGTCGAGCTTATTGGAGGAGCGCGGGCATGAAGATCGCCATCGTCAACGACATGCCCATGGCTGTGGAGGCCCTGCGCCGGGCGCTGGCCTTCGAGCCAGCCCATCAGGTGGTCTGGGTCGCCCGCAATGGTGCCGAGGCAGTGCAACTGTGCGCTGAAAATACTCCGGATCTGATCCTGATGGATCTGATCATGCCGGTGATGGACGGCGTCGAAGCCACGCGCCGGATCATGGCCGAAACCCCGTGCGCGATCGTCATTGTGACGGTCGATCGCCAGCAGAACGTGCACCGGGTCTTCGAAGCCATGGGCCACGGCGCGCTGGACGTGGTCGATACCCCGGCGCTCGGCGCCGGCAATGCCCAGGAAGCGGCGGCGCCGTTGCTGCGCAAGATCCTCAATATCGGCTGGCTGATCGGCGAAAAACCCACGCGCTCGCGGCCGACGCCGACGGCCCAGCGCAGTTCTGCGTCGTGTCAGCGACTGGTGGCGATCGGCTCATCTGCAGGCGGGCCGGCGGCGCTGGAGGTGCTGCTCAAAGGCTTGCCCAAGGATTTCTCGGCGGCGATTGTGCTAGTGCAGCATGTCGATCAGGTCTTTGCTGCCGGCATGGCCGAATGGCTGGCCAGCGCCAGTGGCCTCGATGTGCGTCTGGCCCGTGAAGGCGAACCGCCGCAGGCCGGCGCCGTGTTGCTGGCCGGCACCAACCACCATATTCGCTTGTTGAAAAACGGCACGCTGGCCTACACCGCCGAGCCGGTCAACGAGATCTACCGCCCCTCTATCGATGTGTTTTTCGAAAGTGTCGCCAGTTATTGGAATGGCGACGCGATCGGGGTTTTATTGACCGGGATGGGACGCGACGGCGCGCAAGGGCTTAAGCTCATGCGCCAGCAGGGTTACTTGACCATCGCGCAGGATCAGCAAAGCAGTGCGGTGTACGGCATGCCCAAAGCCGCCGCGGCGATTGATGCCGCGGTTGAAATCCGTGCGCTGGAAAAGATAGCGCCACGATTGCTGGAGGTTTTTCCCAAATGAACAGGTTTATCCGCAATCCTGGCCCCCGCAGTACTCAGGTGACCGCCCATGAATGACTTACAGATCGACGACATTAAAACCGACGAAAACGCCGCCATGGTGTTGTTGGTGGACGATCAAGCGATGATCGGCGAAGCGGTGCGCCGTGGGCTGTCGAATCAAGAAAACATCGACTTCCACTTCTGCTCCGACCCGCAGCAGGCCATTGCCCAGGCGGTGCGGATCAAACCGACGGTGATTCTCCAGGACCTGGTGATGCCCGGCCTCGATGGCCTGAGCCTGGTGCGCGAATACCGCAATCACCCGGCGACCAAGGACATTCCGATCATCGTCCTGTCGACCAAGGAAGACCCGCTGATCAAGAGCGCGGCGTTCTCTGCCGGCGCCAACGATTACCTGGTGAAACTGCCGGATACCATCGAGCTGGTGGCGCGCATCCGCTATCACTCGCGTTCCTACATGACCTTGCTGCAGCGCGACGCGGCGTACCGCGCGCTGCGCGTCAGCCAGCAGCAATTGCTCGACACCAATCTGGTGCTGCAACGCCTGATGAACTCCGACGGCCTGACCGGGCTGTCCAACCGCCGGCACTTCGACGAGTACCTGGAACTGGAGTGGCGCCGCTCACTGCGGGAACAGAGTCAGTTGTCGCTGTTGATGATCGACGTCGATTACTTCAAGTCCTACAACGACAGCTTTGGTCACGTTGAAGGCGACGAAGCGTTACGCAAGGTCGCTACGGCGATCCGCGAGGCCAGCGCACGACCGTCGGATCTGCCGGCGCGTTATGGCGGTGAGGAGTTTGTGCTGGTGCTGCCGAACACCTCGCCGGGCGGCGCGCGGCTGGTCGCGGAGAAACTGCGCCAGACCGTGGCATCCTTGAAAATCCCGCACAACACCCCGGCGGAAGGGGCGAGCCTGACCATCAGTATTGGTCTGGCGACCATGGTGCCGCAGGCGGGTAGTGATTGTCGGTTGCTGATTTCGGCGGCGGATCGTGGCCTTTACCTGGCGAAGAACAATGGGCGTAATCAGGTCGGGATCGAGTAAACGCTGACCCTCACCCCAGCCCTCTCCCAATGGGAGAGGGGGCCGACCGGGGTGTCTGGCGCTGAACATCGACCTGATCGACCGAGTCGATTATGGATCTTCAAGCTTGGCAGTTCCGGATTCAGCTAAGCCCTTTCACGTCGGCGTACCTCCCGAATATCCCCCGATCAGTCCCCTCTCCCTCCGGGAGAGGGCTAGGGTGAGGGCAGGCCCATACGCCAATTTCCGCCTGAAAGCCTTGGCGATTATGGATTCGGCAACGCCATTTCAGTTCGGCGTACCTCCCGAATATCCCCTGATCAGTCCCCTCTACCTCTGGGAGAGGGTTAGGGTGAGGGCAAAGGCTTTAATGATCCCCACACCCGCCAGACGGGCTGCCGTCACAGCCTGATTACGTTATACTCGCCGGCTTTCAAAAGTTCGCCAACGAGTGCTGCCCGTCATGGAAATCAACCCGATCCTGAACACCATCAAGGACCTGTCCGAGCGCTCCGAAACTATTCGGGGGTATCTTTGACTACGATCAAAAGCATGAGCGTCTGACCGAAGTCAATCGCGAGCTTGAAGATCCGAGCGTCTGGAACAAACCTGAATACGCCCAGGAACTGGGCCGCGAGCGCGCTGCGCTGGCGCAGATCGTCGATACCCTCGATGAACTGAACGGCGGTCTGGCCGATTGCCGCGACCTGCTGGACATGGCCGTCGAAGAAAACGACGAAGGCGCAGTGGGCGATGTCGTCGCCGAGCTGGCCCGTCTCGAGGAAAATCTGGCCAAGCTGGAATTCCGCCGCATGTTCAGCCATGAAATGGACCCGAACAACGCCTACCTGGACATCCAGGCCGGTTCCGGCGGCACGGAAGCCCAGGACTGGGCCAACATCCTCCTGCGCATGTACCTGCGCTGGGCGGATAAACGCGGTTTCGACGCGACCATCATGGAACTGTCGGCCGGTGAAGTCGCCGGTATCAAAGGTGCGACCGTGCACATCAAGGGCGAATACGCCTTTGGCTGGCTGCGTACCGAAATCGGCGTACACCGTCTGGTGCGCAAGAGCCCGTTTGACTCCGGCAACCGTCGTCACACCTCGTTCTCCGCGGTTTTCGTCTCGCCAGAGATCGATGACAAGGTGGAAATCGAAATCAACCCGGCAGACCTGCGGATCGACACCTATCGTTCCTCCGGTGCCGGTGGTCAGCACGTAAACACCACCGACTCGGCCGTACGTATCACTCACGTACCGACCAACACCGTGGTCAGCTGCCAGAACGAGCGTTCCCAGCACGCCAACAAGGACACCGCCATGAAAATGCTGCGGGCCAAGTTGTACGAGCAGGAAATGCAGAAACGCAACGCCGCGTCGCAAGCGCTGGAAGACACCAAGTCGGACATCGGCTGGGGTCACCAGATTCGCTCGTACGTGCTCGATGCGTCGCGGATCAAGGATCTGCGCACCAACATCGAACGCAGCGACTGCGACAAGGTACTCGACGGCGATATCGACGAATACCTGGAAGCCAGCCTGAAATCCGGGCTGTAAAAGACGCATTACAGGATCGGCTGATTCAACCCGATCCCTGTAGGAGCCAGCCTGCTGGCGATCCCCGGGCCGCAAGGCCCGGGGGCAACGAACCTGATGGAATATCTAAAGACATGAGCGACCAACAACTCGACCCGCAAGCCCTGCAACAGGAAGAAAACTCCCTGATCGCCCTGCGCAAGGAAAAGCTGGCTGCCGAGCGCGCCAAGGGCAACGCCTTCCCGAACGACTTCCGCCGCGAAAACTACTGCGATGCACTGCAGAAACAGTACGCGGACAAGACCAAGGAAGAGCTGGCAGAGGCTGCAATCCCGGTCAAGGTTGCCGGTCGCATCATGCTCAACCGTGGCTCGTTCATGGTGATCCAGGACATGACCGGTCGCATCCAGGTCTACGTCAACCGTAAAACCCTGTCGGAAGACACCCTGGCCGCGGTGAAAACCTGGGACATGGGCGACATCATTGCTGCCGAAGGCACCCTGGCGCGCTCCGGCAAGGGCGACCTGTACGTTGAAATGACCAGCGTGCGTCTGCTGACCAAATCTCTGCGTCCGCTGCCGGACAAGCACCACGGCCTGACCGACACCGAACAGCGCTACCGTCAGCGCTACGTTGACCTGATCGTCAACGAAGACGTGCGCCAGACCTTCCGCGTGCGTTCGCAAGTGATCGCGCACATCCGCAGCTTCCTGATGAAGCGCGACTTCCTCGAAGTCGAAACGCCGATGCTGCAGACCATTCCGGGCGGCGCTGCGGCCAAGCCGTTCGAAACCCACCACAACGCGCTGGACATGGAAATGTTCCTGCGTATCGCGCCAGAGCTGTATCTGAAGCGTCTGGTGGTCGGTGGTTTTGAAAAGGTCTTCGAGATCAACCGCAACTTCCGTAACGAAGGCGTTTCGACTCGTCACAACCCTGAATTCACCATGTTGGAGTTCTATCAGGCGTACGCCGATTACGAAGACAACATGGACCTGACCGAAGAACTGTTCCGTGAACTGGCGCAGCTGGTACTGGGCAGCACCGACGTGCCGTACGGCGACAAGGTGTTCCACTTCGGCGAGCCGTTCGTGCGCCTGTCGGTGTTCGACTCGATCCTCAAGTACAACCCTGAGCTGACCGCCGATGATCTGAACGACATCGACAAGGCGCGCGCCATCGCCAAGAAGGCCGGCGCCAAGGTGCTGGGCTTCGAAGGTCTGGGCAAACTGCAGGTGATGATTTTCGAAGAGCTGGTCGAGCACAAGCTGGAACAGCCGCACTTCATCACTCAGTACCCGTTTGAAGTGTCGCCGCTTGCGCGTCGCAACGACGACAACCCGAACGTCACCGACCGCTTCGAGCTGTTCATCGGTGGCCGTGAAATCGCCAACGCCTACTCCGAGTTGAACGACGCGGAAGACCAGGCCGAGCGCTTCATGGCGCAGGTGGCCGACAAGGACGCCGGAGACGATGAAGCCATGCACTACGACGCCGACTTCGTGCGTGCGCTGGAGTACGGCATGCCGCCAACGGCCGGTGAAGGTATCGGTATCGACCGTCTGGTGATGTTGCTGACCAACTCGCCGTCGATTCGCGATGTGATCCTGTTCCCGCACATGCGACCGCAAGCGTAAACGTTTCAGTTAAAAAGCCGCCTAAAACAGGCGGCTTTTTATTGCCTGTCTGGTACAAATGTATCAATTGGTTACTTTTGAATTGCAGAGGAAGTTCTGTCGTGATGGGTGCAATAGCTCAAGAAGGTGCAGCGGGTATCGCCACTGCGGTCGCTGAAAGCGTTCAGTACCAGGGTCGCAAGGCCAGCCGACAGGGCAGTGAGCAGCGTCGCCAGGACATTCTCGACGCGGCGATGCGCATTGTCGTGCGTGACGGCGTGCGTGCCGTGCGCCACCGCGCGGTGGCGGCCGAGGCCGGAGTGCCGCTGTCGGCGACCACCTATTACTTCAAGGATATCGACGACCTGCTCACCGATACCTTCGCTCAATACGTTGAACGCAGCGCGGCGTACATGGCCAAGCTGTGGGTCAACAACGAAGGTTTGCTGCGCGAAATGGTCGTCAGTGGGGACGGCAGCCCGGAGTCGCGCTCGCAACTGGCTGATGACATCGCGCGGTTGATGGCTGACTACGTGCATCGTCAGTTGGTTAACCGTCGTGAACATTTGATGGCTGAACAGGCGTTCCGTCAGGAAGCATTGCTTAATCCGCGTCTGGCGATTCTGGTGCGTTCGCATCAGCAGATTCTGTTGCAGGGCACCTGCCAGTTGTTCCAGGTGCTGGGCTCGCGTGAACCGCAACAGGATGCCAAGGTGTTGACGGCGATTATCGGTCGGATGGAATATCAGGGCCTGCTCAACGACGCCGAGCCTTTGGCCGAAGAGGACATGCTCGGCATTCTGACGCGCTATATGCATCTGGTGCTCGCGTCGGTCTGATCCTCTGGGGAAACATTGAACCCTGTGGGAGCGAGCTTGCTCGCGAAGACGGACTGACATTCAACATTAATGTTGGCTGTGCTGACGCTTTCGCGAGCAAGCTCGCTCCCACAGGTTCGGTGGCGTATTCAAGGGCGGCGAATGTTCATAGGGAGTATTGAATGAAAGCCTGGCGTGGCGTGCTGATCGCCTTGTCGTTCCTGCTGCTCAGTGGCTGTCTGGTGACCTTCAAAGAGCCACTGACCGCCAGCGACCCGGCGCCCAAGGGCCTGCTCGGCAAATGGTCGAGCACCAACGCCTGGGGCGAGCCGATGAACCTTGAGCTGACGCGCTTGGGCAACGACCGCTATCAGGCTGTTACGTACTTCAAGGCCAAACCCCGCGAACGCGAAGCCTATCCCTTCACCGTGTCGCGCCATGGCAACCGCTGGTATCTGTCGGCGAAAGTCCCGGCGCAGTACGGTGGCCACTTTACCATCGCCGGCTTTGAACTCACCGACAAACACGAACTGGTGGTCTACAACCTCGATCTCGAGCAGATCACCCAGGCGATCAAACAAAAAGCCCTCGACGGTCAGGCCTTCCAGACCGACGATGGCGACGGCGTGCAGGTCGACAGTAACCTCGATAAGGTCTTTGCTTACCTCGATGATCCGGCCAATTCCGATGTCTTCGTGGAAGCCGTGCGCTACCAGCGCCAGGCCCGCGCCAAATAATTCAGTTTTCTACAGGAGTTTCGGGTGGACGATTACCAGCAGACGATACGCATGTTGTCCGATCGCATTGTGCTGGCGCAGACGCCGATTCGTGTGCTCGACGCCGTCAAGTGGGACGAGAACATTCGCAAGGGGTTCCTCAAGGCCAAAGGCAAGGAAATGCCGGCGGTGGATCGCGACTACTACCTCAATCGGCCGCTGAGTTTTGATTCGAGCAAGGTCAAGCTGGAGTTCCAGAACATCGAGCGCGACATCACCCGCCAGCTCGGTCAGTTCAACCCGGTTGGGCAGATCATGCGGCGCATGTGCAAGGAATACCGCATGGTGGTGCGCATGCTCGAAGCGCGCGGTACCGAGGATTTTGGCCTGATATCGCAAGAACTGTATGGCGCTGCGTCTGATGCGTTCCACGCCGGTGACCCGACCCTGGCCGACCTCGGCCTGATGATGTCCGATTATCTGAATAACATCGATGGCCGTGGCGATTTGAAGGATGAACCGAAAATCCTCACCGCCAAAGACGCTGTGCACTTGCTGCAGACCCGTTTGAACAAGGTGTTCGGCGAGGCCGAAGAAACCATCCGCGTGTTCGAGTCCGACGGTATCGTTGCTGACGCGGCGGCCGGTGCGGACTACATCAAGATCCGCACCGATGCGATGTTCAACGACCGCGACGTGCGCGCACTGGAAGTCCACGAAGGCCTGGTCCACGTGGGCACCACGCTCAACGGTTTGAATCAGCCGATCTGCACCTTCCTGTCCAAAGGCCCACCGTCGTCGACGGTGACCCAGGAAGGCCTGGCGATCCTGATGGAAATCATCACCTTCGCCTCCTACCCGAGCCGCCTGCGCAAACTGACCAACCGCACCCGCGCCATTCATATGGTCGAGGAGGGCGCGGACTTCCTGCAGGTTTTCGAATTCTTCCGTGAGCAGGGCTTCGAGATGGCGGAAAGTTACGGCAACGCCAGTCGCGTTTTCCGTGGATCGACGCCGACGGGGCTGCCATTCACCAAAGACTTGTCCTACCTCAAGGGCTTTATCATGGTTTACAACTACATTCAGTTGGCCGTGCGTAAGGGCAAGCTTGAGCAGATTCCGTTGTTGTTCTGCGGCAAGACCACGTTGGAAGACATGCGTACCTTGCGCCAACTGGTGGATGAAGGATTGGTGGTACCGCCGAAGTATCTGCCTGACCAGTTCCGCGATTTGAATGCGTTGTCGGCGTGGATGTGCTTCTCCAACTTCCTCAACCATTTGAGCCTGGACCGGATCGAAGCGGATTACTCCAATATCCTTTAAGCCAAACCCTTAACCTGTGGGAGCGAGCTTGCTCGCGAAAGCGGTTTGAAACTCAGCGCATATGTCGACTGACACTCCGCCTTCGTGAGCAAGCTCACTCCCACAGGGTTATATGTTTTTCTCCGAATCGTATTACCAAATTCTGCGAGGTTTCACCGGATGAGAATCCTCGGCATCATTTGCCTGCTCCTGACCCTCGGCGGTTGCAGTTCGCTGTTGTTCTACCCTGAACCGGGCCAGATCTTCACCCCGGAAAAAGCCAAGCTCGAATACCGCGCCGTCACCCTGGTCACGGCGGATGGCTTGAAGCTCAACGCATGGTGGCTGCCGGCCAAACCCGGCGTAGAGGTCAAAGGCACCGTCCTGCACCTGCACGGCAATGGCGGCAATCTGCCTATGCATTTGGGCGGGAGCTGGTGGCTGCCAAAAAACGGCTATCAAGTGCTGCTGGTCGACTATCGCGGTTATGGCTTGTCCGAAGGCAAACCGAGCCTGCCGGCGATCTATCAGGACATCGACGCCGCGTTTGCATGGCTGGACAAGGCGCCGGAAGTCAAAGGCAAGCCGCTGATCCTGCTCGGCCAAAGCCTCGGTGGTTCGATGGCGGTGCATTGGCTGGTGCAGCATCCCGAGCGGCAAAAACAGCTGAAAGCGCTGGTGCTCGACGGCGTGCCCGCGAGCTATCGCAGCGTCGGCCAATACGCGCTGAGCACCTCATGGCTGACCTGGCCATTCCAGGTGCCGCTGTCGTGGCTGGTGCCGGACAGCGACAGCGCGATCAACTCGATGCCGCAACTCAACGGCGTGCCGAAACTGATCTTCCACAGCATCGACGATCCACTGGTGCCGCTGTCCAACGGCATCCGTCTGTATCAAGCGGCGCCACCGCCGCGCGTGCTGCAACTGACCCGTGGCGGCCATGTGCAGACCTTCGGCGACCCGGTGTGGCGCCAGGTCATGCTGCGCTACCTCGACGATCCCGAGCACTTCAACGGCCTGCGCCGCCTCGGCGAAATCCCCAATTATCCGACACCCCCGAATTCTGAAGACGAGAGTCCGCAATGACTGAAGAACGTAACGCCATCCCGCTGATCATCACCGGTATCTGCAGCATCCTCGGCACCGTCGGGGCGCTGTGGTACTACGGCTACCTGCATTTCGCCAAACCCGAGGATGCGTTGCTGCTCAACGAATTCACCATGCTCAAGACTGTTCCGGGTGAGGATTACAAGGTTTCGCTGGATCCCGCGCCGCAGGTGGCGCAGTGCATTGATGGGGTGCTGGTGTTGTTCGATACCGAGCAGAAAGGTCTGACCGGTGTGCTGATCAACGCACAGAAAAAAGCCGTGCGCTGTATGGGCGAAGAAACCCCGCAGAAGCTTGAGCAGTGATTCTGCAGGACCAGCCCTCACCCTAACCCTCCCGAAACGTCGGACCGAGGGGACTGACCGAGTTGTCTTTCGCTATCCACCGACCTGAAAGAGAGTGTCGACTATGGATTCCGCAAAGCAACTTCAGGCCGATGCAGTAACTGAACATTCCCCATTCGGCTCCCTCTCCCTCGGGAGAGGGCTGGGGTGAGGGGCCGCAATTTCAGCTGCCACCAAAAAAGCCCCGCCATCTTTGAACGACGGACCTTCTACCGCTAAGGGCCGGCTGTCACCGTGATTTTTCGATTAGCACTCCATGGCGAGCGCTTACCGTCGATGCTTTGCCATGCCGTCATGGAAAAGGTTCCCGGAGGTAAGCTCCAGACACTTCGCACCGACCAGTTGCCATAGGCATCGGCGTCTGTTTCCGCCAGTACCTCGTAAGGGCCGTAGACCTTGGACACACGGATATGTGCGCCCGGAAGAGCTTTGCCGGAGAGCAGAGGGTTTTGACCACTGTCACTACCCTCTAGTGGGGTTTCTATGACTGGCGCGTCGAGCGTATCCATTACCTTGATTGTTCGATTGGCACTCCACGGCGAGCGCTTACCATCAATGCTTTGCCAGGCTGTCATGGAAAAAGGCCCTGAGGGTAAGGTCCAGACACTTCGCGCTGACCATTTGCCATAGGCATCAGCGTCTGTTTCCGCCAGTACCTCGTAAGGGCCGTAAACGCGGGTTACGCGAATATGGGCGCCAGGCAATGCTATGCCTGAAAGCAAAGGGTTGTAACCGGAGTCAGCGTTTTCCACTGGCGTAGAGATAACCGGGGGAGGCACATCCACGATATCAACAACGTTGAATAAACGCTGCTCGGACGACCCCGAGACTCTGTCGCCAAAGTACTGCCGAAGCACAAGTGCATTGGGGCCTGATGGCCTATCGGTAGGAGGGGTTATTGACCACCTGCCTTGTACATCCGCGATAGCTGTTGCGAAGAAAGTCTCCGGGGTTGCGGCTTCTGCTACCTTGATCGTTGCTCCCGGTCGCGCCGTTCCAGTGATCAAAGGTTTCAGCGTTGTTGTAGCGTTCTGCTCGGGTGTCATGACCAGCGGTGGCACGACTGTCGTTGTGCAATACGGGAGGCCTTGTCCATTTATTGCAATTGCGAGCGATGCACCAGCCTTATCCGTCGCACAGACTTTGATTTTGATTTTTGCCGTCGCGTCTTCCAGCGTCCGTCCTGGCTGCAGGGTAGGATCGTCCGTTGTGGCAGTTTCTGGCGTGGCATCCAGTTGCGCGTTGCGCACAGTTCCGTTCAGTGACGAGTATCTGATCCAGACGCCGGTTACGCGATTATCGGAGGCGGAAAAGTCATCGAATGGTGTCGGTTGGCGGTACTCAAGCGTTATCAACTGCGGTTCTGTCGTCCGATTGAGAAAGTACAGTTGAGGTCCCGCCTCTCCGAGAACACTCAGTCGATACAGACCTGTCTTACTGATCACGGCGGCTTGCGAGTCATCTAGCCAGCCGGAAAACCACCGGTTGATTGCCGGATAGAGTGTTCCGCCACCCGATACCGAGTCTCCAGTATCACCATACCCGACTGGGCTGCACTCTTCAGGAGCCTGAACAACGTCGTTACTCACCGGACATTTGGTATAAGTGCCGCCATGTGGGTATCCCAGATTGTGGCCGAATTCGTGCTTCCATACATGCGGTGAGCCCGGCATACCTTTAACCCAAATCCAGTTTCCCGGCACCGTAGCGATTGCGCCCCCGCCACAAGGAACAGCTACAAACAAGAACGCAAAAGCGGCAGGATCAATGTTCTGTGCAAGTGCCGCCTTGCGCCCCGCATCAAGACTGCCTGAGGCACTACAGGTCACAGGTTTCGGGCCGAAATCGGCTTCAATTTGTGTGCCCTCCAGTTTCAGCTTATTGCCTGACGCGGACAGGATATAAGAGCGCAAGGAGTTCCAGTGCGTCGAGAAGGTTTGCTCAGCAATTTTTTTGGTGTCCAGGCCCGGTTCGCCAGACCAGTGCCCGACCACCAGTAATACCTTTTGAACGCCTGTGACCGGACGCTTTTTCACGGGAACGAGCATTTCAGGATCGGTGCTGATGATCATGTCATCCGGATCATGCAATGGCTCATTTTGGGGGGGCGGGTTACTCCAGCTGAACGCAGCATGGAATAGTGTCGACAACAACCCGATAGCGATGATTGATCGTTTCATGGGGGCTTCCTTGTCAGGGGCGGGATGACAAGCAACAGCCTCTTCCGTGAATGGATCTTCGTCTACTGTCACAGTTGACAGTTGACGTCGTTCTCTAAAGGTGAAGAACCCCATGCGTATAGAGCAATAGTTTTTCAAACTTCCAATAAAAAAGCCCCGCCTGACTCAGTCAGGCGGGGCTTTTGCGTTACAGCAGGGCGCTTAGTTCGAGCTGACCGCCGAACGTGGCATCACTGGCTGGTTGTCGTTGGAAATGGTCACTTCCACACGACGGTTCATCGCACGGCCGGAAGCGCTGCCGTTCTCGGCAACCGGGTATTCCTTGCCGTAGCCTTGGGTGACGATGCGCGCTGGATCAACGCCCATTTTCACCAGTGCGGTGCGCACGGAGTTGGCGCGACGCTCGGACAGCGACTGGTTGTGGCTGGCGGTCCCGGTGCTGTCGGTGTAACCCTCGACGATCACTTTGCGATCCGGGTTTTCCTGAAGGAACTGCGCCAGTTTGTTGATGTTGACCAGACCGCTGGACTTCAGGTCAGCACGGTCGGTGGCGAACAGTACGTCACCGAAAGTCACCAGCGTACCGCGATCGGTCTGCTTGGCGTTCAGGCTGTCCTGCAGTTGTTTGATCTGCTGATCGCGAGCATCCAGACGCGCCTGGGCACGTTGGGCGGCGGCGTTCTTCAGGTTATTTTCCGCAGTGCGCAGGGCGATGGTCTGCTTGGCCACTTCCACACGCTGGTTGGTCAGGTAAGCCAGTTGGTCAACCTTGGCCGCGTCTTGCTTGTCCAGGTAGGCCTTGTCGGCCTTGTCCAGGTAATCGCTGGCGTCTTTGGTTTCCAGTGCCGCGACTTTGCTCGCCTGTGGGTTGGCTTGCAGGCCGGCGTAGTTGGTGCGCGCGTTTTCCAGATTCGGGTTAGGCGGAGTCGAGCAGGCAGCCAAGGCAACGCTTGCGGCGAGGAGAGCGGGGATCATCAGTTGCTTACGCATAATTTTCTTCCTTTCTATCGATAAGAGATTCAGCTTTGCGGTCGGGATGCGCGCTTACTGCACGGTGCGCTGACTTTCCTGACGCAGTTCCTGAACACCTTTCTGGGAATCCTTCACAGCCTGTTCGGCTTTAGCGGCCTGAGCCTTGCGTTCGGCGACGCGAGCGTCCCACTCGGCTTGCTCGGACAGGATGCGAGCTTCGTCATACTTCTTGTCGTGCATGGCGATTTCGGCTTGTTTCAGTTTGTCCTGTGCTTGCTTCATCTCAACGGCAGCGAACTCGGTACCGCCAGCGCTGACGGCGCTGTTCACCGCCGACTGGGTCACGGCGTATTGCTCGGTCGGTGGGTTACCGGCGCAACCGGCCAGTACGAAGCTGGTGCCGATGGCCAGAGCCGCCAGTTTCAGACCGCGCAGGTGGGTAAACGAGGTTTGGTTTTTCATGGTCTTCAACTCCATTAGGCATCTCCTGAAAACAACTGAATCCATCCTGGTCGAGGAGCCGAAAGCGTCGTGTGAAAGGCGTTTTTGAAACGCTCGTTCCAGGCGTGGTTACAGGTTCCGACCGGAGGCGTTTTTCAAAAGTTCAGAAAAGATGGCCTATCGCCAAAATAATTTTTGACCGAATGGACAAGGCTCTAGAGCGGGAACTTTGGCGGGATGAAGCGGTACGCGCGGAGTTTTCGGATCCCGAAAACACACTGATTTTGAACTGGAATACGATCTTTGTAGGAGTGAGCCTGCTCGCGATAGCGGTGTATCAGACAACAAAAATGTCGACTGAAAATCCGCCATCGCGAGCAGGCTCACTCCTACAGTTTGATCTGTGGAATGTCAGTGTTTTTGCTTGCCTGCTGCGGCCGAGAGGTCATGCAAATGCCGGCGCGAAAGGGCCAGAAAACGCGGCGTAGGCCCGACGTCTTCATACAGCGGATCACCTTCCTCATCGGTCGCCACCACCGTCGAACCCTTCACATACGGCAGGCTCGCTTCAAACTCTTCAAGCGCCGCGCCGATCAGTTCGCCAAGCAATTCTTCGACATGACGTTTGGGGTACATCTCGGTAATCGCTGCCAGACGCGCCGCAGCTTCAACGTCCAGATGAATCGCGTAGCCAGTGTCGGTCATACGACCTTTGGCGTTTTCTTCCCAATGCTGGGCGAGTTCACGAATTTTCATGATGACCTCATTTCGCACCTGCTCATGGCAGGTCTGGGTGAGTGTCCGCCGGGGCCGGCGGCAAGCCGTTGTGCGGCTTACTGTTGAGACTAGCTTTCGCCCACAAGGTTTAACGTCCCTTGGTCGGATGCTTGTAAGAAGCGGCGTAGAGCGGCACTCTCTAGGTCATGCACTCGTTTCTAAGCCGTCCGGATTACTGCTGGGGAATTGCTGATGACCGATATTGATGCACGCTTGCGCGAAGACGTTCACCTGCTCGGAGAGCTGCTGGGCGACACCATTCGAGATCAGTACGGCGAGGCTTTCCTCGACAAGATCGAGCAGATTCGTAAGGGCGCCAAGGCCGATCGGCGTGGTTCTATGGACGCCGAACTGAGCGCCAGCCTCAATCAATTGAGCGAAGACGAATTGCTCCCCGTGGCGCGCGCGTTCAACCAGTTTCTCAACCTGGCGAACATCGCCGAGCAGTATCAGTTGATTCATCGTCGCGAGGAGTCGCAGCCGGCGCCGTTCGAATCCCGCGTGCTGCCGGAATTGCTCGCACGTTTGCGCAGTGAAGGCCACAGCGCCGAATCGCTGGCGCGGCAACTGGCGCGGCTGGAAATCGAGCTGGTGCTTACTGCGCACCCGACCGAAGTGGCGCGGCGCACGCTGATCCAGAAGTACGACGCGATCGCCGGGCAACTCGCCGCGCAGGATCATCGCGACCTGACCAGCGCCGAACGCGAACAGATTCAAAACACCCTGCAACGGCTGATTGCAGAAGCCTGGCACACCGAAGAAATCCGCCGCACGCGCCCCACGCCAGTCGATGAAGCCAAATGGGGTTTCGCGGTCATCGAGCACTCACTGTGGCAGGCGATTCCCAACCATATGCGCAAGGCCGACAAGGCGTTGTATGAAGCGACCGGCCTGCGTCTGCCATTGGAAGCCGCGCCGATTCGCTTCGCCTCATGGATGGGTGGCGACCGTGATGGCAACCCCAACGTTACCGCTGCGGTGACTCGCGAAGTGTTGCTGCTGGCGCGCTGGATGGCCGCCGATTTGTACCTGCGTGATGTCGATCATTTGGCAGCCGAGCTGTCGATGCAACAGGCCAGCGACGCCCTCAAAGCCAAGGCCGGCGACAGCGCCGAACCGTATCGTGCGGTGCTCAAGCAACTGCGCGAACGCCTGCGCGCCACGCGCAATTGGGCACATGCTGCGCTGACTGCACCGACGCCAGCGCCGACAGACGTGCTGCACAACAACCGCGATCTGCTCGATCCACTGGAGCTGTGCTTCAACTCGCTGCACGAGTGCGGCATGGGCGTGATCGCTGATGGTCCGTTGCTCGACTGCCTGCGTCGGGCGGTGACCTTCGGCTTGTTCCTTGTACGTCTGGATGTGCGCCAGGACTCGTCACGCCATAGCTCGGCGATGACTGAAATCACCGATTACCTCGGCCTCGGTCGCTACGAAGACTGGGACGAAGAGCAGCGCATCACCTTTCTGACCCGCGAATTGAGCAATCGTCGGCCATTGCTGCCAGCGCATTTCAAACCGTCGGCCGACACCGCCGAAGTGCTCAACACCTGCAAGGAAATCGCTGCCGCACCGGGCGCTTCGCTCGGTTCCTACGTGATCTCCATGGCCGGTGCAGCTTCCGATGTGCTCGCCGTGCAACTGCTGCTCAAAGAGTCTGGCGTGCTGCGGCCGATGCGCGTGGTGCCGTTGTTCGAAACCCTTGCCGACCTCGACAACGCCGGGCCAGTGATGGAGCGGCTGTTGCTGCTGCCGGGTTACCGCGCACGGCTGCAAGGTCCGCAGGAAGTGATGATCGGCTATTCCGATTCGGCCAAGGACGCCGGCACCACGGCGGCAGCGTGGGCGCAATATCGCGCGCAGGAACGCTTGGTGGAAATCTGCCGCGAGCAACAAGTCGAACTGCTGCTGTTCCACGGTCGCGGCGGCACCGTGGGCCGTGGCGGTGGTCCGGCGCATGCGGCGATTCTGTCGCAACCGCCGGGCTCGGTGGCCGGGCGTTTCCGCACCACTGAGCAGGGGGAAATGATTCGATTCAAATTCGGCCTGCCGGACATCGCCGAGCAAAACCTCAATCTGTATCTGGCGGCGGTGCTTGAAGCAACGCTGCTGCCTCCGCCGCCGCCGACACCAGAGTGGCGTCACTTGATGGACGAATTGGCCGCCGATGGCGTCAGCGCTTATCGCCAGGTCGTGCGGGAAAATCCGCAATTCGTCGAGTACTTCCGTCAGTCCACGCCAGAGCAGGAGTTGGGTCGCTTGCCACTGGGCAGTCGTCCGGCCAAACGCCGCGCCGGCGGGATCGAAAGTCTGCGGGCGATTCCGTGGATCTTCGGCTGGACACAAACGCGGCTAATGCTGCCGGCGTGGCTGGGGTGGGAGTCGGCGCTGAGCAAGGCGCTGGAGCGCGGTGAGGGCGAGTTGCTCGGGCAGATGCGCGAACAATGGCCGTTCTTCCGTACGCGTATCGACATGCTGGAAATGGTCCTGGCCAAGGCTGATGCGGATATTGCGCTGTCCTACGATCAGCGTCTGGTCGAGCCTGATCTGCTGCCGTTGGGCGCGCAGTTACGCGACCTATTGTCGCAGGCGTGCGCGGTGGTGCTCGGCCTGACTGGCCAGTCGCAACTGCTGGCACATAGCCCTGACACCCTTGAATTCATCCGCCTGCGCAACACCTACCTCGACCCGCTGCATCTATTGCAGGCCGAACTGCTGGCCCGTTCGCGGCAGCAGGATGTCGAGCAGGGCAGCCCGGTGGAACAGGCGTTGCTGGTGTCTGTGGCGGGGATTGCCGCTGGTTTGCGAAATACCGGCTAAGGTTTTTGTCGGGTGCGCGGTAGCCGGACGAAGACTTGGCTGTCGCGTTGCCTGACCGGCGAAAGTGCCGCGAGGCGACAGTTAATGATGGGGTTGCGACTTGGGTTACCGCGTCGCGAGGTCGCGGGGGGCGTCGGTTTCTCCGACTTTTGGCGTCTTGTGTGGGCGCAGCCTGCTGTGTATCTTGATCAACCTTTGGCCGTTTATGCGGCCACGACCCGTATTTTCAGGATTCGTCCCAAGAGGCGAATCCTTTGTTTTGTAAAAGCTTTTTATAAAAAAATTGAGGAGCACATCTAATGCGCGTCATTCTGCTGGGAGCTCCCGGGGCCGGTAAAGGTACTCAGGCTAAGTTCATCACCGAAAAATTCGGCATTCCACAAATTTCCACCGGCGACATGCTGCGTGCAGCGGTCAAGGCCGGTACTCCACTGGGCGTTCAAGCCAAGAGCATCATGGATGCCGGCGGCCTGGTGTCGGATGACCTGATCATCGCACTGGTTCAGGACCGCATCGCTCAGCCAGACTGCGCCAACGGTTTCCTGTTCGACGGCTTCCCGCGCACCATTCCGCAGGCTGAGGCTCTGGTTTCTGCCGGCGTTGAGCTGGATGCAGTGGTTGAAATCGCTGTTGAAGACGAAGAAATCGTTCAACGCATCGCCGGCCGTCGTGTTCACGAAGCCAGCGGCCGCGTTTACCACATCGTCTACAACCCGCCGAAAATCGCAGGCAAAGACGACATCACCGGCGAAGAGCTGGTACAGCGCAAGGACGACACCGAAGAAACCGTGCGTCATCGCCTGTCGGTCTACCATTCGCAGACCAAGCCGCTGGTGGATTTCTACCAGAAGCTGTCGGCTGCCAACGGCAAGCCAAAGTACAGCCACATCGAAGGCGTTGGTTCGGTTGATGCAATCACCACCAAGGTGCTGGCAGCGCTGAGCTGAAAAGTCTGATCGGCTGCATCATCCACGGCCCGCTTGCGGGCCGTAGTTGTTTATACTGACGCCCTTTTTCCCACACCTGTTTTGGAAACATCGATGAGCACCTTGCTGGCCCTGGACACCGCGACTGAAGCTTGCTCCGTTGCCTTGCTGCATGACGGCAAGGTCACGAGCCATTACGAGGTGATCCCGCGCCTGCACGCGCAGAAACTGCTGCCGATGATCCAGCAACTGCTGGCCGACGCTGGCACCACGTTGCAAGCGGTCGATGCGATTGCCTTCGGTCGTGGGCCGGGTGCGTTTACCGGGGTGCGGATTGCCATCGGTGTGGTGCAGGGTCTGGCGTTTGCGCTGGATCGTCCGGTATTGCCGGTTTCCAACCTGGCCGTGCTGGCGCAGCGGGCGTTGCGCGAGCGTGGCGTGAGCCAGGTCGCGGCGGCGATCGATGCGCGGATGGATGAAGTGTATTGGGGCTGCTACCGCGAGACGGCGGGGGAGATGCGTCTGGTCGGCGCCGAGGCGGTGTTGCCGCCGGAAGTCGCGGCGCTGCCGGCCGATGCCAGTGGTGAGTGGTTCGGTGCTGGCACGGGTTGGAGTTATGCCGAGCGCATCGCGGTCAATCTGACCGGTTCCGATGCCGCCATGCTGCCCCACGCCGAAGACTTGCTGACCCTGGCGCGCTTCGCCTGGGAGCGCGGCGAGTCGATCCCGGCTGACGATGCGCAACCGGTTTACCTGCGCGATAAAGTCGCCACCCCGAAAGCCCGCTAACTCGTCACGAACCCTGTGGGAGCGAGCTTGCTCGCGAAGGCTTCTGGTCAGCCAATATCAATGTTGAATGTGCTGAACTCTTCGCGAGCAAGCTCGCTCCCACAGGGAATTAAGTCGCCCGCGAATCCGCCAATCGTCAGTTTCTAATCCCTCGCTTTAAACCTTTTGCGCTTTATGTGTTCTAGTTATCACTCGGCAGTTTGCTAAGTCGGTCAAGTGCCGCTAAATTGCCATCATCGATACCGAGCATGAAATTATGCGTATAGACGGCCTTTCCTCTCAGTCCTACCCCATCAAGCGCAAGCCTCGCAAAGGCCATGTGACTGTGGATGAGTCCGTCGATGACATCGACGGTGAGCTGGAATTTCCGACTGAAGAGCAACTGGCTGCCCGTGCTGCCGCCAAAGCCGCCGCGCAACGCCTGAGCAATCTGCCCGCCCGCCAACAAGACATGATTTACCACCGCGCCATGAGCAAAAGCGTAGCGATGGCCCTCGCCAGCTACCTGAGCACCGCCGGTTTTGTCGATTGGGATGCAGACGTGCTGGGCCTCGATCTGTATATCTGATGGGTCTGCCTTACTACCTCGGTTGTCCGTCCTGGAGCGAAAACGCCTGGCGCGAGTATCTGTACCCGGTAGACGCCAAAACCTCCGATTTCCTCGGTCTCTATTCCCAAGTGTTCAACGCCGTTGAAGGCAACACGACCTTCTACGCCAGCCCGTCGCCCGCCACGGTGCAGCGTTGGGCCGAGGTCATGCCCGAGCACTTCCGCTTCACCGCCAAATTCCCCGGCGACATCAGCCACAGTGGTGACCTGCGCGAGCAACTGACCGCCGCCGAAACATTTCTGCAATTACTCAAACCCCTCGGTGAGCGCGTCTCGCCGATGTGGTTGCAACTGTCGAAAAGCTTCACGCCGCAGCGGCTGCCGGAACTGGCGGCGTTTATTGATGCGCTGGATTGCCCGTTGGCGGTGGAAGTGCGCCATGAACAGTTCTTCGCCAAGGGCGAGAGCGAACGTCTGCTCAATCGCCTGCTGCTGGATCGTGGCGTTGAGCGCATCTGCCTCGACCCGCGTGCGCTGTTCAGTTGCTTGTCGACTGAGTCTTCGGTAATCCACGCGCAATCGAAAAAGCCACGCGTGCCGACGCGCCCGGCGGCGTTCACCCAGTTCCCGCAAGTGCGTTTTATCGGCCATCCGGAACTGGAAGCCAACGACCCGTTCCTAGTGCCGTGGGTGGCGAAAATCGCCGAGTGGATCGAAGAGGGCCGCACGCCGTACATCTTCCTGCACACCGCCGATAACCTGCTGGCGGCGAAGCTGGCGCAACGTTTTCACGCACAACTGATGCAACGTTTGCCTGGCCTGCCAGCGCTGCCTGCGCTATACAGAGAACCCGCCGCGGAGCAACTTGGCCTGCTCTGAAGCGGATTTTTTTCTGCCCAGGAGCCTGCCGATGGATGCCCAAGCCCGTAAAGCCCACGCCTTCAAAGCCCTGCATGAACAATCGGGGGTTTTCGTGATTCCCAATCCATGGGATGCGGGGTCGGCAAAAATGCTCGCCAGTCTCGGCTATCAGGCTTTGGCGACCACCAGTGCCGGTTATGCGTTTTCCCAAGGCAAGGCCGATGGCGCGTTGAGCCTTGATGAGACCTTGGCCAATGTCCGCGCGATTGTCGCTGCCACCGATTTGCCGGTAGCGGTGGATCTGGAAAACGGTTTCGCTGATGACCCGGCTGAATGCGCCAAGAGTCTGCTGCGTGCTGCCGAGGCCGGCGCTGTTGGTGGTTCGATTGAAGACGCCACGGGCCGCGCGGATGCGCCAATCTACTGCTTCGAACACGCTGTGGCGCGCATCGAGGCCGCTGTCGCTGCGGTGCGCACGCTACCTTTTCCCTTCATCCTCACCGCGCGGGCGGAAAACTACCTGCACGGTAATCCCGATCTCAACGACACCATTCGCCGCCTGCAGGCCTTCGCCGAGGCAGGGGCCGACGTGTTGTATGCGCCAGGTTTGCGCAACGCCGAAGAAGTGCTGGCATTGGTGCGTGCGGTGGCGCCGAAACCGGTCAATGTGCTGATGTCCGGCGGTTTGAAACTGACCGTGCAGGAGCTGCAAGAAATGGGCGTGCGGCGCATCAGTACCGGTTCGGCACTGGCGTTGGCGGCGTTCGGCGAATTCTTCCGTGCCGCTGAAGAAATCCAGCAATCCGGCACTTTCGGGTTTACCTCGCAGTCGATGCCGTACGCCAAAGCCAATCAATTCTTCAAAGGCTGAGCATGGGGCGGTGGATCGCACTGACCGTGTTGCTGATCACTGGCGGCGCGTTGATCAGTGTGTGGCGCGGTTGGCTGGACGTGCCGGCGTCATGGAATCCATGGGCGCCACTGGATGTAAAAGCCGCGCCCAACTGGCTGACCGGCTACAAGCTGATGCGTTTGCGCAGTGATCCTGAACTCTGTGCCCAGGCGTTGAACAGCTCTGATCTGCGGGTCACGCGGCAAGCCGACAGTCCCGACGCCAAGTGCCCGCTGATCGGTGCCTTGCGCGTACAGGGCGGTGAGGTGGCGTTGAGCAGCAGTTTCCTCGCCAGTTGTCCGCTGGCGGTGGCCTACGCGATGTTTGAACAGCACACGCTGCGACCTGTTGCACAATCCGTTTACGGGCAAAAGGTCGCGCGGATTGATCACCTCGGCAGCTTCGCCTGTCGCAATGTCTACAATCGCGAAAGCGGCGCGCTCAGCCGCCACGCCAGTGCCGATGCGCTGGATATTGCCGGGTTTCGTCTCGCCGACGGCCGCAGCATCAGTGTGCTCAAGGACTGGCCGAAGCAAAATCAAGACGCACAATTTCTGCGTCAGGTGCGCGATGGCGCCTGCGAGGCGTTCAGTGTGGTTTTGGGTCCGGATTACAACACCGCCCACCGCAATCACTTTCATGTCGATGTCGGACGCTGGAGCGTGTGTCGCTGAGGCTTAGGCGGCGAGGCGCAGGTTCTGCAGAACGATCGGGCGCGCCCAACCGTTATCAAAATCCAGTGCTTTCTGTTGCTCGACGATTTCTTCCGGCGGGAACGGCGGGTAAGGCTTCTGCAGCAGATCCAGATCGAACTCGGCAATCGGCAGGTACAGCGGCTTCTTCTGCGGGGCCGGGCCAGGCTCTGGAACGGGCTGACCATTGTTGATCACCACCGGGCGAACCCAACTGCTGTCGAAATCCTGCTGCGCCTGCTGAGCTTGCAGTTCTTCTGGCGGGAATGGCGGGAACGGCTTGTCCAGCAGTTCCATTTCGAATTCGGCGATTGGCAGGAACAGCGGCTCTGGCGGACGCACTTCGGTTTCCACCACATCGCACTCGCGCTGGCTGACGATGTGCGCGTGCAGCTCGCTGCCGATGGTCGGTTCTTCCGGGCTGCTCAGGTCAACCGGCGGAAATGTACCGCAGGCAGGCACCACTTCACTCGTCTGTTCGGCCATCGCTTGGGCGAAGAAATCCTGCCACAGGTGACTGACGCCGCTCAGTGCTTGAGTGTTGTGACGGCTAAAGTCGCCATGGGGCGAGATGTAGCCAATCGATGTGGGAAGAATGCCTGACATTTTTTTCGGTTGACGCTCAGCTCTGGCAAAATGCGCGTTGAATGAATTATCGGCGGTATTTGCCGATCCTTGAATTTTTGAGCGTGTTTTCCATGATCGAGCAACCCGCGGCCTGCCGCATCCATGTCCAGGCCCTCGGCCCGACGTTTGAAGCGCAAGCCGAGCAGTGGGCCGAACGCCTTGGTCTGCCGCGTGACGTGCCGGACGGCGAGTTCGCCTTGCAGGTCGGCGAGCAGGGTTTGCAGTTGCAACAGCTCGGCCCGGACGCACCGGGGCCGGTGCGGGTCGACTTTGTTGAGGGCGGCGCTGCGCATCGTCGGCTATACGGCGGCGGCAGCGGGCAGATGATCGCCAAGGCTGTCGGCATCGCTCAGGGCGTGCGCCCGCGGGTGCTGGATGCCACGGCGGGATTGGGCAAGGATGCGTTCGTGCTGGCCAGCCTCGGTTGCGAGATGAGCCTGATCGAACGCCAGCCGCTGATCGGCGCCTTGCTGGAGGATGGTCTGGCGCGCGCGGCGGAAGATTTCGACGTGGCGCCGATTGTGGCGCGGATGAAATTGCTCAAGGGCAACTCCATCGAGGTCATGCAGAACTGGGAGGGTGAGGCGCCGCAGGTGATCTACCTCGACCCGATGTTTCCGCACCGTGAGAAGACCGCGCTGGTGAAAAAGGAAATGCGTCTGTTCCGGCCGTTGGTGGGCGATGATCCGGATGCCCCGGCGTTGCTCGAAGCCGCGTTGGCGCTGGCGACGCACCGGGTGGTGGTCAAGCGACCGCGCAAGGCGCCGTGCATTGCGGGGCCGAAGCCGAGTCATGCGCTGGATGGCAAGTCCAGTCGATACGATATCTACCCGAAGAAAGCGCTCAAGCCTTAAACCGAGTTGCCCCCATTCGCGAGCAAGCTCGCTCCCACATTTGAAATGCATTCCAATGTGGGAGCGAGCTTGCTCGCGAAGGCGTCCCCTCAGACACCTTAAAAGTCAGGGCCTGTAAGCACGCATAAACAACCCCACCACTTCCTGAATATGGCTCTCCGAAGCCTCTTCGCTCAACGGCTCACCACAGCCATACAACAAACGAAAATTCCCCGCGCCCTTGATCAGGCAGAAGAAATGCTCAGCAGCATTGCGCGGCAGATCGATGCTCAGCGCGCCGGTCTCGTGGATGCGCGTCAACAGCCGTTCCATGCCCTGCACCATGCGTTGCGGACCCGCCTCGAAGAAGATCAGCGACAGCTTCGGATCCTGACTGCCGAGCGCCATGATCAAACGGTGCAGATTCACCGATTCATCGCTGTTGATCAGGTGATGAAAGCCTCGCGCAATGTTCAGCAACACATTTTCGACGGCGATGCCTTCGGGCAATTCGAAGAACAGCGGCGGTAATTGCTCCTCGCATTTGGCCACCACGGCGGCGGAGAACAGCGTCTCCTTGTCGTTGAAATGGCTGTAGACCGTCAACTTCGACACGCCGGCCTCGCTGGCGACCGCGTCCATGCTGGTGTTGGCGTAGCCATGACTCAGAAACAGAATTTTCGCCGCGTCGAGGATCGCCTGGCGCTTGGCCAGATCCTTGGGGCGGCCCGGGCCGTTTGGAGCTGAAAGATTGTTCGACATTCTTCGCTTTTAATACTGGACTGGTGAGTTTGCTATTAATAACATACCCGCCAGTATAATTATTCCAAGCACCATTAGCGAAAGGTCCGTCACCATGTTCCGCCATGCGTTGTCCCTCGCGTTGCCAGTGAGTCTGGCGTTCCTTTTGTCAGCATGCGGTCAGGAAGAGGCGACGCAAGTCGCCGTGCGACCAGCCATGGTGGTGCAGCCAGAGCCTTCGGCGCAGGCAATGGAAAGTTATCCGGGCGAGGTGCGCGCCCGCTACGAACCGGATCTGGCATTCCGCATTGGCGGCAAAGTCAGCCGACGACTGGTCGATGAAGGTCAGCGCGTGAAGGCTGATCAGCCACTCGCCGAACTCGATCCGCAGGACGTGCGCCTGCAACTGGAAGCCACCCGCGCCCAGGTGGCTGCCGCCGAAGCCAATCTCAATCTGGTCCGCGCCGAACGTGATCGCTACAAGACCCTGATGGATCGGCAGATGGTCAGCCGCTCGGCCTACGACAATGCCGAAAACCTTTACCGCTCCGGTGAAGCCCGCCTTAAACAGATCAAAGCCGAATTCAACGTGTCGACCAATCAGGCCAGTTACGCGGTGCTGCGTGCGCCGCAGGATGGCGTGGTGGCTAAACGCTCGGTGGAAGTCGGCCAAGTGGTTGCCGCCGGACAGACTGTTTTCACTCTTGCCACTGATGGCGAGCGCGAAGTACTGATCAGCCTGCCGGAGCAGAGCTTCGGGCGCTTCAAGGTTGGCCAGCCTGTGACCGTCGAACTGTGGACACAGCAGAACCAGCGCTTCGCCGGGCAAATCCGCGAACTGTCGCCCGCCGCCGATCCACGCTCGCGCACTTTCGCTGCGCGCATCTCCTTTACCAGCGGCAAAGTTCCGGCTGAACTGGGCCAGAGCGCCCGGGTGTTTGTGCAATCGGCCGATAGCGTTTCCCTCTCGGTGCCGCTCTCGGCACTCACCGCCGAAAACGGCGCAACCTACGTCTGGGTCGTCAGCGCCAACAACACCTTGAAGAAAACCCCGGTGCGCATCGGCCCGTTCGGCGAGAAAACCGTGCCGGTACTCGAAGGACTGAACGCCAGTGACTGGGTGGTGGCTGCTGGCGTGCATGTGTTGCTCGAAGGGCAGCAGGTGCGTCCGGTGGATCGCTCCAATCGCGTGGTCAATCTGGCGAACAAGGAGTAAGCCCCGATGCGCTTCAACCTTTCCGAATGGGCGCTGCGTAATCGCCAGATCGTACTGTTCCTGATGCTTTTGCTGGCCATCGTCGGTGCGTTGTCCTACACCAAACTCGGCCAGAGTGAAGACCCGCCGTTCACGTTCAAAGCCATGGTGATTCAGACCCGCTGGCCGGGGGCGACCGCGCAGGAAGTCTCGCGGCAGGTCACCGAGCGTATTGAAAAGAAACTGATGGAAACCGGTGAGTACGAACGCATCGTGTCGTTCTCGCGCCCCGGCGAATCGCAGGTCACGTTCATTGCCCGCGATTCGATGCATTCCAAGCAAATCCCCGACCTCTGGTATCAGGTTCGCAAGAAGGTCAGTGATATTCGCCAGACCTTGCCGCCGGATATTCAGGGGCCGTTTTTCAACGATGAGTTCGGCACCACGTTCGGCAATATCTATGCGCTGACCGGGGACGGTTTCGATTACGCGGTGCTCAAGGATTACGCCGACCGCATCCAGATCCAGCTGCAACGGGTCAAGGATGTCGGCAAGGTCGACTTGCTCGGTTTGCAGGACGAGAAAATCTGGGTCGAACTGTCCAACGTCAAACTGGCGACTCTCGGCCTGCCGCTGGCGGCGGTACAACAAGCGCTGCAAGAACAGAACGCGGTGTCGACCGCCGGGTTCTTTGAAACCGGTAGCGAGCGCTTGCAGCTACGGGTCTCGGGGAATTTTCAGACGGTCGAGGAGATAAAGAACTTCCCGATCCGCGTCGGCGATCGTACGTTCCGCATCTCCGATGTCGCCGATGTGCGTCGCGGGTTCAACGATCCACCGGCGCCGCGCATGCGCTTCATGGGCGAAGATGCGATTGGTCTCGCGGTGGCGATGAAGGATGGCGGCGACATTCTGGTGCTGGGTAAAGCGCTGGAAGGCGAGTTCTCGCGCATCCAGAAAAACCTTCCGGCTGGCATGCAATTGCGCAAGGTTTCCGATCAGCCGGCGGCGGTGAAAACCGGAGTCGGCGAGTTCGTCCAGGTGCTGGTCGAGGCGCTGGCGATTGTCTTGCTGGTGAGCTTCTTCTCCCTCGGCGTGCGCACCGGCATGGTCGTGGCACTGACCATTCCATTGGTGCTGGCGATGACCTTCGCCTGCATGTATTACCTCGGCATCGGCCTGCACAAGATCTCCCTTGGTGCGTTGGTGTTGGCGTTGGGCTTGCTGGTGGATGACGCGATCATCGCCGTGGAAATGATGGCGATCAAAATGGAGCAGGGCTTTGACCGTATCCGCGCGGCGAGCTATGCCTGGACCAGCACCGCGTTCCCTATGCTCACCGGTACTTTGATCACCGCCGCCGGGTTTCTGCCGATTGCCACGGCGCAATCCGGCACTGGCGAATACACCCGTTCGATCTTTCAGGTGGTGACCATCGCCTTGCTCGCGTCCTGGGTGGCGGCGGTGATGTTCGTGCCGTATCTGGGGGAAAAACTCCTGCCGGATCTGGCGAAAATTCATGCGGCCAAACATGGTACCGCCGATGGTCAGGCTGATCCGTACGGCACGCCGTTTTATCAGCGCGTTCGGCGCTTGGTGGAGTGGTGCGTGGCGCACCGCAAGACCGTGATCGTGCTGACGGTGGGGCTGTTTATCGCCTCGGTGATGTTGTTCCGTTTCGTCCCGCAGCAGTTTTTCCCGGCTTCCAATCGACTGGAGTTGATGGTCGATCTGAAGCTGGCCGAAGGCGCGTCGCTGGCCAATACCACCGGTGAGGTGAAACGTCTGGAGGCGATGCTCAAGGATCACGCCGGTATTGATAATTATGTGGCGTATGTCGGCACCGGATCGCCGCGCTTTTATCTGCCTTTGGATCAACAGTTGCCGGCGGCCAGTTTTGCGCAGTTTGTGGTGTTGGCGAAAACCATTGAGGAACGTGAAGCGCTGCGCAGTTGGTTGATCGAGACGCTTAACGAGCAATTCCCGGCCCTGCGTTCGCGGGTGACGCGTCTGGAGAACGGTCCTCCGGTTGGTTATCCGGTGCAGTTCCGCGTCACCGGTGAACATATCGAAGAAGTCCGGGCGTTGGCGCGCAAGGTCGCGGCCAAGGTTCGCGAGAATCCGCATGTGGTCAATGTGCATCTGGATTGGGAAGAACCGAGCAAGGTCGTGTACCTGAACATCGATCAGGATCGCGCGCGAGCATTGGGTGTAAGCACGGCCAATCTGGCGAAATTCCTGCAGAGTTCGTTGACCGGGTCGAGTGTCAGTCAGTATCGCGAAGACAACGAATTGATCGAGATTCTGCTGCGCGGCACGGTGCATGAACGCACTGAATTGTCCTTGTTGCCGAGTCTGGCGGTGCCGACGGATAACGGCCGCAGTGTGGCGTTGTCGCAGATTGCCACGCTGGAATATGGCTTTGAAGAAGGGATTATCTGGCATCGCAATCGTCTGCCGAACGTGACCGTGCGTGCGGATATTTATGGCAAGGAGCAGCCGGCGACATTGGTGAAGCAGATCATGCCGACGCTGGATTCGATTCGCGCCGAGTTGCCCGATGGTTATCTGCTGGATGTCGGCGGTACGGTGGAGGATTCCGAGCGTGGGCAGAAGTCGGTGAATGCCGGGGTGCCGATGTTCATCGTGGTGGTGCTGACCTTGCTGATGGTGCAGTTGCGCAGTTTTTCGCGCACGGTGATGGTGTTTTTGACGGCGCCGCTGGGGTTGATCGGGGTGACGTTGTTTTTGATGGTGTTCCGTCAGCCGTTCGGGTTTGTGGCGATGCTGGGGACGATTGCGTTGTCCGGGATGATCATGCGCAATTCGGTGATTCTGGTGGATCAGATCGAGCAGGACATTGCTTCGGGGCTTAAGCCTTGGCAGGCGATTATCGAGGCTACGGTTCGACGCTTCAGGCCGATTGTGTTGACGGCGCTGGCGGCGGTGCTGGCGATGATTCCGTTGTCACGTAGTGTGTTTTTTGGGCCGATGGCGGTGGCGATCATGGGTGGGTTGATTGTTGCGACTGCGCTGACGCTTTTGTTTTTGCCGGCGTTGTATGCGGCTTGGTTCCGGGTGCGTAAGGGCGCTTGATTCTTTTGTGACGTGGCGGCCTTTGGGCCGACCATGTTCTTGGGGTTTTGGGTGTATATCCGTTTCTGCGGGTGCTGCCGCTGGCGGTTTCGCTCTTACAGCGAGTCCCTTTGGCAAACGCCCCAAAGGAACCAAAGGTCTTTGCCCTGACGTTCGGCCCGCTCGCTGGGGCTCGGGGTTCCTTCGCTCCGGGATTGATCCGGGCGCATCGCCTACGGTTTGCTTCGCTGCACCTCCTCTCGATGTGTTCGACTTCGTCGAACGGTCGCTGCGCTCCCACCCCCGGATCAATCCCTCCACTCAGCCTGCCGACGGGCCTTAAGATCAAAAGCTGCAGCCGAGCTAACGCTCATCCTGTTGAGTGGTGAGGAGCAGAAGCGATCTGCTCTCGCTTTTCTGTGGGAGCGAGCCTGCTCGCGAAGGCGGCCTGATAGCTGACCTGTTTTTTGCAGATGTACGCAATCCAACTGTCGGAGTGAGCCTGCTCGCGAAGGCGGCCTGACAGCCGACCAGGTTTTTGCAGATGTACGCAATCCAACTGTGGGAGCGAGCTTGCTCGCGAAGGCGGCCTGACAGCCGACCAGGTTTTTGCAGATGTACGCAATCCAACTGTGGGAGCGAGCTTGCTCGCGAAGGCGGCCTGACAGCTGACCTGTTTTTTGCAGATGTACGCAATCCAACTGTGGGAGCGAGCTTGCTCGCGAAGGCGGCCTGACAGCCGACCAGGTTTTTGCAGATGTACGCAATCCAACTGTGGGAGCGAGCTTGCTCGCGATGGCGGCCTGACAGCCGACCTGTTTTTTGCAGATGTACGCAATCCAACTGTGGGAGCGAGCTTGCTCGCGAAGGCGGCCTGACAGCCGACCTGTTTTTTGCAGATGTACGCAATCCAACTGTAGGAGTGAGCCTGCTCGCGAAGGCGGCCTGACAGCCGATCTGTTTTTTGCAGATGTACGCAATCCAACTGTGGGAGTGAGCCTGCTCGCGAAGGCGGCCTGACAGCTGACCTGTTTTTTGCAGATGTACGCAATCCAACTGTCGGAGTGAGCCTGCTCGCGAAGGCGGCCTGACAGCCGACCAGGTTTTTGCAGATGTACGCAATCCAACTGTGGGAGCGAGCTTGCTCGCGAAGGCGTTCTGAAATCCAACGATCCTCTGCCTGAATGCACCCAGTTCAAATTGTGGGAGCTGGCTTGCCAGCGATGACAGCACGTCAGTCGCTACCTGTCTGTCTGAATATCCATTGCTCGCTCTGCTCCCGCGACTTCCTACATCTTTTTCAGAAACCTCTGATATTGAGCCAGGGTGCCGCTAATGCTGTACTCAAGCCTCTGCTTTTCCAGAGTCCTTGAGTCCGCCTTGATGAAAAAGCCTCCATCCTTGAAGGGCCGATCCGACCCGGTGTTCGATTTGCTGGTGCGCCCGCCCCACAAGCATCGTCTGGCGGATTATCTTGCGCTGCTCAAGCCGCTCGATGATCAAGGGCGTTATCTGCCATTTGAAGCGTTGCGTTATCGCTGGGCGGCGGGGCTGGATGCCAAACTGTGTTGGGCGTTGGTCAAGAAGGCGCGGGCGGCCCAGTACATCGACCTTCTGCCGCTGGGCGAGCCGGTGCAGTGGGGCAAGTATCTGTTGACCCCTTTGGCACAGAAAACCATCTCCATCGTCGATCGGCAGGCCAGTACGGCCGCGCTGGAATTCATGACCAGCCAGATCGGCGAGCGGGCGCATTTCAGTTATCTGCTGAACGATCTAATCGAAGACGAGGCCATCGCCAGTAGTCAGTTGGAGGGCGCGGCGACCACCACGCGCGTAGCCAAGGACATGCTCAAGCAGCAGCGTCTGCCCCGTACTCCGGATGAACGCATGGTGATGGGTAATTACCGGATGATGAATTTTGCCTGGGAGAGACGTTACGAACCCATGAGCGTGGATCTGATCGCAGCGATTCATCGGGTGGGGGTCGAGGGCATTGATGACGAGCAGTATTCCCCCGGGGTGTTCAGGATCAATGACGAAGTGGTCGTTCAGGACGGGGCGGGCAACACCGTGCACCGACCACCACCTGCAGCAGGATTGGTATTGCGGCTGGAGCGACTGTCGCAGTGGGTCAACCTGCCCGACGGCTCACCGCAAGAGAAGAGCTATCTGCATCCGCTGATCAAGGCAATTACGCTGCACTTTGCCTTGGGTTACGAACATCCCTTTCGTGACGGCAACGGGCGGGTCGCAAGGGCGTTGTTTTACTGGTTCATGTTCAAGAACGAGTTTGCGGCGTTTCGCTACGTTGCGATCAGTTTGTTACTGCGTAATGCGCCGGTGAAATACGGGCGCTCATATCTGCATACAGAGGCGGATGAGCTGGATCTGACTTATTTCATCGAGTTCCAGTGTTCGGTCATTCAGCGAGCGGTGCTCGGGTTTACGGATGTTTATCGCGAGAGCGTGGCCTACGCCGAAGAGTTCGAGCGCTGGCTGACGAATTCTGGCTGCTTCGATCAGATGACGAAAAAACAACACGCGGTGTATCAGGCGGCAAAAAACGGGGTGGCGAAGGAGTTCACAGCGAGCAATGTGGCGGAAAATTTTGTTTGCTCGCACCGCGAGGCGGCTTTGGTTCTGAAGGGGCTGGACCAGTTACAGGTTTTTGAGAAAAAGAGGATGGGACGAGAGTGGGTGTTCTTTTTACGTAGTCCCTTACGTGGAGTGAAGCACGGGAGCGAGTGGATTCGCCCCCGTGCTCTGACTGCTTAGAGCGTGCCGAATACCTTCTTCGCCAAACTGGTCGCCGCAGCAGCCGGGTTCTGGCGAATGGTTTCTTCCTGTTTGCCGATCATCTCGAACAAGCCATTCAGCGCCTGCTCGGTCACGTAATTCTCAACGTTGGCACTCTTCGCATCGACAACGCCAAACGCAGCAGCCTGACCAGCGAACGAGTTGTACTTCTGTGCTACGCCAACCTTGTCGGTCGCCTGTTTGACGATCGGCAGGAACTTGGCGCGGATCTGTTCGCGGCTGGATTTGTCGAGGTATTGAGTGGCCGAGTCCTTGCCGCCGCTGAGGATGCCTTTGGCGTCTGCCACGCTCATTTTCTTCACGGCGTCGACGAGGATGGGCTGGGCTTGAGTTACAGCGCTTTCCGCCGCTTTGTTCATCGCGGTTTCCAGTTCTTCAACCTGAGCACCCATGCCGAAGGCTTTCATTTTGCTCGCGGCTTTGCCGAGTTTGCCCGGCAGTTCGATCTTCACGTCGGGGTTGTTGCTGAAGCCGCCGGGTGTGCCCAGTTGCTTGACGGCGATTTGTGCGCCTTGGGTCAGGGCATCCTTGAGGCCGCCGGTGGCGTCTGTTTGCGACAGGTCACTGAGCGACAGGGCCAGCGCGCTGGCGGAGATCATCAGGCCTGCGCACAGGCCGGCGAAGCGAAGGGTAGGGCGGAGCATGGCGGCTTCCTTGTTGCAGAAAGTGAATTAACGAACGGCGTCGACGCGGATTTTCAGCGGCTGCGGGTCGTTGCCGTTGAGTTGCACGGCGTGGTTTTCGGTGGTGATGAACATCAACTCACCGTTGACTTCAATGCGCGCGCTGACCGAGTAACGGTGGCCAGGTTTGATCTGCGCTGGATCGTAGCTCAAGTGGAAGGGCAGCGGCACCTGGCCTTTGACCGGACCTTTCTGCTCGTCCAGTACCACGGCTGGCGCATCGGCCAGCGAAACGTCTTGCAGGCTGACGCTGAGGGTCGCGCTCGGTGGCAGGGCGATGCGCTGCAGGTAGAACACTTCACCGTCGAGGCCGACCTTGCCGGCAGGTGTGGTCGACTGGCAGGCGCTGAGCAGTGTTGCGGCGGCGAGCAGAGTCAGTTTTTTCATGATGTTCTCCATTCAATTGTAGGAGCGAGCCTGCTCGCGATAGCGGTTTAGCATTCAACATTTCAGTTGTCTGACACTCCGTCTTCGCGAGCAAGCTCACTCCCACCAGGTTTGCATCAGGTCTCGGGTTGAGTGATGACCTGATCGGCAGCATCTTCACTGCGATGCAGCGCAACCTGGCGGATCGACAGTCGAATTTCCGCCGGCAACACGCGTTTGGCTGCACCTTCGGCAAGCTCGCCAAGCAGTTCGTGATAACTCAGTTTGCCGGCCTCGTCGCGGCGCAGCACGTCGAGGTCGAGCATTGTCTGGATGAAGTGACGGAACAGGCTCTTGTCGAAGAACTCCGGGGCATTCAAGCCATGGAGGATCGACAGGCGCTGGGCCATGACCGTGCAGAGGTCTTCCAACTCTTCGGCGCTGATGCTGTTCTGGCCGCTGTTGAGCAGCAAGGACACGGTCATGTAGAAGCGCTGCAAGGTCTGCGCGATGCTCTTCGACAGCAGCGTCAGCAGGACGAAATGCCGCGAACTTGGTGCCGGACGCAGATAGACGTCTTTCTCGAAACGCAACAGGCCTTGTTCGACGAACGCTTCCAGCCACTGATCGACCACACCGTCCAGTTCGTCCAGCGTCCAGCGAATGAACAGCTCAGATTGCAGGTACGGATACAGCGCGCGGGTGTAGCGCAGGATCTGTTCGCGGCTCATGCGCGAAGCGCTCTGGAAGAAGCTCGCCAGCAGTGCAGGCAACGCGAAGATGTGCAGCACGTTGTTGCGGTAGTAGGTCATCAGGACGGCATTCTGCTCGTCCAGATAGAGAATCTTGCCCAGCGCATCGTTCTGCTCGGCGAGCAGGTCCATGTCTTTCACATGCTCGATCAGCGCACGGCCGTCGCCTTCCGGCAGCGTGGTGTGCGGCGAGTACGGGACTTTGCGCAGCAGCGCCAGATACAGATCCAGCACTCGCGCCATGGCGCGATCATCCAGCGCCAGACGCGTAGTCGACAGCAGTGCCAGCGCCACGAGGTTGACCGGGTTGATCGCAGCGGCTTCGTTCAAATGCTGCGCAACTTTTTCGCCGAGGCGATTGGTGGTCTCGTTGAGCCACGCCGGTTTGTACTGCGGGCCGAGTTCCTGCTGGCGCCAGTCCGGTTGCTCGGCGTCGAGGAACTCCGCCAGTTTGATCGGCTCACCGAAGTTCACCGCAACCTGACCGAAACGCTGCTTGAGCGCGCCGATGACTTTAAAAATGTCGAAGATCGATTCTTTCTTCTTGCTCGCGCCACGCAATTCGCCGAGGTAGGTGCGACCCTCCAGCACGCGCTCATAGCCGATGTACACCGGCACAAACACGATCGGCATCCGCGACGAACGCAGGAAGCTGCGCATCGTAATGGCGAGCATGCCGGTTTTCGGTTGCAGCATGCGGCCGGTGCGCGAGCGGCCACCCTCGACGAAGTATTCGACCGGGAAGCCTTTGGTGAACAGCGTGTGTAGATATTCGTTGAACACCGAGGTGTACAGCGGATTGCCCTTGAACGTGCGGCGCATGAAGAACGCACCGCCACGGCGCAGCAGGCTGCCGATCACCGGCATGTTCAGGTTGATCCCGGCGGCGATGTGCGGCGGGGTCAGGCCGTTGCGGAACAGCAGATATGAGAGCAGCAGGTAGTCGATGTGGCTGCGATGGCACGGCACGTAGATCACTTCGTGACCTTGCGCGACCTTCTGCACGCCTTCGATGTGGTTGACCTTGATGCCGTCGTAGATCTTGTTCCAGAACCAGCTCAGCACCACTTCGAGGAAGCGGATCGCGGTGTAGGTATAGTCCGAGGCAATCTCGTTGCCGTAGCGCAAAGCCTGGGCCTTGGCTTTCTCCGGCGAGATGTTTTCGCGCTCGGCTTCGTCGAGGATCGCTTGCTTGACCAGCGGCTGGTTGAGCAGGCCTTTGACCAGGTTGCGACGGTGGGAAATGTCCGGGCCGATGACCGCTGCTTTGAGGTTGCGAAAGTGTACGCGCAGGATGCGCTGGGCCATGCGCACGGTGCGTTCGTGGCCCTTGTTGTGCTCGATCAGCTCACGCAGGTGAATCGGTGCGGAGAACTGCACGCGGGTTTTGCGCCCGAGGACGATGATGCTCAGCAGCCGACGCAGGCGCCCGGTGACCGCCCAGCTGTCGGCGAACAACAATTTCCAAGGACTGTTTTCGCTGTCCGGCGACTGGCCCCAGAACACGCTGACCGGAATGATCTGCGCGTCTTCGGCAGCGTTCTGCGTCAGGGCACTGACAAGGCGGGTCAGGGTCGGCGGTGCGCCGCGCTTGTCCTGGCGACCGAGCCAGTCCGGATCCGGCGTCAGGTAGAAAAACGCCGCCGGTTCGATCAGCGAACCCACCGACACCGGCAGCACCGGACGTGGCAGGCCGGCCTTGGTGCACTCGGTATCGACCACGGCCAGATCGGTCAGCGAAGGGTTTTGCAGGACGTAGAACACCGGACGACTGCGGTCGAGGTTGAGGGTGAGCGACGACTGGTTGATCGTTTCCGAGCGAACCCAGAGGTACAACAGTCGGCGCAAGGTGCCAAACACTAGACGGCGGAACGGGGAACGGGTCATACGGCTTCTGCGTGAGTGGATAAACCGAGCGGTTGCTCGGGAGGGCGACAGTTTGCCGTATTGGGCGAAAATCGGCAAAAAAGCGGCGAACTAATCTCCTGTTGAGACTTTCCGCACCTGTCATATACTCGGCGGTCTGTCGCCGGGGGCCTTTTATGGACGTCGGACGCAGGCTGACGTTCCGCAAAGGCTTTCCTGCGAAAAGCCTGTCCAATAATAAAAAAGGAGTATGAACAGATGGCAACACGTGAAACCGGCAACGTGAAGTGGTTCAACGACGCCAAGGGCTACGGCTTTATCCAGCGCGAAGACGGGCTGGACGTGTTCGTGCACTACCGCGCGATTCGCGGCGAAGGGCATCGGTCGCTGACTGAAGGCCAGCAGGTTGAATACGCAGTGATTACTGGCGAGAAGGGTTTGCAGGCTGAGGATGTTGTAGGCCTGTAACCTTGAAGATCAAAAGATCGCAGTCTACGGGTGTGCACATGACCCTGAAGGCGCTGTCGCAGGCTGCGATCTTTTTTGGGGCGAGAAAGTCCTGAACTCAATGCTGTATAAACAATCACCCTGTCAGTTATGACAGTAGACGTCTTTTTTTCTCACGCTTACCTTCGCGGAACAAAATCCCTGTGAATCAGAGTTTCCAGGGCGTTGTCTGTTCGAGAGGAAAGCGGCCATGTGGAAGAGTGTTTCGATTTTTCTGATAATGGGAGTTGTTGGATGCTCGGTGCAACCCACTCCCTCAGAGGTTGCGCAACCCGGCTTCCGGGCAATGACGGTTCAGTCATCACCATCACAGAACGAAACTCAGAATACGTTTGACGCGCAATCTTCGATATTCAAAGTGGTTGAAGCGCCAGTCGGTGAGTTGAACGTCGACACGCTCGGCAGCGAAGCCAACGTCCAGGTCAGTTATCCGAGCCTGGCAGCGAAGGACACCGTCGGTGTACGCCTGACCGGTGTGGCGTTGCGTGATGCGCCGATCCAGACCGTGTCCACCGCAGGCACGCTGACCTTCAAGTTGCCCAAAGCCTGGATCAGCGAAAACAAGGGTCGTACGTTCAACCTCACTTATACCTACAAGGTAGGTGGCGCGGGCAGTCTGATTACCTCGTCGCCACTGAGCATTCGCGTGGTCAGTGCTCAGGGCCAGAACGTATTCAAGGTGGTCGAAGCACCGACGGGTGAGTTGAACGTCGACACGCTCGGTACCGAAGCCAACGTCCAGGTCAGTTATCCGAGCCTGGCAGCGAAGGACACCGTCGGTGTACGCCTGACCGGTGTGGCGTTGCGTGATGCGCCGATCCAGACCGTGTCCACCGCAGGCACGCTGACCTTCAAGTTGCCCAAAGCCTGGATCAGCGAAAACAAGGGTCGTACGTTCAACCTCACTTATACCTACAAGGTAGGTGGCGCGGGCAGTCTGATTACCTCGTCGCCACTGAGCATTCGCGTGGTCAGTGCTCAGGGCCAGAACGTATTCAAAGTGGTCGAAGCACCGACGGGTGAGTTGAACGTCGACACGCTCGGCACCGAAGCCAACGTTCAGGTCAGTTATCCGAGCCTGGCAGCGAAAGATACTGTCGGCGTGCGCCTGACCGGTGTGGCGTTGCGTGATGCACCGATCCAGACCGTATCCACCGCAGGCACGCTGACCTTCAAGTTGCCCAAAGCCTGGATCACCGAAAACAAGGGTCGTACGTTCAACCTCACTTACACCTACAAGGTGGGTGGCGCGGGCAATCTGATTACCTCGTCAGCGCTGCCCGTGCGGGTAATCGGTACGGAGCCGGGAGGAGATGGGCAACGCGTTGCCAATGATCTCAATGCACAGTACGCCGATACGCGACAAAATTGCGGCAGTGCTTCGCTACCAGCGGCGTTGTGCTCGGGTGTCATATTGCGGGCGACGATCAACGGTACGGCTTATCGCGCCTGGAACCCCAGTCCGCTTTCGCAGCAGAATGGAGGAGTTTCATTTTTTTACTTGCGTAAAGATGCGCAGTTCAAAGGATTTCCCTCCAACTATCCAAACACCAGTGGTTTCGTCTTTTTTCCACTTCAGCAGCGCCCGGCGGGGAGTGTGGAAGTTCAGGTTCTATGCATTTTTCCCATAGACGGAGGCAGTGATATAAGGGGCGATCAGGGCTGTGGTGTATCCAGTAATTATCCGACGGTCAGTCGCTCATGCGAGCAGCAGGGAATTACCACTGCTGCAGGATGGCTCACCCATTACAACCAAGGACCCACAGGCTGGAAATACCAGCGGCAGTGTGGGTTCAATGTCCGACCCGGTCAGGGAACGCTTGCAGCCAATGCGTTTTATCAGGGAATACTGGCCATGAAGTTAATGGGGGCCGAGTCGTTCAACTCGTGGAATGAAATCCGTCTGGCGACATGGCCACAGAACATCCATACGACCATTCCAATCAAGGCATTCTTTTATACGAGTAATGGTTTGGCGGCTGCCCGGTTCAACCAGGAGGATTTTTACAAGTATTCCAGCAAGGCAATACCGATTATCAAGCTGACGATGCCCCGAACAACTGCCGATTCCGCACGGTTTGAATTCATAAAAGCCGATCAAGCGGTGGGCAACTGGAACTGAGGGAGCTATTCAGGGTGTAACTTGTAATTTCAAGGTCGAAAGATCGCTGTCCGAGACAGCGATCTTTTGCTTTCAGGCGGTTTTCCAGGTGATTTCTTCTTCACCGTCTGCGCTGATACGCATCCAGCGGTCCGCCGTCTCTTCACCTTCCTCTTCAACCCACGTCCCCGGCGCGCAACGCACTTCGACGTTTAGCGCAGCAAAGGCGGCGCGGGCGCAGGCGATGTCGTCGTCCCATGGGGTCTGGTCGCTTTCGAGGTACAGGCTGTTCCACTTGCCCACGGCTTTCGGCAGCCAGGTCACCGGCACGTTGCCGGCCGTGCATTTGTAAGTCTGGCCTTTCTGTACCCAGTCACTGCACGGGCCCAACGCTTCGCCCAGCCAGGCCGAAATGGCCTTGTGGTCGACGTCGGCGTCTTTCAGGTAAATCTCGATGTCCGGTTGGCGCATGGATGTCCTCACTGCGGGTCTGAAAAATCCATTCGCGGATTTAGCCGGCCCCGGGCACTCGCCCGAGACCAAAAGTTATTGAAGAACGAAATAATCGTAGCGCATCGACACGGTGGTCACGAACGGCTCGGCCTGTTCGATCACCGCCGCACGACGCTCGGCACTGGCGCGCCAGCCGTGAGGTGTCATCGCCAACAGGTTGGCGCGATCCTCAGGCTTGTCCAGCGTCAGCTTGAATTCCAGGGTTTCGCTGTGCGCCAGCGCCATGCCTTCCGGCACCAGGGCCAGATGCTTGTCGTCGGTGTATTCACGCACTTCGTCATAAAGACGTTCGCGCAACTCCATCAGGTGGCCGCTGGTCGGGCCGACTTTCATCAGACCGCCGCCGACACTGAGCAGACGCTTGGCTTCTTCCCAGTCCAGAGGACTGAAAACGCTGGCGAGAAACTGGCAACTGCCCGACGCCAACGGCACGCGGGCCATGCTGGCGATCAACCAGGTGATCGCCGGATTACGTTTGCAGGCACGTTTGACCGCTTCGCGGGAAATATCCAGTGCGTAGCCATCCGCGTTCGGCAAGGCCTCGGCGATCTGCGCGGTGTAGTAACCCTCGCCACAACCGATATCGACCCAGCGATCCGGCGCATAACTCGCCGCCAGCTCGGCCAGACGCTTGGCCACCGGCGCGTAATGCCCTGCGTTCAAGAAGTCCCGGCGTGCTTCGACCATGGCCTGGTTGTCGCCAGGATCACGGCTGTTCTTGTGCTGTACCGGCAACAGGTTCAGATAACCCTGTCGCGCACGGTCGAAGCGATGGCCGGCGGGGCAGACCACGCCGTTGTCCACTGTGTTCAGCGGTTCACTGCAGATGGGGCAAGCGAGCATCAGGCGAGCAACTTGATCAGGGTCTGGTAGTAGATCTCGGTCAGCACATCGAGATCGGCGGCCAGAACGCGTTCGTTGACCTGGTGAATGGTCGCGTTGACCGGGCCCAGTTCAACCACTTGCGTGCCCATGGTCGCGATGAAGCGGCCATCGGAAGTCCCACCGCTGGTCGACGCCTTGGTCTCGCGACCGGTGATGGTCTTGATGCTTGCCGACACCGCGTCGAGCAGTGCGCCCGGTTCGGTGAGGAACGGCAGGCCGGACAGTGCCCAGTCGATGTGCCAGTCCAGATCGTGCTTGTCGAGAATATCGGCCACGCGTTTCTGCAGGCCTTCGACGGTCGATTCGGTGGAGAAGCGGAAGTTGAACACCGCCACCAGATCACCCGGAATCACGTTGGTCGCGCCAGTGCCGGAATTGACGTTGGAGATCTGGAAACTGGTCGGCGGGAAGAAATCGTTGCCGTGATCCCAATGCTCGGCAGCCAGTTCGGCCAGCGCCGGAGCAGCGAGGTGGATCGGGTTCTTCGCCAGATGCGGGTAAGCGACGTGACCCTGAATGCCTTTGACGGTGAGCTTGGCACCGAGCGAGCCGCGACGGCCGTTCTTCACCACGTCGCCAACCAAAGTGGTGCTCGATGGTTCGCCAACGATGCACCAGTCCAGACGCTCGTTACGCGCAGCAAGACGCTCGACCACAGCCTTGGTGCCGTGGTGCGCCGGGCCTTCTTCGTCGCTGGTGATCAGGAACGCGACCTTGCCCTTGTGGTTCGGGTAGTCAGCGACAAAGCGCTCGGCGGCGACGGTCATCGACGCCAGGCTGCCTTTCATGTCCGCCGCGCCACGGCCGCAGAGCATGCCGTGTTCATCGATCAGCGCGTTGAACGGGTCGATCTGCCACGCCGTGACCGGGCCGGTCGGCACCACGTCGGTGTGGCCGGCGAAGCACAGCACCGGGCCGTCGTTGTTGCCGTGGGTGGCCCAGAAGTTATCCACATCTTCGATGCGCATCGGCTCGAGGCTGAAACCGGCATCGCCCAGGCGCTGCATCATCTGCTTCTGGCAATCGGCGTCGACCGGCGTCACGGACGGACGGCGGATCAGGTCGATGGCGAGTTGGAGGGTCGGCGAAAGGTCGGCGTGGGCCGTCATGGAAAACTCCGAAGATCATGAATGTGGGCGCGGACTAACCTACAGGAATTGGGTTCGGCCAATGAGCCGAACGCCGCCAAGCCCCGCAAAATGGCGGTTATCTTAAAGCAAAACGGCGACCATTGGCCGCCGTTTAGTGCTTCGATGAGTATTTAGACGACCGGCGCCGGTTCCGCTGCAGCCGCCGGTTTCGGCAGCGACGACAGGAACGCCATGATCAGCGCCGCCAGATACGGCAGCGACTGCACCAGCAACATCACCACCCAGAAACGCATGTCGTTGCTCGGCATGCCGTTGACCAGGAAGATCCCCAGCGCCGCGCCCCACAACAGCAGCATGATGAACAGCTCTTCGCGCGCTTCGGAAATCGCCACCCAGAAACCATGGTTGTCGGCGTTTTTCGGCGTGCGGAAGAACGGAATGCTGCTGGTGAAGAAACCGTACAGCACCGCTTTGGCGATGGTATGCGACAACGCCAGCCCGGCCAGTGCCGCGCAGAAGGCATCTTTCAGGTTCACGCCGACGGCGCGACGGTAGAGGAAGATGATCTTGCCGACCTTGAACACGAACAGCGCCAGTGGCGGGATTGCGAAGATCAGCAAAGGCGGATCGACTCGTTGCGGCACGATGATCATCGCCGCCGACCACAACAGCGCGCCGACGGTGAAGAAGATGTTCATGCCGTCCGCAACCCACGGCAACCAGCCCGCAAGGAAGTGGTAACGCTGGCCACGGGTCAGCTCGGTGTCCTTGCCGCGCAACAGGCTGCCGGTGTGGCGCTTGATGATCTGAATCGCACCGTAGGCCCAGCGGAAACGCTGCTTCTTGAAGTCGATAAACGTATCCGGCATCAGGCCCTTGCCGTAGCTGTCGTGGTAATACGCCGCCGACAGGCCTTTCTCGAACACGCGCAGACCGAGTTCGGCGTCTTCACAGATGCACCAGTCAGCCCAACCCAATTCTTCCAGCACCGAGCGGCGGGTCATGGTCATGGTGCCATGCTGGATGATCGCGTCACGGTCGTTACGAGTGACCATGCCGATATGGAAGAAGCCTTTGTATTCGGCGTAGCAGAGCTTCTTGAAGGTGCTTTCGTTCTGATCGCGATAATCCTGCGGCGACTGCACCACGGCGATTTTCGGGTCAGCGAAGTGCGGCACCATGTGCTTGAGCCAGTTCGGGTGCACGCAGTAATCGGAGTCGATTACCGCGATGACTTCGGCATCCTTGGCCGTGTGCGGAATCAGGTAGTTCAGCGCGCCACCCTTGAAACCGGCCAGCGGCGAGACGTGGAAGAACTTGAAGCGTGGGCCGAGGGTTTCGCAGTAATCGCGCACCGGCTCCCACACCGCCGGATCCTTGGTGTTGTTGTCGATGATCAGGACTTCGTAGTCCGGATAATCGAGCGCGGCGAGGGCGTCGAGGGTCTGTTTGACCATGTCCGGCGGCTCGTTGTAGCACGGCACATGGATCGAGACTTTCGGGCGATAGCTGGAGTCGCCCTCGACCGGCAGGAACTCACGCCGCCGCTTGTGAATCCACACCGCTTCGGCCAGTTCATGCGCTTCGGTGAGCAAAACGATAAACACCCCGAGTGCACCCAGCGCCAAGAGGAAGCCGACGGTCAAACTGAACCACGTGCTGTATTGCAGGCTGTAGTCGTAACCGATCCACACCAGCACCGAACCACAGAGGAAGGCGATAAAGGTCAGGAAGATCCGCCCACGCTGACGCAATGCTGAGCCGTCGATCATCAGCAAGGTCAGCGACAACAGCGCCAGCACCACCGAACCGATCGCCAGCACGCGCCACTGCGGGATCGCGACCACCGGGCCTTCGAAGTTGAATTTTTGCTGACGCGCAGCGTTGAACACGCCCCAGTACGCGCCGACCGAGCCTTCGTCGCTGGCCTTCCACGGCTGGTCAAACGCCTCGATCACGAAGTAGTTGAAGCCTTGGCGGTTGAGCTTGTTGACCAGTGTGCGCAAGTAGATCGCCTGATCCGCCGGCGACGCATCGGCACCGCCACGCATGCGACCGTTGCTCGGCCAGCCGACCTCGGAGAGCAGCAGCGGTTTTTTCGGGAAGAGCTTTTTCAGATCGCGAGCGCGATCAAAAACGAACTGGCCGGCCTTGTCGACCGGAATGAACTCCCAGTACGGCAAAACGTGCGCAGCGATCAGGTCAACGTGTTTGGCCAGTTCCGGGTGTTCTTCCCAGACGTGCCATTGCTCGGAGGTGGTCACCGGCACTTTCACCGCTGCGCGCACGCGATCGAGCAGCACGCTCAGCTCTTGGGCGGTGATTTCCTTGCGGAAGATCGCTTCGTTACCGACCACCACGCGAACCACGCTGCGCGAGGTGTTGGCCAGTTCGATGGCACGGGTGATTTCCCGTTCGTTGCGCTCCTGATCCGGGCTGATCCAGATCCCCAGCGTCACGCGCAGGCCGAATTCTTCAGCCAGTTTCGGGATGTCTTGCAGCGAACCGTCGACCGAGTAGATGCGGATGTTATCCGTCAGCTTGCTCATGATCTCCAGGTCGCGGCGCATTTCGTCGTCAGTCGGGTACTGATCTTTTTGCGGATATTGTCCCTGCTGGAACGGCGAATAGGAGAAACCGGAGATCTGCTCCGGCCAGTTCGGCGCGGAAACCGGGCGATTGATCAGCGCCCAGAAACCGGTGAACAGGGCGGCGATTGCCAGAACCACCACCAGGTTGAGTCCAAATTTACGCGATGACATAGCTATTTCGGGTTCCAAAGGCTGTGGAACGGAGGATCGGTCGGCTATACGCCCGAGGGGCGCGCATCCTACACCGGCAGTTCGCAAGTCGTACATCAGACAGGGAAATGCCCGACATTGGGCAGCCGACTTTGACTTAAGTTCTTACACTTGTAGTTCGAAGCTTAAAACTTGTCGCTGTGTAGCCCTATAATGCGCGCCGGTTTTTGGGGTAATGGTCATGAGTACAGAAGATCCGCGGTTTGCAGGCATCGCCCGTTTGTATGGCATCGAAGGCATGGAGCGCTTGCGCGCGGCCCATGTGGCGATTGTCGGCGTCGGTGGCGTCGGTTCCTGGGCGGCGGAAGCCATGGCCCGTTGTGGCGTCGGCGAGATTTCGCTGTTCGACCTTGATGACGTTTGCGTCAGCAACGCCAACCGCCAGTTGCACGCGCTGGACAGCACCGTCGGCAAGCCCAAGGTCGAAGTGATGGCCGAGCGTCTGCGCGGGATCAACCCGGATTGCACCGTGCACGCCGTGGCGGATTTCGTCACCCGCGACACCATGGCCGAATACATCACGCCGAACATCGACTGCGTGATCGACTGCATCGACGCGGTCAACGCCAAGGCTGCGCTGATTGCCTGGTGCAAGCGCCGCAAGATCCAGATCATCACTACCGGCGGTGCGGGCGGGCAGATCGATCCGACGCTGATTCAGGTGTGCGATCTCAACCGCACGTTCAACGACCCGTTGGCCTCGAAAGTGCGTTCGACGTTGCGTCGTGATTATGGTTTTTCGCGCACCGTGACCCGCCATTACAGCGTGCCGTGTGTGTTCTCCACGGAACAACTGCGCTACCCGAAACCGGATGGCAGTATTTGTTTGCAGAAGAGTTTTGTCGGCGATGGCGTGAAGCTCGACTGCGCCGGCGGGTTTGGTGCGGTGATGATGGTGACGGCAACGTTCGGTATGGTTGCGGCGACCAAGGCTGTGGACAAGATTGTCGCGGGTGTGCGGCGCCCGGCGGATCGCATTAAACCTGAGGTTTGATGCTGGGGCTGATGGACCTATCGCGAGCAGGCTCACTCCTACAGGGGGAATGCGTTCCAATTGTAGGAGTGAGCCTGCTCGCGATGGCTGCGAAGCAGCCGCTTTAAAGTGCCAACTCATTCATCCGCTGGAGCACAGCATTCAGGCCATTGCTGCGCGATGGCGATAGCTGGCGCGACAGGCCGAGCTGATTAAACCAATCAGGCAAGTCGATTTGCTTTAAATCAGTCGCCGACAACCCGTTAACCCGCAGCAGCAACAACGCCACCAACCCACGAATCATCCGCGCATCGCTGCTGGCGCTGAATTGCCAGTGACCGTCGTGCAGTTCACCAACCAGCCAGACCTGACTCTCACAGCCATGCACCCGGTTAGCCTCGCACTTGTCGGCGTCACTCAGTGGCGGCAAACGGTCACCAAACTGCATCAACAACCGCGCCCGTTGTTCCCAGCCCGCTGCATTCTGAAAAGTCTGCAGCGCCTCAGCGGCCTTGACCGGCAAACTCATCGCAACAACTCCAGCGCCTGATCCAGCGCTTCAAAGAAGCGTTCCAGATCCTCGGAATCGTTGTACAGCGCCAGCGACACCCGAATCGCCCCGGCCAGTTCGAAGCTTTTCAGCAGCGGCATGGCGCAGTGATGCCCGGCGCGCACCGCGATCCCTTGCTCGGTCAAAAGATGCGCGAGATCGGCGTTATGCACACCTTCAACGACAAAACTCGCCAGCGCCAATTGCGGATTTCCGAGCAAACGAATGCCGTTACGGGCGGCAAGGCCACGCAGCAGATAGTCATGCAGCGCAGTCTCGTGGGCGGACACCGCGTCCTGATCCAGACCGGCCAGATAATCCAGCGTCGCGCCAAGGCCGATCACACTGGCAATCGGCGGTGTGCCCGCCTCGAAGCCCAGCGGCGCCGGGCGGAAACGCGCGTCGTGATAGTTGGCTTCCAGCACCATCTCACCGCCGAACTGCCAGGGCTTCAGTTGTTCAAGCGCAGCGTTGCGTCCGAACAGCACGCCGAGGCCATCGGGGCCGTACAGCTTGTGGCTGGAAAACACGTAGAAGTCGCAACCCAGCGCCTGCACGTCATGCCGACCATGCACCACGCCTTGCGCGCCATCGACCACGGTCAGCGCGTTGTGCGCCTTGGCCATGCCCAGCAACGCCGGCAATGGCTGCCACGAACCGAGCACGTTGGACAACTGACTGACCGCCAGCAAGCGCGTGCGCGGGCCGATCAGGTGCACAGCGGCAGCAAGGTCGATCAGACCGTCGGCATCCAGCGGCAGGATCACCAGTTTGAGACTTCGCCGTTGGGCCAGTTGCTGCCACGGCAGCAGGTTGGCGTGATGCTCCAGGGCGCTGATGACAATTTCATCGCCCGGGTGGAAAAGAGGTTCCAGGCCATACGCCAGGAGGTTCAGCGCACTGGTGGCGCCGTGAGTAAAGATGATTTGCCCACTGTCATCGGCATTCAGCCACTGGGCAACCTTCAGCCGACTGTCCTCGAACGCCTGCGTGGCATGAGCGCCGGGCAGGTGTTGCGCACGATGCACATTGGCCGCGCCGTTGGCGTAGTAATGCGTCAGTGCGTCGAGCAGGGCTTGGGGTTTTTGCGTGGTGGCGGCGTTGTCCAGATAGGTCTGGTCTTGCCGTTGCAGCGCGGCGATGGCCGGGAAATCGGCACGCCACGGGGAGGGAATCATCATTTGTTCAGCCCTGTGAACTTGGGCGGGATGTACACAAGACACTGTGGGAGCGAGCTTGCTCGCGAAGGCGTCCTTGAGGACGCCAAAAGCTTCGCGAGCAGGCTCGCTCCCACAGGTTATCAATGTGCTGCTTAGTTGTGAGCGTGCAGCGCTTCGTTCAGTTCGATCGCCGATTTGTGGGTTTTGCACTCCACAGCACCGGTTTCCGAATTGCGACGGAACAGCAGGTCAGTCTGACCGGCCAGCTCACGCGCTTTCACAACTTTAACCAGATTGTTGTGCTCGTCCAGCAGGGCAACCTTGGTACCGGCCGTCACGTACAGGCCCGACTCAACGGTGTTGCGGTCGCCCAACGGAATACCGATACCGGCGTTGGCGCCGATCAGGCAGCCTTCGCCGACCTTGATCACGATGTTGCCGCCGCCCGACAGGGTGCCCATGGTCGAGCAACCGCCGCCCAGGTCCGAGCCCTTGCCGACGAATACGCCAGCGGAAACGCGGCCTTCGATCATGCCCGGGCCTTCGGTGCCGGCGTTGAAGTTGATGAAGCCTTCGTGCATCACGGTGGTGCCTTCGCCCACGTAAGCACCCAGACGCAGACGCGCGGCGTCAGCGATGCGCACGCCAGCCGGTACCACGTAGTCGGTCATTTTCGGGAACTTGTCCACCGAGAACACTTCCAGCAGCTCGCCACGCAGACGGGCCTCCAGTTGCATTTCCGCCAGTTCGCTCAGGTCGATGGCGCCTTGGCTGGTCCACGCTACGTTCGGCAGCAGCGGGAAGATCCCGGCCAGGCTCACGCCGTGCGGCTTGACCAGACGGTGCGACAGCAGATGCAGCTTGAGGTAAGCCTCAGGTGTCGAGGTCAGTTGCGCGTCTTCGGCCAGCAGGGTGGCGACCAGCGGCTTGTGGCTCTCGGCCAGACGGGTCAGCAGCTTGCCTTGTACGGCGTCGATGCCTTTCACGGCTTCAGCCAGTTGCGCAGCCTGCGCGGTGGTGAAGGTGATGGCCTGATTGCCTGCGGTGTAACCGAGGATCGGCGCAACGGCAGCGACCAGTTCGGCCGACGGATTGAGCAGTGGCTGGGCGTAGAACACTTCCAGCCAGGCGCCTTGACGGTTCTGAGTGCCGACACCAAAGGCGATGCTGAACAGGGAGTTGGACATGTGAATACCTCTAGCAATAAGTGACGGGCTGCTTATTTGAGTGCGGCCGCGTAGATGTCTGGCTTGAAGCCAATCAGGGTTCGGTCACCGAGATCGAGCACCGGGCGCTTGATCATCGAGGGTTGGGCGAGCATCAGTTCGATGGCTTTCGACTGGTCGAGATCGGCTTTGCGTTCGTCGTCGAGTTTGCGAAAGGTCGTGCCTGCGCGGTTCAACACCGTTTGCCAGCCGTGTTCGTCACACCATTGGGTCAGGTGTTCACGGTCGATGCCGGCGGTTTTGTAATCGTGAAAGTCGTAGCTGACAGCGTGTTCATCGAGCCAGGTGCGCGCCTTCTTCATGGTGTCGCAGGCTTTGATGCCGAAAAGGTGCAACGTTTTACTTGAAACGGTCAAGGAATCGCCCCCTTTACAGGTGCTGGAGAAAAATGGTGTCGGATTATGCCATGACCGAACCGGTTCGCGGCGCCTCAGGTCGATTTGGTAATGCAAAACCCTGTGGGAGCGAGCTTGCTCGCGAAGAGGCCCTGTCAGTCAATATCTCTGTTCGATGAACGACCGCATTCGCGAGCAGGCTCGCTCCCACAATGGGCGTTGTTCCAGGCTGCGACATAGGTGCAACGGTCAGACGCATCCTAAGCGGCTAATATGGCAGTTCAACGCTGTCGATTGTCTGAGATTTCCGCTATATGCAAACTGCTTACACCGTCCTGATCCTGCTGATGCTGGTTAGCGTTTCGCGTCTGGTCGGGCGGGTCATTCCGCTGCCTCTGCCACTGGTCCAGATTGCCGCCGGCGCCTTGCTCGCCTGGCCGACCCTGGGTCTGCATGTGGCGCTCGATCCCGAATTGTTCCTGTTTCTGTTCCTGCCGCCCTTGTTGTTTTCCGATGGCTGGCGCATGCCCAAGCGTGAGTTCTGGCAACTGCGCGGACCGATTCTGACGCTGGCCGTCGGGTTGGTGCTGTTCACCGTGGTCGGCGCCGGCTACTTCATTCATTGGTTGTTGCCGTCAATTCCGCTGCCGGTGGCCTTCGCCCTGGCGGCAGTGTTGTCGCCGACGGACGCCGTGGCGGTGTCGGCCATTTCGCAAAATCGCTTGCCGACCCCGTTGATGCATATATTGCAGGGCGAGGCGCTGATGAACGATGCCTCCGGTCTGGTGACGTTCAAGTTCGCCCTGGTGGCGGCCATCACAGGCGTGTTCTCGCTGACCAACGCCAGCCTGACTTTCGTCCTGGTGGCGCTCGGCGGGTTGGCGGTCGGTGTGGCCTTGAGCTGGCTGGTCGGGCGCTTGCGGGCGTGGATGATTGCCCGTGGCTGGGATGATCCGGCGACGCACGTGGTGTTCATGTTGTTGCTGCCGTTCGCGGCTTATGTGCTGGCCGAGCGTCTTGGCGTCTCGGGCATTCTCTCGGCCGTGGCGGCAGGGATGATGCAGAGCTGGCTTGATCTGTTGCCTCGGCAGACCAGCACCCGCTTGCTCAATCGCAGCGTCTGGTCGCTGCTGGAGTTCGCTTTCAACGGTTTGATTTTCCTCCTGCTCGGCCTGCAGTTGCCGGACATCATCAAAGCCGTGGTCAGTCACGAGCCGACGTTGTGGCCGACGTTGTTCTATCGCTGCCTCGATGTTGTGGCGATTTTTCTTGCGCTGGTGTTGTTGCGGTTTGTCTGGGTGCAGAGCATCTGGCGTTTATCGGTGCTGTTGCGACGCTTGCGCGGCAAGGGCGAGCTGACGCAAGTCCCGACCGCGCGCTCCTGCTGGCTGCTGACTGTCGGCGGTGTGCGCGGTGCAGTAACGCTGGCCGGCGTGATGTCGGTGCCGATGTTGATGGGGACGGACGCGTTTCCCGAGCGTGATCTGCTGATCTTCATCGCCGCCGGGGTGATTCTGCTGTCGCTGGTTTCGGCGTGTATCGCGCTGCCTCTGCTGTTGCGCGGTATCGAAAAAAGCCCGGACGACAAGCGGCGCCAGGAAGTGCGCGATGCCTGGCGCAAAACCGCGGAAGCGGCGATTCATGCGCTAGAGACAGAGGAAACCACTCCGCAGGACGCTGCTCAGGCCGCTTTGTCCGCCGAGTTGAAGGCGCGGATCATGTCCGAATATCGCCATCAACTGGATGTCTTCAACGATTCCGCCGAAGCGCAGGCCCTCGCGTATCAGATGGATTTACTCGAGCGGCGCATGCGCCTGAAAGCGCTCAGGGCACAGCGTCTGGAACTCTATAGCCTCAGTCGTCATCACCAGATAGGTGATGACGTCCTCAGAGAAGTGTTGGCCGATCTGGATTTGAGTGAGGCCAATCTGGGGAAGGTCAAATAACCCAGCAAGAGTCCGCACCAGATGGCTGGTGCGGACTCTTGATGATTACTGCTGGCGAGTGATGAAGGCGCGAATCCGTTCGGCGGCTTCGACGCATTCTGCCAGGGGGGCAACCAGCGCCATGCGTACACGGCCTGCGCCCGGGTTGACGCCATCGACATCACGGGACAGATACGAACCCGGCACCACGGTCACGTGCTCTTGCTCAAACAGGTCGCGGCAGAATGCGGCGTCATCACCTTGCACGTTCGGCCACAGATAGAAGCTGCCATCCGGACGCTGCACGTCCATCACCGGGCTGAGGATCTCCAGCACCGCATCGAATTTCTCGCGATACAGCGCACGGTTGGCGCGCACATGCACTTCGTCATTCCACGCGGCAACGCTGGCCAATTGCGTTTGTACCGGCATCGCGCAGCCGTGGTAGGTGCGATACAGCAGGAAGCCTTTGAGGATGTCGGCATCGCCGGCAACAAAGCCAGAGCGCAGGCCCGGCAGGTTGGAACGCTTGGAGAGGCTGTGGAATACCACGCAACGCTTGAAGTCCTTGCGACCCAGTTCGACACAAGCCGTCAGCAGGCCTGGCGGAGGGGTTTGTTCGTCGAAGTACAACTCGCTGTAGCACTCGTCGGCGGCGATCACGAAATCGTATTCGTCAGCCAGGGCGATCAGTTTTTTCAGGGTGTCGACCGGGATCAGTGCGCCGGTCGGGTTGCCCGGCGAGCAGAGGAACAGGATCTGGCAACGTTTCCAGATGTCCGGCGAAACGGCATCGAAATCCGGGTTGAAGCCGTTCTCGTCCAGGCACGGCAAGTAATGCGGCTTGGCCCCGGCGAGGAACGCGGCGCCTTCGTAGATCTGGTAGAACGGGTTCGGGCTGACCACCAACGCATCGTCGCCACGGTTGACCACGGTCTGGGTGAACGCGAACAGCGCTTCACGGGTGCCATTGACCGGCAACACGTTGCGCGCCGGATCGATCCAGCCGCTTGGTACGCCGAAACGACGCTCGCACCAGCCGGCAATGGCCTCGCGCAGGGCGGGGATACCGAGGGTGGTCGGGTAGACGGCCATCTGATCCAGACTGTTGGCCAGCGCTTCGGCGACAAAGCTTGGCGAGCGATATTTCGGTTCGCCGATCGACAGGGCGATCGGGCGTTTGTCCGGGTTCGGGGTCACGGTGCCGAGCAGGGCGCGGAGCTTTTCGAACGGGTACGGCTGGAGCTGGTTCAGAGCGTTGTTCATTGGGGCTGGGTCTCGTGCAAAGCCATTTGAATCCGGGGCGCCATCAAATACTGAGGCGCGACAGTTTGATATCGGGTTCCTGATTGACGCTCAGTTGCTCAACGATCGCATCCTGCAAACGGCTGCACAGCAACGGGTCGGACAAGGGCTGGTTGTGGGCGTCGGTGATGAAGAAGACGTCCTCCACGCGCTCGCCGAGGGTCGCAATCTTGGCGTTCTGTAGCGACAGGTCGAACTCGAGGAAAATCCCGCCGATCCGTGCCAGCAGGCCCGGGCGATCAGGGGCGGTCAATTCCAGCACGGTCACCGGACGCTGCGCATCGTTATGGATGGTGACCTGCGGCGCAAAGGCGAAATGCTTGAGCTGGCGCGGTACGCGGCGCTGGATGATCGTCGGGTAATCGTCCGGGTTGCGCAGGGCTTCGGTCAGGCCTTCGCGGATCTGCTTGACCCGTGCCGGGTTGTCGCCGATGGATTCGCCTTCGTTGTCGAGCACAATGTAGGTGTCGAGGGTGAACTGGCTGCTCGAGGTGATGACCCGGGCGTCGTGAATGTTCAGGTTGAGCTGATCCATCGCCGCCACGGTCACGGCGAAAAAATCATGCTGGTCCGGTGCATAAATGAAGATCTGCGTGCCACCCTCGAACTCGCGCTGGGTGGTTTCCTTGATCAGTACCAGCGGCCCGCCATCGACCGGTTGCTGCAGGATCGCATCGCTGTGCCAGGCCACGTCGCCGGCGGTGTGGCGCAGGAAATAGTCATCGCCCAATTGCGCCCACAGTTGCTCGACATCGTCCGGGTCGGTGCCACCACGCACCAGAATATCCAGCGCGGCGCTTTGGGTCTGGCGGATCTGCTCTTCGCGGTCCACCGGGTTTTCCAGGCCACGGCGCAAGGCGCGCTTGGTCTCGGTGTAGAGCTGGCGCAACAGGCTGGCGCGCCACGAGTTCCACAGTGTCGGGTTGGTCGCGTTGATGTCGGCCACGGTCAGCACGTAGAGATAGTCGAGGCGGGTTTCATCGCCAACGGCCAGGGCAAAGTCGTGAATCACTTGCGGGTCGGACAAGTCCTTGCGCTGCGCGGTGGTCGACATCACCAGATGGTTCTGCACCAGCCAGACAATCAGGCGGCTATCCCACACCGGCAACTGATGACGCTGGCAGAACGCCTCGGCATCGACTGCGCCGATCTCCGAGTGATCGCCATGCCGGCCTTTACCGATGTCGTGGTACAGGCCCGCCATGTAGATCAGTTCGGGCTTAGGCAGTTTGGCCATGAGTTTGGCGGCCAGCGGAAATTTCTCCGAGACCTGGGTGTACTGCAATTTGCGCAGGTGCTTGATCAGGTTAAGCGTGTGCGCATCGACCGTATAGATGTGGAACAGGTCGTGCTGCATCTGCCCGACGATAAAACCGAATTCGGGCAGATAACGCCCGAGAATGCCGTAACGGTTCATCCGGCGCAGGTTGCGGTGGATGCCGATCTTGCACTTGAACAGCTCGATGAACAGGCTGGTGTTACGAATATCGTTGCGGAAGTTGTCGTCGATCAGGTGACGGTTTTCCCGCAGCAGACGAATGGTATCGGCGCGCACACCTTTGATTTCCGGCTGCTGGGCCATCAGCACGAAGATCTCGAGCATGGCGAATGGCGTGCGGCGGAACACGTTGTCGTTGCGTGCCTCGATATAACCGTCGTGCAACTGGAAGCGTGAGTTGATCGGCTGCGGCGCAGCTTCGTCTTCCGGCGCGAGAATGACTTCCTCGAAGTGCTGGATGATCAGGTCGCTGAGCTGGGCAATGCTCATCACCACACGGAAATATTGCTGCATGAAGTTTTCGACGGCCTGTTTGGCGTCGTCGCCTTCAAAACCGAGCAATCCGGCGATGGTGCGTTGATGATCGAACAGCAAGCGGTCTTCTGAGCGGCCCGCCAGCATGTGCAGGGCGTAGCGCACTTTCCAGAGGAATTCCTGAGAGGAGGCGAGCAGGGCGTTTTCGCTTTCGACCAGGAAGCCTTCGCCGGCGAGGGCGCGCAGGTTCAGGGTGCCGTATTGACGCCGGGCCACCCACAGAATCGTCTGGATATCCCGCAGGCCACCGGGCGAGCCTTTGACGTTGGGTTCCAGGTTGTATTCGGTGTCGTTGTATTTGTGGTGACGGGCTTTTTGCTCGGCGCGCTTGGCCAGGAAGAACTCTTTGGCCGGCCACATGTGTGCGGTGCTGGTGACATCGAGCATGCGCTGACGCAGACGCTCGGGACCGCAGATGGTGCGGCTTTCCATCAGGTTGGTGACGACGGTCAGGTCAGCACGGGCCTCTTCGGCGCATTCGTCGACTGAGCGCACACTCTGACCGACTTCCAGGCCGATGTCCCACAGCAGCGTCAGAAAACGCTCGATGGAGTCGCGGAAAACTTCGTGGTCGGCGCTGTCCAGCAGGATCAGCAGATCGATATCGGAATAAGGGTGCAGCTCACCGCGACCGTAGCCGCCGACCGCGACCAGCGCGATGTCGGCGTCTTCGCTCCAGTTGAACTGCTCCCAGGCCTTTTGCAGGATGTTGTCGACGAACCAGGCGCGGTCTTCGATCAGGCGGCGGATGTCGCGGCCATTGCGAAAACGCGTGTCGAGCACCTCGCGAGCCTGGCGGATCGCCTTCTTGAACGCCGCGATAGGACTCGCTTTCAGGGCCAGTTCAGCCTGGAACTGGCCGCGGTCGAAGAGTTCGGGATCCACCTGCGGCATCGATTGGCTTTCCTTCTATAAGGCTGGGAGCGTTGTGTGGATCAGGCCGAGACGCGCGGGATGGTGTCATCGGCGCGCAGGGTGAAGATCTCGTAGCCGGTGTCGGTGACCAGCAGGGTGTGTTCCCACTGTGCCGAGAGCTTGCGATCCTTGGTGATCGCGGTCCAGCCGTCGCCCAGTACTTTGGTGTCGGCCTTGCCCTGGTTGATCATCGGCTCGATGGTGAAGGTCATGCCGGCCTTCAGTTCCATGCCGGTGCCCGCGCGGCCGTAGTGGAGGATCTGCGGCTCTTCGTGGAAGACCTTGCCGATGCCGTGACCGCAGAACTCGCGAACCACGGAGAAGCCGTTCTTCTCGGCGTGCTTCTGGATCACTTCGCCGATGTCGCCGAGGCGGCAGCCGGGTTTGACGATCTCGATCGCCTTGTACATGCATTCCTGGGTGATCTGCGACAGACGCTCGGCCCAGACCGGCACTTCGCCGACGTGGAACATGCGGCTGGTGTCGCCGTGGTAACCGTCCTTGATCACGGTGACGTCGATATTCAGGGTGTCACCGTTTTTCAGCGGCTTGTCGTTCGGGATGCCATGGCAGACCACATGGTTGATCGAGGTGCAGATCGACTTCGGGTAGCCCTTGTAGTTGAGCGGGGCAGGGATGGCTTGCTGCACGTTGACGATGTAGTCGTGGCAGATCTGGTTCAGCTCATCGGTGGTGACGCCCGGCTTGACATGTTCGGCAATCATTTCCAGCACGTCGGCGGCCAGTTTGCCGGCGACGCGCATGCCAGCGATGTCCTCGGGAGTTTTGAGGTTGACGGTCATACAGGCTCTCTCTGCGCTCGGCGGCGCTTGCTGATACGAATAGGGTGGCGAGTGTTCGATTGGCGACCCTGAAAAACGCGATTCTAACAGACGCACGGCGCAATTCAGCGCCCGCGTGCATCGCTTCTCTCTATACAATGGTGCGTTCGGGGCCGATTCCAAGGGGGCTGCGCCCATGTCCTTGGTGCGAATACAGATTCCGGGTTCCGTTTCTGCGCACCCTGTGGTATAAAATGCGCCGCTTTCCGGGGATACCCCGAAAAGCTTAAATCCACACACGTGTCGACACGATGACCTGGGTGCTTTTGGCTTTATGCCACTGGTTGGTCATTGGGATACGTGGAGGCCAAACCCGACTTATTAAGGAACTATCATGTCCCAAGTCAACATGCGCGATATGCTGAAGGCCGGTGTGCACTTCGGTCACCAAACCCGTTACTGGAATCCGAAAATGGGTAAGTACATTTTCGGCGCGCGTAACAAGATTCACATCATCAACCTTGAAAAAACCCTGCCAATGTTCAACGAAGCTCTGACTTTCGTAGAACGTCTGGCCCAGGGCAAAAACAAGATTCTGTTCGTCGGCACCAAGCGTTCCGCTGGCAAGATCGTTGCTGAAGAAGCAGCACGTTGCGGTTCGCCGTACGTCGATCACCGCTGGTTGGGCGGCATGCTGACCAACTTCAAAACCATTCGTGCTTCCATCAAGCGTCTGCGTGACCTTGAAGTTCAAGCCGAAGACGGTACTTTCGCCAAGCTGACCAAGAAAGAAGCGCTGATGCGCTCCCGTGACCTGGAAAAGCTGGATCGTTCGCTAGGCGGCATCAAGGACATGGGCGGTCTGCCAGACGCACTGTTCGTGATCGACGTTGACCACGAGCGCATCGCGATCACCGAAGCCAACAAGCTGGGCATCCCGGTAATCGGCGTTGTCGACACCAACAGCAGCCCGGAAGGCGTTGACTACATCATCCCAGGCAACGATGACGCAATCCGCGCTATCCAGCTGTACATGGGTTCGATGGCTGACGCAGTGATCCGTGGTCGCAACAATGTTGCTGGCGGCACTGTAGAATTCGCAGCTGAAGAAACTCAGGCTGCAGCTGAGTAATTAACGCCCTGGCGTTGACTCAGTAAGCAAAAAGGGGGCTTGGCCCCCTTTTTGCCACCTCGAAAACCATTTGTCGGCGGCGCAGCTACAGCTCCTGTAACGTGCAGCAGCTACAAGGTGGGGCTCGGGACGAATTGAACGCCCGTTCGATCGGGTGGAATGGTTGAAAACCTATCCAAGAGGAATTTGAAAATGGCAGCAATTACTGCAGCGTTGGTTAAAGAACTGCGCGAGCGTACCGGCGAAGGCATGATGGACTGCAAGAAAGCCCTGGAAAAGGCTGACGGCGACATCGAAAAAGCCATTGATGACATGCGTGCTTCGGGCGCGATCAAGGCTGCGAAAAAGGCTGGCAACGTTGCCGCTGAAGGCGCAATCGCAATCAAGGACGACGGTAAAGCTGCCGTTATCCTGGAAGTGAACTCGCAGACCGACTTCCTGGCCCTGCAAGACGACTTCAAAAACTTCGTTGCTGCCAGCGTTGAAAAAGCCTTCGCTGACAAGCTGACCGACGCTGCTCCGCTGATCGCTTCGCAAGAAGCTGCTCGTGAAGCACTGGTTGCCAAAGTAGGCGAGAACGTCAACATCCGTCGTCTGACCCGTATCGAAGGCGACGTTGTAGGTTCGTACCTGCACGGCAACAAGATCGGTGTTGTTGTGGCTCTGAAAGGCGGTGACGTCGAGCTGGCCAAAGACATCGCGATGCACGTTGCTGCCAGCAACCCTGAGTTCCTGCTGCCTTCGCAAGTTTCGGCTGAAGCGATCGAGCGTGAAAAAGCTGTGTTCCTGCAGTTGAACGAAGAGAAGATCAAAGGCAAGCCAGAAAACATTGTTGAGAACATGGTCAAAGGCCGTATCAGCAAGTTCCTGGCAGAAGCAAGCCTGGTTGAGCAGGCGTTCGTCAAGAACCCTGAAATCAAGGTTGGCGAGCTGGCCAAGAAAGGCGGCGCAGAAATCGTTTCCTTCACTTACTACAAAGTAGGCGAAGGCATCGAGAAGCCGGTCGACAACTTCGCTGAAGAAGTTGCTGCCCAGCTGGCTGCCGCCAAGCAATAAGACGGTTTTTCAACTGTCGCCCGAAAGAGGCTGCCCGCTTACGCGCGCAGCCTCTTTTCAGATGGGGTTGCCAATTTTTAATTGGTTTCCACTTGGAACTGACTTACAAAGCCATGTTCCGATGGCGCTGAAGCAGCGCCAAGCTAGAGTGAACGCCAGCTGTAAACAGCTCGCAAAGAATTTTTAAATACGCCGCAGGAGAGATTCGCAATGGCTCAGCAGGGCAGTGGTTATCAGGCTCGCTATAAACGCATTCTACTCAAGCTTAGCGGCGAGGCCCTGATGGGCTCGGAAGAGTTCGGGATCGATCCAAAAGTGCTGGATCGGATGGCGCTGGAAGTCGGCCAACTGGTCGGCATCGGCGTACAGGTCGGTCTGGTGATCGGTGGTGGCAACCTGTTCCGTGGCGAGGCGTTGAGCAAAGCCGGTATGGATCGGGTGACAGGTGACCACATGGGCATGCTGGCCACTGTGATGAACGCCCTGGCCATGCGCGACGCGCTGGAGCGTGCCAATATCTCGGCCATCGTGATGTCGGCCATTTCCATGGTGGGCGTGACCGATCACTATGATCGCCGCAAAGCCATGCGCCACCTGAACTCCAAAGACGTGGTGATTTTCGCGGCCGGTACCGGTAATCCGTTCTTCACCACGGATTCGGCAGCCTGCCTGCGTGCAATCGAAATCGATGCCGATGTCGTGCTCAAGGCGACCAAGGTCGATGGCGTCTACACCGCTGACCCGTTCAAAGACCCGCATGCCGAGAAGTTCGATCATCTGACTTATGATGAAGTACTGGATCGCAAGCTGGGTGTGATGGATCTGACCGCTATTTGCCTGTGCCGCGACCACAAGATGCCGCTGCGCGTATTCAACATGAACAAGCCCGGTGCCCTGCTGAACATCGTCCATGGCGGCGCTGAAGGCACCCTGATCGAGGAAGGTCAACAATGATCAACGAAATCAAAAAAGACGCTCAAGAGCGCATGCAGAAATCCCTGGACTCTCTGACCCACGCCTTTGGTCAGATTCGTACCGGCAAGGCTCACCCAAGCATTCTGGGTAGCGTGATGGTGCCGTACTACGGCGCAGACACCTCCATCACTCAAGTGGCGAACATCACCGTTAAGGACTCGCGTACCCTGCAAGTCGTTGCGTTCGAGCGCAACATGCTCGCCGCAGTCGACAAGGCAATCCAGAGCGCTGGCCTGAACCTCAACCCGACCAACCTGGGCGAGTTGTTGCTGATCTCCATGCCGGCCCTGACTGAAGAAACCCGCAAGGGCTTCACCAAGCAGGCGCGCAGTGCTGCCGAAGACGCGCGAGTTGCCGTGCGCAACATTCGTCGTGATGCCTTGGGTGAGCTGAAGAAGCTGGTCAAAGACAAAGAAATCAGCGAAGACGAAGAGCGTCGTGCTGCTGCCGATATTCAGAAAATCACCGACAAGGCTGAAGCTGATATCGACGCGGCTACCAAGCAAAAAGAAGCGGATCTGATGGCCGTATAAGGTTCGAGCTTTTAATGGACAAGACCAAGCAGACTGCGCCGTCCGCGGTGCCGCGCCATGTCGCGATCATCATGGATGGCAACAATCGCTGGGCGAAAAAACGCTTTATGCCGGGTGTCGCCGGGCATAAAGCGGGCGTGGATGCTGTGCGGGCCGTCATCGAGGTGTGCGCCGAGGCCAAGGTCGAGGTGCTCACCCTGTTCGCGTTTTCCAGTGAAAACTGGCAGCGCCCGGCCGATGAAGTCAGTGCCTTGATGGATCTGTTCTTCAAGGCATTGCGTCGTGAGGCCAAGCGCCTCAACGACAACAACATCAGCCTGCGCATCATCGGCGATCGTTCACGCTTTCATCCGGAGCTTCAGGCAGCAATGCGTGAAGCTGAAGCGATGACGGCCGGTGCCAACCGTTTCATCCTGCAGATCGCCGCCAATTATGGCGGTCAGTGGGATATTGCACAGGCTGCCCAGCGTCTGGCGCGTGAAGTCCAGGCCGGGCACCTGCGCCCGGAAGACATCACCCCGGATCTGTTGCAAACCTGTCTGGCGACCGGCGATCTGCCATTGCCGGACCTGTGCATCCGTACCGGTGGCGAACACCGCATCAGCAACTTCTTGCTGTGGCAACTGGCTTACGCCGAGTTGTACTTCTCCGACCTGTTCTGGCCGGACTTCAAACACGATGCCATGCGTAATGCGCTGGCCGATTTCGCTTCGCGCCAGCGTCGCTTCGGTAAAACGAGCGAACAGGTCGAAGCTGGAGCCCGGGTTTAATGCTTAAACAACGAATCATCACTGCGCTGATCCTGCTGCCGATCGCCTTGTGCGGTTTTTTCCTGCTCGAAGGTTCGGGTTTTGCCCTGTTCATCGGTCTGGTCGTGAGTCTGGGAGCCTGGGAATGGGCGCGTCTGGCGGGCTTTACCGCTCAATCGTTCCGCGTCGGGTATGCCGCGGTCGTCGCATTGATGTTGTTCGTCATGTATGTGCTGCCGGGCCTGGCACCTTGGGTGCTGGGGGCTTCGGTGCTCTGGTGGGCGGTGGCGACTTATCTGGTGCTGACATATCCGCGTTCCAGCGAGCATTGGTCCACGGCTGCCACCAAACTGGTCATTGGCTTGCTGATTCTGTTGCCGGCCTGGCAAGGTCTGGTGCAGATCAAGCAGTACCCGCTGGGTAACTGGCTGATCATGGCGGTGATGGTCTTGGTCTGGGGTGCCGATATTGGTGCTTACTTCTCCGGGCGCAAATTCGGCAAGCGCAAGCTCGCCCCGCAAGTCAGTCCGGGGAAAAGCTGGGAAGGCGTGTACGGTGGTCTGGTGCTGAGTCTGCTGATTACCGCCATTGTCGCGTTTGTCCGCGACTGGACCGTCGCCGAGTTGCTTAAAGGCTTGATTGGCGCTGCGCTGATCGTCTTCATCTCCGTGGTTGGCGATCTGACCGAAAGCATGTTCAAGCGTCAGTCCGGTATCAAGGACAGCAGTAATCTGCTGCCCGGTCATGGCGGCGTGCTTGATCGTATCGACAGTCTGACCGCGGCCATTCCGGTATTCGCCGTGCTGCTGTGGATGGCTGCACCGTGAGTCGCCCACAACAGATTACCGTTTTGGGTGCGACGGGCTCGATCGGCCTGAGCACACTCGATGTCATTGCCCGGCATCCTGAGCGTTATCAGGTTTTCGCGTTGAGTGGTTTCACGCGTTTGAGCGAGCTTTTCGCCTTGTGCGTGCGCCACGTGCCGCAATTCGCTGTGGTGCCCGAGGCAGCTGCCGCGCGCAGTTTGCAGGACGATTTGCGTGCCGCCGGTTTGCCGACCCGCGTATTGGTAGGGGAGGAGGGCCTGTGTCAGGTCGCTGCTGCTCCGGAAGTCGATGCGGTGATGGCAGCAATCGTGGGTGCAGCAGGGCTGCGTCCGACCTTGGCGGCAGTTGAAGCAGGCAAGAAGATTCTTCTGGCCAATAAAGAGGCGCTGGTGATGTCCGGCGCCTTGTTCATGCAAGCGGTGCGCAAGAGCGGTTCAGTGCTGCTGCCGATCGACAGCGAACACAACGCGATTTTCCAGTGCATGCCACCGGATTTTGCTCGTGGATTGAGCTCGGTCGGTGTCCGTCGGATTTTACTCACAGCCTCTGGTGGTCCGTTCCGACAGACGCCCATGAGTGAATTGGCGCATGTTTCACCTGATCAGGCGTGTGCGCACCCGAACTGGTCCATGGGGCGCAAGATTTCGGTCGATTCGGCCAGCATGATGAATAAAGGTCTTGAACTGATCGAGGCTTGTTGGTTGTTCGATGCAAAGCCTTCGCAGGTCGAGGTGGTGATTCACCCGCAGAGCGTGATTCACTCGCTGGTCGATTATGTCGACGGTTCGGTACTGGCGCAGTTGGGCAATCCCGATATGCGTACGCCGATTGCCAATGCCCTGGCCTGGCCGGAGCGCATTGATTCCGGTGTAGCACCACTGGATCTGTTCGCCGTCGCGCGTCTGGATTTCGAGGCGCCGGATGAAGAACGCTTCCCTTGCCTGCGTCTGGCGCGGCAAGCTGCCGAGGCTGGCGACAGCGCTCCGGCGATGCTCAATGCGGCCAATGAAGTGGCGGTGGCGGCGTTTCTCGACGGACGGGTCCGTTACCTGGAAATCGCGAGTATCATCGAGGAAGTCTTGAGCCTCGAGCCGGTTGTTGCATTGGCAGATCTCGATGCCGTGTTTACGGCTGATGCCAAGGCGCGAGTCCTGGCTGAGCAATGGTTGAAGCGTCACGCTCGATAAAATTTGCAACACAATGGCTACACGCGGCACTGAACAGGATTGCGGAGAAAGTAGATGAGCGCGCTCTATATGATTGCCGGCACCCTGATCGCCTTGGGTGTGCTGGTCACCTTTCACGAATTCGGCCATTTCTGGGTCGCGCGTCGCTGTGGCGTCAAGGTTCTGCGCTTTTCCGTAGGCTTCGGCATGCCGTTGCTGCGCTGGCATGACAAGCAAGGCACCGAATTTGTAATCGCGGCGATACCGTTGGGTGGCTACGTCAAGATGCTCGATGAGCGCGAAGGCGAAGTGCCAGTCGATCAGCTTGACCAGTCATTCAACCGCAAATCCGTGCGTCAGCGTATCGCCATTGTTGCCGCCGGCCCGATTGCCAACTTCCTGTTGGCGTTGGTGTTCTTTTGGGTATTGGCCATGCTCGGCAGCGAGCAGATTCGCCCGGTCATTGGTGCAGTTGAATCCGGCAGTATCGCCGCCACTGCCGGTTTGAACGCTGGTCAGGAAATTGTTGCTGTCGATGGTGAGCCGACTACCGGTTGGGCTGCCGTCAATCTGCAATTGGTCCGGCGCCTTGGTGAAAGCGGTTCCCTGCAGTTGCTGGTGCGCGAACAGGGCACGACTGTCGATTCGCCGCGTGAGCTGAAGCTGGATAACTGGCTCAAAGGCGCAGATGAGCCGGATCCGATCCGCTCCCTGGGGATTCGCCCGTGGCGCCCGGCCTTGCCGCCGGTACTCGCCGAACTTGACCCGAAAGGTCCGGCCCAGGCGGCCGGCTTGAAGACTGGCGATCGTCTGTTGGCGCTCGACGGTCAGGCGTTGAATGACTGGCAGCAAGTGGTTGATACGGTACGTACGCGTCCTGATACCAAAATCATGCTGCGTATCGAGCGCGACAATGCTCAAATCGACGTCCCTGTGACCCTGGCAGCGCGCGGTGAAAGCAAATCGCCCAGCGGATATCTGGGGGCGGGCGTAAAAGCTGTCGACTGGCCACCGGAGATGATCCGCGAGGTCAGTTACGGGCCGTTGGCTGCAATTGGCGAGGGTGCCCGTCGCACTTGGACCATGAGCATTCTGACGCTCGATTCACTGAAGAAAATGCTGTTCGGCGAGCTCTCGGTAAAAAACTTGAGTGGACCGATAACCATTGCTAAAGTGGCGGGCGCTTCTGCCCAGTCGGGCGTCGCTGATTTCCTGAATTTCCTTGCTTATCTGAGTATTAGCCTGGGCGTTCTGAATTTGCTGCCCATTCCTGTACTGGATGGGGGGCATTTGTTGTTTTATCTGATCGAGTGGGCGCGTGGTCGTCCCTTGTCGGATCGGGTGCAAGGTTGGGGGATACAGATCGGTATCAGTTTGGTGGTCGGGGTGATGTTGCTTGCTCTGGTCAACGATCTGGGTCGTCTGTAACGCTTCGCTGAATTGCGAATCTGCCGCATTTTGCGGCAGTTTGTTTATTGCCAGTTGGAATAAGAAAGGACTTCATGAAACGTCTGCTGCTAACTGCGGTTCTCACCGTATTGATGATCGCCGAAGTTCACGCCGAGTCCTTCACTATCTCTGATATTCGCGTCAATGGCCTCCAGCGGGTCTCCGCGGGTAGCGTCTTTGGTGCCTTGCCGTTGAACGTCGGTGAGCAGGCGGATGATCGTCGCCTGGTGGAATCCACTCGTGCGTTGTTCAAAACCGGTTTCTTTCAAGATATCCAGCTGGGCCGCGAAGGCAACGTTCTGGTAATCACGGTCGTTGAACGCCCGTCGGTCGCCAGTATCGAGATCGAAGGCAACAAGGCGATCTCCACTGAAGACTTGATGAAAGGTCTCAAACAGTCCGGTCTGGCCGAAGGCGAGATCTTCCAGCGTGCCACCCTTGAGGGTGTGCGTAACGAACTGCAACGTCAGTACGTCGCGCAAGGTCGCTACTCGGCTACCGTTGATACCGAAGTGGTATCGCAGCCGCGTAACCGCGTGGGCCTGAAGGTGAAGATCAACGAAGGCACCGTTGCGGCCATTCAGCACATCAACGTGGTAGGCAACACGGTTTTCCCCGAGGAAGACCTGACCGACCTGTTCGAGCTGAAAACCACCAACTGGCTGTCGTTCTTCAAGAACGATGACAAGTACGCCCGTGAAAAACTGTCCGGTGACCTGGAGCGTCTGCGTTCCTACTACCTGGACCGTGGCTATATCAACATGGATATCGCTTCGACCCAGGTGTCCATCACCCCGGACAAGAAGCACGTCTACATCACTGTCAACGTCACTGAGGGCGAGAAGTACACCGTTCGTGACGTCAAGCTCAGTGGTGATCTGAAAGTCCCTGAAGATCAGGTCAAGTCCCTGCTGTTGGTGCAGAAGGGGCAGGTGTTCTCGCGCAAGCTGATGACTACCACATCCGAGCTGATCACCCGTCGTCTGGGTAACGAGGGTTACACCTTCGCCAACGTCAACGGCGTACCTCAGCCACACGATGATGATCACACTGTAGACATCCTGTTCGCTGTTGATCCGGGCAAGCGTGCCTACGTCAACCGCATCAACTTCCGTGGCAACACCAAGTCCGAAGACGAAGTGCTGCGTCGTGAAATGCGTCAGATGGAAGGCGGCTGGGCTTCGACTTACCTGATCGACCAGTCTAAAACCCGTCTTGAGCGTCTGGGCTTCTTTAAAGAAGTCAACGTTGAAACCCCGGCTGTTCCGGGTGTCGACGATCAGGTTGACGTGAACTACGCCGTCGAAGAACAGGCTTCCGGTTCGATTACCGCCAGCGTCGGTTTCGCCCAGAGTGCCGGTCTCATCCTTGGTGGTTCGATCACCCAGAACAACTTCCTCGGTACCGGTAACCGCGTCAGCGTTGGCCTGACCCGAAGCGAATACCAGAGCCGCTACAACTTCGGCTACGTTGACCCGTACTGGACCGCCGATGGCGTCAGCCTGGGTTACAACGCGTTCTATCGCACCACTGACTACAAAGACCTCGACGTCGACGTAGCAAGCTATGCGGTAGACAGCCTGGGTGCCGGCGTGAACGTTGGTTACCCGATCAGCGAAACTTCGCGTCTGACCTTCGGCCTGTCCGCTCAACAAGACACGATCAAGACCGGTACCTATACCGTTGACGAAATTTTCGACTTCGTTAACAAGGAAGGCGACAAGTACCTGAACTTCAAGGCGTCGGCCGGCTGGTCCGAATCGACCCTGAACAAAGGCGTGTTGCCGACCCGTGGCCGTTCCCAGAGCCTGACTCTGGAATCCACCATTCCTGGCAGTGACCTGTCGTTCTACAAACTTGATTACCGCGGTCAGCTGTTCCAGCCGATCAGCGAGAACTACACCCTGCGTCTGCACACCGAATTGGGTTATGGCGACGGTTACGGTTCGACCGACGGCTTGCCGTTCTATGAAAACTACTATGCTGGTGGTTTCAACTCGGTTCGTGGCTTCAAGGACAGTACCCTCGGCCCGCGCAGTACGCCGAGCCGTGGTACCAACCCGGGCACGCTGGCTGACCCGGACCAGGATCCACTGCCGTTCGGTGGTAACGTCCTGATCCAGGGTGGTGTCGAGGTTCTGTTCCCGCTGCCATTCGTAAAAGACCAGCGTTCCCTGCGCACTTCGGTATTCTGGGATGTGGGTAACGTATTTGACTCGCAGTGCAAGGACACTACCAATGCGAATGGCTCGACGTCGAACACCAAGTGTAACGACATCAGCCTGAGCAACATGGCCAGTTCCGTGGGTGTTGGCGTGACCTGGGTCACCGCACTGGGTCCTCTGAGCTTCGCGCTGGCCATGCCGGTCAAGAAGCCGGATGACGCTGATACTCAAGTGTTCCAATTCTCCCTCGGCCAGACGTTCTAAGCGTCTGACCCAAGATAACGACAATGGATTTTGTAGGAGTGCATCGTGCGTAAGTTGACTCAATTGGTTCTCCTGGCCTCCTTGATGGTGGCAGGCCCGGCATTTGCCGACATGAAAATTGCCGTTCTGAACTATCAGATGGCCTTGCTGGAATCCGACGCGGCGAAGAAATACGCCGTTGATGCCGAGAAGAAGTTCGGTCCGCAACTGACCAAGCTGAAGACGCTGGAAAGCAGCGCCAAGGGCATTCAGGACCGTCTGATGGCCGGTGGCGACAAAATGCAGCAAGGTGAGCGCGAGCGTCTGGAGCTGGAATTCAAGCAAAAGGCCCGTGACTTCCAGTTCCAGTCCAAGGAACTGAACGAAGCCAAAGCCGTTGCCGACCGCGAAATGCTCAAGCAACTGAAGCCGAAACTGGATAGCGCAGTGGAAGAAGTCATCAAGAAAGGTGGTTTTGACCTGGTGTTCGAGCGTGGCGCAGTGATCGATGTCAAGCCTCAGTACGACATCACGCGCCAGGTAATCGAGCGCATGAATCAGCTGAAGTAACCCATGACCGTGACTATCAAGCTCGGCCAGTTGGCCGAGTTCCTCGGCGCCACCCTGCGTGGCGACCCTGAGAAGCAAATTACTGGGCTAGCCACTTTGCAAGAGGCTGGCCCAGCTCAGTTGAGCTTTCTGGCAAATCCTCAATATCGCAAATACCTGACGGGCTCGCAGGCGGCAGCACTGTTGCTCAAAGAGGCCGACGCCGAAGGTTTTGCCGGTAATGCGTTGGTGGTGCCTGATCCTTACCTGGCGTACGCGCGCATCTCCCACCTGTTCGATCCGAAGCCAAAAGCCTCTGCGGGTATCCATCCGTCAGCGGTGATTGCGCCGGACGCGGTGGTTGATCCAAGCGCCAGCATCGGCCCCTTTGTGGTGATCGAAGCCGGTGCGCGAATTGGCGCGCAGGTGACACTGGGCGCACATTGCGTTGTTGGTGCCCGCAGCGAAATCGGTGAAGGCGGCTGGCTCGCCCCACGCGTGACGCTGTATCACGATGTGCGTATCGGCAAGCGTGTGGTGATCCAGTCCGGTGCCGTGCTTGGTGGTGAAGGCTTCGGCTTCGCCAACGAAAAAGGTATCTGGCAGAAGATCGCCCAGATCGGTGGCGTGACCATCGGCGACGATGTCGAGATTGGCGTGAATACCGCCATCGACCGCGGCGCGCTGGCCGATACCGTCATTGGCAATGGCGTGAAGCTCGACAACCAGATCCAGATCGCCCACAACGTTCAGGTCGGTGATCACACTGCTATGGCGGCCTGCGTCGGGATCTCCGGCAGCACCAAAATCGGCAAGCATTGCATGCTGGCCGGCGGTGTTGGCCTGGTGGGCCATATTGATATTTGCGACAACGTTTTCCTGACCGGGATGACCATGGTGACTCACTCGATTACCGAGCCGGGTGCCTATTCTTCCGGCACAGCCATGCAACCGGCGGCCGAATGGCGCAAAAGCGCGGCCCGCATCCGTCAGCTCGATGACATCGCGCGACGTTTGAAACAGCTGGAAAAGCGCGTAGGGGAAGTGACCCCTGACGGCAATGCTTCATCAGATGGCTGATACCATTTCCATATCAAGTGTGCACAGCCTCTAGACTGCCTCCTTGATTTGCTAGAGGAGTGCGCGTCAGTCGCGCTCCCAATCTTTACATAGGCTTCCCCCCGAAATGATGGACATCAACGAGATTCGCGAATACCTGCCTCACCGTTACCCGTTCCTGCTGGTGGATCGGGTGGTGGAACTGGACACTGAAGGCAAGCGCATTCGCGCCTACAAGAATGTCAGCATCAATGAGCCGTTCTTCAATGGTCACTTCCCGGCGCACCCGATCATGCCGGGCGTGCTGATCATCGAAGCGATGGCTCAGGCTGCCGGGATCCTCGGTTTCAAAATGCTTGATGTGAAGCCTGCCGACGGCACGCTGTATTACTTCGTCGGTTCCGACAAGCTGCGCTTCCGCCAGCCAGTATTGCCGGGCGACCAGTTGATCCTCGAAGCCAAGTTCATCAGCTGCAAGCGTCAGATCTGGAAGTTCGAATGCCAGGCTTCGGTCGATGGCAAGCCGGTCTGCTCGGCTGAAATCATCTGTGCGGAACGCAAGCTATGAGTTTGATTGACCCTCGCGCAATCATCGATCCGTCGGCCGTTCTGGCTGATGGCGTCGAGGTCGGCCCGTGGTCGATCATCGGCGCAGGTGTGGAAATCGGCGAGGGTACCGTGATCGGGCCGCATGTAATCCTCAAAGGCCCGACCCGCATCGGCAAGCACAATCGCATCTACCAGTTTTCCTCGGTAGGCGAAGACACGCCTGATCTGAAGTACAAGGGTGAAGAAACCCGCTTGGTGATCGGTGACCACAACGTCATCCGTGAAGGCGTGACCATTCACCGTGGCACCGTGCAAGACCGTTCGGAAACCACGCTGGGCGATCACAACCTGATCATGGCTTATGCCCACATCGGGCATGACAGCGTCATCGGCAATCACTGCATTCTGGTCAACAACACCGCGTTGGCCGGACATGTGCACGTGGATGACTGGGCGATCCTTTCCGGATTCACCTTGGTTCACCAGTATTGCCACATCGGCGCTCACAGCTTTTCCGGTATGGGCACTGCGATCGGCAAGGACGTTCCTGCGTTCGTCACCGTGTTCGGCAACCCTGCCGAAGCGCGCAGCATGAACTTCGAAGGCATGCGCCGTCGCGGTTTCAGCGAAGACGCGATTCATACCCTGCGTCGCGCTTACAAAACCGTCTATCGCCAAGGTCTGACGGTTGAGCAGGCGCTGGCCGAACTGGCTGAACCTGCTGCGCAATACCCGGAAGTTGCGATATTCCGCGACTCCATCCAGTCGTCGACTCGCGGCATCACGCGCTGATCATGGCCAATCTGCGTATTGCGCTGGTGGCGGGTGAAGCTTCCGGTGACATTCTCGGTGCCGGCCTCATGCGCGCGCTCAAGGCTCAGCATCCGGCGGTCGATTTCATCGGCGTCGGTGGCCCGTTGATGCAGGCTGAAGGCCTGACTTCCTACTTTCCCATGGAGCGCTTGTCGGTCATGGGCCTGGTGGAAGTCCTCGGTCGTTTGCGCGAATTGCTCAAGCGCCGCAAAGACCTGATCGCGACGCTGATCGCCGAGAAGCCGGATGTGTTCATCGGCATCGACGCGCCGGACTTCAACCTCAATATCGAACTCAAGCTGCGTCAGGCCGGGATCAAGACCGTGCATTACGTCAGCCCGTCGGTGTGGGCGTGGCGGCAGAAGCGTGTGCTGAAGATTCGCGAAGGCTGCGACCTGATGCTGACGCTGCTGCCGTTCGAAGCAAAATTTTACGAAGAAAAGGGCGTGCCGGTGCGGTTCGTCGGCCACACGCTGGCCGATACCATTCCGCTGGAAGCTGATCGCGCTGCGGCGCGTGCCGAGCTGGGCCTGCCCGACGGCCCGCTGGTGGCGTTGATGCCCGGCAGTCGCGGCGGCGAAGTCTCCCGTCTGGGCGCGCTGTTCCTCGACACCGCCGAACGTCTGCGTGCGATGCACCCGGGTTTGCGCTTTGTCATCCCGTGCGCCAACCCTGAACGCCGCGCGCAACTTGAAGAGCTGCTCGCCGGGCGTGATCTGCCGGTGACCTTGCTCGACGGCAAATCCCATCTGGCCCTGGCAGCGTGCAATGCCGTGTTGATTGCCTCCGGCACCGCGACCCTCGAAGCGCTGTTGTACAAGCGGCCGATGGTGGTGGCGTACCGCTTGGCGCCGTTGACGTTCTGGATTCTCAAACGCATGGTCAAGAGCCCGTACGTGTCCTTGCCTAACCTGCTGGCCCAGCGCCTGCTGGTCCCGGAATTGTTGCAGGATGATGCGACAGTCGACGCGTTGGCACAGACCCTGTCGCCACTGATCGAAGGTGGCGAAGAACAGACCCGTGGTTTCGACGAGATCCACCGCACGTTGCGGCTGGATGCCTCCAATCAGGCGGCGGACGCCGTCCTTAACCTGATCGGTCAAACGCGATGAGCAAGACAAGCATGCAGATGGGCCTGGATTTCACCCTGGTCGCCGAAGTTGAAGAGCTGGTGGCCGGCGTTGATGAAGTCGGTCGTGGCCCGTTGTGCGGTGCGGTGGTGACGGCGGCGGTGATCCTCGATCCGAACCGGCCGATCCTCGGTCTCAACGACTCGAAGAAACTCACTGAGGCCAAGCGCGAAAAGCTTTACGACGAAATCATCGAAAAGTCCTTGAGCTGGTGTATTGCGCGCGCCGAAGTGGAAGAAATCGACGAGCTGAACATCTTGCACGCGACCATGCTGGCCATGCAGCGCGCGGTGGCCGGCCTGCACATTCAGCCGAAACTGGCGATGATCGACGGCAACCGCTGCCCGCAACTGCCGATGCGTGCCGAAGCGGTGGTGCAGGGCGACGGCAAGGTTCCAGCCATCGCTGCCGCGTCGATTCTGGCCAAAGTCAGTCGCGACCGCGAAATGGCGGCATTCGAATTGATCTATCCGGGTTATGGCATCGGCGGCCATAAAGGCTACCCGACGCCCGTTCATCTGGAAGCCTTGTCGCGTCTTGGCCCGACGCCGATTCACCGGCGCTCGTTCGCCCCGGTGCGTCTGGCTTACGAAGCGCTGGAAGGTCTGACGCAGGTTTAGTCGCAAGGCTGATGTTTTGTTCGAGGCCCGGTACAATCCGGGCCTTGTTGTCTCTATGTAACTGGACAGGATCACTATGCCGGCTTCATTCGTTCATCTACGCCTGCACACTGAATACTCCCTGGTCGACGGGCTGGTGCGGATCAAGCCGCTGGTCAAGGCACTGACGGCCATGAACATGCCGGCGGTCGCGGTCACCGACCAGAACAACATGTGTTCCCTGGTCAAATTCTACAAAAACACCATGGGCGCGGGCATCAAGCCGATCTGCGGCGCCGACCTGTGGCTGTCGAACAAGGACCCGGACGCACCGCTGAGCCGGCTCAGCCTGTTGGTGATGAACGCCAAGGGCTATCGCAACCTCACCGAGTTGATCTCGCGCGGCTTCATCGAAGGCCAGCGCAACGGAATGATCATCGTCGAGCGCGAGTGGGTTGCTGAAGCCAACGAAGGCCTGATCATGCTGTCCGCCGCCAAAGAAGGCGAGATCGGCATGGCCATGATCGGCGGCAACCCGGCTGAAGCTGAAGCCTTGGCGCGCGAATGGATGGCGGTATTCCCGGATCGTTTCTATCTGGAAATCCAGCGCACCAATCGCCCTAACGATGAAGAACAGCTGCACGGTGCCGTCGCACTCGCCGACAAGCTCGGCGCGCCGCTGGTGGCGACCAACGATGTGCGTTTCATCAAGCAGGAAGACTTCGCCGCCCACGAAACCCGCGTGTGCATCGGTGAGGGCCGTGCCCTCGACGATCCGCGGCGCTCGAAGAATTACAGCGATCAGCAATACCTGAAAAGCGCCGAGGAAATGATCGAGCTGTTCAGCGATATTCCCGACGCCATCGAAAACACCGTCGAGATCGCCAAGCGCTGCAACATCGAAGTGAAGCTGGGCACTCACTTCCTGCCCAACTTCCCGATCCCCGATGGCATGACCATCGACGAGTATTTCCGCAAAGTCTCCTTCGACGGTCTGGAAGAACGCTTGTCGGTGCTGCTGCCCAAGGACACCACCGAAGACTACGAAGCCAAGCGTCAGGTCTACGTCGACCGGCTGAATTTCGAGCTGGATATCATTATCCAGATGGGTTTCCCCGGTTACTTCCTGATCGTGATGGACTTTATCCAGTGGGCCAAGAACAACGGCGTGCCGGTAGGTCCGGGCCGTGGGTCGGGTGCCGGTTCGTTGGTGGCTTATGTACAGAAGATCACCGACCTCGATCCGCTGGAATACGACCTGCTGTTCGAACGATTCCTTAACCCGGAACGGGTCTCCATGCCCGACTTCGACGTCGACTTCTGCATGGACGGTCGCGACCGCGTTATCGATTATGTGGCCGAAAAATACGGCCGCAACGCGGTAAGCCAGATCATCACTTTCGGTTCCATGGCCGCAAAAGCGGTGGTGCGTGACGTAGCGCGGGTGCAGGGTAAGTCCTACGGCCTGGCGGATCGTCTGTCGAAGATGATTCCGTTCGAAGTCGGCATGACCCTGGAGAAAGCCTACGAGCAGGAAGAAATCCTCCGTGACTTCATCAAGGTTGATGAAGAAGCTGCGGAAATCTGGGAAATGGCGCGCAAGCTCGAAGGCGTTGTGCGTAACGTTGGTAAACACGCCGGTGGTGTGGTTATTGCGCCGACCAAACTGACGGACTTCTCGCCAATCTATTGCGATGAAGCCGGTGACGGTCTGGTGACCCAGTTCGACAAGGACGACGTTGAAGCGGCTGGTCTGGTGAAGTTCGACTTCCTCGGTCTGCGGACCCTGACGATCATCGACTGGGCGCTGAAAACCATTAACCGCGACCGCGCCAAGGTCAACGAGCCGCCGCTGGATATCGCGTTTATCCCGCTGGACGACAAACCGACCTACTCGTTGTTGCAGAAAGCTGAAACCACCGCGGTGTTCCAGCTTGAATCGCGCGGCATGAAAGAGCTGATCAAAAAGCTCAAGCCCGACTGCCTGGAAGACCTGATCGCACTGGTGGCCCTGTTCCGTCCGGGCCCGCTGCAGTCCGGCATGGTGGACGACTTCATCAACCGTAAGCACGGCCGCGCCGAACTGGCCTACCCGCACTCGGATTACCAGTACGAAGGGTTGAAGCCTGTTCTGGCACCGACTTACGGCATCATCCTGTATCAGGAACAGGTGATGCAGATTGCTCAGGTCATGGCCGGTTACACCCTCGGCGGTGCGGACATGCTCCGTCGGGCGATGGGTAAGAAAAAACCCGAGGAAATGGCCAAGCAGCGCGGCGGTTTCATTGAAGGTTGCGCGACCAACAACATCGACGCCGACCTTGCCGGTAACATTTTCGACCTGGTAGAAAAGTTCGCCGGTTACGGCTTCAACAAATCCCACTCCGCCGCCTACGGCCTGGTCTCGTACCAGACAGCCTGGCTGAAAGCCCACTACCCGGCGCCGTTCATGGCTGCGGTACTGTCGGCGGACATGCACAACACCGACAAGGTCGTGACCTTGATCGAGGAAGTGCGCACGATGAAGCTGCGCCTCGATGCGCCGGACGTGAACACTTCGGAGTTCAAGTTCACGGTGAACGACGACGGCCGCATCGTTTACGGCCTCGGCGCGATCAAAGGTGTCGGTGAAGGCCCGGTTGAGGCGATCACCGAGGCGCGTCAGGAAGGTCCGTTCAAGGATCTGTTCGACTTCTGCGCGCGGGTCGACCTCAAGCGCATCAACAAACGTACCCTCGACGGCTTGATCCGCAGCGGTGCGCTAGATCGTCTGGGGCCGTACTTCCATGACGAACAGAAGGCTTATCAGGCCAACATCGACCGCAACCGCGCCGTGCTGCTGGCAGCGATGGAAGAGGCGATCAAGGCGGCCGAGCAGACCGCGCGTACCCACGACTCTGGTCACGCCGACCTGTTTGGCGGGCTGTTTGTCGAGGAAGACGCCGACGTGTATGCGTCGCACCGCAAGGCCAAGGAGTTGACGCTTAAGGAGCGCCTCAAAGGTGAGAAAGACACCTTGGGCCTGTACCTGACCGGTCACCCGATCGACGAATACGAAGGCGAGATCCGCCGTTTCGCCCGTCAGCGCATCATCGACCTGAAGCCGGCGCGCGATACGCAAACCGTGGCGGGGATGATCATTGCCCTGCGGGTGATGAAGAACAAGAAGGGCGACAAGATGGGTTTCATCACCCTCGACGACCGTTCGGGGCGGATTGAGGCGTCGCTGTTTGCCGATGCGTTCCATTCTGCGCAGTCGTTGTTGCAGACCGACGCGATGGTGGTGGTCGAAGGCGAAGTCAGCAACGATGACTTCTCCGGTGGCCTGCGCCTGCGGGTCAAGCGGGTGATGAGCATGGAAGACGCGCGCACCAATCTCGCCGAAAGCCTGCGCCTGAAGCTGCAAACCCAGGATCTGAAAGGCGATCAGCTACGCTGGTTGGGGGATTTGCTCAAGCGTCATCGCGGCGCGTGCCCGATCACCATGGAGTACACCAGTCCGGATGCGAAGACCTTGCTGCAGTTCGGCGAGACTTGGCGGATCGATCCGGCGGATGCGTTGATTCAAGCCCTGCGTGACCAGTTCGGGCGAGACAACGTCTTCCTCCAATACCGTTGACCGGCGAGTGCCATCATGGCGCTTGCCCGCAACCTGAATTTTTAATCTCGACCTCAGCGCGCCTCTCCCTTAAGGTAGGGCGCGAATAGACAACCGGCCGGCCCAAGCTCATTTGGGACACGACCCAAGACGGACGCCTATGAACCCGAATTTTCTAGATTTCGAACAGCCGATCGCCGACCTGCAAGCCAAGATCGAAGAGTTGCGCTTGGTCGGTAATGACAATTCGCTGAATATCGGCGATGAGATCTCCCGCCTGCAGGACAAGAGCAAAACGCTGACCGAAGACATCTTCGGCAAGCTGACCAGCTGGCAGATCGCACGCCTGGCGCGTCACCCGAAACGCCCGTACACCCTCGACTACATCGAGCACATCTTCACCGAGTTCGACGAACTGCACGGTGACCGTCACTTCTCTGACGACGCGGCCATCGTTGGCGGTATCGCCCGTCTGGAAGACCAGCCGGTGATGATCATCGGTCACCAGAAGGGTCGTGAAGTCCGTGAGAAGGTGCGCCGTAACTTCGGCATGCCGCGTCCGGAAGGCTACCGCAAGGCTTGCCGTCTGATGGAGATGGCCGAGCGTTTCAAAATGCCGATCCTGACCTTCATCGACACCCCGGGTGCCTATCCTGGCATCGACGCTGAAGAGCGTAACCAGAGCGAAGCGATCGCCTGGAACCTGCGCGTGATGTCGCGCCTGAAGACCCCGATCATCGCCACCGTTATCGGTGAGGGTGGTTCCGGTGGTGCACTGGCCATTGGCGTCTGCGACCAGCTGAACATGCTGCAGTACTCGACCTACGCGGTAATCTCGCCGGAAGGTTGCGCTTCGATTCTGTGGAAAACCGCCGAAAAAGCGCCGGATGCTGCTGAAGCAATGGGCATCACTGCCGAGCGTCTGAAAGGCCTGGGCATTGTCGACAAGGTGATTGGCGAGCCTCTGGGCGGCGCGCACCGTGATCCGGCGGCTGCGGCTGCATCGATCCGTGCCGAGCTGAGCTCGCAACTGGCGATGCTGAAGAAGTTCGATAACGAAGCGTTGCTGAAGCGCCGTTATGATCGACTGATGAGCTACGGTCTCTGATCGAACGCCGATTCAGCTGACAATGCAAAACACTGTGGGAGCGAGCTTGCTCGCGAAGGCGTTATAACAGGCAACGAAAATGTTGAATGTTGAACCGCTTTCGCGAGCAAGCTCGCTCCCACATTGGTTTCGGTGAAGGTGAAAAAAATGAGTCAGCTCTCGATTGATTTGCCTTCCCGGTTATTACTGAGCCTTGAGCCTTGGCGCAACGCCACTCATTGGCGTATTGCATTCTCCGGTGGTCTCGATTCCACTGTTCTGCTGCATCTGCTCGCCTATCTCGCAAAATCCGAATCCCTCCCTCCACTCAGCGCTATTCATATTCACCACGGCCTCCAGGCTGCGGCTGACGCGTGGCCGCAGCATTGCCAGTCCGTGTGTGATGCGCTGGGAGTGCCGTTGCTGATCGAGCATGTGACGGTGCAACCAGGCGCGAGTCTGGAGCGGGCGGCGCGGGATGCGCGTTACGCCGTGTTCAGTGCGCTGACCCAAGCTAATGAGGCGTTAATCACTGGTCAGCACCGTGATGATCAGGCGGAAACACTGCTGTTCCGGCTGCTGCGTGGAGCGGGAGTGCGCGGATTGTCGGGAATGCCGCAGCAAAGGCCAGTGGGGCAGGGCATGTTGATTCGCCCGTTGCTGGATGTCACTCGAGCCGAGCTGGAACGTTACGCACAGGCTCACTCGTTAAGCTGGATCGAAGACCCGTCAAATCAGGATCGACAGTTCTCGCGCAATTACCTGCGCCATCAGGTTATGCCGGTGCTGAGCGAGCGCTGGCCGCAAGCGCAGGCGAACATGGCCCGCAGCGCCGCGCATCTGCGTGAAGCCCAAGGGTTGCTGGATGAATTGGCGCAGATCGATCTGACGCAAGCCGCTACCGCTCATGATTTCGAATGGCTGGGATTACCGTCGCTGGAGTTGGCGCCGCTGGCGGCGTTGTCTGCCGCCCGCCAGCGAAACGCCCTCAGTCACTGGCTTGAGCCGCTGACGCGCCTGCCTGACACCGACCATTGGTCGGGTTGGACGGATCTTTGCGATGCCGCTCCTGATGCGTCACCGGTCTGGCGTCTGGCCGATGGCGAGTTGCACCGCAGTGCCGGTCGTCTGTGGTGGCTCAGCGGTCACTGGCTACGCACGCCGATGATCGGCGTCGAGTGGCAGAGCCCGGCGTCAGCGCTACGCTTGGCCGATAACGGACATGTCACGTTCAGCGGGCAGACTCCCGTCGGGCCTTTGCGCATTGCCTATCGTCAGGGCGGTGAAGTCATGCAGCTGGCGGATCGCGGCCACCGTGACCTCAAGCGCCTGCTCAATGAGCGCGCGGTCCCGGGCTTCATGCGTGGCAGATTGCCGCTGCTGTTTCGCGGCGATGAATTGCTCGCGGTGGCGAACCTGCCGGGACTTGATGGTCATGCACAGGACGGCTGGAAATTGCATTGGCTGCCAACAGACGAAGATCAAGGTTTGAGCTGAAAGGAGCATTCCGGTAGACTACGCTCCCTTCTTGATACAACTTCTGTGGATTCGCCTGAATTGCAGGAGTTGCCGATTACCAAGCAGTCTTTGCTGGGCGATTCCAAAAAATGTGTAGCGAGCAACGTACCGGTGTTTCACCTGCCGGTCTGTCCCAACGCGGCGGTTTTTTTGAAAGGTGCACTGTGATTAATGCAGGTGATCGGGGGCTTCGGCCTTCCTTCGCTTTCCCCGGCGGCTCGTACCGCTTTAACGCAGACTTCTAGGGTTTTTCATGACGCGCTACATATTCGTCACGGGCGGTGTTGTTTCTTCATTGGGGAAAGGCATTGCATCGGCTTCATTGGCAGCCATCCTGGAGGCGCGGGGACTTAAGGTCACCATGCTGAAGCTGGATCCGTACATCAACGTCGATCCGGGCACCATGAGCCCGTTCCAGCACGGTGAAGTGTTCGTCACCCACGACGGCGCCGAGACCGACCTGGACCTGGGGCACTACGAGCGGTTCATCCGCACGACCATGACCCAGAACAACAACTTCACCACCGGCCGTGTCTACGAGCACGTGCTGCGCAAAGAGCGCCGTGGTGACTACCTGGGTGCAACCATCCAGGTGATTCCGCACATCACCGACGAAATCAAGCGCCGCATCATCAAGGGTGCCGGTGACGCTGACGTGGCGATGGTTGAAATCGGTGGCACCGTCGGTGACATCGAGTCGCAACCGTTCCTCGAAGCCATCCGTCAACTGCGTTTCGAAGTCGGCGCCAAGCGCGCGATGCTGATGCACCTGACACTGGTGCCGTACATCGCCACCGCTGGCGAGACCAAAACCAAGCCAACCCAGCACTCGGTCAAAGAACTGCGTTCGATCGGCCTGCAGCCAGACGTGCTGGTGTGCCGTTCCGATCACCCGATCGACATCTCGTCGCGTCGCAAGATCGCTCAGTTCACCAACGTTGAAGAACGTGCGGTGATCGCGCTGGAAGACGCCGACACCATCTACAAGATCCCGGGCATCCTGCACTCGCAGGGTCTGGACGATTTCGTCGTTGAGCGTTTCGGCTTGCAATGCGGCAGCGCGGATCTGTCCGAGTGGGACGCCGTGGTTGACGCCAAGCTGAACCCGGAACACGAAGTGACCATCGCCATGGTCGGCAAGTACATGGAGCTGCTGGACGCCTACAAGTCGCTGATCGAAGCGATGAGTCACGCCGGCATCAGCAACCGCACCAAGGTCAACCTGCGTTACATCGATTCCGAAGACATCGAAAACCAGGGCACTGCGCTGCTCGAAGGTGTCGACGCGATCCTCGTACCGGGCGGCTTCGGTCTGCGCGGCGTGGAAGGCAAGATCACTGCCGTTCAGTACGCTCGCGAAAACAAGGTTCCATACCTGGGTATCTGCCTGGGCATGCAAGTGGCGGTCATCGAGTTCGCCCGTAACGTGATGGGCTGGAAAGACGCCAACTCCACCGAGTTCGATCGCGCCAGCGGTCATCCGGTGGTCGGTTTGATCACCGAGTGGGAAGACGCGACCGGTGCCGTTGAAGTACGTACCGAATCGTCCGATCTGGGCGGCACCATGCGCCTTGGCGCTCAGGACTGCCTGCTTGAAGCCGGTTCCAAGGTCCACGACTGCTACGGCAAGGACGTGATCGTCGAGCGTCACCGTCACCGTTACGAAGTGAACAACAACCTGCTGCCACAGCTGATCGAAGCGGGCCTGAAAATCTCCGGTCGCTCCGCTGATGCGGCGCTGGTTGAAGTGGTTGAAGCGGCCGATCACCCATGGTTCGTCGCTTGCCAGTTCCACCCTGAGTTCACCTCGACACCACGTGATGGCCATCCGCTGTTCAGCGGTTTTGTCAAAGCAGCGTTGGCTCAACACCAGAAGAAGGCGTAACCCCGATGGCACAGAAGATCATCCGCGTCGGCGACATCGAAATTGCCAACGACAAACCCATGGTGCTGTTCGGCGGCATGAACGTGCTGGAAAGCCGTGACATGGCCATGCAGGTTTGCGAAGAGTACGTAAAGGTCACCGAAAAACTCGGTATCCCTTACGTGTTCAAGGCCAGTTTCGACAAGGCTAACCGTTCTTCTGTGACCTCTTATCGCGGTCCTGGCCTGGAAGAGGGCATGCGCATCTTCCAGGACATCAAACAAGCCTTTGGCGTGCCGATCATCACCGACGTCCACGAGCCTGATCAGGCTGCGGTCGTCGCAGAGGTCTGCGACATCATTCAACTGCCGGCCTTCCTGTCGCGCCAGACCGATCTGGTCGTCGCGATGGCCAAGACCAATGCAGTGATCAACATCAAGAAAGCCCAGTTCCTCGCGCCTCAGGAAATGAAACACATCCTGAACAAGTGCGTGGAAGCGGGTAACGATCAATTGATCCTCTGCGAGCGTGGTTCGAGCTTCGGCTACAACAACCTCGTGGTCGACATGCTTGGCTTCGGCATCATGAAGCAGTTCGAGTACCCGGTATTCTTCGACGTGACCCATGCGCTGCAAATGCCGGGTGGTCGTGCCGACTCCGCCGGCGGTCGCCGTGCCCAGGTTCTGGATCTGGCCAAGGCGGGCATGAGCCAGTCGTTGGCAGGTCTGTTCCTCGAAGCGCATCCGGATCCGGACAACGCCAAATGCGATGGCCCTTGCGCCTTGCGTCTGGACAAACTGGAGCCATTTCTGGCCCAGCTCAAGGCTTTGGACGAACTGGTGAAGAGTTTTCCGACGGTAGAAACCGCGTAAACCTCAATTCTCCGGTAAAGTACCGCACGATTTGTCGCTCATGCCCTCGGGCATGAGCGTTATCGTCTGCAAGCCTGCCCGCTGCACACCCCTTGCCGACGGTAAAAAGATTTCCTCTAGCTGCGTCGTTTTCGTCAACTTTGGAGTGTTTACAACAATGGCAAAAATCGTCGACATCAAAGGTCGTGAAGTTCTCGACTCCCGTGGCAATCCCACCGTGGAAGCGGACGTGCTTCTCGACAACGGCATCATCGGCAGCGCTTGCGCGCCGTCCGGTGCATCCACTGGCTCGCGTGAAGCACTCGAGCTGCGTGATGGCGACAAGAGCCGTTACCTGGGCAAGGGCGTGCTCAAAGCGGTAGCCAACATCAACGGTCCGATCCGCGATCTGCTGCTGGGCACCGACCCAAGCGACCAGAAAGCCCTGGATCACGCGATGATCAAGCTCGACGGTACCGAAAACAAGGCAACCCTGGGCGCCAACGCCATCCTCGCCGTGTCCCTGGCTGCGGCCAAGGCTGCTGCGCAGGACCAGGACCTGCCGCTGTACGCACACATCGCTAACCTCAACGGTACTCCGGGTGTCTACTCGATGCCGGTGCCGATGATGAACATCATCAACGGTGGCGAGCACGCTGATAACAACGTCGACATCCAGGAATTCATGGTACAGCCGGTTGGCGCCAAGTCTTTCTCGGAAGGTCTGCGCATGGGCACCGAGATTTTCCATCACCTCAAAGCTGTGCTGAAGGCCCGTGGCCTGAGCACTGCCGTTGGCGACGAAGGCGGTTTCGCACCGAACCTGGCCTCCAACGAAGACGCGCTGAAAGTGATCTCCGAAGCAGTGGCCAACGCCGGTTACAAGCTGGGCACCGACGTGACCCTGGCCCTGGACTGCGCGGCCAGCGAATTCTACGAAGACGGCAAGTACAACCTGTCCGGCGAAGGCCAGGTGTTCACCGCTGAAGGTTTCGCCGATTACCTCAAAGGCCTGACCGAACGTTATCCGATCATCTCGATCGAAGACGGTCTGGACGAGTCCGACTGGGCTGGCTGGAAGATCCTCACCGACAAGATCGGCGAGAAGACTCAACTGGTGGGCGACGACTTGTTCGTAACCAACACCAAGATCCTGAAAGAAGGCATCGATAAAAAGATCGCCAACTCGATCCTGATCAAGTTCAACCAGATCGGCACCCTGACCGAAACCCTGGAAGCCATCCAGATGGCCAAGGCTGCCGGTTACACCGCAGTGATCTCGCACCGTTCGGGCGAAACCGAAGATTCGACCATTGCCGACCTGGCTGTGGGCACCTCGGCTGGCCAGATCAAGACCGGTTCCCTGTGCCGTTCCGACCGCGTTTCCAAGTACAACCAACTGCTGCGTATCGAAGAGCAGTTGAATGGCAAGGCCAAGTACAACGGTCGCAGCGAGTTCCGCGGCTAAGTACAAATCGATGGAAGGACACCGGATTGTGTCGAAAAAGTCGTGACAGCGATGGATTTGCCACTAATCTGATGCCTTAACAGCACAAGCCTGGGTCTTCCAGGCTTCGTGCTATCAGATGCTTCAAAGTTTTGGCGTGGCTGTCTTTTTTCACTGGATACCTGATATTCGATGCGCAGTCCTTACTGGTTGTTTCTCGTTTTGCTCTTGCTACTGGCCGGTTTGCAGTACCGCCTGTGGGTGGGCAATGGCAGTCTGGCGCAAGTCGCCGAGCTGAATCAGCAGATAGCTGATCAACACGCCGAGAACGAAGGTTTGCTGGAGCGCAATCGCGTGATGGACGCTGAAGTCAGCGAGTTGAAAAAGGGCATGGAGACCGTTGAAGAGCGGGCTCGTCACGAACTGGGCATGGTCAAGGACGGCGAAACCCTTTACCAGTTGGCCCAATGATCAATTCCCTGCCGGCCTTCTGGGCCGTGATTCCTGCTGCGGGCATTGGTGCCCGAATGGCCGCGGACCGTCCCAAGCAATACCTGCAACTGGGCGGGCGCACAATTCTCGAACACAGCCTCGGCTGTTTCCTCGACCATCCAAGCCTCAAGGGGCTGGTGGTCAGTCTTGCTGTTGATGATCCTTATTGGCCGAACCTGGCGTGCGCGGGCGACTCGCGCATTCAGCGCGTTGAAGGCGGCGCGGAGCGTTCCGGCTCGGTGCTCAATGCTTTGCTGCACCTGCACGCGCAAGGTGCCGACGATGAAGATTGGGTGCTGGTGCACGATGCGGCACGGCCGAATCTGAGTCGCGAAGATCTCGACCAGTTACTCGATGAACTGGCGGATGATCCGGTCGGTGGTTTGCTCGCGGTGCCTGCGCGCGACACGTTGAAGCGGGTCGACAAGCACGGGCGCGTGGTTGAAACCGTGGATCGCAGCGTGATCTGGCAGGCGTACACCCCGCAGATGTTCCGCCTCGGTGCGTTGCATCGGGCGTTGGCCGACAGTCTGGTCGCGGATGCGCTGGTTACCGATGAAGCTTCGGCGATGGAGTGGGCTGGCCTGGCGCCGCGACTGATTGAAGGGCGGGCGGATAACCTCAAGGTGACCCGGCCAGAAGATCTGGAGTGGTTGCGTCAGCGTTGGGCTAACCGCCGCTGATTGCTGTGGCGCCCATTGCGCCGCCTTCGCGAGCAAGCTCGCTCCCACATTTGATTTGCGCCTGACACCAGATTTGCAGTCACTGCAGGTCCACTGTGGGAGCGAGCTTGCTCGCGAAGGCGGACGCATGAGCAACCCATCACTCAGCTTCGATACTCCGGCCGCTCAGCCAATCCTTCCTTGAGAAACTCCACCAACTTGCGCACCTTCGGCGACAAGTGCCGCTGTTGCGGGTACAGCGCCCACACCGCCGTATTTGGTGGCTGATGCGCCTCCAGCAACGAAATTAGCGCGCCGCTGTGCAAATGCTCCAGCACGTAATAATCCGGCAACTGACACAACCCCACCCCCTGTAACGCCGCATCCAGCACCGCTTGCCCGCTGTTGCAGCGCCAGTTGCCCTGCACCCGCTGGGAAAACTCCCGCCCGTTTTGCTCAAGCTGCCAGATGTCCGAGCTGCCAATCAGGCAATTGTGCCGACTCAATTCCGACAGGCTATGCGGGCGACCGTACCGCTCGACGTAGGACGGTGACGCGCACAGATACATTCGGCGTGGCGCCAGGCGTGTCGCGACCAATCGCGAGTCCTGCAAACGACCCAGGCGAATCGCCAGATCCAGACCTTCATGCACCAGATCGAGCTGGCGATTGCTCAATTCGATATCGATGCGCAGCTGTGGATAAAGGCCCATAAATCGCGTCACCAGCGGCACGATAAAACGCTCGCCGTAAGCCACCGCGCAGGTCATGCGCAGCATGCCTTTCGGTTCGCTGGTCAGATCGCCGACGGCACGCAAGGCTTCTTCGCGGCCATCCTGCAAGCGTTGGCAATGTTGCAGGAAGGTCTGCCCAGCCTCAGTCAGCGTCACCCGGCGTGTGCTGCGATAGAGCAGGCGCGTCTGAAGTCTTTCTTCCAGCCGTACGATTTGTCGACTGATGTGCGAGGACGAAACCCCAAGGCGTTCGGCGGCGGCGGTGAACTGGCTGCATTCGGCAACGGCAACAAACTCGTCAATGCCTTCCCAGCGGCTTTCGGACATCGGGATTATCCCTGTATGGCAATAATGTTTTGCTTTTGTCCTGATTATTCATCATTTGGCGTTGAACTACACTGGCCGTCTGGTTTTTTATTCAATGGATTCACTGGAGAGTCAGCATGATCAAGTCGCGCGCCGCCGTTGCCTTCGAGGCCAAGAAGCCGCTGGAAATCGTAGAAGTCGATGTCGCCATGCCCAAGGCCGGTGAAGTGTTGTTGCGCGTGGTGGCTTCCGGGGTTTGCCACACGGATGCCTACACCCTGTCCGGTGCAGACCCGGAAGGCATCTTCCCGTCGATCCTCGGCCACGAAGGCGGCGCCATCGTCGAAGCGATCGGCGAAGGCGTGACCTCGGTTGCGGTGGGCGATCACGTCATTCCGCTGTACACCCCGGAATGCGGCCAGTGCAAATTCTGCAAGTCGGGCAAGACCAACCTGTGTCAGGCGATTCGCGCGACTCAGGGCAAGGGTTTGATGCCGGACGGCACTTCGCGTTTTTCCTACAAGGGCGAAACCATTTTCCACTACATGGGTACTTCGACATTCTCGGAATACACCGTGTTACCGGAAATCTCCGTGGCCAGGATCTCTAAAGATGCGCCGCTGGAAAAGGTTTGCCTGCTGGGCTGCGGCGTCACCACCGGTATCGGTGCGGTGCTCAACACTGCCAAGGTCAAACCCGGTGACACCGTGGCCATCTTCGGTCTGGGCGGCATTGGTTTGTCCGCAGTCATTGGCGCGGTGAAAGCCAAGGCTGCGCGAATCATCGCCATCGACATCAACCCGGCCAAGTTCGAGATCGCCAAACAACTCGGCGCTACCGACTGCGTAAACCCGAAAGATTTCGATCGTCCGATTCAGGAAGTGATTGTCGACATGACCGATGGCGGCGTCGACTTCTCCTTCGAATGCATCGGCAACGTGCAACTGATGCGCGCCGCCCTTGAGTGCTGCCACAAAGGTTGGGGCGAGTCGGTGATCATCGGTGTGGCCGGTGCTGGCCAGGAAATCGCTACCCGCCCGTTCCAGTTGGTCACCGGTCGCGTCTGGCGCGGTTCGGCATTCGGTGGCGTGCGCGGTCGTACCGAGTTGCCAAGCTACGTCGACATGGCCCAGAGCGGCGAGATTCCGCTGGATACTTTCATCACCCACACCATGGGCCTGGAAGACATCAACAAGGCCTTCGACCTGATGCACGAAGGCAAGAGCATCCGTACCGTCATTCATTTCTGATCAATCGTGGCGACATGGGCGCAAGTCTTGAAGGCTTGCGCTCATGACCGCGTAGGAGTCTTTACATGAGTCTGGAAAACATCTCCTGTCAGAAGAGTTTCGGCGGTTGGCACAAGCGTTATCGCCATCGCTCAGACGTGCTCGGTTGCGACATGGTGTTCGCCGTGTACCTGCCACCGCAGGCGGAGCAGGGCGGCAAGTTGCCGGTGCTGTACTGGTTGTCCGGCCTGACCTGCACCGACGAGAATTTCATGCAAAAGGCCGGCGCGATGCGCATGGCTGCCGAACTGGGTCTGATCATCGTTGCGCCGGACACCAGCCCCCGTGGGCCGGATGTGCCGGGTGATCCGGATGGCGCGTGGGATTTCGGCCTCGGTGCCGGTTTCTATCTGAATGCCACGCAGGAACCTTGGTCGCGCCACTATCGTATGCATGACTATGTCGTGCATGAGTTGCCTGCACTGGTCGAAGCGCATTTCCCCGCCTCGGACAAACGCAGCATCAGCGGTCACTCCATGGGCGGTCACGGTGCGCTGGTCTGCGCGCTGCGTAACCCGGGACGCTATCAATCGGTGTCGGCGTTCTCGCCAATCAACAACCCGATGGATTGCCCATGGGGTCAGAAAGCCTTTTCGCGCTACCTGGGCGAAGACCGTTCCAAATGGAAAGAGTGGGATGCCTGCGCACTGATTGCCGAGGCGGATGAAAAACTGCCGCTGCTGGTCGATCAAGGGGATCGCGATGACTTCCTCGCCACCCAGCTCAAACCCGAAGCTCTGCAACAAGCGGCAAAACAAGCGGGTCATCCGCTGACATTGCGCCTGCAACCGGGCTACGACCACAGCTATTTCTTCATCTCAAGCTTCATAGACGACCACTTGCAGCATCACGCACAAGCCCTTCGGGACTAATGCAGGTAGAATCACGCCCTGACAAAAATCGGGGCGTTTTTTTATGCGTATTGGCCACGGCTATGATGTGCACCGTTTCGCTGAAGGCGATTTCATTACTCTGGGCGGCGTGCGCATCGCACACAGCTTCGGGCTGCTCGCTCATTCCGACGGTGACGTCCTGCTGCACGCCTTGAGCGATGCCTTGCTCGGCGCCGCTGCGCTGGGTGATATCGGCAAGCATTTCCCGGACACCGACCCGCAATTCAAGGGCGCCGACAGCCGTGCGCTGCTGCGTCATGTGGTCGCGCTGATCCATGCCAAAGGCTGGAAAGTCGGCAATGTCGACAACACTATCGTTGCCCAGGCACCGAAAATGGCCCCGCATATCGAATCGATGCGCGCGCTGATCGCGGCGGATCTTCAAGTTGAGTTGGATCAAGTGAACGTGAAAGCTACCACCACCGAAAAGCTCGGCTTTGTCGGTCGCGAAGAAGGTATCGCCGTGCACTCCGTTGCCTTGTTGCTGCGCGCATGAACGAACTGCAATTGCTCGGCCCGCGGGCCTATGGTGAACCCCTCGGCACTGCGGTACTGAAAGCCATCGCTGAAGACTTTCAGGTCGATGAAGTCCTCGATATTCCGTTCAGCGGCGATGGCGAACACCTGTGGATCTGGGTCGAAAAACGCGGCCTGAACACTGAAGAAGCTGCGCGGCGTATCGCCAAGGCTGCCGGCGTGCCGTTGCGCACGGTGAGCTATGCTGGCCTCAAGGATCGTCAGGCGCTGACTCGCCAGTGGTTCAGCGTGCAATTGCCGGGCAAGGCCGATCCGGATCTGTCGGCGGCGGAAAACGACACGCTGAAGATTCTCAAGACCACTCGCCACAAACGCAAACTGCAACGCGGTGCGCATTCGGCCAACGGTTTCACCTTGCGTTTGACTCAGTTCGATGGCGACAAAGCAGCAATTGAACAGCGCCTGCAGCTGATAGCCCAACAAGGCATCCCCAATTATTTCGGCGCCCAGCGTTTCGGCCACGACGGCGGCAACGTCGTTGACGCGCGTTCGTGGGCGGCGCGCAAGGCCTTGCCGGAACAACGCAATGTGCGTTCGCGCCTGCTCTCGACGGCGCGCAGTTTTCTCTTCAACAAGGTGCTCGCCGCACGAGTGACCGATGGCACCTGGCAAAAAGCCCAGGTCGGCGACCTGCTCGCGTTCACCGACAGCCGCAGTTTTTTCCCGGCCGGAGAAGCTGAATGCAGTGACCCGCGTCTGGCAATTCTTGACCTGCATCCGACCGGCCCGCAGTGGGGCGAGGGTGACTCGCCGACCGCAGGCGCTGTCCATGATCTGGAGCAGGGGATTGCTGCCGGTGAAGCAGAGCTGCGCGATTGGTTGATCAACGCCGGTATGAGCCACGAACGTCGCATCCTGCGGCTGCCCATTGGCGGGTTGACGTGGCATTATCCCCAGCCTGACATTCTGCAACTGGAATTCGTCCTCCCGGCCGGATGCTTCGCCACCGTATTGGTGCGCGAACTCGTTGATCTGGTGCCGGTGGGGCAGACGGACAGCCCATGCGTATTCTGATTTCTAACGACGATGGGGTAACCGCACCCGGTCTCGCCGCGCTTTATGCTGCGCTGGCGGATTACACCGAGTGCGTGGTTATCGCCCCGGAGCAGGACAAAAGCGGCGCCAGCAGTTCGCTGACGCTCGACCGTCCGCTGCACCCGCAATACCTGGCCAACGGCTTTATCAGCCTCAACGGCACTCCGACCGACTGCGTGCACCTGGGCCTCAACGGCTTGCTGGAGCGCGAGGCGGACATGGTGGTTTCCGGGATCAACCTCGGCGCCAATCTTGGCGATGACGTGCTGTATTCCGGGACAGTGGCGGCCGCCCTTGAGGGACGTTTTCTCGAGCGTCCGTCGTTCGCTTTTTCGCTGGTCTCGCGGCAGGTGGATAATCTGCCGACAGCGGCCTACTTTGCGCGCAAACTGGTCGAGGCCCATGCCGGGCTTGATCTGCCACCGCGCACGGTGCTCAACGTGAACATTCCCAATCTGCCGATCGACCATATTCGCGGTATTCAGTTGACCCGCCTCGGCCATCGCGCCCGTGCGGCGGCGCCGATGAAAGTGGTCGATCCGCGTGGCAAGGCCGGTTACTGGATTGCTGCAGCCGGCGACGCCGAAGACGGCGGCCCGGGCACGGACTTCCATGCGGTGATGCAGGGCTACGTTTCCATCACCCCGTTGCAGCTCGATCGAACCTTCAACGATGCGTTCAGAAGCCTCGATGGCTGGCTGGAGGGACTGCGCTGATGGCCCGTGAACATGAAGACAGGCTGCGCAGCGGGATCGGCATGACCTCTCAGCGTACCCGCGAGCGGCTGATCCAGCGCCTGTACGAAGAGGGCGTGTCCAACGCCAAGGTGCTGGAAGTGATCCGGCGTACGCCGCGTCACCTGTTCGTCGATGAAGCGCTGGCACACCGTGCTTATGAAGACACGGCGCTGCCGATCGGCAATAACCAGACGATTTCCCAGCCTTATATGGTGGCGCGCATGAGCGAGCTGCTGCTGGAGGCGGGCCCACTGGATAAGGTGCTGGAGATCGGCACCGGTTCCGGTTACCAGACGGCGGTGTTGTCACAACTGGTTGAGCGGGTGTTCTCGGTTGAGCGCATCAAGGTACTGCAGGATCGCGCCAAGGAACGTTTGGTTGAACTGAACCTGCGCAACGTGGTGTTCCGCTGGGGCGATGGTTGGGAAGGGTGGCCGGCGCTGGCACCTTATAACGGCATTATCGTCACCGCCGTGGCCACGGATGTACCGCAAGCCTTGCTTGATCAACTGGCTCCGGGCGGACGCATGGTGATTCCGGTAGGCTCCGGGGAAGTGCAGCAATTGTTGCTGATCGTGCGTGAGGAAAACGGCTTTTCCCGGCATGTTCTCGGGGCTGTCCGTTTTGTGCCGTTGCTCAATGGGCCACTGGCCTGAGCATTTGTTTACGCGTGCTGAATTCCTTTCGTTCGCCTCTGTCTTACTCGGGCAACGATGGTTTAAACGCAGCAGATTGTCAGATGGCAAACGTGTGCGTGAAGCGATTTCGCTTCATTAAAGGTAAAGCCGATCCGGCCCGTTATACTTGCGACACCTCATGCCGACATCCGGCATTCCACATTTTTCAGCCACCACAAAGGGAGCGGCGGGTGAGTCTCACAGTCATTGCGCAGCGTATGGGTAACACGAGCTTTCAGCGCCTGGTGACTGGCCTTGTCTTGAGCACCTTGCTGGTCGGTTGCTCCAGCACCAAATCGAGCAATGTGCGGGTGGTCGATCGCAACAACGCGGTGGCCCAGCGTCCTACGGTGACGACCGGACAATATGTAGTCCGTCCGGGCGATACGATGTTTTCGATCGCATTTCGCTACGGCTGGGACTACAAAGCCCTCGCGGCCCGGAACAATATTCCTACGCCGTATACGATCCATCCGGGTCAGACGATTCGCTTCGACGGCCGCACCGGTTCAACGCCGACGGCGGTGGTGAGCAACAGCAGTTCTTCACCTTCTTCGTCGAGTAAAACCACGGTAATCCGGCGCCAGGCAAATGGCACCACGACCACTACAACCACCGGTTCTACGGGGGCTGTACCGTCCGTCGCCAACAAGCAAGCGCCCGCGCCGTTGCCTCCGGCAGGCCCAGCCCCGACCGGCTGGGGATGGCCATCTAATGGCATTCTGATTGGAAAATTCTCTTCAAACGGTAGTTTGAATAAAGGAATTGATATCGCCGGAGATTTGGGACAGCCTGTTTTAGCTGCGTCTGATGGGACGGTGGTATACGCCGGGAGTGGCTTAAGGGGCTACGGCGAATTAGTCATCATCAAACACAGCGAAACCTACGTCAGTGCCTACGGACATAACCGCAGGCTGTTGGTTCGGGAGGGACAGCAGGTCAAGGTCGGACAGACAATTGCCGAAATGGGGTCAACGGGTACAGACCGGGTGAAACTGCATTTTGAGATTCGCCGCCAAGGTAAACCTGTAGATCCGCTGCAGTTCCTGCCAAGACGTTGATTTGTAAGCCAGCCTGTTCCGTCGCGTAGAGGGGACAGGCTCCAGCGCTGCCAAGGATAAAGGCGTCGCTTGAGCTTGGGGTCGAACTCACCAAAGGACTATAACAATGGCTCTCAGTAAAGAAGTGCCGGAGTTTGACATCGACGATGAGGTTCTCCTTATGGAGACCGGCATCGATTCGGAATCTTCGATGTCGAATGATGAAGGGGCTGCTCCACCTTCCGTTCGTTCCAAATCCAAACACTCCGCTTCACTTAAACAACATAAGTACATCGACTACACGCGTGCACTTGATGCCACGCAGTTGTATCTCAACGAAATCGGCTTTTCCCCACTGCTCTCTCCGGAAGAAGAAGTTCATTTTGCGCGACTGTCGCAAAGTGGCGATCCGGCCGGACGCAAGCGCATGATTGAAAGTAACCTGCGGCTGGTGGTCAAAATCGCCCGGCGTTACGTCAATCGGGGGCTGTCGCTGCTGGATCTGATCGAAGAGGGCAACCTCGGATTGATCCGGGCGGTGGAAAAGTTCGATCCCGAGCGCGGCTTCCGCTTCTCGACCTACGCGACCTGGTGGATTCGTCAGACCATCGAGCGCGCGATCATGAATCAGACCCGGACCATCCGGTTGCCGATCCATGTGGTCAAGGAACTCAACGTGTACCTGCGGGCTGCACGGGAGCTGACGCAGAAGCTCGACCACGAACCTTCACCCGAAGAAATCGCCAACCTGCTGGAAAAACCGGTGGGTGAGGTCAAGCGCATGCTTGGCCTGAACGAGCGGGTTTCTTCGGTCGACGTCTCGCTGGGTCCGGATTCGGATAAAACCCTGCTGGACACCCTTACCGACGATCGTCCGACCGATCCTTGTGAACTGCTGCAGGATGACGACCTGTCGCAGAGCATCGATCAATGGCTGTCGGAGTTGACCGACAAGCAGCGCGAGGTGGTTGTACGCCGCTTCGGTCTGCGCGGCCACGAGAGCAGCACGCTGGAAGATGTAGGCCTGGAGATCGGCCTGACCCGGGAACGGGTGCGGCAGATCCAGGTAGAAGGCCTCAAGCGCCTTCGTGAAATCCTCGAGAAGAATGGCCTGTCGAGCGAGTCGCTGTTCCAGTAAGCGCCTCACACGCTCGCCCGCAAGAAGCCCCGACTGGTTCGGGGTTTTTTGTTGGCCTCGATTTTCTGGGCATTTCGCCGCTCTTTTTCATTGTCGGACGTACGGTTGGCATTTCCATCCTTTGTAGTCTCGGGGTGTAAGCCTTGGCTTACTCTCTCGTAAGTGTTCCCTATTTTTACAAGACGGCAGACGTCGATTACGGACATCGCCGTAATTTAACTTATTGTTTTATATGTTTATTTTTAAACATTAAGTGCTTATGACAATCTTTTTCGGCACCCGCAGCCGATTGCTCTTGTCAGGGAACTCTCTAGTATCGGGGCTGTGTCGACGGACAGACACGCCCTTCAAGGAAGAGGGGAACGGACATCGCAGGACGCGATTCATCAGGACGATGAAAAGGAATACAGGGAATAGGGAAAAAATGTGGGCGGGTCATACCGCCCCTTTTTTTGCCTGCAGAAAAGTAAAAAGGCCCGCGAGGGGCCTTTTATTGAACGCGCGACAGATCAGCGCTCGAGGTCTTTGATCTTGCCTTTGACGCCATCCCACTCTTCGGCATCTGGCAGCGATTCTTTCTTCTCGGTGATGTTCGGCCAGATTTCAGCCAGCTCAACGTTGAGTTGAATGAATTCCTGCATCTCTTCCGGAACTTCGTCCTCGGAAAAAATAGCTACAGCCGGGCATTCCGGTTCGCACAGGGCGCAGTCGATGCACTCATCCGGGTGAATCACCAGGAAGTTCGGGCCTTCGTAAAAGCAGTCCACCGGACACACTTCTACGCAGTCGGTGTACTTGCACTTGATGCAGTTGTCGGTGACGACGAAGGTCATTTCTAATTTTCTCCTCAGGCGGCGGCAGCGTTGCCCCTTCACGGTTGGGGTCGCCAGGTTCGGGAGCGATACCTGCTGGCCAGGCTATTAGCCAACAGCATCCCAAACCGCGCGAGATTCTAACAGCTTGAAGCCGTTTGCGTTATATCCGCTTCTTTAGTGCTTATATCCGGTTCTTCAGTGCATAGAGCATTTCGAGAGCTCGGCGCGGGGTCAGGTCATCCAGATCCAGTTTAGCCAGTTCATCGAGCACCGGGTGTGGCAGGCTGGCGAACATGTCGCTTTGCTGTGGCGTCGCCGGTTTGCCCTTGGCGGCAGGTTTCGGCGCTTCATGCGGCAAAGCGGTTTCTTCCAGTCGGCTCAAGTGCTCACGGGCACGCACGATCACTTCACTTGGCACACCAGCCAGTTGCGCCACCGCCAGACCGTAGCTCTGGCTGGCAGGTCCCGGCAGCACGTGGTGCAGGAAGACGATGCGTTCGTTATGCTCGGTCGCATTGAGGTGGACGTTGGCCACCAGTGGCTCGGCTTCCGGCAACACGGTCAGTTCGAAGTAGTGGGTGGCAAACAGCGTATACGCGCGCAGATGCGCCAGACGCTCGGCCGCCGCCCATGCCAGCGACAGACCGTCGAAGGTGCTGGTGCCGCGCCCGACTTCGTCCATCAGCACCAGGCTGCGCTCGGTAGCGTTGTGCAAGATGTTGGCGGTTTCGCTCATCTCGACCATGAAGGTCGAACGGCCACCGGCCAGGTCATCGCTGGAACCGATTCGAGTGAAGATGCGGTCGACCAGCGACAGTTCGCAACTGGCTGCGGGCACGAAGCTGCCAATGTGAGCGAGCAACACGATCAATGCGGTTTGGCGCATGTAGGTGGATTTACCACCCATGTTCGGGCCGGTGATCACCAGCATACGGGTGTTGTCATCCAGGCTCAGGTCGTTGGCCACGAACGGCGTGGTCAGCACTTGCTCGACCACCGGGTGACGACCCTGGGAGATGCGCATGCACGGCTCGCTGACGAAGCGCGGGCAGTTCAGGTCAAGATTCAGCGCACGCTCGGCGAGGTTGCTCAACACGTCCAGTTCGGCCAGCGCGCCGGCGGTGTCCTGCAGCGGTGGCAACTGGCTGATCAGGTCTTCCAGCAGCGCCTCGTAGAGCATCTTTTCGCGCGCCAAGGCACGGCTCTTGGCAGACAGGGCTTTGTCTTCGAACTCTTTCAGTTCCGGCGTGATGAAGCGCTCGGCGCCTTTCAGGGTTTGCCGACGGATATAGTCCGCCGGTGCCGACTCGGCCTGCTTGCTCGGCAATTCGATGAAGTAGCCGTGAATGCGGTTGTAACCGACTTTCAGGTGGCTAAGACCGGTGCGAGCTTTCTCGCGGGCTTCGAGATCGATGAGGAACTGGCCGGCGTTTTCGCTCAGCGATTGCAGCTCGTCGAGTTCGCTGTCGTAACCGGTTTTCAGCACGCCGCCGTCACGGATCACCGCCGGCGGATTGTCGATGATGGCCTTTTCCAGCAGTGCCGCCAGTTCCGGGTAGGTGCTGGTGATGGTCGCCAGACCTTGCAGGTGCGGTGCTTCCAGGTCAGTCATCGCCACTTGCAGTTCAGGCAGGGCACCGAGGGCGTCGCGCAAGCGAGCAAGGTCACGAGGACGTGCGTTACGCAGGCCGATCCGCGCGAGAATTCGCTCGATGTCGCCGATTTCCTTGAGCTGTGGTTGCAGCTTTTCGAAACGATAGCGATCGAGCAGGCACGTGATCGAGGTCTGGCGCGCCAGCAGTACGGTCAGATCGCGCAACGGACGGTTCAACCAACGGGTCAGCAGACGGCTGCCCATGGCGGTCTGGCAGCGATCAACGACTGATTGCAGGGTGTTGTCGCGACCACCGGCCAGGTTGGTGTCGAGTTCGAGGTTGCGACGGCTTGCACCGTCCAGCACCACGGTGTCATCCAGACGTTCGTGGCGCAGGCTGCGCAGGTGGGGCAGGGCGGTGCGCTGGGTTTCCTTGGCGTAGGCCAACAGGCAACCCGCAGCGCCGATGGCCAGGGTCAGGTTCTCGCAGCCAAAACCCTTCAGGTCTTGGGTGGAGAACTGCTGGCAAAGGCTTTTCAGTGCTGAATCACGCTCGAAATCCCACGGCGCACGACGACTGACGCCACGGCGTTTTTCCGCTGGCAGATCCCTCGGCCAGTCATCCGGGATCAGCAACTCAACCGGGTTGATCCGCTCCAGTTCCGCCAGCAGGTTTTCCCAGCCTTTGATTTCCGACACGCTGAAACTGCCGCTGGTGATGTCCAGCACGGCAAGGCCGAACAGACGTTCGTCACCCAGCAGGGCTGCAATCAGGTTGTCGCGGCGTTCATCAAGCAGCGCTTCATCACTGACCGTACCCGGCGTGAGGATCCGTACGACCTGACGCTCAACCGGGCCTTTGCTGGTGGCCGGATCGCCGACCTGCTCACAAATCACCACGGACTCGCCAAGCTTCACCAGCTTCGCCAGATAGCCTTCCGCCGCGTGGTAAGGAATCCCACACATCGGAATCGCCTGCCCCGCCGACTGTCCGCGCGCGGTCAGGGTGATGTCGAGCAACTTGGCCGCCTTCTTCGCGTCTTCGTAGAAGATCTCGTAGAAGTCGCCCATGCGGTAGAACATCAGCTGATCCGGGTGCTGATTCTTCAGGCGCCAGTACTGCTGCATCATCGGGGTGTGGGAGGACAGGTCGGAGACGGCTTTATTCATCGGATTGTCAGGCAACTCGTTAAAAGATGTAGGGCAAAAGCGAGGGCATAAGCCGGGCTTTTCCGCGATGGGCGCAAGGTTACCATGGGCAGTCTGTCGGACGCAGGCATCGCGGCCGGGTGAGGGCTTTCTTCATCGGAAAGTGTATTTATGCATGATTTATGCAAATCAGCATTTGTCTTCGCGAATAACTTCAAGCACTATGCGCGTTATGCAAAAACGCAACGTAGCCTCCGTCTTAAGAGCACTGCTCGACCAGCACGGGATCTCCCCCACGGAGCTCCACCGTCGCACCGGCGTGCCTCAATCCACTCTCTCGCGGATTCTCAGCGGGAAGATCGTCGATCCCTCGGATAAACACATCTCGAAGATCGCCGAATACTTCGCCGTGAGTACCGATCAATTGCGCGGGCGCGCGGACGTCGCGCCGTCGGCCGGTGCCGCGCGTGATGACGTGCACGCGGAACTCAAGGACATAATGCTGTGGGACGACGATACGCCGGTCGATGATGACGAAGTATCGGTGCCGTTCCTTCGCGAGGTTGAATTGGCTGCTGGATCAGGAAGATTCGTCATCGAAGAGAGCGAGCGCTCTAGCCTGCGCTTCGGCAAGCGCAGCCTGCGCCATAACGGTGTGCAGTTCGACCAGGCCAAATGCGTGACAGTACGTGGCAACAGCATGTTGCCGGTGTTGCGTGATGGTGCCACCGTCGGCGTCAACGCCGGCAAGTGCGGCATCGGCGACATCATTGATGGCGACCTGTACGCGATCAATCACAACGGCCAGTTGCGCGTGAAGCAACTCTATCGCCTGCCGACCGGCATTCGTCTGCGCAGCTTCAATCGCGATGAACACCCGGACGAGGACTACAGCTTCCAGGAAATCCAGGAGGAGCAAATCGTCATCCTCGGTCACGTCTTCTGGTGGGGCATGTACGCCCGCTAACCCGACCCTTCTCAGATAAACCCGCCTCGCAGGCGGGTTTTTTTTCGCCTTGATGAAACCGCCAAACCCTTGAGTTGCGGGGCTTCCATGCATCTGCGCATTTCCTATGCATAAATAAATGCATTTGCGCATTGACTGGGTATGCATACATGCATATTCTTGCCACCAAGCCGCTCGACAAAGCGGCTGGCAAGAAAGCTCTTTAGTTCCACAAGAACAGGCAGCGATGAACCGGCCTCAACGGTTCAGAGGGTTGGCAACTGACCCGGGTGTGCAGCGTAAAGCACCAGAAGCAGTTATCCGGCGGGCAGGGACCGCGGTCGGAAAAACAATTTGAACGGACTCGTACCGCGCCAGTAGCGCCGAAAAGTCAGCTTCCTTCTTGAACACAGGATTTGAAGGAAGGCGAAGGAGCGCATTACTGAAAAGCCCGGTGTGCGAACGCCGGGCTTTTTGGAATGCCTGCCTCAAGAGAAACCGATTGAACCCAATACACACCATTCATCCATCACACCAGGAGGCGTGACATGACAAACGAGCAACAAGCGTTGGCGGACATGCCGATCTGGCTGGTCATCCTTCTTGCCGTTGTCGGCGGGGTGTCCGGCGAAATGTGGCGCGCCGACAAGGAGGGGGCACGCGGCTGGTCATTGCTGCGACGCCTGGCCCTGCGCTCCGGCGCCTGCATGATCTGCGGCGTGTCGGCAATCATGCTGCTGTATGCCGCCGGCATGTCGATCTGGGCCGCTGGCGCGTTTGGTTGCCTGACTGCAATGGCCGGGGCCGATGTGGCCATAGGTCTCTATGAACGCTGGGCCGCCAAGCGCATCGGCGTCTGCGAAGTCCCACCCCGCGACCAGCCTTAACCTCGAATGTGATTCGTGCCGCCCTTTGGGCGGCAGGGCTGCGCGTGGACGATTGAAAAGGAGGTCATGTATGCCCACACCGATCCAGCAGCCGTCGCAACTGTTCACAGCCATCGCGACGACACTGCGCAACACCGCCGAACTCAATATCAGCGTCGGCAGTCGCGACGATTTCACGGCGCCAGGCGATCAGGCCTGGGTGCTGATCGACTTCGACCGCAATGCATCAGGATGGCGTGCCGCTGACGGGCGCATCGCTCATGTCATGACGGTGTCGCTGCAAGTCGTCCCGGCGCTTTCTGCAACCGCGTTTGCAGCGTGCGATCTGATTGCCGTGTTGAAAAACCTGATCACTGATAACCGCTGGAACTTGCCCGGTGATCAATGTGATTTGCCGACCAACATCGATGGCTTGCCGTCATTGTTCGGCGAGCAATTCAAGGCCTGGACCCTGACGTTCAACCAGACCCTCTACCTCGGCCCGACCTTGCTCGATGATCCACTGGGCACACCGAAATTCGCCCGCACCTGGGAAGTCAGCAACATCGACGATCCAGACCAATACACCGCGCTGGAGGCCTGACCGATGTTCGACGCGTTATTGCGCATGCAACTGGGGCCGATCATCGAACGCCTGGCCGAAATGGAAGCGGAAATCGACGACCTGCACCGCCGCGCTGAAAGCTTCTGCCGCATCGGCATTTGCCAGACAGTCGATGCGGCGAGCAATACCTGCCAGGTCAGCCACGGTGGCTTGCTCACGCCAGCGATCAAGTTTTTCAACCCCAGCGCCGGCGCACAGAGTGAGTCGCGGATTCCGACCGTGGGTGAGCAGTGTCTGCTGTTCAACTACGGCAGCGGCGAAAGTGGCGCACAAAGTGTCGCCCTGTTCGGCCTGAACAGTGATCGCTTTCCACCCGTTTCGACTGTCCCCACGCTGACGCGACGGGTTCATGTCGACGGCAGCGAAAGCGGCTACGACGATGCCACGCACACCCTCCACTGGCAAAACGGCCCAGCGGCTTTCAGAGGTTCTCGCGAGTCGCTGGAACTGAGCATCGGCCCGGCGCGACTGGCGATGACGCCGCAACTGATCACCCTGCAACTGGGGGCCGTCGGCCTGACCATCGACGCCTCTGGCGTGCACTTCAGCGGTCCATTGGTCGATCACCAGGGCCGTGTCATCAGCCCCTGATTCAAGAGCCTCCACATGATCGGAATCGATAGAGACAGCGGGGCCACGGTCGACGACTGGCTGCAGTTTGTGCAGCGCGCGACCCGGGCCCTGACCACACCGCTGGGCACCCGGCAAAAACGCCCGTTGTACGGATCGTTGATCCCCACGCTGCTGGGGCAGAACCTCGGTGACGACGTTCTGCTTCTGGCCCAGAGCCACGCCGCGCAGGCGTTCTACAACAAGCAAAACGGCATCGACGATTTCCAGCCACAAGTGATCGTCGCCAGCCGCCAGGGCGCCGGTCTGCGGCTGCGCTTCGCCGGCATCTGGAAAAACCGTCAACAAACCTTCGAGGTCGTGACATGAGCATGTTGATCCCCGGCCAGAACCAATTGGCCGAACCCGCGCTGATCACCGTTGAAGCCTTCGAAGACTTGCTCGCCGAGTTCAAGACTTTCGTCATCGAATACGTCGGTGTGCGTTCGCCGGACAGTGCCGCAAAACTCAAGACCAGCCTGGAAAACGAAAGCGAACTGCTGACCCTGGCGCTTGAGGCTTTCTGTGTCCGGCTGCAAACCCACGAACGCAAATACAACGCCCGCATCAAACAGATGCTGGCGTGGTGGGCGACGGGGAGCAACCTTGATGCGCGGCTGGCGGACATGGGCCTGGAGCGGCAGTTGCTTGATCCCGGCGACCCGGCGGCATTCCCGCCGGTGCCAGCGATTTACGAAAGCGACGACGACGCCCGCCTGCGTTATTACCTGGCGCCGCATGCGCCGGCAGCAGGTTCGCGGATGCAGTATCGCCGCGAAGTTTTCACCCTCGGCGAGCGTCCGACGGTGCAAGTCGAATCCACTGAGGCGGGTGTGTTGAATGTCACCTACACCTTCAACCCGGACGGCCTCGCCGCGCAGGTCAAGGATGGCAATGCTCGGCGCACCGCGCCGGGCGAAGTGCAGGTCACTGTGCTGTCCCGCGACGGCGATGGCACACCTTCCGTGTCGTTGCTTGACGGCGTCCGTCAGCACTTCGCTCGACCGGATGTGCGACCTGAAACCGACCTCGTCACCGTCAAGGCTGCTGACATTCAGCGCTATAAGATCCGCGTCGTCGCCAAGATCAATTCCGGCCCGGATTCGGGTCTGACCAAAGTCGCCGCACAGCAGCAATTGCAGGCCTACGCCGACAGTTGCCATCGCCTCGAAGGCCGGGTTGATCCGAGCTGGATCGACTACACGCTACATAGCGCCGGCGCCGTGCAACTGCAGATTCTTGAACCGCTGACGCCGATCGTGACTACGGCGTTTCAAGCGCCGTACTGCACGGCGGTCGAAGTTGAGGTGCTGACGCTATGAGTGAAAAAACTCAGCGCCCGACGCTGCTGCCTGCCAACAGCTCTGCGCTTGAGCGAGGTCTGGATCTAGGATTTGGCGTCTTGCTGGATCGCATCGCGCCGCCGTTCCCGGAACTGATGAACCCCGCAGAAACCCCGGTCGCATTTCTGCCGTATCTGGCAGCGGATCGCGGTGTGGCTGAATGGAGCACAGCTGCACCGGAAGCGGAAAAACGCCTGACCGTCGAACTCGCCTGGCCCACCGCACGCCAGGCCGGCACTCGCAAGGCACTGGAAAACGCCGCCAAGGGTTTGCAATTAAGACCCGAGATCCGCGCCTGGTACGAACAGACACCGCCCGGTGCGCCTTACAGTTTTTCTGTACGGGCCTTCAGCGACCAACCCTACAGCGAAGAAATCGACGCCCGTCTCGACCGACGCCTGGCTGATGCCAAGAGCGAACGCGATGTGCTGTCGGTGTCGGTGGGTTTGAGTGCTTTCGGCAATCACGTCATCGGCGCCGCGACGTTCTGCGGCGAGCTGACCACGGTTTATCCGGTGTTCATCGAAGGCCTTGAAACCTCGGGAGAGGCGTTCATGGCTGCCGGTATGTACACCGTCGAAACATCCACTATTTATCCTCAGGGGGCCTGAATGGCTGACTATTACACCCTGCTCACCAACGCAGGGATTGCCTACGAAACGGCATGCAAAGCCGCGGGCACGCCGATCAAGTTGACGCAGATTTCCGTCGGTGACGGCGGCGGCACAGTCTACAACCCGGCCGCCACCGCCACCGCTCTGAAACGCGAAGTCTGGCGCGGGCCGCTCAATGCACTGTTCCAGGACGAGAAAAACCCGAGCTGGTTGCTCGCCGAAGTGACCATTCCGCCGGATGTTGGCGGTTGGTATGTGCGGGAAGCGGGGCTGTGGACTGATACCGGGATTCTCTACGCCATCGTCAAATATCCGGAGTCGTTCAAACCGGTTCTGGCGACGTCGGGTTCCGGTAAAGAGTTCTACATTCGCTCGATTTTCGAGACCAGTAATGCGTCGCTGGTGACGTTGTTAATTGATGACACCGTCGTCAAAGCCACGCGTGCCTGGGTCATGAGTTACCTCGCCGAAGAGCTCGGCAAACTGGATGGCAAGCAGTCGGTGCGTGTTGCTGCAACGGGCAATGTCGTTTTGACCGGTGCGCAGCAGATTGACGGCGTTGCAGTGATTGCTGGCGACCGCGTGTTGTTGCCGAGCCAGACGTTTGCCAAGGATAACGGCCTGTGGATCGTCGCCAATGGCGACTGGGTGCGGGCGACCGATGCCAACAGCAACGCCAAGGTTACGCCGGGGCTGACGGTCATGGTCGAGGAGGGCACTGCGAACGGTGATTCGTTGTGGCACCTGACCACCAATGCGCCGGTCATCCTGGGCACCACCGCGCTGACGTTCAAGATGCTCGCCGGTCGCACCGGGATTGCTGCCGGGACTTACAAGAGTCTGACGGTCGATGAGTATGGTCGAGCGACGGCTGGGGCCAACCCCGCGACCCTGGCCGGCTTCGGGATCACTGACGCCCTTGGCATCAACGCAACGGCGGTAGCGGCTCGCAAGCTTGAAACGGCGCGCAGTATTGCCATTTCCGGCGCGGCTAGCGGTAGCACTTCGTTTGACGGCTCGGCAAACGCAAACATTTCACTGGCGCTGGCCGACTCGGGCGTTTCTGCCGGTACTTACACAAAAATTGCCGTCAATGCCAAAGGGTTGGCTACCAGCGGCGGGAACCTGATTGCATCGGATGTTCCCGCTCTGGACTGGAGCAAGATCAGCTCAGGAAAACCCAATACGTTGGCGGGCTACGGAATTGTCGATAGCTATACCCAAGGCCAGACCAACAGCGTTGTCAGCACTTCTTTCGCGAACTTCTCTGCGGCTAGCCTCCAGGTTCCAGCCTTTATCAACGGCTTCACCGACAACCATTCCTCCCGATACTGGAGAGCCAATGGCAATATCTATGTGTGCCTCGATGTTGCCCGCTGGGTCAGTAGCGGTACCGATGCATTGGTCATGTTCACGCTTCCACCGGGCTTTCGACCCCTCAGCAGAGTGAGCGGCGCAGGCGGTTGGGCGACCAGTGGCCAGCTTGGGTTCGGTTTGTTGTCGTGGCGCGCGGAAACCACGGGCGAGGTTGTCCTGGACTACTCGATTGGATCGGCGTCGGGTGTGAGTGGCTATCGCTGCCAGTTCAGTTTCTGCGTTCAAGCGGCTTAAGGGGGCAGCATGATTTTTGTCATTGATCAAACCGGGCTATTTCTCTACGCCACCGATGCCCCGGCCGGGGCCGAAAACTGGACGGCTGTCCAATTGCCTCAACCTTGCTGGAATCCGCGATTCAAAGGTGAGCGAATCAGTGATACCGGCGAATGGAAAGGCCAATGGGAGCATGACGGCGAGCCTGCGCCTACCGTTGCTGACCTGTGCGCGAGAATTGATAACTCCGCCGACCAGGCGCGGCGGATGGTTGCAGTCGATCCACTCCGGGCGGTCGAATACGAACGAACGGCCGCCGAAGCACAAGCGTTCAAAGACGCCGGTTATCCCGCAGATGCGGTACCGCGCACTGTGGCTGCCTGGGCAATCGCAGGCCGTACGCCTCAAGAATCTGCCGACGGCATCCTGATCGAAGCCGCCCGCTACGCAGAGGCCCTATACCTGATTCGGGAAAGGCGCCTGGAGGCGAAGGAACTGATTAAGGCCAAGGTTGCAGTTGATGCAATCGATGAAGCCAGACAGATCGCCGACGAAGCAATCAAGGCTTTCCAGGCGACGGTGACTGGGATTGATCGTGTGCAGGGTTGACGGTGCGCGTAGTACGTCTGTGTTTTCGCAGCGCGGATAGTCCGATGAGTGCATTGATTCGTGAGCTCGTCACCCAAGTGGATCCTGATACCTGAAGTACCCACCGGTTCAACCTTAACCGGCAACTCAACAAACGCCCCGAACCCGGAGCGTTTTCTTTCCCTCATAAAACACTCAACACCCGCCAAGCCCCTCCCCAAGAGGGGCTTTCCCGTTTATGGAGAAACGAAAAATGGCAACCCGCCAAACCTACACCGTGCTCGTCCCATTCCCCACCGGTGGTGGGCACTGGTCGAGCGTCGGTCAAGACCTCGATCTGCTCGACGTCGAGGCCAGTGCCTTGCACACCGCCGGTCGACTGGAACTGAAAACATCGTCCACCCAGGCCAAAAAGGCCGCTGCCAAGAAGGCTGACTAAACATGGCTGAGGTTCTGAACTTCGAGCACAACGGCATTACCGTCAATGCCACTGAATCCCCCGAGGCCATGGGTGGCCTGGGTGACAACGTCATCGGTCTGGTCGGCACCGCGCCGAAGGCCGATCCGCTGATTCCGCGTAACGCACCGTTCCGCATCAACAGCTTCACCACCCATGCGCTGCTCGATCCGACCGGTTCGGAAGAAGGCACGCTGTATCACGCGGTGTACCAGATCCTCAAAGTGGTCAAGGTGCCGGTGTACGTGGTGATCGTCGAAGCGGGCGCGACTCCGGCTGACACGGTCAACGCGGTGATCGGTGGCGTTGAGCCGGCGACTGGCCGCAAGCTCGGTCTGGCCGCACTGGGCAGTGTCCCGGAAGACCTGACCATCATCGGCGCGCCGGGCTTCACCGGCACCAAAGCGGTGGCTAGCGAGTTCGCCTCGTTCGGTAAGCGCATCAAGGCTCGTGTGGTACTCGATGGCAAGGACGCCTCGGTCGCTGACCAAGTCTTGTACAGCCAGGAACTGGGCGGCGCTGATCTCGGTTTCGACCGTTGCCTGGTGGTGCACAACATGCCGGCGGTGTACTCGAAAGCGGCGAAGAAAAATGTCTTCATCGCGCCATCCAGCCTGGCGATCGCCGCGCTGGCCAAGGTCAAGCAATGGGAAAGTCCTGGTAACCAGGTGACCTACGCCGAAGACGTCTCCCGCGTCGTCGAATACAACATCCTCGACACTTCGACCGAAGGCGATCTGCTCAACCGTTATGGCGTCAGCTACTACGCCCGCACCGTGCTCGGTGGCTTCTCGCTGCTGGGTAACCGCTCGATCACCGGCAAGTTCATCAGCTACGTCGGCCTCGAAGATGCGATCAGCCGCAAGCTGGTCAAGGCCGGCCAGAAAGCCATGGCCAAGAACCTCACCAAGTCGTTCATGGATCAAGAGGTCAAGCGCATCAACGACTGGCTGCAGACCCTGGTCGCCGACGAAACCATTCCTGGCGGCAGCGTGTATCTGCACCCGGAACTGAACAGCGTCGAGAAGTACAAGAACGGCACCTGGTACGTGGTCATCGACTACGGCCGCTACGCGCCGAACGAACACATGGTTTATCAACTCAACGCCCGCGATGAAATCATCGAGCAGTTCCTGGAGGACGTTCTCTAATGTTTACCAACCGCGTAAGACAGGCCATCGCGGCCACCCTGCAAGGCCTGCCGTTGTCGGCAACCGTTGAAGAATTCACTCCGCCGAAGATCGAATTCGACGTGGAAGAAATGCGTGGCGGCCGCTTCATCGTCGAAGAAATGGCCAAGGGCGGCAAAGCGCTCAACGCCAAGCTGACCCTGCAAGGCCTCGGCGCCGAAGTCATGCTCGCACTGGGTGTGAAGCTGGGCGACGACATCCTGCTGAACGTGCGTGAAGCCGGTCAGGATCAGGATGGCAACACCTGGTTCACCTACCACACCGTTGGCGGCAAGCTGAAATCCCTTGAGGAAACCGCGGTGAAGATGGGGGAGAAACCCAAGACCAACCTGGAGCTGTCCTGCCGTACCTACAACCGCCTGGAAAACGGCGTACCGGTGATCGACATCGACGTGCGCACCCAGAAGTTCGTGCTCAACGGCGTCGACATCCTCGGTGATGCGCGGCGTGCGGTGCTGATGCCGTAACCCGTTACACCGCAAAACCTGTGGGAGCGAGCCTGCTCGCGAAGAGGCCATCACATTCGCTACCGATGTGACTGTAAGACCGCTTTCGCGAGCAGGCTCGCTCCCACATTGGGCCAGGTTAACTGGCCCCTTTGCGCAACACCCCCTCAAGAATCACCAAGGAATTCATACATGTCGTGGATGCCACCCCAGCATGACCTGTTGTCGCCGATCACCGGTGATGACGGTTCGCAGATCGAAACGATCCAGCTCAAACCGCTGTTCTACGCCGCACAGAAAGAAGCGCTGGAACGCGCCGGCGATGACGAAGACGATCAGTTCTTCGAACTGGCCCTGCTCGCCACCGGCCTGTCGGTCAAGGAACTCGACCAGCTCAAGCGCCCGGACTACGTGAGCATCGCCCAGTACGTGCACGAGATGTCGACACGCCCTGCGTCATACTTTCTGGAGCAGGTCGAAGAGGCGGAAAAATCCGCCGATCCCGACCAGGTGCAATTGCTGCAACCGCTCGCCGTGACCGGCCGCACCGTGACCTCGCTGTCGCTGGAAATGCCTGCACTTCGCGCGACCAAAGTGATGAAGAAACTGAAAACGGCCAAGGAACGCGCCGAGTTCATCACTGCCCATTGCACCGGCCTGATGATCCCCGATCTGGCCCTGATGACCGTCCCGGACTGGACGCAATTGCAGGTGCGCATCGACGATTTTTTAAACCAGCCGGCGGCCTACTTTCGGAACGCGACATCGAAGTAATCCTCGATATCGTCCCGCTCATTTACCCGGTAAGTGAAGCGGAAATTCTCGAATGGGACGCCGAAAAGGCGTTGCGCCGCTACGACATAGCGATCACTCGCCTTGGCGTGAAACAGGAGTAGAGCGGCAATGGTAGAGAACAGATATGCGCTCACATACGCCGGTGAGAGCGGCAATACAACGGGCGGATTGTCGCTGCCCGACAACCTCGGTAAACCGCTGCAGGATTTGAACGTCACATTGGCGTTGGCAAGCGTGGATATTCGTTTGCTGACTCAGGAGCAGGTCAAGCTGCGCGAGCTACTGGTCAGCCAGCAGTCGTTGTTCAAGGCTGGCGCCGCCGCCCCCGCCACGAGCGAACCAAAGTCAAAACTCAACGCCGAGATCGAGCAGCGTCCGCCGCCGAAAATCACTCAGTCGGCAATGGCCAACGAAACGGTGCTGGTTGAATTGAATCAGGTGCTTCACCTGAGTAACGAATCGCTTCAGGCGCTCTCGGAAACGAACCTGGAAATCGCCAGTGATAAACGGGTTGCCCCTAGTGGGTCTACTGGCGCGGATTTGCTGCAAGTGCAACTCGCAGCGCTGCGGTCCGGCATCAGTGATGGTCTGAAGGGCGAGCAGAAAAAGGAGGCATTACAGGACTTCTCTCGTGATGCCGCCATCAATGCCTCGGCCTTCAAGATCGATGTCAAGGCTGCTGGCGAGATGTTGGCGGGCTGGCGCACCGCTCTGAAGCTTGATCGGGTGCAGAGCCAGGATCTGGCAGACGCGACCAGCTACCTTGGCAACAGTGGCCTGAACGTCAAAACCGCTGACATCGGTTCCGTCGTTCAAAGTGCCGGGGAGGGCGCCAAAGCTGCAGGGATGACGCCCGAGCAAGTGGCTGCACTTGCGGCAGCATTTCTGAACAGTGGCGCTAACAAGACAGATGCCGCAGCGGCGCTGAAGAGTTTCACGACGGTTCTGGGTAAAGGTCAGTCCGCCTCATCGGCGCAGCGCTCGGCCTGGGCCGAAATGGGGCTGAACCCCGAGTCGCTGGCACGTGGGATGAGTGAAGATGCCCCCCAAACGATTAAGTTGGTTCTGGAAGAACTCAGGAAACAACCTGAAGAGAAACAGGCTTCACTGACAAAAACGCTGTTTGGCAACGATGATGCAATCCTTGAGTTGTTGAAGAAGCCTGAGGATGCTCAAACTGCGTTCAAACTGGTTTCTGACAAATCCCTGTATGCAACATCCAAACGCGGTGAGGATGCAGGTTCGGCGGCGCAAACCGCTGAGGCTTATGGCAATACATCGCAGGGGCGCTGGAATGCGCTGGATGCGAGTCTCAACAGGCTGTCCACGGCAGTCGGCAACTCATTGGCCCCGGTGACAGATGGCTTTGCCGTCGCGCTCACGGCGGTGGTAAATGGACTGAGCGCCGCAGCCGAAAGCTTCCCGTTCGTCACAGCTGCACTGACGTTGCTTGGGGCGGCTGCCACGCCGTTCGTAGCGGGCACATTGAAGACCGGTGTGTCTTCAGTGCTCGATGCGATTTCCACGAGGCTATTGCGACTGGCTGCAGCGCGTTTACCGTCCGAAATCGGCGATATGATCGACGGTGACGATGACGACAGTGGCGGTCGAAAAAAGAAGCGATCAGCTCGCGGGTCGGGTCAAGGCAAACGAGCCAAGCCACCTGCGAAAAGTGCTCAGCCCCGCACGCCAGCTGTGCGCCAAAGCCTGGGCAATCGCTTGCGCGGTGCAGCGCTCAAAGTCATGCCCGCCATCAAAAGCACGGCTGCCAAGGTCTTGCCCGCAGTGCGCAGCGCAGGTGCGAATGTCATGCCGATGCTGTCTCGGGCTATGCCTTTGGTGAGTAAAGTCGCTGCACCTTTGATGGTCGCCCATGCCGCATACACAGGCCTGAAAGGCTTGCGTGAAGGTGATGACAAAGCGGTGGGAAGCGCAAAAGGTGAGCTGGCGGGTACAGCTATTGGCGCGTTTCTCGGCTCGCTTATTCTTCCGGGTGTCGGTACGGCCATCGGGAGTGTCGTAGGTGGACTCGCAGGTTCCTACCTGGGGGAAAAACTCGCCAGTCCGCCCGCCGATAAACTCGCTGCGCCGGGAGAGGTCGCAAAGAATCTGGTCAACGCTCCCACCCAAAATCAAAACCAGCAAGTCACCTTCTCCCCACTGATCCAGGTCACCTGCCCGGCGCCAGATACTGCCGAGCAGATTCGTACGATCATCGGCCAGCAACTGAGCGGGCAATTCCACGGCCAGTTCTTGCCGCTGTTGACCAATAATCCGCTCGCCACCCGCCGTGACGCAGCCCTCACCGATGGAGTCGCCTGATGAAACAACAAATGGCTTTAGGCAGTTTCATCTTCGGCCTGTCACGCGACTTCGCCTATAGCACGCTGGCGCGAAAGTCCGACGGAGGCTGGAGCGAAATCCAGATCCTGACCAGCAAACCCAAGTCCAGCCAGACCGGGCAAAAACCGGAAACCCTGACCATCACCGGCAAGTCGATGTACGCCGTGGCGATGGATCGGCTCGACGAATTGCGTGCCTTGCAGGCCCTGCGAATACCGCTGCCATTGATTGACGGCATAGGCCGCAACTGGGGTTTGTGGCGGATCAACAACGTTCAGGAAACCCAGACCCAGATCATCGATGACGGCACGGCGATGGTCGTCGATTGGGTCATCGAATTGGCGGAGTTCAATAATGCGTAAGGTTCGAAGCGTGGCCGGTGATTCGGTGAATCTGCTGCTCTATCGCGAAACCGGGCGCAGCGATGATTCTGCCGAAGAGGCCCTGTGGAAGCTCAATCCGACCCTCGCCGAGCATGGCCCGGTCCTGTCCGCAGGTGTCTGGGTGGTACTGCCGGAACTCGATACAAAACCCGCCGCGATCAACCCGCTCACAGCCTGGGATTAAGGAGGTTGCATGACACTGGGTTTTACCCCGGCGGTAGAAATCTACGGCTCAAACGCGGCGCTGCTCAATCAACGCCTGATCAGTTGGGAGCACATCGATGCCGCCGGGATCGAGTCTGATCAACTGACTCTGACCGTGGACCTTGAAGGCCTCGACGGGCTGCCGAACCTCGGAGGCCGAATCGGACTGAAGGTCGGCTACCGAGAAACCGAAATGGTCGACAAGGGCCAGTTCAAAGTGACACGGCTGACACCGACGCTGTTCCCGTTCCGCCTGACACTGGTGGCCACAGCTGCACCGTTCAGCAAGGATGACGAGACCGGTTTCAAGCAGCGCCGCACCGCCAGCCATGGTCCAACGACGCTCGGCGGACTGTTTCGCGAACTGGTGTCGCGGCATGGTTTCTCACCGCGAGTTGCCCCCGATGTGTCACTGATACGGATCGAGCACATCGACCAAACCAACGAAACCGACATGGGCTTTCTGACGCGGTTGGCGGCAAAGTACAACGTGGTCGCCAAACCGTACGATCAGATCTACGTGCTGGCGCGACCCGGTCAGACCAAATCACTGTCCGGCAAAGTGCTGGCGAACGTGATCCTGTCGGTGACCAGCAACAATCGGCCGGGTGATCACGCCTTTGTCAGCGCCACGCTGGAAGAGACTGCGCGGGCGCAGAATCAGGGCTGCATAACTCGCTGGCTGGATACTGCTACGGGTATTTTGCAAGAGGTCAAAACCGGGCTTTCGCCGTACAAGATCCTGCGCCAGCACCAACCCAGCGAAGCCGATGCCATCGCCGTGGGAGAAGGCGAAGTGCGCAAAATGCTCCGGCAAAAGTTCAAGGTGAAGATCACCTGCCCCGGCGATCCACGGCTGGCCGCCGAAGGCCTGGTGCTGCTCGATGACACCTGGCCGGACTTCATGCGCGGACGCTGGTCGATCGACAAGGTCACCGCCAGTGGCAATCGCGAGAACAGCTATCGCTGCCTGATCGATGCGTCGTGCCTCGACCCGAAAGCCGAAGCCAAAGACTGACCCACGAGCCCCCCTGTAGGAGTGAGCCTGCTCGCGATAGCGATGCCACATTCAAAATCAACGCGCCTGACACACCGCTATCGCGAGCAGGCTCACTCCTACAGGGGCCTGCGGTAACCCCCACTATTTTGGAACACCCCCATGAAGATCACCCCGATCCTCACGCAACTGCGTGGGCAATGCCCTGGCCTTGCCAATCACATTTCGGTGGGCCTCGATCTGGCCTTGCTGCAAGGCAACCCGGAACTGCCGACACCCTCGGCCCACGTGCTGCCAATCGCCGATCTGGCCAGCAACAGCACCACCCAAAACCTCACCACCCAACCGATCCGCGACCGCTTCGAAATCGTCCTGGTGCTTGACGCTACCGACGCTACAAAAGCGCTGGATCTGTTGCACGACCTGCGCGCCGAGTTGTGGCGCGCGCTGGTCGGTTTCAAACCAGATTCGACCTACAGCGCCATCGTTTACGACGGCGGCGAGATGGTCTCGATCAACAGCAGCCGCGCCTTTTACCGGCTGCGCTTTTTTGCCGAGTTCCAGCTTGGCCGCAATCTGCCGAGTCAGCCTGCGGAGAGTTGGCACGAACGTGAACTGGACGGTTTGTCGTCCTTTACCGGGGCCACCGTGCGGGTCGATGCGATCGACCCGGCCGACCCCAACCTGAAACGCCCGGGCCCCGATGGGCGCGTGGAAATGACTTTCTCTGGAGACGTAACCCCATGAGCAATCGCATCACCGTACTGCCGGCCGCTGGCCGTGTCGTACCGGACCCGGAGGCCGGCGATCTGCTGCCGCTCGAAGGCCGTGAAGTGCTGGACAGCGCCTGGTGGCGCCGACGTCTGGCCGACGGCGATATCACCCTCAAAACCGCACCAGCCAAACAAAAGGGAGCCAAATAATGGCGATCGGATTCAGCAACATCCCTGCGGACATTCGTGTACCGCTGTTCTATGCCGAAATGGACAACTCGGCCGCCAATAGCGCGAGTTCGACCCTGCGTCGTTTGATCGTTGCCCAGGTCAACGACAACATCGCGCCGACCGAGGTCGGCAAACTGGTTTTGGTCTCCAGCGTTGCGCTGGCGAAAAGCATCGGTGGCCAAGGCTCGATGCTCGCCTCGATGTACGAGACCTTCCGCAAGGCCGACCCGATCGGTGAGATCTGGTGCCTGCCGCTGCACAACACCGAAGGCGCGATCGCCAAAGGCGTGCTGACCCTGACCGGCACCGCCACTCAGGCCGGCGTGCTCAATCTGTATGTCGGCGGCGTGCGTGTGCAAGCCACCGTGGTCAACGGTGCCACCGCTGCCCAGGCAGCCACCGCCCTGGCGCAGAAAATCAACGCCACCGCCGACCTGCCGGTCAGCGCTGCCGCTGCCGAAGGTGTGGTCACCCTGAATGCCAAATGGACTGGCGACAGCGGTAACGACATCAGCCTGCAATTCAATCGCCTGGGCAAGAGCAACGGCGAAGACACCCCGGCCGGCCTGACCACTGCAGTCACCGCCATGACCGGCGGCGCCGGTGTGCCGGATCAGGTTGAAGCCATCGCGGCCCTGGGTGATGAACCGTTCGAGTTCATCGCACTGCCATGGTCCGATCTGTCGACCCTCAACACCTGGCAAGCGGTCATGGATGACAGCACCGGTCGCTGGTCGTGGGCCAAGCAACTGTTCGGTCACGTCTACAGCGCCAAACGCGGCACTGTCGGCACTCTGGTTGCTGCCGGCCAGGCACGCAATGACCAGCACATGACCATTCAGGCGCTGGAGCCGGGCGTTCCGCAACCGTTCTGGGTACAAGCCGCCGCACTGGCTGCACGCACCTCCGTATTCATCTCTGCCGACGCCAGCCGTCCGACCCAGAGCGGCAGCCTGCCGGGCGTTGACCCGGCACCGGCGAGTGAGCGCTTCACCCTGACCGAGCGTCAGTCGCTGCTCAACTACGGCATCGCCACCGCGTACTACGAGGGCGGCTACGTGCGCATCCAGCGCTCGATCACCACCTACCAGAAAAACGCTTACGGTCAGGCCGATAACTCCTACCTGGACAGCGAAACCATGCACCAGTCGGCGTTCATCGTGCGCCGTCTGCAAAGCGTGATCACCAGCAAGTACGGCCGGCACAAACTGGCCTCCGACGGCACCCGCTTCGGCGCCGGCCAGCCGATCGTCACCCCAGCGACCATTCGCGGCGAGCTGATCGCGCAGTACGCCAAGCTCGAACTGGAAGGCCACGTCGAGAACGCCGAGCTGTTCGCCGAGCACCTGATCGTCGAGCGCGACGTGCAGGACCCGAGCCGCGTGAACGTGCTGTTCCCGCCGGATTACATCAACGGTCTGCGCGTGTTCGCACTGCTCAACCAGTTCCGTCTGCAGTACGACGACGCGGCTTGATCGCCGCGTTTGACCACCAGTTTTCAGCCCACCGCGTGTGGGCTTTTTTATTCAAGGGAGTAACACCATGGGTCAACTGATTGCAGGCACCTGCTACGTCAAAGTCGACGGCGCACAACTGACCATCAATGGCGGCTGCGAAGCCCCGCTGATGGCGGTCAAACGCGAAACCGTCGTACCCGGCTTCTACAAGGAAACCGACATTGCGCCGTCGTTCAAAGTGACCGCGCTGCACACCGCCGACTTCCCGCTGAAGAAGCTGATCGAAGGCACCGACATCACCGTCACCTGCGAATTCAGCAACGGCAAAGTCTACGTACTGGCCGGCGCCTACCTGGTCGAAGAACCAGTCTCCAAAGGCGATGACGCCACCATCGAACTGAAATTCGAAGGCATCAAGGGGACCTGGCAATGAGCGGCGCCGTGAAGCTTCAGGTTGCGATCGAAGCTCACGGCGAGCCCCTGACCGAACTCGTCCTGCGCCGTCCGACGGTGCAGGAGGTGCGAGCGATCAAGGCGCTGCCGTACAAGATCGACAAGAGCGAAGAAGTCAGCCTCGACATGGACGTGGCGGCCAAATACATCGCCGTGTGCGCCGGTATTCCACCGTCGTCGGTCAACCAGTTGGATCTGGCTGACCTCAATGCGCTGAGCTGGGCCGTTGCGAGTTTTTTCATGAGTGCGGCGTCGGCGCCATCACCGACCTGATCGCCGTCGCCTATGACCTGGCCTGGTTCTGGAAGGTTGACCCCGAACAGATGATGGCCAGGCCACTGGATGTGCTCCGCGAATCGCTGGAGCACGCGCAACGGATCAATGCGATGCAGCAGGTGCAGTGATGGCAGACGAAGAGAAAAAAGTGAAAACGCCGGTGCTGATCACGGGCATCGATGAACTGTCGCCCAAACTCGGCGCCCTGCGAGTCAAGGTCGAGAGCTTCAAGAACAATCTCGAACAGACCGGCCTCGGTAAGCTGGACATCAGTGGCCTGTTCAAGGGCGGCAGCGTGATCACGCCGTTCGTGGACGGGATCAAATCGGCGGCGGCGTTTCAGGGCAAATTGACCGAAGTCAGCGACACGGCAAAAACCGTCGACTTGCCCGCTACGCCGAAAGTCGCTGCGCAAAACATGAACGTGTTCAGTGCATCGATGGAAAAGGTTTCGGCCGCCGTGGACGCGGCACTGGTGCCGGCGGTGGGCGCACTGGTGGTCGGGTTGGAACCGATGCTGAACCAGGTCGGCAGCCTGCTCGCCGACAACCCGAAACTGGTTGAAGGCCTGGCGGCGGGGGCGATTGCTTTCTCGGCGATGCAAACCGCCGTCACCGGCATGACCCAGGTGATGGACGTCATGAGCATGGTGCTCAAGACCAATCCGATCATGTTGATCGCGATGGGCATCGCGGTGGCGGCCGGTTTGATTTATGCCAACTGGACGCCGATCAGTGCTTTTTTCAAGGGCATGTGGGAGGGTGTGAAAAACATCGGTGTGAGTGCGATGGCAACGTTGCGCTCGATCCTCGATTGGCGACCGCTGGATGCGCTGGCGGCTTTGTGGTCACCGATCGCGGGATTCTTCTCGGGCATCTGGGACAAGGTCAAAACCGTCACCGCGCCAGTGATCGACTTCTTCAAATCGGTGTTCTCGTGGACGCCCGCCGGCATGATCCTGGAAAACTGGGCGCCGCTGACCGGTCTGTTTTCGGCGATCTGGGAATTGCTCCAGGCCTTGAGTGTGCCGGTGATGGCGTTCCTCAAAGGTCTGTTCGACTGGACACCGTTGGGCATGATCATCAACAACTGGGGGGCGATCACTGGCTTCTTCGGCTCGATCTGGACGGCGCTGCAACCGGCGGCGCAAGCCATCAAGGACTTCTTCGGCACGTTGTTCGACTATTCCCCTGTGGGCATGATCGTCAACAACTGGGGCAGTATCGTGGCCTTCTTCGAACCGGTCTGGGCCGCATTGCAAGCGTCGGCGCAGCAGATCAAAAGCTTCTTCCAGAGTCTGTTCGAATGGTCGCCGCTGGAACAGATCGCCATGTACTGGCAACCGATCAGCGAAGTGTTTTCGGCGCTGTGGGGCGTGGTGCAGGCGTTGGCCGCACCGGTACTCGAGTTTTTGCACAACATGTTCGAATGGACGCCGTTGGGGCAGATCATCAAAAACTGGGGGCCGATCACCGAGTGGTTCGGCGAGTTGTGGCAAAAACTGCAAACCGTGATTGCGCCGATCAAAGAGTTGTTCGACGGCGGCTTTGCCGGACTGATCGCCAAGGTCACCGGCAAGGTTGAAACGTTCACCGAAGCGCAACGCCAGACCAATGCCGAAGGCAAAGGGGAGTTGGCGCCGGCGTTCTTCGGAGCAACGCCGCAAGCAGCGGGTAACGGTGCACTGCAAAGTGGTTCGTTGCCACAGAGTTCTGGCGCACTGATTCAACAAAGCGCAATCAACAACCGCACGCAACTCGAAGGCGGCCTGACCGTGCGCTTCGAAAATGCGCCGGCAGGCCTGCGTACCGATCAACCGCAAACCAATCAACCAGGGCTGGCGCTGTCGTCGCGCATCGGCTATCGCTCGCTGTCGGCAGGAGGTTCCAATGAACTGGCGTGACCGTTTGTTGCCGGCATCCTTTCGTGGTGTCGGGTTCTGGATCGATCAGGCGAAAACCCCGGTCGGTCGCAAAGGTCAGTTGCATGAATACCCGCAACGCGACCTGCCGTATTTCGAGGATCTGGGCCAGCAGGCCAAGACTCACGACATCACAGCATTCATCATCGGCGCCGACTGCCTGGAGCAGCGCGACAAGCTGCTCAAGGCATTGGAGGCGGGCAATGGTGAGCTGGTGCACCCGTGGCTCGGGCGCCTGCAAGTCAAGGTCGGTGAGTGCGACATGACCCATACCCGCCAGGACGGCGGGCTGGTGACGTTCAGTCTGAAGTTCTACCCCGACCGGCCGTTGCCGTTTCCGACTGCCACCGTCAGTACGCAAAAAGTCCTGTTGGCCAAGGCTGACACTTTGCTGGGGTCAGCAGTGTCGCGTTTCGAAGAGGTCATTGTCCGGATTCAAGCGGCACGGATTGGCATTAACAATCTGCGAAACAGCCTGACCGGGGTGTTCGATGTGATTAAGGAACAGCTGAAACCACTGATCGCGCAATACAAGGAAATCACTGAACTGGTCAGAGCCGTCAAGGAGTTGCCCAAGGAAGTGGCGGCGGAGTTCAAGGGGTTGCTCGGCGATATCAAGGAGCTCAAGGCGTTCGCGAAGGAGGGCTACCGTGGCGTGATTGCCGACGTGTCCCAACAACTCGAAGCGATCCGCAAGGCTGATGCGCCGAAGATCACCACGGGCAAGGACACCAATGCGGCGGCGCAAGCCATGGCCGATCTGGTGCAGGACACTCTGATTGTCAAAGTGGCGCAATGGGTTGCCTCAATGCCGGTGGCGGCGAAACCGGTGAAGTTGCTGTCGACCCCTTCCTTGGATCAGCAGTCGAAGCAGCCGATCTCTCGACAGGAAGTGCCGGCTACCGACGATTTGCAGGCGCTTCAAAAGGACTTGGTCGAGGCGCTCCAAATGGCCAAAAACAAAGCCGGTCCAGCGCACTATCAGGCTATCAGCGACGTGCAGGATGCTCTGGTGGCGCACCTCAAAGCCGTAGCGTCATCGGGGGTGCGTCTGGTCACCAAGTCGTTTCAGGAAAGTTTGCCGGCACTGGTAGTGGCTTACAAACAATTCAGTGATGCGACACGGGTGACCGAAGTGGTCCAGCGTAACGGAGCGACCAACCCGTTGTACCTGCCACCCAACGACGTGAAAGTCTCTCGGGAGTAGTCATGGACGTAATGGACAACCATGTCACGCTGACCGTCAACAACATGGAATACGGCGGCTGGAAAAGCGTGGAAATCACCGCTGATCTGGAGCGCCAGTTCCGCACCTTCAAACTCGACATCACCTGGCAGTGGCCAGGGCAGACGGTGGATCAGCGGATCAAACCGGGTGACCCCTGCGAAGTGAAAATCGGCCAGGACCTGGTGCTCACCGGCTATGTGTTCAAGGCCCCGATCCGCTATGACGGACGCCAGATCAGCCTGAGCATCGAGGGCAGTTCCAAGACTCAGGATCTGGTCGATTGCGCTGCCAGGAACACGCCGAACCAGTGGCAGGAACAACCGCTGCTGAGCATTGTTCAGGCGCTGGCAATGGAGTACGGGCTGATGGTGGTCAATGAAATCCCCGAGACCGCGCGGCTGACCAAACACACGATTGTGCCGGGAGAAACGGTGTTTCAGTCGATCGACCGTTTGCTCTCGCTGCTGCGGGTGTTTTCCACCGATGACGAGCAGGGTCGGCTGGTGCTGGCCAAGCCGGGCAGCGGTGGGCGGGCCAGTGATGCGCTGGAGCTGGGCAAGAATATTTTGTCCGCCAGCGCGTCGATGGATCAGAGCCAGGTGTTTTCCGAATACCGGGTGATCGGCCAGCAGAAAGGTTCGGACAAGAAGAGCGGGGCGGCGGTAAGCGAGGTTGAATCCAGCGCGACCGATCTGAGCTTCAAACGTCGACGCACCACGATCATCAACGAGGGCACCGCGCTGACGTTCGAACTAGCCCAGCAACGCGCCCAGTGGGAGTGCGCCACCCGTATGGGGCGGGCGCAGACCACCACTTATCAGGTGCAGGGCTGGCGCCAGTCCAACGGCGATCTGTGGCGCCATAACACGCTGGTCAAGGTCACGGATCCGGTGCTTGGATTTGATGGCGACATGCTGATTTCCAAAGTCACGTATTCGCTGTCGGCGCAAGGCTCGGTGACCACGCTGCAAGTGGCGCCGCCGCATACCTTCGACGCCAATCCGACACCCCCTAAGAAAACTTCAGCCTGACACCCGACCCTGTGGGAGCGAGCTTGCTCGCGAAGGCGTCAGATCAGACACCGCTCTGGTGCTTGTCAGGACGCTTTCGCGAGCAAGCTCGCTCCCACAGGGATCAGCGTCAACCTCACCACTTGAGGACAATTCATGAGCCTACTGACACGCCTGCTGGCGCGCGGCACTGTCGTGCTCGCCAATTCGGCATCCAAGCTGCAATCGCTGCAAATGCGCCTCACCGCCGGCGAAGTGAACGACGACATGGAGCATTTCGAACCCTACGGCTTTACCAGTAACCCGCTGGCCGGCGCCGAAGGTGTCGTCACTTTTCTCGGTGGCGACCGCTCCCACGCCATCGCGCTGGTCATCGCCGACCGCCGCTATCGCCTGCAATCGCTGGCGTCGGGCGAAGTGGCGATCTACACCGACGAGGGCGACAAGATTCACTTCAAGCGGGGGCGGATCATCGACATCGAAACCGCCACGCTGAACATCCGCGCCAGCAGCGCGGTGAACTTCGATACGCCGGTGATCAACCAGACCGGCAAGATCGTCTCCACCGGCGATCAACTCGCCGGTGGCATCAGCCAGATCAAACACGTGCACGTCGGCGTACAGGCCGGCAGCGGCCAGACCGGCGCGCCGGCAGGAGGCAAGTGATGCTGATCAGCCCGAACCTCCACGCCGCGCTGACCCGCGCCGTACTCATCAGCCTGTTCACCTGGCGCCGCGCCGCCGATGACGACGCCCTCGACGACGAAGAACGTTTCGGCTGGTGGGGCGATACCTTTCCCACCGTCGCCGACGATCGCATCGGTTCGCGGCTGTGGCTGTTGCGCCGGGTCAAGCTGACTCGACAAACGCAGATGGACGCCGAGTTCTATGCCCGCGAAGCCTTGCAATGGCTGATCGACGACGGCCACTGCAGCGCCATCGACATCATCAGCGAACGCCTCGACGCCCAGCGCCTGAACCTGCGCACGGTCCTGACCCTGGCCGACGGCGAACGTCTGGACATCAACCCCGATAACAGTTGGCAGGTGATCTATGCCGTTTGAAACCCCTTCGCTGCCGGTGCTGATCAAGCGCACCCAAAGCGACCTGGCCGGCGATTCGCTGCGCCAGTCCGATGCGCAAGTGCTGGCCCGTACCCTCGGTGGCGCGGCTTATGGTCTGTACGGTTATCTCGACTGGATTGCCGAGCAGATCCTGCCCGACAAGGCCGATGAGTCGACCCTGGAGCGCATCGCCGCACTTCGTTTGAACCAACCGCGCAAACCCGCGCAAGTCGCCACCGGCAGCGTCAGTTTTACCGCCACGGCCGGTGCCGTGCTGGATGTCGACACGTTGTTGCAAGCGAGCGATGGCCGCACCTACAAAGTCACCACCGCACGCACGACCGTCAATGGCAGCAACACCACCACGATCGCCGCGCTCGATGCCGGCAGTCTGGGCAATGCCGACGCCGGTCTGGCGCTGACACCGGTGCAGCCGATTGCCGGTGTGGTCGGCAACAGCTTTGTCGTGCTGGCACCGGGACTCAGCGGCGGCGTGGCGCGGGAAAGTCTGGAGTCGCTGCGTTCGCGGGTGATCCGTTCCTACCGCGTTATTCCCCATGGCGGCTCGGCCAGTGACTACGAGACCTGGGCACTGGAAGTGCCGGGCGTAACGCGCGCCTGGTGTCGTGGCGGCCTGCTCGGGCCGGGCACGGTGACGGTGTTCATCATGCGTGATGAAGACCCGCAACCGGTGCCCAACGATGAGCAATTGGCGGAGGTTCAGGACTACATCGAACCGCTGCGTCCGGTGACTGCGGAAGTGCACGTGCAGCGGCCGATTCAGGTGCCGGTGGTGTATCGCTTCAAGAGCGTCAATCCGGACACCACCGCCGTGCGTGCCGCCGTTGAAGCGCAATTGCGCGACCTGCACAACCGTGAGGCCGATCTGGGTGTGCCGTTGCTGATCAGCCATATCCGCGAAGCCATCAGCAGCGCCGGTGGTGAGTACGATCACACCCTGACCGCGCCGGCCGCTGACGTGCCTGCCGGGCAAAGCGAACTGCTCACCTTCGGAGGCTGCGTATGGGGGGCATAAGAACCGCCGCGCAATATCAGGCGCAACTGCGCGCCTTGCTGCCCAGTGGCCCGGCGTGGGACCCGGAACGCGTACCGGAACTCGAAGAAGTGCTGCAAGGCGTCGCCGTCGAACTGGCCCGCCTCGATGCCCGCGCCGCCGACCTGCTCAACGAAATGGACCCGGCCGGCGTCAGCGAACTGGTGCCGGACTGGGAGCGGGTGATGAACCTGCCCGACCCGTGCCTGGGCGCCACGCCACTGTTCGACGACCGCCGCCTCGCCGTCCGCCGTCGCTTGCTCGCGGTCGGCAGCCAGGCCGTCGGCTATTACCTCGAAATCGCCAAAAGCCAGGGTTACCCCAACGCCACCATCACCGAACTCGAAGCCCCGCGCATGGGCCGCTCGCGTTTCGGCTCGGCGCACTGGGGCACGTGGGAGGCGCAGTTCATGTGGACGCTCAACACCGGCGGCCGCTTGCTGTTGGGTCGGCGTTTCGGCGCGAGCTATTGGGGCGAGCGTTTTGGCGTTAATCCGGGTTCGGCGCTGGAATGCCTGATTCACCGCAGTGCGCCGGCGCATACCAAGGTGCACATCAATTATGACTAGGGAGGAATGAGGGGATGGATTATCCGAAGAGTGTGCCCAGTTCCGGGCTGGTGAATGGCAAATTTGTTGATGAAAACCCATTGATGGGAACGCCGGGCTCATTGATTCCGGCGCGATGGGGCAACAGCGTTACCGATGAAGTAATCAACGTGATCACTGCCGCCGGACTAGTCCCCGACGAGGACGACACTACGCAACTCAAAGCGGCGATTTCGGCAATTGTCGAGAAAGGCAGAAATGACTCTCTGGCAAGCAAGGATGAGGCCGAGGCGGGTACCAGCAGCAGCCGTCTGATGACGCCGCAGCGGGTGTTCCAGGCGATCGAAAAGAAAGTGGTGCAAGCCACTGAAACGGTTTTTGGCTGGGCGCGGATCGCGACTCAAGCCCAGGTCAATGCGGGGACGGATGACACCACTTTCGTCACGCCGAAAAAACTCTGGTTTGGTGTTTCCTACAGCATTGGCGCGAACGGCTATATCGCTTTTCCGAGCTGGTTGGGGGGCTTCATGATTCAGTGGGTCTTGATCACCATCGCTACAGATAAAACCTATGTTGCAAAACCCTGGCCGGTGGCTTTCAAGACCCAGTGCGCCGCTACCTGGGCAAGTTACTCGCACAGCGGCAACGCACCCTTTTTCGATATCGTCACTCCACCCTTGGTGACCTACTTTGATCCCAGCCAGGTTCAAGTCTTGAGTAATTCCGGTGGCTCCGGTTTTGTCACTGTCCTGGGGGTGGGTAACTGAAATGAAACGTTTCTATAGCCGCACCACCGGCAACACCTATTTGTCGGGTTATCACACCAGCCTTCCAGACGATGCCGTTGAAATCGACGAGGCGCGTTATGAGTCGGTCATCGCAAATCCTGTAGCGGGTACCGAGCGATCCCATGACGAGCAAGATCTGCCGATCCTGGTCGAGTCGACAGCTCTTTCTGAAGAGCAAACATCGGCCGAAGCCAAGGCGTGGCGCGATCAGGAATTCAACCGGATTGTCTGGTTGCGCGATCGTCACCGTGACGAAGTGGAACTGATGAAGATCACCACGCTGTCCGACGCTGAATACCTGACGCTGCTGACCTACCTGCAGGCGCTGCGCAAGTGGCCCCAAGCGAAGAAATTTCCCGCCAAACGCTCTCGACCGAAAAAGCCTGCCTGGATGACTGCCGAGTGACTGGATGCTGCTTTGTCGGCATCGCCTATCAATATTCCAGGTACAGGAAAACCAATTATGGACTATCCAAAAAGCGTCCCCAGCGTCGGTCTGGTCGATGGTCGTTTCGTCGATGAAAACCCGGTGGCGGGAACGCCGGGTTCGTTGATTCCGGCGGTTTGGGGCAACAGTGTGACTCAGGAGATTCTGAGTGTGGTTACCGGCGGCGGGTTAGTGCCGTCCGAGGCGGATACCGGGCAGTTGTACAAGGCGATTCAGTCGATCATCGGCAGCACGAGTCCGATGCGTTCGGTCATCACCCGATTGGCCGCGTCGAAAACCCTGACCGATGCCGAACTCGGCCTCGTCCTGATCGATGGCAGCCCCGGCCCGGTGACCTTGCTGCTACCACCGGCCAACATCGCACTCGGTGTGCGTGATGTGATTGTTCGGCGGGTGGACAACAGCGGCAACCGTATGATCATCCAGGCATCGGGCACGGATCGCATTCGCTTTCATACGCATCTGGCGGCCAGCGGTTATCCATTTTTCGTGTTGATGGGCGGCGGAGACTGGTGGCATTTGCGCAGTGATGGGGCCGGGAGTTGGTGGCCGGTCGGACGCTTCGACAATACCCCGCTTGGCCGGCCGTTTTTCGAGACAACCGTCATGCTCAGCCCCGGCGGATACGGCGCGCTTAATGGCTCTGTCATGAAGCGCGCGGAATGGCCGTGGCTGTGGGATCACGCCCAGCAATCAGGCATGTTGGGCGCTGAAGCCTTTCGGGCGAGCACTGAGGGCAAATGGACAACAGGTGACGGTACGACGACGTTTCGCGGTCCTGATGGGCGAGGGGAGTTCCTTCGGGTTCTGGATGAAGGTCGTGGTGTGGATACCGGACGCGGGATGGGTACTTTTCAGCCTGGATCGACGCACTCGTATGCGATGGGGGCGAATGGTGGCGGTGCCGTCGGGTCGCGCTGGACGGACAGCCTGACGGCAGTGGGGGCGGATACTCGAGAGGAGCCTCAGTACGTATCGGGGCTGAGCAATGGCGGCCCGATTTATCCAGCGGGTACCAGTTATCAAATGGACCCGTCAGCGACACTGCTCTACGCCTTCAAATCCCGCCCGCGCAACATGGCCTATCCCGGCCGCATCAAACTCATCTGAGGCGCTTTATGTTCAATTATCTATTTGATGGTTCGGGCGCTCTGTCCGGGCCTGTCGAGTTCATTGCCACGCCAGGTATCGGCGTTCAGTTGCCCGGTAATGCTGTTGAGCTGGCTTACGAGTTGCCTGAGCCGGAAGCCGGTCGCAGTTGGGCGCTGATCAACGGTGTCCCCCGTGAAGTGATCGACCGTCGGGGCATGGTTTATCGCAAGGACGGCGGTACCCATCAGATCTGGACCGAGCTGGGAGAGTTGCCAAACACCCTGACCGCAGAGCCATGGCCAGGGGAGTTCCATGTCTGGCGCGACAACACCTGGGTATTGGATGAGCAGGCTCGTTTGGTGAGCGTAAGACAGCAATGCCTCGATCAGCGCGACGCACTGCTACGCGATGCCGTGCTGCGCATCGCGCCCCTGCAATACGCCGAAGACATCGGCGATGCCAGCCATGACGAACAACTGCTGCTGATCGAGTGGAAGCTCTACAGCGTCGAGCTGAATCGTATCGAAAAGCAGGCTGGTTTCCCCGATGAAATTACCTGGCCGGTCACACCCGGCACAGCCGTAGCCAACTGATTTCGGCACAGGGAGCAGTGCAATGGATTATCCAAAAAGTATTCCCGGCGTGGGGCTGATCAACGGCGGCTTCGTCGATGAAAACCCGCTCGCCGGTTCCCCGGGATCGTTGATTCCGGCCGATTGGGGCAACAGCGTCACGCAAGAAATTCTCAACGCGATCAAGGCTGCCGGATTGACACCGGATGAAGCAAAAACCGATCAGTTGGCTACCGCAATCGCTGCACTGGTCGACTTCAATAAACTAAAAAATACCCCAACCACGTTGGCCGGTTATGGCATCACCGATGCGGTGGGACGGTTGCTGGCAGTCAGGCAGTTCGAATCCGTCGGTATCACGCTTTACAAACCCCATCCCCGAGCGAAACGCATACGTGTGCGCTTGGTCGGCGCGGGTGGTTCCGGTGGTGGCTGTGAACCTGTCCCCGCCAATAATCACCGTATTGGTGGTGGCGGTGGTTCCGGCGCCTATGCGGAGAGTCTCTACGACGTGACCGCGCAAATGCTGGCTGGCGTACCTGTGTCTTTGGGGGCGGGCGGCGCTGCAGTCAATACGACCGGGATGACCGGGGGCGGTGCTTCCTTCGGCACCTATATGAGCGCCGCTGGCGGTGCAGGCGGGCAAATCCTTTCATTCCCGGTGACAGCAACGACGGTCGGTTTCGTCATGGGCGGTGCTGGCGGTCAAATCGTCACGGGCGGAGGTCTGGCCAACGCTCGTGGCACCCCTGGTGAGTTCGCGATGTACAACTTCAATTGGGGTGTCGTTTCCGGCGCCGGGGCTGCCAGCCCGTTTGACGGTGGTGGCACACGTGTAGGCGTCAATGGAAATGGCATCTCCGGCGGGCGAGGCTCCGGTGGCAGCGGATCCTGTTCGGTAAATGCGTCCGCTTCAGTCGTCAGCGGCGCCGGCGGCAATGCCTTCTGCGAAATCTGGGAGTACGAATAATGGCCCGTTATGCACGAGTGGAAAACGGTATCGCGGTCGAACTGATCGATACCGGTGAGTACGCAATCACTCAACTGTATGCACCGGCTTTTGTCGAGGCGATGGTGCAGGTGCCGGAGGGCATGCACGTTGATATCGGCGCGCCCCTCAGTGAACTGCGCCATGAGCTCGCGCCGTTACCGGTCATGGGCAATCCTGTCGTCATTCCTGAAACTGTCGTCGAGGAGCAAGAGCCTTTGACGGCAGCGCGAACGTGGCGTCAGTCCAGTCTGTCGGCTACTGAATGGTTGGTGACGCGGCATCGCGACGAGCAGGCGCTGGGGCGTGGGACGACGCTCAAGGCCGCGCAGTATCTGGAGTTGCTGGAGTACCGCCAGGCGCTGCGTGACTGGCCTGAGGCTAAAGGTTTCCCGACGGCGGTTTCTCGCCCGACAGCACCGCAATGGTGGGTCGCCAATGCGGATTGACTGGTCTCAGGCATTTTTAAACAAGGAGTTGAATCATGGATTATCCAAAGAGTGTTCCTAGCGCCGGGTTGGTAGATGGCAAGTTTGTCGATGAAGATTTACTGACGGGCAAGCCAGGGTCGTTGATTCCGGCCAGTTGGGGTAATGGTGTTACACAAGAGTTGTTGACGGTCATCCAGAGCGCAGGGCTGACACCGACGGAGGCCGCCAATAATCAACTGCTCAGTGCGCTGCGCAGCAACAACCTGTTCGTCACGGCGCCGCAATTCAATCAAGGCAAAGCGGTTGCCACTACCGAGTTCGTCGCCCGCGCGGGTCTGCAGTTTTCCGGCTTCGTTTCTTACCCGACCAGCACTGTCCTGACCGTAGCCCACGTGGGGGGCGTGGCGAGTTTCGCCAGCGCAACGCCGATCACGGCAACGTTGCCCTCCATCAATGGCATTGCCCATGCCAGCACGCTACACGTGATCAATGCGGGCAACGGTGTTCTGACCATCAACCCCGCCGCAAACGAGCAAATTGAAACCTGCAACGGCACGTTCGGGTCGCTGAAACTCGGACTCGGCGACTCCGCATGCCTGATCAAACTGGCGAGCCAATGGCGGCTGTACGGAGGGTCGATCAGCGATCGTTATGCCACGGCCCATTCGGGCGTCTATGGCAACGTCGGTTACCAACGGTTTGCCAGCGGCAACATTGAGCAATGGGGTGTCGGCACAACGGATGCGAAGGGCGAAGTCGACGTCATTTTCCCAATCTCTTTTCCTACAGCCTTTTCTTCTCTGGTGGCCACTCATGCCGGCGGTGACGGGGCGATGGTCATCCTGATTGCGGGTTCTGGAAAGCAACAAGGCTGCAAGCTCAAGGTTCGTGATTACAGCGGCAGCGTCGCTGCGGGTTGGGGCATCAATTATTTCGCAAAGGGCTATTGAATGAATCCGTTCAACGTTTTGTTCAGCGCCAGCACCCGGGGCGTTTATGTACCGGGTATCAACTCAACTGACATTCCCGACGATGTCATCGAGATTCCTCAGACTTACTGGATCTCGCTGCTGCAGCAATTGGCCGTTGCGGCAAAGGTGATCGGCGTGCGTGCGGATAACGGCTATCCGATTCTGGTCGATCCTGCGCCTCCTTCGGCCGATGAAGCGGCTGACGCCGAGCGCCGTTGGCGCACTGCGCAACTGGCCGCCACCGACGGGTTGGTGGCGCGTGATCGCGATGAGTTGGAAGACGGCGGCGGCACGACGCTGACCACAGAGCAATATGCCCAATTGCAGACGTATCGCCGTGAATTGCGCGACTGGCCGCAGGGTTCCTTTTTTCCGTTCGGCGAGCATCGGCCGGTAGCGCCGAAGTGGTTGGCTGCTGCGCTGTAAGTCATCAGGGAAGTTGAAATGGACTATCCAAAAAGCGTTCCCAGCGTCGGACTGGTGAATGGCAAGTTCGTCAATGAAGATGTTGTCGCGGGATTGCCCGGATCGTTGATCCCGGCGACCTGGGGCAACAGCGTTACCGATGAATTGTTGAACGTCGTCAAATCTGCGGGTCTTGAACCAAACGAAACCGATGCGACGCAGCTATTGCAGGCGCTGAAAAAACTCAGTCAGGCCGGTGAAGACAAGCATGCGACCGATATCGGCGCCGCCAATCTGTACATGGCCAACTACGTGCCGGTCATCACTACGTTGAAGGACGGTCTGGCGCTGCGCTTTACCGCTGGTAATGCCAACACTGGAGCCAGCACGTTCGCACCGAATGGCTTGCTGCCCAAGCCGTTATTGAGCCTTGGGCTGAGTGCATTGCGGCCAGCGGAGATTGTCGGCAGCAGTGTGTGTTCGGTGGTGTACAGCGCGGCGCTGGACAGTTGGGTGCTGGTGTATGCGAGCGGTGGTAATGCTGCGAGCGGCCGTTTGTTGGGGGTAAAGACGTTTACCGTATCCGGCACCTATGAGCCGATAGCCGGGACGAAGCACGCTCTGGTCAAGGTTGTGGGCGGTGGTGGTGGAAGTGCGGGAGTCGGGGCGACCACAACTTCCCAATATGCAACCGTGGGTGGCGGCGCCTCCGGTAGTTATGCTGAAGCGTGGTTACCTTCCGAGGCGCTTGGTTCTCGTCAGGCTGTCACTGTTGGGGCTGGGGGAAGCGCGGGACAGGCCGCGGCGAATGCCGGGGGAGGAGGCACCAGCTCTTTCGGCTCGCTGGTTTCGGCTGCCGGTGGTGGAGGGTCGCCGTGGATTGGCTTTGTTGCGAACCAGGGGATGGGGCTTTATACCGGAGGCTATCCCGGCCAGTCGGCCAGTGGAGGCAACATCGTCAACAACGCGGGAAACGCGGGCGCTCCCGGGATCTCTGTCAACGGCTCGACCCTTGCTGGGCACGGTGGCAGCTCGCCGTTGGGTGGAGGCGGTTTTGGCAACAGCGCAGCAGGCTCTCTGGCCGCACCAGGCTCCGGTTTCGGTTCCGGTGCGGGAGGAATTGCCAACGCACCCAGTCAACCTGGCAGACCTGGTGGCGCAGGTGCTTCAGGCGCCGTGATCATCTACGAGTACGCCTGATGAAAACCTACGCACGCATCGTCAACTGCACTGTGGTCGAACTGTTCTCCACCGAAGGCAATATGGCCGAGATGTTTCACCCGGATCTGCTTTGGGTCGACATCACTGAAATCACTCCGGCACCGCAAATCGACTGGACCGCCAACTTCGGCACCCTCAGTTGGGTGTTTGCATTACCCGAAGAACATACGCCGGACGGCACCCTGAAAACTCTGGCAAAAAAATGGCTGACAGGCATTGGCCGTCAACCATGATTCAATCGGGGCAATATCCAGGGAGGATCAAGCATTATGCAAATAACTGAAAACAACCTTATCGACATCATGCCTAACGCCCGCTCCCAAGCGGGCGTTTTTGTTTCTGCACTCAACAGCGCGATGGCGCGCCGTCATATCGACTCGCCGAAACGCGTCGCGGCGTTCCTTGCGCAAGTCGGTCACGAGTCCGGGCAATTGCGCTACGTGCGCGAACTGGGCAACAACCAATACCTGAGCAAATACGACACCGGTACGTTGGCCTTGCGTCTGGGCAACACACCAGAGGCTGACGGCGACGGGCAAAAATACCGAGGGCGCGGGCTGATCCAGATCACTGGCCGCAGCAACTATCGCCAGTGCAGCGTTGGCCTGTTCGGCGATGAGCGTCTGTTGTCCCTGCCCGAACTGCTCGAACAGCCACAATGGGCCGCCGAGTCTGCGGCATGGTTCTGGGAGCAGAACGGCTTGAACGAACTGGCTGATCGCGATCAGTTCAACACCATTACCCGTCGCATCAACGGCGGGTTGAACGGTTTACAGGATCGCCTGGAAATCTGGGCACGGGCGAGGGCGGTGCTATGCCAATCCCCTGGCGAGTGATCGCTGTTGTGTTGCTGGCTGCTGGTGCGTTTGCAGCGGCCTGGCAGTTTCAGGAGTGGCGCTACGGCCGACAGCTGGCCGAGCAGGCCCGGTTAAACGCCGAAATCCTCAATCAACTGACGCAGACCGCCGCCAGCGCGCAACAGGCCGAGCAGGATAAACGCCTGGCGCTGGAGCAGCGGCTCGCGACCAGTGAACAAACCCACTACCGAGCGCTGAGCGATGCCCAACGTGATCAGGATCGCCTGCGCGATCGCCTTGCCACTGCTGATGTGCGCCTGTCAGTCCTTCTCGACGCCAGCGACGTTGTCCCCGGTTGTAACGTGCCAGCCACCTCCGGCGCCAGCAGCGTGGATCATGCAACCGTACGCGCCCGACTTGACCCGGCGCATGCTCAACGAATTATCGCCATCACCGACACCGGCGACCGTGGACTGATCGCCTTGCAGGCGTGTCAGGCGTATATCAGAGCGCTGGCGCCCGAACATTTTGAATGAGTCTGTGTATTGAAAGCGCAACCGGCTCGTGTACGGTGGAGGCATTCCACACGATCCGGAGCACGCCGTGAAAGAGATCACTCAACTGGCCGCCGACCTTGGCCGACGTCTGCAACTGCTCAATGCCCACGTCACCACCGCTGAATCCTGTACCGGTGGCGGGATTGCCGAAGCGATCACGCGGATTCCCGGCAGTTCGGCGTGGTTCGAGGCGGGTTATGTGACCTACTCCAACCGCCAGAAAACCCAGCAACTGAATGTACCGACCGAGTTGTTCGAAACGGTGGGCGCGGTCAGCCGCGAGGTGGTCGAGGCGATGGTACGTGGTGCCCAGGACAAAAGCCTGGCGCGATTTGCCGTAGCGGTCAGCGGTGTCGCCGGGCCGGACGGTGGCTCGCCGAACAAGCCGGTCGGTACGGTGTGGCTGGCGTGGGGCGTTGGCGAGACGGTCACCACTGAGGTTCAGCACTTTCCCGGCAACCGCGATGAAGTCCGCCGACAAACGGTGAAGGCCGCGCTAGAGGGGCTCTTGCGACTAGCGGCACGAGAAATCGAAAATCAGGGGTAGGCGATCCGCGAACGCTGTGGAATAATACTGGCTACTTATACAGGTGTTGGCCGTCAGGCCTTATTGATTACGTGAGGACTTTAATGGACGACAACAAGAAGAAAGCCTTGGCTGCGGCCCTGGGTCAGATCGAACGTCAATTCGGCAAGGGTGCCGTGATGCGTATGGGCGATCAAGACCGTCAGGCGATCCCGGCTATCTCGACTGGCTCTCTGGGTCTGGACATCGCACTCGGCATTGGCGGTCTGCCAAAAGGCCGTATCGTTGAAATCTACGGTCCTGAATCTTCCGGTAAAACCACGCTGACCTTGTCGGTGATCGCCCAGGCGCAAAAAGCCGGCGCGACCTGCGCATTCGTCGACGCCGAACACGCCCTCGACCCTGAGTACGCCGGCAAACTGGGCGTCAACGTCGACGACCTGCTGGTGTCCCAGCCGGACACCGGCGAACAGGCGCTGGAAATCACCGACATGCTGGTGCGCTCCAACGCTGTTGACGTGATCATCGTCGACTCCGTGGCAGCCCTTGTACCGAAGGCTGAAATCGAAGGCGAAATGGGTGACATGCACGTGGGCCTGCAAGCCCGTCTGATGTCCCAGGCGCTGCGTAAAATCACCGGTAACATCAAGAACGCCAACTGCCTGGTGATCTTCATCAACCAGATCCGTATGAAGATCGGCGTGATGTTCGGCAGCCCGGAAACCACTACCGGTGGTAACGCGCTGAAGTTCTACGCTTCGGTCCGTCTCGACATCCGCCGTACTGGCGCGGTGAAAGAAGGCGACGAAGTGGTTGGTAGCGAAACCCGCGTCAAGGTTGTGAAGAACAAGGTCGCTTCGCCATTCCGTCAGGCCGAGTTCCAGATTCTTTATGGCAAGGGCATTTATCTCAACGGTGAGATGATCGACCTGGGCGTGCTGCACGGTTTCGTCGAGAAGTCCGGCGCCTGGTATGCCTACGAAGGCACCAAGATCGGTCAGGGCAAGGCCAACTCGGCCAAGTTCCTGGCGGACAACCCGGAAATTGCCGCGAAGCTCGAGAAGCAACTGCGTGACAAGCTGCTTACTCCAGCCGTGATCGACTCCAAGGCCTCAGCAGTCAAAGAGACTGAAGACGACCTGGCCGACGCTGACATCTGATTGCAGCGATGACCACTGCAGTACTCGATACCCTCGTCGCGGTGCGGCGAACTGCCATGGACCTGCTCGCACGTCGCGAGCATGGTCGAGTCGAGTTGACGCGCAAACTGCGTCAACGCGGCGCTGAGGCGCAGATGATCGAAACAGCCCTCGACCGTTTGACGGAAGAGGGGCTGCTTTCCGAAGCCCGTTACCTTGAAAGCTTTGTTTCCTACCGTGCCCGTTCCGGCTATGGCCCTCTGCGGATTCGCGAAGAGCTGAGCCAGCGCGGTTTGCAGCGCGCCGATATCGAACTCGCCCTGCGCGAAAGCGGTATCAGTTGGCAGGAGCAATTGCAGGAGACGTGGCAACGCAAGTTCTCCGGGCATTTACCGATTGATGCGAAAGAACGGGCCAAACAGGGCCGGTTCCTGGCCTATCGGGGGTTTTCGATGGAGATGATCAACCGCTTGTTCAGCGGTCGAGGGATAGACGATTAAACCGATTCAATAAAAACGGCCCGCTATGAAAATAGCGGGCCGTTTTTTTTTGCCCTCAAATTACCTTTGACGGTTCGCGGCTGCGTTGCGCTGTTTGCGGTTGGGAATCTGCCCAGTTTTCCGGCAGGTTGATGTAATCGATCAACTCCCTCAGACGCCCGTGAGTGCGCGCGTTGAAGGTGAAGGCCAGTCGCGCCAAATGGCTGAACTGCGCTTCATCGTGTTCCTCGCCGGCGTAGTCGTGCTGATGAAACTGGTCACTCAGGCACAGATCGGCGAATGCTTCCTGCATGTGCTCCAGCGCCTGATCGCTGAGTTTGTGATGCATGCGAATTACGAATTGGCGCTTGAGCCAGCGACTGGAGTGGAAGTTACTGTAGAACTGGTTGATCTGCTCCACCGCCTCGTCGACGCTGTAGACCAGTCGCATCAGTTTCATGTCGGTCGGCAGGATGTAGCGGTTGCTTTCCAGTTGCCGGCGGATAAAGTCCATCGCGCCCTGCCAGAACGTGCCGCCCGGCGCATCCAATAGCACCACCGGCACCAATGGACTTTTACCGGTCTGGATCAATGTCAGCACTTCCAGCGCTTCATCCAGCGTGCCGAAGCCACCGGGGCATAAAACCAGTGCGTCGGCCTCTTTGACGAAAAACAACTTGCGGGTAAAGAAGAAGTGGAACGGGAGCAGATTGCCGGTGCCGTCCACCGTCGGGTTGGCATGCTGTTCGAAGGGCAGGGTGATATTGAACCCGAGGCTGTGATCGCGGCCGGCACCTTCGTGCGCGGCGGCCATGATGCCGCCGCCAGCCCCGGTGATGACCATCATCCCCGAGCGGGTCAAGGCTGCACCGAGTTCGCGGGCCATCGCATACAACGGATGTTCGACCGGTGTGCGCGCCGAACCGAATACGGTGACTTTGCGTCGGCCCTTGAATTGCTCCAGTACCCGAAACGCCTGCTCCAGTTCGCGCAGGGCTTGCAAGGTGATCTTGGCATTCCAGCGGTTATGGTCTTCCTGGGCCATGCGCAGCACGGTCAGGATCATGTCGCGGTAGATGGGAATATTCGGGCTGTTGGGTGAAACACGGTTGAGTTGTTCTTCGACCTTACTGATGAGGTCGGGACCGCTTTCCTGAAAATGACGGCTCAAGAGGTCATTCGGTTGGTAAGGCATTCAACGTCTCCTTCTGCACAGGGCGTCGGCCCTGACGAGCGGGGTCAGTGCCGCGCTGCAAAAAACACACGATCGGCAGTTCCTTGCCTGCCGTTGAAAAAAGATCGGGAATACACTGAATCTAGACCCTCGCACGGATTTGCGCTGACTTGATCATTGCGCCGTAAAGTTTTGGCTGGCAATCGTTTATTGATTTTCCGCGCGTTGCTTCACCGCTCGTCCGAACGTGCGCCAAGCGGCAATCCCTCTGATTAACTAACGTACAGGCGCCGTACGACAGCTTTGCGTCAACGACCGTAGGCCAGGCGCATGCAATTCAAGGATTCGTGGGTGGCAAGGAGGCGGGACATATGGCCAGAGTGATTCTGGAGATCGATACGCAGCTGTATCGGATGTTGAAAGCGGCAGCCGAGACCAATCAACTCAGTCTCGAAGAGGAGTGCTGCCGGCGGTTGGCGGGCGGCGAGCGCCGTTCCCACTATCTACAGGCCTTGCTGGCCGAACTGCGCGCCGAGGATGAACAGCGGCGCGCCAATTCGCGATGATTACTTCTTCTTCGCCGGGGCGGCTTTCGGGCAATCCGATTCCTGGTAGCTGGCGGAGCCGATCGCTTTGTTGGTTTTCACTTCAGTGAAGTCGTAACGCATGATCGCACCCTTGGCCATCAGCTTGCGGAACGACGGGTTATTGCACACCGAGGCGCCCAACTGGAAATACACGGCTTTAGGGTCAGCGCGCATTTTGTCGGCGTGGCTCTTCTGCACGCTCAGGTGGTTGATCAACTGCGTGCCTTCCACGGTAAAGCCCTGATCAAGAATGTCTTCACTGATGGCGCGTGGCGTGCCGACGCTGCTTTGTGCGGCGACGTTGCGCAGCTCGCGGTTCAGATTCTGCTCACTCAGGGATGCAGCCTGAGCGGTGAAGGACGACGCCAGCAGAATGGCAGCGGTAGGAACGATAAGGCGCAGCATGAAACTCTCCTGATTCAGTGACTGGTGGTTCGACCAGCCCTGTGGCTGTGCGTTCAGTGGCGCCGGATTATAGGGGAGCCGGTCGGGACGGTACAGGTTTGCACTCGCCGCTCTGGTAAACTGCCGGCCTTTATAGCCTTGCCGAGTGCTGTGCGTGTCGAGTTTTCCTGCCGTAAGGCGTTGCCCGTGACCCATCATGCCCCCAACGCCGTAGCCCGCTTGCGCGATCAGCGCGAGGACGAGGGCATCAAGCCGATTCAGGCCCGTGGCTTTCGCTCCGAACGTTGCCGCGATTGCCGGGTGATCATCAGCCATTGCCTGTGCGCCTGGCGACCTAGTGTCGAGACGCGGTCGGGCGTGTGCCTGATCATGACCGGCAAGGAAGTGTTCAAACCGAGCAACACCGGTTGGCTGATTGCCGACGTGGTGCGCGATAACCATGCGTTTATCTGGTCGCGTACCGAGCCCGATCCGCAGATGCTGGCGCTGCTCAATGACCCGCAATGGCAACCGTACCTGGTGTTTCCCGGCGAATACGTGGAGCCCTCGCGAGTGACCAATACTGTCGCGATCGATAGCAGCAAGCGCCCGTTGTTCATTCTGCTGGATGCGACCTGGACCGAAGCGCGGAAGATTTTCCGCAAGAGCCCGTATTTCGATCGCTTGCCGATTCTCAGTCTGCTGCCCGATAAACTCTCGCGCTACCGCTTGCGCCGTTCGACCCGCAGTGAGCACCTGTGCACCGCCGAAGTCGCGGCGTTGTGCCTGGAGCTGGCCGGTGACAGCGACGCCGCCTCGGCTCTGGACGCCTATTTCGACGTGTTCAGCCAACATTACCTCGGCGCCAAACAGCAACTGGACATGAATGAAGCGACGCCGGCCCACGCCGAGTTGTTGCCTTATATACGAAAGCCGCAGCCGGAGTTGGCCCAATAGTGGCCCATACTGTACAAGCCAGCGGCCGTGCTGCTTGACCACCCCGTCTTCGCTGGGCATGCTTGGCGCCGATTAGGGTGCGGCCAAGGTTTGAAACGCCGTGTTTGCTGATGATTGGCGTTGAACGTGCCCCTGTGGATATCGCTTGAAAGCGGCATCTTGAGTTGCTTTGGCCAGACCGGAATGCTCCGGGTCTGCCATCAAAAACAGGATCATTTGAAAAATGGCCACATACGACATCCTGATTGCCGATGATCACCCCCTGTTTCGCAGCGCCCTGCATCAAGCGGTGACGCTGGGCCTTGGCCCGGATGTACGGCTGGTGGAAGTGGCGAGCATCGCCGAGCTGGAAGCGCGTCTGACCGAAAAGGCTGATTGGGATCTGGTCCTGTTGGACTTGAACATGCCCGGCGCTTTCGGGTTTTCCGGGTTGGTCATGCTGCGCGGGCAGTACCCGCAGATTCCGGTGGTGATGGTTTCGGCGCAGGAAGAAGCTTCGGTGATGGTCAAATCCCGTGAGTTCGGCGCCAGTGGTTTTATTCCCAAGTCCAGCGACCTCAGCGTGATTCAGGAAGCGGTGCGCAAAGTGCTCGATGGCGATGTGTTCTGGCCGCCACAAGCGTTCGAGGCGGTCAGTGTTTCCGACGAAGCCAAAGCCGCCAGCGATGGCCTCGCCAGCCTGACGCCGCAGCAGTTTCGCGTGTTGACCATGGTCTGCGAAGGCCTGTTGAACAAGCAGATTGCCTATGAACTGAGCGTGTCGGAAGCGACCATCAAGGCCCACGTCACGGCGATCTTTCGCAAGCTGAATGTGCGCACTCGCACGCAAGCGGCTTTACTGCTGCAACAACTTGAGTCAATTCCGAGCCAATAATGGCTGGCGTCTTCACGCTTTTTTGACTTTTGTTGATCTAGCTTTCCCACTCCTTTTTGGTTGGTTTCTACTTTATGTCACCTTTCAAGGGCCAGACCGGCCTGAAACGTATCCTCAATGCCTCCGGTTACTCGCTGGATGGCCTGCGCGCAGCTTTCACTGGTGAAGCGGCGTTCCGCCAACTGGTACTGCTCAATGTGGTGCTGATTCCGCTGACGTTCTTCCTCAGTGTCAGCCGTGTCGAACAAGCGCTGTTGATCGCTGTGTGCCTGTTGGCGCTGATCGTCGAGTTGCTGAATTCGGCGGTAGAAGCGGCCATTGACCGCATCTCGCTGGAACTGCATCCACTGTCGAAGAATGCCAAGGACATGGGCAGCGCCGCACAATTCGTGGCATTGAGCATGATCGCGCTGGTGTGGGCAGTGATTCTGCTTTAAGCGATTGTCGGCAAAACGATCTCGTCGCTGCGCTGCACCCCGGCGGTGAAAGCGCGGCACAGATCGAGAAATTCGCGCATGGCAGAAGTCTGATATTTCTGTTTGTGCCAGATGAAGTAGAACTGTCGCGCCAGATCCAGATCCGGCGTTTCCACCGGCACCAGGCTGCCGCGGCGGAACGCATCACGCAGCGCCAGCCGCGAGATGCAGCCAATCCCTAGTCCTGATTCCACCGCGCGTTTGATCGCTTCGGTGTGTTCCAGCTCCAGACGGATATTCAGTGCGCTGCGATGGTGACGCATGGCCTGATCGAAGGTCAGCCGCGTGCCGGAACCCTGTTCACGCAGAATCCATGCCTCGCGAGTCAGTTCTTCCATGGTCGCGCTGCCGCGTTGGGCCAGCGGATGCTGCGGCGCGCAGAACACCACCAGCTCATCTTCAACCCAGCTCTGCACTTCGATGTCCGGGTGGCTACAATCGCCTTCGATTAGACCCAGATCAATTTCGTAGTGGGCGACTTGTTGCACGATATTGGCCGTGTTCTGTACGTGCAGCTTCACCTGGCTTTCCGGGTGGCGCTGCATGAAACTGCCGATCAGCAGGGTCGCCAGATAATTGCCGATGGTCAGCGTCGCGCCCACCGACAGCGAGCCGAAACCGGATTTGCCGTTGAGCAGGTCTTCGATTTCCTTGGCCTGATCGAGCAGGGCCACCGCCTGCGGCAAGAGCTGTTTGCCGAGGGCGTTGAGGCTCAGCCGTTTGCCGGCGCGGTCGAACAGCTGGCAGCTGGATTGGCGCTCGAGTTCGGTGATCGACGTGCTGGCGGCCGACTGCGAGAGGTTGAGCAGACCCGCAGCACGGGATACGCTTTCCTGCTGGGCGACGGCGACGAAGACTTGCAGTTGACGGAGAGTAAATCGCATATCGATATAACCGATAACCCTTATCTTAATAATCCAGTTAACAGATATTGTCGTCGCTATTAGAATGCGATGCAATTGCGCACCGTCGCCTTCAAAAGCCAGCGCAGACCCAATCTCCAGGAGTCAAACGTACATGAGCAACATGAACCACGAGCGTGTCCTCAGTGTTCATCACTGGAACGACACTCTGTTCAGCTTCAAGTGCACCCGCGATCCGGGCCTGCGCTTCGAGAACGGTCAGTTCGTGATGATCGGCCTGCAACAGCCCAACGGCCGCCCGCTTATGCGCGCTTACTCGATCGCCAGCCCGAACTGGGAAGAGCATCTGGAGTTCTTCAGCATCAAGGTGCAGGACGGCCCGCTGACCTCGCAACTGCAGCACTTGAAGGAAGGCGACGAGATCATCATCTCGAAGAAGCCTACCGGCACCCTGGTTCTCGACGACCTGAACCCGGGCAAGCACTTGTACCTGCTGAGCACCGGCACCGGTCTGGCGCCGTTCATGAGCGTGATTCAGGACCCGGAAACCTACGAGCGCTTTGAAAAAGTGATCCTGGTTCACGGTGTGCGTTACGTCAACGAAGTCGCGTATCGCGAATTCATCACCGAGCACTTGCCGCAGAACGAGTTCTTCGGCGAGGCGCTGCGTGACAAGCTGATCTACTACCCGACCGTGACCCGCGAGCCTTTCGAGAATCAGGGTCGCCTGACCGACCTGATGCGCAGCGGCAAGCTGTTCAGCGACATCGGCCTGCCACCGATCAACCCGCAGGACGACCGCGCGATGATCTGCGGTAGCCCGAGCATGCTCGACGAGACCAGCGAAGTGCTCGACAGCTTCGGCCTGAAGATCTCGGCGCGGATGCGCGAGCCGGGTGATTACCTGATCGAGCGTGCGTTCGTCGAGAAGTAAGCCCCCCTTAAAAAGCCCCCATTGCCTATGCAGGCAATGGGGGCTTTTTTATGCCCGAAACATTTCCTTCATGCCTGCCACGATCCATGTGGGTGCGGCCTCAGGCTGTGGCAGGAATCACTTCGAGCACGCGGATCTGCTCTGGCGTCGGGTAATGCCAGCGCACATCCAGATCCCAGAATTGCGCACCGTACTCGCGTTCAGGCGCCGGGGTTTGATAGGCCGGACGCGGATCCTGGGCCAGGCACTGTTCAATCAGCTCAACCAAGGGTTCGCCAAGGCGCTGAGCGTGTGTGTGCGCTTGTTTCAGCGCTGAGTCCGTCCACTGCACGTCAATCAACTGCGGCGCGGCGCTGGCGATGCTGTTGGCGGCGTTGGGAATGATGTCGGCGTAAGGCACGTAGGGCTTGATGTCGAGAATCGGCGTGCCGTCGAGCAAGTCGATCCCGGAGATGAACAACCGATTGGCTTCGACGTTGTCCAGTTTCACCACCGATTGGCCGATGCCGTTTGGTCGATGGGTGGCACGGGTGGCGAATACGCCCATGGATTTGTTGCCGCCCAGTCGCGGTGGGCGGACTTTCAGCCGTGGTTTGTCTTCCAGTGCCTGATGGAACAGAAACAGCAGCCAGACGTGACTGACCTGCTCCAGCCCTTGCACGGCGTCACCCTGATCGAACGGCGCCACCAGTTCCAGCACGCCACGGGCGGCGGGGGCCAGTTGCGGTTGACGGGGGATGGCGAATTTCTCCTTGAAGCAGGAGCGCACGAAGCCGATGGGGGAGACGCTGTAAGTCATGGTTTGCATTCGAAGCGGGGCAGGGGTGGGCATGATAACCCGTCCCGCATGAGGTCTGGTGCTGGCAGGGCTGGCCTCTTCGCGAGCAAGCTCGCTCCCGCATTTGATCTATGGCGTGCACAAGATCCCTGTGGGAGCGAGCTTGCTCGCGAAGGCCGCGCCGCCGATCTACAGACTGAACCCACCATCCAGCGGAATAATATTCCCGGTCATATAGGCCCCAGCCGTACTCGCCAGACTGATCGCCAACGCCGCCATTTCCTCTTCACGCCCCCAACGCTTCATCGGAATCAGCGCGGTATCCTCGGCCAATGCCTGCTGGTCATTGCCAATATGCTGGGTCATCTTGCTCGGGAAGCGCCCCGGCGCAATCACGTTGACGTTGATGTGCTGGCTCACCAGTTCCCGCGCGAGAATCCGCGACAATTGATGCAGGGCGGCCTTACTTGGCCCGTAGGCATACGCCTGCTCGCCAAACGAAGAAATCCCCGCCACTGAACCGATGTTGATGATCCGTGCCGGGTTCGCCGCCGAACCCGCTTTGCGCAACAACGGTAGAAACTGCTGGATGCAACTGAACACCGACGTCACGTTGAGCTGCATGACTTTTTCCCAACCCTTGACCGGGTAGCTCTCCAGCGGCGCGCCCCAAGTAGTGCCGGCGTTGTTCACCAGAATATCCAGATGCGTGATCTGCTCGCCCAGGCGCGCGGCCAGTTCCTGCACGCCTTCTTCCGTCGCCAGATTCGCCGCCACGCCGTGACACTTGCCCAAGGCGCTGAGTTCTTCCGCGGTTTGATGGCAGGCTTCGGCGTCGCGCGAGCAGACATAGACGCGCGCGCCAGCCTCGACAAAGGCTTTGGCGATCATTTTGCCGATACCACGGGTGCCGCCGGTCACCAGAGCGGTGCGGCCTTGCAGGGAGAAATACGGGTGCATGGCGAGTCCTGAGTGCTAGGGATCAATACACCCTAGTCGTCAGCCGCGAAAAGCGGAGCCACTATTTTCAGAGGGAATGAGCGGTCATGCGTTGCGGCGGCGACCATCAGTCGCCACCGCAGAAGGGGATCAGGCCGGGCGAACGCGCAGGGTCAGCCCCTTGAGGAAGTTGCGCAGCAACTGGTCGCCGCACGGGCGGTAGTTGGTGTGGCCGACCTTGCGGAACAGCGCACTCAGCTCAGGCTTGGACACCGGGAACTCGGCGGCCTTGAGGATCGCGTGCATGTCGTCTTCTTTCAGTTCGAAGGCCACGCGCAGCTTTTTCAGGATGATGTTGTTGGTCACCGGCACTTCGATCGGCTGCGGCGGACGGCTTTCGTCCTTGCCCCGCTTGAAGATCACCAGACCGTCGAGGAAGTGCGCGATGACTTCGTCCGGGCAGCGCACGAAACCTTCTTCGTCTTCTTCTTTCTTGTCGAGCCAGGTCACTACGTCGGCGAGCGCTACTTCCATGCCGCCGAGCTTGATGATTTCGACAACTTTCTTGTCGCTGATGTCGAGCATGTAGCGCACGCTGCGCAGTACGTCGTTATGAATCATGTGAGTAATCCTGATAAGCGTTGTGGGCAGCACGCGGGCGCGCTGCCGGAATGTGTGGCGGCAGTGGAAGTCTTAGAACTTCTCTTTGCCGGACAGGTAGCGCCATTGGCCAACCGGGACCTTGCCGATCGAGACGCCGCCGATGCGGATGCGACGGATGCCGATGACCTTCAGGCCCACCGCTTCGCAGAACTGGGCGATGATGCCGGGCTGCGGGTTTTTCATGGCGAAGCGCAGCCGGTTTTCGTTCTGCCAGCTGGCCTTGACTGGCGGCAGCTCCTTGCCCTTGTGGGTCAGGCCGTGCTGCAAACGGTTGAGGCCGTGGGCGACCATGTCACCTTCGACCTCGACCACGTATTCCTGCTCGATCTTCGCGGCGTCGGCGGTGAGTTTGCGGAGGATTTTCCAGTCCTGAGTGAACACCAGCAGGCCGCTAGCCTTGGCTTGCAGGTCGGCGCTGGCGGTCAGGCGCAGGAAGTGCCCGCGCAACGGGCGCTTGCTGAATCGGTGTTCTTCGCTGAGGGTTTCGGCGCTCAGCGATTGCATGGCGGTCTCGACATCCATGCCAGCCGGCGCGTTGAGCAGGATGGTCACCGGCTCTGGTGCGGTGGCCTTGGCGTCCTTGTCCAGCTCGACCTTCTGCTCGCCGACCTTGAACTGCGGCTCGTCAATGACTTCGCCGTCAACGGTTACCCAGCCGCCCTCAATGAACAGCTCGGCCTCCCGGCGGGAGCAACCGACCAGTTCGATGAGGCGTTTGGAGAGGCGAATCGGGTCAGTCATGACAGGGCCGTAACAAAAAAGGGGTGGGCATTGTACCTGTGTGGCGCCGGTTAAGCCCGGTTCCATTTACAGGCGCTGAATTCAATGTGGGAGCGAGCTTGCTCGCGAAGGCGTCCTGCCAGTCTATGTGTGCAGTGACTGGTACACCGCATTCGCGAGCAAGCTCGCTCCCACAGGGGTTCCCTGGTGTATCAGCCGTTGCCTGAGCGTTGCTGATTTTGTCGCAGGCGCATGTGCAGCAACGGATACGGCTGGCCCATGCCATCCACCTCCGAACGGCCGATCACCTCAAAACCCTGCTTGAAGTAAAAGCCCAAGGCTTGTGGGTTCTGCTCGTTGACGTCGAGTTCATCGGCATTCAAGTGCTGCATCGCGTAGGTGAGCAGTTTCTTGCCCAAGCCCTGGCCACGATGTTCGGGATCGATGAACAACATTTCAATCTTGCCCGCTGCAACTCCGGCAAATCCGGTGATGCGCTGGTTAGCATCCTTGGTGCAGATCAGCATTACTGCATCGAGATAGCGGGTGAGCACCAGATTGCGCAGCAGTTCGATATAGCTGTCCGGCAGAAAATCATGGGTCGCACGGACCGAGGCCTCCCAGACCCGGGTCAGTTCCTGGTAATCGCTGAGTTTCGGCGTGTGGATGACCGAATGGTGACGCATGCCCGTCTGCCTCTTGTCCGTTTCAAGGGAGTCCGTCCCCCGCTAAACGATAGCCGTAAAAAAGCCCCGCATCTCGTAAAAAGAGCGGGGCTTTTTGTATTTTTTGCGGTGTCTGGCTGGCTGTTTCTGTCGCCAGCAAGAGCTCACCCCCTCACCCCAACCCTCTCCCCCAAGGGGGCGAGGGGGAAGGGAGCTGATCTTCGTGCTGTTCAAAACCTGAGTTCGACTCGAACGTTCAGGTCGGTGCAGCTCGCAAGAACACCTCGATCAGTCCCCTCTCCCTCCGGGAGAGGGTTAGGGTGAGGGGCTTTTGATCTTCAGATCAGATCAGATCTGCTCAGCCCACAGATCATATTCGTCAGCGTCAGTCACCTTGCACCAGACCTTGTCGCCAGGCTTCAAATTGCTGCCGTTATCGATAAACACATTGCCATCGATTTCCGGGGCGTCGAAGAAGCAGCGGCCAACCGCGCCTTGCTCGTCAACTTCGTCAACCAGCACTTCAATCTCACGGCCGATGCGCATTTGCAGGCGGGCCGAGCTGATCGCCTGCTGGTGCGCCATAAAGCGATCCCAACGATCTTGCTTGACCTCGTCCGGCACCACTTCCAGATCCAGATCATTGGCCGGAGCGCCTTCAACCGGCGAGTACTGGAAGCAGCCGACGCGGTCGAGCTGGGCTTCGGTCAGCCAGTTCAGCAGGTACTGGAAGTCTTCTTCGGTTTCGCCCGGGAAGCCGACGATGAAGGTCGAACGGATGATCAAATCCGGGCAGATTTCGCGCCAGTTCTTGATCCGCGCCAGGGTCTTGTCTTCGAACGCCGGGCGTTTCATCGACTTCAAGACTTTCGGGCTGGCGTGCTGGAACGGGATGTCCAGGTACGGCAGGATCTTGCCGGCAGCCATCAGCGGGATCAGCTCGTCAACGTGCGGGTACGGGTAAACGTAGTGCAGACGGACCCAGACGCCGAGGGTGCTCAGCGCTTCGCAGAGTTCGGTCATGCGGGTTTTCACCGGCGCGCCGTTCCAGAAGCCGGTGCGGTATTTCACGTCAACGCCGTAGGCGCTGGTGTCTTGCGAGATCACCAACAGCTCTTTAACGCCGGATTTGACCAGGCGCTGAGCTTCGTCGAGTACATCACCGACCGGACGGCTGACCAGTTTGCCGCGCATTGATGGGATGATGCAGAACGAGCAGCTGTGGTTGCAGCCTTCGGAAATCTTCAGGTAAGCGTAGTGGCGCGGGGTCAGTTTGATGCCTTGCGGCGGCACCAGGTCGATCAGCGGGTTGTGATCTTTACGCGGCGGCACCACTTCGTGCACGGCGTTGACCACTTGCTCGTACTGCTGCGGACCGGTCACGGCCAGCACGCTCGGGTGCACGTTGCGGATGTTGCCTTCTTCCACGCCCATGCAACCGGTGACGATCACCTTGCCGTTTTCCTTGATCGCTTCGCCGATCACTTCCAGCGACTCAGCCTTGGCCGAATCGATGAAACCGCAGGTATTGACCACGACCACGTCGGCGTCCTGATAGGTGGACACCACGTCATAGCCTTCCATGCGCAGCTGGGTCAGGATGCGCTCGGAGTCGACCAGTGCTTTCGGGCAACCCAGAGATACAAAGCCAACCTTTGGATTGGCCGGCGCAGGAGTGGTGGACATGTCTAACCTCGGTATTTTGTGACATCGCTTTCTTGGTGCGAAAGCCGACGGATGGGCGCTTAGGGCGCGCCTCTGATCAAAAAGTGCGCAATTCTAGCGGTGAGGAGCGCACTTGACCAGCTTTATGCCGGGAAATACGACGAGTGCTGCGCTATGCTTCGCGCCGTTGAGCTTTACCAATTTTTTACAGTCAACAAAACGTCTGTAACAACAGGTAAAACAGCGCATGCTGCACCACAAAGCATAGTGCTTCATTCAAAGAAGCCGGTTCTGAGAAGTAGGAGTGTTGGATGGGTCAGGCAAGTAGTCATGCGGCAGGCGCCGAGGGTTCGGCAACCAAGCCGCTGAGCATGCTGGTCGCGGCAGTCGGGGTAGTTTACGGCGACATCGGCACCAGCCCGTTGTACACCCTCAAAGAAGTGTTTTCCGGCGGTTACGGCGTACCGGTCAATCACGACGGCGTGCTGGGCATTCTGTCGTTGATCTTCTGGTCGCTGATCTGGGTCGTGTCGATCAAATACATGATGTTCGTGCTACGCGCCGACAACCAGGGTGAGGGCGGCATCATGGCGCTCACCGCACTGGCTCGTCGCGCGGCCGGGCATCGCAAGAAGTTGCGCTCGTTGCTGGTGGTGTGCGGACTGATCGGTGCGGCGCTGTTTTACGGCGACAGCATGATCACCCCGGCGATTTCCGTGCTGTCGGCGATTGAAGGTCTGGGGCTGGCGTTTGAGGGTATCGACCATTGGGTGGTGCCGCTGTCGCTGGTGGTGCTGGTCGGACTGTTTCTGATCCAGCGTCACGGTACGGCGCGGATCGGCATCTTGTTCGGGCCGATCATGGTCACCTGGTTCCTCGTCCTCGGCGCCCTCGGTGTGTATGGCATCAGCCACACGCCAGAAGTGCTGCATGCGCTGAATCCGGTCTGGGCCGTGCGTTTCTTCATGGTCCACACCGGCATGGGCGTGGCGATCCTCGGCGCCGTGGTGCTGGCCCTGACCGGTGCCGAAGCGCTGTACGCCGACATGGGCCACTTTGGTCGCAAGCCGATTGCCCGGGCGTGGTTCCTGCTGGTGCTGCCGGCGCTGGTGCTGAACTACTTCGGCCAGGGTGCGTTGCTGCTGGACAACCCGGAAGCGGCGCGTAACCCGTTCTATCTGCTGGCGCCGAGCTGGGCGCTGATTCCGCTGGTCGGTCTGTCGACGCTGGCCACGGTGATCGCTTCGCAAGCGGTGATTTCCGGCGCGTTCTCCCTGACACGTCAGGCGATTCAGCTCGGTTACATCCCGCGCATGTACATCCAGCACACCTCCAGTGATGAGCAGGGCCAGATTTACATCGGCGCGGTGAACTGGGCGCTGATGGTTGGCGTTGTGCTGCTGGTGCTGGGCTTCGAATCCTCCGGCGCACTGGCCTCGGCCTATGGCGTGGCAGTGACGGGCACCATGCTGATGACCACCATTCTGGTGTCGGCGGTTATGCTGCTGCTGTGGAAATGGCCACCGATCCTTGCGGTGCCGGTGCTGATCGGCTTCCTGCTGGTGGACGGTCTGTACTTCGCCGCCAACGTGCCGAAGATCGTTCAGGGCGGCGCATTCCCGGTGATCGCCGGTATCGCGCTGTTCGTGCTGATGACCACCTGGAAGCGCGGTAAACAACTGCTGGTCGATCGTCTCGACGAAGGCGCGCTGCCACTGCCGATCTTCATCAGCAGCATCCGCGTGCAACCGCCGCATCGGGTGCAGGGCACTGCGGTGTTCCTCACCGCGCGCTCCGACGCCGTGCCGCATGCACTGTTGCATAACCTGCTGCATAACCAGGTGTTGCATGAGCAAGTGGTATTGCTGACGGTGGTCTACGAAGACATCCCGCGCGTACCGCCATCGCGACGCTTCGAAGTGGAAGCGCACGGGGAGGGCTTCTTCCGGGTGATCCTGCACTTTGGCTTCACTGACGAGCCGGACGTGCCGCAGGCGCTGAAGCTGTGTCATCTGGATGATCTGGATTTCAGCCCGATGCGCACCACTTACTTCCTCAGCCGCGAAACGGTGATTGCCTCGAAGCTGGAAGGCATGGCGCGTTGGCGTGAGGCGCTGTTTGCGTTCATGTTGAAGAATGCCAATGGTAATTTGCGCTTCTTCAATCTGCCGCTGAATCGGGTGATTGAGTTGGGGACGCAGGTGGAAATGTAAGCCAGGCCTCAAATTAAAGGCCCCCGTCAGCTTCAAGGCTGCCGGGGGCTTTTTTGTGCCCGCACATAAACTTCCAATCCACTGCAAATCCTATGTGGGAGCGAGCTTGCTCGCGAAGGCTGAGTGTCAGTCGAGACATGTGGTGGCTGATCCACCGCTTTCGCGAGCAAGCTCGCTCCCACAAGGGTTCTGTGGTGTTAGTGGCTTTCAGGCAATTCTTCTTCGGATTCGGTCTTTGTGCGAGCAGGTCGTGGGATCAGCGCTTGGATCACATCATCAATCAAGGCTTTGCCCATCACTGTCAGATAATGCGCGGCCCAGGCATGGCGGTCGGTGTCTTTGATGAAGGCTGCATCCTCGGCGAAGGATTTTGCGAGGGATAGCAGGTCGGAGGATTGGGACAAGGCATCGAGAATCGGGATGCCGGAGCGGACGTTGAAGAACGCTTGATCCGAGTTGTAGAGGAAGGGGGTGAAGCCGATGGTTTTAAGATCAGATGGCGTTGACGGACTTTCTTTGCTCATTGTTTTGCTCCTAAAACGAGGAGCTGCCGCATTCGTTACCACACGAATGGGTGGCAGCTGTACGCAGGGTGGTAAACCGGGAGAGCAAAGAAACCGGCAGACCCGAAGGTCTCCCACGTACAGCTGCCATGACAGTAAATTACAGGCGTAAAAGAACGGCTGATGTCGTGATGCAGGCACTGTTGCACTTTGCCTAACCGGGTTACCACACCCGATCGCTGAATGGGTCAGCGACGTCCGGAGAGTATCCCGTCGAAAAACAGCGCAACAGAGCGGCACGGCGCCCCAGCAAGAGTTTCGGAGTTTGCCTACAAGGTCTGTGGGCGTCATCTGATATTGCGAGACCAGACGTAAACGAAACTGAACGTTGCTGGCGGTTTTGTGGGTGATTGTTCGGCAGATGAATGAGTGTGGAGTTGAGATTCGATAATGCCAATCAAGCAGGTGTCCACGTTTTATGGAATGTGGACACTTGGCGTTTTTAGCTTCCTGAAGAGTCAAGAGATTTGCGGTCACTGCACAAAATCTCGAATCCAGCGCCATCCCCTGTAGGAGTGAGCCTGCTCGCGATAGCGGTGTGTCAGTTGGCAACCAGGTGGCTGACACTGCGCTATCGCGAGCAGGCTCGCTCCTACAGGGGAACGGGTTCATCGTCCGAGATGTAAAAAGCCCCCGTAACTGCGAAGTTGCGGGGGCTTTTTGTGGGCGTGGCTCAGATCACTCTTCGGCGACCGAGTCCTTGCTCTGACGCTTCTCGATCAAATCCACCAAGCGCTTGGCCAGCGCTGGGTAGTTCTCGTCGAAGTGGTGGCCACCAGGCAGTTTTACTGCCTCGCCCACGGCAGTCTTGTCCGTGCAGCCACTTTCATCGGTCTCTTCTTCACCGTAGATGCACACAACCTTGGCCGCTGGCAGCTTGGCCATCTCCGGGCCGGTGGCGGCTTCTTTGCCGGCATTGCCCAGCCAGCCTTCGACTTCGATTTCGAAGCTGCCGGTGCGGGCGAAGGCCAGCAGGATGATAGCGTCTACACGCTGCTGCTCGGTTTCCGGCAGGCGGTTGTAGATCGCCGGCAGAACGTCGGCACCGAACGAGTAACCGGTGAGGATGAAGCGCTTGGTGCCCCATTTCTGCCGGTAGTGCTGCATCAGTTCGGTCAGGTCCAGCGCGCTTTGCTCCGGGCTCTTGTGCTGCCAGTAGTAGCGCAGGGTGTCGATGCCGACCACCGGGTAGCCGATCTTGGCCATCTCGCCCGCCACGTCGCGGTCGAGATCGCGCCAGCCGCCGTCACCGGAAAGGAACAGGGTCACGGTGTCCTTGGCTTGACCGGCCGGCACTTCAACCACCGGGATCGCCAGACCGCCGTTGGCCTTGTCGCCGCCGACGAGGATCTTGCGCAGTTCGTTGTTGAGCACTTGCGGCAGGTTGATGTCGTAGTCACTGATGCTGGTTTCGGCGTTCGGTTGATCGCGCACGAAACCTGCGCTGGCGTCGTCCGGGTTGTCGTTCCACGCCACCAGCCAGTGGCCGTGGGCGGCGGATTTCGGCAACAGGTGAGTGCAGCCGGGTTTTTCCAGCGCCAGGTCCACGGAAATCGCTTGGGCCTTGTCGTCCTTTTGCTCAGACAACCAACGCCAGGCCAGTACCGCGCCGGGGCCGATACCGCTGACCAGCGTAGCCGGGCCGTTCAGTTCGCGCAGACCGGTTTGCAGGGCGCGGCTTTGCAGCAGGCAGTCCTTGGGCAGAATCACCTGAACGATTTGCGCCGAGGCGCTGCGGCTCAGGGTGGTCAGTTGTTTTTCAGAGAGTTTCTGGTCGTCGTTGACCGCGACCAGCACCTGCGCCTTGGGTTTGGTGCCGGGGATGACGCGGGTCAAAACGGTGCCGTCTGCCGCCGTAACAGGTTCGAGCGTCGGTTCCGGTGCCGGGCGTTTCAGGTACCAGAAACCGCCGCCGGCAATCACGGCCAGCACGATCAGTGCGGCCAGGATGTACTTCAGGGAGCGTTGAATCATCAGCGTTTCACCAATCCAGTCAAGCCGCCCGCGATCAGGGCAGCAGTGTCGGCCAGCGCCACCAGCGGATCGAGTCCGGCGGGCACGGCCATATAACGGGGTTCCCAGTCAGGCTGGAACTTGTCTTTGAAGCGGCGCAAGCCTTGGAAGTTGTACAGCTGCTCACCACGGCGGAAAACCATCGAGCCCAGACGCTGGGTCAGCGGTGCACCACGCCGGGGTTGCAACCCCGACAACGGCACCATGCCCAGGCTGAAGCGCGCGTATCCGTGACTCTTATAGTGTTGAATCAGGCCGACCATCATGAATTCCATGGTCAGCTTGGGGGCGTCCGGGTGCGCACGCATCAGGTCGAGACTGGCCAAGTCATGGCTGTAAGTCTCGAGCAGGTTGGCGAATGCCACCGGGCGACCTTCGAAGCGAATCACCGCGATGCGGAAATGCTTCAGGTAATCGTCGCTGAAGCGGCCGAGGGAGAAGCCTTTCTCACGCACGTTCTTGCCGGTCAGCCACGCATCGGAAATCACTTTCAATTCGTCCATCGGCGCTTGGCCCGGCTCGTGGATCTCCAGCGACAAGCCATCGCGTGTGCCACGGTTCCAGGTGTATCGCAGGTCCTTCATCTCTTTGCCCTTGGCTTCCAGGTCAAAGCGAAGCAGATCGACCCGGGCTTCTTCGCCGAGTTTGATCGCGGTCAGGCCGATGTCCATGTAGTACGGCAGGTTCTCCGCGCGCACCTGATAGAACACCGGGCGGGCGTGGTGAATGTCACAAAGGTCGCGGAACTGCCAGATCATCTCGGCGCGCTGCTGGCCGGGGCCGATCGGGTCGTACAGCGCCACCAGGCTGCGGCCACGGCGTGCGTACATCAGGAACGCTTCGTCGTTCTGGTGAAACAGCAGCGCCTTGTCACCGGTCAGCGCGAGGCCACCGTCGGGTTGCGACGACGCCATCAGAATCTTCGCCGCGCGATCGAGCTCGTCAGGCGTCGGCAGGTGAATGACCGGGCGCGCGGTGCGCAGCAGCCAGGTCAGCGCGATGACCAGCAACAGCACGGCAGCGCCGAGCAGCGAGCGCAGGCCACGCGGGGCGTCAGCGTCGAGGGTGAACTGCCACCACAGTTGATGGCTGTACGGCACGTCCTGATAGGCGAACAGCAGCAGCCACGTCGAAGCACCCAGCACACAGAGGCTGGCCACCAGATACAGGGGGGAGAAGGGCAGTTCGGTCAGGCGGCTCGGGCGATAGAACGAGCGACGGAACACACCGAGCAGGGCTGCGGTGAGGGTCATCAGCGTCGCTTCTTCCCAGTCGAAACCTTTAAGCAGCGAGAGCAGGGCGCCGACCAGCAGCAGAATGGTGGTGAGCATCCACGCCGCCGACAAGCGCCGACGCAGGCCCTGAGCGAGCATCAGGCAGAGCACGCCGATCAGGCTGGCGCCGAAGTGCGAGGCGTCGACCAGACGATGTGGGATAAGAAAACCGATGTGCTCCAGACGTGTATCAATCTCGGGCGTCGCGCCGGAAAACAGCAACACCACGCCGGACAGGAACACCAACACCGCCAGAATCGGTGCCGCCAGGCCGGACGCCGCGCGCATGGTCTGGGTTTGAAACAGGCGCTGGCCTTCGTTGATCAGCAGGAATACGCAGGCGACCAGCAGCGGCAGCACCACATAGATCAGGCGATACAGCAGCAGCGCCGCGGCCAGTGGTGCGGCACCTAGCGTGTCGGCGAAAGCGGCCAGCAGAATCGCTTCGAACACACCGACACCGCCGGGCACATGGCTGAGTACACCAGCCGCCAATGCCAACAGGTACACCAGCAGGAATGCACCAAACGGCGGCGCCTCCGGCAGCAACAGATAAAGGACCGTGGCGGCAGCCGCAACGTCGAGGGCGGTAATGATCAGTTGCAGGAAGGTCAGGCGACGCCCCGGCAAACGCAGCGTGCGGCGGCCAACCCTGACCAGCAGGTTGTCGCGCAACGGTTGTTCCGGCAGGCGCCGACGGTAGATGCCAACAGCCAGTACTGCGCCAAGCGCCAGCACAACAGCGGCAACCGTGCCGAGCAGACCTTCGGACAAACCCAGGGCTTGAGAGGCAGCAGGCAGGTCGCTCAGCGTTGCCAGTGCAGCCAGCGGCGGCAAGGCGCAACCCAGCGACAGGCTGGCGAACAAGGTCATGTGCGCGACTTCCGACGCCCCCAGACCCAGTCGTGCATATAAACGGTAGCGAACCGAGCCACCGGACAGCAGCGACAGACCGATCGCATTGCCAATCGCAAACGCGGTGAAGCCGCCCAGCGCCAATGTGCGCGGCGGCAAGGTCACGCCGGCATAGCGACTGGCCGACCATTCATAGCCAAGCAGAATAATGAAGCCGACCACGGTCGCACCGAAGGCGCCGAGCAAGGCGGGTTTCGGCACGTCAAGAATCGAGTCGTGCAACGCATCGAGATCGAGTTCGGCGAGCAGATGACGACAGGCAATCAGCGCAATGGCGAACAACAGCAAGGTGACCCCCAGCCCGATGGGCTGACGGTATTTGCTCAACCGATCCAGCAAGCGCAGGCGCTCGGGTTTGATCGGGTGTTCCGCTGTGACGGTGTCTTGTGGATCAGACGAGTTGGCGCGCATCAATCACCTCTTGGATTGTGCGCGACAGGATGGAGGTATCCAGCCAAGTTACCAATCCCTGTAGAAAAAAATAATCACAAAATACTACGCCTCTCACCGGGTATCGGCGAGGGCAGTTCCTGGATTGCAGAGGCCTTGCCTGCGACTCAAGCATAGTCGCAAGTGAGGACTTCTGAAGATCCCAAGCGGTTCACTGCACAGTGACAGATCATTGTTGCGAAAGGACTTTTTCAACAGATACAAAAAAGGCCACTCTTTCGAGTAGCCTTTTTTGATGTTTGGTTGCGGGAGCCGGATTTGAACCGACGACCTTCGGGTTATGAGCCCGACGAGCTACCAGACTGCTCCATCCCGCGTCTGTGTGGCGGCATTCTACAGGCGAACGGCGAGGTGTCAACCGCTAATCCCGTAAAGGGTCAAATAAGTGTGCATTCGCGTCAAACGGTCGCAGGTGGTGCGTTAAGTTTCGGAAATGCAAAGAATTCCTGTTTGGCGATTGCTTCTTTATAAAAAGAGGAAATCGACAAAACAGACGCGCACAAAAAAGGCCACTCTTTCGAGTAGCCTTTTTTGATGTTTGGTTGCGGGAGCCGGATTTGAACCGACGACCTTCGGGTTATGAGCCCGACGAGCTACCAGACTGCTCCATCCCGCGTCTGTGTGTCGGCATTCTACAGAGGAACGCAGGGGTGTCAACCCGCAATCTGGATAAAATCTGTTGAGGTTCAATCGGTTAGCGCTTTTTGTCGGGTGTTTTTCCTGCTGCAGGGCAGATGGCGCAAGGCTTTCAGCTCTATTGGATGCCTCTCGTCGATTGATAAAATAAATTCAAAGGACATTTCCTACCGCCTAGAAAGAACATTCATACCACTGGTGCTATATACAGGTGTCAGTGAGATACTGCCGATCCGGCTCGCCACGTTTCCTTTTCTGACATGACTCAGCGAAAAATCATCCACATTGACTGCGACTGTTTCTACGCCGCCATCGAGATGCGCGATGACCCGCGTCTGGCCGGCAAGCCGTTGGCGGTGGGTGGCTCGGCGGACCGGCGCGGGGTGATCGCCACCTGCAATTACGAAGCGCGGGCCTATGGCGTGCGTTCGGCGATGGCTTCGGGACATGCTTTGAAGCTGTGCCCGGACCTGACCATCGTCAAGCCGCGCATGGACGCCTATCGCGAAGCGTCGAAAGAAATACACACGATCTTCAGCGATTACACCGACCTGATTGAACCGCTGTCGCTGGATGAGGCTTATCTGGATGTTTCCGATAGCGCGCATTTCGGCGGCAGTGCCACACGCATTGCCCAAGACATTCGCCGGCGGGTCTCCAATCAATTGCACATCACCGTGTCTGCGGGCGTGGCGCCGAACAAGTTTCTGGCAAAAATCGCCAGTGACTGGAAAAAGCCCAATGGACTGTTCGTTATTACGCCGGATCAGGTGGAGGAGTTTGTCAGCGGTTTGCCGGTGAGCAAGTTGCACGGCGTCGGCAAGGTCACCGCCGACAAGCTCGGCAAGCTGGGGATCGTCGACTGCCAGCACTTGCGCGAGTGGGACAAGCTGGCGCTGGTGCGCGAGTTCGGCAGTTTTGGCGAGCGACTGTGGAGTCTGGCCCGTGGGATCGATGATCGGTTGGTGCATAACGACAGCCGGCGTCAGTCGATCAGTGTGGAAAATACCTACGACGTTGATCTGCCGGATCTACGCAGTTGCCTGGATAAATTGCCCGAACTGCTCGAAACCCTGAAAACCCGTATGGCGCGGATCGACAGCAGTTATCGGCCGGGCAAGCCGTTCGTCAAAGTGAAGTTTCATGATTTCACCCAGACCACACTGGAGCAGGCCGGGGCAGGGCGGGATCTGGGCAGTTATCAGTTGATGCTGACGCAGGCGTTTAATCGCGGCGGGAAACCGGTGCGGTTGTTGGGGGTTGGGGTAAGGCTGGAGGATTTACGCGGAGGGTTTGAGCAGATGGAGTTGTTTGAACGGTAATTTTCCGGTGTGCGTCAGGGCCTCTTCGCGAGCAGGCTCGCTCCCACATTGAAGCGCGTTCCAATGTAGGAGTGAGCCTGCTCGCGATTGGCTTTAATTCGGTCCCGGATCTGCAACCAAGCGTCCGGCATCCTTGGTCAGCGACTTGAGAAACTCGGTCTGCAACTCAGGATCGTTGCGCGTCAATTCGATCAGGCTTTGTTCCAGCTCGCTGGCTTCTTCTTCCAGACCCAGTTCCGACAGACGTTTGACCCGGTGCACCCACTGGCTCACTTCGTCGTCTTCCAGGTCGTCATAAATCAGCCCGTGCGCTTCCAGCAACTTGCCGCGCAGATGACTGCTGATCATCAGCGATGAGTCAGAGTGCACGTCATCCTTGGCGTCTTCGACGCTGATCTGCAGTTTGCCGACATGATTGAGGTCATTTTCGGCAAACGGACTGTCGAGCAGGTTCAGGCGCAGCACACCGTTACGATCAGTGGTCATGTCGAAGGTCTGTTTGCCAGCCTTGACCTGCACCGGGCGTTCGCTCCACGGCAGGCTCGAATACTCCGTACGCTTGTCGCGCTGGAGTTCATCGATGCCGGCCAGGTTCTGTTGCGCACGACCGTTGGACTGCGCGTTCATGAACGGGTTGAGCCCGGCAAAACCATAGCTCAGCCAGTCCTTGGTGACGCTGTCCGGCAAGTTGCCGAGGGCGAACACATTGACCACGTTGGCGCCGATGCCGCCCACCACGGCTACCGCGCCCAGCGGAATCTCATAGATCTCCCGCCAAGGCTGGTAAGGCGTGTAGCGATCGTAGCGACGCGTCACTTCGAACTCAGTGACTTCGAAGGTCTTCTGCTCGTTGATCTTTACGCGTCGCTGCGGCAGCTCAAGCTCCTTAGGCTCACCGACATCGATCTGCAGGCTGTGGTCGAGCAATTTTCGCTCGACCCGCTCTTCGTGCTCGCTGCGTTGTGACATGTGATTGGCACAGCCGCTGACCAGCAGGGCACCGCACAGGGCGGTGCCACCGAGGCCTAAGGTGTTTCGCTTGAACATGACGTCTCTATCTGGTTTCAGCGGCGGATACGGGCCTGAAGGAAGGACACCACATCGGCGACCGGCAGCGCTTGCGCTTCCGGCTCGGTACGGCTCTTGTATTCCAGGTTGCCTTCGGCGAGGCCGCGGTCGCTGACCACGATCCGGTGTGGAATGCCGATCAGCTCCATGTCCGCGAACTTGATGCCCGGGCTGGTTTTCTTGTCGCGATCGTCCAGCAGCACTTCGAAGCCGGCAGCTGTCAGTTCGGCGTACAGCTTGTCGGTGGCTTCGCGCACCTGCTCGGTTTCATAGCGCAGCGGCACCAGAGCGATCTGGAACGGCGCCAAGGTGTCGCTCCAGATGATGCCGTTGGCGTCGTTGTTCTGCTCAATGGCCGCAGCCACCACGCGAGATACGCCGATGCCGTAGCAACCCATTTCCAGGGTGACTGGCTTGCCGTTCTCGCCCAGCACTTCGCACTTCATCGCCTTGCTGTACTTGTTGCCCAGCTGGAAGATGTGCCCGACTTCGATGCCGCGCTTGATTTCCAGGGTGCCTTTGCCGTCCGGGCTTGGATCGCCGGCGACCACGTTGCGCAGGTCAGCCACGGTCGGAACCGGCAGATCACGCTCCCAGTTCACGCCGAAGTAGTGCTTGTCGTCGATGTTCGCGCCGATACCGAAGTCGCTCATCAGCTCGACCGAACGGTCGATGATGATTGGCAGCGGCAGGTTCAGCGGGCCGAGCGAGCCGGCGCCGGCGCCAATGGCGTCACGCAGTTCGGCATCGGTGGCCATGACCAGCGGGCTGGCCACGCCAGGTTGCTGGGCAGCCTTGATTTCGTTGAGTTCGTGGTCGCCGCGGATGACCAGCGCGATCAGCTTGCCTTCTTCTTCGGCGCGCACGATCAGGGTCTTGATGGTCTTTTCAATCGGCAGATTGAATTTTTCCACCAGCGCCGCGATGGTTTTGGTGTCTGGCGTATCGACCAGGCGCAGCTCTTCGGTCGGAGCAGGGCGCGAAGTTTCGCGTGGCACCGCTTCGGCTTTTTCGATGTTCGCCGCGTAGTCGGAACCGTTGCTGAAGACGATGTCGTCTTCGCCGGACTCGGCCAGTACGTGGAATTCGTGCGAACCGGCGCCACCGATCGAACCGTTGTCGGCTTCAACCGGACGGAATTTCAGGCCCAAGCGGGTAAACACGTTGCAGTACGCTTGGTGCATGCGGTCATAGGTGACCTGCAGCGATGCCTGATCAGCGTGGAACGAGTAAGCATCTTTCATGATGAATTCACGGCCACGCATCAAGCCGAAGCGTGGGCGGATTTCGTCACGGAATTTGGTCTGGATCTGGTACAGGTTGATCGGCAGCTGTTTGTAGCTGCTCAACTCGTTGCGCATCAGATCGGTGATCACTTCTTCATGGGTCGGGCCCGCGCAGAAGTCGCGACCGTGGCGGTCTTTGATGCGCAGCAGCTCAGGGCCGTACTCTTCCCAGCGCCCCGATTCCTGCCACAGCTCGGCCGGTTGGGTGCTCGGCATCAACACTTCCAGAGAACCTGCAGCGTTCATCTCTTCGCGAACGATGGCTTCAACCTTGCGCATGACTCGCAGGCCCATGGGCAGCCAGGTGTACAGGCCGGAGGCGAGCTTGCGGATCATGCCGGCGCGCAGCATCAGCTGGTGGCTGATCACGACCGCGTCGGAAGGCGTTTCTTTCTGTGTGGCGAGCAAAAATTGACTGGTGCGCATGGTTGGCCGTTGTCGGTTGCTATGACTGGAAATGACTCCGCAGTGTACCGGCGAGTTTTGCCGACGTACAGGCGTGAGGTCAGTAGGGAGGCACGACGGCGGGATTCCTCCCGCCGTTGCCGAAACGTCTTACGATTCTTCTGCGACCGGTGTCGGCACAGGCTCGGGCGTTGGCGTCGGGCCTTGGCGGCGGCTCTCCTGGAACCAGTGCAGGGCGATCAACAGCAGAGTCGGCACACCGAGCAGGGCGGTGATCAGGAAGAAACTGTGGTAACCGAACTTCTCCACCAGAACCCCGGAATAGCCGCCCATCAGGCGCGGCAACAGCAGCATGATCGAGCTGAGCAGCGCGTATTGCGTGGCCGAGAACTTCAGGTTGGTCAGGCTCGACAGGTAGGCAACGAACGCCGACGTCGCCAGGCCGGAACTGAAGTTGTCGAGGGATATGGTCACCACCAGCATCTGCAGGTTCGGGCCCATGTCGGCGAGCATGACGAACAGCAGGTTGGTGGCTGCCGAGGCCGCGCCGCCGATGAACAGGATCGGCAGAATGCCGAAGCGCACGATCAGCAGGCCGCCCATGCCGGCGCCGACCAGCGTCATGATCAGGCCGAAGATCTTGCTGACACTGGCAATCTGATCCTTGGTAAAACCCTGGTCGATGTAGAACACGTTGGCCATGACGCCCATCACCGTGTCCGACATTCGATAAGTGGCGATCAGGCCGAGCAACAGCAGTGCCTGCCAGCGATAGCGCAGAATGAAGTCGTTGACCGGCGTCAGCACCGGGGCGAGGCCGCGACGGCCCATGGTCGACAGGCACAGACCGGTCAGCAGCGTATACAGAATGGCGCGCAGAAACGCGCGGTCTTCAAGCAGCAGGTCGAGCGGGCTCATGCCGCCGAACAGTACGCTGGCGAAATCAGTGTTGTAGAGCTGGGTGAACATCGCCGGTACCGAGACCAGCAACACGATCAGCACAAACACCGACATCAGTTGGTGCATGAAGGTGTAACGCCCGGCCTGCAACTGAGTGCGTAGCGGCACCGGTGGCTCGCGCATGAACAGCGTGGTCAGCAGCGCGGGAATCATCAAGGCACCGAACAGCGCGTAGGTGCCGGCCCAGGCCGAATGCTGATAGTTGAAGCCAGTGGAGCCGAAGCCCTCAGCGAAGAACAGCGCGCCAGCGGTGGCCAGCAGTGCAGCCACGCGATACCCGGACATATAGCTGGCGGCGAGGGCGGCCTGGCGGTTGTCTTCGGCGATTTCCAGGCGATAGGCGTCGACCGCGATGTCTTGGGTGGCGGAGGCGAAGGCGACGACAACCGCAATGGCGATCAACCAGGACAGGTGCTTTTGCGGGTCGCAGAAACCCATGCCGATCAAGCCGAGGATGACCAGGGCTTGTGAGAGCACCAGCCACGAACGGCGACGGCCAAGTTTGCCCAGCAAAGGCAGGCGCCATTGGTCGAGCAGTGGTGACCAGACCCATTTGAACGCATAGGCCAGGCCGATCAGGCTGGCGTAGCCAATGGTTTCACGGGCGACACCGGCTTCACGCAGCCAGACGGATAGCGTAGAGAACACCAGCATGTACGGCAGGCCGGCGGCGAAACCGAGCAACAACAGCACGAGCGTCGAAGGACTGGCATAAGCGGCTAGCGCGGCGCGCCAGGTTTTACGGGGCATGGGCTGAAGTCTGCCTCAAGATTGCGGAAACAAAGCGCGCACTCTAACCGCTGTGCTCTACCGGACGCCAGCCATGGCGCTGAATATCCACACGATTGTTCAGGACGGTGATGCCTTCCATGCGCAATCGAGCCCGTTGTTCATCGCCGGACGGGCTGCCCACCGGCAGGCTGATCCGACCGCCGGCGCCCAGCACACGGTGCCAGGGCAGCTTTGTATCGCTGGGTAACTGACTCAAGGTGCGGCCGACCCAGCGGGCGGCGCGCCCCAGCCCGGCCAGTTCAGCTAACTGACCATAACTGACGACTTTGCCTTCGGGCACTTGGGCGAGCGTCGAGTAGAGCGCCGTGCGTCGGATTTGCGCATCGTTTTCAACGCTGTCGAGCGGGTCTTTCACGTGCGCGGTTCCTGAGCATGAACAGTTTGATGGCTTTCAGAGTAATCGGTGATCGCGCAATTGAGAAATGAACTCATCGGAAATAGTCCGGTCAGTCCTTGTCAGGGTCTTATTCCTACGGATAATGCCGACCTTTTTTCGCAAACTTGAGCCTTCGATTTGCTTATGTTGTCCAGATCCCTGCTGTGCCTTGCTGTTTTCAGTGCGTCCACGCCCCTGCTTGCCGACACCGTCTGGTTGAAGAACGGTGACAAGTTGAGCGGCACCATCACCGTGTTCGATGGCGGCAAGCTGTTGATCCAGACCAAATACGCCGGTGCGGTCACCATTGACTGGAAAGAGGTCAAGACGCTGGACAGTGATCAGCACTTGCTGGTCAAACAGGATGCCTACAGCGGTGAAGTGTCCAAGTCGCTGACGGCTGCCGAAGATGGCAAGGTCACCCTGGCCAACGGTGAGGCGCCGAAAACCGTTGAGCTGGCGAGCATTCAGCAGATTCTCAAACCGAAACCGGTGGTCGAGGATCTGGTGTGGAAGGGCAATGTCGACCTGGCGCTGGATTATCAACGCGCCGAGAAAGACACTGATGACTACGATGTCGGCTTCAAGACCACAGCACGGCATGGGCGCTGGCGTCATACCGCCGAGGGTGAATACAACCGCGAAGTGCAGGACGACGAGACCACCACCGACAACTGGCGCGCCGAATACGCACTCGACCGCTTCCTGACCGATAAATGGTTTTGGCAAGGCCGTCTGAACTACAAGCGCGATCACATCGAAGAGCTGGCACGCCAGCGTGTGGTCGGTACCGGTCCTGGCTACCAGTTCTGGGACGACGAGTTGGGCGCGTTCTCGCTGGGCTCGCTGCTTAACCGCACCGACTACGAGTATCGCGATGGTAGCAAAGACAACTTCTATTCCGTCGCGATGAAGTGGGATTACAACCGTTACCTGATCGGCAAGAAAGTCGAGTTCTTCACCAACGGTGAAGTGGGCAAGCCGCTGTCGGGTGTTGCCGATTACGCGCTGGATGCTGAATTGGGGCTGCGCTACAAGGTCACCGACTGGGCGTCGCTCAACCTCAAGGCTGAACGCGACATCATCAGCGGCACCAACGATGCCGATCTGAACAAGACCCGTTATACCGCCGGGTTTGGCGTGGCCTGGTAAGGCACCCACAAAAAATCGCAGCCCTGGCAGGCTGCGATTTTTTTTGCCTGTACAAAACAGACGTCCACAAAAAAGCCCCGCTTTTAAGGGCGGGGCTCTTTTCTAAAGAAGCTACAAGTTAGATAACTTGTACTTCTTCAGCTTGCATGCCTTTCTGACCGCGGGTAGCGATGAAAGAAACCTGTTGGCCTTCTTTCAGGCTTTTGAAGCCGTCGGATTGGATAGCTTTGAAGTGAACGAACAGGTCGTCACCGGATTGTGGAGTGATGAAGCCGAAGCCTTTTTCATCGTTGAACCACTTAACGGTACCGGTTTGGCGATTAGACATGGTGTAACTCCTTGAACAAAGATAACTGCGACTCAGGAAGAACCCTGGCCGAGACTGAGTGCAAAGAGCAGGAAAAATTCTTGTAGATGGTTGGATCGAAATTCAACATATCGTGTAGAGATTCTCAGTGACACAAGCAACACAGTGACGCCACCTTAACCCAGTTTCCGAGAAGTGCCAATGCTTCTTGCGAAGGTTTCTCTGTTTTCGGGATCGGCGGTGTGACGGTTCGTCGCCAAAGCCCGTATTTCATGGGTGTTCGGCGAGAATTGCACCGCGCACTTTGAACCCGGCGGCGCGCCCGGTAAGATGCCGGACAGAATTTTTCCACCTCGCTATTCAGGACACCCCGCCATGAGCATCAAATCGGACAAGTGGATTCGCCGCATGGCGCAGGAACAGGGCATGATCGAGCCGTTCGTCGAGCGCCAGATGCGCGGCAGCGATGACAGCCGAGTGATCTCCTACGGTGTATCGAGCTACGGCTACGACGTGCGCTGCACCAATCACTTCAAGGTGTTCACCAACATCAACTCGTCCATCGTCGACCCGAAAAACTTCGATCCGGGCAGCTTCGTCGACGTCCACAGCGATGTTTGCATCATTCCGCCGAACTCCTTCGCCCTGGCCAGCACCGTCGAATATTTCCGCATTCCGCGCAATGTGCTGACCATCTGCCTGGGTAAAAGCACCTACGCGCGTTGCGGCATCATCGTTAACGTCACGCCGCTTGAGCCTGAGTGGGAAGGCCACGTGACCCTGGAATTCTCCAACACCACCAACCTGCCGGCGAAAATCTACGCCAACGAAGGCGTGGCACAGATGCTGTTCCTCGAATCCGACGAGGAATGTGAAGTGTCCTACAAGGATCGCGGTGGCAAGTACCAGGGCCAGCGTGGCGTGACCTTGCCGCGCACCTGATCGGTCCATCCGACAGATCGCGGGAATTCTTTGGCGGGCAGACACTCTATGGGGTGTACTGCCCGTTTTTGCTTTCGGCAAAACGGGCCTTCGCCGAGGAGTGCCCTATGAAGATCGATCCGCAAATCACTGCCGAACTGGCAAGGCTCGAGCCCAATCAGATTGGCGTATTGGCCTGGTCCTTGTTGGCGCATCCGCCACTGAGCATGGCCGGCGGAATTCCCGGACAGCCCGATCCCGATACCCCCAACGAGCAACCAAGCGAGCCTGGCGAACCGACGCTTCCGGACGAGCCGCCACCGGCACCGGTTGCCTGATCTGCATTGACAACCAATGGCCAGTCAGATGAGGTCTGCAAAGACTTCAACTGACTGGCCATATTTCGTTATCGCCGATGACGAAAATCCTGCAACTCTCTTCGCGCTCGACCGCATAGCCGCCGGTGAAGGCGCCGAATGCCGGTAGCAGGCTGAGGCGTTCGCCGAGCCTGAAACACGCCAGGCGCAAGCTTTGCCGACCCTTGCCGCGCAGCCGATAGACCGGGTGTACGTGACCCGCCAGCACGTGCCTTTCAGGGTGCGGATCAGGCTCGTGCTGCAAGGCGAATGGCCCGAGCAGCAGCGGTTCCGGCACCACCCGGATATTCAGCGATTCAGGTGGATCACCGGCGCGTTTGTCATGATTGCCGCGAATCAGTGTCATCGGCAGATCAGCGTGGCGCGCGCGCCATTGTGCCAGCGCGTCCAGCGTGCCTGGCGCATGAGAGCCGGGCCCGTGGAGGAAGTCACCGAGAAAGATCAATAACCGGCAGGGCAGCTTCGCCAGCAGCCGATCAATCACTGCGATATTGCTCGCCGTGGTGCCGTGCGGAACCGGTTGACCCAGACTGCGGTAAGCCGCCGCTTTGCCGAAATGCACATCGGCAATCAGCAGGACCTGTTGCGCGGGCCAGTACAGGGCTTTTTCCGGCAAAAGCCATAGTTCTTCGCCGGCCAGGCGTACCGGGTAGCCTGAACTCATGAGGATTTATCCTTGTCGGCGCTGTTCTCCAGATCACCAACCATTCGCCTGATGCGATCAGCGAGTTTTTCCGAACTCATGCTTTCGCGCATGCGCTCCACCAGCAGCGGGAAGCCCAGTGGTGTAGGACGTTTAACCTGATGCACGTCCAGTTTCATCCCGTTGATCCGCTCCAATGTCTGTTCCAAGCGACGAATATCCAGTTCTTCTCGCAGGACTTCTTCCCCGGCCTGGGCCAGCAACAGATTATCTGCGTCGTATTGTTTGAACACTTCAAAAAACAGTCCGCTGGACGCCTGCACCTGTCGGGTGCTTTTCGGTGCGCCGGGGTAGCCGGCGAAGACCAGCCCGGCAATCCGCGCGATCTCGCGAAAACGGCGCAAGGCCAGTTCGCCTGCGTTCAGACTGGCCAGAACGTCCGCTAATAAATCATCGGCATTGAAGAGATCGGCATTCAAATACTCGGCCCAGTCGATCGGCGTGGCGCTGAGCAATTCCAGGCCGTAATCGTTCACCGCGATGGAAAACGTCACGGGCTGCCGTTGACTGACGCGCCATGCCAACAGGCTCGCCAGTCCCAGATGCACCTGGCGCCCGGCAAAGGGATAGAGGAAAAGGTGCCAGCCTTCGCGGGACTTCAGCACCTCGGCCAACAGGTTTTCGGTGGTGGGCAGTCCAGACCAGCGCATCTGCGTTTCCAGTAACGGCCGCAGTGCGTGCATTTCCGGCCCGACAAACTCACCCTGCGCGGCCGCGCTGAAACGACTGACGACGGCGGCGGCGAGCTCATTGGAAAGCGGCATGCGCCCGCCATTCCAGCGCGGCACGGCGGCTTTTTTTGCGGTGCTGCGTTTGACGTAAGCGGTCATGTTTTCCACTCGCACCAACTCCAGTAAACGCCCGGCGAAGAGAAAACCGTCACCCGGTTTAAGCCGTGCGATGAAACCTTCCTCGACACTGCCCAACTGTTTGCCACCGCCGCCCTTGCTCCAGAATTTCAGATGGATGCTCGCGTCACTGACGATGGTGCCGATGCTCATGCGATGGCGCCGCGCCAATCGCGCATCCGGCACCCGCCAGACGCCGTGCTCGTCTGGCTCGACCCGGCGGTAATCCGGATAGGCTGTCAGAGACATCCCGCCATGGCGTACGAAAGCCAGCGCCCAGGCCCAGTCAGCAGCTGTCAGGTCACGATAAGCCCAGGCGCCACGGACTTCTTCGTACAGCTCATCGGGTAAAAATCCACCGCCAAGGGCCATGCTGACCAAATGCTGGACCAGCACATCCAGCGGTTTGTGCGGTGACTGGCGTGGTTCGATACGCCGTTGTTCGACGGCATCACGGGCGGCAGCGGCTTCGATCAGCTCAAGGCTGTGAGTCGGCACCAGCGTTACTCGCGAGGTGCGTCCCGGCGCGTGGCCTGAACGACCGGCGCGTTGCATCAGGCGCGCGACGCCTTTGGCCGAGCCGATTTGCAGCACGCGCTCGACTGGCAGGAAATCCACGCCCAGATCCAGGCTCGAGGTGCAGACCACGGCTTTGAGGTGCCCGTCTTTCAAGGCCTGTTCGACCCAGTCGCGAGTCTCGCGAGACAGTGAACTGTGATGCAAAGCGATCAACCCGGCCCAATCGGGTCGCGCCTCCAGCAATGCCTGATACCAGATTTCCGATTGCGCTCGGGTATTGGTGAAAACCAAGCTGCTGGCGCAGGCCTCCAGTTCGGTGACCACTTGCGGCAGCATCTTCAGGCCGATGTGTCCGGCCCACGGAAAACGTTCAATCGCCGGTGGGAGGAGGGTGTCGACCTTCAGCGCTTTTTCGTTTTGCCCCTGAATGCTGATGCCGCCGCCCTGTGGGATCAGCACTTGTTCGGCGTGGGATTGATTACCGAGAGTGGCGGACACCCCCCAGACGATCAGTTCGGGTTGCCAATGCCGCAGGCGTGCGAGGGCCAGTTGCAGTTGCACGCCGCGCTTGTTACCGAGCAGTTCGTGCCATTCATCGACGACGATCATGCGCAGACTCGCCAGCGCCACCTGCGCATCGGCACGAGCGAGCAGTAAGGTCAGGCTTTCCGGGGTGGTGATCAGCGTGGTCGGCAGGCGCCGGCTCTGCCGGGCGCGTTCACTGCTGCTGGTATCGCCGGTGCGCAGGCCGATGCTCCATGGGATCTGCAGGTCATCGACCGGTGTTTGCAGGGCGCGCGCAGTGTCGGCGGCGAGGGCGCGCATGGGGGTGATCCACAGCACGGTCAGTGGTTCGGCCGGTGGTTTGCGCTTGCGTGGGCTTTCAACAACAGCGGCGGGTTTGGCGAAGCGATTGAGCGCGGCAAACCACACCGCATAGGTTTTGCCGGCACCGGTGCTGGCGTGGAGCAGACCGGATTGGCCGTTTTTGACCGCCGCCCAGACCTGTTTCTGAAAGGCGAACGGCTTCCAGTTGCGGGCGCTGAACCAGATTTTTGCCAGATCGGAGGATTTCGCCATGCGGGCTGCGCGCGCTCTGGAGGGGTTCTTCCAGTGACCACGGGGCGGGCGGACAAGTTTGATTTTTGTAGGCTGCGGAGGTCCACTGTGGGAGCGAGCTTGCTCGCGAAGGCGGCGGAACATTCAAAATCAATGTGACTGACAGAATGCTTTCGCGAGCAAGCTCGCTCCCACAGGGTTTTGCACTAATGGCTATTTGAGGTTGCCGCTGAGGAATTGTTTCAGGCGTTCGCTTTTAGGGTTGCCGAGTACATCCTCGGGCGCACCTTCTTCTTCCACCAGACCTTGGTGCAGGAACAACACCTGGCTGGAAACTTTACGGGCGAAGCTCATCTCATGGGTCACCATGATCATGGTCCGGCCTTCCTCGGCCAGCCCTTGAATCACCTTCAACACTTCACCGACCAATTCCGGATCGAGCGCCGAGGTCGGTTCATCAAACAGCATTACCTCCGGCTCCATCGCCAGCGCCCGGGCAATCGCCACGCGCTGTTGCTGACCGCCTGAGAGAAACGCCGGGTATTGATCGGCCACTCGTGCCGGCAGGCCAACCTTGTCCAGATAACGCCGCGCACGGTCGTCGGCTTCCTGTTTGCTGCAACCCAGCACCCGGCGCGGGGCCATGGTGATGTTTTCCAGCACGGTCATGTGGCTCCACAGGTTGAAGTGCTGGAACACCATCGCCAGCCGCGTGCGCAGGCGCTGCAGTTCATCGGCGTCGGCGACGTGCATGCCGTGGCGGTCGGTGACCATGCGGATCGCCTGGCCATCGAGGCTCATGGCGCCATCGTTGGGTTGTTCGAGAAAGTTGATGCAGCGCAAAAAGGTGCTTTTGCCCGAGCCGCTGGCGCCGATCAGGCTGATCACGTCGCCGGTCTTGGCCTTGAGCGAAACGCCTTTGAGCACCTGATGGTCGCCATAGCTTTTGTGCAGGCCTTCAACGGTCAGTTTGTACATGGGACAGACATCCTCAAGGCGAAAGTAGGTAGCCGCTGCGATAGGCTTCAGCGCCCGCGACGTGGGCGATAACCATGCCGGCAGTGGCCATGCGTCGCAGCGAGCGGGCGTACATCACGCCGGCGCTGGTGCAATGAACGGGGGTGACCCGATCGTGGATCGGGTCGATGATTTCGGCGATCTGTTGCCCGGCTTCGAGGTATTGACCCGCCGTGGCGGTGTAAACCAGCAGCCCGCCGACCGGGGTGGTCACCGGTTCCACACCGGCCAGCGGCGTAGCGGGGAACGGCAACGGTGGTTGCGATTTGGTCTCGCCGACAATCGCATCGGACTGGATCAGATAATCGATCAGCGCCTGGCAGTCGCGGCTGGCCAGCGGATGGGTGACATCGCCTTGACCGCGCAACTCGACGGTCACCGAGAAACTGCCCAGCGGAATCTCGAAGTGTTCGCCGAAGCGCTCCTTCAGTTGCCACCACAGTAGGGTGAAGCATTCGTCGAACGACTGACCGCCGGAGTCGGTGGCCAACAGACTCGCCTGAGCTTCGATGTAGCGCGCCAGCGGTTCGACCTGCGGCCACGCTTCGGGCGTGGTGTAAAGGTGCACCACCGATTCGAAATCGCAGTGCAAGTCCAGCACCATGTCCGCGTCGCAGGCCAACCGTTGCAGGGTCAGACGCTGGGATTGCAGTTGCGTGCTGGCGGTCTGGCGGGCGAGCGCGTCGCGCAGATGTGTGCGGATCAGTTCGAGGTTGTGTTGCGGATCGTCGTTCAGCTTGCCTTCGATGGCGTTGCCGATCTCTTCGCTGAGATCGACGAACCAGCGGTTGAAGTTCTGCCCGCTCTCCAGTTCGTAGCGGCCCAACGGCACGTCCATCAGCACTTGTTCGAGGCCGACCGGGTTGGCCACCGGCACCAGCACGATTTGGCTGCGCAGGCGTCCGGCGGCTTCCAGCTCCGCCAGACGCTGCTTGAGGTGCCAGGCCACGAGCATGCCGGGCAATTCATCGGCGTGCAGCGAGGACTGGATGTAGACCTTGCCTTTGGCCTGCTCCGGGCCGAAGTGGAAGCTGTGGATCTGTCGTGCGGTCCCCGGCAGCGGGGCCAGCAAGTCATGAATCAGGTGGCGCATTTTTTATCTCTTTATTCCTGAACTGGGCCTAGTGAGTCGGCCCGAGGAAGGCCAGCCATCGGCGTTCGGCAAGGCGGAACAGGCCGACCAGCGCAAAGGTGATGGTCAGGTAGATCAACGCGGCGATGCCGAACGACTGAAAGGTCAGGAAGGTCGCCGAGTTGGCGTCCCGCGCAACTTTCAGGATGTCGGGGATGGTCGCGGTGAAGGCCACGGTGGTCGAGTGCAGCATCAGGATCACTTCGTTGCTGTAATACGGCAACGAACGGCGCAGCGCCGACGGCATGATCACGTAGGCATACAGCTTCCAGCCGGTCAGCCCGTAAGCCTTGGCCGCCTCGACTTCGCCGTGGTTCATGCTGCGGATCGCCCCGGCGAAAATCTCCGTGGTGTAGGCGCAAGTGTTCAGGGCAAAGGCGAGGATCGTGCAGTTCATCGCATCGCGAAAGAAACTGTCGAGCAGCGGCTGCGCACGCACGGCGGCCAGGCTGTAGATCCCGGTGTAGCAGATCAGCAGCTGGATATACAGCGGCGTGCCACGGAACAGGTAGGTGTAGAACTGCACCGGCCAGCGGATGTAGAAGTGGCTCGAGACGCGTGCGATCGACAGCGGAATCGACACCAGGAAACCGATGAAGATCGAGGCGCTGAGCAGCCACAGCGTCATCGCCAGCCCGGTAATGTTCTGGCCGTCGGTATAGAGGAAGGCGCGCCAGTATTCCTGCAGAAGTTCGATCATCGTACGGCCTCCCGGGCACCGGCGGCGTAGCGACGTTCAAGCCAGCGCAGGATGAAGTTCGAGGCACTGGTGATCAGCAGATAGATCAACGCGGCGAGGACCAGGAAGTAGAACAGTTGATAAGTGCTTTTACCGGCGTCCTGCGCCGCTTTGACCAGGTCGGCGAGGCCGATGATCGACACCAGCGCGGTGGCCTTGAGCATCACCATCCAGTTGTTGCCGATGCCCGGCAGGGCGAAACGCATCATTTGCGGGAACACCACGAAGCGAAAGCGCTGGCCGCGTTTGAGGCCATACGCGGTGGCGGCTTCAACCTGACCGCGCGGCACGGCGAGGATCGCGCCACGGAAAGTTTCGGTGAAATACGCGCCATAAATGAAGCCCAGCGTCAGCACCCCGGCGCTGAACGGGTTGATCTCGATGTATTCCCATTCCATGTAGTCAGTCAGGGACGTCAGCCAGGTTTGCAGGCTGTAGAAAATCAGCAGCATCAGCACCAGATCCGGCACCCCGCGAATCAGCGTGGTGTAGAGCTGGGCGGGCAGGCGCACCAGTTTTATTTTTGACAGTTTGGCACTGGCGCCGAGCAGGCCTAGCAACACGGCCACCAGTAGCGACAACGCCGACAATTTGATGGTCATCCAGGTGCCTTCCAACAGCAAAGGGCCGAAGCCCTTGAGGCTGAAGGCGGAGAGCCCCAGATTTTGTAAGAGGTTTTCGAACATAAATCAGCAACCTGAGCGGATGGAAAAGGCGCCCATCGAGGATGGGCGCCGGGGCATTATTTGCCGCTGTACAGATTCAGATCGCCAAAGTGTTTCTTTTGAATCTCGGCGTATTTGCCGTCATCGTGTAACGCTTTGATACCTTTATCTAAAAGCGCCTTCAACTCAGTGTTACCTTTCTTAATACCGACAGCGGTTTTGGCTGGCAGCAATTCGTTGTCGACTGGCTTGCTGACGTCATAGTCGGCACCCTGTGGCGACTTCAAGAAGCCCAGTTCGGCTTGCAGCATGTCCTGAATACCGGCGTCGAGACGGCCGGAGGTCAGGTCGGAGTACACCTGATCCTGGTTCTGATAGGCCTGGGTTTTCACGCCGGCCTTGTCCAGCACGGCTTTGGCGTAGGCTTCCTGAATGGTGCCTTGCTCGTAGCCGACGGTTTTACCCTTCAGCGAAGCAACGTCGGCGGTGATGCCGGAGCCTTTTTTCGACACGTAAGCGGTCGGGCCGGAGAACAGTTCGCTGGAGAAGTCGATGACTTTTTCGCGAGCCGGGGTCACGGTCATCGACGAGATCACACCGTCGAATTTGTTGGCCTTGAGGCCCGGAATCATGCCGTCGAAGTCACTTTCGACCCACTTGCACTTGACCTTGAGTTCGGCGCAGATCGCGTTGCCCAGGTCGATGTCGAAGCCCACCAGGCTGCCGTCGGCCGCTTTCGACTCGAACGGTGCGTACGAAGGGTCAACGCCAAAGCGCAGCTCTTTGTATTCCTTGGCCAGCGCGGAGCCAGCGGCCATGCACAACGCCAGTGCAGAAAGGGTCAGCAATGCTTTTTTCATTATTCAATCCCTAAGAACCAATATGAGCGCTTGTGGCGCAGAATTATTGTTACTGGAACGCGTACGACCTATAGAAAGTAGCAATTTCCGAACCAGAGTCCCGAACAAGTGTTTTAAAAGGTTGGGCGGGGAGGGATGAGGGCGATTGAATGCCCGGAAATGGGCATTGCCCAAAGCGTGCACCGATTTGTGGCCGCGTCATGTGTTGTCCCGGGAAAAGGGGTCAGGCCAACAGATCCTGCAAAGTGGCCAAGCTATCCGCTTCATCCACGGTCTTGTCCTGCCGCCAGCGCAGCATCCGCGGAAAACGCACCGCGATCCCGCTCTTGTGTCGGCGTGACAGGGCAATACCTTCAAAGCCAAGTTCAAAAACCAGACTCGGCTTCACACTGCTCACCGGGCCGAACTTCTCCACCGTGGTCTTGCGCACGATGCTGTCGACCTGACGCATTTCCTCATCGGTCAGCCCCGAATACGCCTTGGCGAACGGCACCAGCGCGCGCTGACTCGAATCGGGCGGGCCGTCCCACACGGCAAAGGTGTAATCGCTATACAGACTGGCCCGCCGGCCATGCCCGCGCTGCGCGTAAATCAGTACCGCATCGACGCTGAACGGGTCGACTTTCCACTTCCACCATACGCCCATGTCTTTGGTGCGCCCGACGCCATATAACGCGTCGCGCGCCTTGAGCATCATGCCCTCGACACCCAGTCGCCGCGAGGACTCGCGTTGGCGGGCGAGGTCCAACCAATCAGTGCCGGTCAGCACCGGTGAGGCCAGCAGCACCGGGCTGTTGCAGCGCGCAATCACCGCTTCCAGTTGCGCCCGACGTTTCGCTTGCGGCTGGTTGCGCCAGTCTTCGCCTTGCCATTCGAGCAGGTCGTAGGCGAGCACCACCACCGGCACGTCTTCGAGGATTTTCTTGTCGAGAGTCTTGCGGCCGATGCGTTGTTGCAGCAGGGCGAAGGACTGCACGGCTGGCGGTTCGGTCGATTGCGGATCAAAGGCGTCTTCGGTGCTCGGATGCGTGCTTTTCCACACGACGATTTCGCCGTCGATCACCGTGCCATCGGGCAAACCGTGTACCAGGACCTCCAGTTCGGGAAAACGCTCGGTCACCAGTTCCTCGCCCCGCGACCAGATCCAGAGTCGGCCCTCTCGCTTGACCACTTGGGCGCGGATGCCATCCCATTTCCATTCAATCTGCCAATCGCTGGGCGGGCCGATCAGCGTTTCAAATTCTTCCACCGGTTGCGACAAGGCGTGGGCCAGGAAGAACGGATACGGCTGACCACCCCGCTGAGCATGTTCATCGCTGGATTCAGGGGCAATCAGCTTTAGGTAACTGGCGGCGCTCGGCCGGTTGGACAGATCGGTGTAACCGACCAGACGCTGCGCCACACGCTTGCTGTCCAGCCCGGCCATCGAGGCCAAGGCCCGGGTGACCAGCAATTTCGAGACGCCGACGCGGAAACTGCCGGTGATCAATTTGATGCACAGCATCAGGCTTGATCGATCCAATTGCGCCCACAGGGCCGGCAGTTGCCGGTTCAGATATTCCGGTGCTTCACCGCGCAGTGGCAGCAGTTTGTCTTCGATCCACTCGGCGAGGCCAGCGTCGGAGCTGTGCGGGTTTTCTGCGAGTACCAGCGAAATGGTTTCCGCGAGGTCGCCGACCGCTTGATAGCTTTCCTCGAACAACCACGGTTCCAGGCCGGAGATCTCGACGGCGAGTTCGCGCAGAATTCTCACCGGCACCAGTTGCCGGGGCCGGCCACCGGAGAGAAAGTACACCGCCCATGCGGCGTCGTGCGGTTCGGCCTGGGCGAAGTAGGCTTGCATCGCCGCCAGTTTGGCGTTGCTCGAGGTGGTCGCGTCGAGTTCGGCGTACAGTTCGGCGAATGCTTTCATGCGGGCATCTCTGCGATGGTCGGTTCGGTGGCGAGGTTTTCTTCTTCGTCATCGCCGTATTCGGTGTTGAAACCCTGGGCATCCAGACCCTGTTCGCGCAGATGCCGCACCAGCACGCCGATCGAACCGTGGGTGACCATGACGCGTTCCGCACCGGTTTGCTCGATGGCCCACAATAGGCCGGGCCAGTCGGCGTGATCGGAGAGCACGAAACCGCGATCGACGCCGCGCCGCCGTCGGGCACCACGCAAGCGCATCCAGCCACTGGCAAATGCGTCGCTGTACTCGCCAAAACGGCGCATCCAGCTGCTGCCACCGGCCGAAGGCGGGGCGATGACCAGGGCCTGGCGCATGATCGGGTCGTTTTTTTTCACCTCTCCGGCGTAGATCGTCGGCGGCAAATACACGCCGGCCTCGCGGTAGACCCGATTCAGCGGTTCGACCGCACCGTGGCTGAGGATCGGACCGAGGCTTTCGTCGATGCCGTGGAGTATCCGTTGAGCCTTGCCGAACGAGTAACAGAACAACACGCTGGCCTTGCCGGCCGCGATGTTCGCAGCCCACCACTGATTGATCTCGCCGAACACCTGCGCCTGTGGCTGCCAGCGATAGATAGGCAGGCCGAAGGTCGATTCGGTGATGAAGGTGTGGCAGCGCACCGGTTCGAACGGGGCGCAGGTGCCGTCCGGTTCGATCTTGTAGTCGCCGGACGCGACCCAGACTTCGCCACCGTATTCCAGGCGCACTTGTGCCGAACCGAGCACGTGGCCGGCAGGGTGAAAACTCAGGGTGACACCGTGGTGCGTCAGGCGCTGGCCGTAGGCGAGGGTTTGCAGGTTGATGTCCTGCCCCAGACGCGCGCGCAAAATCCCTTCGCTGGCGCTGCTGGCCAGATAATGTTGGTTACCGGTACGGGCATGATCGCCGTGGGCATGGGTAATGACCGAGCGCTCGACGGGGCGCCACGGGTCTATGTAGAAATCTCCGGCAGGGCAGTACAAACCCTCGGGGCGGGCGATAACAAGGTCCATGTCCTTACCAGAATGGGGGGCTTGTTAGCTATGAGGCTGACGCTGGGCTGGAAGTTCTATCGACTTTGAAGAGCAACCCTCACCCCAGCCCTCTCCCTGAGGGAGAGGGGGCCGACCGAGGTGTCTGGCCAGCTACATCGACCTGAAAGACCGAGTCGATTACGGATTCGGCAAGGCACGAACCGAGTTGATTCTGGATTCGGCAGTGCACGTTCAGGTCGGCGTATGACTCAAGCATCCCCCAATCAGTCCCCTCTCCCTCCGGGAGAGGGTTAGGGTGAGGGGCTTTTGATGTACAGCTATTTGCCGGGAGTAAGCGTCAGACGGGTCTTGCCGTAGACCCGGTCAAAGTTCTGCGGCTGCATCGGCAAGCCGATGTACTGCCCCTTCAGCCACGCATCGATGCCATTGAGGTAGTTCGGACTCACCGGATTACCCGACTGCCCCGTACCGTTCTGCCCCATCAGCGGTTCAGCCTGGCCGAAGTCGACGATGAAACGCATCGATGGCGCACGCGTCGTGGTGAAATCCTGACCCCAGGCGAACGCCGACGTGTTCAACGTGGTGTGATCGCCACCGGCCGCCAGTGGTCCGCGCACAGTCTGTCCATTGCTGTTCTTCCAGGCATAACTGTGCAGCTTGCCCCATTGCCAGGCGCGGTGATCGCCGCCCAACTGGCTCTCGCCAGCGCTGATCGCCGCCGCGAAGCTACGGGCAAGAATCACCGCTTTGTCTTCTTTCTGCGGCGTGCGCAGGTCATCCCAGAACGGACTGTCCTCACGTCCCAACAGATGGTCAGCCTGCGCCGCGTAAGACAGATCACCATTGGCGATAAACGCCTTCCACGCAGGACTCGATTCCGGACCGAGCTCATCGAGGAAGATCTGCTTCATGCTTTCCTGCAGGAACAGCTCATAGATCGCCGCATCCGCCGAGGTCGGGCTGAGCTTGCCGTCGAACGCCATCAACCGCGTGAACGCTTCGCGCGCCTTGCTGCGATCCGCTTCCGGCAGGGTATCGATCGCCTGTTTCAGCGGCTGCTTCATGCCCGGTGCTTCGAAGACTTTCTTCAACTTGGCGGCGAAGGTGGTGGTCTGGTCGTACTGCATGGCGATCACGCTGCGGCTGTCGTGCTTGCCGCTGCCGGCCAGTTCCGCCAGACGCTCGCCACGCTCCGGCGCCGCCCATGAATTGGACAGTTGCATGCCATAACCGTGAGGAATCACGCGCTGGTTGGCGGTGCCGAGCCAGCCTTGTGCCGGATCCTGATCGTACGGATGCAGCATCGGGTCGGCGTAACCGTCCCAGTCGTAGCGACCTTCCCAGCCCGGCGACGGCAGCAAGCCTTCGCCTTCGCGGCGGTTGGGGAAACGCCCGGTGACCTGCCAACCGATGTTGCTCGCATCGGCGAACACCAGATTCAGGGCGATGGCGCGGATCTCGCGGCTCGCGTCGGAAGCGCGTTCAACGGTTTGCGCACGGGTCAGATCAAAAAACGCATCCAGCGACTTGTCGTCGGTGAAGCTCGGGGTCTGCAAGGCCAGGCCGAAACCGCTGCCTTGCGCGGCCGCCTGAGCACTGTTGAGCAATGCGCCGTGGCGGGTTTCGTACACCGCTTCGCGAATCGGCCGTTGGCCTTTGACGAAGTAGGTTTCGTTGCGCACGCCCAGCGGCTGCCATTTGCCGTTGACCTCGTAGGCCAGGCTGCTGCCCTGACGGCGAATTTTTTCCAGAAACAGATCCTGGTTGTCGCCGAGCACGCTGGTCATGCTCCACGCGACTTTGCCGTTGAAACCGCCGAGGACCATCGGCAGACCGGCAACGGTGACGCCGGCGGCCTGATATTTCGGTGCGCGGATCTGCACGAAACTCCACAGCGAAGGCGCGGCCAGCGGCCCATGGGCGTCACTGGCCAGCAGGCTCTTGCCGCTGCGGCTGCGTTGCGGGGCGATCGCCCAGTTGTTCGAAGACGGGGTGCCGAGCAGGTTCAGCGCCGACAGTTGCTGGCTGGCGTTGCTCAGTTCGGTCAGGCCGGGAATTTGTCCGTTGAGCTTGAGCCCTTGCAGCTTGTCGGCCTCGGCCAGTGGCAGGTTTTCGTCAGGCGCGGACGGCGTCAGCCAGGCGAGTTTGTCGGTGGTGACGGTTTGCGCCAGCACCAGCGAGGAAATCTCTTCCGGCAGATTGGCTGACTGGCTGAAATTCAGCAGGGCGAAAATCAGCGCCGAGTCTTCCGGCTTCCAATACTCAGGCTTGTAGCCGCTGGAGGCGAGGTCGCCTGGCAGCTTGTCGGCGTAGCGGAACAGGTAGGCGTTGACCCCTCGCGCATAGACTTCGAAGAAACGCTTGAGGCGAGGCGACGAGGCCTTGTACAGCTCGCCAGCGCTTTTCTTCAGATTGACCGCGCGCATGTAGCGGTCGGCGTCGAGCATTGACGCGCCGGACATTTCCGCCAGACGGCCCTGCGCCAACAGGCGCAAGGTCACCATCTGGTTGATGCGATCGCTGGCGTGGACGTAACCGAGGCTGAACAGTGCGTCGTGGAAGGTGTTGCTCTCGATCAGCGGCATGCCCATGGCATTGCGACGTACCGACACGTTCTGCGCCAGACCCTTGAGCGGTTGCACGCCGGAGGTCGGCGGGAGGGTGTCCTGAGCATTCCAGGTCTGGCAACCGGACAGGCCCAAAACACCGGCCACTGCTGCGGCAACGCCGAACCGGGGAAGAAAATGTGTGAGGGCTGGCGAGGCCATGGCAAAGCTCCTGCGGGGGGTAGCGTCAGTAAAGGCGCTACGTTAGTGAGCAGGAGGTGGCCGCGCAAGCGGGGGCGGGGGTTATTTGCGTATTTCTGTCGAATGGAAAAGATCGCAGCCTGCGGCAGCTCCTGCATAAGCATGCATTCCCCTGTAGGAGCTGCCGCAGGCTGCGATCTTTTGCCGTTCAATCAAGCCTTCGGTGGATTGATTTTCTGCACCAACGCGTAGGCCTTCACCGTCGCCGGGCGATCCTTGATGTGGTTGAACCAGCGCTGCACATGCGCGAAGTCTTCAAGGTTCTGGCTTTGCCATTTGTGCGAGACGATCCACGGATAGATCGCCATGTCGGCAATGCTGTATTCGCTGCCGGCGACGAATTCGTTATCAGCCAGTTGCTTGTTCAATACGCCATACAACCGCGCGGTCTCGTCGATGTAGCGTTTGATCGCGTAGGGGATTTTCTCCGGGGCGAACTGACTGAAGTGGTGATTCTGCCCGGCCATCGGCCCCAGTCCGCCCATTTGCCAGAACAGCCATTGCAGCGCCGTTTGCCGACCGCGCAGGTCTTGGGGCAGAAACTTCCCGGTCTTCTCCGCCAGATACAAAAGAATCGCCCCGGATTCGAACAGCGACAACGGTTCGCCGCCATCGGCCGGTTCATGATCGACGATGGCCGGGATGCGGTTGTTCGGGGCGATTTTCAGAAAGTGTGGCTGAAACTGCTCACCCTGACCGATGTTGATCGGGTGCACGTTGTACGGCAGGCCGGCTTCTTCGAGGAACAGAGAGATCTTGTGGCCGTTGGGGGTGGTCCAGTAATACAGGTCGATCATGGAGAACTCCAAAGCAGAAATGGACTTGCGTGCGGACAGCAAACGCCGGCGTCAGGTCGTCCCGTGTGCGTTCGATAGCTTGCTTAGTAGGAAGAGGTGATGCTGAACTGCGCAGAATTCAATGACTCTGCATGAGAAAAATCGCCATGGAGCTTCAGGCCAACGCTGCACTGATCATCATCGACCAGCAAAAAGGCATTCTGCAGCCGCGTTTGGGTCGAAGGAATAATCTTCAGGCGGAAGAGCGAATCCTTGATCTGCTAGGGCTGTGGCGGCGTAGCACAAGGCCGGTGATTCATGTGCAACATCTGTCGCGTGAACCGGATTCGGTGTTTTGGCCGGAGCAGGAAGGGGTGGAGTTTCAGGAGAGGTTTTTGCCGCAGGACGGCGAATGGCTGATTCAGAAACAGGTGCCGGATGCGTTTTGTGCCACCGGGTTAGAGGCGCGGTTGCGCGAGGCGGGGATCGGGCAATTGGTTATTGTCGGCGTGGCCACTAACAACTCCGTGGAATCGACGGCGCGCACGGCGGGGAATCTGGGGTTTGATGCGTGGGTGGCGGAGGATGCCTGTTTCACCTTCGACAAGGCCGATTATTTCGGCACATTGCGTACGGCGGAAGAGGTGCACGGAATGTCGCTGGGGAATTTGCAGGGGGAGTATGCGACGGTAGTCAGTTCTGCACAGATTTTGGTGGCCGGCTGAAAAACTTCACCGTATGTGCCGGCCCCTTCGCGAGCAAGCTCGCTCCCACAGGGGAACGCATTGCAACTGAAGAAACCCGCTCAGGCGACAACGATGTTGCATGTGCCGGCCTCATCGCGAGCAGGCTCACTCCTACAGGGATTGCATTCCAACTGGAGGAACTCGATTGACTGTGGGAGCGAGCTTGCTCGCGAAGGCGGCAGGTCAGGCGAAGAGGGTCTTCGCCCCGGGCATCACGCCCCGTGGCACTTCTTGAATTTCTTGCCGTTGCCGCATGGGCACGGGTCGTTGCGGCCGACGTCTTTCAGGGCGTTGCGCACCGGTTCCTGGTGGGCGTGGCCGCAGTTCGGGCCGTGAACGTGGCCGTGGTCATGTTCGTGATGATGGTCATGATCGTGGTTGCAGTCAGGGCCATGGACATGAGGTTGCTGGGTCATCGGTGTTGCTCCGGAATTAAATCGGCGGGGATTATCACGCCATTGCGCTCAAGGTGCACGTAGTGGGCGATGAATAAACCGGTTTCCATCTCACCCTGCAAGCGATAGGGAATCTGTTGATTCGAGCTTTTCAGCATTTTCACCACATCTTTTACCCGAGGCCACAGGTTGGTGCGGATCGGCACTTTGAAGTAGGCACTGCGTTTTGGTCCGACCGTAAACCAGTGTTCATGCTCACCCTCGGCCAGCAGTATGTCGGCCAGATGAATGCGGTATTCGAGGCCGCGCACGGTCAGGTCGCTATCGTTGGGGTTATCGACGCGAAAGTGCAGGATGAATTTCTGTTCAAGCAATTTGGCGCGCACCACTTCGACTTTCACCAGATGCACGGCGGGGTCGACGCTGTCATCGCTGAACCACGACGCGCAACCGCCGAGGTTCAGGATCAGCATCAAAAACAGAAAATGTAGTGTGCGCCAGCGACCGAGCATGGTTTTCTCCCTTTGCTGGCAGTCTAGCCGCTAAAAGATCGCAGTCTTCGGCAGCGCCTACAGGCGAAGCGCAAATCCTGTGCAGGAGCTGCCGCAGGCTGCGATCTTTTGATCTTAAGCGCCGAAATATCCCGCACAGCACTTCTTGAACTTCTGCCCACTGGCGCACGGGCAACTGTCATTGCGCCCCAGCTTCAACTGCACCGTCGGGTCGATGAAGTACCAGCGCCCGGCGTTCTGCACGAACGACGAACGCTCGCGATGGCTATGCTCGCCCTGACCGTCATGCCAGCGCGCGGTGAAGGTGACGAAAGCGTGTTCCGGCTGGCCACCGAAGACTTCCGAGCTCTCGACTTCAAGGCCGAGCCAGGTGCTCTGCGCACTCCAGTCGGTGATCGATTGGCGATTGAGGCCCGCTTGCTGGGCGGGCAGGGTGGTCGCCACCAGATAGTCGATCAGCCCCAGCACATAGGCGCTGTAGCGCGAACGCATCAGCGCTTCGGCGCACGGTGCCGGATGGCCGTCGTGATAATGGCCGCAGCAGGCCTCCAACAGATTGCCGCTGCCGCACGGGCAAATGGCTGTACTCATTGCATTACCACCAGTATTTCCCGAAGTTTTCCGGATTGGCCCAGAACCGTGAGTTGAGCCAGTCGGGGACTTGTTTGTATTCAAGCAGATCATAGGTGAACAGGGTCAGCACTTGATCGTCGCGTTGAAAACATTCACTGGCTTGCAGCGCCAGTGAATAGAAGTCGGTTTCCTGCCAGCCGCTGGCCGCCAGATCCGCCAGCACGGCGATGCGGCTGGCGTTGAGATTGCGAATCCCGCCCAACAGGTTCAGGCCATCGCGTTTGGGCAAATGTTCCAGGCAATCGACCACCAGCGCCAGATCGAAACGCTGTGCTGCCAGTTCGGCGGGCAATGCGCCCGGCGCCGCATGGGCGACGACGGTGTCTGGATGTGCCTCTTTAAAGGCGCTCAGGGCTGGAAATTCGCTGGCGCCGATCAGCAACAGCCGCGCCGGGGCGTAGCGATCCAGCAAAGCGGCTAACGCCTGTTGCGGCGTGCGGGAAGAAATGGCGACGTTCATCGAAGCTCCTCAATCAGACCGCCAAGACTAGCCTGCCTGACGGTGGCGGCAAAGCGCCCTGTTCCGCCCGTTTCGGGTAAATGTGCCGAAGTCCTGTGAACAGGCTCGCAAACAGCGGTGGCCTATTGCTGGCGGAGATTAAAACTCCGGTCTTTACTCCCTGAATCGGTTCTAAGCCGATCCCTCAGGAGAAAACCAGATGAGCATAGTTCGGACAGCATTACCTTTGATTCTGCTAACCAGTGTGTTGACTGGTTGCGCAGGTTTGCAGAAAACCGACTGGCCGACCTGTGCGGCGGTCGGTGGTGTCGTCGGTGCCGGTCTCGGCGCAACCGAAAGTTCGGCATGGGCCGGCTACGGTGCGTTGCTGGTCGGTGGCACGGCAGCGGCCTATTGCTGGGTTCACGGCGATGGCGACGAAGACGGCGATGGCGTGCCGGACAGTCGCGACAAGTGCCCGGGCACGCCTAAAGGCGTGCAGGTCGACGCTGACGGTTGCCCTCCACCAGCGCCTGCACCCGTGGTCGAAGAAGCTGTAGTGGTCAAGGAAGAAACCATTGTTATCCGTGATGTGCACTTCCAGTTCGACAAAGCCACGCTGACCGGCCCTGACAAGCAAGTGCTCGACAAGGTCGCCACCCGCCTGAAACAGGAATCCTCGACGGCGCAACTGACTGTGACCGGTCACACCGACAGTGTGGGCAGCGATGCCTACAACAAGAAACTGTCGGATCGTCGTGCGCACTCGGTGGTGGAGTACCTGATCCAGCAGGGTGTGCCACGCGCCAGCTTCGTTTCGGTGTCCGGCATGGGTGAAAGCCAACCAGTGGCCGATAACAAAACCGCTGACGGTCGCGCACAAAACCGTCGTACCGAAATCAAAATCCAGCGTTAAGCCCCTCTCGCATTCGCGGCTTGTGCAGTCGCGGATGCGGGTCTTTACTCCTGTGTAACCGGTATGGGCCGGTGACACAGGAGCTTTCACAATGACTGTTTTCTCAAGGTCCGTCTTGCCGGTGCTGCTGCTAGGCAGCTTGCTCACCGGTTGCGCCACCCACAGCGATGGCACTGCCCCCCTCAATCAACGTACGTGGCCGATCTGCAGCCTTATCGGCGGGCTGGTCGGTGGCGGTCTCGGCGCCATTGAAAGTGGCGGCTGGGCCGGCGGCGGCGCAGCGCTGGGGATTCTTACCGGCGGACTGATCTGTTACGCCCAGGACGGCGATGAAGACGGCGACGGTGTATTCGACCGCCGCGACCGTTGCCCGGACACCCCGGAAAATACCCCGGTCGATCACCGTGGTTGCCCGTTGCCGCAATACCCGGTCACGGAAAAAGTGCCGGAGCCTGCACCGCAAACTGAAGTCATCACCCTCAGCGATGCCGGCAACGTGCTGTTCGATTTCGACAAATCCGACCTGACCCCGGCGGCGAAATCCCAGCTCGATACGCTGATGGACAAACTGCGCAATGCCGACGTGGTGAGCATCAAGGTCATTGGTCACACCGACAGCAAAGGTTCGGATGCGTACAACCAGGCCTTGTCGGAAAGGCGTGCAAGCAGTGTCGCCACGTATCTGCTGAGCCAAGGGCTGGCGCCCAACAAACTCACCAGTGAAGGTCGCGGTGAAAGCGAGCCGGTTGCCGATAACGCCACCGATGAAGGTCGTGCGCAGAACCGGCGTGTGGAGTTGCACATCAATCGTTAGGACGCGTCTGTAGGGCGCAGCCTAGAGCTGCCGGGCGACGATCAGCGTCGTTTCGGCAGCCATTTGGCAGACGATCGAAGTTTTTTCATTTTCCCCTCTGGCTTATCCCCCGCAGAAGCCGTTACTGTGCGCCCAAAGAATAATTTGCAACACGGGGGAGCGTATGAAAGTGTTCTGGGGGCTGGGGCGATTGTTGACCCTGCTGTTCTGCTGCGTGGTACTGGCCAATCAGTTGGTGCCGTTCGTACATCCGTTGCATCTGCTGGTCAATCTGGCCGGCGGTCTGTTGTTGCTGATTCATCTATTCGAAGTGCTGCTGTGCAATCGCAGCCTCCAAGGTCGCCCGCACCCTTGGCGTGACCGTGGCCGCATCCTGCTGTTCGGCGTATTTCACCTGCAAACCATCCCGGCCCCGGCCGCTCCGGAGGCTTCTTCCCATGCGTAAACTCTGCTTGCTCGCTGCATTCATCAGCCCATTGGCCTGTGCCCAGGTGGTCAGCGTTGAAACCAATTCGCTGATGCGTTTGCCCAATACCGCCAGCACCTTGCAGCTGGAAAAACTCGAAGTGGCCGATTACGGCACGCTGTTGATTCCGGCGAACGTGACCGAGTTGAGTGTCGGTGAACTACGTCTTGGCCATGAAGCACGCATCGCGATCGTTCCGGGCGAGAACGCTTTGGACATGAAGGTCGTTCGCGCAGAGCTGAGCGATGGCAGCCAGATCACCGCGCGCGGGGCGCCGGGGACGTATGAAAAAGCTGCCCGTGCCGGACGTAATCTGAATCTGCAATTCAAGGCGTTGAGCGCGCCGCAGCTGTTGGTCGATGCCCGTGGCGGCACCGGTGCGCCGGGCTTTGTCGGCCTTGACGGCGGTAACGGCGAAGACCCGGGCTGCACTTATGGTTCGGCCGGGCATGGTTTTGATGGCAGCAACGGCAGTGATGGCCAACCGGGCGCTCCGGGTGCGCTGGTGCGGCTGGAAGTGCCGCGCGAGTTTCCGGCTGAGCTGATCAAGGTCAATGTCGCGGGCGGTGCGGGCGGACCAGCCGGTGTTGGCGGCAAGGCAGGCAAGGGCGGCAAGTCCAAGGGCTGCCTTGTGTATCGCGCCGATGGTGGCAAGAACGGCAAGGCCGGGGCGGATGGCCAGCCTGGGCCGGTGGGGGCGGCGGGTGCTGTGACCGTGCAGCGCCTGTAAAGGCAGACCCTCACCCCAGCCCTCCCGAAACGTCGGACCGCCCGTAGGGAGAGGGGGCCGACCGAGGTGACTCAGGCTATCCATCGACCTGAAAAACCGTGTCGATTATGGATTCAAAGCTAATCCTTCAGGTCGGCGTAACTCTTCAATATCCCCCATTCAGTCCCCTCTCCCTACGGGCGGTCCGACGTTTCGGGAGGGTTAGGGTGAGGGGCTTTTGATCTCAGTCCCCAATTTCAGAATATCGGCCGAGCCGCGGCAATCGCCACCAGCACCAGCCCGACAATCAGATTAAGCCCCACCACCCGGCGAATTCGCCCCAGCACCGCCGCACCCGCCGGCCAGTCCTTCGCCTCCACCGCCGTACGCAGTTCAGGCAACATCAACCCCTGAATGCGGATAAACAGCGCCGTCATCACCACATACAAGCCCATCATCACCTGCACATACTTCGGCGCGGTCTCAAACCCGACCTGCTGCAAATGCAACATGCCCACGCCGCTGATGGGCAAAAGAATCACCGCGACCCAGACCCACCGAAAAAAACCTTGAAACACTTCCACCCACAAGGTGAGGCGGGCTGGGCCGTCGAGGGCCTTCACAGCCGCGGGGCGCAGGACCATCCAGGCGAAAAACATGCCGCCGACCCACACCAGGGCGGACAGCACATGCAGGGGGTAAACGAGGCTAAAAGGTGTCATTGGGGCACTCCGTTCTGCGCGGGATTAATTAGCGGGGTATGATAGCCGCCATCCGAAACCACTGAAAATTTATCCAGCGTTTTTTGCGCCCGACAATCCATGATCAGTACTGAACTCAAAACCACGATCCAGGGCGCCTATTCGCGTTTTCTAGAGGCCAAGAGCCTCAAACCGCGTTACGGCCAGCGCCTGATGATTGCTGAAATCGCCAAAGTCCTCGGGGATATCGACACCGACGACGAAGGCCGGCGCAGTGGCGACCCCGCGATTGTCGCGGTGGAAGCCGGCACCGGTACCGGCAAGACAGTGGCCTACAGCCTGGCCGCGATCCCCACCGCCAAACTGGCCGGCAAACGCTTGGTCATCGCCACTGCGACCGTGGCCCTGCAAGAGCAGATCGTCTACAAGGACTTGCCCGACCTGATGCGCAACAGCGGGCTGAACTTCAGCTTCGCTCTGGCCAAGGGCCGTGGCCGCTACATGTGCCTGTCCAAGCTCGACATGCTCTTGCAGGAAGGCCACGCACAAACCGCCACCGCGCAGCTGTTCGAAGAAGAAGGCTTCAAGATCGAGGTTGATGAGGCCAGTCAGAAGCTGTTCACCAGCATGATCGAAAAGCTCGCCGGGAATAAATGGGACGGCGACCGCGACAGCTGGCCGAATGCGCTGGAAGACGCTGACTGGGCGCGCCTGACCACCGATCACAGCCAGTGCACCAACCGCCATTGCCCGAACTTCGGCCAGTGCGCCTTCTACAAGGCCCGCGAAGGCATGGGCAAGGTCGACGTGATCGTCACCAACCACGACATGGTCCTGGCTGACCTGGCACTGGGCGGCGGCGCGGTGTTGCCGGATCCGCGCGACACCATTTACGTGTTCGACGAAGGCCATCACCTGCCGGACAAGGCCATCGGCCACTTCGCCCATTACACGCGCCTGCGTTCCACCGCCGACTGGCTGGAAACCACCGCGAAGAACCTGACCAAACTGCTGGCCCAGCATCCGCTGCCGGGCGATCTTGGCAAATTGATCGAACAAGTGCCGGAACTGGCGCGTGAGATCAAGGCTCAGCAACAGTTCATGTTCAGCGCCTGTGAGCAGGTTGCCGATTTCAAACCCGGCGAAGACGTCGAGGGTCGCGAGCGGCCACGGCATCGCTTCGTCGCCGGGGTGATTCCCGAGCACATGCGCGAAATGGGCATCGAGCTGAAAAAAGGCTTTGCCCGTCTCAACGATCTGTTCACCCGTCTGACCGACCTGCTTAAGGAAGGCATGGACGGCGAGGTCAACATCGGCATCGCCAGCAATCAGGCTGAGGAATGGTATCCGCTGTTCGGCAGCCTGTTGTCGCGAGCCTCCGGCAACTGGGAGCTGTGGACTGCGTTCACCGCCGAAGACCCGGAAGACAGCCCGCCGATGGCGCGTTGGCTGACCCTGGCCGAAAGCGGTTCGCTGTTCGATATCGAGGTCAATGCCAGCCCGATCCTGGCGGCGGAAACCTTGCGCCGCAGCTTGTGGAACGTGGCTTACGGCTGCCTGGTGACCTCGGCGACCCTCACGGCGCTGGGCACTTTCGACCGCTTCCGCATGCGCGCCGGCCTGCCGAAAAAGGCCGTCACTGCTGTGGTGCCGAGCCCGTTCCATCACGCCGACGCCGGGGTATTGCGGGTGCCGGACCTGAAAGCCGATCCACGCGATGCCGCCGCACACACGGCAGCGATCATCCGTGAGTTGCCCGATCTAGTCGAAGGCTCGCGGGGCACCCTGGTGTTGTTCTCCTCGCGCAAACAGATGCAGGACGTGTTCGACGGTCTCGACCGCGACTGGCGCAAGCAAGTGTTCATTCAAGGCAACCTGTCGAAACAGGAAACCCTGAACAAGCACAAGGCACGGGTCGATGGCGGTGATTCCAGCGTGCTGTTCGGTCTGGCCAGTTTCGCTGAAGGTGTCGACTTGCCGGGTGCGTACTGTGAACACGTGGTAATCGCCAAGATCCCGTTCTCGGTCCCGGACGATCCGGTCGAAGCGGCGTTGTCGGAATGGATCGAGGCCCGTGGCGGCAATCCGTTCATGGAAATCTCCGTGCCCGACGCTTCGCTGAAGCTGGTTCAGGCTTGCGGGCGTCTGCTGCGCACCGAAGAAGACCGCGGCACCATCACCTTGCTCGATCGGCGCCTGGTCACCCAGCGCTATGGCAAGGCGATCCTCAATGCGTTGCCTCCTTTCCGTCGTGAAATATCCTGAGACAACGGTGGGCAGTTTTGCCCGCCGTGTTGTCTATCTCTCTGCCATCGCTTTTCCATTGGCCATTGTTGGTCGTTAGGGAGAACTCCGTTCTTATGATCCGCCGTTCGTTGCCTGCCGTATTTGCCTTGATCTTCGCTGCCCCGTTGCTGGCAGCGCCCGCCGGTCAGCAGACCCTGTTCAACTTTGTCCGTCCTGCCGACGTGGTGAAAATCGCCACTGAAAACGCTGATCTGCCGCAAGCCAACGCCGAGCAAACGCCTGAGGGCGAAGTGCTGCGCCGGGTGACGTTCAACCCGGTGGCGCGCCCGACCTTGCGTCTGACGCCGCAGACCGGCGCTTGGGACTGGTCGCAGTCGGGTATGATGACCCTGCGATTGCAGAGCGCGATGGACTGGGCGGTGACGGTCTACGTACAGATCCAGAGCAACGACGGCCGCACCCTGGTCAGCCGCGTCGACCTGCCGGCCGGGCCTGCGCAAACCCTGTTGGTGCCGCTGGTCGCGTCGACACCGCTGAGTCAAGGCATGAAAGCCGGGCCGCCGATGCCGATGACGGTCGATGGTCAACGGATACTGCTCGCCAGCAGCAGCGGTGAGATCGACCGCAGCCAAGTGGTCTCGGTGAGCCTGTCGATGGATCAGCCGAAAGTCGCACAGAGTTTGCTGCTGGAGCGTTTCGGTGTGCAGGACGGCGAATCGGTCACCCAGGCCGTTTACGGCAATCTGGTCGACGCCTACGGGCAATCGACCCGCAGCAAGTGGCCGGAAAAGATCAGCAACGACGAACAACTGAAATCCGCCGCCGCCAAGGAACAGCAACAACTGAAAACCTGGCTGGCCGAGCGTGAGAAGTCCTCGCTGGACAAATTTGGTGGCTGGAACAAAGGCCCGGCGTTCAAGGCCAGCGGTTTCTTCCGTACTGAAAAGCGTGATGGCCGCTGGTATCTGGTCACGCCTGAAGGTCATCCGTTTTACTCGCTGGGCGTGAACACCGTCAGCCCGCAGGTCAACCAGACCTACGTGGCCGGTCGTGAGTACATGTTTGAATCCCTGCCTAAACCTGATGAGCCGTTGGCCAAGCATTTTGGCGAGGGTGACAACCGTGGCGGCAACGGTGTTGATCAGGGCCGGGGATACGGCAACGGGCGCTGGTACGACTTCTATGGCGCCAACTTGCAGCGCGTGTACGGTGAGCCGTGCAAAGCCGACAGTGAGAGCAAATCCGGGGTAGCCGAAGCGGCCAAGTCTGCAGCCGCTGAAACGGCCGCCGAGAAAGCCGCAGAACCTGTGTCTGTGGCTGCCGAGCCGAAGTCCGGCGTCGCTGAGGCAGCCAGAACTGAAACCGTACAAGCGACAGCGGAAAAGGCTGCTGAGCCGTGCAAGGCCACCATCGATGAGCAACAGTGGGCCAGCCACACGCTCGATCGCCTGCAAGCCTGGGGCTTCAACACGGTTGGTAACTGGAGTGCCGATTCGCTAAGTGATGCCGAGCGTGTGCCTTACACCTTGCCGCTGTCGATCGTCGGTGACTACACCAGCATCAGCACCGGCAGCGACTGGTGGGGTGGTATGCCGGATCCGTTTGATCCGCGTTTCGCCATGGCCACCGAGCGCGCTGTCGCCATCGCCGCCCGCGATCACCGCGACGATCCGTGGCTGATCGGCTACTACGCCGACAACGAACTGGCGTGGGCCGGTCCCGGCGATGATCCGAAATCCCGCTATGCGCTGGCTTATGGCACCCTGAAGATGACCACCGACGTACCGGCCAAACGTGCGTTCCTCAAGCAATTGCGCGACAAGTACCGCAATCAGGCGGGGCTGTCGAAGGCGTGGGGCATCGATCTGCCGGCGTGGGAATTGATGGAAGACCCGGGTTTCGTGCCACCGCTGCCGAATCCCGAGCATCCGGAAATCGAGGCGGACTTCAAATATTTCCAGAAAGTCTTCGCCGACACTTACTTCAAAACTATCTCCGACTCGCTGAAATGGCATGCGCCGAACCAGTTGCTGCTTGGCGGTCGCTTCGCCATCAGCACGCCGGAAGCCGTGGCGTCCTGCGCGCAGTATTGCGATGTCCTGAGCTTCAACATGTACACGCTGAAACCGCAGGACGGTTATGACTTTGCCGCACTGGGCGCTTTGGACAAACCGGTAATGATCACCGAATTCAACTTTGGCTCAGCGGATCGTGGCCCGTTCTGGGGCGGCGTCACGCAAGTGGCAAGGGAAGAAGATCGCGGCCCGGCCTACGCCAACTTCCTCAAACAAGCGCTGAGTGAACCGTCGATTGTTGGTGTGCATTGGTTCCAGTATCTGGACCAACCGGTAACCGGCCGTCTGCTTGATGGTGAGAACGGCCACTTCGGTCTGGTGGGAGTGACTGATCTGCCGTATCAGGGTTTTGTCGAGTCAGTGCGCAAGAGCAATTTGCAGGCGATTGATCAGTTGGGCAAAGAGGCCGAGAAAGCGGCCGCCGCAGCGGGGCATGAGGCTGAGGGTGGCCGCAAAGGCGAGGCCGGTAAAGGGCCGGGAGCAGGGCATGCTGGTGGACATTCCGGCAATGGTCACTGAGTCCTGAGCCACCGCGTCATCGTTCTTCGTCGGAACGCCGCCCGGAGCAGGCTCGCTCCCACAGGAGATCTTCCGTGATACACAGATCCAGTGTGGGAGCGAGCCTGCTCGCGAAGGCGTCAGCCGCCTCAACAAAAATTCCGAATTAACCGTCTGGCCCGCAGCTGTTCCCAAATCCCTCGAGGGCTGGAACAATGCGGGCCACTTTGTAGAGCGTTTTCGCGGGGGAGTTGCGGGTGCAGATTCAGGGACATTACGAGCTTCAATTCGAAGCGGTGCGCGAAGCCTTTGCCGCACTGTTCGACGATCCCCAGGAACGCGGCGCAGCCCTGTGCATCAAGGTCGGTGGAGAAACCGTTCTCGACCTCTGGTCCGGCACTGCCGACAAGGATGGCACTGAGGCCTGGCACAGCGACACCATCGCCAACCTGTTCTCCTGCACCAAAACCTTCACTGCCGTCACCGCGCTGCAACTGGTCGGCGAAGGCAAGTTGCAATTGGATGTTCCGGTCGCCCGCTACTGGCCGGAATTCGCCGCTGCCGGCAAAGAATCCATCACCCTGCGCCAATTGCTCTGCCACCAGGCCGGTCTGCCGGCCCTGCGCGAGCTGCTGGCGCCGGAAGCGCTCTACGACTGGCAAACCATGGTCGACGCCCTTGCGGCAGAAGCGCCATGGTGGACGCCGGGCACCGGTCACGGTTATGCCGCGATCACTTATGGCTGGCTGATCGGTGAATTGCTGCGCCGTGCTGACGGTCGTGGGCCGGGTGAATCGATCGTCGCTCGTGTCGCCAAACCGTTGGGTCTGGATTTTCACGTCGGTCTGGCTGACGAAGAATTCCACCGGGTGGCGCATATCGCTCGCGGCAAGGGCAATGCTGGTGATGCTGCCGCGCAACGTCTGCTGCAAGTGACCATGCGCGAACCGACTGCCATGACCACCCGTGCTTTTACCAATCCGCCGTCGGTGCTGACCAGCACCAACAAACCTGAGTGGCGACGCATGCAGCAACCGGCGGCCAATGGCCACGGGAATGCGCGCAGTCTGGCCGGTTTCTACGCTGGGTTGCTCGACGGCAGCCTGCTCGAAAGCGACATGCTCGAAGAGCTGACCCGCGAACACAGCCTCGGCGAAGACAAGACTTTGTTGACCCAGACCCGTTTCGGTCTGGGCTGCATGCTTGATCAACCGGATGTGCCCAACGCCACTTACGGCCTTGGCCCACGGGCGTTCGGCCATCCGGGCGCGGGCGGTTCCATCGGTTTTGCTGACCCCGAGCATGATGTCGCGTTTGGTTTTGTGACAAATACCCTTGGGCCGTACGTCTTGATGGATCCGCGCGCGCAAAAGCTCGCGCGGGTGCTTGCCACTTGTCTGTAAAGTTCCATTCGGGATTCCAGGGCCGGAACCTCGAACGTTTTTTCGTTTCAAAGCGACTGTTTATCCGGGCGAAAGTGCTCTGATTTTTCATTACTTCATTTTGTGGATTTTCAATGTCATCTAAAAAGACCCTCGCCCTGGCCCTGTGTGTAGCGATCACCGGTTGTGCACAGACCCCGAAAAACGATGCGGACGGCGGCAGTTGGTGGCCGTTCGGTTCTTCCGACAAGGTGGCGGCCAAAGAACCCGCGCCGGCGCCTTTGAAACCGGCTGCTACCGCACCGGTTGCCAAATCTGAAAGCAGCAGCCCATGGTACTGGCCGTTCGGTTCCGATGACGAAGCGGCCAAGGCCGACATGAAGGCTGAAGTCGCCCCGGAAGCGAAAAAACCGGTCACCGTGGCCAAAGCTGAAGCCGACGCGGGTGGCAAATGGTGGTGGCCGTTCGGCGGGAAGGATCAACCCACCACCAAAGCCGTGCCGATGCCGGATCCGAAAGTGACCCAAGCCTGGCTCGACGACTACGAGCCGCGCCTGCGTGAAGCGGTCAAGGACAGCAATCTGCAACTCGAACGCCGTGAAAACGTGCTGGTCGTGACCGCGCCGGTGGAAGGCTCGTTCAACCCGGATCGTCCAGCCATGTTGCTGCCGGTCACCCTCGGCCCGTTCACCCGCGTGGCGAAAATCCTTGAAGCCGACCCGAAAACTGCCGTGCTGGTCCTTGGCCACAGCGATTCCAGTGGTGCCGCGCCTGCCAATATCAAACTGAGCCAGGAGCGTGCCCAGGCCATCGCCGCAATCTTCCGTCTCAGCGGCCTGCAGCGTGATCGCCTGATGCTGCGTGGCATGGGTTCCGAAGCACCGCGTGCGGCCAACGACAGTGTTGAAGGTCGTGCGTTGAATCGTCGTGTTGAACTGCTGGTGACCCCGCAGAACACCATGGTTGCCTTGCTGAGCAAGTACAACATGCCGGCACCGAAGCCAGTGACCCTGGTCGCGGCACAGGACGTCAAGCCAGTCGCCAAACCGGTCACTCCGGCTCCTGCCGCGAAAAAAGCCGCTGTACCGGCAACCAAAAAGGCTCCGGTAAAAAAAGCGGCTGCCAAGGCACCGGCCAAAAAAGCCCCGGCCAAGGCCCCAGCGAAAAAGACTGCTCCAGCCAAAGCCGCCGCGACCGACAAGAAAGTCGCCGCGACCGATACCACCAAGAAGTGATCCGCTAACGAAAAGGAATGCGCCATGACCCAGGCTCTGGCAGATATGCGTCGTGATTACACCCGGGATGGGCTGACCGAGGCGCAAGCCCCGGCTGAGCCATTTGCGTTGTTTCACCAGTGGTTTGCCGACGCGGTGAAAACCGAACAGGCGCCAGTGGAAGCCAACGCCATGACCCTGGCCACGGTCGACAAGGATGGGCGACCGCATTGCCGCATTCTGCTGCTCAAGGGCCTGGACGAGCAGGGCTTCACCTTCTTCACCAACTACGACAGCGCCAAGGGTCAGCATCTGGCGGCCAACCCGTTCGCCGCCATGACTTTCTTCTGGCCAACCCTCGAACGCCAGGTGCGCATCGAAGGGCGGGTGGTGAAGGTCACGCCTGCGGAGTCGGATGCGTATTATCAGGTGCGTCCGCTGGGCAGCCGTCTCGGTGCCTGGGCATCACCACAGAGCCGGGTGATCAACGGGCGCGGTGAACTGGAAGATTTGCTCGAGGCCACCGAGCAGCGTTTCTCCGACACTCAACCCGACTGTCCGGAACACTGGGGTGGTTACCGTTTGTTGCCTGAGCGCATCGAATTCTGGCAAGGCCGTCCGAGCCGTCTGCACGATCGCCTCAACTACCGTGTGCAGGGCGCCGACTGGATTCTTGAACGTCTGGCACCTTAAGCAGTCTACCGAGCGGGATAGCCTGCCGCAGCGGCCTCCAGCCACTTCGGCAGATCCCGGCGCTTGATCTTCTGCATCTGAGCATTCGCTAACTGTTCGAGCATGAAGGCACGTTTTCCTTCATCCTTGCCCGCCAGTGACAGCGCCAGGTCGCGATCCATCCAGCGCTTGATCCGCACGTACAACCACCAATGGAAGTACAAACCAGCGGCAGTGGTGACGACGATGATGAAGTAATCCATGAAAATCCTTGGTGTCCGTGGCGCGGAATCGGTAATTTGGCGCTACTGTTGGGAAACCTTGCAGGCGTCTGTACCGCGCCTGAATGAAAGCCAATTTATCCGGGCGGCGTCGTGACAGGCGTCAAGCCACGGAGTTTAATGAATATATGTTCCTTTGGAGTTGATGCTATGCGTAAGTCTGTTCTGCTGGTTGCTTCCTTTTCCACGATGGCGATGTTGCTTACCGGCTGCCAATCGAGCCTGACCGGTGACTCCTACTCCCGTGACGAAGCGCGTCGTGTGCAGACGATTCGCATGGGCACCATCGAATCCCTGCGTCCGGTGAAAATCGAAGGCACCAAGACCCCGATCGGCGGCGCTGCAGGTGCAGTGGTCGGCGGCGTCGGCGGCAGCGCCATCGGCGGCGGCAAGGGCAGCATCGTTGCTGCGGTTATCGGTGCGGTGGCGGGCGGTCTGATCGGCTCGGCGACTGAAGAAGGCCTGACCCGTACCCAAGGTGTGGAAATCACCGTGCGTGAAGACGATGGCAGCATGCGTGCCTATGTGCAGCAGGTGCAGGAGAACGAAGTGTTCCGCGTTGGCGAGCGCGTGCGCATCTCCACCGTTGGTGGGACCAGCCGCGTTTCGCACTAAGCGGAATTCAGGGTAAAGAAAACCCCGATCAGGTGACTGGTCGGGGTTTTTTTTTGCGTTTCAATGTCCATTACACGTCAGTTGAAAGTAATAGCGCGGATCTTCGATGGACTTTTGAATCAGTGCCTCAATGGCTTTGATCTGTTGCTGATTCAGGTCGTAGCCTTCCCAACCTTGCTGCTCTGTTTTCCAACCCATGATCGATTTGAGTTGCTCGGTACAATTCTCGGGCAGTTCAATTACTGATGTTTGGAAGTCAGTTTTTTTGTCAAAAGCTTCTACTAAGAATCTCAAGGCTCAATACTCCTTTTCTTGCCTTTTTTCGATTTTTTGTTCTTTTTTGTAGACGTTGGCTCGCCAGTGTTTGGATCGAACTCGCCAATGTGTTTGCCTCTGGCGTCATACTTTTCTATAGCGCCATGCATCGAGTCCCATTCAAGAATAAGTCCTTTAGCGGTTTTCCATCTTTTGCGTTTCGCGCCGCCCCCTTGAACAGCTGTTTTGCGTCCCACAACTTTCGCATCAGGGAAGGCTGGCAGAAAATCAGGCGGCGGATGGTACTCGTGATCCCCAGCTCGGGAATTGATTACGATATATACCGGCTGAACCAACGAACCTGGTGGAAAAACCAGAATGAAATCCCGGTACTCCGGCGGATAAACCGGATTCACCAGCATCCCATCCGCCGCTTTCGTCGGCGGATAAACCCAGATGTGCGGTGCCTGCGGTGCAGCCTCCAGCGCAGGAATGCCGAGGATGTCCGAGCCATCCACAGCAGGCGTCCAGATCAGCTCTACGCCTTCACCCAAGTCAGCAATGAACTGGCTGTCGCGCAACTTGAACTGCACGACATCAACCATTTCCCAATCGCGATTCTTGCCGGTGTAGAAGCCATAGCCCTTCAGGCTGCCGTCGGCCTGCTGTTCGACCCTCAGCCGAACACGCGTTCGCGCCTGTTCAAGTCCACGCAGTTGCTCGTCGGTATAGAGTGCGCTGTCACCAAGGTTCGAGGGCATGAGCAGCGCTACCAGGGTCACCAATGGCGTGACCACTGCGGTGGATATAACTGTGGGCAGTGCTTTGAAAGCCGAACCCGTCAACGCAAAACTGCCGAAGCCTGCCGGGATGGCCGTTGCGCCGATTTTCTTGAGCGGAACTGCGCCGCTTTCATCGGCCTCACGCGCGCCCAGCAGAATCAGATCGCCGTAATCCTTCAGGCTGTCAGTCGGCACCATGCCCGAAGGACTGGAGTAATCGATAATCGCATCCGGCAATTTGCAGGACTTGGCAAATACGCAGCCGGCACGAACGGGCTCTGTCTTTTTGGCGGCCACCTCACGGCTGCGCTCGAACGCTTCTTGTCGCGCCAGCATGGCGTCGTAAGCGTTTTGTCTGGCATCGCGCTCGGCCAGTTCACTGGCCGTCATGTAGCGGTAAGTGACGTGGTGCCCGTCGCCTTGCGGTGGGTTGGAAACCCGGGGAATGTCCTTGTTGCCAGCCACTGATCGTCCTTTCGTTCATCCATCGACAGCCCTTCGCAAAGGGCTGCGCAACGTTAACGAAGCAGGAAAATGGTGGCTGTAGGACGCGTCTCTAAAGACGTGGGATTGTTCGCTGTGTAACAGGAACGCAGGAAACTTGCTCCCTCGCCAAAGAGGTTATATCGCTTGGGAGTTCTTGCGACTCGCCGCCGCCGTCACCGCATAACCAATCAACGCCGCCAGAATCGACCCGGTCAAAATGCCCATCCGGTCCATCCCTGCGTAGTCGCTTACACCCGGTTCAAAGGCCAGCGAACCGACAAACAGGCTCATGGTGAAGCCGATGCCGCAAAGGATAGCTACGCCCATGACCTGGCCCCAGTTGGCGCCTTGGGGCAGGGTGGCGATGCCGATCTTCACGGCCAGCCATGTCAGGCCGAAAACACCGACCGTCTTGCCCAGCAGCAGGCCCACCGCGATGCCCATCGGCACATGGTGAGTGAAGCTTTCCACGGTGACACCGCTCAGCGACAGGCCGGCGTTGGCGAAGGCGAACAGCGGCAGGATGCCGTAGGCCACCCATGGGTGCAGCGCATGTTCGAGGGTCAGCAACGGCGACGGTTCGGCGTTTTTCGTGCGCAGCGGGATGCAAAAGGCCAGGGTTACGCCAGCCAGCGTTGCGTGGACACCACTCTTCAGTACGCAGACCCAGAGGATCAAACCGATGATCATGTACGGCCCAAGCTTGACCACCCCGAGCCGGTTCATCGCCACCAGCGCCGCGATGCACGCTGCTGCAAGGCCCAGGGAAAGAGTCGAGAGTTCGCCGGAGTAGAAGATGGCGATGATCACGATGGCACCGAGGTCATCGATGATCGCCAGGGTCATCAGGAACAGTTTCAGCGACACCGGTACGCGCTTGCCGAGCAGTGCAAGCACGCCGAGGGCGAAGGCGATGTCGGTCGCGGTCGGGATTGCCCAGCCGTCGAGGGCTGCCGGATTGTCGCGGTTGAGGAACCAGTAGATCAGCGCCGGCACCAGCATGCCGCCGATCGCGGCTGCACCGGGCAGGACGATCTGCGACGGTTTAGACAGCTGACCGTCAAGGACTTCGCGCTTCACTTCCAGGCCGATGAGCAGGAAGAACATCGCCATCAGACCGTCGTTGATCCACAGCAGCAGGGGTTTAGCGATTTTCAACGCACCGATCTGCGCCACCACCGGGGTGTCGAGCAGGCCGGTGTACAGCCACGACAATGGCGAGTTGTTGATAATCAGGGCCAGGATGGCTGCAGCGATCAATAACAGACCGCTGGCAGCTTCCAACTGAAAGAAACGCGTGAAAGTGCTACGCAGAGGCAAGGTCGCTCTCCATCGAATCGTCAAAAAGGTGGGACACCCTAACCCGTACTGTTAGTTGTTAAAACAAAAGTTATATTCTTTTTTGTTATATGTCGTTACAAGGTGTCTGGCTCAAGCCACGCTGAGCCTAGCAGTTGCCTGACATATTGAGACTCAGCTGTATCTGTGCGCGCTATAGGATTTTTCCTAAGCTGATGAGTGAGCCTTTCTAACAGCTTCATCTCCTGCCGATCCAACGAGAACCATCACCATGAGCGACAACCGACAGTGGGCCCGCGAAGCCATCCGCATCATCGAGGCGGATTTTCAGCGCAGCGCCGACACCCACCTGATCCCTTTGCCGCTGCCAGGTTTTGCGGGTATCGAGTTGTATTTCAAGGATGAGTCCAGTCACCCAACCGGCAGCCTCAAGCATCGGCTGGCTCGTTCGCTGTTTCTCTATGCATTGTGTAACGGCTGGCTGAAACCTGGCGCGCCGGTGATCGAGGCGTCCAGCGGTTCGACGGCGATTTCCGAAGCGTATTTCGCGCGGATGCTCGGCCTGCCGTTTATTGCGGTGATGCCGGCGACCACGTCCAAAGAGAAGATCGCGCAGATCGCGTTCTACGGTGGCCAAAGTCATCTGGTGAAAGATCCGACGCAGATCTACGCCGAATCCGAGCGCCTGGCCCGCGAACATGGCGGCCACTTCATCGACCAGTTCACCTACGCCGAACGTGCCACTGACTGGCGCGCGAACAACAACATTGCCGAATCGATCTTCCAGCAGATGCGCTATGAGAAGCACCCGGAACCGAGCTGGCTGATTTCCAGCCCCGGCACCGGCGGCACCACCGCGACCCTGGGTCGTTATGTGCGCTATCGCCAGCATTGCACCCGCGTGTTGTGCGCCGATGCCGAGCGTTCGGTGTTCTTCGATTACTACCAAACGGGCGATGCGAGTTTGCGCCTGGACTGCGGTTCGCGCATTGAAGGCATTGGCCGGCCGCGCGTTGAGGCGTCGTTCCTGCCGAAGGTGATCGATGCAATGGTCAAAGTGCCGGATGCCTTGTCGCTGGCCGCCATGCATTATCTGGCGCAGCGCCTGGGACGGCATGTTGGCGGGTCGAGCGGGACCAATCTGATCGGTGCGTTGATGGCGGCGCAGCAGATGAAAGCGGCGGGGGAGTCGGGGTCGATCGTGGCGATTCTGTGCGATGGCGGCGAGCGGTATGCCGACACCTATTACGATCAGGATTGGCTGAAGGCGCAGGGTTATGAGTTGAGTGGGTTGATCGAAGCGGTGGCGGCGAGTGCCGAGCGGGGTGAGCCGCTGCCTGACTCAGTCCTGCGCGCCAATATCTGAAGAAACGCAAAAACCAATGTGGGAGCGAGCCTGCTCGCGAAGGCGTCATCTCATTCAACATCATCATTGACTGAAATAGCGCTTTCGCGAGCAGGCTCGCTCCCACAGGGTTTTGTGTTGAGTCAGCTAATGCTGATCAGGCTTCAAGGCCGAGGATGTCCCGCGCCACGGCTTCAGCAATGCGAATCCCGTCAACACCTGCCGACAGAATCCCGCCCGCATAACCCGCGCCTTCGCCCGCCGGGAACAAGCCCTTCACGTTCATGCTTTGCAGCGTTTCGTTACGGGTAATTCGCAGCGGCGAAGAGGTGCGCGTCTCGATCCCGGTCAACACCGCATCGTGCAGCGAGTAACCGCGAATCTGCTTCTCGAACGCCGGCAACGCTTCGCGGATCGCCTCAATGGCAAAATCCGGCAATGCCAAGGCCAGGTCACCCAGCGCCACGCCCGGTTTGTACGACGGCTCGACTTCGCCCAGTTCGGTCGAAGGAATGTCGTTGATGAAGTCGCCAACCAGTTGCGCCGGGGCTTTGTAATCGCTGCCGCCGAGAATAAAGGCGTGTGATTCCAGACGTTCCTGCAACTCGATCCCGGCCAGCGGGCCACCCGGGTAATCGACTTCCGGGGTGATGCCGACAACGATGCCGGAGTTGGCGTTGCGCTCGTTACGCGAATACTGGCTCATGCCGTTGGTGACCACGCGGTTCGGCTCGGAAGTCGCCGCGACCACGGTGCCGCCCGGGCACATGCAGAAGCTGTAGACCGAACGACCGTTCTTGGCGTGGTGCACCAGTTTGTAGTCGGCGGCCCCCAGTTTCGGGTGGCCGGCGTACTTGCCCAGGCGCGCACGGTCGATCAGTGACTGCGGGTGCTCGATGCGGAAACCCACCGAAAACGGCTTGGCTTCCATGAACACACCACGGCTGTGGAGCATGCGGAAGGTGTCGCGGGCACTGTGGCCGAGGGCCAGAACCACGTGTTTCGAATGCAGGGTTTCGCCGCTGGCCAGTTGCACGCCGACCAGTTGGCCGTCTTCGATCAGCACGTCGCTGACGCGCTCCTGGAAACGCACTTCGCCGCCGAGTTCGCGGATCTGTTCGCGCATGTTTTCAACCATGCCGGTCAGACGGAACGTACCGATGTGCGGTTTGCTGACGTAGAGGATTTCTTCCGGCGCGCCGGCCTTGACGAATTCGTGCAGGACTTTGCGGCCAAGGAATTTCGGGTCCTTGATCTGGCTGTACAGCTTGCCGTCGGAGAACGTGCCCGCGCCGCCTTCGCCGAACTGCACGTTGGACTCGGGGTTGAGCACGCTTTTACGCCACAGGCCCCAGGTGTCCTTGGTGCGCTGACGGACTTCGGTGCCGCGTTCGAGAATGATCGGCTTGAAGCCCATCTGTGCCAGCAGCAGGCCGGCGAAGATCCCGCACGGACCGAAACCGACGACGATCGGGCGCTGGCCTAGATCGCTTGGCGCCTGGCCGACGAATTTGTAGCTGACATCCGGCGCCACGTTGACGTTACGGTCGTCGGCGAACTTGCCCAACACTTTGGCCTCGTCGCGCACTTCGAGGTCGATGGTGTAGATGAAGCACAGTTCGGAGGACTTTTTGCGCGCATCGTAGCTGCGCTTGAACAAGGTGAAATCGAGCAGATCATCGCTGGCGATGCCCAGGCGTTGCACGATGGCAACGCGCAGGTCTTCTTCGGGATGGTCGATTGGCAGCTTGAGTTCAGTGATTCGTAACATGGCGAGGATCCGGGTTCGCGGGGCGCACAACTGCGCCAGGGCGTTTGAAGGCCGCGATTATAAGCCGCAAAGGCCGGATCCGGTGAGGCTAAAACGCTCAGTCGTTGCGCGATCCGCCGAAATACCCGCAACCGCGCTGCACCTGGCCGTCGATGCGCAGTTCGGCGCTCATGTGCTGCACGCTGCCGGTGCTGCTGTCGACGCAGCGCTGCGGCGCGACCCACAACTCGATGCGCTGGTTATTGGCTTCGCTGCTCAGATTGAAGCGGCCGTCGCCCAGTTGTTCTTCAACATAGGGCACCGCGAGTGGCGGCTGGCCTGCGCGGTCGATGACCATGCCTTTGCCGCTGACTTTGACGTTCCATTCCGGGCCATGGCCGGCCGCGCGCAGGATCAGTTGTTTGAAGTTGGGATCATCGCACGCGGTGCCGGAGCGCTCGACGCGGTACAGCTGAGTCAGGTCGAGTCGATCGCCGGCAACTTTGCCGCGAACATCGGCAAACAGTTTGCCTTGCTCATCAGCCAGCGTTGCCGCTTCTTGCAGAATGCTGGTGCCACCAATGTCATTGACCACCAGTTGACGCTGCTCCTGGCACGGCTGGAACACCAGTTTGCCGTCGGCAGCGGTCAGTTGCCCCTGCATCCGCGTCTGCCCGACGTGCGAGGCACTTTCTCGCTGGCCATCGAGCAACTGGCAAGCGGCAAACAATGGCAGCAGGGCAATAACGACTAACGAACGGGCAACACGCATCTTCGGCTCTCCAGACAAGTGCCGCCACGTTACTGAGGCTGACTGCCGATCACAAGGTTTGTCTGGCCACTATTGAGTTGGGCATGGGGTCGCCGCATAGTCTTGCGCTTGTCTGGTTTGATGGATCGAGGTGCGCTCAATGCAATGGAAGGTCGCGATACTGCTATTGGTGACGTCATGCGCTGGCACCAGCCAGGCTGCCGATCTTGATTTTTCCTCAGCGGCTGATTTCGCAAGGATGGAAATTCTGCTCAAGGATGATCAGGGCGCCCATCCGGACTTTGCTCAGCTTTCCGTTACCCTGACTCCCGAAGCGACCGCCCGGGCCAAGGCAATCAGTCGTGAGGCGCTGGGCCAGCCATTGAACCTGTCGATCAATGGCCAGCACATTTCAACAACTACAGTGCATTCGGAGCTTGGTGGGCTGCTCAGGATCGTGATGCCGCGGCCTGTTGCCAAAAGCCTGTTACCGACTTTGATCGAGTAAATGAAGCTCAGCCCACGTGAAATGTCTGACCTGTCTGCAGGCCTTCCACACTCTTCGCGTAGGCCAGCGCCACATCCGCCGCAGGAACCGGCTTGTAACCACGGAAATACGGGGCGTAGCTACCCATGGCTTCCAGCAGTACGGTCGGGCTGATCGAGTTCACTCGCAGGCCGCGTGGCAGTTCGATGGCGGCGGCGCGGACGAAGCTGTCGAGGGCGCCGTTGACCAGCGCTGCCGAGGCGCCGCTGCGGATCGGATCATGGCTGAGCACGCCGGTGGTAAAAGTGAAGGAGCCGCCGTCATTGGCGAATTCGCGGCCGATCAGCAGCAGATTGACCTGGCCCATCAGTTTGTCTTTAAGCCCGAGGGCGAAGCTGTCTTCAGTCATCTCGCCCAGTGGGGCGAAGGTCACGTTGCCGGCGGCGCACACCAGGGCATCGAACCTGCCAGTTTTTTCGAACAGTTTGCGGATCGATGCGCTGTCGCTGATATCCACCTGCAAGTCACCGCTGGTGCGGTCAATGCGGATGACTTCGTGGCGTTGCGACAGTTCTTTGTCCACCGCCGAACCAATGGTGCCGCCAGCGCCTATCAACAGAATCTTCATCGTGCCGTACCTCAAGTGATTGAACGAGGTTTCAGTCTAGAGTGGTTTTTTCTGTGGATAAGCGCGCTAATAGGCAACCTTTGGTTTTCAAATGGAAACAATCCATGAGCGAAATGGATGATCTGGCGGCGTTCGCAGTGTTGATCGAAGCGGGCAGTTTTACCCTGGCGGCGCAGCAGTTGGGCTGCAGCAAGGGTCAGTTGTCCAAACGCATCAGTCAGCTCGAAGCACAGTTTTCCGTGGTGCTGCTGCAACGCACTACCCGGCGCTTGAGCCTGACCGCCGCCGGCGCAGCATTGTTGCCGCAGGCCCAGGCTTTGGTCGTCCAGGTGGAAAGGGCGCGTCAGGCCTTGGCGCGGTTGAAGGACGATATGGCCGGACCGGTGCGCATGACGGTGCCGGTGTCGCTGGGCGAAACCTTCTTCGATGGTCTGCTGTTGGAGTTCTCGCACAAATACCCCGAGGTGCAGATCGAGCTGGAGTTGAATAACAGTTACCGCGATATGTCTCGGGACGGCTTTGATCTGGCGATCCGTAGCGAAGTGGCCAACGACGAGCGACTGGTCGCCAAACCGTTACTGGCATGGCAGGAAATGACCTGCGCGAGCCCGGCTTACCTCGAACGCTTCGGTGAACCGTTGACGCCGCAGGCACTGGCCGAGCATCGGTGCTTACTCAACAGCCACTACAGCGGGCGTGAGGAATGGCTTTATCACCAGCAGCATGAATTGCTGCGGGTGCGGGTGTCGGGACCGTTCGCCAGCAACCATTACAGCTTGCTGAAGAAAGCCGCGCTTAGCGGCGCCGGTATCGCGCGACTGCCTTCCTACTTGCTGCAAGCGGAATTGGCTGACGGTCGATTGCGCTGGCTCCTGCGCGATTTTCAGACCCGGCGCATGCCGATGTACCTGGTGCATCCGTATCAGGGCGGACTGCCGAAGCGCACGCAAGTACTCGCTGACTATCTGATCGGCTGGTTCAAACGCAGCGGTGAGGCGCTGGATCGCCTTCAGCGCTGACTTCATTCTCCTGTGGGAGCGAGCCTGCTCGCGAAAGCGGTTTCACAGACACTTCATGTGTTGACTGAACTAACGCATTCGCGAGCAGGCTCGCTCCCACAAGGATTTTGTTTATTTTGCGAAATGGCGGGCGATCAGATGATCAATCGACAACTTGCCCGGCCCCGTCGCCATCAGGTACAGCAACACCGCCGCCCAGGTGCCGTGGGTCGGATAGGCATCGGGATACACAAACAGTTGAATGGTCAGGGTCATCCCCAACAGGGCCAACGCCGAAAAACGCGTAGCGAAGCCGATCAGAATCAGCAGCGGAAAAAAGTGCTCGGCGAACGCGGCCATGTGCGCGGCAATCTCTGGCGACAATAACGGCACGTGGTATTCGCTCTTGAACAACGGAATCGTCGAGTCGGCCAGACGTGGCCAGCCGAGTTGAAAAGTGCCGTCAATCAAATCAATGGCCAAACCTTCAACCTTGGTCTGTCCTGATTTCCAGAACACCGCGGCAATCGAGAAACGCGCAATGAACGCGATCAGGCTGTGGGGGATTTTTTCCAGCAGCGCAATGGCGCGGGTGATGAGCGTTTTCATGGCAGTTCCTTGTTATTCAAGTGGGTAATGGCGTTGTGCGCGATCAGCAAGCCAAGGGTTTGCGCGAGGTCGAACTCAGGGCTGTTTTCCGCCGCTTTCAGCAGTGGCTGGCCATCGATCAGGTTGCGGATAAACGTACTGGCGCCGGGGTCAACGGCAAACACTTCGACGTCCAGGCCATTGCGCAATACCAGCGCGTGTTGCCTTTGGTTGATGTCGATGCCCTCCAGTGTCGCGTCGTGTTGATGTGCGCCCCAGATCGCCACCACGGCATAGGTTGAGTCGAGCAGGTGCAGGGAGGGATGAAGGTCGAGGCGCAGCTCACTCAGCGTTTGCGCATCAGTCAGGGCTGCCGTGATTTCTTCCGGCCGGACGGGCAGGGCGTCGGCGGCGTGATAGGCGAGGGTGCGCAGGTGCTCAAGGCGCGCCACGTCGGCCAGATAAGGCACGCTGCCGGCCGGTTCAAACGCTGCAATGAAGTCCGCAAATTGTTCGCCGTAGCAGCTCATCAACCGACTTTGCGGCGGTTGCTGTTGTACGAAAACGGCCGCCATGGCTCGGAAGAATTCTTCGCCCACCAATTGCGCAACCACCGGATAGCTGTCGCCCAACGCATTGCTCAGCGAGCCCTGCACGTTGTTGCGATACACCGCGAAACGGCTCGCCGGATCAGCGCCGTTGGCACTGCACAGACCTTCGGGGCAGGGCAGCCGCGTGTCGATGAGCGCAGCCGCGAAAGCGCGTTGAGTGCTCATGTGCGGCCTCCGGCATCGCGCAAAAGCGCATCAGCCTGTTGCGCCTCGACCAGCAGCACTGCGAACGCCGGCACTTGATTGTCGCGCTCGATCAGAGTCGCCACCGGGCCGGTGCGCTGCAGTACTTGCCGGTACAAATTCCAGACGGCTTGATCGATCGGCGCGCCGTGATCATCGATCAGCAAACGATCGCCGAGGCTGTCGCTATCTTCGGCAAACCCGGCCAGATGAATCTCGCCAACCCTGTGCAGGGGCAGGGTATCGAGATACGCCAACGGATCACGCTGATGGTTCACGCAGGAAACGTAGACATTGTTGACGTCGAGCAACAGGCCACAGCCACTGCGGCGGATGACCTCTGCGATGAAGTCTGCCTCATCGATCGTCGAGCGCTCGAACGCCAGATAGGTTGCCGGATTCTCCAGCAGCATGGGTCGTTGCAGGGTGTTCTGCACCTGATCGATATGCTCGCAGACGCGGTTCAGCGTCGGCGTGTCATAGGCCAGTGGCAGCAGATCATTGAGAAACACCGGGCCGTGGCTCGACCAGGCCAGATGTTCGGAAAAGGATTGCGGTTGATAGCGCCGAATCAGTTCGGCGAGGCGCTTGAGGTGCTGTTCATCCAGCGGCCCTTCAGCACCGATGGACAAGCCGACACCGTGCAGCGACAGCGGATACTGCTCGCGGATCAAACCGAGAAAATGATGAAACGGACCGCCGGCCACCATGTAGTTTTCAGCGTGGACTTCGAAGAAGCCGATGTCCGGTGATGAGCCGAGCACTTCACGAAAGTGCCCGGTCTTGAGTCCCAGCCCGGCACGGGGCGGGAGCCCGGTGAGGGCTGCCTGAGTGCGGGGTTGGGCATGGTCATTGAGGGTGAGCATGATCGTCACTCAGGCAGTTCGCGGATCAGGACTTGGCTTTGAACGCTTCCATCTGACCGAAACCGGTCGGCGAGGTCTTGCTCTCGGTGGTGGCGCAGGTGCCTTTCGGAACCAGTTTCCAGGCGTTGGCCTGGTAGTCCATTTTCGACGTGCCGGCACAAGTGGTGCCTGCGCCTGCGGCGCAATCGTTGTGACCTTTCATGGCCACGCCGAAGCATTTTTCCATGTTGGCGTCAGCGGCGTGGACGGTCGATACAGCAGCCATGCTCAGGGCAGAACCGAGGGCCAGAACCAGGGCAGTGGCGGACAGGGTGCGGGTGGTAGCAGTCATGATGTTTCTCCAGTCTTGTTCAGGGTTTTTACAAGCGGTTTGTGCTTGCTTACCCCACTAGAGAACGCTCACTGCGATGCGTTACAGCAACCCTCAAATCTTTTTCAAAAGAAAACACGCACATCGCCGGTGGAAGCAGAGGTAAACCAAGGAATTGAATAATGGTTATCGTAAACGGTTATTAAAAACTGTCATTTCTGACAGTTGGCAGGGTTTTCCGACTGAGTATATTGGGCTTGTGGCGGTACACATCAGGGAGAAAGACCATGAATTTGTCCGAATTGAAAAAGCTCGTGCAAGCCAGGATCGACGAGAAGGCCAATATCATCCTGGATGAAAAGGTTGTTAATGACGGCGCTGCATTTGGTGAACTGCAGATCTATTTTTGCCTGCGTCGCATTCTGAATAAAAAAGCCACTCTTGAAGATTTTGGTGTCTTGCACGCGGTGAGTGATTTGCTGCAGGCGACGGGCGTTATTTCTGCGAATCAGACGCTGGGCTCAAGAGTTGCCCCCTGATTCGGGACATTTCCTCGCGGCAGGAACAGTCAATGAAAAGTGAGGTGTTGGAAATGAACGATTTAGAGCGTTTGAAAAAGATAGTCATACAGTTTGGAATCGATGAAAAAGAGATCAAAAACGAAAGCAGCTTTATCGGCGATCTCGGGATTGACGACCTGAAGAAGGTTGAGTTGGTGATGGCGATTGAGGAGGAGTTTGATATGGATATCCCGGACAATGCATCCGAGAACTTTATAACGGTGCAGGACGTGATCAATTATGTGAGTGATCACAATCATGTGTGATCATTCCCACACAGGCAACCTACTCTGCCCCGAAGCTGCCGAGGGCCGCTCCCAACAGGGGAATCCCAAGCACAAAAAAAACGGCCCGAAGGCCGTTTTTTGTTGGCTGAAACACATCAACCGCCGAGGTACGCCTCGCGTACTTTCGGGTCGGTCAGCAGCGCTTCACCGGTGCCTTGCATGACCACGCGGCCGTTTTCCAGAACGTAGGCGCGGTCAGCGATTTTCAGCGCCTGGTTGGCGTTCTGCTCGACCAGGAACACCGTCACACCGTCCTTGCGCAGCATTTCGATGATGTCGAAAATCTGCTGGATGATGATCGGTGCCAGGCCCAGCGACGGCTCGTCGAGCAGCAGCAGTTTCGGCTTGCTCATCAGCGCGCGGCCGATGGCGAGCATTTGCTGTTCGCCGCCGGACATGGTGCCGCCGCGCTGGTTGAAGCGTTCTTTCAGGCGCGGGAACAGGCCAAGAACCTTGTCCATTTGTTCCTGATAGTCGCCCTTGTCGGTGAAGAAGCCGCCCATGGACAGGTTTTCTTCAACGGTCAGACGGGCGAATACCCGACGACCCTCCGGCACCACGGCGATGCTCTTGCGCATGATCTGCGACGAGTCCTGGCCGACCAGTTCCTCACCCATATAGCGGATGCTGCCGCTGTGCGCTTGCGGTGAACCGCAGAGCGTCATCAGCAGCGTGGACTTGCCGGCACCGTTGGCACCGATCAGGGTCACGATCTCGCCCTGACGGACTTCGACGTTGACGCTGTGCAGGGCCTGGATCTTGCCGTAGAAGGTGGAAACGTTTTCGAACTGCAGCATTTACGCTTCCCCCAGGTAGGCTTTGATCACTTCAGGATTGTCGCGGATCTGTTCCGGTGTGCCGTCGGCCAGAGGCGTGCCCTGGTTGATCACGACGATGTGGTCGGAAATGCTCATGACCAGTTTCATGTCGTGTTCGATCAACAGCACGGTGACGTTGTGCTCTTCACGCAGCACGCCGATCAGCGCCTTGAGGTCTTCGGTTTCCTTCGGGTTCAGACCGGCCGCCGGTTCGTCGAGCATAAGGATCCGTGGACGGGTCATCATGCAGCGAGCGATTTCCAGACGCCGTTGCTGACCGTAGGCCAGGGTGCCGGCGGTACGGTTGGCGAACTCTTTGAGGTTGACCTTTTCCAGCCAGTACTCGGCAAATTCCATGGCCTCGCGCTCGCTTTTGCGGAACGCCGGGGTCTTGAACAGACCGGCCAGGAAGTTGGTGTTCAGGTGACGGTGCTGGGCGATCAACAGGTTCTCGACCGCCGTCATGTCCTTGAACAAGCGCACGTTCTGGAAGGTGCGCACCACGCCTTTGAGGGCGATCTTGTGGCCCGGCAGGCCTTGGATCGGCTCGCCGTCCAGCAGGATGCTGCCGCCGGTGGGCTGATAGAAACCGGTCAGGCAGTTGAACACAGTGGTCTTGCCCGCGCCGTTCGGCCCGATCAATGCAACCACTTGTTTTTCTTTGACGGTCAGGGCCACACCGTTGACCGCCAGCAAGCCGCCGAAGCGCATGCTCAGGTTTTCGACTTTAAGAATCTCGCGGCTCATTTTCGCAACTCCATGTGTGGGCGTTGCATCGGCAGCAGACCTTGTGGACGCCAGATCATCATCAACACCATCAGGGCACCGAACATCAACATCCGGTACTCACTGAACTCACGCATCATTTCCGGCAACAGGATCATCACCACGGCCGCGAGAATCACGCCCAGTTGCGAGCCCATGCCACCCAGCACGACGATGGCGAGGATGATCGCCGACTCGATGAAGGTGAAGGATTCCGGAGTGACCAGACCCTGACGGGCAGCAAAGAAGCTACCGGCGAAACCGGCAAACGCAGCACCGAGGGTGAACGCGGAAAGTTTGATGATCGTCGGGTTGAGACCGAGCGCGCGGCAAGCAATTTCGTCTTCACGCAGCGCTTCCCACGCACGGCCGATCGGCATGCGCAGCAGGCGGTTGATGACGAACAGCGCCGCCAGCGCCAGCAACAGCGCAACCAGGTAGAGGAAAATCACCTTGTTGATCGAGTTGTATTGCAGGCCGAAATACTCGTGGAAGGTTTGCATGCCTTCCGCAGCTTTGCGTTCGAAGGTCAGACCGAAGAACGTCGGTTTCTCGATGTTACTGATGCCGTTCGGACCGCCGGTGATGTCGGTCAGGTTACGCAGGAACAGACGGATGATCTCGCCGAAGCCGAGGGTTACGATCGCCAGGTAGTCACCGCGCAAACGCAACACCGGGAAGCCCAGCAGGAAACCGAACGTCGCCGCCATCAGGCCGGCAATCGGCAGGCAGATCCAGAAGCTCAGGCCGTAGTAGTGCGACAGCAGCGCGTAGCTGTAGGCGCCGACGGCGTAGAAGCCGACGTAACCGAGGTCAAGCAGACCGGCCAGACCGACGACGATGTTCAGGCCGAGGCCGAGCATCACGTAGATCAGGATCAGCGTCGCGATGTCCACCGCGCCACGCGAGCCGAAGAACGGCCACACCAGCGCCACCAGAATCAGCGCAATGATGAAATAGCGCTGGGTGGTCGGCAGGGTCAGGAAGTTGCTGGCCTTGGCCGGAATCAGCGGCAAGCCCGGCGAGGATCGCCAGGCCTTGCTGATCTGCTGATTGAACAGCACGCGCAGGAACATCAGTACCGAGCAGATGGCGATGGTCGCCAGCACGGCCGGGCTGGTGTTGTGCACTTCCAGGTTGATGCCGACGATGGTCAGTTTCAAACCGAGTACCGGGTAGGCCACGGCCCACACCAGCAAAGCGCTGAACAGCGCCTGTTTAAGATTCCTAGTCATACTTTCTCAACCTCCGGACGGCCCAGAATGCCGGTCGGACGGAACAACAGCACCAGAACCAACAAGCCGAAAGCCACGACGTCCTTGTACTGGTCGCCGAAGATATCGGCACCAAAGGCTTCCGCCACCCCAAGCACCAGCCCGCCGAGCATGGCGCCGGGGATGCTGCCTATACCGCCCAGTACCGCTGCGGTGAAGGCTTTGAGGCCGACGAGGAAACCGGCGTTCGGGTTGATTACGCCGTACTGCATGCTCAGCAGCACAGCCGCAACGGCCGCCAGCGCGGCACCGATGACGAAGGTCAGGGCAATGATGTTGTTGGTGTTGATGCCGAGCAGGTTGGCCATCTTGATGTCTTCGGCGCAGGCGCGGCAGGCGCGACCCAGGCGAGAGCGGGAGATGAACAGGGTCAGGCCGAGCATGGCGATCAGGGTCACCACGAACACCACGATCTGCATGTAGGAAATCAGCACTTCTTGTGCGCCACCTGGGCCGAAGGCAATGTTGCCCGGAATCAGGTTGGGGATAGCTTTGTCCTTGGAGTCTTGCGCCAGCAGAACGGTGTTCTGCAGGAAGATCGACATACCGATCGCGGAAATCAGCGGGATCAGACGGTTGCTGCCGCGCAACGGGCGGTAGGCAATGCGTTCGATGCTGTAACCGTAGGAACTGGTGACGACGATGCTGGCGATAAACGCTGCGGTCATCAACAGCGGGACACTGTCGAGTCCCATCATGGTCAGCCCGGCGATGGCGATGAACGCCACGTAGGAACCGATCATGTACACCTCGCCGTGGGCGAAGTTGATCATTCCAATGATGCCGTAAACCATCGTGTAGCCGATGGCGATCAGGGCATACATGCTGCCAACGTTCAGGCCGTTAACCAGCTGTTGGAAGAAGTGATAGATGTCAGGCATTACAGCGCTCCTAAAAACCTGATACGCATTTCACTGGTGGAGTCATTTTCCCGCCCGGCCCCGTGGATCTTTATCCACTTCGAATCCGGGTTTTGCCAGCGAACCGCTGATGACGGTTTTGAGATTTTCAGGTGGGGAGACTGGCGGATCACGCCAGCGCGGCCCAATACATTCGTAAAACAAAGCCCACGGCACGCCGTGGGCTTTATTGGCAGTCAGTCAGGCAGCGCCTTACTGAGGCGACACTTCGGTTTTCGGCTTGCCGTTGTGCCACTCGTAGACCACGAATTTGAAGTCTTTCAAGTCGCCCTTGGCGTCGAAACTCAGGTCGCCAGTAGGCGTCTTGAAGGTGCCGGCGTGAATGGCTTCAGCCACTTTCGCCGCGTCTTCGGACTTGGCTGCCTTGATGCCTTCGGCAATCACTTCAACCGCCGAGTAGGAAGGGAACACGAACGGGCCGCTCGGGTCTTCTTTCTTCGCCTTGAAAGCATCGGCCAGGGCAATGTTGGCTGGATCCTGGTCGAAGGATTTCGGCAGGGTCACCAGCAGGCCTTCGGCCGCGTCTTTGGCGATCTGGGTGATCGAGTCGTTACCCACGCCTTCCGGACCCATGAACTTGGCTTTCAGGCCTTTTTCCTGGGCTTGACGCAGGATCAGACCCAGCTCCGGGTGGTAGCCGCCGTAGTAAACGAAGTCGACGTTGGCTTGTTTGAGTTTGGCGATGATCGCCGAGAAGTCTTTGTCGCCGGCGTTGACGCCTTCGAACACGGCAACCTTGGTGCCTTTCTTCTCGAGGGTCGATTTCACGGCGGTGGCGATGCCTTCACCGTACTGCTGTTTGTCGTGCAGCACGCCAACGATTTTCGGTTTGACGTGATCGGCAATGTAGTTACCGGCGGCAGGGCCCTGGGCGCTGTCGAGACCGATGGTGCGGAAGATCATTTTGTAACCACGGGCGGTGATGTCCGGGCTGGTAGCAGCCGGGGTGATCATGATCACGCCTTCGTCTTCGTAGATGTCCGAAGCCGGTTGAGTGGAGCTGGAGCACAGGTGACCAACCACGAACTTGACGCCGTCGTTGACGACCTTGTTCGCGACCGCTACCGCTTGTTTCGGATCGCAGGCATCGTCGTATTCAACGGCTTCGAGCTTCTTGCCGTCGACGCCGCCCTTGGCGTTGATTTGCTCGATGGCCATTTTCGCGCCACTGAACTGCATGTCGCCGTACTGGGCTACAGGACCGGTTTTAGGACCGGCGATACCGATTTTGATGGTGTCAGCTGCGAACGAATGGCTGGCAACCCCGGCCAGAACCATAGCGGCAAACAGTTTGGAAATCTGCTTAGTAGCCTTAGTCATAGTGCTCCACTCTTACTGTTGTAATTTTTTTGAGTTCTGGCGCCGTAGCAGCAGAACCGGGTCAGATATCTTTGCGATACCCTCCGGAAATGCCCCCGGCAACTGTACCGGTACAGTGTAGAGCGCCGGTTGTCAGCCTGGGAAGCGGGCGCCGAGGGGCAAAACTTCGGGGTGTCGCATTTTTGAATGAAAAAGACAGAATTGCGGCGGGGCGTTCGTGGGCATATATCCCAATCAGCAGCATTCCCTGGCGTTCCTGCTCTTTTCGTTCGGTGCAGCCATTTGCAACCGGGTTTTGCTGACGGACCACCGACGTTATTATTCGCGTCGATTTCTTTTCCGGACAGCACCCATGAATCAAGAACCTAGCACCCTCTATGCCAAGCTGCTTGGTGAAACCGCATCTATTACCTGGAAAGAGTTGGAGCCGTTCTTCGCCAAGGGTGCCCTATTGTGGGTCGACCCTGCGCTGGATTTGATCGCCGCTGCCGAGGCCGTGGCGTCGGATGATGGCGAGAAAGTGGCTGCCTGGCTGGCCGAAGACAAGGTCGCCAAGCTCTCTGAAACGCGGGCGCTGGATCTTTTCCAGCGTGATCCGTCGTTGTGGGCGGTGGTGGTTTCGCCGTGGATTATGATCCAGGAAAGGGCAGGCACTTCTGCTGTCGCACCTTGATGGTGCGACCGGTCATCAGCGAAAAGTGTGTAGCGGAGTAGCGTGATGGCACCTTGCCGTAGAGAAACGCCACAAGCGCGGGCGGGCTCACGGTGACGTAAACGTAACGGGAACAGTTTAGTAAGCAGCCTAACGGCTGCTTAATTGTTTCTGGATCTTGGAAAGGCCGAAATCTTCAGGGAATCGGCTGACCCCTTCGCGAGCAAGCTCGCTCCCACAGGGGAACGCATTCCAAATGTGGGAGCGAGCTTGCTCGCGAAGGGGGCGACTCGGTCGTGGATCAGACCGTGAATGATTTGCCGGTATGGTTATTGAGGGAAATAACCTTGGTCTTGCCAATCCGGTGACGGTAAATCTCGCGCAGGTACTTGATCGACTTCTTCACGCAATCACGCGACAAACGAATGTCGTTGATCGAGACAAACTTCTCTTTGTCGTTGATCAACTCGCGGTACTTCTTCTCGTACATCGGTTTTATCGCGTACCAGTTAGTGTCGAGGATCTTCGCCGGGTTCTCGAATTCGTTGAGCAGGTCGTCGATGCGGTCTTCGTCGAACTCTTCGTTGATGATGAAATCGAGGATCGAGTTGTCCAGGGTCTCGTCGAAACGGTACGGGTTCTTCGCGAAGCAGCGCTTGATGAACGCCACGATCAAGGTCAGGAAGTCATCCGACAGGCACGGGCTCTTCGCGATCAACGTGGTCAGCGAGAGGTTGGCCGAGGCGCCGATCACCAGCGCGTAACGCTTGAGCGTGGTATTCGGGAACAGGCTGTTGAGGTGAGTCTTCAACCGGTTCAGGTCCATGTACGACAGCTTGTAGTCTTTCGGCAACGAGACAATCGAGACCACCGACGAGCAGTTCTTGAAGAAGTGCAGGTCGTGCAGCGCGGCAGCGTCGTAGCCGGAATTCTTGTACTGCTCCAGCGAAGCGCGATAACGCTTGGACTCGATCGGCAACAGGCTGATGCCTTCAATCGCCTGGGTGACTTTGTTGAAGTGCGGCAGGTCGATCGAGCGGAAGAACAGGTCGTCGATGTTCAGGCGCTGCGGCTCTTTGTCGAACACTTTGAACTTGTCGCTGCTCGGCGGCGGGGTTTCCGGCACCACCGATTCGGCGTAGGCAATTGCCACCGGGCCAGCCAGACTCATGAACAGGTCGTTGGCGTCGAGGCGAATGGTTTCGCCGATGTCGATGCCGGCGCGGCGGAAGTAGTTCTGGTCGTAGTCCGTGGTGACGGCCTGCGCTGTCAGAATGTTGAAGATCTGCTGCGAGATGTACTGGTTGGCGTGCTTCTCCATCGCATTGACATCAATGTTCTGGATGTTGCCGTCATCGCTTTCTTCGGCGTAACGCATGATGTCGTTGGAGATCAGCATCATCGCGTTCCAAGGGCGGATACGGCCCATGACGCTGGCTTCGCTGCTGTCTTCATTGGCGAAGTTGTAGGAGAAATCCCATTCTTCCGAAAGGTATTTGCACAGCAGGCGACCGGCGTTGATGTGCAGCGCCTCGGACATTTCGCTGCGGTGATCGGAAATGTTCGGCAGCACGCAGATGCCGCTGGTGAAGATCGGTTCGAACACGAACGAATGCCCGCTCTTGCCGTCATGCTCATCCATCGGCTTGGTGTCGAACGTCTTGTTCATGTACGAGTGCTGCTGCGCCAGGCCGAATTCCGAGGCCATGCCGGAACCGGTACCGCCGCCGGCACTGAAGATCGAGAAATACAGGCGCGACTGGTTGGCCTTGATGCCGCAGCTGTCGATCAGGTACGAATGGATCATTTTCCAGTCAGGGCTGGAGAAACGCTGGGTGTCCTTGTTGAGGATGATCTTCGCCAGATACTGGCCGAGGATCGGCGCGTTACCGGCGCCACCGGCGTGGACTTCGGACAAGTCCATGATCTTCATTTTGCTGTAGTCGCGCAGGAAGCCGCTTTTCTCGCCCTTGCGCGAGAAACGGATGCGCCCGGCGATGTCCTTGTCGAGGTCGCCGAGCATCACCAGCGGTTCGACCAGGAACACCGGTTTGGTCGATTTGTTCGGGCCGATGCGCAGGTTGTTCTTGATCCACTGGGCCGGGCTGTAGCCCTTGTCGGCCAGACGCCGATCTGCCGCGCGGTCTTCGTTGTTGAATTCGTTGAGGTAGAACTTGCGCGCGTTGTACACCAGCTCCGCGACATCGAGCGCGATGTTGGAGCCGCAGCGACCGAGGCCGATCAGACACACCGACGGGAATTCCTGATCGTTGTGCTGTTCGTTATCGCCTTCCAGGTGCGGCGGGCGCGGGAACACCAGATCACGCAAACCGTCGAGATTGTCGAGGATGCGGTCGGTATTGGTTTCGGTGAAGTACAGGTATTGCTGAGTCGACAGCGGGCGCGACGGCAGCAATGGCTTCGACGGTGACGGGCTGTTGGCGGCGGGGCTCAAAGTCAGATCGGATACCGCAGTGGCGGGATTGTTTTTAGAAGTCATTGTGCGCCATATACCTGGACTGGGTTGGCTCGCGGGCTTTTGCCTGCGAACCTCACGGAATAAGATCTCGCGTCTTTGTGCGCGAATTGAGCCCGAGCATCAGGTTTTTGGCCTGACTGTCGCTGGGGGGAATCCTTTCCTGATCGTTGATGAATCGGCCATTATTCGGCGATCTTTAATCGAAAAGAGGCAAAATGATGTCAACGCTACCTTCGTTGGGGTTCGCCGGAATCGGTCTGATGGGCCTGCCCATGTGCCGGCGTCTGTTGGCGGCGGGTTATCCGCTGACCGTGTGGAACCGCAACCCGGCCAAGTGCGGGCCATTGGTCGAGGCCGGCGCGCGACAGGTAGCGAGCCCCGCTGAACTGTGCGAACACGCCGACGTGGTGATGCTGTGTCTGGCCGACACGGCGGTGGTTCGCCAGGTGGTCTTTGGTGCTGAAGGTATCGCCGAAGGCGCGAAAAACGGCCAGTTGCTGGTGGACTTTTCCAGCCTTGAGCCGACCGCCACGCGCGAGATGGCCACAGAACTGGCGGAGAAAACCGGCATGGCCTGGCTGGATTCACCGGTGTCCGGCGGCGTGGTCGGTGCCGAGGCGGGCAGTCTGGCAATCATGGTCGGTGGTAACGCTGCGGATCTTGAGCGGGTGCGCCCGGTGTTGCTCAATCTCGGTCAGCGCGTCACGCACATGGGCGGAATCGGCGCAGGGCAGGTGACCAAGGCCTGCAATCAGATGATCGTCGCCTGCAATGCTTTGGTCATCGCTGAAGTGGTGGCACTTGCCGAACAGGCTGGAGTCGACGCGAGCCTGATCGCTGAAGCGCTGGCCGGCGGTTTTGCCGATTCGAAACCGCTGCAGATCCTCGCCCCGCAAATGGCTGACAGCCGTTTCGAACCGATCAAATGGCACGTGCGCACATTGCTCAAGGATCTCGACACCGCCGTCAAATTCTCCCGCGAACAGGGTTCGGCGACGCCGATCAGCGGATTGGCCGCACAACTGATGCGCCTGCATGGGGCGCAAGGCTATTTGACGCAGGATCCAGCGACACTGGTGCAAATGTACCGCGCGCCAGAATCAGCGGATTGACCGTGTGTGAATGCTTGCGCTGATTGATTTCTTCCAGCACCGGGCGCAACTCGTCCAGCGGCACGGGGCGACTGAGCAGGTAACCCTGGATGAAATCGCAGCCCGAGCGTTCAAGGAATTCGTACTGCTCCAGACTTTCGACGCCTTCGGTCACCACCTGCAAGTGCAGAGTGTGGGCCATGACGATGATCGCCTGGACGATCTCCATGTCGGCGGTCGCCGTGGGAATGTCGAGGATAAACGAGCGGTCGATTTTCAGGGTGTTGAGCGGCAGGCGTTTGAGGTAGGCCAGCGAGGAATAACCGGTGCCGAAGTCGTCGATCGACAGTGAGACGCCAAGCGCGCGGATCTGTCTCAGCAATACCAGGGTGTTGGCAATGTTGCCCATCAACGCGTTTTCGGTGACTTCCAGTTCCAGCCGTCCCGGCGCCACCCCGGCGGTGCGTAATGCGCTTTCGATTTCCGTGGCCAGTTCTTCCCGGGCGAGGTTGAGTGGTGAGCAGTTCCAGGCAATTTTCAGTTCTTCGCAGCCATGCCGCGAGAGTTCGCCCAGATCCTTGCAGGCCCGGCGCAGCACCCAATTATCCAGCTCGGCAATCAGGCCGTTATTTTCAGCGATGGAGATAAAGCGATCCGGGGTCAGCAACCCGTGCAGTGGATGCTGCCAGCGGATCAGTGCTTCAAGCTTGGTGACGCGGCCGGTCTTCAGTTCGAAGATTGGTTGGTAATACAGCGTCAGGCCGTTTTCTTCGCGCAAGGCGTGGCGCAATTCTTCTTCCAGTTGCAGCTCAAAGCTGGCGCGGGTCTTGAGGTTGGAACTGAAAAAATGCAGGCCGTTGCGCCCCGCGCCTTTGGATTGATACAGCGCCAGATCTGCGTGTTTGAGCAATTCTTCGCAGGTGCTGCCATCCTCCGGAAACAGACTGATGCCGATGCTGGTGGTCATCACCATGCGGCGTCCGGCCAGTTCGATCGGCTCCTTCATCTTGAGCATGATGCGCTGGGCCATGTTGCGGGCTTCTTCGCGGTCACGCAGATTGATGAGGATGCAGAACTCGTCGCCGCCGAAACGCGCGACCACGTCTTCATGGCTGCGCACCGAGCCTTTGATGTGCTGGGCGATGACTTTGAGCAGTTCGTCACCGGCGTCATGGCCGAGGCTGTCGTTGATCCGCTTGAAGTGGTCGATGTCGAGAAACATCACCGCGAGCATGCCGCCTTCGCTGGTTTTCTGGCTGAGTTTCTCGGCGAAGATCTGGTTGAAACCGCGCCGGTTGATCAGGTTGGTCAGTGCGTCGTAGTTGGCCGCTTGTTGCAGCGACATGCGCGCCTGATCGAGCTGGCTGAGCAGGGCGTTGACGCGGCGCAGGTCCTCTTCTTTGTTCTGCAGTTTCTTGTCGGCCAGCGCCGCACTGATCGCACTGCCAAGGATCAGCAGGATGATCAGCGCCACGGTCAGGCCCAGTTGCAGATGCCCGTTATCGCCGCCGCTCGCTGTCGGGCCTCCCTCGGGAAGAACCAGATCCAGCGCAGCCATGCCGGTGAAATGCATGCTGATGATGCCGGCGCCGAGAATCAGCGCAGCGCCGTACTTGAGCAAATGATGCGCCACGCCGCTGCCTTCGCTCAGATAGCGGGCCACCCACAGCGCGGCGAAACTGGCGCCGATGGCGATCGCCACAGACAGCGCGAACAGTCCTGGCTGATAGTAGGCGGTGGCGCTCGACTTCATCGCCGCCATGCCAACGTAATGCATGCCGGCGATGCCCAGGCCGATGACAAACGCGGTTTTCAAGCAATGCAACGCACTCGGCTGCGCTTCGCTCAAAGTTTGCATGGCCAGCCAAGAGGCGAGCAGGGCGATCAGCAACGAGAAAAGGGTGATGCCAAGGTCGTACTGAATGTCGATCGGTGTCTGGAAAGCCAGCATGCCGATAAAATGCATGGCCCAGATGCCGCCGGCCAGGCAGGTCGCGCCGATCCAGCGCCAGCTCCGCCGCGATCCCGGATCTTCGGCATTTACAACGCGCTCAGCCATATCCAGGGTGGCGAAACTGGCTGCGCAGGCGACCAGATACGCAACCATCACCAGGAGAGGGTTGTGACTGCAATCGAGGATGACCTGCCCGCTCTCCGGCAGCTCGGCAACAAACTGCAAACCAAGCCACTCCATAGCATGCCCCGTCTCTGAAGTCGTCCCGAGTGCGCGTTGAACGCAGTTGAATGTCAGGAGTATAGAGGCCGATTTCGGCGTGCAAGCGGTAGTGGCACATTGGCGCTAATGATTTTGGCATTAGCGTCATAGCGATTGGCGCTAAAAGCTTAAGCGATCTGTTCGAAAGGGATTTGCGCCCAATCGGGTTGCAGGGGCGGCAAGCCGAAACGCGCGCGGGCCTTATCGCAATCGACATTCTGCTCGCCGTTTTCCCATGACGACTCGAATTCGCGGCAGGGGCTGGAGCGCAGTTCATAAATCGAGCACTTCACCTCGCTGCCGACTTCACCGACCAACGCCGTGCAACGTGGCGATTTGCAGTCGGTGCCGTTCATCGCCACCCGGCTGGGGCTGATCTGTGTGACCAGTTCATCAGGCACCGTGCCGCCGGAAGATGCGCACTCACCCCAAAAGAAAGACACGCGAAAATGGGAACAGCAGGCACCGCAATTCAGACACGGACTGACTTCAGACATGGGCGAGGGTATCAAAGGGATTGATCGGGAGATCCGGACGGATCCGGCGGCCATTCTAGGCTTTGCCGCAGACTTGGGAAGGGGGGCAGGAAACTATTTTTTTGTGGCAAGGTTTTGCCGCAAAAGCCCCGGTTTTCGGGGGATTTCAGGCTTATCAAGGGCTTACGTTTCGTTACAGTGCCATGGGCCGATATCAGGCAGGCGAATGATCACAGACAGCCATTGCGCGGCTGACTAGATTGCAGGTTCCGGGCTCGGATGCGGTGGCAGTGAAGCCCTATAACAATAAAGAGACGGACCCATGCAGAACTCGACCCAAGCGGCGAATGCCTGGCGCATTCTGTTCCTGCTGTTCCTCGCCAACCTGTTCAACTTTTTCGACCGCACCATTCCGGCGATCATCATCGAGCCGATCCGCATGGAATGGCACCTCAGTGACTTTCAACTGGGCATCGTCGGAACCGCATTCACCATTGTTTACGCGATTGCCGGACTGCCGCTGGGGCGGATGGCCGATACCGGTTCGCGCAGCAAGCTGATGGGCTGGGGCCTGGCAACGTGGAGTGCGCTGACGGCAGTCAACGGCTTGGTCGGCAGTTTCTGGAGCTTCCTGATCGTGCGCATGGGCATCGGCATCGGTGAAGCCAGTTATGCGCCGGCGGCCAATTCGCTGATCGGTGATTTGTTTCCGGCTCATCGTCGGGCGCGGGCGATGGGCATTTTCATGCTCGGTTTGCCGTTAGGGCTGTTGCTGGCGTTTTTCACCATCGGGGCGATGGTCAAGGCGTTCGACAGCTGGCGTGCGCCGTTCTTTATTGCCGCAGTACCAGGGCTGATCCTGGCGATTTTCATGTTCTTCATTAAAGAGCCGAAGCGCGGGGCGGCGGAAACCGTGCAGGTTTCGCAAGAAAAGGTCGACAAGCCGATCCGGCGGATTCTCGCAGTGCCGACCTTTCTCTGGCTGGTGATGGCCGGGTTGTGCTTCAACTTTGCCACGTATGCCTGTAACTCGTTTCTGGTGCCGATGCTGCAACGCTATTTCCTCATGCCGTTGCAGGACGCGGCGGTGGCCACCGGAGTTATCGTTGGCGTGACCGGGCTGGTCGGCTTGACCCTGGGCGGCTGGATTGCCGACAAGATTCACCAGCGTGTGGCCAACGGGCGGCTGCTGTTTGCGGCGTTCAGTCTGATTATCTCGACCTTGTGCACGGCGTGGGCGCTGCATTCCGGGCGGATCGAGATTGGCGTGTTTGTCGCGGTGTTCAGTGTCGGCTGGCTGTTCGCCTACAACTTCTACACCTGCGTTTATACGGCGATTCAGGACGTGGTCGAACCGCGCCTGCGAGCGACGGCGATGGCGTTGTTCTTCGCCGGGTTGTATCTGCTGGGCGGCGGTCTTGGACCGGTGGTGGTAGGGGGCTTGTCGGATCATTTTGCGCACACGGCGATGCTGGCGGCTGGGGCGGAGCAGATGACCGAAGCGTTCAAGGCAGTCGGGCTGCATGATGCGATGTACCTGATTCCGGTGGCGCTGTTTTTGACCATGGTGTTTCTGTTTCTGGCGGCGCGGTGTTTTGTGCGCGATGCGCAGCGGATGAAGGAGGGGTTGGTTGCGGTGGTTGAGCCGCAAGTGGCTGCGGCGACTGCATAACCGCTATCGCGAGCAGGCTCACTCCTACAGGGGAACGCATTCCAACTGTAGGAGTGAGCCTGCTCGCGATAGAGCCATCAGCATCAACTAATAAATAACAGGCAAACAAAAAGGCCCGCATCACTGCAGGCCTTGTTGTTTTCAGCGCTGGAGCAGGGCGGTTTAACCCGCCACCAACACCCGAATCGCTTCCAGGCGCAACGCCGCTTTATCCAGCATCGCCAGACCCTGCTCACGTTGCGTGCGCAACGCATCCAGTTCGCTGTCACGTACGGTCGGGTTGACCGCTTGCAACGCGGTCAGGCGCGCCAGTTCTTCGTCGGTGTCGGCGGCCAGACGGCGGCGGGCCTCGGCCACGCGCTCGGCGTGACGCGGCGCGATCTTGTCTTCACCGGCGTTGATCCGTGGCGTCAACTGATCGCGCTGGGCCTGGATGAACTTGTTGGCGCTGGCACGCGGCACGCTTTCCAACTGATCGTTCAGTGTTTCGAACGATACCCGTGGCGACAGGTCGTTGCCGTTGGCGTCGAGCAGGCAGCGCAGGGCGGCTGGCGGCAGGTAACGACCCAGTTGCAGCGAACGCGGCGCGACCACTTCGCTGACGTAGAGCAGTTCCAGCAGCACGGTGCCCGGTTTCAACGCCTTGTTCTTGATCAACGCGACAGCGGTGTTGCCCATCGAACCGGACAGCACCAGATCCATGCCGCCCTGCACCATCGGGTGTTCCCAAGTGATGAACTGCATGTCTTCGCGCGACAGCGCCTGGTTGCGGTCGTAGGTGATGGTCACGCCTTCGTCGTCGCCCAGCGGGAAACTGGCGTCGAGCATTTTTTCGCTCGGCTTGAGGATCAGGGCGTTTTCCGAATGGTCTTCGCTGTCGATGCCGAACGCGTCGAACAGGGTTTCCATGTAGATCGGCAGGGCAAACTGATCGTCTTGCTCAAGGATGGCCTCGACCAGCGCTTCACCTTCGCCGGCACCGCCGGAGTTCAGCTCCAGCAGACGGTCGCGACCGGTGTGCAGTTCGGCTTCGAGACGCTCGCGCTCGGTGCGTGCTTCGTCGATCAGGGCTTGCCACTCGCTGTCGTCGGCTTCTTCGAGCAGCGGCAGCAGGCGCGGGCCGAACTGGTGCTGCAAGGCGTTGCCAGTCGGGCAGGTGTTGAGGAACGCGTTGAGCGCTTCGTGGTACCACTGGAACAGGCGCTCTTGCGGGCTGGTTTCCAGGTACGGCACGTGCAATTCGATGATGTGTTTCTGGCCGATCCGGTCGAGACGACCGATACGCTGCTCGAGCAGGTCCGGGTGCGACGGCAGATCGAACAGCACCAGGTGGTGCGCGAACTGAAAGTTACGACCTTCACTGCCGATTTCCGAGCAGATCAGCACTTGTGCGCCGAATTCTTCGTCGGCGAAGTAGGCGGCGGCGCGGTCACGCTCAAGGATGTTCATGCCTTCGTGGAACACCGTGGCCGGGATGCCGGAACGCACGCGCAAGGCGTCTTCCAGATCCATCGCGGTTTCGGCGTGGGCGCAGATCACCAGCACCTTGGTGCGCTTGAGCATTTTCAGCTGATCGATCAGCCACTCGACACGCGGGTCGAATTTCCACCAGCGCTCTTCTTCGCTGGCGTCCGGCTGGGCCTGGAAGCTGACCTCCGGGTACAGCTCGGCGTGTTCGCCCAGCGGCAGTTCGAGGTATTCGTCCGGGCATGGCAGCGGGTACGGGTGCAGTTTGCGCTCCGGGAAACCCTGCACGGCGGCGCGGGTATTACGGAACAGCACGCGGCCGGTGCCGTGGCGATCGAGCAGTTCACGCACGAGGCGCGCGCTGGCTTCGCTGTCGCCATCGTTGACCGCGGTCAGCAGGGCTTCGCCTTCGTTGCCGAGGAAACCCTGAATGGTTTTGTGCGCTTTGGCCGAGAGACGGCCCTTGTCGAGCAGTTCCTGCACGGCTTCGGCCACCGGGCGATAGTTCTCGCTCTCGGCGCGGAAGGCAGCCAGGTCATGGAAACGGTTCGGGTCGAGCAGGCGCAGACGGGCGAAGTGGCTGTCCTGGCCGAGTTGTTCCGGGGTGGCGGTGAGCAGCAGCACGCCCGGAATGACTTCGGCGAGTTGCTCGACCAGCGAATATTCCGCGCTGGCTTTCTCTTCGTGCCAGACCAGGTGGTGGGCTTCGTCGACCACCAGCAAATCCCAACCGGCCGCGAACAGTGCGTCCTGGGCCTTCTCGTCGTCGACCAGCCATTCCAGCGCAACCAGCGCCAGTTGCGTGTCTTCGAACGGGTTGGTGGCATCGCTTTCGATGAAACGCTCTTCGTCGAACAGCGCAACTTGCAGGTTGAAGCGGCGGCGCATTTCAACCAGCCACTGGTGCTGGAGGTTTTCCGGGACGAGGATCAGCACGCGGTTGGCGCGGCCCGAGAGCAGTTGGCGATGGATCACCAGACCGGCTTCGATGGTTTTACCCAGACCCACTTCGTCCGCCAGCAATACGCGCGGCGCGATGCGGTCGGCGACTTCGCGAGCAATGTGCAATTGGTGCGCGATTGGCTGAGCGCGAACGCCACCCAGGCCCCAGAGCGACGATTGCAGTTGGCGGCTGGTGTGTTCGAGGGTGTTGTAACGCAGCGAGAACCACGCCAGCGGATCGATCTGGCCGGCGAACAGACGGTCGCTGGCCAGACGGAACTGAATGAAGTTCGACAGCTGGGTTTCCGGCAGGGTGACGGCTTCGTTCTGCCCGTTGAGACCGTGATAGACCATCAGCCCGTCGACGTCGTCGACTTGCTGCACGGTCATTTTCCAGCCTTCGAAGTGGGTGATGCTGTCACCCGGCGAGAACCGCACGCGGGTCAGGGGCGCATTCCGTAGCGCGTACTGGCGGGTTTCGCCAGTGGCCGGGTAAAGCACGGTCAACAAGCGGCCGTCCTGTGCCAGAACGGTGCCTAAACCAAGCTCTGCTTCGCTGTCACTGATCCAGCGTTGCCCCGGTTGATACTGCTGCGCCATGCTGCCTGACTCCCACCTTGAAAAAGCGGGCTATCTTAACGGAATGCAGGCTTCAGGGCCAAAGATTACTGGCGTAGGCGCTGCCGTAGGCTGCGATCTTTTGATCTTTGAGAACCCTTGAGGTTTGAGCTGTCTGATGAAGATCGCAGCCTTCGGCAGCTCCTGCACGTGCCAAGTGCGTCACAGATTTTCGACCAGTGGCTCAAGGCGCCTTTGCCGCAGCCGATAGCCTGCAGACAGGAGACCCTTTATATGTTGCCACCGATGCTCCCTCTGAGCGCTGTGCCGATCACTTCCCAGCAGGATCCGATCCGCCAGCGGCCGGACATTCCTCCGGTGGTGCCGGTGCAGGAAAGCTCCAACGAAAGCACGATCGATCTGCAAAAGCGCGATCCGGAAGAGGATCGTCTGCTGGCGCGTGAAGAACAACGCCGTCAGCAGGAGCGTGATCGACGCCGTCGCGAAGCCGACGAAGACCCGGAAGAACACCTGGCGGTGCCCGGTACCGAACTGAATGCCGACAATACCGTGCCGGTGGTGCCGCTGATGGAAGATCAGCCGCGTCAGGGCTTGTGGGTCGATATCGAGATTTGAGTCGCTGTACCGCGTGGGGCGCGCCGGCTGGTCAGCGCGCGTCTGAGGCTGCATTATTGGCGCAGTCCTGCCGCTGATGTGGCAGTTGTGATTCTTTCAAGTGATGTACTGACGCCATGAGCCAAGACGACAAACTGATTGACCTCAGCACTGAGCGCGCCAAGCGTGTGCATGACATTAAAGAGAAGCGCCTGAACGAGGTGCGCCAAGCGTTCGAGCAGGCTATGCCGCTGGGAAAAGCCAAGAAAAAGTCGAAAAACAAGCCGAAAAAGCGTTGATCTCCCCCTGCATCCGTTGATGCAGGTCAGTTATTTTCCCTCCTTTATCCCCCTTCGTTGCTGGTATTGATCCCGGTCAATTTGTGCGCCTGTGTGTTTGGTAACTTAGTCCCATCGCAGCAGAGCAGGGGCCAGGAGGCCAGTCATGTTTTTCGATAACGTGGTGTTTGCCGGGGTCCTGACTGTAGGGCTGATGGTTCTGTTTTTTGCAGGGTTTGGATTTTTTATCTGGAAGGATGCGAATAAGCGCAAGAAGTGATTCTTCTGGATTGATGAGCACGCAAGGCATTTTGGGGCGACTTCGGTTGCCCCTTTTTTTTTGTGTCTTGGCGGCCTTTGGGCCGACCATGTTCTTGGGGTTTTGGGTGAATATCCGTTTTTGCGGGTGTTGCTGATTACGGTTCCGCCCTTACGGCGGGTCACCTTTTTCAAACGCCAAAAAGGTAACCCAAAAGGCTTGCTCCTGCGTTCGGCCCTCGCAGGCTCGGGTTCCTTCGCTCCGGGATCGATCCGGGCGCAGCGGCTCCGGTTTGCTTCGCTGCACCTCCTTCCGCTGTGTTTGGCTTCGCCAAACGGTCGCTGCGCTCCCACGCCCGGATCAATCCCTCCACTCAGCCTTCCGACGTCGCCCGTGGATCAAGATCAAGAGCAGGCGAGCTGACACTCGGCCTATTGAGTGGTGAAAAGCGGGTGTTCGGCTTTGGGTTTTTGGTGCTCTTGCCACTCACCCCAGCCCTCTCCCTAGGGAGAGAGAGCCGATGGTGGGCCTGTGAAAATTTGCGTTCAACTCGGACTTTCACGTCGGCGTAACTCTACCAAACACCTCGGTCAGTCCCCTCTCCCTCCGGGAGAGGGCTAGGGTGAGGGGCTTGTGATCTGGCTTGTGATCTGGCTTGTGATCTGGCTTGTGATCTGGCTTTGGTTTTTGATCTTTTGCCCCATCGGCAGGCCGAGCGTAGGTGTTCATCCGGGGGTAGGCGCGTAGCGCCGTGCGGCGTAGCCGCATACATCGAGAGGAGGTGCAGCGAAGCAAACCGTAGGCGATGCCCCCGGATGGACACCGTAGCGAGGGAACACTGAGCCTCAGCGAAGTGCCGTACGCCAGGGGCAAAGCCTTTTGGTTCCTTTTTGGCGTTTGAAAAAGGGACTCGCTGTAAGAGCGAAACCGCCAGCGGCAGCACCCGCAGCAACGGATATGCCCCCAATCCCAATCCCAATCCCAATCCCAAAACCCCAAACACAAAAAAAGGCGCGATCCTCTCGAATCGCGCCTTTCTCAAGTACCGCTATCTATCAACTACCCAGCGCCTTCGACGCCAGCCAGAACAACCCGGCCGACAGCGCCACAGTCGCCGGCAGGGTCAACACCCACGCCAACAGAATGGTACGCACAGTGCCACCCTGCAGGCCGCTCTTGTTAGCGACCATGGTGCCCGCCACGCCCGAAGACAGAACGTGAGTGGTCGACACCGGCAGGCTGAAGATATTGGCCATACCGATCAAGCTGGCAGTAGTGATCTGCGCCGACATGCCCTGGGAATAGGTCATGCCCTGCTTGCCGATCTTCTCACCGATGGTCAGCACCACGCGTTTCCAGCCAACCATGGTGCCCAGGCCCAGAGCCAGTGCGACCGCCAGAATCACCCAGAACGGGGCGTATTCGGTGGTGGTGGTCAGGTCTTTGCGCAGCTTGTCGAGGTCAGCCTTTTCACGGGCTTCCAGGCCTGGCAGCTTGCCAACCTTCTTCGCGGTGTCGTCCAGGCAGAGCAGGTAACGACGCACTTCGATGCGGCTCTCGGACGACAGCGAATGGTAGTCCGCTACGCCTTTAAGCGTGTGCAGCAGGGCGCTGATGGTCGGTTCGGTCTGCTGCGGGTTGCAGCGGAATTTCTCCGGCAGGTCGCCTTCCACGCTCTTGCCCAAGGCCAGGAATTCACCCAGCGAATCGGCGTTGCGCTGGTAGAACTGGCTCAGGTGCAGGGTCGCGTCGCGAGTGCGTTCGATCTGATAGGTGGTGCTGTTCAGGTCGAGAACGAACTGCGCAGGCACGATACCGATCAGCACCAGCATGATCAGGCCGATGCCTTTCTGGCCATCGTTGGAGCCGTGCACGAAGCTCACGGCCATCGCCGAGATCACCAGAACCAGACGGTTCCAGAACGGTGGATGCTTCTTGTCGTCGATCTTGCGGCGTTGTTCCGGTGTCTTGTGCATCTTCGACAGCGGACGCCACCACTTCAGGCCGATCAGGATCAGCGCGGCGATCAGGAAGCCGGCCATTGGCGAGAACACCAGCGAGGCGCCGATGTCGATCGCTTTTTGCCAGTTCACGCCGTCGGCCAACGGAATGTCGTTGATCAGGGCGTTGGCCAGGCCGACACCGAGGATCGAGCCGATCAGGGTGTGCGAGCTGGAAGCCGGGATACCGAAGTACCAGGTGCCCAGGTTCCAGGCGATTGCCGCGGCGAGCAACGAGAACACCATCGCCAGGCCATGGCCGGTGTTCACATTGATCAGCAGCTCAACCGGCAGCAAATGGACAATGGCATACGCCACGCCAACGCCGCCCAGCAGCACGCCGAGGAAATTGAACACACCGGAGAAGAAGACCGCCAGGTGGGGCGGCATGGCTTTGGTGTAGATAACAGTGGCTACCGCGTTAGCGGTGTCATGAAATCCATTGATGAACTCGAAGGCGAGGACAAACGTCAGGGCGAGCAAGAGGCTCACAAGCACCCAAGCATCCAGTCCGCTGAATAAATCGATCATGAAGGTTTTCTGACCCGGTCGTAAGGGGGCGCGATTATGCCAGAAAAGACTGGGAATCGATCCCCTCCCTGCTCATCGGTTACACACTTCTTCGATTTAATTTGTTGCAACGCATGAAAACCAAGCGTGCTGCAAGGTTTTTCAAGTGCTTGATTTGCTTGATAAAAAGCTTGTTTTGCAAGCGAATTTATCGATGCGCAGACGTCTCAAACGCTTGTCTGAAATATCTCTGAAACCTGTAGGACGCCCGTTCTCAGTCAGTCAGACCGGATGATGGCCGCTGCCCGCGGGTAGCGGGCGCGCAAGGCATCGTCGTTCCACCGCGCTTGTAACCGGTGTGGACGCAAACCTTCAGAAGATCCGAAAAACGTCGCTCAAGGCTCTTCGGCTTTGAGTTCCTTTTCGATCTTTTCGATTTCTTGCTTGAAGACCTGATCCTGAACGGTAGGGCGTTTACGCCATGCTTTGCGTTCCGGTTCGGGCTGAGCGGCGTAGGTGGTGACTTCCCCGCCGTAAACTTCCTTGTAACGTTGTTCCTGGCGCTCAAGTTCCGCGCGCAGTTCGTCTTTCGTCACAGTGCTACCTGTATGAGTTGAGTTAAGTGTCTGGTGAAACGCACTGCAACGAATCGGTTGAACGGAGCCACCGCGAGTTCAACGCCCGGACAGGCATTGGTGTAAACGGTGGGGCGATCAAGACTTACGTGTTACAGGCGGCTACGGCACCAGATAAAAACTGACGCAGCATCAGTTTCCTGTTTCAGCGAGCGCAGGCGTTGCATGAGTGATTCGCGTCAGGCGCTGGCCGGGCTGTTGGCGATGGACATCGCCGCAGCGGGTGACGACCTCCGCGATTAAAAACGAGGTGCCACTGAGCTGCATTATAGCGGTCGATTCAGGAATGACTATCTTTGCCAAGTTAAAAACGGTTCCGGATGTGTGATTGTTTTGTGACTCGCAACTTTTGTTACTAGTTGAAGTGCGTGTTGGCCCTTATTGGGTGGGTGATCTGTTTTTGGCGCCATTTAGTCGGACAACTAAAGCTGTGATTCTGATAATCGCAAAGTTTGGCTTGCCCTATAAATAGCTAGACGCCATCCCAACAGCTGATTGCGATTATCGGTCGACGGTTCGATAATCGCCCAATCTTGCAGCCCGACGCTTGTGCATTTGTCGGCGAGCCGCTTGTATAGCCCATTGATCCGTGCCGGATAAAAGGACAAGAAATGAACGATCAAATGCGCAACTCCTTCACCTCTGTGGCGCCGCCGATCGTCGCCTCGCCGGCCAAACGTATCCAGGCGCTGACCGGTGATCCGGACTTCATGACTTCGCTGGCTCGTGGTCTGGCGGTGGTGCAGGCGTTTCAGGAGCGCAAGCGCCATCTGACTATCGCCCAAATCAGCCACCGCACCGAGATTCCCCGCGCCGCCGTGCGTCGTTGCCTGCATACGCTGATCAAACTCGGCTACGCCACCACGGACGGTCGCACCTATTCCTTGCTGCCCAAAGTGCTGACACTTGGCCACGCCTATCTGTCGTCGACGCCGTTGGCAGTGTCCGCTCAGCCGTACCTCGACCGCATGAGCGAACAACTGCACGAAGCCTGCAACATGGCCACGCTGGAGGGCGACGACATTCTCTACATCGCCCGCTCGGCGACCACTCAGCGGCTGATTTCGGTGGACCTGTCGGTGGGCGGTCGCCTGCCAGCGTATTGCACGTCGATGGGGCGGATTCTGCTGGCAGCACTTGATGACACCTCGCTGCGTGAATACCTCGATCACGCCGAATTGGTCGCCAAGACCAGCCGCACGATTCACACCCCCGACGCGTTGCTCGAATGCCTGCAGGAAGTGCGGCAGCAAGGCTGGTGCATCGTCGATCAGGAACTGGAACAAGGTCTGCGTTCGATTGCCGTGCCGGTCTACGACGCTTCCGGCCAGGTGGTGGCAGCGCTCAACGTCAGCACCCACGCCGGTCGCGTCAGTCGTACCGAGCTGGAGCAGCGCTTCCTGCCGGGCCTGCTCAGCGCCAGTCGCGACCTCAGTGCGCAGTTGTTTGCCTGATGAAGTGTTCGATAAACGCACAGTGTTGCGTTTATCGAATTGACGCTAAAACCCTCGGATCATTAATGTCGCGGCAGCGTCATCCGGCGCTGATGTGAATGAGCCCGCCGGACTGCCGACTCCCATAATAATGACAAGAGGCAACTCACCATGCGCATGCTCTCCGACTGTCTCCGCCCCATCCGCTGTTGCCGGGTTCACCGCAACGCCTGATCCAGACCTTCTATTCTTGTGACCGTGCCGCTCTCTGGCCGGCCGCCGTTCGACTGCGTTTTTTGCGTGGAATAAAAATAATGAACCAGCCTCAGTCCGCTGTGGGTAACTGCCTCGACGTGCAGACCTTCATCAATGCCCAACCGATCTCGCGCTATCAGTGGCGCGTGGTGATTCTGTGTTTCCTGATTGTCTTTCTCGATGGCCTCGACACCGCCGCGATGGGGTTTATTGCCCCGGCGCTGTCGCAGGATTGGGGCATCGACCGGGCCAGCCTTGGCCCGGTGATGAGTGCCGCGCTGATTGGCATGGTCTTCGGTGCACTCGGCTCTGGCCCTTTGGCTGACCGCTTCGGGCGCAAAGTCGTGCTCGTCGGCGCTGTGGTGCTGTTTGGCGCCTTCAGCCTGGCGTCGGCGTACAGCAGCAACGTTGAACAGCTGCTGGTGCTGCGCTTCCTGACCGGTCTGGGACTGGGGGCGGGGATGCCGAATGCCACCACACTGCTCTCCGAATACACCCCGGAGCGCAAGAAGTCGCTGTTGGTGACCAGCATGTTCTGCGGTTTCAACCTCGGCATGGCCGGTGGCGGGTTTATTTCCGCCAAGCTGATTCCGGCGTTCGGCTGGCACAGTCTGCTGCTGATCGGCGGGATCTTGCCGCTGATCCTCGCTGTGGTGCTGCTGTTCTGGTTGCCGGAGTCGGCGCGTTATCTGGTGGTGCGCAATCGTGGCACGGACAAAGTGCGCAAGACCCTGGCGCCGATCGACCCGGTCACCGTCGCTCAGGCCTCGAGCTTCAGCGTACCGGAACAAAAAACCGTCAAGGCGCGCAACGTGTTCGCGGTGATCTTCTCCGGCACTTACAGCACCGGCACCTTGCTGCTGTGGCTAACCTACTTCATGGGTCTGGTGATTGTTTATCTGCTGACCAGTTGGTTGCCGACGCTGATGCGTGACAGCGGTGCGAGCATGGAGCAAGCCGCATTTATTGGCGCGTTGTTCCAGTTCGGCGGGGTGTTGAGCGCGGTCGCTGTGGGATGGGCGATGGACCGCTTCAATCCGCACAAGGTCATCGGCATTTTCTACCTGTTGGCCGGGGTGTTTGCCTACGCGGTCGGGCAGAGCCTGGGCAACATTACCTTGCTGGCGACCTTGGTACTGGTGGCGGGGATGTGCGTGAACGGCGCGCAATCGGCGATGCCGTCGCTGGCGGCGCGGTTTTATCCGACCCAAGGGCGGGCGACCGGGGTCTCGTGGATGCTGGGCATCGGCCGCTTTGGCGCGATTCTCGGGGCGTGGATGGGCGCAACGTTGCTGGGCTTGGGCTGGAATTTCGAGCAGGTGTTGACGGCGTTGGTGATTCCGGCGGCGTTGGCCACCACGGCGGTGGTGATCAAAGGCATGGTCAGTCATGCGGATGCGACCTGAGTTTCATGCGTAGGAATGTTCGTCGAATGTTCCGGCCCCTTCGCGAGCAGGCTCGCTCCCACATTTTGAAATGCATTCCAATGTGGGAGCGAGCCTGCTCGCGAATGAGGTGATAGTTAGGAGAGCAACAATCTGTTCGATAAACGAACACTCAGTCGATTATCGGATTGTTTGGCCATTTCCCCAGGCTTAATCTGCAGTGACTCCGGCGCTGAACCTCGCGCCTTTTTATCACTGGCGATTCATTACAAAAACAGGAGCCCGCTCCATGGCTGAGATCCTTTCGCTGCACGACGCGGTGAAGCAATTCGTCAACGACGGTGACACCGTCGCACTCGAAGGCTTCACTCACCTGATCCCTACGGCAGCGGGTCATGAAATCATTCGTCAGGGCAAGAAAGATCTGACGCTGGTGCGGATGACGCCTGACCTGATCTACGACCAACTGATCGGCGCGGGTTGCGCACGCAAACTGATTTTCTCCTGGGGCGGCAACCCGGGTGTCGGTTCGCTGCACCGCCTGCGTGACGCGGTCGAGAAACAATGGCCGCATGCTCTCGAAATCGAAGAGCACAGCCATGCCGACCTGGCCAATGCCTACGTCGCTGGTGCATCCGGCCTGCCGTTCGCGGTGCTGCGTGCCTATGCCGGTTCCGACCTGCCGAAGGTCAATCCACTGATCAAAACCGTGACCTGCCCGTTCACCGGTGAAGTGCTGGCGGCGGTGCCGTCGGTGCGCCCGGACGTGACCGTGATCCACGCACAGAAAGCCGACCGCCAGGGCAACGTGCTGCTGTGGGGCATCCTCGGTGTGCAGAAAGAAGCGGCACTGGCGGCCAAACGCTGCATCGTCACCGTGGAAGAGATTGTCGACGACCTCAACGCGCCGATGAACGCCTGCGTGCTGCCGACCTGGGCCTTGAGCGCGGTCTGCCACGTACCCGGCGGCGCACATCCGTCCTACGCCCACGGTTACACCGAGCGTGACAATCGTTTCTACCAGGCGTGGGATCCGATCGCCCGTGACCGTGAGACGTTTACCGCGTGGATCAACGAATACATCCATGGCTGCGCTGACTTCAGCGCGTTCCAGGCCAAGTTGGCCGCTGCTTCGGAGGCCAAGTAATGACTTACACCACCAATGAAATGATGACCGTCGCGGCGGCCCGTCGCCTGAAGAACGGCTCGGTGTGCTTCGTCGGTATCGGCCTGCCGTCGAAAGCCGCCAACCTCGCGCGCCTGACTTCTTCGCCGGACGTGGTGCTGATCTATGAATCGGGTCCGATTGGCGCCAAGCCGAGCGTGTTGCCGCTGTCCATTGGTGACGGCGAACTCGCTGAAACCGCTGACACCGTCGTACCGACCGGTGAGATTTTTCGCTATTGGTTGCAGGGCGGACGCATTGACGTTGGTTTCCTCGGTGCTGCGCAGGTCGACCGTTTCGGCAACATCAACACCACCGTGGTTGGCGATTACTTCTCGCCGAAAGTGCGTCTGCCGGGTGCCGGTGGCGCGCCGGAGATTGCCGGTTCGGCAAAAAGCGTGTTGATCATCCTTAAACAGTCGGCGCGTTCGTTTGTCGACAAGCTCGACTTCATCACCTCGGTTGGTCACGGCGAAGGCGGCGACTCGCGCAAACGTCTGGGCCTGCCGGGCGCCGGGCCGGTCGGGATCATCACCGACCTGTGCATCATGGAGCCGGAAGAAGGCACCCACGAATTCGTGGTCACCGCGCTGCACCCGGGCGTGACCCGCGAGCAAGTGGTCGCGGCCACCGGTTGGGCGATTCGTTTTGCCGAGCATGTTGAAAACACTGCTGAACCGACTGAAGTCGAACTGACCGCGCTGCGCGATCTCGAAGCGCGTACTGCCGCCGCCCACGGCCAGGCACCGGGAGAAGCATGATGCGTGACGTTTATATCTGCGACGCGATTCGCACCCCGATCGGCCGTTTCGGCGGCGGTTTGTCCGCCGTCCGCGCCGATGACCTGGCCGCTGTGCCGATCAAGGCCCTGATGGAACGCAATCCATCGGTGGACTGGAATGCCATCGACGAAGTCTTCCTCGGTTGCGCCAACCAGGCCGGCGAAGACAACCGCAACGTTGCGCGCATGGCGCTGCTGCTGGCCGGTCTGCCGGAAAGCGTACCGGGCGTGACGCTCAATCGTCTTTGCGCTTCGGGCATGGACGCGATCGGCACCGCATTCCGCGCAATCGCCAGCGGCGAGATGGAGTTGGCAATTGCCGGCGGCGTCGAGTCGATGTCCCGCGCGCCGTTCGTGATGGGCAAGGCTGACGCAGGTTTTTCGCGCAACATGAAACTGGAAGACACTACCATCGGCTGGCGTTTCATCAACCCGTTGATGAAGGCGCAGTACGGCGTCGACGCGATGCCGCAGACCGCTGACAACGTCGCCGACGACTATAAAGTGTCGCGCGCCGATCAGGACGCGTTCGCTCTACGCAGTCAGCAACGCACTGCTGTCGCGCAGGCTGCGGGCTACTTCGCCGAAGAAATCGTCGAAGTGCGGATCGCCCACAAGAAGGGCGAAACCGTAGTCAGCCAGGACGAACATCCGCGCGCCGATACCACGATCGAAGCACTGACCAAGCTGAAGCCAGTCAACGGCCCGGACAAAACCGTCACCGCCGGCAATGCTTCCGGGGTCAACGACGGTGCTGCGGCACTGATTCTGGCTTCCGCCGACGCGGTGAAAAAACATGGCCTGACCGCCCGCGCCAAAGTGCTCGGCATGGCCAGCGCTGGTGTCGCACCTCGGGTGATGGGCATCGGCCCGGTGCCGGCGGTGCGCAAATTGATCGAGCGCCTGGGCGTCGCGGTCAGCGATTTCGACGTTATCGAACTCAACGAAGCGTTTGCCAGCCAGGGTTTGGCGGTGCTGCGCGAACTGGGTCTTGCCGATGACGCTGCGCAGGTCAACCCGAACGGCGGGGCGATTGCCCTTGGTCACCCGTTGGGCATGAGCGGTGCGCGTCTGGTGCTGACCGCACTGCATCAGTTGGAAAAGACCGGTGGCAAGAAAGGTCTGGCGACCATGTGTGTCGGTGTCGGCCAAGGTCTGGCCCTGGCCATCGAACGCGTCTGACGCAAGCCGTGACGAAATAGAACAGAGGAAAGCGACATGTCTGACAAGCCTGGTTACCGTCGTCCGCAGGAAGGCACTCAGCCTGAGTACCTGCACCCGACGTATCAATCCACCAACCTGCGCTCGCCGTCCAAGCCATTGGTGTTTCTGCCGCACTCGCTGTCGGAAATCACCGGGCCGACCATCGGCGCCGAGCGCGTGGGCGACACCGATAACGACCTGACCGCCCAGCATGCAGGCGAGCCGCAGGGCGAACGCATCATCATTCACGGCCGCGTGCTCGACGAAAACGGTCTGCCGGTGCCGGGGATTCTGGTGGAAATCTGGCAGGCCAACGCCGCCGGCCGCTATAACCACAAGCGCGACCTGCACGACGCGCCGCTGGACCCGAACTTCACCGGTACTGGCCGCACCGTCACCGACGCCGATGGCTGGTATCAGTTCCAGACCATCAAGCCCGGCGCCTACCCTTGGGGTAACCATCACAACGCCTGGCGCCCGGCGCATATCCACTTCTCGCTGTTCGGGCCGAGCATCCTCACGCGTCTGGTCACGCAAATGTATTTCCCGGGCGATCCGCTGCTGGCCTACGACCCGATCTACAACTGCGTGCCGGACACCTCGGCCAAGGAACGCCTGATCGCCAGTTTCGATCTGGAAAAAACCATTCCGTCCTACGCCCTCGGTTATCGCTGGGACATCGTGCTGCGCGGGCGTGAAGCCACGCCGATGGAGAAATAAGATGACGCTGACTGCGACCACGTCCCACACCGTCGGGCCGTACTACCACATCGGCCTGACCTGGCTGAACCGTGAAGACCTCACCGTTGAGCAAACCCTCGGCGAGCGCGTGGCAATCGCCGGGCAAGTGGTGGATGGCAACGGCGATGTCGTTAACGACGCCATGCTCGAAGTCTGGCAGGCGAATGCTGCCGGCAAGTACGACCATCCGGAAGACGAGCAGGACAAACCGCTTGATCCGAACTTTGAAGGTTTTGGCCGGGTGCCGGTGGATGCAGAAGGGCGCTTCCGTTTCACCACGATCAAACCGGGCACGGTTGAGGGCCTGAAAGGTTCGACCCAGGCGCCGCATCTGGTGGTGCTGGTGTTTGCCCGTGGCTTGGTCAAACACTTGCTGACGCGGATCTACTTTGAAGGCGAGCCGGCCAACGTTGATGATCCGTTACTCGAATGTGTGCCGGCCGAGCGTCGCAGCACGTTGCTGGCCAAGCAGGACGCCTCGGGTGTTTACCAGTGGAATGTGATTCTGCAGGGCACTGACGCCGAAACCGTGTTCTTCGATTATTAAAAGAACACCACCAATCCCCTGTGGGAGCGAGCCTGCTCGCGAAAGCGGTGGGTCAGCCAACATAAATGTCGTCTGACACTCCCTCTTCGCGAGCAGGCTCGCTCCCACAGGGGAGAACTGTGTTGCTGATGGAACTGTGGAACGGGACTGTTGCAAAGTATGTCTAGACTCTCACTGTCCCTATCGAGTGAAAAACAATGACAACGACCACCTCCCATTACACCGGTGAAGAGCGCAGCAAGCGCATCTTTGCCATTGTCGGCGCCTCGTCCGGCAACCTCGTCGAATGGTTCGACTTCTACGTCTACGCCTTCTGCGCGATTTATTTCGCCCCGGCGTTCTTCCCCTCCGACAACCCGACGGTGCAACTGGTCAATACCGCTGGCGTGTTCGCCGCCGGCTTCCTGATGCGCCCGATTGGTGGCTGGATTTTCGGCCGGGTCGCCGACAAGCACGGGCGCAAGAACTCGATGCTCATCTCGATTCTGATGATGTGCTTCGGCTCGTTGCTGATTGCCTGCCTGCCGACCTATAAGGACATCGGCGTCTGGGCACCGGTCCTGCTGTTGTTCGCACGCTTGCTGCAAGGCCTGTCGGTCGGCGGCGAGTACGGCACCACCGCCACCTACATGAGCGAAGTTGCCCTCAAGGGCCAGCGCGGATTTTTCGCCTCGTTCCAGTACGTGACGCTGATCGGCGGGCAATTGCTGGCCGTGTCGCTGGTAGTAGTGCTGCAGCAATTTCTCACTGAAGACGATTTGCGTGCCTACGGCTGGCGGATTCCGTTTGTGGTCGGTGCGGTGGCGGCGCTGATTTCGCTGTTCCTGCGTCGCAGCCTGAAAGAAACCACCAACAAGGAAACCCGCGCGCATAAAGACGCCGGCAGCATCAGCGCACTGTTCCGCGATCACAAAGCCGCGTTCATCACCGTGCTCGGTTACACCGCCGGTGGTTCGCTGATTTTCTACACCTTCACTACCTACATGCAGAAGTACCTGGTCAACACCGCTGGCATGCACGCCAAGACCGCCAGCTACATCATGACCGGCGCGCTGTTCCTGTATATGTGCATGCAGCCGCTGTTCGGCATGCTTGCTGACAAGATTGGCCGCCGTAATTCGATGCTCTGGTTCGGCGCGCTCGGCACGCTGTTCACCGTGCCGATTCTGTTGAGCCTGAAAAGCGTCAGCAGCCCGTTCCTCGCGTTTGTATTGATCACCGTGGCGCTGGCGATTGTCAGTTTCTACACCTCGATCAGCGGCCTGGTAAAAGCCGAAATGTTCCCGCCGGAAGTCCGCGCCCTTGGCGTTGGTCTGGCCTATGCGGTGGCGAACGCGATCTTCGGCGGTTCGGCGGAATTCGTCGCCCTGAGCCTGAAGAACATCGGCATGGAAAACTCCTTCTACTGGTACGTTACGGCCATGATGGCGATCGCCTTCCTGTTCAGTCTGCGCTTGCCGAAACAGGCGGCGTATTTGCACCACGATCTCTAACCCGAAGTGCGCGGGTCGTCAGGGCCCGCGCCGGCAAGGACTGTTTATGACTCAGCGACCGGGCAATCAATTGTTCGATGCCTATTTCACTGCCCGCGATATGCGTGAGGTGTTCTGCGATCAGGGCCGCGTGCAGGCCATGCTCGACTTCGAAGCGGCGCTGGCCCGGGCCGAGGCGCGGGTCGGGTTGATTCCAGCTTCCGCTGTGGCACCGATTGCGGCGGCATGCAGCGCTGGTCTGTATGACTTCGCGGCGCTGGGCGAGGCGATCGCCACGGCCGGCAATTCGGCGATTCCGCTGGTCAAGGCATTGGGCAAGCAGATTGCTGCCAGCGACGCTGAAGCCGAACGTTATGTGCATTTGGGCGCGACCAGTCAGGACGTGATGGATTCCGGGCTGGTGTTGCAATTGCGTCAGGCGCTTGAGTTGATCGAGAACGATCTCGCGCGACTCGCTGATTCCCTCGCGATCCAGGCGCAACGTCATGCGGCGACGCCGTTGGCCGGGCGCACGTGGCTACAACATGCGACGCCAGTGACCCTCGGTATGAAAATCGCCGGATGGCTGGGCGCGGTGACTCGCAGCCGTCAGCGCTTGCGTGAACTCAAGCCGCGTTTGCTGGTGCTGCAATTCGGTGGCGCTTCCGGGACCCTCGCCGCGTTGGGCGAACAGGCCTTGCCGATTGCCGACGCGCTGGCTGAAGAACTGCAACTGACCTTGCCGGAACAGCCGTGGCACACCCAGCGTGATCGCGTGGTCGAGTTCGGCGCGGCGCTGGGTTTGATCGCCGGCAGCCTGGGCAAATTCGGCCGCGACATCAGCCTGTTGATGCAGACTGAAGCGGCTGAGGTGTTCGAGCCATCGGCGCCGGGCAAGGGTGGTTCGTCAACCATGCCGCACAAGCGCAATCCGGTCGGCGCAGCGGTGTTGATCGGCGCAGCGACGCGCGTTCCGGGTCTGGTCTCGACGCTGTTCAGCGCGATGCCGCAGGAGCACGAACGCAGCCTCGGTCTGTGGCATGCCGAATGGGAAACGTTGCCGGAAATCTGCTGCCTCGTTTCCGGTTCGCTGCAACAGGCGCGATTGCTTGCCGACGGTCTGGAAGTCGACGCCGCACGCATGGCCCGCAACCTCGAATTGACTCAGGGGCTGGTGTTGGCCGAAGCCGTCAGCATTGTCCTCGCCCAGCGTGTTGGCCGCGACGCCGCGCATCACCTGCTCGAACAATGCTGCAAACGCGCGGTGGCCGAGCAGCGCCATTTACGCGCCGTGCTCGGTGACGAACCGCAAGTCACCGCCGAGTTGAGCAGCGCTGAACTCGATCAACTTTTGAACCCCGCCCATTACCTCGGCCAGGCGAAAACCTGGGTCGAGCGCGCGGTGGCCGAACACAACGCATTGTCTGTCTGAAAGGAGAGGGCTGTGGCTTTCGTTCAACTCGCCGATGGCGAACTGCATTATCAAATCGAGGGCCCGGTCGATGCGCCGGTGCTGGTGCTCTCCAACTCGCTAGGCACTGATCTGCACATGTGGGACGCGCAGATGCCGGCGTTTACCGAGCATTTTCGCGTGCTGCGTTTCGATACCCGTGGCCACGGCGAATCGCTGGTTACGCCGGGTCCTTACAGCATCGAGCAACTGGGTCATGACGTGCTCGGTTTGCTGGATGCACTGCACATTGAGCGTGCGCATTTCTGCGGCCTGTCGATGGGAGGCCTGATCGGTCAGTGGCTGGGGATCAATGCCGGGCATCGGCTGCATAAGCTGATCGTCTGCAACACCGCGGCAAAGATCGGCGATCCGTCGGTGTGGAATCCACGCATCGAAACCGTGCTGCGTGACGGTGCGGCAGCGATGGTGGCCCTGCGTGATGCTTCGATTGCCCGCTGGTTTACCCCGGACTTTTCGGCTGCTCATCCGGCAGCGGCCAAGCAGATTACCGACATGCTTGCGGCCACTTCGCCTGAAGGTTATGCGGCCAACTGCGCAGCGGTGCGTGATGCCGATTTCCGCGAGCAACTGGCTTCGATCAACGTGCCGTTGCTAGTGATTGCCGGCACTGAAGATGCGGTGACGCCGCCGTCCGGTGGGCACTTTATTCAGGAACATGTACGCGGCGCCCAGTACGCTGAGTTCTACGCGGCGCATCTGTCAAACGTGCAGGCTGGCGCGGATTTCAGTGATCGTGTGTTGGCGTTTCTAAACGCCTGATAAGGGGATTTTCGTGGACGAGAAACAACGTTACGACGACGGCATGCAAGTGCGCCGCGCGGTGCTGGGCGATGCCCATGTCGATCGCAGCCTGACCACGCTGACCGAGTTCAACTCGGAGTTTCAGGAGATGATCACCCGCCATGCCTGGGGCGATATCTGGACGCGACCGGGCTTACCACGTCATACGCGCAGTCTGATCACCATCGCCATGCTGATCGGTATGAACCGCGAGGGCGAGCTGAAACTGCACCTGCGTGCGGCAGCCAATAACGGCGTGAGCCGGGGTGAGATCAAGGAAGTGATCATGCAGAGCGCGATTTACTGCGGGATTCCGGCGGCGAATGCCACTTTCCATCTGGCGGAGTCGGTGTGGGACGAGCTGGGTGTTGAATCCAGGGATTGATGGCGCCAGAAATTACGCCTTCGCGAGCAAGCTCGCTCCCACAGGGAAATGCATTCCAATGTGGGAGCGAGCTTGCTCGCGAAGGGGGCAGACGCCGTTGCGCATCAATCAGCACAACTCATTCAAACCGTGGCAACGATGAATATCCGCTTGAACGCAAACAACGTATGCCCGTCCGCCTCCTGCGGATAATGCTTATGCACCCGCATCAGGTAGTGATAGATAAACCGCGTCTGTTCCGCTGAATCCAGCGCCTGCATCACCGGCCGCAGCGCCGAGACCTTCACCCAGTCATAAATTGGCGATTTGCCGTCAACCACCTGCAACTGCTCGGTCTCCCAGATATCCAGCGACGTGGTCATGGGCGCGAGCAAACGGTAGTAATCCTCCAGCGCCAACAACGGCCGCGCGGCCATGCGCTGGCGCAGTTCAGGTGTGCCCATTGGCGTGCCATCGGGGCCGCCATTTTCGAGAGTGTCGAGCATCAGCCGATACCACAGCGCATCGCGCCAGTCCGGCATGTGCGCCGCCAGACAGCCGCCGGGATTCAGATAACCGAGCAGGTGCGGCAACAGCGTTTCATGGCCCTCGATAAAGTGCAGCACGGCGGCGGCGAGCAGTAGATCTGCCGGTTGCTCCGGTTGCCAATCGAGCAGATCGCAGTGTTTCCATGATGCCCTGAGCGGCAGACAGCGCGCTTCTGCGAGCATCTGTGCCGAGCTGTCGATCCCCTGCAACTGCGCGCGCGGCCAGCGTTTGGCCAACAACTGCGTGGCAATGCCGGTGCCGCAGCCCAGGTCGTAAATGCGTTGAGGATTTGGCAGGTCAACACGGTCGAGCAATTCATTGACCGGGCGTTGCCTGAGACGGGAAAACTGCTGGTACGCCTTGGCGTCCCAGTCGGGTGTTGCAAGACGAGAGATCATTGAGGTGGTCCTCCGGTGATCGTTGGTGTCTTCCGATGACAACCTGGCTCCCAGCTTGAGGACCGACTACGACGACGGAAGCGGAAAGGTGAAGCACCTGACTCCTTCAGGTTTTGTCACTTTATCTGTCGGCCGGCAAAGTGCCACTTCTCCCGACAAGTGGCGCAGATTCAAATGTAGGAGTGAGCCTGCTCGCGATAGCAGTGTGTCAGTCACCTTAAATGTCACTGACACACCGCTATCGCGAGCAGGCTCACTCCTACAGTTTGAAAGCGGTGTTTAGAGGAGGCTGATCGGGTAGCTAACGATGAGGCGGTTCTCGTCGAACTCGTTATTGCTGAAGTCCCGGCGCATGGTCGAGTTGCGCCATCTGACGTTCAGATCCTTCAGCGCGCCGCTCTGCACGGTGTAGCCCAGTTCCGATTCGCGGCCCCATTCCTTGCCGTCGGTGATCGTCCCGGTGTGCACGTTGTCGCCGCTGATATAGCGGTTCATCAGCGTCAGGCCGGGGATGCCCAGCGCGACGAAGTTGTAGTCATGGCGTACTTGCCAGGAACGTTCCTGCGCGTTGTCGTAGCTGGCGTTGTAGCTGTCGTTGGCCAACGTGCCGCCGCTGGTGCCGTTGACGCGCATCCACGCGCTGTCGCCGGTGAGTTTCTGCAGGCCGACGTAGAAGGTGTTGCCGCCGTACTTCGCCGAGAACATCCCCGACCAGGTTTTGTTGTCGAGGTCGCCGGCGCGGGCGCTGCCATCGTCCTTGCCGTAGAAGAAGCCGAGGTTGGCGCCCAGCGTCCAGTCGCCCAGCGGCTGGCTGTGGATCAGGTTGACGTATTGCTGGCTGTAGATGTCCTTGAGTTCGGCGTTCCACAGGCCGATCTGTGTGCGTTTTTCGTTGAAAACGTATTCACCGCCCTGAAAGTTGAAGCGATCAGAGGTGAACGCCGCTTTGCCGGTCATCGACATGTCGCTCATGCTGCTGTCGTCACGCGGGCTGTTGGCGCGGAACTGGCCGCCGTAGAGGGTCAGGCCGTCGATTTCTTTGGACGTGATCTGCCCGCCACGGAAGGTCTGTGGCAATGAGCGGCCATCGTCCGAACGCAGGATCGGCAGCACCGGCATCCACTCGCCGACCTTCACTTCGGTCTGCGAAAGCTTGGCTTTGAAAGCGACGTTGGTGCGGCCGAAGTTGTCCGCCGGACGACCGTCATGGTCCAGCGGCAGCAACTGGGTGCCGCCGGTGCCTTTACCGCCATCAAGCTTTACCGAATACAGGCCCAGCACGTCCATGCCGAAGCCGACGGTGCCTTGGGTGAAGCCGGACTTGGCGTCGAGGATGAAGCTCTGCGTCCACTCTTCAGCCTTGCCCTGAGCCTTGGTCGGGTTGGTGAAGTTACGGTTGATGTAGAAGTTGCGCAGGTTGAGGTTGACCTTGGCGCCCTCGATGAAACCGGCTTCTTCAGCCGCTGCGGGCAGCGCCGCGCCGGCCAGGGCCAGGGCGATCAGGCCGGGAATTGCGTAAGGCGCAGGGGAGGTTGTCATGGGCTCGGGTCTCTCTTGTTTTTTTTAAGGCGAACAGGTGCGCTGACACCGGTTTTCGGGGTGCAGACATGAAAAGTGTTCAGAGGTGAAACGACGGCAATCAGCCGGACGGGGCAGGGCGCGGGAGCATGTTGTCGAACCTGTTGTTATTGGTTTTGTGGAGCGAATGGTGCGGGGCGCGGATGTTTTGATTCAATTGGTAAAAGCGGGTTTTGGGCGATTATCGAACGCAAGATTCAGTTGGGTTTTATGGTGTCTGTGAGGGCCTCTTCGCGAGCAAGCTCGCTCCCACATTTGGAATGCGTTCCCCTGTGGGAGCGAGCTTGCTCGCGAAGGGGCCAGCCCAGACAACACACCTTTCTGCCAGGCAACAAAAAGCCCACCAATCGGTGGGCTCCTTGTATTCAGCCGATGATCAGAACAACTTCATCTTCGGTGCTTCTTCTTTCAGCGGTTCGTTCTGCGCGGTTTGCGCATTCCAGCCACCGCCCAAGGCCTTGTACAGGTTGACTGCACTGGTCAGCTGCGCGAGGCGGTCGGTGATCAGCGCTTGTTGCGCGCTGAACAGCTGACGCTGGGCATCGAGGAACGTCAGGTTGCTGTCGACGCCGATGCGGTAGCGACGTTCGGCCAGGCGGTAGTAATCCTGGTTGGCCGCGACGAAGTCACGCTGCGCTTGCAGCTGCTCGGTGTAGGTCTGGCGGGCGGCGAGGCCGTCGGCGACTTCCTGGAAGGCCGTTTGAATGGACTTCTCGTAGTTCGCCACGCCAATGTCCTTCTGGATCTTGGCGTAGTCGAGGCTGGCGCGCAGGCTGCCGGCGTTGAAGATCGGCAGGTTGATCTGCGGCTGGAACAACCACGTCCCCGAACCACCCTTGAACAGGCCGGACAGGTCCGGGCTCAGGCTGCCCGCGTTGGCGGTCAGGCTGATGCTCGGGAAGAACGCGGCACGGGCTGCGCCAATGTTGGCGTTGGCCGCTTTCAGGTTGTACTCGGCTTGCAGAATGTCCGGACGACGTTGCAGCAGATCCGAAGGCAGACCGGCCGGGACGTCGCTGAGCAGGTCATCGGACAGCGGTTTGGCCGTTTGCAGATTGGCCGGGATACCAGTGCCGAGCAGCAGGGTCAGACTGTTTTCGTCCTGCGCGACCTGGCGGGTGTAACGCGCCAGTTGTGCACGAGCGTTCTCGACCGAGGTGCGCGACTGCGCCAGGTCCAGTGCCGAAGCCACACCGACTTCGTTGCTGCGGCTGGTCAGCTTGTAGCTTTCTTCGAAGGCACCGAGGGTGTCCTGGGTCAGCTTAAGCAGTTCCTTGTCCGCTTGCCAGGTCAGGTAAGCATTGGCGACGCTGGCGACCAGACTGATCTGGGTGCTGCGGCGTGCTTCTTCGGTGGCGAAGTATTGTTGCAGCGCTTGTTCGCTCAGGCTGCGAACGCGACCGAACAGGTCGAGTTCGTAGGCGCTGATGCCGACAGTGGCGGAGTAGGAGCTGGTGATGCTCGACTCGCCGGTTTGCGAGGCACGGGCCGGAACCCGCTGACGGCTGCCGCTGGCATTGGCCGATACCGCCGGGAACAGATCGGCACGCTGGATGCGGTATTGAGCCGCGTAAGCGTCGATGTTCAGCGCCGCGACACGCAGGTCGCGGTTGTTTTCCAGGGAGACCTGGATCAGCTGTTGCAGCGCAGGGTCATGGAAAAACTGCTTCCAGCCTTGCTCGGCAGCGGCTTGCGCCGGTGCCTGGGCCGGCGAATAGGCCGGCCCCTGCGGGTACTGACCTGCGACCGGAGCCTCAGGCTGCTGATAATCAGGTATCAGCGAGCAACCGCTCAGCACGAAGGCGGCGACTGCGATGGAGAGTAGCGACTTGCTCATTGGCCAGCCTCTTTAGGAGTTTCTTTAGTGTCATCCGGGTCGGTGATTTTACGCTGGCCCATGGACGAAACCGTAACGAAGAACAGGGGTACCCAGAAAATCGCGAGTACGGTGGCGGTGATCATACCGCCAATTACCACGGTGCCAATGGCGTGCTGGCTGCCTGAGCCGGCGCCTGTGGAAATTGCCAGAGGCACTACGCCGAGGATGAACGCCAGGGACGTCATGATGATCGGACGCAGACGCATGCGGCAAGCTTCGATGGCTGCGTCGCGCAGACTGGCGCCCTGTTCATGCAATTCCTTGGCGAACTCGACGATCAGAATGGCGTTTTTCGCTGCCAGACCGATGGTCGTCAACAGCCCCACCAGGAAGTACACGTCGTTGGACAGCCCGCGCAGACTGGTCGCCAGCAAGGCACCGATGATCCCCAGCGGAACCACGAGCACCACCGCAATCGGAATCGACCAGCTCTCATAGAGAGCCGCCAGACACAGGAATACCATCAGCAGCGACAGCGCAAACAGTGCCGGCGCCTGCGAACCCGCCAGACGTTCTTCATAGGACAGCCCCGTCCAGGAGATGCCTACGCCTTTCGGCAGTTTCGCGGCAATGGCTTCGACCTCGGCCATGGCTTCACCCGTGGAGTAACCTGGAGCCGGGGCACCGAGGATTTCCACCGCTTCCACACCGTTGTAGCGCGAGAGCTTCGGCGAACCGTAGATCCACTCGCCCTTGGCGAATGCCGAGAACGGAACCATGGTGCCGCTGGCGTTGCGTACGTACCACTTCTTCAAGTCTTCCGGTTTCATGCGCGAATCCGGCTGGCCTTGCACGTACACCTTCTTCACCCGACCACGGTCGATGAAGTCGTTGACGTAGCTACTACCCAAAGCAATCGACAAGGTGTTGTTGATGTCGCTGATGGTAACGCCCAGGGCGCTGGCCTTCTCGTCATCGATTTCGAGCTGGAATTGCGGCTCGTCATTCAGACCGTTCGGACGTACCTGCGACAACACTTTGCTTTGCGCCGCCATGCCGAGGAACTGGTTGCGTGCCTCCATCAGTTTTTCATGACCGATACCGGCGCGGTCCTGCAGGAACACGTCGAAACCGGTGGCGTTACCCAACTCCAGCACTGCCGGCGGGGCGAAGGCGAACACCATCGCGTCGCGGAAGGTAAAGAAGTGCTGCTGGGCGCGAGCCGCCAGCTTGAACACGCTGTTGTCGGCGTTACGCTCATCCCATGGCTTGAGCATGATGAATGCCATACCCGAGCTCTGACCACGGCCGGCGAAGTTGAAACCGGTCACGGTGAACACCGAGGCGACGGTGTCACCTTCACCGCCATCCTTGGTCGGACGCAGCAGGTATTCACGCATTTCATCCACGACTACCTGGGTGCGCTGGGCGCTGGAACCAGCCGGGGTCTGCACTTGAGCGAACAGTACGCCCTGGTCTTCTTCCGGCAGGAAGGAGGAAGGGATGCGCATGAACAACCAGATCATGCCGATCAGAATCAGCGCGTAGGCCAGCAGGTAAGGCACTTTCTGGCGCAGGATATTGCCGACGCCGCGCTCGTAGCTTTTGACGCTGCGATCGAAGTTGCGGTTGAACCAGCCGAAGAAGCCTTTTTTCGGAACGCCGTGCTCACCATGGGGAATAGGCTTGAGCATGGTCGCGCAGAGTGCCGGGGTGAAGATCAGCGCGACCAGCACCGACAGGGCCATGGCCGAGACGATGGTGATCGAGAACTGCTTGTAGATCACACCGGTCGAGCCACCGAAGAACGCCATTGGCAGCAGAACCGCCGACAGTACCAAGGCGATACCGACCAGTGCGCCCTGGATCTGGCCCATGGATTTCTTGGTCGCTTCCTTCGGAGACAGGCCCTCCTCAGCCATGACTCGCTCGACGTTTTCCACCACGACGATGGCATCGTCCACCAGCAAACCGATGGCCAGTACCATGCCGAACATGGTCAGGGTGTTGATGCTGAAACCGGCGGCGGCGAGGATGCCGAACGTACCGAGCAATACCACCGGCACGGTCATCGTGGTGATGACGGTGGCGCGGAAGTTCTGCAGGAACAGGAACATCACCAGGAACACCAGCGCGATCGCTTCGACCAGCGTGTGAACCACACCTTTGATCGACTCGGTCACTACGGGGGTCGTGTCGTACGGGAACACCACTTCCATGCCAGGCGGGAAGAACGGCTTGAGGCTGTCGATAGTGGTGCGCAAGGCTTTGGCAGTATCGAGGGCGTTGGCGCCGTTGGCCAGTTTCACTGCCAGACCGGATGCCGGGCTGCCGTTGAACTGGGCACTGATGGCGTAGTTTTCGCCACCCAGGCCAACATCAGCCACGTCTTTGAGGCGAACCTGCGAACCGTCCTTGTTGACCTTGAGCAGGATTTCCTTGAACTGCTCGGCCGTCTGCAGACGGGTCTTGCCGATGATCGTCGCGTTTAGCTGCTGGCCCTGTACGGCCGGCAAGCCGCCGAGCTGGCCGGACGAGACCTGGACGTTTTGCGCCGCGATGGCAGTCTTCACGTCGATCGGGGTCAGGTTGAAATTGTTCAGCTTGGCCGGGTCGAGCCAGATGCGCATCGCATACTGGGCACCGAAGACCTGGAAGTCACCGACACCGGCGGTCCGCGAGATCGGATCCTGCATGTTCGACACGATGTAGTTGGACAAGTCGTCCTTGGTCATGCTGCCGTCACGCGAGACCACGCCGATGACCAACAGGAAGTTTTTCACTGCCTTGGTCACGCGGATACCTTGTTGCTGCACTTCCTGCGGCAACAGCGGGGTGGCGAGGTTCAGCTTGTTCTGAACCTGCACCTGCGCGGTGTCGGAGTTGGTGCCTTGCTCGAAGGTCGCGGTGATGGTCATGCTGCCGTCGGAGTTACTTTCCGAGGACACATAACGCAAGTTGTCGATACCGTTGAGCTGCTGCTCGATCACCTGGACCACGGTGTCCTGCACGGTTTGCGCCGAAGCGCCCGGGTAGGTCACGGAGATCGCAATGGCCGGTGGCGCAATGCTCGGGTACTGGTTGATCGGCAATTTCAGGATCGAAAGTGCCCCGACCAGCATGATCACCAGGGCAATTACCCAGGCGAAAATCGGACGGTCGATGAAGAATTTTGACATGGATTACTCCCCTTTGCCGCCGGCGGCTTTGTCAGCTGCCTGAGCGGGGGCCGGGTTCTTGGTGCCGACGTTGGTCGCTTCGGTCGGTTTGACCTCGACGCCCGGTTTGACGAATTGCAGCCCTTCGGTGATCAGGCGATCGCCGGCCTTCAAGCCGTCTTCGATCAGCCATTGGCTGCCGACGGTGCGGCTGGCCTTCAACTGACGCAACTCGACTTTGTTGTCCGGGCCGACGACCAGTGCGGTCGGCGTGCCTTTGAGGTCACGGGTCACGCCTTGCTGCGGGGCGAGGATCGCGGCGCTGTTGACACCGGCCTGCAGCTGCGCGTGGACGAACATGCCTGGCAACAGGGTGTGATCCGGGTTCGGGAACACGGCGCGCAGGGTTACCGAACCGGTGGTCTGGTCGACCGACACTTCGGAGAATTCCAGCTTACCGTCGAGCTTGTATTGGCTGCCGTCTTCCAGGGTCAGCTTGACTGCGGCGGCGTTGTCGCCAGCTTTCTGCAGACGACCGCTTTCCAGTTCGCGGCGCAGCTCCAGCAGTTCCACCGAGGACTGGGTGACATCAACGTAGATCGGGTCCAGTTGCTGGATCACGGCCATGGCGTCGGTTTGACCATTGCTCACCAAGGCACCTTCGGTGACCGAAGAGCGGCCGATACGCCCGGAGATCGGCGCGTACACCTTGGTGTAACGCACGTTGATCTGCGCGCTCTGCAGCGACGCTTCCGATTCCATGCGGTTGGCCACGGCGGTGTCGTATTCCTGACGGCTCACGGCCTGCTCGTCGACCAGTTGCTTGTAGCGGTCGGAGATCGACTTGGTCGAACGCAGGTTGGCTTCGGCGCTTTTCAGGGTCGCTTCATAGACCGATGGATCGATCTGATACAGCTGCTGGCCGGCTTTGACATCGCCGCCTTCCTTGAACAGACGCTTGAGAATGATGCCGTTGACCTGCGGTCGAACTTCCGCGATGCGGTACGCACTGGTGCGGCCCGGCAGTTCGGAGGTGAGGGTAAATGCTTGTGGTTGCAGGGTGACGACGCCGACCTGAGGCGGTGGAGCGGCCGGGGCCGCTTCTTCCTTTTTACATCCGCTGAGCAGCGATGCCAGGGCGACGGCAGTGACCAGAGCGGTAACAGCTGGCTTGAATTGCATGAAGATCCTCGGGTCAGGCGCGCGAAAAGCGCACAAGAAGTGTGGAAGGGTAAAAATTGGGTACCGGGTGGATAAGTAGCTTGCTAAGGAATATACTTACGTTCATGGTTGTTTGTAAATACCTTTGCCTTGTACCCACCCTGTTACAAAACTCGTCGCAAGGTTTGAAATTGTAGGCCGGGGAGCAGATCCGTGAGAGATCGCCCCCTCTTTATTCAGCGGATATTCAGCCATCCCTGAAACATCCTGTTTGAGGTTTTACTGTCATGGTCCGTCGTACCAAAGAGGAAGCTCAAGAAACCCGTAGCCAGATCCTGGAAGCGGCGGAGAAAGCCTTTTATGAAAGGGGTGTCGCTCGTACGACGCTGGCCGATATCGCGACAATGGCCGGCGTCACACGTGGTGCTATTTACTGGCATTTCAGTAACAAGGCCGATCTGGTCCAGGCCATGCTGGATTCGCTGCGTGAGCCGCTGGATGAATTGGCCAGGGCCAGCGAAAGTGAAGATGAACTCGATCCGTTGGGCTGCATGCGCCAACTGCTGATTCATTTGTTTCATCAAGTTGCGCTGGACCCGAAAACCCGGCGGATCAACGAAATTCTGTTTCATAAGTGCGAGTTCACCGATGAAATGTGCGATTTGCGCCAGCAGCGCCGGGACGTCAGTCTCGATTGCAACGAGCGCATCGCTCTGACGTTGCGTAATGCGGTCAATCGCGGCCAGTTGCCGGAAGATCTCGACACCGCCCGCGCGGCCATCAGTATTCACAGCTATATCGATGGCCTTCTGTATGGATGGCTTCTGGCGCCGGACAGCTTTGAGTTGCATGCCGAGGCCGAGCGTTGGGTCGATACAGGGTTGGACATGCTGCGCCTGAGCCCCAGCCTGCGCAAATGAAACAAAATGCGTAATTGACACCGCTTATGTCAATTGGCCTGCCTTTATATAGCTTCGCAGCGGGGGGAGTTTAAACGTAGCGAGCTACGCATTTTGTAGGGAATTTGTGTCTTCTGTGTGAATGAGTGTGAGCCGCTTGCCCTCACCCTAACCCTCTCCCAGAGGTAGAGGGGACTGACCGAGGTGTTCTTGCGAGATACGCCGACCTGAGATATCAGGTCGAACTCCAGATTTGAAAAGCACAAATATCGGCTCCCTCTCCCTAGGGAGAGGGCTGGGGTGAGGGGCTGCGTACTAAAAAGCGCAATCAATCTTCCGGCGAACACAAAAAAAGCCCCCAACTCTCACAAGTCGGGGGCTTTCGCGTTTCTGGGTGATGCCTTACAGCGCCGGATAGTCGATATAACCGACCGGGCCTTTCGCGTAGAACAACTCCGGACGCGCATCATTCAACGGCGCATCCGCCTTCAAACGAGCCGGCAGATCCGGGTTGGCAATGAACGGCACACCAAATGCCACGGCATCAGCCTTGCCGCTGGCCAGCCACTCATTAGCGCTGTCCTTGGTGAAGCGTTCGTTGGCGATGTAAGGGCCGCCGAACGCTTCTTTCAATTGCGGGCCGAGGCTGTCGGCGCCTTCTTTCTCACGGGAGCAGATGAACGCGATGCCGCGCTTGCCCAGTTCACGTGCGACGTAGGTGAAGGTTTCCGCCAGGTTGTCATCGCCCATGTCATGGGAGTCAGCGCGCGGTGCCAAGTGCACACCAACGCGACCAGCGCCCCAGACTTCGATCGCCGCATCTGTCACTTCCAGCAGCAGACGTGCACGGTTTTCCAGTGAGCCACCGTAGTTGTCGGTGCGCTGGTTGGTGCTGCTTTGCAGGAACTGGTCGAGCAGGTAACCGTTGGCGCCGTGGATTTCCACGCCGTCGAAACCGGCGGCTTTGGCGTTCTCGGCACCGGTGCGGTAAGCGTCGACGATGTCGGCGATTTCAGCGGTTTCCAGTGCACGCGGGGTTGGGTAGTCGGCCAGTGGGCGCACCAGGCTGACGTGACCTTTAGGCTGGATCGCGCTCGGTGCCACCGGCGCTTCACCGTTGAGGTACGACTCGTGGGAGATACGGCCCACGTGCCAGAGCTGCAGGAAGATCTTGCCGCCGGCAGCGTGAATCGCTTTGGTCACGTTGGCCCAGCCACGCACTTGATCGTTGGACCAGATGCCCGGGGTGTCCGGATAGCCGACGCCCATTGGCGTTACCGAAGTGGCTTCGCTGAGGATCAGGCCAGCGGACGCGCGTTGTACGTAGTATTCAGCCATCAGCGCGTTCGGTACGCGGCCTTCGTCGGCGCGGCAGCGGGTCAGTGGGGCCATGATGATGCGGTTGGCCAGCTCGACGTCGCCGAGTTTGATCGGATCAAAAATAGTTGCCATGTCTACAACCCTCGTAAGTGAAAATTAATCAGTTGGTAGCAGGGGCCAGATCGGCATTGCCGTTCTGGCGGAAAGTAATCAGGGTCACCAGCAAGGCGAGCACTGCCAGTGCGGCGGCTGCGAGCGGCACACTGGTCAGGCCGTAGCCGTGGGCGATGACGCTGCCGCCGACCCAGGCGCCGAGGGCGTTGCCGACGTTGAAGGCACCGATGTTCAGGGTCGAAACCAGGTTCGGTGCGGCTTTGCCGAAGGTCACCACGTTGACTTGCAGCGCCGGCACGGCGGCGAAACACGCGGTGGCCCAGAGGAACAGAGTGATTTCAGTCGGGATCAGCGCAACGCTGGTCCAGGTCAGCACGGTGGAAACCACGGCCATGGCGATGAACACGCCGATCAGCGTGGCGGCCATGCCCTTGTCGGCGAGTTTGCCGCCGATGATGTTGCCGACGGTCAGGCCCAGGCCGATCAGCATCAGCGTCCAGGTCACGCCACGGGGCGACACACCGGTGACTTCGCCGAGCAGCGGGGCGACGTAGGTGAACAGAGTGAAGACGGATGCGGCGAAGAGTGCAGTCATGCTCAGCGACAGCCAGATCCCGGCACCTTTGAGGGCGGCGAGTTCGGCGCGCATGTCGAGTTTTTCTTCGTCACGCTTGGCCGGCAGGAAGCGGATCAGGCCGATCAGTGCGATCACGCCGATGACGGTCACCGCCCAGAAGGTCGAGCGCCAGCCGTATTGCTGACCCAGCGCAGTGCCCAGCGGCACACCGAGGACGTTGGCCAGGGTCAGACCGGTGAACATCAACGCCACCGCCGACGCTCGCTTGTTGGCCGGCACCAGATTGGCCGCCACCACCGAACCGATGCCGAAGAACGCACCGTGGCACAGCGCGGTGATCACACGGGCAAACATCAGCACGTTGTAATCACTGGCAATCGCACACAGCAGGTTGCCGACAATAAAAATGCCCATCAACGCCACCAGCGCCGCTTTACGCGGCAGTTTGGCGGTGGCCATGGCCATGAACGGCGCACCGATGGCCACGCCGAGGGCGTATCCGGTCACCAGCCAACCGGCGCCGGGGATCGACACGCCGAGGTCGGCCGCCACATTGGGCAGCAGGCCCATGATGACGAATTCGGTGGTGCCGATGGCGAAGGCGCTCAAGGCGAGGATGAGTAGCGAGAGGGGCATGCAGGTTTCCTTGTCGGCTGGCTGACGTTAAGGGTCAGAGCTCTTTACTGAGGGTGCTGAGGAACGCCTGGATCACGTCCTCGTTACGTTTGAAAAAGTGCCATTGCCCGGCCTTCTGGCTGCTGATCAGGCCGGCGCGCTGCAACGTTGCGAGGTGTGCCGAAACGGTCGATTGCGACAAGCCGCAGCGTTGATCGATCTGCCCGGCGCAGATGCCGTACTCATGGTTGTGCAACTGTTCCGGAAATTCATTCTTCGGGTCTTTCAGCCAGTTGAGGATGTCTCGTCGTACTGGGTGTGCCAGGGCTTTTATTATTTCGTCGAGGTCGAGGTTCATGGCAGGGTGCTCACAATGTGTACAACGCTATATCGCGATGTGGCGAAATATAAATCGTTAGATCGCGATACACCAATATGATTTTGATCTGACATCAGCATAAATTGGTATATCGCGTTATAACGATGCGTGGGTGTATGGCTTGTGGGTCGCAGTGCTAAGCTGCGCCCATGAACTATCTCGCACATTTACACCTCGGTGGCCAGCGCCCCGGGCAACTGCTCGGCAGTCTGTATGGCGATTTCGTCAAAGGTCGGCTGCAAGGGCAGTTTGCTCCGGAGGTCGAGGCGGCCATTCAACTGCATCGGCGGATTGACGTGTTTACCGATCGCCATCCGTTGGTGGACGTTGCGTTGGGGCGGTTTTCCGATACGAGGCGGCGTTATGCCGGGATCGTCCTCGACGTGTTTTTCGATCATTGCCTGGCCCGGGACTGGCGGTTGTATGCCGATCAGCCGCTGGAGGTTTTCACCGCTGATGTGTATCGGGTGCTGACCCGCGAACGGCAACTGCCCGAGCGATTGGCGAAGATTGCCCCGCACATGGTCGCCAATGATTGGTTGGGCTCGTATCAGGAATTTGAAGTGCTGGAGCAGGTGTTGCGCGGGATCTCACGGCGACTGACCCGGCCGGAAGAGCTGGCGGGGGCGATGGAGGAATTGCGGCGGTTGTATGAGCCGCTCAGTGAAGACTTCCGCTTGTTCTACCCACAACTCCAGGACTTCGCCCAAAACCCGTCAATGACATAAAACCAATGTGGGAGCGAGCTTGCTCGCGAAGGCGTCGTGTCAGCCAACATCAACTTTGAATGACATACCGCTTTCGCGAGCAAGCTCGCTCCCACATAGGAGAAGTGTGTTTTCAGGCAGCAATCAGTTCGCCGGTGCGACGCGGTTCGGCCGGTTTCGCCACCTCACCAAACAACGCCTTCTGCACCGCCTGCTGTGCCTCGAATGCCAACGCCGCACGCTCACGCCCCTGACAGGCAATCGGCTTGAGCAGATGCACTTCGACATCGCCGCAATCATTGCTGAACAGGCGCATCAGGTGCGATAGCAGATCATCGTCACCAATAAACGGCGCCAGCGCATCGATCTCGCCATCACGCAGATAACGGATCGCCACCGGTTGCAGCATCACCTCGGAATCAATCGCCGCCGCCAGCAAGCGACCATGAAAGGTACGCAGCGAGCGCCCATCGGTGGTGGTGCCTTCCGGGAACATCAGCAAGGCATGATCGGTTTGCAGGTGACGGGTCATCTGCTTGCGGATCAACTGGCTGTCGCCCGAACCGCGACGGATGAACAGGCTGCCAGCCTTCGCCGCCAGCCAACCGGCCACCGGCCAGGTGCGCACTTCGGCCTTGGACAGAAACGACAGCGGCGTGAGCATGCCGAGCAGCGGAATGTCGGTCCACGACACATGATTGCTGACCCACAGCATCGGCTGTTTCGGCAGCTCACCGTGAACCGTCACGCGAAAGGGCAGGGCATTGCTCAGGCGCGCCATGAAGAAGCGCGACCAGCGCTGACGCCGTTCCATCGAATGCGCCAGGCCAATCCGTTCAAACACGCCAAAGACAGTGGCCATGGTCAAGCCCAGCGCCACCACCAGCAGCACCCGCGCGATCCGCGCGTACACGCGCAGCCGGCTCATCACACGGCCGCCTTGAAGTGCTTGGCGTAGCGCGGGCAGAGTTCGTCGCGCTTGAGCAGGATGAACACGTCGGCGACCTGGAAGTCTTCGTCCCAGCACGGCTCGCCGCAGATCTTCGCGCCCAGGCGCATGTAGGCCTTGAGCAGCGGCGGCATTTCGGCGATCACGTTGGAAGGAATATCCAGCGTCGGCAGCGGATTTTTCGGTTCGGCGCGCAGGTGTTCGGTGCACAGATAGCGTTCACGCAAACGCTGCATGATCGCGTGGGCCTGGATGCCGCCGTCTTGCATCGGAATGCTCGCGCAACCCATCAAGTAGCTGTAACCGCCCTGATTCAACACTTCGGCCAATTCGCCCCACAACACCGCAATGGTGCCGCCGTTACGATAGGCCGGGTCGACGCAGGTGCGACCGATTTCGAGGATCGGGCCTTGCAGATGCGTCAGGCCGTGCAGGCTGAATTCTTCTTCGCTGTAAAACTTGCCGAGGCTGCTGGCAGCGGTGTGATCGAGCAGACGCGTGGTCGCGACCAAACGGCCGGTGTTCAAGTCACGCACACCGATGTGGCTGCAGTGAACATCATAATCATCCATGTCCAGACCCAGTTCCGCGCCTTTCAGTTTGGCGTTGAACTCGCCGCTGAAGACGTTGAAGCGCAAGGCCTGGGCTTGCTGCAAGGCCTCGGCGCCGATCAGGCGTTCGGCTTGCAGGCGGCGTTCATTGCCGGTGTCGCTGATGCGGGCGATCTGAGTCATGTGAATCTCCGTACGGGCCTTTAACCCGTCGTGGGTTGCAGCCGATCGACTTTCTTTATGCAGCCGTGTTGTGCAAAGTCAGGCTATGTAGCCCCGGTGTCATCGCCATGAACGTTCGGTGATGCTTATATGACAGCCCACAAGGAGCCTCTTATGCCCTGGCCAGATCTGCTGCACCGCCGTGAACGATTGCCCGCCGTTGCTGACCTGGCCGAGGGTTTTGCGACGTTGTTGCAGCAACTGGGCAACGTCACCCCATTCGAATTGGCGGTCGCGGGCGGGCGGCGGATGGCGACGCCGGGGCTGGCGTTTCTGGTCGGTTATCAGGCGGCATTGCGCATGTTGTGGCCGAGTGCACCGCTGAGCCTCGGTGCGTTGTGTGCGACCGAACAGCGCAGTTTGCGTCCGGCGGACATGCAGACACGGTTGACGGATTTACGTCTGAGCGGACGCAAGGATTTTGTCACCGCCGGCGATGCGGCGGACTGGTTGCTGATCGCCGCGCGCAGTGAAGAATCCGGTGAATCGCCGCGCCTGAGTCTGGCGGTGGTGTATCCCGGCGAACCCGGCGTGACCGTGGAGAAGCTGCCGGCGCTGCCGTTGATGCCTGACATCAGCCATGGTCGGCTGCAGCTTGATAACGCGTTGTGCGAGTTGTTGGCCGGCGATGGTTGGGACGCTTACGTCAAACCGTTCCGCACCCTGGAGGACGTTTATGTGCTGAGCGCGATGACCGCGTGGCTATATGGCGTCGGCCAGGACAGTGACTGGCCGCAGGCGCTGCAATTGCGCTTGCTGGCGCTGTTGGCCGGGTGTGCGGAGGCGAGTCGGCAACCGCCGAACAATCCGGCCGGGCATGTGTTGTTGGCTGGGTTGTTTGCGCAGTTTGAGGCGCTGGAGGGGGAAGTGAGTCAAGCGTTGGCTGACGGTCCGGCAGAGTGGGCGCAGATGTGGCAACGCGATCAAGGCGTGATGCAGTTGGCGGCGGGGGCTCGGGCCAAGCGTCTGGCCAAGGCTTTGGCGCAGGCTTGACTGGCCTCTTCGCGAGCAAGCTCGCTCCCACAGTTTGATGGCATTCCAACTGAAGGAACTCGGTCAACTGTGGGAGCGAGCTTGCTCGCGAAAGCGATTTCATCATCACCACACATCTGTCATTAACCCCGACTAATCTCAGCAGGTTCTCCCAAGAGCCCTCACCATGCGCAAAGGCCTGTCGCTGTTTCTGCTGCTGATCAGCTTCACCGTTCACGCCGAACAATGGCCGGGTGAAGCATGGCCAATCGGCACGACGATCACCGATACCGGAGCGCTGGAGAATTACGCCTTCCCACCCCGCGATGACAACACCCGCCAAGGCATCCGCACCGACGCACTGCTGATCATCCGCGACGGCCAGATCATCTACGAACGCTACGCCGGCCCGACCGCCGAACAAACCCCGCACCTGACCTGGTCGATCAGCAAAAGCCTGATGGCCACCGTCCTCGGTGTGGCGTACGGCGAAGGCCTGTTCAAACTCGAAGCCCCGGCCGTGCAGTTTTACCCGCCGCTGGAACAACACCCGGCCATCAAAATCGCCGACCTGCTGCACTGGGCCTCCGGTATCGACTGGCAGGAAGATTACGAATACGCGCCACTGAAATCCTCGGTGGTGGCGATGCTCTACACCCGCGGCCATCGCGACATGGCCGCGTTCACCGCCGATCACGATGCTTACGCCGAACCGGGGCAGGCCTTCCGTTATTCCAGCGGCGACAGCAACCTGCTCGCGGCGGCGTTGAAAAATATCGTCGGCCCGCAGCGTTATCCGGATTATCCGTGGACGGCGTTGTTCGAACCGTTGGGCATCCGCCACGCCGTGTGGGAGACCGATGCCAACGGCACGTTTGTCGCTTCCTCTTATGCCTACCTGACCGCGCGGGATCTGGCGCGGGTCGGTTTGCTGATGGCTTGTGACGGGCGCTGGCATGATCGGCAGTTATTGCCCAAGGAGTGGGTGGCGTTCAGCCGCACTCCCTTCGCCGGTTACAAAGCCCATCAGGACGAAGCCGTGCCCGGCGGCCAATGGTGGCTCAATCGTCCAGCCGATGGCGCTGAATCGCCATGGCCCGCTGCACCGCCCGACACGTTTGCCGCCCTCGGGCATTGGGGCCAGGCGCTCTACGTGATCCCCAGTGAAAAACTGCTGGTCGTGCGTTACGCCGATGACCGCGACGGCAGCTACAGCCATAACGAACTGCTCAAACACGTGCTGAAGGCGGTGCGGCCATGAAGCGCTTATTCCTGTTAATGCTGGTCCTGCTGCTCGGCTGGATCGTCTACGAGCGCGAAAACCTGTGGGCCTTCCCCGACATCATCAGCGCCTACACCGCCAAGGAATACTGTTCCTGTCGTTATGTGATGAATAACGATGCCGAGTATTGCCGTGGCTATGTAAAACAATGGCTGCCGACCAGCGCATTCACCGATGACAGCACCAACAAAACCATCACGGTCAGCGGCATGGGCCGCAGCAATCGCGCCCAGTGGTTGAGCGAACGGCAAGGCTGTCGCCTGAATCCCTGAAAACACCCGATGGTTTTTTGTGGGAGCGAGCCTGCTCGCGAATGCAATAGCAGGCGCACCTTCTCTGTTGAGACAGATGACGTCTTCGCGAGCAGGCTCGCTCCCACCGGGTGTGATCTTCAGTTTGCAATAACGGTCTGGGCGGTTAAGGTTCGTGCAGGTTTATCGGCCCTACGAGTGTTCAATGTTCAACCGCTCTCTCTGTGCAACCCTGTCCAGTCTGCTGCTCGCCAGCGTCGCATTGCCGGCGCAGGCCAATTGGTATCTGGACGGCGAGTCGTCGCGGCTGTCGTTTGTCAGCACGAAAAACACCCATATTTCCGAAGTGCAGCGCTTTCTGGTGCTGCACGGCAAGGTCGACCCCAACGGTCGCGCCGAAGTCGAAGTCGAGATGGATTCGATCAACAGCGGCATCCCGCTGCGCGATGAGCGCATGCGCAAGGAGCTGTTCCAGATCGAGCAATTCCCCGAAGCGACCATCACCACCCAGATCGACCTGCGCCCGATCAACGATCTGGCCCCCGGTGCGCAGCTGGAATTGCGTCTGCCGCTGACCGTCAACCTGCACGGCAAGCAACACGAATACCCCGCTGAGCTGCTGGCGACGCGCCTCGATGACCGGCGTTTTCAAGTGGTCACCCTGGAGCCGCTGGTGATCAACGCCGAGGATTTCGATCTGGTGCCGGGGCTGGAAAGCCTGCGCAAACTCGCCGACCTGTCGGCCATCAGTCTGTCGGTACCGGTGGGTGCGGTGCTGATTTTCACGGCGCGCTGACATGCGCGGTGCGGTGTTTCCGTGGCGCGATGGCAACCGGTTCGAACTGTTGATCGATGGCCCGCAATTCTTCCCGCGCATGCTTGAGCAGATTGCCGGCGCGCAGGAGCAGATCGAACTCGAGTTGTATCTGGTCGAGGCTGGCGCTTGCGCCGAAACCATCGTGCAAGCGCTGGTGCTGGCCGCCGAGCGTGGCGTGCGCGTGCGCTGCCTGTTCGATGATTACGGCAGCCTCGCCTTTACGCTCAACCTGCGCCAGCGCCTGACGCACGCCGGGGTTGAACTGCGTTTCTACAATCGGCTGAATTGGCGGCGCTGGGTCGGCAATTTCTATCGTGATCATCGCAAGTTGCTGTTGGTCGATCAGCGTCTGGCGGTGGTCGGCGGCACCGGTGTCACCGATGAGTTCTGGACACCGGGGCACGACACCAGCGAGTGGCACGAAGTGATGGTCGAGATCAGCGGCCCGCTGGTGATCGACTGGCAATTGCTGTTTGATCGTCAGTGGATCGCCAATCGCTATCGCCGCGCCTGGCGCCCGGCCGCGCATTTTGGTTTACCACGGTTACCACGCGTGCCGGACAAGGGCGAGGGCATGGGCCGCGTGGCGTATGCCGACGCCCGCCAGCATCGCGACATTCTGCAATCGCTGTTCCGAGCTTTGAACAGTGGGCAAAAACGCATCTGGATGGCCACACCGTACTTCCTGCCGACCTGGAAAATCCGCCGCTCCCTGCGTAAGGCAGCGGCGCGCGGAGTCGATGTGCGGCTACTGCTGACCGGGCCGCGCACCGATCATCCGTCGGTGCGTTACGCCGGGCATCGTTACTATCCGCGACTGCTCAAGGCTGGCGTGCAGATCTTCGAATATCAGCCGTGCTTTCTGCATTTGAAAATGGTGCTGGTGGATGATTGGGTGAGCATTGGCTCGTGCAATTTCGATCACTGGAACTTGCGTTTCAATCTGGAGGCGAATCTGGAGGCGCTGGACCCGTCGTTGACGGCAGCGGTGCAGGCGAGTTTTCTGAAGGACTTCGGGCTGAGTCAGCAGGTGAGTCTGGAAGAATGGCAGCGCCGGCCGTTGTGGCGGCGGGTGAAGCAGCGGGTGTGGGGCTGGGTGGATCGGGTGGTGGTCAACATCCTCGACCGCCGCGGATAACCGCTCACCTGATGATCGTTCCCACGCGGAGCGTGGGAACGATCAGCCGAGCAAAAACCGGTTACAGCAATTCAAAGCTCTGCTGCGTCACGTCCTGGGAATCCAGGCCGATCTGCACGTTGAACTTGCCAGGCTCCGCGGCGTATTTGAGCTGGGCGTTGTAGAACTTCAGGTCATCCTCGCTGATGGTGAAGTGCACGACTTTCTGTTCACCGGCCTTGAGCATGATTTTCTGGAAGTTTTTCAGTTCTTTCACCGGACGAATCATCGAGCCGGTGACGTCCTGAATGTACAACTGCACCACGGTTTCGCCGTCACGCTTGCCGGTGTTCTTGACCATGACGCTGGCGTCGAGTTTGCCGGTGGCGTTCAGGGTGGTCGACGACAGCGCCATGTCGCTGAGGGCGAATTGGGTGTAGCTCAGGCCATAACCGAACGGGAACAGCGGCCCGGTCGTGTCATCGAAATACTGCGAGGTGTAGTTGCCCGGTTTGCCCGGCGTGAACGGCCGGCCAATGCTCAGGTGGTTGTAGTAAGTCGGGATCTGGCCCACGGAGCGCGGGAAGGTCACCGGCAGTTTGCCCGAAGGGTTGTAGTCGCCGAACAGCACGTCGGCGATGGCGTTGCCGCCCTCGGTGCCGCTGAACCAGGTTTCCAGAATCGCGTCAGCCGACTGGTTCTCTTCGAGAATGGTCAGTGGGCGGCCGTTCATCAACACCAGCACCAGCGGTTTGCCGGTGGCTTTCAGCGCGCGGATCAGCTCACGCTGGTTTTCCGGAATGTTCAGGTCGGTGCGGCTGGAGGATTCGTGAGACATGCCACGGGATTCGCCGACGGCGGCAACGATCACGTCAGCGTCCTTGGCGGCTTTCACCGCTTCGTCGATCAGCACGTTGGCCGGACGCGGATCGTCGACCACTTCCGGCGCATCGAAGTTGAGGAAGTTCAGGTAGTCGAGCACCTTCTTGTCGCTGGTGATGTTGGCGCCACGGGCGTAGATCAGGTTCGCCTTGTCACCGATCACCGAGCTCATGCCATCGAACAGGGTCACCGATTGCGCAGGCTTACCCGCTGCGGCCCAGCTGCCCATCATGTCGATCGGTGCTTTGGCCAACGGACCGACCAGTGCGACTTTCGCGTCTTTCTTCAGCGGCAGGGTTTCGTTCTGGTTCTTCAACAAAACCAAGCTGCGACGCGCCACTTCACGGGCCTCGGCGCGGTGCAGACGGCTTTCGGCGTAGGTGTCGGCCGGATCGTCTTCAGCCTTGCCAATGCGCAGGTACGGGTCTTTGAACAGGCCCATGTCGTACTTGGCCGCGAGCACTTCACGCACGGCGTTGTCGATGTCTTTCTGTTCGATCTCGCCGGACTTGAGCAGCCCCGGCAGTTCTTTGCCGTACAGGGTGTCGTTCATGCTCATGTCGATACCGGCCTTGATCGCCAGCTTCGCCGCTTCACGACCGTCGCGGGCGACGCCGTGCTTGATCAGTTCGAAGATTGCGCCGTGGTCGCTAACCGCCAAGCCCTTGAAGCCCCAGTCTTTGCGCAGCAGATCATTCATCAGCCAGGTGTTGGCCGTGGCCGGAATGCCGTTGATCGAGTTCAACGCGACCATCACACCGCCGGCGCCGGCATCAATCGCGGCGCGGTACGGCGGCAGGTAATCCTGGTACATCTTCACCGGGCTCATGTCGACGGTGTTGTAGTCGCGACCGCCCTCGACCGCGCCGTACAGGGCGAAGTGCTTGACGCTGGCCATGATGCTGTCGGCCGCGCTCGGGGTGGCGCCCTGATAGGCGCGCACCATGACGCCGGCAATGCGTGAAGTCAGGTAAGTGTCTTCACCGAAGCCTTCGGAGCTGCGGCCCCAGCGCGGGTCGCGAGAGATGTCGACCATCGGCGCGAAGGTGATGTCGAGACTGTCGGCGGCGGCTTCTTTAGCAGCAACGCGCCCGGACTGACCGACGGCGTCCATGTCCCAGCTCGAGGCGAGGGCCAGTGGAATTGGGAAAATCGTACGGTGACCGTGGATCACGTCGTACGCGAAAAACATCGGAATCTTCAGGCGACTGCGCATGGCAGCATCCTGCATCGGCCGGTTTTCCGGACGGGTGATCGAGTTGAACGTGCCGCCGATGTTGCCGGCGGCGATTTCTTTACGGATCAGCTCTCGGGGCATTTCCGGGCCGATGCTGATCAGGCGCAACTGGCCGATCTTCTCGTCGAGGGTCATTTGCTTCATCAGGTTGCTGATGAACGCGTCCTTGTTTTCCAGGGGTACCGGGGTCGTGGCGGCCAATACTTGATGACTGGCCAGGCTGACGAACAGACCCAGCAAACACAGCTTCTTCATGAATAGTTTTCTCAAGGGCCCAAGCGGCAATGCAACGCCGGCCAGCCAAAATTTAGGGAGCGACTATTGTTGTTCGGGTACAGGCTCAAAGAAACAGAGCCAAAAAACGGCAGCCGACACTTGGCCGCATGATCACGCAGGGCACTTTTTAGCCCATTGCCCCGTCGTAATCCAGCGACGCGGTCGATTATGCCCCAACAGCCCGCTGAGAATGTTTCGCGCTCGGTTTTTATAATGATATGTGCCAAGGAGCATCACTGCGATGAATGTAAGCCCAACCAATCGCTCGCGTTTGCAGGTCGCCACACTGCTGGTGCTGGCCACGCTGTTGACCGCGTGCGGCATCAACAATATCCCGACCCTCGACGAACAGGCCAAAGCTGCGTGGGGCCAGGTGCAGAACCAGTACCAGCGCCGCGCCGACCTGATCCCCAACCTGGTGGAAACGGTGAAGGGTTATGCCAAGCATGAAGAGGAAACCCTCACGGCAGTGATTGAGGCGCGGGCGAAAGCGACCTCGATTCAGGTCGACGCCAGCACCCTCGACAATCCCGAGAAACTCAAGCAATTCCAGCAGGCGCAGGACCAACTGACCGGCGCATTGAGCCGCTTGATGGTGGTTTCAGAGCGCTATCCGGACCTGAAGGCCAACCAGAACTTCCTCGCCCTGCAATCGCAGCTGGAAGGCACGGAAAACCGCATTGCCGTGGCTCGCCGCGATTTCATTCTGGCGGTGCAGAAATACAACACCGAGATTCGCACCTTCCCCGGTCGCCTCTGGCACAGCGTGATGTACAGCGATCTGCCGATCCGCGAAACCTTCGAAGCCACCACGCCCGGCGCGGAAAAGGCCCCGGAAGTGAAATTCTGATTCGAGGTTGTCCATGCGTGTGTTGAAAATGGGCCTGGTGCTGATGCTGTGGCTGTTCGCCGTCAGCGCCCGGGCCGAGTTGATGTTCCCGGCGCTGAGCGGGCGGGTGGTGGACGAAGCGCAGATGCTCGAGCCGTCGGTGCGCACGCAACTGACCCAGCAGTTGCAGGCCCACGAACAGGCGACCGGCGAGCAGTTGGTCGTGGTCACGCTGCCGGATCTGCAAGGCACGACCATCGAGGACTTTGGCGTTCAACTCGGGCGTCATTGGGCGATTGGTCAAAAGGACAAGAACAACGGCGCGCTGCTGATCGTTGCCCGTGACGAACGCAAACTGCGCATCGAAGTCGGTTATGGCCTGGAGGATCGGCTGACCGATGCGCAGACTTCAGTGATCATCCATCAAGTCATCACGCCCGCGTTCAAGAGCGGCAATTTCAGCAAAGGCATCAGCGACGGCGTGGCGGCGATGCTGGTGGTGCTGGGTGGCAATCCGCTCGATGAACCGTCGACGGTGTATGAATCCACCGGTGATCCGTCCGATGATTTCATCTCGCGGCATCCGGCATTGTTTGTGTTTTTGGTGATGTTGTTCATCCTGACGGTGTTTGTCTGCCAGATGCTCGGTATCCTGCCTGCCGGCCGGGGCGGCTCTGGAGGAGGGGGCGGCTTCGGCGGTGGTGGCGGATTTGGCGGCGGCGGTGGAGGTGGAGGCTTCAGCGGCGGCGGGGGCAGTTTCGGCGGCGGTGGTTCGTCCGGCGGCTGGTGATATCAGAAGAATAATGAGCAGGCACTTTTCAACATGGCACTACTGACCGAACACGAACAACGCAAAGTCGCCGAGGCGATTGCGCGGGTCGAGCGCGACACCGACGCCGAACTGGTGACGGTGCTGGCCGCGCGCGCCGATGACTACGCGTACATCCCGCTGCTGTGGGCGAGCCTGTTGGCACTGGTGGTGCCGGGCGTCGTGCACTACCTGACCGGCTGGCTGACCCTGCGCAGTCTGCTGCTGGTGCAGTGGGGGGCGTTTATCGTGCTATGTCTGCTGTTTCGTTTGCCGAAAATCACCACTCATTTGGTCCCGCGTCGTGTACGGCACTGGCGCGCGTCGAACTTGGCGCGGCGGCAGTTTCTCGAGCAGAACCTGCATCACACGGTGGGCAGTACCGGCATGCTGATTTTTGTCTGCGAGGCGGAGCGGTATGTGGAGATTCTGGTGGATGAGGGGATTTCCAAGCGGCTGGATAACAAGAGTTGGGATGCGATTGTCGCGGCGTTTACCGAGCAGGTCAGGCAGGGGCGCACGCTGGAGGGATTTGTGACGTGTATCGAGGCGTGTGGGGAATTGCTGAAGGTGCATGTGCCGGTGACGCAGGTGAGGAATGAGTTGCCGAATCGGTTGGTGGTGTTGGCCTGATAGCCTAAAAGCCAAAGCCCCTCACCCCAACCCTCTCCCGGAGGGAGAGGGGGCCGACCGAGGTGTCTTGCGCTCGACATCGACCTGAAAAACCGAGGCGATTATGGATTAACAGATGATCGTTTGATTTGATGCTGTTAATACCTGAGTTCGGCTCGGTTTTTCAGGTCGGTGTAACTCGTGAAAACACCTCGGTCAGTCCCCTCTCCCTCCGGGAGAGGGCTAGGGTGAGGGTGCTTCTAACAACCGTTCGGTAAATAAGAGCGTGTCCCCAACCCCCCATCCCCCCTAAAATACCCGCCATTCCCGATTCCGCCCGTCCGAGGCCGCTTTTTCATGTCCGTTACTGCCCCGTCCATCAAGCCTGCGCCCGATCACCACGCCCAGTTCATCGAGCTGCTGCAAGCCAGCCTCGAACAGAACGGCTTCATCAAACTGGTGCTGGCCAAATACGTCGGCGAAGAAGTGGATCTGCAGCGAGTCATCATCAAACCGGTGACGGTCAAGGCGCAGCCGAATCTGTCGTTCGTCTATCGCTACAAAACCCGCGACATTACCAAAAACCTGCCCTTGGCTGACGGCGTGGCGGCGATTGCCGAGCTGTTGCCGGTCTCTTTCAAAAATGCGCATTTACTCGCAGTCACTGATGAAGCCCAGCTCGAATACAGCAAAAAGGGCAAGAGCTCGCTGTTCAAGAGCAAACCTCAGCAATTGCGCGAAGCGCCGTCTGCCGAGCACAACCGCGAGAAAAACCGCTTCCTCGAATTGAGCCGACCGTTCCTCAAGGATCTGGGCGTGACCAACGCGCAACATGAGCTGATCCCGGCGATGTCGCGCAAGTGGAAGCAGATCAACAAGTTCATCGAAGTGTTCAGCCATGCCCTGACCTCCTCGCCGCTGGCGCTGGACAAACCGGTGCGGGTGGCAGATTTCGGTTCGGGCAAGGGCTATCTGACGTTCGCCATTCACGATTACCTGCGCAATACGCTCAAGGCTGAAGGCGAGGTCACCGGCGTCGAGTTGCGTGAGGAAATGGTCAACCTGTGCAACGCAGCGGCGGCAAAACTCGATCACCCGGGGCTGGTGTTCAAGTGCGGTGACGTACGCAGTGTGGCGCCGAGCGAACTGGACGTGATGATCGCCCTGCATGCCTGCGACATCGCCACTGACTACGCGATCCACACCGGTATCCGCTCGGGTGCGTCGATCATCATGTGCTCGCCGTGCTGCCACAAACAGATCCGCCTGCAGATCCAGAGCCCAGCGTTGCTCAAGCCGATGCTGCAATATGGTTTGCACCTGGGGCAGCAGGCGGAAATGGTCACCGACAGCTTGCGCGCGCTGTTCCTTGAAGCCTGCGGTTACGAGACCAAGGTGTTCGAGTTCATCTCGCTGGATCACACCAACAAGAACAAAATGATTCTGGCGGTGAAGCGCGCCGAGCCGGTGGACCCGGCGCAGTTGTTGGTGAAGATCGAAGAGTTGAAGGCCTTCTACCACATCAGCGAGCACTGCCTGGAAACCTTGCTGCGCGCTGACGGCTACCTCGCCTGACACAAAACCCTGTGGGAGCGAGCTTGCTCGCGAAGGCGGACTGACATTCAACAATGATGTTGGCTGTTACGGACCCTTCGCGAGCAGGCTCGCTCCCACATTTGATTTCACCGCGGTTTTGCGGCCGAGCATGACCGTGGCGATGACACCGCAGGCAAACACCCAGGTAATCGGCTCGACATGTTCACCAAAGAACAGCGCCGAAAACGCGATGGTGAAGAAAATCTGCAATAACTGGATCTGACTGACCCGGGCGATCCCGCCCATGGCCAGCCCTGCGTACCACGCGAAAAATCCGAGAAACTGCGAAAACAGCGCCACATACCCGAACGCCCACCAGGCCTTGGCCGACACCGCGCCCTGATGTTGCAGGGCCAGATACAGCACCGGCCCGATCAACAACGGCGTCGACAGCACCAGCGCCCAGCAGATCACCTGCCAGCCGCCCATCTCCTTGGCTAATCGACCGCCCTCGGCGTAACCCAAACCACCGACCGCAATCGCGCCGAGCATCAACAGATCACCCGCCTGAATACTGCCGGCACCGGTGTACAGCGCATATCCGAGCACCAATGCACTGCCCAGCGCCGCGCAGGCCCAGAAGGCTTTTGACGGACGTTCGTGGGACAGCCACGCGGCGTACAGCGCCACGCACAAAGGTTGCAGCCCATTGACCAGCGCACCGTGGGACGCCGGCAATGTCTGCATGGCCCACGCCGACAACACCGGAAAACCCAGAATCACCCCGGCGATCACCAGGCTCAGGCCTTTGACTTGCTGCCACGTCGGCCATTTCTCGCGCCGCCACAAAAGCAGCAGCGCCGCCGGAATCGCCGCGAACAGCGCACGCCCCAAACCGTTGAGCAGCGGATGCAGTTCCTGCACCACGATGCGGGTGAAGGGCAGGGTAAGGCTGAAGATCACCACGCCGAGCAGGCCGAGGGCCATGCCGGTGTTTTCGCGCGAGGACATGATGGGGGACCAGAATCGTAGGGCATTGGAAGGTGTCCTCATCTAGCCATAATCTGCGAATTTCGGGGTGTTACAGCTAGGCACGGACTTAGGCGTACAGTTTAAGGGCCCCTTCGCGAGCAAGCTCGCTCCCACAGGAGAATGCATTCCAAATGTGGGAGCGAGCTTGCTCGCGAAGAACGATGACACGGTCTCAGGTAGTAGCCGGTTGTTACCCGACCTCGCGGATAAGGTCTACCTTGAATACTCCCAAGCATGTCCTCCAGAGGAGTCCTCCCCATGGCCGCGAAAAAGATTCTGATGCTGGTCGGCGATTACGTCGAAGACTACGAAGTGATGGTGCCGTTCCAGGCCCTGCAAATGGTCGGTCACACCGTTCACGCCGTGTGCCCGGACAAGGCTGCCGGCAAAACCGTGCGCACCGCCATCCATGACTTCGAAGGCGATCAGACCTACAGCGAAAAGCCCGGTCACCTGTTCGCGCTCAACTTCGATTTCGCCAAGGTCAGCGAGGCCGATTACGACGCGCTGTTGATCCCCGGCGGTCGTGCCCCGGAATACCTGCGTCTCAATGAAAGAGTCCTCGACCTGGTGCGCGCCTTCGACAAGGCCGGCAAACCGATTGCCGCCGTCTGTCACGGCGCGCAATTGCTTGCGGCGGCGGGTGTACTTGAAGGCCGCGAATGCAGCGCCTATCCGGCCTGCGCGCCGGAAGTGCGACTGGCGGGCGGTACGTACATCGATATCCCGGTGACGGACGGCCACGTTCAAGGCAATCTGGCCACAGCCCCGGCATGGCCGGCGCATCCGAACTGGCTGGCCGGTTTCCTCGGTTTGCTCGGCACCAAAATCACCCTGTAACGAGGATTCGCCGATGTGCGAGCTCTACGTCAAGGCTGACCCGATTCTCTACGAATCACGCTCGCGTTCGCTGCGCATCTGCGGTGTGGTGACGACGTTGCGCCTGGAGAATCAGTTCTGGGACATCCTTAGCGAAATCGCCGAGGTCGACGGCATGACCACCAACCAGCTGATCGCCAAGCTGTATGAAGAGGTGATGGATTATCGCGGCGAAGTGGTGAATTTTGCCTCGTTCCTGCGGGTGAGTTGTACGCGCTATCTGAGTCAGCGGCGGGTGAATGCGCCGGAGTTGTCGGTGGTGCGGGCGGTGGTGAAATAGCCGGCACCGAGTTGCCTCATTCGCGAGCAGGCTCGCTCCCACTTTCGAGCGCGTTCTGCAACTGGAATGCGCTCCAATGTGGGAGCGAGCTTGCTCGCGAAAGGGCCGGTCCAAGCGACAGATATTCAGGACTGGTCTTTACTCTGAAGCGCCAAACCTCTCAATCGCCAAGGAGAAACGCGCATGTCCGGATGGTACGAAATCAGTAAAAGCAGCAACGGCCAGTTCAGGTTCGTGCTGAAAGCGGCGAATGCCGAAACGATTCTGACCAGCGAGCTGTACACCACTCGCGCTGCGGCCGACGGCGGCATCGCTTCGGTGCAAACCAACAGCCCGTTGGAGGAGCGCTATGAGAAGAAGTCGACGAAGGACGGCCGTCCGTACTTCAACCTGAAAGCGGCCAATCATCAGATTATCGGCAGCAGTGAATCGTATTCGTCGGAGGCGGCGTGCGATAAAGGCATTGCCAGTGTGAAGGCGAACGGACCGAGCAAAGTGATCAAGGACAAGACCTTGCCGGTGCTCTGACCTCACTTTCAAATCCACCAAAATCCCCTGTGGGAGCGAGCTTGCTCGCGAAAGCGGTCGTTTACTCAACATCAATGTTGACTGAACTGACGCCTTCGCGAGCAAGCTCGCTCCCACAGGTTTTTGTATATTGCAGCGAGATCAGCGCAGGGTTTTCAGGATTGCTTGCAGCTGAGTCTGGCCCGCTTCACTCAGCGGAAATACCGGCAAACGTGGATCGCCCACCTCCAGCCCGGTCTGCCGCAACCCTGCCTTGATCGTCGCCGGCAAGCCACCCTTGAGGATGAAATCCAGCAGCGGCAACTGGCGGTAAAACAAATCCCGCGCGCGATCCAGTTCACCGGCCATGGCGGCCTCGTACAAGTCCAGATTCAACTGCGGGATCAAGTTCGGCGCCGCCGTGCACCAGCCTTTCGCCCCGGCCGCAAACGCTTCCAGTGCCAGCGGATTGCAGCCGTTGTAGAACGGCACCTGACCTTCGCCGAGCAATTGCAGTTTGTGCATGCGCTGAATATCGCCGGTGCTCTCCTTGACCATGGTCACGTTTTCCACGCCTTTGACGATGCGCAAAATCAGCTCCACCGACATGTCAGTGCCGCTGGTGGCCGGGTTGTTGTAGAGCATGATCGGCACGCCGATGCGCTCGCCAATAGCGCGGTAGTGAGCGAAGATTTCCGCCTCGGTGAGCTTCCAGTACGAAGCCGGCAGCACCATCACCACATCGGCACCGTGGCCTTCGGCGAAACGTGCGCGGCGCACGGCTTTGGCGGTGGTCAGGTCAGAGACGCTGACGATGGTTGGCACCCGTTTGGCGACGTGCTTGATGCTGAACTCGGCAACCTGATCCCACTCCGCATCGCTCAGGTAAGCGCCTTCGCCAGTGCTGCCCAACGGCGCGATGGCGTGGACGCCGCTGTCGATCAGGCGATCGATCGATTGACCGAGCGCTGGCAGGTCCAGCCCTTCGCCGTTGGCGCCGAACGGGGTGATGGTGTAGCCGATGATGCCGTGAATAGTGGACATGGGAATCTCTCCGTAACAGGTTTCAGTTCAGGCAATCGGCGTGTTGGCGCAGGTTCTGCCGGGCGTAATAGTTGAAGGCGGCGGCGTGGCGTTTCGGCTTGGCGATCCAGTCATGGGCTTCGCGACCCAGTTCGGGAATGATCGGCTTGATCGTACCGGCCGCCATCGCCAGCAGTTGCAGTTTTGCCGCGCGCTCGATCAGTTGGGCGATGACACAGGCCTCTTCAATCGTTGTGCCGGTCGACAGTTGACCGTGGTGCGAAAGCACAATCGCGCGTTTGTCGCCCAGTGCACCGGCAATCAGCTCACCTTCTTCATTGCCCACCGGCACACCCGGCCAGCCTTCAAGAAACGCGCAGTCGTCGTACAGCGGGCACAGGTCCATGTGGGAAATCTGCAACGGCACTTCGAGCATCGACAACGCGGCAACGTGGGTCGGGTGGGTGTGGATGATGCAGTTCACATCCGGCCGGGCGCGGTACACCCAGCTGTGGAAACGGTTGGCCGGGTTGGCCATGCCGTGGCCTTCGAGGACTTCCAGATCCTCGTTGACCAGCAGCAGATTACTCGCGGTGATTTCGTCGAAACCCAGCCCCAGTTGCTGCGTGTAATAGGTGCCGGGCTGCGGCCCACGGGCGGTAATTTGTCCGGCCAGACCGGAGTCGTGACCGTTCTCGAAGAGGATCCGGCAGGTCAGGGCCAGCTTTTGCCGGTCCGTCCACGTATTATCCGCCAGGCTTTTTTGCATCTGGGTCAGCGCTTGCTTGACCAGTTGGTCTTTGGGTAGTGCTAATGTCTTGGCCATGTCTGTGTCCTTTGGGTGATTGCAAATGACACGAAAGAGGCTATATGACACAAAGTGTCATTGGCAAGCACGAATCGTCGCTTCCTCCATGGAATAACTGTTTCGCATGTCTATCCGTTTGAAATTATTGAGAAAAAAACTTGGTGTAACCCTTGAGGCACTGGCCGAGAAATCCGGCATGACCAAGAGTTATCTGTCCAAAGTCGAACGTGGGCTCAACACGCCGTCGATTGCTGCTGCGTTGAAACTGGCGAAAGCGCTGAATGTGAAAGTCGAGGAATTGTTCTCCGAAGACAACGTCAGCCTCGACAGCTACAGCCTGGTGCGCAGCCATGAGCGCCAGTCACTGGCGGCGAATGACCAGAGTCCCGGGTACGCCGTGTTGGCCCATCAGGTCAGCGAGCGCAGTCTGCTGCCGTTCATCATCTACCCGCCGAGCGAGTTCACTGACAAAACGTTCAAGGAGCATTTGGGCGAAGAGTTTCTGTTCGTCCATGAAGGGCAGGTCGAAGTGGATTTCATGAACGAAAAGGTGCTGCTGGAGCGCGGTGATGCGCTGCACTTCAATGCACAGAAACCGCACCGGATCCGCTCGGTGGGGGAGGTGCAGGCGCAGTTGCTGGTGGTGGTGCACAGCACCGAGGAATGAGTTGATTGGGCTAAAGCTATCGCGAGCAGGCTCACTCCTACAGTTGAAATGCGATCCCCTGTAGGAGTGAGCCTGCTCGCGATGGCGTCGGTAGCCTCGCCACTAAATCTCGACCGGCACCGACAACTTCGGATTGCCGAGCGCATGGCTCTTGGCATCAAAAAACCGCAACTCCACACCCGTGCCCTCAAACACCTGCGCGTAATGCCGCTTCTGATGCTGAACAAACGCCGCACTGCGCGGATAAATCGAGATCGCCACCACCTTCGGTTTCGCCAGGCGCAACGCCCGCACGATGTGCGCATCCTGCTCACCCAACGCATGGCCAAAGATGCACAAACTGCCGCCATACCCCAACAACTGCTGATAACAGAACGACAGATAATCCGAGCTGCGAATGGTCTTGAGTTTGTCCGCACTCGGCCCTTCGGTGACGAACAGCGGCACGTCATCCAGCGTCTTGATCGTGTTGTTGATTGCGAAGCTGCCGAGCAGCGTGCCCTCGGTTGAGGTCAGCTTGCGCGCGGTGCCATCCTGATTGCGCACCAGATGCAGACCACCGTGCAGGTACAACAGACGCGGTTTGTCGGTAGCCGTTTCGCTCAGATCAAAACTCGCATTGGCGCCGTTGAACAGATCGTCGATGGCGTCGCTTTGGTGTTGCAGCGCCCAGTAGTTGAGCAGGTCGTAATTGGTAGTGAACACCGTGCGATAGCGTGCCAGTTCTTCATTCAGCGTCGCCAGCGTCGAGGCTTTCACCAGTCGCCACGGAATGTGTACGGCGTGCACGGTGTTGATCAGCGCTTCCTTGATCGCGTAGTAGCGATTGCGCGGTGCCGCCGAGCTGACGGCCAAGGCCTTGTTGACCCGGCTGGTGGTTTTCAGTGCGCCGAGTACCTGCTCGAAACTGCGCGTTTGCATGGCGTCGAACACCGCCAGTTCCGACGGGCTGAGTGGTTTCTCCTCGACGGTCCGGGCGTTTTCGAACAGCGAGTCATAGCCGAAATCGTCCCACACCGCACGACTGGCGCCATTGCCCACCAGCAGGCCGTTGAAGTCGCTGGTGGCGCGCAAGGCGTTCCAGTCTTCGAGGGTGGCGTCGACATCCAGAAAATCGGTCATTGCGCAGGCGTCTCAAAACAAAGGGCTGATGGGCGGCGACTTTATCACGAGCGGGCATTGAGCCAGATCAACATCGGTCGTGACCGATCGGTCGATCCTGTGTGCATCCGCCGGATCGGCGCAGTCGATTCGGCCTCAGTCAGGAGATGCACGATGAGCAGCACCTTTTTCATTCCGGCGGTCAACATCATGGGCAGCGGCTGCCTCGACGAGGCCATGGTCGCGATCCGCAACTACGGTTTTCGCAAGGCGCTGATCGTCACTGACACAGGTCTGGCCAAGGCCGGCGTGGCGACCATGATCGCTGAAAAGCTGGCGATGCAGGACATCGACTCGGTGATTTTCGACGGCGCCAAACCGAACCCGAGCATCGCCAATGTCGAGTCGGGTCTGGGCTTGCTCAAGGAAAGTCGCTGCGATTTCGTCGTGTCGCTGGGCGGCGGTTCGCCGCACGACTGCGCCAAAGGCATTGCCCTGTGCGCGACCAATGGCGGGCAGATCCGCGATTACGAAGGCGTCGACCAATCGAGCAAGCCGCAACTGCCGCTGATCGCGATCAATACCACCGCCGGCACCGCCAGCGAGATGACCAGGTTTTGCATCATCACCGACGAATCGCGCCACGTGAAAATGGCCATCGTCGACCGTAATGTCACGCCGCTGCTGTCGGTCAACGACCCGGCGTTGATGCTCGCCATGCCCAAAGGCCTGACCGCCGCCACTGGCATGGACGCGCTGACTCACGCCATCGAGGCTTATGTCTCGACCGCCGCCAACCCGATCACCGACGCCTGCGCGCTGAAAGCCATGACCCTGATCAGCAACAACCTGCGCCTGGCCGTGCGCGACGGCAGTGACCTCGCCGCACGGGAAAACATGGCGTACGCGCAGTTCCTCGCCGGCATGGCCTTCAACAATGCCTCGCTCGGTTACGTGCATGCGATGGCGCATCAGTTGGGCGGTTTCTACGACTTGCCCCATGGCGTGTGCAACGCCGTGCTGCTGCCCCACGTGCAGACCTTCAATGCGCTGGTGTGTGCCGAGCGGCTGACCGATGTGGCCCACGCCATGGGTGCGGATATTCGCGGTTTCAGTGCCGAAGAGGGCGCGCAGGCGGCGATCAACGCGATCCGCTGCCTGGCCAAAGATGTCGAGATTCCCGGAGGCTTGCGTGAACTCGGCGCCAAGCTCAGTGATATTCCGGTGCTCGCCACCAATGCCCTGAAAGACGCCTGCGGTTTGACCAATCCTCGGGCGGCGGATCAGCGCCAGATCGAGGAGATTTTTCGCAACGCGTTTTGATGGGCGCGGCAGGGTTAATTCTTGAAGGTCAGGTTTTGCCCTTGCCCTTGCCTTTAGCGATCACCATAAACGTACGAACACGGACCCAGTCGGACAAATTCCCGTTGATGTTGTGAATGGCAGATATCCGGTGCGGTCCGGGAGGTAAGGGTTTTGTAATCTGTTTACTCCATTGCTTGAGGGAGTCGACGTCGGCTTTGGCAATCATCTCGCCGGTGTCCAGATCGATAATGCTAACGACGCCTTCAGCTTTTGTGACATTTCCGGAAAAGACCGGAACAGCGCTTACCTGTGCTCCCTCTTTTGGTTCGACAATTACCGGGACGTCGATTGCTGGCTGCAGTAGCACGGTATACCTGCGTTCGTCACTCCAGTCTGACTTGATGGCTTCCCATGTCTGGTGGGCGCGAACCCCGTGCTGACCCGTCGACTGGGCACCGCTGATGCTAAACGCCCATCGTCCATTTGCACTGACCTGTCCTGCACCGAGTGAATGCGTATTTTCAATGTTCCAGACCTGCACCAGCGCACCCGGTATACCGCTGCCGAGAAACAGTGTTGCAACTCCCGTTTTCTGGCCCTCTTCGGGGTACGTGATGGTTGGGGGCGGGACAGGTTGCGTATTGGGCTTGTCGGGAGTGTTCATTGTTCTTCTCGTTTCAGGCTGAACTTGAATCGAGAGGCTGGCATGACCGGCTGCGTTTTGAACCTGTAAGAACTACCAGTTTTTTAGCTTTTTTTACTTGATCAGTAATTTCGTTTTCTTCTAAAAAACTGTCATTTCTGTCAGTTGTCTGGTGTGGCTGCTTCGGATCGAATGCTCTGACAGCGGGGTCGACTCCGATCGCCTTGAGGAGCACACGAACATGCCGAAAGCCAATGCACATAAAGCACGATCAGCCGGTGAGCTGGATCACACCTTTGCCCATTCGGGCCTGCAAACACTGCAGTTTCCAGCCGCGCGCAAAACCATCGGGAAAAGTGTCGCAGTGCTGCCTTCGGGACACATCATGGTCAGTACGACCGTCATCGATGCATCGGGAGCCTCGCATTACGGCCTGACGCGACTGCTCGCGGACGGTCATCTCGATACCAGCTTCGGCGAGGGCGGGTACCTTCACGGTCAGTTTGTCAGGGGGCGATTGTCACAAGGCGGGAACCTGGCCGTCGTCGAGAGCGGCGTATTCTGGTTGTGCGCAGTGCTTGCAGATGCAGCAGGCAAGCTTGAGCAAATCATCGCTCGATTCAAACCGGACGGTACGCTCGATCCCGAATTTGGTGATGGACAGACTGGCTACCGAGTCGTGCCGACGCGTATTCCCGTGCTGAACAATGCCACGGGCGGCCGCTTGATACTGGCGCACTCCACTCCAGCGAAAGCGCTGCCGGACAGATTGCTTTTCGTCACCTCTCAAGGGGGCAGCGGGTTGTTGACGCGTTTTTTTCTGGATGGCAAGGATGACCCGGAGTTTGCAGGCAAAGGCTGGATTCACCTGACGCTTTCCGGTGTGGCGATCACGTTGCACGGGGTTACGCAGTTGGACGATGGGCAGATTCTGGTCCATGGCAAGACTGAAGTGACCAACCAAGGTTTAGTCATGGCTTACGAGCGTTCCGGGCAGGTTGCCACGTCGTTCGGCAAGGACGGCACGCTGCTGCTGAATCTGCACAATGCCGGCGCACCGCTCGAAAGCTCGGTGAATCGCATCGTTGGGCAATCGGCGCAGCGCTTGTTGTTGATCGGATCGGCCGTCGAGTCATCCGCCGGGGAAAAGCGTCAGCATGGCTTCATCAGCGGGATCACCCGCGACGGTGAGTTTGATCCAGCATTCAACGGCGGTGCGCCAGTCATTACTGCCGCAACGCGGCTACTGGATCTTAAAAGCTGGAGCGCAGGGTTCGCGCTGAATGCCTCCCCCGGCCCGAGAATCGTCACGGTCGGACAGACCTCGGACGGCGAACGACGCTTACTCACCGGAGGCTTTTTGGTCGATGGCGCCGTGGATCCTGCATTTGATGTCGAAGGCGCCGCCGGTATCGAGTGGATTGCGCAGGACGCCTGTCTGCAGGAGTCGTCAGTGTTGGTACTGGGGCAGAGAAATGAAGCCGCTCATCTGGTGCGATTGTTGACGGTAGCGGACTGACGGGGAGGGCTGACAAGCCTTCGCTGAAGGGGCTGGCCTCTTCGCGAGCAAGCTCGCTCCCACAGTTGATCGCATTTCCCAGTTGAAATGCATTCCCCTGTGGGAGCGAGCCTGCTCGCGAAGACTGACTTCCAGACGCAGAAAAATCATGGATTCATGACATCAGTTAACAGCCAGTCCGTTCCTCTCAAGCATCCGAATCAACACCACCCCCGCGATCACCAACATCGCCCCGCCACCCGCGCCGCCGTCAACTGCTTCTCGCTACCAAACGGGACATGCGCTTTGGTCTACTGATAATTCGGTTGAAAGGGCCGATACAGCAGGGGATAGTGCGCGGCTGAAAAAGTAATCAAGGAGCGGGAAGTGACAATGAAGTCTGGCTGGATCGGATGTGCGGCATTGTGCGGGTGGTTGCTGGCGGGGCAGGCATTGGCCGATTGCACGCCGGCGGTAGTGTCGGGGGATCTGGATTTTTCGGTTTGTAAGGATTGGCCGGCCTATCCAGGGCAGACCCTCAGCGCCACCGCCAGGTTCGAGCGAGCTTCCGATTATGTCGAGGGAAACTCGCACGGCTTTTACGATGTTGATTTGTCTGTATTACAGGATGGACGATCAGTTCCTCTCGCCACTTATCATCAAGCCGCTGCTTTCGAAACTGACGGCGTAGCCTTGGTGGAACTGGCACTCGATACTGCACGCTACAAAGTTGCTGCCGATTTCCGTGCCTTCGGTATGCGTGCCCGTGTCACCAATGGATCCCGTCTTAATCCTTTGGAAGAGGTTCAACTCTCGCTTTACGTGAGAGAGGGCGCAACGTTGCGTCCAGTCCTGAGCCGGTTGCTAGTCTCGCAATACAGCGGCGAATGGAATGATGTTTGCGAAGGTGAACGCAGCGAAACTATCAGAACGGTGGAAGTCGCCAAAACAAGCTCCCATGGTTACGCGGATCTGATCGTCAAGACTCAGCAAACCGGCACAAGCAGCGTGGGCGACGCAGAGGCTTGTGAAGATAAAATCACCCATTACCCACCCGTTCTCACAACATTGCGTTATGACGGAAAGTCTTACGTCTTGCCGCAAGGCTTCAAAGGCCTTTAACCGGCCTGCTTAACACGACTCTTATCAAGGAAGAACAATGCTCACGCCCATCCGACTCCTTATCGCCCTCAGTATTCTGGTCCTCGCTCCTCAAGCCCAGGCCGCGTGCCAGACCAAAGACTTCGACGGCAAATCCCTGTCGCGCTGCAAAGTCTGGCCCGCCGTGCAGAATCAGGCGATCGCAGTCAAATCCACCTACCTTGCCGACGCCGGCGACGATGATGCCGGGGTGTTCGATCTGGATCTGTCGATCGTCAACGCCAGCACTTACAACCCCATCGCCACTTACCGTAAACCGGGGGCTTACAACTCCGATGCCGTGCGCTTTGAGGATCTGCGCATCGACACTGCCCGTTATCGACTGGCGCCGGAGGTTCGGGCTTTCGGCTTGCGTTCAAAGTTCGCGCACACTTCCCACGCCATTCCCTACGAAAAAACCGATTTGGCGCTGTATGTTCGCGAAGGCAATGAGTTGCGTCCGGTGCTGGAGGGCTTGGTGGTTGCCAAGAGCAACGGTGAGTTCATGAATGATTGCGAAGGCTACACAAAGACGATTCGCCGAACCGTCGAGATCGGTCCTTCCAGCCATCATGGTCTGGCCGATTTGATCGTTACCACCAGCGGCAGCAAAATGAAGAATACTCAATCGGGTAAAGAGTGCGTTTCCAATACCACTCGCCTGAAGCAAAAACAGATCACCCTGACCTACGACGGCCAACAATACATCGTCCCCGAAGACCTCAGAGGCTACTGACCCGATGCTCACCGGCCTCAACCACCTGACCCTCGCGGTCAGCGATTTGAATCGCAGCCTCGCCTTCTACCGTGATCTGCTGCAGTTGCGCGTCGAAGCCACGTGGGATGCCGGTGCCTACTTGTCGCTGCCGGGACTATGGTTGTGCCTGTCACTTGATCCGCTGCGTTCGAGTCAACCGTGCGCCGATTACACCCATTACGCTTTCAGCCTCAATGCAGCCGATTTCTCAACGTTCGTAGCAAAGCTAAAAGCGGCGAACGTGCGGGAATGGCGCGATAACCGCAGCGAAGGTGCGTCGTTCTACTTTCTCGATCCCGACGGCCACAAGCTCGAAGCGCATGTCGGCGATCTCGCTTCACGGCTGTCGGCGTGTCGGCAAAAACCGTACGCCGGCATGCGTTTTTACGACGAGTCATGATCAGACTCATTTGTCTGTTATAGACTGGCGGCCACGTGTTCTGGCGCTTGCAGGTTTTCCATGACTCCATCGTTGCTAATGGCCGTGCTGGCCTCGGGTTTCATTTACGGCATTACGCCCGGGCCGGGTGTGCTGGCGGTGTTCGGCATCGGTGCAGCCCACGGGCGGCGGGCCGGGGCGGGGTTTCTTTGCGGGCATCTGCTCGGCGATGTGGTCTGGTGCAGCACCGCGCTGATCGCGATTGTCGGCGCCCGGGAAATCGGCAGCACCGCGTTTGATGTGCTCGGTGTGCTCAGCGGTGTGTACCTGTTCTGGCTCGGCTGGCGCGCGGTGCGCGCCCAGCGTCGCAACGGTGACGAGCCCCAGGGCGCGGCGCGCAATCCGTTCTGGCACGGCATTCTGTTCGGCTTGACCAATCCCAAGGCTTATCCGGTGGCGGTCGCGACCTTCACCGCGCTGTTGTCGAGCCGCGCCGAACTGCTCAACTGGTCGATGCTGCCGGCGTTGATTGCCCTGAGTTTCCTCGGTGGCTTGCTGGCCTACGCTATTCTGATTGGCGTGGTCGGCGCGCAACGGGTACGCACGCTGTATCAGCGTCATGAGTTGCTTATCACCCGATTGTGCGGCGTGATGTTTATCGGTTTTGCCATCAACGCGCTGGTGCATGCACTGCCGGGGCTGATGCCGAACAAGGCTTGAAAATGTGTGCAGGGAGGCGCAATAAAAAGGTCAGGGATGGTTGATCAGTGCTGCATTGTCCGGACACCCACGCTGAACCATGGAAAGCCGAAATTCCGCGCCGTTGGCGAGTTTTATTGATCTGTTGCTGGACGCCGTTTGCGCGGTCGACAAGCAGGGTCGCTTCGTTTTTGTCAGTGCCGCTTGTGAGCGTGTTTTCGGTTATTCGCCTGAAGAGTTGATCGGCCGGCAAATGATCGAGCTGGTGCACCCGGCGGATCGTCAGCGCACTCTGGCTGCCGCCAACGAAATCATGGGTGGCGAACCCAAACTCAACTTTGAAAACCGTTACCTGCGCAAGGACGGCAGCGTCGTGCATATCCTCTGGTCGGCGCGCTGGTCGGAAGTCGATCAGTTGCGCATCGCCGTGGCGCGCGACATCACCGAGCGCAAGCAGGCCGAGTCGCGCCAGGCTGCGCTCTATGCGATATCCGAAGCGGCCCATGCGGCTGAGGATCTGCTGGCGCTGTTCAAGCGTATTCATCTGATCATCGGCGAATGGCTGCCGGCGATGAATTTCTCCGTGGCGCTGTACGACGAGCACTGCGCACAACTGAATTTCCCTTATCACGTCGACGATCACGAATTGCAGCCCGAGCAACCGGGCACCGTCACCGGGCGGCTGTGCACGGAAGTTATCCGTAGCGGCCAGCCGATTCTTCTGACACCGGACAGTGCGGATTCCCCAGCCGATTTCGCCGAGTTGGTGGCGGGGCAGAACGCGCCGTGCTGGCTCGGCGTGCCGTTGAACTCGAAAAACGGCACCATCGGCGCCTTGATCGTCAAAAGCCTGCCCGGCGGCGAGCGCTACACCGAGCAAGACAAGGAATTGCTGCAATACGTTTGCGCTCAGGTCGCCACGGCCATCGAGCGTCAGCAATTGCACGCCCGCCTGCGGCGCATGGCGCAATACGATCAACTGACGCAACTGCCCAACCGTGAATTGCTGCGTGATCGCCTGAAAGCCGCGTTGGCCGGCGCTCGCGAGCAATCCGGGCATATGGCCTTGTTATATGTCGACCTGGATCGCTTCAAACAGGTCAACGACACCTTCGGTCACGCGGTCGGCGACATGCTCCTGCAAACCGTGGCCAACCGCCTAAAAGGCTGCGTGCGGGAAACCGACACCGTGGCCAGAATTGGCGGCGATGAATTTGTCGTGCTGCTGCACAGCGTGCAGGTTTCGGAAGATGCTGACGGCGTGGCGGAAAAAATCCGCCAGGTCCTGGTGCAACCAATGCGCCTCGATGGCCACAACCTGCACATCGAACCCAGCATCGGGGTCGCCCGCTATCCAGAGCACGGCAGGGAGGAACAGCAGTTGTTTCGCCATGCCGATCAGGCGATGTACGCCGCCAAACGCTTGAATCATCACGCGCTCAATGGCTGAAAAAGCGGCGCCGTTCGTCGCAGCGACTGCAATTTTTCTAAACCTTTGCCGGTCAGAAAATTCTCAATCTAGGCGGGCACCTGCTCGCCACGATCATTACCAAGAGGTAGAGAATCATGCCTAATTCAAGAAACTCGAACTCGGGAAACTTCGCCAACGATCGAACGAAGGCCTCTGAAGCAGGTCGCAAAGGTGGGAAAACCACCACAACGACTGTCGACAAAGAGCCAAAACCAGGCATGGGCCGCAAGCCCGCTCAGAAATCGAAGTAGTCGGTGAAGGTAGTTTTGATTGAGAGGCGGGGGCGTAAGCTCCCGCTTGAATTTCGCTAGGAAGGAGGGCGCGACCATGAGCCGGATGGCCACCCGTATACGCAACATGAGTTTTGTATCGCTGTTGGGCCTGTGTGCCAGCAGCGCTTTTGCCCAGTCGCCCGCCGATTTCATCAACGATGCCTCGGCCAAAGGCATGGCCGATATCGAGGCCAGTCGCCTGGCCCATAGCAAGGCCGAATCGAAAGAGGTCAAGGACTACACCATCGTCGTCATCAACGACCGCACCACGGCCAACCAGCACCTGGCGAAAATCGCCAAGAAGCTCGATCTGCCTGTCGCGCCTCGTGAAGAACTGGCCGACAAGGCCAAAGAACTGATGCCGCAAGTGACCGACGGCGCCTCCTTCGATCAGGCCTACGCCGCCAGTCAGGTCAAAGCCACTGAAGAAGCCATCGAGCAGATTCAACAGGAAGCGCAGACCACCGACGTGCCGGAGATCAAGGCGTTTGCCGACGAGACCTTGCCGAAGCTGCAAAGCCATCTGGAGATGGCCCGCCAGTTACAGGCCAGCCGCTAACTGCAAAAGATCGCAGCCTTCGGCAGTTCCTGCAGCCGTTTCTGTAGGAGCTGCCGAAGGCTGCGATCTTTTGATTTTAAACCCTCAGCACTCATTCAAATCCTGCTTCGACTTACTCTTCTCACCCAGCCCCTCAAGGTTAAACACTTCACCCTCGCCCAACGAGCGGTAGTGCCTGCGCAACGCCTCCAACTGTTTCAGATCCAGCGCCTCCAGCCCAAGCATCGCGTTCTGCGCCTCTTTGGTTACCAACAACAACTCATCGATCTTCAAATGCAGAATGTCGGTATCGCGGTTCTGCGTGTTCTGGATCAGGAACACCATCAGGAAGGTGATGATGGTGGTTGAGGTGTTGATGATCAGTTGCCAGGTGTCGTTGTAGTCAAAGATCGGCCCGCTCAGTCCCCACAGCCCGATCAGGATCAATGCGCCCATGAAGGTCTTGGGACTACCGGCCACCATCGCGAGCTTCTGGGAGATTTTTGCGAATTTCATAGCGGTGTTCCTTATTGGGGGAGTGCTTGAAATTCAGACATCTGTGGCTGGTGGAAAATTCTAATTACAAATCCACCCACGTCACCGGACGTTGGTAGGAGAGGCAGGCGCGCTGGATCGCGGTATCGTGTCGAACCGCTGGAATGCCCCCGACAGGAGAACGCAATGAGTTGGTCCGCCAAGCAATACGTCGCTTTCGAAGATGAACGCACCCGTCCGGCCCGCGATCTGCTGGCGGCGATTCCCACGCCTGAAGCGCGAGCAGTGGTCGATATCGGTTGCGGTCCCGGCAACTCGACGGAGCTGCTTGTGCCGCGTTTTCCCGGGGCGAAGGTCAGCGGGCTGGACAGCTCGGCGGACATGATCGATGCCGCACGCAAGCGCTTGCCGGATTTGCGCTTTGATGTCGCCGAGATTGATCAGTGGGCCGATGCCGGGCCGTTCGATGTGATCTTCGCCAACGCCGTGTTGCAGTGGGTGCCGGATCACGCGACGTTGCTGCCGGCGTTGGCCAGCAAGTTGTCCGCAGGTGGCAGCCTGGCGATCCAGATGCCGGACAATCTTAATGAACCATCCCATCGCTTGATGCGTGAAGTCGCCGCGAATGGTCCATGGGCGAGCAAGCTTTCAGGCGCTGCGGGGCAGCGTACCGACATGGCGAGTGCCAGCGATTATTTCTCGATGCTGCGGCCACACTGTGCGCGGGTCGATGTGTGGCGCACCACCTATCACCATCAGCTGTCTGGCGGGGCGGCGGGGGTGGTGGAGTGGTTCAAGGGCAGCGGGTTGATTCCGTTTTTGAGTCCGCTGACCGAGGCGGAAAAGGCGCAGTACCTGGAGCAGTATCTGGCGGAGGTTGAGAAGGCTTATCCGGCATTGGCGGATGGCTCGGTGTTGTTGCCATTTCCACGATTGTTTATCGTCGCGACGCGCTGAAATCAATTGAGTCTGTTGTTCGGCTTGAGATTTTTGGTGCGCTCTCGGACGGCCCCCTCACCCCAGCCCTCTCCCAAGGGAGAGGGAGCCGATTGGTGTTTTTTTCATAACCTGAGTTCGGCTGGATTTCGCACGTCGGCGTAGCTCGTACTGGCACTGCGGTCAGTCCCCTCTCCCTTTGGGAGAGGGTTAGGGTGAGGGCTTCTGCACCGCCACCAACATCATCATCGGCCGCTCCCGCTCTTCCGCCAGCGCCGGTTGCGCCGCCACTTCAGCTTCGCTCGGCCCCCATTCATTGACATGACGAATCGAAAACCCTGCGTCGATCAACGAATTGAGCAATGTCCCGACCGTACGATGCTGCTTGATCACTCCCTCAGCCAACCAGTTCGTAACCCGCTCACCCTCCAACTGATAGCTGTCCAGCGGCCAACGCTTGTTGCCTTCACTATCCACCAGCCAACCCGGATTACGCGGTGCCATAAAGATTGGATGCTCAATGGAAAACACAAAGTGCGAACCCGGTTTCAGCGCTGTGTACAGGTGCGCAAACAGCCCCGGCAGATCCTTGATGTAATGCAGCGCCAGCGAGCTGTAAGCCAGATCGAAACTGCAAGCGGGCAGGTCGAGCTGTTCCAGGTCGGCGCGCTCATAACGAATGTTCGCCGCCGTCGTGGTCTCCCGCGCCCGCTCCAGCATCTTCTCCGAGACATCAAGTCCCAAGACACTGGCGGCGCCATTCTCAAGCGCCCAGCGACTGAACCAGCCATAACCGCAGCCCAGATCCACCACGTTCAGGCCGTGCATGGAGGGCAACAGCGCCTTGAGCGCTGGCCACTCCGGCGCCGCGTCGAGGCCGCCGATGGAACGGTTCATCTGGCTGTAGCCTTGAAAGAATTCGGGATCGTCGTAAATGTTTTGCGTCATGGTGAAGTGCTCTTTTGAGTTCGATCGTCAGCGGCAAATTGGCCGCGATTGGAATCCCTCGAAAGTGATGGCGCGTATTCGTCGATGGCCGCGCAGGGGGAGGGTGATGGGTGATGGGGAAATGCTAGTCGGTTGGGCGGGAGGTGAAAACCGGTGGAGTGTTGTGGGTCTGTAATGCCGGGGAAATCGCTATGTTTTATCGCTGCGTAAACATCTTCCGAGCGAGGTGTTTAAAGGCGTGCAGTGTTACGTCCTGAAGCCTACAAATCCTTGCGCCGTTGCCTACCGCTACGCCAGAATCCGCCGGCTTGTGCGCTTTAGGGGCGGTCGGTAACTTGGTTCGCGTCACTGATTTCCAGTGATCGGGTTTAGCAGCCACGCGTTTCCACCAAATCGTACGAGCGTCATTTAGCCAGGTTTTCCTGTGTTTCATGGTGGCTGTGCGCATGGCACCCTCGGGTGCGCCGGGATTTTGGTGGATTCGCCCGGTCTGCTAACTTGCGTACAGCCGCCACCCTTTCGTGTAGCAGCGGAATGGTCGTAGCCCTATTCGGAATACACCAAATGTTCAAAGTAACGCCCAATCCGCCAGAAACCGATCCGGCATCCCCCTACGAATCACCCAACTCAAAGAAATTCCACGAAGCCGCCGAACGCGCCCTCGACCACTATCTAAGCCCCACGGCCAGAATCATGGGTTCCACCCACGAACCCGAACCGATGTACCTCGCCAACCCTGCCTACGACACCGAATCCTTGCTGGCCAACGCCAGCGAAACCCTCGGCTCGGCCACCACCATGCTCAACAACTTCGCCGCGCTGCTGGATACCTCACACCGCAAGACAGCGTTCGGCATTGCACAGGTTGTCATGTTGGGCGAATTGGCGGTGAATCAGGCACTGGATAAGGTTGTGCCGGCTGAGTTGCCGCGTAGAGTCGATATCTGACAGACATAAAAAAACCGGCCGTTAGGCCGGTTTCCAAAGTTCAGGATTTAACCCTGCTGCAACACCTTCAACGCTGCCGAAGCCAGAAACCCGGAACGGCTTTTCTCTTCCGGGTGATGCAACACATACTCATCAATGCGATTGAGCAGGTGGCCCGGCAGGGTGATGTTGAGCTTCTGGGCTTTGCCCAAATACTTGAGCACATCGATATCCACCACGGCCCATGCACAACCGGCGTATTTCGGGTTGGCCACGTGCAGGCTCAATTTGCTGGCCGCTGGAATGGGGGCGTCGTCGTCCGCGAGAATCTCGAAATGACCTTCGATGGCTTCGCGAGCCATGGCGACGGCATCGTCCAGATCCTCTCCTGCGGAAAAGCATCCAGGAATGTCCGGGACTTCTACACCCCAGGCGTGATGGTCATCGCCAATTGAAATCGCAATCGGGTAGAGCATATTTGTTGTCCTCCATGGCGCAACTGACTCAGAGAGTCAAAGCAGCGCCTGCTGCAAAATACTGATGGCCGTTTTCTTCAGCAGATCCTTTTTCGGATGTGGCACGGTGACCAGTCCTGGTTTGGTCGGATGCTTGAAGTGGTGGTGACTTCCTTTGATCCGTACCAGATACCAACCGTCTGCGACGAGTTGGCCGATTAAAAAACGGCTATTCACAACACCTCCCTGTGGTGTGCTTGGTGGGTACTATACCCATTGAGTTAAAGTGATCAACACTATAACCACCGGTCGGTCGTCCTCCGCTGACGGGCGGGGTCGCTTACCGCAGTCTAGGTAAGGCAGACGCGATGGTGAGGTAGGGTGTGTTACCGGGTTTTGCTCATGTTCATGTGGCGATCTTTCGCTGCAAAATCATGGAACACATCTTTTTCTGACGTCACTCTCGGGCTGCTAACGTTGACTCTAATGGGCGAAGGTCATGGACATTCAACGATCCTGTTGAAAGGAAATCACCTCTCGATAAAGCCAGCGTACTAATGCATGAAATTTGGCCATGTGATTGTCAGAAGGGAGTGAAACGGATGTCGACTCTAAAATTCAGCTATAGAGATGCAAAGGGCGATTTAAGTCAGAGAGAGTTGATTCAATGGGCAGAAAATTCGGCTTACATTCAAGGACGATCGGCCAGCGATACCTTTCCTAAAACCTATCGCAAGGATCGCATCATCGAAGTATTGCTTGGGGCTGAGCTGCTCTTAAACGAGGCCGCTCCTCCTTCTCCGAGGCTTCAGCACGATCGAAAGCCACCGGCGCTCGTTGCTTCAGAAGCCGCTTCGCAAATGCCTCATCCGAAAATGTCACCGGGTAGGATCAATCAAATTCTTTTCACTGGGTTCGCAGCTGCACAACGGGCTGAGCTTGAGCAAAAAGCAGTGGAATATGGGTTGAAGGTCATGAGTACGGCAGGCAAGACGCTGACGTTTCTTTGTTATGGCGAAAATGCGGGGCCAACCAAAGTTTCCAAGGCACTTGAGGCTGGGGCTTTTATCATCAACTCAGAGCAATTCTTGAATCTGATCACAACGGGAGAAATCCCCTGAAGTCATCACTTCGCTCAGCCTGCGCATTGAAACTGCGCCAACCACCGAATGCTTGTTACATGCAGCCAGCATCACCTCATTTTGCTTCTTGGTAGATTCGGTCAGCACTTCACAGTAAACGCGCTTTTTTTCGTGCGATTTCGCATTACGGATGAAGTCTGCGAATGGGCTTGCGTACTCCTGTTGGAATCCGATTGTCATGGGATTGCTCCGCCATTGATCCCAGCCATGGGCATCATTTCGTGCCTCGCATACTTCTCAAGGGTTGTCGTTAGAGAGAACAAAAGCGTACAGGTGGAGGGTGCATCATCAACCTGCAGTGTGTTTCTGAATGGTTCGGCGCTGCCCAAGTGGCCAACCTCAAATCTCAGACACAAAAAAACCGGCCCTGTAGGCCGGTTTTTGCTGTTCCTGCATCCCCCGTCAAAAACACACAACGTGAGACAAAAAATGAGTGGAGCGGGTAGAGGGAATCGAACCCTCGTCGGAAGCTTGGGAAGCTACTGTTCTACCATTAAACTATACCCGCTCAGAGCGGCTGACTTTGTACCAGACTCGGCCACGGATTTGAAGTTTTTCTTTTACTCATGAACGCTTTAAATCAGTGCAAACGGTCAATCGCGGGCGAGCACTGCGGTGAGAAAAGCAAAATCCCAGCCCGGCAGCCTCGCTCGCGACGACACCCTTTCAAATAGCCAATGCATGTTGATCCTGAACAAACGAGTAACGCGTTCGGCTGGTCTGCTGTGCCGGTTTCAGAAAGCCAAGCAAGGCGTTCTGGCTATCGCGGCAGGCCGCCTTGTGTTCCATGTCGAGAAAGTGCCCGGTGGCTTGCAGCGTGGTGAACGTGCTCTGCGCCACATGATTGCCAAACAGGCGCGCGTCTTCGGCTGCGGTGTATTCGTCCCATTCGCCGTTTAGAAACAGCACTGGTACGTTGATCTTTTTCGCTGCGTTCAGATAGCACTGCCGATCGCTGTGCAGCACGTCGCTGATGTGGAAGTGCATCTGCCCGTATTCGTGCTCGGCGAGGCTGCTGACGTGGCGATAGTTGAAGCGTTTGAACAACGACGGCAGGTGTTTGCCGATGGTGTTGTTGACCAGATGGCCGACGCGGTCGCCGTCGCGCTGGCCGAGGTAGTCGACACCGCGTTCGAGGTAATCGAGCATGTGCGCGTTGATCACTGGCGAGAACGAGCTGATCACCGCCCGTTCGATGCGCCGTGGCTGGTGGGCGAGGGCGACCAGGGTCGCGGCGCCGCCCCAGGAGAACGACAGCACGTGTTCGGCGGCGAAGTGGTCGATCAGCTCGAGCAGAATCTGCCCTTCGACGTCCTTCGTCAGATGTTTCTCGTGACGATTGTGGGCTTTTGACCTGCCCGCGTAGGGCTGGTCGTAGCAGACCACGTTGAATTGCGGGTGCAGGTTTTTCACAGTCTGTGCAAACGACGCAGTCGTGGCCATCGAGCCGTTGACCAGGATGATGGTCTTTTCTGCGGCGTCTGCGCGATAGAACTCCGTGTAAACCCGATACTGACCCTGTATATCCAGCACAGCGATTTCTGGCCTCATGTCATAAGACTCCTGGCAAGCAAGCGGGTATGCGCGCAAATAGAGATTGCACGAGCTTTGTGACAGGTAGGCATACGCCTGGAATTTGCTTGGCCCATGTCGATCCATGACTGCGGTCGACGGGTATTGTTATTGGCGGGCAGTCTGCCGGCTGAGGCGGAGCCTTGAAGGCTCTCTACCGGCAAAAAGTTTCTTGGATGTATGTCGTGACTCATCGGTCACAATCTGGCCGACGTCCTGATTCAAGCAGGGGAGTCGGGATCGCGCAAGTGCCGTTGGTAAATTGTTCGACAACTTCTGCTGAGCGGTCGCGGGCTTAGAACAAATGGATCTCTTCGGTGCGCAAAGCGCGGTACTCGCCCGGTTTTAGCGCGTTATCGAGGTGCAGAAGCCCCATGGATTCGCGGTGCAGGCGCAGGACTTTGTTGTTGAAGAAACCAAACATGCGCTTCACCTGATGGTAGCGGCCCTCGACGATGCTCAGCCGCGCCGAGCGTGGGCCGAGCAGCTCCAGGTGCGCCGGCTGCGTGGTCAGGTCTTCGAAGGCGAAGTAGATCCCCTCGGCAAAAGTACTCGCATAGTGCGCGCCAATCTCCTGCTCGGTCTCGACGTAGTAGACCTTTGGCAGTTTGGTCTGCGGCTGGGTCAAGCGGCGCGACCACGCGCCGTCGTTGGTGATCAGCATCAGGCCGGTGGTGTTGAAGTCCAGGCGTCCGGCGATGTGCAGGTCGTCCTTGTCCGGCTCATCGATCAGGTCTAGCACCGTCGGATGCTGCGGGTCACGCGTGGCGCTGACGCAGCCCGGTGGCTTGTGCAGCATGAAGTAGCGCGCCGCTTTGCCGCTTTGCAGGACTTCGTTATCGACTTCGACACGGCTGAATTCCAGCACTTCGCTGTGCGGATCGCTGACGACTTTTCCGTCAATCCGCACGCGCTTTTCCACCAGCAACAGACGAACCTGCTGACGGTTGTAGCGGGGCAGGTTGCTGAGGAAACGGTCGACACGCATGTTCAGAGTTCAGTAAATGAAGGGGCGCGCATCTTACGGGATCGGCCGCTTGGCCGCTTGCAGTTGCGCCTCGACTTGCGCGCAACGCGGGCACAGGCAGGATTGGTTGCGCAACTCTGGCGGCAGCGCTTCAAGCACGGCAGGATCGATGCTCACGCCATAGCACCAGCATTCGCGGTCGGCGGTGCGCGGGTCGGCCAGACTGCAGTCGTTGCGGGCGCCGCAGGCCGGGCAATGGTCGGGTTTAACGTCGGAATCAGGCATAAGTCGAGTGAGGCATTTCCACGCAGGTGCGGTTGCGGCCGGTTTGTTTGGCTCGGTACATCGCATGATCGGCCCGCGACAGCAGGCTGTGCAAGGTGTCATCGCGTTGCAGGGTGGTGGCGCCGATGCTCACCGTCAGATTGAGGCTGTGGCCGTCGTAGGCATATTCGTGTTGTTCGATGTGTTGGCGGATCTTTTCGGCAATTTTCTGACCGGTATCGCCGTCGGTGTCCTTCAGTAAAACGATAAATTCCTCACCACCCCAGCGGCAGACAATGTCGGCATGGCGCAGGCAACTTTGCAGATCGCGGGCGAAACCGATCAACACCTGATCGCCGGCCATGTGCCCGTAGGTGTCGTTCAACACTTTGAAGTGATCGAGGTCGAGCAGCAGCGCGGTCAGTGGTTTGGTTTCGCGTTGTGCTTCGTGCAGGGCCTGTGCGGCGAGAATGTCGAAGCCTCGGCGGTTGGGCAGTTCGGTGAGACTGTCGAGAATGGCCTGCGCCTGGATTTTGCTTTGATAACGTTTGATCACGCGGTTGAGCAGCGCCAGCACAATCAGCGTGACCAACAGACAGATCAGCAGATTCAGATACAGCGACTGACGGATTTCACTCAGTGCGCCGTCTTCGCGTTTATCCACGAACAGGTACCAGTTCAGCTCAGGGATAAACCGTACGTTAAGGAAGTGCCCTTGACCGTGGGCGGAGTATTCGTAGCTGCCGCTGTGCGGTTTCGGCAACTGGCTGACCAGGCTTTTCATGCTCTCCAGTTCACTCAGGCTCTGACCGATGTGCGCGCTTTCAGGCCCGCCTTCGGCGCCGGTCAGGACCAACCGGCCAAAGGTGTCGACGAAGTAAACGCTGCGTTGATAGCGCTGTTGATACTTGTCGATCAGCTTGATCACCGCGTCCACGGTCAGACCGACCCCGGCCGCGCCGATGAAGCGGTTGTGGTAGTCGTAAACCTTGTAGTTGATGAAGAAGGTCAGGTTGTCCTTGTTGGCCAGATCCGGGTCGACGTTGATCTCGTACGGATCCTTCATGTCGCGCACGCGGAAGTACCAGGCGTCGCGCGGTTCATCGACCTTGACCTGCTTGAGCACGCCTTTGGCGTGGTAGTAGGTGTGGGTGCTGTTGGAGACGAAGAAGGCCGTGTAGGCGCCGTAATGGGTCATGACCTCGTCGAGGTAGCGGGTCATCTGCTCGGGGTTTTGTTCGCCGTTGACGACCCAGTCGCGCATGAAGGTGTCGCGGGACATCATCGAGGAAATCAGGATCGGCCGGACCAGATCTTTCTGGATTTCCGAGTACACCGTGTCGGAGGTCAGCGGCAGCTCGGTGTTGACGATGTTGTCGCGAATCGACGCGCGGGAGGCGTAGTAGCTGAGCAACGACGTGGCGAGGAAACCGGCGCCGAGCAGGGCGATCAGCGTCAGGACCAGCGAGCGTTGCGAGTACAGGGGAGAACGAAGCGGCATGGCGGTTCCGTTGGCAGTGGCCCGATGGCATGCATTCTAGTGGGATGGCCGGGAAAAGCCTGCGGGATTTATGCCTGAAATGGCGGGGGATATGACGCAGAGGGTGTGTCAGGAGGATCGCTCCCTCACCCCAGCCCTCTCCCGGAGGGAGAGGGAGCTAGATTGTGGTGATTTCAAAAAGTGTGTTCGGCTCGGTATCACCGAATGGCAACCACCTGACAAACACCCCGGTCAGTCCCCTCTCCCGGAGGGAGAGGGAGCTAGATTGTGGTGATTTCAAAAAGTGTGTTCGGCTCGGTATCACCGAATGACAACCACCTGACAAACACCTCGGTCAGTCCCCTCTCCCTCCGGGAGAGGGCTAGGGTGAGGGCTGGTTTCTGGATCAGTCCCGAGTCTCAAAATACGCCCGCCATCCCCCCAAATGGCTGATGTCCAGCGCACCCTCCAGACCATACGGCTCGCAGATAAACCCGCTCTCCCAACGTCCGTCCGCCAGTTGCACTTTGCCCAGTCCCAGCGGCGCCGGAATCCCGGTGAGGAACGAACCCAACTCACTGCTCGGCAATTCCCACACCTCCACCGCAATCGCCACACCGCCATCCTTGACCCGCACCATCCCCGGCCGCAATGGCGGGCCGCCGGCCAACGCATACAGTTGATAGTCCGGCGAACTCAATGTCGTTTCCAACAAGCGCCCACCCCGCTGAGTCAGTTGCCAATTCAACGCCAACCCTTGCAGATGCGCGCCACACACCACAATGCGTGCGCGATCATGACGTGCAACGTTCGCCGGTGTCGGCAGGTCGGAATCCAGCTGACGCTGCAGCGCATCGGCCACGCTCAGCAGGTATTGATCGGTGAACGCCCGGCCAAACAGCGTCACGCCCCACGGCAAACCGTTGGCCATGAACGCGCTCGGCACGGCGACGGCGGCGTAGTCGAGCAGGTTCATGAAGTTGGTGTAGTAACCCAGTTCGGAGTTGCGCAGCACCGGTTCGGCGTGCAGTTCGGCCAGCGTCACCGCACGGCCGATGGTCGGGCTCAGCACGCAGTCGAGGCCTTCGAGGGCCTGATCGCACAGGGCTTTCAGGGCTTGCAGCCGATACTGCGCACGGAAGGTCTGCACGCCGCTCACCGCCGGGGCTTTCGCCAGCACGGCTCGAATCACCGGTAACACCGCTTCGGGATTCTGCTCCATCAACTCACCCGCCACGCTATAGCGCTCGGCAACCCACGGCCCTTCGTAAAGCAAACGCGCGGCTTCAAGGAATGGCGACAGATCCAGTTCAACCGCTTCGCCACCCAAGGCTTTGAGGCGGTCGATGGCATCGCCGAACAACAACGGGCCTTCGACGCAGCCGAAAAACTCAAGGTCCTGCGCGCGCGGCACACCGAAACGAAACGCCCGTGGCGCACCAAACGCCGAGCCGTCATTCCACGATGGATTGCGGCGGCTGTATTCGTCGCGCGGATCTAGTTTGGCGGTCAGCGCCAGCAACTGACTGGCCTCACGCGCTGTGGCGGTGAACGTGGTCACGCAATCCAGCGTGCGGCAAGCCGGCAGCACGCCGGCCGTGGAGATCAGCCCTTTGCTCGCCTTCAACCCGACCAGATTGTTCAGCGCCGCCGGCACCCGACCGGAGCCTGCGGTGTCGGTGCCCAAGGCAAAACTCGCCACGCCCAATGCCACCGCCAGCGACGAACCGGCGCTGGAACCGCCGGACGGATATTCCGTCAGCACACTGTTCGGGCATGCGCCATAAGGCGAGCGGCTGCCATTGAGGCCCGTGGCAAATTGATCGAGATTGGTCTTGCCCAGTGGAATCGCGCCCAAGGCGATCAACTGCTCGACGATGGTCGCCGAGCGTTCCGGCACATAAGCAAAGTCCGGACACGCGGCGGTGGTCGGAATCCCCGCCAGATCAATGTTGTCTTTGATCGCAAACGGCACGCCGTACAGCGGCAGGTTGTCGAGGTCACGACCGTCGAGGGCGGCAAGATACGGCTCCAGTTCGGCGACGCTGAGCAGGTGGATGAACAGGTGATAATCCGGGTTCAGCGCGGCGGCTTTTTCCCGTAGTTTCAGCAGCAGTTGACGCGGTGTGGTGTCGCCATTGCGATAGGCCTGGCGCAGAACATCGAGTTGCAGATTCATGAGTAGATCCTTATCCAATTGGCTTCAGTCGAGTGCCAGCACCACGACGCGTTGTCCGGCGCGCACCGCCGAACCGGGCTGCACGCGGATCTCGCGCACTACCCCGGCCAGCGGCGCGAGTACCGGGATCTCCATCTTCATCGACTCGAGAATCACCAGCACATCGCCCGCTTCAACACGGCTGCCGGCCTCGACCTGCACCTGCCAGAGATTGCCGGCAATGTGGCTGTCGACGCTGTGTTCTCCGTCGGCCAGTGGCGCATCCTCGGTCGATTCCGGCACGGCTTCTTCGCTGTCGAAATGCGCCTGACCGCTGGCGATCCAGCGTTCGCGTTCGGCGTTGAACGCGCCCTGTTGTTGGGCGCGAAAGGCACTGATGCCTTCGGCTTCGCGATTGAGAAAAGCCTGATAATCGGCAAGGTTGAGCTGGCTGTGTTCGATGTTGAGATCGAAGCGCCCCAGCGGAAAATCACGGCGGATGCGCAGCAGTTCTTCGGCGCTGACCGGGTAGAAACGAATCTGATCGAAGAAGCGCAGCAGCCACGGTTTGCCATCGAACGCAGCGACTTCGCGGTAGCGATTCCACATCTGCAGAGTGCGCCCGACAAACTGATAACCGCCGGGGCCTTCCATGCCATACACGCACATGTAGGCGCCGCCGATGCCCACCGAGTTTTCAGCGGTCCAGGTGCGTGCCGGGTTGTATTTGGTCGTCACCAAACGATGACGCGGATCCAGCGGCGTGGCTACCGGAGCACCGAGGTAAACATCGCCAAGACCCATTACCAGATAGCTGGCATCGAACACCGTGCGCTGTACTTCGTCGAGATTCGGCAGGTCGTTGATGCGCCGGATGAACTCCAGATTGCTCGGGCACCACGGCGCGTCCTTACGCACGGTGGTCATGTATTTCTCGATGGCCAACTGGCAAGCCGGGTCGTCCCACGACAGCGGCAAATGCACGATGCGCGACGGCACTTGCAGGTCGTTGGCGGCGCACACCGCGTCCCACTCGCCAGCGATGATGCCGAGCAGATCGGCCAGCGGCAGTTGCTCGGGCTGGTAGTGGATTTGCAGCGAGCGAATGCCGGGGGTGAGGTCGATCACGCCGTGCAGGGTTTTGTTTTCCAGTGCCTGCATCAGGGCGTGGGCGCGGAAGCGCAGAACCAGATTGAGTTCCGGCTCGCCGATTTCCAGCAACAGATGAGTATCCCCGGAGACCCGTGCAACAAGCCGGCGATCCCCCTGACCCAAATCCAGCACTACAGGTGACATCAAACCCTGTGGGAGCGAGCTTGCTCGCGAATGCGGTGTGTCAGACACATCAATGTTGACTGACACGGCCTTTTCGCGAGCAAGCTCGCTCCCACAGGGGAGATCCCATTTCAAGGCGAGATCGCGGGCGGTCTTGAGGTCGACGGGAATGAACTGGATTTTATCGCCCGCCTTGAGCTGCCCAAGCTGCCAAAGATCCGCTTCGATCACCGTCACCGGGCACACGAATCCGCCAAGGCTCGGGCCATCCGGGCCGAGGATCACCGGCATATCCCCGGTGAAATCCACCGCGCCAATGGCATACGGATTGTCGTGAATGTTCGACGGATGCAACCCCGCCTCGCCACCGTCGGCCCGCACCCATTCCGGCTTCGGCCCGATCAGCCGGACACCGGTGCGGCTGGAGTTGAAATGCACTTCCCACTGAGTTTGAAAAAAAGTGCTGATGTAGTTTTCAGTGAAGTATTCCGGTGCCGCGTGCGGGCCGTAAATCACCCGAATCTGCCGCACCGCCGGCAACGCGGTGATGTGCTGTTCGGCCAGTTGCTGACCCGCACTGCGGTCCTTCAGCGCAGCGATATGCAACACATCCCCGGCACGCAACGCCCGACCACCGTGCCCACCAAACTGACCCAGAGTGAAAGTACTTTTGCTGCCCAGGTAATCCGGCACCTGCAAGCCACCGCGCAGACACAGATAACTGCGTGCCCCGGCGCCGCTGATGCTGCCCAGATGCAACGTCGCGCCAGCGGGGATCAGCAACGTGGTGTTCATCGGCACGCTTTCCCCCTCAAGCGTCAGGCCAATCGGCGCCCCCGTCACCGCGACCACCGCCGCACAATTGAAGCGCAACAAAGGTCCGCTCATGGTGATTTCCAGCGCCGCCGCGCCTTCAGCATTGCCGAGCAAGCGATTGCCCAGACGCAATGCACGGCTGTCCATCGGCCCCGATGGCGGCACGCCGACCGCCCAGTAACCGAGGCGGCCGGGATAGTCCTGCACACTGGTTTGCGTGCCGGCGCTGAGCACTTCGAAGGTGTTGGCGCGATAGACCAGATTCTCCAGACAACGGGTCCACGGCTCGCCGCTGGCGAACGGCGTGTCGAGCAAAATCTGCCGCAGGTAATCGCGGTTGGTTTCCACACCGTACAACAGACTTTCGCCCAGCGTTTTATGCAGCTCGGCGCGCGCCTGTTCGCGAGTCGGCGCCCAGGTGATGACCTTGGCGATCATCGGGTCGAAGTACGGCGGGATCTCGCAACCGGCCTCGACCCAGGTATCGATGCGCAGTTGAATGCCGTTGGCCGGCGGAAACTCCACCGCCGTCAGCAGGCCCGGGCTCGGCTGGAAATCGCGCCCCGGATCTTCCGCATACAACCGCGCCTGAATCGCATGGCCCTCGGGTTGCAAACCACATATGAGTTCGCTCAGCGGCGGCAGCTCACCCGCCGCCAGCTCAACCATCCAGCGCACCAGATCGACGCCCCAGACTTGTTCAGTGACGCCGTGCTCGACCTGCAAACGCGTGTTCACTTCGAGAAAGTAAAAACGCTGCGCCTCGCTGTCGAAGACGAATTCCACGGTTCCGGCGCTGCGGTAGTTCACCGCTTTCGCCAGCTTGATCGCCGCTGCGCACAGCTCTTCGGCCATTCCGTCCGGCAGGTTCGGCGCCGGGGTTTCTTCGAGGACTTTCTGATTGCGCCGCTGCACCGAGCAGTCGCGCACGCCGAGGGCGATGACTTCACCGCGACCGTCACCGAACACCTGCACTTCCAGATGCCGGGCGCGCTGAATGTACTTCTCGATGAACACGCCAGCGTCGCTAAAGTTGTTCTGGCCGAGACGTTTTACCGCTTCGAAGGATTCGCTCAATTCGCTGGCGCTGCGGCACACGCGCATGCCGATGCCGCCACCGCCGGCGGTGCTTTTCAGCATCACCGGGTAGCCGACCTGTTCGCCGGCAATCAGCGCGGCGTCGAGGCTGTCGAGCAGTTCGGTGCCTTCGAGCATGGGCACGCCGTGCTGTTTGGCCAGCGCACGGGCGGTGTGCTTGAGGCCGAATACGCGCAGTTGTTCCGGCGTCGGGCCGATGAAAGCGATGTTGTGCGCTGCGCAGGCTTCGGCGAACGCGGCGTTCTCCGAGAGAAACCCGTAACCGGGATGGATCGCCGTGGCGCCGCTTTGCTTGGCGATGGCGAGAATTTTGTCGACCGCCAGATACGTGCCGGCAGCGGCGCCTTCACCGAGGCTGTGCGCTTCATCGGCGTGCAGAATGTGCAGGCTGGCGGCGTCGGCTTCGGAATACACGGCCACGCCTTTGACCTGCAGTGAAGCGAGGGTGCGCAGGATGCGGCAGGCGATGGCGCCACGGTTGGCGATGAGGACTTTTTCGAACATGGCATAACCCCTGAAGGGGAAGCGGGCCGTCCCGCCGTTTTTCGACAGACATCCGGGCCGTCCCGGATGAAAAAACACTTCAGATCACCACCGATCCCTTGTAGGAGTGAGCCTGCTCGCGATAGCGTCGGATCAGTCAAAACTGATGTGTCTGACACACCGCTATCGCGAGCAGGCTCACTCCTACAATTGGGTCTGTGGTGGTTTCACTTTTTCAGGCACTGCCCGGAACGCGCCTGACACAGTGCAAACAACCAACGGCGTAAACGGCGGATAGTCAGTTCCATACCAGTAGCTCCGCAGGTGTCGGGTTATAGGCGTTGCACGGGTTGTTCAACTGCGGGCAGTTGGAAATCAGCACGATCACGTCCATCTCCGCGCGTAAATCGACGTACTTGCCCGGCGCCGAAATCCCGTCCTCGAAGGTCAGCCCGCCATCCGCCGTCACCGGCACATTCATGAAGAAATTGATGTTCGGCCCGATGTCGCTTTTGCCCAGTCGCCCATCATGGGCACAAGCGCGCAGGTAGTTGTCGCGGCAGCTGTGCATGTAGCGTTTTTCCAGGGCGTAGCGCACGGTGTTGCTCTCTTGTGCACAGGCACCGCCTAGGGTGTCGTGGCGTCCGCAAGTGTCGGCGACGATGGTCAGCATCGCGTGGCCGAGGTTGGAATACAGCACGCTGCCGGTGCTCAGGTAGACGCTGTTCTGCCGACGCAAGGTGCGCTGCACGTCGTAGCGTTCCTTGGGATTGGCAAGGCTGTAGAACAACGTATCGATGGCCTGATTACCTTCTAGATCGAGGATGCGCAGGGTCTGGCCGGCCTTGACCTCCATCAGCCAGGGTTCACCGGCCGGGATCGTGGCGCGGTACACCGCTGTGTCGGGTTGGTTTTGCGAAGTGGCGATAGCAACTGACATGGCAGCGATCCTCAGGCGAACAAACGGTCGGTATTGATAAAGCCGCGCTCATTTTCCGGGCGCGAGGTGCGGCAGTGTTCGGCGACGCTGGCGTCGGCGTTCATCCAGCTCAGCTTCAGTGGTTTCGGTGCGTATTCCGGCGCCGGATCCATCGGGTGCTGCAGCGCAGTGAGCACCACCAGTGTGTCCATCGGCGCGTACAGTTCGATGTAATCGCCGGCCTTGGAATTGCCTTCGACGAAGTGGAAACGCCCGGCCTCGTCGACGTTGACGCGACTGAACAGATTGAGCGTCATCAATAGGTCGGAGAGGCCCAGGCCCCACTTGCCGAGTTCCACCAGCAGGTTGTCGGTACCGTTGCGGAAGAAGCCGTTGCGCAGTTCCTGATAGCGGCCCTGACCGTACTTCTGCGCGACTTCTTCGGCGCAGAGCACGCCGCCGAGGCTGTCGCTCCAGCCGCAGGTGTCGGTGGTGATCGCGGCGAGGACGCGGCCCATGTCCGAGTACAGGCAATGGCCACTGGTGAGCTTGGCGGTGTGTTGGCATTTGAGGCTGTCGGGCAGGTTCAGCCGTTCGGTTTTTTCATTGGCGTTGAGCAGGGTCAGGCTGACGTTGGCGCCGCCGCGCAGGTCGGTCAGGCGCAGCAATTGACCGCGCTTCAACACGAAGGAACGGTGGCCGCCGCCGGGAAGCATTTCTTCGGCGAAAGGTGGGAACAGTTGGGTCGAATCAGTCATCGGCTTATTCATCGGAGCAGTCCTCTCAAGCGGTGCGAAGGGCACCTGCCAGTGGCAACGGCAGGGCGTCGACGGCGGCGCGTTGGGCGCGGCGGTCGCTGTTCAAAGGGATGTCGTAGGTGATGCGCGCGCCATAGGCGCCGGGGGCGTGCGGGTCGAGGCGAACCTTGTCGAACACCAGCAGACGCGTGCCGAGGCTGAAGCCTTCGGACAGGTCATGGGTGACCATGAACACCGTCAACTGGGTCTCGCGCCACAGCTCCAGCAGCAAGGCGTGCATGTCTTTGCGGATGCCCGGATCGAGCGCGCCGAACGGTTCGTCGAGCAGCAGCACGCGCGGTTTCATGATCAGTGCCTGGGCAATCGCCAGCCGTTGCTGCATGCCGCCGGACAGCTGCGCCGGGTACTTGTCCAGCGCATGGCCGAGGCCAACTTTATTCAGCAATGCTGCCGCTTGTTCGCGAGCTTCACGTTTGGCGCTGCCGAACAGCCGACCGAGCAATGGCGCACGCGGCAGTTCGAGGCCGAGGGCGACGTTGTCGAGCACGCTCAAATGCGGGAACACCGAGTAGCGCTGGAACACCACGCCACGGCTGGCATCCGGCTCGCTGGCGAGCGCTTGGCCGTCGAGCAGAATCTCGCCGCGACTCGCCGTTTCCTGGCCGAGCAGCAGACGCAGGAAGGTCGATTTGCCGCAACCGGACGCGCCGACCAAGGTGCAGAATTCACCTTCGTTGACGCTCAGGTTCAAGCCTTCCAGCACCACCTGATCGGCGTATTGCTGCCAGACGTTTTTCACGGTGATGAAGCTCATTTGGCCGCCCCCTCATACCAAGGGAATGCGCGACGGGTCAGGTATTTCAGGCCCCAATCCATCAGCCAGGCGAGGAGGGTGATCCACACCACATACGGCAGGATCACGTCCATCGCCAGATAACGCCGGACCAGAAAAATCCGGTAGCCGAGGCCGTCGGTGGAGGCGATCGCTTCGGCGGCAATCAGGAACAACCACGCCGAACCGAGCATCAGCCGCAGCGAGATCAGCAAGCGTGGCAGCAGTTGCGGCAGCACTACGCGCAGCATCAACGTCCAGGTCGAGGCGCCGAGGGTCTGCGCCTTGATCAGCAGTTCGACGGGAATTTCCCGCGCACGCTGTTCAAGGTCGCGAGCGAGCGCCGGCGTGATGCCGATCACGATCAGCATGACCTTCGACAACTCGCCCAGACCGAACACGATGAACAGAATGGGCAGGATCGCCAGCGGTGGCACCATCGACAGCACTGTCAGCAGCGGCGACAACGGCGCACCGAACAGCGGCAACGTGCCGGCAGCGATGCCCAGGCACAGCCCGGCCAGCGCGGCGATGCCAAGGCCGATAGCCAGACGCCGCAGGCTGGAAGCCGTGTCCTGCCATAACAGGTAGTCACCGGTGCGACTGTCGGCATTGAAGGCCAGGCGTTTGACCGCGTCGGTCATCTGTACGGCGCTCGGCAGCAGTTTGTCGTTGGGGTTGTCCGCCAGGCGCTCGGCCGAGCCCATGAAGTAGGCGAACAGCAGCAGAGCGAACGGCAGGATCACCAACAACAGGCGACTCGGGCGATCCGGGTGGCGATTGATCAGGCGCATGGCCAAATCCTCCGTGGCTTACAGCTTGGCGTCGGCGGCCATCTGCACGTAGGTCGGATCGAAACGCAGCTTGAGGTTGCCGGTATCGCCACTGGTCACGCCGTTGGCGAAGGCCATGCCGACCGCGCTGGTGTCTTTCGCGCCTTCGCCGAGCAAGCCGTGCTGGAAGGAGAACTCGGCGACCTTGCGCATGGTTTCCGGCAGTTGTTTGCTGGTGGCGAAGTTCAGCGCTTCGCTCGGGGTGGCGAACAGTTTGGTGGTGTCGAGTTGCGCCTGGAATCCGGCCAGATCGGTGCCCGAGGCCTTGGCCATGTGCTCCAGCGCAGTCTTGCTCGCGGCGTTCTTGGCGTTCATCAGTTCGACCACTTCGAACCACGCGCCGGTCAGTGCTTTGCCCAGCGCCGGGTTGTCTTTGAGCGTGGCGCTGTTGACCACCATCATGTCCATGATCTCGCCGGGAATCTGGCTGGAGTTGAACACTTCGGTCACCCCCGGTTTGGCCTTGATGTCCGAGAGCATCGGGTTCCAGGTAGTGACGGCGTTGACCTGTTCGGTGTTGAAAGCGGCGGAGATATCGGCGTCGGAAGTGTTGACCACTTTCAGGTCTTTTTCGGTCAGATCGACCGAGTCCAGCGCGCGAGCCAGCAGGTAGTGCGAGACCGACAGTTCGACCAGATTGACGTCCATGCCCTTGAGGTCGGCGACTTTTTTGCCGTCGCCCTTGAGGACGATGCCGTCGTTGCCGTTTGAGAAATCGCTGACGATCAGCGCGGTGCTGTCGACACCGCCGGCGGCCGGAATGGTCAGCGCATCCATGTTAGTCATGGTGCAACCGTCGAACTGGCCGGCGGTGTACTGGTTGATCGATTCGACGTAGTCGTTGAGCTGCACGACGTCGATCTTGATCCCGTATTTCTTCGCCCATTTGTCGACGATGCCCTGGCTGCCGGCGTATTCCCATGGCATCCAGCCAGCGTAAATCGTCCAGCAGACGCTGAAATGGTCTTTCTGTGCGGCGAAGGATTGGCTGCTGATGAGCGCGGCGAAGGCGGCGGCGAGCAGGGCGGGCAAACATAGTCGGGTCATGGTGGATTCTCCAGTTGATCAAGGGCGGACAGGAAGGCAACGCGGCACCGCGAACGGTGGCTTGTCTCCCGGGCTTTTGTCCCGCCGTGTAACCTCAACTGGAGGTCGCCAACTCTCGGACCAGCCACTCGCGATTGCGAGCCGGAACCCTAGTCAGCCATTGCAAATTGTGGTGCCGCGAACCTGTGATGACTCCTGCACGGGTTTGCTAAAGCGAGACGCGTGCCAAGTTGCGTCAGGCGCTCTGGCACGGGCGCGCGGGTTGCCTAGGGTTGGTGGCGAAGCTGCTGGGGCGCTTTGAGTTGGTGCGCGGCTGCACCGTGATGCAGCGTGTTTGCCGCTGATCCGATGGTTTTGCGCTGTTGGCACTCGGTCTGGTTTTGCCAGTCAAAACAGATGTCAGCCGGTCTGTGCCGACTGCTGTCGCGGGTCTTTCAGGAGGCCGCCATGCTTATTCAAAAAACATTGCGAAGGGTGCTGCTGGGAGCGGTGCTCGGTTTGGGTCTGTCCGGTTGTTACTACTACGCCGGACCCTACGATGCTTATCCGTCTACCTACTACTATCCCGGCTATTACTCACCTTATTCCTACGGTGGTTATTACGCTCCGCGCTACTACGGCGGCGCGCGTTATTACCACGGTGGCTACGGCTATCGAGGCGGTTACGGACGGGGTTATCACGGCGGCGGATATCACGGTGGCCACCATTGATCAGCGGCTGAATGACAGCGTTTTCCAAATGAACAGGATTTCATCAATCACTTGTTTCAACTTGTTGCAGGAACGCACCAGATGCCGAAAACGCTGTCTGATTTTTCGACAGTCACCGATTAAATGACTGTCGCCTGCCAGCGTCGCTGGTGTGGCCAACCCGCGGTCCAGGAGGCCGCCATGTATAGACGAATTCTTCTACTTGCTGCGATGATGTTTTCCGTTGCCGGTTGCGTCCCGTACTCCTACGCGGACTCGTATTACAGCTCAGAGGTCTACACATCACCCGCACCGGCCTACTACAACACGGGCGGCACGTATTACAACGGTGGCAGCAGGTATTACGCGCAGCCACGCTACTACCAGCCAGCCCCGCGGTATTACCAGCAACCGCGCTATTACCAATCGGCGCCGCGTTACTACCAGCCGGCTCCACGTTATTACGAAAGCCGTCGCTGGCACGACAACGATCGCGGGCGTTGGGATGGCCATCGTCGCGGCGGTTGGGATAACGATCACCGCGGTCGCGGTAACTACGACCGACACAGTGGACGCGGCGACCATAACGGGCGTGGCAACCGCTGGTAGATTCACGCAAATGAAAGCGGCGCAATTAGCGCCGCTTTTTTGTGCCCGGGAATATCGTCAGGATTAAGGCGCCACCGTACAGCGCACCCAAGGATCAATGGCCGTCGTCGCTTTGACGCCTCAACGGGCAGTCAGCGACCAGGGTCCTGTTTGACCGCTATATCAGGCACGGGCTGATAGAGCAGGCCGTAATCCATCAGTAATTCATCACCCTTGCTGATGTCCTCTAGCGCCACGTAGAACGTCAGGTTTTTTCCCGCGGCAATGGAAATGACGTTGTTCGACTTCCATGCCGGCTCATTGCCCAGTTGTGAGGTATTGATCAGGCTCAGGGTATTGCCCGTGTGCAGCCCACTCACCGAGCGATTGCCCGAGCGTGTGCCGAACAAGTAAGTCAGTACAGCCCGTGAACCTTGTTTGCGTATCTCCTGAAACAACGACGCATCTGATTCATGAAACTTGCCTGCGTACGGTCCTAGCACTTCAAATTTGGCAATATCGCGTCGTGCCCACACTGACGCGCCGCGATTGGGGCCGTCATCCAGTGCCGTGAACACTTCCAGAGTTTGATCAAACCGCGATTGATGCTGTCCTTCGGTACGCAACCAGTCTTTGATCGATTCCTTGATCTGGCTTGAAACGTTTTTTTTGCTTGCGTTATCGAGACCGTCAAGCAAGCCATTCCAGTGGGCGATACGGATGTCATCTATCGGCCCCTCTAATGCATGGGTCAAACTGAGCCTGGGGTTCTTTGGGTCCTGCAGGATTGGCAATGTGTTGTCGACCTGATGAGGCAATGACGAGGACGTTCCGGTTTCAACCTTGATTGCGACAGGCAGGATGTCCGAGGAGGGGCCGGGAGCCTGTTCTGAGTTTTGTGGTGTGTCGGCAGACTTCTTCGGCTGGGTCGGGTCGACAGATTCCTGTGCAGGCCGCTTTTGTCCCGAACTTGTCTCGATTTGTTGAGGCGCGGGAGACAATGTGGTGTTTCTCCCTGCCTGTTCGAGACGCCGCACAGCGGTATCTTTTAAGAGTCCATTAGCTCTGACAAGTCGTCGCCAAGAGTTGGGGCTTAATCCGTGCTGGCGTACGAATTCTTCTACTGTGACTGTGTTGCCCGACTTCTCGAAGAGCATTTTCCACTGGCTTAGATGCTCATCTCTAATCGAGTTGTAAGCAACGCCTGCCGCCCTGTTCAACATCGCTTCACCGGCAGGTGCCAGGCTTCCATTTTGCCGGACAATACTTTTAAACAGACCCGGATGAAGGTGATGAAGACCGGCAAATCCCTCCATGGTCATTGCATCACGCAACGGTTGTGTCATGGCTTGCCAATCACGAATATGCGCACCGGTCACCGGATTGACGGGTGTGCCGGCGGGGCGTTCACGCACGATCATGCCCGCGGCGCTCAACTGCCCGTCAGGCTCCACATAGTACGCAAAGGTTTTGCCGGATAGCCCTTTCTGGCGGGTAAAACCCTCGCGGGTAAGCGACAGCTGTTCTGCTCGCGGTAATGCTTCCCAAGCCAATAAGTGCTCAGCAGTGATTAACTCACTACGCCGGCCTGGCACATGAGCCGGCAGGCTCGCAATTGCATCAGTTTTTTGGGGCGCGGAGGGGAGTAGTGCGACGTCGCGCCCTGCTGGATAGAGACGCTGCGCAGTCGCATCTCGTAAAGATCCATTAGCTCTTACTTGCGCATGCCAAGAGGTTGGGCTAAATCCGTGTTGACTGACGAACTCCGCTGCCGTGACCAAATTATCCGGTTGCCCGAATTGCCGGCTCCACTCGCGTAGATGATCATCGGTAATCGCGTTATAGGCGGTGCCCGTTGCTCTGTTCAATAGCGCTTTACCGGCGGGCCCCAAGCTTCCATTGCGCCGCACAAAGCTTTTGAACGTCCCCGGATGAAGGTGATGATGACCGGCAAATCCCTCCATGGTCATTGCGTCACGCGCTCGTTGCGTCATGTTTTGCCAATGATCGATATGCGTTTGGGTCACCTTGTCGAAGGGCATATTGGCGGGGCGGTTGCGCACAATGGCGCCCGTAGCACTCAGTTGGCCGTCAGGTTGCACGTAGTATTCAAAAGTTGTCTGGGACAGGTTATGTTGCCGGGCAAAGTCTGCACGACTCGTGTTCCCCTGTTCGTTACGCGACACCGCCTCCCAATTCAGTAGATGCTCGGCAGTGATCTTCTCCTCCGGTCCCCCCGGAACCCGCGTCGGTAAACGGGCTGGCGTCGCAGCGAGCGGCACGGCGGACGTCTGCCGAGCTTGATCAAAACGCTGCACAGTCTCATCTTTCAGGGTGCCATCAACTTTAACGTGAAGTCTCCAAGAGTTCGGGCTGAGCCCGTGTTCACGTATGAACTCTTGCGGTGTGACCGAGTTGTCCGGTTTCTCGAACAATCCTTTCCACGTGCGTAAATGGTCATCGGTAAGCGCGTTGTAAGAGCTGCCGGCCGCCCTGTTCAGCAGCGTTTCACCCGCGGGCCCGAGCCCGTCGGCTCGCACATAAGTTTTGAACGAGATCGGATTAAGGTGGTGGTGGCCGGCAAATCCTTCCATGGTCATTGCGTCACGCGCCGGCTGTGTCATGGTTTGCCAGTCACGGACATGTACATGAGTCACCTTGTTGAAAGGGGTGTTGGCAGGTCGGTTACGCATGAGCAAGCCGGCAGCGCTCAACTGACCCTCGGGTTCTACGTAGTACGCAAAGGTTTTGGCCGACACTCCGTTCTGTAGCGCAAAGCCCCGAATGGTCAGCCTCTTCTGTTCCGCTTGCGGCAACGCCTCCCAGGCCCGCAAGTGATCCGCCGTGATCTGCCCCCCACCAAACAATCCCAGTCGTTGCCACTGATCACCCTGGAGATGCTGGACCAGCAGACTGGTTTGCCGGTTGTCGTGATACACCCGCGCACGCACGACGCCGTCTTCCGTGCGAGTGACTTGCCTGACCTCGTACACCGCCGTGGTTCCGCTGCCATCGGTATGGCGTATGTGGGAGAGGTGTCCGTCGGCGGCAACATACACCCCTTGGCTGTTGCGAGAGAGCCCGGCGATTCTGGAATCGGGCACACTGTAGCGGCTGAACAAGGTATGGCTCAGTTCGTCCCAATCATCGATGTGTGCAGCGAGCACTTCTCCGGCGACCGCCTGGGTGGCGACAGCGAATTCCTCGAGCGGGCTGCCGTAAGGTCGCATCGTGTCGGCATCAAATGAATACCATTGACCGCTCTTCAGCACGGCCGCACCTTCCACAGTCTGGCCGGTTACTTTTACGGTGCCCGTTGCCGCCGCGTCGTACTGTTTGCTGAGCGCTTTCAAGACATCGTAACTGTCGGCGGTCCCCCTGAGCCGGTTGACGGCTTTGGCGCCTCTGGACAGCAGATAAAGGCCACCGGTGCCCACGAGTCTGGCCAGATCACTCAAGCCACCCACCGGGTTGAGCACATCAATGGTGGCGACACCGATGACATGGGCGGTCTTCAATGCCTTGGCGCCGGTGGACAGAGCAGTCCTGCCGATTCTGATCAGTTTTCCTGCCGTGGCGACGCCCGCCGTGAGAAAACCGAATACATCCACAGTGAGATCAAACACCGCCTCGCCGTAGTTGCCCTTCTGAAAATTGACAATGGCGGATCTGAAGGGGATCAGGTTCAACAAAAACTCACCCAGCGGTTTGGGCCGGTAATATTCGTCCATTGGGGTTTGCCCGCGTGCGAGCTCTTTGATTGCGGGGTCATCCAGATCCAGATGTTGCACAAAGGTGTCGGCAATCGCACGGGACCGCGCGCTGCTGAAACTGCTCACCAGTGATTCGCTTAAAGCGAGTTCACGACCCAGTTCATTTGCCGCTTCACGGGGGACAAGCTCTTTGGTCGTGAAGTATTTGTTGGCCTCCCTTGATTCCTGTTGCTTTGCCTTGTGCAGGGCCGCCCGTTCGATCGTGTCTTTATTGATGTTGATTTCGTACGCCTGGAACGTGCCGCTCAGCTCCGTCCTGATGAGCAGCCCGGGTTCGTTGGGGCAAGGGGTATGATTGAAAAATCCATCCGAGACAAATGAACCTTGTTGGAAAAAGCTGACTTTTCCAAACTCGAAATTCTTTTTGTCTTCTAGTGGGAGCAGGGAGATCATGTGCCTGATCGTTGTATTGACGGCGGCCTTTTTATCCAGAATTGAGCGGGCGAACTGCCGGTCGAAGGCTTCCTGCACACCGAACGTCGGGTTGTTATTCAATGCCTCGAGTGGGAGGCGGGTATCACTTGATGCAAGTGGACGCGGATTCGGCAAGTCCATCATTGCGTAATCCAGAAGCGAATGGATGCCACTGAAACCCGTCTGTCCACTCTCGCCACGATACGTATCCGTGTGGAGAGCCTTGACTTCGAAAAGCGTGCCCAGATCGCTAAACCGCTCTATCAGCAGGGCCAGGGCAATGTCTTTTCGTGTCGGTAATGCTTTGTCCAGAATCCTGGCGGCAGCAAGCCGCTCTTCAAGCTCTTGGTTAAATGTCGCTCTTATCGTTTCAAGTTGTCCGTCGGTGTAGGCGTCATCGTTTCTTTTCAGGATGATTTCGTTGGTGACAGCCCAATCGCGTAATACGGCTGTCTGAATGCGTTGAGTCGATGCCGGGTCAGCCCGGCGAGCACTTTCAGCCTTGCTCATGACTTGGGCAAACGTCAGGCCGGGGACTTTGCCAGGTGTTTGTGCCTCGATGGCCATTGCCGCCATGGTCAGGTTGGCCCAGGCCAGACTGCCAACTTTCACATTTCGGGGAATGTCTGCGATCAGAAACTGCGGTGCCGACCTGCCTAGCAAAAGGTATGCGCCGGTTTTCGCCAGGGCAGCGCTGGTTCTGCCTTCACGGCTTAAGTGTTCGGCGAGGTCATCGATGACTGCAGATGCATGCCGGCCGCAATGTCGATTGCTGGCCAGATCGAAGCCAGCTGTCTTGTTGCGAAGGGGGGCGGTGATCGACTCAGGATCCATCTGCAGTGCGATCCCCGCCAGCAGGTAATCCATAACGCTGCTATCGCTGTCGATGCCTTGCATTCTCTGTTGCAGCGTTTTGCCCATCAGTTGCCCTTGCGGGGAGCGGAGCAGCGCGTCGAGCATCTTTGCAGGGTCGTCTGTCACGTTCTCGGGAATAGGGTGGTCATAACGCAAGAACTCCAGCACACCGCCCTTGATCTGCATCACCAGCGGCTGGTCGCCCAAATGGTGTGCATGGCTCATGGTGATCAGACGCAAGCGGCGTTGTTCGTCCGCACTCAGGGGAATGGGCCAGGACAACGCCCCACCCAAGTTAGCCAGGGGAGTAGCCGGGGAGTCGATGTCATCAGGTCCTGGCGTGGATTGATCGTCAGGGGAGAGCCGTCGAGTCTGCGAAGGTGTGAGTACGAGGGTGTTGGCCATCATGAGACTGTCCATAGTCAAAGAGTCATCCTTGGAAGCGCGCAGGTTGGCGCTTCCAGCGTTCACGAGTGTAAAAACACTCCGTGAATAAACGCCATAAACCAAGTATGAGTCTTTGCGTACAGGTCAGATGAGCCCAGCGCCGCTTTTTATGCCCGTCGAAAAAGTCGCCCCGTTAGCCATCTCCTAGGGCATTCCCAGACGCTTCCTACAGTTTCATTTCCTTGCATTTGTTAGCGTCTGTTCGTGCCGATCGAGGTGAGCAAAACTCAGTTCAACAGCGGCGAATAAAAGGACGATGCCGCTATGAAGCTTCTTGTGATTCACCAAAACTTTCCGGGCCAGTTCCGTCATGTGGTGCTGGCGGCGATTGACAGGCGTTATGAGGTTTTAGCGATAGGTCGGGATACGGCGCCGGGTATCGCAGGGGTGAAAATATATCGATACCGCGCTGCCAGCCGAGCACCGGGCGGTATTCACCCCTACCTGACCCGTTACGAACAAGCGGTGACTGATGGACAGAAGGTTTTTGAAATTCTGAGCCGGCTGAAACATTCGGGTTATCGGCCGGACGTAATTCTCGCTCATCCCGGATGGGGGGAAACGCTCTTCGTCAAGGATGTCTATCCTGACGCGCCGCTTATTCACTATTGCGAATATTACTATCGGGCGCAGGGCGCAGATTCCGGGTTCGACCCTGAATTCCCGCGAGCAACAAGAGAGTCATCAAGGCTGCGAGTGCTCAATTCGCTGCATCTTTTGAATCTTGAGCAATGTGACATTGCCATTGCGCCCACGCGGTGGCAGCGCAGTCTGTTTCCTGCAGCTTATCAGCCGGCCATTCGGGTTATTCACGAGGGCGTCATTCAAAGTTCTTGCTTGGCGAAAGCGGGGGCCGTCAGGTTGCCCAATGGCGTCGAACTGAGAACCGGGCAGCCGATCGTTACTTATGTCGCGAGGAATCTTGAGCCTTATCGCGGGTTTCACAGTTTTATGCGAGCGATCCCGCATATTCAGGCTGAGTGTCCCGGTGCGCAGATAATCATAGTGGGCGGTGATGACGTCAGTTATGGGGGTAAGCCGGTTGGCTATGCAAACTGGCGCAGCAGGATGGAGGCAGAGGTAAGTTTCGATCATTCCACCGTTCATTTCACAGGGAAGCTTCCTTACCAGACTTATCGGGCAGTTCTGGACTGTTCAAAGGTTCATGTTTATTTGACGTATCCGTTTGTTATGTCGTGGTCGTTACTGGAGGCGATGGCGGCTGGGTGTGTGGTAGTAGCGTCGGATACGGCTCCGGTAAGGGAGGTGATCATCGATGGTCACAATGGAATGCTGGTGGATTTCTTCGATCATCACGGTATCGCCAAACGTATTGCCAAGGTTCTTGATTCCGTTGATGAGTACGACTGCCTTCGTAGCGCTGCGAAGTTGACGGCGAGCAGATTTGATGTGGCGTACGGCACGAAACACTACTTTGACGTATTTGAAAGCGCGATGTTCGGGCATCTCAAGAAACAGCCTGCTCGTCAGTTTGACAGGGAGATTTGAAATGCTCCGGATGTCGCGTAAGGCATGGGTTAAATGGTTTAAGAAGTTGTTGAAATACGGCTTGTTTATTTATGCCTGTTATTGCGTGGTGGATTTTTATATCCGTGAAGAACAAGTCGCCGAGGCGATGGCAATCTATTACGCGGATCAGGAGGCCTGTCAAAAGAAGCTGGCGAGCATGAAGCAGGTGCCCATACTGGGCGGTAGCTATGTGGATAAGACTCTGGTCCCGGAGTTTTATGTGGGCATGCCTGAACTGGCAAATAAGAAAGCGTGTCTGGCCAATACACTCAAGGGGCATTTCTGGTGGACCGGGACGGAGATACGGTCGTACCACGATCAGAGTGTAAAGCCGATTCCTGAAAGTTGGCGTCTTTATAAATTGACCGCCGGGCTTTATACAAAAAAAGAGACTACCGAGCCCCATGAGCGGGGCTATCGACACGTCAACTGGCCCGATGAGTTGATTGTGAAGTTGACTAATTATCCGGGGTTAGAGATTTGGCTGGATGCTCCGCCGCCGCATTTCAAGAATGTGGATTCCGTCAGAACGTTTGTCATTACTGGCTGGCCGCGGCGTGATGGCACCCCTCGGTTGATAGGCTGTGACGGTTTGATTCGCCCGGCTTCCGAGGAACAACTGACTGACGAGAAATTGGCAAGGTTCAGCAGATCAGAATTGGAAAATCTGGATTTTGGCAAGTTGAACTTTTTCTGCACTGTCAATCTGGATAGCTTTGACTTTGCTGGGGGGCACGGCAGCGTAGACCTAGGTCTATCGTCATTACGCGAAACACCTGAGATGCTCAAGTTTCTCAGTGATTATCTTTCACGCTCAGTTATTACAAGGAAGTAACGATGACTTATGTTTTTAGCGATATTGAAAAAACAGCGATCTTTAACGCAGCCAATATTTGCAAAGGTATGAGGCTTCTCTCAAAAAAAATTGAGTACGAGGCACTGGGAATAGCAGGGGCTAGCTGCGCTCCCCTGTATCAAAAACTATTCGATATTATTGGCGGAAGAGTTTCTGAGGTTATCGTTGTCGATAATGAAGCGGGAAAAATTCTGAAAAGCGCCAGGCTCTGGCTTGCCGTGGCCATTGATGCCAACGGTGGAAACGGTGCCTACTCCGCCCTGATTCGCGGCTACACCTCGCGGCAAGGTGAACTGAGATTGAATAAAATCTTCAGTGAAAACCTGATGCAGCTGTCATCGAATCAGGTCGCCGCCAATTTCATCAATACCTTGATCGACGGATCCCTCGCGGGTCGGCTGGCACCCTGGACGGTTCCATCCATCAGCCAGATTGCAGAGATTGATGCCAGTGCGATCGGCAAGGCACTGTTTAGTGAGGCTTGCGGAGAGAAGGATACCGCCGTGAGCCATAACGCCGGCTGGTCAGGGACAGTCGGATTCAGCCTGTTGGGTGGAGCGCCGCCCTATGAAACCTGGAGATTGATCTCTGCGGGTGATGCGCAAGGGGAAGATGGCGGCCCGCCGACTCAAACAAAAGCCAACAGGCTCGATGACTATAAAAATATTCTGTTCGCCATCGATTCCTACAGTGTCGGCCTGCGAGCGGCGATCAGCAATTTCGGCGTCAATCCATTGCAAAGTCTGCTTTCCGTCGTGCCAGAGCAAATCAATATCGCGCTCGCCAGTGGCAGCCTCAATCCGCTGATTCAGCATGTCGTTAAAGGCACGCCGGTTTCCGTCGTGGTCGACCTGATACTGCGCTATGGCCAGAACGAATTCCTCGACATGTTCAAGCGCACCTACGACGGCGATTCAGCAGCGCCAGCTACCACCGATGAGACCTTCGCCACCAACGCTTACGCATTCTTCTCGGCATTTTCACCGGAGCAGTCCCAAAGCATCGTCACCCGATCAATAGGTGAATACGGAAACGCCAATTCATGGGCAAAACTGGCTGGCGAGTCGACACCCATCGGCCTGGCGTTGCGCAATTCCCTGAAGCAACTCAGTGAAATCGTCATCGAACGCGATGACGGTTACCCCGCACGCGGACTGGAACTCTACGATCCGCTGACCGGCGAAGGTTTCATCACCGCGCAATGGCTTGTCGATCGTGCGCAGATGTTGGCCCGGTTGATTGCCCGAACCCAGGGCTCGTTTGGAGAACACTCGCTGCAGAAGTTTTCCTACTCCGATCTCGCCTCAGCCAAACAGGCGCCGATGACCACCGGTGTGTTGAATCCGCTGGTCATGTTCGGCGATGACGGTGCGCGGTCTTTCGCGGGCGATGCGAACACTGATCATCTGTATGGCGGCGCGGGCAATGACACGATCAACGGACTGGCAGGTCACGATGTCATCGAGGGTGGACGCGGCAACGACTTGCTTGGCGGAGGCGACGGCAATGATGCGTTGCACGGAATGGCCGGTGATGATGTTCTGGTCGGAGGAAAGGGTAACGACTCTTTGAGCGGTGGCGAAGGCAGCGACCGCTATGAGTTTTCCAGCGGTGATGGCATCGATGAGATCTTCGACGCCAACGCCAATGGGCAGCTATGGATCAACGGTTCGCCGATTCCTTCACTCAAACGCCGAGCCCCTTTGAGCAATATCTGGTCGACCGAGGATCAGGCCATCACCCTGACCCTCATCGAAGAACTCACTGAACCCACCCTCAACATCAAATATGGCCTGAACGACCTCGTCGTTATCAAGAACTTCCGCCCCGGGATGCTTGGCATCCGACTTCCTGAACACCAAAACCATACGGTCTCTGCTCCCGATCTGGTTCTCCAGGGCGACTGGAAAGCGAAAGATATCGACCCCAATGTTCCCGGTGATCAGTTCTCATACGATGAGCTGGGCAACGCCTTGCTATTGCCCAACGTAAAACAGAGAAACAAGGCCGATGTGCTCTACGGCTCTGCAAAAGACGACGTCATTCTCGGACTTGGTGGATCAGACCGATTGTTCGGCAAGGACGGAAACGATCAGTTGTTTGGGGATAAACAGACGACGCTCGAAAAAGCCATGGCCGCTGGCGACTCTAAAGGGAAAGCCGCTCGAGGCGATTGGCTTGATGGCGGGGCAGGTCACGATTTGCTCATCGGTACGGCATCCCAGGACGTGCTTCTGGGTGGTAACGATCGGGATACGCTGATTGGAGGTGCGGGAGATGACGTTTTATCAGGGGATGAAACGACGGGCGCGCTGGAGCAGAAATGGGGATTCAAACGCGTCGACGTTCTTATAGACGGTGGTGTCACCAGTCACCGAACTGTCTTTTCAAAGGCCTCCTTTAATAGTTCGACGGAGGGCGATAACGATGTTCTCTACGGCCAGGGCGGTCGCGATGTTCTCAATGGCGGATGGGGCGAGGATCTGCTTGATGGCGGAACTGAAGATGATCTTCTTGGAGGGGATGGCGGGAATGACACGCTGGCCGGAGGAAGCGGTAACGACACAATGATGGGAGATAACCTCGACTGGGGAGGTGGACTGCAAAGCAAACACCATGGCAACGATGTATTGGACGGTGGCATTGGCGATGATTGGCTCGCTGGTAACGGTGGAGCCGATGCGATTTATGGTGGCTCAGGTAATGACACTCTCCACGGGGATGACGATGTACTGAGCGGCGTTGCCGGTGACGCCGCCCATTTTTTTGGAAATGACCTGCTGGACGGTGGTGCGGGAGACGACACACTTTTGGGGGGCGGGGCGGATGATCTGCTGTTCGGAGGTGAGGGTAACGACGCGCTGGCCGGGGATTATGCTGAGCATCCAATTCGGTACCACGGCAATGATTTACTTGATGGTGGAGCGGGCGATGACACACTTCATGGAATGGGTGGTTCCGATACCCTGATCGGTGGGGCAGGAGCTGACGCGCTGGATGGCGATGTGTCCAACCTGCAGCCAGGTGGAATCAACAATGATTACCTTCAAGGCGATGAAGGAAACGATACCCTTTTGGGCGGCTTGGGCGCCGACACGCTTTATGGCGGCGCTGATGATGACATTTTATCCGGCGACTACGCGCAGACAGCCGAAGCCGAACATGGCGCAGATTATCTGGACGGTGGTTCAGGCAACGATACCTTGCTGGGCGGTGGTGGCAACGACACGTTGTTGGGCGGGGAGGGTGTAGACCACCTTCGTGGCGATTCCGGCAATAACGTTTTTGATGGCGGAGCCGGTAACGACGTGATGGAGGGCCATGACGGCGCTGATGTTTACTATTTCGGGGTGGGTGATGGTCTTGACGTTATTACCGATTCAGGTGGCAGCAATGTCATCAAGTTCGGTGCCGGGTTCTCTGCGGAAAGTTTGAAAGCCGACATCATTGATGTTTCCGTAGGCCGGGTATTGCGGCTGTTCAATGGCGCGGGCGACGCGATACTCATCAAGAGTCACGAGCAGTGGAAGGATTCCACATTCAGTTTCAGCGATGGCGTTGTACTTGGTTATGAGGATGTCCTGCGCAAAACATTGCCGCCGATAAAGGTGCCCGAGTCACCTGTACCGGAAGTTGTAACCGCCACAGGAATCCAGCAAAGCAAAGTTGATGACCCGGTTCTGCCAGACGATGTAACCATCGCGGCGCAACGCCCTGTGGCATCTGATCACTCCGTTGACTGGACTGAAAAATTCCTCGCGCAAATCAAATCCAGACGCTCCGCCCGCAAACACGCCACAGGTTTCACCTTGAGTGATCAAGGCGTCTGGGTTCGCAGTCATATCACGACTAGCGACACCGGTTACATCACTCACACCGAGCTGAGCGATGACAGCGTAGAAGCGGGAACACTGTCTGAAACGCCGTCATGGATGAAGGTTGATGCAGGGCATGCCGTGGTCAGTGAAAGGCAGTCGAAAACCACAACTCGTGTCGAACATAAACAGGTGAAAGCCGATGGGACGATAGCCTCTTCACGTCAAGCGCCTCGCTATTATCGATCCGGCTCGGCCACCGGCTTTTCATTCAATACGGGAGATGTATTGGTTGAAGACCGTAAGGAATCCGGCGCGCTTGAGGGCTGGTACATCTATCCGGCAGCAAGCTTCGGTTCGGGGGAAACGGTGCCCAAGGCGTTTCGCTGGGATGTCACAACTGAAACGATCAAACGCAAAATCGTCCCAGGCGACGATGCCGGCGGGCGAGTCAACGTCGAAGTGGAAAACGTTTTCCACGGCGGCGCGGGAGACGATCTGATTGTCGCCTATGCAGGCTCCCCACTTGACTACGGCACTGTCGGCGACAGAACACCGGGCGCGTTTTTATCCGCAGGTGCAGGTGACGATACCTTGCTGGGCTCCGAGGGCGCCGACTATCTGGTCAGCGGGGCAGGGGATGATTGGCTTTACGGTGAAGACGGTGCCGATACCTACATCGTGCAAGCGCACGCCGGAGCAACTACCACGATTGCGGATGTACCGAACCCTGTTTTCCACCGAGCAGAAGTTGGCGCAGCGGGGTGGAAAGACGAGTACGGATTGATCGATCAGGACACTGTCGTCCTTCCAGCAGATGCGCAGTGCGATGCACTGCAATTGAGCTGGGGTGCTGCGCTGATAGAAACCACACATGTCGAACTGGAACCCAACCCAGGTCGCGGGGCACACCGCAATCCGCCAAGAGCGAAAATGCTCCATCCGACACTCGATATCAATTGGGGTGGGATACAGAAAGTTCGCATCGTCTTGCCCCTCAATGGTGAACTCGAGGGGGCCGGGATTGAGCTCTTGAATTTCGCCGATGGGTCGGTCGTGAGTTTGAAACAACTCTTGGAGTCAAGTCAGCTAGGCCCTGCGCCCGAGACTTTTCATACGGGTGTAACCGTTAACAATTCAACGCGTTTTACGTCTCTGCGAGACGGACGGGCGCTGCCGTTAGTCGGTGGTCGAGGCAACGACACGATAAGCGGCGCGGGGGAAATCCGAGGCATGGAAGGGGATGACGTGCTCACGGGCAGCCCCGGTGATGATCTGCTGTTGGGTGGACCGGGCAATGACACGCTAACCGGCGGCGCCGGAAATGATATCTACCGATACGATGGCCTCGGCAGGGACGTGATCATCAATCGCGGAGACGGCCTTGACGGGATCGACTTTTCCGAACGCAGGCTGACGATCGACAACTTGAAGTTTCACCGTGAGCGCGATGATCTGGTGATCGTGGTGGATTACGGCATGGCACCGAAAATCCGGGTTTCCAATCATTTTGCCGCAGGCGAAAGCGCTATCGGCTTCATAAGAGTCAGCGAAGGAACAGCGACTCAAGACTACAGCGCGATGCAGATTGCTGAACGTCTGCATCCTCTTCCGCCATTGAGGGATGTCGAAGACATTTTGATAAAGGGCGACGAAGAAGCGCAGCGGGCGATGACGGAGATCATTCAGTTTTACGAGCTGAATGTCTGAGTCTTATGGCGACCGATTGAGGCAGCTCGCGATGGGGATCCAGTCGTCATCGCGAGCATCGCGTCAGTTCAATACTGCGTCAGATCCGCCAACGGATGTCGGCCCTCCCAAACCTTGTGAAAGTGCGCCTCGACCACTGCATCCGGCACGTGATTGACGTCCGGCCAATGCCAGTGCGGCTTCTGATCCTTGTCGATCAACCGCGCGCGAACCCCTTCGCTGAATTCCGGATGCCGGCAGCAATTGAGACTCAGGGTGTATTCCATCTGAAAGACTTCGGCCAGCGACATATGGCGGGCGCGGATGATCTGTTCCCAGACCAGATGCGCGGTCAGTGGTGAGCCTTCGCTCATGGTTTTCGCTGCCCGGGCAATCAACGGATCGATGCTGTCGCGTTGCAGGCTGATGGCTTTCCAGGCGCAGGTCACGTCGCTGACGTCGAGCAGTTCGTCGATCTGCTGACGACGTGGCAACCACTGTGCCTCGGGCATCTGCGCCACGGCTTCCTGCTGCAGGGCCTTGAGCAGACTGTTGAGCTGCATGTCGGTCTGTTCCTGCCAATTCAGTTGCAGCAGGCCTTCGATCAGTTGCGGTTGTTGTTCGTCAAGCAGGAAGCGATCAGCCAGATCCAGATCGATCGCATCACGACTGTTCATGTGCGCACCGGTCAGGCCCAGAAACAAACCGAGTTTGCCCGGCAGCCGCGCGAGAAACCAACTGGCGCCGACGTCCGGATACAGACCAATGGTGATTTCCGGCATGGCCAAACGGCTGCTCGGTGTGACGATCCGCGTACTCGCGCCTTGCAACAGGCCCATGCCGCCGCCGAGCACATAGCCATGGCCCCAACAGATCAACGGTTTCGGATAGGTGTGCAGGCTGTAATCCAGGCGATATTCCGCGCTGAAAAACTGCGCAGCCAGCGGCGGGACTTCGCCGGGATGGGCGCGACAGGCCTCGACCAGGCTGCGCACATCGCCGCCGGCGCAGAAGGCCTTGGCGCCGTTACCGCGCAGCAGGACGCAGACGATTTGTGGATCCTTGGCCCAGGCGTTTAGCTTGTCGCTGAGGGCGTTGATCATTGGCAGGGACAGCGCATTCAGCGATTTTTCAGCATCCAGGCTGGCGATACCGATGCGGGCGCCGTCGGTGCCGGTGAGTTCTTCGACGTGCAGATTCATCGTGACCTCGATCGGGAATTTGAACGATCAGTATGATCGTTGTGTGGGAAAGTGCCGGATCTGCATCAGATCAATTGACAAGCGTGGTCGGCTTTCCTAGGGTTCGCCCCATTGTTTTTGCCGGGTATGACCATGACTGCTGACGACCGTATCAAACTCGAACCGAGCTGGAAGGAGGCACTGCGTGCTGAGTTCGACCAGCCTTACATGGCAGAGTTGCGCCAGTTTCTGCAGCAGGAGCGGGCGGCCGGCAAGGAAATCTATCCGCCGGGACCGATGATTTTCAACGCGCTGAACTCGACGCCGCTGGATAAAGTGAAGGTGGTGATCCTCGGCCAGGACCCGTATCACGGCCCGGGCCAGGCCCACGGCTTATGCTTCTCGGTGCAACCGGGCGTGCCGGCGCCGCCGTCGCTGGTCAACATCTATAAAGAGTTGAAGCGCGACCTGAACATCGATATTCCCAATCACGGCTACCTGCAGAGCTGGGCCGATCAGGGTGTGTTGATGATCAACACCACCATGACCGTCGAGCGCGCCAACGCCAATGCGCATAAAGACAAGGGCTGGCAGTTTTTCACCGACCGGATCATTGAACTGGTCAGCGAGCGCCAGCCGCATCTGGTGTTCATGCTTTGGGGCGCCCATGCGCAGAGCAAGCAGAAGCTGATCGATGCGACCAAGCATCTGGTGCTGACGTCGGTGCATCCGTCACCATTGTCGGCATATCGCGGGTTCTTGGGTTGTGGACACTTCAGCCGGACCAACAAGTTTCTCGAGCAGAATGGCGAGACGCCGATCGAGTGGCGTTTGCCGCCGATTTGATCGGTTGGCTGAGCGGGCCCCTTCGCGAGCAAGCTCGCTCCCACATTGGTTTTGCGGCGTTCACATGACCAATGTGGGAGCGAGCTTGCTCGCGAAGAAGGCAACTCGGTCTTGCAGACTTACTCGGGATTACGATTCCAGTACTTGAACAACGGCTCCGCCAGAAACAGCACAAACAGCAACCGCATCACCTGCATCGCCGTCACCAACGGCACCGACAATTGCAGCGTCTCTGCCGTCAGACTCATCTCGGCAATCCCGCCGGGCATCATGCCCAGCGTCAGCGAACGCAGATCCAGATGGGTCAAAGCACTCAACCCCAACGCCGCCAGTGTCGCAATCAACATGGTCAACGCTGTGCCGATCAACGTCCGCCCCATGAATGAAGGTGCACGGCGGAAAAACTGCCGATTGAAGTGACAACCCAGACCGCTGCCAATCAACCACTGACCAATCTGACTGCCGCCATTGGGCAAACCAATGTGTAAATCCCAGCCAATGCTCACCGCCGCACTCACCAGCAACGGCCCGAACAGCCACGGATTGGGTTGGCGCAGACGCTGCCAGAGCCACGCAAGCAAACCGCCCGCCGGAAACAGAATCGCCAGCCAGCGCCAATCGACGCTGCCAGCGTGGGAAATCGGTGTGCCGTCGCCGAGCAAATATTTGAACGCCGCCGGCACACACAGCACCACCACCAGCACCCGCAAACTTTGCCCCGCCGCGACGTGGCTGAGCATCGCGCCGTTACGGGCGCCGAGGTTGACCATCTCCCCGGAACCGCCGGGCATGCTGGAAAAAAATGCTGTGGCGCGATCCTCGCCGGTGCGGCGCATCAGCCAGACGCCGACCACCGCCGACAAACTGGTGACCAGCGCACCGAAGAAGATCAATCCGAAATGACTGAGCACCTGCTCCATCACCACCGGGGTGAAGTGCAGGCCAATCCCGATGCCGACGATCCACTGACCGCACTTGCGGCCGCCAGGGATTTCCGTCAGTTGCCACGGGGTCAGGCAGCGCACGAGGATGATCGCCAGCAACGAGCCGACCATCCACGGCAGTGGCCAGCCGATCTGGCTGGCGAGGTAACCGCCAAGCAGACCGACCAGCGGGGTTCCCCACCAGGATTTCAGTGAAGCACGATCAAACATCGGCAATGGCGCGGCGCGCGACCGAACGTTTGCGCCAGATGCGGATGATCGGCATCAGCAGCATGATCGCCGTCAGCACCCAGACACCGAGAGTGATCGGGCTCGACCAGAGGATTTCCAGCGCACCGTTGGAAATCGACAGGGCGCGACGCAGGTTCTGCTCCATCAACTCGCCGAGGATGAAGCCCAACAGCAGCGGCGACAGCGGGAAGTCCAGCTTGCGCAGGATGTAACCGAAGATGCCGATACCGATCATCAGGAACAGGTCGAACGTAGTGGCGTGCACCGCGTAGACGCCGATCCCGGTGATGATCGCGATCACTGGCACCAGTGCCCAGTTCGGCACGGCAAGGATGCGGGTGAAGATGCGGATCATGGGGATGTTGAGGATCACCAGCATGATGTTGGCGATGAACAACGAGGCGATCAGGCCCCAGACGATGTCCGGTTGCTGCTGGAACAGCAGCGGACCCGGGGTGATGTTGTACAGCGACAGGGCGCCGATCATCACCGCCGTGGTGCCCGAGCCGGGAACGCCGAGGGTCAGCATCGGCACCAGCGCACCGCAGGCTGCGCCGCCGATCGCGGTTTCCGGCGCGGCGAGGCCACGGGGGTCACCTTCACCGAACTTGCCGCTGGCGCCGGCCAGACGTTTTTCGGTCATATAGGCCACGGCACTGGCGAGGGTCGCGCCGGCACCCGGCAACACGCCCATGATGAAACCCAGCACGCCGCAACGGACGTTGACCACGAATACCGAGGCCGCTTCCTTGAAGTTGAACATCATCCGGCCGGTGGCTTTCACCGCTTCCTGGCCATGGTGGGTTTTTTCCAGCAGCAGGAGAATTTCGCTGATCGAGAACAGACCCAGCACCAACACGACGAACTGAATGCCGTCGGTCAGGTGAATGTTGTCGCCGGTGAAGCGGTACACACCGCTGTTGGCATCGATGCCGACCGTTGACAGGAACAGACCGATCAACGCGGCAATGAATGTTTTCAGCGGACGGTCACCGGCCATGCCGCCGAGACAGACGATCGCAAACACCATCAGCACAAAATATTCCGCGGGGCCAAAAGCAATCGCCCATTTCGCCAGCAACGGTGCGAAGAGGACCATGCCGCAGGTGGCAATGAACGCGCCTATGAACGAACTCCACGCCGACAGCGACAGCGCCACACCGGCCAGGCCTTTGCGGGCCATCGGGTAACCGTCGAGGGTGGTCATCACGGTGGAGGCTTCGCCTGGAATGTTCAGCAGGATCGAACTGATCCGGCCGCCGTATTCGCAGCCCAGATACACCGCTGCCAGCAGGATCAACGCCGACTCCGGTGGCAGGCCGAGGGCAAATGCGATCGGGATCAGCAATGCTACGCCGTTGATCGGGCCCAGGCCCGGCAACAGGCCGACGACGGTGCCGATCAGTGTGCCGCACAGCGCGGTCACCAGGTTGTACGGGCTCAGCGCGACGCCGAAACCCTGACCCAAATAGCCAAGAGTATCCATATCAGTTCTCCAGAACGCTGAGCAGGCCGAGAGGCAGCGGAACGTCCATCACACGGTCGAACAGCAGGTAAAGACCGATCGCCATCAGGCTGATGATCACCACACTCGGTAGCCAGCGGCCGCCGTACAGGCGAGCCATCGGAACGCCGGTGATGATGCTGGCGATGATGAAACCCAGTGGTTCGAACGTGCCGGCGAATACCAGCAGCAGGACGACGCAAGCGGCGATCTTGATCAGGGTTTCGCGATCCAGTGGCGGCTCGTCATCGCTGTGTTTGATCGGTGCCGGGCGGAACACCATGTACAGCAGCGCCGCGCCCATCAGGCCGAGCATCAGCAGAGGGAAGGCGCGCGGGCCCACCGGTTCGTAGGAAAAAGCCGCTTGGTACGGCCACGCCATCAGTGCCAGGCCGGCACAGACCAGCAACAGCACTGAGGCGAAAATGCGTTGAATAAGCATGGGAGCTCCTGTGCCGCGTCCCCGTCATCGGGAACGCAGCCGCTAGACAGAGGCGATCACTGGATCAGGCCGAACTCTTTGGCCAGCACTTTGTAGTCCGCCACCTGCTTCTTCACGTAGGTGTCCAGTTCCGGGCCGGTCATGGCGAACGGGAACAGTTCACGCTGATCGCGCAGCTTGGCGAAATCCTCGGAGGCCAGCAGTTTGTCGAACGCGTCTTTCCACCAGGCGTAGTCTTCATCGCTGACTTTTGGCCCGAGGTAGAAGCCGCGTACCACTGGCCAGACAATGTCATAGCCTTGCTCGCGAGCGGTCGGGATGTCTTTCATCTCCGGCTCGTCGAGACGTTTGTCGGCGAACACCGCGAGCAGGCGCATGTCACCGCTCTGGATGTGCGGCATGGAGTCGGAGATGTCGGTACTGCCGACCTGAATGTGACCACCGAGCAGGGCGGTAGCGATTTCGCCGCCACCTTCAAGCGCAACATAACGCAGGTCACGCGGGTTGATCCCGGCAGCCTTGGCGATCAGTGCAGTTTGCATCCAGTCCTGGCTGCCGACGGTGCCGCCGGAGCCGATCACCACGGAGCTTGGATCTTTCTTCAGTGCCTGAACGAGATCGTCGAGGGTCTTGTAGGGCGAATCGCTCTTCACCGCGATGGCGCCGTAGCTGGTGCCAACCGCTGCCAGCCAGCGCACGTTGGTCTCATCGAAGCGACCGAACTTGCCCTGAGCCAGGTTCAACAGCGAACCGCTCGACCACGCCACCAGCGTGCCGGCATCCGCCGGACGTTGCGCGACCACGGCGTTGTACGCCACCGCGCCGACACCGCCGGGCATGTAGGTCACGCGCATCGGTTTGGTCAGCAGTTTCTGGTTGACCAAGGCGCTCTGCGCCAGTTTGCAGGTCAGGTCGAAACCACCGCCGGGGGAGGCCGGGGCGATACATTCCGGACGTTTCGGTTCGGCCATCAGTTGGCCGGCAAACAGGATGCAACTGGCGGCCAGTGCAACTTTACGCAGTGACAGGTTCATTCGATTCTCCACGGGCATTGTTGTTATTCGACGTGTTTTTCACTTACGGGCATTTACCAAAGTGCAACGCTATAGCTCACCAGCAAACGCACTTCGTCTGCATCGCGAGCCGAGTAGTTGGAGCGGTAAGTGGCATTACGCAAACGCACGGCGACATCCTTCAAGGCGCCGCTTTGTACTACATATTTGATCTCGGTGTTGCGTTCCCACTCTTTGCCTTTTTCACCGTTCTTGAGCTTGATGTTGTCACCGCTCAAGTAGCGGCTCATGAAGCTCAGGCCTGGAATGCCGAGTTTGGCGAAGTCGAAGTCGTAGCGAGCCTGCCAGGAGCGTTCTTCAGCTCCGGCGAAGTCGTTGATCTGCACGAAGTTGACCAGGTACGGGTCGCTGCCATCGACATAAGGGAAGGCGCTGTCGCCAGACATGTGCTGATAACCGGCGCTGAACTTGTGGCCGCTCAGCGCATAGCTGACCAGACCGTTGAGCGAGCGGTTGTCGATCTCGCCGCCACGGGCTGCGCCCTGATCATCACTGACGGCGAAACGCAGGTCAGTGGCAAACGTGCCGGGACCCATAGGTCGCGAGGCAACGAGGCCGAAGAAGTGCTGGTTGTAGACTTCGTCGAGTTGGGCGAAGTGGTAACTGCCGGTGATCTTGTCGGTGAACTTGTAGTCGACGCCGCCAAAATCGAAGTGCTTGCCGGCAGCGGTGCCGGCAAAACGGCTGTTCTTGTTGTTGAGGGCGATGTCCTCGAAATCGGTGCTGTCGCGATCCTTGGCTTTCTCCAGGCGGCCGCCGGTGAAGGTCAGGTTCTTGATCTCTTTGGAGGTCAGCAAGCCGCCTTCAAAGGTCTGCGGCAGGATGCGCCCGTCGTTCGGTTTGAGGATCGGCAGTTCAGGAATCAGGCTGCCGATTTTCAGCTCGGTGGCGGAAATTTTCACTTTGCCGGTCAGGCCGACTTTGGAGTATTCATCCGCCGCGCGTCCGTCATCATGGGTCGGCAGCAGGCCGGTACCGGTGCGGTCCGGGCTTGAATCAAGTTTTACCCCGAGCATGCCCAGCGCATCGACACCGAACCCGACGGTGCCGTCGGTGTAACCCGATTGCAGATTGAGCATGAATCCCTGAGCCCATTCGTCACGCTTGGACTGTTGAGCACTGGTGCCATCGCGAAAGTCGCGATTGAAATACATGTTGCGGGTTTCGAACGTGGCGCTGCTGTCGTCAATGAAGTCGGCAAAACTCAACGGCGAAAAACCGGCAAGGGCGGCGGCACTGGCGAGGGCGGTGTGGCTGAAACGGGAAGGGCGAACAGGCGTGGAGGCCTGAGGCTGCATGGACGGCATGCGGGTGTACTCCGTTTATTGTTCTTATTGGTCGAAAACGCTTCAAGGCGTTTTTCTTTACGCTGTGTGGCATCAGCGACGGCAGTTCGGACTGTCCGTGGGCCGACTCTAACCGGCTAACCTTTCACTAACCTTTCAGCTGACTTTCAAGGTTTTCGGGCTTCACAGCGGCGGTTGCGGCTGTAAACTCCGCGGCAAAGCGTGGCGTTGGCCATTCCTGAACGAGGTAAAAATCCATGCGTGTTCTGCTCGTCGAAGACCATCTGCAACTGGCCGAAAGCGTTGCACAGGCGCTCAAAAGCACCGGTCTGACCGTGGATGTGTTGCACGATGGCGTGGCTGCCGATCTGGCGCTGGGCAGCGAGGAATACGCCGTAGCGATCCTCGATGTCGGCCTGCCGCGCATGGACGGTTTCGAGGTGCTCGCGCGTTTGCGCGCACGCGGCAAGAATCTGCCAGTGTTGATGCTGACGGCGCGCAGCGATGTGAAGGATCGCGTCCATGGCCTCAATCTGGGCGCCGACGATTACCTCGCCAAACCGTTCGAGCTGACTGAACTGGAAGCACGCGTCAAAGCTTTGCTGCGCCGCAGTGTCCTCGGTGGTGAACGCCAGCAGCGCTGCGGTGTGCTGGCCTACGACCTCGACACCCGGCGCTTCACCCTCGGCGAAGAGTTGCTGACGCTGACGTCCCGCGAACAAGCGGTGCTCGAAGCGCTGATCGCCCGGCCGGGGCGGGTGATGAGCAAGGAGCAACTGGCGTCCCAGGTGTTCGGCCTCGACGAAGAGGCCAGCCCCGATGCTATCGAAATCTACGTGCACCGCTTGCGCAAGAAACTCGACGGCCAACCGGTGGCGATCGTGACGTTCCGTGGTCTGGGTTATCTGCTGGAAAGCCGCGATGCATAAGCCCAGCAGCCTGCGCTGGCGTTTGCTGTGGAACCTCGCATTGCTGCTGGTGGTGCTGATGCTCGCCAGCGGTTTGAGCGCGTACTGGAATGGTCGCGAAGCCGCCGACACCGCGTATGACCGCACGTTGCTGGCCTCGGCGCGGACCATCGCTGCGGGCCTGTCGCAGCGTGACGGCACACTGAGCGCCGATGTGCCCTACGTCGCACTCGATACCTTCGCTTACGACAGCGCCGGGCGGATTTACTATCAGGTCAACGATATCCATCAGAAGCTGATTTCCGGCTACGAAAACCTCCCCGGCCCGCCACCGGGGACGCCGCGAACGGACAGTTATCCCGCGTTGGCGCGCTTCTACAACGCCACCTACAACGGTCAGAACGTACGCGTGGTCAGTCTGCTCAAGGCGGTGACGGAGCCGAACATGAATGGCATGGCGGAAATCCGCGTGGCCGAAACCGACGAAGCGCGGGTGAGCATGGCGCGCAGTCTGGCCGCCGATACCTTGCTGCGTTTGGGCATGCTGGCGATTGGCGCGTTGTTGCTGGTCTGGTTCGCGGTCAGTGCGGCACTGCGCCCATTGGAGCGCTTGCGCACGGCGGTGGAAGAGCGTCAGCCCGACGACTTGCGCCCGTTGCCATTGGTTGAAGTGCAACATGAACTGTGGCCGCTGGTGCGCGGGCTTAACCACTTCACCGAGCGCTTGCGTGGCCAGTTTGAGCGACAGGCGCAGTTCATTGCCGATGCCGCCCATGAGTTGCGTACGCCTTTGGCAGCGCTGAAGGCGCGGCTTGAGCTGGGCCTGCGTTCCAATGATGCCGAGGTCTGGCGTTCGACGCTGGAGTCCTCCGCACAAAGCACTGATCGCCTGACGCATCTGGCCAATCAGTTGCTGTCGCTGGCGCGGGTCGAAAACGGCGCCCGGGCGATTGCCGAGGGCGGCGCGCAGTTGCTCGATCTGAGTCAGTTGGCCCGAGAACTGGGCATGGCCATGGCGCCACTGGCGCACAAGCGCGGGGTGGCCCTGGCGCTCGAGGCGGACGAACCGGTGTGGCTGCGCGGTGAACCGACGTTGTTGAATGAGTTGCTGAGCAATCTGGTGGACAACGCTTTGGCGCACACGCCATCGGGCGGCAACGTGATTTTGCGGGTGACGGCGCCGGCGGTGCTGGAGGTTGAAGATGACGGCCCGGGGATTCCGCTGGAAGAGCGCGATCGGGTGTTCGAGCGCTTCTATCGGCGCAATCAGCAGGTGGCGGGTTCAGGCTTGGGCCTGGCGATTGTTGGCGAGATCTGCCGGGCGCATCTGGCGCAGATCACCTTGCATGATGGCGAGCAGGCGGGGTTGAAGGTGCGGGTCAGTTTTATCGCCGGCTGATTGTGGTGGTTTGCTGGCCCCTTCGCGAGCAAGCTCGCTCCCACTCTGGAATGCATTCCAATGTGGGAGCGAGCTTGCTCGCGAAGGTCGCGCCTCGGTTCCGGATCAATAAAACATCGTCCGCGACTCTTCCAGATCTTCACACAGCGCTTTGTTTTCCGGATCAATCCCAAGCTTTCTGAACGCCGGCACGCTCAGTGGATCAATCCGCGCAAACGGGTGGTCAGTGCCCTTGTGGCAATACAGGCTCGCCACCTGCACCAGATCGACATAGTCAATAGCAGTCGAGTCGCGCTTGAAGTCCTGATAGCGCCCCGGCAACTCCACCAATCGTTCCGGAAACTCCCACACGCGCAGCAACTTGTCGCCGAGCAACGGGTGAATATGGTCGATCACATGGTTGAGGCTGACCGGATCCGACAGCAGCTCATAATGATCTTCGGCGTAAGTCAGAATCGGCAGTACCCCGATCTGATGCACCAGCCCGCCAAGGGCTGCCTGATCGGGCTTGAGTTGCGTGTAGCGGCGGCACAACGCGTAACTGACCCCGGCAATTTCCAGGCTCTTGCGCCAGACTTCGCGCATCTTCTGTTCGACCACTTCCGAGCGGGCGTGAAAGATCTGCTCCATCACCAGGCCGATGGCCAGGTTGCTGCTGTAATTGATGCCCAACCGGGTGATGGCTGTGTGCAGGTCGGTGACTTCCTGCGCGGCGCGCAGCAGCGGGCTGTTGACCACTTTGATCAGGCGCGCCGACAGTGCCGTGTCACGGCCGATCACTTTGCTCAGGTCGCTGACGCTGATTTCCGGGTCTTCAGCGGCCTTGCGAATCTGCAGGGCCACTTCCGGCAACGTGGGCAGAACCAGGTCATCGTTATCGATGGCCGCAACCAAATCCTGTTGGACTTTTTCCGCCAGTTCGCTCATTTAAACTCTCTAGGGTGTTGCAACAAATGCTGCGATCAGCGCTGGATTTCGCGGTCGCGATCCAGTTCGTAAGGCAGGTCGAGCAGATGCAGCGCGGGACCTTCGAGGGTGCCCAGATGCAAATCACCGGCTTCGGCAGCTTCGGCCTGCAGCACCGCCAGGAGTTCAATGTTTTGCCCGGCCTTGGCGGCCAGCACCACTTCGCCGATGGCGCTGTTGTGGCTCGGCGCAAACAGTTGTGTGCCAGGTTCCGGCAAATCAGCAGCGTCCAGGCTCAAGCGGTACAGACGACGCTTGAGTTTGCCCAGGTACTGCATGCGCGCGACGATTTCCTGGCCGGTGTAGCAGCCTTTTTTGAAACTCACGCCGCCGACGGCCTGCAGGTTGAGCATCTGCGGGATGAACAGCTCGCGAGTGCTTGGCATGACCTGACCGATACCGGCGCGGATCTGGCCCAGCAGCCATTGATTCAGCTCGGCTTCAGGCAGGGCTTCGGACAATTTGGCTTTGATCGCGTCAGCCTGATCGGCCGGTGCCCAGAGTTCGGCGCGGTCGGGCGAGACGCGGATCGCGATCAGGTCATCGTGACGCACAACGCTGTCGGTTTCCGCCGGCAGGTCCAGACCAAGACCGATCAAGGCACTGTCGCCGTGCTCCAGGCCGAAGCGTACCCAGGCGGCGCTTTCGTCGGTCAGTTTCGATTTGGAGAACACCGCGTACTTTTTCAGGTCCGCCAGTTGCGGCTCCAGCAGCTCGCTGGCCATCGCCAGGACCACGCCGTCACCTTCGAGCAGAATGCGGAAGCTCGACTGCATCCGGCCTTTCTGTGTGCAACGAGCACCGAGGCTGGCGCGGCTGTCGCTCAGGTAATTGAGATTGCAGGTCAACTGGCCTTGCAGGAATTTTCCGGCATCCGCGCCGCGAACCGCGAGAACGCCTTCATGAGACAGGGTGCAGAAAAAAGCAGAATCGGCCATGGGTCTTCGCAGGGTAAATAGACTGGGGCACATCATAAGGGCGCGTTGGTGAAATGGGTAGTTGATAAAGGATCGGTGGTGCCCGACCAAAGCCGACTGTGCGACCCGCCTCGGCGCTGTATACTTGCCGCCAAATTTGAGGAGGGCTCCATGGTCGAACAAGTTGAACTGAATCGCCTCTTTTGGCACAGCCGTCGCGGCATGCTTGAGCTTGACGTGTTGCTGGTGCCGTTCGTGAAGGAGGTCTATGCAGACCTGAATCAGGTGGATCGCGATCTGTATGTCCGTCTGTTGACGTGTGAGGATCAGGACATGTTCGGTTGGTTCATGGAGCGCAGCGAGTCTGAAGATCCGGAGCTGCAGCGCATGGTTCGCATGATCCTGGACCGTGTCCAGCCCAAGTAACACGTTCGAATGCCGCTGGCATGCCTCACGGCAGTTGCTGGCGGCGTATCTGTTGGCCCAGGCGTTCGCACTGGGTTCGTTGTTCCTGCTTTCTATTCCACTCTGGGCAAGTTTGCTCGGGGCTTTTGGCTGTCTGCTTCACGGATATTGGGTGTTGCCTCGGCAGATTCTGCTAAATCACCCTCAGGCGTTTCGCGGATTGCGCCGGGACGCCGATGGCTGGCAGTTATGGAATCAGGCGGATGGCTGGCAAGCCGTGCAGTTGAGGCCGGACAGCCTGGCGCTGCCGTTGATCGTGGTGTTGCGTTTTCGTCTGCGCGGGGAATGGCGGGTCAGATCAATCTGTGTACCACGGGACTCGCAGGCGGCGGATCTGCACCGACGCCTGCGAGTAAGACTCAAGTTCAGCCGGCGTAGGTGGGCGGCACCAGAATAGTGTCGAGTGCCTCAGGCAACAGGTCGGGATAGTCGAGGGTGTAATGCAGGCCGCGACTTTCCTTGCGCTCCATGGCTGAGCAAATCATCAGTTCGGCGACTTGTGCCAGGTTGCGCAGTTCGATCAGATCGCGACTGACCTTATAGTTGCTGTAGAACTCGTCGATTTCGTCCAGCAGCAGGCGCACACGGTGCTGCGCCCGTTGCAGGCGCTTGTTGGTGCGCACGATGCCGACGTAGTCCCACATGAACCGCCGCAGTTCATCCCAGTTGTGCGCGATGATCACGTCCTCGTCGGAGTCGGTGACCTGGCTGGCGTCCCAGACGGGCAGGGCGCTTGGCGCGGCGACATCGTCCAGTTGCGCGAGAATGTCCGCCGCCGCCGAACGGGCATAGACGAAACATTCCAGCAGCGAATTACTGGCCATGCGGTTGGCGCCATGCAGGCCGGTGAAGCTGGTTTCGCCGATGGCATACAGGCCCGGCACATCGGTGCGACCGTTCTGATCGACCATCACGCCGCCACAGGTGTAATGCGCGGCCGGGACGACCGGTATCGGCTGTTTGGTGATGTCGATGCCGAATCCCAGGCAGCGCTCATAAACAGTCGGGAAGTGACTTTTAATGAACGCTTCGGGTTTGTGGCTGATGTCGAGATACACGCAGTCAACGCCCAAACGCTTCATTTCATGGTCGATGGCCCGGGCGACGATGTCACGCGGTGCCAGCTCGGCGCGCTTGTCGAAGCGGGACATGAAGCGTTCGCCATTGGGCAGCTTCAAATGGGCGCCTTCGCCGCGCAGGGCTTCGGTGATCAGAAAACTCTTGGCCTGCGGGTGATACAGGCAGGTCGGGTGGAACTGGTTGAACTCCAGGTTCGCCACCCGGCAACCCGAACGCCAGGCCATGGCGATGCCGTCACCGCAGGCGCCGTCGGGGTTACTGGTATAGAGATAGACCTTGGCAGCACCGCCCGAGGCCAGAATCACGAAGCGTGCACCGTAGGTGTCGACTTCGCCAGTCTTGCGGTTGAGTACGTAGGCGCCGAGGCAGCGTTCGCCTTCCATGCCCAGGCGTCGTTCGGTGATCAGGTCGACGGCGACCCGCTGCTCCAGCAGTTCGATATTCGAACGCTCTTTGGCCTGGGCCAGCAGGGTTTTGAAGATGGCAGCGCCGGTGGCATCGGCCGCATGGATGATGCGGCGGTGACTGTGGCCACCTTCGCGGGTCAGGTGAAATTCGAATCCGCCGTCTTCAGTGCCGGACTGATCGTCGCGGGTGAAGGGCACGCCTTGGTCGATCAGCCACTGGATGGCCTCTCGGCTGTGCTCGACGGTGAAACGCACTGCGTCTTCGTGGCACAGACCGCCGCCGGCGTTCAGGGTGTCGTCGACGTGGGATTCGACAGTGTCGGTGTCATCCAGCACAGCTGCGACGCCGCCCTGGGCCCAATAGGTGGATCCGTTGGCGAGATCGCCTTTGCTCAATACGGCAATGCGCAAATGACCCGGCAGGGTCAGCGCGAGACTCAAACCGGCAGCACCGCTGCCAATGACCAGAACATCATGTTGGAATTGTTGGCTCATTACAGGATTCCGCTCAAAGCGACCCGGGTCGGGGGTGGTGCAGGACTGCCGGATCGGCGAGTCAAGACAGCCACACAGCCCACTAGTATATAGAGGGGGGGAGCGGCACAATAGCCGGGCCGATATGGCATTGTGAAACTACTGTGACCGAAAAAACCGTGTGCTTCGTCGGAAGTTTTTCTCACCCGTTTGGGGAAAAGACGACTGTATCGGTGCTGAAACAGCCTTTTTCTGCACAGGGTCGCCCAATGTCAGGTGGTGACGGCTATAAATAATTGGAACTTTTGCCAAAGGCCCAAGATCAATAGTCGGTGCCAGAGATAAGGGACAGTGTCGGCTTCAGTGCGGAATCTGCGGTTGGATTCCTGCCGGCGAAACCGATGACAAGATTATTCGCGCAGCCGGTTTATCCCGAGCTGCGCTTTTCGTGCGTGCCAAATCAGAGCCCGCAGGAAACTTGCCTGGAGGGGGAGAACTTTTGCGAAAAGCCCGAGTCTATGTTTGCAAGTCTGGTCGTTTAGTTATGCAAGTCTCCTTCGGGCTTATCGAGGAGTGTTCATGCTAACCCAGGAAGAGGATCAGCAGCTGGTCGAGCGCGTTCAACGCGGCGACAAGCGAGCTTTCGATCTGTTGGTGCTGAAGTATCAGCACAAGATTCTCGGGTTGATCGTGCGTTTCGTGCACGACACCCATGAAGCCCAGGACGTGGCTCAGGAAGCCTTTATCAAGGCATATCGAGCGCTTGGAAACTTTCGCGGCGACAGTGCGTTTTATACGTGGCTGTACCGTATTGCCATTAACACGGCAAAGAATTACCTGGTTTCACGCGGCCGCCGGCCGCCGGATAGCGATGTAAGTTCCGAAGATGCAGAGTTCTACGATGGCGATCATGGCCTCAAGGATCTCGAGTCACCAGAACGTGCACTGCTGCGGGATGAGATCGAAGGCACTGTCCATCGAACCATTCAGCAACTGCCAGAGGATTTGCGTACGGCGTTAACTTTACGTGAATTCGATGGTCTGAGTTACGAGGACATTGCGAGCGTCATGCAATGTCCGGTGGGTACCGTGCGCTCCCGGATTTTCCGCGCCCGGGAGGCCATCGATAAAGCCCTGCAGCCGTTGTTGCAGGAAAACTGAGACAGCGGCGACAGCCAAGAGAGGAACGCCATGAGTCGTGAAGCCCTGCAGGAATCGCTGTCCGCAGTGATGGATAACGAAGCGGACGAACTGGAATTGCGTCGAGTGCTCAATGCACTGGATGATGTTGATACCCGTGAGACCTGGGCTCGTTACCAGATCGCTCGGGCAGCCATGCACAAGGATCTGCTGCTTCCACGTCTGGATATCGCTGCGGCAGTGTCTGCTGCACTGGAAGACGAAACGGCTCCGGCCAAAGTATCTCGCAGCCCATGGCGCAATCTTGGCCGTCTGGCTGTTGCAGCCTCGGTGACTGTTGCCGTTCTGGCCGGTGTTCGTCTGTACAACCAGGACGAAATCGCTGGTGTCGAACTGGCTCAGCAATCCAATCAGCCAACCCTGGCCACCCCACAGGTCAAAGGTCCGGCTGTTCTGGCAGGCTATAGTGAAAGTTCGGAAGCCACTGGCCCTATGGCCAACGGCGTACTGCAAGGTCAGCCAGGCTGGCATGATCAGCGTCTGCCAGGCTACCTGCGTCAGCACGCACAACAGGCCGCACTGAAAGGCACTGAAAGCGCGTTGCCATACGCACGTGCAGCAAGTCTGGAAAACCGTTAAGGAGGATCATGCGCGCCATACCTCTACTTTCGCTTCTGCTCAGTGGCTGGTTCATAGTTCCAGCCCACGCTGATGAGGCCCAGGACTGGCTGACCCGTCTGGGCCAAGCCGAGCAGCAGCAAAGCTTTCACGGCACTTTCGTATACGAGCGTAACGGTAGCTTTTCTACCCATAACATCTGGCATCGCGTCCAGAATGGCCAGGTTCGCGAGCGTTTACTCCAGCTCGACGGTTCGGCGCAGGAAGTCGTGCGCATTGATGGACACACTCAATGCGTCAGCGGCACCCTGATTGCCGGTCTGGGGGATTCCCCCAACTCAGCCGCTCGTCCTCTCGATCCGCAAAAGCTGAAAAACTGGTATGACCTTGCCGTCATCGGCAAATCGCGCGTGGCTGGGCGAGACGCAGTGATTGTATCGCTGACGCCTCGCGATCAGCATCGTTACGGTTTTGAATTGCATCTGGACAAGAAAACGGGTTTGCCGTTGAAGTCGTTGCTGCTGAACGACAAGGGGCAGTTGCTCGAACGCTTCCAGTTCACCAGTCTCGATACTGACGAAGTCCCGTCGGACAAAGATTTGCAGGCTGATGCCGACTGTAAAGCGATAACGCTCGACAGCGACAAGGCTTCGGCGGTCAAGACCGCTCAGGTCTGGCATTCGGACTGGCTGCCGCCGGGTTTTGAACTGACCAGCAGCACCTCGCACAAGGACCCGGAAACCAAGACTCAGGTCAACAGTTTGCTGTACGACGACGGCTTGGCACGTTTTTCGGTTTTCCTTGAGCCTTTGAACGGCGCAACCGTCACTGACACCCGCACGCAACTGGGTCCAACCGTTGCCGTTTCACGTCGCCTGACAACGCCTGAAGGCGAGATGATGGTCACTGTGGTTGGTGAAATTCCAATTGGCACTGCCGAACGAATTGCTCTGTCGATGCGAAATACCGATGGCACTGCAACCAGTAAGCAGTGAGCTGATTTCAGTCATTACCACGTCTTCATCGAGACGTAGATGAAATGTTTGCTGAGCATTTTCATTTGCAAATACCCCGAAAATTTTTTATAGGTCAGAGCCTCACGGCTCTGGCCTTGTTTGTTGTTGCCGGAACAAAAATGCCGGTCGGTGGTTTCCGGCGTTCCTTGCTCCATATCGCTTAACCCTGCTCGTCGTAACGGGAGCTGTATGTCGATACCAAGTTTGAAATCCTATCTCTCCATTTTCGCCACTGTGCTGTTGCTCGGTCAGGCGGTGCCTGCGGCGCAAGCGGCCGATCTGCCTGACTTCACCCAATTGGTCGAACAAGCTTCGCCAGCCGTGGTGAACATCAGTACCACGCAGAAACTGCCGGATCGCAAAGTGAACCAGCAGATGCCTGATCTGGAAGGCCTGCCGCCGATGCTGCGCGAGTTCTTCGAGCGCGGCATGCCGCCTCAGCAGCGTTCGCCGGGTGGTGGTGGTCGTCAGCGTGAAGCGCAGTCGCTGGGTTCGGGCTTCATTATCTCCCCGGATGGCTACATCCTGACCAATAACCACGTAATCGCCGATGCCGACGAGATCCTCGTCCGCCTCGCCGACCGCAGTGAAATGAAAGCCAAGCTGATCGGCACCGATCCACGCTCCGACGTGGCCTTGCTGAAAATCGAAGGCAAGGATCTGCCGGTGCTCAAACTCGGCAAATCCCAGGACTTGAAAGCCGGTCAGTGGGTCGTGGCAATCGGTTCGCCGTTTGGCTTCGACCATACCGTGACTCAAGGCATCGTCAGCGCCGTTGGCCGCAGCCTGCCGAACGAAAACTACGTGCCGTTCATTCAGACCGACGTGCCGATCAACCCGGGCAACTCCGGTGGTCCGCTGTTCAACCTGAACGGTGAAGTGGTCGGCATCAACTCGCAGATCTACACCCGTTCGGGTGGTTTCATGGGCGTGTCGTTCGCGATCCCGATCGACGTGGCAATGGATGTGTCCAACCAACTGAAGAGCGGCGGCAAGGTCAGCCGTGGCTGGCTCGGCGTGGTCATTCAGGAAGTGAACAAGGATCTGGCCGAGTCGTTCGGTCTGGATAAACCGGCCGGCGCGCTGGTTGCCCAGATTCAGGATGACGGCCCGGCAGCCAAGGGCGGCCTGCAAGTCGGCGACGTGATCCTGAGCATGAACGGTCAGCCGATCGTCATGTCTGCTGATCTGCCGCATCTGGTCGGCGCACTGAAAGCTGGCGCCAAAGCCAATCTGGAAGTGATTCGTGAAGGCAAGCGCAAGAATGTCGAGCTGACCGTTGGCGCGATCCCTGACGAAGACAAAGAGCTGGATGCACTGCCGAAGTCCGGCACTGAAAGCACCAGCAACCGCCTCGGTGTGTCGGTGGGCGAGCTGACCGCCGAGCAGAAGAAAACCTACGACCTCAAAGGTGGTGTGGTGATCAAGGAAGTGCAGGACGGTCCTGCGGCGCTGATTGGTCTGCAGCCAGGTGACGTGATCACGCACCTGAACAACCAAGCCATCGGCTCCACCAAGGAGTTCGGCGAGATCGCCAAGGCACTGCCGAAGAACCGTTCGGTGTCGATGCGCGTTCTGCGTCAAGGTCGTGCCAGCTTCATCACCTTCAAACTGGCTGAATAATCCAGCGCTAAGGTAAAAAAGAAACCGCCTCGAAAGAGGCGGTTTTTTTATGCCTGAAGCTTTTGTCTGGACGGCAGGAGGCTTAGCCCATCATGTCCTTGACCATCCGCTCCTGTTCCATCAGCTCACGCTGGCGGGCATCGATGCGTGAAGACAGCGGGAAGTTGCTGCCCGCCTTGCGCTTGGCAAAATCGAGTTGCTGGATCGCCTGGCGATAATCGCCAACCAGCGCGAAATACTCGGCCCGCGCCTGGTGCAGGCCAATGATGTTCCCCGACAAGCCACGGGTTTCTGCGACCTGATACCAGACATCCGGATCATCCGGGCGGGATTTGAGTAATGCTTCCAGCGCCTTCTCGGCATCCGGCGCGCGATTCTGTTTCAGCAGCAGATCCACTCGAACCTGATTCAGCGGATAGTTGCCCGGATATTGTGTAAGCATCCGGTCCACACGGGACTGTGCATCCGGCAAACGATTATTGGTGATGTCCAGATCGACTTGGGCAAGGTTGTAGATGATTTCGTTCGGCGATGTCGCCAGCAATTGCTTGAGATTCTCGCGCGCTTCATTCAACTGGCCACCCTTGATCTGCGCAATCGCCAGACCGTAGCGCGCCACATCGTTCTTCGGGTTTTCATCCAGCTGCGCACGGAAACGCTTGGCGCCCAGACCCGGGGTTTCTTCGTAGATCAACTGCACGCGCGCGCGGATCAATTGATAGCGCTTGGAGTCTTCAATGCCGCCCGGTTTGGCTTGTTCGGCGCGGTTGCGGGTGTCGGCAATACGCGATTCGGTCACCGGGTGAGTCAGCAGGAATTCCGGTGGCTTGGCGTCGAAACGGTATTGACGCATCAGGCGTTCGAACATGGTCGGCATCGAGCGCGGGTCATACCCGGCCTTTTCCAGATTGAGGATGCCGATGCGGTCGGCTTCCTGTTCGTTCTGCCGGGAGAACGTGCGCTGCGACTGAATCGCCGCTGCCTGCGTACCGGCGATGGTCGCAATACCAGCGTCACCGCCACCGGCTGCGGCGATGACGATCCCGGCCAGCAGCGCGGCCATCATCGGCACCTGCATTCGTTGCGATGCCTCGACGCCACGCGCAAAGTGGCGTTGCGACAAGTGCGCCAGTTCGTGCGCCAGTACCGAAGCGTATTCACCTTCGGTCTGCGCATTGAGGAACAAACCGCCGTTGACCCCGACCACGCCGCCCGGCGCCGCAAAGGCGTTGAGCTGCGGGCTGTTGATCAGAATGAATTCAAGACGTCGGTCAGTGACTTGACTGGTCTCCACCAGCTTATAGACGCTGGACTCGACGTAGTCCTTGAGCTGCGGATCGTTGAGCTGTGAAACCTGGCTGCGCAACATCGCCAGCCAAGCGCGGCCAAGCTGGTATTCCTGTTGCGGCGAGACAATGGCAGAACTGGCGTCGCCGAGTGACGGCAGATCGTCGGCAAAGCCTGGTGAGGCGAGCAGGCAAGCGAGCGTCAGCAGGGTAGGGCGCAGAAAAGTCATGCACAAAGCCTTAGAAGACAAAGACCTTACTGTAGCCGGACACCGAAGCTGCGACCAGATATTCTAGGCAGCTCGAAGACCTGAACCGGAGTGACGCAATGACTGACGCTGTAGCCCATGACGTGGAACTGGACGCCAGTGGCCTGAATTGTCCGTTGCCGTTGCTCAAGGCGAAAATGGAGCTGAACAAGCTTCAGAGTGGCGCCGTCCTCAAGGTGATCGCCACCGATGCGGGCTCGCAACGCGACTTTCGCACCTTTGCCAAATTGGCCGGTCATACGCTGCTGCGCGAAGAAGACGAAGCAGGTGTTTACCGTTACTGGTTGAAAAAGGCCTGAAATCGACAGCGTTACAATCTAAGGATTATTGATGTTCAAAGTGTTACGCGACTGGATTCAGCGCTATTTCTCCGATGAGGAAGCGGTGGTGCTGGCGGTGCTGCTGGTTCTCGCCTTCACGGCCGTGCTCACCCTCGGCGGCATGCTCGCGCCGGTGTTGGCGGGGATGGTGCTGGCGTATCTCATGCAGGGCCTGGTGGTCACGATCGAGCGTCTGCGCGTGCCGGGTGGTGTGGCGGTAGGATTGGTGTTTGCGCTGTTCATGGGCGTGCTGATGCTGTTTATCCTTGTGGTGTTGCCGTTGCTCTGGCATCAGTTGATCACCCTGTTCAATGAGTTGCCGGGCATGCTCGCCAAATGGCAGTCGCTGCTGTTGCTGCTGCCGGAACGCTATCCGCACCTGGTGTCCGATGAGCAAGTGTTGCAGGCGATCGAGGCGGCGCGTGGCGAGATCGGCAAGTTCGGCCAGTGGGCGCTGACGTTCTCGCTGTCGAGTCTGCCGCTGCTGGTGAACATCATGATCTACCTGGTGCTGGTGCCGATTCTGGTGTTCTTCTTCCTCAAGGACCGGGTCATGATCGGCGAGTGGGTGCGTGGCTACTTGCCGCGTGAGCGCGCGCTGATCACTCGGGTTGCGCAGGAGATGAACCGGCAGATCGCCAACTATATTCGCGGCAAGGTCATCGAAATCGTGATTTGCGGCGGCGTGACCTACATCGCGTTTGTCGCCCTCGGACTCAACTATGCGGCGCTGCTGGCGTTGCTGGTCGGTGTGTCGGTGGTGGTGCCGTATGTGGGCGCGGTGGTGGTGACCGTGCCGGTGCTGCTGATTGCGCTGTTCCAGTGGGGCTGGAGCGATCAGTTCATTTATCTGATGGCGGTCTACGGGATCATTCAGACACTGGATGGCAATGTGCTGGTGCCGCTGTTGTTCTCGGAGGCGGTCAATTTGCACCCGGTGGCAATCATCTGTGCGGTGCTGTTGTTTGGCGGGTTGTGGGGATTTTGGGGCGTGTTCTTTGCGATCCCGCTGGCGACCCTGTTCAAGGCAGTGCTGGATGCGTGGCCGCGCAAGGAACCGGTGGTGGCGCCACTGCTCTAGTGGTTGATCCCGATTATTCGGTGAAGTCAGGGCCCATTCGCGAGCAAGCTCGCTCCCACACGGGACTTGTGAACGCCACAGATCCAATGTGGGAGCGAGCCTGCTCGCGAAGGCGTCAGTAAAGACGCCGGAAAAACATCAGGCCTTGTTCAGATCCTGAGCAGCTGCCAAAACAGCATCCACATGCCCCGGCACTTTCACGCCACGCCATTCCTGACGCAGCACACCGTCCTTATCAATCAGAAACGTGCTGCGATCTACGCCCAGGTATTCCTTGCCGTACAGCTTCTTCAGCTTGATCACGTCGAACAATTGGCAGACGGCTTCGTCCTTGTCGCTGATCAGCTCGAACGGAAACTCCTGCTTGCACTTGAAGTTCTCGTGGGACTTCAGGCTGTCGCGGGAGATACCGAAAATCTCGGTATTGGCGGCCTTGAATGCGGCGTATTGATCACGAAAGCCCTGGCCTTCTGTGGTGCAACCCGGGGTGCTGTCCTTCGGATAGAAATAGATCACCACTTGCTTGCCCTTGAGGGCAGACAGGCTGACAGTCTGCCCGCTGGTGGCAGGTGCTGCGAAATCGGCAACCGGTTGGTCGATGACAACGGCCATGAAAGTTTCCTTACATTGGGTTCTGTGGGCGCCAAGGCTCGATCAGTGCGTCCAGGTTCATCGCGTCGGAGAAGTCGAGGAACTGGTCGCGCAGCCAGCTGATCTGGGTGCCGGCGGGCAGGGTCACGGTAAATGTGGCGTTGAGCATGGTGCCGCCGGTCTGCGGCGCCTGATACGTGTCGCAGGTCAGGTTTTCCAGTTCGACGTTGTGATCCATGAAGAACTGGCACAGCTCATTGATGATGTCCGGGCGATACGCCGAGCTGACATACGCCACGTACGGCAGGGCCTGCGGACGATTTTCCAGCGGCGCGCTGCGCACCACGTTGGCGGTGAAAGCGTGTTTCTTGGCCAGGCCCGGCAAGCTGCCTTCCAGGCGGGCGAGGGCATCCCAACTGCCGGAGACCTCGAGGACCAAAGCGCTGCACTCGCCGTGGCGAGTCAGGCGTGAAGTAACCACGGCGCAGCGATTTTCATGGCTGGCGCGGCACAGGACGTTAGTCAGCTCCATGGGGTTGGCGCCGAGGGCACTGATGACAAGGAATTGTTCGCGAACTGTGGGGGTGGACATGCAGCATTCCTAAAGCGATGAGCGGTCGGTAGGTTTAAGGGCGTTGGCCACCGGGGAGTGCCTGTTCTGGCTGTCCGTACAAAGAGGCCCGGCAAGCGCTCGCGGCTCGCTCCACTATAGCGGGAGCGCGTCGATGCGACGCAGGAACGGGGTCTGGGAGGCCGTAAAGGGAGGCTGGAACCCGGCGTACAAGCTGATCAGTACCGATCAAAGTCTGAAGGGTAGCGAAAAGCGGCGCCAAGGGGAATGGCGGCAGCGCAGTACTTCGCTTGTGCAAGCATCTTGGCGCCAGTACCATTACCGCTCTCTTTTTCCGGCAGGAGCGGTTTCATGATTGCGGGCAGTATGGTGGCACTGGTCACTCCCATGGATGCACAAGGGCGTCTTGACTGGGACAGCCTCAGCAAACTCGTGGACTTCCATCTCAAGAACGGCACCCATGCCATTGTCGCGGTCGGTACTACCGGCGAGTCGGCAACCCTTGATGTAGAAGAACACATCGCCGTCATCAAAGCCGTAGTCAAACAGGTTGCCGGGCGCATTCCGGTCATCGCCGGCACTGGCGCCAACTCGACCCGCGAAGCTGTCGAGCTGACCCGCAACGCCAAGGAAGCCGGTGCCGACGCCTGCCTGCTGGTGGTTCCGTACTACAACAAGCCGACTCAGGAAGGTCTGTACCAGCACTTCAAGCACATCGCTGAAGCGGTCGACATTCCGCAGATTCTCTACAACGTTCCTGGCCGCACCTCTTGCGACATGCAAGCCGAGACCGTGATCCGCCTGTCCACCGTGCCGAACATCATCGGTATCAAGGAAGCCACCGGCGACCTGAAGCGTGCCAAAGCAATCATCGATGGTGTGAGCAAGGATTTCATCGTGCTGTCCGGTGATGATCCGACCGCCGTTGAGCTGATCCTGCTGGGCGGCAAAGGCAACATCTCGGTGACGGCGAACGTCGCGCCGCGCGAAATGGCCGATCTGTGCGAGGCTGCGCTCAAAGGCGACGCCGACACCGCACGGGCGATCAACGAAAAACTGATGCCACTGCACAAAGACCTGTTCATCGAAGCCAACCCGATTCCGGTGAAGTGGGCTTTGGTGGAAATGGGCCTGATGCACGAAGGCATCCGCTTGCCACTGACCTGGCTGAGCACACCTTGTCACGAAACGCTCCGCTCGGCCCTGCGCCAGTGCAGCGTCCTGGTTTAATTGAGGAAGTACAACGCATGAAGCGAATGGCCGGACTTTCCGCACTTGCCTTGATTATCTCCAGCACCAGCGGCTGCGGATGGGTCTGGGGGCCGGAAGGTTATTTCCGCGACCGTGGTAGCGATTACCTGCAAGCGCAACAGACTGCACCAATGCAACTGCCACCGGAAGTCAGCACTTCCAAGCGTCTGGATCCGCTGTTGCCGATCCCGCGTAACGTTGCTGATGACACCGAGAAGGGCGAATACATTGTGCCGCGTCCTCAGCCGCTGTCGGCCGTTGCCGATGCCAGCGATTACTCGCTGCAGAAGAGCGGTGACTCCCGCTGGGTCGTGGCCCAGCACCCACCGGCCGAAGTCTGGCCAGTGGCGGTGCAATTCTTCCAGGACAACGGTTTCCGTCTGGATGAACAGCGCCCGCAGACCGGCGAGTTCACAACCACCTGGCAGCATTCCGACGAACTGTCCGCGGCCATGGCCAAGCGCCTGAGTGCAGCCGGCATCGCCAGCGACAGCGAAACCCGTGTGCGTGTGCGGATCGAGCCGGGCGTGCAGCGCAACACCAGTGAAATCTACGTGGTCAGCGCCGAGCGTCCTGCCGGCAGCACGGCCGACGTGGCCTTCACCAACCGTTCGGTCAACACTGGCCTGGACGCAGCGCTGGTCGACGACATGCTCGCGAGCATGAGCCGGATCTCCGAGAAGGGCGGTTCGGTGTCGATGCTGGCCTCGCGTGATTTCGATACGCCAAGCCGTGTCAGCCTCAGCGAAGACGGCAGCGGCAACCCGGTGTTGAACGTCGGTAACGATCTGGATCGTGCCTGGTCGAGCGTTGGCCGTGCACTGGAACAAGGCGAATGGCGCGTTGAAGACATCAACCGTAGCCTGGGCCTGTACTACATCAACCTGGCCGAAAAAGCCGAGAAGAAAGACGACAAGCCTGGTTTCTTCAGCAGCCTGTTTGGCAGTGCGCCGAGCAAGGAAGAAGTTGAAGCCCGTGCCGAGCGTTATCAGGTTCGCCTGAGCAAGGTTGGCGAGAACATTCAGGTGACCGTCGAGAAAAACATCAACACCGTCGCGCCGGCTGAAGTGGCACGCAAAGTGTTGAGCGTGATTCAGGACAACCTGGGCTGATCAACCATGCGTTTTGCCGTTCTCGGCAGCGGTAGCCAAGGGAACGGCACGCTGATCGCCAGTGCTGATACGTATGTGCTGGTGGATTGTGGTTTTTCCCTGCGGGAAACCGAAAAACGCCTGTTGCGCCTGGGTGTGAACCCGGCGCAACTGAGCGCGATACTCGTAACCCACGAACATGCCGACCACGTGCATGGCGTGGGTTTACTGTCTCGGCGCTACAATCTACCGGTCTACCTCAGTCGCGGCACACTGCGCGGGATGCGCAAACCGATTGAACCCGCAGGCTTTCTGGCCGGCGGCGAGCAACTGCAGATCGGTGCACTGAGCATCGGGGTCATTGCCGTGGCCCATGATGCGCAGGAACCGACCCAGTACGTCTTCAGTGATCACCAGCAGCGGCGCTTCGGCCTGCTGACCGACCTGGGTTCCTACTGCGAGCGGGTGCTGGATGGTTATCGGGACCTCGATGCGTTGATGATCGAGTCCAACCATTGTCGCGACATGCTGGCCCGTGGTCATTACCCGTACTTTCTCAAGCAGCGGGTGGGCGGCGAGCTGGGACATTTGAACAACCATCAGGCGGCATTCCTGGTGTCCGAGTTGGGCTGGCAGGGCTTGCAACACCTGGTCCTGGCCCATCTGAGCAGCAAGAACAACCTGCCGCAGCTGGCCCGGCAATGTTTTGTCGACACCCTCGGGTGCGACCCGGACTGGCTGCAACTGGCCGATCAAGATTCAGGGCTCGACTGGCGCCACATCGCCTAGCCCACCTACTTAGCAAGCGGAGCCCATCATGGAAAAACGTGAAGAACTCTACCGCGGCAAAGCCAAATCGGTTTACAAGACCGACGACGCTGACCGCTTGATCCTGCTGTTTCGCAACGACACCTCGGCGTTCGACGGCAAGCGCATCGAGCAGCTCGACCGCAAAGGCATGGTCAACAACAAGTTCAATGCCTTCATCATGCAGAAACTCGAAGCGGCCGGCGTACCGACCCAATTCGACAAACTGCTGGCCGACAACGAAGTGCTGGTCAAGAAGCTGGACATGATCCCGGTCGAGTGCGTCGTGCGTAACTACGCCGCTGGCAGCCTGGTCAAGCGTCTGGGCGTTGAAGAAGGCCTGAAGCTCAACCCGTACACCTTCGAGCTGTTCCTGAAGGACGACGCCAAGGGCGACCCGTTCATCAACGAATCCCACGTCGTGGCCTTCGGTTGGGGCACCGCCGAGCAACTGGCGCGCATGAAAGAACTGTCGCTCAAGGTCAACGAAGTCCTGACCAAGCTGTTCGATGACGCCGGCCTGCTGCTGGTCGACTTCAAGCTTGAATTCGGCGTGTTCAGCGACGGCTCCATCGTCCTCGGTGACGAGTTCAGCCCGGACGGCTGCCGTCTGTGGGACAAGGACACCAAGAAGAAGATGGACAAAGACCGCTTCCGTCAGGGCCTCGGTGACGTTATCGAAGCCTACGAAGAAGTCGCCAATCGTCTGGGTGTACCGCTTTAATCGACGCAAGCATCTGATAGCACGAAGAAAATTTCGAAAGAGGGTTTGCTTTCGGTAAAAGTGTTGTTATGATGCGCGCCGTTGGAGAGATGCCAGAGTGGCCGAATGGGACGGATTCGAAATCCGTTGTACCTTCACCGGTACCTAGGGTTCGAATCCCTATCTCTCCGCCATTACATAGAAAAAGCCCCGTAGATGAAAATCTACGGGGCTTTTTCGTTTCTGCGAATCCAGTATTCGTGGCGATAGCGCTGAAGCGCGTCGTGCATGGTGAGGTCCTACGCAGAGAGGCAATTTAAGTAAACACAGCCTCTGCCGACATTAGAGACACAACGTTCACAGGACTCACCGACCCATTTAAAGCCGCGCTCGCAGAGTAGGGGCTGTCATTATTGGCCAGCGATCGGCCGCCAAATCACACCTGTCGTCGTTTATCCTCTGTCCAGTCATGAGGCCAGCGCTCTCACTAAAGTGGATACTTGCTCACCTCGGCCGTGAAAGGCGCATCCAGCGAGTTCCAGCCTCGCTCCCTATTTGAATTGGTTTGAATATGAAAATTCCACCATCAGCCCAAGGTGCTCACCGCGTTTCTGAACGTCAGTCCGTCAAGTCAGGCAGCAGCGCCGCACCCCACGTCGAAGCCTGCGAAGTGCTGGTTGCGCAGCCGCCAGCGTTCGAGGATGGCGAGCCGCCAGTCGGCGTGGTTATCCATGCGTATTACCCCGAAGTGCTGAAAGATATTCTGCGTCGTTTGATTAAACAGACTGAACGCCTGCACCTCTACGTAACCTGCGTAGCCGGTCGTGAAGATGAGATCTGTGCTCAACTGACGGCCAGCACACTGAGTTTTTCGCTATACCGGGTGCCGAATCACGGCAGGGATGTTTTGCCGTTTCTGCGGGTGCTGCCGTTCTTGCGTGCCGATAACATCCGCATGCTGGTCAAGCTGCACACCAAGCGTTCGCTGCACTTGGGCGGGGAGATCGATTGGGGCGTTGAACTATTCGATGATCTGCTGGACCCGGTACGATTCAGTCGAGCGCTGGAACACCTGGCCGACCCGGTGCATGTGCCGATGCTGGGTCCTCAGCGATACCTGGTGCCAGTCACCCGATTCCTCAGCGAACGCAACCGCGCGTTGCTTGTCACCCTGGCCGAGCGTGGCGGTATTGAGCCGCAGGGCATCAACGAAGCGGATTATTTTGCCGGTACCATGTTCTTTGCGCGCATTGAAGTGTTTGCGCCTTTGGAGCGGATTCAACTGACGGGCAGCGATTTCGAAGTTGAAAGTGGCCAGCTCGACGGCACCCTGGCACACACGTTAGAGCGTTTTTTCGGCGTTCTGGCGAATGTTGGCCGGCAGCAGCGCAATATCGACCTTTATCAGCGCTGGCTGGCGAGTCGGCAACTGGCCGCCGTCGAGGTCGAAGGTTTGCCCGCGCGACTGGCGAGCTGGCCGCGGCAACCGGATGTGTTGTTGGTGTTGACCGACACTACGGGTGATATCGGACTGTTGCGTTCGAGCCTGGAAAGCATTGACCGCCAGCTTTATCGGGCGGCGGCCATCGTGGTGCTCTCCAATGCCGAACCTGTAGGCGTGACGCCGGCCGATAATCTGGTCTGGCTGCCGTTGGCCGAATCGTGGCCGAGCCAGCTCAATGAACTGTTGCAGGAGATCGACGTTGACTGGTGGTACCTGTTGCGTGGCGGAGACGAACTGGATCCCCACGCGCTGCTTTTGCTCGCCGAAGGCATCGCGCTCAATCCCGGTGTCAGCGCATGCTACAGCGATGAAGACTCACTGACCGCTGAAGGCTGCCAGAGTCCGGTATTCAAGCCGGATTTGAATCTGGATATGTTGCGCAGTTATCCCTATGTCGGCCGCGCACTGGCTTTCAGTCGCGAGGCCGCGCTGTCTGCCGACGGCTTTGATCCAGCCTTCAGCGAACTGGCGCCCCATGATTTGCTTTTTCGGCTGATTGAAACTCACGGTCTGGGCACTGTCGGGCACCTCGCGGATGTGCTGGTGCATCAGGCCATCAATTTCCCTCAGTGGCTCGGTGAACCGCAAGTCATCGCGAACTCGGCAGCCATCGTCGGGGCGCACTTGCAGCGTCTGGGCGTGGCGCATGTGCTGCTGGCCGGACCTTTGCCAATGGCGAATCGTGTGGTCTACCAACATGCGGAACAGCCGCTGGTGTCGATCCTCATTCCCACCAAGGACTGCCTGCCGATGCTGCTGCGCTGCATCGAAAGCATCATGGAGAAAACCAGCTACACGAATTACGAACTGATCATCGTCGACAACAACAGCGAAACAGCCGAGGCCCGAGACTGGTTCAACGGTATGGAGCTGTTGAACAATCCCAAGGTGCGCATCCTGCGTTATCCGCACCCGTTCAACTATTCGGCGATCAATAATTTTGCGGCCAGTCATGCCCGCGGCGATTACCTGGTGCTGCTCAACAATGACACGGCGATCATTGATGGCGACTGGCTTGGTGCACTGCTCCATCACGCCCAGCGGCCGGAAGTGGGGATAGTGGGCGCCAAACTGTTATTCCTCGACGGGACTGTTCAGCATGCAGGTGTGGTACTCGGGTTGCGTGGTGTTGCAGACCACCCGTTTATCGGCGATTCAATGCAGTCCAACGGCTACCTTCACCGCTTGCATCTTGATCAGAATTACAGCGCGGTCACCGCCGCCTGCCTGATGATCAGCACCGAGCTGTACCAGCAAGTGGGGGGGATGGACGAGGTCGGCCTGGCCGTTTCCTTTAACGATGTGGATCTGTGCCTGAAAGTCGGCCAGGCTGGACGGCTGATTGTCTGGACGCCCTATGCGCTGCTCGTTCACGAAGCCAGTGTGAGCCAGAACAACGTCGACACGACCAAGGAAGAAGCCAAGCGCAAACGGTTCAAGGGCGAACAGTCGGTGATGTACCAGCGTTGGCTTGCGCAAATCGCCAACGATCCGGCCTACAACCGCAACCTGACCCTGGAGGGCAGTGGCTTTTCCTCCAAATACCGTACCGACACTGATTGGCACCCGTTTGCCAGTCGTGAGTTGCCTCATGTGCTGTGCCACCCTCTCGACTCTTTCGGCAGCGGACACTACCGCGTGCGTCAGCCTTTCGCTGCCCTGAAAGCTGCGCAACTGATCGGCGGAACGGTGAGCGACGAGGGACTGCAACCGACAGAACTGGAGCGCATTGCGCCGAACACGATCATTTTCCAGGGACAGCACACAACGCCTCATCTGGAGTACATGCAGGACACCAAGGCATTCTCCAGGGCGTTCAAGATTTACGAGCTGGATGACTATATTCTTGACGTGCCCGCTGGCAACTTGAACCACGAATTGCTGCCCAAAGACATCACCAAACGCTTGAAGAAAGCCGTAGGGCTGTGCGATCGGTTGGTGGTGTCTACCGAGCCGCTGGCCAATGCGCTGAAGGGCTTCAATGCCGACATCCGGGTGATGGAAAACCGTCTGCCGAGCCATTGGTGGAGCGACCTGACCAGCCAGCGCCAACAAGGCCGCAAGCCTCGGGTTGGCTGGGCCGGCGGCTCGAGTCACAGCGCCGACCTGCAAGTCCTTGCCGAAGTGGTTCGTGCGCTGGAAGGAGAAGTTGAATGGGTATTCATGGGGATGTGCCCACCAGCACTGCGTCCCTATGTCCATGAGTTCCATAGGGGGGTGAGTATCGAAAAATACCCGCAAAGACTGGCTGAGCTGAACCTCGACCTGGCTTTGGCACCTCTGAAAGACAACTTTTTCAACGCCTGCAAAAGCAATTTGCGCTTGTTGGAATATGGCGCCTGTGGTTTCCCCGTGATCTGTTCGGACATCCCTTGTTATCGGGGTGATTTCCCGGTGACGAGGGTCAGGAACCGTTCGCAAGACTGGATTGCCGCTATTCGCGAACATCTGGCTGAGCCCGATGCCAGCGCCAAGGCTGGAGACGCCCTGCGCAGCGTTGTACTCAATCAGTGGATGCTCAAGGACGAACATCTGTTGGCATGGCGAAACGCCTGGCTGGCGGACTGAACAACAAGCCCGCGCAAAGCGCCCAAGCTTGTTCGATACCAGCCCGAGAAAAGCCTCACAGTCTCTAAACTGTGGGGCTTTTCCATTTCCGCAGGATCGTGCAGAGCGGCTAGATCTCCTTGACCGGCGTCTCCCCCCGCACAGCCTTGATCAGCCCGATCACATGCATGCAATCCGCCTTGTTCACATACGACTCGCCACTGGCGATGGTCTCGTGGTTACCCGCTCTCAGTCTCCAGCGCCATTGTCCTTTGCCGGTGCTCGGGGTGCCTCTGGATTGCCTGTAAATCTCGAAATACATTCAGTTCGCTCCATGCGATTCATTGTGCGACAGCCGCTGTGGCGCATGGTCGCAAGCCTAGCGCAGACGGTTTTTTTGGCTATCGGACATTTGTTTCCAATCGTTCGCGGATGTTTCTGAAGGACGCGGGCTAGAGCGCAGCAATAGGCCTGTGGATTGGCCAAAATGACGCCGTCTGATCCTTGCAACACCGTCGACGCTGCTGCTTAATACGGGACGGCTCATGGCGTCGAATATCGTTCGGCGACCGACAAACACTATAAGAAGAGCACTCCTTTGACTGAGCACGGAACGCAACAGGCCGGGCGGGTGACGTTATCGCTGGTGGTCCCCGTTTTTAACGAAGAGGACAGCCTCGACACGTTTCTGCGGCGCATCAATGAAGTCTTTCAGACGCAGGCGTTGATCGACCTTGAACTGGTATTCGTCAACGACGGCAGTACCGATGCCACGCTTGAGCGCCTGCTCGAACATCAGCGGGACGATGCGCGTCTGCGTATCGTCGATTTGAGTCGCAACTTCGGTAAAGAAGCAGCGTTGTCCGCCGGTTTGCAGATCGCGACCGGGCAAATCGTGGTGCCGATCGACGCTGATCTGCAGGACCCGCCCGAGGTCATTGTGCAGATGATCGAGCGTTGGCGAGAAGGTTTTGAAGTGGTGCTCGGTCACCGCATCAGCCGTCGCAGCGACACCTGGGCCAAGCAGACATCAGCGCACTGGTTCTACTGCCTGCACAACAAGATCGCTGAACAGCCTTTGCCCGAGAATGTCGGCGATTTTCGTCTGATGGATCGCTGCGTGGTTGATGCCTTGCTGACCCTGCCGGAGTCCCGGCGCTTCATGAAAGGCTTGTTCGCCTGGGTCGGCTTTCGCACCACTCACGTCGATTACGAGCGCCCGGAGCGCGTGGCGGGGCAGAGCAAGTTCAATGGCTGGCGCCTGTGGAACTTCGCGCTGGAAGGCATCACCAGTTTCAGCACTGAACCGTTGCGGATCTGGACGTATGTCGGCGCACTGGTGTCGCTGGTGTCATTTGCCTTCGCCATATTCATTGTCCTACGCACGCTGATTCACGGTATCGACATGCCCGGTTATGCCTCGCTGATGGTGGCCGTGACCTTTCTCGGAGGACTGCAATTGATCGGCATCGGTGTGCTCGGTGAGTACCTGGGCCGCACGTATATCGAATCCAAACGCCGGCCGGTTTTTCTGGTGCGTCGCGTCTATGACCCCAAGGACTGACACATGGATCTCAAGGAAACCGACATCCTCGGCGACGCCATCAACGAGCACTGGTATTACTGCTCCAAAGCCGCCGCCACCCGGCGTTTGCTGGGAAATGCACCCATCAGCCGAATCCTCGATGTCGGTGCCGGCTCGGGATTTTTCTCCCACCATTTGCTGACGCACACCGATGCACGCGAAGCATGGTGCGTGGATATCAGCTACCCCGCCGACTCCAGCGCGACCACCGCCGGCAAACCGGTGCACTACCGTCGCGGGATCGAAACCATCGAGGCCGATCTGGTGTTGCTGATGGACGTGCTGGAGCATGTCGATGATGACCTCGGTCTGCTCAAGATGTACGTCGACAAAGTGCCATCGGGCAGCCGGTTTCTGATGACGGTACCGGCATTCCAGTTCTTGTGGAGTGGCCACGATGACTTTCTTGAGCACAAGCGCCGTTACACCCTGGCGCAGTTCGAAACCCTGGCGCGTGATGCTGGTTTGACGGTGCAGCGCGGTGCCTATTATTTCGGCGCGGTGTTTCCGATTGCGGCGGCGTTGCGCTTGCTGCCGCAAGGCGCGCAAGCCCAGCCGCCGCGTTCGCAACTCAAGCGTCATCATCCGCTAGTGAACGGTGTTCTCAAGACGCTATGCAGTCTTGAACTGCCGTTGATGGGCATCAACCGTCTGGCCGGGTTGAGTGTGTTCGTGTTGGCGCAAAAACCGTGACCTCAACCGAAAAGTCAGCGCTGCTCCAGCGCGGTTTGCGCTTTGCTGTGACCGGTTTGTTTGTCACGGCTCTGCATGCGCTGGTGGCGGTGCTGTTCATCAACTTCATTACTGCGCAACCGCCGCTGGCCAACGGCGTGGCGTTCATCGTGGCGACGGTGATGTCCTACGTGATCAATACCACCTGGAGTTTCTCGGCACGTTTGCATGGCAGAACGTTACTGCGTTTTCTGCTGGTGTCGGCGTGCGGGTTTCTATTGGCGATGCTGGTCGCCTGGGTGGCGCAGATGGCCGGGCTGCACTATCTGCTGGGCATCGTTGCGGTGGCACTGACGATTCCAGCGTTCACCTTTGTCTTGCACAATTTCTGGACTTATCGATGAAGGCTTCACCAAACCATCCTGCGCTGGGCGTGTTGCCTTTACTGCTCGGCGTTCTGGCATTTTTCTGTGTGATCGGGCCGCAAGCGCTGGATCCGCAAAACATTGCCTGGCTGGAGCAGGGCGATCCGGCGACGCATTATCTGGGCTGGGAATATTTTCGCCATTCACCCTGGACCTTTCCGCTCGGACTCAACCCTTCCTATGGTCTGGAGCTGGGCAGTTCAATCATCTTTTCCGACTCCAATCCGCTGCTGGCGTTGCTGTTCAAACCGTTCAATGCGTGGTTGCCGGCGACTTTCCAGTATTTCGGTCTGTGGCTGCTGGCGTGTTTCGTGCTGCAAGCCTGGTTCGCCTGGAAACTGCTGGGGCTGATGACCGGCAATCCGCTGATTCGTTTGCTGGGTACCGGTTTGCTGGTGGTTTCACCGCCGATGTTTCTACGCATGGGCGGACACCTTTCCCTGTCCGGGCATTTTCTGATTCTGGCGGCGCTGTACCTCGCGTTCTTGCCGAACCTGTCTCGACGACGCCTGGCCTGGGGCGCGTTACTCGCGGTGACGGCGATGGTGCATGCGTACCTGCTGGCGATGGTGGCGCTGATCTGGGTAGCAGATCTGCTCGGCAAAACTTTCAGCCAACAACTGACTCGGCGTCAGGGGCTGCTTGAAGGCGTTTCGCTGTTTGCCGTGGTGAGTGTGTGTTGCTGGCAGGCCGGTTACTTCGCCATTGCCGACGGCGGGCAATCCGGCGGTTTCGGGTTGTACCGGATGAACCTGTTGTCGCCACTCGACCCAGCGGGCTGGTCGTTCATCTTGCCGGATCTGCCAAAAGCCAGCGGCGATTACGAAGGCTTTAATTATCCGGGGCTGGGTGTGCTGTTGCTGGTGCCGTTGGCGCTGATTGCCTTGCTGAGAAATCGCCAGCCGCTGAAGGATGAGCTTCGCGTTCGCCCTTGGCTGTTGCTGGCGTTGATCGGTTTATCGTTGTTTGCGCTATCGAACCAGATCGGTGTCGGCGCGCACACGTTCAGCTATCCGCTGCCGAAAATCGCCCTCAAACTGGCCAATATTTTTCGCGCGTCGGGGCGGATGTTCTGGCCCGTGTTGTACGCGCTCATCCTGATGGTGATGTTCCTGCTGGTACGCGGTTACCGGCCACGTATCGTCGTCGCGTTGTTGGCACTGGCATTGACGATACAGATTGTCGACACGCGCAACGGCTGGATGGGCTTGCGCAACAGCAAAATGATGACGCCCGCCGCAGAATGGCCAACGCCGATGCGTGATCCATTCTGGGTGAGTGCGGCGGCGCATTACCCGAACGTGCGCAGTCTGATGCCACAGAATCAGTCCGAACGCTGGCAAGTGATTGCCGATTTCGCTGCGACCCATGGTCTGAAAACCGACGCGGTCTATCTGGGACGCATGAGTTCAACAGCGCTGGATCAGGCTCGGCAGAAAACGCAGCACATGCTCGAATCAGGGCAATACGATGCCGACTCGTTGTACATCCTCGACGACTCCGTGCTGGCCGATGCCGCCAGATACGTCAACAGTGAAACGGATCTGCTGACCCGAGTGGATGGCCTGGTGGTGCTGGCGCCGGGCTGGAAGCGTTGTTCGCAGTGCCTGAGCGTGCCTGATGAAGGACGCCGAATGTCATCGCTGGCACTGATGCGTCCCGGTCAGGCGCTGATCTTCAACTACTCCGCCCGGCAGTTGACCAGCGGTTGGTCGACCCCGGAAAACTGGGGTACATGGTCGGCGGGGCAGCAGGCGCAGGTCGACTTGCGGGTGTCACCCGAGGCGCGTTCGATTGCGCTGGAGGTCATGGCATTCGTTTTGCCGCAGCACCCGGCGCAGCGAGTGATTGTCAGTTTGAATGGCGAGCAGGTACTGAGCACGCGGCTGGTGCAACATCAGGATAATCATCTGGAGATCCCTATCAGTCCTGCGATCCGTCAGCATCTGGCAGACAATGATCGCCTGACGATCGAGCTGCAATTGCCCGACGCCATCAGCCCTGAACAACTGGGCATCAATGACGATTCACGGGTCATGGCGCTGGGCTTGAAACGCCTGACGGTGAACTGACGCAGCGTGGCGATGGACGCCGGGGCCCCGGCCTTTCTACACTGCCGGTATTCCGGGGGGCAGGGGGCAATGGATGAACCGCAATGAACTACGCAAGGCTGACATCAACCTGATGGTGGTGTTCGAGACCTTGATGCTCGAACGCAACGTGACCCGGGCGGCCGAGAAGCTGTTTCTCGGCCAGCCGACCATCAGCTCGGCGCTCAATCGCTTGCGCACCATGCTCAATGATCCGCTGTTCATCCGCGTCGGTCACCGCATGGAACCGACCGCCCGCGCCGAAGATATTTTCCGCCATCTCAAACCTGCGCTGGATTCGCTGTCGGTGGCGCTGAGCCTGACCCGCGATTTCGATCCGGCCGTGAGCACCATGACGTTTCGCATCGGTCTGTCCGATGACGTCGAATTCGGCCTGTTGCCGCCGCTGTTGCGTGCGCTGCGCCAGGAAGCGCCGAACGTGGTGTTTGTGGTGCAACACGTCGATTACTGGCGCATCCCCGATCTGCTCGCGGCGGGCGACATCACGGTCGGCATCAGCCAGACCCGAGGCTTGCCGGCCAATGCCAAGCGCAAATTGCTGCGGCACATCCAGCCGAGCATCCTGCGCGCCGACGCCAGTGATACACCGCTGACGCTGGATGAATATTGCGCGCGCCCCCATGTACTGGTTTCGCACACGGCCAACGTCAGTGGTTTTGCTGATGAGTGGCTGGCCGAACTCGGTCGTACTCGCCAAGTGGTGCTGTCGGTGCCGCAATACAGCGCGTTGCCGGCGCTGCTGGCGGGCACTGACTTGATTGCCAGTCTGCCGGATTACGCGGCGGCAGCCATGGCCACTTCCGGATTGCTGTTTAAGGAGCCGTTTCCGTTTAAAACACCGACGCTGGATTTGTCGATGGTCTGGCTCAGCCACGTCGACAGCGATCCGGCGGAGCGCTGGTTGCGCTCCAGGCTGGAGCAGTTCATGAGCGAGCGGCCACTGACGCCATCCTGAGCCATAACACACACTTTGTGGGAGCGAGCTTGCTCGCGAAAGCGGTGTATCAGGCACCTTAAGTGTCGCTGAACGATCGCATTCGCGAGCAAGCTCGCTCCCACATTGATATGTGAAAGTCCCCGGGAAGGTAGGGCAGAGCTGTGCTATATGTACGACCTTTCTGCCAACTGACTGGGGACCTGCAATGCCACACCTGCACATGGAATACACCGCCAACCTGCCGCAGTTGAACGCCGATGTCGCGTTGATGCGGCTCAACAACACCCTGGTGGGCTCTGGTCAGTTCGCGGCGGAGTTCGATATCAAAAGTCGTGCGGTGAAAGTCGAGACCTTCAAGGTCGGAACCGCCATGGCCGAGCGCGCCTTCGTCTATGTGAAGCTGGCGCTGCTCAGCGGGCGTTCGCCGCAGATCAAGAAGCAGTTGTCAGAGAGCCTGTTGGCAGTCTTGCAGGACCTGTGCGAATGGCCGGCCGGTGTCGAGGTGCAGCTGTGTGTCGAACTGGTCGACATGGATCGCGAGTCCTACAGCAAAACCGCGATTGGTGTGTAGGACTCAGGCCGCTTCGAGTTCGCTGCACACCTTGACCACCTGCTCGCGCAACCACAGGTTGGCGCTGTCCTGATCAACGCTCTGGCTCCATTGCATGTCGAGGGTAAAGCCCGGCAAGCCATTTGGCGCCTCGCAGTGATTGAACACCGCCTCGTTGGTCAGTAAACGCTGGATACGGCGCGGCAGGGTGAGGATGAAGTCGGTCCCGGTGATCATTTTCAATGCCGCGCTGTAGCTGTTCGAGCGCGCGACGATCTGACGCTTCTGCGCCTGCCGCGCCAGCCAGCCATCGACCATGTTGGTGGTTGACGTCCATGGCGTCGGGAACACGTGCCGGCGTTCGGTAAAAGCCTGCAGGCTCAGGCGTGGCTCCAGTGGCGTGGCGCGTTTGTCGAAGACGCAGACCAGATCGTCCTCCAGCAGCATTTGTGATTTCAGGTCAGCGTGATGACGGTGGAAGTTGGGGCCGAAGCTGATCACCAGATCGAGGCTGCCGTCGCGCAGCTCATCCGCCGGGACATCGGTCTCGAACTTGTGCATGTTGACCATCACCGGCAAATCATCGAAATCGAAACGCTTCAGCAGGCGCGGCAGAATCAGTTGCTCGAAGTATTCCGGGGCGCAGATGTTGAAGGTGACGGCTTGTCGGGTCGGGTCGAACGTGGGGGCACCGGCGTGGCACAGGTTGATGCTTTCGAGGATCTTCTGCACATGCCCGTACATGGTGCTGGCCTTGTAGGTCGGACGCATGCCGGTGCGGGTGTTGATAAACAGTTCGTCTTCGAAACTGGTGCGCAGTTTTTTCAAACAGTAGCTGACCGTGGACTGGCTGACGAACAGGGTTTCTGACACATCGGTGACGCTGCTCTGCTCATAAACAGCGACAAACACCATGAGATCCTGCATGTCGAGCTTTCTAAGCAAGTTACTGTTCAGCATCCGTTCCGTCTCGCTGTGCTCCTTGCGCTGAATCCGCGCAAACGTGTGCGAATGATCCTAACGGAACGATGGTGCCAGGACAAAGCCCTGTAGGACGTTTCACAGTCAGTTGTGGGACAGAAAGTTTTAGTAACACGACGTCTCGGGGCAAACCGCAGAAAGATGGCCAGAGGCCTTTAGCCCGATCAGGAAAAGTGCCTCGCGTAATGCCGGGGATCGAAGCGCCATACCATCAACAGCATCACCACCATTACCGCGGTCAATGACCACCACGCCCACTCGAAGCTGCCCAGTTGATCGCGGATCATTCCAGCCAGCAGCGGCGAGAGACCAGCAATCAGATAGCCAATGCCTTGCACAAATGCAGTCAAGCCACCGGCACGTTGCGGGTTGTCGAGATGATCAAGCGAGACAATCAGGCTCATCGGGAACAACCCGCCAATGCCCAGCCCCAACAGGCATGGCCACAGCAGGCTGAATTGTTGCGGGCTGAGGATCAGGCCGCAAAATCCGCCGATGATCAGAGCCAGTAGCGTCAGCAGAATCACACGCCGATCCCGGCTGCGATTGGCGATAGCCGGAACCACCAGACCGGAAATCACCTCCATGGCCGTCAGCAAACCCAACAGCAGCCCGGCGTTCTGTTCGCTCCAGCCGTTTTCCACGTAGTACGGCGCGAGCCAGGCCAGCACGCAGGTATAGGACGCTGTCCCCAGACCAAAGAAGAGGGCCAGCAACCAGGCACGGGAATACTTGAAGAACGAATCCTTGCCGGCTGTCGCCGTCACCGTGGAGGACAGCTGGTTGCGTTGCGACCACCAGAACAGCAGCGCGATGAATGCCAGGATCGCCCAGATCGCCAAACCGCCGCGCCAGCTCCCGGTTTGCAGCATCACCAGCGGTGCGAACGAGGCCGCAATGGCCGCTCCACCCATGATCGACGTGACATATAAACCCATGCACAGCGCGACATTGTCGGCGAAGCGCGATTTGATCAGCGTCGGCATCAATGCCTGAATCAACGCAATGCCGACGCCAGCCAGCACCGCGCTGACGATCATTTCGGCTGCCGATTCGATAAACAGCCGCGACAGCGTCGCCAGGCCAATGATCAGCAAGGACAGCAACACCGTCCGTTGTTCGCCCAGCCGCTGACTGATGCCAATGCCGAAAAACATCGCCAGACCCATCGCCATCACTGGCAGCATGGTCAGCAGTGACGCGACGCTGAAACTCAGCGGGATGTCAGTGCGAATGGCCGACAGTAACGGACCGAGCGCCGCCATCGATGGACGCAGATTGAGGGCGACGAGCATGATCGCGAGCATCAACCAGACAGCGGGGCGAGCGGTAGCGCGGACGTTTTCCATCATCAGACCTTTGGGTGGGGCAGATGATTAAGCGCGGAGCGGTCTGGTCCGGGCAAACCAGAAAACCCACAGCCGTATTTAAAAAGTCGATATTCCCACTCTCTGTGGGAGCGAGCCTGCTCGCGAAAGCGGATTGTCTGTCGGCAAAAGTGTTGAATGTGCCGGCCTCTTCGCGAGCAGACTCGCTCCCACAATGGACAGCCGTGCTGTTTTTCTGAATAAGACCCGAACCATTCTCAAATACGTCACACGTTTCATCGCTTTGCCGAAAGCCAACTAATCGTTGGCGTCTTTTTCACAAAAAATTGATGGTTGCCTGCTTAAAGTTTCTCGTGCCTTGGTTAATGAAATTTTCACAATCGAAATTTCTGTCATTGACCGAGGCTCTTCTTTTCAGGAATCGCCCATTTCTATGTTGAAGTTAAAAGCCGTGCGCCCGGAATGGGTGACGTTGATTGCCAGCGCCTTTCTTTTAATTGGCTGCAATTTTGTCCTTTGGCAGCACCTGTTCGAGATCACCGCCGCCGATGGCAAGGGCATCGCCATGCGCGTGGCGTTCGGGGTGATGATCCTTGCGGCATTCAACATCGTGCTGACGCTTCTGGCATTCCGTCCGTTGCTCAAGCCGCTGTTGACCCTGATATTTCTGATCAGCGCCGGCGTGGCTTATTTCATGAGTCAATATGGCGTCATGATCGATGCCGGCATGTTTCGCAACTTTGCCGAAACAAATGCAACGGAAGTGCGTGATCTGCTCTCGTTGAAGTTGTTTGCTTATATCCTGTTGCTCGGTGTATTACCGTCCTGGTTGTTGTGGAAAGTGCCAGTCAACTATCGTCGATGGCACCGTGAGTTAATCAGCAAAGTTATTGTCGGTGTTGCTTCTGTGGCGGTGATTGGTGGGGTGGCGCTGGCCAACTATCAGGGCTTGTCATCGCTGTTTCGCAATCACCACGAAATTCGCTTGATGCTGGTGCCCAGTAATTACATCGGTGCTTCGGCGGGTTATCTACGTGAGCAAGTGGTCTCGGCGCGGCAGCCATTCATCAAGATCGGCGAGGACGCCGAGCGCAATCCGGATGTGAAGCTTCAACCGCGTAAATCGCTGACCGTGCTGGTGGTGGGTGAAAGTGCCCGGGCGGAGAACTTCGGCATCCTCGGTTACCACCGTGACACCACGCCGACACTCGATAAGGAAGCCGGCCTGATCGCTTTCACTGACGTGCATTCCTGCGGGACGGAAACGGCGGTATCGGTGCCGTGCATGTTCTCCAACATGGGCCGCAAGGATTATGACGCCAGCAAGGCGAAGAATGAGGAAGGCCTGCTCGATGTGCTCAAACGTGCCGGTATCGATGTGATCTGGCGTGACAACCAGTCCGGCTGCAAAGGCACTTGCGACCGGGTCACCCTGCAAGATGTCAGCAACCTGAAAGACCCGGCGCTGTGTGCCAACAGCGAGTGCCGCGACGAAATCCTCCTGCAAGGTCTGCAAAGTTTTATCGACCATCTGGACAAGGACACCGTGCTGGTTTTGCACCAGATGGGCAGTCACGGCCCGGAATACTTCAAGCGTTATCCCAAGGAATACGAGCACTTCACCCCGGTGTGTGAAAGTAACGCGCTGAACAATTGCAGCCGCGAAAGTATCGTCAACGGTTACGACAACACGCTGGTGTATACCGATCACGTGCTGTCGAGCCTGATCGATGTATTGCGCATTAATCAGGACAAAGTTGATACCGCGATGTTGTACCTGTCGGACCACGGTGAGTCGCTTGGCGAGTACAACTTGTTCCTGCACGGTACGCCTTACATGTTGGCGCCAGAGCAACAAAAGCATGTAGCGATGCTGGCGTGGTTCTCCGATAACTATCAGAAGGCTTATTCGGTCGACACGCATTGCCTGCAAATGAGCCGCGACAAACCACTGAGCCAGGACAACCTGTTCCACTCGATGCTTGGCCTGCTCGAGGTCAGGAGCAAGGTCTATCAGCCGGGTCTGGACATGTTTGCCGGTTGCCGTGGTGCGGTGATCGACGGCGTACTCGCCAAGGACTGAGGCCAATCGGCTCCGTCGTTCTGATACGACGGGGCTTTCTGCTTCTTTTGTCAGACTATTCTTGCTCTCTGGCAGGACATTTCGTTACAGCTCTTGCCCTTCACAGGCGCGTAAATCGCCAGTGGCGATATATACTGCGCGCCATTCTTCAAGGGAGAGCCGTGTGGCCATCGATATTCACTGGATTCGCGACAACGAAAGCCTCGCGCAGTTTTGCGCCGAGTGGCAGCAGCTGCCGTTCGTTGCCCTCGACACCGAATTCATGCGGGTCGACACCTTCTACCCGATTGCCGGCCTGTTGCAGGTGGGCGACGGCAAACGCGCCTACCTGATCGATCCGCTGACCATCAATGCCTGGCAACCGCTGGCTGCGTTGCTGGAGAACCCGGCGGTACTCAAAGTCCTGCACGCCTGCAGCGAAGACCTCGAAGTGCTGTTGCGCCTGACCGGCAGCCTGCCGGCCCCGATGTTCGACACGCAACTGGCCGCCGCTTACCTGAACCTCGGTTTCTCGATGGGTTATTCGCGACTGGTGCAGGAAGTGCTCGGCATTGAACTGCCGAAGGGCGAGACCCGTTCCGACTGGTTGCAGCGTCCGTTGTCCGAGACGCAAATCAGCTACGCCGCCGAAGATGCGGTGCATCTGGCGGAGGTTTTCGTACAGCTGCGACCGAAACTGTCTGACGACAAATTCGCCTGGGTGCTGGAGGACGGCGCTGAGCTGGTCGCCAACCTGCGCCGTGAAACCGACCCGTACGAGGTCTATCGCGAGGCCAAACTGGCGTGGAAACTCTCCCGTGCGCAACTGGCGGTTCTGCGTGAACTGTGCGCCTGGCGGGAAAAGGAAGCCCGCGCCCGCGATCTGCCGCGCAACCGCATCGTCCGCGAGCATTCGCTGTGGCCACTGGCCCGCACGCAACCGGACAACCTCGCGGCGCTGGGCAAAATCGAAGACATGCACCCGCGTACCGTGCGTCAGGACGGCCAATTTCTGCTTGATCTGATCAAGCGCTCTGGCAGTGTGGGGCCTGATCAATGGCCGCCCGCCGTAGCGGAGCCCTTGCCGATCGAAGCCGCCGCGTTGATCAAACAATTGCGCGCATTGGGCCAGGCTGAGGCCGAGCGCCTGGGCATTGCCCCGGAACTGATGCTGCGCAAGAAAACCCTCGAAGCCCTGGTCAAAAGCGGCTATCCCGAGGGTCCTTACCAATTGCCTGAGTCGTTGCGTGGCTGGCGCCGCGAACTCATGGGCCAGAAGCTGCTCGACAGCCTGGCCACCGCCGGAGAACAGCCTTGAAACGTATTTGCTCTATTTACCAAAGCTCGAAGCGCAAGGGCATGTATCTCTATGTGCTCAAGAGCGATGAGCTGGAACGCGTGCCCGAGGCCCTGATGGCGGCTTTCGGCAAAGCCATATTTGCCTTCAGTCTGGTGTTGACGCCTGAGCGCAAACTGGCCAGCGAGGACATCGTCGTGGTCCTGGAAAACCTCGACAAGCAGGGCTACCACCTGCAAATGCCGCCGGCCGAGGACGAGTACATCGAGCACTTGCCCGAAGAGTTGCTGCGACGCAACGACCCGGTCTGATCTGCGCGGCTCTGTTCTGAGTCTCGGTTTACCCTGGAACTGTTTTTACCGCGATGGCCGGCTTAATCCGGCGGCCGTCTGCACGGTTTGCGAAAGGTTTGAAGATGCGCGTTCTGATTGCCGAACACGACCACGCGATATACGCCCGGCTGCTGCGTCAGGCAGCACCCGAGCTTGAAGTACTGACCAGCGGCGACTCCGCCGAGCTGGCCCGTCAGGCCGCCGATTGTCCGGTGTGGCTGGGGCAGCCGGATTTGCTCGCGACTCTGTTGCGCCAGGGGCACCAGCCACAATGGCTGCAATCGACCTGGGCCGGTATCACACCTTTGCTCGCTGACGGCTTGCGCCGCGATTACCGTTTGACCCGTGCAGTGGGGATTTTCGGTCAGGTGATGGCCGAGTATGTGCTGACCTACATTCTTGGCCATGAGCGCGAAGTGCTGGCGCGACTGGTCAGCCAGGTCGAGCGTAAATGGGACAACCGCAGCGGCCAGAGCCTGGTCGGGCGCAAAGTGCTGATCGTCGGCACCGGCGATATCGGCCAGAGTGTCGCGCAGTTCCTGCTGCCGTTCGGCATAGAGCTGTACGGGATTGCCAGCAGCGCCCGTGAGCAGGCGCCGTTTGTCGAGGTCGGTTCGATGGCTGATCTGCCGCGACTGGTGGGTGAAGTGGATTACGTGGTCAATCTGCTGCCGAACACCGAACACACCCACGATATCTACGACGCGGCGCTGTTCAAGCAATTCAAGCCAACCGGGTTGTTCATCAACGCCGGGCGCGGTGTCGCGGTGGTCGATGCCGACCTGGTGGAAGCGTTGAAGGAAGGCCATCTGGCGGGGGCGGTGATCGACGTTTGCCGTCAGGAGCCACTGCCGCAACGCCATCCATTCTGGACCGCTTGGGGCTTGCTGCTGACCGGGCACAGTTCGGCGCCGACGTCACCGGCGTTGATGGTGCAGCTGTTTGTCGAGAACCTGAAGGCGTATCAAGCGGGTGAAGCGTTGCGCGGGGAAGTGGATTTCAACCGCGGCTACTGACACACCACAATCAATGTAGGAGTGAGCCTGCTCGCGATGGCGGTGTGTCAGACAGCATTAATGTCGACTGACACGGCCTCATCGCGAGCAGGCTCACTCCTACACTTGGTTTTGCGCTGTGGCTTAGAGGGTGAAGTCGCCTTCCGCCGCCAGTTCATTCAGCGGGCGGCGCGGGCTCGGCTCTTCACGGGCCTGCAGGTATTCAGCCAGCGTTGCCTTGTCACCGAGCTTGCCGACGGCAACGGCCGCATGCAGCGCATAACCATCAGGAATGTTCAGCTCTTTGCGCGTCAGCTCCTGATCGAACCCGGCCATGCCGTGGGTGTGCCAGCCACTGAGGCTTGCTTGCAGCGCCAGATGGCCCCACGCCGAGCCGGTGTCGAAGGTATGCCACAGCGCCGGGGTTTCTTCAGTGGCGCCTGGTGCAGTGAAGGTGGTTTTCGAAATCACGATTACCAATGCCGAGGCATGCTGCGCCCAGCTACGGTTGAATTCGTTGAGCAGACCCAGATAACGCTCCCAGTTTGGCGTATCGCGACGCGCATAGAGGAAACGCCAAGGCTGCGAGTTGTACGCCGAGGGCGCCCAGCGTGCGGCTTCGAAGAAGCTCAGCAGGGTTTCTTCCGGGATCGCTTCGCCTGTGAAGGCGCGCGGCGACCAGCGGTCGGTGAATTGCGGGTGAATGGCGTAATCGGCAACGCGTGGGTTGGCACTCATCAAGAGATTCCTTGCTACGTTTGAGTCAGGGATTTGAATGAAAACCCGGCGGGATCAGTTGCGCTGAGCGATGGGGTTTTCCGAGCCTGAGGGTTCACCACAATGCAACGCGGTCGAGCGTTAATGGCTTGCGGGCAAGGCTCCTTGCGACTGGCAAAGCTACGCGCCGCCACAAAAACTGACAAGCCCCGCGCAACCGGCAGTCGCCAGCGCTTGGCCCGCAAGGCCTTGGGCACTAGACTGGCGGCCTTTTCACCACCTGATGTTGATGCTTGAGCCATGGCCGCCGAAGTCGAACCGTTCTGGAAACGCAAAACCCTCGATCAACTCGATCACCAGGAATGGGAATCGCTGTGCGACGGCTGTGGTCTGTGCTGCCTGCAAAAGCTTGAGGATGAGGAAGACAACAGCGTTTATTACACGCGCATTGCCTGCAAACTGCTGGACCTGAAAACCTGCCAGTGCAGCGATTATCCGAACCGCATCAAGTTTGTCCCGGACTGCATCCAGCTCACCCCGGGGCAGGCCGAAGAATTCAAATGGCTGCCGCCGACCTGCGGTTATCGACTGGTCAGCGAGGGCAAGGATCTACCGTTGTGGCACCACCTGGTCTGCGGCGATCGCGACGCGGTGCACCACGAGCGGATTTCCCAGTCCGGGCGCATGCTCGCCGAAGGCAGCGTGCCGGAGGATGACTGGGAAGATCACCTGATTTTCCGCGCGGGCTGATACCTGCTGATTCAAGCTTTACCAAGGAGTGCGTATGGCTGTCGGATTGCAGCGAGCGTTGATGATGGCGCTGCTGGCGCTAAGCGCCCCGGTGTGGGCGGCGAAGAAAGTCGATCTGGATTATCACGTGCGCCTGTTGCCGCAAAGCGATCAGGCCGAGGTGCGCCTGACCCTGGGCAAAGGCGAGGCGGTGCGCAGTCTCGATTTCGACCTTGGCGACGGCAGCCATTACAGCGACTTCAAGGCAGACGGCCAATGGCTGCTGACCCCCGGCAAAAACGCCCGGGGCGTCTGGCGCCCGACCAGTGACAAGGCCAGCCTGACTTACCGCGTGCGCATCAGCCACGGACGCAAGAACGGCAGTTTCGACACCCGCATGACCCCCAGCTGGGCATTGATGCGTGGCGATGAACTGGTGCCGCCAGCCAAACTTGATCAGCAGGACGGCACCGAACTGGTCGCGCGCCTGCAATTCGAATTGCCCGATGGCTGGAAAAGTATCGAAACCGCCTGGCCGCGTATCGGCAAGAACAAATTCCGCATCGACAACCCGTCACGCCTGTTTGATCGTCCGACGGGCTGGATGCTCGCCGGCCATCTCGGCAGCCGCCGTACGCGCCTAGGCGAAACCGAAGTCACCGTGGCCTCGCCGCAAGGGCAGGGCATGCGCCGGATGGACGTGCTGACCCTGCTTACGTTCGTCTGGCCGCAGGTGCAGGCGGTTTATCCACGCCATCCGGCTAAACTGTTGATCGTCGGTGCCAATGACCCGATGTGGCGCGGCAGCCTCGGCGCACATGAATCCATCTACGTGAACACGCGATTGCCGCTGGTCAGCGAAAGCGGCAGCAGTGCGCTGGTGCGCGAGCTGGCGCAGGTGTTCGGGCGGATTAACGACGAGCAGCGCAGCGACTGGATCAGCGAGGGTTTTGCCGAGTATTACGCCATTGAACTGGTGCGCCGTGCCGGCGGCATGAGCGATGAACGTTATCAGGCGCTACAGACGAAGCTGGCCAGGGACGGCCAGAAAGTCACGACGTTGCGCGGCGAGCAGATCAGCCCGGCGCAAGTGGCGAAAGCGGTGGTGGTGTTGCAGGAGCTGGATGGCGAGATTCGCCTGAAGACGCGCAACAAGCGTTCGCTGGATGATGTGTTGCGTGGGGCGATGCATCTGGGGACGGTGAGTACCAAGGAGTTTGTGCAGCTGGCCGAGAGCGTTCTTGGCGAGTCATCCAAAGTCCTTGATACCGTGTTGCTTCAGTAATACCGCTTTCGCGAGCAGGCTCGCTCCCACAGGGAAATGCATTTCAAAAGGTGGGAGCGAGCCTGCTCGCGAAGGGGTCATTAGCCCCACCGCAACTCTTGGATCAAACCCCGGCTTTCGGCGACTTCACCGAATCATTGCCGGTCACGGTGGCGGTGCTGGTCGCCGCCTCGGCATTGGCTTTCAGCTTGCTCAACTCTTCCCCGGCCCGTTCGATCTTCGCCCGCACATTGTTCATGTCCTGACGACTCTTCTCGATCAGGCTTTTCATCGAACTGTGCCCGGTAATCCCGCGCGCCATGGCCACGCCGCCAATCGCCACCTGAATTAAACCGAACACACCGCCACGGCGCAGGCCCTTGCCGACCATGATCACGCCGCCCGCCAGCGAGCCGATGCGCTCCCAGCCTTCGACGTTCTGCTCGGAACGGCTCTGGAACGGGGTGGATTCGATACGTTCGACACGTTTGAGCTCGGTCATGATCTTTCTCCAGGCAATGAGTAATGGATAAACAAGCTGACTGCCGGAGCGGTCAGCTCGTTCCATCGGATCTGCGATGTTTCAGCGGAATTTGGGCCCGGAGCGGGTGTTCAAGCCCTTGGCCATGCGGTCGTAAAGCACGACGTTGACCGTGGCGGCGAGGTTCATGCAGCCGGTGGTCGGGATGTACACGACGTCTTCGCACCAGTCGCGGATCTCTTTGTCCAGCGAACCGTCTTCGGGGCCGAAGATGTACAGGGCGCGATCCGGGTGGGTGTATTCCGGCAGCGGGCGGGCGCCTTCGACCAGTTCCACGGCGACGGGCACGCAGTTGAGCGGGAGGATCTTTTTCAGGTCATCGATGCCGATCAGCGGGATGTCGTAGTGCACGCGTTTGGTGTCGGTGACGAAGTCGGCGGCGCGTTCATAACGCTTGCCGGTGTAGAACACCGACGCCACGCCGTAGCAGCCTGCGGCGCGCATCACCGAACCGACGTTTTCCGGTGATTTGGGGTTATACAAACCAATGCAGCTGTACCGTTTGTCTGCCACGAGCGGGGTGCCTTCGGGAAAAAGAGCGCGATTATACGGGGATTGAACGGTTGTGGTCAGATCATGGAATGGCGGTGCCTGAGCGGCCGCCTTCGCGAGCAAGCTCGCTCCCACACTGGATCGGTGTCATACACAAAACCACTGTGGGAGCGAGCTTGCTCGCGAAGGGGCCAGTCAGGCCAATGAAGAACTTTAATCTTCTTTCTTCATGAGGCCGGCGAGGGCAGCAAACGGGTTATGCGTCGCCTTGGCGATCTTCGGCGTGCTCAGCGAGCCTTCGCTGAAATACTGCTGGTCGGTATAGCGCGAGTGTTCGTTGTCGTGGCAATACAGGCACAACAGCTCCCAGTTCGAGCCGTCCTGCGGGTTGTTGTCGTGGTTGTGGTCGCGGTGGTGCACGGTCAGTTCGCTCAGGCGCTTGCCGGAAAACTCACGGGTACAGCGGCCACAGACGTGCGGGTACATCTTCAGGGCTTTGTCGCGGTAGCCCATTTCCTTGTCGCGCTGGTTGTCGGCGAGGATGCGATCCAGCTTTGACGTGTTGGTTGGGGTGGACGAACTCATGGGTTCACCTTTGTAAAAGACTGATGACGGTTATACGCAGAGTTTAGCTCAGCCCTTGAGCTTCTCGGCAATCCAGATCGTGTGGCGCGTGCCCTTGTTGCCGTGGGCGAAGACCTGGACTTCTTCGGCCTTGAAACCGGCCTTCTTCAATTTGTCGGAAAACAGCCGGTCGGCGCTGGCCGACCACACTGCGAGCACGCCTTTCGGGCGCAGGGCTTTGGCGCAGGCATTCAGACCAGCGGCGGAGTACAGCCAGCTGTTGGCTTTCTGGGTCAGGCCTTCGGGGCCGTTGTCGACGTCGAGCATGATTGCGTCGAAACCGTTCGGCTCACTTTGCAGCACCTTGGCCACGTCTTCCTGACGGATCAGCGTGCGCGGATCCAGCAGCGGACGGCCGGACTTTTCGCCGAGCGGGCCACGGTTCCACTCGACCACGCCGGGGACCAGCTCCGCGACCACCACTTCGGCAGTCTTGCCCAGATGCTTGAGCGCGGAGGCGAGGGTGAAACCCATGCCCAGACCGCCGATCAGCACCCGCGAATTCGGCCGGCCAGCGACCTTGCGGCACGGAATTTCGGCCAGCGCATCTTCGGAACCGTGCATGCGCGTGTTCATCAATTGTCCGCCGTCGCCGCCCTGGATCTTGATGACAAAATCCTCGCCATACTCGAACAGGCACAGGGCACCGCCGCTTTCAGGGATCGGGGTGGTGTCGAGCAGAACGAAACGTTTCATGGAAATCTCTACAAGGGGGAAGGCAAGCAGGCCCGTTGGGAGTAGCCTGAGCGCAGACTAAGGCCAAACGGAGCCCTTGATGAAGCGCACCATTCTAACGGTCATTGCCCTGGCCGCGCTCTCGATTACTGCAGTGCAGGCGCAGCAGGTCGTTCCAGTCAGCCCGGCGCCGCAACCCGGCTCGCCTGGCACCGCTACACCGACACCGTATCCGCAGATCACGCCGATCAACATTCCCAAGTCGGGTGCCGGCAGTGGCAGCCCGCCGCTGGTGCCGATTGAAATGCCCAGTCCGCCGAGCAAGGATCAACCGGTGCCGGGCATCGAGCCGAGTGGCACCAAGGCGAAGCCCCCCGGCGGTTAAACCTGTTGCGCCGCCAGTTGGCCGTCGGCCATGCGCAGGCGTTTCGACAGAGAGACGGCGAGGGCGCGGATGATTTTCGCGGCGATCTTCGGCGCGTCGTTGAGCATTTTTTCCAGCGAGTCTTTGCCGAGGTTCAATAGCTGACAGTTTGTCGCCGCCACGCACGTTGCCGAGCGTCGTTCGCCATCGAGCACGGCCATTTCGCCGAAGGCCCTACCGCTGCGCAGGGCGGCCATGGTGATTACCTGGCCATCGGGGCCGGTTTTCTGCACGGCCACTTGGCCGGTGTGGAGGATGCACATGAAACTGCCGGCATCGCCCTCGCGGAAAATCGCTTCGCCTTCGGCCACGGTACTGATGCTGAAGTAGCCGGAGGCGGCCGCAAAGTCGGCCAGCTGCAATTGATCGAACAGGCCGCAGTCCATCAGCCAGTCGCGGATTTCGTTGTTCAGGAAGGTCGGTTCTGACATGTCGTCACGGTCTTTTTGTTTTCACTGTTTCAGGCTTCACACGATCCCTTGTAGGAGTGAGCCTGCTCGCGATAGCGGTCGGTCATTCAAATCATCTTTAACTGACATACCGTTATCGCGAGCAGGCTCACTCCTACTGGGGATCTGTGGGGTATCGGCCTCTTGGGTCTGCAATTAAGACCCAAGTGACCGACGGAGTTCCTCAGGCCAGACCCAGAACCTTGAAAACAAATGCGTATTCGAGTGCTACGTCACGTAATCCCTGATAACGCCCGCTCATCCCGCCATGCCCGGCGCCCAGTTCAGTTTTGAGCAGCAGCACGTTGTCGTCGGTTTTGGATGCGCGCAGTTTCGCCACCCACTTGGCCGCTTCCCAGTACTGCACGCGGCTGTCGTTGTAACCGGCGATCACCAGCGTCGCTGGATAATCCTGCGCACTGACGTTTTCGTACGGCGCATAAGCCTTGATCCGCTCGTAAACCTCCGGCTCTTCGGGATTGCCCCACTCGTCGTACTCGGTAACGGTCAGCGGCAGTTCCGGGTCGAGCATGGTATTGAGCACGTCGACGAACGGCACTTCAGCAATCGCCACGCCGAACAGATCCGGACGCTGGTTGAGCACCGCGCCAATCAGCAAACCACCCGCGCTGCCGCCGCTGATCGCCAGTTTATCGGCCGTGGTAATGCCGTTGAGGATCAGAAATTCGGCGCAGGCAATGAAGTCGCTGAAGGTGTTGTGTTTGTGTTCCTGCTTACCGGCGCGATACCAGGCCTCGCCCAATTCACCGCCGCCGCGCACATGCGCAATCGCGAAGGCCATGCCACGATCCAGCAGACTCAGGCGGGCGTGGGAGAACCACGGATCAAGACTCGAACCGTAAGCGCCATAACCGTAGAGATACAGCGGCACGGCTTTGCCAACCATGTCGCGCTTCATCACCAGGCTGATCGGTACTTGCGTACCGTCCGGCGCAGTCGCCCACAAGCGCTGGCTGACGTAGGCATCGGCGTCGAACGGGCCGAGCACCGGGGTTTCTTTCAACACTGCTTGTTCGCCGCTGGCGAGGATCAGTTGGCGAACTTGCGCCGGACGGTTCAACGCCTCGTAGCGCAGGCGAATGCGGTCGCTCTCGAACTCCAGGCTGTTTTGCACATAGAGATTGTAGGCCGCGTCCGGCAATTGCACGCGATACGGCGCCAGACCGTGTGGGTGAACTTCTATGATCGGCAGGCCGCCCTCGCGCAGGCTCAGGGTTATGGCCTCGGTGTTGAGGCTGACGCCATCGAGCATCACCGTATCGCTGTGGGGGATCAGGTTCTGCCAGTCGGCTTCGGTCGGCGCGGTGCCGCTGTCCGGTGCCTGATACAGCGCGTAGTTGATGCCGTCACGGTTGGTGCGGATAAACCATGTCCACACGCCATTGAGCAGGCCGTGATCGACATCATATTCATGATCCTCGACCCGTGGCGCCAGGCAGGTGAACGGCAGGTGCGGCTGGTGGGCGTCGAGCGCCCAGACTTCGCTGGTGGTCTTGCTGCCCAGCGACAGGAGCAACTGCTGTTCGGAGCTGGAGCGGTAGCAATGCAGGAAGAAGCGCCCGTCCGGCTCGTGGAACACCTCTTCGGCGGCGGTGCCGTCGAGGCGGTAGCGGAAGAGTTTGTGCGGGCGGTGCGTGTCGTCGAGTACGCCGAAGAACAGGGTCAGGCTGTCATTGGCCCAGGTCATGCTGCCGTCGCAGTCTTCGAATTCCAGTTCGCTGACTTTGTCGTTGGCCAGTTCCTTGACAAACAACGTGTAAATCTCATCGCCCGAAGCGTCGACGCTGTAGGCCAGACGCTGGTGATCCGGGCTGATACTGAATGCACCCAGCGAGAAGAAACCGCCGTTGGCCAGTACATTCGGGTCGAGCAGCAGTTGTTCGCGACTTTCATCGAGGCTCAGGCTGTCGTCCGCCGGACGCGGGCAGCGGTAATGCCGGGCGTATTCATCGCCCGCTGTGGTGCGCGTGTAATACAGGTACGGACCCCAAGGCGAGGGCAGGGACAGGTCGGTTTCCAGAATCCTGCCCTTGATCTCTTCGAACAGACTTTCACGCAGCTCGGCCTGATCGGCGGTTTGCGCTTCCTGGTAGGCGTTTTCGGCCTTGAGGTAATCGAGTACCGCGTCGGTGTCGCGCTCCTGCAGCCAGGCATACGGGTCGGCACCGGGCGCCTTGTGGGCAATCGGGGCACTGAGGACGTTGGCGGATTCGGGCATGAAAGGTTCTCGGACAATTTACGGAATAAGGGTTTTCGCGGATCTTGAAACCGCCGCAGACCCCTGTGGGAGCGAGCTTGCTCGCGAAGGCGTCGTGTCAGATGACATTTGTTTCACTGACCCACCGCTTTCGCGAGCAAGCTCGCTCCCACAGGGTTTGCTGCTGGCCGTCTGGTATTGGGACAAGCCGCACGGGCGAAAAGTCGTTACTATAAGCGCCTCTTTGCCTGCCTTGCCATGGACACCATGACCGAGAACGACTATCTGATCGCCTGGGGCCTCTACGCCTTTGCTGCTGTGGGCTGCCTGTTGGTATGGATGCGCCTGACCACCTGGATGTGGCGCTGGTTGCGCGAACCGCTGCGCGTCTTGATGGCCGTGTTGCTGTTCAGCCCGACCATCATTGATCCGGTGAAAGCCAAAGTTGCGCCGTCCATCGCCATTACTGCGCTGGATCTGGCCTTCAAGGTCGGCAACAACGCCTGGCGAGCGATCTCCGATCTGTTCATGTACAGCATGATCGCTTTCGGCATCTACCTGATCTTTGTGCTGATCCGCTTTCCGATCGAACGGGCTTCCCGTGCGCGTCGTGAACAGGCAGAGGCCGCCAAAGCAGCTGCCCGCGCTGATGACCGCGACGACGATCAGCCGTTTGGCGGCGCCGGCGATGACCGCTATGGCCGTCCACCTCTGCCAAACAATCCGCAGCGTATGCGGGTCGAGCCGCGCCTGTAACCCGAGAGTCCGCACATGTGTGAATTACTGGGCATGAGTGCCAACGTGCCGACCGATATCGTGTTCAGCTTCACCGGCCTGATGCAGCGCGGCGGTCGCACCGGCCCGCACCGCGACGGCTGGGGCATTGCCTTCTATGAAGGCCGTGGCTTGCGCCTGTTTCAGGACCCGGCGGCGAGTTGCGAGTCGGAAGTCGCCAATCTGGTGCAGCGCTATCCGATCAAGAGTGAAGTGGTCATCGGCCACATCCGCCAGGCCAATGTCGGCAAGGTCTGCCTGTCCAACACCCACCCGTTCGTCCGTGAACTGTGGGGACGCAACTGGTGCTTCGCGCATAACGGCCAGCTCGCCGATTTCACCCCGATCAAAAGCTTCTACCGGCCGGTCGGCGATACCGACAGCGAAGCGGCGTTCTGCGATTTGCTTAACCGCGTGCGTGCAGCATTCCCGGAGCCGGTCGATATAGAAGCGCTGTTGCCGGATCTGGTCGCCGCGTGCGCCGAATACCGCAGCAAAGGCGTGTTCAACTGCCTGCTCAGCGATGGCGACTGGCTGTTCTGCTATTGCTCGACCAAACTCGCACAGATCACCCGCCGTGCCCCGTTCGGCCCGGCGCGCCTGAAAGATGTCGACGTGATCGTCGATTTCCAGGCGGAAACCACGCCCAACGACGTGGTCACCGTGATCGCCACCGAGCCTTTGACCGAAAACGAAACCTGGACCCGCTACGAACCGGGCCAATGGAGCCTGTGGCGACGCGGCGAATGCGTCAGTCAGGGCAAGACCGAATAAGGATTGCACCCCATGTTGCTCAGTTATGTACGGCTGGTGTTGTTTGCGGCGGGCCTGTTGATCGGTGTCCAGGTGCCAGGCTTCATCAACGATTACGCGAAACGCGTGGAGGCGCACCTGATCGAGGCGCAGACCGGCCTGCGCGGTTTTCAGGGCACCGCCGAGCAGTTTTTCAAGGGCGATATGCAGGCGCTGGTCGCGCATTACCGCGCCAGTGAAGACCCGGTGTTTCGTAGCGATGCCGACAGCCTGAGCACCTTGCTCAGCCGTCAGATCGCGCTGGACAAGCAGTTCCAGGCGATGCAAGGCCCGTGGTACATCCGCTTTCTGCAAGTGGTGCTGGCCGCCGACCCGGACATTCGCAAGGAAACCTGGAATGGCTACAGCTACCAGATCCTGCTGACGCCGGAAGCGATGATCTGGGGCATGAGCGGCGCGTTGCTGCTGTCGTTCGGCATTGAATGCCTGTTCCGCTTGATCGACTGGGTCGTACTCGGTGGCCGGCGTCTGCGCCAGAGCCGACCGATCGAAGACCGCGACGTGCGCGGGTTGTAAAAACCAAGAGCAAAGATCGTCCGATCGCGGCCCGAACCTTCGGCAGCTCCTTGATCTCTGTAGGAACTGCCGAAGGTTCGGGCCGCGATCGGACGATCTTTTGCTTTTCAGGGATTTAAAACCACATACCCTTCACCCATTTTCTGGGCATACCCCTCCAGCACCTGCTGACACAACGTCACAATCTCCTCGACCCATTCCACGCCTACCCGCCACGACACCACCACTTGCAGATTCGGCGGTCGCTGATCGATGTCGAGCAAGGTCAACTCGCCCCGCGCCAGTTCCTCGGCCACCAACACGGGCGGCAGCACACCAATCCCGAATCCATCGCGCAACAACCGCGTGATCGCCGACACCGAATTCACGCAATTCAAGCGCGGCGCCGGCACGCCATTGGTCTGCATCAGCGCCAGAAGATCCTGATGCGGCCGGGAGTTTTTCGAGTAGGTAATGATCCGTTCCTGGGCCAGTTCGGCGAGGTCGGCGTAGTCGCGGTTGTAGATCGAATTACTGGCGACAATCCAGCCCAGCGGATGGCTGGCCAGCTCCAGGCTGCGCACGCTTTCATGACGGATCAGATCGGTTTGCAGAACGATGTCGAGAAAGCCTTTTTGCAGTTGATCGCAGAGGTTCAGCGAGGTATCCGCCACCAGCTCGATTTCCACCCGCGGATACAGATCGGTCATCTGCGCCACCAACGGGCTGAGCCAAGTGTGAATTACCGTGTCCATCACGCCGATGCGCACCCGGCCGACTTTGCTCGAGCGGGTTTCGATCGATTGCTTGAGCGCCGACATCGTGTCGAGCATTTGCTCGGCATATTCCAGCACTTTCAAGCCTTCGGGCGTCAGGCTGACACCGCGCGAATCGCGCAGAAACAGCTTCACCCCCAGCTCGCCTTCCAGCACCGCAATGCGGCTGGAGATCGACGCCTGAGTGGTGAACAGCTTGTCGGCGGTCAGGCGAAAACTCTTCAGTCGGGCGACCCAGACAAAGGTCTCGAGAAACTTCAGGTTCATGGGCAAGGCTCGGGTGACAAATTTTTCTTATGGCTAGGGCGGGTTTTTATTCGTTGGACGCAGCAGGGCCGCGCGACGAAAAATCGACGCATCCGGTTCCCACGATAGGCGTCGTCGGGGCTACGAACAAGACCAATAAAAAACCTGCGGAGATAAGCCATGCGTGCTCCCGACACCCTAGAAACATCCACGGCATCGGCGCGTCCGGGGCCGTTCGACTGGTATCGCAACATCAATCAGCAGGAGCGTCGCACGTTCTGGAGCTGCAAGATCGGCTACGGTCTGGACGGCATGGACACGCAGATGCTCAGCTTCGTCGTGCCGACACTGATCGCGATGTGGGGCATCACCACCGGCGAAGCAGGACTGATTCACACCAGCACATTGATCGCTTCGGCCATCGGCGGCTGGGTTGCGGGGATTCTCTCTGACCGCATCGGCCGTGTACGCACCTTGCAACTCACCGTGCTGTGGTTCGCCTTCTTCACCTTTCTCTGCGGCTTCGCGCAAAACTACGAACAACTGTTGATCGCACGTACCTTGATGGGCTTCGGTTTCGGCGGCGAGTGGACGGCCGGTGCAGTGCTGATCGGCGAGGTGATCCGCGCCAAGGACCGAGGCAAAGCGGTGGGCATGGTGCAATCCGGTTGGGCGCTGGGTTGGGGGCTGACGGCGATTTTGTATGCGCTGCTGTTCTCGGTGTTGCCGCCGGAAGACGCCTGGCGCGCCTTGTTCATCCTCGGCATCGTGCCGGCGATTTTTGTGATTTTTGTCCGTCGTCTGGTCAAGGATCCGGAGATATATCGCGAGGCCAAGGCCCAACAAACGCCGGAGACTCAGTCGAAGTTCTACGAGATCTTCGCCCCCGGCATGCTCTTCACCACGTTTCGCGCTTCACTGCTGACCACCGGCGCGCTGGGCGGCTATTACGCGATCACTTCCTGGCTGCCGACCTTCCTGAAAAACGAACGCGGCTTGAGCGTACTCGGCACCGGCGGCTATCTGGCCATGGTGATTGTCGGTTCCTACGTCGGCTATGTGATCAGCGCCTATCTGACTGATCTGTTGGGGCGGAAAAAGAACTTCATCCTCTTCGCTGTCGGTTCGTTCACCATCGTTCTGCTCTATACGCAACTGCCGGTGAGCAACGGCGTGATGCTATGGCTGGGCTTCCCGCTGGGCTTCTTTGCCTCGGGGATTTTCAGCGGCATGGGCGCATTTCTGACCGAGCTGTTCCCTACGCGAATTCGCGGTTCGGGGCAGGGCTTCTGCTACAACATCGGTCGGGCGCTGGCGGCCCTGTTTCCGCTGCTGATCGGCCTGCTCAGCCAGAAGGTGCCGTTGAGCGTCGGCATTGGCGCCTTCGCGGCGGTGTCCTACGGCGTGGTGATTATCGCGGCACTGAGTCTGCCGGAAACCCGTGGCAAGCAACTCGATGCGCAGTAACTGATAACCTGCAAAGCAAAGTCCTACAGATAAAAAGACAAGCACCTACAGGAGTGTTCACCGTGAGCCGCCTGCTATTGAATTGCGACATAGGCGAGAGCTTCGGCAGCTGGACCATGGGTCTGGACGCCGAAATCATGCCCTTCATCGATTGCGCCAACGTGGCCTGTGGTTTCCACGCCGGCGATCCGAGCATCATGCGCAAGACCGTCAGTCTGGCCCTGAGCCACGGTGTGCAAATCGGTGCACACCCGGCCTATCAGGATCTGGTCGGTTTCGGCCGTCGCTCCATGGCGTACTCCGCGCAAGAGCTGCAGGACATCCTGCATTACCAGATCGGCGCTCTTGACGGCATTTGCAAAGCCCAGGGTGGCCGTGTCAGTTACGTCAAACCTCATGGCGCGATGTACAACGACATGATGGCCAACCCGGCACAATTGCGTGCGGTGATTCAGGCGGTGGCCGCTTACGACCGCGGCCTGCCGCTGATGCTGATGGCCACCCGCGACAACGCCGCCGCGCAGCAGATCGGCGATGAGTATGGCGTGAACCTGTGGTTCGAAGCCTTCGCTGACCGTGCTTACGACAGTGCTGGCAAACTGGTTTCACGACAATTGCCGGGCGCGGTGCATCATGACCCCGAGGTAATCATCGAACAAGCCCTGACCATTGCCCGTGGTGACAACCTCGCCGCCAGCGATGGCAGCGCCTTGCGCCTGCACGCCAATACCCTCTGCGTGCACGGTGATAACGCCAGTTCGGTGGCCGCCGTGCAGCGCATTCGCGAGGCCTTGAATCAGCAGCGTGCGTCATGAACCCAAGGATTGAAGTGGTGGCACTGGATTGCCTGATGCTGCGTCTGTTCGATGAAATTGCCGAAGCCAACATGCCGTGGATGCTCGCTGCCAGTGAGCGTTTGCGCGGGGCATTCGGCGCGCAACTGATCGATCTGGTGCCGTCCTATACGACGTTGATGGTGCATTACGATCTGACTGCACTGAGCCCGAGTCAGGCGCGGGAATTGATTGCCGAGGCGTTGATCGACCTGTCGCCGAATGCGCGAACTGGCGGTCAATGTCATGTGTTGCCGGTCTGGTATGACCTCAGCGTCGGGCCAGAATTGAGCCTGCTCGCCGAGCGTAGTGGGCTGGCAGTGGAGGAGGTGATCCGTCGTCACAGCGGACGTGAATATCAGGTATTCGCCCTGGGTTTCGCACCGGGGTTCGCCTTTATGGGGCTGGTCGAAGAGGTTCTGGCGGCGCCACGTCTTAACACGCCGCGCAAGAAAGTCGCCGCGGGCAGTGTCGGCATTGCCGAGCGCCAAACCGCTGCGTATCCCGTGGTCTCGCCCGGTGGCTGGAACCTGATCGGCCGCACTCCGGCGAAACTGTTCGATCGCACACGGGATGGCTACAGCCTGATGCAACCGGGCGACACGGTGCAATTCGAAGCGGTCGGTCATGCCGAGTTCATCAATCTGGGCGGCGATGACACACCACTGGAGGCGCTGGCATGAGCCGACTGAGGATTGAAGCGAGTACACCGCTGTGCCTGTTGCAGGACGCGGGCCGTTTCGGCGTGCGGCATCTGGGCGTGACCCAGGGCGGCGCGGCAGACTGGTGTTCGATGAGTTGGGCCAACTGGCTGCTCGGCAATGAACTGGACGCAGCGGTGATCGAAATCACCCTCGGCGGCCTGGCCGTGGTGGCCGAAGAGGAGTGTTGGCTGGCCTTGGCCGGTGCGGATCTTGCCGCACGGATCGACGGGCAGCCGCTGGCGCCGTGGCGCAGTTTCAAGTTGGGCAAAGGGCAGACGTTGCAACTCACTCAACCGTTGCTTGGTGCCCGGGCTTATCTGGCCGCGCCCGGCGGTTTTCAAGCACCGCAGGTCTTGGGCAGTAGCGCCACGGTTGTCCGCGAAGAACTCGGTGGACTTGATGGCATGGGCTTACCGTTGGCGAAAGGGGCGGTGCTGAGTTATTGCGGTGAATCGCGGCTGCTGCGGGAAGTGCCTTTGCCGTTGCAGCCTGATCTGAAATCGAATGCACCGCTGGATCTGGTACTCGGCGCGCAGATCGGCCAGTTCAGCGGACAGAGCCTGTTTGATGTGTTTAACACGACCTGGGCTGTGGACAGTCGCGCTGATCGCATGGGCATTCGCTTGTTGGGCAGCGCCTTGCACTATCAGGGACAACCGATGATTTCCGAAGGCATTCCGCTCGGTGCGGTGCAAGTGCCGCCGGACGGGCAGCCGATCGTCTTGCTCAATGATCGCCAGACCATTGGTGGATATCCACGCTTGGGGGCGTTGACGCCGTTGGCGCTGGCGCGGCTGGCGCAGCGTCTGCCGGGTGACAAGGTTAGGTTCACCCCGGTCATGCAGGAACGTGCATGGCACGACCATATCAACTACCTGAAGTCCTACTTGTAATTGTCCGTATTTCGGACTGAAGACCGAGACGTTTCCTGACACTTTGGTAAGTCGCCCTACATCACGCGTCGAGAGGGTGTGGAACTATCGGTCTTCATCTTTTACAAGGAAGTTACAGATGCGTTTTATGAAAGTGATGGCCCAGTCAGAGGGCGAGTGTGCGAACCGTGTCGATGGGCACATTGTCGGTTTTTATGAGGATGTGGGCAGCGTGCCGGTTTATCGGGCGAGCATCGATCGTTTCTACAATGTGCAACGACTGGACGCCGAACATGCCGGTAATCAGGACATCGTTGCGCGTATCGAGACATTCATGTCCACCGCAACGGTCGACATGATGCGAATGTTTCACTGGAATCACCGCACAGAGGCACGCGGTCAATCCATGGAACTGATTGCCGAGGGGAAAAGCTGCGAAACGGAGGCGACCCGGGTCAGGTTTCGTTTTCTGTCGCCAGAGGGCGAGATGAAGAGTGAAATGACCCTGAGTTCTGAAACGGATATTGAAAAAACTCGCAGGGTAGAGTTGGAAAGCGGTGGGGTGAAAGTGGTCGCCAAAGGGAAGAAAAAACGTCGCGGGCAAAAAACTGCCTCAGTCGGGCCGGCGATTCAGGACACCGTTTTTATGGACAGGCTCTGCAAGACCTATCTCGCATCAGGTTGGTAAAACGGCCACCGATTCCGTACGGAATTGAGGGTTCCCACGCTCACGTGGGAACCCCTCTGGCCGTTATTTCGACAAAAACCGCATCCCTTCCTCAAGCCCGCGCAACGTCAACGGATACATCTGATCCTCGATCAGATCCCGCACGATATTGGTCGACGAGGTATAGCCCCAGGTGTCTTTCGGGTACGGATTGATCCAGATGAGCTTTTTGTACTTCTCCATGAAGCGCTGCATCCACACGTAACCCGGCTCTTCGTTCCAGTGCTCGACACTGCCGCCGGCCTGGGTAATTTCATATGGCGCCATGGCGGCGTCACCGATGAAGATCACTTTGTAGTCGGCGCCGTACTTGTGCAGCAGGTCCTGGGTCGAAGTGCGCTCCGAGGTGCGGCGCATATTGTTCTTCCACACCGATTCATAAATGAAGTTGTGGAAGTAGAAATACTCCAGATGCTTGAACTCGGTCTTGCAGGCCGAGAACAGTTCCTCGCAGATCTTCACGTGGGCGTCCATCGAGCCGCCGATGTCGAACAGCAACAACAACTTCACCGTGTTGCGCCGTTCCGGGCGCATCTGAATATTCAGCAGACCGGCGTCCTTGGCGGTGTGGTCGATGGTGCCGTCGATGTCCAGCTCTTCTGCTGCGCCTTGGCGGGCGAATTTGCGCAGTCGGCGCAGGGCGACTTTGATGTTGCGCGTGCCCAATTCCACCGAATCATCGAGGTTCTTGTACTCGCGCTGATCCCAGACTTTCACGGCTTTGCCCTGGCGCTTGCCAGCATCGCCGACACGAATGCCTTCCGGGTTGAAACCACCGGAACCGAACGGGCTGGTGCCGCCGGTACCAATCCATTTGTTGCCGCCGGCGTGGCGTTCCTTCTGTTCTTCCAGACGCTTCTTGAACTCTTCGATCAGTTTGTCGAGGCCGCCGAGGGACTGGATCTGCGCGCGTTCTTCGTCGCTTAATGAGCGCTCGAACTCCTTACGCAGCCAGTCTTCGGGAATCAATGCCTGCAAGTGATCGTCGAGCTTTTCCAGGCCATTGAAGTAGGCGCCGAACGCGCGGTCGAACTTGTCGAAATGGCGTTCGTCCTTCACCAGAATCGCCCGCGACAAGTAATAGAACTCGTCCATGTCGGCGAAGGTCACGCGCTGTTTCAGCGCGTTGATCAGGTCGAGCAGCTCACGCACCGACACCGGCACCTTGGCTGCACGCATTTCATTGAAGAGGTTGAGCAGCATAACGATGGCCCCTGCTTACAAGTGCTTAGCGAGAGCCGCGACGGCTCATGAACGCCAGGCGCTCAAGCAATTGCACGTCCTGTTCGTTCTTCACCAAAGCACCGGCCAGTGGCGGAATCGCCTTGGTTGGATCGCGCTCGCGCAACACCGCTTCGCCGATGTTGTCGGCCATCAGCAGTTTCAGCCAGTCCACCAGCTCCGAGGTCGATGGCTTCTTCTTCAGGCCCGGCACCTTGCGCACGTCGAAGAACACGTCCAGCGCTTCGCTGACCAGATCCTTCTTGATGTCCGGGTAGTGCACGTCGACGATTTTTTGCAGGGTAGTGCGGTCGGGGAAAGCAATGTAATGGAAGAAGCAGCGGCGCAGGAAGGCGTCCGGCAGCTCTTTCTCGTTGTTGGAGGTAATGATGATGATCGGGCGTTTTTTCGCCTTGATGGTCTCGTCGATTTCGTAAACGTAGAACTCCATCTTGTCGAGTTCTTGCAGCAGGTCGTTGGGGAATTCGATGTCGGCCTTGTCGATTTCGTCGATCAGCAAAATGACCCGCTCCTCGGACTCGAAAGCCTCCCAGAGCTTGCCCTTCTTCAAGTAATTGCGCACGTCGTGGACTTTTTCGTTGCCCAATTGCGAGTCGCGCAGACGGCTGACCGCATCGTATTCGTAGAGACCCTGATGGGCCTTGGTGGTGGACTTGATGTGCCAGGTGATCAACTTGGCGCCGAACGATTCGGCCAGTTGCTCGGCGAGCATGGTCTTGCCGGTGCCCGGCTCGCCCTTGACCAGCAGTGGCCGTTCCAGGGTGATGGCGGCGTTGACTGCCAGCTTCAGGTCATCGGTGGCGACGTAGGCCTGGGTGCCTTCGAACTTCATCTGCTAATCCTCGAACGGTAACGCCGACCTGACGGGCAGGGCGGGGGCGAAATAATCGGATGCCCGACTATAACGCGCAGCCCGGTCGACTGTGAACGCAGACGGCTTATTCAGTCTCTGAATGGGGCGTCACATGTTGACTCAGTCTCGGCCGATGGCCAGTATTCAGGTATCGCCGATTTGGCGATAGCCTTCAGGATGTCCACTGAATCTGTGGCGAGGGAGCTTGTTCCCGCCGGGCTGCGAAGCAGTCCCCATATGCCTGGAGGCGCTGAATTGATGCTATCCATGAAACGACCACGCTTGGCGGCAGTTACTGCAGTCTCTGATTGCCGGCTTGCACTGGACTTTGTTGATGGTCGAGCGCTGACACTCGATTTAAGTCGAGATATTCAAACGTGTAAGCAGTTGCAGCCCTTGCTTGATCCCCAAGTCTTTGCGACTGCCATCTTGGGCGATAAAGGTTGGACCGTTGAATGGCCGGCCCCGGATATTCAGATTGGCGCCGATACTCTATATCTGGATGCTTTTCCAGAAATGAACTCTAACCCGCATCCGGCTTCGGCCGCTCATACCGGGCGTTGAGCGCCTGTATGAATCCATTGCGCAAAATCTGCAAAAACGCTTCGAACGCGCTGATGTTTTGCTGATGCACGTTACCGCTGAGTTCGACCTTGGTGGCGAACTGGTTTTTCGCCTGATTCTTCAGCACGGTTTCCGAGCCACCGACGATGGCTTCCCAGACCGAGCGGAAGATGCTTTTGTTCCTGTTTTCCACGTCCTGCTGCCAGTTGAACACTTCGACATCGCGCAGCAGCGGTTTGATGTAGCCGTTGACCTGGGCTTTTTTGGCTTGGGCTTCGATCACCACGTCACCGTGGCCTGCGTTGAAGTCGAACTTGCCGTAGGCCGAGGCGAAGTCGTTCATGCTCTTGAGTTCGATGTCTTTGGCGCGCAGGCGGAACTGGAAGTCTTCAAAATTGCTCAGCGGGTCGAAGGTGGCAGTGGTTTCCAGTGGCGCATGCCCGAGCAAAAGCGCTTTGCCTTCGAAACGCGCGTCACGTTTGCCCTGATTGTCGACCACGTTGGTCAGGTTGTAGATGCTGGCCTCGACGTTGGTGGCGTTCATATTGACCGGTGGCTTGGAGTTGAAATTGCGGAAAGTGATTTTGCCTTCGTGAATCTGGACCTCGTCGAGGGTAATCGGCAGCAATTTGCCCAGTTGTGCGCGCCAGTCGGTGCCTTGACCGGTTTGAGAGTTCTGCTTGTTGGCACCGCCGTCGACGAAGTTAACCTCAGGTTTGACGAATTTCACCTGGGCTACGACGGCATGGTCATACCACAGCGAATGCCAGCTGACCGCCAGATCGATCAGCGGTGCATTGACGAACGGCACCGGTACCTTGCCGTCGACCTTGACGATCTTCAGTCCATTGATCTTGTAGGCGCCGCGCCATAGGGCGAGGTCGACATCAGTGATCTGGCCCCGATAGTCACCCATGTCCGCCAGTTTGCCGTTCAGGTAGTCGCGCACCATGTAAGGCAGGGCGATGTGCAGTGCGATCAGCAGCACAACGACGACGGCGAAAATCCCTAGTGGCCAACTGTAGCGACGCTTCATGACGGCAATTCCCTGACGATGTAAGCGATTGACTGTTACGTCGCGCAGACGTTCGACCCGACTGGACTGTGATGGGCAACAGGCATACCTTGGAAGGCTGAATTCAACGCTGCATAAGGACCCAGCCATGAGCCGTATTTTTGCTGACAACGCCCATTCCATCGGTAATACGCCGCTGGTGCAGATCAACCGCATCGCACCGCGTGGCGTGACCATTCTGGCCAAGATCGAGGGGCGCAACCCCGGTTATTCGGTCAAGTGCCGGATCGGCGCCAACATGATCTGGGACGCCGAAAGCAGCGGCAAACTGAAGCCGGGCATGACCATTGTCGAACCGACGTCGGGCAACACGGGGATCGGTCTGGCCTTTGTTGCCGCGGCCCGTGGGTACAAGTTGATGCTGACCATGCCGGCCTCGATGAGCATCGAACGCCGTAAAGTCCTCAAGGCTCTGGGCGCCGAACTGGTGTTGACCGAGCCGGCCAAGGGCATGAAAGGCGCAATCGAGAAGGCGGCCGAAATCGTTGCCAGCGATGCCGACAAATATTTCATGCCGGCGCAGTTCGATAACCCGGCCAACCCCGCCATTCACGAAAAGACCACCGGTCCGGAAATCTGGAACGACACTGACGGTGCCGTCGATGTACTGGTAGCGGGCGTCGGCACCGGCGGAACCATCACCGGCGTTTCGCGGTATATCAAGAATACCCAAGGCAAACCGATTCTTTCGGTGGCCGTGGAGCCGATGTCGTCGCCGGTGATCACCCAGGCGCTGGCGGGTGAAGAAATCAAACCGAGCCCGCACAAGATTCAGGGGATCGGTGCCGGCTTTGTGCCGAAGAACCTGGATCTGTCGATGGTCGACCGGGTCGAGCAAGTCACCGACGAAGAGTCCAAGGCAATGGCCCTGCGCTTGATGCAGGAAGAGGGGATTCTATGCGGCATCTCCTGCGGTGCAGCGATGGCAGTCGCGGTGCGTTTGGCGGAGACGCCGGAGATGCAGGGCAAGACTATCGTGGTGATTCTGCCCGACTCCGGCGAGCGTTATCTGTCGAGCATGCTGTTCAGCGATCTGTTCACTGAGCAGGAGACTCAGCAGTAATCCAGTTGATTCAGATCAGCCGGGGTTCAGGATCGTTATGCTAATAAATGCTTTGTTGCGCAATTCTTAACACTGAATCTTGTGTAAGGCGGGTTTTGCCCGGCGCCGGTAGTGTTTATCATGGCCGGCTGCCATGCCGGGTAAAGGGCATTGCGCAGCGTTGTCTTTATTCAAGGAGTCGTTGATGACCTTTTCGTTAGCCGCCAAGGTATTGGTGCTGCTGCTGTTCGTGGGCAGCATCCTCTATGTGCATTTGCGCGGCAAGGCGCGTTTGCCGGTTCTGCGCCAGTTCGTCAACCACTCGGCGCTGTTCGCTCCGTACAACGCCCTGATGTATCTGTTCTCCGGCGTGCCGTCCAAGCCGTACCTGGATCGCAGCAAATTTCCGGAACTGGACGTGCTGCGCGACAATTGGGAAACCATTCGCGACGAGGCCATGCACCTGTTCGACGAGGGTTATATTCGCGCGGCAGAAAAGAACAACGACGCCGGCTTCGGCTCGTTCTTCAAGAAGGGCTGGAAACGTTTCTACCTCAAATGGTACGACAAACCGCTGCCATCGGCCGAAACCCTGTGCCCGAAAACCGTGGCGCTGGTCAGTGCGATTCCCAACGTCAAAGGCGCAATGTTCGCGCTGTTGCCGGGTGGCAGCCACTTGAACCCGCACCGCGATCCGTTCGCCGGCTCGCTGCGTTATCACCTCGGCTTGTCGACGCCGAACTCCGACGATTGCCGGATCTTTGTTGATGGTCAGGTTTATGCCTGGCGTGACGGTGAAGACGTAATGTTCGACGAGACCTACGTGCATTGGGTCAAGAATGAAACCGACCAGACCCGCGTGATCCTGTTCTGCGACGTCGAGCGTCCGCTGAGCAACCGCCTCATGACCCGCATCAACCGCTCCATCAGCGCCTGGCTCGGCCGTGCCACTGCACCGCAGAACCTTGATGATGAACGCGTCGGCGGGATCAACCAGGCCTACGCCTGGAGCAAGAACTTCAGCGACAAGTTCAGTGGCGTGGTCAAGCAGTGGAAACGCCGTCATCCGAAAGCCTACCGCGTGATGCGTCCGGTGCTGGCGGTGGTGGTATTGACGTTGTTGGGGTATTGGCTGTTTGGCTGAGGCTGGACAGGCAATGAAAAACCGCTCCTTGTGAGCGGTTTTTTATTATCTGCGAGTCAGCGCCGCCCAGCGAGAACGTTGGGTTCGTCTTCGATGCCTGTAATCAATAGCTGAAGAAAGCGCTGCTGATTGGCTGATAGTTCGGAGGAGATAAACTTTTCGTCCGTTTTGATTGATCTTTTCTTAGTAGGGGATTTTTTCACGGATTTACGCATGTTCCCGCCCTCGTTGATCATTACTTGAACAGTTTTCACGATACTTTACTCTCCACTGCGAGGACAAGGCGGCCTTCCAAATCAAATTTGAAGCCGAGTTTTGTATAAACAGGAATTGCTCCAGGTATCGGTTCCTGAACTTCAATGCACTTGCTACCGATTATTTGCGCAAACTCATCGATGGCCACCATCGACAAAAGCGCAATACGCTTTTTAAGCGGGTGAGGCACTCCGGACCGCCCCTCCAATCGTACGATCCGAATTCGCAGGGGGCTTTTGTTCGGATTGACGAAACACAGCCCGCACAGCTGTTCTTCAAACCAGATCGCGATATCCAGGGATAAAGGTTCTCGTGACTTCCATTCGGCAATCTCTCGCCAGCAAAAATGCGGATCATCCCAAAGCTCAAACGCATCTAGTGCTTTGGCATCGATAGGTTCAAAGCGTACTTTCGACAAGTCTTGTCCCGCTGGTAGCTGCAACAGAGCAGTGGCGATGCTTGCCTGCTTCCTGGCCAGCGACCGATACAACTGATAGCGCAAATACGTCCGCTCTCTTGGCATATGATTTCGAGCATTCCATGTCTCCCCATCGATAGGTGTTGCGGTTGCTCAAAAGCCTATTCAGCTCTCATGCATCCGTCGCTACTGGCCCTTTGTCCAAATCATTGCAATCCATGTCGCCCGCTGGTTATAGTCGGCGCTCGTGAGTCGTAAGCCTCACCTTCCACCCTCTCAAAAAAGATCTGCGCCAATGCCTGCATCCCTCATCAACGCGGTAGTCGATTCAGCGGTCAACGCTGGCGTCGTGCCGTGCGGGAATCAGCAGCCCAAGCAGATCAGTCATTACCCCCCCACCTGTCAGTAGCACGCCGGTGTGCGCAGTCGTATCACCGCCGGGCGTTGGTGTTTCGGGCTGATCGGCAGTTTTTGCTGACCCCTGCGCCCGCCAGAAAAACCTACTGAATTTCAGCTTCGGCTGAGTTGGCTTCTTGCCTGACTACAGGTGGTAATCATGTTTGTCCTGTCGAAAAAATCCGCGCTCGCGGCCGCGTCCACGAGCCTGTTCGTTCTGCTGTGGAGCAGCGGCGCGATCTTCTCCAAATGGGGGCTGGCCCACGCGTCACCATTTGCCTTTCTGCTAATTCGCTTCGCGATTGCCTTTTGCGGGCTCGTGCTGCTGGCGCCGTTGCTCAAGCTGAAGCTGCCCAAGGGCGGCAAACCGATGATGTTTGCGATTGCCACGGGTGTGGTGTTGTTGGGGGCCTATCAGATCTTTTATCTACTGGCCTTGAACAGCAAAGTCACTCCGGGCGTGATGGCGACCATCATGGGCGTGCAGCCGATTCTCACCGTGGTCTTGATGGAGCGGCAGCGCTCGGCGAGCCGGATGTTTGGTCTGGCCTTGGGGTTGGCGGGGCTGATCATGGTGGTTTACCAAGGCGTCGGTCTGGCCGGGATGTCCTTGGCGGGGATGCTGTTTGGTCTGCTGGCGCTGGCGAGTATGACGCTGGGCTCGATCATGCAGAAACGCATCACCGACAATCCTCTCGGTACGCTGCCGGTGCAGTACTTGGCCGGTCTGTTGTTATGCGGGATTTTCGTGCCGTTTCAGCCGTTCCACTTTGAGCACAGCACCGGTTTTATCGTGCCGGTGTTGTGGATGGGGCTGGTGGTGTCGGTGCTGGCGACGCTGTTGCTGTATCGGCTGATCGCGCGGGGCAATCTGGTCAATGTCACCAGTCTGTTTTACCTGGTGCCAGCGGTGACGGCAGTGATGGACTACCTGATTTTCGGCAATCGCCTGGCGGCGTTGAGTGTGCTGGGGATGCTGTTGATCATTGTCGGTCTGGCGTTTGTGTTCCGTAAAACCAGCTAACAGATCGTCAGGTGGCGGCTTTTAGGCCGCCGATCGCAAGCAGGCTCACTCCTACAGAGGAACGCATTCCAATCGTAGGAGTGAGCCTGCTCGCGATGGCCTTTTCGGCAACCGCACAAATTTATCGGGCCGGCGCCTCAGCCGGTTTCACCACCGCCGGCTTTAACACCAGCCACAACGCCAGCGCAATCAACACCCCGCCATAAATGTGCGCCATCGACAACGGCTCATCCAGCAGCAAAGCCCCCCACAACACCCCGAACGGCGGAATCATGAAGGTCACGGTCATCGACTTCACCGGCCCGATCGAGCTGAGCAGGCGGAAGTAAATGATGTAGGCAAACGCCGTGCAGCCAAGACCCAGGCCCAACAGCGACAGCCAGACATTCCAGCCGCCCCAACTGGCCGGCGGTGCGGTGATCACGCTATATCCAAACAGCGGTAACAGAAACAACGTCGCACCGAGCATGCTGCCCAGCGCCGACAGGCGACTGTCCAGACCACCAGCCTGATCCAGCCAGCGCCGTGCGAGGAAACCGGCAAAACCATAACAAGTGGTCGCCAGCAAACAGGCGAGGGCGCCCATCAACAATTGCAGATCGAACGCCACGGGACCGGCGCGGGTCAGCACGCCAACGCCGAACAGGCCGAGGAACACCCCGCCCAGTTTGGCTGCGGTGAGTTTTTCACTGAAGAACAACCCGCCAATCAGCACGCCCATGAGCGGCGTGGTGGCGTTGAAGATCGCCGAATAACCGGCCGGTAACACCTGGGCCGCGACCGAATACAGCGTCGCCGGAATCCCCGAGTTGATCACACCCAGCAGCATCACGGTTTTCAGTTTGCCTTTGAAATCCCAGCGTACGCGCATCAGCCCGAGGATCACCAGCAGGCCAAGGGCCGCAATCGACACGCGAAAGAATCCGGTCGGGATCGTGCCGATCACCGGCGCAATAATGCGCATGAACAGAAAACTTGCGCCCCAGATGGCCGCCAGCGACAACATACGGAAAATATCGACAGGGCTCACGGCGGGTCTCCTTCCTTGATCGGGACGAGAGTGTTGCCGAGCGCCCTGCCGAAGGCAACCGCTAATCGGGCATGCAACTGTTCGTTCAGATCACAAAGCGTGTGACCAGGCCGTTCAAGTCGACGGCCAGACGCGACAGTTCCTGGCTTGCGGCCGAGGTCTGGGTGGCGCCAGCGGCGGTCTGGGTCGAGAGGTCGCGGATGGTCACCAGATTCTGATCGACCTCGCGAGCGACCAAGGCCTGTTGCTCGGCTGCACTGGCGATCACCAGGTTGCGTTGGTTGATCTGCGAGATCGACGCGGTGATTTTCTCCAGCGCCTGACCTGCGCTGTTGGCCCGACGCAACGTCTGGCCAGCCTGTTCGGCACTGCTCTGCAGCGCGCCCACGGTCGACCCCGTACCTTGCTGGATGCTGCTGATCATCAGCTCGATTTCTTCCGTGGAATTTTGCGTGCGTTGTGCCAGCGAGCGCACTTCATCGGCCACCACCGCGAAACCGCGCCCGGCTTCACCGGCGCGGGCCGCTTCGATCGCCGCATTGAGCGCCAGCAGGTTGGTCTGTCCGGCAATCCCGCGAATCACTTCCAGCACTTTGCTGATGTCCTGTGCCTGCGTGGCCAGGCCTTCAGCTTGTGCTGAGGCGCCCAGTACGGCGTCGACCAGTTCTTGAATCGAGCTGATGGTTTCGCTGACCTGCACATGACCGTGCTTGCTGTCCTCGTTCGACGCGGCAGACGCCTCGGCGCTGGACACCGCGTTGGCCGCGACTTCGTCCACCGCGGTGCTCATCTCGGTCACTGCGGTGGCGGCTTGTTCGATCTGATCGTTCTGCTGTTGCAGGCCGCGAGTGCTTTGCTCCATCACCGAACTCATTTCCTCGGCCGCGGAAGCCAACTGCTGCGCCGATTCGCTGATGCCGCGAATGGTCGAGCGCAGATTGCCCTGCATCTCGGCCAAGGCGTTGAGCAAATGCGCAGCCTCATCTTTACCGGTGCTGACGATCTCGCCGCTGAGGTCGCCGGCAGCAATGCGCCGCGCCACATTCAGGGCCTGATTGATCGGGGTGGTGATGCTGCGTGTCAGTTGCCAGGCCAGCAGCAGCGTGGCAATCAGGGCAACCACGATGATGGTCGCGACGATCCACAATGCCCGTTGGTACATCGCTGCGGCGGCATCTGCGGCGGCGTCGGCACCTTGCTGATTGAACGCGATCATCTGCTCGAGGGTTTTGTCGAGCAGCGTTCCCTGTGGCGCCAGTTCATTGTTAAGCCGCGTGTAGGCCTGCTCACTTTGCCCGGCGTCGATCTGGCCGATGATCTGTTCGAGAATGCTCATGTACTTGGCGGTGTTGGCATTCAAACCGTCGAGCATCAGCCGTTCTTCTTCGCTGGTGAGCAGGGCTTTGTGATCGGCGAGGCGCTTGAGCAGTTCTTCGCGCTGCGCCTTGATGATGCCTTTGCTTCTGTCGCGCACAGCAGACTGGGTGCTGGTGATCAGGCGCAAGGATTCAAGACGGATGCTGGCGATGTTCGCCGCCGTGTCATGGATGCTCTCGATGCTTGGCATCCACGATTCTTCAATCACTGTTGCACTCTCGCGCAGGGTTTTCATCTGGCCCAGACCGAACAGGCCGACCACCACCAGCAGACCGGCCAAAACGGCAAAGCTCAAACTGGCGCGCAAACCTATGCGCAGATTCCGGATAGACATCAGTGTGCTCCTTGATCTTTGAGGGGGGAGGTCGTCCTCGTCAGCGAGGATCTTGTTATGAAGGGGGTAATGGCGGGCTGTATATCAAAGTGCCACTATTTTGGTAAGACCAATCTGGAAGCGTCGCCGTCGGTAGGTGCATTTGCAGTAAAGCCACGAGCTAGACGCGTTTGATCAGTATTGGATCCGAAGCCCAGAGAATTCGCGGCCTGGCGCAGGGCGGCCAGAAGGACCATCAAGGTGATTAACTGACCGAACGGTCGATTAAAAAAACTTTGCTAAAAACTGTGTCGCTGTACAACCCTGACGCGGATTTGGCAGAAATTGCACTTCACGCGCACACGCTTGCGTGGCTAAGCTCAGGCACAGATTTCCCCACGCACGCCGAGGTCTTATCTATGCCGCAGCAATGGCCAGCCACCGATATCGCCCGCATGATCCTCGATGGCTTTGACGATTACCGCGAGCATTTCCGGCGAATCACCGACGGCGCCCGGGAGCGCTTCGAGCAGGCGCGCTGGCAGGAGACGCAAACGGCGTCGGCGGCACGGATCAATCTCTACGAAGAAAAGGTCAGCGAAACCATCGCTCGCCTGCGCGAATACTTCGATGATGAAACGCTGATGAACGTCAGCTGCTGGCCGTTGGTGAAAAGTGCCTACATCAGCGTCATCGACCTGCGCTTCGATGATGAGTTGTCCGAGACCTGGTACAACTCGATTTTCTGCGGGCTGTTCAGCCACGACCTGATCAGCGACGGCTGCATGTTCATCCACACCACCCGCCCGAGCCTGCGCCGAGCCCGCGCCGCGCAAACCCGCACCTACAAACCGCAGGGGCAGTTGTCGGGGATGCTCGCGAGCATTTTTGCCGACTATCGCTTCAGCGAGGATTACGCCGATCTGCCGGGTGACCTGCGTCGCCTCGAAGCGCAACTGCGTGAGAACCTGCCGGACTGGGTGTGCAAGGATCCGGAGCTGAGCGTCGAGCTGTTTTCCTCGGTGTTGTACCGCAACAAGGGCGCCTATCTGGTTGGACGCATCTACACCCGCGACGAGCAATGGCCGCTGGTGATCCCGCTGTTGCATCGAGAAGGGCGCGGGATTCAGATCGACGCGTTGATCACCGACGAAGCCGATGTATCGATTATCTTCTCGTTCACCCGTTCGTATTTCATGGTCGATGTACCGGTGCCGGCGGAGTTCATCGGCTTCCTGCGGCGCATTCTGCCGGGCAAGCACATTGCCGAGCTGTACACCTCAATCGGCTTCTACAAGCACGGCAAGTCCGAGTTTTACCGCGCGCTGATCAATCACCTGGCCAACACCGATGATCAGTTCATCATGGCGCCGGGTGTGCGCGGCATGGTCATGAGCGTGTTTACGCTGCCGGGCTTCAACACCGTGTTCAAGATCATCAAGGACCGTTTCTCGCCGTCGAAAAACGTCGACCGCGCCACGGTGATCGAGAAGTACCGACTGGTGAAAAGCGTCGACCGGGTAGGGCGCATGGCTGATACCCAGGAGTTCGCCGATTTCCGCTTTCCGCTGAGCAAGTTTGATCCGGCGTGCCTGGAGGAGCTGCTGGAGGTGGCGCCGTCGACGGTGTCGGTCGAGGGCGACACGGTGTTGATCCGTCACTGCTGGACCGAGCGGCGGATGACCCCGCTCAACCTCTATCTGGAAAACGCCAACGATGCGCAGGTGCGTGAGGCGCTGGAGGATTACGGCTTGGCGATCAAGCAACTGGCGGCGGCGAACATCTTTCCCGGTGACATGCTGCTGAAGAACTTTGGCGTCACTCGCCACGGGCGCGTGGTGTTCTACGACTACGACGAAATCTGCTTCCTGACCGAAGCCAACTTCCGCCACATCCCGCAACCGCGCACACCGGAGGATGAAATGGCCTCGGAGCCGTGGTATTCGATCGGGCCGCTGGATGTCTTTCCCGAGGAGTTTCCGCCGTTTCTGTTTGCCGATTCGGGGCAGCGCAAGTTGTTCGATCAGTTGCATGGCGAGTTGTATAACGCCGATTACTGGAAGGGCTTGCAGGAGGCGATTCGGGCCGGGAAAGTCATTGATGTTTTCCCGTATCGGCGTAAAGGTCTCGATAACGAGTAGCTCTTTTAAAAAAACACCCTCACCCCAGCCCTCCCGAAACGTCGGACCGCCCGTAGGGAGAGGGGGCCGACCGAGGTGTCTTGCGCCAAACACCGACCTGAAAGAGCTTGGCGATTGTGGATTCGGTGATGCGCGTTCAGGTCGGCGAAGCTGGCAAAGTTGACTCGGTCGGTCCCCTCTCCCTTTGGGAGAGGGCTAGGGTGAGGGCAGCAATCCCCCTGACACGCCACAAATCCGCCAAATCTGCGACAATCCGCCCCCTGCATAAATAGACGACCGAATTGCCTACCCGATGACCGACGAATCGCCCTCCATCGACAAACTGCTGAAGAACCTCGATCACGCCATGCTCGCCGACCGTCACCGGCTGCGGCGACAGTTGCTTGAGCTGCGCAAGAAACCCGACGAGGCCAAACTGGCCCAGTGGGTGACGCGCATGCAGGCGTCCTGTGATCAGGTGCTGGCCCGCCGTGCCAGCCTGCCGGTGATTCGTTACGACGACAGTCTGCCGATTGCGGCCAAGCGCGACGAGATCAAGAAGGCGCTGGAAAAGCATCAAGTGCTGATCATCGCCGGCGAAACCGGCTCGGGCAAAACCACCCAGTTGCCAAAAATCTGTCTGGAAATCGGTCGCGGTCAGCACGGTCTGATCGGCCACACCCAACCACGTCGAATCGCTGCGCGCAGCGTCGCCAGCCGGGTCGCCGAAGAACTCGCTACGCCGCTCGGTGCGCTGGTCGGCTATCAGGTGCGTTTCGAGGATCAAAGCGATTCCAACACTCTGATCAAGCTGATGACCGACGGTATTCTGCTGGCGGAAACCCAGAACGATCGCTACCTCGAACGCTACGACACGATCATCGTCGACGAAGCCCACGAACGCAGCCTCAACATCGACTTCCTGCTCGGCTACCTGAAAACCCTGCTGCCGCGTCGCCCGGACCTGAAAGTCATCATCACTTCGGCGACCATCGATCTGGAGCGCTTCTCCAAGCACTTCGACGATGCGCCAATTGTCGAAGTCTCCGGCCGCACCTTCCCGGTGGACACCTGGTATCGCCCGCTGACCCTGGAGCAGGACGAAGAGGGCAACCGCGTCGAGGATGACCTGACGGTGGATCAAGCGATCCTCGCGACCCTTGACGAAATCGCCGCTTACGAGCGCAGCGAACGCCGCAGTCCGGGAGACGTGCTGGTATTCCTGCCCGGCGAGCGCGAGATTCGCGACGCCGCCGACATGCTGCGCAAGGCGCAACTCAAACACACGGAAATCCTGCCGCTGTACGCGCGCTTGTCGCCGGCCGAGCAGCAGCGGATTTTCCAGTCGCACCCGGGCCGTCGCGTGGTGCTGGCGACCAACGTTGCCGAGACCTCGTTGACCGTGCCGGGCATCCGTTACGTGATCGACAGCGGCACCGCGCGCATCAGTCGCTACAGCTATCGCGCCAAGGTCCAGCGTCTGCCGATCGAGGCGATTTCCCAGGCCAGCGCCAATCAGCGTAAAGGTCGTTGCGGGCGGGTTGAGCCGGGCATTTGTATTCGGCTGTACAGCGAAGAAGATTTTAACGGGCGCCCGGAATTCACCGATCCAGAGATTCTGCGCACCAACCTCGCTGCCGTGATTCTGCAGATGCTGCATCTGCGTCTCGGCGAGATCACCGCATTCCCGTTCATCGAGCCGCCGGATGGCAAGGCGATCAGCGACGGTTTCAACCTGCTGCAAGAACTCTCGGCGGTTGACCGCAACAGTCAGCTGACCCCGCTCGGTCGCCAACTGGCGCGCCTGCCGGTCGACCCGCGCATGGGCCGTATGCTGCTTGAAGCAGCCAAGCTCGGCAGTTTGCAGGAAGTGCTGATCGTCGCCAGTGCGATGTCGATTCAAGACCCGCGCGAGCGTCCGCCGGAGCGTCAGCAAGCTGCCGATCAGGCCCACGCGCAATGGAAAGACACCGACTCGGACTTCGCCGGACTGGTCAATCTGTGGCGCGGTTTTGAAGAGCAGCGCCAGGCGCTGACCGCCAGCCCGTTGCGTAACTGGTGCCGGAAGAATTTCCTCAACTATCTGCGTCTGCGCGAGTGGCGCGACTCGCATCGGCAGTTGAGCCTGATCTGCCGCGACATGCAGCTGAGCCTCAACAAAGAGCCGGCGGATTACCCGAAACTGCACAAAGCGGTGCTGGTCGGGTTGCTTAGCCAGATCGGTCAGAAAACCGAGGATGGCGATTACCTCGGCGCGCGTCAGCGACGTTTCTGGATTCACCCGTCGTCGGGCATCGGCAAGAAGCGCCCGCAGTGGCTAATGACCGCCGAACTGGTGGAAACCACCAAGCTTTATGCACGCATGGTCGCCAAGATCGACGCCGACTGGATCGAGCCGCTGGCTGGGCACTTGATCAAGAAAAACCACTTTGAACCGCATTGGGAAAAGAAGCGCGGCCAGGTCGTGGCCTATGAGCAGATCACTTTGTTCGGGCTGATCGTGGTCGGCCGCCGGCCGGTGCATTACGGTCCGGTGGATCCCGTGGTTTCTCGCGAGCTGTTCATTCGCGAAGGCTTGGTGCGTGGCGAGATTCAATCGAAAGCCAAGTGCCTGACCGCCAACAAACAGTTGCTCGAACAGCTCGACGAACTGGAAGCCAAGGCCCGTCGTCGCGACATTCTCGCGGATGAAGAAACCCTGTACGCGTTCTACGACGCGCGGTTGCCGGCGGAGATTCACCAGACCGCCACCTTCGACAGTTGGTACCGCATCAACAGCCAGAAGAATCCGCAGTTGTTGATCATGCGCGAAGAAGACGTGCTGGCCCGCGAAGCCAGTGAAGTCACCGCGCGGGATTACCCGGACACGCTGCACATCGGCGATCTGGAACTGGCGCTGACTTATCACTTCGAGCCCAATCATCCGCGCGACGGCGTGACCCTGCGCGTGCCGGCCCCGCTGTTGCCGATGCTGCCACCGGAACGCCTGGAATGGCTGGTGCCGGGGCTGATCGAGGCCAAGTGCATCGCCCTTGTGCGCAACCTGCCGAAGGCCTTGCGCAAGAACTTCGTGCCGGTGCCGGACTTCATCAAAGCTGCGCTGCAACGCATGACCTTTGCCGAGGGTTCGTTGCCGCAAGCGCTCGGTCGCGAACTGCTGCGCATGACTGGCGCGCGGGTCAGTGACGAGGCGTGGGCCGAAGCCGAGCAAGGCGTCGAGGGGCATCTGCGGATGAACCTGGAAATTGTCGACGGCCAAGGCAAATTCCTCGGCGAAGGTCGCGATCTGGCCGAGCTGACCGCACGGTTTGCCGAAGCCAGTCAGGCCGCGCTGGCGGTGCCGCAGAGTGCGAAAAGTCAGCAACCGGTGGAGGCCAAGGTCTTCGCACCGGTGGCGGAAAAGACTCAACAGAAGATCGCCGGGCTGTCGATGACGGTATATCCGGCGCTGGTTGAAGAGGGCGGCACGGTCAAGGAGGGACGTTTCTCGACTCCGGCCGAAGCCGAATTCCAGCATCGTCGCGCCTTGCAGCGGTTGTTGATGCAGCAACTGGCGGAACCGGCCAAGTTCCTGCGTGGCAAGTTGCCGGGGCAGACTGAGCTGGGCTTGCTCTATCGCGAGTTGGGCCGGGTTGATGCGCTGGTTGAAGACATTCTGCTGGCGAGCCTCGACAGCTGCATTCTCGAAGGCGAAGACCCGTTGCCCCGCGACGGCGCTGGTTTGGCGGCACTGGCCGAGCGCAAACGCGGCAACTGGACCGAGCACGCCGAGCGCGTGGCGCGCCTGACGCTGGAAATTCTCAAGCTGTGGCACGGCCTGCAAAAGCGCTTCAAGGGCAAGATCGATCTGGCCCAGGCCGTGGCGCTCAATGACATCAAGCAGCAAATCAACAATCTGGTGTATCCGGGGTTTGTCCGCGAAACGCCGATGCAGTGGCTTAAGGAGTTGCCGCGTTACCTGAAAGCGGTCGAGCAGCGCTTCGAAAAGCTCGGCGCGCAGGTGCAGAAGGATCGCGTCTGGAGCGGCGAACTCGCCGGCCTCTGGGGGCAATACCAGACTCGCGCGGCGAAACATGCTCAGGAAGGCAAACGCGATCCGCAGCTTGAGCTGTATCGCTGGTGGCTGGAGGAATACCGGGTGTCGCTGTTCGCCCAGCAGTTGGGGACGAAAGTACCGATTTCCGACAAACGCCTTAACAAGCAGTGGACCCAGGTCGAACCGTAACGCTGATCGTTCCCACGCTCTGCGTGGGAATGCCTCTGGGGACGCTCCGCGTCCAGTGACGCGGAGCGTCACGGGCTGCATTCCCACGCAGGAGCGTGGGAACGATCATCCGTGTTGATCTTGAGAAAGGCGCCAAAACCCCGCGTTTATGGCAAACTTCGCCACCATAAACGCCGGTTTCGCGACCCAGAGCCTTCGGCCGGTTCGCGCGACGGAATAAAGCGATGCCAGGTTTGCGTCCCCCGGATGGGAATAGACCCTTTGTGTGTTGGTACGACGGTTCCAGCACTTTCTGCCTGAACAGATTAGAGAAACGACCATGCATAACGTCGTCATCAGCGGCACCGGCCTGTACACCCCGGCCAACAGCATCTCCAATGAAGAGCTGGTGCAGTCTTTCAACGCCTACGTCGCCCAGTTCAACGCCGACAACGCCGAGGCCATTGCCCGCGGCGAGGTCCAGGCCCTGACCGAATCCAGCGCCGCGTTCATCGAAAAAGCCTCAGGCATCAAGAGCCGCTTTGTCATGGACAAGGATGGCATCCTCGACCCACAACGCATGGCCCCGCGCTTGCCGGAGCGTTCCAACGACGAATGGTCGGTGCTTTGCCAGATGGCCATCGGCGCTGCCGAACAGGCCCTGCAACGTGCCGGCAAAACTGCTGCCGACATCGACGGCGTGATCGTTGCCTGTTCCAACCTGCAGCGCGCCTACCCGGCCATCGCCATCGAAGTCCAGGAAGCCCTGGGCATTCAGGGTTTCGGTTTCGACATGAACGTGGCCTGTTCCTCGGCGACTTTCGGCATCCAGGCTGCTGCCAACAGCGTGCAGCTGGGCCAGGCCCGGGCGATCCTGATGGTCAACCCGGAAGTCTGCACCGGTCACCTGAACTTCCGTGACCGCGACAGCCACTTCATCTTCGGCGATGCGGCGACTGCAGTGATCATCGAGCGCGCTGAGACAGCGACGTCCAAACACCAGTTCGATGTGGTCAGCACCAAGCTGCTGACCAAGTTCTCCAACAACATCCGCAACAATTTCGGGTTCCTCAACCGCGCGGCGGAAGAGGGCATTGGTGCCCGCGACAAACTGTTCGTGCAGGAAGGCCGCAAGGTGTTCAAGGATGTCTGCCCGATGGTTGCCGAGCTGATCGGCGAACATCTGCAAGAGAACCAGCTTAACGTCGGCGACGTGAAGCGCTTCTGGCTGCACCAGGCCAACCTGAGCATGAATCACCTGATCGTGCGCAAGTTGCTGGGTCGCGAAGCCACTGAAGAAGAAGCCCCGGTGATTCTCGACACCTACGCCAACACCAGCTCTGCGGGTTCGGTGATTGCTTTCCACAAGTATCAGGATGATCTGGCTGCCGGTTCGCTGGCGGTGTTGAGTTCGTTCGGTGCAGGCTATTCGATCGGTAGCGTGATTCTGCGCAAGCGTTGAAAATCGGTTTAATTTCCACCTGATCGCGCCGACCTTTCCTACATCCGAATCGGCTCAAACGCTGTAATTTTTCGGAAATGGCGGCAGGTGAAGACCTGCCGCTATCATTTTCGGAATCGGCACAAGGAGATTTTTGGATGGCGGCTGACGACACCCAACTGCTTGCGCGCCTGCTGGCGGGTGAGCAAAAGGCTTTCAAGGAACTGGTGACGACGTATCAGAGCGCTATGCGCGCCGTGGCGTATGCGATTGTCGGCCAGCGTCATGTCGAAGAAGTGGTGCAGGACGCCTGGTTGTCGGTGGTGCGCCACATCGCCAGCTTCGAAGGCCGCTCCAGTCTCAAGACCTGGCTGTTGACCATCACGGCCAACTCGGCCAAAAGCCGTTATAAACAAAATCGCCGGGAAGTGTTGATGGATGATCTGCCGTCACCTCATGGCACGATCGACGATGACCGCTTTTCTCCCGGTGACGGCCATTGGCTGGTTGCCCCGTTCGCCTGGCATCAGGACACCCCGGAAGCCTTGCTGACCGAAGGTGAATTGCGTGACTGTCTGGAGCACACCCTGCTGAACCTGTCGGAACTGCAAAGCAGCGTTTTGTTGTTGCGCGAACGCCAAGGGCTGGAGCTGGAGGAGATCTGTAATCTTCTGGAGATCTCGCTCTCCAATGTCCGTGTGCTGCTGCATCGTGCGCGGCTGAAAGTCTTCGCGACCGTGGAGCATTTTGAGGAGACAGGGGAATGCTGACCTGTAAGGAACAAGTGGCGCGCTCCAGCGATTATCTCGATGGCCAATTGAGCTTTCGTGAAAAACTGATGGTGCGCCATCACCTGATGTTTTGCCCGAACTGTCGGCGTTTCATTCGTCAGATGCGTTTGATGCAAGCGACCTTGAAGGCGATGCCGGAGAAACCGGAAGAGGGTGTGGACGCGCTGGCTGAGCGTCTGGCTACGCAGAGGCGGGACGATAGCCCGTAAAAACACAGCCCGGTGCAGCGCCAGCGAACGGATGATGGGGATCGCTGTAACTGCACCGGGCTGCAGGAAAATCAGCTTCGATCGGCAAATCGCAAGGGGAGCCGTGACTTGCGGCTTGTCGCTCGAAGCTTGTAGCTGTTTTCTTAGAACTTGGCTTCCGCGTCCAGCTGCAAGGTGTTGGCGTCAGCGTCACGCTGGGTACGGCTGGCGAAATCGGCCTTGGTCAGGAAGTAGGTAGCGCCAATGGCGAAGTTCTTGTCGATGTCGTAACCGACCTTGAACTTGTGGCCACGGGAACCGGTGGTGCCGTTGGCGAAGTCGGAGTCGGTGAAAGCGCCGACTACGGCGTTGCGCTGCACGTCACGATAGTTGTAATCGAGGTTCAGGCCGAAGACTTTCGACTTGGCACCCAACAGCCACGCGGTGTCCTGATCGGTCACGGCATCGTTGTTCTTCACGTACTGACCGTAGAACGACAGTGGCATTGGCAGACCGCCGATGTCGACCTGGCTGAAGCCTTCATACAGACGGAATTCGTTGTTGGCCGAGTTGCCGTTGACCGCCAGTGCGCACGGTGTGGAAGTGCCGGTGCAGCGGCTGTCTTCGTCGTTCTGGTAGGCATAGACACTACCGCCCAGAGTCACTTTCAAGTTGTCGGTGATGTTGAAGCGGCTACCCAACTGGCCGGCGGTCAGACGCAGGTCGTGACGGAATTGCACGCCATCGCCATCGACGTTGTCCTTGAGGTTGTAGTTACCCAGGCTGCCGAACAGTTCGGCGCTGCTGCCCAACGGGTATTTGTAGGTAACGGCCAGACCTTCCGGGTTGATGTCGCTATCCCAGATCACGTCGCCCATGCTGACCCACGGCTGGAGCATCTTGCCGCCGATGATGTGCAGGTTCTTGATCTGGTCAGGGTGGTAGTCGATGTAGCCCAGATCCAGCCAGATCTGCTTCTTGTCGAAGTAGTTGTCCTGGTCCTGGTTGGTCGAACGGGCATCATCGCCGCCGCCGGTGGCGATACGGATACCGGTGTCGACTTGCGGGTTGATCTCGGTGTAGGCACCCAGACGGGCGCGGATGCGCTGACGGTCCTTGTCGCGGCCACCGTTGTTCGGTTCGCCGTCGATCTTGATGGTCTCCTGACGGATACGCACATCGCCCTTGAATTGGGTCTTGGCTGCCCAGGCGAGTTTCTGGTCGAAGACGCTTTGTTCGTTGGTTTTCTTCGCAACAGCGGCGACTTGTTCGTTGGTCTCTTGCTGCGCCTGCTGCGCGATTTGCTGAGCCTTCTGATCCTTGGCCAGTTCAGTTTGCAGTTCGATGTACTGCGCCTGGGAAATGGAACCGTTAGCCTTGAGCATGTCGAGCAGTTTGGCGTCGACTGCAGCACTGGCCGGAACACTCATGGCCAGCAACAAGCCACCGCACAGGGCCGCCGCAGTTTTCGTGGAAGCAAGACGCATAGCAATCTCCGAAGATGAGAGGGGATGGCACAACCATCCGGGGCACAACCGACGATTCGAGCGTCGGAAAACAGTGTCCGGGTAGAACCCGGCGCTCTAAAAACAGGCGCCAGTATCGCGATGGTTTATGACAGAGCAGTGGCACAGTGATGGCAGGTTGATGACGATATCGATTTGTCCTGAACTATTGATCTAGAGCGCTGTCGGCCGATTGCGGGTGTGCAATGCCACGCAATCGGCGATACTCGCCGGGCGCTGAAGTCTTGTTGTGGAGAGCTGTCGATGCCGTTGCAATGCCTGCAAAACCTGTCGCAAATCGCTCCGGCAACCTGGGATGCGCTGGTGCCTGAAAGCCAGCCATTTCTGCGCCACGCTTTTCTCAGTGCACTGGAAGACAGTGGCAGCGTTGGCCCTCACACCGGCTGGCAACCTGAGCATTTGCTGCATATTGAAGGTGATCGACTGATCGCCGCACTGCCCAGTTATCGCAAGTGGCATTCCTACGGCGAGTACGTGTTCGATCATGGCTGGGCCGACGCCTGCGCCCGCGCCGGCATCGATTACTACCCCAAGCTGTTGAGCGCCGTGCCGTTCAGCCCGGTCAGCGGCCCGCGCTTGTTGGCGGCCAATGTCGAAGACGGTTTCGAGCTGCTCAAGAGCCTGCCCGGTTACCTGGAAATCGAAGGGCTTTCCAGCGCGCACATCAACTTCACGGATCCTTTCACCGACGCTGCAATGGCCGAGCAACCAGGCTGGCTGCAACGTATTGGCTGTCAATATCACTGGCAGAATCGCGGGTATCGCGACTTTCAGGATTTCCTCGACGTACTCAGTTCGCGCAAGCGCAAACAGATGCGCAAGGAACGCGAGCAAGTGGCGGGGCAGGGCTTTGCGTTTGAATGGCTGGAGGGGCGCGAGCTGGACGAGGCGCAGTGGGATTTTGTCTACGCTTGCTACGCCAATACCTATGCGGTGCGGCGTCAGGCACCGTACCTGACGCGGGAGTTTTTCAGTCTGCTGGCCGAGCGTATGCCCGAGGCGATCCGCGTGGTACTGGCCAAACAAGGCTCACGGCCGGTGGCGATGGCCTTCAGTCTGGTCGGTGGCGACAGTTTCTACGGGCGCTATTGGGGCTGTCTGGCGGAGTTTGATCGGCTGCACTTTGAGACGTGTTTTTACCAGGGCATGGATTACGCGATCGCGCAGGGTTATCAGCGTTTCGATGCCGGGGCGCAGGGCGAGCACAAACTGATTCGTGGGTTTGAACCGGTGATCACCCATTCATGGCATTACTTGCGTCATCCGGGGTTGAAAGCGGCGGTTAAGGATTTCCTGAAACAGGAACGCGCCGGCGTCCTCGCTTATGCCGAAGAAGCGAAAACCGCGTTGCCTTATCGCCAAACCTAGATCCCTTGTGGGAGCGAGCTTGCTCGCGAAAGCGGTGTTGCAGTGACATGGATATCAGCTGACACACCGCCTTCGCGAGCAAGCTCGCTCCCACATTTGTTTTGTGTATGCCTTGGCTACTCTTCTTTGCCCAACCAGCGATAGATCCCGCCACCGACCACCGCGCCAATCAACGGTGCGACCCAGAACATCCACAACTGCGCAATCGCCCAGCCGCCGACCATCAGTGCCGGTCCCGTGCTACGGGCCGGGTTCACCGAGGTGTTGGTGACGGGAATCGAGATCAGGTGAATCAGCGTCAGGCCCAGGCCGATGGCGATCGGTGCCAGCCCCGGTGGTGCGCGTCTATCGGTCGCGCCCAGAATGATGATCACGAACATCGCCGTCATCACCAGCTCGGTCACAAACCCTGCCGCCATGGAATACTTCCCCGGCGAATGCTCACCATAACCATTGGAAGCGAGGCCTGCAGCGATATCGAAACCCTCCTTGCCGCTGGCGATATGCGCGATCAGCGCCGCCGCGAGAATCGCGCCAAGCACCTGCGCGATGATGTAGGCGGGCAACTCTTTGGCCGGAAACCGACCGCCGACGAACAGACCGACCGACACGGCCGGGTTTAGGTGACATCCGCTGATGTGACCGATGGCGAATGCCATGGTCAGCACCGTCAGACCAAACGCCAGGGCCACCCCCAGCACCCCGATTCCCAACGGTGAAGACGCGGCGATCACCGCGCTGCCGCAACCACCCAATACTAACCAGAACGTACCCAACAACTCAGTGACTGAACGTTTGAACAGAGACATGAGAGGCGTCCTTGATAGCCCTGCTATCGAGACTGCATCGAGTTGTGCATCCCTGCAGATTTACGACAGGTTTCGTGCCGAAACCTTGGCTGAGTACAGCAGGCTTTCTGCGGATTTCCAGCAGCCACAAAAAAACCGCCAGCGCCCTTGGTTTGCGGGCTGTGGCGGCCTTGTGAGCTGTTGCATGTCCATTGTGGGAGCGAGCTTGCTCGCGAAAGCGGTGGATCAGCAACGCAAGTGGCGACTGATACGACGCTTTCGCGAGCAAGCTCGCTCCCACAGGGAAGTCCAGTGCATCAATCTATGCCGACAAACCCTCCGGTCTGGTGCGCCCAAAGTCGTGCATACAGACCGCGATGGGCCAACAGCTCGGCATGGGTGCCGCTCTCGGCAATCTTGCCGTTCTCCAGCACCACCAGCCGATCCATACGGGCAATGGTCGAGAGTCGGTGCGCAATCGCGATGACAGTTTTGCCCTGCATCAGGGTTTCCAGGCTTTCCTGAATCGCTGCCTCGACTTCCGAATCCAGTGCCGAGGTCGCTTCGTCCATGATCAGGATCGGAGCGTCCTTGAGCAACACTCGCGCAATCGCGATGCGCTGGCGTTGGCCGCCGGACAGTTTCACCCCGCGCTCACCGACGTGCGCGTCAAACCCGGTGCGCCCTTCGGCGTCCGACAGCAGCGGAATGAACTCATCGGCGCGCGCTTTGTGCACCGCGTCCCATAACTCGGCATCGGTCGCATCCGGTTTGCCGTACAGCAAGTTGTCGCGGATCGAACGGTGTAGCAGCGAGGTGTCCTGGGTGATCATGCCGATCCGTGCACGCAGGCTTTCCTGACCGACTTCGGCGATGTTCTGGCCATCAATCAGAATCCGCCCACCCTCGACGTCGTACAGGCGCAGCAATAGATTGACCAGCGTCGATTTGCCGGCGCCGGATGGCCCGATCAAACCGATTTTCTCACCCGGTTTGATGTTCAGATTGAGATCGCCGATGATCCCGCGCTTCTTGCCGTAGTGAAAATCCACGTGCTCGAAACGCACTTCGCCACGGGCCACTTCCAGCGGTTTGGCTTGCTCGTGATCGGTGACGCTGACCGGTTGCGAAATGGTCTGTAAGCCGTCCTGGACCATGCCGATGTTTTCGAAAATGCCGGTGACCACCCACATGATCCAGCCGGACATGTTGACGATGCGAATCACCAGACCGGTTGCCAGGGCAATCGCCCCGACAGTGATCAGCGATTGCGTCCACAGCCACAAGGCCAGGCCTGTGGTGCCGACGATCAACAGGCCGTTCATGGTGGTAATGGCGATGTCCATGCTGGTCACAACGCGGCCCGCCAGTTGGGCTTTTTCGGTTTGTTCTTCGATTGCTTCGCGGGCGTATTGCTGCTCGTAATTGGTATGGGCGAACAACTTCAGGGTGGCGATATTGGTGTAACCATCGACGATCCGCCCCATCAGTTTGGAGCGTGCATCGGAGGACACCACCGAGCGCTCCTTGACCCGCGGCACGAAGTAACAGAGCGCGCCAATGTAAGCGGCGATCCACGTCAGCAACGGAATCATCAGGCGCCAGTCCGCCTCGGCGAACAGCACCAGCGAGCTGATCGCGTAGATCAGCACATGCCACAACGCATCCACTGCTTGCACCGCAGAGTCACGTAGCGAGTTGCCCGTCTGCATGATGCGTTGGGCGATACGACCAGCGAAGTCATTCTGGAAAAAGTTAAGGCTCTGCTTGAGCACGTAGCTGTGGTTCTGCCAGCGGATCATGCTGGTCATGCTCGGGCTCAGGGTCTGGTGCACCAGCAGGTCGTGCAGGCCGACAAAGACCGGGCGCAAGATCAGCGCGACCACGGCCATCCAGGCCAATTCCAGGCCATGCTCCTGAAAGAAATTCGGATTCGGTGCACCTTGGGCGAGGTCAATGATGCGACTGAGGTAGCTGAACAACGCCACTTCGATCAAGGCGCCGAACAGTCCGACGGTGAGCAGGGCGGCAAAACTCGGCCAGACCTGCTTCAGGTAATAGGTGTAGAAGGGCAGCACGCGATCCGGCGGGGATGCCGTGGGGGCGTCGCGGAACACGTCGATCAGTTGTTCGAAACGGCGATAGAGCATCAGATAACCGCCCGGGGAACGGGCTCTCCTTTTATCGGTGTGAGCGGCGCGCGGGATCAGGCCAGCGCCGCTCGATACGCCCTGTACAGCTTAGTCGATGACTTTGGCCGACTTGATGAAGACAGGGTCGGAAGGCACATTTTGCATGCCTTGTTTGGTGGTGGTCGGCGAGTTGACGATGATGTCAACGACGTCCATACCTTTGACCACTTTGCCGAATACTGCGTAGCCATCGCCCTGGTCGAGGAAGTCGTTGTCCTTGACGTTGATGAAGAACTGGCTGGTCGCCGAATCAGGTACGGAAGTGCGAGCCATGGACAAGGTGCCACGAACGTTCGCCAAACCGTTTTTGTGTTCGTTCTTGATCGGAGCCTTGGTTTCTTTCTGCTGCATCTGTTGAGTGAAACCGCCGCCCTGGACCATAAAGCCCGGGATCACACGGTGGAAAATCGTGTTGTTGTAGAAGCCGCTGTTGACGTAATCGAGAAAGTTCTTGGTGCTGATCGGTGCCTTGACCGGATCCAGTTCGATTTCGATCTGGCCGTTGGTGGTGTCCAGCAGCACGTGCGGTGCCTTGGCTGGCGTGGCAGCCATCAGGTTGGCGGCAAACAGCACAGTACCAGCGGCGAGGGCGAGTTTTTTCAACATGGGTCAGTGATCCTGAGATTGAATATCGGCTGCGGCAAGGAACTCCAGCAGCGTTTGATTGAAACGTTCGGGTTGATCGAGCGGGGTGGCGTGGCGCGAATCGGCGATCACCACCAGCCGCGCATTCGGCAGCAGTTTTACATAGGTTTCTTTCAGTGCCACCGGTGTGTAGTCACGGTCGGCGCTGATGACGAGCGTTGGACAGGACACTCGGGAAAGTCGTTCCTGAACGCCCCAGCCAACAATCGCATCGAAGCTGGCGAGATAAGCACGTTTGTCGTTTTTTGCCCAGCGTTCGACCATTTTCTGTCGCAGATCCGCCTGTTCCGGTTTCGGAAAAAGTTTACCGCCGAGGGCTTTGCCGATGGTCGCGAGGCTGAGTACGCGCATCAGGCTCCAGCGTTTGAACCACTGCCAGTAGTCGTCGCGGCTGCGGATTTTGACCTCGGGCGCACTGTTGACGATGGTCAGGCTCTTGAGCATTTGCGGATGATCGACGCCGAACTGGAAGCCGATCATGCCGCCCATCGACAGCCCGACGTAATGCACCGGGCCGAGGTTCAAGTGCTCGATCAACGCCAGCAGGTCGTTGCTGAAACCGGCGATGCTGTAGCGCTCGCGCGGTTTGTCCGAACGCCCGTGGCCCCGAACATCCGGGACGATCACCCGATAGTGCGCGGCCAGCGCCGGGATCTGCATTTCCCAATCCAGCGTGCTCGAACCGAGCCCGTGAACTAGCAGCAACGGCGTACCGTGGCCATATTCCTCGTAGTGCAGGTTGCAACCTTCGTGCTCGAAATACGCCATCGGTGAACTCCGTGTCAGGCTTGTTCAGGGGCGGCGAACGGGGCGTCCAGCGGCAAAGTGTCGAAGGTGCGCAGCAGTTCGATGAGGATTTGCGTGGCCGGGCCCAAGGGTTTGTCCTTGTTCGAATACAGATAGAAGCTGGAGTTGCGGTTGCCGCCCCTGTCCAACGGTAGCAGCTTGAGCGAGCCATCCTTCAGCTCTCGTTCAATCATGTGGCGAGGCAGCCAGGCAAAACCGAGGCCGCTGCTGACGAACGTCGCCGCTGTGGCGAGGCTGCCAACGGTCCAGCGCTGTTCGGCGCCGAGCCAGCCGACATCCCGTGGTTGCTGGCGGCCGGAGTCGCGGATCACCACTTGCATCTGGGTTTCCAGATCCTGAAAGCTCAGTTCACGGTTGAGCCGGTGCAGCGGGTGATCGGGGTGGGCGACGGCGACAAACTCTACGTCGCTCAATTCCGCGCCGAGGTAGCCGGGAATGCTCAGGCCAGTAATGGCCAGATCGGCCACGCCTTCGAGCAGCACCTCCTCGACACCCGACAATACTTCCTCACGCAGACGCACGCGGCAGCCACGACTCTGCGGCATGAACGCGGTCAGCGCGCGGACGATGCGTGCGCTTGGATAGGCTGCATCGACCACCAGCCGCACTTCGGCTTCCCAACCTTGCTCCATGTGATGGGCGAGGTCTTCCAGTTGACTGGCCTGTTTCACCAGTTGCCGCGAGCGGCGCAGCAACACACCGCCGGCTTCGGTGAGCACGGCTTTGCGCCCGTCGATGCGCAGCAACGGCACGCCGAGCTGGTCCTGCATGCGGGCGACGGTGTAACTCACCGACGATTGCGAACGGTGCAAGGCCTCGGCGGCCTGGGCGAATCCGCCGTGGTCGACCACGGCCTGCAATGTTCGCCATTGATCAAGGGTCACGCGGGGCGCTTTCATCAATAGCTCCTCTTGTCCTAAGCTGGCCGTCCCTCATGGAGACTGCCGAATGAAAAAATTCTGTTGTGTGCTGCTGGCGCTGCTGCCGCTGACTGCTTTTGCTTACCCGATCGATGTGCAGAAGGATCTCAACGGCATGAAGATCGATTACGAGACCTTCGATACCGATAACGACATCGGCTCGATTCGGGTGGCCAACTACGGTGATGTCGACGCAGTGTGCAAGGCCGTCTTCACCAATGGACCCGAGGCGCCGCGCACCCGCAACATCGAAGTGGCAGCCGGCAAACATAAAAACGCCACGGCCAAGTTCACCCGCGAGATCATCAAGCTGCGCATCAAACTGACCTGCACCCCGAAATAACGGTCGATCCCTTGTAGGAGTGAGCCTGCTCGCGATAGCGGTGTGTCAGATACATCTGTGTTAACTGACACACCGCTATCGCGAGCAGGCTCACTCCTACAAGGTGTGTGTCAGCATCTAAACGAATTATTCGATGCTTTGCAGCAATTATTTGCGCTTTTTCATCGATTCGACTCTGTTTAACCTTCACTCCATCGACCTACAACATTCTCGGATGGAGGCTACACACCATGTCCCGCGTTCTGATCATCGAAAGCAGCGCCCGCCAGCAAGACTCGGTTTCCCGTCAACTGACCCAGACTTTCATCAGTCAGTGGAAAGCAGCGCATCCCAACGATCAGATCACTGTGCGTGACCTCGCCGTGAACCCGGTGCCACACCTGGACAGCAATCTGTTGGGTGGCTGGATGAAGCCTGCCGATCAGCGCAACGCCAACGAGCAATCGTCGCTGGATCGTTCCAACGAATTGACCGATGAGTTGCTCGCCGCCGACGTACTGGTGATGGCCGCGCCGATGTACAACTTCGCCATCCCGAGCACCCTCAAGGCCTGGCTCGACCACGTGCTGCGTGCCGGCGTGACCTTCAAGTACACCGAAACCGGCCCCCAAGGCCTGCTCAGCGGCAAACGTGCCTACGTGCTCACCGCTCGCGGCGGCATCTACGCCGGCGGCCCGGCCGACCATCAGGAACCGTACCTGCGTCAGGTCATGGGCTTCATCGGCATCAACGACGTGACGTTCATTCACGCCGAGGGCATGAACCTCGGTGGCGACTTTCAGGAGAAGGGCCTGAATCAGGCCAATGCCAAGCTGTCCCAGGTCGCTTGATAGGTTAATCCCCAGATAATCGCCGATTGTTTAAGTGACCTGGCGCAACCCCTTCAAGGCTCTACGCGCATCGAACCTCCCTTTGCACTTGTTGCTCCTGAGTGCTGTAGCCCGATTGAACGCATTAGCGAGATCGGGCTTTTTTTTGTCTGCGATTCGTTGAATGTCATCAGATCCTTGTGGGAGCGAGCTTGCTCGCGAAAGCGATATTTCATTCAGCAACGATGTTTACTGACACGGCCTCTTCGCGAGCAAGCTCGCTCCCACAGGAGTCGGCGTTGTCCGTGGGTTCGCGGTCTGGCGCAAAAACCGCTATCGTCGCCGCCATTCAAATTAGGGGCGAGCATGGGCTATCTACTTTTTGTCACGCTGATCCAGGCGTTTTCCTTCAGTCTGATCGGCGAATACCTGGCCGGTCACGTCGACAGTTATTTCGCGGTGCTGGTGCGCGTGGTGCTGGCGGGGCTGGTGTTCATTCCGTTGACCCGCTGGCGCTCGGTCGAACCTTCGGTTATGCGCGGCATGCTGATGATCGGCGCCTTGCAGTTTGGCGTAACTTACGTCTGCCTCTACCTGAGCTTCCGCGTGCTGACGGTGCCGGAAGTGTTGCTGTTCACCATCCTCACGCCGCTGCACGTGACGTTGATCGAAGACGCCCTGAACCGGCGCTTCAATCCGTGGGCGCTGATTGCCGCGCTGGTCGCGGTGGGCGGGGCGGCGGTGATTCGTTTCGACAGCATCAGCCCGGACTTCTTCATGGGCTTCCTGCTGCTGCAACTGGCCAACTTCACCTACGCCGCAGGTCAGGTGATGTACAAGCATCTGGTGGCGAAACACCCGAGCGATCTACCGCATTACCGGCGTTTCGGCTTCTTCTACCTCGGCGCGCTGGCGGTGGTGCTGCCGGCATTCCTGATGTTCGGCAAAGCCAACTTCCTCCCGGAAGCGCCGCTGCAATGGGGCGTGTTGCTGTTCCTCGGCCTGGTCTCGACCGCGCTGGGCATGTACTGGTGGAACAAGGGTGCGTGCATGGTCAACGGCGGCACGCTGGCGGTGATGAACAATCTGCATGTGCCGGTGGGGTTGCTGCTGAATTTGCTGATCTGGAATCAGCATGAGGAACTTGGAAGATTGTTCCTCGGTGGCAGCGTCATCCTTGCCGCCGTATGGATCAGCCGACTGGGCATCCGAAAAAAAACGGTCGCTGCATAACCCCTGTGGGAGCGAGCCTGCTCGCGAAGGCGCTGGGTCAGATAAGTATGGGTCGACTGACACATTGCATTCGCGAGCAGGCTCGCTCCCACATTTGATCTTTGGGTTACATGAGGTGTTTCTGTGGTTCGGGAATGCTCGCCGCGCCAAGTACCGCCGGCAGCAACCCGGAACGCAAATCCCCACCACTCGGCTGCTGATACAGACTCAGCCCGAACTCCGGCAACACCGCCAGCAGATAATCGAAAATATCCCCCTGAATCCGCTCGTAATCGGCCCACACCGTGGTGCGGGTGAAGCAGTAGATCTCCAGCGGAATGCCCTGCGCCGTGGTCTGCATCTGCCGGACCATGCAGGTCATGTTCGGCTGAATCTCCGGATGACTCTTCAGATACGCCAGCGCATAGGCGCGGAACGTGCCGATGTTGGTCATGCGCCGGCGGTTGGCCGACATCGCCGCGACATTGCCCTGCGCCTCGTTCCATGCCTTGAGCTCGGCTTTTTTGCGGCTCATGTAGTCGGTGAGCAGGTGCACCTGGGAGAGCTTTTCCTCTTCGTCATCGCGGATGAAACGCACACCGCTGGCGTCGATGAACAGGCTGCGCTTGATCCGCCGCCCGCCGGACTGCTGCATGCCGCGCCAGTTCTTGAACGACTCGGACATCAGCCGCCAGGTCGGGATCGAAACGATGGTCTTGTCGAAGTTCTGCACCTTGACCGTGTGCAGGGTGATGTCGACCACATCGCCGTCGGCGCCGACTTGTGGCATCTCGATCCAGTCACCCACGCGCAACATGTCGTTGCTGGTCAACTGCACACTGGCGACAAACGACAGCAGGGTGTCCTTGTAGACCAACAGAATCACCGCCGACATTGCACCCAGACCGGAGAGCAGCAACAGCGGCGAACGGTCGATCAACGTGGCGACGATGATGATCGCGCCGAATACGTACAGGACCATTTTCGCCAGTTGCACGTAGCCTTTGATCGAGCGCGTACGCGCATGTTCGGTACGCGCATAGATGTCGAGCAGGGCATTGAGCAGAGCGCTGACCGAGAGCAGCAGGAACAGAATGGTGAACGACAACGCGACGTTGCCGAGAAAGGTCATCGCGGTTTTGTTCAGTTCCGGCACCAGATGCAGGCCGAACTGGATGACCAGCGATGGCGTCATCTGCGCCACACGCTGAAACACCTTGTTATGGCGAAAGTCATTGATCCAGTGCAACGCCGGCTGGCGTCCGAGCATGCGGCTGGCGTGCAGGATCAGGTAACGCGCCACTCGTCCGAGCACCAGTGCGATGACCAATAGCACGGTCAGTGCGAGGCCAGCCTGCAAGAACGGATGCTGTTCGAGGGTGCCCCAGAGGTCTTGGGCGTTGTGCCAGAGCTGTTTGAAATCCATATGAGCAACGATTCTTCTGTAAGACGCGATGGGCGATTAGAGCATTTAAGACGCCGTGTATTACCGTTGAAGACAAATCGAGCAACAAAAAAGCCACTGATTACGTCCGTTTGTATAAAGAAACTCGGCCTGAGCGCTCGAAACCGGTAACCTATGCAGCTGTTTTTTTGCATATCTTCGAGGTAGCACCCGTGTTTTCCCAATTCGCCCTGCACGAACGCCTGCTTAAAGCTGTGGCCGAGCTGAAATTTGTCGAGCCAACGCCTGTGCAAGCCGCGGCCATCCCGCTGGCGCTCCAAGGGCGTGATCTGCGGGTGACGGCGCAAACCGGTAGCGGCAAAACCGCCGCTTTCGTACTGCCGATTCTCAATCGCCTGATCGGCCCGGCCAAGGTCCGCGTCAGCATCAAGACGCTGATCCTGCTGCCGACCCGCGAGCTGGCCCAGCAGACGCTGAAGGAAGTTGAGCGCTTTTCGCAGTTCACTTTCATCAAGTCCGGCCTGATCACCGGCGGTGAAGACTTCAAGGTCCAGGCCGCGATGCTGCGCAAAGTGCCGGACATCCTCATCGGCACCCCGGGCCGGATGATCGAGCAACTCAACGCCGGCAACCTCGACCTCAAAGAAGTCGAAGTGCTGGTGCTCGACGAAGCTGACCGCATGCTCGACATGGGCTTCGCCGAAGACGTACAGCGTCTGGTTGACGAATGCCCGAACCGTCAGCAGACCATGCTGTTCTCGGCCACCACCGGTGGTTCCGGCCTGCGCGAGATGATCGGCAAGGTACTGAACAACCCTGAGCACTTGCAGCTCAACGCGGTCAGCCAGCTGAACTCGACCACCCGTCAGCAGATCATCACCGCCGACCACAATCAGCACAAAGAGCAGATTGTGAACTGGCTGCTGGCCAACGAGACCTACCAGAAGGCCATCGTCTTCACCAACACCCGCGCCATGGCCGACCGCATCTACGGCCGCCTCGTGGCTCAGGAATACAAAGCGTTCGTGTTGCACGGCGAGAAAGACCAGAAGGATCGCAAACTGGCGATCGACCGTCTGAAGCAGGGCGGCGTGAAGATTCTGGTCGCCACCGACGTCGCGGCCCGTGGTCTGGACGTTGATGGCCTGGATCTGGTGATCAACTTCGACATGCCACGCAGCGGCGACGAATACGTGCACCGCATCGGCCGTACCGGTCGTGCCGGCAACGACGGTCTGGCGATCTCGCTGATCTGCCACGGCGACTGGAACCTGATGTCGAGCATCGAGCGCTACCTGAAGCAGAGCTTCGAGCGCCGCACCATCAAGGAAGTCAAAGGCACCTACGGCGGACCGAAAAAGGTCAAGGCCTCGGGCAAAGCCGTTGGTGTGAAGAAGAAAAAGACCGACGCCAAGGGTGACAAGAAGAAAACTGCCGCCAAGACGCCGACCAAGCGCAAGAGCGTCAATCGTCCGAAGCCTGACTCGTTGGTGAGCAGCGACGGCATGGCACCGCTCAAGCGTCGCAAGCCAGCAGAGCCTGCGGCTGAGTAAGGCGTTTCTAGCGAGCATAAAAAACCCGGACAGTGTCCGGGTTTTTTTCGTCCATCAGTTGCCGAGCTGACCACTGGTGTCGGCATCAAAGCGCCGTTTGGCTTGATCGGCCGCCGGCTTCAATGCTGCGAGCAAGGCTGCCTCGCTGTACAACCGCGTGACCGCCAGCTCCTTCGGCGTCGGCTCGATCGGGATCAGCACGTCCTCACCGTCGGCGTGCAGCCAGATTGCGACAACGTGCAGTGCCGAGACAAACAGCACGCGCAGCTCAACGGTTTTACCCTGCAATTGCGGCGCTTGTTCCGCCAGTTTCAGCGCAGCCACCGTAGCGGCGGCGTGATCGCCGTGGTTCAACGAGGCGAATTCGACATGCCCGCGCACCTCGGCCAGTTGCGCATCGGCAATCGTCACGCCGTCGGCAAACACCAGGTAATGCCAGTCGCCGATTCGTGCGTCTTTCAGACCTTTGCCGTGGCTCAGGTCTTCCAGATTCAGTGAGTAGCCGCGATAGGCCTCACTGAGGCTGATCTTCGCAGGTGCTGCATTGGCGAACTGGCGATTGGCGCCAAAGCCTTGGGTTTGCAGTGCCGCTTGCAGCGCCGGGCGCAAGGTCTGTACGCCGTTGGAAGGCGCCTTTGGATAAGTCAGTTGCATGATCTCGCCCTCCTAGTTTTTCACGGTGAAGTAAGTGTGGGTCCAGTTGCCGCCGCCGTTGTAGGCGCGGGGGAACGCGTTCAGCGCGCGGGTCGAATAGCCGTAGATCGAGTCTGCAACCAATACGTAATCGCCGTTGGTGCCGTAGATCGTCAGGAAGTGCGCACCGCCGCCGTACCAGGCGCAGCGCAGTCCGACCGGGCGGCCCATGCTGATCTGGTTACGGATGGCCGACATCTGCAGCGAGCCCTGATTCATGCCGTTGTAGCTGCGAGTGGTTTGCAGAGCGGAATCCAGATAGCCGTAGACGTTGCACGGCCCCGGCTGATTGCAGCAATTGCGGTCCAGTTGGGTGCTGGCCACGCCGCACTGCGTCCAGTTGCCGGTGCCGTAATAGTTGCCGACCGAAGCGGACACGGCGGCCCAGCACCAGTTGGTCTGGGTCTGTTTCTGCATATTGAAGTTAAGGCTGCCAGCGGCGCGGGCGCTGAGCTGTTCAGCGGCTTCGACTTCGGCGAGTTGCGGGTCGAGCAGGTGACCGGCCAGGCACCTTGGCAGTGATTCGCCGGTGAATTGTGTTGCTGCTGTTGTTAACATTTTTCAATCCTCCATGAGTGAAAACAAGCGTCCAGCTTGTGTGGGTGTTGCGGTGTTGCCGAGCGATCGGTGTTCACGGGTTGCCATGTCATATGGCGGGTTCCGATCTCGTTGCTCGATGTAACCGTAGATGTGGATATGCGTTAATGCAAATAAATAGATGCATTAATGCATTTCCATAAGCAAAAGATCGCAGCCTTCGGCCGTTCCTACAGGGATCGATGTAGGAGCTGCCGCAGGCTGCGATCTTTTGATCTGGCTTTTAGCTTTCCGCTTTTTTCTCCGCCGTGCCCAACTCTTTCAACCGCTGATCAATCAACTGACATTTATCCGGCAGATCGGCACTGGCCGTGCCCAGATCCATCTTCTGCAACTCGGCGTTGATCTCCTTGGCCTTGGCCGGATTCTGTTCGGTGAGCTTGGCGACTTCCTTGGCCAGTTGTTCGCGCTTTTCGGTGGCTTCCTCCGGCGTGCAGGCCCAGACGGGCAGGGCGCAGGCCAAGGTGGCGGCGAGGGTGAGCTTGATCAGGGTTTTCATGGGCAGGCCTCAGTTCCGGTTAAGGCGGGTTAACCGGTTGAGCGGCGAAACTGGCGAAAAGTTCAGACTCTATGGGCGCGAGCAAGCTCGCTCCCACAAAAGGCTTTCAGTTACCGTGGCAGCAACTGGATTTTGTCGCTAGCTCATAGCGATCGTGATGCCGCACCCACTCCATGATCTCGTCTTCATTCCTGCCCTTGGGCGTGAGGTCGAGGTAGTTATAGGCGCCGACCAGCATGTCGAGACCGCGAGCGTAGGTCGAGTAGGTGTGGAAAATCTCCCCGGCCTCATCGCGATAAAACACACTCAACCCCGGCATTTCCTCCTCAGCACTGTCAGTCTTTTCGTAGTTGTACGTAGCCTTTCCCGCCGCGACATCCTCAGCCCGGGCACAAACGCCGAAGTCATAATTGAAGTCGCAACCCTCTGACGACACCCAGTCAAACTTCCAGCCCATCCGTTGTTTAAACGCCTGGAATTCGTTGAAGGGCGCATGGGACACAGCGACCACGGCGATGTCGTGATGGGCCAGATGCTGGTTAGCGCCATCAATGTGGTCACTGAGGAACGAGCAACCCTGACAACCTTCCTCCCAGTCCTTGGCAAACATGAAGTGGTAAACCACTAATTGGCTGTTTTTGCCAAACAGGTCAGCCAATTTCAACTCGCCGTTCGGACGCTGGAAGTGGTAGTCCTTGTCGACCTTCACCCATGGTAAGGCTCGACGCTCGGCGCTGAGGCGATCGCGTTCCTTGGTGAAAGCTTTCTCATGGGCCAGATGCTGCTTACGGGCGGCGAGCCATTCTTCGCGCGATACCACCGGATGATTCTCAACGTTCATGATGATTTCTCCTGCGGGGTTGAAGCCTGTTTCAGACTAGTCGTTTAACCCTGCGCAGGATCGACAGACCGCCGGTCGGTCGCTGCGGGAAATGCGGCTGAACGGCTGCGAGCCACTCCGGTCACAACCTATGAACGCGCCATAAATCACGCGCACCGGAGGTTGTATCAGGATGACGAAATATAATTGGGATTTGATTGAACGCTTGCTGCATGAAGTGCAGAACAGTGCCGGCCACAGTTTTGCCCCTCGAGCCTACGCCGAAGACTATGCGGCGGCGAAAGCCAGCGCCGGCGAGCCGATCGAGAATCTGGATCATCTGAAAACGCTGGCCTGCGATTATGAACGGTTGCTGCTGTTGCGCGGCTACATCGCACCGCGTCCGGATGAGGAGGGCAGCACGGGAAACAATTTTGTTCTGACGCCTCGCGGTTCCAGCCTGCTGAGCCTGATCGACAGCAGCATTCCTGGCAACGATCACCCGCGTCAGGTGCTGGATGAGCAAGAGGATGCGCTGGCCGAGGCGACCTTTGAGGAAGTGGCGTCTAAAGCCCAGATCGCCTGAGCTTACGCAGATCCCCTGTAGGAGTGAGCCTGCTCGCGATAGCGGTCTTCCAGTGACATCAATGTTGACTGGAACACCGCTATCGCGAGCAGGCTCACTCCTACAATTGGATGTAGGTGTCTTCAGGTTTTTTGCGCGGCCTTGAGGCATTTGAGCTCGTTGAAGTCTTTGCGCACTCCTTCGATTTTCTTTAACAACCGCTGACGCTGTTGCGGCGTACTTTCGGCCATCAAGTCCACCGCCAGAGAGCGTCCCTGCGCTTCAGTTTCGGCGAAGGCCTTGCGGTAATCGGCTGTCCATAAACTCTCGCGATTGACCAGAAGCGTCTCGATTCTCTGTGGGAATTCGGGACTTTTGCGTTGTGCGACAGCTGCACTGAATTGCTTCTGCCAATGGGCGCGATTGGCGATCCATTGGGTGTACTGATCGCCCAGCGCGGTCGACCACGCCATTACCCGCTGTTCTTGAGTGGCGCTCAATGGCCCCAGCCAGTCGTTCAGACGTTTAACCATTCGCGCGCCACGCTCGGCAATTTGTTGATCAAGCGGCGGCTTGAGGTATTCCTGCTGACGCTTGCGCAGATCCTTGGCAAACGCATCATTCATCTCGGCCACTTGCTTGTCATCCAGCCCTTGCAGCAACTCGATCGCCGACGGGGTGATCTCTCGAGCGGTTTCGGCAATGGCCTGCTTGGCTTCCGCAGTGCGCGCCTGTAACGCGGCATCGGTGACCTGATTGGATTCGACCATGGTCTGCAGGCGATCAAGCCAGTCCAGATAGCCCGGCAATTGCGTGGTGCAATGCCAGCTCAGGTGGTCCTTGAGGCGTTCGTTGAACCAGTCTTTCTGCTCGCCGTTCATGTCCAGATAGTCGCTGAGCGTCCATGGAATGATCACGTCGAGGTTGCGATAGGCCAGGCCGACACGGCTGCAAGCGCCGAGGGCGAGGGTGAAGATCAGTAGCGCGGCGATGTGTTTGAACCAGCGAGACATGGGCGAATCCTTGCGTGAGCCTGGCTTCGAGGAACTGATTCCTATGTGAACGCAGAATGAACCCGGCAGTTCAGCCGATCAATAGAACGCGCGCGCAGCCTTGAGGGTGACGAGGCCGTCGCACTCGCTGTTGTGCCCGGAGTAGGCCGAACAATCGCTGCCGCTGAGACTGGAGTCGCTGTAGATCAGATCGAGGTCGACGCCCATGAACGGTCGCGACAATTTCACCGACCAATCGGTAAAACTGCCGACATAACCACCGTCCACGGCCACTGGCGTGTTCAGTTGGTGGGTGGTGTATTTCATGCTGACGCCGATGCCGAATGGCTGGTTGCCGCCAAGATCGGCAAACAACGTGTTGTTCTGTTTATCCGGGTCATTGCTGAAGGCCACGCCGAAACGACTGCCGAGCAAGGTCAGGCCACCGAACAGCTCCTGGCTGTCGAGAGTGTCTACCTTGGGATAGCTGTAGTGGATCATGCCGACTTCATAGCCGAGGGTCTGATCGAAAGGTTGTTTAAAACCGACGTAGGAGTCGATTTCGAGGTTCTTGCCCGGGGAGATGCCCATGCTCGGTGCGTACTGGCCGACATAGAGGCCGCTGTCGTGGCTCAGGTCGAGGCCGCCATGGAACGAACCGACGGCTGCCGGTTTGACCAGGCCTTGAGCCATGCTGCGCGTGGGCGTGGTACCGAGTTTGAGATCGAAGTCGCCGAGTTCACGCTGGAAAATCTGCGCGTGCGCGGTCGAGCCGACTATCAGGCTTACGAGCAATAAACAGGAAGATTTGCGCATGCGTCACTCCATGAACAGCGAGCGCAGGAAGGCGGGCCTGCTGAAACGCTTGATCTAGACGCGTGCAAGGATACCGGCGAATGATCGGCATTGAAGGCCGTTCGTCGATTCACAAGGAATTTTGTTTAAAAAGGAGGGAGGTTACGCGGTGCCAGTCCAGGCGCTTCAAAGCTCAAAGCGCCTCTGGACGGGTGTAAAACCGGTGTTACTTCTTGCCCAGGCTGATCTGCTTGGACGGGCCGAATGTCTGGCCACTGACGCCTTTGGCAATTTGCTGAATCTCGCCACCAGACTTGAGAAACGCTGCGATCTGATCGTTGATCGATTCGCTGGTTTCAACGGCTGGAGCTGGCTTTGCTTTGCTGGAGGATGCTTTTACACGCATGGCGGCCATTAACCTGTAGAAAAGTAACTCGGCCAGGCATCGTACAGGAATAACTTGACAATTGCTTGGTAAATATCCCCCGGAATAACCAACCGCATTGCTGCATTATTCTCGATCCAATATTCGAAATATCCGGCTAACCTGCTGTTTTAAATAACAACATTTATGTGCGCGTGCATTGAAATATTCAGTCATGAGCGTTCGTGCCTGTCTGACGAGCGGCACCTCGGCCCGGCTGCGCCCGAGGAAAATCAAGGTGTTGAACCGGTTTCACAAGCGTGCCGATCTGTCACCCGACGGCCACGATAAAAACGGGTAGAATGCCGCCCACGCAATGAGGGTTCTGGAAATGGCTTTAGTCGGGCGTTACAACAGTTTGCAAGTGGTTAAACACACTAACTTCGGTTTATATCTGGATGGCGGTGCCGATGGCGAGATTCTTTTGCCTAATCGTTATATCCCAAAAGATATTCCGACCGAAGATGAAGATTGGCTCAACGTTTTTGTTTATCTGGACAGCGAAGACAAACTTCTCGCCACCACGGAAAAACCGAAAGTGCAGGTCGGCGAATTTGCCAGTCTGAAAGTCGTTGAAGTCAACAGCATCGGTGTGTTCCTCGATTGGGGGCTGCCGAAGGATCTGTTGCTGCCGTATTCCGAAGAGAAGCGCCAGATGACCGCCGGCGAATACTGCGTGGTGCATGTCTACCTCGACAAGCACACCCGCCGTATCACCGCCACTGCGCGACTGGATCGCTACCTCGACAAGACTCCGGCCAATTACAGTCAGGGTCAGGAAGTTGATCTGCTGGTTGCCGAAGCCACCGACATGGGCTTCAAGGCGATCATCAACAACAAGCACTGGGGTTTGATTCACAAGAACGAAATCTTCAAGTTCATGCGCGCCGGCATGAGCGAGAAGGGTTACATCAAGGAAGTGCGTGCCGACGGCAAGATCGCCCTGAGCCTGCAACCGGTTGGCCAGGAAGCTGCGAGCAGCCTGAACTCGAAGATCCTCGCCAAGTTGCGTGACAACAGCGGCACGTTGCCGGTCAGCGACAAGAGCGATCCAGCGTTGATCAGCAGCCTGTTCGGCGTCAGCAAGGGCAACTTCAAGAAGGCCATCGGTGCGCTGTACAAGGAAGGCAAGATCGTTATTCATGCTGATCGCATTGAACTAACCTGAGCCTTGGGTGGCCCATCTTGCATGGGACACACACGAGATCGGGTCGATGAAAAAAACGCTGATTGCCTACGTCGCCACACTGGTGATGTTTTTATTGCTCGACGGTATCTGGCTCGGCCTGTTGATGGCGCCGACCTATCGCGAACTGCTCGGCCCGCTGATGCTCGAAAAACCGCTGCTGATTCCTGCAGCGGTTTTTTATTGCCTGTATGTTTTTGGCTGCGTGGTGTTTGTGGTGCTGCCTGCGGCGACCTGGCAGTGGGCGGCGAAGCGGGGCGCGTTGTTGGGGCTGGTGGCTTATGGCACCTATGACCTGACCAATTGGGCGACGTTGCGTGGCTGGTCGGTGCAGGTGACGCTGATGGATTGGGCGTGGGGGACGTTTGCTACTGCTGTGGCTTGTAGCGTCGGGTTTTTGTTGGCTAAACGGTTTGGCATATCTGATCGGTAGTCTGGGTTGGCAATGCCGGCCTCTTCGCGAGCAGGCTCGCTCCCACAGGCGAACGCATTCCAAAGTGGGAGCGACGGCGTAGCCGACAGCCATTCACCACTGGCGCCAATGAAGCACAAAATGTCTTTTCCAGACGGCTTTTTGCGCTCGAGTCATTGATAATCCTCGACACTGTTTTCTGACCATTGGATGGCCTGCCATGTTGTGTGTATTCGAGGTGTTGCGGTGAGTGTCGAGCGGCGCAATGCCGACAGTTTTGCCCTGCAAGTGATGATCGGCCTCTGCCTGATCTGGGGCGTGCAACAGGTGATGATCAAGTGGGCCGCAGCGGACATCGCACCGGTGATGCAAGCGGCGGGGCGCTCGGGAATTTCCGCGTTGCTGGTCGGTTTGCTGATCTGCTGGAAAGGCGGCTGGGATCAGGTCGGTACGACCTGGCGCGGTGGCTTACTGGCCGGTGCGCTGTTTGGTCTGGAGTTTTTTTTCATCGCCGAAGGCTTGCAACTGACCACTGCTGCGCACATGTCGGTGTTCCTCTACACCGCACCGATTTTCACCGCGTTGGGTGTGCACTTTCTGCTGGCCAGTGAGCGACTGCGGCCGCTGCAATGGCTTGGCATCCTGCTCGCCTTCATCGGCATCGCGATTGCCTTTGCCGGCGGTGTGTCGTGGGACAACCTCGACCGGCGCATGCTGCTCGGCGATGCCTTTGGCGTATTGGCTGGTGCCTGTTGGGGCGCGACCACGGTGGTAGTGCGCGCTTCGCGTCTGTCGGAAGCACCGGTGACGCTGACCCTGTTCTATCAATTGATCGTCGGCTTCATCGGGCTGCTCTTGATTGCGCTGTTCAGCGGCCAGATCACCCACGTCAGCCTGACCACCGTGGCGGTGGCCAGCGTGTTGTTCCAGGGCCTGGTGGTGTCGTTCTTCAGTTACCTGATCTGGTTCTGGCTGCTGCGCCGTTATCTGGCAGCCAACCTCGCGGTGTTTTCGTTCATGACGCCGCTGTTCGGCGTGACCTTTGGCGTGTTGCTGCTCGGCGAACAGTTGACTGTGAACTTCGTCGTTGGCGCTGTACTGGTGTTGCTCGGCATCACTTTTGTCAGCGCCGAGCAGTGGCTGCGTCGGCGTTTGCGCAAAGCGCTGGGCCAGCGCTAGTCGATTGCATCGCCAGACCGCCGGCAATCAACAATCCGCTGCCGGCGATGACCAGTGCTGGCTGCAAACCACCGCTGAAATGGCTGCTCAACGCCGCCAGCAACGGGCCGCTGAGTTGGCCGACGGCGAAGCACGCGGTGAGCATGCCGGCATTGCGTTGGGTGGCATGCGGCGCCAGTTCCCGCGAGCGTTGCATGACCAGTTGCATGCAGGCGAGGAACGGTGTGCCACAGAGGATCACGCCCAGTGCGAGGCCCAGGCCACTGCCGAGCAGGCAGGCAAAGACACCGGCCGCTTGCAGCCACAACGTCGCCATCAACCAGTGGCGCGTCGTTTCGGGATCGTGACGCCGTAGACTCACCAGCAACACGCCAAGCGCCGCGGCCAGACCGAAGCACGGCCAGAACAAGTCCGCCTGCCATTGTCCGTGAAATTGCCCAGTGGCCATCTGCGACAGGAAGGTCGCGGGAATGATGTAGCCGACGCCGTACAGCGCATAAATCACGGCCAGCCGCCCGATGCCGCGATTCGATGGATTGCCTGCCGCCACAGCAACCGCAGCCGTTGCGACGGGCTTAGGCAGCAGTCGCCAGACGCCCAGCATCATCACCAACGCAGCCGCTGCGTAAATCAGCCACAACGTCGCGGAAGTCTGGTTGAGCAGATGTGAGACCAGTGCCAACAATCCTGTCAGAAAAATCCCTAAACCCGGTCCGGCGAATACCAGTGCGCCCAAACGTGGACGACCCGCTGCCGCAGCCAACGGTTGGCTTAAAGTCGTGATCATCACCAGCACCCAGGCACTCGCCACCCCGGTGCCGAAGCGCAGCACCAGGTGCGACCAAAAACCATCGGCCCAGAACGATGCCAGGGTCAGCAGCACACACAGCCACAAGCCACCGTGCAGGCGCCGCTGAACCTGTTGCGGGCGATGGGCGAACATCGCGTCCACCGCGCCGAGCAAGTAACCGAGGTAGTTGGCCGCTGCAATCAGACCAGCGGCTGTCAGGTCGATCTGACCTTCGCTGAGCAGGTGCGGCATTTGCGGGGTGAGAGCGAAACGTCCGATGCCCATGGCCATCATCAGGGCCACGAAGCAGGCAGATAAGCGAATAAGCGGCGACATGGTCGGGATTCCTTTGAAGGATCAATGACCGTCAGGCTAGGACTGATTGACTTTCTTTAAAATTGAATAATAGTGAGTAACTTGTTCTGTTCTGGAGAAAGGTTGTGGAATTCAGCCAACTACGGATCTTCCAGGCCGTGGCCGAGGAAGGTTCCATCACCCGCGCTGCGGAACGCCTGCACCGCGTGCCATCGAATCTATCGACCCGACTCAAGCAACTGGAGGAGCAGCTCGGTGTCGAGTTATTCGTCCGTGAGCGTCAGCGTTTGCAACTGTCGCCTGCAGGAAAAGTCCTGCTGGACTACACCGGTAAACTCTTCGCCCTGCGCGATCAGGCCACTGCGGCGGTGATGGGCGGCAAACCCGCCGGTGACTTCGCTCTGGGCACCATGTACAGCACGGCGGCGATTCATCTGCCGGCGCTGCTGGCGCAGTATCACAAGCGCTATCCAGCGGTGAATCTGCAAGTGCAGTCAGCACCGAGTGGCGAGTTGCTGGAGGGGTTGCTCACCGGGCGCCTTGATGCCGCGTTGGTCGATGGCCCGCTGGAACTCGCCGGGCTCGACGGCGTGCCGTTGTGCGAGGAGCGGTTGGTGTTGATCACTGAAATCGATCATCCGCCGGTGCGCAGCGCGCGGGATGTTGAAGGGCGTTCGGTGTTCACCTTTCGTCGCGGCTGTTCCTACCGCATGCGCCTGGAGGCGTGGTTTTCGCACTATCACGCGACTATGGGCCGGGCGATGGAGATCGAGTCGTATCAAGGCATGCTCGCCTGTGTAATTGCCGGCAGTGGCGTGGCGCTGATGTCGGAGTCGATGCTGGCCAGTCTGCCGGGGCGTGACAGCGTCGCGGTGCATCCATTGGCCGAGCCATTTGTGGGTGCGACAACGTGGCTCATGTGGCGCAAGGGCATGGTCGGCGCCAACCTCAATGCATGGATCGAGGTGCAACAGGCTGTCTATCCTGCGGCTCAGATTGAAACCCGAGAAACAGCCTGAACCAATGGCGGCATATTCTGTTCAATTCAGTAACAGATCATTGCGGATTTGGCCGAGCATTACGTAGGACTTCGGACTATTATCAGTGCGAAGCGGCCTCAGAATTCCGGCCGCTCAGCACCACCCTGAAGGGGGCATGACGATGAAAGAGAAAATTCAAAACTGGCTGCACGACTTGGGTGTTGCCCTTGGCTTGATCGAACCGCCTCTGCAACCTGTCCCGATCCGCACCGATGACGAGCAGCGCCGCCGTCAACAACGGCGCCGGTAACGCCCCCGATCCGAGATCAAGGATTCAAGATCAAGAGATCGCAGTCTTCGGCAGCTCCTGCATTAATCCGTGTAGGAGCTGCCGAAGGCTGCGATCTTTTGTTCTCAGTGCCGCCCGATCTCCAGCAAAAACCGGCTCAAGTCATTCGCGGTCTTCGCGGTCTTGAGCATGCGGTCTTCCTCGGCGGTAAACGCCGTCAGGCCGAATTCATCTTCCAGATGAAAGATCAAATCTTCTATATCGGCTTTCTCCAGGCCCAGTTGCACAAGGCTGGTGTTGTCGTTGAATTCGCGGGTTTCCAACAGACGCCGGATATATCGGTGCACGGCGGCACGCACGGCAGCTCTTCTCATGGCAGATATTTCTGATTGTTGTTGTGCTTGAGTGAAGCAGGCCTCAGACGTGGCCGCGCAACCACTCGTCAATCATCGAACGCAAATGCTCCCCGGAAAAACTGCCGAAATGTCCGCCATGCACCGTGCGAATCGACAACGCCTGCAAACGTCGCAGGCTGGCGGCGTAATCCTCAAGATTGGAGTGGTAGGCGTCTTCGATCAGCGGCCCGTCGTAAATGATGTCGCCGCTGAACAGCGTTTCAGTCGCCGCCTCATACAGGCTGATGCCGCCCGGCGAATGCCCCGGTGTATGCAGCACCTGCAGCGTGCGATTACCCAGATCGAGCACATCACCGTCCTCGACAAACCCGGTCGCCGGCGCGGCTTTGACCCGGTATTCGGCGTAGCACAACGGGCAATCCGGATGCGCTTCGAACATGTCGTCGCCAACGAAAGCGCGGCTCAAGTCGTTTTCGCCATCCGGCGCGGCCAGAATGTCCGCTTCGGCCGGATGCACCAGCCGTTCAGCAAATTCGTGATGCCCGGCGATATGGTCGAAATGGCAATGACTGGCCACTGCCACCAGTGGCCGCTCGGTAATCCACGGCAACTGTTCGCGCAGGCTGACCAGTCCTGAGCCGCTGTCCAGCAGCAGGTCTTTGTCACGGCCCTGCACATGCCAGAGGTTGCAGCGGTAGAACGGGCGGATATACGGCTCGTGAATCAACCGAATGCCATCGCTCAGGTGCTGCACTTCAAACCACTGATCACGAGAAACGATCTTCATCGGTACTTTTCTCCAAGCGTAAAAAAACGAGTGTGGCAACCGACGCCACACTCGTCGAAGAAAGCATCAAGTCGTTATGTTTCAGCTTAGATCGCGCGGGCCACCGAGACAGGACGGCGCGAGGCGAGGCTGACCACGACAAAACTCACCAGACCCACCGCCAGGCTGTAGTAGATCGGCGTATTGGCATCCAGACCGTCCTTGAACATGAACAGCAGTGCGGTGGCGAAACCCAGGCCCATGCTGGCGATGGCGCCGGCGGTGGTTGCGCGTTTCCAGAATATCGCACCGATCAGCGGAACCAGCATGCCGCCGACCAACAGGTTGTAGGCGAGGGTGAGGGCGCTGATCACGTCATTTACCACCAGCGCAATACCCAGCACCACGACACCGGTCAGCAGGGTGAACAGACGGTTGATGCCCAGGCTCGACTGTTTGCCGCCACGCAGTTTTGGCAGCAGGTCTTCAGTCAGCGTGGTGGCGGCGGCGAGCAGGCCAGCGCTGGCGGTGGACATCATTGCCGCCAGTGCTGCAGCGATCACCAGGCCACGGATGCCGTCCGGCAGCGACAGTTTGACGATGGCGGCAAAGGCGTTGTTGACGTTGTCCAGATCCGGGATCAGCACGTGTGCAGCCATGCCGATCAGCGCGCAGGCCAAGCCGTAGATGATGCAGTAGATGCCGGCGATGCTGCCGGCGTATTGCGCGACTTTGGCGGTCTTGACGGTAAACACCCGTTGCCAGATGTCCTGACCGATCAGGATGCCGAAGAAGTAGATCATGAAGTAGGTGATGATCGTGTCCCAGCCGATGGTGGTGAAGCTGAAGGCAGTCGCCGGCAGTTTCAGCACCAGTTCGTCCCAACCGCCGACGCGGTACAGGCAGATCGGCAACAGGATGAACATCAGGCCCACGGTCTTGATGATGAACTGGACGATGTCGGTCAGGGTCAGCGACCACATACCGCCGATCGCCGAGTAGATCACCACCACGCCACCGCCGAGCAATACCGACACCCAGAATGGCAGGCCGAACAGCACTTGCAGGACGGTGCCGATCGCCAGGATCGAGGTCACGCCGATCATCAGTGCGTAGGCCAGCATGATCGCCGCGCTCGCCGAGCGGGCCATCGGGTTGTAGCGTTTTTCCAGGACCTGGGTAACGGTGTAGATCTTCAGTTTCAGCAGCGGTTTGGCGAGGAACAGGTTCAGCGCAACGATGCCGCAACCCAGAGCCGCGCACAGCCAGAAACCGGAGATGCCGTGCACGTAGCCCAGGCGCACGGTGCCGACGGTCGACGCGCCACCCAGAACAGTCGCGGCCATGGTGCCCATGTACAGGCTCGGGCCGAGGTTACGACCGGCGACGAGAAAGTCCTCGTTGGTCTTGGCCTTGCGCATGCCGAAGTAGCCAAGCAAGAGCATGCCGGCGGCGTAGATGAGGACGACGAATAAATCCAAAGCCATGATGGCGTGTCTCCGATTGTCTTTTTTATGTGAGGCTGATTCGAATCTCCCTGTGGGAGCGAGCTTGCTCCGGGCGGCGATCCGACGAAGGCGGCGGCACATTCAAAAGTGATGTGACTGACAGATCGCTTTCGCGAGCAAGCTCGCTCCCACAGGGGGTAGGCGTTTACTCAGGCAGCTTGCGCTTTAGCCGACGACTCCCCGACTTGGCTGCGGGCATCCGTCGGGCCGAACACTTCGCGCGGTTCCGGGAACAGGCTCAGCAGCGTCAGGTACACCACCGAAGCCAGGCCCAGGGTCACCGGCAAACTGATGTCGATGCCGCCGGCCATTTCACCCAGCGGACCGACGAACTGCCCCGGCAAATTGACGAAGCACAAACCGACCGCCGCGCTCGGGATCCATGCGCCCAGACCGCGCCAGTTCCAGCCGTGGCTGAACCAGTAGCGACCGCCCTGTTCGCCGCGCGTGAACACTTGCAGGTCATCCGGGCAGTAGAAGCCGCGACGCACCAAGAGGCCGATGATCATGATCACCATCCATGGCGTGGTGCAGGTGATGATCAGCACGGCGAAAGTCGACACGCTCTGCACCAGGTTCGCCGCAAACCGGCCGATGAAGATGAAGGCAATCGACAGCACGCCGATCAGCAGTGTCGCTTTCACTCGCGACAGCACCCGCGGGAACACGCTGGACATGTCCAGCCCGGTGCCATACAGCGAAGTGGTGCCGGTGGACATGCCGCCGATCACCGCAATCAGGCACACCGGCAGGAAGAACCAGCTCGGCGACACCGCCAGCAAACCGCCCACATAGTTGTTCGCCGCGATGTAGTCCGGCGCCTTGATCGCGACGATGGTCGCGGTGGCCAGGCCGAACAGGAACGGGATGAACGTGGCGATCTGCGACAGCACGACCGCTGCCATGATCCGTTGTTTCGATGTGTCACGCGGGATGTAGCGCGACCAGTCGCCGAGGAACGCGCCGAAGGAAATCGGGTTGCTCATGGCTACCAGCGCGGCGCCGATGAACGCGGCCCAGAAGCCTGGCTGACCGAGGCTTACCGTACCGGCGTAGTTCACATCGAAAGGACCGGCGAAGGCGAAGATGCCCAGCAGGAACAACAGGCTGGCGCTCCACACTGCGATCTTGTTCACCCACAGCAAAAAGCGGAAGCCGTAGATGCACACGGTCAGCACCAGAATCGCGAACAGACCGTAGGCCAGACCCAGAGTCAGGTCGGTTTCCGGCAGACCGATCAGGCGTTTTGCGCCGCCGATCAGCGCATCCCCCGAACTCCACACCGAGAGCGAGAAAAACGCGATAGCGGTCAACAGCGACAGGAACGAACCGACGATGCGCCCATGCACGCCGAAATGCGCACCCGACGACACGGCATTGTTGGTGCCGTTGAGCGGGCCGAACAGGCCCATCGGTGCGAGGATCAGCGAGCCAAGCAGCACGCCCGACACAATCGCCCAGACGCCGGCCTGAAATGACAGACCGAACAGCACCGGGAAACTGCCGAGCACGGCGGTGGCAAAGGTATTCGAACCACCGAAGATCATCCGGAACAAGTCCGTCGGGCCTGCGCTGCGTTCGTGGTCCGGGATCTGTTCGACCCCGTGGGTTTCAATCTGCGTAAGGCTTTGGTCGTTGTTGTTGTTATTCATGATCTGCTCCGATCATAAAGGCGCGCCTCATCGTGCGTGAGGCGTCACCTGTTTTGGCTAAGGGGATGGCAGCCCTTCCGGCATTGCGGACAAATGTTCGTGGCAGGCCAGCCAATGGCCTTGTTGTTCTAGGCTCGACGCTTGTTTCTTGAAAACAATCGTCTCGCGCTCCTGGCTGAAGTGTTGCTCCCCTTGCATGCGCAGCTCGGTGGCCACATCATGGATGAAAATCGCCACATCACCTTGCAGGCTGACGAAGGCGTTGCTCGACGTGCACGCAAGCACCTCGAAGCCATCCTCGGCGCGCCAGCTGTCCCACAAGGCCTGATAGGCATCGCGCGACAGCAGCGGCTGTTCGAGGGTGTAGAAAACGAAACTCGCATCGGCGCTGAAGGCGCCGAAGTAAGCTTCGCGATCGTTACGGGCAAAGGCGGACACCAGATCGGCGGCCGCTTGCAGAACCTGATCACGTTCGTTCATGACCCGACCCTCAGCGATGGACCACGCCAGGCAGTACGCAGAGCATTTCGTACAGCAGGTTGGCGGCCAGCAGCGAGGTGTTGCCGGTGGTGTCATAAGCGGGCGAGACTTCTACCAGATCGCAACCGATCAGGTCGAGGCCTTGGCAGCCGCGAACGATTTCAATCGCCTGAATGGTCGTCAGACCACCGATTTCCGGGGTGCCGGTGCCCGGTGCCCAGGCCGGATCGATGCCGTCGATGTCGAAGCTCAGATACACCGGACCGCCGCCGACTTTCTCGCGCACTTCGGCCATCAGTGGCGCCAGCGACTTGTGCCAGCACTCTTCGGCTTGAACAACGCGGAAGCCCTGATCGCGGCTCCAGTTGAAGTCATCAGCGGTGTAACCCTGCGCACGCAGACCAATTTGCACCACGCGGTCGCAGTCCAGAAGGCCTTCTTCGACGGCGCGACGGAAGGTCGTACCGTGGGCGATCTTCTCGCCGAACATGTGATCGTTGACGTCAGCGTGAGCATCGATGTGCACCAGACCGACCTTGCCGTGCTTTTTATGAATCGCCCGCAGGATCGGCAGGGTGATGGTGTGGTCGCCACCCAGGGTCATCGGGATCACGTTGTGCTCGAGGATGTTGTCGTAGGCTTCTTCGATGATGCGCACGGCGTCGAGCAGGTTGAAGGTGTTGATCGCCACGTCACCGATGTCGGCGACCGACAGCGAGTCGAATGGCGCCGCGCCGGTGGCCATGTTGTACGGGCGGATCATCACCGATTCGGTGCGGATGTCGCGTGGCCCGAAGCGGGTACCGGGACGCAGCGAAGTACCGATGTCCAGGGGCACGCCAACAAAGGCAGCGTCCAGGCCGGCAGCGGTCGGTACATGGGGGAGTCGGAGCATGGTGGCGATGCCGCCGAAGCGCGGCATTTCGTTGCCGCCCAGTGGTTGGTGAAGAATCTTGTCCACGGGTAAGGCCTCATCGTCTTTGTTTTATTTATGTCGGCGCGCCGTGGAGCAGGGGAGCGGGCGCCGCTGTGGGGCCGATGATGCGAAATGTAGTGAGGGGAAAGAATCGCTACGGGCAAAAACTTAGTTCAGATTTTTCTAAACTAATGGCGGGGCTGGGATTAGACTTTGCGGTCTCGGGATTCTTGCCTGGCTGAACATTGCTGCCCTCACCCCAGCCCTCTCCCGGAGGGAGAGGGGGCTGATCTCCATGGCTTTCAAATCCTGAGATCGACTCGGTATTTCAGGTCGATGTAAATCCCGAATACAACCCGGTCGGCGCCCTCTCCCTCGGGGAGAGGGCTGGGGTGAGGGGCTTTTCCCACAGACACGCAGTTGCAAACCCCGGAGCAGACATGGCCAACGCTTTACCCGACCTGAAACTGTTGCGCATCTTCGTCAGCGTCGTCCGTCATCAGGGTTTCGCCAACGCCCAGCAGGAACTCAACCTGTCGACCTCGGCGATCAGCACCTACATGAGCCAGCTCGAAGCCGCGCTCGGCCTGGTGCTATGCCATCGCGGCCGCGGTGGGTTCAGCCTGACCAGCAAGGGTGAGCTGTTCCATCAGGAAACCCTGCGCCTGCTCGCCGAGCTCGAAGGTTTCGAGCAATACGCCGCTGCGCTCAAGGGCGAATTGCGTGGCACGCTCAACCTTGGCGTCATCGACTCTACCGTCAGCGACAAGGCCCTGCCGTTCGCCGAAGCCATCGGCGCTTACAGTCAGGAACACCCGGCGGTGCATTTGCATTTGTCGGTGATGAGCCCGTACGAACTGCAACTCGGTGTGCAGGACAACCGTCTCGATCTGGCCATCGGTGCGTTTTCCACGCGCATGAGCGGTCTGGTCTACATGCCGCTGTACCGTGAACAGCACTGGTTGTATTGCAGTAGCCGCCATCCGTTATTCAACGAGCGGCGGATTCCCGAGCAAGTCATCACCCAGCAACGCATGGTCGGGCGCGGTTACTGGAGCCAGGCCGAGCTGGCCCGGCACGGCTTCAAACACAGCGCCGCCACCGTGGAAAGTATGGAAGCGCAGCTGATTCTGGTGCTGTCCGGCGCCTACATCGGTTACTTGCCGGAGCACTATGCTCAGGCCTGGGCCGACAAGGGCGATTTGCGTGTGTTGCTGCCAGCGACGTTTGGTTATCAGGCGCCGTTCTCGATGATCATGCGCCGGGGTCGCAGTCGCGAGCCGCTGATCCAGACCTTCCGTGATTTGCTTAAAGCACAGCTCAATCAGGCTTAAGAACGATGTCCAGACCTCAATGCCCGCGCTGCCTGCGCCCCCAAACCCATTGCCTTTGCCCGCTGATCCCGAGCCTCGACAGTCGCACGCGGGTGTTGCTGTTGCAGCATCCGAGCGAGGTTAATCACGCGTTGAATACCGCGCGTCTGGCAGCGCTGGGGTTGAGCAATGCCGAGCTGATCGTCGGTGAGGTGTTCGAGGATTTGCCGACGCTGTTAAGCCGCCCGGGGTATCGGGCGCGGTTGTTGTTTCCGGCCGATGACGCGCAGCCGATGCAGGCTTACGGTGAGTCCGAGGAACCGTTGTTGCTGGTGGTGCCGGATGGCACCTGGCGCAAGGCGCGCAAGATGTTGCACCTCAATCCATTGCTGGCGGCGCTGCCCCGGGTGACGCTGGCCGAGGGCGGGGTGTCGCGGTATCGCTTGCGCAAGGCTCCGGGGCCGGGGGCGTTGTCGACGATTGAGGCGATTGTGCAGGCGTTGCAGACGCTGGAGGCGCCGGTTTCATTCGAGCCTTTGCTCAAGCCGTTCGAGGCGTTGATCGAGGGGCAGATTGCGGCGATGGGGGAGGAGACCTTCCAGCGTAATCATGGTGATAGATAGGCGTTGATTGTGCCGGCCTCTTCGCGAGCAAGCTCGCTCCCACAGGGGAACGCATTCCAAAATGTGGGAGCGAGCTTGCTCGCGAAGGCGCCAGATCAATCACCGCAAATCTTAACAATGACTAGCGCTCACGCATCGCCTCGGTCCGCGCTTTCAACACTGGCTTGAGCAGGTAATCCAGGACACTCTTTTCGCCGGTAATAATGTCCACCGTCGCCACCATCCCCGGAATAATCAGCAACGGTTTCACATCCCCGCCCAAATGGTTTTTATCGGTACGCACCTGAATCAGATAAAAGCTGTTGCCCTTGTCATCGGTAATCGTGTCCGCACCGATCAACTCCAGCTTGGCACTCAGCCCACCGTAAATCGTGTAGTCGTAAGCACTGAACTTGACCATGGCTTTCTGGCCCGGATGCAGGAACGCGACGTCCTGCGGCCGCACTTTGGCCTCGATCAACAGGTTGTCTTCCAACGGTACGATTTCAACCATGTCGCTGCCCGGTTGAACCACGCCGCCGATGGTGTTGACCTTCAATTGTTTGATCACCCCGTGCACCGGTGAAGTCACGGTGGTGCGGCTGACACGGTCGTCGATGGCGATGCTGGTGGCAGTGATTTTCGACAGGTCCGTACGTTTCTCGTTCAGCTCCTTGGCCGCCTCGGAACGGAAGGTCTGCTCGGATTCGTCGATCTTGCTGCGGATCTCGGCAATCGCCGATTCGGCGCGGGGAATCGCCAGCGTGGTGGCGTTCAGCGAGCCACGGATTTCCACGGCGCTGCGTTTCAAACGCAGGATTTCCACGGGTGACACCGCACCGGTTTTCACCAGCGGTTCAGACATGTTCATCTCTTGCTGCAACAGCGCCAGGCTGGAACTGAACTGGCCCTGTTTGGAACGAAACTCCGCCAGCTCCTGAGTCTTCTGCCGCAGCTGTTCGCTAAGCGTACGCTGTTCGCTGGCCAGTCGGCGCTGGCGCTGGTCGTACAGCGAGCGTTCGTCTTCGGCGACTTGCGGGGCTTTGGCGATCACTTCATCGGAGAGCTTGAACGGCCGGCCCTCGGCCTCCGCCGACAGTCGCTCGACCTGCGCGGTCAACGCATAACGATCGGCCTCGCTCTCACCCTTGTTCGAGCGAAAGCGTGTGTCATCCAGGCGCAGCAACGTGTCGCCCTTGTTCACCATTTGCCCTTCGCGGACGAAAATCTCGGTGACGATCCCGCCTTCAAGGTTCTGGATCACCTGCACCTTGCTCGATGGAATCGCCTTGCCTTCGCCCATGGTCACTTCTTCGAGCACGGCGAATTTGGCCCAGACCACTGCGCTGATCAGCAGCGCTGCCGCCAGCCACACGGTGATTCGCGACCAGCGCGGCGAATCCTGTAACGAGGCACCGGCGGTTTCCGGCATGAATTCGGCTTCGGCGCTTTTGCCGAAACTGTCGAAGTAGCCGCGATCTTTGCTATCGGTGGAAGCAGACATGGGGCAACTCCTAAACCGCCGCCGAGCCGACACGGCCCTTGCGCAGTGCATCGATGACCGCTTCCTTCGGACCGTCGGCGACGACCCGGCCGTTGTCCAGCACCAGCAAGCGGTCCACCAGACTCAGCATTGAAGTGCGGTGGGTGACCAGCAGCAGTGTCTTGCCTTGCACCCAGCCGTGCAGCTTCTGCCGCAGTTGGTCTTCGCTGCTGTTGTCCATGGCACTGGTGGGTTCGTCGAGCAGCATGATCGGTGGATCGAGCAACAAGGATCGCGCGAGCAAAACGGCCTGACGTTGACCGCCGGAGAGCAATTGCCCGCGCTCGCCCACCGGCCGGTCGAAACCTTGCGGATGCTGGCGGGCAAGTTCGGTAACGCCGGTCAGTTCGGCGACTTCGAGCATCCGCGCATCGCTGATGTAACGTGCGCCGAGGGTCAGGTTGTCACGCAGGCTGCCGGCCAGCAGCGGCAGATCGTGAGCGACGTAGCCGATCTGCTGACGCAGGTCAGCAACATCGAGTTGGCGCAGGTCGAGGCCGTCGAGCAGCAGTTGGCCTTCCTCGGGTTCATAGAAACCCATGACCAAACGGGCCAAGGTACTTTTGCCCGAGCCGCTGCGGCCGATGATGCCGACCCGTTCACCGGGTTTCAGGCTGAACGAAACATTGCTCAGTGCCGGCGCATTCTGGCCGTTGTAATGAAAGGTCACGCCGCTGACGTCGAGTGCGCCTTGCAGTTGCGTGCGCTCCAGCGGCCGCTGCTTGCCGTCGCGTTCCTGCGGCAGGGCCATCAGCGCATCGGTGCTTTTCATGGTCAGTTGCGCTTGCTGATAGCGGGTGATCAGCCCGGCAATCTGCCCCAGCGGCGCAAGTACACGGCTGCCGAGCATGTAACTGGCGACCAGCGCACCGACGCTGAGGTTACCGGCGATGATGCTGTAGACCCCGGCGACAATCGTCGCCATCCCCGAGAATTGTTGAATGAACAATGTGCCGTTAGTGGCCAGCGCCGACAGATTGCGTGCGTGGCTGTCGAGGCGGGTGAGGGCGCCGTGGGTGCTCTCCCATTTGTGCTGGCGCTCGCTTTCGGCGCTGCAAGCCTTGAGGGTTTCCAGGCCACCGAGGGTTTCGATCAGTACCGCCTGGCGTTCGGCACCGAGGCTCAGGCTCTTCTGCACGGTGTCGCGAAGGCGCACCTGAATGATCATCGCGAAGATGATGGTGATCGGAAACGCCAGCAGCGGAATCACCACCAGCCAGCCGCCGAGCAGGCCGATCACCACCAGCATCAGCACGACGAAGGGCAGGTCGATCAGGCTGGTCAGGGTCACCGCTGTGAGGAATTCGCGCAGGCCCTGGAAGTCATGAATGCTCTGGGCGAAACCACCGATGGTCGCCGGCCGGGCCTTCATCGACATGCCGGTGATGCGTTCAAATAAAGTCGCGGAAAGGATCACATCGGTTTTCTTGCCGGCGGTGTCGAGCAGGTGCGCGCGAACTACCCGCAGGACCAGTTCGAACCCGGTGCCGATCAGCAAACCGATCGACAGCACCCACAAGGTCGAGGTGGCCTGATTCGGCACCACGCGGTCGTAGGTCTGCATGACGAACAGCGGCACCATCAGGCCTAAAAGGTTGATCAGGAAACTGGCGAGAATCGCATCGCTGTAGAGCCATTTCGACAGCTTCAGGGTGTCGCGAAACCATGCATGTACCCTTGGCACCAGCGGCGAGCGCAGGTCTTCGAGTTCGTGGCGCGGACGGGCGAACAAGGCCTGGCCGCTGTAGTGCTCGCTGAGCTCTTCGCGGCTGATCCATTGCTCGCCGCCATCGGCTTCGCTGGGCAGGATCAGCGCTTTGCCGTCGTCGCTGAAGCGCCGCAGAACAGCGGTGCGACCGTCGTTGAGCAGCAGCAGAATCGGCAGATTCAGTGGTGAGATGTCTTTCAGTTCACGGCGCAAAATCCGCGCCTGCAACCCGGCCCGGGCTGCTGCGCGGGGCAGCAGGTCCAGACTCAGGCGTTGCTTGTTCAGGGGCAACCCGGCACTCAGGCTGGCGCGACTGACCGTCGCGCCATGCAGTTTGCAGAGGATCAACAGACCGTCGAGTAACGGATCATCGAAGCTCAGCCGCGGATCGATCCCGGTGTGGCCGGGTTCCATGCTGGTCATATTGATCGCTCCCCTGTTACCGCTTCATTGATCGTTCCCACGCTCTGCGTGGGAATGCCTCTAGGGACGCTCTGCGTCCAGTGACGCGGAGCGTCACGGGCTGCATTCCCACGCGGAGCGTGGGAACGATCAAAAGATCGCAGCCTTCGGCAGCTCCTACATGGGACTTACTTCAGTTCCGGCAGGCGCGCTTCGTTTTTCACTTCGGTCGCGGCGATCGCATCGGCCGGCAGCACCACCCGTTGTTTGCTCAGCAACTGGCCCATGTTCGCCAGCACGCGGTACATCGAATATTCCTCGGTGTAGCGGATTTCGGTGTAGCGACGGTTGGCGTTGTAAAGCTCGTTTTCACTGTCGAGCAAGTCGAGCAGGGTGCGTTGGCCCAGGCCGAACTGATCCTGATACGCGGCGCGTACGCGTTTGGTGGTTTCCGCGTATTCGCGTGCGGTCGGGGTCTGTTTCTTCGCGTTCTGCATGGCGTTCCAGGCCAGGCGAATGTTCTCGTTGAGTTGACGCAGGGCGTTGTTGCGGATGTCCATCGCCTGATTGATCTGGTGCGCATCGGAGGCCAGGCGCGCCTTATCGCTGCCGCCACGGAACAGGTTGTAGTTCATCACCACACCGACGCGCCATTCGTTGTCGTGGCCTTCATCGCCTTGCACATTGTTGTTCGCGCCGACGGCCGCTTCCGCGTCGAAGCGCGGGTAGAACGGCGACTTGGCGACTTCGTACTGGCTCTCGGCCGATTGCACGTCAGCCTGGGCGGACTTCAGATACGGGTTGTTGTCGACCATGCTCTGCTGGGCTTCACGCAATTCGGTCGGCAGTTCGCCACGGGTTGAGGCCGGGGTTTCCAGCTCATCGGGCATGCGCCCGACGACGCTGTAGAAGTTGGCTTCGGCGTCAGACAGATCGACTTCGGCGGTGTCGAGGTTGTTCTGCGCCAGCGCTTTACGCGCAACCGATTGATCGGAGTCGGCGGTGCTGCCGACACCCCGCTCGGTGCGCAGGCCAATCTGATCGTTGACCCGCAAGTGTGCCTGCAGGTTGTTGCGAGCCAGGGTCACCAGTTCACGACGCTTGAGCACTTCGAGGTAGACCTCGATGGTGCGCAGAGCCAGATCCTGGGCAGTGCCTTGCGCGTAGTACGCGCGCGAATTGGAGACGCCTTTGGTGCGTTCGACTTCGTTGGCGGTGTTGAAACCGTCGAACAGCATCTGCCGCAGGCGCAGCTCGGACTGGGTGTAATTGAGGATTTCGGTGTGGTGATTGCCGAAGGCCCGGGTGTTGGTGTTGTCGCTGTAGCCACGGCCATAGGCGGCGTTCAAATCGACGGACGGATAGAAACCGCCCTTGGCGACTTTGACTTGTTCATCAGCCGACAGGCGGGCGTCCACGCGCGAGGCCAGTTCCGGGTGAGTGGCGATGGTGCTTTGAATCGCCTCGGTGAGGTTCATGGCCTGAGCTTGAGAAGTGCAAGCCATGGCCAGCAAAACCGCGCTGCAGAGGGGGGTTAGAACGCGCATGGGTGCATCTCCCTGAGTCCTGATGGTGTGTTACTGTCGCCAAATATTTGACGATATTTTTAGGTGTAGGCGTTTCACTCTTGTAACAACAGAGCTAAGAACATCCTGAAGCGTAGCTAAGAAAAAATTTTCATAAGGCTTATGCCGAAAAAAACTTATGCGCTTTGTAAAAACCGGCACATTGTTCAGCATGAAAGCCTTTGTTTTATGCGCTTTAGGGAGTGCAAAAAGGCTTGAGGAAAGTTCCATTCACTTTGCGACATACGGCGAAGTACTGCTGAAGGGGAGGGACGCGTAGCGGCTGATGGGCGACAGATTTTTGTCACTCGAGTGATTCACCACCGTTACGTAGCGTTAGTAGGCGTATGGCTTTGATCAGGATGCGGAAGTGCTTGATAGCACTGATGTTTCCGGAATAAGCCACCTGCGAAACGAACTGTTGAAGGTGCGAGCGTCGCCTCCAACAACCCGATTGAGCCATGGGCTGCTTCGCTTACCAGTGCCGACGGTGGTCGGCAGCGGAGGATTTCACATGGCAACGCTCATCGGGATAGTCACCAAAGTCATTGGCCAGGTTTTCGCCCAGTCAGCCGACGGCACTAAACGCGCACTGGTTGAGGGGGATCGCCTGTTTGCCGGCGATCAACTGATCACCGGCGCAGAAGGCGCCGTCGCCGTTCATCTGCAAAACGGCCAGGAACTGACCCTGGGCCGTGACAGCAGCCTGACCATGACCGGCCAATTGCTGGCCGATCAAGCGGCGCACGTAAATGCGCCAGAGGCGGTGACCCCGAGCGAAGCGCAACTGACTGACGTTGAGCAAATCCAGAAAGCCATCGCCGCCGGTGATGACCCGAGCAAAAACGCCGAAGCCACTGCCGCCGGCCCGAATGCCCCGGGCGGGGCGCCGGGTGAATTGGGCGGCGGCCACAGTTTTGTCTTGCTGACCGAAGTCGGCGGCCGGGTCGACCCGATCATCGGTTTCCCTACCGCCGGGTTCGGCGGTATTCCCGAATTCCCTGAAGAACGCCACAACGCGGTGATCGACAACGGCGACAACACCCCGGCAGTCGTGGTGCCGCCACCGGTCAACAATCCGGTAACCCTTACCGGCCTGGATGTGGCTGGTGGCGAACTCAATCTCAATGAAGCCAATCTGCCTGACGGCTCGGCGGCCAATCCTGGCGCCCTCACGCAAAGCGGCAGCTTCACTGTGTCGGCGCCGGACGGTCTGACCAGCCTGAGCATTGGCGGCATCAACCTGATCAACGGCGGCGTAGCGGTCGGGTTCCCGCAATCGATCACCACGCAACTGGGCAACACCCTGACCATCACCGGTTACAACCCGGCGACCGGCGTGGTCAGTTATAGCTACACCCTCAACGGCAATGAAAGCCACGCGGCCGGCGATGGCGCGAACAACCTCAGCGAACAGTTCACGGTGATTGCCGGTGACAGTAATGGCGACACCGCGACCGGCACGCTCGACGTCAACATCACCGACGACGTGCCGAAAGCGTTCGATGACAGCAATGGTACGGCTTCAGAGACTCAACTGACGCTGACCGGCAATGTGCTGACCAATGACGTGCAAGGTGCCGACCGTGTGCCCACCGGTCCCGTTACGCCAGGCACGTTCACCGGCACTTACGGCACCTTGGTACTCAACGCCAACGGCACCTACACCTACACGCTGAACACCAATGACGCCGACTTCAAAAACCTGCACGGTGGCGGTAATGGCACGGAAACCTTCGCCTACACCATCACCGATTCGGACGGTGATACCAGCACGGCGAATCTCGTTCTGCAGATCCACAACAACGACGATCCAGTGGTCATCAATGGCCTGAACGTCGAAGGCGGCGAGCTGACGGTCTACGAGAAAAATCTCACTGACGGCAGCGCACCGGATTCCACCGCGCTGACCCAAAGCGGCACGTTCACCATCACTGCGCTGGACGGCGTGACGACCCTGACTGTCGGTGGCATCGCCGTCGTTACCAACGGCGTAGCGGCAGGTTTCCCGCAATCGGTCACCACGCCACTCGGCAGCACGCTGACCATCACCGGTTTCAACGCCACCACCGGCGTGGTCAGCTACAGCTACACCCTGGTCGACAACGAAGCGCACCCAACCGCCAACGGTGCGAACAATCTGCCAGAGCAGTTCGCCGTCACCGTGGTCGATGACAACGGCACCACCGCCAATGCCACCCTCGATGTGAACATCGTCGACGACTTGCCAAAAGCCGTGGATGACAGCAACACCGGAACTGCATCGGAAACCTTGCTGACTCTGACTGGCAACGTTTTGACCAACGACGTGCAAGGCGCCGACCGCGTGGTGACCAACGAAAGTGCCGGCCCGATCACGGCCGGCACCTTCACCGGGACTTACGGCACCTTGGTACTCAACGCCAACGGTACTTACACCTACACGCTCAACACCAACGATGCCGACTTCAAAAACCTGCACGGTGGCGGTAATGGCACGGAAACCTTCGCCTATACCATCACCGATTCGGATGGTGATACCAGCACGGCGAATCTGGTTTTGCAGATCCATAACAATGACGATCCAGTGGTCATCAATGGCCTGAACGTCGAAGGCGGAGAACTGACGGTCTACGAGAAAAATCTCACTGACGGGAGCGCACCGGATTCCACCGCGTTGACCCAAAGCGGCACGTTCACCATCACCGCACTCGATGGCGTCACGACGCTGACTGTCGGTGGCATTGCTGTCGTTACCAATGGCGTAGCGGCAGGTTTCCCACAATCCGTAACCACTCCACTCGGCAGCACGCTGACCATCACCGGTTTCAACGCCACCACCGGCGTGGTCAGCTACAGCTACACCCTGGTCGACAACGAAGCGCACCCCACCGCCAACGGTGCGAACAATCTGCCTGAGCAGTTCGCCGTTACCGTAGTCGATGACAACGGCACCACCGCCAATGCCACCCTCGACGTGAACATCGTCGATGACCTGCCAAAAGCCGTGGATGACAGCAACGCCGGCACCGCGTCGGAAACCTTGCTGACTCTGACCGGTAATGTCCTGACCAACGATGTGCAAGGCGCCGACCGCGTACCGACTGGACCGATAACTCCGGGCACCTTCACCGGGACTTACGGCACCTTGGTACTCAACGCCAACGGCACCTACACCTACACGTTGAACACCAATGACGCCGACTTCAAAAACCTGCACGGCGGTGGCAACGGTACCGAGACGTTCGCCTACACCATCACCGATTCCGACGGTGATACCAGCACGGCGAATCTCGTTCTGCAGATCCACAACAACGACGATCCGGTGATCATCAACGGCCTCGACGTGAATGGCGGTGAACTCACCGTCTACGAGAAAAACCTCAGCGACGGCAGCGCACCGGATTCCACCGCGTTGACCCAAAGCGGCACGTTCACCATCACCGCACTTGATGGCGTCACGACCCTGACTGTCGGTGGCATTGCTGTCGTTACCAATGGCGTAGCGGCAGGCTTCCCGCAATCGGTCACCACGCCACTCGGCAGCACGCTGACCATCACCGGTTTCAACGCCACCACCGGCGTGGTCAGCTACAGCTACACCCTGGTCGACAACGAAGCGCACCCAACCGCCAACGGTGCGAACAATCTGCCAGAGCAGTTCGCCGTCACCGTGGTCGATGACAACGGCACCACCGCCAATGCCACCCTCGATGTGAACATCGTCGATGACCTGCCAAAAGCGGTGGATGACAGCAACGCCGGCACCGCATCGGAAACCTTGCTGACCCTGACCGGCAACGTCCTGACCAACGATGTGCAAGGCGCCGATCGTGTACCGACCGGGCCGGTAACCCCGGGCACTTTCACCGGGACCTACGGCACCTTGGTGCTCAACGCCAACGGCACGTACACCTACACGCTGAACACCAACGATGCCGATTTCAAAAACCTGCACGGCGGCGGCAATGGCACCGAGACGTTCGCCTACACCATCACTGATTCGGACGGTGATACCAGCACTGCCAATCTGGTGCTGAACATCCACAACAACGACGATCAGGTCTACCTCAACGGCCTCGACGTCAACGGCGGCGAACTTACCGTCTACGAGAAAAACCTCAGCGACGGCACCAGCCCCGACACTCCGGCGCTGACCCAGAGCGGCACCTTCACCGTCACCGCCCTCGACGGTCTGCAAACCCTGACCGTGGGCGGCATCAACGTGGTCACCGGCGGCGTGGCCGCAGGCTTCCCGCAATCGATCGTCACGCCGTTGGGCAGCACGTTGACCATCACCGGTTACAACCCGGCGACCGGTGTGGTGAGTTACAGCTACACCCTGGTCGACAACGAAACCCATCCGAACGCCAACGGCGCCAACAGCATCACCGAGAACTTCAACGTGGTGGCGACGGACACCGATGGCAGCACGGCCAGCGGCCAGATCAACGTCAATATCGTCGATGATTTACCCAGCGCCCATCCTGACGCCGCGTCGGTGGCGGAGGGCGGCACGGTCAGCGGTAATGTGTTGGACAATGACATTGGCGGCGCCGACGGCCCGGCCGTGACCGGTGCCGTGGTCGGCGTGCGCGCAGGCGCCGACACCTCGACTTCGGCCATCGGCGGCCTCAACAGCAACATCAACGGCACCTACGGCTACCTGACCCTGGATGCCAATGGCAACGCGGTCTATCACAGCAACCCCAACGCGGTGAACGGCCCGGGCGCGGTGGATGTGTTCACCTATACCGTGCGCGATTCCGACGGTGATGAAAGCACCACCACCATCACCATCGATGTCGCCAACAGCAAGCTGTACGCGACCAGCGACACTGACGTCACCGTTTACGAGAAAGCGCTGGACCTGACCAAGGACGGCGCAGATCTGGCGCCCGGTACGGTTACCGGCAGCGACCCGACCAGTACCGGCGAAACTGCGTCCGGCACCCTGGTCGGCGCGGTCACCGGCGCCGTCGGCGCGATCAGCTACGCGCTGGTTGGCAGCGCCACCGGCAACTACGGGCAGATCGTCCTCAACCCCAACGGTACTTACACCTACACCCTGACCTCGCCGGCGAGCACCACGCCGCATGCCGACGACGGCGCCAATACCCTGAGCGAAACCTTTACCTATCAGGCCACCGATTCGCTGGGCAACGTTGTCACCAGCACCATCGTTGTCAGCATCGTCGATGACGTGCCCAAGGCGATGAACGATAGCAACGCCAACAGCGCCTCGGAAACGCAACTGACCCTGACCGGCAATGTGCTGACCAACGATGTGCAAGGCGCCGATGTGGTCGCGACCGGACCGAATGCCGGGCCGATCACCGCCGGCACGTTCACCGGCACTTACGGCACGCTGGTGCTCAACGCCAACGGCACGTACACCTACACGCTGAACCCCAACGATGCCGACTTCAAAAACCTGCACGGCGGCGGCAACGGTACCGAAACCTTCACCTACACCCTGACCGATGCCGACGGCGACACCAGCACCGCCAACCTGGTGCTGAACATCCACAACAACGACGATCCGGTGGTGCTCAACGGCCTCGACGTCAACGGCGGCGAGCTCACCGTCTTCGAGAAAAACCTCAGCGACGGCACCAGCCCCGACACTCCGGCACTGACCCAGAGCGGCACCTTCACCGTCACGGCGCTTGATGGTCTGCAAACCCTCACCGTCGGCGGCATTGCCGTGGTCACCAACGGTGTCGCCGCAGGCTTCCCGCAATCCGTCGTCTCGCCGCTGGGCAGCACCTTCACCGTCACCGGTTACAACCCAGCCACTGGCGTGGTCAGTTACAGCTACACCCTGGTCGACAACGAAACCCATCCGAACGCCAACGGTGCCAACAGCCTCACCGAGAACTTCAACGTGGTGGCGACGGACACCGATGGCAGCACTGCCAATGGTCAGATCAACGTCAACATCATCGATGACCTGCCGACCGCCAAACCCGACACCGGCTCGGTGGCGGAGGGTGGTACGGTCAACATCAGCGTGTTGGGCAATGACATCAGCGGCGCCGATGGCGCAGCCTCGGTGGTCGGCGTGCGCGCCGGCAGCAACACCGGCACTTCGGCCATCGGCGGCCTCAACAGCAACATCAACGGCAACTTCGGTTTCCTGACCCTTGATGCGGCGGGCAACGCCGTCTATCACAGCAACCCGAACTCGGTGAGCCCACCCGGCGCCACCGACACTTTCACCTACACCATTCGCGACAGCGACGGCGATGAAAGCACCACGACCATCACCATCAACGTTGCCGACAGCAAGCTGGTGGCCTCGGTCGATCAGGACGTAACGGTCTATGAAAAAGCCCTCGACCTGACCAAGGACGGCCAGGATCTGGCTGCCGGTACGGTCACCGGCAGCGATCCGAGCAACACCGGTGAAACCGCGACTGGCACGCTGGTCGGCGCAGTTACCGGCGGTACGGGCGCGATCACCTACACCTTGGTCGGCAGCGCCACCGGCAGCTACGGGCAGATCCAGCTCAACGCCGACGGCACCTACACCTACACGCTGACCTCGGCGCCGAAAACCTCGCCGAGCGCCAACGACGGGGCGAACACCCTGAGCGAAAGTTTCACCTACAAAGCCACCGATGCACTGGGCAACAGCACCACCAGCAGCCTTGTGGTGAACATCGTCGATGACGTACCAAAAGCGGTGGCCTCGGATCGTTCGGTAGCGGCGGTGGAGATCGATTCCAACCTGCTCATCGTGCTCGATATCTCCGGCAGTATGGCCGACGCCTCCGGTGTGCCGGGCCTGTCGCGGCTGGACCTGGCCAAGCAGGCGATCAGTGCCTTGCTCGACAAGTACGATGACCTCGGCGATGTCAAAGTCCAGCTCGTCACCTTCAGCAGCAACGCCACTGACAGAACGTCGGTATGGGTCGATGTGGCGACCGCGAAGACGATTCTCGCCGGTCTGTCGGCGGGTGGCGGCACCAACTACGACGCCGCGGTGGCGGTCATGCAAACCGCGTTCAACACCTCGGGCAAACTCACCGGGGCACAGAACGTCGGTTACTTCTTCTCGGACGGCAAACCCAACGAGGGCGACATCAACGCCGCTGATGAAGCCGCGCTGAAAAACTTCCTCGATGCCAACAACATCAAGAACTACGCGATTGGCCTGGGCAGCGGCGTGAGTAACGCCAACCTTGATCCGCTGGCGTACGACGGCATCACCCACACCAACACCAACGCGGTGGTGGTTACCGATCTCAATCAGCTCAACTCGGTGCTGTCCGGCACCGTAGAAGGCGCGCCGGTCACCGGTTCGTTGCTGGGCGAGGGCGGTACCTTCGGCGCCGATGGCGGCTTCATCAAATCCATTGTCGTTGACGGCACCACTTACACCTACGATCCGAAAGCCCTCAGTGGCCAAGGCTCGTTGACCGCCACCGGTGGCGTCAACCATGGCACCTTTAACACCGTAAACAACACGTTGAGCATCGCCACCAACAACAGCGGCACCTTGGTGATCAACCTCGACACCGGCGACTACAGCTACACCTCGCAGAAAACCACGGCGGTGGTGATTACCGAGAACATCGGCTTCACCCTCAGCGACAACGACGGCGACCTCGCCAGCTCGACGCTGACCGTGAAAGTGATCCCCAACGCGCCACCCGTGGCGGTGGACGATCACGTCATCACCAACGTGTTGTCGAGCAACATCGTGGTGCCGGGCGAGTTGCTGCTGGCCAACGACACCGATCCGAATGGCGATACGCTCAACGCCACACCGACCACCTTCAATACTGGTTGGATAGCGAAGGGCGCGGACTTCACCGGCACCGGTGCGATCACGTTCAACGGCAACAGCAACACTGCCGCCAACCAGACCCTGGCCGATGTGCGCAATGCCTTCGCCGCCAACACCGCAGCGATGACCGCGGTGTTGGTGATCAGCGGCTACCTCGGCGCGGTGACCAACGCCAATGCCAACGATGAAGACCTGATCACGGTCAAACTGAAACAGGGCGAAACGCTGAACCTGGATCACAACCTGGCGGCCGGGCACGTCACCCTGGAGTATTCGCTCAACGGTGGCGCGTTTGTCGCGATTGCCGATGGCGGCACCATCACCGCCAGCGCCGATGGCACCTACCAGATCCACGTCACCAACATCAGCAATACCAGTGGCGGTAACCCGAATGCGGCGGAAAACTACCAACTGACCATGACAGTCAATTACGCCGGGGCCCACGATCTCACCCCGGACTTCCACGGCAGCTACACCGCCAACGACAACCACGGCGGCAGCGACACGGCCAACGTGACCATCAGCTATCAGGACGGCCACACCCTCACCGGCACCTCGGGGGATGACGTGCTGGTAGCCGGCACCGGCGACAACATCCTCAACGCGGGCGACGGCAACGATGTGCTCACCGCCGGTTCCGGCAACAACGAACTGCACGGCGGCGCCGGCAACGACTTGCTCTACAGCGGCCCGGGCAATGATCTGCTCGACGGAGGTACCGGCATCGACACCGCCAGCTACGCCCACGCCACCGCCGGGGTCACGGTCAACCTCGGTCTGCTCGGTGCGCAAAACACCGTCGGCGCGGGGACGGACACCCTGACCGGCATCGAAAACCTCGTCGGCTCGAACTTCAATGACACCCTGACCGGCGACAACAATAACAACGTGATCAACGGTGGCCTGGGTAACGACATCCTCAACGGTGGTGGCGGTGATGACCTGCTGATCGGCGGCATGGGCAATAACACCATGACCGGTGGCGCAGGGGCCGACACCTTCCAGTGGCTCAAGGGTAACAGCGGCCATGACCTGATCACCGACTTCACCCCCGGCACCGACAAGCTCGACCTGTCGCAACTGCTGCAAGGCGAAAACGGCACCACCGCCTCACTGGATGACTACCTGCACTTCACCGTCACTGGCAGCGGCGCCTCGCTGCTCACCAGCATCGACGTCAGCGCCATGGCCGGCGCCACGCCGAACCAGACGATTGATCTGGCCGGCGTCAACCTCGCCAGCCATTACGGTGTGACGCCAGGGGCGGGCGGCGTGGTTGCCGGTGGGCATGACACGGCGACGATCATCAGCGGGATGTTGAATGATCATTCGTTGAAGGTGGATACGGTTTGAACTGAGGGCTGAAACGACAAAACCCGCCGCCCCGTTCAACCGGGGCGGCGGGTTTTTTCTGCCTCACGTGATCGTTCCCACGCTCTGCGTGGGAATGCAGCCCGGGACGCTCCGCGTCCCCTCCAGAGCCGAACGCAGAGCGTCCGAAGAGGCATTCCCACGCAGAGCGTGGGAACGATCGGTTGTCTGACCTACTGCGGCAACTCCAGATTATCCATCACCCGATTCACCGCCAGCTCCCCGAGCATGATCAATTGCGCGACCCCCAACAGCGTCCTGCGTTGCGACGCGGGTATGAGGTGGGCGAAGTCATGGGCGATGGTTCTGGCTGAGGCGAGTGTTTCGCTGGCATCGGCCAGCAGTTCCTCGTTTTTGAAGTCTGCGGTGACGGCGTACATCCTGCGGGCTTTGCGTGGCGGTGGGGTCGAACCGGGTGGGCAGAGGTAGTGATCGAGGGCGCGTTCGGCGGCGTCGTTGAGCTTTTTTGAATCGAGGGATTCGTAGGGGGAGGCGAGATCGATTTCGGGTGGGTTGGGTGTTGGTTTGATCATGGTGAAGCTCCTATTAGAGTGGAGCCGCCCAGAACTGTCGCTAAACAGGAAGGTGGCGGCTGTACGCAGGTTAGCGAACCGGTTATAGGCACCCGGCAGACCCGAGGGTCTCCCGCATACAGCCACCATAGCGAAGTTGCAGACATTGAATCTGCCACAAAGCATGGAGCGCTGATGCACCTATTACAGATTTGGGTCGCTAAACCCGATCGCTGACTCTTCAGCGACCGCACCACAATAGAACCCGCCCCCAAGGCACACAAGCCGGCGGATTCTGGCGTAGCTGTAGGTAATGGCGCAAGAATTTGTAGCCTGTAAGGCGTGTCTGGAGGTGTCTCTTAAACAGCCCGAGATTTCGACAGGGTGTGTCGTATGGCTGTAGAGAATGGCAAATGGGCGATGCTCTGAATCTCGTCTTGCAGAAACTCCTGAAGATCGTCTGGCGACAGTTCTTCGGCTATCGCCATCAGATCCTCAACCGTTTTCTGGTGAGGGCGGATTGCCTCTCGTCTCATGGCGCGCAAGGCCCCGTTTTGCGCGTCCAGATTGAATATGCGCAGCGTCTCGACGGCGCGCGTCCGCGCCCGGTCATCCAGATTAACGAGTGGGCTGATTGTGCCGTCACTGATAAAAAGCAAAAAACCGTCCGGATCATCCTCGTCAGGTTTAAGCAAGCTTTTGTGATCGTAGGGTGGGCAATTGTCTTTGAATTTTCCGCAGGCCTCTTCCCGACAACATGAATTGAAGAGATTGGTCCATTCGAATGTACCTTGGGTATATCCGTGCCTTTGTCGAAAGTGCTCGATATGCGAATGTCCTATCGTGCTGACATCCGCTTCACAGTAGGCGCAACGAGTATCTTGCATAGTTTGAAGACACTGGCGGATCTGCTCTTTGTCTGCATGTGTCACATCAGCCCATTTATTTATTCCATGCCTATAACGAGCAAGACAGTTTGGAGCCGTACCTCGAATCAGTTTTCGCATCCGCCCGACTTCCTTATTTTTTTTGTGTCAGTTGTTTGCGTTTGAATGTTTCGAGGCGAATCAACCGATCACAATCAAGCATGTCCGGATGCTGGGTACCAAAATGCAAGTTCAGGTATTCGCGTAGCACCAAACCTTGTTGTGATTTATGCAGATCTTGCTGAATCAGCGCCATGTACTCGCTTAATTTGCGAGAAGGCTCATTGTCAGGTGTGGGATCAATGCCCATCACGTATGCCAAGACTTGTGAACTGGCGACCCCTTGGGTCTGTTGATCGACATTGCTGATTTTTACTTGCAGCAATTTGTCTTCAGTTACGGTGTGCAGGACACGGATACACTTTGCCCTCACCGAGGTGATTACTTGCGGGCTATGTGTCGTGACGATGAACTGAATATTTGGAAAGGCACCGAGCAGATCAGGTATGACCGTTTGTTGCCACGCAGGATGAAGGTGCATGTCGACCTCATCGATCAATATCACACCCGTGCATTGGCGAGGCGCGGTAATGCCCAAGTGAGGATTTAGCTTTATACAGCGATAGGCGATATCTGCCGCCAAGGCAACGATGTTGCGGATACCATCGCTGAGTTGGCTGACTTTCAGCGTCCCATGAATTGGATGCTCAAGTACGAGATCGGAAAACTCACTACTGTAAGCCAGATTTCTCCAGCCAGTTTGAGTCGCGAGGACAGCATTTACTGCATTCTGGACAGCCAGTACCGGATGCGCGAACTCATCCTTGACATCAATACTCAGATGTCCGCGTTCAATGTTGCGAATTTGCTCATCGCGGTAACTGCGGAAAATTCGCGTGTACCACTTAGCGAAGTGCTTATAACTGGATGCCGGATCCAGACAATCGCGGTAGGCGTACGTCCTGGAAAATTCGGCGTTTTCCGCCTTCTCGAATGCAGCGGTCAGCTTTTTCTGACTCCAGAGCCGACCGGTGCCGTAGTAGGCCAGAACGGGTAAATCGAATGGAGGCTGGTCCGAAACTGCGCGGTTGAAAATCTGTACCTCTAGGGTTTCGGCTGCTGCCTCAAGCTTGTTGGCAGCGTCATCACCGCGGGTCTGTGTGCCTTTACGAATGCTTTCACGGCGCCGGGTCCACTCCCAGTTTTGTCCATGCAGAGTTGCTTGAGCAGACAGTCGAGCAGGAAGAGATGGTTCCATTTGATGCGCTTTTAGGGGGCGCAAAAAAACGTCTTCCGGATGAATTCCGGTGATGTCATTGGTAGTGCTGCCGAGGTCAAACCCGCGAACGTAAGGCCACAACGCCACCTTGATAGCATCCAACAGACTTGTCTTGCCTTGACCGTTGCGCGCGACCAACAAAGTCAGCTGAGTATCGAGTTCAAGTGTCAGCGATGGGAAACAACGGTAGTTTTCCAGCTCCAGCCTGATCAGTTTCACAGACTTTCCTCCATGTAGACCGATGCCAGGCTGCGGCAGTGGTGGTGTTTCCAAGGATCAGATTTGGCGCAAATTCTACTGTGATTGGAAAGAGGTGCATACCTGTCCTCTATCCATTAGTGCATCAAGGTTTGCGCAAAGTCTTCTGCCGCAAAATATAAACCGTCACCAACACCGCACTGGTCACCATGAAACCCCGCGCCCACGGCAACGGCACCAGGTAGCAGGAAAACAGAATGCTCGCCCACATCAGCCCGATCGCGTAGACCTTGCCCTTGAGTGGTATGCCGTTGCCATCGAGGTAATCGCGGATCCATGGCCCCAGCCGGGGATGCTCGACCAGCCATTGATAGAAACGCGGAGAGCTGCGCGCGAAGCAGGCCGCGGCGAGCAGAAGGAAAGGGGTGGTGGGCAGGACGGGCAGGAAAATCCCGATCACCCCCAATGCTACGCTGAGCCAGCCGATGGCCAGCAGGAAATAGCGCAACATCAGGGGGCGGTTGCCTATGGGGTTGTCCATAGGCCGGATCTTAGTGGTGACGTGGCTTGAGGATCGCCGGTTTTTCGTCGGGCGCCTGGCACAGCAGGTACAGCGCGGTCAGGGCTTCCGGGATCTGCACGATCATGTCGTCCATCAAGTTGGCGTCCTTGGCGATGTCTTCGAATTCCGGCTGTTCGTCGAACAGGCCCGAACCGACCATGATCGGCAGCAACATTTCGCTGACTTCTTCTTCGGCGGTTTCGAACCAGGCGGCTTCACGCAGGAACACGCCTTCCATGAAACCGATGCACCAGCCGCGCAGTTCGGAATCGTCCGGCTCGTCGCCCAGATCCAGATCGCATGGCAGCTCGAACTCTTCATCCGAGGCCAGTTGACGGGCGATGTGGGCCTTGAGGCCGATCAGGGTGGCTTCGATCTCTTCGCGCTGGGCGTCGCTGCTGTAGTGCGGCTCTTCGGCGAACAAGGCGTCGATCCACTCACGCTCCGGTACGTCCTCAGCGCAGATCGACAGCGCGGTCAGGTAGCCGTGAGCGGCCACGTAATCCAGCGCCTCGTCATGCAGCTCGTCGGCGTCGAGGAAAACTTGCAGGCGGGTCAGTTGCTCAGCGAAGGACATTACGGGGCTACCTTGGGGAATAAACAATGCGGGAATTCTAGGCCTTCTTGCGCGCTCAAGCCAGCCGCATGGCAGATTTGCCGCAATTGCCGGGCCACATGCCAAACCTGTGGCAGGTTTATCAGTGTCTTATCAGCGGCACCCTGTGCAGGGGAGGGCTCGGGTATACTGCCGCGTTTTGCGATCCCTGCCCGCATTGCGGTTGTCGTGCAATGCGCTCTTACGTTTTGTTTAAGCAGCTCCGGCTGTTCTGAACCAGCCTGCGCAGGGATGTATCGGTAGATTTTTGGAGTTTTTATGCTCGAACAGGCTCAACGCGTCCTCAAGGACATCTTCGGCTACGACAGTTTCCGTGGCCGTCAGGGTGCAATCATTGAGCGCGTGGCCAGTGGCGGTGATGCGCTGGTGCTGATGCCTACCGGTGGCGGCAAGTCCCTGTGCTTTCAGGTGCCGGCGCTGTTGCGCGATGGCCTGGCGGTGGTGGTGTCGCCGCTGATTGCGCTGATGGACGATCAGGTCGCCACCCTCGAAGAACTCGGTGTGGCCGCCGCCGCGCTGAACTCCACCCTGAGCGCTGAACAGCAGCGTGACCTCGCAGCGCGGATCAAGCGCGGCGAAGTGAAGATGCTGTATCTGGCGCCCGAGCGTCTGGTACAGCCGCGCATGCTGTCGTTCCTGCAAGGCTTGAACATTGCGTTGTTCGCCATCGACGAAGCGCATTGCGTGTCGCAGTGGGGCCACGATTTCCGTCCGGAATACCTGCAACTGGGCCAGTTGGCAGAGATGTTCCCCGATGTACCGCGTATCGCCCTGACCGCCACCGCCGACAAGCGCACCCGCGAAGAAATCGTCACCCGCCTGCACCTGCAAAATGCCGAGCGCTTCCTGTCGAGCTTCGACCGCCCGAACATCTTTTACCGCATCGTGCCCAAAGAGCAGCCGCGCAAGCAGTTGCTGGCGTTCCTCGCCGAGCGGCGCAGTGACGCCGGCATCGTCTATTGCCTGTCGCGCAAGAAAGTCGAGGAAGTCGCGGCATTCCTCAGCGAGCAGGGCTTCCCGGCGTTGCCGTATCACGCTGGTCTGCCCAATGATCTGCGCGCCTTCAATCAGAAGCGCTTCCTCAACGAGGAAGGCTTGATCATGGTCGCCACCGTGGCGTTCGGCATGGGCATCGACAAGCCCAACGTGCGTTTCGTCGCCCATCTCGATCTGCCGAAATCCCTTGAGGCGTATTACCAGGAAACCGGGCGCGGCGGCCGTGACGGTCTGCCGGCGGATGCGTGGATGGCCTACGGTCTGCAAGATGTGGTGATGCTCAAGCAGATGCTGCAAAACTCCGAAGGCGACGAGCGGCACAAGCGTCTGGAGCAACACAAGCTCGACGCCATGCTGTCGCTTTGTGAAGAGACCCGCTGCCGTCGACAGACCCTGCTGGCGTACTTCGATGAAGACATGCCCGAGCCGTGTGGCCATTGCGACAACTGTGTCGATGGCGTGCAGACCTGGGACGCTACCGAACCTGCACGTCAGGCATTGTCGGCGATTTTCCGTACCGGTCAGCGTTATGGCGTAGGTCATCTGGTTGATGTGCTGTTGGGCAAGGACAACGAAAAAATCCGCAGTTTCGGCCATCAGCATCTATCGGTGTGGGGCGTCGGCAAGGTGTTGAGCGAGAGCGAGTGGCGCTCGCTGTTCCGTCAATTGGTGGCGCGCGGTCTGGCGGATGTCGATCACGAAGGTTATGGCGGTCTGCGTCTTAATGACAGTTGCCGGCCATTGCTCAAGGGCGAGGTCACGCTGGAGCTGCGCCGCGATCTCAAACCGCAGGTTACGGCCAAAACCGCCAGCAAGAGCCCAGCCAGCCAACTGGTGCGCGGCGAAGAGCGCGAACAGTGGGAAGCCTTGCGCGCCCTGCGGCGCAAGTTGGCCGAAGAGCATGGCGTGCCGCCGTACGTCATCTTCCCCGATTCCACGTTGTTGGAAATGCTCCGCAGCCAACCGACCTCGCTGGCGGAAATGGCCCGGGTCAGCGGTGTCGGCGCACGCAAGCTGGAGCGCTACGGCGATGCCTTCCTCGAAGTGCTCGGCGGCGAGGCCGAGGCGCCGAAAGCGGTGGCCGACGTGCGCCACGAACTGATCACCCTGGCCCGCGCCGGCATGACGCCGCTGCAGATCGCCGGTCAGTTGCAGTGCTCGGAAAAGAACGTCTACACCATGCTCGCCGAGGCGATCGGCAAGCAGCAGTTGTCGCTTGAGCAGGCGCTGGATTTGCCGGAAGAGCTGATGGGTGAAGTGCAGGACGCGTTTCTTGATGGTGAGGGCGAGTTGCCGTCCGTCGCCGAAGTGGCCGAGCTGTTTGCCGGGCGTGTGCCGGAGGGCGTGCTGTATTGCGTGCGGGCTGCGTTGCAGTCTGAATTCGAGATGTAATTTGGCTCCGGCCCTCATCGGAACGCCGCCCGCCCAGCCCTCTCCCAAAGGGAGAGGGGGCCGACCGAGGTGTCATGCGCCATACATCGACCTGAAAAACCGAGTCGATTATGGATTCACCAAAGCACGTTCAAGTCGCTGAATATCCCGAGCAGCCTCACCCTAGCCCTCTCCCTTTGGGAGAGGGCTAGGGTGAGGGCCGTCCAATTCCGGATTCAGCAAAGCATTCCCAAGTCGCTGAATATCTGAAGCATCCCCCATTCAGTCCCCTCTCCCTACGGGCGGTCCGACGTTTCGGGAGGGCTAGGGTGAGGGGCTCTCAAGATGTAACGATTCAGTACAGACCGCCACTTGCCTATAACTGCAGCTCATGCTTAGCTGGCTAATAATTAGATTTTCTTTATTTTCAGTCTAACCGTGAGTGTTTTATGCCGTTAACCGATCAACACCGCTTTGGCATGCAACTGGCCCAGATGTCCCGTGGCTGGCGTGCCGAACTGGACCGCCGACTGGCCGGACTGGGACTGTCCCAGGCGCGCTGGCTGGTGCTGCTGCACCTGGCGCGTTTTGAAGAGGCGCCGACCCAACGTGAGCTGGCGCAGAGCGTTGGTGTCGAAGGTCCGACCCTCGCTCGCTTGCTCGACAGTCTGGAAAGCCAGGGCCTGGTGCAACGCCAGTCCGTGATGGAAGACCGCCGGGCGAAAAAAATCGTCCTCTGTGCACCGGCCCTGCCACTGATCGAACAGATCGAAACCATTGCCACACAACTGCGTCATGAATTGTTCGAAGGCGTCGACGAGGCGGATTTGAAGGTGTGCATGCGGGTTCACGGGCACATTCTGGGCAACCTGGAAAAATCTTGAGGCACATCCACGTGCCGTATCTTTGAGAGATCGCGCTGAGCCGACTATAAGAACTACTGGGCAATATCGTGTTCGTACCGGATGTGCGAACGCATAGAAGTCGGTTTTGCTTATTTAAGGGATGCTCATGCTCGCAAGTCGGCACGTGGTACTGCGCGGTGGCGCCAAATGGCTGCTGGCCGCTGGCGTATTCAGCTATTCGGCCTGGTCGATGGCTGTGGGGCTGGGTGATATCACCGTTCATTCAGGTCTCAATCAGCCGCTCAAGGCCGATATCGCGTTGGTCGATGTTGGCGGGCTGACGCCAAACGATCTGACGGTGCGCCTGGCCACGGCGGATGAATTCGCCGAGGCCAGGGTCGAGCGGGTGTTCTTCCTCAACGACCTCAAGTTCATCCCGATCCTGCATGGTAATCGCCAGATGATCCGGGTCACGTCAAGCAAACCAGTCAACGAACCTTTTCTGAATTTCCTTGTGCAGCTCAATCAGCCCAATGGCCGTTTGCTGCGTGAGTACACGGTGTTGATCGACCCTCCGGGTTCGCCGGGTATCGTGCCGGCCACTGATGAACCGGATCCGCGTGCACAATCTTCCGCGTTTCCCAGCGTCGAGCCTGTTGTCGCAGCGCCGCAGGCACCTCAGGCCAAACGCGATGCCGTGCCCGCGCCAACGCCTGCAAATCCGCCGGCCAACGATGCACTCGCCGAGCAACTGGCTGCCAGTGTCTTACTCAATCAGCAATTGCAAAAGAGCGTCGATGAGCTGAACGCCAAACTGCAGACGCAGGATGTGCAGATTGCCGCTGGCAAGAAGCAGATTACTGAGCTGCAAACGCAATTGACCGAACTCAGGAAAGCCCCGCCACCGACCGAAGTCGCTCCGGCACCTGCCCCGGTTGTGGTACCTGTCGAGTCCACAGATGACGGTTTGAACTGGCCATTGTTCGGGGGCCTGTTGCTGTTGCTGGGGGCCTTGGCCGGTCTGTTTGTGCACCGTCGACGGCAACAGTCGCAACAGGCTGATCGACCGCTGCCACAGTTGCCGCAGGGCGAGGAACCTGAGGTAGATGAAGTCGAAAACGCAGAGTCTGTCAGGGCTCACACCTCAACCCAACACCGTGAAGAACCGGCAGCGGGCGATGTGCTGGAGGCAGTAGCAATCTATCTGGCCTACGGCCGCTTGGGCGAAGCTGCTGGGTTATTGCGCGACGCTTTGCACAAGGAGCCGGAGCGCACCGATATCGGTTTGCAGTTGCTCGAAGTCCTGGGACGCCAGGGTGACAGCGCCGCGTATGAACAGCAGGAAAGTCAGTTGTGTGAACAAGGCGTAGATGCCCAGACGTTACAGGACGTTCGTGTTCGACATCCGAAACTGGCGGGTGCCGCACCGTTGGCCGCGGCGGCGCCCGTCATTGCGCTGGCGCCTGCTGTCACGGCCCAACCGGCACCTGAAGATGATTTCGAGTTGAATCTGGGAGAGCTGTCGATGGATTCCAGTTGGGATCTGGAAGACAGCCGCACGGCCACTACTGAGCCAACGGCAGACACCTCGGCGCTGGGCTCCAGCCTGAAAATACTGCCGCAGGATTTTGAACTGCCGGAAGCGGCCGGCGAGGACGCCGAACTTGAGTGGATCCCTGAGCCGGACGCCGAGCCGCTGGATGAAGATTTTCTCAATGAGTTTGCCGATGCCGAGCCGTCTCTGGTGTTGCAACCGTTGGACTTGCACGCAGCTGAGCCGCTACACGATGAAAACTCTGGAAAACTCGAACAAGCGCAGACCTGCATTGATGACGGTGACATCGACAGTGCGATTGCGCTGCTTAACGAGTTACTCAAGGAAGGCGATGAGCCTTTGAAGCAAACGGCGCGAACGTTGTTGGCGGGGATTCGCTAATACCCGATTGATTTGCGGTGGCGCTGATATCGTTTTCGCGAGCAGGCTCGCTCCCACAATTGGAATGCGTTCCCCTGTGGGAGCGAGCCTGCTCGCGAAGACGGATTGTCAGGCGACCTGATCAGAAGGTCTGGCCAAGGTTCAGATAAACCGCCTGCTCATTCGCATCATTCAACCCGTAACTGAAATTCAACGGCCCCAGCGGCGTGTCAAAACCAATGAACACGCTGGCGGCGTTGATGTAGCCACTGTCGAACTCATTGTCGTTGTTCCACGCCCGCCCACGCTCCAGCGAGGCGCCGGCATACAGCGGAAAGTCCAGCGGCAGATACGAGCGCGGCGTCAGCCGGCGGTAGTACACCGCGCGCATCAGGCTGACGTTCTGCCCGGAAATCGCGTCTTCACGGAACCCCGACAATTGCCGCGCGCCGCCGAGCAGGAAGCTCGACGTCACCACATTGGCATCGTCCAGCGTACGCCCGTAGCGCCCGCCGAGAATCAGCGTGTCCGGGCCACGGCTCATGGCTTTGTCGAGTTTGAATTCCCATTGTCGATAGCGCGTATCCGAACCCAGCCCCGGTTCGAACTGCATCAGCGTCAGGCTGACGTCCTTGCCTTCGTGAGGGAAGTAGACGTTATCCAGTGAGTCGTACGAATATTTCAGCGCATAGAAGCCTTCGTTGAAGTTTTCACTCGGCAGATCCTGATCACCAATGCGCACATCGGCCTTGCCCCAGGCCTCGCCGACACCGAACCGCACTTCGCCGTTGTTGCCGATCTGGCGACCGAAGTTAAGGCCGAAACCGTAGCGCTCGACGCGGTACTGTGCGATCGGATCGTTGTCGAGCACCGCTTCAACGTTCTGCGCCTCGAACGAGGCGTACGGTGCGACGAAGTAACGCGAGCCAACGTCCAGCGGTTGATAGAACTCGGTATACAGCTCTTGTTTATCGCCAATCTGCGCGCGTGTCAGCCATTCCGCGCCGAGGCGGTTGATGCCGTTGATGCGGTAACTGGCACCGAGGTTGAAGGCGCTATCGCCGCGCATGTCGTCGGACAGATTGAGACCGACCCGCAGGTAATCGGTACCGCTGCGCTTGCCCCGGGCACTGATCACCAGTGTGTGGTCCTGGCCCTTGTGCACCACGCGGTACTGCACTTGTTCGAAGTAGTCGAGGCCATACAAGGTGCCCATGTCCGAGTGCAATCGCCCCAGGTCCAGCGGCTCGCCGATGTGCTGGCGGATGTAGTAGCGGATCACGTCGTCATCGACTTTCGAGTCGTTTTCGACACGGATCGCGGTAATGATCGGCGTGCGCTGCCCCGGGGAACGGGCGGCAGCAAGTTCGGCGTCTTGGGATTCCTCGGGTTTGAGCACGGCGAGGCGCGCATCGAGGATGCGGGTCGCGCGGTAACCTGCGTCGATCATGTCCTGGGCTTTACCGAAATCGGTGACACCGTATGCGGCCAGCGCAGGCTGGATCAGCACATCGGAGGATTTCAGCGCGGCCAGTTGTTCTTCGGAATTACTGCGGGTCATCAGGGTGATCGACTGGTTCAGCACATCGACCACGGTGGTCAGTTGCTTGCGGTTGCGCAGCGGTGTGCCGATGTCGACGACGATGGCCACGTCAACGCCCATTTCCCGTGCGACATCCAGCGGGATATTGTCGGTCATACCGCCGTCCACCAACAGCCGGCCGTCGAGCTCGACCGGGGCGAACACCGCCGGGATCGACATGCTGGCGCGGATCACCTGAGGCAAGTGGCCTTTGCGGAACACCACTTTTTCGCCATTGGCAATGTCGGTGGCCACAGCGCGGAACGGGATCGGCAGTTTGTCGAAATCCCGGGTATCGCTGGTGTGGGCCAGCAGGCTTTCCAGCAGCAGCGCGAGGTTCTGGCCCTGAATCACACCCAGAGGCAGGCCGAGACTGCCGTCGTCGCGAAAGCTGAGTTTCTGTTTCACCAGAAAGTCGCGGTCATCCTGTTTGCGTCGAAACGGCACGTCCTCGCGCGGCGGGGCGTCGGACAATGCGGCTTGCCAGTCGATGTTCAGCGCGAGTTTTTCCAGCTCATCGATCTTGTAGCCCGAGGCGTACAGGCCGCCGACCACCGCGCCCATGCTGGTGCCGGCAATCGCATCGATTTTGATGCCTTGTTCTTCGAGGGCTTTGAGCACGCCGATGTGCGCCAGACCACGCGCAGCACCGCCGGACAGCACCAGGCCGACTTTCGGTCGCGGCGCGTCACTGGCGTGAACAAACAGTGGAAGCAAACCAAGCAGCAGGCAGAACAGCAAACGGCGCATTGTGAGTCTCGGGACAAGCGATAAAGCCGGCTATTATAGCGGCGCCCTCTGTCTCAGGAGTTTCAGCGAACATGACTGTCGCAAAAGCAGAAGTTGTCATCACCTATTGCACCCAATGCCAGTGGCTGCTGCGCGCGGCGTGGCTGGCGCAGGAACTGCTCAGCACCTTTGGCGATGACCTCGGCAAAGTCTCCCTGGTGCCCGGCACCGGCGGGGTATTTCACATCACCTGCGACGGCGTGCAGATCTGGGAACGCAAGGCTGATGGCGGTTTTCCCGAGGCTAAGGTGTTGAAGCAGCGGGTTCGCGATCAGATCGATCCTGACCGCGACCTCGGTCACAACGACCGCACTCAGTGAGACGCAGCCTCGGCGGCGACGGTTTTCTTGTCGGCATGGCCGGACATCCGCGCTGACACGACGATGGCAACAATGATCAACGCACCGCCGATCAACATCTTCGACGTCGGGTTTTCATTGAACAACAGCCAGGCGACGGTGATGCCGTAGACTGGCTCCAGCGCAAACACTACCGCCGCCGTGCGCGCCTTGATCACCGCCAGACTGGCCACAAACAGGCTGTGGGCGACGCCGGTACAGAACACCCCGAGCAGGGCGATCCACAGCCAGTCGAGTGCGCGTACTTCGCTGAGTAGCGGTGCTGCAACCGGCAGCAGACACAGCGCCACCACGACGTTTTGACACAACGCCGCCTGTACCGCCGGGATGCGCCCGGAGCTGGCGCGGTTGGTCAGCGACAATAGCGAAAAGAGCAGCCCCGAAAGCACTGACCAGAGCAAGCCGATGGTCGCACCGCTGCCGAGATCGAAGGCCGGGGTCACCAGAATCAGGCCGATGCTGACCAACACCACCAGCAGTATTTCATTGGCGCGGATGCGTTCACGGAAGATCAGCCCTTCGAGAATCACCGTGAAGGCCGGGAAACTGGCAAAACCCAACGTCGCGATGGCGACACCGGCGATCTTCACAGACAGAAAGAAACTCACCCAGTGCCCGGCCAGCAACACGCCGCTGAGGGCGAGGCGGCGCCAGTCCACGGCCTGAAGTTTCTGCCAGCCTTGCTGGCTGGCGAAACGGGCGAAAAATGCCAGGGCGAGTACGGCGAAAGCCGCGCGTCCAAAGACGATCACAGCGGGGGACGCGGCAGCGAGTTTGCCGAACACACCCGTCAGGCCAAACATCAAAGCACCGATATGCAGAGCGCCGAGGGCGGTACGCGGAGTCATTGCAATCCTTAATCCAGACACGGTTTCTTGTGATTGATACGCTCTGCGTGGGAATGCCTCTAGGGACGCTCTGCGTCCAGTGACGCGGAGCGTCACGGGCTACATTCCCACGCAGAGCGCGGGAACGATCAATAAGTCCATTGAACCCTGTATCGGCCTACAAGTCTGTCGGCAGACTATCGTCGTTTGTCGCAGGAATCGCGCCGAAGCTGGCCGGGCGATGCGCTGAACTCACGTAGGATCGCGGCCGAGAAAGCGCTCTGCGAGCTGTAGCCGACGCGACTGGCAACTTCGCCGATCGGCAGGGCGGTGTCGCGGAGCATTTGCACGGCCAGATGCAGGCGTCGGCTGCGGATGTAATCCATCGGCGTCTGCCCGCATTCGGCCATGAACCGCGCATGCAGACGCGCGCTGGACAATCCTGCCACCCGTGCCAGATCGGCGACTTGCAGCGGATACGCGGCGTATTGCTCGATGTGCGCATCCAGTGCGGCATAGGGCAGGCGGCGAATGGCGTGTTCCGCAGGTTGCGCGTGATTCAGACTGGCCAGCAGCAACACCGCGCCTTGCTGGGCAATCAATGGATCGCTGACCGGACTGTTTGCCAGCCAGCTGACCAACTGACTTTGCCCCGAATCCAGCGACAAGCGCGCCGGTTGATCGAGCAGACGATGGCTGGCGTCGGCATGTTCGCCCAGTGAATCCGTCAGCCATTGGCCGTTCGGGATATCCAGTACCAGACAGCGGCTACCATTGGGACTGCCGCAGGCATGATGAGCGCCGGAAGGGATAACTACAAAACTCTGCTGACGCACCTGACTGCCACTGCCCTCGACCTCGAAATCCAGCGCACCGGACAGCCCGAACACCAATTGCGCGTGGTCGTGGCTGTGGGCGATCAAATCGTGGGTGTACTGGCGCAGGGTGAGGATCGGTCGCATGGCAGGTCGTCTCCGAAGTGGTCGTCAGTCTACACCGGCGCACACCGGATGCGTTGTCACAGGACTGACTCACGCTTGTCATGGTCGATTAACCGGGCGCGCGCACAGTGGCGAAAACATCGCAGAGGGTTGCCCATGACCAGCGCCGAGCTCGCCCGACCCAGTCGTAAACAACGGGTGCGAACCCTGTGGATCTCCGACGTGCACCTGGGCACGCGGGATTGCCAGGCCGAGCACTTGTCGCAATTTCTCAAGGGCTACCATGCCGACAAGATTTACCTGGTTGGCGACATCATTGACGGTTGGAAGCTACGCGGCGGCATGTACTGGCCGCAGGCGCATACCAACGTGATCCGCCGCTTGCTGACCATGAGCAAGCGCGGCACCGAGGTGATTTACGTCACCGGCAACCACGACGAATTCCTGCGTCGTTATTCGAAGCTGATTCTGGGCAATATCCAGTTGGTCGACGAAGCGGTGCATGTCACGGCGGATGGCCGGCATCTGCTGGTGATTCATGGCGATCAGTTCGATGTAATCACCCGTTATCACCGCTGGCTGGCCTTCCTTGGCGACTCCGCCTACGAATTCACTTTGACCCTCAATCGCTGGCTCAACCACTGGCGTGCGCGCTATGGCTACGGCTATTGGTCGCTGTCGGCGTACCTGAAACACAAGGTGAAGACCGCGGTGAGTTTCATCAGCGACTTTGAAGAAGCCATCGCCCATGAATGCGTGAAGCGCGAGTTGCATGGCGTGGTGTGCGGGCACATTCACCATGCCGAGATTCGTAAGGTGGGCGAGGTGGATTACCTCAATTGCGGCGATTGGGTGGAGTCGTGCACGGCGCTGATCGAACACTGGGATGGCACGATCGAGTTGTATCGGCTGGCGGATGCGCAGGCGCGGGAGGCGGAGCTGAAAGCGGCCAAAGTCGCCGAACTCGCCTAATGCTCTGGTGATTGAGAGGGCCTCATCGCGAGCAGGCTCACTCCTACAGGGGTACGCATTTCAACTGTAGGAGTGAGCCTGCTCGCGATGAACCGCGCAGCGGTTCCCGAGGATGATTACGCTGGCGAGTGTTGCTCCATCGCGGCCTTGTAAATCGAGTTCTTCGGCTGCGCAAACAACCGCTCCATCATCGGCTCGAAAAAACTCAACGGTAGCGTGTCATAGTCAGGATCAAACGCCGCCGCATCGTATTTGGCGCAAAATTCGGCCGTTGCCTGAAACTGCGGATGACCGGCGAACTGTTCACGCAGATGCCGATCCATGCCCAGGTGATGAAAGAAGTAATACCCCTGAAACACCCCGTGCTTCTCGACCATCCACACATTCTCGGCGCTGACGAACGGCTTGAGTATCGCAGCGGCAATGTCCGGATGGTTGTACGAACCCAGGGTGTCGCCGATGTCATGCAGCAAGGCACAAACCACATATTCCTCGTCGCGCCCGTCACGAAAGGCACGGGTGGCGGTTTGCAGCGAGTGGGTCAGGCGATCCACCTGGAAGCCACCGAAATCGCCTTCCAGCAGTTTCAGGTGGGTCATGATCCGTGCGGGCAACTGTTTGGCATAGGCGCTGAAGTCGGCGGCGATGATCGCCCAATCTTCTTGGGTACCGTCCTTCATATGGGTGAAGCGGGCATTGGCATTCATTGGCTGACCCTCATTCAGAACGCCACGCGACCCAGAATCATGTCGCGGTACATGACGAAGTCGCCAAGCAGGCTGTACAGCGGATGCTGGAAAGTCGCCGGCCGGTTCTTTTCAAAGAAAAAGTGCCCGACCCAGGCGAAGCTGTAACCGGCCAGCGGCAAGGCCAATAACAACAGCCAGGCGCCCTTGGCGATGGTCAGCGCGAGAATAAAAATCACCAGTGTCGTACCGATGAAATGCAGGCGCCGGCAGGTGCTGTTGCTGTGTTCGCTGAGGTAATACGGATAGAACTCAGCGAAGCTGTTGAAATGTTTGATGTTTTCCACGACCGCGTTCTCTGTGGTTATTGTTCTGGCGACGAGTTGTGCTGCGGGTAGCTTATTTGAGTCTAGAGTGATCATTGGCGTGGGCCAGTGACAATCGGCGCCACTTTAGTATCCTTCGCAAATCGGGCCGTAACATGCGGCCCATCATGTAAAAGAAAAACGCCATGAGCGAACGAACGACTTCTGCAAGCTGGGCGATGGGGATTGTCAAAGCATTGGAGATGGACGGCCTGGATTGCCGGGTTCTGTTCAAACAACTGGGGCTCGATTACACGGCTCTGGATGATCCGGATGCGCGCTTCCCGCAAGATTCCATGACCCGTCTCTGGCAACGGGCGGTCGAGTTATCCGGCAACCCGGCGATCGGCCTGAACATGGGCAAGGTGGTGCGACCGGCGTCTTTTCATGTCGCCGGCTACGCGTTGATGTCGAGCAATACCCTCGCCGAAGGCTTTCAACGGCTGGTGCGCTATCAGCGCATCATCGCCGAGAGCGCCGATCTGAGTTTCCGATTGCTTGATGAAGGTTATGCGCTGATTCTGACCGTGCACGGTGACCATCTGCCGCCGACCCGGCAAAGCGCCGAAGCCTCGCTGGCCTGTGCGCTGGGCCTGTGCGGCTGGTTGACCGGACGCACGTTGCACCCGGTCAAAGTGCTGGTGCAGGGCGCCGAACCCGAGGACCTGGAACCCTACAAACAAGCCTTCCACGCGCCGCTGATGTTCAACGCGCCGTATGACGCGCTGATCTTCGAACGCGCCGACATGGAAGCGCCGCTGCCGACAGCCAACGAAGCGATGGCGCTGTTGCACGACCGCTTTGCCGGGGAATATCTGGCGCGGTTTTCCGAAAGCCGCGTGACCCACAAAGCGCGACAGGTGCTGTGCCGTTTGCTGCCGCAAGGTGAGCCGAAGCGCGATACTGTGGCGCAGACTCTGCATTTATCGCAGCGCACTTTGCAGCGCCGCTTGCAGGAGGAGGGCACCAGTTTTCAGCAGTTGCTCGATGACACCCGCCGCGAACTGGCCGAGCAGTATCTGGCGCAACCGAGCATGACGCTGCTGGAAATCGCTTATCTGTTGGGATTTGCCGACCCGAGCAACTTCTTTCGCGCGTTCCGCCGCTGGTTCGACACCACGCCCGGCGATTACCGGACGCGGTTGTTGCAGGCGCCGAGCGCGGTCAGTGACGCCAAAAGGCCGGAATACACAGTACAAACACCGTAATGATCTCCAGCCGGCCGAGCAGCATGCCGAACGACAGGATCCACTTGGCCGCATCCGGCAGGGTGGCGAAGTTACCTGCCGGGCCGATGGTTTCGCCCAGGCCCGGGCCGACGCCGGACACGGTGCTGGCAGCGCCGGTCAACGCGGTCATCCAGTCAACGCCAAGCAGCGACAGGAGCAGGGCGATCACGCAGATGGTGATGGCGAAGAAGAACGAAAAGGTCAGAATCGAACGGACGATCTCTTCGTCGAGACGGTGGCCGTTGTACTTCTGTTTGATCACCGCACGCGGGTGAATCAGTTGGTTAAGGTTGGCCTTGAGCAAGATGTAGGCGACCTGGAAACGGAAGATCTTGATCCCGCCCGCCGTCGACCCGGAACAGCCACCGACAAAACCCAGATAGAAAAACAGCATCAGCGAGAAGTTACCCCACAGGCTGTAGTCGCCGAGGGCGAAACCGGTGGTGGTGACCACCGACGTCACGTTCAGCGCTACGTGGCGTAGCGCCTCCAGCCAATGCAAATTGGTCGTCCACCAGTACCAGGTGCCGAGCACCAGCCAGGTCATCAGCAGCATACCGAGCAAACCCTGTACTTGCTGATCCTTGATCAGCGCCTTGCGGTTGCCGCGCAACGTCGCCACGTACAGGGTGAACGGCAGGCTGCCGAGAATCATGATGACGACTGCGACCCAGTGCACCGCCGGTTGCGTCCACTTGGCCAGCGACTGGTCGGAGGTCGAGAACCCGCCGGTGGAAATCGCCGACATCGCGTGGTTGATCGCGTCGAACGGACTCATCCCGGCCCACCAGAACGCCAGGCTGCCAAGGATGGTGATGCCGACATACGCTGCCACAATCAGGCGCGCCACCATGTGCGAGCGCGGCATGACCTTTTCCGAGCGGTCCGAGGATTCGGTCTGGAACAGGCGCATGCCACCGATGCGCAGCAGCGGCAGAATCGCCACCGCCATGCCGATAAAGCCGATGCCGCCGAGCCAGTGCAGCAGCGAGCGCCACATCAGAATGCCCGGTGACATGGTGTCGAGCCCGCTGAGTACGGTCGAGCCGGTCGCGGTGATGCCGGACATGCTTTCGAAAAACGAGTCGGTGTAGCTGATGTGCTGGGTCAGCAGAAACGGCAGCGCAGCAAAAATGCACACCACCAGCCAACTGCTGACCGTCAGCAGGTACATGTCGCGCGGGCGCAGGTGAATGTGTTCCGGTCGGCCGGGAATCACCAGCGCGAGGCCGGCGACGAAGGTGATCATGCTCGCCCAGAGGAACGACGGCAGATCACCGGTGCGCTCGAAAATCACCAGGGTGGCCATAGGCACGACCATGGCCACAGCCAGGGTGATCAGGAAGATGCCGATGATGAAACCAATGATCCGTAAGGTCGGCAACGCCATGAAGTCCGCTCGGGCTGATGTGGGAAGGGCGCCATTCTACCCGTGGGGCAGGGCATGTAAACCGGCATCCTGTTGGCAGATACAGCTAGAATAGCCGCACATATTTTTCAGGAGGTGGCCGATGCAGGCTCTCGACGCGTTGCTCAACCGTGTTTCCGTTCCACGACTGGTCGAACCGGCCCCCACTGCCGAGCAGCGCGAAGCCCTGTTTGGCGCCGCGTTGCGCGCGCCGGATCACGGGCATTTGCAGCCGTATCGCTTCCTGACGGTCGAAGGCGCGGCACGCGAGCAAATGGGCGAGTTGCTGGCGCAAGCTGCGCAAATGCAGGAAGGCGAAGTCACTGAAGCGATGATCGACAAGGCCCGTAACGGTCCGCTGCGTGCGCCGCTGGTGGTTGTGGTGATCGCCAAGTTGCAGGAACACGTCAAGTACCCGAAGGCCGAGCAGTTGCTGGCGGCCGGATGTGCGGCGCACGGGATTTTGCTGGCGGCGTATGCGCAAGGGATTGGTGCGGTGTGGCGTACGGGTGATCTGGCTTATTCGAAACATGTCGCCCAAGGCTTGGGGCTGGCGGAAGGCGAAGAGGTCATCGCGTTTCTCTACCTCGGCACGCCGCAGAAAGAGCCGCGTGTGGCGGAAAAGGTTGATCTGGCCGAGTTCGTCAGTGCCTGGCCCGCCAACGCCTGAAGATCAAAAGCCCCTCACCCTAGCCCTCTCCCAGAGGGAGAGGGGACTGATTGGGGGATGCTGTAGAGGTACGCCGACCTGAAAGTGCTCGGCTGAATCCAGAGTCGATAACGGCTCCAATGCATTTCGAGTTCGGAGTCGATAACGGCTCCAATGCATTTCGAACCCAGAGTCGGCGACGATTCACGTGCCTTTCTGGCCCATAATCGACTCGGTGTTTCAGGTCGATGTCTGACGCAAGACACCTCGGTCGGCCCCCTCTCCCACCGGGAGAGGGCTGGGGTGAGGGTAGTTTTTAGGCTCTTAAAGTTGCACCACCGCTCCGGGCACCAACGGCAATTCCAGGCTGGCAATAAACCCACCCTGCGGATGATTGGCCAGCGTCAAACTCCCACCATGCCGCTCCGCCGCCCTTCGCGCAATCGCCAGGCCCAAACCGTGTCCCGCCGCCGTCTGTCCCGGCGCCCGGTAAAACGGCTCGCCCAACTGGCTCAAATGTTCAGCCTGCACCCCCGGCCCATGGTCGCGCACGCTCACGATGATTTTTTCACCCTGACGTGAAGCCTGCATTTCAATCGGCTGACCTTCCGGGTTGAAGCGCTGGGCGTTGCGCAGCAGGTTATCGACGGCGCGCTCGATCATGGTCGGCCAGCCTTTCAGATTCAGCTGCGGTTCGGCATCCAGACGCACGATCTGCTCGGGCGATCCCAGTTTTGCGTCCTTCTGCAAGAGGCCGAGCAACGCATTCAGATCCACGTCTTCAGCACTGGCGTTGTCGGCATCGACCCGCGCCAATACCAGAATTTCACTGATCAACGCTTCCAGCCGATCACACTCGCGCGTCAGGCGTGGCCAGAGTTTCTCGCGTTCTTCAGGGTTGGCGCGTTCGGCCAGGGCCAGGGCGATACGCAGCCGCGCCAACGGTGAGCGCAATTCGTGGGAAACGTCGCGCAACAGCTGTCGCTGGCTGCCAATCAGGCTTTGCAGGCGCGCGCCCATGCGGTTGAAATCGTTGGCCAGCACGCCAAATTCGTCGCGGCGGTTGGCCAGTTTCGCCAAGCTGTTCTGCTGATAAGTGGTCTGCCCGAGATCATGCACCGCGCCGCGCAAACGGCTGAGCGGGCGGGTGATGGAGAAGGTCACCAGCAGACTGAAAAGGGTCAACACCACCAGCGCAATCCCCAGCGCACTCAATGGCCAAAGCAGGCTTTCGCGGTGCCAAGAGTCGAGTTCCGGATGCGGGATGCGGTAGATGAACAGGTAGGTGTCACCGGTTTTTTCGCTGGTGAATTCATCGGTCAGACGTCGCCATGGCAGACGCCGGTCATCATTGTTCTGGCGGGCTTCGAACGCGGCTGCGCGGCGCGGGAAGGTGCCGCGAACCACCGGGTCGCCGGATTCGTTCAGCACCTGAACATCGATGTGATATTGGCGTTTGCGCTGTTCGAGGATGTCCTGGGCAGCTTCCTCGCCCTGGGCTTCGTAGGTTTGTGTCCATTCGCCGGCGAGGGTGTTGAGGCCCGGATGGCGACTGAGGATCCACGCGTCCTGGTTGAGCATGTGCCCGAGCAGAATGGACAGCCCGGCCACCAGAGCGATGGCCAGCCAGAAGCTCGCGAGAATACGCCAGAACAATGAACGCACAGAAAATCCTCAGAACAAACGCAAATCCCTGTAGGAGTGAGCCTGCTCGCGATAGCGGTGAGTCAGACAAGTATTCGTTGACTGACACACCGCTATCGCGAGCAGGCTCACTCCTACATTGGATCGGTGGAAAAAGACCCGGCGGTGTTTAGCCGTCGGGTCCGGGTCAGAACATTATTGCGCCTTTTGTGCCTGTTGCGCTTTCCACGCCTTGAACTCGGCCCATTCTGCGCGACGCTCGGCCTGTTTTTTCTGGATCTCGTCGAATTTCTTCTGTTGATCCGGTTTCAGCAGCGCCCGAACATCGGACTCGGCTTTCTTGTGGTTGGCGGCCATCTCGTCCTTCATGGCTTTCTGGTCAGCCGGCGAGAGTTTTTCCAGATACTTGTCGACCACTTGCTTACGCTCGTGCATCTGCTCGCCCATGATCTTGCGGATCTGTTCGCGCTGTTCGCGGGACAGGTCGAGTTGGCTGTACGGGCCTTTGCCGTGCATGCCGTGCATCTGACCGCCGTGGCGTGGGCCGTCGAGCGGGCCACCCATCGGGCCACCGTCTTGCGGCATGGCCATGGCGACGGTTGGCAGAGCGGCAGCGAACATCAGAGCGATAAGAGTCTTGCGCATGGTGTATCTCCTTGTCTCGTTCCCGGTACGTTCCGGATGAGTTCAGATTACGGAGATCAAGGTCAGCGGCGGTCAGCACTGCGTAAAGCTTCGGTAAAGACACTCGAGCGCTGACCTGACAAACACACCCTGTAGGAGTGAGCCTGCCCGCGATAACGGTGTATCGGGCAAGAACATGTCGACTGACACACTGCTATCGCGAGCAGGCTCACTCCTACAATGGGGAGCCTCAGAGGCTGTAGTAGTAACCACGGCTGCGCAGCGCGACGATGCGTGGGCGACCGTCGGGATGCGGGCCGATTTTCTTGCGCAGGTTGCTGACGTGCATGTCGAGGCTGCGGTCGTACAGGGTCAGCTTGCGGCCGAGGGCGATCTGCGCCAGTTCCTGTTTGTCCAGCGGCTCGCCGGGTTGCTTGAGCAGGGCTTCGAGCAGACGGCTTTCGGAAACGGTGAGGGTCAGTTCTTTCTCGTCGATGCTGACCACGCCGCGCACCGGACTGAAACTCAGATCGCCCAGCTCAAGCTGCGTCGAGACTGCCGCCGGATGGCTGCGGCGCAGTACGGCGCGCAGGCGGGCGGTCAGTTCTCGTGGGTCGCAGGGTTTGGCCAGATAATCGTCGGCGCCCAGTTCCAGACCGAGGATGCGATCCAGCGGCTCACCCCGGGCCGAAAGCATCAGCACCGGCAGATCGGCGTGGTCGTTGCGCAGTTGTTTGAGCAGTTCCAGACCGCTGCCATCGGGCAGCATCACATCCAGCACCACCGCCGCCGGGGCCGTTTCGGCCAACGCCTTGCGTGCACTCTGGCCATCGTGGCAGGCGCGCACATGGAAGCCTTCCTGGCTCAGCCAGCTACTCAGGAGTTCGCACAACTCCTGGTCATCATCAATCAGTAACAGCTCGCTCATGACTCACTCAATTTAGCCATTGCCGACGTTTTCGGCTTGCTCCACTGGCAAAGATACCGCAGAGCAGCGCCAATAGCGCTACTCCGGCGCCCGTGACGAACCATTGCTGCTGATCAGTCAGCAGACGCGGCAGCGGGCTGGCCTGGGCTTCCTTGAGTTGCAGCTTGAGACGCTGGTTCTCCTGGCGCAACCGGGCGAGCTGGGCGCTTTCACGGGTATTGTCGGCATTTTGCAGTTGTTTGCTCAGTTCTTCCCGTTGCTGCTCGCTGGCCTTGAGGCGCTGCTGCAACTCGGTGATCTGGCTGCCGGCGCTTAACGACAATGGCGTGGAATTGCCGCCTTCGGTGGTTTCCTCACCATGGGCGGGTGCCATGATCGACAACGTGACCAACATCAGACACAACGGACCCTTGCGCATCGCGACACCTGTTTCCAAATGGATATTGGGCAGGTTGTCGGCAGGCAAACGAGAATAATGAGCGATTGAGAGCAGCAAGAACCAGGAAGGTTCATTGCATGAGGCAGTGTCGCGAGTGATGAGGGGTAAATCCCCTCATCACCGGACGTTTAAGGCAGGACTTGCTTGAACGGCTTGACGACCACGTTGGCGTAGACACCCGCGGCGATGTACGGATCAGCATCGGCCCATGCCTGCGCAGCGCTGAGGGAATCGAATTCGGCGACGATCAGGCTGCCGGTGAAACCCGCAGCGCCCGGATCATTGCTGTCGACGGCCGGGTGCGGGCCGGCCAATACGATGCGGCCTTCGCCCTTGAGCGCTTGCAGGCGTTCCAGATGCGCAGGGCGCGCGGCCAGGCGTGCTTCCAGCGAATTGGCGACGTCGGTGGCAATGATGGCGTAGAGCATGTCAGTCCTCGGTTTTTGGTGTTGTTGGGGTATCGGCATCGTGCAGATGACGCGACAGGTAAATGCCCTGTGCGACCAGGAATACCAAGGTCATGCCCAGGCTGCCGAACACCTTGAAGTCCACCCAGTAGCTCTGGAAGGTGAAGGCGACGAACAGGTTGGCAGCGCCGCAGAACAGGAAAAAGCCGATCCAGGCGATGTTCAGGCGGGTCCAGACCGGATCCGGAAGGCTCAGTGCGTGGCCCATGATGCGTTTGATCAGCAGGCGGTCACCGATGAAGTGGCTGCCGATGAAGGCGACGGCGAACAGCCAGTTGACCACCGGGGCTTTCCACTTGAGGAAGGTCTCGCTGTGGAAGGCCAGCGTCAGGCTGCCGAAAACCAGGCAGGCAATCAGGGTCAGCCATTGGCTCTTTTCCAGCTTGCGCTGTTTGATGAACAACGCGCCGTACACCACCAGGGAACTGATGATCAGCATCGCCGTGGCGCTGTAAATACCGCCTACAGTCACTTCATGGCCAGCGATGTCGACGACCCGTGGATCAAGTTTGTAAACGATGAAGAACAGCAGAAGCGGGATGAAATCGATGAATTGTTTCACAGTGAGAGCCAGAAGCTGGATGTGGCGGCATAATAACAAACATATGGGCGCGCGATAGCGCCAGCTGATTTGAGGTTACAACTCCCCGTGAATGTTGATTTGCATTGCCATAGCACGGCCTCCGATGGCGCCCTCGCGCCTGCGGTTCTGGTTGCGCGTGCGTTCGAGAACGGCGTGCGAGTCCTGGCGTTGACTGACCACGACACCCTCGAAGGCCTCGCCGAAGCGCGCACGGCCGCCAACGAATTGGGCATGCAACTGGTCAACGGCGTCGAATTGTCCTGCACCTGGGGCGGTGCGACGATTCATGTGTTGGGCTACGGTTTCGACGTCAACGCCACACCGTTGGTCGAAGCGATTGCCAGATTGCACGATGGCCGCTGGCTGCGGTCGGAAGAAATAAGCCGCAAGCTCGCCCTCAAGGGCATGCCCGGTGCCCTCGAAGGTGCCCGGCAGGTCCAGCAGGAACTGGGTGACAGTGGCAACGCCCCGGCCCGTCCGCATTTCGCCGACTGGATGGTGCGTGAAGGTTTTGTAAAGGATCGCGCCGAAGCCTTCCGCAAGTGGCTCGGCGCCGGCAAGCTCGGTGACGTCAAATTGCACTGGCCGACGCTGGAAGACACCGTCGCTACGCTGCGCGCCGCCAATGCCTGGGTCAGCCTGGCGCATCCGTGGCACTACGATTTCACCCGCAGCAAGCGCCGAAAGCTGATTGCCGACTATATTCAAGCAGGCGGGCATGCGATCGAGGTGGTCAATGGCCATCAGCCTGCGGAACAGGTCGGCAGCCTGGCAATCCTTGCCCGTGAGTTCGGTCTGCTGGTCAGCGCCGGCAGTGACTTCCATGGCCCTGGCGGCTGGTCAGAGATCGGCCAGTACCGGCCGGTTCCCGAGGACCTTCCACCCCTGTGGTGTCGGTTCAAACATGACACAGATATTGCCGCCGTCTGAACAGGTAGAAAATGTGAGTCAATTTTTCCAGATACATCCGGAAAACCCACAAGCGCGCCTGATAAAACAGGCGGTCGAAATCATCCGCAAAGGCGGGGTGGTGGTTTATCCCACGGATTCTTCCTACGCCATCGGCTGCCAGATCGGCGACAAGACAGCCATCGAGCGCGTGCGCCGTTTGCGTCAACTCGATGAAAAGCACAACTTCGCGCTGATCTGCAGCGACCTGTCGCAACTGGGCAACTACGCGAAGATCGACACCGGCACCTTCCGCATTCTCAAGGCGCATCTGCCGGGGCCTTACACCTTTATTCTCAACGCCACCCGCGAAGTGCCGCGTCTGTTGCTGCATCCGAAGAAGCGCACCATCGGTCTGCGTGTGCCGAGCCATCCGATCGCGCTGGCGCTGCTGGCCGAACTCGGCGAGCCGCTGATGAGCGTGACCCTGATCATGCCCGGCGACGAAGACCCGCTCAGCGATCCTTACGAAATGCGCCAACTGCTTGAACACCAAGTGGACTTGATCATCGACGGCGGTTTCGGCGGCATCAAAGCCTCCACCGTGATCGACCTGACCGGCGACGACCCTGAAGTGATCCGCGTTGGTTGCGGCGACCCCGCGCCGTTCATGGTCGAGGCCTGAATGTCCGCAGTGGAAACCGTTGTCGATCCCCAGGCTGGCGCTCAGCAGGAACTGCCGTTTGCCATGGTCTATGGCCAGGCAGTCATGGAGATGCCGCTGGACCTGTACATCCCGCCGGATGCGCTGGAAGTCTTCCTTGAAGCCTTCGAAGGCCCGCTCGACCTGCTGCTGTACCTGATCCGCAAACAGAACATCAACATCCTCGATATCCCGGTGGCGGAAATCACCCGCCAGTACATGGGTTATGTCGAGTTGATGCAGTCGGTGCGTCTGGAGCTGGCCGCCGAGTATCTGGTGATGGCCGCGATGCTCGCCGAGATCAAGTCGCGCATGCTTCTGCCGCGCGCTGAAACCGTCGAAGACGAAGAAGACGACCCGCGTGCCGAACTGATCCGCCGCTTGCAGGAATACGAGCGTTTCAAGGCGGCCGCCGAAGGCATCGACGGCTTGAGCCGGGTTGGCCGCGATGTGATCGTGCCCAAGCTCGACGCCCCGGAAGCCCGGGCGCGCAAGCTGTTGCCGGATGTGGCGCTGGAAGAGATTTTGATGTGCATGGCCGAAGTGCTGCGCCGTGGCGATATGTTTGAAAGCCACCAGGTCAGCCGCGAGGCGCTGTCCACGCGCGAGCGCATGAGTGATGTGCTGGAACGGCTCAAGGGCGGCGGTTTTGTGCCGTTCGTCGAGCTGTTCACCGCCGAAGAAGGGCGGCTGGGTGTGGTGGTGACCTTTATGGCGATCCTTGAACTGGTCAAGGAATCCTTGGTCGAGCTGGTGCAGAATGAGCCGTTCGCCGCGATCCACGTGCGAGCCCGAGCCGAATAACGAGTCGAAACATGAACCTGACTGAACCCCGCGAGCTGGCCCCCCTGCTTGAAGCCTTTCTGTTGGCCTCGGGAAAGCCGCAATCCCTTGAGCGCCTGTTTGAACTGTTTGAAGAAGGCGAACGGCCCGAGCCTGCGGTCTTCAAGAAAGCCCTGACCCTGTTGGGCAAGTCCTGCGAGGGCCGTGCTTTCGAGCTCAAGGAAGTCTCATCGGGCTATCGCTTGCAGATCCGCGAAAAGTTTTCGCCGTGGGTCGGCCGCTTGTGGGAAGAGCGCCCGCAGCGTTACTCCCGCGCCTTGCTCGAAACCATCGCGCTGATTGCCTACCGTCAGCCGATCACCCGTGGCGAGATCGAAGACGTGCGTGGCGTGGCGGTGAACAGCAATATCGTCAAGACCTTGCTGGAGCGCGAGTGGATTCGTGTTGTTGGTTACCGCGATGTGCCGGGCAAACCGGCGATGTTTGCCACCACCAAGATGTTTCTCGATCACTTCAACCTGAAGAACCTCGAAGACCTGCCGCCGCTGGCCGAATTGCGCGAAATGGAAACCGACCCGGTGCTCGATTTCGACGACGCTCCGGTGCCGCAGGGTTTGCAGGAGTTGGCCGACGCCAGCGCCGAGCCGGAAGAGGAGAAGGAAGAGACCAGTTTCCATACCTTGCTGCTGGAGCTGGACAGCATGGAGGAGGGGATCAAGACCGACTTCGACGATTTGCTGCGAGATGCGGCGGATGGTGAGGCGGGCGACAGTGACGCGCCGACGACCGAGCCTGAAACCGAAGTCGCTGAGCCAGCGATTGAAGTTGAACTTGAAGCCGAGCCAGAAGCCGAACCGGAAGAGGACATTCTTGGCGTCGCCGAAGCCCGCGAAAAGCTGTTGGCCGCCGTCGCCGCGCTCGAACAACCCGCGCCAGAACCCGAGCTGAGCGAAGAAGAAGCCGAAGCCCGCGCCTTGGCCGAAGCCATCGAAGCCGAACGCCGCGAGTTCGAAGACTGATCCGATCCCAAGAACACCGCAAACCCCTGTAGGAGTGAGCCTGCTCGCGATTGCGGTGTGTCAGTCGACATCTTCTTGGCAGATACACCGCAATCGCGAGCAGGCTCACTCCTACAGGGGATTTGTGTGTTTCTGGAGTAGATATGAGTTCAACAAAAGACCCGTGCATCAGCCTCTGCAAATTCACCGACGACATCTGTCTCGGCTGCGGCCGCAGCAAGCGCGAAATCAAGGCCTGGAAGAAACTCGACAAGGACGACAAGCGCAGCGTACTGGCCGAAGCCGCGCTGCGCCTGATCAAACTCGGTGGCGCCGGTCGGCGGAAAAAGAAATAACCTTGGCCTGATCGACTAGTCTCTGATGCGCGATGGCGCACATCCGCGTATGATTCGCGACCCTCCGCCGATCCCTTCGGCCGAGAACCCAGATTTCAATGCTTCAGGCGTCCAATTCAGAGCGCTTGAACAGACCACACCGGGAGGTGCCCAGATGAGCGACATCATTCAGAAAGACGACCAGGAAATCGGCCCAGCAGGCGAAAAGCTGCAGAAAGTCCTCGCCCGTATCGGCGTCGGCTCGCGCCGTGACGTGGAATCCTGGATCAGCCAGGGCCGGATCAAGGTCAATGGCAAAGACGCCACCCTCGGTCTGCGCGTCGACATGCACGACGCCATCACCATTGATGGCAAGGTGATCAAGCGCGAAGAAGCGGCCGAATCGGTCCGCCGCGTGATCATGTACAACAAACCCGATGGCGAGATCTGCACCCGTGACGACCCTGAAGGCCGTCCGACCGTGTTCGACAAGCTGCCGCGTCCGAAAGAAGGTCGCTGGATCAACATCGGTCGTCTCGACATCAACACCACCGGTCTGCTGATGTTCACCACCGACGGTGAGCTGGCCAACCGTCTGATGCACCCGTCCTACGAGATGGACCGTGAGTACGCCGTGCGCGTACGCGGTGAAGTCGACGACGAGATGATCGAGCGCCTGAAGGCCGGCGTCGTGCTGGAAGACGGCCCGGCGAAGTTCACCGACATCAAGCAGGCGCCAGGCGGTGAAGGCTTCAACCACTGGTATCACTGCGTGGTGATGGAAGGCCGTAACCGTGAGGTTCGTCGTCTGTGGGAATCGCAGGGTCTGGTGGTCAGCCGTCTGAAGCGCGTGCGTTTCGGTCCGGTGTTCCTCAACTCCGACCTGCCGATGGGTCGCTGGCGCGAAATGAGCCAGTACGAAGTCGACATCCTCAGTGCTGAAGTCGGCCTGACGCCGGTAGCGATGCCGCAACTGAACGCCAAGAGCAAAGACAAGCTTGAGCGCATGCAGCGCAAATCGTCGCGGCCGATGGCCAAGACCGAGCGCGTGCGCACCCTGCGTCCAGCCGCTGGCGCGCCGACCGGCCCACGCCCGAGCCGTGAGCCGCAGATCGAAGGCGAGCGCCCAGGTCGCAAGCCAGTTGCCGCCCGTGACGGCGAGCGCGCTCCGCGTCCGGCCAACGGTCGCACTGAACGTGGCGAGCGTGGTGCACCTGCCGGTCGTGGCACGCCTGTGGCGGATCGTCCAGCGGACACCACCAACAAGCGCCCGGCCAAACCTGCGCCGAAGCGTCCGGGGATCAAGCTGGTTGACGGTGACAAGCCGTCGGGCAAGCGTCGTGGCGCACCGGCCGGTTCCGGTCAGCGTCCGGGGTTTGGTCGCAAGAAGCCGGAATAAGGCAGCTGCGAGCTTCTAGCGGCAAGCTTCAGGCTAAAGCAAAAACGCCAACCTCAGGGTTGGCGTTTTTTTTCGTCTGATGAAAGGTATGTAGCGCCTGGCAGGGCCTCTTCGCGAGCAAGCTCGCTCCCACATTGGACCTGTGTCGTACACAAATCCCCTGTGGGAGCGAGCTTGCTCGCGAAAGGGTCGGTAGCTTCAATAAAGAAATCTTGGGGCTAGAACACAAAGCGTCCATCAAACACAGGTTTATCATCCAGCGCCAAAACACCGCCCGAGAAGATCAGGTCCAGGTGGTGACTGCCCTTGGCCCCGCCGCCCAGTCCCAGATGCAAGCCACAATGCCGCTCCTCAAACCCGGCATTACGCGCATACAAATCCTTCACGCCTTCATTGGTGCCAATCCCCAACTCCTCAATCCGCCTGTTCGACGGATTGGCGTCCAGATACTTGTTGAAATCATGCTCCAGCCCCGGCACCTCCGTGGCGATGCGGCTGATAGTCGAATTCTCGATCCATAGCTCCAACGGCGATTCCAGTACGCCGTATTTGCGCGCAAACGGGATGGTGCTGAGGAACGTGCCCTTGAATTTCACATGGCCATTGATGGCTTCGCTGTGCGTGGCGATTTCGCCGGGGGCCAGGTCGAAGTTGCCGATGCCGTTGATATCGGTCCACTTCTTGATGCTGCTCAGCGGCGTTTCAAACCATGAGCCGTCATCGTCTTTGAAACTCAGCGTGGTCGCCTGGGACATACGCTGGATCAGGTGACTGTTCAGGCCAGCAATGCGCTGCGGCGTGACGCTGAAGGTGTCATAGAAATAATCGCCGTAATCCTTGAACAGCAGCGACTTCTTCCAGTTCTCCGCCATCACCGCTTGCAGCGCGCGGACGAACTCCGGGCCGTCGGGGCGTGGGTTGGGCAAGGTGGAAGAGTCGTAGAAGAAAATGTACAGATCGCTGTCGGTGATTGCCGAGGTCAGCGTTGCAGTGCTGTCCAGGTCCAGACGTCGGCTGCTGAACTGGAAACGAGGATGATCGCCTGCCTGTTCGGCGATCGCGCCGGTCAGCGCTTCGTAATCAGCCGTGTGGCCGAGCAATACCTTCGCCGAGTCGAGACCGGCAAGGGCGGGGTGGTGTTCGAGGTAGTAAAGGAAATGCGAGATCGCGCGGGGCTTATCCATGAATCCTCCCTGACTGACCGTGTAGAAAGCGGCAGGCACGACCGGCCGGATCGTGCCTGCCCGGAGATGTCTTACAGAGGCCACATCGCCGTGCCGAACGGAACTACCGCGTCGGCTTGCATCATTTCTACAGCCGCCTCGTGGGTCGGTGCTTCAAACCATTCGTCCAGTTGCAGTTCGGTATCCAAGTCTTTTTCCAGTGCTTGCATGGTCGATCTCCTAGATGACATTCACGGTTGTGACTGGCCGGTCGAGGTGGCCGGCAAGACGTGAAGAACCTAGTTCAGGGTTTTTTGTAATGCAAAAAATTATTCATTTAATTTTTAAATAGACTTTTTATTCTGTTTTTCGGCGGCAGTTTTCTTATTTGAAAACAAAAAACTAAACGGCACGTTTCATTAGCAAGCTAGCTACCGTCAATTTGCAGACGTCTGACAGATATTTCTGAAATGGAAATTCTGCGTTACGCGTCGTAAAGAAATGTTTACAAAAAAGCCGGTAAAACCGAGGGAAACCAACCCGTCATGATTGCTGTAAGGAAAAGCTGCCGAAGCCTGCTCCGCCGCGGGCCGGACAAGGCTCTGGCGCGCTTGTTTCAGCGCCGTTTGCAGGGTGAGATGCGCCTCATGCCTGTCGTGCAGGTGCATAACAAGAAGGAGGCGCAATGAACGCCGTGACTGATCTCCATCTCTCTCCGTGGGACGATTTTTTCCTCGTCCACGCCGATGGCCTGCAAAGGCCTGACTCAATTTTTGCAGCCGCTCGAGTGACTCGAGGCGGACACACGCAATCCCGGCAACCGCCACGCTGATCCAGCGGGGTCTGGCAGCAGGGGGTTAGCGGTGTACAATGCGCCGCGTTTTAACTGTGACCCTCTGCGTAATCGCGCAAATCTCAAGGCTATCCGCCTTGTTCACTCCGTGGCGCCACAAGCGTTTCGGGTTCGATTTCGTCACAGATAAAAACAAACAGGTGACGCATGACCGTTGTAAATAAGCTGAACTCCTGGTGCCTGCGCTGGGGTTTGATCGGGGCTGCCTGAAATCGCAACCTTGCAGCAACGTCTACTGAACACCATCAAACCTTGCGTGAGACCTTTTTCATGAGTGGACAACCCTCGCAATCAGGCGAGCTGAAACGCGGCCTGAAAAATCGCCATATTCAACTGATCGCCCTCGGTGGCGCGATCGGTACCGGATTGTTCCTCGGCTCGGCCGGGGTACTGAAATCCGCCGGCCCGTCGATGATCCTCGGCTACGCCATTTGCGGCTTCATCGCCTTCATGATCATGCGCCAGTTGGGCGAGATGATTGTCGAAGAGCCGGTGGCCGGTTCCTTCAGCCATTTCGCGCACAAGTATTGGGGCGGCTTTGCCGGGTTCCTGTCCGGTTGGAACTGCTGGATCCTGTACATTCTGGTGGGCATGTCGGAGCTGACCGCGGTCGGCAAATACATTCACTACTGGGCGCCGGATATCCCGACCTGGGTTTCTGCAGCGGCTTTCTTCGTGCTGATCAACGCGATCAACCTGGCCAACGTCAAAGTCTTCGGTGAAGCCGAGTTCTGGTTCGCGATCATCAAGGTCGTCGCGATCGTCGGCATGATTGCGCTGGGTAGCTACCTGCTGGTCAGCGGCAACGGCGGCCCGCAAGCCTCGGTGAGCAATCTGTGGTCGCACGGTGGTTTCTTCCCGAACGGTGTGAGCGGTCTGGTGATGGCCATGGCGATCATCATGTTCTCCTTCGGCGGTCTGGAAATGCTCGGTTTCACCGCCGCTGAAGCGGACAAGCCGAAAACCGTGATCCCGAAAGCGATCAATCAGGTGATCTACCGAATCCTGATTTTCTACATCGGTGCACTGGTGATCCTGCTGTCGCTGACGCCATGGGACAGCCTGTTGGAAACCCTTAACGCGTCTGGCGATTCGTACAGCGGCAGCCCGTTCGTGCAAGTGTTCTCGATGCTCGGCAGCAACACCGCCGCGCACATCCTCAACTTCGTGGTCCTGACCGCTGCGTTGTCGGTGTATAACAGCGGCACCTATTGCAACAGCCGTATGCTGCTGGGCATGGCCGAGCAGGGTGATGCGCCGAAAGCGCTGGCGAAAATCGACAAGCGCGGTGTGCCGGTGCGTTCGATTCTGGCTTCGGCGGCAGTGACGCTGGTGGCTGTGCTGCTCAACTACCTGATTCCACAACACGCGCTGGAACTGCTGATGTCGCTGGTGGTTGCGACGCTGGTGATCAACTGGGCGATGATCAGCTTCTCGCACTTCAAGTTCCGCCAGCACATGAACAAGACCAAACAGACGCCGCTGTTCAAGGCGCTGTGGTATCCGTACGGTAACTACATCTGCCTGGCATTCGTCGCCTTCATCCTCGGCGTGATGCTGTTGATCCCGGGCATTCAGATCTCGGTGTATGCGATTCCGGTGTGGGTCGTGTTCATGTGGGTCTGCTACGTGATCAAGAACAAGCGCGGCGCGCAGCAGGCCGTGCACGCGGCAGGTGCTGCCAAGTAAGCGCTGATGCAGAAAAACAAAACCCGGCCTGAGTGCCGGGTTTTTTTATGAGTGCAAATGTTGGACGGCTATTGATAATCGGCGAGAGGATAGTCCCTGCACAGGGTTTCGACCTCTGAGCGAAACTGCGCGAGGAGCAGGGGTTCCAGTGTGTAATCCTGTTCGCCGAGCGGCGCTACCGTATTCAGAACCCGCACTATCAAATCGACGATCTGGCGGCTGCCGTGGACATCGACCCGGCGTTGCGCCAGAGCGCCCGTGCCGATGCGCAGTCCGCTCGTCACCAGTGTCGAGCGGTGATCGCCGGGAACGCGATGGCGATTGACGATGATCCCGCAGTGACCCAGTGCCGCCTCCGCGATAGCGCCCGTGATGTCGCCACGCAAGCGAACCAGTACCGTATGGTTTTCACTGCAGCCGCCAACCACTTCGTAATCCTGTGCCTGGAAGGCGCGGGCCATTTCATCCGCAGTACTGCGGATCTGCGCCATGCAGACGTCGAATTCTGCCGACATGGCGTAACCCAGCGCGGCAGCCTTCGCAGCGATCATGTTGGCAGCGAGCGCACCCTGCATTCGCGGGTAAACGGCTTCATCCAGCAGGCGACTGAAGGTGGTTCTCAAGCCGGGAATCTTGGTGTTCGCATCAGCACCGCTGAGGATCACGCCACCCCGAGGCCCGGCGAGTTGCTTGTGCGTGCAGGTGACGGTGACATGTGCGGCGTCGATCGGACCTGGATGCCGACCGGTGGCCACAAGCCCGGCGATATGCGAAATGTCGGCGAGCAGGATGGCGCCGGCTTCATCGGCAATTTCGCGAAACCGCGTGAAGTCGACTACGCGTGAATAGGCGGTGGCGCCGCAGAGGATGACGCGTGGGCGATGGGCGAGCGCCAGCAGGCGCACTTTGTCGTAATCAATAAGACCGTCGGATGTCGTGCCGTACTGGATCGCCTTGTAGTAGGCGCCCGAAAACGCCGCGAGGCTGCCATGGGTGAGATGACCACCGTGCTCCACCGCCATACCCAACAGGGTATCGCCAGGCTCCATCAAGGCCGTAAGGACTTGGTATATGGCGTTCGACGCTGAGTGTGGTTGCACGTTGGCGTATTGCGCGCCGAACAGTTGCCGCGCTCGGCGGATGGCCAGCGACTCGACCAGTTCGACGTTCTCGCACCCTGCACTGTGGCGCTTGCCGGACATGCCCTCTGCCGTCACGTTGACCAGCACGGAAGCGCTGGCCGCCAAGGTTCGCGGCTGAACTGCGCAGGAGGAGGAGACCAGTGAAAGCGTGTGCTGTTGACGCGTGATTTCCGCGTCGAGAATGGCCGCCAGTTCGGCATCTTCTGCGCGAAGATCCGTCAGGCCACGACGCAACATGTCAGCCTGGTTCTGGAGCGGTTCAGTAATGACTGCCATTGCTTGATTCCTTCCCTGGTTTTGCGAGATTTGCGCATGTCCTTGCTTGCCGGATCTGTACAGGCGAATCCGTGTTTTGACCGCTGTGCGCGCAAAACTAAACCCTGTACAGGCCTCCCGTTTTTTCGTCCTTTCACTCTCGAGAATGGGACGCCGGATTGACGCATCATAAATTTTTCAGTGAGGAACGCCACAGAATTAATCAAAAAAATGAACATTCTTCAAAGAAAATGATTCTTTTTGTAGTCGCGTCGGGTGTAAAACAGGCATTGCCCGGAGCCGATTTTCAGGCCTTGGGTGGAAGTCGAAAGGAACTGACGAGTCATTACCGAGGCTGAAATGACCCCGCACGTTGGCGGAAGCAGCCTGTGAAAGCTGACTTTTTATACCGAACCCAGGGAGGGAGAATGCTATGATCCTGCGCGGCACTGACAGGGATATAACTGCAATTTCCTACCTCACTTGTGTATGTCCGGAATGATCATTCGGGACGTGACATTGATTGCAGTTAAAAATGGATGATAAGCATGTGATGCACAGAAGAGAAAGATCGGAGAATCTGAAGAACAACATCAAATACCTGATAAAGAGTCGCGGGGAGACGCAGTTGTCCTTGTGTCACTCCAGTGGTTTGACGCGTACCACCATCTACAACATCCTTGAAGGCAAAGTGGTCAATGTACAGCAGTCCACTGTACGTAAGATTTCTGATTTTTTCGGCGTGTCTTACGAGGAAATAGAAACGATTGATTTTGAAGAGAAGGAAATAATCGAAAGCAGTATTTCGCCACAGGGGAATATGAATCCGGCGGCGGTTCCGGTGATTAAAGAAAGTCTGCTGCTGCAAAGCCTGGATAAGAGAATTGGTGAGTTGGCGACGATTTATCCATTGACTTACTATTTTGGCGCTTCTTTTAATCTGATTGGTGTGCTGCTGGAAAACGAAATCAGCGGTCTGCATGAACCCGGTGAACTGTTGATCGTGCAGAAAGGAGCATCGACCAGCGACAGGGAAAAACTGGTGTATGACAAAATCACAGCGAAGTTATCTATAAGCCATGAAGGCAGCTTTGATGCGGATCGTGTATGCGTGATCGGAGATGTAATCGAGGAACGATTTAATGGATTGCAGTGTTGAAATGGAAAACAGCAAGTACAAATTGCTGGGGTTCGAAAATGGAAAAAGCCTGGCCGTTATCATGGTCATCGCGACAGGCAAGATAATTAAAATAAAACTGAGTGAAGTGTTGAATAGTGAGATTATGGATAATCTGAATAAAATCGAAGTGAAAAACCTCTACAAGAAGTTCTACTCCCAGGGTGGGGCGCTGACGGCATACGAAATCAATGATCGTCATGAAAGTTCGTGGATGATTTACATCATCCTGAACCTGATGCTGTTCACGCTTTATATTTTCACCAGCATTGCGGCGACCAAGCCGATCTACCTGGATTACTTTGACATTGTCGTAACCCCGGGAACCTTTCTTTACCCGCTGACCTTTCTGATCGTTGACTTGTTGAACGAGACCTTTGGTCTGCGGCTGGCGCGCCGGGCAATTCTCTTTGCGTTCATCAGCAATGCGGCGATTATCATTCTATTGGCGATCACCACCCATTTGCCGGGGTTGCCGGGGTGGAAGCTCGATGGACCTTACAATGACGTGATCAGTCAATTGTCTTCTGTTCTGGTAGCGTCTTCGATATCGTTTCTGGTGTCCGAAAACATAAACTCGTATCTGTTGTGCAAGATCAAGGAACTGACCAACTCCAGATTCCTGTTTTTGCGAGTATTCTTGAGTACATTGTTTGCAGTGATCATCGACAGCTTTCTGTTCTGTTACATCGCATTCTATGGAACGATGGAGAACAGTGCGATCTTGAGCATGATCTATGTGCAGATCGCGATCAAAGTGGGTTTTGCTTTCTTTAATATCATGCCCGCTTATGGGGCGCGGTCGCTGTTCAAGAAGTATCTGACGGGAAGCCAGGTTTGATCGAATAGCAGAAGCGCTCGCTTGGACTGTCCCAGTCGAGCGTTTTTTTGTGTCTTATTTTAGTTTGAGTTTCAATTTCAAACTGTTGGTTACCTGCTCTTTGTTCTCCAGGAACTCGCTGAGGCCTTTCGCGCGCAGATTGCACGCGTCACAGTCGCCGCATCCGCTTCCAGCTATACCGTTGTAGCAGGTCAGCGTGTGATGACGAATCAGGTTCAGTTGATTGTGGTAATCAGCCAGTGCCCAGGTTTCGGCTTTGTTCAGCCACATCAGTGGCGTTTCCAGACGTAACTTGTAATCCATGCCCAGTTCAAGCGCGTTGTTCAACGCCTTGACGAACTCATCGCGGCAATCCGGGTAACCCGAGAAGTCGGTTTCGCAAACACCGGTAATGACTGTTCGGGCTTGAACCTGATACGCATAGATAGAAGCGAGGGTCAAAAACAGAATGTTTCTTCCCGGTACGAAAGTGCTCGGCAGACTTTCTCCGGAGCTATTGACGGTCGGCACGGGAATGTTGTCGCGGGTCAGGCTGCTGATCGCCAGTTCATTCAGCAGAGAGACATCCATTACCTTGTGAACGGTCACGCCAAGCTGTTTGCAAAGTTGCTGCGCAACTTCAATTTCCGCGTGGTGACGCTGACCATAATCAAAGGTAATGCAGTGGACTTCATCGTAGTGGGTCAGTGCATGGATCAGGCAGGTCGTAGAGTCCTGGCCACCACTGAAAACGATAACTGCCTTGTTGCTCATAAGTCTGCTTCCTGCATTAAACGGGTAAATTTAAAGGTCGCAATGGTAACTCGAAATGATGCTCGATATAAGTGCGCTGGAAGTTGCGCCCGCAGGCCGCAGGTCGCTTTGCAGCTAATCGCGGTATCCTGTGCACTCTGATTACGGACGTTTTTCCATGCTGGTGATTTCCAACAACGTGCATCTTCCCGATGCCGAGATCGAACTGACGGCCATCCGCGCGCAAGGTGCCGGTGGGCAGAACGTCAACAAGGTTTCCAGTGCGGTGCACCTGCGCTTCGACATTCCGGCCTCGTCCTTGCCCGAGTTCTACAAGGAGCGGCTACTGGCGTTGCGCGACAGTCGCATCACCAGCGATGGCGTGTTGATCATCAAGGCCCAGCAATACCGTACGCAGGAGGCCAACCGTGCCGATGCGCTTGAGCGTCTGGTCGAGCTGATCCTCAGCGCCACCAAAGTCGAAAAGAAACGCCGCCCGACCAAGCCGACCCTCGGATCGAAGAAGCGCCGGCTCGAATCGAAAACCAAGCGCGGCAGCATCAAGGCCGGGCGCGGCAAAGTGGACTTCTAGTCTTCGCGGTACTTGGCCGTGTGCTTGTACAGATACACGCTCAAGGCCAATCCGCTCAATGCAGCGAGAGCGGCGAACAGGAAGATCGAAGCAAAGCCGAAGCCTGCCGCAATCGCCCCGGCCAATGGCCCGGTGATCCCCAGCGACAAATCAATGAACAGCGAATAAGCACCGACCGCTGCGCCACGGCTTGAAGCCGGCACCAGATTCACTGCCTCCACACCCAGCGCCGGGAACACCAGCGAGAAACCAAACCCGCTCAGCGCCGCACCGGCCAGCGCCCAATGTGCGTCCGGTGCCAGCCACAACAGCAGCAGGCCCAGTGTCTCCACCGACAGGCAGGCAATCGCCACGCGAAAGCCGCCGAGGCGGTTGATCAGATTGCCGAACAGCAGGCGCGCACCGATGAAGCTGGCACCGAACAGGCTCAGGCACAGCACGGCGTTGTCCCAATGCTGTGTGGCGTAATACAGGGTGATGAAAGTGGCGATGGTGCCGAAGCCGATCGAGCCCAGCGCCAGGCCGCAACCGTGGGGAAACACTTTACCGAGCACATGCATGAACGGCAGGCGTTCACCCGCCACAATAGGTGCGGCGGTTTTCGGCCAGGCCAACGCCAGACCAAGAATCGCCAGCAAGATGATGCTGACGCCCATGCTCCACAAACCCAACTGGCCGACCAGCCACACACCGAACGGTGCGCCAACCGCCAGTGCGCCATAACTGGCGATGCCGTTCCAGGAAATCACTTTGGCGGTGTTTGCCGCGCCAACCCGGCCAATGCCCCAGCCGATCGAGCCGGAACCGACAAGGCTTTCAGCGCTGCCCAGCACCAGGCGACCGATCAACAGACTGATCAAACTGAGCATCGGCATGCTCGGGGTCCACGCCGAAATCAGCATGAACACACCGCTCAAGCCACACCCGGCCAGGCCAATCATCACTGCGCGTTTGCTGCCCTGGTTGTCGATGATCTTGCCGGCGTACGGGCGGCTGAGCAGGGTGGCGAGGTATTGCACGCTGATCACCAGACCGGCGATCACCGCACCAAAGCCCAGATCGCTGTGCACATAACCTGGCAGCACCGCGAGCGGAATGCCGATGTTCAGATAACCGATAAAGGTGAAGAGGACGATAGAAACGACTTGTAGCGTGACCGCCAGGGGGCGCTGGGGCTCGGACATAGAGGACGACATGGGTAACGATCCACAGGAACGGCAGATTAGATAGGCTGCTTATGATACCGGCGTGGAGGCTTCTGGGGCGGGAAAAGTAAAACTATTTGCCGGGAGGCCGCTTCAGGGGTTGGCCGGGGCAACCAGTTGTGTGGTGACCAGCGCCGCGAGGGCATTTTCTTCGCTGCCGAAACGGGCGAGCAGGGCGGCTTGTTTCTCGGGGGAGAGACGGTTCCAGATATCGATCATTTTCTCGGTGGCGCCGATCAGGACGGCAGCTTGGCTTTCGGAGAATTCGTCGGTCATGGCGGGCTCGGGGGTCAGGCAGTGTGGAAAGCGCATGTTAGCGCTTTCCACACGGTCTGTACGACGGGGTCTTACTCTTCGTTGTCGGCCGGGCGGCTCTCAACGGCTTCTTTCTGCTCGGGCTGTTGGGCTCCGGCTTGCTGCGTGGTCGTCTGCTCAGGTACGTGCAGGCTTGGGAAGGGGAGATTAGGAATCTCGTGCATGGTTGCGCTCCTCGCTAAGTCTGTTGATAGATCTGGTAGATCCGCGCTTCTTGAAAGCCTGCGCAGGATACAGCAGGAAAAATGACAATCAGACTTTTAATTCAAATTAATGCGACAGATGGCCGCAGGGGAGGCAAAAACGAAAGGTCACCACAGAACAAATGTAGGAGTGAGCCTGCTCGCGATAGCGGTGTATCAGTCAACTAAAATGCTGGCTGATACACCGCTATCGCGAGCAGGCTCACTCCTACAGGGTATTGCGGTGTTTAGACTATTTGCAGACGCTGGCGATGGCTTCTGCCAGCAAGGCGAGGCGCGTAGCGTCGATGCCGGCGACGTTCGCCCGGCCCGAGTTGACCATGTACACGCTGTGATGCTCACGCAGTTGTTTCACCTGCTCCGGCGACAGTCCGGTGTAAGAGAACATCCCGCGTTGTACGCCAATGTGTGCGAAACGCTCGCGCAGGCCATGCGGCTCCAGCGCTTCAACCAGGCCGCTGCGCAACTGCGCGATACGCAAACGCATGGCTTCCACTTCATCGGCCCAACGGGCTTTCAGCTCTGGATCGGCGAGGATGGTCGCGACCACCGCAGCACCATGATCGGGCGGTGTCGACCACAAATTGCGGGCGATGTTGGCCAGTTGGCTGCGGATGTCGATGAGCTTTTCGGCGGTTTTCGCGCAGACGATCAGCGCACCGGTGCGGTCGCGGTAAAGACCGAAGTTCTTCGAGCAGGAACTGGTAATCAGCAGCTCAGGCACCTCGGCCGCGAACAACCGGGTCGACCACGCATCCTGTTCCAGACCATCGCCAAAGCCCTGGTAGGCAAAGTCGATCAGCGGCAGCAGATTGCGGCTGCGCACCACATCGAGCACGCGCTGCCAGTCGTCATGGCTCAAGTCAAAACCGGTCGGGTTGTGGCAGCACGCGTGCAGCAGCACCACATCACCGTTCGGCACTTGGTTGAGCACCGCGAGCATGGCATCGACGTCGAGGCGGTTGTCACTGCCCACGTACGGGTAGTGACTGACCTTGACCCCGGCCGTGGCGAAAATGGTTTCGTGGATCGGCCAGGTCGGGTTGCTCAGCCACACGCCTTTGCCCGGCAGGCATTGGGCGATGAAGTCGGCGGCCAGGCGCAGGGCGCCAGTGCCGCCCGGGGTCTGGGTGGCGCCGGCACGTTGTGCAGCGATCAGCTTCGAGTCGGCACCGAGCACCAACTGATTGATGACTTTGCCGAACAGCGGGTTGCCGTGGCCACCGATGTAGGTCTTGGTGTCTTGGCTTTCGACCAGCCGCGCTTCGGCGATTTTCACCGCCTCCGGGATTGGCGTCAGGCCCTGAGCGTCCTTGTAGACGCCAACGCCCAGGTCGAATTTGCGCGGGTTGGTGTCCTGCGCATACGCCTCCATCAAACCGAGGATCGGGTCGCCGGGTACCCGGCCGATGGCGTCGAAGTGCATTACTTGCGTCCTTCTGCGGTCTTGGCCACTTCGTCAGTGCGCGCAGCCATGATGAAGTCGTTGCGGTGCAGGCCTTTGATCGAATGGCTCCACCAGGTCACGGTGACTTTGCCCCATTCGGTCAGCAGGCCCGGGTGATGACCTTCTGCCTCGGAGATCTCGCCGACAGCGTTGGTGAACGCCAGGGCGTGCTTGAAATTCTTGAACAGGAAAACTTTCTCCAGCTGCATGATGCTGTCGCGGACTTCGATGTTCCAGTCAGGGATCTGCTTGATCAGGATCGGCAGTTCTTCGTCGCTGACTTGTGGCGCATCGGCGCGGCAGGCTTCGCAGTGGGCTTGGTTCAAAGTGGACATGGTGTATTCCTGAATCGAGTGTGTTTTTTTATTAAAACGTTTGAGCTGTCAATGCCGTCACGCTAAACCAAAGTGGCGGCGACGGACAGGCTCAATTGTCAGCAAAAGTCGCGGTTCACGCGGCTTTCGGTTTCGGCGGAAACTTCGGTGCGTGCAGACCCAGCTGCATGCCTTGGCGAACCATGGCCATGATGTCTTCATGGGCCACGTCGAACAGACGCTTGAGGTTCGGCAGGACAAAGTACAGCGGTTGCAGGATGTCGATGCGATACGGCGTGCGCATGGCTTCGAGCGGATCGAACGCCTGATGCTCAGGTTCGTCCGACAGCGAATAAACGGTTTCTTTTGGCGAAGACAGGATGCCTCCACCGTAAATGCGTTTGCCTTGCGGGGTGTCGACCAGGCCGAACTCGATGGTCATCCAGTACAGGCGCGCCAGATAAACACGTTCTTCCTTGGTCGCCTGCAAGCCGAGTTTGCCGTAGGTGTGGGTGAATTCGGCGAACCACGGGTTGGTCAGCAGCGGGCAGTGACCAAAGATCTCGTGGAAAATGTCCGGCTCTTGCAGGTAGTCCAGCTCTTCGCGGGTACGAATGAACGTAGCCACCGGAAATTGCTTGCTGGCCAGCAGTTCAAAAAAGGTCTGGAAGGGGATCAGTGCCGGCACGCGGGCGACCTGCCAACCGGTGGTCTCGCCAAGCACTTTGTTGATTTCGCCGAGTTGCGGAATGCGGTCGTGGGGCAGACCGAGTTTTTCGATACCGTCCAGGTACTCCTGGCAGGCACGCCCTTCAATCACTTTCAGTTGGCGAGTGATCAGCGTATTCCACACCGCATGTTCTTCGGCGGGGTAGTCGATAAAACCTTGCGCATCGGGCTCGCGGGCCACGTATTGCGTCTGCTTCATACTGCTCTCCTGCTAGGGGAATTCGTTCTTGTTATGTCCAGCGATGGATTCAGAATTACCTGAGAGCGATGTGGTTTGCAGTAGGTTGATCGCGATGCGCGTAGGAAAATTCGTCTGAATTTGTAAAGTAATCGTTACGCTTTGACGGATATCTCGCATTTGCGGTGATTCATGGGTTTGAAAAGGCCGATGGCTGTCACATAATCTTGACAACTATCTGCGTGCCTCGGCAGAAAAATGGGCTCCGGGCGCACCGCAATACCTGTGGGAGTGAGCTTGCTCGCGAAAGCGCTGGGTCCGACACATCAATGCTGGATGTGCTGACGCCTTCGCGAGCAAGCTCGCTCCCACAGGGTCGGTATTCAACTCCCAATCTTGTCGGGCCTTATATATGCGCATCAAAGTCCACTGCCAGAACCGCATCGGCATCCTGCGCGACATTCTCAACCTGCTGGTTGCCTACGGGATCAACGTCGCGCGCGGTGAGGTCGGCGGTGAGCATGGCAACGCGATCTATCTGCATTGCCCGAACCTGATCAACATCCAGTTCCAGGCGTTGCGCCCGAAATTCGAGGCGATCGCCGGGGTGTTTGGCGTCAAGCGGGTTGGGCTGATGCCCAGCGAACGTCGGCACATGGAGTTGAATGCGCTGCTCGGCGCGCTGGAGTTTCCGGTGCTGTCGATCGACATGGGCGGCTCGATCGTGGCGGCCAACCGCGCGGCGGCGCAGTTGCTCGGCGTGCGCGTCGATGAAGTGCCGGGGATTCCGCTGTCGCGTTACGCCGAGGATTTCGATTTGCCAGAGCTGGTGCGCGCCAACAAATCGCGAATCAACGGCATGCGGGTCAAGGTCAAGGGCGACATCTTTCTGGCCGACATCGCGCCGCTGCAATCGGAGCACGACGACAGTGAGGCCATGGCCGGTGCGGTGCTGACCTTGCATCGCGCTGACCGCGTTGGCGAGCGTATCTATAACGTGCGCAAGCAGGAACTGCGTGGTTTCGACAGCATCTTCCAGAGCTCGAAAGTGATGGCCGCCGTGGTGCGCGAAGCACGGCGTATGGCGCCGCTCGACGCTCCGCTATTAATTGAGGGCGAAACCGGTACCGGCAAGGAATTGCTTGCGCGCGCCTGTCACCTCGCCAGTCCGCGTGGGCAGTCGCCGTTGATGGCGCTCAACTGCGCAGGCCTGCCGGAGTCGATGGCCGAGACTGAGTTGTTCGGTTATGGCCCGGGCGCGTTCGAAGGTGCGCGCGCCGAAGGCAAGCTCGGGCTGCTGGAATTGACGGCGGGCGGCACGCTGTTTCTTGACGGTGTCGGTGAGATGAGCCCGCGTCTTCAAGTGAAGTTGCTGCGCTTTTTGCAGGACGGTTGCTTTCGCCGGGTCGGCAGTGATGAAGAGGTTTATCTGGATGTGCGGGTCATCTGTGCGACGCAGGTCGACTTGTCCGAGTTGTGCGCGCGCGGCGAGTTTCGTCAGGACTTGTATCACCGTTTGAACGTGCTCTCCCTGCACATCCCGCCGCTGCGCGAATGCCTCGACGGGTTGACGCCGCTGGTCGAGCACTTCCTCGATCAGGCCAGTCGGCAGATCGGTTGCACACTGCCGAAACTGGCGCCGGCGGCGATGGATCGCCTCAGTCATTACCACTGGCCGGGGAACGTGCGGCAACTGGAGAACGTTTTGTTTCAGGCAGTTTCGCTGTGCGATGGCGGCACGGTGAAGGCCGAGCATATTCGCCTGCCGGATTACGGCGTGCGTCAGCCGCTTGGCGATTTCTCGCTGGAAGGTGGCCTGGACGAAATTGTCGGGCGCTTCGAGAAAGCGGTGCTGGAGCGGTTGTATTCCGAGCATCCGAGCAGTCGGCAATTGGGTAAGCGGCTGGGGGTTTCGCACACCACCATTGCCAATAAACTGCGCGAGTATGAAGTCGGTAAAACCGATTCATAGCTCAAGCATGATCGTTCCCACGCTCTGCGTGGGAATGCAGCCCGGGACGCTCCGCGTCCCAAAGCGGACGCAGAGCGTCCATTGAGGCATTCCCACGCGGAGCGTGGGAACGATCATCTTTTGATCCTTTGCCGCCAAGCGGCATAACACCGCCGGTTTTTCGACTTCGATACATTTCAAATTTCCTCTCGCCATCCCCCAAGTCCTTTGTTTACCGGGCCTTTGCCCGCCAGAAAAAAGTTGGTCTGCAAATTGCTTATGGCTCAGCAGTACAGCGGTGGGCGGCAAACGTCCGGCATGCAGAGGAAAGAGTGTGGACAAGTACCTTTATGTGGCAATGACCGGCGCCAGCCAGAACGCACTGGCGCAGAAGGCTCATGCCAACAACCTGGCGAACATCTCCACCAACGGCTTTCAGCGCGACCTGGAGCAGGCGCGTTCGATGCCGGTGTTCGGTGACAGCTTTCCGGCGCGTGCGTTTGCCATGAGCGAACGGCCCGCCACCGACTTCACCCCGGGCTCGCTGGTGCAGACCGGTCGTGACCTCGACGTCGCCGTCACCGGCAATGGCTGGATCGCGGTGCAGAACCCGAACGGCGGCGAAAGCTACGTGCGCACCGGCAGCCTCAACGTCGACGCCCTCGGCGTATTGCGCGCCGGCAACGGTATGCCGGTGATGGGCAATGGCGGTCCGATCGCCGTGCCGCCCGAGCAGCAGATCGAAGTCGGTGAAGACGGCACCATCAGTATTCGTGCGATGGGCGAAGGCCCGCGTGTCATGGCGGAGGTCGACCGGATCAAGCTGGTCAACCCGGACATCAAGAACATGAACAAGGGCCTCGACGGCTCGATCTACACCAAGGACGGCCAGCCTGCGCCGGCTGATGCCAACGTCAAACTGGTGTCGGGTTTCCTCGAGTCGAGCAACGTCAACGCCGTTGAAGAGATGACCTCGGTGCTGGCCCTGGCCAAGCAGTTCGAGTTGCACGTCAAGATGATGAACACCGCCAAAGACGATGACCAGGCCATGGCTCGGGTCTTGCAGATCAGCTAATTATCAGAACGTCGCGCCGAAAAACAGGCGCACGAGGAGAATCGAATGCTTCCGGCTCTATGGGTTGCCAAAACCGGTCTGTCCGCCCAGGACACCAACCTGACCACCATTTCCAACAACCTGGCGAACGTGTCGACCACGGGTTTCAAACGTGATCGTGCCGAGTTCCAGGACCTGCTCTATCAGATCAAGCGTCAGCCTGGTGCCCAGTCGACTCAGGACAGCGAACTGCCGTCGGGTCTGCAAGTGGGTACCGGTGTGCGTATCGTCGGCACCCAGAAAAACTTCACCGCCGGCAGCCTGCAAACCACCGAGCAGCCGCTGGACATGGCCATCGACGGTCGCGGTTTCTTCCAGATCCTGCAGCCGGACGGCACCACGTCCTACACCCGTGACGGTACCTTCCACCTCGATTCCAACGGCCAGATCGTCAACGCCAGCGGTTTCGCTCTGGAACCGGCCATCGTCATTCCGAACGATGCCCAGACCTTCACCGTCGGCCGTGACGGCACTGTGTCGGTAACCATCGCCGGCAACCCGGCAGCGCAAGTGATCGGCAACCTGCAAACCGCCGACTTCATCAACCCGGCCGGTCTGCAAGCGGTGGGCAACAACCTGTTCCTCGAAACCGCTGCATCGGGTGCCCCGCAAGTCGGCACGCCGGGCCTGAACGGTTTTGGCACCATGCTGCAGAACACCCTGGAAACGTCCAACGTCAGCACCGTTGAAGAGATGGTCAACATGATCACCACTCAGCGCGCTTACGAGATGAACTCCAAGGTGATCTCCACCGCCGACCAGATGCTCTCGTTCGTAACGCAGAATCTGTAATCAAGTCTATGAGGCGGCCATGAGGTCGCCTGCAACACCGTGAGGTAGGGTCATGAATCGCTTTGTATCTGTTCTGGCATTGAGTGGGGTCGTCTCGCTCGCGGGCTGCGTCGCTCCGACGCCCAAGCCCAATGACCCTTACTACGCCCCGGTGTTGCCGCGCACGCCGTTGCCGGCTGCCGCCAATAACGGCTCGATCTATCAGGCCGGCTTCGAGCAGAACCTGTACAGCGACCGCAAGGCCTTCCGGGTCGGTGACATCATCACCATCACCCTGAACGAGAAGACCCAGGCGAGCAAGAACGCCAACTCGCAAGTGGCCAAGAACAGCAAGACCGGTATCGGTCTGACCTCGTTGTTCGGCGGCAGCGGTACCACCAACAACCCGTTGGGCGGTAACGATCTGAGTCTGGACGTTGGCTACAGCGGCGACCGCGCCACCAAGGGCGACAGCAAGGCCGCGCAGGGCAACACCCTGACCGGTTCGGTCACCGTGACTGTGGCCGACGTCTTGCCCAACGGCATCATTGCTGTGCGCGGTGAGAAGTGGATGACCCTCAACACCGGTGATGAGCTGGTGCGGATTGCCGGTCTGGTGCGTGCCGATGACATCGCCACTGACAACACCGTGTCGTCGACTCGTGTTGCCGATGCGCGCATCACCTACTCGGGCACCGGCTCGTTTGCCGATGCGAGTCAGCCAGGCTGGTTCGACCGTTTCTTCCTCAGCCCGCTGTTCCCTTTCTAGGTGGCGACTTTGAATTTCAAGAGCCTCATGCTCGCTGCGGCGCTGATGTCCGCAGCCTTTGCTGCCCACGCCGAGCGGCTGAAAGATATCGCCAGCATTTCCGGCGTGCGTTCCAACCAGTTGATCGGTTACGGCCTGGTGGTCGGGCTTAACGGCACCGGCGACCAGACGACGCAAACCCCGTTCACCCTGCAAACCTTCAACAACATGCTCTCGCAGTTCGGCATCAAGGTGCCGCCGGGATCGGGCAACGTGCAGTTGAAAAACGTTGCGGCGGTGTCGATCAGTGCCGATCTGCCTGCGTTCGCCAAGCCGGGTCAGCAGGTCGACATCACCGTGTCCTCGATCGGTAACTCCAAGAGCCTGCGTGGCGGCACCTTGTTGCTGACCCCGCTCAAGGGTATCGACGGCAACGTCTACGCCATCGCTCAGGGCAACCTGGTGGTCGGCGGTTTTGATGCCGAAGGGCGTGACGGTTCGAAGATCACCGTCAACGTTCCGTCGGCCGGCCGTATCCCGGGCGGTGCGTCGGTAGAACGTTCGGTGCCGAGCGGTTTCAACCAGGGCAACAGCCTGACGCTGAACCTCAACCGTTCCGACTTCACCACCGCCAAACGTATCGTCGACAAGATCAACGACATGCTTGGCCCTGGCGTTGCGCAAGCCATCGACGGCGGTTCGATCCGTGTCACTGCGCCGCTCGATCCGAGCCAGCGCGTCGACTACCTGTCGATCCTGGAAAACCTCGAAGTCGATCCGGGTCAGGCGGTGGCGAAAGTCATTATCAACTCGCGTACCGGCACCATCGTCATCGGCCAGAACGTGAAAGTGTCGCCAGCCGCCGTGACCCACGGCAGCCTGACCGTGACCATCACCGAAGACCCGATCGTCAGCCAGCCCGGCCCGCTGTCCAACGGCCAGACCGCTGTCGTGCCGCGCTCGCGGGTGAATGCCGAGCAGGAAGCCAAACCGATGTTCAAGTTCGGCCCTGGCACCACCCTCGACGAAATCGTCCGTGCGGTGAACCAGGTCGGCGCGGCACCGGGTGACTTGATGGCGATCCTTGAAGCACTGAAGCAGGCCGGCGCGTTGCAAGCCGACCTGATCGTGATCTGAGGCCGACCATCATGGATATGCGCAAGAGCGGTATGGTCAGCAGCAGCGATTCGGGTTCCTACTCGGACCTCAATCGTCTGAACCAACTCAAGGTCGGCGACAAGAACAGCGATGCGAACATGCGCAAAGTGGCGCAGGAGTTCGAATCGCTGTTCCTTGGCGAAATGCTCAAGTCGATGCGCTCGGCCACTGAAGCGCTGGGCCAGGACAATCCGCTCAACACGCCAGCGGCCAAGCAGTATCAGGAAATGTACGATCAGCAGTTGGCCGTTTCCATGTCTCGCGAGGGCGGTGGTATCGGTCTGGCTGACGTGCTGATGCGTCAGATGTCGAAGAACAAACCGATGGCGCCGGGCGAGGCTGCTGCCGCGTCCGCGGCCAAGCAGGAAGAAGCCAAGGCCAAGGCCGCTGCCGTGGTGACGCCGATTGCCGCGGGAACCGTCGCCACCAATGGCCCGTTGTCGCGCCTCAATGGTGAGCGTCCGCTGTGGGCCTCGCGTTCGGTGAATGCACCGAACACCGATATTTCCCACCGCAATGACATGGCGTTGATCAATCAGCGTCGGCTGGCCTTGCCGCCGAAACTGGCCGATCGTTTGCTCGCAGGTCTGGTGCCGTCGGCGACGCCGGCGGCCGCCAATCAATTGCCGCAGCGTGCGACAACCGCTGCCACCACTGGCGCCGGCCCGTTGTACAACGGCGACTGGCTGGCCCGCGCCGAGACCGAGAAGGCCTCGGGCGGGCAGATGCAGATCTACGGTCGCGCCATGGCGCAGATTCCACTGGCGCCGGCGAAGAAAGCTTTCAGTTCCGCCGACGAATTCGTCAACACCATGCTGCCGATGGCCAAGGAAGCGGCCGACCGCATCGGCGTCGATCCGCGTTATCTGGTGGCACAGGCGGCGCTGGAAACCGGTTGGGGCAAGTCGGTCATGCGTGCCCAGGATGGCAGTAGCAGCCACAACCTGTTCGGCATCAAGGCGAGCAGCAACTGGAAGGGTGATTCGGCCCGGGCGATCACCAGCGAGTTTCGCAATGGCGAGATGGTCAAGGAGACGGCCGAGTTCCGTTCCTACGCCTCGTACAAGGACAGCTTCCACGATCTGGTGACTTTGCTGCAGAGCAATAATCGCTATCAAGATGTGCTGAAGTCTGCCGATAACCCAGAACAGTTTGTACGCGAGTTGCAGAAGGCCGGTTACGCCACCGACCCGAACTACGCAAGCAAGATTTCGCAGATTGCCAAGCAGATGAACAGTTTCCAAAACTACGCTGCGGCGGGTGTATCCACCACGCCTTTATAAGGCACAAGGTATAAGGTCTGAACCATGAGTTTGCTCAATATCGGGATGTCGGGACTGTCGGCCAGCCAGTCCTCTTTGGCTACGACAGGCAACAACATTGCCAACGTCGACACCGCCGGTTATTCACGTCAGCAAACCGTGCAGGGCACCAAATCCTCGCAGCAGTTCGGCACCGTGTTCATCGGTACGGGCACGACCCTGGCCGACGTGCGCCGGGTGTATAACTCTTACCTGGAAAGCCAGCTGCACACCGCTACTTCGCTCGACAGCGAATCGGCTGCTTACCTGGCGCAGGCCACACCGCTGGACTCGATGCTGTCGGACACCAACACCGGCCTGACCGGTGTGCTGCAGAAGTTCTTCACCACGATGCAGGGCGTTTCGACGTCGGCGACCGATGACACCTCCCGCCAATCGGTGCTGACCGGTGCGCAGGCGCTGACCAGTCGCTTCAATACCATCGCCAAACAGCTCAACGACCAGAACACCACCATCAACGGCAGCCTTGGCGACATGACGGCCCAGGTGAACAAACTGGCCACCTCGATTGCCAACCTGAACCAGAAAATCGGCGAGATCTCCACCAGTGGCGGTGCGCCGAACGATCTGCTCGACAGCCGCAACGAAGCCGTGCGCCAGCTCTCTGAGCTGACGGGTGCACAAATCGTCGAGCGTGGCACCAGTTTCGACGTCTACATCGGTAGCGGTCAGCCGCTGGTGATCGGCAACACCACCAACACGCTGAGCATGGTCGCGAGCAAAGACGACCCGTCGCGCATGGCCATCCAGATGGATCGCGGTTCGAGTACCATCGACATCACCTCGGCGATGAGCGGCGGTGAAATCGGCGGCCTGCTGACTTACCGCAAAGAAGTCCTCGACCCGTCGCTCAACGAGCTGGGCCGCGTGGCGCTGGTGATCGCTGATCAGGTCAACAGTCAGCAAGCCCAGGGCATCGACAAGAACGGTGACTTCGGCGCGGCGATTTTCAACAACATCAACAGTGCCGCGCTGATCAGTTCGCGCAGCATCGCGCAGTCGGGCAACAGCACCGGTTCGGGTAACCTCGATGTCACCATCAAGGACACCGGCAAGCTGACCACCAGCGATTATCAGGTGACGTTCACCAGTGCCACTGACTACACGGTCAAGCGCTCCGACGGCACCGATCTGGGTGCGTTCAGCACGACGACCAATCCACCTCCAGTGATCGACGGTTTCACCCTCGCGCTCAAAGGTGGTGCGTTGAGCGCTGGTGACAGCTTCAAAGTCACGCCGACCCGCAATGCGGCGGCGAGCATCCAGACAGTGCTCACCGATCCGAAGAAAATCGCTGCGGCCGGTCCGTTGACCGGTGTGGCGAGCGCCAACGGTCTGGGCACTTTCACCCAGCCGACGCTCAACAGCAAAATCGATATCTACAACCCGACTGCCCAGGCTGACATGCAAGCGGCGCTGAAGAACTCGACGCCGGTCAAACTGGTGTTTGGTGCGGTCACCGGGGGCAGCCAGTCCTACACCTTTGTGGATGCCAAGGGCGGCCTCATCAGCAGCGGCACTATCGTTCCCGGTCAATCGAACACGCTAGACCTGAAAGTCGGCATCGTCGATGCCAGCGGCAACCCGGTGATGGACACCAGTGTTACGCCGAACGTGCAGAAGACATTCTCCGTACAGACCACCGTTGGCGGCACGCCGAAGTCCGGCGAAACCTTCACCATGAATCTCACCGGTGCGGCGTCTTCGGACAACCGCAACGCGCAATCGCTGGTCGCCCTGCAAACGGCGCAGACCGTCGATACCGGTTCGGCGAGCAAGGGCATCAGCCTGACTGACGCCTACAACAAGCTGGTGACCAACGTCGGTACCAAAACCGCCCAAGGCAAGTCCGACAGCGCCGCGACCTCGGCGATTCTGGATAACGCCAAAGGCGCGCGCGATTCGCTGTCCGGGGTCAACCTGGATGAAGAAACCGGCAACCTGGTCAAATATCAGCAGTACTACACAGCGTCTTCGCAGATCATCAAAGCTGCGCAGGAAACTTTCGCCACGCTGATCAACAGCCTTTAAGGAGTCGTAATTCATGCGCATTTCCACCGCCCAGTATTACGGCACGCAAGCGTCGGACTATCAGCGTAACTTCAACAAGGCCGTCGCCACCGCCAGCGAGGCGAGCAGCCTGCAGCGCATCAATACCGCCGCCGATGATCCGATCGGTGCCGGGCGCTTGCTGCAACTGGGCCAGCAGGCCGCGATGCTCGATCAGTACAAGACCAACGTCGACAGCACCAAAAGTGCATTGACCGTGCAAGAATCCACGCTGGATTCGATCACCACCGCGTTGGCCCGCGCCAAGGAACTCGCCCTGGCCGCCAACAATGGCACGGCCACCGACAAGGACCGCCAGGCTTACGCTTCGGAAATGGGCCAGATCCAGCAACAAGTGCTGGGTCTGATGAACGCCAAGGATGCCAGCGGCAACTACCTGTTCTCTGGTTCGAAGACTGACACCGCGCCGTATTCGCAGAATGCCGACGGCACCTACAGCTACAACGGTGACCAGACCACGATCAATCTGGGCATCGGCGATGGCATGACGATCGGCACCAACACCACCGGTTGGGCTGCTTTCCAGCAGACCATCAATACCGCGCGTACCAACGTCGCCATGACCGCACCGGCAGTGGATGACGGTCGCGTCGTACTGTCCAACGGCACGATCGGTACCGTAGCCACTTACAACTCCAAGTTCACCGCTGGCCAGCCGTATACCGTCAGCTTCCTCAGCAGCACCCAGCTGAAAATCACCGATGCCCTTGGCAACGACGTGACGGCTGAGGCGAGCCAGAACGGTTTGGTCAGCAACAGCAGCGGTGCCAACCAGACGGTCAGCTTCCGTGGCGTCGACATGAAGCTGAACATCAACCTGAAGGCTGGTGATACCAACCCGGACGCGGTCATTGCCGGCCACAGCTTCCAGTTGTCCACCGCGCCTGACTCGTTCACTACCACGCGCAGCCCGGGTAACCCGTCGACCGCCGTGATTACCGGTTCGAGCATCACTGACCAGGCAGCGTACACCGCGGCATTCCCGCAGGGCGGCGCCGTTCTCAAGTTCACCAGCGCCACCGCATTCGATCTGTATGCTGCGCCGGTGACTGCGGACAGCAAACCGGTGTCCTCGGGCACTGTGGCCGGTAGCAACGCCACGGCGGCAGGCGTGACCTTTGCTCTGGGCAGCGCACCGGCCGCGGGTGATCAGTTCTCGATCCGCCCAAATGATCACCAGACCCAGAACGTGCTCGACACCCTCGGTCAGATGATTACTGCTCTGAATACACCGATCGATGGTGATCCGGTGGCCAAGCAGAAATTCCAGGGCGCCATGGAGGCGGGCCTCGGCAACATCGACGCGGCCAACAATCAAATCGGCGCTGCGGTGACCGAGATTGGTGCCCGTGGTCAGGCGCTGGAAATGCAAGCCACCACCAATGACAGTCTGAGCACCGCGAATACCACCACGCAAGGTTCCATTCGCGATTCGGATCCGGCTGAAGTGATGACGCGACTGACCCTGCAGCAGACCATGCTGCAAGCTTCGCAGCTTGCGTTCAGCAAGATCAGCCAGTTGGGTCTGTTCAACAAGATCTGATCCTCAACGGGCGCGTAAGCGCCCGTTTACCCTGCCACTCAGTCATGTTTTTAGCGGTATCAAGGGCTCGCTTTTCCGAGCGGGCTCGCACCGCCTGTGAGCCCGCCGTGAATTCACTCCCTCTTGTCAGTCTTGTCATTCCCGCCTTCAATCCGCGCTTCTTCGAGCGGACGCTGAACAGCGCTGTCAGCCAGAATTACGCCAATCTTGAAATCATCGTGTGCGATGACAATCGTGGCGACGAGATTGAAGACATCGTTACGCGGGTGACGGAGCAGACCGGCTTTGCCGTGCGTTACGTGCGCAACCCACGAACGCTGGGACTGGTCGGTAACCTGAAGGCCTGCCTTGAGCAAGCCCGGGGCGAGTTCATCAAATTCCTGTGCGACGATGACCTGCTGTATTCGGCCTGTATCGAACAGCAAGCCCACGAGCTGCGGCGTGACGAAGTCAGTCTGGTGGTAGCGCAACGGTTGTTGTGGGATGCCAACGACATCATCCTGCCCGCACGTCTGGAAAACAGCTCATTGTCGCCGGCCAGTGGCTTGCTCAAAGGCGACGATGTACTGAGCATCTTTGAAAAATTCCCGGTCAACGTACTGGGTGGATTCAGTAGTGCGCTGTTTCGCCGTAGCGATGTTGTGGAGCTTTTGCCAGCCTTGACCGAGGAGGGTGCCTGCTTCGTTGCGACGCTGGATTTTGCCTTGTACGTCTGTCTGTTGCGGCGCGGCAATCTGGTGGTCTCCAACAACGTACTGAGTGCCGAGCGTCTCTACCCCGAGCGTCTGAGCGCGCAGCAACCGATGAAAGACGCGGCGGAGATCGAGCGCGAGTGGATCTCGCAAATGCTCAAGGTCCGCAGCGGCGAGTCGGCACCGGCGCCGGGCTGGGTGCGTTATGTGCCGTTGACCAAGGCCGATGAGACACCTCGGGTCTGGGAAGAACTGCCGCTGAGCCGTACCCTCGGCACCAAGCAGAGCCGTCAGGAGCTAGGGGTCGGAGTCGACAGCTTCAGTTTTGGCGAACTCTATGCACAATGGCTGGCGGTTCGGGTGTTGACCGAGGCGCAGCGCCAATGGCTGCCGGAAACCCTCGCTGGCTGGCCGTACCGACCGCGCATCGTACCGATCATCATTGATCCCCAAGGCAGTCGCGATGGCCTGAAGCGCACCCTTGCGGCACTCGCCGCTCAGGATTACCCGCCGGAGCTGGTTCTGGTGCTGTCCACGGCTTGCAGCGAGGCGAAGCTGGACGATCGGGTGTTCCACATGCCGTTGCAGGGTGACGGCCTGGAGCAGATCAACGCTCTGCTGCCGCAACTGGAAGGCGCCGACTGGTTTTATCTGTTGCAGCCAGGTGACTGCCCGGTGGCGCCAGCATTGTTGGTGATGGCCGATCGCATTGCGCACGCAAGCTCATTGACATGCCTGTACAGCGACGAAGGCAGTCTGCGCGATGGTGAGTCGGCCGAGCCTGCGTTCAAGCCGGATTTCAACCTCGACCTCATGCGCAGCTACCCTTACGTCGGGCGTGCGCTGGCGTTCCAGCGCGAACGGTTCCTGGCGCTTGGTGGTTTTACCTCGACGTTCGCCGAACTCGCGCCCCACGATGTGCTGTGGCGCATGGTTGAAAGCGATGGCCTGCAAGTGGTCGGGCACATTGCTGAAGTGTTGCTGGAGTCGAAATTCGATCTGTCGCAATGGCTCACTGATCCTGGCGTTGCGCAGCAAAGTCCGCGAATCCTCGAAGCGCATCTGCAACGCCTTGGCATCGCTCACGACATTCGCGACCGTAACGGCGGGCTGCTCAATCGTGTCGACTATCACCATGCCCGGCGCCCATTGGTGTCGGTGGTCATTGTCACGCAGGACCAGACGGCTGCCTTGCAACGCTGCGTCGAGACATTGCTGGAAAAGACCGACTACACCGAGTACGAATTGCTCTTGGTCGATAACGGCAGCGAAAGCGCTGAAGCGTTGGCTTGGCTGGACGGTATGGCACAACTGGGCAGCGAGCGGATTCGCGTGCTGAGCTACCCGCAAAAGGGTAACGCGGCAGCGGTGCACAACTATGCCGTCAGCCAGGCGCGCGGTGAGTATGTGTTGATGCTCAACGCCTTTGCGGTGATCACCCGGAACGACTGGCTCGACGAACTGCTCAATCATGCGCAACGCCCGGAAGTCGGGGTGGTTGGCGCCAAGCTGTTCAATCCGGACGGCGGCGTACTGCACGCCGGGCTGATTCTTGGCTTGAACGGGCCGGTCGGGTTGCCGTTCTATGGCCAGCCGATGCAGTCGGAAGGGTACATGCATCGCCTGCAGGCGGTGCATGACCTGAGTGCCGTCGGCGGTGATTGCCTGATGATTCGCAAGTCGGTGTTCGAAGCTGCCGGCGGGCTGGACGAGCAGGACCTCAAACAAACGCTCAATGTCGTGGACCTGTGTCTGCGCGTTGGCCGCGACGGTTATCTGGTGGTGTTGAACCCCAATGCGATCCTGGCTGTGGGTGCGCGGCCAAATGCGATGGCGACACCGGAGGAAGAAGCGCTGCACACCGAGGAGCGGGAGACGTTTTACCAGCGCTGGTTGCCGCTGGTGGCGCGAGACCCGGCCTACAACGTCAACCTGACGTTGCAGGGCGTGGGCGCCACCAACTTCAGTCTGGAGCCGGGTCTGCGTACCGGATGGAGTGCGTTCTCCAAGGCACAGCTGCCCAATCTGCTGGTGGTGCCGATCAATGCTTCAGCTATTGGCCATTACCGCATGAGCCAGCCGATGATCGAGCTGGAAGCGGCCAATCGGGCGGAAGGGCGTATTTGCTACGGCTTGCCGTCGATCATCGACATCGAACGTCAGTCGCCTGATGTGATCGTTCTGCAAGGGCGCTACTCGGAGTACGCCATCGATGAAATCCCACCGCTGAAAAAGTACTTCAACGCTCGACGGATCTTCGAACTCGACGACTACGTCATTGATGTTCCCCACCGCAATGCGCACATCCGTAACATGCCGAGCAAGCAGGATATGGAGCGCATGGTGCGGCGTGCGATCGGGCTGTGTGATCGCGCGGTCGTATCCACCGCACCACTGGCTAATGTGCTGTCGGACATGCACCACGACATTCGTGTCGTCCCCAACATGTTGGCCAAGGACTTGTGGGGCCACCTGCGCAGCCAGCGTCGGACCTCGAAGAAACCGCGGGTCGGCTGGGGCGGCGGCACCAGTCACCACGGTGATCTGGCGGTGATCGCCGAGGTCGTTCGTGAACTGGCCAATGAAGTCGACTGGGTGTTTTTCGGCATGTGCCCGGATGATCTGCGGCCGTACATGCATGAGTTCCATGGTGTCATCGGTCTGGACGTGTACCCGGCAAAACTGGCCAGTCTCAACCTCGATCTGGCACTGGCGCCGCTGGAATTCCATATCTTCAACGACTGCAAGAGCAACTTGCGGCTACTGGAATACGGCGCCTGCGGTTACCCGGTGATCTGTACGGATACCGAGGCCTATCGCGGTTATTTGCCGTGCACGCGGATCAAGACCAACAGTACGGATGAATGGCTGCAAGCGATCCGTATGCACTTGGCCGATCCGGATGCCAGTTATCGCATGGGCGATGAATTGCGTGAGGTGGTGTTGCGCGATTACGTATTGCGCGGCGATAACTTGCGCTACTGGGAATACGGCTGGCTGGCGGATTGATCGAGCCGGGCTTGGCGGCCTTTGGGCCGACCAGGCTCTTGGGGTTTTGGGGGTGTATCCGTTGCTGCGGGGGTTGCTGATTAGGGTTCCGCCCTTACGGCGGGTCACTTTTTACAAACGCCTAAAAAGTAACCAAAAACGCTTGCTCCTGCGTACGGCCCGCTCGCTGGGGCTCGGGGTTCCTTCGCTGCGGGATCGATCCGGGCGCAGCGCCTACGGTTTGCTTCGCTGCACCTCCTCTCGCTGTGTTTGGCTTCGCCAAACGGTCGCTGCGCTCCCACGCCCGGATCAATCCCTCCACTCAGCCTTCCGACGTCGCCCTACAGATCAAGAGCTGCAGCCGAGCTAACGCTCATCCTGTTGAGTGGTGAGGAGAGGGGCGTGGTCGGCTTTGGATTTGTGGTGGGTTTTCCCCTCATCGGAACGCCGCCCGCCCAGCCCTCTCCCGAGGGAGAGGGAGCCGATTTGTGGGCCTTTCAAAACCTGAGCTCGACTCGGTATTTCACGTCGGCGTAGCTCTCCCAAACACCTCGGTCAGTCCCCTCTCCCTCCGGGAGAGGGTTAGGGTGAGGGGCTTTTGATCTGTTTCAGAATCTGAGCTCGACTCGGTCTTTCACGTCGGCGTTGATCTGGTCAAACGATACTGGACACGGTTATAGGGTTTTACCCTTTTTCATGCCGCCAGGGCCTCCATGTCCACCGGAGTTCGGTAGCCATTGTGACTGTGCAGCCTGATCCGATTGTAATAATGGGTCAGGTAGCGCAATACATCGGTACTGGCCTCATCTTCGTTTCGGTAGCCAGCCTTGGGTATCCATTCAGATTTCAAACTGCCAAAGAAACGCTCCATCGGGGCGTTGTCCCAGCAGTTTCCTCGTCGACTCATGCTTTGTTTTATGCGCATGTCCGCCAGCGTTTCACGAAACACTTTACTGCTGTAATGACAGCCCTGATCCGAATGGAACATTAGGTTTTCAGGGCGTCCTCGCGACTCGAAAGCCATCTTTAACGCTCGACAGGTCAGAGCTGAATCCGGACTTCTGGACATCGCCCAGCCGACGATGCGGCGGGCATGCAGATCAAGTACAGCAGCCAGATAAACCCAGTAAGTACCGGCCCAAATGTAAGTTACGTCGCCACACCACACTCGATTGGGGGCCTCGACATTGAATTTACGCTCCAAATGATTGGGGGCGTATTGCGCCTCCGCACCGCTGGGTTTGTACCGATGCCTGCGCCGTTGCTGGCTCTTCAAACCGAGCTCGCGCATCAGGCTACGAGCCATGTAACGACCTACCGACTCTTTTTCGTTACACAGCGCTTTTGACAGGCTGCGCGCGCCCATTGAGCCGCGACTTTGCTCATGTAATTCGGCAGCCTTGATCTTTAGGCGATCGCGTCCGACATGCACTTTCGCCCGCTGTTTCAGACGCTCGTAATAACTGCTGCGGTTGATACCAAACACGCCACACAACTCGGATCTTGGATATTGCTCGCTTAACTCCTCGACCAGCCTTACCGATCGAGGGAATCCGACATCAAGAGAGCTGTAGCCTTTTTTAAAATTTCCTTCTCGCGCTCAATCCGTCGAATTGTTGCTTCCAGTTCCTGGATGCGTTGTTGGTCAACGGTCATGGCCTTGGACTTCTCAGGCGTCTTGCCGCTGCGCTCCGCACGCAGTTGCTCAACCCAGCGGCGCAGAGCTGTAGGGCCCACGCCCATTGCTTCGCAGGCTTCACTCACCGAATAGTCTTTATCCAAAACCAGGCAAGCCGCATCCCGTTTGAAATCTGTCGAAAAATATCTTCTGGTCAAATCACACCTCTTCGTTGGGCGTAGATTAACGCCCTTTAGGGGTGTCCAGAATCATTAAGCCAGATCACGTAGCTCTCCCAAACACCTCGGTCAGTCCCCTCTCCCTTTGGGAGAGGGTTAGGGTGAGGGGGCTTGTGGAGCTGGCGCGTTTCCTGCAAGTCCCCTGTAAATCGCCATAAAACGAGCGCTCGCGGTCACTCCAGCGGCGCCCGGAGCGGCAAAAGGTTTAGCCAGACGGCCCGCAGCGCTCAACAAAGCCATGCGCAGCCCGGTGAAGAACAAGAGGGGAGACGATGAAGGCAGTTATTTTGGCGGGTGGCCTCGGCACGCGCATCAGTGAAGAGTCGCACCTCAAGCCCAAGCCAATGATCGAGATCGGCGGCAAGCCAATTCTCTGGCACATCATGAAGCAGTATTCCGCCCACGGAATTCACGACTTCGTGATCTGCCTCGGCTACAAGGGCTATGCGATCAAGGACTTCTTCGCCAACTACTTCCTGCACACCTCTGACGTCACCTTCAACATGCGTGAAAACCGCATGGACGTGCACCAGAATTACAGCGAGCCGTGGAGCGTCACGCTCATCGACACCGGTGAGGAAACCATGACCGGTGGTCGTCTGCTGCGTGCCGGCCGTTACCTCAAGGATGAAGAGGCGTTCTGCTTCACCTACGGCGACGGCGTTTCCGATATCAACATTGCTCAACTCGTGGATTTCCATAAAGGCCACGGCCGTCTCGCGACCGTCACTGCCGTGCAACCGCCGGGCCGCTACGGCGCGCTTGAGCGTCAGGGTGATCAAGTGCTGGGCTTCACCGAAAAGCCTCGCGGTGACGGTGGCTGGATCAATGGCGGCTTCTTCGTGCTCTCGCCGAAAGTGCTGCCGTACATCGCCGATGACGCCACCACTTGGGAAGCCGAACCGCTGGCGCGTCTGGCCGCGGACGAACAGTTGAAAGCCTTCGAGCACGAAGGCTTCTGGCATCCGATGGACACCCTGCGCGACAAGAACCATCTCGAAGCGCTGTGGCAGAGCGGGGAGGCCCCATGGAAGCAATGGGCCTGAGTGCGGATTTCTGGCGCGGCAAACGCGTCCTCGTCACCGGACACACCGGTTTCAAAGGCAGCTGGCTGACCCTGTGGCTGCAAAGCCTCGGCGCGCAAGTCAGCGGCTTTTCCCTGGATCCGTCGACTGAGCCGAGCTTGTTCGAACTTGCGCAGGTGCATGAGGGCATCAACGATCAGCGCGGTGATCTGCGGGATCTCGGTGCCTTGCTGGAAATCATCGCCGACACCGAGCCTGAGATCGTTCTGCACCTGGCGGCTCAGCCGTTGGTGCGCGAAGGCTATCGCGATCCGCTCGGCACGTACTCCAGTAACGTCATGGGCACGCTGAACCTGCTCGAAGCGATTCGTCAGGTCGGTTGCGTGCGCGCCTGCGTGCTGGTGACCACTGACAAGGTCTACGCCAACAAGGAATGGCTGTGGCCGTATCGCGAAGACGAAGCCCTTGGTGGCCACGATCCTTACAGCAGCAGCAAGGCCTGCTGTGAATTGCTCGCACAGTCGTATGCCGCGTCGTTTTTCCCGGCGGACAAGTACGCCGAGCACGGTCTGGCCCTGGCCACCGCGCGCGCTGGCAACGTCTTGGGCGGCGGCGATTTTGCCCCGGAGCGCCTGATTCCCGACGTGCTCAAAGCGTGGAGCGCCGACGAACCGGTGACCCTGCGTTATCCGCAAGCCGTGCGCCCGTGGCAGCACGCGCTGGAGCCGCTGGCCGGTTACCTGCAACTGGCCGCCGGTCTCTACGAACAAGGCCCGGAATACGCCGGGGCATGGAACTTCGGCCCGGGTGAAGCGGACATGTGCAGTGTCGGCGAAGTGGTCGAATTGCTCGCCAGCCGCTGGCCGCAGGCGTGCGGTTTGCGCATCGAAAAAAGCGAACTGCACGAGGCCGGCCTGCTGCGTCTGGACAGCAGCCGCGCACGCCAAGTACTTGGCTGGCATCCGCGCTGGACCTTGCAACAATGTCTGGCCCAGACCCTCGACTGGCATCTGGCGTGGCAGAACGGCGATGACATGCGCAACGTCACTCTCGGCCAACTGAACCTGTACCGAGGCGCGTTGTGAGCGAATTCTCCCTGAAGGCATTGCCGCTGGCCGGACTGTTCAGCGTCCAGCACAAACGTTTCGAAGATCAGCGCGGACACTTTGCCCGGCTGTTCTGCGAAGGCAGCCTGAGTGCGTTTGGCAGTGAGTTCCATATCCGTCAGATCAACCATTCCTGCACCCGTGAAAAGGGCAGTGTGCGTGGTCTGCATTATCAGAATGCCAATGCCCCGGAAGCCAAACTGATCACTTGCCTGCGCGGTGAAGTGTGGGACGTGGCGGTGGATCTGCGCCCTGACTCCGAGACTTTTCTGCACTGGCACGCCGAGCATCTGAAGGTTGGCGACGGCCGCAGTCTGTTGATTCCGGCCGGGTTCGCCCATGGTTTCCAGACCCTCACCGAAGACGCCGAACTGCTTTACCTGCACAGCGCCGATTACGCGCCGGAGCACGAGGGCGGGCTGTCGGTGAATGATCCACGGCTGGCGATTGCCTGGCCGTTGCCTGTCAATAATTTGTCAGCGCGTGATTCCAGCCATCCCGCGCTCGATCAACACTTTGCTGGAGTGCGTCTATGAACTGCCGTGGGTGCGCCGCACCGCTGAGCCTGCCGCTGATCGACCTCGGCACCTCGCCACCGTCCAACGCCTATGTGCACGCTGATCGTCTTGAACAGGCTGAGCAGTGGGTGCCGCTGAAGGTCGCGGTGTGCCAGCAATGCTGGCTGGTACAGACCGAGGATTACACCAGCGCCGACAGCTTGTTCGACGCCGAGTACGCCTATTTCAGTTCGTTCTCCAGCACCTGGCTGGCCCATGCCGAGCGCTATGTCGCCGAGATGGTCGAGCGTTTCGGCCTGACCGCCGACAGCCGTGTGGTTGAAGTCGCCGCCAACGACGGTTACCTGCTGCAATACGTCGCCGCTCGCGGCATTGCCTGCCTGGGCGTTGAACCGACGCGCAGCACTGCACAAGCGGCACGCGAAAAAGGCCTGGAGATCCGCGAACTGTTCTTCGGTTGCGACACTGCTGCGCAACTGAAAAGCGAAGGTTGGGGCGCTGACCTGATGGCGGCCAACAACGTGCTCGCCCATGTGCCGGACATCAACGATTTCCTCGGTGGCTTCGCGACGCTGCTCAAGCCGACCGGCGTCGCCACCTTCGAATTCCCGCAACTGCTGACGCTGATGGCTGGCGCGCAGTTCGACACGCTGTATCACGAACACTATTCCTACCTGTCGCTGACCGCCGTGCAGACCCTGTGCGAGCGCAATGGTCTGGAAGTCTTCGACGTCAGCCAACTGACCACCCACGGCGGTTCGCTGCGGGTGTTCGTCCAGCGCAAGGACGGTGAACGCCGCGCGGTTCAACCAGCGGTGCAACAACAGCTGCAAGCCGAGTTGGAGGCCGGGGTAAAAACCGTCGAGTACTACGCAACCCTCGCGCCTGCCGCTGAACGCATCAAGCATGACTTGCTGCGCTTTCTGTTGCAGGCCAAGGCCGACGGCAAGCGGGTAGTCGGTTACGGCGCGGCGGCCAAGGGCAACACCTTGCTCAACTACGCCGGGGTCAAACCGGACCTGCTCGCCTGGGTGGCTGATGCCAACCCGCACAAGCAGGGTAAATTCCTGCCGGGCAGTCGCATTCCGATCGTTGCGCCCGCGCAGATCGACATCGAAAAACCGGACTACGTGCTGGTGCTGCCGTGGAACCTGCTGCACGAAGTCAGTCAGCAACTGGCGCAAGTGCGTCAGTGGGACGGCCGCTTTGTGATCGCCGTGCCCGAGTTGAAAGTGCTGTGAAGGTACTGGTTACCGGCGCTACCGGTTTTGTCGGCCGCCATCTGGTTGCGGCGTTGCTGGCCCGTGGCTGCGAGATCCGCGCCGTGGCGCGCAACGCAGAAACCGCGCAAGGCATGCCGTGGATCAACGACGTCGAGTTTGTGAGCGCGGATATTCACGCCGCCGATCTCGATGTCGCTGCGTTGACCGTTGGTATCGATGCGCTGGCGCATCTGGCCTGGCCGGGCTTGCCGAACTATCGGGCGCTGTTCCATTTCGAGCACAACCTGATGGCCGATTACCGCTTTATCAAAAGCGCGGTCGAGGCGGGCGTGCAGCAGGTGCTGGTCACCGGCACCTGTTTCGAATACGGCATGCAAAGCGGTCCGCTCAGCGAAAGCTCCGCGCCGCAGCCGAGCAACCCTTACGGTCTGGCCAAGCATACGCTGCACCTGTTTTTGCAAAACCTGCAGCAGGAACTGCCGTTCACGTTGCAGTGGGCGCGCTTGTTCTATCTGCATGGCGAAGGGCAGAACCCCAACAGCCTGTTGGCGGCACTGGACCGGGCGATCGATACCGGTGAGGCGTCGTTCAACATGTCGGCCGGCGAGCAGTTGCGTGATTTTCTGCCGATTGAAAACGCTGCCGGTTACCTCGCCGCGATCCTGCAACGACACGACTTCGACGGCGTGATCAATTGCGCCAGCGGCCAACCGGTGTCGGTGCGTTCATTGGTTGAACAGCGCCTGCGCGAACGTGGCGCGACACTGAATCTGAACCTCGGCCACTACCCATATCCGACCCACGAACCCTTGGCGTTCTGGGCGGTGACCGAGCGCTTGCAACAGTTATTGGGAGAGCCGCAATGAGGCACGAGTTGTACCGGGTCACCGACCTGCCGGTGCTGCAGAATCGCACCTTTGCCGATCCCGCGTCGGCGCAGGCCTCGGCCAGTGCCGACATGCTGTTGGTGCAGGACGAGCGCAGCGGTCTGATCTTCAACGCGGCGTTCGACGCCGACAAGCTCAGCTACGACGCCGATTACCAGAACGAGCAGGCGCATTCCGGCCAGTTCCAGAAGCACTTGAGTGACGTCGAAGGCATCATCGCCAAGCACTTCAAGGGCCAGGAGCTGATCGAAGTCGGCTGTGGCAAAGGCTATTTCCTGGAATTGCTCAAGGGCCTCGGCTATTCGATCACCGGCATTGATCCGGCGTACGAAGGCGAGAATGCCGACGTGATCAAGGCACCTTTCACACGGGGCCTGGGTCTGGCAGCGGACGCCATCGTCCTGCGCCATGTGCTGGAGCACATTCAGGATCCGGTCAGTTTCCTCGCGGAAATGGCCAACGCCAATCAGGGCGGACAGATCTACATCGAAGTGCCGTGCTTTGACTGGATCCTCGAGCACAAAGCCTGGTTCGACCTGTTCTACGAACACGTCAATTATTTCCGTCTCGATGACCTACGCCGGATGTTCGGCACTGTGCACGAGGCCGGTCACCTGTTCGGTGGCCAATACCTGTACATCGTCGCCGACCTGTCGACCTTGCGCCTGACTCCGGATCAACCGGTGCCGCGCCTGAGCCTGCCTGACGGTTTCACCGCCAGCCTCGATCGCGCCGTGCAGATCATTCAGTCCGCCCCCGAGCAGGGTTCGGCGATCTGGGGCGCTTCGTCCAAAGGCGTGATCTATTCGCTGTTCCTGCAACGTGCCGGTGTGGCGGTGGATCGTGTGGTGGATATCAATCCGGCCAAGCAGGGGCGTTATCTGCCGTTGAGCGGCGCGCGGGTGTCCTCGCCGCAAGAGGCCATGGACGCGCTGCCCGAGGGCGCCAACCTGTTTGTGATGAATTCCAATTACCTCGAAGAGATCAAGCGGATGACCGGTGGACGCTACGTCTATCACGCCGTCGACAGCGCTTCGTTTCAGTGACCCTTGAGATTATTAAAATGACCGACAACAGCATCAACCAAGCCTTCGAAGCCGAGTGCCGGGAACAGATTGCCCAGCAGGGTGACGACCAGAAACTGACGGGTCTGGCCCGCGATTTCTTCAACGAATCGGCCAAGCACAAATACAGTTACCACTTCTCGTGGATGGGCCGTCCGATCATCCAGTTGCCACAAGACATGATGGCCATGCAGGAGATCATCTGGCAGGTCAAACCGGATCTGGTCATCGAGTGCGGCATCGCCCACGGCGGTTCGATTATCTACTACGCCTCGTTGCTGGAGTTGCAGGGCCACGGCGAAGTGCTGGGCATCGACCTCGACATTCGCCCGCACAACCGCGAAGCGATCGAAAGCCACCCGATGGCCAAGCGCATCAAGATGATCGAAGGCTCGAGCATCGACGCCGGCATTGCTGCCCAGGTGCAGGCGGCGGCCAAAGGCAAGAAAGTCATTCTGGTTCTGGACTCCAACCACACCCACGATCACGTACTGGAGGAGCTGCGTCTGTACGCACCGCTGGTGTCGGTCGACAGCTACTGCGTGGTCATGGACACCGTGGTTGAAGACATGCCGGCCGATTTCTTCCCGGATCGTCCGTGGGGCCCGGGCGACAACCCGAAAACCGCCGTGTGGAAATACCTGGAAGAGAACCAGGATTTCGAGATCGACCAGCAGTTGCAGAACAAGCTGTTGATCACCGTGGCGCCGGACGGCTATCTGCGTCGCGTCCGTTAATTCGCAACATCACCAAGCGTTGTTTCGGCGAGTCGCCGGTTGTGGAGAGAAGTTATGCAAGGCAAGTACAGTTCTGAACTGGCGGTACCGCTCGAAGAGCTATTGACCGTCGTCCTGATTACTCACAATCGGCCGGCGTTTTTGCGCCGGGCGGTGAAGTATTACAGCAGCTTGCCCTGCAGAATCATGGTGCTCGATTCGACACTCGAACGACCTGAAGGCGACTTTGACGCCGTCGATTACCACCATGTGCCGCAGTTCGCCTACTGGGGCATGCAGGCCAAACTGGCGTATGGCGTGGAGAAACTGACCACGCCATACATGGTGCTGGCGGCCGACGACGATTTCATCCTGCATGATTCGCTGGCAGAGTCCGTCGGTTTCCTGCATGCCAACCCTGATTACGGGATGTGCCACGGCTATTGCCTGATGTACCTGTCATTGGCTCATGGCGTGAACTACTACCGCCGCGACAAGAAAGTCCAGGAAGACTATGCGTCCGAGCGGGCGCAAGAGCGCGTCCTCGATTACATGAACCAGTACATCCCGCCGTTCTACGCGGTGACCCGTACTGATCTGATGAAAAACTGGCACTCGGCGTTGCCGCCGGGGACCAATTTCCAGTGGCAGGAAATCGGCCACGTCTACTACCTGCTGGCCAGTGCCAAGGCCCGCATCCTGCCGATTCCGTACGTGGTGCGCGAGATCAACTACGGTGTCTCCGAGCACAATACCGATGTGTATCACTCGCTGACCTACGTCGACGCCAAATCGGTCGCCGAACGAGAGGCGTTTGCCGAGTTTCTCGTCTCGTTGCCTACCGCTATCGAAGGGCTGGATGCAGGGCAGGCCAAGGCCTTTGCCCTGGAGAGTTTCGAGGCAATGGCCGACAGCCTTAAGGCCGGGCGGGCGCTGACTGCCGAGCTGATTATCGAATCGACCTGGAACCAGGAACTGAAGGCGCCGGATCGTCGTTTTGGCCCGCTGCAGTACGTTGAAATGCCGTTCTACAACCAAGCATTCTTTGAGCGTCTGGAGCAGTTCGAATTCATGTTGCACACCCTGCCGGCTGGTCGCATGCAACTGGAAGGACTGGAAGGCGTGTGGGCCCGGCAAGCGCACCTGTTGCAGGCGCGCAATAACGACACGGCGGAAAGTGTGGTTGACCGGTTATGGCAGGCCCATGATCTGAATGCGTTCAACCTGACCGTGGTCAAACGTCTGGCGACCCAACTGGACATCGTCGGCGACGAAAGCGCTGCGCAAGCCATGCGCGAGTGGATCGCCCGTCTCGAAGCGCTATTGGTCGAAGATCATCAGCCAGTGTTCGGCAAAATGAAGTCCGGTCGCCTGTTGCAGTGGCTGGCGGCTCGCGCGCCGGCGATCGAACAACTCGAGTCGATAGGCCAACATCTGGCGACTGAGGGCGGTGGCCCGCAATTCGGCATTTTCCTGCTCGATCTGGACAACGACATCGACAAGTTGCAGGTGTCGCTCGACAGCCTGCTGGAAGGTCACTGCAAAGCGTTCAGGATTGTCGTGTTCACCACCGGCGAAGCACCGGCGGCGACGACGGCACAAAACACCCTGCACTTTGTTCGTGTCACCCAAAGCAACTTTGTCGACAAGCTCAACCAGAGCGCTCAGCAGTCGCCAAGCGATTGGTTGCTGCTGGGTGAGGCGGGTGACCAGTTCACCGCCAGCGGCCTGTTGCGCGCCAGTCTGGAGCTGATGTCGGCCGAAGGTGTGCGTGCGGTGGCCACCGATGAAATCCAGCGCAAGGACAATGGCGCGCTGGTTGACGTGTTCCGTCCGGGTTTCAACCTGGATCTGCTGCAAAGCGTGCCGGCACTGATGGCGCGCCATTGGTTGATCCGCCGCGAAGTGTTGCTTGAAGCCGGCGGATATCAGGCTGACTTCAGCAAAGCGCTGGAATTCGACCTGCTGTTGCGCATCATCGAGCAGGGTGGCCTCGACGGTCTGGCGCATCTCGACGAGCCGTTGCTGATCACTCAGGCGGCAGAGCTTGAAGAAAACGCCCACGAACGTCAGGCGTTGCTGCGTCATCTGGGCAATCGCGGCTACAAGGCCAAGGTCACGTCGACGGCGCCGGGCACCTGGCAAATCGATTACCGTCACACGGAACAGCCGCTGGTTTCGATCATTGTGCCGGTCATCGATGATCTGCCAGTGCTGCGCCGCTGCCTGGAAGGCGTGCTGCTCAGAACCCGTTACAGTCGTTATGAAGTGTTGCTGGCGGCAAACGCCAATCAGTCGGCAGCGGTCAACGACTGGCTGGGCACGCTGCGCCACGCCAAAGTCAATGTGTTGCGTGCCGATCACCCGCTGAGCGAAGTCGCGCTGTACAACGCCGCCAGCGAGCAGGCTCAAGGTGAGTATCTGGTGCTGTTGGCCGCAGACAGTGAAGTCGTCAACCCGAACTGGATCGATTCGCTGCTCAACCACGCCCAGCGTCCGGAAGTGGGCATCGTCGGTGCGAAATTGGTCGACCGTGACGGCAAGGTGGCCCAGGCCGGCTTGATTCTTGGCCTGAACGACGGCGTGGGTTCGGCCTTCATCGGCGAAAGTCACGCAGCAGACGGCTACATGCATCGCTTGGCCGTCGAGCAGAATTACTCGGCCGTGTCGAAGGTCTGCCTGATGGTGCGCAAAGAGCTGTTCAACGCGCTTGGCGGGCTGGATGAAGTGACGTTCGTCGAGGGTTATGCCGATGTCGATCTGTGCCTCAAGGCGAGTCAGGCCGGCTACCTCACCGTGTGGACGCCGTTGGTGCAGGTGCTGCATACCGGCGAGTTGCCGCAGGCGCCAGAAGCACTGGCGGCACTGCGTGAAAAATGGAGCGCCGTCTTCGCGCAGGATCCGGCTTACAACGCCAACCTGGCGCTGAGCGGCAAAGGTTTCACCCTGGGTGAAAATGCCTCGGTCAACTGGGCACAGTTGCTCGCTTAAGCGCGCCGGACAGGAATCAGCATATGTTCAACGGTAAATCGATTTTCATCTCCGGCGGCACAGGTTCGTTCGGGCGCAAATTCATCACGCGCCTGCTCGAGCAATACCAGCCCAAGCGCGTGGTGGTGTTTTCCCGTGACGAGTTGAAGCAGTACGAAATGCAGCAGACGTTCAACGCGCCGTGCATGCGTTATTTCATTGGTGACGTGCGCGACGCCGATCGTCTGCGTCAGGCCATGCGCGGCATCGATTACGTGGTGCATGCCGCGGCGTTGAAGCAAGTGCCGGCGGCGGAATACAACCCCACCGAATGCATCCGCACCAACGTCAATGGCGCGGAAAACATCATTGCCGCCGCCATCGACAACGGGGTGAAAAAAGTTGTCGCGCTGTCCACCGACAAAGCCGCCAGCCCGATCAACCTGTACGGCGCGACCAAGTTGCTCTCGGACAAATTGTTCGTCGCTGCCAACAATATTGCCGGCGAGCAGGAAACGCGGTTTGCCGTGGTGCGCTACGGCAACGTGGCCGGTTCCCGTGGTTCGGTGGTGCCGTTCTTCAGCAAACTGATCGCCGATGGCGCACAGGAACTGCCGATCACTGACGAGCGCATGACGCGGTTCTGGATCACCCTCGACCACGGCGTGCAATTCGTCCTCGACAGCTTTGCGCGGATGCACGGCGGTGAAGTGTTTGTGCCGAAGATTCCATCGATCCGCATTGTCGATCTGGCGCGCGGCATGGCTGAACACCTGCCGCACAAGAACGTCGGCATTCGTCCCGGCGAGAAGCTCCATGAATTGATGGTGCCGCTGGACGATGCGCGGATGACCCTGGAGTTTGCGGATCACTACACCATCCAGCCGTCGATTCGCTTTACCAGCGTCGATGTTGATTTTGCCGTCGACAAACTCGGCGAGCAGGGGCGTGCCGTGAGCGAGGATTTCGAGTACCGCTCCGACACCAATCCGCATTTCCTTTCGGTCGGGCAGATCGCTGATCTGCACGCGAAGCTCTCGGCATGATTCCCTACGGTCGGCAGAGCCTCGATCAGGCAGACATCGATGCCGTCGTCCAAGTGCTGCAGTCGGACTGGCTGACCCAAGGGCCGAGCATCGAGCGTTTCGAGCAGGCAATGGCCGAGCGTTGCCAGGCTGACTTCGCCGTCGCGGTGTGCAACGCCACAGCGGCGCTGCACATTGCCTGTCTGGCCACAGGCCTGGGGCCGGGTGATCGTTTGTGGACAACGCCAAACACCTTTCTTGCCTCGGCCAACTGTGGACGGTATTGCGGTGCCGAGGTTGATTTCGTCGACATTGATCCGCTGACCTGGAACCTTGATGCGTTCGCTCTCGAAGCGAAACTCGATCAGGCTGAGCAGGACGGAACTTTGCCCAAAGTGCTAGTAGCGGTGGCGTTCTCCGGGCAGAGCTGTGACATGCGCAAGATTGCCGAACTGGCCGAGCGCTACAACTTCACCGTGATCGAAGATGCGTCTCACGCGGTCGGTGCCTCCTACGCCGGGCGGCCGGTCGGCTGCGGTGAGTTCGCAGCGATGACGGTGTTCAGCTTTCATCCGGTGAAAATCATCACCAGCGCCGAGGGCGGCATGGTGCTGACCAATCGGCCGCAACTGGCTGAGCGCTTGCAGCGTTTGCGCAGCCACGGCATGACCCGCGATGCGCAGCAGATGAGCGAACCGAGCCACGGCCCGTGGTACTACCAGCAGATCGAGCTGGGTTTCAATTACCGCATGACCGATCTGCAAGCCGCGCTGGGTTTGTCGCAACTGAGCAAACTCGACGACTTCATCGCCCGACGTCGTGAACTCGCGGCGCGATACGATCGCTTGCTGGCGTATCTGCCGGTGACGTTGCCCAGCTCTCAGCCCGAGGCGGAGTCGGCTTGGCACCTGTATGTGATTCGGCTGCAGACCGACCGCATCGGCCTCAGTCATCGTCAGGTGTTTGAAGGCTTGCGTGCTGCCGGTGTTGGCGTGAATCTGCACTACATTCCTGTGCACCTGCAGCCGTACTATCGCGACCTGGGTTTCGCCGAGGGCGATTTCCCCGAGGCCGAGCGTTATTACGCCGAGGCGATCAGCCTGCCGCTGTTTCCGCTGTTGAGCGATGCGCAACAGGATTACGTGGTCGAGCAATTGCGTCGGCTGACCGAATAATTGCCGCTGAGGCAATGGATGAGTATCTGCAATGCGTCATTTGAGTGAGCAGGAAAAGTTCTGGCAGGGCGACTTCGGCAACCAGTACGTCGCGCGCAATGTCGGTCAGCCGCTAGTGGCGGCGAACCTGGCGCTGTTTGCCAAAGCGCTGAGCCGGGCTGCAGGTATCGAGAGTCTGGTTGAGCTGGGCACCAATGCCGGCAACAATTTGCAGGCGTTGCATCAACTGCTGCCGCGCTGTGAACTGTTCGGCGTCGAGATCAATGAAAGCGCCTGTGCTCAAGCTCGGGCGTTGGACATTGCGCAGATCTGGCAAGGCTCGCTGTTCGATTTCCCGCGCGAGCGCCGCTACGACCTGACACTGAGTAAAGGCGTGCTGATTCACTTGGCCCCGGAGCTGTTGCCGACTGCTTATGCGCAGTTGTACGCGTTGAGCCAGCGCTACATCCTGATCGCCGAGTATTACAATCCGGCACCGGTGGAGGTGTCCTATCGTGGCAACAGCGGCAAGCTGTTCAAGCGCGACTTTGCCGGTGAAATGCTCGATCGCTATGCCGATTTGCACTTGCTGGATTATGGTTTCGTCTATCACCGCGATCCGCAGTTTCCTGTGGACGACATCACTTGGTTCCTGTTGGAAAAGCGCCCTTGAGCAACGTCGCAATCATCCCGGCCCGTGGCGGTAGCAAACGCATCCCGCGCAAGAACCTTTTGCCATTCGACGGCGTGCCGATGATTGTCCGTTCGATCCGCACCGCGCTCGAGTCCGGCTTGTTCGACCTGGTGGTGGTCAGCACGGACGATGCCGAGATTGCCGAGATGGCGCGAACGCACGGTGCACAGGTGCCGTTCATGCGTCCGGCGGCGTTGGCCGATGATTTCACCGGCACTGCTGCGGTTATCGTGCATGCGCTGGAGCAACTGCCACCCTTCGATTTCGCTTGCTGCATTTACGCTACGGCACCGCTGTTGCAGGTGCGTTATCTACGTGAAGGCCTGGAGTTGCTGGAACGGCATGCAGACAAGTCGTTTGCGTTCTCCGTTTGCGATTTCGGCTTTCCGGTGCAACGGGCATTGACGCTGGACGAGCAGGGCGCCTTGCGCGCGTTGTATCCCGAGTTCCGCAACACCCGCTCGCAGGACCTGCCCAAAGCTTTTCAGGATGCCGGTCAGTTTTATTGGGGCCGTTGTGAGGCGTGGTTGCGCGGCGAGGTGCTCTATTCGCCAGCCAGCCTGCCGGTGATTCTGCCCCGGCATCTGGTCCAGGACATCGATACCGCCGAAGACTGGAAACGCGCCGAATACCTTTACGCCGCGCTCAAGGCTGGTGGAGAACTGCAATGAGAGTGCTGATTCGCGCGGACGCCTCGCCGACCATCGGCAGCGGCCACATCGCCCGCTGCCTGCCGCTGGCGCGAGTGCTGCGCGCGCAGGGCAGTCATGTCGCCTTCGCCTGTCGACGGTTGCCGGGACATCGTCTGGAGGCATTGCGCGCCGAGGGTTTCGAAACGTTCGCGCTGCCTGAGCGCTACGCCAATGAAGATCCACAGCAAGCCATCGAATCGATGCTGCCGTGGCAGGCCGACATTGATGCGCTGGGCTCGCAGCTTGAAGGTCAGGCCGAGTTTGACTGGATCATCGTCGACCATTACGGTCTCGATCATCATTGGCAAACCGCTGCACGGCGCTGGGCGCATCGAATTGCAGCGGTGGATGATCTTGCCACCCGGCGCTACAGCGTCGATTTGTTGCTCAATCAGAATCTTTCCGGCCTCAGTGAAAACTATGCGCCGTTGCTGCCCGAAGGTTGTCGCACGTTGCTCGGGCCGCGTTATGCGCTGTTGCGCGAAGAATTCAACTGCCCTGCCATCGAGATCAAGCCAAAGGCGCGCCGGATACTGGTGAACTTCGGTGGATTCGATGCCGCAATGCAAACCCACCACGCGATGCTGGCCCTGGCGGATTTCACCGAGCTGCAGGTGGACTTCGTCGCTGGCGCCGATAATCCGGCGTGGGCGCAGATGCAGGCATTGGCCGAGACACGGCCGAACTGGCGTCTGCACAGTTTTGTCAGCGATTTCTACCAGCGCATGAGCGAAGCCGACCTGTTTGTCGGCGCCGGTGGCGGCACCAGTTGGGAGCGCGCGGCGTTGGGCTTGCCGACAATTTGCATTGCCGTGTCGAACAACCAGCAGGCCAACGGCGAAGTCATGGCCGTAACGGGGGCACATGTTTTCATGGGCGCCCGTGAGCAGGTCAGTGTCGAGCAGTTGCGCGACGCCATCGGCTTCGTCGCCGACAATTATTATTTGCGACAGGGCCTGGCCGAACGCTCGCGGCAACTGGTCGATGGACGCGGAGCGCTGCGCGTTGCTGCCGCTCTGGCCGGCGCAGTGCTGGCCATCCGTCCCGTCACGTTAGAGGATGCACGGCTGTTGTTCGATGGTCGCAATGCCGAACCGGTGCGGCGTTGGTCGCTGGCGAGCGCTGAAATCGACTGGTCGCAGCACGTCAACTGGCTGACCGCCAGTCTGCGTAATCCGCAGCGTTTACTGTTGATCGCCGAAGCCGATGACGGCCCGGTCGGTGTGCTGCGTTATGACCTGCGCGGGTTTGCTGCCGAAGTATCAATCTATCTGCTTGAGGGGCGTTTCGGCCTGGGTTGGGGCAAGGCGTTGCTGGCGCGGGGCGAAGCGTTCGTCACCCGCCACTGGCCGCAATTGACCGCCATTACCGCTCAGGTACTGCCGGGCAATCGTGCCTCGTTGAATGTGTTTCATGACGCCGGGTTCACTCAGAGTGCCTGTACGTTCACCCGTGTTTTGAAGGATCACCCCGATGACTAGTTTCAAGATTGGTAACCGCTTGATCGGTGCCGATGCGCCGCCCTTCATCATCGCCGAGATGAGCGGCAACCATAACCAGTCGCTGGACGTGGCCCTGCAAATCGTCGACGCGGCGGCCAAGGCCGGGGCACATGCCTTGAAACTGCAAACCTACACCGCCGAAACCATGACCCTGGATCTGGCTGAAGGCGAATTCTTCATCAAGGATCCGGGCAGTCTGTGGGCGGGTACTTCGCTCTACGATTTGTATGAAAAAGCCCATACACCGTGGGAATGGCACGCGCCGATTTTTGCTCGTGCCAAGGAACTGGGGATGCTCGCGTTCTCGACACCGTTCGATGACAGCGCCGTTGACTTTCTCGAAAGCCTTGATGTGCCGGCCTACAAGATCGCCAGTTTCGAAAACACTGACTTGCCGTTGATCCGCCGCGTGGCCGCCACCGGCAAACCGCTGATCATCTCCACGGGCATGGCCAGCATCGCTGAACTGGATGAAACCGTGCGCGCCGCGCGTGAAGCCGGCTGCAAGGATCTGGTCTTGCTCAAATGCACCAGCACCTACCCGGCGACACCGCTCAACAGCAACGTGCGCACGATCCCGCATCTGCGGGAACTGTTCGGTTGCGAGGTGGGGCTGTCCGACCACTCGATGGGCGTAGGCGTGTCGGTGGCTGCGGTGGCGCTGGGGGCGACGGTGGTGGAAAAACACTTCACCCTCGACCGTTCAGCAGGTGGCGTCGATGCGAGTTTCTCGCTGGAACCGGCGGAAATGGCCAGCCTGGTGGTGGAAACCGAGCGCGCCTGGCAAGCCATGGGCCAGGTGCATTACGGCGTTACCGAGGCCGAGCGCAAGTCGCTGGTCTATCGCCGCTCGCTGTACGTCACGGCCGACATGGCCGCCGGTGACACCTTTAGCGGGGACAATCTGCGCGCCATTCGCCCCGGTCTCGGCTTGCCGCCCAAGCACACCGACGCTGTTCTTGGTCACCGCGCCCGCGCCCCGATCAAGCGCGGCACACCGCTGGACTGGTCGTTGGTCGAATAACCCGATCTGCACCGATTCGGCAAAATAGCGTGACCTGCGAGTCATAACGCGCATCTTCACTGTATTGTATTGATCGGGGAGATGGCGCCTGGCTCGTTTTCGATTCCAGTGATAGCCCTTTGCGCTCCCCGTGGCTGCCCGTTGTGGCGGCCGTTTTCTGTTTGTCGGCGCCCCTCGAAATCCTTGCGAGCGGTGGTCTTGGGCTGTTTTTTATTGGGAAGCCGTAATGATTGGCATAAAAAGCATTGCGAGCTACGTTCCTGTAGCCGGCGTGGACAATTACGCACAAGGTGCAAAATTCGAGAAGGATGAAGAATTCATCCTTGGCAAGATCGGTTCGGCATTCCTGCCGCGCAAAGACGCTGAACAAGAAACCTCCGACCTGTGCGTGGAAGCGGCCAATGCGCTGTTTGCCAGCAACCCGGATCTGAAACGTGAATCGATCGACGCATTGATCGTCGTCACCCAGAACGGTGACGAAGAAGGCCTGCCGCACACGGCTGCAATCGTGCAGGACAAACTCGGTCTGCCGACCAACGTGGCGGCCTTCGACATTTCCCTGGGCTGCTCCGGTTATGTCTACGGCATCTACGCGATCAAGGGCTTCATGGAAGCCGCCGGCCTGAAGAACGGCCTGCTGATTACCGCTGACCCGTATTCGAAAATCGTTGACCCGGAAGACCGCAACACCACCATGCTGTTCGGCGATGCCGCAACCGCTACGTGGATGGGTGAAGATCCGACCTGGGCGCTGGGCAAGGCCAAGTTTGGCACCGACGGCTCCGGTGCACCGCACTTGAAAGTCACCGATGGCGTGTTCTTCATGAACGGTCGTCAGGTCTTCAACTTTGCGCTGCTCAAAGTCCCGGCACACTTGCACGAACTGCTCGACGATTCCGGTCTGAAGGCCGATGACATCGATGCCTTCTGCATTCACCAGGGCAGTGCGGCGATTGTCGATGCCGTGGCGCGGCGTTTCGAAGGCGAGCCGGAGAAGTTCATCAAGGACATGGTCGAGACCGGTAATACCGTGTCGTCGAGCATTCCGTTACTGCTGGAAAAACACGTCATCGATTCCGATTGGCAGCGTATTGCGCTGAGCGGTTTTGGTGTCGGTCTTTCATGGGGCTCGGCGATCATCTATCGCCCTTGAGTCCGAGCAAAAGCGGCGGATACAAAAATAGCGTTCAAGGTTAACCTTGAACGCTATTTTTTTGCCTGGAAGGGAGCGCGAGGCGCCATGAGCGAGTTTTTTCAAGCCAATGCCGAGGTGTTGCAACGGCGCTGGCCGGCGCTGTTCGAACGACTGATGGCGCAAGACAGTACGGCCATTGCGGCTCAATTGGTTGAGGGGCTAGGCTCGACGCTGAGCATCAACGGCATCCAGCTCACCAGTCGTCACGATCGCCTCCATGAAGCGCAGATTCAGGCGGCCAGCCTGCCGGACAAGGCGCAACTGCACGTCTATGGCACCGGTCTCGGTGATTTGCCCGGTGTGCTGCTTGAGCGAACGGGATTGCAACGCTTGTACGTGCACATCCTCAATGGCGCGCTGTTTGCGCTGGTGGTGCAACTGCTCGATCAGCGTCAGTGGCTGGAGGACCCGCGGGTCGAGTTGTTTTACGCTGCCGATCATCCGGACTTGTTCACGCCGTTTTTTGCCCTGCCTGCCGAGATGTTGCTGGCCGATGACTACAACGCGAAGATTCGCGATCGGCTGGTCAATGAAGTCCATCTGAGTTTTAACAATCGCGAATTCGACGCGCAGTCGCCGTTCATTCAACAGCGCTTGCAGGACTGCTTGCCGGTGCTGCTGGGTGATGACGATGTGGCGCAGTTGTTTGGTACCTGCACCGATCGCGAGATCTATGTGATCGCTACCGGGCCGACTCTGGAAGGGCACTTTGAACGATTGGCAGCGCTCCGGACTCAGGCTCAGCGCCCGCTGTTCATCTGTGTCGACACGGCGTATCGGCCGTTGATTGAGCACGGGATCGTTCCGGATCTGGTGGTGACCATTGATCAGCGCATCAGCTTCCGTCATTTGCCGTTCGAGGCGTCTGACGGTATCCCGCTGGTGTATTTGCCCATGAGCGATCCCGAAGTTCTGCGGGCCTGGAAGGGCAAGCGCTATGGCGGTTACTCGGCCAGTCCGGTCTACGCCGGGTTGCGTGAACAGCATCCGCGCGCGCTGCTGCACGTCGGCGGCAGCGTGATCCATCCGGCGGTCGATCTGGCGGTGCAAATGGGCGCGTCTCGCATCACGCTATTTGGCGCCGATTTCGCCTTCCCGATGAACAAGACTCACGCGGGCTGGAGCGATGGCGATCTGGGGCCGGGTGTGAATCAGGCGCGGCACTGGGTGCGCGATGGGCAGGGACAGCGAGTCAGTACCCAGCTCAACTTTCGCGGTTACCTGTGTGTGCTGGAACGTTACATCGCTGCGCATCCGCACGTTGAGTTCTTCAACAGCAGCAGGGCGGGTGCGCTGATCGCCGGGACGCAATTCAATCAGGAGTTTGTGCAATGACGGCGATGAAAAAGTGCATCGGTGAATGCCGTCAGTCTGCCGGTCTGTTTCGGCTGGGGCGGGATGTCGAGGCAGCGCTGGGCATGGTTGATGTTTTCGAAGATGCACAGCAGTTGCTGCTCTTGGGGTCTGCGGATGTCCAGCAAATGTGGGCGCAGGTGCTCGCGCAAATGCTCGATTGTCAGGAGCGCCAGGACTGGTTGGGGCTGGCTGATTATATGGAGTACGAATTGATCGAGTTGCTGGAAAGTGTTCCGGTCTGAACACGCCGACAGCACTGGCCCGCAGCTTTGCGCGGCAGTCGGTTTTATGACGTCATTTTTTCGCGGCTGACGTACTGCTAAGTCTTTGTTTTCTCGGGGGTGGCAGGGTGATGGCAAATTTTTTTCAAAAAGCCCTCAAGCAACCTGCAAACCCGACGATAACTATTACGAAGGTTCTCTAGGCCATACCCGGCGGTTGCCAGGGCCGGAAGCCGCAGTACCCAACCAACGAGGAATTCGTCATGGCTTTAACAGTAAACACCAACACCACGTCGTTGAACGTTCAGAAAAACCTGAACCGCGCTTCCGACGCTCTGTCGACTTCGATGCAGCGCCTGTCTTCCGGCCTGAAAATCAACAGCGCTAAAGACGACGCCGCTGGCCTGCAGATCTCGAACCGTATGTCCTCGCAGATCCGTGGTAACACCCAAGCCATCCAGAACGCCAACGACGGTATCTCCGTTGCCCAGACCGCTGAAGGCGCTCTGCAAGCTACTACCGACATCCTGCAGCGTATGCGTGAACTGGCTGTTAAAGCACGTAACGGTACCAACGGCACTGCTGACCAGACCGCTACCAACGCTGAATTCGCTCAGATGTCCGACGAGATCACCCGTATCTCGGCTTCGACCAACCTGAACGGCAAAAACCTGCTGGACGGTTCGGCTGGTACTGTGACCCTGCAAGTGGGCGCAAACACCGGTTCGGCTAACCACATCGACCTGGTACTGAGCTCCAAGTTCGACGCAGTAAGCCTGTCGGTAGGTAGCGGTACTCTGTCCCTGACCGGTGCTAACGTAACTGGCGCTTCGCAGAACATCGACAACGCGATCACCGCGATCGACGCTGCAATCGCTGCCATCGGTGCAACTCGTGCCAGCCTGGGTGCTTCGCAAAACCGTCTGACCAGCACCATCCAGAACTTGCAGAACATCACCGAGAACACCACTGCTGCACAAGGTCGCGTACAAGATACCGACTTCGCCGCAGAGACTGCTAACCTGACCAAGCAGCAAACCCTGCAACAGGCTTCGACCTCTGTTCTGGCTCAAGCCAACCAACTGCCTTCCGCTGTACTGAAGCTGCTTCAGTAATTTCGGAATGAGTTTGAGCGGGGGAGTGCGCTGGTCGCGCTCTCTCGCTTTTTTCGTTAGGAGGTGATGGGCATGGACATGAGCGTAAAGCTTAACGTGTCTTATCCGGCTCCCAAGCCAGCGACACCTGTTGCTGACAAGCCGTCAGAGACGCCAAAAGTTGCCAAGGTCGAAGCGCCGGTCGCTGACAGGAAAAGTCAGGGCACGGATGACGCCAAGCTGAAACTGGCAGTGCAGGAGATCGAGAAGTTCGTCCAATCGATCAAGCGCAATCTGGAGTTCTCGATCGATGAGCATTCCGGGAAGGTCATCGTCAAGGTGATCGCAAGCGAGACGGGTGAGGTCGTACGACAGATTCCCTCCGCAGAAGCCCTCAAGCTGGCAGACAGCCTCGCCAATGCGAGTCACGTATTGTTTGACGCCAAAGTCTGATAGCTGGCATGAATTATGTTTGTCCGTTCTCAAGATGCGTGTAACGGTCAAAAGAATGGCAACAATCTGAAGGGAGATGCACATGGCAAGTCCAATTCTACCGGGTTCCGGACTGGGTTCCGGCCTGGACATCGGCGCGATCGTGACCGCGCTGGTAAACGCCGACAAGTCGCCGAAGCAGACGCAGATCGATTCTGCGACCAAAACCAACACCCTGAAGATTTCCGGTGTCGGTGCGCTGAAAAACGCATTGGCGGCCTACCAGAAGGCAATGACCGATCTGGGCAGTAAGACCAACCCTGCGTTTGCCGGTTACGCGGCGACCTCGGCTACCCCGACAACGCTGACCGCTACTTCCGATAACACGGCTGTTTCGGGCACATACAGTGTCGTGGTAAATAACTTGGCCACCGGCTCGAAAGTAGCCAGTGCATCCTTTGCCGGCGGCGCGGCCAGTGCCATTCCGAGTGGTACCCTGAAAATCAGTCAGAATGGCACTGATTACAATGTCGATATTCCGGCCAATGCTACCTTGCAGACTACCCGTGATGCCATCAACAAGGCGCAGGGTGTCAACGGTGTTTCCGCCAACATCGTGACCGACAGCTCGGGCGCTTCGCGTCTGGTGATCAGCTCCAACAAGACGGGCGCAGGCTCCGACCTGACGGTCAGTGGTATTGCCGGTCTGGAAATCGATGGCACCAAGGTCATGTCTGCGACCCCGGCCGCTGGTGACTCAGGGGCTGTGGGCGATATTGCCAAGGATGCGAAGCTGACCATTGATGGTCTTGCCGTTACCAGCAAGAGCAACACAGTGAGCGGCGCGATCAGTGGCTTGACCATGAACCTGGTGGAAGCCAGCCCCACCGCGGTCAAGGTCTCTGTCGATACCAACACTAAGGGTTTGCAGGCTTCGGTTCAGCAATTCGTCGACGCTTTCAACACGCTCAAGACCACCATCGATAGCCTGTCCAAGGCAACGCCGGACGAAGATGGCAAGTTGACGGTGCAGGCCGCTTTTACCGGTGACTCTCTGCCGCGGACGTTGATTGCGGACATTCGTGCCCAGTTGACCACTTCGTCGCCTGGCGAGCTGGGTGTGCTGTCGCAGATCGGCGTCATGACCGATCGCGACACCGGTAAGCTGACGCTGGACGCGACGGCTTTCAACAAGGCCATGTCTCAGCCAGGCATGACTGGCCAGGTGCAGCAGCTGTTCTCCGGTACCGACGACAAAAACGGTCTGTTGGCGCGAATGAGCAAAGCGGTCGATCCGTACCTCAAAGCTTCTGCTGATGGTAAAACCACCAGCGGTCTGCTTGATCAGCGTATGACCATTCTGAACAACAACACCCGCAGCCTCACGTCGCAGCAGTTGGCGCTGGATCTGCGTGTCGCCAACCTGACCAAGACGTTGACTGCCAAGTACAACGCCATGGACTTGCTGGTAGGGCAGATGAAGGCTACGGCGAGCAACATTACGTCGTTCTTCAGCTCGCTGAACGCTCAGCAGTCCGCGAAGTAAAAGGCGGGCACGACAAAAACCCGGCTACGCTTCATCGGCGTGCGCCGGGTTTTTGTCTTTTGATCTAAAGTTCTGTGATTCGTTGGCGATACACTGGTTATACGAGTCATTGTGGCAATGAGGTAGAACATGAATCCGATGTTAGCCCTTCGGCAGTATCAGAAAGTCGGCGCACACGCTCAGACATCCGAAGCGAGCCCGCACCGTCTGGTGCAAATGTTGATGGAAGGTGGTCTGGCCCGTATCGCTCAGGCCAAAGGCGCCATCGAGCGCAAGGACATTCCTGGCAAATGCACTTCGATCAGCAAGGCGATTGGCATTGTCAGCGGTCTGCGCGAAGGCCTTGATCTGGAAAACAGCGCAGATACCCTGGCTGATCTGGATGGGCTGTATATCTACATGATGAAGCGCCTCGCCGAGGCGAACATCAGCAGCGACCTGCGCATTCTTGATGAGGTTGCCGGCTTGCTGAGCACGGTCAAGGAAGGCTGGGATGCTATTGCCCCTGTGCCTGCTCCGCAGTTTTAAAGGAGATCGTCATGAGTCTTGTATTGCAGCGAATCGCCGATACCCGAGAAGCGTTGGTTACTGCCCTCGCTGAACGCAATTGGGAAGCCATTGGTGAACTGGATCTGGCTTGCCGTTCCTGCATGGAAGACGTCATGGCTGAGGCTGCGCTGGACGAGGTCGCGTTGCGCGACAACCTTGAGGAGTTGCTCCACGTCTACAAGGAGCTTCTCGAGGTGGCCATGGGTGAGCGGCAGGCGATAGCCAACGAGATGTCGCAGATCACCCAAGCGCAAAAGGCGGCAAAGGTTTACCATCTGTTTGGTTAATTAACCCCCAGTTAATCCAGACATGTGCGCCATAAATTTGACTGTGCACGGTTTTTTGACTTAACTAGTGGCTGTTTTCAGATTTCAGGCGTCTACAGGCACATGGTGTCCTGCAAGCGTCTCGCTTGCCCCTTATTTTGGGCATTGAGTTGACTAGGGAAGTTGCTATTGCATGTGGCGTGAAACCAAAATTCTGCTGATCGATGACGATAGCGTCCGCCGCCGCGACCTGGCGGTGATTCTAAATTTTCTTGGCGAAGAAAATTTACCCTGCGGCAGCCATGACTGGCAGCAGGCAGTCGGCTCTTTGTCGTCTAGTCGTGAGGTCATTTGCGTACTGATCGGGACGGTTAATGCTCCTGGTGCGCTTTTGGGCTTGCTAAAGACACTCTCAACCTGGGATGAGTTCCTTCCGGTTTTGTTGATGGGCGATAATTCTTCCGTTGACTTGCCTGAAGACCAGCGTCGCCGAGTGCTTTCGACCCTCGAAATGCCTCCCAGCTACAGCAAATTGCTCGACTCCCTGCACCGTGCCCAAGTCTATCGCGAGATGTACGACCAGGCACGCGAGCGCGGTCGTCATCGCGAACCCAATCTGTTCCGCAGCCTTGTCGGCACCAGCCGTGCGATTCAGCACGTGCGCCAGATGATGCAGCAAGTCGCCGACACCGATGCCAGCGTACTGATCCTCGGTGAGTCCGGCACTGGCAAGGAAGTGGTTGCGCGCAACCTGCATTACCATTCCAAGCGCCGCGACGCACCATTCGTGCCGGTCAACTGCGGGGCGATCCCGGCAGAGCTGCTCGAAAGCGAATTGTTCGGTCACGAGAAGGGCGCCTTTACCGGCGCGATCACCAGCCGTGCCGGCCGCTTCGAATTGGCCAATGGCGGGACCCTGTTCCTCGACGAAATCGGCGACATGCCGCTGCCGATGCAGGTCAAGCTGCTGCGCGTCCTGCAGGAGCGCACCTTCGAGCGCGTGGGCAGCAACAAGACCCAGAGCGTCGATGTGCGCATCATCGCCGCGACCCACAAGAATCTCGAAAGCATGATCGAGATCGGCACCTTCCGCGAAGACCTTTACTATCGCCTGAACGTGTTCCCGATCGAGATGGCGCCGCTGCGTGAGCGCGTCGAAGACATTCCGTTGCTGATGAACGAACTGATCTCGCGCATGGAGCACGAGAAGCGCGGTTCGATCCGCTTCAACTCGGCAGCGATCATGTCGCTGTGCCGTCACGGCTGGCCGGGCAACGTCCGCGAGCTGGCCAACCTGGTGGAGCGCATGGCGATCATGCATCCGTACGGGGTGATCGGCGTGGTCGAGCTGCCGAAGAAATTCCGCTATGTCGACGACGAAGACGAGCAAATGGTCGACAGCCTGCGCAGCGATCTCGAAGAGCGCGTGGCGATCAACGGCCATACGCCGGACTTCACCGCCAACGCCATGCTGCCGCCGGAAGGCCTGGACCTGAAAGACTACCTCGGTGGTCTGGAGCAAGGCCTGATTCAGCAGGCGCTGGACGATGCCAATGGCATTGTGGCGCGTGCGGCTGAACGCCTGCGTATCCGTCGCACCACCCTGGTGGAGAAGATGCGCAAGTACGGCATGAGCCGGCGCGATGGAGATGAACAGGCGGAGGATTGACGCCTGTTTTTCAACTGCTTCATTTATAAGCAGTTTTTTTTAGGCACGGGTATTGCTACAGCCCTCGCAACGTTCCGTTTAACTGACGGTCAGCCAAGCGAGAAAGCACAATGCCCCACGCCCAGATGTCTACTGCCTCCAGTCCCGAGGGGCAGCCGTCCTCCGTAGAGCAGGCAAGCCGACAGGGCCTGGAGCAGGCATTCGAGCTGTTCAGCCAGATGTCCAGCCAACTGACGGACTCCTACAGCATGCTTGAAGCACGGGTGACCGAGCTCAAGGGTGAGCTCGCAGTCGTCAGTGCCCAGCGCATGCAGGAGCTGGCGGAAAAAGAACGCTTGGCCAACCGCCTGCAAAATCTCCTTGATCTGTTGCCCGGTGGCGTCATCGTCATCGACGGTCACGGCATGGTGCGCGAATCTAATCCTGCCGCTATCGAACTGCTCGGCTTGCCGCTTGAGGGCGAGCTGTGGCGCCATGTGATTGCGCGTTGCTTTGCCCCGCGTGAAGACGACGGTCATGAAGTTTCCTTGAAAAATGGTCGACGCCTGTCGATCGCCACCCGTTCGCTGGATGCCGAGCCGGGGCAACTGGTGCTGCTCAATGACCTGACAGAAACCCGTCATCTGCAAGATCAACTGGCACGCCACGAGCGCTTGTCCTCGCTGGGGCGCATGGTCGCCTCGCTGGCCCATCAGATCCGCACGCCGCTGTCAGCCGCTTTGCTCTACGCCAGTCATTTGACTGAGCAGCAATTGCCGGTCGCTACCCAGCAGCGTTTCGCCGGGCGCCTGAAAGAGCGCCTGCACGAGCTGGAGCACCAGGTGCGCGACATGCTGGTCTTCGCTCGCGGCGAGTTGCCGCTGACCGATCGCCTGACCCCGAATACCTTAATGCAGGCGCTGCAAGCGGCAGCGCTGACGCATGTCCAGGATCTGCCCATCCGCTGGCAGTGCGACAGTCATGCCGGTGAGCTGCTGTGCAACCGCGACACGCTGGTCGGAGCGCTGCTGAACCTGATCGAAAACGCCATTCAGGCCAGTGTCGGCGACGTCCGCCTGAAAGTGCATTGCTACACCCGTGACAACAACCTGCATCTGAGTATCAGCGACAGTGGCAGCGGCATCGAGCCTGCGGTTCTGGCGCGGCTTGGCGAGCCATTTTTTACCACCAAGGTCACCGGCACCGGCCTCGGCCTGACCGTGGTGAAGGCTGTGGCCCGCGCGCATCAGGGAGAATTGCTGCTGCGTTCGCGGGTCGGGCGCGGCACGTGCGCGCAGGTGATCCTGCCGCTGTTTTCCGCTGTACACGGAGCTGAGTAAAAGACATGGGCATCAAGGTTTTGCTGGTCGAGGATGACCGCTCATTGCGCGAGGCGCTGGCCGATACGTTGTTGCTGGCCGGGCACGATTACCACGCGGTCGGCTGCGCTGAAGAAGCGCTGACGGCAGTGGCGCGTGAGGCGTTCAATCTGGTGGTCAGCGACGTCAACATGCCGGGCATGGACGGTCACCAGTTGCTCTCGCTGTTGCGGGCCCGCCAACCGCAATTGCCGGTGTTGCTGATGACGGCGCACGGCGCGGTCGAGCGTGCGGTCGATGCGATGCGCCAGGGCGCGGCCGACTATCTGGTCAAGCCGTTTGAACCCAAGGCCTTGCTGGATCTGGTGGCACGGCATGCGCTAGGCAGTATTGGCACAAGCGACGGCGACGGTCCGGTGGCCGTCGAGCCGGCCAGTGCGCAGTTGCTGGAGCTGGCAGCGCGGGTGGCGCGCAGCGATTCGACAGTGCTGATCTCCGGCGAATCCGGCACCGGTAAAGAGGTGTTGGCGCGCTACATTCACCAGCAATCCCATCGCGCCAGCCAGCCGTTCATTGCGATCAACTGTGCGGCGATCCCGGACAACATGCTCGAAGCCACGTTGTTCGGCCACGAGAAGGGTTCGTTCACCGGCGCCATCGCGGCGCAGGCCGGCAAGTTCGAACAAGCCGACGGTGGCACGCTGTTGCTCGACGAAATCTCCGAAATGCCCCTCGGCCTGCAAGCCAAACTGCTGCGCGTGTTGCAGGAGCGCGAGGTCGAGCGCGTCGGGGCGCGTAAACCGATTGCCCTGGATATTCGCGTGGTCGCGACCACCAACCGCGATCTGGCGGGCGAAGTGGCGGCGGGGCGTTTCCGTGAGGATCTTTTTTACCGTTTGTCGGTTTTCCCCTTGGCCTGGCGTCCACTTCGCGAGCGCACTGCCGATATCCTGCCGCTGGCCGAAAGGTTGCTGGCCAAACACGTCAATAAAATGAAGCACGCGGCGGCGAAACTCTCACCTGAAGCGCAAGCTTGCCTGACCGCTTACCCGTGGCCGGGCAATGTGCGTGAGCTGGATAACGCCATTCAGCGTGCGCTGATCTTGCAGCAGGGCGGTTTGATTCAGCCGCAGGATTTCTGTCTGGCCGGTCCCGTGACGTACACCGCGATGCCCGTCGTCGCGCCGGTGTCAGCGGTGCTTCGCGAGGTGGAAATCGAAGCGGATTCGGCCGGTGCATTGGGCGATGACCTGCGGCGCCGGGAGTTTCAGATGATCATCGACACCCTGCGCGCCGAGCGCGGCCGACGTAAAGAGGCGGCGGAAAAGCTCGGAATCAGCCCGCGCACCCTGCGCTACAAGCTGGCGCAAATGCGCGATGCCGGGATGGACGTCGAAGGTTATCTGTTCGCCACCTGACGTCTGGCGCAACGATTTGAAAACGCTTTTCTGAAAGGGGTGCCCATGAGCTGGCACCCTTGTTGCTAATACCTGTGTACCCGCCGAGTGAGTGTCAAAAAATTGCGGGCCGCCCAAGAGAGTAGACCATGAGCCAAGGTATTGAATTTAATCGGTTGATGACAGACATGAAGGCCATGAAGCTGGATGCCATGTCTGCGCCGAAATCGACGACCGCTGTCCCTGAGTTGGGAGGCAGCAGCTTTTCCGACATGCTCGGTCAGGCGATCAACAAGGTCAGCGATACCCAGACCGCGTCGACTCAGTTGGCCAACGCATTCGAAGTGGGCAAGAGCGGCGTCGATCTGACGGACGTGATGATCGCTTCGCAAAAAGCCAGCGTGTCGTTCCAGGCTCTGACCCAGGTGCGCAACAAGCTGGTTCAGGCTTATCAAGACATCATGCAGATGCCGGTTTAAGGACGAGATTGAGTCATGGCAGAAGCAGTCGCCGATAACGTTCCGGCCAAGGCCACCCCGATAGACGGCAAACCGCCGCTGTTCGGCCTGTCCTTCCTGGAAAACCTCTCCGAGATGACCATGCTGCGTCAGGTGGGCCTGTTGGTCGGCCTGGCTGCGAGCGTGGCGATTGGCTTTGCCGTGGTGCTGTGGTCGCAGCAGCCGGATTACCGTCCGTTGTACGGCAGCCTTGCCGGCATGGACGCCAAGCAGGTCATGGACACCCTGGCCTCTGCTGACATTCCTTACACCGTCGAACCGAACTCCGGCGCCTTGCTGGTCAAGGCCGATGACCTGTCCCGTGCGCGGATGAAACTCGCCGCTGCTGGTGTCACTCCCAGCGACGGCAACATCGGTTTTGAAATCCTCGACAAGGAACAGGGGCTGGGCACCAGTCAGTTCATGGAAGCGACGCGCTACCGTCGTGGCCTCGAAGGTGAACTGGCGCGGACCATCTCCAGCTTGAACAACGTCAAGGGTGCCCGCGTGCACCTGGCGATTCCGAAGAGTTCGGTGTTCGTGCGTGATGAACGCAAGCCAAGTGCTTCGATTCTGGTCGAGTTGTATTCCGGTCGTTCGCTGGAGCCGGGGCAGGTGGTGGCGATCATTAACCTGGTGGCCACCTCCGTTCCTGAATTGAGCAAGTCGCAGATCACCGTCGTCGACCAGAAGGGCAACCTGCTCTCTGATCAGGCGGAGAACTCCGAAATGACCATGGCCGGCAAGCAGTTCGATTACAGCCGCCGCATGGAAAGCATGCTCACCCAGCGCGTGCACAACATTCTGCAGCCGGTATTGGGCAATGATCGCTACAAGGCTGAGGTCTCGGCCGACATCGATTTCAATGCCGTCGAGTCGACTGCCGAGCAGTTCAACCCGGATCAACCGGCGTTGCGCAGCGAGCAGTCGGTCAACGAACAACGCACCGCCAGCAATGGCCCGCAAGGTGTGCCGGGTGCCCTGAGCAACCAGCCGCCGTCGCCAGCCTCGGCGCCGCAAACCACCGGTGGCGCCGCCGCGCCGGCCGCTATGGTGCAGCCAGGCCAGCCATTGGTTGACGCCAACGGTCAGCAGATCATGGACCCGGCCACCGGCCAGCCGATGCTCGCGCCATACCCGGCAGACAAGCGTCAACAATCGACCAAGAACTTCGAACTCGACCGTTCCATCAGCCACACCAAACAGCAGCAGGGTCGCCTGAATCGCCTGTCGGTGTCGGTGGTGGTCGACGATCAGGTCAAGGTCAACGCGGCCAACGGCGAAACCACACGCGCGCCGTGGAGCGCCGACGAATTGGCGCGTTTCACCCGTCTGGTCCAGGACGCCGTCGGTTTCGACGCCAGTCGTGGCGACAGCGTCAGCGTGATCAACATGCCGTTCTCCGCCGAGCGCGGCGAAGTGATTGCCGATATTCCGTTCTACTCCCAGCCATGGTTCTGGGACATCGTCAAACAAGTGCTGGGTGTGTTGTTCATCCTGGTGCTGGTGTTTGGTGTGCTGCGTCCGGTGCTCAACAACATTACCGGCGGCGGCAAAGGCAAGGAGCTGGCCGGTCTGGGCAGCGACGTGGAACTCGGTGGGATGGGCGGCCTGGACGGCGACCTGGCCAACGACCGCGTAAGCCTCGGTGGTCCGCAGAGCATTCTGTTGCCGAGCCCAAGTGAGGGTTATGACGCGCAACTGAATGCAATCAAGAGTCTGGTGGCCGAGGATCCGGGTCGCGTGGCTCAGGTCGTGAAAGAGTGGATTAACGCAGATGAGTGATAACCGAGCCGCTACCGTCAAACTGACCAAGGTCGACAAAGCCGCGATTCTGCTGCTGTCCCTGGGTTCGACCGACGCCGCACAAGTGCTGCGCCACATGGGCCCGAAAGAGGTTCAGCGTGTCGGCGTGGCCATGGCCCAGATGGGCAACGTCCATCGCGAGCAGGTCGAGCAGGTCATGAGCGAGTTCGTCGATATCGTCGGCGACCAGACCAGCCTCGGCGTCGGTTCCGACGACTACGTGCGCAAAATGCTCACTCAGGCCCTGGGTGAAGACAAGGCCAACGGCCTGATCGACCGCATCCTGCTCGGTGGCAACACCAGTGGCCTCGACAGCCTGAAATGGATGGAGCCGCGCGCCGTTGCTGACGTGATCCGTTACGAACACCCGCAGATTCAGGCGATCGTGGTGGCGTACCTCGACCCGGATCAGGCCGGTGAAGTGCTCGGCAACTTCGACCACAAGGTGCGTCTGGACATCATCCTGCGCGTCTCGTCGTTGAACACCGTACAGCCAGCAGCACTGAAAGAGCTGAACCAGATTCTCGAGAAGCAGTTCTCCGGCAACTCGAATGCCTCGCGCACCACCCTGGGTGGCATCAAGCGTGCGGCCGACATCATGAACTTCCTCGACAGCTCGATCGAAGGCCAGCTCATGGACTCGATCCGCGAAGTCGACGAAGACCTGTCCGGTCAGATCGAAGACCTCATGTTCGTGTTCAACAACCTCGCCGATGTCGACGACCGTGGCATTCAGGCGTTGCTGCGCGAAGTGTCCTCGGACGTGCTGGTGCTGGCCCTCAAGGGTTCGGACGAAGGCGTCAAAGAGAAGATCTTCAAGAACATGTCCAAACGTGCTGCCGAACTGTTGCGCGACGACCTCGAGGCCAAAGGCCCGGTGCGCGTCAGCGATGTCGAAACCGCGCAGAAAGAAATCCTCACCATTGCCCGTCGTATGGCCGAAGCCGGCGAGATCGTACTCGGTGGCAAAGGTGGCGAGGAAATGATCTAAGCCCATGGACAAGCACGACGACGATGTGACGGATCTGATCCGTGCCCGCGATGTCCGTGGTTTCGAATCCTGGGCCATGCCCAGCTTCGACCCGCCGAAACCGGAACCCGAGCCAGAGCCGGAACCCGAACCGCCGGAAATGGAAGAGGTGCCGCTGGAAGAAGTCCAGCCACTGACCCTGGAAGAACTCGAAAGCATCCGTCAGGAGGCTTACAACGAGGGCTTTGGCATCGGCGAGAAAGAAGGCTTTCACAGCGCCACGCTCAAGGTTCGTCAGGAAGCTGAAGTGGCGCTGGCGGCAAAACTTGCCAGCCTTGAGCAGTTGATGGCGAACCTGTTCGAGCCCATCGCCGAGCAAGATACGCAGATCGAAAAGTCGCTGGTCGACCTCGTGCAGCACATCACCAGACAGGTGATCAAGCGCGAACTGGCCATTGATTCCAGCCAGATCGAACACGTCATGCGCGATGCGCTCAAGCTGTTGCCGCTGGGTGTGGAAAACGTGCGTCTGTACGTCAATCCGCAGGACTTCGAACAGGCCAAGGCCTTGCGCGAACGTCATGAGGAAACCTGGCGCATTGTCGAAGACGAAGCGCTGTTGCCGGGTGGCTGTCGGGTTGAAACCGAGCACAGCCGCATCGATGCCAGCATCGAAACCCGCGTCGCTCAGGTCATGGCCAAACTGTTTGATCAGTTGCACGAGCAGGCGTTGCACCCGGCTGAAGCGGATCTGACTCTGGACATTCCTGAAGACGTAAAACCGGCGGCCTCGCCTGAAGAGCCGCTCGCGGACGAACCCGATGCGCCTTGAACGCACCAGTTTCGCCAAGCGCCTGAGTACTTACGCTGAGGCCACCGAGATTGCCGGCGCGCCGATTCTTGAAGGTCGCCTGCTGCGCATGGTCGGCCTCACCCTCGAAGCCGAAGGCCTGCGCGCCGCCATGGGCACGCGCTGCCTGGTGATCAATGACGACAGCTATCACCCGTCCCAGGTCGAAGCGGAAGTCATGGGGTTTTCCGGCAGCAAAGTATTCCTGATGCCGGTCGGCAGCGTTGCCGGCATCGCCCCGGGCGCCCGTGTGGTACCACTGGCTGATACCGGTCGCTTGCCGATGGGCATGAGCATGCTCGGGCGCGTCCTCGACGGCGCCGGTCGTGCGCTGGACGGCAAGGGCGGGATGAAGGCCGAAGACTGGGTGCCAATGGACGGCCCGACGATCAACCCGCTCAACCGTGACCCGATCAGCGTACCGCTGGACGTTGGTATCCGTTGCATCAACGGTTTGCTGACGGTCGGTCGCGGCCAGCGTCTGGGTCTGTTCGCCGGTACCGGTGTCGGTAAATCGGTGTTGCTGGGCATGATGACCCGCTTCACCGAGGCCGACATCATCGTCGTTGGCCTGATCGGTGAGCGGGGTCGAGAAGTTAAGGAATTCATCGAGCACATCCTCGGTGAAGAAGGTCTCAAGCGTTCCGTGGTCGTCGCATCCCCTGCGGACGATGCGCCGCTGATGCGCCTGCGCGCCGCCATGTATTGCACGCGAATTGCCGAGTATTTCCGCGACAAGGGCAAGAACGTCCTGCTGCTGATGGATTCGCTGACCCGTTTCGCCCAGGCGCAGCGGGAAATCGCCTTGGCCATCGGCGAACCGCCGGCAACCAAGGGGTATCCGCCGTCAGTGTTCGCCAAATTGCCGAAACTGGTTGAGCGTGCCGGTAATGCGGAGAAGGGCGGTGGTTCGATTACCGCGTTCTATACGGTGTTGTCCGAAGGCGATGACCAGCAGGATCCGATTGCCGACTCGGCTCGAGGCGTACTTGATGGTCACATCGTGCTGTCCCGGCGTCTGGCCGAGGAAGGGCACTATCCGGCCATCGACATTGAAGCGTCGATCAGCCGGGTAATGCCGGCGGTGGTTTCGCCGGAACACATGCAGCGCGCGCAGTACTTCAAACAGTTGTGGTCGCGTTATCAGCAGAGCCGCGATCTGATCAGCGTCGGCGCCTACGTTGCCGGCGGCGACCGCGAGACCGATCTGGCGATTTCCCTGCAACCGCAGTTGGTGCGCTACCAGCGTCAGGGCCTCAACGACAAAATCAACATGGGTGAAAGCCAGGCCTATCTCGAGACCTTGTTCGCCCCTGCGGCGGGCGGGTAACCGGCCATGGCCGTCAGCCGCGCTGCGCGCCTGGCTCCGGTGGTGGACATGGCCGAACAGGCCGAGAAAACCGCCGTGCAACGGCTGGGCTATTTTCAGGGTCAGGTCAAAGTCGCAGAAAGCAAACTCGCCGACCTCAATGCCTTTCGTCTGGATTACTCGCAGCAATGGATCGTGCGCGGCAGTACCGGCGTGAGCGGGCAGTGGCTGCTGGGTTTTCAGGGCTTTCTGGCGCAACTCGACACCGCCGTCGACCAGCAGCGCCAGAGCCTGGTCTGGCACCAGAACAAACTCGACAAGGCGCGTGAGGAATGGCAACAGGCGTTCGCCAAGGTCGAAGGTTTGCGCAAACTGGTGCAGCGTTATCGCGAAGAGGCGCAACGTCTCGAAGACAAGCGCGAGCAGAAGTTGCTCGATGAATTGTCACAGCGTTTGCCGCGACAGAATCCCTTCTAAATTGCACCGCGAAACCCTGTGGGAGCGAGCTTGCTCGCGAATGCATTCGGTCAGCTGACTCAATTGTTGACTGGCACGACGCCTTCGCGAGCAGGCTCGCTCCCACATTTGATCCGGTGTTGCACCTTGCCCATGGGTCTACCAAGTGCTAAACCTTGTACAGGTTCGTCAATGACAAGGAAGCCAGTCAATGTCAGTCGTTACAGAAGTCTCTCCGGATGGTCAAAAGCTGACGATTTCCGTCAAGGGTCGATTTGATTTTGGTCGCCATCAGGAATTTCGCGATTCCTATGAGCGGCTCGACACCAAGCCTGAATCCATTGTGGTCGACCTGAAAGAAGCCACCTACCTCGACAGCTCCGCACTGGGCATGCTGCTCCTGCTGCGCGATCACGCCGGCGGCGATAACTCGGACGTGCGAGTCGTCAACAGCAGCTCAGATGTGAAGAAGATCCTCGCCATCTCCAATTTCGACAAACTCTTCGACATCACTTGACGACCATGCAGGCGCAGGAGCCGCTGACCATACTGATCGCCGAAGACAGCGCCGCCGATCGCCTGTTGCTGTCGACCATCGTCCGTCGTCAGGGCCATAACGTCTTGACGGCGGCCAACGGTGCCGAAGCGGTCGATCTGTTTCGCCGGCAGCAACCCGATCTGGTGCTGATGGACGCGATGATGCCGGTCATGGACGGCTTCGAAGCCGCGCGGCAGATCAAGGCGCTGGCGGGTGAAACCCTGGTGCCGATCATCTTCCTCACCTCGCTGACTGAAAGCGAAGCGCTGGCCCGTTGTCTGGAGGCTGGTGGCGACGACTTTCTGGCGAAGCCCTACAACCAAGTGATCCTCGCCGCCAAAATCAAGGCAATGGATCGCTTGCGCCGCTTGCAGGCAACCGTGCTGCAACAGCGCGACCTGATCGCCAAACACCATGATTACCTGCTCAACGAACAGCGTGTGGCCAAAGCCGTTTTCGACAAGGTGGCGCATTCCGGTTGCCTGAGTGCGCCGAACATCCGCTACCTGCAATCGCCCTATGCCTTGTTCAACGGTGACCTGCTGCTGGCGGCCTACACGCCGGCAGGGGACATGCATGTGCTGTTAGGCGATTTCACTGGCCATGGCCTGCCGGCAGCCGTCGGGGCGATGCCCCTGGCCGAGGTGTTCTATGGCATGACCGCCAAGGGCTACGGCCTGGCGGAAACCCTGCGCGAGATGAATGCCAAGCTCAAGCGCATCCTGCCGGTGGACATGTTCTGTTGTGCCACGTTGCTGTGCCTGAGTTTTCAGCGGCGTTCGGTCGAAGTGTGGAACGGTGGCATGCCTGACGGTTATCTGCATCGGATTGCCACTGGCGAGCGTGTGCCGCTGGCAGCGCGGCACTTGCCGTTGGGGGTGCTGAGTGCACAGGCGTTCGATGATCGTACGGAAGTGCATCCGATGGCCGCCGGTGATCGGGTGTTTCTGTTGTCTGACGGGGTGATCGACACCAGTGACGCCAGTGATCAACTGTTCGGCGTCGAGCGTTTGCAGCAGGTGTTCGCCGCCAATCGCGAGCCGGATCGCTTGTTCGAGGATATCGAGCAGGCGCTGCGGGATTTTCGTGGCGAGGCGCGCGACGATGTCAGCATGGTCGAGGTCAGCCTGCTGGAGCCGGCGCAGGTCAAACCGTCGGCGCCGGTGTATTCCGACAGCGGCCAGTCGTGCCCGCTCGACTGGTCGGTGAGCTTCGAGTTTCGTGGCGCCACGCTCAAGCGCTTCAATCCCTTGCCGTACCTGTTGCAGTTGCTGCTTGAGGTGCATGGGTTGCGGGCGCAGAGTGGTGCTTTGTACAGCGTGCTGGCCGAGTTGTATTCCAATGCGCTGGAACATGGCGTGCTGGGTCTGGACTCCAGCCTCAAGCGCGATGCGGCGGGTTTTGCTCGCTATTATCAGCAGCGCAACGATCGGCTGGAGGCGCTGCAGGATGGCTTTGTCCGTGTGCATCTGCAGGTGCAGCCACAAGGCGAGGGCGGCCGGCTGGTGATTCGCGTTGAGGACAGCGGCAAGGGTTTTGATGTGGCGCGAGTCATGGAAAGGCCGCTGGACGGTATCCGTTTGTCGGGGCGCGGCGTCAGTCTGGTCCGGCAATTGGGGCATAACGCCAGTTGGTCGGACGAAGGTCGTAGTGCCCGCGTGGAGTTTTCCTGGGCGGTTGAGGCATAATTCGCGCAATTCTTGATCAAGGAGTGAACAAGTGACTGACACACATATTGATCGCGAGGCGCTGAGCGTACTGCGCGATGTCATGGAGGATGGTTATCCAGAGCTGCTGGATACCTTTCTGACGGATTCCGAAAGTCGCTTGGTTGATCTGCGAAAAGCGGTGGATGCCAAGGCCTTGTCGGAAGTTGCCCACAGCTTCAAGGGCAGCGCCAGCAACATGGGGGCTGTCCGTTTGGCGGCGCTCTGCCAGGAGCTGGAGTCGGAAGCCAAAAATAAGAGCCCGGCGGAAATAGTCAAACTGGTCGCTCAGATCAGTGGCGAATTTGCTGAAGTTCGCCCGGTTTATGAAAGCGAAAAACATCCTGCTCACACGCACTGATCCCGCCGTCCGGCGCTTTTTACGAGCGCCGGGCAAAACTGGCCCGGCACTTGCAGTTATCTCTGCAACTGTACCTACGATCCCAGTGCAGCGGAGACCGTTTCATGCCTGCGACCCCCAACATCCTTCTTCAGAATGCCGCTCAGGCCAAGGCGCAAGCTGCCTCGGCCAAAACGTCGGCTATGGCCGTAGACACCGGGGATAAAGCCTCAAGCTTCGCTAAAGTGTTCGCCGATCAGGGGTCGAGCAAGCCTGTCGCCACCGCTGACAATTCGCCGAAGTCGGCGCGCGACAAGGTCGCTGACAACAGCGGCAAAAAGGACATCGGCAAAGATCAGTCTGCCGCTGCACAGCCGGCGGTTGCCGATAGCGGCAACGACTTGCCTGCCGACAAAACCGCAGCGACCGATGACAGCAGCGCCAGCAGCGACGACAACACAGACACCGCCCAGGCGCCAGTGGTAGACGCGGCGCCGGTTGATCCGACGCTTGATCCGGCATTGGCAACCGCTGTGCAGCCGGTAGTCACGGCGCCAGTTGTACAGACTCCGGCGGTCGTCGCGAGTGCCCAGCCTGAAGCCGAAACGCCTGCGCTTGCCGCTCTGCCGGGGACGGTCAAAGATCCGGCACCGGCCACCGACAGCGATTTCGACCCTTCGGCCGACCCGCTCGACTCGATGCCGGCCGTGCGCATGGCGATGGAGCAAGGCGGGCACATTTCCGCCGCCAGCCAGGCGCAACCGAAAGCGTCGCCGGCTCAGGCTCAGGCCGACGGTGAATTGACTTCCGCGCAAACCTTCGCCGCCGGCATGGCCAGTATGCTCGACGTGCAAGCCGACAAGGACAGCACCAGCCAGGGTGGTGACAAAGCGTTCAGCGGCTTGATCGACGATGGCCTCAAAGATCTCAAGACTGCGACCAGCGATACCCGCGTCGATGACTTCGCCAACCGTCTGGCGGCACTGACGCAGGCGGCCACGCCGAAGACAGCGAACGCGGTACCGGTGAATCAGCCGATCGCCATGCACCAGAGCGGCTGGACTGAAGAAGTGGTCAATCGCGTCATGTATCTGTCGAGTGCCAATCTGAAGGCGGCGGACATTCAGCTGCAGCCGGCTGAACTGGGGCGATTGGATATTCGCGTCAACATGGTTCCGGACCAGCAGACCCAAGTGACCTTTATGAGCGCGCATCCAAGCGTGCGAGAAGCGCTGGACGGCCAGATGCATCGCCTGCGCGAAATGTTCAACCAGCAGGGCATGGGTCAGGTCGACGTCAATGTCTCCGACCAGAACCGTGGCTGGCAGGGGCAACAAGGTCAGGAACAGGCGCAGCAGGGCCAGAGTGGTCGCACCAGCGCGGCCGGCGGTCGCCTCGATTCGGCGGATGACGAATTGGCGCCTGCAACCATTGCTGAAGCCGCCGCTCAAACCACCAGCGTGATTGGCAGCAGCGCGGTCGACTATTACGCCTGAGCAAAATCAAGAGCCCCTCATCGGAACGCCGCCCGCCTAGCCCTCTCCCGGAGGGAGAGGGGACTGATTGGGGCTCTTGAAGTGCGCCGACCGGATACTGCTGCTGTGAATCCATAATCGACTTGGTCTTTCAGGTCGATGTTTGACGTCCGACATCTCGGTCGGCCCCCTGAAAACCCTCACCCTAGCCCTCTCCCAGAGGGAGAGGGGACTGATTGGGGGATGCTTGCGAAGTACGTCGACCGGATACTCCTGTTGTGAATCCATAATGGACTCGGTCTTTCAGGTCGATGTTTGACGTCTTGCACCTCGGTCGGCCCCCTGAAAACCCTCACCCTAGCCCTCTCCCAGAGGGAGGGGGGACTGATTGGGGAATGCTTGCGAAGTACGTCGACCGGATACTCCTGTTGTGAATCCATAATGGACTCGGTCTTTCAGGTCGGTGTTTGACGTCTTGCATCTCGGTCGGCCCCCTGAAAACCCTCACCCTAGCCCTCTCCCGGAGGGAGAGGGGACTGATTGGGGGATGCTCTTGAAGTACGCCGATCTGATACTTCTGCTGTGAATCTCTAATCGACTGGGTCTTTCACGTCGATGTTTAACGCAAGACACCTCGGTCGGCTCCCTCTCCCTCCGGGAGAGGGCTGGGGTGAGGGTGCCTTTGACTTTAGCGTTGTCTGCGCTACGGCCGACACTTCTGGCATAACACTTGCTCTTGCCTTGCCGTGCGACTGTGAAAACCCGATTAGTGACGGATTATTGGCATGGCGAAGAGCGAAACAGCAGCAGTGAAAGACCCCGCAACCAAAGGCAAACTCAAGCTGATCATTGTGATCGTGCTGGCGTTGCTGCTGGCCATTGGCGCGTCCGTGGGGGCGACCTGGTTCTTCATGCACAGCGCTCAGAGCAAGCCTGCCGAAGCCGCTGATGCAGCGCCTGTCGGCAAGCAGCCGGCGATTTTCGAGCCGATGGCGCCGGCCTTTGTTGCCAACTACAACCAGAACGGCCGTCAGCGCTACATGCAGGTGAGCATCACCATGCTGGCGCGTAATCAGGCCGATCTGGAAGCGCTCAAAGTGCACATGCCGGTGATCCGCAACAACCTGGTGATGCTCTTCTCCGGTCAGGATTTCGCCACCTTGGCGACCCCGGTCGGCCAAGAGATGTTGCGCCAGAAGGCCACCGCCAGCGTCCAGGAAGTGGCGCAGAAAGAGCTGGGCAAAGTGGTGATCGAACAGTTGCTTTTCACTAATTTCGTACTGCAGTAGGAACACGACATGGCCGTGCAGGATCTGCTGTCCCAGGATGAAATCGACGCGCTTTTGCACGGCGTCGACGATGGTCTGGTACAGACCGATAACGCTGCCGAACCCGGCAGTGTCAAAAGCTACGACCTGACCAGTCAGGACCGCATCGTCCGTGGACGCATGCCGACTCTGGAAATGATCAACGAGCGTTTTGCCCGCTATACCCGCATCAGCATGTTCAACATGCTGCGCCGCTCGGCGGACGTTGCCGTCGGTGGCGTGCAGGTGATGAAGTTCGGCGAATACGTGCATTCGTTGTACGTACCGACCAGCCTCAACCTGGTCAAGATCAAACCGTTACGCGGCACCGCGCTGTTCATCCTTGACGCCAAACTGGTGTTCAAACTGGTGGACAACTTCTTCGGCGGCGACGGCCGTCACGCCAAGATCGAAGGGCGTGAATTCACCCCGACCGAACTGCGTGTGGTGCGCATGGTGCTGGAACAGGCTTTCGTCGATTTGAAAGAAGCCTGGCAGGCGATCATGGAAGTCAATTTCGAGTACATCAACTCGGAAGTGAACCCGGCTATGGCCAACATCGTCGGCCCAAGCGAAGCGATCGTGGTCTCCACGTTCCACATCGAACTCGATGGCGGTGGCGGCGACCTGCACGTGACCATGCCGTACTCGATGATCGAGCCGGTGCGCGAAATGCTCGACGCCGGTTTCCAGTCCGACCTCGACGATCAGGACGAGCGCTGGGTCAACGCGCTGCGTCAGGACGTCCTCGATGTCGACGTACCCATCGGCGCCACCGTGGCGCGCCGCCAGTTGAAACTGCGCGACATCCTGCACATGCAGCCGGGTGACGTGATCCCGGTCGAAATGCCGGAAGACATGATCATGCGCGCCAACGGCGTGCCGGCCTTCAAGGTCAAGATGGGCTCGCACAAAGGCAACCTCGCGTTGCAAGTGATCGAGCCGATCGAGCGTCGCTGAAACGGCGCTCCTACCCCAAGCATTTAACTGAATTTTTGCCCGCCGAGGACAAATGATGAACGACGATATGAACGCCCAGGACGACCAGGCACTGGCTGACGAATGGGCTGCGGCCCTGGAAGAAACCGGTGACGGTCAAGCTGACATCGACGCCCTGCTGGCCGCCGACGCATCCAGCGGCTCGCGTCTGCCAATGGAAGAGTTCGGCAGCGTGCCGAAGAACAACGATCCGGTGACCCTCGATGGCCCGAACCTGGACGTGATCCTCGACATCCCGGTATCGATCTCGATGGAAGTCGGCAGCACCGACATCAACATCCGCAACCTGCTGCAACTCAACCAGGGTTCGGTAATCGAGCTTGATCGTCTGGCCGGTGAGCCGCTCGACGTGCTGGTTAACGGCACGCTGATTGCGCACGGTGAAGTGGTGGTGGTCAACGAGAAGTTCGGCATCCGCCTGACTGACGTGATCAGCCCAAGCGAACGCATCAAGAAGCTGCGCTGAGTGAAACGGTTTCTCTGGGCTTTGCTGGCATTGCCATTGAGCGTGCTGGCCGCCGAGCCTTCAACGGCGACCACAGTGCCAGCCGCCACCGCGCCGATGGTCAACAGCGGCGTGGCCGGGCAACTGACGCAACTGGTATTCGGCCTGTTGCTGGTGCTGGGGTTGATCTTCTTCCTCGCCTGGCTGTTGCGCCGGGTGCAGCAGGCCGGTCCGGCAGGCAAGGGCCAGGTGATCGAGCTGATCGGTTCGCGCGCGCTCGGCCCGCGTGACCGTTTGCTGCTGGTGCAGGTCGGCAACGAGCAGATTCTGCTCGGCCTCAGCCCCGGCACCATCACCGCGCTGCATGTGCTCAAAGAGCCGGTCGAGGTGCCGAATACCAGCGAGAAAGCGACCCCGGAATTTGCCCAGCATCTGCTGAAGATTCTCGGCAAGGATCAGAAGGATAAGAAGTAATGGGTGCGTTACGCATCGTCTTGACGCTGGCCCTGTTGCTGGCCGCGCCGCTGGCATTCGCCGCCGATCCGTTGTCGATCCCGGCGATCACGCTGGGCACCAACGCCGATGGCGCGCAGGAGTATTCGGTCAGTCTGCAGATCCTGCTGATCATGACTGCCCTGAGCTTCATTCCGGCGGCCGTGATTCTGATGACCAGTTTCACCCGGATCATCATTGTCTTCTCGATCCTGCGTCAGGCCCTCGGTCTGCAACAGACGCCGTCGAACCAAATCCTCACAGGCATGGCGCTGTTCCTCACCATGTTCATCATGGCCCCGGTGTTCGACCGGGTGAACAAGGATGCGCTGCAACCGTATCTGGCGGAAACCCTTACCGCCCAGCAAGCGGTCGAAAAGGCCCAGGTGCCGATCAAGGACTTCATGCTCGCGCAGACCCGCACCAGCGATCTCGAGCTGTTCATGCGCTTGTCCAAACGTACCGACATCGCCACGCCGGATCAGGCGCCGCTGACCATTCTGGTGCCGGCATTCGTCACGTCCGAGCTTAAAACCGCGTTCCAGATCGGCTTCATGATCTTCATTCCGTTCCTGATCATCGACCTGGTCGTGGCCAGTGTGCTGATGGCGATGGGTATGATGATGCTCTCGCCGCTGATCATCTCGCTGCCGTTCAAAATCATGCTGTTCGTGCTGGTCGATGGCTGGGCGCTGATCATCGGCACCCTGGCCAGCAGTTTCGGAGGTGTCTCGCCATGACGCCGGAAGTTGCGGTCGATATCTTTCGTGAAGCGTTGTGGCTGACCACCCTGATGGTCGCGATTCTGGTAGTGCCGAGCCTGTTGGTCGGCTTGCTGGTGGCGATGTTCCAGGCCGCTACGCAGATCAACGAACAGACCCTGAGCTTCCTCCCGCGTCTGCTGGTGATGCTGGTGACGTTGATCATCGGTGGTCCGTGGATCGTGCAGACGTTCATGGAATACATCATCCAGTTGTACAAAAACATCCCGATGGTCATCGGCTAAGCCATGCAATCGCTGCTTCAGCTGACCGACACCCAGATCAGTACCTGGGTGGCGTCGTTCATGTTGCCGCTGTTTCGCGTCGCCTCGATGCTGATGGTCATGCCGGTGTTCGGCACGACGTTGGTGTCGCGCCGGGTGCGCCTGTATTTCGCCGTGGCCATCACCGTGTGTATTGCGCCGAGCCTGCCGCCGATGCCGGCGGTCAGCCCGCTGGATCTCAGTGGCTTGCTACTGATAGCCGAGCAGATTCTGGTCGGTGCGGTGCTCGGCTTTTCCCTGCAGTTGTTTTTCCAGGCCTTTGCCGTCGCGGGGCAGATTGTCGCGATCCAGATGGGCATGGGCTTCGCCTCGATGGTCGACCCGGCCAACGGTGTCTCGGTGGCGGTGATCGGGCAGTTCTTCACCATGCTGGTGACTTTGCTGTTCCTGTCGATGAACGGCCATCTGGTGGTCTTCGAAGTCCTCACTGAAAGCTTCACCACGCTACCGGTCGGCAGCGGTCTGATGACCGCGCATTACTGGGAACTGGCCGGCAAACTCGGCTGGGTGCTGGGCGCCGCATTGTTGCTGGTGTTGCCGGCGGTGACGGCGTTGCTGGTGGTCAACATCGCGTTTGGCGTGATGACCCGCGCGGCGCCACAACTGAACATTTTCTCCATCGGTTTTCCGCTGACCCTGGTGCTCGGTCTGTTTATCGTCTGGGTCGGTCTGGCGGACATTCTCAATCAGTACCAGCCGCTGGCCACCGAGGCCTTGCAGTTGTTACGCGAACTGGCACGGGCGCGCTGAGTCATGGCAGAGAGCGAAAGCGGTCAGGACAAAACAGAAGACCCCACGGAGAAACGTAAAAAGGACTCTCGTGAAAAGGGTGAAATTGCCCGTTCCAAAGAACTCAACACCCTGGCCGTGACCATGGCCGGTGCCGGTGCGCTGCTGGTGTTTGGCGGCATGCTGGCCGAAGACCTGATGGAACTGATGCGCCTGAACTTCACGCTGTCGCGCGAAGTGATCATGGATCAGGGTTCCATGGGCGCGTTTCTGTTGCAGTCGGGCCAGATGGCGCTGCTGGCGATCCAGCCGATCATGATCACTCTGTTGCTCGCCGCGTTGATCGGGCCGATTTCCCTCGGTGGCTGGCTGTTCGCAGCGGGCTCCATGGCGCCCAAGTTCAGCCGGATGAACCCGGCGGCAGGCCTGAAGCGGATGTTCTCGTTCAAGGCTGTGGTCGAATTGCTCAAGGCGCTGGCCAAGTTCCTCATCACTTTGGGCGTGGCATTGGCAGTGTTGTCGGCGGACGTCGATGACTTTTTGCGGATCGCCCACGAGCCACTTGAAATGGCGATCATCCACAGCGTGACGCTGGTCGGCTGGAGCACATTGTGGCTGGCCTGCGGCCTGATCATCATCGCGGCTGTCGATGTGCCGGTGCAGCTCTGGGAAGCCCACAAGAAACTGCTGATGACCAAGCAGGAAGTGCGCGACGAGCACAAGGATCAGGAGGGTCGCCCGGAGGTCAAACAGCGCATCCGCCAGACCCAGCGCGAAATGTCTCAACGGCGCATGATGGCGGCGATTCCCGACGCCGACGTGGTCATCACCAACCCGACCCACTACGCCGTCGCGCTCAAGTACGACTCGGAGAAGGGCGGCGCACCCGTGCTGCTGGCCAAGGGCAGCGACTTCCTCGCCCTGAAAATCCGCGAAATCGCCGTAGCCAACAACGTCATGCTCCTCGAATCGCCGGGGCTGGCGCGTTCGATCTACTACTCCACCGAACTCGAGCAGGAAATTCCTGGTGGTCTGTATCTCGCGGTCGCGCAGGTCCTGGCCTACGTCTACCAGATCCGCCAGTACCGTGCGGGCAAGGGCAAACGCCCGGATCCGCTCAAGGACGACTTGCCGATTCCGCCGGATCTGCGTCGCGACTCCTGACGTCGTTGTGCAGCCATTGGTCTGAGATCTCCCTTTACTGTCAACTCTGACAGGTGCGCTCGTCGTGATTTTGCAGTTTGATGCAAGGTGGCGCCGTGAACCTGGCGCGGTCATGCGGGCGAGTGCAAGGGAGCACGACAATGAAAGGTATTTTCAGCAGTTATGACGAAAAAACCGGAAGGGGCACCATCACGCCGAAGCCCTCGGGACGATGTATTTCCTTTGCCGAAGCCACGGGGTTTTTTCTGACGGCCAAAGAATACCGATTCAGCATTCCATTGCCCGATGCCCTGCGGGCGAGCGTCAAAGTGGGCGGCGAGGTCGAGTTCGAATTGCCCAAGAGCAAGAATGGAAAAGTAAAAATCCTCCGGTATTGACCACTGTTCGCAAAGCCGCTGAAAGCGGGGCGGTGGTTTTTTATGATCGTTCCCACGCGCAGCAAAGGAATGCAGCCCGGGACGCTCCGCGTTCCTGCCAAAGCCGAACGCGGAGCGTCCGTTGAGGCATTCCCACGCAGGAGCGTGGGAACGATCATCGCGTGTCGCTACTGCGGCACCTCCAGATTATCCATCACCCGATTCACCGCCAGCTCGCCGAGCATGATCAACTGCGCAATCCCCAACAACGTCCTGCGCTGCGATGCCGGTATGAGGTGGGCAAAGTCATGGGCGATGGTTCTGGCTGAGGCGAGTGTTTCGCTGGCGTCGGCCAGCAGTTCCTCGTTTTTGAAGTCTGCGGTGACGGCGTACATCCGGCGGGTCTTACGCGGTGGTGGCGTGGAGCCGGGTGGGCAGAGGTAGTGATCGAGGGCGCGTTCGGCGGCGTCGTTGAGCTTTTTTGAATCGAGGGATTCGTAGGGGGAGGTGGGGTCGGTTTCGGGTGGGTTGGGTGTTGGTTTAATCATGGTGATACTCCGTGGTTGATTTGGCCGCCACGGCTCATCGCTAAACAAGTAAAGGTGGCGGCTGTACGCAGGTTAGCGATCCGGGTCACAGAAACCCCGGGTAGACCCGAAGGTCTCCCACGCACAGCCACCATGACGCCAAGTGCAGATAGACAAAGCTGCAATTGAGACTGGGGATTGAGCGTCTGTAGGGTATCGGATCGCTAAACCCGATCACTGATTCGTCAGCGACCGCACCACAATAGAACCCGACCCCAAGGCGCACAAGCCGGCGGATTCTGGCTTGGCTGTAGGTAATGGCGCAAGGACTTGTAGCCTCAAAGGCGTGTCTGAAGGTGTCTTTTAAACAGCTTCGTTTAAATGAAGAAATTTGCGCCGAACATGACGGCCCCTTCGCGAGCAGGCTCGCTCCCACATTTGGAATGCGTTTCCCTGTGGGAGCGAGCTTGCTCGCGAAGGGGCCATCCGGGTCAGCAGAAAAATCTCGATCAAGCTCCTCTGTTTAAATCACTGGTTAAATAAATCCGTCCCCCTTAGGGCAATTGGACGATCCCGCCCGATTTACGGCGTGATTTCCAGATTTACCTTTCGTCTGAAAACACGTCGCACCTGTCAGGTTTTACAGGTGTGGAAAAGGAGCCTCTGCGATTTGATTGTTGGGTGATGCCGCACGTTCTCGTGTGCGCACTTCTGCAACGAAAGGGAGAAAGAAAATGAAAGGTACAGTCGTAAGGTATGACGAAAGCACAGGTACGGTCTTCATCAAGGCTGACGCTGAACCTGAAGATAGTTTCTTCGGGGATCAGCTGAGTACATTGCCGTCGGCATGGGCTGACTTAGGCACGGACAACATCCTTCCCTGGGAAATCCAAGGATCTGGAGTTGAAGATGAAAATTACTACTTCATCGTTCCTGAAGAGCATTGACGCCAGATCAACATCAAACCGGGCATGGCGGTCGACTTTGATCTCGTGAAGGAAGGGTCAAAGCAAGTGAAAAGCATGGATTATCAAACAGCATGATGTTCTTGAAAGAAGTGGCAACAGCAGGGGGAATCTGCAACCTCTCAACGAGGTATTGCCGATTCCGCCTGATCTGCAAAAGGTGGCCCCGGCCAACAGAAAACCTCGGTTAACCCTCTGTTTCATCTCTCGGCAAAAGTCGGAAGTTTTTTTCATCATTCCCACGCTTCGCGTGGGACTGATTTTCTGCACGGCGTCAGGCGTTAATTCGGCAATTCCAGATTATCCATCACCCGATTCACCGCCAGCTCGCCGAGCATGATCAGTTGCGCGATCCCCAGCAGCGTCCTGCGTTGCGACGCGGGGATGAGGTGGGCGAAGTCATGGGCGATGGTTCTGGCTGAGGCGAGGGTTTCGCTGGCATCGGCCAGTAGTTCCTCGTTTTTGAAGTCTGCGGTGACGGCGTACATCCGGCGGGTCTTACGCGGTGGTGGCGTGGAGCCGGGTGGGCAGAGGTAGTGATCGAGGGCGCGGTCGGCGGCTTCGTGGAGTTTTTTTGAATCGAGGGATTCGTAGGGGGAGGTGGGGTCGGTTTCGGGTGGGTTGGGTGTTGGTTTAATCATGGTGAAGCTCCTTTGAGGTGGAGCCGCGACAACCTGTCGCTAAACAGGAGAGGTGGCGGCTGTACGCAGGTTAGCGAACCGGTCAAAGGCACCCGGCAGACCCGAGGGTCTCCCGCATACAGCCACCATGACGAAATCGCGAAAATACAGATCCGCAACGAAGCCTGGAACGCTGATGCACCTTTGACTTGAGTTCGAGTCGCTAAACCCGATCGCTGATTCGTCAGCGACCGACCCACAATAGAACCCGCCCCCAAAGCGCACAAGCCGGCGGATTCTGGCGTAGCTGTAGGCAATGGCGCAAGAATTTGTAGCCTGGAAGGCGTGTCTGGAGGTGTCTTTTAAACGCCTGAGTTTAAAAGGCGATTTGCGCTGACTTCACTGGCCCCTTCGCGAGCAAGCTCGCTCCCACATTTGGAATGCATTTCCCTGTGGGAGCGAGCTTGCTCGCGAAAAGGCCATCCGGCTCAGCAGAAAAAGCCTCGATCAAGCCCCGCTGTTTAAATCACTGGTTAGATAAAACCGTCCTCTTTTCTTACTTGCCAGTTCTGCGCCAGCAAGGGCAAGCGTCCGGATCCGCTCAAGGACGACCTGCCGATTCCGCCGGATCTTCGCCGCGATTCTTGACTGCCCAGTGTCAGGATCAGGCCTCCGGCAGTATTCAAACCCAGAATTGAAAGTGGTCCAGGTAAGACCAGTCCCTTGAGACGATTTGAATTGAAGTGATTTTCCTGCCGGAGGGTGCAGGAAAATCAACCCACTTATGGCCGTTGGAAGCGTCTGCAGGAAGGTTTCTCGATCCCACATTTCCAGAGTTGTCGGAAAAGCTGATTTCCGCAGCTCTGAGTTGATAGGTGTATGCGAATCTGACTCGAGAGTAGGCTGATTTGAGACTAAGCGTGATCAGTTGTTGCCCTGTCGGAAGCTCATTGCCGGCGTTTGTCACGATAGCTGGGCCGGTGAGCATCCCTGCTATGGGACCACCGTAAGTTTGAATGCCGGTTGTACCCGCTCCGGAAGTGAGTGTGATGGTCATGCTCGGGATACTGATGCTCTGGCCAACGGTAATGCTGCTGTGGGGTTGGCCATCAAAATTCTCAAAGAGTATCGGCTCAGGAACCGCCTCGCCTACCCGCACCCTCAACACCTTCGAAAACATCAACCGCTCACCACTTCCCGATTTGTACACGGTGTAATTGATCAGGGCATCGGCGCCGCGATTGTTTGTTCGCCAGTCAGAAGGAAGTGTAAAGACTGGCGTGACACCTGCCTGAACGGGTCGCGTATCACTTTCCCATAGCGTGTTGGCGGTAGCGCGCAAACGTACCGTATAGCCAGTCGTCATGCCTGCGTAGTTGACGCTAACAGTTTCCTGATCACTCGACAGGGTCGGTGCCAGGAGATCGAATGACTGAGGGAGAATGTGCAGCAGCAAATAGCGCGAAGGAATCAAGGTCGTGCCCGGGGCCGTACGTACCGTGTAAAAGACCTTCACCGTATGGCCAATGCTATCGATCACCTCCAGGCGCGGAATGCGGATGTCGATGGTGCGAGGGGTTCCCACGGTGATCACCTCCGAGTGGTAGGTGTGCCGAGGGTTTTCCCAAGTGATGCGGACCGTATGGCCGTGGGCCATGCCGGTGTAGTGCGGAACTTGAGCCGTGACGTGTTGGGCGAAATAGACATGATCGAAGTCAAGTTGATCCCCTGCGGAGCCGTGTGCCTCAAGTACTTTTGGCGCCACTGGATCGGTGACTGCTGAAATTGAGTTCATGGGGTGTCTCCTGCGTTCGAGTGATTGCCTGGAAAGGCTCCATTTGATGCAGGAAGTAAGAATTCTCGCCACTGTCAGATCTGACAGGTGATCGAGTATTTCCGATGAGCGGTGGCTTTGCAGATGTCCTCTTTTGGTTGGCTCCGTCGTTGAGAGACCGTTGGTCTGGAAGTGCCATCCACCTGTCAACTCTTACAGTAGACGGACGGCTGTCCATGACATCGATATAGGGGCGCAAGTTTACTTAATCAGGAGAGTACGATCATGGCAGAGCGCATTTACCGAAAACTCGAGGGCATGGGCCTGGAATATGTGTCAGGGCGACTGGAACAGAACCCGAAAGAGCGGGCCATCTGCTACACCGTCACTTTCGACATGGATCTGGATTTCACCCATTTCAAACAGATGGCCAATGCTTATATCCCGGATTATCTCGACAACCCGATCAACGCGATCAGGCCTGAACTGGACGGCCTGGCTAACCATTATTCCTACAACTACCTGTTCAGTGCAGCGGGAAACATCCGCGATAATCAGGCGCTGTTCGAACTCTTCACCTCGCCTAGTTATTACAACGATCAATGGGCGACCGGCCCTCATCGGCAGGTGCGTTATGGCAAACCGGAGTTTGTGCAGGTCGGGCGAAAATTCCGCGTGACTGCACGCAGAGACTTCAGATCGCTGGATGACACGGGTCAGATCGAAATCGGAGATTTGCCGGCCATCCAGTTTCATTGGGCGCTCAATCTGCTGCAAACCGATCTGATGATCCCTGGAGTCATTGCGCCAGTGACCAAGGTCGTGCTGATGTACATGGATGAGGACTTCGTTGAGGTCGAAGGTGAGCAGATTTTGCGGGGTACGCGCTACGTCAACGGCAAGCAACTGAGCTTCGGCAATATTGCGCCCAAGCAGATACTGACTGCGCAGTAACCGGCATTAAAAAACGCCGTCCCGATTGCGCGGTGCGGCGTTTTTTATGGCTGAACATGCGTTGGTTGTAAGGTCGCCTTCGCGAGCAATCACAACGTCTCATTGATCGTTCCCACGCTCTGCGTGGGAATGCAGCCCGGGACGCTCCGCGTCCCTTCCAAAGCCGAACGCGGAGCGTCCGTTGAGGCATTCCCACGCAGGAGCGTGGGAACGATCATCGCGTGTCGCTACTGCGGCAACTCCAGATTATCCATCACCCGATTCACCGCCAGCTCGCCGAGCATGATCAGTTGCGCGATCCCCAGCAGCGTCCTGCGCTGCGACGCGGGTATGAGGTGGGCGAAGTCATGGGCGATGGTTCTGGCTGAGGCGAGTGTTTCGCTGGCATCGGCCAGCAGTTCCTCGTTTTTGAAGTCGGCGGTAACGGCGTACATCCGGCGGGTTTTACGCGGTGGTGGCGTGGAGCCGGGTGGGCAGAGGTAGTGATCGAGCGCGCGTTCAGCGGCGTCGTTGAGTTTTTTTGAATCGAGGGATTCGTAGGGGGAGGCGGGATCGGTTTCGGGTGGGTCGGGTGTTGGTTTGATCATGGTGAAGCTCCTGAGGTTATGGAACCACTCTTTCCCTGTCGCTAAACAAGTGAAGGTGGCAGCTGTACGCAGGTTAGCGAACCGGTCACAGGCACCCCGGTAGACCCAAAGGTCTCCCGCATACAGCCGCCATAACGTAATTGCGGGCGAAGAGTCCCACAACGAAGCCACGAACGCTGATGCACTGAGATGGTCCGGGTCGCTAAACCCGATCGCTGATTCGTCAGCGACCGACCCACAATAGAACTCGACCCCAAAGCGCACAAGCCGGCGGATTCTGGCGTAGCTGTAGGCAATGGCGCAAGAATTTGTAGCCTGGAAGGCGTGTCCTGAAGTGTCTTTTAAACACCAGAGTTTAAGAAGCGCATTGCGCTGACTTCACTGGCCCCTTCGCGAGCAAGCTCGCTCCCACATTTGGAATGCGTTTCCCTGTGGGAGCGAGCTTGCTCGCGAAAGGGCCATCCCGGTCAGCAGAAAAATCTCGATCAAACCCCGCTCACTGGTTAAATAAATCCGTCCCCAAATTACTTGGTATTGAGCAATTGATCGCAAAGCCGCTGAACGGGGCGGCGGTTTTTTATGATCGTTCCCACGCTCTGCGTGGGAATGCAGCCCGGGACGCTCCGCGTCCCTTCCAGAGCCGAACGCGGAGCGTCCGTTGAGGCATTCCCACGCAGGAGCGTGGGAACGATCATCGCGTGTCGCTACTGCGGCAACTCCAGATTATCCAGCGCCCGATTGACCGCCAACTCGCCGAGCATGATCAGTTGCGCGATCCCCAACAGCGTCCTGCGCTGCGACGCGGGTATCAGGTGGGCGAAGTCATGGGCGATGGTTCTGGCGGAGGCGAGGGTTTCGCTGGCATCGGCGAGCAGTTCCTCGTTTTTGAAGTCTGCGGTGACGGCGTACATCCGGCGGGTTTTACGGGGCGGCGGGGTGGAGCCGGGTGGGCAGAGGTAGTGATCGAGCGCGCGTTCGGCGGCGTCGTTAAGCTTTTTTGAATCGAGGGATTCGTAGGGGGAAGTGGGGTCGGTTTCGGGTGGGTTGGGTGTTGGTTTGGTCATGGTGAAGCTCCTAGAGTCATTGGAGCTGCCAGCGTTCGCTGCGAGACGAATGAGGGTGGCCGCTATACGCGGGTCGCAGACCGGGACTCTAGAACCGGCAGACCCGAAGGTCTCCCACGTACAGCCGCCATAAAAAAGCGGGTGTTGTGCGTCCAGAGATCGACGGGCTGCGAGACCCGATCACTGATTCGTCAGCGACCGATCCACAATAGAACCCGCCCCCAAGGCGCACAAGCCGGCGGATTCTGGCTTGGCTGTAGGCAATGGCGCAAGGATTTGTAGCCTTGAGACCGTGTCTGGAGGTGTCTTTTAAACAGCTTCGTTTAAATGAAGAAATTTGCGCCGAACATGAGGGCCCCTTCGCGAGCAGGCTCGCTCCCACATTTGGATTGCATTTCAATCTGACATTTGGAATGCGGTTCCCTGTGGGAGCGAGCCTGCTCGCGAAAGGGCCGGCCCAATCAGCAAAAATTCCTTGATCAAACCCCTCTATTTCATTCCCCGGCAAAAGTTGGAAAGCTTCTTGCAGTACCCGCCGTGAGCCCGCTCTGGGCGTCAAAAGTTTGCTTTAAAGGAACGGGGAAAACCGGTGGATCGCTCTCAGTTATTCAACACTGCTCGCACAAACGTTGCCGACCTCAGTCGAGGCAATCTGGGCGTGCCGTTGTTGTTGCTGGTCATGCTGGCGATGATGATGTTGCCGGTGCCGCCGTTCCTGCTCGACGTGTTCTTCACCTTCAACATTGCCCTGTCGATCGTCGTCCTGCTGGTCTGCGTGTATGCGCTGCGACCGCTGGATTTCGCCGTGTTCCCGACGATTCTGCTGGTCGCGACGCTGTTGCGGCTGGCGTTGAACGTGGCCTCGACGCGGGTGGTGATGCTCCACGGTCAGGACGGCCACGCCGCTGCCGGTAAGGTGATTCAGGCCTTCGGTGAGGTGGTGATCGGCGGTAACTACGTGGTCGGTATCGTGGTCTTCGCGATCTTGATGATCATCAACTTCGTCGTGGTGACCAAGGGTGCCGGACGGATTTCCGAGGTGAGCGCGCGCTTTACTCTCGATGCGATGCCCGGCAAACAAATGGCGATCGACGCTGACCTCAACGCCGGTCTGATCGACCAGAACCAGGCCAAGATGCGCCGTCAGGAAGTCGCCCAAGAGGCCGAGTTCTACGGTTCGATGGACGGTGCCAGCAAATTCGTCCGTGGTGACGCCATTGCCGGCCTGCTGATTCTGTTCATCAACCTCATCGGCGGTATGGCCGTCGGTATCTTCCAGCACAACATGAGCTTCGGCGATGCCGGCAAGGTTTACGCCTTGTTGACCATCGGTGACGGTTTGGTGGCGCAATTGCCATCACTGTTGTTATCAACAGCGGCGGCGATCATGGTGACCCGTGCTTCCGGTTCGGAAGACATGGGCAAACAGATCAATCGCCAGATGTTCGCCTCGCCCAAAGCGCTGGCGGTGGCCGCCGGTCTGATGGCGGTCATGGGCCTGGTGCCGGGCATGCCGCACTTCTCGTTCCTGAGCATGGCTGCGCTGGCCGCTGGTGGCGCGTACCTGTTCTGGAAAAAGCAGAACGTCGCTAAAGTCGTGGCGTTGGAAGAGGTCAAGCGCCAGCAGGATTTGCTGCCGTCGCCGGCCCGCGCCATGGAAACCAAGGAGCTTGGCTGGGACGACGTGACGCCGATCGACATGATCGGTCTGGAAGTCGGTTATCGCCTGATTCCGCTGGTGGATCGCAACCAGGGCGGGCAATTGCTGGCGCGGATCAAGGGCGTGCGCAAGAAGCTCTCGCAGGATCTGGGCTTCCTGATGCCTACCGTGCACATCCGCGACAACCTCGATCTGGCGCCAAGCGCCTATCGCCTGACCCTGATGGGCGTGATCCTCGCCGAAGCCGAGATCTATCCGGATCGCGAACTGGCGATCAACCCGGGCCAGGTCTACGGCACGCTCAACGGTATCAACGCCAAAGATCCGGCTTTCGGCCTCGAGGCGGTATGGATCGAAATCAGCCAGCGCGCCCAGGCACAATCGCTCGGTTACACCGTGGTCGACGCCAGCACCGTGGTCGCGACCCACTTGAACCAGATTCTGTACAAGCACTCCAGTGAGCTGATCGGCCACGAAGAAGTGCAGCAACTTATGCAATTGCTGGCCAAAAGCTCGCCGAAACTGGCAGAAGAGCTGGTGCCGGGTGTGGTCACGTTGTCGCAGTTGCTCAAAGTGTTGCAAGCGCTGCTCGCCGAACATGTGCCGGTGCGCGATATCCGCAGCATTGCCGAAGCCATCGCCAACAACGCCGCGAAGAGTCAAGATACCGCCGCGCTGGTGGCTGCTGTGCGGGTCGGCGTATCTCGCGCCATCGTCCAAAGCATTGTAGGCACTGAGTCGGAGCTGCCTGTGATCACCTTGGAACCAAGGTTGGAACAAATATTGCTCAATAGTCTGCAGAAGGCAGGACAAGGCTCGGAAGAGGGTGTTCTGCTGGAGCCAAGCATGGCCGAGAAGCTGCAGCGTTCGCTCATCGAAGCGGCGCAGCGTCAGGAAATGCAAGGTCAGCCGGTGATCCTCTTGGTAGCCGGCCCGATCCGCGCGATGCTCTCGCGCTTTGGCCGCCTCGCAGTCCCTGGATTGCATGTGCTGGCCTACCAGGAAATACCGGACAACAAGCAAGTGACCATCGTTGCGACAGTAGGGCCCAACGGCTGAGGTAGTGGTTTATGCAAGTTAAGCGTTTCTTTGCCGCCGATATGCGTCAGGCCATGAAGCTGGTTCGTGATGAGCTGGGCGCTGATGCCGCCATCATTGGCAACCGCCGCATTGCCGGCGGTGTCGAGTTGACGGCGGCACTGGATTACAAATTGTCGGCGCTGGCGCCACGGGTTCCGAACATGGAACTCGAAGACGAGCTGCGCAAGACCCAGTCGCGCATCGTCACCGCCCAGGCCGAGTTGAGCCTGCGTGGCGAAGCCGACGGCAACAGCAATCGCCAGATCTTTGCCGGGTTGCCGTTGACGGCCGGCCTGCCGCTGACCGCCGCTGAACCGCTGAGCGAGCCGACTTACGCCGCTCCGGCGCGTCCGGCCCCGGCACCTGCACAGTCCTCCGGCGGTGTCGATCCGCGTGCACTGGATTCGATGCGCTTTGAATTGAACAGCCTGCGCGAGCTGATGGAAGTTCAGCTCGGCACCCTGGCCTGGAATCAGCTGCAAGGCAGCCGTCCGGCGCAAGCCAACCTGTATCGCCGTCTGCAACGTATCGGCCTGTCCGGCCCGTTGTCGCGCGATCTGCTGGCGATGATCACCGATATCGAAGAACCGCGTCAGGCCTGGCGCATGTTGCTCGCGCACCTGGCACGGATGATTGCCGTACCGGAAGTCGAGCCGCTGGAAGAGGGCGGTGTGATTGCCATGGTCGGCCCTGCCGGCATGGGCAAGACCACTACACTCGCCAAGCTTGCCGCGCGTTATGTGCTCAAATACGGCGCGCAGAATGTCGCGCTGGTGAGCATGGACAGTTTCCGTATCGGCGCTCAGGAACAACTGAAGACGCTGGGCCGCATTCTCAATGTGCCAGTGACCCACGTCGATCCGGGCCAATCGCTGGTGCAAGCGCTGGATCCACTGCTGCGCAAACGCGTGGTATTGATCGATACTGCCGGCCTGCAAGCCAGCGATCCGGCCCTGCGCATGCAGCTGGAAAGTCTGGCCGGGCGTGGCATTCGTTCAAAAAATTATCTGGTCTTGGCAACCACCAGCCAGAAACAGGTTCTAACCGCCGCTTATCACAGTTACAAGCGTTGCGGGCTTGCCGGCTGCATCCTGACTAAACTGGATGAAACGGCCAGCCTTGGCGAAGTGTTGAGCCTGGCGATCAGTCATGAATTGCCGGTCGCGTACCTGACCGATGGCCCACGGATTCCGGATGATTTGCATCTGCCGCGCCGTCATCAACTGGTCAGCCGCGCCGTCAGCGTGCAAATGCAGGAAGAACCCAGCGAAGAAGCCATGGCTGACATGTTCGCTGATATCTATCACAGCCCGACCAAGCAGGTAGGCTGAGGTATTCATGAACAGTTTTTGTACCTACATCGATGGTCTGCCATGCATTGTTCCGGTTGTGAACGCGCAGCCAGTAATGTGGCCTCCGTCTATGCAAGACAAGGTAAAGAAATAACATGGGCAGCATGCATCCCGTACAGGTGATCGCGGTGACCGGCGGCAAAGGTGGCGTCGGCAAGACTAACGTGTCAGTGAACTTGTCGCTGGCGCTGGCAGAGCTTGGCCGTCGGGTCATGCTGCTGGACGCCGACCTGGGTCTGGCGAACGTTGACGTATTGTTGGGGCTGACTCCTAAACGCACGCTGGCCGACGTCATCGAAGGCCGGTGCGAGCTGCGCGACGTGCTGTTGCAAGGCCCTGGTGGCATTCGCATCGTGCCGGCGGCGTCCGGCACCCAGAGCATGGTGCACCTGAGCCCGGCGCAACATGCCGGCCTGATTCAGGCGTTCAGCGACATCGGTGACAATCTCGATGTACTGGTGATCGACACCGCTGCGGGTATTGGTGACTCAGTAGTCAGTTTTGTTCGCGCCGCGCAAGAAGTGTTGCTGGTGGTCTGCGATGAGCCGACCTCGATCACTGACGCCTACGCGCTGATCAAACTGCTCAACCGCGATTACGGCATGAACCGCTTCCGCGTCCTCGCCAACATGGCGCAGAGCCCGCAGGAAGGGCGCAACCTGTTCGCCAAGTTGACCAAGGTCACGGATCGCTTCCTTGACGTGGCCCTACAATACGTCGGCGCCGTGCCTTACGACGAAAGCGTGCGTAAAGCGGTGCAGAAGCAGCGCGCGGTGTACGAAGCCTTTCCGCGTTCCAAGTGCGCGCTGGCGTTCAAGGCGATCGCGCAGAAGGTCGACACCTGGCCGCTGCCCGCCAACCCGCGTGGCCACCTTGAGTTTTTCGTCGAGCGCCTCGTGCAGCAAACGGCAGGGCCCGTGCTATGACCGCAAGCGGTATGAACTACTACAAGAAGTCGGCACGTGACGCGCAGTACGAGTTGATCGAGCGTTACGCGCCACTGGTCAAACGCATTGCCTACCACTTGCTGGCGCGCTTGCCGGCGAGTGTGCAGGTCGAAGACCTGATCCAGGCCGGGATGATCGGCCTGCTTGAAGTCTCGACCAAATACGACGCCAGCAAAGGCGCCAGTTTCGAAACGTACGCGGGCATACGAATCCGCGGCGCGATGCTCGACGAAGTGCGCAAAGGGGACTGGGCGCCACGCTCGGTTCACCGCAATACCCGTATGGTCAGCGACGCGATTCGCTCAATTGAAGCTAAAACCGGCCGTGATGCTAAAGATCACGAGGTTGCGGCCGAACTCCAATTGAGTCTCGACGATTACTACGGGATTTTGAATGACACCTTGGGCAGTCGCCTGTTCAGTTTCGACGACCTGTTGCAGGACGGCGAACACGAAGGGCTGCACGAGGATGGCGCGAGTGCTCATATGGAGCCGTCACGCGATCTGGAAGATGAACGTTTCCAGGCAGCGTTGGCGGACGCGATTGCCAATTTGCCGGAGCGTGAGCGACTGGTGTTGGCGCTGTACTACGACGAAGAGCTGAACCTCAAGGAGATCGGTGAAGTCCTTGGCGTCAGTGAATCGCGGGTCAGCCAGTTACACAGCCAGTGCGCGGCCCGTTTGCGGGGGCGTTTGGGGGAGTGGCGAGCGCGCTGAAGGCAGTGTGGGGACACTGCGAACGAGGCTGGTGCGGTGATGAACGGCACCGGTCTTGCTCTGTTGTGCTCCAGACAGTCTTCGAGTGCTGCGCCGATTGATTGAAGTGGCGCGTCCAGGTGCTGGGCGCGTTTAAGACTGCTTGGAGGTCGAATTGAACAAAGACATGAAAATCCTCATCGTTGATGACTTCTCAACGATGCGGCGGATCATCAAGAACCTGCTGCGTGATCTTGGGTTCACCAACACCGTCGAGGCTGACGATGGCGTGACTGCCATTCCAGTGCTCAACAGCGGAAGCATCGACTTTCTGGTAACGGACTGGAACATGCCGGGCATGACCGGTATCGACCTGCTGCGCCACGTGCGTGCCGATGAAAAACTCAAGCACCTGCCAGTGCTGATGGTGACTGCAGAAGCCAAGCGCGAGCAGATCATTGAAGCCGCTCAGGCCGGTGTAAACGGCTACGTAGTCAAACCTTTCACGGCTCAGGCGTTGAAAGACAAAATCGAGAAGATTTTCGAACGCATCGGCTGATGAACGCGCGGGGGAGCTATGGAGCATAACGAATCTTCACAGGGCGATTTCGAGTCGACCCTGAAAAAACACGCGGTCGAACTGGTCGAAAGCCTTGAAAAAGGCAGGTTCGGCGACGCTGTGCAACTGATCCATGAGCTCAATCAGACCCGTGACCGTGGCCTGTACCAGGAAGTCGGCAAGCTCACACGTGAACTGCACAGTGCGATCGTCAACTTCCAGATCGATCCGAACATGCCGCAGGCCGAGGAAGTGTCGCAAATCACCGACGCCACCGAACGCCTGGGCTATGTGGTCAAGCTGACAGAAGCCGCGGCCAACCGCACCATGGATCTGGTGGAAAGCGCCACGCCGGTGGTCAACAGTCTGGCTGATGAAGCGCAGACCTTGAGCGCCGATTGGGGGCGCTTCATGCGTCGCGAGGTCGGGGCTGAAGAGTTCCGCGAGCTGGCGCGCCGGGTCGACGGTTTTCTGTTACGCAGCAGCACGGACAACCGTGCGGTGTCGAGCAATCTCAACGACATCCTGCTGGCCCAGGATTACCAGGACCTGACCGGTCAGGTGATCAAGCGTGTGACCCAACTGGTCACCGAAGTCGAAAGCAATTTGCTCAAACTCGTCCTCATGGCCAGTCAGGTCGACCGCTTTGCGGGCATCGAACATGACCGCGCCGCGATGCTTGCAGAAAAAGATCCACAAAAACATCTCTCGCAGGGTGAAGGTCCGCAGATTCATGCCGATAAACGAGAAGACGTTGTGTCCGGTCAGGACGATGTGGACGATTTGTTATCCAGCCTCGGATTCTAGAGTTGTGGAATTTTAGGTTTTTTGGGTTTTTAGACCTGTAGGAGCACCCCATTAATGAGCTTCGGCGCCGATGAAGAGATCCTTCAGGATTTCCTGGTTGAGGCCGGCGAGATTCTTGAGCAACTGTCCGAACAACTGGTCGAGCTGGAAAGCCGCCCGGATGACGCAGATCTGCTCAACGCAATTTTTCGCGGTTTCCACACTGTAAAAGGGGGCGCCGGCTTCCTTCAGCTCAACGAGCTGGTGGAGTGCTGTCACATCGCCGAAAACGTGTTCGACATCCTGCGCAAGGGTGAGCGTCGCGTTGATGCAGAACTGATGGACGTTGTCCTCGAAGCACTGGACGCGGTGAACAGCATGTTCAGCGAAGTCCGTGAGCGTGCACCGATCACCGCTGCCACCCCGGAACTGCTGGCCGCCCTGGCGCGTCTGGCCGAACCGCAATCGGCGGATGCCGCCCCGGCATCGCCGGTAGCCGAGATGATCGAAGAACTGGTCGTCGAAGGCGACGCGTCGGGCGACATCACCGATAACGAATTTGAACAACTGCTGGACTCGCTGAACGCCGTCAAGGCTGAAGCCGAAGCCCCGGCCGCTGTTGCACCTGCGCAAACGGCCGCTGAAGCCGCGAGCGATGAAATCACCGATGCCGAGTTCGAGTCGTTGCTCGATCAACTGCACGGCAAGGGCCAGTTCGCGGTGGACGCGGTTGCGCCAGCGGCGGCGGCCCCAGCGGCACCGGCCAAGGGTGATAGCTCTGACATCACCGACGACGAATTCGAAGCCCTGCTTGATCAGTTGCATGGCAAGGGCAACTTTGCCGTGGATGCGCTGGAGTCGGCGATTGCCTCGGCACCGGCGCCGGCTGCTCCCGTGGCCGCCGCGGCTGGCAGCGATCTGATCAGCGATCACGAGTTCGAATCGCTGCTCGACGAATTGCATGGCAAAGGCAAGTTCTCCGAAGTCGGCACCGCCGCTGCTGGCAGTGCTTCGACCGTCGCCACACCTGCCGCCAAGGCACCGGCCGCTGCTGCAGCGCCGAAGCCTGCCGCCAAGCCTGAGCCAAAAGCCGAAGCGCCAAAACCGGCTGCCGCTGCTGCACCGGCTCCGGCCCGTGCGCCGGCGACACCGCCACCGGAAAAACCGGCTAGCGAAGCCGAGACCACCGTGCGGGTTGACACCGCGCGTCTCGACGAAATCATGAACATGGTCGGCGAGTTGGTGCTGGTGCGTAACCGTCTGGTGCGCCTGGGCCTCAACAGCGGCGACGAAGCCATGTCCAAGGCCGTGTCGAACCTCGACGTGGTCACGGCTGACTTGCAGACCGCGGTGATGAAGACGCGGATGCAGCCGATCAAGAAGGTCTTCGGGCGCTTCCCGCGTCTGGTTCGCGACCTCGCGCGTCAGCTCAAGAAAGAGATCAACCTGGAACTGGTGGGCGAAGAAACCGACCTCGACAAAAACCTTGTCGAGGCCCTGGCCGACCCGCTGGTCCACTTGGTGCGCAACGCGGTCGACCACGGCATCGAGTCGCCGGAAGAGCGCGAGGCATCGGGCAAGGCCCGTGGCGGTCGTGTTGTTCTGGCCGCCGAGCAGGAAGGCGACCACATCCTGTTGTCGATTTCCGATGACGGCAAAGGCATGGACCCGAACGTCCTGCGCGCCATCGCGGTAAAGCGCGGCGTGATGGACAAGGACGCAGCCGATCGCCTGAGCGATACCGAGTGCTACAACCTGATCTTCGCCCCGGGTTTCTCGACCAAGACCGAGATCTCCGACGTGTCCGGCCGCGGTGTCGGCATGGACGTGGTGAAGACCAAGATTTCCCAGCTCAACGGTTCGATCAACATTTACTCGACCAAGGGCCAGGGCTCGAAGATCGTCATCAAGGTACCGCTGACCCTCGCGATCATGCCAACCCTGATGGTCATGCTCGGCAATCAGGCGTTTGCGTTCCCGCTGGTCAACGTCAACGAAATCTTCCACCTCGACCTGTCGACCACCAACGTCGTCGACGGTCAGGAAGTGGTGATCGTGCGGGACAAGGCGCTGCCGTTGTTCTACCTCAAGCGCTGGCTGGTCAGCTCTGCCGCTCACGAAGAGCAGCGTGAAGGCCACGTGGTGATCCTTTCGGTGGGCACTCAGCGGATCGGCTTCGTCGTCGATCAACTGGTCGGTCAGGAAGAAGTGGTCATCAAGCCATTGGGCAAAATGCTGCAGGGCACTCCGGGCATGTCCGGCGCCACCATCACCGGTGACGGCCGCATCGCGCTGATTCTCGATGTTCCAAGCATGCTCAAGCGTTACGCCGCACGGCGTATTTGAATCCGGGGCGGCGGGGCGACAACGTCCCGCTGCACCTAATGGAGTGTTTATGGCAGTCAAAGTCCTGGTGGTGGACGATTCGGGTTTTTTCCGCCGCCGCGTCTCGGAAATTCTTTCTGCGGATCCGAGCATTCAGGTGGTCGGCACTGCAACCAACGGTAAAGAGGCGATTGATCAGGCGCTGGCGCTCAAGCCGGACGTGATCACCATGGACTACGAGATGCCGATGATGGACGGCATCACGGCGGTGCGGCACATCATGCAGCGCTGCCCGACCCCGGTGTTGATGTTCTCCTCGCTGACGCACGAAGGCGCCCGGGTCACCCTGGATGCGCTGGACGCCGGCGCGGTGGATTTCCTGCCGAAGAATTTCGAAGACATCTCCCGCAATCCGGAGAAGGTCAAGCAACTGCTGTGCGAGAAGGTGCATAGCATCTCGCGCAGTAATCGTCGTTTCAGTGCCTACAGCGCGCCTGCGCCGGTTGCTGCACCAGCGCCGACGCCTGCTCCGGCAGCATCGAGCTTCAGCAGCCACAGCACCAGTGCACCAACGCGTCCGGCTCCAGCTCCAGCGCCGACTCGCGCTCCAGCCGCCAGCGCCTCGTCGCCAGCGCCGAAACGCAAAGCCTACAAACTGGTTGCCATCGGGACCTCGACTGGCGGCCCGGTTGCGCTGCAACGCGTGCTGACTCAGTTGCCGGCGAATTTCCCGGCGCCGATCGTGCTGATCCAGCACATGCCGGCAGCGTTCACCAAGGCCTTCGCCGAACGTCTCGACAAGCTCTGCCGTATCAGCGTCAAGGAAGCCGAGGATGGCGACATCCTGCGTCCGGGCCTGGCGTTGCTCGCTCCGGGTGGCAAGCAAATGATGATCGACGGCCGTGGCGCGGTGAAAATCCTCCCGGGCGACGAGCGTCTGAACTACAAGCCGTGTGTGGACATCACCTTTGGTTCGGCGGCGAAATCCTACGGTGACAAAGTTCTGGCGGTGGTGTTGACCGGCATGGGCGCCGACGGCCGTGAAGGCGCGCGTCTGCTCAAGCAGGGCGGCAGCGCGGTGTGGGCACAGGATGAGGCAAGCTGCGTGATCTACGGCATGCCGATGGCCATCGTTAAAGCCGACCTCGCCGACGCGGTGTACAGCCTCGACGACATCGGCAAGCACATTGTCGAGGCGTGTCTCTGATGGATGTTTTAAGCCTTATCGGGATCATCATGGCGTTCGTCGCCATCATCGGTGGTAACTACCTTGAAGGTGGTCACCTCGGTGCGCTGGCCAACGGCCCGGCGGCATTGATCGTACTGGGCGGCACCATCGGTGCCGCACTGCTGCAATCGCCGATGAGCGCGTTCAAACGCGCCATGCAGATTCTGGCGTGGATCCTGTTTCCACCACGGGTCGATCTGGCCGGTGGTATCGATCGCGTCGTCAACTGGAGCCTCACCGCGCGCAAGGAAGGCCTGCTGGGCCTGGAAGGCGTGGCCGATGCCGAACCTGACAACTACTCGCGCAAAGGCCTGCAACTGCTGGTCGATGGCGCCGAGCCGGAAGCGATCCGCAGCATCCTCGAAGTGGACTTCTACACCCAGGAAGCCCGCGACATCGAAGCGGCGAAAGTCTTTGAAAGCATGGGCGGCTACGCGCCAACCATCGGCATCATCGGTGCGGTGATGGGCCTGATCCACGTGATGGGCAACCTCGCCGATCCGACGCAATTGGGCAGCGGCATTGCCGTGGCCTTCGTCGCGACCATTTACGGCGTGGCCAGTGCCAACCTGGTGTTGCTGCCAGTGGCGGCCAAGCTGAAGTCAATCGCGTTGCGGCAGTCGCGTTATCGCGAAATGTTGCTGGAAGGGATCTTGTCGATCGCCGAAGGTGAAAACCCTCGCTCCATTGAGTTGAAGCTGCAAGGCTTCATGGATTAAGGGAATAACCTCATGGCACGTCGTCGCCACCAGGAAGAGCATGTAAACCACGAACGCTGGCTGGTTTCCTACGCTGACTTCATCACGCTGCTGTTCGCGTTCTTCGTGGTCATGTACTCGATTTCGTCGATCAACGAAGGCAAGTACAAAGTCATTTCCGAAGCGCTGATCGGCGTCTTCACCGACTCCGACCGCTCGCTCAAACCGATCCCGATTGGCGATGAACGACCGAAGACCGTGACCCCGGCCAAGCCGCTGGTCAAGGACGCTGAGCAGGTTGACGCCGGTATTGCCGGTGCCAGCGATCCGCTGAAAAGCATCGCCGATGACATCAGCGCCGCGTTCGGCGATTTGATCAGCTCCAATCAGATGACCGTGCGCGGCAACGAGTTGTGGGTCGAGATCGAGCTCAACTCCAGCCTGTTGTTCGGCAGCGGCGACGCCATGCCGAGTGACATCGCCTTCAACATCATCGACAAGGTTGCAGCGATTCTGAAACCGTTCGATAACCCGATCCATGTCGAAGGTTTCACCGACGATCAACCGATCCGCACCGCGCAGTACCCGACCAACTGGGAGCTGTCCTCGGCGCGCTCGGCGAGCATCGTGCGCATGCTGGCAATGCAGGGTGTCAACCCTGGTCGCCTGGCATCAGTGGGTTACGGTGAGTTCCAGCCGGTGGCCAACAACGCCACCGCTGAAGGCCGCGCGAAGAACCGTCGCGTCGTGCTGGTGGTGTCGCGAAACCTCGATGTACGCCGCAGCCTGACCGGCACTGGAACCGCCCATGCGCAACCGGATGCTGCGTTGAAGCGTGCTGGCACACAAACTGCACCGACCCCGGTCAAGACGCCGGGACGCGAGAGTGCCGTCAATTCTCCGTCACCCGCATTAACACGCTGAGCTATGTCTCGGTCGAGCATATCGGCCGGGAGGAACGAACCGAATGAGAGTCTGGGCAGTCGCCAATCAAAAGGGTGGTGTCGGTAAAACCACATCTTCCATCGCTTTAGCCGGATTGCTGGCGGAGGCGGGCAAGCGCGTGGTTGTGGTCGATCTCGACCCGCACGGCTCGATGACCAGCTATTTCGGCTATGACCCCGACAGCCTGGAACACAGCAATTACGACCTGTTTCTGCACAAGGGCAGCGTGCCGCAAGGCCTGCCGGGGCAGTTGCTGTTGTCGACCAGCGACGAACGCATTTCCCTGCTGCCATCGAGCACTGCACTCGCCACCCTGGAGCGTCAGTCGCCAGGGCAGAGTGGTCTCGGTCTGGTGATCGCCAAGAGTCTGGCGCAACTGTGGCAGGATTTTGATTACGCGGTGATCGACAGCCCGCCGTTGCTCGGCGTGCTGATGGTCAACGCCCTCGCGGCGAGCCAGCAACTGGTGATTCCGGTGCAGACCGAACATCTGGCCGTCAAAGGTCTGGAGCGCATGGTCAACACCTTGGCGATGATCAACCGCTCGCGCAAACAGGCGCTGCCGTTCAGCATCGTGCCGACCCTGTTCGACCGCCGTACCCAGGCCTCGATGCATACCTTGCGCGTGCTGCGCGACAAATTCCCCGACGAGATCTGGCAGGGTTACATTCCGGTCGATACCCGTCTGCGCGACGCCAGCCGGGCCGGTGTCACGCCTTCGCAATTCGACGGCAAGAGCCGTGGCGTGCTGGCGTATCGCGCACTGCTCAAGCATCTGTTGGCGCAACAACTTGTTCCGCAGGTGGCGTGAGCATGAATCGCCCGGTCAAACTCACATCGCGTCCGCAATTGGCGTTGCAGTCTTATCTGGATAATTTGCTGCTGGAAATTCCTGAGGAGCTGCCGCCGGTCATTGAGGCGCAGCCTGAAGTCGTCGAAAGCACCGAAATGCTGGACGAATTCCAGGCCGCAGTGCTGGAAGAGCAGGCGCGTGACGCACAGAAAGCGACCAGGCCTGCTGCGCCGGTTGTCGCGCCTGCCGCCGCACCGGTCGCCAAGGCACCGGTTGCATTGATTGAAGAAGCCGAGCCGGTTCGCGCACCGGTCTCGACACTGGCACCGCTGCTGCAAACCCAATTGCTGAAAACCGCGCCGGAACCGGCAGTGGTCGAACCGGCCCCAGCTCCGGTTGCACCCGCGCCCGTCGAACAGACGCTGGTCCCGCCGCTGGTGGAGGTACATCTGCCGCCGAGCAATACGCCGCCACCGGTGGAAACCGATGGTCGCCCGGCCTGGGCCTCGGAAGCGTTCGAATGCCTGCTGTTCGACGTCGCCGGCCTGACGCTGGCCGTGCCGCTGGTGTGCCTCGGCTCGATCTACTCGCTGGCCGGCCACGAGCTGACGCCGCTGTTCGGTCAGCCGGAATGGTTCCTCGGCATCCTGCCGAGCCAGGCCGGTAATTTGAAAGTGTTGGACACCGCGCGCTGGGTCATGCCGGATCGCTACCGCGATGACTTCCGTCAGGGCCTGCAGTACGTGATTTCGGTACAAGGTTACGAGTGGGGGCTGGCGGTGCATCAGGTCAGCCGCTCGTTGCGTCTGGACCCGAATGAAATCAAATGGAGAAGTCACCGGGGTCAGCGGCCATGGCTCGCCGGCACCGTGATTGAGCACATGTGTGCATTGCTTGACGTTTCCGCACTGGCCGAGTTGATCGCCAGCGGTGGGGCAAAGCACCTCGGCGGCCACAAGCCGCTACATAAACCGACATAGCAGCCGACATAACAATCAGGCGACGGCATTGTTGAATGCCGCCACACAGAACACACACCGCTCAGAGCGGTTTTTTCGAGGGGTCAGGGTATGAGTAGTCAGGCGACGAATGCAAAAGGTTCTGAAGATCCGATCCTGCAATGGGTGACCTTCAAACTGGACAACGAGACTTACGGCATCAACGTGATGCGCGTTCAGGAAGTGCTGCGCTACACCGAGATCGCTCCGGTGCCGGGCGCGCCAAGCTACGTGCTGGGCATCATCAACCTGCGCGGTAACGTGGTCACCGTGATCGACACCCGTCAGCGCTTCGGCCTGAGCACCGGCGAGATCAGCGACAACACCCGTATCGTCATCATCGAAGCCGACAAGCAAGTCGTCGGCATCATGGTCGACAGCGTGGCCGAAGTGGTTTACCTGCGTCAGTCGGAAATCGAGACGGCGCCGAACGTTGGCAACGAAGAGTCGGCCAAGTTCATCCAGGGCGTGTGCAACAAGAACAACGAGTTGCTGATCCTGGTCGAGCTGGACAAGATGATGAGCGAAGAAGAATGGTCGGAACTGGAGAGCATCTGATTGATTCTCGAGGTCGCGGTCATTGTCCTGTTCCTCTTCTGGGCAGGCACACTGGCAATGTTTGTGTCGTACATCAAGGCGCAGCGGGTGATCGCTGCGCAACAGGCTCAGGGCGATGCGTTGCGTGACCAGCGCATCAAAGACCTGGCCAAGCGTGTCGACGACTACCAGAACGGCAACGTGCGCATGGGCGACGCCCTGCACGAGTTGCGCGCGGTGGTGAATCCGTTGCCGGACAAGATTGTCGCGCTTGAACAACGCGACCCGTCGAGCCTGTCATTCGCCCAAGCGGCGAAACTGGTGGGCATGGGCGCAAGCGTCGATGAACTGACTCAGTCCTGCGGGTTGACCCAGGCTGAGGCGGAGTTGATGCGCAAACTTCACAAAAACTGATTTTTGCGCTCAAGCTGATTGCCTATTCGCGAGCAAGCTCGCTCCCACATTAGATCGGTGTACGCCGAACCAATGTGGGAGCGAGCTTGCTCGCGAAGGCGTCTTCGAAGTCTCAGTAATCATCCCCGCGATCGGTGACGTCTTTCTCGACCATCGGCGCATTCGGGTCCTGCCCCTCGGGGAATTTGCCCTTCAGATTCCACGCAAACGCGATGATCTCGGCGATGGTGCGGTACAACTCTTCGGGAATGCTGTCGCCCAGCTCCATTCGCGCCAACAACCGCACCAGTTCAGCGTTCTCGTAAATCGGCACTTCACAGTCGCGAGCAATGCGCAGGATTTCTTCGGCCAGTTCGTCATCACCTTTGGCGGTGAGGGTTGGCGCGTGGTTGCCGTCGTATTTGAGGGCGATGGCCTGGCGTGGGGCAGTGGAATCGTTCATGCGGTTTCGTCGACCCAGCGATGTTCAAGACGGGTTTGGTTGCCTTGCGGCGGGGTGCCATGGTGGCAGTCGATGTCGCCGACGTTCAGCCCGCGATCGAGCAGGCGCTGGCGCAGGGCAAACAGGTTGTTTTCGATGAGTTCGGCGGTGTACGGCCGTTCGGCCCACAGTTGGCTGGACAGGCTGCCGGCGATCAACTGCGCCTGAATTTGCATCGGCCCGAGCGGCTCCATGTCGAACGCCAGATCGACGCGCCACAGTTGTTGCTTGGGCTCGCGCTCGTCGCGGCGTTCGTTGGGTTGCGGTTCTCGCTCCGGCGCTTCTTCACGCTGAAACTTGACCTGCAACGGCACGATGTCCTGCAGATTGCGCATGGGAATTTCCAGTTGCCAGGTGCTGAGCAGGCGCCCATCGTCGGTGACGCCGGTCTGCTCCAGGCTCGACAGCTGATGGCTTTGCAGGCGCGAAACAGCGGCAGCAGCGAGGCGCAACAACTGTTCCAGATCGCCTTCGCCGTCCAGGCTTTGCAGCAAACGCTCGGGCAGTGGGAAGCTGCTTGGCACCGGTTTCGCGCTGACCTGACCGAGCATGCCGAGCGCATTACGCACGAAACTCGGCAGCGCTTGCGCCAGGGTGTTGGCGGCGATGATTGCGTTGAAACTGGTGCTGCTCGGCAAACCCGGGGTCAGTTGTGCGATCAGCTTGAGCAGATCGGCTTTCATGTCCGGTGCCAGCGTCGGGTTCTGCCCGGTCAGCAGTTTGCCTTCGAGGAACACGCCGCTGTTGGCCAGGGCAAGGGCCACGCCTTTGGCGGTGCTCAGTTGTTGCACGTCCGGGAGGCTGGCAAGGAGCTTGTCGACCAACGCGCGTAGATCCGCAGAGGTTTGGTCGGTGGCGGGTGGCAGGTTTTGCAGCGCGTTCAACAACCCGCTCAGCGACGCCTGACGACTTTGCTGGCCGAGCAGTTGCTGACTCACGGCCAGTTGTTCCTGACGGCTGCTCATTGGCAGGAATTTCAGGGATTGTGCGTCTTCGACCAACGCCGACAGCAAAGTGCCGATGCGCAGCGGCTGCGGGCTGTCGATGGTCAGTGTGCTGCCGCTCTGCGCGGTGTTGAGCAAACTGACCAAGGAGCGGAACACCGCTGCCTGCCCCGGCGTCTGCGGCAGCGCCTGCGAGGTCAGCACCTTGCCTTGCAGCAGGGTGCCGACCGGCAATTGTGCGGTGTCGATGCGGGTGAGGGCGGCGACGCTGCTGGCAATGGCTTGTTGCACAGTAATCGCCAGATTGCCCGCCGAGGGCTGAGTGATCGCCAGACTGGTGCCTTGGGGTAGCGGCAGATTGCTGGTCGCTTGCACGGTGGTCTGGCGTCCGCCGTCGACGGTCACCTTGAGCAATAGCTGAAAAGTCTGATCCGCCTGCTTGAGCGATAACACCTCGGCCTTGGCGCTTTGCCCGGCGCCGATCAGGCCTTCGACCGGGGTCAGCAGCTTGAGCAGCTCACCGACCTGCGGGCGAACGGTCGCCGGGGTGGTGGGCGGGAGCGGGAGGATGTTTATTTCGCCTGTCATACGCGGACACAACCTGAGGAAAATGCACTCTTGAGAGTAAGGCACGACATGTATAATGCCGCCCGTCTTGCGCTTCGAATAAAAAACATAGCAATTGTTTGACCCAGCTCTCTAGATCGAGCCGTCAATGCATCTATGCTGCATCTCTTTAACGGCCGCGCCAGAGCCGACTTGAACCGTATAAGGCCCGTGATCCCTTGACCAGTCCTGTCCTGCAAACCGTTGCCCTCGCGTGTGAACGTGATCTGCGGCTGCTCTTCGAAAATCTCGAATTGAGACTCGCCAGTGGCGATATGGTGCAGATCAGCGGTCCCAACGGCAGCGGCAAGACCAGCCTGTTGCGTCTGCTTTCAGGGCTGATGCAGCCGACCGCCGGGCACGTCCTGCTCAATGGCCAGCCGCTGACCGAACAACGCAGCGAACTCGCACGCAATCTGCTGTGGATCGGCCACGCCGCCGGGATCAAGGATTTGCTGACCCCTGAAGAAAACCTCTCCTGGCTCTGCGCCCTGCATCATCCCGCCGAACGCGACGCCATCTGGCAAGCCTTGGCAGCCGTAGGATTGCGCGGTTTCGAAGATGTTCCCTGCCACAGTCTGTCCGCCGGTCAGCAACGCCGCGTGGCGTTGGCTCGTTTGTATCTGGACAGCCCGCCGCTGTGGATTCTCGATGAGCCGTTTACCGCACTGGACAAGCAGGGCGTGGCGCAGCTCGAAGAGCATCTGGCCGGGCACTGCGAACGCGGTGGTCTGGTGGTGTTGACCACGCACCATACGCTGAGCCGGATGCCGGCCGGTTATCGCGACATCGATCTGGGGAACTGGGCAGTATGAGTGTGTTCGGCCTGCTGGTTGCCCGTGAATCCCGACTGCTGTTTCGCCGCCCGGCGGAGCTGGCCAATCCGCTGATTTTCTTCGCCATCGTCATCGCGTTGTTCCCGCTGGCCGTCGGCCCGGAAACTCAAGTGTTGCAAAACCTGTCCCCCGGGTTAGTCTGGGTGGCGGCGCTGTTGTCGGTCCTGCTCTCGCTGGACGGGCTGTTCCGCAGTGATTTCGAAGACGGCTCCCTGGAACAGTGGGTCCTTTCGTCGCACCCGTTGCCACTTCTGGTCTTGGCCAAGGTGCTGGCACACTGGCTTTTCTCCGGTCTGGCGCTGGTTCTGCTCTCACCGCTGCTGGCGTTGATGCTCGGTTTGCCTGCCGCCTGTCTGCCGGTTTTGCTGCTTTCGTTGTTGCTGGGAACACCAGTGCTGAGCTTGCTCGGCGCGGTGGGCGCGGCACTGACGGTCGGTTTGAAGCGTGGCGGCCTGTTGCTGGCGCTGCTGATTCTGCCGTTGTACATCCCGGTGTTGATCCTCGGCAGTGGCGCTTTGCAGGCAGCCCTCCAAGGCATGCCGGCGACCGGGTATCTGCTGTGGCTGGGTAGCCTGACCGCCCTGGCGATCACCCTGACACCGTTTGCAATAGCTGCTGGCCTGAAGATCAGCGTCGGCGAATAATGAGGTCTGGTTAAAATTTAACCAGCAAAGACCCTGAGACTGCTCACACCGATGAGCGGCACCCGTGATGGAAACAGTATGAACTGGACCTGGTTTCACAAGCTCGGCTCGCCCAAGTGGTTCTACGGCATCAGCAGCAAGTTCTTGCCATGGCTGAGCATTGCAGCGTTGCTGTTGATTGGCATCGGCGTCGTTTGGGGCCTGGCCTTCGCGCCGCCGGATTATCAGCAAGGCAACAGCTTTCGCATCATCTACATTCACGTACCTGCTGCGATGCTCGCTCAGTCGATCTACGTGATGCTGGCGGTGTGCGGCGTGGTCGGGCTGGTGTGGAAGATGAAACTGGCCGACGTCGCCCTGCAATGCGCCGCACCGATCGGCGCGTGGATGACCGCCGTGGCGCTGGTCACCGGGGCGATCTGGGGCAAACCGACCTGGGGTTCGTGGTGGGTCTGGGACGCGCGCCTGACCTCGATGCTGATTCTGCTGTTCCTGTATTTCGGCGTGATCGCGCTGGGCAATGCCATCAGCAACCGCGACAGCGCCGCCAAGGCCTGCGCGGTGCTGGCCATCGTCGGCGTGATCAACATCCCGATCATCAAATACTCGGTGGAGTGGTGGAACACCCTGCACCAGGGCGCGACCTTCACCCTCACCGAAAAACCGGCGATGCCCGCGGAAATGTGGCTGCCACTGCTGCTGACGGTGCTGGGTTTCTACTGCTTCTTCGGCGCCGTGCTGTTGCTGCGCATGCGTCTTGAAGTGCTTAAGCGTGAGGCCCGCGCCAGTTGGGTGAAAGAAGAAGTGCAGCACAGTCTGGAGGCCGCTCGATGAGTTTTGCTTCATTCGGCGACTTCCTCGCCATGGGCCATCATGGCCTGTATGTCTGGTCGGCCTACGGCATCTGTCTGGCGGTGCTGATCCTCAACGTGGTGGCGCCGATCGCGGCCCGCAAGCGTTATCTGCAACAAGAGGCGCGTCGTCTGCGCCGGGAGAACGGCAAGTGAATCCGCTGCGCAAGAAACGTCTGATCATCATTCTGGCCATTCTGGTCGGGGTCGGCGCTGCCGTCGGCCTGGCGCTCAGCGCCCTGCAGCAGAACATCAATCTGTTCTACACGCCGACCCAGATTGCCAACGGCGAAGCACCGCAAGACACGCGCATCCGCGCTGGCGGCATGGTCGAGAAGGGTTCGCTGCAACGCTCGCCGGATTCGCTCGACGTCAAATTCGTCGTCACCGACTTCAACAAATCCGTGACCATCACCTATCGCGGCATCCTCCCGGATCTGTTCCGCGAAGGGCAGGGCATCGTCGCCCTCGGCAAGATCAACGCCGACGGCGTGGTGGTGGCCGATGAAGTGCTGGCCAAGCACGACGAGAAGTACATGCCGCCGGAAGTGACCAAAGCCTTGAAAGACAGTGGTCAATCGGCACCAACGCCTGCGAAGGAGGGTTGATCGATGACCTCGGCAATTTTTATTCCTGAGCTCGGCCATCTGGCGATGATTCTGGCGCTGTGTTTTGCGCTGGTGCAGGCCGTGGTGCCATTGGTCGGTGCCTGGCGCGGCGACCGTTTCTGGATGAGCCTGGCCCAGCCAGCCGCGTGGGGGCAGTTTGCCTTTCTGCTGTTCGCGTTCGGCATTCTGACCTACGCGTTCATGACCGATGACTTCTCCGTCGCCTACGTGGCAAACAACTCCAATACCGCGTTGCCGTGGTATTACAAATTCAGCGCCGTGTGGGGCGCCCACGAAGGTTCATTGCTGTTGTGGGCGTTGATCCTCGGCGGCTGGACCTTCGCGGTGTCGGTGTTCTCGCGGCAGTTGCCGCAAGTCATGCTCGCTCGTGTACTGGCGGTGATGGGCATGATCAGCACCGGTTTCCTGCTGTTTCTGATCCTCACGTCCAACCCGTTCAAACGCATCCTGCCGCAAATGCCCAGCAATGGCGCCGACTTGAATCCGTTGTTGCAAGACATCGGCCTGATCGTTCACCCGCCAATGTTGTACATGGGCTACGTCGGCTTTTCGGTGGCGTTCGCCTTCGCCATCGCCGCGTTGATGGGCGGTCGCCTTGATGCCGCGTGGGCACGTTGGTCGCGCCCGTGGACCATCGTCGCCTGGGCCTTCCTCGGCATCGGCATCACCCTCGGTTCGTGGTGGGCGTATTACGAACTCGGCTGGGGCGGCTGGTGGTTCTGGGACCCGGTGGAAAACGCATCCTTCATGCCTTGGCTGGTTGGCACCGCGCTGATTCACTCGCTGGCGGTCACGGAAAAACGTGGCGTGTTCAAGAGCTGGACGGTGTTGCTGGCGATTGCCGCGTTCTCGCTGAGCCTGCTTGGCACGTTCCTCGTACGTTCCGGCGTGCTGACCTCGGTGCATGCGTTTGCCTCTGACCCGGAGCGCGGCGTGTTCATCCTGATCTTCCTGCTGTTTGTGGTCGGCGGCTCGCTGACGTTGTTCGCCCTGCGCGCACCAGTGGTGAAGAGTCAGGTCGGGTTCAACCTGTGGTCGCGGGAAACCCTGCTGCTGGGCAACAACCTGGTGCTGGTCGTCGCCGCGTCGATGATCTTGCTCGGCACGCTGTACCCGCTGATTCTCGATGCCCTGAGCGGCGCCAAGATGTCGGTTGGCCCGCCGTACTTCAACGCGCTGTTCATCCCGTTGATGGGATTGCTGATGGTGGTGATGGCGATCGGCGTGATCGTGCGCTGGAAAGACACGCCGGTGAAATGGCTGGCCGGCATGCTCACGCCGGTATTGCTCGGCAGCGTCGCGCTGGCCGTGGTGGCTGGTGTCGCTTACGGCGATTTCAACTGGGCAGTGATCGCGACCTTCCTGCTCGCCGCGTGGGTGTTGCTCGCCGGTGCGCGCGACATTGTCGACAAGACTCGCCACAAAGGTTTGATCAAAGGTCTGCCGACGCTGACTCGCAGCTATTGGGGCATGCAGATCGCGCACCTGGGCATCGCCGTGTGCGCGCTGGGCGTGGTGTTGTCGAGCCAGAACAGTGCCGAGCGCGATCTGCGTCTGGCGCCGGGCGAGTCGATGGACCTGGCCGGTTATCACTTCATCTTTGAAGGCGCCAAGCACTTCGAAGGGCCGAACTTCACCTCTGACAAAGGCACCATTCGGGTGATCCGCGACGGCAAGGAAGTCAGCGTGCTGCACCCGGAAAAACGCCTGTATACCGTGCAGAGTTCGATGATGACCGAAGCCGGGATCGACGCTGGTTTCACTCGCGACCTCTACGTTGCCCTCGGCGAGCCGCTGGACAACGGTGCATGGGCGGTGCGCGTGCACGTCAAGCCGTTTGTGCGCTGGATCTGGTTCGGCGGTTTGCTCACAGGTTTGGGTGGTTTGCTGGCGGCGCTGGATCGACGTTATCGGGTCAAGGTGAAAGCCAAGGTGCGTGAAGCACTGGGCATGACGGGAGCGGCTGCATGAGACGTTGGTTGATGCTGGTGCCACTGGCGATTTTCCTGCTGGTGGCGGTATTTCTTTATCGCGGTCTGTACCTTGATCCGGCGGAGCTGCCGTCGGCGATGATCAACAAGCCGTTCCCGGAGTTTTCGTTGCCGGCGGTGCAGGGCGACAAGACCCTGACCAAGGCTGACATTCTCGGCAAACCGGCGCTGGTCAATGTTTGGGGCACCTGGTGCATTTCCTGCCGGGTCGAGCATCCGGTGCTGAACAAACTCGCCGAGCGCGGTGTGGTGATCTACGGCATCAACTACAAGGACACCAACGCCGATGCCTTGAAGTGGCTGGCCGAATTCCACAATCCGTATGCGCTGGATATCCGTGATGATGAAGGCTCGCTGGGTCTGAACCTCGGCGTGTACGGCGCACCGGAAACCTTCTTCATCGACGCCAAGGGCATCATCCGCGATAAATACGTTGGCGTGATCGACGAGCAGGTCTGGCGGGAAAAACTCGCCGCCAAGTATCAGGCGCTGGTCGATGAGGCCAAGCCATGAAGCGCTTTCTGGCTGCCGTGGTTTTTGGCTTGAGTCTGGCCGGCGTCGCCCATGCCGCGATCGATACATACGAGTTCGCCAAGGAAGCTGATCGCGAGCGTTTCCGCGAACTGACCAAGGAACTGCGCTGCCCCAAGTGCCAGAACCAGGACATCGCCGACTCCAACGCGCCGATTGCCGCGGACTTGCGCAAAGAGATTTTCCGCATGCTCGGCGAGGGCAAGGACAACCAGCAGATCATCGACTTCATGGTCGATCGCTACGGTGATTTCGTCCGCTACAAACCGGCATTGAATGCCAAGACCGCACTGCTGTGGTTCGGCCCGGCCGGTCTGCTGCTCGGTGGTTTCGTGGTGATCGCGGTCATCGTCCGCCGTCGTCGCGGACAACGCGCCGACACCCCGCAATCGCTGTCCTCCGAAGAGCGTCAGCGCCTCGATCAACTGTTGGATAAAAACCAAGAATGATTGATTTCTGGCTTGCCGCAGGGCTGTTGCTTCTGGTCGCCCTGAGTTTTCTGCTGATCCCGGTGCTGCGTGAGCGTCGCGCCCAGCGTGAAGAGGATCGGACTGCTCTGAACGTGGCGCTGTATCAGGAGCGCGTCGCCGAGTTGCAGTCGCAACAGGCTGAAGGTGTACTCGACGCGGCACAAATGGACAGCGGCCGCGCCGAGGCGGCGCGTGAGTTGCTGGCGGATACCGAAGGCGTTGCCGCACCGCGTGTGTCGAAGCTGGGTAAACCGTTGCCGTTGTTGGCGGCTGTGTTGGTGCCGGTGTTGGGCCTAGGTCTGTATCTGCATTTCGGCGCTGCCGACAAAGTCGAACTGACCCGCGAATTCGCCCAGGCGCCGCAGTCGATGGAAGAGATGACCCAGCGTCTGGAACGTGCCGTCGCGGCGCAGCCGGACTCCGCTGAAGGCCTGTATTTCCTCGGTCGTACCTACATGGCGCAAGAGCGTCCGGCGGACGCGGCAAAGATGTTTGAACGTGCCGCCAACCTTGCCGGGCGTCAGCCGGAACTGCTCGGCCAGTGGGCGCAGGCGCAGTATTTTGCTGATGGCAAAAAGTGGTCGGCGAAGATTCAGGCCCTGACCGACGAAGCGCTGAAGGCTGATCCGAAAGAAGTCACCAGCCTTGGTCTGCTCGGTATCGCCGCGTTCGAAGGCGAGCGTTATCAGGAAGCCATCGACTACTGGACCCGCTTGCTGGCGCAATTGCCGCCGGAAGACAATTCCCGCGCGGCGCTGCAAGGCGGGATCAAACGTGCCGCCGAACGTCTGGAAGCCAGCGGTGGCAAGCTTGCTCAGGCGCCCGTAGCCGCGAAAGCCGCGCTGTTGAAAGTCAGCGTCGATCTTTCCAGCGAACTCAGAAGTAAAGTGCAACCGGGCGACAGTGTGTTCATCTTTGCCCGCGCGACTTCCGGCCCGCCGGCACCACTGGCCGCCAAGCGTCTAACCGTGGCCGATCTACCGGTGACCGTCGAACTGGGCGATGCCGACGCAATGATGCCGCAGTTGAAACTGTCGAACTTCCCTGAAGTCCAACTGGTTGCGCGCATCTCCCGCGCCGGCCAACCGACTGCCGGCGAGTGGGTCGGTCGCAGCGGCCCTCTGGCCAGCAGCACCACTGCGCTACAAAAACTGACCATCGACAGCCCGGACCAATAGCCGGACACAACAGGAAAGCACCGCCATGCACACCATCGCCCGAATCACAGTCCTCACACTGGCCCTGGGCTTGAGTGCATGTGCGGTGCAACGCCCGGAACCGACCACCAGCCTGCCGCCGATCCCGCCTTCGCAACCGAGTCCGACCCCGTCGACCTCGCCAGCCCCAGGCAAAAGCATCCCGGCAAAACCGGCCAAACCCGTCCCGCGCACCTCGGCCAGCTTCGCACCGCCACCGGGCGGCAACAGCCACTGGGACCAGAAACTCGGCGTCTACGTGCTCGACGACCAGACCAACACTTTCTACCGCCAGCGCACCTACTACCGCTGGAACAACGGCTGGAGCCGCTCCGTCAGCCCCAATGGCCCGTGGGAAGACACCAACATCCACGGCGTGCCCCCGGGGTTGGGCAAGCAGTTTGGGCAGTAAATGAAAACGGCGATCTTTGGATCGCCGTTTTGCTGTGTGCCTGTTGGGTTCGCACAGAAATTGCTCAAGGAAGTGCTGCGTAAAGCTCAGGATCTAGCGTTTCAATCACACTATGTAAAACAACCGGACGTCGCTCTGTGGATTTTCGTGCTTGAGTAAAGGTAACTCTAGGGTTACTTTTAATGGGCCGGGACAAGGAGGCGATTGGTGCAAAGCAGGTTATTGATCAAGGAGCTGGAGGAGGCGGGTTGGACGCTGGACCGGATTACCGGCAGTCATCACATTTTCAGGCACCGTTACAACCCTTACACGATTCCCGTTCCTCATCCGAAAAAGGATTTCCCGTTGGGGACAGTCAAAAGCATCAGGAGACGTGCCGGGTTGTACAACCCGCCAGCCAGTTTCGAAGGAGATCCATAATGCAATATCCAATCTGTATCGAGTGGGGAGACGAGAACACTGCCATCGGTATTCAGATCCCCGATATTCCCGGCGCCGTTACAGCGGGGGATAGCTTTGAAGATGCCTACAACGCGGCGGTTGAAGTCGCCCACATCATGCTGCAGGAGATTGCGGCGGACGGGGAGTCGATTCCTATGCCGACTTCGGCATCCGCTCATCGCAGTAATCCGGACTTTGCCGACATGGGTTGGGGCATGCTCGAGCTGGACATTTCGCCCTATCTCGGCAAGACCGAAAAGGTCAACGTGACGTTGCCTGGCTATGTAATTCAGCGCATCGATCGTTATGTGCGCGAACACAACGTCAAAAGCCGTTCCTCCTTTCTGGCGGATGCGGCGATGGAGAAACTGGTTCGTTACTAAGCTTCATCGCTCCCTCAGGCTAAATGAATAACCCGTGGGAGCGAGCCTGCTCGCGAAGCTTTTGCGACCTTACGCCGTTGCCAATGAACTGCGCTGCGAAGCACTCAAAAACCGCAACAACGCCAACAGCGGGAACGCACTTCCCACAATCACGATCCACAACCAGCCGCCATGCTCGTACACCGCACTGGCCACCGACGAGCCGAAGGCGCCGCCGATGAAGATGCTGGTCATGTACAGCGCGTTCAGACGACCGCGGCTTTTGGCGTCCAGCGAGTAGACCGCGCGCTGGCCGAGGACCATGTTCATCTGCACGCAGAAGTCGAGCACCACGCCGGTCACGGCCAGGCCGATGACGCTGTAGGCCGGATGAATGAACGCCGGCAGGAAGCTCAGGCTGGCAAATATCATCGCCAGCAGCGAAGCGATGCGGGTGTGGCCAGCGTCGGCCAAGCGTCCGCTGATCGGCGCGGCGATGGCACCGATGGCGCCGACCAGGGCGAAGATCGCGATTTCGCTTTGCGACAAGCCATGGTTGCGCGCCAGTTCCAGCGGCACGGAGGTCCAGAACAGGCTGAAGGTGGCGAACATGCAGCCCTGATAAAACGCCCGCTGACGCAATACCGGTTGTTGGCGCAGCAGGGTCCACAGCGAACCGATCAACTGGCCATACGTGGCGCTATGATCGGGCTGGCGCTTGGGCACGGTCAACGCCAGTACCACGCTGATTGCCGCCATCAATGCGGCGGCAATCATGAACATCGCCCGCCAACCCAAATGGTCGGCGACTACGCTCGACACCGGTCGTGCCAGCAGGATACCCAGCAACAAGCCGCCCATGATCCCGCCGACCACCCGGCCACGGGATTCTTCCGGTGCCAGATGCGCGGCCAACGGAATCAAAATCTGCACCGACACCGAACTGAAGCCCACCAGCAACGAGATCAGCAGGAACACGTTCGGCTGATCGGTAAACGCCGCCGCCAACAGGCTGGCAATCGCCACTACCGTGGTGATGATCATCAATCGGCGGTTTTCCAGCAGATCGCCCAGCGGCACCAGAAAGAACAGGCCCAGCGCATAGCCAATCTGCGTCAGCGAGACGATGAAACTGGCCATGGTGTCGGAGAGGCCGATGTCCGGCGCGATCAGGCCGATGATCGGCTGCGCGTAGTAAATGTTGGCAACGATGGCGCCGCAGCAGAAGGCGAACAGCAGCACCATGCCTCGGGTCATTGCGTGAGTGGTGGTGGTCATAAGGTTTCTCGATCCAGCGAAAGAATGCGCTAAGGCTATGGGGCAAACCGGATGGGCAGAAGACGCCTTCGGTTGATATCAGTTATTCCGTTGCGCAATGACGGGGTGCTAGCAGCGTGTCATCCATCGGCGGACCTTGCGTCCGACCGTTGCGGGTCGATGATACATTCACTTACATCCTGTTCGATAGCGTGCTTATGTTTGTATTGGCTTGTTCAACATTCATGACCGGAGGATTGCAATGAAGCTTCGTCTTATCGCAACGATTGTCCTGACTAGCCTGCTCGGCGCGATGAGCGCACAGGCCGCCGACGCACCGGGGATGCGCCTCGGTGTGCGCGGCGAGATCACCGGGGTCAGCGCCGACAGCCTCAAAGTCCACGTCAACAGCGGTGAGAACGTGGTGATCCAGTTGACGGGTGACACTAAAGTTCGCGCGGTCACCCTGGCCAATATCGAGGACATCAAACCCGGCAGTTACATTGGTTCGGCGGCGATGCCTCAAGAGGATGGCACGCTCAAGGCACTGGAGGTGCATGTGTTTCCGCCGGAACTGGCGGGCAGCGGCGACGGCCATCGGCCGTTTGATCTGGCCAAGGGCAGCAGCATGACCAATGGCAGCGTCGGCGACCTGGTGGTGAGCAACGGGCGGGTGCTGACGGTTAACTACAAGGGCGGGCAGCAGAAGATTCTGGTGCCGGAGGATGTGCCGATCGTCAATCTGGTGCCCGGGGATCGGAGTTTGCTGAAGGTGGGGGTGAAGATTGTTACGTTCGTCACGCAGGGTGCGGATGGCACGCTGACGGCGCAATCTATTTCTGCGGGGAAGGATGGGGTGACGCCGCCGATGTAGAAGCCCCTCACCCTAGCCCTCTCCCGGAGGGAGAGGGGACCGATTGGGGGATGCTGAAGGAATACGCCGACCTGAAACTGCGATGCCGAATCCATAATCGATAAGGTTTCTCAGGTCGATGTAACTCGCCAGACACCTCGGTCGGCCCCCTCTCCCACCGGGAGAGGGCTGGGGTGAGGGTAAAGCGTCCACAAAAAAGGCGACCTCTGAGAGTCGCCTTTTTCATCACGGCTTAAACCTTACTGCCCACTATAAATCTGATCGAAAACCCCACCATCATTGAAGTGCGTCTTCTGCACCGTACGCCAGTCACCAAAGGTCTTCTCCACCGAAAGGAAATCAACTTTCGGGAAGCGATCGGTGTACTTCGCCAGCACCACCGGGTCACGTGGACGCAGGTAGTTTGCCGCAGCAATCTCCTGGCCTTCCGGCGACCACAGGTACTTCAGGTACTCATCCGCCGCCGCACGCGAGCCTTTCTTGTCGACCACTTTGTCGACCACCGACACCGGCGGCTCAGCCTCAGCCGAAACACTCGGGTAGATCACTTCAAACTGATCACGACCAAACTCGCGGGCAATCATTTCCGCTTCGTTTTCGAAGGTCACCAGCACGTCGCCGATCTGGTTGGTCATGAACGTGGTGGTCGCCGCACGGCCACCGGTGTCCAGCACCGGCGCCTGCTTGAACAGTTTGCCGACGAAGTCTTTGGCCTTGTTCTCGTCGCCACCGTTCTTCAGCACATAACCCCAGGCCGACAGGTAGGTGTAGCGGCCGTTACCCGAGGTTTTCGGGTTTGGCACGATCACTTGCACGCCGTCCTTGAGCAGATCCGGCCAGTCTTTCAGGGCTTTCGGGTTGCCTTTGCGGACGATGAACACCGTGGCCGAGGTGAACGGTGCGCTGTTGTTCGGCAGACGCGTGACCCAGTTTTCCGGGACCAGTTTGCCGTTGTCGGCGAGGGCGTTGATGTCGGTGGCCATGTTCATGGTGATGACGTCAGCCGGCAGGCCGTCGATCACCGAACGCGCTTGCTTGCTCGAGCCGCCGAAGGACATCTGCACGGTGATGTTTTCGTTGTGCTCGGCTTGCCAGTGTTTCTGGAACGCAGTGTTGTAGTCCTTGTAGAAATCGCGCATCACGTCGTAGGAAACGTTGAGCAGCGTCGGGGCTGCCTGAGCGATGTTGGCCAAGGCCAGGCCGGCGGCGAGAAGTGAGGCGCCAAAGAGTTTTTTCACTGCGCATTCCTTGTTTTATCGGTGTAGAAGCAGGGGGTGATGTTCAATTGCCACTGACTATAACGGCGCGCGCATAGTCGTTTAAAGATTAAAAAGCTCTTTGCTTATTCCAGTTTCTTGAACAGTGCATTGCCACATCGCGAGCAGAACGCGGCGCCGTGTTCATGGCTGTTTTTCTTGCACACCGGGCAGTCGTGTTGCAGCTGTTCGCCGCGCATGGCGTTGGCCAGTTCTGCGGTGAAAATCCCCGTCGGCACGGCGATGATCGAGTAACCGGTGATCATCACCAGCGACGAAATCACCTGGCCCAGCGGCGTCTTCGGCACGATGTCGCCGAAGCCCACGGTGGTCAGCGTGACGATCGCCCAATAGATGCCTTTGGGAATGCTGGTGAAGCCATGCTCCGGGCCTTCGATCACGTACATCAAGGTGCCGAACACCGTCACCAGCGTGCAGACGCTGACCAAAAACACGACGATTTTCTGCTTGCTGCCACGCAGCGCCGACATCAAGTAGTTGGCTTGCTTGAGGTACGGGCTGAGCTTGAGCACACGGAAAATCCGCAGCATCCGAATGATCCGGATAATCAGCAGGTACTGCGCATCGCTGTAATACAGAGCGAGGATGCCCGGCACGATCGCCAGCAAATCCACCAGCCCGTAAAAGCTGAAGGCGTAGCGCAACGGCTTCGGTGAGCAGTACAGGCGCAGGATGTACTCGCCGAGAAAGATGATCGTGAAGCCCCACTCGATGTAGGCCAGCACGGCCGCATAGTTCTGGTGAATGCTGTCGATACTGTCGAGCATCACGATCACCAGACTGGCGAGGATGATCAACAGCAGGATGCCGTCAAAGCGACGCCCGGCGAGGGTGTCACTCTGGAAAATCATCACGTAAAGCCGTTCGCGCCAACTGTTGCTGCTGTCCATGGATAACGCCTGAATCGAAGATCAGCGCAGCCTAGGTTGATTCTCCCTGTGAGCGCAAGGCGCACGCTCGACGACGGTTTTGCCGAGCATCTGAATCCCGGCGCGGATCAGCCAGCCGGCGAGGATGAACGGCGCGGTCAACGTGGCGAGCCCCACCGCTGCAAACAACGGTGTAACCAGCAACGCTAACACGATACCGACTAGCGGCAGCCACGGTTGTTGGCGTTGCGCGGAAAAGGCGAGGGCGGCGAGTACGGCGTTGTAGCTGCCGAGGCCTAACAGTGCAGCACTGGTTTCGTGGTGCAGCAGACTGGAGCCGAGGCCGATCGCCGACGCCAGCAGCGCCCAGCAGAATGCACGGCGATCAGCGATCAGCAAGCCGATGGCGATCAACGCGCCGGCCAGTGGATGACCAAGGAACATCACCTGGCCCAAACCACGCAGTTCGGCGGCGAGCAGGTTCAGCGGGTTCATCTCGATGTGCGTCATGGGCGCCGACGGTTCGGCGAACAACAGCAGGATCCAGCTCAGCGCCACGAACGGCGAGGTGTAGGCCGGAATCGAGCGGCTGCGGTACACATGTTTGAGCCATTGCTGCGTGGCCATCGCGCTCAGTCCGCCGGCTGCGAGAATCAGCGGCGGCAGCAGCGGCGACCATGGGAAATACAGGCTCAGCAGCAGGCCGAGCAGCACACCGTTGTAGCTGAACAGTCCAGCCTGGCGATCAGCCTTGGCGTAGTTGCGCCGTTGCGCGGTGAGCAAACCGGCGACGGCACCGAGCAGCGCACCGGCGAACAGCACCGGTGCTGTCAGCAGGATCGCCAACAGGCATAGCAAGCCGCACAGCGGATGGCGCTGAAGGAATATTTGACTGAAACCGTTGAGCAAAGCCTCGGCCCAGTCGGGGCAGTGGGTGTTGAAGTGATTGGCAGGCATGGCAGGTCATTCGATACTGATCGTTCCCACGCTCTGCGTGGGAATGCCTCAAAGGACGCTCTGCGTCTGCTCTTGGGACGCAGAGCGTCCCGGGCCGCATTCCCACGCAGAGTGTGGGAACGATCATGGTGGGGGGCTTAAATCAACGTTTCAATCCGCAGCGAGTTGGTCGACCCTGGCTGCCCGAACGGCACCCCCGCAGTGATCAGCAGCGTGTCGCCACGCTCGGCCATACCCTGCGCCTGGGCGATTTCCAGCGCGGTGGAGCAAACTTCATCGACCTGACGCAGGCGATCGTTGACCACCGAATGAATGCCCCACGCCACGCTCAAACGCCGTGCGGTCTGCAGGTTCGGCGTCAGGTTGAGGATCGGCGCTTTCGGCCGTTCCCGCGCTGCACGCAAACTCGACGCACCGGACTCGCTGTAGTTGACCAGCACCGCCACCGGCAGCACGTTGCTGATACGACGAATCGCGCAGCTGATCGCATCGGAAACGGTCGCTTCAGCTTTCGGCCGGCTGACGTCGAGCTGGGTCTGATAGTCCGGACCGTTTTCCACCTGGCGAATGATCTTGCTCATCATCTGCACCGCTTCGAGCGGGTATTCACCGGACGCGGTTTCCGCCGACAGCATCACCGCATCGGCGCCTTCGGCCACGGCGTTGGCAACGTCAGTCACTTCGGCGCGGGTCGGGGCAGGGGAGAAGCGCATCGACTCAAGCATCTGCGTCGCCACCACCACCGGTTTGCCGAGTTCGCGGCAGGTGGTGATGATGTTCTTCTGAATCTGCGGCACGCTTTCGGCCGGCACTTCGACGCCGAGGTCGCCACGCGCCACCATGATCGCGTCGCTCAGTTCAGCGATTTCGCGCAGTTGCTCAACGGCCGAAGGCTTCTCGATTTTCGCCATCAAAAAGGCTTTGTCGCCGATCAGCGCGCGGGCTTCGACGATGTCCTGCGGGCGTTGCACAAACGACAGCGCGACCCAGTCCACACCCAGTTCCAGACCGAAGCTCAAGTCACGACGATCCTTGGCAGTCAGTGGGCTGAGGTCGAGCACTGCTTGCGGCACGTTGACGCCTTTGCGATCCGACAACTCGCCGCCGTTGAGCACGGTGGTGTCGATCGCGTCAGCGTATTTGGTGACCACACGCAGACGCAGTTTGCCGTCGTCGAGCAGTAGATCCATGCCGGCTTCCAGCGCGGCAATGATCTCCGGATGCGGCAGATTCACTCGACGCTCATCGCCCGGTGTCGCGTCCAGATCCAGGCGGAACGCCTGACCGCGATGTAACTGCACCTTGCCGTCGGCGAACTTGCCGACGCGCAGTTTCGGTCCCTGCAAGTCCATCAGAATGCCCAGCGGATAGTTGAGCTGGCGCTCGACTTCGCGGATCCACTGATAGCGCTTGGCGTGGTCGGCGTGATCACCGTGGCTGAAGTTCAGGCGGAAGATGTTGACCCCGGCTTCGACCAGTTCACGGATGTCTTCGATGCCATCGACAGCAGGCCCGAGGGTGGCGAGGATTTTGACCTTTTTATCAGGCGTCATGATTTGCAGCTCTCAAGGATCAGAATGGCGCGGAAGTCGTTGACGTTGGTGCGGGTCGGCTCGGTGACGATCAACGCATCGAGCGCCGCGAAATAGCCGTAGCCGTTGTTGTTATCCAGCTCGTCGCTGGCGCTCAGGCCAAGACCGGCGGCGCGGGCGTAGCTGTCCGGGGTCATGATTGCGCCGGCGTTGTCTTCCGAGCCGTCGATGCCGTCGGTGTCACCGGCCAAGGCGTAAACCCCGGGCTGGCCTTTGAGGCTGTCGGTGAGGCTAAGGAGGAACTCGGCGTTGCGCCCGCCACGGCCATTGCCGCGCACGGTCACGGTGGTTTCGCCGCCGGAGAGAATCACGCACGGTGCCGCCAATGGCTGGCCGTGATGGATGATCTGGCGGGCGATGCCGGCGTGGACCTTTGCCACTTCGCGCGATTCGCCTTCGAGGTCGCCGAGGATCAGCGTGCTGAAACCGGCCTGACGGCATTTCACCGCCGCAGCGTCCAGCGATTGCTGAGGACGGGCGATCAACTGGAAGTGGCTGCGTGCCAGGCTTGGATCACCGGGTTTGACGGTTTCCGACTCAGGGCTTTGCAGCCAGGTGCGTACCGAAACCGGAATCTCGATGCCGTAGCGTTTGATGATCGCCAGCGCTTCGGCGGAGGTGCTTGGATCGGCCACGGTCGGGCCGGAAGCGATGACCGTGGCGAGGTCGCCCGGTACATCGGAAATCGCGTAGGTATAAACAGTGGCAGGCCAGCAGGCCTTGCCCAGACGCCCGCCCTTGATCGCCGAGAGGTGCTTGCGCACGCAGTTCATCTCGCCGATGGTTGCGCCGGATTTGAGCAGGGCTTTGTTGATCGACTGCTTGTCAGCGAGGGTGATACCTTCGGCCGGCAGCGCCAGCAGGGCAGAGCCACCACCGGAGAGCAGGAAGATCACGCGGTCGTCTTCGGTCAGGTTGCTGACCAGTTCCAGCACGCGTTTGGCCACGGCCAGACCGGCGGCGTCCGGTACCGGATGCGCGGCTTCGACCACTTCGATTTTTTCGCACGGGGCGCCGTGACCGTAACGGGTCACCACCAGGCCAGACACGTCACCTTCCCAGCAGCGCTCGACCACTTGTGCCATGGCAGCAGCGGCTTTGCCGGCACCGATGACGATCACCCGACCGCTGCGATCAGCAGGCAGATGGGCTTCGAGGACCTGGTTCGGATGGGCCGCGTCGATGGCTGTGGTAAACAGCTCGCGCAGCAGTTGTTGCGGATCGACCGACATGGCGGGCTCCCGGAATTCTTGTTATTCGAAAGGGCGGTAGAGATCCCTGTGGGAGCGAGCTTGCTCGCGAAAGCGGTGGATCAGTCAATATCCATGTCGACTGACACGCCCTCTTCGCGAGCAAGCTCGCTCCCACAGGTTTAAGCGGTGGGGCAGTGGCTTATTTGTTGTCGCGAATCGAGAAGTTGGCCATGTGCTCCAGACCCTTGATCAGCGCCGAGTGGTCCCAGTTGCTGCCACCGATGGCCGCGCAGGTGCTGAACACTTGCTGGGCGTTGGCGGTGTTCGGCAGGTTGATGTTCAGCTCCTTGGCGCCTTGCAGGGCCAGGTTCAGATCCTTCTGGTGCAGGCTGATGCGGAAGCCTGGATCGAAAGTGCCTTTGATCATGCGCTCGCCGTGCACTTCAAGAATCTTCGAGGAGGCGAAACCGCCCATCAGTGCTTCACGCACCTTGGCTGGATCGGCACCGTTTTTCGAAGCGAACAGCAGGGCTTCAGCGACGGCCTGAATGTTCAGGGCGACGATGATCTGGTTGGCGACTTTGGCGGTCTGACCGTCGCCATTGCCACCGACCAGAGTGATGTTCTTGCCCATGGCCTGGAACAGCGGCAGAGCGCGTTCGAAGGCATCGGCGTCGCCACCGATCATGATGCTCAGAGTCGCGGCTTTGGCGCCGACTTCACCACCGGACACCGGTGCGTCGAGGTACTGCGCGCCTTTCTCGTTGATCTTGGCGGCGAACGCCTTGGTCGCGGTCGGCGAGATCGAGCTCATGTCGATAACGATTTTGCCTTTGCTCAGGCCGGCGGCAACGCCGTCGGCGCGGAACAGTACGTCGTCGACCTGCGGGGTATCCGGGACCATGACGATGATGAATTCAGCCTCCTGCGCCACTTCGCGCGGGTTGGCCAGGGCGACGGCGCCAGCGGCGACCAGGTCGGCCGGGGCGGCGTCGTGGTGCGCGGACAGGAACAGGCTGTGACCGGCTTTCTGCAGGTTCGAAGCCATTGGGTGGCCCATGATGCCGGTGCCGATAAATCCGATTTTAGCCATGAGAAAATCCTCTTGTTTTTGTCTTGCTCAAGCAAATAGGGGGAAGCTGTTGCCTTTATGTAGGAGTGAGCCTGCTCGCGATTCAGGCGCTGAGGTACATCAGGTGTACCGAGGTGAATTCATCGCGAGCAGGCTCACTCCTACAGGGGATCTGCGTCAGATTGCGTTATGGGTTTTCAGCCAGCCGAGGCCTGCTTCGGTGGTGGTCAGCGGCTTGTACTCGCAACCCACCCAACCCTGATAACCGATGCGATCGAGGTGTTCGAACAGGAAGCGGTAGTTGATTTCACCGGTGCCTGGTTCGTTGCGCCCCGGGTTGTCCGCGAGCTGCACATGGTTGATCTCGCCCAGGTGCGATTGCAGGGTGCGGGCCAGATCGCCTTCCATGATTTGCATGTGATAGATGTCGTATTGCAGGAACAGATTGGCGCTGCCGACCTGCTCGCGAATCGACAGGGCTTGCGCTGTGTTGTTCAGGTAGAAACCCGGAATGTCGCGGGTGTTGATCGCTTCCATCACCAGTTTGATGCCCGCTGCCTGCAGCTTGTCGGCGGCGTATTTCAGGTTGGCGACGAAGGTCTTTTCCACGGTGGCATCGTCAACGCCTTGCGGACGAATACCGGCCAGGCAGTTGATCTGGGTGTTGCCCAGCACTTGCGCGTAGGCAATCGCCAGATCGACACCGGCGCGGAACTCTTCAACCCGATCCGGCAGGCACGCGATACCGCGCTCGCCCTTGGCCCAGTCACCGGCCGGCAGGTTGAACAGCACTTGGGTCAGACCGTTGGCGTCGAGCTTGGCCTTGATTTCGGCAGAGCTGAAGTCGTACGGGAACAGGTATTCAACGCCGCTGAAACCAGCCTTGGCGGCGGCGTCGAAACGGGCAAGGAAATCCTGTTCGGTGAACAGCATGGACAGGTTGGCTGCGAAACGCGGCATGGTGGTCTCCCGTAAATCTTGTGAGGTTCTCCGTGTGGGAGCGAGCCTGCTCGCGAAAGCGGTCTGTCAGCCAACATCCGTGTTGGATATGAAGCAGTCTTCGCGAGCAGGCTCGCTCCCACAGGGAGAGCGGTCAGCAGTTAATCAAGCAGCGAAATCGCCGTTGGCGCATCGTTGCCGACCAGCGCCAGGTCTTCGAATTCGTTGACGGCGTTGATCTCGGTGCCCATGGAGATGTTGGTCACACGCTCCAGAATGATCTCGACGATCACCGGCACCTTGAACTCTTCGATCATCTGTTCGGCCTTGCGCAGGGCAGGGGCGATTTCCGAGGGCTCGAATACACGCAGCGCTTTACAGCCGAGGCCTTCAGCCACTGCGACGTGGTCAACACCGTAACCGTTGAGTTCCGGCGCGTTCAGGTTATCGAAGGACAGCTGCACGCAGTAGTCCATTTCGAACCCGCGCTGCGCCTGACGGATCAGACCCAGGTACGAGTTGTTCACCACGACGTGGATGTACGGCAGTTTGAACTGAGCGCCGACCGCCAGTTCTTCGATCATGAACTGGAAGTCATAGTCCCCCGACAGGGCCACGACTTTCCGGCTCGGATCGGCCTTCACCACGCCCAGCGCTGCCGGAATGGTCCAGCCCAACGGGCCGGCCTGGCCACAGTTGATCCAGTGACGCGGCTTGTAGACGTGCAGGAACTGCGCGCCGGCAATCTGCGACAGACCAATGGTGCTGACGTAGCAGGTGTCCTTGCCGAACACCTGGTTCATTTCTTCGTAAACGCGCTGTGGTTTCACCGGCACGTTGTCGAAGTGGGTCTTGCGATGCAGGCTGGCTTTACGCTGCTGGCAGTCTTGCAGCCAGGGACTGCGGTTTTTCAGCTTGCCGGCGGCTTGCCACTCACGCGCCACTTCGATGAACACGGTCAGTGCTGCAGCGGCGTCGGAAACGATGCCCAGATCCGGCGTGAACACACGACCGATCTGCGTGCCTTCGATGTCGACGTGAATGAACTTGCGACCTTCGGTGTAAACGTCAACCGAACCGGTGTGACGGTTGGCCCAACGGTTACCGATACCCAACACCACGTCGGATTTCAGCATGGTCGCGTTGCCGTAACGGTGCGAAGTCTGCAGGCCAACCATGCCCACCATCAGCGGGTGATCGTCCGGGATAGTGCCCCAGCCCATCAGGGTCGGGATCACCGGGATGCCGGTCAGCTCAGCGAATTCAACCAGCAGATCGCTGGCGTCGGCGTTGATGATGCCGCCGCCGGCCACCAGCAATGGACGCTCAGCCTGATCCAGCAAAGCCAAAGCCTTCTCGACCTGAACGCGGGTCGCAGTCGGTTTGGCCAGCGGTAGCGGCTGGTAGGCGTCGATGTCGAATTCGATCTCGGCCATCTGCACGTCGAACGGCAGGTCGATCAGCACCGGGCCAGGACGGCCGGAGCGCATTTCAAAGAACGCTTTCTGGAACGCGTAAGGCACTTGGCCCGGTTCCAGGACAGTGGTCGCCCACTTGGTGACTGGCTTGACGATGCTGGTGATGTCGACAGCCTGGAAGTCTTCCTTGTGCATACGGGCGCGGGGTGCCTGGCCGGTAATGCAGAGGATTGGAATCGAGTCGGCCGAGGCGCTGTAGAGCCCGGTGACCATGTCGGTACCGGCAGGGCCGGAAGTACCGATGCACACGCCGATGTTGCCGGCCTTGGTGCGGGTGTAGCCCTCGGCCATGTGCGAGGCGCCTTCAACGTGGCGAGCAAGGACGTGATCGATGCCACCGACCTTCTGCAAGGCGGAGTACAGCGGGTTGATGGCAGCGCCCGGGATGCCAAAAGCGGTATCAACCCCTTCACGGCGCATCACCAGAACGGCGGCTTCGATTGCTCTCATTTTGCTCATGGTTTTGTGCCTCTTTACGTTTTGTAATTGTATACAAGTGGCTTTGCGCAGAGTGTATTCACGGCGGACGGCGCAGGTCAATCCATTTTCTCAAGCGCCTGTTTCATTCGTCGGAAGCCTTTCTGACTGTGGCTTTTCGTCGCATGTGGCGCTTTTCGAGAATTATTGTATACAAAAAAATAATTCATTGTGTTCTATTTGTTGCATCGGGCTGCGGCAGAAAACCGCAGGCCCACGACTTTCCCTATAACAAAATGAGGACGGCACCATGAGCGCTTTAACCTTGAAAGTCGCAGTCAACCTGGTCAACCAAGCCATCACTGCAGGGCGCGGCATCAACGCCGCGCCGCTGACCATCGCGGTACTCGATACCGGCGGCCACCTGATCACCCTGCAACGCGAAGACGGCGCCAGCCTGCTACGTCCGAACATCGCCATCGGCAAAGCCTGGGGGGCGATTGCCCTGGGTAAAGGCTCACGCCTGCTGGCACTGGATGCACAACAACGCCCGGCGTTTATTGCCGCACTCAACAGCATGGGCCAAGGCAGCGTCGTGCCGGCACCGGGCGGTGTGTTGATTCGGGATCAGGCGGGGAATGTGCTGGGCGCGATCGGCATCAGCGGGGATTTGTCGGATATTGATGAGCAGGTGGCGATCAGGGCGGTGGAGGCGTTGGAGTTGAGGGCGGATGCGGGGGTGGCTGCTTGATCTTTAGCGTCTGAACTGAAGTCTTCGCGAGCAAGCTCGCTCCCACAGGTTTGTGTTCTGTCACATAAAGTGTGAACACCTCAAATCCCCTGTGGGAGCGAGCTTGCTCGCGAAGGCGATTCAACGGACACATCTGGCTAACAGTCTTGACGCTTCCTCCCCGTGTACAGATCTAACCTTTCAGGTCATCTCTTGAAAGGGGCAAAGGAATGCCGAAACTGTCCGCTTCACATCGCTTGCGCTTTGGTCGTTACGACGAGCCCAACCGAATTTATCTGCTGACTGCCAATACCCTATATCGCGAACCTGTTTTCCACGATTTTGCGTTGGGCAGGTTGGTCGTTGACCAATTTCGACGCGCCCAAGAGCAGGGCTTTGCCGACTCTTTGGCGTGGGTGGTTATGCCTGACCACTTTCATTGGTTGATCGATTTGAAGCGAGGTTCCTTGAGTGACCTGATGCAACGGACCAAATCCTTGAGCGCGCGGGCTGTGAATATGGCTGCGGATAGAAAAGGCAGTTTGTGGCAGCAGGGATTTCATGACCGTGCGCTGAGGCGGGAAGACGATTTGGTGAAAATGGCGCGTTATGTCGTGGCCAACCCATTGCGGGCAGGTTTAGTGCAGAAGTTTGGCGACTATCCCCTGTGGGATGCGATGTGGGTCTGACAGGCTAACCGAGTCGCTCCATTCGCGAGCAAGTTCGCTCCCACATTGGATCTGTGGCGTTCACGAATCCCTGTGGGAGCGAGCTTGCTCGCGAAGCGGTCACCGCGGTCTTACTGATCCGGCTCACACCCCTTCAACACCAGCCGGATAATCGTCTGCGCCGCCGCTTCATAATCTGCCTCGTCCAGCTTGTCCTTGCCGGTCACCGCAGAAATCTGCCAGTCGAAGTCGGCGTAGGTCTGGGTCGCGGCCCAGATGCTGAACATCAGGTGATTAGGGTCGATCGGGGCAATTTGCCCGCGGTCGATCCAGCTCTGGATGCAATCGATGTTGTGCTTGGCCTGGCCGTTGAGTTGCTCGACCAGGTCGGCGCTGAGGTGTGGGGCGCCGTGCATGATTTCGCTGGCGAATACTTTCGAGGCGAAGGGCAGGTCGCGGGAGATGCGGATTTTCGAGCGGATGTAGCCGCTCAGCACTTCGCTCGGTACGCCGTCCGGATTGAACGGGGTCGAGGCCTGCAAAATCGGCACGATGATGCTTTCCAGAACCTCGCGGTAGAGGTTCTCCTTGGACTTGAAGTAGTAGTAGACATTGGGCTTGGGCAATCCCGCCTTGGCGGCGATGTCGCTGGTTTTGGTCGCAGCGAAGCCCTTGTCGGCAAACTCCTCACTGGCGGCACGCAGGATCAGTTCTTTGTTGCGCTCGCGGATTGTGCTCATAAACCCGGTGGTTCCTTGCCTGTTCTGGCGGTTGCGCATGGTAGCACCGGCCTCGCGCGGCGCTCAAGAATGCCCCGTGTGGTCTGTGGTCGCGTTATGCTTCGCACCATTCATACATAAAAGGAAACAGGATTCATGGCAGGAAGCAGTTTGCTGGTGCTGGTCGACGATATTGCCACTGTGCTGGATGACGTGGCGTTGATGAGCAAAATGGCCGCCAAGAAGACCGCCGGCGTACTCGGCGATGATCTGGCGCTCAACGCCCAGCAGGTCTCCGGCGTACGTGCCGAACGGGAAATCCCCGTGGTCTGGGCCGTGGCCAAGGGTTCTTTCGTCAACAAACTGATTCTGGTGCCATCGGCGCTGGCGATCAGTGCGTTCGTGCCGTGGCTGGTGACGCCATTGTTGATGGTCGGCGGTGCGTATCTGTGCTTTGAGGGTTTTGAGAAGCTTGCGCACAAGTTTCTGCACAGCAAGGCTGAAGACGAGGTCGAACATGCGCAACTGACTGAGGCGGTAGCCGATCCGGCGACCGATCTGGTGGCCTACGAGAAAGACAAGATCAAAGGCGCGATCCGCACTGACTTTATCCTCTCCGCAGAAATCATCGCGATCACCCTGGGCACCGTGGCTACTGCTTCGCTGACTCAGCAAGTGATCGTCATGTCCGGTATCGCGATTGTGATGACGGTGGGCGTGTATGGACTGGTGGCGGGCATCGTCAAACTCGACGACCTCGGCTTGTGGCTGACGCAAAAGCCTGGGCAGTTGGCGAAGAAAATCGGCAGCGCCATTCTCAGTGCCGCGCCGTACATGATGAAAACCCTGTCGGTGGTCGGCACGGCGGCGATGTTCCTGGTCGGCGGCGGCATCCTCACCCATGGCGTGCCGGTCGTGCATGACTGGATTGAAGGCGTTGGCGCCGCGGCCGGTAGTGCCGGGTTTGCGGTGCCGATGTTGCTCAATGGCGTGGCGGGGATCATCGCTGGTGCTGTGGTGTTGGCGGTGGTTTCCGTTGTCGGCAAAATCTGGAAAGCCCTGAAAAACTGACATTCAACACAAAACCCTTTGTAGGAGTGAGCCTGCTCGCGATAGCGGTGTGTCAGCACTGCAAATGGTGGCTGGTACACCGCTATCGCGAGCAGGCTCACTCCTACAGTTGATTTGTGTTGTCCCAATAAAAAGGGCCATTCAATTTTCATTGAATGGCCCTTTTTTGTGCCTGCCGTTTTTACTCGGCGATCTGCAACTTACGCGCTTCGGTATACACGTAACGCACCTTCTCGTACTCGAACGGCGAGTTCATCTGGCCGTAGCGGAAGCTGGTCTGGTAGCGCTTGTCGACCGCGCGCAGGGCCCAGATTTCCGGGTGGTTGGAGCTGACTTCCGAGACGTTGAGGAAGTTGATCGCTGATTCGGCGGTGTAATCCACAGCAAGACCGGCGGTGTCGCGGATGTTCGACGGGCCGAGGATTGGCAACACGAAGTAGGCGCCGCCCGGTACACCGTAGAAGCCCAGGGTCTGGCCGAAGTCTTCGCTCTGGCGCGGCAGGCCCATGGCGGTCGCTGGGTCCCAAAGGCCGGCAATGCCGATGGTGGTGTTGAGCAGCAGGCGCGCGGTGGTTTCCATCGAGCGCTGACCTTTGAACTGCAACAGGCTGTTGACCAGGTTCGGCACGTCACCGAGGTTGTTGAAGAAGTTGCTTACCCCGGTACGCACAAAACTCGGCGTGATGTAGCGATAGCCATCGACCACCGGCAGGAACACCCATTGGTCGAAGCGGTAGTTGAAGTGGTAAACCCGACGGTTCCACGACTCCAGCGGGTCGTAGACGTTCAGCGCGTTGAGCGTCGAACGCTCGAACTCGCGCTGATCCAGCCCCGGGTTGAACTTGAGTTTGGACAGCGGCTCTTTGAAGCCGTCGCTGTCGACGACGACCGGCGCGTTGGCTTTACTGTTGTCGGCCTGGGCCACGCCTGCGCAGAGGAGCGCTGCCATCAGCAGGAGATATTTAGCCACGGAAGAACTCCAGCATGGCGTCGCTGTTGACGCGGTAGTTAAGGTTGCCGCAATGGCCGCCCAGTGGATAAACGGTCAGACGATCACCGAACGTTTTACGCAGGAAACCGAGATCGCCCGGGCCGAGGATCACGTCGTCGGCGTTGTGCATCACGGCGATTTTCGGGCTGTCATGCAGGTAATCCTTCAGCGCATACAGACTGACCTGATCGATCAGTTGCAGCAGGCTGCCGCCGTCAGTGCGCGCACGCCACATCGGGATCACCTGTTCGGTCAGGTAGCAGTCGAAGTCGCACTGCAGCGCACGCTTGAGGAACGGCGTGAGGCTGGTGCCTTCGGTGATCGGGAATTTCGGCGGGGTGATCAGGCCGCGACGGTTGATCAGATCCGAGGTGAAGGCAATGTCGGCCGCTGAGAAGCGGAACGAGGTGCCGATCAGCATCGCCATCTGTTCGTTGGTCAGGTGCTGCTTGGACTGCTGGAAGTCGTAGAGCAGCGCATCGTTGAGGTCGATGTAGCCTTTCTGCTGGAAGTAGCGGGTCAACTTCGACAGCACCAGTTCATAGAACGTGGTGCTGTTGTTGATGCCTTTCACCTCGGTTTGCACCAACTTGTCGAGGTTGGTCACCGAGGTGTAGAGGTTGACCGGCGGATTGAGCAGCAGGACTTTCTTGAAGTTGAAGCTGCGGCGCGTCTCGTCCAGATGCGCTACGAAGGCGGCATCAAGGGCGCCGAGGCTGTAACCGGTCAGGTAGTACTCGGTCACCGGCAGTTTCGGGTTCTGCGCGCGCACGGCCTGCATCACCCGATACATGTCTTCGGCGTCTTCCTTGGTCACGCCCGGGGTCGCGAAGCGCGAGGCGGCGCTGATGAAGTCGAAACTGGTCGGCGACGACAATTGCACGACGTGGTAGCCGGCCTTGTAGTAGAGCTTTTTCAGGTATTCGTTGAGGGTGCTGTCATAACGCGCGCCGGTGCCGGCGATCAGGAAGATCAGCGGTGCCGGTTTGTCCTGGGTGGCGATGCGATAGGTGAGTTTTTTCACCGCCCAGAAGTTGTCCGGCAGGATGAACTCTCGCTCCGGGCGCAACGTCAGGCTGCGGTCCGACTGATTGATGTCGTCGTCCAGCGGCAATTCCGGGCGCAAGTCCGGCGGCGTCGTGGCGATGGTCGCCTCGAACGGGTTGGTCAGGGGGTAGCCATAACTGGCGGCATCGATATCCACCGCCAGTGCGGACGCACTCAAAATAAGGCCGCTGAACAGCGCGGCGAAGCGCAAGGAACGGAGCATGACTAGATCCCTTAGAGGAAGGTGCCGAATGAAGTTCGCAGGCTATGACCACCGGGGTTGCGCCAAAGTGCCATGCTGCGGCACCAAACAGGCAGAATTCGGAGTAATAGTAGCTGGACGATACACTTTGCACGCCCTCAATGAACAGTTAACAGTTGTTAGTTCTTGCACACGGCTGGCGGCAGATTAAGCTGGCCGCCGATTTCCGAAGATTGGAGTGTTTCATGTCCCGCCGTTTGCCCGTGATTTTGCTGCTCGTTCTGTTGCCGTTGTGGCTGGCCGCCAGTTATGGCGCGCGTTATGGCTTTATGGAAGACGGAAAGTGGGTGGGCATCTGCGTGGATGAGGCCAGTCGCTGGGAATGTCAGGTGCGCTCGAACCTGGGCTGGATGATTCATTTCAAGGTGTTGGGCTGGACGGCGCTGGGTGCGGCGTTGATCGGGTTTGTATTGCCGGGGCGGGCAGGGTGGTGGCTGGCGGTGCTGGCACTGGTATTCGGGGCGCCGGCGCTGGCGTTGTACAACACCACGTTGGCGGTGTTTGCGTTGGTGATTGCCGGGTTGCGTCTGGTCCGCGAGTCCCGCAGCGCCTGACAGTCAGTCTTCGCGAGCAAGCTCGCTCCCACATTTGGAATGCATTCTCCTGTGGGAGCGAGCTTGCTCGCGAAGAGGTCTTTAGCCTCGCTGAAAATCAGACCTTGCGAACGCGAAGGCAGCGCCACAAAGCAGCCACCATCAACACACTCACCAACGCCCAACCCCACGCCTGCTGATTCTGCAGGCCTTCCTGATACAACTGCGGCGCAATCCCCGTGCCGACAATAAACGTCAGCAACGCAATCTCGCGACGCGGCACACTGACCGGACGGCACAGATAAACCAGCGCCGGCAGCACAAACGCCATGCTCGCAAAGCTGCGATAACGCGGATCGAAGACCATCTCCAGCATCATCACCGCTGCGGCAAAGCCTGCTGCCGCGACCAGCCAGCCCGCGCGGCGCTCCAATAGATTGAACGCCCGCTCACGCCAGCCAGTCCGCGTGCTCAGCGTCAACGCCGCGTGTGCCAGAACCAACAGATTCAACACCGTCAGCAAGCCGACCCACAACCACTCACTGGCAAACCGCGTGGTTACCCGTGCGAGATCACCCCAGGCGCCAATCGAGCAAGCGGCGAGGGCGCCCAGCAGCGGCAACACCAGCGCTGAGCGCGTAGTGCGGACGCGACCGCCAAGGATCAGCGTGCCAAGAAAAATCAAACCACCGACCGCCAGCCATTCCTTCCAATAGGGGACGTTGGTCACCGGCCCGGCCAGCACGCCCTTGTCGTGACGGTCGGCATCGAACAAGCCCCAATAGCCACCGACTGCGCCTTCACTGCCGCGCTTCCACGGCTGGTCGAAGGCTTCGATCAGGTTGTAATGCCAGCCTTCCTTCTCGGCCATCGCGACAAAACCACGAATGAATTTGGCCTCATTGACCCGACTCGGCAGGGCGGTTTCGCGCTGACGGCCTTCGCTCGGCCAGCCGGTTTCGCCGATCATCACGTCTTTCGGTGCGAATTTATTACCGAACACCTGGCGCACATCCGCCACATGCTGCAGGGCGACATCGATGTTCGACGGATCATCTTCCCAGTACGGCAGCAAATGAATTGTCAGAAAGTCCACCGCTGGCGCGACTTCAGGATGCTTGAGCCAGAACTCCCAGACATCGGCGTACGTGACCGGTTGCTTGACCTGACTTTTGACCTTGTTGATCAATCGGGCCAGTTGCGCGCCGGTGACTTCCTTGCGCAGCAGCGCCTCGTTGCCGACGATCACTGCACTGACCACATCCGCGTTGGCGTTGGCCGATTTGATCAGCAGGTCGACTTCCTTTTCGGTGTCCACCGGGTTGCTGTTGACCCACGCGCCGATCATCAATTTCAAGCCGTGTTTGCGCGCCAGATCCGGCAGCGCTTCCAGGCCCGTCATCGAGTAAGTGCGTATGCACTCAAAGCGTGTCGCCAGCAATGCGAGGTCGGCGTCCATGCGCTCCGGGCGCAGTTTGAACGGCACGTCGAACGGCGATTGGTCTTTATCGAACGGGGTGTAGGAGGCGCACTGCAATTTATGCGTCGGGGTCGCGGCGTCGGGCAGGATCACTGGTTGGCCGAGGCCGTACCAGAAGCCGCCGAGGGCAAACAGCCCCAGCAGGCAGGCGAAGAGATAAGGCAGAAAAGGGAAGCGGGAGGTCGCGGACATGGTCAGGCCGAGTGGCTGCAAAGCGACGCATGTTACCTGCATTTATAGAGGGGTTGGTGGCCCGCATGATTTTGACATGCAAAGTTCGGGCGGATTATTTGGCGTCATTTATATAGCCGCGATTAATGGCCTTCTGATGTCGTTTCTCGTTGCCTTGAGGTCGCTGACAGAGCAGGTCGCTGCGGGCGTCAGGTTGATGATCGAAAGCGTCAGTACTCCGCTGACGACGAACGAGTTTGCGGTCAGGCGTGATGGGGGCGCCGTGCACCATAACAATACGTTGACGCCGCCCGTCATCCGTCGGGCGCAGCATTTCGGGGAAGTAACGATGAAGATGCGACGACTTTTAGGCGCAAGTGCTGCTTTGGTGCTTGCGATGAGTTCCACTTTCGCCAGCGCAGAAAAACAGACCCTGAACATCGGTTACGTTGACGGCTGGTCCGACAGCGTTGCGACCACCCACGTAGCGGCCGAAGTGATCAAGCAGAAACTCGGCTACGACGTGAAACTGCAAGCCGTCGCCACCGGGATCATGTGGCAGGGCGTAGCCACCGGCAAACTCGACGCCATGCTCTCGGCCTGGCTGCCCGTGACCCACGGCGAATACTGGACGAAAAACAAGGATCTGGTCGTCGATTACGGCCCGAACTTCAAGGATGCGAAAATCGGCTTGATCGTGCCGGAGTATGTAAAAGCCAAGTCGATCGAAGACCTGAAAACCGATGACACCTTCAAGAATCGCATTGTCGGCATCGATGCCGGGTCAGGCGTAATGCTCAAGACCGATCAGGCGATCAAGGATTACGGCCTCGACAAATACAGCCTCAAAGCCAGTTCCGGCGCCGGCATGATTGCCGAGCTGACCCGTGCCGAGAAGAAAAACGAATCCATCGCCGTCACGGGTTGGGTGCCGCACTGGATGTTCGCCAAGTGGAAACTGCGCTTCCTCGACGACCCGAAAGGCGTGTATGGCGCAGCTGAAACCGTGAACAGCATCGGCAGCAAAGAGCTGGCAACCAAGGCGCCGGAAGTGGCCAAGTTCCTGAAGAACTTCCAGTGGGCGTCGAAAGACGAAATCGGCGAAGTCATGCTGGCGATTCAGGACGGTGCCAAACCTGAAGCCGCGGCCAAGGATTGGGTGGCCAAACACCCGGATCGCGTGGCTGACTGGACCAAATAACCGCCACACCGCCTAACCCTGTGGGAGCGAGCCTGCTCGCGAATGCGATCTGTCAGTTGATGCAAATATCGACTGATCCGACGCCTTCGCGAGCAAGCTCGCTCCCACAGTTGTTTTGTGTGTACCGGAAATTGGCAAAAGTGTCATGGCGTTCTACTACTAAGGTCGTCTGTTACCGCGCTCGCAGCCGCATACATTAGCTATGTTCCAACAATAATCTGTGCTGCGAGGATAAAAACAATGAACGACAGCATTTACCTCTCGATTCAAAACAGTCCCCGATTCAAGGAGCTGGTTCAGAAAAGGGAACGATTCGCCTGGATTCTCTCGGCAATCATGCTCGGGCTGTACTCCGCATTCATTCTGTTGATCGCTTACGGGCCGCAAGTGCTCGGGGCGAAACTCAGTCCTGAATCTTCGATTACCTGGGGCATTCCGATCGGTGTCGGTCTGATTGTCTCGGCCTTCGTCCTGACCGGTATCTATGTGCGCCGCGCCAATGGCGAGTTTGACGACCTGAACAATGCGATTCTCAAGGAGGCTCAGCAATGATCCGGCGTCTACTGGCTCTTCTGAGCATCTCGGCGTTCGCGCCTGCGGTCTGGGCCGCTGACGCCCTGACCGGTGAAGTTCACAAACAACCGCTCAATGTCGCGGCGATTGCCATGTTCGTGGTGTTCGTCGGTGCGACTCTGTGCATCACTTACTGGGCGTCCAAGCGTAACAAGTCGGCTGCCGACTACTACGCGGCGGGCGGCAAAATCACCGGTTTCCAGAACGGTCTCGCGATTGCCGGTGACTACATGTCCGCGGCGTCCTTCCTGGGGATTTCCGCGCTGGTGTTCACCTCCGGCTACGATGGCCTGATCTACTCGATCGGCTTCCTGGTGGGCTGGCCGATCATTCTGTTCCTGATCGCCGAGCGTCTGCGTAACCTGGGGAAATACACCTTTGCCGACGTGGCGTCCTACCGCCTCGGGCAAACCCAGATCCGCACGCTATCGGCCTGCGGCTCGCTGGTGGTGGTGGCGTTCTACCTGATCGCGCAAATGGTTGGTGCCGGCAAGCTGATCCAGCTGCTGTTCGGTCTCGACTACTACGTGGCGGTGATTCTGGTCGGTATCCTGATGTGCATGTACGTGCTGTTCGGCGGCATGCTGGCGACCACCTGGGTGCAGATCATCAAGGCGGTGCTGCTGCTGTCCGGTGCCTCGTTCATGGCGCTGATGGTGATGAAGCACGTCAACTTCGACTTCAACATGCTGTTCTCCGAGGCGATCAAGGTTCACCCGAAAGGTGAGGCGATCATGAGCCCGGGCGGTTTGGTGAAAGATCCGGTATCGGCGTTCTCCCTCGGCCTGGCACTGATGTTCGGTACCGCTGGCCTGCCGCACATTCTGATGCGTTTCTTCACCGTGAGTGACGCCAAAGAAGCGCGCAAGAGCGTGCTCTACGCCACTGGCTTCATTGGTTACTTCTACATCCTGACGTTCATCATCGGCTTCGGCGCGATCCTGCTGGTCAGCACCAACCCGGCCTTCAAAGATGCGGCGGGCGCTCTGCTCGGCGGCAATAACATGGCGGCGGTGCACCTGGCTGACGCGGTGGGCGGCAGTATTTTCCTGGGCTTTATCTCGGCTGTAGCGTTTGCGACCATTCTGGCGGTAGTGGCGGGTCTGACCCTGGCCGGTGCTTCGGCGGTCTCTCACGATCTGTATGCCAGCGTGATCAAGAAGGGCAAGGCTAACGACAAGGATGAGATTCGCGTTTCGAAGATCACCACGGTTGCGCTGGGTATTCTGGCTATTGGCTTGGGTATCTTGTTCGAAAGCCAGAACATTGCGTTCATGGTGGGCTTGGCGTTCTCGATCGCTGCCAGCTGTAACTTCCCGGTGCTGTTGCTTTCGATGTACTGGAAGAAGCTGACCACTCGGGGCGCGATGATTGGTGGCTGGTTGGGTCTGGTGAGTGCGGTGGGCTTGATGATCCTTGGCCCGACCATCTGGGTGCAGATTCTGCATCATGAGAAGGCAATCTTCCCTTACGAGTATCCGGCGTTGTTTTCGATGATCATTGCTTTTGTCGGGATCTGGTTCTTCTCGATTACTGACAAGTCGACGGCTGCGGATAACGAGCGGGCGCTGTTCTTCCCGCAGTTTGTGCGTTCGCAGACTGGGTTGGGGGCGAGTGGGGCGGTTTCGCATTGATGGTTTGATGGTTTTGTAAATGTTGTGCTGAATGCCCCGGTTGAGAGATCGGGGCATTTTTATTGGGCGGTTATCGGCTAGAGCTGTGTACATATCCGTTGCTGCGGTAACGGCTGATTAGGGTTTCGCCCTTACGGCGACTCACTTTTTTTACAAACGCCTAAAAAAAGTAAGCAAAAAAACGCTTGCTCCTACGTGCGGCCCGCTCGCCGGGGCTCGGGGTTCCTTCGCTGCGGGATCGATCCGGGCGCAGCGCCTACGATTTGCTTCGCTGCACCTCCTCTCGCTGTGTTTGGCTGCGCCAAACGGTCGCTGCGCTCCCCCGTCCGGATCAATCCCTCCACTCAGCCTTCCGACGTCGCCTTACAGATCAAGAGCTGCAGCCGAGCTAACGCTCATCCTGTTGAGTGGTGAAGAACACAGCGCGGTCGGCTGTGGTTTTGTGTTGGATTCGCCCCTCACCCCAGCCCTCTCCCGAGGGAGAGGGAGCCAATTTGTGGGCTTTTCAGAATCTAAGTTCGACGCGGTATCGCACGTCGGCGAAGCTTTCCCAAACACCTCAATCAGTCACCTCTCCCTCCGGTAGTGGAAGGAAATGGGGCTGATTTGTTTGCTTTTTAGAGCCTGAGTTCAACGCGGTATCGCAAGTCGGCGTAGCTCTCTCAAATACCTCAGTTAGTCCCCTCTCTCTCAGGGAGGGTGATGGGCCGATTCGTTTGCTTTTCAGAGCCTTAGTTCAACGCGGTATTGCACGTCGGCGTACCTCTCCCAAACACCTCGGTCAGTCCCCTCTCCCTCCGGGAGAGGGCTAGGGTGAGGGGCTCTTGATCTGGCTTGTGATCTTGCTTTGGCTTTGGCTTTGGTTTTTGATCTTTTGCCCCATCGGCAGGCCGAGCGTAGGTGTTCATCCGGGGGTTAGGCGCGCAGCGCCGTTCGACGAAGTCGAACACATCGAGAGGAGGTGCAGCGAAGCAAACCGTAGGCGATGCCCCCGGATGGACACCGTAGCGAGGGAACACTGAGCCTCAGCGAAGTGCCGTACGCCGGGGCAAAGCCTTTTGGTTCCTTTTTGGCGTTTGAAAAAGGGACTCGCTGTAAGAGCGAAACCGCCAGCGGCAACACCCGCAGCAACGGATATGCCCCCAATCCCAATCCCAATCCCAAAGCCCCAAATCCCAGACAAACAAAAACGGCCCCTATATAAATAGAGGCCGTTCCCGATACAACTTAAGACGTTATCGCAAGACAAATCTTATTTGCGGTCTTCCAGCTTGGTAATGTCACGCGACTCGTAGCCGGTGTACAACTGGCGCGGACGGCCAATCTTGTACGGGCTGGAGAGCATTTCTTTCCAGTGGGAGATCCAGCCAACAGTACGCGCCAGCGCGAAAATCACGGTGAACATGCTGGTCGGAATGCCGATCGCCTTGAGGATGATCCCCGAATAGAAGTCGACGTTCGGGTACAGCGAGCGCTCGATGAAGTACGGGTCAGTCAACGCGATCTCTTCCAGGCGCATGGCCAGTTCGAGTTGCGGATCGTTGTTGATGCCCAGTTCTTTCAGTACTTCGTCGCAGGTCTGCTTCATCACAGTCGCGCGAGGGTCGCGGTTCTTGTAAACGCGGTGACCGAAGCCCATCAGTTTGAACGAATCGTTCTTATCCTTGGCCTTGGCGATGAACTTGTCGATGTTCGAAACATCGCCAATCTCGTCAAGCATGGTCAATACGGCTTCGTTCGCACCGCCGTGGGCAGGGCCCCACAGTGCGGCGATACCGGCGGCGATACAAGCGAACGGGTTGGCACCCGAAGAACCTGCCAGACGCACGGTGGAGGTCGAAGCGTTCTGCTCGTGGTCGGCGTGGAGGATGAAGATCCGGTCCATGGCCTTGGCGAGCACCGGGCTGATCGGTTTGATCTCGCACGGGGTGTTGAACATCATGTGCAGGAAGTTTTCCGCGTACGTCAGGTCGTTGCGCGGGTACATCATGGGTTGGCCCATGGAGTACTTGTAAACCATCGCTGCCAGGGTCGGCATCTTGGCAACCAGACGGATCGCGGAGATTTCGCGATGCTGCGGGTTATTGATGTCCAGGGAGTCGTGGTAGAAGGCCGAGAGGGCGCCGACTACACCGCACATGACGGCCATCGGGTGGGCGTCGCGACGGAAACCGTTGAAGAAGGTTTTCAACTGCTCGTGAACCATTGTGTGGTTTTTCACGGTGCTGACGAACTGGGCCTTCTGTTCTGCAGTCGGCAGTTCGCCGTTGAGCAGCAGGTAGCAGGTTTCCAGGTAGTCCGACTTTTCAGCCAGTTGTTCGATCGGGTAGCCGCGGTGCAACAGAATGCCGTTGTCGCCGTCGATATAGGTGATCTTCGACTCGCACGAGGCGGTCGACATGAAGCCTGGGTCGAAAGTGAAGCGGCCCGTGGCCGTCAGGCCCCGAACATCGATTACATCGGGACCAACGGTGCCGGTTAAAATGGGCAGCTCGACGGGGGCTGCGCCCTCGATGATCAACTGCGCTTTTTTGTCAGCCATGTGGCCTCCTATTTATGCTTGAACCATCAGACAGACCCCCCACGCAGGGCCCGCACCACTATAGTGAGATAAATTCGAATGTCAATTTGCCTAAAGTCTTGCTCCAGAAGGCTTTAAGCGCACTTTTTCCTCGAAATTGACTGCCATTTACGCCTTTTATACGACTTGTGCAATCAGCTATTTGGGGTAGGTGATTGCGTTGTCATTAGTAGCCTAACTGTCTATACTCGGCCACCGACCGCCAAGGGCTTTTGGGCTTGCTTTCATTGGGGGTCGCATCCCTGGGTGGTGGTTACCTGACCAGTGCACTCCCCAACAACTTTGCCCTGATTGTTAGGGGCTCTTCAGTGTGAAAAAAAAGCCGTGAAAAGCCAACGACCTGTAAACCTAGACCTAAGGACCATCAAACTCCCAGTCACTGCTTACACGTCCATTCTTCACCGTATCTCCGGTGTCATCCTCTTCGTGTGCCTTGCCATCATGCTTTATGCATTGGACAAGTCGCTCAGCTCCGAGGAAGGCTTCGGTCAGGTGAAAGCGTGTCTGACCAGTCCGCTAGCCAAGCTAGTGATTTGGGGCATCCTGTCCGCTCTGCTGTATCACCTGGTAGCCGGTGTGCGCCATTTGATCATGGACATGGGCATCGGTGAGACGCTGGAAGGCGGCAAGCTGGGCTCGAAAATCGTTATCGCCGTTTCCGTGGTGGTAATCGTTCTGGCAGGAGTTTGGATATGGTAACTAACGTCACGAACCTGTCGCGTTCGGGCCTCTATGACTGGATGGCGCAACGTGTGTCTGCGGTCGTTCTCGCGGCTTACTTCATCTTTCTGATCGGATACGTCGTGGCCCACCCTGGCCTCGAGTATGCCCAGTGGCATGAACTGTTCGCCCACAACGGGATGCGTATTTTCAGCCTCCTGGCCCTTGTTGCTCTGGGCGCTCACGCCTGGGTCGGCATGTGGACCATCGCGACTGACTACCTGACGCCGATGGCGTTCGGCAAGTCCGCAACGGCGATACGTTTCCTTTTCCAGGCAGTATGCGGCGTTGCGATGTTCGCTTACTTCGTCTGGGGTGTGCAGATTCTCTGGGGTATCTGAGTCATGGCTAACATTCCAACGATTTCTTTCGACGCCATCATTATTGGTGGTGGCGGTGCCGGCATGCGCGCTGCGCTGCAACTGGCGCAGGGTGGTCACAAGACTGCCGTGATCACCAAGGTTTTCCCGACCCGTTCGCACACTGTATCCGCTCAAGGCGGCATCACGTGCGCGATCGCGTCTGCTGACCCGAACGATGACTGGCGCTGGCACATGTACGATACCGTCAAGGGCTCCGACTACATCGGTGACCAGGACGCTATCGAATACATGTGTCAGGAAGGCCCGGCCGCGGTTTTCGAGCTGGACCACATGGGTCTGCCGTTCTCGCGTACCGAACAAGGCCGTATCTACCAGCGTCCGTTCGGTGGTCAGTCCAAGGACTACGGTAAAGGCGGCCAGGCTGCGCGTACTTGCGCGGCTTCCGACCGTACCGGTCACGCCCTGCTGCACACCCTTTATCAGGGCAACCTGAAAGCCGGTACCACGTTCCTGAACGAGTACTACGCTGTCGACCTGGTGAAGAACCAGGAAGGCGATTTCGTCGGTGTGATCGCGATCTGCATCGAAACTGGCGAAACTTCCTACATCCGCGCCAAAGCCACCGTATTGGCTACCGGCGGTGCAGGTCGTATCTACGCTTCCACCACCAACGCCCTGATCAACACCGGTGACGGCGTCGGCATGGCTCTGCGTGCTGGCGTACCGGTACAAGACATCGAAATGTGGCAGTTCCACCCGACCGGCATCGCCGGTGCCGGTGTACTGGTTACAGAAGGTTGCCGTGGTGAAGGTGGTTACCTGATCAACAAGCACGGCGAGCGTTTCATGGAGCGTTATGCTCCGAATGCCAAAGACCTTGCCGGTCGTGACGTGGTTGCTCGCTCGATGGTTAAAGAAATCATCGCCGGCAACGGTTGCGGTCCGAATGGCGACCACGTGATGCTCAAACTCGACCACCTGGGCGAGGAAGTGCTGCACAGCCGTCTGCCAGGCATCTGCGAACTGTCGAAGACTTTCGCCCACGTTGACCCGGTTGTTGCGCCGGTTCCGGTTGTTCCGACTTGCCACTATATGATGGGCGGCGTTGCCACCAACATCCATGGTCAGGCGATCACCCAGAACGCCGATGGCGTGGATCAGATCATTCCTGGTCTGTTCGCGGTAGGTGAAGTGGCTTGCGTATCGGTTCACGGTGCCAACCGTCTGGGCGGCAACTCGCTGCTCGACCTGGTGGTATTCGGCCGCGCTGCCGGCCTGCACCTGGAAAAAGCCCTGACCGACGGCATCGAATACGACGACGCTACCGAAGCCGATATCGAAGCTGCCCTGTCGCGCCTGAACGCACTGAATAGCCGTACTGACGGCGAAGACGTCGCTACCCTGCGTCGCGAGCTGCAGAGCTGCATGCAGAACTACTTCGGTGTATTCCGTACTGGCGAATACATGCAGAAGGGTATTGCCCAGCTGGCCGATCTGCGCAAGCGTATCGCCAACGTGAAGATCAACGATAAGTCGCAGGCGTTCAACACTGCACGTATCGAAGCGCTGGAACTGCAAAACCTGCTGGAAGTGGCTGAAGCTACCGCCATCGCGGCCGAAGTACGTAAAGAGTCCCGCGGTGCTCACGCCCGTGAAGACTTTGAAGATCGTGATGACGAAAACTGGCTGTGCCACACCCTGTACTTCCCGGGTGACAAGCGCGTCACCAAGCGTGCCGTGAACTTCTCGCCGAAGACTGTTCCGACTTTCGAACCTAAAGTCCGGACTTATTAAGGGTGACCGCCATGTTGAATGTCAGTGTTTATCGCTACAACCCTGATCAGGACGCTGCGCCGTTCATGCAGGAATTCCAGGTCGATACCGGTGGTAAAGACCTGATGGTGCTGGACGTGCTGGCCCTGATCAAAGAGCAGGACGAGGGTTTCTCCTATCGTCGCTCTTGCCGTGAAGGCGTCTGCGGCTCCGACGGCATGAACATCAACGGTAAAAACGGTCTGGCGTGCATCACGCCGCTGTCCGCCGTTGTAAAAGGTAACAAGCTGATCGTTCGTCCGCTGCCAGGTTTGCCGGTTATCCGTGACCTGGTCGTCGATATGAGCATCTTCTACAAGCAATACGAGAAGGTGAAGCCTTACCTGCAGAACGACACGCCGGCTCCGGCCATCGAGCGTCTGCAGTCGCCAGAAGAGCGTGAAAAACTCGACGGTCTGTACGAGTGCATCCTGTGCGCTTGCTGCTCGACCTCTTGCCCGTCCTTCTGGTGGAACCCGGACAAGTTCCTGGGTCCAGCTGCGCTGCTGCAAGCTTATCGCTTCCTGGCAGACAGCCGTGACACCAAGACATCCGAGCGTCTGGCTTCGCTCGATGACCCGTTCAGCGTCTTCCGCTGCCGGGGCATCATGAACTGCGTCAACGTATGTCCGAAAGGCCTGAACCCGACTAAGGCCATCGGTCACATCCGTAACATGCTGCTTTCGAGCGGCGTGTGATTCAGCTGCTGTAACCGCTGCACCGTAGAGGCTGTGGCGCGGGCTTCAACCCGCGTCATGGCTATAACCAGAGCAGTAGCCACAAGCTGCCGCTCTTATTTTGAAGAAATGAGACAAGCAGGGGCATCCGGGCTGGTACCCGGACTATCAGTGTGATCCTAAGTGGCTTGTTTTAGTCGCTGCATTCGGACTTCTGCAAGTTTGCTCGGTGTCGACATCGATGGTGTTCCCCTAACCGAGGGTGACCAAGCATGCAAGAAAGCGTGATGCAGCGCATGTGGAACAGCGCCTACCTTTCAGGTGGAAACGCTGCCTATGTGGAAGAGCTTTATGAGCTCTACCTGCACGACCCTAACGCTGTGCCAGAAGAGTGGCGCACCTACTTTCAGAAGTTGCCTGCCGACGGCAACTCTGCCACTGATGTTTCGCACTCCACGATTCGCGATCATTTCGTGCTGCTGGCAAAGAACCAGCGCCGCGCCCAACCGGTTTCCGCCGGCAGCGTGAGCAGTGAGCACGAGAAGAAGCAAGTTGAAGTGTTGCGATTGATCCAGGCCTACCGTATGCGTGGCCACCAGGCAGCCCAGCTTGACCCGCTGGGGCTGTGGCAGCGTCCTGCACCTGCAGACCTGTCGATCAATCATTACGGCTTGACCAATGCCGATCTTGATACGACCTTCCGTGCCGGCGACCTGTTCATCGGCAAAGAGGAAGCGAGCCTACGCGAAATTCACGAAGCGTTGCAGCAGACATATTGCCGCACCATCGGCGCTGAATTTACGCACATCACCGATTCCGAGCAGCGCCAGTGGTTCCAGCAGCGTCTGGAAAGCGTGCGTGGTCGTCCGACGTACTCCGCCGACATCAAGAGCCACCTGCTTGAGCGCGTAACCGCCGGTGAAGGCCTGGAAAAATACCTGGGCACCAAATACCCGGGCACCAAGCGTTTCGGTCTGGAAGGCGGCGAAAGCCTGATTCCGATGCTCGACGAACTGATCCAGCGTTCCGGTTCCTACGGCACCAAGGAAGTCGTCATCGGCATGGCCCACCGTGGCCGTCTGAACGTGCTGGTCAACACCTTCGGCAAGAACCCGCGCGAGCTGTTCGACGAGTTCGAAGGCAAGAAGAAGGTCGAGCTGGGTTCCGGTGACGTTAAGTATCACCAGGGCTTCTCGTCCAACGTGATGACCGCCGGCGGTGAAGTTCACCTGGCCATGGCGTTCAACCCGTCCCACCTGGAAATCGTTTCCCCGGTGGTCGAAGGTTCGGTGCGCGCCCGTCAGGATCGTCGTAATGACGCCACTGGCGAGAAGGTTCTGCCGATCTCCATCCACGGTGACGCTGCATTCGCAGGTCAGGGCGTGGTCATGGAAACCTTCCAGATGTCGCAGACCCGCGGTTTCAAGACCGGCGGTACCGTGCACATCGTGATCAACAACCAGGTCGGTTTCACCATCAGCAACCCGCTGGACTCGCGCTCCACCGAGTACGCCACCGACGTCGCGAAGATGATCCAGGCGCCGATCCTCCATGTGAATGGTGATGATCCGGAAGCCGTATTGTTCGTGACCCAGCTGGCCATCGACTACCGCATGCAGTTCAAGCGTGACGTGGTGATCGACCTGGTCTGCTACCGTCGTCGCGGCCACAACGAAGCTGACGAGCCTAGCGGCACCCAGCCTCTGATGTATCAGCAGATCACCAAACAGCGCACCACCCGTGAGCTGTACGCTGATCGTCTGACCCAGGGCGGTGTGCTGGACGCAGAGCGTGTTCAGGCGAAAGTCGATGAATACCGCAACGCGCTGGACAACGGTCTGCACGTAGTGAAATCGCTGGTCAAAGAGCCGAACAAAGAGCTGTTCGTGGACTGGCGTCCGTATCTGGGCCATGCCTGGACTGCGCGTCACGACACTCGCTTTGATCTGAAGACCCTGCAAGAACTGTCCGCCAAGCTGCTGGAAATTCCGGAAGGCTTCGTGGTTCAGCGTCAGGTCTCGAAGATCTACGAAGACCGTCAGAAGATGCAAGCCGGCGGCCTGCCGATCAACTGGGGTTACGCCGAAACCATGGCGTACGCGACCCTGGCGTTCGAAGGTCACCCGATCCGTATGACCGGTCAGGACATCGGCCGCGGTACGTTCTCGCACCGTCACGCTGTGCTGCACAACCAGAAAGACGCGGGTACCTACATTCCGCTGCAGCACCTGTACGACGGTCAGCCACGCTTTGACCTGTACGACTCGTTCCTGTCGGAAGAAGCGGTACTGGCCTTCGAATACGGTTACTCGACCACCACGCCGGATGCGCTGGTGATCTGGGAAGCCCAGTTCGGCGACTTCGCCAACGGTGCACAGGTTGTAATCGACCAGTTCATCACCAGCGGCGAGCACAAGTGGGGCCGTCTCTGCGGTCTGACCATGTTGCTGCCACACGGTTACGAAGGTCAGGGTCCTGAGCACAGCTCGGCACGTCTTGAGCGTTACCTGCAATTGTGCGCCGAGCACAACATTCAGGTTGCCGTACCGACTACGCCAGCACAGATCTACCACTTGCTGCGTCGTCAGGTGATTCGTCCGCTGCGCAAGCCGTTGATCGTGCTGACGCCGAAGTCGCTGCTGCGCCACAAGCTGGCCATCTCGACCCTGGAAGATCTGGCCGAAGGTTCGTTCCAGACCGTGATCCCGGAAATCGATGCTCTGGACCCGAAAAAGGTCGAGCGCGTTGTTCTGTGTAGCGGCAAGGTCTACTACGACCTGCTGGAAAAACGCCGTGCCGAAGGCCGTGAAGATATCGCCATCGTGCGTATCGAGCAGCTGTATCCATTCCCTGAGGACGACTTGAAAGAAGTCCTGGCTCCATACACCAACGTCAAAAATGCCGTTTGGTGTCAGGAAGAGCCGATGAACCAGGGCGCCTGGTACTGCAGCCAGCACCACTTGCGTCGCAGCATCGGTAACCTCGACAAGTCTCTCGTACTTGAGTACGCGGGCCGTGAGGCTTCTGCTGCCCCAGCTTGTGGTTACGCATCGATGCACGCCGAGCAGCAGGAAAAACTCCTGCAAGACGCGTTTACCATTTAACGCCTTCGCGCACCTGAAACCGAATTTAAGGAACCACAGATAATGGCTATCGAGATCAAAGCCCCCACTTTCCCGGAATCGGTTGCCGATGGCACCGTTGCCACCTGGCACAAACAACCGGGCGACGCTGTCAAGCGCGACGACCTGATCGTCGACATCGAAACCGACAAAGTCGTACTGGAAGTTCTGGCTACCGCTGATGGCGTGCTGGGCGCAATCGTCAAGAACGAAGGCGACACCGTTCTGTCCGACGAAGTGCTGGGCTCCATCGAAGCGGGCGGCGCTGCTGCCGCTGCCCCAGCCGCCGCTGCTGCTCCGGCCGCTGCCGCTGCTCCAGCTGCTGCCGAAGGCGAAGACGATCCTGTTGCTGCTCCGGCTGCTCGCAAGCTGGCTGAAGAAAACGGCATCAACATCGCTTCCGTTGCCGGCACCGGCAAGGGCGGTCGTGTGACCAAGGAAGACGTGGTTGCTGCTGTTGCTGCCAAGAAAGCTGCTCCGGCTGCTGCGCCTGCCAAGGCTGCTGCTCCTTCGGCTGCTGCTCCTGTGTTCGCCGCTGGCGACCGCATCGAGAAGCGCGTACCGATGACCCGCGTTCGTGCCACCGTCGCCAAGCGTCTGGTTGAAGCACAGTCGAACATGGCGATGCTGACCACTTTCAACGAAGTCGACATGACTGAAGTCATGGCCCTGCGTTCGAAGTACAAGGATCTGTTCGAGAAGTCCCACAACGGCGTACGCCTGGGCTTCATGTCGTTCTTCGTGAAAGCGGCCACCGAAGCGCTGAAACGCTTCCCGGCTGTCAACGCGTCGATCGACGGCGGCGACATCGTTTACCACGGCTACGCGGACATCGGCGTTGCCGTTTCCAGCGATCGCGGTCTGGTGGTTCCGGTTCTGCGTAACGCCGAACTGATGAGCCTGGCTGAAATCGAAGGCGGCATCGCCACCTTCGGCAAGAAAGCCCGTGACGGCAAACTGTCGATGGACGAGATGACCGGTGGTACCTTCACCATCACCAACGGTGGTACCTTCGGTTCGATGATGTCGACTCCGATCGTCAACCCGCCGCAGGCAGCGATTCTGGGCATGCACAACATCATCCAGCGTCCTATGGCCATCAATGGTCAGGTCGTTATCCGTCCGATGATGTACCTGGCACTGTCCTACGATCACCGTCTGATCGATGGCAAAGAAGCTGTGACCTTCCTGGTGACCATCAAGAACCTGCTGGAAGATCCAGCTCGTCTGTTGCTGGATATCTGATAGAAGCAGTCGCGGGCTGTGGGGGTATCGCCGGAAACGGCGGTACAGCCTGCAGCGCGCGGCTTGAAGCTTTTCGCTAAAGAGGATTTTTTGAATGTCGCAGAAATTTGACGTAGTAGTGATCGGTGCTGGCCCTGGTGGCTACGTGGCTGCCATCAAGGCGGCGCAGCTGGGTCTGACCACTGCCTGCATCGAGAAGTACACCGACGCAGAAGGCAAGCAAGCCCTGGGCGGCACCTGCCTGAACGTGGGCTGCATTCCTTCCAAGGCGCTGCTCGACAGTTCCTGGAAATACAAGGAAGCGAAAGAAAGCTTCAACGTTCACGGTATCTCGACTGGCGAGGTCAAAATGGACGTCGCTGCGATGGTTGGCCGCAAGGCTGGCATCGTCAAGAACCTGACCGGCGGCGTTGCCACCCTGTTCAAGGCCAACGGCGTTACTTCGATCCAGGGCCACGGCAAACTGCTGGCTGGCAAGAAAGTCGAAGTAACCAAGCCAGACGGCTCGGTTGAAGTCATCGAAGCTGAAAACGTCATTCTGGCTCCAGGCTCGCGTCCGATCGACATTCCACCGGCTCCGGTTGATCAGAAAGTCATCGTTGATTCGACTGGCGCTCTGGAATTCCAGTCCGTACCTAAGCGTCTGGGCGTGATCGGCGCTGGCGTGATCGGTCTGGAGCTGGGTTCGGTGTGGTCGCGTCTGGGCTCCGAAGTCGTTGTTCTGGAAGCACTGGACACCTTCCTGATGGCAGCGGACACCGCTGTTTCCAAGGAAGCGCTGAAAACCCTGACCAAACAAGGTCTGGACATCAAACTGGGCGCTCGCGTAACCGGCTCGAAAGTGAACGGCGACGAAGTCGTTGTGAACTACACCGATGCCAACGGCGAACAGACCATCACTTTCGACAAGCTGATCGTAGCCGTTGGTCGCCGTCCGGTGACCACTGATCTGCTGGCTGCCGACAGCGGCGTGACCCTCGACGAGCGCGGTTTCGTGCACGTTGACGATCACTGCGCGACCACCGTACCGGGCGTTTTCGCCATCGGTGACGTGGTTCGCGGCATGATGCTGGCTCACAAAGCTTCGGAAGAAGGCATCATGGTTGTCGAGCGCATCAAGGGCCACAAAGCCCAGATGAACTATGACCTGATCCCTTCGGTTATTTATACTCACCCGGAAATCGCGTGGGTTGGCAAAACCGAGCAGGCCTTGAAAGCTGAAGGCGTTGAAGTTAACGTCGGCACCTTCCCGTTCGCCGCTTCCGGCCGTGCCATGGCCGCCAACGATACCGGTGGTTTCGTCAAGGTCATCGCTGATGCCAAGACTGACCGCGTATTGGGCGTGCACGTGATTGGCCCGAGCGCTGCAGAACTGGTTCAGCAGGGCGCGATCGGTATGGAATTCGGCACCAGCGCTGAAGACCTGGGCATGATGGTTTTCTCCCATCCGACCCTGTCTGAAGCCTTGCACGAAGCTGCTCTGGCTGTGAATGGCGGTGCCATCCACATTGCCAACCGCAAGAAGCGTTAAGACACAATAAGAAACCACGGCGGTAACGGCCCGTCGTGAGCCTTGCGAGCAAGTCTCACCGCGGAATGTCCGCTGGACGCAGTCTTGCGTAGCTCAGCTACGCAAGCAGCAGTCACAGGTGGCGCGGCACTCAAACGAGCGCAGCGCCGAATGCGCAGTACCTAACGAAGACGGTAAAAAGCATGAATCTTCACGAGTATCAGGGTAAGCAGCTGTTCGCTGAATACGGCCTGCCAGTTTCCACTGGTTACGCAGTAGACACCCCGGAAGCAGCAGCAGAAGCTTGCGACAAAATCGGCGGCAGCGAGTGGGTTGTCAAAGCCCAGGTCCACGCCGGTGGTCGCGGTAAAGCGGGCGGCGTTAAGCTGGTTCGCAGCAAAGAAGACGCCAAAGCCTTCGCACAGCAGTGGCTGGGCAAGCGTCTGGTGACTTACCAGACTGATGCCAATGGCCAGCCAGTCACCAAGATCCTGGTTGAATCGTGCACTGATATCGCTAAAGAGCTGTACCTGGGCGCTGTCGTTGACCGTTCGAGCCGTCGCATCGTGTTCATGGCTTCCACCGAAGGTGGCGTGGACATCGAGAAAATCGCTCACGACACTCCAGAAAAAATTCTCAAGGCCACTATCGATCCACTGGTTGGCGCTCAGCCATTCCAGGGTCGCGAGCTGGCATTCCAGCTGGGTCTGGAAGGCAAGCAGGTTGCTCAGTTCGCCAAGATCTTCGTAGGTCTGGCCAAACTGTTCAAGGATCACGACCTGGCTCTGCTGGAAGTGAACCCGCTGGTGATCAAGGCTGATGGCGATCTGCACTGCCTGGACGCCAAGATCAACATCGACGCCAACGCCATGTACCGTCAGCCTAAGCTGAAGACTTTCCACGATCCGTCGCAAGACGATCCGCGCGAAGCGCACGCTGCCAAGTTCGAACTGAACTACGTAGCACTGGAAGGCAACATCGGTTGCATGGTCAACGGTGCTGGCCTGGCCATGGGTACCATGGACATCGTCAACCTGCATGGCGGCAAGCCAGCCAACTTCCTCGACGTAGGTGGTGGCGCTACCAAAGAACGCGTAACTGAAGCGTTCAAGATCATCCTGTCCGACACCAACGTCGCTGCAGTACTGGTCAACATCTTCGGCGGCATCGTTCGCTGCGACATGATTGCCGAAGGCATCATTGGCGCTGTGAAAGAAGTCGGCGTGAAAATCCCGGTTGTTGTTCGCCTTGAAGGCAACAACGCTGAGCTGGGCGCTAAAGTACTGGCAGAAAGCGGTTTGAACATCATCGCGGCTACCAGCCTGACCGACGCTGCTCAACAAGTTGTCAAAGCTGCGGAGGGCAAATAATGAGCGTCCTGATCAATAAAGACACCAAAGTTATCTGCCAGGGTATTACCGGTTCGCAAGGTAGTTTCCACACCCAGCAAGCCATCGAATACGGCACCAAAATGGTTGGTGGCGTTACTCCTGGTAAAGGCGGCACCGAACACCTGGGTCTGCCAGTGTTCAACACCGTTAAAGACGCAGTAGAAGCCACTGGCGCTACCGCCAGCGTGATCTACGTTCCGGCTCCTTTCTGCAAAGACTCGATCCTGGAAGCGGCATTCGGCGGCATCAAGCTGATCGTCTGCATCACCGAAGGCATTCCTACCCTGGACATGCTGGACGCTAAAGTTAAGTGCGACGAGCTGGGCGTAGTCCTGATCGGCCCTAACTGCCCAGGCGTGATCACCCCAGGCGAATGCAAGATCGGCATCATGCCAGGTCACATTCACTTGCCAGGCAAGGTCGGTATCGTTTCGCGTTCCGGCACCCTGACCTACGAAGCTGTCAAGCAGACTACTGACGCCGGTTTCGGTCAGTCGACTTGCGTCGGCATCGGTGGTGACCCGATCCCGGGTTCGAACTTCATCGACATCCTGAAGCTGTTCCAGGAAGACCCGAAGACCGAAGCGATCGTCATGATCGGTGAGATCGGCGGTTCGGCTGAAGAAGAAGCGGCTGCCTACATCAAGGCACACGTGACCAAGCCGGTTGTTTCCTACATCGCTGGTGTGACTGCTCCTCCGGGCAAGCGCATGGGCCATGCTGGCGCAATCATCTCTGGCGGCAAAGGCACTGCAGACGAGAAATTCGCTGCACTGCAAGACGCAGGCGTGAAAACCGTGCGTTCGCTGGCAGACATCGGCAAGGCCCTGGCCGAGCTGACTGGTTGGGCTGTCAAGTAAGCCTCGCGCTTAACTGACGCTTTACCAAACAAAGGCCACCTTCGGGTGGCCTTTGTCGTTTCTGACATGCGCTGATTTATAGGCTTTCGCCCAATTACATGCAAAAACGCGACACGGAAACGTCGCGTATCGGATAGTTCGCCCTCTAACAGTGCGTTCGCACGACAAATTCGTTAGGCTAGCAGCCATTTTTGCGTCTGCCGCCCACAAGGCATGCAACGCGCTTTAAGGGTCAGTCCCATACGGATCGACAGCATTTCCCTAATTACACAGGGCAATCCCCCTCTAAATTCCGATTTCAGTAGTGTGGTATTACCTTAATGAAAGTTTTGAAAGGTCAGGACATCCTGGCACTTGGCTTTATGACATTTGCCCTGTTCGTTGGGGCTGGCAACATCATCTTCCCGCCGATCGTGGGCTTGCAGGCCGGACCTCACGTCTGGATGGCCGCGCTGGGCTTCCTGATCACTGCGGTGGGTCTGCCGGTGATCACCGTCGTTGCACTGGCCAAGGTCGGTGGGGCGATGGATACGCTGAGCAGCCCGATCGGCAAGATAGCCGGCGGCATTCTGGCTGCGGCGTGCTACCTGGCGGTCGGCCCGTTGTTCGCCACCCCGCGTACCGCAACCGTATCGTTTGAAGTCGGTCTGGCGCCGCTCACTGGTGAAAGCCCGTTGGCACTGTTCCTCTACAGCTCGGTGTACTTCCTGCTCGTGTTCTTCATCTCGCTCTACCCTGGGCGGTTGCTGGACACCGTTGGCCGTTTCCTCGCGCCGCTGAAGATCATCGCACTGGCGGTGCTCGGTATCGCCGCATTCGCCTTGCCGGCGGGTGACATCGGCCAAGGCACGCCGGAATACGTGGCGGCACCGTTCTCTCAGGGTTTCATCAATGGTTACCTGACCATGGATACCTTGGGCGCGCTGGTGTTCGGCATCGTCATCGTTAACGCGATCCGCTCCCGTGGCGTCGAGTCGCCCGCGCTGATCACCCGTTACGCGATCATCGCCGGGTTGATTGCCGGTGTCGGTCTGGCGCTGGTGTATGTCAGCCTGTTCCGCCTCGGTTCCGGCAGCCACGAAGTGGCGGTGGGCGCGACCAACGGCGCCGCGGTATTGCACGCCTATGTGCAACACACCTTCGGTTCGCTGGGCAGCGGTTTCCTCGCGGTGCTGATCTCGCTGGCGTGCCTGGTGACAGCGGTCGGCCTTACCTGCGCTTGCGCTGAGTACTTCAGCCGTGTGCTGCCACTGTCCTACAAGACCCTGGTGATCATTCTGGCGGCGTTCTCGCTACTGGTGTCCAACCTGGGCCTGACCAAGCTGATTGCCTTCTCGATCCCGGTGCTGACCGCGATCTACCCGCCGTGCATCGTGCTGGTGGCGCTGAGCTTCTGCAAAGACTTCTGGCATGAGCACGGCCGGATTCTTGGTCCGGTGATGCTGGTATCGTTCGTGTTCGGCACCATCGACGCGCTGAAAGGCGCCGGTCTGGCCGACTGGATGCCATCGCAGTTGTCCCACCTGCCGCTGAGCGAGCAGGGTTTGGCATGGCTGGTGCCCTGTGTGATGACCCTGGTGGTCGCAGTGGTTTGCGATCGCATGCTGGGCAAGCGCAGCGAAGCGGTTGCCTGACGTTGCCTGACCCGCCATAAGCGGGTCTTCAACGCTTAAACAGAAATGCCCCGTATCAATCGATACGGGGCATTTTTTATGCGCCTCAGGCAGTGTCTTTTTCCCTAGGCTAACGTCGAAGGGTTGCCGAAGTCCTAATGTGGGAGCGAGCAGCCTCGCTCCCACAGGTAGCATCCATACTCCACAGGGAATTGCATGTCGTTCATCCAAGCCAACCTGATCCACCTGCTCGCCGCCGTCTGGTTTGTCATCTGCTGGGGCGGTTACACCCGTTATGCCGGCTGGAAAGCCCGCGACACAGCATGTCTGGCCAGTGTGCTGCACCTGTACCGCGAGGACTGGATGCGCCGTATGTTGCTGCGTGACAACCGCATCGCCGACGCCAGCGTGATTGGCAATCTTGAACGCAACGCCTCGTTCTTCGCCTCAAGCACATTGATTATTCTCGCCGGCATTCTCACCGTGCTTGGCGCGTCAGAGCGGGCGGTTTCGTTGCTGGCGGACATCCCGATGGTGCAACAGGCGTCGCAGGGCATGTCGGAGATCAAGTTGCTGTGTCTGGCGATGGTGTTCGTTTACGCCTTTTTCACCTTTAGCTGGTGTATGCGCCAGTACAACTTTGCCGCCGTTCTGGTGGGGTCGGCGCCGATGATTGGCGAGCGGCAGGTGTCGGAGCAGGAGCGTAAAGCCTTCGCCTTACGGGCGGCGCGAGTGATTTCGATGGCTGCCAACCAGTTCAACTTCGGCTTGCGTTCCTACTACTTCGGCATGAGCATGCTGGCCTGGTTTGTCAGTCCATGGCTGTTCATGCTGATGAGTGCCGGCGTCGTGGTGGTTCTGTATCGCCGGGAGTTTCATTCCGACGTTCTCGATGTCATGGTCTATACCCCTACAGAAGCCCCCCTTCCCGAAACAAACAGAGAGGTCGCTTGATGAGTATTCCGTTCTGGTGTGTGTTTATCAGTGCGCTGTTGATCTATATCGCGCGTATGCCGGTAGGCAAAGCGATGAAAGAGCAGGGTGGTTACAACAATCACCTGCCGCGTCAGCAACAGGCGCAACTGACCGGTTACGGCGCGAGGGCGCTGGCGGCGCATCAGAACAGCATCGAAGCGTTCATGTTGTTCGCAGTCGGTGTGTTGATGGCGCACACCACGCAAACGGCAGGATGGTTGATCGACACATTAGCGATAGTCTTCGTGATCGCGCGACTCTTCTACTTGTGGTTCTACCTGGCCGATCTTCCCAAGCTGCGCAGTCTGGCCTGGATAGTTGGCGTATTGTGTTCGCTGTTGCTAATGATTAGTCCGACTTTTAGAACTGTCTTGCTCTAAGGCGGCTCTGGCGTTAATTCCCAGACAAAAGAAAACCCGCACTTGGCGGGTTTTCTTTTTTCTGCAGCAAAAAGCGAATTATTGCTTCTTGGCAGCTTCTTCTTGTGCAGCAGCGTTCGATTCAGCCTGAGCTTTGGCAGCTTCGGCGTTTTCTTTCGCAGCGTCGTTCACTTTATCCTGAGCTTTGTTCATGTCCTGCTGAGCTTGTTCAGCATGTTGGTTGGCATCTTGAGCTTTGTCCTCGGATTTTTTATCGCAGGCAGCGAGACCGAGGGAAGCGGTCAACATCAAGGCAATAGCAAAAGTCTTACGCATGGGGTGTTTCTCCTTATGGAAAATAACTACTGGCCTTAAGAACTCGGCGCTACAGGTTAAGTTCCTCATTTCTTTCAGATATATAAGTTTGTTTTTACACGGAACTTTTGCTGTTTTGCACACTACTGGCAAAAGGCTCTAACGAGAGTAATTATCATATGGCCGAAAATCCCGTTTTTGAGCGTGCGACGCGATTTCTCTCCGCGCTGCGCCACTGTCAGGTACTCGGTTTGCAGGTGCACAGCGCCTCGGCCGAAGGGCTTACGGTGATCTTGCCGTACAGCGAAAAAATCGTCGGCAATCCCCGGACCGGAGTCATTCACGGCGGGGCGATTACTTCATTGATGGACACCGCTTGCGGGATGTCGACCCTGTGCGTGTTGCCGGAGTTCGAGGTGTGTCCGACCCTTGATCTGCGCATCGATTACATGCACGCCGCCGAGCCGAACAAGGATGTGTATGGCTTTGCCCAGTGCTACCGAGTGACCACCGATGTGATATTCGCCCGAGGCTTCGCTTATCAGGATGATCCCGAACAGCCCATCGCCCATGTGGTTGGCACCTTCATGCGCATGGGCAAGGGCCTTAAAGGCACCAAAGGTTTCGGCGGCGCGATCAAGGGAGAAAATCAATGATCGACGACCTCAAGAAACAATTGCAGCAGGCCCATGCAGAGGGTGATTACGCGCCGTTGCTGGAGCTGATCCCATACGCTGGGCTGATCGGTATCGAGTGTTCGCGAGTCGGCGATGAACTGTTGTTCAAGCTGCCGGCGAACAAGGACAACATTGGTAACCCTTTATTGCCGGCGATTCACGGCGGGGTGATTGCCGGATTCATGGAGCTGGCCGCCGCCCTGCATCTGTTGATTTTCACTGGTGCGCCTGGCGTGCCGAAGATTATCGACTTCTCCCTCGATTACCTGCGCGCCGGGCAGTTCCGTGATACCTGGGCCAAATGTCAGGTCTGCCGTCAGGGCCGGCGCGTCGCCAACGTTGCGATCACAGCCTGGCAAAGCACTGAAAGCGAACCGATTGCCACCGCGCGTGCGCACTTCAAAATCGAGGAGCCCTTGAAATCCTGAACAGCGCCCCAAACTCACAAGACAACCCGCCGCCGACCATTTCGGGTCGCGGCCACTGCCATCTGATTGGAGTTTGATGACCATGAGTGTGGAAACTCAAAAGGAAACCCTGGGCTTCCAGACCGAGGTAAAGCAGCTGCTGCACCTCATGATCCATTCGCTGTATTCCAACAAGGAAATTTTCCTTCGCGAATTGATCTCGAACGCCTCTGACGCTGTCGACAAGCTGCGCTTCGAAGCCCTGGCCAAGCCAGAATTGCTCGAAGGTGGCGCTGATCTGAAAATCCGTGTGAGCTTCGACAAGGACGCCAAGACCGTAACCCTCGAAGACAACGGTATCGGCATGAACCGTGACGATGTGATCACCCACCTGGGGACCATCGCCAAATCCGGTACTGCCGATTTCATGAAGAACCTCTCGGGCGATCAGAAGAAAGATTCGCACCTGATCGGCCAGTTCGGTGTGGGCTTTTACTCTGCCTTCATCGTTGCTGACCAGGTTGATGTGTACTCCCGTCGCGCCGGCACCCCGGCCAGCGAAGGCGTGCACTGGTCGTCGAAAGGTGAAGGCGAGTTCGAAGTCGCCACCATCGACAAACCAGAGCGCGGCACCCGCATCGTTCTGCACCTGAAAGCCGCTGAAGACGAGTTCGCCGATGGCTGGCGTCTGCGTAACATCATCAAGAAGTACTCCGACCACATCGCTTTGCCGATCGAGTTGCCGAAAGAAGCGGCAGCAGCAGAAGGCGAAGAAGCACCAGCCGTTGAATGGGAAACCGTCAACCGCGCCAGCGCCCTGTGGACCCGTCCGCGCACTGAAGTGAAGGACGAGGAATACCAGGAGTTCTACAAGCACATCGCTCACGACTTTGAAAACCCGTTGGCCTGGAGCCACAACAAAGTCGAAGGCAAGCTCGAATACAGCTCGCTGCTGTACGTGCCGGCCCGTGCACCGTTCGACCTGTACCAGCGTGAAGCGCCGAAAGGCCTGAAGCTCTACGTGCAACGCGTGTTCGTCATGGATCAGGCCGAGTCGTTCCTGCCGCTGTACCTGCGCTTCATCAAAGGCGTGGTTGATTCCAACGACCTGTCGCTGAACGTGTCGCGCGAAATCCTGCAGAAAGACCCGATCATCGATTCGATGAAGACCGCGCTGACCAAGCGTGTGCTCGACATGCTGGAAAAACTGGCGAAAAACGAGCCTGAGCAATACAAAGGCTTCTGGAAGAACTTCGGTCAGGTCATGAAAGAAGGCCCGGCAGAAGACTTTGCCAACAAAGAGAAAATCGCCGGCCTGCTGCGTTTCGCATCGACCCAAGGCGACGACGGCGAGCAGATCGTTGGTCTGGCCGACTACCTGGCCCGTGCCAAGGAAGGTCAGGACAAGATCTACTACCTCACCGGCGAAACCTACGCGCAGGTCAAGAACAGCCCGCACCTGGAGGTCTTCCGCAAGAAAGGCATCGAAGTGCTGCTGCTGACTGACCGCATCGACGAGTGGCTGATGAGCTACCTCAGCGAATTCGACGGCAAGACTTTTGTCGACGTGGCGCGCGGTGACCTCGATCTGGGCAATCTGGACTCGGAAGAGGACAAGAAAGCTGCAGAAGAAGTCGCCAAGTCGAAAGAAGGTCTGGTTGAGCGTCTGAAAACCGCGCTGGGCGATTCCGTGGCTGAAGTCCGCGTATCGCATCGTCTGACCGACTCGCCGGCCATTCTGGCCATCGGCGAGCAGGATCTGGGTCTGCAAATGCGCCAGATCCTCGAAGCCAGCGGGCAAAAAGTGCCGGATTCGAAGCCAATCTTCGAATTCAACCCAAGCCACCCGCTGATCGAGAAACTCGATGGCGAGCAGAGCGAAGAGCGGTTCGGCGACCTGTCGCACATCCTCTTCGATCAGGCAGCCCTGGCTGCCGGCGACAGCTTGAAAGATCCGGCCGCTTATGTGCGCCGCCTGAACAAGCTGCTGGTTGAACTGTCGGTTTAACCAAGTCGTAGAAAAACCCGCTTCGGCGGGTTTTTTCATTCTGGTGTTTAGCAAATCAGGAGTCAGAAATGAGCGAAGTCACTGTACGTTCCGTGGTCTACCAGATCGACGGCCAGCCTTATGAAGGTCGTCTGGCGTTCGACGCCGAGCACAAAGGCGCGCGGCCGGGTTTGTTGATGGCGCCGAACTGGATGGGCGTCAGCGCCGGTGCCGAAGAGATCGCCAAATCGGTGGCGGCCAAGGGCTACGTGGTGTTGATCGCTGACGTTTACGGTCAGGCTGTGCGTCCGCAGAATGCTGATCAGGCCGGCGCGGCGATGATGCCGCTGAAGGATGATCGCGCGCTGCTGCGCAAGCGTATGCAAGCGGCGTTCGAGCAGTTGCAGAAGCAGGGCGAAGCGGCGGTTGATACGTCGAAACTGGCGGTGTTCGGTTTCTGCTTCGGCGGTTGCTGTGCGCTGGATCTGGCGCGCACCGGCGCGCCGGTGAAAGCGGCGGTGTCGTTCCACGGCACACTGGATTCACCGAATCCGGGCGACGCGCAGAACATTAAAGGTTCGGTGCTGGTGCTGCACGGTGCTGCAGACCCGTTGGTGCCGAAAGAGCAATTGCCGGCGTTTGAGGATGAAATGAACGCGGCGAAAGTCGATTGGCAGTTGCTGAGCTATGGCGGTGCGGTGCACTCGTTCACTGATCCGCATGCGAATGTGCCGGGCAAGATGATGTACGACGCGAAGACCGCGAAGCGCGCGTTCAAGTCGATGCATGATTTGCTGGATGAAGTGTTCAAGGGCTGAAGCCTGAAAAGCAAAAGCCCCTCATCGGAACGCCGCCCGCCTAACCCTCTCCCAGAGGGAGAGGGGACTGATTGGGGGATGCTGAAGGACTACGCCGACCTGAAAGGGCAGTGCTGAATCCATAATCGCCAAGACTTTTCAGGTCGGCGTATAACCTGAGACATCTCGGTCGGCTCCCTCTCCCTCTGGGAGAGGGCTGGGGTGAGGGTACTGATGGTGGGTGCTCAACCAACGCGTCGACCTGAAAGTGTCTTGGTGAATCCATAATCGCCAAGATTTTTCAGGTCGATGTATGACGCAAGACATTTCGGTCGGCTCCCTCTCCCTAAGGGAGAGGGCTGGGGTGAGGGTGCTTTTCAGCGCGGCAACTCGATCCGCTCAACTTCCCCCGGCACCGTCGGCCAGTCCCCGGTCGCCCATTTGCGCCGCGCCTCATCAATCGCCGCCGGATCGCTCGCGACAAAATTCCAGTTGATCCGCCGAGGCCCATCCAACGGCGCGCCGCCAAAAACCACCGCGTGCACATCACTTTCGGCAAACAGACTTATCTCTTCCCCGGCCGGCAATACCGCCAGCGCATGCGGTTCAAGCGCTTCACCGTTCAGTTGCGCATCCCCACTCAGTACATAAACCGCCCGCTCTTGATGCTCGGTCGGAATCAGCAGGGTGGTCGCCGTTTGCATGTTCACTTCCGCATACAACGTAGGAGAAAGCACCGGCACCGGCGATTCCAGGCAAAAGCCTGACCCGGCAATCATGCGGATCTGTACACCCAGGTTGTCGCTGACCGGCAAGGTCGCCGCCGGGTGATGGCTGTAATGCCCGGGACCTTGCTCGTGCTCCTTGGGCGAGGCCAGCCAGATTTGCAAACCGTGCATGGTGAAGCTTTTGTCCCACAACGGCTCAGGCGTGCGTTCAACGTGAGCAATCGCGCTGCCAGCGGTCATCCAGCTGACGTCGCCAGCGCTGACCACCTGGTCCGAGCCAAGGCTGTCCTTGTGCTGGATCTGACCTTCGAACAGATACGTAAGCGTCGACAGACCGATGTGCGGGTGCTGTCGGATGTTCATGCCTTTGCCCGTCGGATACACCGTCTCGAGCATGTGATCAAAAAATACGAATGGCCCGACACTGCGGCATTTGGCTGACGGCAGCGGACGCAGAATCGGCTGGCCTTCGACGTCTTCGGCGCGCGGGCGGATGATCAGAGGTTGCGTGTCCATGGTGCATTCCAGACTGAGCGGGTGATGCCAGAAGCATAACCCGCCGCTGGCATCAGGAGGGTTACTGGCTATCGAAGCCTTGCGGGGCGTGGGTTTCGATCGTCACGTCGCTGGTGGTCATCAGTTTGTGAATCGGGCAGCGATCGGCGACGCGCAGCAGTTCCTCACGCTGGGCATCGGTGAGTACACCTTTGAGGGTGAGGGTGACGTGCAGCACGTATTTGCCTTTCTGCTCTTCACTGTTGTCGCGTTTGACCTCGACTCCGACACCGGTCAGCGGGATGTCTTTTTTCTTCGCGTACATCTTTAGAGTCAACGCTTTGCAGGCGCCGAGGGCCGCATCGAAGTAGTCGTGCGGCTCAGGCGCCGTGCCTTCGCCGCCGGCGGATTTCGGCACGTCGGCAAACAGTTCGTGGTCATCAATCTGTACGGTGTGACGAAAACCTTCAGCGGAGACGGTATTGACGGTAACGGTCATGGGAACCTCACTGGCAGTAGGAAAAGTCGTTCGATCAAAAAAGACCTTGCAGTTATAGAGCATTCCCACCGGTACGCGTTCCACTTTCCTGCGGGATGAACCCTTGTCGTCAGGGCGGGGTCTAGGCTATGCCTACTTCCCGGAGATTACTTGTGTCCCTGTATCGTCTGAGTCTTGCCTGTCTTCTTCTGGTTGCCGGCAGCGCCAGCGCCCGCGATTACACCTACAGCGATGCGCACCTGCATTACGTGGATTTTTTCCAGGAAAGCGCGGGCATGGCGAAATTGCTGACAGCCATGCAGGACAATTCCATCGAGCATGTGATGATTTCCGGTATTCCGGTGGCGAAGAAATGGCACGAAGACGAACCCAAGCGTCCGCGCTATTACGCGGGTGACGACGCTGACGCCTACTGGTACAGCGCAACCGATGTGATCGTTGCTGATGCCGTGCAAAAACTCAGTGCCGAGCAGCGCCCGTACTTTCATCCGTTCCTGTCCGGCTTCAACCCCAACGACAAGAACTCCGCCGCACATATCCAGCGCATGCTCGACCTTTACCCGGGGCTGTGGCAGGGCATCGGCGAAGTGTTTACCCGGCATGACGATCTCACGGCGCTGACCTCCGGCGACACGCCGCGGGCCAACAATGAAGCGATGACCAAGATCTATCATCTGGCCGCCGAGAACGATCTGCCGGTGATGCTGCATTCCAACATCACCTCCAAGCGTGAGAAAAATCCGCTGTACCTGAAAGAAATCGAAGAGCCGCTGCGTAATCACCCGCATACACGATTTATCTGGGCGCACGCCGGCACCAGTGCCGAAATTCATCGGCATCAGACACAACTGAAGTTCTTGCTGCCCACGCTGACGCGCATGCTTGAGGCGTATCCCAACCTGTTTATCGACTTGTCCTGGAGCATGCTCACGCCGTACCTGCTGGACGAACAGGGCACGCCGCGCGTGGAGTGGCTGGCGCTGGTCAGGAAATATCCGGAACGTTTCATGCTCGGCTCTGACGTGGTCGGGCGTTTCAATAAGCTCGGTGAAGAAATGCGAAGTTTCAAACCGTTCCTTGATGCGCTGCCGGAAGACGTTGCGCAAAAAGTCGCTCGGGATAACTTCCTGGCAATCTTGCCGCGAACGGTGCTCAAGTCCGGCAAAAGCACGCTGAATCGTTAATGCCAACGGTTCGAAGGATCAAGGCCTTTTGATATCGCCTTTTCGTCTTACGCAAATTTTCGCCGGGCCGATACCTTCTTAAGCAACCAGCTGCAGGGTTGATGCAGCGCTTTTGGAAGGAACCAGAGCAATGAGTATCCGTAGTCTCAATATTGCCCCGCGCGCCGGCCTCGGTTTTGGCTTGTTGGCGCTGATGGTGTTTGTTCTTGGCGCGTTCGCTTTGCTGCAAATGTCGAACATGCGCGCGCAGTCCGACGAGGTCGATAACAATTGGTTGCCGAGCGTGATGGCGGTCGGCGAGATGAGTCAGGACATGCTGCGCCTGCGAGCGTTGACCATGCGTCTGTTGCTCAATCGTGATCCGCAGGCGCTCGAACAGAACGTTGCCAAACTCAATGAATTGCGCGGTGTGCTCAGTGAAGCCCAGCAGCGATATGACGTGCTGATCGTGTTGCCCGAGGAGCGCAAGCTGTTCGATCGCTTCAAGGTTGCCGAGCACCAGTATCTGGAGTTTCAGGCACAGGTCATGCAGTTGTCGGCGCAGAATCGGGTCGCGGAGGCCGCGACCATTCTCAACGGTCAGATGAGTCCTTTGGCCGACGAAATCGCAGTGCTTTTGCGCGAACTGGTTGAGCTGAATAAACACAATGCCAATCTCGCCACTGAAGCTGCGCGGTTGGTGTTTATGAATTCGCGGGTGTGGGTCGGGGTGATGATTGGCGTGACCACGCTGATCACCATCGGCCTGGCCCTGTTGCTGACCCGCAGCATCGTGTTGCCGCTGGCGCAGTCGTTGGGCGTGGCCGAGGTGGTGGCGGGTGGCGATCTGACCGGCGACATCAACATCAGCGGCAAGGACGAGCCGGCGCGGCTGTTGCAGGCGCTCAAGAGCATGCAGTACAACTTGCGCGAGACGATTCGGCAAATCTCGGAGTCCTCCAGCCAATTGGCCTCGGCGTCAGAGGAGCTGAGTTGCGTCACGGAAGACGCTACGCGCGGTTTGCACCAGCAGAGCCTGGAAATTGAACAGGCGGCCACGGCGGTCAATCAGATGACAGCTGCAGTGGAGGAGGTTGCCAGCAATGCCGTGGCAACGTCAGAAGCGTCGCGGGAATCCGATCGTATTGCCCAGCATGGTCGTGAACAGGTGCATCAAACGGTGTTGTCCATCGAATCGCTTGCCGATGATGTGACGGCCAATGCCAGCCAAGTAGAAGATCTGGCGCAGAAGGTCTATAGCATCAGCAAAGTGCTGGACGTGATCCGTTCGATTGCCGAGCAGACCAATTTGCTGGCGCTGAACGCTGCGATCGAGGCGGCGCGGGCCGGTGATGCCGGGCGTGGGTTTGCTGTGGTGGCGGACGAGGTGCGGGCCTTGGCGCATCGCACCCAGCAGTCGACGCAAGAGATTGAGCAGATGATTGGCGGGATTCAGCAGGGTACCGATTCGGCGGTCAGTTCAATGCAGCAAAGCAATGTACGTGCGCGTTCGACGTTGGAGCTGGCCAAGGCTGCCGGGACTGCACTTGAAGAGATCGCCTCGGCATTCACGCTGATCAACGAGCGCAATCTGGTGATCGCCAGTGCCTCGGAAGAGCAGGCGGCGGTGGCGCGGGAAGTGGATCGCAATCTGATGAATATTCGTGATCTGGCGATGCAGACATCGGCGGGGGCCAATCAGACCAGTGCGGCGAGTCAGGAGCTGTCGCGGTTGGCGGTGGATTTGAACAGCATGGTGGCGAAGTTTTCGGTTTGAGGTTTGCCTTCAAAAGCCCCTCACCCTAGCCCTCTCCCAGGGGGAGAGGGGACTGACCGTGGGAGATTGGCGAGTTGCACCGACCTGATCTTGCTTTGGTGAGTCCATAATCGACTCGGTCTTTCAGGTCGATGTATGGCGCCAGACATCTCGGTCGGCTCCCTCTCCCCCGGGAGAGGGCTGGGGTGAGGGGCGAAGGTGATACAAAAAATAGGGTTGAACGCAGGCAAAAAAAAGCCCCGCATTTCGCGGGGCTTTTTGTTCTTGCGGCAGATCAGCTGCCTTTAACGGCTTTGCCGTTGACGGTGCCGTCCTGGAGCATGATGTTGTACTCCTTGCCGTCGGTTTCAACCTGTTGCAGGCGAACCAGCAGGTAATCCCAATCCTTGGCGAACCAGAGGACGGTGGTGCGCTTGCTTTGTGTCGGGTCGCGTACGCGCTCGACCTTGATCGCATCGATCTTGCCAGCCTTGGTCTCGACTTTCTCCGAGCCCAGAACGCGGAAGTCATAGGTATCGACTTCACCGTCATCGACCACTTGATAGCTCATGGTCTTCTTGCCGGCAGCAACGTCATGTTGCAGTGCCAACTGGTAAGTGGACTTGTCGACCATGCCGCGATTCAGCGGAATCTTCACCGCGTCGCCACGGTCGGTACCGGTGACCATTTTGCTGTTCCAGTCGAAATCCAGATCAGCCTTTTTCGCTTTTCCCAGACCGCCACGTTCAAAATGGTAGGACTGCGGTAGCAGGGTGTCCTTGTCCAGGGTCAGGGTGCTTTCTTCGGTCAGGCTGGCAATCATCATCGAAGCCTTGAAGCTGAGCTTCCAGACGCCGTTGGCTTCCTTGACCAGACTGCGCTCGGCGGTGCCGCTCATGGGCAACTGCTTCCAGTCGGCGGTGTAGCTGGCGGAGAACGGTTGAAGGTCCGCTGCCTGCGCGAAGGGCAGGGCGAGCAGAGCGCAAGCGAAGAGCAGGGCGCGACGCATAAAATCTCCTAGTTTCGAATCAAGTGGCCGCTGGCCGCGAGTAACTGCCCGTCCAGTAAAGCACCGTGTTCACCGAGTGCCAGTCTGCCTTCTGCAAACCAGCGCACTGCCATCGGATAAATCAGGTGTTCCTGAACGTGGACTCGCTGCGCCAGACTCTGCGGCGTGTCGTGCAACTCTACCGGTAATACTGCCTGTACGACCAGAGGTCCGCCATCGAGTTCCTCGGTGACGAAGTGCACGGAGCAGCCGTGCTCAGTGTCACCGGCCTCCAGCGCACGCTGATGAGTGTGTAACCCTTTGTATTTGGGCAGCAGCGACGGGTGGATGTTGAGCAGGCGACCCTGATAGTGGCGAACGAAATCAGCGCTGAGAATGCGCATGAAGCCGGCCAGCACCACAAGTTTCGGTTTGAATTCGTCGATCAGTTCGATCAGGGCAGCATCGAAGGCCTCGCGACCTTCGAATGCCTTGTGATCCAGCGCGCGGGTGGCGATACCCGCAGCACTGGCGCGTTGCAGGCCGTAGGCATCGGCGCGATTGGAAATCACTGCAGCGATGCGGACCGGGCTGTCGCCGGTCCGCGTGCTGTCGATCAGAGCCTGCAAGTTACTGCCGGTGCCGGACAACAGCACCACGACATCACAGGTTGCGGACATTAATGAGCCTTAAGGTTCTGCAGATCAACCTGGGCAGCGCCTTCGGCAGCAGCAGCGATCTGACCGATGACCCAAGGCTGTTCGCCGGCGTCACGCAGGGTTTTCAGGGCTACTTCAACGTGCTCTTGAGCCACGCAGATGACCATGCCAACGCCGCAGTTCAGTACGCGGTGCATTTCGGTTTCGTCAACGTTGCCTTTTTCCTGCAGCCAGTCGAACACGGCAGGGCGAGTCCAGCTAGCCACGTCAACCACCGCCTGAGCGCCTTTTGGCAGTACGCGCGGGATGTTGTCGAGCAGGCCGCCACCGGTGATGTGGGCCATGGCTTTGACGGCGCCGGTGTCTTTGATCAGCTTGAGCAGCGGCTTCACGTAGATGCGGGTCGGGGCCATCAGCAGGTCGGTCAGCGGTTTGCCGTCGAGCTGGATGTTTTCGATGTCGGCACCGGAGACTTCGATGATCTTGCGGATCAGCGAGTAGCCGTTGGAGTGCGGGCCGGACGATGGCAGAGCGATCAGCGCATCACCAGTGGCGACTTTCGAGCCGTCGATGATTTCCGATTTTTCCACGACGCCGACGCAGAAGCCGGCCAGGTCGTAGTCTTCGCCTTCGTACATGCCTGGCATTTCAGCGGTTTCGCCGCCAACCAGCGAGCAACCCGACAGTTCGCAGCCAGCGCCGATGCCGGTTACCACCTGGGCAGCGGTGTCGACATTCAATTTGCCGGTGGCGTAGTAGTCGAGGAAGAACAGTGGCTCAGCGCCGCAAACGACGAGGTCGTTGACGCACATGGCAACCAGGTCGATACCGATGCTGTCGTGCTTGTTCAGGTTCAGCGCCAGACGCAGCTTGGTGCCGACGCCGTCGGTGCCGGAAACCAGAACTGGCTGCTTGTAGCCGGCCGGGATTTCGCAGAGGGCGCCGAAACCGCCCAGGCCGCCCATGACTTCCGGGCGCGCAGTGCGCTTGGCGACGCTCTTGATGCGTTCGACCAATGCTTCACCGGCGTCGATGTCTACACCGGCGTCCTTGTAGCTCAGGGAGGGTTGCTTGCTCATGATCCAGGCCTTTAGGGGAGGGGATTCAGGGGTAACGACCGAGTTCAGCGGGAACGTCGAAATCGAGGGTGGCGATGGCCTCACGCGAGTTTCGAGGTGCCCGGCTGTTGCCGGTCTGCGAAGGCGCGCGATTTTATCAGGCTTGAGGGGCAGCGGCCATCCTCGCACCGACGGGCAGGGCCATATCAGCGGAAATTTTTTGCAATTGAGCCGTATGAACGCCTGTATAAGGTGTGGCGATTAACCGTCTATCGTTATCACTGTGCAAAAACTTACCGCTACCGTGTGAATGTTTTGCGATGGCAGATTGTCACAGCCTTGCTTAACCGGTTCACGCGGCCTGTTCCAGCCGCTCCTGTCGACGGGAATTTTCCATGCGTTTTTGTAAATTGTTGTTTGTGGGTTGTTTGTCTCTGCTCAGCCTGGCGAGTCACGCCGAAAATCTCAAAGGCCTTTATCAAGTGCGTGAGCCGGTCAATGGCCAGGCGCCGGAAGAACGTGATCGCGCCACGCAGGCGGCGCTCGACACGTTGGTGCTGCGTTTGACGGGCGATCCGAAAGCTGCGCAAAACCCGGGGCTGGCGGCGATTCGCAAGGATCCGCAGCAAATTATCAGTCAGTTCGGTTTCGATGCCGGGCCGCCGGAGGTGCTTAAGGTCGATTTCGATCCGGCGACCACCGAGCAGGCGCTGCGTCGGGCCGGCCTGTCGTTGTGGGGCGCCAGTCGGCCGTCGATTCTGAGCTGGTGGCTGAATGATTCGGCCGAAGGTTCTAGCCTGGTCGGTGATGGTCAGGCCGCTGCCGCGCCGTTGCGTACCGCCGCTCAGCATCGCGGCTTGCCATTGCGTTTGCCGTTGGCGGACTTGAGCGAGCAACTGGTTGCCACGGCGCCAGCGCTGGAAGGCACCGATCCGGCACCGTTGCGCGGCGCCTCCGAGCGCTACAACGCTGACGCCTTGCTGGCGGTGCATGCCCGCGAAGAAGGCGGGCAATGGCAGGCCAAGTGGCACTTGTGGCTGGGCGACCAGAAAGAGGCGGGCAGTGTGCAGGGTGCCGATCAGGCCGCTGTCGCTGATGCGGTGATGCTGGCGGTGGCTGAACGTCTGGCGCCACGATTTGTGGCCAAGCCCGGCGCTTCGGGTCAGCAGACCCTGGAAGTCCAAGGCATGAATCTTGAACATTACGCGGCGCTGTTGCGGTTACTCGAGCCGTTTGGCGTGCGTCTGCAAAGTGTTGATGGTGATCGCATCGTTTATCGGGTCAATGGCAGCGCCGATCAAATGCGCGCGCAGTTGTCGCTGGCCAAGTTGCAGGAGTTGCCCGCCGAAGCCCCGGTGGCCGCGCCACAGCCAGTGGCTGGTGGCGCAACACCTGTCGCGGCGCCAGCCCCGACCCCGGCAGCACCGTCGTTGCGGTTTCGCTGGTAAGTCTTTCCTTATATAGAAGCAACAGGAGTGGTACATGGCCGATACGCGGCGTTGGTTCTGGCTCGGTGGGGTAGTCCTGCTTTGCGCGTTTGTGTGGTTGCTGCACCCGATCCTCACGCCGTTTCTGGTGGCGCTGCTACTGGCTTATCTGTTCGATCCGTTGGTGGATCGACTGGAAAAACTCGGGCTGTCGCGAACCTGGGGCGTGATCGCGGTGTTTGCGTTGTTCACGCTGATCGTCACCGCACTGATGCTGGTGCTGGTGCCGATGCTCGCCAAGCAGTTGCTGCGTCTGTACGAACTGGCACCGCAGATGCTCGACTGGTTGCAGCACACAGCTGTGCCGTGGGCGCAGTCGAAGCTGGGGTTGTCGGACGGTTTCTGGAAGTTCGATAAGGTCAAGGCCGCGATCAGCGAGCACATGGGTCAGACCACCGACATTGTCGGCGTGGTGCTGAGTCAGGCAACGGCCTCCAGTCTGGCGCTGATCGGCTGGCTGGCCAATCTGGTGCTGATCCCGGTGGTAAGTTTCTACCTGCTGCGCGACTGGGACGTGATGATGGCCAAGATCCGCAGCCTGTTGCCGCGTGATCGTGAAGAGCGTGTAGTCGCGCTGGCTGGCGAATGTCATGAAGTGCTGGGCGCGTTCGTTCGTGGTCAGTTGCTGGTGATGCTGGCGCTGGGTGTGATTTATGCGGCAGGCCTGATGATTGTCGGTCTGGAACTGGGGCTGTTGATCGGCCTGATCGCAGGGCTGGCGGCGATCGTGCCGTACATGGGCTTCGTGATCGGCATTGGTGCAGCGCTGATTGCCGGGTTGTTCCAGTTCGGTGGTGATCTGTACCCGATGGTCGGGATCGTCGCGGTGTTCATGGTTGGTCAGGCGCTTGAGGGCATGGTGTTGACCCCGTTGCTGGTGGGTGATCGTATTGGTCTGCACCCGGTGGCGGTGATCTTCGCGATTCTGGCTGGCGGCGAGCTGTTCGGTTTCACCGGTGTGCTGTTGGCCTTGCCGGTGGCGGCGGTGATCATGGTGCTGGTGCGTCATGTGCACGACTTGTACAAGGATTCCGAGATCTATAGCGGTGTGGACGAGCCGGAGTTGTAATGGTGCAGGGCGGCCCGGCGATTAGCCGGGTTGGCCCGTGTCCTGCAGGCGCTGGCGCCAAAGAATCTGTCATAAAACCAGCGTGTTAACGCAAACCTTTGATTTTGCTTGGACTCTGTCGCATTGTGCGCTCAGCTTCACGGGTATAAACTTCGCAAACTTTACACAGAGGCCACTAACGGTTCCTTGAGAACTGTTCAGTCAGCATGAAACCGATTCAGCTGCCCCTAGGTGTGCGTCTGCGTGACGACGCCACCTTCATCAACTACTACCCAGGCGCCAATGCCGCTGCACTCGGCTATGTCGAGCGTCTATGCGAAGCCGACGCCGGCTGGACAGAAAGCCTGATCTACCTGTGGGGTAAACACGGCGTAGGGCGGACGCATCTGTTGCAGGCCGCGTGCTTGCGCTTCGAGCAGATGGGTGAACCGGCTGTGTATTTGCCGTTGGCCGAGTTGATGGACCGCGGCGTTGAAATCCTCGACAACCTCGAACAGTACGAACTGGTTTGCCTGGACGACTTGCAGGTGATTGCCGGCAAGGCTGACTGGGAAGAGGCGATGTTTCATCTGTTCAATCGTCTGCGTGACAGCGGTCGGCGCTTGCTGATTGCCGCCTCCACCTCTCCGCGTGAATTGCCGGTCAAACTGGCTGACTTGAAATCCCGCCTGACCCTGGCGCTGATTTTCCAGATGCGTCCGCTCTCCGATGAAGACAAATTACGCGCCTTGCAATTGCGCGCGTCGCGTCGCGGTCTGCACCTGACTGACGAAGTCGGGCATTTTATTTTGACTCGCGGCACTCGCAGCATGAGTGCGCTGTTTGACTTGCTTGAACAGCTCGATCAGGCCTCGTTGCAGGCTCAACGCAAGCTGACCATTCCCTTCCTGAAAGAAACGCTAGGCTGGTAACGGCGCGGCTTTCAGCGTGTTTCGGCATATTTCAGGCGCCAGAAAATCCGCTTTCCTGCGAGGTGCGCAGGCCGCGTATCGGTTCAAATGGGCTTAAGCGCTTAGATGTAAACGAGAAACCGGGAAGTCACAAAAAGATCGATTGAATTTGCAAATGAGGCTGATAGCGGGCATAGTCTCGGCTTCTTTACAACTATCAGCCACGGTCGTGCCCATGCTAAAGCGCTTCGCACCCCTCGTGCCTCTCGCACTCGTCACCCTGTTGTACGGTTGCGCTGCTCATTCTCCAGTTCAAGAGCAGCCTCAACAGGTTAAAAATTCTGCCACGGCTCAGTCTTCCGTTATTTACCAGGAAGAGCTGGACACCGAAAAAGAGCTCAACGAATTCAATGGCAAGAAGCCTTATCAGCTTCCTGTTCTGGCCGACAGCATCCTTGAGCGCGGCATGTCCCTGATCGGTACCCGTTACCGTTTCGGTGGTACCTCTGAAGCCGGTTTCGATTGCAGCGGTTTCATCGGCTATCTGTTCCGCGAAGAAGCTGGCATGAACCTGCCGCGCTCGACCCGCGAAATGATCAACGTCGATGCGCCGCTGGTCTCGCGCAGCAACCTTGAGCCGGGCGATCTGCTGTTCTTCGCCACCAACGGTCGTCGCGGTCGTGTCAGTCACGCCGGGATCTACCTCGGTGACAACCAGTTCATCCACTCCAGCAGTCGTCGCAGCGGCGGTGTTCGCATCGACAGCCTGGGTGACAGCTACTGGAGCAAGACCTTCATCGAAGCGAAACGCGCTCTGGCCAACGCTCCGACTGTAGTCACTGCTCGCAAGTAATCCCCTGTTGTCGCTGCGTTCGCGGCGACAATCAGGCTTCCGGTAACGGAGTAGACGTAGACTTTACAAGGTGAAGTTAAAGTCTTACTTGAAGTTTGCCGCGTAGCCGCTAGAATCCTGTATCTATATTGATGGCAAACCGCCTGCGTGCTCACGCAGGCGGTTTTGTTTTCTGTCCATCGGCAGAAAAAGCCGCAGCCAGATCAGGATGTTCTGCTTATGACGATGTCGGCCCGCCTCACGTTGATGTTCTTCGCAGCGCTGCTCAGCGCCTGCGCCAGTCGTACGCCGCCACCTGCGCCGGTGGTTCGCGCTCCGGTCGTATTCGGTCCTTCGCAAGCTTTCTCGCCGGCTGCTGAAGACGTGTTGTTTCGCGCGCTCGGCCTGGTGGGTACGCCGTATCGCTGGGGCGGCAACACGCCGGATTCGGGATTTGATTGCAGCGGATTGATCGGTTTTGTCTATCGTGATGCGGCGGGGATTTCGCTGCCGCGCTCCACGCGCGAGATGATCGTCATGCAGGCGCCGAATGTCGGCAAGGAAGGCTTGCAGACCGGCGACCTGATCTTCTTCGCCACCAATGGCGGCTCGCAGGTCAGTCATGCAGGGATTTACGTCGGGGAAGGGCGCTTCGTGCATGCGCCGGCCACGGGCGGCACGGTGAAGCTGGACAGCCTGTCGAAGGCGTACTGGCAGAAAGCTTATCTGAGTGCCAAGCGGGTATTGCAGCCGGAGCATCTGGCGCATAACCCGTAATTCAAGTTGCCTAAAAGCTAATGTGTAGGAGTGAGCCTGCTCGCGATGACGGTGTCACATTCAACATCAATGTTGAATGATCGACCGCTATCGCGAGCAGGCTCACTCCTACAGTTGTTTGTGCATGGCGAAAATTATTTGCTGGCCGACACTCGCCACACCTTATTGCCAACATCATCCGCCACCAGCAAACCACCTTGCTGATCGATCACCACGCCTACCGGCCGACCCAAAGCATTCTCGTCCTTGTCGAGGAACCCGGTCAGCACATCCATCGGTTTGCCGCTCGGCTTGCCGCCGGTAAACGGCACGAAAATCACTTTGTAGCCACTGTGCGGTTTGCGATTCCATGAGCCGTGCTGACCAATAAACGCGCCTTCCTTGAACTGCGCCGGCAGCGTGTTGCCCTCGGCGAAGCTCAGGCCCAGTGAGGCGGTGTGCGGCCCGACCGCGTAATCCGGGGCGATGGCTTTGGCCACCAGGTCCGGGTTCTGCGGCGTAACACGCACATCGACATGCTGACCGTAATAACTGAAAGGCCAGCCATAAAACCCACCGTCTTTCACGGAAGTGATGTAGTCCGGCACCAGATCACTGCCGATCTCGTCGCGCTCATTCACCGCTGTCCACAGTGCGCCGCTGGTGGGCTCCCACGCCAGGCCATTGGGGTTGCGGATGCCTGAGGCAAAAATGCGGTGATTGCCGGTCGCCCGATCAACTTCCCAGATCGCCGCGCGACCTTCTTCCTTGTCCAGGCCGTTTTCGCCGACGTTGCTGTTCGAACCTACGGTGACGTACAGCTTGCTGCCGTCTTTGCTGGCAATGACGTTTTTGGTCCAGTGGTGATTCAGTGTCCCGCCCGGCAGATCGGCTACCTTGATTGGCTGCGATTTGATCTCGGTCGCGCCGGGTTCGTAGTTGAAGCGCAGCAGGCGATCGGTATCGGCGACGTACAGATCGTTGCCGACCAGGGTCATGCCGAACGGCGAGTTGAGGTTCTGCAGAAACACCGTGCGGGTCTCGGCGACGCCATCATGATCGGCGTCACGCAGCAAGGTGATGCGGTTCGGACTCGGCACGCCAGCGCCGGCCTTGCCCATGACCTTCTTCATCACCCAGCCACGAATGCCACTGCTGTCATCGGGCTTTGGCGGGGCATTGGTTTCCGCCACGAGCACATCGCCATTGGGTAGCACATAGAGCCAGCGCGGATGATCGAGGCCTTCAGCGAAGGCTGCCACCTGAGTACCGGCCGCCGCAGTCGGTTTGCCGCCCTCGGGCCAGCCGATTGCCGGGGCGATGTTCACCGTTGGGATCAGGGTCTTGTTCGGTTCGGGCAGCTTGGGTGACGGGCCGGTGCCGTCGGTGACTTGCAGGCTGGAGGATTCACCGCAGGCGGCGAGCCCTCCGGCGAAGGCGATGACAAAAACGAGCTGGGGCTTGCGCATTGCTGATCTTCCCTATGAATGCATTCCTAATCATAGAGGAGGGCGCAAGCCCGATGGTTCAACTGCTCAGCCGCGGGCTTCCTTGAACAGCACGGCGATGCCCGGGTGATAGTTGCCGGCTTCGCTGCGCAATTTGCGGTAGGCGTAGGGGAAATACCAGGCGACCGCGCAGGTGTGTTCCTTTTGCAGGTCGTCGACCATGTCTTGCAGTTCTTCGGGGCTGGCGCTGTGCTGGGCTTTCTGCGGCGCGACAAACAGGCAGCCGAGCTTGAGGTCGCTGGCATAGCTGATGCGTTTGGCGTCGTTGGTGATGTCCAGCAGGGCTTGAGTCAGATTCAGGTTGGTAACCTTTGGCCAGCGCTGAGTGGCCTGGATAAAGGCGCGGTCTTCGGCACCGGCGAGAAACAGATCGGCGCGGGCATTGCGCTCGCCTTCTTCGTTCTGCTTGCGCGTGGCAGTGTCGTTCAAAGTGACCAGCTCAGCCATCCAGGCTGCGGCCGAGAGCAATCCGAGATTGGCTTTCTCGTCATGCCAGTAAGGGGTGTCGCTGTCGCCGCGCACGGCGTTGTAGCGGTCGATACAGTCAAACCAGCGTTCAAGCACCGGGCGCAGGAATTCCAGGCGCGGGTTGCTGATGATCATGCCTTGCATCGTCATCATCCTTTATTGTTGTAGTGGGCTTTTCGAGAAAAGCATGGCTCTTTGATATCATTTGTATCAGTGTGGCACAAGATTGGCGGCAGATAAGTGATCGGCGGCAGTTATTCGCCCGATGGCCGCCTCTTTAATTGACGCTCCACCCCCAACCCTCTAACCTTCGCGGCTTGTTTCAGGTGCTCTGTGACCTGCGTCGACAGAGTGAAACAGGGAAGCCGGTGAGGGTTGTCTTCGCACGAAGAACCACCACGATCCCGGCGCTGCCCCCGCAACGGTAAATGAGTGAAAACTGCGCCTTGAGCCACTGCCTCGAAAGAAGCGGGAAGGCGCGCAGTCAGGCATGCGCCGCTCATGAGCCCGGAGACCGGCCTGATCCATCCAGCGGCATCACGGTGGGCGATGCCAGGCTTTTTGCCGTCTATTCTTGTGCCTGCCCGCCGTTATCCAGCCTCAACGGAGAGCTCCCCCATGACTGATTCCCCCGAGCGCGACGAACGCCATCTGGCGCGTATGCAGCGCAAAAAAGCCGTGATCGACGAACGCATCGCCAACTCGCCTGACGAGTGTGGCCTGGTGCTGGTGCTGACCGGCAACGGCAAAGGCAAAAGCAGCTCGGCGTTCGGCATGCTCGCCCGTGCCATGGGCCACGGCATGCAGTGCGGCGTGGTGCAGTTCATCAAGGGCCGTAACAGCACCGGTGAGGAGTTGTTCTTCCGACGCTTCCCCGAGCAAGTGCGCTTCCACGTGATGGGCGAAGGTTTCACTTGGGAAACCCAGGATCGTCAGCGTGACATCGCCGCCGCCGAAGCCGCGTGGGCGGTCTCCCGCGAATTGCTGCGTGATCCGTCGATCGGTCTGGTGGTGCTTGACGAATTGAACATCGCCCTCAAGCACGGCTACCTCGATCTCGATCAGGTGCTCAGCGATCTGCAGGCGCGTCCGCCGATGCAGCATGTGATCGTCACCGGTCGCGCGGCCAAGCCGGAAATGATTGAGATGGGCGACACGGTCACCGAAATGGGCATGCTCAAACATGCCTTCCAGGCCGGCATCAAAGCGCAGAAAGGCGTCGAACTTTGAATCAACCACGTCACTGCCCGGCGGTACTCATCGCCGCGCCGGCCTCCGGTCAGGGCAAGACCACCGTCACCGCCGCGCTCGCCCGTTTGCATCGCAATCAGGGGCGCAAGGTGCGCGTGTTCAAATGCGGGCCGGACTTTCTCGATCCGATGATTCTCGAGCGCGCCAGCGGTGCGCCGGTGTATCAACTGGACATGTGGATGGTCGGCGAGCAGGAAAGTCGTCGTCTGTTGTGGGAAGCCGCCGCCGAGGCGGACCTGATTCTGATTGAAGGTGTGATGGGCCTGTTTGATGGCACACCCTCCAGCGCCGATCTGGCGCGGCATTTTGGTGTACCGGTGCTCGGGGTGATTGACGGCACAGCCATGGCGCAGACTTTTGGCGCGTTGGCGCTGGGTTTGGCGAAATACCAGCCGGACCTGCCGTTTGCCGGCGTGTTGGCCAATCGTGTCGGCACCTTGCGCCATGCGCAGTTGCTCGAAGGTAGCCTCACCGAAGGTCTGCGCTGGTACGGCGCGTTGTCCCGCGAAACCGGTATCGAACTGCCAAGTCGTCATCTCGGCCTGGTCCAGGCCAGTGAATTGAATGATCTGGATGTGCGTCTCGACGCCGCCGCCGACGCATTGGCCAGCAGTTGCGAGGTAGCGCTGCCGCCGGCGGTGGAGTTTGCCGCACCGGACGTGATCGCTGTCGAGCCGTTGCTGAAGAATGTGCGAATTGCCGTCGCCCGTGATGAAGCGTTTGCTTTCACCTACGGCGCGAGTCTCGATCTGTTGCGGGCGATGGGCGCCGAGTTGAGTTTCTTCTCGCCGATCCGCGACTCGCAATTGCCTGAAGCGGACAGCCTGTATTTGCCCGGTGGGTATCCGGAACTGCACCACGTTGCGTTGGCGCAGAACACCGCGATGTGTGCGGCGATTCGCGCGCATCATGCGGCGGGTAAGCCGTTGCTCGCCGAGTGTGGCGGGATGCTGTATCTGCTCGATTCGTTGACTGATGTTGAAGGCTCCCGCGCTGAGTTGGTCGGGCTGCTTAAGGGCGATGCGGTGATGCAGAAGCGTCTGGCGGCGTTGGCGTTGCAAGCGGTGGATCTGCCGGAAGGTTCGTTGCGCGGGCACACATATCATCATTCGTTGACGACTACCGAACTGGCGCCGATTGCGCGGGGTTTGAGTCCGAATGGTGGGCGCGGTGCCGAGGCGGTTTATCGGGAAGGGCGGATGACGGCTTCTTATGTGCACTTCTATTTCCCGTCGAATCCGAGTGCGATTGCCGCATTGTTTGCACCAGACCGTGAGGCCGCTCCCACAGTTGGAACGGTGGTGACTGAAGCAATGCAATCCCCTGTGGGAGCGAGCTTGCTCGCGAAGAGGCCATGACCGACAACACATTCTCCGAAGCCGAGCGCCAATCGGTTTACCGTGTCATTGCCGAACGCCGCGACATGCGCCACTTCACTGGCGGCAGCGTCGAACCGGAGCTGTTGCGCCGACTACTGGAAGCCGCCCACCAGGCCCCAAGCGTCGGCCTGATGCAGCCCTGGCGTTTCATCCGCATCAGCGACCGCAGCCTGCGCGGGCAGATCCAGAATCTGGTGGAAGAAGAACGCATCCGCACAGCCGAAGCCCTCGGCGAGCGCAGTGACGAGTTCATGAAGCTCAAGGTCGAAGGCATCAATGATTGCGCCGAAGTGCTGGTCGCCGCGTTGATGGATGATCGCGAAAAGCACATTTTCGGTCGCCGTACATTGCCGGAAATGGACATGGCCTCGCTGTCCTGCGCGATCCAGAATCTGTGGCTGGCCTCGCGCGCCGAAGGCCTGGGCATGGGCTGGGTCTCGCTGTTCGAGCCGCAAGCGTTGGCGGATCTGCTGAAGCTGCCCGAGGGTGCCAAGCCACTGGCGGTTTTATGCCTGGGGCCGGTCAAGGAATTCTATCCGGCGCCGATGCTGGTACTCGAAGGGTGGGCGCAGGCGCGGCCGCTCAATGAGTTGCTGTACGAAAATTATTGGGGAGTGAGTCAATGAGTGTGGCGTTGTTGAGTGTCGCCGCAGTGGCGCTGGATGCGCTGTTGGGTGAACCGAAACGCTGGCATCCGCTGGTGGCGTTCGGCAATTTCGCCGGGCGCATCGAGCAACGCTTCAACGCTGGTGGCCGGGGTTGGCGCAGCCATGGGGTCACTGCGTGGGTGATCGCGGTGCTGCCGCTGACCTTGCTCGCCACGGCGTTTTCCTGGGCGCCATACGTGGGCTGGGTCGTCGAGATTCTCGCGCTGTATTGCGCCCTCGGCATGCGCAGCCTCGGTGAACATGTCGCGCCGGTCGCCGCCGCGTTGCGCGCGGATGATCTGGACGAGGCGCGCAAGCGTGTCGGCTATCTGGTCAGCCGCCAGACCGATGAACTCGACAGCACCGCCGTCGCCCGCGCCGCCACCGAGTCGGTGCTGGAAAACGGCAGCGATGCGGTGTTTGCCGCGCTGTTCTGGTTTGTCGTGGCGGGTGCGCCGGGCGTGGTCCTCTATCGCTTGAGCAACACGCTCGATGCGATGTGGGGCTATCGCAACGAACGCTTTGAGCGTTTCGGTTGGGCAGCAGCAAAAATCGACGACGTGTTGAACTACATTCCTGCGCGTCTGGTGGCATTGACCTACGCGCTGCTGGGTAAAACCCGACTCGCGCTGAAGTGCTGGCGCGCGCAGGCGCCGAAGTGGGACAGCCCCAACGCTGGCCCGGTGATGGCTGCCGGGGCCGGTGCCTTGGGCGTGGAGCTGGGCGGCCCGGCGATCTATCACGGCGAACTTCACGACCGTCCGCAACTCGGCGAAGGCGCTCCAGCGGATGCCGATTCCATCGACTGTGGCTGGCAATTGGTCCAGCGCGGGGTATGGTTATGGCTGCTGATTCTCTGCGTGGGAGCTGAATTCTATGCTTGAGCACGGTGGCCGGCTGCGCAAGGCTGCACACGATTACGGCATTGCCGAGGCGGACTGGCTCGACCTGTCCAGCGGCCTCGCGCCTTGGCCATTTCCGATCCCGGAAATCCCGCTGCGCGCCTGGGCGCGCTTGCCGGAAACCGATGACGGTCTGGAGCAAGCCGCGTGCGATTACTACGGTGCCGCGCAAGTGCTGCCGGTGGCCGGTTCGCAGATGGCCATCCAGTTGCTGCCGCGTTTGCGCCGGGCCGGCAAGGTCGGCGTGTTGTCGCCGTGTTATGCCGAACACGCCGAAGCGTGGCGGCGCAGTGGTTACATCGTGCGCGAAGTGCTGGAGCAGGAAGTCGAATTCTTTCTCGACAGCCTCGACGTGCTGGTGGTGGTCAACCCGAACAATCCGACCGGCTTGAGCCTGACCCCGGCACGATTGCTCGACTGGCACGCGCGGCTCGCCCGGCGTGGTGGCTGGCTGGTGGTCGATGAAGCCTTCATGGACAACACACCGCAGTTGAGCCTGGCCCCGCATGCCCATCAAGTCGGGCTGATTGTGTTGCGCTCGTTCGGCAAGTTTTTCGGTCTGGCCGGGGTGCGTCTGGGCTTTGTCCTGGCCGAACGCAAGTTGCTCAAACTGCTCGCCGAACAGGTCGGGCCATGGGCGGTGAGCGGGCCAACCCGAGTGCTTGGCCAGGTGTGCCTGCAAGACACCGAAGGCCACACCCGCCAACGCATTCGCAGCGATGAGGCCAGCGAACGATTGGCAACGCTGCTTGAGCGCTACGGCTTCAAGCCCCAGGGCGGTTGCGCGCTGTTCCAGTGGCTGATCACCGAGCATGCCGAAACGCTGCACGCATTCATGGCCCGTCGCGGCATCCTCCTGCGCATATTTACCCACAACAGCAGTCTGCGTTTTGGTCTGCCCGCCGATGCGACTGAAGAGACGCGCCTCGAACAGGCTTTGATAGCCTTCACCAAGGACCACCCATGACCAGCCTGATGGTGCAAGGCACCACTTCCGACGCCGGCAAAAGCACACTGGTGACGGCGTTGTGCCGCTGGGCAACTCGTCAGGGCGTGGCGGTCGTACCGTTCAAGCCGCAGAACATGGCGCTCAACAGTGCCGTGACCGCTGATGGCGGTGAGATTGGCCGCGCGCAAGCGGTGCAGGCGCAAGCCGCTCATCTCGAACCGCACACCGACATGAACCCGGTGCTGCTCAAGCCGAACAGCGACACTGGCGCGCAAGTGATCATCCATGGTCGTGCCGTCACCACGATGAACGCGGTTGCCTACCACGACTACAAAGCCATCGCGATGCAAGCCGTGCTGGCCTCCCATGAACGACTCAGTGCCGCGTATCCGCTGGTGATGGTCGAAGGCGCGGGCTCACCGGCCGAGATCAATCTGCGTGCCGGTGATATCGCCAACATGGGTTTTGCCGAAGCGGTGGATTGCCCGGTGTTGCTGATTGCCGACATCAATCGCGGCGGGGTTTTTGCCCATCTGGTTGGCACCCTTGAGCTGCTGTCACCGAGCGAACAGGCACGGATCAAAGGTTTCATCATCAACCGTTTTCGCGGCGACATCGCTTTGCTGCAACCGGGCCTTGACTGGCTGGAACAGCGCACCGGCAAACCGGTGGTCGGCGTGTTGCCCTACGTGATGGATCTGCATCTGGAGGCCGAGGACGGCATCGATCAGCGCCAGACCGACAAGGCCGAACAAGTGCTGAAAGTGGTGGTGCCGGTGCTGCCGCGCATCAGCAATCACACTGACTTCGATCCGTTGCGCTTGCATCCGCAGGTTGATCTGCAATTCGTCGGCCCGGGGCAGGCGATCCCTGCTGCCGATCTGATCATCCTGCCGGGCTCGAAAAGCGTGCGCAGCGATCTGGCCTATTTGCGTGCCAATGGCTGGGATACCGCGATCAATCGGCATCTGCGTTACGGCGGCAAAGTGCTGGGGATTTGCGGTGGTCTGCAGATGCTCGGTGAGCAGGTGCATGATCCGCTCGGCCTCGAAGGTGCGCCGGGTACGAGTGCCGGTTTGGGTTTGCTGGCGTTCGACACCACGCTTGAAGCCGAGAAGCAGTTGCGCAATGTGCGTGGGCGGCTGGCGCTGGAAAATGCCGAAGTCAGTGGCTATGAAATTCATGCGGGCGTGACCACGGGAGCGGCGCTGGAGAACGCAGCGGTGCATCTTGAAGACGGCCGTTGCGACGGTGCGCAGAGCGCTGATGGGCAGGTGTTTGGCACGTATCTACATGGCTTGTTTGAATCGCCGACGGCGAGTACAGCGTTGCTGCGCTGGGCCGGGTTGAGCGATGTGCAGCAGGTGGATTATCACGGCTTGCGCGAGCGTGATATCGAGCGCTTGGCGGATCTGGTGGAGAAGCATCTGGATACCGGCTTGTTGCGTCAGCTCTGTGGGATTTAAGGTGCTTGTGCTGGCCTCTTCGCGAGCAAGCTCGCTCCCACAGTGAATGCGGTTAACCATACATTTTGAGTACAACTCATAACCCTGTGGGAGCGAGCTTGCTCGCGAAGGGGCCAGTTGCCTCAACCCATAATTCTGTGGATAAAACCATGCTCCAACTGATCCTCGGCGGCGCCCGCTCCGGCAAAAGTCGTCTGGCCGAAAAACTCGCCAGCGATAGCGGCCTGGCGGTGACCTATATCGCCACCAGCCAGCCCCTCGATGGCGAGATGAGCGACCGCGTCGCCCACCACCGCGCGCGCCGTCCCGTCGAATGGGCGCTGATCGAAGAGCCGCTCGAATTGGGTCGCGTCCTGCGCGAATCCGCCAGCGCCGAGCGTTGCCTGTTGGTCGATTGCCTGACCCTGTGGCTGACCAATCTGCTGATGCTCGATGACGCCGAACGTCTCGCCGCTGAGCGCGAAGCCCTGCTCGAATGCCTGGCCTTGCTGCCGGGGGAAATCATTTTTGTCAGCAACGAGACCGGAATGGGTGTCGTGCCGCTGGGCGAATTGACTCGCCGCTACGTCGATGAAGCCGGTTGGCTGCATCAAGCTCTGGCTGAGCGCTGTCAGCGTGTTGTCCTGACCGTCGCCGGCCTGCCCCTGACTCTGAAAGGACCTGCGTTATGACTCAAACCTGGTGGCTGAACCCGTGCAAACCGGTCGATCTGAACGTCTTTGAACAAGCGACGGCGCGGCAACAGCAACTGACCAAACCGACAGGTTCGCTGGGGCGTCTGGAATCGGTTGCGGTGCAACTGGCCGGTCTGCAAGGCCAGGTCAAACCGACGCTCTCGCAAGTGTGGATCGCGATTTTTGCCGGTGATCACGGCGTGGTCGCTGAAGGTGTTTCGGCGTTCCCGCAGGAAGTCACCGGGCAGATGTTGCTCAACTTTGTCAGCGGCGGTGCGGCGATCAGTGTGTTGGCGCAGCAGCTCGGTGCGCAGCTGGAAGTGGTTGATCTGGGCACGGTGAATCCAGCGCTGAACCTGGCGGGTGTGCGCCACTTGAATATCGGCCCGGGCACGGCCAACTTCGTGCGGGGCGCGGCGATGACTCAGGCTCAAGGCGAGCTGGCGTTGCAGGCCGGTCGCGACAGTCTGCTGCGGGCGAAAACCGCAGGCGCACAGTTGTTCATCGGTGGCGAAATGGGCATCGGCAACACCACCGCCGCCAGCGCCTTGGCCTGTGCCTTGCTCGATTGCCCGGTGGCACATCTGACCGGTCCCGGCACCGGGCTGAATGCCGAAGGTGTCAGCCATAAAGCGCAAGTAATCGAGCGCGCATTGGCGTTGCACGCCGCGCAACGTGGCGATGCCTTGCAGACCCTGTTCAATCTTGGTGGTTTTGAAATCGCGGCGCTGGTCGGCGCGTATCTGGCGGCGGCTCAAGAAGGCGTTGCAGTATTGGTCGACGGCTTTATCTGCACGGTCGCTGCGCTGGTTGCGGTGCGCTTGAATCCGGACTGCCGCGAGTGGTTATTGTTCGGTCACCGGGGCGCCGAGCCGGGTCATCGCCATGTGCTGGAAACGCTGAAAGCTGAGCCGTTGCTGGAACTCGGTCTGCGTCTGGGTGAGGGCAGTGGCGCCGCGTTGGCGGTGCCGCTGTTGCGTCTTGCCTGCGATCTGCACGGGCAGATGGCGACGTTCGCCGAAGCGGCGGTGGCGGATCGTCCGGCATGACGCTGCAACTGGATCTGTTGCGTCATGGTGAAACTGAACTCGGCGGTGGTTTGCGCGGCAGCCTCGACGATGCGCTGACCGAACAGGGTTGGGCGCAGATGCGTGCGGCGGTAGTCGAAGGCGGGCCGTGGCAGCGGATTGTCAGTTCGCCGTTGCAGCGTTGTGCGCGCTTCGCCGCCGAGCTGGGCGAACAGCTGAGTCTTCCGGTGCAGCTGGACGAGGATCTGCAGGAGCTGCATTTCGGCGCATGGGAAGGGCAGAGCGCAGCGGCGTTGATGGAAACGGACGCCGAGGCCTTAGGGCTGTTCTGGGCTGATCCGTATTCCTTTACGCCACCGCAAGGTGAGCCGGTCAGCGCGTTTGCGGCTCGGGTGTTGGCAGCGGTTGCGCACCTGCACACTGCATACGCCGGGAAGCGGATTTTGCTGATCAGTCATGGCGGCGTGATGCGTCTGCTGTTGGCGCAAGCGCGAGGGTTGCCACGCGAACAACTGCTCAATGTCGAGGTCGGGCATGGCGCAATGTTTGCGCTGACGGTCGAGGTTGACGGTTCACTCAAGGAAGGTCACTGACATGTTGCCGCTGTGGATCGCCCTGCAATTTCTCAGCAGCCTGCCGATTCGCCTGTCGGGGATGCCCGAGCCGGAACAGCTTGGGCGATCGTTGCTGTTTTATCCGCTGGTGGGGCTGTTGTTCGGGCTGATCCTGTGGGTGCTGAATCTTGCCTTGAGCGGCGCGCCGTTGCTGCTGCATGCGGCGTTGCTGCTGACGGTTTGGGTACTGCTCAGCGGCGCACTTCACCTGGATGGTCTGGCCGACAGCGCTGATGCCTGGCTCGGTGGTTTTGGTGATCGCGAGCGTACGTTGACGATCATGAAAGACCCGCGCAGCGGGCCGATTGCGGTAGTGACGCTGGTGCTGGTGTTGCTGCTCAAGTTTGCTGCACTGCTGGCGCTGATCGAGCAAGGGCATGGGCTGGTGTTGATCATTGTGCCGCTGCTCGGGCGGGCGGCGCTGTTGGGGTTGTTTCTGACGACGCCGTATGTACGTGCGGGTGGGTTGGGGCAGGCGTTGGCGGATCATTTGCCGCGCAAGGCCGGGTGGCGGGTACTGGGCTTGAGTGCGCTGGGCTGCGTGTTGATCGCCGGGTTTGGCGCCGTTGTTGCGTTGGTGATTTCGGTCGTTGTGTTTGTCTGGCTGCGGCAAGTGATGATGCGGCGGTTGGGCGGGACGACGGGCGATACGGCGGGGGCGTTGCTGGAATTGCTGGAGATGGTGGTGTTGGTTGGATTGGTTTTGATCTGACAGTTTTGGATTGTCTGTGCTGGCCTCTTCGCGAGCAGGCTCGCTCCCACAGGGGATCGCATTGCAAATGTCGGAGTGAGCCTGCTCGCGAAGGCGGTTTGTCAGGCAGCACAAATGTTATGGGTAAACTCATCTGTAACTTGATTTAACATAGTCGCGGGTATATACACGCATCATGCTTCCTTCTCAGTGTTTGTGCACCAACCTGCGTCGCGCCGCTCGTGGCGTCAGCAGGCATTACGACGGCGCTCTCGACGGCTTCGGGATCAACGTTGCCCAGTATTCTTTGCTGTGCAATCTGCAGCGTCTGGATCAACCGAGCATTTCCGAACTCGCCGAGGCGATGGGCCTGGATCGCAGCACCCTCGGGCGCAATCTGCGGGTGCTGGAAGGTGAGGGGCTGGTGGCGCTGGCCGAAGGCGAGGACATGCGCAACCGCATCGTCAAACTCACCGAGACCGGCGTGCAACGCCTGGCAGCGGCACTGCCGGCCTGGGAAGCAGCGCAGCAGCGGTTGATCGACCGACTGGGCGCCGAGAAGCGTGAAACCTTGCTCAGATTGCTGGATGAACTGGCCTGAGGCCGGTTTTTCCAAACTCAAGCGGGTATATACCCGCAAGCGGAGAATAACAATGACATCGATGTGGCGTACGTGCGGTTGGGTGTTGCTGGGGAGTGCGCTGATCCTGGCGTTGTCATTGGGCGTGCGGCACGGCTTCGGGTTGTTTCTGTCACCGATGAGCGCTCAGTTCGGCTGGGGGAGAGAGGTGTTCGCCTTCGCCATTGCCTTGCAGAATTTGATCTGGGGCCTGGCGCAACCGTTTACCGGTGCATTGGCTGACCGCTTCGGCGCGGCAAAAGTGGTGCTCGTCGGTGGGGTGCTCTACGCGGTGGGTCTGGTGTGCATGGGCCTGTCTGATTCGGCGGTAACGCTATCACTGAGCGCCGGCCTGCTGATCGGCATTGGTCTGTCCGGCACCTCGTTCTCGGTGATCCTCGGCGTCGTCGGCCGCGCGGTGCCGCCGGAAAAACGCAGCATGGGCATGGGTATCGCCAGCGCCGCCGGTTCTTTCGGCCAGTTCGCCATGTTGCCGGGTACCCTCGGCTTGATTGGCTGGCTCGGCTGGTCGGCGGCGTTGTTGGTATTGGGCTTGCTGGTGGCGCTGATCGTGCCGCTGGTGAGCATGCTCAAGGACAAGCCGTTGCCGGTGCTCGGCCATGAACAAACCCTGTCCGAAGCGTTGCGCGAAGCTTGCTCGCATTCCGGGTTCTGGCTGCTGGCGTTTGGTTTTTTCGTTTGCGGTTTTCAGGTGGTGTTCATTGGTGTGCACTTGCCGGCCTATCTGGTCGATCAGCATCTGCCGGCCAGTGTCGGCACCACGGTGCTGGCGTTGATCGGGCTGTTCAATATCTTCGGCACCTACACCGCCGGCTGGCTCGGCGGACGCATGTCCAAGCCGCGCTTGCTCACCGCGTTGTATCTGCTGCGCGCAGTGGTGATCGTGTTGTTCCTGTGGCTGCCGGTGACGACCACGTCGGCGTACCTGTTTGGCATGGCCATGGGTTTCCTGTGGCTGTCGACGGTGCCGTTGACCAACGGTACGGTGGCGACCTTGTTCGGGGTGCGAAACCTGTCCATGCTCGGTGGCATCGTGTTCCTCTTCCATCAGTTGGGATCGTTCCTTGGCGGCTGGCTGGGCGGGGTGGTGTATGACCGAACCGGGAGTTATGACTTGATCTGGCAAGTGGCGGTTCTGCTGAGCCTGCTGGCAGCCGCGCTGAACTGGCCGGTGCGTGAGCGTCCGGTCGCACGCCTGCAAGCCGCAGCGAGCGCTGCATGAGCCGATTCTGGCGACGATTGGCCATCACGGCACTCGGCGCCGCTGTGCTGGCGCTGGTGTGGTGGGGCTGGCAGCAGGGCGGTCTGGCCTTGATGCAGTTGGGCATGAGCATTTGCTAGAAGCGGGCATGACGAGTAACGTCGAATCCTGAACGACTGCTCAAGGATGCTCGACATGCTGATGCGCTGGTGTGCTGTTCCCGCGTTGCTGATGGCGTTGACTGGTCTGGCCCAGGCTGCCGACTGTCCCGAATTGCTGCAAGGCTCGCTACCCAAGTTGCGAGCCAAGGAATCCATTGATCTGTGCCAGCAATACGCCGACAAGCCGCTGGTGGTGGTCAACACTGCCAGTTTCTGCGGTTTTGCGCCGCAGTTCGAAGGTCTTGAGGCGCTGCATAAGCGCTACGAAGGGCAAGGTTTGCAAATGCTCGGGGTGCCTTCCAACGACTTCAAACAGGAGTCCAAGGACAGCGCCGAGACTGCCAAGGTCTGCTACGCCAACTATGGCGTGACGTTCAATATGACCGAGCCACAAAAGGTTCGTGGTGATGACGCTACGCATCTGTTCCAGATATTGGCGGCACAGAGCAGCGCGCCGAAATGGAATTTCTATAAATATGTGGTTGATCGCCAAGGCAAGGTGATCGCCAATTTTTCCAGTCTGACCAAGCCGGATGATCCGGAGTTTATTGCTGCGATCGAGAAGGCTATCGCCTCGAAACCGCTGAAACCTTAGCGCTGTTTTTTGTGGGAGCGAGCCTGGGAAGTGTGTTGTGGTGGTGAGTAAACTCAAGGCAATAAAAAGCCCCGCTTTCTGCAAAGAGAGCGGGGCTTTTTTGTCGGCGAGGGTTAGCCTCGCCGTGCAGCATCAGAAGCGGTAGGTCGCGCCGACACCGAAACCGTTTGCCGAGTTTTCATACTTGGCGTCGTAGGTCTGACCACGATCGTTTTCGTTGCGGATCTTCACCGACTCTTCCTTCAGGTACGAGTAGGCAACGTCGATGGTCAGGTCTTCAGTCGGGCTCCAGCCGGCACCGATGCTGAAGATGGTCCGGTCGCCGGTCGGGATGCGTGGCGAACGGTCGACGTTGTTGGTCGGCGACTGGTCGAAGGTCAGACCGGTACGCAGTACCCATTCCTTGTTCAACTGATACGAAGTACCCACGGCGTACGCCCAGGAGTCGTGCCAGTTCTGGTCTTCGGTGATCTCACCGAACTGACCGGCGAGCAAAGGCTGCACACCAGAGTTCTTGACGGTGATTTTTTCCAGCTGGCTCCAGCGGGTCCAGGTCGAACCGGCATACACGTTCCAGCGATCGTTGATCGCCTGGGTGACCGAGAAGTCGATGGATTCAGGCGTGGTGATCTTCAGCGAAGCATCGTACTTCTGGTTGGCGCCCAGACCGATCGCACCGAGCACACCGTAGTTGACCTTGGTGTTGCCTTCGAGCTTGTAGTCGACTTTCGAGTGGTAAGTCAGACCCAGACGCGTGGTGTCAGTGGCTTGTACCAGCACACCGATGTTGTAGCCCAGCGCGGTGTCGTCACCCTTGATCTTGACCTTGCCGTCCGGGAACGCCGGAGAGATCGACAGGTTGGATTCCAGCGTGCCGTCGATGCGGTTGATGGTCGGACCGAAACCGATCGACACCTTGTCGTTGAAGGCGTAGCTGACAGTTGGCTGGAAAGTGATGACTTGTACTTCGGACTTGCTGCCGAAGTAGCGGCCGGCAAAGTTGTTTTCATAGTCGGTAATCAGGCCGAACGGCACGTAGACGCCGAGGCCGAATGCCCAGTGATCATCGATCGGTTTGACGTAGAAGCCCATAGGTACGGAGGTGAAGGGCACCATGTCGCCTTTGTTGCTGCCACGGTTAGGGCTGGAGCTGGCGTCGCTGATATCGGTTTTTGCATCGAGGAATGCAACACCGCCAGTGACTTGTTCGCGCTTGAGGCGCGACATGCCGGCAGGGTTGCCATAAACAGTGCTTGCGTCGTCGGCAGAAGAAGATCGTCCAGCGTAACCGGTGCCCATCCCGCTGATACTGTGTTCGTTGATGGCAAAGCCAGCTGCGAAGATCTGGGTGGATGCCATGGTAACGGCGAGGCTAAGGGTGGTTTTGAGCATGACTTTTTTCATTATTAGAACTCCTGATGATCACCGGGGCGAAAATTACCAACATTTTCGTCCCAGCGCTATAGTCCGTATGCCTTGAGTTAGAGCGGTTTTGTAGGACAATCCGACCAGATTCGCGACCTGTTGGCCGATCTTCTGAAACCGGACGGATCAGCAAGCGATCTGATTCACCGTTGAAACACAGGTGTGCCAGGCGTAAGTAAAGTCACGCAGACGACCTTGGGGTTGAAAGGTCTGACGCCAGATACGCGCCATTCCCAGCAAATCGTTGGAGTCGGGGAGGGTGGGGTTTTGTTCTTCTACCAGCAACCAGGCAATGGCTGTGGCGTAGCGCAGATTGACCGTCAGTTCCAGGTGCGGGCCGGTCAGAAAAGCATGCTGACTGGCGAGGCCGCGAACCAGGCTGGCACGTTCCGGATCGAGCGCCAGATAATCATCCCAAAGTGCCTGGTGGCGATGCTCGGCGATACGGTAGAGACCGTGGCCACGGCGGTCATGCAGGGCGGAACCCAGGGCAGACTGGCTGGCGGCGATGCCCAGCAGGAGAGATTCGGCGGTCGCGCTGTGGCGTCCCAGATAAATCAGCGTAGGACGGATCACGTAGCGGCACAGTTCGCTGGCAGCGATACCCATAAAACCCTCGGTTCTTGTTATTAATGGCGAGTCCTGAAGGGGGGCTTGGCAGCTATGGATCGGTTCAGGCTCGCCGCAAGCGGATCATGCCGCTTGAGTTGAAGTGTAGTGTCATATTCACGACGTAAAGGACTGTTTTTAAAATATTTCCCGCTGCGGGGAATATCCGTTATATCCGATGGTGCTTAGCCGCTGAGGGGTAAAAGCGAAACATCAGGCAATAAAAAGCCCCGCATTGTGTGCGGGGCTTTTGCTTTTGCAGCCTTTTCGGCTCTCAGGCAACCAGTGCCTGACGGGTACGATCGATCACGGCCTGCAGCGGTTCAGCGCTGGAGTACTGATCGGGGTACAGACGCTCGCTGTGGCGGGCGATACCGTGTTCGTTGACCAGTGTGAAGCTGAAGCAGCCTTTGCGAGCGGCCATGATCAGGCAGTTCATTGGTGCAAAAGCGTTGGTTAGGGTGCGAATGGCATCCTGAGTATGGATTTGAGTAGACATAGTTATTAGGTGTTCCTACAAATGACACGGATAAGAACCGTGCAACGTTAAAACGTTCCAGTAACGTCGACCACCATTGGTCGAACGAAGAACCCGACTGGAACAAAGCAGCCAGTTTGAAGCGCTATTAAGTTGGCGCGCTTGGGCTGGCAGGTAGGTACTTAGGAGGGCAGGCATCACAACGAGGGCAAAGGTTCTGGGCCCGGGGTGAAGATCCTGATCAATTTGCAGGTTGGTTCGGTCAGAGTAAGTGTTCTTCGCAACACCCTTCACGTCATTGGAAGGCTGTGTTGTCGCAAGATTTACCTGGAAACCATCGAGGGGTCGTTCCCGCTTTTTTCGGTAGGGCTTCTTGGAAGAAGGCAGACCGTGGGGATGTGTTCGACCGGAATTGACTTTCAGCTTGGTACTAACGCCGCGGATACTAACGGATCGAAACGGGTAAAGCAAACTTCGAGTAGAAAAACATTGCAGAGGCCGATTGAGTCTGCTTTGGGGGGCGCAGAATTGCCCGCATTTGGCGCAGCGCTTGACCGTCGGTCGGTGAAGATTTGTTCATCAAGCCGCGTGCCAGGCCGGTTTATCCCCAGACCGGTTAGCAAAACGACCCGAAAAAGCGCATCGATATAACCGGGTAACAGGTACTTGTGCACATTAGTTGCGCAAGCTGTAACGGCACTGTCATACCAATCCTGACTCCACTGGCTGCCTGCATCGAAAGTTTAAGTCAATGAAAAACATCGCTTTTTTTTGTTGGTGAAAAAATCGTCAGTTTGACTGCGAGCCCCATTCCATAAGGCTTTGCGGCGGTTGGAGGGCGGTTGTCCACTGAGTTATCCACAGCTTCTGTGGATTGTCCCGAGCGCTTGCTCTAGGACGGGCGTGCCGGGTTGTTTTTCGACTTTACCTGTAAGAAAAAGAGAGTAGAGTGGCGCGCCTTCCGATTCGTCCCACAGTGCTTTATGAAGTTTCGCTCAGTATCAGACTCTGTTACCTCACAACCTTCTCCTGTTACCCCGCCCAAGCGATTTTCCGTTCGCGTCGCAGAATGGCTGCTCGACAGCCCGCGCCTGAGCGACAGTCATAATGCCAAGCACATCGCAGGGCGCCTGCTCAAACAACCGGCGCGTGAAGGCGTGGTGGCTGCGCAAAGCCGTCTCGGTCAGTTGATGTGCCGTGAGTGCGGTAACGCCCGGGATCGTCGCATCGGTCAGGATCTGCTGCGTCAGGCCGCTCGTGCCGGTGACCGTCGTGCGCAACAGGAACTCGGTCTGCTCGAAGACTGAGCTGTCCAAGACCTGACACCTTGGTTAACCTTCAGGCTTTATAAGATCGGCGGGAGTGGCTATGGCGATGGACTTGACCAGCGTATTGCTGGGGCTTGCAGGGGCGGGATTGCCACTGCTGGCGCTGGCCTGGCAACTGCAACGCCGGGCGAGTAACGGCCAGGCCGAGGTCGCCTTGCTCGAAGAGCGGCTGGCCATGGCGCAACTGGCGCAGGACGGACTCAACGCGCAGCTCGACGCCAGTCGCGATGAAGTCGCCGATCTCGGCCAGGCCAACGCCGCCAAGCAAGCTGATCTGGCAGCGCTGCGCCGGGAAGTCGAGCTGCTGCAGATCGAGCGTGATGACGCCCGCGATGCCTCCCACGCCTGGAACCTTGAGCGCGCGAACAAGGAAGCTGAGCTGCGCCGCCTCGACGCACAAGCCGCTTCGCTGAACGCCGAACTGCGCGAGCAACAGGAAAGCCACCAGCAACGCCTCAACGACCTGCAAGGCTCGCGCGATGAACTGCGTGCGCAGTTTGCCGAACTGGCCGGGAAGATCTTCGATGAGCGCGAGCAGCGCTTTGCCGAGACCAGTCAGCAGCGGCTCGGGCAGTTGCTTGATCCGCTCAAGGAGCGCATCCAGTCCTTCGAAAAACGGGTGGAAGAAAGTTATCAGGCCGAGGCCCGCGAGCGCTTCTCCCTGGCCAAGGAACTGGAACGCTTGCAGGCGCTCAATCTGCGCCTGAGCGACGAAGCCACCAACCTCACCCGCGCCCTCAAAGGCCAGAAAACCCAAGGCAACTGGGGCGAGCTGATTCTTGAGCGCGTGCTCGAACACGCCGGTCTGGAGAAGGGCCGCGAATACCAGACCCAGGTCAACCTCAAAGGCCCGGATGGCGAGCGCTTCCAGCCTGACGTGATCATTTACCTGCCCGGCGACAAGCAAGTCGTGGTGGACTCCAAGGTGAGTCTCACCGCCTATCAGCAGTACGTTGCAGCCGACGACGACAGCCTCGGGCAGATCGCGATCAAGCAGCATGTATTGTCGTTGCGCAATCACGTCAAAGGCCTGGCCGGCAAGGATTACAAACGTCTTGAAGGCCTGCACAGCCTCGATTTCGTTTTGCTGTTCGTGCCGATCGAGGCCGCATTTTCGGCAGCCTTGCAGGCTGAGCCATCGCTGTTTCAGGAAGCCTTCGACCGCAACATCGTCATCGTCAGCCCGACCACCTTGTTGGCGACGTTGCGGGTGATTGACAGTCTGTGGAAGCAGGAGCGCCAGAGCCAGAACGCCCGGGAAATCGCCGAGCGCGCCGGGTGGCTGTACGACAAGTTCGTGCTGTTCATTCAGGATCTGGATGAGGTCGGCAATCGCCTGCAGCAGTTGGACAAAGCCTACAGCTCAGCGCGCAACAAGCTGACAGAAGGACGCGGTAATCTGGTCAGTCGCAGTGAGCAGCTGAAATTGCTCGGCGCCCGGGCGAGCAAGAGCTTGCCGGCGGATTTGCTGGAGCGGGCGATGACCGATGTCGATGGTCTCGTCGAACTCCCTGAATAAAGATCAAAAGATCGCAGCCTCCGGCAGCTCCCACAGGATGTACGCCATACCAATGCAGGAGCCGGAGGCTGCGATTTTTTGCTTCTACAGCGGTAAATACCGACTCAACAACGCCCGCAACGCCGCCGGCTTCACCGGTTTGGCCAGATAATCCAGCCCCGCCGCATGCACCTGGGCGACCATCTCCGGTCGCCCGTCAGCGCTGATCACCACCCCCGGCACCGGCTCACCCAGGCTCGTGCGCAACCACGCCATCAGCTCAGTGCCGGTATCGCCGTGGTCAAGGTGATAGTCGACCAACGCCAGTTGCGGTCGCACGCCGTCATTTAACAGTGCTGCACATTCTTCGCGATTGCGCGCTGTCCACACCTGACATCCCCAGCGACTGAGCAGGCTGTTCATGCCGATCAGAATGCTGTCTTCATTGTCGATGCACAGCACCCGCGCGCCGCTTGGCAACCTGCCATTCATTTCGGCTGCAGCGCTTGCCGGTTGGGCCTGCGAGTGAGTGAGCGGCACGCTGACGCTGAACACACTGCCGCGACCCGGCCACGAGCGCACCCGCAAGGTGTGACCGAGCACCCGGCACAAACCATCGGCAATTGCCAAACCCAGGCCGAGGCCTTTTTCAGCGCGGGTCTGATGACTGTCGAGGCGTTTGAACTCTTCGAAAATCACTTGCTGTTTATCTTCCGGAATCCCCGGCCCGCGATCCCACACCTCCAGACACAATTCGCCGCCGCGCCGCCGCACGCCCAGCAGCACCGGGCCTTTGGCGTAGCGGAAAGCGTTAGTCAGGAAGTTCTGCAAAATGCGCCGCAGCAATTTGATGTCGCTGTCGATGCGCAGATGGCTGCCGCGCACCCGGAACTTCAAACCCTTTTCCTGCGCCAGTGCCTTGAATTCCGCGCCGAGCGTGTCAAACAGTTCATTGACCGCAAACGCCTTGCGATCGGGGTTGATCTTGCCGTTTTCCAAGCGAGAAATATCCAGCAGATCGCTGATCAGGTCCTCGGCCGAACGCAGTGAGCTGTCGAGGTGCTGCACCAGTTTCTGCGCCTCGCTGCTCAAGCCATCGTCCTGATGGGAGAGGGCGGCGGAGAACAGCCGAGCGGCGTTCAGTGGTTGCATCAAGTCATGGCTGACCGCCGCGAGAAAGCGGGTTTTCGACTGATTGGCGGCTTCGGCGGTGCCCTTCGCCTCGGTCAGCGCGACGTTGAGTTGCGACAGTTCCTGAGTGCGTTCGCTGACCCGTTGTTCCAGCCCTTCATTGGCTTCGGTGAGTGCCTGCTCGGCTTCGCGGAACGCGGTGATGTCGGTGAAACTCATGACGAAACCGCCCCCCGGCATCGGGTTGCCGATCAGCTCGATCACTCGGCCGTTGGGGAACAGCCGTTCAGAGGTGTGCGCGCGGCCCTGACGCATCCAGTGCAAGCGGCGGGCAACGTGGACTTCCGCTTCGCCGGGGCCGCACAGGCCGCGCTCGGCGTTGTAGCGAATGATGTCAGCAATCGGCCGACCGACGCTGATCAAGCCGTCGGGGTAGTTGAACAGCTCCAGATAACGACGGTTCCAGGCCACCAGTTTCAGTGACTGGTCGACCACGCTGATGCCTTGGGTGATGTTCTCGATCGCACCCTGCAGCAAGGCACGGTTGAACTGCAGCACCTCGGAGGCTTCGTCGGCGATGCGCACGACGTCCTCCAGCTGCATTTCCCGACCTTCGATGGCGGCTTTTACCACTGCGCGCGTCGACGAAGCGCCGAGTACACCGGCCAGCAACCGCTCGGTATGGGCGATCCACTCGCCGTCGGCATTCTGGTTGGGGTTGAAGCCTTTGCCCTGGCGATAGGCGAAGCGAATGAAGCTCTGGCGCGCACGTTCCTCACCGACAAAACGCGCGGCCAATTGCAGCAAGTCGTCGATTTGCACCGCCAGCATCGAGCGTGCGCTCGGCCGCGCACTGATCTCCTGACCGATGAAACGTCCGGCCTGCCAGTGTTCCGATACGCGGGTACGCGACAGCACCGAAACCCAAGCGAACAGGGTGAAGTTGCCGGCCAGCGACAGCACTACGCCTTGGGTCAGCGGGCTAATCGGCAGGTTCAGCGGATTGCTGTGCAACCATGCCAGCCCTGGAAAACTGCTTAACGACCAGCCGAGGCTGTGCGCGGCGATCGGCAGGATCAAGGTGTAGAACCACAGGAAAGTACCGGCGGCCAAACCGGCGAAAACGCCGCGCCGGTTGGCCTGTTTCCAGTACAGCGCGCCGAGCATGGCGGGCGCCAGTTGAGTCACGGCGGCGAACGCGATCTGCCCGATGGTCGCCAGGCTTGCCGTCGAGCCGAGCAAGCGGTAGCTGACATAGGCGAGCAACAGAATCACCACGATGCTGACGCGGCGTACCGAGAGCATCCATTGGCGGAACACCTCGAACGGGCGCTCGGCGTTGTTGCGCCGCAGCAACCACGGCAACAGCATGTCGTTGGACACCATGGTCGACAACGCCACGCTGGCGACAATCACCATGCCGGTCGCCGCCGACGCGCCACCGATAAACGCCAGCATCGCCAGCGCCGGATGGGCCTGCGCCAGTGGCAGGCTGATCACGAAGGAGTCGGGCAGTACATCGCGTGGCAACAGCATCTGACCAGCGAGCGCGATCGGCACGACAAACAGCGCGGCCAACGCCAGATAAGCGGGAAACACCCATTTGGCCAGCCGCAGATCCTGCGGATCGATGTTCTCCACCACCGTCACGTGGAACTGCCGTGGCAGGCAAATGATCGCCATCATCGCCACGCCGGTCTGCACCACCATCGACGGCCAGTTAATGGTTTCTTTCCAGTATTCCCCAAGACGCGGGGCGAGCATGGCCTGATTGAACAGATCATCAAAGCCGTCGTAAAGGCCATAGGTGACGAAGGCGCCGACGGCGAGAAAGGCGAACAGTTTGACCAGCGATTCGAAGGCAATCGCCAACACCATGCCACGGTGGTGCTCGGTGGCGTCGAGGTTGCGTGTGCCGAAGACGATGGTGAACAGCGCCAGCACCAGCGACACGATCAGCGCGGTGTCCTGGGCGCGGGTGCCCATGGCGTCGGCACCGGCGCCGATCAGCAGGTTCACGCCGAGGACGATGCCTTTGAGTTGCAGGGCGATGTAGGGGAGGACGCCGACCAGACAGATCAGCGCGACGACCACCGCCAGCGATTGCGATTTGCCGTAGCGCGCGGCGATAAAGTCAGCGATGGAGGTGATGTTCTCCTGTTTGCTGATCATCACCATTTTCTGCAGGACCCACGGCGCGCCGACCAGCAGCAGGATCGGCCCGAGGTAAATCGGCAGGAATGACCACAATTGCTCGGCGGCTTGACCGACAGCGCCGAAGAACGTCCAGCTGGTGCAATAAACCGCCAGCGACAGGCTGTACACCCAGGCACGCACGCGCGGCGGCAACGGCGCGCTGCGGCGGTCGCCGTAGAAGGCGATGGCGAACATGATGGCCATATAGGCCAGGGCGACGGCGGCGATCAGCCCGGTGGACAGCGACATGCAACACTCCCGACAAAAGACTCCCCGGCACTCCTGCCCGGGCGGACAGTCTCGCATGCGCGGGGCGGTTAGTCAGTGTCGACCAAGGTCGTGGCGTGGTGGGGTGTCGCAGGCGGGGAACCCCTCGGTTTCTGGGGTGATCGGGTGGGCCCCTTCGCGAGCAGGCTCGCTCCCATATTTGCGATGCATTCCACTGTGGGAGCGAGCCTGCTCGCGAAGGCGTCAGTCCTGACGCAGCGCAATATCGATCAGCCGATGCAGTTCATCCACCTCCAGCGCCGCCGCCGAAAACAGAATCCGGAACACCACCGGCGCAACCACCAGATTGATCAACCGATCAACACTCGGCGCCGCCTCATCGGGATGTCGCGCGATGATCGTCTGCAACTGCGCGCCAATGATCGTCACGCAATACCCCGGCGTAGCGCTCGCCTGCACGTCGCGCATCATGTTGCGCCCAGGCTCCGAACTCATCTCGTCGAGATATTGCTCGGCCCACGCACGAATATCACTGCGCAAGCTGCCGGTTTGCGCCGGTTCGCTGTCCGGACGCATGCGGGCGAGGGCGACGTCGGCCAACAATGCCGACAGGTCACCCCAGCGCCGGTAAATCGTCGACGGTGTAACGCCTGCCCGCGCGGCGATCTGCGGGACGGTCACGCTCGAGCGCTCCTGTTCTTGCAGGAGCGCACGGACTGCCGAATGAATTGCATCTTGCACCCGGGCACTGCGGCCGCCGGGGCGTAAACCTTCTTTAATAGCCATGCGGCAGACCTTAACACAAAGAATTTGCTTTAAGCGCAAGGCAGTAGCACACTCCGCAAAAGCAAAAAATTAGCTTTTGCGGAGTGTGCCCATGACCAGCCTTGCTTCCAATCGATCCAGCCTGTGGTTTCTGGCGATTACTTTACTGAGTTTTCTCGCAGCATCCACGGCGCCAACGCCGCTGTATCACCTGTATCAGGATCAGCTGCACTTCTCGGCAACCATGCTGACGCTGATCTTCGGCGTTTATGCGCTCAGTCTGTTGGCGGCGCTATTAACTGTCGGCTCGCTTTCCGATCACCTGGGACGCAAACCGGTGATCTTCGCCGCCGTGCTGCTCAACGCGTTGGCGATGCTGCTGTTTATCTACGCCGACAGCGTGGCGTGGCTGATCAGCGCGCGTGTTCTGCAAGGATTTGCCACCGGCATGGCCACCGCTGTTTTAAGCGCGACCCTGCTCGACGCCGATCGTCAGCAGGGGCCGTTGATCAACAGTGTCGCGCCGTTGCTCGGCATGGCCTTGGGCGGCATGGGTTGTGGTTTGCTGGCGGAGTTTGCGCCGGCACCGTTGCAACTGACCTACTGGCTGCTGCTCGCGCTGTTTGTGTTGCAGGGCCTTTATGTCTGGCACTTACCGGAAAGCGTCACTCCGCAAGCCGGGGCGTGGGCCTCGTTGCGGCCGACACTGCACGTGCCGACTCAAGCGCGGGCCACCTTGTGGCGCGTGTTGCCACTGAACACGGCAACCTGGGCGCTCGGCGGCTTTTATGCATCGCTGGCACCGTCATTGGTGCGCACCGCCACTGGCTCGGACTCGAATCTGATCGGCGGCGCCACCGTTGCGGCCCTGACGGTGACTGGTGCGCTGATGATTTTCACGATGCGCAATCGTCCTGCCGTCCGGGCCTTGCAGTTGGGCGCGAGCCTGCTGCCGATCGGTCTGGTATTGATTCTGCTGGGCGTGCACAGCGCCAGCCTGTCGCTGTTTTTCCTCGGCACGCTGGTGGCCGGTTGCGGCTTTGGCTCGGGATTCCTCGGCGCCGTGCGCAGCCTGGTGCCGCTGGCCTTGCCCCATGAGCGGGCAGGATTGATGGCGGCCTATTACGTGCTCAGTTATCTGGCGTTCTGCCTGCCGGCGTTGCTCGCCGGGCACTTGTCGCGTAGCTACGGTTTGCTGGCAACCACCGATGGTTACGGGGTGGTGTTGATCGTGTTGGCCATTGGCGCGCTGCTGCTCAGCCTGCGCCCAGCCGCAGCCAAAGTGTGCCGCGCTCCATAACCCCCTCTATTTCGGTTAGCCTTGCCCAGCCTTCTTCTCACGGATCGACCCATGAAGATTATCCGCAGCAAGACTTTCACTGCCGAGCGCGCTTGGGGCGCGCTGGACATCGCCAACATGAACGGCATCACCACGCGCCTGCACTGGACGGATCAGCCGTACAAATGGCACATCAACGACGGCGAGGAAGTGTTTGTGGTGCTGGATGGTCAAGTGCTGATGCATTACCGCGATCTGGGCGAAGAAAAACAGGTGCAGCTTGAGGTCGGTGACATCTTCTATGCGAGTGTCGGCACCGAGCATGTCGCCCATCCGCAAGGTGCAGCGCGGATTCTGGTGATCGAGAGCGAAGGCAGCGTCTGACTGCTTATTGGTAAAACAGATAACAGTTAGAGAAATTACCCGTTATATAGATATTCGATTCGGTTCTACCATGGACTCAACCTCACCAGAGGAGAGGACTCCATGATGACTTGCCCCAACAGCGCCAAACCCGGCATCAAACCGTTCCGCCAGCTTCAGCACCCGCGTGAAGTGATCCGCCAGTTCACCCCCAACTGGTTCGCAGCGACCATGGGCACTGGTGTGCTGGCGTTGGCGTTGGCGCAACTGCCATTGGCCATTCCAGGCCTGCACGCCATTGCTGAAGGTTTGTGGTTGTTCAACATTCTGTTATTCAGCCTGTTTACCGTTGCCTACGCCGCGCGCTGGATGCTGTTCTTCGACGAGGCCCGGCGGATTTTCGGCCACTCCACGGTATCGATGTTCTTCGGCACGATTCCCATGGGCCTGGCGACCATCATCAACGGCTTTCTGCTGTTTGGCCTGCCGCGCTGGGGTGACGGCGTGATTCACCTCGCCGAAGTGCTTTGGTGGATTGATGTGGCCATGTCGCTGGCCTGCGGCGTGTTGATCCCTTACATGATGTTTACCCGTCAGGAACACAGCATTGATCAGATGACCGCCGTCTGGTTGCTGCCGGTCGTGGCGGCAGAAGTGGCGGCGGCCAGCGGTGGTTTGCTCGCGCCGCATCTCACCGATGCCCACTCACAATTGGTGGTACTGACGACAAGCTACGTGCTCTGGGCCTTTTCCCTACCGGTAGCGTTCAGCATTCTGACCATCCTGCTGCTGCGCATGGCCCTGCACAAACTGCCCCACGAAAATATGGCGGCGTCGAGCTGGCTGGCCCTCGGCCCGATCGGCACCGGTGCGCTGGGCATGTTGCTGTTGGGCGGTGATGCGCCGGCGATATTCGCGGCGAACGGTCTGCCCGGTATCGGTGAAATTGCCTCGGGTGTTGGGCTTATTGCCGGCATTACCCTGTGGGGCTTCGGGCTGTGGTGGATGCTGATGGCGCTGCTGATCACCGTGCGTTACTTGCGTGACGGCATCCCGTTCAACCTCGGCTGGTGGGGCTTCACCTTCCCGTTGGGCGTGTATTCGCTGGCAACCCTGAAACTGGCGAGCACCCTGAACCTGACGTTTTTCAGCGTCGTCGGCACGCTGTTGGTGATGTTGCTGGCGCTGATGTGGCTGATCGTCGGCAAACGTACCGTGCAAGGCGCCTGGCGGGGCGAGCTGTTTGTCTCGCCGTGCATCGCAGGTTTGAAGAAATAACCGGAAAAGTTTAGGTAAGGTGTGGCCTGGATCGCTGTTCGAGAATCCAATAAGCAGTACCCAGGCCTCTCTACCTTAAACATCAGGGAAACACGGAAGATGAGTCACCCCTCACAGTTCAACCTGCTGCGCACCCGGCGCTTCTTGCCGTTCTTCATCACGCAGTCGCTCGGCGCGTTCAACGACAACGTGTTCAAGCAGTCGCTGATCCTCGCCATTCTTTATCGGCTGACCATCGAGGGTGACCGTTCGATCTGGGTCAACCTGTGTGCGTTGCTGTTTATCCTGCCGTTTTTCCTGTTCTCGGCACTGGCCGGGCAGTTCGGGGAAAAATTCGCCAAGGACGCGCTGATCCGTCTGATCAAGCTCGCGGAAATCGCGATCATGGCCGTAGGATCGGTCGGTTTTCTCTTCGATCACTTGTCGCTGATGCTGGTGGCGCTGTTCGCCATGGGGACCCATTCGGCGCTGTTCGGGCCGGTGAAGTATTCGATCCTGCCGCAGGCCTTGCGCGAGGATGAGCTGGTGGGCGGCAACGGCCTGGTGGAGATGGGCACGTTTCTGGCGATTCTCGCCGGGACGATTGGTGCCGGGGTCATCATGTCCTCTTCGCACTATGCACCGTTGGTGTCCTGCGCCATCGTCGGGATCGCCGTGCTGGGTTATCTGGCCAGCCGCAGCATCCCGCGCGCGGCGGCATCCTCCCCGGAAATGCGCCTGAACTGGAATATCTTCAGTCAATCCTGGGCCACGCTGAAACTCGGTCTGGGCCAGACGCCAGCAGTGTCGCGCTCGATCGTCGGCAACTCGTGGTTCTGGTTTGTCGGGGCGATTTACCTGACGCAGATTCCCGCCTACGCCAAGGAATGGATGCACGGCGATGAGACCGTGGTCACCCTGATTCTCACCGTGTTCTCGGTCGGGATTGCGCTGGGTTCGATGCTTTGCGAGAAGCTGTCCGGGCGCAAGGTCGAGATCGGTCTGGTGCCGTTCGGTTCGTTCGGTCTGACCGTATTCGGTTTGCTGCTGTGGTGGCATTCCGGCGGGATTCCCGACAGCGTCAGCGGCCACAGCTGGATTGAAGTGCTGGGCTTCGTGCACACCTGGGCGGTGTTGGTCGACATCCTCGGTCTCGGCATTTTCGGTGGTTTCTACATCGTGCCGCTGTATGCCTTGATCCAGTCGCGCACCGCCGAGAACGAGCGGGCAAGGGTGATTGCCGCCAACAACATTCTCAACGCACTGTTTATGGTGGTCTCGGCCATCGTCTCGATTGTGCTGCTGAGCGTGGTCAAACTGTCGATCCCGCAACTGTTCCTAGTGGTGTCGCTGCTGAACATCGGGGTCAACGCCTACATCTTCAAAATCGTCCCCGAGTTCAGCATGCGCTTCATGATCTGGCTGCTCAGCCATTCCATGTACCGCGTCGAACACCGCAACCTTGAAGCCATTCCGGATGAAGGCGCGGCACTGCTGGTGTGCAACCACGTGTCGTTTGTCGATGCCTTGCTGATTGGTGGCGCAGTGCGTCGGCCGATTCGCTTTGTCATGTACTACAAGATCTACAACCTGCCGGTGCTGAACTTTATCTTCCGCACGGCGGGGGCGATTCCGATTGCCGGACGGAATGAAGACATCCAGATTTACGAAAAGGCCTTCACGCGAATTGCTCACTATTTGAAGGACGGTGAGCTGGTGTGCATTTTCCCGGAAGGCAAGCTGACGGCGGATGGCGAGATGAATGAGTTCCGGGGCGGGCTCACGCGGATTCTCGAAGAGACACCGGTGCCGGTGATTCCGCTGGCGTTGCAAGGGCTGTGGGGGAGTTTCTTCAGCCGCGATCCGAACAAAGGGTTTTTTCACCGGTTGTGGTCGCGGGTGACACTGGTGGCAGGAGCGCCAGTGGGCGTTGATGCTGCTGAGCCGGCGAAGTTGCAGGTGTTGGTCGGGGAGTTGCGCGGGGCAGTCAGATAGCCGGCGATTTTAAGGGCCTCTTCGCGAGCAGGCTCGCTCCCACATTCGATCGCGTTCCGTCAGAGGAATACAATCAACTGTGGGAGCGAGCCTGCTCGCGAAAGCGGTAGTGGCCTAAGCGCTGACCTTGAGGCCAATCAGCCCGGTAATGATCAACGCCACACTCGCCAGGCGAATCAACGCCATCGACTCGCCAAACAGGATGATTCCGGCAATCACCGTGCCCACCGCACCGACGCCGGTCCAGATCGCATAGGCGGTGCCCAACGGTAATTCCTTCATCGCAAGGCCGAGCAGGCCAAGGCTGATGGCCATGGCCGCAACGGTCAGAACGGTGGGGAGCGGGCGGGTGAAACCGTCGGTGTATTTCAGGCCGACGGCCCAGCCGACTTCAAACAGGCCGGCGAAAAACAGAATGATCCAGGACATGAAAGACCTCCATCGATAGACGGGGTCGTCCCCAGATTAATAACTCGATCGAGCCGCAGGGTCGTCCCCGCGTTGCGCAATAGTGTGACGAGCATTAACCCGGGGATCAAGTTTGCGCCTCAGTCGGCCGCCTGTTGCGCCAGTGCCTCGCGGTCTTGTTTTTCACTCATGCGCCGGAAGTACGTCGACAGCAACGCGCCGGAGATATTGTGCCAGACGCTGAACAGCGCGCTCGGCACCGCCGCCAATGGCGAAAAATGCGCACTGGCCAATGCCGCGCCCAATCCGGAGTTCTGCATGCCGACTTCCAGCGCCAATGATTTACGCTGGGCCAACGGCAACTTGAACAAACGCCCAGTGAAATAGCCCAGCAGATAACCGAAGCTGTTGTGCAGCATCACCACGGCCATGATCAACAGGCCGGATTCGGCGATTTTCGCCTGACTGGCGGCTACCACGGCGGTGACAATGATCACGATGCTGACCACCGATACCAGCGGCAACACGTCCACGGCATGACGAACCTTGTCACCGAGCATGCGTTGGGCAACCACGCCGAGAATGATCGGCAGCAGCACCACTTGCAGGATCGACCAGAACAGCTCCATGAACGACACCGGCAACCACGCCGAAGCCAGCAGCCAGATCAGTGCCGGGGTCAGCAGCGGGGCGAGGAAGGTGGTCACGGCAGCAATGGCCACCGACAATGCCAGATCACCTCGGGCCAGCCAGGTCATCACGTTGGACGAGGTGCCGCTCGGGCAGCAACCGACCAGAATCACTCCGACAGCGATTTCCGGCGGCAGGTGAAATATCTGGCAGAGCAACCACGCCACACCGGGCATGATCACGAAATGTGCAACCACGCCCAGCGCTACGCGCCATGGATGGCGGGCGACAGCAGCGAAGTCGTCGAGTTTGAGGGTCAGGCCCATGCCGAACATCACCAGCCCGAGCAGCGGCACGATCGCGCTTTTCAGGCCGAGGAACCACGCCGGTTGCAGGAACGCAATCACCGCGAAAAGCAGAACCCAGTAAGCGAAGGTATTGCCGACAAAGCGGCTGAGTGCAGCCAGTGCGCGCATGGCCTGTTCCTTATTATTAAATGAACACCACAAAACAAATGTAGGAGTGAGCCTGCTCGCGATAGCGGTCTTTCAATCAACACATTAGTTGAATGTCAGTCCCTCATCGCGAGCAGGCTCACTCCTACAGTTTTGACATCACAAGGCTTTAGATGCCTTGAGGAGTCTCTTCCCCACCCAACGCTTCAACCAGCGCTGGCAGGAAATCGCCGAAGGTCAGCATCATCAGCGTGAAGCTGGCATCCAGCTGACCCAGTGCCTCGTCGCCACCGTCCTGCTCCGCCTGATCCTGCAACAGATCTTCGAACTTCAGACGTTTGACCGTCATCTTGTCGTCGAGCATGAACGACAGTTTGTCCTGCCAGGCCAACGACAATTGAGTGACGACTTTGCCAGTGCTCAGGTGCAGCTGGATTTCTTCGCTGGTCAGATCCTGACGCTTGCAACGCACGATACCGCCATCTTCGTGGGTGTCGCGCAGTTCGCACTCGTCCAGTACATAGAAGTCATCAGCGGCTTTTTGGGTGGTGACCCAGTCAGTCATGACCGCAGTCGGTGCCATTTTCACGGTCAACGGACGGACGGGCAGGGTGCCGATCACTTCACGCAGGGTCGACAGCAGGTCTTCGGCACGTTTCGGGCTGGCCGAGTTGACCAGGATCAGGCCCTGTTTCGGCGCGATAGCGGCAAAGGTCGACGAGCGACGGATGAAGGCGCGCGGCAGGAACGCCTGGATGATTTCATCCTTGATCTGATCGCGTTCCTTCTTATAGACCTTGCGCATCTGTTCGGCTTCGATCTCTTCGACCTTTTCCTTGACCGCGTCACGCACGACGCTGCCCGGCAGAATGCGTTCTTCTTTACGCGCGGAAATCAGCAGGAAGTCACCGCTGACGTGCACCAGTGGAGCATCTTCGCCTTTGCCGAACGGCGCGACGAAACCGTAGGTGGTCAACTCCTGGCTTGCACATGGACGCGCCAGTTTGGTGGCCAGTGCAGTTTCCAGCGCCTCGGCATCGACAGGCAGGTCTTGGGTCAGGCGATAGATAAGCAGGTTTTTGAACCACATGGGGTGAGTCTCTCCTTTATACAAAGGGGGGCATTATTGTCTTCGCCGTCCCATAGGCCAACCCTTCTCTAAGCCTTTGGAAGGCCTGAGAAAATTATTTAAAAAAGTGCTTGCCAGAGGTTGGGTCGCTCCGTAGAATGCGCGCCACACCGAAGCGAAGGGTGATTAGCTCAGCTGGGAGAGCGTCTGCCTTACAAGCAGAATGTCGGCGGTTCGATCCCGTCATCACCCACCATTCGTTTCAAGTGTTTAGCGCAGCGGTAGTTCAGTCGGTTAGAATACCGGCCTGTCACGCCGGGGGTCGCGGGTTCGAGTCCCGTCCGCTGCGCCATATTCGGTAACCTGGACCACTGAACGCCAGGTCACCACGGAAAAACCCGCCAAGGCGGGTTTTTTTCTGCTCCAAGGTTGTACCCGCGGGATGTGTCGTTTTACTGGTTTTCGGATTTATTTGAAAAAAACTTCAATTAAATCAACACTTTACGAAAACTTGTGGCATAATGCGTCCCGTAACGAAGCGAAGGGTGATTAGCTCAGCTGGGAGAGCGTCTGCCTTACAAGCAGAATGTCGGCGGTTCGATCCCGTCATCACCCACCATTCGTTTCAAGCGTTTCGCGCAGCGGTAGTTCAGTCGGTTAGAATACCGGCCTGTCACGCCGGGGGTCGCGGGTTCGAGTCCCGTCCGCTGCGCCATATTCGGAATCTGGAACACTGAACGCCAGATTCCACAGAAAGCCCGCCTAGTGCGGGCTTTTTGCTGTCCGGGATTTATTGATTTCATGTCCTCAAAGGTGCTTTGACACCGTTCTACTGCGCGGCATTCTGGCTGTGCCGATAATCGCTCACTGCCTCATACACCGCTTTACGCAAACGGTTGATCCCGCCAATCGGCCGATGCGCCTCAAGCCCGAACCACGGATTGAACGAAAGATTGTCACACGCCAGATTCAGCGCCGGTGTATCGAAGTCCTGCGGTGGCAGAGTGATCCGCGCCACGGTTTCAAACGGCGAATCCTGCTCGCGCCATTCGATGCTGGTGTCTTCGATCGGCATGTACTTGTTGGCATCCTGACGCTGGATCTGCAGGACGAAACACGCCGGTATCCGGTCCGTCGACAGTTGCTGGTTTAAGGCGCTGCGCAAGAAGTTCGGTAAATCATGATTCTGTTTTGGCAGTGTGTAGTCCGGGCAGTTTTCCGGGGCCGGCGCCACCCGAAACTTTGCATTGGCTTCACCAAATTTGTACGGCGATACCGAAAAATAAGTGGTCGCGGTCGGACTGTCCGGCGGCGGTGACAGGGTTGCGAGTGCAATAAACAAATGGCGGACCTGCCATGTGCGCGGGTCCCATCCCGGAAAAAATGCCATGACCTTTTTGCCGTCAGCCTGCGCCGACACGTTCTGACGATACTCGGCGACGTCACTGACAAAAAAGTTCGGGTGGCTGAACATCACAAAATCCTGCTCGCGCTGCTCCTGGCGGTCACGCAGCAAGGATTTTCCCGGCACATCGAGCAGTTTGATCGCCATCCCCCGGGCGTCGCGCAGACTGTCGAACTGTGGATAGGCATTGCCATTGGACAGGCGAATCATCGCTTGCCAGGTTTTTCCGGGCTCACTGAACACGCCCTGTCGCAGCGGTTGCGCCAGTTCCGGCAGCACTTGCACCTGCGCCTTCACGCAGCCATGGGCCTTGGCATGGGCGTCGCGCAGATAACGGGTGCTTTCTCGGTGTTGATCGACGATGCGTACGGCGGTCTGGATCACGTCCTGGGTCATCGCCGCTTCGCCGCTGGGAATCTGCTCCTGCGCCGACACCGGGCCACGGTGTTGCCAGGCAAACCAGACCGTAGCGATGGCCCAGCCGAACAGGCCGATGACGAGCGCTATCAACAGAACCTTGCCCAGTACACGACCCAGCCACAACCAGATTCTGGCCAGCAGCGACTGTTCTTTCTTGAAGGTTGAGATCATGGCAGTTGCGCCTCCAGTGGGCCGCCGAGGACTTTCAGGTACTCAAGAAGTGCCCAGCGTTCTTCGGGCTGTAATAGCCGGCCAATAACGCCGTTGCCACGTTCGCCGGCACGGAATTCATGGCCGCTGTTGTGGTTGCCGGTGATGCGCGTGTCGAACAGGAAGCCATTGGTAAACGCTTCGGTGCGATACCCCAAATGTCGCGGATCGTATTCGAAGGTGCCTTTGAAAAAGGTCGTGACGCGTTCATCCTGCGGCGACAACAACTCATAAATACTCGGCACTGAACCGTTGTGCAAAAACGGCGCGGTGGCCCAGACACCCGCCAGTGGGCGCGCCTTGTAAGCGAGTTTTTCGCGCACGCCGATGGGCAGGCCGAAGCCGTCCAGGCGTGGTTTTTCCTGCGGCGTGACGTTGGCTTCGCGATAGGCGCGGTCTTCGACGAAGGCGGTGACGTAAGCCAAGCCCTTGGCCACCGACATTTGGCTCAGGTCCAGTGGCGCCTTGGGTGTCGGATGCAGTTTGACGTCCATTTTTTCCAGCTCTTGCAGATCCCACTGCAGGGCTGTCAGGTCGAAACGGTGGTTGGCGATATTGTCGGCAGCGGTCGGGTCGGTGCCGATGACAGCGACCGGCAGCATGTGCAAATGCTGCACCCAGCGCTCACCTTCCTGAGTCTGGCGCGGTACGTGACAACCGGCGCAGTTCTCGACAAACAGCGTGCGGCCCTTGGTTGCCAAGGGTTTGTCGATGGCGCCAAACAGATCCTCTGGCCAGGCTGGTGGCTTGAGCCTTTGCAGGGTTTCTTCGATTTTGTGCAGATCACGCACACGCACGCTGGAGGCATAGCGTGCTTCGCCTTGCAGTGGCTGGCCGTTGTCATCGAAAAAATTCAGGGTGGCGCCGACGCCCAACGCTTCACCGATATTGCGCGCCATCGGCTGCTGCGCCGAGCCGTTCCACTGCACCCAGTCGAATGACCACATATCCCAGAGCTGTGGATAATCCACCGGGGCATTGGCCACGCGGTAGTTGGCGGGGGAAATCGCATCGCCAAACGTCGCGTTGGCAATGCGTCCGAAGGCATCGGCGCGGCCGGGGCCTTCTTCGGTCGGGTAGAGGCCGCGATGGGTATCGTTCCAGGCGACTTTGAGGAATGTATTCAGTGAGGTTTTGAAGTCTTTGCGCAATTGCTCGTGACGCGCGTCGTATTCGTCGCCCAGCACGGTTCTGGCGAAACGTTCGAATTTCCATGGGTTGTAGTAAGTCGCGGTCAGACTTGCCACCAATGCCTGTCCGAAACTGCCGCCGCGCAAAGTAGGCACACTGGACGGCAGCACATGTTGCGCGGTACCTCCGTCAATTCGCACGGCCTGACCTTGGAAGCGCAATTCGCCGGTGTGGCAAGCGGCGCAAGTGATGTCCAGATATTGTTCGGTGCTGCCGGGATTCTGATGTCGGGCAAAACCGACGGGGAGGTTGCCGGGGTTGGTCGTCGTGGCTTTCTGCTGCGGGTCGATCAGAAAACCGAAACGCGCCAGGTAATCAGGCGAGGCGAAACGTTGCGCCGAGAAGGGCAGTTCCAGCGCCTGGAACCACTCATAGCGCAGGCCTTTGACCTGCGTACCCTGGGGCGTGAAATAGTAGGTTTGCCGGTCTTCGTCACTCCACTGATTGAGGTAATGCACCTGCTCGGCGGGGGTGTAGAAGGGCAGTTTCGGATTGGCGACGTAATACAGGACCACGGCGAGAACCAGTCCCAGCAGCACGACGATCAGGGTCAGCACACGGAATAAGAGGCGCAAGATAAACATCCTTGTCGATTTGTTCCGCTGTTATGCCTGAGCCTAGCCCTGTGCGGCAAGTGGCCATTACGCCAGATGATGCAAGAAGAAACGACGCCGATTGCCGGGACGAGATGACAGAAGCTTCATCGTCGCTTCGCGCCAATGCGTTTTAATCCCTGAACTTATCGGAAGATTCCTGCTCTCATGCCGGTAGCCATTGGTCGTGGCGGCCTGATAAGCTCGCGGCTTTACTCGATTGCCCTTTCGGCGCATGAACAAGGAAATAGCATGAAACAGCATCGGTTGGCGGCGGCGGTTGCCCTGGTTAGCCTGGTCCTCGCGGGTTGTGATTCGCAGACCAGCGTAGAGCTGAAAACCCCGGCGCAAAAAGCTTCCTACGGTATCGGCCTGAACATGGGCAAGAGCCTGGCTCAGGAAGGCATGGATGATCTGGACTCCAAAGCGGTAGCCCAGGGCATCGAAGATGCCGTCGGCAAGAAAGAACAGAAGCTGAAAGATGAAGAACTGGTCGAAGCCTTCGCCGCGCTGCAGAAGCGTGCTGAAGAGCGTATGGCCAAGATGAGCGAAGAGTCGGCAGCCGCCGGCAAGAAATTCCTCGAAGAAAATGGCAAGAAAGCTGGTGTGACAACCACCGCTTCCGGCCTGCAGTATGAAGTCGTCAAGAAAGCTGATGGCCCACAGCCTAAGCCGACTGACGTAGTGACCGTTCACTACACCGGCAAGCTGACCAACGGCACCGTCTTCGACAGCTCCGTCGAGCGCGGCAGCCCGATCGATCTGCCGGTGAGCGGCGTGATCCCGGGTTGGGTTGAAGGTCTGCAACTGATGCACGTTGGCGAGAAGTACAAACTGTACATCCCTAGCGATCTGGCTTACGGCGCACAGTCGCCAAGCCCGGCAATCCCGGCCAACTCGGTTCTGGTCTTCGACCTGGAACTGCTGGCCATCAAGGATCCAGCCAAAGAAGCCGCTGCTGCCAAGTAATCGGTAATGGGTCTGACAACAACGCCTCGCTTATGCGGGGCGTTGTTGCATCTGGACCCTGGCAAGGGTAAACAGAGCGAACCGATGGCGGTCGGGAGAGTCATAGCCAATGAGACTGCCATCGCTAGCCGCCCTGAGCAGCCAAGTCAATGAAATATTGGGGTTTTTTATGTGAGTAAAAAACGCCCGATCTGAGCGCAGCCCTTATGAAACGGGGCTTTCAGCGCTGAAATGCAGCTCTGTTCACAAGGTTATCCACAATTTGTGTGGATAACATTTCAACGGGAGGAATAGATGAAAGCTCCGTGGAATTTCGCTCGATTCCTGCCCTTGGCCGGCCGTCTGCTGGCGCGTGGCCGTTTACCGACCTTACTGTTTGCGGTTGCCAGCAAAGGCGCCGCGCAAGGCAATCGTCTCGGTAAACTCAAGGACGATTTACGCTTGCTTCAGGCATTGTGCCTGGCCTACTGGCGCGGCGAGTACCGCGCTATCAGTGGCAAAGCCCTGGTGTCGGTGGTGGCGGGTTTGATGTACTTCCTCAGCCCGGTGGACGCGATTCCGGATTTCATTCCCGTGTTTGGCATGCTCGACGACATCGCCGTCCTCGCCTGGCTGATGAAAACCCTCGACGATGAACTCAATGCGTTTCGCCTGTGGCGCAACCGTCAGCAACCGGAAAAACTGGCAGTCGTCGAACGCCTGCCGGATACCCCCGAGCAACTGCAACTGCAGGGGCCGAAAAAAACCTGATTCTCAGCACCCACCTACAGATAGATACCCCCCGCGACCTTAGCCGCTGTTAGGATTACACTTCTAGGGAAAAGTGCCGACTCGCTAAGTGTTGTTGTCCTACGGGGTAGTCATGGATATTCAGATAATTGCACGCGATGGCGAACCCGAATACGCGGTTCTGCCGTGGGCTCAGTATCAGGCTCTACTAAAAGCAGCAGGCATCAACGAAACACCGTCGCGTCCGGCAGCCACGCCGCTCGCGGCCTCACCAGACGCGATTCTTCCAGGTCTGGATCAACTACGCAGTTTGCGCGAAGGGAAGGGCATCGCCATTGAGGCGCTGGCCCGCACGGTAGGCATCAGCCCGTCTTATCTGGCCATGATCGAAAGTGGCGAGCGTCAGCCCGACGCCGCGATTCGCCGCAGCCTGGCTTGGGAATTGACGGTGCCAGGGTGGAGGGATGAATCGTGAGCGTACGCATCAGTCGTCAACATTGGGACGGATTGCTCGGGGAACTTGATCAGGCGCGTCGCCAGCGCCATCTGCTGACTTATCGGGCCTTGCTCGAGCGGTTGCAATTGCCGACGCCGGCCATGCAAACCCTGACGGCCGCGCTTGAACATCTGGCCGCGCTGGATGCCAAGGCCGAACAACCGTTGCGCAGTTCGCTGGTGATCAGCCAGGGCGCCAGTCGCCTGCCGCGCACGGGTTTCTTTGAATGCGTTGAACGTCTGGGGCGTTTTTCCGGGCCATCCGACGGCGTTGCCGCGGCTTCCTGGCATGCCTCGGAAGTGGTCAGGGTCTTCGAGTACGAGTACCCGGAATCGGCAGAGGCCTGAGTGTTTTTACGACTCAAGGCGCGGGCCAGTTACTGGCTGGCGCGCAGGCTGTTTCACTGGTCGTGGTTTGTCCGCCAACCGCGAGGCTGGCGCTGGCTCGAAGGTCAGTTTGCGCGCATGGCTAACCTTGGCGATGTCGGTGCACAAAGCTTCTACGGGCACATCCTGACCTTTCGTGGTGTCGGCCTGGGTGCACGTGAAGAAGGAGTGCGCCTGTTGCGGCTGGCCGCGCTCGCGGGTGATGGCAAAGCGGCTTATCAGGTCGGCGTGATCAGTTTGGCCGGAACGCCGAGCAAACCGCCGGATCCTGCCGAAGCCGCACGCTGGTGGGGCATGGCGGCCAAAGCCGGGCACCCGTTGGCGGAGCTCAAATTGAAAGAGCTGAGTACTCGCGACTCAACACTGTAAATCCATTTATGTCTGCCCGAACAAACGCGGCGTGAGGTTTTCCTCACGCCGCGTTTGCGTTTTTGCGCGGTTGTTTATCTGTGAGTTGTTTTTTACAGACAAGTCCTACAGTCATCGCCTACTTGCCTGACTTCTTTCCCGATTGATCCCCCGCACAGTTCCCGCGCCTAATTTTTTTGCGCGAGGGAACGCCCATGTTTGATCCGCTTATCCAGCCCACTTCGCCCACCCGCGTGCGTTGATGGACGCCGTCACCCGCATCGAGCAAGCACTCGACAGCTTTCCCGACACCCTCAGCGTTTACCGCGAACAGCTCAAGCATTGGGCCAGTCGCGCGGCGGACGAGGTCAGCCACGCGGCGGATCTGCCGTCACTGGTGGGCATGGAGCGGATCATTCGCTTCGGCTCCGATAGCACTGCCGTCAGCAGCACCGACAACGCGTTTTTCTCCGGTGTCGTCCAGTGCCCGAAGAGTGGCCCGATGCTGATCGAAAGCAAATTCGAGTCGGTCTACGACATTCCGCTGGGCAATATCGTGGTCGATGTGATCGCCATGGACAGTGGCGAAACCACCCCCATCACCCTTGATGCGCAAGGCAAGGGCTCATTCAAAGGAATACCTGGCAAATTCTACCGGGTGCAGGTGCACAGCGCTGTCACTTCGGGTCAGGTCGAGGACCTGTTCAAAGCCTATGACGGCCTGACTGCTGAGCTGGATGGCTGGCTGCGCAGTGAATGGCAGGGTTTAAAGCCGCAATGGTCGCAGTCGGTGGCGACGGCGGCGGGCAACGGCATGCTGGCCGGGAGTTGGGCGGCGATCGAGGGCGTGTGGGACAGCATTGGCTTGCTCTCGGACATTCTCAAGGATCCCGGTCAGTTTGCTGAGCGCTTGGGCAGTGGTGCGGCGGATCTGATCGAGCTGGCGAAAACCGCGCCCGAGGTCATGGAGAAGCTGCAACTGCTGGTCAGTGACGAGGCGGCGCTGTGTCTATTGCTGCGCACTGCCAGCCTTTGGCTGGAGATGCTGCCACCCAGTGAAATCGCCGGCAAAACTGCTGAAGCGGCGTCGATGATGATGGTGCAGTTGCTCATCGATGTGCTGATCAGCGTCGTCTTGACGTTCGTCAGTGGTGGCGCAGGCATCGCTTATCTGACGCTGCGTCTGGCGGACCGCGCCGTGCAATTGCTCTCGGCGGTAAAGCGTTTGGTGAAGGCGATGTTTGGCATCGTCGAAGGGTTCATCAAATACGTCGATCAATACAAAACCGTTGCCGCCCGTGGCATCGCCGCCGGGGTGAAAAAAGGCCGGATGCAATTGCGCTGGAATGCGCAGCGCAACACCTTGTTGAAGAAAGACGAGCATCACGACGACTCGCCGGATCAGGCGAAAAACCCCAACGGCGACAGCGCCGATTGCGTGCCGCGTACCTGCACCAACGGCTGCCCGGTATCGATGGTCACCGGTGAAGAACTGCTGACCCTGAACGACGCGGTGCTCGATGGCGTGTTGCCGTTTGAGTTCACCCGCTTGTATCGCTCGAGCGCCGTCGAAATCGACGTCGGGCTGGGGTTTGGCTGGAGCCATTCGCTGGCGCATCGGCTGGAGTTTTTCGCTGATGAGGTGGTTTGGGTCGATCACGAAAACCGGCGTACCCGTTTTCCGTTGCCGAGTAGTGAGCGGCCGGCGATTCACAACAGTTTGTCGCGGGCGGCGATTTTTCTGGGCGAGGAGCCGGAAGAGCTGATCCTCGCGCTGGCCGGGGACACGGCGCGCTTTTATCACTTTCGTGCAGGACGGCTGACGGCGATCAGCGATGCCTATGGCAACCGTCTGACGGTGCAACGCGATCGCTCTGACCGGGTGCAGCGCCTGGACAATGGCGCCGGGCGCTCACTGCTGTTGCGCTATGAGCAGGCGCAGTTGCTGGGTGTTGATTATCAGGTGTTTCGCGAGGGTGCCTGGAGTACCGAACAAGCACTGGTCAGTTACCGCTACGACGCCTACCGGCACCTGATCGAAGCGACCAACGCTGTCGGTGACAGCGAGCGTTACGACTACGACGACGCTCACGTGATTCTGCAGCGGCAACTGGCTGGCGGTGCGAGCTTCTTCTGGGAGTGGGAACGGTCGGGGAAAGCCGCGCGCTGCGTGCGTCACTGGGCATCGTTTTCGCAGATGGACACGCGTTACGTCTGGAACGATGACGGCAGTGTCGCGGTGCATTACGTCGATGGCACCGAAGAGACCTACGTCCACGACGAACGTGCGCGGCTGGTGCGTCAAGTCTCGGCGGATGGTGGCGAGCAGCTAAAGGCTTATGACGCCTCGGGGCGTTTGATCGCCGAGCAGGATGCGTTAGGCGCTGTCACCGAATACCGCTACGACGACGTCGGACGGCTGATTGCGCTGATTCCACCGGATGAGGCGCCCACGTCCTACGAGTATCGCAACGGTTTCCTGCATCGGCGTTCGCGCGGCGAGGCGGTGTGGATCTACCGGCGCAATGCCGAGGGTGACGTCACCGAAGCGGTCGACCCCGACGGTCAGGTCACCCATTACTACTACGACACCCGGGGGCAATTGCTGTCGATCCGCTACCCGGACAGCAGCCGGCATCGTTTGGTCTGGAACAGCCTTGGCCAGTTGACCGAGGAAACCCTGCCCGAAGGTGGCGTGCGGCGCTTTTCCTACGATGCACTGGGGCGGCGGACCACGACTGCGGACGAACACGGTGCGGTCACCCGTCAGCACTGGGACGCCGTTGGCCGACTGATTCAGACGACATTTCCTGGCGGCAGCACCCGCGCCTACAGCTACGGCGCCTACGGTCAGGTCACCGCCGAGCGCGATGAACAGTGGCACATCACCCGTTATGAGTATGACGACGATCTGCACCTGGTCTCGCGGCGGATCAACCCCGACGGCACGCGGGTGCAGTACCGCTATGACCATGCGCAACTGCTGCTCACCGAGATTGAAAACGAATCCGGGGAAAAGTACCGGCTGGACTACACGTCGACCGGGCTGATTCGTCAGGAAAGCGGTTTTGACGGCCGCCGCACCGCCTATGCCTACGACCTCAACGGGCATCTGCTGGAGAAGACCGAGTTCGGTGATGACGGCTCTTGTTTGCTCACCGCTTATGAACGCGATACCGCCGGGCGTTTGCTGGTCAAAACCCTGCCGGACGGGATCAAGGTCAGTTATCAGTACGACCGCCTCGGTCGTTTGATTGGGGTCGATGACGGCCAGCAACATCCTTTGGCCTTCGAGTACGACCGTCAGGACCGGCTGATCACCGAGCATCAGGGCTGGGGCACCCTGCGTTACCGCTACGACGCCTGCGGCCAGCTCAAGCGCATGCGCCTGCCGGACAACAGCGTGCTCGACTACCGCCACGCCAAGGGCGGCGCGCTGAACGGGATTGACCTCAACGGCGCGCCGCTGACCCGCCATGTCTACCAGTCCGGTCGCGAACTGCAGCGCCAGCAAGGCCTGCTGCTCAGCGAATATTCCTACGACGATCAGGGACGATTACTCGCCCACGCCGTAGGCCATCAGCGCGATGCCCTGTACCGCCGCGATTATGCCTACAGCGCCAACGGCAATCTCGCGCACATCGCCGACAGCCGCCACGGCCAGCGCACCTACGGCTACGACGCCCTCGACCGGCTGATCCGCGTACGTCACTCACGCGACGAACTGCCGGAATCCTTCGCCCACGACCCGGCCGGCAACCTGTTGATGCAGGACCGCCCAGGTCCGAGCCAGATCCAGGGCAATCGCCTGCTCATGCAGGGCGACCGTCATTACGACTACGACGCCTTCGGCAACCTGATCCGCGAACGTCGCGGCCGCGCGCAGACACTCGTCACCGAATACCGCTACGACAGCCAGCACCGCCTGATCGGCCTGACCCGCCCCGACGGCCAGACCGCCAGTTACCAATACGACGCCTTCGGCCGGCGCATCCGCAAAACCGTCAACGGCGAGATCACCGAATTCTTCTGGCAAGGCGACCACCTCGTCGCCGAAAGCAGCGAAAGCGAATACCGCAGCTACGTCTACGAACCCGGCACCTTCCGCCCGCTGGCACTGCTCGACGGCAAAGGCCCGAAAAAAGCCTGCCCCTTCTACTACCAACTCGACCACCTCGGCACCCCGCAGGAACTCACCGACTACAGCGGCGACATCGTCTGGTCCGCGCAATACGACGCCTACGGCAAAGTCGCCGCCCTGACCCTGGCCGGCGAGGATTACCTGAACCAGCCGCTGCGTTTTCAGGGGCAGTATTTCGACGGGGAGAGCGGGCTGCATTACAACCGGCATCGGTATTACGACCCGCGGCTGGGGCGGTATCTGACGCCGGATCCGATCAAGTTGGCGGGTGGGTTGAATCAGTACCAGTACGTGCCGAATCCGACGGGGTGGGTGGATCCGTTGGGGTTAGCTTGCACTCCGTGCCCTGGAGCGATACAGGCAGATGGGCCCTATAGTGAAATTGTTCCAGGTGGGGGATTAGAGGCCCACGAGTCTCGAGGTGGACATGCTATTGCAAGACATGTCAATAGATCGGAGGCTCAACTGAGAGCTAGACTACTGGCTGAGCCGAACATACCTATTGCGTCAACATTTCTTAATAGGGCAGAGGCTGAAGCTGCACTCTCGAATGTTATCAGGAACAACAAAGTCGATATTGATAATTTTCTAGCAGGTAACGCAAGTAAATTTGTGATCAATGAGCGAGTGTCTGCTCCTGCTGGTGTGGGTGTTCTGAGACAGAGTGGAACACTAGAACCGTTGTTTAGTATTAGATTAGTGCTGCGACGGGATGCAACTTCACCACTTGGTTACTTTATTTTGACGGGTTTTGTAAATGACAACTGAAGATTTTCCTAGCCTTTTCCAGTTTCTCGGAGCCTATTTTCATGAGGATTGGATGTGTGAGTTTGCCTTCGCAGATGATGTTGTCAGATCTTTCTTAGCCGATTCAGACTGTAGCGCAGTGGAGAGAGTGATAACGGAAATCGATGCCTTGCTGGCGATGAATATGACAGAAAATAAGTTTCGAGATTTCTTACTGAAGGAAATTGGATGTTGTTACTGCTATTGGCATGACTGGCAAGACGGAAATGCGTGGTTAAAGCACATTTCTGTACTTTTCAGAGAAGCTTCACGCAGTAACATTTAGGTGTTCCTGGATGAGCCTTCATCATTTTTGATCTACAGAGATATTGGTTTGTAAGTTGTCACTTCGCTAGCAAGTCCGCTCCCACAGGGCGCAAGTCAACGTTGTCCGATTAACTGTGGTGAATGGACGTCGGGAGTGGCAAGACTATCAATCACATGCACGCTATACCCCGGAATATTCTTCGCATGATGCTTCGCCTGCGATGCCATCTCGGCAAGTTGACTGGCATCAAGTTGTGCGCAGGCTTCGGGGTGTAGGTGCACCACACCGATGGATAGCGACAACAGCGGAAACTCCTGCCGCACCCCCTGGCGATTCGGTGCGATGAAGCAGCCAGCTTCAAGGTGTTCAGGGCGATAGAAGCGCCGGCACTGGCTTTGAAAGTCGTCGAGCAACTGGTTGAGGCGTTTGCGCCAGTCTTCCGGGCCGAGAACTAGGAGGAAGTCGTCGCCGCCAATATGGCCCACGAAGTCGCGGCTCGGGTCGACGCGCTCGTTGAGGCATTGCGCCAGACACAGCAGGACTTCGTCGCCGCGCCCGTAGCCATAAATGTCGTTGAAGGGTTTGAAACTGTCGATGTCGACGTAGCAGATGACCGACTCGCGACCCTGCTGTAACAGGCGAGTCAGGCATTGTTGAATCGGCACATTACCCGGCAGCAAGGTCAGTGGATTGGCATAACGCGCCTGTTGAATCTTCAGTTCGGTGATCAGTTTGAGTACGTCGATCACCCGGCCAAGACCCAGGTAGCCGCCGTTAAGAGTAATGATGAAGTCTTCTTCGATGCGTTGCCGCGCGCGGCTAGTGATCAGGCGGCTGACCTGTTGCAGCGACTGGCTCATTTCCACGGCGAGGAAGTCGTCGTTCATCAGGCGGCTAATCGGTTTACGCGCGAACAGGTCGGTGGCGAACGGTTTGAGCAGGGCATCCGACAACGAGTGGCGGTGGACGATGCCGCAGGGTTGGCCTTGTTCGTCGAGTACCGCCAGTGAGTTGAGGTTGGCCTGGCGGCGGAAGGCCTCCAGCACGTTGGCGGTGGGTGTGTCGCGGTGCACGGCCGGTTGGTCGTTGAGCAGGGCGCTGAGGTCGCTGCCTTCGTCGTTCAGCGCAACGCTGTTGCTGTCGTGTTTGGGCATCAAGGCGCGGGCGTCGCGGGGCGGATGTTCCTGAGGACGACCGAGCAAGTAACCCTGCACCAGATCGACACCCATTTCCGTCAGCACCGCGAGCTCTTCCGGCAGCTCGATGCCTTCGGCGATGACTTGTGCGCGAGAGGCTTTGGCGATTTGCAGGATTGAGCCGACGAACTCTCTCTTCAGCGCGTCCTGATGAATGCCATCGATGAAGTGTCTATCGATCTTCACGTAATCCGGGCGCAGCTCCGACCACAGACGCAGGCTTGAATAGCCGGCACCGAGATCATCCAGTGCAATGGAAAAACCCATGGCCCGGTAGTGATGCAAGGCGGTTTGCAGCAACTGGAAATCGTCGATGGGCGTCTGTTCGGTCAGTTCGATGACTACCTGACTCGGCGGAATGCCGAAATCCTGCAGCAGCTGTAACGTGCGCCCCGGTTGGTGGGCGGCTTCAAGCAAGGATTCCGGCGAGACGTTGAGGAACAGTTTGCCCGGCAGTTGTTGCTCGTTGAAGCGACGGCAAGCGCTTTGGCGGCAGGCGATTTCCAGCTCGCTCAAACGCCCGGCCTGACGGGCCACGGCGAACAGTGCGATCGGCGAGTGAAGAGGGCTGTTGGAAGGGCCGCGCGTGAGCGCTTCGTAGCCGAGAATGCGCCGTTCCGAGAGACAAATGATCGGTTGGAACAGGCTGTGTAAACCGCTTTGAGTCAGGATCGAGCTCAAGGCACTCAGCTGTTCGGTCGTGGTCATGGCAATCTCTGGCGATAAAAAAAGGACTGGGAGCGTTCTCGATGAAGAGAATGGCTCCCAGTCCTTTATTGCACGACAGAATGATGACTGTTTGATGACGATCCGGGGATCGTCAGCACTAAATTGCCATCACCTTACTTCTTGGCCACCTGATTGCTCAGCTTCAGGTAATCCAGCAGCACGCGCCCGGTTTCGCTCAGGTAGGCATCGTCTTCCGGTTTGACCTTGTCCGGGTCAGCAGCCGCAAGGGCGTCTTCGTCTTCCTTCTTCAACTCTTTGAGCGGCTCTTCGCCTTTGGCCTTGCGACGGATGTTTTCCATCGTCAGTTGCTTGGCATCGATGTCGTTGTGCTGGGCACGGCGCTCGGCTTCGTTGAGGCTGACGGTTTTTTCTTCCATCAGTTTCTGCGCCAGAGCCAGCTTGTCACGGATGAACACGAACTCGGCATCCTTGGCGGTGCGCGTGTCATGCTCGGACTTGAGCTGCGCCAGGAACGGCTTGAACGGATCGGCCGCCGGTTTGATCGCTGCGCGGATGGTGTCCCACGGCATGGCTTCCGGCAGAGCGCTCTCGCCGATTTCCTTGGTGTCGATCAGCGACGGGTAGTCGATGTCCGGCAACACGCCCTGATGCTGGGTGCTCTGACCGGAAACCCGGTAGAACTTGGCCAGAGTCAGCTTCAGTTCGCCATGGTTCAGCGGCTGAATGGTCTGCACGGTGCCTTTACCGAAGGTCTGGCCGCCGATGATCAGCGCGCGGTGGTAGTCCTGCATGGCGCCGGCGAAGATCTCCGAAGCCGAGGCGGACAAGCGGTTGACCAGCAACGCCATCGGGCCTTTGTAGAACGCGCCCGGGTTTTCATCTTCGAGGACGTCGACACGGCCATCGGCATTACGCACGAGGACGGTCGGCCCCTTGTCGATAAACAGACTGGTCAGTTCGGTGGCTTCCTGCAAGGAACCGCCGCCGTTGTTGCGCAGGTCGATGACCACGCCGTCGACTTTGTCTTTCTGCAGTTCGGTCAGCAGTTTCTTGACGTCGCGAGTGGTGCTCTTGTAGTCCGGATCACCAGCGCGGAACGCCTTGAAGTCGAGGTAGAAGGCTGGAATCTCGATGACGCCGAGCTTGTAGTCCTTGCCGTCCTGTTTCAGGTTGAGGATGGACTTTTTCACGGCCTGGTCTTCGAGCTTCACCGCTTCACGGGTGATCGGCACGATCTTGGTGGTCTGGTCGTTCGGCGCATTGCTCGCCGGAATCACTTCCAGACGCACCACGGTGCCTTTCGGACCACGGATCAGTTTGACCACTTCGTCCAGACGCCAGCCGACCACGTCGACCATCTCTTTGTTGCCTTGGGCAACACCGATGATCTTGTCGGCCGGGGCAACCTGTTTGGTCTTGTCAGCCGGGCCTGCCGGCACCAGACGCACGACTTTCACTTGGTCGTTGTCGCTCTGCAACACGGCACCGATGCCCTCGAGGGACAGGCTCATGTTGATGTCGAAGTTTTCCGCGTTATCTGGCGACAGATAGTTGGTGTGCGGGTCGTACGACATGGCGAAGGTGTTGATGTACGCCTGGAAGATGTCTTCCGGACGGGTCTGGTCCAGGCGCGCCAACTGGTTCTTGTAGCGCTTGGTCAGGGTTTCCTGGATCTGCTTCGGCTCTTTGCCGGCGATCTTCATCCGCAGCACTTCGTCCTTGACGCGTTTGCGCCACAAGTCGTCGAGTTCAGCGGTGGATTTGAGCCAAGGTGCGTCCTTGCGATCAATCAGCAAGGTCTCCTTGGTGGTGAAGTCCATCTTGTCGACGCCTTTGTTCAGCTCGGCAAGGGCGAAGTCCAGACGCGCCTTGACGCGGTCCAGATAGCGCTTGTAGATGGTGAACCCGGCGTTGAGGTCGCCGCTTTTGAGGAAGTCGTCGAACTGGGTCTTCCACTTGTCGAATTCGGTGATGTCGCTGGCCATGAAGTAGCTGCGCGACGGATCCAGCAGCTTGAGGTAACTGTCGTAGATGATCACCGAGCGCGCATCGTCGAGCGGCGGCTTGCTGTAGTGGTGACGCTTGAGCAACTCGACGACGTTCAGGCTGGCGATGACTTCATCGCGATCAGGCTGCAACTTGTCCCAGCTGTTGGCTGCGAATGTAGTGCCCGACACCGGCAACAAACCGATACCGATGAAAAGAGCGAGGGCGGTGCTGGGGAGCAAATGCTTCATGCTGATTCGACGCGGGGACAATTGATAACGCATATTAGGCCGTCTTTGAAGTCGCCGGTTCTACGAGAGCCGGTCGCATAATGCAAAAAGCCCGGCGCTACAGCTTCGGGCTCAGTCCAGACTCACTATGGAGGCACTGTGAAGGCATTGCAAGGCGTTGACGGTCAAGTGGCATGGGTTGAAGAGCCGAGTCCTACGTGCGATGTAGGACAAGTCCGCATCCGAGTGGCGGCAGCGGGCCTTAATCGCGCTGATTTATTACAGAAAGCGGGGCTTTATCCGCCACCACCAGGGGCCAGCCAAGTGCTCGGTCTTGAGTGCTCCGGGGTGATCAGCGAGGTCGGCGCGGGGAGTGCGTGGCAGGTCGGTGATCGGGTTTGCGCCTTGTTGGCCGGGGGCGGGATGGCCGAAGAGGTGGTCGTCGACGGGCGGCACGTGCTGCCGGTTCCCGAAGGCGTCTCGCTGATCGAGGCCGCCGCATTGCCTGAGGTTTATGCAACAGTCTGGCTGAATGTGTTTCAACTTGCGGCGCTCAAACCAGGTGAGAAAGTTCTCCTGCATGCCGGCGCAAGTGGAATCGGTTCAGCCGCCATTCAGTTGTGCAAGGCGTTCGGCAATCCGTGCTGGGTCAGCGTCGGTTCGGCCGAGCGTCTGGCTTACTGCGAAGCACTCGGCGCGCAGGGCGGGGTGGTGCGCACCGATGATCTGGAGAGCCTGCGTGATTTCGGGCCGTTCAATGTGATTCTCGATCCGGTCGGCGGTAATTATTCGGCGCTGAACCTGAAGCTGATGGCGCTCGATGGGCGCTGGGTGTTGATCGGTTTGATGGGCGGCCGTGAGGCCAAACTGGATCTGGCGCAGGTCTTGGCCAAGCGTGTGCAACTGCTGGGCTCGACGTTGCGCAGTCGTGACGATCAGTTCAAGGCGGATCTGTTGAGTGATCTGGGTCAGCAGGTGTGGCCGTTGTTTGCGGAAGGGCGGTTGAGTCCGCAGTTGGCCAAGGCGTTTGCGGTGAAGGATGCCGAGGCGGCGTTTACGGAGCTGGCGAGCAACAAGGTGGCTGGCAAACTGGTGTTGGTGATTGACGAAAGTCTGAGCTGAGACCAAGGCAAAAAGCCCCTCACCCTAACCCTCTCCCAAAGGGAGAGGGGACTGACTGAGTTGTTCTGTCGAGGTACATCGACCTGACACATCGAGTCGAACTCATGTTCGGGGTGTCAGCCTGCAATTGCAGATTAAATCTTTGTCATTTCCAGAGGTGGATTGGCCAGTTGGCCTTTTCGGCGTGTTCCAGCAGCACTGGGTCCGGATTCACCACGTGCGGGAAATCCACTTTCAGCAACAACGGCAGATCATTGCGCGAGTCGGAATAGAAACTCGCACCTTCCAGATTTTCTTCCTCGGCATCCAGCCATTCCAGCAAACGGGTGATCTTGCCTTCGCGGTAGGTCAGGGTGCCAACGGTGTGACCGCTGTAAACGCCATGGGCGACTTCCAGTTCGATCCCCAGAATTTCATCGATGCCCAGTCGATCGGCAATCGGTTTGACCAGATGCGTGCCCGACGCCGAGATCACCAGAATCCGGTCGCCTGCCTTACGGTGGGCGGCGATGGTCTTGGTCGCGTCGCTGAAGATGATCGGTTCGATAAAGTCTTCCACCCACGGCCCGACCAGATGATCGACTTCTTCTGGCGTACGGCCGATCAGCGGTTCGAGGCTGAACTCCATGTACTCTTCCATGCGCAATTTGCCATGGCTGTAGGCGTCCATCAGCTCGTTGTTCTTGCGCATGAACGATTCGGGATCGACCCAGCCCAGGCGCCCCATCTGCTCGCTCCAGAGGGTGGCGCAGTCGCCGTGGATCAACGTTTCGTCCAGATCAAAAATTGCCAGGGCCATCAGTGCAGTTCTCTCTTCAACGTCAGCAAAGTCATCAGGCTACCTCACACAGGGCCGTTGGATCGATGGAAAGTGCCAGTCGCTGACCGTCGGGATGCAGATCGGCCGCCGAGCGGTTGAGCACATCCACCACCAGTTCGACACCGCGCGCTTCGATCCGGTAGCGGATGACATTGCCGAGCAGGCTGTGGCTGCGGATCTGCGCGTCGAGTTCGCCGTCAAGGCTCAGTTCGATGGCTTCCGGGCGAATGGCGATGCGGTGGTTGATCGGGCGCTGCAACAGCTTTGATGCGTCGTCGGCATCAAGCAGGTTGTAGTTGCCGATGAAGCCGGCGGCGAACACATCGACCGGTGCGGTGTAGAGGGTTTCGGCATCGCCGCTCTGGACGATTTTTCCCTGATTCATCAGGAAAATCCGGTCAGACATGGTCAGCGCTTCTTCCTGATCATGGGTGACGAAAATCGTCGTCAGGCCGAGTTCGCGTTGAATCTGCCGGATCTGTTCACGCAAGTGTTTACGAATTCGTGCATCAAGGGCCGACAGCGGCTCATCCAGCAGCAGCAATCGCGGACGCGTCACCAGCGAACGGGCAAGGGCAACACGCTGACATTGGCCGCCGGACAGTTGATGCGGATAGCGGCTGGCGAAGTCGTTCAGTTCAACCAGTTTCAACACTTCCGAAACGCGTTTATGGCTGTCGTCGGCATTGACCTTTTGCATGCGCAAACCGAAGGCGACGTTTTGCTCGACGGTCATGTTGGGGAACAGCGCGTAGCTCTGGAACACCATGCCGATCCCGCGTTTCTGCGGACTCAACGGCACGATATCGACACCATCGAGCAGGATCTTGCCGCCATCGACTGGCGTCAGTCCGGCGATGCAACGTAGCAGGGTGGACTTGCCGCAACCGGACGGGCCGAGCAGGGTGACGAACTCGCCCTTGTTGATCTCGCAATTGATGTCGCTGAACACGGTCGTGCCAGCGTAGTTTTTCTGCAGGTGTTGGACGCTGACATAGCTCATTCGCTTTTGTCCTTGTTCAAGATGTTGGCGATCCAGGTCAGGACCAGCACGAAAAAGAAATATGAGATAACCAGGGCACTGGTGAAGTGGCCGCTGCTGTTGCGCATGTTGTTCAGGTACACCTGCAGGGTTTCGTAGCGCGTGCCGACCAGAATGTTGGCAAACACGAACTCACCGAACAGGAACGAGAACGACAGCAGCAACGCGACCATCAGGCCTTTGCGCAGGTTCGGCAGCACCACCAGAAACGCCGCCTGAAAGGTGCTGGCGCCGAGCAGTTGTGCGGCGTCCATCAGGTCGCGCAGGTTGATCGCTTGCAGGTTGTTGGTGATTGCCCGGTACATGAACGGCAGTGCCACGGTGAAGTAGCAGCCAATCAGGATCCACGGTGTACCGACCATGGCCATCGGCCCGGAACCGTAAAGTTGCAACAGTCCCACCGACGACACCACCGGCGGCACCGCGAAGGGCAGCAGGATGAGGATGTTCATCAGCGCATCGAGTTTCGGAAAGTGGTAATGCACCACGAACAGCAGCGGCAGGATCAGCACCACTGAAAGCACCAGTGCGCCGACGCAGACCAGCAACGATTGACCGAAGGCGTGCAGGAAACGTGGATCGCTCCACAACTGGATGTACCACTTGAAGGTGAAACCGCTGGGCAGGATGGTCGCTGACCAACTGCTGGCGATCGAATAAACCAGCGTGCCCACGAGTGGCAGCAAGAGTATGGCGAACAACAGATAAACCACGACGCGGTGGTAGAGGCCGGCCGGGCCGGATTCAGCGCGAGACATGGTAGCTCCTCTTCAACAGCAGTTGATGCACGACAGTGACGATGGTCATCAGCGCCACCAGCACCACGGCCAGAGCGCTGGCCAGATTCGGGTCGAGGGAAATGTCGCCGGAGACCATCGCCGCAATCCGGATCGGCAGCACGTTGAAGTTGCCGGTGGTTAACGCGTACACCGTGGCGTAGGCACCGAGGGCGTTGGCCAGCAGGATCACGAATGTACCGAGCAGCGCCGGGGTCAGCACTGGCAAACCGATGTGCCGCCAGAACTGCCAGCCGTTGGCGCCAAGCAGCGCAGCGGACTCGCGCCAGTCTTCACGCAAGGCGTCAAAGGCTGGGTAGAGCAGCAGCACGCCGAGGGGAATCTGGAAGTAGGTATAGAGGATGATCAGGCCGGTTTTCGAGTACAGGTTGAAGTCCTGAATGATCCCCGACTGCTTCAACATGATGGTGATGCTGCCGTTGAAACCGAGCAGGATGATGAACGCGAACGCCAAAGGCACACCGGCGAAGTTGCTGGTCATGTTGGCAAAGGCATTCACGAAGTTGCGCAGTTTCGAATCGACCCGACGCAGGGAGTAGGCACCGAGAACGGCGATGACGATGCCGAACACGCTCGACCAGAAACTGATTTCGAGGCTGTACTGGATCGCCTGCAAATAGAACTTCGAGCTGAAGATCTTGCTGAAGTTGGCCAAACCCCAGCCGAACTCTTCCGATTGCAAGCTGTTGATCATCACCCAGACCAGCGGGGCGATTTCAAAGACGATAAAGAACAGCGCGAAGGGCACCAGGCACAGCGCCGCCAGCCATTTGCCGCGATTCATCGAGTTCACTTGAGCAACTCCCGGCACACAGGTTTGTCGTGGGGCACGCCGAGCAATTCGCAGACGGTGCCGCAGATTTCGGTCTGCTTGGGTGCGGCGCCAGCGTCGAGGCTGAACGCGTCACCGAGGACAAACAGCGGCACCTGGCGTTCTTCCGGCAACAGGCCGTTGTGCGAGCGATCGTTGTTCATGCCGTGATCGGCGGTCACCAATACCTGATAGCCAGCGTCGAGCCAGCTTTGCAGATAGTCGGCAAGGATGATGTCGGCCGAGCGGGCGCTGTTGCGGTATTGCGAGCTGTCGAGGCCGTGCTTGTGCCCGGCGTCGTCGATGTTCATCGGGTGGATCAGCAGGAAATTCGGATCGTGGCGCAGGCGCAGGTTTTCGGCGTCGGCGAACAGGTGCGAATCCGGGTAGTGATCGCTCCAGTAGAAATGCCCGTGCTGGATCGGCAGCGACAGATTGTCGGTGTGGCGGTCGCGGGCGGCGACGAAGGGCGAGCGGTTGTACAACTCGCTGACCCAGTGATACGCCGCCGCAGCGGTTTTCAGACCGGCGTCGCGCGCGTAGTGATAAATGCTGCGCTGGTTGGACAAGCGCGAGACGTTGTTGTGGACGATGCCGCTGTCGATCGGCGGCACGCCGGTGAGGATGCATTCATAAAGCGGTCGGGACAGGGCCGGCAGTTCGCACTCCAACTGATAGAGCGCGGCGCGTCCTGCGCCAACATAAGCCTGCAGATGCCCCATGGCGTGACGTGCGACCTCGTAGTTGAGACCGTCGAGCACGACAAGGATGACGTTGTGCTTCATAGGGGCAAAAACTCCGCGAAATTCAAATATTCCGAAATCAACTCAATCCCTTGTGGGAGCGAGCTTGCTCGCGAAGGCGTCATGTCAGCCAACATCAATGCTGAATGAATAACCGCATTCGCGAGCAAGCTCGCTCCCACATTTGGAACTCCAGCGGATCCCGAAGAGGGATCTACAGGCTTATTTCATCTCGACGATGACTTCTTCGTTCCACGCCTGTGGCAGGGCTTTCGAAGTCTTTTCCCACGCATCGGCGTCTTTGATCGGGGTGACCTTTTTGTACTGCTCGTTCGGCAGCAGCTTGGCCTTCACGTCTTCCGGCAGTTGCAGGTGCTCGGCGCGGATCGGGCGGGCGTTGCCACGAGCGAGGTTGGTCTGGCCGGCGTCGCTGAAGATGTATTCGCGGGTCAGCTTGGCGGCGTTCGGGTTTTTCGCGTATTTGTTGATGATCGTGGTGTAGCCGGAAATCACCGAACCGTCGGACGGGATCAGCACCACGTAGTCATCCGGGTTGGCCATTTTGGCTTTGTAGCTGAGGCCGTTGAAGTCCCAGACCACGCCGACTTCGATCTCGCCTTTTTCCATGGTGGCGATGGTCGGGTTGGCCATCGACAGGCGACCCTGTTTGGCGATGTCGGCGAACAGCAGCAGCGCAGGCTTGATGTTTTTCTCGTCGCCACCGTTGGCCAGTGCCGCAGCCAGAACGCCGTTGGCGGCTTGGGCGGCGGTGCTCACGTCACCAATGGATACCTTGTATTTGCCGCCCTTGAGGTCAGCCCATTTGGTTGGCACTTCGGAGCCGTGCAGCAGCTTCTTGTTAACGATAAACGCGATGGTGCCCGTGTAGGCCAGTGCCCAGTTGCCGTCCTTGTCCTTGGCCCAGTCCGGAACCTGATCCCAGGTGCTTGGCTTGTACGGTTGCACCACGCCTTGCTTGACCGCGATCGGGCCGAAGGCAGCACCGACGTCGCCGATATCGGCAGTGGCGTTGTCTTTTTCGGCGGCGAACTTGGCGATTTCCTGGGCCGAGCTCATGTCGGTGTCGATGTGCTTCAGGCCATAGGTTTTGGCCAGGTCTTCCCAGGTGCCTTTCCAGTTGGCCCAGTCATCGGGCATGCCGACGCTGTTGACGGCGCCTTCCGCTTTCGCAGCGGCTTCGAGGGTTTTCAGATCGGTGCCGGCCGCCATGGCGGAGGTGCACATTGCAATGGTCGAGCCTAACAGTGTTGCCAGGAAAAGCTGTTTCATTCCGAAGCTCCTTGGTCGTGTTCAACGCTGCGATTGCGGTGTGTGTTGGTCTAGGTCAGCAATACCTGAGCCAATTTAAGGGGGCTGGATGACACTTTGATGTCGGTGGCCTTGTGTCAGGCCTTTTATTTGCCCGGTATTGGCGGCTGCCAGATAAGCGTAGACCATGCCCAAAGGCCCGGAGAGCAAGGGACTTGGCCGATGTATTGCAAGTCGTGAAGACGACCGTTCGGTAGTTTTGTCATCTCTTGGTCATCTGCACTGCCTAGGCTTGCAACATCAGGAAACGGCTTGATCGCCGTGCAGTTTTGCCCCGAAACAGTGCTGGTCTAGTCCAGATAGGTAACGTTGATGCGCGATGAGGCAACAAAAGCGGTGACAGCGATTGGCCAGGTGCTGCAAGAGCAGCTCGATCACGGGTTGCTGGCGGCGGGCAGCAAGTTGCCGGCCGAGCGCAAGCTCAGTGAGTTGTTCGGTACGACGCGGATTACTGTGCGAGAGGCGTTGCTGCAACTGGAGGCGCAGGGGCAGATTTATCGTGAGGAGCGCCGTGGCTGGTTCGTCTCGCCGCCGCGTCTGGCCTATAACCTGATGCAGCGCAGTCACTTTCACGCGATGGTCAGTGCGCAAGGGCGGGTGCCGTCGACCGAGGTTATTTCGGCACGGTTGCAGCCGGCGTCGGCGGCGGTGTGTGCGTGGTTGCAGTTGCCGGCGTTGTCGAGCGTGATTCAGATTTGCCGGTCGCGGCGCATTGATGGGCGGTTGGTGTTGTATGTGGAGCATTATTTGAATCCGCAGTTTTTTCCGGGGATTCTTGAGTTTGATTTGAATCAGTCGATCACCGAGTTGTATGCGCGGCATTACGATTTGCACTATGGGCGGGTGCGCTTCGAGATTGTGCCTACGTCATTGTCTGTGGATGCGGCGGCGGCTTTAAGGGTGTCGGTGGGGAGTCCGGGGTTGCGGATTGCTCGGGTCAATTATGATCAGCATGAGCGGTTGATTGATTGTGATCTGGAGTTTTGGCGGCATGATGCGATTCACGTTGGGGTTGATGTTGTTTGATCGTTTTGGGGGCATATCCGTTGCTGCGGTAACGGCGGCTTAGGGTTTCGCCCTTACGGCGACTCACTTTTTTTACAAACGCCTAAAAAAAGTAAGCAAAAAAACGCTTGCTCCTACGTGCGGCCCGCTCGCTGAGGCTCGGGGTTCCTTCGCTGCGGGATCGATCCGGGCGCAGCGTCTACGGTTTGCTTCGCTGCACCTTCTCTCGCTGTGTTTGGCTGCGCCAAACGGTCGCTGCGCTCCCACGCCCGGATCAATCCCTCCACTCAGCCTTCCGACGTCGCCCGTGGATCAAGATCAAAAGCGGTACTCGAGCTAACGCTCATTGTGTTGAGTGGGGCGGCTTTGCCGCATGGGTGTTCGCAAATTAAAACTGTGGGCGCTGCGGTGCGACGGTTCGACCTGCCAGCGATGGCGCCCTGACAGCCGACCTGTTTCTGGCAGGCTGTACACGGTCCAAATGTGGGAGCGAGCTTGCTCGCGAAGACGCCCCCACAGTCACCTCATTCCTACTTGCCCGCCCCCGCATTGGCATACAGATAATCCGTCGCCAACGAGGCCAATGTTCTCACGCCTACCACCAGCGCCGACTCATCGACAAAGAACCCCGGATTGTGATTCGGCGCTGCCTTGCTCATGTCCTGGTCTCTTGGCGTCACGCCGAGAAACACAAACAGTCCCGGCACTTCCTTGGCAAAGAACGAGAAGTCTTCCGCGCCACCCACCAGCGGTGCATTCACCACATCATCCTTGGCCGCCCACTTCAACGTCGGCAGCATTTTTTCCGTCAGTGCCGGGTTGTTGATGGTCGGGTCGTATTTTTCGATGATGGTGACGTCGGCTTTGGCGCCGCCGCTTTCGGCGATTTTTTCCACGGTCTGGCGGACGTCGGCGTGCAGTTTCTGGCGGATGCCGTAGTCGTAGGAGCGGATCGTGCCGGTCATGTCGACGGATTCGGGAATGATGTTGTAGCGCGTCCCGCCGTTGATGGTGCCGACGCTGACCACTGACGGATAAGACGAGATATCGGTGCGGCGGCTGACTACGGTTTGCAGGCCGACGATGGTTTGCGCGCCGACGGTGATCGGGTCGATGCCGTCCCATGGGCGGCCGGCGTGGGTCTGTTTGCCGAGGATTTTGATGCGCAGGTCGTCGGAGCTGGCGAGGGTCGCGCCGGGGCGGTAGGCGATCTGGCCGGCGGGGACACCGGCCCAGACGTGCAGGCCGAAGACCGCATCGGGTTTCGGTGATTTCATCACGCCTTCCTCGACCATCATTTTCGCGCCCCAAGTGTTTTTGCCGTCGGGGATGAAGTCGCTTGGGCCTTCTTCGGTAGGCTGGAAGTAGAACACCACGGTGCCGGGCAGGGTGTCGCGCATGCCCGTAAGAATTTTCGCCGTACTGAGCAGGATCGCGGTGTGGGCGTCGTGGCCGCAGGCATGCATGACGTCGACTTCTTTGTCGAGGTAGGTGCCTTTGGCTTTCGAGGCAAACGGCAGGTCGGAGACTTCCTTGACCGGCAGCGCGTCCATGTCGGCGCGCAGGGCCACGGTCGGGCCGGGCAGGGCGCCTTTGAGGACGGCGACTACACCGGTGCGGGCGACGCCGGTTTTGACTTCCAGGCCCATGGCTTTGAGTTGTTTGGCGACCAGGTCTGCGGTGCGTTTTTCCGTGTTGCCGAGTTCCGGGTGGGCATGGATATCGCGGCGGGTTTCCAGCAGTTCGGGCTCGAGCTTTTGCGCTTGTTCGGCGATCGTTGTGCGGGTGCTTTCCAGCGTCGCGGCGCCAGCGTTGCTGGCGAACAGGCTGAGTAGAACGGCTTGGGCAATGCGCGTCAGTTGCATCGGGTTCTCCTTGCTTATTGTTGTCGGGCTTCCCTGCCTGTGACTGCAACCGCGTGCCTGAGTGCTATTCCTTCGGCTGGCCGCCACCGGCAGTGATCACTTGCACGCTCATGCGCGGCGTCGCCAGATCGAGTCCGGCTTCGTCGAGGTGGCGTTTGAGCGATAGATTGAAGGCTCGGGACACTTCCCATTGTTTGATCGGCGCGGTCTTGAACCGGGCGCGCAGGATCGCGCTGCCGGATTCGAAACTTTCGACGCCCTGAATCTCCAGCGGCGACCAGATGTTGCGCCGTTGCAGCGGATCGGTGCGCATCTTCTGGCCGACTTCGCGCATCAGTTTGATCGCGTCGTCGATTTCCATGTTGTACGGCACCGCCACGCGGAAGATCGCGTAACCGAACTCCCGCGAGTAGTTCTTGATGCTTTTGATTTCGCTGAACGGGATGGTGTGGACGATGCCGTCGATATCGCGCAGGCGCACGGTGCGGATGGTCAGGCCTTCGACAGTGCCGAGGTGGCCGCCGACGTCGACGTAGTCGTCGATGGCCAGCGAGTCTTCGATGATGATGAACAGACCGGTGATCAGGTCCGCGACCAGCGACTGCGCACCGAAACCGATGGCCAGACCGATCACACCGGCACCGGCCAGCAGTGGCGTGACGTTCATGCCCATGTTGGCCAGCGCGACGATCAGCGCAATGATGAAGATCGCCACGAACAGCACGTTGCGGATCAGCGGCATCATCGTCTGCGCCCGCGCATTGGCCAGGCCTTTGCGCGAGCGGGTCAGGGCGTGGTGCACGGCGGTGTCGGCGAGGATCCAGATCAGCCAGGAGAAAATCAGTGTGCCGATCAGGCTGAACAGTTTGACGCTGACATCATGCCCCTCACCTTCGGCGAAACCGATCAACGACTGGCCCCAGACGCGCAGGCCGAGTTCGATAAAGACTAGCCAGACCAGCAGGTGCGCGAGGGTGTAGAAGAAGTTTTTCAGGCGTTCGGAGTACAGCGCGTGGCGTTTCGGCCCGCGTTGCGGTTTCAGTGAGTGGCGGCGCACGAGGCCGTTGATCACCATGCACAACACCAGCAAAACCGTGCAGATCAGCGACTGGCGCAGTGCGGTGCTGGTGTCGCCGGCGGAGACGAACGTGGCGAACAGCGAGATGCCGACCAGCACCAGCGCCGGCACGTACCAGAAGGTGCCGAGGATTTCGATGGTATCGCTGAGGGCACGGCGGGTCAGGCGTCGTGACAGCGGCTGGTTGCGAATCAAGTGCGCGATCGGCCGGCGGAAACGCAGGATAAACAGGCCGGTCGAGATTGCCGCGAGGACATTGGCGATGGTTGCAGCGGTGTGGGCCAGATGCACGCCGAGGCTTTCGATCAGGCGCGGATCGTTCAACGCTTCACCGAACGCGGCGAAGCTGCCGATCAGCCACAGCGGCCGGAACGCCTGATGACGCAGGATGTACAGCGCACGATGGCGGTGCGGGCCGTCGAGCAGGGAAAACGCGATCACGCAGATCGCCGAGAAACAGGTGCCGACCACCAACGCATAGGCCAGCACCATCGCCAGGCTTTTGCCTAGCGACGACGGTAGCGCGTAGCTCATGTAGACGGTCATTACCAACGCGATCAGCCATGGCCCGAGCTTGCGTAATGCAAAGCGCAGCATGTCGAGGGCTTTGGGGTGTTGCGGCAGTTCTTCGGTGAGGCCGAAGCGCATGCGTACCCGGTGACTGAGCCAGATCAGCGCGGCGGCGAGCAGGCTCCAGACCATCAGGATCATGGCGAAACCGAAAATGATCGGCAGCCACTCGTTGGCCGGTAGCAGCATCGCGCTCAGTTCGTCCTTGGCCAGGTCGAACTCGTTGCCCCAGCGGTTGAGCGGGCTGTCGGCACCGGTGAATTGCTTTTCGAAGTTGGCGAGGGTCCCGCCGATCAGGCCGAGTACGCCTTCTTCGGGGCTGGCCTGGGCCTTTTTGGTGGCGTCGCGCAGCTTTTTCAGGTCGGTCAGCAGTTGCGCGCGTTGCTTGTCGTTTTCCAGCGACTTGATGACTTCGTCGAGGGACTGGCCGAGCGGTTCCTGGGCTTCTGGCTGGGCCTTGTTGGTGTTGAGCAGACCAGGCAAGCCGACCGCGTGGGCGGGCGCCATCGGCAGCAGTGCCATCAGGCAGACAAGGAACAAACTGGGCAAAGCAAAAAGACGAGCGAACACTAGGCGGTCAACCTCGCAAGGGGCGGATTCGCTGGAGTGTACGAGGCCCACCCATTCAATGCGAGCCGGGCGCGGATTTATTCGTTGAGTTTGGCGAGGATCTTGTACACCACCGTGGCGAGGATCATCAGCATGCCGACCCACATGGCGAACACGCCGGCGTTCTTGTCACGGAAGTTGAAACCGATCGCCAGCAGGATCATTCCGCACAGGATGGGAATGAGCATGGCGTGGAACGAAGACATCGAGATCATGGAGACTGCCTTGTCGAAATGAATGATGTAAGTCTAGGTCGGTTTTGCTTGAGCTGTTCTGACGTGTATCAGAGTTGAGCCGGTTTCAAAATGAAATTTGTGCTGCCTGAACTGACGCTTTCGCGAGCAGGCTCGCTCCCACATTGGAATGCATTTCAAACTGTGGGAGCGACGGTGCGACGATTCGACCTGCTTGCGAAGCTTTTAAGCTTTTAGGGTAATTCGCGGCAGGCGTAGAACGCGCTGAGCACTTTGACCAGATGCGCCAGGTCATGGCTGCCGCACAGTTCGCGGATCGAGTGCATGGCGAAGGTCGGCAGGCCGATGTCGACAGTGCGCACACCGAGGTGGCTGGCGGTGATCGGGCCGATGGTCGAGCCGCAACCCATGTCGCTGCGCACCACGAAGCTCTGTACCGGCACTTCTTCGGCCATGCACAGATGGCGGAAGAACCCGGCGGTTTCGCTGTTGGTGGCGTAGCGCTGGTTGCTGTTGACCTTGATCACCGGGCCGGCGTTGAGTTTCGGGCCGTGGTTGGCATCGTGCTTTTCCGCGTAGTTGGGGTGCACGCCGTGGGCGTTGTCGGCCGAGACCAGCAGGGACTTCTGGATGGTGCGGACGAACTCGTCACCTTCCGGCAGCAGACGACGCAGGGTTTGTTCGAGCATCGGGCCATCGGCGCCGCAGGCCGAGCAGGAACCGACTTCTTCGTGGTCGTTGCACACCAGCACGCAGGTTTCGTCGGTTTCGGCGGTCAGCAAGGCTTGCAGGCCGGCGTAGCACGACAGCAGGTTATCGAGGCGCGCGCCGGCTATGAAGTCGCCGTTGAGGCCGATCACTGCAGCGCTTTGCGTGTCGTAGAAACTCAACTCGTAATCGAGCACGACGTCGGCGTTCAAGCCATGTTCGCGGGCCAGTTGATCGGTGAGCACGGCGCGGAAGTCGACGCGCTCGTCACCGGCGAATTGTGCGAGGATCGGTGGCAGTTCGGTCTGCGCGTTGATCGCCCAGCCCTGATTGGCTTCACGGTTGAGGTGAATGGCCAGGTTGGGAATGATCGCGATTGGCGCCTTGAAGTCGATCAACTGGCTTTCGACTTTGCCGTCGCGGCGGAAGGTCACGCGGCCGGCCAGCGATAGATCACGGTCGAACCACGGCGCCAGGAGGGCACCGCCGTAGACTTCAACACCCAGTTGCCAGAAGCCCTGACGCTGCAGTTCCGGTTGCGGCTTGACCCGCAGGCACGGGCTGTCGGTGTGCGCGCCAACCAAGCGGATACCGCCGTGCAGTGGCGAGGTGCGGCCCATTTTGATCGCGACGATCGAGGAGTCGTTACGGGTGACGTAATAGCGGCCGTTCGGCTCGGTGGTCCATGGCTCGCGCTCGTCGAGGCGCACGAAACCGGCAGCCTCCAGACGCTGCACCAGACTGGCGGTGGCGTGGAACGGGGTAGGGGAGGCCTTGAGAAAGTCGATCAGGCCTTGGTTCAACTCTTCGCGCATAAGAAACTCCAGACAGCAGTGGGCGGGAGTTTAACGCATCGGCCGGGGAATTGAATCTGCACCGAACCCATGTGGGAGCGAGCCTGCTCGCTCCCACATGGGTTCGGTGGTGCTTGTCAGAACGGCGCAGGGCACTCGAAACGCAGGCGTTCGCCGGTTTGCGGATGGGTGAAGCTGAGCATGCTCGCGTGCAGGCACAGGCGTGGCCATGCCGCCAGCGCCTGCTCGTGGGCGTAGAGGCCATCACCGAGCAGCGGATGCCCGATCGACAGCATGTGCACGCGCAACTGATGCGAGCGGCCGGTGATCGGTGTCAGCTCAACGCGGCACCAGTCGCCGCAACGCTCCAGCACACGCCAGAAGGTCAGCGCATGCTTGCCGAATTCGTGGTCGACGACATGGCGCGGTTTGGTCGGCGGGTCGTAACGCAAGGGCAAATCGATGCTGCCACTGTCCAGTTCCGGCTGACCCCAGGCCAGTGCGGTGTAGGCCTTTTCAGTTTCGCGGTCATGAAACTGCCGGGACAGTTCGCGATGCGTATCGGCATCACGCGCCAGCAAAATGATGCCGGAGGTTTCCCAGTCCAGGCGATGGACGATGCGCGCTTCGGGGTAGCCGTTTTCCTGCAGGCGGGTAATCAGGCAATCCTTGTTGTCGTCGGCGCGACCAGGCACCGAGAGCAGCAACGTCGGTTTGTCGACCACCAGCACGGCGGCGTCCTGATGGATGATGCGGATGTTGGACAGCGGCATTAAAACAGCCTCGTAACAAATGCCAACGGCGGTTCAGGGCCATCCCGCATGGGGATGGCCCTGAACCGCCGTCGTACCTGCCGGATCGACTCAGCGATCAGGCAGGGTGATGTTGAGTTCCAGAATCGAGCAACTGCCCTGGCTTTCCAGTGCAACATGTACGTCGTCGTTGCCGATGTTGACGTACTTGCGGATCACGTCGACCAGTTCCTTCTGCAAGGCTGGCAAGTAATCCGGCGTGCTGCGCTGGCCCCGCTCATGCGCCACGATGATCTGTAGACGCTCTTTCGCTACCGAGGCGGTACTTGGCTTTTTGTTGGCACGAAAGAAGTCAAAAAGGTTCATTACCTACCTCCAAACAGGCGCTCGAAGAATCCCTTCTTCTCGACATCGAGGAAACGGTGGGCTTTTTCTTTGCCCAGCAAACGGTCGACGGTATCGCTGTAGGCCTGACCGGCATCGCTCTGGTCGTCGAGAATCACCGGGACGCCCTGGTTGGATGCCTTGAGCACCGCCTGGGATTCCGGGATCACGCCGAGCAGGGTTACCGAGAGGATTTCCTTGACGTCTTCAACGCCCAGCATTTCGCCCTTTTCAACACGCTCTGGATGGTAGCGAGTGATCAGCAAGTGTTCCTTGATCGGGTCTTCGCCACGTTCGGCGCGGCGCGATTTGCTGGCCAGCAGGCCCAGCATGCGGTCCGAATCTCGTACCGAGGACACTTCCGGGTTGGTCACGACGATCGCTTCATCAGCGAAGTACATGGCCAGGTGAGCACCTTTCTCGATGCCCGCCGGGGAGTCGCAGACGACGAACTCGAATTGTTCCTTGAGCTCCATCAGGACTTTTTCCACGCCTTCGACAGTCAGCGCGTCTTTGTCGCGGGTCTGACTGGCGGCCAGTACGTAGAGGTTTTCCAGGCGCTTGTCTTTGATCAGCGCTTGTTGCAGGTTGGCTTCGCCGTTGACCACGTTGACGAAGTCATACACCACGCGGCGCTCGCAACCCATGATCAGGTCAAGGTTACGCAAGCCCACGTCGAAGTCGACGATCACTGTTTTGTGGCCGCGCAGAGCGAGGCCGGTACCGATAGCGGCGCTGGTGGTGGTCTTACCCACACCACCCTTGCCGGATGTAACCACGAGAATCTTGGCCAAGGTGTTTCACCCCTAAGGAAGAAGGACTTTTTAGCCCCTGAAAAACATCTCTTGAAAACTACTGCAGTCGGACAGCCTTGGCTGGAATTCGGCATTGAGCCTTTTTCCTACTTCGTTTGAGCCGTTTTCGCTACGTTTTAGAGATGCTTGGAAAATGCGGCAGTATCCGTTAAAGCCGAATGATGTTCAACACGTCGCCCGACAGGCTGACCTGTACGCCCGAGCCCCACATAGGGTCGCGGCGCAAATCTTCGGAAACCTTGTAATGACCGGCGATGGAGATCAGTTCAGCGCTCAATTGCTGACAGAAAATCCGTGCCTTGGTGTCACCCTTCACGCCGGCCAGCGCCCGACCACGCATCGGGCCGTATACATGGATGTTGCCATCGGCGAGAAGTTCCGCCCCCGGACTGACCGAGGACACCACGACCAAATCGCCACCCTGGGCATATATCTGTTGGCCACCACGTACTGGCGTGGTGATGACGCGAGTCGGTTTGACGGTTGGCTCCGGCGGCTTTTCCGGCTTCTTTTTGACCTCGGCTTCGGGTGTTTCCAGCGGTCGTTCACGGGCGCCCGACGGCGGCAGCACCGGAATGTCGATAGCGATGGCGGCGGCGATATCTTCGATGCGGCTGGCGCGAATCGCCAGGGTGCGCAGGCCATGTTGACGGCAGACGCGCATCAGGCCTGGCAGATCGACGGCGCCTTCGCTCGGCGGCAGTTTGTCCAGCGCCAGAACCAGCGGCGCGTTGCTGAAGAAGTTCGGCGCCTGGGCAACTTTGGCGGCCAATTGCCGATCGAGGCTTTCGAGGTCGTTACGGGCCAGTTCCAGCACAGTAATGGCCAGCATGCTGCCCTTGAGCTGGAATACGGGATCTTGGTCTAACGGTTCGGTTTGGCTCATGTCGGCATACAACGGCTTGTCACTAAAAGTGCCGAGACTTATAACGAGAACGCCCGCAGGCCGCAAGCCGGGTCGAACGATGTAGAATGCGCGGCCACTGCATTTACGGAAGCTTTAATGGATCGCCCGCGTTTTCGAACAGCCTTTTTATCGCCACGCTTCTGGCCGCTCTGGTGCGGTCTGGGGCTTTTGTGGCTGATCGTCCAGTTGCCGTATCCGGTCTTGCTGACCATCGGTCGTGTTTTGGGTGCGTTGATGTATCGCGTGGCCGGCGACCGGCGGCGCATCGCCAAGCGCAATCTTGAACTGTGCTTCCCGGAAAAATCCGCCGCTGAGCGCAAACGCCTGCTCAAGGAAAATTTCGCCTCCACCGGTATCGCCTTTTTTGAAATGGCCATGAGCTGGTGGTGGTCGCGCGAGCGTCTGGCCAAGCTGGCCCACGTTGAAGGCCTGGAGCATTTGCAAAAGGCCCAGCGCGAAGGCAAAGGCGTGATTCTGATGGCCGCGCATTTCACCACACTGGAAATCGGCGCGGCGTTGCTCGGTCAGCAGCACACGATTGATGGCATGTACCGCGAACACAAAAACCCGCTGTTCGACTTCGTCCAGCGTCGCGGTCGCGAGCGGCACAATCTCGACTCGCTGGCCGTGGAGCGTGACGACGTGCGCGGCATGCTCAAGCTGCTGCGCTCCGGTCGCGCGATCTGGTATGCGCCGGATCAGGACTATGGCGCCAAGCAGAGCATTTTCGTGCCGCTGTTCGGCATTCAGGCGGCGACTGTGACAGCGACGACGAAATTTGCGCGTCTGGGCAAGGCGCTGGTCGTGCCGTTCACCCAGGAGCGTCTGGCCGACGGCAGCGGTTATCGCTTGGTGATTCATCCGCCGCTGGAAGATTTCCCCGGCGAAACCGAAGAAGCCGACTGCATCCGCATCAATCAGTGGGTCGAGAGTGCGTTGCGTGCCTGCCCCGAGCAGTACCTGTGGGCGCATCGGCGCTTCAAGAGCCGTCCACCGGGCGAGCCGAAGCTGTACGCCAAACGCGGTTGATTCTCCCATCCTTTCAAGCACCATGGAGTGTTGCGATGAGCCCAGCTGAACCGGTCACAGGTTTGATTCTTTCCGGCGGCGGGGCTCGGGCGGCGTATCAGGTGGGCGTGTTGGCGGCGATTGCCGAATTGCTGCCGTTGGGTGCGGACAATCCGTTTCCGGTGATCGTCGGCACCTCGGCCGGGGCGATCAACGCCGTCAGCCTCGCCAGTGGCGCTAGCGACTTTCGCGCCGCCATCGAACGCCTGACCTTGTTCTGGCAGGGCTTTCGCAGCGATCGCGTGCTGCGCAGTGACTGGCCCGGGGTTATCCGTCAGGCCAGCCGTTTTGTCAGCCACAGCCTGCTCGGCCTCGGTCGGCAACTGCCGGTGGCGCTGCTCAACAGTTCGCCGCTGCGCGCTCTGCTAAATGAAAAACTGCACATGCCCGGTATCGCCGAATCGATCGCGCGCAAGCAATTGCATGCGGTGGCGGTGACGGCGTTCGGCTACGAATCCGGGCAAGCGGTGACGTTCTATCAGGGCGGCGGCAAGATCGATTCATGGTTACGCCATCGGCGCATTGGCGTGCCGACGGAACTGACGGTGGAGCACCTGCTCGCCAGTTCGGCGATCCCGTTGCTGTTCGCGCCGGTCAAACTCGGCGATGAATATTTTGGCGACGGCGCGGTGCGGCAATCCGCACCGATCAGCCCGGCGCTGCACCTGGGCGCGAGCCGAGTGCTGGTGGTGGGTGTCAGTGGCAACCCGCGCGGGTTTGATCCGCAGCAGCCGCTGGAACGCGCCTACACCGGGCAACAGCCGACGCTGGCGCAGATTGGCGGGCACATGCTCAACAGCACGTTCATTGACAGCCTGGAGAGCGACATCGAGTTACTTCAGCGTCTCAACCAGTTCAGCCATTTGATGCCCGCCGGCACGCCGACCCGTGAGTTGGGTGTGGCGCCGGTGGAGGTGCTGGTGATCTCGCCGAGCCAGCCGATCGATGAAATCGCGGCACGGCATCGCCAGGAGTTGCCGGCGGCGTTGCGCTTGTTCTTGCGCGGACCGGGCGCGACCAAGACCAGCGGGGCAGGGGTGTTGAGTTATCTGTTGTTCGAGGCGGGGTATTGCAGCGAGTTGATTGATCTGGGGCGGCGTGATGCGTTGGCCAAGCGCGAGGAGCTGTGCCGGTTTCTCGGGATATCCGAAACGGTGGCGTCCGCCTCGAATCTTGTTTGAACCCATTCGCGAGCAAGCTCGCTCCCACAGGGTTCGGCGTCGTATGCGGAATTCGCATTCAACATAGAACCACTGTGGGAGCGAGCTTGCTCGCGAAGGCGTCCTTGCGGACGCCGCCGGATCAGAAGTGGTACTTCACCAGGAAGCTGGTGTTGCTCTGATTGGTCTTGAATGCACCGGTGTCGTCGATGCCGTACTTGTCTTTCCAGTAGTCGTATTCCACACCGACGTACAACTGCTTCTCGCCGAGACGCAGCGCTTTGCCCAGGTCATATTTGATCTGTGGGTTGAAGTGCAGGTTGGCGTGGTACTCGCCCTTTTTGTTGACGTCGTTGTCGCTGACCCAGTCCATGAAACCGTCGATCAGGATGTTCGAGTTGCCAACCGGAATGGTGTACGACCACACCGGGGTGATCTGCCAGACGTTGTCGCCCGCACGTGGGCCTTCGGTGTGGCGCTGATAGAAGTTCAACTGGAAGTAGTCGAAGCCCGGGATGGCCAGGTCGAAACCAGGGCCGATCAGGTAAGACTCGACATCACCTTCACCGAACTCGTAGGTCATCGCCAGCAGTACGTCTTTGATCGGGCCGAATTCGATCTTCTGGTCGAGGATCTTGCCCAGCGACAGGCGCGGGCTGAACTCGCCGTAATACGTGTTGTTGCCGACGCCGCTGTCAGGCTTGCCGTTGTAGAAGATCTTGTCGACGAACAGGAAGTTGTCCCCGTACTTCCACGCATCGGCGTGCTCGAAGGTGACGGTCTGCTGGATGCGCGGGTTGACCTGGAAGTCCTTGCCATAGAGGTAGGTCAGGCTGTTGTTCTGCCACTGCAGCAGGCCTTCGGCCATGGCCTGGCCGCCGGCCAACATCGATCCCGCGAGCATCAGGCTGGTGCACATACGTTTCATTCGGTTGCTCCCAAAGTAGGTGTTCCACGTTATTTTTTTTAAGATCGGCGCTCTGGTGTGGCGCCTTTTTTCGTTGCTGCAAAAACTCATCCGATCGGTCAGCTTCGTTGCTGTTAGCAAGAGCTGAGCCAAGGCTTTCGAAAAGCAAAAAAACACCCGCTCGGCTGCTGAAAAACAGTCGATTGAGTGTGTTTTCGGGATGCCTCGGTACTGACCGGGGCCGGGATATGTTGGCTTTTCGGTCAGGAATTAAATCCGGGCTTTTTTTTAGACCGAATTCAGAAGGCCGCGGAGAATACTGACTCCTCGGCCAGCTCTCAAGTGCCCCGCAACAGAGCACCGACGACAGGTATGGGGCACGGTTGCGGGCCATCTTAGAAATGCACCTTTACCAGCAGGCTGGCGGTGTTCTGATTGGTGTCGAAGTTGTGCGTGTTTTCGATGCCATATTTATTTTTCCAATAGCTGTATTCGGTGCCGACATACAGTTGCTTCTGGCTCCAGCCCAAAGCTTTGCCCAGGTCATATTTGATCTGCGGATTGATGTGCAGGTTGGCGTGGTAGGTGCCGCGTGAGTTCTCATCGTTGTCGACTACCCAATCGAGGTAGCCGTCGATCAGCACATCGGAATTGCCCAGGGGAAAGCTGTAGGACCAGCCGGGGGTGATCTGCCATACGCCGTCGCCGGGGCGTGGGCCTTCGGTCTGGCGGCGAAAGATGTTCAGGGTGACGTAGTTGAAACCGGGCACCTTGAGGTCGAAACCTGGGCCGATCAGGTAGGCCTCGCTGTCGCCTTCGCCATATTCGTAGGTCATGGCCAGCAGGACGTCTTTGATCGGGCCGAACTCGAGCTTCTGGTCGAAGATCTTGCCGAACGAGAAGCGCGGGGTGAATTCACCGTAGAACGCGTGCGGGCCTTTGTTCGCGTCTTCCTTGCCGTTGTAGAAGATTTTGTCGACGAACAGGAAGTTGTCGCCGTACTTCCATTTGTCGGCGTGCTCAAAGGTCAGCGTCTGCTGGATCGATGGGTTGATTGCGAAATTCTTGCCGTACAGATAGCTCAGGCTGTTGGTCTGCCACAGCAGTAAATCGCCGGCCATGGCCTGACTCGCGGCCAGCAGGCCGCCACTCAACAGAACGTTGGTTTGCGTGCGAATCATCTGTTGCTCCCTCTTGTTTTTATTGTTTGAGGCAGGGTGTTGCACAGTCCCTGTGGGAGCGAGCTTGCTCGCGAAAGCGGTGTGTCATTCAACAGTGATGTTGACTGACATGGCCTCCTCGCGAGCAAGCTCGCTCCCACAGGGATAATCAGTAATGCTGTTAATGCGCGTGGCAGTCATTGATCGCCGCGCGCTCTTTGCCGCCGAGAATGTTGAACAGCAGGTTCAGCGTCAGCGCACTGAGCGTTGCCATGGCGATGCCGCTGTGGGTAATCGGGCTCATCCACATCGGCAAATGCGCAAAAAACTCCGGACGCACCACCGGGATCAGGCCCATGCCAATGCTCACCGCGACCAGCAACTGGTTGCGCCGGTCACCGATGTCGGCTTCCTGGAGAATCTTGATTCCGGTCGCGGCGACCATGCCGAACATCGCAATCGCTGCGCCGCCGAGCACCGCCGGCGGAATCGACGCCACCAGAAATGCCGCTTTCGGCAGCAGGCTCAACACGATCAGCAAGCCACCGGCAACGATGGTTACCGAGCGGCAGCGCACGCCGGTCATCTGCACCAGGCCGATGTTCTGCGCGAACGAGGAGTGGGTGAAGGTGTTGAAGAAACCAGCGACAAACGAGGCGCCGGCATCACACAGCAAGCCGCGACGCAGCATGCGCGGGCAGACTTCCTGGCCGGTGATCTTGCCCAGCGCGAGGAACATCCCGGTGGATTCAACAAAGATGATCACCACTACCAGGCACATCGACAGAATCGGTGCCAGTTCGAATTTCGGCATGCCGAAATGCAGCGGAGTGACGAACTGAACCCATGGCGCGCTGGCCATGCCGCTCAGGTCGACCATGCCAATTGCACCGCACAACAAATAGCCAAAGCACATGCCGATCAGGACTGAGATGTTGACCCAGAAACCGCGCATGAAGCGGTGGATCAGCAGGATGGTGCCCAACACCAGAGCGGCGATGGCCAGATAAATCGGTGAGCCGAATTGCGCAGCAGCGGCGCCGCCACCGGCCCAGTTCACGGCCACGGGGAACAGCGACAAACCGATCGAGGTGATGACCGTGCCGGTCACCAGCGGCGGGAAAAAGCGCACGACCTTGGACATGAACGGCGCGATGAGCATGCCGAAGAAACCGGCAGCGATCGTCGCACCGAAGATGCCTTGCAGGCCGATACCGGGCATGCCGGCCATGGCGACCATGCTGCCGACTGCAGCAAAACTGGCGCCCATCATCACCGGCATGCGAATGCCCATCGGGCCTATGCCCATGGATTGCACGATGGTGGCGATACCGGCGACCAGCAGGTCGGCGTTGATCAGGAAGGCAATTTCTTCACGACTCAGGCCTGCGGCCTGTCCAATGATCAGCGGCACCGCGATGGCACCGCCGTACATCAGCAGAACATGTTGCAAACCGACCAGGATCAGTTGCAAAAGGGGCAATCGCTGAATGGCGGGTGCGTCGGGGATGCGCGCTTTGGACAGCTCGGACATGCAACACCTCGGATCTTTTTATTCTTGTGATTGAACAGCTGCCGGGTTGCTCACAGCTGTTTCTTTGCATCAGGTAAAACCGCGTTAAGGCGATTCGCGAGCAGGCTCGCTCCCACAGGAAATGCGCGATCTCTGTGGGAGCGAGCTTGCTCGCGAAGCTTTGTTGCTTAGTTGGTCTGTGCTCCCTGGGCGATCCATGCACCGATCAGGTCACGTTCTTGCTGGGTCATCTGCGTGATGTTGCCCAGCGGCATGATCTGCGTGGTGATGGCTTGCGCCTGGATGCGCGCCGCGTTCTGGCGAATTTGCTCTGGGGTGTCGAACATCACACCGGCAGGCGCCGCACTGAACAACGGGCTGGTCGGTTTGGCCGAGTGGCAAACCGCGCAACGTTCCTGAATCACGTTGTGCACTTTGTCGAAGGCCGGGCCTGTGTTGGAGGCTTGCGCCGGTGCTGCTGCAGGGGCTACGGGTGCAGCAGGTGCCGCCGCTTCAGCCGGTTTCGCGCCACCGCCCAATGCCGTTTCCGGCAGCGGTTGGTACTCGATTTTGGCTGGTGCCTTGGCCACTTCCGGTGCGGTCGACATCGGCGTTGGGCCGGTGACGTAGGCCAGGGTGATCATGCCCACCGCTGCAACCGGCAGAGTCCAGGCAAACTTGTGGCTGTCGTGACGGGTGTTGAAGTAGTGACGCACCAACACCGCCAACACGGCGATCCCGGCGAGGATCAACCAGTTGTACTGGCTGCCATAAGTGCTCGGGAAGTGGTTGCTGATCATGATGAACAGCACCGGCAAGGTGAAGTAGTTGTTGTGACGCGAACGCAGCAAGCCTTTGGCTGGCAGCGCCGGATCCGGCGTGCGGTTCTCGGCAATTGCGGCAACCAGTGCACGCTGCGCCGGCATGATGATGCGGAACACGTTACCGACCATGATGGTGCCGATGATCGCGCCGACGTGCAGGTACGCACCACGACCGCTGAACACTTTGCTGAAGCCATACGCTGCGCCGATGATCAGCACGAACAGAATGAAGCCGAGCAGAGCAGGGCGTTTGCCCAGTGCCGAGTCGCACAGGAAGGAGTAGATGAACCAGCCGAGGAACAGCGAGCCGATACCGATGGCCACGCCTTCAGGGCCGCTCAGGGTGCTGCCCGGAGCCAGCAGGTAGAGCGTTGGGTTGGAGTAGAACACCACGCACAGCAGCGCGATACCCGACATCCAGGTGAAGTAGGCTTCCCATTTGAACCAGTGCAGGTTCTCCGGCATCGCCGGCGGGGCCAGTTTGTATTTTTCCAGGTGATAGATACCGCCACCGTGGATCGCCCACAGGTCACCGGCCAGGCCGGTTTTCGGGTTGACGCGGTTGAGGTTGTTCTCCAGCCAGACGAAGTAGAACGACGCGCCGATCCAGGCCACGCCAGTAATCATGTGAACCCAGCGCACGCTCAGGTTCAGCCATTCCAACAGATGTGCTTCCACAGTCTTTACCTCTCGCCTGTCACTCTTGTTGTCGAGTGATCAGACCTTCTCTTATTGGTGGGGGGCGAGGATCAAACGCTCATCCTCTTTGAAAAAATGCTCATCGCAGTTATTGCCTGTGCCACTGCGATCAACCACCAGGAAGTCATCCCGCTTTTCGATCGTCAGCACCGGATGGTGCCAAACGCCGCGATGGTAATTAATGCCCTGCCTGCCGTTGGTGACGAAGGCGCGGACCAAGCCTGATACAGGTTCATCGCCAACTGGCGCGACCACGATCAGAAAGGGATTGCCGAGCAGCGGAATGAAAGCCTGGCTGCCCAGCGGATGGCGTTCCAGCATGCAAACGGTCAGCGGCATGTCCTGCGCGTCGGCGCGGAAGATGCTGATGATCGCGTTGTCCTCAGGCTGAGCGGTTTCGACCGTCGCCAGTTTATGGAAGCGCATGGTCGAACCGTTGTTGATCATGAAGTGATCGCTGCCGTCGGTTTCGATCACGTCACCGAAAGGGGCGAAGGCTTCTTTGCTCAGCGGTTCAATCGTTAGTGTGCGCATGCTGTTCTTCTTATCCGAATTCTGTGTTGACTGTTCTGACGCCTTCGCGAGCAGGTTCGCTCCCACCTGTGGAATGCAATCCCTTGTGGGAGCGAGCTTGCTCGCGAATGGGTTCAACCTTATTTAGCGACCTTGCCGAGAACGCGCAGGCGGCTCACACCACCATCCGGGAACACGTTAAGGCGGATGTGGGTGATCGGGCCCAGCGCCTTGATCTGCTCGACGAAGGTGTGTTCGGCGTGCATTTCCAGCTTCTGGCTTGGCAGCAGTTCACGCCAGAACAGCGACTGGGTTTCGATCTGGCTGTCAGTACCACCTTTGACGAACGCGCCCTGGATCGAGCAAGTGTCCGGGTAGTTGCCTTTGAAGTGCAGGGTGTCGACGACGATCTTCTCGATCTCGCCCGGGTGACCCAGCGCGACGATGACCCAGTCATTGCCTGGCGTACGACGGCGTGCAGTTTCCCAGCCGTCGCCCATGTTGATGCCACGGCCCGGGTTGAGGATGTTGCTCATGCGGCCGAAGTGTTCGTCGGAGCAGGCGAGGGCGCGGCCACCATTCAGGGCTGCTGCCAGATCGACTTGCTCGTTGTCACCCACAGCGGACCAATCGCGGAACGGAATGCCGTACACGCGCAGACGGGCGACACCGCCGTCCGGGTAGATGTTGAAGCGCAGGTGGCTGAACGCTTGGTCGTTGCTGATTTCGTGGTAGTGGTGGCTGTTGCCCTGCAGCTCGACGGCCGACAGCACTTCAGTCCACTGGGTGTTTTCATCAGGCTCGCCCGACGCCAGGAAGCACGCTTCCAGAGAGGCCGATGGCGGGAAGTTGCCGGTGAAGAATGAAGTATCGATGTCCACGCCTTTGATCGAGCCCGGTACGCCCAGACGGATTACGGCGCTGTCGAAGCCTTCGAAGCGCTTGCGGCGTGATTCCCAGCCGTCCATCCACTTGCCGTTGTCATCGAACACGCCCTCCTTCCATACGGCCGGGGTCGGTTGGAACAGACGATTGGCGTCTGCGAACCAGTCATCGGTGACCGAAATGATTTTGGTGCCCAGACGGGCATCGGCCAGGTTGACGAATTTTTCGAAAGGTACGGCGTAAGCTTTCATTCTTCTTGTCTGCCTTTAAAAAAGTGGCTGGGGATGCTTGCAAGACCCTGGGTACTCTCCGCGTTTGATGTACTCGGGTCTGGCTTGCTAAAGAGTCAGTAAACGGAACAGGGCGATCTTGTTGATCTCCGCCAGCGCGCATTTGAACTCGGTGTCTTGCGAGTTGTGAATGCGCGTTTCGAACGCCGCGAGGATCTGATGCCGGTTGCTGCCTTTTACCGCCATGATGAAGGGAAACTTGAACTTGGCTTTGTAGGCGTCGTTCAGCTCGGTGAAGCGCTGGAACTCTTCGGCCGTGCATTGGTGAATACCGGCGCCAGCCTGTTCATTGGTGCTGGCTTCGGTCAGTTGGCCCTGGACGGCCGCTTTGCCGGCCAGGTCCGGGTGAGCGTTGATCAGTGCCAGCTGACTGGCGTGATCAGCGCTCAACAGGATGTCGCTCATGCGCTGGTGCAGGGTTTCGATCTCGTCGATCGAAGCGTCCGCACCCAGGCCGTAGGCCTTCTCGGCCACCCATGGCGAATGTTCGTAGATGTCGGCGAAGGCGTTGACGAAAGCGTCGCGGCTCAGGGTCGACGGTTGCAGGGTTTGAAAGCGGCTCATTTCGCGGCCTCTTGGTACGGGTGGGTTTCGTGCCAGTGACGCGCGATGTCGACGCGACGGCTGAACCACACCTGTTCATGACTTTTGGCGTATTCGATAAAGCGTTTGAGCGAAGCGAGGCGACCCGGACGGCCGATCAGGCGGCAGTGCAGACCGATCGAGAGCATCTTCGGCGCTTCGGCACCTTCGGCGTAAAGCACGTCGAACGCGTCTTTGAGGTATTCGAAGAAGTCGTCACCCTTGTTGAAACCTTGCACCTGGGTGAAGCGCATGTCGTTGGTGTCGAGGGTGTACGGGATCACCAGATGCGGCTTGCCGGTCGGGTTGTTCGGTTCCCAGTAGGGCAGGTCATCGTCGTAAGTGTCGCAGTCGTAGAGGAAACCACCTTCTTCCATGACCAGGCGACGGGTGTTCGGGCCAGTGCGGCCGGTGTACCAGCCCAGTGGGCGCTCGCCGGTGATTTCGGTGAGGACGCGGATCGCTTCGAGCATGTGCTCACGCTCCTGCGCTTCGTCCATGTACTGATAGTCGATCCAGCGGTAGCCGTGGCTGCAGATCTCGTGACCGGCCTCGACCATCGCACGGATCACATCCGGGTGGCGCTGAGCGGCCATGGCCACGGCGAAGATGGTCAACGGAATGTCGAATTCCTTGAACAGTTTCAGAATCCGCCAGACGCCGGCGCGGCTGCCATACTCGTAAAGCGATTCCATGCTCATGTTACGCGCGCCTTGCAGCGGCTGAGCGGCAACCATTTCGGAGAGGAAGGCTTCGGATTCTTTGTCGCCGTGCAGGATATTGCGCTCGCCGCCTTCTTCGTAATTGAGTACGAACGACAGAGCGATGCGGGCATTGCCCGGCCAGTGTGGGTGAGGAGGGTTACTGCCGTAACCGATCAGGTCGCGTGGGTAGTCAGCGCTCACTGCAGTCTTCCTTCTTATTCGTTGACAGATGGGTGTGGCGGCCTGGCAGGCTGGCGTCACAGCGATGGGCTGATTGTATACAACTTTATTCGCAATTTGTAAGCCTGAATTTTCGCATTTTTCGCCGACTGTCATCTTTTCCTGGTATTGGCGTGAGCCTGCAAGAAACCTGCCTGACCAGTCAGTTAATGGATAGGAGGTGCAATGTATAGGCGTGTTGCTGGCAGAACGCGGGGAAAGCCCCGATTGGCGGGGGTGGTGTGAAAAATGTCGTTTTTATTGTGTACAATTTTTTTGAAAAGTGTCTTAATCAGTCGCTCGCCGCAGCTTTTCGTGCTCCGAATCGGTGCGGTCTCCTTTTTATCTGACTTCGGGAGGCGCGAGGTCTGACTGCTTCCACGCAGGCAGGCGCGCAGAATCAATGGGACGTTTGACAACACACGTTTTGGACGCTGCACACGGTTGCCCGGGCAGTTCGATCAAGGTCGAGCTGTACCGCGTTGAAGGTTCGCACCTGGAATTGGTCGCCAGTGCGATAACCAACAGCGATGGCCGGGTCGATGCGCCGCTGCTGCAAGGCGATGATTATCGTACCGGGGTTTATCAGGTTCAGTTCCACGCTGGCGATTACTACCGCGCCCGCGGCGTTCAGTTGCCGGAGCCGGCATTTCTGGACGTGGTTGTACTGCGCTTCGGCATCTCTGCCGAACAGGATCACTACCACGTGCCATTGCTGATTTCGCCTTACAGCTATTCCACGTACCGGGGCAGCTGACCCCCAAGCAGCTGCCCCCCACCGGGAAGCGACTGCGCATATAGCTTCTTTGGTCTTTCGCCCGCTCACACTGCGGGCTTTTTTATGCCTGAGTAATCTGCCCGCCTGTGCTGCAGAGAACTCCGGAGCTCATTCAGCTGTGTCGGGTGACAATAAGGTTATGTTCGTGAGTGGGGAGAGGCTCGTTGGTGCCCAGCAAAAAAACGATTCTGTTGGTGTGCAAATGCACCATCAACTCGTCTTTGACCTGTACGTCCATGTTGTCGACAAAGACTCTTTTCTTGAGCCAGGCAACTGGATCAGGGAGAAAAACAGTGTTGTTTTGAATCCTGTCCATGAACAGGATGAAAACAGGATCAACCCCCGTTCGCTTGATCAATAAGGCATTCCCCTGGTTGGCGCCGAAATCATGGGCAATGGAGTAGCCGTGTGCGCTAAGAAGATCTTTGAACAGTGTTCGCGTTGTTCGGCGACCCCTTTGGTGTTGCGAGCCGGAGAACAGTTTCGGGTTGAAGTCGATTCTTCGCAGACCTTCAGCGGAAGGTAGCGGCATACGCATGTAGCCATTTACGTCAGTCGCAAGCGGCGAGAGGAGCATCAGCGGGTCGCTCAAGTCTTGACGAGCGACTCTGTTATCGCCCGTGAAAATAGAGCGATTTTCCCAGTACTTGAACGTCTCGAACAATGCACTGATCCCGGACCCTGTCATTTTCTCGGAGTGACTGGCTCGATTGAACATCTCCCGTGCGGCTTTACTTGCAGAGTGATCGGAAAGATAGGGGAACTGATCGCTGACATATTGCGTCAGGCTTTTCTCAAATGGCCGACTCTCCACGATTCTCCATGCCTGACTGTCATGCCCCGTATTGCCCTCCCACTTCACTGCCGCCCTGGGTTGCAACTCAGGATTGCTCAGCAGCAACTGTTCGAAAGCATCGAAACGAGTAGCAGAAAACTGTGGCGGCTTGATGAAGGCAAAGGCGTCAATGGCGTGGCTCGGCTGGTCAAGTATCGCAAAGTGCTTGCCGCCGATTTCGATGGAGTCGCCGGCTGACGGTTTCGTCGTGGTTCCCCAGCCTTTCCATAATTCACTGATGCCCATGAGTACGAAGGGATTGAGAGGATCACTGTCTTCCGGCAGTCGAGGGCGTTTACTTGGGCTCGGGCCGGGCTTTTCTGACCGGGGCAGGGCACGGGAACTGCCTGCTTGTGGAGCTTGTTGTGTATCTGTAGTCGTCTGCAATTTACGGCGCCAGACGAATTGCCCGGGAATCTGCTCGAACGCTATATCCGGCACATTGATCGTTGTTGCTGAAGCCAGTTTGTATTCGCCTTGTTCGTTCCTGCGAACCAGGACGGTTCCTTCGGCGATATCGACATAGGTTTTCCCACGCGGCCCTTTGCGAATACCGTCCAGGGACTCCCGCGCGGCAGGCAGAAGGGTCGCCAGGTGCGGGTCGACGAGGATGATCGCTTGTAGTGGTTCGGCAGTCCGTGGCTGCGCAGACAGACTCCTCTGTCTGGAGTGAGCCGCGTACCACTGTGCCTCGATGCGCCAACGTGACTGGCCGTGGATTTTTTTCAGAATGGGTGGTGTCACGCCCGGAGCCGCGGGCCAGGGAATCTGGTAGTGACCGGCGGTGTTGAGTTCAACCCGGTAATGCCGGCCGTCTTCCAGGTGCGCGTAAATCTGGCCGCCCGGGGCCACGAATAACCCGTCGACGGAATTGTGCGGCTGTAGAAGAGCGGCTTGTAATACCGGCAGGGATATCTCGGCCAGTCTGGCATTGGTTTCGGTGAGCAGCGGATCCGTTATGTAACTCACCACCACGCGTGGGGCGCCTGCCATTTCACTGCCAGACGTACCGGCAGTGGAAGTGTCGGGCAGTTGTTTCGTACCTGGCGCAAAAATGTCAGAACCCTGAGTGTTTTTGAGGCTGCCATTGCCAGCGGCAGATCTGTTGATCGCCGAGGTGTCGGGCGAAGCAGGGCGGACTGTAGTCTTTGTGGGTTTGGTCATTGAAGTGTCTCTAAGCTGTTCATGTTTTTTGGCTGACAGTCCTGCGCGGTCATTGGTCTTTGAAAATGAACAGCGTTGTCTGCCCCAGAACATCTGTCTGGGTGCCGCCGAGCAGGTAGCTGATCTTTTTTTCTGTGCGGTAAGTCGACAAAGGCTTTGGTTCGCTGCTGGATGTTTGCAGCACGACTTCATTGTTCTCAAAACGCTCAGGCCGAAATCGCTGCAGGCGCCCGTCGTTAAGAGGTGGCAGTTTCAGTACGAACACGTGATCGATTTTCTCGCGGTGAAACAACAATTCGTTTTCCGCAAGCGTGTTTGTCGGGTTGCTCACCACGTAACCGTCATCCTCCAGAATCTGCCTGAACAGCCTGCGCAGATTGGCCGCAGTGGGCGTCGTGGCGTACTCGTTCCAGTGGCGAGAGAAGCGCCCGGGATCAAAATCCAGGCGCATCAGGCCTTCACCCAGCGAAGCAGGAATCGCCAGGGTGGGTTCCGGTCCGGACAGAGGGCGCAACATGAGGAGCGGGTCGGCCAGCTCTCGATTCGGTGCTCTGCGCCGATCCCTGTTGGCCCAGTAACCAAACACCTGGTTCATCAGCGCCAGACCAGGGGCAATGATGATTTCCGATCGGTTCGCCTGATTGAACATGGCCCGGGCGAGTGAATTGACGGATTGATCCGACAAGTACTTGAAGGTTCTGGCGATGTACCGGGTGATCGGCATTTCGAAGGGCACGACACTGTCGAGGACCGTCCATTGGTGGTTTTGTTTAACCGCCCACTTTGGCTGCAGCGACGGGTTGTCCCGCAGCATGTATTCGAAGGCGTCATACAGGGCGGGCGAGAACAACGGATGCTGCAGGTAGACCAGTCGCGGGTTGGCATTCAGGTCTTGTTGCATCACCCGGTAATACTGCCCGTCGATCTCGATATGCTGACCCAACGCTGGTCGGACACGGTGTCCCCAGTTTCGCCATAAACCGAAACTCAAGTTGATCGCGTCAGGGTTGTCCGAGAGCAGGCTTTCGGTCAGCGCCCGGGTGGCGTCAGTCCCTTCTTCCTGATGCGGGCGTTTGCTGGGGCCGGCCATGGGGTCCGACGTCTCGGTCGAGGTTTTGCGTTTTTCCTGCGGCGGGCGTTGCGCAGGCAAATCGGTTAGCCCGGTCTTGCGGCGCCACAGTCGCGTCCCGGGAATCTGTTCGAACAATAGAGCGGATACTTCGCGCGCCGTCGCGGAGGTCTGCTGATAGTGACCGTTGGCGTTTTTACGCACCATGACGGTTCCTTCTGCGGTATCGATATAGGTTTTTCGGTGCTTGTCGTAGCGAACGCCGTCCGGTGTTTGCAGGCGGGGGGAGAGCAGGGCGGCGGCATCGGGGGCGAGGTAGATCGGCTGTTCCCCGGGGATACGCTCAGCGGCTGCAGCTGGCCCGTCATTGTCTGGGTTGTGCGCCAGCCAACTGGGTCGTTCGAAGGTCCAGACTGGCTGGCGCTCGGTTTTGATCAGGAAAGGACCCGCCAGATGCGGAGTGAAGTTGAAGGGAATCCGGAAGCGGCCATCGTGATGGATTTCGACCAGCAGATGCCCCGCATTTTCAACATGGGCGTACAGTTTTCCCTCCGGGCTGGTGAACAATCCGCTGTCGGGATCCAGCCGTTGTAGCAGGTGCACTTGATCGGCAGGCCAGCTGATGGAGCGCAGAGCGGCCGCTACCGACACGGGGTAGACGGTGGATGCCTCGTGGACCCGCACCGGCGGTTGACGCACGGAATTGCTCGGCAGGTCTGCAGAGGGTTGGGTGTTTTCGCCGGGGATTCTGGGGACAATGCCAGCGGCATTTGGACGTGTGTCAGGCGCAATAACACCGGCCACACGCTTTGGTGGTTTGACCATTAACTGAATCTCTTGATTTGGATTGTGGGTGTGCAGGTGTCCGGACTTGCGGACGCACCGTTCAGGCGTTCAGCAGCGGCTCAGGCCTCTCTCACAATGAACAGCGTCGGGTAATCAGCGGATATGGGTTGTATACCCCCCACCAGATGGATGACTTCGGTGTGAGCCAACTGCACCTCAAGCGCCTGTTTTTGCGACACGCTGAGCCTCGTCAGATAGGCGGGGTCGATGAGTTCGGTACCTGCGGGTGTGGTGCGAGTAACCTGATTGCCAGCGATGGGTGGCAGCTTCAACACGAATAGAGCGGCAACGCCCGGGCGGTAAAAAATCAATGCACCTTCACTGAGTCGGCGCGTGGTCGGATTAATGCTGTAGCCGTTGTGTTGCAGGATGGTCGCCATCAATCCGCGCAGGTTTCCTGGCGTCGGCGCTGCTGCATAGGGGGCCCACTCTTGAGGAAACCGTTGTGGGTCGAAATCCAGGCGCTGTAATACGGCTGAGTTGTGCGCAGGCAGTGTGAGCAAGCGGCCGCCTGCCAGATGGCCGGGCGATGTCGGCAGTTTTGGCAGCATCATCAAAGGGTCCGCCAGTCCGTGTAGCGGGGGTTCGTGATTCACCCTGTCCAGCCAGTGGCGGAAGGTCAGCGCCATCACCGAAAGTCCATGGGCGTTGATGCCCTGAGGCAGTGAAAGCCGATCGAATACCGCCCGCGCGAGGTTGCTGGTCGCCTGCTCGGACAGATAGTTGTAGGCGGCGGAAACATATTGGGTGGCGGACATTTCGAACGGTGGAGCGTTGTCCAGAACCTTCCATTGGCCTTCGCGTTTCAGTGCCCATTTCGGTTGGCGCGAAGGCTCATGACGCAGCATGTTTTCGAACGCGTCATAGCGGTCCGGTGCAAATCCCGGGTGTTGCAAATAGACCAGTTCGGTATCGGCACTGACACCTTGCATGACGATCCGAAAGTGTTGCCCGTCGATCTCTATCGACTCGCCTGAATCGGGTTTTGTGGACTTCCCCCAGTTTCTCCACTGACCGGCGGAAAGATCCAGGGCGACGCCCGGCTGGGCTAACAGATGTTCGACCAGCGTGCTGGTACCGGTTGCAACATGGCTCTGTTCGTCCCGGCGTTGGCGCTTGCTCTGGCCGGGTATGGCATCGGTCGCTTCGGTGGACAGTGGATTGATTACGGCTGGGTCGCCTTGCTGCGGCGTGTCGATTTCACGCCAGAGTGTTGTCCCCGGAATCTGTTCCACTCTTTGTCCCGTCGGGGTTGATTCCCCGGCATGTGTCTGTCGCCAGCCTTCCGCAGTTTTGCTCACCATGACCATGCCGCCGACCATTTCGACGTAGGATTTCTTGCGTTTGTCGTAGCGAAACCCTTCTTCAGTGCCTGGTTGCAGCTTCAGTCGGGTTGCCGATTCGGGGTCGATATAGACCGGATGCGCTGGTCTTTCGCTGCTGGAAGCACCGGCCAGCGCAGACGGTCCGGTTTCGATGGATTGCTGCCTCACCCAGTCAGAGGTTCGCGCTTCGCTCAATTGGCGATGCCGGGTAAACGGACGACCGACGATGACGCTGGGGCGGTCGGCGGGTGCTTCTGGCAACGCGTGTGATGACGTGGCTTCGGTGTGCGGAGTGGAATGACCCGGTTCACCGGGAAGTGCTGCCAGTGGAACAGGTAAAGGATTGGTTGCTCGGCCAGACGCCTCAGGTGACGCCGTGCGAGGAATTTTCCTGGGTGGTTTTGCCATGGACTTGCTCCGATGAATCGCTGATCAGTGATGCGGCCGGATATTCGGGAAGCGGATTCGATGTGCAATTGCGCGGCATCGTGTTTGCCCGACCCATTGGCTTCAAAGGCGTGATGTTCGGCAAAAACTCGCCACGGCGTGCGGTATATATGTATGGCGATGAGGGTAAGTGCTGCAGGGTGTTTCGAGGCGTTCGAACGTCATGCCGACTCGCGCCGGCAGGGCCGGTGCGAGTCGTAGCGGGATCTCAGCGCTCCCTGAGCACGAACACCGAATCCGGAGTCGACTCAACCTTCAATACGCCCCCGATGAGCCAGACCACTTTGTTTTCCATGGTCGCGGTGGCCAGGGCGTGAAACGCCTCGTTGCCTATCCTGGCCGGCAGGCTGGGTTCTGCCAGTTCATTGCCCGGGGTGTGGGACAGGCCGACATGATCCACCACACCCAGTTTCATGAAATAAATCCGCTCACTGGTTCCGCGCCTGAATACCAGCGTTGGCATGCGGTGTTCGTATGTCAGGGGAAATATGTCATAGCCGCTGCGAACCAACAGGGCGCCAAGCAGGCGTCTGAGGTTCAGATCGGTCGGGTAGGTTTTGTAGTGGTTCCACTCGACGGGAAAATGCTTGGGATCGAAGCTGAGTCGTTGCAGTTCGCCGTCGACCTGGGAGGGTATGCGGATGAGTTTTTTTCCGTTGAAATCGATGGCGGGTGCCACTGCCAGCATGTTCAGCGGGTCGGCATACGCAGGTGCGGTGGGAAATGGCCGTTGTTTCCACTGATGCAGGACTGCCTGAATGTTGACCAGCCCGGTGCCGGTAATCGTCGGTGTGTTGTCCGCGAGTTCGAACAGCCTTCTGGCGACGGCCCGTGCCGTGTCATCAGAGAAATCAGGGAATGTCTTGGCTACCGACTGCGAGATCGGTTCATCGAAGAAACGTTTTCCAGGGTGTATTTCTCCCGGATCGTTACCGATGCGAAATGTTGCAACAGGCTGCATCGAGGGCGCCGTACGGAGCATTTGTTCAAACGCATCGAAGTGTGTTGGCACAAAGTCAGGATGTTGCACAAAGAAGACTTTGGGGTTAGGGGTGGAACCCTTCGGCACCACCGGATAATGAAACCAGCCGAGCTGCACCGACTCCACCTGCGCGGGTTTGTTCAGATGGCCCCAGGGTAGCCAGAAAAACGGTGTTTGCTCGGCTGGAGCGCTGGCATCGAAGGTTATTGGTGCTAGTGGTTGTTCGGGGACGTTGACCCGCGCGCGTTTGCTTGGGCCGGGTTGCGGTTCGTCTGCTTCGGCCATTGGCCGCGACCTGCCTGCAGCGGGATGGTCGGGGGTTGGCAAGTGCGGATGCTTGCGGCGCCAGAGCACCGTTCCGGGAATCTGTTGAAAAAATACATCGGGCAAGTCTCTGCTTGTTGCCGAGGTCAGTTGATATTCACCTTGCAGGTTTTTCCGAACCATGACTGTGCCGTCTGCGGTATCGACGAAGGTATGTTTGAGTTTGTTGTATCGAAGTCCCCCCGTTGAGAGTTCTGCTCTGGTCAGCGTTTTTGCGTCATCAGGCGCAAGGTAGGTGAGGGACGGTGGCGTGGCAGGGGTGTCGGGTCGAGACTGTGTTGATTGCCAGCCAGGGCGCTGGATGTGCCAGCTGGCCTGGCCTTCAATCCTGGTCAGTACCGGGCCGGGAACACCGGGTGCAAAGGTCAGCGGAACGTAATAGTTGCCTTGCAGATCCCGTTCGACGACAAACCGGCCTTCGTTGCCGATTTGCGCGTAGGTTCGTTGATCCGGGCCGGTGAACAGACCCGTGTTTTCTCCGCTTGGTATCAGCTCGTGCAATCGATCCTGTGGCCAGGCGATTGCACTGCGGGCGGCACGGTAGGTATCGGGCATATCACTGACGATGACGACGGGCGGGCGAGTGGTGGCGATACCGGGAGGTCCCGTGGTCGAGTCGACGCCAGGCAGTGCTGATTCAGGCAGGTTTGCAGTGACGCGAGTACCCGAGCCTGACTGTGCAGGTCTGGTTGTAACAGTGGTATCTGCTGCCACTGTCACAGGAACTTTTTTGGGTGGTTTGGCCATGTGAAGTTACTCGTTGAGTGATGATGCGCGGGCACGTAAGTGCCTCAGCGCATTTTTCAGGCGCACTCGTCCGCATCCTGTGGAGATGTTCGGTTACTGCACTTCGGAGTGCGCACGTGGTTATCGGTTTTTGACGGGTGTGTGGCGCGTCAAGCAGGGGGAACAGTCATCAACGGCGGCTGTGCAAAGAGGGTGAGGTCTTGATGGCTGCACCGATTGACCACTTGCAGTGCTGAGTATTCAACGCGAGATTTGTCTCTGCGCAGGATCCAGCCGTGTGCGGGAAAGTTGTAGCTCAGTGCCTCGGGACGGTTGTCGGCGAGCACGATGTTTCTCACTTTGATCTCTTGATTGGCCATTGCTGCAAGGGCCTCGGGCAAGTCTTTTGCCGAGTCGGGGTCTTCAAAGAAGCGGGCATCCAGACCATCCAGGTAAACCCTGTCGAAAGAAAGATCGACGGTATGGACAACCCCTTTCTCGGTAATGACTCGGACCTGATCGATCAGGTCTTCGCTTTCGTACTCCGGCAAATGAATAATGCAGGTGCCGATGTGCAGCTGGTTATTTTCCAGCCTGATCTCGACCTTGCCGAGTTTCGTCGCGTCGAGGTCCCAGGTGGAAGAGTAAGGCAGTCTGGCAGGGGCGTTTGCGAGTGCTCCCGGGGTAGACAATCTGATCGCTATATCGGCAACCAGGTGAATCAGGTAGGTGGAACCAGTACCTTCAAGATTCTGGATCGAGGTTTGCTCGGGATAGGAAAAAAGCGAACCGCATCCCGCCCTGTCGAATTTGAAGGGTTTGGTTTCAGGTAACTCAAAAGGAGTCTGATCTGTGCGCCGTGGCAGTGGTAGTGAGAGCTGCGTCGTCCAAGTATCAAAATCATTCGGATTATGGCTTTCAAGGGGGCAAACATCGGTTTCCGGTGTCAGTTGCAAATTGACCGTGACGCCACCTTTAAAAATGAGCACGACCCGGTAGTTGGGACGTGCGGCCATGGTTCGCAAGATCCTGATCATGTTTCTGGGGGCAAGTCCACCTTCCGCATAGGCGAACAAGCCAAATTTCAGTGTGTTGTGGCCGAAGTGATAAATCAGGTCGCATCCCGCAAAAAGTTCTCCATTTGACTTCTTCTCTCCCGAGGTGAAGTGCGCTTCAACCTGTGTCAGTTCGCTGATGTCGTAATCAAGATGCAGACGAACCACCGCTTCGGCACGTTTCACCAACCGGATTGTCGTGTTTTTCCTGGACCTTGGCAGGTAGTAACTCGCATCACGCTGATGATCGATCAGGCACTCGGGAGCGTGGAGGATAAGGGGGCTTTCGGGTGTTCCTTTTTTTACAACGACGACTTCGATTTCGAGGTTGTGGCCATTTTCGATGCTGTCGGGCAGGTCTGGGGCGTCAGGCAGTTTTAACGAGTAGCCGTCGCCGGTCATGAACGTGAATTTATTATTCTGCAATACGAAGTTGTTCGCGTCTTTCTTATACAGGCCTTGAATGATCACAACACTTTTCGGGTCGTCCGCAAATGCGAACCGGGAACTGATGATCAGCGCGCCATTCTCGATTGCCCAGCTTTCGATCAGTTCGTATTTCCAGTTGAGCAAAACAATACTTTCTTCTGTGCCGTCTTCGATGATGGCAATACGGCCTGGTTTGTGGTCAATGATGTATTCGTCAATGCCAGCCTCACCCGAGGCTGTTGCTCCGGGATATGTCAGATGGATTTGATCATTTCCGGGCCCCGCATTGATGGTGTCCTGGCCGCGCGAATTAATGATGTTGCGTTTATCCGAACCGGTCACAACACTGATGGCCCCGCTGACCGTTTCAACATTCTCGATACTTTCCAGAAGGCTGTGGAGAGTATATTTTTCACCCTCTTCTACAGACGGATCGGTTGCGATTACCTGCAGGGTTTGGGCCAGCAGATCGACGTCATAGCCTTTTCTATCGGTGCGGCGTGTGTAATTGCTTCCAGCCAGAACAAGCGTATCGTTGCCTGCGCCGCCTTTCAGTGTTGAATACTCAGAAATCTGGGCATCCTGTACAAGCAGATCCCCTGCACCCTCGAACACGAAGCGGTCGTCTTTCTCACCCCCGGTCAGCTGTTTTTTTCCCGATCGGTAGTGAAAGCTGTTGGGTTTGTTTTCAACGCCCTTGATTGAGTCCTGGCCCTCGCTGATGAACCAGAGAATGCCCTTGTTTTCGCCAACCGTACCCAACTCTGCACCAGGCGTATCCTTGGAAACCCCGTTACGGGCGTCAATGATGTCATCGCCTCCCTTGATCTCGGGAACCTGGATCGTTTCCCAACTGTCTCGTTTGGTCCACCAGTTACGCTTGCGCACTCGGGAGGGTTTGAGGTGGACTTCAAACTTGCCATTAACGATGGCTTCGGTTGTGTCCTTTAGTTGCCCATCCAACAGTTTTCTGGCTGTTTCTTTTAATTGTTTCGCGTGTTGGAGCATGGTTTTTGCCAGCAGATAGCGGTTTTGCACGGCCTGGTCAGGGTCCATCATGCAGAACGAAAACCAGCCTGTGCGCCAGCGCTCGTCCAGCGTCAGTTCGATGTAGTCATCAATGTCGTCGACCACGCGTACCGCGCCATAAATTTGCGATCCGATGGCCAGGATTGCTCCAGCTGCAAGCCCGACCGGGCCTGCAAATGAAAAGCCTGCCAACGCTGCCGCACCGAGGATGATCGTCATGGCGGCGCTGGTAATACTCAATCCAGCGCTCACGTAATGGTCCATGGCTTCTTTTCCGACGGCATTTTCAGCGGCATTGATCGATCTGACAGCGGTGAAGATATCGAACGGCAATGTCAGTGCGCCGCCGATCAAACCGCCGGAGCGACCCAGCCTCAGGGCAAACCGGGTTTTGGCAAAATCCATAAGGGCGCCTTGCCCGGCCGAGAGCATATTCGACGCAATTTTGCTGACGGCGATGTCAACAACAATGGAACCCACTTCCGTACCAATACCCAAGCTGTTGATGGCGACTTCGGTGGTGTTGTTTGCTTTGATAGCATCCACCACACCGCGTAAACCCATGAATATGCCGAAAGCTTGGATGCCGACACTCGAACCGAGCGCGGCGTAACTTTTCGCCAGGGACACCCAGCGAGGATTATGTTTGGGCAGGTTTGCGTGATACAGATCCAGTTTCTGTGCGGAATCCAGTAGTTTTACCAATTTGCTACGGTAGTTACCTTCGTCTGTAGAAGCTTGCGAACTTTCTCTTATCAGGTGAGGGGCCGTCAGTGGGCGTTCGCTGGCCATTTCGAAAAGCAGTGTCGTCAACAAATAACTGTCCTTGCCTGTTGACGATTTCATATGGTGTTCAATGTCGACAGCACTGAACTGCAACGCGTTGATGAAAGATCGCTTGGGTACCCGGAAAAAGGTGCTTTTGCCACTCAGTGGTTGGCCGTCAAACGTGGCGCCCAAGGCATAAAGTGACACTCGTGTTATTGAAATATTGCCGATTTGCAGCGGGCCGAATACGGAGTCGACTATTTTCAATTGATCGACTTTGCTTTTTACTTTGATGCTGGTTGTTTCATCAGTTTCGGGTTTGAAGTCAATGGTCGAAGCATGATGTTCATTGCGCTCGAAACGCATGTCGGCGATGACGACGGCGTCGGTGATCTCTGCAGTTTCCAATGACGCTTTACGTATCAGGGTGGCCATGTGAACTTCCTTGTTCTGGCGGGTTTTTATTTATTTGAGTCGTGATAGTACGGTCGCCTTTTGAACGATGTACATCAACGGGTTGTTGCTGTGTATTGCGCTTGAGGGATGCAGTTGTTGCGGCGGGGAGATGTCGCGAGCAACACGAGCGGTCGCTGCGAATGCCATCCCTGACTTGAGTTTTTCAAGTCAGGGATGGCTACAGATAAATAAAAACTTTGTGATCCAAATGTCTCAGTGACTGCTGAGCAACGATGCCGCGCCGGCGCCTCCGAACAAGCCGGCACTGATCCGGTTGAACCAGCTCTGTCCTTTGCCACTGCGCAAGTAACGCGCTGCGCCGTGGGCTCCGAGTCCGTAGGCCAGTTTGCACAGCAGATCCAGCAGAGTCCAGGTGGCGATCATCACCAGCAACTGCGGCAGGAAGGGCTGTTCGGCGCTGAGGAATTGCGGCAGGAAAGCGGCGAAGAACAGGATGTCTTTCGGGTTGCTGGCGCCCAGTACAAAGGCGCGCCCGAACAACGCGCGAAACCGTGGAACGGCGGCAGCTTGTGGCACAACGGCGCCGACCGATGGCTGGCGCGATTGCTGCCAGCTCTGCCAGGCCAGATAGAACAGATAGAGTCCGCCGACGATTTTCAGGGCACTGAACAGTTGCTCCGATGCCAGCAACAAGGCACCCAGCCCCAACGCCGAAGCACTGAGCAGGCAGATAGAGGCGAATACGCCACCGAGAAATGCCGGATAAGAACGGCGCAACCCATAATTCAGACTGTTGCTGATCATCAACAACGACAGTGGCCCCGGAATCAGAATCACCACCAATGCAGCGCCGCTGAACAGCAGCCAGGTTTCCAGACTCATCACTTTCCTCCTTTTTTGTTGTACTCAAGAATGTGCAAAAGCCCCACCCGATTGGGTGAGGCTGTGTTGAAGCTTGAACCGCGTGACGCTTACAAGAAGATGAACTTGGCGATGAAGATCGCGCAGAGCACCCACAGGCTCACGGAAATTTCCTTGTACTTGCCGGTACCGGCCTTCAACGCCACGTAGGTGATGAAGCCCAGCGCGATGCCGTCGGCGACCGAAAAGGTCAGTGGCATCATGATCGCGGTGACGATGGCCGGGATCGCGTCAGTGGCTTCGTCCCATTCGATGTGGGCCATGCCGCCCATCATCAGCATCGCCACATAGATCAGTGCACCGGCGGTGGCGTAAGCGGGAATCATGCCGGCCAGCGGTGCGAAGAACATCGCCGCTATAAATAGCACACCTACGGTGACTGCGGTAAGACCAGTCCGACCACCAGCGGCTACGCCAGCGGCACTTTCTACGTAACTGGTGACTGGCGGAACACCGACCACGGCACCGAACACGCTGGATGCACTGTCGGCTTTCATCGCGCGGGAGAGGTTTTCGATACGGCCGTCAGCATTCACCAGATTGGCGCGCTGGGCGACGCCCATCAGCGTGCCGGCGGTGTCGAACATGTGCACAAAGAGGAAGGCGAGCACCACGCTGATCATGCTGACGTTAAACACGCCGGCGACGTTCATGGCCATGAAGGTCGGAGCCAGGCTTGGCGGGGTCGACATGATCCCTTCGTAGTGCACGATGCCCAGGCCCCAACCGGCCAGGGTCACGGTGATGATGCTGATGAGGATTGCGCCGAAGACTCGGTGGTAGCTGAGGATCGCGATCATCAGAAAGCAGATGGCCGCGAGCAGTGGGCCAGGTTCGCGCAGGGAGCCGAGTTTGATCAGTGTGGCCGGGCTATCGACGACGATACCCGCGGTTTTCAAGCCGATCAGGCCAAGGAACAGGCCGACACCGGCACCCATCGCAAAGCGCAGGCTGACTGGAATGCTGTTCAGCAGCCACTCGCGAATTCGCGAGAAAGTCAGGATCATGAACAGCACACCGGAGACGAACACCGCACCCAGTGCAGTTTCCCAGTTGTAGCCCATGGTGCCGACCACGGTGTAAGTGAAGAATGCGTTGAGGCCCATGCCCGGCGCCAGACCCACTGGCCAGTTGGCGTACAGGCCCATCAACAGGCAGCCCAGCGCGGCGGCGATACAGGTGGCGACGAAGGCTGCACCGTGATCGATCCCGGCATCGGCCATGATGTTCGGGTTGACGAAGATGATGTAAGCCATGGTGATGAAGGTTGTCAGACCGGCAATCAGCTCGGTCTTCACCGTGGTGCCGTGCAAGCTGAGTTTAAACAGACGTTCCAGCAAGCCACTGCGTAATGGCGGCGAGAGGTCCAGCGTCGATGCTTCGGATTTGCGGCTTTCCACAGCGAGTACTCCTCAAGAGTTTTATTGTTATTTCCAGGGCCGGACCCATGAGGGGTGGCAGCGGCCCTTTGAGGCATACGCGAATTTGTTGACCATGCGGTCAGGAACTCGCACGCTGTGGATTATGCTTTTGTGTACAAATAAAGCAAATATTGTTTTTGGTTTTGTTTACGAAAGTTCCGTCGATAGCGATATATCGCCTGCACTGGCCCCTTCGCGAGCAGGCTCGCTCCCACATTTGAAATGCCTGCCCCTGTGCGCGAGCTTGCCCGCGAAGAGGCAGTCCCATTCAATCGAGAGCCGTCTGACTTTTCCCCAGTGCCATATTCACCGCCAACCAGCCATTCACCGCCGCCTCGCCAGCCTCGGCAAACACTCGCTCCAGTAATTTCACCTGCTCACGCCGCAGCGCCTGTTCAAACTTCGCGCCTTCGGCCGTCAATTCCAGCAGACGCTTTCGCTTGTCGGCCTCGGACGCCACGCTGTCGACCAGATGCATTTCCTGTAACTGCCGCAACGGCATGTTCAAGGCCTGCTTGCTCACGCCAAGCAATCCCAGCAATTCCTTCACGCTCAAATTCGGGTATCGAGCGATGAAAAACACAATTCGCTGATGTACCCGCGACAGCCCGCGGCGCTCGAGCATTTCATCAGCCTTGGCGGTGAAGGCTTGATAGCCGAAGAAAAACGCTTCCATCGCCTGTTGTTGGCTCGCGGGGTTTTTAAGGTCAAGCATATTGACGTACTCGCTCAAGCTGTCGTAATTTCAGTCAACCAGTTTGACTCATTTTTCCCATGCCTCGCTACCGGTGACTTCCATGGCTTTTTCCGAACGTGTCGCGCGCCTTAAAAGTTCTTTGATCCGTGAAATCCTTGCCGCCGCCCAGCGTCCGGAGGTCATGTCGTTCGCTGGTGGCTTGCCGGCCGAAGCGATGCTGCCGAAGGTCGAGTGGGCTGACATGCCGCTGTCGCTCGGCCAATACGGCATGAGCGAAGGCGAACCGGCATTGCGCGAAGCCTTGGCAGCGGAGGCGAGGGCGCTGGGCCTGGAGTGCACCGCAAGTCAGGTACTGGTGGTCAGCGGCTCGCAGCAAACCCTCGATCTGGCGGCCAAGCTGTACATCGACAAGGGCACGGAAATTCTGCTTGAAGCGCCGACCTATCTCGCTGCATTGCAGATTTTCCAGCTGTTCGGCGCCGATTGCCTGACCGTGCCGCAAGAAGCCGACGGCCCGAATCTGGCGCAATTGCGCAGTCGTCTCGAACAGCACCGGCCAGCGTTCATCTACCTGATCCCGACGTTCCAGAATCCGTCCGCCGTGCGTTACAGCGAAGCCAAGCGTGCAGCCGTAGCGGCATTGCTCGACGAATTCGGCGTCACCCTGATCGAGGACGAACCCTACCGCGAGCTGACTTTCGATGGCGGCAGCGCCAAGCCGATTGCCGGGCGTCTGCAGAAGGCGAGCTGGATCTACACCGGCACCGTGTCGAAAACCTTGTTGCCCGGTTTACGCGTCGGTTACTTGATCGCCAGCCCGGACCTGTTCCCGCATCTGCTCAAACTCAAGCAATCGGCAGATCTGCATACCAACCGCATCGGTCAGTGGCAGGCCCTGCAATGGATCGGCAGCGACAAGTATCAGCAGCATCTGAGCGAGTTGCGCGGCTTCTATCGGCAACGGCGCGATGCCTTCCAGGCGGCGCTGGAAACGCACTTTGCTGATCTGGCCGACTGGAACATGCCGCAGGGCGGGCTGTTTTTCTGGCTGACGTTGAAGCAGCCGCTGGATACGCGAACGTTGCTCAATGAGGCGTTGGCCAATGACGTGGCGTTTATGCCGGGGGAGCCGTTCTTTCCGGATCCGGATAACAACCTTGGGCATTTGCGCTTGAATTTCAGCCACATCGATCCGGCACGACTGGATGAAGGGCTCAAGCGATTGGCGGCGGTGGTGCACCAGGCGCTGCTAGAGAAAGCGGCCTGAAAACAAATAAACCGGCTCGAGGGCCGGTTTATTTTTGTCTGGGATTTGCGGTGGCTGAGAGGGTCCCTTCGCGAGCAGGCTCGCTCCCACAGTGGAAATGCATTCCAAAGGGTGGGAGCGAGCCTGCTCGCGAAGGCGTCAATCAACCCACAACATAATCATCAGACAGCGGCAAACCGCTTATCCAGATAATCAATAATCACCTTGGACTCATACATCCAGGTTGTCTGGCCATTCTCTTCAATGCGCAGGCAAGGCACCTTGATCCGGCCACCCTGATCCAGCAGCGTCTGACGATCCTGCTCGTTGTTCTTCGCATCCTTCAGCGCCACCGGTACATTCAGGCGACGCAGCGTGCGGCGGGTTTTCACGCAAAACGGGCAGGCATGGAACTGATACAGGGTCAGGCCTTGCGCGGCGGCATTGACCTGGGCCTGAGTTTCGGCAGGACGCTGTTTCTTGCCCGGGCGGGTGATGAAGTCGATGAAGATAACCAGTTGGCCGAGGCCGACACGAAGCGCTTTGACGAACACGTTTAAAGCCTCACGGTGCAAATTGAGAAAGGTGCGCAGCTTACCCGATTTTTCACGGACGAAAAAAAACCGGCGATGAATGCCGGTTTTCTTCGGGCAACGAATTACTTGATAAGGCTAAGGAATTCGCTGCGGGTCGCTGCGTTTTCGCGGAACTCACCGAGCATCACCGAAGTGATCATCGACGAATTCTGCTTCTCGACACCGCGCATCATCATGCACATGTGCTTGGCCTCGATCACCACGGCTACGCCCAGCGCGCCGGTGACTTGCATCACTGCATCGGCGATCTGGCGGCTGAGGTTTTCCTGGATCTGCAGGCGACGGGCGTACATGTCGACGATCCGCGCGACCTTCGACAGGCCCAGCACTTTGCCGCTCGGGATGTACGCAACATGCGCCTTGCCGATGAACGGCAGCAGGTGGTGTTCGCACAACGAGTACAACTCGATGTCCTTGACCAGCACCATTTCGCTGTTGTCGGAGCTGAACAGGGCACCGTTGGTGACCTCTTCGAGCGTCTGTTCATAACCGCGGCAGAGGTACTGCATGGCTTTGGCGGCACGCTTTGGCGTGTCGAGCAGGCCCTCGCGGGACACGTCCTCGCCCAATTGGCCGAGAATCGCGGTGTAATTCTGTTCCAGGGACATGAAACTACCTGTGGGGATTTTCGCAAAGGGCAAGGGTACGGTGGCGGACACAACCCTGCAAGTTCGGTGTAACGCGATTATTCGTCGCGGCCTTCCATCATGGTGCGTTTGAGCATCACGTAAACCGCGCCGGCACCGCCGTGTTTCGCCTGACACGAGCAGAAACCCAGCACTTGGGCATGCTGGCGCAACCAGGTGTTGACGTGGCTTTTGATCATAGGCCGCTTGCCGTCCAGGCGCACAGCCTTGCCGTGGGTGACGCGGACGCAGCGGATTTCGAATTTAGTCGCTTCGGCAAGAAAGGCCCAGAGGGTTTCGCGGGCCTTTTCCACGCTCATGCCGTGCAGGTCGAGGCTGCCTTCGAACGGGATCTGGCCGACCTTGAGCTTGCGCATCTGACTTTCCTGCACGCCGTCACGGGACCACATCAACTCGTCTTCCGGGCCGACATCGATCACGAACTGGTCGGACAGGCCATCCACGGTAGCGGTGTCGGTGCGCACGGTGGCGGACTGGCGCAGCTTGGCGATCTGTGCGCGGTCAGCCTTGGGTTTGCCGGTGTCGGCGCGGTCGTGCTTGATCGGCTTGACGCCTTGGATCGCACTTTTGAACAGGGAAAAATCGTCGTCTTGCATGTCAGCCTCCGCGAAGGGCGGCCAGTTTACCCAAGTCGAAACAAAACGGCCCGGCAAAAAGCCAGGCCGGTGATTCAGTCGTGTTTTTTCATCAGGTGCGGGGACATGTTCAGTTCCCGCGATTGCCGGGCGCGACGCCGGCAACGACGCCACAGCGCCACGCCGAAATACAGAAACAGCAAGCCGACAGCCAGAATGATCGCCGAACCCATCGGCGTGGCATTCAAATCACCGAGCGCTGGCGGGCGCCCGAGCAGGCTGGCGGCCCCGGCCATCGCCAGCAGCACACCGAACGTCGCCAGAATGGCGGCAATCGCCGCGCCGAATCGAAAACGCCAGTTGCTTTGGCCTTTGGGCCGCAAGCGGCGTGCGTCAAATCCATCGGATAACTTCATTCCGACCTTCCTCAATGGGTATCGGCCCTTCGACCGGGAGTTGACCGGGTTGTTCCTGAGGCTATGGCATTTGCGGCAAATGAGAGGATTTTGCGGATGAGCGGCGCCGTGAGCCGCTCATCAGGGTCGATCAGATCAGGTCTTGCGTCAGCGCGAGGGTGGCGAAGTTGTCCGCCATGATCGCCATTTCGGCTTCCTGTACCACAGCGGCGCTGAGCACGCGGCCCTTGAACGGCAGGTCGCGGGTGGCGCAGGCGTCTTCGACCAGGGTGCAGCGGAAACCCAGATTCTTCGCCGCACGTACGGTGGTGCTGACACTGGAGTGGCTCATGAAACCGCAGACGATCAGGTCCAGTGAGCCAAGGTTTTGCAAACGGTCCAGCAACTCGGTGCCGTGGAACGCGCTCGGCAGCAGTTTGCCGATAATGGTTTCATCGCCCTGTGGCTCGAGGCCAGGGATGAATTCGCCGCGTTCGCCCTGCGGGTCGAACAGGCCGCCGACGGTGCCGAGGTGACGCACGTGCACGATCGGCCGACCGGCTGCACGGGCTGCGGCTACCACTTGCTTGATGTTTGCGACGGCCGCGTCCATGCCGCTCAGAGCCAGCGGGCCACTGAGATATTCTTTCTGGGCATCGATGATGACCACGGTGGCATGGCTCAGTGTGGCCGCTGCGTAACCGCGACCGCTGAGTTGAAACATCGTTTTTGGAACGGACATTCTGGGGCTCCTTGGGGTGGGGCTTTTGCGACATTGTCCTCTGGCTGAGCGGTTCTGTGAATCGCTACCATCGTAGGCACCGTCGTTATTGGCCTGCAGCCTTGTCAAGTTACACGTTCTGTTCAATAGCCGATGCAAAAAACAGAAAACTCCTACCGTCGGTGCGATGTTTTTCCTGCGTCGTCGTCGCGCGTTTTGGCTGCTAGAATCGCCAGTCGTTTTTTCTGGAGTTCTGCCCCGTGATCACTTCCCGACTTCGTACCCTGCGCGACCACATTCGTTGGGCCGTCAGCCGCTTCCATGGGGAGGATCTGTTTTTCGGCCATGGCACCGACAATGCCTGGGACGAAGCCCGGCAACTCGTACTCGGCGCGTTGCACCTGCCGTGGGAAATCGCCGATAGCTACCTCGATTGCGCGCTGGAAGACGACGAGTTGGTTAACCTGCAACGCCTGCTCAAGCGCCGTATCGAAGAACGCATTCCCACCGCTTACCTGTTGGGTGAGGCATGGTTCTGCGGCATGTCGTTCATCGTCGATGAGCGCGTGTTGATCCCGCGCTCGCCGATTGGCGAACTGATCGAAAACCGTTTCGCCCCGTGGATCGGCAACGAGCCTGCGCGGATTCTCGACCTGTGCACCGGTTCTGGTTGCATCGGTATCGCCTGCGCCTACGAGTTTCAGAACGCCGAAGTGGTGCTGGCGGATCTGTCGTTCGAAGCGCTGGAAGTGGCCAACCAGAACATCGAGCGCCATGGCGTCGATGAGCGCGTCTATACCGTGCAGGGCGATGGGTTTGATGGCTTGCCGGGCCAGCGTTTCGACCTGATCGTGTCGAACCCGCCTTACGTTGATGCGGAGGATTTCGCCGACATGCCGGACGAGTATCAGCATGAACCGGAGCTGGGCCTGGCGTGTGGCGACGATGGTTTGAACCTGGTGCGACGCATGCTCGCTGAAGCGGCGGATCACCTGACCGAGAAGGGCTTGCTGATCGTTGAAGTGGGCAACAGTCAGGTGCACGTTGACGCGCTGTACCCGGAAGTCGATTTCGCCTGGCTCGAATTCGAGCGCGGCGGGCATGGTGTGTTCATGCTGACGGCGGAGCAGTGCCGCGATCATCAGGCGCTGTTCGCTTCCCGCGTCTAATCGGGCTGCATTCCGACGCGGAGCGTGGGAACGATCAAAAGCTTCGCGAGCAAGCTCGCTCCCACAGGTTCGGTGTACGACACAAATCCTGTGGGAGCGAGCTTGCTCGCGAATGGCCGCGACGCGGTTTCAAGCGATCAGCGATGCGTGGCAATCCAGATCAACAACCCCGCCTGAAACACCGCAAACGCCACCAGACAGGTAATGGTGAAACGCAGCCCGGCGTCTTCACGCTTGAACTTGCTGACCTTCTCTTCCTGTTTCTTCAGCTTCACTTCCTGCTCGGCCAGATTCTGTTCGGCCTGCTGAAGCATCTGTGCCGCTTCAAGAATCTCGACGATCTGCAGCTTCTCGCTGTTCCAGTCGCCGAGCAAATCGCCGACCAACACATCCTTGACGCTGCCCTTCAAGTGCTGGGCATCGGCGTACACCACATCAAAACCATGCACCCGCAGGAAATGATCGCGACGCAGGCGGGTGTCTTCGCTCAGCGCGTCCTTGTTGTTCAAGTCCATGCCGTCAACGGTGTAGGTCGGCCAGCGCTTTTTCGCCCAATTGATGCCTTGCGCGGCCATGTAACGGCCGATGCCACGGTTCATTGGTTCGATCTGCAAGCCACTGTCGGGGCCGAAGTGCACACGTTTGGTCGTGTGATCAACCCACACGTCCAGCTGATTCTGCTCTTTGCGCACTCGCTGGCCGGGCAGCTTGATCGTCATGCGCATCAGGCTTTTTTCTTTGCTGTTGCGTTCGGCATAGCCGAATTCGACAAAGCGCAAGGGGCGGCCGCCAGTGTTGCGGTCGGTCTGCAGCGGGGCCAGGCGGAGCATCTTGTGGTGCTCGACGTGGACATCCGCCCACGGCAGCTCGACCGCTGGCGGTGCGTCTTTTTCAGCGGTGGTGTCGGGTGAAGTCGGGGTATCAGTCATAACGGCGAGATCCTGTCCAAGCCCTGCTTGTCGCCAGCCGTTGCGCTGGCGACAAAGGCTTATCGGCCGTTTTTTGCAGGACTAGAGGGTAAACAACCGTTAACGGGTGCGAAGTCCGTCAATAAACTCGATGATCTTCGCGCCAAGTTCCGCCGCCAGTGGCAAATTCGGATCCTTGTACGAAGCCAATTGCCGCTTCATATCGTTGTGGACGATGCGCATGACGTGGTTCATGCCGTCGATCACCGCCAGGTCGGCGTCGGGTTTGGCGGCTTTCAGCGCCTGCGCATCGCCAACGCCGACCTGCATGTCGTTGCTGCCCTGGACGATCAGCGCCGGCATCTTCAATTGCGCGAAGGCTTTCGCGGGATCCTGACGGAACAGCGAAATCAAATACGGCTGCACGCTCGGGCGGAAAATCACCTGCAACGGTTGCGGCACATTGTCGTCAGTGTGGCCGGCCTTGAGGCTGTCGAGCAATTCATTGCTGCGTAGCATCAGCGGAGGTGGGAGGCTGCGCGCCAGTTGCTCGCGGATCACCTGATCGACCGGGCGCGCGCTGCCGGACAGGGAAATCACCGCAGCGGCATCCACTTTCGGCGCGGCGAGGCTGGCAATCAGCGCGCCTTCACTGTGGCCGAGCAGGATCAATCTGCCGAAACGCGGATCGGCCTTGAGCTTCTGCCCCCACGCCACTGCGTCCGCCGCATAGGCCTCCACCGATAAATTGCGCTCATCCGGCGTTGCCGCCAGACTCGCCGCAACACCGCGTTTGTCGTAACGCACACTGGCAATGTTGTGTTTGGCCAGCACCCACGCCAGGCGCTTGAGGCTGTCGTTGCGCCCGCCGTCGGGGTTGTTTCCGTCGCGATCCGTAGGACCGGAGCCAGAAATAATCAGGACAACCGGCACCGGATTGTCGGACTTTGGCAGCAGCAGCGAACCGAAAAGTTCGCCGGTGCCGGTATCCAGAGTGACCGGGCGTTGTAGGACCGTCGCTTGGGCAAAGCCCGTAAAGAGGGTAAGACTCAAGATCAAAACTCGCAGCATCATCACGCCATCATTCGCCAAGGTGCCGGTTGGACTCGCCAGCACCACTAAGGTTCGAGGATGAACTACTCGGTTAGCCTGCGTATACTGGCGCGCATCACGAATTTGGGTTTGATTTCACGGAGCGTCCTGCATGTCCGGCAATACCTACGGCAAGTTGTTCACTGTCACCACCGCTGGCGAAAGCCATGGTCCGGCGTTGGTCGCCATTGTCGACGGCTGCCCGCCGGGCCTGGAGATCTCCCTCGAAGACCTGCAGCGCGACCTCGATCGCCGCAAGCCAGGCACCAGCCGCCACACCACCCAGCGTCAGGAAGCCGACGAAGTCGAAATCCTCTCTGGCGTGTTCGAAGGGCGCACCACCGGTTGCTCGATCGGCCTGCTGATCCGCAACACCGACCAGAAGTCCAAGGACTACTCGGCGATCAAGGATCTGTTCCGCCCGGCCCACGCCGACTACACCTACCACCACAAATACGGTGAGCGCGACTACCGTGGCGGTGGTCGCAGCTCGGCGCGCGAGACCGCAATGCGCGTAGCGGCCGGTGCGATCGCGAAGAAATACCTGGCCACCCAAGGCATCGTCATTCGTGGCTACATGAGCCAGCTCGGCCCGATCGAAATCCCGTTCAAGACCTGGGATTCGGTGGAAGACAACGCTTTCTTCAGCCCCGATCCGGACAAAGTCCCGGAGCTGGAAGCCTACATGGATCAATTGCGCCGCGATCAGGACTCGGTCGGGGCGAAGATCACCGTCGTTGCCGAAGGCGTGATGCCGGGTCTGGGCGAGCCGATTTTCGACCGTCTCGACGCTGAGCTGGCGCATGCGCTGATGAGCATCAACGCAGTCAAAGGCGTGGAAATCGGTGCCGGTTTTGCCTCGGTCGCCCAGCGCGGCACCGAACACCGCGATGAAATGACCCCGGAAGGTTTCCTCAGCAACAACGCGGGCGGCATCCTCGGTGGTATTTCGTCCGGTCAGCCGATCGTTGCGCATCTGGCCTTGAAGCCGACGTCGAGCATCACCACCCCGGGCCGTTCGATCGATATCCACGGCAACCCTGTGGACGTCATCACCAAGGGCCGTCACGACCCGTGCGTCGGCATCCGCGCCACGCCGATTGCCGAAGCGATGATGGCCATTGTGCTGATGGATCACTTGCTGCGTCACCGTGGCCAGAATGCCGATGTGCGCGTGAGCACGCCGGTGCTGGGTCAGCTTTGATGGCAGGCCTTAAAGCCGTCGCGGCATAACCGGCGTGGCGGCGCTCCCTTACTGGCGGCTGTCCAGTTTCTATCTGTTCTATTTCGCCTTGCTCGGGTCGACAGCGCCGTTTCTGGCGCTGTACTTCGACCACCTCGGCTTCAGTCCTGCGCGGATCGGTGAGCTGGTCGCGATCCCGATGCTGATGCGCTGTGTGGCGCCGAACATCTGGGGCTGGCTCGGTGATTACACCGGCAAACGCCTGGCTATCGTGCGTTTCGGCGCGGTGTGTACGCTGCTGACGTTTTCACTGATCTTCGTCAGCAAGACCTACGCCTGGTTGGCGATGGTCATGGCGCTGCACGCGTTCTTCTGGCACGCGGTGCTGCCGCAGTTCGAAGTCATCACCCTGGCGCATTTGCAGGGGCAGACCTCGCGCTACAGCCAAATCCGCTTATGGGGCTCGATCGGTTTCATCATCACCGTGGTTGCACTCGGCCGATTGTTCGAATGGCTCAGCCTCGACATCTACCCGGCGGCGCTGGTGTTGATCATGGCCGGCATCGTCCTTAGCAGTCTGTGGGTGCCGAACGCGCAGCCGCCGCAAGGCAATCGGCCGAGCGGTGAGGGCTTTCTCACACAACTGCGCAATCCCGGCGTGCTGGCGTTTTACGGCTGCGTCGCGCTGATGCAAATGAGCCACGGCCCGTATTACACCTTTCTGACCCTGCACCTTGAACGACTCGGTTACACACGTGGCACCATCGGCATGCTCTGGGCCGTGGGTGTCGTTGCCGAAGTGCTGATGTTCATGGCAATGAGCCGGATTCTCGCGCGGTTTTCCCTGCGCCGGGTGCTGATGGCAAGTTTTCTGCTGGCAGCGCTGCGCTGGTTGTTACTAGGTTCGTTCGCCGAGTTCCTGTGGGTGCTGTTGTTTGCGCAGGTGCTTCACGCGGCGACTTTCGGCAGTTTTCACGCCGCTGCCATCGCTTTCGTGCAACGTAGCTTCGGCGCGCGCCAGCAAGGGCAGGGCCAGGCGTTGTACGCCGCACTGGCCGGCACCGGCGGCGCCATGGGCGCGTTGTATTCCGGCTACAGCTGGAATGCCCTCGGCGCGACATTGACCTTTAGTATTGCCAGTCTCGCGGCGCTCGCTGCTGCCGTTATCATTGCCACACGTATGCAAGAGGACCGGCCATGAGCCTTACGCGTGAACAACTCGCCCAGCAAATCGTCGATGCCGGGCGCTTTCTTTATGGTCGCGGCTGGTCGCCGGCCACCAGCAGCAATTACTCGACACGCCTGTCGCCGAGCGAAGCGCTGTTGACCGTTTCGGGCAAGCACAAGGGCCAGTTGAGTGTGGACGATGTGCTCGCCACCGACCTCTCCGGCACTAGCCTGGAGCCGGGCAAAAAGCCGTCCGCCGAAACCCTGCTGCACACCCAGCTGTATAGCTGGCGGCCGGAGATCGGCGCAGTGCTGCACACCCATTCGGTCAACGCCACGGTGCTGTCGCGCCTGACTCCGCAGGACTTTATCGAGTTCGAAGACTACGAGTTGCAAAAAGCCTTCAGCGGCATCTCGACCCATGAATCGCGGGTGCGCGTGCCGATTTTCGACAACGATCAGGACATTGCGCGCCTCGCCGCCAAGGTGCAGCCTTGGCTCGACGCCCATCCTGATTGTGTCGGTTACCTGATTCGCGGCCACGGCCTCTACACCTGGGGCGCGCAGATGAGCGACGCGCTGCGGCAGATCGAGGCCTTTGAATTTCTGTTTGAATGCGAGTTGAAAACCCGCAGCGTCATGAACCGCCAAGGCTGACTTCACCAGAAGTAGCCCATTTGCCTGATGAAATGCTGTGCCCGACCGGTCTGCAAGAACCGGACGGCAAGGCCGATACCGAGGAATTGCCCCAATGAGCAGCCTGTCCGTCTATCACGTCTCAAGCCCTGAAATTCCGAACAAGGTGCTGACCCACTTTGAAGACATCGCCTCGACCCTGGCCGAGCAGGGCGTGCGCTTCGACCGCTGGCAAGCCGCCGCGAAGATCCAGCCCGGCGCCACCCAGGAAGAGGTGATCAGTGCTTATAAAGAGCAGATCGATAAGCTGATGACCGAGCGCGGTTACATCACTGTCGACGTCATCAGCCTGAACAGCGATCACCCGCAAAAAGCCGAGCTGCGCGCCAAGTTTCTCGAAGAGCATCGCCATGGCGAAGACGAAGTCAGATTTTTCGTCGCCGGCCGTGGGTTGTTTACCCTGCACATCGACGATTACGTTTATGCCGTGCTTTGTGAGAAGAACGACCTGATCTCGGTACCGGCCGGCACCAAGCACTGGTTCGACATGGGCGAGCATCCGCACTTTGTCGCGATTCGCCTTTTCAACAACCCGGAAGGCTGGGTTGCCAATTTCACCGGCGAAGACATCGCCGGCCGCTTCCCGCGTCTGGAGGACTGATTCGATGTCGATCAAAGCCATAGTTACGGACATCGAAGGCACCACCAGCGCGGTAAGTTTCGTGTTTGACGTGCTGTTTCCGTACGCGGCCAAACATTTACCGGATTTCGTGCGGCAGAACGCCGAACGCGCCGATGTGGCCGAACAACTCGACGCTGTGCGCCGTGACAGCAATGCGCCGCAGGCTGATGTTGAGCGGGTTGTCGAGATTCTCTTGAGCTGGATCGAGGAAGATCGCAAAGCCACTCCACTCAAGGCCTTGCAAGGCATGGTCTGGGCGCAGGGTTATCACGCCGGGCAGTTGAAGGGGCATGTTTACCCGGATGCCGTTGAAGCGCTGCAGCGCTGGCATGCTGCCGGTTATCAACTGTTTGTGTACTCGTCGGGATCGATTCAGGCGCAGAAACTGATTTTCGGCTGCTCGGAGGCGGGGGATCTGACGCCGTTGTTCAGTGGTTATTTCGACACGACGTCGGGGCCTAAGCGTGAAGTGCAGTCGTACACCAATATCCAGCAAGCCATCGGTGTTGAAGCGGGGGAGATTCTGTTCCTCTCGGACATTGTTGAAGAACTCGACGCCGCGCAAGAGGCTGGCCTGCAAACCTGCGGCCTGGCCCGCGAAGGCGGGGAGTTGGGCAGCCACATCACCGTCGACACGTTCACCGGCATAGAACCGGAAGCCTTCTGACCACACAAAAAACCCCTGTGGGAGCGAGCTTGCTCGCGAAGGTGGAGTATCAGACGAAAAATTTATCTCTGACACACCGCTTTCGCGAGCAAGCTCGCTCCCACAGGGGTATGCGTCAGGCATAAAAAAACAGGCCGTGAAGCGGAAGCTCCACGGCCTGTTTTGTCTAATGCGCTTTGAAAATTACAGCGAGTGATATGTCGGCAGAGCAAAACGCTGCTGGCTCTGCAGCATGGCAATTTGCGGCAACTCACTGGCTTGTTCTGCCAGGTCACGACGAATTGCACTGATCGCCCACGACAGTTGGTCGCCGGCATGCAGTTGTTGATAAGTCAGTGCGCGTTTGAACACTTTACCGTCGCTGCTGCGCAGGGTCAGCAGGATCCCGCCATCGGGACGTGGCGCAGTGGTGACGTCGAAGTTGGAGAACAGGGAGGTAAATTTTTCTTGGATCAGGCTCATGTCTTTCAGCTCCGTATGCACTTGAATGGCAAGCATGCAGAGGAGGTTGCAGCGATTGTGCCAGCATTTGAAAATAAAAAAATCGTTATAAATCAATGAGATAAAAATAATGAAAATTCAGGTGGTCGTGCAAACTGCATGAATGGCCATCGTGCATCCTGCATTTTGCGGGATCGATATCGATTCGATGGAACCAATCGCTGAACCGCAGATCACCTGCGCTCGCTAAAGAGCAGCGGATACAAAACATTGCAAAAACCGCGTGTACAGCCCGAGAAGCGCTGACGTATTTTCGACCTCGACCCGTGCTCGAATGCGCCGGTTGGTTCAAGTCAAAGCCCGAAAAATAAAAACATCGACCTGCACGTCAAGGTTGAACGGGGAGCTTCCATGAGTCACGCGCCAAGCGACACGATTACCTGGGGCATGATGCTCCGCAAACTGCCGATGATTGCCAAAGCCATCCCGCGGGTGGTCAAGGGCATGAAGGTGGCCAACGTCACGGATCCGACCCAAAGCTGTGGCCTTGGCTGGACATTCGAGCAAGCGACGCTGCGCAATCCCGAGGGGCCGGCGTTATTGCACGGCGATGTGCGGCTGACCTATGCGCAGGTCAACCAGTGGGCCAACCGCATCGCTCACTATCTGAACGGGCGGGGCATCGGCAAGGGCGACGTGGTCGCAGTGTTCATCGAAAACCGCCCGGAACTGCTGGTGACCATTCTGGCGCTGGCCAAGGTCGGCGCGGTCAGCGCGCTGCTCAACACCTCGCAGACGCGTGACACACTTGTCCACAGCGTGAATCTGGTGGCGCCGGTGGCGATCATTGTGGGCGAAGAACTGCTTGCGGCGTATGCGGCGATTCGCGATCAAGTAGCGATCACTGCACCGCGCACCTGGTTTGTCGCCGATCAGGACACCTACAGCCATCCGGGCATTGCGCCCGACGGGTACGTCAATCTGATCAGCGCCAGTGCCGACGCCTCCAGCGAGAATCCGCCAAGCAGCCAGCAGATCTTCTTCGACGATCCGTGTTTCTACATTTATACCTCCGGCACCACCGGCCTGCCCAAGGCCGGGGTGTTCAAGCACGGTCGCTGGATGCGCAGCTCCGCCAGTTTCGGCATGATCGCTCTCAATATGAGCCCTGACGACGTCGTCTATTGCACCTTGCCGCTGTACCACGCCACCGGTCTTTGCGTGTGCTGGGGTTCGGCGGTGAACGGTGCTTCGGGTTTCGCGATCCGCCGCAAGTTCAGCGCCAGTCAGTTCTGGAGCGACGTGCGCCGCTACCGCGCGACGACCATCGGTTACGTCGGCGAGCTATGCCGTTATCTGGTCGATCAACCGGCCAGCGCCGATGATAGCCGTCACGATGTGCGCAAGATGATTGGCAACGGCTTGCGCCCCGGCGCCTGGGCCGAGTTCAAGACACGTTTCGCCGTCGAGCACATCTGTGAGCTGTACGCGGCGAGCGACGGCAACATCGGATTCACCAACATTCTCAATTTCGACAACACCATCGGTTTCTCCCTGATGGCCTGGGAATTGGTCGCCTACGACCATCACAGCGGTGAGCCAATCCGCAGTCCTGACGGATTCATGCGCAAGGTCGGCAAAGGCGAGCAGGGACTTTTGCTGGCAAGGATTGACGAAAAAGCCCCACTGGACGGCTACACCGATCCACAGAAAACCGCCAAGGTCGTGTTGCACGACGTGTTTAGCAAAGGTGATCGTTTTTTCAACACCGGCGACCTGCTGCGCAACATCGGCTTCGGTCACGCTCAATTTGTCGATCGCCTCGGCGACACCTATCGCTGGAAGGGCGAAAACGTCTCGACCACCGAAGTCGAAAATCTTCTGCTGCAACACCCGCAGATTTCCGAGGCGGTGGCTTATGGCGTGGAGATCTGCAATACCAACGGCCGCGCCGGTATGGCGGCGATCACGCCAGCGGAATCCCTTGCGACGCTGGATTTCGCCGAGTTGCTGACTTTTGCCCGGGAGCGCATGCCAGCCTATGCCGTGCCATTGTTCCTGCGAGTGAAGGTCAAGATGGAGACCACCGGCACCTTCAAATACCAGAAAACCCGACTCAAGAACGAAGGCTTCGACCCCGGCCAGACGGGGGATGACCCGATCTTCGCATGGCTGCCCGGCACGCAGACTTACGTTCGGGTCACCGATGAAGTGTTGGCAGAAATTCATCAGGGCAAGCATCGTTATTGAATCTGGCTATGGCTCGACTTGAGAAAAAGGGGGTGACAGCCAGCGCCTCGCTCGGGAAACTGTCGGCTTTCCGATTGACCGAAAGTGGAGTTGCCCCATGTCCGACCAAAGCCGCCAGATGACCCCTGAAGAAGCTGCCGAATTCACCGAGCAGGTTTTCAACAAGGCGCGCGACGGTGATGCCGAGATGCTTGATCGCCTGGTCACGGCCGGTTTGCCAGTCAACCTGAAGAACAGCAAGGGTGACACGTTGTTGATGTTGGCCAGCTATTACGGCCATCTGGATGCGGTGCAGGTGTTGCTTAAACACAAGGCCGACCCGGAAATGCGCAATGGCAACGGCCAGAGCCCGATTGCCGGCGCCGCGTTCAAAGGCGATCTGCCGGTGGTCAAGGCGCTGGTCGAAGCGGGCGCAGAGATTGAAGGCTCGTCGTTTGATGGTCGTACGGCGCTGATGATGGCGGCGATGTTCAACCGCGTTGAAATCGTTGATTACCTGATCAGCAAGGGGGCCAATGCGCAAGCCAAGGACGCCAATGGCGTGACGGCGCTGGATGCGGCCCGCACGATGGGGGCGGTTGATACCACCGCTCAGTTGGAAAAACTGCTGGCCTGACGGGCCTCAAAAGATCGCAGCCTGCGCTAGCTCCTCCATTGAACGCGTTGGTCTGCCATTCCGTGGATGAGCGCTGAGCGTAGGCGCTGCCGAGGCTGCGATCTTTTGCTTTGTGCGCTATCCTCCGCGCCCTCGAAATTCACCTTCGCCACAGGATCCGCCCTCATGAAAGCCGCACTCGTCGAACTCATCAGCAAAATCAGCTCCGGCTGCATGGGCGAGGACGAGATCCTGAAAGTGGCTGACGAAGCCGCGCAAGCTTACGCCGATGCCGATGCCTTTCTGGCAGCCAACCCGGACATCAACTACGACGACACATTCCCGATTGCGTTGGGCGAGTGGGTCGTGGTCGGCAGCCTGCCGGAAACCGTGCTGTTCCAGGCCGACACCTACGTTGACCTGTTTGCGCAGATCGTTGCCTCGTTTGGCCCGGGCGTGGATTTCAACCTCAAGCCCAAGCAACTGGCCAAGACCGAAGCGCTGACCGCGCTCAATCGCATCCAGGTGCAGATGAGCAGCATGAACAAGGAAAACGGCGGTTACACACTGATGAACTTCAGCCAGTTGCTCGACGACGAACTGCAGGTGGTGCTGGTCTACGGCAACGACGTGCCACGGGTGCTGGAGCTGTGCGCCGAAGTCGGTATCGCCGCTGCGCCATCGCTCGAAGCGCTGAAGATCGCTGTACACGTCTGAGCGAGATAGCAATAAAAGGGAACCCTGCGCGCGACCGTCTATCCTAAAAGTGCATGCCACTATTCTGGAGCGACACCATGGGTTCCACGTTCAACGGTCTGATCGGTCTGATCATCCTCGCCCTCGACATCTGGGCCATCATCAATGTGCTGAAAAGCGGCGCCACCACCGGGATGAAAATCGTCTGGGTGCTGCTGATCATCCTCCTGCCAGTGCTGGGCCTGATCATCTGGGCGATTGCCGGACCGCGGGGCAACGTGCGGATCTGACGCTGATCCCGAGAACACCGCAATACCCTGTAGGAGTGAGCCTGCTCGCGATAGCTATCCTCCAGTCAATGAGTCAGTGACTGAAAAACCGCTATCGCGAGCAGGCTCACTCCTACAAGGGATTGCGATTTGCTGATGAAGGGAGGTTCTACCTGTCATCTTCGGCAACGTAGAATGCGCGCCTTTCCCGGGCAATCGCCCCCACGATTGGCGCCCGCGCATTCATCGGAGCACTTGACCATGACCGTCACCAAAACCAGCGAGTACCTGGAAACCCTCTACGAGGGCTACGGTCAGCGCTTTCGCATGGAAAAACTGCTGCACGAAGTGCGCACCGAACACCAGCACCTGGTGATTTTCCAGAACCCGCGCATGGGCCGGGTGATGGCGCTGGACGGCGTGATCCAGACCACCGAAGCCGACGAATTCATCTACCACGAAATGCTCACCCATGTGCCAATCCTCGCCCACGGCAGCGTCAAGCGCGTGCTGATCATTGGTGGCGGTGACGGCGGCATGCTCCGTGAAGTGACCAAGCACGCCGGTGTCGAGCACATCACCATGGTCGAGATCGACGGCACCGTGGTCGATATGTGCAAAGAGTTCCTGCCGAACCACTCCAGCGGCGCCTACGACGATCCACGCCTGAACCTGGTGATTGACGACGGCATGCGTTTCGTCGCCACCACCACGGAAAAATTCGACGTGATCATCTCCGATTCCACCGACCCGATCGGCCCGGGCGAAGTGCTGTTCTCGGAGAACTTCTATCAGGCCTGCCATCGCTGCCTGAACGAGGGCGGCATCCTCGTGACCCAGAACGGCACACCGTTCATGCAGATCGACGAAGTAAAAACCACTGCCGGTCGCCTCAACAGCCTGTTCCCGGACTGGCACTTCTACCAGGCGGCCGTTCCTACCTACATCGGTGGCTCGATGACTTTCGCCTGGGGCTCGACCAATCCGGCGTACCGCAAACTGAGCCGTGAAACCCTGCAACAGCGCTTCATCGGCAGCGGCATCGTCACCCGCTACTACAACCCTGAAATCCATATCGGCGCGTTCGCCTTGCCGCAATACGTGCTGCAGGCGATCAACAAGCCAAGCAACGACTAAAAGAACACTGCAACTCCCCTGTGGGAGCGAGCTTGCTCGCGAAGGCGTCAGGTCAGTCAAAGAATATGTCGACTGGACAGGCCCTTTCGCGAGCAGGCTCGCTCCCACATTTGTTTGCTCCACACGATAGATGTCGTTTTTTTCATCTTCCCCCGCTGTAATCCTTTTGAACCAACCCTCTGCGTCTAAAGTCGAGATAGGTGTAAGCCCATTTGCGGGTTTGATCGAGGAGGCACCGATGCAAAAGTGGAAAGTCACTTTCGTGGACGATCATGGTGAAATTGTCGATGAGGTGTTCGAGCGCGCGGAATGCCCCAGCGACGATGAGGCCGCTCGATTGATCAAGGCACGGCTTCTGCCCGTCGCCGCCGAACTGGATCTCAACGATCTGGAAGGGCGCACCGCCGATGCGGGCGTGAAAAACCTGAAAACCCAGAACAGCATCGAAATCCGCAGCATCACACCCGTCTGACAGTTCCTGTCATCTCTTGAAACCAGGCCTTGGCAGCAGCTCTATCTTGGGGCTACTCTGCAAGCGAGATCAGCGAACGGATCGCTAAGGTCTGGTCTTGTCAGCTACATGCTTGTTCCCGCGTGCAACCACGTTGCCGTCGTACTTTGGCCAAAGGCCCGGGGCGGGAATACGGAAAGTCTATCCATCTATGCGAGGGGGACGATTCATGAGCACAGCCTATCAAGAAGACATCAGCAGCAATGTTCTGCGCCGCATGAAAGAAGGCGGTTTCGATTTTTCCCGATTCCATCCCATCGAGTTCTACGCGATTTTCCCGGACGAGGAGCGGGCGCGCAGGGCGGCAGGCAAATTTCGCGGTGAATCCATCAATGCCCAGGTCAGCCTGCGTGATGACGGTGCGTGGGCGCTGGAATTGAGCAAAGTGATGTACGCGACATATGACGATATCGGCGACTTCGAGCAGGGATTCTCTGCCGTGGTTGAACCTCTGGGTGGCATTATCGAAGGCTGGGGTGTGAAACAGGAGGTGCGCAACCGCCACCGTTTGAATTGATCTCTGGTTTCATTTGTTGAGCAACGGCTGACCTTCGGGTTGGCCGTTGTCATTTCCGGCATAAGCAAAACGCTGTGGCAAAACCCTGAAACAAGAAACCGAGGCAAAAAAAAGCCACCGGAGAGGGTGGCTAAAAGGGAAGACCGATAAGGAGAGGAAACCGGTCAGGGTTACAGCGGGGCGGGCCGCCGAGGCGATCCCAATCAGTTGAGCTGGCCGCTTCATGGCGCCGGGGCCGGTGAAGATTTGCAGCGAATGTGCGGATTATCCGCAGGCAGCGCCGGGCAGTGAAATCAACTCTGACTATGCTGGTGATAGGCGATGCAGTGCGTCGCAATGAAGCGGGGGCAATCCGGTTGGGGCATTTGCCGCACAGGAATGGTGCGGTGCTTGCGGCGTGTATTTCCAACCGATTGAAATCAAAGCGTTTATGCCGATGGCACGGGCCTTGCGAAGGCCTGTATGTCCGGGTGACAAGGAGTACGGCATGATCCGCACCTATTTTGATGAGATGTACGATGCCGGCGGCCAGGTTCGCCCGCATTATCGGGAGTTCGCCCGATGGCTGGCCGATACGCCGGATGAGCTGTTGGCCCAGCGGCGACGCGAGGCCGATCTGCTGTTCCATCGCGCCGGCATCACGTTCACGCTCTATGGCGACGAGCAGGGCACCGAGCGCCTGATTCCTTTCGACACCATCCCGCGCAGCATTCCTGCCAGTGAATGGCGAATCGTTGAGCGCGGCTGCATCCAGCGGGTCAAGGCGTTGAACATGTTCCTCGCCGACCTTTATCACGAGCAGCGCATTATCAAGGCCGGGATCATTCCCGCCGAACAGGTGCTGGCCAACGAGCAATATCAGTTGGCGATGCAAGGCCTGGATCTGCACCGCGATATCTATTCGCACATCTCCGGCGTCGATCTGGTGCGCGACGGCGACGGCACTTATTACGTGCTCGAAGACAACCTGCGAACACCGAGCGGCGTCAGCTACATGCTCGAAGACCGCAAGATGATGATGCGCCTGTTCCCGGAGCTGTTCGCCGCCCAGCGTATTGCCCCTATCGATCACTACCCGAACCTGCTGCTCGACACCCTGAAAAGCTCAAGTCCGATCGATGACCCGAGCGTGGTGGTGCTGACGCCGGGGCGCTTCAACAGTGCGTTCTTCGAGCACGCATTCCTGGCGCGGGAAATGGGCGTTGAACTGGTCGAGGGCGCGGATCTGTTCGTTCGCGACGACAAAGTCTTCATGCGCACTACGGACGGCCCGAAAGCGGTGGACGTTATCTACCGTCGGCTCGACGACGCGTTTCTCGATCCACTGGCGTTCAACCCCGACTCGATGCTCGGTGTGCCGGGGCTGCTGTCCTCTTATCGCTCGGGCAACGTGGTGCTGGCCAACGCCATCGGCACCGGCGTAGCGGACGACAAATCGGTGTATCCGTTCGTTACTGACATGATCCGGTTCTACCTCGACGAAGAGCCGATTTTGAAGAACGTACCGACCTGGCAATGCCGCAACCCGTCTGAACTTTCTCACGTGCTGGCCAATCTTCCAGATCTGGTGGTCAAGGAAACCCAAGGCTCAGGCGGTTACGGAATGTTGGTCGGGCCGGCATCGACGAAAGCGGAAATCGATGCTTTCCGCGAACGGATCAAAGCCAAACCCCACGCGTACATCGCGCAACCGACGCTGTCGCTGTCGACCTGTCCGACCTTTGTCGAAAACGGCATCGCGCCGCGCCATATCGACTTGCGTCCGTTTGTCTTGTCCGGGCGCGAAACCCGGGTGGTTCCCGGCGGTTTGACCCGTGTGGCGCTGCGCGAAGGCTCCTTGGTGGTGAATTCCTCCCAGGGTGGCGGAACCAAGGACACCTGGGTGGTCGAGGATTGAAGGAAGCTTGCCATGTTAAGTAGAACTGCCTCGGATCTGTATTGGATGTCGCGTTACCTGGAGCGGGCGGAAAACCTCGCCCGGATGCTCGACATCAGTTATTCGCTGTCGCTGATGCCGCAGGACGGTCGCGGCGACGGTTTGCACGAATTGGCCATGCCGCTGCTGATCACCGGTACCCTCGACGATTACCTCGAGCGCCATGGCGCGCTGCATGCTGAGCGTCTGCTGCACTTTTTTGCCCTCGATGCGGCTAACCCGGCGAGCATTTACAGCTGCCTCGGCGCGGCTCGGGCCAGCGCCCATGCGGTGCGTGGGCGGATCACGGCGGACATGTGGGAGAACATCAATTCGACGTGGCTGGAAATTCGCGGCATCGCCGAACAGGGCCTCAGTCGCTATGGCATGAGCCGTTTCTGCGAATGGATCAAGGAGCGTTCGCACCTGTTTCGTGGTGCGTCGTACGGCACGATCATGCGTAATGATGCGTTTCGTTTCATTCGCCTCGGTACGTTCATCGAACGCGCGGACAACACCCTGCGATTGCTCGATGCCCGCTATGAAATGGCCGGCGATCAGGCTGAAGCAGTCAGCGACGGTACGGCCCACGCCTACTACCAATGGAGCGCCTTGCTGCGCGCCTTGTCGTCATTCGAGGCCTACACCGAAATCTATCGCGATGCGCCGGGGGCGCGGCATGTTGCCGAGTTGCTGTTGTTGCGCGCCGATGTGCCGCGCTCGCTGCGGGCCTGCACCGAGGAGATCGATCAGATTCTTGCGCAGTTGCCCGGTGCCAACGGTCGACCGGCACAGCGTCTGGCGGCAGAAATGGACGCGCGCCTGCGCTACACCGGCATCAACGAAATTCTCGAGGAAGGCCTGCACGCCTGGCTGACCGAATTCATCCCGCTGGTGCGCCAGCTGGGCAACGCCATTCACAGTTCCTACCTGGAGGCTGCATGAGACTTTCCATAAGCCACGAGACCACCTATCACTACGAAGATCAGGTGCGGGCGAGCATCCAGTACCTGCGACTGACCCCACACGATAGCGAACGTCAACACGTGTTGAGCTGGCAGCTCGATCTGCCGCGCCCGGTGCGTGCGCAACTCGATCCGTTCGGCAATATCCTGCACGTGCTGACCATGGATGAACCGCACGAAGCGATCATCATTGGTGCGCGCGGGCAGGTCGATATCGACGAACTGCGCGAGGCCGAGCATGAGAGCCAGTCGGCGCTGCCGTTCCTGCGCTTTACCCGTTTGACCGAGGCGGATGAGGCGTTACGCGCGTTCGCCGAGAAATCCTGCAAGCAGCGGCGTGATCGCACGGCGCTGATCGATCTGATGCACGGCTTGAATCAGCACATGACCTACACGCCGGGGTCCACCGAGGTCGATACCAGCGCCGCTGAGGCCTTCGCCGGGCGTGCGGGTGTTTGCCAGGATCATGCTCACGCGTTTCTGGCTTGCGCACGCAGTCTCGGGATTCCGTCGCGTTATGTGTCGGGGTATCTGTACAGCGAGGATTGCGAGCATCTAGCCAGCCATGCATGGGCTGAAGCGTGGCTGGATGACGCCTGGTACAGCTTTGATGTGACCAATGAACTGGCGCGGCCGGAGCGTCATCTGAAACTGGCGGTGGGTCTGGATTATCTGGATGCCTGCCCGGTACGCGGCATGCGCCGTGGCGGTGGGTGTGAGCAGATGCATGCGAAAGTGTTCGTCTCGCCAACCCCGATCATCTCGGTGCAACAGCAGTAAACGCCGTACCCCTGTGGGAGCGAGCTTGCTCGCGATAGCGGTCTGTCAGTTACAAATGTGCTGACGGATACACCGCTATCGCGAGCAGGCTCGCTCCCACAAGGGAAATGGCGTTACGGCTTAACCTTGCGTCCGGCCATGTGCTTGAGATACCCCACCAGCATTTCCAGATCCCCCTCTGGTAACACCTCCACCGAAAACCCCGGCATCTTCGCCTGCGGCCACTGACGCAAACTCTGCGGATCCCGAATGTAGCGCTTGAGGAAATCCGCGCCGAAATACTCGGTCGGGCTGTAAGGAATATTCAGGTCCGGCCCGAATTGCGCATCCCCCGCACCGTTCAACCGGTGACACGCCAGACAGTTTTTCTGAAACAGCGCAAACCCTTGATTCACCGGGTCATCTGCTTTCAACGCAGGATCCGGCAGCAGGGCAGGGAAACGCTCCGCCACTGGCGCCATGCGCTTGATGCTCGCGACTTCGAACGGCCATTGCTCCGGACTGATATTGCCGGCCTGCGGATCGGTCCAGACCAGATAAAACGGCCCGGCGCTGTGCTTGCCTTCCGACAGCGGTGGCCACGGCTGCGCCGGATCTTCGATGGCCAGCCATGCTCGCGCACCTGTTGTATTAAGCAATGGCGCAGCTGACAACTCGGCGGCAAAGCCGTCCAGTGCCACCGCTTGCAGGTGATCCTGCGGTTTGATCCCTGTCAGCAATGCGGCCACAGGCACGGCGCGATAGGTCATGTCCTTCTTGTAGGACACATCGTTTTTGATCGTCAGGGTTTGCACTTGAGGATGCTTGAGCAATTCCTCGGTCTGCCAGGTGCGGCTGCTTGCACCCAGTTGCAGATCCAACTGTGCGGCAGACAAGGGCATGCTCAGCAGCATGGCCCCGAACACAATGAGCGCTTTCAATTGATCGCCGTCCATGTCGTGGGAGTGCGCCAAGGTTGGCACAGCCACGCTGGCCCGGGTAGCGGGCCAGTCACATTTTCAGTGGCGATGAGCAGCGCCCGGCGCTCGACTCAGCCGATGACCTTGGTCAGATTCGGCAAAATCAACAACAGCGTCGTGGCGAAAAGAATGAGCCCTGCTTGACGAACTTTCGGTTGTTTGAACATGGCTTGACCGCCTTTATTGTTATTTCCTGATGCCTGCCTGCATATCCATGACGGCAAGCGCTGCACTTCCTGTTGAAGAACGTCTGCCCCGGCAAAACCCGACGACCCTGACGTACATGTTCTACATTAGGGGCCACGTCACGCTTGGCTTAGATCCATTTCATATGGAGTACTTGCCAGATGCGATAAAAAAAGCATGAGGCTTATTGCCAGCTTCTTTGCCGCCCGCTGGCTAGACAACTCGCCGACCTGAACCGGTTCACCCAGCCGCCGATGACCGTCCGTCTGAGCGTGTGCGTCAACCGCATTGAGCGCTGTGGTCATTGAATCCATGGCCGCTCGGGTCAAGAGTGGAGGTACAAGCAATCTCTCCCCGCACAGGTTCGAGGACGTCATGACCCAAGCTTTGATATTCGATGCGTTACGCACGCCCCGTGGCAAAGGCAAGGCCGATGGCGCCCTGCACAGCGTCAAACCGGTGAATCTGGTCGCTGGTCTGCTCAACGCGCTGCAAGAACGCTCCTCGCTGGACACCAGTCAGGTCGATGACGTAGTGCTCGGCTGCGTGACGCCGATTGGCGATCAAGGCTCGGACATCGCCAAAACCGCCGTGCAAGTGGCCGATTGGGATGTCAGCGTTGCCGGTGTGCAGATCAATCGTTTCTGCGCCTCGGGTCTGGAAGCGGTCAACCTCGGCGCGATGAAAGTGCGCTCGGGTTTCGAAGATCTTGTAGTGGTCGGCGGTGTCGAGTCGATGTCGCGGGTGCCCATGGGCAGCGACGGCGGCGCCTGGGCGCTCGATCCGCAGACTAATCTGCACAGTCATTTCACTCCGCAAGGCGTCGGTGCCGACCTGATCGCTACGCTTGAGGGCTTCAGTCGTCACGACGTCGATGCCTACGCGCTGCACTCGCAGCAGAAAGCCGCGCGGGCGCGGGCCGATGGCTCGTTTAACAAGTCGTTGGTGTCGGTGCGGGATCAGAACGGCATCATTCTGCTCGATCACGATGAGTTCATTCGCGCCGAATCGACCCTGGAAGGCTTGGGCAAGCTCAAGCCGAGTTTCGAAATGATCGGGCAGATGGGTTTTGACGCTACCGCGCTGCGGGTCTACAGCCATGTCGAGCGGATCAATCACGTGCACACACCGGGCAACAGTTCCGGGATTGTCGACGGTGCAGCACTGATGCTGATCGGCTCCGAATCCAAGGGGCGTGCGCTGGGCCTGCAACCTCGGGCGCGGATTGTCGCCACGGCGGTTACCAGCACCGATCCGACCATCATGCTCACCGGGCCTGCGCCGGCAACACGCAAGGCACTGGCGAAGGCCGGGCTGCGCGTTGAAGACATCGACCTGTTCGAGGTCAACGAAGCGTTTGCCTCGGTGGTGCTGAAGTTCATCAAGGACATGGCAGTCGACCCGGACAAGGTCAACGTCAACGGCGGTTCCATCGCTATGGGCCACCCGCTGGGCGCGACCGGTTGCGCGATCCTCGGCACCTTGCTCGATGAGCTGGAAGCGCGGCGCCTGCGCTATGGCCTGGCGACGCTGTGCGTCGGCGGCGGCATGGGCATTGCCACCATCATCGAACGCCTCTGAGCCCCGAATTCAAGGAACCTTGTTATGAGCGAAGCCATTCGTTACGAAAAAGGCCAGGACGCGATCGTCGTGCTGACCATCGACATGCCGGGCCAGAGCGCCAACACCATGAACGCTGTGTACCGCGAGGCCATGGCCGCGTGCGTCGCCCGGCTGGTGGCGGAAAAAGACGACATTGCCGGGGTGATCATTACGTCGGCAAAGAAAACCTTCTTTGCCGGCGGTGATCTCAATGAGTTGATCAAGGTCGGCAAGCCCGAAGCCAAAGCCTTCTACGACATGGTGCTGACCCTCAAAGCGCAGTTGCGCACCCTGGAAACCTTCGGCAAACCGGTGGTCGCGGCGATCAACGGCGCGGCGCTGGGCGGCGGCTGGGAAATCTGCCTGGCCTGTCACCACCGGGTGGCATTGGACGACGCGTCGGTACAGCTCGGTCTGCCGGAAGTGACCCTCGGCTTGTTGCCGGGCGGCGGCGGGGTGGTACGCATGGTGCGCATGCTCGGTCTTGAGAAAGCGCTGCCCTATCTGCTCGAAGGCAAGAAAGTGCGTCCACAGCAGGCATTGCAGGCCGGTTGGATTGATGAGCTGGCGGCGAATCGCGATGAATTGCTGGCCAAGGCGCGCGCCTGGATCGTCGCCAATCCGACGGCGGTACAACGTTGGGATGTGAAGGGTTATCAGATTCCGGGCGGCACGCCGTCGAATCCGAAAGTGGCGCAGATGCTGGCGATTGCGCCGTCGATTCTGCGTAGCAAGACCCAAGGGACAATGCCGGCGCCGGAGAAAATCCTCTGCGCGGCAGTCGAGGGCGCTCAGGTCGATTTCGACACCGCGCACTTGATCGAAACCCGTTACTTCACCGAACTGACCACCGGGCAAATCTCGAAAAACCTGATTGGCACATTCTGGTTTCAACTCAATGAGATCAATGCTGGTGGTTCGCGGCCGCAGGGCTTTGCGCCGTATGTCACGCGTAAGGTCGGCGTGCTTGGCGCAGGGATGATGGGCGCGGGGATTGCCTTTGTCAGCGCTTCGGCGGGTATTGAGGTGGTGCTCAAGGATGTCAATCTGGCTGCCGCCGAGAAAGGCAAAGCACATTCTGCGGCGTTGCTGGACAAGAAAGTCGCCCGTGGGCAGATGGATGCTTTGAAGCGTGATGAGGTGTTGGCGCGGATCAAGCCGTCCGAAAATGATGCCGACCTCGCGGGTTGCGATCTGATCATCGAAGCGGTGTTTGAGGATCGCGATCTCAAGGCCAGGGTTTCCTCTGCCGCCCAGCAAGTTGTCGGCGCCGAAGCGGTCATCGCTTCGAATACATCGACGTTGCCTATTACCGGGCTGGCAAAGGCTGTGCCTGATCCTGGCAAATTCATCGGCCTGCATTTCTTCAGCCCGGTAGAAAAAATGCCGCTGGTGGAAATCATCAAAGGTGCACAGACCAGCGATGAAACCCTCGCGCGTGGTTTCGACTTCGTGCTGCAAATCAAGAAAACCCCGATCGTCGTCAACGACAGTCGCGGCTTCTTTACTTCACGCGTCTTCGGCACCTTCACCAACGAAGGCATCGCCATGCTCGGCGAAGGCGTGAGCGCGCCGATGATCGAGACCGAAGCGCGCAAGGCCGGGATGCCGGTCGGGCCTCTGGCGATCTCCGACGAAGTTTCCCTCAGCCTGATGAGCCATATCCGTCAGCAAACCGCCAAGGACCTACAGGCAGAAGGGAAACCGCTGATTGAGCACCCGGCCTTCGCCGTGATTGACTTACTGCTTAACGAATACAAGCGTCCGGGCAAAGCGGCCGGTGGCGGTTTTTACGATTACCCGGCTGGTGGGCAGAAACATCTGTGGCCCGAGTTGAAGGTGCGTTTCGAAAAGGCTGACGGACAGATTTCGCCCAAAGACGTGCGTGATCGGCTGTTGTTCGTGCAGGCCATTGAAACGGTGCGTTGTGTGGAGGAGGGTGTGCTGACCTCGACGGCGGACGCCAACGTTGGCTCGATCTTCGGTATCGGTTTTGCAGCGTGGACTGGCGGCGCATTGCAGTTCATCAACCAATACGGGGTGAAGGATTTCGTCGCCCGTGCGCAGTATCTGGCCGAGCAGTATGGCGAGCGTTTCGCGCCGCCAGCGTTGCTGCTGGATAAAGCGGCAAAAGGTGAAATGTTCTAAGGGCAACGAGCATTCCGGGGCTTGCCTTGCCAGGGGGTTTCAAGGCAGGCTCTGGGGTGTTCATTATTCCCATCACGTGTCAGGTATTTTTTATGTCGCTACGCATCTGCATTCTGGAAACCGACATCCTGCGTCCGGAACTGGTCGATCAATATCAGGGTTACGGGCAGATGTTCCAGCGCCTGTTCTCACAGCAACCTATTGCCGCCGAGTTCACCGTCTACAACGTGATGCAGGGCGAATACCCAAGCGACGACCAAACCTTCGACGCATACCTGGTCACCGGCAGCAAGGCTGACTCGTTTGGTACTGATCCGTGGATCCAGACCCTGAAGGAATACCTGCTGACTCGTTACGAGCGCGGCGACAAACTGCTCGGCGTGTGCTTCGGCCATCAACTGCTGGCGCTGCTACTTGGCGGCAAGAGCGAGCGGGCGACCCAGGGTTGGGGTGTCGGTACCCACAACTACAAACTCGCGGCGAAGGCGCCGTGGATGAACCCGGTGCGTGAGGAACTGACGCTGCTGATCAGCCATCAGGACCAGGTCACAGCGCTGCCGGAAAACGCCACGGTGATTGCTTCCAGCGATTTCTGCCCGTTCGCGGCCTATCACATCAACGATCAGGTGTTGTGCTTCCAGGGCCACCCGGAGTTCATTCACGATTACTCGCGGGCGCTGCTCGATCTGCGTCAGGAAGCGTTGGGTTCACAGATCTACAGCAAAGGTGTGGCCAGTCTCGAGCAGGAACACCATGGTGCGACAGTCGCGGAATGGATGATGCGTTTTGTCGCGCATAAGCCAGAAACTGTCTAAGGCCAAAAGCTTCGCGAGCAGGCTCGCTTCCACATTGGATTTCCGGTGCGCTACCGATCAATATGGGGGCGAGCCTGCTCGCGAATGTTCCAGACAACTCGGTCTGCCCTACAACCACCCAGACCTCTTGAAACTTGCCCACAAACTCACACACCCCACCGTAATAAACCCCAGCACACCGAAATAGCCGTAGTGCCAGCTCAACTCCGGCATGTTCTGGAAATTCATCCCGTAAATCCCCGCCACTGCCGTCGGAAACGCCAGAATCGCCGCCCAGGCAGCAAACTTGCGTTGCACCACGCTTTGCCGTGATGCCTCGAGCAACACACCAATCTCGATGGTCTGGCTGGCAATGTCGGCCAAGGTGGTCAGGTCTTCCATTTGTCGCGTGACGTGAATCTGCACATCACGGAAGTACGGCCGCATGTTCTTGTCGATAAACGGGAAACTCAACTTCTGCAGTTCCTCGCCAATCTCCACCATCGGTGCCGCGTACCGACGCAGGCGTACGACATCGCGGCGCAAGCCATGCAGCTTCTGAATGTCATGCTCATTCAACGCGCTGCACAACACGTTGCGCTCCAGCTCATCGATCTCGGCATGGATCGCTTCGCCGACTGGCTGATAGTTCTCGATGACAAAATCGAGCAACGCATAAAGTACGAAATCTTCCCCGTGCTCCAGCAACAGCGGACGCGCCTCACAACGTTGGCGAACATGGGCGTAGGACGCCGAGTGGCCATTACGCGCGGTGATGATGTAGCCCTTGCCCGCAAAGATATGCGTCTCGATAAATTGCAGAACGCCGTTCTCGCGGATGGGTGAGTAGGTGACGATAAACAAAGCGTCGCCAAAGGTTTCGAGCTTCGGTCGACTGTGTTTTTCCAGGGCGTCTTCAATGGCCAGTTCGTGCAGGTTGAACTGACGTTGCAGGTTGGACAGCTCTTGAGCGTCCGGCTCTTCCAGGCCGATCCACACGAAGTGGCCGGTTTTCGCAGCCCAGGCAGCGCCTTCGTCGAGGGTAATATTGGTGACTTTCTTGCCTGCGCTGTACACCGCAGCAGCAACAACTCGACCCATGGTGGTGATTCACTTCTTCTTGGCAGGTGGCAGGGAATTCAAGGCTTCAGCTTAGCCGTGTCGCTGCTTGAGAGTCAGTGAAATCTGTACAGTTCACCGGGCAAAAGAAAACCCGCACAGGGCGGGTTGTCTTTTCAGGCAGCTTGCAGTTGCCGATCCATCGATTCAATGCATTCGCGCATCTGCTCGCGACACTGATTGATGAGCATGGGCATGTCGTCCATGGTCAATCCGGCTGTAGGAATCGCCGGCAACGAGCGTATGAGGATTTTCCCGCTGCGCCAGCGATTCAGACGCATGTGCTTGATGTAACTGCTCACGCAAACCGGAACGATCGGTACACCAGCGGCAATTGCCATCTGGAACGCACCTTTCTTGAATGGCAGCAATTCTTCGCCGAGGTTGCGCGTGCCTTCCGGGAACACCCAGATCGAGGTGTCTTCGTTCTGCAAGGTATTGGTGGTGGTCAGCATCGACTGGCGTGCCTTATGCGCATTGCCACGGTCGATCAACACATTGCCGGCCAGCCAGAACAGTTGCCCGAACAGTGGCACCCACTTGAGGCTCTTCTTGCCGATGCACACGGTGCGGCGCGGCACTACGTTGCCGAACACAAACAGATCATAGTTGGACTGATGGTTGGCGATGATCACGCAGCTATCGGGTTTGTTCAGCAAACCGCTGACATCGGATTTCACCCGTAAACGCAAAATACACATCGCTGGTAGCGCATAGAGGCGGGCGCACAGACGGCTGTTGTCCGGATTGAACGGGCGGCAGATGCCGAGAATCACCCCGAGCACGCCGGCGAGAATAAAGTGCAGGCCCATCAATAACATACGAAACACGAACAGCATTTTCAGGCCCCACCGGGACAAAAGGTGGCGCAGTGTACGGATGTGCACTGTTTTCGGCAATTGCCGCTATAGAGTGCGGAGATAGCCGATGTTTAAGCGCATGTTTCAGAATGGAGGGTCAGACCTGTCCTAGAGCGGTCGCGGACTTTTAAACCATGCGTGCAAGAAAAAGCCCGACACGACGGTCGGGCTTCTTTTGCGCAGCAGCCGGGCTTAGCCCAGATGCTCTTGATCCTGGATGATCGCGTTATCCAGAGCTTCCAGCAGTGCTTTACGCACCTTCAACTTGGTGTTCTTGTGCGCGAGCATGTTGATCTTCTTCAACTGACGCGCAGCGGCGAGGGCGGCACCTTGCAGCTCTTCGGCGGCAACCACCTTGTCGAGGAAACCGGCATCCACGGCGCTTTTTGGATCGAACATCTCGCCGTTGATCACCGAGCGGTGGAACGCCGAGCGACGCAGGCGATCGCGAGCCAGTTCGATACCCGCGTGGTGCATGGTCATGCCGATCTGCACTTCGTTCAGACCGATGCTGAACGGGCCGTCGACACCAATGCGGTAATCAGCAGACAACAGAATGAAAGCGCCTTTCGCCACCGCGTGACCTGGGCATGCGACGATCACCGGGAACGGGTGAGAGAGCAGGCGCCGGGCCAAGGTCGACCCCGCGGTTACCAGCGACACAGCTTCTTTAGGACCGGCGGTCATGACTTTCAGGTCATAGCCGCCGGACAGAATCCCTGGCTGACCGGTGATGATCACGATGGCACGATCAGTCACCGCCTGATCCAGCGCCGCGTTGAATGCCGCAATCACGTCCGGAGAAATGGCATTGACCTTGCCGTTGCTCAAGGTCAGGGTCGCGATACCGTCTTCGAGGTGGTAGGAAATCAACTCACTCATGACGCTATTCCTTGTAAGAAAGATGGGCAGACGTTACCCACCGCCGCAGGCCAGGTAAAGCGCCGTGACTGACTCGTCAGTCACCGTTTCACGGCCCATCCAGCGTGGCGAGGCGTTCTGCTTCTATATAGAAGGGCCGCGCCCACCGAAGATTGGCCGGTTTGCCATGGCCTGCTAGCGGGCAAAACGACTTTTTCTCTTAACCGCATGAAAATTCTGAAAAAAAGTTTGCCATCGGAAAAGCTTTCGACTACATTAGCGCGCCTCGACAGACAGAACATGTTTGAAGAGATACGGTGAAGTGTCCGAGTGGCTTAAGGAGCACGCCTGGAAAGTGTGTATACAGGAAACTGTATCGAGAGTTCGAATCTCTCCTTCACCGCCATATTCAGTACACAAAACCCCTGATTTCGAAAGAAGTCAGGGGTTTTGTGGTTTCTGGTGTCTGGATTTTATTGGCAGCGGCGTGAAGTCTGCTTTGAGCTATTACAATCGCGAATTTATTCATCCTTGTAGGGACGACACTCCATGATCATTTCCACCACTCACGCCATTGAAGGCCGGCAGATCGCGGCCTACCTGGATATCGTCAGTGCCGAATCGGTGCAGGGCGTCAATGTGATCCGTGACATGTTCGCTGGTATGCGCGACTTTTTTGGCGGCCGCTCGCAGACGCTGGAGCGGGCTTTGAAGGAGGCGCGTATTCAGGCGACCGAAGAAATACGGGAGCGTGCGCGCGCTCTGCAGGCGGATGCGGTGGTCGGGGTGGACTTTGAGATCAGTATGCCCGGCGGGAAGGGCGGGATGGTTGTTGTGTTTGCGACGGGTACGGCGGTGAAGTTGCGCTGAGTTTGTTTGACGGGTGTGTAAGCCCATTCAGAGGTTGAATGGGCTCAATCTTGCGGTGCAATCAGCCTTGTGGCTTGAGGATCACGGTGCCTCTTTCGTCATAGGTCAGTGGTGTGTCGACGGCGACGAGAGGGGGTGTATCAGAAGGCGGGTTGGGTTCGACTGGCTTGCTGGGATGGTAAATGACCCCTGGTTGCAGAACCGGTGTATCCGGACCCGGATACTTGATGGTGATTTCACCGGAAGCGATCTTCTCCTTGAGTTTTTCCGCGCCAGCCTTGCCGGCTGCGATCTGTTCGTCCGTGAGTTTTACGACAGGCATATTGGGGAATCCGTTGATTTGCATGTTCTCTCCTTGAGATTCATTTGTATGAAAAAGGGCAACGGCCTGGCTTTGGAATTCTTTAGCAATCTGGGACCAATGGTTCATCGTCTGTTTAAATTTTTCAGGCCATTCGTCGGGCATCAGGGGATCTGAATCACAAGTCCAGGAATGACCAGCTAGTCTCAAAAGCCATGGAGGTCGATATTTTTTCAGGCAAAAGGGTTTTTGCCGGTGTCGATCTGTTGCGACGGGGCGAAGGTATGACTGATCCGTATATCGAAGACGATGGCGCTGAATTTTCCTTCAATAACTGCGTACGGTGCGGCCAGACCGAGTATCAGTCAGGTTTTGGCGAGGATCCGGTGCAGATCGGCAAAATCAAATCCGCGGCACCCAAGGGACCCAAGGCGAAATTTCTCCCCAGGGTCACCACGCGTTCCAGGAAATAATCGTTCTCTGCATAACCCTGCTACTGAGCGGGGTTTTTTATGGTTGTGGGTTTGAAGAATTTTCCTACAGGTGATGACGGAAAATCAGTCTACTTTCACAAACTTTTCACGTCTGCCGCAGTAGGGTGAAGCCATCCGTTAGAAAGCAAGTCTCCAGCCCGTTTCCCCAGCGGGCTTTTTTTTGCCTGCCACAAAACCTTTTCCAGAATTGCTGTCCAATCGGCGCCGAGTGCACGCGAGATCCGTGATTTTGGCTGGACTTTCGCGCGACGACGGCATTAAATCCCGGCCCTTTTTGTCATCCCAATTGTTGAGGTTTTCGTCATGCGTTTAACACTGCCTGCTCTGGTTCTGGGGCTTCTGGTTGCTCAAGGTGCAATGGCTGCCGGTGATGGCACTGCTGCGTTGGGCGGTGGTCTGGGTGGCGCACTGGGTAATGTCGTCGGCCAGAAAATGGGCGGCAGCACTGGCGCGGCCATTGGTGCCGGCGTAGCAGGCGCGGCGGGCAGCGCAATGGCGGCGCGCAAGGGTAGCCGGACCAAAGCGGCGATTGGCGGCGGCGTTGGCGCAGCCGGTGGTTCGGTGATCGGCAACAGCCTGGGCGGCAGAACCGGCGCCACGATTGGTGCAGGCCTGGGTGGCGCAGCTGGCGGCGCAGTGGGCAGCAACTTGTCCAAAGGTCACAAGCGTCACTGAGACTAATCCCTTGTCAGAAAAAGCCCGGCTCGATGTCGGGCTTTTTCATGGCTGAACGTTTTTCCCGTTTGCGTCTCCAATCTCACATAGGCCCATGTCTGGGCGGACTGTCCCGCTTCGGGAACTGTGAGGTTCATATGCGCTTGTCATTATCTGCACTGTTTTTCGGTTTGCTGGTAGCACAAGGGGCGATGGCCGCTGGTGATGGCACCGCCGCTGTGGGTGGCGGCTTGGGCGGCGCGCTCGGCAATGTGGTCGGTGGACAACTCGGTGGCAGTACTGGCGCGGCGGTAGGTGCGGGTGTTGGTGGCGCGGCCGGCAGTGCCGTCGGGGCGAATAAACGCAATCGAACTGAAGCGGCCATTGGTGGTGGTCTCGGCGCGGCGGGTGGCTCGGTCGTTGGCAATAGCCTTGGCGGGTCTACGGGTTCGACCATTGGCGCAGGGTTGGGCGGCGCGGCTGGCGGTGCGGTCGGCAATAATCTCGGTGACGATGGTGGGTCTCATTCGGGCGGCGGTCACAAGCACAAGAACAAACATAAAAACCGCCATCATTGATGGCGGGTTAACGGAAACCCGGCATTTTGCCGGGTTTTTTGCATTTGCTCGTCGGACTTCGGAACGAATGGTTGTAGGGCTTTTCGAACGTCATACACTCCCTGAAATGACGAGGTTGCCATGACTCCTGAAACCGAAGGCAAGGAAGAAAAAGGTTCGAGTGGACTGCCATTTATCAATGATCCGGGGAATGAGGATCCGGGGTCGTTGATGGATGATGCGACGGTGCCGTTGAATGATTCGAATGAGGCGGATATGGAGTATGAAGAGGATGAGGATGAGGATGAGCAGTGATCGGATGTTTGAGAAGATCTGAGCGTCTGAATCCGGATTTTAAGGGCCTGAGTTCAAGAGGTCCTACAAATTTGTTAGTGACTAAAAATGGCTGCCCACCAGTCATTGATCTGGTGAGCGAGTCTAGGTATAGGCGTTTTTTTGTAGTGCTAACAATGTGAGATCTCGGATTTAGAGAATTCCAAATTGTCTAGAATCATGCTGAGCAACTGGATGTCGAACTGTTCTCTGTATCTATATAAAATTTTTATGATGCCTCACGGTAATAGAGCACCCGTCGCGCAATAAATTTTAGAAAGGTAACTCTGTTAAATATACGCTAGGTTCTCGCAGTCTTAATGATGATGTGGTAAACGTTACTTTCGAAGTGCTTGATACAGCTGAAATCAGATATCTGTCTCCAATTGGTTGTATGGATAGACTTAAGTTTTTTTGAGTTGGAATGTTGGATGTCGTCAACTCTCTAATTTCACAGCATGTTATTCCGATTCGGCAAGCATTGTATCCTATGGATTCCCATTTTTTCGGAGGAGTGTCCGGCATTTCTCTAATATCAAATGCCAAGGTCAATGTTGAAAGGTTGTTGTCCATGTTTAAAGCGAATAGCTTGATCTCCCCAACGGGTATATTTCTGCTGAATACCATATTGAAGAGTTTGCCTCCTTCTATTTCATTCCAGTATTTCATGGTCATTCCTTGAATGGATAATGATCGCTCGTATTTTTTACTTTGCCATTGCGTGTGTCATCAGCGGGTCGTATGTTTATGTGAGGTCCTTGATCTCCTCGGTTATTTATATCTCCATACTTGTGTCCCGCTGAGTGGTCTTGGAGTGTCAATATAAAACCATCCTCTCGGGTGAATCTATATTCTCTGGTTATAATCGGCTTTCCACTGCTGTCTAGAATGTTATTTCCTTTTCTATCCGTCATGTTGACATAGGTGAACTGCTTCTGCCTGCCACTTACCTCATCAATTTGAATATCTGGCTGTTGCCCTTTCGGAATTCCTGCATCAACTTTTGCCTGTCTGAATGCACCGCGCCTGGAAACCTGTGGTAGCTCAACATCATCAGGTTTTGAACAATTGATCGATTTTCGGCCTTTGGGCGGACAGTTGGAATTCAACCCCAACGGATCCACCCACCCCGTCGGATTCGGCACGTACTGGTACTGATTCAGCCCACCCGCCAACTTGATCGGATCCGGCGTCAGATAGCGCCCCAGCCGGGGGTCGTAATACCGATGCCGGTTGTAATGCAGCCCGCTTTCCCCGTCGAAGTACTGCCCCTGAAAGCGCAGCGGCTGGTTCAGGTAGTCCTCGCCGGCCAGGGTCAGGGCGGCGACTTTGCCGTAGGCGTCGTATTGCGCGGACCAAACGATGTCGCCGCTGTAGTCGGTGAGTTCCTGCGGGGTGCCGAGGTGGTCGAGCTGGTAGTAGAACGGGCAGGCTTTTTTCGGGCCTTTGCCGTCGAGCAGTGCCAGCGGGCGGAAGGTGCCGGGTTCGTAGACGTAGCTGCGGTATTCGTGTTCGCTGCTTTCGGCGACGAGGTGGTCGCCTTGCCAGAAGAACTCGGTGGTCTCGCCGTTGACGGTTTTGCTGATGCGTCGGCCGAAGGCGTCGTAGCGGTAACTGGCGGTCTGGCCGTCGGGGCGGGTCAGGCCGATCAGGCGGTGCTGGCAGTCGTAGCGGTATTCGGTGACGAGGGTCTGGGCGCGGCCGCGACGTTCGCGGATCAGGTTGCCGAAGGCGTCGTAGTCGTAATGACGGTCGCCTTGCATCAGCAAGCGATTGCCCTGGATCTGGCTGGGGCCGGGGCGGTCCTGCATCAGCAGGTTGCCGGCCGGGTCGTGGGCGAAGGATTCCGGCAGTTCGTCGCGCGAGTGTCGTACGCGGATCAGCCGGTCGAGGGCGTCGTAGCCGTAGGTGCGCTGGCCGTGACGGGTGTCGGCAATGTGCGCGAGATTGCCGTTGGCGCTGTAGGCATAATCGCGGCGGTACAACGCAGCGCGCTGATGGCCTACGGCATGGGCGAGTAATCGTCCCTGATCGTCGTAGGAATATTCGCTGAGCAGCAGACCTTGTTGGCGTTGCAGTTCGCGACCGGACTGGTAGACATGGCGGGTCAGCGGCGTGCCGTTGAGGTCAATCCCGTTCAGCGCGCCGCCCTTGGCGTGGCGGTAGTCGAGCACGCTGTTGTCCGGCAGACGCATGCGTTTGAGCTGGCCGCAGGCGTCGTAGCGGTAACGCAGGGTGCCCCAGCCCTGATGCTCGGTGATCAGCCGGTCCTGACGGTCGTACTCGAAGGCCAAAGGATGTTGCTGGCCGTCATCGACCCCAATCAAACGACCGAGTCGGTCGTACTGATAACTGACCTTGATCCCGTCGGGCAGGGTTTTGACCAGCAGGCGCCCGGCCGCATCGCGCTCATAAGCGGTGAGCAAACAAGAGCCATCATCACCGAACTCGGTCTTTTCCAGCAGATGCCCGTTGAGGTCGTAGGCATAGGCGGTGCGGCGGCCGTCAAAACCGCTTTCCTGACGAATCAGCCCGGTGGAGGTGTAATCCAGCCGATACTTTTCCCCGGATTCGTTTTCAATCTCGGTGAGCAGCAGTTGCGCATGGTCATAGCGGTATTGCACCCGCGTGCCGTCGGGGTTGATCCGCCGCGAGACCAGGTGCAGATCGTCGTCGTATTCGTAGCGGGTGATGCGCCCCAGTTCATCGCGCTCGGCAGTGACCTGACCGTAGGCGCCGTAGCTGTAGGCGCGGGTGCTACCGGTAGGAAATGTCGTCTGAGTCAGTCGGCCAACGGCATCCCAGTGCTGACGGGTGACCGCACCGTGTTCGTCGGCGGTTGTGGTCCGCCGACCCAGTGCGTCGTAGGAAAAACGCCGCACGCCACCGTCGGGCAGGGTTTCCTCGGTCAACTGGCCGAGGCTATTCCAGACCAAGCGATGCCGACTGCTGTCCGGGTAGCGGATCGACAGCAACTGCCCCCGGGTGTCGTAGTAGTAATGGGTGACCTGACCGTCGGGGTCGACCGCTTCGGTGACATCGCCCTCGGCATTGCGCCGGTAGATCCACACCGCCTCGCCGCGCGAACGCCGGTACAGGAAACCGTTGCGATACTCGTAGGACGTGGGCGCCTCATCCGGTGGAATCAACGCGATCAGCCGTCCGACTTCGTCGTAGCGGTATTCGGTGACGGCGCCTAACGCATCCTGCTCGGCAATCAAGCGCCCGGCATCGTCATAGGCCTTGAGCTGTTCACCGCCATCGGCCTCGACCTTGCGCACCAGCCGCGCACGTTCGTCGTGAACGTAGGTCTCTTCGGTGCCATCGACGTAATGCACCGCGACACTGCCGTCATCGTTCCAGACGTAACGCGTGTCCATCTGCGAGAACGATGCCCAGTGACGCACGCAGCGCGCCGATTTCCCCGAGCGCTCCCACTCCCAGAAGAAGCTCGCGCCGCCGGCCAGTTGCCGCTGCAGAATCACGTGAGCGTCGTCGTAGTCGTAACGCTCGCTGTCACCGACGGCGTTGGTCGCTTCGATCAGGTGCCGGTAGGCGTCGTAGCGGTAACTGACCAGTGCTTGTTCAGTGCTCCAGGCACCGTCGCGAAACACCTGGTAATCAACACCAACCAACTGCGCCTGCTCATAGCGCAACAGCAGCGAACGCCCGGCGCCGTTGTCCAGGCGCTGCACCCGGTCAGACCGATCGCGCTGCACCGTCAGACGGTTGCCATAGGCATCGCTGATCGCCGTCAGCCGTCCTGCACGAAAGTGATAAAAGCGCGCCGTGTCCCCGGCCAGCGCGAGGATCAGCTCTTCCGGCTCCTCGCCCAGAAAAATCGCCGCCCGCGACAAACTGTTGTGAATCGCCGGCCGCTCACTACTCGGCAACGGAAAACGGGTACGCCGGTTTTCGTGATCGACCCAAACCACCTCATCAGCGAAAAACTCCAGCCGATGCGCCAGCGAATGGCTCCAGCCAAACCCCAGCCCGACGTCGATTTCGACGGCGCTCGAGCGATACAACCGCGTGAACTCAAACGGCAACACGCCATCGAGCAGCGCATCGTTCAGGGTCAGCAGTTCTTCGCCAGTAACCATCGACACCGGACAACCGTTGGTGCAGGTACGCGGCACACAATCGGCGCTGTCGCCGTTGGGGTTTTTCGCCTGATCCGGCGAATCGTCGTGCGGCTCATGCCGTTCCAACCGGCTCGAAGCGCCAGACTTGTCCCGCACAACAGGCGCCGGATTCGGCACCGTCAACACCACAGAATCGGCCTGACGAATGTTCAGCGGTATCGACGGTGTCGGTTTCAACTCAACGTCACGCACATTGAGCATCAGCGGCTTCAAAACGCTGGCATGCCGCGTCAAATCCGCCGAGGACGTCAGTTCGGCCAAGCGCAAAGCCGAGGCTGCCAGCCACTCCCGCGCGCGCGGCGACTTGATCTTCGCCAGCAACTTGCTGCTCAAACGCAGCGGCACGCCGATGCCACCCGACACGCCCATCAACAGGAAGCTGATCAGCAATTCGACGCGCACTTCGGCGACCACTTCGGCCAAATGTTGCGGCGGCAGCATCTTCAGCCAACTGGTAAACGCGGCCAGATGAATGAACAGCAGCGGCTCGTCACTGAGGATCAACAGACCGTTGGCAATGGCGTCGCTGGAGGCATTCAATAACGCCTCAAGCTCGGCCTCGCTGAGGTATTCCAGCAACTTTTCACTGTTGGCCTGCAAGTCGGCGAGCAGGGCGAATACCTGTTTAATGTCATCCCAGACGCCATTCAGGGCTTTCTCGAATCCACGCCAGTCGGCCTGTTGCAACTGACCGTAACGCTCAAGAAATCCAGCGCTGGAAAACTCCGTCCACTGCGGCTGAAATTCGCTCCATTCAGCGCGCAGCCAGCCCTCAAGGCCTGCAATGACACTTTCATAAGAGGCATACAGCGCACGCACATGGTCCGTGGACACATCGGGAAAGAAGGTAATGCGATAACGCTGGCCCCGATCGCAGTCGGTCACTTGCAGAATGCCGCTGGGGCCGATGGTGTAACGCAGCGGCTCGCCGAAAGTCAGCACGCCGCCGACATCGGCAAGCACCGGTTCGAGGGTTACCGGGGTGTTGCCAATCGGCACAAACCGCGCGGCCTCGAACATGTGCACCAGCGTCAGCGACCCGCTGGCCGAGCACATGACTACCGATGAACTGAGCGGTTGGCGCGACTTGATCGGCGCGCTAAGGCGCACGTCGTTGCCGACCGTAAAAACTTGCTCGACATCCAGCGCGGTGCCTGTCCAGAACTGCTCGGCCCAAGCCTCGTAGTTGTTCAGGCACAGGCGGAATTCGCGGATCAGGTGTTCGAAGTCCGGCTCGTCGGGATTCAAAGCAGCAACAACGAGCAGGCCGATGCTGTTGTTCAGGGCCAGAAGCCGATCGGTTGGAAGCATTCGCAGTCTCTCGCGCACGTCAAAAAGGTGCGGGGACTTTGCGGGGGATCAAACAGGAAAGAAGTCGGGCGAGTAGGCGATGCCTGTAGGGCATTTCGCTAAATATCTGCGAGTAGTTCATCGCTCAATAAACATTGGCCGTTGCTCAATGTCTGTCGCGCTCGTTATGCTGCTGAACCCTTTAATCAGATCCGAGCAGCGGTTCACCTGCCGCCTGGGATGTCTTTGTTAACGGATCCGATGATGAATGCACCGCTGAAGGCGTTCGGCCCGATCAAGGCCGTGATTTTCGATATGGACGGTTTGCTGCTGGACACCGAGGGCATTTACACCGAAGTCACTTCGCTGATTGCCCAGCGCTACGGGCGCACCTTCGACTGGAGCGTCAAGCAGAACATCATTGGTCGTGGAGCCAACGATCTGGCCAATTACGTGGTGCAGGCACTGGATCTGCCGATCACCGCCGAAGAGTTTCTGGTGATCCGCGAACCATTGATGCGCGAGCGTTTTCCCACGGCGCAAGCGATGCCGGGTGCCGAGGAGCTGATTCGCCACCTCAAGGCGCACAACATCCCCATCGCCGTCGGCACCAGTTCGTCGCGGCAATCGTTCGGACAAAAAACCACGCTGCACCGCGACTGGTTCGCGCTGTTCGACTTCATTGTCACGGCGGACGATCCGGAAGTCGGCGCGGCGAAACCGGCACCGGATATCTTCCTGACCGCTGCCCGCCGTCTGGGTGTGGCACCTGAGGACTGCCTGGTGTTCGAGGATTCGCCGTTTGGCGTGACCGCAGCGAAAGCCGCAGGCATGACGGCCATCGCCATCCCCGATGCCGCCATGGCCGATGAAAAGTACGCACACGCTGACGGGATTCTTCGGAGTTTGAAAGCGTTCACGCCAAGTGCCTGTGGTTTGCCGGCACTGGAATGGGCGTAAACATCTGAGACAAAAAAACGCCGCCCCTCTGTAAAAAGAGGAGCGGCGTTTTTCGTTCAGGCGACTCGGAAAATCACGCGCCGAAACCACCGTCGATGGTCAGGCTGGCACCGGTGATGTAACCGGCTTCCGGGCCCGCCAGATAGGCGACGAAACTGGCGATTTCTTCGGCTTTACCGTAACGACCGACGGCCATCAACGGAATGAGGCTTTCGGCAAAGTCACCGTGCGCCGGGTTCATGTCGGTGTCGACCGGGCCAGGCTGGACGTTGTTGATGGTGATGCCGCGCGGGCCGAGGTCGCGGGCCAGACCTTTGGTCAAACCGACCAGCGCCGATTTGCTCATGGCGTACACACCGCCACCGGCGAAGGGCATGCGGTCGGCGTTGGTGCTGCCGATGTTGATGATGCGCGAACCTTCGCCCATGTGCTTGGCGGCTTCTTGCGAGGCGATGAATACGCTGCGCACGTTGATGGCCAAGGTCTGGTCGAAATCTTCCAGGGTGAAATCTTCCAGCGGAGCGACAGCCAGCACACCAGCGTTGTTGACCAGGATGTCGAGTCGGCCAAAGGCTTCGACCGTGGCGCTGACCGCGTGGCGGATCGCTGCGGCGTCGGCGCTGTCGGCCTTGATCGCCAGGGCTTTGCCGCCGCTGGCGGTGATGCTGTTCTGTAACTCTTCGGCTTTGGCGGTGGAGCTGACGTAAGTGAAGGCTACTGCAGCGCCTTCAGCGGCCAGGCGTTTGACGATGGCAGCGCCGATACCACGGGAACCGCCTTGAATCAGAGCGACTTTGCCGCCGAGGTGTTGAGTGGTCATGTTCGATCTCCAGACTATTCAAGGCGGGATGCCTTGTTGTTGGTGCCGAGTATCGGCCTCTGATCCACAACCGTGTAGACCCTGATTGCTATAGTCTGTGTAAACCAAAAGTTTATAGTGGCGGCCATGGAAACCTTCAGCAGTATCGAATGCTTTGTCCGTAGTGCTGAGGTCGGCAGCTTTGCCGAGGCGGCGCGGCGCTTGAGTCTGACCCCGGCAGCGGTTGGCAAAAGTGTCGCAAAGCTTGAGGTGCGGCTGGGTGTGCGGCTGTTTCAGCGCAGCACCCGCAGTCTGACGCTGACCGAGGCGGGGCAGCTGTTTTTGAGTGAAGTCAGTGCCAGTCTGACCACGATCCAGAATGCCGTGGCCAATCTGGCCAGTGCCGAAGGGCAGCCGATCGGCACCTTGAAAGTCAGCATGGGCACGGTGTTCGGGCGCCTTTATATAGTGCCGTTGCTCGGCGAGTTTCTGCGGCGCTTCCCGGCGATCAATCCGGACTGGCATTTCGATAATCGTCAGGTCGATCTGATCGGGCAGGGCTTTGATGCGGCGATTGGCGGCGGCTTTGAGCTGCCACAAGGTGTGGTGGCGCGCAGATTGACGCCAGCGCATCGGGTGTTGGTCGCTTCGCAGGATTATCTGAACGGCAATCCTGCGATCACTCATCCGGACGATCTCAAGCAGCACGACGGCATTCTGATTCGCTCACCGCAAACCGGACGTGTGCGTTCATGGCAATTGACGCACCGCGATCAGCAGCACAGTCCGTTGATGCTCAAGGCCAGGATGACCATGAGCGATTCCGAAGCCGCGTGTGCGACAGCAGCGCAGGGCCTGGGGATTGCACTGGTGAGCATGCCGTTTGCGGTGGGGTATCTGCAGGCGGGTACGTTGCAGCGGGTGTTGCCGGACTGGTTCGTCGATGATGGCAACATCTCCATCTATTACGCCGAACACAAATTGTTGCCGGGCAAGACGCGGGCGTTTGTCGATTATGTGATTGAACAGTTTGCGGAACAGGGATTGGCGCGGCGCTTTAGTGCGATTTGAGCAACCTTGATACCGAGTAGCAGTCTTCGCGAGCGGGCTCGCTCCCACAGGGAAATGCATTCCAAATGTGGGAGCGAGCTTGCTCGCGAATGGGGCGACTCGGTTTCCGATGATGAGCCTAGCGGGCAAACCGCCCCGGCCAGCCAATGATGTTCTTCGGTCGGGGTGTTGCATACGTTCGCACTTTCGACGTCGACAAGCGCAAGCGCACTAGCGATTCCGCAATCGTTACCGCCGCCGTGACGCCATCCACCACCGGCACGCCAGTGCGCCGACGAATCTGCTCATCCAGGCCGGCCATGCCACCGCAACCCAGGCAGATCACCTCGGCTTTGTCCTGCGTCACCGCCAGTTCTGCCTGATGCACGATGGCTTCCAAGGCACGCTGTGGCTCGTGTTCCAGTTCCAGAACGGCCAGACCACTGGCCCGTACCGATGCACAACGATCCCACAGGCCGGACAATTTCAGCCGATCTTCGATCAGCGGTACGGTGCGATCCAGCGTGGTCACCACCGAATAGGCGTGGCCGAGAAACATCGCCGTGCTCGCGGCCGCATCGGTGATATCCACCACTGGCACGTTGAGCAATTCCTGCAGACCTTCGCGACCGTGCTCGCCGTAGCCGGCCTGAATCACGGCATCGAACGGCTGGTCGTAGGCCATCACCCGATCCATCACCGCGATGGCCGCCAGATAGCTTTCGAAGTTGCCTTCAATCGAGTCGGCGCCGAAAAACGGTGTCAAACCGACGATTTCGGTACCGGGCGAGGCGACAGCCTGCGCCGAGCGGGCAATGGCCTCGGTGATGGATTCGGTGGTGTTGACGTTGACCACGAGAATACGCATGGGGAAATCCTTATAGCGGGCAGTTCGGCGGCCCGAAGTCCGGGCCACGAGGGAATTAATGGCAGACGTTGTCGACAGCGATCGATTCGCCGCTGATGTCGGCGTAGTGCGGCTGGCGTTTGGCGATGATCAGATAAAGCATTCCGGCGATCCCGGCGCCGATCAGCCAGGAGAACGGCGAGACGCTGTGGAAACCCGGCACGAGCGCCAGGACGATGGCGATCAGCGCCGCAGGAATAAATGCCGCCACCGCACGGAAATTCACCCCACGGCTGTAGTAATAAGCGCCGTCGGGATCTTCGCTGTAGAGCTGCGGGACGTTGATCCGGCCTTTGCGGATCAGCCAGTAGTCGACCATGATCACGCCGTACAACGGGCCGAGCAGGGCGCCGAGGCCAGACAGGAAGTACACGATCACCAGCGGGCTGTTGTAGAGATTCCACGGCAGGATCAGCACAGCGATGGTTGCGCTGATCAGCCCGGCGCGACGGAACGTCAGGTACTTCGGCGCCAGGTTGCTCAGCACGAATGCCGGGGCGACGAAGTTGGCCATGATGTTCACCGCCACGGTGACAATCAGGAATGCCAGGCAACCGAGCACTAGGAAGAAGGTGTTGGGAATCGAGGCGATGATCTCGGTCGGGCTCTCGATGATCCGGCCGTTGATCTGAAATTGCGCACCGCAGAGCAGCACGGTAATCGCGGCGAATACCAGAATATTCACCGGCAAACCCCAGAAGTTTCCTACTTTGATGGTCTTGCGGCACGGCGATGAGCGGGCGAAGTCGCAGAAATTCAGAATCAACGTGCCGTAGATCGCCAGCCACAGTGCGCCGCCGGCAAAAATGTTGCGCCACATCTCGCCACCGGTCAGTGGCTCGCGGATCGACCAGGCGATGGTCGCGTTGGCCTGGAAGTACATCCACGCGGCGAGGGCGGCAACGGTCAGCAGAATCACTGGCCCGGCAAACGCTTCGTAACGGCGGACCATTTCCATGCCGTAGGCGAGGATCGCCAGTTGCACGAACCAGATCGCCACGAAGCACACCCAACCCAGCGACGACAGACCAAGAATCGAATCGTGGTCGTATTCGGCGAATCCGGGATGGACTGCAGTGAGCAATACGCGAAACACCACTGACGCCAGATACGTCTGAATGCCGAACCAGGCGATGGCGATAACCGCGCGGATCAGTGCAGGAATTTGCGCGCCGTGGATGCCGAAACTGATCCGGCTGATCACTGGAAACGGCACCCCGGTTTTTTGTCCCATGTAACCGGACAGGTTCATGAAGAAATACACCAGCGCCGCGCCGATCCCCAGCGACAGCAGAATCTGCCAGCCCCCCAGGCCCAAGGCGTACAGACCGATGGCGAACGAGTAGTTGGCGATGTTGTGCACATCGTTGGTCCACAGGGCAAAGATGCTGTATTTGCCCCAGCGTCGACCTTCGGCCTTGGTTGGCGCCAGATCGCTGTTGTGCAGACGCGGACTGAGTTGTAACGGCTCGGCCAGACCGTCATGGGGTAACGGTTGGTCGAGAGCAGCGGCGGGCAGATTCAGCGCGATGTTGTTGGAGAGACTTGTACGCATTCCGGCAGGCTCCTGATGTTCAGGGCCGCGATGACTGTGCATGAGCCGTCAGGCTCGACAAATCTTCGTCGCGGCAGTGAAAGCATCACTGGTTACGGGGCATCTGCAGCCTGTACGGGATAGGGCGCTTCAGGCTTGCGGATCGAAAGTGGTTTTATGTTTTGCAGTTTTGTATACAAAACATGTATGCACCTAAGCCAGATCTGTGCCAGTCGTTGATCTATGTGCAGCCGTGCTCATTTCGAAAAGTTATCGATGTGCGCTAAGTGACTGAAAATAATTGGCTAAAAATTGACCGGTTGAACAGGTATTTATTTTTGGCGGGGGATTTTGATGGCTGGCGGAGGCGAGGGATTTTTGGCAGGGATGTAACTTTTCAGGGCGCTTAAACAAAAAAGTGCACACATAAATGGCACCGATGGTGACATTCCTGTGTACATATTTATTGATTCGCTACAAAACCTTGTGGGAGCGAGCCTGCTCGCGAAGGCGGTGTGTCAGTTTAGGAAGATGCTGACTGACATTGCGCTTTCGCGAGCAAGCTCGCTCCCACAGGGAATGGGGTGACAATTAGAAGGATTACGCCTTGCTGATGATATTCCCGGCATGCAACCCGCACTCTTTCTGCGTCGCCTCTTCCCACCACCAGCGGCCTTCGCGCTCGTGCTGATTCGGCAGGACAGGGCGGGTGCACGGTTCGCAGCCGATGCTGATAAAACCGCGCTCATGCAGGCTGTTGTACGGCAGTTCGAGCATGCGGATGTAGCCCCAGATCTCTTCGCTGGTCATCTGTGCCAACGGGTTGAACTTGTACAGGGTGCGCTCCGGGGTGGAGAACGCGGTATCGATTTCCATCACTGCTACGGCACTACGAGTGCCCGGGCTCTGGTCGCGGCGCTGGCCGGTGGCCCAGGCTTTGACGGTGGACAATTTTCGGCGCAGCGGCTCGATCTTGCGGATACCGCAGCATTCGCCGTGGCCGTCCTTATAGAAACTGAACAGGCCTTTTTCCTTCACGAACGGTTCGAGTTTCGTGTAGTCCGGCGACACCAGTTCGATGTCGATCTTGTAGTGCTCGCGCACCTGATCGATGAAGCGGTAGGTCTCCGGGTGCAGACGGCCGGTGTCGAGGCTGAACACCTTGACGTTCTTGTTGAGCTTCCAGGCCATGTCCACCAGCACCACATCCTCGGCGCCGCTGAAAGATATCCACAAGTCATCGCCGAACTCGGCGAACGCGAGTTTGAGGATGTCTTGCGCGGATTTGTTGGCATAGGTCGTGGCGAGTTCCACGACGTCGAACGTTGCACTCATCAGGGCGGCTTCCTACAGGTCGGTGGCGCTGGGCGCTCTATATGGCGCTGATGGTAACAAAAAGCTGCACGGCTCGGGGACGTGCTGTGCGTTGCGCGTCTGCATGTGAGTCGCTAGAGTTCGGCCTCGCTCGACTCAAATAATCAATACAAACGGGAGTGTCTTGTGGAAATTGCTTGCCTGGATCTTGAAGGGGTGTTGGTGCCGGAAATCTGGATCGCCTTCGCCGAAAAAACCGGAATCGAATCCCTCAAGGCCACCACCCGGGACATTCCCGATTACGACGTGCTGATGAAGCAGCGCCTGCGCATCCTCGATGAGCACGGCTTGAAGCTGTCGGACATTCAGGAAGTGATCGCCACACTGAAGCCGCTGGACGGCGCGGTGGAGTTCGTCAACTGGCTGCGCGAACGCTTTCAGGTGGTGATTCTGTCGGATACGTTTTACGAGTTCTCGCAGCCGCTGATGCGGCAGCTGGGCTTTCCGACGTTGCTTTGCCATCGCCTGATTACTGACGAAACCGGGCGGGTCACCAGCTATCAGTTGCGCCAGAAAGATCCCAAGCGCCAGTCGGTACTGGCGTTCAAGAGCCTGTATTACCGGGTGATTGCGGCGGGGGATTCGTATAACGACACGACGATGCTGGGCGAGGCTGATGCGGGGATTCTGTTTCATGCGCCGGAGAATGTGATTCGTGAGTTCCCGCAGTTTCCTGCGGTGCATACCTTTGCCGAGTTGAAGCAGGAATTCCTCAAAGCCTCAAATCGCGACCTGAGTTTGTAGTCGTCTGGAAGGGCCCCTTCGCGAGCAGGCTCGCTCCCACACTTGGAATGCATTCCCCTGTGGGAGCGAGCCTGCTCGCGAAGCTTTTAGAGGTTTTGCAGGGTTTCCAGCAGAACCTTCACTTTGGTAATCGACTCCTGATATTCAGCCTGCCAATCCGAATCGGCCACAATTCCGCCACCGCCCCAGCAGCACACCTGCCCATCCTTGACCAACAGACTGCGAATCGCGATGGAACTGTCCATCTCGCCGCGCACGTCCAGATACAGCAACGACCCGCAGTACAACCCACGCCGCGTCGGTTCCAGCTCATCGATGATCTGCATTGCGCGGATCTTCGGCGCGCCGGTAATTGAGCCACCGGGGAAACTGCCGGCAATCAAATCCAGTGCGTCACGATCATCCGCCAACTCACCGGTGACGCTACTGACCAAGTGATGCACGTTCGGATAGCTTTCCAGACTGAAAAGCTCCGGCACTCGCACCGAACCGATGCGGCAGGTGCGCCCGAGGTCGTTGCGCAGCAGGTCGACGATCATCAGGTTTTCCGCACGATCCTTGGGGCTGGCCAGCAGTTCGGCGGCGTTCGCGGCATCTTCGGCTGGCGTCAGGCCACGGGGGCGAGTGCCTTTGATTGGCCGGGTTTCCACCTGACGCTGGCTGACTTTGACGAAGCGCTCCGGCGACAGGCTCAACACCGCGCCGCCGTCGGGCAGGCTCTGGAAACCGGAGAACGGCGTCGGGCAGGCTTCGCGCAATGCGCAATAAGCCAGCCACGGATCGCCTTGGCATGAAGCGCGAAAGCGCTGAGCGAAGTTGACCTGATAGCAATCGCCGGCCTGGATGTAATGCTGGATGCGCTCGAAGGCCTGACGATAATTGTCGGCCGAGAGGTCGGCGGTCATTGGCTGGTTCAGTTTGAACGGCGCCATCGACTCGACAAGCGGCTGGCTGAACAGCGCGATCAGCCGCTGTTTCTCGCTATCGATCACGGATGGATGAAACACCAGTTGGCTGCTGGCCGTCTGGTGATCGCTGATCAGCGCCCAGTCGTACAGGCCAAAGCGGACATCCGGCAATTGCAGATCATCCAGCGCCTGGCTCGGCAGGTTTTCCAGATGCCGACCGAAATCGTAGCTCAGGTAGCCGATCAAACCGCCAGCGAATGGCAGGTCGAAACCCGTTGGCAAATCAGCCTTGCCCAGACGGGTCAGATTATCCCGCAGGCGCTGAAGGAATACGCCGCCGCTTTCGTCGGGCAACACCGCCAGATGTTCCAGCGGCCAGGCGCTGAGCAGGTCATAACGACCACGGCCGGCACTCGGCCGGCCACTGTCGAGCAGCACGGCGCCGGGCGCGTTGCGGATGGCCGCGAAGTAGTCGGCGGGATTGGCATGGTAGGGCAGCGGGTGTACGGAACAGGTCAACATGGGCGGGGCAGATCGGCCGTTGAGGCGGGGTGGGGATTGTAGTCCTCTCTCGGCTGTCAGATCAAAATCAAAAGCCTACCCCCTCACCCCAACCCTCTCCCCCAAGGGGGCGAGGGGGAAAGGGAGCAGATCTTCATGCTTTTCAAGATCCGAGTTCGGCTCGATATCTCAAGCTGGCGAGGGGGAAAGGGAGCCGATCTTCATGCTTTTCAAGACCCGAGTTCGGCTCGATATCTCAAGCTGGCGAGGGGGAAAGGGAGCAGATCTTCATGCTTTTCAAGACCCGAGTTCGGCTCGATATCTCAAGCTGGCGAGGGGGAAAGGGAGCAGATCTTCATGCTTTTCAAGACCCGAGTTCGGCTCGATATCTCAAGCTGGCGAGGGGAAAGGGAGCCGATCATCATGCTTTTCAATGCCGGAGTTCGACTCAAGACGTTCAGGTCGGCGTACCTCGAACATCCACCTCGGTCAGTCCCCTCTCCCTTTGGGAGAGGGCTAGGGTGAGGGGCTTTTTGTTTTTCAGCTTTTAGCCTTCCACAGCAGGAATATGCCCGAACATCTCCTGCGTAAACGCCACCCGCTCTTCAACCGATTCCGTCACCCCACGCGCCTTCAGCTCTTCCAGCCGCGCTTCAACCGCATGGGTACGCAACGTCAGCCCACAATCATTGGCAATCTGAATATTCAGCCCAGGCCGCGCATTCAGCTCGAGAATCAGTGGGCCTTTCTCCTGATCAAGCACCATATCAACACCGATATAGCCCAACCCGCACAGCTCATAACAGCCAGCTGCGAGCTTCATGAAACCGTCCCAGTAGGGCAGTTGCACGCCGTCCACCGCGTTGGTGGTGTCAGGGTGTTTGGCGATGATGTTGTTCAGCCAGGTGCCGCGCAACGTCAGACCCGTGGCCAGGTCAACACCGACACCGATGGCGCCCTGGTGCAGGTTGGCCTTGCCGCCGGACTGCCGGGTCGGCAAGCGCAGCATGGCCATCACCGGGTAGCCCATCAGCACGATGATGCGGATGTCCGGCACGCCTTCGTAGCTGATGCTTTTGAAGATCTGATCCGGGGTCACGCGGTATTCGATCAGCGCCCGATCACGGTGGCCGCCGAGCGAATACAGGCCAGTGAGGATGCTCGAGATGTGATGCTCCAGCTCTTCATGAGCGAGGATCTTGCCTGACACCGTGCGATAGCGGCCCTCGAAGCGGTCGGCAATCACGATGATGCCGTCACCGCCCGCGCCCTGCGCCGGTTTGATCACGAAGTCGTTGCGCCCGCCGATGATCTCGTCGAGCTTGTCGATTTCCTTCTCGGTGGAGATCACGCCGTACAGCTCCGGCACGTGAATGCCGGCCTCGATGGCGCGTTCCTTGGTGATGATCTTGTCATCGACAATCGGGTACAGGCTGCGCTTGTTGTACTTGAGCACGTAGTCGGCGTTACGCCGATTGATGCCCATGATGCCCCGCGCCTCCAGGGCCTTCCAGGTCTTCCAGAAACCGAACATCAGGCGTCAGCCTTCTTCAGGAAAGCCTTGAAGCGCACCAGCTCGGTCAGGCGGTAGCCGCGATAACGACCCATCGCCAACATGAAGCCGACCAGAATCAGCAGGATCGCCGGGAAGGTGAACACGAAGTAGACCAGCTCTGGCACGGTCATGATCAGGTGCGCGAGTGACGCCGCGAACAGCGTGCCGATCGCGACTTTCATCGCATGGCTGGCGCCGCGTTCTTCCCAGGTGATCGACAGACGTTCAATGGTCATGGTCAGAATCACCATTGGGAACAGCGCCACCGACAGCCCGCGTTCCAGGCCGAGTTTGTGGCTGAACAGGCTGATCGCCGCGATCAGCACCACAACAAAGGTCAGCACCACCGAGAGTCGCGGCAGCATTTGCAGCTTCAGGTGTTCCAGATACGAACGTAACGACAGGCCCAGCGCCGTTATCACGGTAAACAGCAGAATGCCGAAGCCCAGTTGCGTTTCGCGGAAGGCGAGGGCGATCAGCACCGGGGTGAACGTGCCGAGTGTCTGCAGGCCGATCAGGTTGCGCAGAATCAGGATCACCAGCACGCCGATCGGGATCATCACCATGATCATGAACGTCTGCTGCGTCTGCAGCGGCAAGCCGTACAGCGAGTATTCGAGGAAGTTGGCGTCGGTGTTTTCGTCCGTCAGCTTGGCCAGACGAATCGCGTTCATCTCGCTGTTGTTCAGGCTGAAGGTCACGTTGGCTTTCTTGCCGCCGTCGACGGTGATCAGGTTTTCATCGCCGGTCCACCACAGCAGGCGGTCGGTCGGCAGGCCTTGCTCACCGGTTTCCGGGTTGAAGTACAGCCAGTCGTTGCCGTTGAAGCTGCGCAGCCACAGTTCAGGCGTTTGCGGCTGGTCGGCGACGAGGCGGATGGTGTGGACTTTTTCCACCGGCACGTGGGCGATGGACAACAGCAGTTCGACGATTTTGGCTTTGTGCGGCGTCGACGGATCGCCGGCCAGCAGCAGTTTCACGTTGTCGTCGTTGACGTTGTTGACGCGTTTGATCGCCTCGCCAATAAAAGTTTCGACGTCGGCGGAATGCTGGCGGATCGGCGCGAGCAGGGCTTCGGCGGCGATTTTCTCAGGACCTTCGATGGCGATGCTGTCGCGGAAGGTCGGGCCTTTGATCTTGGATTTTTCGGCGGTGTAACGCTTGGTCAGCACCAAACGGTAATAAAGGGTCTGGTTGCCCTTGGCCCGGCGCGCCGACCAGGTGACCTTGCGGTTGCCGTCGACGCGGTTGACGGCGACACCGTAGTTATTGGAGATAAAGCTTTCATTGAGGCTGACGTAATCGCGGCTCAACGGTGGCACGAACATCTGGATCTTCACCGGATCCTTGGTGCTGGCGACGAACTCGACCTTGGCGTCGATGTTCCACAAGTCGTCGGTGGCGTCTTCGGTCACCGGGATGCCGAGCACGAAAATCTGATAGGCCGTAACCGAAACGCCCAGGAGCACCAGAATGGTGATCAGGATTTTCAGGTGGAAGGTTAGAGAACGCATGGAAATTACTCGGCGGTATGAGCGGCGATGGTGCAGGCGGGTTTGCCGGCAGCGTATTTAAGGCTTGGATCGACCAGCGCATCGAAGCGTTTCAGCGCTTCGGAGCCAATCAAAAGCGGATATTGGAACGCACTTCGGTCGGTCAGGTTCACTTCGATGCTGCGTATCGCCGTGCCCATGCAGATATCCAGCTCGATCACCGGACGGGCGGTGTACTTCTTGCCTTCCTCCGGGTCGTAATCGCCAGCGCGGCGCTTGATCTTGCTGACCCGCGCCAGCGGCCGTTCGATCGGGTGCGAATGCGCGGCGTCGATGGCCAGGTAGAAACGTACCCAGGACTCACCGTTGCGTTTAAAGCGTTTGATGTCGCGGGCACTCAGCGATGCGGTTTTCGCACCGGTGTCGAGTTTGGCCGCAACTTCCAGGTTGATGCCGTCAAGCGAAGCGTATTCGTTGAGGCCGTACACGGTTTTTTCCCCCGCGGCGGCGAGGCCGGGCAGGCAAAACAGGGCAAAGAATGTGGGAAAAGGCTTGAGTCTCATAAATCCTGGTGCGCAGCGTTCCGTTTTCGGTTCAGGTCCTTGGCAAAACTTGCGCAAGGCCCTTCGTGTGCCTGGCAGCTTTTTATGACAAGCCGTACAAATGGCCAGCAAATGCGGGCGGCATTCTAGCACGGTGGGTTTATGGCGCCAGCGCTTGGGCCGGTCTATAAAAGATCAGAAGATCGCAGCCTTCGGCAGCTCCTACATTGGATTTGCGTGCGCCCTGTAGGAGCTGCCGAAGGCTGCGATCTTTTAAGGTTATTAGACGATTGTCGACAATACCTATTTATCCTTTGACTGATGCGGGTGAATTGGCTAGTTTTTGCCGCATTGGATTTAAAGGTGTCGACAATCATGCTGGATCAACTCGATCCCCCGGTCATCAGCGGCGACGATTCCGAGACGCTCTCGGAAAACGTCTTCCGGCGCATTCAAGCGGCCATCGTCAAAGGTGAGATCGCCCCGGGCAGCAAGATCTCCGAGCCGGAGCTGGCGCGCACCTACGGCATCAGTCGCGGGCCGTTGCGTGAGGCGATTCATCGACTGGAAGGCCAGCGCCTGCTGGTGCGCGTACCGCACGTCGGTGCGCGGGTGGTGTCGCTCAGTCATGCCGAATTGCTCGAACTCTACGAAATTCGCGAATCCCTCGAAGGCATGGCCTGTCGTCTCGCGGCCGAGCGCATGAGCGTCGAAGAAATCGACGAACTGCGCCGGGTGCTGGAAACCCACGAGCGCGACGCGGCGTTTCAGGCCGGCGTTGGCTATTACCAGCAGGAAGGCGATTTCGACTTCCACTACCGGATCATCCAGGGCAGCGGCAACCGCACGCTGACGCAGATGCTCTGCGGCGAGCTGTATCAACTGGTGCGCATGTACCGCATCCAGTTCTCGACCACGCCGAACCGCCCGCGCCAGGCCTTTGCCGAACACCACCGGATTCTCGATGCCATCGCCGACCGTGACGGCGAACTCGCGGAATTGTTGATGCGCCGTCACATCGGCGCTTCGAAACGCAACATTGCCCGTCATTACCAGGACGGCGCCCACAACAAGACAGCCACTGAACGAGGTGAGTCATGAGTTCCAACCTGAACACTCCAGGCCAGCGTTTCCGCGATGCGGTCGCCAGCGAGCATCCATTGCAAGTGGTCGGCGCGATCAACGCCAACCACGCGCTGCTGGCCAAGCGCGCCGGTTTCAAGGCGATCTACCTGTCCGGTGGCGGCGTGGCCGCAGGCTCCCTCGGCGTGCCGGATCTGGGCATCACCGGTCTGGACGACGTGCTGACTGACGTGCGGCGCATCACCGACGTCTGCGATCTGCCGCTGCTGGTCGATGTGGACACCGGTTTCGGCTCGTCGGCGTTCAATGTGGCGCGCACGGTCAAGTCGATGATCAAGTTCGGCGCGGCGGCGATTCACATCGAGGACCAGGTTGGCGCCAAGCGTTGTGGCCACCGTCCTAATAAAGAGATCGTCAGCCAGCAGGAAATGGTTGATCGCATCAAGGCTGCGGTGGATGCGCGTACCGATGACAGCTTCGTGATCATGGCGCGAACCGATGCACTGGCGGTGGAAGGTCTGGAGTCGGCACTCGATCGCGCAGCCGCGTGCATCGAGGCTGGTGCCGACATGATTTTCCCGGAAGCCATCACTGAGCTGGAGATGTACAAGCTGTTCGCCAACCGTGTGAAAGCGCCGATTCTGGCCAATATCACCGAGTTCGGCGCGACGCCGCTGTACACCACCGAGCAACTGGCTGGTGCCGACGTGTCGCTGGTGCTGTATCCGCTGTCGGCGTTCCGCGCGATGAACAAGGCAGCAGAAAACGTTTACACCGCGATCCGCCGCGATGGCACGCAGCAGAATGTCATCGACACCATGCAGACTCGCATGGAGCTTTACGATCGCATCGACTACCACACCTTCGAGCAGAAGCTCGATGCGTTGTTTGCACAAAAGAAAGGCTGAACAAGACCCCTGTGGGAGCGAGCCTGCTCGCGAAGGACGCCAACGATAACGCGGAGTCCCTGACGCACCGAGGTGTTCCAGCCACCTTCGCGAGGAGGCTCGCTCCCACAAGTTTTCCCCAGACAAATTCAAAAAGATTGGAGAACACAATGGCCGAAGCAAAAGTACTCAGTGGTGCCGGGCTCCGTGGCCAGGTTGCCGGGCAAACCGCACTGTCCACCGTGGGCCAGGCCGGTGCCGGGCTGACCTATCGCGGCTACGACGTGCGCGAACTCGCTGCCGATGCGCAATTTGAAGAAGTCGCGTACCTGCTGCTGTACGGCGAGCTGCCGACGAAGGCGCAACTCGACGAATACCAAGGCAAACTGAGCAAGCTGCGCGACCTGCCGCAAGCGCTGAAAGAAGTGCTTGAACGCATCCCCGCCGACGCCCACCCGATGGACGTGATGCGCACCGGTTGCTCGTTCCTTGGCAACCTCGAGCCGGAGCTAGACTTCTCCGAGCAGCGCGACAAGACTGACCGCTTGCTGGCCGCGTTCCCGGCGATCATGTGCTACTGGTATCGCTTCAGCCACGACGGCAAACGCATCAACTGCGTCAGTGACGAGCCGACCATCGGCGGTCACTTCCTGCACCTGCTGCACGACAAGAAGCCAAGCGAACTGCACGTCAAAGTGATGAACGTTTCGCTGATTCTTTATGCCGAGCATGAATTCAACGCCTCGACCTTCACCGCGCGCGTTTGTGCTTCGACCCTGTCTGATCTTTATTCCTGCGTGACCGCCGCCATCGGTTCGCTGCGTGGCCCGTTGCACGGCGGCGCCAACGAAGCGGCGATGGAAATGATCGAGCGCTTCTCGTCGCCGGAAGAGGCGATCAAGGGCACCCTCGGCATGCTCGAGCGCAAGGACAAGATCATGGGCTTCGGCCACGCGATCTATAAGGACAGCGATCCGCGCAACGAGGTGATCAAGGGCTGGTCGAAAAAACTCGCGGACGAGGTCGGCGACAAGGTGTTGTTCGCGGTTTCCGAAGCCATCGACAAGACCATGTGGGAGCAGAAAAAACTGTTCCCCAACGCCGATTTTTACCATGCCTCGGCTTACCACTTCATGGGCATTCCGACCAAGCTGTTCACGCCGATCTTCGTCTGCTCGCGCCTGACCGGCTGGGCCGCGCACGTGTTCGAACAGCGTGCCAACAACCGCATCATCCGTCCAAGCGCCGAATATATCGGCGTTGAACAGCGCAAGTTCGTGCCAATCGAACGTCGCTGAAATGGTGAGCTGACCCGAAGCGCAAGATCACCGCTAAACCCTGTAGGAGTGAGCCTGCTCGCGATGACGGACTGACATTCACCATCGATGTCGACTGATCTACCGCTATCGCGAGCAGGCTCACTCCTACAAGGGACGGTGTGAATCTTGAGTCTGGCGTCAGCCCACCCTTTGCAACCACCGTGCCCCGAGTCCTGACCCGATGAACACAGAATTCCGTAAAACCCTGCCCGGCAGTCCTCTGGATTATTTCGACGCCCGCGCGGCGGTCGAGGCGATTCAGCCCGGCAGTTACGACACCCTGCCGTACACCTCCCGCGTGCTGGCGGAAAACCTCGTGCGTCGCTGCGACCCGGCCACGCTCACCGATTCCCTCAAGCAACTGATCGAACGTAAACGCGACCTCGATTTCCCGTGGTTCCCGGCGCGTGTGGTCTGCCACGACATTCTCGGCCAGACCGCATTGGTCGACCTCGCCGGCCTGCGCGACGCGATTGCGTTGCAGGGCGGCGACCCAGCGCAAGTCAACCCGGTGGTGCCGACGCAATTGATCGTCGACCACTCGCTGGCGGTAGAAGCGGGCGGTTTCGACAAGCAGGCGTTCGAGAAAAACCGCGCCATCGAAGACCGTCGCAACGAAGACCGTTTCCACTTCATCAACTGGACCAAAAAAGCCTTCAAGAACGTTGATGTGATCCCGCCGGGCAATGGCATCATGCATCAGATCAACCTGGAGAAAATGTCCCCGGTGATCCAGGTGCGTGAAGGCGTGGCGTTCCCCGACACTTGCGTCGGCACCGACAGCCACACCCCGCACGTCGATGCGTTGGGCGTAATCGCCATCGGCGTCGGCGGCCTCGAAGCCGAGAGCGTGATGCTTGGTCGCGCGTCGTGGATGCGCCTGCCGGAAAGCGTCGGCGTCGAACTGACCGGCAAGCTGCAACCGGGCATCACCGCCACTGACATGGTGCTGGCGCTGACCGAATACCTGCGCAAACAGAAAGTCGTCGGCGCATGGCTGGAGTTCTTCGGCGAAGGTGCGGCGGCGCTGACCCTCGGCGACCGCGCGACCATCTCCAACATGGCCCCGGAATACGGCGCCACTGCAGCGATGTTCTACATTGACCAACAGACTATCGATTACCTGAAACTGACCGGTCGTGAAGACCAGCAAGTGCAGCTCGTAGAGCAGTACGCCAAGCTCACCGGCCTGTGGTCCGATAGCCTGAAAGGAGCGCAATACGAGCGCGGCCTGACTTTCGATCTGTCCTCGGTAGTGCGCAACATGGCCGGCCCGAGCAACCCGCACGCGCGCGTTGCGGTGGCGGATCTGGCGGCCAAAGGCATCTCCGGGCAGTGGGATGACGTGCCCGGGCAAATGCCCGACGGCGCGGTGATCATCGCCGCCATCACCAGTTGCACCAACACCAGTAACCCGCGCAACGTGATTGCCGCCGGACTGCTGGCGCGCAACGCCAACAAGCTTGGCCTGACCCGCAAGCCGTGGGTGAAATCCTCGCTGGCGCCGGGTTCGAAAACCGTGGCGCTGTACCTCGACGAAGCGGGGCTGACCACTGAGCTGGAACAGCTCGGTTTCGGTGTTGTCGCCTTCGCTTGCACCACTTGCAACGGCATGTCCGGCGCGCTCGATCCGGTGATCCAGCAAGAGATCATCGACCGCGATCTGTACGCCACCGCCGTGCTTTCCGGCAACCGCAACTTCGACGGCCGCATTCACCCGTATGCCAAGCAAGCGTTCCTCGCTTCGCCGCCACTGGTGGTCGCATACGCCATCGCCGGGACCATCCGTTTCGACATCGAAAAAGATGTGTTGGGCGTGGTCGACGGCAAGGAAATCCGCCTGAAGAACATCTGGCCGAGCGACGAAGAAATCGACGCCGTGGTGAAATCTTCGGTCAAGCCTGAGCAGTTCCGTCAGGTCTACATTCCGATGTTCGCCGTCCACGAAGACACCGGTCCGAAAGTCACGCCGCTGTACGACTGGCGCGAAATGAGCACCTACATTCGCCGTCCACCGTACTGGGAAGGCGCGCTGGCCGGCGCCCGTCCGCTTAAGGGTATGCGCCCGCTGGCCGTGCTGCCGGACAACATCACCACCGATCACCTGTCGCCATCCAACGCGATCATGCTCGACAGCGCCGCCGGCGAATACCTGGCGAAAATGGGCTTGCCGGAAGAGGACTTCAACTCTTACGCCACCCACCGTGGCGACCACTTGACCGCACAGCGCGCGACGTTTGCCAACCCGAAACTGTTCAATGAAATGGTCGTGGAAAACGGCAAGGTCAAGCAGGGTTCGCTGGCCCGTGTCGAGCCGGAAGGCAAGGTCATGCGCATGTGGGAAGCCATCGAGACCTACATGGAGCGCAAGCAGCCGCTGATCATTATTGCCGGCGCCGATTACGGTCAGGGTTCGTCCCGTGACTGGGCGGCGAAAGGCGTGCGTCTGGCCGGTGTCGAGGCGATTGCCGCAGAAGGTTTCGAGCGCATTCACCGCACCAACCTGGTGGGCATGGGCGTGTTGCCGCTGGAGTTCAAGCCGGGCACTGACCGTCACACCCTGGCCATCGACGGCAGCGAAACCTACGACGTGGTCGGCGAGCGCAAACCGCGTGCGGACCTGACGCTGGTGATCCATCGCAAGAACGGCGAGCGCGTTGACGTGCCGGTGACCTGCCGTCTGGATACCGCTGAAGAAGTGTCGATCTATGAGGCTGGCGGCGTGTTGCAGCGCTTCGCTCAGGACTTCCTCGAAGAGTCGGCGGTTGCCGTTTAAATCTACTGATGCAGGCGTGAGGCTTGGGTCTCACGCCTGTGGTTAAGGAGCACCATGGCTCACGCACCACAAATCAAAATCCCTGCGACCTACATGCGCGGCGGCACCAGCAAAGGCGTGTTTTTCAGTCTCAAGGATTTGCCCGAAGCGGCACAGATTCCCGGCCCGACCCGCGACGCTTTGCTGCTGCGCGTGATCGGCAGCCCCGACCCGTACGACAAACAAATTGATGGCATGGGCGGCGCCACGTCCAGCACCAGCAAAACCGTGATCCTGTCGAAAAGCATCAAGGCTGATCACGACGTCGATTACCTGTTCGGTCAGGTCTCCATCGACAAGCCGTTCGTGGACTGGAGCGGCAATTGCGGCAACCTCTCGGCAGCGGTCGGTTCGTTCGCCATCAGCAACGGTCTGGTCGACGCCAGCCGCATTCCGCACAACGGTGTTGCGGTGGTGCGCGTGTGGCAGGCCAACATCGGTAAAACGATTATTGCCCATGTGCCGATCACCAACGGCGAAGTGCAGGAAACCGGTGATTTCGAACTCGACGGCGTGACCTTTCCGGCGGCCGAAGTGCAAGTCGAATTCATGGACCCGGCAGCGGAAGAAGAGGGCGGCGGTGGTTCGATGTTTCCCACCGGCAACCTCATCGATGAGCTGGAAGTACCGGGTGTCGGCACGTTCAAGGCGACCATGATCAATGCTGGCATCCCGACGATCTTCGTCAATGCTGAAGACATTGGTTACACCGGAACCGAGTTGCAAGGTGCGATCAACAGCGATCCGCAAGCGCTGCAGATGTTTGAGACGATTCGGGCTTATGGCGCGTTGCGCATGGGCTTGATTGCCAATCTGGATGAAGCAGCGAAACGTCAGCACACGCCGAAAGTCGCGTTTGTCGCCAAGCCTGCTGATTACGTGGCGTCGAGTGGCAAAGCGGTTGGCGCCGGTGATGTGGATTTGCTGGTGCGCGCCTTGTCGATGGGCAAGTTGCATCACGCGATGATGGGCACGGCGGCGGTGGCGATTGGTACGGCGGCAGCCATTTCCGGGACATTGGTGAACCTTGCAGCGGGTGGTGTTGAACGTAGTGCCGTGCGTTTTGGGCATCCGTCCGGGACGTTGCGCGTTGGCGCCGAAGCCAGCCTGGAAAACGGCGAGTGGATCGTCAAAAAAGCCATCATGAGCCGTAGCGCGCGTGTCCTGATGGAGGGTTACGTGCGCATTCCCGGAGATTCGTTCTGATCCAAGAGCTTTACCCTCATCGGAACGCCGCCCGCCCAGCCCTCTCCCGGAGGGAGAGGGGGCCGACCGAGGTGTCTGGAGATGTACATCGACCTGAAAGATTGAGGCGATTACGGATCTGGGGGCTGATTGAGGTGTTTGAAGTTGTGCATTGATCAGATCGATTCTGGATTCAGCGCAGATCGCTCAAGTCGGTGAACCTCCACAGCATCCCCCAATCAGTCCCCTCTCCCTCGGGAGAGGGCTAGGGTGAGGGGACACTCTCTGAAAAAGCACAAAACCAGCAGGCACCCCAGACCTGCAATCAACCAGACCAACCCAGCCAAGCCCTGAGGAAGACCGCAACCACTCATCATTCCCGCACAGGAGAACCGCAATGAGCGCCAACGTCGACCTGAACAACCGCCCCGACTACGACCCTGTCCTGCAGGACATCGCCGATTACGTCCTCACCTTCAAAGTCACCTCCACCGAAGCCCTCGACACCGCCCGCAACTGCCTGATGGACACGCTGGGCTGCGGCCTGCTGGCGTTGCGCTTTCCCGAATGCACCAAGCATCTGGGCCCGATCGTCGAAGGAACTGTGGTTCCTTATGGCGCGCGAGTTCCCGGCACCCGCTATCGCCTCGACCCTGTGAAAGCCGCGTGGGACATCGGCTGTATCGTCCGCTGGCTCGACTACAACGACACCTGGCTCGCCGCCGAGTGGGGCCATCCATCCGACAACCTCGGCGGGATTCTCGCGGTGGCCGATCATCTTTCGCAGAAGCGTCTGGCCAACGCTGAAGCACCGCTGACGATTCGCGATGTGCTCGAAGCGATGATCATGGCCCACGAAATTCAAGGCGTGATCGCTCTGGAAAACTCCTTCAATCGTGTAGGACTCGATCACGTCATTCTGGTGAAAGTCGCTTCAACCGCCGTTACCGCCAAACTGATGGGCGCTAATCGTGAGCAACTGCTGTCGGCGTTGTCCCATGCATTCGCCGATGGTCAGGCGCTGCGCACTTATCGCCATGCACCGAATGCCGGTTCACGAAAATCCTGGGCGGCGGGGGATGCGACGAGTCGTGGTGTGCGTCTGGCCGACATCGCCATGCGCGGCGAAATGGGTATTCCCGGCGTGCTGACTGCGAAACAGTGGGGCTTTTATGACGTGCTGTTCAGCCATACCAACAGCGATCTGGCGCTGAAACCGGAAGATAAACGTGCTTTCAGTTTTTCGCGGCCGTTCGGCAGTTACGTGATGGAAAACGTGCTGTTCAAGATCAGCTTCCCCGCCGAATTTCATGCGCAGACGGCCTGTGAAGCGGCAGTGACGTTGCACCCGCAAGTGCGCAATCGTCTGCATGAAATCGACCGGATCGTCATCACCACCCACGAATCGGCGATTCGCATCATTTCCAAAGTCGGGCCGCTGGCCAACGCCGCCGACCGTGACCACTGCATCCAGTACATGACCGCCGTGCCACTGGCCTTTGGCAATCTGGTCGCCGAGCAGTACGAAGACGATTTCCACCGGGCGCATCGGATCATCGATGTGCTGCGCGAGAAAATGGTCATCGTCGAAGAACCGCGTTTCACCCGTGAATATCTGGAGCCCGACAAGCGCTCGATTGCCAACGCCGTGCAGGTGTTTTTCAAGGATGGCAGCAGCACTGAAAACGTCGTGGTGGAATACCCGATCGGTCATCGTCGCCGCCGTGTCGAGGGTATTCCATTACTCGAAGACAAGTTCAAGGCCAATCTGGCTACACGTTTCACCGGCCAGCGCAGCGGCGAAATTTTCGCGTTGTGCAAGGATCCGGCGCAGCTCGAAGCCACCCCGGTCAATCGTTTTGTGGATATGTTCGTTATCTGAACCACTTTTCCACAGGCAATTTGGTGATCGCAAACCCGCTCAACAAAACCGCCGAATAGATCATCAGCTCCCGGGACAGGGTTTGCCCCTCGTACCAGGCGCCGATGATCACGGCGAATACCGGGAAAATGATAAACACGAACGACAGGATGATCGGGCTCAAGCGTTTAAGCAGCAAAAAGTAAACGATGAATCCGCCCACTGATGCCACCAGTCCCAGATACAGCAGGGCGCCCCACGAGCGCGCGCTGACATCGCTGAATACCGGCGTCTCAACGCTCAATCCGACAATAAATAACATCGCCCCGGCAATGCCGATTGGCAGCGTGTTGTAGGTGATCACGCTGATCGCGCTGCCGTGTTTTTTCGTCACTACGTAACACAGCGCATGCATCACCGCCGCACAGAGAATCGCCAATACTCCCAGCCATTCCGCTTGATCCAGATGCAGGCCCTGACTACGAATAATCATGAACAGACTGCCAAAACCAATGGCGATGCCGAGCATTTGTGACGGGTAGATTCTCTCGCGCAGAAACAGCGCGGAAAACAACAGGATAAACACCGGCATGCAACTGAACAGCAGGGCTGTCAGGCCGGACGATACGTGCATCTCACCGTAGTTGAGCAGGTAGTAAGGCAGGCTGAAATACGACAGCGTGACGAACACAAAGAACCAGCGACTTTGCCGGGGAAACAACAGCGGTTCCTTGCGCAACAGCGCGAAGCTCAGGAACAGCGGAAAAGCGATCAGAAAACGTAGCCCGGCGGCCGTCAGCGGCGGCACGCTTTCCACCGCAATCTTGATCCCCAGCCACGTCGTGCCCCAACTCAGGCAGACGATGAGAAACAGCGTGCTGGTGATCAATCCGGCGAGCCAGGGTTTGCTGATGTGCATCGGTGTGCTGACGGCGGTCGACATGTGGCGTACTCCGAATGGTGGAATTGACCTGATCGCGGAAACGGTCTATTTCTGATTGAACCTTTTTTAAGCACGCTATTCGGGGCGAGAATGACTGTCAAAGTAAGTATTGCCATGGTGTCAATCCTCCGTGATGGACTCGCCAATGGCGTGGGCGTGAAGTACAAACGCCTGGCGAATGCCGTCGCGCAGGCCATCGACGAAGGCATTATCGATGCCGGTAGTAAACTGCCGCCGCACCGGTTGTTGGCCGACAGTCTCGGAGTGACCATCGGTACGATCAGCCGTGCCTATGGCGAATTGGAACGCGTGGGATTGGTCGTCGCCCGCGTAGGAGATGGCACCTATGTATGTCAGCGCGGGATGGAGCGACCGCAGGACAAAGGCTTTCGTAATGTCAGCGATGAGCCGTCAGCCTGCTTCGACATGAGCCGCAATCAGCCGATTCCCGCACAGGAAGCGGCGTTCATGAGCCAGAGTCTGCAGGAACTGGCCAGCGATCCTCGGGTGCTGCAACAGTTGACCGGGTACACCGCTGAAGCCGGGTTGGCGCGGCATCGTGTGGCGGGGGCGGTGTGGTTGCAGCATGCGGCGTATGTCCCGCATGCCGATCAGGTGTTGTGCGTCAACGGTGGCCAGCATGGTCTGCTGTGCACGTTGATGGGCTTGCTCAAGGCCGGCGACACCGTTGTGACCGAGCATTTGTCCTACCCGGGATTGATCGGCGTCGCACGCCAGCTCGGAATAAAACTCATTGGCGCGGCAATGGATGACGAAGGGCTTTTACCGTCGGCGCTCGAGGACATTTGTCGTCAGCATCGTGTTTCAGCACTGTATTGCACCCCGACGATCCAGAATCCTACGGCCGCTGTAATGTCCATCCCACGGCGCAAGGCGATTGCCGACCTCTGTCGTCAACACAATCTGCTGATTATCGAAGACGAGGCCCATGCCGTTCTGGATCGCCAGCGCCCATTGCCGCTCAGCTATTTTGCGCCGGAGCGATCGGTGTTGATTGGCAGTCTGAGCAAGGCTGTTTCGGCGGGATTGCGCGTCGGTTATCTGCATGCGCCGCAAGCGTTGACCGGACGTTTGAGTGCCGCCATCCGCGCAACGTGCTGGATGGCCAATCCGTTATCGATGGAAGTCGCGAGCCTGTGGATTGAAAGCGGCATGGCCGAGCGTTTACTGGACGAGCAGATCAGCGAGATCGCTCGGCGCAAAGCGTTGGTGGCGCCTGTTCTGCAGGGTTTGAATTACAAGACTCACCCTTATAGCCCGCACTTCTGGGTAGAGGTACCTGAGCTGTGGCGGGCGTCGCAGATTGCGGCGGAGTTGAAGGAGAACAACTATCTGGTGGCCACCGCTGAGGCGTTTGCGGTGGGGCACGCAGCAGTGCCGCAATTTATTCGGGTGAGTGTGTGTAATGCGGTGGGGAATGATCGGTTGTTGCTGGCAGGTTTTGAAGCTCTGGCCAAGGCATTAACAGAGACCGTGTGATCGTTCTTCGCGAGCAAGCTCGCTCCCACATTCGACCGCATTTCAACGGGATAAACGCGATCAAACTGTGGGAGCGAGCTTGCTCGCGAAGGCGTCAGATCAGGCAATGCAGAGCTACTTGAACCGCCGCTCCACACCTTTCTCCACCAGAATCTTCGCCGAAATTTCTTCCACCGAAAAATGCGTGGAGTTGATGTTGGGGATGTTCTCGCGACGGAACAGATTCTCCACTTCACGCACCTCGAACTCGCACTGGGCGTAGCTCGAATAACGGCTGTTGGGCTTGCGCTCGTTGCGGATTGCGGTGAGGCGGTCCGGGTCGATGGTCAGGCCGAACAGCTTGTGCTGATGAGCGCGCAGGGCCGTCGGCAGGGTCAGGCGTTCCATGTCGTCTTCGGTCAGCGGATAGTTGGCCGCGCGAATGCCGAACTGCATGGCCATGTACAGACACGTCGGCGTTTTGCCGCATCGCGACACGCCCACTAGTATCAAATCGGCTTTGTCGTAATAGTGCGTGCGCGCGCCGTCGTCGTTGTCGAGGGCAAAGTTAACCGCCTCGATACGTTCCATGTAGTTGGAGTTGTGGCCGATCGAATGCGACTTGCCGACGGTGTAGGAAGAGTGCTCGGTCAGTTCCTGCTCCAGCGGGGCAAGGAAGGTCGAGAAAATGTCGATCATGAAACCATTGGACGTTGCGAGAATCTCACGGATGTCCTGATTGACGATGGTGTCGAAGATGATCGGGCGAAAGCCGTCGGTTTCAGCGGCTTTGTTGATTTGTTGTACCATGGCCCGCGCTTTTTCAACGCTGTCGATGTACGGTCGCGTGAATTTGCTGAAGGTAATGTTTTCGAACTGCGCCAGAAGGCTTTGACCCAGGGTTTCGGCAGTGATGCCGGTGCCATCGGAGATGAAGAAAGCAGATCGTTTCATTTGCACCTTGGGCCTTAAGCTAATGAGCATTTCTGGATATGATAGGCGCGATTTGTCGGCCGCGACTGGCCCGCATTCTCACTTATTTTCCAGGTCCAGGCCATACAACCGGCCAAGGCTCCCCCGGGCCGCCGGTTTCTGAGCTTTTCCAACACAGTTAGTGGAGAGATCACCTTGGTAGAGTACGTAGTTTCCCTCGATAAGCTCGGCAAACACGATGTTGAGCATGTGGGGGGCAAGAACGCATCCCTGGGCGAGATGATCAGTAACCTGGCAGGCGCCGGTGTTTCGGTCCCCGGCGGCTTCGCCACGACGGCCCAGGCCTATCGTGATTTCCTCGAACTGAGTGGCCTCAACGACCAGATCCACAAGGCCCTCGACGCGCTCGACGTTGATGACGTCAACGCTCTGGCCAAGACCGGCGCCCAGATCCGTCAATGGATCATGGAAGCCGAATTCCCCGAAAAACTGAATGCCGAGATCCGCACCGCGTTCGCCGCGCTGTCGGCCGGCAATCCTGATGTGGCCGTGGCCGTGCGTTCTTCCGCCACCGCCGAAGACTTGCCGGACGCCTCGTTCGCCGGTCAGCAGGAAACCTTCCTGAACATCCGTGGTGTGGAAAACGTTATCCGCGCCGCCAAAGAGGTGTTCGCGTCGCTGTTCAACGACCGTGCGATCTCCTACCGCGTGCACCAGGGCTTCGACCACAAACTGGTCGCCCTGTCGGCTGGCGTGCAGCGCATGGTGCGTTCGGAAACCGGCACTGCCGGCGTGATGTTCACCCTCGACACCGAATCCGGTTTCCGTGACGTGGTGTTTATCACCGGCGCCTACGGCCTGGGCGAAACCGTCGTACAAGGCGCGGTCAACCCGGATGAGTTCTACGTGCACAAGGGCACGCTGGAGGCCGGTCGTCCGGCGATCCTGCGTCGCAACCTGGGCAGCAAAGCGATCAAGATGATCTATGGCGACGAGGCCAAGGCCGGTCGTTCGGTCAAGACCATTGACGTCGACAAGGCGGATCGCGCGCGTTTCTGTCTGTCCGACGCTGAAGTCAGCGAGCTGGCCAAACAAGCGATGATCATCGAGAAGCACTATGGCTGCCCGATGGACATCGAGTGGGCCAAGGACGGTGACGACGGCAAGCTCTACATCGTGCAGGCGCGTCCGGAAACCGTGAAAAGCCGCACCCAGGCCAACGTCATGGAACGTTACCTGCTGAAAGAAACCGGCACCGTGCTGGTTGAAGGTCGCGCGATTGGCCAGCGCATCGGCGCCGGTAAAGTGCGCATCATCAAAGACGTGTCCGAGATGGACAAAGTCCAGCCGGGCGACGTACTGGTTTCCGATATGACCGACCCGGACTGGGAACCGGTCATGAAGCGCGCCAGCGCGATCGTCACCAACCGTGGCGGCCGTACCTGCCACGCGGCGATCATCGCCCGTGAGCTGGGTATCCCGGCAGTGGTTGGTTGCGGCAACGCTACCCAACTGCTCAAGGACGGCCAAGGCGTGACCGTGTCCTGCGCCGAAGGCGACACTGGTTACATCTTCGAAGGCGAACTGGGCTTTGACATCAAGAAGAACTCCGTCGACGCCATGCCAGAGCTGCCGTTCAAGATCATGATGAACGTCGGCAACCCGGACCGCGCTTTCGACTTCGCGCAGTTGCCGAATGCCGGTGTCGGCCTGGCCCGTCTGGAATTCATCATCAACCGCATGATCGGCGTCCACCCGAAAGCGCTGTTGAACTACGACGGTCTGCCGCAGGAAATCAAGGACAGCGTCGATAAGCGTATCGCCGGTTACGACGATCCGGTCGGCTTCTATGTCGAGAAACTGGTTGAAGGCATCAGCACCCTCGCGGCTGCGTTTGCACCGAAGAAAGTTATCGTGCGTCTGTCGGACTTCAAGTCCAACGAATACGCCAACCTGATCGGCGGCAAGCTCTACGAGCCGGAAGAAGAAAACCCGATGCTGGGCTTCCGTGGCGCTTCGCGTTACATCAGCGAATCGTTCCGTGACTGCTTCGAACTCGAATGCCGCGCGCTGAAACGTGTGCGCAACGAGATGGGCCTGACCAACGTCGAAATCATGGTGCCGTTTGTCCGTACTCTGGGCGAAGCCAGCCAGGTTGTTGATCTGCTCGCCGAGAACGGCTTGAAGCGCGGCGACAACGGTCTGCGCGTGATCATGATGTGCGAACTGCCATCCAACGCGATCCTTGCTGAAGAATTCCTCGAATTCTTCGACGGTTTCTCGATCGGTTCCAACGACCTGACTCAGCTGACCCTGGGTCTGGACCGCGATTCCGGTATCATCGCGCACCTGTTCGACGAGCGTAATCCGGCGGTCAAGAAGCTGTTGGCCAACGCGATTGCGGCATGCAACAAGGCCGGCAAGTACATCGGTATCTGCGGTCAGGGTCCTTCGGACCACCCGGATCTGGCCAAGTGGCTGATGGAGCAGGGCATCGAAAGCGTGTCGCTGAACCCGGACTCCGTGCTGGAAACCTGGTTCTTCCTCGCCGAAGGCCAGGCGCAGGCCTGATCAATATGTGAACGGCCCGTTCCCTCTCAGGGGCGGGCCTTGAGATTCAAGTAGGGCGGGCTCCTGTAGATGCCGCCCTTTTTTGTGCAAGAGCATTATGCAAAGCAGCAGCAACTTATTTCCTGTCGCCCTGATCAGCGCCGAACGGCGTGGTGATCTGAGCGAAGACGTGTATCGCTTGAAACCCGGCAACAGTCCCGACTGGTCCGTGGAAATCGCTGTGACCCGTTTGGGCATGGCCGATGACTCGACGCCTCGCGGTGTGCCGGTGATTCTGCTGCACGGCAGTTTTTCCAATCGGCGCTTCTGGTTCTCACCCAAAGGCCTGGGCTTGGGCGCATATCTGACGCGCCTGGGGTTCGACGTGTGGATTCCGGAGATGCGCGGCCACGGCCTGTCGCAGCGCAATGAGGAATACCGGCGCAATCGCGTGGCCGACTATGCCCGCTACGACCTGCCGGCGATTGCCGCGTTCGTGCGTGAGCAGAGCGGGCAAGTGCCGCACTGGATCGGCCATTCGCTGGGCGGCATCACCCTAGCGGCGGCGCTCGGTGGCGAATACCTGGGCGAGCCGGCAGTGGCCTCGGCAGCGTTTTTCGGCACCCAGGTCAGCCGCACCTACTGGCCGCTGAAAATCCCGCCAGTGGAGTGGAGTGGGCGCTTTATCCTCAAGCGTTTTGCGCAATTGTCGGGTTCGCGTCTCAAGCGTGGCCCGGAAGATGAGCCGATCGGTCTGGCGCTGGAAAGCATGCGCTGGTACGGCTTGTTCGGTCGTTTTGGCGACAAGGACAAGGATTGGTGGGCGGGGCTGGCCGATGTTCAAGTGCCAGTGCTGGCGGTGACCGCAGCAGGGGATCATCAGGATCCGGCCTGGGCCTGTCGCAAATTGTTCGAGCAGATCGGCTCCGAGCACAAGCAGTTCATCAATCTGGGGCGCGAGCAGGGCTTCAACGATAATTTCGGCCATGTCGAGATGTTGGTGAGCAAAGCGGCGCAGACCGAGGTGTGGCCATTGGTGGCGCGTTGGTTGAACGATCAGCACACGCCATTGCTGGGCGAGAAGCCGGATCTGGCCGCTGCCGTGTGAGTGCGAAGGCCTTGAAGGGATTTCGTTCGGGTTGGCTTGCGGCTAAGATATGACGCAATGTGCGGATCTGGTCATTTTTGGTGGCGGTTTAGCTATTACGTTTCAGGGTTTGTTCAGGTTCGTTCAGCGACCATGGGATGGACTAAGGTAAACAACGACCACCGAAACTCGTCTCCTCAGAACGCAGCATCCTTGATCGTTTTCCTTTTTACAGGAGTTTTTCGATGAACCATTACCTTACGCCTGATCTGTGCGACGCCTATCCGGAGCTGGTACAGGTGCTGGAACCGATGTTCAGCAATTTCGGCGGCCGTGATTCGTTCGGCGGCGAAATCGTGACCATCAAATGCTTCGAAGACAACTCGCTGGTCAAGGAACAGGCTGAACTCAAGGGCAGCGGCAAGGTGCTGGTGGTCGATGGCGGCGGTTCGCTGCGCCGTGCGCTGCTGGGCGACATGATCGCCGAGAAGGCGGCGAAAAACGGTTGGGAAGGGCTGGTGATCTACGGCTGCATCCGTGACGTTGACGTCATCGCCCAGACCGATCTGGGCGTGCAGGCGCTGGCCAGCCATCCGATGAAAACTGAAAAACGTGGTATTGGCGACCTCAACGTCCCGGTGACTTTCGCCGGTGTGACGTTCCACCCGGGCCACTACATTTATGCGGACAACAACGGCGTGATCATCTCGCCGAGTCCGCTGAAGATGCCTGAATAAGCTTTTCGACAAAGGGATGCGGATGTTCGAGGAAGAAAACGCGCAGTGGGGGCTAGTGCATGCCCTGGTGCTGGACGGAAAAGGCGGTGCGCGTTCGATAGCCCGGACTGAGCTCGACGATTTGCAGCTGCAGGCCCATGAAAGCCTGTGGCTGCATTGGGATCGCAGCCATCCGCAGACCCAGACCTGGCTGCGCAAATCCAGCGGGCTCAATGAATTCACCTGCGATCTGCTGCTGGAAGAGAACACCCGGCCGCGCCTGTTGCCGCTGCCGGATGCCGAACTGTTGCTGTTTCTGCGCGGGGTCAATCTCAACCCGGGCGCCGAGCCGGAAGACATGGTCTCGGTGCGGATTTTCGCTTCTGCCCAACGGGTGATTTCCCTGCGTTTGCGCCCGTTGCGCGCCACCGATGAGCTGCTGGCGCAATTGGCCGACGGCAACGGCCCGAAAACCTCCTCCGAACTGATCCTTTATCTGGCGCAGTTCCTCACCAACAAGGTGCAGGATCTGGTCACTTGCCTCTCGGAAATCGCCGATGAGGAAGAAGAAAAGATGGATGCCGACGAACGGTATACTCCCGAGCATGGCGCCATTTTGCACATCCGTCGCCGGGCGGCCGGACTAAAGCGTTTTCTCGCGCCGCAGCGGGATATTTTCGGACAACTCACGCGGATAAAACTGTCTTGGTTTGTCGATGACGATGCCGATTACTGGAACGAACTGAACAACAGCCTGACCCGCTATCTCGAAGAACTCGAATTGACCCGAGAGCGCGTGGGGCTTGTGCTGGAGGCCGAAGACCGGCGCTTGAGCGAGCGTATGAATCGCACGATGTACCGCTTCGGGATCATCACCTGCATCTTTTTGCCGATGAGTTTTATCACCGGTCTGCTGGGTATAAACGTCGGCGGAATTCCGTTCTCCAGCAGCCCTTATGGTTTCCTGATTGCCTGTTTGACGGTGCTCGCCCTGGCCTTTGGTCAGTGGTGGTTATTCCGTCGTTTGCGCTGGGTATGAAGATGGCGCATGTGACCCGACCAAATCTGCCCGCGTCTTTCACAGACATCACGAGAGGTGCGTATGCACGATCCGTTTGAACAGTCTTTGCGCGACATGCTCAACGCTTCGCCGTCCAGCCGCGACGACGATGCGTGCCTGGGCCGCGTACTCAAAACCGCCAACCGCCAGGTTGGCGCCGGTGATCTGTTCAGCCTGCTGGGCCGCTGGCTACCCGCGCTGATGATCGCCCTGAATAATGGATCGGCGCATGTCTCGCCGGTTTCCCGTCTTCGCAAACCTACCGCTCGCACTGCTGATAAGGCTGATTGAATATGGAACTTGATCTCTGGACTCAGAGCCTCGTCACGGCAATGACTGCGTTGTGGACCAAAGTCGCCAACTTCATCCCGAACCTGTTCGGCGCACTGGTCGTGCTGCTGTTGGGTTTCGTGGTGGCCAAGCTGCTCGATACCCTGCTGTCCAAACTGCTCGCCAAGCTCGGTCTTGATCGCCTGATGGGTGGCACCGGGCTGACCAAATTGATGTCGCGCGCCGGGTTGCAAGTTCCGATCTCGACCCTGATCGGCAAGATCGTTTATTGGTTCGTCCTGCTGATTTTCCTGGTTTCTGCAGCAGAATCCCTTGGCCTTGAGCGAGTTTCGGCTACGCTGGATATGTTGGCGCTCTATTTGCCGAAAGTATTCGGCGCGGCGCTGGTATTGCTGGTAGGTGTTTTGCTCGCGCAACTGGCCAACGGGCTGGTGCGCGGGGCGGCAGAGGGCGTAGGCCTGGACTACGCTTCGGGGCTGGGGCGAATTGCACAAGGGCTGGTGATCATCATCAGCATCTCGGTCGCGATCAGTCAGCTTGAGGTCAAGACTGACCTGCTGAACCATGTGATCGTCATCGTTTTGATTACCGTTGGTCTGGCCGTTGCGCTGGCCATGGGTTTGGGAAGCCGGGAAATTGCCGGTCAGATTCTTGCGGGAATCTATGTGCGTGAGTTGTATCAGGTTGGGCAACAAGTGCGTGTTGGCGAGGTCGAAGGCCAGATCGAGGAGATCGGCACGGTTAAAACCACATTGCTGACCGATGAGGGTGAGCTAGTCTCTCTTTCCAATCGGATCCTGCTGGAACAGCATGTGAGTAGCCGCTAATCCGGCAAACCCTGCTAATGTATGCCGCCGCAAAATGCCAGCTGATGCTGGTTGCGGCGGACATTGACCTGACTGTCGGCACGACTTGTTTTGAATAAAGCCCAAACGCTATCCACGCGCTACGACCCCCGCGAGCTCTCTGATGAGGAGTTGGTCGCGCGCTCGCATACCGAGCTTTTTCACGTAACGCGCGCCTATGAAGAACTGATGCGGCGTTACCAGCGAACATTATTTAACGTTTGTGCGAGATATCTTGGGAACGATCGCGACGCAGACGATGTCTGTCAGGAAGTCATGTTGAAGGTGCTGTATGGCCTGAAGAACTTCGAGGGGAAATCGAAGTTCAAAACGTGGCTCTACAGCATCACGTACAACGAATGTATTACGCAGTATCGGAAGGAACGGCGAAAGCGTCGCTTGATGGACGCATTGAGTCTTGACCCCCTCGAGGAAGCGTCCGAAGAAAAGGCGCCGAAACCCGAGGAGAAGGGCGGGCTTGATCGCTGGCTGGTGTATGTGAACCCGATTGACCGTGAAATTCTGGTGCTTCGATTTGTCGCAGAGCTGGAATTTCAGGAGATCGCAGACATCATGCACATGGGTTTGAGTGCGACAAAAATGCGTTACAAACGTGCTCTAGATAAATTGCGTGAGAAATTTGCAGGCATTGCTGAAACTTAGTTCAGCGCAAATATCTCTTACGTGTAGGCAAGTTCTGATAGACTTGCCGCCGAGTTGTCCCCCGGTTTGCGGGACTGCTTCACAATCACCAGATGGGGATTTAACGGATGAAACTGAAAAACACCTTGGGCTTGGCCATTGGTTCTCTGATTGCCGCCACTTCGTTCGGCGCTCTGGCACAAGGCCAAGGCGCAGTTGAAATCGAAGGCTTCGCAAAGAAAGAACAATTCGACAGCGCTCGTAACTTCAAGAACAACGGCAACCTGTTCGGCGGCTCGATCGGTTACTTCCTGACCGACGACGTTGAACTGCGTCTGGGCTACGACGAAGTGCACAACGTGCGTTCCGACGACGGTCGTAACATCAAGGGCGCTAACACCGCTCTGGACGCTCTGTACCACTTCAACAACCCAGGCGACATGCTGCGTCCATACGTATCGGCTGGTTTCTCCGATCAGAGCATCGGTCAGAACGGTTCCGGCGGTCGTGACCGCTCCACCTTCGCCAACGTTGGCGCTGGTGCCAAGCTGTACTTCACCGACAACTTCTACGCCCGTGCTGGCGTTGAAGCTCAGTACAACATCGACCAGGGCGACACCGAGTGGGCTCCTAGCGTCGGTATCGGTGTGAACTTCGGTGGCGGCTCCAAGCCTGCTGCTGCTCCAGTTCCAGCACCAGCTGAAGTCTGCTCCGACAGCGACAACGATGGCGTTTGCGACAACGTTGACAAGTGCCCGGACACCCCAGCCAACGTAACTGTTGACGCTGACGGCTGCCCAGCAGTTGCTGAAGTTGTTCGTGTTGAGCTGGACGTTAAGTTCGACTTCGACAAGTCGGTTGTGAAGCCAAACAGCTACGGCGACATCAAAAACCTGGCTGACTTCATGAAGCAGTACCCATCCACCACCACTACTGTTGAAGGTCACACTGACTCCGTCGGTCCTGACGCTTACAACCAGAAACTGTCCGAGCGTCGTGCAAACGCCGTTAAGCAAGTTCTGACCAACCAGTACGGTGTTGAATCGTCCCGCGTTCAGTCTGTTGGCTACGGCGAATCCCGCCCAGTTGCTGACAACAAAACTGAAGCTGGCCGCGCTGTAAACCGTCGCGTAGAAGCGCAGGTTGAAGCTCAAGCTAAGTAATTAGCTGCCGCTCTGAGAAAAGCCCGGCTTAGGCCGGGCTTTTCTTTGCCTGCGATTTGGCTTTGCAGCTTTAAAAAATCGCAGCCTTCGGCAGCTCACAGGACCAATGCAGATCCAAAGTAGGAGCTGCCGCAGGCTGCGATCTTTTGTTCTTCAACAACAGCCGCCACCGCCCCGATCACCAGAATCGCCGGGCTTTTCAATCCAAACGCACGCGCATCATCACTCATACTCGCCAGATCACTCCGGCATTCGCGCTGCTCTGGCAACGATGCATTCTCGATCATCGCCACCGGCGTATCCGCCACCATCCCGCCTGCCAGCAGTTGATCGCGAATCTCCCCAAGCTTGGCCACGCCCATATAAACCACCAGCGTCGTACCCCCCTGTGCCAGCGCCTGCCAGTTCAACTGGCTGTCGTCCTGGGTGTGTGCAGTCACCAGCGTCACCCCGCGTGCCACACCGCGTAACGTCAGCGGAATATCGCACTGCGTCGCCCCGGCCAGCCCGGCGGTGATGCCATTGACCAACTCTACTTCGACGCCACGTTCACGCAACCACTGCGCCTCTTCGCCACCACGGCCGAAAATGCACGGATCGCCGCCCTTGAGCCGCACCACACACTTGCCATGGCGGGCATAGCGCAGCATCAGCCGATGGATAAACGCTTGCGGTGTCGAACGGCAGCCGCCGCGTTTACCCACTGCAATGATGCGGGCGTCAGGGCAGTGTTCCAGCACCGCGTCGTTGACCAGATCATCGATCAGCACCACATCGGCCTCGCGCAGGGCGCGCACCGCTTTGAGGGTCAGCAGTTCCGGATCACCCGGCCCCGCGCCGACCAGCCAGACTTTTGCGTTCATGGTGTTTTCCTCATCAGATGATGGCGGCTGGCTGCACGTCGGCAGCCAGTAAGCGTTTTATTTCCGGGACGCACGAGCCGCATTGCGTGCCGCAGCCCAGTTGGTTTTTCAAGCCCTGCAGATCCAGGCCTTGGCGAATGCCGGCGCAGACCGTGTTGAGGCTGACGTTCTTGCAGTTGCACAGGGTTTTATCCACAGCCATTTGCGCCCCGACACTGCCCGGCGGCACACTCATTGGCGCCAATAGCCAGCGCCGCAGTTGCTCATCCGCACGGCCTTCCAGCCACAACCCTTGCAGCCAATGCTGAGCGAGGGTTTCACCGGCTAACCGGATCGCAGTGATCCGGCCGTTTTCAATGCGCACGCGTTTGCCAATGGCGCGGCGAGGATCGTCATAAGCCAATACCGGGCCGTCGATCAGTGACAGGCATTGGTCGATTTCACCGAGCAATTGCGCATTCGGAGCTTCGCTGCTGGCCGCGCGTATGAGCAATGCCGATCGTTCACGTCCGACAAGGCTGAGACTCACGTAGGAAAATGCCTCACAGAGCGGTCGTAGCGTCTCGAAATGCCGTTGAACATCACCCTCGATCAGTGCGAAAAGTTGCCACGGCAGATTGACCGGCTCGAGACGCACACCGCTGTGTTTTAGCTCCGGTTGCTTCGACAGCGGATCAAAGTCCGGCAGGGTCAGGCTGTTCACACCGCCCTTGAGAAAACGGTCGCCCCAGTGCATCGGCAGAAACGCTTGCCCCGGACGTACGCTGTCATCGCTGCCAACCGCGACGATTACCGCGCCGCGACGACTTTTAAGGTTGACCAGATCGCCCGGCTGCAAACGATGCCGGCGCATTTCGTCCGGGTGCAGGCTCAACACCGCTTCGCTGACATGCCCGAACAATTGCGCTGCCGTGCCAGTGCGGCTCATACCGTGCCATTGATCGCGCAAGCGGCCAGTGATCAACGTCAGTGGAAAGCGAGCATCGCGCTGCTCTTTAGCGGCGCGATACGGGTCGGATATGAATTGCGCGCGTCCGTTGGCGGTCGGAAAAATGCCGTCCTCGTACAGTCGTGGCGTTCCTTGCCGCGCTCCGACAGGGAAGGGCCATTGCTGCGGTCCGATCTCGTCGATCAGCGCGTGGCTGATCCCGGACATATCCAGATCCCGTCCACGGGTCAGCCCTTTGAATTCATCGAACAACTGCGCAGGTTGGTTAAACGTAAACAGGCTCGACTCAGCGGGACGCAGACGTTTCTCCAGACGTTGTGCGAAATCTACCGTGATCGCCCAGTCCGGCCGCGCCTCACCCGGTGGGAGGATGGCTTTACGCACGTGGGAAATGCGTCGCTCGGAATTGGTCACCGAGCCTTCTTTCTCGCCCCAACTGGCGGCAGGCAGCAGGAGATCGGCGAATGCTGCGGTTTCGGTGGTGCGAAAGGCTTCTTGCAGAACCACAAACGGGCAGGTCTCAAGCGCTGCTCGCACAGCATGTTGGTCCGGCATCGATTGCGCAGGGTTGGTGCAGGCAATCCACAACGCCTTGATCTTGCCGTTGCGCATTTGCTCGAACAGTTCGATGGCACTGAGACCAGTATTTTCCGGCAACCGATCAACGCCCCAATAAGCCGCCACTTCGGCACGGTGTTCAGGGTTGGCCGGGTCTCGATGGCCCGGCAACAGATTCGACAAACTGCCCGTTTCACGCCCGCCCATGGCATTTGGCTGACCGGTAAGGGAGAAAGGTCCTGCACCCGGACGGCCGATTTGCCCGGTGGCCAAGTGCAGATTGATCAGCGCGCTGTTCTTCGCGCTGCCAGCGGTGGACTGGTTCAGGCCCATGCACCACAGCGACAGAAAACTCGGCGAGGTGCCCACCCATTCCGCGCATTGCTGCAATTGCTCGACACTGATCCCGCACAGTTGCGAAACCATCTGCGGGGTGTAATCGCGCACCAGATTTTTCAAGTCGGCGAGGCCATCGGTGTGCGCCTTGATGAAGTCACGGTCGATCCAGTCTTCCCACAGCAACAGATGCAGAATTCCATGAAACAACGCGACGTCGGTGCCCGGCAGAATCGCCAAGTGCAGATCCGCGAGGTCGCAGGTGTCGGTACGCCGTGGGTCAATGACGATGACTTTCATCTGTGGGCGGCGGGATTTTGCCTCTTCCAGCCGACGGAAAAGTACCGGATGGGCGTAGGCCATGTTACTACCGACGATCATCACGCAATCGCTGAGTTCCAGGTCTTCATAACTGCACGGAGGAGCATCGGCGCCGAGGCTGCGTTTGTAGCCGACCACTGCTGAAGACATGCACAGGCGCGAATTGCTGTCGATGTTGTTGGTCCCGACCAACGCCCGCGCCAGTTTGTTGAAGGCGTAATAGTCCTCGGTCAGCAACTGCCCGGAGATATAGAACGCCACGCTGTCCGGGCCGTGCTCGGCAATGGTCTCGGCGAACACGTTGGCAGCGTGTTCCAGTGCCGTATCCCAATCCGTTCGGCTGCGCGCCAGGCCTTTGCCCAGACGCAGTTCCGGGTACAGCGCGCGGGCTGCCAGGTCGCCGGTCAGGTGCAGGGTCGAGCCTTTGCTGCACAGTTTGCCGAAGTTGGCCGGGTGCGCCGGATCGCCGCTGACGCCGAGAATGCGCTCGCCGTCATGCTCGATCAGCACGCCGCAGCCGACCCCGCAATAACAGCAGGTCGAGGCGGTCGTCTGGCGGCTCATCAGATGGCGTCCCGCAGGGCCAGTTGTACACGACCGTTTTCGACCCGCGCCGGGTGATGGTGCGCGCAACCGATATCCGGCGCCTGAGCTTCGCCAGATTCGAGGTCGATTTGCCAGTTGTGCAACGGGCAGGCCACACGTTTGCCGTAGATCAAACCTTGCGACAATGGCCCGCCCTTGTGCGGGCAGCGGTCGTCGAGGGCGAAAACCTCATCGTCGCTTGTACGAAAAATCGCGATGTCACCTTTCGGCCCGGCAATGATTCGCGAACCGAGGGCATTGATCTCGTCGAGGGCACAGATATCCAGCCAGTTCATGCCGGCACCTCCAGGTTTTTCACGGGAATTACGTCGAATTCTTTCTTCAGTTGCGGCTGCGCCAGACGCTCTTTCCAAGGGTCTTGCTCGAACGACAGAGAGAATTGCAGGCGCTCGTTCAGGGCCTTGCGACGCTCGGGGTCTTCGAGCACGGCTTTCTTGATGTGCTCCATACCGACCCGTTGCAGGTAGTGCACGGTGCGTTCGAGGTAGAAGGCTTCTTCGCGATACAGCTGCAGGAAGGCGCCGTTGTATTCGCGGACTTCCTCGGCGGTTTTCAGCTTGACGAAGAACTCAGCGACCTCGGTTTTGATTCCGCCGTTACCGCCGATGTACATCTCCCAACCGGAGTCGACACCGATAATTCCTACGTCTTTGATCCCCGCTTCCGAGCAGTTGCGGGGGCAACCGGAGACGGCGAGTTTCACTTTGTGCGGCGACCACATGTTGAACAGATCGTGCTCGAGCTCGATGCCCAGTTGTGTCGAGTTTTGCGTGCCGAAGCGGCAGAACTCGCTGCCGACGCAGGTCTTCACGGTACGGATGGATTTGCCGTAGGCATGCCCGGACGGCATGTCGAGGTCTTTCCAGACGCCGGGCAAGTCCTGCTTCTTGATGCCGAGCAAATCGATGCGCTGACCGCCGGTGACCTTGACCATCGGCACGTTGTACTTGTCGGCCACGTCGGCAATCCGCCGCAGTTCCGAAGGATTGGTCACGCCGCCCCACATCCGTGGCACCACCGAATAGGTGCCGTCCTTCTGAATGTTGGCGTGGGCGCGTTCGTTGATCAGGCGCGATTGCGGATCGTCCTTGGCTTCGCCGGGCCAAGTGGAAATCAGGTAATAGTTGAGGGCAGGGCGGCATGTTGCGCAGCCGTTCGGCGTGCGCCAGTTGAGGTAGCTCATGGTCCCGGCGATGGTCAGCAGATGCTGTTCGCGAATAGCCTGGCGGATCTGCCCGTGGTTGAGGTCGCTGCAACCGCAGATGGCTTTTTCGCTTTTCGGTTTGACGTCCGCCGCACCGCCGACGGTGTTGATCAGGATCTGCTCGACCAGCCCGGCGCAGGAGCCGCAGGAGCTGGCAGCCTTGGTGTGTTTCTTCACCTCATCGACGCTGAACAGGCCGTGTTCCTGAATGGCTTTGACGATGGTGCCTTTGCACACGCCGTTGCAGCCGCAGACTTCGGCGGTGTCGGCCATGACCATGGCTTTGTCCTGGCCTTGATGTCCTACGTCGCCTAACGCATTTTCTCCAAACATGAGGTGATCGCGGATTTCGCCGATGGCGTGATTCTCACGAATCTGCCGGAAATACCAACCGCCATCTGCCGTATCGCCGTACAGACAGGCGCCGACCAGCACGTCATCCTTGATCACCAGTTTTTTGTACACGCCGCCAATCGGGTCGGAGAGGGTGATGGTTTCCGTGCCTTCGCCGCCCATGAAATCGCCGGCAGAAAACAGATCGATGCCGGTGACTTTCAATTTGGTCGAGGTCACCGAACCCTGATAACGGGCGAAACCCAGTTGTGCGAGGTGGTTGGCGCAGACCTTGGCCTGTTCGAACAACGGCGCGACCAGACCGTAGGCAATGCCGCGGTGGCTGGCGCATTCACCGATGGCATAAATACGCGGGTCGTAGGTTTGCAGCGTGTCATTGACCAGAATCCCGCGATTGCACGGGATGCCGGCCTTTTCCGCCAATTCTGTGTTGGGACGAATACCGGCAGCCATTACCACCAGATCAGCCGGGATGATCTCGCCGTTCTTGAACTGCACCGAGCCGACCCGGCCATTGCCCGCATCGTGCAGCGCCTGAGTCTGTTCGCACAGACGGAAATGCAAGCCTCGGGATTCGAGGGCAGTTTGCAGGAGTTGGCCGCTGGTTTTGTCCAGTTGCCGTTCCAGCAGCCATTCGCCGATGTGCACCACGGTGACGTGCATGCCGCGCAACATCAGGCCATTGGCGGCTTCGAGACCGAGCAGACCGCCACCGATGACCACCGCGTGTTTGTGGGTTTTAGCGGTGTCGATCATTGCCTGGGTGTCGGCGATGTCGCGATAGCCGATCACCCCGTGCAGGGTGTTGCCGGGGATCGGCAGGATGAACGGCGTCGAGCCGGTGGCGATCAGCAGGCGATCGTATTCGGCTTCGGTGCCGTCCTCGGCGATCACCCGGCGTTTGACCCGGTCGATCTCCACCACTTTGCGGTTGAGCAGCAACTTGATGTTGTTTTCCAGGTACCAGTCGAGGTCGTTGAGGACGATCTCTTCGAAAGTCTGCTCACCGGCCAGCACCGGTGACAGCAGAATGCGGTTGTAGTTGGTGTGCGGTTCGGCGCCGAAGACCGTGATGTCGTACAGCTCGTTGCTCAGCTTGAGCAGTTCTTCGAGGGTGCGGACCCCGGCCATGCCATTGCCGATCATCACCAGTTTGAGTTTTTTCATCAGGTTCTCCGGGGAGCTGCGGCTGGCCTCTTGTGGGCAGTCAGGCCTTGCTCGAGAAATTTTGCGCAAACAAAAAAAGGCGTCCCGCTAGTTGCCTAGCGAGGACGCCTTTGTCCTGGTCCCGTTCTCTCGGGAAGCGCAGCCTTCGTCGTTGAAGGTTGGGCTTTATGTGTGTGTTGGGTGGGGTAATGCAGTGGTTGTGCCAAGTGGGGGAATGGCGTGTTTATTGGGCGGGAGCGGTAATTGACGGGGATTTTTTGCACCGAATCGACGCAGGTTGCTCGTTCGTGGGGCATTCAGGCAGGTGGATTTGTAGTGATTGGGCGGGCCCCTTCGCGAGCAAGCTCGCTCCCACAGGGGATTCGTGTCGTTCGTAAATCTCCTGTGGGAGCGAGCTTGCTCGCGAATGGCGCGACGCGGTTCAACTGTGAAACAACAAAACCAGCAGCGCCACATTTCCGAGCAACGCCAGCAACGCGATCGTCCGCCAGACCTTCAATGGCTCACGCTCCAATAATGGTCTGGGCCGCACACTCAAACTCTGCCTCTCGCCCTGTTCTAACACCAATAACCACTCTTCAGCCGTTTCAAACCGTTGCTGCGGATCAGCCGCCACGCCACGCTCCAGACTCTGCGCCAGCCATTCCGGCAGATCCGGCCGATAGCGACTGGCGCTCACCGGCAGACCAAAGCGCGGTCGTTGAAACGCTTCAATTTCGCCATAGGGAAAATGCCCTGTCAGCAGGAAATACAGGGTCACACCGACCGCATACAAATCCTGCGACACACTTGGCGGATCACCGCGAAATACTTCCGGAGCGATGTAACTGGGTGTCCCGGGCAGCGTCGATGGCGCGTCTTCGGACAATCCCGGGCAGTACGCCAGGCCAAAATCCAGCAGACGCAATTCGCCGTCGTCGCCCACGTGCAGATTTTCCGGTTTGATGTCCCGGTGCAGAATCTGTCGCCGATGCAGCAGCCCGACCGCACGCAACAGGCGCTCGGCGATGTCCTGCCACTGTGCCAACGGCAGCGGGCCTGACTGTTGAAACAGCTGTGCCAGCGTCGCCCCGGAATATTCCCGCATCACGTAGTACAAATGCTGACGCTGCTGGCAGGCATGGACTTCAGGAAAGTGGCGACCGGCTACGCGTTTCAGAAACCATTCCTCGGACAACAGTGCTTGCCCGGCGCAGGAATCATCGGCGGAACGCGTTGGTAGGGTTTTCAGAAGCCACGTCTGACCTTGTCCATCAATCACCCGATACAGCAGCGATTGCTGGCTCTGAGCGACAACGTCCAGCACTTGCCAGCCTTCGAACGACTGACCGGGTTTCAGCGGTGGCGGCAGGGGCCATTGCTGCAGATGAATCAGCGCATCGCCGATACTGGCCTCACCCAAAGCATCCACCCGCACCAGCAAAGCACTGGCATTGTCCTGGCTCCCCGCCAGATGCGCGGCGTTGACCAGCGTCTGCGCGGCACTGTGCAGATCCTGTTGATCACGCAGAATCGCCGCAATGGCGGTATCGCCGAGTGTCGACCAGACTCCGTCACTGAGCAAAACAAAGCACTCGCCGTCGCGCAGTTCGCCATCAAGGAAGTCCAGCACCAGATGCTGATCCAGCCCTAGCGCACGCTTGAGCACATGCTGCATGCCCGGCTGATCCCAGACGTGGTCTTCGCTGATTCGCTGCAAGCTGTCGGCGTGCCAGCGATACACCCGGCAATCGCCGACATGGGCGAGGGTGAAACGCCGACCACGCATGACCAAGGCGCTGACCGTGGTGAGCAACGGTTGCCCACCACCGTTGGCCTGCAACCAGCGGTTTTGCGCGAGCAGCAGGCGATCCAGTGCCTGGGCCACGCTCCAGGTTTCCGGTGTGGCGTAGTAGTCCAGCGCCAAGGCTTGCAAGGTCGAACGCGCAGCCAGTCCGCCATCGGCACACTGGCTGACGCCGTCGGCGATGGCGAACAGATAACCCTTGCTCGCCGCCAGCGCCGGCGCGGGCGTGACCAGACGCAAAGCGTCCTGATTCTCCGCGCGCGGACCGGTGGCGCTGGCTTCGGCGAAACTCAGTTGCAGGGCCATCGAAGGTTCAGACCCGCGCCGCCGTCACTGCCGCCGACCCCCAGGTGGTTCTCCAGCGACGCTTGACGCCGTGCAGGCCAAACCACGCCAGCACGCCAAGGCTGGCGAACAACCACAGGGCCAGTTGATAGCTGCCGGTGCTCTGCTTGATCGCGCCCATGCCAGCGGCCAAGGCAAAACCGCCGATGCCGCCGGCCATGCCGATCAGCCCGGTCATCACGCCGATCTCCAGACGAAAACGCTGCGGTACCAGTTGGAAAACTGCGCCGTTGCCTGCCCCTAAACCGAGCATGGTGCAGACGAAAAGCGCCAGAGCAGCGTAGGAACTTGGCAGGTTGAAACCGACGGCCGCGATGCACACGGCGGCGACGGTGTACATCGCCAGCAACGTGCGAATACCACCGAAGCGATCAGCCAGTGCGCCACCCAGCGGCCGCATCAAGCTGCCGCCGAACACGCAGGCTGCGGTGTAGTAGCCAGCGGTCACCGGGCTCAAACCGTACTGATCGTTGAAGTAGCCGGGCAGGGCGCTGGCCAGGCCGATAAAGCCGCCGAAGGTCACGCTGTAGAAAAACATGAACCACCAGCTGTCACGGTCGCCCAGCGCCTTGAAGTAGTCGGCCATGGCTTTGGCTTTCGGCCGTTGTGGCGCGTTTTTCGCCAGCCAGGCGAACAGCACCAGCGTCAGGATCAATGGAATCAGGGCGAAACCGAAAACATTGCTCCAGCCGAACGCGGCGGCGAGCACCGGCGCGAGCAGAGCGGCAAACACGGTGCCGGAGTTGCCCGCACCGGCGATGCCCATGGCTTTGCCTTGATGCTGCGGCGGGTACCACTGCGACGCCAACGGCAGGGCGACGGCGAACGAGGCGCCGGCCATGCCGAGGAACAGACCCAATATCAGCGCCTGCTCATAACTATGGATGCCGAGTTTCCAGGCGCCGAACAGCGCGCAGATGACGATGACCTGGCCAATCAGGCCGGCGGTTTTCGGCGACAGCCGATCGGCGAGCATGCCCATCACAAAACGCAGCACTGCACCGGCGAGGATCGGCGTGGCGACGACGAGACCGCGTTGTTGCGTGGTTAGCTGCAGGTCGGCGGCAATCTGCACCGCCAGCGGACCGAGCAGGTACCAGACCATGAAGCTCAGGTCGAAATACAGGAAGGCCGCGAACAGGGTCGGGGTGTGGCCGGATTTCCAGAAGCTTGAATTCATCGCGCACCTCAGCTGAAAAGAGTCTCGAAAGGAGTCATGCAACAGCAGGTGGGGCGCCGCCACGGCCGCACCACCGGCCCCGGTCTGTGGGGCCAAAACGCAAAAACGCCGCTCCCTGATGCGCCGGTTGGGCGAACGGGTGAGCGACGTCTTTGTCGTAGGTGGGGCAACCGCCGTTGGTTACCTGTGCGTTTTACTTAGCGAGATTTGTGCCAATAACCTGAAAATCAAAAGCCCCTCACCCTAACCCTCTCCCAGAGGGAGAGGGGACTGATTAGGGGATGCTCGCGAACTACGCCGACCTGTGATTTCTGCTGTGAATCCATAATCGACTCGGTCTTTCAGGTCGATGTTTGACGTCAGAACACCTCGATCGGTCCCCTCTCCCTCCGGGAGAGGGCTAGGGTGAGGGGCTTTTCAAGCGTTCAGCGCTTTCAGCCCAACAACTCACTCATGGCAATAATCTGCTCCGCCACCTGAATCAGCTTCTGCTGCCGACTCATCGCCTGGCGCCGCATCAGGGTGTACGCCTCTTCCTCATTGCAGTCCTTCATCTTCATCAACAAACCCTTGGCCAGCTCAATACGCTTGCGCTCGGCCAGTTGCTGGTCTCGCGCCTGCAGCTGCGCACGCAAAGCCTGATCACTCTCGAATCGTGCCATCGCCACATCGAGAATCGGCTGCAAGCGCTGGGCGTGAATGCCTTCGACGATGTACGCACTGACCCCGGACTTGATCGCCTGACGCATCACACCGGGGTCATGCTCGTCGGTAAACATCACGATCGGCCGTGGCTGGTCGCGGCTGACCAGTACCACTTGCTCCATGACATCGCGGCTCGGTGACTCGGTATCGATCAGGATCACGTCCGGGCGCACCGTTTCGACGCGCGCGGGCAGGTCGATGGTCAGGCCGGACTCGTCGATCACCTCGAAACCGGCCTCGGTCAACGCAGCTTTCAGACGCCCGACTTTTTTCGCTGTGTCGTTGATCAACAGAATGCGCAACATGTTCGCGGTCTCCTGTCAGCGGCGGGCGAGAAGGGGGGCGTCGTCGTTCAACGCGTGCAACTTGAAACTGCGCGCGTAAGCGGCCGGGTCGCTGCCGTCCCAGACCTTGCCGTCGAGCAATTGGCTGCTGCGCATGTCGGTGCCCCATGCGGCGATGCCGACAGCGGTGGCGGCGTCGCGGTAGACGTCCAGCCGCTGAACCTGGCTGGCGACGCCGAGGTAGTCCGGATCTTCGCGCAGCAAACCCCAGCGGCGGAACTGGGTCATGAACCACATGCCATCGGACAAGTACGGCAAATTCACTTCACCGTTGCCGTGAAAGCGCAGCGCATGAGGATCCTGCCAACGATTGCCCAGCCCATCGGCATAGTCACCGAGAAAACGCGGTTCGATGCACGCAAGCGGCGCGTCCAGATACTCCGGCGCGCTGAGCAATTGCGCGGTGCTGCGACGATTTTCCGGGCTCTCTTCGATAAAGCGGCTGGCTTCAAGGATCGCCATCACCAGCGCTCGTGCGGTGTTCGGGTATTGCTCGACAAATTCGCGAGTGCAGCCAAGGACTTTTTCCGGGTGATCGGGCCAGATCGTCTGGCTGGTCGCGAGCGTGAAACCAAGATCCTGCTGCACCGCGCTGGCCGCCCAAGGCTCGCCGACACAAAAACCGTCGATGCGTCCGGCTTGCAGGTGCGCGACCATTTGCGGCGGCGGCACCACCACGCTGTCGACATCCTGAAGTGGATGAATGCCCTGACTCGCCAGCCAGTAATACAGCCACATGGCATGAGTGCCGGTGGGGAAGGTCTGCGCGAAGGTGAGTTTTGCGCGGCTTTGGTGCACGTGCCGGTCCAGCGCTTCAGGACTGCTCACGCCGAGGTTTCGCAGGCCGTGAGAGAGGTTGAGGCTCTGACCGTTCTGATTCAGGCCCATCAGTACGGCCATATCCGTCGGGGCGACCCCGCCGATACCCAGGTGCACGGCGTAGATCAGTCCGTACAAACTGTGCGCGGCGTCGAGTTCGCCGCTGACCAGATTGTCGCGCAGATTCGCCCATGAGCTCTGGCGCTTGAGGTTCAGCGTCAATCCATAAGGCTGGGCGAAGCCCTGTGTGGCTGCGACCACCACCGACGCGCAATCGCTCAGGGCCATGAAGCCGAGGTTGATCGCGCTTTTTTCCGGGGCATCGCTGCCATTGACCCAGGCCAGTGGCCCTACCGAAGGTTCATTCATCCAACGTACCTCGAAAAAAAAGCGCCGCCCCGGACTTTGCGCAGGCAAACCCCGAAGACGACGCCATTGTCCGTGCCCGCCTGCCGTCATTGACCGGCGCGCTGATAGCCAGGAGGGTGCAAGGCATATGCCAGAGACAGCGATTTGCGCGTGCGCCTCGCGCCGCAGGTCGATGCCCGGCTATAATCGCCGCCTCTTTTCGCCGCCCGAGTCATCGCCGCCCATGTACACCCTGGCCCGTCAGCTGTTGTTCAAACTTTCCCCGGAAACCTCCCACGATCTGTCGCTGGATCTGATCGGCGCGGGTGGGCGTTTGGGCCTCAACGGCTTGCTGTGCAAGGCGCCGGCAAAGAAGCCGGTGACGGTCATGGGCCTCGAGTTCCCGAACCCGGTGGGGCTGGCGGCCGGTCTGGACAAGAACGGCGCGGCCATCGATGGCTTCGCGCAACTGGGTTTCGGTTTTGTTGAAATCGGCACCGTGACCCCACGCCCGCAGCCGGGCAACCCGAAACCACGGATCTTCCGCCTGCCGGAAGCCGAGGCGATCATCAACCGCATGGGTTTCAACAACCTCGGTGTCGATAACCTGCTGGCGCGTGTGGCAGCGGCGAAATACAAAGGCGTGCTGGGCATCAACATCGGCAAGAACTTCGATACGCCGGTTGAGCGCGCGGTCGACGATTACCTGATCTGCCTGGACAAGGTTTACGCCCACGCCAGCTATGTGACAGTCAACGTCAGCTCGCCGAACACTCCGGGCCTGCGCAGCCTGCAATTTGGTGATTCGCTCAAGCAGTTGCTCGCCGATCTGGCTACCCGCCGCGCCGAACTGGCCTTGCGTCACGGCAAGCATGTGCCGCTGGCGATCAAGATCGCGCCGGACATGACCGATGAAGAAACCGCACAGGTTGCTCAGGCGCTGATCGAAACCGGCATGGACGCGGTGATCGCGACCAACACCACCCTGAGCCGTGTTGGCGTCGAAGGTATGGAGCATGGCGACGAGGCGGGCGGTTTGTCCGGCGCACCAGTGCGGGAGAAGAGCACCAATACCGTGAAGGTGCTGGCGGGTGAGTTGGCGGGGCGTTTGCCGATCATTGCGGCTGGCGGGATTACCGAAGGCAAGCATGCTGCCGAGAAGATTCTGGCCGGTGCGAGCCTGGTGCAGATCTACTCTGGCTTTATCTATAAAGGCCCGGCGCTGATTCGTGAATCGGTAGACGCGATCGCCGCCCTGCGCTGATCCATAGACACTACTGTTCCCTTGTAGGAGTGAGCCTGCTCGCGATAGCTTTCTTTCGGTCACTTCATCAGCGACTGACAGACCGCTATCGCGAGCAGGCTCACTCCTACAGGTTATGCGCTCGGCACAAAAATCCATGCAATAAAAAGGGCTCCTCGAAGGAGCCCCTGGGCCGCAGCCCGCCGTCCGGGAAGGACGTGCATGGTAAGTCGCTACAAATTCAGATTGTCGTGTCGGAATTAATGCCCTGTGTCAGCCGACGGCGTGAAGTTCGTTGAGTCTGTGGATTCCCGCAGTGCCGGTCATACCGTCCCAGTTGTCGCCGCGTCCTTCTCGCCAGCCGTTAATCCAGGCTTGGCGTACCGACGGTAGAGTAAATGGGCAAAGCTCACGGGATTTGCCACCAACGCCATATTGATATCCGCGCAAAAATGCTCTTTCCAACGGATCACGCTTAAGTCTTCTCATAGGGTGTTTCCCTCACTTGTTGACTGTTTTGTGTCGCGTTGACCTCAACTGAGGTCTGGCAGAAGAAACCTGCCATGGTGCGGCTCGCTGCCGGCGTGGCGAGCCAAGGTGTTGACGCCGTTGCGACGTCAACCTGTGTTCAGTTCTAACCAATGAGTCACACCGAGGGAATGATCGTTTTGTCATAAGGACGTAACGAAATTGGTGCTACAGCCATAAGTAACGACGGGTTTCATGCACGGTTTTTCAGCAAACCCCGGTATGATCGGCCCCGCGCTGCATGATGGGGTTAATTCTTTAGTGAGAATGACCCACGTTTGCGCTGGGGTATAAAGCGACGAAGGGTCGCTTTAAGACTTTTTGTTTCATCAACTTTTTTATCTGTCCCGGCATCTAAGCTCTTTTAACCCGAGCAGCGGGGATGGAACGGCACACCTTCGTGCCACGCGGGCGTTCTTTTAGAAAAGCGCCTGATTGAAAACCGGATCGGCAATGCGTTGCCGATTCACTAGCCAAAGGCTCTGGAAATACCATGTCCGACCGTTTCGAACTCTTCCTCACTTGCCCTAAAGGTCTTGAAGGCCTGCTCATCGAGGAAGCCGTCGGGCTTGGCCTTGAAGAAGCGCGCGAGCACACTTCCGCCGTGCGTGGCATGGCGACCATGGAAACCGCTTATCGCCTGTGCCTCTGGTCGCGTCTGGCCAACCGCGTGTTGCTGGTACTCAAGCGTTTCCCGATGAAAGACGCTGAAGACCTGTACCACGGCGTGCTCGACATTGACTGGCAGGATCACATGCTCAGCGACGGCACCCTGGCCGTTGAATTCAGCGGCCACGGCTCAGGCATCGACAACACCCACTTCGGTGCCCTGAAAGTCAAAGACGCCATCGTCGACAAACTGCGTACGCCGCAGGGCGACCGTCCGTCGATCGACAAGCTCAACCCGGACCTGCGCATTCACCTGCGTCTGGATCGCGGCGAAGCGATTCTCTCCCTTGACCTGTCCGGCCACAGCCTGCACCAGCGCGGTTACCGTCTGCAGCAGGGCGCTGCACCGCTGAAGGAAAACCTCGCGGCGGCGATCCTGATCCGTTCCGGCTGGCCGCGCATTGCCGCTGAAGGCGGCGCGCTGGCTGACCCGATGTGCGGTGTCGGTACGTTCCTCGTCGAAGCCGGCATGATCGCCGCTGATATGGCGCCGAACCTGCGCCGTGAGCAGTGGGGCTTCACCGCATGGCTGGGTCACGTGCCGGCGCTGTGGAAAAAGCTCCACGAAGAAGCCGTCGAGCGTGCCGCTGCCGGTCTGGCCAAGCCACCGCTGTGGATTCGTGGTTATGAAGCTGACCCACGTCTGATTCAGCCAGGCCGCAACAACGTTGAGCGTGCTGGCCTGAGCGAGTGGATCAAGATCTACCAGGGCGAAGTCGCGACCTTCGAGCCGCGTCCGGATCAGAACCAGAAAGGTCTGGTCATCTGCAACCCGCCGTACGGCGAGCGTCTCGGTGACGAAGCCAGCCTGCTGTATCTCTACCAGAACCTCGGCGAGCGCCTGCGTCAGGCTTGCCTGAACTGGGAAGCGGCGGTGTTCACCGGCGCCCCGGATCTGGGCAAGCGCATGGGCATTCGTAGCCACAAACAGTATTCGTTCTGGAACGGCGCGCTGCCGTGCAAACTGCTGTTGATCAAAGTGCTGCCGGATCAGTTCGTCACCGGCGAGCGGCGTACCCCGGAACAGCGTCAGGCCGAGCGTGAGCAAGCGGCTTACGACCAGACCCCGGACGAGCCGCAAGAACGCAAGTTCAACAAGAACGGCAACCCGATCAAGCCGACGCCAGCCCCGGCGCCGGTGATCGAGCAACCGCGCTTGAGCGAAGGCGGACAGATGTTTGCCAACCGCCTGCAAAAGAACCTCAAGGCCATGGGCAAGTGGGTCAAGCGCGAAGGCATCGATTGCTACCGCGTCTACGATGCCGACATGCCTGAATATGCGATGGCCATCGACCTGTACCACGATTGGGTGCACGTCCAGGAATACGCCGCGCCAAAATCGATCGACCCGGAAAAAGCCTCGGCGCGCATGTTCGACGCGCTGGCGGCCATTCCGCAGGCGCTGAACGTTGACAAGAGCCGCGTGGTGGTCAAACGCCGCGAGCGCCAGAGCGGCACCAAGCAGTACGAGCGTCAGGCTGCACAGGGCAAGTTCAATGAAGTCAGCGAGGGCGGCGTGAAGTTGCTGGTCAACCTCACCGACTACCTCGATACCGGCCTGTTCCTCGATCACCGTCCGATGCGCATGCGTATTCAGAAAGAGGCCGCCGGCAAGCGCTTCCTCAATCTGTTCTGCTACACCGCGACCGCCAGTGTGCACGCGGCCAAGGGCGGTGCGCGCAGCACCACCAGTGTCGACCTGTCGAAAACCTACCTCGACTGGGCACGCCGCAACCTGTCGTTGAACGGCTTCTCGGACAAGAACCGTCTGGAGCAGGGCGATGTGATGGCGTGGCTGGAAAGCAGCCGTGACGAGTACGACCTGATCTTCATCGATCCGCCGACCTTCTCCAACTCCAAGCGCATGGAAGGCATCTTCGACGTGCAACGTGACCAGGTGCAGTTGATCGACTTGGCCATGGCGCGTCTGGCGCCGGGCGGTGTGCTGTATTTCTCCAACAACTTCCGCAAGTTCCAGTTGGAAGAAAACCTCGCCGAGCGTTACGCGGTCGAGGAAATCAGCGCGCAGACCATCGACCCGGATTTTGCCCGTAACACCAAGATTCACCGCGCCTGGAAAATCACGGCTCGTTGACGCTTGGCGCAATTGGATCCACAGAGCCTTGATTTTTAAAGGCTCCGTGGATCTGCCCGCGCTAGCTAAATTAGTGGCTAATAGCTATAACTCACACACGGTCAATGGGGTTTTCCCGTAAATGCTGGCGTAGTGTGAGTTGTCTTTATGTCGTTGCACCCCGTGCGCCCAAAGATTCTGGGTTTCATCAGCGAAGACGTCTCGGCCTGGCTGGTCGCGCTGCTGGTATTGCTCGCCGGCGGGGTTCTCACGGGGCTGCTCGCCTGGGCCACCCTCAATCAATTCCAGCAACAGACCCGTCAGCGTTTTCAACTGCTGGCCAACGAACGTTACACCCGCATCGAAGAACGCTTTCAGGATCAGGAGCAACGCCTCGACGGCCTGCGCCGCTTCTTCGCCAACTCTGAATCGGTGTCCCGCGCCGAATTCGACGGTTACACCCACCCCTTATTGATGCGTACCCAGGCCTATTCGTTTGCCCTCAAGGTCAATGGGGCCGAGCGCGCTGCGTTTGAGCAGCGCGTGCGTGACGAAGGCCTGACCCACTTCACGATTCGTGAGCTGAATGCGCAGGGCGAACTGCAACTGGCGGGCGAACGCGAGGAATACGTGCCGGTGCTCTACAGCCAGACGCAGAGTCGACTCGGCTCACCGCTGGGCTATGACCTGCTGGCGCAACCCTTGCGCCGGGACACCCTGCAACGTGCCGACAAACGCGGCGGGCTGGCGGTGTCGCAACCGATGCACCTGGTCAGCATCGAGCCGTCCTATGCGCGCGGTGTGCTGCTGGTGGCGCCAGTGAGCCACAGTGGCGAGCGCCAATCCTTTGGCTATGTCATGGCGGTAATCAGCATGCGCCAGTTGCTGGCCGACGGTCTGCCGGATGCCTTCCATGATTATCTGTCGGTGCGCATTCTCGACATGTCGACCAATGATCAGCACGAAGTGTTGTTCGAGTCGACCAATGAGCCGGCGCCGAGCGACCTGTCGGCCACGCGATTACTGCGCATGGCCGATCACGACTATCAGGTCGATATCCTGCCGAGCGACGCCTTCGCGCAGGCCAACCATTCGTCGGTCGGCAGTGTGATCATCCTGGGGGGCTTGCTCAGTCTGCTGCTCAGCGCCTTGCTCTACGTGTTGGTCAGTCAACGTCAGCGCGCCTTGCGCATGGTCGAACTGCGCACGCAGGAGCTGCACGCCAGCGAACAGGAATTGCGCGGCACCCACGGTCAGTTGCGCGGCGTGCTGAATGCAGCGACGCAGGTGGCGATCATCGCCACCGACTTGCGCGGCGTGATCAACACCTTCAACCCCGGCGCCGAACAAATGCTCGGTTACAGCAGTGCCGAAGTCGTCGGGCACATGACCCTGGAAAACCTGCACCTGCCCCGTGAGCTGATGGCCCGCGCTGCCGAGTTGAGTGCGCGCTACGGGAAAAGCATCCCGACCTGCCACGCGATGCTGGTCGAGGGCGGTGAGGTCGGCGGCCACGAAGCCCGGGAGTGGACGCTGGTGCGCAGCGATGGCAGTCATTTGCCGGTGAACATGCTCGCCACGCCGGTGCTCGATGAACAAGGGTTGTGGGTCGGGCATCTGGCGATCTGCATCGACATCACCGAGCGCAAGCGCGTGCACGAGGTGCTGGCGGCGCGGGATGTGTTGCTGAAGAAACTCAGCGCGCACGTGCCCGGCGGTATTTATCAATTCAGGATGGAATTCGATGGGCGCTTCAGCGTGATCTACGCCAGCGACGGCATCCGCGAGATCTACGAGCTGGAGCCGGACGTGCTGTTGTTCAACGCCGAAGCGATCTTCACGCGCATTCATCCACAGGACGTTACTCGTGTGCGCTCTTCCATTCGCGCCTCGGCCGACAGCCTCAGCCCGTGGCGCGAGGAATATCGCGTGCAACTGCCCGAGCGCGGCCTGCGCTGGGTGCGCGGTGAGGCGACGCCGGAAGAACTGCCGGGCGGCGGCGTACTCTGGCACGGCTATATCTCGGATATTTCCGACCTGAAACGCGTGGAAGAAGAATTGCGCGCATTGTCGGTGACCGACTCGTTGACCGGCATCCATAACCGCCGCTACTTCCAGGAACGCCTGACCACGGAAATGGCCCGGGTCGAGCGCGGCGGCGGCGAGTTGTCGGTGATCATGCTCGACATCGACCATTTCAAACGTATCAACGATCAGTACGGCCACGCTGTGGGCGACCGGGTGCTGCAAGCGGTGTGCGAGCGCATCGGCCATCGTCTGCGGCGTACCGATGTGTTTTGTCGGTTGGGCGGCGAAGAGTTCATGGTGCTGTGCCCGGACATCGACGGCGAGCATGCGCACACGCTGGCGATCGAGTTATGGCAGGGTTTGCGCAGTGCGCCGGTGGATGTGGTTGGCGTGGTGACCGCGAGTTTTGGTATCGCCAGTTGGCGACCGGGGGAGGGCGCGGATGCGCTGTTGCTGCGGGCGGATTCTGGGGTGTATATGGCGAAGCAGCGCGGGCGTGATCGCGTCGAACAGATGAGCTAAGCCGCGACGCTGTTCCCTTGTAGGAGTGAGCCTGCTCGCGATTGCGGTATGTCAGTCACACATGATGTATCTGGACTGACGCTATCGCGAGCAGGCTCACTCCTACAGGAGCCGCGGTGATCAGAGAACCGAAGCGGTCTGCGGCAGTTTCGGCTGCTTGTACAGATCCAGCAGCACCTGATCGAGCACCGACGATGCCCCAAACGGTGCCTTGTCATTGAGGATCGCCACCACTGCCCAGGTGTTGCCATTCACATCACGGCTGAAACCGGCGATCGCGCGCACGGTGTTCAGGGTGCCGGTCTTGACGTGAGCCTCACCGCGCATCGCCGTGGTTTTCAGGCGTTTACGCATGGTGCCGTCGGTACCGGCAATCGGTAGCGAGCTGATGTACTCGGCAGCATACGGGCTGTGCCACGCCGCTTGCAGCATGCTCGCCATCTCACGGGCGCTGACACGTTCGGCGCGAGACAAACCGGAGCCGTTCTCCATCACCAGATGTGGTGCAGTGATGCCTTTCTTCGCCATCCACTGACGCACTACGCGTTGCGCTGCCTTGGCGTCATCACCGTCGGCGTCGTTGCGGAAGCGTTGGCCAAGGCTGAGGAACAGCTGCTGGGCCATGGTGTTGTTACTGTATTTGTTGATGTCGCGGATGATTTCCGCCAGGTCCGGGGAGTAGGCACGAGCCAGCAGTTTCGCGTTGCTCGGGGTCGAGGCCAGACGATCCTTGCCCTGAATGCTGCCACCCAGTTCTTTCCAGATCGCGCGCACGGCGCCGGCGGTGTAGGTCGCGTGGTCGAGCAGCGACAGATAAGTCTGCGAACTGCAACCTTCGCCCAACTGGCCGGCCACGGTCACGGTCACGCTGCCATCGGCCTGCGGCACCGGGTTGTAGCGCACGCCGCCGGTGCATTGTTTGGAAGGCAGCGCTTTGACAGTGTTTTCGATACGCACGCTGGCAATCGGCGGCTCAACCGAGATCAGCACCCGGCCGTTATCGTTACGGGCAACAAAGCGCAGGGCCTTGAGGTTGACCAGCAAGGAGTCGGGTTTGACCAGGAACGGCTTGTTCTCGTCATTACCGTCATCGTTGAATTCCGGCAGCACTGGCTGCACGAAGAAGTTACGGTCGAGGATCAGATCACCGGTGATTTGCGTCACACCGTTGGCGCGCAGGTCGCGCATCAGCAGCCAGAGCTTTTCCATGTTCAGCTTTGGATCGCCGCCGCCCTTGAGGTAGAGGTTGCCGTTGAGGATACCGCCGTTCAGGTCGCCATCGGTGTAGAACTCGGTCTTCCACTGATGGTTGGGGCCGAGCATTTCCAGCGCCGCGTAAGTGGTCACCAGTTTCATGGTCGAGGCCGGGTTGACCGACACGTCGGCGTTGAACACGGTCGGCGTGCCCGGGCCGTCCAGCGGCACCATCACCAGCGACAGGGCGCTGGGCTGCAATTTGCTGGCTTTGAGGGCTTTTTCGACATTCGGGGTGAGGGAAGTATTGATGGTGGCAGCGGAAACAGGCAGGGCCAGGGGCAAAAGAAGGCCGGCTAGAAACAGAGGACGCAACGATTTGATCATATGAAATAAAACCCTACAGTCGAGGGGAAAATAACGAGGACATGGATGAAAAAGCCCTCAGCGGTCATGAAAGTGTCGGCATTATGCCCCAAGGTGTTACAGCTTGTGCCTTGTCGGGGCCGGCCAATACGTTATTTTTTTACAGGCGGTCGGCTTCAGGGGCCAGAGAGTCGGGCAATCGGCGGCTTAAACTGGTAAAGTGCCGGCCGTTAATACTTAAGAGGATTGTTCCAATGGCGACTAACCGTTCCCAGCGTCTGCGCAAAAAACTGTGCGTTGATGAATTTCAAGAGCTGGGTTTCGAACTGAACCTGGACTTCAAAGAAGACTTGTCCGAAGAAGCCATTGACGCTTTCCTCGAAGCCTTCATCAAAGAAGCCATGGAAGCCAATGGTCTGGGTTATGTGGGCGGCGATGACTTCGGTCTGGTTTGCCTGCAGAAGCGTGGCTCGGTCAACGAAGAGCAGCGCGCTGCCGTTGAAGCCTGGCTGAAAACCCGCTCCGAGCTGACCAAGTATGAAGTCAGCCCGTTGCTGGACGTTTGGTATCCGGAAAAGCCGATCAACGCGGCTAAGTGATACTGAAAAAAACGGCGACCTGAGGGTCGCCGTTTTTTTTCGTCTGGTGGTTGGGGTTCGGTTTTGGTTTGGCGGTGAATCTACCCCTCATCGGAACGCCGCCCGCCCAGCCCTCTCCCCCTGGAGAGGGGGCCGATTTATGGGCTTTTCAAAGCCTGAGTTCAACTCGGGATCACATGTCGCTAAAACTCCCGCATACAACGCGGTCAGTCCCCTCTCCCTCCGGGAGAGGGATAGGCGGGCGGCGTTCCGATGAGGGGCTTTTGATCTTTTGCCTTAAACTTTGCGCCAATTGAGGATCAGCAAGGTCAAAACCCCCGCCACAATCCCCCAAAACGCCGACCCAATGGAAAACAGCGTCAACCCCGACGCCGTGACCATAAAGGTAATCAGCGCCGCCTCCCGTTCCTTCACCTCGGTCATGGCAATGCTCAAGCCATTGATGATCGAACCGAACAGCGCCAGCGCGGCAATCGACAGCACCAGTTCCTTCGGCAGCGCGGCAAACAGCGCCGCCAACGTGGCGCCGAACACCCCGGCAATCCCGTAGAAAATCCCGCACCAGACCGCAGCGGTGTAGCGCTTGTTGCGATCTTCATGGGCGTGCGGTCCGGTGCAGATTGCCGCGCTGATCGCTGCAAGGTTGATGCCGTGGGAGCCGAATGGCGCCAGCAGCAGCGAGGCAATACCGGTGGTGGTGATCAGCGGTGAGGCCGGCACGTTGTAACCGTCGGCGCGCAGCACGGCGATGCCGGGCATGTTCTGCGAGGTCATGGCCACCACGAACAGCGGAATGCCGATGCTGATGGTCGCCGCCAGCGAGAAGTGCGGGGTGGTCCACACCGGTGTCGCCACTTCCAGATGAAAACCGCTGAAGTCGAGCAGACCCATAAAGCCTGACAGCGCGGTGCCGATCAGCAGCGCGGCGAGCACGGCATAACGCGGCGACAGGCGTTTGATCAGCAGATAAGTGAAGAACATCCCCAGCACCAGCCCGGTGCGGTGCTGCGCGGCGACGAAGATTTCACTGCCGATCTTGAACAGAATCCCTGCCAACAATGCCGCCGCCAGCGACGCCGGGATCTTTTTCACCAAGCGTTCGAAGCTGCCGGTCAGGCCGCAGATCGTCACCAGCACGGCGCAGGTGATGTAGGCGCCAATGGCCTCGCCATAGCTCACGCCGCCGAGGCTGGTGATCAGCAACGCTGCACCGGGGGTCGACCAGGCGATGGTGATGGGCGTGCGATAACGCAGCGACAAACCAATCGAACAGACCGCCATACCGATCGAGATCGCCCAGATCCACGAAGAAATCTGCCCGCTGCTCAGCCCGGCCGCTTGCCCGGCCTGGAACATCAGCACCAGCGAGCTGGTGTAGCCAGTCATCATCGCGATGAATCCCGCGACGATCGCCGATGGTGATGTGTCGGCCAGTGGGCGCAGTTGAGTGTGCGTGGCGTCGTTCATGACGGCGGTGTTCCTTATACCAATGAAGATGTCCGCCATGACGCAAACCCTTGTAGGAGCTGCCGAAGGCTGCGATCTGTTGATCTTGCTTCTTAAAATCAAAGTCAAAAGATCGCAGCCTTCGGCAGCTCCTACAGGGGAGGCGGTGTTCTGGCGGCGGATTCTGCGAACAAGCCTAAACTCAAACGTAACGGATCGTTGCAATACAGCGGAAGTCACAAACAGCCGTACAGTCGTGTTGCCACCTTCCATTGTGTACAATCGCGCTGTTTTTTACGCGATACTTGCCAGCGACCTACTGTGCCGTATTACAGTCACGGTCTATTCGCCGCAGTTCTCCCGACTCGAGTGCCCATGAACGAACAGTTGCAACCCCTCAAGAAACAACCGCGAGCAGGCAAAGCCGGCCGCAGCGGAACCCAGGACGATATTGTCTACGCGCATATCTTCGAGGCCATCCTCGAACAGCGTCTGGCGCCCGGCACCAAGTTGAGCGAAGAAGCGCTGGGGGAAATCTTTGGGGTCAGCCGCACCATCATTCGCCGCGCGCTGTCGCGTCTGGCCCATGAAGGCGTGGTGCTGTTGCGACCGAACCGCGGCGCGGTGGTTGCCAGCCCGAGCGTTGAAGAAGCCCGTCAGGTGTTTCTTGCCCGTCGCCTGGTCGAACGCGCGATCACTGAGTTGGCGGTGCAACACGCCACCGCCGAGCAGATCGCCGAGCTGCGGCAGATGGTCAACGACGAGCGCGACAGCTTCTCCCGTGGCGATCGCGGCGCCGGTATTCGTCTGTCGGGCGAATTCCACCTGAAACTGGCGGAAGCGGCGATGAACGCCCCGTTGATCAGCTTCCAGCGCAGCCTTGTTTCGCAGACGTCGCTGATCATTGCCCAGTACGAAAGCGGCAACCGCTCGCATTGCTCGTACGACGAACACACCCAGTTGATCGACGCGATCGAGAAGCGCGACGGTGAGTTGGCGGTGAATCTGATGATGCATCACATGGATCACATCGACAGCAAGCTCAACCTCGACGAGGAAGGCGCGTCGGATGATCTGCATGCGGTGTTCTCGCATTTGTTGCAGACCAAGAAGCCGGGGCGCCCTGCGGCCAAGCTCTGACTTAGACCGAGTCGCCCCAATCGCTGGCAAGCCAGCTCCCACAGGGAATTGTGGGGTTCACCAAATCTGCGATACATCGAGAAACCTGTGGGAGCTGGCTTGCCAGCGATAGCAATCTGAAAGGCAACAAAAAATCCCCCGGGGTGCACACCACCGGGGGATTTTTTATGCCTTGGAAAAAACTCAGCGCTGATGCACCAGCGCACCCGCCGCATACGTCTGCTGCACCGTGCGGTCATCGCCCAGCGTCATCAACACAAACAACGTCTCGGCAATGTTGTTGGCCTGCTTCAAACGGTAGCTCAGCAGCGGCGTCGCGTTGTAATCGAGCACCAGGAAGTCGGCGTCGGAACCCGGTTGCAGGGTGCCGATCTTGTCTTCCAGACGCAGCGCCCGCGCGCCACCCAGGGTCGCCAGGTACAGTGACTTGAACGGACTCAGTCGCGCACCTTGCAGTTGCATCACTTTGTACGCTTCGTTCAGCGTCTGCAGTAGCGAGAAACTGGTGCCGCCGCCAACGTCAGTGCCCAGACCGACATTGAGCTTGTGCTTCTCGGCCATCGGCAGGTTGAACAGGCCGCTACCCAAGAAGAAGTTCGAGGTCGGGCAGAACGAGATCGCCGAACCGGTTTCCGCCAGTCGCGCGCATTCGTCGTCGCACAGGTGCACGCCGTGGGCGAACACCGAGCGCTCGCCGAGCAGTTTGTAGTGGTCATAAACGTCGAGGTAGCCCTTGCGCTCCGGGAACAGCTCCTTGACCCACTCGATTTCCTTGAGGTTTTCGCTGATGTGGGTCTGCATGTACAGATCCGGGTATTCGGTCAGCAGTTGCCCGGCGAGGGTCAGTTGTTCCGGGGTGCTGGTCGGCGCGAAGCGCGGGGTGACCGCGTAGTGCAGGCGGCCCTTGCCGTGCCAGCGTTCGATCAGCGCCTTGCTTTCGACGTAGCTCGATTCGGCGGTGTCGGTCAGGTAGTCCGGGGCGTTGCGGTCCATCATCACCTTGCCGGCGATCATGCGCAGGTCGAGCTTCTCGGCCGCTTCAAATAACGAGTTCACCGATTGCGGGTGCACGCTGCCAAACACCAGTGCGGTGGTGGTGCCGTTGCGCAGCAGCTCCTTGACGAAAATGTCAGCGACTTCGTCGGCGTGGGCCTTGTCGCCGAACTGGCTTTCGCACGGGAAGGTGTAGGTGTTCAGCCAGTCGAGTAGTTGCTCGCCGTAGGCACCGACCATGCCTGTTTGCGGAAAGTGAATGTGGGTATCGATGAAGCCCGGGGTGATCAACGCGTCTTGGTAATGCTCGATTTCGATGTCCGCCGGCAGGGTCGGCAGCAAATCACTGGCATGGCCAAGGGCGCTGATCTTGCCGCCATCGACCACCAGCAGGCCGTCCTCGAAATATTCGTAGGAGGCTTCGATCCCGACTTCGGCGGGGTCGGCGATGCTGTGCAGGATGGCGGCGCGGTAGGCTTTGCGAGTCAGAGGCATGAGGGTTCTCTAATCAGTTTGAGGCTTTGAGTTTGGTCGCTTGACTGCGCCGCGACACCGGCAGCAGTTTGGCAATCGGTTCGGCGCTGGCAGTCTGCTGGCCGAAGTTGGCGTTGTAGGTGGCGATGATTTCGCCGGCGATGGAGATGGCGATTTCCACAGGCAGTTTGCCTTTGACTTCGCCGATGCCCATCGGGCAGCGTATGCGTTGCACGACGCCGCTGTCGAAACCGCGATCACGTAAACGGTGTTCGAACTTCGCGCGTTTGGTCTTCGAACCGATCAGGCCGAAGTAGGCGAAGTCGTTGCGCTTGAGAATCGCGGCAGTGAGTTCAAGGTCGAGTTGATGGTTGTGGGTCATGACGATGCAGTAACTGCCGGCGGGCAGTTCATCGATTTCATCCACAGGCTCTTCGGAAACGATTTTACGCACGCCGTGGGGAATGTGTTCGGGGAATTCGGCCTCGCGCGAATCGATCCAGCGCACCCGGCAGGGCAGGCTGGCGAGCAGCGGCACCAAGGCGCGGCCAACGTGACCGGCCCCGAACACGGCGATTTGCGCCTGCACCTGGCCCATCGGTTCGAACAGCAACACGGTCGCGCCGCCGCAGCACTGGCCCAGGCTGGCGCCGAGGCTGAAGCGCTCCAGATGAGTGTCCTGCTTGCCGCTGGCGAGCATCTCGCGGGCGATCTGCATGGCTTTGTATTCCAGATGCCCGCCACCGATGGTGTCGAAACTCTGATTAGCGCTGATGACCATTTTCGAGCCGGCGTTGCGTGGCGTCGAGCCGAGTTCTTCGATGATCGTCACCAGCACACAGGGCTCGCCCTGGTTCTGCAGGTCGGCGAGGGCGTCGATCCAGTTGTACATAGTTCACCCCTACAACATCGTTGTCTGTTCGGGCCTCTTCGCGAGCAGGCTCGCTCCCACAGGGAAATGCATTCCAAATGTGGGAGCGAGCCTGCTCGCGAATGGCCGCGCCTCGGTCCTAGAGCGGAGCCAACTCGGTTTCAGTCGCAACCGCTTTCACAGCCTTCAACTGACGCATCTGCTCACAACCCCACAACACCCGCTCCGGCGTCGCCGGCGCATCGATCTGCGGCTGATGTTTGTAATCACCGAGGCTCGCCACCGCATCCTTGATCGCGCACCACGAGGCAATCCCGAGCATGAACGGCGGCTCGCCGACAGCCTTGGAATGGAACACCGTGTCTTCCGGGTTCTTGCGGTTTTCCACCAGCTTCACCCGCAGGTCCAGCGGCATGTCCGCCACGGCCGGGATCTTGTAGCTGGCCGGGCCGTTGGTCATCAGCTTGCCTTTGTTGTTCCAGACCAGCTCTTCCATGGTCAGCCAGCCCATGCCCTGGATGAAACCACCCTCGACCTGACCGATGTCGATGGACGGGTTCAGCGAGGCGCCGACGTCGTGAAGGATGTCGGTGCGCAGCATCTTGTACTCGCCGGTCAGGGTGTCGACGATCACTTCGCAGCACGCCGCGCCGAAGGCAAAGTAGTAGAACGGACGACCACGCGCCTGGCTGCGGTCGTAGTAGATTTTCGGGGTCTTGTAGAAGCCAGTGCTCGACAGCGAAACCTGATTGAAATACGCCTGCTGGATCAGCGCTTCAAAGGTCAGGATATGGTCGCGAACACGCACGTGACCGTTGTGGAATTCAACGTCTTCTTCAGTGACTTTGAAGTGACGCGCAGCGAATTCGATCAGGCGTTTCTTGATGATTTCCGCCGCGTTCTGCGCCGCTTTACCGTTCAGGTCGGCGCCGCTGGACGCTGCCGTCGGCGAGGTGTTTGGCACCTTGTCGGTGTTGGTCGCAGTGATCTGCACACGGTCGATTTCGACCTGGAACACTTCGGCCACGACCTGCGCGACTTTGGTGTTCAGGCCCTGACCCATTTCGGTGCCGCCATGGTTCAGGTGGATGCTGCCATCGGTGTAGATGTGGATCAGCGCACCGGCCTGGTTCAAGAAACTGGCGGTGAAGGAAATGCCGAATTTCACCGGGGTCAGCGCCAGGCCTTTTTTCAGGATCGGGCTGTTGGCGTTGTAGCGACGAATCGCTTCACGGCGCTCGTGGTACTGGCTGCTTTCTTCCAGTTCGGCGGTCATCTCTTCGAGCATGTTGTGCTCGACGGTCTGGTAGTAGTGGGTGACGTTGCGTTCGGTCTTGCCGTAGTAGTTGGCCTTGCGCACCGCGAGTGGGTCGAGTTGCAAATGACGGGCAATCGCGTCCATCACTTCTTCGATCGCGACCATGCCTTGTGGGCCACCGAAACCACGGTAAGCGGTGTTCGACGCGGTGTTGGTCTTGCAGCGGTGACCGTGGATGGTCGCATCGCCGAGGTAGTAAGAGTTGTCGGAATGGAACATCGCCCGGTCAACGATCGACGCGGACAGGTCCGGCGAGCAGCCGCAGTTGCCGGCCAGGTCCATGTTGATCCCGTGCAGGCGCCCGGTGCTGTCGAAGCCGACGTCGTACTCGACGTAGAACGGGTGACGCTTGCCGGTCATCAGCATGTCTTCGACGCGCGGCAGGCGCATCTTGGTCGGCTGGCCGGTGAGGTGCGCAACCACCGCGCACAGGCACGCCGGGCTGGCGGCTTGAGTTTCCTTGCCACCGAAACCACCGCCCATGCGACGCATGTCGACGACGATTTTGTTCATCGACACGTCGAGCACTTCGGCAACCAATTTCTGCACTTCGGTCGGGTTCTGCGTCGAGCAGTAAACGATCATGCCGCCGTCTTCGGTCGGCATTACCGAGGAGATTTGCGTCTCCAGGTAGAAGTGTTCCTGACCGCCGATGTGCAGCGTGCCTTGGATGCGGTGTTCAGCGGTTGCCAGCGCAGAAACCGAATCGCCGCGCTGGTGGGTGTGGCTGTCGAGGACGAAGTGGCGCTTGCGCAGGGCTTCGACTACGTCGAGCACAGGTTCGAGATCTTCGTATTCGATGATCGCCGCCATCGCGGCTTTGCGCGCGGTTTCCAGATCCTTCGCGGCCACCGCAAGCACCGGTTGACCGACGAACTGCACGTCATCGATGGCCAGCAACGGGTCGCCTGGCATCAGCGGGCCGATGTCTTTCAGGCCTGGCACGTCTTCGTGGGTGATGGCGATGCGCACGCCTTCAAAGGCGTAGCACGGCGAGGTGTCGATGCTGATGATCTTCGCGTGGGCGCGGTCCGACATGCGTGCATACAGATGCAACTGGTTGGGAAATTCCAGGCGATCATCGATGTACTGCGCTTCACCGGACACGTGTTTGGCGGCGCTGTCGTGCTTGACGCTGCGGCCGACGCCAGAGGTCAGATCCTTGGCGAACAGTTCAGCCAGTTCAGCCTGGGTTTTTTCTACGCCGTGATGGTTAGACATAAGCGGTCACCCGAGTCTCGATGTGCGGTGTTTGCAGTTCGATGAAGTATTTGCGCAGCAGGTTCTGTGCGCTGAGCAGGCGATATTCCTTGCTGGCGCGGAAGTCCGACAGCGGGGTGAAATCTTCGGCCAGTGCGGCGCAGGCGCGTTCGACCACCGTGTTGGTGAACGGCGCACCGATCAGCGCGGCTTCACAATGGGCGGCGCGTTTCGGGATCGCGGCCATGCCGCCGAAAGCCATGCGTGCATCGGTGATCACGCCGTTTTCCACGCGCAGGTTGAACGCGGCGCAGACGGCAGAGATGTCGTCGTCCAGACGCTTGGAGACCTTGTAGGCGCGGAACAGCTGCTCGGCGCTGGCGCGCGGGACGATGATCTTCTCGATGAATTCACTTTCCTGACGGGCCGTGACTTTGTAATCGATGAAGTAATCTTCCAGGTTCAGGGTGCGGCGAGTTTCGCCTTTGCACAGCACGACCTGCGCGCCGAGGGCGATCAGCAGCGGTGGCGAATCACCGATCGGCGAGGCGTTGCCGATGTTGCCGCCAAGGGTGCCCTGGTTGCGGATTTGCAGCGAGGCGAAGCGGTGCAGCAGTTCGCCGAAGTCCGGGTACTCGGCGTTCAGCGCTTCGTAGCAGTCGGAGAGGGCGGTGGCGGCGCCGATTTCGATGCGGTCTTCGAAGGTGTCGATGCGCTTCATTTCCGCGACGTTGCCGACGTAGATCATCACCGGCAGGGTGCGGTGGAATTGGGTGACTTCCAGCGCCAGATCGGTACCGCCAGCGAGCAGGCGCGCTTGTGGGTAAGCGTCGTAGAGATCGGCAAGGTCGGCGACAGTCAGCGGCACCAGGCAGCGCTTGTCGCCGCTGTTGAGTTCGCCGATATCGGTCGGGGCGATGGCTTTGAGGCGCGCAATGGTCTCCGCTTCGCGGGCATCGAACTGATCTGGTTGCTTGCCGCAGCAGGATTGCTCGGCAGCGGCCAGAATAGGCCGGTAGCCGGTGCAACGGCAGAGGTTGCCGGCCAGCGCTTCGTGGGCCTTGGCGTGATCCGGTGCATCACTGTTCTTTTGCAGGGCGAACAGCGACATGACGAAACCGGGGGTGCAGAAACCGCACTGCGAGCCGTGGCACTCGACCATGGCTTTCTGCACGCTGTGCAGTTCGCCTTTGTGTTTGAGGTCTTCGACGCTGATCAGTTGTTTGCCGTGCAGCGACGACACGAACGTCAGGCACGAGTTGAGGCTGCGATAGCGAATGTGTTCGCGGCCAGCGTCATCCGTTTGCAACTCGCCGACCACCACGGTGCAGGCACCGCAGTCACCGCTGGCGCAACCTTCTTTGGTGCCGGATTTGCCGACGTGTTCACGCAGGTAATTGAGCACAGTCAGATTCGGGTCCAGGGCGTGCTCGCTACGGAGTTCCTGGTTAAGTAAAAACTGGATCACGGAAGGCCTCGCAGACTCATTATTGTTGTTAACCGACGTGAACCGAATTTAGCAGGTCTGACTTTTCGGTCAATGGTTTTCTGACTTAAAGGTCAGGAAAAAGCATTTCGTCGATCAACAACGTGTCTATTCAGTATTGACCCTCATTGGATCCCCTGCTTTTTTGCGGGAATCGTGCCAAAAACCGCTGAGTGGGCACTCCGCCATGAGCCTGCATTTGCGCTACACTGCGCCGCTTGTGCAGATCGATAGAGTTTGAAGGACAACCATGACGTTCAAGGCGCCGGACAGCCTCGCCGAGCAAATCGCTCACCACCTCGCCGAACGCATCATTCGTGGCGAAATGAAGCCGGGAGAGCGCATCCAGGAACAGAAGGTCACGCTGGCACTGAATGTCAGCCGCGGTTCGGTCCGTGAAGCCTTGCTGATCCTTGAGCGCCGCCACCTGATCGCGATTCTGCCGCGCCGTGGTGCGCACGTCACCGAGCTGACGCCGCACAAGGTGCAGAGCCTGTGCACGTTGATGAGCGAGCTGTACATTCTGCTCGGCAACGCGGTGGCCAATGGCTGGCAAGTGCAATCGGACATGGCGCCGTTCGTGCAGATCCAGCAGCGCCTGACCGCCAGCTACGAGCGTCAGGATATCCGCAGCTTCGTCGACGACAGCTTCGCCGTAATGCGCGCCGCCTATCCGTTCGCCAACAATCCGTACCTGCAAGAGACCGTCGAGAACCTGCAGCCGGCCATGAGCCGTGCGTACTTCCTCGCCCTCGAACAGCGCAAGGCTTCAATGAGCGAGTTCCTCGAACTGTTCGAACGCCTGCTCGCCGCCGTGCTCGCCCGTGATTTGCCGCAGATCCGCATCGTGCTGACGGCTTACGCCCAGCGCAGCTGCGATCTGGTGGTTTCCGCCCTGACGGTTGCCTAAGCGTGCGGCTCAAGTGCATCAAACTGGCGGGATTCAAATCCTTCGTCGACCCGACCACGGTGAACTTCCCCAGTAACATGGCGGCGGTCGTCGGGCCGAACGGTTGCGGCAAGTCGAACATCATCGACGCCGTGCGCTGGGTGATGGGCGAAAGTTCGGCGAAGAACCTCCGTGGCGAGTCGATGACCGACGTCATCTTCAACGGCTCGACCAGCCGCAAACCGGTGAGTCAGGCCAGTATCGAACTGGTTTTCGACAACTCCGACGGCACGCTGCTGGGCGAGTACGCCGCCTACGCCGAGATTTCCATCCGCCGTAAAGTCACCCGCGACAGCCAGACCACGTATTACCTCAACGGCACCAAATGCCGGCGTCGCGACATCACCGATATCTTCCTCGGCACCGGTCTGGGCCCGCGCAGTTACTCGATCATCGAGCAGGGGATGATCTCCAAGCTGATCGAGTCCAAACCCGAAGACCTGCGCAACTTTATCGAAGAAGCTGCCGGCATCTCCAAGTACAAGGAGCGTCGCCGCGAGACCGAAAACCGTATCCGTCGCACCCACGAAAACCTCGCGCGTCTGACTGACCTGCGCGAAGAGCTCGAGCGTCAACTCGAGCGCCTGCACCGCCAGGCCGAAGCGGCGAAGAAGTATCAGGAATTCAAAGCCGAGGAGCGTCAGCTCAAGGCACAACTGTCGGCCCTGCGCTGGCAGGATCTCAACGAACAGGTCGGCCAGCGCGAGTCGATCATCGGCACCCAGGAAATCAGTTTCGAAGCGCTGGTCGCCGAGCAGCGTAATGCTGACGCGGCCATTGAGCGTCTGCGTGATGGTCACCATGACCTGTCCGAACGCTTCAATCTGGTGCAGGGACGCTTCTATTCGGTCGGCGGCGATATCGCCCGCGTCGAGCAAAGCATCCAGCACGGCCAGCAACGCTTGCGGCAGTTGCAGGACGACTTGAAAGAAGCCGAGCGCGCACGCCTCGAAACCGAATCACACCTGGGCCACGACCGCACGTTGCTGCTGACCCTCGGCGAAGAGCTGGACATGCTCACCCCCGAGCAGGAAGTCACCAGCGCTGCCGCCGAAGAAGCCGCCGCTGCACTGGAAGATTCCGAATCGGTCATGCACGGCTGGCAGGAGCAGTGGGACGCCTTCAACCTGACCGCCGCCGAACCGCGCCGTCAGGCTGAAGTGCAGCAGTCGCGCATCCAGCAGCTGGAAACCAGCATGGAGCGCCTCGCTGACCGACAGAAGCGCCTCGGTGAAGAGCGCGCGCTGCTCTCGGCTGACCCGGAAGACGCGGCGATCATGGAACTCAACGAGCAGCTCGCCGAGTCCGAAGCGACCCTCGAAGATTTGCAGACCAGCGAAGAAGCTCAAGTCGAAAAGCTCGAACAACTGCGTCAGGAATTGCAGCAAGCGCTGACCGCGCAGCAACAGGCGCAGGGTGATTTGCAGCGCCTCAACGGTCGCCTGGCTTCCCTTGAAGCCTTGCAGCAAGCCGCGCTCGATCCGGGCACCGGCACCGCTGAATGGCTGAAGGAGCACAACCTCGCCGAGCGTCCGCGTCTGGCCGAGGGCCTGAAGGTCGAGGCCGGTTGGGAGCTGGCGGTGGAAACCGTGCTCGGCGCCGATCTGCAAGCGGTGCTGGTCGACGACTTCAGCGGCTTCGATTTGTCCGGTTTTACTCAGGGCGATCTGCGCCTGCTCAGCCCGGCCAGCGATGGCGTGCGCGTGGCCGGCAGCTTGCTCGACAAGGTTGATGCGCAGGTCGATCTGTCGCCGTGGCTCGGTCAGGTCAAACCGGTCGATAGTCTTGAGCAGGCCTTGGCCTTGCGCGGACAGTTGAGCGCTGGCGAGAGCCTGATCAGTCGTGACGGTTACTGGGTCGGCCGGCACTTCCTGCGCGTGCGCCGGGCCAGCGAAGCGGAAAGCGGCATGCTCGCCCGTGGCCAGGAAATCGAAGCGCTGCACCTCGAACGTGAAGAAAAAGAAGCCACGGTCGAGGCCATGGAAACCCGTCTGCAAACCCTGCGTGCGCAACAGCGTCAGCAGGAAAACGGCCGCGAACATTTGCGCCGTTTGCTGCAAGACGAAGCGCGTCAGCAAGGCGAATTGAAAGCACAGCTGTCCGCTGGCAAAGCCAAGGCCGAACAGTTGACTCTGCGTCGTACCCGTCTCGATGAAGAGCTGGTCGAACTGGGCGAACAACGCGAACTCGAGCATGAACAGATCGGCGAAGCGCGCATGCAATTGCAGGAAGCGCTGGATGCCATGGCGCTGGACACCGAGCAGCGTGAATTGCTGCTGGCCCAGCGCGACAGCCTGCGCGAGCGCCTTGACCGCGTGCGCCAGGAGGCGCGGCAGCACAAGGATCACGCCCATCAATTGGCCGTGCGTCTTGGCTCTTTGCGCGCGCAGCATGACTCCACGCGTCAGGCGCTGGAGCGTCTGGAAATGCAGGCCGAGCGCCTGACTGAAAAGCGCGAACAGTTGAGTCTGAATCTGGAGGAGGGCGAGGCACCGCTGGAAGAGCTGCGCTTGAAACTCGAAGAACTGCTCGACAAGCGCATGACCGTCGATGAAGAACTGAAGACCGCGCAGATCGCTTTGGAAGATGCCGATCGCGAATTGCGCGACGCGGAAAAGCGCCGGACTCAGGCCGAGCAGCAATCGCAGTTGATTCGCGGCCAGCTCGAACAGCAACGGATGGAATGGCAAGCCCTGACCGTGCGCCGCAAGGCTTTGCAGGATCAGTTGCTGGAAGACGGCTACGATCTTAACGGCGTGCTCGCGACATTAACCGCGCAAGCCAGTGAACGCGAAGCCGAAGAAGAACTCGAACGCATCAACGCGCGGATTCAGCGCCTGGGTGCGATCAACCTCGCGGCCATCGATGAATACACGCAACAGTCCGAGCGTAAACGTTATCTGGATGCCCAGGATGCCGATCTGGTCGAAGCGCTGGAGACCCTGGAAAACGTAATTCGCAAGATCGACAAGGAAACCCGCAACCGCTTCAAAGATACCTTTGATCAGATCAACGGTGGTTTACAGGCACTTTTTCCAAAAGTTTTCGGTGGCGGGCGCGCGTATTTGGAACTGACGGGCGAAGATCTACTCGATACAGGGGTAACGATCATGGCGCAGCCGCCAGGGAAGAAGAACAGCACCATCCATTTGCTTTCCGGCGGGGAAAAAGCCCTGACCGCACTGGCACTGGTTTTTGCCATCTTCAAATTGAACCCGGCGCCGTTCTGCATGCTCGATGAGGTTGACGCGCCACTGGATGACGCTAACGTTGGACGCTACGCACGCTTGGTCAAAGAGATGTCGCAGACCGTGCAGTTCATCTATATCACCCACAACAAGATCGCCATGGAAATGGCCGAGCAGTTGATGGGCGTAACGATGCATGAACCGGGTTGTTCGCGACTGGTAGCCGTAGATGTCGAGGAGGCGATGGCGATGGTGGACGCCTGAGTCAGCGTGGTGTCGGAAAAGGTAATTCAGGTCTGTAGGACTTTTTTACCAACTGCGACTTGCTGGCCAATCGACATATTCGCGCAAGCCAAATGAGACAGACGGTGTAAAGTTGTCTTTGGTCGTGCTAGTTTAATGTCAATTTTTCGTATACGTGGGCAAAACGCCTGTCAGAACATAGAGTTGGCGCCACGTTTTAAAGCGGTTTGCACAATGTAAACCCCTTATTTTTCAGCATTTTTTATAGAGGCACGGGATTACATGGAAATCGGTCTGCGCGAGTGGCTGATCGTCATCGGCATCATTGTGATAGCCGGTATTCTTTTCGATGGCTGGCGCCGTATGCGCGGCGGCAAGGGAAAACTGAAATTCCGTCTTGACCGAAGTCTGTCCAACCTGCCGGACGAGGACACCAGCGCTGAGCTGTTGGGCCCGGCTCGCGTGCTGGACACCCACAAAGAGCCGCAACTGGACGAACACGATCTGCCGTCGGTGAGCATGCCGGCCCGCGAAGCACGCGAGCCTCGCGAATCCGGTTCGAAACGTGGCAAGCGTGGCAGCAACGGTCCGGCGCAGGGCGACCTGAACCTCGATCTGGATCTGGACGGCGGCCCGAGCTTCAGCAGCCGTGACAACGATTTCGTTGAAGACAGCAAGCCCGCGCCGGCGATGGCCGACAAGGATCAGCCGCAAGCTGAAGAAGTATTGGTCATCAGCGTGATCTGCCGTGATGCCGCTGGCTTCAAAGGCCCGGCGCTGTTGCAGAACATTCTCGAAAGCGGTCTGCGTTTCGGCGAGATGGATATTTTCCACCGTCACGAAAGCATGGCTGGCAATGGTGAAGTGCTGTTCTCCATGGCCAACGCGGTCAAGCCGGGCATCTTTGATCTGGACGACATCGACCATTTCAGTACCCCGGCGGTAAGCTTCTTCCTCGGCCTGCCAGGCCCGCGTCATCCGAAGCAAGCTTTCGACGTGATGGTGGCTGCAGCCCGCAAGCTGTCGCAGGAATTGAACGGCGAACTGAAAGATGACCAGCGCAGCGTCCTGACCGCGCAGACCATCGAACACTACCGTCAGCGCATCGTCGAATTCGAACGTCGCGCCTTGACCCAGAAGCGCTAAGGCCAAGATCAAAAGATCGCAGCCTCGTTTCACTCGACAGCTCCTACAGGTTTGCGATGTCTGTAAGAGCTGCCGAAGGTTGCGATTTTTTGCTTCTGCTGCCAGAGATAGATGAATTAGAGCAGCCTCGGCTGCTCTTTTGCTTTTTGAGAGACCACCCATGACCGCCGCCAAAAACCGCATTCTCGAGCTACGCGCTGAACTCGATCAGCACAACTACCGTTACCACGTACTCGACGAGCCGAGCATTCCGGACGCCGAGTACGACCGGTTGTTCCACGAGCTCAAAGCGCTGGAAGCGGCCAACCCGGAACTGATCACCAGCGATTCGCCGACCCAGCGCGTCGGCAGCGTGGCGCTCACCGCGTTCACCCAGGTGCGTCACGAAGTGCCGATGCTCAGCCTCGGCAACGCTTTCGAAGAAACCGATATGCGCGAATTTGATCGCCGGGTGACCGAAGGTCTGGACCTGCCGGCCGGCGATCTGTTCGGTGGCGGTGCTGCGGTGGAGTACAGCTGCGAGCCGAAACTCGATGGCCTGGCGGTCAGCCTGCTTTATCAGGACGGCGTGCTGGTACGCGGCGCCACGCGCGGCGACGGCACCACTGGCGAAGACATCAGCGTCAACGTGCGCACCGTGCGCAACATTCCCCTGAAACTGCATGGCGAAGGCTGGCCGGCGACCCTGGAAGTGCGCGGTGAAGTGTTCATGTCCAAGGCCGGCTTCGAGCGTCTCAACGCCTCGCAACTGGAAATCGGCGGCAAGACCTTCGCCAATCCACGCAACGCTGCCGCTGGTAGCCTGCGCCAGCTCGACTCGAAGATCACCGCCAACCGTCCGCTGGAGTTTTGCTGCTACGGCATCGGCCAGGTCTCCCACGATATTTCCGATACGCACATCGGCAACCTCAAGCAGTTGCAGAAGTGGGGCATGCCGATCAGTCACGAACTGAAACTGGCCAAGGGCATCGGCGAATGTCTCGATTACTACCGCGACATCGGCGCGCGCCGTAACGCGCTCGCCTACGAAATTGACGGCGTGGTGTTCAAGGTCAACAGCATTGCCGATCAACGCGAACTGGGCTTCCGCGCCCGCGAACCGCGTTGGGCGATCGCGCACAAATTCCCGGCTATGGAAGAACTCACCGAGCTGCTCGACGTCGAGTTTCAAGTCGGTCGTACCGGTGCTGTCACCCCGGTCGCTCGTTTGAAACCGGTCAAGGTCGCCGGCGTCACCGTGGCCAACGCTACGCTGCACAACATGGATGAGGTCGCGCGTCTGGGCCTGATGATCGGCGACACCGTGATCATCCGTCGCGCCGGTGATGTGATTCCGCAGGTGGTGCAAGTGGTCATGGATCGCCGTCCCGAAAATGCGCGCGCGGTGCAGATTCCCGGGAGCTGCCCTGTGTGCGGTTCGCACGTCGAGCGCACGCAACTGATCAAGCGCAGCAAAGGCAAGGAAACCGTCAGCGAAGGCGCGGTGTATCGCTGTGTGGGCCGACTGGCCTGTGGCGCGCAACTGAAGCAGGCGATCATTCACTTCGTCTCGCGTCGGGCGATGGACATCGAAGGCTTGGGCGACAAAAGCGTGGAGCAACTGGTCGATGAAGGTCTGGTCAGTTCGCCGGCCGATCTGTATGCGCTGAAGTTCGATGACATCGTCGATCTGGAAGGTTTTGCCGAGGTATCGAGCAACAAACTGCTGGCGGCCATCGAAGACAGCAAGAAACCGGGGCTGGCGCGTTTTATCTATGCACTGGGTATCCCTGATGTCGGCGAGGAGACTGCCAAGGTCCTGGCGCGCTCGCTGGGTTCGCTGGAGCGCGTGCAGCAGGCGCTGCCGCAAGTGCTGACCTATCTGCCGGATGTGGGGCTGGAAGTGGCGCACGAGATTCACAGCTTCTTTGAAGATGCGCATAACCAGCAGGTCATCGCTGAGTTGCTGGGCCATGGTCTGCAGATTCAGGATCAGGGTGAGTTGGGCGCCGAGTTCGCGGCCAGCACTACGTTGGGTGGCTTTCTCGACAAGCTGCACATTCCTTCGGTCGGCCCCGGTGGCGCGCAGAAGCTGGCGGACAAGTTCGGTTCGCTGGAAGCGGTGATGAATGCTGACTGGCTGGACATGCGTCAGGCCTTGCCGGAGAAACAGGCGAATTCGGTTCGCGAGTTTTTTGCGCTGCCTGAGAACCGGCAACTGGCTGAGGCATCCGAAAAGCAACTGCGTGATTTCGGCATGCACTGGCAGAGCGAGAAGAAGGTTGTTGAGGGCTTGCCGCTGTCCGGCGAGACCTGGGTGCTGACCGGCAAGGTTGAGCTGATGAGCCGTGATGTCGCCAAGGAACATCTGGAAAGCCTTGGCGCCAAGGTTGCCGGTTCCGTGTCGGCGAAGACTCATTGTGTGGTCGCAGGCCCCGGCGCTGGTTCCAAACTGACCAAGGCCAATGAGCTGGGCGTGAAAGTGATGGACGAAGAAACCTTCATCGCCTTCCTCAAAACTCACGGCGTCGCCGTTTAAGATTGATCGTTCCCACGCTCCCGCGTGGGAATGCCGCTCCGGACGCTCCGCGTCCGCTGTGACGCAGAGCGTCACTGGATGCATTCCCACGCAGAGCGTTGGAACGATCAGCAAAGCGCGGGAACGATGTTGTCACGGGAATGATCTAGTCTTGGCAAGCCCCAGGGAGAGATCGCCATGCACCGCTTTTTCGAGCAGCTCAGTTCCCGCATCATCGCGCCGTTCACGGGCGAATCCTCACGCAACAGTAAAGTCTGGCCGTGCCGCTGCGGCCAGTCGCTGTTCTTTCGCAACAGCCAGTGCCTGGCCTGTAATGCGTTACTCGGTTATCAAGCCGAAGAAAGTCGCCTGACCTCGCTGCAGCCGGGGCCGTATGAGGGCACCTGGACGCTCGATGCCGACCCCGAGGCCGGCCTGTTCCGCCGCTGCGCCAACCTCGACACAGCCGCCGCGTGCAACTGGCTGCTGCCGGCCAACGATCACGACAGCCTGTGCATCGCCTGCAGCCTCAACCGCACCATCCCCGACCTGTCCGCCCCGGACAACCCTGAGCGTTGGCGCAAAGTCGAAATCGCCAAGCGTCGCCTCGTTGCGCAACTGATCACCCTCGGCCTGCAAGTCATCCCGAAAACCGTTGATGAAGACACTGGGCTGGCCTTCGACTTCATCGGCGTCGACCTCGAAGGCAACGCACCGATGACCGGCCACGCCAATGGCCTGATCACCCTCGACATCAAAGAAGCCGACGACGCCCACCGCGAGCAGGTGAGGGCGGCGATGCATGAACCCTACCGCACACTGCTCGGGCATTTTCGCCATGAGGTTGGCCACTATTACTGGGATCGCCTGATCGCCAACGGCCCCTGGCTCGGCTCGTTCCGCAGCCTGTTCGGCGACGAACGCGCCAGTTACGCCGAAGCGCTTGATCGTCACTATCAACAAGGCGCACCTCAGGACTGGCCGCAGCACTACGTCAGCGCCTACGCAACCATGCATCCCTGGGAAGACTGGGCGGAAACCTGGGCGCATTACCTGCACATGATGGATGCGGTGGACACGGCGTTGGGTTTTGGCATGAGTGCGCGGGAAATGGATTTCGACTACCAGCCGTTTCCGCCCAGCACGCTGTACGACCCGGAGCATCCCGGTGGCGAGGCGTTCCTGTCATTCGTCAACGCGTGGATCGAACTGGCGGGCATGCTCAATGAGCTGTCACGGAGCATGGGCCAGCCGGATTTCTACCCGTTCGTGCTGCCGGCGCCAGCGATTGCCAAACTGCACTTCATTCATCTGGTGATCCAGCAGGCGGGCGGCAGGGCGGATGAAGTTCTGGCCCTGTAGGCGCTGCCGCAGGCTGCGATCTTTATGTCCTTGAACCCGTTCATATTTTTAATCTGCAACCAACGGTTGTAACTTCGTCTCAGATAGGTACAATGGCGCGGCTCGCCGACAGGCAAGCGTCGTTATGGTGACCCCATCGGTCCCCCCGCAACGATTACCCGTGAACCTGGTCAGAGCCGGAAGGCAGCAGCCACAGCGGGAACATTGTGTGCCGGGGTGTGGCTGGTGGGGTTACCACCTTAACGAACAATCGAACGCTTCAAACAGAACTGCATGGGTTTCGCCCACTGCGGTTTTTTTGTGCCTGCGATTTGCCAAATCGACACATATTCCCCCTGTTGAAGATGACCCTGTGGGAGCTGGCTTGCCAGCGATAGCGGTGTGTCAGGTTCATCTATTTGACTGAAAATCCGCAATCGCTGGCAAGCCAGCTCCCACAAGGTTATGGGGTGTTGTCGGAGTGGCCGGTGTAGAGCCGGATAATCTCATCAATCTCCCCCGATATCTTCATCCGCAACAACGTGCGCAAGACCAGTTGCACCGGCACCTTCGGGTCATTGCGCACATAGCAACCCACCTTCTGCTCCTGCAACACGGCGACACCTTGCAGTTGCTGCTCAGGCATCAACCGCTGATTAAACCAGTCCAGCGTCCACTGGTTACTCACTGCATAGCGATAACGCCCGGCCAGCAGTTTCTCCAGCACCTGCTCCTGATTGCGCGCATCTTCACGTTGCAGCCGATCCGCATCAAACAGCGGTTGCAGGGTAGGGTAGGTGTAGCCCAGAACGGTGCCGATGGATTGGCGGGGCAAATGCGCGGGGACGACACTGGCAGGTTGATCCTTGCGGCTGATCAACAGATCGCGCTGGAAGAACAACGGCAGACTCCAGATGTAGTCCCCCGACTGATTCGGCAGCCACGACTGTGCGGCATAGCAGCGCACGTCGATCTCGCCGTGTTCCATCGCGCTCTGCACGCGGGCGCGGGGCAGGACGTGAAACTCGGCCGGTACGCCGACTTGCGTGGCCAGGCTGAGCATCAGATCGTAAAGAATGCCTTGCGTGGGTCGCCCGCGTTCGTATTGCACCATCGGCATCGCCCAGCTGTCGGGCATGGCGAAGCGCAACGGGGTTTCCGCTGCCGTCACATTCAGGCTGATTCCCAGCAACGCCCCCACGGCCCACCGCATAAACGCTCCGGTAATTCCCGATCCCGAGCCGATAAAAGCCTCTGCTCATGCAGCTTAGCCATATTAGACGAGGACACCGGATGCAATTTTGCCCTTGCTCCGCTAGCATTAGCCGCTTCAGCTTCCTTCGTTGCGACGGTTTTCGATGAGTTATCAGGTTCTTGCACGTAAATGGCGTCCGCGCTCGTTCCGCGAAATGGTCGGCCAGACCCATGTGCTCAAGGCTCTGATCAATGCCTTGGACAGCCAGCGGCTGCACCACGCGTACCTGTTTACCGGTACGCGTGGGGTGGGTAAAACCACGATTGCGCGGATCATTGCCAAATGCCTGAACTGTGAGACAGGTATCACTTCCAGCCCGTGCGGCGAGTGTTCGGTGTGCCGGGAAATCGATGAGGGGCGCTTCGTCGACCTGATCGAGATCGATGCCGCGAGCCGCACCAAGGTCGAAGACACCCGCGAACTGCTCGACAACGTGCAGTACGCGCCAAGCCGTGGGCGCTTCAAGGTCTACCTGATCGACGAAGTGCACATGCTCTCCAGCCATTCCTTCAATGCGCTGCTGAAAACCCTCGAAGAGCCGCCGCCGTACGTCAAGTTCATCCTGGCGACCACTGACCCGCAGAAACTTCCGGCAACGATTTTGTCGCGCTGCCTGCAGTTCTCGCTGAAGAACATGACGCCGGAGCGTGTGGTCGAGCATTTGACCCACGTTCTCACTGCCGAGAACGTACCGTTCGAAGACGATGCACTGTGGCTGCTCGGTCGCGCCGCTGACGGTTCGATGCGTGACGCCATGAGCCTCACCGACCAGGCGATTGCCTTCGGTGAGGGCAAGGTTCTCGCTACCGACGTGCGGGCGATGCTCGGCACCCTGGATCACGGTCAGGTCTATGACGTCCTGCATTCGTTGATCGAAGGCGACGCCAAGGCGTTGCTCGAAGCCGTGCGTCACTTGGCCGAACAAGGTCCGGACTGGAACGGCGTGCTCTCGGAAATTCTCAACGTGCTGCACCGCGTGGCCATCGCTCAGGCGTTGCCGGAAGGCGTCGACAATGGCCATGGCGACCGCGATCGCGTGTTGGCATTGGCGCAGGCCTTGCCGGCCGAAGACGTGCAGTTCTATTACCAGATGGGCCTTATCGGCCGCCGCGATTTACCGCTGGCGCCGGATCCGCGTGGTGGCTTCGAAATGGTGTTGCTGCGGATGCTCGCCTTCCGGCCGGCAGATACCGCGGACGCGCCGAGGCAACCGCTAAAGCCAGTGGGGATCAGCCAGGCCACAGTTGATTCCGCAAACTCCGTGGCTGCCGCGCCTAAACCTGCGCCGGTAGTCGCTGCGGCTGTTGCGCCGACGCCTGCTGTAGCGCCTGCGCCAGTGGCTGCACCTGCACCTGCACCTGCACCGGCTCCCGAGCCGGCGCCGGTTGCTCCTGTTGCCGCGCCAGAACCTGAGCCAGCGCCTCTCGTCGCTGAAGAAGTCGTCGACCTGCCGTGGAATGACCCGGTGGAACCCGAGGCCGACCCCGAACCTGCACAGCAACCCGCCGTCGAACCAGTGCTAGAAACCACCGCCGAGCAACCCGAGTTGCCGCCGATGCCGCTGCCGACACCGGACAGCGTCGTTCCGGAAGCGCCTGAGTGGGCCGCCGCGCCGATTCCCGAGCCGTCGGTCGCCGACGTCGATGCCGCCACCCCAGGCATGGACCTGGACGACGAGCCGCCGCTGGATGAGGATTACATCGAGCCGGACATCGATTCGGCCTACAGCTACCTCGACGAACTGGCCAGCGAACACGCTGCCGAGCCTGCCCCGGAACCCGAGCCAGAGCCGGCTGCGGCGCCGGCCACAGGTCTGGCGTTGCAGTGGCTGGAACTGTTCCCGAAACTGCCGATCTCCGGCATGACCGGCAGCATCGCCGCCAACTGCACATTGATCGCCGTCGATGGCGACCATTGGCTGATGCACCTCGACCCGGCGCACAGCGCACTGTTCAACGCCACGCAGCAGCGTCGTCTCAACGATGCCTTGAACCAGTTCCACGGTCGCACGCTGAGCCTGACCATCGAGCTGATCAAGCCCGAGCAGGAAACCCCGGCCCAGGCCGCCTCCCGTCGGCGCGCCAACCGTCAGCGCGAGGCGGAGGAGTCGATCCACGGCGATCCGTTCATCCAGCAGATGGTTCAGCAGTTCGGCGCGGTGGTGCGACACGATACTATTGAACCTGTCGACGCCTTGGTCACCCAAGGCTAATAACTGAAGGTGCCCGGCCGCGCTGGCCGGGCGCTGTTTTGATCCAAGTACTTTTGAGGTGATTCCCATGATGAAAGGTGGCATGGCCGGCCTGATGAAGCAGGCACAGCAGATGCAGGAAAAAATGGCCAAGATGCAGGAAGAACTGGCCAACGCCGAAGTCACCGGTAAGGCCGGCGGCGATATGGTCACCGTGGTGATGACCGGTCGTCACGACGTCAAAAGCGTGAGCATCGACCCAAGCCTGGTTGAAGGCATGAGCGAAGATGACAAAGAAATGCTGGAAGCGGTCATCGCCTCCGCCGTCAACGACGCAGTGCGCAAGATCGAAAAGAACAGCCAGGACAAAATGGGCAACATGACCGCTGGCATGAACCTGCCGGCCGGTATGAAACTGCCATTCTGATTCGCCAACCGGCGGCAGATGAGCTACACAAAATGCCAGGCATTGCGCCTGGCATTTTTGTTTCTGACCGATCGTTCCCACGCTCTGCGTGGGAATGCAGCCCGGGACGCTCCGCGTTCCAAGTCCAGAGCCGAACGCGGAGCGTCCGTTGCGGCATTCCCACGCGGAGCATGGGAACGATCAACTCACCTCGGTACAACTGAATAAACATCGAACGCGCAAAAGCCTCAACGGTCTGCTCCCTATACCCGCTGAATTAAACTTTCACAGGAGACGCTGACATGTCCGACTCTCTTACCCTCAACCAACGCTTCGTCCTCGCCTCGCGTCCGGTTGGCGCGCCGACCCCGGAAAACTTCCGCCTCGAACGCGAAGCCTTGCCGGATCTGCAGGACTGTCAGGTATTGTTGAAAACCCTGTACCTGTCCCTCGATCCCTACATGCGCGGGCGCATGAGCGACGCACCGTCCTACGCCGCGCCGGTACAAATCGGTGAAGTGATGACCGGCGGCGCGGTCAGCCGTGTCGAGGATTCACGTCATCCGAAATTCCATAAAGGCGATCTGGTGGTCGGCGCGACCGGTTGGCAGAGCCACAGCATCAGCGATGGCCGTGACATCATGCCGATCCCTGCCGGGTTGCCGAGCCCGTCGATGGCGCTGGGTGTGTTGGGCATGCCCGGCATGACCGCGTACATGGGGCTGATGGACATCGGTCAGCCGAAAGAAGGCGAAACGCTGGTGGTGGCGGCTGCGTCCGGCGCGGTGGGCTCGGTGGTCGGCCAGGTGGCAAAGATCAAAGGGCTGCGCTCAGTCGGCGTGGCCGGCGGTGCCGAGAAGTGCAAGTACGTGGTCGAAGAGCTGGGTTTCGATGCCTGCATCGATCACAAGGCGCCCGATTTTGCCGAGCAATTGGCCAAGGCCTGCCCCAACGGCATCGACATCTATTACGAGAACGTCGGTGGTCATGTGTTCGATGCCGTGGTGCCGCTGCTCAATCCCAAGGCGCGCATTCCGTTGTGCGGTCTGATCGCTGGTTACAACGCCTCCGAAGCGCCAAAAGGCCCGGATCGCCTGCCGATGCTGCAACGCACGCTGCTGACCAAACGCGTGCGCATTCAGGGCTTCATCGTGTTCGACGATTACGGTGATCGTCAGCCGGAGTTCATCAGCCACATGGTGCCGTGGGTACGCGATGGCAAGGTGAAATTCCGCGAGGACGTGGTCGAAGGCCTGGAGCAGGCGCCCGAGGCGTTTATCGGTCTGCTGGAAGGGCGCAACTTCGGCAAACTGGTGGTGAAGGTCGCCCAGGACTGAGTATTTGACGCTGGCCAGAGGCGCGGGTATAAACCGCGTCTCGTTGTTTTGTCGGACTTTTTACCCATGAGCTTCAGCCCTTTGATTCGCCAACTGATCGACGCCTTGCGCACTTTGCCGGGCGTGGGGCAGAAAACCGCTCAGCGCATGGCGTTGCAGATGCTTGAGCGTGACCGCAGCGGCGGCTTGCGCCTGGCCCAGGCCCTCAGCCAGGCCATGGAAGGGGTCGGTCACTGCCGTCAGTGCCGCACGCTGACCGAAGACGATCTGTGCCCGCAATGCGCCGATACCCGCCGTGACGATACGTTGCTGTGCGTGGTGGAAGGGCCGATGGATGTGTATGCGGTCGAGCAGACCGGTTTCCGTGGCCGCTACTTTGTGCTCAAGGGGCATTTGTCGCCGCTCGATGGCCTGGGGCCTGAGGCGATCGGCATTCCGCAGTTGATGACGCGGATCGAAGAGGCGGGCACGTTTACCGAAGTCATCCTCGCGACCAACCCGACCGTGGAAGGTGAGGCGACGGCGCATTACATTGCTCAGCTGTTGAGCAACAAAGGCCTGATCGCCTCGCGGATTGCCCACGGCGTGCCGTTGGGTGGTGAACTGGAACTGGTCGATGGCGGCACGCTGGCGCATTCGTTTGCCGGGCGTAAACCGATTTCTCTCTGAATTTGCAGTGTCTGAGCTGACGCCTTCGCGAGCAAGCTCGCTCCCACATTGGTTTTGTGTCATTCACAAATCCCCTGTGGGAGCGAGCTTGCTCGCGAATGGGGCGACTCGGTTTGGCTGATTCACACAATTGAGTTGAAAACCAAGCAAGCGCTCGGTTAAGTTCGGCGAACCCTTCCGTGGAGCTCGCCCATGCCTGCCTTTCAGGAATACTTCGACCCCAGCCACCAATTGGTCCGCGACAGCGTCAGACGTTTCGTCGAACGCGAGATCCTGCCGGACATCGATCAGTGGGAAGAAGCCGAAAGCTTCCCCCGCGAGCTGTACCTGAAGGCTGGCGCGGCAGGCATCCTCGGCATCGGTTATCCGGAAGCGCTGGGAGGCAGCCATGCAGGCGATCTGTTCGCCAAGGTCGCCGCGAGTGAAGAGTTGATGCGCTGCGGCTCTGGCGGCCTGGTAGCGGGGCTGGGGTCGCTGGATATCGGCCTGCCACCGATCGTCAAATGGGCGCGCCCGGAGGTACGTGACCGGGTCGTGCCACAGGTGCTCAGCGGTGAAAAGATCAGCGCGCTGGCGGTTACCGAACCGGGCGGTGGCTCCGACGTCGCCAACCTGCAAACCCGCGCCGTGCGTGACGGCGATGTCTATCGCGTCAGCGGCAGCAAAACCTTTATCACCAGTGGCGTGCGCGCCGATTTCTACACTGTCGCGGTGCGCACCGGTGCGCCGGGGTTTGGCGGCATCAGTCTGCTGCTGATCGAGAAGGGTACGCCGGGCTTCACCGTTGGCCGTCAGTTGAAAAAAATGGGCTGGTGGGCGTCGGACACGGCTGAGTTGTTCTTCGACGATTGCCGCGTGCCTGCAGGAAACCTGATCGGCGCCGAGAACATGGGCTTCGCCTGCATCATGGGCAATTTCCAGAGCGAACGGCTGGCGTTGGCGCTGATGGCCAACATGACCTCACAGCTTGCACTGGAGCAAAGCCTGAAGTGGGCGCGCGAGCGCGAAGCGTTTGGCAAGCCGATCGGCAAGTTTCAGGTGATCAAGCATCGCCTCGCCGAGATGGCGACTGCGCTGGAAGTCTCACGCGAGTTTACTTACCGGCAAGCGGCGAAGATGGCGGCGGGGCAGAGTGTGATCAAGGAAATTTCCATGGCGAAGAACTTTGCCACGGACACCTCGGACCGGATCACCACCGAGGCGGTGCAGATTCTTGGCGGGCTGGGTTATATGCGCGAAAGTCTGGTGGAGCGGCTGTATCGGGATAACCGCATTCTGTCGATTGGCGGCGGGACGCGGGAAGTGATGAACGAGATCATTAGCAAGCAGATGGGCCTTTAGGTTTCGCCGTGAGGCTGCCGGATCCTTCGCGAGCAAGCTCGCTCCCACAGTTGGAATGCGTTCCCTTGTGGGAGCGAGCTTGCTCGCGAAAGCGTCCGGGAGGGCGCTACTTATTTATCAGTCAGGGCAAACTGCGTCAGGCAGAAGCTAGGAATGCCCATGTCCTCAAGACGCTGCGAACCACCCAGCTCCGGCAAATCAATAATCGCCGCCGCCTCATGCACCCGCGCGCCCATGCGGCGAATCAGGTTGGCTGCTGCGATCAACGTCCCGCCCGTGGCAATCAAATCATCGAACATCACCACCGAATCGCCTTCACACAGGCTGTCGGCGTGCACTTCCAGGAACGCTTCGCCGTACTCGGTTGCGTAACCTTCGGCCAGCACGTCCGCCGGCAGTTTGCCTTGCTTGCGGAACAGCACCAGCGGCTTGTTCAACTGATAGGCCAACACCGAGCCGATCAGGAAGCCACGGGCATCCATCGCGCCAATGTGGGTGAAATCAGCTTCGACGTAGCGGTGGGCGAAACTGTCCATCACCAGGCGCAGAGCCGTCGGCGACTGAAACAGCGGGGTGATGTCGCGAAAGATCACGCCCGGTTTCGGGAAGTCGATCACAGGGCGGATAAGCGATTTGATGTCGAAGGAGTCGAAGACCATCGTCGAGGTGTCCTGGCAGGGCTGCAAACGGCGCAGTATACCCGCGGCTGAAACGCTTCGCTCAACCGCGGATCGAGATCAGCCTTCGATCGAGCCACCGGCCAGCGCGCAGAGCTGGATCGGGTCGAGGATGTGAATCTCTTTGCCCTCGGCGGCGATCAGTTCGTTCTGCTGAAAACGGGTGAAAACCCGGGACACGGTTTCCACCGCCAGACCGAGGTAGTTACCGATTTCATTGCGCGACATGCTCAGACGGAACTGGTTGGCCGAAAAGCCGCGAGCGCGGAAGCGGGCCGAGAGGTTGACCAGGAAGGTAGCGATGCGCTCGTCGGCGGTTTTTTTCGACAGCAGCAACATCATTTGCTGGTCGTCGCGGATTTCCCGGCTCATGACGCGCATCAACTGGCGGCGTAGCTGCGGCAGTTGCAGGGCCAGTTCGTCGAGACGTTCAAAAGGGATTTCGCAGACCGAAGTGGTTTCCAGTGCTTGGGCGGAGACCGGGTGTTTCTCGGTGTCCATGCCGGACAGGCCGACCAGTTCGCTCGGCAGGTGGAAACCCGTCAACTGCTCTTCGCCGCTGTCGCTGAGGCTGAAGGTCTTCAGGGCGCCGGAGCGTACTGCATAAACGGAATCGAACGTGTCGCCCTGGCGGAACAGGAACTCGCCTTTTTTCAACGGGCGGCCGCGTTTAACGATTTCGTCCAGCGCATCCATGTCTTCCAGATTCAGAGAAAGTGGCAGGCAGAGAGGGGCCAGGCTGCAATCCTTGCAATGGGCCTGGTTGTGAGCGCGCAGTTTAACTGGCTCGGACATTTCTTGGATCCTTGTGGGAAAACACACATAAGCCGTAAGGGTAACTCACGGGAGGACATTCAGGCCAGTCTGGGGCGACTTTGCCCTACAGCCATAAAGCCACAGGGCCAGCAGCCGATAAACAGGTATCAAAGTGCATACAAGGAACGATTCGATGGCCGCCATTGGTACGCTGGGCCCCGCTAGCAGCGACGTTGCGGCAACGCCGGAAGCGTTTAAAGCTGCGTCCGGCAATGCACGCGATCCAGGCTCGCCCGAAGAGGCAACCCCGACCTTGGTCGAGGGCGTCAAAGTGTCGCTGTCCGGCGCATCGATCGAAAAGGCCGCCAGTATCGGTGGCGAAAACAGCGACATCGAGAACAGTGGCTTGCCAGAGAACATCCAGCAATTGCTGAAGATGATCCGCAAACTGCAAAAACAGATTGCCGAGAAAAAGGCACTCATCGAAGCGGTCATGGCCGACAAGCGCCTTTCCAACGAAGAAAAGATCATCAAGGCTGCCGCGCTGCGAGGCGCAATCGCCGCGTTGAATACCGGTCTGATCACGGCCAATCTGGCTTTGTCCAAAGTGGTCGGGCAGTCCGGGTTGACCGCGGATCAGAACCTGAGCGTCGGTTCGTTGTTGACGAAAAACTAAATCACCCGCGAAAAACGCTGGCGGTTCTGCTGTTCCAGGTAGGCATCGAACACCATGCACACCGAGCGCACCAGCAGACGACCCGCCGGCAACACGGCGATCCGCTCGCGATCCAGCGCGATCAGGCCATCACTGGCCATGCCTTGCAACTGCGGCCACAGCGCGCCGAAATAGCCCTGAAAATCGATGTTGAACTGCTGCTCGATCGCGGCGAACTCCAGGCTGAAATTGCAGATTAGCTGCTGGATCACCGCTCGGCGCAAGCGATCATCGGCGTTGCACACCAAGCCCCGGCTGGTCGCCAGTTGTGCGGCGGCGAGGGTGTTCTGGTACTCGTTGAGGTCGCTGCTGTTCTGGCAATACAGGTCGCCGATCTGGCTGATGGCCGAAACGCCCAACCCGATCAGGTCGCAATGGCCGTGAGTGGTGTAACCCTGGAAGTTACGTTGCAGGGTTTGTTCTTCCTGAGCAATCGCCAGCTCGTCATCGGGCAGGGCGAAGTGATCCATGCCGATGTAGCGATAGCCGGCGGCGGTGAGCTGCTCGATGGTGCGCTCAAGCATTTCCAGCTTCTGCGCAGGCTCGGGCAATTCATTGCCGTTGATCCGTCGCTGCGGCATGAAACGCTCGGGCAGGTGCGCATAGTTGAACACCGAGAGCCGGTCCGGTTGCAGGCTGATGACTTCTTCAACGGTGCGGGCGAAATTTTCCGGGGTCTGTTTGGGCAAGCCGTAGATCAAATCGATATTGATCGAGCGGAACTGTAAGGTACGCGCGGCATCGATCACCGCGCGGGTTTCTTCCAGACTTTGCAGGCGATTGACCGCGCGCTGCACCGCTGGATCAAGGTCTTGCAGGCCGATGCTGACCCGGTTGAAACCCAGTTCGCGCAGCAGGCCCATGGTCGACCAGTCGGCTTCACGCGGGTCGATCTCGATGCCGTAATCACCGGAGTCGTCCTCCAGTAAATTGAAATGCTTGCGCAGGTGCGCCATCAACTGACGCAGTTCGTCGTGGCTGAGAAAGGTCGGCGTGCCGCCACCGAAGTGCAGTTGTTCGACCTTCTGCGCCGGGTCGAGGTGGCAGGCGATCAACTGGATTTCCTGCTCCAGCCGCTGCAGGTAGGGCAGGGCGCGACCACGATCCTTGGTGATGACTTTGTTGCAGGCGCAGTAGTAGCAAATGTTCGCGCAGAACGGCACATGCACATACAACGACAACGGGCGCAGGGCCTTGCGGCTGTCGCGCAGGGCATGAAACAGGTCGAAGGTGCCGACCTGACTATGAAATTGCACGGCCGTCGGATACGAGGTGTAGCGCGGCCCCGCCAAGTCGTAGCGGCGGATCAGATCAGAGTCCCAACGAATGGCGTCGAGCATGCGGGCATTCCCCCGGATAGGCTGGCAGTGTGGGCGAGTCTATAGGGCGGCGGCGATGGGGCTTTTGATTTGCATCAACGGGGAGAAGTGTGGTGTTAGTGCGGGCCTCTTCGCGAGCAGGCTCGCTCCCACATTCGATCGGTGGTGCAACACAAATCCCCTGTGGGAGCGAGCCTGCTCGCGAAGGCCGCGCCGCCGATCTAATGGCCCATGAGCCAATGCTGATGTGGGCCGGGTAATGTCCAGATCCCGAACAGGATCACCAGCAATCCACCCGCCATGCGCACGCTGCGTTTGCGCAAAATGGCAGTCACGCGTTCCGCCGCAAGCCCCGTCGCCAGCAATACCGGCCAGGTGCCGAGGCCAAACGCGAGCATCAACAACGCACTGTCCAGCGCATTGCCCTGACTCGCCGACCACAGCAACGTGCTGTAAACCAGTCCGCAGGGCAGCCAGCCCCACAACGCGCCAAGCAATAGAGCCCTAGGCAGGCTCGACACCGGCAGCAAGCGGTTGGCCACCGGTTGAATGTAACGCCACAAACCGCGTCCAAGACTTTCAATGCGCGTCAGCCCGCTCCACCATCCGGCCAGATACAAACCCATGGCGATCAGCAACAACCCGGCCAGCACACGCATGAACAATGCGGCTGGACTGTTCGCCACCGCCCATCCCGCCAGCCCGATCAGCAAGCCCGCCGTGGCATAACTGAGGATTCGGCCCAGGTTATACGCCAGCAACAAGCGGAAACGCCGGCTGCGCTGTTCCTTGGGAATCGCCAGGGTCAGCGCGCCCATCAAACCGCCGCACATGCCCAGGCAATGACCGCCACCGAGCAGGCCGAGGATCAATGCCGATACCAGCAAGGGCGCCAGTTCAAGCATGAGGTGGGGCCTTGTCGTCCGGTTTGTCGGGGTTGGCTTCGTCCACGGCGGCGGTGTGGTTCGGATCCTGATCATCGAACAGGATGCTGTGCGCCGGTCCGTCGAGGTCGTCGTACTGACCGCTGTCCACCGCCCAGAAAAAGATGTAAACGGCGATGGCCACGATCAGCAGGGCGGCCGGGATCATCACGTAGAGAGCTGGCATCTGTACTCCAGGTGCCCGCGCGGCTCAGGCCGGCAGCGGGCGGGTGTGCGATCGGGTGCTGGCGGGCGGCGGACTCGGCAGGCGAGTCAGGCGCAGGGCATTGAGCACCACGGTCAACGAACTGATCGACATGCCGACGGCGGCCCACACCGGAGTGATCCAGCCGAGGGCGGCGAACGGCAACATGAGGCCATTGTACAGCGCCGCCCACAGCAGGTTCTCGATGATGACCCGACGGGTCCGCCGCGCGAGCGTGAAGGCTTGGACCAAGGCGTCGAGGCGGTTGGACAGCAACACCGCATCGGCACTGGTTTTCGCCAGATCGGTGGCCGAACCCATGGCCACGCTGATGTCGGCCGCGGCGAGTACCGGCACGTCATTGACGCCATCGCCGAGCATCAGCACTTTGCGACCTTCCCGGTGCAGCTGTTGCAGGACCTGCAGTTTGTCGTCCGGACGCAAACCGCCACGAGCTTCATCAATGCCCAATTCCGCTGCCACACTGGCGACCATTGGCGAGCTGTCGCCGGACAACAACAGCGTACGCCAGCCGCGCGCCTTGCACGCGGCGAGCAGCGCGGGGGCGTCATCACGCAAGCGGTCGTCGAGAACGAACCACGCCAGCGGCCCTTGAGTGTCGCCGAGCAGCAACCATTGGCCGGCCTCATTCGGCATGGCGGGCACGTTCGCACCGCTGAGGGCGCAGACAAATTCTGCCTGACCGATGCGCAAACGCTGTCCGCCCACCAAGCCTTCGAGGCCAAGCCCCGGCGTGCTGTGGACTTCTTCAGCGGCCAGCGGCGCACGGCCAAAGGCACGGGCAATCGGGTGTTCCGAACGGTTTTCCAGTGCGGCGGCAAGGCTCAGGCATTCATCGCTGTCGCGCGCGCCGAGCGGGCGAATCGAGCGCAGCACCAGTCGGCCTTCGGTGAGGGTGCCGGTCTTGTCGAAGATCACCGTGTCGATTTGATTCAAGCCTTCCAGCACGTGACCACGGGTCAGCAGCAAACCGAGTTTGTGCAATGTCCCGGTGGCTGCGGTGAGCGCGGTCGGTGTCGCCAGCGACAGCGCGCACGGGCAGGTCGCAACGAGCATGGCGAGGACAATCCAGAATGCGCGCGATGAATCCAGCTCCCACCAGAGCAGGCCGATGGCCGCGGCGGCAATCAGTGATAACAGCAAAAACCATTGCGCGGCGCGGTCGGCGATTTCCGCCAGTCGCGGTTTTTCCGCCTGGGCGCGGTCGAGCAGACGGACGATGGCCGACAGGCGCGTGTCTTGGCCCAGCGCCTGAACTTCCACGGTTAACGCGCCTTCGACATTGAGCGTGCCGGCAGTGACCGTGTCGCCGAGGGTACGCGGTTGCGGCAGGTATTCGCCGGTGAGCAGCGATTCGTCGATGCTCGATTGGCCGTCGATGATCTTGCCGTCCGCCGGCAGAATCGAGCCGGCCTGCACCAGAATCCGCTCGCCGAGGCGCAGTTCGCTGAGCAGGATGCGTTCGCTCTGGCCGGCTGCATCAAGGCGCAGGCAGGAGGCAGGCAACAGATTGACCAATTGCGCGGTGGCGGCAGCGGTGCGTTCGCGGGCACGGCGTTCGAGATAGCGGCCGGCAAGCAGGAACAGTGCAAACATCCCCACCGCGTCGAAATACAACTCGCCGACCCCGGTGATCGAGGTCCAGATCCCGGCAATGTAGGCACTGCCGATCGCCAGCGACACCGAGACATCCATGGTCAGGTGGCGTGTGCGCAGATCGCGCATCGCGCCTTTGAAGAACGGCGCGCAGCTGTAGAACACGATCGGTGTGGTCAGGAACAGCGCGACCCAGCGCAGGATCGTGTGCAGCTCGGGGCTGAGGTCGATGTTGAATTCCGGCCAGGTGGCCATGGTCGCCATCATCGCCTGGAACCACAGCAGCCCGGCGACGCCGAGCTGACGCAGGGCCAGGCGGTTTTCGCTGGCCAGTTGTTCGCTGGCGCGATCGGCCTGATACGGGTGGGCGGCGTAGCCGATGTGGCGCAGTTCGGCGAGTACTTGGCTCAGCGGTAATTGCGCGTCGGCCCAGCGCACATGCAGGCGATGGTTGGACAGGTTCAGCCGCGCTTCGGCCACGGCGGGCAGCGTGCGCAGGTGTTTTTCGATCAGCCAGCTGCAGGCGGCACAACTGATGCCTTCCATCAACAGGGTGGTTTCAGCCAGTTCGCCTTCATGGCGGACGAAGGGTTGCTGCACATCGGCGCGGTCGTACAGGGCCAGCTCATCGACCAATTGCACCGGCAATGCTTCGGGGTTGGCCGAGGCTTCGCTGCGGTGTTGGTAATAGCTTTCCAGGCCGCCGGCGACGATGGCTTCGGCCACGGCCTGACAGCCCGGGCAGCAGAATTCGCGGGATTGCCCGAGTACAACGGCAGTGAAGCGGCTGCCGGACGGGACCGGCAGGGCGCAGTGATAGCAGGGGAGTGGGGTGGTCATGGCATCGTTGAGGGGTTAAGCCCTTGCATTGGAGTTGTCCGCTTGCCCTCACCCCAGCCCTCTCCCGGAGGGAGAGGGAGCCGATCGGTGTGAGCCGGAAAAACTGGTTCAGTCGGCTGGATCATTACTGTCATACACAAAACGTGCAAACGCTCGAGATCAGTTCCCTCTCCTGGGGGAGAGGGCTAGGGTGAGGGGGCTTTTGAAGTTGTTTACTTCTTCAAGTCTTCGGCACCTTGCAGCGGTTCATCACCCAGCAGCAGATCCTTGTCATGGTTAACCAATTCTTCCTCGAACATCCGCCAGACGTGATCATCCTGACTGCCCAGCAACTCGACAAACCGGCGACCTTCAACTTTGTCACCCAATTGACCGATGTAACGCCCGGTTTCAGTCTCGCTGCGGGTCAGGACAATCTTGCGATCCTTCTCCGGCTGCGTCGGTGAAATCAGGTTCAGCTCCAGGGTCTTTGGCTGACTGTCACCGCTCAAGCGCAAATCAACTTCACCGGTCACGTCATCCAGATGCACAGCGGCGCGCATTTTCAGAGTCTGTGCCAACAGTTCACGGTCCAGCGAACGGTTGATGCCTTTGCCGGCCTCGTAGTAGTTGTCGTTGACCAGGTTGTCCGGGTTGTTCACCGCAATGGTCACCATGGACAGGGTCAGGGTCACCGAACAGGCCAGAATCCCGATGATGATCCATGGCCAAAGGTGCTTGTACCAGGGACTTGCGGCGTTTGCTGCGGGCATGTTCAGTTCTCTCAACGGATTTGTGGGCCGATGAATCGGCTCTTGGCTTCAACGTGGACGCTGTCGTCATCGGCATCCTTGAGGATGAATTTCACCTCGTTGGTGCTCGATGGCAGTTGCTCCGGTGCGCTCGACAACTCGACCGGCATGCTGACGATGTCGCCGGCCGCGACTTTGATCTCGCGTTTGCCTTGCAGGCGCAGGTCGGGCAGGCCCGCGGCTTCCAGCACGTAAGTGTGGTCGCGCTGATCCTTGTTCATGATCTTCAGGCTGTAGACGTTTTCGATCCGGCCTTCGGCGTTTTCGCGGTACAGCACGCGGTCCTTGCTAACGTCGAAGCCGACCAGCGAGCGCATCACGAATGCAGTGACCAACAGGCTGATCATCGCCAGCAACACTACGGCATAGCCGATCAGGCGTGGCCGCAGTTTATGGGTTTTCTGCCCGGACAGGTTGTGTTCGGTGGTGTAGCTGATCAGCCCGCGCGGGTAATCCATCTTGTCCATGATGCTGTCGCAGGCGTCGATGCAGGCCGCGCAGCCAATGCACTCGATCTGCAGGCCGTCGCGGATGTCGATGCCGGTCGGGCACACCTGAACGCACATGGTGCAATCGATGCAATCGCCCAGCCCCTGGGCCTTGTAATCGACGCCTTTCTTGCGCGGGCCACGGCTTTCACCGCGACGCGGGTCGTAGGAGACGATCAGCGTGTCCTTGTCGAACATCACGCTCTGGAAGCGTGCGTACGGGCACATGTAAATGCACACCTGCTCACGCAGCCAACCGGCGTTGCCGTAAGTGGCGAGGGTGAAGAAACCGACCCAGAAATACGACCAGCCATCGGCCTGGCCGGTGAAGAATTCGAAGACCAGTTCACGGATCGGCGAGAAGTAGCCAACGAAGGTCATGCCGGTGACAAAACCGATCAACAGCCACAGCGCGTGTTTGGCGAATTTGCGCGCGAATTTGTTGGTGCTCATCGGCGTCTTGTCGAGCTTGATGCGCTGATTGCGGTCGCCTTCGGTAACCTTCTCGCACCACATGAAAATCCACGTCCACACACTTTGCGGACAGGTGTAGCCGCACCAGACCCGGCCGGCGTACACGGTAATGAAGAACAGGCCGAACGCGGCAATGATCAACAGGCCCGAGAGCAGAATGAAATCCTGTGGCCAGAAAGTGGCGCCGAAGATGAAGAACTTGCGCTCCGGCAGGTTCCACCACACGGCCTGATGACCGCCCCAGTTCAGCCACACCGTACCGAAATACAGCAGGAACAATGCCGCACCGCCCATCATCCGCAGATTGCGGAACAGGCCGGTGAACGCGCGGGTGTAGATTTTTTCTCGAGAGGCGTAAAGGTCAACGCTGTTGTTCGCGTTTTTGCTCGGTGGTGTGACGTCGTGTACCGGAATCTGGTTGCTCATCATTGCATCCCACGGCAGTGGAAAAATGCCTCGGTCGATACGTGCCAACCCAGGTCAGAAAGGGGTGTTGCAGTGGCGCAATGATACGCCGGTCGCTCTGGAACAAGGGTGCGACCTTTGGTCGCGTTGGGTAAAAAACCTGAATGGTGTAGCGAATGCAGCAAAGCATGATGCAGGTCAATTGACTTGTTGAGTATGGACGGTTTTGGCTTGAGGGCTAATTCATTGTTTCCATGGGAGAACAGTCCGCCGCTGCGGTCATTGCGAGTTTCATAAAAAAGTCTGGTCAGATTGGACGCACGCACGAATGGCGTCACGTTCAGGGTTTCCTTTGCAAAACTCGACGCGTGTCTGTCCTGAAAGAAAACTTTGAATGTGGTTTTGCGTGGGCCACGCCAGGTTGAATGGAACTTGTCATGTTTATTTTCAGTGCTCTGCAGGTTATTCAAGTTGTGCGGTTAGTGTCTCTGAAATAAATCCAATTGATTGTTCTTTGTGAGTGCTTTGAAGTTTTCTGTTTTTTCGAATAAGTTCTGTTTGCGCGAAAAGTTTGCGCCTGATTGATTAATTTAAACGGAATTTAATGTATGGCTTTTAACAAGTTTGCAAGCGTTGTGCTGGGTGTGTGTTTATGGGCGACGGGTGCATCGGCGCAGGCTATAACCGGAACACCGAAACACATGGTTTTTGCCTCGGATACTCAATATCCCTGGACCGACAAGACCGATGACCGGGAGCCGGAATCCGACGCCGAATTCGATGTTCGTTCGAAATGGCTGGTTGATACTCAGCTTGGGAGTATTGCCGAGTTCAGAAATCAGCACGGCTCTCAAGCCCAGGTGCCTTTGATGATCAATGGCGATATAACCGCTTTTGGTCATGGCTGGCAGCGTTCGTTCATGAAGGATTTACTGACCAAGCACTTCAAAGGTGAGTATTTATACGGCTTGGGTAATCACGATTATGAAAACAATGTTGATGATTGTTTTAGTAATAGCTGTGCGGCGGGAAGTATTGTCGAGTTCAAAGAGCACCATGAGGGTAAAGTCGACAGCTTTGATCTGAAAATCACCAGTGGGTTTCTCAGTAAAAAGTACTCTGGCAGTCTCGCCTATTCAAAAAACATCGGCGAAGTTCATATGGTTCAACTCAATAACGAACCGACGTATACCACCCGGATTGCTCATCCATTGAACCCGACGACATTTGAAATCAACGATGCGCTCGACTGGCTCGAGACGGACCTCAGACTGGCGCGAGCCTCGGGGTACGCCATCATCATCAATATGCATAAACCGTTGCGCCACCAGGGGACCCAGGCGCAACAGAAACGCTTCACCGATATGGTCAACAAATATCAAGTGACGGCGATCTTTGCCGGCCATTTGCATAAGGATGGAGGTGATGCTTATTGGGAGGGTAGCGTACCCATCTACCTGAGCGGCAGTACGTCTCAGCAAACCTATCTGATTGCCAGTTTCACCGAGGACCGCAAGCAGTTGCAGGTCTATCTGGTGAAGAACAATCAGTGGCGCAATCGAACGCTGATCGATACGACGCCGGTGCATTCAATCTTTGCCAAGCGCCCATAAAAAAAGCCCCGCCAGTGATTAGGCGGGGCTTTGGACGATCAGTGATTGGCCGCGTTCCATGGATTGATCAGATGAACGCCGCTGAGTTGGAAGTCGGCAACATTACGGGTGACCAGCGTCAGACCATGAACAAGCGCGGTGGCGGCGATCAAAGCGTCGCATTCATTGCTGCGATCAGGCACGTGCAGCTGTGCACATCGGCTAGCGACGGCGCTATCGACCGAGAGGATTCTTCCCGAGAATGCGGGTTTGACATGACGCTCGAGCCAGTTGCGCAGCATCCCTCCTTGTGGCGGGTCGCGGCGTTCGATACGCAGAATGCCGGTTTCCAGCTCCAGCACAGTGATGGCCGATAAATACAGGCTGGCCGGGGCGACGCTGTTTGCCCATGTCACCACCTGCTTGTCGGCCTGAGGTTTTCGCAGTTCGGAAACTACATTGGTATCCAGTAGAAACATCAGGACAGGTCCACGCTGCGAGGAGTGATGACGGCGCGCTCGGTTTCGAATTCGATGTCAGGCGCATTCGGCATCACCAGCAGATCGACGATGCTGGTCTGGCTACCGGTCAGTTTCTGGTATTCCTCGATGCTCAGCAGTACATGGGCAGGTTTGCCACGATCGGTAATGATGACCGGGCCCTGATGCGCGGCTTTTTTGGCGGCACTGGTGTCCTGGTTGAATTCGCGGCTGGAAATGGTCGTGATGGCCATCATGTTCGGCCTCCGGTGATTCTGGTGTAGAAACGTTACTACTTTGGGGTTTGCCCAGCAATCGAAAAGGTGGGTTGCGGACGATCGGTTTATCACTGTCATAACGGCACCGGCGAAAGCGCCCCGGCCAAAGGGCAGGGGCGCAGGATATTGGACGTAAATTCGCTGTGTTTTGCTGCCCCCTGTCAGGGCAATCTGCCGCCGCCAAGACCGTCCAGACCGCCGCTGTTATCTGGGCGACCTACAGGGTTTGGTGAGGGTGAGCGTGCGGGTGCCACAGGCCTATTCACCGCCGTTGCTTCATGATCATGGAGGGGCTGCAAACGTTTTGGCAGTGTGGTTTCGTCATTCTTTGACATGTAGGCTTCATCCTTGAAGGTTGACCCGATGCTGTTCATCGGAGTGGGAAAAACCTACAGGGCAGTGCTGCTCAGGTCTATTGAGCATATGTCTCAAGGCATGAATGCCAGCATGAAAAAAGGCCCCGCCAATCAACATTGGCGGGGCCTTTTGTACTTCAAGCGCTGGCCTTACTCGGCGTTCGCTTCGGGTGCTTTTTCACCGTGGGACAGGCTGTAAACATATGCCGCCAGCAGGTGCACCTTGTCGTTGCCTTGCAGTTGTTCCTGCGCAGGCATCTGGCCCTGACGGCCGTAACGGATGGTCTGCTGCAGTTGCGCGAAGCTCGAACCGTAGATGAACGCACCCGGGTGGGTCAGGTCAGGCGCGCCCATGGCGGGGGTGCCTTTGCCGGCCGGACCGTGGCAGGCCACGCAGTTGGCGGCGAACAGTTTGCCGCCGTTGGCCGGATCAGCCTTGGTGCCTTCCGGCAGCTTGCGGCCATCCAGGTTGGTCACGACAAACGCTGCCACGTCGGCAACACCTTGCTCACCAATCACTTCAGCCCAGGCCGGCATCACCGCGTGACGACCGCCCATGATGGTGGTCTTGATGGTTTCCGGCTCGCCGCCCCAGCGCCAGTCGGCGTCGGTCAGGTTAGGGAAACCGTAGGCGCCCTTGGCGTCGGAACCGTGGCACACCGAGCAGTTGGAGGCGAACAGACGGCCACCCATCTTCAGTGCTTGCGGATCCTTGGCCACTTCTTCGATTGGCATGGCAGCGAACTTGGCGAAGATCGGACCGAACTTGGCGTCCGAGCGGGCCATTTCCTTTTCCCACTCGTGCACGCCGGTCCAGCCGGTCTGGCCGTTGGCGAACGCGGTCTGCTTGTCGTTATCGAGGTAGTTGTAGCCCGGCAGCAGGCCTTTCCAGTTGCCCAGGCCCGGGTACAGCACCAGGTAACCCAAGGCAAAAATGATGGTGCCGACAAACAGCATGAACCACCATTTCGGCAGTGGGTTGTCGTACTCCTCGATCCCGTCGAAAGAGTGCCCGACCGTCTCGTCCGTCTGTTCGCTGCGCTGGCCCTTGCGGGTCGACAGCAGCAGCCAGGTCAGGGAAAAGATCGTACCGAGACTGAGGACTGTGACGTACAGACTCCAGAATGTAGTCATTCTTTGTTACTCCTAGAAGCTTGCTCGACGTGCTTGATGGCTTCGGGATCATCCGCAAAAGGCAACAAGGTCGCGTCTTCAAACTCCGACTTGCGCTTGGGGCTGAACACCCACAACGCCAGACCGATGAAGGCCACCATCACGACAACGGTGCCCAGGCCACGAATCATCCCGATATCCATCTAGATCACCGTTTGCTTTTGATGATGGTGCCCAGGCCTTGCAGATAGGCCACCAGCGCGTCCATTTCGGTTTTGCCCTTCACGGCATCCTTGGCCCCGGCGATGTCTTCGTCGGTGTAAGGAACGCCGAGCGTGCGCAACACTTCCATTTTCTTGGCAGTGTCTTTGCCGTCGAGCTTGTTTTCTACGAGGAACGGGTAAGCCGGCATTTTCGACTCAGGCACGACGTTGCGCGGGTTGTACAAGTGCGCACGCTGCCAGTCATCGGAGTAACGACCGCCAACACGGGCCAGATCTGGCCCGGTACGTTTGGAACCCCACAGGAACGGGTGATCCCAGACGCTTTCACCGGCGACCGAGTAGTGCCCATAGCGTTCGGTTTCGGCACGGAACGGACGGATCATCTGCGAGTGGCAGCCGACACAGCCGTTGGCGATGTAAACGTCGCGGCCTTCCAGTTCCAGCGCCGAACGCGGCTTCATGCCTTCGACCGGCTTGTTGGTGACGTCCTGGAAAAACAGCGGAACGATTTGGGTCAGGCCGCCAACGCTGACGGCGATGACCATGAAGAAGGCCAGCAGGCCAATATTCTTCTCGACAGCTTCATGCTTCATCAGTGAGCTCCAACGACAGCGATCTGGGCAGCGGCTTCGGCTTCAGCCGGGTTCGAGGCGCGCACGGTGCGCCAGACGTTGTAAGCCATCAGGAACATGCCGCTGGCGAAGAAAGCACCGCCCAAGGCGCGAACGATGTAGCCCGGGTGGCTGGCTTGCAGCGCTTCAACGAACGAGTAGGTGAGGGTGCCGTCGTCGTTGATTGCACGCCACATCAGGCCCTGCGTGATGCCGTTCACCCACATCGAAGCGATGTACAGCACGGTGCCGATGGTCGCGAGCCAGAAGTGCGCGTTGATCAGGCCGACACTGTGCATCTGCGCACGGCCGAACAGACGCGGGATCATGTGGTAGATCGCGCCGATCGAGATCATCGCTACCCAGCCGAGAGCGCCAGCGTGTACGTGGCCGATGGTCCAGTCGGTGTAGTGCGAGAGCGAGTTGACGGTCTTGATCGCCATCATCGGCCCTTCGAAGGTCGACATGCCGTAGAACGCCAACGAAACCACGAGGAAGCGCAGGATCGGGTCGGTGCGCAACTTATGCCAGGCGCCCGACAGGGTCATCATGCCGTTGATCATGCCGCCCCAGCTTGGCGCCAGGAGGATGATCGACATCGCCATGCCCAGCGATTGTGCCCAATCCGGCAGTGCGGTGTAGTGCAGGTGGTGTGGGCCGGCCCAGATGTACAGGGTGATCAGGGCCCAGAAGTGCACGATCGACAGACGATAGGAGTAGATCGGACGTTCGGCCTGTTTCGGCACGAAGTAGTACATCATCCCGAGGAAACCGGTGGTCAGGAAGAAGCCCACCGCGTTGTGGCCGTACCACCACTGGATCATCGCATCGGTCGCGCCGGAGTAGGCGGAGTAGGACTTGAAGAAGCTCACCGGCAGGGAGGCGTGGTTGACGATGTGCAGCATCGCCGTGACCACGATGAACGCACCGTAGAACCAGTTACCCACATAAATGTGCTTGGTTTTGCGCTTGGTAATGGTGCCAAAGAACACCAGACCGTAGGTGACCCAGACAATCGCCAGCAGAATAGCCAGTGGCCATTCCAGTTCCGCGTATTCCTTGGTGGTGGTGTAACCCAGCGGCAAGGTGATGATTGCGCCGACGATCACCGCTTGCCAGCCCCAGAAGGTGAAGGCCGCGAGGCTGTCGGAAATCAGTCGCGTCTGGCAGGTTCGCTGCACGACATAGTAGGAAGTGGCAAACAGTGCACAACCACCGAAGGCGAAAATCACCAGGTTTGTGTGCAACGGGCGCAGGCGTCCAAAGCTCGTCCACGGCAGACCGAAGTTCAACTCCGGCCAGACCAGTTGCGAGGCGATGAAGACACCGAGCCCCATGCCAAGGATCCCCCAGACCACCGTCATGATGGCGAACTGGCGGACTACCTTATAGTTATAAGCAGTCGGACTGATTGCTGTGCTCATTCTAAGGTTCCACGGTTTGGGTGTTTTATTAGGATTAAAATCGGCCGCAAGTATGCAGAGAGCAGGGGGTCATTGCAACGCGCCATGACCTGGGTCAATGCTTTCCAACGCTGATTCTGCGGCCTTTCCATGCGCCGCGTAAGGACAAAATTGGCCTCGGACAAAATGTCGCAGCGGACGAAAAAAGCGAGGGGTTCAGGTCGCTTGTAACGGGGTGTGTTCAAACGCTCAGTTCGGGTGACGGACGGTAAATGGCACGACAGCCGGTATCTACCGGCGTTTGCGGCCACATCAGTCAGCCGGTTCGCGGAACACAGCAGTCAGCATTGACCTGGAACCGGCACAAGCCAGTCCGCATCGAGCAAGCGTAGACCCGAATCAGAGGAACCGAAAGGAGAGGGTGTGAAGGGGTGCGACAATGCGTCGCAAAGGGGCTGGATGCTGCCGCACCGAGAATGGTGCGGCAGAGGTGTACGCAATGATTACTTCTTGTTGTCTTCAGTAATCAGTTTTTCTGTATTCAATCCATGTGACAGGCTGTACACATAAGCGGCAAGTAATTGCACTTTATCGTTGCCCAACAGTTCGTTCTGCGCTGGCATGTGACCCTGGCGACCATGGCGAATGGTCTGCTCGAGTTGGGTCAGGCTGGTGCCATAGATAAACCCGGCCGGGTGCGTCAGATTCGGCGCGCCCATGGCTTCAGTACCTTGGCCGGTCGCCCCATGACAGGCCACGCAAGTAGTGCTGAACGCCTGCTGTCCGGCTTGCAGGTCAGCTTTGCTGTCGGCGGGCAATGGCAGGCCGGCCAGTTCGTGACGCACATAGGCGGCCACGTTTTTCACCCCGGCTTCGCCTAACACTTCGCCCCAGGCCGGCATCGCCGCCATCCGGCCACCCATGATGGTGGTCTTGATGGTGTCGGCGTCGCCGCCCCAGCGCCAATCGCTGTCGGCAAGGTTAGGGAAACCGAACGCACCCTTGGCGTCGGAGCCGTGGCACACCGAGCAGTTGGAGGCGAACAAGCGGCCACCCATTTTCAGCGCCTGTGGGTCCTTCGCCACTTCTTCCAGCGGCATGGCGGCGAACTTGGCGAAGATCGGCCCGAATTTGGCGTCGGCCTTATTCATTTCCTTTTCCCACTCGTGCACACCGGTCCAACCATCCTCGTAACCGGGAAGAATGCCTTTCCAGTTGCCCAGGCCCGGATAGAGGATCAGATAGCCCACGGAAAACACCAGCGTGCCGGCGAACAGCATGAACCACCACTGCGGCAGCGGGTTGTCGTACTCCTCGATGCCGTCGAAGCTATGGCCCATGGTCTGGTCTACGCTGCCCTTGGTCTCGCCCCGGCGCGTGCCGATCAGCAGCCACGTCAGGCCGATCAGGCTGCCGATGGTCAGTACGCAGATCCACGTACTCCAGAAGGTGGTCATGGCCGGGTACTCCTTGTCTCATTTACTGGGGTTGTGTCGGGTTGCGGCTCGTCGGCGAACGGCAGCAGACGCGCTTCGGCGAATTCCGGGGTGCGCTTGCGGTTGAATACCCACAAAGTCAAACCGACGAAAGCTATAAACACGACAACGGTGCCTAAACCACGGATCAGCCCTGTGCTCATTTCAATGACCATGGCTCACCTCTTGCTCTTGATCGCAGTGCCGAGCACTTGCAGGTAGGAGACGAGGGCGTCCATTTCGGTCTTGCCCTTGAGGCTGGCCACCGCACCGCTGATGTCGTCGTCGGTGTACGGCACGCCGAGGGTGCGCATGGTCTTGAGCTTGGTTTCGGTGTGGCTGCTGTCGACCGCTTGCGTGACCAGCCACGGATAGGCCGGCATTTTCGATTCCGGTACGACGTTGCGCGGGTTGTACAAGTGCGCGCGGTGCCAGTCATCCGAGTAACGCGCGCCGACCCGGGCGAGGTCCGGACCGGTACGTTTCGAACCCCACAGGAACGGGTGATCCCACACGCTTTCGCCCGCAACCGAGTAGTGCCCGTAGCGCTCGGTTTCGGCGCGGAACGGGCGGATCATCTGCGAGTGGCAACCGACGCAGCCTTCGCGGATGTAGATGTCGCGGCCTTCCAGTTGCAGCGCGGTGTAGGGCTTCATGCCTTCCACCGGTTTGTTGGTGACGTCCTGGAAGAACAGCGGGACGATCTGGGTCAGGCCGCCGATGCTCACGGCGAACACCATGAGCAACATCAACAGGCCAACGTTCTTTTCAATCGTTTCGTGTTTCATGGCGGACTCCTCAGGCCATCTGCGCGGCAGCAACGACGTCAGCAGGCCGCGAGGCCCGCACTGTGCGCCAGGTGTTGTAAGCCATCAGGAACATGCCGCTGAGGAAGATCGCCCCACCAATCAGCCGCACGACGAAGCCTGGGTGGCTGGCCACCAGGGTTTCGACGAAGGAGTAGGTCAGCGTGCCGTCCTCGTTCACCGCGCGCCACATCAGGCCTTGGGCGATGCCGTTGACCCACATCGAGGCGATGTAGAGCACGGTGCCGATGGTCGCGAGCCAGAAGTGCGCGTTGATCAAACCGACGCTGTGCATCTGCGCCTTGCCGAAGATTTTCGGGATCATGTGGTACAGCGCGCCGATCGAGATCATCGCCACCCAGCCGAGGGCGCCGGCATGTACGTGGCCGATGGTCCAGTCGGTGTAGTGGGAGAGGGCGTTGACGGTCTTGATCGCCATCATCGGACCTTCGAAGGTCGACATGCCGTAGAACGCCAGCGAGACCACAAGGAAACGCAGGATCGGGTCGCTGCGCAATTTATGCCAGGCGCCTGAGAGGGTCATCATGCCGTTGATCATGCCGCCCCAGCTCGGTGCCAGCAGAATCAGCGACATCACCATGCCCAGCGACTGTGCCCAGTCTGGCAGCGCGGTGTAGTGCAAGTGGTGCGGGCCGGCCCAGATGTACAGGGTGATCAATGCCCAGAAGTGCACGATCGACAGGCGATACGAATACACCGGACGCTCGGCCTGTTTCGGCACGAAGTAGTACATCATCCCGAGGAAACCGGCGGTGAGGAAAAAGCCTACGGCGTTGTGGCCGTACCACCATTGCACCATCGCGTCGGTTGCACCGGCGTACACCGAGTACGACTTGGTGAAACTCACCGGCAATTCAAGGTTGTTGACGATGTGCAGAATCGCCACGGTGATTATGAACGCGCCGAAGAACCAGTTGCCCACGTAGATGTGCTTGGTCTTGCGCTGCATGATCGTGCCGAAGAACACGATGGCGTAGGCGACCCAGACGATGGTGATCAGGATGTCGATCGGCCATTCCAGTTCGGCATATTCCTTGGAGCTGGTGTAACCCAGTGGCAGGCTGATCGCCGCCAGCAGGATCACCAACTGCCAGCCCCAGAAGCAGAACGCGGCGATTTTTGGTGCAAACAACTGGGTTTGGCAGGTGCGTTGCACCGAGTAAAACGAACTGGCGAACAGCGCACAGCCGCCGAACGCGAAGATCACCGCGTTGGTGTGCAGCGGGCGCAGACGGCCGAAACTGGTCCAGGGTAAATTGAAGTTGAGTTCGGGCCAGACCAATTGAGCCGCGAGAAAAACCCCGAGGCCCATGCCGACGATGCCCCACACCACCGTCATAATGGCGAATTGGCGGACCACCTTGTAGTTGTAGGCGGTACTGATAGAAGTGTTCATGGTTCCCCATCCACGGTTCAGCCGAAGTGAGCGCGCGCAAGACACGCGGCGAATCCTTCGTCTGGAGTTATAGGCAGACTAAAAGCGAGGCAAGCATGGACAAACAGCACAAGGCCAGTATTGACGGGGATCAATGGGCGCAGTGCGTGCGTGATCATGGGTGGCTTTGGGATGCTGCTGAGGGTAAGGCGTCGGCGACGTTGATCCTTGCTCACGGGGCGGGGGCGCCGATGGATAGCGATTGGATGACGGATATGGCTGGGCGCCTTGCCGGGCTTGGCATCAACGTGTTGCGGTTTGAGTTTGCGTATATGGCGCAGCGGCGGGTGGATGGGGTGAAGCGGCCGCCGAATCCTGCTGCGAAACTGCAGGAATGCTGGCGCGAAGTGTTTGCCGAAGTGCGACGTCATGTCGCTGGGCCGCTGGGGATCGGCGGCAAGTCCATGGGCGGGCGGATGGCGAGTCTTTTGGCTGACGAATTGGGCGTTGATGCGTTGGTGTGTTTGGGCTATCCGTTTTATGCAGTGGGTAAACCGGAGAAACCGCGGGTTGAGCATTTGGCTTCTTTGCAGACGCGGACTTTGATTGTGCAGGGGGAGCGGGATGCGCTGGGTAATCGGGAGGCGGTTGAGGCTTACACCTTGTCACCGAGTATTGAGGTGACGTGGTTAGCTGCCGGCGATCATGACCTCAAGCCATTAAAGGTTTCCGGGTTTACCCATGAACAGCATTTGGCCAGCGCCGCGCAGAAAGTATCCGAGTTTCTCAAGGGTTAACCGAGATCCCGAACTGCATAAAGATCGGCTCCCTTTCCCCCTCGCCCCCTTGGGGGCGGTCCGACGTTTCGGGAGGGCTGGGGTGAGGGGGTAGATCTTGAACACTGCACATTTTTCGATCTATGTGCATATCCGTTGCTGCGGTTAAGCCCACTTAGGGTTTCGCCCTTACGGCGACTCACTTTTTTTACAAACGCCTAAAAAAAGTAAGCAAAAAAACGCTTGCTCCTACGTGCGGCCCACTCGCTAAAGCTCGGGGTCCCTTCGCTCCGGGATCGATCCGGGCGCAGCGCCTACGGTTTGCTTCGCTGCACCTCCTCTCGCTGTGTTTGGCTTCGCCAAACGGTCGCTGCGCTCCCACGCCCGGATCAATCCCTCCACTCAGCCTTCCGACGTCGCTCGTGGATCAAGATCAAAAGCAGGCGAGCTGACACTCGGCCTATTGAGTGGTGAAGAGCACGGCGCGCTTGGCTTTGGTTTTTGTGGTGTTCTCGCCCCTCACCCCAGCCCTCTCCCGAGGGAGAGGGAGCCGATTTTTGGGCTTTTCAAAGCCTGAGTTCAACGCGCTATTGCACGTCGGCGTACCTCTCCCAAACACCGCGATCAGTCCCCTCTCCCTCGGGAAGAGGGCTAGGGTGAGGGGCTTTTGATCTGTTTCAGAATCTGAGTTCGACTTGTTATCGCACGTCGGCGTATCTCTTCCATTCCATGCGGTCAGTCCCCTCTCCCTCTGGGAGAGGGTTAGGGTGAGGGGCAATTTCGCTGACACGATAAAGAACTGGAAGCGCTCACTGTCCGGCATTTCCCTTGCACAAACGTGATTTTGTGAGCACGTTTAAATTACACAACCCGTTACGCCTCGGGGCCTACAACACCTTGCGCCGTTACCTACGCGTACGCCAGAATCCGCCGGCTTACACGACTACAGGCCGGGCTATATCGTTTCCTTGTCACTGAAAAACAGTGATCGGGTTTGGTAGCCCGCCTTAAATTGTCGTTGTTGCGACACTGTCGATGCTGTCTCCTTTTTGAGATATGGCTTTGTATGGTGGGCATGCGTGGGGCTCCTCTGTGAGCGCCGGGTTACCCAATTTGACCGGTCTACCAACCCGCGCATGGCCGCCACCCGCCGTTTGGTAGCGAGGGTGATGGCTCCCGTTTTTTCAAATTGGAGCTTTATCTATGTTCAAAATCACACCAAACCCACCACCCACTGATCCAATCCCCCACGACCCAGCGCTCAGCCCGCAAAAGATCAAAGAAGCAACCGACCGCGCCCTCGACTATTACCTCAGACCCGAAGCACTGGGGGCTCCACCAAGCTCGCCAAAATTTCGCCCGGTCTATCTCGTCGACCCCACGCTGGATGACGAAACCCTGCTGGTCGAGGCGAGCGAGTCGCTTTCATACGCCCACGCCATGGCCGGCAACATCGCCAACTCAATAGGCGGCCCGGAGCGCAAACCGCTGCTGGCGCTGCAACAGGTGATCATGCTCAACGAGCTGTTGGTCAATCGACTGCTGGATAAGCTGAAGTTGCCTCAGTAGTTTGCAGTGGTCTAATTTCCCCGGACACCCCGATAGGTGGAAAATACATCTATCGAGGAGTTATTCATGACTAAAAAACGCAGGGCATTCGACGACAGCTTCAAGCTGCAAGTCGTGAAGATGATCAAGGATCAGGGACTGACCGTTACGCAGGTTTGCCAGGATCTGAACATTGGTGAGACAGCCGTTCGACGCTGGGTTCAGCAATACGAGGCAGAGCAACTGGGACAGGCCGGAATCGGCAAGCCATTGACGGCGGAACAGCGGCGCATCCGGCAGTTGGAGCAGGAAAATCGGCAGCTCAAGATGGACAACGACATCTTAAAAAAGGCTACCGCCTTCTTTGCCCGCGAGCTGAAGTAACGTATCGACTGGTTCGGCAGCTGCAACAGAAGGCTTACTCAGTGGCACATGTCTGTCGGTTGCTGAGCATCAGTCGTTCGGGCTTCTATGAGTCTCAGAAGCGTGCTGATGCACCTGTTCGGCAGAGTTGTCCTGTTGTTGTGCAACTCAAGGCGTCTTTTACCGAGAGTGGAGGCTGCTACGGCAGCCGCCCTTTGCGCGACGCTTTGCGTGCCAAGGGCATGCTTGTCGGGCTGTATAAAATCCGTCGTTTGATGCGAGCTAATGGGCTGCGTTCGGCTTGGAAGCGCAAGTTTGTACACACGACCGATAGCAATCATGACCTGCCGATTGCAGAGAATGTACTGGGCAGAAAATTTGATCAAGTGGCGCCAAACAAGGCTTGGGTGGCTGACATCACCTATATCCGCACCCGCAGTGGCTGGCTGTATCTGGCCGTGGTATTGGACTTGTTTTCACGCAAGATAGTGGGCTGGTCGATGGCTCCGAATATGCCGGCAGAGCTGGTGTGCACCGCGATGCAACTGGCTATCGCGCAGCGTCAACCGCCGCCAGGCTTGATTGCCCACTCAGATCGGGGTAGCCAATATGCGAGTGCAACTTACAGAGAATTACTGGCAAGAAACGGCATGCAGCAGAGCATGAGCCGCAAAGGTAATTGCTGGGACAACGCAGTGATGGAGCGCTTCTTTTTGAGTTTGAAAATGGAGCGGGTATGGCGCCGTGACTACGCGAACCATGCTGAAGCAATCCGCGACATCACCGAGTACATCGTTGGGTTTTACAACAACGAACGGTTGCACTCGAAACTGGGATATCTGCCACCGACCGCTTACGAGCGGGCGATGGCGTCAAAACCACCTATCGAGGTGTCCGGAATTAGTTGACCACTGCAGTTATTGGGCCGGCCCTCACCCTAACCCTCTCCCAGAGGTAGAGGGGACTGACCGAGGTGAATGTGCCAGGTGCACCGACTTGAGATACCGAGTCGAACTCAAATTCTGAAATGCACAGAGATCGGCTCCCTTTCCCCCTCGCCCCCTTGGGGGGAGAGGGCTGGGGTGAGGGGGAGATATTCAATGACACAACAAAAAACCCGGAAGCTCTCGCTTTCCGGGTTTTTTGTTATCGCCAGTTCAATCAGCGGTTAAACCGCTCCACCAACGAGTACTGCGTATTCGCTGTCTTCGTCAGCTCTTCACTCAACAACGCCGAGTTATGCGCCTGTTCCGACGTCTGATCCGCCAGTTCCGAAATATTGCTGATGTTGCGGCTGATCTCTTCAGCCACCGCACTTTGCTCTTCCGTCGCTGCAGCAATCTGCGTGGTCATGTCGGTGATGTTGGCCACCGCTTCACTGATACCGACCAACGCCTGATCCGCTTCCAGCACCCGCGCTACACCTTCTTCAGCCTGACGATGTCCGGCTTCCATGGTTTGCACGGCACTCGAAGCCGTCTGCTGCAACTTGGCGATCAGGGCATGAATCTGCCCGGTCGATTCGCTGGTGCGTTGCGCCAGTTGACGCACTTCGTCAGCCACCACGGCAAAACCACGGCCCATCTCACCGGCACGCGCTGCTTCAATCGCAGCGTTCAGGGCGAGCAGGTTGGTCTGGTCGGCGATGCCTTTGATCACATCAACCACGCCGCCGATTTCGTCACTGTCCTTGGCCAGTTGCGTCACGGTCAGGCCGGTTTCCCCGACGACTACAGACAGACGCTGAATGGCTTCGCGGGTTTCGCCGGCGATGTCACGGCCGCGACCGGTCAGGCGATTGGCTTCCTGAGTGGCGTCAGCGGTGCGCTGGACATGGCTCGCCACTTCCTGAGTGGTCGCGGCCATCTGGTTGACGGCGGTGGCGACCTGTTCGGTTTCCACGCGCTGACGTTCCAGGCCGCTGGAACTGTTGTGCGCCAGGACGTCGGACTGCTTGGCCTGATCGGTCAGGTGTTCGGCGGTGTCCTGCAGACGGGTCAGGCAGGTTTTCAGGCGTGCTTCCTGGCTGAGGATCGACATTTCCAGACGCGCCTGGGCGCCACGGCTGTCGGTGTACATCTGCGCGATAAGCGGGTCGGAAGTGGTCTGCTCGGCCAAGCGCAGCAGGCGTTTCAGCCCGCGTTGCTGCCATTGCAGGCCCATCAGGCCCAGTGGCACCGACAGACCGGCGGCGAGGGCGAAGCCCCAGTGCGAGTTGAGGGTCGCGCCGATCACGAAGCTCAGTTGGCTGACCAGAATGAACGGCAGCCAGTCCTGCAGCACCGGCAGCCATTTATCGCTGGAAGGGATCGCCGACTTGCCCTGGTTGATGCGTTGGTAGAGCGCTTCGGCGCGGCGGATCTGTTCGGCCGTGGGTTTGATCCGCACCGACTCGTAACCGACCACCTGATTGCCGTCGAACACCGGAGTCACATAGGCGTTCACCCAGTAGTGGTCACCGGATTTGCAGCGATTCTTGACAATGCCCATCCATGGCAAGCCTTGTTTCAATGTGCCCCACATGTGCGAAAACACCGCCGCCGGGACGTCGGGGTGACGGACCAGGTTGTGCGGCGCACGGATCAGCTCTTCACGCGAAAACCCGCTGATCTCGACGAAAGCGTCGTTGCAGTAGGTGATCACGCCCTTGGCGTCGGTTGTGGAAATCAACCGCTGCTGAGCCGGGAAAGTCCGTTCGCGTTGTGTAATGGGCTGGTTGTTACGCATGGTTTTTCAATCCGCAAGGCTTTGAAAGGTTGTCGGCGGTGACAGCTTTTTATTGAAATTTTTTTTCAATAATCAGCACGGCGTCGCAAAACGGCGCTTGCTTCAGCCGGCGAGCATCGGATAAGTGAACAAACCAAAATGCAGCAGGTTCAGGCCGAAATGCGTGGCGATCGCCGCGCCGAGCCCGCCAAAACGGTAGGCCAGACCATAGCCGACACCCGCCAGCCCTGCCAGCAACACCCAGGTCCAGCCTGCGCCGGCATGCACCAGTCCAAACAGCAAAGAGGCCAGCAGCAGGGCGAGATTTTCTCCGTAGGGCAGATTTTTGAAACGCTGACTGAGGCCGCCCTGTATATAGCCGCGAAACAGCGCTTCCTCGACCAAGGTCACCAGCAGCAGATTGTTCAGCACCCACAGCCACGCTTGATCAGGCCACTTCGGTGCCCAGGCGATCACGCCCAGCAACAGCGCGCCGCCAATGGCAAGAACCGCGCTCAGCGTCAGGGCGAGGGCGGTGGCGTAGACGCTCAGGCGCAACGAACGTCGCCCGACAATCCACGGGCACACCAGCAACAACCAGAAGCCAACCAGCGGTTTGTCGAGGTTCAGGTACATCGCGAACGGCACGGCGTTGTCGGTGAAGCGTTGCGGATCAATGGCGCGACCGTTGGCGAAGCCCGGTAGCCAGTGCAATGCCAACGCCACGGCCAGCACGATGAACAGGCCATGGCCGAGAAAACGTGCGACCGGCACTTTCTGCAGATGCACGGCGAAACCTGCGAACACCAGCAGCCCAATGGAAATCAGCGCCAGCCAGCCGAGGTGGCCGTAACTCAGCGCCCATCCGTAACCGAGGCTGAGAAGCGCCAGATAGAGCCATGGCAAAGCCTTCATCGAAAGTCCCTGTGCAAATTTGTGGAAGGGCTTTCTACACGGACGAGCGGCGGGGGACAAGTGAAGGTGAGGCGGCAAACCGGGACAACTCCAATACCGTTGGCCAAACATAAATCCCAATGTGGGAGCGAGCTTGCTCGCGAAAGCGGTGTGACAGGCAATAGTTGTTTCGACTGATACACCGCATTCGCGAGCAAGCTCGCTCCCACAGGGGATTGGTATTCCAAAAAGGGTTTTGCGTTTGGCGTGGGATCTAGCGCAAGTTAAGTTTCGCCGCCGCACGCTCGGTGATTTCCGTGCGCAGCTTCAGCGATGGCGCTGCACGCAAACGTGCTTCATCGACAATCTCACTCGGCGCAGTCTCCGGGCTGCCCGCGTTGAACGGCGGCGCCGGGGCATATTCCAATTGCAACTGGATCAACTGCGCCGCATCGGCCCCCACCAACTCTTCAGCCAGCACCAGCGCAAAATCAATCCCCGCCGTGATCCCGCCGCCGGTAAACAGATTGCCGTCACGCACCACCCGATCCTTCACCGCGATCGCCCCCAGCGTCGGCAGCAGATCGTGATACGCCCAATGCGTGGTCGCCCGTTTGCCTTGCAGCAGACCCGCCGCGCCGAGCACCAGCGAACCGGTGCACACCGATGTCACGTACTTCGCCTGCGCAGCCTGACGCTTGATGAAAGCCAGCGTCAGCTCATCTTCCATCAGCGCGCCGACGCCACCACCACCCGGTACACAGATCACATCCAGATCCGGGCAATCCTCAAACGTGGTGGTTGGTTTCAGCAGCAGTCCGGTGCTGGCGGTGACCGGCATCAGATCCTTCCAGATCAAGTGCACCTGCACGCCCGGCAGCGAGGCGAGCACGTCATACGGCCCGGTCAGGTCGAGTTGCTGAACCTGCGGGAACAACAGAAAACCGATCTGCAACGTCATCGTTCTTACTCCATGAAAAGGGCTGGACGGCTTCACTGTAGGCGCGTAGGTTCTGGCGCATACGCCAATCACCCCACGAATTACGCCAAATGCCCAAAGCCATCCACGTACTCGCGTTTGCCAACATGCAGATCCTCGACGTCACCGGCCCCTTGCAGGTGTTCGCCTCTGCCAACGACATCGCCCGTCAGCGCGGCTTGCCGATCCCGTATGCGCCGAGCGTGATTGCCAGCGGCGGCGGGGCGGTGATGTCCTCGGCGGGGTTGGCGGTACTAGCCGAACCGTTGCCCGAAGCGCCCAGCGATACGTTGATCATCGCCGGTGGCTGGGGCATTTATCCTGCCGCTGAAGACGTGCTTTTGGTCGATTGGGTACGCGAACACGCGGGCAAATGTCGACGCGTGGCCTCCGTGTGTACGGGGGCATTTCTGTTGGCGGCGAGCGGCTGGCTCGATGGCCGTCGCGTGGTTACCCACTGGACGCGATGCGAACAACTGGCGCAGCAACATCCGAATTTGCACGTCGAGGCCAATCCGATTTTCATCAATGACGGCCCGGTCTGGACCTCGGCGGGGGTTACGGCCGGCATCGATCTGGCCTTGGCCATGGTTGAAGAGGATCTGGGCAGCGACATCGCCCTGGACGTCGCCCGGCATCTGGTGGTGTTCCTCAAGCGCCCGGGCGGGCAATCGCAGTTCAGCGTGACCTTATCCTTGCAGAATCAGGGCAATCGCTTTGATGAACTGCACGCGTGGATCGCCGAGAATCTCACCTGCGACCTCGGCATCCCGACCCTCGCAGAACAAGCCGGCATGAGCGAACGCAGTTTCGTCCGCCACTACCGCGCCGACACCGGCCAGACCCCGGCGCGGGCGATCGAATTGATTCGCGTCGAAACCGCCCGGCGCTTGCTCAGTGACACCGGTTTGCCGGTCAAACGCATCGCCGCCAATTGCGGTTTTGGCAGTGAAGAGACATTGCGCCGAAGTTTTCTGCGGGCTATCGGGGTGACGCCGCAGGCTTATCGGGAGCGGTTTTCGGTCAGCGCTGCAACAGATCCAGTAATGCCTTGAGGGTTTGTTCAGGAGCTTCCTCGGGAATGTTATGGCCGACATCGGGCAACACACGCCGCTCATAAAAACCGGTGAAATGCTCTGCGTCTTCATCCTCTTGTGGCGCAGGGCCGACACCGTCGTCGGCACCGCACAAAGAAATGGTCGGCACGCCAATGGTCGGTTGCCGAATCAGCAAATCTTCCATCAACTCAAACGCCGGATCTCCCGCGACGTACATGAAGCGGTGGCGATAGGAGTGGATCACCACGTCAACGAAATCAGGGTTGTCGAAGGCAGGCGCGGTCAGGGGAAAACGCTTGGCAGCGTGCGACCAGGTCGGAGACCAAAGCCTCCAGAGCAGCTCACAAAACTCCCGACGATTGTGCTTCAGGCCCTCAACGCCACGTGGCGTGTGGAAGTAATACTGATACCAGAACCGATGCTCGGTCTCGGGATCCAGCGGTCGAATCGAGTTGGGGATGTCCTGCAGGTTGTAGCCATCACCGGTCACCAAGCCGTGCACTCGTTCCGGAAATAACGCCGCGACGATGCATGCCGCGCGACCACCCCAGTCATACCCGCAGAGCGTGGCTTGTTCGATGGAGAGTGCATCCATCAAATTCAACAAATCCTGAGCGAGTGCGGCTTGCTGGCCTGAGCGCAGTGTTTGTGCATCGTTGAAGCGAGTCTGCCCATAACCGCGCAGGTACGGAACGATGACTCGATAACCCTGAGCGGCGAGGAGCGGCGCGATTTCATCGTAAGCGCGAGGGGAATAGGGGAAGCCATGAAGGAGGATCACCGGCACACCGGTTTCCGGGCCATGCGCTTCATAGGCAATGGTCAGGCTAGCGGTTTTGCAGAACAGAATCGCTTTTCCACTCATACCTGGCTCCTGTTATCCGAACAGCACCTTCTGCCAATGATCTTCACTGATGATGGCGATCGGCACGCCGCTGTCTCTCAGCTCAACGGCTTTTTTGATCTTCGTACCATAGCTGCTGTGCAGCCACTGTTCATTGCCGATGCTGCCGATCACTAGATAATGGATTTTCTTGCTGACACCTGCACCTATCATTCCGCCGCGTTCTACGATCAGCGATTCACACGCTTTGCGCGGCCCGTAAGCCATAACACCGGTAAACAGAAAAACACGATTGGCACAGTCCAGAGTTGGGGCTGGACTATCGAGCGGCAGGCTGTTGGGCACACTGAAGGTTTGTGCTGCGCCCACTGGCAGGCCGGCGAACTGATGAAGAATCTCCAGCAATTCCACCGATTCATCGGCATCCAATAAACCGTCGCTAAGCATGCCCTCAAGACGCTTGTAGAGAATATTTACCACCGGATCCCCCAAGTGAACCAAGTGGGTTTCGATCCAGGTCTTGAGAAACTCGGCTTCCTGCTGATTGATCTTGCCATCAGCGGCTAGCCCGGCAGCGACCCCTGCCAGTGCGTCGGCCGAACGCCTGTCAATCCGCGCTTCGTGAAAGAAACGGCTGTTTTGAAATTCCTGATGCAAATCGACCATCGCTGTTTCTCCTTAAACCTCAGCTTCCGCCACCTGATTGAAATACTTCGTTCGATCCGGGGTAAACGTCACCCGCATCTTCGTTCGCGAGCAGGTCAACGAGCGTTCTTCGTTCAGATCAATATCCAGATCCTCACCGCGCAAGCCTTGCCACTGCGCCAGATACTTCAGCGAGCCATATTTCTCGTTTTTCTTCAGGCTGCGGCTCACGCCACCTTTCCAGCCGAGCACGGGCAGTTCGCCAGCGAGACATTTTTGCGCGAGGTCGGGGAAGCGGGTGGCGCGCTGGCGGCCGATTTCCCAGCACTTGATCAGGCCTTTGTCCGCGGCTTCCCAGAGTTGGGTGCGGGTCAGGCCGCTGCGAAGCGGCGTGTCGATGGTGCGCTGGACGTGCTGGGACATTCTGGTTCCTTGAATTCGGGTTTTATTGGACAGCTCCGCTGTGCCCGTTGCGGTGGATGGTAGGGGTGGATGTAACAGCTGGCAACAGGGTATTTCCGGGTGTGACTGCGAGTTGCAGGGCAGGCACGGTTCGGAGGATGTTGACCATTTGTAGTCTTACGGCAGTTGAAAACTGTGCTGAGGGAGCTTGCTCCCGCTCGGCTGTGCAGCAGGCGCAAAGTCAGGCAACCCGGTGCTTCAGTGGGATTGGCGAGGCAGATTTCAGGGCCGCTTCGCGCCCCGGCGGGAGCAAGCTCCCTCGCCATAGGGGGTGGGAGTGAGCCTGCTTTTGCGTAGGTGTCAGTCCTACAATTGGTTGTTGATGCAGACTATTTCCTACAGCCTTTGGTGACAATTACGGCTGCCAGTAACTCTTTTCCCCACTCAGCTTGCGGTCGAGAAAACTCGCCGCACTGATCAACGCCAGATGCGTCAAGGCTTGCGGGGTATTACCCAAGTGCCGGCCATGGGCGTCGAACTCTTCGGCGTAGAGACCCAGCGGATTGGCATAGCGCAGCAATTGCTCAAACTCCAGATGGGCTTTTTCAACCTGCCCCGCGCGAGCCAGGCATTCGACGTACCAGAACGAACACGCGGCGAAGGCGCCTTCAGTGCCGGCCAGGCCATCGATATTGCTGTCGTCATTGCGATAGCGATAAACCATGCCGTCGCGCACCAGGGTCTTTTCGATGGCCGCAAGGGTCGACAGCCAGCGCGGATCCTTGGCGCTGACGAAACGCACCAACGGCATCAACAACATCGAGCCATCCAGCGCGGTGCCGCCCTTGTACTGGACGAAGTGCCCGCGCTCCTCATTCCAGAAGTTGTCCCAGATGTCGGCGTAGATCGCCTGCCGGGTCGAGTCCCATTGCGCAAACGGTGCCGGTAACGAGCGTTTCGAGGCCAAGCGAATCGCCCGGTCCAGCGCTACCCAGCACATCAGCCGTGAGTGCAGGAAGTGATGCTGCTCACCGCGCATTTCCCAAATGCCGACATCGGCGGTCTGCCACGTTTCACAGACTTGATCGACCACTTCGCGCACATGTTTCCAGCCTTCATGGGAAATCGCGTCGCCGTACTTGTTGACCAGATACACCGCATCCATCAGCTCGCCGAAGATATCCAGCTGAATCTGATCGTAAGCGCCGTTGCCGATGCGCACCGGTTGCGCACCGCCGTGACCGGACAAGTGCGACAGCTCGGTTTCCGGCAGTTCCTGACGACCATCGATGGCGTACAGAATGTTCAACTTCATCGGCTTGCCGCAGCAGTCGCTGACCCGTCCGCGCAGCCAGCCCATATAGGCGTTGGCCTCGCCGACAAAGCCCAGGCGCATGAACGCGTACACCGTGAACGAGGCATCGCGGATCCATGTGTAGCGGTAGTCCCAGTTACGTTCGCCGCCCGGCGTTTCCGGTAGACCGAATGTGGCGGCGGCGAGAATCGCGCCGTGTTTGCGTGAGGTCAGCAGCTTCAACGCGAGGGCCGAGCGGTTGACCATTTCCCGCCAGCGTCCGCGGTAAATCGACTGACCGATCCAGTCGCGCCAGAACTTCAATGTGCGTTCCATGCACAAGTGTCCGGCGCCTTCGGCGAATCGTGGATCATCAGTCGCCCCGAGCATGAACGCCGCCGTTTCATTTTGCTTGAGCGTGAATTGTGCCACCGCCGCTTGCGCGTCGATCTGCATCGGCTGGTCCGAAGCCAGGCGCAGTGACGGTTGGCCGGAAGCGCTAAATGTCACGTCTTGTTGATCCATCTGAGCTCGGGTGTCGGCTCGGGCGTAATCGTGGCGCACGGCGCAGCGCATGGTGAAAGTCGCTTCGCCGCTGACCACGCGCACCCGACGCATCAACAGCGGCAGGTCATCGGCGTTGTCCGCCACTGGCAGCAGATCGGTGACTTCGACCACCGCGCGCTCACTCAGCCAGCGGGTTTGCAGAACGTTAGTGTCGGGCAGGTAAATCTGTTCGCGGCGCGCGTCGGGCAAGTCCGGCGCCAACTGGAAAATCCCCGCGTCCGGGGTGTCCAGCAACGAACAGAAAATCGACGGACTGTCGAATTCCGGCCAGCAGAAAAAATCCACACTGCCACGGTCGTTGATCAGTGCCGCACTGCGCATGTCGCCGATGATGCCGTGGGCGTCGATCGGGCTTTGTCGTTCCAGGTGATGCTCAGCCATTGCCGCGAAACTCCGGATAGAGGCTCATGCCGCCGTCGATGAACAGGGTGGTGCCAACGATGTAATCGGCGGCATCCGAGGCGAGAAAGACCACGGCGTTGGCGACGTCTTGCGCGTCGCCGATGCGCCCGTAGGGAATCAGATCAAGCAGCTTTTCGCCGGCAGCGCCTTCGGTGGCGTCTTTGTTGATCGCCGTGCGAATCGCCCCCGGCGCGATGCCGTTGATGCGAATGCGTTGATGGCTGACTTCCTGTGCAAGGGTCTGCATCAACTGATCGACACCACCCTTGGACGCGGCGTAATTGACGTGCCCGGCCCAGGGAATGCGCTGGTGCACAGAGCTCATGTGGATGATCTTGCCGGCCGCGCGGGACACGCCTTCACGAACGCCCTGGCGATTGAAAATCCGCAGGGCAGCGCGGGCGCAGAGAAACTGCCCGGTGAGGTTGACGCCGATCACCGCGTTCCAGTCGTCGAGGGTCATGTCCACAGCGGCGGCATCTTTTTGCATACCCGAGTTGGCCAGCAGAATATCCAGCGAACCGAAGGCATCGATGGCCGCCGAGAACAGCCGCTCAACCTCGTCTTCCTTGGAGACATCAGCGCGAATGGCGATGGCCTGCCCACCGTCAGCGATGATTTGCCGGGCCAGTGCTTCGGCAGGCTCGGCCTGGCGGTTGTAGTTGATGACCACCGCCGCGCCGGCAGCGGCCAGGGCTTTGGCGCACGCCTGGCCGATGCCGGAGCTGGCGCCGGTGATCAGGGCTGTTTGTCGGGCGAGGGAAATATGCATGCAAAATCGCGCCTGGGGTCAGTGGGCTTATTTAGCTGACTGACGGGCGGCGGCGAGAGTTCATCTTGCAATCATGAAAAGATCGACAGCTTCAGACCTGATAGCGACCACTGGTGCGATGCCATTCCACATTGCCGGCCAGCCAGCTCTTGACTCCGCCCAGGTAACGTATGAGCGGCGCTGATGCGTGCGGCAGTACGGCCTGTTCTGCGGCCTCGTACAAACGCATGATCTCGTCGTGAATGGCGGCACTTTGCGCCATTGCTTGTTCCGGCGAGCAGTGCTGTTCGCGGATCAACAGCAAGGGCAGGTTGAAGTCACCGATTCCGGCTTGCTGCTCCTTCAGCGCCGAAAACAGATCATTGGCAATGATCGTCGCGCTGGCGGCCAGTGCCGTCACGCGTCGCACGTCGGGTGCGCTATACACATTGGCCGGTAGTTCGTAGCCTGCAATGATGTCGATCAACGACAGGCACGGCAGGAAACTGTTGACCTGACGGTGGGCCAGATATTCCCAAAGTGCTGGCGTGAGACCTTCGGTGCGCCAGGCCGCTTCGGCGCTCATGGTCACGAACATGGCGATGATTTCATGGCGCACGCGTGCCACCTGTGCCGGTGTGGCGAAGGACTCCACCCGCGCCAGATACCCGCGCAGAGCGACCAATACCGGATCGCCGCTCAATGCCCGCTCAAGGCCGGGGCGGAACCGTTCGCTCAAGTAAACCGGTTCCAGCGCTGCCAGCGCCACGGACAGGCGTGGGCCGACCATTTTCGGTTCAGATCCGGTTCTCTCGTCATCGCAGTAGTAATCATCGACGGCGAACAGGGCGGCAAAACATTGCGCCGCCAGCAGCAGGCGGTCCGGATCATCCGTATCGTTATGACAAAGCACAGCGAAGCGCCCGAAGCCCATCGCCCGCACTTTTTTGTGCTGGCCTGGAAAAATCCCGACCTGCTCGATCCACGGCATGAGGCGATCATCCACTTCTGCCGCCAGAGACGGGTCGACTCTAAAAGGGGCAAGTCCATACAGCGGCGGGACAGTCCAGGGCGATTGCATCGGCGATTCCTTCGCGGTTGAGCGCAGGGTCATCAGAGCCCGATTGGCGAAAAAAGGCACCTGTCAGACCTGACAGGTCTGCGCGCTTTGCGACAGATGGTCATCCTGGATCCAGAGTCTGACGGAGGTTTCTGTCGGTCTGATCAGTTGCCAGCGGCAGGCCGGCAGGGGCGACTGAGTCATCTGTTCAGCGAAACGACCCGGGGCTTCGCACCTTCACATTCCACCAACAATTCCCTGCTTCCACGCCACCCGACCCTATGGCAACTTGGCGGCCCTTGATGAGGCTGCAGTCCATGGCAAACCCCTACCGCGAATTGTTCAACGCCCCCGGCGCACGGAATTTTGTCCTGGCCGGAATGATCGCGCGCATGCCGATCTCCATGACCGGTATCGGCGTGATCACCATGCTGTCGCAGTTGAAGGGCGGGTATGCGCTGGCCGGCGCGGTGGCGGCAACCTTTGCCCTGGCCACAGCGTTTTGCGCGCCGCAGGTATCGCGTCTGGTTGACCGTTATGGGCAGCGACGCATTCTGCCGGTATCGGCATTGATCGGCGGCGGGGCGCTGCTGCTGTTGCTGCTGTGCACGCGGTTGCAGGCGCCGAACTGGACGCTGTTTATCTTTGCCGCGCTGGCCGGGTGCATGCCGAGCATGTCGGCGATGGTGCGGGCGCGCTGGACGGAGATCTATCGTGGCCAGCCGCAGTTACAGACGGCTTATGCGTTGGAGTCAGTACTCGATGAAGTCTGCTTTATCGTCGGTGCGCCGCTGTCGGTGGGGCTGTGCGTGACGCTGTTTCCCGAGGCCGGACCACTGGCGGGACTGTTGATGCTGGCGGTCGGCGTCACCGCGTTTGTCGCCCAGCGCAGCACGGAGCCCTCGGTGCATCCGCATGAGCCACACCATCAAGGCTCGATCATTCGCTCCACGGACATGCAGTGGCTGCTGTTGTTGATGACCGCCATGGGCGTCATCGTCGGTGTGATTGATGTGGTCAGCGTCGCGTTCGCCCAGCAACAGGGGCAGCCGGCGGCGGCGAGCATCGTATTGTCGGTGTACGGAGTCGGTTCTTTCCTGTCCGGTATCGCGTTCGGTGCGATGCGCTCGAAGCTGCCGTTGCCGCAGCTGTTTTTGTACGGTGGAGTGGCGACGGCGGTGACCACATTGCCGCTGTTGCTGGCGAGCAATATTGTTGGATTGTCGGTGGCGGTGTTCGTCGCCGGGCTGTTCTTCTCACCGACGCTGATTGTGGCGATGGCGTTGATCGAGCGCATCGTACCGCCGGCCAAGCTCACTGAAGGCCTGACCTGGCTGGTGACCGGTTTGAGTATCGGCGTGGCGGTGGGCGCCGCCGGCGCCGGTGCGCTGGTCGATGCCTTCGGCGCGCGCAGCGGCTTCTGGCTGGCGATTGCAGCCGGGGCGGTAGTCCTCGCATCGGCGGTGCAGAGTTTCCGTCATCTGAAGTGATCGGCTAACCGACTAATTCCCGCGCTATCTCATCCGTTCTCTTTTACAGATAACCCTATTGAGGTAAACGCGGTGACAAAGCTGACACTGCTGTGCCTGCCCTATTCGGGCGCCAGCGCCATGGTCTATAGCCGCTGGCGGCGCCAACTGCCGTCGTGGCTGCACTTGCAACCGGTGGAGCTGCCCGGGCGCGGTGCCCGTTTCGACGAACCCCTGCAAATCGACATGCGTGCGCTGGCCCGGCAACTGGCCCGCGAGCGCAAGGCTGGCTTGCAGACGCCTTACGCACTGTTCGGGCATAGCCTCGGCGCGCTGCTAGCGTGCGAGATGGCGCATGCCTTTCGCGAACTCGGAGTACCGGAGCCGGTGGCGTTGTTCGCTTCCGGTACTGCTGCGCCGACGATGCGCAGTGACTACGATCGCGGCTTTGCCGAAGCGCGCAGCGATGAGGAATTGATCGATCAGTTGCGCACCTTCCAGGGCACCAGCGAAGAAGTATTGGCCAACAAAGAACTGATGAGCCTGACCCTGCCGGTGCTGCGCGCGGACTTCATGATGTGCGGGCGTTTCACGCCGGCGCAGCGTCCCTTGCTCAATTGTCCGGTGCACGTGCTGGGCGGCAAGGAAGACCGCGCGACCACCGAGCAACTGATCGGCTGGAGCAAGGAAACCCTGGGCAGTTTTTCCGTGGACATGATGACCGGTGGGCATTTCTTCATTCATGAACACGAAGCCCGGGTCATCCGCACGATCAAGACCCATCTGGAAGTCCATCAGCGCCGTCATGCGCAGGCTACGGCACCGGCGTTTTAGCGCGCGGTTCACCTATCGAGTGATTACAGGAGGCCAGTCATGGCTGTTGCTGTGGGATTTTCCGTTCGGCCACTGCTGCCGCAACGGGGGCGCTTGCCGTTGTTGGTGGAAGCGACCGATGCGGACACTGACTTGTTGGCGGTGTTCGATGAATTGAAAGAACTGGTGGACGAGCATCTGCTGCGCGACGGCGGGGTGCTGTTTCGCGGCTTCCGTCTGAACGGTGCCGAACAGTTCCGGCAGTTCGCGGCCAGTTTTGGCCATCCGTTGTTGAACTATGAATTCGGTTCGACGCCGCGCACCAACGTGACGCAGGGCGTGTACACCTCCACCGAATACCCGGCGCACCAGAGCATTCCGCTGCACAACGAGCAGGCTTATTCCCGCGACTGGCCGATGAAGATCTGGTTCTACAGCATGATCGCCGCCAAGTCCGGCGGCGAGACGCCGATTGCCGACAGCCGTGAAGTTTATCGGCGCATTCCGTTGGCGATTCGCGAGCGCTTCGTCAGCAAAGGGCTGATGTATGTGCGCAACTTCGGCAACGGTTTGGATGTGGCTTGGGAAGACGTGTTCAACACCGACGATCGCGAGGTTGTCGAGGCCTACTGCAAGGCCCACGGCATTGTCTGCGAATGGAAGGACGACGGTGAGTTGCGTACTCGCCAGACTTGTCAGGCGGTGGCGGTGCATCCTGTGACCGGCGACAACGTCTGGTTCAATCAGGCGCACCTGTTCCACATTTCCAATCTGCAAGCGGAAGTGCGCGAAAGCCTGCTCGATATCGTCGACGAAGAGGACTTGCCGCGTAACGTCTATTACGGCGATGGTTCGGCGATTGAAGACGAGGTGCTGGCGCAGATTCGCGCGGTGCTCGACGAGTGCGCGATCAGCTTTCCCTGGCAGGAGGGCGATGTGCTGATGCTCGACAACATGCTCTCGGCGCACGCGCGTTCGCCATTCGAGGGGCCGCGCAAAGTGATTGTCGCCATGGCGGAAGGGCATTCACAGGGGCCGCTCTGAGCCATCCCCACGCCTGGTGGTAAAGCAGCCGAAGCCGGTCTCGTACCGGCTTCGGCGTTTGTGTGCCTAGCGTCGGGCCGCTGTTGCGCCAGCGCGCTAAATCATCACGTTTGTCATTCGTTCTTGTTGATACGACCGGGTCTCCTGGTCACGCCGCCGATCAGCAAGGACCCCATGCATGAATGCCGCAGACGCCCAGAAACTAGCCCGTCGCTTTATCGAACTGCCACAGGACAAACGCCGTTTGTTCCTCGCCGGCATGGCCCGTGAGGGCATCGATTTTGCGCAGCTTCCCATGACTGCCTGTGACGGAATCGCCGAGCGCGACGGGCTTTCGTACGCCCAGCAGCGGATGTGGTTTCTTTGGCAACTGGACCCGCACAGTGCCGCTTACAACTTGCCGATGGCGGTGCGCCTGACGGGTGACCTGCAAGCACAGGCGCTGGAGCAGGCGTTCAGTCTGCTGGCGGCGCGGCACGAGTGCTTGCGCACCACCTTCGGTCAGGAAGGTGAGCGCGCGTTTCAGCGCGTCGCCGAACCGCAGCCGTTGAAACTGCCGATCACTGATCTGAGTGCGCTGCCCGAGGCCCAGCGCTGGCCGCTGGCGCAGCAGCACATGATGGCTGAGGCCGCTCAGGCCTTCGATCTCGAGAACGGTCCGCTGCTCAGCCTGCGCCTTTTGCGCCTGGCCGAGCAGGAGCATGTGTTGCTGCTGACCTTGCACCACATCATCGCTGATGGCTGGTCGATGAACATTCTCATCGATGAATTCATGCGCACTTACGATGCTCTGGTGGCGGGGCGCGAGCCGTCATTGCCGGCACTTACCGTGCACTACCGCGATTTCGCCCTGTGGCAACGCAGTTGGCTGGAGGCCGGAGAGCGCGAGCGTCAGCTGGATTACTGGCGTGCACAATTGGGCGACGAGCATCCGCTGCTTGAGCTGCCGACCGATCGTGCCTATCCGGCGCAATCCAGTCATCAGGGCGCGCGTCTGGAAACGGTGATCGACGCAGCGCTGCGTCAAGCGCTGAAAAGCCTCGCGCAACGTCAGGGCGTGACGCTGTTTGTGGTGCTGTTGGCCGCGTTCAAAACGTTGCTGCATCGCTATAGCGGCCAGACCGATATTCGCGTCGGCGGGCTGATTGCCAACCGCACCCGCAGCGAAACCGAAGGGCTGATCGGCTTCTTCGTCAACACGCAGATTCTGCGCAGTGAAGTCACCGCACAAACCCGTTTTGCCGATCTGTTGCAGAGCCTGCGTCAGGCCGCGCTCGGTGCTCAGGTTCATCAGGATCTGCCGTTCGATGCCTTGATCGAAGCCTTACAACCGGCGCGCAGCCAAAGCCACAACCCGTTGTTCCAGGTGATGTTCAACCACCAGCCGCTGGTGACCGACTTGCACGATGTGCAACTGGAGTCCGGTTTGCAGGTGGGCTATTTGACTGAGGAGCAATTGGCCGGCAGCGGTCGCCAACATGCCGCCACCAGCGACCTGATGCTCGACACCCGCGAGGAGGGCGAGCAGTTGTTCGCGGCGTTCACCTACGCCACCGATATTTTTGATGCCGCGACCATTGCCGCGATGGCCGGGCATTGGCGCAACATCCTCGCGTCCGTGTGTCGCGATCCGCAGCAAGTCGTCGGCGAAGTCGAACTGCTGGCGCAGGCGGAACGTGCACAACTGATTCAGGCCACCGAAGCAGAACCTGAGTTCGCCAGCGTGCAGAGCCTGTTCGAAGCGCAAGTAGCGTGCACGCCACAGGCATCGGCAGTGATTCTGGCGACCGAGCCGTCGCCGGCACTCAGCTATGCCGAGTTGAACAGCCGCAGTAATCGTCTGGCCCATCAGTTGCGCGCTCGCGGTGTCGGCCCTGACGTGCTGGTCGGCGTGGCGCTGGGGCGCTCGCTGGAACTGGCGGTGGCATTGCTGGCGGTGCTCAAGGCCGGCGGCGCCTACGTGCCGCTGGATCCGCAAACCCCGGCCGAACGTTTGCGTCACGTACTCGATGACAGCGGTCTGAAACTGCTGCTGACCGATCGCGAAAGCCTCGCCAGCCTGCCGGATCTGGATGGCGTCGATTGCCTGTGCCTGGAGCAACTGGCCGAGAGTGATCGGGCCGACAATTTGCCGGTGATGGTCGCCGCGCAAAACCTCGCCTATGTGATTTACACCTCCGGTTCCACCGGGCGCCCGAAAGGTGTTGCGGTCAGCCACGGCGCGCTGAGTGAGTTCATCGCCCGTGCCATTGATTACAGCGACCTGCGCGAAGGCGATCGCGTTCTGCAGTTCGCCACCAGCAGCTTCGACGGCTTTGTCGAGCAGTTTTTCCCGCCGCTGTGCCACGGCGCCGCAGTCGTCCTGCGCGATGCGCGGTTGTGGGACAGCGCGGCGTTGCATCAAGTGATTGTCGATCACGGCATCACCCTGGCCGACTTGCCGGCCGCTTATTGGTATTGGCTGGTGCAGGAATATGCCGCTAATCCACCGAGCGGCTTCGGTGCGCTGCGGCAGATTCACGTCGGTGGTGAAGCGATGGCGGTGGACGGTTTGCGCCTTTGGCAACAGGTCGGTTTGGGCCATGTGCGCTTGCTCAATACCTACGGGCCGACCGAGGCCACCGTGGTTTCGACCATTCACGATTGCACGGCATTGACGGCAGACGCCGTGTCGTGGCGCGGCATTCCGATCGGCCACGGTCTCGACGCGCGGCGTTTATACGTGCTGGACGATGATTTGAACCTGCTGCCGCAAGGCGCGGTGGGCGAGTTGTACATCGGTGGTCCGGGCCTGGCGCGGGGTTATCACCGCCAGCCGATGCTCAGCGCCGAGCGTTTTATCGCCGACCCGTTTGCCGATGGCCAGCGCCTGTACCGCACCGGTGACCGCGCGCGCTTGCGACCTGACGGAGCCGTGGAGTACATCGGTCGGGTCGATCATCAAGTGAAGATTCGCGGTTTCCGCATCGAGCTGGGCGAAATCGAATCGCGCCTGCAGCAATGCCCTGGCGTTCGCGAAGCCGTGGTGCTGGCGGTGCCGCTCAGCGGCGGCCAGCAACTGGTGGCCTACGTAGTCGCCGATCAGGCCACGCTCGAAAACGCCGCGACGCAAGCGGCGTTCCGTCAGCAAATTCGCGCTGCCCTGCAAGCCCATTTGCCGGACTACATGGTGCCGGGCCACTTGCTGTTGCTGGCGAACCTGCCGCTGACACCCAGCGGCAAGCTCGATCGCAAGGCGTTGCCGGCGCCGGATCCGAGTCAACTGCAAGGCGACTATCGCCCGCCGCAAACAGTCACCGAACAACAACTGGCGCAGATCTGGGCGGATGTCCTGCAAGTTTCGCGGGTCGGTCTGGACGATCACTTCTTTGAACTGGGCGGCCATTCGTTGCTGGCGGCGCAGGTGATTGCGCGCATCAAAACTCAATTGGGCGTGGTGCTGCCGCTGCGCAGCCTGTTCGAGAAGCCGCTGCTGACCGAGCTGGCCGCCGTGCTGGCGCAACTGGCAGATGGCGCAACGAACGACGACTGGTCCGACATGGATCAGTTCATGAATGCTTTGGAAGGAGAAGAAGTATGAGCGGCACCATGGCGGAACGTATCGCGAAGAGGTTCGTCGGCTTGCCGCTGGAACAGCGTCGGCTGTTTCTGGCCAAATTGCGCGAAGATGGCAAGGACTTCAGCCTGTTGCCGCTGCCGGTCAGTCGTCACGATGTCGCGCCGATTCCGTTGTCGTTCGCTCAGCAGCGCCTGCTGTTTCTCTGGCAACTCGAACCGCAAAGCGCCGCCTACAACATGGCCGCCGGCCTGCGCCTGAGCGGGCGTCTGGACGAAGTGGCACTGCAGCGTTCGTTCGATCATCTGGTGGCGCGCCATGAGGTCCTGCGCACGGTGTTCCAGACTGACGGTGATCAGCCGCATCAGGTGATCCTTGCGCAGCAACCGCTGGCCGTGGAACGCATCGACCTGACGGACTTGCCGACAGCAGAACGCGAGCAAGCGTTGGCGCAACAGGTGCAGACCGTTACCGCACGACCATTCGATTTGCGCCACGGGCCGCTGCTGCGCGCCAGTCTGTTTGCCCTGGCCGACGAGGAATTCGTGCTGGTGGTGAGCATGCACCACATCGTCTCTGACGGCTGGTCGATGGACGTGATGGTCAAGGAATTCGTCCAGTGCTATCAGGCCTTCAGCCTCGAACGCGAACCGCAATTGCCGGCGCTGGCGCTGCAATACGCCGACTATGCAATCTGGCAACGCCGCTGGCTGGAAGCCGGCGAGGGCGAGCGTCAACTCGATTACTGGCGTCAGCAATTGGGTGAAGAGCATCCGCTGCTGGAAGTGGCACCGGACTTCGCCCGGCCACTGACGCAAAGCTTCGAAGGCCAGACCCTGAGTTTTGATTTCGGTGCGCCGCTGTCCCTGCAACTCAACGCTTTTGCCCGTAGCCAAGGCATCAGTCTGTTCATGCTGGTGCTGGCCGGGTTCTCGTTGTTCCTGTCGCGGCAGGCCGGGCAGCGCGACATTCGCGTCGGCGTGCCCAATGCCAACCGTGGCCGCGCTGAAGTCGAAGGGCTGATCGGCTTTTTCGTCAACACCCAAGTGCTGCGTTGCGAGGTGGATGAGCGCGGCAGTTTCGAGGATTTGCTGGCGCGGGTGCGTGAAGCTTCGTTCGGCGCGCAGGCGCATCAGGAGTTGCCGTTCGAGCAACTGGTGGACGAGTTGGTGGCTGAACGCACCCTCGGCCACAACCCGCTGTTCCAGGCCAAGTTCAACCAGAACGTCGGCATGCAGAAACAGCGCGCGATGGCTCTGCCGGGGCTGACGGTTGCCGAATATCCGCTGGACAAGGACGGCACTCACTTCGATCTGGCGCTGGACATCACCGATGACGGCACGCTGATTCACGGCCAGATGACTTATGCCAGCGACCTCTATCGCCCGCAGACCGTCGAAGCTTTCGTGCCGGCCTTGCTCGGTCTGTTCAGCGAATTGCTGAAAGCGCCGCAGGCACCGTTGCACCGTGTTGCGTTGATCTCGCCAGCGCCGCTCCCGGCACACGCCGAACCGGCGTTGTTGGTGTTGCAGCACTGGGATCGTGAAGTCGCGCGCCAGCCCGAAGCATTGGCCGCGCGCGACTTGAATCAGACCTTGAGTTTTCAGGCGCTGGATCAGGCGGCCAATCGACTGGCCCATCATTTGCGCGCCCAAGGCGTGCGCGACGGCGAGCCGGTGGCAGTGCTGATGGAGCGTTCGCTGGACTGGCTGACCTGTGTGCTGGCGATCTTCAAGGCGGGCGCGGTGTACATGCCGCTGGACGTCAAGGCGCCGGACGCACGTTTGCAGCAGATGCTCGGCGCTGCGAAAGCACGGCTGCTGTTGTGCGCCGAAGGCGATGCGCGTGTCTGCGCGCTGGCGGTCGATGGCTGTCAGGGCATCGCCTTTGCAGCGTTGCAGTGGCAGTCAATGCCGGACACTTGCCCAGCCGTGACGCGGTGCGCGCAATCACCGGCGTACGTGATTCACACCTCCGGTTCCACCGGGCAACCGAAAGGCGTACTGGTCAGCCACGGTGCGCTGGGCAGTTATGTGCGCGGAGTGCTGGAACGGATGGCGCCGACGGCGGACAGCAGCATGGCGCTGGTCTCGACCATCGCTGCGGATCTTGGTTTTACCGTGCTGTTCGGTGCGCTGTGTTCCGGGCGCCTGTTGCATGTCTTGCCGGAAGAGCTGGGTTTCGATCCGGACCGCTTTGCCGAGTACATGGCCGCGCATCAAGTGGGCATGCTGAAAATCGTCCCGGGCCATCTGGCCGCGTTATTACAGGCCGCGCGGGCTGCCGACGTGCTACCGGAACACGCGTTGATTGTCGGCGGTGAAGCGTGCTCGCCGGCGCTGGTCGAGCGCGTGCGCCAGCTCAAACCGGGCTGCCGCCTCATCAACCACTACGGGCCGAGTGAAACCACGGTGGGCGTGCTGGCCCATGAAGTCGGTGATCTGACCCTGACGCGCAGCGTACCGGTCGGTAGCGCACTGGCCGGCGCTCACGTTTACGTGCTCGACGATGTGCTGAACAACGTTGCCGATCAGGTGGCCGGCGAGTTGTATATCGGTGGTGACAGCGTGGCGCTGGGCTACCTGAATCAGCCGGGGCTGACGGCCGAGCGCTTCCTGCCCGATCCGTTTGGCGCGTCGGGTGCGCGGGTGTATCGCAGTGGTGACCGGGTACGCCGCAATCGTCAGCAAACGGTGGAATTCATCGGCCGCGCCGACGATCAGGTCAAGGTGCGCGGTTATCGCGTGGAGCCGGCGGAAGTCGCGCGGGTGTTGCTGGGCCTCGACGGTGTCAGTGAAGCGGCGGTGCTGGCGCTGTCACTGGATGACGACCCGACGCGTCTGCAACTGGTCGCGTGGTGTGTGCCGGCGGCGGGGCGGACCATGCAGGCGCAGGCGCAGGCGCTGCGCGAGCAATTGCAGGCGTGCCTGCCGGATTACATGGTTCCCGCGCAGATTGTGCTGCTGGAAACATTGCCACTGACGGCCAACGGCAAGCTCGACAAGCGTGCTTTGCCGGTGTCGGGCGTGGTCACTCAGCACTTCGTCGCGCCAGTGGGTGAAGTCGAAGAAAAACTCGCGGCGATCTGGGCCGATGTGCTCAAGCTTGAACGCGTGGGCAGCAGCGACAACTTCTTCGAACTGGGCGGTGACTCGATCCTCAGCCTGCAGATCATTGCCCGGGCCAAACGCCAGGGCATCAAGCTGAGCCCCAAGCAACTGTTCGAAAAACAGACCATCGGCCAACTGGCTGCGGTGGCCAAGTTGATCGAAGCCAAAGCCGTCGCGGCTGCGGCACCTGCTGCTCGCGGACCGTTGCCGTTGTTGCCGATTCAGGCACGTTTCTTCGCAACCGCGATTGCCCAGCGTCAGCACTGGAACCAGTCGGTGATGTTGCAGCCGACCACGCCGCTCGACGCCGCGCATCTGCGCACAGCGCTGGCGGCGTTGATCGAACAGCACGATGCGCTGGCGATGAATTTCCAGGCGTCCGCTGACACGTGGCAGGCAATGCCACAGCCCCAGCGTGATCCGCAGCTGTTGTGGGTGCGTGAGCTGGACAGCCTGGACGCTTTGCCGGCACTCGCCGACGACGCCCAGCGCAGTCTCGATCTGCAACAAGGGCACTTGGTGCGGGCGCTGCTGGTGAACCTGCCGAACGCTGAGCAACGCCTGTTGCTGGTTATCCATCACCTGGTGGTCGACGGTGTGTCGTGGCGCATTCTGCTGGAAGATCTGCAGCACGCTTACACTGCGCTGGCGGCGGGCACGCCGCTGGTCTTGCCGGGCAAAAGCAGCTCGCTGCACAGCTGGGCGGAGCATTTGCACCGTTACGGGCAAAGCGCAGCGCTGGCCGCTGAGAGCGCCTACTGGCGGCAAACCCTGGCGGCGGGCGACGCGCAACTGCCACGGGATTTCCCGCAGGACACCCAGACCCGCGCACAAGCGGCCCGGGCCAGCACGCGCTTGAGTCAGGCGCTGACCCATAAGCTGCTGAAAGTGGCGCCAGCGGCGTATCGCACGCAGATCAACGACCTGTTGCTGACGGCCCTGGCGCGGGTGTTGTGTGACTGGAGCGAACAGCCTTCGGTACTGATTCAGCTCGAAGGTCATGGTCGCGAAGATCTGTTCGACGACATCGACCTGAGCCGCACCGTGGGCTGGTTCAGCAGCCTGTTCCCGGTGCGCCTGACACCGGCGGCGACGCCAGGTGCGTCCCTCTGTGCGATCAAGGAACAACTGCGGGCGGTGCCGGGCAAAGGCATCGGGTTTGGTGTGCTGCGTTATCTGAGCCAATCCGCCGAGTTGCAGGGATTGCCGCAGCCGCGCGTGACCTTCAACTACCTCGGCCAGTTCGACGGCGCGTTCAACGCCGACGCGGGTGCGCTGTTCGTGCCAAGCGGCGAAAGCACCGGCGCCAATCAGGACGCGGCAGCGCCGCTGGGTAACTGGCTGAGCGTTGACGGTCAGGTCTACGGCGGTGAGCTGGAATTGACCTGGACCTTCGGCAGCGGCATGTATCGCGCAGAAACCGTCGCGGCGCTGGCCGAAGCCTATCGTCGCGAGCTGGAGCGTTTGATCGAACATTGCTGCGACAGTGGCGAGGCGGCTGTGACGCCGTCGGACTTCAGTCTGGTAACGCTGACCCAGGCACAACTGTCGGCGCTGCCGATCCCGGCCCGCGACATCGTCGACCTCTATCCGCTGTCGCCGATGCAGCAGGGCATTCTGTTCCACAGCGTCAACGATCCGGAAAGCCCGGCGTACACCAATCAATTGCGTGTGGATGTGCAACAACTCGACGTCGAGCGTTTCCGTCAGGCCTGGCAGCAAACCGTTGATGCCCACGAGATCCTGCGCACCGCATTTGTCTGGCCACAAGACGCTGGCGCCGCAGTACAAGTGGTGCGTCAAAGTGCGCAGATGCCATGGCGCGTGCAGGACTGGCGCGGTCGTGCTGACCTCGGCACGGCGCTGGAGCAACTGGCCAGCGAGGACTTGGCCAACGGTTTCGACCTGACTGGCGCGCCGCTGTTGCGGGTGACGCTGGTGCGCACCGACGAGGCCACGCATCACCTGATTTACAGCTGCCATCACATCCTCATGGACGGCTGGAGCACCTCGCAGTTGTTCGGCGAAGTGCTGCAGCGGTATGCCGGCATAACCCCGGTGGCCGGGCAGGGGCGTTATCGCGATTACATCGAATGGCTGGGTCAGCGCGATCAGAAGGCCAGCCGTGAGTTCTGGACGACGGCCCTCGCTGATCTTGATGAGCCGACGCGTCTGGCCAGTGCCGTGTCGGGCGGGCAGCACGCGGCCAGCGGTTACGCCGATCACGAGCATGTATTCAGCGAGACCTTGACCGCTGAGTTGAACCGCTTCGCCCGCGAGCAGAAAGTCACCCTCAATACCTTGGTGCAAGCGGCGTGGCTGGTGTTGTTGCAGCGTTATACCGGGCAGGACCATGTGGCCTTCGGCGCGACCGTCGCCGGGCGTCCGACGGATTTGCCGGGTGTCGAGCAGCAGATCGGTCTGTTCATCAACACCTTGCCGGTGGTCGCGGCGCCGTCCGCCGAGATCGCCGTCAGCCAGTGGCTGCAACAGGTGCAGGACGTCAATCTGGCCCTGCGTGAACACGAGCACACGCCGCTCTACGACATTCAGCGTTGGGCCGGTGCCGGTAACGGCGCGTTGTTCGACAGCATTCTGGTGTTCGAAAACTACCCGATGGCCGAAGCGCTGCAACAGGGCCCGGCCACCGGTCTGACGTTCTCGGCGATTCGTCGTCAGGAACAGACCAACTACCCGTTGACGCTGGTGGCGGTCACCGGACGTGAGCTGAGCCTGGGGATCAGTTACGACCGGGCCAGTTTCGATGCGGCCGCAATCAGCAGTTTGAGCGCGCAACTGGAGAGCCTGCTGACGCAGTTCCTCGCCGATGCTTCTCTGCCGCTGGGCGAGTTGCAATTGCTTGCAGAACCGCAGCGTCAACAAGCCATCGCTTGGGGCAAAGCTGACCTCACGGCAACGGACGCGTGTACGGTGCTGGAACACCTCGCCGCGCAAGTGCAGCGCCAACCGCAAGCGCACGCGGTGCTGTTCGCCGAACAACAGATCGATTACCAAAGCCTCGATGCTCGGGCCAATCGTCTGGCGCACAAGCTGCAGGCACTGGGCGTCGGGCCGGAAGTGCGCGTCGGCGTGTGCATGCGACGCACGCCAGATATGCTCGTGGCGTTGTTGGCCATTCTCAAGGCCGGTGGCGCGTATGTGCCGCTGGATCCGGACTACCCGCAGGAACGCTTGCTGCACATGCTCGATGACAGCCGCGCCGCCGTGCTGATCACCGAACCGGCCGCACTGGCGCTGTTGCCTGAAACCTTGAGCGCGCAGGTGCTGTTGGTGGACGAGGGTGCGTTGAGTTCGTTCCCGGCAACTGCGCCGCTGATGAATGTCACTGCGCAGAATCTGGCGTACGTCATCTACACCTCCGGTTCCACCGGCAAACCGAAAGGCGTAGCCATCACCCACGGCAACCTGTCGGCGCTGATTCAGTGGTCGGCCGGGGTCTATCGCGAAGAACAGTTGCGTGGCGTGCTGGCGTCGACGTCGATCTGCTTCGACCTGTCGGTCTGGGAGATCTTCGTCACCCTGGCTTGCGGGGGTTGCCTAGTGTTGGCGGACAATGCGCTGGCGCTGGCCGATTTGCCGGCCCGCGAACAGGTCACCCTGATCAACACGGTGCCGTCGGCGATTGCCGCGCTGCAACGGGCCGGGCAGATTCCGCTTTCGGTGGCGACCATCAACCTGGCCGGCGAACCGCTCAAGCAAAGCCTGGTCGACACGTTGTACGCGAGCACGTCGGTGCAACAGGTCTACGACCTCTACGGGCCGTCGGAAGACACCACCTATTCGACCTTCACCCTGCGCACCCCGCAGGGGCAGGCGAACATCGGCCGGCCGTTGCCGAACACCGTGGCCTATCTGCTCGACAGCCAGTTGCAAGTACTGCCGAGTGGCGTGCCTGCCGAGTTGTACCTGGGCGGTGCCGGTGTCACCCGGGGTTATCTGCTGCGCGCGGCACTGACCGCCGAGCGCTTTGTGCCGAACCCGTACGCCAGCAACGGCGAGCGCCTGTACCGCACTGGCGATCTGGTGCGCCAGGGCGGCGACGACAACATCGAGTACATCGGCCGGGCCGACCATCAGGTGAAGATTCGCGGCTTCCGTATCGAACTCAGCGAAATCGAAGCACGGCTGCTGGAGCAGGATGAGATCCGTGAAGCCGTGGTGCTCGCGCAGGACGGAGCCGCCGGCAAACACCTGCACGCCTATGTGGTGGTGGCGCAGGCAGTGGTCGATCAAACGGTGTTGGCGGAACGTTTGCGCAATGCGCTGGCCAGTCGCTTGCCGGCGCACATGGTGCCGGGCCACTTGCACCTGATCGACGCCATTCCGCTGACTCCCAACGGCAAGCTCGATCGCAAGGCGCTGATGGCCTTGGGCGACGGCCCGACGCAGCAGCACTATCAGGCGCCGCAAAGCGATTTGCAGTGGCAGGTGGCGACGATCTGGCAGGAGGTGCTGGAGGTCGAGCAGGTGGGCCTCGCGGACAACTTCTTCCAGCTCGGCGGGCATTCGTTGCTGGCCACGCTGGTGGTGACCCGGATCAAGGAACGTCTGGGCGACAAGGTGCCGCTTAAAGAGTTGTTCGAAACCGATACCCTCAAGGCGTTCTGCGCGCGAATCGAGGCTCTGCGCGTCGAAATGTCGCCCGTTCAGGATGAATTGGCTAAATCCCTGGAGGCCCTCAAACGTCTATCCCTCGATGATCTGGAAAAACTGATTTCTTGAGAGGGAAAAACGCGTGCAAGAGTTAATCGAGTCGGTAGGACAACTTTCGGCTAAGCAAAGAAAGGCTCTGGCGGTTCTGCTCAAGCAGAAAGGCGTCAACCTCTTTGACATTGCCCCGGTTTTCAAGCGCACGGCTGAAGAGCCGTTGCTGCTGTCCTACGCTCAGCAGCGCCAGTGGTTTCTCTGGCAGTGGGCGCCGCACAGTGCGGCCTACAACATTCCGACGGCCCTGCGTTTGCAGGGTCCGCTGGATGTCAGCGCGCTGGAGCGCAGCGTTCAGGCGCTGATCGAACGACACGAAACCTTGCGCACGGTGTTCTCCCAGGAAACCGCGCAACCTTTGCAAGTGGTCCTGCCTGCAGGGCCCTTTGCACTGGAGATCCATCAACTGAGCGCTGAGCTGGCCAACGACGCGGATGCCTCGATCCAGGCGTTCGTGCAGACCCAGAGCCAGAAAACTTTTGACCTGCAGCACGGCCCGCTCTTGCGCGCAGCGCTGCTGCAAGTCAGCCCCAATGACCATGTGCTGGTGCTGACCCTGCACCACATCGTCTCCGATGGCTGGTCGCTGCAAGTGATGATCGAGGAACTGGTGCAGCTCTACGCCGGTTTCAACCTCGATCACGACGCCGGTCTGCCGGCGCTGCCGATTCAATACGCCGACTACGCCTTGTGGCAGCGGCAGTGGATGGAGGCCGGTGAACAGGAGCGGCAACTGGCCTACTGGCAAGAGAAACTCGGTGGCGAACAACCGGTGCTGGAACTGCCGATGGATCGCCCGCGCACCATCGAGCAAAGCTTCGCCGGCGCCAGCCACAACCTGATTCTCGATCCGGCGCTGAGCAACGCGCTCAAAGCCTTCGCCCGGCAAGAAAACGTCACCCTGTTCGTGGTCTTGCTGGCCTCGTTCCAGGCCTTATTGCATCGCTACAGCGGTCAGGCTGACATCCGCGTCGGCGTGCCAAATGCTAACCGTGGCCGGGTAGAGATTGAGCGGCTGATCGGCTTCTTCGTCAACACTCAGGTGCTCAAGGCCGACATCGATGGGCAGATGTCCTTTGTCGATCTGCTGCGTCAGGTCAAACAGACCGCGCAAGAAGCGCAGGCCCATCAGGACTTGCCGTTCGAGCAACTGGTCGAAGCACTGGAACCGGGCCGCAGCCTCAGTCACAGCCCGCTGTTCCAGGTGATGTTCAACCATCAGGCCGAGCGCCGCGCGAGTGTCGAAACCCGTTTGAATGGCCTGAGCATCGAACCGCTGGAATGGCAGAGCCAGACCGCGCAGTTCGACCTGACCCTCAACACCACCGAACAAGCCCATGGCATCGAAGCCGTACTGAAATACGCCACCGATCTGTTCGACGCCGCGACCATTGAGCGTCTGGCACAACACTGGAATGCGCTGTTGCAGGCCATCGTCGCCGCGCCGACCCAGCGCATTGGCCAGTTGCCGATGCTCGATGCCGGCCAGCAGCAACAATTGCTGGCGCAGTGGAATCCCGAGCGCATCAAGCAACCGCTCGAGCAGTGCATTCACCAAGCCATTGAAGCGCAGGCCGAGCGTTATCCCGACGCGATCGCCGTGACGTACGACGGGCAACGCCTGACGTACGCCGGACTCAATCGCCGCGCCAATCAGTGGGCGCATGCGTTGATCGCGCGTGGCGTTGGCCCGGACGTGCGTGTTGGTGTCGCGGTCGAGCGTTCGCTGGACATGATTGTTGCCATCCTTGCCGTGCTCAAGGCCGGTGGCGCTTATGTGCCGCTGGATCCGGGCTACCCGGATGATCGCTTGAGCTACATGATCGCGGACAGCGGCATCGAGCTGCTGCTGACCCAGGGTCATCTGCTCGCGCAACTGCCGGTGCCACCGGGGCTGGCGTGCCTCGATCTGCATCAGGCGCCAGAGCCCGGCAATGAAACCAACCCGCCATGCCTGACCTCGCCGGACAGTCTGGCGTACGTCATTTACACCTCCGGTTCCACCGGTAAACCGAAAGGCGCATTGCTGCCGCACGGCAACGTCATGCGGCTGTTCAGCGCCACCGAACACTGGTTCGATTTCGGCCCGCAGGACAGCTGGACGCTGTTCCATTCCTACGCCTTTGACTTCTCGGTTTGGGAGATTTTCGGCGCGCTGTTGTATGGCGGCAAACTGGTGGTGGTGCCCCACGACGTCAGCCGTTCACCGGAGGATTTCTACACGCTGCTGTGCGATGAAAACGTCACCGTGTTGAACCAGACGCCGTCGGCGTTCAAGCCCTTGATGCAGGTCGCCAGCGAGTCATCGCGCAACAACGCTCTGCGCTACGTGGTGTTCGGCGGCGAGGCGCTGGAAGTGCAGAGCCTGCGCCCGTGGTTCGAACGTTTCGGCGACCGTGCGCCCACGCTGATCAACATGTATGGCATCACTGAAACCACCGTGCACGTGACCTACCGGCCGTTGTCGATGGCCGATCTTGAACAAAGCCATAGCAGCCCGATTGGCGAGCCGATTGTCGACCTGTCGTGGTACTTGCTCGATGGCTCGCTGAACCTGGTGCCACAAGGTTGCATCGGTGAGTTGTATATCGCCGGTGCCGGTCTGGCCCGGGGTTATCTGAATCAGGCCGGCATGACCGCCACACGTTTTGTGCCAGACCCCTTCAATCCGCAGGCCGGCGAGCGTCTGTATCGCACCGGCGACCTAGCGCGGCTGCGCGGCGACGGGGTGATCGAGTACATCGGGCGGATCGACCATCAGGTGAAGATTCGCGGTTTCCGTATCGAGCTTGGCGAAATCGAAGCGCAACTGCTCAAGCACGCCGACGTGCGCGAAGCGGTGGTGCTGGCGGTCGACGGTATCAGCGGCCAGCAACTGGCAACCTGGATTGTCGCCAACGAGGCGCTGGATACCGAAGGGCAGGGCACACTGCGCGATTCGATCAAGGCGCATCTGCGCGAAACCCTGCCGGATTACATGGTTCCGGTCAGTTGGGCGTTCCTTGAACGCCTGCCGCTGACGGCCAACGGCAAACTCGATCGCAAGCAACTGCCGCACCCGGAAGTTGCGCAGGCGCAAGAAGTCTATGCCGCACCGCGCAACGAACTGGAACAGCGTCTGGCCGAGATCTGGCAGGACGTGTTGAAGGTCGAGCGTGTCGGCCTCAACGACAACTTCTTCGAGCTGGGCGGCGACTCGATCATTTCGATTCAGGTGGTCAGCCGCGCGCGTCAGGCGGGCATTCGCTTCACCCCCAAAGACATCTTCCAGCATCAGACCGTGCAACGTCTGGCGACCGTCGCGCAACAGAGCGACGCGGTGCAAATGCAGCAGGGCGAAGTGCTCGGCGACGCAGTGCTGACACCGATCCAGCATTACTTTTTCAACAGCGACATTCCGGCGCGGCATCACTGGAACCAGTCGATCCTGCTGACCCCGGCCAGCGCACTGCACGCGGCGCCGCTGGAGCAGGCGCTGGTGCAGTTGCAGCGCCACCACGACGCCTTGCGCCTGCGTTACCGGCAAACCAACGATGGCTGGCAGCAGAGCCACGCGCCGGCGGATCAGGCGCAAACCTTGTTGCGCACGGTCACCCTGGACGACAGCGCAGCATTGCCAGCGCTGTGCCTGGACTTGCAACGCAGCCTCGATTTGCTCGATGGTCCGCTGATTCGTGCAGTGTTGGTTGACTTGCCGGACGCCACTCAGCGTCTGCTGCTGGTGATCCATCACCTGGTGGTCGATGGCGTGTCGTGGCGGATTCTGCTGGAAGATCTGCAAAGCGCTTATCAACAACTGAGCAGCGGTCAGGCTGTGCGTCTGCCGGCCAAGACCAGCGCGTTCAAGGATTGGGGCGAGCGTCTGCAGAAGCATGCCCGTAGCGCTGAACTGGAAAGCGAACTGGATTACTGGCGCGGGCAACTGCGCGATGAGTCGGTCGAACTGCCGCTGGACAACCCGCATGGCCAGTTGAGCAACCGTTTCGAGCGCAGCGTCGATACGCGTCTCGACGCCGAACGCACTCGCCAGTTGCTGCAACAGGCACCTGCGGTTTATCGCACCCAGGTCAACGACCTGCTGCTGACCGCGCTGGCCCGCGTGCTGTGCCAATGGACGAACACCGATAGCGCCCTGGTGCAGCTTGAAGGCCATGGTCGCGAAGACCTGTTCGATGACGTCGACCTCAGCCGCACGGTGGGTTGGTTCACCAGCATGTTCCCGGTGCGCCTGACCCCGGACGCCAGTCTGGAAACTTCGATCAAAGGCATCAAGGAACAACTGCGCGCGATCCCGAACAAAGGCCTCGGCTATGGCTTGCTGCGTCATCTGGGCAGCGCCGAGTCGCAAGGGGTCTTGAACGAACTGGCGCAACCGAAGGTGACGTTCAACTACCTCGGCCAGTTCGACAACAACTTCGATGAACACGCCCTGTGGGTGCCGGCCACTGAAGACAAGGGCGCCGGTCAGGACGAAAACGCGCCGATGGCCAACTGGCTGACCATCGATGGCCGGGTTTATCAGGGGCAGTTGAGCCTGACCTGGACCTACAGCGGTGATGTCTTCGAAGAGAGCACCATCAACGCGTTGGCCCGCGCCTACGAAGTGGCGCTGGGCGAGTTGATCGACCATTGCCTGAGCCATCCGAGCGGTGGTTTGACACCATCGGACGTGCCGTTGGCCGGGTTGTCCCAGGCGCATCTGGATAGCTTGCCGATCGCCGCCCAGCGCATCGAGGACATCTATCCACTGGCGCCGATGCAGCAAGGCATCCTGTTTCACAGCCTGTACGACGCCGATGCCAGCGCCTATGTCTATCAGATGCTGCTGGATATCGACGGCCTCGACGTGGCGCGTTTCCAGCAGGCCTGGCAGCGCGTGGTGGATCGCCATGAAGTGCTGCGTGCCGGTTTTATCTGGGGCCGCGATGGCCTCGATGCGCCGCTGCAAGTGATCAATCGCCAGTTGACCCTGGAAATGCCCGAAGTCGATGTGCGCGGTATGGCGGACTTGCCGGCCGTGCTCGAAGCGCGGGCGCAGGCTGATCGCGCACGCGGTTTCGATCTGCAGAATCCGCCGCTGCTGCGCCTGTGCCTGCTGCGCACGGCCGATGATCGCCATCGCCTGATTTTCACCTGCCACCATATCCTCATGGATGGCTGGAGCAACTCGCGGATGTTTGGCGAGGTGTTGCAGGATTACGCCGGTCAGCCGGTGCCAAGCGCGCAGGGCCGTTATCGCGACTTCCTCGTCTGGCTGCAAGGTCAGGACAAGGCGGGCGCAGAGGCATTCTGGCGCGGACAACTGGCCGCACTGGACGAACCGACCCGACTGGCTTCGGCCTGTCACGGGCGTACCGTGCCGGGGCCTGGCAAACAGATGCATCGCCTGCATTTCGACCAAGCCTTCACTCAGCGCCTGAACGGTTTCTCCCGTCAGCAGCAAGTGACCCTCAACAGTCTGGTGCAAGCCGCGTGGTTGCTGGTGTTGCAGCGCTACACCGGCCAGGCCACGGTAGCCTTTGGTGCGACTGTGTCCGGACGTCCGGTGGATCTGCCGGGCATCGAGCAGCAATTGGGCCTGTTCATCAACACCTTGCCGGTGATCGCCAGCCCGCAAGCCACGCTCAGCGTCGGCGACTGGGTGCGCAGCGTGCAGGACAAAAACCTGTTGCTGCGCGACTACGAGCAGACGCCGTTGCAGGACATCCAGCGTCTGGCCCAGCTGAGCGGCGAAGCGTTGTTCGACACCTTGCTGGTGTTTGAAAACTATCCGGTGTCCGAAGCGCTGGAAGCCAATCCGGGCGGTCTGCGTTTCGCTGGCCTGGAGCATCGCGAGCAAACCAACTACGGCCTGACCCTGATCGCCGGGGCCAGCGATGTCTTGAACCTGGACTTCAACTACCTCACCGAACACTTTGCCGAACGCAGCGTGCTAGGTCTGGCGGGGCATCTGGAAGAAGTGCTGCGTCAATTCATCGAGGCGCCGCAGCGTCTGCTCGGTGAGATCGGCCTGTTGCCACTCGCCGAACGCCAGACCCTGGCGCAATGGAACGACCATCAGGCCGCGTATCCGGCTGAGCGGTTGATCCCGCAAAGTTTTGAACGTCGCGTCGCGGCACATCCGCAGGCACTGGCGCTGAGTCATGCCGGCTTCGCCCTGAGCTATGCCGAGCTCAATCAACGCGCCAACCAGTTGGCTCATCATCTTGTCGCACTGGGTGTCGGTGCGGAAATCCGTGTAGGCGTGGCGATGCCGCGTTCGGCGGAGCTGGTCATTGCCCTGATGGCGGTGCTCAAGGCCGGTGGCACCTATGTGCCGCTGGACCCGGATTACCCGGCGGATCGCGTGGCCTACATGCTCGACGACAGTCAGGCGAAAGTATTGCTGACGCAGCAGTCGCTGCTGGCGCAACTGCCGCAGACCGATGCGCAGGTGGTGCTGGTCGAGGCGGGTGGTGCAGCATTTGCCGAGCAGCCTGCGGACAATCTTCCTGCGCGCGGGGATTCAGCCAATCTGGCCTACGTGATCTACACCTCCGGCTCTACCGGCAAGCCGAAAGGCGTGGCCATTGCCCATCGCAACGTGCAGGCGCTGATTCACTGGTCCGCCGAGGTCTACAGCGAAGACGATCTGCAAGGGGGGCTGGCGTCGACGTCGGTGTGCTTCGACCTGTCGGTGTGGGAGATCTTCGTCACCCTCGCACGCGGCGGCTCGATCGTCATGGCGCGCAATGCCCTGGAACTGCCGGACTTGCCCGAGCGCGATCAGGTGCGCCTGATCAACACCGTGCCGTCGGCGATTGCCGCGCTACAACGCACCGGGCAAATTCCGCCGGGCGTGCGCATTATCAACCTCGCCGGCGAGCCACTGAAGCAGAGCCTGGTAGACACGCTCTACCGCGAAACGGCGGTGGCGCACGTCTACGACCTGTACGGGCCGTCGGAAGACACCACCTATTCGACCTGCACCCGCCGCGAACTGGGTGGTCAGGCGAATATCGGCCGGCCGCTGGTCAACACCACGGCGTATATGCTCGACGGTCAATTGCAGCAAGCGCCGCTGGGCGTGGCGGCTGAGCTGTATCTGGCCGGCGACGGCATCACCCGTGGCTACCTGTTCCGCCCGGGCCTGACCGCCGAACGTTTCGTGCCCAATCCATTCTCGAGCAGCGGCGAACGCATGTACCGCACCGGCGACCTTACTCGCTTCAGCGATGACGGCCGGATCGAATACGTCGGCCGCATCGATCATCAGGTCAAGGTGCGCGGTTTCCGCATCGAACTGGGTGAAATCGAAGCGCGTCTGCTCGCTCAGGACAGCGTGCGCGAAGGCGTGGTGCTGGCGGTGGATGGCCACAGCGGTCAGCAACTGGTGGCGTATGTGGTGCCGAGTGACAGCAGCCTCAGCCTCGAACAATTGGATGATTTGAGTGAAACGCTGCAGGCCGCGTTGAAGGCGCATCTGCCGGACTACATGGTGCCGGCGCTGTGGCTGTTCCTCGAACAGTTGCCGCTGACCCCCAACGGAAAACTCGACCGCAAAGCCTTGCCTGCAGCGGACCTCAGCCAGTCGCAGCGCGAATACGTGGCGCCGTCGACGCCGCTGGAGCAGCAACTCGCCGAGGTCTGGCAGGACATTCTGAAGATCGAACGGGTCGGCGTGACCGACAACTACTTTGCGCTGGGCGGCGATTCGATCATCTCGATTCAACTGGTCAGCCGTGCGCGCCAGCAGGGGATTCGCTTCACCCCCAAAGACCTGTTCCAGCAGCAGACCGTGCAGAAGCTCGCCGCTGTGGTTGCGCTCGAGTCGTCGACCGACGAGGCGCCGGCGGATTATCCGCTGGCGCAACTCGATCAGGCGCAGCTCGATGCGTTGCCGGTGCCGGCCGACCAGATCGAGGATGTCTACCCGCTGTCGCCGATGCAGGAAGGCATGCTCTTTCACACTCTGTCGGATAACGGCAGCAGCCTTTACGTGCAACAGGTCAGCCTGCCGATCAAGGGCCTGGACGTGGAGCGCTTCCGTCAGGCGTGGGAATTTGTCATCGCCCGTCAGGCGATTCTGCGCACCAGTTTCCATTGGCAGGACGGCCTGGCCAAACCGTTGCAGGTGGTGCATCGCCATGCGCCGTTGCAAATGCAGGTGCTCGATTGGCGTGAGCGCGAAACCAGTGAAGAACTGATTGCCGAGTTCGCCAGCGATGACCGTGCGCTCGGTTTCAATCTGGTCGATGCGCGTTTGTTGCGGGTGACCCTGCTGCGCCTGAGCGACGATCAGTACCAGATGATCTGGACCAGCCACCACATCCTCATGGACGGCTGGAGCAGTTCGCGGCTGTTCGGTGAGGTGCTGCAGTATTACGCCAAGGGCGTAATCATCGGCGAGAACGGTCGTTACCGCGACTTTATCGCCTGGTTGCAGGCGCAGGATCAGGACGCTCAGGAGCTGTTCTGGAAGGCGCGGCTGGCGGCGGTCAACGAGCCGACGGCACTGAGCCAGGCGATGCACCCGCGCCACAGCGCCGATGTCGCCGGTCACGATGCGATCTATTCGAACTGGGATAAAGCGCAGACCGCGCGGCTGTTGCAGTTCTGTCGCGACCTGCGCATCACCCCCAACACGCTGATTCAGGGTGCATGGTTGCTGCTGTTGCAACGCTACACCGGGCAGCAGACGGTGACCTTTGGCGCCACGGTGTCGGGGCGTCCGGAAAGTCTGGCGAATGTCGGCAACATGCTCGGTCTGTTTATCAACACCTTGCCGATCATTCAGACCCCGCAAGCCGATCAGCGTCTGGCTGACTGGCTGGGCGAAGTGCAGGCCTACAACCTCGACATCCGTGATTATTCCCAGGCGCCGCTGGCGGATGTACAGCGCTGGTCCAGCCTCGGTGGGCAGGCGTTGTTCGACAGCATCGTGGTGTTCGAAAACTTCCCGATCGACGATCGCTTGCAGGAAGACAACGACACCGATCTGACCTTCGGCAAATCCATCGGCCATGGCGTGACCAACGTGCCGATGGACCTCGCGGTGATGCTTGGCGACGAGTTGTCGATCGAATACCTGTACCTGCGCAGCCACTTCAGCGCCGAGGCGGTTGTCGGTATTCGCCAGACCATGGAAAACACCCTCGCCGCGATGCTGGCGGCGCCGTACGAGCGCCTCGGTAATTTGCAGCGCCTGAGCGGCGAGCAATGGCAAGCGGCGCAAGCCTGGAGCGCCGAGCCGACGCACACCCATCAAGCCGCGCTGTTGCCGGAACTGATCAGCCGTCACGCGCAACAGCAGCCGCAGGCCATCGCCCTGCAATGCGCCGGAATGAACCTGACCTACGCCGAACTCGAGCAACGGGCCAATCGACTGGCGCACTGCCTGATCGAACACGGCGCCGGGCCGGAAGTGGTGATCGGCGTGGCCTTGCCACGCTCGCTGGAAATGGTCGTGAGCTTCCTCGCCGTGCTCAAGAGCGGGGCGGCGTACGTGCCGCTGGACATCGACTATCCGCCGGAGCGTCTGGCCTACATGATCGAAGATTCCGGCATGGCGCTGTTGCTGACCCAGAGCAGTCTGCGCAGCACGTTGCCGGCGCCGCAAGGCCTGCTGCGCCTGGAAATCGATCACCTCGATGAAAGCCGCTACGCCGACCACGCCCCCGAACGTCGCGTGCAGGAGCAGGGCCTGGCCTATTTGGTCTACACCTCGGGTTCCACCGGCCGGCCGAAAGGCGTCGCGGTGACCCAAGGCCCGCTGAGCATGCACTGTCAGGCCATCGCCGAGCTGTACGAAATGGACGCCAGCAGTTGCGAGCTGCACTTTATGTCGTTCGCCTTCGACGGGGCCCATGAGCGCTGGTTGAGCACCTTGTACAGCGGCGGTCGTCTGCTGATTCGCGACGGTTGCCTGTGGACACCGGAGCAGACCTATCAGGCGCTGCACGACTACGGCATCACCATTGCCTGCTTCCCGCCGGCCTATCTCAAGCAACTGGCCGAGTACGCGGCGGCCAGCGGCATTGCGCCGCCACCCGTGCGCATCTATTGCTTCGGCGGTGACGCGGTGCCGGATCAGACCTTCGAGCAGGTCAAGGCTGCGCTGCGTCCGCAGTACTTCACCAACGGCTACGGCCCGACCGAAACCGTGGTCACACCGATGCTCTGGAAAGTCCCGGTCAGCCAGCATTGCGAAGCGGCGTACGCGCCGATCGGCCGTGCCGTGGGCGCGCGCTCGCTGTACGTGCTGGACGAAGACCTGAACCCGCTGCCGCCAGGCTTTGCCGGTGAGCTGTACATCGGCGGCTATGGCGTCGCCCGGGGTTATCACGGCCGTCCGGACCTGACCTGCGAGCGCTTCGTGCCCAACCCGTTCGCGGCGGGCGAGCGCCTGTATCGCAGCGGCGATCTGGTGCGTTTACGCGCCGACGGTGTGGTCGATTACGTCGGCCGCATCGACCATCAGGTCAAGGTGCGCGGCTTCCGCATCGAACTGGGTGAAGTCGAGGCCAGTCTGCGCCAGTTGCCGTCGGTCACCGATGCACTGGTGATCGCCCGCGACAATGCCTCGGGCAAGCAACTGATCGGTTATGTGGTCACCGCAAGCGGCGAGGACATCGGCGATGAACTCAAGGCGGGCCTGCGCGCCTCGTTGCCGGAATACATGGTGCCGGCGCAGATCGTCTGCCTGAACGCTTTCCCGGTAACGCCTAACGGCAAGCTCGATCGCAAGGCGCTGCCGGAACCGGAATTCAAAACCGAAGAATACGTCGCCCCGCGCAACGAGCAGGAAAGCCTGCTCGCGGACATCTGGGCGCAGGTGCTGCAGGTCGAACAAGTGGGCATCAGCGACAACTTCTTCGAACTGGGCGGCGATTCGATTCTGAGTTTGCAAGTGATCTCCCGCGTCAGAAACCACCCGACGTTGCAGATGGATCTCAAGCTGCGCGACCTGATGCGTTATCAGACCATCGCCGGCATCGTCGAGCAGGAAGCGGCGAAGGAAGGCACGGCACAACCGCAGACGGACGTCACGCACGTGGCCGCCGAGGGCCTGTTCAATCTCTTGCCGATTCAGGAGTGGTTCTTTGCCGAAGGCATGGCCGAGGCGCATCACTACAACCAGTCATTGCTGTTGAGTGCACGCCAGCCGCTGGACCTCGATGCACTCGAGCAGGCATTGGGCTGGATCGCGCAACATCACGACTCGTTGCGCCTGCGTTTCTCCCACGAAGGCGGGCGCTGGATGCAGCGTTACTGCGACCTCAGTGAACAGGGCGAGACGTTGCTCTGGCGCCGCGAGGCGGACAACAGCGAGCAGGTCGAAGCCTTGGCCAACCTTGCCCAGCGCAGCTTGAAACTCGATGACGGGCCGGTCTGGCGAGTGATGCACGTCGCCTTGCCGGATGGCCAGGCGCGCCTGCTGGTGGTGATTCATCACTTGGTGGTCGACACCGTGTCGTGGCGAATTCTGCTTGATGATTTGAAAGTGGCGTACGAGGCGTGCGTGCAGGGGCTGCAGCCGAAACTGCCGATTCGCACCAGCAGTTACCGATCGTTCGCCGAAGCCTTGCAGGCGCAGGCGCCGGTGATTGCCGAGCAGGAACTGGGGTATTGGCTGGAGCAACTGGATCAGCCGGGCGTCGATTTGCCATGCGACAACCTGCGCGGCAAAAACCTCGTGCGTCAGCAGGCACAGGCGCGGCTCAAATTGTCCCGCGAGCACACGGAACAACTGCTCAAACAGGCCCCGGCGGTGTATGGCACGCAGATCAACGACCTGCTGTTGTCGGCGCTCAGCCGTGCCCTGTGCCGCTGGAGTCAACAACCGTCGGCGCTGATCCTGCTCGAAGGCCATGGTCGTGAAGACCTGTTCGAGTCCATCGACCTGAGCCGCAGCCTCGGCTGGTTTACCAGCATGTTCCCGGTGCGTTTGCGCCCGGACAGCGACGACATCGGTCAGTCGATCGTCAATGTGCAGGCACAGTTGGCGGCAGTCCCGCAGAAAGGCATCGGCTATGGCGTGTTGCGGCATCTGGCAGGCGCTGAGGTGTCGAGGCAACTGGCCGAGCTGCCGCAAGCGCGGGTCACGTTCAACTACCTGGGGCAATTCGACCAGAGCTTCGACGAGCAGGCGCTGCTGGTGCCGGCGCTGGAAGAAACCGGTGACAACTACAGCCTCAAAGCCAATCTGGGCAACTGGCTGGAAATTGTCGGCCAGGTCTATGACGGTCAGTTGGCCTTGCGTTGCATCTACAGCAGCCAGCGCTATCGCGCCGGCACCATGGATGCCTTGATGAGCGATTACCAGTGTGAGCTGGAAGCGTTGATCGAACATTGCATGGCACGCGCGGGCTGATCGCCACGCGTTCAGTCATCTTCGGGGGCGCTGCCGCGGCGCGCCCCTTTTTTTGCCGATACAAGGATTTTAGCGATGTCGTTACACCCTGATCTGGAAGCCTTCCTCGATCTGGCCCAAGACAGCCAGGACGCCGGCCTGCCGGCCATGCACCAAATGACCCCGAGCGAAGCCCGCGCGACTTTCGAACAGACCACGGCGCAACTGCGCTGGCCGGCGCCTGAAGACCTGTTGGTCAGCGAAATCGACACGTCGGCACGTGATGGTGCGCCGCTGGCACTGCGTCTGTATCGACCCAATGCTGCGGTCTCGCCGATGCGGGTGCTGGTGTATTTCCATGGTGGTGGTTTTGTTGTCGGCAGCCTCGACTCTCACGACGGTGTGTGCCGCGAGTTTTGCCAGCGCACGCCGTGTGCGGTGTTGTCGGTCGGCTATCGACTGGCCCCGGAGCATCGTTTTCCAACGGCACTGGAGGATGGCGAAGACGCTTTGTCGTGGTTGGCGGAAAACGCTGTGAGCCTTGGCCTTGATACCTCGCGCGTGGTGTTTGGTGGTGATAGTGCCGGTGCGACCCTGGCCACGGTGCTGGCGATTCAGGCGGTGGTGCAACCGCATACTGTGGCCATCGCGCCGAAGGCACAGTTGTTGTGCTATCCGGTGACCGATGCTTCGCGCGTGCACGATTCGCGGTTGTTGTTCAGCGAGGGGTATTTGTTGGAGAGCGATACGCTTGACTGGTTTTATCAGCATTACGCTCGCAGTCCGGAAGATTATCTGGATTGGCGTTTTTCGCCGTTGTTGGCGGAGGATCTGCAGGGGGTGGCGCCGGCGATTGTGTTGTTGGCGGGTTTTGATCCGTTGCTTGATGAGGGGCAGGCTTACGCTGATAAGTTGCGGGGGCAGGGGGTGAGTGTTGAGGTTGAGCATTGTCCCGGGCTGACGCATGATCTGCTGCGGATGGCTTCGGTGATGCCTGATGTTTTGCGGGTGCATGAACGCCTGAGCCGGGCGTTGGCGCGGGTGTTGGTTTGATTTTTTGGGGGGGGGTGGTTTTTGGGTGAATATCCGTTGCTGCGGTAACGGCTCCTTGGGGTTCCGCCCTTACGGCGGGTCACTTTTTACAAACGCCTAAAAAGTAACCAAAAACGCTTGCTCCTACGTGCGGCCCGCTCGCTGGGGCTCGGGGTTCCTTCGCTGCGGGATCGATCCGGGCGCAGCGCCTACGGTTTGCTTCGCTGCACCTCCTCTCGCTGTGTTTGGCTTCGCCAAACGGTCGCTGCGCTCCCACGCCCGGATCAATCCCTCCACTCAGCCTTCCGATGTCGCCTTACAGATCAAGAGCTGCAGCCGAGCTAACGCTCATCCTGTTGAGTGGTGAAGAGCACAGCGCGGTCGGCTGTGGTTTTGTGTTGGATTCGCCCCTCACCCCAGCCCTCTCCCGAGGGAGAGGGAGCCGATGGTGAGCTTTTCAAAATTTGTGTTCAACGCGGTATTGCACGTCGGCGTACCTCTCCCAAACACCTCGATCAGTCCCCTCTCCCTCCGGGAGAGGGTTAGGGTGAGGGGCTCTTGATCTAGCTTTTGATCTTGCTTTGGCTTTGGCTTTGGCTCTTGATCTTTTGCCCCATCGGCAGGCCGAGCGGAGGTGTTCATCCGGGGGGTAGGCGCGGAGCGCCGTGCGGCGAAGCCGCATACATCGAGAGGAGGTGCAGCGAAGCAAACCGTAGGCGATGCCCCCGGATGGACACCGTAGCGAGGGAACACTGAGCCTCAGCGAAGTGCCGTACGCCGGGGCAAAGCCTTTTGGGTTACCTTTTCGGCGTTTGGAAAAGGTGACTCGCTGTAAGAGCGAAACCGCCATCGGCAACACCCGCAGCAACGGATATGCCCCCAAAATCCAAAGAGCATGGTCGGCCCGAAGGCCGCCAAGACCAACAGGCGAAAAAAAGCCCCACCAAAGCGGGGCTCTCTCACATCACACCCAATCAGAAATCAGCCTTGACCGACATCACGAAGTTACGCGGATCACCATAGAAATTACCGAACCCTTCGGTACCAATGGTCGAGTAGTAACGCTTGTCAAACAGGTTGTTCCCGTTAAGCGCCACCGACCAGGTGTCATCGATACGGTAGCCAATGCGACCGTTCCAGACCGCATAACCGGCGCCATCAATGTTGTCACCGCCCAAAGGCGAAGTCCGGTAGTTGCCCGTCTGCGCGTTGACACCCGCACCGATCGTCACGCGATCCAGCGGCCCGCTCAGGCTGTAGTCACCCCAGACACGCAGCAAATGGCGCGGCACGTAGGAGTTGTAGACCACGCCATCCTGCGTGGCGTCGGCATCTTCCAGCACTTTGGTCTGGGTGTAGGTGTAACCGGCGAGCAATTGCAGGCGATCAATCACCTCACCGCTGACTTCCGCTTCGAAGCCCTGCGCGCGAACCTTGCCGGAGTTGATCGAGCAAGAACTGTCTTCGCAACGCGGGTCATCCTGGGCGGCATCTTTCTGAAGGGTACGGAACAGGTTGAAGGTGCTGTTCAGACGACCGTCGAACCACTCACCCTTGATCCCCAGCTCGTAGCTCTGGCCAACCAATGGCTTGAGGGTGCTGCCATCGATGGTCTTGTAAGCGCCTTGCGGGGTGAAGATGTCGGTGTAGCTGGCGTAGGCGGTCAGGTTGTCGTTGAGGTCGAACAGCACACCGGCGAACGGCGTGACCTGGCCGGTTTCGGTGGACTTGGTGTCGACCTGGGTGCCTTCGCCACGGAAGTACTGCACCGAGTCGGTGTCGGACTTGTACCAGCTGACACGGCTGCCCAGTACCAGGGTCAGCGGATCAGCCAGTTTCAGGCGGGCGATCGAGTAGGCGCCGTATTGCTTGATGTGCATGTCCACCGGGCCGCCACGGGAAGCGTTGGCCAGGTAGTAGCTTTCGTCCGGTTGCGGGATGTGGTGGTTCGGGTCGAGCACGTTCTGCCGTTGTGGCAGCGCGGCGACGGCGTAGAAGTCATCCTTGTGCGAACGGCTGGCGTTGGCGCCGATGGTCAGTTCATGTTGCTGGCCGAAGGCGTCGAATTTGCCGTCGACATAGGCATCGAAGCCGTAGTCGCGCTGGTCGTAGTCGTAAATGCTACCCAGCATCAGCGTATTCGAAGCCGTGGCACCGACCGGCACTGCACCGCTCGGGAAGGCGTATTCCATGTCCTGGGTGTTGCGCGAATACACCCCGGCGACTTTCAGCGACCAGTCGTCGTTGAACTGGTGTTTCAGGTCGGCGAAGTAGGTGGCGCGTTTGCTGCGCTGGTTGTTCCACGCGGTGTTCAGGCAGGTGGAGCGCTTGAGGTGCAGGTCGGATCCGTCGGCGTAACGCGGCAGGCCGCCCCAGCATGGCGTAGCGTCGACGTCTTCCCAGGCGAAACCCAGACCCAGGGTGGTGTCGGGGCTGAGGTCGAAGTCCAGGGCGCCGTAGTAGATCTGGTCTTTGCGGCTGGCCACGTCATAGAAATATTGACGGGTCTGTTCGGTGACCACGGCGCGACCACGGATGGTGCCGGAATCGTTCAGCGGGCCGCCGGTATCGACCTGGCCACGATAGTTGTCCCAGGTGCCTGCCGACAGCGAGAGCTGCGTGTGCGCAGTGTCCTGGCCGCGTTTGCGTACGAAGTTGACGCCACCGGCGGTGCCGCCTGCGCCTTTCATCATGCCGGCTGCGCCACGCAGAACTTCCACGCGGTCATAAATGGCCATGTCGCTGTTGAAGCTGTCGGCCTGCACGTAGCTGCTGCCGATATCCAGCGGCACGCCGTCGTACTGGTACTGACCAGACATGCGGAAGCCGCGGGAGTAGAAATACTTGCCGCCCATGGGCGAGTCATACACGGTAATGCCCGGGGTCTTCTCCATCACCTGTTCGATGGTGTTGAGGTTCTGGTCATCGAGCATCTTGCGGGTCATCACCGTGACCGACTGCGGGGTTTCCTTCAGCGAGTGCACGCCCTTGCCAATGGTCACGCCGCCGGTGGTGTAGGAGTTGCTGCCCTCGGTGGTGGCACCGAGGCGGCTGGCGTTGACGTTGGTCGGGGCCAGTTCCATCGCGCTGCCGGTGGCCGGGCCGAGCACGGTCACGGTGTTGCCGTCACGCTGGTAGCGGATGCCGGTGCCGTTAAGCATCGCCTTGAGTGACTCGTCGTCCTGGTAGCGGCCGTTGAGCGCGGTCGAACGCAAACCTTGCAGGCTTTCCGGGCTGTAGATGATTTGCAGGCTGGTCTGCTGGCCAAGGGTTTGCAGTGCCTGGGCCAGTGGCTGCGACGGGATGTTCAGGGTCCATTCCTGGGCCTGAACATACGGCGCTGCCGTGAATGTCAGTGCCAGACCAAGGCCAGTGCCGGCCAGTCGAGTGCGTGTCGCGCCGTGCATCAGCAGGGCTCGAGTCAGAGGGCGAAGCATGAAACGGGATGCGGACATGAGGTTAAGACCTTGGCAGGTATAGTTGTTAATGGTTCTTATTCATCTCATTAAGACGAGGAAGCCGCGGCAAACCGGAAAATTATTTTTCCGGCCCGGCCGCGGCCTCGTCGATCAAGCGGTTTGCAGTTCGCTCTTGACCTTGCCGGCCTCCATGCGCACCAGTTGATCGGCGACGTCGAAGTAACGGTCATCGTGGGAAATGACGATGATGGTCTTGCCCAGACGTTTGAGGTCAGGCAGCAACTCGGTGTAGAAAATTCGCCGGAACGTCGGGTCCTGATCGGCCGCCCATTCATCGAACACCAGCACCGGCCGCTCTTCGAGCCAGGCATTGACCAGGGCCAGGCGCTTGCGCTGGCCGGTGGACAAATCGGTGGTGCTGAACGCGCCGTCGCGCACGCTGACCTTGTGCGCAATTTCCAGGCGTTCGAGGTAGCGGGTCGCGTCCTGCGGGACTTCGCGGTCGCCCTGAATCAGATCGTCGAACAGGTAGTAGTCGGCAAAAATCGTGGTGAAATTCTGCCGGTAGTCATCGCGATTAAGCGCGGTGATCGGCTGATCGTTGACGCGGATTTCGCCTTCGGTTGGCGCGTACAGGCCCAGCAGCAGTTTGATCAGTGTGGTTTTGCCGCAGCCGTTTTCACCGACGATAAACACGATGTCGCCCTGTTCGATGCGCAGGTTGACCGGCCCCAGACGGAACGGTTCGCTGCCTTCCACGGGTGGGAAGGCGTAGCGCACGTTGTGCAGTTCCAGGCTGTTGACCGCACCGGGTTTCTTGCCTTGGTCTTCCAGCAACAGATGCGGTTCGGGCGAGGAAAATTGCTCGCTCAGTTCGGCGATGCGGCGGAAGGCAATCTGCGCACGGCTGATGATCGGCAAGGTGCTGACCAGGTGCTCCAGCGGCCCCTTCATGTACAGCAGCACCAGGACGAAGCCGCTCATCACTGCTTTGTCGCCGCTGGGCCAGAAGGATTGCAGGGCCAGCGCCATGCCGATCACCACGAAGAACAGCATCGAACCGAAGGACTTGGCGATGACGAAGGTGTTGATGGATTTGATCTGGGTGTCGCAGATCTTCTCGGCAGTTTTCTGAATACCGGCGACAAACATGCGCTGGCGACGCGGACGGTGAATGCGCAGTTCCTTGGCGCCTTCGGCAATCGCGTTGTAGTGCTTTTGCAGTTCATCCTCAGAGTCGCGTGCGGCGTAGAAACCGCGCATGCCCTTGGCCCGGGCAATCGCTTGAATGGTCGTGCCGATGGCAATGGCCACCAGCATCATCAGGAACATCGGCCAGGACAGCATGGCCAGATAGCCGAGACAGCCGAGGGTAACGGTCATGGAAATTGCCAGCGGGGCAAAGGCGAAGGCGAAGTCGCTGATGGTGTCGACGTCGTGGGTCAGTACCGGGATCAACCGATGGCTGCGGTAGCGTTCGATCTGGTCGATCGGCGCTGACAGCACTTTCTCCCCCAGTTCCTTGCGCAGCTTGGCGATGATGTGCTGGCCGACGTAGTTGGTGCCGATGTCGGACAAAATCGTCGTCAACAAGGCCAACGCACAGAGGCCAGCGAAGATCATTACCACGGTGCGGGTCAGGCCGTCGTCGGAGTGCAGGGCATTGTTGATGGTCGCCAGCAGCACGGTGACGCTCAGGCCGCCGATCATGCCGAGCACGATGGACACAGAGACGATCAGGCGGAAGGGCTTGAGCAAGGCGAACAATTCGTTGATCGCCCCACGCGTAGGCTTGGTCATGGAGGATTCCTGCTTCGGTGCGGAGGGAGTGCCGGTACTTAAGGAAAACGAATGGTCACGGACTTTCTTTAAACGACCGCAGGCGGGGCTGCGGTCGGGATGGGCAGGATCAGAGGTCGCGCACTACGCGAAACCCGAGCCAGTCGCCTTTGCTGGTCGGCCAGCTGCTGTTGCGGTTGCCGGAGCGCGAGAACACCGGCGCCTCGCCCCAATCGTTACCGCGCATGACCTGACGCTCGCAGTTTTCCTGGGTCCATGGGCGACCGTCGTTGGGTACGCCGGAGTAGTCCTTGTGATAACAGTCGGCGGTCCATTCGTAGACGTTGCCGTGGGCGTCGTAAACGCCGAAGGCATTGGCCGGGAACGTCCCGGCTGGGGAGGTGAAGTTGTAACCGTCGGCGGCGCCATAGGTGTTGGCATGTTTGGAGATCTGGTAGTTGTTGCCTTCATCGAACGGGAAAGGGAAGGGCCCGGTGCTGCCGCCGCGTGCGGCGTACTCGCGGATCGATTCGCTTTGCAGGCGATACGCGTGGCCGGTCTTTTTCGATAACCAATCGATGTAGCCCTGGGCTTCGGCGACGTTCATGCACACGGCCGGGTCGCGGGCGGTCTGTTTGAATTCCGGTTTGCCGGCGGTGCAGCGGCGACCCGGGCGATCATCGAAGTCGTAAGGCTTGTTGCCGGTTTCGCGCACGTACGCGTCCCACTCGCCGACCAGCACCTGAAAGCGGCTGATGGCGAAGGGTTTGCTGAAGGTCACTGCGTGGCGCGGGCCTTCGTCCGGTTCGCGGCCGACTTCGTCGTCCGGGGTGCCCATGGTGAAGGTGCCGGTCGGCAGCACGACCATTTCCGGGCAGTCCTTGCAGTCCTTGAACACTTTGCCCGGCGCCGGCGCTGTCGCCGCTAGAGCAGCACCGGGCAGCAGGCCGGCGCACAGCGCGGTCAGGGCCAGCGCGGGCAAGGCCTTGAAGGTGAAACAGGCGTGAGGCTTTTTCATGAGTCGTCTCTGTGAAAGGAAAACGGGAGGCGAAGGTTCAGGCGCGCAGTTTTTTGCCGAGGATGGCCATGAAGCGGTCCACTTCGGCTTCGTTGTTGAGCAGGCCGGGCGCGGTGCGAATCACCGGGCCGACATCACGGCTGACCGCATCGCAGATCACCCGGTTTTGCATGAGGTAGGCGGCGACTGCATCACTGTCCTGACCCTTGACCCGGAAGAACGTGAAACCGGCAGAAAACTGCGGATCGAGCGGGGTCACCAGTTCGATGTTCGCGTGTTCGCGCAGGCGCTGCTTCAGGTAGCTGTTGAGCTGATGAATGCGCGCCTGAACCTCGGCCTTGCCCAGTTGCAGGTGCAACTTGAACGCTTCGTCCACCGCCCAGCGATGCTCGAAAGCGTGGTAACCGCCCGGGGTCATGATCGTGGCGAAAGAGGTGGCTTCGGAGAACGTCGGCACGCTCGGGCTGACGTATTTCAGCTCTTCGCTGCGGCTGCACACGATGCCGGTGCCGCGCGGGCCGAACATCCACTTGTGGGTGCCGGCGATAAAGAAGTCGCAGTTCATCTGCGGGAAACTCAGGTCATCGACACCGAAACCGTGCACGCCGTCGACCACGTAGATCAGGCGATCCTTGTCGTCACGTTGACGGTTGTGTTCATCAACCAGCCGCGAGATGTCGCTGATCGGCAATTTCACACCGCTGCCCGAATGCACCCAGGTCATGCCGAGGACGCGGGTCTCAGGGCGGATGTTGCGGTTGATGGTGTCGAGCACCTGATCCAGGGAAATGCTTTGCGGCGTTTCGAACAGCCTGAGTTTGCGCACCCGGGTGCCATCGCGGCGGCTGCGGAAATCGAGGATGTTGCGGGTGGAATAGTGCTCGTGTTCGGTGGTGAGGATTTCCTGATCAGGGCGCACCTGCACGCTGCCATAAATCATCGCCAGCCCTTCGGTGGTGCTGCCGGTGAGCGCGATCTGGCCGGGCTTGGCTTGCAGGTATTGGCCGGCCCAGACCCGCACGTTTTCCTGCAATTGTTCGTCGCTCCCCAAATCCCAGTCCATGGCCAGCCCCGGGTTCAGGTCAAGCGCGGCGCGATGGCGTTCGATGGCCTCGCGCACGGGTTTGGGGTGAGAGGTAATCAGGAAATTGGCGAAGTGGATCGCCTGTGGATCCTGATCGAACAAGTGGCGCAATTGCGTCCATTTGTTCGCGGAGGCCACGGGGGCGGTCGTCGCCATGGCCGGTGCTGTCAGGCTGGCGCCAAGCGGCAGGGCGGCCGCGACCACGCCAGCCTGTTTCAGAAAAGTCCGGCGGTCTGTCATGGCTTGGCAGTGTCCTGACGGGAAATCAGTGCCGGTTTCGCGGATTTCTGTACCTGATCCCAGACGCGCATGAAGTTGCCGCCCCACAGCTTGGCGATGTCCGCTTCGGAGTAACCGCGCTGGATCAGTTCGGCGGTGACGTTGCGGATTTCGCCAACGTTTTCCCAACCCTTGATGCCGCCGCCGTCGTTGAAGTCGGACGAGATGCCAACATGGTCGATACCGATTTTGCGCACGGTGTAATCGATGGCGTCACCGAGATCCTTGAGGGTGGCTTTCGGCTCTTCTTCAAGGATGCCGTAGAGGCCGCTGGCGTACTGGCCGAGTTTCTGTTCCGACCAGGCCGTGATGATCGGGTCGCCCGGCATCAGCGCCATGGCCAGGTTTGGCAGTGGCGGCAGATCGAAGCGTGCGCGCAGGGCATTGAGTTTGTCCTGCGTGCCCTGAGTCAGCGGTTTGAGGTACTGCGAGAAGCCGACCACCTGAACCACGCCGCCGCTGTTCTTGATCAGCTGCAATTCCTTGTCGCTGAGGTTGCGCGGAATATCCACCGCCGCACGCGGCGCCGAGTGCGAGGCCACCAGCGGTGTGCGGCTCAGCTGTGCAACCTGTTCCAGGCCTTTGGTCGACATCTGCGAAACGTCGATGATCACGCCCAGATCGTTCAAACGCTGCACTGCTTGCTTGCCGATATCGGAGAGACCGTCGAGGGCGTCCGGTGAGTCATTGAAGAACGGCAGCGGCCGCGAGGAGTCCGCCCAGCTGTTGTTGCCGATGTAGCTGAAGCCGAACATGCGCATGCCGCGTCCGGCCCACAGGTCCAGTTTGCTCAGGTCGTTGCCCAGCGGGTAAGCGTTGAGCATGCTGATGAAAATCGCAAACTTGCCTTCGCCATGCAGGCGGCGGAAATCATCCGGGGTGTAGGCGATGCCGACCTGATTGGGGAAGTCGCGGACCATGCCGGTGATGATCTTGTAACGGACTTCCTGTTGGTTGCGGGCTTCTTCGACAAAACCTTCGGTGGGGCGATGCGGGGCGTTCGGGCCGTTCCACATTTCCGGCCAGCCGAACACCGTCAGCGCAGCGCCCGACAAGCGCCCGCGATTGGCCTTGATCAGGTCGAACTGGCCGGAGCCGTCCTTGTCGGCTTCATTGCCGTGGGCGCCGAAACTCAGCGGTACGGTGATGTGGCTGTCGAAGGAGAGAATGCGATCCTGCAACTCGGTCGCCTGTTTCATCACTTTTACCGGGTAGCCAGGGTTGTCCCGAAACCAGTAATCCCAAGCCAGAAACCCTGCGCCGGCGCTGATCGCCAAGGCCAGCGGCAGGCCGATAAATAGAGCCTTTTTCGAACGCGGTTTTGTCATTGCCATCTCATTCAGGTTCGCCGTCGAGGTGCAGGCGCAGGGGCCTTTGCTATCTGGGAGGAACGAGTGGCCGGGCGGGTAATTTAGTCGCGCGCAGGAAAAGCGCTGACGGCGCGTAGCGATCTTTTGCCGGGGCCGTAAATTTCCCCGGCGAGCAAACGTTCTAGCTTGGATAAAGCCTGCTTCATGGCTGACACAGGTAGGGCAATGACGATCTCTCGACGCTGGTTCATGGCGGGCATGGCACTCACGGGCGCCGCGCTGCCTGCCGCTTTTTATGCACATCGTGAGCTGACCCGCGAGGAGTTTCCGATCACCCCGGGCGAGGCTACGGTCGATCTGGCCGATACCGCCGGACAGCAGTTGGCGGACAACCTGCGCGGCGTCTGGGATATCCGTTTCAGCGGATCTGCGGCGGGGCTTGATGGCTTGCCACGCGACGGCCTCGAGTTGTTTCTCGACATTGCCCACCGGGGGCGCGGTTTGCGCGGGTTTCTCGATACCGGTGCCAGCCTGCGCTCAGAAGCGCCTGCGCGTTACCAAGTGATCGGCGATCTGGCGCCGGGCACCGGCGCCGAAATGTACTGGCGGCTGATGCGCACCGATGCGCCGCACGCGCCGCCGGTCTACGAATTCAAAGTCAAACTCGACGAAGTCTGGGCGGCGTTCGGCAATGCCGGCAGCGGTACGTTCACCGGGCAAGTGTTGCGCCTCGATCGGCCGTTGGCGCTGCCTGAACTGGACAATCATTTCATCGCCATCAAGCGTCGTTTTCCCGAAGCCCGCGAACGCACCGGTTTGAACCCGACGCTGTTGGCGTGGCTGGTGGCGCCGGAACATCGCCTGTTCCACCAGCTCTGGCACGCCAGCCGCGACAAGTGGCACAAGCTCTCGGAGAAAAAGCGCGACGCCCTGCGCGGTATTGGCTGGCAACCCGGCCCCCGTGACAAGGAGCGCGATGCCCGTGGGCCCAGCAAGGATCGCAATGGTTCGGGCATCGATTTTTTCTTCATGCACCGGCACATGCTCGGCAAGGCCCGTTCGATGCAGGATCTGCCGTCGTGGCAGGCCTTCCCGATGCCGCAACCGGAGCTGGAACGCGACCGCCAGGGCTTCGCCCGCTACTTCGACAATCACGACGGCGATGCACTGCCACCGACGTGGCTGACGGAAGGTGATGACGAATACACCAAGTGGGTCAGCGATATCAAAGCGGCCGAGACCTATCACAGCAATTTCCAGGTCTGGGAATCGCAGTACCGCGACCCGCGCTACTTGGCGAAACTCAGCCTCGGCCAGTTCGGTTCGGAAGTCGAATTGGGTCTGCACGACTGGTTGCACATGCGCTGGGCGTCGGTGGCGCGGGATCCGTCCAACGACATTCCGGTGCCGATGGCGCGCGATCAGGCGGATTTTGCCGCGCGTTGGTATGCCCCGGAAAACGACTTTCTCGGCGACCCGTTTTCCTCGCACGTGAACCCGGTGTTCTGGCGTTTCCACGGCTGGATCGATGATCGCATCGAAGACTGGTTCCGCGCCCACGAGCGTTTTCATCCGGGCGAGGTCAGCCGGCTGGAGGTCAACGGCGTGCCGTGGTTTGCGCCGGGGCGCTGGGTTGAGGTCGATGACCCGTGGCTGGGGCCGGACACCCATGGCTGCAGCACCGTGCCGGGGTTGCAGATCGGGCGCTCGGTGGAGATGGATCCAGAGACGATGAAGCTGGCGTTGCGCATCACCTTTGGCGATGAAGACAACATGGCCGACCTGTTCCGCAAAGTGCCGCAGCGACCGTGGTACGCGCGGCATCTGAAAGTGAAAGGGCGGCAACTCTAAGCGCAAAAAAATCGCAGCCCGGTGCTGCGATTTTTTTTGCCTGGGGATATTGCTTGCCTGACCTGGCGCTTTCGCGAGCAGGCTCGCTCCCACAGGGGACTTTGTAAACGACGCAGATCCAATGTGGGAGCGAGCCTGCTCGCGAAGGCGTCAGTCCTGTCGATAATTTTCGCTCAGATAACCTGCCAACCCCCGCCCAGCGCCTTGTACAGGGCAATGCTGGCCTGCAAGCGCGAAAGGCGCAGTTGCACATTCATATCCTGCGCCGCATACAAGGTGCGCTGGGTTTGCAGCACCGTCAGCAAATCTTCGGCACCGGCCTGGTAGCGGCTCTGGGCAATGTCGAACGCGGTCTGCGCCTGGCTCAGTTCTTCGCTTTGCCACTGGCGCTGTTCGTCGAGGCCGCGAATGCTGCTCAGGGCTTTTTCCACGTCAGCGAAGCCATTGATGATCGCCCCTCGATAGGTTTCCAGCAGTTCGTCCTGACGCGCCTTGGCCTTGTCGCGCTCGGCGCTCAGGCGGCCGTTGTTGAAGATCGGCGCAGTCAATCCGGAAGACAGGTTGTAGAACGTGGTGCGCAGCAGGTCCGCCGCCAGATCGGCGCCAGTGCCGAGGCTGGCGGTCAGGGTGATTTTCGGCAGCATGGCGGCGCGGGCCACGCTGACGTCAGCCTGGGCCGCTGCCAGTTTGGCTTCGGCGCTGGCGATGTCCGGACGCCGGCTCAGCAGATCGCTGGGCACGCCACTGGCGATGTTCGGCCATTGCAACTGTTCGAATGACTGTTGCGGTGCCGACAATGCCTGCACCGGTTGGCCGAGCAGGGCGGCGAGGGTGATCAAGGCTTCGCGGGCCTGTTGCTGCACCAGTGGCAATTTGCGCTGCTGTTCCGCTACCAGGCTTTTTTGCTGGGCCAGTTCCAGTGCGGTGGCGCTGCCGGCGTCGAAGCGGGTTTGCACCAAGTGCAGGACGTTCTGCGCGTTGGCCAGATTGAGCTCGGCAATGCGTGCCTGTTCGCGCAATGCCAAGGCCTGCGTGTAACTGTTGGCGACGCCGCTTTGCAGGGTCAGTTCGACGGTGGCACGGTCGAATTCGCTGGCCTGTACACCGAACACGGCGCTGTCGCGCGCCGCGCGTTTACCGCCCCAGAAGTCTATTTCGTAACTGGCGCTCAGCTCGGCGTCGTAGTAATCCAGCGAGCGATTATCCGGGCTGACGTCGAGTTGGCTGTAGCCTTTGCCGTGCAACAGTTTCTGCCGGTTGGCATTGAGACCGGCCTTGATTTCCGGGAGCAGCGGGGCGCCGGCAATCGTCGCGCTGGCCTGGGCTTGCCTGACCCGCGCAACAGCGGCGCCGAGGTCATGGCTGCCCAGTCGCGCCTGTTCGACCAGTCGATCCAGCTCGGGGCTGCCGAACTGGGTCCACCATTGGCGGTTGCTCTGCACGGCACCAGGCTGCTCAGGTGATTGCCACGCGGCCGGTGGCAGCACGCCGCTGTCGGGGCGTGGCGCAGGGCTGTTGCAGGCCGCCAGCAACAGGCTGGCGGCAAGAATTGTCAGTGGCGCTTTCATAGGTCGATCATTCACTGGTAAGGGCCGTGACCGGGTCGAGCCGGGCAGCCTTGCGGGCAGGCATGAAGCCGAAGAGGACACCGGTGGCCAGCGCGCAGGCGAACGCACCGATGACGGCCAGCCATTGAAACGCGATCGCCACGCCGCTGAACAACAGCACGCCGCCGACCAGCATCGCCAGGCTGATACCGGCCAGGCCACCAACCACCGAAAGCATCACCGCTTCGGTGAGAAACTGGCGCAGTATGTCGCGCTGACGCGCCCCGGTGGCCATGCGGATACCGATTTCCCGGGTGCGTTCGCGCACGGTCATGAGCATGATGTTCATCACCCCGATACCGCCGACCAGCAACGAGATCGCGGCGATGGCGCCAAGCATCAGCGACAGCGTGCCCTGCGTGCGTGCTTCGGCTTGAATCATTGCGGCGTTGTTGGTCAGTTCGAAATCCTTCTTGCCATTGTGTCGCCGCAGCATCGCCTGTTCGATCGCCTGCTCGGCGTCTTTGACTTTGCGTGCGTCCTTGGCGGCGATCACCACGTATTCCGGATTACGGCTACCGAACAGGCGTGTGCTGGCCGCCGAGTAGGGCACGGCGATGCGGTTGTCGCTGTCGGAGTCGCCGGAGCTCGAGCCCTTTTCCGCCAGAACACCGAGCACCTGAAACGGCACGTTTTCGATGAGGATGTATTGGCCGATCGGGTCGGCGACATCCTTGAGCAGCTTGTCGCGCACCTTGGTGCCGATCACCGCCACGGCGGCGGCGCTGTCTTCATCGGCCTGGCTGAAGTAACTGCCCTGAACCACCGGCCAGTTGAAGATGCTCGGGAAATTGGTGTCGTTGCCACCGACGTAACTGCTGTGGTCGGCATTGCCGAAACGCACGCCAGCGGTCGAGCCGTTGACCGGCATGATCCGCTCGACCTGGGGCAGGGCAGCCAGCTCGGCGACGTCGTCGAGGGTGATGATGCCCGGTGGTGTGCGCGGATTGGGTGCGGCGCCGCTGAGGTAGATGATGTTGGAACCGAAGGCGCCCATTTGCGCCATCACCTGGCGTTTGCTGCCTTCGCCCACCGCGAGCATCACCACCACCGAGGCCACGCCGATGACGATCCCGAGCAGGGTCAGCGCGGTGCGAAAACGATTGATCCACATGACCCGCCACGCCGCTTGCACGGCGTCGACCAGTTCACCTTTCCAGGCGCCGGTCTGGGTGCTGCCGCTGCTCAGGCGCTGGCGCAGATCCACCGCTTGCAGGGCGCCGGGATTGGCGCTGCGTGGTGGCGCTGACGGGTGTTCGGCGGTGTCGCTGATGATCAGGCCGTCACGAATCTCGATGATGCGCTTGGCTCGTTGTGCGACTTCGCGGTCGTGGGTGATGAGAATCACCACATGGCCCTGACTGGCGAGTTCGTCGAGCAGGGTCATGACCTCGGCGCCGCTGTGGCTGTCGAGGGCGCCGGTGGGTTCGTCGGCGAGGATGATGTGGCCGCCGTTCATCAGCGCCCGGGCAATCGACACCCGTTGTTGCTGACCACCGGAAAGCTGATGCGGGCGGTTACCGGTGCGGCTGCCCAGGCCGAGCCGCTCCAGCAAGGCACTGGCCCGGGCGTGGCGTTCGGCGGCCGGGGTACCGGCGTAGATAGCCGGCATTTCGACGTTTTCCTGGGCGGAGCCGGACGGAATCAGGTGATAACCCTGGAATACAAAACCAAACGCTTCGCGGCGCAGCCAGGCCAGCGCATCGCTGTCGAGTCGGGCGACGTCTTCTCCGGCGAAGCGATATTCGCCGCTGGTAGGGCGGTCGAGGCAGCCGAGGATATTCATCAATGTCGACTTGCCGGAGCCGGACGCCCCGACGATGGCGACGAACTCACCGGCATGAATCGACAGATCAATGCCGCGTAATACTTCCACCAGCGGGCTGTCATTGCCGCCGTAGGCTTTGCGGATCTGCCGCAGGTCAATCAGTGGGGTTTGCATTCAGCCTCCGCTGCCGGTGGCCGGCGCGCTGAGGATGTGATCGCCTTCGGCCAGGCCTTCAAGCACTTGGGTGCGCAAGCGGTCGCTGATGCCGGTGCGCACTTCGCGGGACTCGATTTCGCCATTGGCGGCGACGATCTGCGCCCGCAGCCATTGTGGGCGTGAGCCGGGTTGCAGGGCGGCGCTCGGCACGGTGAGGGTGTCTTGCGCCTGTTGCGCCACAAAGAACACCTGCGCCGTCATGTCGGTCATCAGGCTGTTGTCGGCGTTGTCGACGTCGAGCAATACGGTGTAGAGCACCACGCGTTCGCTGCCGCTGCGACCGCTGGTGGGACTGCCACCCTGATTCTGTTCGAGCGGGCGCGGCGGCACCGGCAGAATTTGCCGGACGGTGCTGCTCCAGCGCCGAGCGCCGCCGCTGAGCGTGGTGAAGTAGGCGGTCATGCCGGGTTTGACGTGGCCGATGTCCGCTTCGGAAACCTCGGCCCACACGGTCATCGGTGAGAGCCGGGCGATGCGCAGAATCAGCGGGGTTTGCTGTTGCGCGTTGAGCGTCTGGCCTTCGCGGGCGCCGACGGCGACGACCGTGCCGCTCATCGGCGCATAAATACGCGTGTAGCCGAGCTCCGCTTCATCACTGCGCAGGCTGGCTTGAGCCTGGCGGATCTGCGCCTGGAACATGTCGATGCGTGCCTGGGTCGCGCGGACTTCGGCGCGGGCGGTCTGCACGTCTTCCTCACGGGTGGCGCCACCGGCGGCGAGTTTCTGCTGGCGTTGGTATTTCTGTTGCGCGAGGTCGTGCTGGGCGCGTTGCTCCTGCAACTGTGCCTTGAGGTTTTCGATGGAAAACCGCCCGGCATCCAGTTTGGCCTTTTGCGTGGACGGATCGATCTCTACCAGTAACTGGCCTTCCTTGACCGTGTCGCCAGCCTCGACATGAATCTTCTGGATCTGCCCGGACGCCTGCGCACCGACGTCCACATAACGGCGTGGCTGCAGCGTGCCCAGTGCGGTCACGCTGTTTTCGATACTGCTGCGGGTCACCTGCACCGTGGCGAGGGCGTCGCGCCCAGGCGGCAGGACTTGCCACGCGGCAACGGCGATCACGGGAATCAGGCAAAGGGCGGCGAACAGAGCGCGTCGGGCGGGGCGGGGACGTTTCATGCAGGGTTCCGGCCAGTGGAATCGGCCCGTCATTCGGCCAGTACACAGGCGTGCAGAGGCGCTGAACGCTGTCGCATGGCACGACAGATACGGGGAGCTGTCCTGTAAACGATGAATGCACAAGGGAATTTAAGCGCCGTACACATCAAGTAACAGGTAGCCAGACGCGACTATTTGGGGCGGATGTGGAAACAGCGCTTTAAATCTATATGAGAATTACTATAAATTACGCACCTCACGTTGCCACTATCTTGCTACTGCGTTTGCGGCGGCTGGATCAGTGTGCTCAAGGACAGGAACTGCATCGATGCGGTCGGGAGTCATGTTGGAAAACTACTATCGCGAGCTGGTGTGTTTCCTTAACGCCAAGCTGGGCAACCGTCAGGTGGCCGAAGATGTGGTGCATGACGCTTATGTGCGGGTACTGGAGCGTTCCAGCGACACACCGATCGAACAACCGCGGGCCTTCCTTTATCGCACGGCATTGAACCTGGTTATCGATGATCATCGGCGCAACGCCTTGCGCCAGGTCGAATCGCTCGATGTGCTGGACAGCGAAGAGCGCTATTTCACCCCGTCGCCCCACGGCACCCTCGACCACGGTCAACGTCTGGAGATGCTCCAGCGCGCGTTGGCCGAGTTGCCGCCGCGCTGCCGGGAAAGTTTTCTGCTGCGCAAGATCGAAGGTCTGTCCCACCCGGAAATTGCCGAGCACCTGGGGATTTCCAAGGCGTTGGTGGAAAAGCACATCGTCAACGCTATGAAACATTGCCGCTTGCGCATCAAGCAATGGGATGCCCATTGATCCTTGCTGGTTAAATTTCCGTTCATCGTCCTCGTTCCTACTCAACAGACGACCTGCTGACCTGATTCAGGCCGGTCAGGCCACCCAGGCTTTATCCCCGCGTTGAGGGGTTCATCCAGAGGACACTGGAAATGACACAGGCAATTGCATCGCCCATCGTTCACGACCTGATCGGCGTCGGTTTCGGCCCTTCGAACCTGGCGCTGGCCATCGCTCTGCAAGAGCGCGGCCCGACCCAGGGTGAGCTGGATGTGCTGTTCCTCGACAAGCAGGCCAACTACAGCTGGCACGGCAACACCTTGTCGACGCAGAGCGAGCTGCAGATTTCCTTCCTCAAGGATCTGGTGACCCTGCGTAATCCGACCAGCCCGTACTCGTTCGTCAATTACCTCAAGTATCACGGTCGTCTGGTCGACTTCATCAACCTCGGCACCTTCTATCCGTGCCGCATGGAGTACAACGACTACCTGCGCTGGGTCGCCGGGCAGTTCACCGAGCAGAGCCGTTACGGCGAAGAAGTGCTGACCATCGAGCCCGTGCTGCACAACCACCAGGTTGAAGCGCTGCGGGTGATTTCCCGCGATAGCCAGGGCCTGCAACATGTACGCACCACCCGTTCGGTGGTGGTCAGCGCCGGTGGCACACCGCGTATTCCGGAGGCGTTCAAAGCGCTGAAGGGCGATAGCCGCGTGTTCCACCACTCGCAATACCTCTCGCAAATGGCCAAGCAGCCGTGCGTGAACAATCAGCCGATGAGCATCGCGATCATTGGTGGCGGGCAGAGCGCGGCGGAGGCCTTTATCGATCTGAACGATTCGTTCCCTTCGGTGCAGGTCGACATGATCCTGCGCGGCTCGGCCTTGAAGCCCGCCGACGACAGCCCGTTCGTCAACGAAGTGTTCTCGCCGGAGTTCACTGATCTGGTGTTCCAGCAGAACAGCGTCGAGCGTGAGCGTCTGGTCAACGAGTACCACAACACCAACTATTCGGTGGTCGACATCGACCTGATCGAACGCATCTACGGCATCTTCTATCGGCAGAAAGTCTCGGGTGTTGCCCGTCATGCGTTCCGTACCCTGACCACCGTAGAGAAAGCCACCGCCACCGAAAACGGTATCGAGTTGGCTGTGCGCAACAACGCCACTGGCGAAGTCAGCGTACGCAACTACGATGCGGTGGTCCTGGCCACTGGTTACGAGCGGCAGATGCACCGCAAACTGCTGGCGCCGCTGGAAGAATACCTGGGCGACTTCGAGGTCGATCGCAATTACAAACTGATCACCGACGAACGCTGCCAGGCCGGCATCTACATGCAGGGCTTCTGCCAGGCCAGCCATGGTCTGAGCGATACGCTGCTGTCGGTGCTGCCGATTCGTGCGGACGAGATTGCCGGTTCTTTGTATGACCATGGCAAGAACCGTGGGCATCGGTCGATGGCGGATCTGCTGTTGGCGACTGCCAGCTAAAATCTGCGGCGCTGGAAAGACCGCTATCGCGAGCAGGCTCACTCCTACAATGTTCTGTGTACGCCGGACAAATGTGGGAGCGAGCTTGCTCGCGAAGGGGCCATCAAAAGCGCCACACATTCTGTTCCTGAACCCTTCCTGAACATCCCCCACATTCCCCGACACACCCCCTTTTGCGGGTTTACTCTCCAGACATCGGGGCGTAAGCTTCGCGCGTTTTCATCAATAGCGGAGACCCACAGTGGGTACTTGTTCGAGTGACAGTTGTCGGCCGGTCTCGGTAACCGGCAGATTCTCGGCAAGATAACGCGCAGCCTTTCTCTGCCGTTGTCTCGCCGTAACAGCGAGCAGCGGCATCCCGTGCATGACCCGTCCTGGGCCATGTCTGGACGTTCCTTCTCATCGACGCTGAACAGAGCGTGATTGCGACTTTATTGTCGTCATCGCAGCCCTATCGACACGCCTGTCGTTTCTGACTGGCGCGCCAAGCCTTGCCGTGCCGGTTTTTCCGGCGGACGAGGCGCGGCCGTACCTGCTTGACGGTTTCCCGGCTGACCATAGGGGCAACAGCCATGAAACTTACGCTCAAGGAATTCTTCGCAGGTTTTCTGCGGACCCGCCACATCGCCCGGCACTTCCGTCGTCTGGCGCTGCTGGAATCGATCAACGACACCACGGTCAGCCGTGAAGTCCCGCCGACTTTGGCCAACACCCTGGTCGATGCCGCGCATTGCGACAGCGGTGTGTTGCTCTCGTCATTGGGCACGCACTCCGATGGCCTCACCGATTTCGAAGTCGATGCACTGCGTGCGCAATACGGTCTCAACGAAGTCGAACACGAACAACCGCTGCCATGGTGGATTCACCTGTGGCACTGCTACAAAAACCCGTTCAACTTGCTGCTGACGTTGTTGGCGGTGATCTCGTGGCTGACCGAAGACCTCAAGGCCGCCGTGGTGATTTTCTCCATGGTGGTGCTGTCGACGTTGCTGCGCTTCTGGCAGGAAAGCAAATCCAACCAGGCTGCCGACGCGCTGAAAGCCATGGTCAGCAACACCGCCACGGTGATGCGCCGTGACGCCCCACGCAGCGAATTGCCGATCAAGCAATTGGTGCCGGGCGATCTGATCGTCCTCTCGGCCGGTGACATGATTCCTGCCGATTGCCGCGTGCTTAGCGCCAAGGATCTGTTCGTCAGCCAAGCGGCGATGACCGGCGAATCGATGCCGGTGGAGAAGTTTCCGCGTCAGGCTGATCGCGACACGCGCAATCCTCTGGAGCTGGACAACATCCTGTTCATGGGCACCAACGTTGTCTCCGGCACGGCGGTGGCGGTGATTCTCACCACGGGCAACAGCACCTATTTCGGTGCGCTGGCCCAGCGTGTCGGCGCAACCGATCGCGCGGTGACTTCGTTCCAGCAAGGCGTGAATAAAGTCAGCTGGCTGTTGATCCGTTTCATGTTCGTGATGGCGCCGCTGGTGCTGTTCATCAACGGTTTCACCAAGGGTGACTGGACCGAAGCATTGCTGTTCGCGCTGTCGATTGCCGTCGGCCTGACCCCGGAAATGCTGCCGATGATCGTCACCTCGACGCTGGCCAAAGGCGCGGTGTTCCTGTCGCGTAAAAAAGTCATCGTCAAACGTCTCGATGCGATCCAGAACTTCGGCGCCATGGACGTGCTGTGCACCGACAAGACCGGCACGCTGACCCAGGACAAGATATTCCTCGCGCGCAATGTCGATGTCTGGGGCGAAGACTCCGATGACGTGCTGGAAATGGCTTACCTGAACAGCTACTACCAGACCGGTCTGAAAAACCTGCTCGATGTCGCGGTGCTGGAACACGTGGAAATTCACCGGGAACTGAAAGTCGGCACGACGTTTCGCAAGGTCGACGAGATCCCGTTCGACTTCAATCGTCGGCGTATGTCGGTGGTGGTCGAAGGACGTGGCCAGCCACATCAGTTGATTTGCAAAGGTGCCGTGGAAGAAGTCTTGGCGGTGTGCAGCCGCGTGCGTCACGGTGAGGTCGATGAAGCCTTGAGCGATGAATTGCTGACCCGGATTCGTCAGGTCACCGCAGCATTCAACGCTGAAGGCTTGCGCGTGGTGGCGGTGGCCGCACGCTCGATGCCTGAAGGTCGCGAGATTTACAGCCTGGCCGATGAACAAGAACTGACGCTGATCGGCTATGTGGCGTTCCTCGATCCCCCGAAGGAAAGCACCGCGCCGGCGCTCAAGGCCTTGGCCGAACATGGCGTGGCGGTAAAAGTGCTGACCGGCGACAACGAACTGGTGACCGCGAAAATCTGCCGCGAAGTCGGTCTGGTTCAGCAGGGTTTGCTACTGGGTAACGACGTTGAACGCATGAGCGATGCCGAACTGGCGGTTGCCGTAGAGACCACCAACGTCTTCGCCAAACTGACGCCGTCGCACAAGGAGCGCATCGTGCGCATCCTCAAAGGCAACGGCCATGTGGTCGGCTTCATGGGTGACGGCATCAACGACGCTCCAGCCCTGCGCACCGCCGACATCGGTATATCCGTGGACAGTGCGGTGGACATCGCCAAGGAAGCCGCCGACATCATCCTCCTGGAAAAGAGCCTGATGGTGCTGGAGGAGGGCGTACTCGAAGGGCGGCGCACCTTCGCCAACATGCTCAAGTACATCAAGATGACCGCCAGCTCCAACTTCGGCAACGTGTTCTCGGTGCTGGTCGCCAGTGCGTTCATTCCGTTCCTGCCTATGCTGCCGATGCACCTCCTGGTGCAGAACCTGCTCTACGACATTTCGCAGATCGCCATTCCGTTCGATAACGTCGATGAGGACATGCTGAAGAAACCACAACGCTGGCAGCCGGGTGACGTCGGGCGCTTCATGCTGTTCTTCGGCCCGATCAGTTCGATCTTTGACATCACCACGTTCGCCTTGATGTGGTACGTATTCGATGCCAACACCCCGGATCACCAGACCCTGTTTCAGTCCGGCTGGTTCGTGGTCGGGTTGCTGACCCAGACGCTGATCGTGCACATGATCCGCACGCCGAAGATTCCGTTCCTGCAAAGCCGCGCAGCCATGCCGCTGCTGGTGATGACCGGGATCATCATGGCGGTCGGCATCTTCCTGCCGATGGGGCCGCTGGCGCATTACTTCAAACTGCAGGCGTTGCCATCGCTGTACTTCGTGTTCCTGCCGGTGATTCTGCTGGCGTACATGGCGCTGACCCAGGCAGTGAAAGGGTTCTACATCCGCCGGTTCGGCTGGCAATAACCGCACGGCCAACACCGTTCCCCTGTGGGAGCGAGCCTGCTCGCGAAAGCGTCCAGTCAGTTAATCATCTGTTAGCTGACACACCGCTTTCGCGAGCAAGCTCGCTCCCACAAGGAGTTGATGCGTTCTCAAGAGGGAGATACACATGCAAGCCATCAACAACCTCAACCTCGATTCGCTGCTCGATACCCTCGTCAGCCTCAGTGCCGCGTTTATCCTCGGTGGCCTGATCGGTTTCGAACGTCAGTACCGGCAACGCACCGCCGGCCTGCGCACCAATGTACTGGTCGCCGTTGGCGCAGCGATTTTCGTCGACATGGCCAACCGTCTCGCCGGTGCCGAAGGTGCGGTGCGTGTGGTCGCCTACGTGGTCTCCGGCATCGGTTTTCTCGGCGCCGGGGTGATCATGCGCGAAGAGGGCAACGTGCGCGGTCTCAATACCGCCGCGACCCTGTGGACCTCCGCAGCGGTCGGGGCCTGTGCCGGGGCCGATCTGCTCGCCGAAGCCGTACTCGGCACGCTATTCATTCTGGCCGCCAACACCTTGCTGCGGCCGATCGTCAACAACATCAACCGCCAGCCACTGGACGTGGTCTCGGCGGAAGTCACCAACATCGTTTACGTCATCGCCCGACGCTCGCAGCAAACCGCCGTGTTCGCCTTGCTTGAGGCCGAGCTTGAACGCAGCAACTACCCGGCCAGCGATGTTGATGTGCATGCCTTCGGCGCCGATGAAATCGAAATCGAAGCGACGCTGGCGACAACGTCGGTCGATGGCGATGAACTGGATGCGCTGGTGGCACGGATCTCGACCTCGGCATTGGTGGTGCAGGCGTTCTGGAGTCCGAGTACCACGGAATGATCGTTCTCGGTTGCTGAGAATTGTCCTACAAGGCGGCAAGAAAGAACCTACATTTTCACCCTTGGGTCTCGATCACTATTTGTTCCGGAGCAGAGATGCCCGGCGTCCTGATGACTCGATGCGTTATTACGGAAGTGCAATGAATACCTGGAAAGTTCGGCAGGGAATGGCCGGAAAGAGGGGGGAACCATTCGTTGCAGATTCCGTGATGAAGGTTGTTCGCTACAGCGAACAAGCCTGTTGTCGCTGATGAGTAATTGGGAGCCAGGCCGCTGGGCCGAATAAACAACTATCCCAAGAGATGTAAAAAATGAAAAAGATCGTCGCTGTTACCGCCGCTACCGTTGTCATGGGTCTCGCTTCTTTCGCCAATGCTGCGACGCCGGCTTCCGGCAACCCTGGCACCGTACGTTTCATTGGTGAAATCGTATCCGGCGCCTGCGGTATCGACGCCAGCTCTCTGGACCAGACCGTTTCCCTGGGTCAGGTGCCATCGAACCAGTTCAAGGCGATCGGTGATCGTTCGACGCCGACCAAGTTCGACATCATCCTGACCGACTGCGACACCACCACCCAGAAGAACGCCCGCTTCACCTTCAGCGGTGTGCAGGATCCAGCGGTTCCGGGCCTGTTCGCCACCACCGGCCTGGCGCAGAACGTCGGCATCCGTCTGCAGGCCAGCGCTGGCGAAATGCTCGATAACGGCACCGAGCAGGTCGCTCCGGTTGTGCTGCAAAACGGCAACAACACCGTGACCTTCGCCGCCATGTATGAAGCCACCGCTGCGACCGTCACCACCGGTGAAGCAGACAGCGTTGCGAACTTCACCGTGGCCTACAACTGATACCGCGGTATCGCACGTTGTAAGAAAAAGGGGTGAAAACCCCTTTTTTCTTTTCCGTCAAAGTTCTGATAAAGGCTATTTCCCGTGTACGGCCGAAAACTTTTCGTGTCTTGCGTGTTGATCTCCTGTGCGCGTTATTCAAACGCTGTGGAGTTTAATTCGGAGTTCCTGAATATCGATAAAAACGACGATATCAGTCTCGGACAGTTTGCCCACGCCCAATACACTGTGCCCGGTCGTTACTTGCTGGATATCACCGTCAATCAGCGTTATTTCGGCTCACGTTCGATCGAGTTCAAGAGCGGCGCCAACCCGCAGGAAAGTTACGCCTGTCTGCCCGAAGACCTGGTGGCGACCTTTGGTCTCAAGCCTGCGTTGCTCAAAAGCCTGCCGCGTCTGGCTGAGGGGCAATGTGTGGATTTGCGTGGCATTGAAAATGCCTCGATCAAGTACATGAAAAACCTTGGACGTCTGTCGATCAGCCTGCCGCAGGCCTCGTTCGAGTATGACGATCCCAACTACATTCCGCCTGCCGCCTGGAGCGACGGGCTCAACGGCGCGTTGCTTGATTACCGAGTGATCGCCAACAGCCGCGAAACCAATACGCCGTCCGGCGATTCGCGTTCATTGCAAAGCTATGGCACGGCCGGGGTCAACCTCGATGCCTGGCGCATCCGCGCCGATTATCAGGCGCGGCAAGAGTCAGGTAGCCAGAATAATGATCCCCACGGCGAAGCGTTCCAGTTGAACCGCTTGTACGCCTATCGCGCGTTGCCATCGATACGTTCGAAGCTGTCGGTCGGTGAGGACTATCTGAACTCCGATGTGTTCGACACCTTCGCCTTGCGCGGTGCGACCCTGAGCAGCGACGACCGCATGTTGCCGCCGAACCTGCGCGGTTATGCGCCGCTGATCAGTGGCGTGGCGCGTACCAACGCGACCGTCACCGTGTCCCAGCAGGGCCGTGTGTTGTACTCGACCACGGTGACCCCGGGCGCGTTCAGCCTTCAGGATCTCAACAGCAGCGTGCAAGGCACACTGGATGTGACCGTGCGCGAAGAGGATGGCAGCGAACAAACGTTTACCGTAGCCACCGCTGCAGTTCCGTTTCTGTCCCGTGAAGGCGAGTTGCGTTACAAGGTTTCCGCCGGCCAGCCGCGCCTGACTGGTAACGGCGGCACAGAGCCTGAGTTTGTCGCCTCGGAAGCGGCCTATGGTCTGCCAAGGGACTGGACGATCTACGGTGGCGTGCTGGCGGCCTCGGGTTATCAGTCGAATGCCATCGGTATCGGCAAGGACCTTGGCGTATTCGGCGCAGTGTCTGGTGATGTCACCACGTCTCGGGCGAAGCTGCGCTGGAACGGCGAAACCGTGGCCGGCAACTCTTACAGAATCAACTATTCCAAGCGTTTTGACGCCATTGGCACCGACCTGCGGTTTTTGGGTTATCGCTTTTCCGACAAGACCTTCACCAACTTTTCGCAGTTTGTCGGCGATGCCGATTCCTATGCGATGAACTCGGGCAAGCAACGTTATTCGGTGACCTTGGCCAAGCATTTTTCCTGGTTATCGACGAGTTTTTCCTACGACCATTCGACTTATTGGGACGCGCCGGCAGCCGATCGTTTCGGCATGACCGTGGCGCGCAGTTTTTCCCTTGGCAACGTCAAGAACATCACCGCAAACCTGTCGGCTTACCAGACGCAAAACAGTCGGCAGAATGACTCGCAGATCTACCTCGGCGTGACGGTGCCACTGGGGGGCAATTCGATGGCCTCCAGTAACCTGCAGCGCTCGGGTTCCGGCGATTCGTCCGCCAGTGTCGGCTACAGCCATGACGACGGCGAAGGCGTGAACTATCAGGTGTATGGCGGCGTTGGCGACAACCGCTACGTCAACGCCTATGTCGGTAAACGCGCTTCGAGTTACCGCGCCAATGCGTCGGCCTCCACCGATGGCAGCACCTATCGCTCGCTCACCGGCGAACTCGACAGCTCACTGGTCGCTACCCGTTATGGGGTCTCGGCCCATGGCAATGGCACCAATGGCGATACGCGCCTGCTGGTGTCCACCGATGGCGTACCGGACGTGGCCTTCACCGGGCAGACCCGCACCAACCGGGACGGTTATGCGGTGATGGATGGCTTGCCCTCGTTTCAGGCTTACGAAGCGCGGGTCAACGTCGAAAAACTGCCGCTCAACACCGAAGTGTCCAACCCGATCCAGCGTCTGGCGCTGACCGAGGGAGCCATCGGCTACGTCAATTTCGCCACGGGGCAGGGCCGCAACGCATTTGTCGTGTTGACCCGCAACGACGGTAAACCGGTGCCTTTCGGCGCATCGGTGCAGGACAAGAACACCAACCGGGAGGTGGGCATCGTCGGCGAGGCGGGCGTCACTTATCTGTTGGGCATCAAGGTTGGGGCTGAACTGGTAGCGCGTTGGGATGACGCCGGCCAATGCAGTCTGGCCAAACTCCCTGAGGAGGACGTGGTGAGCAATATCGCCAAGCCTGCCCAGTGTCTGTAACCGCGTCTTCCAATAAACCCGGAGTCATCATGTCTCGTTTTGCCTTGTTTACTGCTCACCGTCTGTTTCTGGCCGCTGGCCTTGCTCTGCCGCTGTTGGCCAGCGCCGCTGTGGTGCCGGATCGCACCCGGCTGGTGTTCGAGGAAAGTGCACCATCGGTCAGCGTCACAGTCAGCAACAAAAACCCGCAGCTGCCATTTATTGTGCAGTCGTGGATCGAAAACGAGAGTGGCCAGAAAGTCACCTCACCGTTCATGGTCCTGCCACCGCTGCAGCGCATCGAGCCGAACGAAAGCAGTGTGCTGCGTATCGTGAAATTGCCCGAACTGGCCCTGCCGGCGGACCGCGAGTCGGTGTTCTATTTGAACATTCGCGAGATTCCGCCGAAGAGCCAGGCCGTCAACTCGATGCAGATCGCCTTGCAGTCGAAGATCAAATTGTTCTATCGCCCGGCAGCGGTGAAGCGTGAGCGTGGCGAAGACCTCGCGCTGGGCCTGAACCTGAAAATCGACCCGGCAGCGAAACAGCTGATTGTCGATAACCCGACACCGTTTCACATCACTGTGGTCGGGCTGCTGGCCGGCCCGGAAAAAACCAGAATGCCGATCGATACGGTGATGATCGCGCCACGCGGCAATGCGCGCTTTGCCCTGAGCAACACCGCGTTCAGCACCTTGCGGGTGTCGAACATGAATGACTTCGGTGGCCAGTCCGATACGTTGTTCAACTGCGTGGCGAACGTCTGCAAAGGCGTGAGACCGTGAGCCTGTTCTCCACGCTGACCCGGCTGGTCGCGGCCGCAGTGCTGCTGGGCGCGTCGCAGTTGGCTTCGGCGATGGTCTGCAAGTCGCTGGACGGCGGCAGCTACCTGAGCGAATACATTGGCCCGGTGTCGGTGCCGGACACCGTGCCGGATGGCACGATCATCTGGCGCTCGAAAACCCATGTGGTGCCGGCCGACTGCTGGAAACTCTTCGATCTGCACTTCAGGGAAGACGATCCGATCTACTTCTATGGCAACCCGGCAGGACTCAATGCCACCCCGTGGGGCATCGAATTCGGTCTGGTGTATCGCGGCGTGACAGCCTGGGACGGCGACTGGAGTTCCAACCCGACCCAGGGCGTGAACAGCGGATTCGTATCCCGTGGTTGCCCGGACGCGACCAGCGGCGCTGACATGCTCGCGTGTTCACGGGTGACGCCCAGCATTGCGTTTCAGGTGGTGATCCGCAAACGCGGATTGTTGCCCTTGCAGCGTCCCTCGCAAGACACCTACGACGTGTTCCAGTTCGACGGTCTCTATGGCTTGAATGGCGGGCCGAGCAACCCGGCGGGCAACTTCCGTTTTCAACTCTCCGGGTTGCAGAACATTGTCGGCACCGCGTGCACGGTCGATGTCACGGTGACGCCGGAGCCGGGCATTGTCGACTTTGGCGTGATTCAGAAAACCACCACTGGGTTCTCGCCGCCCAATCCGACCCGGCCCTTCAGCCTCGCGCTGGAAAAGAAGTGCAGCAGTGCGATCAACATCGGTGCGACGTTTGTCACCGCCAACCAGCAGGGGCTTTACAACATTCTGCCGACGGCGGGCAGCCAGTTCGGCATTCAGGTGCGCGATGCCCACAACAATCTGGTGCAGATCAACGAGCCTTTCCCTCTGGCGAATTTTCCGGCGGACGTCAGCCATATCGATGTGCCGTTCAGCGCGTCGGTGGTGTCGCTGGGCGATCCCGAAGTCGGACCGTTCGAAGCGATCATGGTTGTGCAGATCGTTTACTACTGATGACGCCTTAGCCTCTGGGAAATTTCCTACATTGACGCAGGATAAGTCCTGCGTTCAACCCTGCTGGCGCAGGCCACTATCCGGTCTCCCGGGTCAATTGAGTGATTAAAGGAAGATGACCTCCCCACGTATTCTGGTGCTGGAAAATCATGAGTTTGCCCGCAACGTGCTGGTCAGGATGTTGCAACGCCTGAGCGTGCGTGACGTGTTGCAAGCACCGGATGCCGAGCAGGCCATGGTGCAGATGCACCTGCAGGGCGGGGTCGATATCGTGATCTGCGACCTCACTGACCGGGGCCTCGATTGCCTGGAATTCCTCCGTGTTGCCAGCCACAGCGGTATGGTGCGCGCGGTGTTGCTGTGCAGTGAACTCCCCCCGGAGCTGGCGCGCACCTTGGGGCAAATGGCCTCGCTGGGCGGTCTGCAATTGCTCGGAGTGCTGAGCCGGCCGGTGCAGCTGCGTGCCTTGAACCGCCTGCTGTATCGCTATAAACACGGGCGGATCCCGCCGGTGCTGGCGCCACCGAGCAAAGAGTTGCCCCACGAAGATGAAGTGCGCCGCGGGCTGGCGCTGGGTGAGTTTCGGGCGTGGTTTCAGCCGCAGTTTCAATTACACAGCGGTGCGGTGATCGGCGTGGAAGCGCTGGTGCGTTGGCAGCATCCTGCGCGCGGGACGCTGTTGCCTTGCGACTTTCTCTCCGCCGTGCTGGCGTATGACTTGACCGACCAGATGTTCAAACAGTTGCTCGAGCAGGGCCTGAACCTGCTGGGCATTTTGCGTCATCGTGGTGTGGCCTTGCAGTTGGCGTTCAATCTGCATGCCTCGCAACTGACCCATAGTGCTCTGGTGGAACACATCAAACGGGCGCTGGAGCGGCACGGGTTCAACGGATCGGTTCTGATGCTCGAACTGGCGGAGAACGGTTTGCTCGATTGCCCGCCCGGCACGCAGGAGAACTTGTTGCGTTTGCGCCTGCTGGGCTGCGGATTAGCGGTCGACGACTTCGGTGTCGGGTTTTCCTCGTTGAAGCTGATGTGCCAGTTGCCGTTCACCCAGATAAAACTCGATGGCCGTTTTGTCCAGCACCTCGACCGTCAACGCAACCGGGCGATGGTCGCCAGTACGAGGGTGCTGGCTCGTTCGTTAGGAATGGATCTGGTGATCGAAGGCATCAGCAGCCCAAAGGTGCTTGAGCATGTGCGCGAGCTGGAGTGCGAAATGGGTCAGGGTTATTACTTGGCCCGTCCCATGAACGGACATGACTTGCTGCAATGGCTGGAGAAGCCAGAGGGCGAGCGCTGATCGTTGTGCGGTGCTGTGCGGTGTTTTCCAAGAATTTTCCTACAATTCTGTGGTGCTCGTGTATGTTCTGCACGTGGAGCATCTGGACTGCTGTCCCATTGTTATTTGTGGCGTTGCCAAGTAGTTGATCAACGTCTTACAGGGGTTTTTATGTTGAAAGCGATCATCGTGGACGATCACCCGTTCATTCGCTCTGCGGTCAAGATGCTGTTGAAACAGGAACATTTCGAAGTCGTCGCGGAAGCGGACAATGGCGCCGATGCTGTGCAGCTGGCCCGCGAACATACCCCCGACCTGATCATTCTGGACATCGCCATGCCCAAGCTCGACGGCCTGGAGGTGATCTCGCGTATCCGCGCGCTGAACCTGTCTTGCAAGGTCCTCGTGCTGACGTCGCAGTCGGCACAGTTCTATTCCATGCGCTGCATGAAGGCTGGCGCAGCCGGATACATGTCGAAAACCAACGACCTCGACGAGTTGGTCAAAGCCATCAAGGTGGTGATGGACGGCTATACCTTCTTCCCCAATCTGGCCAGCAGCTCGGTGCGCCGCAGCGATGCGCAGGCCACCGATCTGGAATTGATTCAGAGTCTGTCTGATCGCGAGTTGACGATCCTGCAGCAACTGGCCAAGGGTTTGAGCAACAAGGAAATCGGCGAAGCCATGCTGTTGAGCAACAAAACCGTCAGCACTTACAAGACGCGGCTGATTGAGAAACTCAACGTCAAGTCGGTGGTGTACCTCGCCGATTTTGCCAAGCGTAACAACCTGCTCTAGATGATTATTTTCGTCAGAAATTGCCTGGCCGGTCTGGCACTGTTCGGCTCAATGTCGTTGCTGCAGGCCATGGCCGCGACGCAGCCCGATACATTGCAATTGCTCGGTCGCTCGGATGTCGACGAGTATGCCGTGCCACTCGATGAGCCGGACTGGAGCTGGTTGCGCCGCAAGGGGCGTCTGTTGCTCGGCGACAGCAGCCCTGATTACGCGCCTTTTGCGATCACCGGCAACGGCAATGATTACGAAGGTCTGACGGCCGATTACGCACAACTGATCGAACAATTGCTGCACGTCACGGTCGAGGTCCGGCGCTACGCCTCGCGCGGCGATCTGCTGACGGCGCTGAAGCACGGCCAGATCGATATGATCGGCACTGCTAACGGTTTTGAGGCGGCGGACCCCGAACTGGCAATCTCTTCGCCTTACGCTGACGATAACCCGACCCTGGTGACGCGCATCGATGAGAGTCACAACCTGCCGGAAGACCTGGCGGGCAAACGAGTGGCGATGCTCTATCACTACCTGCCACCGGAAACGGTCAAGGCGTTTTACCCAAAAGCCGACGTGCAACTGTATCCCTCGACACTGACGGCGATCGGTGCCGTGGCGTTCGGTCAGGCTGACGTCTATCTGGGCGACCTGCTCAGCTCCAATTACCTGGTCAAGAAGAACTACCTCAACAACGTTCAGCTCAGCGATTTTTCGCGCATGGAAACCCAGCCCTTCAGTTTTGCCGTGACCCGGGACAACACTCGGTTGTTGCACATTCTCGATGCGGCGTTGAAGGTCATTCCTGCGGAAGAGCGTATGAGCATCCGGCGCCGCTGGAGTGTCGGCGGGGTGGCCATTCCCGGCCAGCATCGACTGCATTTCAGCGTGAACGAACAGCGTTGGCTGGATCACCATCCGCGTATCAAAGTCGCGATCAACGAAAACTTTCTGCCGTTGACCTTTGTCGATGAAGCCGGAAAGTTTCGCGGCATCAGTGCTGATGTGCTGGCCAAGATCAGCCTGCGCACGGGCCTGCAATTCGATATACAGCGTGTTGAGTCGGTGGGCGACCTGATCGGTGAGGTGACCAGCGGCAAGGCCGACATGCTGGCGGCGTTCACGCCGAGCACCGAGCGCGAAGGTCAATTGCGCTTTACCCGGCCGTACCTGATCAACCCGTTCGTGCTGGTCACTCGCCGTGGCGGCGAACCGATGACGCTGGATCAGATGGCCGGCAAGCGCCTGGCGCTGATCAGCGGCAACATTCTGCGCGAGTACCTCATCGAGCAATTCCCCAAGGTGCAACTTGTGACGGCAGGCAACGCCGCCGAGGCCATGGAGATGGTCGCGTTGGGCAAGGCCGACGGCGCGATCAATTCGCTGGTCAGCGCGCGCTATTTGATCTCGCGCCAGTACCGCGACACTTTGCAGGTCACCAGCACGGTCGGCACCCAGCCTGCACGCATCGCACTGGCCACCAATCGCGGTGCGCTGGAGTTGTACTCGATCCTCGACAAGGCACTGTTGAGCATCAGTCCGGAAGAAATGGACGAGTTGACCAACCGCTGGCGCAGCGAAGTGGTGGTGGACGACAGTTACTGGCTGCGCAATCGCGCGATGATCATCCAGGGCTTCGTGATCGCCGGCGTGTTGCTGTTGGTGGCGCTGGGCTGGATCGCCTATCTGCGTCTGTTGATGCGCAAGCGCCGTCAGGCGGAAATCGCGCTGAACGATCAGATGGAGTTCATGCGCGTGCTGATCGACGGCACGCCGCATCCGATCTACGTGCGCGATCGCGAAGGTCGCCTGGTGATCTGCAACAGTGGTTATCTGCAAGTGTTTGGTACCGAGCGCGAAGCGGTCATCGGCAAGTTGGTCACGGACGGCGTGCTCAGCGATATGCAGCAGGCACAGACGTTTCAGGATGATTATCTACGGGTGATGGAGGACGGCTTGCCGAGCATCCAGGACCGTAGCCTGAATCTGGCGGACGGCCGCGCGCTGACCATCTACCACTGGATGCTGCCGTATCGTGGCAGCGACGGTGCAGTCAACGGCATGATCGCTGGCTGGATCGATGTCAGCGAGCGTCAGCATCTGTTGCAGGAACTGCAAATCGCCAAAGATGTTGCCGATGACGCCAACCGCGCCAAAACCACGTTCCTGGCAACCATGAGCCATGAAATTCGGACGCCGATGAACGCCATCATCGGCATGCTCGAACTGGCGCTGAAAAAGGCCGATCAAGGTGTGCTGGATCGCTTTGCCGTTGAAGTGGCCTCGGGCGCAGCGCGGGGCTTGCTGGACCTGATTGGCGACATTCTCGATATTGCACGGATCGAGTCCGGGCGCCTGTCGCTGGCGCCGGAGCGCGCCAATCTGCGTGAACTGATTGAATCGGTTGCGCGCATTTTTGAAGGCCTGGCGCGCCAGAAACAGTTGCGTCTGCAACTGGATCTGGACGCCCTGAGCAACGTCGACGTGTTGATCGATCCGCTGCGTTTCAAGCAAGTGTTGTCGAACCTGTTGAGCAATGCGATCAAGTTCACCGATGTGGGCAAGGTGGTATTGAGCGTGCAGGTCGAGACCGGCAGTGATGATCGACTGCGCCTTTGCTTGCGCGTAACCGACAGTGGACGCGGCATCTCGCTTGTGGATCAGGCGCAATTGTTCACGCCGTTTTCCCAGGCTGCCAACCATGGTCAGTCGGTCCAGGGCGGCTCCGGGCTGGGGCTGATGATCAGTCGCACCTTGTGCGAAATGATGGGCGGCAGCCTCGCGCTGACCAGCGAATTGGGGCAGGGCACGCAGATCGAGGTGCGGTTGAATCTACCGACACTCGATCCTCTGGACGCCGCGCCGGTCGAGGAAAACGTGGCACTGCAGGCCAGCCACTGTCTGAATATTCTGGTGATCGACGACTACCCGGCCAACCGTCTGCTGCTGTCGCAGCAGTTGAGTTATCTGGGCCACCGGGTGACGGATGCCGAGGACGGCGCCCATGGCCTGCGTGCCTGGCGCAACCAGACGTTCGACGTGGTCATCACCGACTGCAACATGCCGATCATGAATGGTTACGAACTGGCCCGGGCGATCCGCGATGAAGAGGCGACGCGAGGATTGGCGCGCAGCCTGGTGTTGGGGTTTACCGCCAATGCGCTGGCCGAGGAGAAGGATCGTTGCGCCGAGGCCGGCATGGACGATTGCCTGTTCAAACCGATCAGCCTCAGGGATCTGAATCTGCGTCTGGCCGCAGTCGTTCCACGGCCTCGTTCACCGACTGAAGACGAGCCCGGCGATGTCGGCACCGGTGACATCGATCTGAGCAGCCTCGAACAATTGACCCGTGGCGACCGCGCGTCGATCAACAGTCTGTTGAGCGATCTGGCCACGAGCAATGCGCAGGACATGGCCAAACTGATGCGCCTGTTTACCCAGCACGACATGCCCGGGCTCGCCAATCTGGCCCACCGGGTCAAGGGTGGCGCACGCATTATCAAGGCGCACTCACTGATCCAGGCTTGTGAAGCGCTGGAGGTTGCCAGCGAAGGTCTCGACACGCAGGTTCTGACCGAAGCGGTGGATGCCTTGCAGCAATCGATGGAGCGTTTGGCGGAGCAACTGGACGAGCGCCTGGCGTAACAAACTATTTCCAGTTTCCCTGTGTTTCTTGCGAATTTTCCTACATTCGTCACTGGCTCTCTGTCGCTAACGTGCGGTGGTCTCGGCATACAGCCGAGCTCACTTCACTGGTTAACATTTGGAGCTGTTGATGACCCTTCCACGTATGTCTTCCCGTGCACGATTGGCCGTCTGTGGACTGGCCGTTGCTGCGGCGTTGAGTGCCTGCGCCAGCGCGCCGCTGCCAGAGCAACAGATCAGCTTGTCCAAGGACGCGGTCAACCGTGCGGTGTCGGCCGAAGCAACCCAATACGCACCTTTGGAAATGAAGGCAGCGCAAGACAAGATGTTCCAGATGGAACGCGCCCTCGGTGAGAAAAACTACCCGCAAGCCAAGTTGTTGGCCGAACAGATCGAAGCCGATGCCAACCTCGCCGAACGTAAATCACGCGCTGTGAAATGGCAGAAACAACTGGCTGACGCGCGCAATGGCATTGAGGTGCTCAAGCAGGAAATGCTGCAAGACCCGGTCACCGGTTTCAATCCGCCAGCCAGCGCTCAATAAGGACTTGTTCATGTCGAATTTCAAACTGTTGCCCATCGCTTCGCTGATCGCTCTGACACTGGCCGGTTGCGCCACGCCGCCTGAAAACCCGCAACTGCTGCAAGCCCGCGAACAGTTCGCGGCGCTGCAAAACAAGCCGGAAGCCAACACCCTCGCAGCCATTGAAACCAAGTCTGCCTTTACGGCGTTGAACGCGGCCGACCAGGCGTCGCAGAAGAACCGCCAGGCACCGCAAGTCGATCAATTGGCCTACCTGGCCAGCCAGAAAATCGCCCTGGCCGAGCAGACCATTGCCGGCCGCCAGGCGGAAGCCGGGCTGAAAAAAATCGATGCCGAGCGCACGCAGGTGCAACTTGATGTGCGCACCCAGCAGTTGAAAGCGTTGCAAGCGATGAAGGCAAAACAGACCGATCGTGGTCAGGTCGTGACCTTTGGTGACGTGTTGTTCGACACCGGCAAGGCTGACCTGAAATACGGCAGCCAGCGGCAGTTTCAGCAGTTGGCCGACTTCCTCAACGACAACCCGGAGCGCAAGGTGCGGGTTGAGGGTTTCACCGATGATGTTGGCAGCGAAGGGACCAACCAGCGACTGTCCGAGCGTCGCGCCGCCTCGGTGGCTCGGGCGCTGACGAAGCTGGGTGTCGATCCCCAGCGCATCTTTACCCAGGGTTACGGCGAAGAGTATGCGGTGGCCGATAACGGTAATGCGGCCGGTCGGCAGCAGAACCGTCGGGTCGAAGTGATTGTGTCGAACGGCGCCGCAGCCGTGAACGCGCGTAACTGACTCCCAGGGAGCCAGCCACTCACCCGCAATGGCTGAGCGGCTATTCAAGTGTGACGAGAGCAGGAAATTTCCTACAAAAAAAGGGAAATTTCCTGCTCTTTTTTTCTCCCTCGATCTCTAAATTCGCTACCTCATCACTGAGGTACGAAGCATGAAGACTGTCCCGGCAAAAACCTGTCCTGCACTGACCCTGTCACCCCTGGCTCTGGCCGTCGTCATGTTGATGCCGATGCATGCGCAAGCCTTCACTGCAACCGTCAACAATGGCGCTGTGGTCGATGGCGAAACCGTTATCGGTGGCCAGCAGAGCGTTGGCGATAACGGCACCGCCAACAACACCTTGATTGAGTTGACGGGCACCCAGGCGGTGTTCCGCGATGGCGTGTCGAATGACGCGACGGTACTCGGTAGTCAACAGGTGCAGAGCGGCGTTGCCAACCGCACGGTGGTGGGTGCCACGGGCTCGCAGTTGGTCTCGACCTCCGGCATTGCCAACGACACCGTGCTCAATGGCGGATCGCAAACCGTACAGACCTCCAACAGTGTTGCCAATCGTACGGTGATCAATCAGGGCGGGATCCAGACTGTTCAGCTAACCGCAACGGCGGTGGATACCCAGGTCAACGAGGGTGGAGTGCAGATTCTCACGGATCTGGGCAGATCCCAGGGCAGTCGGATTCTCAGTGGCGGTGAGCAGCGTTTGACGACCACCACGTTCGGCGGTGCGATCGCCACCGATACGCTCATCGACGGTGGTGTGCAAAACGTCTATGGCCGCGGCACGGCCAACAACAGCACGGTCCGCAATGGCGGGCAGGTCAATCTGTATGCCGACGCTCAGGCCAACGGGTTGGTCGCCCAAACGGGCGGTACCGTCAACATTATGGAAAACGCGGTGAAGACCGTTGACTCACTGACCCTCAACGGTGGTCGCCTGGCCTTCGCCCCGAGCAGCGATGGCACTTTCAAGACCTTCACGGTCGGTGCTCTGTCCGGCAGTGGCAGTGTGTTGATGAACAGCGACATCGCCAATCAGCAGAATGATTTGCTGGTGGTGCAAGGCGCAGGCCAGGCCAGCGGCGATCACACGCTGATCGTCGGCGATACCGGACATGAACCAACGACCTCCGATGGCCGCTTGCTGTTGGTCGATACCAATGGTGGCAGCGCAAAATTCGCCCTGTATGGCGGCCACGTCGATGCCGGTGCGTTCCGTTATACCTTGCACCAACAGGGTGATGACTGGGTACTGGGCAGCGGGGGAGCAATACCGGTCGACCCGGAGACGCCTGTGGACCCTGGCAATCCGGTGGATCCGGTCACGCCAGTTGATCCGGTCAATCCCGTGGATCCGGTGGGCCCTGTGACGCCACCGCCGCGCCCGATCGACCCGGCGCCGGAAAACCTCTCCAAAGGGGCCAACGCCGCCATTGCCGCACACACCGCCGGCGCCAGCCTGTGGAACGCGCAGATGAACGCTCTGGTCAAGCGCCTCGGCGAGTTGCGCATGGGCGAGGATGACGGGGGGCTCTGGACCCGCGCCATCGGCAAGCGTTTCGATGTCAGCGAGCATTCCAGCCGCGCCTACTCCCAGGACGTCAGCGGTCTGGAAATCGGTGCCGACAAGGCTTTCGCAGTGGACAGCGGCAAGATTTATGTCGGTGGCATGGTCGGTACTGCGCGTTCCGATCTGGATTTCGGTGAAGGGGCGTCGGGCGATATCGACAGCCGCATGTTCGGCATTTACGCCACCTACCTCAATGACAATGGCGTCTACGTTGACAGCGTCTTGAAGTACAGCCGTTTCGATACGGACATCAAAACGCCGAACAATCTGGGGCAAGCGGTAAAAGGTTCCTACAGCACTAATGGTGTCGGTGCTGATATCGAGGTTGGCAAGCGCATCAATCTGAAGGATGGCTGGTTCGTCGAGCCGCAACTGGAAATCACTGCGACCCGCACCCAAGGGGCCAGTTACACCGCCAGCAACGGCCTGCGCGTCAAGTCCGATGATCTGGATTCACTGCAAAGCCGTGTCGGTTCGCTGTTCGGTCGCAGCCTGGAGCTGAGCAATGGCATGAAGGCCCAACCGTATGTCAAAGCCTCGTACATCACCGAGCATGCCGGCAGCAGCAAGGTCAGCGTCAATGGCAACAAACTCGATGCCGAGCTGCCGGGCAACCGCGTCGAACTCGGCTTCGGCGGCGTATTGCAGGTCAGTGAAAAAAGCAAGATCTCGCTGGATGCCGAGTACGCCAAGGGCAATGGCATCGAACAGCCATTCGGAGTGAGCCTGGGGTATCGCTACCTTTGGTGAGGCGGGTTGCCACGTCGGATCCTTCCGACGTGGCGTTGTTCTTCAAAGGGCGTCGGAGATTTCTTGGTATTTTTTCAGACTCGTCCTACATGCTTTGACGACTGTTTTGCCTAGTGTGTCGCCTCTTACGCCGCGAGCGGCGACCTTTTCTACCTCTGTCGAAACCAATGTCCTACAAAAGCTGGCGAATTCTGATTGCCGACGAGGAGCCTGCGTTGCACGCCCGAATCGGCAAGACCTTTAAAGAACTGGGCTGTCGCGAACTGACGCGGGTGCACTCGTTTCGTGAGTTGTTGGGCGTGACCCATTACTCCAGCGAGCCCTTCCAGCACTTTGACCTGATGATCATCAACGCGGGGTTGATCGCCGCCACTGGCGTGGATTGGGTGCGGTTCTTTGCAAGCAATGCACAGATTCGCCACGGGGTGATTCATGACACTGTTCGCGGCCAGCCGCAGGCTCAGACGATTTATGCCAACCACCGACGACAGTTGATGCTGATCCGTACCCCGGACCGGCAAACCCTTGGCCCTTTGCTGGAGCACCTCGATGTTCAGGAACAATCCCACAACCGTTGAGACCTCTGCTGGCGAGTCGAATACGCCATTGGCCACGACACACCATGCTCCCGGCATCGACGACTCAATCGCCGTGCCTGCTCTGCCGCTGCGTGTGTTGGTGTTGGAAGACCATGCGTTCCAGCGCTCGGTGGCGGTCAACATGCTGCGTACGCTGGGTTGTCGCGAAATCTTCGAGGCCAGTGACGGAGCTCAGGCGCTGGCGCTCTTGCAGGAAGTCGGTACGGTCGATGTCGCCCTGTGCGATTTGCAGATGGAGGGGATGGACGGGCTGGAGTTTCTGCAGCGGGTGGGGGCCTCGGGGCAGGTCAAGTCGGTGATCATCAGTAGTTCGCTGTCGGCAGACCTGCGTCGTGCGGTGCATCAGATGGTGGCGTTGCTTGGCCTGGAACTGCTTGGCGATGTAGGCAAGCCTTTGCATGTGCAAGTGCTGGCGAATCTGCTGAGCAAATCCCTCGACAGGCCTGCTCTGGCGCAACCCACGGCCGCTGCCGTGACGCTGGCCAGTGAGACATCGGTTCGCCAGGCGTTGGCGCAGCAGCAATTGCAGGCCTGGTATCAGCCCAAATTCAACCTGCAGACCGGTGAGGTCTGTGGTGTAGAGGTGCTATGCCGCTGGCTCCATCCGACCCACGGCATCCTTTCGCCCGCTTTGTTCATGCCTGTGCTGGAGCGTTGCGGATTACTCGACGAGCTATTGTTTGCGCAGATCGATCAGGCGCTGGGTGTGCAACGAAGTGCCCGTGCGCAGGGAGTTTTCCTGAATGTTGCGTTCAATCTGCACGCTGTGCAGTTGGCCAATGCGCAGCTCACGACCACGTTGAAAAACCTTCTGGCGCACCACGGTGCTTGCGGTGCAGGCCTGACTTTCGAACTGACCGAAAGCGGTCTGCTAGAAGCGCCGGCCACCAGCCTGGAAAGCCTCGTCCGCCTGCGAATGATGGGCTGTCGTCTATCGATCGATGACTTCGGCGCCGGCTTCTCATCTTTGCAGCGCTTGTGTCAGTTGCCGTTCAACGAGATCAAGCTCGACGCCGAATTCATCCGCAATCTTGAGCACGAACCGCGATGCCGGGCGGCGATCAGCAGCACGCTGGCGTTGGGAGAAACCCTCGGTATGAGCGTGGTGATCGAAGGAATCGAGACCGATGCACAGCGTCGTGAACTGTTGGCATTGGGGTGTTCCCAAGGGCAGGGCTACTGGTATGCGCGGCCGATGTCGGGGGCCGATTTGTTGCTTTGGTTGCAGCAGCACGGTGATCGGCGTGACTCGGATGAGTGAACCTTCTTTTAGGAAAAGTCCTACAGAACCTGTCGTGTGGCTTGCGTAGTCTTGCCGCACCCAGAAACCGTGACACCGGGAGATTGAACATGATCAATAAAGCCCTGCGCATCCTGATTGCAGACTCGCAGCATTTCCACCGGATGAAAATCGAGCGTCTGTTCAACAGCCTCGATTACTACCGCGTGGCCCCGGTGCAAAGCCTCACTGAACTGTTGACGCTGGTGGACTACGGTTGTGAGCCGTTCGATGTGGTGGTCATCAATGCCGAGCTGGCGGCGCGTTCGCTGGATCTGCTGGGGTTTTTCCTTGATAACCCGCAGATTCGTCAGGCGTTGATCTACAACGAAGGCACGGCGCCGTTGCAACAGACCTCGGGGTTCGCTCAGGAGAATGTGCAGATCAGTCATTTGATGTTGCCTTCAAAGCAGTCGATCAGTCAGTTGATGGCGCTGGTCGATGTGCCCGCAAAGCCAGGTAAACCGGTCGCTCACAAGCCACACCCGCTGATGCAGTACGTTGCGCATGCATAAAAAGTCTCCGGCCGCAACTGTCAGACCTGACAGGTGCTTTGCTCCCCGTTCCATGCAACAGTCCCTGTGCAGCCACTGAGTCTGGATCAGCCCCCATCGGTGGCCTGCCCGTCAGCCTTTGCACCGGGAGTGGCCATGAAGTTAGCGCTGATCGTCGACGATCATCCGGTGGTGCGTGCCGCCATCCGGATCGTGTTGCAAGCCGAAGGATTCAAGCAGATATACGAGGCGTCCGAAGGCAACGAGGTGATCTCGCTTATTCGTGAACACAAGCCTCAATTGGTGATCCTCGACCTGAATTTGCCAGTGCTCGGCGGGCTGGAGGTGCTGGCCCGGATCAAGGCCAATGATCTTCATTGCCGAGTGCTGGTGTTCAGTACACACGAGCCGATGTTCTATCAGGAACGCTGTGTGCGCGCTGGGGCCATGGCCTACGTGACCAAAACCAATCAGCTGGAGCAGTTGCGCAATGCCATCCGGGCGGTGGTGTCGGGGCATACCTTTTTCTCTGCGCTCCCGGATCATTTCAGTACGCTGAATGCCGTACAGATCACGGAAAAACAGATGATCGAGCAGCTCTCCGACCGTGAGTTGAGCATTTTCGCGCAACTGGGGCGGGGCAAGTCCAACAAAGCGATTGCTGAGGACATGCACCTGAGTCACAAAACCGTCAGCACCTATAAGACCCGTCTGATGAAAAAACTCGGGGTGAACTCAGCAGTACACTTGCGCGATTTCGCCAAGCGCAATCATGTGATCTGAGCGGACAGACATGAGGCAGGGGCGCCGGATTGTCTGGCTGTGGCTGTGGCTGACGCTGATGACCACCTGTTGGGCAAGCGATACGCCGCAGGTGCTGCAAGTGCTGACCCGTACCGGACTGGAAAATGTCCAGCTGCGCCTGGATGAACAGGACCGGCAATGGCTGCGTCAGCACCCGGTGTTGCGCATGGGCATTTCCGGGCCGGATTACCCGCCGTTCGAGATCACCCGTAATCAACAGGAACTCGAAGGGCTGACCGCCGATTACGCCGACCTGCTGGGGCAGTTGCTCGGCGTGCGCATCGAAGTCCGCCGTTTCGCCAACCGCGATGCCGTGATGGCGGCACTCAAACGCGGCGATCTCGATCTGCTGGGGACCTCCAACAGTTTTGAAGCCGCCGACCCGGCCTTCATCCTGTCCCGTGCCTACGCCGAAGATCAGCCGATGCTGGTGACTCGACTCGATGAACAATTGCCCACCGATCTGGCCGGCAAGCGCCTGGCCATGGTCGAGGACTATCTGGCTCTGGCCAGCGTGCAGGCGTTTTATCCCCGGGCAAGTGTGCAGCGTTACCCGTCGGCGATGGATGCGCTCGGTGCGGTGGCCTTCGGCGCGGACGATGTTTATCTGGGCGACTTCATCAGTGCCAACTACCTGATCAACACCAATTATCGTAATGACCTGCAATTGGCCGGTCCGGCCGGGCTGGACGCCAATTCGTTCGGCTTCGCGCTGTTGCGCAGCGATGGGCGCCTCAAACGCATCGTCGACAAGGCATTGACGGCCATCCCCATGGAGCGGCGCCAGCGCATCGAGCTACGCTGGAGCGTCGGCCTCGCCGATATGGCTGAACAGTCGCGGGTGCAGCTCAGTGCCAATGAGCAGGAATGACTGGACCAGCATCCAGTTGTCCGGGTCGGAGCCATCGAAGATTTCGCGCCGCTGACATTTTTTGATGCCGATGGCCGTTTCAGCGGACTGTCGGCGCAACTGCTGAGTCTGATCAGCCAGCGCAGCGGGTTGAACTTCGAGATCGTACGCGGGGCGTCGCTGGATCGGCAGATCGAACAGCTCAAGGCCGGTGAACTGGATGTATTGCCGGTGGTGACACCGAGCAGCGAGCGCGAAGCCGAACTGCAATTTACTCGCGCCTACCTGAATAATCCGTTTGTGCTGGTCAGCGCAATCACCGCGCAGGGACCGCTCAACCTCGATGATCTGGCCGATAAACGGCTGGCGATTTATCGCGGCCATCCGTTACGTGCTTACCTGTTGAGCCGCGTGCCGCGCATCCGTCTGGTCGAAGTCAAAAGCCCCGCTGAAGGCATGGCGTTGATTGCCAAGGGGCAGGTCGATGCCACGGTGAGTTCATTGCTGGTCGCGCGCTTTCTGATCGCACGTCACTACCGTGAGCGTCTGCGCATTACCGGCACCATCGGCGATCAACCGGCGCGCATTGCGTTGGCGACGGCACCGCAGATGACGGCATTGCATTCGATCCTGAACAAGGCGCTGTTGAGCATCGCCCCGCCACAGATGGACGAACTGGTGGAGCGCTGGAGCCACGATGTGGTGGTGGAAGACAGTTATTGGTTACGCCATCGTCGCGAGATTCTCCTCGGTTTTGCCGGTGCGGCGGTGTTGCTGGCGCTTGCGCTGGCCTGGATCGTTTTTCAGCGGCAACAGATTCGCCGGCGCCAGCAATGGCTGCAGCAATTGCAGGAAGCCAAGGACGCGGCGGACGATGCCAATCGCGCCAAGACCACGTTTCTGGCGACCATGAGCCATGAAATTCGCACGCCGATGAACGCCTTGATCGGCATGCTCGAACTGGCCTTGAAGCGCGCCGAGGAAGGCGTGACCGATCGCTTGGCGATTCAGGTGGCATCCAACGCCGGGCAACAGTTGCTGGCGTTGATCGGCGACATCCTCGACATCGCGCGGATCGAGACCGGGCATTTGTCCCTCGTGCCTGAGCGTGCCAACCTGCGTGAGCAGGTGGTGTCGGTGTGTCGGGTGTTTGAAGGGCTGGCGCGGCAGAAGCGTTTGTTGTGGCACATCGAACTTGATGCCCGCAGCAACGTTGACGTGTTGATTGATCCGACGCGCTTCAAACAAGTGCTGTCGAACCTGTTGAGCAACGCGATCAAGTTCACCGAGGAGGGCGAGGTCAGTCTACGGCTGACGGTGACCACCGTGACGGCGGAGCGCCTGACCGTGAAAGTGCTTATTGAAGACAGCGGGGTGGGGATCAACGCCGACGACCGACGACGGCTGTTCAACCCTTTCGTGCAGGCGAGCCATGACTCGCAATCAGCCCGCAGTGGTTCCGGGCTGGGGCTGGTCATCAGTCGCAACCTCTGTGAAATGATGGGCGGTACGCTGCGGCTTGACAGTGCACCGGGTGAAGGCACACGCGTCGAAGTCAGTCTTGAACTGCCGTTGTTGGCTGCTCTGGCTCGCGCGCCAAGTGCTCCGCAAGCAGCGCTTGCGGTAACGTCGTCACTGAGTGTTCTGGTGGTGGACGATCATCCGGTGAACCGATTGCTGTTGTGCTGGCAGTTGAGTGAACTCGGCCATCGCACCGTCGACACCGAGAACGGTGATGAAGGCCTGAAGCAGTGGCGGGCGCAGGCGTTCGATGTGGTGATCACCGATTGCAACATGCCGCGGCGCAACGGTTACCAACTGGCGCGGGCCATCCGCGATGCCGAGTCGGATGCCGGCCGCAAGCCTTGTCTGATCCTCGGCTTTACCGCCAATGCGCAAGCCGAGGAAAGGACGCGCTGCCTGAATGCCGGCATGGACGAATGCCTGTTCAAACCGATCCGCTTGCACGACCTGGCGCAGGCGTTGACGGCTGCCAGTCATTGCGAGAAGACGGTGGACCCCGGCGAGGTGCCCGCGCTGACGGAAATCGACCTGAGCACGCTGGAGCAAATGGCCGGGGATGATCGTGCCTTGATCGAACAGTTGCGCAAGGAAGTGTTGAACAGCGTGCGCCTCGATCTGCAACGTCTGGAGATTTTGCAGCAGGAGCAGGATCGCGCAGGGCTGCGCGAGCTGGCGCATCACATCAAGGGTGGGGCGCAGATGGTCGGCGCGGCGCGGGTGGTGGCGGCATGTGTAGCGCTTGAGCAGGCGTGTCGCGAGACGCACGCGGCGCCGTTGGACGTGGCGAGCGAGACGTTACGCGAGGCCATGGCCGGACTCGCGCAACGCTTGCAAATCTGACGGGCGCCGGCTCAGTCCCAGTGCGGCGCGATGCCTTTCGGGCTGGTCAGGCGATGGCTGCGATCAAGCGTGGCAATCAGCGCCATATCGGCGTCGCTCAGTGTCAGCGCCGTAGCGGCAAGGTTGCTTTGCAGGTTGGCGCGTTTGGTCGACGACGGAATCACCGCGTAGCCAGACTGCATGGCCCAGGCCAGGGTGACTTGCGCCGGGGTGGCTTGCAGGCGCTGGGCGATCTGCCGGATCAGCGGATCTTGCAGCACTTCGCCGTAGGCGAGGGTCATGTACGAAGTGATGTGGATGGCTTGGCTCTGGGCGAACTCGACCACTTTGCGGTTTTGCAGGTACGGGTGCAGTTCAATCTGATTAGTAGCGATGTTGTCGGCACCGACCGCCGCGATCGCCTGTTGCATCAGCTCGATGGTGAAGTTGGAAACACCGATCTGTCGGGTCAGGCCCAGACGCTTGGCTTCGAGCAGGGCGCCCATGAACTCTTCGACCGGTACCTGGTTTTCCGGCGACGGCCAGTGAATCAGCGTCAGGTCGAGGTAGTCGGTCTGCAGTTTTTGCAGGCTTTCCTTGAGGCTGTCGATCAAGCGATCCTCGGCGAAGTTGGCGACCCAGATCTTGCTGGTGATGAACAGCTCTTCGCGGGGGACACCGCTGGCCGCAATGGCATGGCCGACGTCGGCTTCGTTTTCGTAGATTTGCGCGGTGTCGATGGCCCGGTAGCCGAGTTCGAGAGCGGTGCTCACCGAATCAATGACGACCTGGCCTTGCAGGCGAAATGTACCCAGACCGAAAGCGGGAACAGACATGAAAAACTCCAGGGTTGCAGTGGGAATGGGCAGGAGTATCCGCATCCGGATGGTTGAGAAAAACCGTTGGTGGGACAAAGCACTGTTGATCAGAAGTCATGAATCATTTTCAGGATTTGTGTTGTCCGGGCTGGCCTCTTCGCGAGCAGGCTCGCTCCCACAGGAGATCTGTGGTGTTCACAAAATCCTTGTGGGAGCGAGCCTGCTCGCGAAGGGCGCACCACCGATTCAGGCAATGTCACTGTGGGCAAATTCCTCGCCGAGAAAATCAATCAACGTGCGCACCGACGGCAATAACCCGCGCCGCGAAGGGAAAATCGCATGCACCAACCCGCACTTCGGCGCCCAACCGGGAATCAACTCCACCACACGGCCGGCCGCAATGTCCTCACGCACCACTACACTCGGCAAATGCGCCACGCCAACGCCGGCAATCACCGCCTGACGCAAGGCAATCAAATCATCAGTGACCATGCGTGGCGTATGGCGAATCAGTGCCGTGTTGTCATTCGGCCCGAGCAGCTCCCATTGATATTCGCGCTGCGCCGCGCCCCAGTGCAGGCTCGGCAAGCCATTGAGGTCGGCAGGTGAGGGCGGTGAAGACAGGCGTTCGACAAACTGCGGGCTGCCGACCACTGACTGCGTGCTGTTGCCCAGCACCTTCATGACCATGTCGGTGTTCTCCAACGGCGGAAAGCGCACGCGCAAGGCAATGTCGAAGCCTTCGTGCAGCAGATCGACGCGGCGGTTGGTGCTCTCGATAAACAATTCCACCAGCGGGTATTTGAGCATGTAACGGGTGAGCATCGGCCCGACCCACGAGTTGAGCAGCGCTGTCGGGCAACTCAGGCGCACCAGCCCCTGCGGTTCGGAGCGGTTGCGTTCGATCAGCTCGGCCGCGCTTTCGGCTTCGACGCGCATGGCCAGGCAGCGCTGGTAATAGGCCTGACCGATTTCGGTCAACGAACAATGGCGGCTGGTGCGGTGCAGCAGGCGCACGCCGAGGCGTTCTTCCAGTTCGGAAATACGCCGGCTGAGTTTCGATTTTGGCATGTCCAGTGCGCGCCCGGCGGCGAAACCATGATGTTCGACCACTTGGGTGAAGTAGTAGAGGGTGTTGAGGTCTTCCACCATCGTTCTCCATATAGAACGCTAAGGCTGATTTTTGCGGTCTAGTGCATTAATGGCTACGGATTTAAGCTTGATCCATCGCGTCACTCACCCAAATTGGAGACAACCATGAAAAACATCATCGGTATCTACACCAGCCCGCGCGGCCATTGGGTCGGCGATGGCTTCCCGGTTCGCACGCTGTTTTCCTACGACAACCTGGGCAAACACATCAGCCCGTTCCTGCTGCTCGATCACGCCGGCCCGGCCGATTTCACCCCGACCACCGAGCGCCGTGGCGTTGGTCAGCATCCGCACCGTGGTTTCGAAACCGTGACTATCGTTTATGAAGGCGAAGTGCAGCACCGCGACTCGACCGGTAGTGGCGGCGTGATCGGCCCGGGCGATGTGCAATGGATGACCGCCGCTTCCGGGATCCTCCACGAGGAATTCCATTCGGAAAACTTCGCCAAAACCGGCGGCAAACTGGAAATGGTCCAGTTGTGGGTCAACCTGCCGGCCAAGGACAAAATGGCCGCGCCGGGCTACCAGACCATTCTCGACAGCGACATCCCGAGCATTGCGCTCAAGGACAACGCCGGTCGCCTGCGCCTGATCGCCGGCGAATTCGATGGCCACACCGGCCCGTCGCGGACTTTCACACCGATTGATGTGTGGGATCTGCGCCTGAACGCCGGCAAGTTGCTGACGCTGGATCTGCACGAAGGCCGCAATACCGCGCTGGTGGTGCTCAAAGGCTCGGTGCAGGTCAACGGTGTGGAATCGGTGCGTGAAGGGCAGTTGGCGCTGTTCGAACGTGACGGCCATCAGCTGACACTCGAAGCCAGCCAGGACGCGGTGGTGTTGCTGCTCAGCGGTGAGCCGATCGACGAACCGATCGTCGGCCACGGCCCGTTCGTGATGAACACCGAGCAGGAAATCCACCAGGCCTTCGCCGACTTCCAGTCCGGCCGCTTCGGCCAGATGCACGCTTAACGCACAACCACTGCGCTCTACACAGGACGCGTAGGCCGGTTCGCAGGCCAGGGATGGCTGTTGCCTGCAGAAAAGCGACAACTGCGAGGTTGCTTGCCGTGGTCGATGCATCCGGCAATCAACCCAGACCGGCCGCTGATCCGACAGTTGCCCGTCTGTCCCGGGCCTGGGTGGTGCCGGTCGTCATCATGGCTACGCTTTCCGGGCTGCAAGGCTCGACATGTCGCGAACGAACACGAAGCGCTGGAATCCCGGCGCTGACCGTTTCCCCCACGCCGATCAAAAGTCGGCTTCGACAACACGCGAGGATTACTGCAATGACCACTCAATACAAACGTCTGGACAAGAACAACGCTGCGGTGCTGCTGGTTGACCATCAGGCCGGGTTGCTGTCGCTGGTGCGCGACATTGAACCGGACAAATTCAAGAATAACGTGCTGGCGCTGGCCGATCTGGCCAAGTACTTCAAGTTGCCGACGATCCTCACCACCAGTTTTGAAACCGGCCCCAACGGCCCGCTGGTGCCGGAGCTGAAAGCACTGTTCCCGGACGCGCCGTATATCGCCCGTCCGGGCCAGATCAACGCCTGGGACAACGAAGATTTCGTCAAGGCGATCAAGGCCACTGGCAAGAAGCAATTGATCATTGCCGGTGTGGTGACTGAGGTTTGCGTGGCGTTCCCGGCGCTGTCGGCGCTGGAAGAGGGCTTCGATGTGTTCGTGGTGACGGACGCCTCCGGCACGTTCAACGAACTGACCCGTGAATCGGCGTGGAACCGCATGTCCAGTGCTGGCGCGCAATTGATGACCTGGTTCGGGCTGGCCTGCGAACTGCACCGCGACTGGCGCAACGATATTGAAGGGCTGGGCACGCTGTTCTCCAACCACATCCCGGACTACCGCAACCTGATGACCAGCTACAGCACCCTGACTAACGGTACATAACTCAAGTCCTATGCAATAAATGTAGGAGTGAGCCTGCTCGCGATGGCGGAGTGTCAGTCGAAGTCTCTTTGACTGATACCCTGCCATCGCGAGCAGGCTCACTCCTACATGGGTTTTGTGGTGTTTTTGCGGGCGTGTTCATCCTCTGAAATCAATTGCTCCTACACTTGCTCAATCTGTGCGATCTTCTCGCGATTGGCCCCTGTCGGAGTTGTTTGATGCTGTCTCTGCTCACCGAACATCCGTTGTTCTGCGCGTTGATCCTGATCCTCCTCGATCTGGGTTTATGGCGTCTGATCAGTTCCCATGGCAGCGAGTGGAAACTGCTGGTGCGGGTGCTGATTTTCAGCCTGTTCAGCGTGCTGCTGTTCAACGAAGGCCTCAATCCGATGGAGCCGGCGCCGTGGGCCGACAACGTGCCGCTGCACCTGGCGGCGACTGGCCTGCAGATTGGCTGGTGGCTGTTCGGTGCGCGCACCCTGACGGTGTTGATCGGTGCGGTAATGATGCAGCGGGTCGGCCACACCGGGCGGTTGTTGCAGGACTTGCTCGGCGCGGTGATTTTCCTCATCGCGATTATCGCGGCGCTGGCCTATGTGCTGGATCTGCCGGTCAAAGGCGTGTTGGCGACCTCCGGGGCGTTGGCGATCATTGTCGGTCTGGCCTTGCAGAGCACGCTCAGCGATGTGTTTTCCGGGATCGTCCTCAACACCACCAAGCCTTATCAACTCGATGACTGGATTTCCATCGACGGCACCGAAGGCCGCGTCACCGATATCGACTGGCGCGCCACGCGCTTGCAAACCAGTCAGGGCAGCATGGCGGTGATCCCCAACTCGCTGGCGGCCAAGGCCAAGATCATCAACTTCAGTCGGCCGAGCAATATGTTCGGCGTCGCGGTCAGCGTGCAAGTCAGCCCGCATGCGCGGCCCAGTTCGGTGATCGATGCACTGGAGCGGGCGATGCAGGGCTGTCGCCAGTTGCTCGACACACCTGCGCCGAGCGTCGCACTGAAAAGCTCCGGCAGCAGTGGCGCGGAATACGAGATCAGCGGTTTCGTCGCCTCGATGGGCGAGAAGCGCGTGGTGCGCAATCAGTTGTTCGATCTGGCCTATCGGCACTTGCAGGCCTCCGGGGTCAATCTGCTGTCGAGCGATGAAAGTGCTGCGCCGACCAACCTGTCGCGGCCCCGGGCGTTGCTCGACAGCTCGCCGATTTTCTCCACCCTGCGCCAGGAAGAGAAGGACACCTTCAGCCAGAACATGAGCCTGCAAACCTTCCGTGCCGGCGAAGTCATTCTGGCGGGTGGGGAGGTCAGCGATCATTTGTTCATTATCGAGTCCGGTGTGGTGTCGGTGACGTTGAAGCGCCACGGCACACCGTTCGAGTCCGGGCGCATGGGACCGGGCGAGGTGATTGGCGAGGCAGGGATCTTGTCCGATTCCGCATTGCCGGCGGACTTTTCGGCGAAGACCTTCTGCGCGTTGTATCGCATCGAGAAGTCCTACCTCAAGCCGTGCCTCGATGCGCGTCATGACATCCACGACGCGATGCAGACGCTGCTCGATTTCCGCCTGCACAAGGCGCAATCCCTGACCGAGGAAGCGCCGGCGGTTGTACCCAAAAGAGGCTTTTTGCAGTGGCTGCGTAATCGCGCCTGAAGGGTCAAATAGCGAGTTTCTGCTCCAGATGCAAGCGCACCTGCGGCCACTCGTCGTCGATGATGCTGAAGCGCACCGAGTTGCGCTTGCGCCCGTCCGGCATGATCCGCTCATGCCGGACGATGCCTTCCTGCTGCGCGCCAAGCCGCAGGATCGCGTTGCGCGACTTCTGGTTGTTCTCGTCAGTGGTGAACTGCACGCGCACGCAGTCGAGCACTTCGAAGGCGTGACGCAGCATCAGGTATTTGGCTTCGGTGTTGACGAAGGATTTCTGCCAGCTCGCGGCGATCCAGCTGCTGCCGATTTCCAGCTTGCGATTGAGCGGGTCGATCTTCCAGAAACGCGTTGAGCCGAGCACTTCGCCAGTGTCTTTGAGCACAATGACAAACGGCATTACCGTGCCGGCATCACGGCCATCGAGGGCTTTTTTCAGATAACTGTCGACAGTGCTGGGCGAAGGCACCACGGTGACGGTGAGGTTCCACAATTCGCCGTCAGCGGCAGCGTGGAGCAGGGCGTCGGCATCTGAATACTGAAGCGGGCGCAAGAGAATGCGCTGACCTTGCAGCGTGGTTTGCATGGGATTCCGGTCTCGGCAGTGCGGGCGAATGGCGAGCGCCCATTACGCCGCACGAGACTGATCCGATGCAACCGGCACGATGATCACGGGGTCACAATTTTTACAGCCCTTGGGCAGGAGCCTCAGCCGATGAAAAACCTGCGAATCGCCACTTACAACGTCAACGGCTTACGCGCGCGTTTGCCGAACCTGCTGGATTGGCTCAAGCGCGAGCAGCCGGATATCGCCTGCCTGCAAGAACTCAAATCCGTCGACACTGCATTCCCCGTCGCTGAACTGGAAGCCGCCGGTTACGGCGCGATCTGGCAGGGCCAGGCCTCCTGGAACGGTGTAGCAATTCTCGCCCGCGATGCGCAGCCGCTGGAGAGCCGGCGCGGTCTGCCGGGTGATCCCGATGACAAGCACAGTCGTTATCTGGAAGCGGCGGTGCATGGGGTGCTGGTCGGCTGCCTGTACCTGCCCAACGGCAACCCGCAGCCGGGGCCGAAATTCGATTACAAACTAGCATGGTTCGAACGGCTGATCAGCTATGCAAAAGACCTGCAAAGCAGCGATCACCCGGTGGTGCTGGCCGGCGACTACAACGTCGTGCCCACCGACATGGACATCTACAACACCCGCTCGTGGCTCAAGGATGCGCTGCTGCAACCCGAGAGCCGCGAGTGTTATCAGCGCTTGCTCGATCAGGGCTGGACCGATTCGCTGCGGCATCTGTATCCCGAGGATCGTCTCTATACGTTTTGGGATTACTTTCGGCAGCATTGGCAAACCAACTCTGGTCTGCGCATCGATCATCTATTGCTCAACCCGGCGCTGAGTCCGTATCTACATGAGGCCGGGGTCGACGCCTGGGTGCGCAACGAACCGCACGCCAGTGACCATGCGCCGACATGGATTCGCATCGGTTCCCGCAAGAAACGCTAGCGGGCGATTGGCGAAATCAATTGTCGAAAGCAGTGCCTGATCCCGTATACATGGCGACCATCAACGCAATGACCTGCGGCCCCATGCATAAGGATCGAGCAATGAGTGAGCCACGCCTGACGAATCTGAAGCTGTACCTGCAACGTCTGGGTTTTGAAACGCCACCGGAACCGACAGTGGCGACCCTGCGCCTGCTGCAACTGCGCCATACCGGCGTGTTCCCTTTCGAGAATCTGGCGACGATTACCGGCGCGGCGGTATTGATCGATCTGCCATCCATTGAAGAGAAAGTCCTGCTCGGTGGACGCGGTGGTTACTGCTACGAGCTCAATAACCTGTTCTTTGCCCTGTTGCTGGAACTGGGCTTCGACGCTCGGGCCATCAGCGGGCGCGTGGTAATGAATCAGCCCGAAGGCAGCTGGACAGCGCGCACACACCGTTTGAGTCTGGTGACCATCGACGACGTGCGCTACATCACAGATGTCGGCTTCGGCGGCATGGTGCCGACCGCGCCGCTGCTGCTCGATACCGAGACCGAGCAAGCGACCCCTCACGAACCTTATCGCATTGAAAAACAGGCCGACGGCTACATGCTACGTGCCAATGTGGCGGGTGAATGGCGGCCGATGTACCTGTTCGATCTGCAACGCCAGGAAGACATCGATTACACCATTGGCAACTGGTATGTCTCGACTCACCCTGAGTCACCGTTTGCACAGCGCCTGATGGTGGCGCGCACCGGGGATGGCTGGCGCAAGACCCTGAACAATGGCAGTTTCGCGATGCATCGCATGGGCGTCAGCAGTGAGCGGCGCGAGGTGGCGGACGTCGGTGAGTTGATTGAATTGCTGGCGCGCGAGTTTGATCTGCACCTGGCTGATGTACCTCACGTGCGGCAGTCTTTGGCGCGGATAATCACGCCGGTCTCCGCCTAGGGTTTGACGTCGGGCTCCAGCACTCGACGGATTTCCCCAACCGCTGCCGACAGCTTTTTCTCCAGGCTCTTGAGATCGGCGGCGGTGATGCCCTTCTTGAATTGCCCGCTCGATTCGACTGGCTCCGGTTTTGCAGCGGCATCCAGCAGCGCATGACGCAGGGTGTTGTTGATCACCGTCTGATAACCGAACCCCTCGTTCTCCGCGACCACACGCGCCGCCTCAATGACGGCGTCGTCGAGCATGATGGTGATACGGGTTTTGCCTTTGTTTGACGCCACTGCGCCACGTTTGCCCTGAGAAAAGTCATATTCGTCTTGCATCGATCAAGCCTCCAGAAAATAAGCGCTACGTTCGCTGGGTGTGGCGACACGCGCAGAAATGATTCGAACGACATTTGCATCCCGGTAACTGTAAGCAACGACCAACAAGCGCCCTTTGCCGTTGGCGCCAATAGTGATCCAGCGCTGTTCGTCATGGTCGTTGTCCTCGATCGTCAGTGCTCGTTCGTCGTGAAAGACCAGTTCGGTCTCGGCGAGGCTGACGCCCTTGTGCTTGAGTTTGTTGGCTGCGTTCTTGCTTTTGTCGTACTGAATTTCAATTGACTTCATTATGCATACTTTATATGTATAAAAAAGAGCGCGACCGCACCGTCGGTCGCCGTGAACACTTCAGCGTAGTGGCGGCAGGCGAGGGCACCGGAGAGGAAGTGTTGCCGGATTTGTGGGGGATGGGAGCAGCGGGCTAGAAGCTTGGGTGGCTACCTATCCATTATGTGACTGATAAGTTGTATACAACTCTATGGACATTTGTCACGAGTATTGAATACAGTGTGCGCATAACAAAAACCAGGGAACCCCCCCACCATGAAAACGCCCCATGTTTCACACCAACGGCCCGAGGACGAAAATCTCGGGGTCGGCGCGAATATGGCTTACGGCCTGCAACATGTTCTGACCATGTACGGCGGTATCGTTGCGGTGCCACTGATCATCGGCCAGGCGGCCGGCCTATCGCCGGCAGACATAGGTTTGTTGATTGCTGCTTCATTGTTTGCGGGGGGGCTGGCGACGCTGCTGCAAACCCTGGGTCTACCGTTTTTTGGCTGTCAGTTGCCGCTGGTGCAGGGCGTGTCGTTTTCGGGTGTGGCGACCATGGTCGCGATCGTCAGCAGTGGCGGGGAGGGCGGCTTCCAGTCGGTGCTTGGCGCAGTGATTGCCGCCTCCTTGATCGGGCTGCTGATCACGCCGGTGTTCTCGCGTATCACCAAGTTCTTCCCGCCATTGGTCACCGGTATCGTGATCACCACCATCGGCCTGACGCTGATGCCGGTGGCCGCACGCTGGGCCATGGGCGGCAACAGTCACGCGCCGGACTTCGGCAGCATGCAGAACATCGGTCTGGCGGCGGTCACGCTGGTATTGGTGCTGCTGCTGAGCAAGGTCGGCAGCTCGACCATCTCGCGTCTGTCGATTCTGTTGGCCATGGTGATCGGCACGGTGCTGGCGGTGTTCCTTGGCATGGCGGATTTCTCCAACGTCACCACCGGGCCGATGTTCGGCTTCCCGACGCCGTTCCATTTCGGAATGCCGACCTTCCACTTCGCCGCGATTCTGTCGATGTGCATCGTGGTCATGGTGACTCTGGTAGAGACTTCGGCGGACATTCTGGCGGTCGGTGAAATCATCGGCACCAAGGTCGATTCCAAACGCCTTGGCAATGGCCTGCGGGCAGACATGCTGTCGAGCATGTTTGCGCCGATTTTCGGTTCGTTCACCCAGAGCGCTTTCGCCCAGAACGTAGGGCTGGTGGCGGTCACCGGGATCAAGAGCCGTTACGTGGTGGCTACGGGCGGTATCTTCCTGGTGATCCTTGGCCTGCTGCCGTTCATGGGCCGGGTTATCGCCGCGGTGCCGACTTCGGTGCTTGGCGGCGCCGGAATCGTGCTGTTCGGTACCGTGGCGGCGAGTGGTATTCGTACACTGTCGAAGGTTGATTACCGCAACAACGTCAACCTGATCATCGTCGCTACCTCGATCGGTTTCGGCATGATCCCGATTGCTGCGCCGAACTTCTACGATCATTTCCCGAGCTGGTTCGCGACCATTTTCCACTCGGGCATCAGCTCGTCGGCGATCATGGCGATCCTGCTCAACCTGGCGTTCAACCACTTCACCGCCGGTAACTCGGATCAACAGTCGGTATTTGCCGCAGCGGAGGAGCGCACTCTGCGTTACCGCGATCTGGCGGCGCTGCGTGAAGGCGATTACTTCAGCGACGGCAAGCTGCATGACTGCGATGGTAAGGAGGTGCCGGTGATCGAGCCGGATGATCACGATCATGGGCATGGCGCGCCGAAGGTGCAGGTGAAAAGCAGCGAGCATGTCTGACCGCTGTAACTAAATAAAAAAGGGCCGATCTGTTAAGCGCAGATCGGCCCTTTTTTGTTTGAAGGTCAAAAAATCGCAGCCTTCGGTATCAACTTGAAGCGAATGGCGGCCGTTCTTTGAACCAGGCCATCGCGTGCTGCTTGAACGCCTCGGCGGGCGGAGTCAGCGGGTAGCGCTGGTCATATGCCAGGACGATGCGCTGCGCAGGCAGTTGTTCAAGGATGGGCAGGCAGACCAGCGGCTGACCATCGTAGCTGTGGTCGCCAAAGGGTCGGGTGTAAGTCAGCGCTACGCCAAATCCGTTGGCCACCAGACTGCGCTGGAACTCGAAGCTGTGGGTGCGCTGGACGCTGGCGGGCGAGAGTCCGTAGACGTTGAACAGGTCCAGCACGTGCTGCGAGCTGTGGATCTGGTCCGTCACTACCAGATTGCATTCGCTCAGGGCCTGCAGGCTGACGCGGCTTTTGCTGGCCAGTGGATGATCAGCCGCCAGCAGCGTGTGGGCCGTCAGTTGCCGCAGCTCAGTGCATTCCATGTGGGCCGGCAGTCCCAGGTCGTAAGTCAGCGCCAGTTCCAGCGAGCCTTCGGCGAGACGCTTGCCGAGATAGTCGAACCCGCCCTCGCGCATATCGACTGTGACCTGAGGATGATCCTGCTGGACGCGCCTGAGAATCTGCGGCAGGCAATACGGCGCCAGGTCTGCGTAACAGCCCAGAACCAGTTCACCGGAAAAGTCGCTGATATCAGTGCCGATGTCGGCAAAGGTGCGAGCCTCGGCCAGCACGCGTTTGGCCTGCGCCATTACCGTGCGGCCAAAGGGTGTCAGGGCGACGCCAAGCCCGCGTTGGCGCACAAACAGAGGCTGGTCGAAAAGTTGTTCGAGTTCGGTAATGGCTGTGGAGATCGAGGGTTGCGAAACATGCAGTTCTTCGGCTGCCAGGGTGAGGTTGCCGTGTTTGGCCGCAGCGAGTGCATAGCGCAGTTGACGCAAGCTGAACTTCATAAGATTTTCTTCGGTGATAAATCAATACATATTATTTTAACTTGGTTGAGTGTCATGAAATAGTCGTTTTGCGGCCACCTTTATTTCTTGCTTGAGGGAGTTTCAGGTCATGACACGCAGTTCGTTCACCATCAATGAAAAAGACATCGAAGCTTTCCAGCGCGATGGTGCGGTTTGCCTGCGCGGAGTCTTCAGCGACTGGATCGAGACCATTGCCGCCGGTATCGAGCGCAACCTCGCCGAGCCGGGCGTTTACGCCAGCCGGTATGTCGAGAAGGACGACCAGCCGGGCGGTTTTTTCGATGACTATTGCAACTGGCAGCGGATTCCGGAGTTTCGCGCGATGGTGCAGGAATCGCCGGCAGCGTCCGTGGCCGCCGCCGTCATGCGCTCGAAGTCGGCACAGTTCTTTCATGACCACGTGCTGGTCAAGGAGCCGGGTGCGCAGAAAGCCACACCCTGGCATCAGGACATTCCCTACTACTTTGTCGAGGGCAGTCAGAACGTCAGTTTCTGGATACCCGTGGACCCGGTGCGAGAGTCGACGTTGCGGCTGCTCGCCGGCTCCCATCGGTGGGAGAAAGGCATAAAGCCCGTGCACTGGGCCGATCAAAGCGATTTTTACAAAGACGCTGACGGCTATCGCGAGGCGCCCGATCCGGATTCGGAGGAGGGCATGCAAGTGCTTGAATGGGAAATGCAACCTGGCGATGCAGTGCTGTTCGATTTTCGCACGGTGCATGGCGCCAGGGGCAATGCGTCGGCGCAGCGTCGCCGGGTATTGTCGCTGCGCTGGCTCGGCGACGATATCCGTTATTTCGAGCGTCCAGGACGGACCTCGCCACCGTATCCAGGGCATGCGATGCAGACCGGTCAGAGACTGCGCGAAGATTGGTTCCCGACGATACATCCAGGAGCTTGAGCTTCACTGTTCACCCTTCGTTCGCCACTGCTGTGGCGAACGCTTGCACTGCCATAACCCTGTCCAATGTGTTGGAGCGTGCGATTGTGAAAATCAAAAAAAAACTTACCGCCACCCTGATTTCCCTCGTTCTGTTGGCCGTGGGTGCCGAGAGCCAGGCAGCCGGTTGGTGTGAGTCGGGCAAGCCGGTCAAGTTTGCCGGGCTCAATTGGGAAAGCGGGATGCTGCTCACCGATGTCTTGCAGGTGTTGCTCAAGGATGGTTACGGCTGTGCCATCGACACGCTGCCGGGCAATTCCATCACCATGGAAAGCGCGCTGGGCAGCAACGACATTCAAGTGCTGGCTGAAGAATGGGTCGGCCGCAGTGAGGTCTGGAACAAAGCGGCGGACAGCGGCAAGGTGGTCGGCGTCGGCGCGCCGATCGTTGGCGCAACCGAAGGCTGGTATGTGCCGCGTTACGTCGTCGAGGGCGATGCGAAACGCAATATCAAGGCCAAGGCGCCAGATTTGAAAAACATCGCCGATCTGCCGAAGTACGCCAGCCTGTTCAAGGATCCGGAAGAACCCGGCAAGGGCCGCTTTTACAACTGCCCGGCCGGCTGGACCTGCGAGCTGGAAAACAGCGACATGCTGAAAAGTTACGGTCTCGAAGCCAGCTACACCAACTTCCGCCCTGGCACCGGTCCGGCGCTGGATGCTGCGGTGCTGTCGAGCTACAAACGTGGCGAGCCGATTCTCTTCTACTACTGGTCACCGACACCGCTCATGGGCCAGGTCGACCTGGTCAAATTGCAGGAGAAGCCGGGCGTCGATAAAAAGATCAGCATCCAGGTGGGGTTGTCCAGTGCGTTCCATGAGCAGGCACCCGAACTGGTGGCGGTGCTGGAAAAAGTCAATCTGCCAATCGATTTGCTGAACCAGAATCTGGCGCGCATGACTAAGGAGCACATTGACTCGCCGAAGCTGGCGAAGATTTTCTTCAAGGAACATCCGGAAATCTGGCACAACTGGGTCAGTGAAGCGGTGGCAAAGAAAATCGACGCGGCGCTGTAACGCGTCAGGGCGCAGGGATGCCCTTTTTTCGGCCGGTCTTCAGGAGGGAAACTGGAATGCCAGAAACGAAAAAACCCGCCATAAGGCGGGTTTTTCGGGAAGTGAAGTTTTCAAAAAAACTTCTCTCAACCGTGTTTGGCTCCACAACCTGGACTCGAACCAGGGACCCAATGATTAACAGTCATTTGCTCTACCAACTGAGCTATTGCGGAATTGGTGCGTATGTTACTGATTCAAAAAGAGAAGTCAAGCGCAGGTTGTAAAATTTGCTGAATCCTCGGGACGAACGGTGACTTGTCAGCGATTGGCGGTTACCAGAACTGCAGCAGAGGTCTACCATGGGCGCCCGGAAGTGGTCACACGCGCTGCCGGCCATTCGCCGAAAAAGGTCTGCGTCATGAACCATTTATCCCGCAACAGCGAGGTGTTCGCATGAGCATCGCGCAAATCAGCCTGCCCAAGGGCGTTGGCCCTCACGCCGAAAAACTCTTCGATGCAATCACCCAGGCCAGTACCGCTGAGGAATTGAACCGCGCCGGTGGCAAGGCCGAAGGCTTCGTCCTGGGTCTTGAAAGCACCAAGGCGATCAAGAGTCAGATCGCCGAATCGCTGTACGTCGTTTATGACGACGCCGCGAGTCAGCGTGCGATCGAACTGGCTTAACTGCCGAAGGTGATGGTGCCCATCATCAGTTTGGCGTAAGCCGCGGTGGCGGCCAGTTGCACCAGCCACAGGACCAGGCCACCCAGGAACACCCCGGCGGCGACTTGCAGCACCAGGCTCTTTTCGCGTTTTGCCGATGCGCGGGGGATGAAATCATCCAGATCGTCACGGTCGGCGCGCAGGTTGTCGTTTTTCATATCTGATCTCACAAAATTCTCGGATGTACAGAAACCCTGTAGGAGTGAGCCTGCTCGCGATATCGGTGTGTCAGGCAATGAAGCGTCAACTGATCCGACGCTATCGCGAGCAGGCTCACTCCTACATTTTGGATTTGTGTGCAGTCTAGAGGTTATGGGCGCTGTTCATCAGGCAAATAAAAACGGGAAGCCCCAAGGCTTCCCGTTTTTCATCACAGTGCGAAATCAGATGACCTGAACAATCGCATCCGTTACCGCCTTGATGTTGTTCTGGTTCAGCGCAGCCACGCAGATGCGGCCGGTGTCCAGGGCGTAGATGCCGAATTCGTTGCGCAGGCGATGCACTTGTTCAGTGGTCAGGCCCGAGTAGGAGAACATGCCGCGCTGACGACCGACGAAGCTGAAGTCGCGGCCCGGGGCTTTCTCTGCCAGCAGGGCAACCATCTGCTCGCGCATGCCGCGAATGCGCAGACGCATCTCGGCCAGCTCGGCTTCCCATTGTGCACGCAGTTCCGGGCTGTTCAATACAGCTGCAACGATGCTTGCGCCGTGGGTCGGCGGGTTGGAGTAGTTGGTGCGGATCACACGCTTGACCTGCGACAGCACGCGCGCGCTTTCTTCTTTCGATTCGCTGATGATCGACAGCGCACCAACGCGCTCGCCGTACAGCGAGAACGATTTGGAGAACGAGCTCGAAACGAAGAAAGTCAGACCGGACTCAGCGAACAGGCGCACAGCTGCGGCGTCTTCGTCGATGCCGTCGCCAAAACCTTGATAGGCCATGTCGAGGAACGGCACGTGACCTTTGGTTTTAACCACTTCCAGCACATTGTTCCAGTCCGCCGGGGTCAGGTCGACGCCGGTCGGGTTGTGGCAGCAGGCGTGCAGGACAACGACCGAGCCGTTCGGCAGGGCGTTGAGGTCGTCGAGCATGCCGGCACGATTCACATCGTGGCTGGCTGCGTCGTAGTAACGGTAGTTCTGCACCGGGAAACCGGCGGTTTCGAACAGGGCACGGTGGTTTTCCCAGCTTGGGTCACTGATCGCCACAACGGCGTTCGGCAGCAGTTGCTTGAGGAAGTCGGCACCGATCTTCAGTGCGCCGGTCCCGCCGACGGCCTGAGTGGTGATGACGCGACCGGCGCTGATCAGCGGCGAGTCGTTGCCGAACAGCAGCTTTTGCACGGCCTGGTCGTAGGCGGCGATACCATCGATCGGCAGGTAACCGCGCGAAGCGTGTTGAGCGGCGCGAACGGTTTCGGCTTCGATCACGGCGCGCAGAAGTGGAATTCGCCCCTCTTCGTTGCAGTAAACACCCACGCCCAGGTTGACCTTGGTGGTCCGGGTATCGGCGTTGAATGCTTCGTTGAGGCCCAGGATTGGATCGCGGGGTGCCATTTCGACAGCGGAGAACAGGCTCATTATTGCGGCGGCTCTGAATGGAGAATGGAGGGACGTGTCGCGCTCCAGCCGGTTGCACTAGAGCGGTGCACAAACGGGGAGCTAGTATAGAGGCCATTACGGAACAATGGCGACAGGCGATTCGGCTTTTAGGGTAAGTTTTTCCGATTATTTCTTGACCGTTAGTCGACTGCACGTGTCAGAGTCTTTACCGGATGTAGGACGTTTGCCTTGAAAGGTGAGGCAATCGCCACCACATTGAGCACAATCCAGGTTTTTTCTTGCGCGACACCGGTCGTTTGCGGTCGTCCCCGTGGTGTACCGCTTTGCTCGGAATGCCGCGATCCCAGAGGTGTATATGTCCGAATTCCAGCTCGTCACCCGCTTCGAGCCCGCCGGCGATCAACCAGAAGCCATCCGCCAATTGGTGGAGGGCATCGAGGCCGGGCTGGCGCACCAGACGCTGCTCGGTGTGACCGGCTCGGGCAAGACCTTCAGCATCGCCAATGTCATCTCGCAGATTCAGCGCCCGACCCTGGTGCTGGCGCCGAACAAGACCCTTGCTGCGCAGCTGTACGGTGAGTTCAAGGCGTTCTTCCCGAATAATGCCGTCGAGTATTTCGTTTCCTACTACGACTACTACCAGCCCGAAGCCTATGTGCCGTCGTCCGACACCTTCATCGAGAAGGATGCGTCGATCAACGACCACATCGAGCAGATGCGCCTGTCCGCAACCAAAGCGTTGCTGGAGCGTAAAGACGCGATCATCGTCACCACGGTGTCGTGCATCTACGGTCTGGGTAGCCCGGAAACCTATTTGAAGATGGTGCTGCACGTCGATCGCGGCGACAAACTCGATCAGCGCGCACTGCTGCGGCGCTTGGCCGACCTGCAATACACCCGCAACGATATGGACTTTGCCCGCGCGACTTTCCGTGTACGCGGCGATGTGATCGACATCTACCCGGCGGAATCCGATCTGGAAGCGATCCGCATCGAGCTGTTCGATGACGAGGTCGAAAGCATTTCCGCGTTCGACCCGTTGACCGGCGAAGTCATCCGCAAGATGCCGCGCTTCACCTTTTACCCGAAGAGCCACTATGTAACGCCACGGGAAACCCTGCTCGACGCCATCGAACACATCAAGGTCGAATTGCAGGAACGCCTCGAATACCTGCGCAGCAACAACAAACTGGTCGAAGCCCAGCGTCTTGAACAGCGCACCCGTTTCGACCTGGAGATGATCCTCGAGTTGGGTTATTGCAACGGCATCGAAAACTACTCGCGCTACCTGTCCGGTCGCCCGGCCGGTGCCGCGCCGCCAACGCTCTACGATTACCTGCCGGCCGATGCCTTGCTGGTGATCGACGAATCCCACGTCAGCGTGCCGCAGGTCGGCGCGATGTATAAGGGCGACCGTTCGCGTAAGGAAACCCTCGTTGAATACGGCTTCCGTTTGCCATCGGCGCTGGATAACCGACCGATGCGTTTTGACGAGTGGGAAGGGGTCAGCCCGCAGACCATTTTCGTCTCGGCGACGCCGGGCAACTACGAAGCCGAGCACGCCGGGCGGGTGGTTGAGCAAGTGGTGCGGCCGACTGGCCTGGTCGACCCGCAGGTTGAAGTGCGTCCGGCGCTGACTCAGGTCGACGATCTGCTCTCGGAAATCAGCAAGCGCGTGGCGGTCGAGGAGCGGGTGCTGGTCACCACGCTGACCAAACGCATGGCCGAAGACCTTACCGATTACCTCGCTGATCACGGCGTACGTGTGCGTTATCTGCACTCGGACATCGACACCGTTGAGCGCGTGGAGATCATTCGCGACCTGCGCCTCGGGACCTTTGATGTGCTGGTCGGGATCAACTTGCTGCGTGAAGGTCTGGACATGCCGGAAGTGTCGCTGGTGGCGATTCTTGATGCCGACAAGGAAGGCTTCCTGCGTTCCGAGCGTTCGCTGATTCAGACCATTGGTCGCGCCGCACGTAACCTCAATGGTCGGGCGATTCTCTATGCCGATCGCATGACCGGTTCGATGGAGCGGGCGATTGGCGAGACCGAGCGGCGTCGCGACAAGCAGATAGCGTTCAACCTGGAAAACGGCATCACCCCGCGCGGGGTGATCAAGGATGTCGCCGACATCATGGAAGGCGCCACCGTGCCGGGTTCGCGCAGCAAGAAGCGCAAAGGCATGGCCAAGGCCGCCGAAGAAAACGCCAAGTACGAAGCCGAACTGCGTTCGCCGAGCGAGATCACCAAGCGCATTCGTGCGCTGGAAGAGAAGATGTATCAGCTGGCGCGGGATCTGGAATTTGAAGCGGCGGCGCAGATGCGCGACGAGATTGCCAAACTGCGTGAGCGGCTTTTGGCGGTCTGAAAATTTGCAGTGTTTAGTCGGGCCTCTTCGCGAGCAAGCTCGCTCCCACATTGGAGTTGTGTCGTTCACAAATCCCCTGTGGGAGCGAGCTTGCTCGCGAATGGGGCGACGCGGTCTTAATGAGACTCCCCAGCCTTCAGCCCCTCTGGCAATTTCTTGGTCAACAAAATCGCCAACATGCTGATCCCCAGCGCAATCCCGACAAAGTGAAACGCATCGTTGTAAGCCATGATCGCCGCCTGCTGATGGACGATCTCGCTCAGCTTGCCCAACGCCGCCGTATCACTGCCAAACCGATCAGTCATCGACGCCAACCGCTCGGCCACCTGCGGATTGGTCGGCACCACCGCCTCGCGCAAATAATCGAAGTAAGTCTTGGTGCGCGCATCCAGAAGCGTCGCCAACAAAGCAATCCCGATCGCACCGCCGAGGTTACGCAGAATATTGAACAGACTCGACGCCGACCCCGCGTCTTGCGGCAGGATGTACGCCGTGGCGATCAGCGAAATGGTCACCATGATCAACGGCTGACCCAGCGCGCGAATGATCTGGATCTGATTGAACTGCGGCCCGGCGAAATCCGGGTTGAGCACCCCTGATGAAAAACTCGCCAAACCAAACAAGCCAAAACCAATCGTGCACAGCCATTTCGGCGAGACAAACTTCATCAACTTCGGCACCAGCGGAATCAGGAACAGCTGCGGCACGCCCATCCACATGATCACTTCGCCGATCTGCAGGGCGTTGTAGTTCTGGATCTGCGCCAGATACAGCGGCAACAGATAGATTGAACCGTACAACCCGACACCCATGCCCAGACTGGAAATACTCGACAGACCGAAATTGCGATTACGCAGGATGCCCAGATTGATCAGCGGATTCGGTTTGGAAATCTGCACGATCACAAAGGTAATCAGGCTGAGCAGGGCAATGCTGCCCAGGGTCACGATCAGGCTCGACTCCAGCCAATCCTTGCGATGGCCTTCTTCAAGGAATACCTGCAGACAACCGAGGCCAATCCCCAGCGTGAGAATGCCGGTGTAGTCGGTGCTTTTCAGCAGTTCCCAGTGCGCTTCTTTCTTCTCCAGCCCGTACATCAGGCCGGCAATCATGATCAGGCCCGGCGGAATGTTGATGTAGAAGATGTATTCCCAACCCCAGTTTTCCGTGAGCCAGCCGCCCAGCGTCGGGCCGATGGATGGGGCGAAGGTCGCGGTCATGGCAAACATCGCCATGCCTTTGGCGCGGTGGTGTTCGGGGAGTTTGATCAAGGTCAGGGTGAACGCCAGCGGGATCAGCGCGCCGCCGGTAAAACCCTGCATGGCGCGGAAGACGATCATGCTCTCCAGGCTCCAGGCCATCGAGCACAGCAGCGATGAAACCAGAAACCCCAGCGACACCCACACCGCCAGACGTCGCGCCGACAGCAACTGCACCAGCCACGCGGTCAGCGGAATCATGATGATTTCCGCGACCAGATACGAGGTGGAAATCCATGAGCCTTCTTCCAGCGTCGCCGATAAGGCGCCCTGAATATCCTTCAGAGAAGAGTTGGTGATCTGAATGTCGAGCACGGCCATAAACGCGCCGAGCATCACGCTCATCACCGCAATCCAATCGCGCCGGGTCGGTTCGCCGACCGGGCGGATCAGCGCATCACCGGCCATTGTCCGGGGCGTCTTTGATGTTCACGGTGGCGGTCACCGACATGCCCGGACGGATCTTGCCGTGCAACGGGTTGTCGGCCTTGAAGGTCAGTTTTACCGGAATTCGCTGCACGACTTTGGTGAAGTTGCCGGTGGCGTTGTCCGGCGGCAGCAGGCTGAATTGCGCGCCGGAGGCGGCGAACAGGCTGTCGACCCGCGCTTCGATTGGCGTGTCGCTGTAGGCATCGAAGGTCAGCTCGGCTTTTTGCCCGGGCTGCATGTGGCCGATCTGGGTTTCCTTGAAGTTGGCCTGCACCCAGATGTCTTCGTCCGGGACGATCGACAGCAGGTAAGCGCCAGCCTGCACCACTTGGCCGTTACGGGCGGCGCGCTGGCCGACCAGACCACTGATTGGCGCGTGGATTTCACTGCGGGTCAGGTTGAGTTCGGCTTGCGCGAGATCGGCGCGGGCGTTGGCGATCTGCGCGTCGAGGCGTTTGATTTCTGCGTTCAGGGCGTTGACCTGCTGACGCTGACCTTGCGCATCGGCCTGCGCCTTTGCCACCTGCGAACGGGCGATATGAGCGTCAGCGGAGAGGGTGGTCACGCGTTCTTCGGAAACGTAACCGGGTTTGCGCAGGGTTTCAGCACGCGACAAATCCATTTGCGAGCGGCCCAACGTTGCTTGGGTGGTTGCCACTTGTGCGTCGCTGGAAGCAATCAGACTGGCTTGCTGAGTCAATTTGCTTTGCGCTTGCAGGCGCTCGGCTTCGCGGGTGGCAAGGGCGGCATTGGCGCGATCGATGGCCAGACGGAAATCATTCGGTTCGAGGCGCACCAGCAACTGGCCTTTTTCCACGTGTTGATTGTCCTGCACCAGCACTTCATCGATGCGCGCGCTCAACTGGCTCGACACACGGGTGATTTCGCCCTGGACATAGGCGTTGTCGGTGCTTTCATAAAAACGCCCCTTGAAAAACCAATGGGCGAAAAAGCCCCCGGCAATCAGCAGGACGAGCAGCAGGAAAATCAACAGGCGACGCTTGAGTTGGGCAGGCATGGGCAAACTGTAGTCGATGAATTGTAAGGAAAGTTATCAGCAGGCGAATCTGGCATACAGCCGATAAACGGTAAATGCCATCCGCTGATATTTGCCCATTCACCACGGCTTACGGGCGTTCCAGACGCAAACTTGGCTTAAATGCCCTGCCCGCTGGAGCGGGGCGGGTGTCGCCTGTTACCATTCGCCGCTTGATTGTTTTGCTTTTCATTCTTTTCGAGACATGCCATGACCACCGTCCGCACTCGCATCGCGCCATCGCCTACCGGGGACCCCCACGTAGGTACCGCTTACATCGCATTGTTCAACTACTGCTTTGCCAAGCAGCATGGCGGTGAGTTCATCCTGCGCATCGAAGACACTGACCAGTTGCGTTCGACCCGCGAGTCCGAACAGCAGATCTTCGACGCCCTGCGCTGGTTGGGTATCGACTGGAGCGAAGGCCCGGACGTCGGCGGCCCGCACGGCCCGTATCGCCAGAGTGAGCGCGGCGACATCTATCAAAAGTACTGCCAGCAACTGGTCGACATGGGCCACGCGTTTCCGTGCTTCTGCACCGCTGAAGAGCTGGATCAGATGCGCGCCGAGCAAATGGCTCGCGGCGAAACACCACGTTATGACGGCCGCGCGCTGCTGCTGTCGAAAGAAGAAGTCGCCGCCCGTCTGGCCGCTGGCGAGCCGCACGTGATCCGCATGAAAGTGCCGAGCGAAGGCGTTTGCGTGGTGCCGGACATGCTCCGTGGCGACGTCGAGATCCCGTGGGATCGCATGGACATGCAAGTGCTGATGAAGACCGACGGCCTGCCGACGTACTTCCTCGCCAATGTCGTCGACGACCACCTGATGGGCATCACCCACGTGCTGCGCGGCGAAGAGTGGCTGCCATCGGCACCGAAACTGATTCTGCTTTACGAGTACTTCGGCTGGGAACAGCCAGAGCTGTGCTACATGCCGCTGCTGCGTAACCCGGACAAGAGCAAGCTGTCCAAGCGCAAGAACCCTACCTCGGTGACATTCTACGAGCGCATGGGCTTCATGCCGGAAGCGATGCTCAACTATCTCGGCCGCATGGGCTGGTCGATGCCGGACGAGCGCGAGAAGTTCTCGCTGCAGGAAATGGTCGACAACTTCGACCTCAAGCGTGTCTCGCTGGGCGGGCCGATCTTCGACATCGAGAAGCTGTCGTGGCTCAACGGCCAGTGGCTGCGTGATCTGCCGGTGGAAGAGTTCGCCAGCCGTTTGCAGACCTGGGCGTTGAACCCGGAATACATGATGAAGATCGCCCCGCTGGTGCAGGGCCGCGTTGAAACCTTCAGCCAGGTTGCACCGCTGGGCGGGTTCTTCTTCGCCGGTGGCGTTAACCCGGATGCCAAGCTGTTCGAATCGAAGAAGCTCTCGGGCGATCAGGTTCGGCAGTTGATGCAGTTGATCCTGTGGAAGCTGGAAAGCCTGCGTCAGTGGGAGAAGGACAACATCACCGCGACGATTCAGGCAGTGGTCGAATCGCTGGAGTTGAAACTGCGTGATGCGATGCCATTGATGTTTGCCGCGATCACCGGGCAGGCGAGTTCCGTCTCGGTGCTCGATGCCATGGAAATCCTTGGCCCGGATCTGACCCGTTATCGTCTGCGGCAGGCGATTGACCTGCTGGGTGGCGTGTCGAAGAAAGAAAACAAAGAGTGGGAAAAGCTGCTCGGCGCTATCGCCTAAGCGCTTGCGGCTTTGTGCAGGAGCTGCCGAAGGCTGCGATCTTTTGATCGTGCCTTCGGCGCTTCTCCCGAATTTACGGGGGGAGGGCGGTAAGTGATTGTTATGCCGACGAAAAATTTTGAAATTTTTCAAAAATAAGTTTGACAGGCTTTCGATACGCCCTTAAGATTCGCCCCGTCCTCAGCGATGACATCAACGATGAGGGGCTATAGCTCAGCTGGGAGAGCGCTTGCATGGCATGCAAGAGGTCGACGGTTCGATCCCGTCTAGCTCCACCAATTTACACTTCGAAGCCTGGCCACACCGGCTCCGAAGCGATCAACACTCAGCGTTGATCAGTTGTATAGAAGGGTTTGCGTCCCCTTCGTCTAGTGGCCTAGGACACCGCCCTTTCACGGCGGTAACAGGGGTTCGAGTCCCCTAGGGGACGCCAGTTTTACAGAAGTGATATTGCAAGATGTCACTCCGCCGCGAGGCGAAAAATCCGGGGCTTTAGCTCAGCTGGGAGAGCGCCTGCATGGCATGCAGGAGGTCAGCGGTTCGATCCCGCTAAGCTCCACCAATTTACACGTTCAAGGTCTGGCCACACCGGCCTTGAATCGATCAGATCTCAGCACTGATCAGTTGTATAGAAGGTTTGTGTCCCCTTCGTCTAGTGGCCTAGGACACCGCCCTTTCACGGCGGTAACAGGGGTTCGAGTCCCCTAGGGGACGCCACGATTACCCGCTCTGCGGGATTTTATAAGGGTCATTCAATTATTGAATGGCCCTTTTGTTTGTCTGGCGTTTGGCCAATTCTCCTTTTTCCTTACACTGTGCATCAGACCAGCGGTCATATCCTTGACTTGCAGAATATTATTATGCGAATAATATTCTAGTCGTAATATTCGGAGGCAACGATGAACGATAAAAAAGCTCAAACCCGCGAACGCATCCTCAAGGCTGCCAGCGCCGCACTGATTCAGCGTGGCCCGGCCGACCCTAGCGTGGGCGAAGTGATGGGCGCAGCCGGCCTGACCGTCGGCGGTTTCTATGCGCACTTCGAAAGCAAGGACGCGATGATGCTGGAAGCGTTCAAGCAGCTTCTCGGCCGCCGCCGCGACCTGATTGCCGACATGGATGCCGAGCTGACCGGTGAAGAGCGTCGTGCCTTGGTCGCCGCGTTTTACCTGTCGCGCAAGCATCGTGATTCCAGCGACGCGGCATGCCCGATTCCAGCATCGATCGGCGAGCTGGGGCGCTTGCCGGAATCGTTCCGCATCGCGCTGAACGAGCACCTGGAATTGATGATTGCGCAGTTGGCGTCCAGCCCTGAGGACACCGACAAAGCCTTGGCTGACGTGGCTTTGATGGTGGGTGGTCTGGCACTCGCAAGAGCGCTCGGCCCGGGAGACTTATCCGATCGATTGCTGCGCGCTGCCAAGTCGGCGGTGCGTTGACCTGAAGGCAACTCGCCTGAGGAGAGAGCGATGAACACGTTGAAGTGGGTTCGTGGCGTTAATGGCACCTTGGGCTGGATTGCACCGAAACGCGTGGCGAGCAAAATGCGTGTGGCATTCATGACGCCACGTTCGCTGCCTCTTCGTGATTGGGAATTGCCGCTGCTGGCCAGTTCCGAACGCATCACTTTGCGTTTTGGTCTCTCGGCGCTGCGCTGGGGTCAGGGCCCGACGGTGCTGCTGATGCACGGCTGGGAAGGGCGGCCAACCCAGTTTGCCGCGCTGATCACTGCGCTGGTCGATGCCGGGTATACCGTCGTCGCGTTGGATGGTCCGGCTCACGGTCGCTCGCCGGGGCGTGAAGCCAATGTGGTGTTGTTCGCCCGGGCGATGCTCGAAGCGGCTGCCGAGTTGCCACCATTGCAAGCGATCATCGGTCATTCCATGGGCGGCGCCAGCGCCATGCTCGCCGTGCAATTGGGCTTGCGCACCGAAACCCTAGTCAGCATTGCCGCGCCTGCGCGCATTCTTGGTGTACTGCGCGGTTTCGCCCGCTACGTTGGTATGCCGCCGCGAGCGCGCTCCGCCTTCATCCGTCAGGTCGAGCAAGATGTCGGTATGCGCGCCGCGACTCTCGACGTTGCCCACTATCAACTGGATATGCCCGGCCTGATCGTGCATGCCGAGGACGACAATTTCGTCTCGGTCAAGGAATCGCAACTGATCCACGAATCCTGGTTCGACAGTCGCCTGTTGCGCCTTGAAGGCGGCGGGCACCAGCGTGTGCTAGCCGACCCTCGGGTGATTGATGGCGTGTTATCACTGCTGGCCGGCCGTAGCCTTCAGGCGCGCCAATCGGCCTGAGCTCCGTTACACTGCTCCGGTTGAATACTTTGACCGGGAGTGGGGCATGGGTTGGGATCGGGCAACGCCGTTTACCATTGATCTGCAAGTAGGCGCTGAGGATATCGACGGGTTGGGCCACGCGAATAACGCCGTGTACGTGACCTGGCTCGAGCGCTGCGCCTGGCGCCACTCGCAGCGTCTGGGCCTGGATCTGGTCGAGTATCGGCGACTGGATCGGGCGATGGCCGTGGTGCGTCACGAGATCGATTATCTCGCCGCCGCCTATGAAGGCGACGAACTGCAATTGGCAACCTGGATTGTCGATTGGGATCAGCGCCTGAAAATGACCCGGCATTTCCAGCTCAAGCGCCCGAGCGACAATGCCACGCTGTTGCGCGCGCAGACCACGTTTGTCTGTATTGAGCTGTCGACCGGTAAGCCGAAGCGCATGCCGGCTGAGTTCATCGAAGGTTATGGCCCGGCGATCCAGATCCCCGAGTCGGCAAATATCTAAACTGTAGGAGTGAGCCTGCTCGCGATAGCGGTGTGTCAGCCAACATATGCCTCACTGACACACCGCTATCGCGAGCAGGCTCACTCCTACAAGGGATCTGCGGATTTGTGCGATATCCAGTAAACTGCCGCACGTTTTTCTTCAAGTAGTGTTTTCCCATGCAAATTGCTCTGGCGCCCATGGAGGGGTTGGTCGACGACATCCTCCGCGACGTGCTGACCCGCGTTGGCGGCATCGACTGGTGTGTGACCGAGTTCATTCGGGTCAACGACCAGCTGCTCACGCCGGCCTATTTCCACAAGTTCGGCCCGGAGTTGCTCAACGGTGCCCGCACCGCCTCCGGTGTGCCATTGCGCGTGCAATTGCTCGGTTCCGACCCGGTGTGTCTGGCGGAAAACGCTGCACTGGCCTGCGAACTCGGCTCTGAAGTGATTGACCTCAACTTCGGCTGCCCGGCCAAGACCGTCAATAAATCCCGTGGTGGTGCGGTCCTGCTCAAAGAGCCGGAACTGCTCAACCAGATCGTCGAACACGTGCGCCGCGCTGTACCCGCGCACATTCCCGTCACCGCAAAAATGCGCCTGGGCTTCGACAGTCCCGACGGTTCGCTGGTCTGCGCCACTGCGTTGGCTGAAGGCGGCGCCGAGCACATTGTGGTGCATGCCCGAACCAAAATGGACGGCTACAAGCCGCCGGCGCATTGGGAGTGGATTCCTCGCGTACAGGACGTGGTCAAAGTCCCGGTGTTCGCCAACGGTGATATCTGGAGCGTCGAAGACTGGCGCCGCTGCCGCGAAATCAGCGGCGTCGAAGACATCATGCTCGGTCGCGGTCTGGTCTCGCGCCCGGATCTGGCCAGGCAGATTGCTGCCGCTCGCGCTGGCGAAGAAGTGGTCGAGATGACCTGGGCCGAGCTGATGCCGCTGATTCAGGACTTCTGGCTGCAAGCCAAAGCGCAGATGACCGCACGCCAATCGCCGGGCCGTTTGAAGCAATGGTTGGCCATGCTGACGCGCAATTATCCCGAGGCCACCGAGCTGTTTACGGTGCTGCGCCGTGAGACCGAACCGGATCATGTCTCGCGTCTGCTCGGTCTGCCAGTGGCTGAAGCGGCTTGAAAAAAATCTGCGAATAATCTCTTGAAATCATTTCAGCGGTCCCTATCTAAGGGTTACGCGATGCCGAATTCGGGTCGCGGAGTCAAAAAACCTTGCTGATTGTTTTCAGGAGATTTGAACCATGAGTACTGCATTTTCCCTCGCCCCACTGTTCCGTTCCTCGGTAGGTTTCGACCGTTTTAACGACCTGTTCGAAACCGCCCTGCGCAACGAGCCAGGCAGCAGCTACCCACCTTACAACGTCGAAAAGCACGGTGATGACCAATACCGCATCGTCGTAGCGGCCGCCGGTTTCCAGGAAGAAGACCTGGAACTGCAAGTCGAAAAAGGTGTGCTGACCATCAGTGGCGGCAAGCGTGATGCCAACGAAGGCGTGACCTTCCTGCATCAGGGCATCGCCCAACGTGCTTTCAAGCTGTCCTTCCGCCTGGCCGATCACATCGAGATCAAGGCGGCGGATCTGAAAAACGGTCTGCTGAGCATCGACCTGTTGCGGGTGATCCCGGAAGAGGCGAAAGCCAAACGCATCCCGATCAACGGGGTGGAGAAGCCGGCGCTGCAGCACTGAGTCATGTGCCGCAACACAATCGTCTGAACGGATGATGAGCCGCTGAATGAAGGCCCCGATACGTCGGGGCCTTTTTTGTGCGCGCAAGAAAACCGTTGTTCGACTTTGCCGCTGGCGGTGGTTTCTCTACAATCCGCGGCAGTTTTGCCGACCCCCATTCCTCACCGGTCGGCCTGGAGCCTTTTTTCATGGACGAGATTCAACAGCGCTGGCTGTGCGCTTTGTCTGCGCCAATGGCGGCGATCAATACCGGCGCCAGCTACGACGACCCCGCGTTCTGCGACGATCGCTACATCGACTTGAAAGACAGCTGGGGTATCGATGATCGCGGGCAATTGTTCGACATGCTCGAACGGATGACCGACGACGGCCATGCCAAACACCTCAGCGCGGCCTATCTGGCGTGGCAGCGTTGTCTGCCGAGTGAATGGCAGGCCTTGCTCGACGACCTGAGTCCCCGCGAACGCATCCTGCATGAATTCGCCAGCCGCACCTTCGGGAGTTGTGGGCCGGGCGGAATATTGTCCTGGGACTATGGGCGCATGGGTTTTCTCTTGCGCTGTGCGGTGCGCAATCAGTGGGTCGACCTGGACGAAAGCAACTGGCTGCACAGTCGTTTGGCCCTCAGAGCGCAATTTCACTACGGTAGCTGGATGGCTTACTTCGATGGCTTTGTCGTGGGCCGGACCTTCTGGTCCTGCCTGAGCGCCAGCGACGATGAGCTTGCGCGCGAACTCGATCGACAAGGCGCCAACGCCCTTAACGTGCGGGTTGCCCGCGGCCTTGCCGAGAACATTCCTCAGTTCCTTGCTGATTTGCCGTGGCACATGGAAATCGATTTGCCGCCACGTCCGGCATCGCTCAAGGAGTTCGACTGGTCATGAGTTGCTGGATCCGCTTGGGCATCGAGCCTACCACCGACGAAAACCTGATTCGCAACGCCTATCGCGCACGTTTGCCGGCGCATCATCCGGAGACCGACCCACAGGGATTTCAGGCGTTGCGCATGGCCTACGAAAACGCCCTGCGTCTGGCTCGTGAAGATGAGGAAGAGGAGCCTGAGCACGAGTACGAGTCCCAAGCCTCAGAACAGACTGTCGTTGAGGTCCCTCCAATGTTCGGGGATTTTTGCGCGTTGCTGGATGATCCCGCGCGCCGGTTCAATTTCGCCGCGTGGCAGGCCTTTATTCGAGGGCTGGATGAGCTGTCGCTGGACGTGCTCGATGAACTCAGCTGGCCGCTGTACCACCGGATGGCCGACGCCGGTCCGTTGTCGTACCGCTGCGCGAATCTTTTGGCCAAGCGTATGGCCTGGGATCAACAGTTGCTGGATCTGGGCTTCGACGACGCGCATCAGGTGGGCTTCTTTCTCCAGCGAATCGAAACGCCGGACCCGTTCGATACGGATCTGATGTGCACATGGTCAGAGGCCGCCCAGACTGAATCGCTGTGGTACGCCCGTAGTCTCGACTTCATCTTCAACCAGCGTCCACTGCCTGAGTTCGCCGACTTCGCCAGTCAGCACACCTGCCTGCCGTTGCCGGAGGATGCCGTGTTCCTCAAGCGTCTGCTGGTGCAGTTCACTCAGGCAGGTATTGGCGGGCCGACGTTTTTGCAGTGCTGTATCGAGGAGCAGCTTGCTGCACCGGACGATGTCGACTGGCTTTACCTGTTGGCGTGTCAGAGCAGTCTGCTGGGGCGCGACGATCAGGCATTGCCGTGCTGGATCCGGCTGTGGAACGAGCATCGCCATTCGATGGCGGAAAGTCGTCTGCTGGAGCTGTGTGCCAAGCGCCAGCCGACTTTTCTGCCCTTGCTGATTCAGGCATTCGATCGTCTGCAGGGCATTTCTGCCTGGCCAGAGGATCTTGCCGATGACGCCCAGGTGTATGGCTCTCCGTCACAACATCCCGAGACGCTGAACCGTTGGCTGGGTGTCGGGCGGTTAAAGCTTGAGAGCCTTGCGCAAAGCTTTGTCGATTGGCGCGTGACCGCTGATGAACTGCCATTGCTCGCGCAATTGCTGGGCGAAAATGCCGACAGCCGATTGCTGCATCTATACCGGTACGCCTGGGCGCTGCATCGGGGTGATGCGGCGTTGTTGCAGCAGATTGTGGATGCTCCGCTGCCGATCGATGCCCTCGAAAGCCTGGTGATGAGCGGATTCAAATATCAGGCTGCGCAACACCTGCGCTGGTTGGGCGAGGCACCGATTGCGCTGGCCATGAGCGCTTTCTGCGATGCGCATCCACGTCCTCAGCCATTGCCGCAGGTGCTGACAAAAGGTGAGTCGCACAAAGTTTGTCGTCTGTGGTTGCGTCGCTTGCGGCCCTATAACGACACTGCGCTGGAACGCATGACCGAGGCGTTCAAGCTGGGTGCGGTCAAAGACGACTGTGACTTGTCCGAACTCGACTTGATGCTCCAGTTGAGCCGTCGCGGGATTCAGTTGCCGCCGGTCGGGCTGGGTGAGGCCGCTTGGGAGTGGCACGCGCAGACCCTGTTTTTGCTGGCATTGCTGGAACAACCCGAACGCTGGCTGCAAATGATTGACGCGCAGTGCGTGGAGCGCCTGCCTTTCAATCCGGCCCATCCGTTGAGTCGCCTGCAACCGTTGTTACGGCGCTTGCAGCGTGAGCAAGGCCATTGCGCCGGTTTGCTCGGATGGTTGCAAGGCAATGACCCGGTGCACGGCTTGTTGGTGCAGCAATTGTTCAGCGTTCAGCAGGCGCTCGACAGCGCGCGATTGCCGGCCAATAGCCTGCTTTACACCTGCCTCGAAAGCGATCGTGCTGCCTGCGGCGATGATTTGCTGGGGTTGATGATGTTCTGGGGCGTGCTCTATCACGATCCGAGCCTGAGTGCTGAGCAGCATCGCGCATTGTTGCAGTCGATTGCGGCGATCAGTTGTGAGGACGATTGGTTCGAAGGCTTCCGCGACGGTTTGATCAAAGGCGAGCCGGTGTGGCCGCCGCGCAAAGTGCTGACCGATTTTGGCGTCGACAAACTGTTGGCGTATGAAGCGCTGGATGCGCTCAAGGGCCTGATTCGCTATGGCGCTGCTGGCGTGCCGAAAACGCGCGTCCTGCGCCAACTGCAACAGGGCAAGGACGATGTGCAGAACAGCATCGGGCTGCGCCTGGCTCTGTGCGCGATATTGTCCTGGTCGGAACGATTACTGCTGGCGAAAAGCGATGCTCAGCCGGTACCGGCGACAGCGATCTGGCGTCTGGGATCGCGGTTGGGGCGTAAGGCTTTTATCGCTCAGGTCTTGGCCTGCGTGGTGATTGCACCGGTGGCAGGGCTGATCAGTGGCACCACGGGCGCTGGCATTCTTATCCTGATACTCGGAGTTCTGCTGGTATTTGGCGCGATTTTGCGTCGCTTGCACGACATGGGCCGGGGCATCCCGACCTTGTTGATCTTCATGGCGCTGACACCGATGTTGCCATTCCTGCCGCTGCTGCTGTTCGGCTTTCCCGGTGACAAGTTGCCCAACCGCTATGGTGTGCCGCCGGACAGCGGCGATAGCGAGATGCTGTCCGGCGGCCTGCAGGCTGCCTTGCGGCGCCTCAACGGCTAGAGGCGCAGTTGATCCAGTGCCTTGTTCAGCTCTGTGCGATGGCTGGCGATCTCCGCTGATTGCTGGCCGCCGAGCACTGTGGTGAAGCTGTGCAGCCACTCGGCTATGTGCTCGCGTTGTGTGCCGAGGCTCTGCATCCATGCCCGCTCCAGACGGGCCAGCAGTGTGCGGTTGGGCAGTGCGTCACGTGGATGGACTTTCAGCGTCGACAGCCGGTTATGGCTGTCTCGGCGTGCTTGCTCATCCAGCCCCGTGGGGCTGCGGTCGATGCTGTGACTGTGACGCTCGCCGGTTTCGAGCAGGGTGACGTCGACTTCGAGCAAACCGTTGATGTCATAGCTGAAGCGCACGTCCAGTTCCTGGATGTGTTGAGTAGGCGTCAACGTGACTTCAAAAGCATCAATCAGAATGTTGTCGCACACCCACGGCCGTTCACCCTGATAGACGGCGATGCGCAGCACTGTTTGCTTGGGCTGGGTGGTGTAATAGCGCTCCACCCTTGACGTCGGAATGATGGTGTTACGTTCGATGATGGGCGAGAAGGCACCTTTGATGTCTTCTCCACGCATGGTCGCAATCCCCAGCGTATACGGGCAGACATCCGTCAGAATCAACTCTTCAACCGCCCCGTCACGGGCCTTGCACGCCGCTTGCGTCGCCGCCCCGAGCGCAACAATGGTATCCGGATCAAGATGCCGGTAAGGCAGGCGCCCGAACAACGTCGCAACCATCTGCTGCACCGCCGGCATGCGCGTGGCGCCGCCGACCAGAACCAGGCTGTCGAGGTCGCGCGGCTTGAGGCGAGCATCGCGCAGCGCCTGTTCGATCGGTGCGCGCAAACGGGCCAGTAGCGGCTCCCAGATTTTCACCGCAGCGGCTTCGTCCAGCGACCACTCGAACGTTTTGTCGCCATGGCGCCAGCTCAGCGGCTGAACACCTTCAGCGAGTTTGCATTTGAGCTGCTCAAGGGCATCACCGAGGCTGGCCATGCTTTGCGCATCGACCATGGCCGCGGTCAGTTGCCAGTGTTTCAGGCAGGCCTGCAACAGCGCAGCGGTGAAGTCTTCGCCGCCGAGAAAGTTGTCGCCAGTGGAGGCGTGCACTTCGATCAGGGGCAAAGCGTATTCCAGCACCGTGACATCAAAGGTGCCGCCGCCCAGATCGAAGATCAGCGTGCGTTCGAATTTCTGTTCATGCAGCCCGTAAGCCATCGCGGCGGCGGTTGGCTCGTTGATCAGGCGTGTCACCGAGAGCCCGGCCAGTTCGGCGGCGAACAGCGTGCGTTTGCGTTGTTCGTCACTGAAATAGGCCGGGACGGAAATCACCGCTTCCGAAACGGCGTGGCCGAGAAAGGCTTCGGCGTCCTGCTTGAGTGAGCCGAGTACCAGCGCCGACAGCTCTTCCGGACTGAACAGGCGTGTACCGAGCTGGACTTGCTTATCGCTGCCCATGAAGCGCTTGAATGCTGCGGCGGTGCGATCCGGGTGCGTGGTCAGGCGCGCGCGGGCGGCTTTGCCGACCAGAATCGTGTCGTCTTCATCGAGGCTGACCACCGAGGGCGTCAGCACATCACCCAGGGCATTGGGAATCAGTCTGGCCTGACCGTCCTGCCAGACGGCGATCAGACTGTTGGTGGTGCCAAGGTCGATGCCCAGCAGGGCCGGGCGGGGGAGGGTTGCATCCTGCATGTCAGATCTCGAAACGGCGCAAAAAACGCGACCCTACAGGTTGCTGCAAATCGTGGCAATTGCGCGTCTGTTGCAACGTGCACCGGTTACGGCAAGAGCTTTTTCAGATCCTCGAGCGCAACCGGTCGGCTATGCAGATAGCCTTGATACAAATGGCAGCCCAAACCCTGCAGGAACGCCAGTTGTTCCGGGGTTTCGACGCCCTCGGCAATCACCTCCAGCTCCAGGCTGCGCGCCATGGCGACAATCGCGCGGATGATCTCGGCATCGTTCGGGTCGGTCGTGGCATCGCGGATAAACGACTGATCGATTTTCAGCGTGTCCACCGGCAGGCGCTTGAGGTAAGTCAGCGACGAATAGCCAGTGCCGAAATCATCCATCGCAAAGCTCACGCCGAGTTTTTTCAGCCGGCGCATTTTGCTGATGGTGTCTTCCAGATTCTGGATGACGATGCCTTCGGTGATCTCCAGTTTCAGTAGCGAGCAGGGCAGGCCATGGCTGCTCATGCTGTGTTCGATGCGCTCGACGAAATCGTTCTGGCGGAACTGCCGTGGACTGATGTTCACGCACAGGCTGAAATTCAGCGGGTCGACCAGTTTCAGGGCGATCAGTTGTTTGAACGCGTTGCAGGCTTCGTCGAGGATCCAGGTGCCGACTTCGAGAATCAGGCCGCTGTCCTCCAGTACCTTGATGAACTCGGTGGGCGACTGCGCACCCAGTTCCGGGTGATTCCAGCGCACCAAGGCTTCGGCGCCGATGATGCGGTTGTCGCGGGCGTCGACCTGCGGCTGAAAGTGCACGTTGAATTCACCGCGCGACAGCGCCAGGCGCAAGTCGGTTTCCATGCGCAGCCGTTCGCTGGCGGCCTTCTGCATGGTGTTGTGATACATCTGCGTGGTGTTGCGCCCGGAATCCTTGGCCCGGTACAGGGCAATGTCGGCGCGTTTGAGCAGGTCGGTCGGCGTCGAGCCATGATCGGGAATCAGCGCCACGCCGATGCTTGGCGTCACTTGCAGGCGCTGGCCGTCGAGGAACATCGGTTCCGAGAGCAATTCGCGCAGAGTGTCGGCCAGATTACGCACCTGCACGCTGACCTCATTGCGCGAGCCTTCGAGGCCGCTGAGCAGCACGACAAACTCGTCGCCACCGAGGCGCGCGACGGTATCTTCCATGCGCACACTGGCTTCGAGCCGCGCCGTGATGATTTTCAGCACGGTGTCGCCGACCGGGTGGCCGAGAGAGTCGTTGATGTGCTTGAAGTGATCGAGGTCGAGAAACAGCAAGGCGCCGCGCAGATTGTGGCGCTTGAGCAGGGCGATCTGCTGGCTCAGGCGATCCATCAGCAGGGCGCGATTGGGCAGGTTGGTCAGCGGGTCGTGATAGGCCAGATGCCGGATCTGTGCTTCGGCGTTTTTCAGCAGGCTGACGTCTCGGGCGGTCAGCAGCAGGCACGCGGTTTCATTGAGGGTGATCGGCTCGACCGAGACTTCCACGGTCAGTATTTCCCCGCGTTTGTTGCGCCCGAGCATTTCCTGATGGTGCACGCGGCCCTTGATCTGCAACTCGGCGAGTAACGCCGAACGCTGTTTCTCTTCAGCCCAAATACCCACCTGATAAACCGTTTTGCCCACGACCTCTTCGGCACGATAGCCAGTGAGACGGCAAAAACCGTCGTTGACCTCCAGATAACGCCCGGTGTCGCGCTCGGTGATGGTGATTGCGTCGGGACTGGAGTGGAACGCCTTGGCGAATTTCTCCTCACTGGCTTTCAGCGCTGCTTCCGAGCGCTGCTGCTGGGTGATGTCGCGCAGAGTGGTGACGATACAAGCCTGGTCGCCGACGCTGATCTGCCGGCTGGAAATCACACAGGTCAGCGACTGGCCGTCCTTGTGTTGCACGATGATCGCGACATTGCTCAAGCCCTGTTCGCGGATGACCCGTTCAATCCGTTGCAGGCTTTTTGCCGAGGCATCCCACAGGCCGATTTCTTCGGCGGTATGGCCGATGACGTCGGCGGCGCTCCAGCCGAAGGTCTGGGTAAAACTGTTATTGATTTCGATGAACTCGCCACTGTCCTGGCGGGTGACGCAGATCGGGTCCGGGCTGACCTGGAACAGCGTGGCGAATTTCTCTTCCGAGGCCACCAGCCGCTGTTCACGCTCGACCTGATCGGTGATGTCGAGCAGCGTGCCGGCCATGCGCAGCGGCGCGCCGTTGTCGTCGCGGTAAAGGCGGGCGCGGCTTTCCAGATAGCGCGAACTGCCGTCCGGCAATTGCACGCGATAGGTCAACTGATAATTGCCCGCCGGGCCTTCGCGCAGGCTGCGGTAGGCGTCGCGCATGCTGTCGCGTTCCTCGCCGGGGACGCCTTCGAAAAACTCTTCGAACGACTCATGAAACGGTTTCGGCTCCAGCCCGTGCAACTGCGCGGCGCGCGCCGAGCCGTAGAGCATACCGCTGGGAATGTGCCAGTCCCAGGTGCCGAGCTGTGCCGAGTCCAGCGCCAGATCGAGACGTTCCTGGCTGTCCTTCAAGGCGTGTTCGGCGGCTTTGCGTTCGGTGGTGTCGAGAAACGTACTGAGCAGATACGGCTGGCCTTCGAGTTCGACTTTCTGCGCACTGAGAATGCCGTCGTGGATCTGCCCGTTGCTCGCGCGAAACTGCACTTCCATGGCGATCAGCTCGCCTTTGGCTTTGGTTTTTTTCACCAGTTCTGCACGTTGCTCCGGGTGCACCCACAAACCCAGCTCCAGCGTGGTGCGGCCGATGGCGCTCTGCACTGGCCAGCCAAACAGGCTTTCAAAATACTGATTGGCCTCGCTGATCAAACCGTCTTCCTGACGGGTCAGCAGGACCATGTTCGGGCACAGGTGAAAAAGTGTCGCGAAACGTTTTTCCGAACTGCTCAGCGCCTGCTCGCGCTGGCGCTGGTGGGTGATTTCGCGAATCACCCCGATCATTCGGGGGCGGCCGTTTTTATCCGGCAGCAGGCTGCCGCTGATCTCCAGCCAGTGCAGGCTGCCGTCAGGCCAGCGGATGCGGTGGTGCATCGCTTGTTCCAGCGGCGCCCCGGCAATCACCGCGTGGAAGGCGCGAACCGTTTTCGCGCGGTCTTCCGGGGGCAGCAGATCAAGGTATTCAAGGTCTGCCGGCAGCGGCTGGCGCGGGTCGAAACCGAACAAGGCCTGGGTGCCACGCGACCAACTGATCTGCCCGCGCTCGATGTCCCAGTACCAGGCGCCGAGCCGCGCGCCGTTGAGCGCCGCCAGCAATTGCGGCGCGCTCTCCCAGCTCTGCTCGGAATGTCGCGGGTCAATCGCCTGAATACGCGGCATCGGCGGAATTCGGTCAACAGATTTCGGCATCGTGGACAAGCCTTGAGCTGAGGGTGACGTTAGGCACAGGGGTAGCGGCTCTTTAGGAGTAGCACAAGATGGCCTCAAGTCCCTGGCAGATCGATTTGTGCATCCAGTAAGGCCATAAAGGCCCGCGCCGCATTCGAGAGCGTCCGTTCAGTGTGCAGGATATAGCCTAGCTGGCGACTGAGCTGTATGCCCGGCAATACGATGCTTGCCACCTGCTCGTCGAGCATGGTGCGCGGCAAAACGCTCCAGGCCAGGCCGATCGAGACCATCATCTTGATGGTTTCCAGGTAGTTGGTACTCATGGCGATGTTCGGCGTCAGGCTCTGGGCCTCGAATAACCGTTGGACAATGTGGTGCGTGAAGGTGTTGCCACCGGGGAAAACCGCCGGATGACCGGCAATGTCCGCCAGAGTGACGGGGCCATTGCTGATCAGCGAATGCTCCGGGGCGACCACAAAGTCCAGCGGGTCGTCCCAGACCGGCGTGGCTTTGACCAGTGCGTGCGGCTCCGGCGCCAGGGTGATGACCGCCAATTCGGCGCGGCCATGGAGAATTTCTTCATAGGCCACTTCCGAATCGAGGAACTGAATATCCAGCGCCACTTGTGGGTAACGGCGGGTGAATTCCCTTAACAGCGGCGGCAAGCGGTGCAAGCCGATGTGGTGACTGGTGGCCAGGGTCAGGCGCCCGCTGACTTCGCCGGTCAGATTGGTCAGGGCGCGGCGGGTGTCATCCAGCACGTTGAGAATCTGATAAGCCCGTGGCAACAGGGCGCGGCCGGCCTCGGTCAGGCCGACTTCACGACCCAGCCGATCGAACAGGCGCACCTTCAATTGCTGCTCCAGCCCGGCGATGCGTTTGCTGATCGCCGGCTGTGTCAGGTGCAGCCGTTCGCCGGCGCCGGAGAAGCTGCCGGTCTCGGCAATCGCGATAAAAGCATTGAGGTTGGCCAGATCCATGTTCGTATTCCAGTTGGTTATCCAAAGCATAAAAAATATGAATTTGAGTTATTTAATCTAACCCCATAGGATCGGCCTCACAAGCCAAAGGGTTATTGATAAGCCCAGGGCATAGAAACAAGCTGATGAGGAACCGTCTGATGGCCGGCAAAACGCTCTACGACAAGCTCTGGGATTCGCATTTGGTCAAGCAGCGCGACGATGGCTCGGCGCTGATTTATATCGATCGTCACATCATCCACGAAGTGACTTCGCCGCAAGCCTTTGAAGGCCTGCGTTTGGCCGGGCGCAAGCCTTGGCGCATCGATGCCAACATCGCGACCCCGGACCACAACGTACCAACGACTCCAGAGCGCAAGGGCGGCATCGAAGCCATTGCCGATCAGGTCTCGCGTTTGCAGGTTCAGACCCTCGATGACAACTGCGATGAATACGGCATCGTCGAGTTCAAGATGAACGACGTCCGCCAAGGCATCGTTCACGTGATCAGCCCGGAGCAGGGCGCGACCTTGCCGGGCATGACCGTGGTCTGCGGCGACTCGCACACCTCGACCCACGGCGCCTTCGGCGCTCTGGCGCACGGTATCGGCACTTCCGAGGTCGAGCACGTGCTCGCCACCCAGTGCCTGGTCGCGAAGAAAATGAAAAACATGCTGGTGCGCGTCGAAGGGCAATTGCCGTTCGGCGTGACCGCCAAGGACATCGTCCTCGCGGTGATCGGCAAGATCGGCACCGCCGGCGGTAACGGCCATGCCATCGAGTTCGCCGGCAGCGCGATCCGCGACTTGTCCGTTGAAGGCCGCATGACCATCTGCAACATGTCCATCGAAGCCGGTGCCCGCGTTGGCCTGGTGGCAGCGGACCAGAAGACTGTCGATTACGTGAAGGGCCGTCCTTTTGCACCGAAAGGCGCCGAATGGGACATGGCCGTCGAGGCCTGGAAAGACCTGGTTTCCGACGCTGACGCCAAGTTTGACACCGTGGTTGAACTCGACGCCGCACAGATCAAGCCGCAAGTCAGCTGGGGCACTTCGCCGGAAATGGTTTTGGCCGTTGATCAGAACGTGCCGGACCCGGCCAAAGAGATGGATCTGGTCAAGCGCGACTCGATCGTCCGCGCTTTGAAATACATGGGTTTGACCGCCAATCAGGCGATCACCGACATTCAACTGGATCGCGTGTTTATCGGTTCCTGCACCAACTCGCGGATCGAAGATTTGCGCGCTGCGGCGGTGATCGCCAAGGGCCGCAAAGTCGCTTCGACTATCAAGCAAGCGATCGTGGTACCGGGTTCGGGTCTGGTCAAGGCGCAGGCTGAGGCCGAAGGTCTGGACAAGATTTTCCTCGAAGCCGGTTTTGAATGGCGTGAGCCGGGCTGCTCGATGTGCCTGGCGATGAACCCGGATCGTTTGGAGTCCGGCGAGCATTGCGCCTCGACCTCCAACCGTAACTTCGAAGGCCGTCAGGGTGCCGGTGGCCGTACCCACCTCGTCAGCCCGGCCATGGCAGCTGCGGCAGCGGTGAACGGTCGTTTCATCGACGTTCGTGAATTGATCTAAAGGAGCGCAGCATGAAAGCTTTTACCCAGCACACTGGTCTTGTCGCGCCTCTGGATCGTGCCAACGTCGACACCGACCAGATCATTCCGAAGCAGTTCTTGAAGTCGATCAAGCGCACCGGTTTCGGCCCGAACCTGTTTGACGAGTGGCGTTACCTCGATGTCGGGCAACCGTATCAGGACAACTCCAAGCGCCCGTTGAACAAGGACTTCGTGCTCAACGCCGAGCGTTATCAAGGCGCCAGCGTGTTGCTGGCCCGTGAGAACTTCGGTTGCGGCTCCAGCCGTGAACACGCGCCATGGGCGCTGGAAGAATACGGTTTCCGCAGCATCATCGCGCCGAGCTACGCCGACATTTTCTTCAACAACAGCTTCAAGAACGGCTTGCTGCCGATCATCTTGAGCGACGCTGAAGTCGATGAGTTGTTCAAGCAGGTCGAGGCTGAGCCGGGCTATCAATTGCAGGTCGATCTGCAAGCGCAGACCGTGACCCGTCCGGATGGCAAGGTGTACAGCTTCGAGATCGATGCGTTCCGCAAGCATTGCCTGTTGAATGGTCTGGACGATATCGGTTTGACCTTGCAGGACGGTGATGCGATCGCGACGTTTGAGGCCAAGCATCGGGTTAGCCAGCCGTGGTTGTTCCGCGACGCATAAGCAACTTTTGAATTGATGCAGTTCAGGCTGGCCTCTTCGCGAGCAAGCTCGCTCCCACAGGGGAATGCATTTCAAGTGTGGGAGCGAGCTTGCTCGCGAAGGCGTTAGTCCAGGCAATAAAAGGCTAAAACCCAGAAGGATGTGACCATGACCAGCACCGCCCAACACACTCAGGTCGTACAAAAGCAATTCGGTGAACAGGCCGCCGCCTACCTGAGCAGCGCCGTTCACGCTCAAGGCACCGAGTTCGCCCTGCTACAGGCTGAGCTGATAGGGCAGGGCAGCGCCCGGGTGCTGGATCTGGGCTGCGGCGCCGGTCACGTCAGTTTTCACGTCGCACCGCTGGTCAGGGAAGTGGTCGCCTACGACCTGTCGCAGCAAATGCTCGACGTGGTCGCCGCTGCGGCCGTTGATCGCGGTTTCACCAACATTGCCACGGTCAACGGCGCCGCCGAGCGCCTGCCGTTTGCCGATGGCGAGTTCGACTTCGTGTTCAGCCGGTATTCGGCGCATCACTGGAGCGATCTCGGTGTGGCTCTGCGCGAAGTGCGTCGGGTGTTGAAGCCGGGCGGTGTGGCGGCGTTCGTTGATGTGTTGTCACCGGGCAGTCCGTTGTTCGACACTTACCTGCAAAGCGTCGAGGTGCTGCGTGACACCAGCCATGTGCGCGATTATTCCGCCGCCGAATGGCTGCGTCAGGTCAGCGAGGCCGGTTTGCATGTAAGCAGTACCACGCGTCAGCGCCTGCGTCTGGAGTACACCAGTTGGGTTGAACGCATGCGCACGCCTGAAGTGCTGCGCGCCGCGATCCGCCAGTTGCAGCAGTCGATGGGCCACGAAGTGCGTGAATATTTTGAGATTGATGCCGACGGCTCGTTCAGTACCGATGTGATCGTACTGATGGCCGAGCGATAAGAATTTTTCCGGGCGTGCCGGTAAAGGCGCACCGACTGAAGACACGAGGAAAGCATGAGCAAGCAGATTCTGATTCTCCCAGGTGACGGTATTGGTCCGGAAATCATGGCCGAAGCGGTCAAGGTGCTGGAGTTGGCCAACGACAAATACAGCCTGGGCTTCGAGCTGAGCCATGACGTGATCGGTGGCGCCGCCATCGACAAGCACGGCGTGCCGCTGGACGATGAAACCCTCGACCGCGCTCGCGCTGCGGACGCCGTGTTGCTGGGCGCCGTTGGCGGCCCGAAATGGGACACCATCGAGCGTGACATCCGCCCTGAGCGTGGCCTGCTGAAAATCCGTGCGCAGCTGGGCCTGTTCGGCAACCTGCGTCCGGCGATTCTGTACCCGCAACTGGCCGATGCTTCGAGCCTGAAGCCGGAAATCGTTGCTGGCCTGGACATCCTCATCGTCCGTGAACTGACCGGCGGCATCTACTTCGGCGCGCCACGCGGCACCCGTACCCTGGAAAACGGCGAGCGTCAGTCCTACGACACGCTGCCGTACAGCGAAAGCGAAATCCGCCGCATCGCCCGTGTCGGTTTCGACATGGCCATGGTCCGTGGCAAAAAGCTCTGCTCGGTGGACAAGGCCAACGTGCTGGCGTCCAGCCAACTGTGGCGTGAAGTGGTCGAGCAAGTGGCCAAGGATTACCCGGAAGTCGAACTGAGCCACATGTACGTCGACAACGCCGCCATGCAACTGGTGCGCGCGCCGAAGCAGTTCGACGTGATCGTCACCGACAACATGTTCGGCGACATCCTCTCCGACGAAGCGTCGATGCTCACCGGCTCCATCGGCATGCTGCCGTCGGCCTCGCTGGACTCCAACAACAAGGGCATGTACGAGCCGTGCCACGGTTCGGCGCCGGACATCGCTGGCAAAGGCATCGCCAACCCGTTGGCAACCATTCTGTCGGTGTCGATGATGCTGCGTTACAGCTTCAATCTGCACGACGCGGCCGATGCTATCGAAAAAGCTGTCAGCGTTGTCCTTGATCAAGGGCTGCGTACTGGCGACATCTATTCGGCCGGTTGCACCAAAGTCGGTACGCAGGAAATGGGCGACGCAGTAGTCGCCGCGCTGCGGAATCTGTAATCTCTCGGGCCCGCTGCGAAATTCAATACAAAGCAGCGGCCCACTTTTCAAGAAGGTGTAGTTGCGATGAAACGTGTAGGTCTGATCGGTTGGCGCGGGATGGTCGGTTCCGTGCTCATGCAGCGGATGCTGGAAGAGCAGGATTTCGATCTAATCGAGCCGGTGTTTTTCACCACGTCCAACGTCGGTGGCCAAGGCCCGTCCGTGGGCAAGGACATTGCTCCGCTCAAGGATGCTTACAGCATTGACGAGCTGAAGACCCTCGACGTGATCCTGACCTGCCAGGGCGGCGACTACACCAGCGAAGTGTTCCCCAAGCTGCGCGAAGCCGGCTGGCAGGGTTACTGGATCGACGCGGCCTCGAGCCTGCGCATGAACGATGACGCGGTGATCATTCTCGATCCGGTCAACCGCAAGGTCATCGACCAGCAGCTCGACGCGGGCACCAAGAACTACATCGGCGGCAACTGCACCGTCAGCCTGATGCTGATGGGCCTGGGCGGTCTGTTCGAAGCCGGTCTGGTTGAGTGGATGAGCGCCATGACCTATCAGGCGGCCTCGGGTGCCGGCGCGCAGAACATGCGTGAACTGATCAAGCAAATGGGCGCGACCCACGCCGCTGTCGCCGATCAACTGGCTGATCCGGCCAGCGCGATCCTCGACATCGACCGTCGCGTGGCCGATGCCATGCGCAGCGAAGCGTACCCGACCGAAAACTTCGGCGTACCGCTGGCCGGTAGCCTGATCCCGTGGATCGACAAGGAACTGCCGAACGGCCAGAGCCGCGAAGAGTGGAAGGCCCAGGCCGAGACCAACAAGATCCTCGGCCGCTTCAAGAGCCCGATCCCGGTCGACGGCATCTGCGTGCGCATCGGCGCCATGCGTTGCCACAGCCAGGCGCTGACCATCAAGCTGAACAAAGACGTGCCGATCGCCGATATCGAAGGGCTGATCAGCCAGCACAACCCTTGGGTCAAACTGGTGCCAAACCAGCGCGAGATCAGCATGCAGGAGCTGAGCCCGACCAAGGTTACCGGCACCCTGAATGTGCCGGTGGGTCGTCTGCGCAAGCTGAACATGGGTTCGCAGTTCGTCGGTGCCTTCACCGTCGGTGACCAACTGCTGTGGGGCGCGGCCGAACCGCTGCGTCGCATGCTGCGGATTTTGCTTGAGCGTTGATCGTTTGCGGCAATGAAAGAGCCCGTGCCTTGAAAGAGGTGCGGGTTTTTTTATGCCGATCGTTCTCACGCTCTGCGTGGGAATGCATCCCGGGACGCTCCGCGTCCCTTTACAAGCCGAACGCAGAGCGTCCGATGTGGCATTCCCACGCAGAGCGTGGGAACGATCTGGGTGGGCAGAAATTGCCTGTGCGCCAGTCACCCGGTAAAGTGCCGCTCCCCCCGTTTCGCCAGAGGCTCGCACCATGACCCAGACCCTAGATATTGCCGTGATCGGCGCCACCGGTACTGTCGGCGAAACCCTCGTGCAGATTCTCGAAGAACGCGACTTCCCGGTCGGTACCCTGCACCTGCTGGCGAGCAGCGAATCCGCCGGCAGCTCGGTGCTGTACCGCAACAAGAACGTGCGCGTTCGCGAAGTCGACGAGTTCGATTTCAGCAAGGTCAAACTGGTGTTTTTCGCCGCAGGCCCGGCGATTACCCTGAGCTACGCCGCCCGTGTCCACGCCGCCGGTTGCTCGCTGATCGACTTGTCCGGCGCGCTGCCGGCCGATCAGGCGCCGCAAGTAGTACCCGAAGCCAACGCCGAAGTGCTCGCTGGTTTGAAAGCGCCGTTTCAGATCAGCAGCCCAAGCCCGTCGGCCACTTCGCTCGCCGTGGTATTGGCGCCACTGCTTGATCTGCTTGACCTGCAATATGTCAACGTCACCGCCAATCTGGCCGTTTCCGCCCAGGGACGCGAAGCCGTGACCGAGCTGGCGCGGCAGACCGCCGAGCTGCTGAACATGCGTCCATTGGAGCCGACGTTCTTTGATCGGCAGATGGCGTTCAACTTGCTGGCTCAGGTCGGCATGCCCGACGCGCAGGGCCATACGCTGCTGGAAAAACGTCTGGTGCGCGAGTTGCGTCAGGTGCTGGCCAAGCCTTTATTAAAGATTTCCGCAACTTGCGTTCAAGCCCCGGTGTTTTTTGGCGATAGCCTTAGCGTGACCTTGCAGTCAACGTCGGCTGTCGACCTGGCAAAAGTCAACGCTGCACTCGAAGATGCGCCGGGTATCGAGCTGGTCGAGGCCGGTGATTACCCGACTGCGGTCGGTGACGCGGTAGGGCAGGATGTGGTTTATGTCGGTCGCGTGCGCAGCGGTGTCGACGATCCGGCGGAACTAAATCTGTGGCTGACGTCAGATAACGTACGCAAAGGCGCGGCCCTTAACGCTGTGCAGGTGGCTGAATTGTTGATAAAAGACCTGCTGTAAAAGATACTTGGCAACAATTTGTCGACTGATTCTAGGTGAGCGCTATGCTTGCCCAGATTGCTTGATAACGTGTCACCCTCCGGGACTTTCCGGGGCATCAAAGAAATGATCGCGCGCGACATCTGTCGTCGTCGCGCGCAATGCCTTACGGCAGCGGTATTCAACATCTTCTCGCTGGCCGAGGAACGTTCAAACAAAGGATGAGGCTATGGTTCAAGTTCGCAAACTGGTGTTAGCAATAGCGGCCGCCTCGGCGCTGTCCTCCGGTATGGCGCATGCCCTCGGGCTCGGGGAGCTGACCCTGAAGTCGACCCTGAACCAGCCGCTGGTGGCTGAAATCGAGCTGCTCGACGTCAAGGATCTCACTGCTGCCGAAGTGGTGCCGAGCCTGGCTTCACCCGAAGATTTTGCCAAGGCCGGCGTCGACCGCCAGGCCTTCCTCAACGATCTGACCTTTACCCCGGTGCTCAACGCCAGCGGCAAAAGCGTGCTGCGCGTAACGTCGAGCAAGCCGCTGTCGGAGCCGATGGTCAAATTCCTCGTGCAGGTGATGTGGCCGAACGGCCGTCTGCTGCGCGACTACAGCGTGCTGCTGGATCCGTCGAAGTTCTCGCCACAGACCGCTGACGCCGCCGCACAGCCAGCGCCGTCGCAGACCATCGCCGCGCCGACCACTGGCGCCACGCACCCGACGCAATACACCACCACGCCGCGCGATACCCTGTGGGAAATCGCCGCGAAGGCGCGTACCGGCGGCTCGGTGCAGCAGACCATGCTCGCTATTCAAGCGCTGAACCCGGATGCATTCATCGGTGGCAACATCAACCGCCTGAAAACCGGCCAGGTGTTGCGTCTGCCGGATGCGGTGCAAAGCACGGCATTGCCGCAGTCGAAAGCGATTGCCGAAGTGGCAGCGCAAAACGAAGCCTGGCGTCAGGGTCGTCGTTATGTGGCCAAACCGGGCACTGGTCAGCAGCAGCTCGATGCGACCAACCGTGGTCGCGGTAACACCGGTGCAGCACAGAACGCCCAGGACAATCTGAGCCTGGTCTCCGCTGAAAGCGCCAAGGCGCGCGGCAAAGGCCCGGCAGGTGATGCCAAGGCACTGAGCAACAAGCTCGCGGTCACTCAGGAAAGCCTCGACACGACCCGTCGTGACAACGAGGAACTGAAAAGCCGCATGTCCGATCTGCAGAGTCAGCTGGACAAGCTGCAAAAGCTGATCGAGCTGAAGAACAATCAGTTGGCAAAACTGCAAGCTGAAGGCGCGGGCACTGCGCCGGCCACCAATCCTGCCGCACCGGCGGTGCCTGCAATCACGGCTGAGCTCGCCGCCACCCCGCCAGCTACTCCGGCAGACGCAGCGCCGACGCCAGAGTCCGCCATTGCACCACCGGCTGAAACGCCAGTCGTCGAGCCAGTGGTCGCGCCGAAACCGGTGGTCGAAGACGAGAAAACCTTTAACGAACTGCTGACCAACCCGATCCTGCTGGGTCTGGTGGGTGGCGGTGCTGTGGTTCTGCTGCTCCTGTTGTTGCTGCTGGCGCGTCGCCGCAAAGCACAGCAAGAGGCCGAGAAACACATGCGCATGGCCCGCGCGCTGTCGGAAGAGCAAGAGTTCTCCGCCGAGCAGGATCTGCCGGAAAGCAGCTTCGAAGGTCTGGAAACCCCGGCGGCGAGCGTCAAGCTCAGCACTCCGGCACCTGCACCCGTAGTGGCTCCGGTAGTCGCCCCGATCGTGATGGCTGAGCCGATTGCCGCGCCGCTGGTAGCTCCCGCCGCCGAGCGATCCGATGACGTGCTCGACAAGGCGCAGTCGCATATCAACGCCGGTCGCCTGAATCAGGCTGCCGCGCTGCTCGAAGAGGGCGTCAGCCTGGAGCCGCAGCGCAGTGATCTGCGTCTGAAGCTGATGGAAGTCTACGGTCAGCAGGGCGACCGCGACGCGTTCGTCGGTCAGGAGCGTCAGCTGGTGGCCAACGGCGACAACTTCGCCAAGGTCGAAGAACTGAAAAGCCGCTTCCCGGCCATGGCCGTCGTCGCTGCCAGTGGTCTGGCCGCTGCCGCCGTGGCTGCCGAGCTGGATGCGCAATACGTCAAGGATCTGCTGCTCGATGAGCCTGAAGCACCGGCGCCAGCGCCGGTGGAAGATGACCTCGACAGCGCGTTTGATCTGAGCCTGGACGATCTCGACAACATCACGCCGGTAGAGCCTGCGCCGGTGGTTGAGCCTGAAGCGCCGGTCGAGCTGGACGAATTCCCGGCGGACGACGACCTGAGCTTCGAATCGGTGCTGCAACAGCAGACCGACATCAAAGAGAATCTGGATGATCTGTCGGACTTCGACCTCGATCTGGACCTCGGTGCCGAGTCGGCAGCTCCAGCGGTTGATCTGGCGGACGATGACTTCCTGCTGGACCTGGACGAAGGCGTGAAGGATCTGCCGCCGGTCGAGGCGCCAGTGGTGGCTGACGTGCCACAAGATGATCTGGAGCTGCCGGCCGATTTCGATCTGTCGCTGGCCGACGAAATGGACAGCAATCCAGCGGCCGAACCGGATGCGTTCGCGGCTGAGCTGGATGACGTCAACGCCGAGCTGGATCGCCTGTCGCAAAGCATCGCCGAACCGACCTTCACCGAAGCCGATGCAATGAAGGGTGATGATCTGGGCGAAGATGATTTCGACTTCCTCGCCGGCACCGACGAAGCGGCGACCAAGCTCGATCTGGCTCAGGCCTACATCGACATGGGCGACAGCGATGGTGCGCGCGACATCCTCAACGAAGTGTTGACCGAGGGTGACGAGAAACAACGTGGCGAGGCCAAGGAAATGCTCTCGAGCTTGTAGTAAGGCCAGCGGTAAACGAAAGCGGCAGCCCATTGAGGCTGCCGTTTTTGTTTGTGCCGGATTCAGTGGTGTCTGAATGATTGCTATCGCGAGCAGGCTCACTCCTACATTTGGAATGCGTTCCCCTGTAGGAGTGAGCCTGCTCGCGATAGGGCCAGAACTGCCAATAGAGAACTCTGGCATCCCTGAACCACAGCCTTATAATGCCCGCCTTTGCACAAACAGCAGGCTGTCCCACCTTGGCAAACATAGATAACCCGGTCGCCGAAATGGCCCCCGACGGCTTTTACCGCGTCGCGCTGGGCGTTGAGTACAAAGGCTCGCGCTACAGCGGCTGGCAGCGTCAGTTGACGGGTGTGGCAACGGTTCAGGAAGAACTCGAAAAAGCGCTGTCGAAAGTCGCCAATTCACCGGTTTCGCTGCAGTGCGCCGGACGCACCGACGCCGGCGTGCATGCCTGCGGGCAAGTGGTGCACTTTGATACGACCGTCGATCGTTCGCTGAAAGCCTGGGTCATGGGCGCCAATATCAATCTGCCTCACGACATCAGTGTCAGTTGGGCGCGGGTGATGCCAGCGCATTTCCATGCGCGGTTCAAGGCCATCGCCCGTCGCTATCGCTACGTGATCTACAACGATCAGATCCGCCCGGCGCATCTCAACGAAGAAATCACCTGGAACCACCGCCCGCTCGACGTCGAGCGCATGGCTGAGGCTGCGCAGTACCTGATTGGCACCCACGATTTCAGTGCGTTCCGTGCCGGCCAGTGCCAGGCCAAGTCGCCGATCAAGAAGATGCATCACCTGCGCGTGACCCGTCACGGCAAGATGATCGTGCTCGATATTCGCGCCAATGCGTTCCTGCATCATATGGTGCGCAATATCGCTGGCGTGTTGATGACCATTGGTGCCGGCGAGCGCCCGGTCGAGTGGATGAAGGAAGTGCTGGAAAGTCGCGAGCGCCGTTCCGGTGGCGTTACGGCACATCCGTACGGCTTGTATCTGGTGCAGGTTGAGTACCACGACGAATTCCCGTTGCCCGAGCGTTTTATCGGGCCACATTTCCTTACGGGTTTCTCCGAACTTGACGGCTGACGCCCTCGAACGCTTTTGTTACCATCCGGGACTTTCCCGGATTTTGCCTCGGAGTTTTTCTCGATATGTCAGCCGTTCGCAGCAAGATCTGCGGGATTACCCGCATAGAAGATGCGCTGGCCGCCGTTGAGGCCGGGGCGGATGCGATCGGGTTCGTGTTCTATGCCAAGAGTCCGCGTGCGGTCACGGTGCAGCAGGCGCGAGCGATTATTCAGGCATTGCCGCCGTTCGTGACCACCGTGGGCCTGTTCGTCAACGCCAGCCGCTGCGAGTTGGGGGAAATCCTCGATGCCGTGCCGCTGGATCTGTTGCAGTTCCATGGTGATGAGGTCGCGGAAGATTGCGAAGGCTGGCATCGCCCGTACATCAAGGCGTTGCGGGTCAAGGAGGGTGATGATATTGCCGCAGCGGTGGATGCCTACCCGAGCGCCAGCGGTGTACTGCTCGACACTTATGTCGAAGGCGTACCGGGCGGAACCGGCGAGGCCTTCGACTGGTCATTGATTCCGCAAGGTTTGAGCAAGCCGTTGATTCTCGCGGGTGGTTTGACCCCGGAGAACGTTGCAGACGCCGTGGCTCGGGTAAAACCGTACGCGGTAGATGTCAGCGGTGGGGTAGAGGTGAGCAAAGGCATCAAGGATCACGCAAAGATTCGCGCGTTCATCAACGCGGTACGCAAAGCGCCATATTGATGTGACGGCTGGCAGTCTGCCGCCGTCCATCAATGCACTTGCACAAAGCAGGCGCGGCTGAGGGTTTCTGGATCGCACGCAGGTCATGTTTCGCGCTGACCGTGGCTTTCCACCAACCATCGCCACACACATGAATTTAGCTGAAGGGCATACGCGGGGCTGCGAACCAGAGCGTTCGGGCCGCCGGTACTGGAGAAAGAAAGCATGAGCAACTGGTTAGTAGACAAACTGATCCCTTCGATCATGCGTTCCGAGGTCAAGAAGAGCTCGGTCCCTGAAGGTCTGTGGCACAAATGCCCGTCTTGCGAGGCGGTGTTGTATCGTCCAGAGCTGGAAAAGACCCTGGACGTTTGCCCTAAATGCAACCATCACATGCGCATCGGCGCGCGTGCACGCATCGACATCTTCCTCGATGCTGAAGGTCGCAACGAACTGGGCGCCGATCTGGAGCCGGTTGACCGTCTGAAATTCCGCGACGGCAAGAAGTACAAGGATCGCCTGACCGCTGCCCAGAAGCAGACTGGCGAAAAAGACGCGCTGATCTCCGTCAGCGGCACCTTGCTGGGCATGCCAGTGGTGGTTTCGGCCTTTGAATTCGCCTTCATGGGCGGTTCCATGGGCGCCATCGTCGGTGAGCGCTTCGTTCGCGCCGCCAACTACGCGCTGGAAAACCGCTGCCCGATGATCTGCTTTGCCGCCTCCGGTGGTGCGCGCATGCAGGAAGCGCTGATCTCGCTGATGCAGATGGCCAAGACCTCGGCAGTGCTGGCGCGTCTGCGTGAAGAAGGCATTCCGTTCATCTCCGTGCTGACCGACCCGGTCTACGGCGGTGTTTCGGCGAGTCTGGCGATGCTTGGCGACGTGATCGTCGGTGAGCCGAAAGCCCTGATCGGCTTCGCTGGTCCGCGCGTTATCGAACAAACCGTGCGTGAGAAACTGCCGGAAGGCTTCCAGCGCAGCGAGTTCCTGCTGGAACACGGCGCGATCGACATGATCATCCACCGTCAGGAACTGCGCCCGCGTCTGGGTAACCTGCTGGCACAAATGACTGGCAAGCCGACGCCGAAATTCGTCGCCGCGCCAATCGAGCCGATCGTGGTTCCACCGGTCCCTGCTGGCCTATGACCGAGCGCACCCTTGGCGAATGGCTCGCCTACCTTGAGCAGTTGCATCCTTCGGCCATCGACATGGGCCTGGAGCGTTCACAACAGGTAGCGTCCCGCATGGGGCTGGGCCAGCCGGCGCCTCGGGTGATCACGGTCACCGGCACCAACGGCAAGGGTTCGACCTGCGCATTCGTGGCTTCATTGCTGCGGGCGCAGGGCCTGAGCGTTGGTGTCTACAATTCTCCGCACCTGCTGCGTTACAACGAGCGGGTGCAGCTCAATGGCGTCGAAGCCACTGACGCGCAGCTGTGCGAAGCCTTCGCAGCAGTCGAGGCCGGGCGCGGCGACACTTCCCTGACTTACTTCGAAATGGGCACCCTCGCGGCGTTCTGGCTGTTTCAGCAGGCCGGGCTGGATGCGGTGGTGCTGGAAGTCGGGCTGGGCGGGCGGCTGGACACGGTCAACGTGGTCGATGCCGATATCGCGCTGGTTACCAGTATTGGCGTCGATCACGCCGATTATCTGGGCGACACCCGCGAATCCGTGGCTTTCGAGAAAGCCGGAATTTTCCGTCAGGGCAAACCTGCCTTGTGCGGCGATCTGAATCCTCCGCAGCCGTTGCTCGATAAAGTGCGTGAGCTGGCCTGTCCGTTCTTCCTTCGTGGTCGTGATTTCGACCTCGGGATCACCGATCAGCACTGGCAGTGGCGCGGCACCGACGCGCGGGGTCAGGTTGTCGAATTGCGTGACTTGCCGCTGCTTGATCTGCCGATGGAGAACGCCGCGTTGGCGTTGCAGGCGTACTTGCTGCTCGGTTTGCCGTGGAATGCGCAGCAGATTGTCGCGGCCTTGCAGGCGACTCGTGTGGTCGGTCGACTGGATCGCCGCTCGTTCGATTGGAACGGCAAGCGTCTGAACCTGTTGCTGGATGTCGGGCATAACCCGCATGCCGCCGAGTATCTGGCTCGTCGTCTGGCCTCGCGACCACCGGTCGGCAAGCGCCTGGCGGTGTTTGGTCTGTTGGCCGACAAGGATCTGGATGGTGTTGTCAGCGAATTGAATGCTAGTGTCGAGCATTGGGCGGTGGCGCCGCTGGATTCTCCGCGTGCCCGTCCGGTGGCTGAATTAAACGCTGCATTGCAGAACCTTGGTGCGTCGGTCACGTCTTACGACAGTGTCGCCGCTGCGCTGGAAGGGCAGTGCGCAGTAGCCGCCAGTGACGACGAGATTCTGTTGTTCGGATCATTTTATTGTGTCGCCGAGGCCCTTGAATGGCTGGCCCGGCGCTCCACGGAGGAAGCGGCAAATGGCTTTGCTGGATAAAGCGTACAAGCAGCGCATGGTTGGCGCTTTGGTGCTGGTCGCGCTGGCAGTGATTTTCCTGCCGATGCTGTTTTCCCGTCAGGACGAGCAACGTCAGGTGACCGTCGAAGCACCCGCCGCGCCGCAAGCGCCTGTCGTGCCGCAAGTGCAGATGGAGACGGTGGCTGTTCCCGAGCCGCAAGCCTTGCCGCAAGAGCCGGTGCCGACTGATGAAGAAGTCGCCGAAGACACAGCGCCTGCTGCGCCCGTCGCCGCGACGCCGACGGCTCCCATCATGATCACCAAGCCTGTTGCGCCGCCGGCGGTGGCCAAGCCGATTCCGGCTCCTGCTCAGCCGATCACTGCGTCCTCGACCAAGCCGGACACCACGCAAAGCCGCGTCGATGCCAATGGCCTGTCGGTGAGCTGGTCGGTGCAGTTGGCCAGTCTGTCGAGTCGCGCCAGTGCAGAGAGTTTGCAGAAAACCCTGCGCAGCCAAGGCTACAACGCCTATATCCGTTCGGCCGATGGCAAGAATCGGGTGTTTGTCGGTCCGCTGATCGAGCGTGCCGAAGCCGATCGTCTGCGTGATCTGTTGGGTCGTCAGCAGAACCTCAAGGGCTTTGTCGTGCGCTTCCAGCCCGAGCGTGGTTAAAAACTATCGCCTCGATTGAAATGCACTGACAATCGCAGCTTACCGAGAGGCATGCGCTCTGCTAAAATGCGCCGCCTTATCCGTCTGTAGGCTGCACTGTGCCATTTACCTGGGTTGACTGGGCGATCGTTGCAATCATCGCCATCTCCGCTTTGATCAGTTTGAGCCGCGGCTTCGTCAAGGAAGCATTATCGCTGGTGACCTGGATCATCGCAGGAGTCGTCGCCTGGATGTTCGGTGGCTCATTGTCCGAGTACCTCGCCGGATACATCGAAACCCCATCGGCTCGCGTGATCGCGGGCTGTGCCATCATGTTTGTCGCCACACTGATCGTGGGCGCAATGATCAATTATCTTATCGGCGAGTTGGTTCGCGTCACCGGGTTGTCTGGGACCGATCGATTCCTCGGCATGGCCTTCGGCGCAGCGCGTGGCGTGTTGCTGGTGGTCGTGGCGGTCGGGCTGTTGAGCCTGGGGCCGGTACAGCAGGACGGGTGGTGGAAAGAATCACAGCTCGTACCAAAATTTCTATTGGTCGCTGATTGGTCCAAAAACCTGATTCTCGGGTGGAGCAGTCAGTGGCTTGCCAGCGGAATCAGCGTACCCGCTGATATTCCGTTCAAGGAGCAACTCTTGCCGTCGGCGAAAACGCCTCAGTGAGTGTTGTTCAGTTCAGATCCATTAAGTAGGGGTTGCGTCGCATGTGTGGCATCGTCGGTATCGTCGGTAAGTCGAACGTCAATCAGGCGCTGTATGACGCGCTAACCGTGCTCCAGCACCGCGGCCAGGACGCTGCCGGTATCGTGACCAGCCATGATGGCCGGTTGTTCCTGCGCAAGGACAATGGCCTGGTGCGTGACGTGTTTCAACAGCGTCACATGCAGCGTCTGGTCGGCCACATGGGGATCGGCCACGTCCGTTACCCGACCGCGGGTAGCTCGACTTCGGCCGAAGCCCAACCGTTTTACGTCAACTCGCCTTACGGCATCACTCTGGCGCACAACGGTAACCTGACCAACGTTGAGCAGTTGGCCAAAGAGATCTACGAATCCGATCTGCGTCACGTCAACACCAGTTCCGACTCGGAAGTGCTGCTCAACGTGTTCGCTCACGAGCTGGCCCAGCGCGGCAAGCTGCAACCGACCGAAGAAGACGTGTTTGCCGCCGTGACCGACGTGCACAACCGTTGTGTTGGCGGTTACGCCGTTGTGGCGATGGTCACCGGTTATGGCATCGTCGGTTTCCGTGACCCGCACGGCATTCGTCCGATCGTGTTCGGTCAGCGTCACACTGACGAAGGCGTTGAATACATGATCGCCTCCGAAAGCGTTTCGCTGGACGTGCTCGGTTTCACCCTGATTCGCGACCTGGCGCCGGGCGAAGCGGTCTACATCACTGAGGACGGCAAGCTGCACACCCGTCAGTGCGCGACCAATCCGTCCCTGACCCCGTGCATTTTCGAACACGTCTACCTGGCGCGTCCGGACTCGATCATCGACGGCGTGTCGGTCTACAAGGCTCGCCTGCGCATGGGTGAGAAACTCGCCGAGAAGATCCTGCGCGAGCGTCCAGAGCATGACATCGATGTGGTTATCCCGATTCCGGACACCAGCCGTACCGCGGCACTGGAGCTGGCCAACCATCTGGGCGTGAAATTCCGCGAAGGTTTCGTCAAGAACCGTTACATCGGTCGTACCTTCATCATGCCCGGCCAGGCGGCGCGCAAGAAGTCGGTTCGCCAGAAGCTCAACGCCATCGAGCTGGAATTCCGCGGCAAGAACGTGATGCTGGTCGACGACTCGATCGTGCGCGGCACCACGTGCAAGCAGATCATCCAGATGGCCCGCGAAGCCGGCGCGAAAAACGTCTACTTCTGCTCGGCAGCGCCAGCGGTACGCTTCCCGAACGTCTACGGCATCGACATGCCGAGTGCGCACGAACTGATCGCACACAACCGTTCGACTCAGGACGTGGCGGATCTGATCGGCGCTGACTGGCTGATCTATCAGGACCTGCCTGACTTGATCGAAGCGGTTGGCGGCGGCAAGATCAAGATCGAGAATTTCGATTGCGCGGTGTTCGACGGCAAGTATGTTACCGGTGACGTCGACGAGGCTTACCTGGACAAGATCGAGCAGGCACGCAACGATGCCTCGAAGGTCAAGACCCAGGCGGTCAGTGCGATCATCGATCTGTACAACAACTGAGTTATCACCGGCCCTGAGGGGCCGGTTTTGTATCTGACTTTCAATTTTCGAGAATACGGCAAGGAGTGACAGCATGAGTCAGGAATGGGATGCCGGTCGGCTGGACAGCGACCTCGAAGGCGTAGCGTTCGATACCCTGGCCGTACGTGCCGGTCAGCACCGTACGCCGGAAGGTGAGCACGGTGATCCGATGTTCTTCACCTCCAGCTATGTGTTCCGCACCGCTGCCGACGCGGCCGCACGGTTCGCCGGGGAAGTGCCGGGTAACGTTTACTCGCGTTATACCAACCCGACCGTGCGCGCGTTCGAGGAGCGCATTGCTGCGCTGGAGGGTGCCGAGCAAGCCGTTGCGACCGCAACCGGCATGGCCGCTATCATGGCGGTGGTGATGAGCCTGTGCAGTGCCGGCGACCATGTGTTGGTTTCGCGCAGCGTGTTCGGTTCGACCATCAGCCTGTTCGAGAAGTACTTCAAGCGTTTCGGTGTGGAAGTGGATTACGTGCCTTTGGCCGACCTGTCGGGTTGGGATGCGGCAATCAAATCCAGCACCAAACTGCTCTTTGTCGAGTCACCGTCGAATCCGTTGGCCGAGTTGGTCGACATCACTGCACTGGCTGAAATTGCTCACGCCAAAGGCGCGATGCTGGTCGTCGATAACTGCTTCTGCACGCCAGCGTTGCAGCAGCCGCTGAAAATGGGTGCAGATATTGTCGTGCACTCGGCGACCAAGTTCATCGATGGCCAGGGCCGTTGCATGGGCGGTGTGGTGGCCGGTCGCAGTGAGCAGATGAAAGAAGTCGTCGGCTTCCTGCGCACTGCCGGGCCGACCCTGAGCCCGTTCAACGCGTGGATCTTTCTCAAAGGTCTGGAAACCCTGAACCTGCGGATGAAGGCGCACTGCGCGAATGCTCAGGCGCTAGCCGAATGGCTGGAGCAGCAGGGCGGCATTGAGAAGGTGCATTACGCCGGCCTCAAGAGCCATCCGCAGCACGAATTGGCTCAGCGTCAGCAGAAGGGCTTCGGTGCGGTTGTAAGCTTTGAGGTCAAGGGCGGCAAAGAGGGCGCTTGGCGCTTCATCGATGCGACCCGACTGATTTCGATTACCGCCAACCTCGGTGACAGCAAAACCACCATCACGCACCCGAGCACCACCTCTCACGGCCGTCTGGCGCCGCAAGAGCGTGAAGCGGCGGGCATCCGTGACAGTCTGATTCGCATCGCGGTCGGTCTGGAAGACGTCGCCGACCTGCAAGCCGACCTGGCGCGCGGTCTGGCCGCGTTGTGATCGAGTTGTCTACGCCGACAGCAGGTACCCATGGCCGCGTCGCGCTGGTCACGGGTGCTGCGCGCGGTATCGGTCTGGGCATCGCTGCCTGGCTGATCAGCGAGGGCTGGCAAGTCGTGTTGACCGATCTGGATCGGGCGCGCGGTTCGAAAGTGGCGAAGGTGTTGGGCGAAAATGCCTGGTTCATTGCCATGGACGTTGCCGAGGAAAGTCAGGTGGCGCTCGGCGTGGCTGAGGTGCTGGGTCAGTTTGGTCGTCTCGATGCGCTGGTGTGCAACGCGGCGGTCGCTGATCCGCACAACATCACACTGGAAAGCCTCGATCTGGCTTACTGGAATCGGGTGCTGGCGGTGAATCTCAGTGGGCCGATGCTGTTGGCCAAGCACTGTGCGCCGTATCTGCGTGCGCACAACGGTTCGATCGTCAATCTGGCCTCTACTCGTGCGCGGCAGTCGGAAGCGGACTCCGAGGCTTATGCGGCGAGCAAGGGCGGCTTGCTGGCGCTTACGCATGCGCTGGCGATCAGTCTGGGGCCGGAGATTCGCGTCAACGCGGTCAGTCCGGGCTGGATTGATGCGCGTGATCCTTCTGCGCGTCGCGCTGAGCCGTTGGCCGATGCCGACCATGCTCAGCATCCTGCGGGCAGGGTGGGGACGGTCGAGGATGTGGCGGCGATGGTTGCCTGGTTGCTGTCAAGGAATGCCGGGTTTGTTACCGGACAGGAATTCGTCGTTGATGGCGGCATGACGAAAAAGATGATCTACAGCGAGTAGGTCGCCTTTTTCGCCTGAATTTGCGTTGAATGAACTGACGCCTTCACGAGCAAGCTCGCTCCCACATTTGAATGCAATCCCCTGTGGAAGCGAGCTTGCTCGCGAAGGCGGTCTTGCAGGATCGAAACAATTTCGTCTTTTTCAGAAAAACTTCAATCCTGCTATTGACTTAGGTTCGCTACCTGCGTAAATTTCGCGGCCTCGGAGATGCAAACGGGTGATTAGCTCAGCTGGGAGAGCGTCTGCCTTACAAGCAGAATGTCGGCGGTTCGATCCCGTCATCACCCACCACTCCCCGAGAGACTTGCGTAAGCAAGAGCGTAGGCTGAAAGTGCCTGCACCGACGCGCAGCGGTAGTTCAGTCGGTTAGAATACCGGCCTGTCACGCCGGGGGTCGCGGGTTCGAGTCCCGTCCGCTGCGCCATATTTTACGAATCAGACTTGTCTGGTTCGCGATTGCAAAGCACCGAAGCTTGCAGTCAAAACGAGTTACTTGAGCGCAAGCTCAAAGCGATACGCAGCGGTAGTTCAGTCGGTTAGAATACCGGCCTGTCACGCCGGGGGTCGCGGGTTCGAGTCCCGTCCGCTGCGCCATATCTGCTCCAAGGACCACTGAACGCCTTGAAGCACCGAAAACAGCCGTTGGCTGATTCGGAATCGATAGCAAAGACCCTGGTCGAAAGACCGGGGTTTTTTGTGTCTGAAATTTGGCTTTACCCTCTGCTCCTTCCCCCTGATTCTGAATTCGACACAAATCCCCATGTGGGAGCGTTGGTATGTTCAACGAGCTCCTGCGGTGCCACGTCGCATTGATTTTCTGATCCTTTAGTCAAATTTTTGTAACTGGTTGTTTGCTGCGAGCGCAGAAACCTTTAAAGTTAACCTTTCGGTCAGCTTTGCACTGTCATCACGCCTTTCGTTTAGCCAAGAAAGGCTTCTGCAAGACTCGAGATTCCCCAGTAGATAACCAGAAGGGCGGACACATAACCGCCCAGAGGATGATCCATGTCCAACCGTGAAATATCCCGGCGCTCGTTCCTCCAGGGCGGGCTGGTGGCGGGTGTGAGCGTCACGCTCACGCCGCTCAGCAGTCAGGCGCTGGCAGCCTTGATGGAAAACACCGTCACCGTGCCGTCCGAGAAGTGGCTCGGCAACAACGGCAAGGCGCGTCAGCGTAACGATGCACTGTCCAAGGTCTGCGGCAGCAAAGTCTTTGCCCGCGACATCCGTTCCAAGGACATGCCGGGCTGGCCTGAACAGCAAGGCCACGCCATGCTGCTGAAAACCATCAAGGCTGACCGCATCTACGACGGCTACGACCTGTCGTGGCTTGGCGCTGACTTGCAGCCTGACCGCATTGTTACTGCCGCTGATCTGGACAAGGACGGCATCGTCTTCCCCGAAGAGCACGCGCCGGATCCACTGCTGCCAGAAGGCAAAGTGCCGATGTTCATCGGTCACCCGGTGGCAATCCTGATCTGGAACGATTTCGAGCGTTTCCGCCAGGCCAAGAACAAACTCAAATTCAATGACAAAGCAATCCGCTATGGCAATGTAGCGCCGTTCTACGAAGGCGATCCGTATGGCAGCTTCCGCTACGTACGTGTGGGCGGCGCGACCTCGGCCGACGAAGACGAATTCGCCAGCCTCAAAGACTCGATCCTGTTCCCGATGCTGAAGAACCGTCGTCCGGTGTGGAATTCCCAGCCGAACCTGCACGGCAACCTGACCGAGCGCGGCCTGTTCTACGCCGACCGCATGAAGCAAGAGATCGATACGCCGTCGGACAACTGGCTGGTGTTCGACGAGCGCTACAAGACCCCGTCGATCGAGCCGGCCGCCATGGAGCCGGACAACGGCAACGGCTGGTATGACCCGAAAACCAAGACCCTGCATTTCGTCGTGGCCACCCAGTGCCCGCTGGAGGCAGCGACCGAAACCGCGAAGATGATCGCGCCGTCGCGTTTCGGCCTCGACAACCTGAACATGCACCCGGGTTACACCGTCGGTTACGGTTCCAAAGACCACAACATCTTCGTCTACTACGCAGCCCTCGCGGCGCTGTATGGCGCAGGTGTGCCGGTGCGTCTGGCCAACGACCGCTACGAGCAGTTCCAGAGTGGCATCAAGCGCCACCCGTTCGACATCCGCTACCAGTTGGCCGTGGACAAGAATGACTACACCTTCAAGATTTTCCGTGCCGAAATGAGCGTCGACGGTGGCGGCCGGATCAATTACAGCCCATCCGTAGCCGCAGTGGGTGCAACAGCCGCGCAGTCGATCTACTACATGCCGCAGAACGACCTGCAAGTCACCGCCTATCACTCGCGTGGTGTTGAGGCGGGTTCGATGCGCGGTTACGGCACCCTGCAAAGCATGGCGGCGACCGAGATGATGGTCGACGAAATCGCCAATCGCCTTGGTGTCGATGCGATCGATCTGCGTCGCAAGAACGCCCTGCGTTCCGGCATGAAAAACACCCAGGGCGCGATCCCGGCCGGTGCCTTGCGCCTGCATGAAATTCTCGACAAGGCCTCGGTGCACGAAGTCTGGAAAAACCGCGACGCGATCAAGAAACAACGCGAAGCGGCAGACCCGGACAACTGGTACGGCGTCGGTTTTGCCATTTGCCAGAAAGACTTCGGCACCGGTTCTGAAGCGCCGATGGCCAGCATCGAATTCACGGCTGACGGTCGCATCACTCTGCGCCACATCGGCATTGAAATCGGCACCGGCATGTCCACCTCGCAAGCCCTAGTGGTTGCCGATTTCCTCGGCAGCCCGGCGCACGAAGTGAAGACTGGCGAAACCGAGTGGAAGGAAATGCAGCTGATCACCAGCGGCAACCCTTACATCATGAGCCAGGCCGAGCAGGACAGCCTGCTGCGCAACCCGCGCTGGGTCGGCAAACTGGCTTCGGCCTCGTCGGCGACCAACTCGGCGTACTACTTCAGTCACGCCACCCGTGAAGCGGCACGCGTGCTGTTCAACAACGGCTTGTGGCCGGCGGCCATGGAAATCTGGCGTCAGGGCCCTTATGGCGGTCAAGCCAACCCTTACGTGGTGCGTCGCGAAGATGCGCATTGGGTCGACGGCAAACTCACGGCCAACGGCATGCAACCGTTGAGCTTCGAAGAGCTGGCCAAACACGCTCATGAGCGTGGTCTGGTGACCGGCGCTACCGTTCACGCATTCAACCGCTGGAGCTGGGCCGAGGCCGAATACAGCATCGACGGCGTGCGCGAGCGTCTGCCGCTCGACGGTCTGGCGGTGAAATATGGCGATGGCGCGCCGAAGGCGAAGAAGGCGCTGATGAACACCGCTGGTTTCCACCTGTTGGATCGCCAGAACATCAATTACCCGGTTGTCCAGTTGAACAACGCTGCCGTGACTTACTACAGCCCGGTCGCGACACTGGTCGAACTGAAGGTCAACAAAGGCTCGGCGGAAGTCGAAGTGCTCAACCACCATTCGTGGGTCGAGTGCGGTCGGGTGCTGGTCGAGGAACTGGTCAAGGGCCAGCTCGAAGGTGGTATCGCCATGGGCATCGGCCACGCCTTGATGGAAGAAATGCCGCTGTATGAAGGTGGACCGGGAGAGGGTGACTGGAACTTCAACCGTTACCGTTTGCCGATGGCGCGTCACGTTGCCGTATGGAAACAGACGTCGGAGATTCTGCCGGCGCTGTCGCCAAGTGATCCGTCCAAAGGCATCGCCGAAGTGGTGATGATCCCGATTGTCGGTGCCATCGGTAACGCCGTGGCGCACGCCATCGGTAAACGTGTTCGCGATCTGCCAATCACTGCTGCGCGCATCAAGGAGGCCCTCAATGGCTAACCGTCCGCTTCAACTGACCCTCAATGGTCAATCCGTCGGCCCGGTGGACATCCCTGATGACCTGCCGATGATCGACTACCTGCACGAATACAAGAACCTCACCGGTTCGCGCCTGGGCTGCGGCCAGGGCATCTGCCACGCCTGCGTGGTGATCGTCGATAACCCGGACGGGACCAGTGAAGAAGTACGCACCTGCATCACTGGTGCGCACTACTTCGAAGGCAAGAAAGTCCGCACCATCGAATCTCACGCCAAGCGTGACGAGAGCGGTCAGGTCACCGAGCTGAATCCGATCCAGCAACGCTTCGTCGACGAGTTCGCCTTCCAGTGCAGCTACTGCGCACCAGGCTTCGTCAACGCCGCGACCGTGCTGGTCGAGAAGCTGCAGCGCCAGCCGACCGTGCAAAGCAAGCTCGAACAAGTCATCGAGGACAGCCTCGGCCATCACGTCTGCCGTTGCACCGGGTACGTGCGTTACTACAACGCCACCCGCAACGTGCTGACCGATCTCGGCCTGGTCAAGGAGGGTTAAGCATGAAGCTTTTACTGACCCGCCTGACCCTGGCGGTCGGCCTTGCTGCGCCGCTGTTGTTTGCCCACGCCGATGACCAGGTCAAGCGCGGCGAATACCTCGCCCGCGCCGCCGATTGCATGGCTTGCCACACTGCACCCGGCGGTGCGCCGTTTGCTGGCGGCCTGCCGATCGTCTCGCCGTTCGGCACGATCTACGGCACCAACATCACCCCGAGCAAAGAGCACGGCATCGGTTTGTACAACGATGATGAGTTCTTCGCGGCGCTGACTGAAGGCAAGCGTCGCGATGGCGCGAATTTGTATCCGGCGATGCCGTATACCTCGTATCACCTGATGCCGCGTGAAGACTCGGATGCGATCCATACGTATCTGAAAACCATCGAGCCGATCGAGCGTGCAGCCCCGGTCACCAGCCTGAGCTTCCCGTTTAACGTGCGTCCGGGCCTGATCGGCTGGAACATGATGTACGGCAAAGCCCTGAAACTGGAGCCGGCCGAAGGCAAAAGCGAAGCCTGGAAGCGCGGCCAGTACATGGTCGAAGTACTCGGTCACTGCGGCGAATGCCACACACCGCGCGGCCTGCCGGGCGCAATGCAGCTGGACAAGCGTCTGACTGGCGGCATCCTCAATGGTTATCTGGCACCGAGCCTGCTGGCCACTGATCTGGCCGCGCGCGGCTGGAACGAGCAGGATCTGGGCACGTTCCTCAAGCACGGCATGAGCGCGCAAGGGACGATGTTCAACGAGATGTTCCCGGTGTTCCACAACAGCACTCAAGGCCTGAGCGATGCCGATCTGGCGGCCATGGCGACGTTCCTGCTCGGCGACAAACCGCCGGCAGCCAAAGCCCTCGTTGAAGTGCCAGTCGAGAAACTCAGCGCCAGCGCCCAGCGCGGCCAGCAGGAATACCTGAACGTCTGCGCCGGTTGCCATGCGGTCGGTGGCGAAGGCAAGCCGCATATCGCGGTGGCCATGCGCGGTAATACCACGTTGCGCCTGGAAGACCCACGCAACCTGTTGCGCGTGATCGAGGATGGTATCGGCGAGCAGAAGTTTTCCGGGTTCGAGCGCATGCAACCGATGCCGGGCTTCGCTGGCAAGCTCAGTCCTGAGCAACTGACTGATCTGCTCAACTACCTGCGTCAAGGTTGGGGTGGTCAATCCGCTGAGTTGGCGGTGAGTGAAGTGCAGAAGCTGCAAGCCGACGCACCGTCCATTGAGCACAAGGCGCACTGACATGCAGCATCTCGATCTACAAGTGGTGCGGCGAGCGCTGGAGTGGTCGGTGGCGGGGCAGCGCATCTGGCTCTGCACCGTGCTGACGACTTATGGTTCGGCACCGCGTGCGCCGGGTTCGCTGCTGGCGGTGAACGATGGCGGACAGTGGATCGGTTCGCTGTCCGGCGGCTGCGTCGAGGAGGATTTTCTCGAGCGCGTCGCCGAAGGTGCGTTTCTCGATGCGGTCAACGTCGTGCGTTACGGCGAGGGTGATGATCCGCGCTCGCGGGTCAGCCTGCCTTGTGGCGGAATTCTCGATGTGCTGGTAGAGAAATTTGACGCCGACTGCGAGGTACAGGCGCATCTGCGTGAATTGGAGTCGGCGCTGCTCGGTCAGCGCCGCTTGATTCGCGAGGTCGATCTGGCCAGCGGTGCACGCAGTCTGTTCGCTGATCGCGAGCGGGGCGCGCGGATCGAGCGTGAGATTGATCGGGTGCGCGTTCGTGTCGGCGCGGCGCAGCGCTTGTTGCTCGCCGGGTATTCCAGTGTGGCGCAAGCGTGTGCCGAGTTTGCCGTTGGATTGGGTTTTGAGGTGATTCTCTGCGATCCGCGCGACGAGGTGCTTGAAGGCGTGGTGCTGGATGGCGTGGAGATTCGTCGGCAGTTGCCGTCGGTGTTTATTGCTGACGGTGGCTGTCATCGTGATACCGCAGTCGTAGCGCTCACTCACGATCCGCGTATCGATGACCTGGCGATGATGGAAGCGGTGCGCACCGAAGCGTTCTACATTGGCGTGATGGGCTCGCTGCAGACGTCACAGAAGCGCTTCGAGCGTTTGCGTCGAATTGGCGGCTTGGGCGAGGCGGAGTTGGCGCGGATTCATGCGCCGATCGGTCTTAACCTCGGCAGCAAGACGCCAGCGGAAATTGCCTTGGCGGTGCTGGCGGATATCTTGCGAATCCGTAACGGGATTGCCCGAGACCAACTCTGAAACCGTTCGGTGTTGAATAAGAAGGGCCGCTGTTCAGCGGCCCTTTTTTACATCCCGAATTTGTCGCGCAAGCCGTAATACCAAGCGCCCAACGCCGCAAATGGCGTACGCAGCAACTGCCCGCCGGGGAACGGGTAATGTGGCAAATCGGCAAACGCATCAAAGCGCTCGGCCTGACCGCGTAGCGCTTCGGCCAGCACTTTGCCTGCAAGATGCGTGTAGGTCACGCCATGGCCGCTGCAACCCTGCGAATAATAGATGTTGTCGCCCAGGCGCCCGACCTGTGGCAAGCGCGACAGGGTCAGCAGGAAATTTCCGGTCCAGGCGTAGTCAATCTTCACATCCTTGAGCTGCGGGAAGGCCTTGAGCATTTTCGGGCGGATGATCGCTTCGATGTTCGCCGGGTCGCGCGCGCCATACACCACACCGCCGCCGAAGATCAGGCGCTTGTCGCCCGTGAGGCGGTAGTAGTCGAGCAGGTAATTGCAGTCTTCAACGCAGTAGTCCTGCGGCAGCAGCGCTTTCGCCAGTTCGTCACCCAGTGGCTCGGTGGTGATGACTTGCGTGCCGCACGGCATCGATTTGGCCGCAAGCTCCGGCACCAGATTACCGAGGTAGGCATTGCCCGCGACGATGATGAATTTGGCCCTGACCTTGCCCTGCGGCGTGTGCACCACCGGGTTGGCGCCGCGCTCGATGCGCACGGCGGGTGACTGTTCATGGATCGTGCCGCCGAGAGACTCGACCGCCGCCGCTTCGCCCAGCGCAAGGTTCAGCGGGTGGATGTGCCCACCGCTCATGTCGAGCATGCCGCCGACGTACTGATCGCACGCAACCACTTCGCGAATGCGGCGCTGATCTAGCAATTCCAGTTGCGTATGACCGAAGCGCTCCCAGAGGCGCTTCTGCGATTCCAGGTGGCCCATCTGCTTGGCCGTCAGCGCCGCGAACACGCCGCCGTCCTTCAGGTCGCACTGGATGTTGTACTTGGCCACGCGCTCGCGAATGATCCGGCCGCCTTCGAATGCCATCTGCCCGAGAAGTTGCGCCTGCTTCGGTCCGACGCTGCGTTCGATCACATCAATGTCACGGCTATAACTGTTAACGATCTGCCCGCCATTACGCCCGGAGGCGCCGAACCCGACCTTGGCCGCCTCCAGCACGGTGACGCGAAAACCGTTCTCCAACAGGAACAGCGCTGAGGACAATCCGGTATACCCGGCGCCGATCACACAGACGTCCGTCTCCACATCATCCTGCAAGGCAGGGCGGGGCGGTACGGCATTGGCCGACGCAGCGTAATAAGACTCTGGGTAAGGGGTGTTCGCCATCCTGCAGCCTCTGTTTAATATATTTTACGAGTGCGTCGATCCTACCCGAGTTGAAAAACCTCCGCCAGCCACCGGAAAATCTGCGTCGGCGAGCCGAAATTAAATATTTTGCATATTCATAGGGTTAGGTGAAAAAAAGGTGTTGACACCCCTCCGGAATTCCGTAGAATGCCGCCTCACAGCAGGCACGTAGCTCAGTTGGTTAGAGCACCACCTTGACATGGTGGGGGTCGTTGGTTCGAGTCCAATCGCGCCTACCAAACAAAATCCGCTCTGCTGGGCGGTCTGGAAGGGCTCACCGAAAGGTGGGCCCTTTTTTGTTGTCTGCGATTTGTGCGGAGTGCTCAAAAGGTCTCGGGTGTGTTCATCTGGGCGCCGGGAGTGCTGTTGTGCCTGTAGGGGATTATTGGCATTCAATATTCCAAGCGTCGACTCTCATGTCTTTTACCTTCTCACCTATCGTGCTGACGACCAGGCATGCATCGTTTTTCTTATAGTTGAACTCGCAGTATTGAACGCCTTCCGTGCATCGCTCTACTTCAAGAAGGCCTATGTTTCTAAGCGTCTTCATGGCGCCGTCGGGGGCCGTTTCATCCGTTGGGTCCGGAATCCAGCCCTGCTTGATCAACGCCTTTCGAGCGGCCAGAAACGGCATCCCCTTCGTTATGGGGAGCTCAGTGGCACTGGCAAAGAAGCTGATGCAGGCGAGAAGAACACAGGTGATCGCATAAGTTTGCATTTTTCGGAGTCCGTTAAGGTTCGCCCTATGCGCGCATCAAAAATCTGAAAGGGTCATTGGCACTTAAAATCCCAGGCATCAACAACAAGTTCCTCTACCTCTTCGCCAGTTGTGGTGACGCCCAGACATTGCTTGTTTTTCTTGTAGTGGAACACGCAATACTGCACGCCTTGAGTGCATCGTTCGATTTCAATGATTCCCCTGTTTTTAAGTTCTACGGCCGTTCCAACAGGCTGCATCTCTTTAGAAATACTTGGTTTCCAGCCTTTTTTAAGGAGTTCTTTCCTCGCTGACAAAAAAGGCATGCCTTCTTTTATCGGGATTTCTGTTGCGCTGGCAAAGGTGCAGCTGAAGCAAAGCAATAAAGATACGAACAGATGTGTTCTCATTTCGCAGTCCCGCCAAATTTCTTGTAAGTCGACACGACGTCGTCATAGGGCATGTACTTTTGGCCGGAGGGCTTTCCATTCAGCGGGCGGTTGGCTTGGCCTGGGCCCATGGGTAAGGCTTCCCACTGGCCAGATGCCTTGTGAATTGCATCCTTGATGTCGCCATTTACGATTGGATCAATTGCCTTTACCGATCGAAGGATCTCGATTGCAGTTAAATCCTGAGTGTGGGGTGAAAAATCAGTCAAGCCCATTGCTGTGGTGCATTGCAATTTCCATGTGGACTTGGTGATCTGATACCTGCCTGACGCTGTGGTCGATCCGCCGAACCCTGCTCCAGGATGCGTTGATTCATCCGTAAACTTCCAGTCTCCGCGAGCCCATCCATAACCAAACTTGGCATGGTAGTCACCGCCCTCGGCCTCTGAAATGGTATCCAGAAAAGCCTTCACGTTCTTGTTCTTCAAATACTCTTCATTTTCCGCCCGTCGTTTCTCTTGCTTGACTGACAGCAACATCGTTTTCGCGGTGGTGTCTTTTATCGGGGTCACCGCTCTTGTGAGTCTGGGCGACATTTTTTTGCCATTGGGGCTGATCACGTCTGTCACGTTGATGCTCGCTCAAAAATGTTGATTTGCGGGTTCGGCGATAACTCAGTCTTCTAAAAAGAGCGTGATGGTTTCCGCAAGGTGCGAGCTGACAACGTGTGTGTAGCCATTCTTGTCGCTGACGCCGTGTTCGATGCTGCCATCGGCGCGCTGGAAGGCGTAGACGTGATCCGGCAGGGGTTCGCCAGAATCTTCATCGATCAGTTGAAACTTGTCGCTGAAGTGCACAGGCATTGGCATCAGCCCACTAAACGGTGCTGTGACCACGGTGTCGCCAATAATCACTGTGCCGGATCCGCCAATCACCACATTACCGTGGGCTCCAGTGCTGTCTTTGGTTGCAGCATTCAGTCCGTTGATGAACACCGTCGTACTTACTCCGCCGGTAATGGGGCTGCCGCACGCAGACTTATCGGTCATTCGAGCAGCAGCCAAGCCATCGAAGTTTACATTGGGTGAGCCACTGGCAATCGGATTCGTGCCATGTCCCGGCAGGGGGCAGTTGGTGGGATCTGTTACGCGGGCAGCGGGTTTGCCACTCATGGGAAATTCCTTTTCAAGGTTTCAGGCGGGTGCTGACAGGCTGTCGCTGAATTCGACGATGCGAGCTATTCATAGAGTCTTTCTGAAATGTTTAGGCGGTGTGGGGAGCGAAGTGGAGTTGAGTGGGCGCCGGCAGGGAGGGAACCTATCCATAGGTTTAAAGCGCATAAAATTGGACCGTCCATGTAAGTTCGTACGCCGATGATCCTACTATTTCGGAGGATGGTTAACAATTGTTACATCTTTTTGGTTGACTGATTTTCGGTTGCCTTTTTGCGGATTTTCTCCGCGCTCTGATTGGTTTGCGATCATTGCTGATTTGGCGGCGAATTATCAGGCGGGGTGGAAGCGGTTGTTGCCACTTCTGAAGTTATGCGTTGTGGCGGCTGATGAGTAACCGTCTGTCGCCATCGTCCTTTGAAATAGTGTGGATATTTAATGACTTACGATGATTTTTAACCGACCGGTTATCAAAAATAAGTTGTTACGTGCAGGATGATTCAGTAAGATCCACCCCGCGTTCACCACCACGGTTTATGCATTTTTAAATCCCAAGCTTCCATCAGCTGCTTGGGATTTTTTTTGCCTGCGATTTGCCTCAACTGGCTGAAATCTATCCTTTCGATCTCTCCTGAAAGCCTGGCAACACCCCGCAGGCAAATCCTTGTTTTTTCAACTACTACTGACTGGCCGATTTTCAACTCTTTCTGATGAGGGTGTATCGATGCTGGTTCATTGGTTTCTTGCAGCTGTTCATCTGCTGGCATTTGCTTTGGGTTTTTGGGCGGTACTGACGCGTGGGACGGCGTTCAGTCGCCTGGCGGCCGGGACGGGGGAGGCCGGGCGGGTTCTGCTGGCTGATAATTTCTGGGGGATTTGCGCGCTGATCTTGTTGATCACAGGCGGGATGCGTGCCTTTGGCGGTTACGAAAAAGGCACTGACTATTATCTTCATCAGCCGCTGTTTCACCTGAAGATGACGCTGTTCGTGCTGATTCTGTTGATGGAGCTTGCGCCGATGATCACGCTGATCAAATGGCGGATCGCCAAGGCGCGGGGGGCGGTGCTCGATACCGGGAGAGCAAAGTTGTTTGCACGCATCAGTCACGTCGAAGCGCTGCTACTGGTGCTGATGATGGTTGCAGCCACAGGCATGGCACGTGGTGTGACGTTCGGGTAGGAAGGCGAATTCCCTTCGCTCTATCGGAAATGTCCGACAGCCAGCCTTGAGAATGCTCGGTAGTATCGATCAGCAGAAAGGGCGGGAAGGTAACGCGGAAGGCTCATGTGTCAGGCGCCGTACCCAGCGAGGTGGGAGCGGATGGCAAAACGGCGCGTGAATCTCTAGCCAGTCATTCCACAAGGTAAAACGGACTGGCTACTGACTGCGAGGCGGCTCAGGGAGTTTGTGGCTTGTCCGGGGCGGTCAGGCCAGCCTGAATGCGCTGGTAAATCTCTTCACGGTGCACGGCAACGTTTTTCGGAGCGTTGATACCAATGCGGACCTGTTGGCCGCTAACGCCCAGAATGGTGATAGTGATGTCATCACCGATGTTTATGCTTTCACCGACTTTGCGGGTGAGTATCAGCATGGTCTTCTCCTTGATTGCTTTGTAGGGCACCTGATTCAGACAGTGCAGAGGTCGGTGGTACGTATAGATTAGTGCGAAGTCTCACGGTTTGGGTGCCTCTTTCTGACGCGCAGATGCGGCATTAATTCCCAGGGCGTAACTATACAGAGGCTGCAGGCATCAATCTCGTTGTTTTGTGCCCATTTTGCGGGGCTCGCGAAGTATTTATGAATGATAAGATCGCGGCTTTGAGAATTTCGAGGAAAGCGTTGTGCGCAAATTGGTTTGGGTAGTCGCGGCACTGGTATTGGCAGGGTGTGGTGAAGGCAAGAATGCAGACGCAGCAAAACCACAGTCGGCAGCAGTGACGGCGCCGGCGGCGGCGGCCGCTGCACCACAATGGGATCTCGAAGTGCGCGGTGAAACGCCACAGGCTGTCAGCGACCTGAGTGGCTGGCTCATCGAGCACGCCTTCGTGCCTACGGTGATCAAGGACAGCAGCGGCAAAACGCGAATTCTGATTGGTCCGTTCAACTCTCAGGCTGAAGCTGAAGCACGTAAGGTGCAAGTGGATGCAGCGTTGGTGAAGGCCAAGAAACAAAACGTTGAATCGGTGTTGGTCGAGCATCCGCTCACGCCGTAAACGTTCCGGTCGGCGGAATCTCCTAAAGGCTCTCTAGCGCGACTCGTTCCTATTGAAGTCGTTGATGATTTCCTGAAGGAGTTCCCCATGGCCTCCGCCAATCCTTACAAATTGTTCGATGTAACCTTGCATCGAAAAACCCGGTTGAGCCCGCACATGATGCGGATCACGCTCGTCGGTCTTCCAGTCCGCGAAATGGCGACCTGGGCGCCGGATCAGCGGGTGAAGCTGTTTTTTCCTGCGGCCAATGGCTCGCACGCCAAGCTCTCTCAAGAGGAAGGTTGGTACGCCCGATTTCGCGCGATGCTGGCAGACCGACGTCCCGCTATGCGCACCTACACCATCCGGCATTTACGCGCGGAGCAAGGCGAAGTCGATATTGATTTTGTTCTGCACGGTGAGACCGGGCCAGCGTCGCGTTGGGCGCTGCATTCGCAGCCAGGTGATTCGATGCAGATCCTTGCGCCCGATCGCCATTTCTCGGCGCAGGAGGCCGGCGGTTTTGAATGGAAGCCGCCACAGGCACTCAAGCAGCTTTTGCTCGTTGCAGATGCGACGGCGCTGCCAGCAGCCATGGGCATTCTTGATGAGTTGGCGATGCTCGCCGAACCACCACAAGTTCAGGCATTTTTCGAAGTGGACAGTGCTCAGGACATGCTCGACGTCCCTGATTGGCCAGGGTTGTCGATACGTTGGTTGATCCGGGATCGGGCGAACGAAACAGTCGCGGGAGCGCTGATGGTGGAGGCGGTGAGGGCGGCGACTTTGCCCGTCCATGTATCTTCAGCGGGGCAAGCGATTGAATTGGCTGACGTCGACATAGAGAAGGACATTCTCTGGGAAATCGCCGATACCGCCACTGAAGGCTTTTATGGCTGGATTGCCGGAGAGTCGGCGGCGGTGATGAGTTTGCGCAGATACCTGATCAAAGAATGTGGTATGCCTCGTGAGTCACTTAACTTGATGGGCTACTGGCGACACAACAAGTCAGCCAACTAGGCACAAATAAAAAGGCCTCGAACATAGCGTTCGAGGCCTTTTTTTCGGGCTTGCAATCAACCGCAGGCTTTCATGTTCACCGGGCCGACAAATTCATTACCGCGTCCCATCACACACGCCACGCTCTGATTGCGCTGACGCTCCCAGTCCTGCACCGGGTAAGTCTTGTCCCACGCCTCATACAATTGGCGATCCTGTTTCGACAGGCGCAAGCCGTACTGCTTGCTCATGTAGAAATAGGTGCGGGCAATCATGCCGCGAATCGACGGGCGAGGCATGACCTTCTTCGCTTTGAAGTCAACCTGGGTCAGACACGAACCGTATTGCCCGGATTGCACTGGCAGCCAGCCGTAGCTGAAATTGCTGCGATCGCCATTGACCTCGCCAATGCTCGGCACCAGGTTATGCAGATCGGCTTCAGCCTTTTGATAGCTTGGGTCGTAACGGGTGCAATTCTTTCTGCCGCCTTCCTGCCAGCACTGACGCTGATGACCGAACTGCCAGGCCGGCACAATGTGTTCCCATTCAATGCGTGACGCACGCTTGGCATTCTTGCGCGGTACGTAACCGCAAGCCTTCAGGTCAACTTTGTTGCCGGTGTACTTGCACCCGCAATAAAACTCTGTGGATTGCGGCGCATACAGCTTCCAGGCGACCTTCTTGGCTTCGGTAAATGTGCGGGGTGCGCCAGCCTGGGCACCCATGGCGATGAACAGCAACAGCAAAGCAAAACAGCGGACACTCATTGAATCAATCTTCCTTCGGTACAACCCAAAAAATCTGCACGCCACCGTCGTCGCGATAGGCGAGGGTGACGTTGTCGTTCTCGTCGATTTCCTCAAGCAGACGTTCCCACTCGTCCATCGGCTCGTCCGGCAGACGGAAGATCAGTGCCGCTTTGGCTTTCTGTGCGGTGGGGGAATTGATGATTTTCTGAACGCGCATGCCCATGCGTTCGTAAGCGTCAGGAGCATCAGGGGAGGTGGCCACGAGGTTATCCTTATTAAGCTGTACGTGCATACAGTATTTAACTGTAAGCATTTTCGCAACTGCTTAAAATTCAAGAAAATCCTCTGACAGCGGTTTTCCGATTTTGGTGTAGGCCGTGTCAAATTTTTTGTGGGAAAAGTGCGAGAGCGTTGTGAGCGATGCACCACCCACCGGTCAGGCGAGTGGCGCAGGGTGCCCAATCAAGAATTGATTGGGCGAAGGTCCATCAATATTCCCAGAACATCCGTTGCAGCTCTTTGCTGTCGTTGGTTTTGGTCAGGGCGACCATTGCCAGGATGCGGGCTTTCTGCGGGTTCAGGTCGTGAGCAACAACCCAGTCGTACTTGTCGTCCGGTTGTTCGGCGTTACGCAGAACGAAGCCGCCAGCGTTGACGTGGGACGAACGAATGATTTGCACGCCATCCTTGCGCAGCGCTTGCAGGGCTGGAACCACGCGGGAGGAGACCGAGCCGTTACCGGTGCCGGCATGGATAATGGCCTTGGCACCGGATTGGGCGAGAGCCTTGTAGGCAGTATCGCTGACGTTGCCGTAGGAATAAGCGATTTCTACGTCAGGAAGGCTCTTGATGTTTTTGATGTCGAATTCCGAATCCATGGTGTGACGCTTGGCTGGCAGGCGGAACCAGTAGGATTTGCCTTCTACCACCATGCCCAGTGGGCCCCAGGCACTTTTGAAGGCTTCAGTCTTGATATTGATCATCTTGCTGACGTCGCGACCGGACTGGATTTCGTCATTCATGGTCACCAGTACGCCTTTGCCATGCGCTTCTTTGCTGCTGGCCACGGCCACGGCGTTGTACAGGTTAAGCATGCCATCGGCGGACATGGCAGTGCCCGGACGCATCGAACCGACGACGATGATCGGCTTGTCGGTTTTTTCCACCAGGTTGAGGAAGTAAGCGGTTTCTTCCAGGGTGTCGGTGCCGTGGGTGATGACGATGCCGTCGACGTCTTTGCTGTCGGCCAGTTCGGCTACACGACGACCCAATTGCAGCAGGTTTTCGTTGGTGATGCTTTCCGAGGCAATCTGCATGACTTGTTCGCCACGCACGTTCGCCAGTTTGCTCAGTTCGGGAATGCCGGCGATCAATTGTTCGACGCCAACCTTCGCCGCTTGGTAGGTGGCGCTGTTGGCGGCGCTTGCGCCGGCGCCGGCGATGGTGCCGCCGGTGGCAAGTACTACGACGTTAGCGAGCTTGGTCTGGGTTTCGACTTCTTTCGCCTGAAGGGCGGTGGGCAGGAGCAGGAGAAGGGCCAAAGCGCCCGGAACCAAAGTGTTGAAAGCAGATTTCATTATTTTTCTCTCTAGTAGTGAGACGGTGCTGATGCAGGTTCATCTAGATGCACCCCAAGCCGATCTGGATGCCTGGGGTGCGGTGAAGGGAGCAGGATCTGTACCAGCCGTACTTTGCGTCAGAGAAATGTTTAACTTGATGATTTACATCAAGATTTTATGGATTTGCAAATGGTGGGGCGAAGCGTTTATCCGGGTTTCCGAACAATGGAGGCTTTCGCGTTCGGTTCACCGAAAGGGACTACGGCTTCTTTCGAATGAAACCGGTTGCCGGCTCCGGATTCTCTACTAAAGAAATCGGCCTTGAGGCCGATGGTTGTTCTGGGAAACGCTTTTTTAGGGAGTTCACATGTCACTGACGATCGGTTTTTCAAACCCGGGTACAGTCACCATCGGCGGTAAAACCGCAGCGACGATCAATGCAATGAACCAGGCAGAAGCGGACGCTTCCGACGAGGCGCTGGGCGTTGAAAAAGAGCCGAGCAACCAGGTCAGGACCGGCGGCCCTGCGCAAGAAGCCAGTCAGGCCGATAGCGCGGACAGCGGCGACAGTCTGAATGTCACCGTGAAAATGCTGCTCAAGCGGATGAAAGAGTTGCAGAAGCAACTGCAGGAGCAGCAACAGCAACTGGCGGCGGCTCAGGCTGCGAGCTATCCGACGCCTGAGGCCAAGTCGCAGGCGGTGATGTCCATTCAGGGTCAGATCGCGCAGACCAGCGGCGCACTCATGGAGGTCGCGGCGGCGTTGCTCAAGGAAATGTCCCAAGGCTCCACCAGCGGCAACGTGGTCAACACCACAGCCTGAGCATCAAGGGACGAAGCAACGGATTCGTCCTTTAATCAATACCGATTTCTGATTGTTGACAAATGTCGGCGGGATTCGCATAGTTCGGTCTACGCAAACGTTTGCGCGGCGCTCTCGGGGCACTATGGCCCTGCAGATAGCCAAGTAGCTTACGCCAGCGCAAGCGTTGCTCACAATAATCATAAGATCGGAGTGAACCCATGAAGCTGCCATTCGCTGGACGTCTTCTTGCTGTCGCTATGCTGGCTGCCACAGCCGCCGCACTACCTGTCTCCTCGGCATTCGCCGAATCCGCCGAAAAACCTAAAGTCGCGCTGGTCATGAAGTCTCTGGCCAACGAATTCTTCCTGACCATGGAAGATGGCGCCAAGGCGTACCAGAAAGAACACTCCGCCGATTTCGACCTGATCTCTAATGGCATCAAGGATGAAACCGATACTGCTGGCCAGACCCGCATCGTCGAGCAAATGATCCTGGCCAAGGTCAATGCACTGGTGATCGCGCCTTCCGATTCCAAGGCCATGGTGCCGGTGATCAAGAAAGCCGTCGATGCTGGTATCACCGTGATCAACATCGACAACCAACTCGATCCGGCCATCGTCAAAAGCAAAAACATCAGCGTGCCCTTCGTAGGTCCGGACAATCGCAAAGGCGCCCGTCTGGTCGGTGAGTACCTGGCCAAGCAGCTCAAGGCCGGTGACGAAGTCGGCATCATTGAAGGCGTGTCCACCACGACCAACGCTCAGCAACGTACCGCTGGCTTCAAGGATGCGATGGACGCCGCACAGATCAAGATCGTTTCGTTGCAATCAGGTGACTGGGAAATCGACAAGGGCAACAAGGTTGCCGCTTCGATCCTCAGCGAATACCCGGACGTCAAAGCACTGCTGGCCGGTAACGACAGCATGGCCGTCGGCGCCGTTTCCGCAGTACGTGCCGCTGGCAAGGCCGGTCAGGTTCAGGTGGTCGGTTACGACAACATCAACGCTATCAAGCCAATGTTGAAGGATGGCCGCGTGTTGGCCACGGCTGACCAGTTCGCTGCCAAGCAGGCAGTGTTCGGCATCGAAACCGCGCTGAAAATCATCAAGGGCGAGAAAGTCGACAGCGGCGCCAACGGCGTGATCGAAACACCGGTCGAGCTGGTCACCAAGTAAGTCTTCTGGCGACACAACGGCGCTCGTCCGTCCGGGCGAGCGCATGGAGAGTTTTTATGTCAGTTTCCGCCCCGAACGCTGTCCTCTCGGTCAGCGGTATCGGTAAGACCTATGCGCAACCGGTGCTCACCGGCATCGATCTGACGCTGATGCGCGGTGAAGTGCTGGCGCTGACCGGCGAGAATGGTGCCGGCAAAAGTACCCTGTCGAAAATCATTGGCGGACTGGTCACGCCGACCACCGGCCAGATGCAATTCCAGGGCAAGGACTATCGTCCGGGCAGCCGCACCCAGGCTGAAGAACTCGGCGTGCGTATGGTCATGCAAGAGCTCAATCTGTTGCCGACACTGTCGGTCGCGGAAAACCTGTTTCTCGACAACCTGCCGAGCAACGGCGGCTGGATCAGCCGCAAACAACTGCGCAAAGCAGCGATCGAAGCCATGGCGCAAGTCGGTCTCGACGCGATTGATCCGGATACGCTGGTCGGCGAGCTGGGGATCGGGCATCAGCAGATGGTTGAAATCGCCCGTAACCTGATTGGCGATTGCCATGTGCTGATTCTCGATGAGCCGACCGCGATGCTGACCGCACGTGAAGTCGAAATGCTGTTCGAGCAGATCACCCGGTTGCAGGCGCGCGGCGTTTCGATCATTTACATTTCCCACCGTCTCGAAGAGCTGGCCCGTGTCGCACAGCGCATTGCCGTGCTGCGCGACGGCAATCTGGTCTGTGTCGAGCCGATGGCCAATTACAACAGCGAGCAACTGGTTACGCTGATGGTCGGTCGTGAACTGGGCGAACACATCGACATGGGCCCGCGCAATATCGGCGCCCCGGCGCTGACTGTCACGGGTTTGAATCGCTCTGACAAAGTGCGCGATGTTTCATTCGAAGTCCGTGCCGGCGAGATCTTCGGGATTTCCGGATTGATCGGGGCAGGGCGCACAGAACTGCTGCGACTGATTTTTGGTGCGGACGTTGCCGACAGCGGCACCATCGCGCTCGGCTCCCCGGCCAAAGTGGTCAGTGTGCGCTCGCCGGTCGATGCGGTGCGCAACGGTATCGCATTGATCACCGAAGACCGCAAAGGTGAAGGCCTGCTGCTGAGTCAATCGATCAGCGCCAACATCGCACTGGGCAACATGCCGGAAATCTCCAGTGGCGGTGTCGTCAACAACGGCGACGAAATCGCTTTGGCGCAGCGTCAGATCGACGCCATGCGCATCCGCAGTTCGAGTCCGACACAATTGGTCTCCGAGCTGTCCGGTGGCAACCAGCAGAAGGTCGTGATCGGCCGCTGGCTGGAGCGCGACTGTTCGGTGCTGCTGTTCGACGAGCCGACCCGTGGCATCGACGTCGGCGCCAAGTTCGACATTTATGCCTTGCTCGGCGAACTGACGCGCCAGGGCAAAGCGCTGGTGGTGGTCTCCAGTGATCTGCGTGAGTTGATGCTGATCTGTGACCGCATCGGCGTGTTGTCGGCCGGCCGGTTGATCGACACCTTCGAGCGCGACAGCTGGACCCAGGATGACTTGCTTGCCGCCGCGTTCGCCGGCTACCAAAAACGTGATGCGTTGCTCAATGAAGCGGCGCCTAGGGATCTCCCATGAAAACTGCATCTCCTGCCGGCAAACGTAGTGGCAACTTCTACGGTCTGGGCACTTATCTGGGCCTGGCCGGCGCCTTGCTGGCGATGATTGCGCTGTTCTCGGTCTTGAGCAGCCACTTTCTGTCCTATAACACCTTCAGTACGCTGGCCAACCAAATCCCTGATCTGATGGTGCTGGCGGTCGGCATGACCTTCGTGTTGATCATCGGCGGCATCGACCTTTCGGTGGGTTCGGTATTGGCGCTTGCCGCTTCGACGGTCAGCGTCGCCATTCTCGGTTGGGGCTGGAGCGTATTGCCGTCGGCGTTGCTCGGAATGGCAGTGGCGGCGCTGGCTGGAACCGTCACCGGTTCGATCACGGTGGCGTGGCGGATTCCATCGTTCATCGTTTCTCTCGGTGTGCTGGAAATGGCTCGGGGTCTGGCTTATCAGATGACGGGATCGCGCACCGCGTACATCGGTGATTCGTTTGCCTGGCTGTCGAACCCGATCGCGTTCGGCATCTCGCCATCGTTTATCATTGCTTTGCTGGTGATTATCATCGCTCAGGCCGTGTTGACCCGTACCGTATTCGGTCGCTACCTGATCGGCATTGGCACCAACGAAGAGGCGGTGCGCCTCGCGGGGATCAATCCGAAACCCTACAAGATTCTGGTCTTCAGCCTGATGGGGCTGCTGGCCGGTATCGCTGCGCTGTTCCAGATTTCCCGTCTGGAAGCCGCTGACCCGAATGCCGGTTCCGGTCTGGAGTTGCAGGTAATCGCAGCTGTGGTTATCGGTGGTACCAGCCTGATGGGCGGGCGTGGTTCGGTGATCAGCACATTCTTTGGCGTATTGATCATTTCGGTCCTGGCGGCAGGTCTGGCGCAGATCGGTGCGACTGAACCGACCAAACGAATCATCACCGGCGCCGTCATCGTGATCGCGGTGGTGCTCGACACTTATCGCAGTCAGCGCGCCAGTCGCCGGGGCTAAGAGATGGCAACGATCAAGGATGTGGCAGCCCTCGCGGGGATTTCCTACACGACGGTGTCGCATGTGGTGAACAACACCCGTCCGGTGAGTCAGGAAGTGCGGTTGAAAGTCGAGGCGGCGATCAAGAGCCTCGACTATGTGCCGAGTGCGGTGGCGCGCTCGCTGAAAGCCAAGACCACTGCAACCATCGGCCTGCTGGTGCCCAACAGTCTCAACCCGTACTTCGCCGAGTTGGCGCGGGGCATCGAGGATTATTGCGAGCGTAACGGCTATTGCGTGATCCTCTGCAACTCCGACGACAATCCCGACAAGCAGCGCAGCTATTTGCGCGTGTTGCTGGAGAAACGCATCGACGGTTTGATCGTTGCTTCCGCTGGCGGTGACAGCGGTCTGGCGCAGGGGTTGGCCGGGGTGAAAACGCCGATGGTCATCGTCGACCGAGGTCTGGATGGCGTCGATGCCGATCTGGTGCGTATCGACCACGAATACGGCGCTTACCTCGCGACCCGGCACTTGCTTGAGTTGGGGCACCGCGACATCGCCACCATCGGCGGCCCGGCCAGCACCAGTGTTGCGCAGATGCGTCTGGCCGGTTATTGCCGAGCGCTGAAAGAGGCGGGCGTTGACGTCCGTCAGGAGCGCATGCTGGAAAGCGATTTCACCAGTACTGGCGGGTACAACGCAGCGGCGATTCTGCTCGAGCGCAATCCGCCGAGCGCAATCTTTGCCGGTAACGACATGATCGGCATTGGTGTGCTGCGAGCGGCGGCGGAGCGCAATGTGCGCGTGCCGAGCGAGCTGTCGGTGATTGGTTTCGACGATATCCAGATGAGTCGTTACGTCTACCCGGCACTCACCACGGTGGGGCAATCAATCCTGCAACTGGGCGAGATGGCGGCCGAAGTGCTGCTGCGCAGGATTGCCACGCCGAGCCTGGGCACTGATCAACGGATCGTGACTCCGAGTATTGTCTTGCGCGAATCCACTGCACCGTTGTCCGGCGTGTTCACCGAATACCGCTGAAACCGAATTGACGAGTAATGATGTATGCCAGCAAATGTAGTGGTAATAGGCAGCCTGAACATGGATCTGGTGACCCGGGCGCCACGGCTGCCGGTCGGCGGCGAAACGTTGATCGGTCATTCGTTTGCCACGGTTTCCGGTGGCAAGGGCGCCAATCAGGCGGTGGCCGCAGCGCGTTTGGGCGCGCAGGTGGCGATGGTTGGCTGTGTTGGCAGCGACGATTATGGCGTGCAACTACGCAACGCCTTGTTGGCCGAACAGATCGATTGCCAGGCAGTGAGCATCGTCGATGACTCCAGTGGCGTGGCGTTGATCGTGGTCGATGACAACAGTCAGAACGCCATTGTCATCGTCGCCGGCGCCAATGGCGCCATGACGCCCGCAGTGATCGACCGGTTTGATGCGGTGCTGCAAGCCGCAGACGTGATCATCTGCCAGCTCGAAATTCCGGATGCCACGGTGGGGCATGCGCTCAAGCGTGCGCGCGCGCTGGGTAAAGTTGTCATCCTCAATCCGGCACCGGCCAGTCGTCCACTGCCGGCGGACTGGTTTGCGGCGATCGACTACCTGATCCCCAATGAGAGCGAAGCGACCGTGTTGAGCGGCTTGCCGGTGGATTCGCAGGAAACGGCAGAAAGTGCAGCCAGTCAGTTGATCGCCATGGGTGCGGGCAAAGTCATTATTACCCTTGGTGCGCAAGGCTCGCTGTTCGCTAATGGCCAAAGCTTTGAGCATTTCCCGGCGCCCAAAGTGAAGGCTGTCGACACCACGGCCGCAGGCGACACGTTCGTGGGTGGTTTCGCTGCTGCGCTGGCCAATGGCAAGTCCGAGGCCGAGGCGATTCGTTTCGGGCAGATCGCCGCCGCGTTATCGGTAACCCGCGCCGGCGCACAGCCGTCCATTCCAACCCTATCCGACGTACAGGCCTTTAAACCCGCATGAAAAAGACTCCTCTGCTCAACGTCGCATTGTCGCGGCTGATCGCGTCCCTGGGCCATGGCGACATGGTGGTCATTGGTGATGCCGGGCTGCCAGTGCCGCCGGGTGTCGAGCTGATTGATCTGGCGCTGACTCACGGCATCCCGGATTTCGTCAGCACCCTGAAGGTCGTGCTCAGCGAGATGCAAGTGGAAAGCCATGCATTGGCCAAAGAAATCTTCGACAAGCAACCGACCGCGCTGAATACCCTGGAGCAGTTGAGTGAAGAGGGCGCTCTGGGCCGTCGTGATCTGCTCAGTCACGAGCAATTCAAGGTTCTCAGCCGACAGGCTCGGGCGATTGTTCGTACAGGGGAATGCCAGCCGTACTGCAACATCGTGCTGGTCGCTGGAGTCACCTTTTAACTTTTGATTTCACAAGCACAAGGAATGCGCCATGCAACGCTATGCTCAGAAACTGCATCAATTCATCCGGGGTTTACTGCTTTTGTCCGTAATCACTGCGACCGGCGCTCAGGCTGCGGAAAAAATCGACCTGATCATCGATACCGATCCAGGGGCCGACGACGTGGTCGCCCTGTTGTTCGCGCTGGCCTCGCCGGAAGAACTGAACATTCGCGCGCTGACCACCGTCGCCGGCAATGTGCGCCTCGACAAGACATCGCGTAACGCGCGCCTGGCTCGCGAGTGGGCAGGGCGCGAAGACGTACCGGTTTATGCGGGTGCGCCAAAGCCGCTGATGCGCACGCCTATCTATGCCGAGAACATCCATGGCAAGGAAGGCCTGTCGGGTGTCACCGTGCACGAACCGAAAAAGGGGCTGGCTGAGGGCAATGCTGTCAACTACCTGATCGATACCCTGAAAAAAGCCAAGCCGCACAGCATCACGATCGCCATGCTTGGTCCGCAGACCAACCTGGCATTGGCGCTGATCCAGGAGCCTGAAATTGTTCAGGGCATCAAGGAAGTGGTGATCATGGGTGGTGCGCACTTCAACGGCGGCAACATCACCCCGGTGGCTGAATTCAACCTGTTTGCTGACCCGCAAGCGGCCGAAGTGGTCCTGAAAAGCGGCGTGAAACTGACCTACCTGCCACTGGACGTGACCCACAAGATTCTCACCAGTGACGCGCGACTGAAGCAGATCGCTGCGCTGAACAACAACGCGAGCAAGATTGTCGGCGACATCCTCAATGAGTACATCAAAGGCGACATGGAGCACTACGGTATTCCGGGTGGCCCGGTGCATGACGCTACGGTTGTGGCCTACCTGCTCAAGCCGGAACTGTTCACCGGTCGCTCGGTGAATGTCGTGGTGGATAGCCGTGAAGGGCCGACTTTCGGTCAGACCATCGTCGATTGGTACGACGGCCTGAAGGCGCCGAAAAATGCCTTTTGGGTGGAAAATGGCGACGCGCAAGGCTTCTTTGACTTGCTCACCGAACGCCTGAAACGTCTGAAGTAAGCCACTCGCCCGCAGGTGCCAGCCTGCGGGTTTACCCTTTCTCTGCGTGTTCGTGTTCGACCTGTTCGGTCGGGTAGCGCTCGAAAATCTGCTTGATGAATTGCTTGGCCGCTTCTGTGCCCAACTCTTTGACCAATAAATCGATACCAATCAGCGCAAGCTCCTCGGTGGTTCCCGGGCTGTAAGAGCTGTGTCCGTCTGCCCATTTGGCATTAATGGCGGCGTCGATGCTGATCGTGGTCATGAGAGCGCTCGAATAGTCGGAAGATCTTGGGTTTGAGTTAACCATTTTGTCGGGCATTTGGCACTGCGACTTAGGCATGAGCGGAACGCTATGCGACACTTGGTCTTTTAAGGCTCCCAAGGATTGTGCTGTGCAGATCGATTTGAACACCCCTGACGGCCTCACGCTCGACGCGGTGCGCCAGTTGCTCGCCTCGGCCAGTGATGACGAACACACGCAGCTGCGCGTGACCAAGGGCGGTATCGCTTACATTTCCTCCGGCGTTACCGGTGGGCAGGATATCGACGGCTTGCTGTTTCGCCTGGAAACCTGGGCCAAGGGCTCGGGCTACGTGGGCAATGTCGCGGCCAGTGACGAGGTATGGGTCATGCAGATTTTCAATGCGCTGAAGGACAACTGGCCGAATCCGCCGTATGACTACATCGACGTCTATTGAGCGCCGTTAATATTCAGTCACGATTGATTGATGAAGTGACGCATGCCCCTCAGGCACACTCGGCGTTTTTCCGATCGTGGGGCAGGGTGATTGGTGATGGCCTTGGCTGTGAAACCAATCGCTTGAATGGCGGTCGCACGATCTCAGCTTAACCATTTTGAAAACAAGGAGGCTTCATGCCTTTGAAGTTCGCGACACTGGGTGCACTTATGGCCGCTGCCATGCTGGCCGGTTGCAGCACGACCTCCAGCGAGTCGGCAAAGGAATCTGCGGCAACCGAAGCTGATCACAGCCGCTGTGAAGCATCGGCGGCGGAATTCGCCATTGGCAAGAAAGCTTCGCCAGAGCTTCTGGAGCAGGCGCGCAGCAAAGCCGGGGCGCAAAATGCCCGCTTCCTCAAGCCGAACGACATGATCACGCTCGAGTACCGCTCCGATCGCTTGAATCTGAACACCGACAACAACCTGGTGATCACTCGTGTCAACTGCGGCTGATTAGCGAAGGCTTTTATTGCAGGCATAAAAAACCCCGTCACATGGACGGGGTTTTTTTAGTGCGCGCAGAAATTACTCTGGGCGAACCTGTGCAGCTTGCATACCCTTTTGGCCTTTCTCAGCCACGAAAGAGACGGTCTGGCCTTCTTTCAGGCTTTTGAAACCGTCGGATTCGATAGCTTTGAAGTGTACGAACAGGTCGTCACCGCCACCTTGAGGAGTGATGAAGCCGAAGCCTTTTTCATCGTTGAACCACTTAACGGTGCCGGTTTGGCGATTAGACATGGTGTATCTCCAAGAAACATATATTTTTCAGTACTGTGCTGCTCAGGCCAACTGGGCACACCCGGGTATCATAGTCGAAATGTTCGCTTTGGTAGCCCCCTGGACGTGCTGTTTGCCAATCAGTCGTGTTTTCTTTACTGCCTTTATCGGCTGAAAGCCCCGGTTTACAAGGCTTTTAGCGGAACGTAAAGACGATAAAAAAACCTGTAAAACCTGCATAAAACGTCTGAAAAGACGCAAATTCAGCCCTTTTCAAGGGCGCTGGGCCGAGTCAGGACGCTTTTTTTCTTACTTTTTCGCCGGAGTATTCGCCTTGCATTTGGCGATTTGGCCCAGCGCTTTCTGCTGCAGTTCAGGGGTGGCCTTGTTGTCCATCAGCGCCTGAATATCGGCGGCAGGATAGGACTTGATGGCATCAGCGCCACAAGCGCAGTGCGATTTGGCCGCGGCGGCACCAATTTGCGGAGTAGCCGCCTGGGTGCACTGCGCCATGTACTTCTCGCGCTCGCCCTTCGGCCAGTCGGCGTGGGCGCTCAGTGGCAGCAGCATAACGATAGGGGCGACTACGGCGAACAGGGTATTCAGACGCATGCGAGGATGCTCCTTGTGGGTCAATGTCTTGTTATCTGAGGGCTGAAAGGCCTATCAAGTTCAGCACTCTGGCATAAAAACAGACGATTTGCCTTCTGATCAAACAGAGGCATAAGTGACCGCTCATCTGTGCTAGCATGCCGGGCTCAAGCGTTCTCAGGCGCCGGATCACCTTCAGTCCCGGCAGCGGTCAACGTGCGAATATTTTCGATTTGAATCCCAGTCACTCTGGTTCGGTTTTCCGGTTGGCCGCAAGGCTCCTGCCGCTGTAAGGCAGGCGTTCGTCATTGAATGGCCTGGATCGGATCTTGTACTGGCTCATCCCAACCCACGTGACCTTTGGTAGGGGTCACCACTAGGAGAGGAGGCGCCATGCCAACTATTACTCTTCCCGACGGCAGTCAACGTTCATTCGATCACCCGGTTTCCGTAGCCGAGGTCGCCGCATCCATTGGTGCAGGTCTGGCCAAAGCCACACTGGCCGGCAAGGTCAATGGCCAACTGGTCGACGCCAGCGACATCATCAGCAGCGACGCGACCCTGCAAATCATTACGCCTAAGGATGAAGAGGGGCTGGAGATCATTCGCCACTCTTGCGCGCACCTGGTTGGCCACGCGGTCAAGCAGCTGTACCCGACTGCGAAAATGGTCATCGGGCCGGTCATCGACGAAGGCTTCTATTACGACATCGCCTTCGAGCGTCCTTTCACTCCGGACGACATGGCCGCTATCGAACAGCGCATGCAACAGCTGATCGAAAAAGATTACGACGTCATCAAGAAAGTCACTCCGCGCGCCGAAGTGATCGAAGTGTTCAAGGCTCGTGGCGAAGACTACAAGTTGCGCCTGGTCGAGGACATGCCGAACGAACAGGCCATGGGTCTGTACTATCACGAAGAATACGTCGACATGTGCCGCGGTCCGCACGTGCCGAACACGCGTTTCCTGAAATCCTTCAAGCTGACGAAGCTGTCCGGTGCCTACTGGCGCGGCGACGCCAAGAACGAGCAATTGCAGCGCGTTTACGGCACCGCTTGGGCAGACAAGAAGCAGCTGGCGGCTTACATCCAACGCATCGAAGAAGCTGAGAAGCGCGATCACCGCAAGATCGGCAAGCGTCTGGGCCTGTTCCACACCCAGGAAGAATCCCCGGGCATGGTGTTCTGGCACCCGAACGGCTGGACTCTGTACCAGGTGCTCGAGCAGTACATGCGCAAGATCCAGCGCGACAACGGCTACCTTGAGATCAAGACGCCGCAAGTCGTTGACCGCAGCCTGTGGGAGAAATCCGGGCACTGGGCCAACTACGCCGACAACATGTTCACCACGCAGTCGGAAAACCGCGACTACGCGATCAAGCCGATGAACTGCCCGTGCCACGTGCAGGTGTTCAATCAGGGCCTGAAGAGCTACCGCGAGCTGCCGATGCGTCTGGCTGAGTTCGGTGCCTGCCACCGTAACGAGCCATCGGGTGCATTGCACGGCATCATGCGCGTACGTGCGTTCACTCAGGACGACGCCCACATCTTCTGCACCGAAGAGCAGATGCAGGCTGAGTCCGCCGCGTTCATCAAGCTGACCATGGACGTTTATCGTGACTTCGGCTTTACCGATGTCGAGATGAAACTGTCCACTCGTCCGGAAAAACGCGTCGGTTCCGACGAGCTGTGGGATCGCGCTGAAGCTGCACTGGCTGCAGCCCTTGATTCTGCGGGCCTGCCGTACGATCTGCAGCCGGGTGAAGGTGCGTTCTACGGTCCGAAGATCGAGTTCTCGCTGAAAGACTGCCTTGGTCGGGTCTGGCAATGTGGTACTCTGCAGCTCGATTTTAACCTGCCTGTCCGTTTGGGCGCTGAATACGTCTCTGAAGACAACAGCCGCAAACACCCAGTGATGTTGCACCGTGCGATCCTCGGTTCCTTCGAGCGTTTCGTCGGGATTCTGATCGAGCACTACGAAGGTGCGTTCCCTGCGTGGCTCGCGCCAACCCAGGCGGTGATCATGAATATCACTGATAAACAGGCAGATTTTGTTGCAGAAGTTGAAAAAACTCTCAACGAAAGCGGATTTCGTGCCAAGTCCGACTTGAGAAATGAAAAGATCGGCTTTAAAATCCGCGAGCATACTTTGCTCAAGGTTCCCTATCTTTTGGTTATCGGAGATAAGGAAGTCGAGATGCAGACTGTCGCTGTGCGTACTCGTGAAGGTGCTGACCTGGGCTCGATGCCCGTCGCCCAGTTCGCTGAGTTTCTCGCGCAAGCGGTTTCCCGGCGTGGTCGCCCAGATTCGGAGTAATTATTATTAAGCGTGAAATGAGACAAGATAAACGAGCTGCACCGAAAGCCCCGATCAACGAGAATATCTCGGCACGCGAGGTTCGGTTAATTGGCGCTGATGGCGAGCAGATTGGCATCGTCTCGATTGATGAAGCGCTTCGTATTGCTGAAGAAGCAAAGCTTGATCTGGTGGAAATCTCCGCAGACGCAATCCCACCGGTTTGCCGTGTGATGGATTACGGCAAATCGATCTTCGAAAAGAAGAAGCAGGTTGCCGCGGCGAAGAAGAACCAGAAGCAGATTCAGGTTAAAGAAATCAAGTTTCGTCCAGGGACGGAGGAAGGGGATTACCAGGTAAAACTGCGCAACCTGGTACGTTTCCTGAGTGATGGGGACAGGGCCAAGGTATCCTTGCGATTCCGCGGCCGTGAGATGGCCCACCAGGAGCTGGGGATGGAACTCCTCAAGCGGGTTGAAGCTGACCTGCTCGAGTACGGTTCGGTCGAACAGCATCCTAAGATGGAAGGACGCCAGCTGATCATGGTCATCGCCCCGAAAAAGAAGAAGTAATCAACAGGGCACGGCAGGCCTTCTGATTATGTTTATCAACTGAATGCGGAGTATCCGAACATGCCAAAAATGAAAACCAAAAGTGGTGCTGCTAAGCGGTTTCTGAAAACTGCTAACGGTATCAAGCACAAGCACGCTTTCAAGAGCCACATCCTGACTAAAATGTCGACCAAGCGTAAGCGTCAACTGCGCGGTAGCAGCTTGCTGCATCCGTCTGACGTGGCAAAAGTCGAGCGCATGCTGCGCCTTCGTTAATTTAGTCAAGAATAGAGGAAGTAACTCATGGCTCGTGTAAAGCGTGGCGTCATTGCCCGTAAGCGTCACAAAAAAATTCTGAAACTTGCTAAAGGCTACTACGGCGCACGCTCCCGCGTATTCCGTGTTGCCAAGCAAGCGGTAATCAAGGCAGGCCAATACGCCTACCGTGACCGTCGTCAGAAAAAACGTCAGTTCCGCGCTCTGTGGATCGCTCGTATCAACGCTGGTGCTCGTGTTAACGGTCTGTCCTACAGCCGTTTCATCGCTGGCCTGAAAAAAGCGTCCATCGAGATCGACCGTAAGGTTCTGGCTGATCTGGCAGTGAACGAAAAAGCGGTGTTTGCTGCGATTGTCGAGAAAGCTAAAGCCACCTTGGCTTAAGTACCCCCGACAATCACCCGGCCTCACTTCCGTGGGGCCAGGTGGTAAACGTCTTAAATAGGGGAAGAGCCTTCAAGCTCTTCCCCTATTTTGTATCTGGAGTCTGTACATGGAAAACCTGGATGCGCTGGTCTCTCAAGCACTAGAGGCTGTGCAAAGCGCTGAAGATATCAATGCCCTGGAGCAAATCCGGGTTCAATACCTTGGCAAAAAGGGCGAATTGACTCAGGTGATGAAGACCCTGGGGAATTTGCCGGCAGAAGAGCGTCCGCAAGTCGGCGCCCTGATCAACGTTGCCAAGGAACGTGTCACAGGCGTACTCAATGCGCGCATGGCTCTGTTTGAAGAAGCCGAACTGGCTGCCAAACTGTCCGCCGAATCCATTGACGTGACGTTGCCGGGCCGTGGCCAGACCTCTGGTGGTCTGCATCCGGTGACCCGGACTCTGGAACGTGTTGAACAGTTCTTCACCCGCATCGGCTACGGCATCGCCGAAGGCCCTGAGGTCGAAGACGACTATCACAACTTTGAAGCGCTCAACATCCCAGGCCATCACCCGGCCCGGTCGATGCATGACACCTTCTATTTCAACGCCAACATGCTGCTGCGCACCCATACCTCGCCGGTACAGGTCCGCACCATGGAATCGAAACAGCCGCCGATCCGCATCGTCTGCCCGGGCCGCGTGTATCGCAGCGACTCCGATATCACCCACTCGCCGATGTTCCACCAGGTCGAAGGCTTGCTGGTTGATCGCGACATCAATTTTGCCGATCTCAAAGGCACCATCGAAGAATTCCTGCGGGTGTTCTTCGAAAAAGAGCTGGCCGTGCGTTTCCGTCCTTCGTACTTCCCGTTCACCGAGCCGTCCGCTGAAGTCGATATGGAATGCGTGATGTGCAGCGGTAAAGGCTGCCGTGTCTGCAAGCAGACTGGCTGGCTGGAAGTGATGGGCTGCGGCATGGTTCACCCGAACGTGTTGCGCATGTCCGGCATTGATCCGGAAGAGTTCTCCGGTTTTGCTTTCGGCATGGGTGTCGAGCGTCTGGCCATGCTCCGTTACGGCGTGAACGACTTGCGTCTGTTCTTCGACAACGACTTGCGGTTCCTCGCGCAATTTCGCTAGTCGTAACGAATTCTTAGGAGAGCAGGATGAAATTCAGTGAACAATGGCTGCGTGGCTGGGTTAGCCCGCAGGTAAATCGCGACGAGCTGGTTGCTCGTCTGTCGATGGCGGGCCTTGAGGTCGATAGCGTGACCCCGGCCGCCGGTGTTTTCAGTGGTGTGGTGGTGGGTGAGGTGCTGAGCACCGAGCAACACCCTGATGCCGACAAGCTGCGTGTGTGCCAGGTCAGCAACGGCGCGGAAACTTTCCAGGTCGTGTGCGGTGCGCCAAACGTGCGTCCGGGCCTGAAGATTCCGTTCGCCATGATCGGCGCTGAGCTGCCGGGCGACTTCAAGATCAAGAAGGCCAAGCTGCGCGGCGTCGAGTCGAACGGCATGCTGTGCTCGCAAGCCGAGCTGCAGATCGGTGAAGGCAACGACGGTCTGATGGAGCTGCCGGTCGATGCACCGGTGGGCGAAGACTTCCGTGTGTACCTGGATCTGGAAGACGCCAGCATCGAGGTCGATCTGACCCCGAACCGCGGCGACTGCCTGTCTCTGGCCGGTCTGGCCCGTGAAGTCGGCGCACTGTATGCCGCGCCGGTCACCCGTCCGGTGGTCATGGCCATTCCTGCCGCGCACGACGAAGTGCGTTCGGTAGAAGTGCTGGCCCCAGCCGCGTGCCCGCGTTACCTGGGCCGCGTTATCCGTAACGTTGACCTGTCCAAGCCAACGCCGCTGTGGATGGTGGAGCGTCTGCGTCGCGCCGACGTGCGCAGCATCGACGCTGCCGTCGACATCACCAACTACGTGATGCTCGAGCTGGGTCAGCCGCTGCACGCCTTCGATCTCGCCGAAATCAACGGCGGCATCCGTGTGCGCATGGCGGAAGAGGGCGAGAAGCTCGTTCTGCTCGACGGTCAGGAAGTCAGTCTGCGTAGCGATACGCTGGTCATCGCCGACCACACCCGCGCGCTGGCGATTGCCGGTGTGATGGGCGGCGAACACAGCGGCGTCTCTGCGACGACTCGCGACGTATTCCTGGAGAGTGCGTTCTTCGACCAGATCGCTGTTGCTGGCAAGGCTCGCTCCTACGGCCTGCACACCGATGCTTCGCACCGCTATGAGCGTGGCGTTGACTGGCAACTGGCCCGTGAAGCCATGGAGCGCGCCACTGGCCTGCTGCTGGACATCACTGGCGGCGAAGCCGGCCCGATCATCGAGACCGTCAGCGAGCAACATCTGCCGTCGATCGCACCGATCACTCTGCGCTCCCAGCGCATCACCCAGATGCTGGGTATGGAAATGGATTCCGCCCAGGTCGAGCGTTTGCTCGGCGGTCTGGGTCTAGGTATTACTGCCGATGGCGAAGGCCAGTGGCGCGTAGAAGTGCCAAGCCATCGCTTCGACATCAGTCTGGAAGTCGATCTGATCGAAGAACTGGCGCGTCTGTACGGCTACAACCGTCTGCCGGTTCGTTACCCGCAAGCGCGTCTGGCGCCGCAAGCCAAAGCCGAAGCGCGTAGCGATCTGCCGGAACTGCGCCGCCTGCTGGTAGCGCGTGGTTATCAGGAAGCGATCACTTACAGCTTCATCGATCCGCGTCAGTTCGAACTGTTCAGTCCGGGCGTCGAGCCGCTGTTGCTGGCCAATCCGATCTCTAATGACATGGCAGCCATGCGCTCGTCGCTGTGGCCGGGTCTGGTCAAGGCGCTGCAGCACAACCTCAACCGTCAGCAAGATCGCGTGCGTCTGTTCGAAAGCGGTCTGCGCTTCGTTGGTCAGCTCGAAGGCCTGAAGCAAGAGCCGATGCTGTCCGGCGTGGTTTGCGGTAGCCGCCTGCCGGAAGGTTGGGCGCAAGGTCGCGACACGGTTGATTTCTTCGACGTCAAGGCTGATGTGGAAGCGGTGCTCGGCTTCGCCGGTGCACTGGATTCGTTCACCTTCGCTCCGGGCAAACACCCTGCGTTGCACCCGGGTCAAACCGCGCGCATCGAGCGCGAAGGGCGTGAAGTCGGTTTCATCGGCGCCATTCACCCGGAATTGTCGAAAGCCTTGGGTCTGGACCGTCCGGTCTTCGTTTTCGAGCTGGTTCTGGCTGAAGTGGCGCTCGGTAAAATGCCGAAATTCCACGAGTTGTCGCGCTTTCCTGAAGTGCGTCGTGACCTTGCACTGATTGCGCACAAAGACGTCGCGTCCGCGGCCGTACTGGACGTAATCCGTGAAAATGCAGGCGAATGGCTCACGGATCTCAGGCTGTTTGACGTGTATCAGGGTAAAGGCATTGATCCTGATAGAAAAAGCCTTGCAGTTGGCTTGACCTGGCAGCATCCATCGCGCACTCTTAATGACGATGAGGTGAATTCGACGACGCAAAATATCCTCACCTCGCTCGAACAAAGGTTGAACGCCACGTTAAGGAAGTGACGTATGGGGGCTTTGACGAAAGCTGAGATGGCGGAACGTCTGTATGAAGAGCTGGGCCTGAACAAGCGGGAAGCCAAGGAATTGGTAGAACTGTTTTTCGAGGAAATCAGGCACGCTCTTGAAGACAACGAGCAGGTCAAATTGTCCGGTTTCGGCAATTTCGACCTTCGGGACAAACGCCAGCGGCCTGGCCGCAACCCGAAAACGGGGGAAGAAATCCCGATCACGGCTCGCCGTGTGGTCACCTTTCGTCCAGGGCAGAAGTTGAAGGCCCGAGTTGAGGCTTATGCTGGAACCAAGTCATAACGACGAACTACCCGTCATCCCGGGCAAACGCTACTTCACCATCGGTGAAGTCAGCGAGCTGTGTGCCGTAAAGCCACACGTGCTGCGCTATTGGGAGCAGGAGTTTCCTCAACTCAACCCCGTCAAACGCCGCGGAAACCGCCGGTATTATCAGCGCCAGGACGTGCTGATGATCCGGCAGATCCGCGCGCTCCTTTACGATCAGGGTTTCACCATCGGCGGCGCACGCTTGCGCCTGTCCGGCGATGAAGCCAAAGACGACACGACCCAATACAAGCAGATGATTCGGCAGATGATTGCCGAATTGGAAGATGTGCTGGTGGTTCTCAAGAAATAAAAAGCAGCGTTTGAATACTTCCAGTTTTCAAACGCTTGCGCTATATTCTTGAGCGTTCTTCGAGGTGAAGAACAGTTGCAAAACCAGTCGGGGCGTAGCGCAGTCCGGTAGCGCACTAGCATGGGGTGCTAGGGGTCGAGTGTTCGAATCACTCCGTCCCGACCATTATTCCTGATTAGAATCAGACACTTAAGCCGATCAGATGGATCGGCTTTTTTGTGCCTGCGCAAAACCCGCGCAAAACTTGCGCAAAACTACCCGGTGATTTCGCTGATATTCAGATCAGGAATCGCCTCCGACCAGACGATTTCGGCGTGGTCCTTTTGGTAATTCTTCGTCATGGTCTCGCTTGCGTGTCCGGCGATCTTCTGACCGTCCTTTCCGGCTTTCTGATACAGGTGCAGCGACAGCGCACGCACCTCATGGAAGCCCGGCATTTCCTCTTCCTTCCATCCCTTGTAACAACCCGCCGCTTCCCGGGCCTCTTTGAAGGCTCGCGTCAAATATCGCTCTTCGACCTGAGTCCAGTGGTCCTTCGTCTGCGCCTGCTTCTGCTTTTTGCGATCGGGCCTGCGGTGGATCAGGTACGGTGAGACGATGTCATCCCGGCAACGGCTGATCACCGCCTGGAGTTCTTCGGTCACTTTGAACCGGATCCACGCCGCGTCGCTGGCCTTGGCCGTCTTCTGCTGAACCACATACAAAAACCCTTCCCGAACACCATCGAACCGCATATTCAAGATGTCCGTCCGGCGCTGCGCGGTGATCAGTGCCAGGTCGATTGCGTTCTGCAGCCAGAACGGTGACTTTTCCCGAATAGCCTTCAGGCCTTCGACGGTGTGTCGCTTGCGCTGCTTCTTCTCAATTCGATTGATGGTGCTGGCGGCCGGGTTATCCGGGCACAGCCCTTTTGCCGCTGCGTGGTTGAAGATGTCGATCAGCAGCGCGCGGCACTGGTTGGCAGTTCGCGGGGTGAGGGCGTCCAGCATCTCCGCGATCATGCGGATCGTGATCTGATCGATGGCTTTGCCGTCGAACTGTTTCCTGAAACGACGGAAATGCACGGCGTACAAGCCCAGCGTTCCTTTTGCGAGTTCCCTCGGCGGCAGAACGTCGCGTTCGTATGCGTCCAGGAAGCCGGCGAACGATTCCGATGTGCTGCCCATTACGGCGCCGACCAGGTCAGCGCCGCGCATGAACTCCAGATTCAACTGCTTCGCGGCATCGATCGCCTTGATCCGGTCAGATCCGAACTGGAACCACTTACCGTCGGTGGGCCGGCGGTAGCGATAGGTCGAGCGCCGCGAATCGAAATACAGGTTCTGCGGTAGGCTCTTGTTCGCCTTGTTGCGCGGCCGTGGGACCATCATGCAGCTCCTTTCAATACCATCGCGACCAGATCATTGCCGTCTGACCGGCTGAAGGCTGTCCAGTCAACGTACCAGAGTTTGCCGATTTGCTCGCCGGGCACCTTGCCGTTTCGTATGTAGTTGCGGATCGCCTGGGGGCAGGGTGGTGTTCCGTTTTCACCCCAGCGCCGGCGCTGGAATTCACTGATCTTGATCAGCTCTTTTTTCATTGGTGATGCTCCATGCCGCGCGTGGCGGCAGAAGGTGGTGATCAGTTGGTCGGAGTGGCCGTGAAGTCTTGGCCGAGTTTCCACGCGATGTAGCAGCGGGTCAGCGCAGCAGCAGGCGCACCCGTAAATCCGACGTGGCCAAATCCCTGGGCCTCGAACTGCGCGCCGTGCCCGAACAGGGTCAAGATTCCTGCCTGCGTCATCTCCTGAATCAAAATCGCTGATTCACCGAGATTCGAATCGGGTCGAAAAGGGAAGGGTTCCCTCACCGCCGATCTGGTGGACTGCGCGGCAATCAATAAGCCGGGGCAGTGGAACAACCAAAGCGTTCTCTCGATCGTCAGGGCGCTGGCGGCTCCTTACGGCGTGCGTGTCAGCAGCGAGATCCCGGAAGGGGCAAAGCTGTCAGACCACACGATCGAACCCGGCGAAACGGTTTTCGAGTCCATCGACCGCCTGCTGACGCTGTTCCGCGTTTTCTCCACCGATGACGCCAAGGGCATGGCCGTGCTCGCCAAGCCCGGGAGCGAGGTTCGGGCGTTCGATGCGCTGGAAGTCGGCAACAACATCCTGGCCGGTGACGCCGCGCTGGACTTCTCGGCGGTGTTTTCCGAATACCAGGTGCTCGGTCAGAAGAGCGGTACCGACGACGAATTCGGCGAGCAGGCCGCAGAGGTGTCGGCGTTGGTGGCGGATCCGCGCGTTGGCCGCAAGCGGGTCATGATCATTCAGGAATCAGGCCAGATGACCAACGAGCTGGCGCAGGCCCGGGCGAACTGGGAGCGCGGCACGCGCATGGGTAAAGCTCTCACCACCAATTACACCGTGCAGGGCTGGCGTCAGTCGAACGGGGCGCTGTGGAAACACAACTCGCTGGTGCGGGTCATTGATCCAATAGTGGGCTTCGATCGCATCATGCTCATCGCCCGTGTGACTTACACGCTCACCGACAGCGGGCAGATCACCAAGTTGGAGGTCGGTCCACCGGACGGCTTCGAGCCAGAACCGCACGACCCGCACAAAGACCGCAAGTTGAAGAAGGGCGGCAATGCCGACAACTTCGAGTACCTCATCCCCGCAGACTACGAGCCGAAAAAATGAGCCTGAAAAGCATGATGGCACGCGGCACGGTTGTGCTGGCTGCGGCCGGGAAGATGATGCAGACGCTGCAGGTGAGGCTGACAGCCGGCGAGCTGAAGGACAACGTCGAGCACTTCGAGCCCTACGGGCTGACCAGCAATCCATTGCCGGGTGCCGAGGTGGTGACAATGTTCCTCGGCGGTGATCGGTCTCATGCGGTGGTCGTGGTTGCGTCAGATCGCCGGTACCGCATCAAGGAACTGGAGTCGGGCGAGGTGGCCATCTACACGGATGAAGGCGACAAGATCCACTTCAAGCGCGGCCGGATCATCGATATCGAAACCGCCACGTTAAACATCAAGGCAACGACCGCGGTGAATTTTGATACGCCGGTCATCAACCAGACCGGGAAGATTCTATCTACCGGTGACCAAGTGGCCGGCGGCGTGAGCCAGATCGAGCATGTTCACATTAACGTTCAGGCCGGTAACGGCAACAGCGGGCCACCCGCAGCGGGGGCCTGATGATCTTTTCTGATGATCGTGAATCCACCCTGACCCGTGCGGTGCTGATCAGTTTGTTTACCTGGCGCCGAGCGCTGACCGATGACCCCGTGGACGACGAAGAGCTGTTCGGCTGGTGGGGTGACAGTTACCCCAATATTGCGGACGACCGTATTGGCTCGCGCCTGTGGCTGTTGCGCCGGGTAAAGCTGACTGACGCCACGCAGCGTGACGCCGAGTTCTACGCAAACGAAGCCCTGCGCTGGTTGTTGGACGACGGCCACGCGATCGCGATCGAGATCAACAGCGAGAAGGCCGAAATCAGTCGCCTCAACCTGACGGTCATCATCACGGTGCCTGGCGGCGATCGCATCGAAATCAAACCTATCTCTTCCTGGCAGGTGATCTATGCCGTTTGAAACACCTTCACTGCCGGTGCTCATCAGTCGCACGCAAATCGATCTGGCCAGCGAATCGCTGCGCCGCTCCGATGCGCAGGTGCTGGCGCGAACCTTGAGTGGCACGGCCTACGGTTTGTACGGATACCTCGACTGGATTGCTGAACAGATCCTGCCGGACAAGGCCGACGAAGAAACCCTGGAGCGCATCGCCGCGCTGCGCCTGAATCGGCCGCGCAACGCAGCTCAACCGGCGGAAGGCAGTGTCAGCTTCAGTGCCGCCGCTGGCGCTGTGCTGGATGTTGATGTCGTGCTGCAGGCAGGTGACGGCCGCATGTATCGCGTGACCACCGGTGTCACCACAACCGCGGGCCCTAACACTGCTGCAATTGAAGCGGTAGAGGCGGGCGCACTTGGCAACGCTGATTCAGGCCTTCAGCTGACACTCGTCCAGCCGGTTGCTGGCGTTACCAACGCGTTCACCGTCATCACCCCGGGTCTGTCAGGCGGAATTGAAAAGGAAAGTATTGAATCGCTTCGCGCGCGTGTGATCCGCTCTTACCGCGTTATCCCGCACGGGGGGTCAGTAGACGATTACGAGACGTGGGCCTTGGAGTTTCCGGGCGTTACCAGAGCATGGTGTCGCGGCAATTATCTGGGGCCCGGCACAGTCGGGCTTTTTGTGATGCGTGACAACGATCCGGTACCCGTGCCGAATCCTGCGCAGTTACTGGAAATCCAGGACTACATCGAGCCGTTGCGGCCTGTGACAGCCGAACTCTACGTTCTGGCTCCGACACTAAAACCCGTCCTTTACAGCATCCACCCTGTGCCCGATACAACCGCAGTGCGCGCAGCTATTACCGCAAGCCTGAAGGACCTGCATGAACGCGAAGCAGGTCTAGGCGACAAGCTGTTGATCTCCCACATTAGGGAGGCCATCAGCGGCGCTGCCGGGGAAACCGACCATTCGCTCACTGTGCCAGCTGCCGATGTGCCCGCGGCTGCCAATGAGCTGCTGACCTTCGGAGGCATCACATGGCTGTAGCGAGAACCGTCGATCAGTACCGCCGCCAGCTTCGCGGCCTCTTACCTGCCGGGCCAGCCTGGGATCCAGAGCTGGTTCCGGAGATAGACCTGGTGCTGAAAGGTGTCGCTGTTGAATTCTCTCGCCTCGACGCCAGGGCGGTAGACCTGCTGAACGAGATGGATCCTTCTGGCGTGAGCGAGCTAGTGCCCGACTGGGAGGCAGTTATGAACCTGCCGGATCCGTGCCTAGGCCCGAACCCAGCTTTTGAGGATCGCCCCTTGGCTGTTCGTCGGCGACTCGTAGAGGTAGGCGGGCAGAGTAGGGCGTATTTCATTGAAATCGCGGTAAACCAGGGCTACCCCGATGCGACTATCACCGAACATCGAGCGCCGCGGATGGGGCGTTCTCGTTTCGGGTTGGCTCATTTCGGTACTTGGAAAGCGCAATTCATATGGACTCTAAATACCGGTGGCCGCCAGCGGCAAGGCCGTCGTTTTGGCGTCAGTTACTGGGGTGAGCGTTTCGGCGCGAACCCTGGCAACCCCCTCGAATGCACCATCCGACGCCCGTCGCCGGCCCACACTGTTGTGCACATCAATTACGACTGAGAGGTAAAGACGTGGATTATCCGATTAGCGTGCCCAGTATTGGGCTGGTGAATGGGAAGTTTGTAAACGAAGACGCAGTTGCGGGCACGCCGGGCTCTTTGATTCCTGCTGAATGGGGGAACGCAGTCACGGAAGAGTTGCTTAATGTAATCAAGGCGGTTGGACAGGTTCCGGCAGAAGCGGATTTAACCCAACTACTTAAGGCCATCAAAGGGATTGTTCAGTCAGCGTCGACTAACTATGCCGCCGATACTGGTACTGCTGGCGTTTACAAAGCAGCTTTTACGCCTGCTATTACTGCACTAAGTGACGGTCTTGTAGTTCGTATCAAAGTCAAGACGGCAAACACGGGCGCAAGTACCTTTGCTCCAGACGGTGTTGCTGCAAAGCCAATAGTCGGTTCAGCGCATGCACCTCTTCAAGGCGGCGAGCTTGCAGCCAATGGATATGCTTGGCTTCAGTACAATAGCTCTGTGGCTGCTGGTTCTTGGGTGCTGGTTGCATGTAGTGGTGGAGCATTCCAAGTTGGAAACGCTTCGCAAAGTTCGCAAGCTACCACCTTGGGTCAGACACTGGGGGGCGGTGCAGCAACACTTGCAGCTCCTGTAAGAGCTGTTGGGCAAACTTATAACAACTTAACGGGTAGGCCTTTATGGGTGTGTGTGTATGTAGGTTCTGGAAGTGGTAATGGAACCACGGGATCTGGATATGCATTGTCCGTAGGTGGTGTTGTTATATGTGGAATGCTTGGCCCCGCCGGCTCGGGTCAAAATATTTCTGGCAGTGTCACTGCTATTGTTCCTCCGGGTGCTTCATATGTACTGAACAATGCTGGTAATGGTAGCGGATTTGTCTCTAAGTGGAGTGAGTATTGATGCGGGATTTTATCGATACATCAAATAATTCAATATGGTCGTTTGATGATGATGTGGTATTTGAGATTGAAGAAGGTATTTATACGTTCTACACCGCGTCTGGCGTCAAGGTTGTTAACGTTCCGACTACGCTGACCCCCTACACTCCACCAGTAATAACACAAGAAGAGGCTGCAGCGATTGAGAAAAAACGCCTTTGGCGAGTCCGTCAACAAGATGCTCTTGTAGCCTTGGTTGCTACGGATACTGTCGCGCTTCGCTGCTTTAAAGCAGGAGCCCCATATCCGCAAGACTGGAACGAATACACTTGGGCGCTACGAAATATCTTAAGCGCTGACGATGGTAATCCTTCAGAACCTTTTCCTGTTAAACCTGACTATCCAGAAAATACTTAAATCAATTTATCGGCCTAGCGTACATGAATCGCTTTTCAAGATAATTGTATGATAGCGACGAAGCTAGGGCCGTGAATGTGATCGCAATCACAAAAGATATAAGCATTTGCATGTAAGGTATAGTAGAAAGTTGCTTTGCATAGATTGCTATTAACGGATACATAGGGAGGTGCCAAATGTAAATGCTGTAGCTATATCGGCCTATGGTAGTCATTGGGCTGGATTCTAGAAGTCTAATAGGTATTGTGTTTTTATCTAAGTTTGCAACTGAAAATATGATCATTGCGGACGCAGCAGCAATTGCTGTGTAGCCGAATGACTGAAGCCAGCTTATCGACTTAAATGGTAGTTCGTGTTGTGTTGTTGTGAACAATATAGCTAGAAGTAAGCATGAGCCAAAAAGTCCGATGGGCTTTATATGCTTTAGATATTTGGCTGGGTCGAGTGTGGCAATTAAAACCCCGAACGCGAGCGAGTCGCCGCGGCATAGTGTGAAGGCGTATATAGCATTGTCGAAGTTTTGCGGAGCAATAAACATCAAGATCATCCTTGATGTGATCGCTATTAGCACTGCGATAATTGCTGTCGTTCTTGCTGATCGCGTTATCGCGAGTGCGACAGGGAATGTGATATAGAATTGCCATTCAAGCGCGAGTGACCAAAAGTGTACTAGTGTGATGTAGTTCCCACCTAGTGCTGATCGTTCACCAAATATTGTCGGAGTATTTGATGATAAAGTCCAGATTAGGTATTGATTATCTAAAATTTTTTGATCTATTGAGAAGGCATAAAGAGTTGATATGCAAATAATTGAGCATGCTAGATAGGCCGGGAGAAGTCTTTTTGCGCGTTTTGCTATGTATGCTGCATATGTCTTAGGTGATGAAATTGGATTTCTTAATAGCATCTTCGCTATTAGATAGCCAGACAGCACAAAGAAAATATCAACTCCAACCCATCCAACAGAAAAAACGCCCCAAGGAACAGATAGTAGTGTTGCATTTTTTAATTCTGGAAAAAAATTTGAATAGTGAAAGAATGTAACAAGCAAAACGGCTATTGCACGTAGCCCATCTAGCCCTTTGATGTATTGAACACTTTCCTTGTTGTAGTTCATTAAATAACTTTTCTGGTTGTCGGATGGTCGGCGCCATTCTAGCGCGAGGCGCTATCTCTCAGGAGGAAAAATGCCCATCACTGCACAACAACTGCTGCAGATCCTACCGAACGCCCGCACTCAAGCGGGCGTTTTTGTTTCCGCGCTCAACACTGCCATGCAGCACTACCAGATCGTTGGCCCCGAACGCGCCGCGGCGTTTATCGCCCAAATTGGCCATGAGTCTGGACAGCTGTGCTACGTCCGTGAAATCTGGGGGCCGACCGCTGCACAGCGCGGTTACGAAGGTCGTGTAGACCTGGGCAACACCGTGCCGGGCGATGGCCGTAAGTATTGCGGGCGCGGCCTGATCCAGATCACCGGTCGGGAAAACTACGCCAAGTGCGGCGAGGCGCTGGGCCTCGACCTGATCAGCCATCCCGAGCTGCTTGAGCTGCCGCAGCATGCCGCGATGTCGGCGGCATGGTTCTGGAAGCAGAAGGGGCTGAACGATTTGGCCGATCGGAACGAGTTCATCACCCTCACTCGACGGATCAACGGCGGGCTGAACGGATTGGCGGATCGGCTGGCGCTGTGGGAGAAGGCCCGGGCGGTGCTGGCGTGAACGTCCCATGGCGATTGCTCGGCCTGTTGGCGCTGGTTCTCGCCGGCTTCGGCGCCGCCTGGCAGTTTCAGAACTGGCGCTACGGTCAGCAACTCGCAGAGCAGGTGCGACAGCACGCCGAAACCCTCAACCAACTGACACAGGCGGCAGCCACCGCGCAGCAGGCCGAGCAGGACAAACGCCTCGCGCTCGAGCAGCGCCTGGCGGCCAGCGAGCAAACCCACTTCAGGAAAATGACTGATGCTCAACGTGACCAAGATCGCCTGCGCGATCGCCTTGCCACTTCTGATCTGCGGCTGTCAGTCCTACTCGATGCAAGCGACGCCGCCAAAGGCTGTGGTGTGCCAGCCACCGCCGGCGCCGGCGGCGTGGATCATGCAGCCGTACGAGCCCGACTTGACCCGGCGCATGCTCAACGAATTATCGCCATCACCGACACCGGTGACCGGGGGCTGATCACGCTGCAGGCGTGTCAGGCATATGTGCGCAGCCTAGTGCACTGATGGCTCCGATCCATATTGTTCTAAACGAGAAAGCCTATCGTCAAGGGGGGCTTAGGTGTCAAATTACTTTTCTTAAGATGGGGGTCTTTGATATGACTGCTACAATAGAGAAGCTTATAATTCCGACAATCAATGCTTGGGCTGGAAGTCTGAGTAACAAAGGTATTGACAGCATCGTCCAGTCGTACATGTCGCACACTAAATAAATAATAGCTACATGGCAAAGATAAACACCGAAGGTAAGGCTGGACAGGTATGAAGAGGCTTTCTGTGTTTTTGATAGTGCGCTGTTAAAGTTTTTGGCTATGTAGAATATTGATGCTGACATGATAACGACCAGAGGTGTTTTGAATTCCCAGTAGTCTTGTGTAATCGCCTTTTTTGCAGAGCTATCAAACAATACAAGGAAAAACATGGCAGTCGCGCTGGTGGCGAAGGCAAGTATAGATAGTTTGGTTAATGGCTTGCTTTCTCTTGTGTTATAAAGAATGTATCCAAGAGTGAAGTAGCCGGAGTAGTTATAGAACTGGGGTATCTCATTTACGAAATACCATGACCCGAAATTTGCAGGTATGTCTATTCCAAAAAGTCTTATATATGGGAGCAAAGAGGCAAACAAAAACCATATGGATGTGTAATAAATCAGGGTTGATTGCTTCCTGTCTTCGCTGATTGCTGACAGCACCGGCACCAAAAAATAAATGCCAAGAATCGCGTACACAAACCATAAGTGTCCTGCGGCTGGTGTGAATATCACGTTTGCAACGGCGCTGGAGAAGCTAAAGTCTTCCAGTTTGGAGTTTATGAATAAATAGAATGTGTAATAAAGTACAGACCAAAATACTAGCGGAATAATTATCTTTGAGAGTCGCTTCTTAAAAAAACTCGATATATCTTCTGCTCTTCTCAAGAGAAGTGCTCCGGACACCATGAAGAATATAGGTACGCAGAATCTAGTTAATGATGAGTATCCTATTACGGAGTTCCATCCCGGCGTTCCATAGGTGTAGTAGTGCATGCAGACGTGATAGAGAATTACCGCTAGTACTGACACTACTTTAAGAGTGTCCGTATAGATGATTCTGTTGTGCACGATTCGCTCCTGCGACTTCGGATTTTTTTATATTTGTACCGTATTGTGTCGGCAATGATACACGTTATTTCTGTGCTGAGTTAAACCTATCCAGCGCTGCGGAGGCTTGGTTCCGAGTACTGATCGCGCTGCAGGCGTGCCAGGCTTATGTCAGAGCACTGGCGCCCGCACACTATGAGTGAGGTCACCGGATCGGTTGGCCAGTCCGCACGCTGATCCCTGTAGCTGCTTCATGCTTTGTGCTTAGTTCGCTGATGTGCTTGTCCTTGGACATCAACTGCCAGTTGCTTTTGGTTTCGATATCGGTGGCTTTCCGGTTTGCGTCGGCAGCCTCTGACCTTGCCGCGGCCAGTTGCGTGCGGAGTTGATCGCGTTCAATTGCGACGGCGGGGTGCATCTCGACCAGCTCGAATATCTGCTCCCTGGACTGGCGAAGCTGCAGGTTCAATTCTTCAAACTCATTTTCGTAGAGAGCGAGCTGAGGCCGGCAGGTCTCGAGCGGAGTCGGGCAACCAAGCCAGTCGTCGGTATTTTCGATATCAAAAGAATCCACGGAAGCGCCTTGCTTATACTGTTTGGATATGCAGTAGTCTAGGTGCGGATTATGGGCGAGGATGAAGCGACGAGCTGTAGGGTTTTGGATTGGTATTCAGTCGGCAGGAAGCCGGAGACGTGTGCGCAAAACCTCCTCTGGAGGCCGCGTGTTTTCGTTTGCATAAGCACAAAAATCTGGATGTTTTGCTACCCTCAAAAAGGGCTGTTATCCTTATAAAACAATTGCTTGGGTCGCTACAGTCCCCAGCATGGGGTGCTAGGGGTAGAGTGTTCGAATCACTCCGTCCCGACCATATAATTCAATGACTTAGCCCAATCTGAAAAGATTGGGCTTTTTCATGCGCAGTGATTTTTGCTCTCTATAGAAGAGCATTTCCCGTCAGCTTCTTTCACTCGCCGTTTTCTGCGCCGAATCGATGCAAAGCGAATAAAAAGTTTGCTGAAAGTCAGCCACCACCTTCTCCTGCTTCCTCGCGTCCGACTCCCTAGGCATGTCGTAGGCCTGCCCGATCAAGGCTTTGTACAAACTACCCACATACTCGCTCTCCTTTCCTGCGTTGTCGGCCAGTTCCAGGACGGAGGAGAGGGGCACGCCTCCTTGCCTGGCTTTCATGATGGCTTTGGCCGAATTTTCGACTCGCTGGCACTCTTCCAGATATTCGCTGGGCAAGGGTGCGCTGTGCGCTGCAAAGCTGAAAGTGAGGAGTATTGCCGTTGTCGCCAGAAACCGATTGAACATGGCACGCCATCCCTGAATGTTGGCCGGGAACGTTAGCATTCATGGCTCGGCGCTACCATCTGTTCATCGGCCAAAAGCAGCGGTTCACTGGCTGGGTTTTTTAACATCTGCGGAATCGCTCGAGGTGTTGGCATCCTTCTGTGTTTCGTGTGCTTCGGCACCGGAATTTGATCCTGATGCTTCCTCGCCTTTCTTGTCGGCTTTGTCTTCTTTTGACTCGGATCCGCCTTGGTTTACGCCGGGAATCGCAGTGGCTGGAACTGAGGAGCCGCCTGTTTTTTCAGCCGCAAGGGAAAACAGTGGGCACAGTGAAAGCAGGCTTGCCAATCCGATAGCAATCATTCGCTTGTTCATGAGGTTGTCTTCCAGGTCGGGGATGTACTGCATTGGAAGAACTCACAGGGCGAAGGTGCGGTACATCAGACCAGCGGCATCCGGTCAAGTAAGGTGGCCAGGCGTTATACGTCTCAGAGATCTACGGCGCCAACTGGCTCCATTCAATCCCGAACCGGGCCAGGTACTTGCGCAAGCGGTCCGCATCATTAGGCTGCGCCTTGGCCAGGCGCGAGATGCCAAACAAGCGGCGACCGGCATCTGACAGGCTGTCTGCTTGCCGGCAGACCTCGAGCACTGCCCGCAACTGCAAGCGGTCAAACAGATCCATGCTCTCTTCATTCCCTGGCAAATCTTCTGAGTTGCTTCCCACTTGGGTCAGGCCCCAGGCATAACGCAACCGCTCAATCTCTTCCTGCACCTGCGCCTCATCAATTCTCCCGCTATCCGCCAATGTCGCCATGCGCGTGATCGACGCAGACAGTTCGCGGAAATTGCCCAGCCACGCCGCTTCGCTAGAGCTGGCGAAGGCCAGATAGCGGCGGCGTGCTTCAAGGTTGAAGCGCACCAATTGCCCATGCTCACGGGCATGGCGCTGCAACTCGAAATCAATATTCGGCTCGATATCCTCGCGGCGGCCGGCGAGGCCGGGAAGGTCGAACGTCCAGAGGTTGATGCGTGCGTACAAGTCTTCGCGAAACAGGCCTTCAGCGACCCGGCTGCGCAGGTCGCGATGGGTGCCGGCGATGATCAGGAAGTCGCTCTCCACCTCCTTGTCAGAACCCAGTGGAAAGAAGCGTTTCTCTTCAATCGCTTTGAGTAGCATCGCCTGCTCGTCGGCGCCCAGTTCGCCGATTTCATCGAGGAACAGCATGCCGCCATCGGCCGCGCGCAGCAGGCCGTCGCGGGCGTTCTGTGCGCCGGTGAAGGCGCCTTTGCTGTGGCCGAACAAGGTCGACATCGCACCGTCGCCACGCAGGGTGGCGCAGTTGACTTCAACAAAGCGCCCCTGCATCTGATGGCGGTTGCGTTTGAGTTCGTAGATGCGTCGAGCCAGAAAGGATTTGCCGGCACCGGTCGGGCCGATCAGCAACATGGGGGCTTTCGAGCGTACCGCAACGCGTTCGATCTGCTCGATGGAGCGGTTGAACGCGGCATTGCGTGTGGCGATGCCGGACTTCAGAAATGCCAGACCTTCCAGGCGTTTATTGGCGAAGCGTGAGGCGATGCGATCGTATCGCGACAGGTCGAGGTCGATCAGGGCGTGGGTGCCGCAGGCGTGCTCGTCTTCGCTCTTGCGCTTGGCGGGGGAGGTCTGGATCAGGCGAGCGGGCAAGTAGCGCGCCTCGGTCAACAGAAACCAGCAGATCTGCGCGACGTGGGTGCCGGTGGTGATGTGGACGAGGTAGTCCTCGTGTTCGGTGTCGAACGCGTAGGCAGTGGTGAAATCGTGCAGCGCGCCGTAGACCTCTTCAAAATCCCACGGATTGCGCAACGCCATCGAGTGCAGGCGCACTTCGGTTTCCGGTGACACCTGCTGAATGTCGGCGCGCACCCGCTCGGCGAGACTGACGTCGCGGGCGTCGATGCCGTGAATCAGCTCAAGCCGATTGATCAGCACATCCGCCTGCTGGCAGAGGCCCACGCTCGGGCGCCAATGGCTCCAGCGATTGGCGCCTTTACCGACGCGATCAAGGGTGGCTCCGATAAAACCGATGGCGACGGTACGTCTATTTTGCATGCTTATCTCTAAAGATAAAAAACGATATCTAATGATAATTTTTCTACGCAGGGTTTGTCGTCAATTCAAACACTCAAAAAGTCGATAGATAATAAAGGTCATTTAAAACAGAGAGTTATGAAGTTTTTTTGGGGTAATTGAAAACCTGGCACGGCCGCTGCTATGTCTATCGCAACGAACAGCAAAACCCAGCGAGACGCCATGATGGCCAACTCAAATTTCTTTAATACGCAGTCGAATAAAGACATGAAAGATCACACTTACCAATTGCTCGAAGTCGCCAACGGCAAACCGATCAAACTCTGGACCGAAGGCGTTCCGGTGGAAAACGAGGCCCGCGAGCAGTTGATGAACACCGCAAAAATGCCGTTCATCTTCAAACATCTGGCGGTCATGCCGGATGTGCACTTGGGCAAGGGCTCGACCATCGGCAGCGTGATCCCGACAGTCGGCGCGATCATTCCGGCAGCGGTCGGCGTCGACATCGGCTGCGGCATGATTGCCGCGCGTACGTCGCTGACCGCCGCTGATTTGCCGGACAACCTGCTCGGTCTGCGCAGCGCTATCGAGCAAGCGGTGCCACATGGCCGCAGTTCGACCCGTTCGCGGCGCGACAAGGGCGCCTGGGATGAGATCCCGCAGCAAGCCGATCAGGCCTGGGCGGGGCTGCAGCCACGGTTCAAATTGATCACTGACAAGTACCCGGAACTGGCCAACACCAACAACCGCGGGCACCTCGGTACGCTCGGCAGCGGCAACCACTTCATCGAAGTGTGCCTGGATGAAGCCAACCGGGTCTGGTTCATGTTGCACAGCGGCTCGCGTGGCGTCGGCAATGCCATCGGCAACCTGTTCATCCAGATGGCTCAGGCGGATATGCGACAGCACATCGCCAACCTGCCGGATCGTGATCTGGCCTACTTCGAAGAGGGCAGTCAGCACTTTGATGATTACGTGGAAGCGGTGGGTTGGGCGCAGGACTTCGCCAAACAGAACCGCGAGCTGATGATGCGCGCGGTGATTCAAGCGACACGGCAGATTATCCGCAAGCCGTTCGAAGTGGCGCTGGAAGCGGTCAACTGCCACCACAACTACGTGCAGAAAGAGCGGCATTTCGGCGAAGAGGTACTGGTCACGCGCAAAGGTGCGGTGTCGGCGAAGAAGGGCGAGTTGGGGATTATTCCAGGCTCGATGGGCGCCAAGAGTTTCATTGTCCGTGGCCTGGGTAACGAAGAATCCTTCAGTTCCTGCAGTCACGGCGCCGGCCGCACCATGAGTCGGACCAAGGCCAAGAATATGTTCACTGTCGAGGATCAGATTCGCGCCACGGCCCATGTGGAGTGCCGCAAGGACGAGGCGGTGATCGACGAGATTCCGATGGCCTACAAGGACATCGACAAAGTCATGCACGCCCAGCGTGAACTGGTGGAAGTGCTGCACACCTTGCGTCAGGTGGTGTGCGTCAAAGGATAAAAGGAAAGCAAGTCATGGAACTGGAAGAGCGTCACCCGCTGTGCGCCACGATGCGTGCGCGGGTACTGGCAGAGCTGGCGCGGATAGAGCGTGAGCGCAATGTCACGGTGCTGTACGCCTGTGAATCCGGCAGTCGGGCCTGGGGTTTTGCCTCGACCGACAGCGATTACGACGTGCGGTTTGTCTACGTGGAGAAGCCCGAGTGGTTCGTTCAGGTCGATGCGCCGCGTGATGTGATCGAGCGTCCGCTGGACGATGAACTCGACGTCAGTGGTTGGGAGCTGCGCAAGACCCTCGGGTTATTGCGCAAATCCAATCCGACCTTGCTGGAGTGGCTCGACTCGCCGCTGGTTTATCGCAGTGAAACCGCGCAGGTGGCACAGCTGCGCGAACTCGCCGAAGCGTTCTACAGCCCGCCAGCAGCGCGCAATCACTATCTGTCGATGGCAAAGAAGAACTTTCGCGGTTACCTGCAAGGTGAAACCGTGCGTTTCAAGAAGTACTTCTACGTGCTGCGGCCACTGCTGGCGGTGCGCTGGATCGACCAAGGCCGAGGGCGGCCGCCGATGACGTTCGCCGACCTGCTGACCACCGTCGACGACCGCGCGTTGCTCGATGAAGTCGACGAATTGCTCGCCCTTAAACGCAATGCCGATGAGAGCGCCTATGGGCCGCGTCGACCGGCGTTGCACGGGTTCATCGCGGCCGAACTCGAGCGCGAAGTGCCCACATTACTCAGAACTCAGGAAGACTCGCGACGGCTGGATCAGTACCTCCGGGATACCGTCGGGCTGTACGCGTAAGGAATGCCATGAAACAGGAAGTGATAGAACTGGACGGTGCCATCGGTGGCGGCCAGGTGTTGCGCAGCGCCTTGAGCCTATCGATGGTGACGGGCAGGGCGTTTCGCATTAAACAGATTCGTGCCAGGCGCAGCCGTCCGGGACTGCTGCGCCAACACTTGACGGCGGTGATGGCGGCGGCCGAGGTGTGTGGTGCTACGGTTGGCGGTGCACATTTGAGTTCGCAAGCCTTGAGCTTTGAACCCGGCGCGATTCGCGCTGGCGACTTTCAATTCGCCATCGGCACGGCCGGCAGTTGCACACTGGTGTTACAGACTTTGTTGCCGGCGCTGTTACGGGCACCGCAGGCGAGTCGGCTGCGGATTTCCGGTGGCACGCATAACCCGCTGGCGCCGCCGGCCGATTTTCTCACGCGCAGTTGGCTGCCGCTGCTGCGCCGCATGGGTGCCAACGTTGAGCTGGACTTGTTGCGCCATGGTTTTGCCCCGGCCGGCGGTGGCGAGATTGAGGTGAATGTGCAGCCGGCGAACCTGACGCGACTCGATCTGTGTGACCGTGGCGAAGCGATTTCACCAAGCGCGTGGGCTCTGACCGCCGGGCTTGGACCTACGGTCGCCCAACGTGAGCTGAGCCGAGTGGCCAAGCGATTGAATCTTCCGGCTACGGCGCTGCACTCTGTGACGCTCGATCCGGCTCGCGGGCCAGGCAACGTGTTGCTGCTGGAGTACGCTTTCGAACACGTCACCGAGGTGTTCAGCGCGTTCGGCCAAGTGTCATTGCGCGCAGAGAAGGTTGCCGATGCTGCGATCAGTCAGGCTGCCGACTGGTTGCGCAGTGGCGCTGCGGTGGCTGAACACCTCGCCGATCAGTTGCTGTTGCCAATGGCGCTGGCCGGTGGTGGCTCGTTCACCACGCCGCGCATGACCGAGCATTTGCACAGCAATATCGCGGTGATCGAGCTGTTCTTGCCGGTTCGTATTGATTGTCGCGAGGAGGGTGCCGATCGACTGCGTGTTGAGGTCATTGGCAGTTGATTGGTCATGAACAGGGCGACAGGATTTTATCGGGAATCCTGTCGCCTTTTTTTTGGCCCGCAAAAAACTCTGAAAAGGCGGCAAATTGCTGGCCCCCGGGCGTTCGCTTCCCCGGCAAAATCGCCTTTTTTCAAAAGGTTAGGTGGGCTCTATGCGGACGATTGTTATCACCGTTGCAACGCTTTCCCTGGCTGTCTTCGCCACAGGCGTGCAGGCGAAAGAGTTAAGCAAAAGCCATCGCTTTGCCTGCACCTGGGGTTCGGATATCGCTGCCGGTGCTCAGCAATCGAAGCTGTCAGGCGTCTCGCTGTATGGCGCGCGCAAACAATTGCAGGTGCGACGATTCCAGCAACCGTGGATGCGTATGACCGCGATGGGAATCACCGAGCAAACCTACAACAGCACGTCGAAACTCAAGCCTGCAGCTGTCAAGCAGACCTATTACGAACAATGTGTACGCCACGAATTGGCCCAGCGCTGAAGCAAAAAGCCCAACCTGAACCGGTTGGGCTTTTTCATGCCCGACGAAATGTCAGGGTTACTTTTCGCTCTCGCAGTTGACCATCCACGACACGCCAAAACGATCGACCAGCATGCCGAAACGCGCCGCCCAGAACGTCGCTTCCAGCGGCATGTCGATGCGGCCGTCGCTGGCCAGTGCGTTGAACACGCGCTCGGCTTCGGCGATGCTGTCGACGTTCAGCGAAATCGAACAGCCACTCATGCCCTGAGTCGGGCGATCGGGTGTGGTGTCCGAGGCCATGATCATCTGCTCACCCACCTTCAGACAGGTGTGAATGATCAGGTCGTGGTGTTCTTTGGGCACATGCTCGGCGGCGGGCGTTTCGCCGAACGTCATCATCGCCTCAAGCTTTCCTTGCAAGGCTTGCTCGTAAAAGGTGAAGGCCGCGCGGCAATCTCCGTTGAAGATCAGGTAGGGATTGATTCTCATGTCTCTGCTCCCGGCAGTCAGGCGCGGAGCGGACGGGTGTCGCCGGGTTCCGCGTAGGGCGGTTAAACCATAGCAGAGCGTTGGACGCCGGAAAGGGCTGAGTCTTCCAGATTTTTTTGTTCTGAAAAGCACGTCGACGATAACGTGGTCGTCGTTTGAAATTCAGTCGTAGCGCTGGAGTACCATGACGCACAATCATCACCTGCCGAGTCCAATGCCCCATGCCTGATCTATCGCGTTTCACGTCCTTGTTCGATCAGGCGCAGCGAGCCTTGCGCCTGGTCTGGGGGACATCGCGTGGCTTGTTTCTGGGGCTGGTGCTGGCAACGTTGGTTGCCGGTTTGCTGCCGGCGCTGGCGGCATGGTTGGGCCAGCGGATTGTCGATGCGGTGGTGGCAGCGATGCAGTTGCACGCGCAGCACGGCAGTGCGCCGCTGTGGCCCGTGTTGCGTTACGTGTTGTTGGAGGCCGGTGTATTGGCGCTGTTGTCCGGCACGCAACGGGCACTGTCGGTGCAGCAATCGCTGTTGCGGGTGCAACTGGGGCAGAAGGTCAATACGCTGATTTTGCAGAAAGCGCAGACCCTGTCACTGGTGCAGTTCGAAAACTCCGAGTTCTACGACAAATTGGTGCGTGTCCGTCGCGAGGCTTCGACCCGGCCACTGGCGCTGGTCATGAAGTCGTTGGGTTTGATTCAAAACCTGATCATGCTGATCAGCTTCGGGGTGCTGCTGGTGCATTTTTCCCCTTGGGCGCTGGCGTTGCTGGTGGTCGGTGCGTTACCGGTGTTTTTTGCCGAAGCGCATTTTTCCGGTGACGCCTTTCGTTTGTTTACTCGCCGTGCGCCGGAGAGTCGGCAGCAGAATTACATCGAAACCCTGCTGTCCCACGAAACCTATATTAAAGAGGTCAAGCTGTTCGGCTTCGCGCCGCTGTTACTGCAACGCTACCGCGACACGTTCGCCAGGCTGTATGCCGAAGACCGCCGTTTGACGTTGCGGCGCGATGGCTGGGGTTTCGGCCTCGGCCTGCTTGGTACCGCGGCCTTCTATGCGGCCTATGCCTGGGTGGTCATCGATGCCGTACATGGCCAGATCAGCCTTGGTCAGATGACCATGTATCTGGTGCTGTTCAAGCAAGGCCAAAGCGCTGTGAGCAGCAGTCTGAGTGCGATCAGTGGCCTGTACGAAGACGGTCTCTACCTGACCAGTCTGTATGAATACCTGGCCGAACCGGTTCAGGTCGATAGCGGTCACCTGACGGTCGGCGTCTGCCCGGGCGATGGTTTGCGTTTCGAGAACGTCGGTTTCCGTTATCCGGGTGCCAGTCGGCCAGCGCTGGAAAACATTGACCTGCAACTGGTGCCAGGCCAGAGCATGGCGCTGGTCGGCGAGAACGGCTCGGGCAAGACCACGCTGATCAAGTTACTGACCCGGCTCTACCGCCCCGATCAAGGGCGCATCCTGCTCGACGGCAGCGATTTGCAGGATTGGCAGGAGACCGCGTTACGTCGACGCATTGGGGTGATTTTTCAGGACTACATCCGCTACCAGTTCAGCGTCGGAGAAAACATTGGCGTCGGCGATACCCTGGCGTTCAACGACGCGCAACGCTGGCAGGAGGCCGCTGCCCAAGGCATGGCGGCTCCCTTCATCGAAGGGCTCGACAAGGGTTATGCCACGCAGTTGGGACGCTGGTTTGCCGGTGGCCAGGAATTGTCTGGCGGGCAGTGGCAGAAGATTGCCTTGTCCCGCGCTTACATGCGTCGTGATGCCGACATTCTGATCCTCGATGAGCCAACGTCCGCCCTTGACCCGGCGGCCGAGGCGGCGGTGTTCGAGCATTTCAGCCAGCACAGCGAAGGTCGCATGACGTTGCTGATTTCCCATCGTTTTTCCAGCGTGCGCAATGCCGACCACATCATCGTGCTGCAACAAGGGCAAATTCTGGAGCAGGGTGGCCACGATCAATTGATCGCCGCCGCTGGGCATTACGCGCAACTGTTCGATTTGCAGGCTCGCGGCTACCGTTAAGTGTCCCGCCCGTTGCGCACGGTGGCAGGTCCGGCCACCCGGGGGGCCGGTTTGCTCTGCATCAGGCTGTCGAGTGCCTTGCGGTAATTCTGCCCGCCGAGCGCCATGCTGTTGTTATGCGTCGCGCCCGGCACCAACAGCAGGCGCTTGGGTTGTTGCGCGGCGTTGAACAGTTGCTCGCTGAAGCGCGGCGGCACGAAAGCGTCAGCCAAACCGTGGACCACCAGCAGCGGCATGTGGATATCCGCGATCTTGTCGATCGAGTCGAATTTCTGCGACAGCAGCCAGCGCACCGGCAGCGAAGTGTTGGCCACCGACGCGGCAACATCCGCCAGCGTGGTGAAGGTGGACTCGATCACCAGTCCGCGAACCGGCAATGCAGAATGATCGCGAGCGGCGGCCTGGCCGAGTTCCGCGGCCAGATCGATGGCCACGGCGCCACCGAGGGAGTGGCCATAGATCAGGCGTTTGGCCGGGTCCGGTTGCAGTAGTTTGAAGCGTTCCCACGCCACCCGCGCATCTTCGTAAACGCTGCTTTCCGACGGCAGATCACCATGGCTCTTGCCGAATCCTCGGTAGTCGATGGCCAGCACGGAATAGCCCGCAGCGCGCAGTTGCTCGATGCGGAACAACTGCCCGGTGAGGTTCCAGCGCACGCCATGCAGATAGAGAATGGCCGGCGCATTGGCTTTTTCCGCCGGCCACCACCAGGCATGAATGTTTTCCCCGGCCTTGAATGTCTTCGGTTGCAGGTCGAGTTCCTGCACGCTGCCGGGCAAGCCGTGATACCAACCGGCAGTGCCCGGTTCGATGCGAAACAGCAGTTTGCGTTCGGTGTGTTCGAGCACGGCACAACTGGTCGGCACGCCGATAATCAGCGCGGCTATGCAGGCAAACGCCAAACGGCGGCGTCGCAGACGCGTCATGAAGGACAGGAACATTAAACGTTTCACCCAGGCGCAGACAAAGAAGGCTTTTTACCAGATGCCTCGGTCTGCGCGTGTTTTTTTCGACCACTGCCCCGGCGCAACAATTACCAAATGCTGCAAAGACTCACACGACCTGCAGAACGATCTTGCCGATATGGTCGCCAGCCTCCATGTGCGCGTGAGCCTGAGCGGCGTCGGCGAGCGGGTAGACCTTGTCGATCATCGGCAAGCAGCGCCCGGCAGCCAGCGCCGGCCATACGTGCTCGCGCAGTTGATCGGCAATCGCGGCTTTTTCGGCGGCAGTGCGGGCGCGCAACAGGGAACCGGTGATCACCGCACGTTTGGCCATCATTGCCAGCAAGTCAAAGTCATTGGCCCGTGCGCCGCCGAGGAAACCGAGCATGACCAGTCGGCCATCCATCGCGAGGGCGCTGACGTTATCGTTGAGGTACGAGCCGCCCATGATGTCGAGGATCACATTGACGCCTTGGCCTGCGGTTTTCTCGGCGATGACTGCCGCGAAATCCTCATCGCGATAATTGATCGCTGCGCCACCGAGATCGCGAATCGCTGCGCATTTGTCCGGGCTGCCGGCGGTGGCAAACGCTTCAATACCGAATTCGCGGCACAGCATCAGTGCGGTTGTGCCGATGCCGCTGGTGCCACCGTGAATCAGTGCGCGCTGACCACGACTGGCGCCACCGAGGCCGAACAGGTTGGCCCACACGGTAAAGAAGGTTTCCGGGATTGCGGCGGCGTGCACCCAGTCCAGACCGTGTGGAATCGGCAGGGTCTGGCCGGCGGGGACGGCGCAGTATTCGGCATAACCGCCGCCGTTGGTCAGCGCGCAGACGTTGTCGCCCACGGCGAACTGACTGACACCGGCTCCGAGTGCCACGATTTCGCCGGCGACCTCCAGCCCGGGAATCGGGTTCATGCCGGGTTTCATCGGGTATTTGCCGGCACGCTGCAAGGCGTCCGGCCGGTTGATCCCGGCGGCGTGTACGCGGATCAGCACCTCGCCTTCTGCGACGGCTGGAAGCGCCACGCGTTTGGGTTGCAAGACGTCGGGGCCACCGGGTTCGCTGATTTCGATTCGGGTCATTTCGTTGGGCAGGGACATATCGATTCCTGTTGGCATAAGTTCTGTAGATGGGAGCGTGCTATGCAAGCAATGATTCCCTTCAATTTGCACAGCAGCGCGACTCAGTAGGGGCGGGCAGCCATTTCATGGCTTGCTCCAGCAGCAGCGCCACGACGATTGCGCCAGCGGCAATGATGAACAACAGCGCGTGATGACCGCCGCTGGCATTGAACAGCGCTGAATAGGCAAATCCGGCCAGCGCCTGAAAGGTGGCGAATGACACCGTGGCACGGCTCCAGGCGATCTGCTGGCGATGGTGTTCTGGCACCAGTTCATGCACCCGAGCCAGCGCCAGCGGCACAATGCCGGGCGGAAATGAACCGAGAATCACCGCCAGCAACGCCAGCGCCAGAAACGAGTGAGTCATTGCCAGCAACCCAAGGGCAATCGCCTGCACCACCAGCACCAGGCGAATGCCGGAACGTGCGCCAAGCTTATCGGCAAGAAAGCCATAACTCACCGGACCGACAATTGCGCCCAAACCGTACATCACCCAGATCAGCGCGCCGATATGCGCCCCGGCACCGAGTCCACGTGCCACGTAATCCACCAGAAACACCATGGCCGGCACCAGGCCAGCGGCCATGAAGGCGTATTGGGCGAACAGCACATACACACCGCGCGGTGTCGGTTCTGCGGACACCGTTTCTTGCGCAACGACCGGGTGCAGGAAATCAGACGGCCAGCCAAACCAGCTCAGCGCCGTCAGCACCAAGGCCAAAGCCCCCAGACCCAGCCATGTCGCTTGCAAGCCGAGGCTCAACAGCGGCGGCACCAGCGTCCCGGAACCGGCAATGCCAAGACCTATGCCGAGAAAGATCGCGCCACTGGCCAGCCCTTTACGCGCCGGCGGAACATGCGGCAGTACGGTCGCGGCCACCAGCACCATGATCGCACCGCCGGCAATCCCCGACAGCAGTCGCCAGCCGAAGAACCAGCTCACCGACAACGGAAACGCGCAGGCAAAAAATGCCGCCGTGACCACCAGCATCATCAATCGCAAGGCATTTTTATTGCCGAGCTGGCGCGCTGTCGGCCGGCCGAGCAGAGCGCCGATCAGGTAGCCCACCAGATTGGCCGCACCGAGGTAGACCACATCGTTGGCGCTGAACCACTGCGCCTCAATCAGCGAAGGGATCAATGGGGTGTAAGCGAAACGCGCCAGCCCGATGCTGACCAGGCTGGCGCAGAGGCCGGCGAAAATCGGCAGCCAGATACCGGTGGAGGTTGAAGTGCGCATGATAGCGATCTCGCGGAAGGTTTATGGCGTTCAGCATATCGGCTATTGTTGATGCGTTAATGCAGCGATTTAGCGTTGCTGCGATGCGAATTTGCATCACTTGGAGGCAGCATGAATTGGGATGACGCACGGGTATTTCTGGCCGTTTGCCGCGAGTCGACGCTACGTGGCGCTGCACGGGTTTTGGGGGTGGATCAGGCCACTGTCGGGCGACGGATCACGGCGCTGGAAAAGTCCCTGAGCGCTACGTTGTTCCTGCGCACCTCCGACGGCTACGCGTTGACCGCTGTCGGTGAGGCGGCGCTCAGGAGTGTGGAGAAAATGGAGCATTCGGCACTGGAGCTGGAGCGGCAGATTCAGGGCCTGGATGATCGCCTGACCGGCACGGTGCGCGTCAGTACCACGGATTCGCTGGCGATCGACTTTCTGATCCCGGCCATCGCCCGTTTGCACGAGCAGCACCCGGACGTACGAGTGCAACTGGACGCGTCCACGCAGATCCTCAGCCTGGCCAAGCGCGAGGCGGATATCGCGGTGCGCAACACCCGACCGGACAATCCTGATCTGATCGCTCGGCGAATCGCCCGATGGCCGGTGGGCCTGTTCGCCTCTCAGGCCTATATAGACGCCAATGGCGTGCCGCAACCGGACACAGCGTTTGAGGGGCATGATCTGGTGGTCTATCAACCGTATCTGCAAAGCAAAAAGGACCTGACCCTGGTGTCGGAGCCGCTAAGTCGCGGCCGCATCGTCGCCAGCCTCAGTTCCAGCCTGCTCGTCCGCCGGTCAATTGCCGCAGGGTTGGGTGTAGGAGAAATCCCGGTGTACATGGGCGAGCGCGATGGCCTGATCAGGCTCTGGCCGGAGCGCACTCGACCATTGCCGTACGAAGTGTGGTTGGTGACCCACGCGGACTTGCGGCATACCGCGCGGGTGCGGGCGGTGATTGAGCAGATTGTCGACGTGTTCGCGTCGGAGAATGACTAGGCAGACGTTCTTTTGGCAGGGCTACAAGCTCTGACGAAACGGCCTACATCAGAGGCAGAATCTCCCGGCTTGTGAGGCGGTTGGATGGGGCCTATTGTTTCGTCATGTCGGTGAGGGGCGCAGGGCTCGCACTGATGTTGATACCAGGGACGGTATCGGTAAACCCAGGAAGGTGTCGAATTGAGAACCACGGAATTCAGTCAAAACCCAATCAGTGACCTTGCGAGCAAAGGTCGGAATACTCAAGCCATGAACGCTATCAGTCGTGAAGAATTCAATGCCAGGATAGAAACCATTGAGACCAGAATGGACGCTCGGTTCGAGGGTGTGTCGGCAAAAATCGAAGCTTATCTTTTGACTCAGGCGGAGAGAGACAAACGATACGATCTGATGTGGGACGGCGTACAACAAATCGCCGAAGACTCAAAAGAAGCCATCAAACATGCCTCGACAGTGAAGGCGCATTACTGGGCGACGACCGCCGTCCATTTTCTCGGAATGATCACCGTCGTCGTAGGGGCGCACTTTGCCAATCAAGCAGCGGTATTAACCACCTTGCAGACGACACTCGCCGCAATCCAGATCGGCAAGGATATAAGTGCACCAAGACCTGCTTCGCAACAAGCACCCGAATCACCACAATAGAAAACGGCCTTCAAAGAAGGCCGTTTTTCGTGAGCATTGAAACACCGCATCATGGCATTTCTGGCAACTCCTGCGGCCGCAAGTCGAACACCAGCACCTCGGCATCGACACCATTGCTCAAGGTCAGCAACTGTTCTTCGCGAACCCGTACGCCGTCACCTTCCTGCAAGGGCTGGCCATTGAGTTCAACACTGCCGCGCGCCACATGCACGTAGGCATAACGGTTGGCTGGCAGCTCCAGCGTGGCAGTTTCTTTACCGTCGAACAGCCCGGCAAAGACCCGTGCGTCCTGACGCACTTTCAGCGAACCGCCGTTGCCGTCCGGCGAGATGATCAATTGCAGGCGACCGCGTTTTTTCTGTACGCTGAAATGCTCCTGTTGATAGCGCGGCTTGGCACCGCTGACTTCCGGCACGATCCAGATCTGCAGGAAGTGCACCGGTTTGGTCGCCGAATGGTTGAACTCGCTGTGCGCTACGCCGCTGCCAGCACTCATCAGTTGCACATCGCCTGGGCGGATCACCGAACCGGTGCCCAAGGTGTCTTTGTGTTCCAGTGCACCTTCCAGCACGTAGGAAAAGATCTCCATGTCGCGATGCGGGTGTTGGCCGAAGCCTTTGCCGGCAGCGACGCGGTCATCGTTAATCACCAGCAGATCGGAAAAACCCTGCTCACGCGGGTCACGGTAGCTGGCAAAGGAAAAGGTGTGAAAGGACTTCAACCAGCCATGATTGGCGAGGCCACGATCGGAGGCTTTGCGAAGGGTCAGCATGATGAAATCTCCTTGCGGGACGTGAATTCGTCCGAGTGAGGAGAAGGTTACTGTTTACTGTACTGCGCAATAAGTAGATGAAAATTGAAAGACTGTCCCTGTCAGGTTGACAGTTTTGCGATAGCCTTCACACAAAACTTTTGCGCTCAAACGGCTACAGTTGGCCATAATGTCTGGTCCGTATCATGTCTCTCTGATTGAAGTGATGTCTTCCCATGAAAACCGTGGCAATGGTGCTGTTTCCCGACTTTCTTCTGCTCGACATGGCCGGGCCATTGGAGGTTTTTTCGGTTGCCAATCGCTACCTGAAACCCGATGCGCATTATCAATTGATCACCCTTGGCACCGAAGAGGGCCCGCTACGGGCCTCCAATGGTGTGATGGTGCAGGCCGACCGGATCATTGGCGACGACACCGAGCGTTATGATTTGCTGCTGGTGCCGGGAGGCCCCGGTGCCTACAACCAGCAGTTCCCGTCGTTGTTTGCCTGGCTCAAAGACGCAGTCCGGCGCGTCGAGTACTTCGGATCTATCTGCACTGGTGCTTTTGTCCTGGGGCACGCCGGTTTGCTTGACGGTTACCGTGTAACCACGCACTGGAACTACACCGAGCGCCTGATCAAGGGGTTCCCGAAAGCCCATGTCACGACCGATCAGATCTATGTCGAGGATCGCAACCTGATCACCTCGGGAGGCGTTACGGCGGGGATCGATATGGCGCTGGCTGTGATCGCCCGCGATCACGGCAAGAAGCTCGCGCAGGATGTGGCCAAAGTCCTGCTGGTGGTGATGAAACGCCAGGGCGGGCAGGCGCAGTTCAGCCCGTTGATGGCTGCCGTGGCACCGCAGGAAACGCCGATTACCCGCGCGCAGAGTTACGTGCTGGAACACCTCGACGAAGCCTTCACGGTCGAGCGCATGGCGGCGATTGCCAATATGAGCGCGCGGCACTTCGCGCGGGTGTTCACCCGCGACATCAACATGACGCCGATGGAGTTTCTGCAAAGTGCGCGCATCGACTGCGCACGAAACTTGCTGGAAACCAGCGATCTGCCTCTTAAAACCGTGGCTTACAAAAGTGGTTTCGGCAGTGTGCGGCACATGCGTTCGCTGTTCGCTGAAAAGCTCGGCCTGACGCCCGCGCAATACCGCGAACAGTTCAGCTAGAGCGCTGTTGTCCGTCTGGCGCACCCGTATGTCCGAATTGAGTCTCGTGTAGCGGTTGTCGCGTCATCTGAGGCTGCCAAGATAGTTGGCATGGATAGCCTCATCGATTTGAACACGGCGTCGGTGCTGCATTTCGGCCCCTTCGCCTTCCACCTGCGCCAACGGCTGATACTCGACGGAGATCGGCCTTTACGCATGGGCGGTCGTGCGCTGGACATTTTGCAGGTGCTGGTCGAGCGTGCCGGGCGAGTGGTCAGGAAGGAGCAATTGATTGCCCTGGTTTGGCCAACGTCGGTGGTCGAGGAGATCAACCTGCGCGTGCACATCGCCGCGCTCAGGCGCGCCTTGGGTGACGGCGAAAACGGTCAGCGCTACATCGTTAACGTGCCGCAATGCGGTTACAGTTTTATCGCCCCGGTGCGTTGCGACAGCGTCGCGCAAGTGGTCTTCGAGGGGCTGCGAACACCCGAGCATAATCTGCCGGCGCGGCTGACCCCGGTCGCCGGGCGCGACTCGCTGGTCGGCGGGCTGGTGCGGCAAATGCCGCTGTGTCGGCTGATGACCGTCACGGGGGCGGCTGGTGTGGGTAAATCCACTGTCGCGTTGCGGGTCGCGGAACTGCTGTTGCAGTACTACAGAGACGGCGTGTGGCAGATCGATCTGAGCTTGATCGACGACGACACACCGCTGCTCGATCAGGTGCTACGCACTCTTGAAAGCGATTTGCCCGGACTGTCGACTCGCCATGCGTTGCTGCTGCTGGATAACTGTGACCACCGTCTCGGCGCTTGCCGGGCAGCAGTTGAAACGTTGCTCGAGGCCGCTCCCCGGCTGTCGGTTCTCGCCACCAGCCGCGAGGCCTTGCAGGTCGGTCTGGAAACCCTTCAGGGCGTGCCACCGCTGACCCTGCCGAAACGTTCCGCAGGCGATTGCATCACTGAAGCCATGGGCCATTCTGCGGTGCAGTTATTTGTCAGCCGCGCTCGCGCACGACAGCATGATTTCTGCTTGCGTGAACAGGATGTCAAAGCCGTCCTGGAGATCTGTCGCCAACTCGACGGTTTGCCGCTGGCGATCGAACTGGCGGCGGCGCAGATCGATGCCTTGGCATTGGTCGGCTTACAGGCGCAAATGAGCAATGGTCTGCAAGTGCTCAGCCATGGCCGGCGCACCGCGGTACCGCGGCATCAATCGATGCAGGCGGCACTCGACTGGAGCTATCAACGCTTGAGCGAGCAGGAACAACGCGCGCTACAGCGGTTATCGGTGTTCAAAATGGCGTTTACCCTGGAGGCGGCGCTGGCGGTGATCAGTTGCCCGCAACTCGCGTCGTCGCGGCTTGCTGCGATCATTGAAGGCCTGGCGTGCAAGTCATTGCTGGTGGCGGAGCGGGGCGGCAGCACAGGCCGATACCGAATGCTCCACACCACTCGCTGCTATGCGCGCAAGCAACTGGAGCGTTGCGGTGAAGGGATTGATCTTGAGCGCCGGCATACGCTCTATATCAACCGGATACGCCGGGCCTCAGGCGTGCCCGTGCTCGCGTAGCTCGTCAATGAGCAAGCGTACCTTGCGCAAGTCCGGAGTCGCGTAGCCCTCGGTGAAGCGCTGATAAATCGGCGTGAGCAAATCCAGCGCCTCTTGGCAGCGCGATTGGCGCTGCCAGAGTTGCGCCAGTGAGGTGGCACTGCGCAGTTCCCAGGCGAGCGCACCTTGGCTGCGGGCGATGGTCAGCGATTGTTGCAGGAGTGCTTCGGCTTCCTTGAGGGCCTCTTCGCGAGCAAGCTCGCTCTCACATGGGTTCCGAGTACACCCAAAATCCCTGTGGGAGCGAGCTTGCTCGCGAAGGGCCCCGTCCAGGCAATCCGGATCGTCTTTCAATAACGCAGCAGCCCGAGCCCGCAAAATCTCCGCCGTGCTCCATCCCGCATCACCACTCAGCGCTCGCTCAAACAGTGCGTCATCCACAAAGCGGTCATCCAGCGTCACCATGATTTCCCGAATCAGCCCACTGCTGTTCTTCGGCACGGGCGTGCTGGTTTGCGTGTCGATCACCTGCGCGTAATGTCGCGCCCACGTGTTGAACAGCAGCACCGAATGCTTCTGCGATTGTTCCAGCAGCAGTTGCAACAGCGCCCGGGCGTTCTGCTGATCGCCGTTGTAATGAGCGATCAGGCAACTGGCCAGTGCCAGGGTGTAACAAATCGAGGTGCCATGGTCGATCTGCACGGCAATATCCAGGGCCAGTCGCGCCGAATGCCACGCTTGCTCCGGCAATCCCTGCATCCATAGCACCCGCGCCAGCACCGTCAGCGACGCGACACTCTGGTCGTACTGCACACCAAAACCGTGGGTGAAGCGGTTGACGTGGCCGCTGTGTGCCATGCGCTGCAGCACCTGCTCGGCATGAGTGCGCGCCTGCGGCTGATCGCCGGCATAGTGCAGGGCCAGCACGCGTAAACGGTGGGTACTCAGTGACAACAACGGGTCGCCGTGCACGCCGAGGCGATCGAAGTGCTCACTCTGCGCCAGCGCCATGCGGTAGTGCCCGCAACTGAGGTTGACCGCCAGGTGTCCGGACACCGCGCGCAATTGCCCGGCGACGTCGTCGTGCTCAAGGGCCAACTGGCGAGCCTCGACGAACGCCTGGATGGTTTCCGGGGTGCCTCCCCACGTGTGATAACAGGCACTGCCGAGGGCCAGTTTCAGGGAGATTTTCAGACGCGGGCAGGGGGCACCGAGTTCATCGAGCAGGCTCAGCGCCCGCCGCACATAGCCGCCATACTCCTTGAGCAGCGACAACTCTTGCCACAGGGGCGCCGACGCTGCTGTCAGGCGAATCCCCAGACTATCCGGGCTGACACCGTTCAGGCTCCAGTCCAGTGCCGCGCGCAGGTCTTCCAGCCCTCGGGCGTAACGCTCGATCCACAAAGCCGTCGGTGTCATTTCCCAATCGCTTTGCGCCTGTTGCATCAATGCCAGGCAGCGTTCGGCATGGCGTTCGCGGGTTTCTTCGCATTCGGCGGCGTGCTCGAGTTTTTCCAGTGCATAGCGGCGGGTCGTGTCGAGCAGACGATAGAACACCTCTTCGTCACCGACTTCGACGCTGAGCAGGGATTTCGCCACCAGTTGGGTGATCGATACACACACCACACCCGGATCGATCTGTTGGCCGACGATGACGGCCGCCGCCGACTCCAGGGTAAACCCTCCGCAAAACACGCTCAGACGACGCAGGCAGGTTTGTTCGCACCCGTCGAGCAGGTTGAAGCTCCAGTCCAGCGTGGCGCGCAGGGTGAGATGGCGCTCAAGACTGCTTTGATTACCCGCTGCCAGCGGTGGCAAACGGCCCTGTAGCTGGCTCAGCAAACCTTCCAGGCCCAGTTCGGCGACCTGCGCTGCCGCCAGCTCCAGCGCCAGAGGAATACCGTCGAGTCGGTGGCAGATTTCGATTGCTTGCGGCAACTGCGCATCGCTCAGTTCAAAGCTTTCCTGCGCGGCCGTGGCCCGTTCGATGAACAGTTGCAGCGCCGAATAATCCAGCGCTTGCTGACGATTCAATGTCGCGTTCATCAATGGGTATTCGAGCGAATCGAGACGCTGCACGAATTCGCCTTCCGCCCGCAGGCTCTCGCGGCTGGTGGCGAGGATATGCACCTTCGGCGCGCCGCGCAGAATGCTTTCGCTGAGCATCGCGACGGCATCGATCAGGTGTTCGCAGTTGTCGAGCAATAACAGCATCTGTCGCTGTTGCAGGCCATTGACCAGCGCCGCCAGCGGATCGCCTTCGGGGAGTGCCAGATCGAGCAGGGCGGCCAGGTGTGAGCAAATCAGCCGCGGATCGTTGAGCGGTGCCAGGTCCACCAGCCGAATACCGTCGCGGTAATGCCCGATCAACTGCTCGGCCACGCGCAAGGCCACCGTGGTCTTGCCGATCCCGCCGGGGCCGACCAGGGTGATGCAGCGTTGGCGCGGCAACTGCGTCATCAAGCTGTCGACCAGCGCTTGGCGGCCGAGCATCCGCGTGCGCCGCAAGGGCAAATTGTGCCGACCGCCAGCATCGCCCACAGGACGCTCCTCCATGGATTGCGGTAGAACCGGGGCGACGAAACTGTAACCGCGTTGCGCCACGGTGATGATGTAACGCTGGCCGGCCTGACCGTCACCGAGGGCTTTGCGCAGTGCCGCCATGTGCACCCGCAGGTTGATGTCCTCGACCACGCTGTCCGGCCAGACCCCGGCCATCAGTTGCTGCTTGCTCACCACTTCGCCGGCATGGGCCAGCAGAATCAGGAGGATGTCCATCGCCCGTCGGCCCAGGCGCAACGGCTGCTCGCCTTCGAGCACCAAGCGTTGGCCGGGATGAATCCGATAGGGGCCAAAACCGAGGGCCTGATTCGGGGAAAGACTCAACAGCTCACTCCTGCGGTGCTGCGGCGGACAGAGCGGAGTAGGGCCGGGCGCGTGCGCAGGCCTTCTATTCCGGGGTGTCCCGGCATAATCCTCAGGTTTGAGCGTCAGTGCAACGGGTGCCGCGATCAAAACATGGCGGGTTGTGAACGCTGGGCTTTGGGTTCACGCATGATCTGGCAGCGCCAGGCAAACGGATTAATGCCCTCGCTGCGGGTAAACATATGGCAGAAATGCGCCTGATCGCAGAACCCGCATTCCAGGCTGATTTGCGTCAGGCTCAGGTCGGTGTGCTGGATCAGCAGCTTGGCTCGCGCGAGACGCTGGGTGCGAATCCAGTCCTGCGGCGATAACCCGGTGCTGCATTTGAAGGCGCGGGAAAAATGGCTGCGTGACAGTGAACAGGCGCGGGCCAGTTCGGTCACTTCCAGGCTTTCGCCGAGGCGTTCGAGGATCAGTTGTTTGACCTGTCGTTCGCGTTGCGGACTGAGTCCGCCGACCCCGGTCTTGCGTGGTTCGTTGGCAGGGGCAAGGGCGACGCTGTGCTGTAAGTGAGCCATGGCCAAAGTCCGTGTTGATGGGGAATGCACGGTCGGCGCATCCCCTCAGGTCAAAAAAACAACGCTGCGCAGAGGGTTTCATTGTTGGCCGAGGGCGGGAGGCTGACGAGTTAATCGTTGTTAATTCCAGCGCATTGGCCTGAACTCAGCACATCCCTGCAAGTCTGCGCCCCGCGGTTTGCGGCACGATGACTGCAAGCGTGGCGAACCGAGGGGGCGCCACAATCGGCAGGTCCAAGGGGAATCAAATGAAAGGCATCCTTAAAGCAGCGACGGCGCTGACGTGCACGCTGGTGATTTCCGGTGCCATGGCGCAGGCACCACAGCAGGGCACCCAGGCGCCGGGCTATTTCCGTCTGGCCGTGGGGGATTACGAGGTCACCGCGTTGTTCGATGGCTACAACGACCTGTCGCCCAAGCTGTTGCAGGGCATGAGTCAGAGTCAGATCCGCGCGCTGCTGGCACGCCGTTCGATTGAAACCCCGGGTGTCCAGACGGCGTTTAATGCCTTTCTGGTCAACACCGGCAAGCAACTGATTCTGGTCGACAGTGGCGCCGGGCAATGCATCGGCGCCACCGCCGGACAGCTCGTGGCGAATATGCAGGCGGCCGGCTACCGGCCAGAGCAGGTCGATACGGTTTTGCTGACGCACCTGCACCTTGATCATGTCTGTGGTCTGGTCGATGCCCAGAAACAACCGTTGTTCAGCCATGCCACGGTGTATGCCGCCAAGGCTGAAGCGGATTACTGGCTCGATCCGGCCGCGCTGGCCAAAGCTCCGGCCGGCGCCCGAGAGTTTTTCAAGATTGCCCAGGACTCAACCGCGCCCTACGTCGCCGCCGGGCGTTTCAAGACCTTCGCCGCGGGCCAGTCGCCGTTGCCGGGGTTAGTCGAAGCGACACTGGAAGCCGGACATACGCCGGGCAGCACCACCTATCGGTTCACCTCGCAGAATCAGAGCATCGTCTTCATGGGGGATCTGGTGCATAACCTCGCTGTGCAGTTTGAGCATCCGGAAGTGTCGATCGGCTTTGACGTCAACAGTGCGCAAGCGATCAATGCGCGTCAGGCAGTCTTCGGTGCGGCGGTCGCCAGCAAGACGTGGGTGACGGCGGCGCACCTGCCGTTCCCGGGCATCGGTCACATCACCGCGCAGGGCAAACATTTTCAGTGGGTGCCCGTGGAATACGGTCCATACAAGCGCGCGGCCAAGGTGCCGTTAATCGAGTAAAGTGCGCAGCGCCCACCCGCAAAAGCAGCTGACACCGAAAAGGAAAACATGCCCATGAACCGTAACGATCTGCGTCGCGTCGACATGAACCTGCTGGTGATTTTCGAAGCGCTGATGTTCGAAAAGAACCTGACCCGCGTTGCCGAAAAGCTGTTCATGGGGCAACCGGCCGTCAGCGCTGCGTTGGGGCGTTTGCGCGATCTGTTCGACGATCCGTTACTGCTGCGCAACGGTCGCGGCATGGAGCCGACCGCGCGGGCGCTGGCGATTCTCAAAGAGCTGCAACCGGCGATGGACGTCATCTCTGGCGCGGTCAGCCGGGCCAAGGAGTTCGAGCCGGCGAGCAGTTGCGACGTGTTTCGCATCGGCCTGTCGGACGACGCCGAATTTGGCCTGTTTCCACCGTTGTTGCGTCAGCTTCAGCAAGAGGCGCCGGGGATTGTCGTGATCGTGCGCCGCGCCAATTACTTGTTGATGCCGGCACTGTTGGCCTCTGGGGAAATCTCAGTGGGCGTCAGCTACACCACCGATCTGCCGGCCAACGCCAAGCGCAAGACATTGCGCGACATTCCCTGCAAAGTCCTGCGCGGCGACGACCGTCCCGGGCCGCTGACCCTCGACGAATACTGCGAGCGCCCGCACGCGATGGTGTCGTTCTCCGGCGACCTGAGCGGCAATATCGACATGGACCTGGCCAAGGTCGGTCGTACCCGCCGCGTGGTGTTGGGCGTGCCGCAATTCAGCGGCCTGCGCGCCTTGCTCGCCGGCACCGAGATGATCGCCACCGTGCCGGATTACGCCGCCTGCGCGTTGGTTGAAGGGTGTGCGCTGCGCGCCGAAGATCCACCGTTCCCGATTGATGCGGCGCAATTGTCGATGGCCTGGAGCGGGGTGCATGACAACGATCCGGCGGAGAAATGGCTGCGCTCGCGGATCAGTCAGTTCATGGCGGCGCCGCTGAATATCCCGGCTAGCTGAATCCCTACGCCAATCTCAAATACAGCACTGATCCCTGTGGGAGCGAGCTTGCTCGCGAAGGCGTCGTATCAGTCGATAAATACTTCGAATGACACACCGCTTTCGCGAGCAAGCTCGCTCCCACATTGGGAAGGCGTGATCCCTGAGTTGTTGGTGGTTTAAACACTGCTGTTTAAGCAACACCCTCAGACACTCTTTCAGGCTACGCAACCTTGCGCCTTTGCCTACAGCTACGCCAGAATCCGCCGGCTTGTGCGCTTGTGGTCGGGTCTCTATCGTTTGGTGGTCGCTGAAAACTCAGCGATCGGGTTTAGCGACTCGGACCAAAAAAAGTGCATCAGCGCTCCATGCTTCGTAGCAGGCTATCGTCTGCACTTCGCTATGGCGGCTGTATGCGGGAGACCTTCGGGTCTACCGGGTTGCCTTTTTACCGGTTCGCTAACCTGCATACGGTCGCCACCTCGACCACTACCTCCTTCCACCCGGCTCCACGCCACCGCCACGCAGAACTCGCGGAACCGCCGACACCAAAGCCGAAGAACTGCTGACTGACGCCAGCGAAACACTCGCCTCGGCCAAGACCATTGCCCAGGACGTCGCCCACCTGTTGCCCGCGCCGCAGCGCCGGGCGTTGTTGGGGATTGCGCAGTTGATCATGCTCGGTGAACTGGCGGTGAATCGGGTGCTGGATAACCTCGAACCACCGGCCTGAACCCATTCCCTGTGGGAGCGAGCTTGCTCGCGAAGGCGTCGGGTCAGTTATAAATACTTTGAATGGCACGCCGCTTTCGCGAGCAAGCTCGCTCCCACAGGGATTTGCGGTGCTCCAAGAATTTTGGAATGCCGTAGAACTGAGCACACCCATCCAATTTCCTCCCGACCATCATTGGCATGATTCCAGCCAATGACATTTCAAGGGTCGGGTCATGAATGCCTCAACAGATGAACAGGCACGCGACATCGGTTTGCTGTTCCTGCGGGTCAGCGGCGGGTTGTTTCTGCTCTGGGTCCACGGCTTGCCCAAGCTGCTGGATTTCACCGCGCAACTGCAACTGATCGAAGACCCGTTCCACCTCGGTGCCCACCTCACCCTGATCCTGGCGATCTTCGCCGAAGTCCTCTGTCCACTACTGATCGTCGCCGGGGTGCTGGCGCGATTGGCGTGCTTGCCTATTCTCTTTGTGCTGCTGGTGGCACTGCTGGTCGTGCATCCGCAATGGAGTGTGGCCGAAGGGCAGTTCGGCTGGTTGCTGTTGATCCTGTTTACCACTGTGTTGATCGCCGGGCCGGGACGGCTGGTGATTCCTGTTCGTCTGCCCGGAGTGCTGCGTTATGCCTGAAGTCCTCGATCCACAAACGCCGGGGGCCGATGAGACGGTCACGCTGATCATCAAGCACCGGGTCAAGGCCGGTTTCGAGTCAGCGTATGAGGCCTGGCTGCGCAATATCGTCCGCGTCGCGAGCCAGCGTGAAGGCCATTTGGGCGTGGACGTGGTGCGCGGCAAGCGCGGGCGTCTCGATTTTTACACTTGCGTGCTGCGTTTCAGCTCCACTGAAGCGATGCAGGGGTGGCTGGAGTCGCCGCAGCGTCAGGCACTGGTCGCCGAAGCGGCGCCGATGCTGGCTGACGGCGATCAGACTGAAGTCGCGCCGATCAAGGAATTCTGGTTTACACCACTGGCCGATGCCGCTTCGCCGCCGCCGCGCTGGAAGCAAGCGGTCGTCACGCTGCTGGTGATTCTGCCGCACACCTTGCTCGTGCCGCTGATCTGGGGACCGCTGCTGGCGCTGCATCCGATTCTTTCCAACTACGTGGTGGCCACGTTCCTGATCACCCTGACCATCGTTCTGTCGGTGGTCTACGTGGTGATGCCGCCGGTAACCCGTTTGTTTACGCCGTGGCTCGAAGCCAGCCAAGCCCATGAACACCTCGATTCCCAAGAGACCTCGCCACGCTGAGCGCGCGGGGTTTGCTCCTTTTCACTTTGCTTGAGGAACTGCGATGAGCGCCGATCTGATTTTATTCAATGGCCAGTTTCATACCGTAGACCGCACCAAACCGCTGGCCAGTGCCGTGGCCATCACCGACGGCCGCTTCGTGGTCGTTGGCAACGACAACCAGGCCATGGCCCTGCGCGGGCCGAACACGCAAGTGGTCGATATGCATGGCCGCTGCGTTATTCCCGGCCTCAATGACTCGCACTTGCACTTGATCCGTGGCGGTTTGAACTACAACCTCGAACTGCGCTGGGAAGGCGTGCCGTCGCTGGCCGACGCGCTGCGCATGCTCAAGGATCAGGCTGACCGCACGCCAACCCCGCAATGGGTGCGCGTGGTCGGTGGCTGGAACGAATTCCAGTTCGCTGAAAAACGCATGCCGACTCTGGAAGAAATCAACCAGGCCGCGCCGGATACCCCGGTGTTCATCCTGCACCTGTATGACCGCGCGCTGCTCAATCGCGCCGCCCTGCGCGTGGCCGGCTACACCCGCGACACGCCGAACCCGCCGGGTGGCGAGATCGTTCGCGATGCCAACGGCAACCCGACCGGCATGCTGGTCGCGCGGCCTAACGCGATGATCCTCTACTCGACGCTGGCCAAGGGGCCGAAGCTGCCGCTGGAATATCAGGTCAACTCGACCCGCCAGTTCATGCGCGAACTCAATCGCCTCGGCCTGACCAGTGCGATCGATGCCGGCGGTGGTTTCCAGAACTACCCGGACGATTATCAGGTGATCGAGCAACTGGCCAAAGACGACCAGTTGACCGTGCGCATCGCCTACAACCTGTTCACCCAGAAACCGAAAGAAGAGCTGAGCGATTTCCAGAACTGGACCGGCAGCGTCAAGTTGCATCAGGGCGATGACTTCCTGCGCCACAACGGCGCCGGGGAAATGCTGGTGTTCTCGGCAGCCGATTTCGAAGACTTCCTCGAACCACGCCCCGATCTGCCGCAGACAATGGAGGAGGAGCTGGAGCCGGTGGTGCGCCACTTGGTCGAACAGCGCTGGCCGTTCCGTTTGCACGCGACCTACAACGAGTCGATCAGCCGCATGCTCGACGTGTTCGAGAAGGTCAATCGCGACATTCCGTTCAACGGTTTGCCGTGGTTCTTCGACCACGCTGAAACCATCACCCCGCAAAACATCGAACGGGTGAAAGCACTGGGCGGCGGCATTGCGATTCAGGATCGCATGGCGTTCCAGGGCGAATACTTTGTCGACCGTTACGGCAAACAAGCCGCCGAGGCGACACCACCGATCAAGCGCATGCTCGCCGAAGGCGTACCGGTCGGCGCCGGTACCGACGCCACGCGGGTGTCCAGCTACAACCCGTGGACTTCGCTGTACTGGATGGTCAGCGGTCGCACCGTCGGCGGTCTGGCCTTGTACGAAGAAGGTCTGCCGCGCGCCACCGCGCTGGAACTGTTCACCCACGGCAGCGCCTGGTTCTCCTCGGAGCAGGGCAAGAAAGGCCAGATCAAGGTCGGGCAACTGGCGGATCTGGCGGCGCTGAGCGCGGACTTCTTCCATGTCGAGGAAGAAGCAATCAAGTGGATCGAATCGGTCATGACCGTGGTCGGCGGCAAGATTGTCTACGCGGCCGGCGACTTCGAAGACCTCGGCCCACGCTCGATTCCAGTGCTGCCGGACTGGTCGCCGGTGGTCAAAGTCCCGGGCCACTGGCGGCCAAATTCGCCGTTGCAGGCGCAGGTTCATCAGTGCAGCGGGCCGTGTGCGGTGCACACCCACAGCCATGAAAAGGCGCGGATGTCGAACGCACCGGTCAGCGACTTCGCCGGTTTCTGGGGCGCGTTCGGCTGTTCCTGCTTCGCTTTCTGATTTTCCCTGAAGCGCCGGCCATCCGGTCGGCGCTTCACGCTTCATCCATCCATCCGTCCATCAGGAGTTTTCCCATGAGCGTTCCTTACACACGTCTGAACAAAGATGACGCGGTTGTATTGCTGGTCGATCACCAGACCGGTCTGATCTCGCTGGTCCAGGATTTCACTCCGAACGAATTCAAGAACAACGTGCTGGCGCTGGGTGACATCGCCAAGTTCTTCAAGCTGCCAACCATTCTGACCACCAGTTTCGATGCCGGCCCGAACGGCCCGATCGTGCCTGAGCTGCGCGAGCAGTTCCCGGATGCGCCGTTCATTCAGCGCCCAGGGCAGATCAATGCGTGGGACAACGAAGATTTCGTCAAAGCGATCAAGGCCACCGGTCGCAAGCAACTGATCATCGCCGGTGTGGTGACGGACGTTTGCGTGGCGTTCCCGACCCTGTCGGCGATTGCTGAAGGCTACGAAGTGTTTGTGGTGACTGACTCGTCCGGCACCTTCAACACCACCGTGCAGCAGGCGGCGTGGGCGCGGATGTCGGCGGCGGGTGCCCACCTGCTGAACTGGTTCTCGGTGGCGTGCGAGCTGCAGGGTGACTGGCGCAACGACATGGAAGGTTTGGCGCATTTGCTGTCGGAGCGTCTGCCTAACTATCGCAATTTGATCAACAGCTATACCAAGTTCACTGCCAAGTAATCGGCTGATCTTGAAGAACCCCTCATCGGAACGCCGCCCGCCTAACCCTCTCCCGGAGGGAGAGGGGACTGACCGAGGGGTTCTTGCGAGGTACGCCGACGTGCAATACCGAGCCGAACTCAGGTCTTGAAATGCCTGGAGATCGACTCCTTTCGTGGTACGTCGACCTGCAATACCGAGTCGAACTTCAATCTTGAAATACATGGAGATCGGCTCCCTTTCCCCCTCGCCCCCTTGGGGGCGGTCCGACGTTTCGGGAGGGTTGGGGTGAGGGGGAGGCTTTTGATCTTGATCTTGCCGCTTCAACGCTTCTGCAACCAACCGAGAAACCCACCTTTCCTCACCGCCACCGGTTTAGCCATCAACGCGAGGCGACTGTTCTGCTGACGCACCGCCTGCAATTTATTCAACGCCTGACCCACCTCCGTGCGGTGCTCCATGCACTGACGGGTGAGGCTCTTGTCGAGTCGATAAATGATGCTCGACGTCAACGCCGTGAACGTCGCCTGCGACGGCGTATCGGCGAGAATACTTTGTTCACCCATGACCTCACTCGGCCCCATGCGCCCGGCCTCGACCTGGCTGTCGCCGTCCGGCACCGTCGCACTGACCACCCCGGTGGCAATCACGAACAGACTGTCCGGAACCTCGTCCAGATCCAGCACCACCTGGCCCGCCGTGTACTGCTGGGCAACCATCGATTCCGCCAGACGATCGCGCTCATCACTGCTCAGCGAGCGGAAGATTTTCACTTCATCGAGCAACGCACGAGCCCGGGTCGAGGGTTCGATCACGCCGTCCGGATGCCGCGAAATCCCCGCCGCTTCCAGATGCCGGTGGGCGAGGTCGAACAGTTGATTGCGTACTTCGCTTTTTTTGCCGAGCTCGGCGATGAACCCGCTGGCGACGTACTCCGACATGGTTTCGCCGGCCTCTTTCAGCACGGCTTTCGGCGCTGGCGTCAGCAACAGCGAACTGCTGCCCTGCAAAGTGCGATCAAGCGCATCGAGTACCCGCCGCGGGCGGATGTGATTCGGCACCTGAATGCTGATCGACACGCCATGCATGTTGTTCGGGCGGCTGAGATTGACGATCTTCGCCTTGGCCGCGACCGAGTTCGGCACCACGGCCATGGTGCCAGCGCTGGTCAGCAGGTGCGTGGCGCGCCAGTCGATGTCGAAGACCTTGCCTTCGACGCCGTCGATCACCACGAAATCATCCACCTGATACGGCTTGGTGGTGTTGAGCACGATCCCGGAAAACACATCGGCCAAGGTGCTTTGCAGCGCCAGACCGACAACGATGGCCACCACGCCCGAGGTTGCCAGCAGTCCTTTTACCGGCAATTCCAACACGTAACCGGCTGCGGCGACGGTGGCGACCAGAAACACCAGGGCGCCGATCACGTCCTGCAGCAAACGACCGCTGTGGCCGATGCGGCGCATCAGCGCCAGGCCGATCACCTCGGTCAGCACCCGCGCAGCGTACAGCCACCAGAGAATTCCCAGTGCCGTCGCACCCAGTTGCGCCACGCGATCATCGGTGAATTGTGGTGCTTGCAACGGACTGACGCCGGCGTTGATCACCAGCGCCGTGAACGCCAGAAACAACACCAGGCGCACTCCGACTCTCGGGGCGCGATGGCTGAAGGGCGAGAAGTGCCAGAGCACCGCGTCGAGCAGCAGCAGGGCAGCGCTCCAGGACAGCAGGTGAGTGTAGAAAAAGGTCATGGCCGGTGCTCCGCAGTGTCTGCCAATAAAAAGATCGCAGCCTGCGGCAGCGCCTACAGAAGAACGTATTCCAATGTAGGCGCTGCCGCAGGCTGCAATCTTTTGCTGTTAAGGATTCAGATGAGTCTTCAGCTCAGCCGCCGCCTGACGCACCGCCGCTTTCACTTCCGGAATCTGACTCAGCGGATTGAGCAAACCAAAGTCATGAATCATCCCGTTGTAGCGCACCGAGGTCACCGCTACACCCGCCGCATCCAGGTGCCGCGCATAGCCTTCGCCTTCGTCACGCAGCACATCGAACTCGGCAGTCTGCACCAGTGCCGCAGGCAAGCCCTTGAGCTGTTCGGCGCTGGCATTCAGCGGCGAGGCATGGATCTGCGCACGCTCGGCCGGGTTGGTGGTGTAGTTGTCCCAGAACCACTGCATCATGCCTTTGGTGAGGAAGTGGCCCTCAGCAAATTGCTGGTACGAACCGTCGTCGAACTGCGCGTTGGTCACCGGCCACATCAGCAGTTGGAAGCGCAGCGCCGGGGCTTTCTGCTCCTTGGCCATCAACGCCACGACCGCCGCCATGTTGCCGCCGACGCTGTTGCCGGCCACGGCCAGGCGCTTACCGTCGACACCGATCTCCTTGCCGTGCTCAGCCACCCATTTCGTTGCGGCGTAGGCCTGATTGATCGCGGTCGGGTACTGCGCTTCCGGCGACGGCGTGTAGTCGACGTACACCGCGACCGCACCGGAACCCACCACCAAGTCACGAATCAAGCGTTGGTGGGTCGGGAAATCGCCGAGCACCCAGCCGCCACCGTGGAAGAACATGAACACCGGCAACTCGCCTTTGACCTTGGCTGGCCGCACCACTTTCAGGTTGAGGGTCTGGCCATCGACCTTGATCGCTTTGTCACTGACTTCAACACCGGACAAGTCCACCTTCACCGAAGCCTGCGCGCCGGTCAGCACCGCACGGGCGTCTTTCGGGCTCAGTTGCTCCAGCGGTTTGCCACCACCGGCGGCGAGGGCGTTGAGGAAGGCTTGGGTGTTGTGTTCGACACCGCTGGTTTCGGCGGCGAAAGCGTTGCCGATGGACAGGGCGAGGAGGGAAGCGGTGAGGGTTTTCTTGACGATGTTCATGGTGGAAATCCTTTTGAATGTTTTTGATTTTTTATGCCTGGGTTGCGGGCTGCTGTGGCGCTGGGCTTCAGGGCCTCAGCAACACCGTGAGCACAGATTAATGGGCTGCTCAAAAGTGAAAAAGCGGCTATAAAGCGTTTAACTGTCTACCAGAGAGTGACAATGAACCCGTTCGAAGACATGCGTATTTTTTGCCAGGTCATGGACTCCGGCAGCTTCACCTCTGCGGCCGATCAACTGGGCCTGTCCAAGCAGTTCGTCAGCCGACGCTTGATGCAGTTGGAAGAGCGTCTCGGCGTGCGCTTATTGAACCGCTCGACCCGGCGACTCGACGTGACGCCGCTGGGGCAGAGTTATTACGAATCGGCGTTGCGCCTGTTGGGTGAAGTCGAACAAGTGGAGCAGGGCATCGCCGGGCAGACTGCCGAGCCACGCGGGACGATTCGTCTGAGTGCGCCGCTGTCGTTTGCCGTGGCACATCTGGGCTGTCTGCTGCCGCTGTTCTTGCAGCGCTATCGTGAGGTTACGGTAGAGGTCGATCTGAGTGATCGGCCGGTGGATTTGCTCGGTGAGGGCTACGATCTGGCGCTGCGCATTGGCGTGCTCGAAGACTCGACGCTGATTGCCCGGCGCATCGCGTCGATCGAACGCGTGTACTGCGCCAGCCCGGCGTACCTCGCCGAGCGCGGCACGCCGCTCAAGCCTGAAGACCTGCACAGCCATGACTGCCTGCCTTATGGCCATGGGCGTTCGGTGCAATGGCGCTTCAATGCCGGGCAGGGCAAGCCGTTGTTGGTGAATGTCACCGGGCGCATGCGCGTTAACAACGGCGAGTTGCTCAGGGATGCGGCGGTGCAGGGGATGGGGATTACCTATTTGCCGACGTTCATTGTCGGCGCGGCGTTGAAGGATGGCCGGTTGGTGCCGGTGCTGGATGACTTGCGCCCCGAGCCGCTGACGTTATCGGCGGTGTATCCGCAGCATCGTCAGGCCTCAAGGCCGGTGCAGGCGCTGGTCGAGTTTTTGCGTGAACGCTTGAACGAGAGCCACGTCGCCCTCTGATTTATACGCAGATCAAACTGTAGGAGTGAGCCTGCTCGCGATGGCGGTGTGTCAGTTAAAACATCATTGGCTGACCCTCAGCATTCGCGAGCAAGCTCGCTCCCACATTTGATAAAGGTCGTCTGTGAAATCTGCGCACGCCACAAAACCCTGTAGAAGTGAGCCTGCTCGCGATAGCGTTCTGTCTGTCACAGTTTCAGTGTCTGAACAACCGCTATCCGAGCAGGCTCATTCCTACAATTGATGGTGGTTGTCTGTGAAATCTGCGCACGCCACAAAACCCTGTGGGAGCGAGCCTGCTCGCGAAAGCGTTTCGTCTGTCACAGCTTCAGTGTCTGAATGACCGCTATCGCGAGCAGGCTCACTCCTACAATTGATGGTGGTTGTCTGTGAAATCTGCGCACGCCACAAAACCCTGTGGGAGCGAGCTTGCTCGCGAAAGCGGTGTGTCAGTCAAAACATCATTGGCTGACATACAGCATTCGCGAGCAAGCTCGCTCCCACATTTGATAAAGGTCGTCTGCGTAATCTGTAAACGCCGCAAAACCCTGTAGGAGTGAGCCGCGATAGCGTTCTGTCTGTCACAGCTTCAGTGTTTGAATGACCGCTATCGCGAGCAGGCTCACTCCTACAATTGATGGTGGTCGTCTGTGAAATCTGCGCACGCCACAAAACCCTGTGGGAGCGAGCTTGCTCGCGAAAGCGGTGTGTCAGTCAAAACATCATTGGCTGACCCTCAGCATTCGCGAGCAAGCTCGCTCCCACAGGTTTTGCGGTGTGGCTAATGATCAGTTGGCGCGCTTGTCATCGCCCGGCTCGCCGCCGACATGTACGCCGCGATCATCGCCGGCTTCAGCCGCAGCGTGGACGCCACGATCATCACCGACTTCACCGGCGCGGTGGACCCCGTGGTCATCGCCGACTTCTCCAGCGCGGTGGACGCCATGGTCATCTCCCGCTTCAGCATGGGCGCCGTTGCGGCCGGATGAGGCGCTGTCGCCCGAGTGTCCCGAGCCGTGGTCGCTGCCGCTGTGGCCACTGTTGCCACCGCCACCGCCACCACCACTGCCACTGTTGCCGCCACCGCCGTGACTGCCTCCGCCGCCACTTCCGCCCCCACCATTTCCACCGCTGCCACCACCGTTGCCACCGTGACCGCCACCGGCCCCGCCACTTCCTCCACCTCCGCTTCCACCATTTCCGCCGCCGCCCCCTCCGCCACCACTGCCTCCACCACCACTCCCACCATCCTTGGCATGAGCACTGGATACCCCGGACAAATTGTCCGGAATCAGCACCGTAGACGCTGACAGAACTGCGCCGATGGCCATTGCGAGCACGAGCTTTTGAATGTGCATATCGTTCTCCGTCTTTGTGGTTTTGTAGGGAACGTAAAAGTGCATTGTTGCAGGGACCGGACCCGTTCCCGGGGGTCAGTGAATACTTGAAGCCAGTTCGAAAATCGGGATGTACATCAGGATCACGATGACCCCGATCAGCAGGCCAATGAAGGTCATCAGCAGCGGCTCGAACAATTTAACGAACCACTCCAGCCAGCGGCTGATTTCCTCGTCGTAGAAGTCGGCGCTGCGTTCCATCATCTGCCCGAGGTTGCCGGACTGTTCGCCGGCGCGCAGTAGGCGCAGGGACACCGGTGTCACCAGGTGATTGAGCTCCAGCGCGGTGGACAATGACTGCCCCTCGCGCACCCGCTCGCAAGCCTGATCCAGGCGTACCCGCGAGGCAACGGTGAGCAAGCCACGCACCATGCTCATGGCGGTCACCAGCGGAATTCCGCCTTGCAGCAGAATCCCCAGCGAACGATAAAACCGCGCCAGCTCATACATGAAAATCCGTTGATGCACGGCTGGCAGTTTCTCCACCAGCCGATCCAGCCCACGGCGAAACGCCGGTTGCTTCTGCAGGACGGCGAGGGCAATGACCAGCGCCGCCAGCCCGCCAAAAAACTCAGCCTGATGCGCATGCAAAAACATGCCGCTGCTCATCAGCACCTGCGACAGCCACGGCAGGTTATTGCCTAAGCCTTCAAACACCAGGCTGAAGCGTGGCACCACGTAACCCATCAAGAACAACACCACGCCACCACCGACGATCAGCAACAGCATTGGGTAGATCGAGGCACTGATGATCTTCTGCCGCACCTCGTCCATGCGCTGCCGGTAACTGACGTAACGGCCCAATGCATCGCCGACCGCGCCGGTCTTCTCGCTGGACTGTACCAGCGCCACGTACAACGGCGGGAACACCGCCGACAACTGGCCCAACGCCTGCGAGAAGGATTTGCCCTCATAAAGCAGGCGCACCAGCTCACTCAAGGTTTTCCGGGCAGCGGGGGCGGTTTCTTTTTCGGCGAGGCTTTCCAGCGCATCGATCAACGGTAGGCCGGCGTTGAGCAGGGTGGTCAATTCCTGGCTGAATAACACCAGGTTGAAGGTCTCGCGCTGGCGCAGTTTCAGTGAGCGCCAATGCTTGTCGGCGTGCGAGCTGAGCACACGCAAGCCCTGATCCTCGGCGATCCGCCGTGCGTCGCTGTCACCCGCCGCTTCGACGCTCAAGGACACCACGCCCGCCTTGCCGACCGCTTTCAAATGAAATCGCATGGGCCGCGCTCCGTTTACTGCCAGTTGGTCACTTCAGCGTTTTCACCTTCACCGCCGGGCTGGCCGTCCTTGCCCATCGAGAGCAAGTCGTACTCGCTGTTTTCGCCGGGATAGCGGTAGGTGTAGTTACGCCCCCACGGATCCTGCGGGAGCTTTTTCTGCAAGTACGGGCCGGTCCATTTCGCTTCGTCACTCGGTGCAGTGACCAAGGCCTGCAAGCCCTGTTCGGTGGACGGGTAGTGGCCGACTTCCAGTCGATAGATATCCAGCGCTTTGCTCAGCCCTTCGATCTGCGCCTTGGCCACTTTCACTTCGGAGCGACCGAGTTGGGCGAAGTATTTCGGCGCGACGATCCCGGCCAACAGGCCGAGCACCACCAGCACCACGAGCAATTCGAGCAGGGTAAAACCGCGTTGGCCACGCGGACGAAATTGCAGCTTCATGATGACCTCCCGTGAGTGGCAGCCGTGTCGCCTGAAGGGCTTATGCAATTGCCATGCTCAGCCTCACTGAAAACCGGCTGATTGGCTGAAGCCCTTGTAAATCGGGCAGTTCAAGAGTCGGCACAGTGCTTGCGTATGGCTCAAACGTGATCGGCCATTGGGGCATTTCCCCCAATTTATCGGGGTCGATCCGGGGAGGCCCGACATGAAATTTCTCGCCAGCGGATTGCTCGGATGTGTGCTGCTCAGCGGCGCCGCGCAAGCCGACGTATTCATCTCCGTGGACGCCAAGGGCAGCTATGTCCTGTCCAACGTTCACCGGCCCGGACGCACCTACGAACGGGTGATCCACGAGGCTGAAATGCCTGTGGCCAGCCTCGATCAACAGCCACAAATGATCGCCAACCAGCCCTACGCGGAACTGGTCTCGGCAGCCGCCAAAGTCAATCAATTACCCGAAGCGCTGCTGCACGCGGTGATCAACGCCGAATCCCACTACAACCCCGGTGCGACCTCAGCCAAAGGCGCAGGCGGACTCATGCAGTTGATGCCCGACACCGCGCGCGAACTCGGTGTGACCGACGTCTACGACCCCAAGGCCAACATCCAGGGCGGGGCGAAATATCTCAAACGCCTGATGACTTTGTTCGACAACGACATTGCTCTCGCCGTGGCGGCCTACAACGCCGGGCCCGACGCGGTGCTCAGCCGTGGCCGGGTGATTCCGCCGTTCGCCGAAACCCAGCGTTATGTACCGAACGTATTGCGTCAGTACCGGCGTCTGCAGGGCCTGGCCATGGATGCGCCGTTGTGACCCAACCCGGTTTTCCCCACATTCGGGGGCAAACCGCAGAGGCCCGAAAAGTGGGGAAAACCGGTGGGGAATATCCCCCGGATCCTCAAATGGTTGCGGTAACTGGTTGAACGGTAATGAGATTTTTTGTGGCACGCGGATTGCTCCGAGGCATTTGTCGAGAAGTGTTCCCAAGAGCACCCACTACGAGGTTACTGATCATGGTTGGCATTCATCACGCTCCGTCTCTGTTGAATTGGCTGGTGATTCTGGCCTCGATGCTCAGCGTCGAGCTGGCCGGTGCAGCCGTGCGTTGCGAGCGCAACCTGGTGGCCAACGTCGTCGCCTTCGATCAACCACTGATGTTCAACCGCCTCGGCGCGCAGAACATCAACGGCATGATGTTCGCCCTGCGCCGCGACGTGGTCGATGAACATGAGCAGTCGCTGGCTTACGGCGGCGCCGCAGTGCCGGGCAAAGTCTCGCTGCGTCCGGACAAGCGCCCTCGGCCATTGGTATTGCGTGTGGCCGCCGGCGATTGCCTGACGATCAATCTGCAGAACCTGCTCGACTATCAGGCCAACCCGAACAAGCACTTTGAAAACCTGGGCGAAGAAGAGGGCGCGGAAAACGCCAACGGCGCCGAAGCCTTCAAAGTCGATGAACAAGTAGCTGATCGTCACGTCGGTTTCCAGGTCAACGGCCTGCAAGCAGTGAACAGCATTGATGACATCTCTTCATTCACCGGACGTAACGCCAACAGTCTGGTGCCACCGGGGGCGAGCCGCTCCTACACGCTGTACGCCGAACGCGAGGGCGCGTTTGCCGTCAGCAGCCGAGGCGCGACGTTTGGTGGCGAGGGCGCGGCCGGCAACGTTGCCAATGGTCTGTTCGGCCAGGTCGTCGTTCTGCCCAAGGGCGGTCGCACCTATCGCAATACCCTCACCGAAGAAGAAATGCGCCTGGCCACCACCGGTCGCGCACCCACCGGCCAACCGATCGTCGATTACCAGGCGCGCTACCCGCAGCGCGAACCGTGGTTGCGCGAAGGCAAGGCCGGTACGCCGATCATCGGCATGGTCGACGGCAATGAAATCATCTCCAGCGAAAGCGATGCGATTGTCATGGGCAGCAACGCCGACGGCAGTTTCCCATCCAGCACCTACCCGCTGGAGTCGATGGGCAAACGCAACCCGGCGATTCCCAATCGCCTCGAAGCGTTCCGCGATTTCGCCTCGCAATTCCAGGACGAAACCGCCGCTACTCAAGCATTCCCGGCCTATTGGGCTGACCCGGTAATGGCCCATGTGCTGGAGCCGACCCGCGACTCGTTCATGATCAACTACGGCTCCGGCGGCATGGGCGCCGAAGTGGTCGCCAACCGCTTGGGCGTGGGGCCGATGCACGACTGCCTGTCGTGCGCTTACGAAGAGTTCTTCCTCAGCTCGCACACCGTCGGCGATGTAGCGATGCTGGTGGATGTGCCGGCCAACACCGGGCTGGAGAACATCGCCCCCGGCCAGACACCGCGCGCCGATCAGATCGGCGTGAAAGCCACCATGGCCCTGTATCCGTCGGAGCCGTCGAACGTCAACCACAGCTACATCGGTGACTTCGTCAAATTCCGCAATACCCACAATGGCCACGAGCAACACATCTTCCACCTGCACGGCCATCAGTGGCTGTTCAACCCCAACGACGACAACTCCGATTACGTCGACGCCCAAGGCATTGGCCCGGGCGCCGGTTATACCTATGAAATTGCCAACGGTGGCTCGGGCAACCGCAACCGCGTGGCCGGTGATGCGATCTATCACTGCCATTTCTATCCGCACTTCGCCCAAGGCATGTGGGCCATGTGGCGGGTGCACGACGTGTTCGAAGAAGGCACGCGACTCGATGTTTCGCAGCAGGGCGCCGACGGCTATCACAGCGAACCGTTTGCCTTGCGCAGTGGCAAACCGGCGGCGGGTGCACGGGCCTTGCCCGATGGCGAAATCGTCGCCGGTACGCCGATTCCGGCCATCGTGCCGCTTCCAGGCAAAGCCATGGCGCCAATGCCGGGCAAAGTCGTGGTCGTGCCGAAGATCGGCGAAACCCTGGTCGCCGAAAATGATCACGACGATGACGAAGAAGAGGGCGATGACGACGGTGAGCACCATGGCGGCAATGCCGCTGGTCAAGCCATCGGTTCGCTGGCGCTGGTCGATCGCAGCGAAGCCAATCGCAATGCCGACGGCAGCCTGAAAAACCCTGGCTATCCGTTCTGGATCGGCGGCATGGAAAGCTCGGTCGGCCAACGTCCGCCAACGCCGCCGCTGGACATGCTCGACGCGGCCACCGCGCAGTCTTTGAAGGCCAGCGGGAAGGCACTGTGGGCCAATCTCGACCCGGCGCAGTCCGGCGGTTGGAATGGCGGCTTGCAGCGTCACGCACTGGATGGCGTCGCGGCCGGTGGCGAAGCGCACACCGTGACCACTTCGCTGGACTTCTCCAAGGAAGTCAGCCGTGCCAAGCCGATTTACCTGCCGGAAGAAGGCACCGAAGTCGAACAGGCCGCGATGGCTTTCCACGCGAAAAAAGATCATCCAAGCTACGCCTTGCTGCCCGGCAATCAACTGGTGGCCAAGGCGTTCCGCACCAACGGTGCCTTGCCGATGGCCGGCGCGCCGTACTACGAGCCGTGCATGGACGATCGGCAAAAACGCCTGACCAGCAACGCCGGCAGCGGCGAGTTCGCCAGCGGTGAGCGCATCGACGGTATGTCCTTTGTCGGCGCCTCGAGCTTCACCGCCGACCGCCCACGGATCTACAAAGCCGCCAACATTCAGTTCGACGCGGTGTACAACAAAGTCGGTTATCACTTTCCGCAGGCGCGCATTCTCGCGCTGTGGGAAGACGCCTGGCCGGTGATCACCAAGCAACGTCCACCAGAGCCGCTGGTGATGCGCATGAACACTTTCGATTGCGTGCAATACCAGCAAACCAACCTGGTCCCGGCCACCTATGAGATGGACGACTATCAGGTGCGCACGCCGACCGACGTAATCGGCCAGCACATTCACTTGCCGAAGTGGGATCTGACCTCGGCGGACGGCTCCTCCAACGGCTGGAACTACGAGGACGGCGTGCTCTCACCCGGCGCCGTGCAGGAACGCATTCATGCGATCCGCGAGTTCAACCAGTGCGCCGGCACCGATCCACGTGACGGCACCCAGGCCTGCCCGATAGCCAGGAACCACCCATTCTTCGGCCAGTATGGTCGCGCCGACTGGCTGGGTGCGCGCACGGCGATGCAGCGCTGGTTCGTCGATCCGGTGGTCAACGCCAAAGGCGTCGATCGCGGCCTCGGCACCATCTTCACCCACGACCACTTAGGCCCATCGACGCATCAGCAGATTGGACTGTACGCGACTGTGCTTGCCGAGCCGGCCGGTTCCACCTGGTTCCACGCCGAAACCGGCGAGCCGTTGTACAGCGGCGCGCGCCAGGATGGTGGGCCGACCTCATGGCAGGCGGTGATCAACACCGGCGACCTCGATGGCGACGGCAAGAACGACAGCTTCCGCGAGTTCTTCCTCGAATACAGCGACTTCCAGCACGCCTATGAAGCTGGCGTTTACGTCGGTGCCGGCCCTAACGGTGTGCCGAATGCGCAGGCGTTCCCGGCCACCGCCGACAGCTTCCGTTACGCGATCAACCCGCCAGTGCGCAACAACGCCAGCAACTTGCTAGAAGGCGTGCTGGAAGTGCAGGGCGGTCAGGTGCCGGGCTGCCCGAGCCGGCCATGTCCGCAGGCGATCTCGGTGGATGATCCGGGCATGTTCGTCGTCAACTATCGCAACGAACCGCTGGCCCTGCGCGTGTACGACCCGAACAAGGTCGGCCCGGATGGCAAACGCGGCATGCAGGCTGACGGCCTCGGCGGTGATCTGTCGTTCGCCATGCAAAGCCGTACCGACCGCGCCATTCCGGCGATGAATCTGGCGCCGAATCTGCTCACTTCGGCGACCGGACCCACCGGCGGTACCACGCTGTTTCCACCGCACATCAACAAGGGCGGCGCCGAGCCGGGCGATCCGTTCACGCCGATGCTGCGCACCTATACCGGCGACAACGTGCGGTTGCGGGTGCATGCCGGCGGCCATGAGGAAGAGCACAACGTCACCCTGCACGGTGTGAAATGGCTGCAGAGCGGTTCCGGTTTCGGCAACAGCTCCAACTCTGGCTGGCGCGCGTCGCAGATGATCGGTATTTCCGAGCAGATGGGCTTCATTGCGCCGGTGTCGATGCTGTCCAGTTCGGCGGCGACCACGGGTGATTATCTGTACTCGATGGACGCTTCGATCGAAGGCTACTGGAGCGGTATCTGGGGCGTGATGCGCAACTACACCGCCAAACGCGCCGACCTGTTCGCCATCCCCAACAACCCGAATCCGGCGGGCATGCGCAACACCGTGGCGTTCGAGGGCAGTTGCCCGCGCTATGGCGCCAACCCTAACGGCATTGGCACCCGGCCTACGGTGCAGCGCAACTACGAAGTGGTCGCGGCGCTGGCCAACGACATTCTCGGCAATGCGCTGGGCCTGACCATCGGCGATCCCGAAGGGCTTGGTCAGCATGTCGGCGGGCCGCTGAATCCGGCGGGTGGCACCCTGGTGCTGAACTCGCGCACGGTGAGCATTCCCCAAGTCACCGTGACCGATCCGGAAGATGGCGAAACCATCACCATCGGCGGGCAGAGCGGGCCGTTGCATGACCCAACCGCGATTCTCTATGTGCGTAAATCCGATCTCGATCCGGTGAGTGGCAAGCTGAAACCCGGCATTCCGGTCGAGCCGTTGGTGCTGCGTGCAGCCGCGGGGGATTGCATCAACATCACTCTGGAAAACCGTCTGCCGAGCGTGATGCCCGACTTGACGCAAACCGCGGTGATGCAAGGTATGGTCAAGCGTGATCGCAACAGCGGTCTGGGCTCGACCACCTTCAGCAACAACCTGATGCGGCCGTCCAGCCACGTCGGCCTGCACGCGCAGTTGCTGGCGTACGACATCACCAAATCCGACGGCGCCAATGTCGGCGCCAACCCGATTCAGACCGTGCCACCGCGTGTCGGCAACAGCGGCGCGTACCCGACCCGTACCTATCAGTACTACGCCGGGCACCTGGAGCGTGAAGGCAAACCGGTAACTCAACTGGGCCGCAGCGTCGACAACATCAACGCCACAGCGGTGGAGTTCGGCGGCTTGAACATCACCCCGGCGGACGTGATCAAGCAGCCGCAAAAAGGTCTTGGCGGAGCGATGAGCATCCTGCCGATCGGCGCGACCTGGGTCGACGATGCGCGCAAGGTCAACGCCACGGTCACCGCGCCTGGGCAAACCAGCTACCGCGACTTTGCGATGGTCTGGCACAAGGCGTTGAACACCCGTTGGGCCAATGGCCGGCCAGTGGAAGGGATTGCGGCTGAAGGCTTCGGCGTGCCGACCGATCCGCAGGACAACTCGAGCATGGCGATCAACTACAAGACCGAACCGCTGTGGTACCGCTTCGGCCTCGCTCCGGACGCACCGTTCGGGCATGCCGATGGCGCGGGTTACGGCGACATGAGTAATGCGCACATGGCCTACAGCAACGCGTTGGTGGGCGGTGATCCGCAGACGCCGGTGCTGTATGCCAAACCCGGGCAACCGTTCCGCACGCATATTTTGATGCCGAGCGGTGGCAGTCGTGGCACCACGTTCCAGCTCGATGGGCACGTCTGGTCGGTCAATCCGTTCCAGGCCGAGAAGAGCGATACCGGGGGTTATCCGATGGGGTCGCCGGGCGTCGGCTCAGTGCGCTTCGGCTACAACCCGATGTCGATGTACATCGGCGCCCACGAAAGCGTCCTGCCGGCCGCGCACTTCAGCTTCATGATCCCGAGCGCTGGTGGCAGCAATGCGATCCCGGGGGATTATCTGTTCCGCGATTACGCCGCCTACGGCAACACCTCCGGGTTATGGGGCTTGCTGCGCGTGACCAACGAACCGGAACCGGCGCCGCAGGGGCAGTAGCAGAGCGGCAATGCCCCGGTGGATGCAAATCCCTGTGGGAGCGAGCTTGCTCGCGAAGAGGGCGGCACATGCAACAGGTGTGTTGGCTGACAGACCGCTTTCGCGAGCAAGCTCGCTCCCACAGGGGACAGTGGTTGGCAGTGAGGAAGTGGATGTACGCAAATCCCTTGTGGGAGCGAGCTTGCTCGCGAATGGGGGCAACTCGGTTTGTGAGGGTGAGGCTGAAGACGCTTTCGCGAGCAGGCTCGCTCCCACATGGGGGGCGGTGTTTTGCCAGGTGAAGAGGTAGGGGAGAGTTAGATGAACAGGATCATCAACATCATCGGTATTTGCACGCTGGCCATGGCCGGTGCGTTGCTGACGCTGAGTGAGATTGCGCTGGCACAAACCGGTGCGGGTCAGACGCTGAACCGCGACGGCGTGGCGGTGGATTTCAACCTCAAGCCATTGGCCGCTGACGGCAAACTGCGTGAAGGTGAATTCGCCGATGTGCAGTTTCGCGTCACTGACAGCGCCTCCGGCCAGCCGTTGTCCGGGGTAGCGCCGGGGGCCTGGGTCGATCCGCAAACCCTCGCCGCCGATCAGGCCCAGGGCCGCGACCAGAGCTGCAAGGCCCGGGTCGGGGTGTTTCTCAAATCCAACATCGGTGCGCGGCCGTTGCTCGACCTCAACAGCTATTTCCTGCTGGTGATGAACCGCGACGCGAGCATCGCTGTGGTCGATCCGTCGGTGTCGGTCGGCGGCATCACCAGCACGCTCGCGCGAATCGAACTCAAGCAACCGCCGATGGACTGGGTCACGCCCAAAGACAACAAACGCGTGTTCGTTTCCATGCCGACGGCCGGCGAAGTGGCCGTCATCGACAGCGAACAATTCAAGGTTCTCGATTCGATTAAAGCCGGCAGCCAACCGGTGCGCCTGGCGCTGCAACCGGATGAACGTCTGCTCTGGGTCGGCAACAACGCCAGCAAAGCCGAAGACTCCGGCGTCACAGTGATCGACAGCCAAAGCCTCAAACCCCTCAAATACTTGCAGACCGGGCGCGGCCACCACGAAATCAGCTTCAGCAAGGACAGCCGCTTCGCCTTCGTCAGCAACCGTGACGACGGCACCGTCAGCGTGGTCGACATCGCCAGCCTGACCATCGTCGAGCAGATCAAAACCGGCTCGCATCCGCTGTCAGTCGCCTATTCCGCGCTGTCCGGCGCGGTGTATGTGGCCGATGGCAAGGACGGCACGGTGACCGTGATCGACGCCAACACGCACGCCGTCCGCCGGGTGATCAAACTGCAACAAGGCCTCGGCCCCATGGGTTTCAGCGCCGACGGCCGCTTCGGCGTGGTGCTCAACACCGTGGAAAACCGCGCCAGCATCATCGACGCCGCGACCAACGGCGCCATTCACGACCTCGACGTCAGCGCCGAACCCTACCAAGTGGTGTTCACCCAGGCCTACGCCTACATCCGCGGACTCGCTTCACCGAAAGTCACCATGATCAACCTGTCTTCTTTAGGCGAAGGCCGCCAGCCGATCAGCCAGAGTTTCGAAGCCGGCCCGCAAGCGCCGCGTCTGGCTGGGGATTTGCCACTGGCCTCAAGCCTGGCGGTGTCGCGCGATGACAACGCGGTGTTCGTGGTCAACCCTGTCGACAACACCACCTACTTCTACGCCGAAGGCATGAACGCGCCGATGTCCGGCTACCCCAACCGTGGCCAGATCGCCCGCGCCGCCCTGGTCATCGATCGCAGCTTGCGCGAAGTCTCGCCGGGACTGTACAGCGCGCGGGTGAAGCTGCCGGCGGCGGGGCGCTTTGACGTGGCGTTCCTGCTCAATCAACCGAACATCATTCACTGCTTTACCGCGCAGATCGAAACCAATGGCGCCCTGGTAAAACACTTCGGCGCACCGAAAGTCGAGTTCCTCCTCGACAAGACTGCCGTGGCGCTCAACGACCCCTACGTCGTGCGTTTCCGCATCGTGCAGGGCAAAGACAAAACCCAGCGCAGCGGCGTGAAAGACGTGCAATTGCGCTACTACCTCGCGCCCACCTCGCATCCCCGCGAAGTGGTGGCGCTGGAAGTCGCCGACGGCGTGTACGAAGCGCCGATCACCCTCGACCGCAGCGGCGCTTGGTATCTGCATGTGCGTGCGGCCTCTTTGGGCGCCGGTTTCGATGACAAGACCTTTGCCAGTGTTCGGGTAGCCCCCGGCCAGGCCCGTTGAAGAGGAGTTTCGACATGAACCGATTTGCATCCAGTGGCCTGCTGACCCTGTGCCTGTTGAGCCTTGGCATCCAATACGCCAACGCTCACTCGGCAGACGAACACGCTGGGCACAAAGCCCCGGCCAGCAGCACTCAGGAACACGCCCAGGTGAAATTCGCCAACGTGCCGCTGCTCGACCAGAACGGCAAAACAGTGCGCCTGGAGCAGGATCTGGTGCAGGGCAAAATCGTCGTTATGAGCTTTATCTACACCAGTTGCACTACGGTGTGCCCGGTGGTCTCGTCGATCATGGGCAAGGTGCAGAAACAGCTCGGTGCGCGGGTAGGCGAGGAAGTGCAACTGGTGTCGATCAGCATCGACCCACAGCGCGACGACCCGAAACGCCTGCAGGATTATGCCCGCACCTTCCAGCGCGGGCCGGGCTGGAGCTGGCTGACCGGCTCGCCGCAGTCGATCAATGAAACCCTCAAGGGCCTCGGCAGTTTCAGTGGCGACTTCAAGAATCACCAACCGTTGATCCTCGTCGGCGACGGCAACAATCGTCACTGGATGCGCTATTACGGCTTCACCGATCCAGCACTGTTGGCCAAGGAAGTGGAAAAACTCAGCGGCCTGCGCACCCACGCCAAACACACAGCCATCGCCATGGAGCAACAGCCATGAGACTGCTCGACTGGATCGCCCTGACCGTGTGCTTCTGGATTCTTGGTAACATCGCGTTTGCTCACGAAGACCACGTCTCTGAGCCGCCAGCCGCTGTGGCCGCCGCGCCGGCCAAAGGTACCCACGACGCGAAAACCTGGTTCACCGACACGCCTTTACAGGATCAGAACGGCGCGACCCTGCGCTTCTACAGCGATGCGCTGCAAAACCGCATCGTCCTGCTTAACGTGATCTTCACCAGTTGCAGTGACGCCTGCCCGCTGATCACGCAAAAGCTCAAGGAAGTCCGCGAGCTGTTGGGCGACAAGGCGCAAGACATCACCTTTATTTCCCTTACCAGTGACCCGCTGCGCGATACGCCGGCGGTGCTCAAGGCTTACACCTTGAAGCAGGGTTCCGATGACCCTCATTGGCTTTTTCTTACCGGCGACAAGGCGCAGATGGACCTGGTATTGAGTCGCATCGGCCAGATCGTACCGACGCCAGAGCAACACTCCACGCAGTTGATCGTCGGCGATGTCGCCAATAAACGCTGGAGCAAAATCCGTCCTGACGCCCCGGCTGCCGCCATTGCCCAGCGCTTGCAGTTGCTGACAATGCCCGTGGCCGGCCGCTGAGTCCGCGCCATGAAACGCTGCCGCGTCCTCGCCCTGGTCCTGCTCGCCGGCGTCAGCCTTGGCACGAGCGCTGCGCCGCTGACACCCGAAGAGGCGGCGGGAAAACGCTTGTACCGCCAAGGTTTGTCGGCCAGTGGCGAGGCGATCATGGCACGGGTCGGCGCGGCGGATGTGTTGCTGCCGGCGACCAGCCTGCCGTGCGCCAATTGCCATGGCGCCGATGGCCTCGGCCGACCTGAAGGTGGCGTGCGTCCCCCCGAATTGAACTGGGCGCGACTGACCAGCACGTATGGCCAGCAACAGGTCAACGGCCGCAGCTATCCGGCCTACAGCGAAAGCACGCTGGCCACGGCCATTGAGCAGGGCCGAGACCCCGGCCACAACCGTCTCGACCCGAGCATGCCGCGCTTTCTGCTGTCGATGAAGGATCAGCGCAACCTCACCGCCTATCTCAAACGCCTCGCCGACGAACGCGACCCTGGCCTCGATGCCGAGACCTTGCATCTGGGCACCTTGCTGCCCAGCCAAGGGCCGTTGGCCGAGGAGGGTATGACCGTTGCGGCGGTGCTCAACGGCAGTGTCGCGCGGATCAATCAGGCCGGTGGCATTCACGGCCGGCAGTTGCGCTTGACGGTGATCGATCCCGGCCCGGACCGCGCCAGTGCCGAGCAAGCCTTGCAGCAGTTGATCGAGCAGGAGCAGGTGTTCGCCCTGATCGCACCACTGGCACCGGCTCTTGACAGCGAACTGGGGGCACGCCTGGAACAGGCCGGTATGCCGCTGATCGGGCCGATGTCGATCCTCGGCACCCTGCAGGCCAGTCCGCAGATATTCGAGCCATTACCGGGATTGCGTGAGCAGTTGATCGCGCTGGCCGATTACGCCACGGCCAGTTTGCGCGTGCTGCAAGGGCCGACGCTGATTGCTTATCCCGATGACCCGATCCAGACGCAAGCCGCGCAAAACCTCGGCCAGTACTTGCAGGATCACGGCTGGCAGAAAGTCCATCTGCAAGCCTACGACCCGGCGGCGGATGCGCTGCCGCTGGGTTCGCGTTCGGTGTTTTATCTGGGCACTGGCGGCGGCTTCAGTCGTCTGGCGACGCGGCTGCAAAGCGCCGGGCAAGTGCCTTACCTGTTTGCCGCCTCTAGTCAGGTGGCGGGTGATCTGCTGCAAGTCCCGGACGGATTCACCCGACGGGTGTTTCTTGCCTATCCGTTCGTGCCCAGCGACTGGACCCAGGCTGGGCGCATGGCCCTGACGTTACTGCGTGAAGGCCAAGGCCTCGGCGCCCAGCACGCGGTGCTGCAAGTCGGCGCCTACGCCTCGATGCTGCTGCTCAGCGAGGGCATGAAACAGGCTGGCCGCGACGCCAGCCGCGAGAAACTGGTGGCGGCGCTGGAAGGCCTGCACGACTTCGACACCGGCCTGACCCCGCGCCTGAGTTTCGGCCCCGGTCGACGGCTGGGCTTGAGCGGCGCGCATGTGGTTACCGTGGATTTGCCCGATCAACGTTTCTATCTTGTCGCACCCTATAAACCGATGGTTGCCAGCCCCTGAACGGAGGGCCCGATCATGAAACTCACAACGCTGATCTTGCTGCTGACTTGCTGGCTGCCGCTGGCGTGGGCGAATAACGAGCCGGCCGTGGCACGGGTCAACGGCACGGAGATTTCCGGGTTTCGCCTCGAGCGCTTCTTCGCCGAATACCTGGAAGATCAGGGCCGCGCGGTGACGAGTATTCGCAGCCCCAAGGCCTACAAGGAACTGCGCCAGGCGGCGCTGCAAATGCTGATCGACAAAGAATTGCTGTGGCAGGAATCGCAGAAACGTGGCCGGCAGATCGACGAGCAAGCGCTGCGTCAGCAGATCGAGCAAACCCGCATGGCCATCGGCGGCGCGGAAAAATTTGTCCGGCGCTTGCAGGACGCCGGTTTCGATGAGGCCTCCTTCACCGAGTACACCCGCCGCGAACTGGCGGCGCAGCAGATGTTCGCCGAACTGATCCGCGCCAATACCTTGCAACCCCGGCACCTGTTGATCCGCGTGCCCGTGCAAGCAGATGCAGCCACAGTGGCTCAAGCGCGTCTACGCTTGATGCAAATGCGCGCCTCGATTGTCAGCGGGGCGAGTTTTGCCAGCCAACCACTGCGTTCACCGTTTGGCTGGCATGTGATTTATTTGCCGAACCACTTGGAGGCCGCCGATGTCCCAGATTTACAGGGGCTGGATACAGTCAGGGCAGAGCTCGCCCGACAGCAACAGACCCAGGCTCGTCGTCAGGTGCTCGCGCAATTACGGGTGCAGAACAGGATCGAACGAATTGACGACGACTGAAGGTTCCCCCCCAATAGTGGGGAATGGCTTCGATGCCCATTCAGGTGCTTCCCCGTTTCTGGGGAACGGGGTACCAGGACGAGCGGGCATTGTCATTAAATTCAAGGACATGAAGACATAAAATTACCGGCGCTCAGCCTGGCATGAAGTGTGCGTTACCCCTGGTAAGGCGCACTCTCAGGGCGGGGTCATCGGACCTGCTGTTTCAAGGAGTCGACCTTGGTTAACAAAGTACTGGTTGTCGAAGACGAACAGCTGCTTGCACAGAACCTTCAGGATTATCTGTCGGCGCAAGGGCTGGACGTCGCGATTGCACATGACGGAGCGACGGCTATCGGTTTGGCCGGAACCTTTGCCCCCGACGTGCTGGTGTTCGATTACCGCTTGCCCGATATGGAAGGCTTTGAGGTGCTCGACGCGGTCCGCCAGAACAGGACGTGCCATTTTGTGCTGATAACGGGTCACCCGACCGCTGAAGTCTGTGAGCGGGCGCGGCAACTGGGGGTCAGCCACATCCTGTTCAAACCGTTTCCCTTGGCGGAACTGGCGCGGGCGGTCTGCGACCTTCTGGGCATCAAGCGTGAAGCGAAACCCGGTGCGAGCCCTTCCGAGGGTTTTGTCGAACGACGCCAGAGCAGGACCGAGAGCTTCCCGTTGCAGTTGTACGATGGCAGTTGGGTGTTGGCGGATCGGCGACGACAGTTGCACGCCATGGCACCGGACGACGATCAAATGCTCACCGGGGAGTAATGGCGCGAACAGACGTTCCGGCACTTGCCGCCAAGGTTTGCCGCGCCGACAGGGCTCTAAGCCCCGGTTGGAGAGCAAGCCATGGAACGTCTGTCCGTTGTCGTCGAACCGCTGTTGGCCACAAGTGCCCCCGCGCGCTTTCCCAGTGAATACTTTTCCAGCGAGCAGTTGTCCCAGGCCCGGGCGCGGGCCGCCACCTCCGGCGAACGCGTCCTAGAAGCCCTCGGCGTGCTCTGCGAACTGGCGCCGATGCCGTTCATTCACACCCTTGGCGCCACCCTGCATTACCCGGTGCTCGACACCGACAGCCTGTTTGCCGCGACGCCGGTGTTCGACCGGGTCACCCTCGCGCAATGCCTGAAACGTGAATTCATCCTGCTGCGCCACAACGACGAAGTCATCGGCGTATTTGCCGACCCCTTCGACCCGGCGCGGCTGGCCTGGATCGACGATTGCCTGCACGGCGCGCCGCTGTATCTGGTGCACGCCGATGACCTCAAGGCCTATCTGGCCCGCCACGAAGAAAGCTTTCATGCCGTCGAATCGCTGAACGCTCAGGGCGACACTCACCACGAAATCGACACCCTGCAAAGCCTGTCGCTGACCAGCATCAGCGAAGACGCCAGCAGCGTGGTGAAACTGGTCAACTCGACCCTGTACGACGCGCTGAAAATGCACGCCAGCGACATCCATCTCGGCACCACCGGCCATGGCCTGGTGATCAAGTACCGCATCGACGGCGTGCTCAACAACATCAGCAAAGTCCAGGGCAACGAATTCGCCGAGCAGGTGATTTCGCGGGTCAAGGTCATGGCCGAACTGGACATCGGCGAAAAACGCGTGCCGCAAGACGGTCGCTTCAAGATCGGCATCAGTGGCCGCCAGATCGACTTTCGCGTGTCGATCATGCCGAGCATCTTTGGCGAAGATGCCGTACTCCGTGTGCTCGACAAACAGGATCTCGCCGACAAGGTCTGCGGCGTGCAATTGCAGGCGCTGGGCTTTGAAGACGAAACCCTGCGCCAGTTGCGTCGCCTCGCCGCCGAACCTTATGGAATGGTCCTTGTGACCGGCCCGACCGGCAGCGGCAAGACCACCACGCTGTACGCGATGATCACCGAGATCAACCACGGCGTGGACAAGATCATCACCATCGAAGACCCGGTCGAATATCAATTGCCGGGGGTGCTGCAAATTCCAGTCAACGAGAAAAAAGGCCTGACCTTCGCCCGTGGCTTGCGCTCGATCCTGCGTCACGACCCGGACAAGATCATGGTCGGCGAGATCCGCGACCCGGACACCGCACAGATCGCCGTGCAATCGGCGCTCACCGGTCACCTGGTGTTCACCACCATCCACGCCAACAACGTCTTCGACGTGATTGGCCGCTTCACGCAAATGGAAATCGACCCCTACAGCCTGGTCTCGGCGCTCAACGCGATTCTCGCCCAGCGCCTGATCCGGCTGGTGTGCGCCAGTTGCAGCGCACCGGTCAATCCGAGCGATGAAGAGCTGCGCGCCTCGGGCCTCGATCCGCAGAAAGTCGATCACTACCACTTCGTTCACGGCAAAGGCTGTGGCCATTGCCGGGGCAGCGGTTATCGCGGGCGCACGGCGATTGCCGAGCTGCTGCACCTCGACGACGAGCTGCGCCAGATGATCGTCGAGCGCCAACCGATCAAACAAATCAAAGCCCTGGCCTGTGCCCGTGGTTTGCGCCTGCTGCGCGAATCGGCGCTGGAGCTGGTGGAACAAGGTCGCACCACGCTGGAGGAGATCAACCGTGTCACATTTATCTCGTGAGCGTTTTGTCGCCGTGCTCGGCGCCAGCGGTGTCGGCCTCGGCCAGCGGCGTGGCAGCGACACCCTGTGGCTGGGCAGCGTCGGTTACATCGACGAAGGCTTCCAGAGCTACGCGGTGGCGCTGGACACCCTCGATCGCCTGCTCGGTGAACACGCCCGCGCCGGTGCCGAATTGAGCGTGGTCATCTCCGGGCATTTCAGCCGCTTCTGCCTGGTGCCATGGAGCGCGCAGATCAGCAGCCCGGAAGAACTGCGCGGCTTTGCCCAACTGTGTTTCGAAGACCTGTTCGGTCCACCAACCCAACCGTGGAGTCTGGTGTTGTCCGCTGAACCTGCCGGTTACGACCGCATCGCCAGCGCCTTGCCGCAAGACTTGCTCGAACGCCTGCGCACGCTGGTCAGTGCTCGCGGTTTGCGCCTGCGCTCGGTGCAGCCGTACCTGATGGCGGCGTTCAACCGCTTCGACAAAAGTCTCGATGCCGGCGACTTCCTCTTCGTCGTCGCCGAGCCGCAGCGCAGCGTGTTGTTGCTGGCGAGGGAAGGGCGCTGGGCTGGCGTGCGTTCGGTGGGCGGCAGCGACAGCGATGCCGCGTTGAATGCACTGATCGGTCGCGAACGGCAGTTGCAAGCCTCGACCAGCGAACGCGCCTTCAATGTATATCTGCATGCGCCGGCGCGGCTCGATGCGCATCCGGACGTGGCGGGGGTGCAACTGCGCACCCTTGAAGACGACGCGATGACCGTGCGTGACGGCTTGTACGTCATGTCCCGGGCGGTGGCCTGACATGCGCGCGCTTAATCTCGATTTTCAGCCACGGCCACGTTCCGGCCCGTTGGGCTGGAGCCTGCTCGGCGGCGGCGTGCTGCTGGCGCTGCTGTGCTTCGGCGTCCAACAGCACCTCGACGCGCACACCGAACAGCAACAAGGTCATCTGCAAACCACGCAGCGTCAGCTCACCGGTGACAGCGGCGCCAAGTCCACCCTGAGCCCGGCGCAAATCCGCGAGCAAGCGGCGAACCTCGCCGAGATGCGCAAGGTCTCGCAACAACTGCGCCGGCCGTGGGAACGGCTGTTCGCCATGCTCGAAGCGATGCCGCGCGATGACGTCGCGCTGCTGAGCCTGACCCCGGATGCCCGTAAAGGCCAGGTCCGCATCAGCGCTGAAGCGCGGGATCTGCAAGCGATGCTCGATTTCCACAAACGACTGGAAGCCAGCGACGAGCTGTCCGACGTGTCGCTGCTGAGCCACGAAATTGTCGTCAAATCGCCGGAACAACCGGTGCAATTCAACCTGTCGGCGACCTGGGAGATGGGCGATGCGAATCCCTAGACTGATCGTCCACGAATACCTGCAAGGCCTCGGCATTCCGGGCCTGGCCGGGTTGGCGCTGCTGCTGGTCGCCGTGGCTTGGGCACTCGGTGGCTTGCTGCCGGGCTGGCAATCGTTGCAGCACTTGAGCCAGCAGACTCAGGAAGCCAGCGCGTACCTGGCCAAGGTTGAAGACGGCAGCATCGCGCCGCCGGTGGTGCCGCAGCGTCAGCTCGACGACTTTCGCAACAAACTGCCGGCGCAGCCGCAAGCCACGGTCGCCATCGACCGCATCTACGCCCTCGCAGCCCAGGAGCACATCACCCTGGCGCGCGGTGAGTACGCCCTCGGTGTCGACCCGAAAACCCATCTGGCGCGCTATCAGATCCTCTTGCCAGTGCGCGGCAGCTACCCGCAACTGCGCCGCTTCGTGCACGCCTTGCTCGGTCAGTTGCCGGCGGTGGTGGTGGAAGACCTCGAGTTGCAACGCAAGAAGATTGGCGACACCGACCTCAATGGCCGGATCCGTATGACCCTTTACCTGTCGAGGTCGTGATGAATACCAAGCGCGTGACAGGTTGGTTAGCGTTCTTCGGCGTAGCGGCGGCGCTGGCGTGGTTGCCGGCGTATTTCTCGCCGAGCGAAGACGCCGATTCCAACGAAGTCGCCGTCGCCACGCCGGGGAAAACCCGGGGCGCGCTGCCGGCCAGCACCGCCAAGGCCAAAGACGCGCCGATCAGGGACCTGAGCCCGGCCGGCGATCTGTTCGCGGCGAAATCCTGGAAGGCCGCGCCGACCCTGGCCACGGTCACCGAACAAGCGATCAACCCGGCCACAGTGGTGCAAGCCCCGAGCCTGCCACCGGTGCCGTTTCAGTTCGTCGGTCGGCTGCATGACCGCAGCGACCTGCAAGTGTTTTTGCAGAACGGCGAAAAGATCTACGTCGTGCGCAACGGGGATGTGATCGACGACACCTGGAAGATCACCGGCATTTCCGATCTGGAATTGAGCCTGGTTTACCTGCCTTTGCATTTGTCGCAGACCTTGTCTGTGGGGAGTACGCAATGAACCGTTCCCGTTTGCTGATGAGCCTGGGCCTGTGTGCCGGGCTGGCCGCGTGCAGCACTGCGCAGGTGGCCAATAAGGAAGCCGCCGACCTGATTGAACAGGGTCAGTACGAGGCGGGGCTGGCGCGGATCGAAGAAGGCCTGCGTGAAAACCCTCGCGACACCGAATTGCACCTGCTGCTCAACACCGGCCGGGCCAAGGCGATCACGGCGTTGCTGACGGCCGGCGACACCGACCGCGCGCGTCGCGATTTCACCTCGGCGCGCACCGCTTACATGCGCGTGCTGACCATCGAGCCGAACAACCGCCGCGCCCAGGATGCCCTGAAGCAGATGGAGTACCTGCGCAGCATGGACGAAAAACTCGAGCTGGCCCGTGGCGATCTGCGTCGCGGCGACATCTACGGCGCTGATCGTCAGGTCAAACAGATCCTCGAACTCGACCCGGCCAATGAAGGTGCGTTGGAGCTGCAAGGCAACATTCGCCTGGTGCAGAGCCGCAACGTGATTGCTTATCCGCAACTGCGCACCAAGCTCGATCGTCCGGTGACTCTGGAATTTCGTGACGCCAACCTGAAGACCATTTTCGAAGTGCTGTCGCAGGTCGCCGGACTGAATTTCATCTTCGACAAAGACCTGCGCCCGGATATGAAAGCGACGATCTTCGTGCGTGACGTGCGCATCGAAGACGCCGTGACCTTGCTGCTGCAACAGAACCAGTTGCACCAGAAAGTGGTGAACGAAAACACCTTGCTGATCTACCCGGATTCGCCGCAGAAAGTGAAGGATTACCAGGAACTGGTGATGCGCACCTTCTACCTGACCAGCATCGACGCCAACACCGCGCTGAACATGGTCAAAACCATGCTCAAGACCCGCGACGTGTTCGTCGACGAACGCCTCAATACCCTGACCATGCGCGACACCGAAGACGCCGTGCGCATGGCCGAGAAACTCCTGCAATCGCAAGACCAGTCCAACCCGGAAGTGGTGCTAGAAGTGGAGGTGATGGAAGTCGCCACCCAGCGCATTCTCGACCTTGGCCTGCAATGGCCGAGCACCTTCGGCGTGGTCAACTCCGATGGTTCGCCGGTCACGCTGCTCGGGCAACTCAAGGGCATCAACTCCGACCGCATCTCCATCGGCCCGTCGCCGCAAGCCAAGATCAACGCGCAGGACAACGACATCAACACCCTCGCCAGCCCGGTGATTCGCGTCAGCAACCGTGAGCAGGCGCGCATCCACATCGGCCAGCGTGTGCCGATCATCAGCGCCACCTCGGTGCCGTCGACACAGGGGCCGGTGATCACCGAAAGCGTGACCTATCTGGATGTCGGTCTGAAGCTCGAAGTGACCCCCACCGTACACCTGAACAACGAAGTGGCGATCAAGATCGCCCTGGAAGTGAGTAATGCCACGCCGCTGGAGCCGACCCGCCAAGGCACGATCCCGGTGCAGGTCGATACCCGCAACGCGCAAACTTCGCTGCGTCTGCACGACGGCGAAACCCAGATCCTCGCCGGGCTGGTGCGCAACGACCACGGCGCCACCGGCAACAAGATTCCCGGCCTCGGTGACATTCCCGGACTCGGCCGCTTGTTCGGCAGCAACAAAGACACCATCGGCAAATCCGAACTGGTGCTGTCGATCACCCCACGGATCGTGCGCAACCTGCCGTACCAGAGCCCGTCGGACATGGAGTTCTCCACCGGTACCGAAACCAGCATGCACATCCAGGCCCCGGATCGTTCGCAGAGTTACGTGATGCCATCGCTTGCCGCGCAGCCGCGTGCCGTCGGTGAATCGGCCGTGGCGACCACCCGCGTCACTGTCGAGAAGCCTTGATCATGAACGCCTCCCAACGCGGTTTCACCCTGATCGAAGTCGTGGTGACGCTGGCCTTGATCGGCCTGTTGGCGAGCATGGCCGCGCCGCTGACCGAGACCCTGGTGCGGCGTGGCAAGGAGCAGGAATTGCGCAACGCGCTGTACCAGATCCGCGATGGCATCGACGCCTACAAACGCGCCTTCGATGCCGGGTACATCGAGAAGTCGCTGAACAGCAGCGGCTACCCGCCGAACCTGAAAGTGCTGGTCGAAGGCGTGCGCGATGTGCGCAGCGCCAAAGGTGCCAAGTTCTACTTTTTACGCCGCATCCCGCGCGATCCGCTGGTGCCGGCGAAACGTGATGACGAAGGGGGTTGGGGCGTGCGCGCCTACGACAGTTCGGCTCAGAATCCGCGCGATGGCGAGGACGTCTTTGACGTCTACTCCCACGCCCGGGGCAAGGGCCTCAACGGCATCGCCTATCGCGAGTGGTGAACCTCATGCGCCGGGAAAAAGGTTTTACCTTGCTGGAGCTGATGGTGGTGATGGCGATCATCGCCACGCTGATGACCATCGCGCTGCCGCGCTACTTCAACAGCCTCGAAGCGTCGAAGGAAACCACCTTGCGCCAGAGCCTGTCGGCGATGCGCGAGGCGCTGGATCACTTTTACGGCGACACCGGGCGGTATCCGGATTCCATCGAGCAACTGATCGAACAACGTTACCTGCGCAACGCACCACTCGATCCGATCACCGAACGCAAAGACCAGTGGGTGCTGATCGCGCCACCGGACGGCGTTGCCGGTGGTGTGGCCGATATTAAAAGCGGTGCTACCGGGAGGGCGCGTGATGGCAGCCAGTATTCCGAGTGGTAACCGCGCGCAGCAGGGCGGCTTCACTTACCTGGGCGTGCTGTTCCTGATTGTGGTGATGGGCATGGGCCTGGCCAGTGCTGGCGAGTTGTGGTCGACCGCCTCGCGCCGTGACCGTGAACGCCAGTTGCTCTGGGTCGGCACTCAGTACGCCCAGGCGCTGCGCAGCTACTACCGCAGTTCGCCGGGGTTGGCGCAGTACCCGAAAGAGTTGGTCGATCTGCTCGACGATCAGCGTTTTCCAGAAGCGAAACATCATTTGCGTCAGCTTTATCCAGACCCGATCGGTCAGGGTGAATGGGCAGTGCAACGCGGTTTCGATGGACGCATCACCGGCCTCAACAGCCCGTCGACCGAGCTGCCGTTGAAGCAGGCGGGCTTCCCGTCGCAGTGGTCGGATTTCGAAGGCATGCAGCGTTATTCGGACTGGCAGTTCGTGGCTGAAAAAGCCTTTCTTGAGGGCACTGGCACTAGTAGCGGGGGCCCGGCCAAAGGTCAGTCAAATTTGCCGCAGGCGTTGCAGCCATGACTCGCCAATGGTGGTGCGCGCTGATCCTCACCGCTGTGGCGTGCTGCGCCCACGCCGGTGAAGAAGACGAAATGATGGGCTTCATCGTCGACGACACGATCTCGCACATCGGCCACGACTTTTACTACTCGTTCAGTGAACGCCTGCGTGACACCAGCCCAATGGATTTCAACCTGGTGGTGCGCGAGCGGCCCGACGCGCGCTGGGGCAGCCTGGTGACCGTGGAATATCAGCAACGCCTGGTTTATCGGCGCTTCCTGCCGCCGAACACCGTGGAACTGAAGGACGAGGCCTACGCGGCCGCCGACTGGGTTCGACGCCAGGTTGTCCAGCGCAAGCTGGAGGCTCTGTTGCAGGACACCACCGACCTTGAGAAGGACGAATTATGAACAGCACAACGTTCTCACGGCGCAGCGGATTCTGGATCTCGGGGTTGTTGATCGGGCTCGCCAGCGTTGCGGCTGTCCAGGCCACTGAACTGGTCTACACGCCGGTCAACCCGTCGTTCGGCGGCAACCCGCTCAACGGCACCTGGCTGCTCAACAACGCGCAGGCGCAAAACGATTACGACGACCCTGATCTCAAGAGCCGTTCGACCGTGGCCGGCACCTCGGCGCTGGAGCGCTTCACCAGTCAATTGCAATCGCGGCTGCTAGGGCAGTTGCTGGACAACATCTCCACCGGCAACACGGGGAGCCTGTCCACCGACTCTTTTATCGTCAACGTCATCGACGACTCCGGGGCACTGAGCATTGAAGTGACCGATCGAGCGACCGGTGAGGTTTCGGAAATTCAGGTGAACGGCCTCAACCCATGACGGGCTGACGGTTCCGGGGAGTGATGGACATGAAAAAGATCATCGCGTTAGGGCTGCTGTTGGCGACATTACAAGGGTGCAGTCTGCGTGAGCCGATGTCGGCCGAGCAGGACACCGAAACCCCGACCTTGACTCCAAGGGCTTCGACTTATTACGACTTGCTGAAGATGCCGCGGCCCAAGGGGCGATTGATGGCGGTGGTGTACGGGTTCCGTGACCAAACCGGGCAGTACAAGCCGACGCCGGCGAGTTCGTTTTCCACCAGCGTGACTCAGGGTGCGGCGTCGATGTTGATGGACGCGATGCAGGCCAGTGGCTGGTTTGTGGTGCTGGAGCGGGAAGGGCTGCAGAACCTGTTGACCGAGCGCAAGATTATTCGCGCGTCGCAGAAGAAGCCGAATACGCCGGTGAATATTCAGGGTGAGCTACCACCGTTGCAGGCGGCGAACATGATGCTCGAGGGTGGGATCATCGCTTATGACACTAACGTGCGTAGCGGTGGGGAAGGGGCGCGGTATCTGGGGATTGATCTGCAGCGTGAGTATCGGGTGGATCAGGTGACCGTGAATTTGCGGGCGGTGGATGTGCGCAGCGGGCAGGTGTTGGCGAATGTGATGACCAGCAAGACGATTTATTCGGTGGCGCGTAGCGCGGGGATTTTCAAGTTTATCGAGTTCAAGAAGTTGCTTGAGGCTGAGGTCGGGTATACGACGAATGAGCCGGCGCAGTTGTGTGTGTTGTCGGCGATTGAGGCGGCGGTGGGGCATATGGTGGCGCAGGGGATTGAGAGGCATTTGTGGCAGGTGGCGGGGGACGCTTCTACGCCTGGGCAGGATGATGTGTTGAATCGGTATTTGACTCAGAACAAGGTTGATCCGGAGGCGGAGTGAACGTGGCGGCCTTCGGGCCGACCAGGTTCTTGCCGATGTACCCAGTTCCCACTGTGGGAGCGAGCCTGCTCGCGAAGGTTTTTTGTCAGGCGGCGGGGTTCTTTTTGACTGAGTACATATCCGTTTCTGCGGTAACGGCTGCTTAGGGTTCCGCCCTTACGGCGGGTCACTTTTTCCAGACGCCGAAAAAGTAACCAAAAAGGCTTGCTCCTACGTGCGGCCCGCTCGCTGGGGCTCGGGGTTCCTTCGCTACGGGACCGATCCGGGCGCAGCGCCTACGGTTTGCTTCGCTGCACCTCCTCTCGCTGTGTTTGGCTGCGCCAAACGGTCGCTGCGCTCCCACCCCCGGATCAATCCCTCCACTCAGCCTTCCGACGTCGCCCGTGGATCAAGATCAAAAGCAGGCGAGCTGACACTCGGCCTATTGAGTGGTGAGGAGCGGGGGTGTTTGGCTTTTGATTTGCGTTGTTGCTGCCCCTCACCCCAGCCCTCTCCCCGAGGAGAGGGAGCCGATTTGTGTGCTTTTCAAAGCCTGAGTTCGACTCGGTATTGCACGTCGACGTACCTCTCCCAAACCACTCGGTCAGTCCCCTCTCCCTCCGGGAGAGGGCTAGGGTGAGGGGCTTTTGATTCAAGCTGTAAAAACTGAGCTCGACTCGGTATTGCACGTCGGCGTACATCTCCCAAACACCACGGTCAGTCCCCTCTCCCTACGGGCGGTCCGACGTTTCGGGAGGGCTAGGGTGAGGGGCTCTTGCTTCAACGCTTCAAAATCTGAGTTCGACGCGGTATTTCACGTCGGCGTACATCTCCCAAACACCACGGTCAGTTCCCTCTCCCTACGGGCGGTCCGACGTTTCGGGAGGGCTAGGTAGGGGCTCTTGCTTCAGCGCTTCAAAATCTGAGTTCGACGCGGTATTTCACGTCAGCGTACATCTACCAAACACCACGGTCAGTCCCCTCTCCCTCCGGGAGAGGGCTAGGGTGAGGGCTGCGATCAGAAGTGTGTTTAAAGAAGTGTCTGAATCAGCGGAACCTTCCCACAAGGTTTTCAGGTTGTCCGTCGGACGTCCGGTCTCTAGCCTGTGTTCGTCGCTGCCAATTCAGCGACCGGGCATGGAAACCCGAAGACACGAGAGAGCAGATACGCCTTTCATAACGTATGCTTGCGCACTTTCATTGTGTGCACTCTGTTATGGCGGTTGTGCGCGGGAGACATTCGTGTCTGCCGGGTTGCTCTCTCCCGGATTTCCAGCCCGCGTACAGCTGCCACCCATTTTTCCTGGAAGTCGAATGGGCCAGCTGCAACTATCAATGAGAGAGAATCACCATGAAAAAGCCAACACCCAACCCCCCAGAATCAGACGCCGACAGCACATCCCCCTACGCCTCAGTCGACAGCAAAAAACTCCACGAAGCCGCCGACCGCGCCCTGGATTTCTACCTCAACCCCACCGCCCACATCATGTCCAGCGCCAACGAGCCGGAACCCATGTACCTCGCCAATCCCAGGTACAACACCGAATCCCTGCTGGCCAACGCCAGCGAAACCCTCGGTTCAGCCAGCGAAATGCTCATCAACTTCGCCGCCTCGCTGGAAACCTCACACCGCAAGACTGCACTGGGCATCGCTCAAGTCGTCATGCTGGGCGAACTGGCGGTAAATCAAGCCCTCGATCACGTCGAACTCAAGAACTGATCGCTCTTGATTGATCGTTCCCACGCGCAGAAAGGAATGCATCCGTTGACGCTCTGCGTCAGATTCCCGAGTCGAAATACGGAGCGTCCCGAGAGGCATTCCTTTGCTGCGCAGGGGAACGATCAAATGTCGGCCCTGATGGAGGAAAACGAAGAAGGCATGAAGCGGGGTAAGTGCTTGGCGGTGGCAATGTGAAAAGTAGAAAAGCGTAATGCCGATTTTGGCTACTCTACTGCTTACTGACGGCTAACTATTTTTTGAGGAGCGTATGGATCTTTCACCACCACTCGAAATCGACAGTGCAGCCTATGCAGAATTCTCAGGCCTGTGGGAAATGGGTTCTTTTAATAACCAGCGATTGGGACAAGCCTTCTACAACCATTTTCGCCTCCATCGGTTAAACGATCAGGTTTTGTTACAGGGGCTTTACGAGGCAGACGGCAAGAAGGCTCGAGCTGCAATAAATCGCATATTTCATATCAATTAACTGAGTACTGAGATACAAAAAAACCGTACCTCCACGGGAAGCACGGTGTCTTGTGTTGAGACGAGGAAGCGATCTTAACCGGGGTCGCGTCGAGGGTACTCCTGACGCGCATGCAAGATGCTCACAATCTCAATTTGGTCCGCCACTTGATAAACGACGAGATAGTTCGGGCTTACCACAATCTCTCGAGTGCCGGGAGAGCGGCCTTTGCGATACAGGTGTGGATGCCAACAAAGCGCAGATGTAGTTTTTACGACGGACTTGTGAAGTGCAGTCGCCGCTACAAAATTTCGCTCGCCAATGTACTTCAGGATTTTCGAGAGTTCGACCCGAGCCTTGGGTCGCCACTTAATCTGCATCAGCGCTTTTGCGCATTGATTCCATCAAGGCATTGATCTCCTCCATCACTTGCTCATGGGGAATACTCGGACGCGGATCATCGAGAGACGCTTGTACTTCCGCCCTGAACCAGCGGTCATAGCTCGCAGCCTGTTCTTCAGGATCAAGATCCGAGACGACTGGGCATAGCGGGTCAATCATCTTTGGGTCGATCATGGCACCTCCGGGATCAATGCCTGGAAGTCTATTCGGTAAGGGGAATGTTGTCGTGGTTGTCTGGATGATTTGCACGTCGGTCGAGCTCCGTAGGGTTCAGGTTGTCCCGAAAAATCCTAGTCGCTGCGCTTCCGACGGCCAACCGCTAGACGTGGTAGGAAAACGTGCAGCTTTTCCATAAACCATTCATTTTTCTGTAGGACGTGGCGCGTCTGGGCTTTAAACAACGCGTGTCGTTGATCGGTCCTACGGACACAAAAAAACCGCGACCCCCCTCACCAGAGAATCGCGGCCCATCAACACCCAACCCCTACTGCTGCAAAACCGTCGCCTGGTTAGCCGACCCAAACTGCTGAATATTCGCCGTCTGCGTAACCCCACTCTGATCGACATTGGCAATGTTCCCCGTGCCGCCCTGGGTCACATACGCCACGTTCATCGTGTCCGCCTGTTTCACCGTGATCATGTTGTCACTGCCATACAACTGCGCGGTATACGCCTGGTTGCCAGACCCGGACTGATCAAACTCAGCACTGTTGCCGGTGCCATTCGAAGAACCCTGCACCAGGTTGCCCGTGCCGCGCTGATCCGAGATCAAAATGTTGTCGCTGCCGTTCTGATCAAAATACAGCTCGTTATACGACTCCGCCTGACTGACCGTGGTCTTGTTGCCAGTCCCGGTCTGGTGCGTGGTCATCACATGGCCGACGCCATCCTGAGTGAAGCTGGCGATGTTGCCATTGCCCGCTTGGGTGACGGTCGCACGCTGGTTGCTGCCGAACTGTCCACCCGATTGCGGGCCTTTCCAGTTGCTGGCGTAGACCTTGTTGTCGTTGCCCACGGAGGTGGCGCTGAGCGTGTGGCCGTCGCCGCTCTGATAGGTGTAGTGGACGTTGCCATTGCCGACTTGATACAGCGCCAGTGTCGAGTTGACCGATTCGAACTGGTCGGCGTAGATCGCGTTGGTGTTGCCGACCTGGGTGACGGCGGCGCTGTTGTTTTCGCCGAAGCTTTGGTCGACCACGGTTTCGTTGCTGTCGCCGTATTGGTTGACGGTGGCCTGACTGGCGAGTTGCGCGTCCTGCCAGATTTCGCTGCCGTTGAGGTTGCCGAACTGGTTGATGGTGATGTTGCCGCCGGTGCCGTTGCGCTGGTCGCCGTAGGCGTAGTTGCTTTCGCCGGCCTGGTTGATGCCGATCTGGCCGCCGTTATGAGTGACCTGTTCGGCGGTGCCGTAGTTGGCGGTGCCGTATTGGGTGATCACTGAACTGTTGCCGCTGCCTTCATAGAGTTGTTCGATGTTGGCTTCGTTGCTGTCGCCGAACTGGAAGGTTTTGCCTTCGCTGCCGTTCTGCGAATCCTGATAGATGAACGAGAAGTTGCCCGTGCCTTGCTGCTGTTGCAGCGCGCTGTTCGGTGAGCCGAAGCCCAAAGACTGGCTGGCGTGGGCGGTGTTGAAGGCGCCGACTTGTTGCTGGGTGATGGTGGCGTTGTCTTCGTAAAGTTGTTCGGCGTAGCCGGCGTTGTAGTCGCCGACCGCGTCCTGGGTGATCACGCTGCTGGCGTGGTCTTGCACGGCGGCGGCGTCGTTGCCCTGGCCCAGTTGGGTCTGGGTGGCGGTGCTGAACGGTGCCTGGGTCTGTTTCACGTCGGCGATGTTGGCGGTACCGACCTGGCTTTGGTTGGACAGGCTGTCGTCGGCCATCGCCTGGGCACTGATCATGACCAGGAGGGCGGCGGTGAGGGGCGTCAGTTTGAACATGATGATCTCTCCGATGATTTGCAGTGCTTAGCGATATTGCTTGACCGAAACGCTCATGCCGTTGCCCGACTGGGTCACGGCGCTTTGCAGCCCCGCGCCGGCCTGCTCGATGCTGGCGTCGTTGTTGTTGCCGTTTTGCGAAATCTGCGCGCGGTTATGGTTGCCGTTTTGCGTAATGGAGGCGGCGTTGCCAGAACCGTTCTGGTTGATCAGCGCCATCAAGTCGCTGCCCTGTTGCAGGATGTACGCCTCCTGATTGCTGCCCGACTGCACGATCTGCCCGAGCAGCGACTGACCGTTCTGTTGCAGCAGGGCGACGTTGGCCTGGCCGAGCTGGTCGATCAGGGCTTGCTGACCCACCGGTGGGGGCAGTTCGCCGAGGTCGCTGCTGGTCGGGGCCAGGTCGTCGTTGTCCATCAGGTCGTCGGCGCGCACGCCCGCAGTGCTGCACAGCAGGAGCAGGCAAAGCAGGGCGGCGGTCGGCGTGTTCATGGCTCACATCCTGTCAGGCGTTAACCGGTTCGAAGTCGGCCCCAGCCACCCGCGAGTGGCTGGGGATCTGGCTTACAGCGTGGTCACCGAGACCGTGCGCACGGTGCCCTGGGACGAGCGGATCGTCGCGGTCGGGTTGGCCGATGGCACTACCGTCGTGTTGTTCAGCGTCAGCCGCCAGCGTCCGGTGACCGGTACGGTGGTGGTGCCTAGGGTGACCAGCCCGGTCGGGGTGGTGACCTGCACGGTGATGGTGTTGCCAGTGGTCACTGACGAGGTGCCGGTGAAGTCCCAGTTGAAGCGCCCGCCCGAGCGTGCCTGCACTGTGGAAGCGGTAACGGTGAAGGTTTCCGCTGCTGGCCGTGGCGACACTTGCACCGTGACCGTGGCCGGCGTCGACAGGGCGCCGAAGCTGTCCCGGGCGATGTAGGTGAAGGTCGTGGTGAACGCCGTGGTGACGGTGGCCGGTGGGGTGTAGGTGATTACCGTGCCGTCAGTGCTGACCGTGCCACGGCCGGCGGCCGGTTGGGTCAGGCTGGCGACGCCCAGCGGCACGTTGCCTTCCGGATCGGTGTCGTTGGCAAGCACGTTGATCGGGATCGCTACACCGAGGGTGGCGACGCTGTCGGCGACGGCGGTCGGTGCCCGGTTTGGCGCGACGGTAATCGTCACGGTGGCCGGGTTGGCCGAGGCCAGGCCTTTGGCGTCCTGCGCTTTGTAGGTGAAGGTCGTGGTCAGTGGCGTGTTGACCACGGCTGGCGGCGTGTAGACCACGGCGGCGGTGCCGCTGAGGGCGACGGTGCCTTGGCCGGCCGCCGGTTGGGTCAGAGCGGTGATGCCCAGTGGGTTGTTGCCGTCGGGATCGCTGTCGTTGGTCAACAGGCTGAGGGTGATCGGCACGCCGAAACTGGTGCTGCCGGTGTCGGCGTTAGCGATCGGCGCCTGGTTTTCTCCGGTGTCCGGTGCGGTGCCGACTACGACGACTGCTTCAGTGTCACTGCCGCCAGCGGCGGATTTCACCGTCACGGTGGCCGGTGGCTGAGTCAGGTCGGCGACGGTGATGCGCTGCAAGGTGCCGGACTTCGATAGACGTCCGTAACCTTGCGCAACCATGTCCGGGATCGCTACTTCATCGGTCGATGTCGCTTCGATTAACAAGGTTTTGTTGGACCAGTTGTAGCGCGCAGTCTGCACTTTCACCACGTCGGTGAGCTTGCTCGACACCGATGTCGGGCGTGTGGTCCCGGCCGGGTTGGTCGCGGTCACGACGATGACTGACGGCAGGGTGCCGTTGCCCAGGCGCTGACCGAAGAACAAACCGGTATTGTCACCGGTCAGGCTGGTCTGGCAAGGCGTTGGCGGAGGGCCGGGCAGCAGCGCCACGGTTTCGCGGAAGCACAGGGTCGAGCTGCTGTCAGCCTTGGCGAACACTTCGGCACGCACACCGGCCGAGGTGCGGCGATAGGTGGCGCGGTCGAGTTCGACAGCGGTTTGCTGACGGTTGTCGAGCACTTTGCCGGCGACGGTAAACAGGCTGGTTTGAATCGTACCCGCAGCGGATGGCCCGACAATGCGTACGAAGTTGGTGTCGAACGGGCTGCCGGTCACGGCCTCGGTGAGGTTCGGATCACCGACGAAAGTTTCGACACCGCCGCTGTCAGGATTCACTTCGGTGTAAGGGCCGTTGACGCTGCGCAGGAACGGGCCAATGGCACCGGTCAATGCGCCGCTGAAGTTGCCCGGCGCGCCGATGCCGATGTCCTTGGTGATGTTGATCGCACGGCGCCCGGGGGTGGTGACGTTGACCGTTTCGACGCCATACGGGTGGGTGATGGTGTATGTGCCGGCTACGGGAACGTTCACCCGGATGCGAATTCGCGCGAAAGCTATTTGATCGCCGTCCACCGGATTACCGGAGGAAAACGCTGCTTCTATCCCCGCGACATAAGCGTCCATGCCATAGCCCGCGCCGTTGTTGGGAATAGTGGTTTCGGCGAGAAACCAGAAGGCTTCCGGCGGCCAGTTGTCGGGGAACACCATCGGCAGGCTGTCATCGAAGATGCCCGGTTCCGGCAGCAGAGTGCACATGTAGGCCGGTGGCGTGCTGACCGCTACCCGCGAGCTGGCGGCGCGCGACTGGCAGAGCTCCATCGACAGCAGATTGTTGTCCTGGTACCACATCGGGAATTTCCCGGTGGCAAAAGTGTAGGGGCCGGGGTCGACGGCGGCGAGTTGCGCATAGGCACTGCCGGTCAGCGAGAGAGCGAGCCCGAGCGCGTTGAGCGCAAAGCGTGGCCACTTGTTCATGATGCCTCCTGATGCGGATCTGGGCATGTGAGCGTTCATTGCACGATGACCACTTCTTCGGTGTCGCTGCCGCCGTTGGACGACGTCACGCGCACCTTGGCTGGCGGTATCGGCGAGATCCCGGTGGCCAGACTTTTCAGCGCGCCGTCGCCGCTCAGCGCACCGATGGCGGCGCCGCTGCCGGAGGTGGCGGTGAGTACGGGGGGCGAGGTTTCGTCACTGGTCGAGGCCACCACGGTGAGTTGTCCGGAGCTCAGGCTGTATTGCGCGCTCTGGATCACTACCAGGTCGGTCAGGGTCATGGGCAGGGTGGTCGGCGTGCTGCTGGCGATGGCCAGGTGGTTGTCGGCGGTCACTTGCAGGACGCTCGGGACGGTCGGGTTGGCCGACGATTGCGCGTACCAGGCACCGGTGGAGTTGGCTTCGGTCATGTTCAGCACCGGGGTGAAACTGGTCACGGCGACGGTGCCGGGCGCTGGTGGGGCGAGGACGAACACGTCTTGCTGGGCGACCGGTGCGCTGGTCCCCGCCTTGCGTGAGTAAGTGCTGCGCTGGGTAATCATTGGTGTGGGTCGAACTACCGTCGACAACTTGCCGGAGACGGCAAATGTCGTCGTCCGCAGATCCAGACCATTGGGGCCTTCGATGCGGATGAAGTTGGTGTTGAACGGACTGCCGGTCACGGCTTCTTCAAGGTTCGGATCACCGACAAACTGTTCTGCCGAGCCAGTCACCGGGTTGGTTTCGGTGTAGGGCCCGTTGAGGCTGCGCAGAAACGGTCCGACGTCACCCTTGAGCGCGCCGTCGTAGGTTTTCGGTGTGCCGATGCCAATGTCGCGGGTCATGTTGATCGCGCGGCGGCCGGGCGTGTCGATGTTGAACACTTCGACGCCATACGGGTGGGTGATGACGTAGGTGCCGGCCGTAGGAATATCGACCCGGATGCGGATCCGCGCAAAGCTGATCTGATCGCCTTCCGCCGGGTCACCGCCACTGAACGCGGCTTCGATCGCCGAGCCGTAGGAAAGGTTGATGCCGCGCGCGGCGTCGACAATCGTGCCGTCAGCGGTGAACCAGAACGCCTCGTCGGGGAAGTTGCTGGGGAAGGCCAGCGGTTGAGCGTCATCGAATATGCCGGGGGCCGGCAGCAGCGAGCACATGTACGAAGGCGCGCCGGGCGTGCTCGGCACGCGAGAGCTGAGTGCTTTGGACAGGCACAGATCCAGGGTGCGACCGTGGGTGTCCTGATACCAACTGGCGAAACCGCCAGTGGCCACCGTGTACGGACCCGGGTCAACAGCAAACAAAGCGGCCTGGGCTATGCCCTGGGCCAACGCGCTCACGACCAGGACAGTCGCGGTTTTGGACAGTAAAGGGTGCATGAGTTAATCCCTCTATCGAAGTACCTGCCCCTTGGGGATGGGTCAGTTGCACAGGGCCTGTACACCTTCCATGCCAAGGTGTGGTGGATGGGCGGGAGAGGGCCGGGGAAGAGGGCTTGACGCGCAGAAGGGTCAGGTTTTTGGCCAGCGGGGAAAGGGCGTCATTCCCCAGGATTGGGGACGGTGGGGATGAACACTCATGGCCTGCCGAACACAGATCCTTGTAGGAGTGAGCCTGCTCGCGATAGCGGTATGTCTGTGATGAAAATGTCGACACGCCCACCGCGATCGCGAGCAGGCTCACTCCTACAAGGGATTAGCGGTGTCTGTGGGATCAACTCAACCGGGTCGATATCCCCGCATCCGGGCAAACCCCCACCCGTGGGCTATAACCCTATAGGACGTATCGGGAAGTCGCCGCCATGAACATGCAGTCGAAATCGCTTCCGGTTGAGGAGGGCACGCTACGCTTGGGTTCGCGCAAGCAACCGTTCAACCTGCTGCGCTGGTTTTCGCTGATCAGCATGGCCGTGATCGGCACCGTGGCCATCGCACTAGGCGCGGTTTCAACGCGTTTCGTGATCGAAGAAAGCGTGCAGCGCGATGCCTTGCTCACCGCGCAGTTCATCCAGGCCATCGCGTCCGCCGAAGTGCGCCACGTGTCGATTCCCAACATCCGCACGATGGGCGAGTTGCTCGATCCACGTCAGGACAAGGATTTTCCCGATGTCGACCCGCAGGCCCGGGCAGGTGCGCGCGGTGAATTTCTCGACCACATCGAACACCTGCCGGACGTGATTCTCGCCAACATTTACGCGCCGGACCGCCAGGTGATCTGGTCGACCAATCCAGCGCTCATCGGCACCAGCATCCATGCCGACGAAGACCTTGATCGCTCCTTTAACGAAAAGATTCCGGTGTCGGCCAGTTACCACGATGTCGACAAGGCCCGGGAAGAGCAGAAGTTCGTCATCCCGCCGGATTACATCTTTATCGAGAACTACATTCCGCTGTTCGACGCCGAGGGCAAGAACGTCACGGCGATGGTCGAGATCTACAAGGAACCCAAAGACCTGATCGCGCGCATGGAGCGCGGGCTGGCCCTGATCTGGCTGGCCACTGCGCTCGGCGGCGGGCTGATTTACCTGGGCCTGTACTGGATCGTCCGGCGCGCGGCGATTCTGCTCGCCGCCCAGCAAAAACAACTGATCGCCAATGAAACCTTTGTCGCACTGGGCGAGATGTCTTCTGCGGTGGCGCACAGTTTGCGCAACCCGTTGGCGACGATCCGCTCCAGTGCAGAACTGGCGCTGGAGTTCGATGCCGGCCCGGCAGAAAAGAACATCAAGGACATCATCGGCCAGGTCGACCGCATGTCGAAATGGGTGCGCGAGTTGCTGCAGTCCCTGCGTCCGCTCAACGATGACCCGGAACCGGTGAACCTGGTAGCGGCGCTGCACGAAAGCCTCGTCGCGTTTGAACAGCAGATCGCCAAGGCCGGCGTGCAGGTGGTGTTTCATCCGCAACACACGCCGATGGTGCTCAGCCAACCGGTGCAACTGACGCAGATCCTCAACAGCCTGCTGGCCAACGCGCTGGAGGCGATGGACAAGGGCGGCACATTGACTGTCAGCCTCGAACCGAGTGATGACCGTGGCGTGTGCGTGGTGCTCAGTGACACGGGTAAAGGCATGAACGAAGAACAACGGACCATGGCGTTCCGGCCGTTTTTTACCACCAAGTCTGGCGGCCTCGGGGTCGGTCTGGTGCTGGTCAAACGCATCATGGAGCGCTTCGGCGGCGCCGTGACCCTCGACAGCCGCGAAGGTGAGGGCACCACCGTTCGTCTGGCGTTTCAACTGGTCCCCTGATTCACATCTTCCCCCTGTAGGAGTTGCCGAAGGCTGCGATCTTTTGATCTTGATCTTAAAAACCAAGATCAAAAGATCGCAGCCTTCGGCAGCTCCTACACAGGTTTATAAACGCCGCAAAAATTTATGAACTTCCCCCATCACTGGGTGTCAAGCCCCGGTCACCGGGGAGTGGGGAAACCCGCAGACCTTCCAAGTCCCTGTTACAACTGGAAATAATTTCTTGGCGCACTAGTTGCAAAACACCATCACCCCTTCCTTGATGAGGCGGCTGGTGATGGACAGAACAACGCGTAACCCAAGCAATACCTTTCTGCTGACGCCTCTGAGTGTCTTTCTGATGTTGACCCTCGGCACCATGGCCGGCGTTCGCGCCAGTCCGATCGATGACGAACGACAGCCAGAAACCTCCGACCCGTCGGCGTACTACGACGAGCCGGCAGACGAACCGACGGCGCTCAACGCCATCCTGACCATGCCCGAGGCCAACGAGGACTCCTTCGATTTGCCCGACGGCTTCAAAGGCACCCGTGCCTCGACACGCACGGAGAACGTCCTGCCGCCGGCCGTGCAGACCAGTTTCAACTACCCCACCAACGGCAAGCCGAGCCCGCTCTATGGCGCGCAGCCGTTCACCCAGCAGTTGACCCTGTTCGAAGAGTTCGGCCCGGAAAAACTCGACCCGACCACCCCGGCCGCGCCATTGCCGTTTCCGCCCGCTGCGATCGGCCCGGCACCGGCTCAGGACCCGAACAACGTCGCCCGCAGCGCGCCACCCGGCACCGCCCTTGATGCGTTTTTGCGCCAACCGGGGCTGACGCCGTTTCCCAGCCAGTTCTCTAACGTGGTCGACCGCAACCCGTGGCAGGCGCAGATCGAAGTGTTCCTCAATCGCCACATCGGCTCGTCCGCTGAAGGCCGGCCACCAGGAAAAGGCTGGGCACACCAGCGCTGGAACGAGTTCTACCCACAGGTCGCCTATAAAACCGCGCAGACCGGCGCGCGCCTCAATGGTGGCCTGCGTGACAGCGTGCAAATGCACCATTACGCGGTGGGCGAATTCGGCCCCGGCGGCCTTTACCACAACGTCGCGGGTGTACCGCTGACTGACGGTACTGCGAAAGGCGTCGACCCGCGTTTCCACCCGGCCATGCCGGTGCAGAACCACAACGCAGTGTGGACCTTCGACGGCACGTTGCCGCCAAAACTGTTGATGGTGCGCTACGGCCAACCGGTGATGATGCGTCACTACAACGGCTTGCCGATCGATCCGTCGGCCAACCGTGGTTTCGGTCTGCACACCATCAGCACCCACGAGCACAACGGTCACGCGCCGGCAGAAAGCGACGGTTATGCCAACGCGTTCTTCTTTCCGGGGCAGTTCTATGACTATCGCTGGCCGATCCAGCTTGCCGGTTACGACAGCATCAACACCAAGGCTGAAGACCCGCGCGCCGCGTTCCCGTGCGCACCGGGTGAAACCCTGTGGGTCAACGACCTCGCACCGGCGAAAAAGACCTGTGACAACGGCACCATCAAGATCCGCGGCGACTGGCGCGAGACCATGAGCACCCACTGGTTCCATGACCACATGCTCGATTTTACCGCGCAGAACGTCTACAAGGGCAACGCGGCGATGATGAACTACTACAGCGCGCTGGATCGCGGCAACGAGTCGGTGAACGACGGCGTCAACCTGCGATTCCCCAGTGGCAGCGCCTTGCCATGGGGTAACCGTGACTACGATGTCAATCTGGTGTTCGCCGACAAGGCGTGGGATCAGGAAGGCCAGTTGTGGTTCAACCCGTTCAACACCGACGGCTTCCTCGGTGATCAGGTGCTGGTCAACTGGCAGTGGAAACCGGCCCTCGACGTGCGCGCGCGCAGTTATCGCTTCCGCATCCTCAACGGCTCGGTGTCGCGCTACTTCAAACTGGCTTTAGTGCGCGAAATCAAAGGCAGCGGCGGCGAGTTCCAGGGGCCGAAAAATTCCGGCCTGACCTACAGCCGCGTGCCGTTTCACATGATCGCCAACGACGGCAACATCATGGAACACAGCGTGCCGTTCGACGGCTCGATGGACCTCGATGCCGATGGCGATAAACAGAACCACAACGCGATCCTGCCGACCCAGGGCATCGCCGAGCGCTTCGACATCATCGTCAACTTCTCGAAAAACGGCATCAAGCCGGGGGACAAGCTGTTTTTCGTCAACCTGCAGGCCCACGACGACGGCAAGGGACCCAAAGAGGTCATTCCGTTGGGCGACATCCTGTCGGAAAAATACCTGGCAGTGATCAAGCAGACCAGCAAAGGCCCGCAATGGGACAGAGGCGATCCGGCGGTGGGCAAGGTCTTGCAGCTCAACGTCAAGGCTTACACCGGTCAGGATCTGGCGATGAACCCGGCAGCCTACGAACCGGCGAAACCGGGCAAGGCGGAAGGGCTGGTGATGATCCCGTTGAAGCTCCATCGCGACAACGCCGCCGACAAAGCCGTGCTGGCCAAGGCTCGCCACCGCACCTTCACCTTCGGCCGTTCCGACGGCACCGATGAAGCGCCGTGGACGGTCAAGACTGACGGCGGGTTCGGCTTCCACATGGACCCACGCCGACTCAATGCCTCGACCCAATTGTCCAGTGGCCCGACCGATGCCGGTGTCACCGGGTTCGGTACGCTGGAGGTGTGGAAGATCAAGGCTGGCGGCACGGGCTGGAGCCATCCGGTGCACGTGCACTTCGAGGAGGGCATTATTCTCAGTCGCGGCGGCAAGGCACCGCCGGAATGGGAAAAATGGGCGCGCAAAGATGTCTATCGGATTGGTTCTGAAGCGGATGGTCTGGACAACGTCGAGATGGCGATCAACTTCCGCGAGTTCGCCGGGACCTACATGGAGCACTGCCACAACACTCAGCATGAGGACAACTCGATGCTGCTGCGTTGGGACCTGGAGAAACCCGGTCAGCTGCAACTGATGCCAACCCCACTGCCAAGCTGGGACGGTGTGCGCTACGTCAACTCGGCCGCGCTGCCTACCTTCCGCAGCGGCGACGGTATGGGCCCACAAGTGGTGATCAAGCCATGAACCGTCGCCACGGTGACAGCCAACCCGTGCATACCCCGCGCTCCCGGGCGCTGGGCATGCACCTGGTGTTGATGCTGGTGGTCTGTGTGCTCGCCAGCCGTGTGCTGCTGGCGCACCAGGCCAGCGTCGGCGAACCACCTGCGGCCAGTGAATCCGCCACCCCGTGGGGTGGCGACTATTTCCCCAACACCTTGCTGACCGATCAGGACGGTCAGCAGGTGCATTTCTTCGATGACCTGATCAAAGACAAAGTGGTGGTGATCAACTTCATCTTCACTTCGTGCAGCGATTCCTGCCCCTTGGAAACCGCGCGCCTGCGCCAGGTGCAAAAACTGCTCGGTGATCGGGTCGGCCAGGACATCTTTTTCTACTCGATCAGCATCGATCCGCTCAGTGATACGCCCGAAGTGCTCAAGGCCTATTCGCAGCGCTTCAAAGTCGGCCCCGGCTGGAGGTTTCTCACCGGCGAGTTCGAAGACGTCACCGACCTGCGCAAAAAACTCGGGCTGTTTATCGAAGGCGTCGACAACGGCCGCAACAAGGACCACAACCTCAGCCTGATCGTCGGTAACCAGACCACCGGGCGCTGGATGAAAGCTTCGCCGTTCGAAAACCCGTGGATCCTCGCCGATCAACTGGCCAACACCTTGCAGAACTGGAAGCAGCCGAGCATCGAAGAAAGCTACGCCAATGCCCCGGACATTCGTCCGCCGAGCAATGGCGAAGAACTGTTCCGCACCCGCTGCGCCTCCTGCCACAGCCTCGGCCCAATGGATGGCCAGGGCCTTGGCATGCGCAGCATCGGCCCTGACCTGATCGGCGTGACCCGTCACCGTGATCCGAAGTGGCTGAATCGCTGGATCCGCGAGCCGGATCGCCTGCTCGCGGAAAAAGACCCGATTGCCTTGCAACTCTACGAACAATTCGAGCGAATCCCGATGCCCAACCTGCGCCTTGACGAGCAATCAACACAGTCGATCATCGATTTTCTCAGTGACGAAACCGAGCGTCAACAACCGTCCACCCCGGCCGTGGCCGACGGTGCATTGACGCCAGTAAAACCGGGCGATTCAGCCGCGACGGTGAGTCAGATGCGGTAGCGGCGAAATAGCATCATTGAACCGTGTGTCGCGGTCAGAGCCACCTACACTGATGGCAGTAACTGGCTCGATACAAAACCTCCAGGGCACTCCCATGCAGCGACTGGAAGCACAACAAACACCTGCGCCGGACACCCCGGCGGCAATGGGCAAGAGCTGGCGCGAACAGTTCAATCTGCTGCGCTGGTTCTCGCTCGCGAGTTTTTTCATCATTGCCGCCGTGGCGGTGGGCCTTGGCTATATCTCCACGCGCTTCATCGTCACTGAAAGCGTTGAACGCGATGCGTTGCTGACGGCGCAATTCGTTCAGGCCATCGGCGCAGCGGAAATACGCCACGCCGGTATCACCCCGGCGCGCACCATGGGCGAAATGCTCGACCCGCGCCAGGACGACAACTTTCCCGATGTCGATCCCGTTGCCCATGCAGCCGCCCGCGCCGAGTTCCTCGACCATGTCCAACACCTGCCCGACGTTCTCCTGGCCACGGTGTACGCGCTGGATCGTACGGTGATCTGGTCGACCAATCCGGAACTGATCGGGGTCAAGTTCGAGGATGACGACGAACTCGACGAATCGTTCGAGATGAAAGTCGCGGTGTCTTCCAGTTATCACAAGATCGACGATGAGAAACCCGAGCAGCAGTTACTGCGCGAGCCGAAGTATTTGTTCATCGAGAACTACATCCCGATGTTCAACGCCGACAAAAGCAAAGTCGTCGCCATGGTCGAGATCTACAAGGAACCGGCGGATCTGGTCGACCGCATCGACCGTGGATTCGCCTCGATCTGGGCGGCGACCTGTTTCGGTGGTGCGGCGATCTTTCTCGCGTTGTTCTGGATCGTCCGCCGCGCGGCGAAACTGCTGCAGAGCCAGCAGCAACAGTTGATCAGCAATGAAACCTTTGTCGCCCTCGGCGAGATGTCTTCGGCGGTGGCGCACAGTCTGCGTAATCCGCTGGCGACCATTCGCTCCAGCGCCGAACTGGCCCAGGAAATCGCCAGCCCCGGTGCGCAGCGCAACATCGGCGACATCATCAGCCAGGTTGATCGCATGTCGCGCTGGGTGCGCGAGTTGCTGGTGTCGCTGCGGCCGATGAACGACGACGGCGAGGCGGTGGACCTGGTGATGGCGGTCGAAGACACCGTTGGCGCCTTCGAAGCATTGATCAAACGCTGCAACGTCGAAGTGCGCTTCACTGCGCAGAATTGCGCGCCGGTCGTCAGCCAGAAGGTGCTGCTCACGCAAATCCTCAATAGCCTGTTTGCCAACGCCCTGGAAGCGATGCCCAAGGGCGGTGTGCTCAGCGTCGAATTCGAATCGCCGCAGCCCGACCGCGTGCGCCTGACCGTGAGCGACACCGGCAAGGGCATGAGCGCGCAGCAGCAACTGTTGGTGTTCAAACCGTTTTTCACCACCAAACAGGGCGGCCTCGGGGTTGGTCTGGCGTTGGTCAAAAGAATCATGGAGCGTTTTGAAGGTTCGGTCGTGCTGACCAGCCGCGAGCAGGAGGGAACCCGCGTCAGTCTCAACTTCAAAGTGGCATCGGGAGGGGAATATGGAACACAGCATTCTGCTGGTCGAGGATGACGAACTGCTGGCCGAGAATATTCAGACCTACCTGGAGCGCAAGGACTTCGAGGTGACCGTCTGCCATTCGGCCGAAGACGCGTTGGCGCAACTGGAAACCTTCATGCCCGACATTGTGCTGACCGACAACTCGCTGCCGGGCATGAGCGGTCACGACCTGATCCAGAAGCTGCGCATCAGCGCGCCGGATCTCAAAGTGATCATGATGACCGGTTACGGCAACGTCGAAGACGCCGTGGTGGCGATGAAGGAGGGCGCCTTTCATTACGTCACCAAACCGGTGGCTTTACCGGAGCTGAAACTGCTGCTCGACAAGGCTCTGGCCACCGAACGAATGGAGCGCACGCTGTCGTTCTATCAGGAGCGCGAGGCGCAGAAATCCGGGGTGCAGGCGCTGATTGGTGATTCGGCGCCGATGCAGTACCTGAAAAATACCATCGGCCAGTTGCTCGACGCCGAGCGACGCATGGCCAACACCGATCTACCGCCGGTTTTGGTGGAAGGCGAGACCGGCACCGGCAAAGAGTTGGTGGCCCGCGCGTTGCACTTCGACGGTCCGCGTAGCAAAGGGCCGTTCATTGAATTCAACTGCGCGTCGATTCCATCGAATCTGGTCGAGTCGGAGCTGTTCGGCCATGAGAAAGGTGCGTTCACCGACGCCAAGGATCGTCGCGTTGGTCTGGTGGAAGCCGCGGATGGTGGCACGCTGTTTCTGGATGAGATTGGCGAGATGGACCTGCTGTTGCAGGCGAAGATTTTGAAGTTGCTGGAGGACCGCACCATTCGCCGGGTCGGTTCGGTGAAGGAGCGCAAGGTCAATCTGCGGGTGATCAGTGCGACCAACTGCAACCTTGAACAGATGGTGCAGCAGGGCAAATTCCGCCGTGATCTGTTTTTCCGCCTGCGGATCATTTCGATCAAAGTGCCACGCCTGTATGCCCGGGGCGACGATATTCTGTTGCTGGCGCGGCACTTTCTCGCCAGTCATGGCAAACGCTATGGCAAACCGAATCTGCATTTCAGTCAGCAGGCCGAAGAGCTGCTGCTCAGTTACACCTGGCCGGGCAATGTGCGCGAGCTGCGCAACATGCTCGAGCAAACCGTACTGCTGGCGCCGAGCGACACCATCGCTGCGCATCAGCTCAACGTGTGTATGAGCCTGGTCGACGAGCCGCCGCTGCATATTCATGAAGCACCGATGCACTACGAACCACGGCCGGCGAGCAACACCGAGTCGATGAACCTGCCGGAAGTCGAGCGCGACATGGTGCGCAAAATGCTCGACAAGACCGACTGGAACGTCACCAAATCCGCGCGCCTGCTGGGCCTGAGCCGCGACATGCTGCGCTACCGCATCGAAAAACTCGGCCTCGCCCGCCCGGATAAACGGCAGTGGTAACCCAGGCACACCGCATTTCCCCTGTAGGAGTGAGCCTGCTCGCGATAGCGGTGTGTCAGTCGACCTCTTTATTGCTGACACACCGCTATCGCGAGCAGGCTCACTCCTACAAGGGATCGGTGGTGCCGCAGATGTTGTGAGCAACCCGGATCAATGCTGCTGCCGACTCAAACACTCCAGCAAACAACCCGGATCCAGCACCTCGTCATTCACATAAATCCCGCGCTCGGCATCGTACGTGCGGATAAACACCCGTACCGTCGCATCCGCCACAGTCGGCAGTTGTGAATCGTAGAACTCATGGTCACCCGGGATCACTACAAAATCCTGCGGCGCCGTATCGTCGTAAGGCTTGGGCGGCGTGGAACTCAGTGAATACGGGGCAGGGTGGGCGAAGGGCTGGTTCGGCCCGTAATAATTGAAATTGCTGTCCAGCGCTTGCGCCTGAGTGGCAGCGAGCAGACAGCCGGTCAACAACAGCCGATCGAGCATATGCATGGCGGCACCTGCGAGTGCGGTTTTCCCCAAGGCTATTAACTATAGCTGCCCGACATTCAAACAACCGGGTGATTGATCACGTGCTCCGGTTGTGCGCAGGCCTTGAGCACATAGCCGATTGCGCGAAGAAACTCTTCGTTATCCCCATTTGCAAGAACCTGGGACAGGTATTCGCTGATGGCTTCGTCACTGTCCAGCAGTGCTATCACGTCGAAATTCGTCAAAGTCTGGCTCATGGTTAAGCCTCCTTAGCCATTTTTGTGCGCGTCGGATGACTGCGCTTTGTGAGGGTATCCACGTGAGCAGAGTTGAATAGTCAGCCGTGTCCTTTATCTGTTTTGATAATTCGCCGACATTTGTAGGCCAGAACACCCTGATATGTAGGAGTTGCCGCAGGAATTGGCTTACAAGTTTGCAACAACCGCAATTGCCGGGCTGATCTAGACTCGGATCCGCTCAATCACGAGCATCGTCCGGAGTGCGCCATGGAAGTGCCTAACAATAAAACCGCCATCGAAAGCAATCGACGGGCGTGGAACGATTCCGCCCGCCATCACCAGGATTCGCCTGATTGGCAGGCCTTGCTCGGCGAAGTCGCACAGGCGGATTTCTCTTGCCTCGATGAGACCCTGAGCGGGTTGCTGGAGGTCGATGGCAAGGATGTGATTCAACTGGGCTGCAACAATGGCCGTGAGAGTCTCTCGCTGTTTGCGCTTGGTGCCAGAAGCGTGGTCGGCGTCGATCAATCGGCGGCGTTTCTAGAACAGGCCCGCGAGCTGAACAAGCGTTCACCGCACAAAGCCGAGTTCATCGAAAGCGATATCCATCATTTGCCAGCGTCCTTGCACAATCGCTTCGATGTGGCGCTGATCACCATCGGTGTTTTGAACTGGATGCCGGACATCGGCGAGTTTTTCCGCCATGTCGCTTCAACGCTGAAACCGGGCGGAAAACTGGTGATCTACGAAACCCATCCGTTTCTGGAAATGGTCGATCCGGACGCTGAAGATCCGTACCGCCTCGCCAGTTCCTACTTCCGCGCCGAACCGTTTGTGCAGGAAGAACCGATTGTCTATGTCGGCAAGGTTGAGCAGCAGGCGGCGAAGTCGTATTGGTTTGTGCACACGCTGGGGGCGATTTTCGGTGGTGCCATCGGGGCAGGGCTGAATATTGCGCACTTCAGGGAGTATGCGCATTCGAATCGGGAAGAGGCGTATGACCGGTATTTGAATCAGGAAGCGCAGCTGCCGATGTGTTTTACCTTGGTCGCCAGCAAGGTCTGAATCGTTCATTGCCTTACTGGCCCCTTCGCGAGCAAGCTCGCTCCCACATTGGATCTGCGCCGAGCAAAAATCCAATGTAGGAGCGAGCCTGCTCGCGAAGGCGGCCTCATGACCGCCACAACCTTTCAGAGTTGAATCAAGCCTGCGCCGCCGCACTCACCACCGGCCGCCCTGGTTTGCGCAGCGGTTCCAGACGCGAACCCTCATACCGCGTTTCGCGGAAAAACTTCCAGCGCCCGAACAGGCAGTAAACGTGCATCACGCGGCCCTGCTCGTGGTAACCCATGCGCAGATGCAGCTTCAGCGCCGGAATATTGTGCGTCTCGCAAACATCCACCACCTTGTCGCAACCCTGCGCCGCCATCGCCTCCCACAGCGCCACCTGCACGTCCACCGACAGGCTGCTGCCGAAATACGCACGGGTCATCTCACCACCGAATTCAAAGAACTCGCCGGGCTTCACCGGGAAGGTGCAGCCATAATAGTGCCGGTCGTGATAGTCGCGGATGCTGCCCCAGATAAACGCAACGGCGTGGTCATCCTTATCGAGGTACATGTGCCCGGTGTGACCCTCGGCCGCCAGTTCCGCCATGGTGCCTACCCGGTCACCAAAATGCTTGGTGAACGCCACGGCATTCTCCGGTGTGATGTCGACTTTGCGCAGTCCGTCGTAAGGCCGCAGCTTGTGCGGCGGTACCGGGCTGACCAGGTCACGCTCCATCCACAACAGTTCCCAATGGAAGAACACGTAGCGTTTCCACAACGTGCTAAACGTGCGGCCGAAGCCTTTTTGCCGGATGCGCTCTTGTAGTTTTTCGATCACGCTCATGATGCCCTCCGTGGCCGCAGCCCGGGTGTGGTGGATGGTGCTTTTGTGGGTATAGATCACGCTGGCCAGTTAATTTCAAAGGGCCACTTTGGAAAGTATTTCAGCGTGTGTAACTCAATCGAGTGCCGTCGCCCCGCGTAGAAAATCCTTGTTCACATCGCTATAGGAAACCCGCGCAACGCCCGTCAGCCGCTGCTCTAGCACAAGGCTCAATGACTCGTTCGGGTTGAGATAGGCGTCACCGAAATCGGCGCCGAGTTGCGTCGGGTGGGCGACGATTTCCAGCACGCCGTCGGTCGGCGCGTTGCCGTTGCGCAGGTCGATCGGCGTGCACACATAGTCGGCGGTAACGCCGGCCAGACTCTGCAAACGCCAATTGAGCAATCCCTTGAACACACGCTTGGGCAGATTGAGGTTCTGCCCCAGGTTGCGCGCCAGCCGAATCGGTACACCTTGATGCGCGGCAAACCGCGCGACGATCTCGCCGATCGGCCAGATGTTGTGCACGTGCTGGTGAGAATCGATGTGGCTGGGACGCATGCCGTGATCGACGCAGCGCTGCCACTGCGCCTGCAATTCTGCGCGTACCGCCTCGCGATCCTCGCGGCCCAGCCAGAAACTGTGGCGCGGCAGGCTGAGGTCAAACACGCCGAAGTCATCGCAAAAGGTGCGACGCGCCAGAATACCCAGGCTCAGTGGTCGTCCGTAAGTCAGGTTGAAGTGCAGCCCGACCCGACCTTGCAACGTCGGATGCCGCGCCATGGCACACGCCGCTTCGAACGCCGGCATGTTGGCCATGGCGGTGGCAGAACTGATGACCCCAGCCTGAAACGCGGCGAAGATCACCGAATTTTCGTTCGGACTAAGGCCGAAATCGTCAGCGTTGACTATGACTTGGCGAGGCATGTTCGCCCTCCGTGGTGATCGCGACAGGTTTCGGTGTGGGTTTCGCAGGCTCGGTACGACGGGCGCGCCAGGCTTGTACGTGCGGTTTGAGGCGATGCCACAGGCGCAGGCCCAGGCCGAGCACCAGACCACTCGGCCGCCAGGAATAAAAACTCCAGCGCCAGTGCTCCAGTTGTCCGGTCATGCGTTCGTGCAGTTGATGACTGGAGTTTTCCAGGCTGACCCGCGAGGCGTCGATCCAGCGCCAGTTGTCGTCCAGCCCCCAGCGAATCCATTCCTCCAGCAACACCCGGCCGCTGCCCAGATCGGCGTATTGCGGCAGGAAGGCGAGGTTGTAATCGTAGAGCCGTCCTTGCTCCAGCAGACCGAGGCGATAACTGATGCAGTGGCCATTCAGTTCCAGCGTCACCACCCGCACCAGGCCCTGGCCGGCGAGGGCGGTGAAGGCGCGCTCGATCAGTTGGCGGCTGCGTTCGCTGGCGAAAATCCCCACGCCTTCGTCGCCTTTCCAGCTCACCGCTTCGACGTCGCTGATGACCTTTAACAGCGGGCCCATGCTCAACGCATCGGGCACGATGCGCCGCACTTCGGCACCGCACGCGGCGATCCGCTTGCGTGCCCGCCGCAGCTTGTAGCGCGGGTCGCCGGAGACTTCCTGATGATCGGCCTCGCTGATCAGATGCACCGGCACCCGACAACTCAGGCGTCGTTCAGCGGTGGAACTGCGCGCCATCCATTCGGTCAGCGCACTTTCCTCACCCGCAGGTTCGGACAACTCATTGAGTTGCAGCAACGCGTGGGGCAGCCGTTGGTGAATCAACAGCAAGGCCTTGCGCATGTCTTCATGGCCAAGCAAAGACAACAGCGCCAAACGATCGGCCAGTGGATACCCCAAGTGATGCACGACCCGGAACGGCAGGCCGGCAAAGCGCTCGCGACTCGCCACCAATGGCAGGCACAGACGCAATTCGTCCGCGTCCCACCCCAGCAGAATGTGCAAACGCTCATCCGCGCCAAGGGCCTGCTCGGCCGCGCACAACCAACCGAGGTGGTTGAACGGCGTGTGATCCGTCACCCGCAGGCGCAGCGCTTCATACGCTGCTTCCGGGAAATCGGCGGCGCACAGCGAAGTGCGCCATTCGAATCGCGTCACCATAGACTCAGGCCGCCGTGGCTGTTACGGGTGGACGGGAAGGTTTGCGCAGCGCATCCAGACGCGAACCGCTGTAGCGGCTTTCGCGGTAGAAACGCCAGCGACCGAACAAGGTGTACACATTCATGATGCGGTTCTGCTCGGTATAGCCCATGCGCAAGTGCAGCTTGAGCGCCGGGATGTTGTGGAATTCGCAGACGTCGACAACCTTGTCGCAACCCTGTGCAGCCATGGCTTTCCACAGCTCCAGTTGCAGATCCACCGACAACTCGCTGCCCCAGTAGGCGCGGGTCAGTTCACCGCCGAACTCGAAGAACTCGCCGGGTTTCACCGGAAACATGCAACCGTAATAGTGCCGGTCGAAATAGTCCCGCGAACTGCCCCAGATAAACGCCACGGCATCGCCCTGATCGTCCAGGTGCATGTGCCCGGTGTGACCTTCTTTGGCCAGCTCCGCCATGGTGCCGACGCGGTCGCCGAAGTAGCGCGCGAAGGCGCTGGCGTTGTCCGCCGTGATCTTCACCACCCGCAGCGGCGGGTACGGTTTGAGGTTGTGCGGCGGCACCGGGCTGACCAGATCGCGCTCCATCCACAGCAGTTCCTGATGGGAAAAGATGTAGTGTTTCCACGCTTTTTTGGCGGTAGCAGTGAGTCCTTTCTGCCGCAGGTGTTCAGTCAGTTTGCTTAGCATGTTCATGGTTTTGGCTCCTGATGACGAGGCATCGCGCGGCCACAGGCCTGCGCGGCTGAACATCAACGGACGGTTCATGAAGCGCTCCAGCCGAGGGCGAACAGGGTTTGCCCCGGCAGCTCGAAACGCACACGCCCGTCCTGGCAGGTAAACGGCGCGTCACGACTGCGATTGTCAGCACCGAAGTAGCGCAGGGCGCCGTTGTTCAGCGGACACTTGGCGCCGGCCAGGTCTACACGTTGCAGCCGAGTGCCTTTATTTACCCCAAGCAAGCCGCGCTGATCGTCGCCGGCCATCGCCAGCACATCGACTTCAAAGGCATCGTTTTCCAGCCACAGCACTTGATGCAGCCAGTGTTGGGCTATGAATTGCTGGGCCAGGCCTACCGGCTTCAGCTCGAAGTGTTGTTCATCGGCCGAGACACGCAGCATGCCCTTGGGGTACTGCGGCTCATCGGCGGCCTGGAACCAGTTGAGCATCGTCAACAAGCCATCCTGCGACGCGTTGATCACCACCGACGCCCACCACAGCGAGGTGTAGTGGGTTTCCTGATCATAAGGGCTGAGGCTGGAGCCGCTGGACAGATTGGTCTGGTCGAGCAACAAGGCTTTGTGCGGCTGGCCTTTGCCATCGAGGCCAACCAATTCGGCCGCGCGGCGCACGCTGTCGCGATAGACGCGTGTGGCGAGCAGGTCGCGGATCATCCATTCGTGCCACGCCAGTGCGTCAACCTGATCGCCGGATTCGCTGAGCAGACGCCGCGCCCAATCGATGCCGCGCTTGTCCGCAGCGTTATTGGCAAACGGCCCGTTGACCAGCCGCGAACTGGCCGGCATGGCGATGCGCACGCCGGCCTTGGCATTGGCCGGATCGCTGCGCACCTGCCGCGCCATGCTGGTGAAAATCGCCTGATACTGCGCGTAACTGGAATAGTTGAGGTTCGGCTCATCGGCAAAACCGATGTAGTGGGTGCCCTTGCCACCCAGCGCTCGGGTGCTGGCTAACCACGCATCAAGCCCGCCGTTGCTTTGCACATCGGCGCGCAAGTCAGCCTGGCGCTGACTGCCGGCGAGCAAGGTGATGTCCTGCCTGATGCCGAAACGCTCCTGATACACCTGACGGAACGCGTCTTCGAACTGCGGATTCTTCGCCGTCACGTCGACAAAACTGTAGTAACTCGCCGCCGTCGGTTTCAGCGCATCGAGCGCGGCATGACTGGCGGGTGGCGGCATCAAGTAGGGCAGGGCGATGCCCAGATCCGGCGTGCGCCCGAGCACTTTGTCGTGCAAGACCAGATGCGTCTGACCGGCGTCTTCACGCAGCGCTTTCAGTTGCTGCGGGTTCTGCGCGAACAGGTTGGCCGTGCCATCCAGCCAGAACGCTGCTTTGCCGCTGCCTTGCAGACGCAGACGCCAGACTTGCTCGCGCTCGCTGACGGGCAGGGCAACCTGATCGAACTGCCAATAGGCGCGATAGGGTTTCAGCGCCAGCGTCAGTTGCTGCTCAGCGCCGACCCGCTGTGCCTGCAACCCGCTGACACCTCCGTGAAACTTGCCCGCCAGCACCGCGTGTTCACCTGGCGCAACCTTGAAATACAACTCGTCGCCGTTGCGGGTGTCGACGCTGAAATGCACTTTCGCCGGGGCGAACAGCGCGACCGTGTGCTCGTCATGTTCGACGCGGTAATTGCGAAAGCTGTAGCCGGGAATTTCCAGTCGATAACTCGCCGCGCCGGGCAGCAGTGGCCAGCTCTGACTGCCACGAATTTCACTGGCCTTTATAAAACGATCACCTGCCAGTTTGCCCTGGCCATCGAGCAAATACAGATGCTCTTCATTGGCATCGGCCTGCCACGCCGGCGTCCAGCGCACGGTCAGCGTGTCCGGACGATCGGTTTGCAGATACAGGCTGCCGTCACGAATCTCGGCCCAGCGCATCGACGCCGCGAAGGCGTCCAGCGACAGGCCGAGACCGAGCAGCAGGGCCAGGCCTTTCATGCGGTTTTGCGCCGTTGCAGCATCAGCCACATCGGTGTGACGTCGCGCGGCAGAATGATCAGGGTTTGCCAGAACGGCACGTCGCTCAAACGGCAGTAAAGCACCAGCATTGCCACGGTCACCGCCAGGTAGGCAATCGACGAAGCCGCCGCCGCGCCGACGATGCCGTAAGCCGGAATCAGCACCAGATTCAGCGCCAGATTGAGCAGGGCACCGAGGCCCATCAGCAACGACACCGTGCCGGGACGATTCTTGCCCAACAGGTCCAGGCGCAGAATGCTCGCGTAGCACAGGCCCAACAGCCCCGGCAGCAAGGCAAGCAGCGCCGGATACGCCGGTTGGTACGCCGCACCAAACAAGGTGACGATCAGCCATTCGCCAATCACCGCCATGGTCAGGCACGCGCCGAGCATCACCGTGGCGGTCAGGCGCAGGGCCAGCGGCGTGACCTTGTCCATGCCTTCGTCTTGCTGCAGCAGGCGTTTCATCAGTGGCGTGGTCACCGCTTCCGGGACGATCAACAGCAATTCAGCAGCGGCGCTGGCCATGGCGTAGTGACCGAGGGCGGTGCTGCCGAGCAGGGCGCCGATGAACAGGTAATCCGAACGCAGGATCACTTGCTGAAACAACAGATCCGGATGGCTGCGCGCGCTGTAGCGCAGCAGTTCGTTCTGGCTGGCGCGGTCCCATTGCAGTTGCAACGGTTGTGCGCGTTTGAGCCAGACCCAACCGACCAGCACTACCAGACTGATGCCGGCCAGCCAACTGATCAGCGCCGCTTCCAGGGCCGCGCTTTGCCACATCCAGAACAATGCGAGAAACAGCAACAGCGGCGCCAGCGACTCGACCAGGCGCAAGGCATTGAATGCGACTACGCCACCCGAGGCGTTGTGCAGTGTCAGCAGGCCGCTTTTCAATACCGTTAGCGGCACTGCCAGCAACAACAGCCAAGCGAGCAAACCGAGCTGCATCGTCACATCCAGCTCGGTGCCAAACTCACGCACCAGTGCCACCACCAGCAAGGTCAGCAACGCCGCGAGCAAACAGCCGAACACCAACACCTGACTCAGCAACAAACCCATCGGCCGCTGCTTGGCGGCCTGATAACCCACCGCCGAATTCAGGCCGCCACTGGTGGCGGCGCTGATCAGATCCGGCAGGGTGCTGAGCAACGCAAACAGCCCGCGCTCGCTCGGCCCGAGAATCCGCGCCAGCAACACATTGCGCAGCAAACGCAGGGCGATCATCGCCAGTTTGGTGCCCATGCTCAGCGCCAAATGTTTGAGGTAATTGCTTCGGCTCATGGCCGCGCCCCGCGAAAAATCCGCCACGACAGCAACTCCGGATTACGCGCGGTGCGCTGACTGACACCGAAGCGCGGCAGGTTCAGCGGATCGCCTTCGCCGCGATAAATGCCGGTGCCGGTGCCCAGCGCAAACGGGTAATCGTGACGGGCAATCTGTTGGCGCACGCGTTCATCGTTGTCGCCATTGGGGTAGCAATACACCGGCAGCGCACGATTGCAGCCGTTGTGCAGGGCGTCACGGCTGCGGCTGATTTCTTCGCTCAGGCGCACATCGTCGAGACCGGTGAGGATGGCGTGACTGGCGCCGTGCGGACCGAAACGCACCAGCCCGGACGCCTCCAGCGCGCGCACCTGATGCCAGTCAAGCGCTTGCGGTTGCGACTCCTGCGGGCATTCATCGGTCAGCCGTTCCAGCTCCTGCGAGTCAATCGACTTCAGCCCTTGCAGGTAATGGAGCAATGCCAGGCTGCGACGGTCGACGTCGATGTCATCCAGCAGCACCGGCAGTGGGTGATGCAGGGCGTGCAGGCATTCGATCAGATGCATCCGTGCCTTGTCGCCATGGCTGCCCCACAGGGTTTCGCCAAGGCTTTCCCACCAGAAGCGCTGACGGCTGCCGATGAAATCGGTGGAGAGAAAAATGCTCGCCGGCACTTGATGTTTTTGCAGCAGCGGGAAGGCGTTGACCGCGTTGTCGCGCCAGCCGTCATCGAAGGTCAATGCCACCCGTGGGCGTTCGGTACGCAGTGAGTTGGGCTGAAGGATTTCCATCAGCGGCACGCAATCGAAATGCTTGCGCAGCCACATCAGCAAATGCTCGAAGGCTTTCGGCCCTACGCAGAGTTCGTTGCGGTGCGGCAGGTCGGCGGCGCGGTCGTTCGACAACACCCGGTGCAGCATCAGAATCACCCCGGCGCCCTGCAATTGGTTGCGGCCCATGGACGAGTTGAGATAGAGCCAGCCACTGGTGCGTTTGAGTAATTGTTTGATCGCCATGGCTTCGGTCCTCTTAACGGTTCTGTTCCGGATTCCACTGGGCATACCGCTGACCGCGCAGGAACTGCCACAGGCCAAGACTCATCCCGGCGAGGGTGACCAGCAGAAACGCGGCGAGGCGGAAGGGTTTCGGCAAGCGGTGTTGCGAATCCAGCAAACCGGCAATCGCCACGGCATAGCCGAACAGTTGCGCGATCAGGGCCAAGCGATAGAAACCGTGGTCTTCCCACAGCCAGAAGTTGCTCAGCAGCAGCGGCAGCAACAGGATCGGTGCGAGACGGCGGATCAATTTGTGGCTGATCAGCGCGATCGAATACAGGCCATATTTCAGCGGATTGAGCAGTTCGCGGCGCTGGGCCAGGCTTTGCAAACCACCCACGGTGACGCGCTGACGGCGGCGGAATTGCTTGTCCGCCTCATCGACGCCGTGGTCGATCACCTGCGCCTCAGGCACATAGACGATGCGTTTGTGCGCGACCGGTGCGCAGGTGCTGATAAAGAAATCGTCGTTGACCTCGGCCGGCACGTTCTGGAACAACTCGCGGCGCAGGGCGAGCAGGGCGCCGTCGGCGGAGACCATGCAGCCGGTGCGGTTCTCGACCCGGCGCAGCCAGCCTTCGTAATGCCGATAGAGGCTGTCGCCGACGCTCAAGCCACCGCCAGTCACGGGGATGACCATATGCCCGGCACAGCCGCCGACGTTGGGGTCATTCAACGGCGCCAACAGGTAACCGAGAGTTTCGCGCGACCATTGGTTGTCGGCGTCGGTGAACACCAGAATGTCGCCGGTGCTCAGCGCTACACCCGCATTCAGCGTTGCGGCTTTGCCCTGGCGCGGCAGGTCGAGCACGGTGATACGCGGGTCAACGACCTTGTGTGCGCAGGCCACGGTGTCATCGGTCGAACCGTCACTGGCGAGAATGATCTGCAGCGAGGCCGGCTGGTAATCCTGCGCCAGCAAGGTGCGCAACTTGTGTTCGATGTGCCGCGCCTCGTTGTGCGCGGCAATCACGATGCTGACGCTCAATGGCGGCGCCGGCGTGTGACGCCAGGCCGGGAACAGTGGCGCCAGAATCGTCAGCAGCAGCGGGTAGCCCACATAGGCGTAGACCGGCAGCACCAGGCACATCCAGAAAATGAACTCAGCCACGGGCAGGCCTCCTGGCGTTCCAATGACACAGACTCAAAATGAACGCGGCACCGGCCAGGTGCAGACGCACCCAGTGCAGGCCCCACAGCTGTAGGGTCAGGCCGATATTGCGGTGTTTGGAGCTTTGCCGCAGGCTGAGCACCAGTCCCGGTAGGAGTGTCAGGCTGACCATGACGATCGCGTGATGCGGAAAGCCATCGAGCAGCGCCGAAATCGCCAGAAAGTCCAGCAACCACACCAGCAGCGACAGCACCGGAAAGCGCAACAGGCGCAGGCTGAAGCCATGGGTGCGCAGCAGTTGCAGGTGACTGCCCTGACGCCACAACTCCTTGCCCATCCATTCGCGCCAGTTCATTTCGTAACCCCAATGCAGGGCGACGTTGTCATTGATCGACAGCAGCCGCGCACCCTGTTCGTGCAGGCGCAGGGTGAATTCCTTGTCTTCGCCGGTGCGCAGGCTTTCGTTGAAACCGCCGACCTTGTCGAACCAGCCCCGGCGCATCAGCAGGTTTGAGCTGGGCAGCCAGTCAACGACGTGGGACGCCTGCGACGACGCGCGCGTGGTGCGGCGTTGCCAGGCGGTGGCGTACCACGGCGCTTCGGCGGGGGTGTGCAGATCAAGGCCGAAGACATCGGCCTGGCCGCTGGCCTCAATGTCGAACAACGGCTTGAGCCAACTCTCCGGCATTTCAATGTCAGCGTCGATGAAGGCCAGCCATTCACCCGTGGCGATGGCCGTGCCGCGATTGCGCAGGGCGCCGATCAACAAACCTGGTTGCACCAGCACCTGCGCGCCGAACTGGCGGGCGATGTGTGGTCCCTGATCGGTCGAGCCGTTGTCGACCACAATCAGTTCGCACTCGACATTGGCGGCATGCGCAGCTTTTTGCGCGGCAAGCAAGGTGCGGCCAATGTGCCGCGCCTCGTTGAACATCGGGATGACGATGCTGATGCGGCTCATGCCTTTGCCTCCGTGCTCAGGGGCGCCTGCTCGGCTTTCAGGCGCAGGACGCTGGTCATGGCGAGCATGATCCACACGTATTTCTGGTTCGGTGCGCTGAGGAACATCAGGAACAAGGTCAGCGACAGGAAGCTCACGCCGAGGTGGGTCATCATGTCGGCCTGATACCATTCGCGGCGCAACATCCACGCGGCGCGTGCGCGGATCAGGTTGTACAGGCCGAGACCGAGCATGCCGACGAACAACAGCCCGGCGGGAATCCCCAGTTCGCTGAAGATTTCCAGGTAGGTGTTGTGCGCACGACGATAGAGGTCGCCGATTTTGCGGTTGGCCGAAAACGCCTTGGCGTAACCCGTGGTCGCGTAGTGCAGCGGAAAGGTGCCGGGGCCGGAGCCGAGCAGTGGGTTCTCGCGGATCATCTGACTACCGACGACGATGTACGAGGCGCGGCGCCCGAGGGATTCGTCCTGAGCCTTGGAACCGGCGCTGAGAATACTCAGGGACTGGATGCGCGCCATGTAACCGGCGGGCATTGCGTAGATCGCCAGCGGAATCACGATCGCCGCGCCAAGCATGGCGAAGCCCAGATGCCGAGGGCGAATCCGTGTCAGTTGGGTGCGGTAATGCCAGCAGCCGATCAGCAGGCTCAAGGCCAAGACCACCAGACCCGAGCGCGATTCGGTTTTGGTCATGCCGCCCAACAGCATCAGGCAGCAACCGCCCCAGAACAACCGGTGCAGCAGGTTCGGGCTGCGGATCACCAGTAGCAGCCCCAGCGGAATCGCAAAAGCGATCAGCAGGGCGAACGCGTTGGGGTCTTCGAGCAGTCCGGCGGCGCGACCCTGATCCTGAAATTTGGTCGAGAACATTGCCATCGCACAGGTGGTGCTGACGGCGAGGGTGACCAGACGGGCAAACAGATCGAGGTTCAGCTCGCGGCCGATCAACAGGGTGATGACAAACAGAATCAGACCGACGCTGAGCTCGCGCAGGTGGCCGAGCGACATGCCCAGGTCATCGGTATTGAGCAAACTCAGAAAGTACAGCACCAGAAACCAGATCAGGAAGCGCCAGATATTGCTGCGCAGGCGCTCCGAGGGAATCTGGTGCAACGCCAGTTGCAGCATCAGGATCACCGCCAGCGAAGCACCGATCAGCTTGCTGCCGGAGAACGACGTGTCCTTGAAAAAGCCCTCGAACGGCACCAGTGCAGCAATGCCGAGCAGGCCCCAGGTCGGTTTGCGGTACAGCAGCGCAAATCCCACCAGGCCCAGCACCGCCCCCGGCGCCAGAAACGGATAAGGGCTGGCCAGCAAACCGATGCAGACCAGACCGAGCAGACTGACGATCGAGAGCGGGAAAATCATGCGCGTGCCTCCCGTGCCGTGCGGATGTACAGCTGCGACCAGCGTTCGGCCAAAGCCTTGAGGTCGTAGCGATCCTGTTGCGTGCGTTTTGCGTTGTCGCGCAGTTGCCGGGCCAGTTTCGGCTCGCTCAGCAACGTGTCGAGCTGACGGGCGAGGGCGGCGCAGTCGGCCGGTGTGGCGAGTAAGCCGTTGTGCCGGTGTTCGAGCACATCGGGAATGCCGCCGACGCCGAACGCCACCACCGGCACCCCGGCCTGCATGGCTTCAAGCAAAATCATCGGTGTGCCTTCGGTGCGCGAGCTGATCACCAGCGCATCGAGTTGCCGCCACCACGGTTGCATGGCGATCTGATAACCGGGCAAACGAATGCGTTGCTGCAAACCGGCGTTGTCGATTCGCGTCTGCAACACTTCGCGTTCCGGGCCGTCACCGAGCATCACCGCATCCAGTTGTGGATGCTGGTGACACAGCGGAATCAGCGCATCAAGAAACAGATCCGGGCCTTTCTCGCTGCTCAAACGACCGACGTAACCGACCAGCCAGCGCTGCCGATCCGCGTCAGGCACCAGCGCCGCAGCGGCTGGCAAACCATTGGGGATCACCTGCAATTTCTCCGCGCGGACGCTGGCCTGACGGTGCAGCGCGGCGATACTTTCCGCCACGCAGACCACCCGATCCACCGACGCGGTGCGGCACAGTTGCAGACTTAGCCAGGTGTAGAACTTCTGCTTGCGACTGCGCGGTGTGAAGCCGTGCTGGGTGATCACCAGCGGCAGGCGCAACAGGCTTGCGCCGACCCAACCGAACAACAGCCCTTTGAAGTTGTGCGTATTGATCAGCGGTTTTTCACTGCGGCGCTGACGCAGATACTGCAGCAATTCTCCCAGCCCGGCACAGCCGCGACAGTCGACCCCGGCCGTGCGAAAGCGCGCGATCAGTTCTGGCGGCGCGTCGAGGAACAGCACCTGATGCTGACCCGGCGTCGCCAGACAATGATCCAGCAACATGCGCTCGGCGCCATAGAAGCCGCCGCTGCTGAGCAAATGAATGATCGGCAGCGCGGCAGTCGGGGAGGATGCGGTGCTCAATTGCGCACCCAGTGCAGGAAGCTTGGCACCGTCCAGTTCTTGTGCGGATTGCTCGGCAGCGCGTTCTGGTCGTTGATCACCAACAGCACCGGCAGACCCAGTTCGTGGCTGATTTGCGCCGGGTGTTTGAAGCGGTGATCGAAGAACTCACGCACGTAGACCAGGGCAATCGCCAGCAACAACCCGGTGAACAAACCGAATGGAATGATCAGGCCCGGTTTCGGGAACGCTGCTTCGGTCGGTTCGAACGGCGGGCTGAGCACCCGGGCGTTGGACAGATCGTCGTTGAGCGCGCCGGTGGTGCTGCTTTCGGCGAAACGTTGGGCGTAAGTCGAGAAGGCGGCGTGCAGCGCATCGATTTCGGTGTCCATCTGCCGCAGCTTGCTTTGCGTCTGCTGCAACTCGTGGATGCGATTCTTGAACTCGGCGATGCGCGCGGTTTTCTGATCGATCACTTGCTTGACCACCGCCAGATCGTTGGTGCGTTCCTGAATGCGGTTGCTCACCACTTTGAGGAACTGGCCACGGGTGCGAGCAATCTGCTCGCGGGTCAGCAGCATCGGTTCACTGCCGGGCTGGAACACCGCCAGGTCATTCATGTAGCGGCTGACCTGGGTGGTCAGTTGCTCGCCCATCTGTTTGATTTCCCGATCTTCGAACGCCACGTTGTCGACGGTGGTGGTGAAGGTGTAGGGGAAGGTGTAGTCGTTGAGCTTGTTGTTGCTGGCCGCAGCCAACGCGGTTTTCAGATATTCGAGCCAGCGCTGGCTCTGCAACAGGCGATCCTGATACAGGTTCAGGGCTTGCTCTTCGGTGTTGATCGCGTTGAGGCGGAAGGTGATTTCTTCCTTCGGATCCGACGAGCCGACACTTTCCAGCAAGGCTTGGCGATTGCCTTCCAGGCCGTCGAGGCGCACCTGGTAGAGATGCTTTTTCGACTCATAGAAGGACTGCGGCAAGTCGATCGACTGCAAGGCCTGACGGCTGAACAGATAGTTCTGCAGCAAGGCTGAAACAAACGTCGTGCCCTGATGCGGATCGGGGAAGCTGTAGATGATCGAGATCACGTTGGAGCCGGGCAGGGTCTCGATTTTCAGGCTATCGATGGCTTGCTGGGTGAAGGCGTCGAGCGCGGTGTCACGCACCGGATCGGTGTCCAGCCCGAGCACATTGCGCAGCGGATTGATCACGTATTGGCGCAGCGGTGAAGTGACGTAGCGCTTGAACGGCTCGGCCACCAGTCTGCTGAAGATGCCCGGCGAAGGTGTGTATTCACCCTTGTCGCGCAGTTCGCTGATGGTCTGACGGATCAGCGCCGGCGAGCGGAGGATATTGCTCTCGGTTTCCATGTCCGCCAGCGACGGCGGAATGAACGTAGCGTTGTCCACCGTGAGCGACGTGGTGGCGTCACCCTGGGAGAGTTTTTTCGACTGCACGATCACCTGCGCGGTGATATCGAAGCTCTGTTTGAGCACCAGCGGCAGGAGCAGGGCGATGACTGCAAAGATCAGGAAGACCCGTTTCACCAGTTGTTTGTTGGCGAAGAAGATCCTGAAGAACTCATGCAGGTAGTTTTCCTTTGGATTCATGTCGGTCACCTGAGAGTCAGTTGTTGTTGCTGTCTTTGTTGTCAACGCGGTAGCCGAAGCTGAACCCGACGCCCTGGAACAGCACCACATCGGCCAGTTGGCGAGCGAGTTCGCCGGCGCTGGCCAGTTTGGTTTTTGGCACGAACAGCATGTCGTCCGGTTGCAGGTAAGCGATTTGCGAGGCATCGCCGGACAAGGCTTTTTCGACGTCGTAATGCACCGCCTGCACCTGATTGCCATTGCGGCGCATGATCACCACCGAATCCAGGCGCGCCTTGATGTTGGTGCCACGGGCCAGGGTCAGTGCTTCAAGCACCGACACCGGCCTGCGGATCGGGTAGGAACCTGGTTGACCGACTTCACCCAGCACATAGATTTCGTTGCCGGCGGTGGATTTCAGCAGCACGTCCACGGTCATCCGGCCCGGCAGTTGCGCGTATTTCTGGTTGAGGAAGGTTTCCAGTTGATTGACGGTCATGCCTTGCAGCGGCACGGCGCCGATTTCCGGGAAACTCGCGTAGCCGTCAGTGCCGACGGTGATCTCGCGGCTCATACCGGTGGCCGGGTGGTTCAGCGCGCTTTTCAGGTTCTGCTCATTGGTCAGCGGGCTGATGATTTGCACGGTCAGCTGATTGCGGTTGGGCTGGAACAGTTGCTTGCGCTGATAGGCGCGCTGGATTTCTTCACGGGCCTGATCGCTGGTCAGCCCGGCGATTTTCACCGAGGTGTTGGCGCCCGGCAGTTCGATGGTGCCGTCGGGCAGCACCAGTTGATTGCCGTTGAGCTGGCTGGCAGCGGTGAAGTTCAGGCCGATCTGATCACCCGACTGCACACGGTAGGCGTCCGAGCCGCTGGTGCTGATATGGAAGATCACGTCGAGCACGTCCTGCGGGCGCAGGGTCTGCTCGATCTTCGGCATATCGGTCGCCTGGGCGTTGGCCGGGGTGGCGGTGAGGATATTCACCGGCATGTTCTGGGTTTCGGAGGTGCTCGAGCAGCCTGCAAGCGGCAGCATCAGCAGCACAAGAATCTTGGCGTTCATGGCGTCATCCTTCGCGTTCGCTTAGAGGTTTTTGTAAAGCCATTTGGGCATGTAGTACTTGCGCCGGTTGAACACGCTACCGACCACTTTGGCTCCGGCCTGAGTCAGGCGTTGCACGGCGGCCTGGGCGGCTTCCCAGCGGGTGTCTTCGGCGCGTACGACAAACACCACGCCGTCGACCTGAGTGCTGATGACCAGGGTGTCGGCAGCGGAATACACCGCGTCGCCGTCGATCACCACGAAGCGGTACTGGCTGCCCAATTGATCGAGCAACGGGCTCAGGCGCTCGGCGGTCAGGTGTTCCATGGTGCGGATCGGCCGGCCATTGGGCAGCACGTGGAAGGGCAGGCTCGAGACCTGCACCACGCAGTCCTGCAACAGCGGCGGGTTGTCCGGGTTGAACAGCAAGTCGCGCAGGCCGCGCTCCTTGCTCAGGTTCAGCTGCTGCGTGAGGTTGCTCGCCGACTGGCTGGCATCGACCAGCAGCACCTGGCCGCTGCTCATTTGCGCCAGTTGGCTGGCCAGCGCCAAGGCACTGGTGGTGGTGCCGGCGCCGGGATTTGCGGCGGTCAGGAACAGGATCCGCAGGTCGAGATCCAGCACGGTCGAGGTCAGGTTCGATTCGCTGGGGTTGGCAATGCTCAGGCTTTTGTTGGTTGAACCGTCCATTAGCTTGCTCCGTGGCCGCTGAATACTTTGAAGGGGGTTTTCAACAGAATCTTCAGATCAAGCAAAAGGCTCTGCTCGGCGATGTAGCTGAGGTCCAACTCAACGCGCTGGTCGAAGTCGATATTGCTGCGTCCGGAGATCTGCCACAGGCCGGTCATGCCGGGGTAGATCGCCAGACGGGCGAGGTGATTGTCCTTGTAGCGGTAAGCGTTGAACGAGGTCGGGCGAGGGCCGACCAGGCGCATGTCACCGGTCACCACGTTGATCAGGTTCGGCAGTTCATCGAGGCTGGTGCGCCGCAGAAAACCGCCGATGCGGGTGATGCGCGGATCGTGGTCGATTTTGAAATCGATGGCGTCGGCACCGTGCTTGTTGAGGTGGCGCAGCGATTCTTTCAATTCTTCGGCGTTGGCGACCATGGTGCGGAATTTGTACATGCCGAACTTGCGGCCGCGGTAACCGGTACGCTTTTGCACGAACATCACCGGACCTGGGCTGCTGAACTTGATGACCAGTGCCAGACCCAGCAGCAGTGGCGAGATCAGCACCAGAATCATTAGCGCACCGAGGCAGGCGACCACGCGATTGGTGCGTGACAGTTGCCATGGGCGACCGCCGTCGCGGCCAGTGAACCAGCCGCGACCCTGGCGATGGATTGCCGCGTCGAGACGCATTCGGTGCTCGGGGTCAACGCGCTTGTCACGGCGCATTTCCTGGATCGGCACACCTTTCTCATGTCCAGTCATGGAGTCCTCCGCATTAATTCAGCCGCGAGCGGCGCGTGGGCGATAGGCAGTGGGGTAGTAGTCGCGGAACCAAGCGATGAATCGCCCAAGCCCCTCATCCAGCTCGATCCGGGGCTGAAACCCGGTGGCCTGGGCCAGGTCGCTGGCCTCGGCGCAAGTGTTGAGCACGTCGCCCGGTTGCAGCGGCAGCAGCTCGACAATGGCTTTCTGGCCGAGATGTTTTTCCAGCAGCGCCAGATAGGTTTTCAGCTCGACCGGATGCTGCCCGCCGATGTTGAACAGCCGCCACGGCGCCATGCTGCTGGCCGGGTCGGGCTGCTCGCGATCCCAGTGCGGGTCGGCGTGCGGTGGGCATTCGGTGAGGCGGGCGATGCTTTCGATGATGTCGTCGATGTAGGTGAAATCGCGCTGGTGCTCGCCATAGTTGAACAGCTTCAGTGGCTCGCCTTCGCTGATCGCCCGGGCAAACTGGATCGGCGACATGTCCGGCCGGCCCCAAGGCCCGTACACGGTGAAAAAGCGCAGGCCGGTGCAGGGAATGCCAAACAGATGGCTGTAACTGTGCGCCATCAGCTCGTTGGCTTTCTTGGTCGCGGCGTACAGCGACAGCGGGTGATTGACGCCGTCTTTCACGGAGTAGGGCGTGTGCTGATTGGCGCCGTACACCGAGCTCGATGACGCGTAGATCAGGTGTTCGACCGGGTGATGCCGGCAGCTCTCGAGAATATTCAGGAAACCGTTGAGGTTGCTGTCCAGATACGCCTTGGGATTGTCCAGCGAGTAACGCACCCCGGCTTGCGCGGCGAGGTGAATCACCACTTGCGGCCGTTCGCGGACAAACAGCGCGTCAATGGCCGAGGCGTCGGCCAGGTCAACCGTGACGAGCTGGAAATCGCCGGCCTGCTCACGCACCCACTGCACGCGGTCGTGCTTGAGTTGCGGGTCATAGTAGGCGTTGAAATTGTCCAGACCGACCACTGAATGCCCGTCGCGCAGCAGCCGCAACACGCAATGGGCACCAATGAAACCGGCCGCACCGGTGACCAGCACCTTCATGGCCGTAGCCCTTCGGGGGCAATGTGGCGCAGGCCGATGCCGCTGTAATGCAAACCGGCGGCAGCCACTTGTTCCGGGTTGTACAGGTTGCGGCCGTCGATGATCACTCTCGAACGGAGCTTTTCGGCGAGCAACTCGAAATCGACCACGCGGAAGTTTTTCCACTCGGTACAGATCACCAGTGCGTCGGCGTCTTCCAGGGTGTCGTCGCGGGTGGCGCACAGGTGCAGATCGTTGCGGTAGCCGTAGAGGCGCCGGCATTCGGACATCGCTTCCGGATCATAGGCTTGCACGCTGGCGCCTTCGGCCCACAGCGCATCCATCAAGTAGCGGCTGGGCGCTTCGCGCATGTCATCGGTGTTGGGTTTGAATGCCAGGCCCCAGATCGCGATGGATTTGCCGGCAAGGCCTTGCGGGAATTGCGCTTTCAGTTTGCTGAAGAGTATGTGCCGCTGCAGGTCGTTGACGTCGGTGACGCTGCGCAGCAGTTTCAACGGCATGCCGTTGTGTTCAGCGGTGTGCAGCAGGGCGCGCAGGTCTTTGGGAAAGCATGAGCCACCGAAGCCGCAGCCCGGATAGATGAAGTGGTAACCGATGCGCGGGTCAGAACCGATGCCTTTGCGCACCGCTTCGATGTCGGCACCGAGCAGTTCGGTGAGGTTGGCCAGTTCGTTCATGAAACTGATGCGCGTGGCGAGCATGGCGTTGGCGGCGTACTTGGTCAGCTCGGCGCTGCGGTTGTCCATGAACATCAGTTTTTCGTGGTTGCGGCAGAACGGCGCGTACAGCTCGCTCATCTGCTCGCGGGCTACGTCGTCACGGGTGCCGACGATGATCCGGTCCGGGCGCATGCAGTCGGCGAGGGCGCTGCCTTCCTTGAGAAACTCAGGGTTGGAGACCACCCGTACGGTCAGACCTGCCTTGTCGCGGCGCTGCAATTCGCTGTTGGCGGTGGCCAGCACCTGATCGGCCGTGCCGACCGGTACCGTGGATTTGATGATCAGCGTGCGATCGGCCTCCATGTGCGAAGCGATTTGCCGGGCGACGTTGAGCACGTGGCTGAGGTCGGCAGAACCGTCCTCATCGGCCGGGGTGCCGACGGCGATGAAGATCAGCTCGGCATGCTCGACCGCATCGCTGGCCTGGGTGCTGAACAGCAGACGGCCGGCCTTGATGTTCTCTTCAAGAGTGCTGGACAAACCTGGCTCGCTAATTGGCGGCACCGCTTGTTGCAGTTGTTTAATCTTGTTTGGGTCAATATCCACGCATAAAACGCGATGACCGACATCTGCAAGTGCGGCGGCTTGTATTAATCCAACATAGCCCGTGCCAAATACGCTCACGTCCATCTGCGCACCCTCGATAGAGCGAAAAGAAGAAGTTCGGAAGAAGACTGTAAATGGGGTATAGCGCAGGGTTTGCAAAGCGTGTCAGCAAAATGACATGTTGCATCTGTATAACACTTGAGCATTTTTTGGCGATTGGCCATCAAGTCATTGCTGCGATTGAGTTTGTTGGTTTTTTGCAGATTTGTTCAGATTCAAAATAAGCGATAAACGGTCGTAAGCCTTTAATTTAAAGGCTTCTTGGGTTTGATGTGTGTCAGATTTGAGTCATCGGTTTTTTGACGCTTTTTACAAAAGGCAGTCAATTCTTGCGCTTTGATGGCCGGGTGCTAGTGTCAGATTCTGATTGACAAGCTTTTGACTCTCCGCCGTTTTTGCAAGACCGGTATCGCCATGTTCAGATATGCGAAAGAATTGCTTTTAATTATTTATTTTCTGCTTTATGTCGAATATTACATAGAGCGGTTAAATGCTATCGGCCTCGGTTTTGCTGTACTTCTTTTTGGCGCGATGTTTTTGGCGCTAACTTTAGCGTTATATCTAACGGCCTATATACGGCAGAGTCTCATCCGGCATGCATTCGCATTGGTGATGTTCGCCTCCGCGGTGTTTTTCGATGTCTACACCCGGGTAACGGCGGATTACCTGAGCTACAGCAGCTTCGTCTCGCTGGTGTATTCCGGCGGCTTCATCCAGGAAGCGGCGTACCAGTATCGAGACGCGATCCTGCACGGCGCCCTCAGCGGTTTGTTGTTGCTGTTCGGCATCGGTCTGAAGCCTCGCCACGGCCTGGCGATTCCCAACGCGTTACGTGTGGCGGCGCCGCTGTGCGGCGTGTTGCTGCTCAGTGCGGTGCTGTTCTTGCGTGCGGGCGAGGGCGCGCGGGGTTTGCCGATCATGTACACGCCGCTGGCCTACCTGAACCTGTTTGCCTATGAAGCCCTGCACAACACCGTCGGCCCGCGCGAACCAGTGACACTGACGCGCACCTCGCCAGCCGTCGGTCACGATATTGTGCTGATCATCGATGAAAGCATCTCCGGCAATTATCTGGACATCAACGCGCCGTTCGGCGTGCACAGCAACCTCAAGCAGGAGCATCCCGGTGTCGACATCTTCAATTATGGCTACGCTGCGTCCATCGCCAATTGCAGCGCCGACACTAACGTGACCCTGCGTTACGGCGGCACCCGCGCCGACTACATGCGCATCAACACCACGTTGCCGTCGATCTGGCAGTACGCCAAGAAGGCTGGGCTGCGCACCGTGTACATCGACGCCCAGCGCACCGCCGGCAATCTGCAGAACCTGATGACTGATACCGAGAAGAAGGACATCGACCAGTTTGTGCAATTCGACCAGACCAGCGTGCGCGATCGCGACATGGCGGCGGCAGCGAAGCTCATCGAACTGCTCAACGACGACAAGCCGGAGCTGGTGGTGATCAACAAGGTCGGCGCGCACTTTCCGGTGCACGACAAGTATCCCGATGCGTTCATGGCCTACCGCCCGACCTTACCGCGCGGGCAGTTCACCGAGGTGGCCGATACCGGCGAACGCACCGGTTTCAATGGCCAGCCAGATGACTGGCTGCTGTACCGCAACGCCTACAAGAACACGCTGTTGTGGAACGTCGGCGAGTTTTTCGCGCGGGTGTTTGCCCAGGCCAATCTGAACAATGCGTTACTGATCTATACCTCTGATCATGGTCAGGATTTACATGAGCGCGGTAATCCGGGCCTGAACACCCATTGCGGTGGCGATCCGGTGGAGGAGGAAGGGCTGGTGCCGCTGGTGGTGATTCAGGGCAGTGATCTGAAGACACTGGACTGGTCGGCGCAACTGGCGGCGAACAAGGATCGCTCCAGCCACTACAACATCTTTCCGACGTTGCTGCAGTTGATGGGCTATGACCTGGCGGGGATCGAGGCTGTTTATGGCAAGCCACTGAGTGTCGCGACGGCGGATGAGTTCACCTTCAACTACCGCTTCAATGCACGGTTGGGTGCCAAGCCTGAGTGGAAGCACATTGATCTGGGCAGCATTGTCACGCCGTCGCAGGCGCCGACGAGTGTGGCGGCGGGGCAGTAAGTTTGAGTTGGCTGGGCTGACGCTTTCGCGAGCAGGCTCGCTCCCACCTTTGTAATGCGATCAACCTGTGGGAGCGAGCTTGCTCGCGAAGGGGCCGGTCAATTCAACGCTGAGTTCAAGTCGGTCATCGCCATCCGCTATCCTTGCTCCACACTGACCGATCAGGTGGCGGCATGCTTCGTGTTGAAAACGTCTTCAAAAGCTATCTCACCCCGCAAGGCCCATTGCCGGTGCTGCAAGGCGTCGACCTGACGCTGGAATCCGGTAGCAGCCTGGCACTGATGGGCGAATCCGGCAGTGGCAAAAGCACCTTGCTGCACCTGGTGGCCGGTCTCGACAAAGTCGACAGCGGCAGCATTCGCAGCGGCGAGCATCGGCTGGAAAACATGAACGAAGCGCAACTGGCGAACTGGCGGCGGACGGAAATCGGTCTGGTGTTCCAGCAGTTCAACCTGATCGGCAGTTTGCGCGTCGAGGACAATCTGGCCTTTCAGGCGCGTCTGGCCGGGCGCCATGAACCGCGTTGGCAGGCGCATCTGGTGCAGCGTCTGGGCCTGGGCGATTTGCTCAAGCGTTATCCCGAGCAACTTTCCGGTGGCCAACAGCAGCGGGTCGCCTTGGGGCGGGCATTGGCCTCGCAGCCGAAATTGCTGCTGGCCGATGAGCCCACCGGTAGCCTTGATGAGGCGACCAGTGATGAAGTGTTGCGGCTGTTGCTGGAATTGCTCGATGACACGCCCACTACATTGTTGATGGTCACTCACAGTCCGCGCGTCGCGGCGCGCCTGGCGCAGCGAGTGGTGTTGTCCAGCGGGCGGCTGACGTGATCGTTTTCCGACAAACCCTGCGTGCGCTGCTCAGCCATTGGCGGCGTCATCCGGTGCAGTTCTTCAGCGTGCTGATCGGCTTGTGGCTGGCGACCAGCCTGCTCACCGGCGTCGAGGCGCTGAACAGTCAGGCGCGTAACAGCTACGCGCGGGCCAGCCAGTTGATCGGCGGCGAACCCCAGGCCAGTCTCAGTACGCCGAACGGCGCGACGTTCGCACAGCAATGGTTCGTTGACCTGCGCCGACAGGGCTGGCCGGTGTCTCCGCTGCTGCAGGGGCGGTTGCTGCTCAAGGGCCATGAAGATCAGCGCCTGCAATTGATGGGCATCGAGCCGGTGTCATTGCCGGCCGATTCCGCAGTGGCCGGGCAGGCGCTGCCGATTGAGCGTGTCGTCGAGTTCTTCATGCCCCCCGGCACTACCTGGATTTCTCCGGAAACCTTGCATGCGCTTGATCTGCGTGAAGGCGACACACCACAAACGGCTAATGGGCTGCGCTTGCCACCGTTGCTCGCGCAAAAGGACATGGCGCCCGGCCTGTTGCTGGTGGACATCGGCGTCGCGCAAACGCTGCTGGAACAACCCGGGCAATTGTCGCGGCTATTGCTGCCCAAGGATTTCCACGGCGAGTTGCCCGCCGTGTTCAAAGGTCAGTTGCAGCTCAAAAGCAGCGGCGAGGAAAACAATCTGACGCGACTGACCGAGAGCTTTCACCTGAATCTCGATGCGTTAGGGTTTTTGTCATTCGTGGTGGGCTTGTTCATCGTCCACGCCGCGATTGGCCTGGCTCTTGAGCAACGACGCGGTCTGCTGCGTACGTTGCGCGCCTGCGGGGTCAGCGCGCGGATGTTGATCGTGTGCCTGATCGTCGAACTGGGTGTGCTGGCGCTGATCGGCGGATTGTTCGGTGTGATCAGCGGTTATTGGTTGGCGAGTGTCTTGCTGCCGGACGTCGCCGCCAGCTTGCGCGGTTTGTATGGCGCGGAAGTGGCGGGGCAGTTGCGCCTCAGTCCGTGGTGGTGGTTCAGCGGCATCGGCTTGAGCCTGCTCGGCGCGTTGCTCGCCGGGTCCAACAGTCTGCTGCGCGCCGCCCGTTTGCCGTTGTTGGCCGTGGCGGATCCGCAAGCCTGGCATCAGCAATATGCGCGTTGGCTGCGCCGACAAGGCTGGCTGGCGGCAGTGCTCGGTTTGCTGGCCTTGGTGGCGTTGATCTGGGGTGACAGTCTGGCCAGCGGTTTTGTCCTGATGGCCGGGTTGCTGATCGGCGCCGCGTTGGCTTTGCCGGTGTTGCTCAGCGCGTTGTTGAATCAGTTGCTCGGGCGCAGTCGCTCGGTGCTGGGGCAGTGGTTTCTCGCCGATTGTCGTCAGCAATTGCCGGCACTGAGCCTGGCGCTGATGGCGTTGCTTTTGGCGCTCGCCGCCAACATCGGTGCCGGCAGCATGACCGCCGGTTTTCGCCAGACCTTCGATGACTGGCTCGAACAACGCCTGAGCGCCGAGCTGTATATCAACCCGAGCAATCCGGCACAGTCGCGGGAAATGTACAGCTGGCTAAAGCAGCAGCCGAACATCGCGGCGATTCTGCCCAACTGGCAGGTCGCGGTGACGTTGCAGGGCTGGCCGGCCGAAGTGTTCGGCGTCATCGATCACGCTCATTATCGTCAGCACTGGCCGCTGCTCGATGCCGTTGGCGGCGATCCGTGGGCGCATCTCGTGACGGATGATGCGGTGATGCTCAGTGAGCAAATCGCCCGGCGCCTGAAATTGCACGTGGGTGAACACGTGGCGATTCCGACACCCAATGGCCCATGGTCGCCGCGCATCGTTGGCATCTACGCCGACTACGGCAATCCCAAGGGGCATTTGCTGGTCAACATCAACCACCTGTTGCGCGGCTGGCCGCAACTGACGCCGAACCGTTTCAATCTGCGCATCGAACCGCAGAACATCCCGGGATTTTTAGCTGCATTGCAGACGCGTTTTCAACTCGATGACAGTCGCATCGTTGATCAGGCGCGGCTCAAGGGCTGGTCGGTGCAAGTCTTCGAACGGACCTTTGCGGCGACGGCGGCGTTGAACAGTTTGACCTTGGCGGTGGCGGGTGTGGCGCTGTTCATCAGCCTGCTGACGCAAAGCCAGAGTCGCCTCGGACAACTCGCACCGCTGTGGGCGTTGGGCGTAACGCGGCGGCAATTGATGCTGCTCAATCTTGGTCAGACCTGGCTGTTGGCGGTGCTGACGCTGGTGTTAGCGTTGCCGTTGGGGATCGCATTGGCGTGGTGCCTGGATGCGGTGATCAACGTTCAGGCGTTTGGTTGGCGGTTGCCGTTGCGGATATTCCCATGGCAATTGCTGCAACTGATGGGACTGGCGTTACTGGCGACATTGCTGGCGTCGGCATGGCCGCTGTACTCGTTGTACCGCACGCAACCGGCGGACCTGTTGAGGACGTTTGCCCATGAGGATTAACCGCTTTGTGCTCCTGGTTTTGCTGCTGCTCGGCGGTTGCGATCAATCGGCGCCGGAGCAGAAGGGCTTCGCCGGGATGGGCAATCAGGCGTTGGCGTTTACGCCGGTGGTGCCGGGGCGGGTGTTCAGTTTTCCCGCAGATCACGGGGCGCATGACGGCTTTCGCATTGAGTGGTGGTACGTCACCGCCAATCTCAAGGATCAGCAGGGCAATGAATTCGGCGTGCAGTGGACGCTGTTTCGCAGTGCATTGAAACCAGTGGCGGAGCAGGCCGGGTGGGCTGATCAGACGATCTGGCTGGGGCATGCCGCGGTGACTTCGAGCACGGTGCATCACGCCGCCGAACGTTACGCCCGAGGCGGGGTGGGGCAGGCGGGTGTGCAACTGGCGCCGTTCGAGGCGTGGATCGATGATTGGCGGTTTGCCAGTCAGGCGCAGGATCCCCTGAGCGACCTGCAACTCAGCGCTCGCGACAAGGATTTCGCCTATCAACTGCACCTCACGTCCAGCCGTCCGCTGGTGCTGCAGGGCGACAAGGGCTCCAGCCAGAAATCCGAAGAAGGTCAGGCGTCGTATTACTACAGTCAGCCGTTTTTTCAGGCCAGCGGCACCTTGCAGATTGACGGCCAGACCTACACCGTCAGCGGCCCGGCATGGCTCGATCGCGAATGGAGCAGCCAGCCGCTGACCGCCAATCAAACCGGTTGGGACTGGTTTTCCCTGCACCTGGACAGTGGTGAACACGTGATGCTGTACCGCATGCGCCAGAAGGACGGCGCGCCGTATCTCACCGGCACGTGGATTGCTGCCGACGGTCAGACGCAAACACTGCGCAGTTCGCAGATCCAGCTCATCCCGCAAACCACGGCCAAGGTCGCCGGCCGGGCGATGCCGGTGAAATGGTCGATCAGCATTCCCGACAAACACCTCGACATCAGCCTCGACGCGCTCAACCCCAATGCCTGGATGAACCTGCGCATCCCCTATTGGGAAGGCCCGGTGCACATCAGCGGCAGCCATCCCGGCCGGGGCTATCTGGAAATGACCGGGTACTGAAAGCGCCTCGTAAAAACTGCGAGTTGTAACGGGCGCAGAATCCGGATCTGACCGAAATCAAAATGTGGGAGCGAGCCTGCTCGCGAAAGCGCCCGCCCAGACACCACAAAGAAATTGGCTGGAACTCCGCTACTTCTCAACCCCTCTACCGAATATCTCTCACACCTTTGCGAAACGCCGTCGAGGACTCCCCCATGAGCGACGATCTGCAACCTCCAGACATGACCACTTGGCAACGCCTGTTCGACGACGAAACCTACTGGCAGCAATCCCCCGACGCACATTACTTCGATCTGCAACGCATCGCCGACGACCTGCTCGGCCAAGGCGCCATCGACCTTGAGCAATGGCAGATCCTGCGCGCCAAGGCCGACGACCTGCACAAGGACTCACCGGCGATCAACGTCGCCCGTGAACTCGACGACCCCGAAGCTTGAGGACAACCCAATGAAACCCATCACCCAAGGCGAACACCCCGACGAACCCCGTCCACCGGGCGAAACCGAACGCGACAACGACGCCCTGCGGCCCACCGACCCGAAACAGCGTGAAAACAATGGCAAAGGCACGCCCAGTGGCGAATCCACCGCGCAGGACACCGCCAAGCAACAAAGCTCGCCGTCACAAACCAAAGCCAAGCCCTGAACTGCGTCTATGCTCAGTGGCACGCTCGTCGCCGAAGTCGATTCGGCGGCGAGCGCTGCCATTCATCACAGGGAAAGTATTGATTATGAAGCTCGACGCACTGGCCAAGGCCATCACCCTCGCAACCGTACTGTCCGCCACCAGCTTCGGCGCCTTCGCTGCCGATATTCCGCTGTCCGCTTCCATCGAGGCGGATAAGGTCACCACCAAAGTGATCTCCGTCGATGCCGCCAACCATCAAGTTGTGCTGGAAGGTGCCGAAGGCAAGCCGGTTCACGTTCAGCTCAGCGACAAGGCGAAAAACCTCGACAATCTCAAGGCCGGCGATCAGGTCACCATCCAGGTGCAGCGTTCTGTCGCCGCTTACCTCGACACCGATGTGGATAAAGGTCTGCCTGGTACCACCGAACGTACTGGTGAGTTGCGTAAGGCTCCGGGCAGCGATAACCCCGGTGGCGAGGCGTATCGTCAGGTTCAGGTGCAGTTGAAAATCACCAAAATTGATTTGAAAACAAATCAGGTGACCCTGCAAAACCCGCAAGGTCAATCGAAAGTCCTCGACGTGAAACAGCCTGAAATTCAAGCCAAGCTGAAAGATCTGAAAGAAGGGCAGAGCGTTATTGTCACTTACACCGATATCTTAAAAGTGACCAGTCAACATGAAAGTTGAGCTTTAACTCTACAGGATGACTGCTCTTGTACAGTTTTTGTATGAGAGTAGTCATACTATTAGTGTGGTTTGACCTCATTGAAAGTTTCATGAAAGGAATCGCCGATAAATATCTATTAACGTTTCCGTACATAAATTTCATATTCAAGAATGAGGACATAAGCGCCAACTTCTATTAAAATCCTACCCGTTCGCCCAGTGTCAGGGCTCTTTACCGGTGCATGGATTGCCAGGCCATTACACTGGGCGAACACCTCTTCGGAGTGAATGTATACAATTTCTGCAAACAAAAAGGGCGACTTTATAGTCGCCCTTTTTGTTTGCTGTGAATTAGACCGAGGTGTGCGCTTCAGTTGTGTCTAGCTGCCCCTTGAAAGCGCTTCAGCGTGGCCTGATACATTTTTGTCCTGCGGTGATTTACCCCGTAGGTGCCCGCCGCCGCGACGGTTCCTGACTGAATGTGATCCAGATAGCTGAAAATCTTGCGCGGTGACAGGAACTTGATGCCATAGCCCAGGCTGCTCATTTGATCTTGCAGCGCATAACCGGGCACCTGCTCATCCATGCAGAAGTGCAGGCCCAGGGACTTCATCAGACGGACATTCCACAATGTGCAGAAACTTTTCAGATGAGTTTCCTTGTAGGGTCTTGGCATTTTCGAACGCAGACCCAGACGCACTTTCGCTTTACGAGCATAGTGCTTGCAGAAACGCGAAGTTAACCGCCAAGTGTCACGAACAACCCCGCGATTGAGTTGTTCTACACAACCGACTGCGGCCATATCCGGTTTTTTCGTGCATTCACGCATCATCATCGCAAACACTTCCTTGTCGTAGACAAAGGTGTCGGTGTGCAACAGAAACAAATAATCGGTGTCGACTTTTTCCAGCGCCAGATCCAGCGCCTTGCCATGCGCAATATGGCCGATTTCCTTGCCCGGGGAAGGCCGTTCAATCAAGTTGATCCAGTCGAGCGAACGCAAGTAATCGAGACTGGCATCCGCCGAATCGTTGTCCACTACCCACACCGGAATGCGTTGTTCCTGGACATGCTCACGCAAAAGCTCGAGGCACATTCGGGTGATGTCCGGGGTTTTGTAATTTACCAAGACAAGGCTGAAATTCGACGCTGGCTGGGCTGGTAAATCAAACGCTTTCATGTCGGAAGGACTCATCTGCGATTCAAGGACAACAGGGTTTCGTTGCCGCGATCGTAGCGAGGCAACCTTAGTCGAACCTTAATTTGCGGATGTGACGGTAGATGTATGCCGAAGAGAGGCTGCTGGTCTAATGAAATGCATGGGGTGCTGCCGGTCATTACCGGATAAAATGCGCGCCCCCCTCACGGCTCAAGGAAGAAACGGCGCACGCCGTTGTGTCACGGATGAAACCACTTTCCCTCTACCACCCGGCGTTGTACTGGCTGCGCGTGTGGCAAAAAAGACTGTTCCGCCAGATTGCCTGGCGCTGTTCCAGCAAACGCTACGCACGCCCCGTCGCCACGGCCGAGCGTCTGCCATATCGCTACCTCAAACACACCTCAAAACTGATCCGCAAACTCGGCAACTCCGACCTCGCCCTGCAACACAACAAAGTCATCAACCTCAAACTCGCCGTCGCCGCCATCGACAGCGTCATCATCGCCCCCGGCGAACACTTCTCCTTCTGCCGCCTCGTCGGCCGCCCGACGTTGAAGCGCGGCTACGTTGAAGGCATGGAATTGTCTTTCGGCGAGGCACGACGCGGGGTAGGCGGTGGCATTTGCCAACTGAGCAACCTGATCCATTGGATGGCCATTCATTCACCGCTGGTGGTGGTCGAACGCTCCAACCACAGCTTCGACCCGTTTCCGGATGAGGGGCGGGTGCTGCCGTTCGGGTCCGGAGCGGCGATTTTCTACAACTACGTTGATCTGGTGCTGCACAACCCGACGGATCGGAGCTTTCAGTTGAAATTGAACGTCGGCGAGACACAACTCGAAGGGGAGTTGTTGTGTGATCGGGTTCGCCAGTATCGCTATCACGTGTTTCAAGAGGCGCATCGGTTTGTGCGGGAAGGCAGCAGGGTGTTTCGCGAGAACGAGATTTGGCGAGAGGTCAGGGAAAAGGGGCAGGTGGGGGCTTTGGTGGAAAGGGAGAGGCTTTATCGGAATCGGGTGGTGGTGAAGTATGAGGTGGCGGGCGAACTGGTTGAGTAGATGCATTGTGGATGCGGGGTTTCAGCTTTGATGACGTAAGTGTTGCTCTTCAGATTTTCGCGGATTTTTATGTGGATTAGCCGGTGTGCGAGTAAGAGGGCAGGTTATTCGCGGGGAGACCACTTCTAGAAGAAAGAAAACGTGGTTTATCCCCCGATTGTCTATTTACTGTGCTTGATCAGATCGCTTGAGTTTGAAATGGTCGAGAAAAGTTTTCCCCTTTGAAAAGGTCGAGCGAATCTCGGCACTTTTATTTAAAAGTTCCTCGCTCGGATTTGCATGCTGATCAGTGGATATTGGCTTCGACCACTGCAGTACTTCTTTAGGGAATTTTGCCTTTGGGCGGTTATTTACCCAACCGGAAATATAGCAGGGCAAAGTCCAGCCGCTAAAAAACTGTATCGTCAGGAAGCCCCAGGCGTAACGGATTACGGAGTGTTCTGCTCGGTAAGTTCGTCGACATAAATGGAAAAATGCCACACTTCCTTCTTCAAGTTCGTCTGTTTGTGGCGCAGGCAAGGCTGAGGGTCCTTCTTCCATATAGGCCCGTATAGCCTCCCATTCGGAAATGGCTAAACTTAAACTCTCACAAGCCACCGATGACCAAAGAATGTTTCCGGTTTCTGGTTCACGCAAGCCGATCATTAATTTGAATTCAGGTATCGTTGCATATTGCGTTACTAGTTGGCCAGCAGTTACGCAAGCAATAGTACTTTCCCAAGCTACATAATGAGGGCGACTTCCTTTTTTTGGAATGAAAACGATCTCGCGACGTTGACGGTTAAAACGTAAGGGTGGATGTTGTGTGATCTGGCGTGTGGAAAGATAAAAGATCACGGTATAGAGCAAGGCTAATGGTATTACAATGGCCCACACAACCGGGCCGGAGAAAAACTCCCACCAACTTGATAAGAACGGTTCAAAATTTCGTCGTAGCCAGGACAAATATCCGGTTGCAAGAAATAGAAAAATAATAAAAAACATGACGACGCCAATACCCACTCTCGCCATGAACTCAAAGTTTCCGCGTCCTACGGAAAAATCCAGATAGGTTTCGTTTGCCTCTTGATGTAAGTTGCGAGCGCTGAAGGCTTGCACCCCTGTTGGAACTGGCGTCGGCGAAAGATAAATAAATTCGGTTCCGAATTTGTTTTCAGTGTCACCGGCTTGAGGCAAACGGTAGGATTTTTTATCAGGCATTCAATTGATCCGGTAGAGTGTGGCATCCTTCGTGGTTGCTCTATTTCGCCGTTGTATATGGCATCTTACGGGAACTCGGAATGCGCCATATATACTAGCGACGCAAAGTCCGAGGTAGTAATTATTCACTTGTCTCGGATTTTGTATCCTCATCAGAGAATTTTACGCTGAAGTAATCTAAAAGAGTCTTCCCTCTTGCGAAGTGCTTGCGGATTTCTTCGGTTTCCGCAACTAGCTCTTTGCTGGGCTTTGCATGATCTGCTAGTGGCAGGGGCTTTGACCACTCTAATACTTCCTTGGGGAAAAGCGCTTTAGGACGATTGTTAATCCATTCGGATATGTAGCATGGTAAAGTCCAGCCACTAAATAACTGAATTGTGATAAAACCCCAGATGTAACGTACTAGGGAATGTTCTTCGCGATAGCTCTCACGGCATAATTTGAAAAACTCGACAGTACCTTCTTCAAGTTCGTCGCTATAATTGGTTGGGAGGCTGTCTATACCATTCTCCATGTAAGCTCTAATAGCCTCCCATTCTGATATCGCCAGACTTAAGCTACCACATGGTATTACGCTCCAAAGGACTTCGCCGCTGGTCGTTTCGCGCAGACCGATCATTAGCTTGTGCTCTGGGGTTACAGAATATTGTGTTATCAGTTTGCCGGAAGATATGCAGGCTATAACGCTTTCCCAAGCTGTATATCTGGGCTTTTCTCCTTTTTTAGCTACGTATACAACTTCGCGGCGCTCGCGATTAAAACGTAGAGGTGGGTTTGAAGAAAGTTCATTGGCTAACTTTGTAAAGTAATAAAGATAGAGTGCAGCAATTGATAGAATTATGAACCATATCACGGGGTTGAAGAAAAAACTGGCCCAAGCACTCAGGAACGGTTCTGAGTATCTTCTGATCCAAGAAGCGAAAGCTGAGAACAAAAAAAGCGAGGTGATAATCAATATTATCGAACCAATACCAATTCGCGCCATGAACTCGAAGTTCCCTTGCCCTGTAGGAAAGTCCAGGAAGGTGTTATTAGCATTGCGGTGTAGTTGCCGAGAGCTGATCGCAGGCATCCCGGTTGGTATCGGTTTCGGAGACAAGTATATTATTTCTAGTCCATTATCTTTTTCGAAGTCCCCCGCGTGGGGTAATCGCTCATATTTATTGTTAGGCACAAAGGGCTCATCTTTTCGGTAGTTTCAGAAAGGCTTCGTCGAGTTATAAAAGCAATAATTTCTGATGTGTGTTATTTTTCAATTAAGAAAAATCGGTCTCATTATGTGCCAATTCTTTTTAGAGTAAATCGGCAGACTTTCACGCAACTACAAACGTTACGATTTTTTTATCCATTGGATTTTTTACCAACTGATTGGCTTTCGTTTAGGTTTGCCTTGAAGTACGTCATAAAATCCTGTCCTTGAGCAAAGGCTTTTTCGATTTTCGCGCTTTGCTCTTTAAGCGCCGGGCTTGGCTTGCCCCATTGTTCAGGCGGAAGAGGTTTAGACCACTCAGCAATGGATTCAGGTAGAGATTTCATGCTGAAACGATGGTCCCATTCTGCTACCCAATACGGAAAACGCCACCAAGTGATCAAATGTGCCAGGTACCACCAACCAACTCCTAAAGCGGAACGTTCGTTGTGCCGGTATTCCTCGTACATGTCTTGTCGTTTTTTATCAAAGGTGTGGCGACCCTCGTAGGGTGCCTTGCCTGGGCAGAACTCTGGACCTTTTTCCATATAGATCCGTATGGCTTCCCACTTACTCAAGGCATGGGCAGGAGTCATCACGCCTTGTCTCACAAAATGCACTACGTCAGCTCTGGAATCGTCGAACGCCATACCAAATGTATAGGCGCTTGTTACGCCCACTCCAGTAACACCTGTACTGATTGAAAGCCAAGATACTATCTCTTCCCATGGTTGAATGACGGGGAGGTCAGAACCTTCGGGAAAGAAACAGACTTCACGGCGTTGGCGGTTGAATCTAATTGGACGGGTGCGCGACTTCGCTCTGGTAGTGCTCAAGATAACGTAAATACCCAAGAGCGCAGCTATTCCTCCACCCCAGATACTAAAGGTCACACCGAAATCGAACATGCCTGTTGTTCTGTCCCAAAAGGACTCGGAAAATGGGGATCCCCAGGTAGTAGATCCTGCAAGCAAAGGCAGAATAATCAGGCATGAAAAAATAAACATCATCCCGAGCCCAATCATTGCCCTCGCTTGGAAAGCCTTGCCGAAATTACTACTGCCTACGTCGAGGAATGTGTCATTTACCTCAACAAAGCTTCCGCCCAAATCCATGGGGACGTTGCCCGTTGGTATCGGAAGCGGGGAGAAGAATAATGCCTCACCTGTCGCGAACTTACGTTTCTCACCAGCCACGGGCCGTATTTTTTCGAGATTTAGATCGTCGCTGGATTGCTCATTTATTGAAGACATTAGGTTTGCCCGGCTTGTTTTGATGATTCGAGCACAGTTAGCGTGTCGGTGGTCACAATGAATGCTTGAGCAGTTGTATTTCGTGCGCTGAGAAACCCGGTTGTTGAAAATTCCTTCCCGCTTCCAACGTTAAGTGTCTTGGTTTCAAACATTATTTCTTGAAGTTTTTGGTCTCCGGGGAGTGGATGGTATCGCAACTTTATGGCAAGACCGTGCTGAGCGTTAGCCTCATGCGCAAAAATTTCTAACCCCAATTGGAGTGGCGCGTCTGGTGGACTCAGTAAATTGAGTTGATATAGCAAAGGTTCAGTCCAAGGCTCCCAGTCATTGCGCTGGAGATTGCTTGACCAATACGCGGTAAGGCCAAATCCAACATCATCCAGCTCTCGAATTGTTATATTTGGAATGCTAATCACTGCAGTAGGCCTGTTATTTATTTGTCTTAGACCGACCTGAGGGGTTGAAGTGATCTCTGCCAATTGCATGCGATCTTCTTGGAATCCGCGATTTTGGTTCTTCTTTCCCCACGCGCCCTGCTGAAGCCAGTTATCAAGCTTCGTTTTATTGTTTCGGTTGTAAATCCACTCGCCACCTAGCTGCAACACCGTCAAGCCTAACCCTATTAGGTTGGCTCTCGCAGCAACGCTCAGAAGTTTGCCTCCAGCTGTAACCCAAGCGACAGCTCTTGCTTGACTAACATTTGAAGCCGCCTCAAACATATATTGCCCTGTTCGTGCAACTGCCCAACCGTTAACGACGAACTGTCCAGAGTCGCCCGCGATTGTCATGCTGGCACCAGCCAGCTTTGCACTATCTCCCGACCTCAAGGCTTCAGTCCAACGAGCGACAGAGCCTTTTTCCCCGTACAGACTTGTGGCTGCCGCCGCCATACCGAACCCGTAAGCAGCTAGTCCCAGCCCCCCGGTGAGCTTTCCAATGCGCGCGGCTAGCTGGACTTTGCCGGCAGCACTTGAATAGTTGTTTTTGACTACGTTTAGAGTGGTGGCAGATATCCCCTGTGCAGCCGCAAAGCCTCCTCCGCTTGCAGAGAAGAACGCATTGCCAAATGCAACGTAATCGGTTTTATCCCAGCTGGGTTTTCTTCTTAACTCTGAATAAACAGTGACAAAGCTAATTAATTGTACGACAAATACAGCGGATGCGAAGATGTCGCCTCCCGCAGATTGAAAGATGTCTTTTCCTAGTCCCCTTACCTTATCGCCTGTGTTTAAGCGATGATCTTCGGCCATTCGGTGGACTTCAGCTTCTTGGGCGCTGGTTAGTCCTTTTATTTTTATACTTGCTTTACTCGGGCCTTCGCCAACAGCAATCATCGCAGGCGCGATTCTTTTCTCTAACGGGGCGACGGATTGCTGAACAGATTTACGCTGTGCAACCAATGATCGATAGCTCCCCTTGGGGGCCCGACCTTTTCGCTCGTTAGCCAATGTCTCTCTGATCCTGTTTTTCAACGAGGACATCTGCTGGCGGAGTTCGGTGAGTTTCGCCATGTCAGCTTCGAACGCATGAAGCTGGCTTGCAGAAGCAAACTCAAGAGTAATTCCTTTTTTGCCAAATGTTCTTAGTACGTCGATCCATGCTGAGCCGGGAATGTTTCGTAGAATTTTAGATGGGTCTATTGCCCGGCCGTTGCGTAGTCCTTCTATAGCTTCTTCTAGAGCATTCGCCAAGCGGAGTTGTTTGGCAGGTTCATAAGCAGTGTTTCGTGCTTGATCGAAAGTTATACCATCGTTGCTTAGATTGATTGATGCCGCGAGATCCTGGGTCAGGAGCGTGACAAAATCTCGACTAATTTTTTGCAGTCCTTGGAAGTCCTTCGCTGAAAGGGGTATATCCCGAGCCGATTTTATTAATGAGCCGATTTTTGCAAATAGGTCCTTCTGATCGGTCAAACTTGCAGTAAAGAAGGTTGGAACTGTAAAGCCCGGCTCTTTTTCTATTAGGTCTGCAATCGCTTCGGTAGCCTTGTCGGTGCGGCATATATCTTTCATGCACGCGTATTCAGTAGCAAGAGCCGATTCAAGTTGGGTTACTAGTTTTGGGTCAAAATACCAAGCAGATTTATAGAAGCGTTTTTCACATACTAATTTTGCTCGATCTTCAGTTATCAGATCCAAACGCTTGTTCCAACGGCTTAATTGTGCTCGCTGTTGTTTAAGGAAGGCTTCCATAGCCGGTCGGTCAATCAGGTCGTTAATGCCTTCTTGTCCCATTTTTGCGCCATTGAGCGCTTCATCCGCGTTGTCTTCGATGGTCTCGATCAGGTCTTCGTACTTGGAATACAAAGGTCCAAGATTCGTACGCATCCGCGACTTTGAGGCTGCAATAGCCCCACGATGCGTACCAGCGCCTGAATACTGGGTTTGATTTTTAACGTTGACATAGTCGACGATCGATTGCCGCTGCTCTTCGCTTGTTTCGTCCTTGAGTTTGGCAAAACGAGGGTCGCCTTGGGCGGCATTCAGAATGGTTTCGCCTGTTACGGTGTACAACGATTCGATGTAGCAACCAAACACATACTTCTTTTGATTGGCCTCAGCGTCGCTCCAGTCGCTGATCCAGCCAGTGACCAAGTCCTGATGCTCAGCGAGATCGCGTAACACGCCCAGGTCATCCTGTAAGACCAAGTACAGATGGTCACGCTCATGTTCTGCCTTGACTTGCTTTTTGAGCGTGCCTAACTGAGTTTTCTTGAAGTGCGACGCTTGCTCCCAGAGATAGTCCTGACTTTCCTCAGGTTTGGCACCCGTAACAGGCGGCTCTTTACTCGGCTGCTCCGCAATCTCCGCAATCCACTTTTCCGCCTGACCTGGAGTCAGTAGATTAGCTGCGCCTTTCTCAGGGTCTGCATTGGTGAGATCGACCTTCTGCATGAAATACTCACGTTCAGACTTGTGCTTGATGACCTGCGCGCATTTTGCGGCGGTCCATTGCACCTCGGAGTAATTGACGTAGAGTTTGCTCAAACGCGGGAATACCAACACGGCTTCGCCCACGTTGCTTTCGCGTTTGTTGGCGGTGATTTCGCCCTTTTCCCAAAGCAGTTGGGTCACGATGCCGTTCTGGATTCGGTATTCGTGCATGACGGCTTGAGGTTTTTTGTCAACGATGACGTAGAGCCAGCCGTCACGTATCAATCGAATGCCTAGTGGGCGGGAAGTGGTTTTGTAAGGCATCGCCAGTGCGCTGGACGGGTCGAGTCGTTCGACCAGACCGTAACGCAGAGGGATGAGCTGGATCTTGGCCTTCATCAGCGAGCAGCCGCCCATGGCACACTTGCCGTCATCCCGGCTTTTTGCAGCGTTGTTCGGGCTTTTGCCGGTCGATGTTGGCGTTGTCATCCTTGGCTCCTGTTCAATGTTGCTACCCGTTCCTGTGCAATATCAGCGACCCTTTCGAGTCGTTGCGCGGGCGTTTGTTCCGACGGGGTTTTGAGTATGGCGTCGAGGTCTGGATGTTCTTCCAGTGCTCGCTCGCCAAGGAACCCTTGAATGTTGGCGTAGAGGGTGATATCGAGTTCGGTGTTGAAGCCGCGATCATAGGAGGTCGACGCCAGCGCATGCAGGTGTTCCCAGCGTTGCTGTGGAGTCGACTGTGCCTGATAGCTTGGAAAATATTCTTGCATGTGTGCATCGAGACGCATCACGACATTGCGAAAGTTCACCTCGTCCAGTTGACTGAGTTGTGCTTCGCTCAATCGATAGCGCTTGCTGTGGTCGGGCTCGGGAGCGTTACCCGGCCTATTGTTTATGTACCAGCAATCCAGTGCTGCATCGGCAGTTACGATTTGTTTGCAGGGGCCAAATAGGGTCGGATCCTTGATGGTTTCTGCGTGAGCGAGCAGTGCGTGGGTTACGGCCGGGTCCGCGATTCGCAACAACACTTCCTCACCGAGTGGGTGCATGACGCTGGTGAGCCAGCGAAAGTGTGCGACCAGTTGATCCCATGATTGATCGCTAAACACCAAGTGCCCCCATTCCTGACGCGATGCGTTCAGGAACCGGGTCAGGACTGGGTTGTTCTGTGCTTTTATTTGCACGAGGCATGGGGAGATATCGCCCAGTTCTGCCCAACGAGTCCCAAGATAAAGCGGCTCGAACTCAGGGTTTTCCGTCCACTGATACAAGTGCTGCGGAAGCTTCTCAACGCTGACACCATCAAGCAGTAAACCTACCGTGCCATTCCATGGAAGGCCTTGGGGGAGGCCGTTTTCCAATGGGAATTCCGACTTAAGCATTCTGTGCCTCCAATTTGGCTTTCTCGCACACCGCACAAATCGGCTTCTTCTGCATCAACGCCTGCCGCTGTGCCGGCACCAGCAATTGCCCAGCCTTATCGGTATCCGCCTGCTTCAACGGCCCCGGCAACAACGGCGCCGCCCCCGTGCCACTCCCCGGACTACCCCCGGAGTTCATATTGATCACCGGCCCACTCATGGTCACGCCGCCGGCGTCTATCTTGATGAAGCTGCCGCCGCCGATCAGGGTCAGCTCTGCGCCTGCTTCCATCACCACTTTCATACCACTGCTGAGGTGGATTTCCTGGCCTGCGTCGATGAACTGGCCGGTACCAATCTTGATGTGCTGGTTCACGCCGACAGTCAGGTGATCATTGGCGCGGGCTTCGACTTTGCGGTCGGCGTAGACGGTGTGGTGTTCTTCGGCCTTGAATTCGCTGTAGCTGTTTTGCTCGACCGTGTCGTGGCGTTCGTTGCCGACGCGGATTTTCTGGTCGTGCTCGACGTTTTCGTCCCAGTCGCGCTGGGCGTGCAGGTAGATCTGTTCCTGGCCTTTTTTGTCTTCGATGCGCAGTTCGTTGTAGCCGCCACCGCCCATCGAGCTGAGGGTCTTGAAGGTGCTGCGGGTCTTGTTCACCGGCAGCTCATACGGGACGGTGTTTTCCTTGTGGTACAGGCAACCACTGATCAGCGGTTGATCGGGGTCGCCCTCAAGGAAGGTGACCAGCACTTCCATGCCGATGCGCGGGATGGCGATGCCGCCGTACTGGGCGCCGGCCCAGGCGCTGGAGACGCGCAGCCAGCAACTGGTCTTGTCGTCGGCCTGGCCTTCGCGGTCCCAGTGGAATTGCACTTTGACGCGGCCGTACTGGTCGCAGTGGATCTCTTCGCCTTTCGGGCCGGTGACCACGGCGCTCTGGCTGCCGAGGATGCGCGGTTTCGGGTGGCGCAGGGGCGGGCGGTTCGGCACGTCCCACGGCGTGGCCTGGAAGCGGTTGCGGTAGCCCTGGTGGAAATCGTCTTTCAGTGCGGTGGTATCGCTGGTCACCGACTCTTCGAGGACTTGCGGTTGCTTGCCTTCGTGGTGGACTTCGGTGAGCAGCCAGAGGTCATTCCACTTGGCTTTCGGATGCGCGGTCAGGGCGAGGAAGTGGCCGCTGACCAGCAACGGCTGATCGCTCTTGCCTTCAGCCAGCTTGAAATCGCTGCGATGACGTTCGAGGGCGCGTTTGGCCAGGTGTTTGCCGCGCTCGCGGTCGATGAAACGACCTGGGTAATCGTAGTCTTCGAGGTCGGGCAGGGCGTCACCACGGTTTTCGCTTTCGAGGGTGAGGCGTGGTTTTTCGAAATCGTAATCGCGGCGGGTGGTGCGGCTGGTACGGGTTTCCAGACGCAGGTCGAAGCGCTTGATCACCGGGTCGCTGGCGACCATGCCGGAGTCTTGCTGATAGGCCACAGGCTTGAGTTTCGGGAACACCGTCTGGTCATCGCCGAATACCAGTTTGTGCGCCGTCGCCGTGTGCTCGAAGTGGTAGTGAATACCTTCTTCCTCGCACAGACGCTGGATGAAATGCAGGTCCGATTCATCGTATTGCACGCAGTAGATGCGCTCGGGATAAATCGAACCGGTCTTGAATTCGTAGGCGTTGCTTTGGATGCCGTGCTCTTCGAGGACCATGCCGATGATTTTCGGCACGGTGAGGTTCTGGAAGATGCGCTGGTTGACGCGATGCGCCAGGTAGGACAACTGCGGACGCAGGGTCACCGAGTAACGGGTCAGGCGTTTGCCCGAGTCGCCTTGCGCGGCGCGGTAGATCTGGCCATGGATGCCGCTGCCGTCGGGCGACAGTTGCAGGAAGGCCGGTTTGTGCAGCAGGGTTTCGAGGTCCAGCGACGGCTGCTCACTGACCAGCTCCACCTCGAACACAAAAGGCTGGCTGATGGCTTCCCGGCCGGTGAGGGTAAACACCTGGAAATCGGCGGAAAGACCTTCGATGGTCAGGGCAAAGTGGGTTTCATTGGCCGGCGCGAACATCCCTTGTTCCTCGTGCTGTACAGCGGCGTACGTCGACGACCGCAAAGCGGCTCAACTTACGCGAAATTCTGGAGGGCGAAAACAACATCGACCAGCAGAGCTGGCCGATGCTTGTAACGATCAGCCGTAATTAAACGACTGGAGCACGCCAGTCATCGGAACCCGAAGTACCGGATACTTCGTGGGTCCAGGTGATTTTACGGTAGGTGAACTGCACTTCTTCCAGGTGGGTGAAGTGCGAGTTGCCTGGATCCTGGCAGTTGTGCATTTTGTTGTTGATGGCGACGATGATCGCGTCTTCCAGTTTGGTGGTGTAGTAGTGCTCTTGGGTACCTTGAGCAGAAGTACGGAACCACTGGATAACGATTTCGCTCATGCGCTCGCCGGAGGTCAGAGCGGCTTGCAGCAGTGGCGAAGCCTTGTCGTAGACCTTGGTGATCACAACTGGCTTGTGAACGCGCTGACCGGTTGGCTGACCGGATTGTGGGTCACGCGGGATGATTACGTCGTGGCTGAAAGCCTGAACCATAACCTGGTCTTCGTGGCCTTCCTGGTAGGTGTTGCCTACGGAGTCAGCGGTGAAAGCGCCTGCAGTGATCAGGCCTTGTTTTTCGCCGGTAACCGACATGTACGCTGGTGTTGCCATGGGGTGCTCTCCTTGCGGAATAATTTAAGGTGCCCGGGAGGCGAAATCGCCCGGTGGGTGCCTGACTGTTATCAAGGAGCGTGCCAACAATTGTGCCGGCCATACGGGCCGGGGTGTTTGTCTGATTTTTCAGGCGCTTGTGCGAAATAAAGCGCTCGCCCAATGCAAAAGTGCGCAAGAAGTTACGCAGTAGTGCGCAACTTCTTGCGCACTTGGCTGCAGGCCTTGTACGACGTGGCTCTCAGCGGTTTTAGCGGTCTGTTTTGCAAAACAAGTGCGCAACTTCTTGCGCACAATGGCCACGCGCCATCATTTGGTCGAGGCGGCTGCTTCAAGATTTTCAGATCAAAAGATCGCAAGTTGTGTCAGACAATCATCAATCGAACGCTGCTGCGTCGCCGCATACAATCCCAACTCATCAATGGTCGCGCGCCCCAGCGCCTGCTCGAAGGCCTGCCGATTGGAATGCTCGCCATAATGCGCCTGCGCCGCATCGCCAAGGTTCGACTGAAAAATCCCCGCTGCGCTCACCGGCAGGAAATCTTCGTACACCAACGGTTCCGCTTTCACATAACCATCGCGCAACAAGTCTTCCAGAGACGAACTCCCAAGTCCTGCCGCTGCCAGTCCTTTTTCCGTAACGAAATAGCGAAAGTACGCCAACCCTTGTTCACGCATACCCTCGACACTGTCAGGAAATTCGCCAAAGTGCTGAGCCATCAGCGCGTCGTAGCGTGCGGCGTTGGCTTCGTTGGGGAAGTCGCCGAGTTCATCGCGTGCGGCATTCAGCAAGCGGTCATACAGCGCCCGGCCTTTGGGCGTGAGTGCCGCGCCGCGCTGTTCGATTTCGCCGAAACGCGCGCTGTGACTGCCACGGCTCTGGTTTTGATCGGTGAAGGCGATCGGCTCGTCCAGCGCCTTGAAACTGGTCTGGCGCAAGAGGATCGGGCATTGCCGGCGCGGCGGGCCTTCGATCACGGCTTTGGGGGTGATGCCATGGGCCGGCATCTGTTCCTGGACGCGGTCGATGTCCAGCGTGCGCGGCGTCAGGTGATTGATGTGCGGTCCTTTGAACGCCACCACATCGGCGATCAAACGGTGTTGGGCACTCAAAGTTTGATATTGCGCAGCGGTAACCGTAGCGCTGTGATGCCAGCGAAAGGTTTCCAATGCCTGTAGGACGAATGCCTCGGCCTCGCTTTCATTCAAACCACCTGCGGTTTCAGCTTGCGCGATCAGGCGCAACGCCTCCGAGGTAAAGATCGAACGCTTGGCCAATACCGATTCTGCAAAGGCGCGCAGTTGCGCATCCTCAATCAACTCCAGGCGCAACAACGACGTGAACACCCGAAACGGGCTGACTTGCAGCGCCTCTTCATGCACCGCGCGAAACGCCGTGGAGTGCACCGGTACGCCCGCCGGAGTCAGGTCGTAATAACCCACCGGTTGCATGCCCATCACTGCAAACAGACGGGCGAGGGTGGCCAGTTCCGTCGCAGTACCAACGCGGATGGCGCCATGGCGCTCCATATCCAGCCGCTGAATTTCGCCGGTGCTGTCGAGCTGCCGGGCGATGTCTGGCTGACGTGCAAGCACCTCGCGGTTGGTTTGCTCCACCAGCTCCATCAGTGCACCGTACAGCGGCACTTCTTCGCGGTACATGTCGGACATCGCTTTGGAGAAGCGTTGGCGGATCAGGTCGGGGCTGACGAACGGCTGCACGGTCATGAAAAAAATTCCTGCCACGGTCACGGAATGGATGAGGGAAAAGATCGCAGCCTTCTCGCACGCGGGCAAACGAAGAATCCTACGAACTTCATTCTGCCAACGACTGATCCACCAGTTCGATCCAGTGCATCACCCGCGTGCGTCCGGCACTGGCCAGATGGCTCTGACAGCCGACATTGGAGGTGACGATCAGCTCAGGGCGGCCACTCTCCAGAGCGTTGAGGCGGTTGTCGCGCAGTTGCCGCGCCAGCAGCGGTTGCGTCAGCGAATACGTGCCTGCCGAACCGCAGCACAAATGGCCGTCGGGCACGGCGGCGAGATTGAAACCGAGGCGTGTCAGCACGGCTTCCACCGCGCCGCCCAATTTCAACGCGTGCTGCAAAGTGCACGGGCAATGCACGGCAATCCGCCGCTCGCTCGCCGCGCAGACTTTTTCGAGCGGTTCCTGCGCGAGTATCTGCACCAGATCCAGCGTCCGCTCGCTGATTTCCCGGGCCTTGGCCGCATACACCGGATCGTCTGCCAGCAAATGCCCGTAATCCTTGATGAATGCGCCGCAACCGCTGGCGGCCTGCACAATCGCTTCGGCGCCGTTTTGCAGGTGCGGCCACCAGGCATCGATGTTCTGCCGCGCGCGGTCGAGGCCTTTGGCTTGCGCGTCGAGGTGATAGTCCAGCGCGCCGCAACACCCGGCCTCGGCCACCGGGGTGACACTGATGCCCAAGCGATCCAGCACCCGCGCCGTCGCGTCATTGGTATTTGGCGATAACCCCGGCTGTACGCAGCCTTCAAGCAACAACACCTGCCGGGCATGGCGCGGGGCAGGGCGCAAACCGGAAAACGGCAGATGCTGCGGCAGTTTGCTTTCCAGCAAGCGCGGCAACAGCGGCCGAAACGTCGTGCCCACCCGCAGCAAGCCTTTGAACAACCCCGGATTCGGCGCCAATGCGCGCAACCCTTCGCGCAATAGGCGTTGCGCGGCCGGACGTGGCACCGCGTGATCGACCACCGCGCGGCCGATGTCGAGCAGGTTGTGATAGTCGACGCCGGACGGGCAGGTGGTTTCGCAGTTGCGGCACGACAGGCAGCGGTCCAGATGCAGTTGTGTCTGCGCCGTCGCGGGTGCGCCTTCGAGCACTTGCTTGATCAGGTAGATGCGCCCGCGCGGGCCATCGAGTTCATCACCGAGCAACTGATAGGTCGGGCAGGTCGCGTTGCAAAAGCCGCAATGCACGCAGGTGCGCAGAATCTTTTCTGCCTCGGCGGCGCGGGGTAATTGGCGCGATTGTTCGCTGAGGGTGGTTTGCATGGCTAGAACTCCGCGTACATGCGCCCGGGGTTGAACAGCCCTTGCGGGTCGAGTTGCGCTTTGAGTTGTCGGTGATAGCGCAGCAGTGTCCAGGCCAGCGGCTGAAACGGCGAAGAACTGGCGCCGTGGGTAAAGCAGGTGGCATGGCCGCCGAGTTCCTGAGCAAGAATATGAATGTGCTCGACGTCGGATTTCAGCCAGCGTTGTGCACCGGCCCAGTCGATCAGTTGCTCGCCGGGCAGATCCAGCGGCCCGAGATTGTTCGGCAACGACAAGCGCCACAGCGGCAAACCTTCGTTGAAAAACGCAAGACGCTGCTCATTCAGATCCCGCCAGAACCCTGAATCCAACGGCTCACCCCCGAGGCGTTGATGCGCCGCCGTCACCGAACCTTCGCCGCCCTCAAGCCGCAAATACAGGCTCTGGCCATCGTGGCACGCGGCGCTGATCGGCAACGGTTGCTGACCCCATTCGGCAAGCTTCGCCAGCGCCCGCGCGCATTCCATGTCGAGGCGAATGCTCAGGCACTGGCGCGGTTTCGGCAGGACTTTCAGCGACACTTCGGTGAGCACGCCGAGGCAGCCGTAACTGCCGGCCATCAACCGCGACAGGTCATAACCGGCGACGTTCTTCATCACTTCGCCGCCGAAACGCAGGTGCTGACCGAGGCCGGTGATGACTCGGGTGCCGAGGACGAAGTCGCGCACTGAGCCAGACCACGGCCGTCGTGGCCCGGACAACCCCGTGGCGATCATGCCGCCGACGGTGGCGCCTTCACCGAATGCCGGCGGCTCGCACGGCAACATTTGTCCAACAGCGTCCAGCGCCGCGAGGAGTTCGGACAACGGCGTGCCGGCGCGCGCGGTGATCACCAGTTCGGTCGGTTCATAACGGACGATGCCGCAGTGGGCGCGGGTATCGAGCACTTCACCGGCTACTTCGCGGCCGAGAAAGGCTTTGCTGTTGCCGCCCTGAATCTTCAACGGAGTGGCGTTGGCCCGCGCTTCGTTGACCTGATCAAGCAAGGCGCCGGCGGCATCGACGTCAGCCATTAGAAACGCTCCAGTTCGGGGAACGGCAATTGCCCGGCATGAATATGCATGGCACCGAATTCGGCGCAGCGGTGCAGGGTCGGAATGTTCTTGCCGGGATTGAGCAGGCCTTGTGGGTCGAACGCGGCTTTTACTGCGTGAAACAGACTCAGTTCGTCGTTGTTGAACTGCGCGCACATCTGGTTGATTTTTTCGCGGCCGACGCCGTGTTCGCCAGTGATGCTGCCGCCGACCTGTACGCACAGTTCGAGGATCTTGCCGCCCAAGCCTTCGGCGCGGTGCAGTTCGCCGGGTTGATTGGCGTCGAACAGGATCAGCGGGTGCATATTGCCGTCGCCGGCATGGAATACGTTGGCCACGCGCAATCCGTATTCTTCGCTGAGGCGGGCGATGCCTTGCAAAACCCCGGGCAATTCGCGGCGCGGGATGGTGCCGTCCATGCAGTAATAGTCCGGTGACAAACGGCCGATGGCCGGAAAGGCATTTTTGCGCCCGGCCCAGAACCGCACGCGCTCGGCTTCGTCGCGGGCCTGACGCACTTCGGTGGCGCCGGCCGCGGTCATGACCTCACGCACCCGTTGGCAATCGTCGTGGACATCGGCTTCGACGCCATCGAGTTCGCACAGCAGAATGGCCTCGGCGTCGACCGGGTAACCGGCGTGGATGAAATCTTCGGCGGCGCGAATGGCGAGGTTGTCCATCATCTCCAGGCCGCCGGGAATAATCCCCGCCGCGATGATTTCGGCGACCGCGCGGCCAGCCTTTTCCACGGAATCGAAACTGGCCAGCAGGACTTTCGCGACCTGGGGTTTGGGCAGCAGTTTGACCGTGACTTCGGTGATGATCCCCAGCAAACCTTCGGAGCCGGTGAACAGCGCAAGCAAATCGAAACCCGCTGAATCGAGGGCGTCCGAACCCAGGGTCAGGCGTTCGCCTTCGACGGTCAGCACTTCGATTTTCAGCAGGTTGTGCACGGTCAAACCGTACTTGAGGCAATGCACACCGCCGGCATTTTCGGCGACGTTGCCGCCGATCGAACAGGCGATCTGCGAGGATGGATCCGGCGCGTAATACAGGCCGAAGGGCGCGGCGGCCTGGGAGATCGCCAGATTGCGCACCCCCGGCTGAACCCGCGCGGTGCGCGCGGCCGGGTCGATGTGCAGGATGTTGTTGAAGCGCGCCATCACCAGCAGCAGGCCTTGCTCCAGCGGCAAGGCGCCGCCGGACAACCCGGTGCCGGCACCACGGGCAACCACCGGGACGTTTTTTTCATGGCAGAGTTTGAGCAGGATTTGCACTTGCTCAAGTCGTCGGGGCAGGGCGACCAGCATCGGCGTGGTGCGGTAGGCGGAGAGACCGTCGCATTCGTAGGGTTTGAGTTCTTCCTCGCGCCACAGAATATCCAGATCAGGCAGCGCTTGCTGCAATGCCTTGAGGAATTCGGCCTTGTTCACCTTCGGTAACGGACCGTCGAGGCGCTCGTCATAAAGAATGTTCATCTCGACCTACCGATTTCTCGCGTGATCGTTCCCACGCTCTGCGTGGGAACGCCTCTAGGGACGCTCCGCGTCCAGTGACGCGGAGCGTCACGGGCTGCATTCCCACGCAGAGCGTGGGAACGATCAGGGGCAGGGGCAGAGTGCATTGTCATCTTTGGCTCCCCAAAAACTCGCGATACAGGCGCGCAGTATTCCCCGGCTGTTCAACCATCGGCATGTGCCCGACGTGATCCCAGACATCCACACGCAAATTCGCAATGCCCTTGCTCCACACCGGCACGCTGCTGACGTCGATCAGCCGATCCTTGCGCCCCCAGAGCAATAGCGCCGGGCACTTGATGTCGACCAGTTTCGGCTCCATCGGCGGGCTGGCGCGAAAATCGCGGAAGATCTCTTCCAGTTCATCGCGTTGTTGTTCGTAGCGCTGGGCGATGGCGTCCAGCACCAATTTGGGTACCCATGGCGGCGTGGCCATGGTCATCGCGTAGAACTGCTGGAACTCTTCCCGGGAATTGATCAGAAACGGGTTATGCCCGCGCGCCAGATGGCGCTCCATGTCGCTGGCCTCGGGTGCGGTGACGCCCGCCGGGTCGATCAGTGCCACCGAAGCGATGCGATCCGGATAAGTCGCCGCCAGCCACGCGGCGATGTAGCCGCCCATCGAGTTGCCGATCACATGGACTTTCTCCACGCCGCAAACGTCGAGCAACTGGATCATGCGTTTGGCCTGCAACGGAATGTCGTAGCCGCCGCCCGCCTTGAAGCCGGTTTCACCATGGCCGGCGAGGTCCGGGATGATTACCCGATACTGGCGCACAAAGTGCCGGGAAAAGCGCAGCCACAGGTTCTTGTCGCCGCTGTAACCATGCAGCATCAGAATCGCGCTGGCCGCTTCATACGGCCCGCCCTGCCAAGTCGAGACGGTCATCTCGGCGATCGGCACTTCGATCTTGTGCAATTTGTACAACTTGGCCTCGATGGCCATGTTCAGGTCGTACAGCCAATGACCAACCGCCGGATAACTCAACCAGCTCCAGGCCACGAAAACCGCGAGGGCGACAAACAGCAAAAGCATCGACGTCTTCCTTTTACGTGTTCAGGACAGAATGTGGTCGGCCGGTTTCAGCGCTCGGGTCAAGCGGTGATAGCTGAAACTGAAGCCGGGAAACATCGCGATCACATGACCGCTCTTGCTTTGATACCAACTGTGGCAGCCGCCGGACTTCCAGACCGTGCGCTCCATCTCCCGATGAATCATCTCAGTGTAGGTACGTTCCGCTTCGGGGCGCACTTCGATGCTGCGCAGACCCTTCGCCTGCACGGTGCGAATGCAGTCAAGGATGTAGTTCATCTGCGATTCGATGATGAACAGCGCCGAGGTGTGCCCAATGCCGGTGTTCGGGCCGGTGACGATAAACAGGTTGGGGAAGTCCGGCAGGCTGGTGCCCAGATACGCGCGCGGGTATTGCGCCCAGACCTCTCTGAGTTGCACGGCGTTTTTTCCGCTGACCGGGTAGGAAATCACCCCGTCGGTGGCGTCGTAACCGGTCGACCAGACGATCAGATCAACATCGATGTGCTGACCGTCCTCGGTGTTGATCCCGGTTTCATCGATGGACGCAATGCCTTGCTCGCGGGTATGCAAGGTGACGTTGGCGCGACTCAGCGCCGGGTAATAGGTGCTGGACACCAGCACCCGTTTGCAGCCGATGGTGAAGTCCGGGGTGAGTTTTTCTTGCAGCGCCGGGTCTGGCACCTGGCGTTTGAGAAAGCGCAGGGCGTGCTGCTGGACCATGTGAATCGCCGCTTTCGAGTATTTGAACGCGATGACGCGGGTTTCGAATTGCCAGTAAATCAGCCAGCGCAACAGTTTGTAGGCGGGTTTCAGGCCGAGTAGCCAGCGTTGCAGCGGCCCGAACTGCCGATCGGCGCGGGGCAGCACCCAATGCGGCGTGCGCTGAAACACGTGCAATTGCTCGACCTGCGGCGCAATCGCCGGAATCACCTGCACCGCACTGGCACCGCTGCCGACGATGGCCACGCGTTTACCGCGGTAGTCGTAGCTGTGATCCCAGTTGTTCGTATGAAAAGTCTTGCCTTTAAAGCGATCCTGGCCAGGAAAGTGTGGGATGACCGGTTGGCTCAATGGTCCGGTGGCATTGATCAGGAACTGCGCATAAAAGGTGCCTTTGCTTCCGGTGTGTACGGCCCAACGTTTTTCCGTGTCGTCCCATTCGACGCGCTCGACATTGGCCTCCAGCTCCACGCGCTCACGCAAACCGAACTGCTCGATGACATGCTCGGTGTAGCGCTGCAGTTCGGCCTGTCCGGCGAACATCTGCGACCAGCGGTACGGCGCGAACGACAGCGAATACAGCGGCGACGGCACGTCCACCGCCGCGCCGGGGTAGGTGTTCTGGCACCAGGTGCCGCCAAAGAAGTCCCGTCGCTCCAGCAGGCGAAAATCGTCGATCCCGGCCTTGAGCAGGTTGACCGCAGCACATTGACCGCCAAAACCGCTGCCGATGATCAACACGTGATAGGTGTGCATGGGTCTCCTTCTTATAGTTTTTTTTCCATTTTGCTCCTTTCATGTATAGCCAAATATTTGCCCTGTGTGCGGTCCTGATGTCGCGCTATTCAGCCCGCTGGCCGGTGATGGCTATTTAACGTCGCCCTGTTAGACTTCCAGCACATCCGTCCTGCGGTGTGCGTGATCGAGGTCCTTATGGGAAATACCGGAGGAAAGGGACTTTCATTGGCCAGGAGGCTTTATACGTCGCGCATGCTCGGGTTGATTCTGGGGCTCGTGTGCGTGAGCGTGTCGATGTACTCGCTCGATCCGCCGCTGTGGGTCTGGGCACTGATGTTCTTCAACGGCCTGGTCTGGCCGCATCTGGCGTTTCAATGGGCGCGCCGCGCCCGGGTTCCTTACCACGCTGAACACCGCAATCTGTTGATTGACGCTTTTTTCGGCGGCTTTTGGCTTGCCGCCATGCATTTCAATCCGCTGCCCACTGCCACGACCATTTCGATGATGGCAATGAACAACGTCGCAATCGGTGGTTCACGTTTTCTATTGGCAGGCTCTGCGGCGCAGCTGCTCGGGGTCGGCGTCGGGCTGGTGGTGTTTGCTCCGGCATTCATTCCGCAAACTACGCCTGCACAAATGTACGCCTGTTTCCCGTTACTGCTGCTGTACCCCTTGGCGCTGGGCTGGATCTGCTTTCGTCAGGCCTACACGCTTGGCTTGCATAAACGCGAATTGCTCGCCTTGAGCCGCACCGACAGCCTGACCGGGTTGCTCAATCATGGCGCCTGGAAGGATCAACTGGAGATCGCTTTTCAGCGCTGCAAGCGGCAGAAGCAGGGTGCGGCGATTGCGCTGATCGACATCGATCACTTCAAGGCGATCAACGACACCTACGGCCATGTCGCGGGCGACATCGTGTTGCGCCAGTTGAGCAAGTTACTTAAACAAAACCTGCGGGCGACTGACGTTGCCGGGCGTTACGGCGGTGATGAGTTCTGCGTGATTTTGCCGGATCTGCCGCTGTTCAACGCCGCGCAGGCGATGGAAGCGTTGCGTGAGCGCTTCGCGATTCTGGGTTATGAGCAGAATCCGGCGTTGAAGGTCAGCTTGAGCATCGGCCTGGCGGCGTACGATCCGGCGCATGCCGACGCAACACGCTGGCTCAATGATGCCGATCAGGCGTTGTACGAGGCCAAGGCCAGCGGGCGTAACCGGGTGATCTGCAATTGCGATGACAAGTCCCGGCAGACGTTACTGGATTCGGTTTGACCGCTACACCGTAGATCCCCTGTGGGAGCGAGCTTGCTCGCGAAGGCGTCCTGCCAGGCTGTATCAATGTTGACTGATCCACCGCTTTCGCGAGCAAGCTCGCTCCCACAGGGGTTGTGTGTTGTCGGTTAGATCAGTGTCGCATTCGGTGTAGAGCCTCGCGCCGATGTCGGGTACGGTTAAATCCCCCCCGACGCGAAACAAGGATCGCTTCATGACGTGCTCATTTTCTCGCTCCCTGCTGGCCGCTAGCCTCGGCCTGTCTCTCGCCTTCTCGGCTGCCCACGCCTTTGCCGAACCGCACAAACAAGTGCTCGCCGATGCCGAGCAGTACCAGCCAGAAGCACTGAAACTGCTGGAGCGGCTGGTCAATATCGACTCCGGCTCAGGTTATGAACCCGGCCTCAAGCAAGTCAGCGACATCGCCATCGATGAGCTGAAAAAACTCGGCGCCACCATCGAACTGGTGCCCAATACGCCGGAAAAATCCAACCATGTACTGGCGACGCTGAAAGGCACCGGCAAGGCGAAAATCCTCCTGATGGCGCACATGGACACGGTGTTCAAGGAAGGTTCGGCGGCCGAGCGGCCGTTCCACATCAAGGACGGCCGCGCTTACGGGCCGGGGGTGATGGATGACAAGGGCGGCATCGTCGCCGGGATCTATGCACTGAAAGTCCTGAAAAACCTCGACTTCAAGGACTATGCGCAAATCACCTTCCTGCTTGATGCCAGCGAGGAAACCGGCTCGGACGTCGCCACCGATCTGATCAAGAAAACCGCCAAACAGCACGACGTGACCCTCAACCTTGAGCCGGGCCGCCCGGCCGATGGCCTGGTGGTGTGGCGCAAGGGCAGCGCGACGGCGCTGGTCGAGGTCAAGGGTAAAGCCGCACACGCCGGCGTCGCCCCGGAACTGGGGCGCAACGCCGCGATGGAAGCGGCGCACCAGATTCTTCAGTTGGGCAAACTCGGCGATGAGGCGAAGAAGACCACCATCAACTTCACCGTGCTCAAGGCCGGCGACCGCACCAACGTGATTCCCGATCAAGCCACTGCCAAGGCCGACGTGCGCGCGGCGGTGCCGGAGGAGTTTGACCGGATCGAAAAGGATCTGGCGCGGGTGTCGCAGGACAAGTTGATTGCTGAGACGGAAGTGAAGACTTCATTGCAACGCGGCTTGCCCCCGATGCCGCAAACGCCTGAGTCGGATCGCCTGATGGCGATGGCTCAAGGGATTTATGGCGAGATTGGTCGCAAGTTGACCGAGGAGGGCAGTGGCGGCGCGGCGGATGCGAGTTTGTCTGCCGGGGTTGGCACGCCGACGCTGGATGGTTTCGGGATTGTCGGCGGCAATATCCACACGCCGGAGGAATACGCCGAAGTGGCGAGCGTGGCGCCGCGGATTTATCTGTTGTCGCGGATGATTATGGAGTTGGCCAAACCGCGGTGAGTGGGTTTGTGGTGTGACTGATGCGGGTGGGGTGTCAGGTGCATTTGCCCTCACCCTAACCCTCTCCCAGAGGGAGAGGGGACTGACCGTGTTGTTTGTGGTCCATGTGGCAACCGGCAGATCAAGTTGAATTCAAACTTGCATTCAACGCGATCTCTCACGTCGGCGTAGATCCCGAGCATCCCCCAATCAGTTTCCTCTCCCTCTGGGAGAGGGCTAGGGTGAGGGGCTTTTGTGGGAAAAGTGGAAGTCGCGAACGGCGTACAAAAAATACCGAAAAGTCCGACAGAAGCGCTCATTGCGGCCGTTGAGCGCGGCTCTTATAGTCTCGGCTCGCAGAAAAATCTGCGACGATCTTGGCCGGTCGAATACAGCACCTGACCCCTATTTGGAGTGAACTCTATGACCGACCAAGTAATGCCCCGCTTCCTCCCCATCGACACCTACGACGCCGAATCCCCGGTGCTTTTCCTTAACACCCACTCAGAACTCAGCGACATGGCCGCCTGTGCGATGCACCGGTTTGTGGTCGTGCGCGATCTGGCCGACACCTTTGCCAGTCTCAACCTCAAGGGCATTTCCGATTGTGATCTGACGCGGGTGACCAGCGCGGTGCATCTGTTGATGCGCGAGGGCTGTGCGATTCTGAATGTGATTCAGGCGCGGGCGGTGCAGCGGGAAGAGGCTTACAAGACGCCGGTTTAGCGGTGTAGCGGCGGACGTCTTCGCGAGCAGGCTCGCTCCCACATTTGATCGGTGTCGAACACGAATGTTGTGTTCAACCAAGATCCACTGTGGGAGCGAGCCTGCTCGCGAAAGGGCCGGTGAAGCGTGCGCATCACTCCTTGACGCTCATGTATTCCTTGGCCCAGAGAATGTATTCCTCCGGCTGTGTATAGGTGTGCGTCAACTCGGTCGCGCTCAGGTCGGAGGCCTGGGTGAAGATCTGCCGCTGTTCACGCAAGCTGTCATACGTCGCTTTGATCGCCGCAAAGTAAGCGCCATGCCCATCGATGGTCACGCGTACACCGAGTTCGGCCAGACGTTTGTCGTCGCGCAGCGCCGGGTTGCCGTAGGTGACCAGCATCAGCGGTACGGTCAGGTGTTCGGCGATTTGCTCAAGCTGATCGAAATCCTGAATGCCGACCATGCAGATGCCGTCAGCCCCGGCAGCCTGGTACTGGCGAGTGCGGCTGATGATTTCCTGGTTCGGCAAAATACCGGCGTTGGTACGGGCGATGATCGCCATTTCCGTATCAACCCGGGCTTCCAGCGCCGCGCGGATCTTGCCGACGCCTTCGGCAACGGTAATCAGGTCGGTGGATTTTCGGCCGAATTGTGCCGGCAGCAAGGTGTCTTCGATGGTCAGGGCGGCGACGCCGGCGCGTTCCAGTTCGACGATGGTGCGCATCACGTTGAGGGCGTTGCCGTAGCCGTGGTCGGCGTCGGCGATCACCGGTAATTGGGCGACGCGGCCGATGCGGGTGGCCTGTTCGGCGAACTCGCTGAGGGTGATCAGGGCAAAGTCCGGGGCACCGAGCACCTGCAACGAGGCCACGGAACCACCGAGGATGCCCACTTCAAAACCCAGGTCAGCAGCGATGCGCGCGGACATCGGATCGAACACCGACGCGGTGTGGTAGCAGGTGTCGGAGGCCAGCAGTTGACGGAAGTTACGGCGCAAATCTTGATGGGAAAGCCGGGTCATACGAGTTCCACCAATACAAAGGAATGGAAAGGCTTGAACAAAGGTGTCAACGCCGAAGAATGAAAAGGCTATCACGCGAATGGGTCAAGGATCATGACGAATTTGCAAGGGACAGGTTGTCGCTGACCCTTTTGCTGAAAGGATTTACCTTTTTGCGGTGGTGACCGTCAGGCCGCCACCGCCTGTTGCTGTTGATTGGGCAGCATCACCGCGCGTACCGAATTGCCCGGTTGCAGTTGCAGGCGCTTGGCGGTGAGGCGGTCGATCACCAAGCTGCTGCCGACCCGGCGGGCGCGAGCGACGGTGATGCGGCAGTTCTCCAGGCGGCGGTTGTGAATCAGCCACAGCGGCGCCTGTTCGTCGGGGCTGCCGAGGCTCAGGGCCAGCTCGACGCTCTCGCGCACGGTGCGGATATTGCGCACTGGCGCTTCGATCACCGGGCCGCCATCGAAGATGTCGATGTAGCCTTTGTGGGTGAAACCTTCGGCCTGGAGGATTTTCAGCGCCGGCTCGGTATTCGGGTGCGCCTGGCCGATCGCGGCCTGGGCCTGTTCGGTGAGCAGGCAGGTGTACAGCGGCTGGCGCGGCATCAGTTCGGCGATGAACGATTTGTTGCCCAGCCCGGACAAGTGGTCGGCATGGCTGAAGTCCATTTGAAAGAAATGCCGACCCAGGCTGTCCCAGAAAGGCGAACAACCGTGTTCATCGGCACTGCCGCGCAGTTCGGCAATCATCTTCTCGCCGAACAGGTGCGGGAACTCGGCAACGAACAGCAAACGCCCCAGCGACAACAAGCGGCCATTGCTGCCGTGGCGCTGATCATGGCCGAGAAACAGCGAGCACAGCTCCGATTGGCCGGTGAGTTCGTTGTTGAGAAACAGTGTCGGGATCTGCCGTTGAATGCCCAGGTCCGGCGCCGAACTGACGGTCAGCCCGACCCGATAGTTGTACCACGGCTCACGCAGGCCGACCGCCCCGGCCAGAGCGCTGACGCCGACCACGCGCATGTCGTCGTCTTCGAGCACAAACAGATAGTCTGCGTCGGCTCGTTCCACTTGTTCGGCGAACGCCCGTTGCGCCCAACGGACCCGGTGGGACAGGCGATCTTCGTTGGCCGGCAGGGTGGTGAACCCCGGGCCGGCCTGTTGCACCAGCGCCATCAAGGCTGGCAGGTCGCTGACTTTGACCGGGCGGACAATCATGCTGGAACTCCTTCTGCGCGCCTGTTCGGGCACTGTCGTTGACTGCGCAACCGGGCGGGTTTCACAGGGCAATCAGCCGGATCGGGCTGCCATCGGTCACGTTCAGCGCCGCACACATTGCAGGGGTGAGGGACAACGGTTGATCGGGTTGGTAATCGAGTTCGGCCATGATCGATCGGAAGCCGTGCAGCGCGTCGTTGCTCAGCAGATAACGACCGCGGGCATCGATTTGGGGTTTTTGCTGCACCGTTGCCGTCTGGCTGCGGGCGATCGAACGAATGTTGCTGGTGCGCGCATACAGGGTCGGGCCGGCGTCGAACAAGTCGATGTAGCTGTTGGTTTCGAAGCCTTCACGCTCGAGGATGTCGAACGCTTCCTGGCCATCCGGGTGGATGCGCCCGATGCAGTCCTGCGCGGCTTGCGGCAGCATCGGCACGTAGATCGGATATTGCGGCATCAGTTCGGCGAGAAACGTGCGGCTCTGCAGCCCGCACAGGCGTTCGGCTTCCGCGTAGGGCAGGTCGAAGAAGTGTTTGCCCAGCGCATCCCAGAACGGCGAATGACCTTGCTCGTCGCTGTAGCCTACCAGTTCAGTAATCACCGCCTCGGCAAAGCGCCGCGTGTGAGCGGCGATGAACAACAGGCGCGCCCGTGACAACAATTCGGAAAACGGCGTACGCACCAGTTCGGCATTAATGTGAAAACCACGCAGCAATGTGTGGCCGCTGAGGTCATGGCACAGCGACAGCGCCGGTACGCCGTGTTCAATGTTCAGTTCGCGGGATGCACTGGTGAAATGGCGATTGCGCAGGCTGTAGAACGGCTCGTCGAAGCCCGCCGTCGCGAGAATCTCCGAGCAGCCAACCAGACGCTGGTCGTCCAGGTCTTCCAGCACAAAGAAGTAATTCTCCGGGCCGTGGGCCGCCGCTGCGCTAGCGAACGATGCACATGACGCGGCGATTTTTGCGCGCAGGCGCTCGCTGTCGTCCGGCAGGGAGGTCACGCCCACCAGACTGTCGCGGGCCAATTGTTGTAGCTGGGGCAGGTCAGTCTGTTCGACTGGGCGTAAGACCAGCATGGATGTACTCCTGTATCAAAAGGTTCGGCGATGTCGCCAAACCTGACTATCACTGTCGGTGTCCACGCGATAAATCGGCGGTCGCCTGATTTGTTGTCAGACGCCGCTCTTTTTCTTGTCAGCCGTTGCTCGGGTCAGGCAGCGCAGTACTGGCGCCGAGTTTATTCAGGAAGAACAGATACACCAGGCCCAGGGCAATCCAGATCAGGCCGAGCTTCTGCGCATCGACGCCCATGTTGTACATGATGGCCGCGACGATGATGAAGCCGATGACCGGGCAGATCAGGTGACGCACCACCTGGCCGGACTTCTGCCGACGCCAGTAGTAGTTGATCACTGTCAGGTGCAGCAGCATGAAGCCACTGAGCGCGCCGAAGTTGACCAGCGAGGTCAGGGTGTCGACCGAGTTGATGAACAGGTAGCAGATCACCAGCGACAGCACCGCCACCAGATAAATGCTCAGGTACGGCGTGTTGTGTTTCGGGTGCACCTTGGCCAGCACTTTCGGCAACTTGCCGTCGCGGGCCATGCCGAACAGCAGGCGCGAGACAGCGGCTTGCGAGGTGATCGCTACAGCCACGCCCCAGGCCAGCGCCGTCGCTACAGCGGTCAGGGTCGCCAGCCAGCTGCCGGCAGCGATTTCGGCGATTTCATAGAACGCAGTGTCAGCGGATTTGAAGCCCATGCCTGCCGCCAGGTCGGTGGCGATCCAGGTTTGTGCAACGAAAATCACCCCCATGACTACCAGCGTGATCAGCGCCGCTTTACCGACGCTCTTGCCCGGATCGCCCTTGATTTCTTCAGCGAGTGTCGAGATCGCATCGAAGCCAAGGAACGACAGCACCGCAATCGACACCGCTTGCATCAGCAGGGCGAAGTTAAAGGTTTCCGCGTGATACAGCGGCGCCAGGGTCAGCTCGCCGTTACCGCCAACGTTGTGCAGGGCATTCCAGGCGTAGAACAGGAAGATCCCCAGCACCACCAGTTGCGCGAGCAGGAAGATGATGTTCATCCGTGCGGTGAAGGTGATGCCGCGCAGGTTGACGAAGGTCGCGCTGACCAGAAACGCCAGAATAAAGCCGACTTTCGGAATGTCCGGGTACAAATGGTTGAGGGCCATCGCCGCGTAGACATAGAGCAGCGGCGGGATCAGCAGGTAATCGAGCAGCATCAGCCAACCGGCGATAAAGCCTACATGCTGATTGAGGCCACGCTGCGCGTAGGAATAGACCGAACCGGCAATCGGAAAAGCCTTGGCCATGCTGCCGTAACTCAGCGCGGTGAACAGCATCGCCACCATGCCGATGATGTACGCCAGCGGCACCATCCCCGGTGCCTCGGCGTTGACGTAGCCATACACACCGAACGGGGCGATGGGGATCATGAAGATCATCCCGTATACCACCAGGTCGGTCAGCGTCAGGCTACGTTTCAACTCTTGCTTGTAGCCGAATTCTTCAATTTCCATGAAGCGCAACTCCTTGTCAGCCAGTCGGTCGTTTTAGTTGTTATCGATCCATCGTTTACAGCGTCAGCAGTCTTTCATTCATTACAGCAAAGGCGCGAGGTATCCGGCCCAGCGCGATACGGCTTCGGGGCTGCGCAGCAAATCGTTGCGCACCTCGATCAGCACCGAGTCGAGGCCACGGGCATCGCCGTGCACCGGCACGGTCATGTCGCCCAGCGGATCGATCTTGTACGGCTGATTACCGGCCACTTTCAGCGGGAGTTCGCCGAGGCCGTCGAGCAGGCGTTGCGCGTAGGCCTTGGCCTGACCGAACAGCACGCCGGCCTCCAGCGGTCGCGGCTGGCCGTAAAACACCGGGGTGAAACTGTGAATCCCCACTACACGCACCGCTTGACCTTGGGCAACACGTTCGTCGATCAACGTTTGCAAGCGCGTGTGAAACGGTTTGAACAAGGTCTGGCGGCGGTATTCGCGGGTGGCTTCGTCCAGCTCGCGGTTACCCGGCACCTGATAGATTTCGCTCTGCGCCGGAATACTGTCCGGGGCGTGGCGTGGCCGGTTCAGATCGATCAGCAGGCGTGAATAATTGGCGCTCAACAGGGTTGCGCCGAGCCTTTCCGATAACTGTTCGGCGAGTTGCAGCGCTCCAATGTCCCAGGCGATGTGTTCAGCGGCGGCGGCCTCGTCCAGGCCCAGGTTGTTCAGGGCCTCGGGGATGTAGCGGCTGGCGTGCTCGCATACCAGAATCAACGGGTGCGTCGAGTCGGCGCGGCTCAGGTTGTAGGCCGGTCGGGTGTACAACCCCAGCTCGGCGGATTCAGTACAGGCGTGCATAGTGCTCACACAAGTCAGCGGGCGAGAGCTGTTCCGTCAGCGCCAGTTCCTCGGTTTTCAGGGCGTAGTAAGTGTCGAGCAGCGGCTTGGGCAGCCATTCGGTGAAGGCGCCACTGTTGCGCAGGCAATCCAGCGCCTGGGCCAGCGAGGCGGGCAGGGCGACGATGCCCCGGGCCTTGCGTTGCTCGTCGTTGAGTGAATCGGGAATTTCGTTGGTGATGGCGTTCAGCGCCAGACGCTGTTCGATGCCCAGACGTCCGGCGATCAGCAGCGCGGCCATGGCCAGATGCGGCGAGGCGGTGGCGTCCATGGCGCGGAACTCAAGGTTGAACTGCTGGGCCACGGATTTGCCGCCGAGGCTCACGGTCGGGCAGATGCGCAGTGCAGCTTCGCGGTTCTGTTGGCCCAGACAGGCGTAGGACGCGCTCCAGTGATGCGGTTGCAAGCGCTCGTACGACACCGGCGTCGGCGCGGTGAACGCGCAGAGTGCTGGCAAGTAATGCAGGATCCCCGCCGCCCAATGCTGGCCAAGACTCGACAGACCGTTGCTGGTACCGGGGTCATAGAGCATTGGCTGGCCGGCCAGATCGAGCAGGCTGACGTGTAGATGCACGCCGTTGCACACCGCATCCGCCGCAGTTTTCGGCGCGAAGCTCAGGTCGAGGCCCATTTGCCGGGCGATCTCGCGGGTGATCTCGCGCACGTTGACGGCACGATCGGCCGCCGCCACGCCGAGCGTCGGGCGGCAGGTGATTTCGTATTGGTGCTTGCCGTATTCGGGTAGGAACATTTCCGGCTCGACACCGCCGGCGCGCAGGGCGCTGAGCAGCCAGCCGCCGAACTCGGCGCCCTGACGCTGGGCTTCGAGGGAAAATGCCAGATGCTCGGCGAAACCGGCGTGCAGGTTGAATTCGTGTTCGAACGCGGCGTTGACCTGCAAGCCCAGCGCATCGCGATATCGCTCGATTTCATCGCGCAACAGCGTACGCGGGCAGGCGCCCCACGGGCGGCCATCGGTTTCACGGATATCGCCGTGGATGAAATCCAGCGCCGGCGCGTCGGCGTCCGGGCCGTTGCCGACGGTGACGCGGCTGCTCAGATCGGGAATCAGCCGCAAATCGCCATAAGCGCCCCACGGATTGGTTGAAGCAATGATGTCCTGCGGCGTCAACGCGCTGTTGGCCGGCACCCAGCCGCAGCCGGCGGCTTGATAGTGCTCCAGCTCATCAGTGGGAAACGAGCGGCCGCGGGTGATGCCGATCAGGTCGGTGGTGACCAACGTGGTCATCGGCAGCGGCGTCAGGCGCGTGCTCATGGCTGCATCTCCTGCAGGCGGGCGAGCACGGTGTCGGTGTCGGTGATCCAGCAGTAACCCTTGATCGCATTCAGGCAGGCGTGATGGCGTTCGGCGCTGTAGGTGGCGCAGGCATCTTCCACCAGGGTGACCAGATAGCCACGATCGGCGGCGTCGCGCACGGCCATGTCGACGCACTGATCGGTGACGATGCCAGCGATGATCAAGTGACGGGTTTGCAGGTTGCGCAGCACGTAATCGATGTTGGTCGAGTTGAACACTCCGGACGAGGTCTTTGGCAGGACGATTTCGTTTTCCACCGGGCTCAGGTCTTCAATGATCCGCGCCTGCACGCTGCCTTTGGGCAGGTGCATGTCCGAGAGTTTGTGGTCGAGCGAGCGGTCACGGCCATCAGCCGTAAGGCTTTCGATAATGGTGTGCAGCACGTTCTGCCGCGCCTCGCGAAAGGCACTGAGCAAACGACGTTGGTTGGGCACCACCTGCATGTGTGCACGGGTCAGGAAATACTCGGCGTCAGGCCCGTTGAGGTGCGCGTCGAACTGCGGTTCGAGCCAGGCACGCTGCATGTCCACCAGCAACAGTGCGGTGTGATCGGTGACAAACGGCAAGTCTCGCGGCGAGCGGTGGGGAAGGCTGAACATCCTTATTTATCCTCCAGCAGGTGGGTGTTGAAGTCATTGCGCAGGGCATCGATGCCTTCCAGGCGATCGGCGAGGTTTTCGGTGCGCAAGGTCAGGCAGGCGATCAGTGCTTCGACCTGAGCCAGCGCTGGCACCATGGTGTCGAACGGCGAAGCCGATTCCACCGGCGCGCTGATGATCAGGTCGGCCAGTTCGCGCAGTGGCGAGGCATAGATGTCGGTGAACAACACCACGCGCGCGTTGTTGTTTTTTGCCGCGCTGGCGACTCGCAAGGCCTGGGTCTGGTAGCGGCGATAGTCGAACAGCAACACCACATCCTGGCGTTGCAGATCAAACAAGCGATCAGGCAGTTGCGCGTTGTCTTCCAGGGCAAAGCAACCGGGGCGCAGCAAGCGCAGGTGATTGAGCAGGTAGGTGGCCATCAGGCTGCTGAAGCGCCCGCCGAAGCAATACACCTGATGCCGGGCATCGAGCAGCCAGTCGGTGAGAATGCGCACGTCTTCGGGTTGGGTCAGCGATTGGGTTTCGACCAGCAGGCGATGGCTGTCGCCCAGATAGTGGCTCCAGGCGTCGTCCCTGTGTTGATGGGCGCGCGGTTGCAACAGCGTGCGCGGCGAGCGCAGGCGGTGATCCATGTCACTGAGCAGGGCATCCTGGAATTCGGCGTAACCACCGAAACCGAGTTTTTTCACCAGCCGCACAATGGTCGGATCGCTGACGCCGGCATGTTCGGCCAGACGCGCCATCGGCCCCAGACCGTTGCGGGGATACTGATCAAGCAAGGCGCGAACGACTTTGCGCTCCGACGGCGTAAGATCCAGGCCGGGATCGGTGATCAGGTCTCTAAGAGGGGGCATCCGGGCTCCTGCTGGATGAGGGGGTGTTGAATTCGCTTCATAATCCGTCAAAACAGTATTTATGTAACTGACGTTACATGTCTAGTGAATTTTTCAGCGTGTTGAAAAGGCCCCGAAATGGGGCGAGACGCCTGTATAACAAGGGCCACACGGACTTCGACGGGGCTTGTAGTCCATCGCCCACGATAGTGTCAGAGATTGCCGTATTTTTGCTTTTGTCCGCACTTGCCGGGGCGATGCAACAACCCTGCAGCCCTCGGTTTACGGCACAATTGCCGATAGAACGGCTTTGCGCCGCTGTTTTTCATGAAGGCCCACCGGAGCGATCCCTGTGCAGACCACTCGTTTGACATTGATTTGCCATGCGCGAACCGTCGCACAGAAATTGGCGTGTTTTCCTACGAATGAACCTGTTGAAAATAGCCAGCTGGCATCGTGCGAATTGGCCGAGCGTTTCGACGCCGCGCGACGCTTGATTTGCGCGCCGGAGTTGCGCACGCGCCAGACAGCGGCTTGGTTTGGCACCGACGCGCAGATTGATGAGGCGCTGCGCGATTGTGACTGGGGACGCTGGCATGGCCAGTCGATCAAAGCCCTACAAGCCTCGGAAGACGCCGCGCTGCAGGCCTGGCTGGAAGATCCCCACGCCACTCCGCATGACGGTGAGTCAGTGGCGCAGTTGTGCCAGCGCGTGGCGACTTGGCTAGCTAACCTGCAAGGCACGTCGGGACATGTCGTGGCGGTGACGCATCCGTTTGTCATCCGCGCCGCGCTGATCCACGTGCTGCGCGGTTCGGCGTTGCATGACATCGATGTCGAACCGTTGTCGCTGCTCGAACTGCGCTTCACCGGGCGCTGGCGCCTGTGTCTTAAAGGAGCTTTGTGATGAAACAACTGCTGGTGATCGGCATCGGTGCCGGCAATCCCGACTACATCACGATGCAGGCGGTGAAGGCGTTGAATCGGGTCGACGTGTTCTTTCTGATGGATAAAGGCCAGAGCAAGGACAAGCTGATCGACCTGCGCCGCGAGATTTGTGAGCGCTACATCGACAACCCTGACTATCGCTTCGTCGAGGCCCACAGTCCGGAGCGCGAACGCGGCGATGTCGACTACGCCGCCAGTGTTGATGAGCTGAACCGCGCCAAGCAGCAGACCTTCGAACGCCTGATCAATGACCAATTGTCTGACGGTCAGTGCGGCGGTTTCCTGGTGTGGGGCGACCCGGCGTTGTACGACAGCACCGTGCGCATCCTTCAGGCGATTCTGGCCTCGGGCGCGTGCGCCTTCGAGTTTGAGGTGATCCCCGGGATCACTAGCGTTCAGGCGTTGGCGGCGCAGCACAAGGTGCCGTTGAACACCATCGGTCGTTCCATCGAAATCACCACCGGGCGGCGTTTGGCGGCAGGGCAGGTGAGTGATGCGGACAGTCTGGTGGTGATGCTCGATGCTGAAGACTCTTATCACCAAGTCGCCGATCAGCAGACCGAGATTTACTGGGGGGCTTACCTGGGCACGCCGGATGAGATTCTGATCAGTGGCAGGCTGTCGGATGTTGCGGATGAGATCGAGCGGGTGCGCAAGGCGGCGCGGGCCGAGCATGGGTGGATCATGGATACGTATTTGTTGCGCAAGCCTTAGATTTTCACTGGCCGGGCGGGCCCCTTCGCGAGCAAGTTCGCTCCCACATTTTGAAATGCATTCCCTGTGGGAGCGAGCTTGCTCGCGAAGGCGCCGGAACATTCAACGCACATTTCGAACAGGCAAAAAAACACCCGGTGCAACGCAAGTCGCACCGGGTTTTTTGTTGCCAGCAAGCGGCGGATGTCGTGGATCCGCCATTCACTGTTGAACTCTGGTTATACGCGTTCCAGCGCCAGCGCCACGCCTTGGCCGCCGCCGATGCACAGGGTCGCCAGACCCTTTTTCGCATCACGCTTGATCATTTCATGCAGCAGGGTCACCAGCACGCGGCAACCCGATGCACCGATCGGATGGCCCAACGCGATGGCGCCGCCGTTGACGTTGACCTTGTCCAGATCCCATTGCAGGTCCTTGGCCACCGCCAGCGATTGCGCAGCGAAGGCTTCGTTGGCCTCGATCAGGTCGAGTTGACCGATGTTCCAGCCAGCCTTGTCGAGGCAGCGGCGAGTCGCCGAAACCGGGCCGATGCCCATGATTGCAGGATCAACACCTGCGTTGGCGTAGGCAGCGATTTTCGCCAGAACCGGCAGACCGAGGGCTTTGGCTTTTTCGGCGCTCATCAAGATGACCGCAGCGGCGCCGTCATTCAGCGACGAAGCGTTGCCGGCCGTGACGCTGCCGTCCTTTTTAAATGCCGGGCGCAGTTTCGCCAGGGATTCGGCAGTGGTGTCGCCACGCGGCTGTTCATCAACCTTGAAGGCAACCGGATCGCCTTTGCGTTGCGGGATCAGGATCGGGGTGATCTCATCGACAAAGCGACCGGCCTCAATCGCGGCGGCGGCTTTCTGCTGCGAGGCTGCGGCGAAGGCGTCCTGCTGTTCGCGGCTGATCTCGTATTTGTCGACGAGGTTCTCGGCAGTGATGCCCATGTGGTAGTCGTTGAACGCATCCCACAGGCCATCGCTGATCATGGTGTCGACGATTTGCGCGTGGCCCATAAGCAGACCGGTGCGTGCGCCCGGCATGACGTAGTTGGACAGGCTCATGTTTTCCTGGCCGCCGGCGATGATTACGTCAGCGTCGCCGCAACGGATCGCTTGCGCACCCAGATGCAGGGCTTTGAGGCCCGAACCGCAAACCTTGTTCAGGGTCATTGCTGGCACGGCATGGGGCAAGCCGGCCTTGATCGCTGCCTGACGCGCCGGGTTCTGGCCGGCGCCAGCGGTCAGCACCTGGCCCATGATCACTTCATCGACCTGCGCACCTTCCAGACCGGTTTGTTCGAGCAACTGGCGGATCACCGCCGCGCCCAGATCAACCGCGGACACGCTGGCCAGGGAGCCCTGGAAACTGCCGATCGCGGTGCGCGTGGCGGCAACAATTACGACGTCTTGCATTTTCGAATTCCTCACTGGGCAGCGAACTGCATTTCCGGTACGTGATCCGGGACGATCAGTTTACCAGCGGTTTTGGCGACGATTTCCTCGACGCTGACGCCAGGTGCGCGTTCCTTGAGGACAAAAGCGCCATTTTCGATTTCCAGGTAGGCGAGGTCGGTCAGCACACGCTTGATGCACCCGGCGCCGGTCAGCGGCAGGCTGCACTTGGATAGCAGTTTCGACTCACCATCCTTGGAGGCGTGGGTCATGATCACGATGATATTGTCGGCGCCGGCCACCAGATCCATCGCACCGCCCATGCCCTTGACCAGTTTGCCGGGGATCATCCACGAGGCGATGTTGCCTTCGACGTCCACTTCGAACGCGCCGAGCACGGTCAGGTCGACATGACCGCCACGGATCATCGCGAACGATTCGGCGGAGTTGAAGATCGACGCGCCGATACGGGCAGTCACCGTTTGTTTGCCGGCGTTGATCATGTCGGCATCGATAGTGTCTTCGGTCGGGAACGGACCCATGCCGAGCAGGCCGTTTTCCGATTGCAGCATGACTTCCATGCCTTCGGGAATGTAGTTGGCGACCAGGGTCGGAATGCCGATGCCGAGGTTCACATAAAAGCCGTCCTGCATTTCGCGGGCGACGCGCTGAGCCATTTGTTCGCGGGTAAGTGCCATGGTTTTATTCTCCGTCAGCCTGAATTATTTGCGGATGGTGCGCTGTTCGATGCGTTTTTCGAACGTGCCGCAAATGACCCGATCGACGTAGATGCCCGGGGTGTGGATCTGCGAGGGGTCGAGTTCGCCGGGTTCGACGATTTCTTCGACTTCAACCACGGTGATCTTGCCGGCGGTAGCCGCCAGCGGGTTGAAGTTCTGCGCGGTGTGACGGTAGATGACGTTGCCGAAATGGTCGGCTTTCCAGCCTTTGACAATGGCGAAGTCGCCGGTGATGGATTCTTCCATCAGGTACTTACGACCTTTGAATTCGCGTACTTCCTTGCCTTCGGCGACCGGGGTGCCGACGCCGGTGGCGGTGAAGAAGGCCGGAATGCCGGCGCCGCCTGCGCGCATCTTCTCGGCGAGGGTGCCTTGCGGGGTCAGGATGACTTCGATGTCGCCTTTGAGCAGTTGTTCTTCGAACAGCTTGTTTTCGCCGACGTAGGAGGCGATGACTTTGCTGATCTGACGATCGGTAAGCAGCACGCCGAGGCCAAAACCGTCGACGCCGCAGTTGTTGGAAACGACGGTGAGGTCGCGGGTGCCTTTGCGTTTGATCTCGGCGATCAGGTTTTCCGGAATGCCGCACAGACCGAAGCCGCCGGCGATAACGGTCATGCCGTCCTCAAGCCCGGCCAGGGCTTCCTCGTAGGAACTCACGCGCTTGTCGAAACCTGCCATATGCACCTCTTTTATTATTTGCGGGCGGCTGGCTAGCCGAATGGTTGGAGTGTCTCGCTGGAGGATATATTTGTTAAGTTGATTTTTAAGGTTGATTGATAGATAAAACTCAATAATTGCGTTATGGCTTGCCGCTTAACGCTTGATCGTTCCCACGATGCACCGACGATCCTGAGGCTTGAGTATGACCATCAAACAGATCCGCGCCTTCCTCGCCGTGGCACAGAGCCTGAGCTTCGCCGTGGCGTGCGAGCGTCTGCACCTGTCGCAATCGGCGTTGAGCCTGACCATCAAAGCGCTGGAAGAGGGCCTGGGCGGGCGCCTGTTCAGCCGTAACACACGCAATGTCGCGCTGACTGCGGAAGGTGAATCCTTGCTGCCGCTGGCGCGGCGGCTGATCGCCGACTGGGATAACGCCGAAGACGAAATGCGCCAACGCTTCAGCTTGCAGCGCGGGCGGGTGACGCTGGCGGCGATGCCGTCGTTTGCCGGCAACCTGCTGCCGCCGATCCTCAAGACGTTTCGTGCGCGCTACCCGAACGTCAACGTCACGGTCAATGACGTGATCAATGAGCAAGTGCTGGAAATGGTCCGTGACCGTCAGGTGGAACTGGGCGTGGCGTTCGAGCCGATGCAAAACACTTCGATGACGTTTACGCCGTTGTACGTGGATCGCTTCGTCGCGGTGGTATCGAAGGATTCGCCGCTGGCGCAGCGCGACGAGATCGATTGGCAGACGTTGTTGCAGGAGCCGTTCATCACCTTGCAGCGGCCTTCGACGGTGCGAGTGATGCTCGAAGAGCACCTGCAGGCGCGAGGCATGAAGTTGCCGGTGGAATTTGAAAGCCATCAACTGGCCACGGTCGGGCGGATGGTCGCCAGCGGTCTGGGCGTCAGTGCCGTGCCGGCGTTGTGCGCCGAGCAGATGCAGGAGCTCGGCGCCCACTGCCTGACCCTGGATGACTCGGTGCAGCGGGCCATCGGCGTGCTGACTGAGCCGGGCAATGAACTGTCGGCGGCGGCCCAGGCGTTGTTCGATATTCTCAAGGCTGAAGATCTCGGGCGACTGTGAGATCTACCCCCTCACCCCAACCCTCTCCCCCAGAGGGGGCGAGGGGGAAGGGAGCTGATCGGGGGCATTTCAAAAAATGGGTTCGGCTCGAAATTTTCAGGTCGCAGTATTAAGTCCTGACAACTCGGTCAGTTCCCTCTCCGCTGGCAGAGGGCTAGGGCGAGGGGGAAAGGGAGCTGATCGTGGGATATTCAGCTTGTGGGCTCGACTCAGCATTTTCAGGTCGCCGTATCCCGGCCTGACAACTCGGTCAGTTCCCTCTCCCTTGGGAGAGGGCTAGGGTGAGGGGCTTGGGTCCTGAGTCGAGCACAAAGTGCAGCAACTCACCGATCCAGCACTTCAACCAACAACGGCAAAAGCTGTTCACACGACGCTTCAATCTTCAAATCCAGCAAATCATCCGCGCGGGTCTTGCCCAGATTGATCGCAATCAACGGCTTGCCACGATCGGCTATCACCCGGCACAGGCGAAACGCGGAATATGCCATCAACGAAGACCCCACCACCAACATCCCCGCTGCATTCTCTGCCGCCGCCATCGCCCTTGCCGCCGTGGGCTGCGCGACGTTCTCGCCGAAAAACACCACGTCCGGTTTCATCCGCTCGCCAGCGCAATGCGGGCAGCGCGGCACCTGAAAGCGCGCTTCGAAGGCCGGGTCGAGCAGGGTGTCGCCATCCGGCGCCTGGACTGCATCGACCCCGGCCAGATACGGGTTGTGCATTTCCATTAATTGTTGAATCGAATCGCGCTCACTGCGCTGGCCGCAGTCCAGGCAGAGGACGCGATGCAGGCTGCCGTGCAGTTCGATCACATCGTGACTGCCGGCTTGATCGTGCAGGGTATCGACGTTCTGGGTGATCAAACCGTGGATCAGCCCATGGCGCTGCAAACTGGCCAACGCTTGGTGCGCTGCATTCGGCTGCGCCTGACGCACCCTCGGCCAACCCAGCATGGCCCGCGCCCAGTAGCGGCGGCGCGACTCGGGGGCGGCGAGGAACTCCTGGTACATCATCGGCTGCCGGCCACGGCGCACACCGTCGCTGTCGCGGTAATCCGGAATGCCCGACGGCGTGCTGATGCCGGCTCCGGTCAGGACGAGGAAGTCGCCATCGGCCATCACCTCTTGCAAGGTGTCGAGGTGTTCGCGGGTCGGGCTGTCGAGCATGGTCAGCGCTCCGAAATGGACAGTGCCAGCAGGTTAGCACGCGACCCGCGCGGGTTACTTGCGTGCCTCCAGAATCAGGTTGAACGGCGTTTGCGTGGCCCGGCGGAACTGCTTGAAACCGGCCTCGGTAAACACCTTGCGCAAACGCATTTCCCCTGCTTGTGCGCCCAGGCCCAGGCCGACTTCCTGCGATAGCGAGTTCGGTGTGCAGATAAACGTCGAGGCCGCATAGAACAGCCGCCCGACCGGGTTGATGTTGTCGTCCAGCGTGTCGTTGGCGAACGGCTCGACCAGCAACACCGTGCCATCGTCTTTCAGCGAGTCATAGGCGTGACGGGCGGCACCGACCGGATCGCCCATATCGTGCAGGCAGTCGAAATAGCAGATCAGGTCGTAGTCGTCGCCGGGGTAGCTTTTCGCCGAACCCTGAAAGAACTTCGCCCGGCTGCTGACGCCACCTTCCTCGGCGCGCTGGGTGGCGACGGTGATCGAGGGCGCGTGATAGTCATAGCCGACGAAACGCGAGTTGGGAAACGCCTGTGCCATGATCACGGTCGAGGCGCCATGACCGCAGCCGATATCGGCGACTTTCGCGCCTTGCTCAAGCTTGGCTACCACGCCGTCCAGCGCCGGCAGCCATTCGGCGATCAGGTGGCCCTTGTAGCCGGGCCGGAAGAACCGCTCGGTTCCGGTGAACATGCACGGGTGGTGATCGCCCCAGGGCAGGGCACCGTTGCCGCGCATGGCTTTGACCAGTTTGTCCTTGTCGTGGAAAAACGATGCCACCACCCCGAGGCCACCAGCGACATACACCGGGGAATCTTCAACGGCCAGGGCCAGTGCCTGTTCTTCAGGTAAACGGAACTGACCGTCGTGGTGCTCCATGTAGCCGGACGCCGCATGAGCGCTGAGCCATTCGCGCACCAGACGCGGGTTGCAGGTGGTTTTGGCAGCGAGGGCATCGGCACTGATCGGCTGACTGTCGGCCATTGCCCGGTACAGCCCGAGCTCTTCGCCGACGATGACATTGGCCAGCATCGCCGCGCCGCCCATGTCGTTGACCAGTTTGCCCATGAATTGGTTGAGCTTCGCCTCATCCATCATGTGTGCTCCTGAAACAGGATCACGGTCCGGCGGCGTCGAGGGTCGAGGCGTGCGCCACCGGGCGGTGGTCACGGAGTTGGGCAGGGCACGGCTGACGTCCTGCGTCCCCCTCGACTGGGTAATAAAGGAGTCTAGCCCCGGTCCGGGCGTGTCGCTGGATTTGTGAGCAACGAAAACCTGTGGGAGCGAGCCTGCTCGCGAAGGCGGCATTTCAGGCAATTCTGGTATTGGCAGTGCTGACGCTTTCGCGAGCAGGTTCGCTCCCACAATATTGATCGGCAGAGAATCTGTATCACTGTGTATCGCCGTGATGGTGGGACACACAGGGCTGCAAATGCCCGGTCATCTGCACACAACCGCAATACATCCGGCGGCTCAAATGTGGCAAACCCACTGCTGAGGTACATCCCATGCATACGCCGCCCTCATCAATGCCACCCAGTGTTGGCCTCGGCCTGCGCCGTGGTCTGCTGAAAGACCTGCAGGCTGCCCGTAGCGGCGCCTTCGACTTTCTCGAAGTCGCCCCGGAAAACTGGATCGGAGTCGGCGGCGCGCACGGTGCGGCGTTACGTGAACTGGCCGAGCGCTATCCGTTGTCCTGTCACGGCTTGTCGCTGTCGCTGGGCGGGCCGGCGCCGCTGGATGTCGGATTCTTGCAGGAGGTCCGGGTGTTTCTCGACCATTACAACGTGCCGCTGTACAGCGAGCACCTGAGTTACTGCAGCGATGACGGGCATCTGTATGACTTGCTGCCGTTGCCGTTCACCGGAGAAGCGGTGCAGCACGTTGCCGCGCGGATCCGTCAGGCTCAGGACATTCTCGGCCGGCGCCTGGCCGTGGAAAACGTCTCCTACTATGCCGCCCCGCGTCAGGACATGGACGAGCTGAGCTTCACCAATGCCGTGTTGCGCGAGGCCGATTGCGACCTGCTGCTGGACGTCAACAATGTCTATGTCAACGCGATCAACCACGGCTTCGATCCGCAAACCTTCCTCGCCGGTATCGAGCCGGACCGGGTGGTCGGGATGCATGTGGCGGGGCATTTCGATGAGTCCGAGACGCTGAAAATCGACACCCATGGTGCCTCAGTCAAACCGGTCGTGTGGTCTCTGCTGGCGGAGGCTTATAGGCGGTTTGGCGCGCAGCCGACGTTGCTTGAGCGGGACTTCAATTTCCCGGCATTTTCCGAACTGGTCGCCGAGTTGCAGACCATTCGCCATTTGCAAGCCGGAGGTCGCCCTCGTGGATAACCTGATACTGCAACAACAGGCGCTGACCCGGTATTTGCGCGATCCTGAACATCAATCGCCACCGGCCGACATGAACGTGGCGCGGGTCAACGTTTATCGCGATCTGGTGTTCAACAACGTTTCGCAATTGTTGAGCGGCACGTTTCCGGTGTTGATCCGGATCATCGGGGAACAACGCTGGAGCCTGCTGGTACGAGGCTTTTTGCGCGAGTGGCGGGCGCAGACCCCAAAGTTTGGCGAGATTGCCGAAACGTTTCTCGACTATCTCGCGTCGCCACCGCAGGTGTTGCGCGAGGGCGAGTGGCCGGCGTTTCTGCTGGAGCTGGCGCATTACGAGTGGGTCGAGATGATCTTGCAGCAGTCCGATGCTCAGGCGCTGCCGCCAAGCGATCCGGCGCTGTTGCTGGAGCGTCCGCTGCAGATCTCGGCACTGGCCTGGCCATTGGCGTATGTGTGGCCGGTGCATGCACTTGATCCGAACCATCAGCCCGCCACGCCGCCGGCGCATCCGACCCTGTTGCTGGTGCGGCGCACGGCAGACTGGAATGTGCAGTTTTCCGAGCTGAGCCCGCTGGCCTGGCGCCTGTTACAGCGCATTGAAGCGTTTCCTGACCTTGATGGCCGCCAGCAATTGCAAGATCTGGCAATAGAAGCAGGGGTGGCCGACACCGAAACGTTCATGGACAGCGGATCGGCGTTGTTGCGGCAGTTTCACCAGGAGGGCGTGCTCGCCAGCGTCCTGTAAGTCATGCGGCAGGCAGCCACGACGGCGGGCAGGGATGCAGACGATAGAAGTCGCGCAGGTGCGCCACATCGCGTGCGAATCCAGCGTTCAGCCATTGGCGATATTGCGCCTGCGCCGCTGTTTGCAAGGCCGGTTGGCGCAGACCATCCGCTACGGCTTGCGCGGCTTGCATACCGCTCATGAACGCTTTGAGCACGCCGTGGGAGGACGCCGGGTCGAGCCGGCTGGCGGCATCGCCCACCAGAAAATAACCAGCACCGGTGACGGCCGGGGTGATGCGCCAGGTTACATCGGCGCCGCGTATCCGCCCTACGGCTGGCAATGCTTGCAGGGCCTCGGGAAGCCTCGTCGAGCGCCTGTTGTTCTCGAACGTCAGGTGCGTCCAGTGCAGCAACTGCGGCTCGACCTGGGCGATCCAGGTCCATCCGTCAGGATCGGCCAGCAAGTGCGCGGTTGTTGCATAGGTTGCGCTGTGACCTTGCAAGTAGCCGTAACGCGCCACCAGCGGCGGTGAACAGTGGCGAACCGGCAGACCGAGTTGGCGAGCGAGCCAGTCGCAAGCGCCACTGGCATCGATCAGGCAGGTCGCGTAAAGGCGTGCGCTGTCGGTCTCCACGCCGATCACCCGATTGGCCTGAGTCAGCACTCGCCGTGCCCGGCAGGGCTGACTGATCTCCACCCCTAACGTGGCCGCTTGCGCCAGTAACGTCGCGTCCAGTTGCGCCCGCTCCAGATGAAAACCCTGCCAGGCGCCGCGATCATCGGCGCCAAAGGCATTGAAGCGTGGCACACCGTTCCAGTGCACCCAGTGGCCGTCAAAGCGCCGGGCCCCGCGGCCACATAGCTGCTCGGCGACCCCCAGTTGTCGGAGCAGCGGTTCGATGCCCGGATGCAGGCTTTCGCCGGGGCGAAACCGGGGGAACGCCTGCCGTTCGATCAAGGCCACGCGCAGCCCGTGACGGGCGCAACTGATTGCCGTTGCGCAGCCCGCAGGGCCGGCGCCGACGACCACAACATCAAAATGTTTCATGGGCGACCCGCCATGGCAGGGTGTCGCGTTTGATCAGGATTGCATCGGCGCTGAGCAGCAAGATCACCAGCTCTTCGACTTCGACGTGGCGCAACCTGAAATCACTTGCAGGGATCTGCACGGCACCGCGCTTGTACAGCAAAAAGCGCTGCACCCAGCCGTCGAGGAGCTGCCCGGCTTGCGCCTGCGCGCTGTCCAGTTCCGCGTTCGGCCGCTGCACGTCAACGAACGACAACAGCGGCCAGGCATTGCGCAGGGATTTATCGCTGGCGGCGCCGAGCGCACGGTACACGCGATACATCGAACGCACGCGCTGCTGATAGATGGTTTGCGCAGTGTGGCCGGTCGTGCTCAGGGAAAACTGGCCATCGAGGGCCACCTGTGTGTAATCGGCATGGGCGTACGCGTGGTACTGGACGATCAGCCGATCGTCTTGAGTGATCAGTTGCGGGCCGCGCTGATTATCCCAGGCCACCCCGCCCATGCCGATTTCCTCATCGGTCAGGGGAATGATGCTGTGCAGCGTCGAGCGCGGCTCAAAGACCCGTGCCGAATCCGGTGCCACGCCAGGCCAGAAAGAACCTAGCGCTGCGCAGATCTTCGCATCCTCGGGAAACGGGCTGGCCATCTGATAGCCGGCGAGGACGTTGATCCACTCGTCGTCTGCCGTGCGCTGGCGAACCCAGCCGACCTCCCAGCCAGGTCCGAACACCCCGGCGGCGCCGTCGGGCAGCGAGGTCGGCCGCGATGACGGTGGTAGCGGGGCAATGGATTGCACCGTGTCGGTTTGATCGGCGAGGGCAACGATGGCGCTCACCCCTCGGTCAGTCGGGGAGAACAGTTGATCCTGCAGATCGAGGTTGGCGCAGTAGCGTACGTTGGAGAGCGCTTCAAGTCGGGCGTGCCAGAGACCGGTACTTGGTAACGCTGGTTCGTCGCTGACCCAGTGCAACAGCTTGCGTTGACTGCATAACGGATAGAAGTCCGGAGGGCCGATCAGCGAATATGCGGCGACGGCCGGCAAATGGTTTTCCAGCATCGGGCAGCGTGGCAACACCCAGCCATCGGCAGTGCCGTCCTGATAATGCAAGGCGCGATAACCGCCCTGACGTACCAACGCCTCGACACCTTCATGCTCGTTCAGGTCTTCGATGCTGCCATCCGCTTCGACCCGGTGACGTCCGTGCACCATGCCGCCGGTATTGGCCGGCAGCACAAAGGACAAGGGCTGCCCCTGATATTCGACGGGCGCCACCAGCCGGGCTCTGGCTTCAGGCACCAGCAGACCGGGGCCGAGATCTGCAGTCGAGGCCCAATGCGCAAGATTTTCCGTGACGACGAAGGGTGGCTGGCTGATCTGCGGTTCCTGCCAACCGGTACCGCTGTGGCGCAAATGGACATGCCGCAGTTTTTCGTTGATCTGGTGGTTGCCCAGCGTCACCGTCAGGTTCAGACCCTCCAGGCACTGCGAACCATTGAACAGCTTGTGCACGGGCACCCAGAAATCCAGTCCGGGGTCGAGGTCCACCTGAAAATCCATCGGCCCGAAGCGCTCGGCATCGCCCTTGAGTTGCACGGCAATGTAGGCGCTGTAGCGCACTGGCATCACCCGGATGCCGTGCGGGTCATCGTCGACGAAGGGCAGGAAACTGCGCAGCTTTGCGTCATAGCACGGGGGGGCGGTGCCGACGCGGGCGATACCGGTACGCGAGAAGCACAGGTCGGCATGCCGGCCATGCACGGTGTCGGCGGCGCAGCGATATTCACTGGCAAACGCGACCACCGCTAACGGCGCGCCCCGGGCTTTGTCGCGCAGGCTGTCGAGCGTGGGCGGACTGACGCTGTAGACATAGTCGAGCACGGTCTCGATCTCGGCGGCAGTGGGGAACAGCTGTAGTGTCTGGCCGTTTTCATCGCTGAGCACGTTTGGTGAGGCCAGCGCGTGATACAGCAGGCTGTGCGCCGGTGCGCCAGCCTCGATCGCCCGGCTGCCGATCGTTGCGAAATCGGTAAATCCGGGTATTGACCGGTCGATTTTCAGGGGCTTGTGCAGTTCCGCCGCCAGCGGTTCAGCCAGCAAGTCCAGGCCGTGGGCGAGCATCAGCGAATGCCAGCCGCCGGGCGCCAGGCGCGTACACACGTGGGTAACGGATTCGAGCAGAGTCATGTTGCGCCTCGACAGGTTGGGCCAATTGTCATGGAACCGTAGCCCGGCGCTGACTTGCTACTGTCAGATCTGACAGTGGCGACCAATGGTGAACAGTGCGAAACGGGCAACACAACCATAAGCGCATCAGCCAAGGCGCACAGTCAGTGGATTCTGATGAAGTTGTAGGCATTGGCGCGGCGGTGTGCAGGCCACCGACCGGTACTGGTCGGTAGCGTTTAAACAGGCGCCGTTAAAGCGTTTATGGATGCAGCGGCAGCTTCAGTTCAGCGCACAGCCCGCCACCCTGGCGATTACTCAACGTCAGCGAACCACCGAGCGCCATGGCCAGTTGCTGGGCGATCGCCAGTCCCAGCCCGGTGCCGCCGGTATCGCGATTACGCGAGTTTTCCACGCGGTAGAACGGTTGCAGCACCTGCGCCAGTTCGGCGTCGGCGATGCCCGGGCCGCGGTCCATAACGGTGATCGCCAGGTTGCCTTTGTTGGCTTCGACCCAGACTTCGGCGGCGCCGGCGAATTTCAGCGCGTTGTCGGTCAGGTTCACCAGAACCCGGCGCAACGCATGAGGGCGGGTGTCGATGACCGCCGCACTCTTGCCGACCAGTTGCACCTGCTTGCCCATGTCCTGATAGTCGAACACCAGGCTTTCGAGGAAGGAATCCATGTTGGTGCGGCGGCTTTCTTCGGTCGAACCATGGATGCTGCGCGCATATGCCACGCCTTCGCGAACCAGGTGTTCCATCTCGTTGAGGTCATTCCACAGTTTGTCTTTCTCGGCGCAATCGTCCATGAGTTCGGCGCGCAGTTTCATCCGCGTGATCGGCGTTTGCAGGTCATGGGAAATCGCCGCCAGCAGTTGCATGCGTTCCTTCAGATAAGCGGCAATGCGCGCCTGCATCGTGTTGAACGCCCGTGCTGCGTAGACCACTTCGTTCGGGCCGCTTTCGTCGAGGTTGATCGGGTGGGCGTTGGGGTCGAGGGTTTCCACGGCGTTGGCCAGGCGGGTCAGCGGACGGATCGCGATACGCACGGCCAGCCAGGTGCAGGCGATCATCAAGGCCAGTTGGCCGAGCAGAACCGCCGGCAACCAGGGCGATAGCGGGACCATGGCGGGACGCACGTCGATGGTCACCGGGCTGCCGTCGCTCAGGCGCAAATGGCCCTGAAAGTGTTTCTTCGGCCCGGGAATATCGGTGAAGGTCAGCGGATAACGTTCACCGATGGCTTCGGTGATCGAGGTGACCGCCACCGGCACATCACTGGCCTCGATCGGTGTGCCCGGTTCGCCTTCGCTCAACAGGTAGCCATAATTTTTTCGCGCCAGACGCTCGAGCCAGGCAGGGCGCTCTTCGGCAGGCAAGCGATCAAGGATCGCAATCGAGGTCGAGACGTCGGTTTCCAGATTGCCGAGCATGGTGTTCTTGGCGCTTTGGTAACGCTCGTAATACTGCGCACCGAACGACAGCGCCTGAGCGAGCAACAGGCCGATCAGGAAAATCAGCGACAGGCGCGAGGCGAGGGTGCGCGGCCAGTGCAGATTGACGCTCATGCCGGGGCCCCGAGAATCTCGACCGGCAGTGAGAACACGTAACCTTCGCTGCGCACGGTCTTTATGTAGGCCGGCTCGCGCGCATCATCCAGCAGGCGCTGACGCAAACGGCTAACCAGCAAGTCGATCGAGCGGTCAAACAGATCGGCATCACGACCCTGGGTCAGATTGAGCAGTTGGTCGCGGCTGAGCACCCGTTGTGGGTGATCGAGAAACACCCGCAGCAATCGATATTCGGCGCCGCTGAGGGCGACCATGGTGCCGTCCTTGTCGAGCAGGTGACGGGCCGAGGTGTCCAGTTGCCAACGACCGAAGGCCAGCAAGCGACCGGCCTCGGTGACCACCAGATTCGGCGGCAGCATGCGCGTGCGGCGCAGCACGGCGTTGATCCGCGCGAGCAATTCGCGGGCGGCGAATGGTTTGGTCAGGTAGTCGTCGGCGCCCATTTCGAGGCCGATGATGCGGTCGGTTTCATCGTTGCGCGCGGTCAGCATCAATACTGGCGTGGCCTTGTGTTTGCCCACCCGCAATTCGCGGCACAGCTGCAGGCCATCGTCGCCGGGCATCATGATGTCGAGCACGATCAGGTCGACGGTGTTGGCCTCGAGAAAGCTGCGCATCTGCCGGCCATCGGCGACCACCGTGGTGCGCAGGCCGTTTTTCTTCAGGTAGTTGCCCACCAGTTCACGGATCTCGCGGTCGTCGTCGACGATGAGAATGTGATCGACATGATCCATCGGTGCAAACCTCTATCAAAAGGGACTGCCGTGCAGTGTATCGAGCCTGCGGTGGCCCGCCTGCCTGCCTTTGTATTGCAGTGTATCTGCCGTGACTACGGATACACGGGGACGCAAAAACGCGATTTTTTCAGGGGTTTGTATCGCTGTGTATCCCCCGATGGCAAGGATACACAGCGATTGAAACGCGCCAGTTCCTGACACAGAGGCGATACCTCGCGAGCCTCAAATAGGCTCCATCGAGGCCCACACAGATCGCCTCGGCTCAAACCCCATTGAAGCCTTGAGGAAACGCCATGAACAACAACTCCGTAATCGCCGCCTGCCTGTTTGCCGCGCTGAACATCTGCACGCTCTCGGCCCGGGCCGAAGCCGCTGTTACCGCGCAAACCTACACCTACGGCACCCACCTGGATATCCAGAAAGTGATCTCGCTGAAACAGGACAACTCGGTGTCCTGCGGCATCGTCGAGGCGCGCATGACCTACCTCGATTCTGCAGGCAAAACCCGCGTACTCGATTACAGCAAATTTGCCGACGGCTGCAACAACGACAACTGAGTCATCAACGGCAACCAAGCCAACTCTTTATAGAAGGAACAACACCATGAACAACGTCGCGCGCTTTTTCACCGCCATCGCTTTCTCCCTGGCCGGCGTCGCCGCCCATGCCAACGCTGCGGTTGAACAGCATAGCTGCCACAGCAGCACCTGCTTCCAACTGACGCCGGGGGCCCAGCAGGGCAGCGACGGCCTGATTGCAGCGGACGGCTCCAGCCGCACGCCACAAGGGCAGATGTTCGCCGAGAACGGCGCCAGCCGTACGCCGCAGAGCCAATGGCTGGAAAGCCAGAGCGTCTGAACGGCTCGCCACAATCATTGATCAAGGGTGACTCACTATGTACCTCATCGCATTTCTCGGTGGTCTGCTGACCGTGCTCAGCCCCTGCATCCTGCCGGTGGTGCCGTTTCTGTTTGCCGGCGCCCAACGCAGTCGCGCTTCGATACTGTTGACCCTCGGCGGCATGGCCCTGACTTTCGCGCTGATCTCCAGCCTCGCCGTGGTCAGCAGCGAATGGGTGATCCAGGCCAGCAACAGTGGCCGTTACGTTGCGCTGATCGTGATGAGCGTGTTCGCCCTGTCGCTGATCTCGGCGCGCATCGGCGGCTGGCTGACACGCCCCTTCGTGATGCTCGGCAATCGTCTGGACCCGGACACCCGGAAAAAGGCCGGGCCGATGGGTTCGATCATGCTCGGCGTGGCCACCGGACTGCTGTGGGCACCGTGCGCGGGACCGATTCTCGGGGTGATTCTCACCGGTGCCATGCTGCAAGGCGCCAACGCGCAGACCAGCCTGTTGCTGCTGGCCTACGGCGCCGGCAGTGCATTGTCGCTGGGCACGTTGATCTTCACCGGGCGCGGGTTGGTCAACCGTTTGAAACCGTCGATCCCGTTCACCGGTTGGTTGCGTCGTGGTGCCGGGGTTGCGGTACTGGCGACGACAGCGGTGATTGCCACCGGCTTCGATAAAACCTTGTTGGCCAACACCTCCTCCGAAGGCGTCGCCAGTGTCGAAAAACGCGTGTTGGAAAACGTGCCGAAAGTGGTCGACTACTTTGTCAGCAAAGTCCGCGCGGACTCGCCGATGGAGGAGGGCAAAGGCGCGATGCCGTCACTGGCTGGCGCCGTGCAATGGTTGAATTCGCCTGAACTGAACGCAGACGCCCTGCGCGGCAAAGTGGTGCTGGTGGACTTTTGGACCTACGACTGCATCAACTGCCAGCACACCCTGCCGTACGTCAAGGACTGGGCGAAGAAGTACGAGAAGGACGGCCTCGTGGTGATCGGCGTGCACACCCCGGAATACGGCTACGAGCGGATCATCGACAACGTCAAGGATCAGGTGAAAAAGCTCGGCATCACCTACCCGGTGGCCATCGACAACAACTACGCGATCTGGCGTAACTTCGACAACCAGTACTGGCCGGCGCATTACCTGATCGACGCCAAGGGGCAGGTGCGTTACAGCCACTTCGGCGAAGGTCGCTACGAGGCGCAGGAACAGATGATCCAGCAGTTGCTGGAGGAGGCTAAGGCGCCTGCGGCGTGATCAGCAAACCACTGGCTCAAAGGTCGCGGACCATGAGCCATTGTTCATTGTTCCAGGCGCGAAAACGCTCCAGGACCTGCCAGCCGCGTTTGGCGTAGTAGTCCTGCTTGGTCTGCGTATGCAGATACAAACGCGCAAACCCGCACTCTTTCGCTTCCTGACAAATCCCTGCAATCAAGCGTTCTGCCAGGCCTTGCCCGCGCGCTTCAGGACTGACGAACACGCAGGCCAGCCAAGGACCAAGATCAGGGCGCAGGGCGAGGTCATCGCGTGCCAGCGCCGCGCCGCCGACCAGATGTTCACCGTCCATGGCGATCAGGCAAGACCAGTCGCCATTGCCTTGGCCCTCGGCAAATTCACGCTGCCATTCAGCCAGCGGTTGGTCGATGTATTCGTAGGGGAATTGCTGGTGGATCCATTGAGCATAACGGTCGCTGTGGTGCATGTGATGCGCGAGCCAATCGAGTTTCAGTGACATCGGTAGAGTCCGTTCCAGAAGCGAGCGGGCATCAGAAACCAATCCTCGAACGTTGGCAATCTTCCAGGTGTTCCAGACGCTTTACAGATTTCCACCGCTCATCGGCAAACCCCCGTTTTTACGGGGTTGCCAGACGATTGGCAGGGACGCCGAGCGGTCTCGGCGCGATAGTGCCTGAGCAGGGTCACAGCCGGCCTTGCCCCATAACAAGAGCGCGAGGTTGCCATGCCGAAATTCGTGATTGAACGCGAGATTCCAGGGGCCGGGAAGCTGTCCGAAGCCGAACTCAAAAACGTCTCACAAACGTCCTGCCAGGTGTTGCGCGAACTTGGGCCACAGGTGCAGTGGCTACAGAGTTATGTCACCGCCGACAAAATCTATTGCGTGTACATCGCGCCTGACGAAGAGCAGGTACGCGAACACGCCAGGCTTGGAGGATTTCCTGCCAACAGTGTGGCGCGAGTGATGACGGTCATCGATCCGACGACGGCCGAATGATTACCGACCCCACCCGCAGCGGAGTTCACTCTTATGAGTACCCCGATTGATCTGACAGCCCTGAAGGAACGCCAGAAAGTCGCCTGGGCCAGTGGCGACTACGCCGTGATTGGCACGACGTTGCAAATCGTCGGCGAAAACCTTGCCGAAGCCTGTGACCTGCGGTGCGATGAAGAGGTGCTGGATGTCGCTGCCGGCAACGGTAATGCGACGCTGGCGGCGGCGCGCCGTGGCTGCCAGGTCACCTCGACCGACTACATCGCGGCTTTGTTGGAACGCGGCCAGGATCGGGCCCGGGCGGAGCATCTGGACGTGACGTTTCAGGTTGCCGATGCTGAGGCACTGCCGTTCGCCGATGAGAGTTACGACGCGGTGCTGTCGACCTTTGGTGTGATGTTCGCGCCGGATCAGGACACGGCTGCGGCCGAGTTGGGCCGGGTTTGTCGCCGTGGTGGGCGGATAGGTCTGGCCAACTGGACGCCGGAAGGTTTTGTTGGGCAGATGTTCAAGGTTTTGGGCCGGCATCTGCCACCGCCGGCTGGTGCCCAGCCTCCCTCGAATTGGGGCTCCGATGCCTGGCTGCACAAACATTTCGATGACCGTGATTTTCTGCTGCGGGTGACACGGCGCGATTTCAATTTCCGCTATCGCTCGGCGGCGCATTTCATCGACATCTTTCGCCATTGGTACGGGCCAGTGCACAAGGCCTTTGCGGCATTACCGCCGGAGAGCGGGCAGGCGCTGGAGGGTGATCTGGCGGATTTGCTCAATCGGTTGAATCGGGCGGGAGAGGGTTCGCTGGTGGTGCCGAGCGAGTATCTGGAGGTGGTGATCACTAAACGCTGATTCACCCCCGACTTTCGAATCTATTGCGATCCCTGTAGGAGTGAGCCTGCTCGCGATAGGGGTCTTTCAGTAAAAAATATTCAGCTGACAGACCGCTATCGCGAGCAGGCTCACTCCTACAATGGATTTGTGTTGGGTTCTGGAGCCTATTTCACCTGCGGCCGATCAAACCACTCCAGCGCCGTGCGCCAGATGCAGATCCCCAGAAAGTAAGCCGACATCAGCAACCACAAGCCCATCACCAACGGGTTGATCACCGGATGGTTGAGCACCAGCGACAGACTGCATAGCAGCCAGATCGCCGTCACCGCAATGTTGATCGGCATGAACCGGCGCACGCGGAACGGGTGCAGGAACTTCATTCGCGTCACCGTCAGCAACGCCAGGCCGATCACCGTCAGGAAGGTGATCCACGGTCCCGGTCCGATGATGTACAGGCACAAGGCGACCACATTCCACGCCGCCGGAAAGCCGACAAAGTAGTTGTCCTTGCTCTTCATATTGACGTTGCAGAAGCAGAACAGCGACGACACCAGAATCAGCGACACGGTCAGCAGCAGGGTGTAATCCGGCAGCGGAATGTAGCGATAGATGAACAGCGCCGGGATGAACACATACGTCAGGTAATCGATCACCAGATCAAGGATCGAGCCATCGAAGCTTGGCAGCACCGACTGCACGTTGACCTTGCGCGCCAGTGCGCCGTCGAGGCCGTCGACAATCAGCGCCACGCCCAGCCACATCAGGCAATGGGTCGGCTGGTTTTCCAGCAGGGCGAGGGTGGCCAGAAAGGCTGTGACCACGCCAGTCGCGGTAAAACCATGGGCGCCCCATGCTTTGAGCCTGGCGATGTGTACGGTCGATATCACGGGGGCGTTCTCCAGAAAGTGAAGCAAGCCGGGTATCACCCTTGAGTAGCAGGGCGCCGGCAAACCGGGTCGGGGTTGCAGCTATCGACCGGTCTGGCCGGGATAAGGTTCACCACTGATCAATCTTAGCTGGCCGGCGAAAAAATACGCGGGCGAAATCCGTCAGAGCTTCGAGCGTCAGCCAAACGGTGCTGGCGCTATGGCTTAAGGGGTCTATCGTTGCCAGACGCAGTCACTGCCCTTGCCTGAGGATGACGTCATGAACACCAGCGATTTGCTCGAAAAACTGCTGCAAGGCCAAGCCTCGGCGGGACAACAATCTTCAGCCTCCGCCGGTGATGGTTTGGGCGGCCTCGGTGGCTTACTGGGTGGTCTGCTCGGTGGCGGCTCGGGCGCGGCCAGCGGCGGCGGATCTGCCGGTGGACTTGGCGGCTTGGGCGGCTTGCTCGGTGGTTTGCTCGGCGGCGGTGCCGGTGGTGGACTTGGCGGCGCTTTGGGTGGGGCGCTGGGCGGCGGGGGCAGCACGCAAAATCGTTCCGGCGGGACCAATTATGCGGCGCTCGCGTCGCTGGGCATGATGGCGTTCCAGGCGTATCAGGCGTGGCAACGCAGCCAGGCGAGTTCGGCACCGCAACAAATCCCGCAGACGGCCAATCTGCTTGCCGGCCCGGAAGTCGAGGAGCACAGCCACGCTGTATTGCGCGCGTTGATCGCGGCGGCCAAGGCTGACGGTGAGATCGACGCCCGGGAACAACAGATGATCAGTGGGGAAATCAGCAAACACACCGACGACCCACAATTGCAGCAATGGTTTGAGGACGAAGTCTCGAAACCGCTGGACGCCAACGAAGTCGCGCAGGCGGCCAAAGGCGATCCGGCCATGGCCGCTGAAATGTATCTGGTCAGCGTGATCCTCGTGGATGACCAGCAGGACGCCGAGCGCAGCTATCTGGATGAACTGGCAGCAGCCTTGCGGATCGACCCGGATTTGCAGGTGCATCTGGAGCAGCAGGCCAAAGGCCAGGCCTGATGTAACGGCAAAAAATCATAACCACCCGCAGCTCCGTCAAGGAGCTGCTTCGCCGTCCGTCCGAGCAATTTTCACGTCGATTGAATTTTTCGCAGGCGCTGCCTCTCTGCTGCTGTAGAGGCGTGTGGAACAGCGCCCTGCCAACCGACCGAGAATTTTGCCATGACTGTCCTGACACCCCTGCAAGCCGCGCCTGCCCAACCGCACCTGATCAACGCCGCCGGGAACATGCGGCAGGTCTATGAAGCGTTGTTGCGCGATGACGATTCCCAAGACCTTGCGCAGGCGTTTTTGCAGGAGCAACTGCAACACGCCGCGCAACTTAGCGATTCGTTGCCTGAAGACCCGGCAATGTGGCACGCCTGGGTGGCCGAACATTGCGCCGATGTCGCCCGGCAATACGCCGACTATCTGCAGCAGCGCAAGGCCGGCGGGCCTCGGCAATTCTTCCGTGGCAAGGCGCAGGCGCTGTATTTCCTGCAAGCGGTGGCACCGACCAAACTGGTCGACGGCGCTTGGCTCTATGGTCTGTTGCCGCGTTGGCAGGACCCACGTTTCCAGGGCCTGCTGCGAACCTTTCTGGAAGAGCTGGGCGAAGGCAATCCGGCGCAGAACCACGTGGTGATTTACCAGAAATTGCTCGCCGAGCACGATCTGCAGGACAGCAGCGCCATCGACGATGAACGCTACCTGCAAGGCGTGATACAACTGGCCCTCGGTGTCTGTGGTGCTGATTATCTGCCCGAGGTGATCGGCTACAACCTCGGCTACGAACAACTGCCGTTGCACCTGCTGATCAGCAGTTACGAACTCAGTGAACTGGGGATCGATCCATACTATTTCACCCTGCACGTGACCATCGACAACGCCAGCACCGGCCATGCGCAAAAAGCCGTGCAGGCGGCGCTTGACCTGCTGCCGCTCGAGGCCGATCGCGCCGAATTTCTGCGTCGGGTAGCGCTGGGCTATCGGCTCAACGATCTGGGGCAGGGCAGCCGCGCAATCATTGAAGGCTTCAACCTTGAGCAGCAATTGCTGGCGATGCTCGAGCGCAAGTGCCCGTTTGCCCAACACATGCACTCCGATTACTGCCGTTTCGAAGGGCAGACCGTCAATCAGTGGCTGGCCGCACCGGAGCAATTGCCCGGATTTCTTCAAGCGTTGCAGAACAAAGGCTGGATCAAACGCCACGAAGACCCGCAGGCCAGCCGTTTTTGGCAACTGATCGCAGGCGACGGTGCGGCGATGTTCGGCGTGTTCAATGCCTACGAAAAACAACTGGTGCACGACTGGATCGCCGGCGACTGGACGCCGTCGGATAGAGCGAAACCCGTTCGGCGGCACAGTCAGACCGCAGCGCCCATCGAAGGGCTTGCACAGGATCCCGACGTACAGGCGCTCAACACCGCGCTGCAAGGTCAGGATGCCTCGGCGCAAATGGCGATTCTGATCCCCTGGCTCGCCCCGGCCCGCCATGCACACCCGGCCGGGCTGCTCGCCACCCGGCGTTTTATCCAACTCAAATCCCGTTTGCCTTAAGGACCTTGCCGATGAATCAGGAAGAACAACTCTGCCCCAACGACCTCGTGCTGCTGCAATTGGGCCGGCGCTTGTTGGCAGACGGATATCGGTTCACCACGCCGACGCCGTTGACCCATCAACGGGTCAACCAGCGTGACGAGGGCCAGATGGCCGACTCTTTGCGCGATGTGTTCGGCTGGTCGCGTCCTTTCACGCCGGGGTTGTTGTCGGCCGATGAACAGCGGCAACTGCAAGACGCACAGATCATTGATACCTACGAAGGTGAGCTGAAGAGTCGGGTGCGCTGGTCGAGCCTGGATGATTTGCTGTTCGTCCATTCGGCATTTCCCACCGAGGCCGCTGACGCGGTGTTTTTCGGCCCCGACACCTACCGTTTCGCGCAACTGATCCACGCCCACCTGCAGCAGAACTTCGCGCCGATTCATCGCGCGGTGGACATCGGCTGCGGCGCTGGCGTCGGTGCGATTCTGATCGGCCGGGCCCGTCGCGAGGCAGAGGTGCTGGCGCTGGACATCAACCCTGCGGCGTTGCGTCTGACCGCGATCAACGCGGCACTGGCGGAAGTCGCTAACGTCGACGTGCGCGCCAGTGATCTGTTGCAGGGCGTCGACGGCGAGTTCGACCTGATCGTCGCCAACCCGCCGTACATGGCCGACCCGGCGGAACGCGCCTATCGCCACGGTGGCGGGACGCTGGGGGCAGGACTGTCACTGCGCATCGTCGAGCAGGCCTTGAATCGATTGGCGCCTGGTGGCTCGCTGCTGCTCTACACCGGTGTGGCGATGGTCGATGGTCGTGATCCGTTTCTCGACACCGTGCTGCCACGCCTCGATGAAAAACGTTTCGGCTGGACGTACCGCGAACTCGACCCGGATGTTTTTGGCGAAGAACTGCTCAACCCCGGCTATCAACGGGTCGACCGCATCGCAGTGGTGGCGCTGACCGTGACCCGAATGGGCTGAAACAAGGCAGGTGCACGATGAACAGGAACCTCGACGACTACAACCGCATGCGCGATTTTTCGGCGACCTCGGAACCGGCTGCCGTCAAGCGCTCGGGAGGTAAAACCGCTGCCGAGCATGCTTTGCAGTTCTGCATCCAGAAGCACGACGCTTCACACCTGCATTACGACTTTCGCCTGGAACTCGATGGCGCACTGAAGAGCTGGGCGGTGCCAAAAGGGCCGTCACTCGACCCCAAGGTCAAGCGGCTGGCGGTTCATGTCGAGGATCATCCGCTGGATTACGCAACGTTCGAGGGCAACATTCCCGAAGGGCATTACGGCGCCGGTGATGTGATTGTCTGGGATCGTGGCGTGTGGATTCCGCTGGAAGATCCGCACAAGGCCTACGCCAAGGGCAAGCTCAAGTTCGAGCTGCAAGGCGAGAAGCTCGGCGGTATCTGGAACTTGGTGCGCACGCACATGCCGGGCAAAAAAGAACAATGGTTTTTGATCAAGCATCAGGACAGCGCCGCGCGGCCGCAGGATGATTACGACGTGTTGGTGGCCGAACCGGACAGTGTGCTGAGCGAACGCACGTTAGTGGGCAAACCCAAACTGGCCGCCGAGCAAAGCAAACCGCTGAAAAAGCCCCCGGCCAAGACACGCAAAACTGCGACCGGCAAGCTCAACGGTGCGCACAAGGCCAAACTGCCGGCACAACTGAAACCGGAACTGGCAACGCTGGTCGACAGCGCGCCGGAAGGGCAGTGGAGTTACGAGATCAAATTCGATGGCTACCGGATCATGGCGCGCATCGATCATGATCAGGTGCAACTGTTCACTCGCAACGGTCATGACTGGACGCACAAATTGCCGCAACAGGCCGCCGCCCTGGCCGCGCTGGGATTGGAATCGGCGTGGCTCGACGGCGAAATGATCGTCGCCAACGAACACGGCGTACCGGACTTTCAGGCCCTGCAAAATGCTTTTGAAGCTGGAAGCAGCGGCAACATTCTCTACTACCTGTTCGATCTGCCGTATCTCAACGGTGTCGACCTGCGTGAAGTGCCGGTCGAGGAACGTCGCGCTGCGCTGGCCACGGTGCTCGGCAGTCATGAGCAACCGTTGTTGCGCTTCTCCGAAGCCTTCGACGAAACCCCGGATGCGCTGCTCAATAGCGCCTGCCAGATGCAGATGGAAGGCCTGATCGGCAAACGCCTCGGCTCGCCCTATGTATCGCGGCGCAGCAGTGACTGGATCAAGCTCAAGTGCAAACATCGCCAGGAATTCGTCATCGTCGGCTACACCGATCCGAAAGGTTCGCGCAGTGCTTTCGGCGCGTTGCTGCTGGGGCTGCATGATCGTGACAGCGGCGAGTTGCGCTACGCCGGCAAAGTCGGCACCGGTTTCAACGAGTCGACGTTGAAAAGCATTCTGGCTCAACTCAAACCGTTGCAGGTGAAGAAGGCGGCGGTGGTCAATCCACCCAGCGGCTTCGAGGTCAAAGGCGTGCACTGGCTCAAGCCGAAACTGCTGGCGGAAGTCGCATTCGCCGAAATGACCAAGGACGGTTCAGTGCGCCACGCCGTGTTCCATGGCTTGCGCGATGACAAACCGGCCAAGGGCATCACTGAGGAGCGAGCGAAACCGGTGAAGACTGCAGCGAAGAAATCAGCCACGAAGAAAGCGCCGAAAAAAGCCCCGGCGAGCAGCGCAGAAACCGCGCCGTCGCAGCTCGGACTGGCCAACGGCAAGGTGCGCATCACTCACCCGGATCGCGTGATCGACGCGGTCAGCGGCACCACCAAGATGCAACTGGCCGAGTATTACACCAGCGTTGCCGAATGGATTCTGCCGCAGCTCAAGGATCGTCCGGTGGCATTGGTGCGCGCGCCGGACGGCATCGCCGGTGAGTTGTTTTTCCAGAAGAACGCCGAACGCCTGGCGATCCCCGGCATTACCACGCTGGACAAAGACGTCACCGGGCAACCGGTGATGCTGATCAACAATGCCGAGGCGCTGATCGGCGCGGTACAGATGAGCACCGTCGAACTGCACACCTGGAACGCGACCACGGTCGATCTGGACAAGCCCGATCGCTTCGTTCTTGACCTCGATCCGGATCCGGCACTGCCATGGAAAAGCATGGTCGAAGCGACGGCACTGACATTGACCGTACTTGATGAACTGGGCCTCAAGGCTTTTCTCAAAACCAGCGGCGGCAAGGGTATTCACCTGGTGGTGCCGCTGACCCGCAAACTCGGTTGGGACGAGGTCAAGGACTTCAGCCACGCCATCGTCAGTCATATCGCCAAGCTGTTGCCGGAGCGCTTTTCTGCGGTGTCCGGGCCGAAAAACCGCGTCGGGCGGATCTTTATCGATTACCTGCGCAACGGTCTGGGCGCCACCACTATCTGCGCTTACGCCGCGCGCACCCGCGAAGGCTTGCCGGTGTCGGTGCCGCTGTTTCGCGAAGAGGTCGCCGAGCTCAAGGGTGGCAATCAGTGGAACGTGCACAACGTTCATGAGCGGTTGGCTGAGGTCGGTGACGAGCCGTGGGCCGACATGAAGAAAACCCGCCAGAGCATCACCGCCGAAATGCGCAAACGCCTGGGGCTGAAAAAGTGATCAGGTGTCGCGCAGCAAGTCGTGAGCGTTGAGCAATTCGAAGGCGATTTCCGGGTGGTTTTCCAGTCCGCGGCGAATGGCGGCCGGGATCGCTGCACGTGTCTTGCGGCACAGGCCCGGTAACTCGTCGATTTGAATAGCGATCCCGCGCATGGTGCGCACTTCGTTGAAACCGGGAGCGACGTCGACGCGAATCCCCAATTGCTCGAACATGCGCTGTTGCAGATGTTTGAGGTCATTCAGGTCTTTGAGCATTTCGAGGCGAGCGAGCAGGCGTTTTTCTTCCTCTCGGGTCAGGCGCAGGATGCGCAAATCCGCGCCGGGCGTCTCCAGCAACGGATCGCGCCCGCAAATGCAGGCGCCGGGCGGGCAGGGGGAGCGCAAGGGCACAGAAGTCGTCATGGCCTCCATCATAGAGGCCGTCGGACAGTTTTGCCTATGCGCCTTCAGCAGCCATCCATCGGCTGCGTTTTCCGTGACGGCTACTGATTCAGGCCTTCGTAATGCACCAGAATCGCGTTGGCCAGATCTTCATCACTGGCATTGAGTCCAGGATTTTCCTGGCGAGCCTGTTGCAGCACCGATTCAAGATAAACCCCACGAATGGCCCCGCCACTGGCGACAAATGCAGACAAGTCGTCACGGGCCGGAATCACCATTTTGTGATCCTTGAAGGTCGAGTACAGCGACGCGGAGACACCCGCCGAGGTGGCGACATCACCCGCATCGACGCGGGCCAACGCCGAACCGACCGGCAGGCATAAGAGTAAAGAAGAAACGAGCACTAACTTGCGCATGACGGTGTTCCTCCACAAGCGCGAAGCAAAAAGGGAAGGATTACATAATGTGAGAGGGGCGTGCGCGGCGGGAGTTCCGTGGCGCAGCAAAGTCTGCGTTATTGCAAAACAGACGCGGGCAACGCCATGGCGGGTTGCCTGTCTTTCACGCTGGAATGAGTCAGATCACCCCGCAAGCCATGCGATCACCGCCACCGCCCAGTGGTTTGGGCGTGTCGGCGTGGTTGTCGCCGCCGGCGTGGATCATCAGGGCGTGACCTTTGATCTCGGATATCTTCTTCAGGCGCGGCGCCAGTACCGGATAGTTGGCGATGCCGTCCGCAGTCACATAAATCGCCGGAAGGTCACCCAAATGGCCGTCGGCGTAAGGGCCGAGGTGCTTGGCGGTTTTTTGCGGATCGAAATGCCCGCCCGCCGCCAGTGCGGCCCCTTTCACGCCATCCTTCATGCCGGCCTCGCAGCTGCCGTTTTCATGCACGTGGAAACCGTGCACGCCGGCCGGCAGCGATTTCAAGTCAGGCGTGAACAACAGGCCATAGGCCGTTTCACTGATGGTGACCGAGCCGATCGCCTGCGGCGCGCCGTCAGCGCTGACCAGATTGACGGCGACTTTTTCCGTCGCCGCTTGTGCGGTGCCGATGGCGAAGGTGCCGAGCAGACCCAACCACAATGCGCGTTTCATAGGCGTCTCCTTTTGCTGCATGAGTGTTCAAAGCGACGGACTCAATAGCCTGCCGGCATTAACTGGCGGTGAAGGCGTTGGCCGGGCGCGTTGAAAAGTGAGACTTGCCGCGCAATCCGAAAGTTTTGTGGCATTCAGGCTTCGTGCCGACAGCTGCTGACACGCTCTGGCCCGACAGACCTGCACAAATAGGCTTAACTGAAGGTCTGACAGGCGCTTGCGGCGCATGGCCAAGGAGAAAACCAAGGTGTCGATCAAATTGCGTTTAGTGTTGCTGATTGTGACAAGTCTGCTGACAGCCTTGATCGTGAGTCTGGTCAGTTACGTCGGCAATCAGCGGATGGCCTCGGCGGTCAGCGACAACGCGGTCAGCATGAGCGCGTTGCGCAACCACATGGAAGCCGACATGATGCACGACGCCCTGCGCGCCGATGTCTACTCGGCAATGCTGGTCGGGCTGGGCAAAAGCACCAGCACGGCAAGCGAGGTGCGCGATTCGATCAACGAGCATGCCGGGCATTTTCGTGAGGTGCTCGAGGAAAACCTCAAGTTACCGATCAATCCGGCATTGCGCACGGCGCTGGAGCAGATCAAACCGAGCCTCGATACCTACATCAACGCGGGCGAACGGATTGTCGGGCTGGCGCTGGACAACCCTGATGCGGCTCAACAGGAACTGGGCACTTTCAACACGGCGTTTGGCCAGCTTGAAGAACAAATGGCCGCGTTGAGCGAGTTGATCGAGTCCAATACGCGGCAGACCAGCGCTGCAACCGAATCAGCCATCCACAGCGCCAACGTTGCGCTCGGTGTGGTGTTGATCGCCAGTCTTGTGCTGCTGTTGATTCAGGGACGCTGGGTGATTCTGAGCATCATGGGGCCGTTGAAGACTGCCAGTCGCATCGCCGAAAGCATCGCCCACGGCAACCTCAGCGAGCCGATTGCCGAGCCATCCGGCAAGGACGAAGCCAGTACTCTGATACGCACACTGGCAACCATGCAGCGCGACTTGCGCAACATGATCGATGTGGTGCGGCGCAATGCTCACGGTGTCAGTGGCATGAGCGAACAACTCAGTCAGGGTTGCCATCAGGTCGCCGACAGCAGCCAGCAACAAAGCGTCGCCGCCGGCACCATGGCCGCCGCCGCCAGCCAGATGACCGCGAGCATCGAGGAAATCACCCGCCACGCCGAACGTGCCCTGAGCATGGCCAATCAAGCCGAAACTTTGGCAAAAGAGGGCGGCGGAGTTATTCATCAAGTGGTCAGCGACATGGACGATATCGCGCGTTCCGCGCAACAGTCGGCACAGGTGATCCGCACACTGGATCAGGAATCCGAAGCCATTTTCAACATCATTCAGGTGATCAAGAGCATCGCCGACCAGACCAATCTGCTGGCGCTCAACGCCGCCATTGAAGCGGCCCGGGCCGGCGAGCAGGGTCGGGGTTTTGCCGTGGTCGCGGACGAAGTGCGCAGTCTCGCTGCGCGCACCAGCGCTTCCACCCAGGAAATCGCAGCGATGGTCGCGCGCATTCAGCACAGCACCCGGGAGGCAGTCAGCAGCATGGAGGCGGGTGTCGCGCAGGTCGACAAGGGCATGGCGGTGACGGCGGATGTCGAGCGGGCCATCCGCGAAATTCTCGATGCGACGTTGAGCACTACGCAACTGGTCAACGACATCACTCGCACGATTGGCGAGCAAAGCCAGGCCAGTAACGAGATCGCCCATCAGGTGGAAATGATTGCCGGGATGTCCGAAGGCAACAGCCGGGTGATCGGGCAAACGGCGAATACCACGGATGAATTGTCGAGTCTGGCGGGGCAGTTGGCGCAGTCGGTGGATCGGTTTCGGTTGTAGTGGTGAAATCCATCGTATTTGTGTTGGCCGGGCTAGCGCTTTCGCGAGCAAGCTCGCTCCCACAGGTTTCGTGGTGTAAATGCAATATTCGCTGCGCCACCGAACACAGTGGGAGCGAGCTTGCTCGCGAAGAGGTCAATTCAGCCAACACTAATGCTGGATAAATTCACCACAATCAGAACTTGAACGCCTGCCGCCCAACCAGCAACCACTTGCCATGCTGCTTCTGCCAGATCTGAAAGTTCTCGATCTCCGTCGGCACCACCTCGGTCCCCTTCAGCGCCTGTGCGGAAAAGTGGTGGCGGACCAGCGCGGTGTCGCCGGACAGGGTGATGGTCTGGTGCTGCATTTCCAGGGTCTTGAACGCGCTCTTGCCGGTTTCGATGTCGGCGATGAACTCCTTCTTATCCTGGATCTTGCCGCTGGAATGGCCATAAGTCAGGTTGGGCGCGGTGAGCGCGTTCAGTTCGGCGATGTCCTTGTGCAGCATCGCCTGGGTCAGATGATCCACCGCTTGGGCAACGTCTTTTTCCGCCGGGGCAGAGGCGGCCATGGCGTAACCGTTGAAGGCACAGAGAAAGCCGATCAGGAGTCGGGTCTTGGTCATTGAGGTTGTTTCCTTGTTGTTATGGGGTTGACGACTGATTTGTCAGTCGTCGTACAACGTAGCAGATAATGCTTGAGCAAGGCACTGCCCAAAAGTGCTCAATGTCTGGGCAACTACACTTGAATGCAGGATGGTTTGCGTCGACGCACTCATCAGAGGGTCATGTTCAGCGACTGGCGGCCGATAAGTCCCTGAGCGGAAAAAGACTCTCAAGTCGGGAACAGACGCGCGGGTTTGCCCTGACGTGATATTCTTCGCGCCAACTTGGTTTGACCTTATTCGGTTTGCCTGCCTTCGGGCGGGCTGACGGAATCCCTGTCGCTCAAGTAGCTGAGCCAATAATGATAAGAAGTCAGTTCAGAAGGGACATTAACTGAGGTCGATGCAGCATGTCGGCCTTGTGTGCCCACCCGTCAAAATTGAAGTGTGCCGGAATCTGCGACGCGAGCCTGAGCGTCATCAAAGCGGATCGCATACAGATAACAGCGGCGGGCGGAAGGCGTTTTATCATAGGTGCAACAGATGTTTAAGAAAGTGAACACAGCCCTGCTGGGTCTGGCTTTGGCGATGGGGATGACATCCGCCAATGCTGACGAAGCAAAGAAAGTCGACGTCCTGCTGATCGGCGGCGGCATCATGAGCACCACCCTCGGTGTGTGGATCAATGAGCTGGAGCCAAGCTGGTCGATGGAAATGGTCGAGCGCCTCGACGGCGTCGCCCTGGAAAGCTCCAACGGCTGGAACAACGCCGGTACCGGTCACTCGGCGCTCGCTGAGCTGAACTACACCCCGGAAGACGACAAAGGCAACGTGACGATCCCGAAAGCCGTCGAGATCAACGAAGCGTTCCAGGTCTCCCGTCAGTTCTGGGCCTGGCAGGTTCAGCAAGGCGTTCTGAAGAACCCTCGCTCGTTCATCAACACCACGCCGCACATGAGCTTCGTGTGGGGCGATGACAACATCAAGTTCCTGAAAAAGCGCTACGAAGCCCTGCAAGCGAGCCCGCTGTTCGCCGGCATGCAGTACTCCGAAGACCCGGCTGTGATCAAGAAGTGGGTCCCGCTGATGATGGAAGGGCGTGACCCGAACCAGAAAATCGCGGCCACCTGGAGCCCGCTGGGTACCGACATGAACTTCGGCGAAATCACCCGCCAGTTCGCTGCGTACCTGCAAACCAAGCCTAACTTCGATCTGAAACTGTCGAGCGAAGTCCAGGACATCACCAAGAATGCCGATGGCACTTGGCGCGTCAGCTACAAAAACCTGAAAGACGGCACTAAAACCGAAACCGATGCCAAGTTCGTCTTCATCGGCGCTGGCGGCGGTGCACTGCACCTGCTGCAGAAGTCGGGCATTCCTGAAGCCAAGGAATACGCTGGCTTCCCGGTTGGCGGTTCGTTCCTGGTGACCGATAACCCGGCCATCGCTGAACAGCACCTGGCCAAGGCCTACGGTAAAGCGTCGGTTGGCGCACCACCGATGTCCGTTCCGCACCTGGACACCCGTGTTCTGGACGGCAAGCGCGTCATCCTGTTTGGCCCATTCGCGACCTTCAGCACCAAGTTCCTGAAAGAAGGCTCGTACCTGGATCTGCTGACCAGCACCACCACCCACAACATCTGGCCTATGACCAAGGTCGGCATCAAGGAATACCCGCTGGTCGAGTACCTGGCTGGCCAACTGATGCTGTCGGATGAAGACCGTCTGAACGCGCTGAAGGAATACTTCCCGAACGCCAAAGCCGAAGACTGGCGCCTGTGGCAAGCCGGCCAACGCGTGCAAATCATCAAGCGTGATGAAGCCGCTGGCGGCGTGCTGAAACTGGGCACCGAAATCGTTGCTGCACAAGACGGTTCCATCGCCGGCCTGCTGGGCGCATCGCCAGGCGCGTCGACCGCTGCACCGATCATGCTGAGCGTGCTGCAGAAAGTCTTCAAAGACAAAGTCGCGACCCCAGAGTGGCAAACCAAGCTGCACCAGATCGTTCCAAGCTACGGCACTCAGCTGAACAACGATCCAGCCAAAGTGGCTGCAGAGTGGGCGTACACCGCCAAGATCCTCGAACTGCCGACACCTCCAGTGATCGGTCAGGCTGCTGCCCCGGCCGCACCTGCAGCTGAAAAGGCTGAAGCTCCGAAGGAAAACGCTGCACGTGACATGGCGCTGTAACTAAACGCCTGACACACAAAGTCCACTGAACCGGCGACGGTCAGTGGGCTTTTTTATGGCAAATAGTTTTGTAGGAGCTGTCGAGTGAAACGAGGCTGCGATCTTTTGATCTTGATCTTGCTTTTGAAAGATCAAGATCAACAGATCGCAGCCTGCGGCAGCTCCTACAGGGCTTTGGCGGACGCCAGATAAGCACCCAGTCGCCGGCCCATCTCTTCGCCCAAGGCCTGCAGACCGCTGAGTGGCCGCACCATCACCTCGAACTCGACAATCTTCCCGCCCTCATCAAAGCGAATCATATCGATGCCTTTCAGCTCCTTCGAACCCACCTTGGCGCTGAATTCCAGAATCACATTCAGGCCATCGGCGGTCGCCAGTTCACGGTGATAGCGGAAATCCTCAAACACCTCGAACACGGTATTGAGGATCATCGACACCACCGGCGCGCCCGGATAAGGCGTGTGGGCCATCGGCGAGCGGAACACGGCTTGCGGGTCGAGCAGGCCGGGCAAGGCGCGGAGGTCGCCGGTGCGGATCATTTCGTGCCATTTGCCCAGCGATGCGGCGACGTTGGGTTGCAGGTTCAGGTCGGTCATGTTCACTCCAGGATTTTTCTTGTTGTTGTCGCGACGGCAATGACTCTAGATCAACCATGCCGAAATTGAACCCTCGTGCCGCGATCTGAATATCAGTCCATGGCCCATGCGGATCAGATGCGCATCTGATCCGTATTTTTTCGCCGGATCTGCCTCTGTTACCAGTTCAGTCATCCGCTCAAAATAGCCCCACGGTTCGGCACTCGCGGTAGTCCTTCATCCCGAAGCGCCCAGTGCACCGCAAGCTCAGCATTGAGGAGAGCAACATGAACAAGATGGCGTTTTTTCTGGGTGGCTTTCTGACACTGACCATTCTGATCGGCCTGCTCGCAACGATTTCTCCGGTCTGAAGCGACCCTTTTCCAGTGACGTCCACGGGTGTGTCGCGCAAAGCATGTTTAAATGCCGCGCCCCCACACCTGTAAATGGACTTCAGTCATGGCCGAACACCGCATTCGCGCGCTCGCACTTTGCGTTTTTCATCACAACGGCAAAATTCTGGTTAACGAATTTCGCGACCCGGGCAGCCAGCAAACCTGCTTTCGGCCTATTGGCGGCGGTATTGAATTTGGCGAGACCAGCGCCGAAGCAATCGTGCGCGAAGTGCAGGAGGAGTTGGGCCTGTCCATGAGTGACGTGCGTCTGCTCGGCACACTCGAAAGCCTCTTCGTCTACAACGGCGAACCGGGTCACGAAATTGTCCAGGTATACGACGCGACGTTCGTCGATCAGGGCGTCTACGACAACGCACAGATCGATGGCCATGAAAGCGACGGCGCGCCCTTCACTGCACGCTGGCATGACAGCTCAAGCTTCAGCGAGCAGGCGCCTTTGGTGCCGAATGGCTTGCAGGAGCTGCTGAAAAGCGCCGGATTGCTCGGATGAATTCACTCACGCTTCCCCCGACCAATACCAAAGCGTATCGCCCCAATTCGAGCCACTGAACCCAGGCATGGTTTCCCCCAAGTCGAAGTAACGTCGGGAGTTTGCCTGTGCAGGGCTGAACCAATAACCCGCGGCGCTACAAGGCTGACCGGCCTCTATTCGTGCTGGAGTTTTCGAATGCGCATCGTCTTGGTCGAATCGCGCGTACCAGCGCGCGGTACTGTCTTGTTCGAAGCAGTTACCGTAGGGTGAATAAGTGTGCAGTTGATCGGGTTTTGGATTACGAAGCTGTTTCAAAACACGGTTCACCGCTACATAGGTGACGGGTAGAGGTTCATGGATAGCGCCCAGTTCGGGTAAAGCGCCGGCGCGAATGATCACTCCGCCCTGATAATCCAGCATCTCGACGTCGCCACGTCCGCTGAAGGCGTGGCGTAATCCGTCTTTGCCTCCCAGTTGCTCGGTAAATCGAGTGCCAACAATGGTGTACCAGTTGACACCTTTGATGTGATCAAGCAGTTCTCGTTTGAAGTTGTGCACCATTGAGTCAACTTCCAGACCGACATATTGCTGCGCCAGTTGAAATTCCATGGGCATGTAACGATCGAAGTCGTAGGGCAGTATGCTCGAAAGTCCGCCGTAGCCATGTTCGGCTTCAACCTGATCGCACAAGTAAACCAGCCATTCTTGAAAGCGCGCGACGCCATCGGGCTCTTTCAGGAAACTCCAGGGCAATGTCATCTTCAGGTATGAGCGTTTTTGATCGCCATGCACCTCGAACGAGTTCAGTGCGGACAGGCTGTACGCAGCAGCTTCGTTCGCGGTTGCGGCGCTGCTGATGTGCCATTCGTATTGTTCGTTCGGCCCTGACTCGCGGATTTTTTCCTGGGTTTTGCTGAATCCGGAATCTGTCAGTTTCTTGTAGCGGTCGTCGAACTGTCCCTTCAGATGCTGGCCGAACTCTTCTTTGAATCGGGTGAAGCATTGCATGACATTGCGCTTGCTTTGCAGCGAGTAGCCTTCCTTGAAGTAGAGGGTTGCGATCAACCCGAGTCGTACAACGGGGGTGTTATCGGGTAGCTCAAACGTCAGGTCTGGAGCTTGTTCGCTCAGTTTTTCCAATGTATTCATAAAGCTCTCTTTTATCAGGCTGTCGCCGCAGCAGTGATAGCAGCGCCGCCCAAAATGGTGACCAGCACGGCCCATGAAAGCTGAGCCAGTCGAACGATAACCAAAATTGCTGCGACGATAGCAGCAGGCACACCGGCAGCAACCAGTGCCGCTCCAATAGCAAAAGCCACCACAACGGTGGCAACGACTGTTCCTACGTCAATCAATACTTGCATCCAGTCGATTTCCTTGAGCTTTTCCAAGGTCAGGTCGGTGAAATGCTGAATTTCCTTCCACGCAGCCCTGAGTTGCTCATCCGTCCAGCGAACGATCTTCGCACCTGTTTCACTGACCCATTCCCAGGCTTTTTGAGACTCACGTCTAATCCATTGACCCTTGATTCCGAGCCACGTAGCGGCGTCTTCGAGGTGTTGTTGCATTTCTTGCGATAGCCTTCGAATGCCCTGAGCACCTTGCTCCAAGAGCCCTTCAACGGCCTCTTGAAGTTGCGTCCAGCTTTCGACCCGCGCCGGTCTGGGTGTCGCTGTTGGGCCGTACGCGGGAACAGGTACCGGAGCGGGTCTTGGGGCTTGCCCCGGGCCTCCGGCCGGGGGCAGCAAAACAGGCCATTGCTGTGGGTTGAACTCACCAGTCGGCTTATGTTGTCTGTTGTATTCGCGGTCGCGTTCACGCTCGCCGTCATCTCGACAATCATTGATTTCGAGTACAGAAAAACGGTTTGGGCCACCTGCTATATCCAGATAAGCCTCTCGCTGTGCCATACCGAGGACGTCCCCGGGAAACTTCACTTCCACTAGCCTCTCCAGATTATCCGGGTGCGCAACACCTTGATGATCCGTTCCAGCTTGTCCCGGCCAACGTAAGCTGCGTGTCTTGACGATGATAACGTCGGGACGCCGTAATAATCCTTTGACTGAACCTTTAGGGAATGGAAAGAGTGAATGGCGTCGCGTGGGATCTGGCTTCACGTCATCGCCCAGCCATGAGGAACTCAGGAATGGTTTGGGGGGGAGGGACGACATGTCGAAGCAGACTTCAGCTTTGTAATCCCATTTGAAATCCCAGCGGTATTCATCTGCCCGAATCAATCCACTCATTACCAGCTGTTTAAGCTCCATGCCGGTGAAGTCACCATCTTTGGCTTTTTTTATCGTTAATCTGGGAAACCGCGATGCGTAATTGGCTTTTTCCATCAGATAAGGTTTGTTATCAGGATTGGGCAGCGGTGCTTGTTTGACCGTACCTTCGATACTGGTGTTCGTGCAGCCTTGTGGCGTTTGAGGTGGTTGCATGACCGGCATGATTCAGCCCTCCGAGTTGGCGTTTTTGAAGTCCAGGGTCATTTCCTTGGGTGCGCTTTCCCCGGCCCTGATCAACGGTTCTTCAGGCTCGGGTTTGCGAACAGGTGTCAGCAGTTCGACCTCTGCCGGGCTGCTGCTGAGTGCCTGAAAGGTTTTTCCTTCTTCGTTGGTATAACCGGCAATTCGGGTGCCATCAGCGAGCTTCAACGTATATGGGGTGCCCACCAGAGGTTCACCGGTTTTCTCATCCAGCAACAGGTAGCGCGCCTTGTGACTGCGCGGCGCGCTGTCAGGCAATTGGCCGAATTTATCGGTGTCAACTGCGCCGGGAGTCAACGGCACCAAAATCCCGATGCCGCTGCCCACCCCAGGCGAGCCGCCAGTGTTGACCTTCACCTCGGCGCCGCTGATGGTTACGCCACCAGCGTCGACTTTCACGAAATTGCCGCCAGCCTTGGCCGTGAGCTCCATTGCGCCTTCGACCACAACCTTCTGGCCGGCGTAGTAATGGATTTCTGACCCAGCCTCAACAAACTGCGCAGTCCCCACCTTCAGATGCTGCGTCACACCCACCGTCAGGTGATCATCCGCACGCATTTCGCTAACCCGATCCAGATGCGTAATCCGGTGTTCTTCAACTTTGAACTCACTCAGCGTGTTGGCTTCAACGGTGTCGTGCCGTTCGTTACCGACGCGAATCTTCTGATCGTGCTCGATGTTCTCATCCCAGTCGCGCTGGGCGTGGATGTAGATCTGCTCGACGCCTTTCTTGTCTTCGATGCGGAATTCGTTGTAGCCCTTGCCGCCCGGTGAACTCAGGGTCTTGAAGGTGCTGCGGGTCTTGTTGGCCGGCAGGTCGTAGGGGACGACGTTTTCCTTGTGGTACAGGCAACCGGTGACCAATGGCTGGTCGGGATCGCCTTCGAGGAAGGTGACGAGGACTTCCATGCCAATGCGCGGGATGGCGATGCCGCCGTACGCGGCGCCGGCCCAGCCGCTGGCGACGCGCATCCAGCAGGTGGTTTTGTCGTTGGACTGGCCGTCGCGGTCCCAGTGGAATTGCACTTTGATGCGGCCGTATTGGTCGCAGTGGATTTCTTCGCCTGCCGGGCCGGTGACGACGGCGGTCTGGCTGCCGAGGACTTTCGGTTTCGGGTGCTCGAGGGCAGGGCGGTAGTGCGCGTCCCACGGGGTGGCGAGGAAGCTGTTGCGGTAGCCCTGGTGGAAATCGCTTTTGTGGTCGGTGACGTCGCTGGTGACGTTTTCGCCGAGTACTTGCGGTTGTTTGCCTTCGTGGAAGACTTCCAGCAGCAGCCACAGGTCGTTCCATTCGGCGCGCGGGTGTTCGGCGAGGGTGAGGAAGTGGCCGCTGGTGAGGGTTGGTTCGTCACCTTTGCCTTCGGCGAGTTTGTAGTCGCTGCGATGGCGTTCCAGCGCGCGGGTGGAAAGGAATTTGCCGCGCTCGCGGGTGGTGAAGCGGCCGGGGTAGTCGTAGTCCTCAAGGTCCGGGGCGAACTCGGTTTTGACCGCGCCTTCGGGGAGGATCTTCGGTTTCTCGAAGTCGTAATCGCGGCGGCTGACGCGGGTGGTGCGGGTTTCCAGGCGCAGGTTGAAGCGCTTGATCACCGGTTTGTCGGCGGCCATGCCGGAGTCTTGCTGGTAGCTCACCGGTTTCAGTTTGCGGAACACCGTCTGGTCGTCGCCGAACACCAGTTTGTGGCCGCTGCTGCTGTGCTGGAAGTGGAAGTGAATGCCTTCTTCTTCGCACAGGCGCTGGATGAAATGCAGGTCGGATTCGTCGTACTGCACGCAGTAGTCGCGTTCCGGGTATTCGGCGCCGAGCTGGAAGCTGTAGGCGTCGGCAAGAATGCCGCGATCTTCCAGCACCTGAGCGATGATCTTCGGCACGGTCAGTTGCTGGAAAATCTGCTGATCGTGGTTATGCCGCAGGTAGGCCAGTTGTGGCACCAGGCTGAGGCTGTAACGGGTCAGGGTTTTGCCGGAGTCGCCTTGCTCGATGCGATAGACCAGACCGTGGATCTTGCCTTCGCCGGTCGGGCCGAAAGTCAGGACGCCGGGCTTGTGCAACAGCTCTTCGAGTTTGAGGTCGGGGCGGGCGCTGACGAGTTCGAGGTCGAAACGGAACGGTTGGTTGAGGGCTTCGCTACCGGTGAAGCTGAGGACTTGCAGGTCGGCGTTGGCGCCTTCGACAGTGAAGGTAATGTGGCTAGCGTTTGCATCCAGCATGCTCGACTCCATCCATTGGAAAAGCTGTGCCGATGTTGCAACAACTGAAACAGCCGATCAAGCGTCCAAACGCGCCATAATCAGCGATCAGACTCAGCTCACGATTCAGCCACCGAGGGACGGACGAGCCATGGATTCGCTGATCAACGCCGCCGGCCGCGCGCTGTCTGCTGGTGACCCGCTAGGCGCGTTGAACTACGTCGCTCTGCGTGAGGATCCGCCGGCGCTGGCCCTGCGCGCAATTGCCATGGCTCAGCTCGGTGATCTGCCCCGCGCCAAGGCGTTGTTGCAACGGGCGATAAAGGCGTTCGGCAGCAATGAACCGCTGTCACGGGCGCGTTGTGTGGTCGCCGAGGCCGAGGTGGCGCTGGCAGCGCGGGATCTGGGCTGGCCGGTGAAGGCGCTGGAGGCGGCGCGGCGGGTCTTGCAGGAGCACGGTGACGGCGTGAACGCGGCGCACGCGCGCTATTTGCAGATTCGCCGGTTGCTGTTGATCGGCGAACTGGATGAGGCCGAAACGTTGCTGGGTGAAACTGACCCGGCGCCGTTGCCGCCGGCGCTGCGTACTGCTCATGAGTTGATCGCCGCCGGAATCGCCGTGCGTCGGGTCCAGGCACACAAGGCCAGCGCGGCGCTGGCTCGGGCGCAGGCTGCGGCGCAACAGGCCGGGATCGCCGCACTGAGCGCCGAGGTCGATCACGCCTGTCACATGCTCGCTGCGCCGGCAGCGCGGTTGATCGTTGCCGGTCAGGCGCAACGAGTGAATCTGGCGCAGGTTGAAGCTTTGTTCAACTCGTCGACACTGATCGTCGATGCCTGCCGCTATAGCGTGCGCGGTGCCGGCATGACGGTGGCGCTGGCCACGCGGCCGGTGCTGTTCAGTCTCGCACGATTACTTGCGCAAGCCTGGCCGGACGATGTGGCGCGCGAAACGCTGTTCGCCACAGCCTTTGGTTTCCCCCTCACGGATGAATCGCACCGTGCTCGCCTGCGGGTCGAAATTGGCCGATTGCGTGCGGCACTGAAGCCGCTGGCGAATATCGCCGCAACACCAAGGGGCTTTGCGCTGGTGGCTGAGGACGTTGCGTTGCTGACGTTGCCGGTTGAAGACAAATACGCGGCGTTGCTGGCCTTGCTTGCCGACGGCGAGGCTTGGTCGAGTTCGGCGTTGGCACTGGCCTTGGGCAATAGTCAGCGCCAGGTTCAGCGGGCGTTGGAGGCATTGGCGCTGGCGGACAAAGTGCAGGCCTTCGGCGTGGGCCGGGCGCGGCGTTGGATGACGCCACCGCTACCGGGTTTCGCGACGATCTTGTTACTCCCGGTGTCACTGGGCAATGGCTAGGCTGGAGCCACACATCCACGAGGAAGTTGCCATGAAACACTCAAATGCAGAAGTCCTTCGCGAGTACGGTCCTTTTGATGGCATCAAAGGCATTCACGGCGTGACATTCGATGGCCAGCAGGTCTGGTTCGCCAGCGACGGCCAGCTCAATGCTCTGGATCCGGCCAGTGGCGAAACCGTGCGCACGATCAAGGTTGGCGCCGACGGCGGTACCGCTTTTGACGGCCAGCACCTGTACCAGATTGCCGACCGCCGCATCCACAAGATCGATCCGGCCACGGGGCGCGTGCTCCACACCATCCCGGCCCCGGGCAATGGCGGCGACTCAGGCATGGCCTGGGCGGATGGCTCGTTATGGGTCGGGCAGTATCGCGAGCGCAAGATTCATCAGATTGATCCGCAGACCGGCGAGATCCTGCGTACGTTGGAGTCGAACCGGTTTGTCACCGGGGTGACCTGGGTGGATGGCGGGTTGTGGCATGGCACTTGGGAGGCGGATGAGAGTGAGCTGCGGCGGATCGATCCGCAGGATGGCAAGGTTATCGAGTCGCTGAAGATGCCAAAGGGCTCGGGTGTTTCGGGGCTGGAGGCCGACGGAGCCGATCGTTTCTATTGCGGTGGCGGCGACAGTGGTCGGGTGAGGGCGGTGCGTCGGCCCAAATGATGGAGGCGTCTACACGGGCCTCTTCGCGAGCAGGCTCGCTCCCACAGTGATTGCGGATGAACACAAATGTTGTGAACAACTTCAAACCCTGTGGGAGCGAGCCTGCTCGCGAAAGTGCAGTGTCAGGCACCGCTGTTTCGACGACGTTCAATACCCTCCGGGCCGCCGATGTCCAGCAACCTTCTTTCCACCAGAACATTCTCAAGTGCCTGACGCTCGACCGGCGCCATTTGGTGTTCACGCTTTTTCAGCTCCAGCAGAATCGGGCTGGACCAGGTGCGATAGGTCTGTTCGATGTTGCGACGCGACGTCATCAGTCTCTCCTTGAAAAAGAGCCCTGTATTGCGGGCAGGGGCTCTGTCCGATGAGGTAATAACGTTAGTCGAGAAAGCCGAAAGTCGCGAATGCGACGGCTTTATGTGGGAGCGAGCCTGCTCGCGAAAGCGTTGGATCACTCAATGTTGCAGTGGCTGACAATATGCCTTCGCGAGCAGGCTCGCTCCCACATTGAAGTTGTGGTGGATTGGAATCAGTCGTCGACGTTCATCAGTTGCTGCACACCTTCCCATGCTTCGGCGCGCATGCGTTCAATGTCCAGGCCCGGAATCACGCCGTTCTCCACGACCACGCGGCCGCCGACCAAACTGTATTTCACCGTAATCGGTTCACCCGCTACCACGGGCGCGACGGCGCTGTCGTGGAAGCCATAGAAGCGTGGATGGTCGAGGCTGTAGATCACCAGATCTGCCGCCTGACCGACTTCAAGTGTGCCAACGGCGCCGAGGCCTAGCACTTGCGCGCCGCCCGCCGTGCCCCAGTGAATGACATCTTCCACCGTGGTCGCCGAGGCGCCTTGTTCTGCGCGGTGGATCAGCCATGCAGTGTTGGCTTCGCCAACCATGCTTCCGGACTCGTTCGAGGCTACGCCATCCACTCCCAGGGAAATCGGCACGCCGGCCTCATACATCTGCGGCACAGGCGCCACGCCGCTGCCCAGCCGAGCGTTACTCACCGGGCAGTGGGAGACGCCGGTGCCGGTCTGCGCGAGCATGCGGATTTCACCGGGTTGTAGATGCACGGCATGGGCGAACCAGACGTCCGGGCCGAGCCATTCGTGCTCGGCGACGAATTCCACCGGCAGGCAATTGTATTTTTCGCGGCAGAAATTCACGTAGTTCTGTGTCTCCGACAAGTGCGTGTGCAGGCGTAAGCCGAGGCCACGAGCGGTGTGCGCGAGTTCGCGCAACAGGGTTGGCGGCAGCGAGAACGTTGGCGTGGTCGGGGCGACCACCACGCGGCGCATCGCGTCCGGGGTGTCCTGGTGGTACCGCGATTTCAACCGTTCGATATCGCCGACCATTTGCTCAAGGCTTTCCGGTTGCAGCGCGGTTTTCGAGAAGCCCGGATGGGCGCTCGCCGACTCCAGCGCGCCGCCACGGCACAGGACAAAGCGCAGGCCAAACTCATCCGCCAGATCGAACAGCAGATCACCGGTCTCGGTGCTGCCGTGGGCGTGGTAGAGATAATGGTGATCGGCGCAGGTGGTGACGCCGGACAGCAGCAATTCGACCATGCCCAACCGCGCGGCGATCCGCGCCAGTTGCGGGGTAAAGCGGTTGAGGCGCGGGTAGGGCACGCTGGCCAGCCAGCCTTGCAGGTCTTGATTCAAACCTTCGGGCACGGCTTTGAGCAGGTTCTGGAACAGGTGGTGGTGGGTGTTGATCCAGCCCGGGTAGACCACGCAGTTGCGCGCGTCGATCACCCGTTCGCCGGGTTGTGGCTCAAGGTTCGCAGCCATTTCGGCAATGCGGCCATTGACCACGCGGATGTCCACGGCACCGGCCCGCGCGCGGGGGCCGCGCAGGCCGGTCATCACCGCGACCGGGTGCTTGATCAGGATGTTCTGAAGTTGAGTCATGGGCAGCTCCAAACTAAAGGATGTGCGAGGCGGATTTGCTGGCGGTGGTTTCCGCCACACTGACGCCATTCAGCGCGGCGTTGAGCAGCACCGACACCAGGCAGGCGATGACCACGCTGCTGTGCAGGAACGGCTGCGACCACTCGGGGAGTTGTTTGAACAAGGTTGGCGCGAGCACCGGTACCAGCGCGGCGGCGATGGTGAAACCGACGATCAGCACGTTGTAGCGATTGCGCTCGTAGTCGACTTTGGCGAGGGTCTGAATGCCTGCCGCTGCGACCACGCCGAACATGGCGATGCCAGCTCCTCCGAGGGCGGCGGTCGGCATCGAAGCGATGATCGCGCCGGCCTTCGGCACCAGGGCAATCGAGCACATCAGCAGGCCGCTGACTGCGACCACCCAACGGCTGCGCACGCCGGTCAGAATCACCAGGCCGACGTTTTCCATGAAGGCGATAAACGGAAACGCGGCGAACATCCCGGCGATGGTGCTGGCCAGACCGTTGGCGCGCAGGCCATTGATGACCTGTTTGTCTTCCACCGGCTTTTCAACGATGTCGCCGATGGCCACGAACAGCCCCATCGACTCGACCATCTGCACGATCATCACCACCACCATGGTCGCGATCGGGATCAGACTGAAAGTCGGCAGACCGAAATAGAACGGGTAGGGTACGGTCAGCCACGGCGCTTCTTCGACGCTGTGGAAACTGCCCATGCCGAGGCCATACGCGAGGCCTGCACCGATCAGCATACCGATCAGCACCGCCATGTTGCGCAGTAGCGGGCTGCCGTAGCGGTTGACCAGCAGAATCGTCAGCAACACCACCACCGCCACACCGAGAAACGCCGGGGCGCCGAAGTTGCTCGCGTTGCGCCCGCCGCCGACCCATTCATAGGCAATCGGGAACAGCTGCAAGCCGATCACGGTGACGATGCAACCGGTCACCACCGGCGGAAAAAATCGCCGCAATCGACCCACGAACGGCGCCATCAGCATGGTGAACAACCCGGCTCCGATCACCGCCCCACAGACTCCGGCAAAGCCCACCTCCGGGTTGCTGCCGATGGCGATCACCGGGCCGACGCTACTGAACGCCACGCCTTGCAGAATTGGCAGGCGCACGCCGAATTTCCAGAAACCAACGGTTTGCAACAGGGTGGCGATGCCCGAGCAGAACAGCGTGGTGCTGATCAGCACCACCGTGTCGGCATGAGACATTTTCAAGGCACTGGCGACAATCAACGGCACGGCGATGGCGCCGATGTACGACACGGCCATGTGTTGCAGGCCGAGGGTGAGCATCTGTCGCACCGGTAAAATGCGGTCGACGGGGTGCACGGTGGCGGCGGATTGCGTTGGAGATGGGGCTGACGACATGGGGAAACACCTCTGGCTGTTTTTATGCGGTAGAGAGGGGTATTCGTCTGATGCTGATCAGCTCAAGGACACAGTGGAACCCTGTGGGAGCGAGCTTGCTCGCGAAGGCGATATGTCAGTCAACTGAGAGGTTGAATGTGACGGCCTCTTCGCGAGCAAGCTCGCTCCCACAGGGACTTGTGCAGCCCCAAGTGGCGAACATCAGTCATTCGTGCTGCGAAGCCGCCATCCACCGGCTCCGATGCCTTGTTTCAGCCTGCCAGGCAGGCGGCGAAGCCCTGGTTCAGCGCCGCGCGGTCGAGGTCGCGGCCGATGAATACGATCTTGCTCGAGCGGGGCTCCGTGCCCCACGCGGTCGAGGCGCGGAATTCCACCAGACTGTGCACGCCTTGCAGCACGTAGCGCTGGTCCTCGTTGGCCACCGCCAGCACGCCTTTCATGCGGTACAGATTGTCGGCCTGAGAGGAACGTAGTTCGCTGATCCAGCGGTGGAAGGCCATCAGGTTGACCGCGCCGTCCACGGCGATGCCCACCGATGACACGCTTGGATCGTGTTCGTGATCGGGCGCATCGTGATGATGAGCGTGGTGGTCGTGGTGCTCAGGTTCAGCACCGATTTCCATGAGCTTCTGCGTGCATTCGAATGCGCCGATGCCGAGGATTTTCGTCAGGTCGATTTGCGCATGGGTCGAGGTCACCAGATCCGCTGTGGCGTTCAAACCACGGATCTTGCCGCGCAGAACGTCCACCTCGTCGCTGCTGACCAGATCGACCTTGTTGATGACGATCCGGTCGGCGCAGACAATCTGATCCACCGCCTGATTGTCGACGCCATCGAGTTGCAGATCCTCCAGATGCTGAGCGATGTGTTTGGCGTCGACCATGGTTACGATCGCGTCGAGTTCTACTTCTTCGGCGATCGGGTCATTGATGAAGAAGCTCTGCGCCACTGGATACGGATCGGCCAGGCCACTGGTTTCGATGAGGATGTGATCGAGTCGCACCGGCCGCGCCACCAGTTCGCGGACGATGCGCACCAGGTCCTCGCGAACCTCGGCAGTGCAGCACACGCAGCCGTTGACCATCTCGTAGATTTCTTCGGTCTCGGAACTGAGGACGAGGTCGCCGTCGATACCGACTTCGCCGAACTCGTTTTCGATCACGGCGATTTTGCGGCCGTGGTTTTCCTTGAGGATGTAATTGAGCAGGGTGGTTTTACCCGCGCCGAGGAAGCCGGTGAGGATGGTCACGGGGATTTTGGTGTTGCGGGTTGGGGCGTTGAAGGGGGTGTTCATGGTGAGGCTCCTTTGATTGACCGGTGCACACTGAATTCGGGTGATGCTGCTTTTCTGTAGGAGTGAGCCTGCTCGCGATGGCGGTGTATCAGCCGACATTTATGTGATTGATACAACGTCATCGCGAGCAGGCTCACTCCTACAGGGGGTTGTGTGTTCTCGCCAGCGGGTGGCGACGCCCGCATCGAGGCCGAACAGATCGAGCACGCGACCGAGGCTGTGGTCGACCATTTGCGCCAGGTTCTCCGGGCGGGCATAGAAGGCGGGCACCGGCGGGGCGATGATCCCGCCCATCTCGGTAACGGCGGTCATGTTGCGCAGATGGGCGAGGGTCAGCGGGGTTTCCCGGGCCATCAACACCAGCGTGCGACGTTCCTTGAGCGTGACGTCGGCGGCACGACCGATCAGCCCCGAGGACGTGCCGGTGGCAATCTCCGCCAAGGTGCGCATCGAACACGGCGCGACGACCATACCCAGGCAACGAAACGAGCCACTGGCAATTCCGGCAGCGACGTCATCGGCGCGGTGATAATGGCTGGCCAGCGCGGTCACGTCGGCCAATTTGTAGTCGGTTTCGTGGGCCATGGTCAGCAGCGCGGCACGGCTGGTGATCAGGTGGCTTTCGATGTTCAGCTCGGCGAGCAATTGCAGGAGTCGCACGCCATAGATAAACCCGGACGCGCCGCTGATACCGACCACCATCCGCTGGCGGTTCATGATTCAAGTCCTTTGAGCAGAACCCGCGCGCGTTCGAGTACCTCTTGATCGAGCTGCGCCTTGATTCCGTCAAACCCGGAGCCGCGAGTTGCATCGAGGCCCATCCGCGAGGTGGTGCCATTCACCGAGGACGATGGATCGAGCGGACTGCCCGGCAAGCCATCAATGGTAAAAATATCCAGATGCGGCTGGAAATGCGTGGCCAGTGCCCACAGCACCTGGCTGTCATCGCTGATGTCGATATCGCTGTCCACTGCGATCACTGTTTTCAGGTACGGATCCCAGCCGAGCAGCGCCAGCATGATCTGCCGCGCCTCGCCGTCACGGCTTTGGTCCAGCGCGACGTAGCAGTGAAAATGCGTGCCGGAATTGGGGTAATGCACGGCAGTGACCGCGGGGAACCGCGCTTTCAGCTTCTCGCTCATTTCCGCTTCGCGCGGCAGGCGGGCAAGGGTCAGGTGTTCGGCGTAGCGGCCGCCCATGACGTCGACCAGCCAAGCGTCTTTGCGCTTTAACAGCGTATCCACGCGCAGCACGTTGTTGGTCGAACGATCCGAGGAGTAACCGCTGAATTCACCGAACGGGCCTTCCTCGGCGTAGGCCGCCGGGTCGATCGCACCTTCCAGCACGAACTCGGCATACGCTGGCACACCGATGCCGTAGCGCGGGGTTTTCACCAGCTCCAGCGGTGCGCCGAACAGTCCGCCAGCCACAGCGCGTTCATCGCTGCCGTAGGGCAAACGTGCAGCGGCGGCGAGCATGAACAACGGATGCGCACCGACGACCATCGCCACGCGCAGTTCTTCGCCACGCTCGCGAGCGGTCTGCAACATTCGCCACAAGTGCCCGCGTGAATGCAGACTGGTCGCAAGCGCTTGGCGGGCGTGGCGCATCGAGCGGTGATAGCTCATGTTGGCGATGCCGGTCAGCGGGTCTTCGGCGATGATGATTGCGTTGGTGATGTATGGGCCGCGATCGCTGGCGAAATGCTTGAGCATCGGCAGCAGCGCCAGGTCCAGCGCTTCGCCTTCGAAGACCTCATCGAGGATCGGACCGCTCTCCACATAGCGTGGTGCGATGGGCTGATTGACGCGGGCCTGGAAGGTTTCGTGCAGTTGCGCCGCAGTGACGCCGAACAGCCGGGCAATACGGGTTCGGGAGGCAAACAGATTAGTCGCCACCGGCACACCGAGGTTGCCGACGTGTTCGCAGATCAGCAGTGGATCGCGACCTTGGGTGGCGAGGGCATCGACCAGGGCGGTGACGTCCTGATCGGCGGAAATCGCTGGGGTGACAGTCAGCACATCGTCCGGGTACTCACGGCGATAGCCGTCGATGAACACGTGAAAGTCCTGAGAATCGCCGAGCGTCGAACGGGTCATGGTGTCACCTCGTAAAAAGCAGGCACGCAGGGGTGAGAGGGCGATCGCGCGGCCAGCCGTTGGCCTGCCGGTCGAGCGAACGCCGGGTCATCTTCGTGCCTGTAAAGTCGCTGTGTGCCTGGGTTGAACACAGATCCCCTGTAGGAGTGAGCCTGCTCGCGATAGCGGTGTATCAGTCACTATCACCGCTAAATGACACACCGCTATCGCGAGCAAGCTCGCTCCCACAGGTTTTGTGTATGGCTACAGATAGGTGGTGGTCAGGCGTATGTCGGCCTCGACCAGATCCTTGGGCGGTGGCGTCGGTTCGATCCCGCACAACCGGGCGATGTTGTTGCCCAGGTAGTCTTCGAGATGATCCTCATCGATACCCAGACCTTGCGGCGCGGGTGAGCACAACACCTCAAGTTCGCGCAGCCACATGCCCGGTTCGTTCGGCGGCGAATCGGTGCCGAACACGATCTTGTTGCGCGGCAGCTCCTTGGCGAACTCGACGATCCGCGACTGGAAGCACCAGCCCGATTCGCAGTAAACGTTCGGCGTGTCCATGGCCATCCAGAACGCCTCGAACGAGTAGTTGCCGCCGGTCTGGATACCGAAGTGGCCGATGATGAAATTGACCATCGGAAACTCGCGGATGATCGGGTAGAACATCGTCGGAATCGTGTACGGGCCGTCGCCGGTGTGGATCAGCACGACGATGTTGTACTTGGCGCAGACCTTCATCGCCGGGCGCAACCAGTCGAGTGCGCGATCCGGGCGATAGCCGTGCATGTTGGCGTGCAGCTTGAGCATCTTGAAGCCGTATTCCTTGATGTGGAATTCCAGCTCCGCCGCACCGTTTTCCGGTCCCCAGCGCGGGTTGAAGTTGAAGTTGCCGATGAAGCGGTCCGGGTACTTCACACAGAGTTCGGCGACGTAGGACATGTAGTCGCGCACGCCCTCGCGGCCCCGGCGGTTGCCGTCGCGATAACCGGTGTTGCCCGGTGGCGGCTGGATGAAACCCATGTCGATGCGGCGCGGTTTGCCGTTGATCATGTACGGGCCGTCCATCAACTTGAGCATGCGCTCGCCGGTGAACGGTTCGCCGGTGTGGCGCCAGGCCTCGTCGACCAGATTGGTGGGGTGCAGATGGGTGTCGATGATCATCGGTTCAGCTCCTGGCCAGTTGAGTGGTGACGGGACGCTTGAGTTGCGCCTCTGCTTCGGAAACGGAACGCGGTGGCGGGGTCGGTTCGAGGCCGATCATCCGCGCGGTGTTGTTGCCCAGATATTCTTCGAGGGTGTCCTCGTCGAGGTTCAGGCCTTGCGGCGGCTCGTGGCAGAGCACTTCGAGCAGGCGCAGCCACATGCCCGGTTCGTTCGGTGGCGTGTCGGTGCCGAAGAGGATCTTGTGCGTCGGCAAGACCTTGGCGAATTCGACGATCCGCGATTGCAGGCACCAGCCGGATTCGCAGTAGACGTTGGGCAATTCCATCGCCCATTGCATCGGTTCGAACACATAGACGCCGCCGGTCTGCACGCCGAAGTGGGCCATGATGAAATTGACGTTGGGAAACTCCTTGATCATCGGCACCCATTCCGACGGGATGCTGTAAGGCCCATCGCCGGTGTGCAGCTTGACCGGAATGCCCAGTTCGGCGCATTTCTCGAAGCATGGGCGAACCCAATCGAGGGCACGGTCAGGACGGTAGGCGTGCATGTTGGCCTGCATCTGCACCATGCCGAAACCGTGTTCCTTGACGTAGCGCTCGATCGCCTCGACGCCGTTTTCCACACCGCAGCGCGGGTTGTAGACGAAGCAGCCGATGAAGCGGTCCGGGTAGGTCTGGACCATTTTCAGGGTATAGGCCATGTAGGCGTCGATGGATTCGCGGCCGGTAAGGTCGCCGTCGGTCCAGGTGTAAATCGTGTTGCCTTGCGGCGGCTGGATGAAGGCTTTGTCGATACGGCGCGGCTTGCCGTTGACCATGTACGGGCCATCCATCATCTCCAGCAGACGCTCGCCGGTGAACGGGTCACCGTCATGCCTCCAGGCGAGGTCCACGAGATCCGTGGGATAGCAGCTGATATCGATGATCATTGCAGTCGATCTCCTGATAGCGGGGAAGGGAGCCTTGCGGCTCTCGGCATCCACGTCCCGGGCAATCGGCCGTTGCTATGCGCAAGACATGCGCATTCCCTCGCCTGTTCGCATCCGGCCCGGGTGGGTGGTTGCTGAGGGCGAGTATTGGAAGGCGGGGTTGGGTTCGTACAATATTAATTGGGCGCGGTGGTGATATGCGTTCGATATGGACAGGTCAAAAGCGACCCTCACCCCAGCCCTCTCCCGGAGGGAGAGGGGGCCGACCGAGGTGTCTTTCGCGATGCATCGACCTGAGAAACCGAGGCGATTATGGATTCGGCGAGGCTGGTTCAGGTCGACGATTTTCTGAAGCATTCCCCTGTCAGATGGAATCGATTATGGATTCCCAGCAGGAGGTGCACGTCGGTGTCATTCGCCAATATTCCCCGATCGGTCCCCTCTACCTCTGGGAGAGGGCTAGGGTGAGGGCAGGGTTCTCAAGCGTACACAGGACTAACTGTCTAACCGCATCAACCACCGGCGCCACACGCTCCGCCTGCCCATGCGGCCATACCGCATAAAGGTTGTAATGCGCCGCAATCTGCGCCTCGTTCAACGCCACCAATCGCCCACTGCGCAACGCATCAGCCGCCAGTAATCCACGCACCAACCCCGCACCAACGCCGGCCTCAGCCGCCGCAATCAGATTCGCCGCATTATCAAAAATCACCCGCGCCGACGGTTCGGTCGGTGTCATCCCAGCCGCATCCAGCCATGGAATCCACGACCGCCGCGTATACCCCAATAGCGGCAACTGCAGGATCTGCGCCGGGCTAAGCGGCACTTGCAAACCATAGCGTTCAAGCAACTCTGGCGAAGCCACCGCCAATACCCGATCGCCACAAATCTGCGTCATCTCGCAGTCGTCCCAATCGCCATAGCCATAACGCAACGCCAGATCCACTCGCTCAAACGTACTGCGATCACTGCGCGGCATCGACAGCAGCGTCACCTCGTAATCCGGCAGTTCATCGAGCAGCTGCGGCAGGCGCGGATTGAGCCAGCTCTGCGCCAGTTCACTGTCGACGTCGAGGGTCAGGCGTTGCGCCATGCTGCGGTTTTTCACCGAGGACAAGGCGCGATCAATCTGCGCCAGACCGTCCGACAGCACACTGGCAAACAACTGCCCGGCGTCGGTCAGATTGCTGCCGCCACCTTCACGCACGAACAGCGGCTTGCCGATGAAATCTTCCAGCGCGCGGATCTGCTGACTGATCGCACTGTGCGTGAGGTCGAGCTTACGCGCAGCACTGGAGAAACTGCCGCTGCGCGCCGCGTGGATAAACGCGCTCATGGACTGCACCGACGGGTATCGCTTGTACATGTTGTTAGTCCTGCTTACAGCGGTTGGCAGAAATCGTCGCTGGCCGCGTTTTGCCCGGGGTTCCAATAATCGGTCACCAGGCCCGCACAAAGACGGGCCGCTCTTTTGGAGCCTGACAATGATTGCATTCACGGTTAACGGCGAACGACGCGAGCTGGATGAAGCGTCCTCCTCCATGCCCTTGTTATGGGTACTGCGTGATCAACTGAAACTCACCGGCACCAAGTTCGGTTGCGGCATGGGCCTGTGCGGTGCCTGCACCGTGCACCTGGACGGCGTCGCGGTACGTTCCTGCCAATTGCCGGCGGCCGCCGTCGCGGGCCACCGCATCACCACCATCGAAGGCTTGTCACCGACGCAAAACCACCCGTTGCAATTGGCCTGGATCGCCGAAGATGTGCCGCAATGCGGTTACTGTCAATCCGGGCAGATCATGTCCGCCGCCGCGTTGCTCAACACCGGTGCGGCGGTGACCGATGACTCGATCCGCAATGCGATGTCCGGGAATATCTGCCGCTGCGGCACTTACGGGCGCATCAAAAAAGCGATCAAACGCGCGGCGAATGCGCCGAAGGAGGCGTGATGAGCCTTATCGACGACAGTCGCACAGAATTGCCGCGCCGAGTGTTTCTCAAGCAAGCAGCGACGGTTGCTTCGGGCCTGGCGATTGCTCTTTATCTGCCGAGTGGCATGGCGGCGACTGACCCAAAAGCGCCGGCCCCGGCGAGTGAATTCGAACCCAATGCCTGGGTGCGCATCTTTCCCGACGGCACGGTGAAACTGGTGGTGCACAAGCACGATTCCGGCACCGGCACGCAAACAGCGCTGGCCGCGTGCGTGGCGGAAGAACTGGACGTCAATCCGATGACCGTGCAGGTCATCACCCCGGAAGATCCGTTCTTCGAGACCTACATTCATCCGGTCTGGAAGGTCTTTTCCACTGGCGGCAGCACCAGTGTTTCCCTGGAATACGAGCGCCTGCGCATGGCCGGTGCCATGGCGCGGGCGCTACTGATCACGGCAGCCGCCAAGCAGTGGAAAGTCAGCCCTGACAGTTGCACCACGGAAGAAGGTCGGGTCGTTCACATTGCGAACAAACGCAGCCTCGGTTACGGCGAACTGGTCGGCGTCGCGGCGAATCTGCCAGCCCCGACAAACGTCAAGCTGAAGGATCCGGCGCAGTTCAAATACATTGGCAAACTGCGCCACAAACGTGATGCGGCAGCCAAAGTCTGCGGGCAATTCAAGTACAGCATCGACGTGCAACTACCGGACATGCTGGTCGCTGTGATTCAGCGCGCGCCGGTGGTTGGATCGACAGTGCTCAGCGTCGACTCAGCGGCCGCGTTGCAGGTGCCGGGCGTGCGCAAAGTGCTGGCGATTGCGGGGCGCCCTGATGTGCTCGGCGGCAATCAGGAAGGCGTCGCTGTGTTGGCGGATACGTTCTGGGCCGCGCAGCAGGGGCGCAATCTGCTGGCGATCAAATGGAGCGATTCGCCCTTGGCCGGGTTCGACAGCGAGCAACTCTCCAGCGCGCAGGTCAAGGCCATCGGCGATCCGCAAGCACAAACCGTCAAAGCCATGGCTCAGGGTGAAGTCGCCGGGCAATGGTCAGGCGCGGCGAAGCTGATCGAAGCCGATTACACCATGCCCTACAAGGTGCAAAACCCGCTGGAACCGATCTGCATCACCGCACGCGTCAAGGACAAAGCGATCACTTACTGGGGCGGTGTGCAGGTGCCGTCCTCGGCACTGGAAGCGGCGCAAACCGTGTGCGGCATCGACAAGGCCAACGTGACCATTCATGAATTGGTCTCCGGCGGCAGTTTCGGCGCGCGGGAGGCTAAGTACTGGTTGTTCGAAGTCGCGTATCTGGCGCAGAAAACCGGCGTGCCGGTGAAACTGCTCAACAGTCGCGAGGACGAAATGCACGCGCTGTTCAATCACCCCGCGACCTTGCATCGAGTCAAAGGCGCGCTCGACGCCCAGGGCAAACTCACCGCGCTGCAACTGCACGCGGTGTCGCCGGCCTCGCCGGAGCAGTGGGAGCCGGGTTACTTCGAACGGCCGGACCATATGGATTACAGCACCACCGAGGCGATCACCGCGTGGGACTTCGCCTATCGACCACCGCACCTGGAACTGAACTGGGTCAAGCATGAAAGCCACGTGCCCAGCGGCTGGTATCGCTCGGTGAGCTTCATCCCCAACGTGTTCGCCGTGGAAGGCTTCATGGATGAACTGGCCCACGCCGCAGGCGAAGATCCATTGGCGTTCCGGCTGGCCAATATGCAGGAGCGGCCACGGCATGTGGCCGTGCTCAAGCAGGCTGCCGAACGCGCCGGTTGGGGCAAACCGTTGCCGCCGGGCACGGCGCTGGGGATCGCCACCAACCAGGGTTACACCAGTTTTATTGCGGTGGTTGCGCGAGTGGCAACGGTTGATGGCAAGGCCCAGGTCGAGAAACTCACCTGTGTGGTCGATTGCGGTCTGGCGGTTTCGCCGGGCGGTGTCGAGGAACAGATCTACGGCGGTCTGATGTGGGGACTTGGCCATGCGTTGTTCGATCGGCTCGACATCAAACAGGGCCGGGTGGTGCAGAGCAATTTCCACGATTACCGGGTGATGCGCATGTCCGACATGCCGGCCACCGACATCGTCGTGTTGAATGGCGAGCCGAGTAAGCCCGGTGGCGTCGGCGAGTTGGGCAGCCCTTCGGTAGTGCCGGCCATCGCCAATGCCTTGTTCGCGCTGACCGGCGTACGCCAGCGTTCGACGCCGCTGAGTCTGGGGTAAGCCGTCATGGATCTGCGTCTGCTGCGGTACTTCATGGCGTTGGCCGATGAGCTGCACTTCGGTCGCGCCGCCGAGCGCCTGCATATCTGCCAGCCGCCGCTGAGCCAGCAGATTCGTTTGCTGGAGGAAGAACTCGGCACGCCGTTGTTCGAGCGCAGCCATCATCGGGTCGAACTCACGGCGGCGGGGCAGATGCTTAAGGAGCAGGCGCCGCTGGTGTTCGAACAGCTTGAGCGGGCGTTGGACCTGACGCGGCAGACCGGGCGCGGACAACTCGGTGAGCTGGAAATCGGCATGATCAGTTCGGTGATGGTCGGCGTGCTGCCCAAGGCCTTGCACCTGTTTCGCCAGCGTTATCCGCAGGTCAACTGGCGTTTGCATGAAATGACCCCGGCGGCGCAGGTCAAGGCGTTGAAGGAGAAACGCATCGACGCTTGCGTGTTTCGCGTCGGCTATGACGATCCGCAGTTGCGCAATGAACTGCTGATCTACGAGCCGATCAACGTGGTGATGCCGGCGGATCATCCGCTGGCTGGCCGCGCGGTGCTGGCGCCGGCGGATCTGGCACAGGAGCCGTTTGTGGCGCTGGAATTGAAGCAGTCGCGGTTCGCCCATTTTCTGTTTCAGTGCTGCATTCAGGCCGGGTTCACGCCGCAGATTCGTCAACAAGTGATCGAGGTGCAGACCTTGCTGAGTCTGGTGCGCGCCGGGTTTGGCGTGGCGTTGTTACCGGCGTCCATTGAGCAACTGGCCCCGGCGGGGTTGGTATTCCGGCGCTTGACCCCGGCGTTGCCGGAGGTGCCGCTGTATGCCACTTATCGGGCGGACGATGCTTCGCCGGTACTGAAGCTGTTTCTCGATACGCTGCGCGAGTTGGTCGAAACCTCAAGCCAACACTGAATCCTGTGGGAGCGAGCTTGCTCGCGAAGGCATAGTGACAGTCGAAAAATGTTTTGAATGAAGTACCGCATTCGCGAGCAAGCTCGCTCCCACAGGGGATTTGCGTTGTTGCAAGAATTTAACGCTGGCACGATCGCAAGCGCGTGCGGTCGTACTCTTCACATGGCCGTATCACTTGTGGAGATCCAATGAGCCAGGAAGTCCTGACCACCGAAACCAACCGCCGCCAGTTGCAGCAGATCATCGCCGGGCTGTCCGACGGGGTGATCCTGTTGGAGCTGGATCAGAGCATTCTCTGGGCCAACGAAGCTGCGCTGGCCATGCACGGTGTCAAGCGGATCACCGATCTGGGCCACAATGCCGACGAATACGCCAAGAAATTCAACCTGCGCTATCGCAATAATCACTCGATCACCGCCGAAAACTACCCGATCAGCCGGGTAGCGCGCTGTGAGAGTTTCAATGACGTGCTGATCGAAGTGTCGCCGAGCGACGACCCGGAGCGAATCTGGGTGCACAGCGTGCGCAGCATGATTCTCACGGACCGCGAAGGGCAGCCCGAGTCGCTGGTGCTGATCATGAGCGATGTCACCGATTGGGCCAATGCCGAGCAGCGCTTCGAAAGGACGTTTAACGCCAACCCGGCACCGGCAGTGATCTGCCGGCTCAGTGATCTGCGTTACATCAAGGTCAATCCGGGGTTTCTGGAAATGACCGGGTACACCCGCGAGCAGGTGATTGGCACGTCCTCTTATGAAATCGACATTTTCGAGCAGGCCGAACACCGGGACCTGGCTATTCAGCGCCTGCGCGACGTCGCGACCATCCCGCAGATGCAAGCCGAGCTGCGCCTGCCCGATGGCAGCAGCAAGCAGGTGATCGTGGCCGGCCAGCCGCTGACGCTCAACGATGAGGATTGCATGCTGTTCTCCTTTGTCGACATGGAGCTGCGGCACAAGGCCGAGGTGGCGTTGCGGCAGAGTGAGGAGCGTTTTGCCAAGGCGTTTCGCCTGACGCCGGTGCCGATCCTGATTTGCAGTGCTGACGAACAGCAGGTGATCGACGTCAATCAGGCGTTCCTCGAAACCCTGGCTTATGACAGCGACGACGTGCTCGGCAAAACCGTGCCGCAGCTGGACTTTATCGATGACAGCGGCGCGTGCACGCGGTTGCTGGCGGCGCTGGCGAAAAACGGGCGGGTGGATCGGGTGGATGTGCGGGTGCGCAAGAAAGATGCGGATCTGCTCGAGTGCGCGCTGTCCGCTGACACCGTGAATATTCAGGACACACCGTGTTATTTGCTGGTGTTGATGGACATCACCGAGCGCAAGCGTACCGAGCTTGAGTTGGTGGCGGCGATTGAGGAGGTGATGAAAGATGCTTCCTGGTTCAGTCGTACGTTGATCGAGAAACTGGCCAATGTGAAAAAGGTCAACTCGCCGCAACTGCCTAGCGTTTCGTTCACCGATCTGACGGCGCGTGAGCGCGATGTGCTGGGGTTGATCTGCGAAGGGCTGGCGGACAAGGAGATCGCGGCGCGGCTGAAACTGGCGCCGAACACGGTGCGTAATCATGTCGCCACGGTGTATTCCAAGCTCGATGTGCACAGTCGCAGCGAGGCGATTGTCTGGGCGCGCGAGCGTGGATTGTTTTCCGGGGAGTGGGGCGCCAAGGGCCAGCGCTGAGGTGCAAATGCACTAGTTCATCAGGTGCATATTGAGGTGTTGGCGGTCGACGGCTGTTCTTAGTCTGGCGGGGTGCGATACGAGTTTTTTCTGGCTCGGGATCGCGGCCCTTCGCAGTCGTTATAGGAACAGTCTGATGATGAATCTTGCGCAGTTGCGCACGCAGCTTGAACGCAGTTTTTCGCCGCTGGCGTGTGAGTGTCTGGTGGATGGGGATCATTCGCTGACGGTGAAGCTTTATCACCCGGTGTCGGGGCAGGTGGATCTGGTGATCAGTGGGTTGAAGCTTGATGCGCTGCGGACGCGGGAGTCGGTTGAGGCTTTGATTGAAGAATTGCGGTATGAGTTGGAGAGCAACACTTTGCGTTCTTTTCGGGATCCTGATTTGGCTTAGGGCTTTTAGGCTTGGCGGCCTTTGGGTCGACCATGCTCTTGGGGGGTGGGTGTATATCCGTTTCTTTGGGTGCTGCGGCTGGCGGTTTCGCTCTTACAGCGACTCACTTTTCCAGACGCCGAAAAGTAAGCAAAAGGCTGGGCCCCGGCGTTCGGCCCGCTCGCTGGGGCTCGGGGTTCCTTCGCTCCGGGATCGATCCGGGCGCAGCGCCTACGGTTTGCTTCGCTGCACCTCCTCTCGCTGTGTTTGGCTGCGCCAAACGGTCGCTGCGCTCCCACCCCCGGATCAATCCCTCCACTCAGCCTGCCGAAGGGGCCAGCACGGCAAGATCAAGAGCTGCAGCCGAGCTAACGCTCATCCTGTTGAGTGGTGAGAAGCACAAGCGATGCGCGATTTGGCTGTTTTGCTTTGGCTGTTCTGTGGGAGCGAGCTTGCTCGCGAAGGCGGCCTGACAGCCGACCAATCTCTGCCAGATGTACTCGTTCCAACTGTGGGAGCGAGCTTGCTCGCGAAGGCGGCCTGACAGCCGACCAATTTCTGCCAGATGTACTCTTTTCAACTGTGGGAGCGAGCCTGCTCGCGAAGGCGGCCTGCCAGCCGACCAATTTCTGCCAGGTGTACTCTTTTCAATTGTAGGAGTGAGCCTGCTCGCGAAGGCGGCCTGACAGCCGACCAATCTCTGCCAGATGTACTCTTTTCAACTGTGGGAGCGAGCCTGCTCGCGAAGGCGGTCTGACAGCCGACCAATCTCTGCCAGATGTACTCTGTTCAATTGTAGGAGTGAGCCTGCTCGCGAAGGCGGCCTGCCAGCCGACTAATCTCTGCCAGATGCACTCTGTTCAATTGTAGGAGTGAGCCTGCTCGCGAAGGCGGCCTGACAGCCGACCAATCTCTGCCAGATGTACTCTTTTCAACTGTGGGAGCGAGCTTGCTCGCGAAGGCGGCCTGACAGCCGACCAATCTCTGCCAGATGTACTCTTTTCAACTGTGGGAGCGAGCCTGCTCGCGAAGGCGGCCTGCCAGCCGACCAATCTCTGCCAGATGTACTCTTTTCAACTGTGGGAGCGAGCTTGCTCGCGAAGGCGGCCTGACAGCCGACCAATCTCTGCCAGATGTACTCGTTCCAACTGTGGGAGCGAGCTTGCTCGCGAAGGCGGCCTGACAGCCGACCAATCTCTGCCAGATGTACTCTTTTCAACTGTGGGAGCGAGCCTGCTCGCGAAGGCGGCCTGACAGCCGACCAATCTCTGCCAGATGTACTCTGTTCAATTGTAGAAGTGAGCCTGCTCGCGAAGGCGGCCTGACAGCCGACCAATTTCTGCCAGATGTACTCGTTCCAACTGTGGGAGCGAGCTTGCTCGCGAAGGCGGCCTGCCAGCCGACCAATCTCTGCCAGATGTACTCTTTTCAATTGTAGGAGTGAGCCTGCTCGCGATGAGGCTCTATCAGGCAAAGCACATTTCAATTTGCCAATCCTCTCGAATCCGAACGCAAAATCGACAGCCACTTCCTTCCGATCCGGCCGATTCACTGGCGCTTGCGGGGGGCTCGGCTATAAAGAATGAGTGGTCAGGTCTTCCGTGGTCGGTTCGGTCGCGGGAGTTGCTCTTCCATTTGTCGCGGGTCGTCCTATGAACAATCTTGGGAAACGCGTGTTGCCGTTGGCTTTCTTTGCAGTGTTGTTGGCGGGTTGCGCCAGTCCTCCACCCCCTCCACCGGCAGCGCCGCCGCCGCCGCCGGAGCGCACGTGTCAGGTGCTCGAAAACACTGAGGTCGCCGGTGACGTGTACGCCGACGGGCAGGTTACTCGACACATCACGACCACCCGTTGCGTCACGCAATAGCGCCTGCGGGGCGGCAGTCCCGGGTTGAGCGGATTGTGCTGGTGGCCGACCTGGCCGGCACTGCGGTGTTTGCCGTGGAAGGCGCTATTGCGGCGATGCGCAGTCAGCTCGACTTGCTCGGTGTGATGGTGATTGCGTTTATCGTCGCCCTCGGTGGCGGGGTGACTCGTGACTTGTTGATCGGTGCGACGCCACCCAATGCCGTGGCCGATTGGCGCTACCCGGCGCTGGCGTTTTTCATGGGCGGGCTAGCGTTTGCCTTTCATGAGCAGGTGCTGGGCTGGTCCGGTTCAACCCTGATTGTGCTGGATGCAGCAGGCTTGGCGCTGTTTGCCGTGGCCGGTGCGCAGAAAGCGTTGAATTTCGGGATCACACCGTTTGTGGCGATGCTGATGGGCACCATCACCGGCGTCGGTGGCGGGGTGATACGCGACATTGTGCTGGCGCGGATACCTGTGGTGTTGCAGGCGGATTTGTATGCGAGTTCAGCGTTTGTCGGTGCGGCGGTGTTGATCATCGGCCGCAGGCTGGGCGTTTCGCCGGTAGCGGCGGCGTTGCTGGCGGGGGCGGCGTGTTTGCTGTTGCGTTTGCTGTCGGTGCATTTCGGCTGGCAGTTACCGAAAGTCCTCGATGCCTGATTCAAGCAGTGACCTGTGGGAGCGAGCTTGCTCGCGAATGCGGTGTGTCAACCAAATCATTGTCGATTGACACTACGCCTTCGCGAGCAAGCTCGCTCCCACAGGGTTAATCATTTGCCGTTTAAATCAGGACAGAAACCCACCGTCCACATTCAGCGCAACCCCGGTGGTGTAGCTCGACGCATCGCTCGCCAGGTACAGCACCGCGCCGGCCATTTCGCTCGGATCAGCCACACGCTTGAGCGGGATCTGCGTCAGCGCTTGCTTGAGAATCGCATCATTCTTCACCAGCGCCGAGGCAAATTTGGTGTCGGTCAAACCCGGCAGCAGCGCGTTGCAGCGGATGCCGAACTGCGCGCATTCCTTGGCGAAGACCTTGGTCATGTTGATCACCGCCGCTTTGGTCACCGAGTAGATGCCCTGGAAGATCCCCGGCGAAATGCCGTTGATCGACGCGACGTTGATGATGCTGCCGCCACCGTTTTCGCGCATCAGCTTGCCGGCTTCGACCGACATGAAGAAGTAGCCACGGATGTTCACGTCAACGGTTTTCTGGAACGCACTCAGATCGGTGTCCAGCACATTGCAGAATTGCGGGTTGGTCGCGGCGTTGTTGACCAGAATATCGAGGCGGCCGAACTGTTCCTTGATCCCGGCGAACACCTGGCTGATCTGTTCCATTTCACCGATGTGGCAGGCCACGGCCGTGGCTTTGCCGCCGGCGGCGATGATCGCGTCGGCGACATGCTGGCAGCCGTCGAGCTTGCGGCTCGACACGATCACATGGGCGCCTTGCTGGGCCAGCAGTTTGGCGATGGCTTCACCGATGCCACGGCTGGCGCCGGAAACGAAAGCAATTTTACCGTCGAGGTCGAACAACTGAGTCTTGGACATAAGGGTTCCTGGGTGTGGGCCGTCAGAGGCTCGATTTCGCAATGACCTGCAAGCTCATCTGCTCCAGCAGTTTGTTCATGTGAATGAACTGCGCGAAGCGTTTGTCCTGGGTCTGGCCGTGGTAGAAGCGGTAGTAGATCTGCTGCACGATGCCGGCCAGACGGAACAGGCCGTAGGTGTAGTAAAAGTCGAAATTGTCGATCTGGATGCCCGAACGTTCGGCGTAGTAATCGACGAACTCGCGGCGGGTGAGCATGCCCGGCGCGTGGCTTGGCTGGCGGCGCATCAGTTGCACCGGCGCCGGATCGTCCGCCTGAATCCAATAGGCGAGGGTGTTGCCCAGATCCATTAACGGGTCGCCGAGGGTGGTCAGTTCCCAGTCGAGTACGCCGATGATCTGCATCGGGTTGTGCGGGTCGAGGATGACGTTGTCGAAGCGGTAGTCGTTGTGGACGATACTTGAGGTCGGGTGGTCGGCCGGCATCTTGTCGTTGAGCCAGGCTTTCACTGCTTCCCAATGCGGCGCATCCGGGGTCAGGGCTTTTTCGTAGCGCTCGCTCCAGCCTTTGATCTGACGGGCGACGTAGCCTTCCGGTTTGCCCAGATCGCCCAGGCCGCAGGCGTTGTAGTCGACGCGGTGCAGTTCGACGAAGCGGTCGATAAAGCTTTTGCACAGGGCTTCGGTCTTTGCCGAATCAAGGCCCAGCTCCGGCGGCAGCTCCGAGCGCAGGATGATCCCTTTGACCCGCTCCATGACGTAGAACTCGGCGCCGATCACCGATTCGTCGGTGCAGTGCACGTAGGCCTTCGGGCAATACGGAAAACCGTCGCGCAATTGATTGAGGATGCGGAATTCACGGCCCATGTCGTGGGCGGACTTGGCCTTGTGGCCGAACGGCGGACGGCGCAGGACGAATTCCTGTTCCGGGTATTCCAGCAGGTAGGTCAGGTTCGACGCACCGCCAGGAAACTGGCTGATCGCAGGTGTGCCGCTCAGGCCTGGAATGTGCGCCTTGAGGTACGGATCGATCAGGCTGGCATCGAGTTCTTCGCCAGAGCGGATACGGGTGGACTGGTCAGTAAGCGCCATGCTTATCCCTTCTGCTTATTTTGGAGGCCAGACATCATTGGCTAATCTAATGGCGCGCTCGGGGCGCCACAAGCGCGAGTCGGTCTTATAGGCTAGCGTGTTGCCCGATAATCACCTTTGGGAATGTGCGCGAAAAGTCGCGGTGAACCAGGGTTTTGCGGATATGCCGTGACCGAAAAGGAGGGCTGGGACGAGCGCTCGACACGTCGTCCGGTGTGCTTCAGTGCACGCGCTGATTGTTGAGTTTCGGAGGCAAGGCAATGGGCGTCAGTACCGGTTCGCCCGAAAAAAACGCCACGAGATTTTTGCCCACCAACTCCACCGTGCCTTGAGTGGCTTCCGGTGACAGACCGGCGACGTGTGGCGTCAGTAGCACGTTGCTCAGGGTTTTCAGCGCATCCGGCACTTGCGGCTCGTGGTCGAACACATCCAGTGCGGCGCCGGCAATTTTGCGTTGCTCAAGCGCTGTGATCAGATCCGCCGTGGCGATCACACTGGCGCGGGCGATATTGACGACAAAGCCTTTCGGCCCCAGCGCATCGAGCACCGGGCGAGTCACCAGATGCTGTGTACCGATGCCGCCAGGCGTGGCGATGATCAGGAAATCCGAGGCCCGTGCCAGTTCGGTCGGCGTCGAGCAGAACGTGTAAGGCACATCGCTGCGCACCTGGCGGCTGTGATAGCTGATCTCCATGTCGAAGCCAAAGTGGGCGCGTTTGGCTATCGCCATGCCCACGGCGCCCAGCCCGAGAATCCCCAAGCGTTTGCCGGCCAGCGACGGGCGCATGATCTTCGGCCATTCACCGCGGCGTACCGCAGCGTCACAACGAGGGATATCCCGGACCAGCGCCAGCAGCATCGCCATCGCATGGTCGGCCACCGACGAGGCATTGACCCCGGCGCCGTTGGTGACGGTAATGCCACGGTTACTGGCGGCTTGCAGGTCGACCTGCTCGTAACCGGCGCCGATCACCGTGATGATTTTCAGTGCGGGCAGGGCGGTGATTTCATCGGCGGTCAGGCCCAGCGGCCCGCGAGTCAGCACCGCGTCGATGCGGCTGCCGTGAGTGGCGATGGCTTGCGCACGCTCGGCCGGCGTGGGGGCGAGGATCAGGTGAAAACCCTGATGTTCGAGGATCGGCAAATAGTCATTGATGGTTTCAACCAGTACCAGAACGGTTGCGGGCATTGCGCGGCTCCTGTGAACGTCGGCGGGTCGGTCGCGAAAGTCGTTTCAGAGTGCTGAATCCGCAGCGGCTTGGCAATCGTTGTCATTCACGCAGTGGTGCTTTGATTCTGGACGGCTTCGGGCAAGAAGCAAGGGTAGGCAGCACACCGGTGATCCGGTGTGCTGTCGGCATCATTGGGCTGCTTGGGCTTTGGTTTGTTCTGCGAGGGCAATCGGCTTGAAATCATAGGTTGGATAAAACTCGGTTCGGTAACTGCCCCATGCGGTGTTTTCCAGGGCGAGGTTCACTTCTGCCAGCCGTGAGGCGGGGAAGCGTACGGTCACCACTTGGCCAATGCCCATCATGATGTTCCAGCTCACCACTTCGACCCCGGCGGGGGGGAAGGTCTTGTAGAAGCCTTGTTGTGTGAGCTGGGCCTTGAGTTCGCTCAGCGGGCGGGTCTGATCATGTTTCAGAAACACGGTCAGCATCATTGCATTGTCGGCGGTGGCAACAGTATTTGTGGCGGGTTGGGTGGCGGCTTGCGCACTGACTCCGGCGCAATACACCGTGGAGGCCAGCAACGTCGACATCAGCAGGGTTTTAACTGTCTTTTGCATGTTGAACTCCTGGTTTTATTGTTTGATGGCGGATTTGGTTTCTACGGTGCCGGTATACGGCGCGTGAACGACATGAATACGTACAAGTGGATTGTTGTCGATCATGTCGCGGGGGACTTCCCGAGAGTAAGTGAATTCACTGTTGTTCAGTGTTTCCAGGCGCCTGACAATTGTTTTGGTCGGACCGATATCGGGTACCAGAATGTGCTGTTTCTGGTTGCCGGTGACAAAGAAATAACCGCCTCCGCCTTTGTTGTACTTTGACTCGCCTGTGTCGGTGTAAAAGAACTCGTATCGATTACTCTCGGGATCCCAGGTCGATATACCTACGACGCCGGGATACTTCGCCTTGACGTCTGTTTCAGGAGCGCCATCGATGTAGACCTTGGTAGTCAGCCATCGCGGCGAAGAAGCCAGCTCGCGGACATCAGCGCTGGCAAGCGGGGTGAAAAGCAGTCCGGTCAACAGCAGGCCGGTGATCGTGCGCTTTTGCATGCTTTTTCCTCTTTATCAAACTTCGAAGGTCGTTTGCGATTGGTCTTTCGTCATTCAGGGCGTGAAAAATATAGGCCTGAAAAAGAGGATTGTTCAATGGCTGCGTAGTTGCTTGTAACAAATGACTGTTGTTCGGATCTCGGTAATATTTGGTCGTGGTTTTATTAGGTGTTTTTGATTGTAGGATTATTCTGAAATATCGATAGGCGAAGGGCTTTTTATTGGTGTTTTCTGTAATTCATAGCGCAGATGACATTAGAGAAGTACACGCAGTTGTAGGGCGGAGGATAAGGTTACAAATTCGTGATTGACGCAACCGCAGCCGGCGAAGTGGCGTCAATTTCAAGGAGCGTTTCTTTTAAAACCTGACATCCGCACTGTCGATTACTCGTGCGAAGGCAGCGCCGAGGGTTGCTTTGTGATGTTTGATGATCGCTTCGGCCGCTAGCTGGCTAGGGGTCAGGTGACGTACTGGGCAATGCCATTGCCGAATGACCAGTTCTCTTTTTTCACCTCGACCAGATTGATGAACACGTCTTCCAGGCGCACCGCCAACTGCGCGTGCAGGCGCTCGGCGATGGTTTTGAACAGCAACTGTTTTTTCTCCACTGTGCGCCCTTCGCTGATGGTGATCTGAATGAATACCACGCCGTCGCTGCGCTGGATCCCCAGATATTGCGGATCGTAGACCAGGTGCTGGCCATCGTGCTCGGTCAGGATCTGAAAGTTGTCGTGCTCGGGCACATCTATACAACTGCGCAGGGCGGCGTAGATCTGCTCGCCGATGCGTTTGGCGAAGTTGGGGTCGGGGTTTTGTCTGATGTCGACGCGAACCAATGGCATGGGAAGGCTCCGCAGGGCAGGGGGACTCATTTCACGCTAGATCATGTGGGCCAAATTGAAAGGCACGGGTACTTGATCGCGAGGTGTTTTCTGAAAGGTCTCTGTATGAGGCTGCCTACCTGACTCGCGGATTTTGCCTACGAAAACGCCGGATTCATCCGCTATCTGGCGCGAGATGATTTAGGAAATCATGAGGGCACAAAGCAGTCCCGCCAGTCACTGCCAATAGCCAAGGAAGGCGCATGCTTCAGGACGATCGCGAAAACCTGGAGCTCCAAAGGCTCCTGAATGAAACACGGAAACTCGTGGCGGAAAGACAAAAGCTTCTGGCTGAAGCAAAAAAGCTAAAGAGAGAGACGAGTTTTTATCCACTCGCGGTATTGGCTGGAGTGGTGACCGCAATCACTGCAGTAGTAGGCGTTTTTTTCAAGGTTTGAGTGTTCACGCTTCACAACAATCAGACCCATGACCCAAAAGGAAATCAAGATGAGCACATTTGACCGCAAGGCTATGATTGAACTATCGGATCGTGAGTACGATGAGTCGGTCGAAAGAATGCGTATCAAGGACAAGGAAGATATGTATCCAATCTGGGGGATGCTGGCGTTCGGCATTTTTTGTATGTCGCTCGGATTCATCCTGGCACGATCAATCTGATCGATTCCTCGCGACTGCATCAAACGTTGGAGCTTGCCAGAAAACGACACGACGCCTACCTGAAGCCGACAGTTATTTTCTCAAAAACGACACACCTCTAAACTGCTCCGCATAACCATTCCTCAGCTAAGTCTTTGCTTCTGCTCATTTATCGCGGAGAATCGCGCCCCTGTTTCGGCCGGAGCATGTCTGTCGGTTTTTTCCGACGCGTCTGACCGAGTGGCAAGTGACCGGAATGCGGAGATCCGACCGGATGAATGATCAGGCCAATAGCGTCGAAGAGCGCTTTGATGCAGCAGCACCTGCTGAACTTTCGAGCTGGAATCGCCAGGACACCACCTGGATGTTGGGACTGTTTGGGACGGCCATTGGCGCCGGTACCCTGTTTTTGCCGATCAACGCAGGACTGGGTGGCTTCTGGCCGCTGGTGGTCCTTGCGCTGCTGGCCTTCCCGATGACGTTCTACGCGCACCGTGGCCTGACCCGCTTTGTGCTTTCCGGTCGTGAAGGCGCCGACATCACTGAAGTGGTCGAGCAGCATTTCGGCATCAAGGCCGGCGCGCTGATCACCTTGCTGTACTTCTTCGCGATCTTCCCGATTCTGCTGATCTACAGCGTCGGTCTGACCAACACGGTCGCCAGTTTTCTCGAACATCAACTGCACATCACGCCGCCACCGCGCGCGCTGCTGTCGTTCGTGCTGATCCTCGGTCTGTTGGCCGTGGTGCGTTGCGGTGAGCAGGCGATCGTCAAGGCGATGAGCCTGATGGTGTATCCGTTTATCGTCGCGCTGCTGTTCCTCGCCGTTTACCTGATTCCACACTGGAACGGCGGCATTCTCGCCACGGCTTCGCACGTGCCGGCACCGTCTGCGTTGCTGCACACGCTGTGGCTGGCGATTCCGGTGATGGTGTTCTCCTTCAACCACTCGCCGATCATCTCGGCGTTTGCGGTCGATCAGAAGCGTCGTTATGGCGTCCACGCTGAAGAGCGCAGCTCGCAGATCCTGTCCCGCGCGCACCTGTTGATGGTGGCGATGGTGTTGTTCTTCGTCTTCAGCTGCGTGTTGACCCTGTCGCCGGAGCAACTGGCCGAGGCCAAGGCGCAGAATCTGTCGATCCTGTCGTACCTGGCCAACCACTTCAGCAATCCTACCATCGCTTTCGCAGCGCCGTTGATTGCGTTTGTGGCGATCTCCAAATCGTTCCTCGGTCACTACATCGGTGCCAGCGAAGGTCTCAAAGGCCTGATTATCAAGAGCGGCAAGCGCCCGGGCGCCAAGGCGCTGGATCGCATCGTGGCGGCCTTCATGCTGGTGGTGTGCTGGATCGTGGCAACCCTGAACCCGAGCATTCTGGGCATGATCGAAACCATCGGCGGCCCGGTGATCGCGGCGATTCTGTTCCTGATGCCGATGTACGCAATCCGTAAAGTGCCAGCGATGGCCCGCTATCGCGGCCAGGCGTCGAACGTGTTTGTAACGGCTGTCGGCCTGGTAGCGATTTCGGCGTTGATTTATTCGCTGACCGCGTAAGCTACAACTCCAGATACTCAGCTACAGTGGCCGCTGCATACGACGTATGCAGCGGCTTTTTTTCGTCTGGAGACAGTGGATTGTCGAGCGCCCCGCAACCTGTAGAACAACCCAATCGCTGGCGGGATGTACTCGCCGGTCTATCGATAGCCGGTCTCTTGCTGCCCGAAGCGGTGGCGTATTCGACCATTGCCGCGCTGGCGCCACAGGCCGGGGTGATCGCCCTCTTTGCCGGGTTGCTGTGTTATGGGGTGTTCGGTACCAGTCGTTTTGCGATTGTGTCGGCAACGTCCTCGTCGGCCGCAGTGCTGGCGGCCGCGACGGCGACGCTGGCCAATGGTGACCCGCAATTGCGCTCGACCCTGGCAGTCGGCCTGGTGTTGGTCACGGGCGTGTTGTTTCTATTGGCTGGGCTCTTTCGTCTGGGCAGTGTCACCTCTTTCATCGCCAAACCGGTTTTGCGCGGATTCGCCTTCGGCCTGGCGCTGACCATCATTCTCAAACAAGTCGCCAGCGTGGTCGGCGTGCATCTGACCGACGCCAATCTGGTGCGCTTCGCCCCGCAATTACTTGAACAGCTGCCGCAATGGAACTGGCCGGCCGCGGCTGTTGCGGCCCTCGCACTGGTATTGCTCGGAGTATTTTCACGATTCCCGCGGGTGCCCGGTGGCTTGCTGGTAGTAGTGATCGGCATCGCCGCCGGGCAATGGTTGAATCTGTCGGCGTACGGCGTGCAGATGATCGGCACTATCGACCTGAGCCTGGAAGTTCCCAACCTGCCGGTGCTGCCATTCGCCGACTGGCTACGGCTGGGGGAGGTGGGTTTTGCGCTGGTGATGATTCTGTATGCGGAGTCTTACGGGTCGATCAGTGCGTATGCGCTCAAGCATGGCGACCGCGTCACCTCAAACCGTGATCTGTTGGCGCTAGGCGCATCGAATCTGCTCTCCGGGTTGTTTCATGGTATGCCGGCCGGGGCAGGGTACTCGGCGACCTCGGCGAATGAAGCAGCAGGTGCGACGTCACGCTGGGCCGGCGGTGTGGCGGCGTTGGTGGTGTTAATCATCGTGCTGACGGTGTTGCCGTGGATTGCCCTGACCCCGGAGCCGATCCTCGCCGCGATTGTCATGCATGCGCTGGGTCGCGGTTTGAGTCTGCAGCCACTGGGCCGCTACTTCATTTGGCGCCGGGATCGTCTGCTGGTGATCTGCGCGGTTTCGGCCGTGTTGGTATTGGGCGTGCTGGACGGTCTGCTGGTTTCGGTGGCGATCAGTGTGCTGCTGATGCTCAAGCAGATGTCGGCCGCGGACATTCAAGTGCTCGGGCGGATTGATGGCGGGCACGATTTTGTCGATGTGCAGCGTCATCCCGTTGCGCAAACGGAGCCTGGCGTACTGATCATTCGGCCCAGTGAGGCGTTGTTCTTTGCCAACGTTGAACGGATTCTGGGCGCGGCGTTACGGCTGATCCGCCATGCAGAAACGCCGGTGCATACGGTGATTCTGAGTCTCGAGGAGACGCCGGACCTGGATGGCACCAGCATTGAGGCGATGCAGGAGTTCCTTGTGCGGGTGCATCAGGAAGGCAAGCGTTTGATTCTGGCGCGGCTCAAGCATGAGGCGCTGGCGGTGCTGGAGGCGTTGCCCGAAGTGCAAGCCAACGCTGTGATCCTCAGCGGTCTGAGCGTCGATGGCGCCGTGCAGAAAGCCCTCACACTAAACCCGTAACCCTATCGGGGAAATGCAGGTCTCTTGTCTGGTAAGAATCAAATGTGGGAGCGAGCCTGCTCGCGAAAGCGATTCATCATCCAATAGTTACATCGACTGACACACCGCTTTCGCGAGCAGGCTCGCTCCCACAGGGTCTATGTGTGAGGCATAAAAAAACGCCGCTCATCTCACGATGGGCGGCGTTTTTCAGTGCGTTGTAACGTTAGGCTTGAACGACCGGGATATTGGCGTTCGCAGCAGCTTCACGGAACTCGGCGATCTGGTCGAAGGACAGGTAGCGGTAGATATCAGCCGCCATGCTGTCGATCTTGCCAGCGTATTCCATGTACTCCTCGACGGTCGGCAGGCGACCCAGGATCGAAGCCACGGACGCCAGCTCGGCCGAAGCCAGGTAGACGTTCGCGCCGTCGCCCAGACGGTTCGGGAAGTTACGGGTCGAAGTCGAGACCACGGTGCTGTTCGGCTCAACGCGTGCCTGGTTACCCATGCACAGCGAGCAGCCTGGCATTTCCATGCGTGCGCCAGCCTTGCCGTAGATGCCGTAGTAGCCTTCTTCGGTCAGTTGGTGAGCGTCCATTTTGGTCGGCGGCGACAGCCACAGACGGGTTGGCAGCTGACCCTTGACCTGATCCAGCAGTTTACCGGCAGCGCGGAAGTGACCGATGTTGGTCATGCACGAACCGATGAACACTTCGTCGATCTTCTCGCCAGCAACGCTGGACAGCAGACGGGCGTCGTCCGGATCGTTCGGCGCGCACAGTACCGGCTCGTTGATGTCGGCCAGGTCGATTTCGATGACTTCGGCGTATTCGGCGTCGGCATCGGCTTCCATCAGTTCCGGGTTGGCAACCCAGGCTTCCATCGCTTGGGCGCGACGTTCCAGGGTACGTGCATCGCCGTAGCCTTCGCCGATCATCCAGCGCAGCAGGGTGATGTTGGAGTTCAGGTACTCGGTGATCGACTCTTTCGACAGCTTGATGGTGCAACCGGCAGCCGAACGTTCGGCCGAGGCGTCGGACAGTTCGAACGCCTGCTCCAGGGTCAGACCTTCCAGACCTTCGATTTCCAGGATGCGGCCGGAGAAGGCGTTTTTCTTGCCTTTCTTCTCGACGGTCAGCAGACCGTTCTGGATGGCGAAGTAAGGAATGGCATGAACCAGGTCACGCAGGGTGATGCCAGGTTTCATTTTGCCTTTGAAGCGCACCAGGATCGATTCCGGCATGTCCAGCGGCATAACGCCGGTGGCTGCGGCAAACGCAACCAGACCGGAACCGGCCGGGAACGAGATGCCCATTGGGAAACGGGTGTGCGAGTCACCACCGGTACCCACGGTGTCTGGCAGCAGCATGCGGTTCAGCCACGAGTGGATGATGCCGTCGCCCGGACGCAGGGAAACGCCGCCGCGGGTCATGATGAAGTCAGGCAGGGTGTGGTGGGTGGTCACGTCGATCGGCTTTGGATACGCCGCGGTGTGGCAGAAGGACTGCATCACCAGGTCAGCGGAGAAGCCCAGGCACGCCAGATCTTTCAGTTCGTCACGGGTCATTGGACCGGTGGTGTCCTGAGAACCCACGGTGGTCATCTTCGGTTCGCAGTAGGTGCCAGGACGGATGCCTTTGCCTTCTGCCAGACCGCAAGCCTTGCCGACCATTTTCTGCGCCAGGGTGTAACCCTTGGTGCTTTCGATCGGTGCATCAGGTTTCTTGAACAGATCGAACGGTGGCAGACCCAGTTCGGCGCGAGCCTTCTCGGTCAGGCCACGGCCGATGATCAGCGGGATACGGCCGCCGGCACGGACTTCGTCCAACAGCACCGGAGTCTTCATTTCGAAGGTGGTCAGGACTTCGTCGGTGCCGTGTTTGCAGACTTTGCCAGCATGCGGGTACAGGTCGATCACGTCGCCCATGTTCATGTTGGAAACGTCGAACTCGATTGGCAGTGCGCCGGCATCTTCCATGGTGTTGTAGAAGATCGGAGCGATTTTGCTGCCGAAGCAGAAACCGCCAGCACGCTTGTTCGGCACGTAAGGAACGTCGTCGCCGAAGAACCACAGCACCGAGTTGGTGGCCGATTTACGCGACGAACCGGTACCGACCACGTCACCGACGTAGGCGATCGGGAAGCCTTGACCGCGCATTTCTTCGATCTGCTTCATCGGGCCGATGGCGCCCTGCTGATCAGGAACGATGCCGTCGCGGGCCATTTTCAGCATGGCCAGGGCGTGCAGCGGGATGTCTGGACGCGACCAGGCATCGGGAGCAGGGGAGAGGTCGTCGGTGTTGGTTTCGCCGGTTACCTTGAACACGCGCAGGCTGATCTTGTCTGCCAGGGTCGGACGGTTTTTGAACCACTCGCCGTCAGCCCAGGATTGCAGCACGGCTTTAGCGTGAGCGTTACCGTTCTTGGCTTTTTCCGCGACGTCGTGGAACGCATCGAACATCAGCAGGGTGTGCTTGAGCTGCGCGGCAGCGACCGGCGCCAGCTCGGCGTCGTCCAGCAGGTCAACCAGAGTGACGATGTTGTAGCCGCCCTGCATGGTGCCGAGCAGTTCTACAGCGCGTTTTTTGTCCAGCAGAGGGGAGGAAACTTCGCCCTTGGCCAGTGCAGACAGGAAGCCGGCTTTGACATAGGCCGCTTCGTCCACGCCTGGTGGAATGCGATTGGTGATCAGGTCAACGAGAAATTCTTCTTCGCCAGCCGGAGGGTTTTTCAGCAGCTCGACCAGGCCTGCTGTTTGTTCGGCGTTAAGCGGCTGGGGAACGATACCCAGGGCTGCACGCTCTTCGATATGTTTGCGGTAGGCTTCAAGCACAGTTATTACCCTCATCAGTGGTCCCAAATGGGTGTCCGGGACGCTCATCCCGAAATTGCCGTACTCATGCTCCTCACGACGTTGTGGGTCGTTCGGCCAGAATTACCGGCAATTCCTTACAGAAGCTGCTTTCAAAGTTTTACGCCTGCAGAACGGGGAGCTGATGAGGGTTGGCGCTGGATTTTTCCCCGCTGGAAAAATCCCTCGCCAACACCGCTCTGAAGGAACGACTGTGCTCGTGACGCTTTGAAAACAGCTTCTAACGGACATTGGCGCCTTAAAAGGCTGGCTGATTCTACGGCAAAAAAAATTTAAAGGTAAGTCGGGCTCTATTGGACTTTCGTGGCAATGCGCGTGGCCAGGGCAAACGCCGCGCGTGGCTGTGACCCTGAAGTTTGAGGGGTGATCAATGCCCGACAAAGGGCTAACATGCCGACCTGTTCCGCGTTTCAGTGTTTTACCTACCTTATGCCCAATCAGACCATCAAGACCCCCTGCGTCGGCCTCTGCTCCACTGTTTACGGTGATCTGGTGTGCCGTGGCTGTAAGCGTTTCCACCACGAAGTGATCCACTGGAATGGCTACAACGAGGAAGAAAAACGTGCGGTGTGGTTGCGTCTGGAGCAATTGCTGTCACAAGTGATGGCGGCCAAGGTCGAGATTTTCGATTCGGCGCGCCTGCGCGAGCAACTGGAACAGCGCAAGATCCGCTTCGTGCCGCATCAGTCGGAATATTGCTGGGCGTATCAGCTGATTGCCCGTGGGGCGCGGGTGATCATTAATCTGGAAGCCTACGGGATGGTGTTGCTGCCGGAGTTTCGCGACTGGAACCTGCCGGAATTGCGTGATGCCATTGATCGGGAATTCTTCCTGCTGTCGGAAGCGCATTATCAGCGCTACATCGCCCCGGGCTTTCTGAAAGACGCCTTCGGCGCCTAGAAGCTTCGCGAGCAGGCTCGCTCCCACATTTTGCAATCATTCCAATTGTAGGAGTGAGCCTGCTCGCGATAGCGGTCTATCAGTCAACACTGTTGTCGTATGACACACCGCCATCGCGAGCAGGCTCACTCCTACAGGGATCGCATTTCAATTTGGGCTGTTTAGTGCTTCACCGCCAACTCCACCAGGTGATCCTCAACCTCCTGCGGCTTGAGCACCAGCACATCACTCTCCAGTTCATCCAAAACCACTTCAGCGGTATTGCCAATCAGAGCCCCTGACAACCCGGTCCGCGCCACCGTGCCAATCACGGTCACCGCCGCTTGCAGCTTGTGCGCCATGAACGGAATCAACACGTCCGCCGGGCCTTCTTCGATGTGCAAATGCTCATCATCGACATCGAATTCCGCCTGAAACGCTCGACATTGCTCGCGGTAACGCGCCTCGATGGTTTCGCTCAGTTGCAGCGTCGGGTCTGCAGCCGACAGCATCGGTGATGGATGCGCAGCGATCACATGCAGATGCGCCTTGGCCAGGCTGGCGATGTCGTAGCCATGATCAATGATCGTCGTGTGCAAATGCCGATGTTCACCATCGGCATTGCCCACGTCCACGGCTGCCAGAATCACCTTGTCCTTCCACGAACCGGCGGTTTTCACCAGCAGCACCGGGGTAGGGCAGTGGCGAAGGAGCTTCCAGTCCGCCGGGGTCAGCAGGGCCTTTTTCAGTGAGCTGTCGGGGAAATGCTGCTTGATCACCAAACCGCAGCCCTCGGCCTGCTGCACCTCGATGATGGTTTCATGCAGGCTCTCGTTCCACGCCTGTTCGGTGGTCACGCTGTAGCCGTCGGCGATCAGCGCGGCTTTGAGTACGCCAAGCATGCCGGCGTGGTCGTGCTTCTTGTCGCACACCAGCAGGTGCAGATGGGCCTGGGTCACGCCGGCGATCAATTTGGCGCGCTTGAGCGCCAGGCTTTCCGAATGTTCGGGTTCAATGACCACCAGAATGCTGCGAATGGCTTGCATGAGCGGAGTCTCCAGCAAAGAAAAGGCACGGCGTTGCACAACTATAGTTGCTGTCCGATCGTGTGCGACTTGATGCATATCAACGCCAGCCGCTGGTGGTCTGCGGACAGGCCGGTATAATCGGCGCCCTTCGCTCGAACACCTTTTACCGTGAGCCCCATGATCCTTCCCGAAATCCACGAATTCCTTGGCTGCCGCACCCCCGACGCCTGGGTTCAGGCCGCCCTGGCCGATCAGGAAACCCTGCTGATCGACCACAAGAACTGTGAGTTCAAGGCTGCCAGCACCGCCCTGAGCCTGATTGCCAAGTACCATTCCCACGTCGACCTGATCAATATGATGTCGCGTCTGGCCCGGGAAGAACTGGTGCACCACGAGCAGGTCATGCGCATCATGAAACGGCGCAAGATCGAACTGCGCCAGCTCCACGCCGGTCGTTACGCCTCGGGCTTGCGCAAGGTGGTGCGCAGCCACGAGCCGGTGAAACTGGTGGATACGCTGGTGGTCGGCGCGTTTATCGAAGCACGCAGTTGCGAGCGTTTCGAAGCACTGGTGCCGCATCTGGACGAAGAACTCGGCAAGTTCTACTTTGGCCTGCTGAAAAGTGAGGCGCGGCATTTTCAGGGTTATCTGAAACTGGCCTATCAGTACGGCGATGCGAAGGATATTGCTCAGGTCATCGACAAGGTCCGCGCCGCCGAGCAGGAACTGATCGAGTCGCCGGACGAAGAATTCCGCTTCCACAGCGGTGTGCCTGCACAAGATTGTTAAAAACTCTTAAGAGTATGAAACATCACTGAAAACCGGCCCCAGCGGCCGGTTTTTGCTGCCTGAAGCAAACGCCTTCATCGCGATTGCCGCCATAATGCCGACCACTTCACACATGGGCGGCAGACGGTCGTTATGGATAACCTGGGTTTTGGCAAACTCCTGCTGGTGGAAGACGATGAGCGCCTCGCCGCGCTGATCGCCCACTTTCTCGAACAACACGGCTACGAGGTGCGCACGGTGCATCGCGGTGATCTGGCCGTGGCTGCCTTTCTCGAATTCAAACCGAAAGTCGTGGTGCTCGACCTGATGTTGCCGGGGCAGAGCGGTCTGCACGTGTGCCGGGAGATTCGCAGCGTGTCGGACACACCGATCGTGATTCTGACGGCCAAGGAAGATGACCTCGACCATATCCTCGGTCTGGAGTCCGGCGCCGATGACTACGTGATCAAACCGATCAAGCCACCGGTATTGCTGGCCCGGCTGCGAGCGCTGCAGCGGCGGCAGGTGCCGGACAGCAATGTGGTGAGTTTTATGGAGTTCGGTCAGTTGAGCGTCGACCGCAGTTGCCGTGAAGTGCGGCTGGCGGGCGAGGTCATCGAAATGACCACCATGGAATTCGAGCTGCTGTGGTTGCTGGCCAGCGCGGCCGGCAAAGTGCTGTCGCGGGATGACATTCTCAATCGCATGCGCGGGATTGCCTTCGACGGGCTCAATCGCAGCGTCGATGTGTACATCAGCAAATTGCGCAACAAGCTCAAAGACAATCCCCGCGAGCCGATGTGTATCAAGACTGTGTGGGGCAAGGGTTATCTGTTCAATCCGTTCGCGTGGGAGCTGTAGATGCTGCGGTTATTTCTCGGGCTGTTTCTGGTCATGACGTTGGGTCTGGTGCTGGCCTTGCAGACGGTCGAGCGCACTTTTGATGCCTTGCTCGATTATCAGATGCAGGACTACAACCGTGAGGCCGTGCGCGGCCAGGCCTGGGCGTTGGGCCAGCAGTTGCGCGACCTCGACGGCCCGGCCCGGGAACAACAGCTGGAAACGATCCGCCCGCATTACGGTTTGGGGCTGACGCTGGTCGACGCCTCTGAACTGGCCCTGAGCGACGAGGAAAAAGCCGAGCTGGCCAAAGGGCTGCTGGTGATCCGCGACAAGTACACCCAGTACATTTCTGCGATTGACGAGGGGCCGCAGTTGCTCAGCATCCGCTTGCCGGCCGAGCCGAGCCTGATGCCGTTCTACATCGCCGCTGCCTACCTGATGATCGCCGTGCTGATCGGCATCGTGCTGTTTTTCTGGGTACGTCCGCACTGGCGTGATCTGGAGAAACTGCGCCTCGCTGCCGAGCGTTTCGGCGATAACGACCTGTCGGTGCGCATTCAATTGTCGAAACGCTCGAACATTCGCGATCTGGCCGAACACTTCAATCTGATGGCGGCGCGCATCGAAGGGCTGATCGCCAATCAGCGTGAGCTGACCAATGCCGTGTCTCACGAACTGCGCACGCCGATCGCACGGCTGTCGTTTGAACTCGACCAGCTCAAGCAACAGCCGGACGCCAGTCAGAACCGCGAGCTGATCGCCGACATGTACGCCGACCTTGGTGAACTGGAGGAGATGGTGTCCGAGCTGCTGACCTACGCCAGCCTTGAGCGCGGCGCAACGGTGATCAAGCGCGAAAACATCCAGGCTGCCAATTGGCTTGATAGCGTAGTTGGCAGCGTGGCGCTTGAAGCAGAGGCGGCGGGGGTGCAGTTGCTGATCGCGGATTGCCGGATCGACACAGTGCGCATCGAACCGCGATTCATGGCGCGGGCGGTGATCAATCTGCTGCGCAACGCGATTCGTTATGCCGAGCAGCGCGTGGAGGTGACGCTGGAACGCACGGGCGATTATTACCAGGTGCGGGTCAACGACGACGGGCCGGGGGTGCCGGTGCACGGACGGGAGAAGATCTTTGAGCCGTTTTCGAGGCTGGATGCCAGTCGCGATCGCCGTACCGGTGGGTTTGGTTTGGGCCTGGCGCTGGTGCGGCGGGTGTCGCAATCCCATTGCGGGCAGGTTGAGGTGGGCGATTCGCCTTGGGGTGGGGCGTCGTTCCGGATGACCTGGGCGCATCTGGATTAAATGCGCTGCCCCGTGCCGGCCCCTTCGCGAGCAGGCTCGCTCCCACATTGGATTTGTGAACGCCAGAGATCATTGTGGGAGCGAGCTTGCTCGCGAAGGGGTCAGTCCAATCGGCATTTTTGCTACTGCCCCACCGCTATCGCGAGCAGGCTCACTCCTACAGGGGGGAGCCTGGAGTTACGCGTTCAGCGGGTCAAACCGAGGCGTTCATGCCACTGGGCAATGGATTCTTCGGGGTAGACGTCAAACTGTTTGTCTTTCGCTTTAACGTCGATTTCCACCCACGGTGCTTTCGAGCCGAGCATCAAATGCGTGTGCTCCGGCGGCACCGGCAACGGCGTGTCGATGGCCGAGGCAAACGGGTGGATCAGTTCTGGCCATTCCGGGCTGAACAGCCACAGGCCGCTGCCGCACAATGAACAGAAATGCCGCTCGGCCGTGCTGCGATGGGCGCGCTGGTCGCCTTCGTCTTTCATCTTCGCGTGGTAAATGCTGATGTGTTTGCGCCCGCGCACCTTGAGGCTGGTCGCGTCGCCGCCAAGGTTGATCGCATAACCGCCACCGCCCTGAGTCTTGCGACAGATCGAGCAGTAGCAGCGTTGATAAGGGTAGGGATGGGCGCTGGTGAGGCTGAATGTGACCTCGCCACAATGGCAGGAGCCTTCGAGTAGCATGGTTGCTCTCCCGTTTTTGAATGTGCGGTTGAGCCTAGAACATTCACCACGATGGCGGCCGGTGTGATTCGACGGGCGGGCGCAGCGTCTAGCCCCAGTGTCCCCGCAATCCCATGGGGCGAGACTTCGGAACCCGGCATGCAAGCGCTGTTGAACGAGATTCTTGACGCTGTCCGCCCGTTGATCGGGCAGGGCAAGGTGGCTGACTACATTCCTGCCCTCGGCACCGTGCCGGCCAATCAGCTGGGCATCGCCGTGTACGGCAACGACGGCGAGATGTATTGCGCCGGTGACGCCGAGACGCCGTTCTCGGTGCAGAGCATTTCCAAGGTGTTCAGCCTGGTGCAGGCGATCGATCATTCCGGCGAAGCGATCTGGGAACGCCTCGGTCACGAGCCGTCCGGGCAGCCGTTCAACTCGCTGGTGCAGCTGGAATTCGAGCGCGGCCGGCCGCGCAATCCGTTCATCAATGCCGGTGCGCTGGTGATCTGCGACATCAACCAGTCACGCTTTGCCGCACCGACCCTGTCGATGCGTGACTTCGTCCGGCGCCTGTCAGGCAATCCGCAGATCATGATCGACGGCAAAGTCGCCGACTCCGAATATCAACACCGTGCGCGCAATGCGGCGATGGCGTATCTGATGCAGTCGTTCGGCAACTTCCACAACGACGTCGAAGCGGTGCTGCGCAGTTATTTCAGCCACTGCGCGTTGCGGATGAACTGCATTGATCTGGCGCGGGCGTTCTGCTTTCTGGCCAACGACGGTTTCTGCAAACACAGCGGCGAACAGATCCTCACGCGTCGGCAAACCCAGCAGGTCAACTCGATCATGGCCACCAGCGGGCTGTATGACGAAGCGGGCAACTTCGCTTATCGCGTTGGCTTGCCGGGCAAGAGCGGTGTCGGCGGCGGGATTGTCGCGGTGGTGCCGGGGCAGTTCACGGTGTGCGTGTGGTCGCCGGAGTTGAATGCCGCCGGGAACTCGCTGGCGGGCATGGCGGCGCTGGAGATGCTTAGCGCGCGGATTGGCTGGTCAGTCTTCTGACCCGATCACACAAACACCACAAAACCCTGTGGGAGCGAACCTGCTCGCGAAGGCGTCAGGTCAGCCAACATTGATGTATCAGATCCACCGCTTTCGCGAGCAAGCTCGCTCCCACAGGGTTAGCGGTTGCTTTGGAGGATTGTGTTCCTATACATTTTCCGGCCGCTCCCTGCATGGTGAATCCGCTTCATGTCTCTTGCGCTCGAACGTCTAGTCGCTGGCACGCCGATCCCTTTCGCTGGTAACCGCGTCACCGTGGTCAGCCCCGAACTGGCCGCGCGCTTTCAGCCCGGTGACCATCTGCTGGTGGAGCAGGTCAGTGGCGAGTTGCTGTTGATTCCCGTGGCGGATCAGCAAGCGGCGTCGGTAGCGATCGAGCGCGCGGCAGCGGCATTCACGGCGTTGTCGGCGGTGTCCGATGAGGCCATCAGCCAGTTTTTCGACCTGTTTGCGCAACGTCTGGAAACCCCTGCGTGCTGGGCTCACATCGAAACCGCCAACCGCGCGGACATCGAACGCGCCAAGGCGCGCGGTCGTTCCACCACCCGATTGCTCGCCGATGAGCGCATGCGTGGCGACATGATCGCCGGCCTGCGCGCCTGGCGGGATGCCGCAGCCACGCGCGGCAAAGTCATCAGCAGCGTTGAGCATGATGGCTGGAAGGTCGAGCAAGTGGTTTCGCCGTTGGGCATCGTCGCGTTTGTCTTTGAAGGCCGGCCGAACGTGTTCGCCGACGCGGCCGGTGTCTTGCGCACTGGCAACACCGCCGTTTTGCGCATTGGCAGCGATGCGTTGGGCACCGCGCAGGCCATTGTCACTCATGCGTTGAACCCGGCGCTGGCCGATGCCGGTCTGCCGGCCGGCGCGGTGTCGTTGGTGGAAAGCGTCAATCATGCCGCCGGTTGGGCGATGTTCGCTGACCGGCGTTTGTCGCTGGCGGTGGCGCGCGGTTCGGGTCGTGCGGTCAGTCAGTTGGGCAGTATCGCCCAGCAGGCTGGCACCGCTGTCAGCCTGCACGGCACGGGGGGCGCGTGGTTGATTGCCGATCGTGATGCCGATGCCACACGTTTCGCCGCCGTGGTGCGCAACTCGCTGGATCGCAAAGTCTGCAATACGTTGAACGTCTGCCTGATCCAGCGTGATCGCGCGGCGGAACTGGTGCCGTTGTTTCTTGAGGCATTGCAACAGGCCGGCACCGCGCGTGGTCAGGGTTGCAAACTGCACATCGTCGAAGGCAGCGAAAGTTGCTTGCCGAGCGAGTGGCAGAACGCGACGGTCGAGGTCTATCGCGCCGAGGGTTATCAGACCGAAGCACTGGCCGAACCCTTGGCGGAATCGGCGTTGGGCCGCGAGTGGGAATGGGAAGAAACCCCTGAAGTCAGCCTGATGATCGTTGACGATCTGGATCATGCAATTGCGCTGTTCAACCGCTACAGCCCGCAGTTCACTGTGTCGTTGATCAGTGAGGATGCGCAGGTTCAGGAGCGTTTTTACAATGCGGTGAATGCGCCGTTCGTGGGCAACGGCATTACCCGTTGGGTCGATGGGCAGTACGCGCTCAACAAACCAGAGTTGGGGCTTTCGAACTGGGAGAGTGGGCGCTTGTTTGCGCGCAGTGCGATTCTTTCGGGGGATGGCGTGTTCACCGTGCGTAGCCGCATGACCCAGATCGATCTCACGGTAAAACGTTGATCTGGCGGACAATGATCGTTCCCACGCTCCAGCGTGGGAGCGATCAGTTGCTCAGGCGGCGTGGGTGGTTTGTGCATGGATCGCGCAAGTCGCTGGTTGCTCGGCCAGCGGCACAAACGTGCGGCGGTCGGCGGACAGCGCATCGATCGAACCGGTCTCAATGTCATACACCCAGCCATGCAGATTCAGCAGCCCTTTCTCCTGAGCCAGACGCACACTTGGGTGGGTCTGGATATTCGCCAGTTGCGCGATCACGTTTTCGCGCACCATCGAACTCAACTTCGCCGCGTCATTGGCATGCGGCCGCGCTTCGTTGACCACTTTCGCCGACTCGGCATGCTGCAGCCAGCCACTGACGGCGGGCAGGTGATCCATGCATTTGCACTTCGCGATCGCAGTCATCGCGCCGCAGTCCGAATGGCCGCAGATCACAATGTCGGTCACGCCGAGCACCGCCACCGCGTATTCCACCGTCGCCGAAACCCCGCCCGGATGCGGGCTGTAGGACGGCACAATATTGCCGGCATTACGGATGACGAACAGCTCGCCGGGCTCTTGTTGGGTCAGCAGTTCCGGCACTACACGGCTGTCGGAACAGGTGATGAACAACGTGCCGGGCTGTTGCGTGGTCGCCAGGTGTTTGAACAGTTCGGTACGTTGCGGAAACGCTTCGTTCTGGAATTTCAGGAAGCCATCAATCAGGTTTTTCATGGTGTTGTCCTCTCAGTTCGAGCAACCGCTGCCGAATTCGCTGTATTGAAGAATGTGCTTGCCGCCGTGGCTGTCCAGATACGTCATCTCGACCGGCACCACGCCACACACATCGGCGACCGGAGTAATGTTCAGCACTTGGGCGATATCCAGTTGCATGCCGTAGCGATAGGCGACGGCTTCGTCAGCGGCAGATGCCTGGACGGAAAAGCCGCCGAGCAGGGCCAGGATCAGTAGAATTTTTTGCATGGGGCAGCCTCCAGACGCAGTGGTGACGGGTAACCATTTGGGGTGGGTTGGCCCGCACGCAGGGTGCGGGCCGGTGCGGATCAGAACGGACGCAAGGGCAGGAACTTGCCGTCGAGGGTGACCACCGCGCGGGAGCCGCCTTCCGGGTCTTCGACTTTCTTGATGTCGAGCTTGAAGTTGATCGCGCTGATGATGCCGTCGCCGAACTGCTCGTGAACCAGGGCTTTGAGGGTGGTGCCGTAGATCTGGATCATCTCGTGGAAGCGGTAGATGGTCGGGTCGGTCGGCACACCGCTGAGGCTGCCACGCAGCGGGATGATCTGCATCGCCGCGACGTCTTCAGCGCTCAGTTCCAGCTTGTCACCGACCACTTGGGCGGCGTTTTCCGGCAGCGGGTGCTGACCGAGCAGGGCAGCGGTGACGTACGCCAGGCTCAGGCCGGTGTCATCGGCGAGATCCTGCCACGACAGATCTTTGCGTGCCTTGGCGTCGAGAATGCGGGTGGTCAGGGCCAGGCTGGTGTCGTTGTAGGCGTGGGACTGTTGCATGGTGTCACTCCTTTCAGGGGTTGGCTTGCTGTGTGGGATTGATCTTCTGCCGATTCATCCATAGCGTCCAAGACCGATATACAATGCTTCGCATAAGTCCTGCCTATAGATGGTGTTGCCATGCTGCTGCGACATTTGCGTTACCTGCTGGCCGTTGCCGATCACGGCGGCTTTACCCGTGCCGCCGAGGCGTTGCATGTTTCACAGCCAACCCTGTCGCAGCAGATTCGCCAACTGGAAGAGACACTGGGGGTCAATCTGTTTGATCGCACCTCGCGGACGGTCAAACCCACCGATGCTGGCGAGGCCTACATCGAATGCGCGCGACGGGTGTTGGTGGAGCTGGAGGCGGGCAAGCGCGCGTTGCATGACGTGAAGGATTTGTCTCGCGGGACGTTGCGTCTGGCGATGACACCGACGTTCATGGCTTATCTGGTCGGCCCGTTGGTGCGCGATTTTGCCGCGCGCTATCCGGGCATTCATTTACAGATTTTCGAGCTGTCGATGGACGACATCGAGGCGGGGCTGGCAGATGACTCGCTGGATATTGCGATTGCGTTTACGCCGGTGCGCAATGCCGACATCGAATGCATTCCGGCGTTTACCGAAACGCTGGGGATCATGGTCGGGCGGGAGCATCCGCTGTATGACAGTGTGGCGGTGCTGACACCGGATGATATCGCTTCACTGGATTTCGCCTTGTTGGCGCCGGACTTCATTACGCGGTTATCGGTGGATGAGTATTTTCGTCAGCATGGGATTACGCCGCAGGTGCGGATCGAGGTGAATTCGGTGAGTACGTTGCTGGAAGTGGTGCGTCATTCGCCGCTGGCGACGATGCTGCCGCAGGCGATTGCGACGGAGGATCGGGCATTGCGTCGGTTGCGCGTGGAGAGCGAGGCGCCGCAGCGTGGAGCGGCGTTGTTGCGGCGGCGCAATAATTATCACAGTGCGGCGGCGGTGGCGTTTGTGGAATTGGTGTTGGACATGGGAAGCCCCTCACCCTAACCCTCTCCCTGAGGGAGAGGGGACTGACCGAGGGATGCTGGAGTAATACGCCGACCTGAAAGTGTTTTGCTGAATCCATAATCAACTCGGTGTGTCCGGTTGACGGATGATTTTATACAACTCGATCGGCTCCCTCTCCCTCGGGAGAGGGCTGGGGTGAGGGGCCACAATTCCAGTCACGCCAAATCTATGCAAGCGAACAAAAAAAGGCCTGCTTCCTTTAAGGAAGCAGGCCTTTCAATTATTTAATTGCTAGCTCAGCAGAACCGATCAATCACCCGAACTTCATTCTTATTCTGCATCGAATCCCACGCCTGTTTCAGCGTTTGCAGAACATTCCCGATGAAGTCCTTGTCGGCCGCGGCTTTCTTGCCAACATAACCGTGGCCGCGGCGGTACATCTTCAGGCGGGCCAGCAGGTTCTGATGGTTGCGGTCGAACTCGTCTTCGTCAGCATGGGTCGCCAGGCAGTCGATATGCACCTGACCCGACTTGCTGATCCAGAGAATATGGCTGTCATGGCTGTCTTTCTGCGCAGCGAACATACGAGCCAGTTCTTCGATAGTAGGTTGATTGTTCAGATTCATGATATTGCCCCTTGACCAGTCTGGTGATCTTTCAAAGTTGATTCGCTAATACAGGTAGCCCATCGGTTAGTTGATCCCTGGCACCGAAACCAGGACGTCAGCGCTCGCCCGTGTGAAGTACGGGGTCGTGCATCTGTTGCATGTAGTCGTGTTGAATAACTGCTACGCAATAGCGTCACAACGAGGAGAAGCAGCGAAAACCGGGAGGCTCCTTGACGACATTTACCGTGTCAGCCACAAGCGTCTTGAGAATTTTCGCCAGCGCTTCTCGTCCTTGTACTGGACGTTCAGGCCAGGTCAGCTTCTTCAATCTGCCTTGTGGGCAGCGTGTATCCGGAAAAAACAACTCGGCGGTCAGACGAGTTTGCTCAAGCGTGTTACCGATGTTCCCGATCGGGGAACGTCTTCATCATGCAAAAGCAAAACGACGCCGTCAACGGTTTTGTAGTGATTATTTTTGTTCACTACATATTGTCGGACAAAGCTGTTTTGGAATGAGAAAGAATCCGTTCAGGCGACGGAAAAAGGCGTATTCAGCACGTAGAAAGTGCACGGATAACCGTCCACTTCGCGCTGCTGGCGGGTGAAATCGCCGCCGCTCAATTGCGGGATGAGCCCAGCCCAGAAGTGCTGTGCCGGCAGGTTGGCGTCGATATGGAAAATCTGCCATTGACCGGGGATGCGGCTCAAGAGGGCAGAGACGACAAACTGCGCGACGCCTTGGCCACGAAAGCGTCGGGCGATGAAGAAATAGCCGATGTTGTGTTCGGCCCCGGCGATGTGGATTTCGTTATCGACGGTCACGAAACCGGCGAGTTCGCCATTGACGCGAATCAGGAACGGTTGGGTGGCCGGATGGCGCCAGTAGTCGATTTTCGGCTGGATCGAGAAAAAGCCGTGCTCGGCGAGCTTCAGTGGCAGCCACTCGCTGAAGTCGTACATGTAGAACTGCATGAGGTTTTCGACGATATCCAGCTCATCGCGCTGGGCGGGGTGCAGTTCGATATTGGCCATGCGCCGAGTTCCTGAAAGTGCTGAGCCTTGCAGAAACACTAGCGGGTTTTATTTGCCTGACGGTTTCGCTGTGCGTTTTGTCGTACCCGTGGTTTTGCTACGGGTCGATTTGCGTTTTTTCTTCCACGGGGCCGCCGCTTTACCGGCTGGTGGCGGGCCGCTGATGGTCAGGCTGAGACTGGAACAGCGCGTCACCTGTTTGCTCATCCACGCCGCCTGTTTGGTGACGAACTCTTCCAGACTCATTTCGCCACTTTGCACCATGTCCAGCGCCTGCTCCCAGATGGCTGTGGTGCCGGGGTCGGCAATTGCGCGGGGCACCGCGTCGATCAGGCTGAACGCCGCCGGGGTAGCGGCGAGGGCTTTGCCGTTTTTCACCAGATAGCCGCGGTCAAGCAAGCCCTGAATGATCGAGGCGCGGGTCGCTTCTGTGCCGATCCCGGTGGTGTCCTTGAGCTTCTGTTTGAGCAGCGGATCTTCCACCAGTTTGGCGACGTTTTTCATCGCCTTGATCAGATCGCCTTCGGTGTAGGGTTTGGGCGGTTGCGTCCACAGATCCTTGAACTTGACGTCAGCCACTGCGCACTCAACGCCTTGCGTCAGTGCCGGCAAGGTTTGCGGTACCGGTGCCTCGCGGCCCTTGGCCGCTGCCAGCGCCTCGGGCAGTGCGCGTTTCCAGCCCGGTTCGATGATCTGCTTGCCGACCGCACGCAACGCTTCACCAGCGCAATCGAAATCGGCCTGGGTGCGATCGTATTCGTGATTGGGCAGGAACTGCGCCAGATAGCGCGCGCGGATCAGCGTGTAGACCGCGCGGTGTTTGCCGGTCAGGCGTTCAAGGTTCTTCGCTGCAGCGGTGGGAATGATGCCGTGGTGCGCGCTGACCTTGGCGTCGTTCCACGCGCGGGATTTGCGTTGCGGCTCCAGAAACCCGTTGAGCGCCTCAAGACCCGGATCGGCCTGCCGCAACGCGGCGAGAATCCCCGGCGCCTCGCTGTGCTGGCTCAGCGGCAAATAACCGCAATCACTGCGTGGATACGTGACGACTTTGTAGGTTTCGTAGAGAGCCTGGGCGATGTCGAGGGTTTCCTGCGCGCCGAGGCCGAGTTTCTTCGAGCAGACTTCCTGCAAGGTGCCGAGATCGAAGGGCAGGGGCGCCACTTCACGCATGCGCTCGGTTTTCAGCTTGACCACCCGGGCACTGGCAGCGCTGCTGATCGCAGCCGCCGCTTGCTGGGCCAACGCCTGATTCAGGCAGCGATCCTGATCGTCACAGGCATCCGACGGCGCACGCCACTGCGCAGTAAACGGTATGCCGTTGTGCAGCAGATCAACATCGATCGCCCAGAATGGCACTGGCACGAAATCGGCGATGCTGCGGTCGCGATCCACCACCAGGCGCAAGGTCGGCGTCTGCACCCGGCCTACCGGCAACACGCCTTGATAACCCGATTGCCGACCGAGCAGCGTAAACAGTCGACTCATGTTCATGCCAATCAGCCAATCCGCCCGCGAGCGGCCCAGCGCCGAGTGATACAGGCTGAAGGTTTCGGCCCCCGGCTTCAGTGCCGCCAGGGCTTTGCGGATCGAAGCTTCGTCCAGCGCCGACAGCCACAAACGCCGGATCGGCCCGCGATAGCGACAGTGCTCGACCAGTTCCCGGGCGATCATCTCGCCCTCACGGTCGGCGTCGGTGGCGATGATCAGCTCGCTGGCCTCGCCGAGCAGGCGTTTGACCGCTTTGTACTGGCTGGCGGTGCGCGGCTTGACGGTCATTTTCCACTTGTCCGGAATGATCGGCAGATCGGCCAGGACCCAGCGCTTGTAGCGGGCGTCGTAGGCGTCCGGCGGGGCGGTTTCGAGCAAGTGGCCGATGCACCAGGTCACCGTGACGTCTGTTCCCAGCCAGCAGCCGTCGCCCCGACGCCTGGCGCCGAGCACGGCCGCAATGTCTTTGGCCTGAGAAGGTTTTTCACAGAGGTACAACCGCATAACCACCCACGTCGATCAAGGTCCGCACAGGTGCACAGAATGGCCGGACTTGGCGTCAGCGGCAACTTTTATCTGTATGGATATACAGATAAAAAGCATTGCAGCACATGACGGGTAATACAGGGACGCAGCCCGGGCTATCGAGAAATTGATTAGCCTGCGGTTTACACCTGTGTCAGGTTTTTCAGCGATTCAAACACGCGAGTGACAGGACGATCTCGCCAGAAGATCGCCGTGGTCTGTCGACACTGACTACTCAGAAACAAGGAAGTCCATCATGGCTCAAGCCAAATCCAAAACCACCAGCGCCTTCGACCAGGTCGATGCTTTCAGCCACCTGTATGACCGTGGCGTCGGCCTGGTCAACGGCAAACCCTCATTTACCGCTGACCAGGCCGCTGATGAAATCCTGCGCAAAGGCCTGTCGTGGGGCGACAAGAATGCTGATGGCAAGATCGACCTCAGCTACAGCTTTCTGACCGACAAACCGGCGAATTACAACGTCAAACTGGGCAACTTCAGCGAGTTCAGCGCCCAGCAAAAGGCCCAGGCCGTGCTGGCCATGCAATCCTGGGCTGATGTCGCCAATGTCACCTTCACTGAAGGCAAGGGCGGCGATGGCCACATGACGTTTGGCAACTACGACGTCAGCACCGGTGGTGCGGCTTTCGCTTACCTGCCCAGCGGCGGTGGCTATGACGGCCAGTCGTGGTACCTGATCAACGATCAATATCAGGTCAACAAGACCCCGGACACCAACAACTACGGGCGCCAGACCCTGACCCACGAGATCGGTCACACCCTCGGCCTGTCGCACCCGGGCGCCTACAACGCTGGCAACGGCAACCCGACCTATAACGACGCCAAGTACGCCGAAGACACCCGTGGCTACAGCCTGATGAGCTACTGGAGCGAAGCCAATACCGATCAGAATTTCAGCAAGGACGGCAGCGGCGCGTACGCCTCGGCGCCGTTGCTCGACGATATTGTCGCGGTGCAAAAATTGTATGGAGCCAACTACGCTACCCGTGCCGATGACACCACGTACGGTTTCAATTCCACTGCCGAGCGCGATTTTTACAGCGCTACTTCGGCGTCCTCCAAAGTGGTGTTCTCGGTGTGGGACGGCGGCGGCAACGATACGCTGGACTTCTCCGGCTTCAGTCAGAACCAGAAGATCAACCTCAATGAAGGTTCGTTCTCCGATGTTGGTGGCTTGGTCGGCAACGTTTCCGTTGCTTACGGGGTGACCGTGGAGAATGCGCTGGGCGGTTCGGGCAATGACCTGCTGATGGGTAATGCGGCCGCCAACGATCTGGTCGGCGGTGCCGGCAACGACATTATCTACGGTGGTGGCGGTGGCGATACGTTGTGGGGCGGCGAGGGGGCAGACACCTTCGTGTTCGGCGCTGCCAGCGATTCGAACATGACCGCACCGGACTGGATCATGGATTTCACCAGCGGCCTGGACAAGATCGACCTGTCGGGCATCGCCGGTTTCGCCACGGGCGCGGCGTCGTTGAATTTTGTCAGTGGCTTCACCGGGCATGCGGGCGATGCGATTCTGACTTACTTCGCGCAGACCAATCAGACCAGTTTGATGGTTGACATGACGGGGCAGGGGGCGGTGGACTTTGCTGTGGGTGTGGTTGGGCAAGCGGTGGCGGCTGATATCGTTGCGTGATGCCTGGAGAGCGGCCCTCACCCTAACCCTCTCCCAGGGGGAGAGGGGACTGATTGGGGGATATTGGCGAAATTCACCGACTTGAACGATTGGCTTTGAATCCATAATCGAAACCGCACGTTCAGGTCGATGTAGAACTAAAGACACCTAGGTAGGCTCCCTCTCCCTCGGGGAGAGGGCTGGGGTGAGGGGCTTTTGAAGTTGATGGGGCCGTTCAGCTGCAAACCCACCCCAACCAGAACCAATGAGCTATACCTGAACCGGTCTCTTCGCCGTATTCAGGAGAACCCCATGAAAAGCTCCGGCCCTAGTCCCGTCATTGCCCTCGAACAACTTCCCGGCTGCCTGATAGTGAAATTCCACGGCATCCAGGTCGCCGCCTCGTCCCACGTACTGATCCTCAACGAAGCCAACTACCCGCCGGTCTATTACGTCCCCCGCGAAGACATCGACGAAAAGTACTTCGCCCGCACCGACCACACCAGTTATTGCCCGTACAAGGGCGACGCCAATTACTTCAGTCTGCAAGTGCCGGGGCATGAAGGGGCGAACGCGGTGTGGACTTATGAGAAGCCGAAAATCTCGGTCGGGCCGATCAAGGACTACGTGGCGTTTTATCCCGATCAGGTGAAGTTCGAGGTGATCAAGGCTGATGCCTGAGCAAAAAAACGGCGAGGGTCAAAGCCCTCGCCGATTGAGTTGCCTGGTTGAGTTTCAGTTCTTGTCGAGGTCGATATTCTTCGTCTCACGCAAACAGATCATCCCCACCACCAGGCTCACCCCGGTAATCAACACCGGATACCACAGCCCATAAAAAATGTCCCCGGTGTACACCACCAGCGCAAACGACACCGTTGGCAGAAATCCACCAAACCAGCCGTTGCCAATGTGGTACGGCAGCGACATCGAGGTGTAGCGAATACGCGTCGGGAACAGTTCGACCATCAGCGCCGCGAGCGGGCCGTAGCACATGGCCGAGATGATGATCAGCGCCACGATCAGGGCGACGATCATTGGCTTGTTGATCTGCTGCAGATCGGCCTGTTGCGGGTAGCCGGCGAGGGTGATCGCGCCGCGCAGTGCGGCCTCGTCGAAACCATCGAGCTTGACGTCGCCGACGCTCACTTGCACGGCGCTGCCGGCCGGGGCGGCGGCGCTGGAGTAGGGCAGGCCCTGTTTGACCAGAAAGGTTTTTACCTTGTCGCACGGGCTGTCGAATTTGGCTTTGCCCACCGGATCGAACTGGAAGGTGCAAGTCGCCGGATCCGCCAGCACGGTGATCGGTGCCTGACGGCTGGCCTGATCGATCGCCGGGTTGGCGTAGTGCGCGAGGGATTTGAAGATCGGGAAGTACAGCGCCGTGGCCAGCAGCAAGCCGAGCATCAGCACCGGTTTACGGCCGACCTTGTCCGACAGCCAGCCGAAAAAGATGAAGAACGGCGCGCCGATCACCACACTGATGATCAGCAAGGTGTTGGCCACCGCCGGGTCCATTTTCAGGAACTGGGTGAGGAAGAACAGTACGTAGAACTGCGCCGCGTAGAAGGTCACCGCTTGCCCGGCGTTGATGCTGAACAGGGCGATCAACACGACCTTGAGGTTTTCCCATTTGCCGAAGGATTCGCGGATCGGCGCTTTCGAGGTTTTGCCTTCCTCTTTCATTTTCAGATAGGCCGGGGACTCATGCAGACTCAGGCGAATCCAGGTGGAAATGCCCAGCAGCACGATCGACAGCAGGAACGGAATCCGCCAGCCCCAGACTTCAAACTGATCGCCGGTGAAGTAGCGGCAACCGAGCACCACCAGCAGCGACAGCAACAGGCCGAGAGTGGCGGTGGACTGAATCCAGCTGGTGTGGAAACCGCGCTTGCCGATTGGCGCGTGTTCGGCAACGTAAGTTGCTGCGCCACCGTATTCACCGCCGAGCGCTAGACCCTGGAGCATGCGCAGTAGCACCAGAATGATCGGCGCGGCGATGCCGATGCTGGCGTAGGTCGGCAGCAGGCCGACGCAGAAGGTCGCCACGCCCATCAGAATGATCGTCGCCAGAAAGGTGTATTTGCGCCCGATCATGTCCCCCAACCGACCGAACACCAGCGCCCCGAACGGCCGCACGATAAAGCCGGCGGCGAAGGCCATCAGCGCAAAGATGAACGCCGTGGTGTCGTTGACCCCGGCGAAAAACTGTTTGCTGATCACCGCCGCGAGGGCGCCGTAGAGGAAAAAGTCATACCACTCGAACACCGTCCCCAGTGAGGAAGCGAAGATGACTTTGCGTGTATCCGGGCTGGTCTCGGCGCTGCGCACGGCGTCCAGCGGCTGAACGTGTTCTGACATATCGGTATCCCTCACAGTGATTGTTTTTGTTGTTCCACTGGTGTTGCGTGTCCGGGTGATGCGCGAACCTTGAATGGGATGCAAGTCCCTGTGGGAGCGAGCTTGCTCGCGAAGGCGTCCTGTCAGTCAACCTCTATGTTGAATGATCTACCGCTTTCGCGAGCAAGCTCGCTCCCACAGGTACGGTGTTTGTGGCTTTGGAATTGCGGATCAGTTGAGCAGCCTTTTCCGCAATCATCAGCGTAGGCGAACACGTATTGCCCGAGGTGATGCGCGGCATGATCGAAGCATCAGCGATGCGCAAACCGGGTACACCGTGCACGCGCAGCTGCGCGTCGACCACCGCATCGCCGTCATTGCCCATGCGGCAGGTGCCAACCGGATGGAAAATCGTCGTGCCGATCTTCGCCGCCGCTTGCTGCAATTCTTCGTCACTTTGCAGGCTGGCGCCGGGCAGATATTCCATCGGTTTGAATGCGCGCAGGGCCGGGGCGCTGACGATGCGGCGGGTCAGGCGGATGGCATCTGCTGCCACGCGCAGGTCTTCGGGATGGCTTAGATAATTGGGTTGAATCAGCGGCGCTTCCTGTGGATCCGCCGAACGAATATCGATGCGTCCACGACTCTGCGGACGCAGATCGCACACCGAAGCGGTAAACGCCGGAAAGCTGTGCAACGGCTCGCCAAAACGCTCCAGGGACAGCGGTTGCACGTGATATTCCAGATTCGCCGAAGTCTGCTCCGGCCCCGAACGCGCAAACGCGCCCAACTGACTCGGCGCCATCGACAGCGGCCCACTGCGGTCATACAGATAACGCAGGCCCATGCCCATCTTGCCCCACACGCTGCCAGCGATCTGATTCAGCGTGCGCGCGTTTTCCAGTTTGTAGATCAGGCGCAGTTGCAGATGATCCTGCAGGTTGCCGCCAACGCCCGGCAGCTCATGAATCACGCCGATGCCCAAGCGTTCGAGCAGCGGCCGCGGACCAATCCCGGAGCGTTGCAGAATGCTCGGCGATCCAACGGCACCCGCGCACAAGATGATCTCTTTGCGTGCCTTGAACTGTTTGATTTGACCTTCGTGACGCGCACTGACCTTCGAGGCGCGACCGTCTTCGAGCAGCACCCGATCCACCTCAACCCCGGTCAGCACCGTCAGATTCGTCCGTTCGCGTACTGGTTTCAAAAACGCCTTCGCCGCGTTCCAGCGTACGCCGGATTTCTGATTGACCTGGAAGTAGCCGCAACCCTCGTTGTCGCCCTGATTGAAGTCGTCGATGCTGGCGATGCCGCTTTGCTCAGCCGCACTGCGAAACGCATCCAGAATCGGCCACGACAGGCGCTGCTGCTCGACCCGCCATTCACCCTTGGCGCCGTGGAATTCAGCCGCGCCAGCGAAGTGGTTTTCGCTCTGTTTGAACAGCGGCAGCACGTCATTCCAGGCCCAGCCCGGATTGCCCTCGGCCGCCCAGCGATCGTAGTCGTTGGCCTGGCCACGCATGTAGATCATGCCGTTGATGGAGGAGCAACCGCCCAACACTTTGCCGCGCGGATAGCTCAGCGCGCGGCCGTTGAGGCCCGGTTGTTGTTCAGTCTTGAAGCACCAGTCGGTGCGCGGGTTACCGATGCAGAACAGGTAACCGACAGGAATGTGAATCCACGCATAGTTGTCGCGCCCGCCGGCTTCGAGCAACAGCACGCGCTGCTGCGGATCCGCCGACAGTCGATTGGCCAGCAAACACCCGGCAGGGCCGGCGCCGACCACGATGTAGTCGTATTCATCAAGGGAAGTCTGCATTCCCTGACCTCGCTTTTTGTTTTTATTGTCGGACACTCTAGTTGTTAGCTTTCGTTAAAAGAATGTTAGTTTTTGCGCAGCCGCTGTGCGTTTTTAAACAGCCTGCATTGACCATAGCCGACAAGGACACGCCATGTTCGACTGGAACGACCTGCGGTTTTTTCTCGAGCTGCAACGCAGCGGCCGCCTGCTCACCGCCGCCCGTCGCCTCAACACCACCCACGCCACCGTCGCCCGCCACATCGAAGCCATCGAAAAAAGCCTCGGCACCGCGCTGTTCGTCCAGCACGCCCAAGGCTACGAAATGACCCCGGCGGGGGAGGCGCTGCTTAAGCATGCTGAGGCGATGGAAAACGTGGCGTTGCTGGCGCAGGAAGAGATCACCCAATCCACTGCGCCACTGGGCAAGATTCGTGTCGGCGTCACCGAAGGGCTGGGCATCAAGTTTCTCGCCAGCCGCATGATCGGCTTGTTCGAGCGTTATCCGGGGCTGGAAGTGGAACTGGTCGCGGTGCCGCGCTTCGTCAGCATCCTCAACCGTGAGGCGGAAATCAGCATCCATCTGGAGCGCCCGGCGGCGGACATGCTGGTCACGCGCAAACTCACCGACTATCGACTCGCGTTGTACGCCAGCCAACGCTATCTCGATAAAGCCCCGCCACTGCAAAGCCGCGAAGACCTTGGGCGGCATGCGTGGATTGGTTATGTCGATGATTTGCTGTTCAGCCAGGAATTGATGTTTCTCAACAGCTTCTGCCGCAGCCCTCGAGTTGTGTTCCATAGCACCAGCGTTATTGCTCAGCAGGAAGCGGCGCGGTCGGGATTGGGCATTGCAGTGCTGCCTTGCTACATGGCCGAGTCGGATCCCGATCTGGTGCCGTTGCTGCCGGATGAAAGCATCGAGCGCAGCTACTGGATCAGCACCCGGCGCGAGTTGCACAAGTCGGTGCGGCTGCGAGTGGTCTGGGATTATGTGGTGGGGTTGTGTGAGGCGGAGCAGGGCTTGTTACGCGGACAGTCCCGCCAACCGTAGATCCTTTGTAGGAGTGAGCCTGCTCGCGATAGCGGTGTGCCAGTCGACATCTGACTCACAGACATACCGCTATCGCGAGCAGGCTCACTCCTACAGGGAGGGCTACAAATTCAAAGTTGATTTATATATGGATATCCGTATATTCGAATTTCCGTATGTATTGAGCCCGTCCCATGATCACCCCCACCGAAGTCTTCAAGAGCCTCGCCGACGAAACCCGCGTCCGCGCCATGCTGCTCATCGCCGATCAAGGTGAACTCTGCGTCTGCGAACTGATGTGCGCACTCGGCGACAGCCAGCCAAAAATCAGCCGCCACCTCGCGCAACTGCGCAGCAATGGTTTGCTGCTCGATCGCCGTCAGGGGCAATGGGTCTATTACCGCCTCAACCCTGATCTTCCTGCGTGGGTTCGCGAAATCCTGCAAGTGACGTCCAAAGCCAACGTCGATTGGCTCAAGGACAACGCCGCCCGCCTGCAGAACATGGACGGGCGTCCGGTTCGCGAAGCTGCCTGCTGCTGAGGAAAGAGAAAACATGCGAGTCCTGTTTATGTGTACGGCCAACAGCTGCCGCAGCATCCTCTCTGAAGCCATGTTCAATCATCTGGCGCGCCCCGGATTCGAGGCCGTGAGTTCCGGAAGTTTCCCCAAAGGCCAAGTGTTGCCACGCAGCCTGTCGACGCTGCAAAAGGCTGGCATTGCCATCGATGGTTTATCCAGCAAGGGCAATGACGCGTTCGAAGACAATCCGCCAGACATTGTCATCACCGTCTGTGACAAGGCCGCAGGTGAGAGCTGCCCGGTGTACTTCGGCCCCGCGCTCAAAGCCCATTGGGGGCTGGCAGATCCCTCGGATGTGATTGGCGACGATGCCGCCGTGTACGCGGCGTTTGCTGCCACGCTGGCGATCATCGAGCGGCGCTGCGCGACCTTTCTCGGCCTGCCATTCAAAGCACTCAGCCGCGCTGATCTCCAGCGTGAGCTGGATCGTATCGGCTCTCTCTGAGCTGGAGGACATATGTCAGAACACCTGCCCCATCTTGATCATTCGCTGTTCGAAGGAGCGTCCCCTTTGGGCGAACACAAACCTCGCATCCTGCTGCTCTACGGCTCGACCCGCGAACGCTCGTTCAGCCGTTTGCTGGTAGAAGAGGCCGCGCGCCTGCTCGAACACTTTGGCGCCGAAACGCGGATCTTCAATCCGTCCGGCCTGCCGCTGCCCGACGACGCTCCGGTCGACCATCCCAAGGTGCAGGAACTGCGTGATCTGGTGCTGTGGTCGGAAGGGCAGGTCTGGTGTTCGCCAGAACGGCACGGCGCGATGTCCGCCGTGTTCAAGGCGCAGATCGACTGGATCCCGCTGGAACTCGGCGCCGTGCGCCCGACCCAGGGCAAAACCCTGGCGGTGATGCAGGTCTGCGGCGGTTCGCAGTCGTTCAACGTGGTCAACCAGTTGCGCGTGTTGGGCCGCTGGATGCGCATGTTCACCATCCCCAACCAATCCTCGGTGCCGAAGGCCTACATGGAGTTCGACGACGCCGGGCGGATGAAGGCGTCGCCGTTCTACGACCGTGTGGTCGATGTGATGGAAGAACTGGTGAAGTTCACCGTGCTGCTGCGCGATCAACAGGCGCATCTGGTTGACCGTTATTCCGAGCGCAAGGAAAGCGCCGAGCAACTGATGGCACGGGTCAACCAGCGTTCGATCTGAGGCCGTCCCGCAACGAGGGTCTGCTGCGTTCACATGCGGCAACGGCGGGCGCCTCGCTCCGCACCTTTGGCGGGTACGGGGCGCAGGAATGGCGCTACAGACTCAGGCGATGAATGACCTGGTGGGCATCGTCAGGATCGCTGTGGGTTTCAAAGCCCAGTGATCGGGCGAGGTCGCGCATGTCCGTATTGCTGGCCGAATCCACCGAATACAGATGCTTGAAACCGTTGTGCCGGGCGGTCTTGATCAGGTGTTCCATCAGCAGCGTGGCCAGGCCCAGATGCATCCACTCATCGGCGACCGTCACCGCGCACTCACAGTCCTGTTCGCCAGTGGCGGCGTAGCGGCTGATACCGATCTCGGTCAATTGACCATTTTCGTGAGCCAGTGCAATGAAGGCCGCGCGTTGCTTGCAGTCGACGTCCATCAACTGATCGAGCAACGCGGTGCCGGGCTCACTGATCTGCGCGAGAAAACGCAGGTGTCGGGACTCGGGCGACAAGCGTTTGATGAACGCGTATTCGCGTTCGCGATCCTTGGCTGCCAGTGCGCGGATCAAGACGTGGCGACCATCCTTGAGCGACTCGATCCAGTATTCACCGGGGTGCGCGGCATAGGCCGGCGCCGCGCGGTCATTGTGGTCTTTGACAGTGAGCATGAGATGAGCCTCCATCGGGGCTGAACGAGCAACGCGCAGGGGAGTGCGCTAACTCTGTTCTACGCCGATGTTTGCCCCGGGAACTGATCTGGATCAGATTACGACGTGCGGCCACTGTTTTTACCGGGTGATGGCGCTCCTGGCGTCGCAATCAGACTCAAATCTGCGGCGGCTCGCGAGTGCTGCGTTGCCCAACGGTGCGCGGTTGCCCGTCGGGGATCGATAACGTTGCGCGCAGGCCACCTTCGGCACGATTGACCAGAGTGATTCGCCCGCTCAATCGCGTGGCGATGGTGTTGACGATGGTCAGCCCCAGCCCCGCACCCTGGGCATTGCCGCGACTGTAGAAACGTTCGAACAAGCGCGCCCGGTCCGCTTCATCAATGCCCGGCCCCTGATCTTCAACGCTCAAGTGATAAAACCCATCGGCCTGGCTGAGCAGCACGGTGATCACGCCGTGTTCGGGGGAGAAGTTCGCAGCGTTGGTGATCAGGTTGTTCAGGGCAATGTCGATCGTGCCGGGACTGGCCATGATGTTGAACGGCTGGGCGCTGTCTTCAAAGGCCAGTTCCAGGTGTTTGCTCAGCAACCATGGCGTCAATTGCACCAGGCTGTTGCGCACGGTTTCGCTGAGGTCGATGGGTTGCAGCGGCGGCGGGTTGGGTTTCGGTTCCAGGCGCGCCATGGTCAGCAACTGGTTGACCAGGCGACTGGTGCGGTCGACCCCGGCGATCAGAAACGCCAGCGATTCGCGGCGCTCCTGTTCGGTGCCAGCCTCCTGCAGGTTCTGCGCATGCACCCGCAGCACCGCCAGCGGCGTGCGCATTTCGTGGGCGGCATCGGCGATAAAGCGCCGTTCTCGGCCAAGCACTTCCTGAATTTGCGCGAGCATACGGTTGAGCGCCGCCTGCATCGGTTCCAGCTCACTGGGCAGCGGCGCCAGTTGCAACGGTTCCAGCGAACCGCTGTGGCGGGCGCGCAGGGTCTCGGCCATGTTCGCCAACGGCTTGAGGCCCCAGCCGATGGCCAGCCAGACCATCGCCGCCAGCAGCAGGCTGCCGATCACGTTCGGCCACAGCGTGTGACGGACGATGCGGTCGACCAAATCTGCGCGCACATCGTCGCGCTCACCGACCCAGATGCGCAGGTTGTTTTGCGTGTCTTCGAGGAGAAAGGCGCGCCAGTGACGATTGTTCAGGTCCACTACATCGCTGAAGCCGGGCTGCGTCGGTGGGGCCTTGAAGGACGGTGCGCTGGCGGTGTGCACCAACACATCACCGGCAGGATTCCACACCTGAAAGGCGATTTTGCGTTCGTAAGGATGACCGTCGCCGCGCGGCACCGCTTCGCCCAGCGCCGAGTTGAACGCCTGGTACAGTTCGGCGTGCTGTTTGCTGGCCAGGGGCATGCGCATCACGCCTTGCAGCAGGCGCGCGTTCTGCGCCAATTGCGCGTCGTAGACCTCGGCGATTTCGTGATTGCTGTCGTGCAGGTTGAAGGTGCTGAGGACTGCGAGGCCGGCCAGCAACAGGCCGATAATCAGAGTCAGCGTGCGGCGGCGGATCGAGGTCATCGACGCTCCTCCACCAGATAACCCACACCGCGAATGGTGCGGATCAGGTCGGTGGAAAACTTCTTGCGCAGGTGGTGGATGTGCACTTCGAGGGTGTTGCTTTCGGCTTCTTCGTTCCAGCCATAAAGCAGTTGCATCAATTGATCGCGGGTCATCACCCGGCCCGGCGGTGACAGCAGTTCGTGCAGCAACTGATATTCCTTGGGCGTCAGGGCCACAGGCTGGCCCTGATAGCTGACTTGCTGGGTGCCGGGGTTAAGGCTGATGCCGGCATGCTCGATCAACGCCTGGGCGCGCCCGGCACTGCGCCGCAACAGGGCGCGCAGGCGTGCCTTGAGCTCGTCCAGGTCGAACGGTTTGATCAGGTAGTCGTCGGCCCCGGCGTCGAGCCCGGCGATGCGGTCTTCAGTAGCGTCGCGGGCAGTCAGAATCAGCACCGGCAGATTCGAACCGCTGTCGCGCAGGCGGCGCAGCACTTGCAGGCCGTCCATGCGCGGCAGACCGAGATCGAGCATGGCGACATCGAAGGTTTCGCTGAGCAGCGCATGCAACGCACTGCTGCCATCCTTGAGCCAGTCGACGGTGTAACCCTCGCGGCCCAGCGCCTGATGAATGCCTTCACCCAGCGCCACATCATCCTCAACCAGTAATAAACGCACGCGGACTCCTGTCAGTCGAGTTTCTTGTTCACGTCCACCAGAAGGGCGGCGATCTCTTTGCGACGCCCGGCGTCGGCACTTTCCCGGCCCGGGCGCGGCGCCGCTTGCTGGGCTTTGAGCAGCGCTGCTTTGGCTTCAGCGTAGCGCTTCTGACGGTAGAGGTGATCGCCCCAGAAGTACAGACTGTCGATGCCGTTGGGGTTGAGTTGCAAGGCTTGCTTGAGCAGTTGCTCGGCCTTGTCGCTGTCGCCGAAACCGATGGGCCAGCCCGGCACGCGGTCATACAGCGCGGCGAGGCTGGTGTAGGCCGAGCCTTGCAGGGCTTTGGGGTCGAGGGTCAGGGATTTTTCCAGATCGGCCTTGGCGTCCTTGGCTTTGCCCAGTGCGCCGAGTCCACCTTCGGCACCGGCCCAACTGCTGGTGACGATGCCTTTCCAGATCCACGCTTCGGCCACCGCCGGGCGCTGCGTGGTGAACGCGTTGGTTTCGCTGGCCAATTGCTCGAACGCGGCGGCGCGCTGTTTTTCCGCCACTTCATATTGGATGTGCGCCCAACTCTGCTGGATGCCCTCCAGACGTTTCTGGTCGGCCGGTTCCAGCGCCCAGACGCTTTGACTCAGGGCAGCGAGCAACAGGCATGCGGATAGTTTTTTCATGGCTTTGGCGACTCGTTGTCAGGTTTTTCACTGAGGCGGCGGATCAGCGGCAACTGCTTGCGCAGGCCTCGATCCACCAGATGCGGCAGCAGATTGTTCAGGCGGACGAAGAAGCGTTCCGGCCAGCCCAGGTAGAGATCGCGACGATCACCGGCAATCGCATGGATCACCGCCGAGGCCACGGTTTGCGGATCGTCGACGTTGGCCTTTAGCGCGTCGTTCAATGCTTGCGCGGCGGCGCTGTTCATCGAGGTGCGCGTGGCGCGGGGCGCGACGTACAGCACGCTGATGCGGGTGTCGGCGAGCTCCCGGCGCAGCGCCTCGGAAAACCCGCGCAAAGCGAATTTGGTCGCGCAATAACTGGCGTAACCCGGGTAGCCGATCGAGCCATAGGTCGAACCGACGTTGACCACCATCGCGCTGTCGGCCTGCTTGAGCAGCGGCAACAGCAGTTTGGTCAGGCACATCGGCGCACTGATGTTTACCGCCAGCATCGCATTGATGTCGCTGTCATCCAGCTGTTCGAGCATGGCGAAGTGATTGACCCCGGCGGCGTTGATCAGCAGGTTGATGCCGCCGATGGCTTCGGCGGCGACCAGCACTTTGCGCCGATCACTGAGGAAGGTCAGGTCAGCCGCGACCCAGCACAACGACTCGGGGTAGCGCTTGAGCAACGGCGCCAGCGCCTCTTGATGCCGCGCCACCACCAGCACGTGGGCACCGGCGGCGCACAAGGTTTCAGCGATGGCCAGGCCGATGCCGCCACTGGCACCGGTCAACACCACCCGCGCCTCACGCAGCTGCATATTGCGCCTCCGCATCACGCGGCAAGCCACGGAACATGTCGGTGTACAGGCGATAGACGACCTTCGAGGCATGGATCACGGCGGCTTGATCGGCAGGGTCTTCCAGCTGATTCATCAGGCGCCGATAGGTTTGCATGTGCTCGATGTCGAGCGAACCGTGGGAGCTCAAGTAACTGAACGCCGTTTCCGGCAACGCCAGACGCTCGCGAATGCTGCCCGCCGCGTGGGTGGCCAGGGCGATGCTGGTGCCTTCGAGCACGTTTACCATGCCGAACAGACCGACCGGATTGCCCCGGGCGATCAGGTCGTAAAGGAAGCTGACCATCAGCTCGATCGACAACGACGGCTGACCGTCGCGCACCGCATCACGATCACCGCCACACGCGGCGATGTCGTTGAGCACCCAGTGCTCGTGGCCGTATTCGTCTTCGATGTACTCGGCCACCGCTTTGCGCAGCCATTCCAGACGCGTCGGCAGCCGCGCGCCGCAGGCCATCATCAGCGGCACGGTGTGGCGCACGTGGTAATACGCTTGCGCGAGAAACGCCCGATAGCTTTCGAGGCTGACCTTGCCTTGCAGGGCATCGACGATGATCGGCAGGTTGAACAGTTCGTGGCGTTCCTGTTGCGTGGCTTCTTGCAGGGTGTCGAAAAAACTCATGATGCGGACTCCTCGGAAACAGCGGATTCGGTCAACTGGCTGTGGTACTGCGCGACGATGGCGTCGCGGCGCGGGCGGCCATTGGCGGTGAGCAAGCCATTGGCGGCGGTGAAGGGTTGCGACAGGCGCATCCACTGATGCACCTGGGCGTAATCGGGCAAAGCCTCGTTGGCTTCGGCGACGGCAGCGGCCAGTTCGGCATCGGTACAGTCCGGGCGATGCGGCCAGAGCAGGGCGTGATTGCGCGGCAAGGCCTCGCCGTAAACGAACGCCTGGGCAATGTGGCGACGCTGGGTCAGCTCGGACTCGACCCATTCCGGGTTGACGTTGCGCCCGAAACTGGTGACGAACTGGTGCTTCTTGCGGCCCTTGAGATAGAGAAAACCTTCCGGGTCGAACTCGCCCAGATCGCCGCTCGGCCACCACTCATCGGCGTACGGCGCGTCGCCCAGATAACCGAGCAACGTCGAACCCTTGATCAGTACTTCGCCGTCCTCGGCCAGGCGCACTTCAACATGCGGCAACGGTCGGCCGACGCTGCCGGGGCGGCGTGCGCCGGGACGATTGAGGCACACCACCGAAGCGCATTCGGACAAGCCGTAACCTTCATAAACCGGCAGCCCGACCCGTTGCGCGCGGTGCAGCAGATCCTCCGAGACCCGCGCACCGCCGACAGCGGCAAAGCGCAGGGTTTGCGGGTCGAAGGCTTTCTGTTCGGCGGCGCTGACCAGCAACAGCAGCAACTGCGGCACCAGGATCAGACTCTCCGGCGCACGGCTGGCCAGATAACCGAGCAGGCGCGGAATCTCGACGCCACTGGCGCCTTGAATGCCGAGGGTTTTCTGGCTCGGCAAACTCAACATGGCGCCGGCATACAGCGCGGCGTAACAGCCAAGATTCTCCAACAGGATCGCCAACGGCAACAGCGCCAAGTGATGCTGCGGGCCGGTGGCTTCGCTGGCCTGATCCAGCTCCCGAGCAACGCGCAGCAGGCTCTCGGCGCTCAGGCACACACCTTTCGGCGTGCCGGTGGTGCCGGACGTGAAGGTGAGTTTCGCGGTGCCGGCCGGCATGCGACTGGGGCCACTGAACGCGCGGCACCAGAACTCGCCACGTTGTTCATAGCCAGCCGCGAGCAGTTCGGCTTCCAGTTCAGGCTCGGCGATCACCCGTTCGGCCTGGCTCTGTTGCAGACAATGAGCGCGTTGCGCCGCACTGAAAAACGGCGGCAGCGTCACGCAGGTCAAGCCTTCGAACAGCACGGCCAGATCCCACAGCATCGCGTCGACGCCGTTGTCCAACGCCAGCGCAATCACCTGCGCTTGCTCATCGCGCAGGCGCTCCTGGCGATAGAGCACCTCGGCGTACAGCGTGGCGTAATCGAGTTTCAACGTGTCGCCCCACAGGGCTGTCGCGTTGTCATTGCGCCGGGCATGGTCGCGCAGGGTTTCCTGGAAGCGTTGCAGTTCAAGCGACATGACAGGCTCCTTCAATCGAACTCGGCAAACCCAGGCGGGTAAACAGGCCGATATTGCGCAAATGGATGAACCCGGCGCGGATGTTGCCGACGTGCACCCAAGGTTTACTTTCGTAATAACTGCCCCAGTGTTGACGCTCGTCACCCAATCGTTCCGGGTCAGCGGCGCACAATGTCACTGGCTTCAAACCTAAACGATGGAAACTGTTGACCAGGCCGATGTTGCCGGTGAACGTCACCCATTCCAGGCCGCCCATGGCCAGCAGATAGGTGATGGCGATGATGCTCAGGCGCGCACTGCCGGTGTCGTTGGCGGCGAGATTGCCGACTTCGACGATGGCGCTGCGCTCGACCGGGCGATCTGCCGCCGCGCTGATCAACGGCTCGATCGGCTCATCCAGATAGCGCTCGAGAAACAGTGGCTGCAGATGCGCGCGACGCACCCCGGCCACGGCGCACAACTCGCCGTCGCCGTTGTGCATGCCGAACAGTTCGGGCATGAAATGACGGATGTCGGCGCCATGGGCCTTGCGAAAACGTTGCTGGATAAAGGCTTCGAACGGCTCTCGCAGGGCATCGTCGGGCCGGGCACCGGTCAACGTCATCTGCGGCGTTTCGGCTTGACCGAAGCGCAGGGGAAGGGGGATGTTCCAGTCAAATTCGGGCATGGGCAGAACGCCTCCCTCAATAGGTTTGAGGCGAGTATCGGAGGCATTTCTTAACGAAGTCTGAAGGTGAAAAAAGGTTAACCTGACGCTCTGTCTTCAGACTCTCTTAAGACTGGGCGGGCAGGGTAACGCCGTCGGTTCGCCCGGCAACCGGATCGAGACGGTCGAACGAATCGACTGTCATTCACGACAATCACGAGGCGCAGCTTATGACCCGCGACATCGCCGTAACCCGTTATGGAAAACTCTCAATCACCCTGCACTGGCTGATGCTGGCGCTGTTCGTTGGCGTCTACGCATGCGTCGAAATCAAGGGCTACATGCCCAAGGGCAGCGAAGCGCGCGGCTTGCTGATGGGCTTCCACGGCCTGTTCGGCGCGAGCATCTTCGCCCTCGTGTGGATCCGCCTGCTCGGCCGCCTCAGCCCACGCCCGCCGATCACCCCCAAACCACCGGCATGGCAGACCGGCATCTCGCACCTGATGCACCTGGCACTGTATGGGCTGATGATCGCCACGCCGATCCTCGCCTGGCTGATGCTCGCCGCCGCCGACAAACCGTTCCCGTACTTTGGCTTCCACGTCCCGGCGCCAGTGGCCATCGATCCGGACTTCGCCAAGCAACTGAAGTACTGGCATGAACTGATTGGCAGCACCGGTTACTGGCTGATCGGGCTGCACGCAGCGGCGGGGTTGTTTCACCATTATTGGGTGCGGGATAACACGCTGGTGCGGATGCTGCCGGGCCGCACCGAATAACGCAGATATCACTGTAGGAGTGAGCCTGCTCGCGATAGCGGTAGTCCAGTCAATGTAAGTGTTGACTGAAAAAACGCCATCGCGAGCAGGCTCACTCCTACAGGGTTTTTGTGGTGTCTGGCAGAGCGGGGCAGTTGCCGGAATCGCACTTCGCGTCCACTCTATGACCTGCCGACAAGGAGCGTCCGCCGACACTCCGTCGTGATCACAGGGAGCTTGCAGCATGAGCGAAGACAACAGGGTAAAAGGCCCGGCGTCATACTTCCCCTCCATCGAGAAAAAATACGGCCAGCCCATTGATCACTGGCTGAGCCTGCTCGCCGGCATCACCGACAAGAAACACATGGAACTGGTGGCGTGGCTCAAGGAGGAACACGGCATGGGCCACGGTCATGCCAACGCTTTGGTTGCGCATCATTTGGCGGGTAAAAAGTGAGGGCAGGGCAGCGATGAATTTCTCCCACCGGCCCGTGACGGCCGACGACGTCAACACCCTGTGCAGCTTTCCCCAAGGCGAACAAGAGCTGTTCTTCATGTTCCCGAAAGCCAACTTCCCGCTGACGGAAGAACAGATGCACAGCGCAATCAGCCAACGCTTCGACTCCACGGCTTTTCTGGCCAACGGCGAGTTCGTCGGCTTCGCCAATTTCTACCGGGCTGAGCACGATGGCATTTGCTGCATTGGCAACGTCATCGTCGCGCCCTACGCTCGAGGCCAAGGTGTTGCGCGGTATATCGTCGAGACCATGACCGCCGTCGGCTTCGAAAAGTACCAGGCCAAGGAAGTGCAACTGTCCTGCTTCAACGAAAACACCGCAGGCCTGCTGCTTTACCCAAAACTTGGCTTCGTCCCGTTCTCCATCGAAGAGCGCCCGGCGCCGGGTGGTAGACGTTCAGCGCTGATCAACATGACGCGCAGCAGAGGCCAGCCCCAAGGTTTGTGAATCCTGGCCATGCACACTCGTGATTCAGAATTGACCGGTAGTCTGAAGTGATGCACTAAACGTCATGGTCACCTGAGTGTTAGGTCCCGACTGCCAGGTTTTTACATCGTATGGAGGTTTCTCGTTGCGAATGATGCATTTCCATTCAATGACATCACCAGGCTTCGCTTTGGTGAATTTTATTTTTGCGGACCAGGAGGGATAGGCAGCAGAGCCGAGCAGAACGGCCTTTTCCGTATCCCAATTGCCCAACTCCGCGACATTGCCCACTGCATAGACGCTGTATCCCTGTGCAGTGACGCCGTTATCACAGCGAAAGTTTGCTTCGAGATAAAGATAAGTCCAGGTGGCACCGGCATCAGCTACAGCAGGCAGCATTGCCGACAACACAAAACCCAGCGGCAACAGATAACGATTGCGGCTCATGATCAATTCCTCAGGACGTATTCAGTCGGGCCAGCTTAGCCACGCGCACCCAAAAAATGACCTGTAAGAACTGACAGTCCTTTAGAGTTCTTCGCGATAATCGCACTGCCTGTTTATAGTCGGGAGAAGCCGCTACTGACGCGGGACCGTTACACAAACCTGCCTTGCAAAAGCGACGAAAATCCGGCCAGATCACCGCGAAACTCACTCCATCAAGGATCGATCAATGCCGTTGGATTTCCATAAAATGCACGCCAACGGCGACGACTTCGTCATGGTCGACGCGCGCAACCACGCTAACCCGATCACCAGCCAACTGGTTCGGCGCCTCGGCGATCGCCACCGCGGCATCGGGTTTAATCAGCTCGCCGTAGTACTCAATTGCGAGGACGCCGATGCGCGCGTGGAGTTCTGGAACGCCGACGGCTCAGCACTCGACGTGTGTGGCAGCGCCACCCGTGGCGTGGCGGACAGGTTGATGCGCGAAGTCAGCCGAACCTCGATCACCCTGCGCACAAACCGTGGCTTGCTCACCTGCGAACACACGCCCAGCGGACTGATCGCCGTCGACATGGGCGAACCGTTGTTCGACTGGCAAGACATCCCTCTGGCGCAAGAACACGACACGCTATTTCTACCGCTCGCCGGCGCTCCAACTGTGTGCAACATGGGCAATCCGCACTGCACCTATTTCGTCGATGACCTCAGCACCGTCGACATCACCGCCCTCGGCCCAAGCCTCGAAACACATCCGCTGTTTCCACACAAAACCAACGTGCACTTCGTGCAAGTCATCGACCGCCAACACATCCGCCTGCGCATCTGGGAACGCAACGGCGCCATCCCGCTCGGCTCCGGCTCATGCTCATGTGGCGCGGCCGTCAACGGCATCCGCCGAGGCCTGCTCGACCACACCGTCAACGTTGAATGCGACGGCGGCCCCGTCACCGTCCATTGGAATGGCTCAGGCTCCGTAACCCTGAGCGGCCCGGTAGAACCCACTTTCTCCGGCACCCTCCCAGACACCCTACTCGACCTCAAGTGAACACAATCCCCTGTAGGAGTGAGCCTGCTCGCGATAGCGTCAGCCCAGCCACCGCAAATCCCAAAGCAACCACAAACCCCTGTGGGAGCTAGCCTGCTAGCGAAGACGCCAGCCCAGTCACCCCATCAATCACTGACCGAAATAAACAGTAAAAACCGCCACTGTTTAAACGAAGCCTCAAGTAACCACCGAAACCCTACAACGCCTTGCGCCGTTACCTACGACTAAGCCAGAATCCGCCGGCTTGTGCGTCTAGGTCGCGGGTTCTATCGTCTGTCGGTCGCTGAAAAACAGTGATCGGGTTTGGTAGCCCGCCATAACTAGTCGCATCGCGAACCGTTCGCAGACCTCATCAGGTCTCTGCTCAATGGTGGCCATGCGCAGGACACCTTCGGGTGTGCCGGGTCCTAGTTACCGGTCTACCAACCCGCGTATGGCCGCCACCTTCGTTTGGTAGCGAATGTGAAGGCTCCTTTTTATTAACTAGGAGTTTCACCATGATCAAACCAACACCCAACCCACCAGAAACCGACCCCACATCCCCCTACGAATCCCCCGATTCCAAGCGATTCCACGAAGCCGCCGAACGCGCCCTCGACCACTACCTCAAACCCGCCAGCCAAATCATGGCCAGCACCCAACAACCCGAACGCATGTACCTCGCCAACCCGAAGTACGACAGCGAATCCCTGCTCGCCAACGCCAGCGAAACCCTCGGCTCTGCCAGCGAAATGCTCCTCAACTTCGCCGCCATGCTCGACACCCCACACCGCAAAACCGCACTGGGCATCGCCCAAGTCGTGATGCTCGGCGAAATCGCCGTCAACCAAGCGCTGGATAACGTCGAAATCGCCAGCTAACCCCCACCCCGACGAGGGGAAACCCTCGTCGAACCCCGCGGTCACACCCTGGCTGGCACACGGCCACGGCTTGCGCCCCCCAGCCTCGACTGTCAACCTTCGGGCCGTTCTCAAGGATCAGAACCAGGAATCACGGATGAGTGGCTACGTACCCAACCCCCCGAAAAACTACCGCTACGAAGAAGCCAAACCCGTCGATATTCACGCCCAGCGTTGGGCGGAATATGAGAAACACGGGAAAGAACCTGCGCGCGAACCTGAGAAAATCGGGATCGCGTTACGTATCGGCGTGTTCTTTGATGGCACTGGCAATAACGCGAATAACGCTGCCGCAGGCTTACTTTGCGGTGCGCATCACCCCATCGCCGCCAAAGATATCGATGCTAGCTGCAAGCCGTATATGAGTGATCCGGACAGCAGCTACGGCAATGATGTCAGCAATGTCAAAAAGCTGAGTGACCTGTACGACACGCCTGAAGCAGCTGAAGGCGCGGGACCACGCAAGCAAGCTTTCCGCATGGTGTATATCGAAGGGATTGGCACCCGTGCAGGTGAAGAGGACAGTACGTTGGGAGCGGGCGCCGGGCGAGGCGAAACGGGTGTTGCAGGCCGCGTTCAATCTTCATTTGTATTGATAAAACAACGTATCAAGGAGGCATTGGATGAAAATCCGGGCAGCGAAATTACATCGCTCACCTTCGACACGTTCGGCTTCAGTCGTGGCGCAGCCGCCGCGCGACACTTCGCAAATGAAATCGTACGCGGCAAACAAGGCCCATTAGGAGATATCCTTCGCAGCGATTCTGATCGCTTCAGTCCGACCTTCAGCGAGCAATATAAAAGCGATATCAACATGGGCTTTATAGGCCTGTTCGATACGGTGCCTTCAATTGCTGGCTGGTCGAATTTGGGGAACATCAAAAGCGCTGTCGCGACAGGTATCAAGCTTTACCTGGACAGGCGGTTTTTCACGGATGTTGTCCAATTGGTCGCGCGAGATGAATGCAGAGGTAATTTCGCCCTCAGTCGAGTAGCAATGGATCACCAGGAAATTGTTTTGCCTGGCGTACATTCCGATATTGGTGGGGGTTATCTTGAGGAGGCCAATGAGTGTGTACTCGTCAGCCCGATGCAAACTCTTGAAGTCTCCCTTCACACAGATGTCGTCAGCACCTCTATTTACCGAGACGCGGTAAATGTCAGAAATCAGTGGCTCGACAAAGGCTGGCCCGCTGAAATGCTGGAAATCGTTACGCCTCCTGCACTTCTGATACCGAGCAGTCCACGGGACCGATTGAGTCCGGGCGTCAAGCGCGTCTATGCTGCCGTACAACTCAAGCGTCCTGTGAGCGGAATGCTGTCGAGAGTCTGCCTACGGGTGATGCATCAACAGGCGAAAGCAAAAGGAGTGCGCTTCAACGACATTCCTGAAACTGAAGAGTTTGCCGTTCCACCAGAACTCCAAGCCTTATGCGATCGGTTCGTCTCGGGGGACTACAGCACCACGGAGCAGGACGAGCAAATGCTAAGACTCAAATACATCCATACCTCCGCCAACTGGAACCACCCACTTGGGCGACGAGACGGGAGTGGCGTGAAGGCGGTATATATCAACGCCCCCACGTCAGATGCAATTCGCGTAAAACATCCGCACGTACCTGACTGGACGCTTTGGTAATGAAGTTACTTGCAACCCTGCTGTGCAGCCTATTTGTGAGCGGTTGTCACGCTGACCCGCTATCAGCAAATAACGACCCCAAGTCACCATGGTGGGAGCTCGGGTTTACCGAGCCTCGTTACATGAAGGTCTGGGTTGAGGACACTGCCGTTGAAGACATCAAAGGAAAGACGTTTCTTCGTACGGGAAAGGGATCCGCATCGGGTGGGCAGCCAGAAGATGGAACAGAGTCGGCGCGAGGCTGGCACGGTGTGGGCAGTTCCGCGAAAGCAGTAGTGGGTGCTGATCTCCCGAAACGGATCTTCGTTCGCTGGCAGTCCATCGTAGAACCTCAGACCTATCGAGCCTGGGTGGATATACCCGAAGAAGCCAGACAACTGATGCTGACATCGGTGAATCAACGCTGCGCGAAAACTCCAGACCAGACAGCTACTTATATATCTTCGGTCTATCTGGGTTTAGCTCCCGGCGGGGCCATCCAGGTTTGGGTAAGAGACTCATGTCACCATCCGGTCGAAGTGGCGAAAGCGCAGGCCGAAATCGAACCGTTGGGGCCGAGCCAGGGGAAAACCCAAGGTCGTTACGCTTATCCCATTAGTGAAAAGTCCAAGCGGTATATTGAGAAATGGGGAATTCCTTACGGGAGTTGGTGAATTAAAGGATATGAAATATGATTAACTAAATATGAGTCTGCCTTTGGAAGGTCGTGATCTGCCCTCGGTGCTTCACGATGAATCTTGCGGCAGTTAGTTATCGGTTAGTTGTGGGTTAAGAACTTTTTCGAAAAGATTTCCCGCAATGTGGATGGTTCTGGTTGCCCCGCGCTTCTTCCACTCTTAATAATAAATGGAAGGTGTGAGAGGCTTTCGGGCAAGATTAAGTTTTACTTGTGACGACAGCTTGTAGTTAGGTGTCGCCACGCAAGAAGGTGTTGTTATATAATTATTATATGGCTAGAGCTCTCTCTATTGATTGGCGTACTGGTTCAAAAATATTTGGGTCGCTGTGCGAAATAAGTCTGCAATAAATATCTTGAAAGTCATCTTCATATACATTGCTTCCAAATAGTTTGTCTGAATGGAGGATTAATATTCTTAGTAGGTGTTTTCCGCATAAGTTGGACGTCTGGGAGTTGTCTGAAATATGCTTGAATTTCTCTCTGGCGTTAAAAGCATCTTGCTCGAGTTGAGGTAGGTATTCTTTTTCAGTGATCCAACCGCCGTTTTTTTGAGAGTTTTCTATTATTTTATTTCTAATTGAGTCAATATATTCGTCTGTGGGAGCTAAATAGTATTCTTCACAATCATTTACTAAGTCTTTAGCATCTGCTTTTGTGGTTTTTATCCCGACTCTGTAATTTCTCGCAACTGCAAAAAGTCGTGAAAGTTTTTCATATTGAGATGTTAGTCTCTCCCAGTAGTTTTGATAATCCAAGGTTGGTGATATTTCCGGGGAGGTTTTCTTTAGTTTTTCACGAAGTAATCCGATTATTGCGTTCTCAGAAATTAGATAGTTTTCAAAGCAAAATCGGCCTAAGTAAATGAATTGACTTCCAGTGTATGACTCTGCTTCGCCCGTTATGTCGTCAAAGTCTTTGTCGCAAACAAATATTCTTTTCTTGTTAGAGGTTTCTTTGGATATTTCCTTGAATTTTGTTTTTCCGCCGGTACATATTACGGCGTATCCTTCGTTTATTCCGATTTTTATTAGAAGTTGTTCGTAGATATATTCCTGGTTCTCATCTTCGAAGTAAAATAGCAAGTCGAAGTATTCTGATAGAAATATATCGCGAGCTGCTCCGCCCTCAGTTGAATAGATTGGGAGGTCTTTATAGTTGCTCATATGCTTTGCTCGCTAGCTTGGTTGCTAAATACTCTAGCTACTGTGCTTCTATACGGTCCGATTATTTCTGGAGAGTGAGAGGCAAGTATTATTTGGCAATTTACGGGGGCTAGTTCCATCATTGCACCGACAAACTTTTTTTGCCACGCTAAGTGGAGCGATAGTTCTGGCTCGTCGATAATGAAAATCGAATCATTTTTAGCGACGAAGTATAGATAGCTGAGGACAATGATGATTTGTCGCTCACCCGACGATAATTCATTTATGCTTGATTCCTGCGATTCAAAATTTTCACTAGCTGAAAGGAATTTGAAGCGCAACTGGCTGTCGCTTTTGGAAAATACTATTTCTTTTTCAGATGATGAGAAGAACGAGTTTACAACTTCTAAGTATTTTTTTATCCGTGCGCTACGTGCCTCGATTTTTTCGTCCATTTCCTGGATTGATGTTAGAAGGCTTTCAATGCGAGCGAAGGAGATATTCTTAATAATAATGTCTCGCTCCTCCTTTGCTGTTCTGCGTCCAGCTTTTTTCTTTTCAAGAATATCAGATGATTGTGCGGCGAAAATTTTCTTAGTGTCTTTGAAAAATTTATCAAGTACTTTTGCTGGGCCTTGATCTCTGTATATGTCAAGCTCTCTTAGTCGTTGTTCAAGTCTTGATATGTCGTCAATGGTCACATTTGCTTTGTCTCGGCCAAATTCATTTGCACGTAAGTCTAGGAATTTAACCATTAAGCCGTTAATGAATTCGGTCTTGATAGAGGCAAGATTTCTCGTAAGCTCACGATGGTTTTTTACGCAGTATGATTGAACGACATCTAGTGGGGTTTTTTCCGCGAGAGGGCTGTCCATTGGCTTTGTGAGTTGCCATGCATTTTCGTAAGAGATATCACCACTGCTTGCTGTGACTTTAATTGTTCTATCAATGTTGACTAGTGTTATGCTTGTTTTTTTCTTTATTTCATCAATTGCTTCCTTTACTGCTATAGCATCACCTAAAGGCTTGCCTTTTTTTTTGTCGAGATTCCAGCTTTCAATGAATGATCGCAGTACATTGCCTTTGTCTTCTCTTAGTATCATGGAGATAGATGAGAGTGACGCAGAGATGTCGTTAACTTTTACGATATGTTCATCTTTTGTTTTCTTTATTGAAATTGTACCTTTTGTGTTTTCATCGAAGTATGTCAACTTCAATTCGGAGAACTTTAAGGACTGGATATAGTCGGTGTCGAAGTTTAGAATTGCTCTCATCACGTTGAGCGCAGTAGTCTTGCCGGATCCATTTTTTCCGAAAATAATGTTCAGATCTGGCTTTAAAAGCGTTACGCCGGTTATGTATCCGTGTAAGTCTACTGCGTGCAAGCTTTCAATCATCATGTTATTTGTCTCTGTGGTTTCTGTAATTGGATTGCTAAATCGGTTTGCTATCTCGGTACGCAAAGCTTGCAAAGTGCGTGAGAACGCTAGGCTAATGCAAAGCTTTGCACTGCATATGATTTTGGTTGTCATGGTTTAGTGTATTAATAATTAAATTAACTACACTATTTAAGAAGGTTGCTGGTTTGTGAAAAAAAGCCAGTCTTATTAGTATTGATGGGTTAAATATTAATTTATCGCTTGGGCTGATATCCATATCATGTGCTCTTTCATTTTTTTGTATGGTAGCGTATAGCCATTGTTGCGTCTAGTTTTGCAGCGATAATCCTTAAGTTAGTAGGTGGCTGGATGATGGAATTTATTTTCTAAGAGTGTAGGTTTTCTGAATTAGGAATAATATTGAATGTTGTTTTTACTAAATGCTCACCATTAATTATCACTGTTATGACATGTTGGCCTGCAAAATGCTTCCGCGTCGTAAAATCCCTAATCACCTGCCGCCTCCCCACAACCACACTCTCAAACCCCGCCAAAACCACCGTCTTCAACTTAAAAACCTTCCCCGAAACCCCGCCATTCGCCTTCACATAGTCAATCGCATAATCAATCACCAACCTCTGCTCATGCGCCACGGTCGACTTCACCACAAACGACAATGTAATCGCTTCCCCCAACCGCACCACCGCCGGCTCAACCCGCACATCCAACAACTCAACCTCAGCCTTCGCCCCCGCACCAATCACCGTCAGCGCTCTTAAATCCCCCTGCTTGATCAAACTCCGCAACGCATGCTTCGCAATCCAGGCCGTGTGCTTGTTCTCCAACGACCAACCTTCAATCGTGTCCAGCACCCACTCCGGATGCACCTTCGTCACATCATTCAAATGATTCGCCACGGACTTGCGCACGTACAAACTCTCATCAGCCTTCAACCGATCCAGTATCCCTGCCGCCAACTGCGGATCGGCCTGAACCGCTTCCAACCGAAACGACCAAGGCAGGCGAGGGCGGCTGCCTTCGCTGGCGAGTCGTCGGACGTGGTGGTTCTCATCGCGGGTCCAGTCGTGCATCAGCTCTAACGATCGTTCCAGGTCGCTGCGCAGAAAGTGGCGGATGGCGAATTCGGAGGAGCCGAAGGTGGTGAAGTACTTCAGGGCGTCCATCGAGGTGTCGAACGCATGTCCGCCGTAGATGGCGACGTAGTGTGGCAGGCACATGCTGACGAATCCGCTGTTCAACCTAGGCGCGAGTTCACGCAATACATCGAGGGAATCTTGGTAATCCAGCGGCAACACGGCGTGCAGGCTTTCGCTGACGCGCGCCATACGTTGCATCACTGATAATTCAGCGAGTCCGTCCTGGGCATGTTTGAGAAACGCCTTGGCCTTGAACGCCGGGTACACGGCGCTCATTTCGCAGGCGATGTGTTGCAAGCGTTCGGCGTTGAAGATTTCCTTTAACGCCGGGGCGGCGGTGTCGGTGGTGCTCATGGTCAGGTCATCGGGGTGCTGACGAACGCTTCGAGGGTTTCGGCGTAGGCGGTGTATTGGGCGATGTGGGGGTAGCGGCGGGTGTCGATCTGGTCGGGGACGACGAGGCCGGTGAAGCTCCAGGCGACGGCGAGGCTGATGCCGGCCTGGCTGAGTGTGCCGTCGGTGGGCAGGCCGGTTTTTTCCAGTTCGTGTTCGAGGGCGGTGAACGCGGCGGCGAGTTGGCCTTCGACGCGTTCGACCCATGGCTGGTATTGAATGTCGGCTGGGCGCAGGTTGCGTTCGTAATAGAGCTGCACGGCTTTTTCGCAGGCGGCGAGGCTGAGGCCGATCAGGCGCAGGGCGTGGGCGCGTTGTTTCAGGTCGGTTGGCAGCAGGCTTTTGCCGGAGCTGGCTTCGAGGTAGTCGAGGATGAGGGTCGAGTCCATCAGGACTACGCCGTCGTCGAGGATCAGTGTTGGGGCTTTGACCACCGGGTTGATCTGCTGGAATTGCTCGAAGTGGCGGAACACCGAGACTGACTCGTGTTCGAGGTCGATGCCAAGGCGTTTGGCGGAGATCGCCACGCGGCGCACGTAAGGGGAGTCCAGCATGCCGATCAGTTTCATGACGCGTTCCTTCAAGTCAAACCGGTGGGAAGGCATAACCTAGCCGACGCAGAGGCAATTGTCAGTCGTCGAAGCCGGGTTGTTCGTGAATCTCATCAACATTCAGTTCCAGCCGATACGCCACTGCCACAAACAACGCCTGACACAAACACAGCGTCGCACTCAGCGAGCGAAAGGCGAGGGCGCTGCCTTCGTTGACCAGCAATACGCTGTTGGCGAGTTTCGCCAGCGGCGAGAGCTGGCTGTCGGTGAGGATCAGGGTGTTGGCCTGTTGCTGGCGGGCGAAGCGCAGGCAGTGTTGGGTTTCCTTGGCGTAGGGCACGAAGCTGATGGCGATGACCAGATCGTTGGCGCGCACGCTGCGCATTTGCTCGCGATAACTACCGCCTAGCCCCGAAACCAGGTGAATGCGCTTCTGAGTGTGTTGCAAGTTGTAAACGAGGTAGTCGGCGACGGCGAAGGAGCGGCGCACGCCGACGACATAAATGTTGTCGGCGTTGACGATCAGGTCGACGGCTTTTTCGAACGCGGCGTCGTCGAGTTCGCGGCCCAGGCGTTCGATGCCGGAGCGGGTGGCGTCGATGCATTCGCGGGCGAGGTCGCCGGCGCTGGCTTGCTGCGACTGGTCGGCGATCATGCTGCGGATGAGTTGCTGGTAGTTTTGCACTGGCGAGGCTTTGTGCGTGTAGGCGCTGCGGAACAGCGCCTGCATTTCGCTGAAGCCGCTGAAACCGAAGCGTTGCGAGAAGCGCACGATGGCGGACGGGTGCACTTCGCACTCGCGGGCGATGTCGCTGATGCGGTCGACCATGATCCGGTCGCTCTGCTGGCTGATGTAACTGGCGATGCGTTTGAGCTGGCGCGGCAGGGCGTCGTATTCGTCGGTGATCAGTTGCAGCAGGCGCTCGGCATTGATCGGGGGGCTGGCGAGTGAAACCTCGTCGATGGCCGGCAGATCGGGGCGGGGCATAGGTCATCCTTCAGGCTGATTGATCACACGGTGGGCCTGATATTAGGGGGGCTTTTGCGGTTCTGCTTTGCTGAAACGATGCAGTGCGTGGTAAAAAACTGCGTCTGGGCGCTGCGTGGTTAGCCGTTTGTCTTCTATATACAGCCGCTCGACTGAATTTCTTGCTATAAACGCACTCCGATGGCCGTGTGAACCCTGTGTCAGAGCAGTTTCCGGGCGTTGTCGGACAAATTCCCTGTATTTACAGTTGCTGAGGCCTCGATCGGGCCTTAGACTGCCGCCCCTCGTAAATTGAGTGCCGGGTGGCATTTGCAATAAACGATGCCTTTTCGCCGACCGCACGCGGTTCGCCGAAACGCTCCCTAATTCGCCTTAATGCACGTTTTTTTATAGAGATATCAATGACAAAGGACAAGTTGCTGGCCATGCCGGCAGATGACTACATGAATGCAGAGCAGCACGCTTTCTTCACTGAGCTGCTGCAGAACATGAAAGTCGAAACCCACGAGCGCATTGAGCAAAACCGTATCGCCATCGAAAGCCTGGACACCCCGGCTGACCCGGCGGACGCGGCTTCGGTTGAAGAAGAGCGCACTTGGCTGGTGAACGCGATCGATCGCGACCAGCGCATGCTGCCGCAACTGGAACAAGCCCTTGAGCGCATCAAGGAAGACAGCTTTGGCTGGTGCGACGACAGCGGCGAGGCCATTGGCCTGAAGCGCCTGCTGATCAGCCCGACCACCAAGTACTGCATCGAAGCTCAAGAGCGTCACGAGCAGATCGACAAGCACCAGCGTCAGGCCTGATTCTGTGGGGTGACCCTTTCAACAGGGCACCTTGAAAAGATCGCAGCCTTCGGCAGCTCCTACATGGGCGTTGCTGAAGGCTGCGATCTTTGTTTTTGCTCCTCTGCAATAAGCCCGCGCCGTTCCATTGACCTGCCACAGACCCCACGACTAACGGACCATGGATAATGGCGTTGTAGTGGCGTTTAATGCAGTCACAATAATGAGAACAAGCGTGGGGTGTTGATATGACGAGAGACGGATCTCTGGTTGGGGCTTTGCCTGCACCAGTGCTTTTGCCGAAAAACCGCTGGATCGCGCCGACCCTGCAAAGCATCGCCCTGATGCTGTTGCTGGCCGGCATGACGCTGGGTGGATGGTCGCTGTACGTTGGCATGCCGCTAGCGGTGCTGATTGTCTGGCTACCGCGCTTGCGTTCCCGCGCCATCCCCGATGCCCAGCCTGCCGACACGGGCAGCGCCATGTCCGAACTGACCCGCGACCTTTCCTACACCACCAGCCATAACGCCTTGTCGGCGGCTGGCGTGGCGTTTTCGGTCAAGGAACTGGCGAGCAAACTCGAATCGCAACTCGATGCGGCGGCGCGGATCGTCAGCAACGCCGAGGTGATGATCGCGACTGAACACGCCACTTCACAACTCAGCCGTGCCGCGCTTGAAGCAGCGAGTCAGGCGCATCACAGCAGCGCGGCGGGGCGCACGGAACTGGTGGATTCGATCGCGCGCATGCATCAACTCAGTCAGCGCGCCAATGCCAGCCGTGAGTTGATCGAAGCCTTGAGCCTGCGCAGTGACGATATTCAGCGCGTGACCCTGGTAATTCAGTCGATTGCCAGTCAAACCAATCTGCTCGCATTGAACGCGGCGATCGAGGCCGCGCGAGCCGGCGAGCATGGTCGCGGTTTTGCCGTGGTCGCGGATGAGGTGCGTGGATTGGCGGCGCGCACGGCGTCGGCCACCGGTGAAGTGGGTGAGATGGTCGCCGACATTCAGCAACGCACGGCGCAGGTGGTGGAGCAGATTCGCGAGTTGTCGAGTGATCTGCAGACCGGTGTCGAGCAGGTCGAACACACCGGCCAGCATCTGGAGAACATCGCGCGACTGGCTGCCGGGGTGGAAAGCCAGGTCGGTGAAATCGCCCAGGGCGCGGAAACCAATCGCGAGCAACTCGACAGCCTGTTCAAGGCCATCGAGCAGATGCGCAGCGATCTGGCGATCAGCGATCAACAGACTCGCCGCCTCGCTGAAGCGGCGGTGCAAATGGAAGGGCAAGCGGAAACCATCAGCGAGCGGCTGGCCGCAGTCGGTCTGGATGACTATCACCAGCGCATCTACGATCTGGCCCGCGAAGGGGCGAGCCAGATTGCCGCACGTTTCGAGGCGGATGTCGAACAAGGAAAGATTAGCCTCGAGGATCTGTTTGATCGCCAGTATCAGCCGATCCCGAATACCCAACCGGCGAAGTTTCAGACCCGTTTCGACCGTTACACCGATCAGGTGCTGCCGGCGATTCAGGAGCCATTGTTGCCGCGTCACGAGGGGTTGGTGTTCGCCATTGCCTGCACGCAGCAAGGTTATGTGCCAACGCACAATCAGCAGTTCAGTCAGCCGTTGACTGGCGATGCGCAGGTCGATGCGGTGAACAATCGCACCAAACGCAAGTTCGCGGATCGCACCGGTATTCGCTGCGGCAGCCATCAGCAAACGGTGCTGTTGCAGACTTACACCCGCGACACCGGTGAACTGATGCATGACCTGTCGGTGCCGATCACGATCAAGGGGCGGCACTGGGGTGGATTGCGTTTGGGCTATAAGCCGGAGAAACCGCGCTGAGGGATTGTTACTTGCGGTGCAATGAATCTGTGCACGGAGCTTGCTGTTTCCGCTCGAAAGAAACCATTAATCTGCCCGCTTAGTTAGGTTGCTAATGATTTCGGGGGCTGCATGCAGTGCAGAGTTGATGTTGCTGTGATGATCGGCAGTGGCGTGCCGGCCGGTTTGCGCGCAATGGGGCAGAGCGTGTGCTGGGTGGTTTTGCTCAATGGCGAGCGTCGCGGCACCGCGTTTGCCAGTCGCAACGAGGCCGAGGAGTGCAAGGCTGCATGGCTCGCGCAATTGCAAGCCGAGTGTGGTGACAGCCTGCACTGAGTTCGGTTACTTGCCGTCGTGAAGGCGTACGTTCAGCTCGTCGAAGACGATTGCCCTGTCATCGTCTTTGCTGATCCACTCTTGCAGCGTTTGCCTTTGAGAGTCCGACCAGAAATGGGCATCGACTAGTTTGGTGTCAGCGTCGAGAGTATGCGCGTCGATGAAACTGTCGATCTCCGGTCCTTCTGAAGGAAGACCTAACTGATCGAACAGAGTTTTCAAGTTATAACCTTCCAGATCCATCGTGTTCTCCTTTTTGATTTGCGCCGGGATGGCACAATCGGTCGCTCTCTTTATCTGAGGCATCCACTCGCCAGGAGTTCGATCTTTGACTCAAGTGAGCGGGCGAGGGCGCAGGCTTCGTTGTGATCTTCACGGAAACCTCTTACGCGCCCGGTCGATGTTTCCTTTATATGGAAGAAAGCGTTGCCGGCGGGTACCACCTGGAAACGCGGGTAATCGTCGTTGATCGTGGTGGCACTTAGTATCAGCGGCGATTCGATCCGGGCGTCAACGGTCATGGCAAAGTGAGTCCGAGTGCACATATGAAGTCCTTTTCATCAGTTGGCCGTTATTTACCGGCCGTTTCGGGTAGTCGGAATGAGCATCGCTGCTCTAGAATCGCCAGTACCTGTTGACGACAGGGCTTATCTAAAGCAATTTTTCGCCAGCGATATGTCGGAGAAGTGCTTTTTTTCGTGAGAATTTTCCCTAAAGTTCGTAGTCAGACTGCTCTTGCCGACGCTGAGGATTTTTCCTTCAGGTTTTGGCGACATCGGGATGAGTTTCCCGAGTGACAATCCAGTAGTCTTACCAACCTCGCGTTGAATGAGCACTCTGCTCGATTCGGGCTTTATTGATTTGTTTGCAGTGACATCGGCCTGGCCGTTTTTTTGCCGTGCGCGTTTTCCGTGTGCGGTTTTTTCAGATGTGGGGATGTTTCTTTGGCAGTCAGTAATCTCGATATGCATGCTTTGTTCGTGTTGGGTGATTTGCGTGCAAAGCTGGTCAAGCTGTTCCAGTCGCGTTTTGTTTACATCACCGAGCAGAACGCCGAAGGCATTTACGTGGCCGAGATCGACACCGAAAGTGCCTTGGTGGTCGATGACAAACCGGGGCTCAAGCTCAAGGTCGGCGATCATTTCAGTGCATCGGTCTTGCCCAGCCGCGAAGGCGGCAAGATGGATCTGCGTTTTCGCGAAATCAAACTCACGGTCTATGGACTGGGCGATTACGCTTTCGTCGAAACCGCTGACGGGCACGCCATCCTGTTCAAGGAAGGCCATAGCGTGGTGACCGTGTTCGCCGCCCATGAGCAATTGCAGGAAGGCCTGACCAAAACCCTGAAAGCCGTTACGGCCAAAGCCGCCAAGTGGCGCAAGGGCGAACTGGTGACGTTCAAGGCCAGCGAGTGAGCCGCGCGGATTTCCATGCGCAGAACCTCGACACTGCACGCGAGGAAGCCCAGCGGTTGTTCGCCGCCAAGGCGGAACTGCAAGGTGCCTGGCTGAATTGGCTGGCTGCGCAGATCTATCAGTTGCGCCCCGCGGAATACGCCAGCATGGTCAGACGCGAGCTGCAAAGCCTGCAGGAAAAGTCTGATTCATAACCTCGTCCGCAGCATGACCCGGAAAAAGCAGGAACCTCGGCTACAGTCAGTTGACTGAGTATTCAGAGGCTTGCGGTCTTCTGTCAGGCCATCCTGCCATTGCTGTGAACAGCACGAGGTGCAATGCATGAACGGATTTCGACGGTTATTGGCTGCCAGCGTGGCCACGTTTGGTTTGCTGGCATCAGCGCCATCGGTGCTGGCCGCCCAGGCTCCGATCCACTTTGCCGACCTGAACTGGGAAAGCGGCAGCCTGATTACCGATGTTCTGCGGGTCATCGTTGAGAAGGGCTACGGCTTGCCGACCGACACGTTGCCCGGCACCACCATCACGCTGGAAACCGCACTGGCCAACAATGACATTCAGGTCATTGGCGAGGAGTGGGCCGGGCGCAGTCCGGTGTGGGTCAAGGCTGAGGCCGAAGGCAAAGTCGTCAGCCTCGGTGACACGGTCAAGGGCGCCACCGAAGGCTGGTGGGTGCCGGAGTACGTGATCAAGGGCGACCCGGCCAAAGGCATCAAACCGCTGGCGCCGGATCTGCGCAGCGTCAGTGATCTGAAAAAGTACAAGGACGTGTTCAAGGACCCGGAAACCCCGAGCAAGGGGCGTTTCCTCAATAGCCCGATCGGCTGGACGTCGGAAGTGGTCAACAAGCAGAAGTTGACGGCTTATGGTCTGCAGGACGATTACACCAATTTCCGCAGTGGCTCCGGTGCGGCACTGGACGCTGAGATCAGTTCTTCGATTCGTCGCGGTAAGCCGGTGCTGTTTTACTACTGGTCGCCAACACCGCTACTGGGCAAGTTCAAACTGGTGCAACTGGAAGAGCCGCCATTTGATGCCGAGGCTTGGAAGACGCTGACCGATGCCGATAATCCCAACCCAAAACCGACCCGGTCGCTGGCGTCGAAGCTGTCGATTGGTGTGTCGACGCCGTTCCAGAAGCAGTATCCGCAGATTGCCGAGTTCTTCAGCAAGGTGGATTTCCCGATTGAGCCATTGAACAAGGCATTGGCGGAAATGAGTGAGAAGCACACGGCGCCGCGTGATGCGGCGGTGGCCTTCATGAAGGCCCACCCGGATGTGTGGCAGGCGTGGTTGCCGAAGGATGTGGCGGAGAAGGTTTCGGCTGATCTGAAATAGAGGCCGTAGCGGCCGGCCTCTTCGCGAGCAAGCTCGCTCCCACAATGGATATGTGTCGTTCACAACACTGTGGGAGCGAGCTTGCTCGCGAAGCTCTTAAAATTTCGTCATCACCGCCAATTCGAAGGTACGCGGTGTCCCGAGGTAATACGCCGGCGAAACATGCGCAAACTCGGCATACACCTCATTGGTCAGGTTACGCACGCGCCCGGTGACGGTGGTATGCGAATCAACCTTGTAGCTGAGAAAGCTGCCGAACAATGTGTAAGACGGCACGGTCATGGTATTCGCAGTATCGGCATACACCGACGCCACATATCGTGCATCCACCCCACCTTGCCATTGCGGCGAAAAATCATAAGTCAGCCACAGATTGCCAACCCGATCCGGCACGTTGGTCGGCGTGTTGCCCTTGCGTGATACCACCGCGCCGGCGGCATTCTTTTCGGTGAAATCATCGTATTGCGCATCGACCCAAGCGAAGTTGCCTTCAGCCAGCAGCTTGTCGGTGATCCGCAACGAGCTGGCGATCTCTAACCCTTTCGACGTCTGCTGGCCGACCGGAACACTGCTGGTCGGGTCCAGCGGATCGGTCACGGCGAAGTCCTTTCGCTCAATGGTGTAGGCCGCAATCGTCGCCGAGCCGCGCCCGTTCAGATAATCAAATTTGCTGCCAATCTCCCATTGCTTGCCGGTGGAAACGTCGAAGTCCTGCGTGCCGTTCGGTTGCTCGGCGGCGGTGCTGTATTGCACGTAAACGTTGGCCGACGGAATGAATTGGTACGTCAGGCCAGCGCGGCCGGTGACTGGTTCCCAACTGCGCTTGAGATGTTTCGGGTTGGTAGCGGTTACCGTGCGATGGTTGGTCACGTCGAGGTCAATGTCGTCATAGCGCAGACCGGTGAGCAGCGACAGGTTGTCGGTCAACGCTAAACGGTTTTCCACGAACAATGCCTTGGTGGTGACCTCGTTGGTTTTGTCGCTGATCAATTTCGGGTTGGTACCGGGAATGTCGTAGAAGTGCCCCGGACGGTAGTTGTCCGGATCCACCGTGCTCGCACCTTTGACGTTCAGTGGTGAGTTAGTGGTCTGGTTGACCTTGTATTCGAAGCCCCCCGACCACGTCGTATCGAGACCGAACAGCGTGTTGTCATGGCGCAACTCGAACTGGTTGCCGTTTTGCTCGCCTTGATGACGCACCTGATACGCAGTGGAGCGATTCACCGCGGTGTTGTCGGCGTTGTACTGGTAGGTTTCGAGGTTGCGGTAATCGCGTTGGCTGTCGAGGTGGTACAGCGTATTGCGCAGGGTGGTGCTGTCGTTGATCCGGTAGTCGACGATCGAGCGAATCCAGATCGTTCGCTGCTCGTAACGACCGTCCCCGACGTTGTAGTTATTGAAGCGATTGTGTTTATCGATCTTCAACTCGCCGGCCTTGGGATTGAGCACGGGCGTGCCCCAGTACGGACTGTCTTCGTGTTCATCCTGATATTCCAGGGCCAACGTGTGCGACAGGTCGGGGGTGAGGTCACTGAGCAGCGAGAACGCCACGCTCCAGGCATCGCGCTCCTGGCGGTCGATGTAGCCGTTGCTGGTGTTGTGACTGACGTCGAGGCGCGCGTAGTGCTGCACGTCGGCGCTCGGGTCGGTGAGGGCGTGGTTGAGGCCGAAAGCGGTTTCGCTGGTGTCGTAGGTGCCGTAGCTGACCCGGCCTTCAACCGCTTGCTCATCGCGGGTGGCCAGTTTGGTCACGTAGTTCAGCGATCCCCCCACCGAGCCTGCGCCGTTGATCAGCGACGACGGGCCGCCGACCAGTTCCACCCGATCATAGATCCATGAATCGACGGGTCGCGCGAGTCCGCCGGAGACGTTGATGCCGTTGAACATCTGGGTGATCTGGCTGCTGGTGAAGCCACGATAGGAGACGAAGCCGCCGAACCCCGGCGGTGCGCTGGCGTTGACCCCGGGCAAGGTGTTGGCGGCGTCCTGGAAGTTCTGCGCGCCATGGCGGTCGATGTCGTTGCGATTGGCGATGGCCACCGAGGCCGGCGTGTCGCGCACGCTCAAACCCAGTCGCGAGGCCATGCCGCTGGATTGGTCGAGGCTCAGACCCGGTTCTGCGCCGGACTCGCCATCAATGGTGATTGGCGCCAGATCCACGGTGGATTGCGCCCAGACGTTAATGGACAGGCAGCCGCACAGGCTCGCCAGCAGAGTGAGTTGTTTCATCATTGAATCCTGAATGCTTGTCTAGGAGTCAGCGCACAGGCGAACGCGGCGCGTTGGCGCAGTAGGCTGACAAATCAAAAAGGCAGAGACACTCAGGCGAGCGGTGGGGCGCGAGGGTTGGCCGAAGGCCAGGTGAAGCGGGCAGGGAGGTCGGCGCTGACGATGGGCGCCAGTGGTGGGCTGTGTTGTTCGGGCAGGATCGCCAGCGTCAGGCTGGAGTTGAACGCCGGGCCCATGCCGCCGCCGACCGAGCACAGCGGGCAGCCAAATGCCTTGGACAGGGTCGGCAGTTGTTCTTCAGTGGGGTTGCTGGCGAGCGGCGCTTGAGTGGCCGGGTCGACTGTACAGAACTGGCCGCCGATACCGTTCAGCTGCATGCCGACCATTTGCCCGTGACCGATGCTGCAGGCGAACACGTTGAACAGGACGCAGCAATAGAGCATCCAGGCCAGCAGTGAGCGATCGGAACGGGAGAATTTCATGGGGCGGCACTTTACCGTACCGCTGATCGGTCGTGCACTTGGAAAAAATGCGACTAGGCTGATTTGTTCAAATCCCTTTCCAAGGATTTCAACCATGACCTTTGTGTTGGCTCAATGGCTGGTGACAACGTTTGCGGTGATCGCCTTGATGCACGTGTATTGGGCGCTGGGTGGGCAGTGGGCGGCAGCGGTGGTGGTGCCGCAGGTGCCGGTGCGCGGATTTGTCGCAACGGTACGGCCGGCGTTCAAGCCGTCAGGCTGGCTCACGTTGATCGTGGCGGCGGCATTGTTGGTGATTGCGGCGTTGGTGTGTATGCGGGTTGGCTGGGGAGTGCCGGCGGTGACACACAAAGCGCTGCAATGGGTGATCAGCGCGATTGCGCTGTTGATGTTTGCCCGGGCGATCGGTGATTCGAATCTGGTCGGATTCTTCAAGGACGTGAAGGATTCGCGGTTTGCGCGACTGGACACCTGGGTGTATTCGCCGTTGTGTGCGGTGTTGGGGGCGGGGTTGTTGGCGGTGGCTTGGGTTTGAGGTGAGTCGGATATCGCTATCGCGAGCAGGCTCACTCCTACATTTGGAATGCGTTCCCCTGTAGGAGTGAGCCTGCTCGCGATGGCGTCATATCAGCCCCTACAAATCTTCAGCTACCACTCTCGGTACGGCGGCTACTGACCTCTGCCGGCACATCATCCCCAGCCATGCGCTTGCGGAACAACGCCGCCCGCGCCAGCAGCAAAGTAGTCACCGGCACAGTAATCGCCAGCAAAACCGGAATCAGCCAGGCATGTATGACCGGCCCGGACTTCAGCGCCGAAAAACAGATGATCGATGCCAGCGCCACACACCATGCGCCTAGCGTCGAAGCCAGTGCCGGCGGATGCATGCGCTGGAAGAAATCCTTCATGCGCAATAATCCGATCGCACCGATCAGCGCAAAAAGCCCGCTGAGCACCAGCAGGATCGCCACCGGAATCTCGATCCATAGCGACAATTCAGCATTCATTCGATCACCTCGCCACGCAGCAGGAATTTCGCCAGGGCAAACGAGCCGACGAAGCCGAACAGCGCAATCAGCAGCGCCGCTTCGAAGTAAGTGTCACTGGAATACCGAATGCCCAGGGTCAGCATCATCAGCATCGCGACGATGTACAGGTAGTCCAGCGCCAAGACCCGATCTTGCGCCGAAGGGCCTTTGAACAGGCGCACCAGGGTCAGCACCATCGCCAGCGAGAACAGGAACAGCGTCAGCAGGATCGCGTTCGACAGTAATGTGCTCATTCGAAAATCTCCATCAGCGGCCGCTCGTAGGTGCTCTTGAAGTGCTCGATGAACTGCGCTTCGTCATCCAGATCCCAGACGTGCAACAACAAAATGCTGCGATCCAGCGCCAGCTCTGACCATACCGTGCCGGGCACCACCGTGCAGATCATCGCCAGCGTTGCGAGGCCGTGAGCATCGCGCAGGTCCAGCGGGACTTTGACAAATCCCGAGCGCGGAGGGCAGCGACCGGCATTGAGCACGCCCCACGCGACGATCAGGTTGGACATCACCACGTCACGACCGACGAGCAGGAACAGACGCAGAATCGTTCCCGGACGGCGAATGCGTACCTGTTTCGGACGCAGTTTGCGCATCATCAACGGCGCAGCAAAACCCAGTATCGCGCCGAGCAGCAGATTGCCCGGGCTGATCGACAGGTTCAGGGTCAGCCACAGGGCGCACAGCGCCAGCGACAACAGCGGTGCAGGAAACACGCGCTTCATGGCTGCACCTCCAGCATCGCCGATTTGGCTTCCGGACTCGGTACGGCGCGGGTACCGAGCACCGCCATCACGTATTGCTGCGGATTGTTCAGTGCCTCGGCGGTGGCCTGGGTGTAACGCAACAGGGGTTCAGCCTTGAAAGTCAGGACGATGCTCAGCCCCAACAACAGGAAGATCGGCGCGCATTCGAGTTTGCGCAGCAGTGGTGACGGCCGCTCTTCGGGCGTCCAGAAGCGCTGGATGCCGAGGCGCGAGAACGCCATCAACGACGTCAGCCCGGTGAGGATCAGCAACGCCAGTAACGCCCAGGCCGCGTTGGATATCGGCGCGCCAGTGCCCAGGCCTAGCGGGTTGAGCAAGGCGCCGATCAGGCTGAGTTTGCCGATAAATCCGGACAGCGGCGGCATGCCGATAATCAGCAACGCGCAGGCGATGAAGCTCAGGCCGAGAAACGCCATGGTCCACGGGATAACCTGGCCGACCACGGCTTTCTGCTCGTCATCGAGGTTGATGCCTTTGGGTGGTTGCAGGGATTCCTGTGGACGTGGCAGCAGTTCGCTTTCGTCTTCCAGCGGGATCTCGTTGGCCGAACGGGAGCGTTCGATCAACTCGGCCAGCAGGAACAGTGCACTCAGCGCCAGGGTCGAGCTGACCAGATAAAACAGCGCCGCGCCGATCAGGTTTGGCTGGGCGAAACCGACGGCGGACAGCAGAATCCCCGCCGACACCAGAATGCTCAGGCTGGCCATGCGCTCCAGCCGTTGCGCGGCCAGAATCGCCAGCGCCGCGCAGGCCATGGTCGCCATGCCACCGTAGATCAGCCAGTCGCCACCAAAGAATGCCGAGGCTCCGGCCTGCCCGGAAAACAGCAACGTCCACAGGCGTAGCAACGTGTACACGCCGACCTTGGTCATGATCGCGAACATCGCCGCCACCGGTGCACTGGCCGAGGAATAGGCTGGCACCAGCCAGAAGTTCAGCGGCCACATACCGGCCTTGGCCAGGAACGCGACGGCGAGAATCCCCGCACCGGCGTGCAGCAGGCCACGGTCGGCTTCCGGCACCAGCGGGATCTTCAGCGCCAGATCGGCCATGTTCAGCGTGCCTGTCACGCCGTAGATCAGTGCCGCGCCAATCAGGAACAGCGATGAGGCGAGCAGGTTGATCGAAATGTAATGCAGCCCCGATGAAACCCGCGCCCGACCCGAGCCGTGCAGCAACAGGCCATAGGACGCGGCGAGCAACACTTCGAAGAACACGAACAGATTGAACAGGTCAGCGGTCAGGAACGCGCCATACAAGCCCATCAACTGAATCTGGAACAGTGCGTGGAAGCTCGACCCGGCGCCGTCCCAACGGGCCATGGCAAACAGCAAAGCGCTGACGCCGATGATCCCGGTCAGCACCAGCATCAGCGCCGACAGGCGATCGACCACCAGCACAATGCCGAACGGCGCCTGCCAGTTGCCCGGCAGGTAAACCCCGATGGAGCCGGGCACGCCGGTGGTTTGCGTCCAGTGCAGCAGCATCACCGAAATGAACAGGCCGACGAGGCTGGAGAACAGGTTGATTTTCGCCTTCAACGGTCGGTGCCGCTCGCCGAGCATCAGCATGATCGCGGCAGTCAGCAGCGGCAGCAGGATCGGTGCGGCGATCAGGTGAGTCATCGCCATCATTCTTTAGGCTCCCGGCCGTCGACGTGGTCGGTGCCGGTCAGGCCGCGCGAGGCGAGCAGAACGACGAGGAACAACGCGGTCATGGCGAAACTGATGACGATCGCGGTGAGTACCAGTGCCTGTGGCAGCGGGTCGGTGTAGTGCAACAAGTCCTGGGTAACGCCGTCCTTGATCACCGGCTCCTTGCCGATGAACAGGCTGCCCATGCTGAAGATGAACAGGTTGACGCCATACGACAGCAGGCACAGGCCCATAACCACCTGGAAGGTCCGTGGCCGCAGGATCAGCCAGACGCCGGAGGCGGCGAGCACGCCGATGGCGATTGCGATGACTTCTTCCATCAGACGGCTCCTTTACTGGCGACGGACTTGGGCAGCGATGCGGTCTTGTGACCCCGCACCGATTGGTGGGCGAGGGCGGTGAGGATCAACAGCGTCGAACCGACCACCACGCCGTACACGCCAATGTCGAAGAACAGCGCGCTGGCGACATGGATGTCACCGAGCACTGGCAAGCTGAAATGCCAGGTGTGCGTGGTCAGGAACGGATAACCGACCAGCATCGCGCCCAGACCTGTAGCGGTGGCGAATAGCAATCCGGTGCCCATCCAGCGCAACGGCCGCAGGCTCATTTGCGCCTCGACCCACTGGGTGCCGGCGACCATGTATTGCAGGATGAACGCCACCGACATCACCAGACCGGCGACGAAACCGCCGCCCGGCTGGTTGTGCCCGCGCATGAACAGGTAGAACGACACCACCAGCGCAATCGGCAGCAGCAGACGCACCAGCACTGCCGGCACCATCATGAAGCCGAGCGCGGTGTCGCTGGCGGAACGCGGGTTGACCAGGTCGGTGACCACGTCCGGCGCGAGCAGGCGTTGCTGGGCTGGCAATTGCAGGCTTTCTTTCGGTGGGCGGAAGCGCCGGAGCAGGGCGAATACGGTCAGTGCCACGGCGACCAGCACGGTGATTTCGCCAAGGGTGTCGAAGCCACGGAAATCCACCAGCATCACGTTGACCACGTTGCTGCCGCCGCCCTCGGGCATGGCGCGGCTCAGGTAGAACGAGGAGATGTCGTTCGGCGTTTGCCGCGTCAGCATCGCGTAGGACAGTAGCGCCATGCCACCGCCGACGGCAATCGACAATAGCAAGTCGCGCAGACGACGAATGCGTGCCTTGCGCAGGCTGCTCGGCAGTGGCGAGACTTCTTCGATGCGTCGTGGCAACCAGCGCAGGCCGAGCAGAATCAGCACGGTGGTGACCACTTCCACTGCCAATTGCGTCAGGGCCAGATCCGGTGCGGAGAACCAGACGAAGGTCACGCAGGTCATCAACCCGCAGACGCTGACCATGGTCAGGGCGGCGAGACGGTGATACTTGGCTTGCCACGCGGCGCCGAGGGCGCAGGCGATGGCCAGCAACCACAGGGTCACGAAGACGATCGAGCCGGGAATTTTCGGCCGGTCGCCCCAGCTCAGGCTGCTGTGCAACATCGGGATCAGACCGGCGAGCACCGCCGCCAATACCATCAGGAACAATTGCATCTGCAGACGCTTGGTGCCGAGGCGCCGCTCCAGGCGTCGGGCCAGGCGCATCATCACCACGAGGCTGCGCTCGAACAGGCGCTTGCCGTTGAAGCGGCCCACCAGTGGCGGATATTTGAAACGTCCGCGCTTGAGCTGATTGCGCAGCAACAGATAGACGATGATGCCGCCGGACATGGCAATCAGGCTCATGATCATCGGTGCGTTCAGACCGTGCCAGATCGCCAGGCTGTATTGCGGCAGTGTGCCGCCAACCACTGGCAATGCCGCCGCCGCGAGCAATGGGCCGACGATCTGCGCCGGGAAAATCCCCACCAGCAAGCAGGTGAATACCAAAAGCTCTACCGGCGCACGCATCCAGCGCGGCGGTTCGTGCGGTGTGTGCGGCAGGTCGGTGGCCGGTGGGCCGAAGAACACATCGACGGTGAAACGCAGGGAATAGGCAACGCTGAATGTACCGGCGATGGTCGCGACAATCGGCAGCGCCGCTTCGACCCAGGCCGTGGCATTGATGAACACGGTTTCGGCGAAGAACATCTCTTTCGACAGGAAGCCGTTAAGCAGCGGCACACCTGCCATCGAGGCGCTGGCAACCATGGCCAGCGTCGCTGTGAAGGGAATCAGTTTGATCAGGCCGCTGAGTTTGCGGATATCGCGAGTACCGCTTTCATGGTCGATGATGCCCGCGGCCATGAACAGCGAGGCTTTGAATGTCGCGTGATTGAGGATGTGGAATACCGCCGCTACAGCGGCCAACGGACTATTGAGACCCAACAACAGCGTGATCAGGCCGAGGTGGCTGATGGTCGAGTAAGCCAGCAGACCTTTGAGATCGTTCTGGAACATCGCGCAATAGGCGCCGAGCAACAGCGTACACGCACCAGCGCCGCTGACGATGTAGAACCATTCTTCGCTGCCGGACAGCGACGGCCACAGACGCGCAAGCAGGAAAACCCCGGCCTTGACCATGGTGGCCGAATGCAGATAGGCCGAAACCGGTGTCGGCGCCGCCATTGCGTGCGGCAGCCAGAAGTGGAAAGGGAACTGGGCACTTTTGCTGAGGGCGCCAATGAGAATAAGGGGAAGGAGGATAGGGTAGAGGGAATGTGCGCGAATCATGTCGCCGGCGGCCAGGACCTTGTCGAGGTCATAGCTGCCGACGACATGGCCGAGAATCATGACCCCCGCCAGCAGGCATAACCCGCCGGCACCGGTGACCATCAACGCCATATAAGCGCCGCGACGGGCGTCGGCGCGGTGGTGCCAGTAGCCGATCAACAGGAACGAGAAGAGGCTGGTCAGCTCCCAGAAAAACACGATCTGAATCAGATTGCCGGAGATGACCAGGCCGAGCATGGCGCCCATGAACGCCAGAAAAAACGCGAAAAAACGCGGCACCGGATCGTCCGGCGACATGTAATAACGGGCATACAGAGAAACCAGCGTGCCGATGCCGAGTACCAACATCGAGAACAGCCAGGCGAAACCGTCCATGCGTAGAACGAAGTTCAAACCGAGGCTGGGCAGCCACATGAACTCTTCGCGAATGACGCCGCCGTGGGCAATTTGCGGGTACAGCATCGCGACCTGGACGGTGCCGATCAGAGCGACCAGACCTGCCAGCAGGGATTCGGTATTACGCGCGTTGTGAGGCAGCACCGCTGCCAGACAGCTGCCAATGAATGGCAGAAGCAGTAGAACTATCAGGGACATAGGCTTCTAATCTGCGGAAGTTTGTGAAGCATCATACGTGCCAGCTCCCCGATCACCAAACGCCAGGATGTCTCAGAATCCTACAAAGTAGTCTGGAATTTTCTGTTTGGCATTGTTTCAGGTAGATCGATGTTGCTTGGAATGGCCTCATCGCGAGCAGGCTCATTCCTACAGGGGGGAACGCATTTCAAGTGTAGGAGTGAGCCTGCTCGCGATAGCTATAGTCCAGGCACTAAAGATATTGCAGATTAACCTTGGGTTTCCCGCTCCAGCTCAGCTTCGGCTTCTGCAACCTTACCCTTGGTCTTCAACTCACTGACAATCACCGCCGCCACAATCAACCCGGCGCCCACCAGCGCAATCGCCGGCAAGCGCTCGCCAGCAATCCGCCCGACAATCCCGGCCCACACCGGCTCACCCGCATAGATCAACGTCGCCCGGGTTGGCGAAACACTCTTCTGCGCCCAGTTCATCGCCACCTGAATAGCCGCACTCGCCGCGCCCAACCCCAGCGCAGTCACCAGCAGGGTCCAGGAAAAGTCCGGTAGCAATTCGCCAGTCGGCACCACGAGCAGGAACGACAACACCGAAGTCGTGGCCAGTTGCACCACAGTGACCCGACGCACATCCACCTGGCCGGCGTAGGTACTGATCAAAATGATTTCAGCGGCAATCGCGATCGCACTGATCAATGTGGCGATCTCGCCCGGACTGAAATTCAGCGCAGCCCCGGACGGCCCCGACAACAACATCAACCCGGTAAACGCCAGCATGATCCCGATGCTCGGCATCAAGCCCGGACGACGCCCGAGCACTAGCCATTGCAGCAACGGCACGAACGGCACATACAACGCAGTAATGAACGCCGACTGACTACTCGGAATGGTTTGCAGCCCGACCGTCTGCAAACCGTAACCAAGCATGATCGCCACGCCAATAAAGGCGCCGGCCTTGAGTTCGAACAGGGTCAGTTCGCGTAGATGACGCCATGAGAACAGCGCAACGATACAAGCCGCTGCCGCAAAACGCAGGCCGACAAAAAACATCGGGCCGCTGACCGTCATCGCGTGCTGTACCAGCAGGAACGTGCCGCCCCAGACCATGGTAATCAGCACCAGCACGCACTCGGCTTTGCTGAAACGAGAGAAACGGAGTGGAGTGGGGGAGTTGTTCTGCGACGTCATGACCTTGCGCACTATAAAAAGGAGGCCGCACAATGCGCCCAACGTTGCGCAGTATACTGCCCAACCTCACCGAGTGAGCAATATAGTGCACAAAGATTCAATGCAACGGGCATCCGTCCTGCAACACGTCAGCCAGAACGTCCGGCGTCTGCGGCATGCCGCCGACCTGAGTCAGACCGCGCTGGCAGAAAAGTCCGGTGTCAGCCGGCGAATGCTGGTGGCGATCGAAGCGGGCGAAAAGAATGTCAGCCTGACCACGCTGGATCGCGTCGCCGAGGCACTTGATGTGGCGTTCAGCGATCTGATCCAGGCGCCGGATGCCCGCGATCCAAGCCGCATCAACGAGGTGGCATGGGCAGGGACCCATCCGGGTAGCAAAGCGGTGTTGCTCTCCAAAGCCACGGCGACCCGCGAAGTCGAGCAATGGGAATGGTGCCTGCAACCGGGTGAAGTCTACCCGTCGCAAGCGGATGCCGAAGGCTGGAGTGAACAGATTTTCGTCTTTGAAGGTTGCCTGACGCTGATGCTAGGCGATCAGCCGCAGTACATCGGCACAGGCGAGTTCTTCATGTTTGCCAGTAACCAGCCGCATTCCTATCGCAATGATGGGGATGTGCCGGCGCGGTTTGTTCGTAACGTGGTGATTTGAGGACGCCTACCTTTCGTCGGTTATATGGTTGCACCTGTAATTTCTGACAGTAGACGAATTGAGCCTTTCAGTTTTGTATGAGCTGAGGCGCATCGTCCGCCTCACGGCGTCGGTGCTGTCATTACGCCGGTACTGCATCTAATCAATGAGCAAAAGGACTTTCGATATGAGCGATTCTTCAGCTAACCCTCCTGCGCCTCTTTTTATCAAGGAAGCTAAAGGGGATGAGATCTCAATGAAGGATATTCCTGAGGGGGCGACCGCGGTCACTCCAAAACCCTCTTCAGAATACTTACGCGACATGATCATAATTACGGTCGGAGCCAACAGCGCTCGATTCTCTCTCGGTCCGATCGATGATCGAACGTACGAATTCAACATTCCACGGGAATGGATGTTGGATTTTGCTGGAAATGTCGAACCGTTGGCGTTTAGTTATCAGTTTTTTGCAAATGGTACGAATCCACACCCTCCTTCCGAGGAGATCAAATACAGGATCGTTCACTGACGAGTGTTGGTTGAATTGAAATACTCGACCGGCGCGTATCGGTCGAGTATTTTTTTGTTATGGGTTGAAAACTCACCTGCCCTTAAAGAGTTCGCCTCGCGGTCGCCGCTGACCCGCATTACGCCTCAAGTATTTCCGATCTTATCATTGGCGAATTGACCATCTTTATAGAGAGCGAGTGGTATGGGCGGATTATTCGGCAAACAGGCAATGACTTACCAGCACCAGGCAAATGTACTGATCATCGGCGGCGGCCTCAGCGGCACCATGCTGGCAGCGCAATTGTTACGCCTGCCTGGGCAACGAAGGATTCTGATCATCGAGCCGCGTGCTGAACTGGGGCGGGGCGAGGCTTACAGCGCAGTCGAGTTGGGGCATACGCTAAACGGCAACGCGGCGCGGATGAGCGTCGACCCGGATAATCCTGATGATCTGACGCAGTGGTTGACCGCGCACATTGCGGCTGGGGGCTGGCCGGAATCGGCTGAGCAGGATGTGCCGGTCAACGAGCTGTTTCCACCGCGCGGTTTGTTCGGTGCCTATGTGCAACAGCGTCTCGCCGAGGCTCGCGCTGTGGGCGCACTGCAAGGTTCGACCGTTGAACATATCCGTGCTGAGGTCGTCGACCTGCAAATCGATTCCGGTTCAGTGCAGCTCACCTTGAGCGATGGTCAGCGATTGCAGGGTTCCCAGACAGTTCTGGCCACCGGCATGTTTCCCGCCGCGCGCACGCCGCAGACGCAATCCAGTGGCCTCAACGCCGCCGCGCTTGATCCTTGGGATGTCGCTGCGATGCGCGAACTCGACCCGCAGTCCACCGTGCTGATCATCGGCTCCGGCCTGACCATGGTCGATGCCGTGGTGTCGCTGGAGCAGGCCGGACATCGCGGGCCGATCGAGGTGTTCTCCCGGCATGGCCTGCTCCCGCATGTGCGCCGACAACCGCCGGCCTGGGTGGATTTTCTCGGCGACGATCACAGCTTGCGCACACCACGACAATTGTTGCGTGAATTGCGTCGGCAATGTCAGGTAGCCATTACTCAAGGTATCGATTGGCAGGCGCCACTGGACACCGTTCGGGTGCACATCGCCCGGCTGTGGAGTCAGGCGACTGACCAGCAGCGTCGACAATTCGTACGGCATGTGCGGCCGTGTTGGGAAAGTCATCACCACCGTTCGCCGCCGCTGAGTGCGGCGCTGGTTGAGCGTCTTTATAAAGAAGGGCGATTGCGCATTCAGGCAGCTTCGTTCAAAGGCCTTGAGCCAAGTCCGGACGGTGGCGTCCGTATTCGCATTCGGCGGCGCGGTGAGTCGGAATCCTGCGTGGTGCAAGGTGCCGCATTGATCAATTCCAGTGGCATCGAATACGACTGGCGTCGGGTGGCGCGACCGTTACCACAGCAGGTGCTGGCGCGCGGTTTGGTGCAACCGGGGCCATTGGCGTTGGGAATCGCAGCGGCCGTGGATGGCGCGGTGCTGGATGCCGAGGGATGTGCCGCTGACCGGTTATTTGCCATGGGGCCGCCATTGCGCGGGATGTGGTGGGAGAGTACGGCGGTGACGGATGTCGCGTTGCAGGCCAAGGCGCTGGCTGTGCGATTGGCGGGTTGAGGTTGTTCTATCGGGCCCCTTCGCGAGCAAGCTCGCTCCCACAGGGGATTCAGGTTGCAAATACCATTTGTGCCACGCCACAGAACCTGTGGGAGCGAGCTTGCTCGCGAAGGGGTCATCTGCTTCAACATCTCTGTTGACTGGAAGACCGCTATCGCTGGCAAGCCAGCTCTCACATGGATTGTGTGATGGCTTAAAGGTTACGCCACCACTCGATAACACGGCACATACGCCGCGCCGCCCGGCAGTTTCATCCGGTGCTGGGCGACGAAGGCTTTGAGCAGCGCATCGAGCGGTTGCATGATCGCCGCGTCACCACGGATCTGGTACGGCCCGTGTTCTTCGATCAGGCGAATGCCCTTGTCCTTGACGTTGCCGGCGACGATGCCCGAGAACGCCCGACGCAGGTTGGCCGCGAGTTCGTGCGGTGGCTGGTCGCGGTGCAGTTTGAGGTTGGCCATGTTTTCGTGGGTCGGATCGAACGGGCGCTGGAAGCCTTCGTCGATTTTCAGCAGCCAGTTGAAGTGGAACGCATCGTTACGCTCGCGGCGGAATTGCTTCACCGCTTTCAGGCCCTGAGTCATCTGCCGCGCCACTTCGGCCGGGTCGTCGATGATGATTTCGTAGTGCTGCTTGGCCGCTTCGCCGAGAGTGGCGATGACGAAGGCGTCGAGTTGTTCCAGATACGGCGCGGCATGTTTCGGCCCGGTGAGGATCACCGGGAACGGCAGCCCCTTGTTGTCCGGGTGCATCAGGATGCCCAACAGGTAGAGGAACTCTTCAGCCGTACCGGCGCCGCCTGGGAAGATGATGATGCCGTGGCCAACGCGCACGAAGGCTTCCAGACGTTTCTCGATGTCCGGCAGGATCACCAGCTCGTTGACGATCGGGTTCGGCGCTTCGGCGGCGATGATGCCCGGCTCGGTCAAACCCAGGTAACGACCGCCATGAATACGCTGTTTGGCGTGGGCAATGGTCGCGCCTTTCATCGGGCCTTTCATCACGCCGGGGCCGCAGCCGGTGCAGATGTCGAGGCTGCGCAGGCCCAGTTCGTGGCCGACTTTCTTGGTGTATTTGTATTCTTCGGTGTTGATCGAGTGGCCGCCCCAGCACACGACGATTTTCGGCTCGACACCCGGACGCAACGTGCGCGCATTGCGCAGCAGGTGGAAGACGTAATCACTGATGCCTTGCGAGGTGCTCAGGTCGATGCGTTGGCTGTCGAGTTCGTTTTCGGTGTAGACGATGTCGCGCAGGGCACTGAAGAGCATTTCGCGGGTGCTGGCGATCATTTCGCCGTCAACGAAGGCGTCGGCCGGAGCGTTCAGCAGCTCCAGGCGTACGCCGCGATCCTGTTGGTGAATGCGGATTTCGAAGTCCTTGTAGGCTTCGAGGATGGTCTTGGCGTTGTCGACATGGGCGCCGGTGTTGAGGATGGCCAGGGCGCACTGGCGGAAGAGGGTGTAGGTACTGCCGGATCCGGCTTCGCTCAGTTGCTGAACTTCACGTTGAGAAAGGGTTTCCAGGCTGCCTTTCGGGCTGACCGAGGCATTGATTACGTGTCGTTGGGTCATGCAATGATCCTTAAAACGATGTCATCTCAAGACTAGGCGATGGCATCCGAATAGTGTGTATCCATGAATGAAGATGGCACGATCTGCGCTGTACCGCCATGTCCCGTTGGACGCTGAAAAGATGAAAAGGAGCCCCAGCATAGCTAAATCCGCGGTAGAGGCGATAATGCGCCGGCCGGTTTTTTCAGTTAGCCCTTTTGTCGCTCAAGGAAGTCATTTGTGATGTTCGAGATTCAGCCGATGGATGCCGCCACTTTTCGCCAGCAGACCCGCCGCAGCACGATCATCATCGCCGTGCTGTTCCTGGTGCTGGCGATGTTGTTTTCCAGCGTGGCGGTGGCGCTGTTCGGCGAGCCTGGCGGCGATAACCTGCGCTTCAATGTCGGCGGCGTGTTTGTGGCGTTTCTGCTGACCGCAGCGTTACTGCGCGGGCGCTTCTGGAATCAGAGCTGGATGGCGCCAGCCGTGTACAGCTGGCGACTCAAGCGCAATCTGATGAGCATCACCAATGTCATGCATCAGGTCACTGCAGCCGTGGAGCAGAATGATCCGACGGCTATGAAGGTTCTGCGCTTTTACCATCTCGGCTTGACGCAAATGCACGAACTGGACGGCAACTCCAGTGATCACGGGCAACTGTGGCGGGAAGTTGAAACGCACAAGGAGCGGATGCAGGCGCTGGGACTCGATACCGAGCAGACGCGCCTGGATCCGGTCTGGCTGGAAGCCTTGAAGACTTCGCGTTGATTACACCGCTCGACGCAGTTTCCACGAACGGATTAAACGGCCATACACCAACAGGTTGACCGCCAGCACCACACTGCCGAGCGCCAGTTGAATCTGCGGGGTAAGGCCTGCCGGGTAGATAATTGGCCAGATGTAATGCTCGATGAAGCCGCCGGCATATTCAGTCTGCCCGGCCGCGTGGCGCATGAGGTTTTCCCAGTAGGTCAGCGGGCAGGTCAGGTGCAGCACCTCGACCGCCACGCCCCAGGCCGCAGCCGGCAAATGCAGCCACATCAAACGTGGCCATTTGAGGACCAGCAGCCCGCCAAACAGCACAAACAGAATGAAGGACAAATGAAACAGCACCAGCCCGTCGGCTGCGATTCGGTACAGCATGTCGTCTCCCTGACGCATTTGTGAATGGCTCACATGGTACGCCGATGGCTGTCCTCAGTCGGCGCGATTTAGCGCAATTGCGCAAGATTGTTCAAGCCGGACAAGGGGATTTGCTGGCAGAGTCTGTTGCTGTTTCCACTGTTGAAGAGCGATATGTCTGACTCACTTATGCCGCGCAGTGCGTTCCTTCGCGGCGCTGTGGCGATCATGCCGTTGTCTCTGGCCACCGCGCCGTGGGGACTGTTGGCCGGCTCGATGGCGATCGAAGCCAACCTTACGCAGCTGCAAGGCCAAGGCTTGTCGAGCATCGTGTTTGCCGGCGCGGCGCAATTGGTGGCGATCGGTATGCTCAAGGGCGGGGCGGGTATTTTTTCGATTCTGTTGACCACGCTGCTGCTGACTTCACAGCACTTGTTGTATGGCATGAGCATGCGTTCGGTGATTTCGCCACTGCCGGGGCGCTGGCGCATCGGTCTGGGCTTTTTGCTCACCGACGAGTTGTTTGCACTGACCAGTCAACATGATCGTCAACAATTCAATCGCTGGTATGCGCTCGGCGTCGGCCTGACGTTCTACATCGCCTGGAACCTGTTCACCCTCGCCGGCATTGTCCTCGGCAGCAGCATTCCGGGACTTGAGCACCTGGGGCTGGACTTCTCGATTGCCGCCACCTTCATTGCCCTGATTACACCGGTAGTGCGCAACGTGCCGACGGTGGTTTGCGTGGCAGTGTCGCTGTTTTGTTCGGTGCTGTTCAGTTACTGGCAATGGGGCTCGGCGCTGGTGTTGTCCGGTCTGGCCGGGATGACGGCAGGGTTTATCTGCAACAAGCTGTATCGGGAGCGCACATGATGGTTTGGGCGGTGATTTTCGGCATGGGGATTCTGGTGTTTCTCAATCGCTACGTGTTTCTTGAACCGCGTTTGCCTGTGCGCTTGAGTAGCAATGCGCGGCAGTTTCTCGGTTTTGCAGTACCGGGGATGCTCACCGCGATCTGCGGGCCGATTGTCTTCATGCCGGACAAACAGCTGAATCTGCAGTGGGACAATCCGTACCTGCTTAGTTCGCTGGTGGCGATCGCTCTGGTGATTTACACGCGCAGTACTTTGCTCAGTATGTTGTTGAGCATGGCGTTCTTCTTTTTGCTGCGGTGGTGGTTGTAAGTTGTACGTTTGAAACTGTTCTACGCTTCAAGGATGACGGGTAACTGATGACGGGAGGTGTACATGACGACTGAGCCAAAGCAGCCACCAAGACACGGACGAACCGACGCAAGAAGAAATAGAGCGGGAGAAACACAACGAACAGACCTGGAAGCGCGATGAATCCACAGAGCTTTCAGATCCAGACCGCAAGTTTTGAAGATTTTTACGAAAAAGCCCCGCACATGCGGGGTTTTTTTGGGGTTCAGAGATCGTCCAGCTGCGTGAAATCGGGGTGTGAAGCCCGATATCCCAATGTTCGGTCGATCCATGCGTTCAGCTCGTTGACCATCACCGGCGCGTGGCCGGGATACCCTTCGAGGGTGGTGCGCAGGATGCGTTCGATATCGGGAACGGCACGCAGGTTTCGGGTCTTGATGTAGTGGCCGATAAAACAGTCGAGTTCAAAGCGTTCTGTCATGGACAGATAAATACACTCCAGGCCGCTGACCTGTTTGATTGCAAAATCGTCGCGCAACTTATTTCTCTGCAAGGCTTGTAGACGTTATGGGGATTCCTGGTTTGTTGACTCTTTGGTCAACTGGTATACCAATCGGAAAGGCGGCGCGCATGCTAGCCGTAGTGCATCTAAATGTATGTATGACGGTTGAAATGTCAGACAGGCGGTTTGTTCATTCGAACGTGTGTTTTATTTGCAGTGTTTCAAAGATGAAACAGAGTTTGTAACGGCAGTGATTCGCCTTTATGAGTCGCTGAAGGTTGCAATAGTTTTATCCTTCTAACGCTGCGTCAAAAGACCGCAGCCTTCGGCAGCTCCTACATGGATAGACGCGTGAAGTCGGCAAATGTTTAAGTCTGCTCAATAATCAAACTGGTCCCCTGATTGCGTGCGTTACCGACCGCTTTGCCGACTTTGTACCATTCGAACACTTCACTGCCTTCACCTTCGAACAACAGCATTTGCTCGGCGCGCTCAACGGGGGTTGCGGGGTCGAGCCATTCGCGCACCAACTCTGCGCGGAACACCACCGGTCGACGATCGTGGATATCGAGCATGCCGCCGGCGGCATCGGCGGTGATGATCACGAAACCGTCGTCGTCCCGGGTCGCTGTTTCGGCTGTCGGAAATTGGCCGATGGCAGCGCAGAAAACCGCCCCATGATCCGCCCGACGAATCAGCCACGGTTGTCGGGATTTGTCTTCGCTATCAACCCATTCAAACCAGTTGTCCACGGGCACAATCAAGCGATGTCGCCAGATCGTCCGGAAGAACGGGCCATGGGCGACTTTCTCGACCCGGGCATTGATCGGTGGTGGGCGATCCTTGGCCCAGTGCGGGCGCCAGCCCCAACGCAGATTGTCGGCCTGCAGCTGTTGCCCTTGTTGGTGCAGGACGGCCAGCGCGGTAGTCGGCGCGGCGTTGTAGCGGTTGAGCGGTGCATCGCCGACGTGATTGATCAACGCGTCGGGAATGCTCAGCACCGCGACGAAGTCGTGAATGCCACGGTACTGCGAGAGTCTTCCGCACATCGGCTGAATCTCCGGTTGGAGATTTCAGCTTAGTCGCTGGCGCCTTGGCCGGTGAATGTGTCACGCCAACTCAGCCAGCGGCGTTCGAGCATGGCCAGCAAACCATCGCTGAATTTACCGAGCAAGGCGAGCACGATGATCGCGGCCAGCACGATGTCTGGCCGCGAGGTTTCCCGGCCGTCACTGAGCAGATAACCCAAGCCTTTGGTGGCCGCGATCAACTCCGCTGCCACGAGAAACATCCACGCCAGACTCATGCCGCTGCGCAACCCGGTGAACAGGCCGGGCAGGGCGGCCGGCAGCAATATTCGTCGCACCAGTTGCAAGCGGCTGAAGCCATAGATGCGGCCGACTTCCACCAGTTTGCGGTCAATGTTGCGTATGGCCGCGACGACGTTGACGTACACCGGAAAGAACGCACCAATGGCGATCAAGACGATTTTCGAGGTCTCGTCGATGCCCAGCCACAACAACAGCAGTGGCACCCAGGCCAGGCTCGGGATTGAACGCAACGCGGCGAAAGTCGGTTCCAGATAGGCCTCGGCTTCGCGGCTCAAACCGACCCAGGCGGCAAACACCAGCGCCAGACTGGCGCCAATGGCAAAACCCAGCAGCACGCGTATCAGGCTGGCGCCGATGTGTTTCCACAGCGCACCCTCAGCGAGGTCGGTGAGGGTCAGAGCAATCTCGCTCGGTGCCGGCATCTGGTAGGACGGCAGCCATCCGATGCGTACGATAATTTCCAGCGCAACGATGATCAGCAGCGGCAGGGCCAGGCCCTTGCAGCGGCGCTGCCATGTCGGATTTAAACGCGCAGGACGCTGGCGCGGAACGGCAAGTGGCGCGGGCAAGTCTTTGCTGTGAGTGGTCATGGTTTTTGGCTCCGCTCACAACAAATCCGCGACGGGCGCGGATTTGTCATGAGGCTGATCGGTTACTGGCGGGCGACGGCTTGCTGTACACCGCTGTCGAGCAGTTGATCGATGACTTGATCGACATTCACCCCACGGCGCACCAGTTCCTCGGAGACCAGAATCGGCGCCGCAGCCTTGGAGGCGCTGATGTCCTGTCGGGTCAGTTGCGGGCTGCTCAGGTCGGTGCGCGATAGTTGCAGCTTGGCTACGTCCAGCGGCAAGCCGGACTCCTTGGCGAGGAGGGCGGCGAACTCATCAGGATTTTTCAGCGCCCAGTCGCGGGCCTGTTCGTAGGCTTTGATCACGGTGTCTATGGTCTGCGGATGTTCTTTGGCGTATTGCTCAGTGACGCTGACCACGCCGTAGCTGTTGAACGCGGGGTTGCGGTAGAGCAGGCGCGAGCCGGCCTGAACCTGACTGGCGGCCATGTGCGGATCGAGTCCGGCCCAGGCGTCTACATCGCCTTTTTCCAGCGCGGTGCGGCCGTCCGGATGTTGCAGGTGAACCAGTTCCACATCGTCTTTTTTGAGTCCGGCCTGTTGCAGGCTGCGTAGGGTGAACAGGTACGGGTCGGTGCCCTTTGTGGCGGCGATCTTTTTGCCCTTGAGGTCGGCGACCGTCTGATATGGCGAATCCTTGCGCACCACCAGCGCTGTCCATTCGGCGCGGCTGTAGACGTAAACGGATTTGATCGGGCTGCCATTGGCCCGACTCAGCACGGCCGCCAGGCTGGCGCTGGAAGCGAAATCCACGCCGCCACTGTTCAGGTATTCCAGCGAACGGTTGCTGCCCTGGCTCAATACCCAACTGACTCTGGTTTGCGGCAAGGCCTTTTCGAGGAAGCCGAAGTGCTTGAGCACCAGGCTGACTGGCGAGTAATAGGCGTAGTCGAGATGCACTTCAGCCGGCGCGGTTTCAGCCGCGTGGGCGAGCGGTTGCAGGCTCAGCACCATGGCGCTGGCAGCCAGCAGGGTTTTGAGTCGGGGAAAGAACGATGTCATGGGGGCGCTCCGGCAAAGGCACAGGTTTCTTATGTCCAAAAAGATATTTTTATCGAATGCTTCCTGCATGAATGGAATATTGCAGGCTCTGTGCCATGTGCTTGAGAGCGCCGGTTTATAAGGGTTTTAACGCCAGGTGCAGGATTTCAGCTGTTGCGGGAGAAACAGTGTGATTCGCTACTGTTGGCAAGCAAACAGCAAGTATCAACCGTGAGGAGCTTATGCATTTATCGAATTTCAAAACCTTGAATCAACAGCGTTATGGTCTATGCAATTACTTTCGCAGGACTCGCCATGAAGCTTTCTCGTTTCCTCCGCAGTGCGTTAATCACTGCATTATTTACCTCGCCACTTTCCTACGCAGCCGAGCCCTTGGTCCTGCACGTCGGTGATCAGAACTACTACAACATCCGTGCCTCGGTGGAGGCGTCCGGCGTGTTGAAAGACGCGCCTTATACCGTCGACTGGAAGCACTTCCAGGCCGCTGCACCCTTGGCGGAAGCCTTGCAAACCGGTTCGCTGGATCTGGGCTTTCTGGGTGATTCCGGTTTTCTGTTTCTGGCTGCCAAGCAGGCGCCGGTGAAACTGATTGGCGTATCGCGGCAGAATCCGGACACCATCGCGTTACTCGTGCCGAAGGACTCGCCGGTAAAAACCATCGCTGATCTGAAAGGCAAGAAAGTCGCTTATTGGCCTGGCGCCTGGAGTCAGCAGTTGACCTTGCGCGCCCTGGAGCAGGGCGGTCTGCCGGAAAACTACGTCGATTTCGTCAAACTGATGCCGATCGATGCCGCCGCAGCCCTTCCACAGGGCAGCATCGACGCTTTCCCGGTATGGGAACCGTACATTTCCCAGCAGATCGTATTTTCCGGCGCGCGGCCGATTCTGACCGCCAAGAATCTGATGCCGGGCCTCAGTGCTATCGCGGCGTCGACACCGTCCATCGACAGCAAACGTGCAGCGATTGCGGATTTTCTCGGGCGCTTGAAGCAGGCGCGGGCCTGGGTCGACAGCCACACGGATGAATACGCCGATCTGTGGGCGAAGAAAGCCAATCTCGATCAGCAGGTTTCGCGCCACTGGTTGCGTCAGGCGCACATGACTCTGGGACCTGTAGACGAGCAGGCGGCTTCAGACCTGCAAAGTACCGCTGATTTCCTGTTCAAAGTGAAAGCGCTGCCGGCACCGTTGGTCACCGCAGGGATTATCGACACGTCCTTTCAACAGGCATTGGCTCACTGAGCGAGCGCCGGAACCAAACCCTGTGTACCTTATCCAACCTCCGCTCGCAGATCGGGGCGCAAGGATGGATAAGGGCGAGGGAGTTTTGCCAATCGACAACATGACGGCAGCCGCCGTGCTCAAGGCAAAACATGACATCCGGATTCAAGCTTCTCTGTGCAGCGCTCATCGCCCTCGGGCTGGCCGGTTGTATCGCCGCCCCGATAGAAATGACCGCGCAAACCGAAACGCGCCTGAAAACTCAGGCACCGGTGCGCTTCCTGTTGACGTTCGATGACGGCCCCAGCGCATCCAGTTTCTGGAATCCGTCGGCGACGGTGCTCGACAGCCTCAAGGACAATTCGCTGATGCCGAATATCAAAGCGGTGTTCTTCGTGCAGACGCGCGCACCGCGAGCGGGCAACAGTGACATTGGTCGCGGCATCATGCGGCGTGAGTATGAGGAAGGCCACATACTGGCGTTTCACACGGCCACCCACTGGCACACCAATCATCGCTTGCTCGATCCGCAAGAACTCGAAGAGTCGCTGACCAACGGCACGGCTGATATCGCTGCCATCACTGGCGCGCCGCCGAAGTTGCTGCGCCCGCCGTTCTGGAATTACGACAAACGTACCTTTGCCGCTTATCAACAGCATGATTTGCATGTGTTGCTCACGGATTTAAGTGCCAACGATGGCAAGATCTGGGGCTTCAATGCCAGCCCGAGGCGTCGGGCAAACATGCTGCGACAATTATCAGAAGTTCGTGAACGGATTGCCCTTGGCGAATTTCCGACCGTTGACGGGGTGATTCCGGTAGTAGTGACGTTTCATGATCTGAATCGCTATACCGCGCGGCACACGCGCGAATACCTGCAGATTCTGCTCGATAGCGCCGCCGCCACGGGCGTGAAGCTGGCTGACAAGCCTTTCTACGATGATCACGCTGAACTTGAGAAAGCCGCATTGGCCCGTACGGTGGAAAAAAGTTCGGAGCCGGTAAATTTGCCGGGGATGTGGAACTGGATCTGGGATCACGACGCACACTGAGGGCGAGGTGGATTGTTGTGATCGGGTTGGCATTTTGTATCGGGCAAGCCACAAATGGCTCATCTATGCTCAACGAGTCGACCGACCAACGCCTGCGAGGCGTGCACTCATGCTTGCCATTGACGATATTTGCCGGATTGTCGAATCCGGCTTTCCTGCGTTCAAGTGTGACTGCATTCCGAGTGCGCAGGGACTGCTGCAAATCAAGGTTTATGAGCCGGACAGCGGGCGTGTCGAATTGCTGCTCACTGGCGTTTCCCCGGAACACCTCGTCACGATCCGTGACATTTCCAACTTCATCGGTGAGTTACGCACCGAAATGAGCGCCGGTCGCCGGGCCTTTGCTGGTTAACGCCTCATAAACGTCGTCGAAACGCTTCAACAATGCGCAATGTCGCCTCACTGGTGTGCAGATTGCGCACTGCGTCCAGCGGATGCCAGATGCAATCAATGATCTCGTTCTGCGGCCGCACCTGTTCGAAGTCCAGCACGGAGACCTCGTAGACATGATGCTGTGTGCTGCCGCTCTGCAATTCCATTAAATACAACACATCGTCGGCGTCCAGGCCGGTTTCTTCTTGCAGTTCACGTACGGCAGCCTGCGCTCGGGTTTCCCCGGGCTCGACCTTGCCGCCGGGCAATGTCCAGCGGCAGCGGGGTTTGCGTACCAGGAGAACGTGGCGATCCTGTTCGCATATAACGGTTGCGCGTACTTTCATCTGTTACCTGTTTATTGCTTGTCACGAAATGGTAATAAAACTGCAATATTTGAGCCGGAGCCAGCAACAAAGGTTTCATTGGAGTTTGGAGCGTTTGCGGCGGGGAAAAGTGCCAGAGCCATGACGGATGCGGCTTGCGACACCCGGTCGGCATTTCGGGCGGATCAGGGTGTAAGGTAAAAGCTTAAAGCTGGATCTGACCGTTAGCGAAAATGGAGGTGTCCATGAGCATGCCGATGTTGATCAAGATGCACATGAACGGCTATGACGTGCTTAGCGTGAACAATGGCCCATGGCGGGTTTGCACTCAGGGCGATCGGCTGGCGTCGTTTGGCAGCAGGGAGGAAGCACTGGCCTATGCCGCTGCGTTGCCTGGCTACAAAAAACGCTCGACGCGCGCGCAAAGTCACAAAACCCACTGACTGGCTGTAACGAAGAAGCCCCGGCCTGAGTCGGGGCTTCTGTTTTAGGGGAGGGTGGTCTCAGTGGACCTTGGTTCGGCTGATGGCGCGGGCTTTCACTTCCTTGGCATAGAGTTGCAGCCGTTCTTCATCGCTTTGCAGCACCTCACAGGATCTCAGCACGCTTTGCGCATCTGCCTCGTTGCCGGATTTGCGCAGTTGTTCTGCGATACGTTTGAGGTCGACCGCCGACCATCTCAAGTCCGATGCAACGCTTTGCAGGTCGCGTTGAAGTTCGTGTTCATATTCATTGAGCCGCATGATCACCTCCAGAACATTCTCGGTAGAAAAGAGTAGTCGCATTTTTCGTCGATGGGCAAAGCCTGTTCGTCAGCACGCTGAACGGTTGTGAAAAGTTGTGCAGATTGCGCCAAGGGCGCGGTGCCACGATGGATGTAGCGCCGCTTACACGCTACATTCACTTTTTTCAGATCAGGAATACACCATGCGGATATGGATCGGGAGTCTGGCGTTGGCCATGTTGGCAGGTTGCTCGTTGCCGGCCTCGCTGGTGCCGGGTGAGCCGAATATCAGCAAGACCAGTACCAAGTCGCCCAAGGACTATGCTGCGTGTTTATTACCGTTGTGGCAGAAGGATGTGGCCAAGACTTCGCAGACATCGATTTCCAACGGCTACCGTATCACCGCGCCAAGCATCATCACGGCGGACGAGATCCTCGATATCGTCAAGTATAAGGATGGCAGCCGGGTTTCGTTGTATCAGGGGCCGCCGTGGGCCAAGTCCGGGTCGTTGCGCCAATCGGTGCGTGACTGCCTGTAACCACGCCTGCAGGCGGTGTGCATCGAGCGCCGGCCATCAATGGCCAATCCGGACGCATCGCCTTCAACCATCCCGCTCTCTGAGCGGGTTTTTTTTGCCCGCGAGAAGGGCTATGACTAAAACTCATTGCCCCATGATTTTTAATGGTTACGGCCGGCTCCAGTCCCGGTGTTAAAAAATCGCAAACACAGCTCATCAATAACAACCAGAGAGCGTTTGCAGCCATGCCCCCTTTATCCCGCCGTCTCTCCCTCCACCCGTTATTGAACACGCTCGCTATCAGGTGCGCGTGAGCTATCGAACATCCCTCGTATCGCACAAGAGTAATGACTGATGAAAGAACTCGACCTGTACATCGGTGAAGGTTTCGAAGGCCCGGGCGTCAACGCCGCACACATCAATATTCTGATCGGCCCGCGCAATGGTCCGGCGGGGCAGGCGTTCGCCAACAGCCTCGCATCGCCTAGCCAGGGCCACTGCCCGTTCATGGTGATCGCGCAACCGAACATCCCGGTCAAACCGATGACCTTGTACGTGAATAAAGCCGCGATCAGCAGCGACCTGCACGGCAACGCCACGTGGGGCGCCTCGCAGGCCGGGATCGCCAAAGCCGTGCTCGAAGCGCTGCTTGACGGCACGCTGCCGCCGGAAGCCGAAGACGAATGGGCAATCGTCACCGCCAATTGGGTCAATCCTGCGTGCGACGACCTCGATGCGGTGTACCTGAACAACTACAACGCCTGCCGCACCGCGATCCGCGCGGCACTGACCGGCAAGCCGGAAACCGCGCAACTGAAAGACGTCGTTGCGCACATCAGCAATCCTTTCTACACGCCAAAAGCCTGAGGTCGACGCCATGCAATACATCCGTTTGGGCAACTCCGGCCTGCAGGTTTCGCGTCTGTGCCTGGGCACCATGAACATGGGCACGCCGGACTGGAAACCGTGGATCTTCGATGAAAAGCAGAGTGAGCCGATCGTCGCGCACGCACTGGACAACGGCGTGAACTTCATTGACCTCGCCGACTTCTATTCCGCCGGTGTCGGCGAAGAGGTGGTGGGTCGCATCGTCAAGCGTCTGGCCCGTCGCGAAGATCTGGTGATCACCACCAAAGTCGGTTACGGCACCCGCAGCGGCATCAACGCCAGCGGCCATTCGCGCAAGCACATCATGGACAGCATCGATGCCTCGCTGAAGCGTCTGGACATGGATTACGTCGACGTCTTCATGCTGCATTACTTCGATGTGAACACCCCGGTCGAAGAAACCATGGGCGCCTTGAATGACATCGTGCGCTCCGGCAAGGCCCGTTACATCGGCGTTTCGACCATGCTCACCGGGCAGCTGGCGAAGATCCTCATGGCCTGCGAGCGCAATGGTTGGGTCAAACCGATCAACATGCAGCTGCAACTGAACTGCGCTTACCGCGAAGAAGAGCGCGAAATGATCCCGTTCTGTCGCGATCAGGACATCGGCGTATCGGTGTTCAGTCCTTTGGCGCGTGGTCTGTTGACCGGTGACGTGCAGTCGACCCGCAACCAGACCGACTTTTTCACTCAGCAGATGTACAGCGACGAAGCCTCGTTCGAAATCGCCCACTCGGTGCAGCGCGTAGCCCGTGCTCGCGGTGTGTCGAATGCGCAGATCGCCCAGGCTTGGGTGGCGAACCATCCGGGCGTTGATTGCATGCTGGTCGGCGCCGACACCACCGCGCAATTCGACAGCGCATTGGCCGCACTTGAAACCAGGCTCGACGCTGATGAACTGCATGAGCTGGAACGCAATTACACCCCGTGCGACGTGATCAACGATTACACCGCCGGAAAACGCATCCTCCGCTCGGCGCGGCCGGGGCTTGAGCGTTTCACTCTGCAGGGAGCGGTGGCATGAGCGATTTGATCCGTCACGGCAACTTCATCGATGGCCAGTGGGGGCAGGGCGGCGCGACCTATCCGGTGCGCAACCCGGCCAACGGCGAGCTGATCACTGAGGTGCAGAAGGCTGGCGCCGAAGCGACCAGCCTGGCCATCGACGCCGCCCACCGCGCACTGCCGGCGTGGCGCAAATTGACCGCGAAGGAACGCAGTCAACGCCTCAAGCGCTGGAGCGAATTGATGCTCGCCAACCAGAAGGATCTGGCCACGCTGCTCAGTCGTGAACAAGGCAAGCCGCTGGCCGAGGCCATGGGCGAAGTGGTTTACGCGGCGAGTTTTCTTGAGTGGTTCGGCGAGGAAGCCAAGCGGGCCTACGGCGATGTGATCCCGAGCCACAAGGCCGATGCGCGAATCATCGTGGTCAAGGAAGCCATTGGTGTGGTCGCGGCGATCACCCCGTGGAATTTCCCGTTGGCGATGGTCACTCGCAAGGTCGGGCCGGCGCTGGCGGCGGGTTGCACGATGATTCTCAAACCATCGGAAGAGACGCCGCTGTCGGCCTTTGCCTTGGCCGTGTTGGCCGAGCAGGCGGGGATTCCGGCTGGTGTCTTCAACATTGTGTCCGGCGATGCCGTCGCCATCGGTGGCGCGCTGCAGGCATCGAGCATCGTGCGCAAATTGTCCTTCACCGGCTCTACTCGCACCGGCAAGTTGCTCATGCGTCAGGCCGCCGACACCTTGAAAAAGGTCTCGCTGGAACTGGGTGGCAATGCGCCGTTCATTGTCTTTGACGATGCCGATCTGGATGCCGCAGTCAAAGGCGCAATGGCCTCGAAATTCCGCAACACCGGGCAGACTTGCGTGTGCGTAAATCGCTTCTTTATTCAGGACGGCGTCTACGAAGCCTTCACCGGCAAGCTTGCGGAAGCGGTGGCAGCGATGCGCGTCGGCAGTGCACTGGACGGTGATACCGAACAAGGTCCACTGATCAACAGCGCGGCGCTGGCCAAGGTGGAAAGCCATGTCAGCGATGCCCTGGAGAAGGGCGCGACATTGTTGTGTGGCGGTCGTCGTCACGCCTTGGGCGGCACGTTCTACGAGCCGACCATCCTCACTGAGGTCAACGGCGACATGTTGATTGCCCAGGACGAAACCTTCGGTCCGGTGGCAGCGTGCTTCCGCTTCAAGGACGAGGCCGAAGTGCTGGAACGTGCCAATGACACGCCTTTCGGGTTGTCGGCGTATTTCTACAGCCGCGACATCGGCCGGGTCTGGCGTATGGCTGAAGGCCTGGAGGCGGGCATGGTCGGGATCAACGAAGGGATCATCTCCACGGAAGTGGCACCGTTCGGCGGAATCAAGGAATCGGGCCTCGGCCGCGAAGGTTCGAAGTACGGTCTGGATGACTATCTGGAGATCAAATACCTGTTGATGGGTGGTCTCTGATTCCCCGAAAACAACAATCTTTGTGAGCGCTGAGCCTGCTCGCGAAGACGGTCTATCAGTGGAAAGTAATGTGACTGACATGCCGCCTTCGCGAGCAAGCTCGGCTCCCACAAAAAGCAAAAGCAAGAGCAATCGGTTTCTCCGTCAATAACAACAATTGGAGACGAACATGTCCGCTCAACCCATAAAAATCGATGACCTGCCGATCGGCCGGTTTCACATCAAGATCGCCGGCCTGACCTTCGGCGCGCACTTCACCGACGGCTACATTCTCGGCCTGATCGGTATCGCGTTCACCTTGCTCAGTCCGCAGATGCAGCTGGATGCGTTCTGGCAAGGCTTGATCGGCGCGTCGGCGTTGATCGGGCTGTTTCTCGGCAGTCTGTTTTTCGGCTGGATCTCCGACAAGGTCGGCCGCCAGAAAATCTTTCTGGTCAGTTTTGTGCTGATCACCGTGGCCTCGGTGATGCAGTTTTATGTCGAAACAGCGATGAGTCTGTTTCTTTGCCGAGTGCTGATCGGCATCGGCTTGGGCGGCGATTTCAGCGTCGGCCACGCGATGCTGGCCGAGTTCTCGCCGAAGAAACATCGCGGCGTTTTGCTCGGTTCTTTCAGCGTGATCTGGACCTTCGGTTACGTTGCCGCAACCTTCGTCGGCACGGCGATGCTCAGCCTTGGCGATGATGCCTGGCGCTGGATGCTGGCATCGTCGGCGATTCCGGCGGCATTGATCCTGATCGCGCGCATCGGCACGCCGGAATCGCCACGCTGGCTGGTCAATCAGGGACGCATCGCCGAGGCGCGGGCGATCGTCAAAAAACACTTGGGCGATAACGTCGAACTCGACGAAACCCGCTCCACGGAAACCCGTTCCGGGTATGCGGTGCTGTTCAGCCGTGAGTACCGCAAGCGCACCGCGTTCAACTGCCTGTTCTTCGTGTGCATCGTGATGCCGTACTTTGCGATCTACACGTTCCTGCCGTCGATTTTGCAGAAGATGGGCCTGGCCGAAGGCTTCGGCACTGAGTTGATGTTGAACATGCTGCTGATCCTCGGCGCGCTGATCGGTATCTGGTGCACGATCAAATTCACCCGGCGTGGATTCCTCATCAACTCGTTCATCATTCTCGCGGTGGCGCTGTTTCTGCTGGCGGTACTGCCGGGCAGTGCGGCGTGGCTGATGGTGCTGGTGTTTGGTCTGTTTACGTTGGTGTTGTCGGCGGTGAGCAATCTGGTCGGGGTGTTCCCGGCGGAGAGCTTTCCGACCGAGGTTCGCGCCAGCGGTATCGGGCTGGCGACGGCAGTGAGTCGTTTGGGGTCGGCCGTGAGTACGTTCCTGCTGCCGGTAAGTGTGGCCGGGATCGGCTTGAGCCCGACGATGGGCATTCTCGCGGCGATTCTGGCGATTGGCGCATGGCTGTCGTGGGCGTGGGCGCCGGAGACCAAATCGCTGACGTTGAGTCAGGCGTGCAAGGCGCAGACCACGGTGGAGGGGAGTTCGATTGTGGTGAGCAAAATCGCTACGCCGATTTGATGTGCAAGGCTTAAAACCTTCCCCTCACCCCAGCCCTCCCGAAACGTCGGACCGCCCCCAAGGGGCGAGGGGGAAAGGGGGCGATCTATGTAATATTCAAAATCTACGTTCGACTCGGTATCTCAGGTCGGCGTAGTTCGAATAATCACCTCACCCTAGCCCTCTCCCTCCGGGAGAGGGCTAGGGTGAGGGGCTCTTTCAGGGATTGCTCACCAGGCTCAGCCAATCGGTGAACAGCTTCACTTTCGACAGGCCTTGCTTGTCATTCGCCACATCCAGCCAATACCCATACGGGCCGATCACTTCAATCGGAGTGATCGGCACCAGGCTGCCGTTGGCCAACTCCTTCTCGATCATCTGCCGATCAATCACCGCCAGTCCGCCACCCGCCAGTGCGGTGTGAATCACCTGATCGAGTGTGCTGAATTCCAAGCCTTGTCCCGCATCGATATCCTCTCGCCCCATCGCCGCCAGCCAGTTCTCCCAGACCTTCAGACGCTTGCCGTCATGCAGAATGTGCAACAACGGAAACTCGTGCAGGTCTGGCGCTTGATCGCCGTTAAACAGCTCCGGACTGGCCACCGCAATATGCCGTTCCATGACCAATAGCTGACTGGCGCAGTGCGTTGACGCGGCGAGGCCAAAACGAATGTGGCAATCGATGTCCGCGAGGCTGTCGTGACTGGCCTGATTGGTCACGCTGAGGCTGATGTCGGGGTAGCGCTGGCAGAACGCGCGCAGGTGTGGCGACAGCCAGCGCGTGGCCCAGGTCGGTGGGGCGAGTACGCGCAGGCGCTGGCGCAGATTGGGCACGCGTACCGCTTGCAGGGCGCGCTCCATATGATCGAAGGCTTCGGCCAGATGCGGTTTGAGATTGCTGCCGGCTTCGGTCAGCGAGAGGCCTTGCGGGGTGCGCACGAACAGCGCGACGCCGAGGTAGTCTTCGAGTTGTTTGATCTGGCGACTGACTGCGCCCTGGGTGACGTTAAGGCCGAGTGCGGCCTGGCTGAAGCTGCGATGACGCGCGACTTCTTCGAACACGCGCAGGGTGTTGAGGGAGGGCAGTTGACGCATGGAGGCAGAACCCCGGATCGAGCGTTTGGCTCGGTTTGTTTTTGTAGGTTTTGTTTGTAGGGGGTATCTGACTATTGGTGAGGGTTTGATGCAAGTGGAGTTTGTGCGGGCGCCTTCGCGAGCAGGCTCGCTCCTACCCTGGAATGCATTCCAATGTGGGAGCGAGCCTGCTCGCGAAAGCTATCTCATCGGCGCAATCATGTCGGGATCAGAAGTAGTAACCAACGTTCACATACAACTGGTTCTCCCACTGATCCAGCCCACCCGCAGCCAGACTCTGGGTGTAACTGCTGCCGCCAATGTACGGATCATTCCGGCCAAACAACCACTCGGCCGCGACCCACAATTTGCTCACCGAAAACGAGCTGCCGAGGATCATCCGCTCTGACGTCTTGTAGCCGCTGGCGGATTTGTCGAAGGCGCTGTAGTTGGCGTAAAGCTTGACCCCGCTGACCTGATCAAAGAGGTATTTGCCTCCGACGTCATAGCTCAGGTCGGCCACGTACAGATTGCCGCGACTGGCGACGTTGTAGGTGCCGTCGTAGCCGCCGAGGGTGACCACTTCATCACTGCCGGGATTGCGCGGCGACATCTGTTGCCGCGCCGCTTGCAGTTGCACGCCCCAAGGCCCGTTCTTGCCCAGATAGTGAATGGCCACGGCGTTGCGCCGGCCATCGTTGTGGGTGTCGCGGTTCTGCAGGCTGGAAGTCAGGCCGGAGACGCCGACCTCGGATTTCCACGGACCCAGATCGAGTGCCTTGGCCACGCGCAGCACCACGGTGTTGCGTTCCTGGTTGTCGCTGCCATCGGCGACATAGCTGTCGGCCTCGGAGACGATGCTGGAGTAGCTCACGCCATTGCTGGTGCCTTTTCCTTGCCACGCCGGGCGCAGGTAGTAACCGGCCTGGACGTTCCAGTCGCCACTTTGCTGGATGTACTTGGCGCCGACCTGTTGCACGTCTTCGAGGCCGATAACGTTGCCAAGGGTTTCGTAGAAGGTGCTGCCGAAGTACGGCTGCAAGCCGAACGGCACGGTGTTCAGGCCGACCTGCACTTGCTGATCGGGATTGAATTTGTAGCCGACCCACGCGAACTTGGCGAACTGGATGTCGCCGTAGTTTTTCGTGTACTGGTAGGGATACGAACGACCGTAAAAGCGGTACTGCGCTTCACCGATCCAGCTGTCGGAATTGTACTTGGCACTGAGGAATACCGTGTCGAGACCGAACTTCTGAATGTCGCGATCCGGGTCCAGGTCCCAGCGCGCACGAATGGCGCCGCCCAGATCAAGATTGTCGGTGACCTGCACAGCCATCGCCGGAGCGGCAATGCTGCAGAACAGGATGATGGACGTGGTGCGCAAGCGAAAGGAAGCAGAGAAGGGCATGGAGCGGCTCTCGATTGTTTTTATTAGAGATGCCGCGCAGTTTTGCCATCCGCTGGTGGTTGAACAAACGATAAAAACGGTGAGTAAACCTGCATCGAATGCATGTTACTCGGAAATTCCTGTAGGACAGTCCGGCACAGTCGTGGGATGCTTTGTGCCCTGTCAGTGGTTTTCGAGTGCCTTGATATGAAACGCAAAATGCCCGGCCTGAACGCACTCAAAGCGTTCGAGGTGGCCGGCAGCACCGGTAGTTTTACCCGCGCCGCCGAGTTGCTCAATGTCACCCAAAGCGCCGTCAGCCGGCAGGTGCGGCAATTGGAAGAACAGCTCGGCGAAAGTTTGCTGGAGCGCCGCCATCACCATTTGGAGCTGACCGGTGCCGGCAAGATCCTCCTGCGGGCATTGCACCAGTCATTCGACAAGATTGAGCTGACAGTGCGCAGCATTCAGCAGAAAACCCACTCCAACCGCTTGCACGTCAACGCACCGCCAACCTTTACCAGCCGCTGGTTGATGCCACGTCTGGGGCGTCTGCGCGAACAGCATCCGGAGCTGGAATTGAGCATCACCACGCGCTTGCAGGACAGCCTTGCGGAAACCAGTACGCTCGATTGTGCGATCCGTTTTGGCGACGGCGAGTGGGACGGTCTCGACAGTTCATTGTTGATTCAGGAGCGCCATATCGCCGTGTGCGCCCCCTCTCTGTATGCCCGCGAAAGTGGCGAGTCGGGCATTGATCTCAATCGCCTGACGTTGTTGCACGTATTGGCCAAAGAGGATCAGCGTTATCTGACCTGGAAACATTGGCTCGATGCGGCGCGGATCACCGGCGTGGATACCCAGGGCGGCTACGAGTTCGATCTGCTGGATCTGGCGATTCGGGCGGCGACCGATGGTCTGGGCATTACCATAGCCGACTGGCATATGGTCGCTGCGGAACTGGCCAGCGGGCAGTTGACGCAAGTGCTCAATGTGCATGTGGAGGGACACCAGTCGTATTGGCTGGTGACCCGGCCGGAGCAGACCGAGATGCCGCAGTTGCAGGTTTTTTCGCAATGGCTGCAAGAGGAAATCTGGCTGGCGCAGCGCCAGTTAGAGCCCTCGACCGCTGCTATCTGAATCAGCCCAGATTCCCTTGTAGGAGTGAGCCTGCTCGCGATGGCGGTGTATCAGCGAAAAATAGGTGGCTGACACACCGCCATCGCGAGCAGGCTCACTCCTACAGGGGATTTGTGCCGATGCGGGGGTAACCTGCATTTTTCGAATGTTTAACCGCCCGATAAATCGTTTGTTCAACCCGCCATCGATGACAAGACTGGTGGCATTGATAAAAACAAACGATGGGCGATGCACATGCGAATCGAGCGAAATTTTGTTAACGGCCAATTTATCGAGCCTGCCAGCGCGGCGTTGATCGCGGTCTACAACCCTGCCACCGAAGCGTTGCTCGGCCATGTGTCGGGTGCCACCGCCGAAGAAGCCACCGCGGCGGTCGATGCAGCGGCAGCGGCACAAAAGGTCTGGGGCAAACTCACCAGTATCGAGCGCGCCGAACATCTGCGAGCCTTGGCCACCGCCCTTGAAGATCGCGCTGAAACCATCGGTGCCGCACTGGCCGCCGAATCCGGCAAAAGCGTTAGCGATGCCAGCAACGAAGCCCGTTACGCCGCGCAGATCACTCGCTACCACGCAGAGTGGGCGCGCCGTATCGAAGGCGAAATCATTCCCAGCGACAGCCCTGACGAAAACCTGTTTCTGCACCGTGAGCCGATCGGCGTGGTTGCCTGCCTGATCCCGTTCAACTACCCGGTTTACACGTTGCTGCGCAAAATCGCCCCGGCGCTGATCGCCGGTAACACCGTGGTGGTGCGCCCGAGCAACAACACACCGACCTCGGCATTTGAAATTGCCAAAGCGGTGCAGCAATCGGGCATGCCGGCCGGTGTGATCAACATCCTGACCATGGATCACGCCACGGCAGCGGCCGTTTGCACCCATAAGGCCGTGGGCCTTATTACCCTGACCGGCAGCGTCAACGCCGGGCGCATCGTTCTCGATTATTGCAAGGCAAACATCGCCAAACCTTCGCTGGAACTGGGTGGCAAGACCCCGGCGATCATCGAAGCGGATGCCGACCTGGAAGCGGCCGCGACAGCAATCATCGCGTCGAAAACCACGCATTGCGGTCAGTTGTGCACGGCGGTAGAGCGTGTCTATGTGCAGGAAAGTGTCTACGACCGGTTCCTCGCACTGCTCAAGGCCAAAATCGCTGAAGTGAAATTCGGCGACCGCGCCACCGACGCCAACCTGATGGGACCGCTGGTCAACGCCAGTTCGCAGCGGAACATCCATGCTTTGGTCGAGCGCGCCATCGCTGACGGCGCAATCCTCGAAAGCGGTGGCGTGCTGCCGCAAGGCCCGGGGCATTTCTACCCGCCGACGCTGCTCAGCGGTTGCCGTCAGGACATGGAAATCGTTCAGGAAGAAATCTTCGGCCCGGTGCTGCCGGTACTCAAATACCGCGACATCGACGAAGCGCTGGCCATGGCCAACGATCATCAGTTCGGTCTGTCGTCGGTGCTCTACACCGAGAACTACCGCACCGCACAGAAAGTCGCCAACGCCATCGAGGCCGGCGAGTTGTACGTCAATCGCACCCCGGCCGACCCGTATCAGGGCTACCACGCCGGCTGGAAACGCTCGGGCCTGGGCGGCGATGACGGCAAGCACGGCATGCTCGAATTCACCCAGACCCGACTCGTGGTCATGAAGTACTGATCCACCGCAACACGCCTCACGCTGCACCTATAAAAACAATTATCAGGGGCGCCCGGAGCACGGGTCGCCCGAGGTCACTTCAATGTCCAAGCATGCATCCTCTGCTGCCGCTGTTCAGGGTTCCACGTCGGTTGTGAAAAGCCAGAGCGACAAGGGAAGTCGCTATTTCCAATTGATGTTGCTGGTGCTCGCCGCCGGCGCAATCTATCCGATTCTCTATCTTCGTCAGGTCTATCAAACGACCATGCTCGAGGTGTTCCAGATCAACCACAGCGAGCTGGGGTATCTGTACTCGATGCTCGGCACGATTTTTCTGCTCAGCTACTTGCCTAGCGGTTGGCTGGCCGACCGCATTGCGCCGCGCTTTCTGATTTTCTTCTCGCTGGTGGCTACCGGTGCTCTGGGCCTGTGGTACTCGACGGCACCGTCGATGAGCGGGCTGATGATCATCTTCGGTTGCTGGGGGGTGACCACCGGTTTGACCTTTTGGGCCTCGGTGCTCAAGCGCGTGAAGATGATTGCTCATCACACGGAACAGGGCCGGTTCTTCGGGATTCTCGACGGTGGTCGCGGGCTGGTTGAGGCGTTGCTGGCGACGGTCGCGCTGGGTCTGTTCGCGTTTGCCACGGAGACACGGGGCGAGTCGACCGCCGAAGGCTTCAAACACGTGGTTTATCTGTATGCCTTCACCTGTATCGCCATCGGCTGCTTGCTGGTGCTGATCAAGGACCCGAAGTCGATGGAAGACACGCCCTCGGTGGAGAAGGGCAAGTTCAATCTGCTCAGCGATCTGGGCACGCTGGTGAAGATCCCGGAGCTGTGGCTGGTGACCGCCATCGTGTTCTGCGGGTATCACATCTTCTGGGCGACCTACAGTTTCTCCGATTACTTGCAAGGCAGCGGCATGACGGCGGTCATGGCCGGCACCATCACCACGATCAAGTTGTGGATGCGCCCGATCGGCGGCATCGGTGGCGGCTGGCTGGGCGACAGGTTCTCGAATATCTCGGTGCTGATCGTCGCGCTGCTGCTGGCCAGTCTGGCCATCGTCGGGCTTATCGTATTCCCCGCGCTCAACAGCATTGGCCTGTTGATTGCCACGGTGATTTTCATCGGCCTGATGACTTACGCGATTCGTGGTCTGTACTGGGCGATTCTCGACAGCTGCAACATTCCGCTGCGCATCACCGGTCTGGCCATCGGTATCGTCTCGGTGGTCGGTTACATGCCGGATGCCTTTATCCCGCTGATCAACGGCTACCTCACCGAGCACTTTCCCGGCGCCCTCGGCTACAAGCTCTACTTCGGCTACATCGCGACTATCGGTCTGATCGGCACCCTCGCTGCCGTGACCTTGCGTGCCCGAATCAATCGTCAATCTTCGAAAAAAGCAGGTGCCTGAGATGAAAATCATCGCCCTTGAAACCCATATCGTTGCCGTACCGCCACCGCACATCGGCGGCATGTACTGGCTGTTCGTCAAGCTGAAGACCGATTGTGGCATTGAAGGTGTCGGCGAGATCTACGCCGCGACCTTCGGCCCGAAAGCCATGTTGCCGATCATTGAGGACGTGTTCGAACGCTACCTGCTCAATCACGATCCGCACCACATCGAGCGCTTCTTTCGCCAGGCGTATTCCAGCGGATTCACCCAGCGTCCCGATCTGACCATGATGGGCGTGGTCAGCGGTCTGGAGATGGCCTGCTGGGACATCATCGGCAAAGCCGCGAACAAACCGGTTTACGAGTTGCTCGGCGGCAAGGTCAATGAACGTCTGCGTTCCTACACCTACCTGTACCCGGTCAACAGCCGTGGCGAGTACGACTACGACGACCCGGATCTGGCCGCCGAGTGCGCGATAGAGAACATGAACAAAGGCTTCACCGCCGTGAAGTTTGATCCGGCCGGCCCTTACACCGCGTACTCCGGGCACCAGATTTCGCTGGAAGTGCTGGAGCGATGCGAAACCTTCTGCCGCAAGATTCGCGAAGCAGTCGGCGACAAGTGCGACCTGCTCTTCGGTACCCACGGGCAGATGGTGCCCTCGTCGGCAATCCGCCTGGCCAAGCGTCTGGAGAAATACGACCCGCTGTGGTTCGAAGAGCCTGTGCCGCCGGGACAGGAAGAGGCCATGGCGCAGGTCGCGGCGAAGACCAGCATCCCGATCGCCACTGGCGAGCGCCTGACCACCAAGTACGAATTCTTCAAGCTGTTGCAGGCTGGCGGCGCGTCGATTCTGCAGATGAACGTGGCACGCTGCGGCGGTCTGCTCGAAGCCAAGAAGATCGCCAGCATGGCCGAAGCCTACTACGCGCAAATCGCCCCGCACTTGTACAACGGGCCGATTGGCGCGGCGGCGAGTTTCCAGTTGGCGACCTGTACGCCGAATTTCCTGATTCAGGAAAGCATCGAGACGTGGGGTGGCTTCCACGCGCAAGTGCTGACCAAACCGTTGCAGTGGGAGGACGGCTACATCATTCCGTCCACCGAGCCGGGCCTGGGGGTTGAGCTGAACATGGACGTGGTGCGCAAGCATTCGCCGTACACCGGCGAGCGTTTGCACCTGCAGATGGCGCCGACCCCGGTGGACGTGAAAGACAGCTCACCAGCTCGCGGCTGACACAGGCTTTGATTGCCAGGCCAGTCCCCTGTGGGCGTGAGCTCGCTCGCGAACCGACGGGGTGTCAGGCAATGAAAATGCGAGCTGACAGGCAGTCTTCGCGAGCAAGCTCGCTCCCACAAGGGCGGCGAATTTTGTACAACGACTTACGCGGTAACCGTGCATGACATACGACTACATCATCGCTGGCGCCGGCGCCGCTGGCTGCGTGCTGGCCAACCGGCTCTCGGCCTCGGGCCAATACACCGTGCTGTTGCTGGAAGCGGGCGGCAAGGACAGTTCCCTGTGGTTCAAGATTCCAGTCGGCTTCGCCAAAATGTATTACAACCCGACCTTCAACTGGATGTATTACAGCCAGCCACAGAAACAACTGAGCAACCGCGAAATCTACGCACCGCGCGGCAAGGTGCAGGGCGGCTCCGGCTCGATCAACGCGATGATCTACGTGCGCGGCCAGGCTCATGATTTTGATGATTGGGCCGCCAATGGCAACGACGGTTGGGGCTTCAAGGACGTGTTGCCGTACTTCCGCAAACTGGAAAATCATCCATTGGGTGACAGCGAATATCACGGTGGCAGCGGCCCGATCAGTATTACGCCGATGAAGGGCCAGACTCACCCGATCTGCGATGTGTTTCTTGAGGGCTGCTCGGAACTTGGCTATCCGCGCAGTGAAGATTTCAACGGAGCGAAGTTCGAAGGGGCGGGTCTCTACGACGTCAACACCAAGAACGGTCAGCGCTGCTCCAGCAGCTTCGCGCATCTGCATCCAGCACTGAAGCGGCCGAACCTGACGGTCGAGCACTTCGCGCTGGTGGATCGGGTGTTGTTTGATGACGCGCAACAACAGGCGACCGGGATCTCGATTACTCAGCATGGCGTGGTACGAACCTTTACTGCACGCAAGGAAGTGATCTTGTGTGCAGGTGCCGTCGACACACCGAAGATCCTGCAACTGTCCGGCGTGGCGGATCGTGAGCTTCTGGCCAAACATCAGATTCCCTTGGTCAAACACCTGCCGGCAGTCGGGCAGAACCTCCAGGATCACCTGTGCGCCAGCTATTACTACAAGGCCAATATCCCGACGCTCAACGATGAACTGAGTTCGCTGTTCGGTCAGTTCAAACTCGGCGTGAAATACCTGCTGACGCGCAAGGGCGCCTTGGCCATGAGCGTCAATCAGGCCGGTGGTTTCTTCCGTGGCGACGCGCAGCAGAATCACCCGAACCTGCAGCTGTATTTCAACCCGCTGTCGTACCAGATCCCGAAAAACAACAAGGCCAGCCTCAAGCCTGAGCCGTATTCCGGCTTTCTGCTGTGCTTCAATCCGTGCCGGCCGACCAGCCGTGGGTATATCGAAATCGCCTCGAAAAATCCCCGGGATGCGGCGCTGATCGATCCGAATTACCTGAGCACGCAAAAGGATATCGACGAGGTGATACAAGGCAGTCGCCTGATGCGCAAGATCATGAATGCGCCGGCGCTAAAGGCCATTACCGTTGACGAGGTTTTGCCTGGGCCGGCGGTAGAAACAGACGAACAGATGTTGCAGTACTTCCGCGATAACTGTGGCTCGATCTATCACCTCTGCGGTTCGTGCGCGATGGGCGTTGACGAGCAGACGTCGGTGGTCGACAAGCGGCTGAAGGTGCACGGTTTCCAAGGGCTGCGGATTGTTGATGCGTCGATCTTTCCGAACGTGACATCGGGCAATACTCACGCGGCGGTGTTGATGGTGGCGGAGAAGGGCGCGGATCTGATTTTGCAGGATGCGTAATGAGTGGTGACAGTTGCGCGTGAGGGTTTTCAGCCGTGTGCACTAGGCTTTTGGGGGGCGGTCGATAGTCAGATCGGCCGGTCTTTCAAGGAGCCTCGGATCATGGATGATCTGGTCAAAGAAGTAATTCCGCTGTTGCAGTACCTGATTCCCGGTTTTTTGTCGGCGTGGATTTTTTATTCGCTGACGGCTTTCAGACGACCCGATACGTTCGGGCAGATTGTCCAGGCGCTGATTTTTACATTTGTGATTCAGGGCGCGGTATTGGGGATTGGCACTCTGTGTCTTTGGGTGGGTTCGAAAGGATTTTCTGTAGGGAAGTGGGATGCTCGGGCCGAGGCTTTGTGGGCCTTTATTGTTTCAGTATATCTCGGCGGCCTTTCCTGTTACTTGGCTTCAAATGGGGTGTTGCATGCGTCGCTACGCAAACGAAATCTGACGCGGAAAAACTCCCATCCCAGCGAGTGGTACAGCGCTTTTGAGGGGCACGATCGCCTTGTTACTTTGCATCTGAGTGATGAGCGGCGATTGTTTGGCTGGCCGCTGGAGTGGCCCACCGGACCATCGGAAGGACAGTTCATCGTGTTAAATCCCCACTGGCTTGGTGATGATGGCTTGGCGCTCCCTTTTGGCGCCGAATTATTGGTGATAGATTCCTCGAAAGTTCAGTGGGTCGAATTCAGTTCCGTCAAGGAGGATTTATTATGAGTGCCAAAGAACCAACCCCAATTCCACCTCACATCGCGCGCCTATTTGTAGGCCCAGACGGTAAGCCATTGGCAAAACCCCTGGTTAAAGGACCCAGTGCGCCTCCACCGCCAAAGCGCTAATCAGCGTCGCCAGTCACCTGGCCCCACCCCTCAGCCACCGCCCGGCGAATCGCTTCCAGCAACATCGCAAACGCCGGGTTGTCGTTGTTCTCGCGCCAGATCAGATGCAGCTCGCTCTGCACGCCTTCACCCAGATCAATGTCGCGGAACACCACATTCCTGAACACCACACTGGTGGCGCAGCGCGGTACCAGCGCGAGGCCCATCCCGGCATTCACCAGTGCCAGAATCGTCAACGATGAGCCCAGCCACTGCACATAATCCGGCGCAACCCGAGCCGAGCGCAGCATTCCGGTGAGCAATTCGTTGAATGGCGGATACGCGGCATGGGAGTACATCAGGAACGGTTGTTTATCCAGATCACTGACCGCCACTTCAGCCGCCGACGCCAATGGGTGTCCGCTCGGCACCGCCAGTACAAACGGTTCGCGCACCAGGCATTCAGTCGCGTAGCCAGGCTCCAATAGCGGCGCACGGGCGATGCCCAAATCGATGCGTCGCGCGCGCAGGGCTTCGTGTTGCTGGTAAGTGTTCATTTCCGACAGATCAATTTTCACCTGCGGTTGTTTCAGGCGCGCCTCGGCAATCACCTTAGGCAGAAATTCATACACCGCGCTGCCGACAAAACTGATATTCACCGTACCGATGTCGCCCTCTGCGAACCGTCGGGCAGTGACGGCTGCTTGCTGTGCGCGCTCCAGCAGGTTCTGTGCTTCGACGAAGAACGCCCGACCGGCAGCCGTTAGCGCGACGCTGCGAGTGCTGCGGGTAAACAGTTCGACGCCGAGGTGATGCTCAAGCAACTGAATCTGCCGGCTCAGTGGCGGCTGGGTCATGTTCAGTCTCTCAGCGGCGCGGCGAAAGTTGAGTTCGGTGGCGACCGTGGTGAAGCAGCGCAGTTGAGTCAGTTCGAACATTGATCTAATCCGGGTATCAATCGAATGCCAAGTTAGATTAGACGGGATCAATGATCGCCGTCCATGATCGACCCATCGCTTTACGCCATCCCTAAAAAAACAAGATCGGGAGTCGCCCCTTGAAAACCCTCCAGAGTCCGCTGGACGTCACGGTGCTTGCCCGTGCCGCCGCCAAGGTCAAGCGCCACGTGCTGCCGCTGTTCGTGGTGATGTTCATCGTCAACTACATCGATCGGGTCAACATCGGTTTTGTGCGCAGTCACATGGAAACCGATCTGGGCATCGGTGCGGCGGCTTACGGCCTCGGTGCCGGTTTGTTCTTCGTTGGCTACGCGCTGTTCGAAGTGCCGTCCAACATGCTGCTGCAACGTTACGGCGCACGGGTCTGGCTGACGCGGATCATGTTCACCTGGGGCGCGGCCGCCATGGCCATGGCGTTCGTTAGAGGTGAAACCAGTTTCTATGTGCTGCGCTTTATTCTCGGCGCGGCCGAAGCAGGGTTCTTTCCGGGGATCATTTATTACTTCACCCAATGGCTGCCAGCCTCCGAGCGCGGCAAGACCATGGCGGTGTTTCTCAGCGGTTCGGCGATTGCTTCGGTGATCTCCGGCCCGGTGTCCGGTGCGTTGCTGCATATCAGTGGCCTGGGTTTGCATGGCTGGCAGTGGATGTTCCTGATCGAGGGTGCCGCATCGGTGGTGCTCTGCGCATTTGTCTGGTTCTGGCTGCAATCGCATCCGCGTCAGGCCAAGTGGCTGAGCGAAGAGGAACGCGAAGCGCTGGTGGCGGCAATTGCCGAAGAGCAGCGCGCTCGTGAGGCGGTGCAAGTGGCCAAACCGTCGATGTTCAAGCTGTTGGCGGATCGGCAGATTGCGCTGTTCTGTTTCATCTACTTCTCCATTGCCCTGACCATTTACGGCGCGACGTTCTGGCTGCCGAGCATGATCAAGAAGATGGGCAACCTCGGTGACTTCCAGGTCGGCCTGCTCAATTCGATTCCGTGGATCATTTCGATTGTTGCTATGTATGGTTTCGCGGCGATGGCCGGCAAGTGGAAATTCCAGCAGGCCTGGGTCGCGCTGACACTGGTGATCGCGGCGATCGGCATGTTCATGTCGACCACTGGCGGGCCGATCTTCGCCTTCGTTGCCATCTGTTTCGCCGCCATCGGCTTCAAGGCTGCGTCGGCGTTGTTCTGGCCGATTCCGCAAAGCTATCTGGATGCGCGCATTGCCGCTGCAGTGATCGCGTTGATCAACTCCATCGGCAACCTCGGCGGCTTCGTTGCACCGACGGCGTTCGGCATCCTCGAAGAAACCACCGGCTCCATCGAGGGCGGTCTTTATGGCCTGGCGGCGACGTCACTGGTCGCTGCGGTGGTGATCTTCTTTGCTCGCACGGCCCCGGGTGCCAAGGGTAAAACTCCGGCAAAGCCCCATGACGAGACCGCCGTTGTCGCGACGGCCAGACCGGCCGCGAGCCATTGAATTGATTGTTGATCTGTCAGGAGCGTTATCTTGAAAATCACCCGTGTCACCGTGACCCCGATTGCCTTTCGTGATCCGCCGCTGCTCAACGCCAGCGGCATCCACGAACCCTTTGCCCTGCGCTCGATCATCGAGATCGAAAGCGATAACGGCTACATCGGCCTCGGCGAAAGCTATGGCGATGCCCCGGCGCTGGCGATCCAGCAGCAGTTGCAGGCGCAGTTGATCGGCCTCGACCCGTTCAACCTCAACCAGTTGCGCGCGATCGTGCAGGCCACCGTTGCCGCGAACAAACCTGCAAGCATTGCTGGTGCCGAACTGGCGCCCGGTTCCCACGCCAGTAAAGCAGTGAGCAATGCCTATTCGGCGTTCGAAGTGGCGTTCCTCGATTTGCAGGCGCATTACCTCAATGTGCCGCTGGTGGATCTGCTCGGCGGTGCCATTCGCGATGAAGTGCCGTTCAGCGCCTACCTGTTCTTCAAGTATGCGCAGCATGTCGATTCGCCGTACAAACCGGACAATTGGGGCGAGGCGCTCAGCGAGCAGCAGATCGTCGCGCAAGCCGCGCGGATGATCGAGGCGTACGGTTTCAAGAGCATCAAGCTCAAGGCCGGCACCTTGCCGCCGGAGCATGAGGTGGCGTGCATCAAAGCGTTGAAAAAGGCTTTTCCCGGTTACCCGTTGCGCATCGATCCGAACGGCAACTGGTCGCTGGAAACCTCGATTCGCATGGCCGAGTTGCTCGGCGATGATTTGCAGTATTACGAAGACCCGACCCCGGGCCTCGACGGCATGGCCGAACTGCACAAGCGTACTGGTCTGCCGCTGGCGACCAATATGGTGGTCACCGATTTCGACGAGTTCCGTCGCAGCGTTGCGCAGAACAGTGTGCAGATCGTGCTTGCCGATCACCATTACTGGGGTGGCCTGCGCGACACGCAGACGCTGGCGAAGATGTGCGATGTGTTCGGTCTCGGTGTGTCGATGCATTCCAATTCACACCTGGGTATCAGCCTGATGGCGATGGCGCATGTCGCGGCGGCGGTGCCGAATCTGGATTACGCCTGCGACACCCATTACCCGTGGCAGGAGCCGGATGAGGAGGTGATCAAGGGTGGCAAACTGCCGATTGTCGATGGTTGCGTGAAGATCACCCGCGCGCCGGGGCTTGGGCTGGAGCTGGACCGGGATCAGTTGGGCAAGCTGCATGATCAGTACCTGACGTGCGGGATTCGTCAGCGCGATGATGTGCGGCAGATGCAGCGCTACAAGCCGGACTGGAGGGCGGTAAAGCCGAGATTTTGATGTCGTGCTCGCTGGCCTCTTCGCGAGCAAGCTCGCTCCCACATTTGATCTGTGGCGTTCACAAATCCTTTGTGGGAGCGAGCTTGCTCGCGAAGGGGGCGACTCATTCCTTCAGAGTGTATGCACCAGCCAATCCCGAAACGCTTTCAACGACGGCAAATTCTCATTTCGTGGCGGATACACCAGGTAATAGCTGCGGCGACTGGTAATCGCCTCACCCAGCTGCAGCAACTCACCCGTCAACAACTCATCCTCAACCAGAATCCGCGGCACCAACCCCACGCCAATATTGGCCCGCACTGCCTGAATCAAGTGCGAAGTCATTTCAAAGCTCGGCCCGATACGCATGCTGCGGTGCGGCAGACCTTGATGGCTGAACCACTCCGCCCACGCCTGGGCATTGCTGCTGACATTGAGCAGCAGTTGCCCGGCGATGTGTTGTTCGGCGTCGTCGCGTTCGGCGTCGGACAGCTGCGCACTGGCAATCACCACCAATTCTTCCGTGTGCAGGGGCAGGGCGGTCAGCCCCGGCCAGTCACCACCGCCGACACAGATTGCCGCATCGATTTCGCTGGTATCGAAGTCGATCGCTTCGATCCGCGAATGCAAATGCACGGTCATGCCCGGGTGCGCGGTGTAGAAATCCTTGAGTCGCGGCAATAGCCACTTCGAACCGAAGGTCGGCAGCGTCGCCAGGCGCAAGCTGTGAATGCCCGAACCAAACGCCATGGCCTGCAACGTCGCGCTGCGAATCTGCCCGAGTGCTTCAGCAAGTTCGCGCTGATACATGCGTCCGACATCGGTCAGCACCACTTGCCGGCCTTCGCGCGTGAACAGGCGCATGCCGAGCATTTTCTCGAGAATCTGCACCTGACGGCTGACCGCACTCTGCGTCAGCGACAGTTCATGAGCAGCGCGGGTGTAGCTTTCGTGGCGTGCGGCGGCCTCGAAAGCCAGCAATAACGACATGGAAGGCGTGAGCGTGCGCGGATTCATTCGTAAAAGTCATCAATAGCGGGTCGAATTTACGGTTGTCCCGGCGTTCACCAGCAATGAACATGGGCACCATGAGATGGCGGAGCCTGACGCAATCATTCGTTGCGTACAACTGTTCACCGCCACGCGGCCCGATTTGACCGAGATAACCTGACCGATGATTGCCCAGCTGTCCCCCGCCAAAGCCCTGACCAGCGATTACCAGCAGTTCCTCAAAGCCCTGAAAGCCAGCGGCTTTCGCGGTGAAATCAGCGCCGATTACGCCAGCCGTGTGGTGCTGGCGACCGACAATTCGATCTATCAGCGCATGCCGCAAGCGGCGGTGTTTCCGCTGGACGCTGATGACGTGGCACGGGTGGCGCGGCTGATCGCCGAGCCGGCCTATCAACAAGTGGTGATCACCCCGCGCGGTGGCGGCACCGGCACCAACGGCCAATCGCTGACGGACGGTATTGTCGTCGACCTGTCGCGGCACATGAACCGCATCCTCGAAATCAACGTCGAGGAACGCTGGGTGCGGGTGCAGGCCGGGGTGGTCAAGGATCAGCTCAACGCCGCGCTGAAATCCGCCGGGCTGTTTTTCGCCCCGGAATTGTCGACCTCCAACCGCGCCACCGTCGGCGGCATGATCAACACCGATGCCAGTGGTCAGGGCAGTTGCACCTATGGCAAGACCCGCGACCATGTGCTCGAACTCGACATGATCTTGCGCGGCGGTGAGCGTCTGCACGGTCTGCCTCTTGAGGAAAGCGAACTCGAAGCCCTGTGCGCCCGCGAAGATCGCGTCGGTGAAGTCTATCGCTGCGCCCGGCAGATCATTGATGAGCAGGGCGAGCTGATCAAACAGCGTTTCCCCGATCTCAACCGTTGCCTGACCGGTTATGACCTCGCACACCTGCGTGAGGCGGACAATCGCTTCAACCTCAACAGCGTGCTGTGCGGTGCCGAAGGCTCGCTGGGATTTGTCGTCGAAGCGCGGCTGAATGTCTTACCGATCCCCAAGCACACAATGTTGGTGAATATCCGCTACGCCGGGTTCATGGACGCACTGCGCGACGCCCGCGCCTTGATGGCGCTCAAACCCTTGTCGATCGAAACCGTTGACTCGAAAGTCTTGCTGCTGGCGATGCAGGACATCGTCTGGCACGGCGTCGCCGAGTATTTCCCGGAAAGCGCCGAGCGGCCGACCCTTGGCATCAACCTGGTGGAGTTCTGCGGCGAAGATCCCGAAGAGCTGCAACGCCGGGTCGAGGCGTTCGTCGAGCACTTGAGCAGCGACCGCACGGTCGAGCGTTTGGGCCACACGCTGGCGGTCGGACACGCAGCGGTGAACAAAGTCTATGGCATGCGCAAACGTGCAGTAGGTCTGCTCGGCAACGTTGCCGGTGAAGCTCGGCCGCAGCCGTTCGTTGAAGACACTGCGGTGCCGCCGCAGCATCTGGCCGAGTACATCGCCGAATTACGCGACCTGCTCGACAGCCACGGTTTGCAATACGGCATGTTCGGTCACGTCGATGCAGGCGTGCTGCACGTGCGGCCGATCCTCGACATGAAAGACCCGCAGCAAGCGGCGCTGGTGCGTCCGGTGTCCGATGGCGTCGCCGCGCTGACCCAGCGTTACGGTGGCCTTCTGTGGGGCGAGCACGGCAAAGGCTTGCGCTCGGAATATGCGCCGGCCTTCTTCGGTGAACTCTACCCCGCGCTGCAAGCCTTGAAAGCCGCGTTCGACCCGTTCAACCAGTTCAACCCGGGCAAGATCGCCACCCCGGCCAACACTGGCGCTGCGCTGCTGAAAATCGACGAAGTCACTTTGCGCGGTGAACTGGATCGGCAGATAGACGAAAAAGTCTGGCAGAGCTACGGCGCGGCCATGCACTGCAATGGCAACGGCGCCTGCTACAACTTTGACCCCGACGACGCCATGTGCCCGTCGTGGAAAGCCACCCGTGAGCGTGCGCAATCGCCCAAGGGTCGCGCCTCGTTGATCCGCGAGTGGCTGCGTTTGCAGGGCGAGGCGGGTGTCGATGTGTTGTCCGAGGCGATTCGCAAGCCGGCGTTTTTCAGCACGTTGTGGCAGCGCTGGCGCAACAGTCGTGCGCAGGCCGAAGACTTTTCCCACGAAGTCTACGACGCCATGGCCGGTTGCCTGGCGTGCAAATCCTGCGCGGGGCAGTGCCCGGTCAAGGTCAATGTGCCGGAGTTTCGTTCGCGCTTTCTCGAGCTGTATCACAGTCGTTATCTGCGTCCGGCGCGGGATTACCTGATCGCCTCGCTGGAATACAGCATCCCGTACATGGCGCGGATTCCGGCGCTGTACAACGGGTTGATGGGCGCTGCATGGGTTCGCGGGCTGCTGGAACGCGTCGGCGGCATGATCGACGTGCCGTTGCTCAGTCGCTTCGATTTCCACGCGGCGATGCGCCGCTGGCAGGTGCAACCGGCGACGGTGTCGACCTTGGTGGCGCTGACTCCAGCGCAACGCGAACGCAGTGTGGTCATCGTGCAGGATGCCTTCACGCGTTACTTCGAAGCGCCGCTGTTGGCTGATCTGGTCGAGCTGATTTCGCGTCTGGGTTATCAGGTGTATCTGGCGCCGTTCAGCGCCAACGGCAAGCCGCTGCACGTGCAGGGCTTCCTCTCGGCGTTCAACCGCGCGGCGCTGCGCAATGCCCGGCAGTTGCGCGAATTGGCGGACATCGGTGTGCCGTTGCTGGGCCTCGATCCGGCGATGACGCTGGTGTATCGCCAGGAATACCTGAAAGTCCCCGGCATGGAGCAATGCCCGGAGGTGGCGCTGGTGCAGGAATGGTTGCTCAAGGTCATGCCAGAGCAGGCGCCGCAGGATAAAACCGCCTCGTTCCGACTGCTCGCCCATTGCACCGAGAAAACCAACGCCCCGGCCGCGACTCGGCAGTGGGAACAGGTGTTCGAGCGCGCAGGGTTAAAACTGGCCACGCAAGCCACCGGTTGCTGCGGCATGTCCGGGACCTACGGCCACGAAGCGCGCAACCGCGAAACCTCAGCGGTGATCTACGAGCAGTCGTGGGCCCGTCAGGTGGCGGCGCCGGCAGAGCAGGGTGAAGCGTTGGCCACGGGGTATTCCTGCCGCAGTCAGGTCAAGCGCCAGTCGGATCAGGCACTGCGCCATCCGTTGCAGGTGTTGCTGACGGCTCTGCGTCGCTGAGTGGTTCATCGTCCGGAGCGTTGTCCCAGATCAGCCGAGGGTCGAAGCTCATTGCCGAGAGCATGGTCAGCACCACGACCATGCCGAAGAACAGGATGCCCGGTCGCGGTTCGATATCGCCCAGTGTCTGGAACTTCACCAACGCTGCGACCAGTGCGACCACCAGCACATCGAGCATTGACCAGTAGCCGATGAGCTCGACGAAGCGGAACATTTTCGAGCGCTCCCGGCGTGCCCAGCCACTGTCGCGTTGCACAGTGATCAACAACAGCGACAGGGCGACGAACTTGACGCCCGGCACGGCGATACTGGCGATAAAGATGATCAGTGCGATGTCCCACGCGCCATGCTGCCAGAACTCCAGCACGCCGCTCATGATCGTGCTGTCGGCGCCGCTGCCAAGCATGGTGGTGTTCATCACCGGCAGCAGATTGGCCGGCACGTAAAACGCCAGCGCCGCGAGCATGTAGGCCCAGGTGCGCGCCAGTGAATTAGTCTTGCGCCGATGCAGCGGCGCGTCGCAACGGGGGCATTCATGTGGCTCGTCGGTCATGTCGCAGGCCAGGCCACAGCTGTGGCACAGGCACAGGTTGAGTTCGCTGGCAGTCGCGGGTCGGTTCATGGAATGTCCCATAGGTCGCGGATATCGCGGCCGGCAATCCTGATCATCATCAAACTCAGCACGGCCAATGCGAACAGGCCGATGCCGGGCAACACGTCGAGCAATCCCGCCAGTTTGAACACCGCGACCATCGCCCCCAGCAGGCACACTTCGAGCATGCTCCACGGCCGCAGGGTTTCCAGCCAGCGCATGCACACCTTGAAGCCCGGTGCGCGTCGCGATGACAGGGCGAAGCTAAGCACCCAGGTCAGCAGGACCAGTTGAAATGCCGGGGCAATAATGATCGAAATCGCCGCGACCATCGCTATGAAGGTGATCGGCCCCTGACTCAGCGCCAGCACTGAATCCCACAGCGTCGCACTGTTTTTCAGGCCTTTGAGGCTGATGCTCATCACCGGATAGAAATTGGCAAACAGCCACAGCATCGCCGCCGTGAAGGTCAGTGCCAGGCGCTGTTCGACGGTCAAACCGTTGAAACGCTGGAGCACGCCGCCGCAACGCACGCACGAGGTTTTCTGGTGTTTGGCCAGCACGGCTTTTTCGTACACGCAGTCGCAGTGCTCGCAAATGATCAGGTGTTCGGTGTTGACCATGGACAACGCTCGACAACAGGCCGCAAGGGCAGGGGGACCTGATCACTATAGAAGCCTGAGGCTATTGGGCAACCTGGACGGTGTGATCGGCTGCGGTTTTCTGAGAATTGCTATCGATTGGGCTTTGGATTTTGCTTTTTAGTGTTATAAGGTAACGCAAAATTTTCAGGGCCGTCCTTGTCGGCGCCCGCTGTTAACCCTTCGATTGCGAAACGCTCATGACAATTGCGCTCCCCCGTTCTGCCTCGCCCACTGGCCGGCTGCTGTCCATTGACGCCCTCAGAGGCCTGGTCATTCTGTTCATGCTGCTGGACCACGTGCGCGAAACTTTTTTGCTGCACCGCCAGGTCGCCGACCCGATGGACATTGCCAGCACTGAACCGGCGTTGTTTTTCAGTCGCACGCTGGCGCATCTGTGTGCGCCAGTGTTCGTGCTGCTGACGGGATTGTCGGCGTGGTTGTTCGGCGAAAAGTACGCAGGCAAGGCCGATGTCAGTGCGTTTCTGTTCAAACGCGGTCTGTTTCTGGTGGTGCTGGAGTTCACGCTGGTGAACTTCGCGTGGACCTTCCAACTGCCACCGAGTGTGATTTATCTGCAAGTGATCTGGGCGATCGGCTTGAGCATGATCGCCCTGTCGCTGCTGGTGTGGCTGCCGCGCTGGCTGTTGCTGACGTTGAGCCTGACGATCATCGCCGGACACAACCTGCTCGACGCGGTGCATTTCCCGGTGGAGTCGGCGCTGCATGTGCCGTGGGCGATTTTGCATGATCGTGGCTGGATCGAAGTCAGTGAAAATCTGCGCCTGCGCACCTCCTATCCGTTGTTGCCGTGGATCGGTGTGATCGGCCTGGGTTATGCGCTGGGGCCGTGGTTTGCTCGCGGCGTTGAAGCGGGTTTGCGTCAGTGCCACCTGCTGATCGCGGGTAGCGCCGGACTGCTCGGTTTTGTCGGGTTGCGGCTGATCAACGGCTATGGCGAAAAACCATGGGCCGTGGGTGACTCGTCGGTGCAAACCCTGATGAGTTTTTTCAACATCACCAAGTACCCGCCGTCGTTGTTGTTTATCGCGCTGACCGTGGGCGCCGGGCTGTTGCTGCTGCTGGCCTTCGAGCGCTTGCAGGATCGTCGCTGGATTCGCTGGCTGACTGTGTTCGGTTCGGCGCCGATGTTTTTCTATCTGCTGCATCTGTACGCGTTGAAGGTGTTGTACCTGATCGGTGTGGCCCTGTTCGGGCTGAATCAGGGCAGCTATTTCGGCTTCTCGTCAGTGGCGGCGATCTGGCTGGCAGCGGTGATTCTGGCGATTGCACTGTTCCCGGCCGTGCGTTGGTTTTCGGCGTTGAAGGCGCGGCGCCGCGACATCGCCTGGCTGAAGTACTTGTAAGCTCCTAACGCCGGTTGCGCACGAAGTCGATAAACGCTTTGAGCGGTGCCGGCACATGACGCCGGCTCGGGTAGTACAGGTGCAGGCCCGGATAGAACGGGCACCAGTCTCCCAGCACTTGCAGCAGACGCCCGCTGGCCAAGTGTTCGCTGACCATGTCTTCGAACACATAGGCCAGGCCCAGCCCTTGCAGCGCGGGCCCGACCATCAGGCTGACATCGCCGAGGGTCAACGGGCCGTTGACTTCGATTTCCTGGGCGATGCCGCCGCGTTCGAGTTCCCAGCGGTACATCGAGCCGCTGGGAAAGCGGTGGCGGATGCACGGCAGTCCGTGCAGGTCCTCAGGCTTTTGCGGTGCCGCGTGGCGTGCAAAAAAGGCTGGCGATCCGACCACCACCGAACGCATTGTCGGGCCGATCGGCAGCGACACCATGTCGGCTTCCAGACGATTGCCGAAGCGCACGCCGGCATCAAAACCGTTGGCGACGATATCCAGCAGTGCATCGCTTTCCACCACTTCCAGGCGGATGTCCGGATAGGCCAGCAAAAACTCGCTGGCAATCGGCAGCAACACCAGTTCGCAGGCTTGCCGCCCGCAGGTGATGCGCAGGTTGCCCGAGGGTTTATCGCGGAAATGGTTGAGGTCTTCCAAAGCATCGTCGATGTCGCGGAATGCCGGTTTCAGTCGGGCATACAGGCGTTCGCCAGCCTCAGTCAATGCCACGCTGCGAGTGGTGCGATTGAACAGGCGCACGCCAAGACGATTCTCTAGTGCCTTTACCGAATGGCTTAACGCGGACGGCGTCAGGCCTAGCTCGATTGCCGCTTTGCTGAAATTCAACTGCTGAGCGGTGCAGAGAAATACCGAAAGATCTGCCGCTGAAGGGGTTTTCATCTGTGAATGCCTTTCACAAAGCCATGCAAATTTGTTGGGATTATCGCATCAGTAGCACGGCTTTAAAGTCGCATCAACGTCGACCAGATTTGAGGCTGCTCGCTTTCTTTTTTATCGACTGGAAACGGTGGTGGATTTTTCTGCGGATTTCGCGCCTTATTCGCTGCGTTATGCAGCTTTTTGATTGCTCAAAGGATGGAATGATGAACGCTTTGACTCAGCCGCACGGAGCGCGCGACAAGTTGCTCATACTCGCGGCCGTGTGCCTCTCGGCACTGGTCCTGCCGTTAAGTTTTACTGGCGGCGCGGTAGCGACACCGGCCATCGGTCGTGACTTGGGCGGCAGTCCGGTGGCGCTGACCTGGATCACCAATGCGTTCATGCTGTCGTTCGGCAGTTTGCTGATGGCCGCCGGCGCGTTGGCTGATGTGTATGGACGCAAACGCCTGTTCACCTTCGGCATGTTGCTGTTTACCGCCGCGTCGTTTGCGCAGAGTCTGGCGCCTTCGGTGTTCTGGCTGGATGTATTGCGCGCTGTACAAGGTGTGGCGGGGGCGGCGGCGCTGGCCAGCGGCTCGGCGGCGCTGGCGCAAGAGTTTGAAGGGCATGCCCGGACTCGAGCGTACAGCGTGCTCGGCACTACGTTCGGCATTGGTCTGGCTTTCGGTCCGCTGGTGGCCGGCGCGTTGATCGAGGCATTCAATTGGCGGGCGATTTTTGTCTTTACTGCGTTGATTGGAATCATCGCGCTGGTTTTCGGTGTGCCGCGCATGCGTGAAACCCGCGATCCGCATGCCAAAGGGCTGGACTGGCCGGGCACGCTGCTGTTCAGCGCAATGCTGGCGCTGTTTACGTTTGGCCTGATCCAGGCGCCGGACAGTGGTTGGAACAGTCCACTTGTGCTCGGTTTGCTGTGCGCTTCGGCGGTACTGCTGGCCGCCTTCGTGATCGTCGAGATGCGTGTCGAACGGCCGATGCTGGATCTGACGCTGTTTCGTTATCCGCGATTCATCGGCGTGCAGATGCTGCCGATCGGCACCTGTTTCTGCTACATCGTGCTGGTGGTGATGTTACCGCTGCGCTTCATCGGCGTTGAGGGGCTGAGCGAGATCGACGCCGGTCTGCTGTTACTGGCGTTGTCGGCGCCGATGCTGGTGGTGCCGATGCTGGCCGCATCGCTGGCGCGCTTCGTTTCCGCCGGCATCTTGTCCGGTGCCGGATTTCTGATGGCCGCTGTGGGCTTGCATTGGCTGAGTCTGTACAACGTCGGTGAGCCGAAAATCGCCTTGGTGGTGCCGATGCTGCTGATCGGCATGGGCGCCGGTTTACCGTGGGGGCTGATGGATGGTTTGTCGGTCAGTGTCGTGCCGAAAGAGCGCGCAGGCATGGCGGCGGGCATTTTCAGCACTGTGCGAGTGGCGGGTGAGGGGATTGCATTGGCGATTGTCGCGGCGGTGCTGGCGTCATTGCTGCACGCCGATCTGTCGAGTGCCCTGCACGCAGTGACAGGCAGCGCTGAGGCGTCGCTGATCGCCGAGACCGCGCACCGGGTGACCACCGGCGATATGGCGCATGCGATCAACACCGTGCCAGGTCTGGCCAATGAACGTTTGGTGCAAGGTTATGCGGCGGCGTTTCAGTATCTGCTGCACATCCTGACGGTGATCACCCTCGCATCGGCGGCGGTGGTGCTGGGGTTGTTGAGCAAAGATCGCAGCGTCGCCGAGCCACAACAGGCTGCTGCATAAACCCAATGTGGGAGCGAGCCTGCTCGCGAAAGCGGTGAGTCAGCAACGGATGTGTTGACTGATATTGCCTCTTCGCGAGCAGGCTCGCTCCCACTTTGGATTGTGCCAAGCCACCTATTTTCAATCTGTCTGCGAATCCCTGTGGGAGCGAGCTTGCTCGCGAAAGCGGTGAGTCAGCAACGGATGTGTTGGTTGATACTCCCTCATCGCGAGCAGGCTCACTCCTACAGGGGTTTCCGGTCTCTGGATTATTTACGATCCAGCCACACGGTCTGTGCGTTACAGAACTCGCGTACGCCGAAGTGCGACAGTTCACGTCCGAAACCGCTCTTTTTCACGCCGCCAAAGGTCACGCGCGGATCGCTGGCGGAGTAGCCGTTGATGAACACGCCGCCGGTGTCCAGTTCGCTGGTCAGTTGCTGGGCCAGTGCCACGTTGGCGGTGTAGATCGTGGCGGTCAGGCCGAACTCGCTGTCGTTGGCCAAGGCCACGGCATGCGCGCAATCGCGGGCGGTGATGATCGAGGCGACCGGGCCGAACAGTTCCTGTTTGAACGAAGTCATGCGGTCGGTGACATCGGCCAGCACGGTCGGCTCGTAGTAGTTGCCCGGTCCTTCAGACTTGCCGCCGCCGAGCAACAGCGTTGCGCCTTCTTCAAGGGTGTCGCGCACTTGCTGGTCGAGTTCATCACGCAGGTCGAAACGTGCCATCGGGCCGATGTAGGTCTCGGCAGACAGCGGATCACCGACCTTCAACTTGCGCGTGGCCTCGACGAACTTGCGGGTGAACTCTTCAACCACGCCTGCTTCGATGATCAATCGTTTGGCCGCTGCGCAGACCTGACCGGAGTTCTGATAGCGACCGATCACCGCCGCTTGCACGGCTTCATCCAGATCGGCGTCGTTAAGCACGATAAACGGATCGGAACCGCCGAGTTCCAGCACGCATTTCTTCAGCGCGGCACCGGCCTGAGCGCCGATGGCCACGCCGGCACGCACGCTGCCGGTCAGGGTCACGGCGGCGATACGCGAGTCGGCGATGGCAGTGGAAACGCCTTCCGGGGTGACGTTGATCACTTCAAACACGCCATCGGCGAAACCAGCGCGGGTGAAGGCGTCGCGCAGCAGATAGGCGCTGCCCATCACGTTCGGCGCATGTTTGAGCACGTAAGTGTTGCCGGCGATCAGCGCCGGCACGGCACCGCGCAGCACTTGCCAGATCGGGAAGTTCCACGGCATTACCGCGAGGATCGGGCCGAGCGGACGGTATTCGATGCGCGCCTTGCCGCCTTCAACCTGGGTAGGTTCAGCGTACAGCATGGCCGGGCCATTCTCGGCGTACCACTCGCAGAGCTTGGCGCATTTCTCGATTTCACCACGGGCCTGAGCAATCGGCTTGCCCATTTCCTGGGTGATCATCGTGGCCATGGCTTCGCTGGTTTCACGCAACGCACCGGCCAGGGCGGTCAGCAAGCGCGAGCGATCTTGCAGCGGCTTGCGCTTCCACTTGCCAAAGCCATAGGCGGCGCGGGTCAGCGCAGCGTCAAGGGCAGTGGCGGATTCAAATGCGTAGTGACCGATCTGCTCGCCGGTGGCGGGGTTGATCGAGATGGCGTGGGTCTGGCTGGAAATCTGGCTCATGGCATCGTCCTGCATGTTCGTCGGATGGGCCTAGAGTAGGGTGGTGTTTGTTTTCTGGAAACTGAATAATAAAGATCGTTTCTTTCACGATTGGAGAATGACTGTGGATCTGGTGCAGCTGGAAATCTTCAAAGCCGTTGCCGAGCACGGCAGCATCAGCGCCGCCGCCACGCAGATTCATCGCGTGCCGTCGAACCTGACCACGCGGATCAAGCAGCTTGAGCAGGATCTGGGCGTTGATCTGTTTATCCGTGAGAAAAGCCGTTTGCGCCTGTCGCCGGCCGGGTGGAGTTTTCTTGAATACGCGCGACGGATTCTCGATCTGGTGCAAGAGGCCCGGGCGACGGTGGCGGGGGAGGAACCGCAAGGCGCGTTTCCGCTGGGCTCACTGGAAAGCACGGCGGCGGTGCGCATTCCCGAATTGCTCGCGGCGTACAATCAATTGCACCCCAAGGTCGATCTCGACCTGTCCACCGGCCCCTCGGGCACGATGATCGACGGCGTGCTGTCCGGGCGTCTGGCTGCAGCGTTTGTCGACGGCCCGGTGCTGCATCCGACGCTGGAAGGTGTGCCGGCATTCGAGGAAGAAATGGTCATCATCGCGCCGCTCAACCACGCGCCCGTCAAGCGCGCGGCGGATGTCAACGGCGAGAATATTTATGCCTTCCGTTCCAACTGTTCCTACCGTCACCACTTTGAAAAATGGTTCAGCACCGACGCCGCCGTACCGGGCAAGATTTTCGAAATGGAGTCCTATCACGGCATGCTCGCCTGCGTCAGCGCCGGTGCCGGTCTGGCGCTGATGCCGCGCAAAATGCTCCAGAGCATGCCCGGCAGCGCGACCGTCAGCGTCTGGCCATTGGCGGCGGATTTTCGCTATCTGACTACATGGCTGGTATGGCGACGGGGCACGGTGTCGCGCAGTTTGAGCATGTTTGTGCGCTTGCTTGAAGAGCGCGGGGTGGTGCGCGCAGATGCATGATCGCGTCTGCCGCGCACTGGGTTGCCGTTATTGCCCGTCGATGCTGCGCGGCAGATTCAGCGGATTACTCTCGCGCAACACCTCTGGCAACAACTCATCCGGAAACCCCTGATAAGCCACGGGCCGTAAGAAGCGCTCGATCGAGGTCATGCCCACGGAAGTGAAGCGGCTGTCCGATGTAGCCGGAAAAGGGCCGCCGTGCACCGTAGCAAAGGTCACTTCCTGTGGGTGGGCGAAGGCGTTGACCACGATGCGTCCAGTGCGGCGTTCGAGAATCGGCAGCAGGCGCCGCGCCAATCCCAGATCGCCACCTTCAAGGTGAATCGCCGCGCTGAGCTGTCCCTTGAACGAACGGGCGACTGCCAGCAGCTCGGCTTCATCGTTGACAGCAACCAGGAGCGCCGATGGACCAAACACCTCATGAGCCAATGCCGGTTCGCTGAGCAATTGGTGTCCCTCGACTTCCAGCAACGCAGCACGTCCGGCGAATGTGGCATCGGCCGGCGTGCCTGCCGCGATCACCTGCGCGCCGGCACCTTCCATCGCAATCAAACCCTCGACGTAGGCACCATGAATGCCCGGCGTCAGCATTGTCCGCGCCGATGCCGCGCTGACCCGATTGCGCATGGCGTTGCGCAGCTCTTCAAACCCCGCACCGCGGATGGCGATCAGGATCGACGGACACAAACAGGCCTGCCCGACGTTGACCAGCATGCGCTCGATAAAGCCGTCGCCGATTTCGGCGCCGCGAGCCGCCAGCGCCTCGGGCAGGATGAAGGTCGGGTTGACGCTGGTCATTTCGGTGAACACCGGGATCGGCTCGGGGCGCAATTGCGCACGGCGATAGAGCGCCATGCCACCCGGTTCGGAGCCGGTGAAGGTCACGGTTTTGATCAACGGATGATCGACCAGCGCTTCGCCGATGGCATAGCCGCCGCCACGCACCATCGAGAAAACCCCTTCGGGCAAGCCATGCGCCTGCACGGCTTTACGAATGGCTCGCGCCTGGATTTCCGAGGCGCCGGGGTGGGCGTTGTGCGCCTTGAGAATCACGGTAGCGCCGGCCGCCAATGCTGACGCGGTATCGCCACCCGCCACCGAGTAGGAAATCGGGAAGTTGCTCGCGCCGAAAATCGCCACCGGGCCGATGGCGATTTTTTGCAAGCGATGATCCATCCGTGGACGCGGCTGACGCTGGGGTTGTGCCGGGTCGATCGCCAGTTGTAGAAAGCGGCCCCGGCGCACCACATCGGCGAACTGGCGGAACTGGATCGCGGCTCTCAAAGCTTCGCCCTCAAGCTGAGCTTCGGGCAGCCCGGTTTCGAGTGCCGCGCGTGCCGCCAGTTCGCTGCGCACCTCATCGAGGTTGTCAGCGATGCTCTCGAGAAACGCGGCACGCTCGGCCAGCGAGGTGTGGCTGTAGTGGTCGAACGCGGCATCGGCGAGTGTTGCAGCCTGATCAACCTGTGCCGCACCGCCGAAAGCGAAGTCCGGTTCTATCCGTTGATCGGTGGCCGGGTTCAGCGCTTTCATCGTGCCTTCGGTGGCGGCGACATCCGCCGCGCCGATCAGCAAATGGCCGGTCAGGCTCATTTCGATTCACCTTGGGATTTGAGGTTGGCAATCAGTTCGTCGGTGCTGGCAATCACGTGAGCGAATGTCGGGCCGTTGAGTTCGTGGGCGGCGTGCATCATTTCCGCTTTGAAGGCCGCTGTTGCATCGCGGACCAGGGTGACGTGGTAGCCCAGTTCCGAGGCATAGCGCGCGGTGGCTTCGATGCAGGTGTTGGCCAGCAGGCCGACGATGATTACGTGGGTGATGCCTTGCTGCTTCAGGCGAAAATCCAGGTCGGTGTTGGCGAATCCACTGGAACCCCAATGCTCCTGAACCACGATATCGCCATCCTTCGGGGCGAAATCCGGGTGCCATTCGCCGCCCCATTCGCCCCGGGCAAAATGGTGCATGTGCATGATTTTGCATTGGGTTGGGGTTGGGTGGTCCCAGGTTTCGTAGTCGCCTTTTTCCCAGCGATGATGAGGTACGATGACCACCGGAATGTTCAGGTCGCGCACCGTGCGGTCGAGTTTGCGCAGGTTGTCGAGCAGGCCGTTCTGCTCGGCCATGGGTTTGATCAAAGGGAAAATCTTGCCGCCCTCCGAGAGAAAATCGTTGTACGGATCGACCAACAGGTAGGCGGTTCTGTCCAGCGGATAGGGGGTATTCGACATGGCTACTTGCTCCGGCAATGGGATTATCGGTGCACAGGGCTTGTCCCGGCATCGTGTAGATATGATAATCATAGTAACTGTAAAAGAGGCAAGCCCTGATGGCAGTAAACGATAGTCTTCCCGATACGCTGTGCCCGATCTCCAGGGCCGAGACGATCGTCGGCGACCGCTGGACCGTGCTGGTTTTGCGCGAGTTGTTCATGGCCAATCATCGCTATGACGAGATCCAGGCGCAGACCGGCGGTACGCCGCAGATGGTTGCCGCGCGTCTGAAATGCCTGGAAGCGGAGGGGCTGGTTGAGCGCCGGTTGTACAACGAACGGCCGAAACGCTACGAGTACCACCTCACCGCGAAAGGTGAGGCGTTCTACCCGGTGATCATCGCGTTGCGGGCGTGGGGAGAGACCTGGTGCAAGGCACCGGAGGAGGGACTGGCGGTGAACATGACCCACAAAAACTGCAACCACGACGCCGGCCTCGGGCCGCTGTGCGAGCACTGCGGTGAACCGTTGCGTCGGCAAGATTTGATCAGCCAGCCACAAGCAGCCTACGCCGCCGAACGGCAGGCGCGGCGTGAGGCGTTCAAAAGCAAATAACCGCGATTACGGCGTGCCGTTGCGACCGTGCAGCACGTAGCCGGGGCGCAGGTTCAAGCGATTGTAATAGGCTTTCACTGCGCCAAAATCCGGGTGAGCCAGTGGGGTTTCGAACCAGCGGTTCACCGACAGCCCGATGGGAATGTCCGCCAGGGAAAACTGTTCGCCGCTGACGTAGGCGCCGGTCTTCTCCAGTTGCCGGTCGAGGATTGCCATGTTCTTCGACCATTGCTCAATCCCGACCGCCAGTGCGGCGCTGTCCTGATGCTCAGGCGACTGTCGCACCAGAGACAGAAAAGCGTACGACCACGAGCGATTCAGCTCCGACGCTTGCCAGTCGATCCACTGATCAATCCGCGCCCGTGTTTGCGCGTCAGTCGGGTAGAGGTGCGAACCGTCGTAGCGCGATACCAGATAACGAATGATCGTGTTCGATTCCCATAAGGTGAAATCACCTTCCTGAATCACCGGCACCATGGCACAGGGATTGAGCGCGAGAAACTGCGCATCGTTCGTCGATTTGAACCCTGACCCCCAGTCTTCCCGCGTGAAGGGAATCTGCAATTCAGCGCAGGTCCACAGCACTTTGCGCACGTTGATCGATGAGGCTTTACCGAGTATTCGCAGCATTGGATTTCCCTTTCCTCAGAGTCTTCAGGCTTGAAGAAATACCATACCGAAATAAAGAAGGCCCGCACTAAGCGGGCCTTGGTTTGTCATCAAATCAATCTCACAGACTGCTCGCCAGTTTCCCGCCCATCATCCGCCGACGATAGGAGGTGTCGCGATTCGCCAGCCAGAAATACAACGGCGAAGTCACCAACAATCCCACCAGCCACGACAAATCCGCACCGTTGATGTGCGCCGAGACCGGGCCGACGTACAGCGGCGTGTTCATGAACGGGATCTGCACGGCGATGCCGATCGCGTAGGCCAGCAGCGCTTGCGGGTTGTAGTGGCCGTAGATGCCGCCATCGACCTGGAAGATCGACTGGATGTCGTACTGACCTTTGTGGATCGCGTAGAAGTCGATCAGGTTGATCGCCGTCCACGGCACCAGCACCACCAACAACACCAGCACCATGTCGACGAAGTGGCCAATAAAGTCCTTCGAGGCGCCGACGGCGGCAAAGCAGCAGGCCAGCAACACGATGATCGAGATCACCGCGCGGCTCTTGGCGGTGGGGATCCAGCGGTAGGCGAAGGTTTGCACCAGAGTGATCAGCGACAGCACCGCGCCGTAGAGGTTGAGGGCGTTGTGGCTGATCACGCTGAGCAGAAACAGCACCAGCATCAGCGGGCCAATGGAACCGGTGGCGAGTTTCACCGCGTCCATGGTGTCCATGCCGACGGGCGTTGCCAGCACCGCGACGGCACCGAAGATGAACGCCAGACTCGAGCCCAGCGCTGAACCCAGATACGTGGTCCAGAACGTCGACGAGACTTTGACGTCGGCCGGCAAGTAACGCGAATAATCGGACACGTAGGGCGCAAACGCGATCTGCCACAACGCCGCCAACGACACAGTGGCCAGCCAGCCGGACAGGTTGAAGCTGCCGCGAGTGAGGAAATCATCGGTTTGAATGTGGGTAAAGATGTAGCCGAAACCGACAACGATGCCGATCCCCAACACCCACGTGCCGATGCGGTTGAGCACGTGGATAAAGCGGTAGCCGATGATGCCGATGATCCCCGAACCGACTGCGCCGATGACGATGCCGACCGGCACCGGAACGCTGTCGACCACGCCATGCAGCGACTTGCCGGCCAGCACGATGTTGGAGGCGAAAAAGCCGATGTACATGACGCCGGCAATCAACACCACCAGTAGCGCGCCGAGCGAGCCGAACTGCGCACGGCTCTGGATCATCTGCGGGATGCCCATCTGCGGGCCTTGCGCCGAGTGCAGCGCCATCAACACGCCGCCGACCAGATGGCCGACGAGAATCGCGACGATGCCCCAGAGCAGATTCAAGTGAAACAACTGCACGCCCAGTGCACCGGTGACGATGGGCAACGGCGCGATATTGCCGCCGAACCAGAGCGTGAACAGATCCCTGACCTTTCCGTGGCGATCTTCGGGGGGCACGTATCCTATCGTGTGTTTTTCAATCAGCGGAGCGGAGGATGCTGTTGGGGTAGCCATGACGAACTCCAAGGCAAGGATGAGTACGTGGACGTACTTCGGCAAGCGCCGGCACGGGCGGCGCATTTCTTGTTGAAGTGATCATGTGCAAAGCGTCGGGATAGATAAATTAGTAAGTTTGTTGCTACAGACCTTAAAAAAAATATGCTTCGGCTGGCGCCGGCGTCCGGTATGTTCAAGCTTGATCGTGCGCCAGGGAAACAGGGCGAACACTCGCGCTCTTCGGGAGACTCACATGGCTGCCTACAACCTGCGCCAGCTCAAATACTTCGTCACCACCGCCGACTGCGGCAGCGTTGCCGAGGCCTCGCGCAAGCTCTATATCGCGCAACCGTCGGTCTCCACGGCCATTAAGCATCTGGAAGAAAGTTTCGGCGTGCAGTTGTTCATCCGCCACCATGCCCAAGGGGTTTCGCTGACGCCGAGTGGCTCGCGGTTCTATCGCAAGGCACTGGAGTTGCTACGGGTGGCGCACGAGTTCGAGCAGAACGCGCTGGCTGACAATGATGTGGTCGCGGGGCAGATCGATATTGGTTGTTTCGAAACCGTCGCGCCGCTGTACCTGCCGCGCTTGATCGCCGGGTTCAAGGCGCGCTGGCCAGGGGTGGAAATCCGCATTCGTGATGGCGAACAACAAGAGTTGGTGCAGGCCCTCACCGCCGGCAGCATCGACGTTGCGATGATGTTTGAACACGACCTGGACAGCACCATCGAAACCACGCCGCTGATGCCGCCGCAGCAGCCTTATGCGTTGCTGCCGGCCAGCCACCGCTTTGCGCAACAGGCAAAGGTCTCGCTGGCTGATCTGGTGCTGGAACCGATGATCCTGCTCGACGTGGTGCCGAGCCGCACCTATTTCGTGAGCATCTTCGAAGAGCGCGGGCTGACGCCGAACATCGTCTTCAGCTCACCGTCGATAGAGATGGTGCGCGGTATGGTCGGCAACGGTTTCGGCTTTTCGATTCTGGTGACCAAACCGTTCAGCGACTACACCTACGACGGCCGGCAAGTCGTGTGCGTGCCGCTGGCGGAAAACGTCACCGGTTCGGGATTGTCGGCGGCCTGGCTGCGGCGGGTGCAACTGACCAAACCGGCGCAGTTGTTTGTCGATCATTGCCGCGAAGAACTGGCCCGAGTGCACCCGTGAGGGCGGTCGGGCCGGGGTTCAATCACTGATAAACGCAAGCATGCGCTGAAGCATCTGATCGCACGCCTGCAACTGATCGAGGCTGACAAACTCATCGGGCTTGTGACCCTGATCCATGCTGCCTGGACCGCAGACCACCGTGGGAATGCCCACCGCATCAAACAACCCGCCTTCAGTGCCGAAGGCCACGGTGCCGAAATCCGTTGAACCGCAGAACGCAGAGATCAACTCGGCGGCCTGGCTTTGCGCATCGGTGACCAGCCCCGGATACGCCGATAAGGCGCTGAAGCGAATATCACTCTGCGCACTGACCGCGCGCATACGTGGCAGCACTTCGCGTTCGGCGTAGGCTTGCAGCGCTTCGGCAACGAGCGCCGGATCCTGCGAGGGCAGGGCGCGGATTTCGAAATCGAAACGGCAATCGGCCGGCACGATGTTCAAGGCCTTGCCGCCGCTGATCACACCGGTCTGCACCGTGCTGTAGGGCGGGTCGAAGCGCGCATCGTGATGCTCCGGCGCTCTCAGTTGCTGACCGAGACGACCCAGTTCGCCGATCAGTTCGGCGGCGTATTCAATCGCGTTGACCCCGAGCGGCGCATAGGCCGAATGGCACGGATGGCCCTGCACATCGCAGCGCATCGCCAGTTTGCCCTTGTGGCCGAGCACCGGTTTCAGTTCGGTCGGTTCGCCGATGATGCACAGCAACGGTTTGATTGGGCGTTGCTGCAAAACCTTGAGCAACGAACGCACGCCGAGGCAGCCGGCTTCTTCGTCATAGGACAAAGCAATGTGCACCGGCATGCGCAGCGGCGTTTTAACCAGTGACGGCACCAGTGCGAGCACACAGGCGATGTAGCCCTTCATGTCCGCCGTGCCACGGCCGAACACTTTGCCGTCGCGCTCGGTCAGTTCGAACGGCGGCAGCGTCCACGGCTGGCCATCGACCGGCACCACATCGGTGTGCCCGGACAGCACAATGCCCGGTTGATCCACCGGGCCGATCGTGGCGAACAGGTTGGCTTTGCTGCGCTCATCGTTGTAGATCAGCACGCAGGGTACGTCGAAGCTTGCGAGGTAATCGCGGACGAATTCGATCAGTTGCAGGTTGGATTCACGGCTGGTGGTATCGAACGCCACCAGCGCCTTGAGCAACTCGACGCTGTTCATCGGTCATCACCGGCCACACCATAGCCCGGCGCCTTGGCCGGATCGAGGGCGCGGTCGATGTAGTCCTGAAGCTGAGGCTCGTAAGCGTTCCAGAGTTTTTGCAACTGACCGATCGGGTCTTCATCAGCCCAGTCGACGCGCAGGTTGACGATCGGCCAGGTCTGCTCGCCGACCACCACAACAGCGGCGGAGTGCACCGGGCCGGCTTCGCCACCGAGCGCTTGTGCGGCGTGCAGGGCTTTGAGCAGACGATCAGCGAGTTGACCTTCGCCGTCCTCGAAGGCGCTGACCATGGCTTCGATCACCGAACGCCCGGCAAGCATGTTGCCGGCGGCGACGCACTGTTCGCCGCTGACGGCGTTGTGCACACCGAGGGTTTGCGCACCGCTGAAATGTGCGGTCTGGCCGAGGTGGTTGATCGCGGTGATCTGGCGGTACTGGCTGTAGCCGTTGCGCGTGAGGACTTTATCCAGCGCATCGTCCGGCGCCAAACCTTGCTCCATCAGCGCGAGGACTTCCGGGCCGAGAGACGGCAGGGTGATGTTCTGGCTCGACACCGCGCCAACACCCGGCAGCAGCCACGGGCAACGGGCGCCGACGGCGATGCTGGAGGAACTGATGGCGACACCGAACTGGCCGGTTTCGGCGCAGCGGGCTGCGATTGAAAAGGTCATCTATTGAACTCCTTGTGTGTCTGGACTGGCCTCTTCGCGAGCAGGCTCACTCCTACAGGGGAACGCATTTCAAATGTAGGAGTGAGCCTGCTCGCGAAGGCCGCGACTCGGTGTGATGCCTTACTCAGGAATCACCGCAATCACATCAATCTCCATCAACCACTGCGGCTGCCCCAGCGCCGACACCACCAGTCCGGTTGAAATCGGGAACACACCCTTGAGCCATTTGCCGACTTCGCCATACACCGCTTCGCGATAACGCGGGTCGATCAGGTAAGTGGTGGTTTTGACGATGTGGCTCATGTCGCTGCCGGCTTCTTCGAGCAGTTGCTTGACGTTGCGCATCGCTTGTTCGGCCTGAGCGCGCGGATCGCCAAGACCGATCAGATTGCCGTCGAAATCCGTACCGACCTGACCACGGACATACACGGTGTTACCGGCACGCACGGCCTGGCACAAGTCGTTGTCCAGTGTCTGGTTGGGGTAGGTGTCTTTGGTGTTGAACATGCGGATGCGAGTGTGGGTGGGCTGACTCATGTGAAACTCCTGAAGATGGTGCGCCCCGGCGCAATCGGCGCCGGGGCGTAAAGGGCTGTCAAGCGTCGACGGTGTCGGCGGCTTTGCTGTGGCTGTTCTGGTGCAACTCGGCCTCGCGCTGTTCGGCATCGCGGTAGTCGAGGTACTTGCGCTGGGTGGCGATGTGGTCGGCGACATGTTTGGCGTCGTGCCAAACGCCCCAGATAAACGACGAACCACGGCGCGACTGCCACGGCAGACCGAGGAAATACACCCCCGGCTCACTCGACACGCCGCGCTGATGCACAGGCTTGCCCTTGTCATCGAACGCTGCGACCTGCAACCACGAGTAATCCACGGCAAATCCGGTGGCCCAGATGATCGCGGTGACGCCAGCCTTGGCCAGATCCAGATCGGCCAGCGGATTTTTCACGCACTCGGGGTCGGGATAGGTTTCGCGCGCTTCTGGTTCTTCCGGCAGATCGAGGCCGTTGCGCTCGATGTAGGCATCGGCGGCATCCAGCAACGCCAGATAATTCTCGTCGCCGCGAGTGAGGTTGCCGACCAGGTCCTGCTTGAACGTCACCACGCCGTTATTGAACGATTCGGTGACGCCGACCAGGGTCATGCCGCGATGGGCCAGACCACGGAAATCGATGGTGCGACCGCCATGTGCGCCGCTGACTGCGATGGTCACGTGCTCACGACCGGGTTTCATCGCCGCTTGGTCCCACTCGCCGAGCACGCCCAGCCACCAGCAGAAATCACGATTGCGATAGGCGCGCGGTGGGCGGTCGTGGGCGCCAACCGACAGGTAAACCTGCTTGCCGGAACGTTGCAATTCATCGGCAATCTGCACACCGGAGGAACCTGCGCCCACCACCAATACCGCGCCTGCCGGCAATTGCTGCGGGTTACGGTAGTCAGCGGAATGGATTTGCAGCAGACGTTGGTTTTGCGGGGCAATCGCCGGGATCACCGGTTTCTGGAACGGGCCAGTCGCGGCGACGACGCGGCTGGCTTCGATCACACCTTCGGACGTCTCGACAGTGAAGCCCGGGCGACCGACATTGCGCACCACGCTTTTGACTTCAACGCCGGTACGGATCGGTGCATTGAATTTCTTTGCGTAAGCTTCGAAGTAGTCAGCTACACGTTCTTTCGGGGCGAAACCGTCGGGATCGACGTCATCGAATTCCAGGCCCGGGAAGCGGTCGTGCCACGCCGGGCCGTTGGCCACAAGCGAGTCCCAGCGCCCGGTGCGCCAGCGTTCGGCAATGCGATTGCGCTCCAGCACCAGATGCGGCACGCCGAGTTTGCTCAGGTGCTCGCTCATCGCCACGCCCGCTTGGCCGGCACCCACGATCAGCGTGTCTGTTTTTATTATTTCAGGGGTCATCTCTACATCCTTCCTAGCAAGGCAGTGGGATTCGGGCCGCTGTTGGCTTGTCCGTTTTGCTTGAGGTCAGACTAGGGAGAGGGGGGATATCGGTAAAATATTATTAAGCTGGGATGTGAAGATAAAATTCTGATGCAGAGGGGCGAAAGCCTTTAAAAATGCGGGCTTCAGCGCTGGAGGCGGCAAGGGCGGGGGCAAACCGGGTCGCTAAATTTCACGCTTGCTTCCAGTCGCCGCCCCGTGACCGGTGAGGAGTTTTTTCGCCGTCTCGGGCTCATCCGGCAATTGGCCGCTGAGATCCCAGATTTCGAGCATTTTTGCGTATTCGAAAGCGTGGCGCGAGTCGCGCTGTATCCAGCGCTGGAAATCCTGGCGTACAGCCGGCGGACAATTGTCATCGTGCAGACGCATACACCAATCGGCGGCTTGCACAGAGATGTCTTCGTCCATTGCGTTGAGGTCGGAAGGGGTCATGGAACGAGGGTAACAAAAAAGTCCGTCAAACCGATGCCGACGGACTTTTTAATTTCGAATTTTCAGCGTTTGAGAAACGCTAGCAAATCCTCATTCAATGCCTGTGCATGGGTCACCGCAAAGCCGTGCGGCGCACCGGCGTACACCTTCAACTCGGCGCCTTTGATTTGCGCGGCCGCTTGTTTGCCGGTGGTTTCGAACGGCACGATCTGGTCGCCGTCACCATGAATTACCAGCGTCGGCACGTCGATCTTGGCCATGTCCGGGCGGAAGTCGGTTTCCGAGAACGCTGTGACGCAATCCACGGTGCCTTTGAGCGAGGCCATCAGAGCGATATTCAACGTTTGCGTGAGCACGCCGTCGGAGACTTTCTGGCCTTGATTGGTGCCATAGAACGGCGCGGCGAAATCGGCAATGAACTGCGCGCGATCCTTCAGCAGGCCGGCCTTGATCCCGTCGAACACCGAGGTGTCGACGCCTTGCGGGAAGTCGGCTTTCTTGCCGAACAGCGGTGTCACCGCGCCCAACAACACCAGACCGGCAACGCGCTCGCTGCCATGCCGGGCGATGTAGCGGCTGACGTCGCCGCCGCCCATGGAAAAGCCCACCAGCGTCACGTCACGCAGGTCCAAATGGTTGATCAGCTGCGCGATGTCATCGGCGAAGGTGTCGTAGTCATATCCGGTCCACGGCTGATCGGAACGGCCGAAACCGCGACGATCAAAGGCAATGGTGCGATAGCCACGGCTGCTCAGGTATTCCATCTGGTATTCCCACATGTCGGCATCCAGCGGCCAGCCGTGGCTGAACAGCACAGGTTTACCGCTGCCCCAATCCTTGTAGTAAATCTCGGTACCGTCTTGCGTGGTGAAGGTGCTCATGGAAACTCCTGCGTCAGGGATCGCGAGTGATGCCGAAATGGCGACATTCACTATCAACGCAAAGCGATCCGGCTACTTGTATGCAGGTGCTGGTTTTAGGTCGGCTCGGTCGTGGATCCGCGCCAGAGTTGTATGATGCAACTCAAGGCCGCCCGGCCGCCCACTGAATCGAAGGAGTACGTTTACGTGAAACGCAAAAGTCTGCAGGGCAATGCCTGCCCGGTTGCCCGCACGCTGGATCTGATCGGTGACTGGTGGTCGTTGTTGATCATTCGTGATGCGCTGGACGGGATTCGGCGTTTCAATGACTTTCAAAAGAGTTTGGATATCGCCAAGAACATGCTCAGCGCGCGCCTCAAAGGTCTGGTGGAGCAGGGGATTTTGCAAGCGCTGCCAGCCGCCGACGGCGGCGCTTATAAGGAATACGTGCTGACTGAGCGCGGCAAAGCCTTGCAGACCGTGATCGTCGCGCTGTCGCAGTGGGGCGGTGAATTCATGTACGCGCCGGGTGAGCCGGGGTCGGTGATGGTTGATGCAAAGGATCGTCAGCCGATTCGCAAGCTGGCGTTGACCTCGGCCGATGGTCGCCTGCTTGCACCCGATGACGTCGCGACGCGACTGGGTGTTGAGCACTGACGAACAAAGGTTTGACGTCAAAATGATGGCCAACTAATATCGCGCCGCTATTCTGATGTCATCCTTGGCGCCAGTCCTTAATCGAGAAACTTCGTCCGTGAATAAACGCGCATTACTGCCTCTGGCTGTGATTTTCACGCTTGTAGGCTGCCATTCCACTGTTCGGGATTCCTCCCCGAGCCTGCTCAAAGACGGTGTTCAGTTGGGCCAGAACACCGTTGCCACGGATGACCAGCACGCCAAGGTCATCATGAAGGCCACGGGTGGCACCAATCCGGTGGAGTTTTCCATCCGGCGTGCGGATGACCCTGACCGTCGCATGGAGGTGCTTGGCACCGTCGTCGATTCAGGTCGGGGCCATGTTTTCGGCTGGATCGCCAAGCTCAATGAAGTGGCCAACAGCGCCACGGTCAAGCGCTTCCCACAAGTGGAGGCACAAGCGGATGCCGACAAGCCCTTTGAAATTTCGGGGTATTCGAACAGCCGGGTTACGGGGGGGATTTATACCTGTGGGCCGCTGACCACTGTTTTCACTCCCGAGCGTGGCAAGGTCTACCAGGTGGAGTTCCAGTTCAGCGGTGAGCATTGCGAACAGCATGTTTATGACGTTACTCAGCCCCGGCAGCGCACGCTCGTAAAGAGTTGAGTCGGCACGCACAGCGCACTGAATTTATCGAAAAAAAGGAAATACTCTGTGAAACGGAATCTCTCCCTGGCACTTATCATTCTGGCCGCCACATTGTCTGGCTGCGCCACTAATAAGCCGGTCGTTGACCCATCGCTGGTCGGTTCATGGAAAGGTCAGCGCGACGAAAACGGCAAATGCCAGTTCATGTCCTGGAAAAACCAGTTCAACGCCGACGGTACTTTCTCCATAACCTTTTTCCGCGACGCCAAGCAGACACAGAAGGTGCAAACCGAGCATGGCACCTGGACAGCTACCAATGGCAAGAGTGTGCTGAGAACCAATGGCGTCGCTGCGCCTGATGTTTACACCTACAAGCTTACTGATGCTGACACGGTGCATTACGTCAATGTGGAGAAAGGTCCTTCGGCGGATTGCCAGGAAGATTATGCCTTTGATGAGCACCGTATTCGCGGGTAAGCGAGTCAGAAGCATCGCGGGGCTGCAACGGCCCCGTTTGTTCAATTCTTGATACAAACCCGACAAAAGGTTTAAACGATAGTTTGACGTCAAAATGATGGCCATCTAATATCGCGCCACTATTTTGATGTCACTTTCGTATCGAGGGATCGAACATGTCCTCACCCGCCCTCGTGGCGAGGTTGTGCGTAGCGTTGCTGTGCCTGTCTCCACTCCAGATTGCCGTTGCCGCCCCTACACCCGGCGACACCGACCTCATCCGTGATCGCCAGAACCGCCTGCTCGAAGAGCAGCAGCGGCGCCTCGAAGAACTCAAGGATCTGCCCGGCAAGGACGCCAAGCCTGCGCAACCGGCAGCCCCCACCGATACCCGCTGTTTCCCGATCAAAGACATCGAACTCAAAGGGGCCGACAGTCTTTCCGAGCGCGACAAGACTCGTCTGCTCAAACCCTATATCGGTGAATGCCTCGGTGTGCCGCAGCTCAACGAGCTGCTCAAAGTCATCACCGATCACTACATCGAGAAAGGCCTGGTCACCAGCCGCGCCTACCTGCCACAGCAGGATCTGTCCACCGGGCATCTGCAAGTGCTGGTGGTCGAAGGCAAACTTGAAGGCATGAAAGGCGCGGAAAACAGCCAGCTCTCGGAGCGCGAACTGGCCATGGCTTTCCCCGGCAAAACCGGTGACCTGGTCAATCTGCGCGAGATCGAGCAGATGGTCGATCAGCTCAATCGTCTGCCATCCAATCAGGCAAAAATGGAGCTGGCGCCCGGGCAGAATGTCGGCGGCAGTGCAGTGCTGGTCAACAACACCCCCCAGAAGCCATGGCGAGTCGGGCTGTCACGCAACAACGACGGCCAGCGCAGCACCGGCGAGCAACAGTGGGGCACCACGTTTGACTGGGACAGCCCGCTTGGCCTGGCCGATCAGTTGAGCCTGCGTGGCGGTCACGATGCGATGACTGACCATCAGCACACCTCCCGTAACGCCATGCTCAATTACAGTTTGCCGTGGGGCTGGTGGACGTTCAGCTACACCTACAGCCAGAGCGAATACCGCTCGCAAATCGCCGCCAACCTCTACAACTTCAAACAGACCGGCGACAGCGAAAACCATCAGTTGCGCGCCGAGCGGGTGATCCACCGCGATGCCGTCAGCAAGACCTCGCTCAGCGCGGGTCTGTCGTATCTGCGCACCAACAACTTCATCGAAGACAGCAAACTCAAGCTGAGCAGCAACCGCATCAGCGAAGCGCAGTTCGGCTTCAACCACGGTCGTCGGATCGGCAGTGCCTTCGTCAACTTTGACGCGGGTATGCAAGAAGGCATTGGCGCCTTCGACGCGCAGGGCAGTCACGATCCGGGCCCGGGTGAGCCAAATGCACGCTACCGCAAATACACCGCCACCCTGAGCTACCTGCAGCCGTTCAAGTTGTGGGGCGAGTCGTTCAGCTTCAGCAGCCTGATGACCGGCCAGCGCAGTGAAGATGTGTTGTTCAGCCCGCAACGCACCAGCCTTGGTGGCTCGTCGTCGATTCGTGGTTACAAGGATCAGTCGCTGTCGGGCGACAGCGGTGGTTACTGGCGCAACGATCTGCGCTGGTCGCGCCCGGTGACCATCGAATGGCTGCAACCGGTGTTCTCCGAATACGGCACCAGCCTCGGTTACGACCAGGGTGTTATCCAGAACGGCCGCTACAACGGCGATCAGCACGGGCGTATGTCGAGCAACTCGCTGGACCTGTTCGCCCGTGGCAAATACCTGTCCGCCGGGGTGACGTTTGCTCATTCCCTGGAACGCCCGGATGCGCTGGCCGAGCGTGAAGCACCGATCTATTTCCGCCTGGATTTCTTCCTCTAATACCGCCCGCCCCGAGATTCTGAAATGGACATCCGTCAACTGGCCCCTCTGGCCAGCCAGCCTGCTGCTGCCGAAAAAAACCGCGAACTCTTCCTCGGCATGCCCAAGCGCGGCCTGGCGTTCCTGCTGGCGAACGTCATGTTCTGGCAACCGATGTGGGCGCAGGCCGACGGCATTGTGGTGGCTAACCCCAATACCTCGCTGGATCGCGCCGGCAATGGCGTGCCGATCATCAATATCGCCACGCCCAACGCCAGCGGGCTGTCGCATAACCAGTTTCACGATTACAACGTCGGCGCGCAGGGGCTGATCCTCAACAACGGCTCGACGCAGAATAATCTGACCCAGCTGGGCGGCCACATCATCGACAACCCGAACCTTAAGAACAGCGGCTCGGCGCAGGCGATTCTCAACGAAGTCATCAGTGGCAACCCGAGCCAGTTGCGCGGTTACACCGAAGTGGCGGGGCAGTCGGCGCGGGTGATCGTTGCTAACCCGTATGGCATTACCTGTAATGGCTGCGGTTTCATCAACTCGCCGCGTGTGACGTTGACCACTGGTAAACCGGTGCTCGACAACGGTCGGCTGGATCGTTTTCAGGTCGATCAGGGCTCGGTGGCCATCGAAGGCGCGGGCCTTAACGCGACCAACGTCGACCGCTTCGAAATCATCACCCGCAGCGCAAAGATCAACGCCGAGATTCAGGCACAGAGCCTGACAATTGTCGCCGGTCGCAACGACGTCAACGCACAAACCCTGAATGCCACCGCGCGCGCCGATGACGGCAGCAGCAAGCCGCAACTGGCCATCGACTCCTCGGCGCTGGGCGGCATGTACGCCGGCGCGATCAAACTGGTCGGCACCGAGGCTGGGGTCGGGGTGAAACTCGACGGCAAACTGATTGCCAGTGGCGGCGATATTCAGCTCGACGCCAATGGCCAGTTGAGCCTCGCAGAAACCTCGGCCACTGGCGCCGTCAACGTCAAGGCTGCCAGCCTCGATACCCAAAGCGCGATCTATGCAGGCACCGCGCTCAATGTGCAGACTCAAGGCAACCTGACCAACCGCCAGACCCTCGCCGCCCGCGACAGCATCAGCCTCAGCGCTGGTGGTCGACTGACGAACGCCGGCACCATCGAAGCCGGCGTCAACGCCGACGGCAGCCGCAATGCCAGCGGCGATCTGAGCCTGACCGCTCAGCATCTGGACAACGCCGGCAAGAGCTTGCTCGCCAGCCGCAATCTGACGGTCAACGCCGCCACCCTGAACAACCTGAACGGTACGCTCAACGCCAAAACCATTGCCATCGGCGGTGGGGCTCTGGACAACCGCAACGGCCGGATGCTCGGCGATCTGGGCCTGAACATCGATCTCAGCGCTGCGCTGGACAACCGTGGCGGCGTGCTCGGTTCGGGTGCGATGGTCAATCTCAAAGTGGCCAGTCTCGATAACCGCGATGCCGGTTCATTGATCAGCGATAGCGGGCTGACGGTGCGCGTCGATGGCTTGCTCGACAACCGCGACAAAGGTGCGCTCACCGCCAAAGGTGCAACAAGCGTTTCCGCCGGCACACTGTTCAACCAGGCAGGCTTGATCAGCGGTCGCAGCGCGTTGCAGCTGACTGCCGACCAGACCCTGGATAACCAGCTCGGTACGGTGATTGCCGACGGCCAGCTCACGCTCACCGCCAAGTCTCTGGACAACCGCAGCGGCAACCTCGTCGGCAAGTCGGATGTCAGCGTTCAGGCGCAAAACGTCAACAACCAGAAAGGCAAGTTGATCGCCACCGGCGTGCTCAAACTCAACGCCGATCAACTCGATAACCGTCAGAATGGCCTGCTCGGGTCGACCAGCGCCATGACCCTGACGGTCGCTGAGCTGGATAATCGCGGTGGCGAAATCAGCACCAACAGCGACCTGCTGCTCACCGGCAAAAAACTCGACAACAGCGACGGCGGCAAGGTTTTCGCCAGCAAGTCAGCGACGCTGACGGTTGATCAACTGTTCAACCGCAACAAGGGGCTGATCGATGCGGCCACGCGGTTCACGCTGCACGGGCGCACGCTGGCCAACAACGGCGGGGAATTGCGCAGCCAGCAAGCCATGCAGTTGACCGTCGACGATGCTTTCGACAACGCTCAGGGCAAAGTCAGCAGTGAAGCGACGCTGACAGTCAACGCCGCGCAGCTGATAAATAATCTGGGCATCTTCTCCAGTGCCGCTGATTTGAACCTCGTTAGCCGTGGTGGCCTCGATAACCTGGGCGGCAAGATTGTCACCGACGGTGCGCTCGTCATTGATAGCGGCAGCCTCGACAACCGTCAGCAGGGCACGCTCAGCGGTAAAGGTGCGGTCACTGTCACCACCGGCGCATTCGATAACAGCGAGGGCTTGCTCAGCAGTGCCGACACCCTGGACCTCGTCGCCGGGCAAGTCACCAACAATGGTGCTGGCAGTATCGGCAGTCAGGGCACGCTGACGGCGTCGGTCAAAGGGCTTGATCAACAGGGCGGCAAGCTGTTCAGCAACACGCGCCTGAGCCTGGATCTGAATCATGGTCAACTGAACAACGGTGGTTCGATCAACACCCCCGGCGCGCTGCTGCTCAAGCAACTCAACGGCGTCAACAACCAGGGCGGCACGATCTCCAGCGCGGAAGCGTTCACACTGACCGCGCAAAATCTGGATAACGGCAGCGGCAAGCTTTTGAGTAATCAAGGCCTCACCCTGCGCATCGCGGCGGCACTGGACAACGTCAAAGGCATGATTGGCGCGGCAGCCATCGATGCCCGCGCGGGGAATGTGAACAACAGCGGCGGCAGCTTGATCAGCCGTGGTGATCTTGAGCTGAACGTCGACGACCAGTTGCGCAACGACGGCAAAGGCTTGATCAACAGCAAGGGCAATCTGACGCTGACTGCGACGGGGCTCGACTCGAGCAACGGGGGCGAAGTTTCCGCCAACGGTGACATTGACCTGACACTGACCTCGCTGACGCAGAACGGCGGACGACTGCTGGGTGAAAAATCGGTCACGGTGGATCTGGCCAATGGCGACTTCGACAACCAGAACGGTCTGCTCACCGCCAAAGGCCCGCTGACCTTCAAACGTCTGCGTGACCTGAGCAATCAGAACGGCGAAGTCTCCAGCAACCTCGGTTTTGACCTCATCGCCCGAGCGATAGACAACAGCGCCGGCAAAATCATCAGCGGTGAAAAACTGCTGGTGCGCGGCACGGATCTGATCAACCAGAAAGGCCTGCTGTCCGGCTGGCAAGCGCTGGCGGTGAACGGCAACAGCCTCGACAACCGCGACGGCGGTACGCTGTCGAGCAAATACGCCGATGTCAGCGTTGATCTCAGCGGCAAGCTGCTCAACGGCGGCGCGGGCGCGGTGGTCGCACAGGGCAATCTGAGCATCAACGCCGGCAGTCTCGATAACAGCGACAAGGGCAACCTCAGCAGTGGAGCAGGGCAGACCCTGATGCTGGCCGGTGCGCTTAATAACAATCAGGGCGGCCTGATTGCGAGCGGTGCGGCGCTGGATATCGTCAGCACCGCGTTCAGCAATATCGACGGCGCTATCAATGCGCAGCAGATCATCAATGCCACGGCTTCAAGCCTCGACAACAGCGGCGGACAGATCGCCAGCAACGATGCGATCACCCTCAACCTGAGCGGTGAGCTGAACAACAACGCGGGTAAACTCGCGGCTGCCGGCCCGCTGCTGATCAAGGGCGTGACCGATCTGCACAACCAGAACGGTCAGCTCGCCAGCCAGAAAAATCTGGACCTGCACACAGGTTCGCTGGACAACAGCAACAAGGGCACCGTCGCCGCCAATGACCAGTTGCTGATCACCGCCACGGGCGCCGTCAGCAACCAGGCCGATGGCCTGATCTACAGCAAGAATGCCGATGTGCAAATGCACGCGGCCAGGCTGCTCAACGGCAGAGGCTCGATCCAGAGCGACAGCGGTCTGACCCTTGAGATCAGCGGCGACTTCGATAATCAGAGCGGCAAAGTCATCGCCCAGAACGGCGATGTGCTGATCACAGCCGCCAACATCGATAACCGTGGCGGCACGCTTTCCAGCATCAAAGGAGCCTTGGAGGCGCGCACGGTTGGCGTCCTGCGCAACGGTTTCGACCTGAACAACAACCGTCAGGGTGGCATCATTCAGGCGCAGAGCCTGACGCTGTCGGCATTGGCGGGGCTGAACAACAACGGCGGGCGGATCTCGGCGCAAGCGGCAGACAGCAGCATCACCACGGCTGCGCTGACTAACGGCAGTGGCGTGCTTTACGCGAAAAAACTGTTGGGCGTCACCGGCGCAAGCCTCGACAACAGCGGCGGACAGATTGCCGCCGAGCGCATCGATTTCAGCCTCAGTGGTGCGCTAAGCAATGGCGCGGGCGTCATCGAAAGCGACACACAACTGAGCGTCAAAGCGGGAACGCTCGATAACCAGAACGGGCGCCTGCGTTCGCTGGGCACCACCGGAAAAACCGCATTTCAGATTGCAGGTTTGCTCGACAACCGCAATGGCGTACTGGAAACCGCTAACACGGACTTGACCTTGGCGGTCGGCAGCTTCCTCAACAGCGGCGGGCAACTCAACCACGTTGGGCGCGGCAAGTTCGATATCTCCACGGCCAATGTGCTGGGCGCGGGAGGCAGCATCGTCACCGGCGGCCTGCTGGAACTCAATGCCGATAGCTGGAACAACACCAGCGCGATTCAGGCCGGTCGCCTGAACGTGAACGTGCGCGAATTCAGCCAGAGCGCCAGCGGCAAACTGCTGGCTTCGGAGTCTTTGCAGGCCCGTGGCGGCAACTGGACCAACAACGGCTTGATTGCCAGTGATGGCTCCATCGATATGCAGTTGGGCGGAACCTATGCGGGTAGCGGTCGCCTGAGCAGTCAGCGCGGCACTTATCTCTCCGCTGCACAAATGAACCTCGGTGCGGGCGGCAGTTTTGCCGCTGGTGCGACGTCGACCATCAGCGTCGGTGGGCAACTGATCAACTCGGCACGCATTTCCTCTAGCGAAGACCTGACCGTCAACGCCGGCAGCGTTGCCAACTACGGCAGCCTCGGGGCGGCGCAGAACCTGTTCATCAACACGCCCACATTGCTCAACGATCGCGGGCTGATTTTCAGCGGCAACAACATGACACTCGGCGTCAGCACGCTGACCAACCAGCACGGCGATTTCTACGGTCTGGGCAATGTGCTGATCGGTGGATATGGCGGCGCGGCGCGGGCTGCCGGGGTCTACAACATTTCCGGTTCGATGGAGAGCGTGAAGGATTTCACGCTGAACGCTGATGTGTTCGAGAACCGTACGGAAGGCCCGTCGGCGTCGGTCGAGCGCAAGCTGATATCGGGGTTTATCGCGGCTACGTGCGGTGACTGTGTTGGCGGCACGTTCAACAATTTCCTCGCCACGCGCGAGACGTATCAATTTGTCGACAGTGATACCAGCGCTTCCGCCGTGCTTAACATCGGCAAGGATTTTGTTTTCCAGGGCGGCACGTTCCTCAACAGCAAAAGTACTGTGGCGGCGGGTGGCAACATCACCGTCACTGCTGACTCCCTGAAGAACATTGGCGCCAAAAGCGGAGTTATCGACGTTACGCGCCAGTACAACTTTGAAATGGGGACTGGCAGCACGGCAAAGTTCATGGCCGAAGTCGTGATGCCCTATAACCAGCGCAACAATCCCGATTTCCCTTCTGTGTATTACGTGATCGCGCCGCAAGGATTGATCCGCAAAGCCACAGCCACGACAGTGGGCGGCGGCATTGTCATCACCGACGACGAAACCGGTGAAAACGTCGGCAGTCGCAAATATGGCCGAGCGATGTCTGGATTCAGCGCCGGTTTCGAAACCTCGACTCCGTCGCAGTACGACCCCGATAACCTGCTGGCATTGCCGAGCGAACTGGCGCAATACCAGAAAGGCCTGGCGGTTGAAACGGAAAGCACCAGTGCGGGGCTGCCCGGTGCCGCGACCGGTCGCAACGCGGTCATTCAGGCCGCTGGCAACGTCTCGATCAACGCCACCAAGGAGGTGGTAAACGCCGTCATCCACGAGGATTACGGCTCAACCGGTGGCACCAATAAAGTCGCTGATACCAAGGTCGGTAACAGTGACACTGTCGTTGTGCGGATCAACAGCCAACTGCCGCCAGACCTCGCCCAGCAGCAAGTCAATCCGCTGAGCCTGCCAGGCTTCTCCCTGCCCACCGGTGAAAACGGCTTGTTCCGTTTGAGCGGGCAGGGCAGCACTGCAGCGTCCGGCAACGGGCCAGCGCCGACCTGGACGGTGGGCAATGAAGCGATCAGCGCTCAGGATCATTTGGCCGTCGCCACCAGTGGCGGCCCGCGCAATCTGTTTGTTGACGCCCCGGCTCAGGTTTCCGACAGCACTCGTGCGGTCGATACGTTCCATCGAACCTCAAGCACTGGCGATGACACCCGTCCGGTCACCCGCGTTACCGGCCTGCCGGACACCAAGGCACCGTCCAACCCTCACAAATACCTGATCGAAACCAACCCGGTACTCACCGACCTCAAGTCGTTCATGAGCTCGGATTACCTGCTGGAAAAACTCGGCTACAACCCCGACCAGAGCGCCAAACGCCTCGGTGATGGTCTCTATGAACAACGCCTGATCCAGCAAGCCGTGACCGCCCGCACCGGTCAGGCTTTCCTCGATGGCCAGACCTCCAACGAGGGCATGTTCAAGTACCTGATGAACAACGCCATCGCCAGCAAGGACGCACTCAACCTGTCGGTCGGCGTCGGCCTCACCTCGCAGCAAGTCGCCGCGCTGACCCACGACATCGTCTGGCTCGAAGAGCACGAAGTGAATGGCGAAAAAGTCCTGGTGCCGGTGGTGTATCTGGCGCAAGCGAATGGCCGCCTCGGCCCGACCGGGGCACTGATTGCCGGTAAGGATGTGACCCTGATCGCCGGGGAAAACCTCGACAACGTCGGCACCTTGAAAGCGACAAATAACCTGTCGGCGACGGCGGGCAAGGATCTGGTCAACAGCGGTTCGGTCGAGGCGGGTAATCGGCTGGATCTGTTGGCGACCAACAACATCGTTAACAAGGCCGGCGGCATCATTGCCGGACGCGATGTCAGCCTGACCACGCGCACGGGCGATGTGATCAACGAACGGACCATCACCTCGATGGACGACAAGTACGGCACCGTCACCCGGCATCAGGACTTTGCCGATAACGCAGCGCGGATTGAGGCGGCCAACGACCTGACCGTTAAAGCGGCCAACGACATCAACGTCATCGGCGGCGTCCTGAAAAGTGGTCAGGACATGTCGTTGAACGCAGGGCGTGATGTCAACGTGGCCTCCGTGCAGATCAACGACAGCGCGTCGCTGGGTTGGAGGGGAGCTGTCAGCAGCGTCACGCAACTGGGCGCCGATATTGATGCCGGGCGTGATTTCAAGGCTGATGCCAAGCGTGACTTCAGTGTGATTGCTAGTGAGATCGATGCGAAGCGTGATGTGACAATGTCAGCGACTGGCAACGTGCTGATCAGCTCGGCAGCAGATGAAGAACATTCGCGTTCTGCCAACAAGAGAATGTCGCGTCAGGATGATGAAGTCACTCAGGTGTCGTCGACCGTCAATGCCGGTGGCAACGTTACCCTCAAAGCGGGCAAGGACCTGGACCTGATTGCCAGCCGGGTGAGCGCCGGGAATGAAGCTTATCTCACATCTGGCGCAAATCTTGTGCTGCAATCAGCAGAGGACTCGGATTACAGCTTCTATTCCAAGACCAAAAAATCTTCATCAAAGAAGACGTTCCAGCTTGATGAGACCAGTTCGGTTACCAACGTAGCCAGCTCCGTCACATCTGTAGGCAAGAGCGTATTGAGCGCTGGCAATGATCTGACGATCAAGGGCAGCAATGTAGTCTCTGAAAAAGCAGGTGTCGGCTTGGAGGCCGGCAATGACGTGGAAATTCTGGCCGTCACAGACTCCAGTAGCGCGCGCCACGAACGTAGTAAAAGCAAAAGTAGTTGGGGCGGTTTGAAGTCGAGCAAAGTCCAGGATCAACTGGCTGAAACTCAGACTACCGCTGTGGGCAGCCTGATCTCGGGCGACACAATTGCCGTTAATGCCAAGCGGGACGCCACCATCACTGGTTCTGCGCTGGTCAGTACCAATGACTTGTCTGTCCGTGCCGGTGGTGATTTGACCATTAATGCCGCGCAGAACACTTTCACTCGCACCGAAGTGCACAAGGAGAAAAATCGCGATCTGACTGGCGTGTTGACGGCGAACAATCTTGGCATTGATGACATCACCGGCAACCAGCATCTGTCGATCAGTAATCAGAAACATAACGGCACGATGTCGCAAACGACCCTGACTGGCAGCACCATTGGTTCCAGTAAAGGCAATGTCAGCCTTATTGCGAATGGGGACCTTAATGTCGTAGCCAGCGACTTGATCAGCACCAAGGACATGAGTCTTCGCGGTTCCAACGTGACCATCGCTGCAGGTATGGAAACGTCGCAGCAAAGCACCATCGATAAATCCAATAGTCTTGCTGTAGGGCGTGTTATTGGCGGTGCAATTATCGACACCGTCAATTCTATTCGCTCTGCAGTAGAGGCTGCCAAAAGCGCAGATGATCCTCGACTCAAGGCAGTGAAATTGGCGCAGGCGGCGTTGGCGGCTTACAACCTTGGCGGTATGGCGTCGGATGCGAATGATCAAAAAACCGGATTCGCCGACAAGCAGGGTGGCACGGGCAGCAACGGTTCTCTGATCAAGATCGGCACCGAACTCGCTAATACTCATAGTAAAAGTACCAGTGACTACGTCAGTCAGACTGCGAAGCAAAGCACTGTCAACGCTGGCGGTACCCTTTCCATCATCGCCAATGGTGGTGCTGCACAAAATGATGGTGATCTTCACATCATCGGCAGTAGCCTCAAAGCGACAGCTACCTCGTTGATCGCCAATAACAACGTCATTGTGGAAAGCGCGCAGAACACTGCCGACTGGTCCAACCAAAACAGTAACAACAGAACTGCAATCGGCGCCAGCTTCAACATTGGTCAGCAAAACGGCTTCACCGTCGACCTTGGTGCACAAGTGGCGAAGGGTATGGGGAGTGGCAGTTCTGTCACGCAGGTCAACAGTACGGTAGACACCGACTCGTTAGTGATTCATAGCGGCGGTGATACGACACTGGCAGGCGCACAGGTTCGCGCCGATACCATCAAAGCGCTGATCGACGGCAATCTCAACATCATTTCCCGTCAGGACACCGAAACCCAGAAAAACAATCAAGGCAGTGGCGGTTTCGGAGCCAGCATTTGCATTCCACCTATCTGCTACGGCGCACCTGTTACGGCTTCAGGTAACTTGGCCGCAGGCAATATGAACAGTGACTATAAGGCTGTTACCGATCAGACCGGTTTATTCGCGGGAGCGGGTGGTTACATGGTCGATGTCGGCAAAACCACAACGCTTGAAGGTGGGTTGATCGCCAGCGATGCCACGCCGGATAAAAACATCCTCATAACCGACCGGCTCATTACTCGCGACATCAAGAACGTCAGTGAAATCGATGCTCAGTCCGCCGGCATCAGCTACTCGGGCGGTTACGGTGGTGCTGGAGCATACGGGTCGGTGGGCGGACTGTACGGCATCTCCCTCAACGAGTCGGATAAAAGCCACACCCGTAGCGCTGTCAGCGAAGGCACGATCATTGTTCGCAACCCTGAGGGCGCTCAAGACCTCGTCGGTCTGAACCGAGATACGGAAAATGCTAACGAGCGACTCGACAAGCCTGACGAAGATGGCATGAAAGAGCGCATCGAGTTGGTGAAAAGCTCGATTGAATTGGTGAAAGGCATTGGCGACGCAATTGCCGCATCGAAGATGGAGGAGGCCGAGAATCCCGATAGTGAGGCCTACAAGGCGGCGCGCGACAAACTGAACAGTAGCGGAGTGGCCAACCCTACCCCTGAGGAAATCAGCCAACAAGTTCAACGCGATTACGGTATAGGCAGCAGCTTCCAGAAAGCCAGCCAAGCGGTTGCGGGGATCGTCCAGGGCATCCTGAGTGGAAACATCGCTGCTGCCATTGGCGGAGGTGCAGCACCTTATCTGGCACAAGCCGTTAAACAGCTGACGGAAGGAGACGACGCAGCCAACCTGATGGCGCATGCCGTACTCGGAGCCGTTCTGGCGAAAATACAAGGTGGTTCGGCGTTGGCCGGTGCTGCTGGAGCCAGTGCCGGTGAAGTGGTCGCGCGTCTGCTCTATCCGGATAAGTCTGCAGACCAACTGACCGAGTCGGAAAAGCAAATAGTCGCGGCTCTATCAACGCTGGCTGGCGGCATGTCCGGCGCGCTTGCCGGGGGCAGCGCCTTTGACGCCGCGCTTGGAGCCGGGACAGCGAAAAATGCTGTCGAGAACAATCATCTGAGCGACATAGAAAGACTTTCCCTGAAGGAGTTGCAGAGAAAGTACGCGCAGTTGTGTTCAGGGGCTTCATCGAGTTATTGCGATGGGTTGTCCAGTGACATTTCGAAACTTATCGCGAAGGGTTTCAGCGTTCTTAAAGAGGAGCAGCTTTCGGAGGATAACGATTTCACCCGGGCTTCCGTTGTCACTACCACCCCGGGAGATGTGATCGTCTGCGGCACTTCACCAAATGGCTACTGTGTGGCTACCGACAAAACGATTACGACGGATCAGGGAGAAGAGTGGGTTCTGCAGCCTGCTACTTTCATGCAGGCGATAGGATGGCAAGTTGAAAATGAGGTGATTGAGGCTGCCGCAAAGGCTCGGCTTCTAGGCGTTTCCAATGAGCTTTACACGGCCGGTTGTGGCGGGTCAGGTGTGATTGGTATAGGGTGCCAAGCCTATACCGCTGCGGGCGGTGTGAACCTGGTTACGGAAGAAGCCCCTGCGACTACCGAGCGGGTCGTCTCCGGTATAGAAGGTTTACTGAATGTATGGGGATTGGGCAGTTCGATTCTCGGTACAGGTGTAAAAGGCACAGCGGGAACTTTAGACCGTGCCAAAACGGGAATTGAGTGGGGTAAGGGGATTCAAGGGCAAGGCATGCCTTGGGAGAATTATCTGGCCTCTGAACTGCCTGCCGGTTCCCGGCTACCACCTAACTTCAAAACGTTCGATTTTTATGACCCGTCAACGGGTACAGCCATCAGCGCTAAAACGTTAGACACGACGACTGCGGCCAAGGTGGGGAATCCGTCTCAGGTGTACAGCTCATTAAAAGGTAACATCGATGCGGTGGCCAGATTTGAAACGTACACCCTTAGTAATGTTCCTTTGGATAGCAGTATGATTACTGCTCGTGAGTTGCGTGTTGCTGTTCCTGGCGGTACGAATTCGGTGCAGTGGGTTCAAATAAATCGCGCGATAAAGTATGGTCAATCTCAAGGCGTAAAAGTAATCATAAGTTCGGTGAAGTAAATGAATCAGTTGAATAATAAGTCTTGGGCTTACGCTAAGTTTAATGAAGATTTTATTTTTATTGAGACCTACTCCGGCTATTTTAATTGTCTCCCGGATCCTGAAGGGAAGAGGTTTTTGCTGTCGCACACCGCTGAGAATAGCGAGTTGGGAGAGAGTGTTCTGGCGGCTTTGGCTGTTAGCCGGATGATTGATCCGAAGGGAAATCCAGAGTTTTTTGATTTTAGAGGTCGCGTGGTCACTCAGTATAATGAGTGGGTAGCTAATCTAATGACGGAATTTGGCTATAAAACCAGGCGTGCACTATTTAAGAATATGAAAAGCTGTTCAGTGGATGCCGTTAATGGGCTTGTAACAATACGTCCCAGTCATCATGAGAAGCTGGAGGCCTGGAGTGGAAAGGGGATAACTGAAAAAGATTGTGTCGTCGTGTCCTCTGATATTGCATTTGATGAAGTGGGCGCGGCACTTCGTTTGGCCTTTAGCCGTTGTACATGAGTCTGGAAGGATAAAAAATGCCCACAGCAGATCACCTCGGAGACGCGGCAAGACAGGCGTGATTGCTGGGTGATGGTGCACTCTCGCTGGACGCTAGTGTTTCCGCGTATCGTTCATGGGGTGCGTAAGCTACGCTTCAATCTGAAGCAATCGCGCCGGAGTCGAAAAGCCGCCGTTCTGGGGTAGCGTTCACTTGCTGACAAGTGAAAAAAGGGGCGAATTCATATCGATGAATTCGCTCCTTTTTATTGCTGTTCAATTACGCGGTTCTCAGCAAAACGCCGGCACCACATGCTTGATAAACAGCTCCAACGATTTCTTCTCCTCCTCATGCGGCAAGCTGTTGTCACACCAGAAACTGGGATATAAAAGGGGACAGGCCACATTTAGAAAACACTCCGAAAATGTGATCTGTCCTCTTTTTTCCTACATCCGAAGTCGAATCGCTTGAGCTGTACCTGCCCGAGGGCAAAACATACAATCTGACGGTCGATGTGGGGCATACGTTCTACGTTGGCGAACTCAAGACTTGGGTACACAACACCGGGCCTTGTGATTTGCCTCCTATTTTGCGGGTGGTGCAAAAGGTAGCTCCGGGGCTGAGAGCGCTGTCAATCAAGGCAGACTCAACTCTCAGCTCTTAGCTGAAGAGGTCGCAAGAATAAATGGGGACAGACCACGTTTAAAAAGTACTCCGGAGAATAAATGGGGACAGACCACGTTTGAAAAGCACTTTGAAAACGTGGTCTGTCCCCGTTTTACACCACGAGATCCGACAGCGCCAAAAATTGTAGATCCAAGTAAGCCAGGTACTGCTCTGGAGCTCCCCCAAATATGGGAGTCACTGCTTGAAAAAAACTCGAGCAATGCACGTGTCTACTCTCAAGAGGCCTTTTTAAAGGAGTTTGGGCATTGATTTTTAACAAAGCAATATTTGAAGACTTGTGGAGCGGGGGAAAAAGTATTTGCTTTTTTGTCCATAAAGCAAAGTGCTATTGGGTTTTGGACCATAAATATAATTTTTCTCTAGATGCGGAGAAGGACTATCTTGGATACTTGAATAAAGGTCATATAACACAGGAACAATATGCGCAAGCGTGCAAGGAATTTAGAGGCGGGCTTTTAAAGCTGAAGTCGGAAAATTTTCTTCAATATTTAAGTTGCGTAGGTGAGGGGGTACTTGTTAGAGAGGATTTTGAAGGGGTCTTTGACATGGATGGTGATTGTAATGCTGGAAAACTATTGAGTAGAATTGAGAATTATTATTTGTCAGGAGTAGAGCTGAATGTAGATGAGTTCAGTTTTGCTGGGCGATTGGCATCTCGATTACCGATGTTTTATGTGAATTTTGATAGAAAAATATACCTGCACATGGACTTTGGCCGATCCCATGAAGATCTTGCATATCCTGATTGGTTTTCCAAGTGCTCAGATTTCAATTTCTTGATACCAGATGTAGAGCGATATTGGGTTAGGTGTGGTGACTATTGGAAGTTCAGGTTTGTTCAGGGTTTTTATTAGAAGCTAATTTTGAAAATCGAACACCCAATTAGCCGACAGAACAAGGGGATTAATGGGCGGGGCCGCAGAGAAAAGGTGGTAGATTTATTTAAATCTATGAGGGCTTTTTTTCTACGATTAAATAAATATGTCCCATTTTTATTCCCTTTTTATTCGATGATCGAGAAAGCTTAAAAAAGACGAAGTTATCTATGTCGCTTTCGGAAAATAGATATTTGTTAGCGCAAATACTGAGCGGGAATTCACCAAGCGCCGTATTGAGCATGATGCTTCAGGTCGCTCATGATTTGGAGAATAAATGGGGACAGACCACGTTTAGAAAGCACTCTGAAAACGTGGTCTGTCCCCTTTTTACTCAAGTATGGCGATCCTGATGGCGTAGCAAGGTTGGTCGTGAATGTGGATAAAGCGGGAGTGCTGGGATTTGAAATTCGTGCTGCACAGAATCATCCCTACTACGATGCATCAGGCACTGATATGTTCGCCAACGCAATGCAACGCCTCGTCAATGAAGGCATTAAGGTCAATCAAATCCGTGGGGTTTGGGAGGCGGGCACTGACAGCGTTAACACTGCTCGATATCTCGAGAATATTGCCAATGGAATGTCAAAAGAAAATGCTGCTTTGAATACATGGACAGGCCGAATAGCCCAAAAGTACGGATACGGAAAGGTTGAGAAAATTGAAACCATTGGAGGCATCAATTATGTCACCTTTAAAAAATAACAATTTGTTAGCCCAGTTGCTGGAAGGGAAAATGCCGAGCACTGTACTGAACTTGATGTTGGAGGCTGATCCTGAGTTGGATAAGTATGTTTTAGCAAATGTTTTTTTGGAAGAGCTTGATCGTTTGAATAGCAAAATCCTTCCTGTAATATGGAAATGGAAGAGTGCTAAATCGATTAGAGGTATTTCTGGCCAACAACTTGATGAGGCAATACTTGCGCAAATGAGGATGGCCGGATATATGGTGTAGTTAAAAGTAGAGAGGGTTGTAGTTTTCTACCCTGGAGAATAAATGGGGACAGACCACGTTTAGAAAGCACTCTGAAAGCGTGGTTTGTCCCCTTTTTACCTTATTTGGCAGCAGATCAATTAAAAAGAAATGGTTTGCCGTCAACCGATGCAGAACAACTGAAGTCGGTGCGTCCATGATAATTAGCAAGCCAAGAATAAATGGGGACAGACCACGTTTAGAAAGCACTCTGAAAACATGGTCTGTCCCCTTTACTTCCTCTGGTATTGATAGGGCAGCTTTTGATAAGTGGAAGGTGCAGTACTGGCAGCAACGATCTGCAGATTTTAGGAATTGAGAATGAGCCAAGTTACGACGCATCAAATTGAGGATTTAGTATCACTGCATCCTGATATCGTGTGCTTTGGTAGTCAGGCCGATTGCGTGGGTGATGACTGGATTGAGAAGGCCGAGCAGCGGCTAGGGCTTGAACTGCCAGGGTCGTACAGGTGGTTTTTAAAGACGTATGCGGGTGGCGAGATTGGTACTGAAGAAATTTACAGTATCTATGGTGTGGACTTTGAGGGTGTCAATGGGGGGGATATTGTCTATCAGCATATTGTGGGCATAAAAAATAATCTGGTAGATGGCAAAAAGCTTGTGATTAGCGAAACTGATATGGGGGAAGTCTTTTTCTTTGACTATTCGAAGTTTAAAGATGGTGAGTGCCCCGTGAGTCTTCGGCTTCCGTCTGGCGAGAATGTTAATTACGCTTCAGATTTTTATGAGTTTTTATATAAACGAATTTCTGCTCATATTTGATAGATATCCTCATCCTACACCGGTCATGCGCCGGTGTTGTTTTATCTGTTTACTGCAAAACCTCCCGTCCCTCGCTGCTCGCTTTGGTCGTAGATAAATGGGGACAGACCCTGAGGAATCCCCAATTTCTCTTAAAGAAAATCAAGAAGTTGGAATGTTGAAGAGATCTGCATGAATCGGCAACTTGGTTTGCACCACACAAATACAAGAAACCGAACCCATGCAGGTCATCCGATTTTTTAACAGAGCGCTCGCTCAAGCACTGCCCTCGATTCATTCTCGCCACCTGACATCACTGATGAGTTGTGTCAGTTCGTTACTGCGGTCGTCTCCCTTTGACGCCTTAACCATTGGCCATTATCATGTGCCATCATATTGGCATCGCTGCCTCAGTGCGTTGAAAACGTGCCTTCCTTCACCCTGTGCACGTCAACCTTGCCTCACAAATTCCCGTTTATCGGCCTACGCCGTCGTCACAGGTGTTCAACAACGTGTCTGTCCCGAAAATTTCCGTCATCATCCCCACGTACAACGTTGAATCCTACATCGCCGAAACCCTTGATTCGCTGATTAATCAACCCGTGCCGCTGCACGAAATCATCTTGATCAACGATGGCTCGACCGACGGCACGCTTGACGTCATCGCGTCAGGGTTCGGCCATCGTGCGGAAGTCAAAGTCGTCACCCAGGATAATCAGGGCGTTGGTGCTGCACGGCGCAATGGTTTGGCATTGGCGAGCGGGGAGTATGTGTTCTTTTGCGACCCGGACGATGTGGTCAGCCCAGAGATATTTTCGACGTTGGTGGAGCAGGTGCAGTCCAATGCCGCGCTTGAGTTGTTTTATTTCTCCAAGCGTTCGTACACCGAATTCAACGGCGAGAAGCAGCTGTTGCGGCGTAACACCGCGGCCAGCCGCAATGGTTGGTTCGACGCCGGACGTGACTTGCTCGAGGATCTGATCTTGTCCGGCAAGTATCACGCTGCAACGTGGCAGTACATTTTCAAGCGCTCGGTGTGCGAGCGTTTCGCGGTTCGGTTGGAAGGGCGAGCTCATGAGGATCATGTGTTCAGCATGAACATTTATCTGCACAGTCACGCTACTTTTGCCACCTCGGCGGATTTTTACTTTCAACGGGTCAGAAGCGGTTCGCTTACGCAGAGCCATAAAGATGTCGAGTACGTAATGGGCAGTTATGCCGCGTACCGCGACACCCTGGCAGCGTTGAAGAAACACGTTGGGTCATTCAATGCTGGAAGGGATGTTGCGCTGAATTTCATGGAACGCAATGTTGATGCACTGATCACCAAGTGCATCAAGTACGGTGTGCCGTTGCCGCAGCAGATTACTTCGATGACTCGACAGGACAGCCGTGAGTGCGGAGTGGTGGTGCATCCTCGCTGGACATTGCTGTTTCCGCGTATTGCTCACGGGATGCGCAAACTGCGCTTCAATCTCAAGCAAATGCGCAGGAATCGAAAAAGCCCGGTTCAGGGTTAGTTTTTGACTCATGACCACTGCAAAAAAGGGGCGAATTCAATTCGATGAATTCGCCCCTTTTTTGTGAGCCGCATGACTCCTCTTGATATTGTAGGTCCGCTGTTCTGCCGGAATACTCCCATTAAACCTGGTGTGGGGCTTCGTGAGGTGAACGTGGGTGATATGTGGGACGCAAAAAATGGGATTCGGTTGCCGGGATGTGGTCATCAGGCTAATTTTATGGATAAGACTCCCCGAACTAATCCAAGAGCTTTATGAAGTTAATATGAAGTCGGTGAGGACATTGCAGTGAATCAGTTGATCAGCGAAATTAGAACGAGGTGGGAGTGCGATGATGGAGCGCTCTTCGAGTCGTTTGTCAGCTGGAACGGAACCTCTACCAGCTTCGAAGACACAAAAAAAAATATGCTATATGCGCAAGAGCACCCAGTCGTACGTTTAGAACAATATCTGGTTCTTGAAAATGGCGTTGAAATACGCCTTCAAATCGGTGAGACGCCCTATATCCTTGAAGACAGAAGAGGGTTTTTGGTGGTTTTTAATGAGAAACCTTCAAAATTTAGTACGCCTGGATTTCCTTGGTTTTTTGACTGTCCTAATAATGCGGCGATTTACAATGCTGATGGCTCTTTGCGTTTTCAATTGCAAAGTTCCTACGGTATAGGAAGCTATATTGGAATAGTGCACTACGCGGATACACCAGCGAACCCAAATGCGTTAGGTGTTTTGGTAGGTACATTAGGGCATGATCCGGAATGGCTCTATTTGGTTGATCCTAATAGCCCGGAATTGATACCTACAGGGAAATGGATTCGCTATTAGTTGTATAAAAAGTCGGATCTGAACGGTGTTTACTTAACAGCTGCCCAATTGAGCTCAAAAAGAGCGGGATAAATGGGGACAGACCACGTTTAGAAAACATTCCGAAAACGTGGTCTGTCCTCTTTTTACCCCAGCTTTTTTGAGTGGAAATGCGGGTTTGCCTGAAGAACTTTTCAACCCTAGATAATAGCGTTATGGACAAGAGATTAAAGGCGCTGTGTGTGCAGCTTGGGAAGATGAGTTCTGAGCTGGCTACCGACTGGATGATTTCAACTTACCCAGTTGACGCTATGGAGTGGGGGGAGGCACTGTTACTCATACCCCATCGCACCTGGAAACGTTCTGACCAAAAGCGGTTGGCAAGATATTATTTTTGTAAGTTGCCATTTTCTGGGGGGAGAGGATATGAAGTCTTCGCTTCTATAATGCCGCTGCAGGTTTTAGTTGCCTGCATTTTGGAGCATCTACCTACAGAATCATCAAGAATTGAACTGCTTTGTTATTATCTGGTTCCTGTTCTTGAGCGGTTCGCTAAAAATGAATCTGATTGTCAGATGATTGTTGAGTTTGTTACGAAGCTTCATGTGAAGGAATAAGAAAAGATGAATGGGGACAGACCATATTTAGAAAGCACTTTGAAAACATGGTCTGTCCCCGTTTTCCCATCAGGGGGCCAGTTACTCCGATTATGCCTTGGGCTGATCGTGCTTTTTGCTGTCGCCATGACGACTTGCTGGTTGACTGCGTATTTTTTCTTGCCCCGCACAATCTGTCTTGATGCAGAGGTAAATGGTGGATAACAAAGTCAGGAGTTGGGCTGGACCAGGCATTGGTAGCAAGAAGGAATGTGGGACTGATTTATTTTTTCGAAGAATATGGGCAAGGAGCTGGCTACATTTGCTCAGCTAAAAACTGCGTTGACATCTGCTCAGGATGCTTACAAAGGGACTACTGTGGTGGGTCATGCCCTGTCCAAACATGCTGGCAGGAACCCGGATATATGGGGGAAAGTCACAGGTTCAATGAAAACGTGGAACGAGCAGGCAATGATGCATTTACGTGAAATTACCCGTGCCCCCGGAAACTTTGTGCCTGACACGACGGATAAAGGCCATACCTTCCTTGAAAAAGGCTGGCGGATGGTCGAGGCGTAAGATTGAATATGGACGGCACATTCAAAGGGTTCGTTGATTGAAGGAGGGCACCATGGCTGGGCTATTAGAAATCGTATTTGAGAACGTCAAGCAGAATGTGGTGTTGCCGTTGTTAGAAACGGTTATTGCTAATGCGGCCTCAGTAGTTAGTGCTGAGTGTTCCGAGGTTTTTTCAGTCTGGAATAATGGGGAACTTCGAATGGGGGCAGAGCATGTTCAGAAGCACTCCGAAAACGTGGTCTGTCCCTGAGAGATTTCTCAAAGCACGGTTTATGAGAAATATAAAAACCTCATGGGAACGCCATAAGGAAATTGTTGCATTGGAGGCGGATAAGTGGGGTAGACCACTTTTAGGAATATTCCGAAAACGCGCTGTGTCCCGTTACCCTTTATTGCGTGTAGATCATAAATGATGAAGACTTTTTGCTATTATCAATCGCTTCCTGACTTTATGCCTGTAGAAGATGTGGCAAACGAGCTCCATGAACTGCTGACAGAAAAGTCTTTCTCTGGAAAGTCGAAGCATGATTGTTTAGGGGCTCTCTTAGAACTCAGCGATCGTCAGTGGCACACCTATGAACAGTTGTCCGAGCCCCTAAAGACTCAAATTGAAAAGGTCTTGATCAGTGAGTGGGATGGGTTTGATTTCGGTTTTGCTGAGGGGGCGATCGTCGTTGCGGCACACCTTGGATTGGCTGGACTGTTTGACTTTATATCAAGCCAGAATGACAGTGAGCTTTCGTCAGAAGTGGCTATCGAGATCAAAGAGGCAATTGCTGAGCTGGGTAGTAATATCGCTGATCCGTATAGTGGTATGAAATAGATGGGTGGAGACTACGTTTAGCGAACATTTGAAAACGTCAGCTAACCCGTTGTCCACCGTTTCGAGGTCAACGTAGCCTCATCGGAGTCTGAGCCATTTGAAATTGAACATTCATTTCCCTGACAACCTCATCTCTGATGACTTGCTCAGGCAGCAACGGATTCCCTGCCTTTGCAAGGTCTCAACGCAGTTCGAGATTTCCTTCTCGGATACAGTCCCCGAATCATCCGGGATCGTATCGGGCTGGAATCGTGAGGAGCTGGAGCGACGGGCGATCGCCGGGGCGGGTGGTCAATACACCCACTATGCGAACAGTCTGATTACCTTAAGTAAAATTAGCGAAGGCCTTTACCAGATCATTGATCTTGAAATGTTCTATCGAAGCTTTGGTTGGTGCACTGTATTTCGAGATGGACAATACGCACCCGCCGGAAATTTCTGGGACGATGAGCCAACGCAAAACTAAAACGCCCCGAACTCTATCGGGGCGTTTTCATTTATCAGGCCGAGCCGGCAAAGTGTTTACCGAAACGCCGGCACCACATGCTTGATAAACAGCTCCAACGACTTCTTCTTCTCCTCATGCGGCAAGCTGTTGTCACTCCAGAAACTGAACTCATCCACCCCCAGTTCCTGGTAGTACTTGATCCGCGGAATGATCTCTTCCGGCGTACCGATCATCGCCGTTTTGTGCAAACTCTCCAGCTCAAACTCAGGACGTCCGGCAAACTTCTCCTCCGGGCTCGGTGCGAGGAAGCCATTGACCGGGGTTTGCTTGTTGCCGAACCAGGCATCGAAGGTGCGATAGAAGCGCGAGATGGCTTTCGCGCCGACTTTCCAACCGTCCGGGTCATCAGCGGTGTGCACGTGGGTATGGCGCAGCACCATCAATTGCGGGCGTGGCATGTCGGGGTTGTTGTCCAGCGCAGTCTGGAATTTGTTCTTCAGGTCGAGGACTTCTTCGTCGCCCTTCATCAGCGGCGTGACCATCACGTTGCAGCCGTTGGCCACAGCGAAGTTGTGCGAATCCGGGTCGCGGGCGGCGATCCACATTGGCGGGTTTGGCTGCTGAATCGGTTTCGGCACGCTGGTGGAGGTGGGGAATTTCCAGATCTCACCGTCGTGGGCGTAGTCGCCTTGCCACAGGGCGCGGACCACCGGGACCATTTCGCGCAGTGCCTGGCCACCGCTGGAGGCAGGCATGCCGCCGGCCATGCGATCGAATTCAACCTGATAGGCGCCACGGGCCAGACCGACTTCCATGCGCCCGTTGCTGACGGATAATTGGGTCAGACCAGGTTTAGAATGCCCTCTGAAAACGTGGTCTGTCCCCGTTTTATCTCTTTCTGGTAAAAAGAATTTCACGAGTTCTATGACCCTTACCGCAGACGAGGCATTGCTGGCTGGGCAAAAATATCTTGGAGGACAGTACACTGAAATTGGTAAACCTGGATCTGGAGTGTTCCATAGCGCGGAAGGGGTGAGAGAGTTCCGAATTGATCCCGGTTCGTTATCCGGCAGTCATGCTCCCGGTGTCCCTCATGTACATTTTGGCGTTAAAGATCCGCTGACAGGTAAATACATAGCCAACAACCATGTTCCATGCGTGGAGTAAGAAAATGTCGGAAATTCGAAAGGGGACAATCACTGCAGGCGAGTACTGTGGCTGGAGTGTCATCGTTGATGATGATCGCGCAGGTGAGACCGGTGGTTATTATCTCTATATCAAAAAAGCAAATAATCTAGGATTTGACTATTGGTTCGGAGCTGAGGCAGGGCTCGAGGCGCAGCTAGAAGATTTCGAAGTGGATTGGGGGAAATAACTTTGGGGATAAATGGGGATAGACCACGTTTAGACAAGGGGGCGGACCATGGCTTTGCAATTTATTCAAAAAACGTGGTCTGTCCCCGTTTTCTCTAAAACTCACTCCCTAGATCCGCCCAAGGACGGGCAGGTAGTTCCTAGGTGTGATAACTGCACTAATATTTCCGGAGTCGAATAATGGAAATGCACGGCGAATTTCTGGAAATCAATGATCTTGATTGGTTTGCCTCATGTCGAGGTGGGGTCATCGCTCATTTCGCTACAGGTGGACATGGAGTTGTGCCCGACGATGTCCTGCAGTCAATTTCCAGATATGAAGAAATTTATGATTACTTCTATTCAAGTCCAGAGGGCGTGGGCGTTGAGGTAGTAGAAGCCAATTTGCTTGAGTTTGCCGATGAAGCTCAGCGTGTGCGCTATTTAAAAACTTTTGTTGAAATGGCCGGCAGAGGGTTATTCAGTCATGACGCTTCCGAGCAGGGTGGTTATAAATTAATTGCTAAACCAAAATCGGCGCTAAAGTTAGTGGATCTCCCGAAGTTGATGCAGTCTTCTATTTGCAAGCTACCATTAGAGCTCACCGATTGGATACGTTGCGACGACTTCACTAAAAATTAAATGGGAAAGACACATAAAAAGTGCTTTGAAACGGTAAAAAGGGACAGGCCATGTTTGGAAAGCACTTCGAAAACGTGGTCTGTCCCCCTTTTTACTTATTGCGTGTAGATAAATAATGAAAATTTTTTTATTATCAATCGCTTCCTGACTTGATGCCTGCAGAAGATATGGCAAACGAGTTCCATGAGCTGCTGACAGAAAAGTCTTTCTCTGGACAGTCGAAGCATGATTTTTTAGAAGCTTTGTTAGAGCTCAGTGATCGTCAGTGGCACACCTATGAACTGTTATGCGAGCCACTAAAGACTCAAATTGAAAAAGTCTTGATCGCTGAGTGGGATGGGTTTGATTTCGATTTTGCTGAAGGATCGATCGTCGTTGCGGCACATCTTGGGTTGGTTGGACTGTTCGACTTTATATCAAGCCAAAATGTCAGTGAGCTTTCCTCAGAAGTGGCTATAGAGATCAAAGAGGCAATTACCGAGCTGGGTGATAATATCGCTGATCCGTACAGTGGTATGAAATAAATGTGGGTAGACCATGTTTAGCGAATATTTAGAATCAGCCGGCTGACCCCGGTTTTCACCGTTTTCGAGGTCAGCGTAGCTTCATAGGAGCCTGAGCCATTTGAAGTTACACATTCATTTCCCTGACAACCTCATCTCTGATGACTTGCTCAGACAGCAACGGATTCCCTGCCTTTGCAAGGTTTCAACGCAGTTCGAAATTTCCTTCTCGGATACAGTTCCTGAATCATCCGGGATCGTATCTGGCTGGAGTCGTGACGAGTTGGAGCGACGCGCGGTCGCCGGGGCGGGTGGTCAATACACCCACTATGCCAATAGTCTGATTACCTTAAGCAAAATTAGCGAAGGCCTTTACCAGATCATTGATCTTGAAATGTTCTACCGAAGCTTTGGTTGGTGCGCTGTTTTCCGAGATGGACAATACGCACCCGCCGGAAATTTCTGGGACGATGAGCCCACGAAAAACTAAAACGCCCCGAACTCTATCGGGGCGTTTTCATTTACCGGGCCGAGCCAGCAAAGTGTTTACCGAAACTCCGGCACCACATGCTTGATAAACAGCTCCAACGATTTCTTCTTCTCCTCATGCGGCAAGCTGTTATCACACCAGAAACTGAACTCATCCACCCCCAATTCCTGGTAGTACTTGATCCGCGGAAGAAAAATGGGGACAGACCACGTTTAGAAAGCGCTCTGAAAACGTGGTCTGTCCCCTTGTCCCCTTTATTGATCTATTTAAGGCTAAATATCCAAACATTACTGTAAATGTTTTCGATAATGGTGGTGTAATTCGTCCAACCAAGAAAAAAGGAATCTGAGATGTTGCACGAAGAGCGCGTTACGTACGAAATCCTTAAATCATGGGCGCTGGAGTGCTATTACGAGGGGTGCCGTGATCATGCGGTGACGAAGGGGTGGCCTCATGAGCAGATAATGGGATATGTCGATTATCAATTTGAAAACGTTTTTGAACGCCCAGTAGAGAACTTCATGTGGCGGGTCATTTTGTTGGTTCTATCTGGTGGATGGCATCAGGATTGGTGTTCCCGCACGCGCAAATTGCTTGAGGAGCAAATAGACAAAAAATGGAATTGATAATATTTTGACCGGAGTGCCTGCCGATGAATTAGAGTCATTTCGACATGACCTGAAAATTCTGAAGCTCATTTGAAGGTATAAAAGGGCTGGGCTGGAAATAAATGGCAAATAAATGGGGACAGACCACGTTTGAAAAGCACTTTGAAAACGTGGTCTGTCCCCGTTTTATCTACCGAATGGAACCTATTTCCCAAAAAAGGGAAATGACACAAAAGCCTTTGAGGGAAGTGTTCCTCAGTCGGTTCTGGATAGCTTAGGGTTGAAGTGATGAAAATTTATAAAGGTAATATTTCTAAAGAGTCATTGAACCTGTTTGTATCGGATATTGGTTCCGGGGAGTTTTTTTCGTATGTAGGAAATCTGGTTTCACTGGAGCAAACGATTTCTGTTCTAGGTTTGCTTTCTCCTGATTTTATTGAACTTGACGGCCACGTTTTCTGGTTGCCCAACGCTGAGCAATACGACCCACAAAAGTTTCCGCTGAAGGGGCTGGTCGAGACCGACAGTGGTGTGTTGGAGCAAAGTGCATTGCGTAGAGACGTTGAACGATACAGAAATATTTTTTCAATAAATCAGTTCTTTTCAAAGTGGGAAGATGCGCCGGATCGACCCGTGTTTAAGGTTGGTCTGTCGGAAGAAGACTATCGTCTTTGCCACTTGTTTGCCGAGCAGCTCACTGGATATTGGAAGCGCGCGTTATCAGACTGCTTTCCAGAGAAGGTGTTTCAGTTTGAAGTTGCTGACGATCTTCTCGATGAATATGGGGTTTGTCTGACATTCTGGCAATCGTAGTTGTAACCCCCCAGCAGTTCGCCATAGGTCAGGAAAAGTCAGGACATGCCACGTTTAGTTCGCGCTTGGGAGGCAGGCGATGCTCAAGAATTATCCGTAAATGGGCCGTCCCCGTTTTTCCGTTTTTCGCTGGAACTGTCGCGCTGGATAAATGGGGTCAGACTGGATAAATGGGGTCAGACCACTTTAATGTAGTTGGCTGCAACAATACGTAAAAATTTGCCGTCATTTGTGCCTTGCGGCCCGCTAAGCTTTCAGTTCGACCAATTGAAAGGATTCATCGATGCCGCGTAGACCACGAGTTTTGATACCAGGCGTTCCGTTGCACTTGATTCAGCGAGGAAACAATAGGTCTGTGTGTTTTTTTACCGACGAAGACTATCTTTTTTATCTGGAGCTTTTAGACGAACAGGCTTCTAAAAATGAATGTGATATTCATGCGTGGTGCCTAATGACCAATCATGTTCACTTGTTAGTCAGTCCTCATTATGCCAACAGCGCAAGCCTGCTGATGAAAGGTGTCGGCCAGAGGTACGTCCAATACATAAATCGTGCGTATAGTCGCAGCGGAAGTTTGTGGGAAGGCCGGTATCGTTCATGCCTTGTTGAGAGTGAACGATATTTGTTGTGCTGTTATCGATACATCGAAATGAATCCCGTCAGAGCGAAAATGGTAAATCATCCGGCAGAATATCGCTGGTCAAGTTACCGTGTTAACGCACACTCAGAGCGATCACACATTGTTACCCCTCATGCTCAGTATTTGGCGCTTGGAGGGCAGGGAAGGCAGCCGGCAGAAGCTTACCGCGAACTGTTCAAAAATGACTTAGAGTCAGAATTGGTTGACCAGATTCGTGACGCGACCAATGGAAATAATGTTTTTGGCGGTTCAAAGTTTGCTGTTGATGTCGAGGAAATGATCGGTCGTCGCGTGCAGCGAGGGAGCCCGGGACGGCCAAAAAAATCGATCATTTAGTGAAAACGTGGTCTGTCCCCTTTTTATGTTCAGAGTTTGGTGCTGTGGCTTTTGAGGATATTGCTGGTCTGGTGATGCATGTTCGTCAAGAATTTCAATAGATTGAGTGGGTGAATGAATAAGAGGTGTACGTGGCTATTTATATAGAGATGGATAAGGTTGTAGAGACTGAAGCATATGTGGAATATACGTTTGGCCGGGACGGTGACGTGGGTCTGATACAGCTAGATAAAATAAAGGAAACTATAAGCGTCATTAAAGAGTGCCCGTTGGATGGAAGCGGAAAATGGTCGGAAAGAGCGGGTATGAAGCTCGCTCAGCTTTTCGTAAAAGGCGCGTATCCTGAGAAAACCCAGTGGGCTTCTTGAGAAAGGATAGAGAGAAAATGGGGAAAGATTCTCGGGGATTCCCCGCGCTAATTGAGTTAAATCCCGGGTTTATTGCGTGTAGATCATAAGTGATGAAGAATTTTTTCTATTATCAATCGCTTCCTGACTCGATGCCTGTAGAAGATGTGGCAAACGAGTTTCATGAACTGCTGATCGAGAAACCTTTTTCTGGAAAATCAAAGTTTGATTTTTTACAGGCTCTGTTAGAACTCAGCGATCGTCAGTGGCACACCTATGAACAGTTGTGCGAGTCACTAAAGACTCAAATAGAAAAAACCTTGATCAATGAGTGGGATGGGTTTGATTTTGATTTTGCTCAGGGGGCGATCGTCGTTGCGGCACACCTTGGATTGGCGGGACTGTTTGACTTTATATCAAGCCAGAATGTCAGTGAGCTTTCGTCAGAAGTGGCTATCGAGATCAAAGAGGCAATTGCTGAGCTGGGTAGTAATATCGCTGATCCGTATAGTGGTATGAAATTGATAGGTGGAGACTACGTTTAGCGAGCATTTGGAAATGTCAGCTAGCCCCGTTTTCCACCGTTTCGAAGTCAACGTAGCCTCATCGAAGTCTGAACCATTTGGAATGGAATGGGGACAGACCACATTTAGACAGCACTCCGAAAATGTGGTCCATTCCCGTTTTTCCTTTCGGATTATTGACCGTGGTAACCCATAATGAATGAATCCTATCCAACAGCATGCGAGCAGTGTAGAGGCGAATTAGTTGTCTTCAATGAGGGTAGCACTCAGGGAACACGCTGCGATCTGTGTGGCTGGTCGGTAGTTACCACCAATATGCCCGGCATCCAGCTGGATGAGTGCAGGTATGAGGTTCGCTGTCGCGGCGACTATTGGAATCAAGCACAGATAAGGGCGGTTTCCGAGGTGACAGGTCACAATTTTTTAATGTCGAGAGATATGCTCCAGCAAGGCTCTACTCTGGTGTTTAGCGGTCAGGCGAAGTCGGTCCTACGGGTTAGAAATATTCTTGTATCAGCTGGGGTCGCTTGTGAGATTGCGCCTGATTTTTGCTGGATATAAATTGACTCTGGCGATGAAGGCCAATTTTTCGCAGGCAGCCATGAGTCAACAACAGGAGTTGATGATTGACCAGGTATAGAGGCGGATTTCACAAGATAGATTTTTTGAGTTTTGATTCTGCGGTGGGAATATCCCAAAAGAATATTTGCATGCTGAACTGAAAAGCCCCGAACTGCTCGGGGCTTTTTTATTTGGGGCAGGCAATCAGCAGTGACTCACCGAAATGCCGGCACCACATGCTTGATAAACAGCTCCAACGATTTCTTCTTCTCCTCATGCGGCAAGCTGTTGTCACACCAGAAACTGAACTCATCCACCCCCAATTCCTGGTAGTACTTGATCCGTGGAATGATCTCTTCCGGCGTACCAATCATCGCCGTCTTGTGCAAACTCTCCAGCTCAAACTCCGGACGCCCGGCAAACTTCTCTTCCGGGCTCGGCGCGAGGAAACCGTTGACCGGCGTCTCCTTGTTACCAAACCACGCATCGAAAGTGCGGTAGAAGCGTGAAATAGCTTTCGCGCCGACTTTCCAGCCATCCGGATTATCAGCGGTGTGCACGTGAGTGTGGCGCAGCACCATCAATTGCGGACGCGGCACATCCGGGTTGTTATCCAGCGCAGTCTGGAACTTGTTCTTCAGGTCGAGGACTTCTTCGTCGCCCTTCATCAGCGGCGTGACCATCACGTTGCAGCCGTTGGCCACGGCGAAGTTGTGCGAATCCGGGTCGCGGGCGGCGATCCACATCGGTGGGTTCGGCTTCTGGATTGGCTTCGGCACGCTGGTGGAGGTGGGGAATTTCCAGATGTCGCCGTCGTGGGCGTAGTCGCCTTGCCACAGGGCGCGGACCACCGGGACCATTTCGCGCAATGCCTGGCCACCGCTGGAGGCTGGCATGCCGCCGGCCATGCGATCGAATTCAACCTGATAGGCGCCACGGGCCAGGCCGACTTCCATGCGGCCATTGCTGATGACGTCGAGCAACGCGCATTCACCGGCAACCCGCAGTGGGTGCCAGAACGGCGCGATGATGGTGCCGGCGCCGAGGTGGATGGTGGTGGTTTTCGCGGCGAGGTAGGCGAGCAATGGCATCGGGCTCGGCGAGATGGTGTATTCCATCGCGTGGTGTTCGCCGATCCACACGGTGCTGAAACCGCCGGCCTCGGCCATCAGGGTCAGTTCGGTGAGGTCTTCGAACAGTTGGCGGTGGCTGACGCTTTCGTCCCAGCGTTCCATGTGGATGAACAGGGAAAATTTCATGACGCTTCCTCGGGTCTTTTATTGTTGAGGCTACAAAACTTGTAGGAGTGAGCCTGCTCGCGATGGCGGTGTGTCAGAAAACATATCGACATCGGATAAATCGCTATCGCGAGCAGGCTCACTCCTACAGTTGATTTGTGCGGGGCTGACGATCAGGCCAGGACGGGCAGGGCGCCCATCTTGCCGTGGCAGTACACCAGCGGGCCGGCGATTTGCTCGGGAACGATCAGGTTCTTCACCGCGCCGACCATGATGGCGTGGTCGCCGCCTTCGTATTCGCGCCACAGCTCACATTCGATGATAGCTGTCGCGTTGGCCAGGATCGGGTTACCCAGTTCGCTCAAGGTCCATTCGATGCCTTGCGCCTTGTCCTTGCCTTTGCGGGCGAAGGCGTAGGCTTCGCTTTGCTGGCCGCCGGACAGAACGTGGATGGCAAAGCGCTTGTTCTTGATCAGTACCGGGTAGGAATCGGAGCTGTAGTTGGGGCAGAACAGCACCAGCGCCGGATCCATCGACAGCGAGCTGAACGCACTGGCCGTCAGGCCGACGATCTGGCCGTCATCGTCCAGCGTGGTGATAACGGTTACGCCGGACGGGAACGAGCCCATGACTTGTTTGTAGATGGCGGCATCGATCATTGGTCGGTCCTCGGGTGTGGTGCTGCTATTTTTATGTGTTTGTTGGTCTGATGGTATACCAGTATTCGATCTTTGCAAGGCCTTTTAAGCTGAACCGATAAACGTGCCGCGTTCGTCGGAAACTCAGCATTTACGGGGCTTTCGGCTGGTCTGCAGGCCACGGTTTCAGCGAGGATGGCGTATCAGCTGGCGTCGTAAACTACGGATCAGTCTTGTGAATTGTTTGGAATACCATAATATGGTCTGCATCTGAGGGGCGGCCAGAGAGTCCCCCCGGTTTGGCTTCATACAACGATAAGAACAGACAAACTCGAGTTCATGCATATGTCCCAGATGTCCCGGCAAGATCCGTTGATCGAGAACCATACGGTCGACTACGTCCCACTCGCGGAACGCCACGGGAAGGCCCGCGACCTATTCACTCTTTGGTTCAGCACCAACATTGCGCCACTGCCCATCGTCACCGGCGCCATGGTGGTTCAGGTGTTCCATCTCGATTTGCTCTGGGGGCTGCTGGCGATTGCGCTGGGGCACATGATCGGCGGCGTGGTGATCGCGCTGGCCTCGGCGCAAGGCCCGCGCATGGGCATTCCGCAGATGGTCCAGAGTCGCGGCCAGTTCGGCCGTTATGGCGCGCTGCTGATCGTGTTCTTCGCCGCGCTGATCTACATCGGTTTCTTTATTTCCAACATCGTCCTGGCGGGTAAATCCATCGTCGGCATTGCGCCGTCTGTGCCGGCGCCATTGAGCATTCTCATCGGCGCACTGGCGGCCACGGCGATTGGCGTGATCGGCTACAACTTCATTCACACGCTGAACCGCATTGGCACCTGGGTGATGGGCGGCGCGTTGCTGGCCGGGTTCATCTATATCTTTGCCCATGACTTGCCGGCGGACTTCCTCACTCGCGGCAGTTTTAACTTGTCCGGTTGGCTGGCGACGGTGTCGCTGGGGATTATCTGGCAGATCAGCTTTTCGCCGTACGTGTCCGATTATTCGCGCTACTTGCCGGCCGATATCGGCATAGCCAAGCCATTCTGGGCGACTTATCTGGGCGCAACGCTGGGCACGATTCTGTCGTTCAGCTTTGGCGCCGTGGCGGTGCTGGCGACCCCGGAAGGCACTGACGCGATGGTCGCGGTCAAGCAATCGACCGGGTGGCTCGGGCCGATTCTGATGGTGTTGTTTCTGCTCAACATCATCAGCCACAACGCGCTGAATCTGTATGGCGCGGTGCTCTCGATCATCACCTCGATCCAGACCTTCGCCAGCCAATGGACGCCGAGCATCAAGGTGCGCGTCGTGTTGTCGAGCGTAGTGCTCGCGGGTTGCTGCGTGGTCGCGCTGGGTGCTTCGGCGGATTTCATTTCCGAGTTCATCGGTTTGATTCTGGCGCTGCTGCTGGTGCTGGTGCCATGGGCGTCGATCAACCTGATCGACTTCTACCTGATCAAGCGCGGCTGCTACGACATCACCTCGATCTTCCGCGCCGATGGCGGGGTTTACGGGCGCTTTAATCTGCACGCGATCATTGCCTACTTCATCGGCATTATTGTGCAGTTGCCGTTCGCCAACACCTCGCTATACGTCGGGCCGTACGCCAATCTGGTCGAGGGCGCGGACTTGTCCTGGCTGGTGGGCCTGGTTGTCACCGTGCCGTTGTATTACTGCCTGGCCACACGCGGCCAGACTCAGCAGAGCAGGGCGGCGAGATTGGGTTACACCGACTGAGCTGATCCGTTACTCGACAATGCCCGGCCAAGTGCCGGGCATTGTTGTTTCCGCATCCTGGCGGTCAATCAAATTGGCCACATCGATCCCCTTTTGGCCCATCCCCCACTGTGCTCCAGCTACGCTGTCAGCAAGAATCAAAACCACAACAAGACGCTCGACCCTTTTTACCCTTGGCTACCTTTACAGCCGCTGCCGTGTACAGAACATAAAAACCATCGAACTCACGCTGCCTTTTGGGGAACAACCATGGTCACGATGAAACGCATTCTGGGTGCCACTGTGTGTGGGCTGACGCTGCTGGCCGGCGCTGTCCAGGCTGAGCAACGCGAACTGCGCGTGTACAACTGGGCGGACTACATCCTGCCGTCCGTGCCCAAGGATTTCGCTGCAAAAAGCGGCATCAAAGTGACCTGGGACACCTTCGACACTAACGAATCCCTCGAAGCCAAGCTGCTGACCGGCAACTCCGGTTACGACCTGGTGGTGCCGTCGAACCAGTTCCTCGAAACGCAGATCAAGGCTGGCGTATTTCAGAAACTGGATAAATCGAAACTGCCGAACTGGAGCCATCAGGATCCGGAACTGTTGAAACTGCTGGGCAAGAACGATCCGGGCAACCAGTACGGCGTGCCTTACATGGTCGGCACTGTGCTGATTGGCTTCAACCCGGCCAAGGTCAAGGCTGCATTGGGCGACAACGCGCCGGTGGACAGCTGGGATCTGGTGTTCAAACCGGAGAACATGGAAAAACTCAAATCCTGCGGTGTAGCGATGCTTGATTCGCCGACAGAAATCCTCCCGCTGGCCCTGCATTACCTGGGCCTCGACCCGAACAGCCAGAACCCCGCCGACTATGAAAAAGCCAAGGAGTTGATGCTCAAGGTTCGTCCATACGTGACGTACTTCAACTCGGCCAAATACATGACCGACATCGCCAACGGCGACATCTGCGTGGCGATCGGTTACTCCGGCAGCTTCTATCAGTTCGGCAACCGCGCCAAAGAGGCGAAAAACGGCGTAGTGGTCGACTGGCGTCTGCCCAAGGAAGGCGCGCCGATCTGGTTCGACACCTTCGCGATTCCGAAGAGCGCGAAGAACGTCGCCGAAGCGCATGAATTCCTCAACAACCTGCTCGATCCGAAAGTGATCGCACCGATCAGCGACTTCCTCGGCTACCCGAATGCGAACAAGGATTCGATGCCGCTGATCAACAAGGAAATCACCGGTAACCCGAACCTTACACCGACCCCGGAAGCACTGAAAAACCTCTACGTCGTGCAGCCGTTGCCGCAGAAGCTCGAGCGCGTGCGTACTCGCGTTTGGACCAGTATCAAGTCTGACAAATAGATATGGGCTGAACGAAATCCCTGTGGGAGCGAGCTTGCTCGCGAAGGCGTCGGATCATCCAGCATCATCGTTGAATGACACACCGCTTTCGCGAGCAAGCTCGCTCCCACAGGTTTATGTAGGGTGTCATTCGGTGCTGCGTTCAGCATTTCGGGTGATGACAAGGCTCAGCAAAACCGAACTCAGGATGACCCCACCCACCACCGCCAGCGACCATTCCACCGGCATGTGCAACCACGGCATCAACACCATCTTGCCGCCGATAAACACCAACACAATCGCCAACCCATACTTGAGCAAGTGAAAGCGGTCCGCCATATCTGCCAGCAGAAAATACAGCGCGCGCAGGCCCATGATCGCGAAGATATTCGAGGTGAAGACAATGAACGGATCAGTCGTCACGGCGAAGATTGCCGGGATGCTGTCGACCGCGAACATCAGGTCACTGGCCTCGATCAGCACCAGCACCAGAAACATCGGCGTGGCCCAGCGCACGCCGTTGTGCAGGACGAAAAAACGTTCGCCATGAAAGCTGCTGGTGATGCGCATATGCCCGCGCACCCAGCGCAGCAACGGATTCTTGTCCAAGTCTGGCTGGTGGTCGGCAAACACCAGCATCTTGATCCCGGTGATGATCAGGAACACGCCGAACGCGTACAGCAGCCACTCGAACTGCGACACCAGCCACACGCCGGCAAAAATCATCACCGCGCGCATCACGATCGCCCCGAGCACGCCGTACAGCAGCACCCGCCGCTGTAACTCCGGAGGTACGGCGAAGTAGCTGAAGATCATCACGAAGACGAACATGTTGTCGATCGACAGCGATTGCTCGATCAGATAACCGGTAAGGAATTCGAGGGTTTTCTGCCGGGCAATGTCAGCGCCGAACGCACCGTGCAAATACCACCAAAGCAGCGCCGCGAAACTCAGTGCCAGCAGGCACCAGGCGATGACCCAGGACAAGGCTTCGCGAACCGACACCCGGTGCGCCTTGCGCCCACCGAAGACAAACAGGTCCAATGCCAGCATGGCAAGCACGAAGACGATGAAGGCGGCCCACATCCACGGTTCGCCGATATTGATGTTTGTGGCTGGCATGTCACGCTCCCTGTCTATTCTTGGATTGGGGTCAGACGAGGCCATGCTAGCGACGAGTTTGCGGCAAAGAAAAATCGTTTATTTCTACGCAACAGTTCGATAAAAACGAACTATCTGCCCTCGTTATCAGCTCGGGCATTTTTTACGGAGCAATGTTTTCAGCGATGAATACCGACATTCTCGAACCTCAAGCGGTGTGCAGTCCGATCACCAGCAGTGCGATTTTCATCGTCGCGACGCTGAATGCCGGGCCTGAAACCGCGCAAACCGTCAAAGACTGGTGCGGCGATGTCGCCGGGCTGGTGCGTTCGGTTGGCAAGCGCGTACCGACCGGCAATCTGACCTGCATCTGCGGCTTTTCCTCGAACGCCTGGGATCGCCTGTTTGGCAATCCGCGCCCGGCGTCGCTGCACGATTTTCGCGAGTTTGGCGAGGAAGGGCGGCACGCGCCGGCAACCCCGGGCGATCTGCTGCTGCACATTCGCGCCGATCAAATGGACCTGTGTTTTGAACTGGCCACGCAGATCATGGCGGTTCTCGGCGATGCAGTGACGGTGGTCGACGAAGTGCAAGGTTTTCGCTATTTCGACATGCGCAGCATCATCGGTTTTGTCGACGGCACGGAAAACCCGGTCGGGCGCAAAGCGGTCAACTTCACCATCGTCGGTGACGAAGACCCCGAGTTCAGCGGCGGCAGCTACGTGCTGGTGCAGAAATACCTGCACAACATGACCGCGTGGAACGGCCTGAGCGTTGAAGCGCAGGAGCGCGTTATCGGTCGCACCAAGCTCTCCGACATCGAACTGGATGACGCGGTCAAACCGAGCAACTCGCACAGCGCACTGACCACCATTACCAATGCTGACGGCGAGGAAGTGAAAATCCTCCGTGACAACATGCCGTTCGGCCGGCCGGGGGCAGGGGAGTTCGGCACGTTCTTTATCGGTTACGCGCGCTCGCCCGAGCCGATCGAGCAGATGCTGGAAAACATGTTCGTCGGCAAGCCACCGGGTAATTACGACAAGTTGCTGGATTTCAGCACCGCCGTCACTGGCAGCCTGTATTTCGTGCCGTCAGCGGACTTGCTGGAAGCACTGGCGGATCGCTGATCAGCGAAAAAACTCCCCCGGCGTTTCGCCAAACTGTTGGCGAAACGCGGCGATAAACGCCGAGGTCGAGTCGTAACCACAGGCCAGCGCAACGTCGGTGACGCGTTCGCCTTTTTCCAGCGGTGTCAGTGCACCGAGCAGGCGCAAACGCTGGCGCCAGGCGCGGAAGGTCAGGCCGGTGTCACGTTGAAACAGGCGGGTTAGGGTCTTTTCGGTGACGCCGAACTTCTCGCTCCAGTGGCTCAGTGTGGTCTGCTGTTCCGGGTGTTGCTCAAGGCTCTGGTAGATCTGCTTCAAGCGGGCGTCTTGTGGCAACGGCAGCATCAGATCGATCTGCGGCGCCTCGGCCAATTGATCGAGGATGACCTGGGCCAGACGTCCGTGCGGGCCGCTTTGCTCGTATTCCACCGGAACCTCACTGAACGCGCGGATCAGTTCCCTGAGCAGATCGCTGACACCGAGCACATGGCAGCGCTCAAGCGCCCATCCGGCGACGCTGCAATCGATGTAGAGACTGCGCATTTCCGTGTGCGGCGAGCTGAACACCCGATGCGGCACGCCCGCCGGGATCCACACGGCGCGCTCCGGCGGAGCGACAAAGCGGCCGGCGCTGGTCTGGATTTCCAGTACGCCCTGAATCGCGTAGGACAGCTGCACCCACGGGTGACTATGCCGCCGGGTCAGGGCGCGATTGGGCAGTGATTCGGTGCGGCCGTAGAGCGGGCGCGGCAGGCTGGGCAGCCCGGGAATGCTGCGACGGACGCTTTTCTCATGTCCTTTAGGCGGCATCTTGTGACCCTTCGGCGTTAGTCGGTAATTGGCAGTCACGTTAGAGTCGTCGGCACGCACTGGCAACCCCCGGATGAACCGACCATGACTCGCCCCCGCTTTTTGCCTGACAACTTCACCCTGACGCTGATCGGCGTCGTGTTGCTGGCCAGCTTCCTGCCGGCCAGCGGCCAGGTCGCCGTCGGCTTCGGCTGGCTGACCAACCTCGCCATCGCGCTGCTGTTTTTCCTGCATGGCGCCAAGCTCTCGCGCGAATCGATCATTGCCGGTGCCGGTCACTGGCGCCTGCATTTGCTGGTGTTCGGCCTGACGTTTGTCCTTTTCCCGATTCTCGGGCTGGCGCTGAAACCGCTGTTGTCCCCGCTGATCGGCGACAAGCTGTACATGGGCATGCTTTACCTGTGCGCACTGCCGGCCACGGTGCAGTCGGCGATCGCGTTCACCTCGCTGGCCCGGGGCAACATTCCGGCGGCGATTTGCAGCGCGGCGGCGTCGAGTTTGTTCGGGATTTTCCTCACGCCGCTGTTGGTGACGCTGTTGCTCGACGTCCACGGTGATGGCGGTTCGACGCTGGATGCGATCCTGAAAATCAGCGTGCAATTGCTCCTGCCATTCATTGCCGGGCAGATCGCCCGTCGCTGGATTGGTGCGTGGGTCGGACGCAACAAGAACTGGCTGAAGTTTGTCGATCAGGGTTCGATTCTGTTGGTGGTTTACGGCGCGTTCAGCGAGGCGGTCAACGAAGGCATCTGGCATCAGATTCCCGTCGTCGATCTGCTGGGATTGGTGGTGGTCTGCTGCATTCTGCTGGCGCTGGTGCTGTTGGCGTCGACGCTGTTGGGCAAGGCGTTCGGCTTCAGCCAGGAAGATCGCATCACCATTCTGTTCTGCGGCTCGAAAAAGAGTCTGGCCACCGGCGTGCCAATGGCGCAGGTATTGTTTGCCGGTAGCACGATTGGCGTGTTGATTCTGCCGCTGATGTTGTTCCATCAGATTCAACTGATGGTCTGTGCGGTGCTGGCTCAGCGTTATGCGAAACGGCCGGAATCGGTGCCGGAACTCATGGCGCAAGTCGATCCATAACACGGCCCACCGGCAGCTCTTACAGAGTCCCCGTGTATTTCACGGCGGCAGCCGCCCGAGAGGGTACGTTGAGCGTGCGCAACAGCGATGACACATGAATACGCACCGTGAACGGTGAGATATCCAGTTCGCGGGCGATTTCCTTGTTGGTCTTGCCTTGGGCGATCAAGCGCAGCACGTCTTGCTGACGAGGCGTGAGGGCGGCGCCGGTTTCCAGCGGCAGCAAGCCGGACGGCGCAAACTTCACCAGCACCTCACCTTCACGAATCGCCAGAATCGCCTGGCCGATTTCATCGGGGGCGATGTTTTTGCCGATAAAGCCGTCGATACCGGCGGCCATCACTTCATTGATCAATGCTTGATCGTCGACCATCGACACCACGATCAATGTCGTGCGCGGCAAGCGTCGACGCAGCTCGGCGAGCTGGCTGACGCAGGTCAGGCCGGGGAATCTGAGATCGAGAATCAGCGTGTCCGGCTCGTCATCCAAAGGCAAAAGGGCCAGTACGGCGTCGAGGTCACCGGCTTCCTCAAGGACGGCGTCAGGCAGCAAACGCTCAACCGTGCGCAGCATCGCTTCACGAAACAAAGGGTGATCGTCGGCTATGATAATTCGGCAGGTCATGGCATGACCCTCCCTGGGTCAGGCGTGGCTCAAGGTCTGCACATTAGCACCGAGCGCACGGGCTGCCTGTAGGCTGATTCGGAATCTGACGATTGCCGCACAAGGACGTTTACCATGAAGTTCGAGAAAAACACTGAACTCGATCAGGCCAATCTGCGCATTATCATCGCCAGCATTGCCGTGGTTTACATGCTCATACTCGGCTTTTTGCCGGGGCAGCGCTTCGATACCTATTTGCCGGTGATCACCTACATCATCGTGTTTTTGCTGGCCTCGATCGGCTTGCGCCAGGCGATTGCGCGCTGGCCGGGGCATTACCCGGCACGGCGGATTTTCGCCATGGTCCACGATTACACCGGCACCTGCTTCGGGCTGGTGATCGGTGGTGAGGCGGCGTTGCCGCTGTATGCGGTGATTATCTGGGTCAATCTCGGCAACGGCATGCGCTATGGCTCGCGCTATCTGGCGATTGCCACGGCGCTGGCGTTAGTGGCGTTGCTGTGTGTTTATCGGCTGACGCCGGTGTGGCAAGCGCAACCGTTCATGGTGTTGATGCTGATGCTCACCAGCACGGTGATTCCGTTTTATGCGCACTTGTTGCTGGAGCGCACGCGCAAGGCCTCCGAAGAAGCGGTGGCGGCGAATCTGGAAAAGTCGCGGTTTCTCGCTCAGGCCAGTCATGATTTGCGCCAGCCGATTCATTCGATTGGACTGTTTACTGCGTGCCTGCGTGAGTCGCGCTTGGGTGAGGACGAGCGGCGGTTGGTCGACAACATCGACCGTTCGTTGCTCAACGTCTCTCAACTGTTCCGCTCGATTCTCGACCTGTACACCCTCGACAACGGGCGCGTGTTGCCCAAACTGCAAAGCGTGAATCTCGGCGAATGGCTGGCGGAGCTGATCCGTCAGAACGCCGAGGCGGCGCGTTGGGCTGGGGTCGAGCTGCGTTTGCGTCCTTGTTCCTACTGGGTTCAGACCGACCCGGCGTTGCTGGCGACCATGGTGCAGAACGTGCTGTCCAACTGCTTCAAATACGGTGCGCAGCGGCCGGTGTTGATCGGCGTGCGCCGGCGTGGGGCAGGGCTGGCCATCGTGATTTATGACCGTGGCAACGGCATTGCCGAAGAGCATCTGGGCAAGGTGTTCGAGGAGTTCTATCGGGTGCGGCAAGTGCGCGACAAAGATGTCGAAGGCGTCGGGCTGGGACTGTCGATCGTCAAGCGTCTGGGGGAGTTGATTGGTGTCGGCGTTACTCTGCGTTCGCGGCTCGGGCGGGGAACGGCGGTGAGCTTGTACGGCTTGCCAATCGCTGCGCCGCCGCAGGTAACGGTCAATCGTGATGAGGCGCGTCAGGTCGGTCTGCTGACCGGGTTGAAGGTGTGCCTGGTGGAGGATGATCGTAATGTGTTGCTGGCGACTTCAGCGTTGCTGGAGCGCTGGGGCTGCTCGGTTCAGGCCGAGTTGACGGCTGAGGATCTGATCACAGACTGCGACATCATCGTTGCCGACTATGACCTTGGGACTCACGCTACCGGCATCGAATGCATCGACGATGTGCGCAAGCAGAGAGGCTGGGCAGTGCCGGCGATGATCATCAGCGGGCACGACGTCGAAAAAATCCAGGCAGCCCTGCACGACCGCGACATTGCCATCCTGTCCAAACCGGTGCGCCCGGCCGAGCTGCGCGCGACCTTGAGAGCCCTGCGCGACCGACAACCCGAACCCGCTGAAAGCGTTTCGTGAATGATCATCGCGGACACAGCCAAGATCCCTGTGGGAGCCAGCCTGCTAGCGATTTGGCCAGCAGGCTGGGTCCCACATTTTCAGATCAGCGCTTGCACAGGTAATCCTGGGTGATGGTGGTCTGCAGGCAGTTGTACTGGCCCATCGTCCGGCAGATGTTTTTCTCGGAGCCGGTGACTTCGGCGTTTTTGTAGCCCCAGGTCTTGCAGCGTTGTGCGGCGACGGTCAGGCCTTGTTCGGCGCTGGTCTGGCCGCTTTCGAATTGGCCCAGTTCATAGGAGACCTGGACGACGCCATCGTTTTTGCTGCCGCCAGTGGCTTCCCATTGTTTCGGCGTGGCGCAGCCAGTGAGGAACAGCGCGCTGAGGGTGAGTGTTGCGATCAGGGTTTTCATAAGTAAACGGTGTCCTTTACCGGGCGGGAAAGTTACTGCAATGGAATCGGCGAGGCGCCTTTCGGCAGGCATGACAGCGGCGGCGACATGATGCCCATGCTCGCCACGGCGATGATTACGCCGCTGGGCAATTCACAGTTGTATTCACCGGCCGGGGTGTAGGCGGTGTAGTAAGTGAGGGTGCTGTCGTTGCGGATGTTGTCGATTTTCGACACCGGTTTACCGATCACCGTTTGCGCGCGTTCTTTCATGCTCGCTTCAGTGGGTTTGACGGTCTGGCAGCCGGCCACGCCGAGCAGCACAGCGCCGACCACGGCGATCTTGCAGAGGTTTGTATGGAGTTTCATGGTGGTTCTTCCTTGGTGTTGTTCTGATTTCCAGGCACAACGATCCCGCACGCTGCGAACAGGCAACGTTGAGGAACATTGAGGGGTGCGGGGGAATATAACGCCAGCGGACAGGGCGGTCGATTAGCACAAATGTGCTAGTGCGGCGCGCGACAGGCAGCTCGCTGGAGCCGCCTGCCGGGCCAGGGGAGAATTATTGCGGGCTGTTGAACTGGTCGGAATAACTGCCTGTCATCAACGCGGAGGCAACTCGATCAGAGCCAACGCCGACACGCGAATAGGCAAACCGGTTGATGCCGTTACGATCGGCGCCATCAGAAGCCAGCGCACCTGCACCGACATGATCGGCGCCATCAGAAGCTACGGCACCCGCACCGACATGATCAGCGCCATCAGAAGCTACGGCACCCGCACCAACATGATCGGCGCCGTCAGAAGCGACCGCACCCGCACCGACATGATCAGCGCCATCAGAAGCTACGGCACTAGCACCGACATGATCGGCACCATCAGAGGCGAATGCGCCAGCACCGACATGATCGGCACCATCAGAGGCGACTGCGCCAGCACCGACATGATCGGCACCATCAGAGGCGACTGCGCCAGCACCGACATGATCGGCACCATCAGAGGCGACTGCGCCAGCACCGACATGATCGGCACCATCAGAAGCGACTGCGCCTGCACCGACATGATCAGCGCCATCAGAGGCGACCGCCCCCGCACCGACGTGATCGGCACCATCAGAAGCGACTCCCCCTGCGCCAACATGATCCGACCCATCGGACGCCAACGCTTGGGGCTGCGCCGCCCAGACATTGGGCACCACCACGGTCGCCACGACCGCCAGAAGCACGCCTGACAACAGCTTGTGTTTCATAGTTTTCTCCATGACCCGGCAGCCGCAAAGCGATAAGGCGTTGTTGCCATATGTTCGCTGGTGCTGCGACCCATTGGCCTGGGTCAGTCTGGTGGGCGAAAGGCACGGGCACACCGTCAGGCGTGCGGGTGTCGACAGAATCATGATCGAACTGATTGAGTATAGATCGCGATTGCGAGCCGGCACGGCGGGGGGATCGACGGCCGTTAGGCGCTTCTCTTCCTGCCCGATTCGGGCAAAGCTCGAATCAGTCTAAAACCACTGACCCGCGTCGGCGAGCCTTTGCTAGGCTCAAAGATGTAGGCGAAGACGCAGACTGATGCGCAATCGGATAGCAAGGGGGCGTGGGGCGCGCTCCGAAAGGTACACGGTTAGAAAGATCTCCGCGCTGAGATCCAGCCCTTATGCCGTGTGAAGCAGCCGAGGCACTAACTTTCAATTTGACCCGGTACTGTGGGAAGCCCGATAAACCTTGTAAGCCAGAGACCAGCACTGGCCGCCTGCTCGAACACCAAAGCCCGCTTCGTGCGGGCTTTGTCGTTCCTGCCAGGTCAGATCGCTTGCAGCGCCTGCGCCAGATCAGCACGCAGGTCTTCGACGTCTTCGACGCCCACCGACAGACGCACCAGGCCATCGCCAATCCCCAGTTTCGCCCGGGTATCAGCCGGAATGGTCGCGTGAGTCATGATCGCCGGGTGCTCGATCAGGCTTTCAACACCGCCCAGACTTTCCGCCAGGGCGAAGATTTTCACGTTCTCGAGGAAGCGTCGCGCACCGTCCAGATCGCTGTTCAGATCAACAGAAATCATCCCGCCAAAACCACGCATCTGGCGCTTGGCCAACTCATGCTGTGGATGCGACGGCAGCCCTGGATAGTAGACCCGTTTGACCTGCGGTTGCTGCTCCAGCCACTGCGCCAGATCCAGCGCATTGCTGCAATGACGCTCCATGCGCAGGGCCAAAGTCTTCACCCCGCGCAGGGTGAGAAATGCATCGAACGGCCCGGCAATCGCACCGACCGCGTTCTGCAAGAAGCCCAGCTTCTCGGCCAGTTCTTGGTTCTGGCCGACCACGGCGATGCCGCCGATTACATCGGAGTGACCGTTCAGGTACTTGGTGGTCGAGTGCAGCACGATGTCGAAACCCAGCTCCAGCGGCCGCTGGATATACGGGCTGGCAAAGGTGTTGTCGGCCACGCTGATGATCCCGCGAGCGCGGCAGATACGGGCGATAGCGGCGAGGTCCGACAGACTCAGCAGCGGGTTGGTCGGTGACTCGACAATCACCAGGCGTGTGTCGTCCTGCAGCGCCGCTTCGAACGCCGCCAGGTCAGTCAGATCGACGTAGCTGAAACGGTGTCCGGCACTGCGCTGACGGACCTTGTCGAACAGGCGGAACGTGCCGCCGTACAAGTCATTGCCGGAGATCACGTGCGAACCGGCATCGATCAGTTCGAGCACCGTGGAAATCGTCGCCAGCCCGGAGGCGAACGCGAACGCCTGGGTGCCGCCTTCCAGGTCCGCCACGCAACGCTCCAGGGCAAAACGCGTCGGGTTGTGCGAACGGCCGTAATCGAAACCCTTGTGCACGCCGGGGCTGTCTTGCAGATAGGTGGAGTTGGCGTAGATCGGCGGCATCAGCGCGCCGGTGGTCGGGTCCGGTTCCTGCCCGGCGTGGATCACCCGGGTCGCGAAGCCTTGGGATTTATCGTCGTGCTGACTCATGCGAGGGATCTCCGTAATTGGTTGAGCATGTCGGTGCGGGTGATCAGGCCATGGAAGCCCGATGCATCGGCAATGATTGCGACGAGGCCACGGCTGAGCACCGCTTCCAGTTCAGCGAGGCTGGCGCCAGGGGCGAGGGTCTGCAGTTTGTCGGTCATCACGCTGGACACCGATTGGCTGAAGCGGGCGGCGTCTTCGTGCACCGCCAGCAGGATGTCTGATTCGTCGATCACCCCGACCAGTTGCTTGCCTTCCACCAGCACCGGCAGTTGCGAGACATCCGCCAGGCGCATGCGCTGGAATGCGGTCAGCAGAGTGTCGTCGGGGCCGACACTGATCACGCGGCCGTCCTCGAAACGTCGAGCGATCAAGTCGCGCAGGTCGCCATAACCTTTACGCTGCAACAGGCCCTGATCGGTCATCCACTGGTCGTTGTAGACCTTCGACAGATAGCGCGTGCCGGTGTCGCAAACGAAGCTGACCACCCGTTTCGGCTCGGTCTGTTCGCGGCAATAACGCAGCGCCGCAGCGAGCAGAGTGCCGGTCGACGAGCCGCCGAGAATGCCTTCGGCCTTGAGCAACTGGCGGGCGTGAGCGAAGCTTTCTTCATCGCTGATCGAATAGGCGTGGCGCACGCTGGAGAGGTCAGTGATCGACGGAATGAAGTCCTCGCCGATGCCTTCCACCGCCCATGAACCGGGCTTGGGCAGAGAACCGTCGCGGCTGTATTGCGCCATCACCGAACCGACCGGATCGGCGAGGACCATTTCCAGATCCGGCTGCACGCGTTTGAAGAAGCGGCTCAGGCCCGTCAGCGTACCGGCCGAACCGACACCGACGACGATCGCGTCCAGATCATGTTCAGTCTGCGCCCATATCTCCGGCGCGGTGCTGCATTCGTGGGCCAGCGGGTTGGCCGGGTTGTTGAACTGGTCGGCGAAAAATGCGCCGGGAATGTCTTTCGCCAAACGTGCGGCGACATCCTGGTAATACTCGGGATGACCCTTGCCGACGTCGGAGCGGGTGATGTGCACTTCGGCGCCCATGGCCTTCAAGTGCAGGACTTTCTCGGTGGACATTTTGTCTGGCACCACCAGCACCACGCGATAACCTTTGGCGCGGCCAACCAGTGCCAGGCCCAGGCCGGTGTTGCCGGCGGTGGCCTCAACGATGGTGCCGCCGGGTTGCAGACGACCATCACGCTCGGCAGCGTCGATCATGGCCAGACCGATACGGTCCTTGATCGAACCACCGGGGTTCTGCGATTCGAGCTTGAGAAACAGTGTGCACGGGCCAGTATCGAAACGAGTGACTTGAACCAGCGGAGTGTTGCCTATCAGCCCAAGTACGGCAGGGCGTGATTCCTTTGACATTTCTTCACCTCTTAATGGTGTTGATCGCGTTCCAATCGCGGGGAAAAGACTCGCGTGCAACATAGGCTCAGACATCAGCTGTCGCAACCTTTAGTCGGCCGCAAATGCTGCCATTTCGATCTAACGATAGATTGAAATCAGAGACCTGCCGGGGCGAGTTCGAGTGCGTTTACACAGAGGCGTCATTGAGTTTCCAAAGGGCGTCTTTATGGCGACGAACAGCTTGAATTGGCGAGAAATTCCCTGGCGCAAAAAACCGTTCATCCTTCACGCGCGCTCTCGGCTACGGAGTGTTTACAAGCGACAAGCAGCAATCTTTTGATCATGAGGAAAACTCGTGTTGATCGCGATTAAAATGAGTTTGTCTCACCAGTGACCGATGCCGACAATGGCCGCCATCAACAGGACATTGGAGTTGTTTGTTATGGCACTGGCCCATTCCCTTGGATTTCCGCGCATCGGTCGCGACCGCGAACTGAAGAAAGCGCAAGAGGCGTTCTGGAAAGGAGAACTGAACGAGGCTGGTCTGCGTGCAGTCGGTCGCGAGCTGCGCAAGACCCACTGGGACCTGCAGAAAAACGCCGGTATCGAATTGCTGCCGGTCGGCGATTTCGCTTGGTACGACCAGGTCCTGACGCACTCGCTGATGTTTGGCGTGATCCCTGAGCGCTTCCGCCCGCACGATGGCAAAGCCAATCTGCAAACTTTGTTTGGCATGGCTCGTGGCGTCAGCGACAGTTGCTGCGGCGGTGCGCACGCCCAGGAAATGACCAAGTGGTTCGACACCAACTACCACTATCTGGTCCCGGAATTCAGTGCGGATCAACAGTTCCAGTTGGGCTGGGAGCAGTTGTTCGAAGAAGTCGAAGAAGCCCGTGCGCTGGGCCACAACGTCAAACCGGTGATTATCGGCCCACTGACGTATCTGTGGCTGGGCAAGGCCAAGGGCGCGGAATTCGACAAGCTGGAATTGCTCGATCGTTTGCTGCCGCTGTACGGCCAGATCTTCGCGCGCCTCGCCGCTCAAGGTGTGGAATGGGTACAGATCGACGAGCCGATTCTGGTGCTTGATCTGCCGCAGGAATGGAAGAACGCGTTCGAGCGTGCCTACAACCAGATTCAGCGTGATCCACTGAAGAAACTGCTCGCGACTTACTTTGGTGGTCTGGAAGAAAATCTTGGTCTGGCGGCGAACCTGCCGGTTGATGGTTTGCACATTGATCTGGTCCGCGCGCCGGAACAGTACCCGACCATTCTCGATCGTCTGCCGGCCTACAAAGTGTTGTCCCTGGGCGTGATCAACGGGCGGAATGTCTGGCGCTGCGATCTGGAAAACGCCTTGGCGACATTGCGCCATGCCCATGAGCGTCTGGGTGATCGCCTGTGGGTCGCGCCGTCCTGCTCGCTGCTGCACAGCCCGGTGGATCTGGGTCGTGAAGACAAGCTCGATGCCGAACTGAAAAGCTGGCTGGCCTTTGCCGTCCAGAAGTGTGAAGAAGTGGCAATTCTGGCGCATGCCGTCAATGAGCCGGAAGCGCCGAAAGTGCTGCGAGCATTGACCGAAAGCCGTTCGGTGCAGGCCGCTCGCGCTGCTTCGCCGCGCATTCACAAACCTGCGGTTCAGGCGCGGGTTGCGGCGATCACGGCCAAGGACAGCCAGCGTCAGTCGCTGTTTGCCCAGCGCATCGCCAAACAGCGCGCGGGTCTTGATCTACCAATGTTCCCGACCACGACGATCGGTTCGTTCCCGCAAACCGCGTCGATCCGCCTCGCTCGTCAGTCGTTCAAACAGGGCAAGCTGACCGAAGCCGAATACACCGAAGCCATGCACAGCGAGATCCGCCACGCGGTGGAAATCCAGGAACGTCTGGGCCTCGATGTGCTGGTGCACGGTGAGGCCGAGCGTAACGACATGGTCGAGTACTTCGCCGAGCAACTGGATGGCTACGTATTCACCCGGTTTGGCTGGGTGCAGAGCTACGGTTCGCGTTGCGTGAAACCGGCGGTGATCTTCGGCGACCTCAGCCGCCCGAAAGCCATGACGGTCGAATGGATTCGCTACGCCCAAGGTCTGACCGACAAGGTCATGAAAGGCATGCTGACCGGCCCGGTAACCATGCTGATGTGGTCGTTCCCGCGTGAGGATGTCAGCCGTGAAGTGCAGGCCCGGCAACTGGCGCTGGCGATCCGCGATGAAGTGGTTGATCTGGAAGCCGCCGGTATCAAGATCGTGCAGATCGACGAAGCGGCGTTCCGTGAGGGGCTGCCGTTGCGTCAGGCGCAGTGGCAGCCTTATCTGGACTGGGCGACGGAAGTGTTCCGTCTGTGCGCCTCCGGTGTGCGCGACGAAACGCAGATCCACACGCACATGTGCTACAGCGAGTTCAACGATGTGATCGAGTCGATTGCGGCGATGGATGCCGACGTGATCACCATCGAAACCTCGCGTTCCGACATGGAGTTGCTGGATGCCTTCGAAGCCTTCGCCTACCCGAACGAAATCGGCCCGGGCGTCTACGACATCCACTCGCCACGCATTCCGGATGCTTCGGAAATGGCTAATCTGCTGCGCAAGGCTGCCAAGCGGATTCCGGCCGAGCGGCTGTGGGTCAACCCGGATTGCGGTTTGAAAACCCGTGGCTGGCCGGAGACGGAGGCGGCGCTGGTGCACATGGTTACTGCCGCCCGGCAGCTGCGCAAAGAGCTGGCATAACGCTCGGGTTGCATGAAATACAACACTTGTGGGAGCGAGCTTGCTCGCGAAAGCGTCCATTCAGTCAACATCAATGTTGGATGATCTGCCGCCTTCGCGAGCAAGCTCGCTCCCACAGGGTTTTGGGCAAGTCATGAAATTCTGGATGGCCTCACGGAATCTGTTATTGCTAATGTGACCAACCGCATCCTAGGTGTTTGCCGCTACGTGAATCATCAATACATCATTCAGGCCGTGTCCGACGCCGACATTCCTGAAGTTCTTGATTTTGTTCTAAACGCCCGCGCCGAGCTTTTCCCCAAGCTCAGCGCGACCGGCATACCCGACGATCTGGCGCGTTTTGCCGAGGTTTATCTGCGTGGGGCAGGGCGCTTTCTGATCGCTCGTCATGCGGGGCAGATTGTGGCCTCGATCGGCTATCTCTCCTACGACCGACGCTTCCCGAACCTTGATTATCCCGGCCGCAAGGTAGTGGAAATCGTGCGCCTGTTCGTCGTGCCTTCACAACGGCGTTCCGGGTTGGCCGCGGCGTTGTACCGATCACTCAAAGACCTGGCATTCGCCGACGGCGTCGAGGTGATCTACCTGCACACCCATCCATTTCTGCCGGGCGCCATCGAATTCTGGCAGCGCCAAGGCTTCAAGATTATCGACGTCGACGCTGACCCGGTCTGGCAAACAACCCACATGCACAACGTCATGAGTGAAATCTGAGAATCTGCGCCCCATCGAACGGGTCCGTCAGGTAATGCGCCCTGACCCCGAACGTCTCCTGTAAGCGCTGCGGTGTCAGCACCTCCAGCGGCTTGCCCAATGCCACCAGCCGCCCGCGCTCCAGCACCGCCAGACGATCACATTTCAACGCCTGATTGAGATCATGCAGCGCAATCAGCGTGGTCACCGGCAACGCCTGCACCACGTTGAGAATGGTCAGTTGATGCTGAATGTCGAGGTGATTGGCCGGCTCGTCGAGCAACAGAATCTGCGGCCGCTGCGCCAGTGCCCGGGCGATGTGCACCCGCTGCCGTTCACCGCCGGACAGGCTGCGCCACAGACGCGTGCGCAAGTGCATCGCGTCGACGTCGGTCAGCGCCTGCTGAACAATCGCGTCGTCGGCCTGCGACCACGGTTGCAGCGCCGACAACCACGGCGTACGCCCCAACGCCACTGCGTCGAACACGCGAATGCCATCGTCGGTATCAGCTTGTTGCTCAACCACCGCAAGCTTTTGCGCAATGCTGCGCCGGGCCATTTTGCCCAGGCGTTGACCTTCAAGCAGCACCTGGCCAGCGCTCGGTTCACGCAGCCCGGCCAGCAACTTCAACAGAGTGGATTTGCCCGCGCCATTCGGCCCGACAATGCCCAGAGTTTCGCCACGCTGAACCTCAAGGCTGACACCGTTGAGCAACTCGGCGCCGCGCACCCTGAAGCTCAGGCCGGAACAACTCAAGACACTGTTCATCGTGCCGACCTGCGGCCGACCAGAATCAAGGCGAACACCGGCGCGCCGACCAGCGCGGTAATCACCCCGACCGGAATCACCTGGCCCTTGATCAGTGTGCGCGACAGCACATCGGCGGCTATCAGAAACACCGCGCCACCCAACGCACTGGCCGGCAGCAACCGCGCATGACCGGTGCCCAGCAACAGACGCGCGGCATGAGGAATGACCAGACCGACAAAACCGATAGAGCCGACAATCGACACCATCACTGCCGTCACCAGCGCTGCACAACCGATCAGCAGAATCTGCACACGCCGCACCGGAATGCCGAGCGACGCCGCCGAATCCGCACCAAAGGTAAACGCATCCAGCGCCCGCCGATGCCACAGGCACACAACCAACCCCAACACGGCCACTGGCACCGCCAGCCACACCGATGGCCAGCGCACGCCGCCAAGATTGCCCAGCAACCAGAACATGATCCCGCGCGCCTGCTCGGAGCTGGCCGAGCGAGTGATCAGAAACGCCGTCAGCGCATTGAACAGCTGCGAACCGGCGATCCCCGCGAGAATGATCTGCCCGGTACCGCTGGCCGAGCCGCTGACCCGCGCCAGCACAATCACCAGCACGAACGCCGTGACCGCGCCGGCGAAGGCACCGACTGACAGTGAGATGATCCCGGCACCTACGCCAAGCAGCGCGACCATCACCGCCCCGGTCGAGGCGCCGGCAGAAATGCCCAGCAGATAGGGATCGGCCAACGGATTGCGCAGCAGCGACTGCAAAATCACTCCGCAGGTCGCTAACCCTGCACCGCATGCCGCCGCGACCAATGCCCGGGTCAGGCGGTAGTTCCAGACGATGCCTTCATCGATCGGGTCGAGGACATGCCCGGCGCCCCACAATTTGTTCGCCAGCACTTGCAGCACCACGTCTGGTGCAATCGAGGTTTCACCGATGGCCACGCCGGCGACCACTGCAATCAACAGGGTCGCCAGGGCCAGGAGCGTGCGGATCAGGCTGGCACTCATTGCGACAGGTCATAGCCGTTGATGGCCGTGGCCAATTGCTCAATGCCCTCGAACATGCGCAGGCTCGCCTGCAGGGCCATGGCGTCGAGGATGATGATGCGGTTGTGTTTCACCGCGTCCATGTTGCGCGTCACCGGATCGCTGCGCAGGAAGGCGAGTTTCTTTTCATAGTCGTCGGCGGGGAAGCGTCGACGATCCATGCGCGCGATGACCAGGAAGGTCGGATTGGCCTTGGCGATGGTTTCCCAACCGACCGTTGGCCACTCCTCATCGGACGCCACCACGTTGCGCACGCCGAGGGTGCTGAGCATGAAATCGGGAACGCCTTTGTGCCCGGCCACGAACGGCTCGATGTCCATTTGTGCGCTGGAGAACCACACCAGAGCGCTGGCGTCTTTGAGCTGTTTGCCTTGGGCGGTGGCAATCGATTTGGCGAGACTCGCCTTGAGTTGATCATTGAGCTGCTGGCCACGCTCCTGAACATCGAAGATCTGCGCCAGTTGGCTCACGCTTTTGTAAATCGTCTCGATGCGAAACGGCGCCAGTCGCGTGCCATCGGCGCCGACGAGGTTGTCCTTGGCTTCGCAATCGGAAGGCAGCAGGTACGTTGGAATCTTCAGTTCATGAAACTGCTCGCGCGTGCCCACCGCGCCTTGCGGGCCGACCATCCATTCCAGTTCCACGGCGACCAGTTCCGGACGCTTGCCGATTACCGACTCGAAACTCGGCTCGTTGTCAGCCAGGCGCTCGATCTGGTCGTTTTGTGCCTTGTATTTGGCCAGCACATTGTTGAACCACAGTGAGGTGCCGACGACTTTGTCGCCCAGGCCCATGGCGTAGAGCATCTCCGTGCCGGCCTGGCCGATGGTCACGGTGCGCGTCGGTGCGTGCTGGAAGGTCAGGGTGCTGCCGCAGTTCTCGACCGTCAGTGGATAGACAGTCGGGGCCGCCTGCGCCAGGGCGCCAAGGCTCAGGCCGGTAATGAGGGTGGCAACGCGGGGCAGCAGCATGGGGCAGTCTCCAGGGGAACCGTACGGGGAGCGGGAGAGTACGGTCTGGAAACACACCATCGAACGCGGTCAGGAAAACAGCGCAAGGCCGGGCAGCCAACGAAGACGCGCACGGCACGATGTCCTTCCCGGACACCCCGCCGGTTAGTAATCACTGTGCCGGCAGGTCTCCTGACTGATGCGTCATCGCCTGGCTCCGGCCTTCCCGGGATTCACCCAGTGGCAGTCGTGGAGCAGGCTCGGCACCTACAGTTGCGGGGGCAGTTCCGGTCAATGCTGTGCAAGCACCCCGGATTCCCTATTAGTCCCGTTCGGGAACCAGCGGCGGCATGTTAGTCGATCAAGCCGCCGAAGGGGAGACGAATCTGTTGCGGCGAGGATTAGTGCTGGCTCATCAAACCGTGCAACACGCCCAGACGCAGGCCCGGTTCGGAGGGCAGCATTTGTGCGATACCGAACACTTTGAATGCCGCCAGCATTAACACCAGACCGCCGGGCAGAATGCTCTGGCGGTGTGGTTGCAGACCGGCAAGCTTGAGTTGTTGCACGTTGTTTACCTTCAACAACAGCAGCGACAGGCGCAGCAGTCCGCCGTAGGTGATGCCGTCCTGGCCGAAGTCGTTGAGGCGATTGGTCTTGAGTACTTTGGCGAGCATGCGCGCGGTGCCGGAAGAGCCGATGGTTTGCTGCCAGCCCTGAGCACGGTAGCGCCGGGCAACTTTTTCAAACTGCAGGATGGCGAAGCGTTCGGCCTCCTGTAGCGCGCCGGCGGACACATCGCCGCCGCGAAAGAATCGCGTGCTCAAGGTGCCGCTGCCGATGGCGATGCTTTCGGTTAACAAGGGTTGTGAGCCCTGGCCGAGGATCAGCTCGGTGGAGCCGCCGCCGATGTCGACCACCAGGCGCAGGTCGTCGGCGCTGGGCAAGGCGTGAGTTACGCCGGCGTAGACCAGCCGCGCCTCTTCATGGCCGCAAATGACGTCGATGGGAAAGCCCAGATGCCGCTCGGCACTGGCCAGAAACAGTTGCGCGTTGTCCGCTTCACGCACCGCGCTGGTGGCCACCGCACGAACCCGGCCGGCCTCGAAACCACGCAGCTTCTTGCCGAACCGCGCCAACGCCTGCCAGCCGCGATCCAGTGCCAGTGCATCCAGCGCACCGCCGTCAAAGCCTTCGGCAAGGCGCACCGGTTCGCGCAGGGTTTTCACTTCCTGAATCTGCAAGCCTTTGCGGCTGCGCACCGACTGGCCGATCATCAGGCGAAAGGCGTTCGAACCCAGGTCGATGGCGGCAAACAGCGAGGCGTCGTCTTTCATGGGAATCCTTGCAGAGCATCCGTCGCGAGGCTCAAGACGGTTTGCGAGGATTCTGCCGTGATCTTGATGACATCCTGATGACGGGGGCGGGGCGATTGAATGAATTTGCGACTGTCACGACACTGTCATTATCCGGCGTCTATGCTGAGGTCAATACATCGCGTGTTCTTAAAGTTTTTGCTGCCAGTTTTGGCAGCTTTTTTTTGCCCGCGATTTGGCTGTTGATCGTTCCCACGCTCCGCGTGGGAACGCCTCTAGGGACGCTCCGCGTCCAGTGACGCGGAGCGTCACGGGCTGCATTCCCACGCAGAGCGTGGGAACGATCAGCGCGAGGTGCGGACGATCAATCAGCAGGACTGAGGAGTTTCGCCCCGGGCCAGGCGCGCATTGATGTCTTCGATCACTTCGGGCAGCTCGGCGATGGTGTCGATCAGGTAATGCGGACGTGAAGGGGCGAACATCTTGCCGATCCGCGCGCGTTCTTCCGCCAGTCGATCCGACGGCAACGCCTTGTATTGCTCATAGGTCAGGCCCAGTGCGTTGCCGGAACAGGTCAACGCCACCGTCCACATGCCGGCGGCGCGGCCTTCGAGAATTCCCGGCCAGGTGTCGTCGACCTTGACGCAGGCGGCCACGTCATCGATGCCCAGGGCAATCACGTTGGCCAACGCCTGCGCCGGATACGGACGGCCATTCGGCACTTCATCGGTGGCGACGACATGGTCAGCGACGTAGCCATTTTCCCGCGCCAGTTCGACGACCTTGGCCATTACCACCGCCGGGTAGCCCGAGCACGAACCGATTTTCAAACCCTTGTCGCGCAACGCGGCAAGCGCCTCGAGCGCACCCGGGATCATCGCCGAATGCAGGGCGATTTTTTCGATCTGCAGCGGCATGAAACGTTCGTAGATTGCCGTTACATCGTCGTCACTCGGCAAGCGATCAAACGCCGCGCGGTAACGCTCGGCAATCTGCGGCAGGTTGCACAGGGTGCGGATGTGATCCCACTTGCCCATGCCCATCGGCCCGCGCGCTTCTTCCAGCGATACCGCGACGCCGAACTCGGCAAAGGCTTCGACGAAGATTTGCGTTGGCGCAAACGAGCCGAAATCGACAACGGTGCCGGCCCAGTCGAGGATCGCGGCTTGCAGGTGAGTCGGTTGTTGGTACTGCATGGTCAATCTCCGTTTTCAGGTAAGCGTGGGCCGTCCCTCGGCAATGAGGTAGGCGGTTCAAGGGTCAGTGCTGATCAGGTCAGCGGTGGGTTCGCATCAAACAGTTCGGCAATCACTGGCCGGTTCCGGCGGATGCCGAGGCAGCACAGGTGGTATTCGATGAAAAACGGGTGATCGACAAAGGTGATCGGCGTGGTGCCCGGGGTTTCGGCGTACTCGACCGCCGAGACAAATCCGATGCCGATGCCTTTGACGATCGCGTGGACGATGGCTTCGCGGCTGTTGAGTTGCATGACGCAGTTGAGATCGATATTGAGGCGCTTGCAGCTTTCTTCCACCAGTTGCCGGGTGCGTGCACTGGATTCGCGCATCACCCATTTTTCGCCACTGATTTCACTGATGTGAACCTGCGCCTGACTGGCCCACGGATGGTCATCACGCACCACGGCGATGATCGGATAGCGGTGATACAACCGCGTGTGGAAGCGCTCATCGAATTCCGACAAGGCCAGAATCGCCACGTCGATATCAAAGTTGAACAACCGCGCCAGGGTGTCCTTTTCCGAAGAAAACGAGGTTTCCAGTTCGATATCCGGATGGCGCTGCATCAGCTCATAGGTCAGGTTCATGGCAATCGGCGGTGACACCGCGCCGAGGCGCAGCATTCCGGTCTTGCGCTGCTTGAAGCTCTGCAACAGTTGCACGGCTTCATCCTCCTGACCGAACAGGCCCTGAGTGATCGCATAGAGCTTGTGCCCGGCGGCGCTCATTTCGATGTAGCGGCCACGGCGATGGAACAGCTCGACCGAGAAGGTGTTTTCCAGCGCATTGACCTGTTCGCTGACGGTCGGCTGACCGACGCTCAGGTACTCCGCCGCAAGGGTAAAACTGCCGGTCTTGGCCACCGCATGAAACGAACGCAACCACTTGTGATACTGGTACATGCAAGCCCCGTCAGCGTCGAATGAACAATGCCACTGCCGCGCTGCACAGGCAGGCGCTGGTGACCACTATGAAGATGAGAGACGTGTTTGCCGTGGTGTCAAGCAAACGACCGATCATCGGCTCGGCCAGGCCGGCGAACAGGTATGAGGAAAAGTTCATGATTCCGGTCGCCGTACCGGCGCGTTTGGCCCCGACCAGATCCGGGCACAGCGCCCAGAAACTCGAGGCCGGGCCGTAGACGAAGAAGCCGCACAGGAACAGGGCGATCAGGCCGATGACGCTGTGTGGTGGCAGGCTCCACATCCACAGGCTGGTCGCCGCGCCCAGCACCATATAGAGCATGATCGCCAGATACCGCTTGGAGCCGAACAACTTGTCCGACACCCAGCCATTGCTCAACGCGCCAACCGCCATGCCGACGGGGAGGGCGACGGTGATCCATTTCGGGTCGACCATGCTGTCGCCGCTTTTCCAGTTGGCGCCGAGAAAGTGCACCGGCACCCAGACGATCAAGCCGTAGCGCGCCGCGTTCTGAAAGCCCAGGGACAGCGCAGCGATCAGCAGGCGGGGATTCTTCAGCACCGCTTTATAGCGTTGTGCCGAGGACTCGACTTCGCCCTGCGCGGCTTCCTGATGTTTATCGTCAGCGTTGGCCACACCGGTATCACCCACCGGTTCGAAGCCCAGATCCTGCGGGCGTTCGCGGGCGACCAGATAGAAAATGATCCCGCCGGCGAGCATCAGCAGCACTGGCAAGCGGAAGATCCAGCGCCATTCCAGTTGCAGCACTTCGAGCACGACGATGGAGGTGACGTACGACAGAATCGACGCGCAACCGGCTGCGAAGGTGTAAAAACCATAGACCTTGCCGCGCTCACCCGCTGCCCACCAATTGGCAATCAGCCGACCGCCCGGCGCCCAGCCCAAGGCCTGAAAGTAACCGTTGACGCCCCACGGCAGAATCAGGCTGGTGAAACCACCGGCAAAACTGGTCACCCAGTTGGCACCGCAGGACAGCACCGCACCCAGCGTCATGATCCGTCGACCACCGAATTTATCGGCGAGGTTGCCGTTGATCGCCTGCCCAATCGCGTAGGCCCAGAGCATCGCTGCAGAGGCCCAGCCGAGGGTTTCCTTGCTCAGGCCGAACTCGGCCTGAATCCCCGGAATGGCAAAACCGAAGGTCTGCCGACCGGTGTAGAAAAACAGGTAACAGAACATCGCTGCCAGCAGCATGCGCCACTGGGCGACCCGGAACGAGGCAGAACGGACGGCGAGACCAGGCATTGTTTCGGCACGATTCATGATCTTTTCCTTATTGTTGTCGGTTCCCGCCGGGTGTCGTCGGCGGGTGCACTCTTTTTTGGTGCGACAGGAAATCACCGCGGCTGCATGCCGCTGGCGGTGCTTGGGTGACTTGGGTGTTATCAGGCGTCAGGCGGCTTGTGAACCGATGAAGTTCTTGCCGCGCGCACCCTGCATCGCGAGCTGGATGATGGCTTCGGCGTCCTTGGCCGAGACGCCGTAATCGGCAAACTCGGTCTTCACCCCGAGGCTGTGCAGGAACTCGCGCAGTTGCTGTTGGGCTTTGCTCAGGTCCGCGCCGAATACCCGTTGCAAGGTACGGTCGCGAGTAGCGTCGTGGCCCCAGGCCAAACCCAAAACAAGCGGCAAGGTGAAGGAGCAGGCGATGCCGTGGGGCAAACCGTGGCGCAAGGTCATCTCATAGGAAATCGAGTGCGCCAGCGCGGTTTTGGTGTTGGAAAACGCCAGCCCGGCCTTGAGTGCGGCGAGGGCCATGCGCGTGCGCAACTCTTGGCTCGACAGATCTTTGTGCAAACGCGGCAGGCATTCGAGAATGTCTTCAATTGCGGAAATGGCAAAGGTGTCTGAGACCGGGTTGGCGTTGACGTTCCAGATCGCTTCCAGCGCATGGGACAGGGCGTCGAGCCCGGTGGAAACGGTGACGCCGGCCGGTACGGTGAGCATCAGTTGCGGGTCGATGATCGCCACCCTTGGCCAGGTGCAGTCCAGGTGCAGCGAGTATTTCTTCTGGCTGGCGCTGTCCCAGATCGTCGCCCACGGCGTGACTTCGCTGCCGGTGCCGGCGGTGGTTGGCGCGGCGATCAGTTGTTTGCAATGTGCAGGGGTGAACGGTTTGCCTGTCGCCAGCAGGCTCAGCAGTTCATCGAAACGGCCGGATTCGGTGCCGACGATCAATGCTTTGGCGGTATCGATGGCGCTGCCGCCGCCCACGGCGAGGACCACGTCACAGTCACCGGCGTGTTGCCAGAAGTGCTCGTAAGTGCTGCGCAGATGGGCGACGTCGGGGTTGGGCTGGACGTCTTCGAAAACGTAGATCAGGCGTTCGCCGAGCAAGCTTTGCAAACGGTCCACCAAGCCCAGCCCTCGGGCTTCAGGGAAGGTTACGAGCGCGACGCGCTGCTGCTCGGTGATGGCGGCAAGGTCTTGCAGGCTGCCCCAGCCGAAACGGGTATCGACGGGGTTCTGGAAGCGGGCAGTCATGGTCAATCCTTCTTGTTGTTGTCGTGTGGCCACATAGTCGAGGGCGACCGACAACGGCACAAATCGATAAATCGCAGGTTTGAATCGGCTGAGCCGATAGCAGCTTTACGCTAGTGCGCCGAACCGCTCTGGATCGCCGCGCGCAGGCGGCTGGAGATGGCGTCGGCGACTATCACCATGAAGGTGATGACGATGATGCAGGTCGCGGTTTCCTGATATTTGAACAGCTTGAGACTGCTCACCAGCTCGAACCCCAAACCGCCGGCACCGACCATGCCCAGCACCGTGGCCGAGCGCAGGTTGACCTCGAAGCGGTACAGGATCACGGCAATCCACGCGGTGATGACCTGTGGCAGCACACCAAACACGATCACCTGTAGCGGCCGAGCTCCGGTCGCTTGCAGCGCTTCAATCGGGCCTTGGTCGATCTCTTCGATGCTCTCGGCGAAGAATTTGCCGAGCATGCCCAGGCCATGCAGAGCCAGCGCCAATACGCCGGGGAACGGGCCGAGGCCAACCGCCGAGACGAAGATCAGCGCGAGGATCAGTTCGTTGATGCTGCGGGTGAAATTCAGTGCCTGGCGGGTGGCGTGAAACAGCCAGCGGTTGCTGCTCAAATTGCGCGCGGCGAGGAACGACATTGGAATCGCCAGTAAGACGCCAAGCAGGGTTCCCCAAATGGCGATCTGCAAGGTTTCCACCGCAGGCGCGATCAGACGCGGCAGGATGCTCAGGTCCGGCGGAAAGGTGCGCGAGAGAAAGTCGCCGATCTGCGGCAACCCGGCGGCCAGTTCACCGAGGCTGAGCTGCGCGCCTTGTGCGCTCCAGTTCAGCGTCCACAGCACGATCAGGACGACGGCGCCGGTGGTCAGCCAACTGCGCGGGCCACGGGGACGATCGCCGACCCACTGGTAGTTTTGCGATTGCATGCTCAGGCCCTCGATGCAGTGCGGTAGGACAGGGTGGTCGTCGGGACGTCAGCGGAGGACTCTGTTGATTGCCCCGGATAGATTCGCGCCAGATCGGCTTCAGTCATGCTCGACGCTTTGCCATCGAACACCAGACTGCCGTGCGCGAGGCCGACCACGCGGTCGCCGAACTCACGGGCGTATTCGACCTGATGCAGATTGCACAGCACGGTGATGCCCAGTTCGCGGGTGGCATCGCGCAAGTACTGCAACACCAGGCGCGCGGTCTTCGGGTCAAGGCTGGCAATCGGTTCATCGGCCAGAATCACCTGCGGTCGTTGCGCCAAGGCGCGGGCGATGCCGACGCGCTGTTTTTGTCCGCCAGACAACGAATCGGTGCGCTCGCCAGCCTTGTGCGCCAGTTCGACGCGCTCCAGGCATTGCATCGCCAACGCCACATCGTCACGGCGGAACAGCTGCAAAATCGAGGCGAGGGTGCCGACGGAACCGAGGCGACCGGTCAGCACGTTCTTCAGCACACTCAGGCGAGGCACGACGTTGTGGTGCTGAAAAATCATCGCCACTTCACGGCGCAGAACGCTGGTGTCAGGGCAGGCGAGGGCGTCGATGCCGGCCACGTTCAGCGTGCCGCTGTCGGCCTGCGCCAAGCGATTGATACAACGCAGCAAGGTCGATTTGCCAGCGCCGGACTGACCGAGCACCACGACGAATTCGCCCGCAGCGACTTCAAGGTCGATGCCGCGCAATACCGGGTTGCTGCCGTAGTGTTTGGTCAGTTGGCGGATGCTGATCATTTCATGCTCCGCAAATCGAGATCGAGCACCTTGGCGGTTTCGCGCACCACGTCATACGACGCGTCGGTGGTGGGCTGAAAGCCGTTGAGCAGGCCCTGATCGCCCCACGGCACGTCCTTGATCGCGGCCAGTGCATCGGCGACTTTCTTTTTCAGTTGCGGATCGAGCGCCTTGCGCCAGACCATCGGCGACTCAGGAATCGGCTTGGAACTCCAGACGATTTCAAAGTCATCCTGCTTCACCACGCCCTTGGCCACGGCGCTGGCGAAGATGCGGTCGGCGACAGCGGCGGCGTCGACCTTTTTGTTCTCGACCGCAAGGATGCTGGCGTCGTGGGAGCCGGAGAAAATCACCCGTTTGAACAGGCTGTCCGGAGCAAAACCGGCCTGCTCAAGGCCAGCCTTGGGAAACAGATGCCCGGACGCTGAACTCGGGTCGACGAATGCAAACGTATGGCCCTTGAGGTCGGCCAGCGAATGAATGCCGCTGTCCTTGCGCGCCAGAATCACGCTTTTGTACGCGCTCTGGCCGGTCTTCTTGGTCACCGCCACCGAGAACGCCTCGACATCCGCCACCGAGGTCGCCAGCACGTAGGAAAACGGCCCGAGATAGGCGACGTCGAGTTTGCCCGAACGCAGCGCTTCGATGATGCCGTTGTAGTCGGTAGCCACGAACGGCACCACCGGCATGCCGATTTTGGCTTGCAGATCGTCGAGCACTTGCTTGCTCGATTCGATCATCGCCTGGGAATCTTCCGAGGGGATCAAGCCAATGGTCAATTTGTCCTTGGCCCAGACCTGGCTGGCGCCGAGGGCAATGACGGTGAGGCTGGCGACACGCAGAAACTGTTTGATTGTTTTCATGGCATTCCACGGTGTGGTTGGGAGTTGCCACAGGCTAGGTCTGTCACGTGACAGTCATTCAATCAATTCAATATGCGAAACGACAGCTAACTATTGATGGAGTCTATGGATGTCCAGCGCCAAACTGCGGGCCTTTCTCGCCGTCGCCCGTCACGGCAGTTTCAGTGCCGGGGCGCGGGCGTCAGGCTTGAGCCAGCCGACCCTGACCACGCAAGTACAAGCCTTGGAACGCCAGCACAATGTTGAGCTGTTCCATCGGCGCGGGCGGCGGATCGAGCTTTCCGATGTCGGGCGGCAGTTGCTGCCGATCGCGCAACGGATTGCCTTGCTGGAACTGGAAGCGCACAACCTGCTGCGCGACTCCGGACGGCTCGACAGCGGCCAGCTCAAGGTTGGTGCGGTGGGGCCGTTTCATGTGATCGAAATGGTCGACAGCTATTTGCAACAGCATCCGAATATCGATGTGTCGATCCGCGTCGGCAACTCGGCACAGGTGCTGTCGGATCTGGAAAACTATGTGACCGACATCGCCGTGCTGGCCGGGCGTCAGGATGATCCGGCGTTGTGTTCGGTGCGTTATGCGCGGCACGCGATCATCTTGTTCGCCCACCATGAACATACACTGGCCAATCGTGGCAGCGTGCGGCTGGAGGAACTGGAAGGGCAGCGGCTCCTGCAACGCGAACCCGGTTCCACCACGCGGTTGGTACTGGAGCAGGCTCTGAATGCGGCGCAGGTGAAACCGAGGATCGCCATGGAAATTGGCAGTCGTGAGGCGTTGCGTGAGGCGGTGGTGCGCGGGCTGGGGTTGGGCGTGGTGTCGGAAGCAGAGTTCATAGCCGACCCGAAAATCCGCACGATCAGAATCGAGGGCGAGGAGCTGTTCACCGAGACTTATCTGTACTGCCTGGCGGAGCGGCGTTCCAGTCGGCTCATCTCATCGTTTTTCGACGCGGCGCTGGGTTGATTTGCAATTTCGCTTAAGCCTTGGCTAATATACGATCCATATACACATCGTATCGGATTCATATATGGGCATCGTAAAGATTTCAGAGGACATGCACGAGAATCTGCGGATCTCCAGCAACGCCCTCAGCCGCTCGATCAACGCGCAAGCCGAGCACTGGATGCGCATCGGCATGCTCGCCGAACTGCACCCCAACCTCGACCACAGTGCGATCTGCCGCTTGCTGATTCGCGCCGAACAAAATGGCGGGCTCGACCTGCAACAACTGACTCAGGAAGCCGTCAGCGCATGAGAAACCAGATCAAGATCAACACCCCGGCCGACATCGCGCAATCGCGCGCTGCCGGCAAACTCGCCGCTGAAGTGCTGGCAATGCTGGTGCCGCACGTCAAGGCCGGCGTGACCACCGATGAACTGGATCGGCTGTGCAACGACTACATCGTCAACGTGCAGAAAGCGGTGCCGGCCAACGTCGGCTATCACGGCTTTCCGAAAACCGTCTGCGCCTCGGTCAACGACGTGGTGTGCCATGGCATCCCATCGGGCACGCCGCTGAAGGATGGCGACATCGTCAACCTCGACATCGCGGTGATCAAGGACGGCTGGTTCGGTGATACCAGCCGCATGTACGTGGTCGGTGAGGCGACACCTGAAGCGCAGCACCTGATCAAGACCACCTACGAGGCGATGTGCGCGGGTATTCGAGTGGTGAAGCCGGGCGCCACGCTGGGCGACATCGGCCATGCGATTCAGAGCCTGGCGGAGAAAGAAGGCTTCAGCGTGGTGCGCGAGTACTGCGGGCACGGGATCGGCAAGGTCTATCACGATGAGCCGCAGATCCTGCATTACGGCTTTCCGAATCAGGGCATGAAGCTCAAGGCGGGGATGATTTTTACCGTGGAGCCGATGCTCAATGCCGGCAAGCGTCATGTGAAAAACATGCCGGATGGCTGGACGGTGCTGACCAAGGATGGCTCGTTGTCGGCGCAGTGGGAGCATATGGTGGCGGTGACGGAGACGGGGTTTGAGATCTTGACCGCGTGGCCAGATGAGATTGAAGGCTACCGTGCAGTGGTCTAATTTCCCCGGACACCCCGATAGGTGGAAAATACATCTATCGAGGAGTTATTCATGACTAAAAAACGCAGGGCATTCGACGACAGCTTCAAGCTGCAAGTCGTGAAGATGATCAAGGATCAGGGACTGACCGTTACGCAGGTTTGCCAGGATCTGAACATTGGTGAGACAGCCGTTCGACGCTGGGTTCAGCAATACGAGGCAGAGCAACTGGGACAGGCCGGAATCGGCAAGCCATTGACGGCGGAACAGCAGCGCATCCGGCAGTTGGAGCAGGAAAATCGGCAGCTCAAGATGGACAACGACATCTTAAAAAAGGCTACCGCCTTCTTTGCCCGCGAGCTGAAGTAACGTATCGACTGGTTCGGCAGCTGCAACAGAAGGCTTACTCAGTGGCACATGTCTGTCGGTTGCTGAGCATCAGTCGTTCGGGCTTCTATGAGTCTCAGAAGCGTGCTGATGCACCTGTTCGGCAGAGTTGTCCTGTTGTTGTGCAACTCAAGGCGTCTTTTACCGAGAGTGGAGGCTGCTACGGCAGCCGCCCTTTGCGCGACGCTTTGCGTGCCAAGGGCATGCTTGTCGGGCTGTATAAAATCCGTCGTTTGATGCGAGCTAATGGGCTGCGTTCGGCTTGGAAGCGCAAGTTTGTACACACGACCGATAGCAATCATGACCTGCCGATTGCAGAGAATGTACTGGGCAGAAAATTTGATCAAGTGGCGCCAAACAAGGCTTGGGTGGCTGACATCACCTATATCCGCACCCGCAGTGGCTGGCTGTATCTGGCCGTGGTATTGGACTTGTTTTCACGCAAGATAGTGGGCTGGTCGATGGCTCCGAATATGCCGGCAGAGCTGGTGTGCACCGCGATGCAACTGGCTATCGCGCAGCGTCAACCGCCGCCAGGCTTGATTGCCCACTCAGATCGGGGTAGCCAATATGCGAGTGCAACTTACAGAGAATTACTGGCAAGAAACGGCATGCAGCAGAGCATGAGCCGCAAAGGTAATTGCTGGGACAACGCAGTGATGGAGCGCTTCTTTTTGAGTTTGAAAATGGAGCGGGTATGGCGCCGTGACTACGCGAACCATGCTGAAGCAATCCGCGACATCACCGAGTACATCGTTGGGTTTTACAACAACGAACGGTTGCACTCGAAACTGGGATATCTGCCACCGACCGCTTACGAGCGGGCGATGGCGTCAAAACCACCTATCGAGGTGTCCGGAATTAGTTGACCACTGCACCGCGCTATTGTCTGATACCGCGTCGACTGTTTCCCTCACCCTAGCCCTCTCCCAGAGGGAGAGGGGACTGACCGGGTTGTTTTGGCGTTATACATCGACTTGAAAGTCCTGAGTCGAACTCAGGTCCTGAAAAGCCCCCGATCTGCTCCCTTTCCCCCTCGCCCCCCTTGGGGGAGAGGGCTGGGGTGAGGGGGTAAATCTCACAGACAACACGCTATCAGTGAGAACCCGCAGCCTTGTTCAGGTCGCTGTCGGTCCATTCGGTGTAGACGCAGGCGTCAGCGGTGGCCCAGCGTACTTGAACCGGGTCGCCAGCCTTGAGCGGCATGCCGGCGGCTGACAGTGCTTTCACCGTCATTGATGTGCCGCCCGACGTGACCACACTGCAAGTCTGGCTCTCACCCAGAAACAACACCTCCACCACCTTCGCTGAAACCTCGTTCCACCCCGACGGCAGCGGTTCGCTGATCGCTTGCGCCACGCTCAACGCCAAGGCTTTTTCCGGCCGCACCATCAGCAACACATCCTGATCCGTATGCAGCCCAGCGGTCAGTCGAATCGACAATGACTGTCCTTCAAACGAAGCCGCCGCATTGCCCTGCGCCTTGAGCTTGAGGAAGTTCGAGTTGCCCAGGAACGACGCCACAAACGCATTCGGCGGATTTTGATAAAGGTCATAACCACTGCCCAGACCAACAATCTTGCCGTGACTGAAAATCGCAATGCGCTGCGACAAACGCATGGCTTCTTCCTGGTCGTGGGTCACGTAAACAATGGTGATGCCCAGGCGACGATGCAGTTGGCGCAGTTCATCCTGCAGATCTTCACGCAGCTTTTTATCCAGCGCCCCCAGCGGTTCATCCATCAGCAGGATGCGTGGTTCGTAAACCAACGCCCGGGCAATGGCGACACGTTGCTGCTGGCCGCCAGACAGTTGCGAAGGGCGGCGATGGGCGAACTGTTCGAGCTGGACCAGTTTCAACATCGCGTCGACACGCTTGTCACGTTCGGCGGCGGCGAGTTTGCGGATCGCCAGCGGAAAGGCGATGTTGTCGCGCACCGACAGATGCGGGAACAGCGAATAACGCTGGAACACCATGCCGATGTCACGCTTGTGCGGAGGCACATTCACCAGCGACTGACCGTTGACGAGGATCTCGCCACTGCTCGGCGTTTCAAATCCGGCGAGCATCGACAGGGTCGTACTCTTGCCCGAGCCGCTGGAGCCGAGGAAAGTCAGGAATTCACCGTCCTTGATGTCCAGCGAGATGTTGTCGACGGCAGCAAAGTCGCCGTAATGCTTGTTCAGGTTGCGCAGACTGACCAGGGGTTTGTCATTCTGCTGGGAAGCGTCTTTGATCACGGCACTCATGTCGTACTCCTGGGCGCTCAGGCGCTGATTTCGTTGCGCCGGCGCAGCGCGGCGGCGATGACCATGACCAAAACCGACAAGCCGATCAGCAGCGTCGAAGCGACGGCGATCACTGGCGTCAGGTCCTGGCGCAAGGTGGTCCACATTTTCACGGGAAGCGTTTGCAGTGTGGGACTTGCCATCATCACGCTGAGCACCACTTCGTCCCACGAAACGAGGAAGGCGAAGAGGGCGCCGGCAACCATACCCGGACGAATCGCCGGGAACGTCACCTTGAACACCGCTTGCAGGCGTGAAGCACCGCAAATCACCGCCGCGTCTTCAATCGACTGATCGAACAGCTTCAGTGAGTTGATGATCGAGATAATCGTGAACGGCAGCGCGACGATCACATGGCTGACGACAAACGCGAACATCGTCCCGGTGTAACCGAGCTTGAGAAACAGCGCGTACACCGCCACGGCGATGATCACCAGCGGCACGATCATCGGCAGGGTGAACAGGCCGTAGAGCATTTCCCGACCGGGAAAACGCCCGCGAACCAGCGCAAACGCAGTCGGCAGACCGAGGGCCACGGCGCAGATCGTGGTCAGCACGGCGACCTTGAGGCTGGCCGCTGCGGCGTTCATCCAATCGGGGTTGGAGAAGAACTGGCCGTACCATTTCAGCGTCCAGCCCGGTGGCGGAAACACCAGCCACTGCGAGGAGCCGAACGATAGCAGCACGATGAAGACGATCGGCAACAGCAGGAACAGACCGATCAGCCCGGTGGTTGCATACAAACCGAAGCGCATGCGCCGGCTCATCGCATTGGGGGTCAGGAGCATGTCGGCTTACCTCGCGTTACTGGCGCCAACCGGGGATTCCGGCTGAAGCTTCAGGTAGAAGTAGAACAGCACCAAAGTGATCGCGATCAGCAACGCGGCGCCGGCACTGGCCAGGCCCCAGTTGAGGAACGATTGCACCTGCTGAATGATAAACTCCGGCAGCATCATGTTCTGCGCGCCGCCGAGCAGCGCCGGGGTGACGTAGTAACCGAGCGACATGACGAACACCATCAAGCCACCGGAGGCCAGACCCGGCCGGCACAGCGGCAGGAACACCCGGAAGAAGTTGGTCCACGGGCTGGCTCCGCAAATCGAACCGGCCTGCAGAATCATCGGGTCGATGGCCTGCATGGTTGCCTGCAACGGCAGGACGATGAACGGGATCATGATGTAGCTCATGCCGATCACCACGCCGGTGAGGTTGTGGACCATTTCCAGCGGCTGATCGATGATGCCCATCGCCATCAGAGCCTTGTTGATCACGCCCGACGCTTGCAGCAGCACCAGCCACGAATACGTACGGGCGAGCAGGCTGGTCCACATCGACAGCAGCACGATGTTGAGAATCCAGCGCCCCCAGCCACGCGGCACCAGGGTGATCGCCCAGGCCAGCGGAAAGCCCAGCAACAGGCTGAACAGCGTTACCAGCCCGGCCACCGAGAAGGTGTTGAGCAGCACTCGGGCGTACGCCGAGTTGGCGAACAGTTGTTCATAGTTGCCAAGGCCCGGGGTCGGTTCGAGCACGCCGCGCAACAGCAGGCCAATCAACGGCGCGAGAAAGAACAGGCCGATGAACAACAGTGCCGGAGCGAGGTTGCCGGCGCCGCGCCAGCGTTGTCTGAGGGATGGGGCTTGCTGCATCGCAACCGCCTGTGTTCCGTGGGCCGAACCGGCAGCGCTGGTCGCGCTCCCGGTGGCAGTGGAGGGACGGGACGCGGTGGCCGCCATTTTCATTTGACCAGCCATTCGTTCCACCGTGTCGCGATGGCCTGGCCGTTTTTGGCCCAGTACGCGAAATCTAGAGTGATCTGATCCTTAGCGTAGGCAGTCGGCAGGTTGGGGGCCAGCGTCGAATCCAGACGCTCCACACTGTCGAGGTTGACCGGGGCGTAGGCGGTCAGGTTGGAGAAGTCGGCCTGGCCCTTGGCGCTGCTGGCGGCGGCCAGAAACTTCATCGCCGCGTCCTTGTTTTTCGAGCCTTTTGGAATCACCAGAATGTCGGCCATGACCAGGTTCTGTTTCCAGCTCACACCGACCGGTGCGCCGTCTTCTTGCAGGGCGTGAATGCGACCGTTCCAGAACTGGCCCATGCTCGCTTCACCGGAGGCCAGCAGTTGCTGCGACTGCGCGCCGCCGCCCCACCAGACGATGTCTTTCTTGATGGTGTCGAGTTTCTTGAAGGCGCGATCGAGGTCGAGCGGGTAAAGCTTGTCGGCAGGCACGCCGTCGGCCAGCAGCGCCAGTTCGAGTACGCCAGGGCTTGGCCATTTGTACAGGGCGCGTTTGCCCGGGTAGGTTTTGGTGTCGAACAGGGCGCTCCAGTCCTGTGGCTTGTTGGCGCCGAGTTTGCCCTCGTTGTAGCCGAGGACGAAGGAGAAGAAGAACGAGCCGACGCCGTGATCGCTGACGAAACGCGGGTCGATCTTGTCGCGCTGGATGACTTTGAAATCGAGGGGTTCGAGCAGGCCTTCAGCGGCGGCACGCAGGGCGAAGTCGGCTTCGACATCGACCACGTCCCACTGCACGTTGCCGCTCTCGACCATGGCTTTGAGTTTGCCGTAGTCAGTCGGGCCATCCTGCACGACGGTGATGCCGCTGGCCTTGCTGAACGGATCGGCCCAGGCCTGTTTCTGCGCATCCTGGGTGCTTCCGCCCCAGCTGACGAAGTTCACGCTCTCGGCAGCCATTGCAGCCTGGCCGGTAACGCTGAGCAGTCCCGCAAAAAAGATCGCGGTTGCAGCTTTGTTCAACACCATTTTTACGCCCTCATTGTTGTGTTTTTGAGCGGGCTTGCGTTGTTGCCCGCCTGTCGGGAGCAGTAGATGGACCTTCGTTGGAATGTCCGGTCTATGGAATATCATATTATGGTATTCCAAACTTTGTGCAAGCACTTTGCCTTACCGGTTATCTGGCCGGGCGGTTATTTGATGCGTTCGGCTTGGATGTTTTTTGTGAATGTCAGATCCAGCCCCTCACCCCAGCCCTCTCCCTTCGGGAGAGGGGGCCGATTGGAGGCTGTTCAAAACCTGAGTTCGACTCGGTATCTCAGGTCGGCGTATAGCGACTAAACACCTCGGTCAGCTCCCTCTGCCTTCGGGAGAGGGGGCCGATTGGAGGCTGTCCAAAACCTGAGTTCGACTCGGTATCTCAGGTCGGCGTATAGCGACTAAACACCTCGGTCGGCTCCCTCTCCCTCGGGGAGAGGGCTGGGGTGAGGGCAGCTTCACTCGGTAAACGGAATACTCTCGACCACTTCCAGGTCATACCCGGTCAACCCGGCGTATTTCAGAGGAGGGCCCAGGTGACGCAACTTGCCAACCCCAAGGTTCTGCAGAATCTGCGCCCCGGTCCCCACCTCCGAATAAATCCGCGATTGCGAACGGCTGAACTGCCTCGGCGGCTGAGTCAATTGCGGCACCCGCTCCAGCAGCGCCTGCGAAGACTCGTGATTGGCCAACACCACCACAACCCCGTGCCCCTCAGCAGCGACCCGTTGCAACGCCGCCCAAAGCGTCCAGTTCGTCGGCCCGCTATATTCCGCGCCAACCAGATCCCGCAGTGGATCGATCACATGCACGCGCACCAGCGTCGGTTCTTCACGGCGCAGATCGCCCATGACCATCGCCATGTGCACGCCGCCCTCGATGCGATCCTCAAAAGTGATCAAGCGGAACGTGCCATGCACCGTCGGCAGCTCCCGTTCGCCGATGCGTTCAATGGTGTGTTCGGTGCTCAGGCGATAGTGGATCAGGTCGGCGATGGTGCCGATCTTGATCCCGTGCTTGCGCGCGAACACTTCCAGATCCGGGCGACGGGCCATGGTGCCGTCGTCGTTCATCACCTCGACGATCACCGAGGCCGGGGTAAAACCGGCCAGACGTGCCAGGTCGCAACCGGCCTCGGTGTGGCCGGCGCGGGTCAGCACGCCACCTTCCTTGGCGCGCAGCGGGAAGATGTGGCCGGGCTGTACCAGATCTTCAGCGCGGGCATTCGGCGCGACGGCGGCGGCCACGGTGCAAGCGCGATCTGCTGCGGAGATGCCGGTGGTCACGCCTACCGCTGCTTCAATCGATACGGTAAACGCGGTGCTGAACACGCTGCCATTGGCCGGCACCATCTGCTCCAAACCCAGACGCTGGCAATGTTCGTCGGTCAGGGTCAGACAAATCAGACCGCGCGCTTCGCGGGCCATGAAGCTGATCGCCTCGGGCGTGCAATGGTCGGCGGCCAGCAGCAGGTCGCCTTCGTTTTCGCGGTCTTCGTCATCGACCAGCAAGACCATTTTGCCAAGACGATAATCTTCGATGATTTCTTCGATGCTGTTGAAGGCCATGCTGGACTCTCAGGGTTCGTTGGAAATATATTGGTATACCATAATACAAAATCAACAAAGAGGTCACTATGAAGGCGTACTGGATTGCTCACGTGGATATAGCCGATGCCGATCATTACAGCCAATACACCCAGCGTGCGCCGGCAGCGTTCGCTGCGTTTGGCGCGAAGTTTCTGGCCAGAGGCGGGCGCAGCGAGGCGATGGAAGGGCGCGAGACGCCGCAGCGCAGCGTGGTGATCGAGTTTGAAAGCTACGAAAAAGCCGTGGCGTGCTACCACTCGGCGGCGTACCAGGAAGCGAAAAGTTACCGCGAAGAATGGGCGAGGGCGGAAATCGTCATCGTTGAAGGCATCGCCCCAATTTAAGCAACACCACTAAACACTGTGGGAGCGAGCTTGCTCGCGAAGGCGTCGTGTCAGTCGATACACATGTTGAATGTCTGACCGCATTCGCGAGCAAGCTCGCTCCCACAGGGGGATAGGCAATCTTCAGCGGATGAAGTGAATCTTGCCGCTATCGTCATTGCCCATGTAGATCCCATACACCCCAGCCTGGCGCTCTTCGATATAGCGCTCGAGAATCTGCCGGATCGCCGGGTAATAGATCTGTTCCCATGGAATCTCTTCCGGCGCGAAGAACTTGTAATCCATGGTTTCGGGGCCGTACTGCCCGGTGATCTCCAGCGCGATCGCACGGAAGATGATGTACACCTCGCTGATCTTCGGCACGCTGAAAATCGAATACGGCGAGACGATTTCCGCGCGCACACCGCTTTCTTCCCAGACTTCACGGACGGCCGCTTGCTCGGTGGTCTCGCCGCTTTCCATGAACCCGGCGGGCAGCGTCCAGGTGCCCGGGCGCGGTGGGATCGCGCGTTGGCACAAGAGGTATTTGCCGTCCTGCTCGATGATGCAGCCGGCAATGATCTTCGGATTGACGTAGTGGATGTAGCCGCAGCCGCGGCACATCAGGCGCTCGTGCGTATCGCCCGGCGGCACCTGCTGACCGAGGTCAGGGCCACCGCATTTCGGGCAATAGCTCGGGCTGAACATATCAGTGACCTATACGGGGTTCTTTCAAGGCGATCGGCAGGGTGATTGGCGGGGTAGCGCCAGTCTCTTCCTGCTTGCGCTTGAGGTAATCGAGGGCCACGGCAGCAGCGGCGCGAACGTGGTCGACACAGGCCTGATGCGCCGCCAGCGGATCGCCGCTTTTGATCGCCTCGACCATTTTTTCCATTTCGTGGTTACTCGCGCCGCGACGGTTTTCCTGGGACACCGAGGTCGCGCGCAGGTAGCTGATACGCGCCTGCAACTGGCGCAGTTGAGTCGCCGCCACATGGTTGCCCGAACCTTCGAGCAGCACGTCGTAGAAACCCTGCACCGAGTCGATCACCTGCTGCAACTCGCCGTCCTTGAGCGCCTTGCGGTTGTCGTCGAGGGCTTTTTCCAGGGCTTTGATGTCCTTGGCCTTGGCGCGCAGGGTGAACAGCTGAACGATCAGACCTTCCAGCACGCAACGCAATTCATAGATATCGACGGCGTCGGCCAATGTGATGATGGCGACACGCGGACCTTTGGCATCGGCGAACTCGACCAGACCTTCGGATTCGAGGTGACGCAGGGCTTCACGCACAGAGGTGCGGCTGACGCCCAGGCGATCGCACAGATCGCGTTCGACCAGACGATCACCGGGCATGAGCTGGAAATTCATGATCGCGCTACGCAGTTTATCCAGCACGATTTCGCGCAGGGTAACGGGGTTGCGATTGACCTTGAAGCTGTCGTCGAGTGGCTGGCGTTTCATGGGGTCCGCTCTTTAAGTTGGCTGTCCATGCCAGACGGGCATCTAAACAGCCGAGGGTTTAACTGGAGGCCTCGGCGTCGGCTTCGGCAAAGGCTTCATGGGCCAGCCGGAAACTGTCCACGGCTGCCGGAACGCCGCAATAAATGCCGACCTGAAGCAGAATTTCGCGTATTTGCTCACGACTCAGGCCGTTACGCAAGGCGCCACGCACATGCAGCTTGAGTTCGTGCGGACGGTTGAGCGCCGAGATCATCGCCAGGTTGATCATGCTGCGCTCCTTGAGCGACAAACCCTCACGCCCCCAGACATGGCCCCAGCAGTATTCGGTAACCATTTCCTGCAGCGGACGGGTGAAGTCGTCGGCGTTCTCTATCGAACGCTGCACGTAGGCTTCGCCGAGCACCTGAGTGCGGATCTTCAGGCCCTTCTCATACTTTTCGTTACTCATCATTCCTCCTCACACCACTATCCCCTTTGGGAGCGAGCTTGCTCGCGAAAGCGCCACTAGATTCAACATTGATGTCGACTGACACTACGCCTTCGCGAGCAAGCTCGCTCCCACAGGGTTTCGCATTGTCGCCTCAGGCCAGAGTCGGCAACGGCCCGAGCTTGCCTTTGTGGTAAATCATCGGCGTCACCGGTTGTTCGGGCAGGATCAGGTTCTTCACCGCGCCAACAATGATCGCGTGGTCGCCACCATCGTACTCACGCCACAACTCGCACTCGATGATCGCCGTCGCTTTGGCCAGAATCGGGTTGCCGAGTTCGCTCAAATGCCACGCGATGTCCTTGGCCTTGTCCTTGCCTTTACTGGCGAACGCATAGGCCTCAGCCGTCTGGTCAGCCGACAGCAAATGGATCGCGAATTTCTTGCTGTCACGCAACACCGGATACGTGTCGGAAGCATAGTTGGGGCAGAACAACACCAGCGCCGGGTCAATCGACAGCGCACTGAAGGCGCTGGCGGTGATGCCGACGATCCCACCCTCAGGGTCAAGGGTGGTGACCACCGTGACGCCGGACGGGAACGAGCTCATGACGTCTTTGTAAATGCCGGGTTCGATCATTTCGCAGGACTCCTAGCGCATCACAAACGGATCAGGCATTGGTGCCTGAGAAAGGTTGATCCACACCGTTTTCAGTTCGGTGTAGGCCAGCACCGAATCGATGCCGCTTTCGCGTCCATAGCCACTGTTCTTGAAACCGCCGATCGGGGCCATTGCTGACACCGCGCGGTAGGTGTTGACCCAGATGATCCCCGAGCGCACATCGCGGGCCAGGCGATGGGCTCGGCCCAGGTCGCGGGTCCAGATGCCAGCCGCCAGACCGAACTGTGAGTCGTTGGCGATCGCCAGTGCCTCGGCTTCATCCTTGAAGCGAATCACCGACGCCACCGGGCCGAAGACTTCTTCCTGCATGATCTTCATCGAATTGCGGTCGCATTCGAACAGCGTCGGCTCGTAGAACCAGCCTTCGCCAAGATCCGCCGGGCGCTTGCCGCCAGTGCGCAAACGCGCGCCTTCAGCGATGGCGTCGGCGACCAGACCTTCGACCACCGCCAATTGCTGCGCGGTGGCCATCGGGCCCATCTCACTGTGGTCTTCTTGCGGGTTGCCGATGCGAATGCGCTGGGCGCGTTCGACCAGTCGGCTGACGAATTCGTCGTAGATCTCGTCCTGCACCAACAGTCGCGAACCCGACACGCAGCTCTGCCCGGAGGCCGCGTAGATCCCGGCGATCGCGCCGTTGATCGCGCTGTCCAGATCGGCGTCGGCGAAGATGATGTTCGGTGATTTGCCGCCCAGTTCCAGCGACAGCTTGGCGAAGTTCTCGGCGCTGCTGCGCACCACATGCCGTGCTGTCGCCGCGCCGCCGGTGAAGGCAATCTTGCGGATCAGCGGATGGCGGGTGAGGGCGGCGCCAGTGCTTGGGCCGTAACCGGTGACGACGTTGACCACGCCCGGCGGAATCCCGGCTTCGAGCGCCAGACGTGCCAGTTCAAGAATGGTCGCCGAGGCGTGCTCGGACGGCTTGATCACAATCGTATTGCCAGCGGCGAGGGCCGGGGCGAGTTTGATTGCGGTCAGGTACAGCGGGCTGTTCCACGGAATGATCGCGGCGACCACGCCCATTGCTTCGTGCACGGTGTAGGCGAACAGGTCGGGCTTATCCAGCGGCAGCGTGCCGCCTTCGAGCTTGTCGGCCAGGCCGGCGGTGTAGTGGAAAAACTCCGGCAGATAACTGACTTGCCCACGGGTTTCGCGGATCAGCTTGCCGTTGTCGCGGCTTTCCAGCTGCGCCAGTTGTTCTTTATTTTCGGCGATCAAGTCGCCGAGACGACGCAGCAGTTTGCCGCGCGCAGTGGCAGTCAGGCCACGCCATGCCGGGCTGTCGAAAGCAGTCTGTGCCGATTGCACGGCGCGTTCGACATCCGCCTCATCAGCGTCGGGCAGTTCGGCCCAGGCTTGCGCCGTGGCCGGGTTGAGGCTTTCGAAGGTATTGCCGGAGAGGGCGTCGACCCATTCTCCGCCGATGCACATCTGGAAGCGTGCGAGTGTCATGCAACGATCCCCTTTATATGGTTTTGTCGGGAGTGTGCGAATTGCAGAAATTCCAGCAGCGTCTGGTTGACCAGACGCGGCGACTCTACCGGCATCATATGCCGTTGCTCAGACAGCACGGCAACCTTCGCACCGGGGATGCGTCGGGCCAGTTGCTCGGCCATTTCCGGGGTCGAACCCGGATCGAGTTCACCGGTGGCGATCAGCGTCGGCGCCTGAATGCTGCCCAGGTCGTCGGCGCGGTACATGTCTTGGGTGGCGAACAATTCGTAGGTGGTCAGGTAACCCTGAGGATCATTATTGGCGAGGGTCTGGCGCAATGCGGCGATCTGCGCCGGGTTGGCCGCCTGATACTCGCGGCTGAACCAGCGCGACAACGCCGCTTCGGCATTGGCGTCCGGGCCATGTTCGGCGGCTTGCGCGGTACGGGCGATGACGCCGGCACGCTGTTCTTCGCTGCGGTTGAACACACTGTTCAACACCACCAGGCTTTGCAGGCGCTCCGGGTAATGCAGGGCAAAGGCCCGCGCGACCAGACCGCCCATGGAGAAACCGATCACCGCTGCCTGCGGCAGATTGAGGTGATCAAGCAGCTCCAGCAACTGATCGGCGTAACCGAGCAGGTTGGTGCCGCTGGCCGGTCGCGGGCTGGCGCCATGGCCGAGCATGTCGTAGGCGATCACCCGGTATTGGCTGGACAGACCGACGATCTGCCCGCCCCACATTTCTTTGTTCAGGCCCACGCCGTGGATCAAAACCACGGGCTGGCCTTGGCCGGTCGCCAGGTAACTGGTGCCAGCCGGGGTGAGTTCAGCGGTGAGCCGAATCATGGAGCGCTCCTGCAATGCCTTTTTATTGTGATTACTGGGCTTTTTCGGCGGCCAGTTCTTCCAGATCGATGTAGCGATTGCCGATGCGCGGGTGCAGACGGCCACCGTCAGCGCAACCCAGCACGACCACGATTTCGTCGGCACGCGGTGCGTCTTCGATCTGCATTTCCAGGGTGATGTAGTGCGAACGCTGACCTTCGTCGTCCTTGTGCATCATCGGGATCTGAATCGAAGTGCCCGGGCCGCCGCGTTTGTTGGTGAAGCTCAGGTAGCTCTTGGCGTTGACCGCTTCGCGGTAGTGGTTGCCGAAGCGCAGGGTGTGGATCACGGCGGAGGCGTGTTCGATCTCGCCATCAGCGCCGACCACAGCGGCTTTGCCGTAGGCCTCGATCTTCTCGGCACCGCCGATGATGCCGACCAGACGCTCCACCATCAGCGCACCGAGGTCGGAGCAGTTGGCGCGGATCTGCGGCTTGAGGTCTTCAACGAAACCGTTGCCTACCCAAGGGTTTTTCATCACCACGGCGAGGCCGACCATGGTCACTGGCTTGTCAGTGGCCTTGCCGCCTTCAATGAAGGTTTCTTCGACATAGCTGACGATCTTGCGAATTTCGAAACTCATGAGCTGCTCCGTAGGGGGATTGAGAGTGTCTGTGCGTCTGATGGTATACCATAATACCGATCGTGCAAGTCCCTCCGGTAACTTTTGCCGCATCACCCCGGCGAATGGTCATGTATTCAAATCCCACAACCACCACCAACCTCTGTGGGAGCGAGCTTGCTCGCGAAGGCGGCGTAACGTTCACCCTCTTTATTGGCTGATCCACCGCTTTCGCGAGCAAGCTCGCTCCCACAGGGGAATTTCTTCGTAACAGAAGGTCGCTTTCGGTTAACAAAAGATAACGTGGCGCCGATTGTCAGACGTTTCGAAAGCCCGATAGGATGAGCCAGCTTCCGAAGTGGCTCTGGATTGCGGGTTTCAGGACTATGCTTCTGACCAGCCATCAGCGGAGCACACTTGCGGCGCCCTTGAAGGCCAATGGCCTAACAATAATAAATAGGGGAAGGTCTATGAGTCGTTGCCGCCCGCCGGCGTTACGCAACACCGCGTTGCTGGCCACAGCACTCTCCATGCTGGGCTTGGCCACGTTATCGGCACCTGTGATTGCTGCCGAGGCGCCAGCCGATGTGGTCTATGCCACCGAATCCGCCAAAGCCGCGAAAAGCCTGATTCTCGATGTCGTCCACGCTGGCGCACGCCTGGTCGCGGTCGGCGATCGCGGGCACATCCTTTATTCCGATGACCAGGGCAAGACCTGGACCCAGGCCAAGGTGCCGAGCCGGCAACTGCTGACGGCTGTGTACTTTGTCGACGACAAGCACGGCTGGGCGGTCGGCCACGACGCGCAAATCCTCGCCAGCGCAGACGGCGGTCTGACCTGGACCAAGCAATTCGAAGACCTCAAACGCGAATCGCCGCTGCTCGACGTCTGGTTCAAGGACGTCAACAGCGGCCTCGCCGTGGGCGCGTACGGTGCACTGCTGGAAACCACCGACGGCGGCAAAAACTGGGAGGACGTCAGCGACCGCCTCGACAACGAAGATCAATTCCACCTCAACGCCATCGCGGCGGTGAAGGACGCTGGGCTGTTCATCGTCGGCGAGTCGGGCAGCATGTTCCGCTCCGCCGACGACGGCCAGACCTGGGAAAAACTCGAAGGCCCGTACGAAGGCTCGCTGTTCGGCGTGATCGGCACGGCGCAACCGCAGACCCTGCTGGCCTACGGCTTGCGCGGCAACCTCTACCGCTCCACCGATTTCGGCAGCACCTGGGAGCAGGTCGAGCTGAAAGCTGCGCGCGGATCGCTGGAATTCGGCCTGTCCGGCGCGACCCTGCTTGAAGATGGCTCGATCGTGATCGTTGGCAACGGCGGTTCGGTGATCAGCAGCAGCGACAACGGCGAGACCTTCAGCGTGTTCAACCGTCCGGATCGTATTTCCCTGTCGTCGGTCACCGCTGCCGGCGACGGCAATCTGATTCTGAGCGGGCAGGGTGGCGTTCACACCACGCTGCCAAACGGTGCCGAGATCAATAATAAGAAGGCGGGGCTATGACTTCCTTGATCACTCCTCAGCAGGACAAGGCGACGTTTCTTGAGCGCCTGATCTTCAACAACCGTCCGGCAGTGATCCTCATCTGCCTGGTGGTGAGTATTTTCCTGTTCTGGCAGGCCACGCTGATCCGGCCGTCGACCAGTTTCGAAAAAATGATCCCGCTCAAGCATCCGTTCATCGAGAAGATGATGGAGCACCGCAACGATCTGGCGAACCTGGGCAACACCGTGCGCATTTCGGTGGAGGCCAAGGACGGCGACATCTTCTCCAAGGAGTACATGGAGACTCTGCGCCAGATCAACGACGAGGTGTTCTACATCTCCGGCGTCGACCGTTCTGGCCTGAAGTCGCTATGGAGCCCGAGCGTACGCTGGACCGAAGTGACCGAAGAGGGTTTCGCCGGCGGTGAAGTGATCCCGCAGAGCTACAACGGCTCGCAAGACAGTCTCGATCTGCTGCGCAACAACGTACTCAAGTCAGGTCAGGTCGGGCGTCTGGTGGCCAACGACTTCAAGTCGAGCATCGTTGACATCCCGCTGCTGGAGTCCTACCCGGACCCGGAAGACCAGGGCAAGTTGCTCGCGCTGGACTACCGCAAGTTCTCCCATGAACTCGAAGACAAGATCCGCAACAAGTTCGAAGCGCAGAATCCCAACGTCAAGATCCACATCGTCGGTTTCGCCAAGAAGGTCGGCGACCTGATCGACGGTCTGGTGATGGTCGTGCTGTTCTTCGGCATCGCTTTCGTCATCACCCTGATTCTGCTGTTGTGGTTTACCAACTGCGTACGCAGCACCATTGCGGTGTTGAGTACGACGCTGGTGGCGGTGGTCTGGCAGCTCGGCTTGATGCACTTCTTCGGTTTCGGGCTTGATCCGTATTCGATGCTTGTGCCATTCCTGATTTTCGCCATCGGTATTTCCCACGGCGTGCAGAAGATCAACGGTATCGCCCTGCAATCGAGCGAGGCCGACAACGCGTTGACTGCAGCGCGGCGCACCTTCCGCCAACTGTTCCTGCCGGGGATGATCGCGATTCTTGCGGATGCGGTGGGCTTCATCACCCTGCTGATCATCGACATCGGCGTGATCCGTGAACTGGCCATCGGCGCGTCGATCGGCGTGGCGGTGATCGTGTTCACCAACCTGATCCTGCTGCCGGTCGCCATTTCCTATGTCGGTATCAGCAAGCGCGCGATTGCCAAGAGCAAGAAAGACGCGAACCGCGAACACCCGTTCTGGCGCCTGCTGTCGAACTTCGCCAACCCGAAAGTCGCACGTATTTCGGTGGTGCTGGCGCTGATCGCCTTCGGCGGCGGCCTCTGGTACAGCCAGAACCTGAAAATCGGCGACCTCGACCAGGGCGCGCCGGAATTGCGTCCGGACTCGCGCTACAACAAGGACAACAACTTCATCATCAACAACTACTCGACCAGTTCCGACGTGCTGGTGGTGATGGTCAAGACCAAGGCTGAAGGTTGCTCGCGTTATGAGGCCATGGCGCCGATCGATGAGCTGATGTGGAAGATGCAGAACACCGAGGGCGTGCAGTCGGCGATCTCGCTGGTGACCGTGTCCAAGCAGATGATCAAGGGCATGAACGAGGGCAACCTGAAGTGGGAAACCCTGTCGCGCAACCCGGACGTGCTGAACAACTCGATTGCCCGCGCCGACGGTCTGTACAACAACAGTTGCTCGCTGGCGCCAGTGCTGGTGTTCCTCAACGATCACAAGGCTGAAACCCTCGATCGTGCGGTGCACGCGGTGCAGGAATTCGCCAAGGACAACAACAAGGACGGTCTGGAATTCATCCTCGCCGCCGGTAACGCCGGGATCGAAGCGGCCACCAACGAAGTCATCAAGCAGGCTGAGCTGACCATCCTGATTCTGGTGTACATCTGCGTGGCAGTGATGTGCATGATCACCTTCCGTTCGTGGGCGGCGACGCTGTGCATCGTCCTGCCGCTGGTGCTGACCTCGGTACTCGGCAACGCGCTGATGGCGTTCATGGGCATCGGCGTGAAAGTCGCGACCTTGCCGGTGGTGGCGCTGGGTGTGGGGATTGGTGTCGACTACGGCATCTACATCTACAGCCGACTGGAGAGTTTCCTGCGCGCGGGGCTGCCGTTGCAGGAAGCCTATTACCAAACGCTGAAATCCACCGGTAAAGCCGTGCTGTTCACCGGTCTGTGCCTGGCGATCGGTGTGTGCACCTGGATCTTCTCGGCGATCAAGTTCCAGGCCGACATGGGCCTGATGCTGACCTTCATGCTGCTGTGGAACATGTTCGGTGCGCTGTGGCTGTTGCCGGCACTGGCGAAGTTCCTGATCAAGCCTGAGAAGCTGGCGGGGCAGAAGGGCAATTCACTGTTTGCGCATTGATCTGAAGGGCTGAAACGACAAAGCCGCAACCTTAGGGTTGCGGCTTTTTTTGTGTTTTAAGATCAAGAGCCCCTCACCCTAGCCCTCTCCCCGAGGGAGAGGGGACTGACCGAGGTGTGCTGCTTGATACATCGACCTGAAATTGATGCCGCGCGCGTAAAGCTTGGGCCTTAGCGCGCGGTATTTGTAGGTGGATTCTTTTGCACTGGGTGCAATGGAATTGCAGATGGTAGCGGGAACTGGGGTCCCGCTGGTGGGGTTAGTTGGCTTTTATTAGTTTTTCGGCGATCCATTGGGCGATTTGCGGGACGACGGCGTTTCCGGCAGCGAAAGCTTCTGCAAGGTTGGACGCATCCAGTCCGAGGCAAAGCCCATCATGTTCAGACGTTCGCTGCCGCTCAGCCATCTGATGCCATCCGTTCGGGTGAGCGACGAAAGTGGTACAGCCCATAGCGATTTGGGAGCCGGCTTTGTTTGCCAATAGAGTATTGGCAGCCCATGTATCCGCGGGGCGTGGCCATTGCTGCGATTGAGACGCTGGAGGTATTGCGTCCACTGGCGCGGCGTCAGCCAGCAGCTCGATGGGGGGCATTCGTTGATGACCTGCGACCAGGAATATTCGACGACGTTGTTGGGGGACTCCGAAATATTGAGCATTAAGCACTCGCCAGAATCCCACATACCCGCTGTCCGCAAGGGCCCGGATGACTGTTTCAAAGTCTTGGCTATCGTTGATAGCGAGCAGGTTAACGACATTCTCAAGCACCACCCAGCGAGGTTGTGTCTCTTGGAGGATGCGTATGACTTGCCAAAACAGGCCGCTGCGTTCGCCGCGTAGGCCTCGGGTGGTTTGGTTGCCGGGGCGGCTGCCGGCGATGCTGATGTCTTGGCAGGGAAAGCCTGCGGTGATGACGTCGACGGTTTGGAGGTTGTGGGCGCCGCAGTCGCGTACGTCTTCGTGCTGGGTGGCGTGCGGAAATCGGTCGGCAAGGACAGCCCGGTTGGTGGGGTTGAGTTCCACTTGCCAGGCGGTGCGGTAGCCTGCGTTTTCGAATCCTGCATCAAATCCTCCTATGCCTGCGAACAGGCTTCCAATGGTGGGCTGGGGCATGTCTGCGCTCGTGTGGGCAGATGCTCAGGGCATTCGGATAGGAGGCTCGGGGCCTTCAGGTGGTTGAGTGTCCGGCAGCGCGGGCACTTGATTTGTAGGTCGGTGAAGCCTCGCGCGGCGGCGAGTTTGCGGTGGCACTGGCCACAGCGGATGTCTTGCATGTTTATGTCCCTTTGGCTGTGGGCCAGCCGTTGTAGGGTGTGTCGGGGGCGCCTGATCGGTGCATAAGAAACCGTTCAGCGGTTGTTCGCCCGCGCGTGACTGTCACCATTGAATGGTTACCCGTCCGTCAGCGCCATCCGGTGCTGCGCTGGAGGTGCGGCCGCCACCTCCGTGTCCGGGCGTAACGGGTTTGCGGGTATCGTCCGAAGAGGCTCCTGACTCGCCGCCCCCGCCGGCACCGCCTAGAAAACCGGTGTTTGAAGCGTTGCCGACAGGGTGACCCGCGACGCCGATGCAATCGTTTTCATTTCCCCCGTAGCCGGTGCCCCCATGTGGCGCGTGACCATCGAGCATTCCGCCCCTTCCAGCGGTCGCGTAGACAAACGTTCCGAAAAGCGTCGTGCCGCCGTCTCCTCCTATGGTGTCGATATCGGACGCCCCCTTACCGCCCGCGCCTACAGTGATGTTTACCGAGGCAATGCCGCGTAAGTCGACGAGTTTTTTAGCGACGCCAGCGCCCGACCCGCCTGAGGGCCCGGGTAATGTTTTGGACCGAGCGCCACCGCCGCCACCGCCAATGACGACGACCCATGCTTGAGTGACGCCCGAAGGCACCTCCCAGACGTGGGTGCCGGGGGTGAAAAAAACGGCGCGCCCACGGAACGGGTAAAGGCTGGCGAGCGTTTTGGGCGTCACGGTTGTATTGGTCTCTGTTCCGGCTTTGACGGCGTTTTGTGAGGCGATGCGCGCAATGCCGGCGGCTCGCTCGGTGGCCTGGATCACTTTGTCGGTAATGGTTTTCAGTGATTCGATTTTTCCTTTGAGCCACAGCGTGCGGTTGGTCAGTTGTTTTATTGGGAGGTTGGTGACGCCTTCCGGGCCGCCGACGACGGGGTCGGAGGTTTCGATCTGGTAGACGCCGGGCGTCCATTGGTTGGCTTCGGGTAGGTCGGCCATTAGCTGCTTCCGTGGTTGTATTGGCCGTCGTAACGGGCGACTGCGTTGTAGCGGATGGCGACGGACTGATAGTCGAGCGAGACCAGGCGACAGCGTGCCGGTGCGACGGATAGGAGGACGCGGCGCAGGAGCACCGCTTGGTCGTTGGTGACCGGGCGCTTGAGGATGACGCGGTACAGCGGCCAGATCGGCTTTTTGCTCTGTTCAATATCGGGCTGTGTTGCAGGCCCCTCTTGAAGACTGACCTCACCAAAACCCAGTAGGCGGATGACTTCTCGAATCGCCCAAGGAGTGCCCTTGAATCGGTGCAGTTCGATGGCGTTTTTGATGAGGTTGCGTTTGGCTTGTTCGGACTCGGCGAGTTGCCAGGCGGCTTCGTCGAGCAATGAGAATTGGTCGGCTAGGTGCGGCAGTAATTTGGGCTGCACCCAGTCGATCAGGTAGACCAGCATGGTGTTGATGTCGAGCTTGGCCAATGACTGGTCGAGCAGTTCGCACAGCAGTGTGAAACGTTCATCGCCGGCCAATGCGGGGGGCAGCATTGGGTCAGCCATGGGCCACCCCGGCATCGGTCAATTCGATTGAGGTGCAGTGGGCCCATTCGTTGCCGCTTAACTCGCGAATTTTCTGCGGCACTGTCAGGTCTGCACGGTAAACGCCGGGGACTTGTAGCGCGGCGGTCAGTTGTTCTGGGACCAGATCGTGACCGAGTGTGGCGCTGCATTCTTGCGCGTAAGCGTTGGCAGCCGCTTGGGCCGCAGCCATTGTCGCGCTGCGGTCGACGGCTGTGTAGAACGTCAGGTTTGCTTTGATTTGGAAGCTGACTTCGACAGGGGCCAGTGCATTGACGGTGTCGCACAGAGGCCGCAGCTTTTCGCCGCTGACCTGGCGTGTGATGTCTTGAAGCAGTGAGTCTGTTGGCAGGCCGTCGAGGGTCAAGGGATACAGCGCGACATGACCGTCCGGTTGACCTTCGTCTGGGCCGTGAACGGCGACGTCGATGATGGATTGATGTACGGCCAGTGTGTGGTAGCGGTACGCCGCGCGGCTGCCTGCATTGCTGAAGGCTTCCGGGGCCAAGATGATTCGTTCGCGGTAGCGCTCGTCATTTTCGTGTGCGGCACCGTCAGCGGTTGTTGTGGTGTTGCTGACCGTCAACGCGGCGACTGGCGAGCTGCCCTGCACGTTGATCTGGCCGATGGTCCAGCCATTGCCTTGCTCGCCGACGGTCAGGCACGTTGCCGTGACGGTCACGTGTGTTTGGTCAGCGGGGATGGTCACGTCGCGATCGGTGATGAAGGTCAGTTTGGCATCTTGGGTACTGACCCGTGTGCCGATCGGAATCAACACCGGCTGGGCTGATTTTGCCGGCAGGTTGAAGCGCAATGTGCACCGGGCGGCTTTTGCCAGCAGGCGCGGTGTGGCGACCAACTCGCCGAGGTAGTCGAGGATGGGGCCGCGGGCGAAGCGCACCAGGAGTTGTTCGCCGGCGTGCTGGATGCTCATCTGCAACCGGGAGACGGCGTAGGCGATCTGGTCGATGTACAGGCGTTCGATCTGGGCTGGGTACAGGGTTTTGCCGGATTTTTGTTCGTAGCGGGCGATGAGTTCGGCTTCGAGTGCGGCGGGGTCGATTTTGATGAATTCGGGTTTAGGAAGTTCGCGCATAGGGGACCTCGGTGCGCTGGGGTAGCTGGCCGGTGACGCGCCATTGCACGTGGACGATGATGTGTTGGGTGTTGATGTGGATGTGGACTTGATCGACGGCGACGCGGGGTTCCCAGCGGCGGATGGCTTCGATGGCTTCGCGCACTAGGTGTGGGGTGACGCGGTGGGTGGGCCAGTCGAGGTACAGGTGCAGGTTGCTGCCGAATTCCGGGCGGTGTGGGTCGCTGGCTTTTGGGGTGGTGAGGATGATGCGCAGGGATTGGTCGATGTCGCGCAGGCCCTCGACGATCTCGCCGGTGGTGCCGAGTGCGGGTTGCCAGTGGGCGGCGGTGATGCTGGTGTGGGGGATGGGCGTTGTCATGGGCCCATGGTGATGCGTAAGAGCTTGTGCTGCTTTTAATCAGATTTAAAGATCCGGGTCGTGTAGCCGATGTGGTCTGTATCAAAAACGAAAGGAAGCGTATCGGTCATGAGTAAATGGAAAAGAACCGCTAAACAGCTCTGCAAGGAGTTTTGGCTGCCGTTGATAGCCGCTACGGGATGGGTCGCTTACAACTGGGTGGGACAAACGTTCTCGATTAAGGAAGCCATCACTCATTTCTCTGGATCATTTTTCTTCGTCAGCTATATGACGGGGCAATTTTTTAGAGTGCGCAAACAAGCCGGAATGGAGGCTAGTGTCGCAAGTTTGCAACAGCGTTTGGAAAATGTGATTGATGACTTCCAAGAGAAATCGCTACGGACAATCAATCACATCACTGGAGGTGATAGTTACTGCTTTGCTGAGCCAGAGCTATCTCGTCCTACCTTTTTTACAATCCAGTGGCTTGTAAAAAATGCTGGTAATTATCCAATGTACCAAGTGAATGCCAAGATCGATGACCTTGACTCAAGATCAACCTTTTTCCAAGGCGTGACTCATATGTCTTCTGAGAAAATAAGCTTGGGAGATGTCCCCATTGAAGCCACACGCCAATTTGAGTGGGCCTACATTAAGCCGTATGAAAATCGGAGTTTCACTATCACATTTGAATCTAGAAACGGCATCATCATCCAGGACGTGAGGGTGAGATGGAATGGAGAACAGCGTGAGTTTGCCTACCGTCTGAGGAGAAATGGAGATGTGTCTAGCGTCATAAAAGAGGTCGTCCCAACTGATTTTCCACGTGATGAGCATGGAGAATTCGATTGGAGTGAGCCTCCGCTTAAAGTGCAGGAAGGTCCGCGCTTCCACTCTCCGTTCCCACATAACCAATAGCAGATATGCTGCCGTTTACCTGCAGATCACCATTTAGCGTGATCTGCGGGATCTGCAGTATTGCCGAAAGTGCTTTCACCCCTAGCAGCCTGCTCGTTTCAATTGTGATGTTCCCTTCGCATTTCACTGTCAATGCTCCCACGCAATCCAGCGAAATTACCCCGACTGTCCTGTCATACGACACCACGGTCCCATCGCTATAACGCACATACTCCGTGTCTTCATCCACCACCGGTGGTGGCTCTGCCGTTGAATAGATCCCGCCCAGATAAACCCCGCCCACGCCATCCGCATCCAGCAGCACCGCCACCTGTTCGCCGATTTCGGGCATGAGTGGGCGGCGTTGGGTGCCTTGGGTGTTGCGTTGGGGGATGTTGAGCCAGTGGGTCTGGAGGCCGTCGCGGTCGTCGAGGCGTACGCGTAGGCGGCAGGTTTTGTGGTCCAGGGCGGTGACTTCGCCGTATTCGAGTTGGGTGGGCATGGGGGCTCGTTTTGGTCTGGTGGGTTTGGGGTGTCTGGGCTGGCCTCTTCGCGAGCAGGCTCGCTCCCACAGGGGGCTGTGGGGTGTCAGGGGTTGGGTTGGATTTTTGAGACGTGTTGGGTGGTGGTGTAGCCGCCTTGGCGGGTGATGCGGTGGGTGGATGAGGTGATGAGGTAGTGGCCGTTGAGTGGGCCGGTGGCGTTGAGGGTGATGGTGTGGCCGCTGGTGAGGTGGGGTTGGCCTGTTGTGGTCCATTGGCCGGTGGTGCGTTGGCGGTTGGCTTGGGCGAGTTGGGCTTTGGCTTTGGCGTGGGTTTGTGCGGTGGAGGTGGTGCGTTGACGGTTTTTTTGGGTGTCGGCGCTGGTGGTGGTTTGGCTGTGGCTGCTGGGGACGGCGACGGTTTGGTGGTTGATGAGGGTGTAGGTGATGAGTTGTTTTTTGGCGGGGTCTTTGTGTTGGATCTGGATGGCTTTGGGCAGGGTTTTGATTTGGTCGCGCAGGTGGATGTTGGCCAGGTCTGTGAGGTGGTGGGTGGCGACGGGTTGGGCGTTGGCCAGGTGTTGGATGGCGTGGAAGACGAGTTGGTGGCCGGCGATTTTGAAGGCGTAGTCGTAGGTGTTGGCGAGGTCGCGCAGGAAGGTCAGGTCGGTGTCTTGTTGGGTCAGGCGGTCGAGTGGGATGGGTTCGATGTGGCCGACTAATGTGAGGCCTTGGCGAGTGGCGATTTGTTGGGCTATGGCGGCCAGGGTGAGGTGTTCGTAGGCGCGGTGTTCGAGGGTGCGCAGTGGGCTGTTGATGCCGGTGGCCAGGGCGTGGATGGTGATGGTCGAGGGTGGGCCGTTGAGTTCGACTTCGTCGATTTCGAGGCGGCCGAGGGTGCGCATGGGGGTGCCTTCCCAGCCGATGGCCACGGTCAGGGTGTCGCCGTGGCCGGGGTACCAGGTGCTGCGCCAGTGGCCTTGGGTGTCTTCGAGTTCGACTTCGAGGCTGTCGGCCTGGCCGGACAGGTGGTCGGTGTAGGTCAGTGACAGCAGGTGCTGGCTGACATCGCGGGTGATGTTGTGCTGTTGGTAGGTGAGCACAAATCGGGCCTGCGGGGCGTGTTGCTGGGTTAGCGCATCCATGGCGGAACGTCCTGTGCGGTGGGCCGTGCGGCGAGTAGCGGAATGGCCAAGGTCAGCCCCGAGGGCAGCGTGGCATTGAGGGGCACGTTGGGGTTGGCGTCGGCGATGGGGCCGTAGCGATGGGCGTCGCCGTAGTAGCGCCAGGCCAATTGGTCCCAGCGCTCGCCTTCGGTGGTGTGGTGCGGAATGAACATCAGATTCTCCGGGTGAGGACGTCGGCGGCCAGCCCGGCCAGCCGCTCGTTGGCGCTGTCGAGTACGGTGATGGCCTGGTCGAGGGTGGCGTGTGAGGCGCTGAGGCGATCGATGATGTTGGCCAGATCAACGGGGTTGAGGCTGGCGCGGGCGCCGATGACGCTGGCCAAGACGCCCTCACCCAAGCGGGACAAATCGGCGCCGTCACGCAGCAGGCCGGCGACGGTGACGAAGCCTTGCAGCGGCTCAATCGCGCGGGCCGTGACGCCGAGCAAGTGCGGGACCTGGCCGAGGATGATCGAGGGGTTACCGCTTTGCGCGGCGTCGTAAAGTTGTTTGCCCGCACGCAAGACGTTGCCGGCGGTTCGGGCGTGGCTGAGGACGCGTTGGGCAGTGCTGGGCGTTGACGCCTGGCGGGAGATCACGCCCGGTGAGCCCAGGGCCGTTGCCGGGTCGCCGACGGTGGGATCGAGCAAGCCGGGATGATGGGGTTTGCGGACGAAGGCGCCGGTGTATTCGCGCAGGCTGAGTTGCACGGTGGCGGCCATCAGTTGGCCGATGGCGGTGGCACGGCGAACGGTGTTGCTCAGGTGGGTGATGACGTAAGGCCCGAGGTATTCGCCGTTGCCCATGACAAAGGCCAGTGGTTGATGCTGACTTTTGGCCACGCGCAGTGCGCGCAAGCGTTGTTCCGGGTCGCCCAACAGCGGGTGCAATTCGATGCTGAGGTGACATTCGTCGAGCCCTTCGCCGACCCACTCCAACAAGGGCTTGCCCTGAATGCGTGGGTGCTCGGCCCAATCGGCGGTGCCGCTGTGTTCGAGGGCACTGATGCCGCCGGCGACGGTGAACTCAATGTTGCCCAGGATGGCGAACATCAGACATTGCCCTGCGCTGAGGGGCCGTAGCTACGGCGGCGGGTGTCGTGCAGGTAGCGTTCCATCATGCGCATCCATTCGGTGTAACTGGCCTGCAGCCCTTGATGAATGGCGTCCATGCCGGCGCCGATGGGCACGTGGATCTGTGGCGAGAAATGAAAGGTCATGGTCGGCGCGGCGCCGGATGCCGATGTGCCGACACCCATTCTGCTGGCTTGGGTGACTTGCATCAGATTGGGGGGCGCCAGGTCGACGCGGCTTTGTGCGGCCATGCCCAGTGCGGCCTGTCGCACCAACGCCGCGTGGCTGCTGATGCCCAAGGCGGCGCCTTGGCTGATGTTGGCGCCGTAGCCAATAAACACACGGCTGGGCGACTCGATGCCGAGGGTGTCGGTGAACCAGTCTTTGACGGCTGAGCCAATGCCAATGACGCTGTCTTTCAGCTGGCCGGCGCTGTTACGGATGCCGTTGACCAAACCGCTGATAAGCAAGCTGCCGAACTCGGTGAATTTACCGGGCAGTTCGACGCCCAGGTAGCTCATCACGCCGGCGAATGCGCGGTACAGCCAACCCAATGGAGAGAAGTTGACCAGTACCCCGAGGATGCCCGACAGGCCACCGCTGAAACCGGCCTTCACTTCAGCCCACAGGCCGGTGAAGAAGGTTTTGATCGGCTGCCAATGGCGATAGATCAAATAGGCGGCCAGCGCGATGCCGGTGATCAGCAGGCCGATCGGGTTGAGCATCAACGCTCTGCCCAGCCAGAGGATGGCTTGGCCTGCCAGCTTTAGCCCGAACAACAACGTGCCGCCCAGAACCTTGCCCAATAACAACCCGCCTTTAGCGGCCAACTTGAGTGGGCTGGCCAGCGCGAAGAGCATGCCGCGCACGAACAGCCCGCTGTATTTCGCCACTGTGAGCAGGCCCGCGCCGACTCGTTTTAACACGGTGATCAGCGGCGTGAACTTGCCCATCTGCCAGGCACTGCGCAGCAAAGTGAATTTCGCCGACAGCGCCGTGACGGTGGTGGCCATCGCCACAAACGGCGCCATGATCAAATTGACGCCGTAAGCCAGACCGATGAACGCCAATTTGCCGAGCAACAGACCACCGACCAACCCGACCACGCCTTTGATCAGCGCCGGATTTTCACCCGCCCAGACCGAGAACGACCGCATCAGCGGCACGACGGCGCGGGTGACCTCGATGATCGCGGGCAACAACGCATTGCCGACGGAAATGCCGATGTCCGCCAGATTAATGCGCAGGGATTTTAATTGCTCTTTGGTGCTGCCCATCCGCTTGATCCAGTCGTCATCGAGCACGCCCTGATCCGCGGCGTTTTGGCTGCCTTGCTGGATGCCGGCCAAGTCTTTCTGGTTGGCCAGCGCCGGCCGGATGAAGGACAACACTTGCTGGTCGGCGAACAGCTCGCCGAGCTTGTAGGCCTCGTCCAGCCGAGCCAGTGCGATGTGCTGTTCGTGCTGGTCCTTGATGTCCAGCGCCTTGCCGTATTGCGCGGCGGCGGCTGGCGCTTTGTGGCCCAAGTGTTGGGTGAGGACGCTGAGCATGGCCTGGGCCGGCGACAGCCCTTCGCCGACCAGATTTTTGAGGCTGCCTTTGAGGTCGATGCCGGCTTTTTCGAACGCCTTGAGGGTGTCTGGCGCGGTGAGTTTGGAGAGGAAGTTTTTGAAGTTGTTGGCGGCCTCGTCATTGCTGCCGGCACCGCGACGGGCGATCTGCAGCGACGCGCCGATTTCCGCCACGGCACGCTCGCCGGTGATGCCGAGGGCAGCGAACTGGGGTGTTAATTGCGGCAGCCATTTGGCCATGTCGGCCAGCTCGAACTGGCCGCTTTTACCGGCAAAGGCCAGCATGTTCATTGAGCGCTCAAACCCAGCGGCGCCGATGTTGAGGTTGTCACTGAGGGCGATGGCCACCGCGCCGAGGTGGTCCATGCTGGCGCGGGTGGCGGTCGCGGTTTTGGCCATGATTGGGGCGTAGGCCGTTAACTGCTTGAGGTTGTCGATGCCGCCGGCGATCAACACGGCGGTGCCTTGGGCGACGTCGGTTTGGGTCTGGTTCCAGGTGATCGCCGCGCCGCGCAGGGCCATGCTGAGGCGCCGCTCTTGCGCCGGGTTGAAGCCTGCGCCGATGGCGAGATCGCGGGTCTGGTCCTGAAAGTTGATGGCGGTTTTCATCGATTGAATGATCGGCGCACCCAACGCCGCACCCGTGCCGACGACCTCCATGACCTGACCGCGTAACTCACCGCGTTCGGTGCGGAGGGCCTTGCCGCGCGCCATGCTGGCCGTGAGGCGTAATTGTTTGGCGTTGAGCTGGTCGAGGGTGTGACCGACCGCGTCGTACTGGCGACGTAAGCGCTCAATGCCCGTGCCGCCCCGGGCCAACGACGCCGACAGCTCATGCCCGATGTGCTGTTGCTTGAGCGCGAGCCCGTCGACGGCGCGGCCCAATTGGCGCACGGTGGACTTGGCCGAGCCAAACGCCGCGTTGAGGCTGCCGGAAACAACGGCGCCAATTTTTAAACCGATGAGGACTTCGTTGGCCATCGTTGCTACGCTTCCGGCATGGTTGAAAAAATCGCACTGCGCACCGCTAAAACACTCTATGCACTGGCCATCGGCGCCGGTGTGATCTGGCTGGCGTGGCTGTGCCTGATGCATTTGCCGTGGTGGGCGGCGATCGTGGCGTTCTGTGTGGGGTTGCCGTTACTGGCCCTGGCGGCCGCCCCTGTTGCGGCGGGCGGTGCCTTGCTGGCGGGGCTGGCGGTGGGCGCGGTGACGCTGATCAGCTACGCGATGGCTCGGCGAGTTCGAGCCGGCGATTGATTTCGCGCTGACACACCTCGACCCATCGCCAGTAATCGACCATATCGAGCCGTTCGATCTCAGACGGCGGCAACCTCAGGACTAACAGCAGCGCCTCGTCCCAGGACTGGAGCAAGGTTTCGGCCGGCCGCCATTTCCCGCAACACCTCGGTGGCGAGGGTTGAGTCGGCGATGTCGAACTCGCCCAAGTCTTCCAACGTAATGCCCAGCAGCTTGGCGACCAGTTGGTCTTCCATGGCGCCTTCGTCTTTGGTCACCGCTTGCGCGGCGCTGATGTCTTTGCGCTTGAGGCGCTTGATGGGCAGCGTTGCGAGCTGTTCGCCGCTAGCGCTGGTGAAGGGGAATTTGAGGGTGAAGGTATGGGCGTCGTCCATGTCATTGCTCCGGGTTCATCAGTGGTCGGTCAGTAGTGCCGGAATGATGCAGTTCGATCGAAGCGTTGGCTTTTAATGAGATTTAATGGGGACCACGCCTGCAGATTTTGGCTAAGATCACTTGGCAGTGACGCCTATTTATAGCCAAAAGGAAAATGCTGGATGAGTGCAGAAAACGCAGAGCAGTTCAATTTACTAACCCGTGACATTCTTAGAATTTTGATTGACGCTTGCCCGACTCAGGTTGAGTTGAACGCCGAGAAATTCAAGCTCGAAAAGGGCTCGTTCGAAACGCCGAGTGGGTTTATCGGCGGGTTTTACAAATCGACTCCACAAGAGAAGTTCCTAACCGATACATTGCAATGGTTAACGGCTGAAGGTTATATCAGGGCTGGAGACCATCGTGACTACTACGTTGCGACGCTGCAGACTTTGAAGCTATACGGCTCTGTTCCTAACGCTCTCTCTGCTTGAGAAAAAGCAGTCAGCTTTTACAGGCTGACTGCCTTCAACTTCCTCACAGTGTCGACCTTTTACAAACGCGTCGGCCTTAATCCTTCGGCACCACATTATCCAACGCTTGGTTCACCGCCAGCTCGCCCAGCATGACGACCTGCGCAATGCCCAACAGCGCATTGCGGTTCGACCCCTCCAGCGTCCCCGCAAAATTCCCGAGCATGACCGTGGCCGAGGCCAGGGATTCGCAGGCATTGACCAGCAAGGACTCGGTATCAGATTGCGGGTTGGCCATGAACAGGTTGTTGGGGATGTAGGGTGTGGCCATGATTTGCGCGGGCACGAGGTAATGATCGAGCGCACGCTCGGCCGCTTCGTTTAGCTTTTTGGAATTGAATGATTCATAAGGCGACGCCGGGTCTGTGACCGGCGGCTTGGGTGGTGTCTTGGACATCAGCTTTAACTCCGTGTAAACGCTGCTTGAGGTTTGAGAACAGGCGTGACGCCTGTTCATCTCGATCGTTGATGGCGTGCGTGCAGTCAGGGGAACGCCCCCTGAATGAAGGGCCTGGCCACTAGCTGGGTAAGCGTCGGGCATCCAATACCCGGTTGACGATGAGCTCACTGAGCATGATCACCTGCTGCAGAATCAGCATCGATCGGCGCTGAGGGGTGTCGACGGCGCCGCCGATGTCACGGGCCATGTCGCTGGCGGCTGCTAATGTTTCGCTGGCTTCGACGAGCAGCGTTTCTTCATCCACGGTGGGGTCGATGAGAAAGATTCTGCCGGTCTTGCGTGTAGGAATTGAGGTCTTTAGCGCATCGGGGTTGAGATAGAAGTTGATGGCGCGATTAGTCGCCTCTTTTATCTTCTGAGGTTCAAGCGCTGGGTCGTACGGGATTGGACCGGAATCGGTTTCCGGTGGGTTTGGCGTAACTTTGAACATAGATGACTCACTACCTTTAGGGAATATTGAGCCGTCACTATCGCTACCAAACGAAGGGTGGCGGCCACGCGTGGGTTGGTAGACCGGTCAAGATAGCAAACCCCGGCGCTCACGAATGAGCCCCACGCATGGCCACCATAAAAAGCTGAGCCTCAAAAAAGAGACTGCATTAGGGCCGCCATACGACTATCAAGAAACGGGCTACCAAACCCGATCACTGTTTTGCAGTGACAGGGAAACGATATAGCCCATCCCATAGCCGTGTAAGCCGGCGGATTCTGAAGCACCCGTAGGCAACGGCGCAAGGTGCTGTAGCCTTTATGGCGTAACAGTTGGTGTAATTTAAACGCGATCGTTTGGTCGTGTTTAAGCACGGTGGGCCGTAAGAATCTTCCGTAGTTTTTTGGCGGTTTAAAGCGAGCATGGTGCTGGGTTGGATACCGCTGCACGACACCCCTCCTGTCTAGGAAGGCAGTGGATGACGTAGACGGGCGCGGTTTTTTTGCACGGGCGCTAGCATTGGGCGTTCACCCAAAACAGACTGTTGGTAGGTTGGTAATTAATGCGGTCGGGGTTGGGGCCTTCCCTTTAAGGCAAAGGGAGGCAGCTGTGCGAGGTGCCAAAGAGGCACTTGCGTGCTACTGGTTGCCCCGCCTGGTCACTAACAAAGGGTGGTGGCCATACGCAGGTTGGTAGACCGGTCAAAACCAGCAAACCCCGGCGCTCACGAAGAAGCCCCACGCATGGACACCATAAGGTAGAGCCTAAAAGCGGCTGCAATTAAGGCAAAGGGAGGCAGCTATGCGAGGTACCGACAAAGGCTCTAATCAATGCAACAGTAACACCCTCGCACAGCCACCATAAAAGTGGCCGGTTTGCAAAAAGATGCCGACTGTACGCCTGCGATTGAGTCGCGGATTTTGCAATGCCGGAGTGACCAAGGGGCCGGCGTACAGTCGTCATCAAAGCTCAGGCAGTGAGCAACCGGTCCTGTCCATAGAGGCACTTGCGTGCTACTGGTTGCTCTGCCTGGTCACTGTGGGCGGTGACGGGAGACAAGATACCGGTGGGCTGACAGATGCGCTGCCGGGGGATTCTGTGTTGGCTGTAGGCAATTGCACCGGGGGCGGTAGCCTTGTAGGGCTGCATTTGAAGGACGCGGTATGTAGCGCAAGTTCGCAAGCGAAACCGCCTACAACTTTTTAAGGTTGGCCTTCTTAAGCGTGGTAGTTAGTGTGGCTGCAACTTTGCCGCCAACTGCGACCGAGTGGTCCACTTGAGGCGGTGGCCGGCGGCAATCAATGAACATGGACAATGAGGTTTTGTAGATGGCTGAGGAAATCACGCTTGAGTACGAAGGTGTTGAATACACTGCTACCTACAGCGTGTTTGGGGACACGTTGACGGTCTACTTGCCCAACGGTGAAGTGCGATCAACTGAGTTACGAGGGTTGCAGATTGAGTCGGCTGCGTTGGTGCATTTGAAGGGTTACGCGCGTCTCGTCAGTTTGAATAAAAAATAAGGAGAGTTAGGCATGGCGGCGGGAAATATCGAGCGGTTTAACGTGCTGGTGGGGGCGATCTTCGCCAGGCTTTATCAAGAATTCCCAGTCGCCATCGAGCTGCAGTTGGAGGACTTTGAGGAGCAAATGGCTGTCAATCGGCCTGAGCGGGATGGTGATGAGTATCACATTCGCCGTGATGCGGTGTTCTTTGTTTCGACGGTAATTTGGTTGAGTAACCATGGCTATTTGGACAGCGGCTCCCAGCTCAGCAATGGCACTGTAATGGGGTGTGTCATGACCGCGAGGACGTTGGAGCTCTTGAAGGCCATGCCTTCGAATCTTGAAAATAAGGATCCGTCGCTGGGTGATCAGTTGGTGAGTGCGACGAAGGAAGGTATGACGGGAAAGGTCAAAGAGCTAGCGTCTGATTTTTTGACAAAAGCGGTCGCCTTTGGCACGAAGACAGCCACGGACTGGGCCCTCTAAACACTAACTACGAAACCCCACTGCGATCCGTTCTGTAGGTCTGCCAGCGTGCGTCCAATCCGCAATCTTTATTGCATGTTAAGCAGACAAGCGATCGCCCGTTCAGTTTTGTCAAACACTACGTACCCCAGGCGCCCAACAATGAAAAAAGTGATTTCTTCGATCGAGTCCACTGCCGACAGCCTTTTGAAGATTTGTAGTGCGGCGCTTAAGTTCACCATCGGTTTAGGCAGTGCGTGCGTGATCATTTACGCCCTTAGAATTGGGCATTTCCCCCAAGGCGTGACACTTGGGGACGGGCTGCTCTTTTTGCTTGCCGCCTGTTGCTTTGGTGCCGTGTATGTCCTATTCGTAGCGAGCCTGACGTCACTCGGAATTTGTATGTCCATCGTGCTTCGCCCACTCTTCAGAGTTTTCCACGCCTGGACGCAGCGTAAGAAATCCAAGCCAAAAAAGATGAAGTATGAGCTGGCTCGTTTTCACGGCGCTGCAATTCCTTTTGCTGTGATAGGTGTGGTGTTGATATTAGTATTTGGGCAACAAGAAAAAGCAGCCTACTGGCAGTTAACACTCCTCTCTGTAGCTCTCTACATCTTCTATTCCATCGCCAAGGGGGCAGATGAAAAGCGCAAACGTAACGAGCGATTGCTGAGTACATTGATCCACACCCCAGAAAAAGCCTGCCTTCAAAAAACAGGAAACGCAGAACATGAAAAAAGCGCCTACTTGGTGAGTCTCACTGTAATGATGCTGACGCCGATCTTGTTCGGTGGCGTTTCAGGGCAGCTTATTGACACTGCCATGCGCGTGGCGCAGGTTCGGATTGAGAAGCCCACCCTCTACCTAAAGGCGCCTTACAGTTCTTTGATACCAGATGCTCTAGTAGCGAAGGATTTTAAGGCCCCGGAAGGATATAAGGCGTATGCCGGAGTGACGGTGGAATTCAAGGGGTTTGGGAGTTCCACTGTCATCTCTTTTCCGGACGGTAAAATAAAAAGGCAGCTTGAAATCCCTAACAATCAGATCATTGTGGAGAAGAAAACATTTGAATGAGCCGTGTTTCGATTGTTATGCGACAGTTCATACAAGATGTTCACAACGAAATTTCCGAGCTCTCATCCAAATGCATTACCTCCGGCATCAAGCGGCATGTGTTGCCGCTTGATGCCGGATTTATTTAGGAACGTTTCTCGAGGTAGCACAGTTTAAATGGTAGGCAGATTTTCAAGATTGTCTTTTGTGGATGCATCTTTTTTAGTTTTTAGATAGTCAGTTGTTACTGCAATAATTTCGATCTTCGCTCCCAGCTTCCATTTTCCATCTGAACCTTTCGTCATCGTACTGATGGACTTTTTATTTTTGATCAACTCAATGACTTGAGGGCGAGTTAACAAGACCGGATTTTTGAGTTTGCCGTCAGTGCCGACCTCATGTACACGCAACTTAGCTATGTGAGTCCCGTCGCTGTTGTAATCGGTCGCTGAAATGTAGTAATCAAATTTTGACACGGATGAAACTCCTGGCTTTTTTGGCGCTCGCCTTTTGGCGTGCATTCAACAGGTAGGTGATCCCGTACCTACCAAGTCAGGCTAGCTAATGGTCGCGATTTTGTCGATCAAAGCATCATTTTTACGACACGGCGTGGCATCGCTAGTTTCAACACCCTGGTCAAATGAGCTAGGATCTTCAGGGCAAGTGTCGTTTGGCCACTATTATTGAGTGCTCTTGACTTCACTCAAAAAACCAGAGTTCACGCGATCAAAATGAAAATAGGGAAATAAAATGAGCAATTGGGTCGAAAAATCATCTGCGCGTAGCTTCATTCTCTATACGGTTTTTATAGTAGGCGTAACCTGGGGTGTGTTCACTCATTTTTTTGACGATAACAAAGTGAACGGTTATCGATCGCAAGCGGAAAATGAAAAAGCAGCAGCGGGTCAATACAAGGCAAAAACGGAAGTGCTTGAAGTTGAAATATCTCGCCTTCGAGATGAAAACAAAAAATATTTGGACTGGCTTTTTGCGACTCCTAGTTCAATTCCCTTTCTCGAAAATAAGCTTAAGGCGCTTACGGAAGAGAATACGACTCTAAAAATAGAGCTGACTTCGGCTGACACATCAGCTTCAGATAATCCATTTGGCATTCCTGATCTAAAGAGCACCCCTTATGTCGCAACTAAGACATTATCGCTCGGCGAAGCTTATATCGACCAGAAGACGAACGCCACTATTGGTATTGGTACAATCACTCCTGACTTTACTGCCAACGGAAATATCACTTTGCCGGGTCAAAACCAAAAAGAGCTTGACTCGATTAAGGCGGGCGATAACTGGATGTTTGTTTATGGAGATAAGCAATTTAAACTTTCAGTGGTGAAAATTGATTGGTTTTCTAATAAGTCAGAAGTGATGGTGAAGGAAATACAAGAACAAAAATGATCACGGCGATTTTAACTGCGAACTGCGAACTGCGAACTGCGCAGAAAGCGAACAGCGGGAGTCGAAAGCAATAAGGGTTGCTTGGGAATTGCTGGTGAATTATGGAGTGGGTAACTTGCTATGAATATTATTAAATTTCTGCTGACTGCTTCACGAGAGGCTAATGCGCTTGTTGTTGTTGCGATTGCTGTGTTGCTATTAAAGATTCTATTTCTAAATCGTTACCCTGCTCAATTTCTTGGGGCCTATGAGTTAGGCGTTATCGTCGAAGCGGTACTGGCTTCAGTCGTAGCTAGCTACGTATTTTATCTATTGGTTGTGCACGCCAAAGAATTTTCAGATCGTGAATTTTTACGTCCTTACGTCGAGATGCACTCAAAAATGTTGATCAGGGCTTGCACTACACAAATCACTGACATAGAAAAAGCGTCCTCGGTTGATTTGAATTTTTATACGATGACGGAGTCAGAAATCTTTTCGGCCATGTCAAAAATAAACCCCTATTCCGAAGCACCTTTAATAATATCAGTTCAGACGATGCAACATGCGAACTGGTTTCAATATTTTAATTATCATAAATTGAAAAGCAACGAGAGCACTCGAAAGCTGCTCGTGCAACTACCTTTTTTGGAGGCGCAAATTGTTAGCGATCTCACAGCCATTGATGATTGCACTCACTTTTCGGTGCTTGATTTGCTAGCGTCGTTTGGGGCGAGTAACAAAGACCTTTCAGCTCTCTCGCATTCTTTCTTTGAATACTGCCAGCTCTGTAAACAGCTTGAATCAAATTTGACCCGGATTGGGCTCTCACCTGCTCAATAAATCGAATTGAAATTTGATGTGAGATATGGCGGCTTCAGTAGCCGCCTTTCTAGGCGGCGACCTCAGAATTTATGAAGAGATACCGAGATTTCTGTTATACCTACCCAACTGATCCTCACCCCCCACCCGAAAAATATTCGCCAAATAATCCAGCAACACCACCTCCTCACCATTGATCATCTGCCGCACATACGTCGCCGAAAACGGCGTCTCGTACTTGGTCGGATCCCGCGGTTTATGCGTGCCCAACTGGTACTCCTTCCCGGTGATGGTCATGGTTGTCACCAACGGCACCTCGTTCACCAGCCCACCGTTGTTGAACACCTGCACGTTGGACCGGCATTGCAGCTGCACACTCTTGAACGGCGTCACCAGCTTCCTGGCGGCCTCGACGTACAAGCTGTTCCAAGTGATTTTCCCTTCCAGCTTATCGATGCCATCCGGCAGTTCGATCAGCCCGACCATGCCCAGCCCTTGAAAGTCGCTCATGACGGTTTTGATGGTGCCCAAGTCGATCTCTTCACACTTGCCAAAGAAGCTGGCGCCGTCGAGGTAGAGGTTGGCGTTTGAGATGCGGTGTGCGCTGAAGCCTGCCATTTATACGGTCCCCAGGTTGGCGAGGTAGTCGCCGGTGATTTCGGTTTCGAAGGTGCCGCGTTCGAACGGTAGCGGCACGGTGAGTTTGTAGTTGAACAGTGCGTGGCCCTGTTCGAGTTCGGTGCTGGGGTTGCGCGCGGGGTCGTACCAGCATTCGCCGCCAACCAGGGCGCCGTCGCCGATGAGTTTGCGTAGGAACAGGTTGACGCTTTCGGTGAGGCTGGTGATGAGCGCGGTGGTGATGGGCTGGTCGACGAATTGCAGGGCGCTGTAGCGGATGGATTCGTCGATGACGTCTTTGGTGCGGCGTACGTTTTCGAAGTTGCGCATGTGGGTGACGCTGGGCCACGCGGCGGTGCGGTTGCCCCATAGGCGCAGGCCGGTGCCGTAGGCGTTGAAGACGGTGGTGATGCCGTTTTCGTTGAGCAAATTAACTTCGCTGTGGGGGTCGTCGATGCGTGCGGTTAATGGGCGTTCGAGGCCGATCACGCCGAGCAGTGGCTGGTTGGAACTGCTCCACCAGTAGCCGTGGTCGTTGTCGATTTTGGCGCGCAGGCCGGCGGCGCGGATGGACAGTGGTTGCAGGCGTTCGCCGTTGCTGGCGGCGTCGTAGACGCGCACGTGGGGGTAGCACAGGCGCACGCGATCGCTGCTGGTGTTGAAGTTGATGTCGCCGGCCGGGCCGCGCCCGGCGAGTACTTGTTGGACGGTGGCGCCGATGGGGGCGTCTATGTAGGCGACGCCGCCGACCTGGCTGGCGGCGACGGTCAGTTCTGCCGTGACGGGTTTTAGGGTGCTGAAGCCTGGGGCGATGAAGAGTTTGGGGAAGAAGCCCAAGTGGTTGTAGCTGTCTTGAAAGGCTTTGAGGCCGGTGCGTCGGCCGGCTTGGTTGATGCTGCCGATGATGTCGGCGGCGGTGACTTTGGCGGGGTCGGTGTAGGTGTAGTCGATTTTGATGGGGGCGTTGGTGGGGATGGTGCCGGTGGCGAGTCGGGTGATGAGGCCGGTGGACATTGAGACGGTGTAGTCGGTGCCCTGCAGGTAGGCGTCGGTGCCTTCGGCGGGCATCAGTTGCAGTTGTTGCAGGGCGGTGTGTTCGAGTTGCAGCGGGTTGTTGTCGGCGAACTGTTTGCGGCCGGTGACGCTGCTGTGGTGTATGGCCGGGTCGAGGACGTTGACGACGAGTACGGTGCCGGCGCCGAAGTCATAAATGCCTTGCAGGGCTTCGGGGATGCTGTGGCCGGTGGTGTGTGGGCCGAACTGGGCGGCGTGGGTGTCGTTGAGGCACAGGGTCAGTTCGTTGATGGGGCCGGTGGGCGCGGTGCCGACCAGGGCGATGACGGCGGATTTGACGACGCGGATGGGGCGCGGGCCGCGCTCGATTTCGGTGGTTTCGATGCCGTGCAGGTAGTTGGCGGGCATGGGTTATTCGTCCTTGGCCGGGAGCTGTGGTTTGGGTGCTTTGGCGGCCGGCCTTGGGTGTACCGGGAGCGGTTGCAGGTGGTTGAGGGCGAGCAGGACGCGGGTGTAGTCGTGGTCGGCGGGCAGTTCAACGGGCACGCCGGGGTGCAGTTGTACGTCGAGCGTTTCGGCGTGTTGATCGAGGCGCAGCGAGACGCCGCTGGGTGGGCCGTTGTAGCGATAGCGCGTGAGGGTCATGGGGTTGGCTCGAATTCAGGGTGTTTGAGTAAGGGGCCGTGCTGGTCGCGGGCGGCTTGCAGTTGGGTGGCGCGGGTGGCGTAGTCCTGGGCGTATTGCCAGACGCCGTTGCTGTGGCCGATGAAGTGTTCGGCGAGCGGACGGCAGGCTTGGTCGGTGTGGGGTGGCACCCACCCGGTGAGGCTGGCGCGCAGTTGGTCGAGGTGGCTGATGACGCCGTCGGTGCCGTTGAGTTGGCGAAAGATGAGGGTCAGGCGCAGGACGATCTGGCGGGCCTGGACGGTGGCGTCGAGGCTTTCGGTGTGGCCGAAGGTGGATTTGCCGTAGGCCAGCAGGACAGCGCCGCGGGGGTGGTTGAGGCGGTATTGCTGGGGGTTCTCGGGGAAGCGTTCGACGATGAGTTGGTGGCCGAAGTCGGTTTGCAGCCGCTCGAGCATGGCGTCCATGAGTTGTTCGGTCTGGGTGTTGGGCGTTGGGGTCATGGGTAGCCCTGCCAGACCTGTGCGGTGAATTGTTGCGGGCGTGCGCGTACGCGAATTTCGCCGGGTTCTGGCATGGCGTGACCGCTGGGCAGGCCGAGGGTGATGACGCCGTCGCGGATGCTTTCGAGGAGTTTGAGGGTGTCTTTGCGGGCGCTGATGACGGCGTCGGGCAAGGCGCCTTCGGGGCGGCGCTGGTAGAGCCAGTGGCGCGCGAGGTAAAGCACGGCGTCGCGCAGGACGGTGGGCACTGGATCGAGCGGTAATTGGTAGCGGCCGCGCAGGTAGCCGTCGACGAGTTCTTCGGCCTGGCGGACGCTGTTGGCGATGACGTTTTCGTCGGGCTGCCGGGCGGCCGGATCGTCGTTGGAGAGTTGGGTGAGCGTGATCAGCGGGATGGCGTTGCCGAGGTCGGCGCGGGTGCAGTAGCGCATGGGTCAGCCGGCCTTGAGTTCGACGAGGGCTTCGGGGAATAAGCACAGGGCCAAGGGGTTGGCTTGGGCTTCGAGGTCCCAGCCTTTGCCCATTTTGCGCGGTTCGGCTTTGCTGTAGTACGGCTGGCCAAGGGTGTTGACGGTTTCGTTGTAGTTGGCCGGGGCGTTGAACAGGCGGAAGACGCCACGGGCGACGGGAAAGACCTGGGCGACGTCGGCGGGGATGAAGCGTTGGCCGCTGACGGTGACGTCGTATTCGATGAATTGGATGCCGCCGAAGGTGAAGCCGTTGCGCAGGTCGCCGCCGATTCTGTCTTGGGCTTCCTGGTAATGGGCGAAGGCTTCTTTGACTTTGGCGTGGTCGGTGAAGGCGTCGAACCAGTCGGGCCCGCAGAAGGACCGGAAGCCGGTGACCATGACGCCGCCGAGTTTGGATTCGGCGTGGCGCTTGGCATCGAGGCAGGCTTTGCGCACGTTGGTGCCGGGGCTGCCGAGGGCGACGGTGACGCTTTTTTGTTGGACGTCGAATTCGTCGAACAGGTCGAAGAGCAGCGAGCCGTCGGCGTCGAGCAGTTGGCCGCGCAGTGCGCCGATGCGCTGGAATTCGCGGGTGGTTTCGATACTGTTTTTGAGGTCTTGCAGGTGGTCGTTGATGACGGTGGCGATGGGCGCGGTGGCGCTCTCTTGGCCGAAGGCGGCGATGCCTTGCAACTGGCTGGGCAGGATGGGCCGGCTGATGGGCAGGTGCAGGGTTTCGAAGGTGCGGCGTTTGCGTTTGTTGCCTTTGACGGGGGCCGGGTCGTCGTTGCGTGAGGTGTTGGGCACAAGGACGAGGCGGCCTTCGCGCTCGTCAATGATGACGCTGGTGCTGGTGACGCCTTTTTCGTCGAACAGGCCCATGGCGCCGACTTTGCCAGGGATGGCCGGGAGTTTGTTGACGGCGGCGGTGAGGTTGGCGACGGTGAAGAGGTCTTGCAGGTTCATGGGGTGGCTCCGTTAGAGGGTGGTGCGGGCGACGATGCCTTGGGCGTTGAGGTCGTCGAGGGCGGCGATTTTTTGCGGCTCGGTGATGCCGGGCGGCCAGACGAGTTCGGGCAGCGCGAGGACGGCGCCGCGGGCGATGACGACGGCGGGTGTGTCGCCGGCGCTGGCGTCGATGTGTTCGGCGAGGACGGCGACGGCTTTGTTGGCTGGGTCTGCGCCTGCTGGGTCGAGGGCTTGGTATTTGCCGGCGACGTTGGCGAGGACTTGGCCGAGGGCGTAGTCGCTACCGCCCAGGAGTGTGATGCGGTTTTTGGTCCAGCCGGGGCTGACTTGGACGAGTAGGAGGTCGCCGAGGTCTTTGGGTTGGTTGAAGGTGGCCATGGTTAGCCCTGCCTTTGGGTGCGGGCTTCGGCGTCGGCGAGCAAGGGGTTGGTGGTTGAATTTGGTGTGTTGTTGGCGCGGTGTTGGGTGGCGATTTCGGTGAAGCTGATGGCGCCGGTGAGGTCTCTGAAGAGGGTTTTGAGGCCTTCGGTTAACGGTTGGCGCTGGTCGCCTTCGCCAAATTGCAACGGTGTTGCTCCGGACTGGGCGGCGTTGAGGGCGGCGATGACGACGGGCGCGTGCAGCGGCTTCATGCCAGCGGCGACGAGTTGTTCGGCGTAGGCGACGCTGGTGGTGTTGATGGCTTGTTGGGCGGCGGCGCGGGCGGTTTGGTCGCGTTGGGCGAGTTCGGTTTTGAGGCGCTGGTTTTCGGCCTGGAGGGTGTCGGTGTCGGGCACTTTGGCTGGGGGTGTTTGGGGGCTGGGTTGTGGCGGCGGCGCTGCGGGGGCGCTTTCGCTGAAGTGGATGACGCCGGGCTCGGCTTCGGCCAGTTCTATGGGGCGCAGGCCTTTGACGGCCGGCGGCTGGGCGCCGAGGAAGCCGACGTGGCGCAGGTAGTAGACGCCGGGCACGGGGTTGTTGGGGGCCGTTGGGTGGTAGAAGGAGGCGGAGATTTTTTTGTAGCGGCCGGCGGCGAGTTGTTCGGCGAAGCTGGGGTCGATTTGTTGGGGGGTGGCGATGAGGCCTTCGGCGGTGGCGGTAAGGGTTTGGACCCAGCCGGCTGCGGGGCTGTTGTGTTGGGGGTGGCCGATGACTAGCGGGGCTTCGTGGAGGGTTGGGTTGTAGGCGGCTACGGTGGCGGTTAGGTCGGTGGCGGTGAAGTTTAGGGTGGTGCCGCAGGAGGCGGTGTGGAGGCCGGGTTTGAAGATGTGGAGGGGGTTCATGGTTTAGCGCTGCGTTGGGGAGATTCGCAGAGCTTGGGCTTGATGGTTGGATTGGGCTTTTAATCGGATTTAGGGAGTGGGATGTGACGGCGAGGATCGCTTCGGCCGAGGCAGCGGCGCTTGGAGAGAGTAAGGAGTGACTCTAATGAAATCACTCCTTTGGGGGGCGCAGCTGAAGCCCCATGCTGTTTTTTGGTCAGGCGCTGTGATTGACCGGTGCGAACTCCGCTCTCACGAAGTATGTTTTTTCTTCGGTTTCGAGATTCGAAAGGCCAGCCTGTGCGCCGGCTTCAACCATTTTCGCTTTGACGGACAGCTCGAAATTTTTATCTGTTGAGAATGAAGTGTTCTCTTTGATCTCTAGAGAAGCTGTCAGGCAACCACCCACTTCGCGGGCGAACACTACCGCTTTCCAAGATGGCTCATAGGAGAGCCAAAAGAAGTTTTCACGGTCGACTTTACTATCTGTTTTCCACGGCCGCCCGGTTAGCGAGAATTCACGAGTATCCAGCGTGTCGGTGTCGTGCTCCGTTTTGCCGGTGTAACTGACATTGCCACCACCCATAGGGCCAGCCTGCACCGATGCTTCTGCAGTGACGGTGCTGCGTGTTTTATCCGAAGCCTTCTTGGTAATGCTTATTTTGGTCGCCCCGAGGTGGACCAACAGCTTGATCAGTTCCGATTCGCGCTCCTCCAGCAGGATTGCGTCGTAGCTGTCGCTTGGAATGTAGAGGTTTCCATTATCCGGGTTCGGGTAGTCGTTCAATGGGTGTTTGCGGTAAGCCTTGCCAACGACTGGATGCCCAGGCTGGAAGCAGTAGCCAGCTTCCTTCGCCTGGCTGCGGGACAGCGAATGGTGTTGCACGTATGAGGTGAGTAATCGAGCCTCTTCGAGCTTCGCTTCATCCAGTTCACCGTTTTGTTCGCCGCGATCTTTTGTGAAACCAGGCAATAAACTTGGAACCTCAAGCAATGCGGAGGTCAATAAAGCCGTAGGTAGGAATGGTATAGCGAAAAGACTCGCACTTTTTCCAAGTAATGCTGTGCCTGCAATTCTCGCAAGCATCGCACTTGTGATAGCGCCTTGATTTTCGTCACGCCCTGGCATCGTAAAATTTACAGAGGTGCTGTTGCCGCCGCGTTGCGCTGAGTCGGAGGTGATTGGTTCTTCGACGATGTAGATCAGGTCTAGCATTGGGTAACGCTCCTTGTCGTGCCTAATCAGGGTCTTTTTGTCTATCCTTCTGTGTCGGCGAAATTTGGTTGACCTTGAGAGTTCTTTCCAACAGTGGAGCAGAGTCTCTGCGGAGGCTACGTCCGGGGTTTGGGTAGAACTGGTTTATAAAGCCTTTATGACGCGCATTGGCAGGTTGACGCGACCTACCGCTGCGGCCAAATCATCGCAGCTTACAAGCGCCGTTTAGAGGCGGCCGGTGCAACGCCTCCCACAGTTTGGAATTAGCGGCGGTTACGGCTTTAGTCTTATAAGTCGGGTTGCAGCGCGCCGCTGAGCTTGGATGCTGTAGCTTTTCTGCGATCAAATGCACTAGCCGCCTGACTTGCCCAGAGTTGCAGTCTCTTGCTCTGCAGTGCTGGTGTCCTTTTAATCGTGGTGACCATCAACTGATTCACGCTGAAAACCGTGTCCGAAGAGGGTAAAAGCGTGTGTGTGGCCTCTGACACGCATGCGATGCTGCAGGCCAACTGCAATCGCCCTGCCTCAGAAGTAGCGTTCCAATTAAATCGAGGGGAACACATTAATGCGGCCATTAGCTCAAGCAGGGCTAAATGCTTTGCTTGGTCGTTCACCACAGGGCCACCTGGCAAATTTTGAAGGTACCAGCGAAATTCGTCGGCACTTTCTCCACTTAATGGATTTCGTAGCTCTGCGAAGGATTTAACTGGGAATCGGTCGCTACGCGGTCCTGTTCCGGTCAGCTGAAGGGCTAATTCGGGTTCTGTGAATATCCGGCAGCCTTTGCCTTTGCCCTCACATTCCACTGCCATTGTCACTGCCTCGCCTAAGACGAATTGTCCTATAGACTTTAAGACCCTATCTGGCTCAATAATTTCACCGTAGGCGATACCACCACGACAAAGAACCCCCGCCCTTATCAGGGCCCACATTAGATCTTGAGCAGCTCTGGCCACTGCGGCCGCGTCTTTCGACCAGATAAATGCGCAATCAGATAGCTGGGTAACCTTGATATTTCCGTATCTTTCTTTTACGTCTTCTAAGCAGGAACGAAACGCCACGAGCAACTTTGCGCAAAAAAAATGCTCGTTCCATTCCGATCGTTTCGTAATGCCCCAAGCTTCATAATCTTCTGGAGTGAGCTTGACCTTCTTCTTGGTCAGATTGCTGATCCCCAAGATGTCGAGGTAGAGAACTGCTCCTTGGTAATGATCCATGTTTGTCCTTACAGAGTTGAGTGATGCTTGGTTTCACTTAGGAGTATGGACGTTTAGTAGCGTCCCTTTCAGTCATTAAGCTTACTCAATCCGCTTTAAGCACGAACTCGAATCCTATACCCACGTCCTTAAGTGTCTCCGCAACGCGATCAATGAATAACTCGCCTTGCTCAGGTAACTCGTACTTGCCTTGAACCCGGATGACAGGTGATTTGCCGAGTGCACCAGGTATCTCGGTGTAGATTTCACCGCTTTCGATGAAGGCGATGTAGTTGTTAATTTTCTCTTGAAGTACCCGCAGGTGCTCGCCCTGTTGGGTCTTATCGCCCCATTCGAGGTGGTCAGCGATGCCGAGGATAATCTTGTTGTTGTCCCATTTTGGGATGCCCCACATGTCGATAATTTTGGCGTCTGTTACTGACATATCTATTCCTTGGTTCCGTTATTTCTGCGGCGGCCGCAGGATTTCTACTCGGGTGGGCGGGATCTGGGTGCCGCCGGGGAAGCCGGGTTTGCCCTTGCCCATGATGCGCCCACCGCTCTGTTCGATTTCCGGGAATGCCCGCTTTTGATTGCGGGTCAGTGGTGCCGTTTCGGAGGCTTTGCATTCGACGCACGCGATGTCGCCGTTTGCATCTCTACCTATCATATCGAGGCGGGTTCGGGTGCCGCTCTCTGTTTTTATGGTGACTTGTTGTCCGGATTCTTCCATTTCTTCGGAAAAGCCGCTGTAGGCCTCTTCTTCGAAGGCGGCGCCTGCTGCTTTGTTCTTCTCTAGCTGTGTGCTGAGCACGATGTAGATGGGTTCTAGGCCCGCGTCATCGGGGAACCAGATGATTGCGTCCTGGAACTCGGGTGGATGCGCCGGGTTGGCCAGAAGCGTGTCTGACTGTGCTGTCGGCGGGTATACCCATACCGGTGGTAATTGGGGCGCGCCTTCGAGTGCAGGGATACCCAGTACTCCGTCTGGGCTTGCTGCGGGCGTCCAGGTAAGGCCTATGCCGTTGCCTATGTTGGCGATGTATTTTTCGCCGCTCTTGTCCGCTTTGATGACGGGGACATTTTCCCAGTCCTTTTTGCCGCCGGTGTAGAAGCCGTAGGCGTTGACGGAGCCGTCTGGCAGGGTCTTCACGTTGACGCGGACGCGCGTGCGGCCGGTTTCGAGCGTGGCGTATTGGTCGGTTTTGTAGAAGGCGCTGTCGGGGGCGAGGCTGGTATTGGGCATTAATAACGCGACGGTGCCGACGGCGGCGCCTGCTGCCAATGTACCTGCACCCTCAAGTAAACCTAGCGCGAGGGAGCCGCCTAGTCGTTGGGCGATGGCGCTGCCGGTTGTGGAGCCGCCGACTAACTGGAGCGAGGCGCCTTCGGCGGTGATTGCTGCGCCTGTGGCGAGTACGGCCCATAGACCGTAGTCCGCCAGTTTTTCAACGGGGACGAATCCTGCGGGGTTGGTGTGGTTGATTTCGCCGTCGGGCAGGTTGCAGCTTTTGGCGAAGACGCAGCCCATGGGGGTGGGTTTTGTGTCTGGCGCTGGTGGGAGGTCTTTGTATTGCGCCCAGTGTTGGGCGTTGATGTCTACGGGGTCAACGCCGGTGTTGCGGTAACCCTTGGGTGGGTTGGGGACGTAGCCACTCAATCCTTGATTCCTTGTCCTGATCCTTTGAACGGGGTGCAGGGTGACAGGGGGTGTTTTGAGTGGCAATTAGTGGCATTTTGATTTGATGTGGCGGGCTTCGGTCGTAAGCGGTCCATAAACCTCACATTCAAGGTGATTTGCTAGGCCCAGACTCCGTGCGCTCGCCTGTCCTGTGGAGCCAGTTCGTAGTGTTGCGCTCCGCCGCAAAAGTCGAAAAAAACCGCGACTCCTTAATAATGGGTAATGAAGGGGGGGCGAAGTGGTTACCCATGGGCCCCGCATTCTATTCGAGGAGTAGTAATAAAGGGGGAATTTGAATTGTTAACCCCCCCCCCTCGCTTATTATTTACTAAGACCGCCAATATTAAAAATACAAGTAGTATCTTTGCGCTCATAATCAAGATGGGTTCTGAGCTTCCAGATCTTTGCGCGCAAAATCAGCCTACTTATATTGTCTCCAGTTATGATTTCGATTAAATCTTTGGGAGACTCGTCCCTCTCCGCTGCATGGAATGCACTCATTTGCATGATAACGTCCTTCGCCCTTGCATAGCTGGCACTCTACCGTATCGTATCTTGACCAATCATGATCGTAGAAAAAGCTCTCGCTTACTTTTCCATCACCACGGCAAGGGGGACAGTTATAACCATCATACAAGCCGGTTCCATCACAGAGTTTACACGCCATTAAATCATACATTGACCAATCGTGGCAATCGTGAAAACCCTTAGTAACTTCGCCTCGACCGTCGCACGGAAGACAAACTTCACCGTCATACAGGCCGTTACCATTACAGAGACTGCATGTGACTAAATCATACTTGGACCAATCATGATGATCGTTAAAACCCTGAGCGACTTCGCCTTTGCCATCGCACGCAGGACAATTATTGCCGTCATGTAAGCCGCTACCATCACAGAGACTGCATGCGACTAAATCGTATTTTGACCAATCATTGTAATCATAAAAGCTTTGAGTAACTTCGCCCTCACCACCACAAGGAGGACAATTATAGCCGTCGTACTGACCGCTACCTTCACAAAGCTTACACGTAACCAAATCGTACATTGACCAATCATGGTTGTCGTAATAACCCTGAGAAACCTGTCCCTTACCTCCGCATGCGGGACAATCCTCGCCATTGTGCATGCCGGAGCCACTACATAAATGGCAATTAACAAGCTCATAGGCAGATAGATCAATATGATCCTTAGTTTCCGGATCTATATCTCCGGCGCCTAAACATACGGGGCATGTATCAAAAAAATGGGTAGCGCCATGACCTTCACAGAGAGGACATATGTGCTCTTGGTTTTGTTCTATATATGAGTCGATTTCCGAGCTCAGAAATTTAGAATTCTTAAAGTTGGCATGATCGATTTCGGTATCGGAATACGACTCTGTGGAGGCCGCGATTCTCTCCAAAATTCGTTGAAATTCATCGTTCGGTATGATTTTGCGGACAACGTCATGAATATCCAATAGAGACTTGGCAGCGTTAAGTCCTGCCAAATATGACTCTATTAGATTACCATTAAGCTTCCATAATTGCCGTTGAACTATCCTAAGACCCTTCTTAAGTATCAATATTTCTTCTTTGTCGATGTTTGCGGGAATTCGAGCGTTGTCATATTCCGTATGATGATCAGGGCATAGGAATATTAAATTTTTAGGATGATTGCAGTGGGTGGCAGAGACGCAATCAATATGCGCAATTTCGCCGTGACTCTTGTTACAGACAGGGCAAGCGCTTCTCGCTTCACTCCTGATTTCACGCCTTATTCCCTCTGGAATATTGGGCCTTTGTCCCTTGGCAGTTTTTGGCCACTTTCCTTCCATCTTTTTATTTAAGTGGGCAAGTTCATCTTGGTCATAGTAATAAACTTCATTGCGCTCTTGATAGCTTATTTTGACCTTGTCAATTATTGCATTTGAAGTAAGCCAGCGCAGCAGTGTCGGCGACAGATCGAATTTTAGAGCTGCTTCATACTCGTTAATAAGTATTTTTGTCATCTTGGAAACCACTGTTATTTTGTAGTCGGCAATTTATATGGGCGGTAAAAGGCAAGTGCGCAGTATGTGAAATAGTGCAGTCTATGTGGTTTTTTGACTTTTCTGGCAGGTGGTACTTTTTAAACTCTTTATGGCTTGATGCAACACATTGTGGGCCGTTACCAGCGTAAAAAAGATGAGCCATATGAATCCCATTCGTCCATGATGTGGCAAGTGGCCATAGCCTACCCTACGTTTCCGATTTGGGGAATTCTCTTCGATGAAGTGGCTAATCCCAGTGGTAGTGGCTTCCCGATTGGGCCAATGCCAAATCTAGGGCGTCTTCTTCCGCTTGAAGCTGCGAGCTTTCAGTAGCTCCCAAGGTGTATCAGATTTTAGCTGGAGCCTTCTCTGGAATCTGAATAGGCTGTGCTGGTGCTGGTGCTGGTGCTGGTGCTGGTGCTGGTGCAGCGGCAGCGGCAGCGGCAGCGGCAGCCTGGGAGTCTTTGCTGTCCTGAATCGTTTTCTTTATCTCAGCGACTTGCGCCTCTACTTTTTTCGCCGCATTCTCAGGTTCTATTTCCGCTTCAGTTGCGCAACGATTCGACGTGTTAATAGATGCCCATACAATCTGCCGTCGCACTTGTAACGTAGCATCCTTGTCACTGAGTAACGCTTTTACTTCCACATTATAATCCGCAAGAATTTTGCTAACGATGCGTGCTCGATTTGATCGGGAGGATGCGTTGTCGCTCAAGTCAGCTTGAATACCATTGGTTGCCCCCGATAAGCCTGACCAAGCCTTTGCTGCTGATCCACCTGCGGTGATCCCAAAGACGCTTCCCGCCAGCACACCGAGCACTTTGACCGCTAATCGAGTGCCGGAGTTGATGTTCCCGCCGTTCTCATAATAATTGCTGACCTGCCTACAGTACGTGCCTGTCGCAAGCATCGCTGTGAACATATCGTTGTCGCTGCATTTCGATGTACGGCAATCATTGAGAAGGTCTTTGTTGTCCTTGTCCTTTTGGTCCCAAGGCCAGATAGGAGACGGGTTTACTATGACCCTTGTCGGCTGGTCAGCTGTACCACTTGCGCAACCGTTCAGAATGCAGCTAAGCCCGATAAGCCCGATAAGCGTTTTCATCGATTGTCCTTAATCTAAGGGAGCGCAATGTCATATTGACATTAGCTCAGATCAATCGAAGCGCAACGGCGCGGAGCACTTTCCTTTCGTTGCCTGGAATTGCGATCGCTGGGTAACACTCTAGCGACGTGCTGCTTCTTTCAAGTGAGCCAACACTAAGCAGAGAATGGACTTATCCGCTTCAGTCTCCAGACTGCCGTCAGCATCCATGGGCAAATATGGCCTAGCCGGTATGTCTCCCCATAGGGACGGAAAGTCCGCCCGGTCCCCGCCGAATTGCATCATCGCCGCATACGGTTTGTTACTGCCAACCATGGCCGAACTGTCGGTTGCGTGCGTGGTTATCGATGCCGCCAAACCGGCAGCGCTGACCTGCAGCATCTGCCCCGGCCAGTGGCCGCGCTTTGCACGTTTCTCAGTGGTGACATCGGAGAGCTCGGGCCATTCGGGACGCCCTTCGTGTTCGAAGTTTTCTTCGGTTTGGCTGGCGAGTTCGGCGGCGATGGATTGCATCAGGGGTGTGAGGTTGCCGATCGCGTTTTCGATTTGGCTGAGGGTTTGTTGTAGGTGTTGGTGTTTCAGTTCGATGGTGAGCATGGGGGGCTTTGTTTTTGGGTGATGGGTTTGTGGGTGGGTTGGTTAGTCAGGATCAAAAGATCGCAGGCTTCGCCGGCTCCTACAGGGGTGAGGGTTCGGCTTTGGTGTTGCGGTGGTTGGTTGTGCGCTATCGCGAGCAGGCTCACTCCTACAGGGGGATGGGGTGTGTCAGTTGGGTGGGTAGTCGTTGGTGGTTTGTTTTGGGGCTGTGCCGGGGGCGTGGTTGAAGCCGGGGTCGGTTCGGAAGGTGATGTTGTGGCCCTGGGCGTTGGTGAGGCGTAGGCCGGTGACGGTGGCGGTTCGGATTTCGCCGGTGTGTTTGTTGAGGCCGGTTTCTATGGTTTCGGTGAAGGTGCGGCCTTGGCTGGTTTGGACGATGAGGCCTCTGCGTTTGACGGCGGCTTCGGTCAGGGCGACGACGCGGCAGCGGCAGTTGAAGCCGTTGGGTGGGTAGATGAATTGCCAGATGGGGTCGTCGTGGCGGAAGACCTGGCCGTGGAGTGCGCGGTGGCTGGGGCGGGTTTTGCCGTCGAGGGTGGCGACGAGCATCCAGTATGGGTGGGTGTCGGTGGTGGCTTCCATGCTGGTTTTGCGGCCGGCCATGTAGGCGCTTTGCAGGTTGGTTTGGTAGATGGTTTTGAGGCGGCGTGGGCTGCCGAGTTGGACGGGTTCGGCGTTGCCTTCTGTGTTGACGATTATTTGTTTGCCCCACCAGCCGTGGGCTTGCAGGGTGGGCGTTAGGTGGGCGGTGAATTGTTTGAGGGTTTGGCCTTGTTGCAGGGCTGTTTCGAGGGCGGCGCGGATGTCGGCGAGCAGGTCCAGGCGCATGGCTTTGGCGACGGTGAAGGCTTGCTGGTGGGCGTGGTCGAGTTGGTCTTGCCAGTGCCAGGTGATGGCGTAGCCCTTGGCTTTTAGGTAGGCGATGGCGTTGGCGGGTTCCAGGTCGAAGATGGCTTGGAGGTCGAGGGGGTTGAGGGTGTTGGTGTGGGTGGCCATGTCAGTCTTCTCTGTCGGCGATGGCGCTGAGGCGGCCCCAGGTATTGGCGATGACGTTGAGTTGGGTGAGGTGTTGTTGGAGGGCTTGGCTGTCCATGTGTGGGTGGGCTTCGGCGAGTAGGCCGAGGGCGTGTGTGGGGTCGGGGCTTTGTTGCAGGGCGTGGATCAAGGGGGCGATGGCTTGCTCGGTGTGTTGTTGCAGGGTTTCGGGCGGCAGGCGGTTGATGGCGCGGTCGAGGGCGGTTTGGTCGGGTGCTGGCCTTTGGGCGGGTTCGGCGAAGGCCGGTGTGTTGGGGGTGGCTGGGGTTTGCTGAAGGTCGCCGTCTTGCAGGTTGTAGGTGCGTTGCCAGTAGGTGTTGCTGAATTTGACGCCGGATTCGGTGAGGGTTTTGTCGCGTTGGGCGAGGCTTTTGTTGATTTCTTCTTGTTGCCACAGTTGGTAGTCGGGGGCGGCGATGTGGGGGCCGAAGTTGAGGTCGACGACGTGGCGGATGCAGGCGTTGAGTGCGGCGGTGACGATGCTGGCGTCGCCGTCGCGGATGTCTTGGGTGACTTCGGCACCGGCGGTGGCGCTGGCGCGGTTGCTGTCTTTTTCGGTGGTCTGGTTTTGGCCGAGCATGGCGACGTTGATTTCGCTGCGGCAGTACTCGAGCAGTTGGCGGTAGACGTCGGCGCTGCCGGCTTTGCCGGCGGCTTCGATGATTTGGACGCTGGCGTCGTCGGGGATGGCGGCGACGGCGTCTTGGACCATGGCTTCGAGGCTGTCGAGCAGCAGGTTGGTTTCGTCGTCGGTGGCGCCGCGTGGGTGTTTGCCGATGACCCAGGGGCTGCCGTATTTTTCGGTGAATTGAACCCAGTATTTTAGGCCGCCGCGCATGAAGGTGGCGGGCCAGAAGCACATGCTGAGGTCGGGGAAGCCGTAGGGGTTGGCGTAGGTGGCGTCTTGGCGGGCGACGATGATGCGTTGCGGGTCGCAGGGTTGGCCGTCGGGGCCGGCGTCTTTGGCACGAAAGCGCAGTGCGTTGTGCTGGTCGTAGTAGAACCATTCGGCGGGTTTGCCGAGCAGGTCTTGAGGCACGAGGTGCCGACCGAGGGGCTGCCACATGAGTTCGAGGGGTTGGTAGCCGTATAAGGGGGCGTCGAGCAGTTCGCGCAGGATGCGATCGAGGTCGAGGTCGGCGAGCCAGTCGCTGATGAAACGTTCGATTTTGGGGCTCGCGTCGCCGCGTTTAAGGCCGCGCTCGAGTGAGAGGACGGCGGCTTTGCGGCGGCGGATGTTGCCACCGACGAGGGCGCTGCTGCGCAGGTCGCGGTAGACCTTGATGTCTTTGCCTTGGGCTTTGAGGATGGGGTCGGGGTTTGGCAGGTGGGCGCCGAAGGTGGCTGTTTCGGCGCGGCTGCGGGTGGCGATGTGGCGCTTGAGTGCGGGGTTGCGTTTGGCTTCGGTGAAGCTGACGAATTCGGTGGGACTGATCCATAGGCCTTGGTTGTTCATGCGTACCCTTGGGTGATGCGTGGGCCCTGGCGTGGGCGCCGTGATTTGACGGTGATGGGGCCACAGGCGACTTCGAGTGTGGCGAAGTGGGCCAAGGCGCCGGCGCCGGCGAAGTCGCCGTGGCGGTAAAGGTCGGGGTCTTTGAGGTCTTGTTGGCGGGCTTTGCTGATCATGGGGATGCCGTCGATGGTTTCGATGGCGCGCAGGTCTTGGTGTAAGGAATCGTCACGCGGCAGCGTGAGGTGGGCGTCTTCGAAGAGTTGGACGAATTTGGGCATCCAGGCGCCGTACCAGGTGCGGCTGATTTTGATTTGGTGGATGCGGTTGTGGCCGAAGGTGTCGGCGGTTTCTTCGGCGAGGGTTTCACCGTTGCCGGTGGCGTCGAGAGCGGCGCCGATGAAGCGTGGTAGCCCGCGCAGCAGGTGGAAGAGGATTTGCTTTTGTTGGCGGGTGGGCACTTTGTGCAGTTCGATGACGAAGGGGATGTCGCGGTGCCGGGTCTGGTCGACGGACATGGGGCAGATGATGGAGAAGTCGCGGTGCCGGGCGTAGTCCATGCCGAGGAAGTGGCGCAGGGTTGGCGCGAGTGCTTGGCGCATGACGGGGCTGAGGTGGCGGTCGATCCAGTCGGTTACGTAGGCTTCGCGGCGGTGGATGGGTTGTTGGGTGAAGGCGTCGTCGAGGGCCAGGCGCAGGACGCTGCGGCCGGGGCGCATGGCTTCGTCGATCCAGACGCCGGGGATGCAGACGCCGTTGCCGTCGCGGGGGATGGCGTCGAGTTCTTCGCGCATTTGCGCTTTGCGCGGGCCGTAGGCGTTGCGGATTTTTTTGTACCAGGTGTGTTTGCCTTCGGCTGTTGGCGGCTCCCCGGCCATGTAGCAGACGCGTTCGTAGAGGCCGTTGGCGACGGCGTCGTCGAAGGTGGCGCGGTAGACCTGGGCGCTGTCGCCGTAGCGTTTGTCGCGGATGTCGCTGACCATTTGGTTGAAGGCGTTGGCTTTGCCGTTGTGGGTACTGATGATGACGATGCGCCCGCCCCAGATGAGGAGCGCGGTGGCGGCGTCGAGGACGGCGCTGACGTTTCGGTGGAAGGCGGCTTCGTCGATGATGACTTTGCCTTGCAGGCCGCGGACGCTGGCGGGGTTGCTGGAGAGTGCGACGATTTTGAAGCCTGAGGCGTAGCGGATGCGGTAGGCGTTGATGTGGCGGGTGTGGCCGGTTTCGTCTTGGTCCTGGAATAGAAACTCTTCGATTTGGCTGGCGCCGGCGGCTTGGGCTTGGGCCATGACGCGGCTGAATTTGGCGCAGTAGCCGATGAATTCGAGGCCTTTTTCTTTGGTGTCGCCGATGTAGTAGCAGTCCATGCCGGCGGCGGCTTTTTGGGAGGCGGCGGTGATGACGCTGTCGAGGGCTTCGGCGAAGGTGATGCCGGTGCGCCGGCCTTTTTCACAGAGTTTGATTTGCGCGTGGATGGCGAGCCATTGGGCTTGGTGGGCCATGAGCAGGCCTTGGGCTTGTGGGTGGTAGTCGGCGGGGATCTGGCGGACGCTGGGCGGCAGTTCGTCCCACTCGACGACGCGCAGTGTGCTGGCGGATGGGGTCATGGTTTGACGCCGAGGAAGGTTTGGCGCCAGTACTGGGCTTGGTCTTCGGTCATGCCTTTGGCTTTGACGGCGTTGTCGAGGGCGGCGGCTTGTTCTTGCAGGAGGCGTTGGCGGGTGGCGTTTTCGATGGCTTGGCGTTCTTTGACGCTGAGGGTGCGGGCTTCCATGGTGGCTTTGGCGGCGCGGGCCAAGGCGCTGATTTCGGCGATGGTGATGTCGTCTTTTTCGTGGGCGCCGAGGGCGGCTTGGTAGGTCAGGGTCGAGATGGCTTCGATGAGGAGAACGCCGGTTTTGTCGGTGGCGTCTTCGCCGAAGGCGCCGACGAAGGCTTCGGCCATTTGCCGTTGTTGGCGGGCTTTGTCGGTGAGTTGGTCGAAGCCGATTTTGAACCGGCTGAGGGCACTGCGGCTGGGCGGCGTTGCGCTGGGGAAGCGGGCTTGGAGGTCGGCGAGCATGGCGTCGAGGGTGTGGCGGTCTTCGCGCAGGAGTTTGTGCAGGTAGGCTTTGACGTCGGTGGGCAGGCGGTTGATGGTGGATTTGCCGGCCATGGTCAGGCGCCCGGCCGTTGGATGCCGGGGACGCGGGCGCGGCCGGCGGCGATGTCTTGGCCGCGTTCGGTGAGGGTGGCGACGAGGATGGGGCCGATGTCGTTGAGGGTGATGGCGCTCTGTTCGGCGAGCCAGTGGAGTTCGGTTTTGGTCTGGTCGCGGCTGGTGCTGTGGCCGTGGTGGTCGAGGGCGGTGTTGAGGACGGAGCTGTTGGCGCGGTAGCCGGGCATGTCGGCGAGCAGGCGCAGGAGGACGAGGCGGATGTCGTGGCGCAGGTAGTCGGTGTAGGTGTTCATGGTTTTTCTCGCAGCAGGTAGTCGTTGATGCGGTCGAGGGCGCGGGCCAGTGGGCTGAGGGCGTCTTTGACGCCGGTGAGTTCGGCGCGGATGGCTTTCATGTCGCCGAGCAGGTCGGCGATGGCGCTTTGGTCTGGGAGGTGGCGGACGTGTTCTTCGAGGGCGACGATGCGGGTGTTGAGCTGGAGCAGTTGGTGGGCGCTGGCGGCTTGGCGTTTGGCGAGCCAGGTGTAGAGGCTGAGGGTGGCGAGGATGAGCCATTCGGCGATTTGCAGGCCGGTGATGAGGTCTTGGTGGGTCATGGGGTGCCCCGCGGGGTGTCGGGGGTGTTGCGGGGGGATTGCGGGCGCATGGGGGTTGCCTCCGGTCAGGGCGCCCCGGGGTTTGCGGGGGCCAGAAATACTCACGCCGCTATGGTGGGCGGCGTGGGGTTGGAGGGCTTTTAATTGGGTTTAGGGAGCGGTTTGGGGAGGATCTTTGGCTTTCGGGTTTTGTATGTCGCTCTCACATAAATCAAATAACTGAGCGACGAGTTTCTGGAGTGGGCCGATTTTGGGTAGGTCTTCCTTCGCGTATCCCATCGCGCGCATTGTTTCGTTATGGCAGATGGCATTCAGGACATGCAAAACGGGAGGTTCTTCTGCTTCGATGGAGAGTCGTCTGGCTGCTACTTCGAGCAAAAGCTGTTCCGATTCAGCACCGAGCATCAGCTTCTCTAATTCCACGTACTTGCGCATAAAGTCTGTGTGATCTCTGGCACGTGTGGCGCTGCTGAGCACTAAGTTTATGGAAGCAAAAACGGTTACGAGGCCGGAGGCTATGAGTGCGATGTCTTTTGAGTTGTCTTGAAGCGTGCCATAAACCGCAACGGAGCCGAATATCAATGACAGCATGTTAGATATTTTATCTAACCGGTCAAAAAACGAACGACGGCGTTGGTGATATCGAATTGAGCGACGAACGCTGAAGAGCGTTGCATACCAACGGTCGGCTAAGTCTTCCGTTGTGGCGTCCATTGTCACTTGCTCCGACCTGGTCGCTTTGGCGGAGAGAGAGTGTCTACCACGTCAGAATGCCCACGTTTGTTGTGGTCTTCGAAAATCGGACGTGGATCTCTCTTATCCGATTTGCTGCTGCCACGACCTTGATCTTTATTTTTGTCATGGCTACCGCTGTTGTCCTTGCTCAATTGATGACTCCTTTCTTGGTTTGGTGTTGAGGCGAGATCCACTCTAATTTGATCCCGTCGAAATATGTATCTTTTCCTTACGCCGGTACGGCCTTCTCTGCTGGATTTAAAAGGTTTAAGCATTCATTTCGATTGATTTGATACTGATCCAAATGAGCATAGGCCGTGCTTGGATCGGCTTCCCCACCGTTCTGACGTATTGCGCTGACCTTAGCCTGCCACCAGCTATTGGCGAAAATTCCCGCTGCGGCGCAGTGGCCCAGCGGTTCGAATACGGAACGACCGAACTGCGCCTGACCGGTTTCACCCAGGGCTTTGAAGCGTTGACTGTGGGCCGATAGGTCTTTGAGGTTGTTGGCTTTGAGGATCTGCAGGCCCTGTGTCATGGCGTTGTCGAGATCAGCCAAATATTGGGTGGCGGTGGCCAAGGCTTGGGGGCTGGCGCTGGTGTAGACGGTGGGCGCCTGCTGTTGTTCGGCCGATTGGGCGACGGCTGGTTTCACTGGGATGGGGTCGTTCGGGCTGAGCCAATACCAAACGCTGGCGGCGACGATGACCCATGACACTGCTGTCGAGACTTTTTGAGCGATGGTTTTTTCTGTTTTTGCGTTGTTTTTATTCTGGTCCATTGGTGCTTCCTTTTTGGGGCGTTTCGTCCGTGGGTGCTGCTTGGGCGACGGTGGTGACACCGTCTGTTGTTGGTGTGTTTAGTGGGATGCGACGAGCATGAAGGCCAGGCCTGCGAATACGCCTGTGGCGATGAGGGCGTAGGTTTTGAGGGCTTCGGGCAGGTGGTCTTTGATTGAGTAGCTGAGGGCGGCGATGCCGATGCAGGCTACGCAGGTTTTGAGGATGAGCCGGTGGTTGTTGTGTTGCTGTGTCAGGGCGTTTTTATGGGCGGCAATGTCGTCTTGGGGGTTGTGGTCGCAGTGCAGGCACTGTCGTTCGCTGGTTTGGGGTGGTGGGTGTTTGAGGGTGTGGTGGCCGAGGTTGATTTGGCCGCGGTTGCCTTTGATTTTGATCGTGAGTTGATGGTCTTTTCCATCCATGGGGAGGTTTTGTATTTCCTCTGAAAGCCTGGCTGATAGTTTGCTGACCAGGTCTCCGTCCTCGCTTGGCATAGTTCTCCTTTGCTATTTCAGCGATTTATTACCAATTTCAATATGCGCTCAACGCGGGGCTGGTCGAACTGTTGTTCGTGGCCCAGCGCGTTGTAGATCTCTGCGGCCACTTCGGCCAGTTTTTTTGATGGCCAACGCCGGCCGGCTTGTTTGGCGGCGGTTTCGAGCATTTCGATGATTCGTCCGAGTTTTTCGCCGTCGATGGGCGCCCAGGTGGGGGCTGCTGCGCCGGCGCTGGGGACGAGGATTTTTTGGCCGGTGATGATGAAGTAGAGGTCGGCGCCGGCTTGGGCGATGGCGGCCATGTAGTGGGCGTCGGGGACGCGGTCGCCTGCTTCGTAGAGCATTTGGGTTTTTTTGGTTACGCCGGCCAGGGCTGCGAAGTCGGTTTGGTTGAGGCCTAGCCGTGTCCGCTCGCCGCGTAGTCGCTCACAAAAGGAAACCATTCGGTTACCAAAATCCTTTTACATGGGAACCGTTCGGTTCCATCATTCGTTCACACCGTCCGACCACGAACGGCAACTTTATCGGCACCAAGGCGGGTGCTGTTTCCCCGGAGGGATTTTATGACGCTACGTACTGCGGATGAGGCTAAAGCTGAGCTTAGGGCCAAGGGTGTTTCGATTACTCAGTGGGCGATCGCGAATCGCTTTTCGCCCAACCTGGTGTTTGAGGTGTTGGGTGGGCGCAAGAAGTGTGTGCGCGGTCAGACGCATGAGATTGCGATCAAGTTGGGGCTTAAGGCCGGGGAGATTTGTGTGGACCCGGCGTCGGCTCTTGAGTCTTCGCGTTTTGTGGCGTGAGGCTCTGGATGAAAAATCATATCGGTTATGGGGAATCTACCGCTTTTATTTGTTTGCCGAGACTGCGCGCGGATGAAAAAGAGAGTTTTCCTACAAAAAACACACTATTTGCCACTTTTTTTGCGGTGACGCGTGGGCTGCTTAATAGGTGGCGGGTGCGGGCCTTCGGTTTTGAGGGGGGCAATTTACCTGATTTTGTTGTGCGTGCTGTGTTGTGTTTGACCGCTTTTGCTTGGGTGTTGCGATGAGTCGGCCGGTGTCGGCGTCTGCTCGGGTGTTGCGTGTGCTGTTGGCGTTGAAGGGGCACACGGTGACGGGCTTGAGTAATGCGGAGTTGGCGGTGTTGACGCAGGACAGTCCGAGCAATATCACGCGGGCGATGCAGACGTTGATTGAGGAAGGTTTGGCGCTGAAGTTGGATAACGGGCGTTTTGCTCATTCGGTGAAGGTGTTGCAGATGGCGCAGGCGCATGCCGAGCACATGGCGCGTTTGACGGGACGGATGCAGGAAATCAATCTGCGGATTGCCGCGGGTTCGAGGGTTTAAGGAGGCGGTATGGCACGGAGCAAGGGTGTTTGCGCTGAGGCGTTGGTGTTGCCGGCGTTGGATGGCGCGAGGTTGACGGCTGATCAGAATGCGATGGCGTCGTTGCAGGCTTTGCATGGGGATGAGCGGGATGTGGTGAATCAGTTGTTGGGCCAGTCGCTGATGGCGGGTGCGTTGGAGGCGTTTTCCCGCACGGTGCGGATTTCGAAGTTGGCGTTTGTGAAGGAGAAGAAGCTTTATCGAGCGATTGCCGGGGGTAAAAGTCCGCACGGTGCGCAGGTGTTGAGTGGGACGTGGGAGGAGTTTTGCGGCCTGTTGGGGCGCTCGGTTGATCAGGTGGATCGCGATATTGCGAATGTGCGGGCTTTCGGTGAGGAGGCGCTGGATTCGATGTCGCGGATGGGATTTGGCTATCGCGAGTTGCGCCAGTTTCGCCAGTTGCCGCAGGACCAGCAGTCAGCGCTGGTTGAGGTGGCCAAGGCCGGCGATAAGGAGGCGTTTGTTGAGTTGGCTGAGGAGTTGATCGGCCAGCATGCTCGGGAGACGGCGGTGTTAGGTCGACGGCTTGAGGAGGCTACGGCGAATTATTCGGCGCAGAGTGAGTTGCTGGCGAAGCGGTCCGGTGAGTTGGATGGCGCTCGCCGGGCGCTGGAGTGTTCCCGCCAGCAGGTGCAGGCGATGCCGGCCGATGAGGTGGCGAAGGCGTTGCGCGCGGAGGTGACGGCGATTGCTTTCGAGGCGGAGTGTTGTGTGTTGGGGCCGCTGCGGGAGGGGTTTGCGAAGTTGGCGGCGCTGGCGTGTGACGGTGAGGATCATCGGGTGTTTAAGGCCGGGTTGATTGGGCAGTTGGAGACGACGCTGGGCGTGGTTCGCAGTGAGTTCAATTTGCTGGGTGCGGCGGATGGTGCTGCGGTTTGGTTGTCGGCTGCGGAGGTTGAGGGATGAATCCTGTTCAAGCTCAGCAGTTGATGGAGATTGCTCGCCGTCTGGATGCGGCGGTGTATGGCGAGCGTTCGGCGATTTATGCGGCGGGTGTTTCGGAGCTGGGGGTGTCGCTTTCTACTCTGCAACGGCTGTTGAAGTCGGTGTGTGTGGCGAAGCCGCGTAAGCGTCGTCGGGATGCGGGCAGCAGTGTTTTGCCGATTGAGGAGGCTCGGTTGATTTCGGCGATGTTGTTGGAGTCGATTCGGGCGAATAACAAGCAGTTGTCGACGATTGTACGGGCGGTTGAGCGCTTGCGCAGTAATGGGTTGATTACGGCGGGTCGTGTGGATGAGTTGACGGGTGTGTTTCGCCCGTTGAGCCGCAGTGCGATTTGCCGGGCGTTGCATGCTTATAAGTTGCATCCGTCGCAGTTGTTGCAGGACGCCCCGGCGGTGTCGTTGGCCAGTTTGCATCCTAATCATGTGTGGCAGGTGGATGCGTCGATTTCGACGCAGTTCTATTTGGCGGATGACGGTGCGCGGGTGATGCATAAGGCTGAGTTTTATGAGGGGAAGCCGGCGAATCTTAAGCGGATTGAGCGCCAGCGGTTGTGGCGGTATGTGGTGACGGATCATACGAGCGGGACGCTGTATGTGGAGTATGTGTTGGGGGCGGAGTCGGCCGAGAATTTGTGCAGTGTGTTGATTAATGCGATGCAGAAACGCGGTGCGGCGGATCCTTTTCACGGGGTGCCTTGGGTGTTGATGACGGACCCAGGGGCGGCAATGACGAGTGGGATTTTCCGCAATTTGTGCCGGGTGTTGTCGATTGATTTGGTGATTAATCGGGTCGGTAATGCGCGGGCGAAGGGCCAGGTTGAGCAGGCGCACAATTTGGTTGAGCGGGAGTTTGAGAGTGCGTTGAAGTTTCAGCCGGCGAAGACGCTTGAGCAGATTAATGCGTGGGCTACGCAATGGATGCGTTTTTTCAATTCAACCTCGATTCATACGCGCACGCGCCGTAGTCGGTATGGGGTGTGGCAGTTGATTACGCCTGAGCAGTTGCGGTTGGCGCCGAGTGTTGAGGTGTGCCGGGAGTTGGCGGTGTGTACGCCGGAGTACCGCAAGGTGAGTAATTTGCTGCGGGTGTCGTTTCGCGGGGCGTCGTTTGATGTGAGTTCGGTGCCGGGTGTGATGGTCGGTGAGAAGTTGTTTGTGACGCGTAATTGCTGGCGGGATAAGGATTCGGCGATTGCGGTGTTGGTGGGTGATGACGGACGTGAGCGGTTCCACGTGATCGAGCGGATTGGGGTGGATGCGTTTGGCTTTGCTGAGTCGGCGGCGGTGATTGGTGAGCAGTTTAAACAGCATGCGCAGACGCCGGCGCAGGTGTCGCGCAAGGTGTTGGAACAGTTGGCGACGGGGACGCAGTCGGAGGCGGAAGCGCTGGCTGCGCGTAAGGCGAAGGCGGTGCCGTTTGGTGGGCGTGTGGATCCGCTTAAGTATGTGAAGGATACGGTGTTGCCGGCTTATCTGCCGCGTCGCGGTTCGACGCTGAATGTGGAGGCGCCGACGGTTGAGGTGGCGCCGTTGAGTGTGGTTGAGGCGGCGAAGTGGTTGCGGCCGAGGTTGGGTCAGTTGTGGTCGCCGCAGTCTTACGGCTGGTTGTTGGAGCGTTTTCCGCAGGGTGTTCCGGAGGAGGATCTTGAGGCGATTGAGGCTGAGTTGAAGCGGCCTGTTGAGGTCAGGCGTGGGCCGTTCGGTTCGGTTGGGGGTGTGTGATGTTGAAGTTGAAAGGGATTTTGCAGGAGATGGGCCGGCCTCAGGCGGCGCTGGCGCAGTCGTTGTGTGTGAGCAGTGCGGCGGTGGCGCAGTTGGTGAATCACAATCTTTGGCCGCGCACGTTGGATGGTGAGGTGTTGCGGGGTCGTATTCGCTCTTTTCTGGCGGATTGTGGGGCGAATGATGCTGCGATTGCGGGCGCTTTTGATGAGGCGGTTGTGCCGTGTTTGATGGCCGAGGTTCCGGCTGCTGTGGTTGTGCTGTCCAAGGAGGACGATTCGATGTTGTTGCCTAAGCAATCGCTTCAACCCGCTACGCGTAAGGCGTTTGGTTTGTTTCGTGATCCGTTTGATGAGTTGCAGTGTGCCCAGGATATGTGGGTGAGTCCGGATATTCGCTATGTGCGGGAGGCGATGTATCAGACGGCTCGGCACGGTGGGTTTTTGGCGGTTGAGGGGGAATCGGGGGCCGGCAAAAGTACGCTTCGCCGGGATCTGGTGAATCGGCTTGCTGAGAATAATGATCCGGTGCTGATTATTGAGCCTTATGTGTTGGCGTCTGAGGATAACGATTCGAAGGGGAAGTCGCTAAAGAGTACGCATATCGCTGAGTCGATGATGGCGGCTGTGGCGCCGTTGGCTAGGCCGAAGAGTAGTCCTGAGGCGCGCTTTGCTCAGTTGCATCGGGCGTTGAAGGAATCGCATGCGGCGGGGTATCGCCATTGTCTGGTGATCGAGGAGGCGCACAGTTTGCCGGTGCCGACGCTGAAGCATTTGAAGCGGATTTTGGAGTTGGAGGTGGGGTTCACGAAGTTGGTGAGCGTCATCATGATCGGCCAGCCGGAGTTGGGGGTGAAGTTGAGTGAGCGGAATGCGGATGTGCGGGAGGTGGTGCAGCGCTGTGAGCGGCTGGTGCTGGGGCCGGTTGATGGTTCGCGGCTGGGGGAGTTTTTGAGGTTTCGGTTTGAGCGGGTGGGTAAGGCGTTGGGGGATGTCATCGAGCCTGGCGCGGTTGAGGCGATTGTGGCGCGGTTGTCTCAGCCGACTCGGCATGGTGGGCGGGATGGGACGGTTTCGCTGCTTTATCCGTTGGCGATCGGGAATCTGGTGATTGCGGCGATGAATTTGGCGGTGCAGTTGGGTGTGCCGAAGGTGTCTGCTGATGTCATCAAGGGGGTGTGATTTGGAGACTTTGAATCTGACCAGCCGGTTGAGGTGTGTGCCGCTGAGCATTTTGGCTGAGGGGTTTCCAATCATGCTGTCGGCTTTTAATGAGCTGGTGCGGGAGTTGCGTGGGGCCGGCATTGGGATCAAGGAGCAGGTGCTACTAGAGAATAAGGTGGTGATTGATGAGGACTGTGCTGATTTGTTTGTGGTGCGGTTCGGGGATTGTTTGAGTGGGATTCGCTATTCGTCTGCGGGGCAGTTCACGTGTAATGCGGTGACGGTTCGTGGGGTGGATGTGGTTTGGCTGACGTTGGCCAGGGGGCAAGTGCAATGATTGTTGGCCCCGAGCGTGCGGCGGTACGGGTATGAGTGGCTTGCGCAGTAAGGGGCCGGAGTTGTTGGTTGATTTGACGGAGCATGTGGCGGCTTCGTTGGTTGAGTTGGTGTCGATGGAGGATGAGGCGGCTCGGCATGTGGCTAAAGAGGTGGCCGATCGGATGGCGGCGCATTGGGGTGGGCAGAATGTCTATTTTCCGATGGGGCTGGCGGGGAAGCTTAGTCGGCGAGATCGGCAGATTTTTGAGGAGTTCAATGGGACGAATCATAGTGATCTGGCGAGGAAGTATGCGGTGTCGTTGCAGTGGATTTATAAGATCGTGAAGGCGGTGCGCAAGGATGAGGTGGCGCGTCGTCAGGTGGATATGTTCGCCCCGTCGGTTGATGACTGACGGGGCGTTTTTTGTTGCGCTGGGTGCAATGGAATTGCAGGGGGTGTCCCGGTTTGGGTCGGGGTGGACCGGAATGGGTCGGGTTTATCGCGCGTTTTGGGTATGATTTAGGTCACGCGTTAACATGAAATACCGATTCGATTATGGATTTAAAGCAAATCATTCGATCTGAGATAACAAGTCGATTATGGATTCACTGCAAATTGTTCAAGTCGGTGTAGTTCTTAAATATCCCCCGGTCGGTCCCCTCTACCTCTGGGAGAGGGCTAGGGTGAGGGCAAGAGGATTCAAGCGTTAAGACAGTTCTGTTCCGAGCACGACACTTAGTGCACTACGCGCATCATCCAGCTGCACCAACGTCGCATGCCGAGCACCCAGGGCATCGCGGTTTTCGATGGCGGTCAGAATTGCTTTGTGCCGCGGCAACGCCAATTCATGCAGATTCGGCCGCTGATTCGAATGCTTCAACGCCTCGGCAATCGCCACCGACAACATATTGCACAGGTTCGCCAACAAGTCGTTGTGTGTCGCATCGGCAATCCGGCTATGGAAATCCAGATCCGGCTGCAACAACGCTTCCGGTGTCGGCGCCGCTTCCATGCGCTGATACGCCTCGCCAATCGCGGCAATATCAGCCTCGGTCGCATGTTGAGCGGCGAGAGCGGCAGCCGCCGGTTCGATAATGCTGCGCACACTGGTCAGCACATTGAAAAACTCATTCTGCGGGCTGCTTTGCATCAGCCAGTGCAGCACGTCCGGGTCGAGCATGTGCCATTCGCGCCGGGCCTTGACCACCGTGCCAACCCGAGGCTTGGAATACACCAGCCCCTTGGCCACCAGCACCCGCGTGGCTTCACGCAACACCGGCCGGCTGACCGCGTACTCCTCGCAGAGCAGGGCTTCGGCGGGCAGTTTGTCGTCGGGCAAGAAGCGTCCGGAGACGATCTGCATGCCCAGTTCCTGGACGATGCGCGAATGCATGCTTTTGCGGTCGGAAGGTTTGCGGTAATCCATGGGGAGTGGCGCGATCCTGAGCGATGGAGATGCCGCGCATCATAGCAGGCACGGCGCAATCTTGAGGCGGGTAAAGAACAACTGTGGGAGCGAGCTTGCTCGCGAAAGCGGTGGGTCAAACAACATAACTGTTGAATGTACCGCCGTCTTCGCGAGCAAGCTCGCTCCCACAGGGATTTGTGTGATCAGTGAGAATGACGGGGCACTTCAGCGCCTCGGCAACCTACCAGGAAGTCGAAGTCACAGCCCTGATCCGCCTGCAGCACGTGGTCGATGTACAACTGACGATAGCCGCCCACCAACAACTGCTGCGGCGGCTGCAGATCGGCCATGCGTGCCGCCAGTTCGGCATCCGGAATATCCAGGTGCAGCCGCCCGGTGGCGCAATCCAGCTCGATCCAGTCGCCTTCCTGCACCGTCGCCAAAGGCCCGCCGGCCGCCGCTTCCGGCGCCACGTGCAAAACCACGGTGCCATACGCCGTGCCGCTCATCCGCGCATCAGATATGCGCACCATGTCGGTCACACCCTGGGCCAACAACTTGGCCGGCAAGCCCATGTTGCCGACTTCGGCCATGCCCGGATAACCCTTCGGCCCGCAGTTCTTCATCACCAGAATCGAATCCTTATCGACCTCCAGTTCCGGATCGTTGATCCGCGCCTTGTACATGTCGAAGTTCTCGAACACCACCGCGCGGCCGCGATGCTGCATCAATTCCGGCGTCGCGGCGGACGGTTTGAGCACAGCACCCAGCGGCGCCAAGTTACCGCGCAACACACAAATCCCGCCATCGGCGCGAATCGGATTGTCGAGCGTGCGGATCACCTCGTCCTCGCCATAGATCGGCGCATCTTTGGTGTTCTCGCCGATCGACTTGCCGTTCACCGTCAGTGCATTCGGGTTAGGGATCAGATTGGCTTCACCGAGACGCCGCAGCACTGCCGGCAAACCACCGGCGTAATAGAACTCTTCCATCAGGAAACGCCCCGACGGTTGCAGATCGACAATGGTCGGCATGCCGCGCCCGATGCGCGTCCAGTCATCCAGATCCAGCTCGACACCGATGCGTCCAGCGATAGCTTTCAAGTGAATCACCGCGTTGGTCGAACCGCCGATAGCTGCGTTCACACGAATAGCGTTTTCGAAGGCTTCCTTGGTGAGGATCTTCGACAGTTTCAAGTCTTCGCGAACCATCTCCACTGCACGCATACCGGACATGTGCGCCAACACATAACGTCGCGCATCCACCGCCGGGATCGCCGCGTTGTGCGGCAGGGAAGTGCCCAGTGCTTCCGCCATGCAGGCCATGGTCGACGCCGTGCCCATGGTGTTGCAAGTGCCTGCCGAACGCGACATGCCACCCTCGGCCGCAAGGAAATCGTCAATCGTGATGGTGCCGGCCTTGACCTGCTCGCTGAGCTGCCAGACCACCGTGCCGGAGCCGATGTCCTTGCCTTTGTGCTTGCCGTTCAACATCGGCCCGCCGGTGACGACGATCGCCGGCACATCGCAGCTGGCCGCGCCCATCAGCAGCGCCGGGGTGGTTTTGTCGCAACCGGTCAACAGCACCACGCCGTCGATCGGGTTGCCGCGAATGGCCTCTTCAACGTCCATGCTCGCCAGGTTGCGAGTGAGCATGGCGGTCGGGCGCAGGTTCGATTCGCCGTTGGAGAACACCGGGAATTCCACTGGAAAACCACCGGCCTCGATCACCCCGCGTTTCACGTGCTCCGCGATCTGGCGGAAGTGCGCGTTGCACGGGGTCAGTTCCGACCAGGTGTTGCAGATGCCGATGATCGGCTTGCCGTGGAACTGGTGGTCGGCGATGCCCTGATTCTTCATCCAGCTGCGGTACATGAAGCCGTTCTTGTCGGCCGTGCCAAACCATTGGGCGGAGCGCAGGGTGGGTTTCTTATCAGACATGATCGATTCTCTTATTGTATGACTATAGTGTTCCAGCTACGGCCTAATCTAAGCGCAAAATCCTAGGTTTGGAAGTGTTGTTGGTGAATTAGTAATACTATATAGTCGTTTTCGACGGAGGGATGGCCCTGGCGGTTTTCCGTGAGAGGCGTCCCCCGAGGTTCTATAAAAACAACAATCGGAGACCGATCTCATGAGCCAGGAACTGCGGCTAATCCGGCGCATTACGCTGAAACTGATTCCCTTCCTGATCCTGCTGTACCTGATCGCCTATGTGGATCGCTCCGCCGTCGGCTTCGCCAAGCTGCACATGGGTGCCGACATCGGTATCGGCGACGCCGCCTACGGCCTCGGCGCCGGGCTGTTCTTCATTGGCTACTTCCTTCTCGAAATCCCCAGCAACCTGATGCTCGAACGCTTCGGCGCACGGCGCTGGTTCGCGCGGATCATGATCACCTGGGGCGCGATCACCATCGGCATGGCCTTCGTTCAGGGCCCGCACAGTTTCTACGTGATGCGCTTTCTGCTCGGCGCGGCCGAGGCGGGGTTCTTCCCCGGCGTTCTCTACTACATCACCCAATGGTTCCCGGTGCGCCATCGCGGCAAGATCCTTGGCCTGTTCATCCTCTCCCAGCCGATCGCGATGATGATCACCGGCCCGGTGTCCGGCGGCTTACTCGGCATGGACGGCGTCCTCGGTCTGCATGGCTGGCAGTGGCTGTTCATCGTCATCGGCACCCCGGCGATCCTCCTGACCTGGCCAGTGCTGCGCTGGTTGCCGGACGGCCCGCAACAAGTGAAATGGATGGATCAAGCCGAGAAAGACTGGCTGACCGGTGAGTTGAAAAAGGATCTGCAGGAGTACGGCCAGACCCGCCACGGCAATCCGCTGCATGCGCTGAAAGACAAACGTGTGTTGCTGTTGGCGCTGTTTTATCTGCCGGTGACGTTGAGCATTTATGGCCTCGGTCTGTGGCTGCCGACGCTGATCAAACAGTTTGGCGGCAGCGATCTGGTCACCGGTTTCGTGTCGTCGGTGCCGTATATCTTCGGGATCATCGGCTTGCTGATCGTGCCGCGCAGTTCCGATCGTTTGAATGATCGTTACGGGCATCTGGCTGTTCTGTATGTGCTGGGCGCGATTGGCCTGTTCCTGAGTGCGTGGCTGTCGCTGCCCGTGGCGCAATTGGCGGCGTTGTGTCTGGTGGCGTTTGCGCTGTTTTCCTGCACGGCGGTGTTCTGGACCTTGCCGGGGCGCTTCTTTGCCGGCGCGAGTGCGGCGGCGGGGATTGCCTTGATCAACTCAGTGGGGAATCTCGGCGGGTACATCGGGCCGTTCGTGATCGGGGCGTTGAAGGAGTACACCGGCAATTTGGCTTCGGGATTGTATTTCCTGTCGGGCGTGATGGTGTTTGGCTTGATCCTGACGGGCGTTGTCTATCGCGTACTTGAGCGCAAACACGTCCTGCCAGTCGACCAATTCGCCGCCAGCGCCCGTGGCGCTACCCGAACCTAACTGACCAAAACCGGCCCCTGTAGGAGTGAGCCTGCTCGCGATAGCGGTGTATCAGCAAAAAAAATGTCGACTGACACACCGCTATCGCGAGCAGGCTCACTCATACAAAGGGCGGCGGTGTTTCGAATAACACAGGAGAAAATCATGCATCTGGTTCAATTCGAATTAAGCAACCGCGAACGCCGCGTCGGCGTGGTCGACAACGATCTGGTGCGCGAAGTGCTAGACGCGCGCAGCGTGCGCGAGCTGGCGCTCGCCGCCATCGAAGCCGGCAACACCCTGGAACAGCAAGTGCAAACCCTCGGCCTCGGCATCAGCCACGACTACGCCGAGTTGCTGTCGCAACTACGCATCCTGCCGCCCCTTGACCATCCGGACCCGGCGCACATGCTGGTCAGCGGTACTGGCCTGACTCACCTGGGCAGCGCCTCGGCGCGGGACAAAATGCACCAGCAGGCCGGCGACGAAGCGGCGATGACCGACACCATGCGCATCTTCAAATGGGGTGTGGAGGGCGGCAAACCGGCGGCGGGGCAGGCCGGTGTGCAACCAGAATGGTTCTACAAGGGCGACGGCAGTATCGTCGTTCGCCCGGGTCAGCCGTTCCCGGTGCCGCCGTTTGCTGAAGACGCTGGCGAAGAACCAGAGATGGCCGGCCTCTACCTCATTGGCAACGACGGCAAGCCTTATCGCCTGGGCTTTGCGGTGGGCAACGAGTTCTCCGATCACATCATGGAGCGCAAGAATTACCTGTACCTCGCGCACTCGAAATTGCGCAGTTGCAGTTACGGCCCGGAACTTCGCACCGGTGAACTGCCTCAACATCTTGCAGGCACCAGTCGCATCCTGCGTGACGGCGAATTGCTCTGGCAGAACGAGTTTCTCAGCGGCGAGGCGAACATGTGCCACAGCCTCGCCAACCTCGAATACCACCATTTCAAGTACAGCCAGTTCCTGCGTCCGGGGGATGTGCACATTCATTTCTTCGGCACCGCGACCCTGTCGTTCGCCGATGGCATCCGCACGCAGCCGGGCGACGTCTTCGAAATCAGCCAGGCCGAATTCGGTGCACCGCTGGTCAACGGCATCGTCCCGGTTCCAGCGGCATTTGAACCGGACAGCATCGGCACCCTTTAAGGAGATCCCATGACTCAGATTCTCGGTCACAACTACATTGGTGGTCAGCGCAGCGCCGCTGGCGACGTCAAACTGCACTCCGTCGATGCCACGACGGGCGAACAGTTGCCGCACGATTTCATTCAGGCCACGGTTGAGGAAGTCGACGCAGCGGCCAAAGCTGCCGCTGCCGCGTACCCGGCCTATCGCAGCCTCAGCGCCGAACGCCGCGCGCAGTTTCTCGACGCAATTGCCGATGAACTGGATGCCCTCGGTGATGATTTCGTCGCCGTGGTCTGCCGCGAAACGGCGTTGCCCGCCGGACGCATTCAGGGCGAGCGCGGACGCACCAGCGGGCAGATGCGTCTGTTCGCCAAGGTTCTGCGTCGGGGTGATTTCTACGGTGCGCGGATTGATCTGCCGTTGCCGGATCGCCAGCCATTGCCACGTCCTGATCTGCGCCAATACCGCATCGGCCTCGGTCCTGTCGCGGTGTTCGGTGCAAGCAACTTTCCACTGGCGTTTTCCACGGCCGGCGGCGACACCGCAGCGGCGCTGGCCGCCGGTTGCCCGGTGGTGTTCAAGGCCCACAGCGGTCATATGGCTACAGCAGAACTGGTCGCCGATGCGCTGATCCGCGCAGCCGAAAAAACCGCGATGCCTGCCGGTGTGTTCAACATGATCTACGGCGGTGGCGTCGGTGAATGGCTGGTCAAGCACCCGGCGATTCAGGCGGTCGGTTTCACCGGTTCGCTCAGAGGCGGACGTGCGCTGTGCGACATGGCCGCTGCGCGCCCGCAACCGATCCCGGTGTTTGCCGAGATGTCGAGCATCAACCCGGTGATCGTCCTGCCGCAGGCACTTGCCGAGCGTTCGGAAACGGTTGCCCGCGACTTGACTGCTTCAGTGGTGCAGGGCTGCGGTCAGTTCTGCACCAATCCGGGCCTGGTCATCGGCATCCGCTCGCCAGAGTTCAGCGCGTTCGTGCAGCAGGTTGCGGGTTTGATCGGTGATCAACCGGCGCAAACCATGCTCAACGCCGGCACCCTCGGCAGCTACGGTAATGGCTTGCAGAAACTGTTGGCGCATCCCGCCATTGAGCATCTGGCCGGCAATCCGCAGCAGGGTAATCAGGCTCAGCCGCAATTGTTCAAGGCCGATGCGAGCCTGTTGATCGATGGCGATGAAGTGCTGCAGGAAGAAGTGTTCGGCCCGACCACGGTGATTGTCGAAGTGGCGGACAAGGCGCAACTGAGTGCCGCATTGCACGGCCTGCATGGGCAACTGACCGCGACGATCATTGGCGAGCAGGCGGACTTTGAACGTTTCCCTGAGCTGACGCCGTTGCTGGAACAGAAGGTCGGGCGGATCCTGCTTAACGGTTATCCGACCGGTGTCGAGGTGTGTGATTCGATGGTGCACGGCGGGCCGTATCCGGCGACATCCGACGCACGCGGCACCTCCGTCGGTACGCTGGCCATCGACCGCTTTCTGCGCCCGGTGTGCTTCCAGAACTACCCGGACAGCTTGCTGCCCGAGCCGCTGAAAAACGCCAACCCGCTGCGCATCCAGCGCCTGGTTGACGGCAAGTCCTCACGCGACGCGCTGTAACTGCCAGCCAATATCCCTGTGGGAGCGAGCCTGCTCGCGAATGCATTCTTTCAGTCAGCCTTTCATGGCCTGACACACCGCATTCGCGAGCAGGCTCGCTCCCACAAGGGTTCCCATAAGGCCTCTGGATCACATTGAGCTATCATTGGCCCTTTCCCCCCTAGAAAGACTGTTTGCCATGACTGCCCAAACCCTTCTCGACGTCCTCGAACAATCCGATATGGTCGAAATCGACGGCTTGCACGCCTTCGAATTTTTCCTCGATGAAGACGACAATCTGCACATCGAATGCATCGACGGCCGAGCGGCCAAGCATTGGGAATTCACCCCGGTTCAGGTTGCCGCTGCAACTTTCGACGACTCTTTGCAGAGCTGGTTGATCGTCGGTTATTTCAATGAAACCAAAGCGATCGGCGAACACCGCTTGGTTTGTCATGGCGACGTAGTCAGCAGCAGCGATGACGAGGATGACAATCAATGAAAATGCGTAAATTCTGGCCGCTGCTGATGGCCGGCAGCGTCGGTGCCATGGGGCTTTCCAGCGCATCCGCCGAGAACTTCCAGTTGCTGGTCGGTTCCTACACCGCCAACACCAGCCAGGGCCTCTATCGAATGAACTTCGACAGTGCCACCGGCCAGATCGCCGCCAAACCGCTACAGGTGGTCAAGAGCGAAAACCCGTCATGGCTGACCCTGTCCAAAGACCAGCGTCGCCTGTTCGTGGTCAACGAAAACGGCCCGGGCCAGAAAGACCCGGTTGGCCGTGTCAGCAGCTATTCGATCGATCCGAAAACCCACACGCTGACCCTGATCAATCAAGTGCAGAGCCTGGGCAACGAGCCGACCCATTCGAGCCTCAGTGGTGATGCCAGCCACTTGTTCGTCAGCAACTATTCGGTGATGGAAGATCCGGGTGGAACGCTGGCGGTATTGCCGGTCGGTGCCGACGGCAAACTCAAACCCGTCGTGCAGATGAGCGCGCACCCGGCGAGCCGGATCAATCTTGAGCGCCAGGCCTCCAACCACGTGCACTCGACGGTTTCTTCGCCTGACGGCCGCTACGTGTTCTCCAACGATCTGGGCGCGGACAAAGTCTTCGTTTACCTGTTCGATCCGAAGGCCAACCCGGACTTGCCGCTGACGCCGGCGATGACCGCTGCAGTGCCCTTGCCGGCCGGCAGCGGCCCGCGTCATTTGCTGTTCAGTGCTGACGGTAAACACGCTTGGCTGACCATGGAAATGAGCGCGCAGGTCGCGGTGTTCGACTACCACGATGGCGTGCTGACCCAGACGCAACTGGTCGATCTGGCCGCCGGCCAGCCGACTTCGGACAAGGCTGCGGCGGCGCTGCACGCCTCGGCGGATGGCAAGTTCCTCTACGTCAGCAACCGTGGCACCGCCAATCAACTGCTGGTCTTTGCGATTGATCCGGTGAGTGCCCAGCTCAAAGAACTGCAAAAGCGCTCGGTGGAAGGTGATCACCCGCGCGAGTTCAGCCTTGATCCGAGCGGTAAGTTCCTGCTGATCGCCAACCAGAAGAGCAACGAAATTGTCGTCGTCGAGCGCGATGGCAAGACCGGTCTGCTCGGCAAAACCGTGCAGAAACTGCCGATGGACGCGCCGAGCGACCTCAAGTTTCTAGTGCGACAATAAGCCACAGGCCCCGGTTTACGGGGCCTGCCTCTTTGTATTAATCGCGCTGATATCGGGTAATGCTACAAAGCATTTCAAGCGATCAACCCTCGAGCGTTAAGTTTGCTTCACGGCCCAACCGGGCAAACAAGCCAACCGAACACGAGGGTTACCGCCATGAACTTCAATCTCTTCTCCGTGATTGCCGCTTCCGCCATCTCCGCTACCGTTGTACTGCCAGCCAGTGCCAACGTTGAAATCAACAGCAAAAAATCCCACACCCAGAGCTACACCCAGAAATACCTGCAACAGAGCGCCAACTTCTACGCCGCTCTGGATCACAAAGCCCAACACTGAAATCTTCGCCTCGACCACAGCTGCCGAAGGCTGCGATCTGTTGAATTTGTTGATCGTTCCCACGCTCTGCGTGGGAATGCCTCTAGGGACGCTCTGCGTCCAGTGACGCGGAGCGTCACGGGCTACATTCCCACGCAGAGCGTGGTAACGATCCGTACAGCAAACTCAACAGATCGCAGCCTTCGGCAGCTTTTGTGTGTGGGCGAATCGAAAAATGGGCCTGATAGGTTTTCTTCAACACGTAAATAGACTGGCTAAATAATCAACGAAGCTGATGTTTACTATGGAAAACCCTGAGTGGTTGCCACGGCTTTTTTGATTGATTCTGTGGGCATCGAAACATGCCCACGGGAGAACACCATGGCCAGCGCAATCCTTCATTCAGCCAAACGCGGCGCCTATCTGGCCATCGGTCTTTACTTGGCCGTGGTGTTGGTCGTCAGCATCGCCTCGCAGATGGAACACAGTTTTGAAGCGCCGATTCAAGTTGCCCACCCCGGCGTGCAGTTCGAAGTTCGCTCGCAAAGCGTGATGGTCGACCGGGCTGAACTCGCAGGAGTTGGCGGAGCATGAAAGGCTACAGACTTTGGGTTGTCGCCGGTTTAGCGTTCTTCACCAACGGCGCTTCATTATTGGGTATCGGCCAAGGTTCGGTAGGTGCATTGGCCCGCGCCATAGAGGCCAATCACACCATCGCGCACAACATCGAACGGGCGAATACCCTGGGGCTGATGGCCGGCAATCCACCGGTAAAAGTCTCGGCCGATTTTCTCGGGCCGTTCGAGATAGATTGCATGGCACTGGGCATGTGCCAAGCGCTGGCTTGACCCTGTAGGAGTTGATCGTTCCCACGCTCCGCGTGGGAATGCAGCCCCGGACGCTCCGCGTCCGATTGGAACGCAGAGCGTCCCTTGAGGCATTCCCACGCAGAGCGTGGGGAACGATCAAAGCAGGAAGGTAAGGGTTATTTCTTCATGATCGAAGTGAAGAGCTCGGACTCGAGGAAGCGCTGCAACCAGGTCTGTAAGCGAACATAAGGCGTCTGCGCAAACCACTCACGATCAACATGGGCGAACTGCCGAACGAAGGGCAGCAGGGCGATATCCGCCAGGCTCGGATGATCAGCCAGCAAGTAATCGCGATCGGTCAGCAGCTCCTCCAGCCTCTGCAAGAACAACGCCCCCTCAGCCCGATAAACTTCCATCGGCTGCTCCGGGTAGCGTTCGGCGTATTTATAGCGATTCAAGTGCATCTTGAACCCCTGATCATTCGCGTCGATCAATTCAGCAATCCGCGCATCATTCTCAAGCAGCCAGCTATCCGGATCATTCTGCGCCAACGCCCAGCGCATGATCTCCAGACTCTCATCAATCACCTGCCCACCGGCATCCAGCACTGGCACCGTGCCTTTGGGCGAGATCGCCAGCATCTCGGCCGGCTTGGCCTTGAGGCTAACTTCGATGATGTCCACCGGCACACCCGAATAACGCAGCGCCATTCGCGCGCGCATCGCGTACGGGCAGCGGCGGAAGGAGTACAGCGTGTTCATTTCACCTCCAGCGTGCTCAAACCATTGCCCTGACGCTGCACCTGAATCTGCACCGGGATCCGCTCGTGCATTTCCTGCACGTGGGAAATCACCGCAACTTTGCGGCCCTGCGCCTGCAAACCGTCCAGCGCATCCATGGCCAGTTGCAGCGACTCCGGGTCGAGGCTGCCAAAGCCTTCGTCGATAAACAGCGATTCGATTTTCAGCGTGCTTGAGGCCATCGATGCTAGGCCCAACGCCAGCGCCAGCGACACCAGGAACGTCTCGCCACCCGACAACGAATGCACCGAGCGCAGTTCATCACCCATCTCGGTGTCCATCACCAGCAGGCCGAGCATGCTGCCGCCGCGTTTCAGGCGATAGCGCTTGACCAGTTGGCGTAACTGCACGTTGGCGTGATGCACCAGCAGGTCGAGGTTGTAGGCCTGGGCGATCTTGCGGAAGGTGTCGCCGGTCGCAGAACCGATCAAGGCACTTAATCGCGCCCAGCGCTGATATTCGGCATAGGCCGAGGCGATCTGCTGCGCCAGCGCCTGATTGGCGTTTTGCCGGCGCTGGTCTTCGACCTGCTCGGCACGCAGTTCGGCGCACTGTTGCTCGCTGAGGTTGAACTGGTTCTGCAGGTCGGTGAGGGCGCTGGCCAGTTGTTCGGCATCGAGATTGCCGTTGTGTTGCGCCTGATGATCGAGCAACAAGCGATCACGCTCCTGCAACAACACCTTGGCCTGTTCGATGGCTTTTTCGTTGTGCTGCAAGCGCTGGCGCAGTTCGGCGACTTGCCCGTCATCGACTCGCAACAGATCTTCGAGGCCACCGTCATCCAGCTCCGGGTGGCGGGCGCGCCAGTCGGCAATTTTGCCGGCCAGGTCCTGCTCTTCGTTTTCCAGTGCCTGCAAACGCTCTTGCTGCGCCTTGAGTTCGGCGGCGATCTGCACGAGTTGCGTGCGCACGTTTTGCAGTTCCTGCGCGGTAGCGGTTTCGGCATTGCGCGCCTGTTCGACCGCTTGCTCGAGCTGCTGCTGCCAGTGCTCGGCGCTGCTGTGCTCGCCAAGCAACTGGGCGAGTTTTTGCTGGCAGGCTTGCTGTTGCTCGGTGAGTGCCGTGAATTGCTGTTCGGCGCTGAGCAACTGCTGTGCGCGGGTCTGCTGGCGATCCTGTTCTTTCTCCAGCGTCTGTTGGCGCTGTTGCTGCTCGGCCTGTTCTTCTTTCTGCTGCTCGACTTGCGCCAGGCGCTCGGCGATCTGCCGGTCAAGCTGCATGAACGTCGCGGCTGGTTCCTGGCGCAAGGCTTCCAGGGTGTCGGCCGGCAACAAACTGCCGAACGCGCTGAGTTCTTCGTCGAGACGCTGACGGTCGCTGCTCAGCTCGCGCTGCTGATTGCTCAGGTGCTGCGCGGCTTGCTGGTGCGCGGTTTCGGCCTGACGCAATTGCTGGGTCAGCCGCGCGGCACCCTGTTGCAAGGTGAGCAGGGCGTTCTGGCGTTGTTCGTCCTGAGTGATGCTCTGGTTCAGTTGCTCGTTTTGCCGGGCGAGCCAGGCATCGCGTTTGTCGGCGTCCTGATTGAACAACTGCGTGGACAGCGGATGCGCGTCGAGGCTCGGCGCCAACGCTTGCTGCTGGGCGGCCAGTTGTTCCTGCTGTTGCAGCAGTTCTTTCTGCTGAGCAATGACGCCAACGACTTCGGCGCGCAGTTCAGTGAGTTTTTCCTTGAGCTGATCGACCACTTGCTGGGCGTTGGCCTGCTCGCTTTCATCATGACGACCAAGGCTTTGCAGCAGCGCTTCGGGCTGATGATAGGGATGCTCGTTGCTGCCGCAGACCGGGCACGGCTGATCGTCCTGCAACTGCGCGCGCAATTCTTCGACACTGGCACTGCGCGCCAGACGCTGGCGTTCAAGCAGTTCGCGAGTGACGTTGAGAGTTTGCTCGGCGACGGTCAGCTCGGCTTTGGTTTTCACGCCGTCCTGAGTCAGACGTTCGCGTTCCTGCTGGGCGCTGAGCTGGCGCTGTTGCAACTCGGCGCTGCGCTTTTCCAGATCCTGTTGCGTGGCCCACAGGCGTGATAAATCTTCGAAGGCGCGCAGTTGCTTGCGGTTGTCCTGCAACAGCGTGCCGAGGATGCCGATCTGCTCAGCGACGGCATCAGGTTCGGCGCCGGCCTCTTTGAACAGTACTTCCAGTTGCTGCTTTTGCGTGGTCAGCTCTGCGGCGCTGCGCGTGGCGTTTTCTTCGAGGCTCGCCAGTTCGGTCTGGCCCTTGTTCAAGCGATTGCCGATCAACATCAACTGTTGCAGGCGATCGCGGTAGGCATTCCACGCATCACTCAGTGGTGCCAGATGGGTACTTTGCTCCAGCTCAGCGGCGATGCGTTGTAGGCGTTCGGCGACTTGGGTCTGTTTATCCAGCAAGGCTTGAATGGCATTCTGGCCCTCGGTGCAAGCCTGCTGCGCATTGAGCCTGGCTTCGGTACTTTGCGCGACATCCTTGGCCAGACGGGCGAGGGTGCTTTGCTCTTCGAAGGCCTGACGCAATAGCGGCGCGTTTTCACTTTGCCGTTGTTGCGCTTCGCTCAGAGCGACTTTCGCTGCTTCGAGATTCTGCTCCAGTTGCGTCTGGCGCTCAGTCAGTTCGGCATGTTGCCGGGTGTGCGCGGCAATTTGCGCGGCCAGTGGCGTCAGCAGGGCATCGAGTTCGCTTTTGCGCGCGAACTGATGCCGCTGCGGGCCGAGCTGCTCCAGTCGCGTCAGTTTCACCCGCTCGCCGGCCAGACTTTCCGAATGCTGTTGCGCGCTGTGCAATTGCTCGGCGGCCGCTTGCTGCGCGTCCTGCAACACACGCAAATCCTTGAGCCAGCCGTGCTGTTGCTCAAGCTGTTTGAGCTGCGCCTGCTGCAACTTCATTTGCTGTTGCGCGGCGTTGAAGCGCTCATCCAACTCGGCCCGCGCTTCGGGCGCCAACGGGGTCACGCCGGTCGCCTGATCCTGCAAAAGCTTATGCGCTTCGCGGGCTTCTTTAGTCTTGTCGAAGGCGCGGCGGCCGAGACGGGTGTACAGCGCGGTATCGGTGAGTTTTTCCAGCAGTTCGCTGCGGTCGTTGTCGTCGGCTTTCAGGAACGCGCTGAACTCGCTCTGCGCCAGCAGCACGGCGCGGGTGAACTGTTCGAAGTTCAGGCCGAGTGCAGCTTCCAGCTGAGTTTTGTATTCACCTTTCTGGCTGGCGAGCAGTTGATCCTGATCGATGTCGCGCAGGCTCTGCCGGCTGGCCTGCAACTTGCCGCCGGCCTTCTCGCGGGCGCGATTAGCTTCCCAACGTGCCCGATAGCGACGGCCATCGACACCGACGAAATCCACTTCGGCATAACCTTCGCCGGTACCGCGACGCAGCAAGGTGCGCGGGTCGCCAGTGGCGATTTCACCGTCGGCATCCGGAACCTTGGCGTCACGGCCAGTGTTGTTCAGGCGCGGCACGGCGCCGAACAGCGCCAGGCACAAGGCGTCGAGCAAAGTACTTTTACCCGCACCGGTCGGGCCGGTAATCGCAAACAAACCGGCACTGGCCAGCGGTTCAGCAGTGAAATCAATTTCGAACGGCCCGGCCAGCGAGGCGAGGTTCTTCAAACGAATGGCGAGAATCTTCATGGCTGCTCGCCCTCCAGTTGTACGTCTTGCAGCAGTTCGGCGAAGTCCTTCAGCGTTTGCTCGTCGACCTCGCTGCCATAGTTGTCGAGCCAAGCGCGGCTGAACAGTTCCTGCGGAGTGAGCTGGTCGAGTTCGATCAGCGCGGTGCCGTCTTCGACGCCGTCAGCACCACGATTACCGGCGTATTCAGCGGCGATACGCACTAGGCGCACAGCTTTGCCTTGCAGGGCGCTTTCCACTTGATGGCGCAGATCCGGCTGCGGTTCATCGAGGGTTACGCGCACTTCGAGCCACGGCTGGCGTTGGGTTTCGGCGAGCAGATCGACGTTCGGCAGGTCCGCCAGTTGCAGCAGGATTTCGGCCAGCGGTGCCGGGCCGATGCGCTGCAGATTGACCGAGCGCGGGATCAGTTTCGGCTCGACGCTGACCAGGGTTTCGCCGTCGAGGGTGACGTCGAGAATCTGGTGCTGATAGCCGATCTCCGAGAACGACAACGGAATCGGCGAACCGCTATAGCGGATGCGCTCTTCACCGTTGACCTTCTGCGGCTTGTGCAAATGGCCGAGGGCGACATAACTGATGCTCGGCCCGAACAGGCTGGCGGGCAGGGCTTCAGCGTTACCGATGATCAGGCTGCGCTCGGAGTCTTCTGACACCGAACCACCAGCCATGTGTGCGTGGCTGATAGCAATCAATGCCTGACCGGGTTTGCGCTTGGCGTTGGCCGCTTCGATCAGCCATTCATGCACCTGACCGATACCCCGCAGATAGTTGTCGCCCAGATGCGCGCCGGTCACTTCCGCCGGGCGCAGGAACGGCAGCGCCAGGCACCACGCGGCAATTTCGCCTTGGGCATTTGGCAGTGGCAACAGCAAGCGTTCGGCATCCAGTTGCCCGTCATCCAGCCATAGCACCCGCCCCAGCGCATGCGTGCGCAAACGGCGCATCAGCGGCGCGGGCAATTCGATCCGTGAACCGGAATCGTGGTTGCCAGCGATCATCACGATGGTCAGCAACGGCTGCTGTTCGTGGGCGCTGACGATGAAGTCGTAGAGGCGTTCCTGGGCTTTGACCGGCGGATTGACCGTGTCAAAGATGTCCCCGGCGATCAACAGCACATCCGGCTGCGCCAGTTGCAGTTGGCGCAGCAGCCATTCGAGGAAGCACGCATGCTCGAAATCGCGCTCCTGGCCGTGCAGGTTTTGCCCAAGGTGCCAGTCGGAGGTGTGGAACAGACGCAAGGTGGACTCCGCAACATTTAAAGAGGTGATGGCCGCGAGGAAATGAAGGGCGGCGAAAGAGGGGAGAGTTTACAGATTATTGCGGCGGGGGGGCTTGTCCGGACGGGACGTAGCCGGGCATTTCGACGAATCCCTTCATTGACGACCCAACGCCGGTTACCTACCATTGAGCCACTATATTGATATCATTTTGAAGTCGAACAATCCGTCGGGCTTCCACCTCCGCGCCACGATAGCTCACACAGCGATATAGAGTTTGGAGCAAGTGCAATGAAACGGGTCAATTCGATACCTTCTGTTACTGACACCCAAGCGTATTGTTCCTGGAAAAAACAATGGTCTAGCCAAGAAGACCTGGATGTTCATTCGTACATCTTTGATCAATGCAGGCCCGACCATGTTTTGATGTTTTCCACTATGCTCTTCCCTGACTTTGTGGTAGTCGAGGGTGGTGTATTTTTAGGACGAAATTTTTCAGACGAAGTGTTCGACACGTGTTTTGCCCTTGCCTCCGGTGATCTTTCAAAGACTGAGCAGTTATTGAATGTTGTGAGGATCTATGACGTTTTTGGTCAGGGTGCCCGTGATGTTTCGGATGATGTTTTTCTTCAATTGTGCAATGTGATTGGTTTTTCGTGGCGCATGGTGCTGAAAGAGAAGTTTCCAGAGAAGATCTTCTGTGTAGAGGTGTCGAACTCAGAGCAGAACTATGGCCCGAATATTACTTTCTACCAGGTTGGGCCACTGAGTTTGGGAGCCGGAACATGAGACGTCAGGACTTGGAGCAAGAGGCGGATTTTTATGGGACTTCGAGAAAACTCTCGTCTTTGGATGAGTGGCATCTATCCGTGCGCTATACACCCGTGCAGCACCTGGTGCTTGGCGGAGTGGCGTGATGCTTGAGGGAAGTGTGTGAAACTTAACAGTGAAATGGAGCAAATGCTCGTTCGTGCGGGACGTGCTTCTCTGGACGGCGAGTTGGCGGATATCGCAAGGTCCGGTTTCGTGGAACGGGATGGCTGTGTTTTTCTGGCGAGTCTGGAGAGCTTCCAGAAGCACGTAAGCCTGAAGAGTTTCCTAGATAGAACGGGATATGAATGTTTCGTAAATTCGATCCATGCCGATGATTTTGTAAACGCTGATTTTTTGGCATGCGCGTGCTCCTATCTGTCTTTAGTTTTTGAGACGTGGAACAAGTCATGTATGCCGGGAGTTCTGCAGGGAGTCATTTCGGGTGACGAATTCGATGCGACGGTGAAGTTTCATCTGCTGCGCCCAGGGGAAACCTGGCTGAGCGATGACCTTGAGGGGTATGAGGACGCAGTGCTTACCGTTGAATCGAATGACAACGGGTTTCTTGAGGCATACGGAGTATGAACATCTAACGGGGGTAAATGGGACAGACCACGTTTAAATAAACGTGGTCTGTCCCCGGTTCTGCTCAAAAAAATATAGCGGAGTATCCATTGAAAGATCTTAAGAAACTTTATTTGTTGAAAGATGGCCAGTTCAGAGTAATTGAGGTGCACAAGCCATGAGCATAATGATGGTGTTCGAATTTGAGGGTTGCCCCCGTGTCGAGCAACTAATAGATGTCCTGAGAGCACTGGGAGCGTCAGTCGACGCTGATGATTCTGAGTTCTCCGGGAGTTTTCCAGAATCAAATGCTTTTTTTGTATACACCCAGCATGCCACTCTGGAGGATATAGGCACAGATCAAGTAGATCCCTTGGGTTGGCGAATAGGCGCAAGGTTGGTTGTGCATTGCCCGATAAGTACATTGGCAGAAAGTGCAAATGATCTGGATGAGTTCATGGCGGCGTTGGCAGGGGCCATGAATAACCGTTTTCTGCTGTCCTTTCAATATGAATCAATATACGCCGTTAGGGATCACGATCTTGTGGTGTATAAGAAGATGATTGAATAAGTGGCGGTTTATAATGAGCTTTAAAAGCTTCTGCGACCTGTTTTTTTCTCAGAGGGGGTAATGGGGTAGATCACATTTAAATAAACGTGGTCTGTCTCGAGGGATCAAAGGTCTTTAATTTATGACAGTTGTGAATGAAGAAGGCCATCTCCTGAATGTTATTGCTGAAATTGGCGTATTGGAGTGGCAAAAGTATCAACAGCGTTTTCCAAAAGTAAGGGTCGCGAATGAAATGCAGCGGGAGGATCATTCTGCGCTGCCACCCTTCATCGCTTTCAGGTTTGAGTGTATTAGCAAGGTTGATATCGACAAGTTAAAGGCCGCCGTGGAAGGCTACAAGGGGTCTTTACCATGGTCGCTTGTTGGCCGGTCACGAGAAGGGCTACCTGGGATTAACTGGATGATTGCACCGTCAAGGTTGTGGGACGTGGGTGAATGTGCTTTGCAAGCAAACATGACGGCAGCGGCCTATTTGTCCATTCATGAACCTTTACTTGGTCCAGTGGCATACGAGGATTTAATTGGACTCACGGAACATATTCGTTCTGTGTTTGATCACTGAGGATACTGGGACAGACCTCGTTTAAATAAAAACGTGGTCTGTCCCTGAGGGATCCACTTAGAAGAGGGGATGATTGGAACAATCAATTTCCGGAGGAGAGAGAGTGATTGCTGAAGATTTTGAACTTGTGGCAGCCATTTTTCAGCTGGTTGAGGCCGGAATTGTTCACGGTTATGACGCCTTTCGATACCGCGTTGAATGGGGGGGTAACTATATGGAGGCAGACCTCGCTGTTGAAAAAAATGGCTCAGAAATCTGGGATGCTGAAACTGATTTCAACCATTCGAAAATCTATGCGCTTGTAGAAAAATTACACGAGCATGCAGTCGCTCGCGGTGAGCCCTGGAAGGCATTTGTTCTCTCCTATCGCGAAGGCGAACAAGTGAAAACGAAATTCGACTATTGATTCCGATTGTCTTCAGCCTTTTTTCCCTAAAGCAAAATCGAAAGATCGCAGCCTTCGGCAGCGTCTACACATACCCTCTGTAGGAACTGCCGAAGGCTGCGATCTTTTGCTTTTACTTTGGATAAAGCGGCGGCAATCCACTATCACCCACCGGATCCTGCACCCGTTCCGCCGCCGGAATAGTCCGAATCGCCCGCCACAAATCCTCACCCTGCCAATGCTGCCCCGTCTCGCTGTACAGCGCACCATTCAACCCATCCAGCGCATCCGACAACGGCACAAACCGCGCTGCCATGTCCGCCAGTGTCTCCGGCTGCTGCCGCGCCCACGCATCCAGTGCCTGCCGCGTCGCCTGCGGGTCATTCGCCTGGCTCGCACGTTTGATGTCATCCATCAACGTGCGCGGGCTCGGGCCGGTTTGGGCGGCGCGATGCACTGCCGGTTGCCAGCGTGCGCGCCACCACAGGCCGAAGCCGAGCAGGGTGGTGCAGGCGAGGATCAGGGTGCTGAGTTTCCACCACCACAACACGTCGTTATCGACGATGCTCGGCTGCAGGTTGCCGGTCGGGGTGTCGACTTGCAGGCTCGGGTTGTTGGCTACTTGCAGCGTGCGCGCGGGCAGGCTGCTGTGTTCCAGGTGGTCTTCGAAGGTGTTCCACCAGACCACGTCCACCGTCGGCAATTCGATGGCGCCGCTGCGGCTCGGCACCAAGGCTTCGCGTTCTTCACGGCTGCCAACAATGCCCCGGTCGGTGCTTTGGTTGCTCAGCACCGGTTGATCGGGGTAGCGGCGCAGGCCGTTGACCTCGGTGGCGGGCAGCGCTGGCAGTTGCGAGCTGGCGAGGCCTTCGACTTTCAGGGTCAGGCTGCGGGTCATCGAGTCGCCGACCTGCGTGTGTTCCGGTTCCGGGTTCCAGCTTTCGCTGAGGCTCAGGCTGCGCGCGGGCAGCCATGGCGCGTCGACCGGGTAGGTCAGCGGTTTGGGTTTGACGGTCAGGGGAATTTCGGCGGAACTGACGCGCATCAGTTTGCCCGGCTTTGGCCCCTGCGCATTGGCATCCTGTGACGGCTGCGTATCGACCAGTGTCGCGCTGAAGGTCTGCGGCGTAATGGTCAGCAAACCGCTGTGCTGCGGGTAGATCGCGTAGCGCATTTCGATCACGCCATGGCGCACGCCGTTGAGGTCTTTTTCGTAGGTACGCGTATCGCCAAGCTGTTCGATGCGCGCATCGGCGATTTGCAGCGGCGTCAGGCTGCTGTCGTCGTACAGCGACACCGAATGGTAGATGCGCAGCGTAAGGATTGCCTGCGCCTGCACGTAGACGCTGGACTGATCGAGACTGGCTTCGATGAACACCGGATCAAGGCTGTTCTTATTCTCGCGGGTGTCGCTCTCGACCACTTGCACGGTGATCGGCTGGCTCTGCGCGTCGCCCAGTTGCAGCGGCGGGATCACCACGCTGCCGTTCTCTTTCGGCAGCAGGGTGATGATCCAGCGCGTGGTCGCGCGGTTGTCGCCATTGAGGGTGTTGAGCTGGTTGACCTGCCGCGTGCCGCGCACTTCGAACAACGCTTCCAGCGCGGTCAGGTCGGGTTTGCCGAACTGGGTGACGTCGCTGGTTTCGAGGGTGAGTTCGACCGTCTCGCCGGAGTTCAGGCGACTGCGATCCACACTGGCGGTCAGCTCGGCCGCCTGGGCGGTGGCCGTGCAGAGCAGCAGGGGCAGCAAGAGAGCGGTGAAGCGGGTCATCGAGTGTTTTCCTGATCCTGATGTTGTTGCTGTTCGTACCAGAATTTGCGTCGCAGCAGTTCGCCCGGATCATCCGGGATCTTGCCCAGCCATTGCTCCAGTGCCTGACGTTGCTCGCCTTCGAGGTTGTCTTCACTCGGGCGCAGCGTCGGCACGGTGTCCGTTTGTTCTTCTTCGTCGCTGCCCGGCACCTCGTTGGGGCCAGGCTGCGGCGGTGTGGTCGGTGGCGGTTCGCTGGCCGATTCGGTCGGTTGCGCCTCGCTCTGGGTTTCACTTTTTACCGCCGGTGGCGGTGCGGCCGCTGGCGGTGGTTCGTCGCCCGGCAGACTTTGCTGTTCGCTCGGTTTGGTGTCCGGCTCGGCGGGCGGCGGTGTGTTTTTCTGCTTGAGCAGGTTTTCCACCAGCGCCTTGTTGGTCTGCGCCGGGCGCAAATCCGGTTGCAGTTCCAGTGCCTGTTCATAGGCGTCGATTGCCGCTTCCAGCTCACCGCTTTTCGCCAAGGCGTTGCCACGATTGTAGTGGGCGCGGGCATCGCTGCCTTCGGCGAAGCGCTGGGCGGCGCCACTGTAGTCGCCGGCCTCGTACAACGCCACCCCTTGCCACTGATGATCTTCGAAATGTTGGGCGGCTTCGACCGGGCGCTTTTGCTTGAGCAAATGCAGGCCCTGTTGGTCGGGACGCAGCCACAGGTCTTCGAAGTCGAAAGCGTAGCTGGGCTGCGGCAAGCAAAACAGCAGCGGCAGGCAGAACAACCACCCACGGCGGCCGGCGCAAGCGGCGAGCAACAACAGCGGCAACAGCAGCCAGTAACCCTGATCGGCCCAGGTATCGAGGCGCACGGTCTGGCCATCGTCACGCAAGCTGCGCGGGCCGTTGAGTAGCCCGAGCGCGCCAAGATCCGCTTCGTCGAGGCGGGCAGGGTGGTATTCGCCGCCAACACTGTTGAGGAACGCGCTCAGTCCCGGACTGTCGAGTTGCGGCACGCGAATCGCGCCTTGCTCGTCCTTGAGGAAACTGCCGTCCTCTTGGGCAATCGGCGCACCTTCGGCGGTGCCGACGCCGAGCATCAGCAGTTGTGCCGACTCACCGTTGAGGGCACGCCGAATACCCTGGCGTTCCTCTTCGTTCAATGACGAGCCGATCAACAGAATCCGCCCCTGACCGAGCGCGCCTTGTTTGAGCAAGGCCAGCGCTTTGCTCACGGCGAGATCGGCACGATGGCCGCTTTCCGGCATCAGCGACGGTTTGAGCGCGTCGAGCAGATTGCGGCTGGTCGCCAGGTCATCCGACAGCGGCACCAGCGTGTGCGCGCTGCCGGCGTAGACGACGATGGCGGTCTGCGCATCGCTGCGCGCCTGCAACAGGTCGAACAGCTTGCGCCGCGCCTGTTCCAGTCGTGTCGGCGGCGAGTCGGTGGCGAGCATTTCCGGGGTCAGTTCCAGTACCACCACCAACGGATCGGCGGGTTTCTGACTGGTCTGTTCGACGCGCTCCCAACTCGGTCCGAGCAGCGCAAGAACCGTCAGCAGCCACGCCACGCCAAGGGCAACCCACGGCAGTTTGCTGTCGCGACCATTGCCGCCGCTGAGCAGGGTGGCATGAAACGCCGGCGGCAAAATCATCTGCCAGCGCCCGGCGCGCTTCTGCCGATGCCAGAGTTGCCAGATCAGCCAGCCCAGCAGCGGTAGCAACAGCAACCACCACGGACGGAACCAGTGCGGCCAGAGCGCGATCATCGGCGCCTCCGCAGACGCAAGCGCTTAAGGCGCTCACGCCAGTCAGGCAGCGGACTTTGCAGATACAGCTCCTTGGTGAACAGGCGTTGCAGCGGGTTGTCCGGCCACAATTCACGCGCGACCAGCAACAGACTCAGCCACAGCGCCAGCGCCAAAGGCCAGTGATACAAGGCTTGTGCCGGGCGCGCCTGAGTCGGTTGCTGGGTGACCGGTTCGAGTTGATCGAGGGTGTCTTTGATCGCTTGCAGTTCCTTGCCGTCGTGGGCACGGAAGTACTGGCCGCCGGTGACTTCGGCGATGGCTTTTAGCGCTGGTTCGTCGAGATCCAGACTTGGATTGACCCCAAGCAAACCGGTCGAACCGCTGTCCTCGGGATTGGCGCCGATACCGATCGGATAGATTTTGACGCCTTCGCTGGCGGCCAGTTTTGCCGCCGTCAGCGGATCGATTTCGCCGCCATTGTTAGCGCCGTCAGTGACCAGAATCAGCACACGACTTTGCGCCGGACGCAGGCGCAGGCGTTTCAGCGCCAGACCGATGGCGTCGCCGATCGCAGTGTTCTTGCCGGCTATGCCGATCCGCGCTTCGTCGAGCCAGACGCGCACGGTGCGGCGATCAAACGTCAGCGGCGCTTGCAGATACGCCTGACTGCCAAACAGGATCAAACCGACGCGGTCGCCATCGCGACTTTCGAGGAAATCACCGAGCAGATGTTGCACCAGCGTCAGGCGACTGACTTCTTCGTCCTGCCACTGCATATCCGGGAAATCCATCGAACCGGACACGTCCACCGCCACCAGCAGATCACGCCCGCTGGCGGCAATCGGCAGCGGTTCGCCGAGCCATTGCGGGCGGGCGGCGGCAGTCAGCAGCAACAGCCACAGCAGCATGAACGGCGCTTGTTGACGCCACGCCGGAAGGTTGGCGCGAGCGCGACGGCGGGCGAGGCCTTCCAGATCGGCGAGGAAACTGACTTTCAGCGCGGGTTCGCCGCTGTCGGCCACTGGCAGCACCAGGCGCATCAGCCACGGCAGCGGCACCAGCACAAAGATCCACGGCCAGGCGAACTCAAACATGTTTGCGAATCCACGTGTCAACCGCTTGGGTCAGGCCGGCGATGGCTTTGTCGTCGAGTTTGCATTCCGGTTTGTACGCGCCTTCAACCAGCACCATCCAACGGGTGAGGCCGGCAGCCGGGCAACGGTTGTCGAGGAACGCCAGCCATTTACGCCCATTGAGGGTGTGGCTCTGGCTGTAGGGATAGTGGTTGCGGCACAGGCGTTTGAGCAGGCCGTTGAGTTGCTGCAACCACGCCCCGGCCGGCGCGCCGTCGTAGGGTTTGGGCATTTGTGCGAGTTCAGCGAGGGCGGCGATGCGCACCGGGTCGAGCGGCTGTTCGGCACGCACGATCGGGCGTTTCTTCATCGGGATGAAACGGCGCAGCTTCCACACGGCGAAACCGAGCAGCGGCAATAACAACAGCAGCAGCCACCAGCCCGGAGCCGGTGGCCAGAAGGCAATCGGTGGCGGCGAGATCAGCGGTTGCAGTTGTTCGAGGCCGTTCATCGACCTTTCCCCGGACGCTGCGGATTGAGGAATTCGCGCATCTGCTCGACCATTTCACTTTGCGTGCTCAGCGGCATCAGCAATACCCGCAATTTTTGCGCGAGCAATTCCCAACGCGCGATGCGTGCTTCGGCCTGGGCGCGATAGGTCTGGCGCAGGTCGAAATTCAGCGTATCGAGTTCGAGTTGCGCGCCGCGTTCGGCGAATCGGAGAAGACCGGCGGCGGGCAGGGCGTGATCGAGGGGATCGGACAGCGGCAGCATCAGCAAATCACAATGGCGCGAGAGCAGGCTCAATTGTTGTTCAGCGCTGTCGGACAACGCGCGCTCGTCGCAGATGACGATCACCAGACTGCCCGGGCGCAATACTTCACGGGCACGGCGCAGCGCCACGCCAAACGCATCGCGATCCGGCTCGCGCTCGCTGTGCAGCGACTGATTGACCTTGACCAAACGGTTGAGCAATTGCAGTAGGCTTTGTTTGCTGCGCCGAGGCTTGATTTCGTAGTGCTCGTTGTCGCCGAACACCAGCCCGCCAACCCGGTCGTTATGGCCGAGTGCGGCCCAGCCGATCAGCGCCGCTACTTGCGCTGCCAGTACCGATTTGAACATCAGCCCCGAGCCGAAAAACAGCCGTGTGCTTTGCTCGACCATGATGAAAATCGGCCGCTCGCGTTCTTCATGGAACAGCTTGGTGTGCGGTTCTTGCGTGCGCGCCGTTACGCGCCAGTCGATGGTGCGCACGTCGTCGCCGGCCTGATAGACCCGCACCTGATCGAAGTCGACGCCACGGCCACGGAATTTCGAGTGATGCAGGCCGATCAGCGGGCTGCGCTGACTCGGCGTGGAAAACAGCTGCACTTCACGCACGCGGTGGCGCATCTCGATCAGCTCGGCGAGGCTGACACGAATACCGGGTTCGGACGGCAGGGGGGCGTTCATGGGGGTCAAGCGACGGCTACGACGTCGAGAATCCGCTGCACCACCCGATCCTGATCGATGCCGGCGGCTTCGGCTTCAAACGACAAAATGATGCGGTGACGCAACACATCGAATAGCACCGCTTGAATGTCTTCCGGGCTGACGAAGTCGCGACCGGCCAGCCAGGCGTGGGCGCGGGCACAGCGGTCGAGTGCGATCGAGCCGCGCGGGCTGGCGCCGTAGGCAATCCACTCGGCCATTTCCGGGTCGAACTTGGCCGGGTTGCGCGTGGCCATGACCAGTTGCACCAGATATTCCTCCACGGCGTCGGCCATATACAGGCCAAGGATTTCCTTGCGCGCGGCAAAGATCGCCTGCTGGCTGACGCGGCGTTCAGGCTTGGTCTCGCCGTTCAGCGCTTCGCCACGGGCCTGCTGGAGGATGCGGCGTTCGACGGCAGCGTCCGGGAAACCGATTTTCACGTGCATCAGGAAACGGTCGAGTTGTGCTTCCGGCAGCGGATAGGTGCCTTCCTGCTCGATCGGGTTCTGCGTGGCCATCACCAGAAACAGCGGCGACAGCTCATAAGTGCTGCGGCCGACACTGACCTGACGCTCGGCCATGGCTTCGAGCAGCGCCGATTGCACCTTGGCCGGGGCGCGGTTGATTTCGTCCGCCAGCACCAGGTTGTGGAAGATCGGCCCTTGCTGGAACACGAAACTGCCGGTTTCCGGGCGATAGATCTCGGTGCCGGTGATGTCGGCCGGCAGCAGGTCCGGGGTGAACTGAATGCGATGGAACTGGGCTTCGATGCCCTCGGCGAGCTCTTTGATCGCTTTGGTCTTGGCCAGACCCGGAGCGCCCTCGACCAGCATGTGGCCGTCGGCGAGCAGGGCGATGAGCAAACGCTCGATGAGTTTTTCCTGGCCGAGAATCTGCGTTGAAAGAAAGGTTCGCAGCGCCAGCAGCGCTTCACGATGTTCCATCGGTGACTGTTCCTGGAAAGGGGTGGCCACAGGCGTTCGGATAACGCCGGGGCTGGGGGCGTTACTTTAATCCATCGCGGGGGGTGGCGACTAACGGCATTTTGCGCAAAGTGCGGGAAATGACTGGGGGATTTGTTGGATTTTTGTAGTGCCGGGGAAGGGCGGTGTTCTTTCGGGCCTCTTCGCGAGCAGGCTCGCTCCCACATTTGAGCGGCGTGCACCTATCAAATGTGGGAGCGAGCTTGCTCGCGAAGAGGCCGGTTCAGACGCGATCAAACTTCGTTAATGAAGGTACCCGTCCCGTCGAGGATATTCGTCAAGGTCTCGACCACCTCATCCATATCCACCATGTCCGGGTTAAAGCTGATCTCCAGCACATCATCCCCGTTCAACGCATCGGCATCCGCCGCACCAATCTCGATCTTCAACAGGTTCGAGGTCAGGGTGACTTTCACCCCGTCCAGCGTCGAAGGTTCGCCATCCAGGGTGATCTCCAGCTCATCCTCGTCCGGGTAGCGGCTCATCAGGAACATGTCGCCCTTGTCGCTGTGGCAGCAGAGCATGGCCATGTTGTCTTCTTCGTCATCGCACGGGTTGACGATCAGTAGGGCGGTGGTCATTTGCATGGTCAATTCCTGCCTCTGGGGGCGTGTTGGTCGCTAATGGGCGCGATTCTGCCAGTCCTTGGGAATTTCTGCATGTGAGAGTGTCAGAGGATGTGTCGTGAACGCGACATGGATCAATGGTCATTTCTGGCACGCATGTACCGTAAAAACGGGCATTCAGACCAACATTTTTCGCCACGACTGCTAGTGTTTACCGGTGCCAGACCCTCGGTTTACGTGCCAATGACCGAATATGTCGCAGCACCGCAAGCAGACACATTGTCGCACCCTTTAAGCTGCGCAACGGATGAGCACCCGTAAAGGCATTGTCGGCACCGCTGGCAGTCGCTTTTGCAGATGCTCATTCTATGGAAGGTGAATGTGACCTGAGTGTCCCGTCCAGCTTCACCCACCTGTCCCCCTGTTTCCTCTGCCCGAGAATCAGGAACAGGGCGACACAAGCCCCGAAAGGGGTGTTGCACGCGACGCTTTCCATCAATAACAAGCTTAAGCGGAGTACCACAGATGGCGTTCTTCACCGCAGCCAGCAAAGCCGACTTCCAGCACCAACTGCAAGCGGCACTGGCGCAGCACATCAGTGAACAGGCACTGCCACAAGTGGCGCTGTTCGCTGAACAATTCTTCGGCATCATTTCTCTGGACGAGCTGACTCAACGTCGCCTCTCCGACCTCGCTGGCTGTACTCTTTCTGCGTGGCGCCTGCTTGAGCGCTTCGATCACGCGCAACCGCAAGTGCGCGTTTACAACCCCGATTACGAGCGTCATGGCTGGCAGTCGACCCACACCGCGGTCGAAGTCCTGCACCACGACCTGCCATTCCTGGTCGACTCGGTCCGTACCGAGCTGAACCGTCGCGGCTACAGCATCCACACCCTGCAAACCACCGTGCTCAGCGTACGTCGTGGCAGCAAGGGCGAGCTGCTGGAAATCCTGCCAAAAGGCAGCACCGGCGAAGGCGTGTTGCACGAATCGCTGATGTACCTGGAAATCGATCGCTGCGCCAACGCGGCCGAACTGAATGTGCTGAGCAAAGAGCTGGAACAGGTTCTCGGTGAAGTCCGCGTCGCGGTCGCCGATTTCGAGCCGATGAAAGCCAAGGTGCAGGACATCCTCACCCAGCTCGACAACAGCGCCTTCGCCGTCGACGCCGATGAAAAGAACGAAATCAAAAGCTTCCTGGAATGGCTGGTGGGCAACCACTTCACCTTCCTCGGCTACGAAGAATTCGTGGTTACCGATCAGGCCGATGGCGGCCACATCGAGTATGACCAGAACTCCTTCCTCGGCCTGACCAAATTGCTGCGCACCGGCCTGACCTACGATGACCTGCGCATCGAAGACTACGCCGTCAGCTACCTGCGCGAACCGACCCTGCTGTCGTTCGCCAAGGCTGCGCACCCAAGCCGTGTTCACCGTCCGGCCTACCCGGACTACGTGTCGATCCGTGAGATCGACGCTGACGGCAAAGTCATCAAGGAACACCGCTTCATGGGCCTGTACACCTCCTCGGTGTATGGCGAGAGCGTGCGGGTCATCCCGTTCATCCGCCGCAAGGTCGAAGAAATCGAGCGTCGCTCCGGCTTCCAGTCCAAGGCTCACCTGGGCAAGGAACTGGCGCAGGTGCTTGAAGTACTGCCGCGTGATGACCTGTTCCAGACCCCGGTCGACGAACTGTTCACCACCGTGATGTCGATCGTGCAGATCCAGGAACGCAACAAGATCCGCGTGTTCCTGCGCAAAGACCCGTACGGTCGTTTCTGCTACTGCCTGGCCTACGTGCCACGCGACATCTACTCCACCGAAGTTCGCCAGAAGATCCAGCAAGTGCTGATGGAGCGCCTGAAGGCCTCCGATTGTGAATTCTGGACATTCTTCTCCGAGTCGGTTCTGGCGCGCGTGCAGTTGATCCTGCGTGTCGACCCGAAAAACCGTCTCGACATCGACACCGTGCTGCTGGAAAAAGAAGTCGTACAAGCCTGCCGCAGCTGGCAGGACGACTACGCCGCACTGACCGTCGAAAGCTTCGGCGAAGCCCACGGCACCAACGTGCTGGCCGACTTCCCGAAAGGCTTCCCGGCCGGCTACCGCGAGCGTTTTGCAGCGCATTCGGCCGTCGTCGACATGCAGCACCTGCTGAGCCTCAACGAAAAAAATCCGCTGGTGATGAGCTTCTATCAGCCGCTCGGTCAGGTCTCCGGCCAGCGCGAGCTGCATTGCAAGCTGTATCACGCCGACACGCCGCTGGCGCTGTCCGACGTCTTGCCGATCCTGGAAAACCTCGGTCTGCGCGTACTGGGTGAATTCCCGTACCGTCTGCGTCACACCAATGGCCGCGAGTTCTGGATCCACGACTTCGCGTTCACTGCCGCTGAAGGCCTCGACCTCGACATCCAGCAACTCAACGACACCCTGCAGGACGCCTTCGTCCACATCGTTCGCGGCGACGCCGAAAACGATGCGTTCAACCGTCTGGTGCTGACCGCCGGCCTGCCGTGGCGCGACGTGGCGCTGCTGCGTGCTTACGCGCGTTACCTGAAGCAGATTCGTCTGGGCTTCGATCTGGGTTACATCGCCAGCACCCTGAACAACCACACCGACATCGCTCGCGAGCTGACCCGGTTGTTCAAGACCCGCTTCTATCTGGCGCGCAAGCTCAGCGACGACGATCTGGAAGACAAGCAACAGCGTCTGGAACAAGCGATTCTGACCGCACTGGACGACGTTCAGGTGCTCAACGAAGACCGCATCCTGCGTCGTTACCTTGACCTGATCAAAGCCACCCTGCGGACCAACTTCTATCAGACTGACGCCAACGGCCAGAACAAGTCGTACTTCAGCTTCAAGTTCAACCCGCACGCGATCCCTGAACTGCCGAAGCCAGTGCCGAAGTTCGAAATCTTCGTCTACTCGCCACGCGTTGAAGGCGTGCACCTGCGCTTCGGTAACGTCGCGCGTGGTGGTCTGCGCTGGTCCGACCGTGAAGAAGACTTCCGTACCGAAGTCCTCGGCCTGGTAAAAGCCCAGCAAGTGAAGAACTCGGTCATCGTGCCGGTGGGCGCGAAGGGCGGCTTCCTGCCGCGTCGTCTGCCACTGGGCGGCAGCCGTGACGAGATCGCGGCCGAGGGCATCGCCTGCTACCGCATCTTCATTTCCGGTCTGTTGGACATCACCGACAACCTGAAAGACGGCGCGCTGGTACCGCCGGCCAACGTCGTGCGTCATGACGACGATGACCCGTACCTGGTAGTAGCAGCGGACAAGGGCACTGCGACCTTCTCCGACATCGCCAACGGCATCGCCATCGATTACGGCTTCTGGCTGGGTGACGCGTTTGCGTCCGGTGGTTCGGCCGGTTACGACCACAAGAAAATGGGCATTACCGCCAAAGGCGCGTGGGTTGGCGTACAACGTCACTTCCGCGAGCGCGGCATCAATGTTCAGGAAGACAGCATCACTGTGGTCGGCGTCGGCGACATGGCCGGTGACGTGTTCGGTAACGGCCTGTTGATGTCCGACAAGCTGCAACTGGTCGCTGCCTTCAACCACATGCACATCTTCATCGATCCGAACCCTAACCCGGCAACCAGCTTCGTCGAGCGTCAGCGCATGTTCGACCTGCCGCGTTCGGCCTGGACCGACTACGACACCAGCATCATGTCCGAAGGTGGCGGCATCTTCTCGCGCAGCGCGAAGAGCATCGCGATCTCCCCGCAGATGCAGGAACGCTTCGACATCAAGGCTGACAAGCTGACCCCGACCGAACTGCTGAACGCCTTGCTCAAGGCACCGGTGGATCTGCTGTGGAACGGCGGTATCGGTACTTATGTGAAAGCGAGCACCGAGAGCCACGCCGATGTCGGCGACAAGGCCAACGATGCACTGCGCGTGAACGGCAACGAGCTGCGCTGCAAAGTCGTGGGCGAGGGCGGTAACCTCGGCATGACCCAACTGGGTCGAGTGGAGTTTGGTCTGAATGGCGGCGGTTCCAACACCGACTTCATCGACAACGCCGGTGGCGTGGACTGCTCCGACCACGAAGTGAACATCAAGATCCTGCTGAACGAAGTGGTTCAGGCCGGTGACATGACCGATAAGCAACGCAACCAGTTGCTGGCGAGCATGACCGACGAAGTCGGCAACCTGGTGCTGGGCAACAACTACAAGCAGACTCAGGCCCTGTCCCTGGCGGCGCGCCGTGCCTACGAACGCATCGCTGAGTACAAGCGTCTGATGGGTGATCTGGAAGGCCGTGGCAAGCTGGACCGTGCCATCGAGTTCCTGCCGACCGAAGAGCAGATCAACGAGCGCATTGCCGAAGGCCACGGTCTGACCCGTCCTGAGCTGTCGGTGCTGATCTCGTACAGCAAGATCGACCTCAAAGAGCAGCTGTTGGGCTCCTTGGTGCCGGACGACGACTACCTGACCCGCGACATGGAAACTGCGTTCCCGCCGACCCTGGTCAGCAAGTTCTCCGAAGCCATGCGTCGTCACCGTCTGAAGCGCGAGATCGTCAGCACCCAGATCGCCAACGACCTGGTCAACCACATGGGCATCACCTTCGTTCAACGACTCAAAGAGTCGACCGGCATGAGCCCGGCGAATGTGGCCGGTGCTTACGTGATCGTGCGTGACATCTTCCACCTCCCGCACTGGTTCCGTCAGATCGAAGCGCTGGACTACCAAGTCAGCGCTGACGTGCAGTTGGAGCTGATGGACGAACTGATGCGTCTGGGTCGCCGCGCTACGCGCTGGTTCCTGCGTGCCCGTCGCAACGAGCAGAACGCTGCCCGTGATACCGCGCACTTCGGCCCGCACCTGAAAGAGCTGGGTTTGAAGCTCGACGAACTGCTGAGCGGCGAAATCCGTGAAAACTGGCAGGCGCGTTATCAGGCTTACGTCGAAGCCGGTGTGCCGGAACTGCTGGCGCGTATGGTTGCGGGCACCTCGCACCTGTACACCTTGCTGCCGATCATCGAAGCGTCCGACGTGACTGGCCAGAACCCTGCTGAAGTGGCCAAGGCTTACTTCGCCGTGGGCAGTGCGCTGGACATCACCTGGTACCTGCAACAGATCAGCGCGCTGCCGGTTGAAAACAACTGGCAAGCCCTGGCCCGTGAAGCGTTCCGTGATGACGTCGACTGGCAGCAACGGGCGATCACCATCTCCGTCCTGCAACAGGGCGACGGCACTCAAGACGTGGAAGCACGTCTGGCGCTGTGGATGGAACAGCACGAAAGCATGATCTCGCGCTGGCGCGCCATGCTGGTGGAAATCCGCGCGGCAAGCGGCACGGACTACGCCATGTATGCCGTGGCCAACCGTGAGCTGCTGGATCTGGCGTTGAGCGGGCAAGCGGTAGTGCCTGCGGTGGCTGCGAATGCCGAGCTTGAATTGGCATAAGTAAGCGCTGAATGAAAAAGCCCCGGGGTCGAGAGATGCCGGGGCTTTTTTATGTTTGAGGGTTTTTGTGGTGCCTGTTGCGGCCCCTTCGCGAGCAAGCTCGCTCCCACATTTGAAATGCATTCCCCCTGTGGGAGCGAGCTTGCTCGCGAAGGGTCCCTTGGTATCAATACAACTTAGATGACTGTTTACTATCCAGCATCGACACTTTGTCCGCAGGCCGCGCGACCAAATTGTTGAGCGACTGGTCAAACTTCTGCAGCGCCCTAACTTGCACATCCTGCTGCTGGTTAATATCCGCCACAATTTCTTCTGAACCCTTGAAGTCCGCCCACACCGGTGTCAGCTCTCTTGCCTCGGAGCCTTTCGCCGTACCGATATAGTTCAGCTGCGCATCATAAAAATCGGCACTGACGTCGGCCTTGATGTCGGAACTGCGCGAAGTGATCAACTGGCTGTGAGTGTCGACAATCGCCACCACATCAGGCTTGGCTGCACGCAGGCTTTGCATGTCTGGATACACCGTTACCGAGCCGAATTGGCGTTGCAGGGACGCGTTGACCCATTTCACCGCCATGTCTGGTTTCGAGCTGGCGACATAGGCGTCGTGGATCGGCTGCACCAGCAGGCTCTGGCCGAAACCGGTGCCGGCGTTGGCTTGATAGTCACGCAGGTATTCACGGTTGGTCTGGGTACTTGGGCTGTAGACCACGCCGAGCGATACGCCGGGACCGCTTTTTACCTGAGTGGCGCTACTGCGGCCGGTGGGATGAGGCAGCAGAGTATCGAGAGAGGAAACTGCTTTTGGGGCCGTCGGCACTGAACAGGCAGAGAGGGTTAAAACCGATATCGCCAGTACACTGGTGAACGCAAGTTTCATGGTGTTTCTCCCGTGAAACAACATCAGTCGGAAAGTTTAAAAGTCGTAAATCACGACCGTTAACTCAGACTAAACCCGCCAACCTGACAATTTGCTGAGCTAACGGCCTTTGAATAGTTTCATTTGCTGTAACCCGATTCGGTTAATTGCGCAGGGAAATAAAAAGGCGCCAATCAGCGATTTGCGCCTGTTTATTTATGGCTGGTTAAACAGCCATCAGTTTTTCAGCGGGATCAACACTTGTTCGTCCGGGGCCAGCACCATGAATACCAGCAACTTGGCCGATTTGGTTTTGCTGGCATTTTTCGACACCAGATGTTCGGAGCCGGCCGGTTCGTACCAGAACTGGCCCTTTTTGTAGGTAATCGCCTGTTCGCCCTTCACTTGGGAAATCACTTCACCTTCGAGCACGTAAGCCATCGCCGTGCCGTCGTGTTTGTGGGCGATCGAGGATTGGCCGGGTTTGTAGTCGACCTCGATCATCATGGCTTTTTTGCCGGGAGCGTTTTTCAGCATCTGGTCTTGCAGGACGGTGACTTTTTCCGACGGGTCGTGGGCGAAAACGGCCGAAGTGCAAAGGCTCAGGGCAAGGGCAGCGGCGAAGAAGGGCAGGGCTTTCATGGGGGGTTACCTGTGATGATCGGGGTGTTGCTGATCACAGTAGTCCGCAGGGTGGCGCATTCAAACGGCCAATATTCGGGAAGATCAGGTGACCAATTTGCGGGGCGTCAGAAAGGTTATTGGTGTGGCGGAATACGTCTTCGCGAGCAAGCTCGCTCCCACAGGTTCTGCGGTTGTTCACCTATCTTGTGAACAACCAATAACCCTGTGGGAGCGAGCTTGCTCGCGAAGGGGCCAGATCAGACGATAGGGAAGCTATTGAAGTCGACGCTATTGGCCAACCGACTATCGATCAGGTCAATAAACCCCTGCGCCTCGGGCCGGTTGAAATGCGCCTGCATCGCCGCTTCCGACTGCCAGCGGGCACTGACCGTCCAGCGGTGGCTGTCCTCGGGGCAGCGGTCGACCAGGTAGGAATCGCAGCCCGGCGTTTCGCGCAGGGTTTCGACGATCTTCTGCAGTTGCTTGCCCAGTTCATCCGAGCGGCCGGCGGCAGCCTGCACCTGCACCGTATTGATCACTTCGTTGGACATTGCTCACACTCCTGAATCAGGCCGGACGAATCCTGCTCATTGAGGGATAACGCCTGTGCAGAATAGGCCTGCACCCTGGGATCACCAATAACCAATCGGCGGTTAAATCTTTAGGCCAATCGCTCAGGCGACCTGCTGGAGAATGTCGCTCAGGCGATCCAGAGCGATATCGATGTCGAGGGTTTCGATGGCGCCGAAGCCGAAGTACAGGCCGTTTTTCGCCGGTTGCTGATAATAGAAGCCGTTGATCGAGTACAACCCGACTTCGACTTTTTTCGCCAGTTCGATCACCAGCGGCAGGTCGATCGGCACTTTGCAGAACACCGCCATATGAAACCCGGCGCTGGCCGGCACCGCCTCCAGCCATGGCGCCAGATCAGTGGCCATGCGCGCCAGAATCCGCTCGCGGCGCTGCGCATAAATCGCATGGCAGCGGCGGATATGCTTGAGCAGGCAGCCCTCGGCGATGAACTTGGCCAGCGCCCATTGCGGCAGGGTCGAGGCGTGCAGATCGGTGAGTTGCTTGGCACGGATCACCGCTTCGAGAATCGCCGGCGGCAGGATTGCATAACCCAAACGCAGCTCCGGCAGCAGGGTTTTCGAGAACGTACCGACGTAAGCGACGATGCCGCGCTGATCGAGATTGAACAGCGAATCGGTCGGCCGGCCTTCGTAGCGGAATTCGCTGTCATAGTCGTCCTCGATGATGATCGCGCCCAGTTCATGCGCGCGAGCCAGCAAGGCTTCACGGCGCGCCTGACTCATCGGCATGCCCAGAGGGAACTGGTGCGACGGCGTGACATAGATAAGGCGCGTGCCCTCGGGAATGTGTTCGACCTGAATGCCCTCGGCATCCACCGGAATCCCGACCACCTCGGCGCCATGGGTGGCGAACAGCAAACGTGCCGGCGGATAACCGGGATCTTCCATGGCTACAAGACTGCCGGGGCTGATCAGCACACGGGTGATCAAATCCAGCGCCTGTTGCGCGCCATTGCACACGACGATGTCTTCATCCTGGCAGTTGATGCCCCGGGAAAACGCGATGTGCCGGGCAATCGCATTGCGCAGCGCCGGCAAGCCCTCGGGCAGGCTATAGAAACCCTTGGACTGCGCCATCTGCCGCATCGCGTGAGACACGCAGCGGCGCCAATCATCCTGCGGGAACTGGCCCTTGCTGGTGGCGCCGCCGATAAAGTCATAGCGCAGCGAACCTTCCAGCGTCGGGTGACGCAGAAACACCGGCAGATTGCGCCAGCTCTCGATCACCTCGGCGCCGGCCAGTTCGGTGTGGCTCTGTTTGCGCTGGATCTGCGCCGGACGCGCGTTGACGTAGGTGCCTTTGCCGATCACCCCGGTGAGGAAGTTTTCGTAGGTTAGCTGTGCGTAGGTGTCGGAAATGGTCTTGCGCGAGATGCCCAGTTGCTCGGCGAGCAGACGGCTGGGTGGCAACTGCGTGCCGGCGGCCAGACGCCCGGATTCAATGGCCCCGCGCAGTTGCTGATACAACTGACCGGCAAGATCCTTGCGGCCGTTGATCACGACGTGAAGTTCCATACCGACGAGGCTCCTGGGGCTAATTGGCGTGCCTGCCAGATTACCGCTGTTGCGGGATCGGCAATAGTTGCGCACCCCAAAAACCCGAAATTGGCCTAGATCCCCTGTGGGAGCGAGCTTGCTCGCGAATGCGGTGTGTCAGTCGCCAAATAGGGTATCTGGATTGGCGCTTTCGCGAGCAAGCTCGCTCCCACAGGTATCGTGTATATCCGCGATTCAGTGGTGTACCCACAATTCGACAAATTGGGGCTGTAACGCACCACTGTCGGCGTTTACGGTGAACTCATTATTCCGTCTACCGAGACCCGCCCATGTCCCCGCGCCTGGATTACTACAACGCTTCGCCCAAAGCGATGAAAGCGATGATTGCCATGGAGGCGCTGACCGCCAACCTCAGCATCGAGCAGCCGCTGCTGCAACTGATCAGGATCCGTGCCTCGCAGCTCAACGGCTGTGCGTTCTGCACCGATATGCACTCGGTGGATGCGCGACGGGCCGGGGAGAGTGATCGGCGTTTGTATGCGATCGCGGTGTGGCGCGACAGCAACTTCTTCAACCCGCGCGAGCGTGCGGCGTTGGCCTGGGCCGAGTCGGTGACGTTGTTGGCGGAGAGCCGCGTGCCTGATGAGGTGTATCAGCAGGCGCGCGAGCAGTTCAGCGAAGGCGAACTGGTCGACCTGACCATGGCCGTGACCACCATCAACAGCTGGAATCGCCTCGCGGTGAGCTTCCGCCAAACGCCTAGCGATTGAAGATCAAAAGATCGCAGCCCTAATTCGCCGGCCGTTGCGGTTTCACCGAGGTGCCAAAGGTATTCCCCATCCGCGTGCTGGTCGCCGCCGGTGTCGCCAGGCCAACCTGATTCGGCGGCCGCTTATTCACCGGCACATTCATCGCCTCTTGATTCTTCTGCGCCGCCGCAGCGCCTTCCGGGTTGTTGCCCATCTGCTGGCTCAAACAGTCGTAATTCGGCGCCTTGTAACCGCCGACCGTCACCTCGACACAGCCCAACGGCTGTTCGGCATAAGCGCTCGACAGCGCCATCAACAACAGCCCGCCAAGGCTCAATCGCCACAGTGTGTTCATGCTCGCCTCCTGGCCGGCCCGACGGGGCCGCGCTATGGCTTGAGTCTAGTGCAAGCCTTGCGCAATTCCCGTGATGGTTTTTTTGCACCGCCCGTCACACCAGATTCATAAACAGCCCTCAGGATGACGATTTCCAAGGATTCGTCAGCCGTGCAGCGAGGCAATTCCACGGACGGTTTTCAGCGTTCAACGAGGCTTGTGCGCCGGATGTGTCTGGGGTGGCTGCTTGGCTGTGCGGCGGGCTACGCCATGGCCGACGCGGTGCCGGCGGATCTGCGCATGACGCTGCACATTCCGGCACAGGATCTGGCCCGCGCGCTGGATCAGTACAGCCACGCCACCGGCGTTGCGGTGCTGGTCGACAGTCAGTTGAGTCGCGGTCGACGCTCGCTGGCGGTGGACGGTGAATTCACCGCCGCCGATGCCCTGCGTCGATTGCTCGGCGGCAGTGGTTTGATGGCGCGTTATGCCCGTGACGATGCATTTACGTTGCAAGTGGCGCAGGTCGAAGACGTGCCGGCGCCGGCACAAAAACAGACGCCGGAAAGCGTCGCCGTCAACCGCAGTTACGCGACAGCGGTACAAGCGGCGATCGAGCGCAACCTGTGCCGCTCGCCGCTGACCCGTCCGGGCAGTTATCGCGCGGTGTTGCAGGTTTGGGTTGGCCGCGACGGCTTGGTGCAACACAACCGGTTGGTCACTTCGACCGGTGATGTACGGCGCGACAACGCGCTGGTGGAAAGCTTTCGCAACCTCAAAATCGACCGGCCGACGCCCAGTGCCTTGCGTCAGCCGGTCACGTTGCTGTTGTTACCGGAGTCGTCAGGAAAACGCATGGAATGCACCAAATGGGAAGGAGTTTCCGGGGGATGAAAGACACCGGACAGGGTTCGATGGTCCAACTGTTCCTGACGTCCTACGAGGACTTTCGGGTGCGCCTGCGCAGGCGTCTCGGTTCGGAAGATCTGGCCAACGACGTGCTGCACGAAACCTACCTGCGCGTCGACCGCATGGAGACGCCGCCGAACGTCCTGCGGCCCAATGCCTACCTCTATCGCATGGCCCTGAACATCGCCGCCGACCGCCGCCAGGCCGATGCGCGCCTGCTCACCGGCGAGGAAGTCGAGGAGCTGCTGCAAATCGGCGACGAAGCCCTCGATCCGGCGCGGGTGGTGGGTGGGCAGAAGGAAATCCAGTCACTGCTCAGTGCGTTGTACGAGCTGCCCGCACGGCGCCGGAAGATCTTTATCGCGGCGCGTCTGGAAGAGGCGCCGCATCTGGAAATCTCGCAGCGTTTCGGCATTTCCACGCGCATGGTCGAGAAGGAAATCAAAGCCGCGTTGGGCTTCTGCGCTGCGAAACTGGAAAGAAAAGTGTTTCAGCGGTTCGGTCGCGGGGCTGGAAAACCGTCTTCTGAATAGTGCCCGATCAATTCGTTGAGAATCTGCGCGTTTGAACATCTTTCGACTGACACCTGCCGAGCCATCGGCGGCCGACAATCTGCACAGCGAAGCCCGCGACTGGCTGGTCCTGCTGACCTCCGGCCGCGCCACCGTGGCCGATGCCCGCGCCTTGCGCGAATGGTGCGCGCAGAGTGCCGAGCATGCCCGCGCGTTCGAAGAGGCCAAGCGTTTGTGGCAGCAACTGCAACCGGCCGTGGAGCAGATGCAGGCGCCGCGCGGGTTTGGTCGACGTGCTTTTCTCGGTGGGGCGATTGCTGCGTCGGCGGCGTTTTTGCTGGTGCGCGGGACGATTCCTGGTGGTTTTGAAGGGCTGGGCGCTGACTACATCACTGAAGTTGGCCAGCAGCGGCGTTTTGAACCTGTGCAGGGTGTGAGCCTGGAGCTGAATACTCAGACGCGGATCAATCAGCGTGCAGTGTCTGAGGGTGTGCAGGGTTTTGAGTTGGTCAGTGGTGAGGTTGAGGTGCAGACCGCGCGGTTGCCGTTGGCGATGCAGGCTGGGGGAGGGTGGTTGCGCGCGAGTCAGGGGCGGTTCAACTTGCGTAATACTGATCAGCGAGTCTGTGTGACTTGTCTTGATGGCGCGGTTGACGTGGATGTTGAGGGTCGTAGCCTGCGTCTTGAACCGGGGCAGCAGGTGACCTATGACGCGCGGCAGGTTGGCAGTGTGCAGAGTGTCGACACGGCGGCGGTGATGAATTGGCGTCAGCAGGTGCTGGTGTTTAACGGCGCTACGCTGAGCCAGATGATTGATGAGATCAATCGGTATCGGCCGGGGATGTTGTTGCTGCTCAACCGTGAGCTTGGGCAGCGGCGGGTGCAGGCGCGTTTTAGCCTTGATCAACTTGCTGGCGTTGCATTGCTGATTCGCGATGCTTATGGCGTCAACTGCACTGAGCTGCCTGGCGGCGTTGTCGTTTTGAGTTAGTGGGTTTTATTGGGGACATATCCGTTGCTGCGGTTATGGCTGCTTAGGGTTCCGCCCTTACGGCGGGTCACTTTTGACAAACGCCTCAAAAGTAACCAAAAACGCTTGCTCCTACGTGCGGCCCGCTCGCTGGGGCTCGGGGTTCCTTCGCTCCGGGATCCATCCGGGCGCATCGCCTACGGTTTGCTTCGCTGCACCTCCTCTCGATGCATTTGGCTGCGCCAAACGGTCGCTGCGCTCCCACCCCCGGATGAATCCCTCCACTCAGCCTTCCGACGTCGCCCGTGGATCAAGATCAAAAGCTGCAGCCGAGCTAACGCTCATCCTGTTGAGTGGGGCGGCTTTGCCGCTGCGGTGTACGCAGATTAAAAACTGTGGGAGCGAGCCTGCTCGCGAAGGCGGCCTGCCAGCCGACCAATCCCCAACTGACTCCACCCAATCCCACTGTGGGAGCGAGCTTGCTCGCGAAGACGGCCTCACATCCAACCAATCCCCAACTGACTCCACCCAATCCCACTGTAGAATTGAGCCTGCTCGCGATGACGACCTACCAGCCAACCAATCCCCAACTGCCCACCCCCAATCCAATTGTGGGAGCGAGCCTGCTCGCGATGACGACCTACCAGCCAACCAATCCCCAACTGCCCACCCCCAATCCCACTGTGGGAGCGAGCTTGCTCGCGAAGACGTCCTGACAGCCAACCAACCTCAAACTGACTACCCCCAATCCAATTGTGGGAGCGAGCCTGCTCGCGAAGGCGGTCCATCAGTAACAACCATGTTGACTGACCCACCACGCCCGCGAGCAATCCCCTCCCACATTTGATTCCTGGCCGGCGATCTACTCCAACGGCCCAATCACCTGCCGATACTTCTCCACCCCCTGCGCCGTCCCCCGACTCAACCGAATCTCCAACCCCAACGGATCCTCCCGCCGATTCCCACTCAACTGCCGCCAGCCCTTATCCACCTCCCAAACCCGCACCTGCACATCACTCACATCCTGCAAAACAGCAACCCCATTCCCAGGCGCCGGCAACGGATACCGACTCCGCGCCTCAGCCACCGCCCGATACAACGTGTCGCCCTTGACCCACCACCGCACCCGCTGCAAAGCCCCCGGCTGGTCCGCCGCCGTCCGAATAATATCCAGCCGAAAACCCTTACTGTCGCTACTGCGCACAGTCAGAGCGGCCGGCGCCGTCACCGGCTCATCATCCACCCCAACCTTCTTCGGCTCGGTCAACTCAATCCCCGCCCGCATCTCCACATCCCGCTGCAACTGATTCAACGCCCGCAACAAACCGTCACTCTGCTCACTGCTGGCCTGCAAATGACTGTCCGCCCGCGTCACACTGTCCAGCCCCCGCCAGGCAATCAAACTCACCACCGCCATCAACAAAATCGCGACCATCACCTCAATCAACGTAAACCCTTGCTGGCGCTTCATTGCAGGCTGATCCTTCCACTGCCATCACGCAGCACACTCAAGCGATTCAACCCATCCGACAACGTCAATTGCAGCGGCGGATTGATCCACTCAGCGTTCAGCACGACCTTCTGTTTCGGCTCCACCCGCACCTCCATTTTCGGACTCTGCCAGGCACGCGGCCGCAACTGCGGATCCTGAGCGAAATGATCAAACCCCTTGCCACTGTCACTGCGCCGACTAAAGCGAAACCCCTTGGCATCACTCACCCACACAATCGGCCGACCATCGGCGCGAGCCTCGGCCTGCGCCACCTGCAGCAATTGCGCCACACGCTCGGCATCCTTGCGCAGCAACTGCAACGGATCGGGCTTGATACTCAGGCTGATCGCCGCACTGGCGATGCCGATGATCACCAGCACCACCATCAACTCGATCAGCGTAAAACCCTCTTGCCTGTTCATCGCGCGCGCGCTCCTTTGCGTCCTGCGCCATCGTGCACGGCCAACATGTAAGGCGTGTGAAATAAAACGGAGAGAATTGCCGCGTAGGCTGACAGCAGGGATAAAAAGGAGATTCAACCCATGACCTTCACCGCACGCTTTACCCCACCCCAAATGGTTCAGGCATTCGCACTGCTCGCCGCGCTGGTCGGCGTAGCGACGTGGTCGTCGCTGCTGCTGACCACCGCCGAATCACACACCCCGGCAGCGGCACCGCAATTGCTGGCGGCAAGAAGTGATAGCCCGGCGTTGCAGTGGTTTTCCAATCAGACGGCGCCGATGGATATCAAGGTGAGCGGGGTGATGGCGGGGAGTCGGGGGGCGGTGGCGATACTGAGCCTGAACGATGGGCCGCCGAGGAGTTTTTTGCAGGGGGAGAAGGTTGGGCCTGGGGTGAAGTTGGTGGCGGTGGAGGGGGATGGGGTGGTGATTGAGCGGGGTGGGGAGAGGGTGCGGTTGGGGGTGGAGAGGTTGGCGGAGGGGGTGGTTTTGCCTAGGCTGACTCGGCCCTGAATTGTAGAGTAGAAGTTAGGTTGTTTTACTACTTATATGGGAAAGAGTTTAAGTATAAGGAGAAGTAGAGAGAGAACAGGAAAAGAGCATCCTTGCCTGATTTTTGTAAATGCCGACTACTAAAGTCATTATTGGGTAATAGGCATCCGAATGGCTGTCTTGATATAAGGCATCTGTTTCGTAATGAATTAAAGCAGAAATACAAAACTATTTAAAATGGAATTCCTATATCGAATGAGAAATCACCTTCGTAATGGAAAACATTTGCCATGGCGGTTGCTATCTCTTTTTTAAACTGTTTGTCTTGGTTTAATTTGGCAACCATATCAAGATCAATGTCGTCCGCATCGATATCTACTGACAATGCTTCTTGTTTTTCACTCCAGCTTAAAGAAAGATCTGAAGTTGTGGAGAATTTACGAGTGTGTCGGTAAAGAGCCATTCGTAAGGCAGGTTTAGCTAGGGTGTTAAAATCTGGTAATAGTACTTGGGTTTTTGACCAGTCCTTGTATGCGTCGCGATAAAATTTATCATAGCTTTCCTGAATGAATTCGCAATTGCTTGCGTGTAGTATGGAATATTGTTGTAAGATGTCTGGGAATGCGTTCGCAGTGATAAATTTAATTCTGGCTACTTCCTCTTTTTGGTTTAATATGTATCGACAAAGGTAGTCCTCGGCGTTTACTGATTCTGCTGAGATGCCATCATCTTGAAATAAGACTCTCACTAACTCGCTCTCAATGATTGATGCTAGATTAAATTGATAAATTCGTTTTTTGTTTTTTTGGCGTTCCTTCAAAATACTCATCTCATAAGACTGTGCCTTCATGAGTGATGTAATTGAGGCAAATATATTTTTGTCGTTTTGAGGGGATGAATTTGCTTTGCTCATTTCTTGGAAGGCGAATACGTCTACATTTGGTGCGGAGAATAACACTGGGCATTCTTTTGATAGTTTTTCGTGATAAGACGGAGACCATGTCATTTTTGACATGTAGTGATGTATCGCGGGATGGTTAGTCCAGCCTTTAAAAGGGCGCCAATTATAGTTGGGATCTTTCTCGTCCACCGGGCGAGATAGAAGAGCCCATGAGTTGGCTTCGTTTTTTTTGCAGCTTATAATTATTACGGTGTAAATGCTTAAGTCTTTTAGGTTGGTAACTTTATAGGCTAGCAGATCAATCTCCCTTACCGTTCCCTCAAGGTCATCAATATAACAACGGTTGCTAATCAGGTGCCATCCGTTTTTTCTCAAGGTTTTTCCGATTTCATACTCCAGCTTGAAACCGGTCTTCGAAATTGATTGAGCAATCTTTACCAAGTCAATAGCCATATCGCTCCCTTCGAATCATGGTGAAGTAATGTGAAAAGTGTTTCCAAATTATCAATTGGAAATAGCCTTGATGTAATTTTTCTTGATGACGGGAATAAATCGTATTATGACATCCTGAAATTTGCATGTGTTTCGCAAGTGTTCGTGCATCAGTTTCAATTCATATTGAGCCATCAATGGTATTTCAGTTTTAACCGGAGTCGCTGCGTGTTGGTCGCACAGGAGCCATAGGCAAACAACATAGTCTTTGCCATGTATGTCCGCTATGTTGGGTTTTATGTAGTCTAAATATTCTGTTTTTTTTGTGCTGGTAGATAAATTTATATGATTCCTGATCTCTCCAAGGAAAGATTGATCGTTAATGAACGCATGGCAATAGAATTGGGCTTGTGAGAATAAATAATTTGTTGAAGAGGCATTTTTGTATGGTTTGCAATGAATGATCCTAATCTTATTGTCATTCGTGAGATCTAGAATGTCACAAAATTCTTTGTCTTTGCGACCAGAACCGATTTGAAGTTTTGCTTGGTCAAACAAAACGCATGAGGGGCGTATTTCGCAGATTGTCTTGTTAAAGATGCTCTCTCTATTCTGCATTTTTTCATCGTCGCTGATATCGACCCCCCTATAAATCTCCTCGCAAGCCTCTTCGTGGAGCGTGATTTTAGTGAAGTTGGTTATTTCGCTGTAGAAATCGCTATCTACCTCCAGCCATTTCCCATCACTTAATACAAAGTATTTCTCCCCTAGAGCTTGCTCAAAAGATAGGCAGTTATATAGTGGCCATTTCTTATAGCTAAGAACTTGGTCCTCTTCGTATGAGTACGCATAAATATATTTTGATTTTAGCTTTGTGGTGGTTATTTTTTCTGAACTTATATGTTCGTATATTTGGCGAATTTCTAAATATGCATAAATTTTATCTCCGGATCTTTTGTTGTTTGAATAGGCGAATCCATAATCTGAGTCAATTAGTACTTCTGGTATTCCAAGGCTGATATTGCTCGTGTTTTTCAAGCGGAGTTGATTGGCTAGATGCTCATTTAGAATATCACTGTCTGACTCTGTCGCCTCGTCAAAATGCTTGTAATTCGGAAACAGCTTGGTGTACTCCTTGCTTGCGTAAGCCACTAAAAAATCTTCGCAATAGTCGATCAATATCTGCCAGTTAAGTTTCTCTTTTCCAATAATTTTTATTGTTAAGTTGTTTCGACCTTGAAGGGTTATATTTTTATGGTCTTTCATGTGGGCTGAAATGTAACGCAGGTCTTCCGCTTCGCTAAGACCAAAAGCGAAAGAGTCAGCCGGTTTATTTACCTGCCTATCAATATGTGTTGGTGTAATTGCGTGGCTTTCACTTTTTGTCTGGCGTATTTCTTCGTTGCCACACATGTTCATGGCTGTTTTTATTCCGAAGTCCGGCTCAAAGGCATCGCGATCAAGATAGCTTACGGCACTCCGTCCAAAGGTTGCCGCAAATACTCTGCCATTGATTGTTAAAAATAAGATTCCATTTGGATTCTTGTTTTTTGAACTGAAGAGTGGCGCATCGTTCAAAGGGAGTTTTTCATTAATAAAGTTTAGCCATGGCGGATTTGATTTTGTGCTTGTGGTTTCAAAGTATATAAAATGACAATCTGTCTCATTAACTGTGAATCTAAATTCACTTGCGGATAAGTTCTTTAAAACATCTTTTTTTTGATCAAATATGGAGCCGATTTTTTTATCTTCTCTTGCGAGAAAAAATGATATTTGTGCGATTTCAATTCCCTGGTCGGTCATGGCTTTCCCTTGGATTAGTCACGCATCATTCAATAGCTAAGCAGCATTAGTGCTTATGTCAATGAATCACCCTTGGCTTTTTGGATAAAACGAAAATCTGCTGGCAGGGAACTGACTCCTAGTTCCAGCGTGCGCTCTGGCCTATACCAGACGCTGGAAAAGATCGAGCACCCGATAGGCAATCTTCTGGCAGCAGTGTCTAGAAGGGTGGCGAGGTTGTTGAGCATTTTGCTAGGGGTAAGGCAGAGATAAGGGGACGGACCGATTTAGAGATACGTGATGGGAATGACGTCTCGATAAACGCCAATGTTTAAAAAGACATCTCCAGACACTCTCTCAGGCTACATATCCTTGCGCCTTTGCCTACAGCTACGCCAGAATCCGCCGGCTTGTGCGCTTTGTACCTGGTCTTTATCGTCTACGTGTCGCTAGCAACCCAGCGACCGGGTTTAGCGACCTGACCAGGTATAAGTACAACGACGCTCCAGTTTGTCGCAGACTTTTGCGACGACGATATGGTGGCTGTGCGTGGGAGACCTTCGGGTCTGCCGGGTCTTATACCTCTCGGTTCGCTAACCCGCGCACAGCTGCCACCCTAACTTGTTTAGCGACAGGTGTTGGTGGTTCCACCAGGTATAAATTTGGAGCTTCACCATGATCAAACCAACACCCAACCCGCCCGAAACCGCCTCGGTTTCCCCCTACGAATCCATCGATTCCAAAAAACTCCACGAAGCCGCCGACCGCGCGCTCGACCATTACCTCTGTCCACCCGGTTCCACGCCGCCTCCACGTAAAAACCGTGGGATGTACGCCGTGACGGCGGACAACAAAACCGAAGAACTGCTGGTCGATGCCAGTGCAACACTCGCTTCGGCCAAAACCATCGCCCAGAACGTCTCCAGCCTGTTGCCGGCATCGCAGCGCCAAGCGCTGGCGGGGATTGCGCAGTTGATCATGCTCGGGGAGTTGGCGGTGAATCGGGCGTTGGATAATTTGCAGTTGCCGGAGTGATACGGGTGTCGGGATCACCTGGTGATTGATCGGGTGTCCATTCTGGCGCTTTCGCGAGCAGGCTCGCTCCCACTTTTGAGTGTGTTCCAAGGTGGGAGTGTGCTGGTTCTTCAGCCGCGATCAATGTCGAGAGACCTACGAGTTTCTGTACCTGCGGTTGTGGGGCTTTCTTTGCGTCAATTGACTGCCAGGTTATCCCGAGCCCACTGTTCAGCCGTAGTGACCTGAATCGACTGCCGCTCGTTGAACGTCCCCGCTTTCGGCCACGACACGCCTCTGCCTTGGGCAAATACGGCGCGGTATTTTTTGATGTGGTGAGTGGGGTCTTTTTCCAGTTCCTGCATCAGGTACGGCACCGTCCAGACGTTACGCTTGAACGGCCGCCCCAGCACACGTTCTAGCAGGCTCGCCACCTGCCCATACGTCACCGTGTCGCCAGACAGGTAGACGATCTCATTGCGAAAGCGCGGTTCGAAGAAAACGATGTCCGCTGTCAGCTTGCCGATGTCCTCCGGTGTCGTGAGCGTCACGCTGGTTTCCAGGCTGCCCAAAGCGTTGACGGCGTCGTTCTCAAAGTCGACGACTTCAAATACCGGCTCGAACAGGAAGCTGGTGAACATGCCGGTCGAGATGATCACCCACTCGGTTTTATCCTGCGCGCGGAGCAACTCGCGCACGTCGAGTTGCGCATCGAACAAATCCTGCGGGCTGCCCCGGCCAATCACTTCGAAATCGACGCCAAACTGCCAGGGGAAGTAGCGCTTCACGCCGGACCTGAGCGCGGCTGTCGCCAGTTTCATCGGCGTTTCGCGGCCGGCGACCATGCCGGCGCAGCCTATGACGGTGTCGAATGCTGCGAACACTTCGGCCAGTTGATCGATGGAGTCGTTAACCAGATTTGCAGCGACAAACTCGATGCCCAGACTGCGCAGTTCATCGATTTCCAGTTTTTTCTCGGGGGCTTGCGTGTTGATGGTTGATTCTCTGAGCAGAACGCTGATGGAACTGCCGGGCGAGCGCTTGGCTACCCGCGCAAGATTGCGCAGCACCGGCAGGCCGAGTTCGCCGGCGCCGAGTACGAGAATGGATTGTGGGGAAGGGTGGGTCGCTGCGGTCATGATGTCTCCTGAGATCCGTCGTCTGTATGATTTGGCGATGCTGGCACGATTGCGCAGCGCTCAGAAGAAGGCACACGCGTGATACCAGGGGGACAAATGACCGATGAGGAAACCCTTAGCCAGGCAGAAGCGATCTGCCAGACGCTAAGACGAGACGATGATGGCGTGCGGCGCGAAGTCCTGGCTCACGCCGGTAGCCGCTGGTCACTGGGTATCCTGCATGCCCTGGGTGTGTACGGCACGATGCGTCATGCCGAGATCAAACGGCAAATGACGGGCGTGACTCAGCGCATGTTGACCAAGACGCTGCGGGCGCTGGAACGTGATGGTCTGTTGCTACGGCGGGAGTTGGATCAAGTGCCGCCCCATGTTGAGTATGAGCTGACGGCGTTGGGTATGGAGCTGTTGGTTCGTATGTCGCCGATTTGGACTTGGGTTGTGGAGCACGTCGATGATTTTCGCGAGGCGCGTCGGGTGTTTGATGGTCAGAGTGGGAGAAAGCCTGCTTGGCAGGTTCCGGTGGTGGGGCTGGTTGATTTGGATGGGTCTGATTGATTGGTTGCTTTGGTTCAGGCCATTGCCTGGAACGTTGCCAGTCTGTTGCCGGGTTTGGGGGGCTTGCGAGCAGAAGCAGCCCTCACCCCAGCCCTCTCCCGGGGGGAGAGGGGGCCGACCGAGGTGTCTTGCGGGGTACATCGACCTGGAAGACCTTGGTGATTATGGCTTTGGTGGAAGACCTTGGCGGTTATGGCTTTGATGAAAGACCTTCGATTTGGCTTTGTGAGCTTGGCCATTTTGGATTCAATGAAAGACGTTTAAGTCGGTGTAGCTTTCGAATGTCCCCGAATCGGTTCCCTCTCCCTTGGGAGAGGGCTAGGGTGAGGGGCTTTCCGTTCGGGACAGCAAGGTCTCGAGCCGGGCCAACGGTGGCGCGTGCTGACTGCGGTCAAACACCTGAATCCCAACCTTGAGCAAGCGCCCATTCTGCGCCGCACCAATCATTTGCTCACACCGCAACAACAACCGCCCCTGATCACATTCCATCGCCTTCATCCCCAGCGGCAATCGGCCCTCCAACCGCAACTCGGCCATACGACTTTGTCCCGCCAGTAGCGCAATCGAACGATCCCTTAAAACCCCACTGCTCTGCGTCATCAACCCCGCCACACGCACGGCCGCCGACATCGCCACGGCAATAATCGCCAGCGCCACCAGCACTTCAATCAGGGTGAAACCGGCCTCGCGGCGATTGACACGCATCAAGTCATCTCAAAGACAAAGAACAGCAATGTAAGCAACCAAGGTGACCAATTGCTGACCAAAGATCCCGTGCGGCCTTGGACCGTTGGTCGCTACTGTCAGATCTGACAGTAGCGACACGTTTAGAGGCTCTGTTTTGATGGATGTGGCTTGCCAGTCCATTGAGGTGTGACGCTGTGGACGGCCGGTCAATACCTGCCAGTTGGAAGTCTGTCGGTCGCTGGTGAAATCTATCGTAGTGAGGATTTAACCGATGAGACTTTTTATGGTTGTGTTTTTGTGCGTGTTGGCAGGCTGCAGCGCCCGATACAAACAGCCCGATGAATTCAACATCCAGCAAGCCGCAATCGACGGTGCGGCCACGGCGACCAAACTGCAGGCGCTTTACAACGACACCCGTATCGATTGTGGCGGACCTCGACGTCCTGCCTTTCTTTGTTCGGGCATCATGGGTAGAGCGACAGTGAAATCGACGGCATATCATGTCTGGAATCCGAGCCCGACCTCCGTGAGCCGCGGTGGCGTGTCCTGGTCCTGGTTGCGCCGCGATTCGACATTCCGAACGTTTCTGTACAACAACGGCTATTTTACCTACCCGATTTTCGACAGCCCGGCAGACAAGATCGATATCGATGTTTTCTGCGTTTTCCCGCTGAATGCCAGTACGAACGGGCGGACGGAAAATGGTTGCGGGAACGTTTCATCACAGCCACTGACCAGTCGCCCTTGTCATTTGTCAGGCATTACCACAGCCCAACAGTGGCTGAATAACTACCGCACCAACAATGCCCAATGCGGGTTCAATGTTCGCGAAACCACTTCGGGTGATCACTCGGCATCTGCCTATATCGAAGGTATTCGGGCAATGGCGCTGCTGGGGGGCACTTCGTTTCAGGGCTGGAACGAGATCGTCAGCGGCATCTGGCCGCAGAACATCCACAGAACCGTGCCACTGTGGGCCTTTTTCTATACGGGTAGCGGCTTATCTGATGCGCAATACAACCAGCGGGATTTTTATGCATCCGGTGGCATCGTCGCCCCGATCATCCGCGTGACGATGCCGGCGACGCAGGGAGGGAGCGCCAGCTTCCAGTTTTTCAGTGGTGAGCAGGTCGTGGGACGTTGGCAGCCAACTGAGCCTGCGAAGGCGGATTACGCCAAGGCTCTGTGAGTAGCAGCCTACTGGGCGGTGCCCGCCGGGGCACCGCTCGAATCTCTATTTCGTGACTGTTTCACCCGAGGATTTTCAACATCACTGACATATCTTCTTGCAACACTGCGCGTCGAATCGAATCAAGCCAGGGAATGTCGAGATGGATATCGCACCTTTCAAATCGCGTCAGCAACCGATGCGCGCGCCGCGTGGGCAGCAGGGTTTTACCCTGATCGAGATCATGGTGGTCGTGGTCATTCTGGGGATTCTCGCGGCGATGGTGGTGCCTAAAGTGCTCGACCGGCCGGATCAGGCGCGGGCGACGGCGGCGAAGCAGGATATTGGTGGGTTGATGCAGGCGTTGAAGCTGTATCGCCTCGATCACGGCACTTATCCGAGCATGAACCAGGGCCTGAAGGTGTTGGTTGAGCGGCCGGCGGATGCGAAGAACAGCAATTGGCGCTCGTACCTGGAGCGCTTGCCGAACGATCCGTGGGGGCGTCCTTATCAGTACCTCAACCCCGGCGCGAATGGCGAGATCGACATCTTTTCCCTCGGTGCCGACGGTCAGCCGGACGGCGATGGCGTGAATGCCGATATCGGTTCCTGGCAGTTGTAAGGCCGGCCATGAACAGCCGCTCGCCTGAGGGGGCGAAGCAACAGGGCATGGCGATTATCAGCGCGTTGCTGATTGCGGCCGTGGTGGCGGTGATTGCGGCGGGCATGTTGACGCGTCAGAGCGTGGCGACCCGGGCGCTGGAGGCGGATCAGCAGCGTGTGCAGGGCCGTTGGCTGGTGCAGGGTGGGTTGGAGATCAGCCGTCAATTGCTCTGGGACGCACGTCAGCGCGATCCGTTGACCCGGCTTGATCAGCCGTGGGCGCAGCGTCTCTCCGCGCAAGGTTTTGAAGGGAGGCTGGAGGATGAACAGGGCAAGTTCAACTTGCGCAACCTGGTCGCCAACGAGCGGGTTGATGAGGCGCAGGTGGCGGCGTTTCAGCGCTTGTGTGAGTTGATCGGGGTCAGTGCCGGGTTGAGTCAACGCATCAGTCAGCGGGTGATTGCTTCGTACCCGCGACTGCTGAATGCGCAGATTGCCGAGGCGCCGAAAAGCGGGCTCGACAGTGGCCGCGCCACCTCGCCAAACGCTTCACACAAACCGCAGAATCCGACAATGCCGATGCTGCGCAGCATTGATGATTTGCGCAGTGTCGACGGCGTGAATGAGGCGGTGATCGGCAAACTGGCGCCGTACCTGACGGTGATCCCCGCAACCACTTGGCTCAATGGCAACACTGCCACGGCGCCGGTTTTAGCCGCTTACGTGCCGGGGCTGTCGCTGGAGCGTGCCAATGCGCTGATCGCCGAGCGCGATGCCGGGCGCTGGTTTATCAACCGTGGCGATTTCGTTAATCGCCTGCGCATGCCGCAACTGGAGCTGACCAGCGTCAAGGTCGGCATCACCAGTGACTGGTTTCGCCTGCGCGGTGAGGCGCGGCGCGATCAGCGGCGGGTCAGTCTTGAGGCGTTGTTGCATCGCAGCGAGGACCGCTTGCCGCAGGTGATCTGGTCGCGGGTGGGCGTATGAGCCAGTTGAAAGTGGCGTTGCCGCCCTTGGCGGAGCTGGATCTGCACAGTCAATTGCTCTGCGCTTGGCTGGATCGTCAGGGACAGGTCACGCGGGAAGAACGCCTCAGTCTGAGCCAGTTGAGTCAGCAGTCGAAACTACCGTCGCTGCTGTGTTTTCTGCATCCGGTTGACAGCCTGTTGGCGAGTCTCGATTTACCGCCGTTGCCCGCCAACAAGATTGTCGCGGCGGTGCAGTGTGCGGCGCAGGCCTTGATGCTTGGGGATAGCAGCGAGATGCACATCGCGCACAGCTCGCGGGATGAGGCCGGCCAGGTGCAGATCGCTTGGGCGCCTCGACAACAGTTATTAGGTTTTGGCCAGTTGCTGAAAAGCGCTGGGTTGAACCTGCGTGGTCTCTACCCGGCGCCGTACTGTTTGCCGGTGTTGCCCGGCACCGTCGCTTGCGTGCAGGACGGGCATTTGTTGCTGCGTGATAGCGTGCAAGCGGCGCGGGTGCAGCCGTTGTTCGATGACGGTTTCGACGGTGTTATGTGGGAACCGGGCAGCACGTTGCATTGGATCGGTGAGCAACCGCCGCCGGGCGCTGAATTGCCGATGAGCGATGCGCAGCGTTGGACTGGGCCGTTGCCCGGTTGGGGTCTGCATGGCGCCGTGCAAACGCAAAACACCGAGCATCACGGCTGGGGCAGGGCGATCGCCCTGTCAGCGTTGGCCGTGGCCATTTGGGTGATCGGTTTGAACCTGTATGCCGCCCGCGAAGCCGGGCAGGGCCAGCAACTGAAAACCCAGATGAACCTGCGGGTAAAGCAGGCGTTCCCCGAGTTGCCGGTGATCCTCAACCCGTTGCAACAGGCCCGTCAGCAACTGGCGGCGCGGCAGAAGGGCGCGGCGGATGATCCGGCGCAGACCTTCAATCGTCTGGTGTTGCAGGCCGGCAGCGGCATGCCTTCGATGGCCGGCAGTGTCGAGCGGTTGGCGTTTGTCGATGGCGTCTTGCAACTGAGTCTGCTGAGTGAAGCCCGTCGCGGCGGCAATGATCAGGAGTGGCAAAGCACCTTGGCCCAGGCCGGTATCAGCGTGACGGCAGACGACGAGGGCTGGACCTTGCGTCCGGCCACTGAAGCCACCTCAAGTGAAAGCGACGACAGCGGCGGAGCAGAAGAAGATGAATAAGGCCTCGCTCGCGCTCTATCGCGCCAAGTGGCAACGCTTTAACGCCCAGTTGCAGGCCCGTTGGCAGCCGTTGGCCTTGCGTGAAAAACGCATGGTCGCCGGCATGGCCGTTGCGCTGGTCGGCCTGCTGTTGTGGGTTGCGCTGATCCAGCCACCGCTGAAGAAAATTGCTTATTGGGAAGCCGAGACGCCAAAGCTGCGCGCCCAGACCGAAGCGTTGGAAGTATTGCTGCGCGAAGTCAGCGTGCGTCCCACCGGGCAAAGCGTGGCGCAGTCGCTGGAGCAGACCCTGCAGGCCAGTGGCTTGGCGGGGCATTACCAACTACAGGAGGCACAGGGCGCTTGGCAGTTGACCTTCGACGCGGCGCCGGCCGACGCCGTGCTCGACTGGCTGTTGAGCAACCCGGCACAACTTTCTCTGCAAGTGGTCGAGGCCCGTTTGCAACGCGCAGACAACCCCTCGACCGAAGTCACCGCCGGCACTTTGTCAGGCACCGTTCGCATGGATCAGGCGCTGGGCGCTAAGGAAGCTTCATGAAGGGGTCAGGATCCAAACCGGCACGTCTGGCGTTGCCGATGTTGCTGATGGCGTTGAGCGCGTGCAGCAACACCAGCACAACGCAAAACCAGCCGCCATTGCTGGTCGACAGTGAGCTCGGTCGGCCGCTGGCCAAAACCCAGCGCAGCGGCGACGCGGTGCTCGATCGCGAGCGCGCGCAGGCTCAGGCGCGACCCGTGCCGAAGCAATTACACAACATCACCAAGAGTGCGCGCAGCGGAGCAGCGGCGTCGGGCATTGCCTTGCCGAGCAATCCTTTGGGTGATCAACCGGTGACGCTGAATTTTGTCGACGCCGATATTCAAGCGGTGGTGCGGGCGTTGTCGCGGTCGACTGGTCAGCAGTTTTTGGTCGACCCTCGGGTGAAGGGCACACTGACCTTGGTCTCTGAGGGACAAGTGCCGGCGCGGCAGGCTTACGATATGTTGCTGGCGGCGTTGCGCATGCAGGGTTTCAGTGTGGTCGATGTTGGCGGTGTGGCGCAGGTGGTGCCGGAGGCTGATGCGAAGCTGCTTGGCGGGCCGATTTACAGTGCCGACAAACCGGCGGGCAACGGCATGCTCACGCGCACGTTTCGTCTGCAATACGAGAACGCAGTCAACCTGATTCCGGTGCTGCGGCCGATCGTTTCGCCGAACAATCCGATCAACGCCTATCCGGGCAATAACACCATCGTCATCACCGATTACGCCGAGAACCTGACCCGCGTTGCGCAGTTGATCGCGAGCATTGATTCGCCGAGTGCGATCGACACCGATGTGGTGCAGATCCAGAACGGCATCGCCGCTGACATCGCGCCGATGGTCGCGGATTTGCTCGATGCGCCGGGCAACGATCCGACGCAGAAAATCGCGGTGATCGGTGACCCGCGTTCCAACACCATCATCATTCGCGCCGGCAGCCCGGAGCGTACCGAGCTGGCGCGCAACCTGATCTACAAACTCGACAACGCGCAGAGCAATCCGAGCAATTTGCATGTGGTTTATCTGCGTAATGCGCAAGCGGCAAAACTGGCGCAGGCCTTGCGCGGTTTGCTCACCGGCGAGAGCGACAGCGGCACCAGCGACAGTGCGCGTTCGGTGCTCAGTGCCATGGGCGCAAGTACCGGCGGCAGCGCTGGGCAGAATGGCCAGAGCGGCACGCAAACCAGCGGCACTACATCGACTAACAGCAGCGGCAGCACGGGCGGCAGTTACGCGCAGGGCAGCAGTGGCAGCACAACCGGCAGCGGCGGTACGCAGAACAGCGATCAGAACGTCGCCTTCAGTGCCGGCGGCGTGACCATTCAGGCTGACGCCACCACCAACACTTTGCTGATTTCCGCGCCGGAGCCGTTGTATCGCAACCTGCGTGAAGTCATCGACTTGCTCGACCAACGCCGCGCACAAGTGGTGATCGAAAGCCTGATCGTCGAAGTCGGCGAGGACGATGCCAGCGAATTTGGTGTGCAATGGCAGACCGGCAATCTCGGCGGCAACGGCGTGATCGGCGGGGCCAATCTGGGTGGTTCGGGGATCAACGTCAACGGCAAGACCAGCATCGATGTGCTGCCGCAAGGCTTGAACCTGGGCTACGTCAACGGCACCGTCGACATTCCCGGGATCGGCAAGATTCTCGACCTGAAAGTGCTGGCCCGGGCGTTGAAGAGCAAGGGCGGCACCAACGTGTTGTCGACGCCGAACCTGCTGACCCTCGACAACGAAGCGGCGAGTATTTTTGTGGGTCAGACCATTCCGTTTGTCAGTGGCAGTTACGTGACTGGCGGTGGCGGTACCAGTAATAACCCGTTCCAGACCGTGACCCGTGAAGAGGTCGGTTTGAAGCTCAATGTGCGCCCGCAGATTTCCGAGGGCGGTACGGTCAAGCTTGATATCTATCAGGAAGTCAGCAGCATTGATGAGCGGGCTTCGGCCAGTGCCAATTCGGCGGGGATTGTCACCAACAAACGGGCGATCGATACCAGCATTCTGCTCGATGACGGCCAGATTATGGTGCTCGGCGGGTTGCTGCAGGACGGCTACAGCCAGAGTAACGACGCGGTGCCATGGCTGGGCAGCCTGCCGGGCATCGGCGCGCTGTTTCGCAACGAACGCCGAGCGATCACCAAGACCAACCTGATGGTGTTTTTGCGCCCGTACATCATCCGCGACAGCGAAGCGGGGCGCAGCATCACCCTCAATCGCTATGACTTCATGCGCCGCGCACAAGGTGGTTTGCAGCCGGAGCGCAGCTGGGCGATGCCAGACATGCAGGCGCCGCAGTTGCCGACGGCGGCGCAGGGGGTTCCAAGTTCGGTTCCGGCTTCGGGCCCCCGTGCGACCATCAAAGCCGTGCCGATTGAGGGAGGCCCGCGTCTGTGAGTCTCTTGCCTTACGCCTGGGCCAAGGCGCAGCGGATTCTGTTGTGCGATGGCGTGCTGACGGTGTGTCCGTCAACGCCGGGCTGGTCGATCAGCGAAGCGCGGCGCCAATTCGGCGCGACCACCATACAACGCGTGCGCGATGACGAACTCGACGGCTTGCTCGCCGCTGCCTATGCCGACACCGGCAGTGCCGCCGCTGTGGTCGGTGCGGCGGAAAACGAAGTCGACCTCGATCGCCTGATGCAGGACATGCCGGAAATCACCGACCTGCTCGACACCCAGGACGGCGCGCCGGTGATTCGCATGATCAACGCCTTGCTCACCCAAGCGGCGCGCGACGAGGCCAGCGACATTCACATCGAACCGTTCGAAACCCATTCAGTGGTGCGCTATCGCGTCGACGGCACGCTGCGTGACGTGGTCTCGCCGCGCAAGGCTTTACATGGCGCACTGGTGTCGCGGATCAAGATCATGGCCCAGCTCGACATCGCCGAAAAACGCCTGCCGCAGGACGGTCGCATTGCTTTGCGCGTGGCCGGGCGGCCGATCGATATTCGCGTTTCAACGGTGCCGACCGGGCATGGCGAAAGGGTGGTCATGCGTCTGCTCGACAAACAGGCCGGGCGCTTGCATCTGGAAACGCTGGGCATGGACGCGCAGGTGCTGGCCAAACTCGATCACCTGATCCGCCAGCCCCACGGCATCGTGCTGGTCACCGGCCCGACCGGCAGCGGCAAGACCACCAGCCTCTACGCCGCACTGGCCCGGCTCGATGCGAGCACCAGCAACATCCTTACTGTTGAAGACCCGGTGGAGTACGACCTGCCGGGCATCAGCCAGATTCAGGTCAACGCCAAGATCGACATGACCTTTGCCCTGGCACTGCGGGCGATCCTGCGCCAGGACCCGGACATCATCATGATCGGCGAAATCCGCGATCTCGAAACCGCACAAATCGCCGTGCAGGCTTCGTTGACCGGTCACTTGGTGCTGGCAACCTTGCACACCAACGACGCGGTGTCGGCGGTCAACCGCTTGATCGACATGGGCGTCGAACCGTTTCTGCTGGCGTCTTCAATGCTTGGGGTTTTGGCGCAGCGACTGGTGAGGCGGCTGTGCAATCAGTGCAAGCAGGAAGACCCGGCGACACCCGGCACTTGGCGCCCGGTCGGCTGTGCAGCGTGCAATCAAACCGGTTACAGCGGCCGCACCGGCATCCACGAATTGTTCTGCATCGACGACGACATCCGTACCCTGATCCACCAAGGGGCAGGCGAGCAGGCCTTGCGCGCATCAGCCGCCAAGGCCGGGATGTTCAGTCTGCGTGAGGACGGTGAGCGCTGGATCCGCAGCGGCGCCACCGCGCCTGAAGAAATCCTCCGTGTGACACGGGACGCCTGATGAATCGCTATCGTTTTGAAGCCGCCGACGCGACCGGCAAGATTGAGTCCGGGCACCTTGAGGCCGACAGCCAAGGCGCGGCGTTCAGCGTTTTACGCGGGCGCGGTTTGACCGCGTTGTCGGTGCACAAGGAAAGCAACGTTGCCCAGCACGGCGGTGGTGGATTGTTCAGCGCCAAACTCTCGGACAACGATCTGGCCTGGGCCACGCGGCAACTGGCGAGTCTGTTGGGCGCGAGTCTGCCATTGGAGGCAGCGCTGAGTGCCACGGTCGAGCAGGCCGAGAAAAAGCACATCGCCCACACCCTCAGCGCCGTGCGTGCGGATGTGCGCAGTGGCATGCGTCTGGCGGAATCGCTGGCGGCGCGGCCACGGGATTTTCCCGAGATCTATCGCGCGTTGATTGCGGCGGGTGAGGAGTCCGGTGATCTGGCGCAGGTCATGGAGCGGCTGGCCGACTACATCGAAGAACGCAACAACCTGCGCGGCAAGATTCTCACCGCGTTTATCTATCCCGGTGTGGTCGGGCTGGTGTCGATCGGCATTGTGATTTTCCTGCTCAGTTACGTGGTGCCGCAGGTGGTGAGTGCGTTTTCTCAAGCGCGGCAGGACTTGCCGGGGCTGACCTTGGCGATGCTCAACGCCAGTGATTTCATCCGCAGTTGGGGCTGGCTGTGCGCAGCGATCATGGCCGGCGCGTTTTGGAGCTGGCGCCTGTATCTACGCAATCCGGCGGCGCGTTTGAGTTGGCATCATCGGGTGCTCAAGTTTCCGTTATTCGGGCGTTTTATCCTTGGCCTGAACACCGCACGTTTCGCCTCGACGCTGGCGATTCTCGGCGGCGCCGGGGTGCCGCTCTTGCGTGCGCTGGAGGCGGCGCGGCAGACCTTGTCCAACGACCGCTTGAGTTTGAGTGTCACTGAGGCCACGGCGAAGGTGCGCGAAGGGGTCAACCTTGCCGCTGCATTACGGGTGGAGAACGTATTCCCGCCAGTGCTGATTCATCTGATCGCCAGCGGTGAGAAAACCGGATCGCTGCCACCAATGCTTGAGCGCGCTGCGCAGACGTTGTCCCGTGATATCGAACGCCGGGCAATGGGCATGACCGCGCTGCTGGAGCCGCTGATGATTGTGGTGATGGGCGGGGTGGTGCTGGTGATTGTGATGGCGGTGTTGTTGCCGATCATTGAGATCAATCAACTGGTCCAGTAGCCGTGTATCTGATGTCATGGTGGTGGCTGGGCTGGCCCCTTCGCGAGCAAGCTCGCTCCCACAGGGGGAACGCATTTCAAATGTGGGAGCGAGCTTGCTCGCGAAGGGGCCAGTCAGGGTAATAAATAATCCAGATTTTTTTCCAAACCATTGGCATCACCCGACCCTCGATTCCGCCATCCTCGGGTTCTCCTTTCTGTCATCTGCAACCACCCGCTACCGCCTCCAGCCCGATTCTGCCAAACCCCCGATCCAGACACTGCGCAGCAGCCGACAAACACCCGAGAAAATCCCTTCGGAAACAGCTCTCAGCTCCCGAGGTTTTTTCCTTTATCTGTCACCGGAAACTGCGAATTTCTCAGTGCGACTTAACCAAGGCCAACGCTAGCGAGGGCCCCGGTGAGTCCTCCCAGTGTCATGCAAGTCACCCGAAAACCTGTGTTCCCAAACCTAGTTGAAAAGGAGATTCTTCATGTTCAAGCGCACTCTGATCGCAGCTTCCCTGACCGTCGCCGCTCTGGCTTCCGCTCAAGCCATGGCCGTTACCGGTGGTGGTGCAACGCTGCCTGCCGCTCTGTACAAAGGCTCTGCCGACAGCATCCTGCCAGCCAACTTCTCCTACGCCGCTGTAGGTAGCGGCGCTGGTAAAACGGCGTTCCTGACCAACGTTGCCACTGGCTTTGGCGCCACCGGCACCGTGCACTTCGCCGGTAGCGACTCGGTACTCAGCGCTTCGGACATCAGCACCTACAACAGCGCTTTCGGTGCTTCGTACGGTCCGCTGATCCAACTGCCGTCGGTGGCCACTTCGGTTGCCATCCCTTACAAAAAATCCGGTCAGACGGCTCTGAACCTGACCAGCGCGCAACTGTGCGACGCCTTCTCGGGCACCGTGACCACTTGGGGCGGCCTGCTGGGCACTGCTGACACCACGCCCATCCGCATCGTTTATCGCAACGTTTCCAGCGGCACTTCGGAAATCCTCACCCGTCACCTGAACGCTGTGTGCCCAACCAAGTTCACCACCAACTCGACGTTCGTCAACGCCCGTCCAGCCGGTTCGACCCTGCCGTCGAACTGGGTCGGCGTCGCTGGCACTGCTGACGTGGCGCCTACCGTTGCAGCCGTTGATGGTTCGCTCGGTTATGTCGGTCCGGACGGCGTGGACGCCACCAGCAACGCCCTGGTTTCGCGCATCAACAACGTACAGCCAACCTCGGCCAACGTTGCCCTGGCACTGGCTTCGGTAACTCCACCGGCGACCGCTGCTCTGGCCGCTGACCCGACTCGCTGGTCGCCAGTGGTGGCTAACCCGGCCATCGGTTACAAACTGGCTGCCTACACCAACCTCATCGTCGGTCAGTGCTACAAGGATGCAGCCGTGGCCAACGACGTGAAGGCGTTCCTGACCACTCACTACAACACCACCACCAACGACCTGGCCGTCAAGAACCACGGTTTCGTGACTGTGCCATCGGCCTGGAAAACCAAGGTGTATGAGACCTTCGTTTCCAACGCTACCGGTTACAACCTGAACATCAACAACACCAGCGTCTGCAACACCATCGGTCGTCCTTTGTAAGGCGCCCGATTCACACCGCAACACGAATGGCAGCCCCTCGGGGTTGCCATTTTTTTTGCCTCCCGGTTTACGGGGCATTCGATAAGGAGATTGAACATGTACAAACACAATGCAAAGGTTGCGCTGCTGTCGGCGGCGCTGATGTCGGGTCACGCGTTGGCGGTGACCGGTGGCGGGGCGACGTTGCCTGCCGCGCTGTACAAGGGCTCGGCCAACAGCATTTTGCCCGCCAGTTTCAGCTACGCCGGTGTTGGCAGCGGGGCAGGCAAAGTGGCGTTTTTGAGCAACAACGCTGCGCCGTTCGGTACTACAGGCACTGTGCATTTCACTGGCAGCGATTCGATCCTGACGGCAAGCGAAATCAGCCAATACCAGAGCGCTTTTAACGCCAGTTATGGCCCGCTGATTCAACTGCCATCCGTTGGCACTGCAATCGCCGTGTCCTATAAGAAAAGCGGTATCAGCAATCTCAATCTGACGAGCAGCCAGTTGTGCAGGGCGCTGTCGGGTGAGGCTCCAACGTGGGGGCTGCTACTGGGGACTGCCGACACCACACCGATTCGCGTGGTCTACCGGAACAACGCCAGCGGCACCTCGGAAATCCTCACTCGCCATCTCAACTCTGTTTGCCCGGTTAAGTTCTCGACCAATTCCCTGTTCACTGCGGCGCGCCAGCCGTCAGGTTCGACAGTGCCGAGCAACTGGGTCGGCGTGTCGAGCGACAGTGATGTCCTGCCTACGATCAATCAGGTCGACGGCTCAATCGGTTACTCCGGCCCGGACGGTGTACTGGTGAGCGATAACACTGTCGTTGCGCGTCTTAATGGTGTGTTGCCAACCCTGATCAACGTCGCGCTCGGACTGTCGTCGGTTGCGCCACCGGCGTCAGCGTCTCAGGCAGCCAATCCCGCCAATTGGTCGCCCGTGGTGGCGAACCCTGTCAACGGCTACAAAATGGTCGCCTACAGCAATTTGATCATCGGGCAGTGCTACAGGGATGCCAACGTGGCCAACGAGATTCGTGCCTTCCTGACCACCCACTACAGCAATCCTGGCAACAATGCCGCGGTGGTGGCGCACAAGTTACTGGTGATGCCACTGAGCTGGAAAAACGCCGTCACTGCCAACTTCATCACCAACACCACCGGCAACAACCTCGACATCAACAACCCGGCCGTGTGCAACGGCATCGGTCGTCCTCTTTAAAAGTGACTGCCGCCAAACCGATGGCAGCCCCATATAGGGCTGCCATTTTTTTTGAAGGCGCAGAACGGCCCGGCGCGAATACTCCCCCAACATGAAGTTTGTGTGACATCCGTTCGGTCGCGACCGCCGCCAACTGCCTATGACGTAACAGCAGGTTTTTGCACGCCTGCGGCATGTGTGGCAACCAAAGTGTGGCAACCAAAAAGGATCTCGTAGTGATGCTCGCTCGCCCATCCCGTCGTACCAACGTCCAGTCGTTCAAACGTGAAGCCGTGGAGCCGGCGCTGTGGTTGCTCAAACCGCTGGCGCAAGCGGTGGCGTTGTGTCTGGTGGCGGGCAATGCGCACGCGGCAACGGCGTTCAGCTCCAACTGGTTCGCCGCCAAGGGTGCCGCGCAGCAAGCCGCTGCCGCACGGCCGAGCACTGGCGGCTTGCCGGGGATGACGCCACCCCTGGCGCAGCAGCAAAAAGCCAATCAGCAATTGCAGCGCTCGATCCAGACCTTGAACAACACGGTCGCCGCGATTGCCGCGCAGCAGGCGGCTCAGGCGGCCGGTCGTGCCGCTGCGCTGGGTTCGGTGCAGTTTGTCCCGGACGGTCTGGGCGAGGGCGGTCTGAAGGTCGATAACAGCCTCACCCAAGGTTGGCAGAACGCCAAAGGCCCGCAGCAAACCCAGGCCGACGGCAAGACCACGGTGAAGATCGAGCAGACCGCCGACAAGGCCATCCTCAACTGGGAAACCTTCAACGTCGGGCGCAACACCAGCGTTGAGTTCGCCCAGCAGGCGAACTGGGCGGTGCTCAACCGGGTCAACGACCCGAACGCACGGGCCAGTCAGATTCAGGGCCAGATCAAGGGCGACGGCACGGTGATGCTGATCAACCGCAACGGCATCGTCTTCAGTGGCAGCAGTCAGGTCAATGTACGCAACCTGGTGGCCGCGGCTGCCAACATCACCGATATCCAGTTCCGCGACCGTGGCCTGTATTTCGACAGCAGCGCCACTCAGCCGACCTTCACCGATGCCGCCGGCAAGGTGTTGGTGGAGCGCGGCGCGAGCATCACGACGCACAAACCGGCGACGTCGACCGATGCCGGTGGTTATGCCTTGCTGCTCGGCAGCGAAGTGCAGAACGATGGCAATATCAGCACCGCCAAGGGCCAGACCGTGCTCGGCGCCGGTGACCGCTTCTACATCCGCAAAGGCGCGGGCACCGAGGGCAATGCGCTGTCGACCACGTTCGGCAACGAAGTCACGCCGGGCTTCAAGGCCGGCAACGTCAGCGGCAAGGTCAGCAACAACGGCTTGATCCAGTCATCTACCGGCGACATCACGTTGACCGGCCATGAAGTCGTGCAGAACGGCGTATTGCTCGCCAGCACCTCAGTGGCGTCTCGCGGCACGATTCACTTGTCCAATCCCGCGAGCGACAGCGGCGGCAGTGTCACCCTGGCGCAAGGCGGTGCCACGGCGATCATGCTCGACAGCAGCGATCTGACGGCGCTCGACAGTCAGCATCAGGCCGCCCTCAGCGCGGTCACTGCGAACAACCGCATTCGTGGCGATCAGTCGCGCATCGAGATGCAGAGCGGCGGCAGTGTCGAGTTCCAGAACGGTTCGATCACCCTCGCCACCGGCGGGCAAGTGGCGGTGACGGCGCAGCGTCGCAGCCTGGTGCGCGACGGGGCAATGATCGATGTTTCCGGTGCCCTCGGCGTCAAAGTGGCGATGGAAAACAACAACATCAAGATCAACGTGCAAGGCAACGAGCAGCGCGACGCCTCGGTCAACCGCGACAAAGGCGCGCTCAACAGCAACGACATCTGGGTCGATGTGCGAGAGCTGGTCTACGTGCCGGCCGGCACCAACGGCTATGCCACCGATCGCTGGTACACGGCCGGCGGCTTGCTGGAAGTCGGCGGTTATCTCGGCACTCAGGCGCACAGTGTGGGTGAATGGATGGCGCAGGGTGGTACGGTGAGTTTTGCCGGCAACGACGTAGTCACCGAAAAGGGTTCGTTGATCAATCTGTCCGGCGGCACTCTCGATGTGCAGAGCGGCGAGATCCGCCAGAGCTGGTTGCGCGGTGCGGACGGCAAGTTGTATGAAGTGTCCCGTGCGCCGGGCGATCTGCTCTACACCGGGCTGTACAAAGGTTACGAGGACAGCAGCGAGCGCTGGGGCCAGACCAGCTACTTCTACAACCCGCTGATTGCCCCGCGTTCGCGTTTCGAGTCGGGTTACATCGTGGGGCGTGATGCCGGGCAACTGGTGATTGCCACGGCCAACGCCGTACTCGACGGGCAGATGCTCGGCGAGGTGTATCAGGGCGAGCGGCAGAACCAGGCGCCGAAACCAGTGCTTGATGGTTATGAACAGAGTCAGACCGCGCTGGCCCGTCGCGCGCAGTTGATTGTCGGCAGTTATGACCCGGCGTATGTGGCGGCTTCGGGTGGCGTTTTGTATGCGCTCAATCCGCTGCTGGACCAGGTGCAGATCGGCGGCGAACGACCGGTGGCCAACAATGATCAGGATCTGGCCGGCGCCGTGTCGCAGGCGCGCAAGGGCACGTTGTATCTCGATAACCAGCAGCTCAACGGTTTCCGTCTCGGCGCGCTTAAAGTGGCGGCCAGGGATCAGGTTGTCGTTGACGGCGCGCTCATCGTCGGTGCCGGTGGCGATATCACCTTGTATGCCCCGGATGTGCAGGTCGGCGCCGACCTGACGGCGCGTGGCGGCAGTCTGCGACTGGGCAACGTTCTCAATCAGTTCACCGGCTCCGAGAGCAGCGACACTCGGCTCACGGCGAAAGCCGACAAGGCGACGCAAGTCCTCGTGGCTGCCGGCGTGCAACTGGATACCCGTGGAGTGTGGAGCAATCTGCGCACCGACCCGGATGATGGCACGAGTCTGGCCTCCCTCAACGGTGGTTTGATCTCGATCCGTAGCAGTGGCGATATCGATATCGGTGCTGGCAGTCTGCTCGACGTTTCTTCCGGCGGCGCGGTACTCGCCAACGGCAAGACCCGGGGCGGCAAGGGTGGCGATCTGACGCTGGAGTCCAGCGCGATTTCCGCGCCGGGCCAATCGCATTTGCGCCTCGATGGCGATCTGCGTGGCTACGGCGTGACCGGTGGCGGCACCCTTACGGTACAGGCCAACAAGATCCTCATTGGCCAGACCGACAAGCTGCTGGCCGACACCACGCTGCAGCTGTCCGCCGATCTGTTCAAAAAAGGCTTCTCCGCATACAACCTGATTGGCCTTAATGGTCTGGACGTGGCCGAAGGCACCGCCGTCGAGGTGACGATGCCGGTTTACCGTTTTGCCGACGCTGCGCCAGGCATGGCCAGCGGTGTCGATCCGCAAGCGGCGCTGGAGCTGTGGACGCCAACGCTGTTTCAGGAAAATCCGACCCAAGGCGTGCTGACGCAACGCGCCGGTGCCAGCCTGACGTTGCAAGGCGGCGCCAGCCTGATCAACCTGATCGACGCGGCCAACAGCACGCTGACCCTGGGCCGCGATTCGCGTATCAGCGTCGATCCGGGTCAGAGCATCAAGCTGCGCGGCGCCGGACAGATCACCGTTGACGGTGCACTCAACGCCTGGGGCGGCACGATCGATATTCGCCAGCAACAGTTCGGCTCGATCAAACCGGCCACCTCCAATCAGTTGGCCGACCCGAACGCGCATGACCGTTCGATCTGGGTCGGCGAGCATGCGGTGCTGGACGTGGCCGGGCGAGGCAACACGGCAGTCGATGCCTTGGGTCGCACCTATGGGCAGGTCGGCAAGGGCGGCAGCATCATTCTCGGCGGTGAGATCGACGCGAAACTCGCCACGGCCACCGCCGCCGATGCTTACGTGATTGTGCGGCAAGGTGCGCGGCTGGATGCCTCCGGTGCCGAGGCACTGCTGGATATCGCTGGCCAGGGACCGACGCGCGTGGCGACTGACGGCGGGCGCATTGGCATCGGCTCTTACAACGGTCTGTTTATCGAGGGTGACCTGCGTGCAGCAGCGGGCGGTGTCGGCGCGGCGGGCGGTCGTCTGGAGGTGGCGCTGGAGACGCCGTTGTACCTCGAATCGGCGGACAACAACGTTCGCGCACCTCGAGAGTTGATCATTGATCAGCGCGCGACGGAGCAGATACTTGCAGCCGGTTTGCGTCCGGGCGAGAGCGATACCGGTCTGCGTTATGGTCAGGCGCGGCTGCATGCCGACAGCCTGATGTCCGGCGGTTTCGACAACCTGAGCTTGTTGAGCAACGGCTTGTTGTCGTTCGACGGTGACGTCAATCTGCACATGAATCAAAGTCTGAGCCTGTATGCCGGTGCGCTGTCCCTTGCCGAGTCTTCCAAAGGCACCGCACGGGTCGATTTGCAGGCGCCGTACCTGCGCTTGTCCGGTGTCGGCAGCTATTACAGTGTGGTCGGCACCGTGCGCCCACGCCCGACCAACAACCCGACCGGTAAACTGTCGGACGCTCGCTTCAGCGCGACGGCGAACCTGCTGGATGTGGGCAACAGCCTGTCGTTCGGCACGCAAGGTTCGATCCTGCAACTCAAGGCGCCGGCCGCCGAATACAGTCGCCGCGCATTTGCTGACGTCAGCCTCGATAGCCGTGGTGATCTGCGCTTCCTGGCGCCAACCGATGGCGATCAGAAAAGCCGCCTGTGGACGCCGGGCGATTTGAACTTGAGTGCGGCGCAGATTTACCCCGCTACTGATGTGCAGGCTGAAGTGCGTGTCGGGTATCAGGGCGCGCAGGCGGTGGCCGAGCATACCCTGCGGATCGGCGGTCACGGCCCGGCGTCGGTGGCCGCGCCGTACTCAGCGTTTGGCCAGTTGACGTTCTCGGCCGCGCACATTGAACAGGGGGGCGTGTTGCGTGCGCCGCTGGGCAAGATTGTCCTCGGCGATGACCTGCTGACCACCACCCGCGAAGTGCGGTTGCTGCCGGGCAGTCTGACGTCGGTCAGCGGCGCCGGGCTGGTCATGCCGTACGGTGGCACCACGGACGGTATCGACTACCGCTTTGGCGGCAAATCGGTGGTGTTGAATGGCATCACCGGTGAAACATCGGGTGTGTCGATGAGCACCCAGTTCATTGATGTGCAGAGCGGTGCGGTCATCGATCTGTCCGGCGGTGGCGATTTGCGCGGCGCCGGTTTTGTTTCCGGGCGCGGTGGTTCCACGGATGCGCGGTTCAACCCGCTAGTGCGCAATGCCACCGACGGCACCTTCAGCCTGCCGGGGCTGGCCAGCAATCCCGTGTATGCCATCGTGCCGGGTAATCAAAGCGCCTACGCGCCAGTGCTGGCCGAGGCGGGCGCGGTCGATCCACGGATCGGCCAGCAGATCACCATTGGCGCCGGTGTGCCGGGGCTGGCCGCCGGTACTTACACATTGTTGCCGTCGACGTTTGCCTTGCTGCCCGGCGCCTTCCGGGTCGAGGTCAACGGTCAGGCCGCACCGGGTGCGACCAGCGGCGCGTTGCCCTTGCGTAACGGCTCGTGGACCGGCAGCGGGCAAATGTCGATTGCCAATACCCTGCAGCGCGACAGTTTGCCCCGACAGATCATCGTGACTTCGGCGGATGTGCTGCGCCGTTACTCGCAGTACAACGAGACCAGTCTTAGCCAATTCATACAGAGCGATGCCGCGCGCCGTGGTGTACCCCGCGCGCTGGCACCCAAGGATGGCAAGACCCTCGACCTGCGCCTGGTGGACGGCGGCGAGCAGGACATCGCGTTGCAGTTCAACGGACAGGCGCGGTTCGGCGCTGCCGAAGGTGGTCTGGTCGGTACGGCGGTGGTGCGCAGCGGCAACGCCCGCAGCAGCTTCGAAATCCTCGGGGCCGGGCAGGCGCCGACCGAGGGCTTCAACGGTATCTCGTTGTATGCCGAAACGCTCAACAACCTCAACGCCGCACGTTTGACCATTGGTGCGATGCCCACCGTCAACTACAACACGGCGGGCAATATCATCGGTTTCACCGGTGACACCTCGAGCATCGTCCTGCGTGACGGTGCACTGTTGGCGGCGCCGGAAGTGTTGTTGCGCAGTAACGCGATCAATGGCGGCATCACCGTCGAAGCCGGGGCGGGGATCAACGCCTTGGGGCGTGGCAACGTGGCGTATGACTCGAGCGCCGGGTACATCTATCAGCCAGGAGCGTCCAGCGTGGTCGTGGTCTCCAACGGCTGGACCAATGTGCTGGCGCCGGAGACGGGCGGTGGTTTCACCGGGGCCGGCAGCATCCGCATCGGCAGCTGCGCCACGGCGGTGTGCGCCAGCCCGGCGCTGCTGTATTCGAACGGCAGCATCACCGCCGCGACGGACAATCAGTTCGAACTCGGTGAAGCCGTGCGTTTCGGCACGCGTCATCTCGCGCTGGCCGTGGGGGCGGTCAATGCAGGCAGTGCCGAAGCGTTGTCTGCTGCAGGCAATCGTGTACCGGCCGGTCTGACGTTGAATCAGAATGTGCTGGATCGTTTGCTGCGCGGCGATAATCAGTTTGGTGCGCCAGCCCTGGAGACGCTGAGCCTGACCACGCGCGATGCCTTCAATCTGTACGGCAGCGTGACCCTCGATACGTTCGATGCGCAGACCGGTCAGAGCAAATTGCAGAACCTGGTGCTCGCCACCCCGGCGATCTACGGCGCGGGCGATGCCGATGATGTGGCGACGATCCGCACCGCCCAACTGATCTGGAACGGCGCCACTCAGGATCCGGGCAGTGTGATCAATGGCGGCGCCGGTACTGGTAGCGGCACGCTGGATATTCAGGCACAACGCATCGAATTGGGTTACGGCCCGATGCCACAACCCAACGGCCTCGAGCAGAACAACCGGTTGGCGCTGGGTTTTGCCAACGTCAATCTGAGCGCCAGCGAGCGCATCACCGCCAATCACCAGGGCAGCCTGGCGGTGTATCAACAGCAGGGCGCCTTCGATCCGGTCAAAGGCTATGCCTACAGCGGCGGCAATCTCACGCTGCGCACACCGTTGCTCACCGGTGAAGCGGCGTCGGTCAACCTGCTCAAGGCTGGCAACAGGCTCATGCTCAGCGGTGCCGGTGCTGCTGGCGTGGCCGATGCCCTCGGCGCAGAACTCAATCTGCAAGCCCGCGACATCGTGCTCGACAGCCGCATCGCGTTGGCCAGCGGCAAGCTCACGGCCAAGGCCGAGCACGACTTGACCCTGGCCGGCGGCGCGCAACTGGACATGGCCGGACGCACTTTGCCGTTCAACGACGTGAGCAAGTACAGCTGGGGCGGCGATGTGTCGCTGTTGAGCGCCGCTGGCGATATACGCCAGCTCGCTGGCTCGCGCATCGATCTGTCGGCGAAAAACAATCAGGCCGGCAACCTCAGCGCCGTTGCCTTGGCAGCGGATGCCGGCATCGTCGATCTGCAGGGCGAGATTCTCGGTGCCAGCAGCGGTTATTACGATGCCGGCGGCACGCTGGTGCCGTACAAGGCCGGTGGCGTGGACATTCGCGCGCAGCAACTGGGCGGTGAGGCGAGCGCCCAGTTCGCGGCACTCAACCAACGCTTGAACGCAGGCAAAGTGTTCGGCAGTCGCAGTCTGCAACTCAAGCAAGGTGATCTGTTGATCGGTGACGGGCTCAAGGCCGGCGAGGTCAATGTCTCGGTGGACAATGGCAGCCTGACGGTCAATGGCTTGATCGATGCCAGTGGCGAACGGGTCGGCAGCATTCGTCTGGCGGCGCAGAACGGCCTGACCCTGGCCGGCGACAGTGTGCTCGATGCCCACGGCCGCGTACTGCGGGTCGACAGTTACGGCAAGATCATCGACGCGCCAAACCGGGCCATGGTCGAGCTGAATTCCGGGGCCGGGGTGTTGACCCTGGCGTCCGGTACGCGCATCGACTTGCGCCATGGCACCGATGCAGTGCCGGGCTTTCTCGCCGGGCAGAATGATCAGATGTTGCGCGGCACCCTGGAGCTCAACGCGCCGCGTCTGGGCGCCGGCGACATCGCCATCGATGCCAGCGGCACGGTCAATATTCAGGGCGCGCGTTCCATCGGCCTCAATGGCACGCGCCGTTACACCGATGCGCGTGATGGTGTCGATTCGGCGGTCAGTGGCCGGCCGTATCAGGTGATCGATCAGGCGCTGTTGACCCGCATCGACGGCGACAACACCACGTTCATCGACGCCGCGCTGACAAACGCCGATCTGTTGCAACGCAAGCTGGCGGGTCTGAACAACGCGACCTACGCCGATGCCTTCCACCTGCGCCCCGGCGTGGAGATCGCCAGCAAGACAGCGGACGGCGACCTGGTGGTGGAGGGTGATATCGATCTGTCGCGCTACCGCTACGCCAGCCTCAATCGGCACACGGGCAAAGTCGATGGCGTCTACGGTTCCGGTGAATCCGCCAGCCTGGTGATCCGTGCCGGCGGCAATCTTGATATTTACGGCAGCATCAACGACGGTTTCGCGCCGCCACCGGAGACCGTCGACGACGCTGGCTGGAAACTGTTGCCAGGCGTGCAGCCATTCGGCGGCGATCTGGTTGTACCGGGGAGCGGGGTGACGCTGGCGCCGGGCACGCAATTCCCGTCGGGCGTGACCCTCAATTACGATTTGCCGATTCAGGACACGACGTTGGTCAGCGGTACGCTGTTGCCGGTTCAGGTGGAGCTGGCCGCGCCGTACACCTTCAGTGCCGGCACCGTGCTCGCGGGGGCGGTGCATGACGCCTCGGGCAATCTTTTGTATGCCGCCGGAACACTGCTCGACAGTGACCTGACCGTGCCGGCCAGCAGCCGACTGGGTGCCGGGATTCGCTTGAATCGCAACACCGCGTTGAAGGCGATGAACTGGCCCAAAGGTGTGCCGTTGCCGGGCGCCTTCGATGCCGACACCGGCAGCAGCAAGAATTTGATGTTGAGCAGTTCACTGGAGCTGTTGCGCGGTTCGTTGATTCCGTCGATGACCAATGTGGTGCTCGCTGACGGCGCCGCGTTTGTCGAGTTGCGTGGATTCAATGGCACACAGCAGGGCGCCAACTGGGCACTGGCGAGCATGTTGCCGTCGGGCAGTTCGTCGTGGTCGATCCGCGCGGTGGCGGGGGCGGATCTTTCCGCCGCCGATAGTCGTGCGGTGAAACCGCTCACCACCGAGGGCAATTTGCGTCTGGCGGACACTCATTACGGTGCGAAGATCACCGAAGGCAATCCACGCGCGGTGTGGTCGGAAACCAACCAGTACGGTTTCCCCGCCTTCGAACCGGTGCCCGAGGAATACCTGATTCTCTGCGAAACCGATCCCGGTGCCTGCGCCCCGATGGCGCGCTGGACCTGGGCCCCCGGCAACCAGTTCGGCTTTCAGGATTACGCGCCGATTCCCGAGGAATACCTGACGCTGTGCGACAGTTACCCCGAGGTGTGCGTCGAGAGCAATCCGGCGAAAAGCGCCAGCATCCACAGCCAGATGTTCAGTGTCCTGCGTACCGGTACCGGCGATCTTGATTTGCTCGCTGCCGGCAATTTGAGCATGGCTTCGCCGTTTGGTGTGTACACCGCTGGCACCCAGTCGGCCGATGTCGATCCGCGCTTCAAGCAGATGCGCGGACGCTTGTCGGACAAGGATTCGGTATTGGGCAGTGCCGGTGGCGACGTGGAAAAATGGGTCAACGGTGGCACCGACAGTCTCTATCAAGCCTGGTATCCGCAGCTCGGCGGCAACCTGACGATCAATGCCGGCGGCTCTGTCTCCGGTGACACTCTTGGGCGAAAAACCGCCAATACCGGCGGTTACCGTGAACAGGTGCCTGGCGTGGCGGTGGGCAACTGGTTATGGCGTCAGGGCACCGGCAGTGATGACGTGCCGACCGCTTGGTGGATCAATTTCGGCAGCTATGCGACGCAGCCGCTGCCCGACGCCGACATGGACGCGGCGCCGTACCTGGTGGGCTTCACCGGTTTTGGCACTTTGGGCGGTGGCAACATCAGCCTGCGCGCCGGAGAAGATGCCGGCATGCTCAGGCCGATGGGGGATGCGCGGACCAACCCACGCAGCCAGGGCCTGATCGTGGCGGTGGGTAGCACCGGTCGTGTCGGCAGCGACGGTAGCCTGCAATTGACCGGTGGCGGCGACATGGACATTCGCATCGGTGGTTCGCTCAATCCGTCCCTGCAAGCGCGCGCCGGCAACAATGGGATCACGCCACCCAAGCATGATCTGCAAGGCGCGCTGATCAACCTGCGCGGCGCGGCACAGGTGAGTGGCAGTGCGGTCGGCGGCATCAATCTGCAATATGGCGCCAACAGCGTGTTGCATGATGCTCGGGAAACCCGCGCGCTGGACCCGTTTACCGCGACCACCGGCAATGCCTCCGGCGGGCTGGTGCTGATCCCCGGCGATTCGGGCATGCGCATCAACACCCGTGGCGATCTGGTCCTGGGCGGCGCGGCGGACCCGGGCCGCGTGCGTTTGCAGAACGCCACGCCGCTGTTTGACGAGGCGGGGAACGTCAGCCAGGGCGGGATTTTGAGTGGCTTCTCGCTGTGGACCGAGCACACGGCCATCGATCTGTTCTCGGCGGGTGGCAACCTCACGCCGAGTACCCAGTTGGCCGAGACGGACACCAACGGGCCCATCAAAGGGCAGAACACTTCACCGACTGACAGTCGTTTTGTTTATCCGTCGATTCTGCGCGCCGTCGCCGGTCAAGGCTCGATCTACGCAGGTTCATCGGCGGCTTACAGCGTCGGCAATACCGCTCCCGCCACCGCTTACTCGCTGCTGTTGGCGCCTTCGGCTTCAGGTCAGCTGGAGCTGTTGGCCGGTGATTCGATTTATGCCGGCGGCTATGCGATCAACCAGTCCGGGGCCAGTCCACTGGCGATTGCCACGCCGTTTGCGCCGGCATTCAACGGCTATGCCAGCAACTCGGCGCAAACCCCGTTCATCTCCAACAGCGGCAGCGATGGTGTCGCCGCAGAACCGAATCTGCGCTTCCCATTGTTCGCCTTCGGTAGCAACTCGTACTCCGGCCTCAGCGATGTCATGGGGCCGGCGCGAATCTACGCGTTGACCGGCGATCTGGTCGGCATCCGCAGTGGCGAGTCACTGCGTGCAAGCGATTCGCAGCGAACCTGGTACGAAGCAGCCGGGCCGGTGTGGATGATGGCCGGTCGCGACATCGTCGCCTCTGGCACCAACCTGGGCCAACCGACGATTTCGCCGAAAGATGGCGTCGGCACCACCAAGGACACGATTTACTCCACCGGCAACCTGTTCGTGCATAACGACCCGAGGGATGTGTCGAGAGTGTCGGCCGGGCGCGACATCCTTTACAGCAGCTTCGACGTCGCCGGTCCCGGCACGCTGGAGATCAATGCCGGGCGCAATATCCTGATGGAGGACCGTGCCAGCATCACCAGCCTTGGCTCGTTGCTGGCCGGTGATCAGCGTCCGGGGGCCAGCGTGGTCTTGCAGGCCGGCGTGGGCGCGCAGGGGCCGGATTATTCGCGGTTTATCGCGCGCTACCTGAACCCGCAGAACGTGGCGAGCGCGGACGCAGCCCTCAGCGCGCAACCGGGCAAAGTGGTCAAGAGTTACCAGGACGAATTGCAGAGCTGGCTGACCTTGGGTTACGGCTTCAGCGGCAACGCCGAACAGGCACAGGCGTTCTACGCCGCACTGCCGGGCACCGAACAGGCCATCTTCGCCCGTCAGGTGTACTTCGCCGAACTGCGTGCTGGTGGCCTGGAATACAACGATGTCGATGGCCCGCGCAAAGGCAGTTACTTGCGCGGTCGCAACGCCATCGCGGCGTTGTTCCCGAGTACCGATGTGGCCGGCAATCCGATCCGCTACGACGGCGACATCACGCTGTACGGCGGAGCAGGGGTCAAGACGCTGTTTGGCGGCGACATCCAGATGCTCACCCCCGGTGGCGGTCAGGTGTTCGGCATCGAAGGTGCGGCGCCGCCATCGACGGCGGGGATCATCACCCAGGGTTCGGGCAACATTCAGCTCTATTCGCAGGGCAGCATTCTGCTCGGCCAGAGCCGGATCATGACCACCTTCGGCGGTTCAATCCTCGGCTGGTCGGCCGAGGGCGACATCAACGCCGGTCGCGGTTCGAAAACCACCGTGGTCTACACCCCGCCGAAACGGGTTTACGACACTTGGGGCAACGTCACCCTGTCGCCATCGGTGCCGAGCACCGGCGCCGGTATCGCCACGCTCAACCCGATCGCCGAAGTGAAACCGGGCGACATCGACCTGATCGCGCCGCTGGGCACCATCGATGCCGGCGAGGCGGGGATTCGCGTGTCGGGCAACGTCAACATCGCCGCGTTGACGGTGGTCAACGCCGCCAACATTTCGGTGCAAGGCAAGGCGACGGGTGTGCCGGTGGTGTCGGCGGTGAATACCGGGGCGATCACCTCGGCCAGTTCGGCGGCATCGTCGGCCACGCAAGCGGCGGAAGATGTCGCGCGTCAGCAGCAAGCAGCTTCGCGGCAGAATCAGGCCTCGGTGTTTACCGTGCAGGTGCTGAGCTTCGGCAACGAACAACTGGCGCCGACCCGCGATGGCGCCAGCCGCGCACCGGCCCCGGGTTACAACCCGAACAGCCCGGTGCAAGTGTTGGGGGCAGGGGCGCTGGATGAACAGGCGAAGCAGCAGTTGACCGAGGAGGAGCGCGGGCAACTGACGCTGTAAAAGACTCTCGTGCAGTACGTTTGGGCGGCCGGTTGGTCGCCCTTTTTTTTAGCAATCATTCACCAACGCGCTGAAATCCCTGTGGGAGCGAGCAGGCTCGCTCCCACATTGGATTGGGGTGGGGTTCAAAAAGAGTAAGGAATACTGACTTTCGCCCAAAGCATTTCACCTTCGGGCCGGTTCTCCACATCAAACTCTTTGGCCCAGCGAATCTCCGCACTGGCGTACTTGAGAAAGGTGAAGTGCAGCGCCGGGCCAATCGCGAAGACCTTGCCGCGCACGCCGTCATCGACGTCCTGCCCGGCAAACTGCACGGTGTGGCCGAACTGTTTGTCGTCGGTGGTCTGCTTGAGGAAGTAGCCGTTGACGCCGAGCATCAGGTCGTCGGTGATCTTGTAGCTGGCGGAATAATCGAAGTGGAAAATCTGCCCGGACTTGTAATCGGTGTCCTTGTTCTTTTCGTTGAAGCTGTAGGTGGTCTTCATCGAGACTTCGGTGTTGTCGGTCGGCAACCAGGTGAACGAGAACAGCGGTTTGTAGGTGTAGAAATTGTTGCTGGTGTTGGCCAGTCGATCGACGCTGTATTCGCCGGTGGGCACGGTGACTTCCACGGCGGCGCCAAGGGTCAGGTTTTTGCCCATGTCCCACAGAATGATCGGCGCGAAGGTGGTATCGCCCATGCCTTCGCGGGTGTCGCTCAGGCCGAACACCGAGACTTCCTGCTTCAACCACGGCTGGGCGATGTAGCCCGCCAGACGTCCGCCGAATATCCGCACCGGGCTTAGATAATCGAGACGCGGAATCACCGCGGTGGATTCGATTTCGACATTCGGCACCTTGCCACCCAGCGAGCTGATGTTGAACCTGGTCGCCTTGTAATGGTTGTAGTAGAGGTTGAACGCGACCATGTTCTCCGGAAGGCTGTCGACTTCCAGCGGCAGCATGAAGAAACCGTCGGTGCCGGTGCCGATGTTGTCGACCCCGGCTTCGGTGGCCAGGGCGGGCAACGTCAGGGTGCAACCTGCGATGAAAAGGGCGAGCGGCAAGAAGGATGTTGCACGGTTCTGGCTCATGACTGTCCTCATTATTATTGTGATTGGGACCTGGTACCGGTCGCTCGGAGCGCCGGTACGCTAGAAATAAGCGTTTGGCGTACGTTGGGGCAGGGTATTGGCGGACACCAAGGGGGCATCTGCGGACAGTTCGCGCACCCTGTGCTAACTTCCTTCGACATAACCGGTTACAAAAATAACAATCAAGCGTGATCCGGAATGTCAGCCCCATGAACGTAAAAGTCCAAGACCCGACCTTCGAACTGGCGCTGGTCTCGCCGTTCCTCCTGCAAACCCTCGCCGAAGTCGTGCAGAACAGAGGAATCGATTCCCAGAGCCTGTGCCGTGGGCTGGGTTTCACCCTTGAGGATCTGCAGGATCCGGCGCAGCGGATTTCCTATCGCCAGGCCGTAGCGATGATTCAGCGCGCACTCAAAGTGCTGCCCAATCAGGGTTTGGGGCTGTGGGTCGGGGCGCAGAATGTACTCGGTACGCTGGGCCTGCTCGGGCACGTGTTGTCGCTGTGCAAGACCTTGCGCGATGCCTTTGCCCTCGGCATTCGTCACCAGCACACGTCGGGCGGGATCGTCGTTTCCAGCGTCGATGTGGTCGGCGGGCAGGTGTATCTCGATGCTGAGTGCCGCCTGCCATTTGCCGACGTGCAGGTGTTTGCGGTCGAGGAGTTCTTCGCCAGTCTGCTGGTGTATGGCCGCGCACTGGTGGGGGCTGAGTTCAAGGCGATTGCCGTGGAATTTGTGCATGCCGCGCCGGATTACCTGGCCGAATATCACCGCCTGCTGGGGCCGGATGTACGCTTCGGTTGCCTGCACAATCGCATGCTGATCGATGCGCAGTGGCTGGACGTGCACCTGCCTAATCATCATTCGCTGGCGTTGCGTCAGGCCGTTGCATTGCTGGAGCTGGAAGCAGCGCAGGTGCATCAGAAGCTCGATCTGATTCAGGCCGTGGAGCGGGCGATCGCCCGGGATTTGAGTAGCGGCAGTCACATTGAAAAGATTGCCGGCGATTTGAACATGAGCAGTCGCACGTTGCGCCGGCGGTTGACTGAGCATGCGTTGACGTTTGAGGCGTTGCTGGAGCAGGTGCGGCAGGCGCGGACCTTGAGTCTGCTGGCCAATCCCGATATGCCGATTGAGCGGATTACCGAGGAGGTGGGCTACAGCGATGTGCGCAGTTTTCGCCGGGCGTTCAAGCGCTGGACGGGGCTGAGCCCTAGCGCTTGGCGTAATGACGCTAACCCTCACCCCAGCCCTCCCGAAACGTCGGACCGCCCGTAGGGAGAGGGGGCCGACCGGGGTGTCTTGCGAGTTACATCGACCTGAAAGATTTTTGTCGATTATGGATTCACCGGTGCACGCTCAATTCAGTGTCTTACCTCGATCATCCCCTCACCCCAGCCCTCTCCCGGAGGGAGAGGGGGTCTACCGAGGTGTCTTGCGAGTTGCATCGACCTGAAAGATCTTGGTCGATTATGGATTCACCGATGCACGTTCAAGTCGGTGTAGATCTCTAATATCCCCGAATCAGTTCCCTCTCCCCCCGGGAGAGGGCTAGGGTGAGGGGCTTTTGACTCTATCCAAACCCACACAAACCCTCCGGCCACAGGTAAACTCCCGCGCACTTTCCCAAGGAGTTCACATGAGTTACTACCAGCCGGGCATTCTCGCCACCCCTGTTCCTGCGCAAGCGCGTCACCTGTTTTTCGCCCTTGAGTCGGTTGAAGCCCTGCCGCAGGCGCTCGACAGCCTGCTCAATCAGGTGGACGGCAAGTCGGCGGTGGTCGGTTTTGGTGAATCCCTGGTCAAGGCGCTCAACGTGCAGATTGACGGCCTGCGCAGCTTCCCGGCGCTGACCGGTGTTGGCGTCGAGAACCCGTCGACCCAGCACGCACTGTGGGTGTGGCTGCACGGCGTCGACCGTGGTGAACTGCTCAACCGCTGCAACGCTCTCGAAGCCGCACTCGCACCAGCCCTGCGTCTGGTCGAGATGCAGGAAGCCTTCCGCCACAAGGACGGCCACGACCTCACCGGCTATGAAGACGGCACCGAAAACCCCCACGACGAAGCCGCCATCGCTGCCGCCCTGCAAAGTGCCGGCACTGACGGCATGGTCGGTGGCAGTTTCGCCGCGATCCAGCAATGGCAGCACGACCTCAAGGGTTTCCACAAACTCTCGTCCGAGGACAAAGACAACATCATGGGCCGTCGCCTCAGCGACAACGAAGAGATCGACGACGCACCAGTCTCCGCCCACGTCAAACGCACCGCGCAGGAAAGCTTTGCGCCGGAAGCGTTCGTCGTGCGCCGCTCGATGCCGTGGATCGAAGGTGATCGTGCCGGTCTGATGTTCCTCGCCTTCGGTTTCTCGCTGGATGCCTTCGAAGCGCAACTGCGCCGTATGAGCGGCCTGGAAGACGGCATCACCGATGGCCTCTATCGCATCAGCCGCCCAATCACTGGCGGCTACTACTGGTGCCCGCCGCTCAAGGACGGTCACCTCGATCTGCGCGCCTTGCGCATCGGCTAAAGGAAGAGACATGGACGTGGTGCGTTGGGGCATGATCGGTTGTGGCAGCGTCGCCGAGCGCAAGAGCGGGCCGGCCTTCTACAAGGCGCCCGGTTCGGCACTGGTGGCGGTAATGGGCCGACGCCTTGAGGCCGTGACTGACTACGCCGCGCGCCACGGTATCGAGCGGGTCTACACCGACGTCGATGCACTGATCAACGATCCCGAGGTGGACGCGGTGTACATCGCCACGCCGCCCGACAGCCACCACGCCTACAGCCTGAAAGTCGCTGCGGCCGGCAAACATTGCTGCGTGGAAAAGCCCATGGCGCTGAATGCCGGGCAAAGTCGCGAGATGCTGCAGGCGTTTGCCGACGCCGGATTGCACTTGTTCGTTGCCTACTATCGCCGTTCGTTACCGCGTTTTGCGCAGGTGCGGCAATGGCTGGAGGAAGGGCGGATTGGCGAGGTTCGGCACTTGAGCTGGACGCTGACCAAGGCGCCTTCGCCGGCGGATCTGGACGGTCGCGACAACTGGCGCACCGATCCGGCAGTGGCCGGTGGCGGTTACTTTGCCGATCTGGCCAGCCACGGCTTTGACCTGTTTCAGTATCTGCTCGGTGACATCGTTGAAGTCGCTGGATTCACCGCGCGTCAGGCCGGTTTGTATGCAGCGGAAGATGCCGTCAGCGCCAGTTGGCGGTTCGCCTCCGGGGCGCTGGGCATGGGCTGCTGGAGCTTTGTCGCGGATCGGCGTGAGGATCGGGTCGAGATCATTGGCAGCCTCGGGCGGATCAGTTTTTCGGTGTTTGATGAGCATCCCGTGCAGTTGCATGCCGATGAACACCTCAGCCTGGAAATCCCCCATCACGAGCACATCCAGTGGCATCACGTGCTCGGAATGAATGCGCATATTCGTGGCGACTCACAACACCCCGCCGTCGCCGAACAAGCGCTCAAGACCGACTGGGTCATGGACCAGATCCTCAAACGCCACTGATCCTCCATGTGTACACCGTCCCCTGTGGGAGCGAGCTTGCTCGCGAAAGCGTCCTGTCAGTCAATAATTTGGTTGCTGTTACACCGCCTTCGCGAGCAAGCTCGCTCCCACAGGGAATCGCGTGTGTCCTGCATCTAAGGTTATGCCCAAACAATATTTCTCAACCTTGTCATAACATCTCTAAGATCACGTCATAACTCGTTATAACAAGTGATCCCGTGATGACCGATAACGTTCTCTCCCTAAGCAGTGTCCCGCTGCACACCCAACTGCGCGACGTCCTCCGTGCGCGGATTCTCGACGGCGAATACCCGCAAGACAGCCAGATGCCCTCCGAAAGCGAACTCGGTGCGCTGTTCAAAGTCAGCCGCATCACCGTGCGCCAGGCGCTGGGCGATCTGCAAAAAGAAGGGCTGATCTTCAAGATCCACGGCAAAGGTACCTTCGTCGCCAAACCGAAAACCTTTCAGAACGTCAGCAGCCTGCAAGGCCTCGCCGAGTCGATGACCGGCCGTGGCTACGAGGTGATCAACCGCCTGCGCAGCTTCAAATTCATCCCGGCCGACAAGCGCGTCGCCGAGCGTTTGCAAGTCGCCGAGGGCGAGATCGTTACGCAGATCAAACGCGTGCGCCTGATCAATCGTGAACCGATCTCGCTGGAAATCACCTACCTGCCCAAAGCCGTCGGCGAGCGGCTGGAGAAGGCCGATCTGGTCACCCGCGACATCTTCCTGATCCTCGAAAACGACTGCGGCATCGCCCTCGGCCACGCGGATCTGGCCATCGACGCAATGCTGGCTGACAGCGATCTGACCCAGGCGCTGAACGTCGAGGCCGGCTCGCCGATCATGCGCATCGAGCGTCTGACCCACGACGCGCAAGGCCAGCCGCTGGACTTCGAACACCTTTACTACCGTGGCGATGCGTTCCAGTACCGCCTGCGGATCGACCGGCAAAAAGGGGAGCAGGCATGACCCGCAACGTGCTCGAACAGGAATACGACATCGTCGTCATTGGCGGTGGCACCGCAGGCCCGATGGCCGCGATCAAGGCCAAGGAAAAGAACCGCGACTTGCGCGTGCTGCTGGTCGACAAGGCCAACGTCAAACGCAGCGGCGCGATCAGCATGGGCATGGACGGCCTGAACAACGCGATCATTCCCGGCCACTCGACGCCCGAGCAGTACACCAAGGAAATCACCATCGCCAACGACGGCATCGTCAATCAGGCCGCCGTTTACGCCTACGCCACCCACAGCTTCGAAACCATCGAACAGCTTGATCGCTGGGGCGTGAAGTTCGAGAAGGACGAGACCGGCGATTACGCGGTGAAAAAAGTCCACCACATGGGTGCTTACGTGCTGCCGATGCCGGAGGGGCACGACATCAAAAAAGTCCTCTATCGGCAGTTGAAACGTGCGCGGGTGAGCATCACCAATCGTCTCGTCTGCACGCGGTTGCTGACTGACGAGGAGGGCACCGTCAACGGTGTGATGGGCTTCGATTGTCGCACGGCCGATTTCCATGTGATCAAGGCCAAGGCTGTAGTTCTCGCTTGTGGCGCTGCCGGGCGACTCGGTCTGCCTTCGTCGGGCTACCTGATGGGCACCTACGAGAACCCGACCAACGCTGGCGACGGTTACGCGATGGCCTATCACGCGGGTGCCGAACTGGCCAACCTCGAGTGCTTTCAGATCAACCCGCTGATCAAGGATTACAACGGCCCGGCCTGCGCCTACGTGACCGGTCCGCTGGGTGGCTACACCGCCAACAACAAGGGTGAACGCTTCATCGAGTGCGACTACTGGAGCGGGCAGATGATGTGGGAATTCCACCAGGAACTGGAAAGCGGCAACGGCCCGGTGTTCCTCAAACTCGATCACCTGGCCGAGGAAACCATCCAGAACATCGAGGAAATCCTGCACAGCAACGAGCGCCCGAGTCGCGGCCAGTTCCACGCCAATCGCGGCACTGATTACCGCACGCAAATGGTCGAAATGCACATCTCCGAAATCGGTTTTTGCAGCGGTCACTCGGCCTCCGGGGTGTGGGTCAACGAACGCGCCGAGACCTCGGTGAAAGGTTTGTACTCGGCGGGTGACATGGCCGCTGTGCCGCACAATTACATGCTCGGCGCGTTCACCTACGGCTGGTTCGCCGGGCATAACGCCGCAGATTTTGTCGCCGGTCGCGAGTTTTCTGCGCTGGATGCCGCGCAGATCGAAAAGGAAAAGGCCCGGGTCTACGCCCCGCTGGATCGCGAACATGGACTGCCGCCGGCGCAGGTCGAATACAAGCTGCGGCGCTTCGTTAACGATTACCTGCAACCGCCGAAAGTGACCAGGAAAATGCAGATCGGCCTGCAACGCTTCAGCGACATCGAGCGCGATCTCGAGCAGATGAAGGCCAACAACGCCCATGAACTGATGCGCGCGATGGAAACCAGCGTGATTCGCGACTGCGCCGAAATGGCTGCACGCGCCTCGCTGTTTCGCGCCGAAAGTCGCTGGGGCCTGTACCACTATCGCGTCGATCACCCGCAGCGCAACGACAGTGAATGGTTCTGCCACTGCCATCTGAAGAAGGACGAGGACGGCGGGATGACCAGTTTCAAGAAAGCCGTCGAGCCTTACATCATTCCGCTCGATGCCGAAGAAATGCAGGCGTACGACCGCTTGCGGGTTGGCGCTTTCGCCGCTTGATGCACCCCTAAAAGAGAATCCGGACCATGGCCTATCAAGCTCAGGAAATTTTCTTCCGCTCCAACGCCCCCGTCACCGTGGACGAGGACAAATGCATTGCCGAAAAGGGCTGCACCGTGTGTGTCGACGTCTGCCCGATGGACTTGCTGGCGATTAACCCGGCGACGCAGAAGGCTTATATGGCGTTCGACGAATGCTGGTATTGCATGCCGTGCGAGAAGGATTGCCCGACCGGCGCCGTCAAGGTCGACATCCCCTATCTCCTGCGTTGAAACCCGATCCCTGTAGGAGTGAGCCTGCTCGCGATAGCGGTGGGTCATTGCGCAATGATATCGACTGATACTCCGCTTTCGCGAGCAAGCTCGCTCCCACAGTGGATCGAGTTACTGCACAAATTGAATACGCCAGAAATCCTGTGGGAGCGAGCTTGCTCGCGAAGAGGCCACGCCAGACAACCCAAAGCCATCCGACAACCCCGGACGCTGGATTCACCGAAAACCCCTCGTTTCCCACCGCGCCCTGATCGCGGCGGAGACGAACTCAAATAAATGATTCGAGGGGAAACACTCATGTTGCGTGCAGCAATCGCCGGTCTGGTACTGGCTTCGTTCACTTTGTCGGCCTCAGCCGAAACCATCCGCATCGCCATCGGCACCCAGGACACCACCATCAATTGCGCCGCTGGCGGTCTGTTGATTCGTGAACTCGGTCTGCTCGACAAATACCTGCCCCACGACGGCACTTACAAAGACGCCAAGTACGACGTGCAGTGGAAAAACTTCACCAGCGGTGCGCCACTGACCAACGAGATGGTCGCCGGCAAACTAGACTTCGGCGCCATGGCCGATTTCCCAGGTGCGTTCAACGGTGTTGCGTTCGAAACTGCCGGCAAGCACAGCCTGTTCATCAGCGTGTTGTCGGGCAGCATCAAGGGCAGCGGCAACGGCATCGTCGTGCCGAGTGCGTCCGGCGTGCAATCGCTGAGCGAACTCAAGGGCAAGACCATTTCCGTGCCGTTCGCCTCCACCGCCCACGGCATGTTGTTGCGCGCGGTGGCGGAGCAGGGCTGGGATCCGCTCAAGGACGTCAACATCATTGCCCAGCCACCAGAAGTCGCCGGCTCGGCGTTGCAGGCCGGCAAGATCGACGCCCACGCTGATTTCGTGCCGTTCGCCGAGCTGTTCCCGAGCCGGGGTTTCGCCCGCAAGATCTACGACGGCGCCCAGGCCAATGCGCCGACCTTTCACGGTGCGCTGGTGGATCAGGCGTACGCGAAGAAGTATCCGGAGATTGTCGTCGCGTACCTGCGCGCCAGCATCAAGGCCAATCAACTGCTCGCCGCCGAGCCTGAGAAGTACAGCGAACTGATCGCCAAAGTCACCGGTGTCGATGCCGAAGTGAATTACCTGTTCCACGGCCCGCTCGGTGTGCAGACCCGCGACTTGAGCTGGAAGCCGGAATATCGTCAGGCGGTTGGTACGGCCATCGATACGTTGAAGCTGTTGAAGAAGGCTGATCGTGGCCTCGATCTCAATACGTTCATCGACGATCAATACATCCGCGCCGCGTTCAAGGCGTCGGGTCTGGACTACACGGCGCAGCTGGCCAACTACGCACAGACGCCACTGAAGGCTACGGATGCGACGACGGGGAAAGCGATTACTGACTTCAGTCATGTCGCGGAAATCTGGGTGCGCGGTGAGGACAAAGTGCGCCGCTATGCCTCCGCCGAGGCCGCTTTCACTGCGTTGGCGGCGTTGAAGCAGGAAGGCAAAAACATCCGTGCCGTGTATGCACAGGCCAGTGACAGCGGGATCAAGTTGCTGGCTGAGCAGGCGTGGTTTGCCAGTGATGGCAAGGGGCGGTTGAGTGCGTTTTTGCTTAAGGGGCAGGCTCAGCAATATGCGTCGGCGCAGGGTGGCAAGGTTCTCGATTTTACGGATGCCACGACCCAGGCGGTCGTCGCCCGCTAGTTGAAGATCAAGAGCCCCTCACCCTAACCCTCTCCCAGAGGGAGAGGGGACTGACCGTGGTGTTTGGACTCGCTACGCCGACTTGAAATACCGAGTCGAACGCAGGTTTTGAAAAGCACGCAGGTCGGCTCCCTTTCCCCCTCGCCCCCTTGGGGGAGAGGGCTGGGGTGAGGGGGTAAATCTCAGCCACAACACAGATCCACAACTGGAAACCCGCTCCATGAAAACACCCACCCTACGCTGGACATCAAGAGCCGCCTCCTTGCTGCTCTGCCTGCTGTTCTGGCAACTCGCCGCCAGCCACCACTGGAACCTCGGCCTGGTCACCTTCGCTAACGTGCCAACACCCATCGCGGTGATTGAAGCGGCGCTCGGTTTGGGCGATTCTGGCAAGTTGCTCCAGCACCTGACCGCCAGCCTCAGCCGCGTCTTCGCCGGCTATCTCGCGGCGCTAGTCATCGGCATCACCCTCGGTCTGGCCATCGGCCGTTCGAAGTGGGCCGAAGACCTGCTGCTGCCACCGCTGGAAGTCCTGCGCCCAATCCCCGCCGTCGCGTGGATTCCATTGGCGATCCTGATGTTCCCATCCTCCGAACTGTCGATGGTCTTCATCACCTTCACCGGCGCGCTGTTCCCGATCCTGCTCAACACCGTACACGGCGTCGAAGGCGTCGACCCACGCCTGATCGCCTCGGCGAAAAGCCTCGGGGCAGGGCGCCGGGCGATCCTGCTGGAAGTGATCCTGCCCGGCGCCGCACCCAGCATCATCACGGGCCTGGCGATCGGCATGGGTACCTCATGGTTCTGTCTGGTCACCGCGGAAATGATCTCCGGTCAGTTCGGCATCGGTTATTACACCTGGGAGTCCTACACGATTCAGAACTACGCCGACATCGTCGTCGGCATGCTGCTGATCGGCGTGTTGGGCATGGGCAGCAGCCTGCTGATCAAACGCCTGGGCGGGCTGTTCACGCCCTGGCATCGACCGCGAGGAAAAGCCTGATGAGCGTGATGCAAACCCCGGAAGGGCGGATCGACATTCGCCAGTTGTCCATCGTCCTCGGCGCAGGGCGTGAAGCGTTCGAAGCCGTGCGTGAACTTGATTGCCAGATTGAGCCGGGCCAGTTCGTGTGCATTCTTGGTCCGTCTGGTTGTGGCAAATCGACTTTGCTTGGCGCCTTGGCCGGGCACCTCAGCGCTCATGCCGGCAGTCTGAAAGTCGATGGCGCGGCGGTGTCCGGGCCGTCTCCACAGCGCGGCATGGTGTTCCAGCACCACACGTTGTTTCCGTGGCGCACGGTGCGTGACAACGTGGCTTTCGGCCTGAAAATGCGTGGCATCGGCAAGGCTGAGCGCCACCGCGCCGCCGATGAAATCCTCAAACTGGTCGGCCTCGAAGGTTTTGCCGAACGCTGGCCCGATCAGCTTTCCGGCGGCATGCAGCAACGCGTCGAGATCGCCCGAGTGTTGGTCAACCGTCCGCGCTTGCTGCTGATGGACGAACCGTTCGGCGCGCTGGATGCGCTGACCCGGCTGAACATGCAGGAACTGCTGCTGGACATCTGGACGCGGATCCGCACCACGGTGGTGTTCGTCACCCATGACATCGACGAGGCGCTGTTTCTCGCTGACCGCTTGCTGGTGATGAACGCGCGACCGGGGCGAATCATCGAAGACTTGCGCCTGGATTTCGCCCGGCCACGCACCAGCGAACTGGTCACCAGCCCTGAATTCTCCCGACTCAAACGCCACTGCCTCGATCTGCTGCGCCACGACAACGACCGACCGCTGCCGCGCCTCAACCCGCTCGGTCTGCCTCCTGAAAACCCTTTGCCGCGATTTGCCCTATGACCTCTATTTTTGCTGTGACCGATAACCAGGACATTCTCGATCTGCAACCGCGCCTCGCCGCTGAAGACGCCGGTGTGCGGCGCATTGCGCTGATTGATCTGGCGGATCTGGAAGAACCGGATGGCTTGCTCTGGCTGGTTGATCGCCTGAGGCAAGATCCCGCCGAAGACGTTCGCGCTGAAGCCGCACGTTTGCTGGAGGCCTGGGAGGATGAGGACGTCGTGCAGGCCTTGTGTGAAGCCTTGACCGACCCGTCGCTCGCCGTGCAATCGGCCGCCGCGCAGAGCCTGAGCTTGCTCAAAACGGAAGCGGCGGGGCAGGTGATTTTGCCGTGGACCGATCATGCCGACGTCAGCGTGCGTATCGCCGCATTCCGTGCCTTGCGTGAGTTGCGTTTCGCCGCCGCCGCGCCGGCAGCGGTTTCGGCGCTGAACGATGCCGACGCCAGCGTTCGTCGTGAAGCCGTGGGCGTGCTCGGCTGGCTAAAGCAGCTCGACGCTTTGCCCGCTCTGGCACGATTGGCCAGCGCTGACCCCGACACCGAAGTACGCCGTGCTGCGACTGGCGCTTTGGGTTTGGCCTCCAGCGCCGAAGTGTTGCCAGCCCTGCGCCAGGCCTTGCGGGATGACGCCTGGCAAGTACGCGAAGAAGCCGCGACGACCTTGGGCAAGGTCGGCCACATTGACGCTGGTTCCGCGCTCGTCGAAGCCTTGAGCGATGATTATTGGCAAGTGCGCTTGCGAGCCACTCGCAGCCTCGGCCGTTTGCGTTTCGCCCCGGCGCTGGACGCCCTGATCGACACCCTCGGCCATCGCATCAGTAACCTGCGAAAAGAGGCCGCGCTGGCCTTGGGCGAACTGCATGATCGCGGCGCCGTGGCCGCGTTGCAGGCCGCGCAGGACGACGGCGACCCGGAGGTGCGCAAAGCCGTGCGCATCGCCTTGAGTCAGTTGCAATGAACCCGCTGTCGATGGCTAATTCGCAAAGCGAAGGCACCTTGCGCTTGAGCTGGCCGGACGGCCGCGAACAACAGCTCAATCACGCCGAACTGCGCCGCCAGTGCCCGTGCTCGCAATGCCGCGCGTTTCGCCTCAAAGGCATGACACCACAGGTGGATGATCGCGTGCGCCTGATCGAACTCAACCCCCAGGGCTACGGCGTGCAACTGATCTTCAGCGACGGCCATCAACGCGGCATTTACCCGTGGGCCTATCTGGCAAACCTCATCCCCTAGGTCCACCAAAATCAACTGTGGGAGCGAGCTTGCTCGCGAAGGCGGCGGGTCAGTCGACATCTGTTTTGACTGATCTACCGTATTCGCGAGCAAGCTCGCTCCCACAGGGTTTTGCAGTGTCTGCGAGTTACTGGGCAGCCGTCATCGAAGGCCGGCAGCCATGAAAAATATCCAGCCCCGGCTGATACACCGACGTCCTCACATCAAACAGCCCCAGCACCGAGTGGAACAGGTTGTCGTGGCTCAGATCGGCCTGCCCGGTCTTACCTTGCAAACAACCGCGATCGATCCCTTCACTGGCGAGCGTGCCATTGCCGAACCACATCACCATCGGCACGTGCGTCTGCGCTTCAGGTGCCAGCGCATACGGCGCCGCGTGCAGATACAAACCGTTTTCGCCCAGCGATTCACCGTGATCGGAGACATACACCATCGAGGTGTCCAGCGAATCCTGATTGTGTTTGAGCAGTTCGATGACCTTGGCAAGGAAATGGTCGGTGTAGAGGATGGTGTTGTCGTACACGTTCACCAGTTCATCGCGGCTGCAACTGCCCAACTGGTTGGTGTGGCAGATCGGTTTGAAGCGCTCCATCTCTTTCGGGTAACGCTCGTAGTATTCCGGGCCGTGACTGCCATCGGCGTGCAGGACAATGATCGCGTGGCCCTTGAGGCTGTCGATGTAGCTTTGCAGGTCTTGCAACAGCGCCTCGTCGAGGCAGTTGTTGCCATTGCAGAATGGCCCCGGCTGATTCTTCGAAATGTCGCGATGCGGTACGCGCAGGCAGGTGCCTTTGCAGTCGCTGTTGTTGTCCAGCCATAGCACTTGCACGCCGGCACGCTGGAGGATATCGAGCAGGCCTTGGTAGGTTTTGCCTTTCTTGTCGCTGTAATCCTCACGCGGGAACATCGAGAACATGCACGGCACCGAGACGGCCGTCGACGTGCCGCAGGAATGCACCTGAGTGAAGTTGAGGATGTCGAGTTTGCTCAGTTCGGGATTGGTCTCGCGCTCGTAGCCATTTAGCGAGAAATGATCGGCGCGGGCGGTTTCACCGACCACAAACACCATCAGCGATTTCTTCTCGCGGCTGGCCGCGTTGGCACTCATCACCGCGTCTTCGCCGATGGCCTGCACCACGAAATGTTTTTTGATGCCCAGGCGTTGCTTGGTGTACTTGCTGATCGCGTAGATGTAGTTGGTCGGGTTGATGAAGTGGGTGAGCTTGTCTTCTTCGCGGAAGATTGGCGCGTAGGTCGAATAGAACGCGCCCACCGACGCGGCGATCACCAGCACACAGGCGATGATCACCAGCACCTTGTTGAGCAGGCCGCGAAAGAACGGTCGATAACTCACCGGCCAGCGCCAGATCAGCGCCGCCGGCAACACCCCGAGCAGCAGCAGGTAAGCCAACAGCTTGCCGCTGAACAGCGCGGTGGCTTCGGCGGGGTTGGTTTCGAAGACGTTCTGAATCATCACCGTGTCGATGGTGATGCCGTATTCGTTCATGAAATAGGCAGCGCAGGCCGAGAGCAGAGCGACCAGGGTGAGCGCCGGTTTCAGTGTCCAGCGAAACGATATCAGGGTCAGCAGCAGGGTGATCGCGGCCCACAAAAACAGCGCGAACGAGGCGAAAAACGCCAGTTTGTGCGCGCCTTGCAAAGTGATCAGGGTGCCCAGCGCCTTCCAGGTCGCCAGGTTGTACAACGCCACCAGCGCCAGGGAAAACAGCAGCACCAGTCGGGTAGGAGTGATGGACGGTAAACGCAGTCCGTTGCCCAAAGCCATGTCAAACATTCCTCTACTTGAATAGAAAACCACGCGGTTGCGCGTGTAACTGTAGAAGAACATTAGTAAAAAATTCGTAAACATCCTGTAACAACTAACGAATTCGAAGCAAATCCTTGTAGGAGTGAGCCTGCTCGCGATAGCGGTGTGTCAGGTGTCGATGTGTTGTCTGACACACCGCTATCGCGAGCAGGCTCACTCCTACAATGGATCTCGGTGGGGTCAGAAAGATTTGCTGACGCTGGCGACGACGGTTGCCGTGCAGACATCTTTGAAGCCCCAATTGCTCAGGCATTGGGTTTGTGAGAGATCGGTGTCGATGTAGCTCAGGCCCAGTACCACGCCGGCGAGGTTATGGGTGAGTTTGACTTCCCACTCGCGATAACTGTCCTCGGCCTGCCCGGACGCCGAGTACAGATGCGGATCCTTGAAGTCCATATTGCCGTAACGCAGCTTCAGTCCCGAGTCGAACGGCAACTCGGTTTCATAACCGATGTAGCTGTACAGCGAACTCTGCTTGCTATCGATCCCCGGCGCATCACTGGAGTAATACGCCGCCAGCTTCACCCCATAAACCCCGAGAATCCCGTAGACCTCGCTCTGGTTGAACTGGCTTTCCTTGGGGTAGGCGTACTTGATGTAGCCCAGATCGAGGCTGATTTCCTCGGTCGCCTGCCACAGCCAGCCGCCGTAGTAATCGACTTCCTGACGGGTTTTCAGACCACCACCGAAATCGACGTTGGAACTCCACGCGCCGAGGTACAGACCGCTGCTGTGCGCGAGGGTGAGACCGGCTTGCACGGCAGGGTCGTTTTGCGTTTGCGAGATGCCACGCGTGCGGTAGTCGCTGGCGAGGGCCAGGTCTACCTCCAGCGCAAAGTCATCGTTCAAGGGGATCGCAAAACTGCTCAAGGGCAGCACGCTCAAGAAACTCAGGGCGAACAGGGGCAAGGCTTTCATGTGAGGTCCCGATGTTGTGATTATTTTTGGGCAGTACGAAAACTGTGTGTGGGAATGCCATATCGGCCACTCTCACAAAACATGTGGGAGCGAGCTTGCTCGCGAAGGCGGTGGGTCAGTCAGTGAAGATGTTGAATGGACTGGCCTCTTCGCGAGCAAGCTCGCTCCCACAGGGTGGGATGGTTGTTGTTATTGGGTGGCGGTATAGACCTGACGGCCGCCGAACCAGGTCTGCAAAACCTGGGTGTCATGCAGGGCTTTGTTGTCGACGCTGAACACATCGCGGTCGAGCACGATAAAGTCAGCCTGCTTGCCCGGCGTCAGCGAGCCGATCTGCTTCTCCAGGCCAATGGTCCGCGCGGCGTTGACGGTGTAGGCGTAGAACATGGTTTCACGGTCCAGACGCTCATCGGCATTGAGCACACCCAACGGTCCGACACGGGTAATCGCCTGGGCCATGGCGTTGAACGGATTCGGTGTCGACACCGGCCAGTCACTCGCGCCGGCGATCGTCGCGCCCTGTTTCAGCAGCGAATGCGCCGGGTACTGGTAGCGGAAGGCGAGGGCGCTGACGTAGGGCTTGATCATGTCGGTGGTGTAGTCGTCGGCGCTGGCCCACAGCAGTTGCATCGAGGCGATGACATTGAGCGGTTTGAAGCGGGCGAACTCTTGCGGGTTGACCATTTGCAGGTGAGTGATCGAGTGGGTCACGCCGCTCTGACGATCCTTGCGCGCCTGAGCAATGCCGTTCAGCGATTCCCGCACCGCACGGTCGCCGATCGCGTGGATGTGCACCAGCCAGCCGCGCTGGTCGATGGCGCTGACCAGTTCGCCGAAATGCTGCGGATCGATCAGCAGTTCGCCCTGTTTGTGCGAGTTGCTGTACGGGTCGATCATCGCCGCGCTCTGCGCCGGGAATTCAATCACGCCGTCGGCGAAGATCTTGATCCCGGGCAGGGTCAGGTTGGGAATGCCCTGGAATTGCTGGCGCACCTTGTCCAGCGTATCGAGGTCGGCGGGTAGGCTTTTCGGGTTGGCCACCAACAGCGCCGCGACGTGCACGCTCATGTCGCCGCTTTCCGACAGGGCTTTATAGGCCGGCAGCACGCCGACGGTTTTCTCGGTCGGTTTGAGGGCGAACACCGCTTCACCCGGTGCGGCGTTGGCGGCAGGGTCCATCCACGCGGTGATGCCCAGGCTGTTGTTGTAGCGCACCGCTGATTTGGCGGCGTTCAACATGTCGGCAGGGCTTGGCACTGGCATTTTCGAGGCGACCCGGTCCCAACCGGCGTCGACCACAAAGCCGTTCGGCTCACCGTTGGCCAGTTTGCCGATGGTGTCTTTTTCTGCGTCGGGCAGGGTTTTCAGCAGGGCCGCATCAATCCCGGCGCGCTTGAGCATGACGTTGTTGGCCCACGCCGTGTGGTGGTCGCTGCCGATAAACACCACTGGCACATTGGCCCATTCGCCGTTGTTGAAGGTGTTGCCCAAGGCTTCGGCCTGCGCCCAGTAAACCGAACTCATGCCGGCAATGCTCAGCACATCGCCGTGTTTGGCCTTGCCGTCTGCACGCCAGCCACGCAGGCGTTTTTGCAGTTCGTCGAGGCTGACGACTTCGTCTTCCATGTTCGCTGAGACCATTTCCAGTCCGCCGAAAATCGCGTGGGAATGGCTGTCGATCAGGCCGGGCATCAGCGCTTTGCCTTTGAGATCGATGACTTGGGTGCCGGATTCGATCAGGGCTTTGATCTGCGCGTCGGTGCCGACCTTCAGCACTTTGCCGTTCTCTACGGCGAGGGCTTGCGCCTTGGGTTGTGCGGGGTCGGCAGTGAAAATCTTGCCGTTGAGCAGGATCAGATCAGGAGCGGCCATGGCTTCCATCGAGGCAAAACTTACAGCGGCTACCAACAGACTCGGCATGAATCTTTTCATTGAAGATTTCCTTGTTATTGCGTCTGATGGCGAGATTAGTGGCTGACAGCGGCCGACAGAACGCCTCCCTCACGAAAAACGTTTTTGCCTGAATGGAAAAAGTATGGACAAGCTGGGTGCATTGAAAATGTTCGTGGTCACCGCGCAGCTCGGCAGTTTCAGCCGCGCCGCCGAGCAGTTGGGCAAGACCCCGTCGGCGCTGACCAAAGCGGTCAATCACCTGGAATCGGAGCTGGGTGCGCGCCTGTTTGAGCGCAGTACACGGCGGATCCTGCTTACCGAAATCGGCCGGGTGTACCTGGAAACCGCACGGCTGGTGTTGCAGCGGCTGGACGAGGCCAGCGAGGAAATCGAGCAGTTACAGCACGGCTTGCGCGGCAACCTGAAAATCACCGCGCCGCTGGCGTATGGGCGGGCGTTTCTCGATCAGGTGTGTGACGGCTTTCTGCAGCAATACCCGCAGATCAGTCTGCAAGTGGACCTGTGCGATGCCTTCGTCAACCTGCTGGAAAGTGGTTACGACCTGGCGCTGCGTGAAGGCCACGATGACTTGCCGGGGCTGATTGCGCGGGTGGTGGGTAGCAATCGACTGGCCCTGTGCGGCAGTCCGGAGTACCTGGCGCGCAAGGATTTGCCGGTGACTCCGCAAACCCTTGAGCAGCATGAGTGGCTGCTCTATCAGCACCCGTTGCTCAGCCGCGAATTCTGGTGGGCCGAGCGTGACGGGCAGCGCTTGAGTCTGGCGCAACCGGCGGCGCCGCGGTTGCGCAGCGACAATTACGACTTGCTGCTGGCCAGTGCTTTGGCCGGGCGCGGTTTGCTGCACACGCCGCTGTGGAGCGCCGCACCGTATATTGCCGACGGGCGACTGGTGCGAGTCATGGCTGATTACGACATCGACCCGGATACCTTTGGCCCGCATATTCTCGCGGTGTACCCGAGCCATCGGCGGGCCACGGCGAAGGTGGTGGCGTTCATCGATTACATCTCGGCATTCCTCACCGAACGTGGCCTGAGCTGACAGCCCATTCCTCCGTAGAAGCAGCCTTCGGCAGCTCCTGCAGGGGCGTTATGCCAGGACGGTCAGCCATGCCGAGAGCAGCAGCAACAACGCCAGTGCCGCATTCATGCGCTTGAACGCCCGTGGCGAACCCATCAACCGCGCGCTGCCCACACCCAGCAATGCCCAGAACGTCATGCACGGCAGCGACACCAGCAAAAACGCCAGTGACAACACTAGCAGCCGCAGGGTCTTGTCACCCCCGCCCACAAACACGCTGACCACTGCCACCGCCATCATCCATACCTTGGGATTGACCAGTTGCAGCATGGCAGCGCCCAGCACGCTGAAACTTTCTTCCTGGGCATCCGCCGGGTTCAGTGACGGCGGCGTGCTGCGAAAGATCTGCCACGCCAGCCAGCTCAACCAGAGCACGCCGCCCCAGGCCATGGCTTGCTGCACTCGCGGGTAGCGCAGCAACGTTTCGCCGGCACCGAGGCCGACCACCAGCACGATCAGGGCCGCCGCCGCGCAGGCGCCAAAAATGATCGGCAACGTGGCGAGCAGGCCTTGGCGCGAACTGTGGCTCAACACCAGAATATTGGTCGGCCCCGGCGTGATCGAGGCAACAAAAGCAAACAGCAGAAAGGGCAGTAATGACGCCATGATCGGGATTCCCTGAAAATCAACACAGGTCTCCATGATCGCCAGACGGCGTGCGTCAGTCTGGAAGGTTTGAGCAGCGTTTGCGGTAATCCGCCGGCGTCAGTTGATAGGCGCGTCGGAACCAGCGACCCAGATGGCTCTGATCGGCAAAACCGAGCACGCTGGCGACTTGCGCCGGCGTTTCACCGCGCGCCAGCAACTGCCGAGCCTTGGCCAGGCGCAACTGGATCAGGTAGGCGTGCGGCGCCAGACCGAAGGCAGACTTGAACGCCCGGCTGAGACGGAAACGGTCCACCCCGCAGACCCGCGCGAGATCATCGAGACCGATATCTTCATAGGTGTGCGCGTGCAGGTAATCCCGCGCCAGTTGCGCCACCAAGGGCAGGCGCGGATCGAAAACCTGGCGCTTGCGCCAGTCGAGATGACGCGTGAGCGAGTTCAGCAGACCGTCGATGGCGGTCTGCCGGACGATGCGCAGATCACCGTCATGCAAGGCATGGAAAGCGTGATTGATCGCTGTGGCCAGACGCGGGTCCTGACTCAGCGTGTCGGCAAAACCGGGCTGGCTGTCGGACGGTGCGTCTTCGAGCAGCGCGTGCATTTCACGCTCCAGCCAGTGCGGATCGAGGTAGAGCATCGAATAGGTAAAACCTTCCTCGGTCGGCGCCTGGCCATCGTGGATTTCCCCCGGCTCCAGCAGGAACACATTGCCCGGGGTACTGCGATGACGCACGCGGCGGCAGTTGAACTGCTGCACACCTTGCTCGGTGACGCCGACGAGGAAGCTGTCATGCCAGTGCGGATCGTAGGCATGCCCCTGAAAATGAGCACGAATCGATTCAATCCCGGTGTCGGCATCCTGGGACAGCTCGATCCAGTTGCGTTTATCCACGAAAGCTCCAGTGTTCGCCATTGAAAGGTGCGGCCCCATAAAATACCGCGCAATGCTCATCGAGGTTTAGAAGATTTGTGCAGGTGAAGGGGGCTAGACTCAACAGGTTACGACCCCTTTGGCGACAGGTGAAATGCGATGATTAACCGATGCTCGCGCGGGGTTTTACTCACCTTGATCGCCTTCAGCCTGGCGCTGACGGCAGGCTGCTCAGGCCGCAAACACTATCCGCCTTCCGGCGTCGGGGACGCCTGCTACGCCAAAGCCTTGCCGTCGGTCGGTGAGGGCGGTCTGGCCTGGGGTTCCAGTTTGAACATGGCCCGGCAGAAGTCGATGAACAACTGCATTCGCTATGCCGGACGCTCCGGGGGCACGCCGGATACCTGTCAGGTGGTGTTGGCCAAGTGCCGATAGCTTTCTGTTGACATGGTTGCTTTTGGCAAATATATAGTTGCTTTAAGCAATTAACTGAGCATTTGTCATGTCCAGCAGCCATCTCCTCGAGCAAGCCGACGTCGTGCGCGGTTTCAACCGCTTCTACACCCATCAGATCGGTGTATTGCAGGAGCATCTGCTGCAAAGCGACTACTCGCTGACCGAGTTGCGCATTTTGTATGAACTGGCGTCGCGCGGTGACCTGACCAGCGCTGAACTGCGCCAGATGCTCGGCCTCGATGCCGGCTACATGAGCCGCATCATCAGCGGTTTCGAAAAGCGCGGCTTGATCCAGAAAGTGCCGTCGCCTACGGACGGCCGCGCTGCGCAATTGCACCTCACCAACCTCGGGCGCGAAATTCTGGTCCCGCTGGAAAAGGCTTCCCGCGAACAGATCGTCGCCATGCTCGAGCGATTGCCTGAACCGCAGCAGAAACAACTGATCGGCGCCATGACGCTGATCCAGACACTGCTGCAAGACAACAAAGACTCAACCTACGTATTACGCGATCCGCAGCCCGGCGACATGGGGACGGTGATGCAACAGCAAACCGCCCTGTATACCCGCGAATACGGCTGGAATTCGGAGTTCGAGGTGCTGGTGGCCGAGGTGGTCGCCAAGTACCTGCGCGATTACGACCCCACCTGTGAGCGCTGCTGGATTGCCGAAAAGGACGGCAAGGTCATCGGTTCGGTGTTCATCGTTCGCCAGGATGAAACGACCGCCAAACTGCGCATGCTCTACGTCGACGCCAGTGCGCGGGGCTTAGGTATTGGCAGTCGTCTGGTCGAGGAGTGCCTGCGCTTTGCCCGGCAGATTGGCTACAAGCACATGACCTTGTGGACGACCAGCAACCTGACGGCCGCACGCAAGATTTATCAGCAGGCCGGGTTTGAGTTGGTGGAGGAAGAAGCGGTTCACAGCTTTGGCAAGGACCTGGTAAGTCAGACGTGGGCGCGCGCGTTGTGATCTGTTTTTCGTCGGCGGGTGCAGTGAAAAGGCAGACGAAAAAAAACCGCCTTTGCGGGGCGGTTTTTTTGTAAACCTTGGTTTGCGACCGAGGTTTGTTGCTTCACTAGCTGCTATGACATGTGCTCATGGTATGAGTCTTTGCGTCCCCTCGCAACATTAATATTCTGTATCAGGTGGATGCATACGTTATCCAATGTTGAAAAGAGCAATACTGGCAGAAATAACGTTTTACAAAGCCGATGAATTACCTGGTCATGTATCGTTCTATTGAGGGTTATGATGCTGACGCTCACATGTCTGAGCAGCGACGAGGTTTGGCTGGCAACTCAACGGTTTCATTCCCTCTGACACGGTTTTGCACCCGTGCCGGGATGATACTTCGGAGGGCTTTCAACCGGCCGCCTCACTAGCTGCTATGACATGCCAGCTGAAGGCAAGCATGATCCGGTAAGTTTGCTGGAGGTTTGGCCCCCAGCCCTGGAGGCCAAAACGTATGAAGCTTTTGCTGCGTACGCTGAGCCTTGTATGGAGATTGTTTAAAGCCTTTCGCTTTTTCGAGTTCCTGCGAGACCATTTTGACGACCTGAAGTAACGGCCGTTGAGGTGGGAAAAGCCCGTTTCAGTTTCGACTGAAACGGGCTTTTTTTGTCTTTTGAAGCTGTCATAAGTAGGATTTTTCTGTATCTGCTTTTTTGGCGTGTAGGGCATTTCTTCGGCAAGTGTAGGCGTTGTTCAAAACACTCTGTAATCCGCAAAAAGCGTTCGATTATCGAGCACCCAAACCTTCGTCCAATTGCCCACTCCGACACTCCGGCGTACTGTGACTCGTGATGTCTGAAACCCCGTGAAACCAAAATAACGACAACAACGAGCAACGCCATGGACAGCCATCTGCTGAGCGATCGCAGCAGCGTGTTTCGTCACGCTGACCCTTATGCCGTCTCCGACTACGTCAATCAGCACGTCGGCCAGCACTTCATCGGTCTGTCCAGAACCACCCACCCGCAAGCCAGCCTCAACCATCGCAAACTCGCCGATCTCGATCTGGCCCGCATCAGCTATGGCGGCAGCGTACGCGTGACCTCCGTGGCCCTGGAGACCGTTTACCATCTGCAAGTGCTGCTGCAAGGCAATTGCCTGTGGCGCGGGCACAAGCGCGAGCAGCATCTGGTGCCGGGCGAGTTGCTGTTGATCAACCCGGATGATCCGGTCGATCTGACTTACTCGGATGATTGCGAGAAATTCATCCTCAAGGTGCCGGTCAGCGTGCTTGAATCGGTGTGTGACGAGCAGCGCTGGCAGCGTCCGGCAAGCGGTATCCGTTTCCTGCGCAATCACTATCGGCTGGATGAGCTGGAAGGCTTCACCAATCTGCTCGCGATGATCTGTCAGGAAGCCGAGGCCAGCGATCCGTTGCTGCGGGTGCAGGAGCATTACGCGCAGATCATCGGCAGCAAACTGATTTCGCTGATGAGCACCAACGTCAGCCGTGAATGCCTGAGTGCACCGAACATCAGCTTCGAACGCATCGTCGATTACATCGACCGCAACCTGAAACTGGATTTGCCGGCTGAACATTTGGCCGCACAGGCGAGCATGAGCCCGCGCTCGCTGTACACCTTGTTTGAACGCCAACTGGGCGTTACGCCGATGCAATACATCCGCCAACGCAAGCTTGCGCGCATCCACGCCTGCCTCAGTGATCCAAGCTGCCCGGTGCGCAACCTCACCGAGCTGGCGCTCGACTACGGCTTCCTGCACCTGGGCCGCTTTTCCGAAAATTATCGCCAGCAGTTCGGTGAACTGCCGTCGCAGACCTTCAAACGCCGCCACTAACACTCCCCGCTGAAACTTCCCCGAATCACCTGCAGCACCGTCCTGCACAAAACGGATAGCGATCTGCAGGATTCGGCTATTGCCTCCTGCATCGCCTCCCTAATCTGACCTGGCCTGAACAATAACAATGGAGGCCCCGGCCATGTCCCTGGGAATCGACTACCTCAATGCCATGCTTGAAGAAGACAAGGAGAAGGGCGCCTACCGCTGCAAGCGGGAGATGTTCACCGATCCGCGGCTGTTCGAACTGGAGATGGCGCACATCTTCGAAGGCAACTGGATTTACCTCGCCCACGAAAGCCAGCTCCCCAACAACAACGATTTTCTGACCACGACCATGGGGCGTCAGCCGATCTTCATCGCGCGCAACAAGGACGGTGTGCTCAATGCGTTCCTCAATGCCTGCAGCCATCGCGGCGCCATGTTGTGCCGGCACAAGTCCGGCAACCGCTCCAGCTACACCTGCCCGTTCCACGGCTGGACGTTCAACAACAGTGGCAAACTGCTCAAGGTCAAAGACCCGAGCGAAGCCGGTTATCCCGCAGGCTTCAACTGCGAAGGCTCCCATGATCTGACCAAAGTTGCGCGTTTCGAGTCCTATCGCGGCTTTCTGTTCGGCAGCCTCAATGCCGATGTGAAATCCCTCGCTGAGCATCTGGGCGAATCGGCAAAAATCATCGACATGATCGTCGACCAGTCGCCAGAAGGCCTGGAAGTGCTGCGCGGTTCCAGCTCCTACATCTACGAAGGCAATTGGAAACTCACCGCTGAAAATGGCGCCGACGGTTACCACGTGAGCTCGGTGCACTGGAACTACGCCGCCACCCAGAACCAGCGCCAGCAACGCGAAGCGGGTGAAGCGATCAAGACCATGAGCGCCGGCAGCTGGGCGAAGAAGGGCGGCGGTTTTTACTCCTTCGACCACGGCCATCTGCTGCTCTGGACCCGCTGGGCCAACCCCGAAGACCGTCCCGCCTACGAGCGCCGCGATGAACTCGCCCGTGATTTCGGTCAGGCTCGAGCCGACTGGATGATCGAAAACTCGCGCAACCTGTGCCTGTACCCGAACGTGTATCTGATGGATCAGTTCAGTTCGCAGATCCGCATCGCCCGGCCAATCTCGGTCGACAAGACTGAAATCACCATTTACTGCATCGCCCCCAAAGGCGAGAGCGCCGAGGCCCGTGCCAAACGCATTCGTCAGTACGAAGATTTCTTCAATGTCAGCGGCATGGCCACGCCGGATGACCTGGAAGAGTTCCGCTCGTGCCAGACCGGTTACGGCGCCGGGCGTGGCTGGAACGACATGTCCCGGGGCGCGACTCACTGGGTCGAAGGCGCCGACGCAGCAGCCGAAGAAATCGACCTCAAACCACTGCTCTCCGGCATGCGCACCGAAGACGAAGGCCTGTTCGTGCTGCAACACAAGTACTGGCAGGAAACCATGCTCAAAGCCGCGGCCACCGAACCACAACTGATCCCCGTGGAGGCCGTGTGATGAGCAACCTCTACGACAGCGTGCGCGATTTTCTCTACCGCGAAGCGCGCTATCTCGATGACGGCCAGTGGGATCAATGGCTGGAGCTGTACGCCGCCGACGCGACCTTCTGGATGCCGGCCTGGGACGATAACGACACCCTCACCGAAGACCCGCAAAGCGAAATCTCGCTGATCTGGTACGGCAACCGTGGCGGCCTCGAAGACCGCATCTTCCGGATCAAGACCGAGCGCTCCAGCGCGACCATTCCCGACACTCGCACCTCACACAACCTGAGCAACATCGAGATCGTCGAGCACAGCGAAGGGCAATGCCAAGTGCGTTTCAACTGGCACACCTTGAGCTTTCGCTATCAGGTCACCGACAGCTACTTCGGCAGCAGTTTCTACACCCTCGATCTGCGTGGCGAACAGCCGCTGATCAAGGCCAAGAAAGTCGTGCTGAAAAACGATTACGTCCGTCAGGTCATCGACATCTACCACATCTAGTCGACACGGCGAGGTGCACCATGAATTTCCAGATTGCGCTTAATTTCGAAGACGGCGTCACCCGTTTCATCGAGGCCGGCGGCCATGAAACCGTCGCCGACGCGGCGTATCGCCAAGGCATCAACATCCCGCTGGACTGCCGCGATGGCGCCTGCGGCACCTGCAAATGTTTCGCCGAGGCCGGGCGTTACGACATGGGTGACAATTTCATCGAAGACGCCTTGAGCGCCGATGAACTCGCGCAAGGTTATGTGCTGACCTGCCAGATGCGCGCTGAAAGCGATTGTGTGGTGCGAGTGCCGGCCGGCTCGCAGGTGTGCAAGACCGAACAAGCGAACTTCCAGGCATCGATCAGCACTGTCCGGCAATTGTCCGAGAGCACTATCGCGCTGTCGATCAAGGGCGAGGCGCTGAGCAAACTGGCGTTTCTGCCGGGCCAGTACGTCAATCTGCAAGTGCCCGGCAGCGAGCAGACCCGCGCTTATTCCTTCAGCTCATTGCAGAAAAACGGCGAGGTCAGCTTTCTGATTCGTAACGTGCCTGGTGGCTTGATGAGCAGCTTTCTCACCGGGTTGGCCAAGGCCGGCGACAGCATGAACCTGGCCGGGCCGTTGGGCAGTTTCTACCTGCGCGAAATCAAGCGGCCGCTGCTGTTGTTGGCGGGCGGCACCGGCCTGGCACCGTTCACCGCGATGCTGGAAAAGATCGCCGAGCAGGGCTGCGATCATCCCGTGCATTTGATCTACGGCGTGACCAACGATTTCGATCTGGTCGAACTCGATCGTCTCGAAGCCTTCGCCGCCCGCATTCCCGACTTCAGTTTCGGCGCCTGCGTGGCCAACCCGCTGAGTGCGCATCCACTCAAGGGCTACGTCACCCAGCACATCGAGCCGCGCCACCTCAATGAAGGCGATGTCGACGTGTACCTCTGCGGCCCGCCGCCGATGGTCGAAGCGGTCAGCCACTACATCCGCGAGCAGGGCATCACCCCGGTGAACTTCTACTACGAAAAGTTCGCTGCTGCGGCTGCCTGAAACCCTTCTTTCGAGGTTGTCATGAACAACAGATTCTTCAACAAGATCGCGCTGGTCACCGGCGCGGCGCAGGGTATCGGCCGCCGCGTCTGCGAACGCCTGCTGAACGAAGGCGCACAAATCGTCGCCGTCGATCGCTCTGAACTGGTTCACGAACTGCAAGCCGAGGGCGTTCTCGCGCTGACCGCCGACCTTGAGCAATACGCCGATTGCGCGCGGGTCATGGCTGAAGCCATCAACACCTTCGGCCGTCTCGACATTTTGATCAACAACGTCGGCGGCACGATCTGGGCCAAGCCGTTCGAGCATTACGAAGTCGAACAGATTGAAGCGGAAGTGCGCCGTTCGCTGTTCCCGACGCTGTGGTGCTGCCACGCAGCGCTGCCGTACATGCTCAAGCAAGGGCGCGGCGCCATCGTCAACGTTTCATCGATTGCCACCCGCAGCGTCAATCGGGTGCCGTACGGCGCCGCCAAGGGCGGCATCAACGCACTCACAGCGTGTCTGGCCTTCGAAAACGCCGAGCGCGGCATTCGCGTCAACGCCACGGCTCCGGGCGGCACCGAAGCGCCGCCCCGGCGCATCCCGCGCAATGCCGCCGAACCGTCAGCGCAGGAGCAGGCCTGGTATCAAGAGATCGTCGCGCAAACCCTCGACAGCAGCCTGATGAAACGCTACGGCAGCCTCGACGAACAGGTCGGCGCGATCCTCTTTCTGGCTTCCGATGACGCCTCGTACATCACCGGCGTGACGTTGCCGGTCGGTGGCGGCGACCTCGGTTGACTACTTTTCAAGGGACATTGAAATGCAGCGAATTCTGATTGAAAACCTGACGACCATCATCGTCGACCTGCCGACCATTCGCCCGCACAAACTGGCGATGCACACGATGCAGAAGCAGACGCTGGTGATTCTGCGACTGCGCTGCAGCGATGGTATTGAAGGCATCGGCGAAGCCACCACCATCGGCGGTCTCGCTTACGGTTATGAAAGCCCGGAAAGCATCAAAGCCAATATCGATGCGCATCTGGCGCCGGCGCTGGTGGGTATGGACGCCAACAACATCAACGCGGCGATGCAGCGGCTCGACAAGATCGCCAAGGGCAATACTTTCGCCAAGTCCGGGATCGAAAGTGCACTGCTCGATGCCCAGGGCAAGCGCCTCGGTTTGCCGGTCAGCGAGTTGCTTGGCGGCCGCGTACGGGACAGCCTTGAAGTGGCCTGGACCCTGGCCAGCGGCGACACCGCCCGCGACATCGCCGAAGCCGAGCAGATGCTCGAAGCACGTCGCCATCGCATCTTCAAATTGAAGATCGGCGCCAACCCGCTGGAGCAGGATCTCAAGCACGTCGTGGCGATCAAAAAAGCCTTGGGCGAGCGCGCCAGTGTGCGGGTCGACGTCAACCAGTATTGGGATGAATCCCAAGCGATTCACGGCTGTCAGGTGCTCGGTGACAACGGTATCGACCTGATTGAACAGCCGATTTCGCGGGTCAACCGCTCCGGGCAGATTCGCCTGAATCAGCGCAGCCCGGCGCCGATCATGGCCGACGAATCGATCGAAAGCGTCGAGGATGCTTTCAGCCTCGCCGCCGACGGCGCCGCCAGTGTGTTCGCCCTGAAAATCGCCAAGAACGGTGGTCCGCGTGCTGTGTTGCGCACCGCGCAGATCGCCGAGGCCGCCGGCGTCGCGCTTTACGGCGGCACCATGCTCGAAGGCTCCATCGGCACGCTGGCCTCGGCGCACGCCTTCCTCACACTCAAGCAACTGACCTGGGACACCGAACTGTTCGGCCCGTTGTTGCTGACCGAAGACATCGTCACCGAAACGCCGCAGTACCGCGATTTCCACTTGCACGTCCCGCGAACTCCAGGCCTGGGTCTGACGCTGGACGAAGAGCGTCTGGCGCGTTTTCGTCGCCACTGAATCAGGAGAACCAGCATGTTGTTCCACGTAAAAATGACCGTGAAATTGCCCGTCGACATGGACCCGTCATTGGCCACCCGGCTCAAGGCTGACGAGAAGGAACTGGCCCAACGGCTGCAACGCGAAGGCATATGGCGACACCTGTGGCGCATCGCTGGGCATTACGCCAATTACAGCGTGTTCGATGTGCCGAGCGTCGAGGCGCTGCACGACACGCTGATGCTTTTGCCGTTGTTCCCCTACATGGACATCGAGGTCGACGGCCTGTGCCGGCATCCGTCGTCGATCCACAGCGACGACCGCTAATTCTGAGCTCGCCGCATTTCCCTTGTGGGAGCGAGCTTGCTCGCGAAAGCGGTGAGCCAGTCACCATAGATGCTGAATGACACAACGCATTCGCGAGCAAGCTCGCTCCCACAGGGGAAGTGCGCTGAGTAAGAGAACTGCGCCAACAAAACAACAAGATGAGGTAACCACCATGACCGTGAAAATTGCCCACACCGCCGAGTTGCAAGCCTTCTTCAAAGAAGCCGCCGGTTTCGCCAACGACGAGGGTAACTCCCGGCTGAAAACCATCGTTCTGCGGATCTTGCAGGACAGCGCGAAAATCATCGAAGACCTCGATATCAGCGAGGACGAGTTCTGGAAAGCGGTCGACTATCTCAACCGTCTGGGCGCTCGTTCGGAGGCGGGATTACTGGTCGCCGGCCTTGGCATCGAGCACTTCCTCGACCTGTTGCAGGACGCCAAGGATGCACAGATCGGTTTGACCGGCGGCACACCACGCACCATCGAAGGCCCGCTGTACGTGGCCGGCGCGCCCCTGTGCGAAGGTGAATGCCGAATGGATGACGGCAGCGAGGAGGGTGTCGCCACCGTCATGCACCTCGAAGGCCAGGTGTTCGATCTGCATGGCCAGCCGTTGTCCGGTGCCACCGTTGACCTGTGGCACGCCAACACCAAGGGCACCTATTCGTTTTTCGATCCGAGCCAGTCTGAGTACAACCTGCGTCGACGCATCATTACCGACGCCGAAGGCCGTTACCGCGCTCGCAGCATCGTGCCGTCCGGTTATGGCTGCGACCCGCAAGGGCCGACCCAGGAATGCCTGAACCAGCTCGGCCGCCATGGCCAGCGTCCGGCCCATGTGCATTTCTTTATCAGCGCGCCGGGGCATCGGCATCTGACCACGCAGATCAATCTTTCGGGTGATCAATACCTGTGGGATGACTTCGCCTACGCGACCCGTGAAGGCTTGGTCGGGGAGGTGGTGTTCCGTGCGGACGCGGTGTCGGGGCGTTATGCCGAGCTGAAGTTCGACTTCCAACTGCAACCGGCGCCGGACGCCAGTGCCGAACAACGCAGCCAACGGCCGCGTGCGTTGCAAGACGCTTGATACCGAGTCGTCAGTGCCCCTCACCCTAGCCCTCTCCCAGAGGGAGAGGGGACTGACCGCGTTGTTGTTAAGCATCACGCCGACCTGAACAGTTTGTGTCGAATCCATAACCGACTCGGTCGTTCAGGTCGACGTATCGCGATAGACACCTCGGTCGGCTCCCTCTCCCACGGGAGAGGGCTGGGGTGAGGGGAACTGGTCAAGGTGATCTTCAACGCTACGCCGGCCTGAACGATCTTCGCCGAATCCAACCCGGTTGTTCAGGTCGCCGTATACCGCAAGACAACCCGGTCGGCTCCCTCTCCCTCCGGGAGAGGGCTGGGGTGAGGGGAAATCAGGCCTAAGGTAATGCGAAAAAGATATTGGCTACGTATTTTTAAGATCGTTTAGTTTTGTCGCAACGACGAATCAAAACGCATCAAACCGATAGACCCCCGATTGCCATGACGGCACACGCTGAATCGATCACAGGTTCTTCAGGTTTGATTCACACGGGAGTGAATCATGCCGCATACCCTCGACATCACCGCATTACCGACGCTGGACCTGTCGCTGTTCGAAGGCACGGCGCAACAGCGCTACGAATTTCTTGAAAACCTGCGCGATGCCGCCCGTGACGTCGGGTTCTTCTACCTGACCGGGCATGGCATCGACAGCGCTTTGCTCAAGCAGGTACAGGCCTACGCCCGCCAGTTTTTCGCTTTGCCCGACAGCGAGAAAAACGCCGTCGGCATGATCAATTCACCGCACTTTCGCGGTTACAACCGTGCCGCCTCGGAGATCACCCGTGGCCAGCCCGATCTGCGTGAACAGTTCGATCTGGGCGCCGAGCGCGAGGTGTTGCCATTGACGGCGGGCAGCCCGTTCTGGGCGCGGCTGCAAGGCCCCAACCAATGGCCGGCGGCACTGCCGGAACTGAAACCTTTGCTGCTGGAATGGCAAGAGGCGATGACGCGGATGTCGTTGCGCCTGCTGCGAGCGTTCGCTCAGGCACTCTCGCTGCGCGCCGATGCGTTTGATCAGCTCTACGGCGACAAACCCAACGAACACATCAAATTGATGCGTTATCCCGGTCAATCCAGCGAGTCAAGCCACCAAGGTGTCGGCGCACACAAGGACTCCGGGTTCCTCAGCTTCCTCCTGCAAGACCAACAGGCCGGTCTGCAAGTCGAAATCGAAGAGGGCCGCTGGATCGATGCGTTGCCACGCGAGAACACCCTGGTGGTGAACATCGGCGAATTGCTCGAACTGGCCAGCAACGGTTATCTGCGGGCCACGGTACATCGCGTGGTTTCGCCACCGGCGGGTAGCGAACGCCTGTCTGTCGCGTTCTTCCTTGGCGCGCAACTGGATGCCGTGGTGCCGCTGTATCCGCTGCCCACCGCACTGTTGCGCGAGGCGCGCGGGCCGGCGAGTGATCCGCTCAATCCGCTGTTTCGCGATGTCGGCTGGAACTACCTCAAGGGTCGTTTGCGCTCGCATCCGGATGTCGCGCAGCGCTTCTACGCCGATGCACTGCTGCCGCCACCGCCCGTTCGTAAATCCGCATGACTCAACCACCGCTCAAGGACTCCGCACATGATCAAGAAAGCAGGTTTGACCCTGGCCGTGCTCGGCGCACTGGTGACGTCGTTTGGTGCGCAGGCGCTGGAGCCGTTGCGCGTCGCCGCCGATCCGGTGCCCCACGCGCAGATTCTGACGTACATCCAGAAAATCGATCCGCAGCTAAATCTTAAAGTCATCGAGATCCCCAGCGGGGTGAACTCCAATGAGCTGTTGGTACACGGTGATGTCGACGCCAATTACTTCCAGCACCTGCCGTACCTGAAATCCCAGGAAAAGGCCCTCGGCGAAAAACTCGCGGTGGCCGCCACGGTGCATATCGAGCCCTTGGGCATCTACTCGCACCGGCACAAAAGCTTCGCCGACGTGCCGGTAAAAGGCACCGTCGCCGTGCCCAACAACGTCACCAACCTGAGCCGCGCGCTGTACCTGTTGCAGGACAACGGTCTGATCAAGCTCAAACCCGGCTTCAACGATCCGGCGACCGATCAGGCGACGCCCAAGGACATCGCCGAAAACCCGAAACAACTGAAGATTCTCGAGATCGAATCGCCGCAGATTCCGCGCTCGCTGGACGACGTCGATCTGGCCGTGATCAACGGCAACTACGCGCTCGACGCAGGCCTGGTGCCGGCCAAGGATGCCTTGGGTCTGGAGAAAGCCGAGCACAACCCCTACGCCAACATTCTGGTGACCACACCCAAGCTCGAACACGACCCGCGTATCGCGCAACTGGCCAAGGACCTGACATCGCCCGAGGTCGCCAAATACATCACCGACAACTTCGCCGGCTCGGTGATTCCGGTGGCGGGCGGCAAGCCATGATCGCCGTCGAGCAGTTGAGCAAGACTTATCCTTCGGCCGCGCAACCGGCACTCGATCAGGTCTCGCTGAGCATTCCCGACGGTGCGGTCTACGGGATTCTCGGGCGCAGCGGCGCGGGTAAGTCGACGTTGCTGCGCTGCCTCAATCTGCTCGAACGACCGGACAGTGGGCGCATTCTGCTCGATGGCATCGACCTGACGACGCTGCCGGTCAGCGAACTGCGCCAGCAGCGTCAGCGCATCGGCATGATCTTCCAAGGCTTCAACCTGCTGCATTCGCGCACGGTGTTCGACAACATCGCGGTGCCGCTGGAGATCGCCAAAGTCGGCAAGCCGTGGCGCCATGTGCGGGTTCGCGAACTGCTCGAGCTGGTTGGCTTGAGTGACAAGGCGCAGGCCTTTCCCTCGCAGTTGTCCGGCGGGCAGAAACAGCGCGTCGGCATTGCCCGCGCTTTGGCCGCTGAGCCGGCGTATTTGCTCTCGGACGAGGCCACCAGTGCGCTCGACCCGGAAACCACCGAATCGATCCTGCAATTGCTGCGCGATATCAATCGGCAACTGGGCGTGACCATCGTGTTGATCACCCACGAACTGGACGTGGTCAAGTCGATCTGCGATCACGCCGCGTTCATGGCCAATGGACGTCTGGTCGAGGCCGGGCCGGTGCCACGGCTGCTGGCCGATGCGCAATCGCAACTGGGCGCTTCGCTGCGACCGACCTGCGGTTTGCCGCTGGGCCACGCTGAGCCGGGCCTGAGTTTTCTAAAACAATACGGCGTACGAGCGGCGCACTCATGAACCGCACGGTCAATTGGGATGAAATCCTGCAACTGGTGTTCAACGCCACCGGTGAAACCCTGTACATGGTCCTGCTCGCGGGGCTGTTCACGCTGCTGATCGGTTTGCCGCTGGGCGTGTTGCTGTTCATCAGTCGTCGCGACGGACTGCTGCCGATGCCACGCTTGAATGCCGTGCTGGGTGGCGTGGTCAACCTCGGCCGTTCACTGCCATTCGTGGTGATGCTGATCGCCCTGATCCCGCTGACGCGGCTGGTGGTCGGCACAACGCTGGGCAGCACCGCCGCTGTGGTGCCGATCACCATCGGCGCGTTTCCGTTTTTCGCACGCATCGTCGAAAACGCTCTGGACGAAGTCGACAAGGGGCGCATCGAAGCGATCCTCGCCATGGGCGGCGACATCTGTCATGTGATCTTCAAGGTGTTGCTACCCGAAGCGCTGCCGGCGTTGTTGGCCGGGATCACCTTGACGCTGGTGATGCTGATCGGTTTTTCCTCGATGGCCGGCGTGATCGGCGGTGGCGGGCTCGGTGATCTGGCGATCCGTTACGGCTATCAGCGGTTCAATAATGAAGTGATGGTTGCCACGGTGGTGGTGTTGGTGATCCTCGTCCAAGGCGTGCAAAGCCTGGGTGATCGATTGGTTCGTTCGCTGGCGCATCGCCGCTAAGGAATTGTATGAGTGTGCCGGTCGCCGTCGTCCGCGAACCGCTGATTCGTGTACGTGAGCTAAGCAAAATATTTGGCGCGAGCCGGGCGCTGGACGCGGTCAGCCTGGACATCTATCCCGCCGAAGTGGTGGCGCTGCTCGGCGCCAATGGTGCGGGTAAGTCGACTCTGGTGAAGATCCTCGCGGGCAGCCAGACTGCCGACGCTGGCGAGATCTGGCTGGAGGGCGCGCCACGCCATTTCAGTTCGCCGCTGTCGGCGCGACGCTTCGGTATTGTCGCGGTGCACCAACAGATCAACGAGGGCATCGCACCGGGTCTGAGCGTCGCGGAAAACCTCCTGCTCGATGAACTGTGCAAGCCGGACGCGGACTTCTGGCTCAATCGCCAACGCCTGCTGGAACGCGCTGCGAGCATCGCCGCCGGGCTGGGATTGACCTTGCCCCTGGAGCAGCCGATTGAGCATCTCGGTCAGGCCGAACGGCAATTGGTGGTGCTCGCTCGAGCCTTGGCGTTGCAGCCGCGCCTGTTGATTCTGGATGAGCCGACCGCCGCGCTCTCCGATGCCGAGGCGCAGCGGCTGTTTGGATTGATCGACACCTTGCGCACTCGCGGTGTGGCGATTCTGTACATCTCCCATCGACTCTCCGACCTGCAACGCGTGGCGGATCGCGCCATCGTTCTGCGTGATGGCCAGTTCGCGGGCGAGTTCACGGCGCGGCAATTGCCGGAAGCGGTGAGCGCCATGCTCGGGCAGGCGCTGGCCGAGCATGTTTATCAGCCAAGCGTGGCCGGGCGCGAGGTGTTGAAAATCAGCGCCATGCAAATCCTGCCGCGCTCCGCGGCGTTCGATCTGAGCCTGCACGAGAATGAAGTGGTGGTGCTCACCGGGCTGTTGGGTGCCGGTAAAAGCGAAATCGCCGAGGTGCTGTTCGGTCTGCGTAAAGCGTCCTCGGGCCGCTTGCAACTGGATGGCGCGGACTGGCGTGCGGACTCGCCACGCCAGTCCATTCAAAGCGGGGTGTTCTTCGCGGCCGAAGATCGCGCCAGTCAATCGCTGGTGCCGGATTTCTCTTTGCGTCGCACCCTGACTTTGCCGTTTCTCGAGCGCTTCACCCGCGGCGGTTTTATCCGCAACCGCGCCGAAGCAGCAGCGGTCGAGGCACAAGTGGCGGCGCTGGGGATCAAGACTGTCGGTATCGATGTGCCGATGACTGCGCTATCGGGCGGCAATCAGCAGAAAGTCGTGCTCGGCCGCTGGCTGCTCGGCGAAGGGCGGGTATTGATCCTTGATGAACCCTTTCAAGGCGTTGACGTGCGCGCCCGCCGCGACATCGGCCAACTGCTGCGCGACAGCGCCGAGGGGCGCGCGACTTTAGTGATTTGCGCCGACGTCGATGAAGCCCTGGAAATTGCCGACCGCATTCTGCTGGTGCGCGATCACGCCGTGGTCGCCGAGTACCCGCGTGCCGGCCTCAATCGTGCTGATCTGGTCGCTGCACTGGCCGGCAGCGACGCCACCGAACATTCCCCTCAAGCCACGCCAAGGAGCAGAGCGAGTGCCTGATTCAAGTTCACTGTTATCGACCGAGTCGGCACGCGCCGAACGTCTGCTGCACGTATTGATCCGCTACGGCCTGCTGTGGCTGCTGGCGCTGATCGTGGTGTTTTTCAGTGTGTCCGAGCCGGCATTCCTGCGCGTCGGCAACCTGTTCAGCATCCTGCAATCGGTGTCGATTGTCGCGCTGCTGGCGTTGGGCGTGACGCTGACCATGTCCGTGGGCGGCCTCGATCTGTCGATTGGCGCGGTGGCGGCGATGAGCCTGATGATCGCCAGTTACGTGATGGTCGTGCTCGGCTTGGGCGCGGTGCCGGCGGTGTTGATCAGTCTGGCCGGTGGGGCGCTGGTCGGCCTGCTCAACGGCTGGCTGATCGTCAAACTGCGGGTGCCGGACATTCTCGCGACGCTGGGCAGCATGTTTCTGGTAATCGGCGTGCAATTGATTCCCACCGGCGGACGCTCGATTGCGGTAGGCATGACGCTGCCCAGCGGTGAGGAAACCGAAGGTACCTTCAGTGCTGCGTTTCTGGCGCTGGGGCGTGGGCGGTTGTGGGAGGTGGTGCCGATTCCGGTGTTGATCACGGCGGTGGTCGCGATCGCAGTGTGGCTGTTTCTCGAGCGCACGCGCATTGGTCGTTTGTTCTATGCCATCGGCGGCAACGAGCAAGCCGCACGACTGGCCGGTGCACCGGTGCAGCGCTTCAAGTTATTGGCTTACGTGCTCTCGGCGTTGCTCGCATCGCTGGGTGGATTGTTGCTCGCGGCGCGCTTGGGCCGTGGTGACGTCAGTTCCGGTAACGGTCTGGTGCTGGATGCCCTCGGCGCGGCGCTGATCGGGTTTGCCGTACTCGGCGCGAAGAAGCCCAACGCCTTTGGCACCCTGGTCGGCGCGCTGCTGGTGGCGGCGTTGCTCAACGGTCTGACCATGCTCAACGCGCCGTATTACGCGCAGGATTTCGTCAAGGGACTGGTGCTGGTGCTGGCCCTGATGTTCACGTTCGGCCTCGCGCATCGGGCGCGTTGAGCCGCTTTATGCAAGGAAGTTGTATGCACGGTTCAATCACACAGTTCGCCCGTCACTGCCTCGCCGGTGCGCTGCTTTCGGCATTGGCGCTGAGCGCGCAGGCCAAAGCCTTGCCCGGCGCGCCCGCACCGTTCGACAAAGGTCAGGTGCAGATCGCGCTGGTGGGGTATTTGTTCTCCGGGGACTTCCCCGAGGCGTATTTGCGCGGCGTCGAAAAACAGACCGAAGCACTGGGTGCCAACCTGCGGGTATTCGATGCCCGGCAGCAAGCGGCGAGTCAGGGCGAGATGATCGATCAGGCAGTCGATCTGGGCGTCGACGGCATCATCGTCCAACTCGGCTTGGCCGAAACCCTTAAAGCACCGATTGATCGCGCTATCGCTAAAGGCATCAAAGTCGTCGCTTTCGATGTCGATCTGAACACCCCGCAAGTGACCCAGGTCGAGCAGGACCACCATGCGCTGGCGCGTCTGGCCCTCGATCAAGCCGTCAAGGACAACGGCACGAAGTTTGATGCCGGCTACGTGTACATCAGCGGTTTTACGCCGATGGAGCGCCGCGACGAGATCTGGAGTCAGGTCAAGAAAGCCAATCCGGGGATCGTCGAGAAGGCACGCTTTGGCACACTGAATCCGCCGATTGCCAACTCCGTGGCGGATCAGGCCAGCGCCGTGCTTCGAGCCAATCCAGGCATCAGCGTGATCTTTGCCCCGTTCGATGAGTTCGCCAAAGGCGCAAAAATCGCCGTCGACGAAGCGGGGCTGGCGAGTAAGGTCAAGATCTACAGCGCCGATATTTCCACTGCCGATATTCAAATCATGAAAGAGCCGGACAGCGCCTGGGCGGCGACGGCAGCGGTCAATCCGCAAGTGGCCGGGGCAATCAGTGTGCGCAGTCTGGCGATGTTGATTGCCGGGGAAAATCCGGGGCATCAGGTGCTGGTACCGCCGACACTGATTACTCGTCAACAGTTGCTGGATCTGGATGTGAAGAACGTTCGAGATCTGGCGCAGAAGCTACCGAGTTTTGGTGATACCGCGAATGTCGCACGGGCGTCGTGGATTCCGGTGGCCAACTAGATCCTCCTACCGACAACGATCCCCTGTAGGAGCGAGCCTGCTCGCGATAGCGGATTTGAATCCAACATTGTTGCCGGCTGATTCACCGCTATCGCGAGCAGGCTCACTCCTACAGGAGATTGGGGGCACCCTTGAAAATGGAGTGACCATGCACAACAAAGCCTCACGCTTACGCAAAAGCCGTTCGCCGAAAGCCGATCCGGCTCTTGGTAAACGACTACCACCAGGCCAGGTACTGACGGAGCGATTTCCGATCCTGCACGAAGGCGAAATACCGAAATACGACCTCGCCAACTGGTCGCTACGCCTATCCGGCACGCTCGCCCAGCCAATCGAATTACGTTACGCCGATCTGCAGGCATTGCCGCAACGAAAACTGCGCTGCGACATCCATTGCGTGACACGCTGGTCGAAGTTCGACACCGAATGGAGCGGGGTGCATCTGCAGGATCTGTTGCAGGCGTTCGATCTCCAGCCGACTTCGGCGTTCGTCATGGCCCACGCCGACCACGATTACCAGACCAACTTGCGACTTGATGATCTGTTGCACCCGGGCAGTCTGCTGGCCACCCATTACGCCGGCCAACCGCTGACCGCACAACATGGCTGGCCACTGCGGCTGGTGGTGGCTGGGCGGTATTTCTGGAAGAGCGCCAAATGGTTGCGCGGGCTGGAATTTGTTGAACAGGAACAGCCGGGTTTCTGGGAGCGCAATGGCTTTCATCTGCACGCCGATCCGTTTGCCGAACAGCGATTCAGTGGTGATGAACTGGATATTGCCGAGGATGCCTGGCTGGAGAAAGCGTTCGATTGAGTAATGCCCGACGCAGATCAAAACTGTAGGAGTGAGCCCGCTCGTGATAGCGGAGTATCAGTAAAAAAGTTGTCAGCTGACACACCGCTATCGCGAGCAGGCTCACTCCTACAGGGATCCTGCATTTCAATCTAAAAGATTTAGTTTTAGTTGGTTAAAGTGTTGGCTCAGCAACACTTTTGTTGAACTAAGAACAATCCTTTAGAGCGATCTAACCTAAGCGTTATTGGTTCTTTTACGGCCCGCAGCCGCTCGTCTAGCATCGGCTTTCAAGGGGGAACGACTCACGCTGGGGAAACTGCAACTCACCGTAAAAAAGCCTTCACTGCCTTCCAGAAATCCAAAACTACAGCAGACATTGCCGCGCATTGCTTGCCGAACTTTATTGTCGGTAACGGCCGGGTATTAACTGCGATTCAAGGAGCTGTTATATGCATTACCGTTCCCGTTCATTACTGGCGGCCGCTGTCGTGTCCGCTATTTGGCAACTTCCGGCCAACGCCGAAGAAACTTCCGTCAGCGCCGACAGCGAATCCCGACTCGGCACGGTGTTGGTCACCGGCACCCGGGGTACTTCGCGTACCGTGCTGGATTCGCCGGTTCCGGTCGATGTGCTCACCGCCGAAGACCTCAAATCCGCCGGCGCCGCTGATGGTGAACTGGGCGCGGCGTTGCAGACGTTATTGCCATCCTTCAGCCTACCGCACCAATCCAACTCCGGCGGCGCCGACCATGTGCGCGCGGCGCAACTGCGTGGCATGAGCCCGGATCAGGTGCTGGTGCTGGTCAACGGCAAGCGCCGCCACACCTCAGCGGTGGTCAACGACTCGTCGAAGATTGGTCGCGGTACTGCGCCGGTCGACTTCAACTCGATCCCGCTCAGCGCTATCAAACGTATCGAAGTGCTGCGTGACGGTGCCGGCGCGCAGTACGGTTCAGATGCGATTGCCGGGGTGATCAACATCATCCTCGACGACGCGCCCGAGGGCGGCGAAGTGTCGACCAGTTATGGCGCTTATCACACCCATCAGGACGCCATCGGCAAGACCACCACCGACGGCCAGAACAGCGTGACCACGGCGAAGATCGGCACGCGTTTAGGTGAGGAGGGCGGGTTTATCCGTGGCGGCACCGAATACAAGGATCGCAACCCGACCAACCGCGCCGGTTTTGACGGCTTTGCCGATACCCCCGGCCAGCGCAACTATGTGATGGGCGACGGCGTCGCGCGGGACGTCAACCTCTGGTTCAACAGCGAACTGCCGCTGGCCGGCGGCAAGGCTTACAGCTTCGGTACTTACAACCAGCGCCACACCACCGGCGCCGAGTTCTATCGCTATCCGTACGAACAGCCGCAGTTCTACCCCAACGGCTACTTGCCGCAATCGCTCGGCGACAACAAGGACATCTCCGCCACCGCCGGTTTCAAGGGCCTGATCGGTGACGAGTGGGATTTCGACAGCAGCGTCACCCACGGTCGCAACCGCTTCGATGGATCGACCCGGCGCACGCTGAACGTCAGCCTTGGAGAAGACTCGCCGACGAAGTTCGACACTGGCGATTACGAGCTGCGCCAGACCACCACCAACCTCGATTTCAGCCGCGAACTGCGTCTCGGCGAGCGCTCCTTTGTATTGGCGGTTGGCGGCGAATACCGCTATGAAAACTACCTGACCTATGCCGGTGACGAGGCCTCCTACATCGGCTCCGGAGCCGACGGCGCCAACGGCCTGCGCCCGAGCGAAGAGTCGGATCTGGATCGCAACGTGTTCGGCACTTACGCCGAGTTGTCCGGCGATCTCACTGATCGCTTCTTCGTCGACGCCGCGACCCGCTGGGAACATTACGACGATGCCGGCAGCAAACTCACCGGCAAACTCAGCGGTCGCTACAAGCTCACCGAGCAATGGGCCTTGCGCGGTGCGGTATCGAACAACTTCCGCGCACCGTCGCTGGCCCAAAGCGGCTTCCAGAACACCACCAGCAACTTCGGCGATGGCGGCACGCTGACTGACATCCGCGTGCTCTCGGTCAACGACCCGATCGCCCGCGCACTGGGCGCCGAGAAGCTTGATCCGGAAACCTCGAAGAACTTCAGCCTCGGGCTGACCTTCCAGTTGAACGAACGCTTCGACGCCTCGCTGGACGTGTTCCGCATCGACGTCAAAGACCGCATCACCCTGTCGCAACGCATTGGCAGCGATGCGCTGGAAAACTACATCAACGACAACTTCGGCGTTGCTGGCGTGCACGACGTCAACTTCTTCACCAACGCCGCCGACACCAGCACCGACGGTGCCGAACTGGTGCTCAACTACCATCAGCCGTTTTACGAAGGGCAACTGGGTCTGACCACCGCGTACACCTACAACCACACCAAAGTCACCAGCACCAAAGGCACGCCGTCGCAACTGACGGCGCTGGGCATCGGCAATGACGCCCTCGTTGGCGTCGAAGAAACCAACACCCTGACTGACGCGGCGCCAAAGGATCGCTTCATCTTTTCCGCCAACTGGGCCAGTGAACACTGGGGCCTGCTCGGGCGGTTGACGCGCCAGGGTGAGACCACCCGCGTGTTCGATTTCGGCGACTCGCAACCGGAGCAAACCTACGGTGCCGTGTGGCAACTGGACGCCGAGGTGGCCTACAAATTCACTCCGAAATTCAACATTGCCGTGGGCGGCAACAACCTCACCGACAACTACCCGGAACGCTCCGGTTCGGCGATCAACTACGGCGGCAACCTGCCGTACGACGTGCTCTCGCCAATCGGCACCAACGGGGCCTACTACTACGCTCGCGCCACCTATGGTTTCTGACGCAGGGCCGGGGCGGCACCTGCCGGTGTTTCAGGCGTTGCTGATCACGCTGGGCATGGTGATCACCACCGATATTCTGAAAACCGCGCCGACCGTGGCCCTCAACGTCGGGCCAGAGCATTTCTATCTGGTGTGGGTGCTGGGCGGTGTCGCGTCGATGATTGGCGCGCTGTGTTTTGCCGAGATGGCCACGGCGTTTCCGCACCCGGGCGGCGATTATCACTTTCTGCGCACGGTGTATGGCGAGCGCATGGGATTCTTGTTCGCCTGGTCGCGGTTTTCGGTGATGCACACCGGGTGGATTGCTTTGTCGGCGTTCATGTTTGCCGATTACGTCAACGCGGTGGTGCCGCTGGGTCAGTACGGCTCGGGGCTGTTTGCCGGGGCGGTGATTGCCGCGCTGGTGTTGCTCAATCTGACGGGCAAACGCATTGGTTTTATCACCCAGACCTTGTTGGTGGGACTGTTGGCACTGGGCTTTTTGAGCATTGCCAGTGCCGGCGTTTTTTTGGCTTGGCAAGGCATCGAAGCGCCTGCGCCGAGTCTTGCGCCCGTCGCGGAAAAAACCGGTATGGCCGGGTTTTCGGCGGCGATGATTTTCGTCTTTCTGGCGTTCGGCGGCTGGAGCGATGCGGCGACGTTGTCGGCGGAAGTGCGTGATGGCCGGCGGGGGATTTTCATCGCCATGCTCGGTGCGCTGAGCGTGTTGATGGCGATCTATCTGGCGCTCAATTGGGCGTTCGTTCAGGGTCTGGGATTCGCCGGACTGGCGGCCAGCAATGCACCGGCGGTTGAGTTGTTGAACCGTGCATTCGGTGCGCCCGGTGTCATGCTGATTTTGCTGATGGTCGGCATCGCCGCGATCGCTACGATCAATTCGACCCTGCTGGTCGGCGCGCGCACCACTTACGCGGCCGCGCGTGATGTGCCGCAACTGCGCGGTTTCGGCGAATGGGACGATCGGCATGGCGTACCGCGTAAAGCGCTGCTGGCGGAAGGTGCGGTGGCGTTGTTGCTGGTGCTGTTTGGCAGTTTTACCCAGAGCGGTTTCAACACAATGGTCGAGTACCTGACCCCGGTGTACTGGCTGTTTCTGAGTTTGAGCAGTGTGGCGCTGATCATTCTGCGGCGGCGTTTTCCCGAGGTGCCGAGGCCGGTCAAGGTGCCGTTGTATCCGCTGTTGCCGCTGCTGTTTTTCGGGTTGTGCCTGTACATGCTGTATTCCAGCGTGACGGTGGTGGGGGTTGGGGCGTTTTTGGGGATTGGAGTGTTGCTGGTTGGTACCGTGCTATTGGCCGGGTTGAGCCGTTTAAAAGCGAACCCTCACCCCAGCCCTCTCCCGGAGGGAGAGGGGGCCGACCGAGGTGTCTTGCGTGATACATCGACCTGACAGACTGAGTCGATTATGGATTCAGTGAAGCAAATACAGGTCGAGGTCGATTATGGATTCGGTGAGGCAAATACAGGTCGAAATCGATTATGGATTCAGTGAGGCAAATACAGGTCGAAATCGATTACGGATTCAGTGAAGCACGTTCAGGTCGGCGTACTTCTCCAATATCCCCCAATCAGTTCCCTCTCCCTTTGGGAGAGGGCTAGGGTGAGGGGCTTCTGATTCTAGAAGGACACCTCCGCCGGCTGCGACAACCGCAGCACCGACAAATCCCCGGTAATACGCTTGTAAGCCAGGCGAATCGCTTCGATGTTGCCCGCATTCTTCGGGCTGTTCTCATGCAAGATCACAATCACCTTGGTGCTCAAGCGCTCAGGCTCCTTCGCGCCCTTATCCCGCCACTGCCCATACGCATCGAACACACTGAAACCATCAGGAAATCGCGACGTCACCTCCTGATCAAGAAACTCGCGCCAGCGCGCCGGGCTGACTGCACCGTCCTTGCCATCGATCGGACCAACGGAGAAGTACAACTCGGTGCGAATCCACTGCGCCTGCGCCGGCCGCGAAATATCACCTTGCAAGGTCGAACTGACGGGATCATGGGTGTGAACGGACGCAGGAGGAGGGCTGGCACAACCGGCGACGGCGACGAACAGCGCCGCCAGTAGAAAACGTCGAGGCATGGAACATCCTTATTGAACGATGAGTAAACCGCTCAAGTATAAGGTTGCCGTCTGACCGCCAATAAAGACCTAAAAAGCAGGCATTTAGGCGCTTCCGGAATAACCCTTCACCGCGCAAAAATTGTGGGAGCGAGCCTGCTCGCGAAAGCGATTTTTCAGACAGCGAAAATATTCCATGCCAGAGCCTTACCGATTCATTACGCACTCGCCGGCGGTTTCGCCAACGCAATCTCTGCCGCACCCAGCCGCTTGAGAATCTCGAACAACAAATCACTTTTGGTCACCCCGACAATCCTCGGACTGCCCACATAACCAGTCACCGTCAAGGTAATCCCGTCCGGCGACAACTTGCTGAAGCGCACAAAAGGGGCTGGCTTATCGAGGATGGTTTCGTTCTCCTTGTACGTGTTGAGCAACAGTTCCTTGACCTCTTCGGGATCGATATCCAGCGGGAACACCAGTTCCAGTGACGCCACGCCTTGCGCGCTGCCGCCCAGCGTGACGTTGCGCAGGTTCTGCGAGATCAGTTGCGAGTTGGGCACGATGACGATCGAGCGGTCGCTGAGCTGGATTTCCGTGGCGCGCACGTTGATGCGGCGGATGTCGCCTTCGACGCCACTGATGCTGATCAGGTCGCCGACCTTCACCGGTCGTTCAGTCAACAGAATCAGGCCGGAGACGAAGTTCTTCACGATCTCTTGCAAACCGAAGCCGATACCCACCGACAGCGCACTGACGATCCACGCCAGATTGGTCCACTGCACGCCCAGCGACGACAGCGTCAGCAGAATCACGAAGGCGTAACCGATGTTGGAAAACAGCGTGCTCAACGAGGCACACATGCCCGGGTCCATGTCGGTCCTGGGCAGGAACTCGTTGTCGAGCCAGCGACTCAGGGCGCGGATCAGCCAGATGCCGATCATCAGCGCCAGCACGGCATTGAGCAGGTGGCCGGGGACGATGTTCAGCTTGCGCAACCCGGCGCCGCCAAGGATCGCCATGATGTTGCTCGCCAGTTGCCCGAGCGTGGTGCCGATGCCACCGACAAACAGAGCGATCACCGCCAGCAGCATCAGCGCGGCCCGACTGAAGCCGGACAGCAGGATCGAGATCTGATCGAGGCGGCGATCACCGATGCCCAATAACTGTTTGAGCGCCTTGCCGCTCGCATGTCTGGGTGAAAATACGTGCTCGCAGGCGTCCTTGATCAACTGGATCAGCAGGTAGAAACCCGATAAGACAATGTACGCCCACACCAGCTCATAACTGATGAATCGCGCCAGCGACACGTAGCCGGCGAGCAAGGCAATCGCCGAGACAAACATCGAGACGCTGGCGATGGTGTAAATCACCCCGGCAAACGTACTGTTCGCTGCTGCCGCATCATTGGCCGCGACCAGCGCCTTGCGCACTTTGCCGACGCGCAACAACAGGACCGTCACGATCGCCAGCACAACGATCGAAATGACCCCGCGTCCGGCAATCACGATCTGGCTGCTCATGCCGGTGGCATTGCTCACCTGCACCAGTGTCACCAGCACCAATAACGTGCAGGACAGAATGCGCGGATAGGGCCTGAGCGCCAGCGCCACCTGATCGGCAATCGCCGGCAGGCGCCATGAGGGATGTTCGGTCGACAGCAATGCGCGGCTCAACCCGGTGAGCAGTACGCAGGCATAGACGACCTTTTCGAACTCTTCGGAGAAGGTTTCCAGCACTGGCGGCAAAGGTTGATGACGGGTGCAGGCGTAGAACAGTAATTGCAGGGCAATGGCGGTGGTGGCGATGGTCGCCAGCGCCGAGGCGAACGCCAGCGCACTGCGGCGCAGACGTCCCTCGGGCATGCGGTAAATGCACACCCAGGTCAGACCGCGTTCGGCCAGCCGGCGACCGAAGGTCCAGATGATCAGCGCCAATAGCACCAGGATACTGGTGAAGAGGCGTTCGCCTGGCGCCCAAACCGTGGCCCAGGTATCACGTACTTGATCGACGAAAAAACGCAGACGCTGACGATCATCGTCGGTCGGATTCACCAGCGGTGACCAGAAACTCGGACTCAGCACGCTGTCAGTGCCCAAGGTCAACTCGCTCTCGAGCAACGTGCGACGAATGCCGGCGATCTGCGTAATCAGGTCCGCCGCGCTCTGCTTCAACGCCGCCAGGCTCTTCAGGGTTCCGTCGACCTTGCTTTTCTGCTCCGCCAGCGCTGCCCGTTGCACGACGATATCCGCCTGTTCCGCCGCCAGATCAGCATCCGGCGCCGCGCCGAGCACCCCCAACTGCACCGCCAGTTGCGCCTGCTGCGGCAACAACGCCGTCGACAACCGATCGACATCCAGAATGAACGCCTGCACCCGATCCTGCGGGCCTTCGAGCTGGTTGTAATTGTTCGCCGCGGAAATCTGTTGCTTGAGGCCGTCGAGGCGTTGTTGCAGCGCCTGCAGTTCGCTTTGTGAAATCACCGGCAGCGGCGCGGCGGCGGTGGTTGCCGGCGGCGGCAAGTCGGCGGCCAATAGCGTCGGACTGCCGCCAACCAGCAGCATGAATGCAACAAAAAACAACGACTTCAATGTGTTGCGCATGGGTGAGGCGGCTCGAATGGATCACACAGTCTATGAGGTTAGGTGATCGAGGCGATTGGCGAGGAAAAGTTTCCGGCAGAGCAGGGTAGGTGAGCAGAACTTGCAGGCGCAAAAAGCCCGACGGGTGAGGTCGGGCCTTTATTCGGTGACGGCAGTAAAACGCTGCATTCAGACGGCGCGGCGTTCGAGCAAACGGTCGGAATCTCCTTCGGCAACGGCATCGCCGAACAGCGGGTCGGTTTCGGTGGCGGCGGCAACGGCATCGCTGAACAGCGGGTCGGTTTCGGTGGCGGCGGCAACGGCATCGCTGAACAGCGGATCAGTCTGGGTGGCGGCGGCTACTGCGTCGCTGAACAGCGGATCGGTTTGAGTCGCGGGAGCGGCAACAGCATTCAGGGCGAACAATGAGAAAGCGACGCTGAGAAGGGCTTGGCGTTTCATGAGTGTGTGCTCCGTGATGTAGTGGTGGGGTCTGGAGCCGATGTTACGCCGCGCATTTGATAAGAGAACTTCATTGAATCAATGGTTGTTATTGATACGGTTAATGGCTGTGCTTTGTGAAGGCGCAACCCTGCACTCAGTCATAGCCGATCTTGACCTGCGCACTGATCAGCTCGGCCAGCATCCGTACAGGTTCGGTGAAGGTCTGGCGCGATCGGTGCACCAGCCCGATATCGCGGTGGAACGTGTGCTGACCGAGGTCGAGCACCCGGACGCCGGCAGGCCAGGCAAAGTCGGGCGCCGTCTGCGGCACCAGCGCCACGCCGACACCGTTTTCGACCAGTTTGATAATTGCCTCCAGTTCATCCAGCTCGCAGACCTCGTGCAGGGTGAAATGCATCTGCCGTAAAAAGCGGTCGACCTGCCTGCCTCCGAAAGAGGAGCGGTCGTATCGAATGAATGGCTGGCTGGAAAGCAATTGGGTCCAGTCATCGCCCGGCACATCGCGTGGCACGATCAACCGGTAAGGCTCCAGCGCCAGCGTGGTCCAGCGCAGATCACTTTGCAGTGAGAAGGGTGGTCGGATGATCACGGCCATGTCGATCTCGCCAGCATCCACCAGGTTGACCAGTTCCATCGACAACCCCGGAACGATCCGGGATCTGCACTGCGGGCAGTGCTGGTGAAACTTCGCGAGTGCATCGGGTAGATAAGAGCGCTGCACCGACGCAATGGCGCCGATGTTGACCAGCACGCTGGGCGGCAGCCCCACCGTTGTCGAGCCGAGGCTGTCGTAGAGCCTGAGCAGTTCTTGCGCTTGCAGCAGTATCTGGTGGCCCATTCTGTTGAGGTGTGCCGAGCGCCCCTTTCGGTCGAAAAGCTCGAAGCCGAGTTCGGCTTCCAGGCGCTGGATCTGGGCGCTGACGGCAGCCTGCGTGAGTCCGATCCTGTTGCCGGCTGCAGCGAAAGTACCTTCGCGTGCTACGGCGATGAGTGTCTTCAGTTCTTTGATCATTCACAAATATTAATTGTGTTTCTAAGAAATATATATTGATTTTTATGTTTGGTTTTCCACCCTAGGATGTTTCCCATCCCCCGGCAGCGGCTGAACCCAAGGCGCCGATGACGGCAGGAATGTTCACCAACCAACAAAAACATGATTGGAGTTTCTGATGAGCCTCTCGCCTTTTCACCTCGCTATCCCCGTTTACGATCTGGCTGCAGCGCGCACCTTTTACGGTGAAGTCTTTGGTCTTGAAGAAGGGCGCTCCAGTACTCAGTGGGTCGATTTCGACTTTTATGGCCACCAACTGGTGATTCATGAACACCCGAAAACCGCGTCGCAGGAAAGCGTTCACAGCAACCCGGTCGACGGTCACGACGTCCCTGTTCCGCACTTCGGCATCATTTTGGGATGGCAACAGTGGGAAGCATTGGCCGAACGTCTGAAGTCCTTTGGCACCGAGTTTGTGATCGAACCTTACATCCGCTTTCAAGGGCAGGTGGGTGAGCAGGCCACCATGTTCCTCTTTGATCCTTGCGGTAACGCCCTGGAGTTCAAGGCGTTCAAGGATATGAGCCAGCTCTTCGCCAAGTGACAACCGTCATGGCACAACCCGGTTGTGCCATTTGGTCCCTAGTGAGCTGGAAGCTCATGACTCTAGCAACTGCCGCTGACGCAGACCTTTCCTTCCAACAAAAAGGCTAGACATGAAACGTATTCCCCTGGTGTGGCAAATCGTTGCCGGGCTGTTGCTTGGCGTGCTCGTCGGTTGGTATTTCAATACCCATCCGCAATATCAAACGTGGGTCAGTACAGAGATCCTCAAGCCCCTCGGTGACATCTTTATCAAGATGATGAAGATGGTGGTTGTACCGATTGTCTTCTGTTGCATGATTCTGGGCATCGCTGGCGGTGGCGATAACAAGTCGTTTGGCCGCATGGGCATCAAGTCGCTGGGTTATTTCTTTGCTATTACCGCGCTGGCCATTGTCATCGGCTTGTGTTTCGCAAACCTCTTTGAACCGGGTAGCGGCACCGATATTTCCGGCCTTTCGCATGGCACGGCATCGATCAACATGGAGCCCTCGAAAGGCGCGCTGGTGATCGTGCAGAACATCGTGCCGGACAATGTTCTGGTGGCGATGTCGGAAGCGAAATTGCTCTCGGTACTGTTCTTCGCCGTGCTGTTCGGCCTCGCTTTGAATGCGCTGCCAAGAGAAAAAAGTGCGCCAGCCATCGCGGTGGTTCAGAGCATTTCCGATGCGATGTTCAAAGTGGTCTCTATTGTCATGGCCTACGCGCCGGTTGGTGTCTTCGGCATGATTGGCGCCACGGTCGCGACCTTTGGTTTTGCCTCGCTGTTGCCATTGCTCAAGTTGATCGGGGTGGTTTATCTGGCGCTGATTGTGTTCGCTCTGGTGATACTCGGCGGCATTTGCTACTTGATTGGGGAGAACATTTTCAAATTGATTCGCTACTTCCGCAGTGAATTGATTCTGGCGTTCTCAAGTGCCGCATCCGCCGCCGTCATGCCGCAGTTGATGAGCCGTTTGGAGCGCTACGGTGTACCGCGGCGGATCGTCAGTTTCGTGGTGCCGGTGGGTTATGCATTCAATCTGGATGGCGCTTCGATCTTCCTCGGCGTCGCGACGATCTTCGTCGCGCAGCTCTATGGCATCGACCTGTCGCTGTCGCAGCAGATCCTGCTAGTGGTGACGATGGTCCTGACGTCCAAAGGCGCGGCGGGGGTGCCCGGGTTTGCCATCATCATCCTCTCCGCTACGTTGGCTTCGGCCGGTCTGCCCCTGGAAGGCGTGGCATTGATCGCGGGTATTTTCAGGATCATCGACAGCGGTACGACCACGCTGAACGTATTGGGCAATGCCATCGCACCGCTGGTGATTGCCAAGTGGGAAAGGGCAGCGCTTGAACCGTCAGGTGTTCATCCCGCTGCCGAAGTGTGAGCCTTCAAGCGTCGGACCCTCACGTTTAAAACCGCACCGATAACGAGTGCACGCCCGCTGGCGCAGGGGCGTTTTTTTTGGGTTGCTTTACTAGACGACCGGTCTATTGAATAGGAGTGCTTATGATTGATAACGCTGTTGATACCGACCTTTTTTCGCCCATGCAGATGGGCGCGCTGCAATTGGCCAATCGAATTGTCATGGCCCCCGTGACGCGCAGCCGGATGGCCGACGACGGCGTACCGAATGAAATGCATGCGACTTACTACGCTCAGCGTGCGAGTGCAGGTTTGATCATCGCCGAGGCGACGAACATTTCCGCTCAGGGACGTGGCTATGCGATGACGCCGGGCATCTGGTCGCAAGCGCAGGTCGCCGGGTGGAAGAAAGTCACCGATGCGGTGCACGCGGCCGGCGGAAAAATCGTCTGCCAGCTGTGGCACGTGGGGCGTTTTTCCAGTGTTGAGTTGCAGCCCAATGGCGAAGCGCCGGTCGCACCCTCGGCCATCAAGGCTGAGGGCAGCACGTATACCGAGAAAGGTTTTGTCGAGGTATCGATGCCTCGCGCGCTTGAGATCGCGGAAATTCCCGGAATCATCGAGCAGTACAAACTCGCCGCCGAGAATGCCAAGCGAGCCGGCTTCGATGGCGTCGAAGTGCATTCGGCCAACAGTTATCTGCTCGACCAGTTTCTGCGTGATTCGACCAATCAGCGCACGGACCTCTATGGCGGCTCCATCGAGAACCGTACCCGGCTGACGCTGCAAGTGACGGAAGCGGTGGCGTCCATCTGGGGCAGCGACCGTGTCGGTATCCGGCTGTCTCCGGTAACGCCCGATGCCGGCAATACGCCGCCCGACAGCAACGTCATGGCGACTTACGGCTACCTGATCCAGCAACTCAATCGATTCAATCTGGCCTACCTGCATTTCGTCGAAGGCGCCACGGCCACTTCTCGCAGCGTTCCTGCGGGCGTGGATCTTGACGCGCTGAGTGCGCAGTTCGACGGCGCGTTCATTGGCAACAACAACTATGACCTGGCGATGGCGCTTGAGCGTCGGGCGCAGGGCCATATCGATGCGGTGGCGTTTGGGCGTTTGTTTATTGCCAACCCCGACCTGGTCGAGCGTCTGCGCCAGGGTCTCGAACTGACCATTGCCCCGCGTGAGAGTTACTACGGCGGTGGCGCGAAAGGCTACATCGATTGGCCAACCGCTAACGCCTGAATGGCAACCCTGACACCGACCGGGCGCAATCGCATTCACTGCAAAGAGGAACGAAACATGAATTATCTACACAACAAAGTCGCCATCGTCACCGGTGCATCTTCCGGTATCGGCGCGGCCACGACGCGTGCGCTGGCGGCACAAGGGGTTCGTGTGGTTGTCGCTGCGCTGGACGAAAAGGGCCTGCAGGCGTTCGTCGCCGAGTTGCGTGAGGCCGGCCATGACGTGGTCGCTTTTACCGTTGATGTGACCCGGCTTGAGCAAACCAGAGCACTCGCCAGGTTCGCGCAGGACGCCTATGGCGGTGTCGACATTCTGGTGAATAACGCCGGGCTGATGCTGTTCTCCAATTGGGTCGATCTGGCCGTGGAGGATTGGGAAAAGATGATCGACGTGAACATCAAGGGTTATCTCAACGCTACTGCGGCAGTGCTGCCTGTGATGCTGGAGCAGCGGTCCGGGCAGATCCTCAATATGGACTCGGTGGCCGGCCATCAGGTCGGGCCGGCGGCGGGTGTTTACAGCGCTACCAAATTTTTTGTGCAGGCCATGACCGAGTCCATGCGCAAGGAACTGGGCGTACAGCATGGCATCCGCGTCAACACGGTCAGCCCCGGCGTTATCAATACCGGTTGGGCGGACAAGGTCAGTGATCCGCAAGGGCGCAAGGCCGCCCAGGAACTCAACCGCATCGCCATCGCGCCTGACGATGTTGCCCGTGCGGTGATCTATGCGCTCAACCAGCCGGAAAACGTCACCGTCAACGACCTCATCATTTCGCCGACGCGCCAGGACTGGTGAGTGTTGGCTGCTGCAGCCACCGGGTGCAAGCCTTGGCTTCCGGTGGCCTTTGTAACTCACCCCCAACGAAAGGAAACAACCATGTCGAAGAACATCAAGGCTGTACCGACCGCCGAATACACCGCTGTCATCGCCACCGCCAATCAATATGTCGAAGGTCTTCGGGTCGGTGATGCTCAAGGCGTCGCTCAAGCCTTTCATAAAGAGGCGGTGATGTACGGTTTCACCAACGGCGAATTGCTCGGCGGCCCGATCAAGAACCTGTTTGATTTCGTCGAGAAAAACGGCGCTGCCCCGCAAATCAGTACGCGTCTAGACGTGCTGGCGATCACACCGACCACCGCAGTGGTGCGCGTGGACATGGAAACCGATGCGATCGGTGCTGACTACAACGACTACCTGACCCTGATCAAAATTGGCGGCGTCTGGAAGGTCATCGCCAAGGTTTATCACCAGTTCGAGGCCTGAGTATCGGTCGATCCCGGTAGTCCGCTGCCGGGATCGGCGGATGATCAATTACAAGGGGATACGAGATGTCGAAGGTTGAGTTTTCCGCTGTCGTGGAAGGCGCTGCACAACAGGTCTGGAACGTGGTGAAGCAGTTTGGCGAGATCAAGAACTGGCACCCTTCGATTGTGGACAGCCATATCGAAGGCGCAGGACCCGAGATTGTGGGCTGCATTCGCACGCTCACGTTGAGCGATGGCGCCGTTGTCAGAGAGCGCTTGTTGTCGGTTGATGACTCGGCGTTGAGGCTGTCCTACCGTTTTGAAGAGTCGCCCTTACCGCTGGACAACTACGTGGCCAGCGTGGAACTGGTTGCTTTGTCAGGCCAGGACAGAACACTGGTCAGTTGGCTGGCCAGTTTCGATCTTCGAGAACCGACCAGTGCCGAGCACTATCAGGCACTGATTCGCAGCCTGATCGTCGACGGCCATGGTGGGCTGCAGGCGCTGCTTGCTCGGTAATACAAAACCCAGGTTCACATGCCCCGCATTCCCGCAAGGAATGCGGGGCATGAAGCGAATGAATTTTCCCTCTCGCGCTCTTCGGCGTAGCGTGCTCGAAAAACCAGGAGCATTGCCGTGAGCCAAACCTCGACCAGCCCCGCAGAAAAATTCGACACCTCCCGCGCCAGCGAATACGCCCGCCAAAGCCGCATCGCGCTGGCCGGCTACGACGCCTGTCATGATCTGGCGGCCTGCATGTTGGCGGCGAGCCTGGGTTCGCGTCCGGCCAACATACTGGTGGTCGGCGCTGGCGGCACGGCGCAGGAAATCATTGCGATGGCGGCGCTGGAGCCGCAATGGCATTTCACCGCAGTCGACCCTTCCGTACCGATGCTGGAAACCGCGACAGCGCAACTGCAGGCCAACGACTTGCTGCACCGAACCCAGGTGCATCTCGGCCACGTCGAAGATCTGCCGGCTGCTGCCTCATTTGATGCGGCAACGTTGATCGGCGTGCTCCATCATCTGAACGGTGATGAGCCCAAGCGCCAGATCCTGCAAGCGATTCAGGCGCGGCTCAAACCGGGCGCGCCGCTGATTGTCGCCGGCAACCATTACGCCTATGCCAGTCAGCCATTAATGCTCCAGGCGTGGGGGCAGCGTTGGCGGCAGCAGGGCGTCAGTGCGCAGGAGGTGAAGGCCAAGCTGGGCAAGATTCTACAAGGCGCTGACCCGCCGCATTCCGAAGCGGCGGTTCAGGCGTTGTTGCATGAGGCCGGGTTTGGCGAGGCGACGCGGTTTTTCAGCAGTTTGTTCTGGGGGGCTTGGCTGGCGTGTAAAACGCCTTCTTGATGCGGACTGGTTCGCAAGGTGCGCTCAGACATGCCATTAACGTCACCGTCGGCGTTCGATCCATTGTTCCCTGGTCAGCCCATAGCACTTGCACAGGGCCGGTGCACCGGAGAGGTTCAACTCGGCGTCGTAAAAGTATCGGCGCAGAAAAGGAGAACCGCTCACATGTCCGTTCTCACAAGCCTATTAATTTTTTTGTTCCGGATCCTGCCATATTGTGCATTGCAAGAAGAAGTACCCCAACAACGTGCCTATTGGAAAACCAAACATCAATAACGCACCTATGAACTCTGATGCTTTTCTCGAAGACTCAAGTCGGTTTCTGCTTCCATAGGCAAGCAGTAAATGGACGAAAACGGCTGCTGCGCAAAACACAGGTATGCCTATTGAGGTGCTTTTATCAATCATGCATAGCCATGCAGAAAGTGAGCAGATGAGGAAATAGAATAATGCCAGGGTGATATGAAATCTCATCAGTTTAATATGATTTTTTTCATAGTTTGGCGAGCTATTTGTCATCGTGAGTCTGGCTCCGAAATAGGCGCAAGCATAAAAATAAATGTGTCGTAAATTTGGTCGGTAAACGCGCAAAACGGGCAGAAAAAAAACGACCACCCGGCCCGGTCAGCGAAACGCGTGGCGCCGGTGGCGGAGAAAGACCGCTACATTGAGCGGGCGCTGGCGAATATTGCGCCGTTCTTGCAGGGCAGAGATCAGCTCTCGCGGGTATCGGTTGATTCCACCGCCGCCTCAGCCTCCAGTTTCGCCCGCTCAGCCTTGCTGATGTACTTGGGCTTTTTCGGCGCCAGTTTGGCGCTGGCCTTCTTGGCCTTTTCCTTGAACAACTGCTGCAGTTTCTTTTGACGATTCATGTTTTCTGTCCGGCCTGCTCTTGCGCGCAAAAGGGGCGAATCCTGACGTAAGCGTCGGGCCAAGGCAATGCCCATTCTTCACATTGCGATAAAGTCGCGCACTGCCTTGATGGTCGGTGCCGGCGCCTCTTCCATCAACCAGTGTCCGGCTGCCGGAATCACCACTTCGGTCACGTTGTCCGCGGCATTGCGCATGACGATCGCTTCGTTGTTGCCAAAGGACTTTTCACCGCCCACGGCGAGCACCGGCATGGCCAGGTGTTTCTGCAGAACGGGGGCGTTGTCGAGGGCGTCCTGACGAATGCTGCGGAACTGGGCAAAAGCGGCGTGCATGGCGCCGGGGCGGGCGTAGAGCTTGGCGTAATGCTGGCGGGTGCCTTCATCGATTTTGGCCGGGGTGCCGGCGAACTCGTTCCAGAAACGGTCGAGGTAGATGCGTTCGCGCCCGGCAACCAGACGCTCCATGTCCGCGCCGCCGAAGTCGAAGTGCCAGAGCATCGGCGAACGAACGATGTCGTTCCACGGTGTGATGCCGGGTACGGGCGCATCCATCACCACCAGGCGCTCGGTCAGCTCGGGATAGCGCGCGGCATAGGCGAACGCGACCATGGTGCCGATGTCATGCCCGATGACCACCGAGTGCTCGATCTTCAGCGCGCTCAACACCTGACGAATGTCGCCGGCCTGGGTCTTCTTGTCGTAGCCGTCCTGCGGAATCGATGACAAACCCATGCCGCGCAGATCCGGCACCACCACGGTGTGATCGCGGGCCAGATCCGCCGCCAGCGGCGCCCACATGTCGCCGGTATCACCGAAACCATGCAACAGCACCACGGCCGGACCCTTGCCACCAACTCGCACATGCATTGTCGCGCCTTCGACTTTGATGTCCTGAGTGTGGAAGGTGGCGGGGAAGGGGGTGATGTCGGCGTGGACCTGGAAACTCAGGGCGAGCAGGGCGAAGCCAGTCAGCAGCAGGCGGGTCATGGCGAAGTCTCCAGGCGTGGTGGCGATGGAGAGAGCGTAGACGTATCGATCAGGGGCGGCGGAGTTTCATCCGCAAGCAAATGCTGCCTCGATAAATGCCCCCAGCGCCTTCTCTTGTCACGATGACACAGGAGCAACCCACCATGAAGGCGCGCCGCATGAACAAGTCACGCACGTTGATTGCAACGATTTCCTCTCTTGCGCTGGTTTTCAGCTCGGCGATGGCATTGGCTGATCCCGGTAATGGCAAGGGCAATGGCAAAGGTAATTCGCAGAATGTGCAGGGCCACGGTAACCAGAAAGGTAACGGCAACAAGGGCAACAACTCGGGTGGTGACTGGAGTCATGGCCCAAATATCGATCGCGGCAATGTGCTCGGGATTGTTGGTGGCTACCGCGACTACTGGAGTCCGGGGCCTGCGCTACCACCGGGCATTCAAAAGAATCTTGCACGCGGCAAGCCATTGCCGCCCGGTATCGCGAAAAAGCTCGATGGGCGTTTGGCCGGTCATCTGCCGCATTACGATGGCTACGAATGGCAGCAGGCGGGCACGGATCTGATATTGGTTGCGCTGGCCACCGGCCTGATTTACGAGGTGCTCAACGGGGCGTTTGATTAAGATTTCCTGCCGCGCTGCGCACCACCTACCCCGATCAGACGATTTTCAAAGCGCTCAGCACGATCAGCGATTGTTCGGCAAACGCCTGGGCTTGCTCGGTCAGTGCGGCGATGTTGGCTTCGGCGGTGGTCAGCGTTTTGCCGTCCTTGACCAACACTTCGTTTTGTTCGGCGATGACGCTCCACGCCAGTTGCGCCCACTCCGCCGGGTGCTGTTTGCCCTGGCGGATTGCAATCAGGAACAGTTGCTGGAAGCGGCTGACCATGACGCCACCGCCGGTGACCGGGCTGCTCAACACCTGAATGTCGGCGTTGAACAGCGCGCGCTTGCACAGTTGCAGGTTGAACGCCGCGCAGCGTTCGTACACCCGCGCCTCGGCGGCTTCGCTCTGGCACGGGGCTACCGCACCCATGCCGACCAGGATGGCGAGCGCCTGTTCCAGATCGTCATAGGCGATTGGCGACACCGCATCGAATAACTGCTGCATCGTTTTGGCTTCATACGTCTGGCCCGCGAGGGCATCGAGCAGCGGGCCGTAGATTTCCGCTTGCAAAGACGCTTCGCCAGCGGGGCCGGTGACGCTGGACGCTACGTTTTCTGCTGGTTGCATGAGGACAAAGCGTGTTTTGAGCATGCGCGCCCGGCGCTCGGCGGCGCAGAGCCGGTTGGCACCCCGCACGTACAGATCACGACGGAAAGACTGATTGACGAAGTAGTCACGTGCCTGCTCGCGCATCACCGGGTGCTCGATACCGTCGAGAAAGGTCAGGGCTTCGGCACTCAGATTGAGTGCATCAACCGAATCCAGCGGCACCGCTGTCGTGACGTAATCGAGCTTGGCCGGGGCCAGCGCATCCACCATGTCGGCGAAATACATGCAGTTCCAGTCGCGATTGAAATATTCGTGGGCGACGTATTGGCGGTCCTGACCTTTGATGGTCTGCAGTCGGGCGCCCAGACTTGGCGCGGCGATGGCGTACTTGGGGTTGGCCGCCAGCAGCGCTTCGGAAAACTGCAACGCGGCGTCGATGCGCTGATCCGCCCGCGTCGAGTGATTGGCGAAGCGGTCGTGCAGGCTGAACAATTGGCGCAACGGCGCCGCAGGCGACCAGCCCGGGAATGCGTTGTAACTGACGTACAGATGACCACCCGGCTTGAGGTGGCGCCGAGCGAATTCGACAATCAGTTTCTGGTTGTCACGGCTGACCCAGGTCCAGATGCCGTGCAGGCTGATGCTGTCGAATTGCGGCAAATCATGGCGCGCCAGCAGTTGCTCAAAGCTGTCGTCATAGAGTTTTGCGCCGTTGTTGCTGAGTTCTGCCAGCTCAATGGCATGGGCCGCCTGACCGGGGTGGAAGTCGGTCCCGACGAAGCCGGCAGGGCTCGCCGTGGCGTGGATATTGATCGACACACCCTGGCCAAAGCCGAGTTCACAGTGATAACCGTCGGGATTGTCCAGACCGGCAACGCCGCGCAACAACAGGCAGTAACGCTGGAAAACCGGATTGATTTCCCGGCTATAGCTGTAGGTGTAGCCTTCGTCGGTGAAATAACCTTCGTTCCAGGCGTTGCTCATGGGTGCAGCCTCTTGAATCGTAATAGAAAGTGGCTTTTATACGGGGAAACTTGTGCCGTTAAACCCCTCGGTGTCCATCAGGATGTTGTCGGCAGGATCGAACCATTCGATAGGGTCCATGCGGATATTTCGCAGAGCCACCGTTTGAAGGTGAGACGCGTACAGCGGCTCGGCCCAATAGTTGATCAGTATCGAACGCCGGCGGCCACCCAGCAGGTTTCGGCTGCCGGCATGCAGCAGGTCGACATCGAACACCAGAATATCGCCCGCACGGCCCGTGAGCTGGACTGACCCCGACTCATCATTGACGTCTACCGGTGGCGCTCCCGGCGCCGGGCGATGGCTGCCGGGGACGATGCGGGTCGCGCCGTTGTCGGCACCATAGTCATCGAAAAAAGCCAGGGCCACCGCACAGTCGCCGGGGCGTTGCGCGGACAAGTCGCGATGCAGCTGCTGATGGCCGCCCCCCGCAAGCGGTTCGCGACCCTCAACCTGGGACAGGAAGAAGCGCTCGGCGATCAGCTCACCGACCACGGCCAACACCGTTGGCAAGCGGCACATCGCGCGCACGGTCGCATGCTCATCCAGCAGCGAATGGCGCCAGTCCTGACCCCGTGGGACGGGCCAGCGATCTGACGGCAGCACACCCGCATCGAACGCCTGGCGCAGGTCGTCCAGCCACTCGGCGGGTATGGCGTGACGGAGCAGGGCGAAACCTTGTTGATGGAGCTGTTCACGGTTATTCATGATCGGACGTGTCCGCTCCTCACAAACGCACGCCCATCTCCAGGGCACGGGTTTCGAAGCCGAACTCGGCATACATGCGTACCGCGCGCTCGTTGAATGGCCATACCGTCAGGCGCAAGTCCTGAGCATTTTGCTCGATAGCCCAGTCTTTCACCCGTTGAATCAGTGCGCGGCCAATGCCTTTGCCCCAGAACGGCTCGGCGACACACACCGAGCCGATGCGCACCACATTCTGCGGCTGCATCAGCGGGCCGGAACTGGCGGACAGGATGGCCGTAATGAACGCCACGGGCCGTTCACCGGCGCTGGCGATGAAGACGATCTGGCCAGGCTTTTCGAATACCCCGGCCCAGTGCGGCAAATCGCGGGCAAAATCTTCGGTGGCGGCGGCGTAGATGTCAGGGCGAACGGCGTGGTGTACCGAGTTGAGCAGTTGGCCCAATTCGCTCATTACCGGCGCATCGTCAGCAGTGGCAATGCGATAGGTGATGACTTCTTCCATGATAAAAATCTCTTTGTTGTAGATATTGCCGCAGGTTCTCAGCGGGTAAGAGCAGCGTTGTTTGTCACTTTGCCGCAATTCTGAAAAAACGCTCTGGGCGGCACGGTGCAAGGGCAGCAGATGACTGGTGATCCAGCAGCTCTTCACTGACGAGGCGCCCGACGATTGCCGCCAGCGTCACACCGGGATGCATCGCGCAAACGTAAACTCCACCGACCCCAGGCAAGTAACCGACAACGGGGAGGCCATCAGCGGGCATGGGCCGAAGCCCGACGGCGACGGTTTGCGGCGCAATGGAAACCACACCGTGAAGTTCACTCTGTATGGCTTCGGCGGTTTGCCGGGCGATGTCAGTCGGCGAGTTGCCCGGCGCCTCTCCCAGATAATCTTCAGCGGCCAGCAACGTGCCGTCGGCGCCTTGCCGAATTTCCATGACAGGGCTGGAAATGATGCCTTTAACGAGGCCCGGTTGGGTCTGGTAGCGGATGAAAATGGCGGGCGAGGCGTCGATGGGCAGGGAGACGTTGAGCATCTGTGTTAACTGTCGGGTGCCAGTCCCCGCAGCAAGCACAACAAGGTCAGCATCAAACGTGCCCGCTGTGGTTTCAACGCCGGTGACATCTGCGTTGCAGGTTTTGAAAGCGGTCACTCGGGTTTGCGTGAGCAATTGCGCCCCCAGCGCCTGGGCGCCGGCAATCAAGGCGTGGGTGGCCTGCACGGCGTCGAGTGCGCCTTCTTCAGCAAGAAATAACGCGCAGGATGGGGGATTTTTCAGGTTGGGCTCGCGGGCAAGCACTTCGGCAGACGATAACAATGTCGCCGACGCCGGATACTCTGCTGATTCGCTGTACGACAGCGCTCCGGTCCAGCGAATCTGCAAATCCGGCAGCTCGGTTTCGAGTCGCTGGTAGGCATCTATGGCCATACCGCGCAACTGCGCAATCGGATCAGCGCCGGCGTGCGTGGCAGTGATCCAGGCGAAAGAGCTTGCCGTCACGCCGCTCGCGATCTCGCCGGCCTCGATCAACGTGACCTGCGCACCTCTGCCAGACAGGTGATACGCAAGCGAGGCGCCGACGATGCCCGCACCCACCACCACAATTCGTCGATGTGTTGCCTGGTTCATTTCAACATTCCCTGTTGTCGATCGGCTGATCCTGCAGCAGGGAGACGCAGCGAGCAACCAGAAAAAAGCCCGGCCAAAAGCCGGGCTCGTACGCTGGCAACGGGTTAAGCAAACATATCTCCGGCGGGCATTAGGCCTGCCGGTCCGTGACGGATGCTCAGTCGCTATGGATCAAGGATCAGGTTACGACGCCGAATGCTGACTGACATGCTTGGGCCCTGCCAGCGCCCAGGCAATCAAGCCGAACAACGGCACAAACACGATCAGCACAATCCACACACCCTTATTGCTCGCTTTCCCCTCGCTCTTGCGCACCCGATTGATGGCCCAGAGTTCGATTAGCAGAAGAACTGCCGCCAGTACGATCCACACGGTTTCGATTTGCATTGGCTACCTCCTGATGGTCTGCTCGTTAGGTGGCGTGCGGTGCGACGGGTTCATTTATTTTTATTCAGGGCATTGAGCAGGCAGGCCAGATGCAAGGCGACGCGGCCGCTGTTGTAGGTTGGCAGCAGGTGGGTGAAAGGGATCTCGATGATGCGGTTCTCGCGCACCGCGCGCAGTTGCGAGAGCACCGGGTCGTGGGTCAACAGGTAGCGTTTGCGAGCGGCTGGCGACCAGTCGGCGTCGGCTAGCAGGATTATGTCGGGGTCGCTGGCCAGCAGGGTTTCGCTGTTCACGGTCACTCGATAGAGGTTGATGTCGGCAAACACATTGCGTGCACCGGCAGCGGCCAGCAGCTGGGTGACAAAGCCACGTCGACCTTCGCTGTCGAGACCTTTGACTTCGCTGTCGAGATAGAACACGGACAACGGTTTACCTGCACCGGCCAAGGCTCGGGCGCTGGCAATGTCCTTTTCCATGGAGTCGATCAATGCTTGGGCTTTTTGCTGCTGGTGCAGCAGCTTGCCCAAGGTCAGCAAGTCATTGCGCACATGCGCGAAATAATCCAGCGAGTGCCCGTTGCAGGCGGATTCCAGCAGATACGAACCCACGCCATTGCGCGCAAGCCCCGAGCGCGAGGTCACCCCGTCGCCGAACGCCGTGGCAAAACCGCCGATCACCAGATCCGGCTTCGCAGCGTAAAGCACTTCGCTGGCCGGGTACTGCCGCGCGATTACCGGTACGCCGAAATACTCGGCTTGGCGCTGACCGGCACCGGTGTCATCCAGATACGCCACGCCGACCAGCGCTGGCCCGGCACCCAGTGCGAGGACGAGATCGGCCGCATGCTGATTGAGCGCGACGATGCGCGAAGATTGATCGGCGCTCCATTCTTCGCCGCAATTGCGGTAACTGTCGGCGAGTACAGGCATTGAGCAGAGCAGGGCGCCAAGTACGTACAGAATCGATCTCATGTCTGCGCCTTGATCAGCAAATCCGCAACCACTTCACCGCCCACCAGATGCCCCTCGACCAGCCGCTGCACATCTTCATGGCTGCGCACGCCATACCAGCAGCGCTCCGGATACACCGTTACAATCGGCCCCAGATTGCACGGAAACTGGCAGTGCGTACGCGTCAGCAAGACGCCATCCGGCGTCTCGATGCGATCGTGCGCGAGCAAATGCCGGCGCAGGGTTTTCCATAATTGCAAGGCGCCGCGCTGGGTGCAACGCGGGCCGGTGCAGAGGAATACATGGCGCGCATGCTCGGGCACATTTGACCAGTCCGGGTGCGTGTCGACGCCGTCGACGGTTTTGATTTCACTCATCAGAAGCGGTACGTGTAGCGCACTTCGGAGGTGAACGGCCGGCCGAGGTTGTCGACGTTGCTCGAACGGCTGGTGACGTAATCGCGGTCGAACAGGTTTTCCACCAGCAGGCTCACGCGGTGCTGATGAGCGTTGTCGAGGTAGCGATAAGCGTCGGCGTCGACCACGGAATAGTTACCGTACTCGACTTGCTTCGAGCTTTTGATGTCGCGGATATAGCGGATCGCACCGCCGGCGCCCCACAGACGGTTTTCCGATTCATAGCCAAGCCGCGAGCGGGCGAAGAAGCTCGGGATATCGTTGAGGGTTACACCGCTGCGCGATTCGGTGAGGTTGCGGGTCATGTCCGCTTGCAGGCTCCACTGATCGTTGAGCGCGAGTTTGGCGTCGGCCTCGAAACCGCGCATACGCACCTGGCCTTCACCGTTGACCCATTGAATGTCGTCGAGGGTGATCAAGTCGTCGATCTTGCGTTTGAACAGGGTCACGCTGGCGCTGAATTCGCGGTCGAGCAGAAAGCCTTTGTAGTCGACACCCAGCTCCGCATTGCGGCTTTTTTCCGGCTTCAGGTTGCGATTGCCGATCTCGTCGCCCGGTTCATTGACGAACAGCTGCTCGGCGTTCGGCAGTTTGTAGGCGCTGCCGTACTGACCGCGCACCGACCAATTGTCATTGAGGTCATACAGCGAAGTGAGCATGCCGACGGTGGCACCATCGCCACCGCTCATGGCTTCGTGACGCACACCGATGCTCGGGTGCCAGTCGGGCAGGGCGTCGATCTGCGGGCGCAGTTGCGTGTAGAAAGCGTGGGCTTCGGCCTTGTCGTTATCGATGATCAACACATCATCCTGGCCCTTGAACCATTGATTGTCGGTGCCAAACACCAGTACATGATCGCCGGGCAATTCAGCCTTGCCTTCGGCCTGCACACCCCAATCGGTGAAGCCCCAATAGTCATTGTGGTTGATGACCTTGGTGCCGCCGCCGGCGACGTTGTTGACACGCGTGTAGCGGGTGTCCCAGTCGTTGATATGGCCTTTGACGAAGTAGCTCAGACGCTCGTTGATGTCCTGTTCGAACGTCGCTGTGGCGATCTGCTGCACGCGGTCGTTAGTGGTCTTGTGGTTGTCGACCGGGCGGGCGAAATCGAGGTTGGCGTCGGCGTATTGGTAAAACAGCTCCAGCCGCGAATCATCGTCGAACGACTGAATCGCCTTGCCGCCGAACGTGGTGACTTCGTAAGCGCGATCCTTGCCGGAATCGTTTTTCATGTCGCGGTTGCGATAGGGCTGGTAACCGTCGGAGACGTTGTGACTGACGTACGCCAACAAACCGAGGTCGCCGAAGCCGTTAGTGAAGATATTCTCGACGCGGGCGTCTTCGGTGGTGCCGCCAAAGCTGTCGACGCCTAGATTCACTTCGCCGGCGGCTTTGCGCGATTGCGGGCTGCGGGTGACGATGTTGATCACACCGGACACGGCCTGGGTGCCGAACAACAGGCTCTGCCCACCCTTGAGCACTTCGATGCGTTCGATGGCGTTGGCCGGCAGGGTGTCCAGATAGAGGCCGCCGTACAGGCGATTGTTCAGGCGCACGCCGTCGAGCAGGATCAGCGTGTCGTCGTTGCGCCCGCCGAGCAGCGAATAGGTGCCGTAGTCGAAAGGGCCGTTTTTCGGCGCCACATACAAGCCTGGAATGAACATCTGCATCACGCGGCTGACATCGGCGCTGGGGCCGGCGCGTTCGATCTGTTCGCGGCTGACGATTTCGACCTTGCTGCCGAATCTGGCCATGTCGGCGACGGTGGTGGACTCCACCGACGGTGCGGAAACGATTTGCTGATGGAGTTCCAGTGGCGTGTCATCCGCCAGCAGCACAGGGCTTAACAGGCAGCCGAACAAGAACGTTGGAGCCGAGGTGTTGAAAGGTCGAATCATTGTCTTCTCGAAAAGGATCTTCGCAGAAGAGCATGCAAGAGAAGGCATCGCGCACAGCCAATACCGGCCCATGCCCGCCCACCGCAGGATTTTGCCAAACGAAATTCCAGGCCGGTCTCCGGGCTCGCGCGTATCGAGGTTTTCACCTTCCCATGGCCGTCTGGCCACAGTGGTGTATTGAAAACATCACGCGCATACCGTTGCGGGGGCAGCACCGGACTTGTTCGAAAAGAACGTACCGGTTTCCCGTTTCACCCCATGCACGGCGGCATGGGACACCTGAAACTGGCCGGCATCTGAACATTCGAGGAGCGTCTCGTCAATGTGGCAACCAACGGGGGGGAGCTATTGGATGCGTTCCAGAGCGACAAACTGGCCACTCAACCACGCATAAAGCTGAGACACCGCCGGGGTGATCTGCTTGCGATGCGGGCACACCAGACTCAACGGTGAGGCATTGCCGGGAAAATCCTTCAGTAGCACGACCAGTCGCCCTGCGATCACGTCTGCACTGACGTCCAGCCAGGATTTGTTGGCGATGCCTTCGCCGCTCAACGCCCAGCGGCGCACGATGTCGGCGTCGTCGCTGAACATCGGTCCCGAGACCTGGATCGTTTCACTGCCCAGGCTCCACTTGTCGTAGATCCGGCCGCCTTGCTGGTAGAGCAGGCAAGCGTGGTTGTGCAGATCATCCGGCGTTTGCGGGTATCCGTGGCGCTCCACGTATTCCGGTGCGGCGACCAGCACCCGCCGGTTCCACGGTGCCAGCGGCAGCGCCACGTAGTTGGCATCTTCATTCGAGCCGTATCGAATCGCCACGTCTACCGGGTCACGAAACAAGTCGGCCATCTGGTCCGACAGGGAAAAGCGCAAGGTCAGTTCCGGGTGCTGGCGGCGAAACAGTGTGAGCCACGGCAGCAAAATGTTGCGCCCCAGATCGGACGGCGCCGTCACTTGCAACACGCCGCGCAACGTGGCGTTTTCACCGCGCAGGTTTTCCTTGCCTTGCTTGAGCGCCTCCAGCACCGAGTGGGCAGTGGGCAAGTATTGCTCGCCCTCGGCGGTTAATCGCAGGCTGCGGGTGGTGCGCGCAAACAGGCGCACGTCCAGCTCACGCTCCAGACGCTTGATCGCCGCGGCAACCTGACCGGGCAATAAATCCGCCTCATGGGCGGCAGCTGTGAAGCTGCCCAGCGCGGCGCTGCGGGTGAACAAACCAAGATCATCGATGCGGATCATTTTCACTCCTGCAGTGAAAGTGTTGGCGCATTCTGCTGGTTTTTCTTTGTGCTTGGGAAGTCGAAGATGGCGGCAAGCGAGCACATCAGCTCTTCAGACAGCGAGTTTCCATGAAAGCCATCACCTTCACCCAACACGCTTTGCCCATTGAAGATCCGCAATCGTTGCAGGACATCGACCTTCCGGTGCCAACTCCCGGCCCCCGGGATTTGCTCGTAGAAGTTCGTGCGGTGTCGGTCAATCCGGTCGATACCAAAGTACGCGCCGGCACTTTCACCAAAGAACCGAAAATCCTCGGCTGGGATGCCGCCGGCATCGTCCGCGAGGTCGGGACTGAAGTGACGCTGTTTCAGCCTGGCGACGAAGTGTTCTACGCAGGCTCCCTTGCCCGCACCGGCAGTTATAGCGAATTTCACCTGGTGGACGAGCGAATCGTCGGGCACAAACCGCGTTCGTTAAGTGCTGCGGATGCCGCGGCATTGCCGTTGACCTCGATCACCGCCTGGGAGCTGTTGTTTGACCGTCTCGGTGTCACCGAAGGTTCAGGGCAGGGCAAGTGTCTGTTGATCACGGGGGCAGCGGGCGGCGTCGGTTCGATGCTGGTGCAATTGGCCCGACAGTTGACGCGGCTGACCGTCATCGGCACCGCCTCACGGCAGGAAACGGCTGACTGGGTCCGGCAATTGGGCGCGCATCACGTCATCGATCACAGTCAGCCGCTGCTCGCACAGTTGCAGGCACTGGGCATCGACGAGGTCAGCCATGTCGCCAGCCTGACCCATACCGAGGAGCATTTTGCGCAGCTGATTGAAGTGCTCCAACCACAAGGGCGTCTGGGCGTGATCGACGATCCTGAAAGCCTCGACGTAATGCCGCTCAAGCGCAAGTCGCTGTCGCTGCACTGGGAGCTGATGTTCACCCGTTCGCTGTACGAAACCCCGGACATGATTGAGCAGCATCACCTGCTCAATCGCGTCAGCGATCTGATTGACCAGGGCATTTTGAAAACGACCGTCGGTGAACATTTTGGCGCGATCAACGCGGCAAACATGCGCCGTGCCCATGCCTTGGTCGAGAGCGGCAAGGCCCGAGGCAAACTGGTACTCGAAGGTTTCTGATTTCACTCATTCAGACGGGCCGGCACGCGGGCCGGTCAGGAGCAGCTCATGCGTATGAAAAAGCTTTCTGCTGCATTGGTCATGGTCATGGCAGCGCCGTTCGCCCATGCAATCAGCGCCGTGCCGTTGCCGGCCAATGCCCCCGCCGACCGATCCTTCGGCAAGCTCGAACAGGTCCATGCGTTCTACGACGCGATGCCCACCGGCGTGACCGTCACCGAGACCGGGCGCATCTTCGTCAACTTCCCGCGTTGGGGCGACAACGTGCCGTTCACCGTGGGCGAGATCCGCGACGGCAAAGTCGTGGCTTACCCGAACGCGGCGATCAATCAGGAAAACCTCAACGATCCCAGTGATGGTCTGATCAGCGTACAGAGCGTGGTGGCCGACGGGCGGGGTCGTGTCTGGTTGCTCGATACCGCCGCGCCGGGTTTCGCAGACCCAAAACCCAAAGGCGCGAAGCTGATCGCGGTGGATCTGGTCAGCAACAAGATCGTCAAGCGCCTGGTGTTCCCGGACAACGTCATGTTGCCGAGCACCTACGTCAACGACATGCGTTTCGACTTTCGCACAGGCCCGGAGGGAACGGTCTATCTCACTGACTCGTCCCTGCGCGGACCGGGCGCGATCATCGTCATGGACATCGCCAGCGGCAGTGCCATGCGCCGCTTGAGCGGTGTGCCGGCGACCTCGGTTGACCCGACCTTTGTCCCGGTGGTTGAAGGCCTGCCACTCACCGTTGAAGGTCCGGACGGCAAGCGCAAACCGCTGGGCGTGGCCTCGGACGGCATCGCGCTGTCGGCGGACGGCAAGACACTGTATTTCACACCGCTGTCGAGTCGGCACCTGTATTCGGTGTCCACCGCGTTGCTGCGTGATGCCAACTTCAGTGAACAGCAACTGACGGCCGCCGTGCAGGATCTGGGGGAGAAGGGCGCGTCCGATGGTCTGGAGGCTGACGCCGCCGGCGCCGTCTATGCCGGCGATTACGAGCACAACTCGATCCGCAAGCGTCTGCCGGACGGCCAATGGCAAACGCTGGTCCACGACCCGCGCGTGCTCTGGCCAGACACATTGTCGATTGGCCCCGACGGCTATCTGTATTTCATCGCCAACCAGTTGCACCGCCAGGCGGCATTCCGTTCCGGGCAGGATCAGCGGCAAAAACCTTACAGCCTGATGCGTCTGAAGATCGACGCAGCGCCGGCGCCGACGCGCTGATTTCCAAGCGGCATTGAGTTCTACGTTTTCACTTTTCAGATCAGGAGTTCAATCATGGATCTCGTTTCTCTGGCCAAGCGCCGTTTCACCACAAAAGTTTTCGATGCCGAGCGCAAGATTCCCAGGCACACACTGGAGTTGCTGCTGGAACAACTGCGCAACAGCCCGTCGTCGGTCAACTCCCAGCCTTGGCATTTCGTGGTTGCCGAGAGTGATCAGAGCCGTGCGCGAATCGCCCACAGTACTCAGGGGCCGTTCAGCTTCAACCAGCCGAAAATACTCAACGCGTCGCACGTCATCGTCTTTTGCACTCGCACGCATCTGCCCGAGGAATACCTGCAAGCGTTGCTGGCTCAGGAAGCCATGGACGGGCGCTTTCACAATGCCGAGGCGCGAGCAGGGCAGGAGCGTGGGCGGCGCGGTTTTGTCGATCTGCATCGCTTCGATCAGAAAGACCTCCAGCACTGGATGGAAAAGCAGACCTACCTCGCGCTGGGCACATTGCTGCTGGGTGCCGCCTCGCTGGGTATCGACGCGACGCCGATGGAAGGTTTCGACAGCAAAGTCCTCGACAGTGAACTGGGCCTGCGCGAACAGGGCTTCACCAGTCTGGTCGTGGTGAGCCTGGGTTATCACAGCAGCGAAGACTTCAACGCAGGCCTGCCCAAGTCCCGCTTGCCGTCCCAGTCGCTGTTTACCTTTCTCTGAATGCAGCCGGTCCCAGGAGTATTGAAGATGAGCCAGTCCACAGAAACATTGATCTCGATTGCCGTGCTCAAGGCCAGGTCAGGCCAGGAACAGGCCTTGAAAGAAGGCTTGCTGGCGCTGGTTGAGCCGACACGCGCAGAGCCGGGCAATCTCGACTATGTGTTGTTTGAACTGCGCGACCAGCGCGGCACGTTCTACATGCGCGAGGCCTTCATGGATCAGGCGGCACTGGATGCGCATTTCGCCATGCCTTACTTCAAGCGCTTTGCCGCCGCGGCGGATGATCTGCTGGAAGAGCCGCTGCAACTGATATTTCTTGAGCACGTGTCGAACTGATCCAGTCGTCCATTCAACCTGTCAGGGTGTGCAGCCATGAAAGATACCGCGCAACGACCGACCCACGGAACGCCGGTTCACGAAGACATCGATGCCATTGAAACCAACGAGTGGCTGGAAGCCCTGGCAGGTGTCGCGAAAGTCGGCGGCAGACCGCGCGTGCGGTTCTTGCTGCTGCGACTGGCCGAGCAGGCCAGCCGTCTCGGCGTACAAACGACGGCGAGTGCGTATTCGCTGTACCAGAACACCATCGCGCTCGAACAGCAGCCGGTTTATCCCGGGGATCTGGTGATGGAGGAGCGCATCACCTCGATCATTCGCTGGAACGCCCTGGCCATGGTGGCGAAGGCGAACAAGGCCTATGGCGAATTGGGTGGTCACATCGCCAGTTACGCCTCGGCGGCGGAAATTTTCGAGGTCGGCTTCAATCACTTTTTCCGTGCGGACAGCGAAGCCGGGCGCGGTGATCTGGTTTACTTCCAGGCGCACTCTGCCCCCGGCGTGTACGCGCGGGCCTTTCTTGAAGGGCGTTTGCAGGCGTCGCAACTGGAGCGTTACCGGCAAGAAGTGAAGGGCGGCGGATTGTGTTCCTATCCGCATCCCTGGCTGATGCCCGACTTCTGGCAGTTTCCCACGGGCTCAATGGGTATTGGCCCGATCAATGCGATTTACCAGGCGCGGTTCCTGCGGTATTTGCAGCACCGTGGGATTGCCTCGACGGAGGGGCGGCATGTCTGGGGCGTCTTTGGTGATGGCGAGATGGACGAGCCGGAGTCCATCGCGGCGCTTTCGCTGGCAGCGCGGGAGAATCTCGACAACGTCACCTTCGTGATCAACTGCAATCTGCAGCGTCTCGACGGCCCCGTACGCGGCAACGGGCAAATCGTTCAGGAACTGGAGTCACTGTTCAGCGGCGCCGGCTGGAATGTGATCAAGGTGCTGTGGGGTTCGGACTGGGACCCATTGTTTGCCCGCGATGACGGCCATGCACTGTTGCGCCACTTCGCCGGGATGGTGGATGGCGAGTACCAGAATCTGGGGGCCAATGACGGTGCGTATAACCGCAGCCATTTCTTCGACCAGGATCCGCAGTTGCAGGCGTTGGTTGCAGACATGAGCCCGGAGCAGATCGACGCGTTGCGCCGGGGCGGTCACGACTTTCGTAAGTTGCATGCCGCGTTCGAGGCCGCGCGCAAGCACAAGGGCAGGCCGACCGTGGTGCTCGCCAAAACCAAGAAAGGTTTCGGCATGGGCCAGATCGGCGAGTCGCGCAACACCTCGCACCAGCAGAAAAAACTCGATATCGAGGTGCTCAAGGCATTCCGTGATCGTTTCGCCTTGCCGCTGGATGATGAGGCCGTGGCAGAAATGCGCTTCTACAAACCGGCTGACGACAGCCCCGAGTTGCGATACCTGCATCAGCAGCGACGGGCACTCGGTGGTTACTTGCCCAAGCGCAACGGTGTGGCTGCACCAATAGCCGTGCCACCGCTCGACAGCTATGGCCGTTTTGCGCTGAAGGCCGATGAGCGTGAAAACTCGACGACCATGGCGGTGGTGCGACTGTTTACCCATCTGATCAGGGACAAACAATTGGGGCCGCGCATTGTGCCGATAGTCGCCGATGAAGCGCGTACATTCGGCATGGCGAATCTGTTCCGGCAGATCGGGATTTATTCATCCGTCGGCCAGTTGTACGAGCCAGAAGATGCCGGCGCGCTGCTCTATTACAAGGAATCGACCGACGGGCAACTGCTCGAAGAAGGCATCACCGAAGCCGGCGCGATTTCTTCCTGGATCGCTGCGGCGACGTCCTACAGCGTCAATGGCGAGCCGATGTTGCCGTTCTACATTTACTACTCGATGTTCGGCTTTCAGCGCATTGGCGACCTGATCTGGGCAGCGGCCGACCAGCGCGCCAGAGGCTTTTTGATCGGCGCCACATCGGGGCGCACAACGCTGGCCGGTGAAGGACTGCAGCATCAGGACGGCTCCAGTCAATTGATCGCAGCCACTGTGCCCAACTGCCGCGCCTACGACCCGGCATTTGCCAGCGAGGCGGCGGTGATCATCGACCATGGCGCCCGGCGCATGCTGGAGCAGCAAGAGGATGAGTTCTATTACCTGACGGTAACCAACGAGAACTACGTTCAGGCCTCACTTGAACCAGACGAACACGCGGACGTGATTCGCGGCATGCGCCTCTATGCGCGCTATGGCGAGGGGGTATCGGCGGTTCGTTTACTGGGTTCGGGAGCGATTCTGCGCGAGGTGATTGCCGCCGCACATATGCTGGATCAAGAGTGGCAAGTCAGCAGCGAAGTGTGGAGCGTGACCAGCTTCTCCGAACTCGCCCGGGATGCCCGCGAGGTGCAGCGTCAGCAAGTGTTCGGCGGCGATGTCGAGTGCCAGAGTCACCTGCTGCATTGTCTGCCCGGTAACGCTCCAGTCGTGGCGGCCAGTGATTACGTGCGTGCCTATGCACAATTGGTGGTGCCGTATTTACAGGCGCCGTGCATCTGCCTGGGCACCGACGGATTTGGACGCAGCGACACACGTTCGGCGTTGCGCAGCTTCTTTGAAGTGGATCGCTATCACATCGTTTTGGCGGCGCTGGCTTCAGTCGATCCGCAGGCACATGCCGAGGCTCGGGCGAAATACGGCATCGACGCCGACGCCGAAGCCCCCTGGAACCGCTGAGCTTTCAGGTCGTGTGTTGCGTCTTTCATCAACTAACAATCGCGACGGCACACTTTGGCTGTCTGCTGCGCAAATGGATCGCGTCGGCTGGCGAACAACTGATCTGAATGGCCTGCTGACGTTCGGCCCTATATCCTTCCGGCCTGTTTGATGAAATGACTTAGGGAAGAATTGCATGCCGTTCAGGGTGATGGTGGTCGGGGGCTACGGAAATTTCGGCAGCATCGTGTGCAGACATCTGGCGCTGATGCCGGATATCGGGCTGGTGCTGTCGGGCCGTGATCCGCGCAAGTTGCAGCGCAAGCTCGATGAGCTCAACAGGCATTCGGGAAACGTCTGCGAAGGCTGGTGCGGCGATGCCATGGGGACGGAGTTCGAAGCCGCTTTGCGTGCGCTGAACATTCAGTTGGTCGTCCATACCGGCGGGCCGTTTCAGGGGCAAGCCTATGCTATTGCGCAGCGTTGCATCGATGCCGGCGTGAACTACTGCGACCTCGCGGACTGCCGCACCTTCGTCAACGGCATCGACGTGCTCGACGCGCGGGCGAAACAAGCGGGCGTGGCGATCCTCAGTGGTTGCAGTTCGGTGCCGACGCTGTCTTCCGCGATCATTGATGAGCAGCGCCAGCGCTTTTCGCGCATTGACTCGATCGAGCATGGCATTTCTTCCTCGGCAAAAATGCCCGGGCTGTCGACCATCGAAGGCGTACTCGCTTACGCCGGCAAACCGATCAAGCAACTCAAGAACGGCAAAGTCCATGAAGTGTCGGGCTGGCTGGACCTGACCCTGCGCAAGATGCCGCAGATGGGCACGCGATTGCTGGCCAACGTCGATGTCCCGGACATGGACATCTTCGCCGGTCGTTATGGTGCGCAAACCCTGAGCTTCAAGGCCGGCGCCGGTCTCAAGCTCGGCGGTATCGCCAACGGCTTGCTGGCGCAGGCGCTGAAAGTCGGGCTGGTGCGCGACCATGCCTTGTGGGCCGGCAGGCTGCATCGCCTGGGTATGCATTTCGAGCGATTCGGCGATGGCAAAAGTGCGATGTACATCGACGTGCAGGGCCTTGGTGTTGATGGCAAACCGCTGTCGATGACCGCGCAACTCACCGCTTTGAACGACAAAGGCCCAGAGATCCCCAGCTGCGCCGCCGTGGCCCTGGCCACGAAAATGGCCCAGGGTTACGTGCCAACCGCCGGTGCCAGACCGTGCGTGGGCGAAATCAGCGTCGCCGAGTACATGGCCGCGATCAACGACCCGGCCAACCTGAGCCTGGCCGTGCATTTCTCGGACGGGCAGCGCTGACATGCTCTACCTGTGCCTCAAGTACCTGCACATCATCGCCGCGATCTTCCTGTTCGGTTTAGGCATGGGCTCCTACCTCTACCTGATCGCCGCCAGCCGCACCGGCAATCCGTACGTGATCGCGCACGTCGCGCGCATGGTGGTGCGCTTCGACACCTGGATCACCACGCCGGCCGGGTTTGTGCAGATCATCACCGGTTATCTGCTGATGCGGCTTTCGGGGTTGTCGATGAGCACCGAGTGGGTGCTGACCTCGCTGATCGTCTTCTTCTGCGTCGGCTCGCTGTGGCTGCCGGTGTTGCTCCTGCAGAAGCGCCTGTATGTGATGGCGTCGAGTGCGAGCGAGGCGGGGACGGGGCTTGATGAGCAGTATCAAGCCGTTTACCGGAAGTGGTTCTGGATGGGCGTGCTCGGGTTTGCCGGGATGTTTGTCATCGTGCTGATGATGGTGACGAAGATGACGCCGGTGCAGTTGATTAGCTTTCTGGCGTAGTTATTTTCAGAAAGCGCTGTTGATGATCCGGGGTTGGCAGCAGGCAGGTGTCGTACTTGCCGAACAGTCGGTAGCGGTTCAGCGCGATGCGGTCGTAGGCCCAGTCGCGCAGGCCGCGCGGGAATACACGTAGCAGCCGCAATGGCTGCCAGCGGGCGGGTAGTTGGCTGATGACTTCGAAGAACGCGTCTGAACGTTCCCAATAGTGACGGTCACGGATTACCGCCATGGTGTCGAATTGATCGACTGGCAGGCCGGCCCACGCGAGCAAGGCTTGTCCCTCCGGCGACTGCACCGCTGCCAGACGCACGCGACGTTGATGATCATGGCGAATCAAAAAACGCGCCCAGCCGTTGCAGAGTTTGCACACGCCATCGAACAGGACCACGGATTCGCCGGGGTTGAGGAACGGGGCGGGGGTAGGGCGGGTTTTTGGCGTGGGCATGGGTTTTGTGTTCAAGACGTCGGGTGTTGCGATCATAGCGCCGCCAGCAGTGGTTCGCGAATGACCGCGCTCGCTTAGGCACATGAATGTGAGAGACAGACCACGTTCAGCAGCGTGATCCCTCGCCTGTTGAATGTCGCCGTCAAGCCGTTGCCTCACTTGCCCGAACGGCCCCCACTCGATCCTTGGAGCCGGCCCGAAGTTTATGCCGATACTTCAACGCTGGCCGCTCGACGCAGTAATACGAAACACCACTGAGCAAGAACGACAGCACCAACACCGTTGCAACCTTGGACCAATCGAATGAGGTGATCGGCCAGAGGCCGTGCAGGAAGTAAATCACCAGGAAGTGATTGAGGAATACGCCATAGCTGATGTTCCCGAGAAACTCGTCAATCCGGTGAAATTTGAGTGTTGTCAGCCCGTACACGGCAGGGATGCCCAGGGCAATGCCGGCGGCCACTTCGGCGTTGGACGGCCGACGTTCGATCCAGCCCATCATGATCGCTGCAAAGATCAATGCCGCTGCCACAGCGGTGCCTGCGGCGATTATTAATCCCTTGGCCTGCGGTTTGTAGAGGTAACTGCCGCACAGGAATATAAACAGCACGCCGGGCAACAAGCGGTAGCCGTAGTAGTCGGTGTTGACGAAACCCAGGCACGCGGGGATGAAGACCGCAACGGACAAGGCGAAAGCCACGCCCCGTGCTCGGTAGATGAGCAGGAACGGGATCACCAGATAAAAGCACATCTCAAGCCCGAGCGACCAGGCCGGAGGCAAAATCCACGATCCGCTCGCGCCGAACATATAGAAACCCAACGGCACGATCGCCAGGCTGGCTGCGATGTTTCTGAAGGTCAATTCGGCCCATTGCGGCGTGCCAGGCAGGAGGAAATAGATCACCGCACAAGAGAGGATGAAGTAGAACAGGAATTGCGGGTAAAGGCGCAGGGCGCGGTCCAGGTAGAACCGGCCAACTTTCTCGGGCGCCTGGTAGTTGCGCTCGATCAGTGAGGTCATCACAAAACCACTGATGAGCAGGAAAGAAATCACCGCCACCACGCCCGGGTTGAACCCCATGAACATCTTGCCCATATGCGAAACAGCGACCAGCACGGCCAACAACAGACGATAGGCTCCCACGTGTATCCCCAAACGACCTTGTAGTTATGGCGGGTAAATTACGATGGTTTATGGGTGGATAACAGGTTTTTCTCTGCGTTCAGGGTTAAAGGATTTCAGCGGCCGATCACCTCGGGAGGCTAGGCCAGTCGCCATTGACCTTATCGTTGCGTGACGAATATCAGCTCAGGCCAAATCTCACGCCACGCTTTGGATCTAATGCGGTCCAGGAACAGGGGGTATTTTTCGGATTTGAATCGATCGGTCGGCCGCACCACTCCTGAGAACAGGTCTTCCAGCCCCAGCGGTGCTGAAACTTCCACTTCACTGTGATGGTCAAGCCTGACAGCGACGGCCGTGGCAGTCTCGGGCCAGCAGGTCATTGCATCGGTCGTCGATTGATAAGGGGGATCGGCATTGCGCAGGTGCATTCGCGCCTGATTTTTTACAGACCAGTTCACTTCACTACACCGGCTCGACAGCTTTCTGACTAAAGCCGAATCCGTTTCTGTATTGGCACGTGCCGGGTCGAACCAGATGACATCGATATCATCTGGCAGCGCTGAAGGCTTGCGTTGATGCAGGTGATCCCATACCAGACTGCGCACGAAGCCGGCGGCAATCCAGCAGTCGGGCAAGTTCAGATCGCGAGCCATTCGCAGGATTTTCATCCTTGCAGGGTCGTGAGTAAGCAGGGCCTTTAGTTGTGCTACGTGCTTCATCGCGTGTTCCCTATTACATCCAGTCACTGCTTGGGAGCCAGCGTGGACATTGACTATTGTCTGCTTCCGGCCAGTAGCAGATATTCGACCTGGTGCCTCTACGATCCAGCCTACAGATCTCCACCTAGCGATTGCAGCTTTTATAGCTACGCTTGCCAGCATGAGACTGGTGCAAGTGCGCCAACTCCTTAATTGTCTGGCAAGGGAGCCAACAACCATGGATAGCACTCAGGGCGTTTATCCATCAGCGACCGTTCTGGTGGTCGACGATACCCCCGACAACCTGATGTTGATCGCCGAGTTGCTGAAGGACAAATATCGGGTCAAGGCCGCCAACAGCGGCGAAAAGGCCCTACGCCTTCTTCAGGCCGACCCGCTTCCCGATCTGATTCTGCTGGATATCATGATGCCGGGCCTGTCCGGTTATGACGTTGCCGAGCAGCTCAAGCTCGACGTTCGCATTCGCCATATACCGATCATTTTCCTCACCTCCATGACCGCCACGGAGGACGAGATTCGCGGCTTGAGCCTCGGGGCTGCGGATTACATCACCAAGCCGATCATCCCCCCGGTGCTCATGGCCAGGGTCGAGACCCAAATCAAGCTCAAGTCCGTTGCCGATTTCCTGCGCAATCAGAATGAGTTTCTGGAGCGGGAAGTGCAGCGCCGCACCCAGGAGGTGATCGCCATCCAGGATGTCACCATCCACGCCATGGCTTCGCTGGCCGAAACCCGTGACAACGAAACCGGCAACCATATTCGCCGTACCCAGCACTACATCAAGCGCCTGGCTGAACTGTTGCGCAACCACCCGCGCTTCCGGCACTTTCTCGACGAGGACAGCATCAAGCTGCTCTTCAAATCGGCACCGCTGCACGATATCGGCAAGATTGGCATTCCCGATCGCATCCTGCTCAAACCGGGACGGCTCACCGCTGAAGAATTCGAGATCATGAAGACCCACACCACATTGGGGCGTGACGCCATCCAGCACGCGGAGGATCAATTAGGCATAAACGTCGATTTCCTTCATTTGGCCAAGGAAATCGCCTACGGCCATCAGGAAAAGTGGGATGGCAGTGGCTATCCGCAAGGCGTGGCCGCCGACGATATCCCGATCAGCGCCAGGTTAATGGCCGTGGCAGATGTCTACGATGCGCTGATCAGCCGCCGCGTGTACAAACCCGGCATGCCTCACGAGCAGGCGGTGAAAATCATCCACGAAGGCCGGGGCTCGCATTTTGATCCGGACATCTGTGACGCGTTTCTCGCCAATGCCGAGCAGTTCCGCGCAATTGCCGAGCGATTTGCCGACAGCGACCAGGACACGGCCAGGCAGTTAGCACTGCTTGAGCAGATTGCCGATCGTCCCTGAACCCCGCGCATTACTCTGCACATCCAGCTGAAAGAGGCCGTTTATGAACAGACTGTTCGAGATGCTCGAGCGCCTGTCTCTGCGCAGTAAATTGATCATCGGCTTCGCTGCGCTGCTGATATTGATCCTGATATTGGGCGTGCAAAGCCTGCGCACGCAGTATTCGCTAAGAACTGAAATGCAGCAGTTGTACCAACAGGATCTGGTAGGTATCCAGCATGTGCAGGAGGTTCGGGTGCAGTTGCCGCATCTGTTGCTCGCCATGCAACGTGCAATCGCGACCAACAACGCAGACATCCGTATCAGCGCCAGAGCCCAGCTGGATGTCGCCCAGGCGCGACTCCACGAAGCGCTGGAGCAGGTTCGTCCAACGCTGCGCAGGCAGAGCAGCATCAGCAGCCTGCTGGAATTCGAAATGGTATTAAAGCGTCTGCAAAAAGACGGCGATGAGGCGCTGGAGCTGGCCGGCAAGGGTTCCTTGGGGCAGGCCTTGATGTTGCTCAACAGTAAGGATTTTCTTGCGCTGGAACAGGGCGGCGACGGGCTGCTCAACAAGATCGAGAAAAACAAGGAAGCCGACATCCACGATACAGCGAAGAACCTGGCGGAGTACGCAGAGCGAAGTACTGCGATTACGTCCATCTTGCTGCTGGGTGGGTCGACGCTGGCCTTGCTGTTGACCTGGCTGGTCAGTTATTCCATTCGCGTGCCGTTGAATCGCGTCCGCGTGGCGGTGGACGAATTGGCGTCCGGCAAGCTGGACGGTCACATCCCGCACACCGATCTTCGCAACGAAACCGGCGACCTGGCGCGTGCCATCGCCACGCTGCAGCTGGAAGCTTGTCAGCTTGAGCGCCAGCGCTGGATCAAAAACCACACGTCGCTCCTGCAAGTGGATCTGCAACAGGCGGAGACGCCGCAGCAGTTGGCCCAGGCTTTTTTCAGCCACATCGCGCCGCAGTTGGGCATGTGCCAGGGAGCGCTTTACGTTCTCTATGAAGGCGCGGCACGCCTGCGCCTGGTTGGCGGTTATGCGGTGGACAGTGTTCACCCGCTACCCGCTGAACTTGATCTCGGTGAAGGGTTGCTTGGCCAGTGCGCACTGGATCGCCAGCCCCGCCAGCTTCAGGATCTACCGGAACCGTTTTGGCATGTACGCACGCCATTGGGCGCAGCCCCGGCCAGCGTCCTGTTGGTTCAGCCCGTGATGCGTGGCGAACGCCTGCTCGGGGTGATGGAAATGGCCGGTTTTCGCCAACTGGAAGAGAACGAAGCGCTGCTGCTGCAAGAAGTCCTGCCCCGGCTGGCCGGCGCCATGGCCATTATGGAACGCAGTGAGGCAGCTCAGGCGCTGCTCTTGGAAACTCGCCGTCAGGCAGACGAAATGGGCGCGCAGGCTTTGCAACTGGAGCACCAGGCCAGCGAGCTGGAGGCCCAGCAGGCCGCATTGCGCGCCACCGAAGCCTGGTACCGCGGCATCATCGAGGCAGCACCGGACGGCATGCTGGTGCTGGGCGCCGACGGTCGCATCCTGATGACCAACCCGCAAATGGATACCCTGTTTGGCTACGCCCCCGGCGAGCTGATTGGCGCCAGCATCGAGCGTCTGGTACCGCAGGCTGCCCGCGAGCGCCATGTCAGGTTACGCGACGGCTTCATTGCCAGCGGCGGAACCCGGCAGATGGGCGGCGATCTTGACGATCTGAGCGGCGTACGCAAAGACGGCAGTTTGTTCTCCGTGGAAATCGGCCTTTCCCATCTACCGCGTCTGGAGGGGCGTGGTGTCTGTGTGTGCGCCTCGGTGCGCGATGTCAGTGAGCGCAGGGCGATGGAAGCCAGGCTGCGCACGGCCAGTGATCGTCTGAATCTGGCGCAGGAGTCCGGTGACATCGGGCTGTTCGACGTCGACCTGGTCAGTGGCACAAATTATTGGACCCCCCAACTCGAAACCCTGTTTGGTCTGGAGCCAGGCGGCTTCGGCGGTACGCTGGCGCACTGGAAGGCACTGGTGCATCCCGACGATCTGGCGCGGGTCAGCAGCACGTTCGAGAGTGCCGTCCAGAGTGGCGATGATCGCGCCGAGTTCGACTTCCGGATTGTGCGTAAAAACGATGGGCAGGTGCGCACGTTCCGGTCGCTGAATCGCTTCTCACGCACGCCTGACGGCAAGCCATTGCGCGCAACCGGCATCAACATCGATGTAACCGCACTGGCAGAGGCAAGGGCTGCGGCCGAGGAGGCCACGCAGGCCAAGAGCGAGTTTCTCGCCAACATGAGCCATGAGATCCGAACACCGATGAACGCCATCATCGGCATGAGCCACCTGGCGCTGCGTACCGAACTGGATAAACGCCAGCGCAACTACATTGAAAAAGTCCACCGATCAGCGGAGAACCTGCTGGGAATCATCAACGACATTCTCGACTTCTCAAAGATCGAAGCCGGCAGGATGAGTCTCGAACAGATCCCGTTCCGTCTGGAAGATGTGCTCGACAGCTTCGCTGCCATGATCGGCTTGAAGACCGAGGACAAGGGTCTGGAGTTGTTGTTTCAGATTCCGCCTGACCTGCCCACGGCACTGCTGGGCGACCCCCTGCGACTGGGGCAAGTGCTGATCAACCTCGGCAACAACGCGGCCAAGTTCACCGAACACGGTGACATCGTGGTCGGCGTTGAAGAAGTTGCTTCTCACAACGAACACGTGCAACTGCATTTCTGGGTGCGCGACACGGGCATCGGCATGACCGTCGAGCAGTGTTCACGTCTGTTCCAGTCGTTCAGTCAGGCTGACAGTTCGATCACTCGCAAGTACGGGGGCACCGGGCTGGGATTGTCCATCTCGAAGAAGCTGGTGGAGCTGATGGCCGGTCGTATCTGGGTTGAAAGCCAACCGGGAGTCGGCTCCACGTTTCACTTCCAGGTCCAACTCGGCGTACAGCAAAATGTTCCGCCGCGTCGTATGTTCAAGGCTGCCGAGCTGTTGGGCATGCGCGTGCTTGTCGTGGATGACAACGCCAGTGCCCGTGAAATCCTTTCGGGCATGGCGCGCAGCTTTGGTCTGGAAGTGGATGTCGCGCAGAGCGGTAGTCTGGCGCTGCGCATGTTGGCCGACGCCGAGCACAAGGTGCTGCCTTACGATCTGGTCTTGATGGACTGGCGGATGCCCGGCATGGATGGCATGGAAGCTGTGAGCAGAATGCATTCCGCCAGCCTGATGCGCACGCCATCGGTGATCATGGTGACCGCTTTTGGCCGCGAAGAAGCCCGCGAAGAAGCCGAGCGCCAGGGCATCCAGTTGCCGGTGGTACTGACCAAACCTGTCACGCCGTCCTCGTTACTTGAAGCCATCGGTGTCGTGCTGGGCAGAGACACCCACAGCGATACTCGGGCTGGCGAACGCTCCCTGCACAATGCCAACACCGTCGCCAGCCTCAATGGAGCGCGACTGCTTCTGGTCGAAGACAACGATCTGAATCAGGAACTGGCCAGCGAGCTACTGGAGAGTGTCGGAATACGCTTGCGACTCGCCACGCACGGCCAAGAGGCCCTGGATATTCTCGGCGAGGATGACGACTTCGATGGCGTGCTGATGGATTGCCAGATGCCGGTGATGGATGGCTACACAGCCACCCGGAAAATTCGTCAGCAACCGCGCTTCCGCACTCTGCCAGTGATCGCCATGACCGCCAACGCCATGGACGGTGACCGCGAGCGCGCGCTCGAATGCGGTATGAACGACCATATCTCCAAGCCACTCAATGTCGAAACCATGTTCGCCACAATGGCAAAATGGATCAAGCCACGAGCCGCTCAAGCTTCGCTGAACGCAGGTTTGGTCGATGGATTGCCAGATCGTCTTGAGGGCATTGACCTGGCGGCGGGACTCGCCACCTGCATGGGGCGGCGGGATCTCTACTTACGTCTGCTCTGCAAGTTTCGCGACACTCAGACAGATTTTTCCGAGCAATTCCAGGCCGCACGAATCGATCCGGATTCTGCTGCTGCCGCACGACTGGCGCACAGCTTGCGCGGCACCGCCGGCAACATCGGCGCCAAGGCCGTGGCGCAGGCCAGCACGTTGTTAGAACAGGCCTGTCAGGACGACGAGCCGGCTGAGGTCGTGCAAGCGCTAGCGATGCAGGTCGAGCATTACTTGCTCCCGACCCTGGCGAGTCTGGCGAACCTTGAGGCGGACACACTGGCTTCCACGGAGGGTGACCTGCTGGACGACGCGGCAATCAGCGAGCAACTGAACCGGCTTATTGTTCTTCTGGACGAAGGTGATACGGCGGCTGTGGACGTGCTGGCGGCCCTGCGCAACAGGCCACTCGATCGAGCGCTGGCAGAACGTCTGGCACTTGCCGCGGCGCAGGTAGAGCTGTTCGACTTTGATCGCGCCTTGAAGCTCCTTCAGTAAAATTGAGTTGGGTAAACACGTAGCCGTTTAGTTTTAATTGCAGCTGACGGCTTTTGGCCGAGAGCCGACGCCAAATGCAATCCTGATCCCTTTGTGACAGCAGCCAGAACGCCGCCACAAAGGGATTACTCATCAATCCACTGGCACAACTTTATCCAGCGCTTGATTTACCGCCAATTCGCCCAGCATTACCACTTGCGCAATGCCCTGAAGGGTCTTGCGCGCTGGGCCTTCCACCATTCCGATCACGTTGCCCAACATCACCGAAGCAGAGCCTAGCGATTCACTGGCATTGACCAGTAATTCTTCTGTCGCAGTTTTCGGGTTGGCCTGGAACATTGTGCTGGGTCGGTACGGCGTGGCCATTATCCGGTCGGCCGGTTTGAGGTAGTGGTCGAGGGCGCGTTCGGCGGCTTCGTGGAATTTCTTTGAGTCGGGTGATTCGTACGGAGAGGCCGGATCTGTCTCCGGCGGGTTTGGCGTGATCTTGAACATTTCATCTTTTTCCTGTTGGGTGGCCGCCGCTCCGAGCTACTAAACAGGGGGTGGCAGCTGTACGCAGGTTAGTAGACCGGGGAAAAGAAGAAAGCCGGCGCGCCCGAGGGCGCCCTACGCACAGCCGCCATCAAGTACAGGTAAGTGAATACCTTCTAATGGACGCTTGTGCACTTTCATTTACCACGGGCTACTAAACCCGATCACTGGGAATCAGTGACGCGAACAAAGTTACCGGTGGCCCTTGAGACGCACAAGCCGGCGGATTCTGGCGTAGTCGTAGGCAATGGCGCAAGACGTTGTAGTCTTAAGCAGGTAACGCGACGTGTCTTTTAAACAACCATAAAAAACGCCTAAACACGGCTCATCAACACGCTGTTCAAAATGACATTCGTCGGTCCACTCTCCAGCTCAGGCAGTGGCGGGGAACCCTCACGACAGGGCACGCACCAACACTAGGTTACAACCCCAAAAGACGAGGAAGGATACCCATGTCAGTTCACCCGATTTTGTTCCTGGGCGGTTCCGGCGCCATTGGCCACCGTTCTGCCGAAGCGTTGCGTGCTGCTTATCCCGGCGTCCCGTTGCTGATCGGCGGCCGAGACCTGGCCAAGGCTGAGCAAGCCGCCGAGGAAATGGGCGGGGCGCAGGGCGTGGTCATTGACCCTGCTGCCGATGACCTTGGGCTGGGTGATCGCCCGGTCAGCGCCGTAGCGGTTTTCTATATGGATCATTCCCTTGCCGGGTTGCGTTTCGCGCAGAGGCGACGGGTGCCGCACCTGAGCATTTCTTCCGGCATTTTCGAGATAGCGCCGCAAATCGCGAGCTACATCCATCGCCCTGAGGCGGCGCCCATCGTGTTGGGTTATGAGTGGATGGTAGGCGCGACGACTGTGGCGGTGTTGCACCTTGCCGAGGCCTTTGCCCGGGTGCGCGATATTCGTATCGATGCGTTGGTCGACGAGCAGGATGGCGGCGGGCCGACCGTGGCTAAGGATTTCGAACACCTGAACAAGATGCTGCCCGCCGCCCTGACTCGGCGCGAGGGTGATTACCTCTGGCGCGAAGGGGCGGACAAGAACGTCAGCTTCCGAGCGCTGGACGGCACGCCGATGCAAGCCAGCGGCTTCTCGTCCATCGATGTCACCGGGCTGGCGGCGGCCACCGATGCGCCGAATGTTCAGTTCAATCTCGCCAGCGGAGTGAGTTCATCGCGGCGCGCCGGTCGGCCGATGTCGACCGAGATTCTTATCGAACTGCTGGGTGAGGATCATCAAGGGCGCCCGTTGCACACCCGGCATGCTCTCGTTCACCCGGCAGGCGCTGCAGCGTTGACGGGTCTGAGCGTCGCCATGCTGCTGGAGCGATTGCTTGGGCTGGATGGTCAGCCGCCGACTCCGGCAGGTCTTTACTTTCCTTATCAGTTGCTTGACGCCGGTGCATATCTGCAGCGTCTGAGTGAAGAGGGTGGTGAACTACTGGAACTGCGAGTGCAGTAACCGTTCTGCGCAGCACCGCCGACCTGCCGCTCATTCAGGTCGACGGTGATGCGCATTCACTCAACGGTTGAAACGTAAAACCGTTTTGGTGCGCCTGAACGACTCACCGAATTATTCCGAGAGCAACTTTTTACAGTCCAATAGCACGTCACCCAGGAATGGATGGATTTCCGTCGACTCCATTAAAACCAGCAACTCGGTGGCTCGTGTCCTGATGGGCATCCATTCTGCGTGATCAAAGATCAGGCGATCATTACAGTGAAATGCAGCCTCAGTAAGGCTATTGCATCGCTCCCAAATGTCTGCCACAAAAAAGCATCAGGATGATAGCAAATAGATGGCGCTCCTCTTACGCTAGGTCTTCCGTTAGTCAGCCAGTAATCAGGTGCAGTCACCGTGCGTCAGGTCCTCGGCTTATACACCCCGGGCCATTTGCTTTGCTCGCTCGGGGGATGAAAATCGCCTCTTAATCAAATCCTTAATGTTGCCTACAAGAACCCGATATGAAAAAGCTAAGTAACGATTTCAGCGGAGCACTCCGAACGTTCGCATACTTCATGGCCAGTGGAAGCCACTACATGCTCAAGGACGTGAAGTACCTCGATATGTATGGCTCAGAGCCCAGTGCGATTGAACAGGTCTTTGCGATATTTGCGAATGTCATAGAGATGGACGACGAAGGCAATGTCCTCAATTTCACTCACGCTCAAAAAAGGGCGACTGACTACCTACGGTCATACTGCGATCGGTCTTTCGAAGTAAAACCGCCTTTTGAGGACTGGGAAACCGAACTCTATGGGCCACCCGAAATCACGCGCTAATGTCTAGTTTACGTGCCAGCCCGAGACATCCGCGGGATGCCCGGGTTTGTATCCGCCAAGCGTCGGCGTGGCGCTTTAGGACCCTCACGGCGACTGCCAAATCCCATCATTCAGCGTATTACCGATCTGTTTGAACATGACTAAGCCTCCGTCCAGTCCACCGTCGCCGTTTCGCGCCATTTCACCTCGGTGATGCCGAACCGCTCGGCTTGGGGTTTGGAGATGACTTTCAACGGAGGCTTGCCGGGTTTTGGAATCGGCGCAATGCCGGCGTCGCAACTCGCCCAATGCCATGCGTCAGCGTTGCGCATGGTTTTTGCGCGGATGACGAATGACTTTGGCTGGCCGTGAAGTTTGTATTCGATGACGAAGATGTCGACGTTACTCATGCGCTCCTCCTTACGCTCATACGCAAATGAGTTTTGCCGACGAAAAAAATTCAAAGGATTTTCGGGGGTTCGTTTCAGGCCGCTGGTAGGTGTTTTGCTTTGAACGGTTGGAACCGGCGGCAGCCTAACGATCAAGTACTTACCAGGCAGGCAGAGGACGAAAAATCCCCACGATTTCAACTCCGGAGGTTAGCGGTGAACAAGACCATCAGCGCCAGGGATTTGAACATTCAGCTTAAGCACAACGATGACGGTGGCTTGTTCAAATGGCTGCTCGCGAGCTTCTTGATGGGCAAGCGGATACAGGCTGAAATCGCCGCCGAAGCGTATCGGGTGATTGCCGATAAACACGGGCGCGATACGCCGCGCAAACTGGCTGCGTGCAGCCATCGTGAACTGGTCGCGATGCTAGGGGAGGCGCATTACGTGCGTTACGACGAAACCACTGCCGTGCGGCTGCACGCCTTGGCACGCAAGCTTAACGACGAGTACGCGGGCAAGGTCAGCCATATGATCGAGGCAAGCCCTGATCGCCAGGCATTCGAGAAGCGACTGGCGGAGTTCGATGGCATCGGCCCGAAGACCGTGGAAATCTTCATGCGCGAAGCCAGCGCTGTAATCAGCCTTTGATCGCGGGCCGTAAAAAAACGGTCACCGCCCGCGTCGTGCAAAGCCTATTTGACTCGACGGCCAGAACAATTGATCGCCAACAAGCACAGCCCTACCAGCAATGCCGCGCCTGCAACCAACAGCGCAGAAGGTTGCATCGGCTGGCGGTCGGCTGTTGTATGCCGCTGCGATATCGTCAGAGGTCGGGTTTTAACGGTCACTTCGTCAAACGTCTGCAATGGTGAAACGGCTTCTGCCGGAAACGGCATTTCCTCGATGCTCAGACGCAACCCATCCGCCAGTTCCAGTGTCCGCGCGGTAATCGTGCCAACGATTCTGCCCGGATAAACCGGCTCGCCATTGGGATCGAGTTGGTCATACAGGAAATTCTGTCCTTCAAGCCAGCCGACGGCCGTCTGCAACTCGGGGCCCAGGTAATACTTGCCATCGAGGAAAAATCCAGGAAATTGCGGCGCGCGCTCGACGCTTTCAATGCAGTAACGCTCACCCGGTTTCATACCGGTTTCAGGGGCAATCATGGTCAATCCCTCCACTGTAGGTTCAGTGGTAGAGAACAAGGATCGACCGTCGTTCCATGTAAAGGAGGAAAGGTAGCGGTTGTCCCGGAACGGACCTGTAACAGGCGAAAACAACTTCGCCCGACCAAGGCCGGGCGAAGCGGTGTGGCGCTAGCTCAATCAGTAATCCCAGATCGCCGGAATCCAGCGGAACGCCTCGCCATTGACGGCAACGCGGCCGACCGACGGGAAGGGCAGATGTGTGGCGACAAACAGTTCGCCACTGGCCGCTGCTTCCTGCAGCAGGCGCACGCGTACGCGCACCGCTTCATCAGGATCGTGCTCGAAGCCGTTGTGCCAGTCCGGATGGTCGAAGGCAACCGGGAACAGGGCGTCGCCGGCGAAAGTCAGGCGTTCGGCGCCGGAGGTCACGTAGACCACGCAGTGGCCCGGGGTGTGGCCGCCAGTGAGTTTTGCGACCACGCCGGGGGCGACTTCGAACGCGTCCTCGAAGATATGCAGTTTGCTTTGGTATTGCTGGATGAAGGCGTTGGCGGTGGACCGCAGCACGTCCGGCACAGGCGCGGGCATGTCGGTGCTGGTGAAGTCCGGCGAGGTCCAGAAGTCGACTTCGGTGGCGGTGACGTGGATGCGCACGTCGTCGTGCAGACGATTTTTTACCGTCTCGACGAGTAAGCCGCCGATGTGGTCCATGTGCATGTGCGTGATGACAATATCGGTGACGTCCGCGAGGTCGATCCCGGCCGCCGCGAGGCGTTTGGGAAACTGCCCGGCGCGAGGGAAACCGGGAAATTGTCCGCCGAGGCCGGCGTCGACGAGGATGACCTGCTCGCCGCTGCGCACCACCAGGACATTGAGTGCCCAGTCGAACGCGTCGGGACCCAGATACATCTCTTTGAACCACGCAGCGCGCTCGGCGGGATCGGCGTTGGTCGACATGGTTTGGGTCGGCAGCGGCAGGACGCCGTCGCTGATTACCATCACGTCGATGTTGCCGAGGCGCAGCCCGTAGCGCGATGGCACCAGCTCTTCGGTCGGGGTTTGCAGGGTGGCGTTGTGGGCGGTGAAGGAATCCAGATGCATGGTCATGGTGTTCTCCTTTTTATCAGGCAAGACATCGGTTCTTGGACAATTGGGGCGAGATCAGGCCACCGGAATCATCGGGTCGGCAGCGGCGAGGGCGGTGCGACGGTCAGCGGCCGGCGGGTAGATCCACACACTGTTGATTTGCGTCTTCAGTTCCTTGGCTTCGGCTTTCACCAGCTTCAGTTGGCGATCCCAGCCTTCGGTGTACACCGCGCCCCAAGCACCCAAATCGAGGCACGTCACGTACTTCGGCTGACGGTAGGTGGTCGGCGTCACGCCAAGCAGATCAGCAATGGCGTTGTTGCCGGCATGACGACCAAGGCTGATCGCGTGCTGGCAGGACATCACCGAGATATTGCCGACGTCGTCGGTGGCAGCACGGGCGACATCGCCGGCGGCGAACACGTGCTCAAGACCTTGCACTTTGAGATTGCCGTCGACGTGCAGACGCCCTTGGCCATCGCGTTCGGCATTGAGCTGTTCGGTCAGTGGACTGGCGCGGAAACCCACGGTCCAGATCACGGTATTGCTCTCGATGTGGCGACCGTCGGCGAGGGTGACGCCGTTGGCATCCACGGCGGCGACCGTGGCGTCGATGATCCACTCGATGCCCAGTTCTTTTGACGCTTCGATGATGGACGGACGGATGCCGTCGCCCATGGTCGCGGCGATGTCTTTGCTGCGATCAACGATGATCACTCGAATGTCTTGCAGCTCGCCGAGAATGGCGCGCAGACGGTTCGGCATTTCGGTCGCGGTTTCGATACCGGTGAAGCCACCACCGGCGATGACCACGGTGTTGCGCGCGGCGGTGGCCGGTTGGCTGGCCAGCGCGTGCAGGTGGCGCTCCAGGCGTGCCGCCGACTCGATCTGGTCGACGTCGAACGCATTCTCTTTCAGGCCCGGCACCGGCGGACGCGCCAGTTGACTGCCGCTGGCCAGCACCAGACGATCGTAAGTCAGCTCACCCGGGCGACCGGCCTCATCGCGATAACCGACACGGCGTGCCTGGCTGTCAATGCTCTCGGCGGTGCCTTTGACGAAACGCACACCCACGGCAGCGAGCAGCGCATCCAGCGGCGCGTACATGCTGTGGACATCGGGTTCGTAGAAGCGCGGACGGATGCGCAGTTCGGCTTGCGGGGCGAGCAGTGTGATCTCCACATCGTGGCGGTCATGCATATCCAGCAAACGCGCGGCGCTCAACGTGCTCCACAGCCCGCCGAACCCCGCACCGATCACCAATAATTGCTGTTTCATAATGTGCTCCCTGATGCTGATGGATGGATAACCCGAGTTTTTTCCGACACTGGCGTGATGATCACTGGCCGCCGCAAACTGCTTGCCGTACTGCATGGCGTTTAATCGTCCGCTGTCGAAATCAATGCTATGGCGTGGGCGCTGCGGGCGCAGTTGTCCATCGGTGTGTGCGGATTACGCATGGGTCGAAGGGCGGTATACGAAGGTATCGAACACGCTACAGAGGACGGTTCAGGGCAAAGTCGATGTGGTTGAGAAGGGTGTCGGGCGGGAAGGGTTTGGGCAGACAAGCGATGACGCCGGGCGCGCGGGTGTGGAATTCTTCGGGATGGGCGGTGACGAAAATCACCGGAATGCGCCAGCCTTGTGCGCGTAATGCTTCGTGCAGTTGCGGGCCGCTCATGCCAGGCATCTGGATATCGGAGATCAGGCAGTGTGTCTGCGCCGGGCTTTTTGACTCAAGGAATGCCTGCGCGCCCGGATAGGTGAACACCTGATAACCGAAGGCGCGAAGCAAACCTGCGAGTGCATCGCGAATGGCCTCGTCGTCGTCAACCACCGCAATGACAACCTTATGCTGCATAGGGCTCCCTGGCCGGACGGGCACATATCGCGACTCCTGTCGTTCTTGCACCATACGCCCTCAGCACCGGCGCAAAACTATACCTAGGTATAGTCCGTGGAGACTTTTTGAGCGTCAGCGGTTTTCGGCATCAACCTTCGCGGCTGAAGCGGCTGCGGTAGTCGCGCGGTGAAATCGACAGGTGACGCTGGAAGCAGGCGCGCAGCCGCTCTTCATCACCGAAGCCGCTAAGACGCGCAACCTTGTCGATGGTGTGCGCCGAGTTCTCCAGCATGCGCCTGGCCGCTTCGAGGCGGAACAGTTCAATGGCTTTGGACGGCGTGCGCCCGGTGCTCTGTTTGTAGACGCGGGTGAAATTGCGCAGGCTCATTTTCGCCTGTTCGGCGAGTCGCTCTACAGTCAACTTCGGATCGTCCAGGTGATCGATCAGCCACAAGTGCAACGGGTCGAACTGCGGGCTGTCCTGCACCTGCGCTTGCAGCAATGTGCTGTATTGCGCCTGACCACCGGGGCGCTTGAGGTACACCACTAGCTCGCGGGCAACCTGCAACGCCACCTCGCGGCCGTAATCGGCCTCGACCAGCGCTAAGGCCAGATCGATACCGGCCGTGACCCCCGCCGAGGTCCAGACCTTGCCCTGCTGGATGAAGATCGCATCGGCATCCACGTCGATCGCCGGGAAGCGCTCGCGCAGGTTGTCGCACATGGCCCAGTGCGTGGCGGTGCGGCAGCCGTCGAGCAAACCGGACTGGGCCAGCAGGAAAGCGCCGCTGCACACCGACACCACTCGCCTCGCGACAGGGGCATTACGCCGCAACCACGCGGTAAGTTCGGCGTGCTCGTCGAGGGTCTGGCAGATATCGGGTGCGCCGGGTACGACGAGGGTGTGCAGCGCGGCAATGTCCAATTCGCGCAGCGCTCGGGTGTCCACGGCCAAACCTTCAACGGTATTGACCAAACCACCCTCAAGGCTGGCGGTGTGCAACTGATAACCGGGTTGGCATCTTTCGGCCAAGGCTTTGCTCGCGGCCCAGAACACCGTTTGCGCGCCACTGAGGTCGAGCAGGCTCATTCGCGGGTAGGCAATAAACACCACGTCGCGCGGTTCGGGCGTAGCGGTGAAGGGAATGCTGGACATTGAAATCCTGCCTGTTCAAACGGCTGAAGAAGGAGGGGAAAGGGCATGGCCGATTTTCAGGGGTTTCTGGCCTGTCGGCAATGCGCGTCGACTGCTAGCCTGCTGCGCGACCGTTTGGCTGGCCTCTGGCTGCGTTCGCCATCATGGACTAGATTTATTCACCTGCACATCGCACACGTTGCGATCTCGCCGAGGACTCACGATGACCCTGTGGTCGCATTCCAGCCCCAGCGCAGCCCCGTCCGTGCTGAGGGAACCGGTGGTTTATGTGGTCGACGACGACACCTCCATGCGTCAGGCCCTCGACGGTTTGCTGCGTTCGATCGGCCTGCAGGTGCAGACCTTTGAAACGTCCCGAGACTTCCTCGCTTCGGCCAAACGCGACGTGCCCGGTTGTCTGGTGCTCGATGTGCGTTTGCGCGGTGAAAGTGGCCTGACCTTTCAGGAGCAAATGGAAAAAAACGGCCTGCGCATTCCCGTCGTGTTCATGACCGGTCACGGCGATATCGCCATGAGCGTGAAGGCGATGAAGGCCGGCGCGGTGGATTTCCTGGCCAAGCCTTTTCGTGATCAGGACATGCTCGATGCGGTGGCCAGTGCTTTGGCCCGCGACAGTGCGCGACTGCTCGCCGAACAATCCGGCGCGGCGTTGCGTCAAGCCTACGAAACATTGACGGCACGTGAGCGCGAAGTGCTCGGTTTCGTCATTGGCGGGCTGATGAACAAGCAGATCGCCGCGCAACTCCACCTCAGCGAAGTAACGGTGAAAGTCCATCGCGGGCAGGTCATGAGGAAACTCGCTGCACGTTCGGTCGCCGATCTGGTGCGTATTGCCGAATCGCTGGGCATCGAGCCGGCGCTGCGGACAAGCTGAACCGAGCTTCAGCGCGTGACAGAAACCCCTTTGACGGTGTCGACTCCGATGGCCAGCAAACAACAGATTTTGTGGGACGACGGCGAGCGGGTGTTCTCCCGCAAACGAGGACAGGGGGAGAGCGCCAGCGTGCTGATAGTGCGTCCGGCAATCGCTCAGCCTTTGCCCGCAACCCTCGACCGGCTGGCGCATGAATACGGCCTCAAAGACGCTCTGCACAATGAATGGGCGCTGCAACCGCAAGCCCTTGAACGCGCGGGCGGAACCACGCACTTGTTATTCGACGACCCCGGCGGCGAGCCGCTGTCGCGTCTGCTGATCACGCCGCTGGACACTGAAACCTGTCTGTTGCACGCAATCAACATAGCCGTAGCGCTTGGCCGTTTGCACCTGTGTGGGCTGGTGCACAAGGATCTCAAACCGCAGCACATCCTTGTCAACTGCCACGACGGACAAGCCCGGTTGATGGGGTTCGGTCTAGCCTCGCGACTGCCGCGCGAACGTCAGGCCCCCGCGCCGCCAGAAACCATTGCCGGGACCCTGGCCTACATGGCGCCGGAACAAACCGGTCGAATGAATCGTTCGATCGATTCGCGCAGCGATTTGTATGCCTTTGGTGTGACGCTGTACCAGATGCTTACCGGCTCGCTGCCGTTCAACGCCAACGACCCGATGGAGTGGGTGCATTGCCACATTGCGCGGCAACCGATGCCTGCATGCGAACGCGTGGCCACGGTGCCGTTGATGCTCTCGCGGGTTGTCATGAAACTGCTCGCCAAGACCGCCGAAGCGCGCTACCAAACCGCCGCCGGCGTCGAACATGACTTGCGTCGTTGTCTGGACGACTGGCGTCGGGCGCGGCGGATCGATGTGTTCACGTTGAACGAGCAGGGCGCGATCGATCGCTTGCTGATCCCGGAAAAGCTCTACGGTCGTGAACGCGAAGTGCAAACCCTGATCGATGCTTTCGCCCAGGTGGTGCGGGCTCCTTCGCCGAAGCTGGTGCTGGTGTCCGGTTACTCCGGCATTGGTAAATCCTCGGTGGTCAGTGAACTGCACAAAGTGCTGGTGCCGTCGCGGGGATTGTTCGCCGCTGGCAAGTTCGATCAGTACAAGCGCGACATCCCCTATGCGACGCTGGTCCAGGCCTTTCAAGGATTGGTGCGAACGCTGCTGGGCAAGCGTCGCGAGGTGCTCGCTGACTGGCGCGCGGCGTTGTTGCAGGCACTGTCACCGAATGCACGGTTGATGACCGAGCTGATCCCGGAACTCAAGTTGATTATCGGTGAACCGCCAGCGGTGCCGGAGCTTGAACCGCAGCAGGCGCAGCAGCGCTTCATGGCGGTGTTGCAGCGTTTCATCGGCGTGTTTGCTCGGCCGGAACATCCGTTGACGCTGTTTCTCGATGATCTGCAATGGCTCGACGCAGCGACCCTCGATCTGCTCGAAGATCTGCTGACCCGCTCGGAGCTTGGGCATTTGCTGCTGGTGGGCGCGTACCGCAATAACGAGGTCGATGCCGACCACCCGCTCAGCGGCAAACTCAAAATGCTGCGTAATGGCGGCGTGCATATCGACGAGATCTGCCTGACCTCGCTGGCCAGCGTGCACATCGAGCAACTGATCGCAGAATCCCTGCGCTGCCCACCCGCGAGCATCGTTGCCCTGGCGCGCCTGGTGCTGGAAAAGACCGGCGGCAATCCGTTTTTCGTCATCCAGTTTCTTCACGCGTTGGCCGAAGAACAGCTGCTGATCTACGACCACCAATTCAACCGTTGGCGCTGGGATCTGGCACTCATCAACGCCAAGGGCTACACCGATAACGTGGTCGATCTGATGGTTGGCAAACTGGCGCGTCTGCCGTTGGACACGCGTCAGGCCCTGCAACAATTGGCCTGCCTGGGCAACGTAGCGCGCATTGATACGCTGGCCACCGTGCTTGACCTGCCGACGGCGCGGGTGCACGCGGCGCTGTGGCCGGCGGTGCGCCAGGAACTGGTGGAGTTTCACGACGGTACTTGTGCGTTTGTCCATGACCGTATCCACGAGGCGGCATACTCACTAACTGCGGAAACCGAACGTGCGCAAACTCATCTGCGCATCGGCCGTTTGCTCGCCCTGCAGACGCCAGCGGAGGGGCGTGAAGACGCGATCTTCGAAATCGTCGGGCAACTCAATCGCGGCGCCAGTCTGATCAGCGCGCGGGCCGAACGCGAACAGCTGGCCGAATTCAACCTGCTCGCAGGTCAGCGTGCCAAGGCTTCGACCGCTTACACCTCAGCATTGAGCTACTTGGGCACGGGTGCGGCGTTGCTCGGCGAGCACGGTGATGACCGTCGCCATGAACTGGGGTTTGCTCTGGAGCTGAACCGCGCCGAGTGCGAATTTCTCACTGGGCAACTGGCACTGGCCGATGCGCGCCTGACTGCACTGGCCGAGCGCGTCGAGACCACGGTAGAGCGGGCGGCAGTCACCTGTTTGTTGATGGATGTCTGCCTGCTGCTCGACCGCAGTGACCGCGCGGTGAATGTGTGCCTGACGTATTTACGTCAGGTCGGCATCGACTGGACGGCGCATCCGGACGATCAGCAGGTGCGCGCCGAATACCAACAGATCTGGAGGCAACTGGGTGAGCGCAGCATCGAGCAGTTGATCGACCTGCCACTGATGGAGGATCCGGCCACGCTGGTGACACTGGAAGCGTTGAGCAAACTGCTGGCCCCGGCGTTGCAGTCCGATGCGAACCTCGCCTGCCTGACCATATGCAAAGCCGTTAACCTGAGCCTGGAGCACGGTAATTGCGACGCCTCCTGCATGCTCTACGCCAATGTTGTGCGGGTTGCCGGGCGGCGCTTCGGCGATTATGCCAGCGGTTACCGCTTTGGCCGCTTGGGCTGCGATCTGGTCGACCGCCGTGGCCTTGCGCAATACGAAGCGCGTACCTACCTGTGCTTTTCGATCTTCGTGGTGCGCTGGATGCGCCCGGTGCGCGAGTGCCGCGAATTGCTGCGGCGTGCGCTCAGCGCCGGCAACCGCACCGGCGATTTGCCCTATGCAGCCTACGCTGGCAATAGCCTGATTTCCGACTTGCTGTTCATTGGCGAGCCGCTGGCGGAAGTGCAGGTGCAGGCTGAAACGGGTCTGGCTTACTCGCAAAGAATCCGCTTCGGTCTGGTGATCAGTTTCATGAGTTGCCAACGGGCACTGATCCGCATGTTGCGAGGGCAGACCCCGGTGTTTGGCAGTTTCAATGATGAAGAATTCGATGAGACACGCTTTGAGGCGAACCTCGCTGCTCCGGACCTGGCCTTGGCTCGGGGCAAGTACTGGGTGCGCAAGTTGCAGGCGCGTTATCTGGCCGGGGATTACGCAGCGGCCGCCGATTGCGCGGCGCAGGCCCGGGAACTGTTGTGGGTGATCTCCTCGTTTTTTGAAGAGGCCGAATTTCACTTTTACGCAGCGTTAACGTTGGCTGCCCACGGCGAAGCCGATACCGACCGATTGCAACGCTTGGGCGAGCACCACGATCAACTGCAAACCTGGGCGCAACAGTGTGCGGAAACCTTCGCCAGTCAGACGGCGCTGGTCGCAGCCGAAATCGCTCGGGTCACCGGGCAGTTGATCGAAGCCGAGATGCTGTACGAGCAAGCGATTCAGTTGGCCAGGGACAACGGCTTTGTGCATGTCGAAGCCTTGGCCAACGAACTCGCAGCGCGGTTCTACAGTGCCCGTGGTCTGAGCAAAATCGCCCGCCTGTACCTGCAAGATGCGCGCTACGGTTACTTGCGCTGGGGGGCTGAGGGCAAGGTGCGGCAACTGGAGCTACAGCACCGCTATCTGCGCAATGAAGATACGGCGCCCGGTCCGACTGCGACCATCGCCACCCCGGTCGAGCATCTGGATCTGGCCACGGTTCTCAAGGTGTCCCAGGCCGTTTCAGGCGAGATCGTGCTGGATCGACTTGTCGAAATGGTCATGCGCACCGCTATCGAACAGGCTGGCGCCGAGCATGGCCGGCTGATTCTGATCGAAGGCGAGGCGCCGTATATCGCCGCGAAAACCAGTGTCGGTGACGACAGCGCGCTGCTTTGCCATGAGCCGGTAAGTTCATCGATGCTGGCCGAATCGGTGCTCTACCAGACCCTGCGCACCGGTGAAAATCTGTGTCTGGACGATGCCGTCGCCGATCCGGCATTTGCCGCTGATCTGTACATTCATCAACGCGGCGCTCGCTCGATCCTGTGCCTGCCGTTGATGAATCAGGGCCGGATTGCCGGGGCGCTGTACCTGGAGAACAATCTATCTGCGGGTGTGTTCAGTCCGGCGCGCATTGCCGTATTGCGATTGGTGGCTTCGCAGGCGGCGATCTCGCTGGACAACGCGCGGCTGTATCGAGACGTCGCCGAGCGCGAGGCGAGGATTCGCCGGTTGGTCGACGCCAATATCATCGGCATCATCGTCTGGAGTGTCGACGGTGAAATCATTGAGGCCAACGACGCGTTCCTGCGCATGGTCGGTTACGAGCGCGACGATCTGCTGTCAGGCAGGGTGCATTGGCGCGACATGACACCGCCGCCACTGCGCATGAAAAGTGAAGTCGCGCTGGCGACGGCAATCCGCACCGGGCGCGCCCAGCCGTTCGAGAAGGAATACATCCGCAAGGACGGCACTCGCCTGCCGGTGATCGTCGGTCTGGCCGCATTCGAAGCCAGTCAGCAGCAGGGCGTGGCCTTCGTGCTTGACCTGAGCGAACGCAAACAGGCCGAAGAGCAAGTGCGCGAAGGCGAGCGCCGATATCGCCAGGTACAAGCGGAACTGGCCCACGCTAATCGCGTGGCGACCATGGGCCAGTTGGCAGCGTCCATTGCCCATGAAGTCAACCAGCCAATCGCCGCCACCGTGATCAATGCCAACGCGGCGTTGCGCTGGCTCGGCGCGCAACCGCCGAACACCGATGAAGTTGAACAGGGCCTCAGACGCATCATCAACGACGGTAACCGCGCGGCCGACGTGCTCGGACGTATCCGCGCATTGATCCGCAAAACACCGCCGCAACGACATCCGGTGGACCTCAACGCGGTAGTGGGCGAGATGGTCGGGTTTACCCGGGGTGAAGCGGCCCGCTATGGCGCGGCGGTCACCACGCGCCTTGTCAACGATTTGCCTGCCGTGCTGGTTGACCGCGTCGAGCTGCAACAGGTGCTGCTCAATCTGATCATCAACGGTCTGGAGGCCATGGCGGTGATCGAGGAGGGCGAGCGTCGGTTAATCATTGTCAGCGAGTCTGTCGGGAAAGACGTGCGGATTGTCGTAAGCGACTCGGGACCGGGATTTGCCTGCGATCAGGTGGAGGAGGTTTTCACCGCGTTCTACACCACCAAAGTCACCGGGTTGGGGATGGGGTTGTCGATCTGCCGGTCGATCATCGAAGCCCATGACGGTCACTTGTGGGCGGAGGCGAACTCGCCGTGTGGGGCGCGTGTGGTGTTTACGTTGCCGGGGTGTGCGGGGAGGTGAGGGCGAGATGAGGGTATCTGTCGTCAGATACTGGGTGACTTATCGGTATTCATTGCGACCGATTGGTTTCGATATGTCGATATCAGACACAACCATGACGCAATCAGGCTACTGAATCATCTGACAGGCCGGGTAAGGTGACGCGTCTTCACATCAAAATAATCCCATCCAGATCATGGGGTTGATAAGAACTGCGGCGGTTGAAGGGGCTTCTTTCGGGGGGCTCGGCAGGCAACGACCGTGCTCGATTGCCTTGGTCAACTCGCTAGAATGTCGTTCAGCAGAGAATAAAAAAACCAATGATCAGCCCGAACTCAACGGATTCGAGTAGCCAATTGGCGCAGGGCTTCAAGCCTCGTCACGTCACTATGTTGTCCATTGCCGGGATTATCGGCGCCGGATTGTTCGTAGGTTCAGGACATGCCATTGCGGCGGCGGGGCCGGCGGTTCTGCTGGCTTATCTGTTCTCCGGTTTGCTCGTTGTGCTGGTCATGCGCATGCTCGGTGAGATGGCGGTGGCTAACCCCGACACTGGCTCGTTCTCGACCTATGCCGATCAAGCCATCGGACGCTGGGCCGGCTTCACCATCGGTTGGCTCTACTGGTGGTTCTGGGTTCTGGTGATTCCTATCGAAGCGCTCGCCGCCGGGCATGTGTTGAACCAATGGTTTCCGCAGGTCGATGCCTGGCTGTTCGCGTTGGGCTCGATCATTGCGTTGGTGGTGACCAACCTGTTCAGCGTGTCCAAGTACGGTGAATTCGAGTTCTGGTTCGCCATGGCCAAGGTCGTGGCGATCATCGGTTTTATCGGCGTCGGTTTTGCCGTGTTGATGGGCTGGGTGCCGGATCGCGACGTCAGCGGATTGAGTGGGTTGATGGCCGAGCACGGTGGGTTTGCGCCCAACGGTCTGTCGGCGGTGGTCGGTGCGTTCATCACCATCATGTTCAGCTTCATCGGTACCGAAGCGGTGACCATCGCCGCCGCCGAATCCAACGACCCGTCGCGAAACATTGCCAAGGCCACGCGTTCGGTGATCTGGCGTATCGGCGTGTTTTACCTGCTGTCGATCTTCGTGGTGATCTCCGTGGTGCCCTGGAATGATCCGTTGCTGGCCTCGGTCGGCTCTTATCAGCGCGCTCTGGAAATCATGAACATTCCCCACGCCAAGTTCATGGTCGACGTGGTCGTGCTGATCGCCGTGGCCAGTTGCATGAACTCCTCGATCTACATTGCCTCGCGCATGCTGTACTCGCTGGGCCGTCGTGGCGATGCGCCGAAAATCCTCAAGGCGACTTCCTCGGCAGGCGTACCCCGCGCGGCCGTTATTGCCAGCACCGTGCTGGGGGCGTTGATCACGGTGTGGAGCTATTTCATGCCCGCCGGGCTGTTTCAATTCCTGCTGGCCAGCTCCGGCGCGATTGCCTTGCTGGTGTACTTGGCAATCGCGGTGTCGCAGTTGCGCATGCGGCGGATTTTGCGCCAGCGCAATGTCGAGCTGACCTTTCGCATGTGGTTGTTTCCATGGCTGACGTGGCTGGTGATCGTGTTCATCTGCGCCGCGCTGGCGGTGATGATGATCACCCCGCAACACCGCACCGAGGTCACTACAACCATCGGACTGGCACTGGCGATTTCCTTTATCGGCCTGGTGACGTCGCGTCATCCTGCGCCAGCGGCGAGGGTCACGTCAGCGGGGTAGGCGTTTGCGCCGAACCTGATACGCCCTTCGCGAATGTCGAGGGGCATGACAAGCGCCTGTGTCTCAGACCGACTCTTACGAGGACATGATGTCATCGACCCCCTCCGTGGCCGACGCGACAACCCAATGCGTGGGTTTTCTGCTGCTGGACAAGTTCACCCTCATGTCGCTGGCGTCCGCCGTCGAGCCCTTGCGCATGGCCAATCAACTGACGGGCCGGACGCTGTATCGCTGGCATACCTACAGCCCCGGTGGCGCCCCGGTCTGGGCCAGCGACGGCGTGCCGATCACCCCGGATGGTGCCTGGAGCAATCCCTGCGTGGCGGACACCGTCATCGTCTGCGGTGGCGTCGGCATCCAGAGCGTGATAACCCGCGAACACACAACCTGGCTGCAAGCGCTGGCGCGTCAATCGAAATGCTTGGGCGGGGTGTGCACCGGTAGCTGGGCGCTGGCCAAAGCCGGGCTGCTCGATGGCTACGAATGCAGCGTGCACTGGGAATTTCTCGCGGCCATGCAGGAAGCTTTCCCGCGCGTCAGCGTCAGCACCAGCCTGTTCACCCTCGACCGCAACCGCTTCACCAGCTCCGGCGGGACTGCGCCGCTGGACATGATGCTGCACCTGATTGCCCGCGATCATGGCCGTGAACTGTCCGCTGCCATTTCCGAGATGTTTGTCTACGAGCGCATCCGCAACGAGCAGGACCATCAGCGCGTGCCGCTCAAGCACGTGGTCGGTACGCATCAGCCCAAGCTGCAGGAAGTGGTCGCGTTAATGGAGGCCAATCTTGAGGAACCGATTGATCTCGATAACCTCGCTGAATACGTCGATCTGTCACGGCGACAGCTGGAGCGGCTGTTTCAGAAATACCTGCAATGCACGCCGTCGCGCTACTACTTGAGGTTGCGGCTGATTCGGGCGCGACAGCTGCTCAAGCAAACATCGCTGTCGATCGTTGAGCTGGCATATGTCTGCGGTTTCGTTTCCACTCCGCATTTTTCCAAATGCTATCGCGAGCACTTTGGTGTGCCACCGAGTGACGAGCGATCTGGTTCTGAAATGAGCCGTAAACCGGTAACGCAGCCGTCAATGATCAAGCCGCTGACGACGCTTGATCAGGCACGTAATGAATCGACGTTTGCCAGTGTTCGAATGATGGCTAGTACGGATCTGGCGTCGACCGGCTGATCGCTCGGGACGGGTTATCACTGCAGATTCCGCATCCGTATAGTTCTTGCTCCATCAGGCGATTGCCCAAATCCTCCTGTTCAGGTCAATGAAGCCGGTGAGTCACCGGCACGAGGAGGGATCATGGACGTCACCGCAATTCCCGAAGGATTCACCCCGTTTACTCGCAGCAGCCCGTTGCTCGATTTGCTTGGCCCGATCTACGCGAGGGGCAGCGGGTTGCAACTGGAACTGGGCTTATTGACGGACTCACGCCACGCCAATGGTCGGGGCACCTTGCATGGCGGCGTATTGGCGACGTTGGCCGATGTCGGCATGGGTTACGCCATGGCCTTTTCCAGCGATCCTCCGCAGCCATTGATCACGGCCAGCATGACCCTGGATTATCTTGGCTCGGTGAAAATGAATGAGTGGCTGGAAGTGCGTCTTGAGTATTCAAAAAAGGGGCGCCAACTGGCGTTTGCTGCTGTCAGTCTGCATGTTGGCGAGCGCACGGTTGCGCGGGCCAGTGCGGTGTTTGCGGTGCCAGCGAGTTGAAAGTGCACGGCCATCAAGGCGTCGGGAGGGAGTGCAACGTTCGTACCCTGCTCAAGGGTTGCCGTCGCACTCCGCTTAGTGAAAGTCTCGGCTATTAACTGCCATCCTCGCAAATCGCTTTTAGTCCAAGGATGGTGGTTGGAGTGCTTCCAATCTGTGTTTGCGTGGCGATAACCATATTCGCGTTTGAGTCACCTACCAGATGGTAAGGCTTGTTATTACAAGCCTTTGCGGCTTTCTGGTTTATGTTCTCCAGCATGCCTTCTCTTGAATTGAATATGCTGCCATGGCTGGTGATCATATATTCACCCGGCCCGAGCTTATCGACGGCCGTAAAGGTGCAGCCACTCACGAGCAAGATTACGCATCCGGCTGACATTATTTTTTTCAAAAGTACTACCTCAGATAAAACGAACAACGATCACGGGTGATGTGCCGCACGGCGTTCGTGCGGCATTCAGCAATAGCGCAGCACTCAAATTACGGCATGGAGATCTTGTAGTCCGCGAGCTTGGCCTTGTGCTCTTCCATCACATACTTCTTGTCGACGATCTGCGAGAACTTCGTGAAATCGGCCTTGGCGTCAGCCCTGTCTCCCAAGTGGTCGTACGCAATCCCGCGCGCGTAATAACCCCAGGCATAGTCCGGCTGGCGCTGAAGGCCGGTGCTGAATGCTTCAGCGGCCTCTCGGTACTGACCCAGGTCTGTCAGTGCGAGGCCCAGATGATAGTAGGTCGGCATATGGAAGCCGGAACCCTTTCCGGCTTCTCCCAACTCGTTATCAAGGTTGTACTGCACCAGTTCAAGGGCTTTCTTCGGGTTGCCAGCGTCGCGATACATGGCGCTCAAATCGAGGTTGGCGCGCGGATCAGGCTTGCCTGCCAGTTGCATGGATTTCTCCTTGGCGGCCACGGCTTCGGGAAAGCGCTTGAGGTTGCTGTAGGTCTCGGCCTGAACCGCATAAACCAAACTTTGAAACGAGACAGTAAGTGTATTTTCCTTCAGGCACAGGTCACCTTCCTGCAGTGCCAGAGGGTAGCTTTGGGCTTTGTACGCCTTGAACTGATTACCACAGTGGGCAAGGTTGGCTCTTTGCGGATTCTGCATCCCGGCACAGCCGGTGAGAATGACGGAACAGGCGATCAGTGCAGGCCAGCGAAAATTCATGATAAGCATTCCGGTCAGTCGAGCAGATGAGCATTGAGGTCAGGGCGATAGACCTGCAAAAGCGGCGCGGTCACGGTGCCTTGCAGCGAGCAGAACACAGTGGTGTGCCCTGCGAGTGGCGGTGCCTTGTCGCCTGTGTCGACCATCAATACGCGGTCCACGAAACCAAACGGCGTGGCGACTCCAGGTCCGGTCAGCCCCTCGGTGCGCCACTGGCCGATCGGGTCACCGACGCGGCGGATTTCGGCACGGGCAATGGCGTTGCCCTGACTGACAAAGCGTGCGTTGTCGACGATAAGCGGCTTGAGTTTTGTGGCCACTTCTTGTGGAGATCCATCGGCTACGAAACCCCAGAACAGGAAATTGCCGACGCTCTTGATAGTTTCGGCCTGGTTGTAATAGCCGATCATACGGACACCGTTGACGATCAGCGGATGTTCGAACTCCTGGTATGTGCCACCTTCCTGCAATGGACTCATGATCGTCGGCGCCTTGACCGAGCCATAATCACTCAGGCGCAAGGTCCCGGCTGGCAGGTGTGCATCGCGCAGGCTTTCAAAAAATCGCGCATCGCACCGAGAGAACTCAGTCAGCAGTTGTTCGGGCGTATTGACGGTCTGGGCCTGGGCAGCGCTGGTAGCCGTGACGGCGAGCAAGGCAACGCCGAAAAAAACTGAGCGAAACATTGAAGTCTTCCATGAGATAGGAACGAAAGCTTTCGGCAGATGGGTCGCAAACTTTAGCGCTCCAGTCCGACAGCAGTCGCTCCCCCTTCAGCCCCGCATCCTCAAGCCTGATCCATCGCCGCCGCCACGCCCTGTTCCTCACCCAGAAACCCACCACTCTGATGCTGCCAGAGTCGCGCATAAATGCCGTTTCTGTTGAGCAACTCAGTGTGCGTCCCCTGTTCGATAATCCGCCCCTCATCCATGACTATCAGTCGATCCATCGCCGCAATCGTCGACAGCCTATGAGCAATGGCGATCACGGTTTTGCCCTGCATCATTTCATCGAGGCTTTCCTGAATGGCCACTTCGACTTCCGAGTCCAGCGCACTGGTGGCTTCGTCGAGCAGCAGGATCGGCGCGTTCTTGAGCATCACTCGGGCAATGGCGATGCGTTGGCGCTGGCCGCCGGAGAGCTTGATGCCGCGCTCGCCGACCAGGGTGTCGTAGCCGCTGTGGCCTTGCTTGTCGCTGAGTTGGCTGATGAAACCGTCGGCTTGCGCATTGGCGGCGGCGCGGCGGATGTCTTCGTCGGTGGCGTCCGGGCGGCCGTAGGCGATGTTGTCGCGTATCGAGCGGTGCAGCAGCGACGTGTCCTGGGTGACCATGCCGATTGCGCTGCGCAGACTGTCCTGCGTTACGTGCGCGATGTTTTGCCCGTCGATGCGGATCTCACCGCTGTCGACATCGTAAAAGCGCAGCAGCAGATTGATCAGCGTCGATTTGCCCGCGCCGGAGCGGCCGACCAGGCCGATTTTTTCGCCGGGGCGGATGTGCAGGCTCAAGTTGTCGAGGACCTGGCGTTCGCCGTTGTAGTTGAAATTCACCTTGTCAAAAGACACCGCGCCGCCAGCCGGCACCAGCACGCCGGCGTTCGGCGCATCCTGCACTTTGGGGCCACGGGTGAGGGTGGCCATGCCGTCCTGCACGGTGCCGATGTTTTCGAACAGCGACGTCATCTGCCACATGATCCAGTGCGACATGCCGTTGATGCGCAGCGCCATGGCGGTGATCGCCGCGACGGCGCCGGTGCCGACCTGACCCAGATGCCACAGCCACAGGGCATAGCCGCCGGCACCGATAATCAGCCCGACCACCAGCGTCTGATTGACGATCTCGAACTGGCTGACCAGACGCATCTGGCGAAAACCGGTGAGTTTGAAATCTTCCATCGCTGCACGGGCGAAGTGCGCTTCGCGTTTGGAGTGCGAGAACAGTTTCACCGTAGTGATGTTGGTGTAAGCGTCGGCAATGCGCCCGGTCATCGATGATCGAGCATCGGCCTGTTCCTGGCCGACCTTCCCCAGGCGCGGCACGAAGTACAGCATGGCCAGCCCGAACAACGCGAGCCAGGCAATGAACGGCAGCATCAGTTTCAGCGCAAAGCCGCCAGCCAGGGCGATGATCGCGATGAAGTAAACGCCGATGCCCGGTGCGATTTCGATCAGCGTGAACAAGACTTCGCGCACGGCCAGCGCGGTCTGCATGACCTTGGTCGTGACCCGTCCGGAGAACTCATCGGAGAAGAACGAAAGGCTTTGCCGCAGCATCAGCCGATGGAAATCCCAGCGCAGCCGCAGCGGCAAATTGATCGCCAATACCTGGTGCTGAACCATGGTGCGCAACGCCACCAGCCCGATGCTGATGAACAACACAATGCCGATGCCCCACAGCACGCGACTTTCCTGCGCATTGACACCGCCACCGGCCTGCCAAGTCGAGAGCAGATCGACGACCTGGCCAAGAAAGGAAAACAGCCAGGCTTCATAGATCGACACGCCGGCACTCAGCAGCGCCAACGCGAGGATGTAACCGCGTGCGCCGCGCGTGCAGGCCCACAGGAACCGCATCAGGCCGACCGGCGGGGGTGGTGTTTCGTCGGGAGGAAATGGGTCGAGCCGTTGTTCAAACACGCGCAGCATTGTGGTCTCCGAAATCATCAGGGTCAGGGGATTCTGCCATTGAATGGCGGTGTTGCGGGTTTGCATGTCACTGACTTGTCCCCACCAAGCGTTATCGCCCGGGATCACTGCGGTGCATAACCCCAAGGATTCCGGGTACATGCCGATCAGCTAAGCTGTCTGCTCAGACGACTTGAGCAGTGCACGATGCAGCGAACAAATCCGGTTTCATGTTGGGAGTCGATGGGCAAAGGAAATGTTTAATTTCTTTTTGACGTTTTTGTTCGTGTTGATCCCCACGGCGTCGCTTTCACTCGACAGTTACCTGCGTTACCGAGTCGCCAGAAACAAACCGGTGAGCAACGTCTGGAAGGGCTGTAATCATTTGCTTTCCATTCTGCTGCTCATGCAGTTGCTGGGTTTGGCGCTGTACTTCTTCTACATCGCCTGAGTGCGGCGATTGTCGGCCTTCAAGGGAGAGGAAACCTATGCCTGAAAACCGGCGCCTATCGATGTGCAAGTACTTCACGCCTGACCTGCAACGCAATCACAGCAAAGCCTTTGCCAGTGCCGCGCTCGGAAGCCGAATAGTTCTGATGCGCCGAGACATCCTCCCATTGGCTTACGAAATCAACGTGTTGATGATCGCTGTCGGTGTCAATTTGAAACGCTATGAACCGTTCCGCTTGCTCGAGGATCAAGCCATACAGGCGTGGCATTCCGGGAAAGTCGACTTCAAGATCGAGTACGACGGTTTCTGACCAATCAACACCTTGGCGCTCACCGAAACGTGCCAAGGCCTCGGGAATATTGGTATCACGCCAGAATCGAGCGGTTTCCGTCAGGCGATGGGCAGTCACCGCATTCTGTTCCTGCACATTGAGTTGCCGCTTCTTGAGCAGACGATCTATTTCCATATTGCGCCCCCAGTATTGCTCACGCCCAAAAGCTCCCTTTTTGGATTCGTCGCTGATGCCAGCGTCCGGTGTAGCGACTAACGCGCCCCTGCGAACGTGGCGTCCATGGCCGAGCGGTCATAGTCAAGCAGGTATTGATTGTGCCGCTCGTACAGTTGCGAAAGTAGCGGTGCATTAGGGCCGACGACATCCATGCCTCTGTCGTCGTAGGGAAAAACCATGACCTGTTTCGGCAGATTGAACAGATACACATCACAGTGGGGATTGGGCTCAATAGCGCCAAAATCTTTAGTCAACGCGCACCAGAGAAATGCCGGAAGACTTGCAATCGATGCTTCGAATGCGATGTTGATCCAGTACTCCGGCTCTTCCTCGCAATACCATTCTTCGGGATCTATCGCCTCGCTCCAGACTGAGCGTTCAGGAGGGAAATCAACGCCTGCAGATCGAAATGCCTGAATCGCGGCCCGATGCTTAAATCCATGGCTGCCTGAGTGAGTTCGCAGACACACGACAAACGTTGCCGCGTCAGAAAAGATATCGCCACAGATCGTTGTCGATTTTCGTAGGGCGGTCAGGAACTGCTCAATGATCCCACCCGTTTCGGAGAGCTCGAAGCGCAGTCCTCCGGGGTAGGAATAGTAAAGCGGCCTGGCGAAGGCATTGCCCTCAAAAATCCTCTCGATTTCTTCTCTTAGGTTCACGTTATCCCTTCGTATTCATGAGCCTGTCTCCTCGGTCAAGGAGCTGTGGACAGATCTTACGTGAACCCCGACCCTTGAGCTAAGCCGGTGAGCCACTCGCTGTGGCGGAGCGCCCTCGAGAATCGAATCGAGGTATTCACCCTCTATTTGGCAACAGTGTTTGTCCCTCCGCCCGATTTTTCCCGCCGCCACCATTCCCTAGCATCGTCCTCAAGCCGCCAGCAATCACGCTGAGTCGGCCCACTCAACGAGACGGTGAGCATCATGAACACAATGAAAATCGCAATGGCGTTACTGCTTGGCAGTCTGGGCGCACAGGCCTATGCGGATTCAGCGCCGACGCAAAACCTGCCGGTCGAAACCTATGGCTACTCGAGCAAACTCGACATCGAGCATGTGATCTCGATCACCGAGCCGGCCAATGAGTGCGCGCCGGTGCCGGTGCAGATGACTTATGAAGACTCCCATGGCGAGCGCCATGTTTTGCAATACCAGGTCATGGGCACCGGCTGCTCGAGTTGATTCACTGCAGAGAAGGGAGGGTCGACACTCCTTGTCTGCTGCGCTCAGTGCTTTCTTGCTCCCGCAATATCTTCGTCCGATGCCAATAATTCCGGGATCGACTGCTTGAGAAAATCCACCCAGGTTCTGGTTTTTGCATCAACGAACTTGCGCGACGGATAGATCGCGAACAGGTTCAACTCCTCCAGCCGGTACTCCGGCAGCACCCGCACCAATGTCCCCGCCCGCAGGCCATCCACGGCCGATGCTATCGGCTGAATGCCGATGCCCATGCCTTTTCTGATCGCGATGGTCATGCCGTCGGCGGTGTTGATATGGAAGGGCGACACGGGAATGGTGATGGTCTCCATGCCTTGCGGCCCCTCGAACGTCCAGTGCTCCACTGGCATCACCGTGTTGACGATGCGTAGGCACTCATGTTCGGCCAAGGCGTCGGGCGAGTGGGGCATGCCGCGTTTTTCCAGGTAGGCCGGCGACGCGCAGAGGATGCTGTAGGTGATGCCCAGCCGTTGCGCGACGAAGCCGGAATCCGGCAGTTCACGGGCCAGTACGATGGACATGTCGTAGCCTTCTTCGAGCAGGTCTGGTACGCGGTTCGTCAGGGTCAGGTCGAACATCACCGTAGGGTGAATCTCGCGATAGCGGGCGATGGCGTCGATCACATAGTGATTGCCGATGGCCGACATCGCGTGGATTTTCAAGCGACCCACGGGCAGGGTTTGTGCGGTGCCGGCCTCTTCGTCGGCCTCGCGGACATCGTCGAGAATGAGCTCGCAGCGTTGCAGATAACGCAGTCCCGCCTCGGTCAGGGCGAGGCGGCGGGTGGTACGGTTGATCAGCCGCGTGTGCAGGCGGGCTTCAAGGGCGGATACGGCTTTGGACACGTTGGTTGTGGTGGTGTCGAGCAGCTCGGCGGCCGCCGTAAAGCTGCCGCTTTGCGCGACGGCGACGAAGAAACGCATGCTCTGGAAAACGTCCATCGTTGTTCCGCCTTATGGTGGGTTGTGTGGAGTTGGTGAGTCGGTGTTCACTTCTAATGGCAGCCCCTCACCCTAACCCTCTCCCGGAGGGAGAGGGGACTGACCGAGGTGTCTTGCGCTGTCCGCCGACCTGAAAGACCTTGGCGATTATGGATTCGGCGCATGAGCGTCCCTCACCCTAACCCTCTCCCGGAGGGAGAGGGGACTGATCGGGATGTCTCGTGTTATCCGCCGACCTGAAAGGCCTTGGCGATTATGGATTCGACAAAGCATTCTGGATGTTCACATCACTTGAACATCCCCCAATCAGGCTCCCTCTCCCTCCGGGAGAGGGCGGGGGGTGAGGGCTACACTCTGCGTCACGCCATAAACTTCAAGACTTACGCCCGGGAATAAACCCCGGCACCCCGGTTTCCACCACCGAATTGAAGCGGATCCGCGTGCTGATGTCTTCCTTGATTTCACGCATCGCCCGCTGCGGCAATGTCGCAACATCAAAATTCTCCTGAATATGCGCTGGCGTCGCCGAGGTCGTCAGAAACGCCGTGCCACGCTGCACCGCCCACGCCAGCGCCACTTGCGCCGGGGTTTTCTGTACATGCCGGGCAATGCCGGTCAGCACGGCGTCCTCCAGCACATTCGGCTGCATCCCGTGACCCAGCGGCGCGAACGCCAGAAGGATGATGCCGTGCTGTTGGCAGAACTCGAGCATTTCCCATTCCGGCAGGTACGGGTGCGACTCGATCTGCACCACGGCCGGTTTGATCCGTGCGTGCGCGACGATTTCTTTCAGCGCTTCCAAAGTAATGTCCGACAAACCGATGGATTTGCAGCGACCCTCATCCACCAGACTTTCCAGCGCCCGCCAGGTGTCGAGCAATGTGATCTCGCCATCGTAGATGACGTGGCCGAATACATCGCGCGGATCCTGATCATCCCCCGCCTGAAAAGCGAACGGCGTGTGGATCAGGTAGCAATCGATGTAGTCGGTTTGCAAGCGTTGGCAACTCGCCTCAAAGGCCGGTTTGACCCGCTCGGGACGGTGGTTGGTGTTCCACAGTTTGGTGGTAATGAACACGTCTTCGCGGCGAATCTGCCCGGCAGCGAACACCTGCTGGAATGCCGCGCCGATCTGCGCCTCGTTGCGGTAGCGCTCAGCGCAGTCAAAGTGGCGGAAACCCACCTCCAACGCGCATTTGACCGCTTCAGTGGTGGTGTGCAAATCGCGGAACAAGGTGCCAAAGCCAACGGCCGGCATCGAGCCTGCACCATTGTTCAGCGGCCAGCGGGTGTCGCGAAGCGCATCGTGAAAGGCTTCGTAAGTCATGGTTTTTCTCCAGTGTCGGTGGTTACAGTGGGTTTTGCTCAGTGCCTGCACGGGCGGCGAGTTTTTGCTTGAAGACGCCGACGGAATTGCCGCCCAGCGCCACGAACAACTGCACGGTGTCGAGATAGCGCGCGGTCTTCGCCTGAATCTGCCCAAGCAGGGCTTGCTCGTACGCGCGCTCGGCTTCGAGCACTTGCAGGACGCTGTTTTCGCCTTGGGCGTAAGCCTGTTGGTTGAGGCGCAAACTGCTGTCGGCGGCGCGCAACGCATCGTCCTGCGCCAGATTTTGTTCGGCGCCGTGATGGATCGCCTGCAAGCTGTCCGCGACCTGGCCGAACGACTCAATCACCGTCTGCTGATAGCGCGCGAGCGAGGCGTTGTAGCCATCGATGGCGGCCTGACGTTCGGCTTTCAGCGTGCCGCCATTGAAAATCGGCGCGGTCAGCCCGGCCGCGAACCCCCATAGTGCGGCGCCGCCATTGCCGGATGCGGCTTGCGCCAGTGACGCCGATAACTCGATGCGCGGATAGAGATTGGCTGTCGCCACCCCCACGGCCGCGCTGGCCATGTGCAGTTCGGCTTCGGCCTGCAAGATATCCGGGCGATTGCGGGCGGTTTCCGAAGGCAGGCTGACCGGCAGCGTCGTCGGCAAGGCAAAGTCGCTGAGGGTGAAATCCGGCGCGTTCCAGTCGGCCGGGCCTTTACCGGCGAGAATCGACAATGCATGCCGCGCCGCATCACGCTGCTGGGCGAGGGGTGGCAGCAGGGTGCGATCCTGCGCCAGCCGCGTTTCCGCCAGCGACACATCAATGCGCGTGGTGCTGCCGCTTTGCTGAGCACGCTGCACCAGATCAAGGTTTTTCGTGTCATTGGTCAGCAGCGTTTGCACCGCCGCGATCTGCGCATTGGCCGAGGCGATCAGCAGCGCCTGCCGGGCCACTTCGCCGGTCAAAGTGAGGTAGGCCGCTTCGTAGCGATGTTTGTGCAAATCGGCCAATGCTTGCTGGCCTTCGACTTCACGTTTGATGCCGCCGAAAGCATCCAGATCGAATGTCACCCGTGGGCCGATGGCGTAGACGTTGGCAACGCTTGGCTTCGGCCCGTTGTGTGTGCGTTGCCGACCGCCCGCTGCCGCAAAATCCACTTGCGGGTACAGCGCGCCTTCTGCTGCTGCAACCGAGGCAGCGGCCTGACGCAGGGTCGCATCGGCGGCGACCAGTTCGAGGTTGCCGTCGATGGCGCGACGCATCAGTTGGTCGAGCTTCGGCGAGCGCAGCGCCGCCCACCAATCGCCGTGAATGCGTTGGCCCATGTCAAACCGCTGAGCACCGGTCGACTGCTCGGCTTGCTCATCATAGTGCTCAGACGAGCCGGCGGCGGGGCGCTGGAAATCCGGGCCGACGGTGCAGGCCGAGAGCATCAAAGTAAAGGCCAATACGCTGAAGGCGCTGGGAATTGCAGAACGAGTGAAGCGCGTAGACGTTTTCATTTTGCAGACTCCACAAAGATCAGTTGGCTGCAGCCGGTTTGCGCAGCAACAGCACCAGCGGGCTCACCACGAGCATCGCCAGCATCAAAATCTTGAACTGGCCCATGACCGCGACGAACGCAGCCTGATGGGTCACCAGGTGGTTCAGACCTTCCAGCGCCGATAACGAGGTCGGCAGCGCCGTTCGATAGGGCGTCAACTGGCTGACCAGCGCGACGTGCATGGCTTGGGTGTTGTTGAAGAAAAAAATCTGCACCACCGCCACTCCGAGGGTGCTGCCATAGACGCGCAGCAGGTTGAACAGGCCGGTGGCTTCCGCGCGCAATGCCGGATTGAGCGTGCTGAACGCGACTTTGCTCAGCGCCGGCATCAGCACGCCGAGGCCGACGCCTTGAAGGAATCCGCTCCACGCCACGGGCGTCCAGTCCATCAGCGGCGAGTAGCCGAGCATCAGCCAATTGGCGTAGACCACCAGCGCGATACCGGCGGTGATAAACAACCGTGTGTCGATCCAGCCCGGCGCACGGCCGATCAGCAGGAACGCGCCGACCAGGCCGATGCCGCGCGGGATGGTCAGGAACCCGGTGGTGTCCGGCGGGTAGCCCATGATTTCGTCGAGCATCGGCGAGGTCAGCGCCATGGTCGACAGCAGCACAAAACCGAGGGCGAAGAACATCACCGTCGACAGCACGAAGTTGCGATCGCGCAGCAACGCCTTGCTGACGAAGTGCACTTTGGCCGTCCACCGATGCACGATGAACAGGTACAACCCGAGCGCGCAGGCCAGCGCTTCGATGCAGATTTCCAGCGAGTCGAACCAGTTCAGGCGCTCGCCACGGTCAAGGAGCATTTGCAGACCGATCATGCCGACGGTGAACGTGCCGAAGCCGAAGAAATCATAGGGCGGACGCTGCTCGGCTTTTTTCTCGGCGAGCAGCAACGCCACCGTCATGAAGATGTACGCGATCAGCGGCAGGCTCAGGTAAAACATCGGCCGCCAGTCGAGGTACTCGCAGATCAGGCCGCCAATGCTCGGCCCGCTGACGATGCCGAACAACACTAGCGCCGTCCATTTCGCGCCGAACGCAGGACGCTTTTCTGCCGGCAGCGTTTCCAGTGCAATTGCCATCGACAGCGGCGCCAATACGCCACTGGCCAGACCTTGCAGAATGCGCGCGGAGATGAATTCCAGCGGCGTACTCGCTAACGTGCTGAGCCACAGACCGAGGGCAAACAGCACCAGGGCAATCTGATAAACCCGCTTCAAGCCGAAGGCGGCGGCGAGCCACTGAGCGATCGGCAAGGTGATCGCGCTGGCAGCCAGATAAGCCGTGAAAATCCACCCGGCCTGATCGTCGGTCATCGACAGGCTGCCTTGTATCAGACGCAGTGCGGCATTGGGCAACGGCAGATTCATCGATTGCAGATAGGTCGCCAGCAGCGCCACAAAGCGCAATGCGCGCAGATCGACCAAGTTGTTGCGGGTAATGGCGTTCATCACGAATTACCCCGCGCTGAGCAACGACTTGAATGGATACCACCACGGCGTGCGGTGGCCGGTGTCGACTTCAACCGTGGCACTGGTGCCAGAGAACAGCGGCATGGCCGGATCGGCGTCGTCAAGTTCGAGGCGCACTGGCACCCGCTGCACGACTTTGACCCAGTTGCCGGTCGCGTTTTCCGGCGGCAGCAGGGCGAAGTCCGCGCCAGCGCCGGGGCTCATGCTGATCACGTGGGCCTTAAAGGGGCGATTGGGGTAGGTATCGAGCGTGATCGTCGCCGTCTGACCGGGGCGCATATGGGTGAGCTGGGTTTCGCGGAAGTTGGCTTCGATCCAGGTCTCGTGATCGGAAATCAATGCGAACGCCGCGCTGCCGTTGCTGACGTAATTGCCCACTTGTAAGTCGTCGACCTTGGCCACGATGCCGTCGGCCGGTGCGGTCACTGTGGCGTAGGACAGATAGAGCTGCGCTTCGTCGAGCTGCGCCTTGGCTTCGCGCACGGTTGGATGTCGGTCGATGGCGATGTCGGGATCACCACTGAGGGCGACTACGGTGCTGGCGATCTGTTGCTCGATCGAAGCGATGCGTTGGCGCGAGACTTTCTGGTCGGTGTCGGCGCGCTCATAGGCCGCCCGCGAGACGAACTCGGTGGCGACCAGCGCTTTTTTGCGGGCGAATTCTTTCTGATCGTAGTCCGCCGACGCACGGGCCGATTGCAGTTCGGCTTGTTGCTGGCGATAGCTGGCCTTGAGGCCGTCGATGCGCAGGCGAGCATTGCCTAACTGGGCTTCGGCGCGGTCGACTGCAATCTGCAACGGTTGCGGGTCGAGGCGAAACAGCACCTGGCCTTTGCGCACGGGTTGGTTGTCGTTCACGGCAATCTCGACCACTTGCCCGGACACCCGCGCATTGATCGATGCCTTGGCCACGCGGGCATAGGCGTTGTCGGTGGAAACGAAAGGCTCGTTCGCCCGGTATTGGCTGTAGCCGATGACCGCGAACAGCGCGGGCACGCCTGCCATCAGCAATGGCCGCAGTCTTTGCTTGAGCGGTTTTTTTGGTGGTGTGTCCGTCAGATCGCCGATTGGCTGGGCGCTGGCATGTGCTGCGGTGAGATCAATTGGCTGGGTCATGATCTGCTCTATCCAAAATGCTGAAGCGCAAACGGGACATCGGGCCGACCGGGGCAATCGCCTGTGGCCGCGACGTGATTAATGGCTGCGAAAACTCAAATCCGTGCGCGGTGGGGGAGGATCGCTCCTAACCGCTGTTCGTCGTTGCAGCAGCCAATTCGAGCTGCGCCATAACGAAGGTGCTAACCAAGGAATTTCTGGTTCCTTAATTTTGTGCGATGGTGTAAGAATATGAGCGACTTCTTATCCTTGCAAGGAATTTGTACGACATGGCACAAAATAAACCGACAGAAGGAAAAGGCCGCGGTCGTCCTCGTGCGTATGACCCGCACACGGCGCTGCAACAGGCACTTGGCGTGTTCTGGAACACGGGTTATTCCGGCGCGTCGCTGGACAGCATCGCCACAGCCGCCGGCATGAACCGGCCAAGCCTGTACGCTGCGTTCGGCGATAAACACGCGCTCTATATCAAGGCTCTGGATCAATACTGGGACACCGCGCACGCCGCCATGCAGGCCGCGTTGACCGATAACAGCCTGACCCTGGTGCAGGCACTGACCAGCTTCTATGAAGGGCAATTGGCGATTTATTTCTCGGGCGACGGCCAGCCTCGCGGTTGCTTTGCCATCGGTACGGCGACCACCGAAGCGGTCGAAGACCCGGAAATCCGCAATGTGCTATCGGCACGCCTCAGCCAGTTGGATGCTGATCTGGAAGCACGTTTGCAAACGGCAATCGATGCTGGCGAACTGAAAGCCGATAGCGATTTGTCCGCGCTGGCGGTTATCGCGTCTTCGCTGCTGCACAGCATTTCAATCCGCGCGCGGGCGGGCAAATCCCGTGAAGAACTGACCGCGATTGTGCGCAACGCCGTCAGCATGATTTGCGGCTGAGCGCGCTCATGAACGCGCTCGAAGACATTCTCGCGGAAGATTTGTCAGTGGTCTTTTGCGGGATCAATCCCGGTCTGCTGGCGGCGGAGCAGGGACATCATTTCGCCGGGCGCAGCAATCGGTTCTGGCGCACGCTGCAGCTGGCCGGATTCACTGCCGAAGAAATACGCCCGGAAGACGACCGCTTGATTTTGCAATATCAGTGCGGATTGACCGCCGTGGTCGCCCGGCCTACCGCGCGGGCGGATCAAGTGTCGGCGCAGGAGTTTGTCGCCGCTGCGGCTGATTTCGAAGCGAAGATGGCCCGCTACAAACCACGGCATGTGGCGTTTCTTGGCAAAGCGGCTTACGCAGGGCTCTCCGGGAAAAAAGCCATTGCCTGGGGCCTTCAGCCGGAAACTTTCGGCGGTGCGGCGGTTTGGGTCCTGCCCAATCCCAGCGGGCGCAATCTGGCATTTTCTCTAGAACAACTGGTCATGGCCTATCGGCAGTTGTACCAAGCCACAGCGCTTCAAAGCGCTTGAGTGTCGGCCTCGATGCGCGCCGAAATCCACTTCCGACTGTAGGCCAGAACGCCCTGAGCGATGGCCGTGGGGAAGTGGATAAAACCGTGAGGCGAGGAGGGCAGCAGGTACATTTCGACCGGCGCCGATTGCGCCCAGCGTTTGGCGATGTCGAGGGTGTCGTCGCGCAGCGGATCGAGCTCACCGGCAAACAGCAGCGCAGGCGGGAAACCGCTGAAGTCGCCGTACAGCGGTGATAACGGTGGCTGGCGGCGTTGTTCGTCAGTCAGTTCCGGGGTCAGCAAGCGCAGCGCCTCGACCATGCCCGGGCCGTCCAGCACCAGCGTATCCGCCGGCGCGCTGCGTACGCTTGGGGTTCCGGTCAGATCGTAGACGCCGTAATACAGCAACGCGCCGCTGATGCGTTGCAGCAATTCCGGCCATTGCTTGAGCGCCAGCAACGTCGCCGCCGCCAGATGACCGCCCGCCGATTCACCGACCACCACGACGGGCAGACCGGCAAATTCGGCATCACTCAAGACCCCGCGAGTCGCGTTGAGGCAGTCCTCCAGCAGACCTTCAATCGGCGTCGAAACCGCTAATCGATAATCGACCGAGACCACCGTCACCTGGCAGGTGTTGACGATGGCGATGTTGAAATTGTCGTCCATCTGCGCATTGCCGATCACCCAGCCGCCGCCGTGGAAATCCAGCACCACGCCTTTCGCCGGACCTTTGGGGCGGATGATCCGCACCGGCACGTTACCCAGCATCTTCTGCTCAGCCGTCAGACCATGCTCGCGCAACTTCCTCGCACCGCCGACCTGACTGACGCGCAACAGCGCCTGAATCAAACGCGGCGTCAGGCGGTTGCGGATCTTGAACCGCGGCAGCCAGGCGAGTTTGCGGTTGAAGGCACGCACCTGCGCCAACTCGCGCTCGCCCTGCGCCCACGGTGCTGCAGTACCCCAATTGGCATTGGTCATCAGCGGTTCTTGATCAGGATGGAGAAATTCAGCGCGGCGGCAACGCACAGCCACGCCAGATAAGGAAACAGGATCAAGCCAGTGATCAGGTCCAGTTGTATCGCCAGCACCACCATCGCCGCGACCACCAGCCACAACACGGTGAGAATCACCATCGCCGCCAACACCTGATGCGCGCCGAAGAACACCGGCGTCCACAGCGTGTTCAGCGCAATCTGCGCCGCCCACAGCGCCAGCACAGTCTGGCTGCCAGGGATCAGGCTCAAACGGTAACCGGCCCAGGCCAGCAGCAGATAGATAAGCGTCCAGGCCACGGGGAACGCCCAATTGGGCGGGGTGAAACCGGGTTTGTTCAGCCCTTCGTACCACGGCCCTGGTTTGAACATCACGCCGGTGGCTGCCGCCGCAGCGCAGGCCAGAAGAAAAATGAAAAAGGTCATCGCCAGTCCTTGGCTGAAATCAGCCGGTTGGGGGTTTAAGAAAGGGACGCCTCGGCAAGGAAAAAGTTTGCCATGAATTCCAGATTGGCCAGAGAGGCGATTCAATTTGAACTAAAAACTGACCGTCGCGTCAGGATGATCAGTGCCTTTTCCTACTGACGTGGATGACATCATGTACACCTATCACATCAAATATCTATTCAATGGCGAGCCTCGGACTTTTCTGCTTGAACTCAAGGAGCAGCAGTTGGCCAAGCACGAGGCCGCGATGCATCTACTGGAACTGCATTTGGGCGATGCGGAAAACGGTTTGATCATGCCTACAGCGGATTCAACGCCCGAGCAGATTCTTGAACATGCCGAGCGAGTAGGGATTACGCGCATCAAGGTTGTCAGCCAGACCAATTGAAGCGTGAGGCAAATATTGGCAAGGGCGGCGATTCATCGCATGCTGCGCGCGCACTTCACTGTACGCCCGGAGGACACGCCTTGCCGACCCTGAGCCGCGCTGATCTTGCTTACGTTTTGCAAATTCTGGAGCAAGACACGATTCACGACTTGAGCCTTATTTGTCAGGCTGTGCAGATGAATCCTCGCGACCTGTTGAATCAAGTCGCGATTGCCATGGCCGATCAGTTCCTTAGCGGTGTACGCGACTTTCACGCGTGCGACGAGGTGATGAATCTGTTGTTCGGCGATATCGTCAACCTCGGCATGGATGCCGAAATGCCCGAGCCGGCTTTTTCCATCTACCTGGCGTTTGATTCCGGAGAGCATAGGCACACCGGTGATGACGAGGAGGTCGTACCGTGGGAAAAATGGACGCGACCTGAGCTCGTGCAGATTCTTGATCGGCTGGCGGGTGGCTTGTCCGGGGCTCGTCGATAGTTACACGCTTTCTAGCGCTGGATGGTCGACAAGCACGTTTGCCCGCTCTTGATAGAACCGCAAGAATTCCTCCGCGGGCATCGCTTTGCCAAACAGCCAGCCCTGACCAAACTGTACGCCCTGACCGCGCAAGTAATCGCGCTGCGCTTCGGTCTCGATACCTTCAGCAACGATCTGCAAACGTAAACTCTTGGCCATTTCGATGATGTGGCCGGTCACGGTGCCGGTCGCGGCATCCTGATCGATATTGTCGACAAACGACTTGTCGATCTTCAGCACGTCCAGCGGCAGTTGCTGCAAATGCTGCAGGCTAGAAAACCCGGTGCCGAAATCATCGATAGCCGCCAGATAACCCAGCTCACGGGCGCGATTGACGGTGGCGCGGGCAGCATCAATCTCAACGAAGCCGCGCTCGGTGGCCTCCAGCCAGATCTGCTTTTGTTGCACGTCGGCGCGGCGTAACGCAGCGTCGAGTATCGGCAGAAAGCGGCCGCTGCTGACGTCTTTCGCCGCCAGGTTGATTGCCACGTGCAGACTGCGTTCCTTGACCAGCAGCGGACCGAGGTCGTCCATCACGTGGTCAATCACTTGATCGGTGATCGGCAGAATCAAACCGCTGTGCTCGGCCAGCGGAATAAACGCATCGGGGCACACCCGCGAGCCATCCGGATGCTGCCAGCGCACCAGTGCCTCAGCGCCAACGCAGGCACCGTCGCTGAGGCGGATGATCGGTTGATAGTGAACAACGAACTCGCGATTGCGCACCGCCAGTTGCAGTTCCGCCAGCGGCGACAGACGTTGCCGGGTGCGGCGCACGATCAGCAACACCAGCACCCCGGCGAGCAAACCACCGATGGGCAACAGCAGTAACTCCCGGCGGATCAAGCCTTGCATCAGCTCATGGCGCGACAGCGCGGCGATGGCGACCCAGTCGCCGCTGTGCACGAGGGTGTAGAGGTAGCCGTCGGCAAGGCCCGAGTGCGGGCCGGAATGTACGCGAGCAAGAAAGTGTTCCGCGCCCGGGCGCGAGGCGCTGACCAGTTGCCCGGCAGCGGTGCCGACGGCCAGGTGCAGATCCTCATCGAGCGTTACATGCAGGAACTGCTGGGGATCGACCAGCACGTTGAACGCCGCATACTGCAGCGCCATCATCGGTTTCGCCGCAACGATGCGCGACTGCACGCCGAGTGAAACGCGCACGCCGTCCGATGTGGTGAAATCCTCGCGCCATGGCGTCGCGTGCTGCCCGACCGGTCCCCAGGAACCACAGGCGTAAATCTCTTCTTCGACGTAGCCGATCGACTTCACCGAGAGGGTGTTGATGGTCAGCAGACGCATCTCGTCGATGCTTTCCGGGGTGCACGGCGCTAGACGCGATCCAGCGATGGATTTCAGTGCACCGGCCGCTTCACTGAAAGTCCCGTGGGCGCGACTAGAGGCGACGGAAGCGAGGGTTTCCAGGCGTTGCTGCGCAGCCACCAGATTCAACATCCAGGCGACGTAACCCATCAAAAGTACCGGAAGCAAGACACACGGAAGGCCCAGGAGAATGCTCCCCCAGACAATGCGTTTTTTGTTCATTTAGCGCCACCTTGGCCACAAGGCCTGTGACGTGCGCACAGCACGGCTGTTTTCAGCCCATTCAGAATACCGCCGCCGGGATCGGCGGATATTGTTGTAGATCAACTATTCCAATGCCGGCCTTCAATCCCTGTGGCTTGCTCCCACAGGTTTGTGGCAAACCACAGATCTTTAGTAGCCCAAAGAACCCTGTAGGAGTGAGCCTGCTCGCGATCGCGGTCTATCTGCCACATCATTGCTAAATGACCCACCGCTATCGCGAGCAGGCTCACTCCTACAAAATTTGTGTCAAATCCAGGATATCCAGCAATCCCGAACTCCTACAGTTTTTGTGTGAAAACCGAGATATCCAGCATCCCGAAGAACCCTGTGGGAGCGAGCTTGCTCGCGAAGGGGCCCTGTCAGCCAACATCACCTTAGCTGACCCGCCGCATTCGCGAGCAAGCTCGCTCCCACAGGGTCGCCGCTCAAACTCCACCATCCGACCCGATGGACAATTCACGCACCCCACGGCCCATTCGCGCAGGCATTTTCGCGCTACGCGAATTTGTCATATTTCGTGTCAATTCAGTGCAGATAGTAGGCAGCCCAACGCTAACCGAAATGAGGCTGCACCGTGTTTCAACGTCTTCTGTGTTCGCTGTCCGTACTGAGCCTGTCCATCGCCGCCGCCCATGCTGCCGAGGCTGTACCGCTCGACACGCCGCGCCTGCAAGGCATCGACAACTTCCGCGACGTCGCCGGCATTACCACCGCGTACACCACGGCCCACGACGGCACGATGCGCAGCGGCGTGTTCTACCGCTCCAACGCGCTGACCCCGACGGCATCCGATCTGGCGACCCTCAACAGCCTCGGCATCAAAGCCGTTTACGACTTGCGTACCCCCAGCGAAATCGCCGCCACCCCCGACACCATGATCAGCGGCGCAACCTGGCAGAACATCGACATCATCGGCAGCACCACCTCCGGTTCGAATATCACCAACATCTCCTTCAAAAGCGCCGCCGACGCCATCGCCATGATGGAACAGACCAACCGCGCTTTCGTCAGTGACGCCGGCATGCGCGGCCAGTTCGGCAAGCTGTTCAATGAACTCGCCGGCGTCGACGCCGCACAACTGTTCCACTGCACCGCCGGCAAGGATCGCACCGGCTGGACCGCCGCCGTGTTGCAGAGCATCGCCGGGGTCGACAACGCGACCATCATGGCCAATTACCTCGCCACCAACGACTACACCGCCGCCCGCGTCGCCGCCACGCTCAAAGCGCTGCCGCCGAGCATGGCCGCCATTTACGAGCCGCTGCTCGGCGTGCAGGCCAGCTACCTGCAGGCCGGCCTCGACGAAGTCACCGCGCAATACGGCAGCATGGACAACTACCTCAAACAAGGCCTCGGTCTGTCGCAAGAAACCATCTATGTGCTGCGCGGCAAACTGGTCGAATACAACAGCCTGCCGGGTCAGGCCGGGCTGATCGGCAACGCTGCTGCCGGCGCCGAATTGCTTCGCCAATTGCAGAACACCAATCTGTCCGGCACCTACAGCGCCTACAACTACTACCTGCAATCGGCCATCGACGCCGGCACCCTCGGCGGTGTCGAATCCCAGGTCGGCGGCCAGGTGCACGCCGACGCCGCCAGCTATCTGCTGCGGCAAAACGCGATGATCGAACAAGCCGCTGCGCCGTTTGCCAGCGGCACTGACCTCAAGGTCGGCCAATATCGCCTCTGGACCACCGCGCTCGCCGGCTACCTCGGCACCGATGGCTCGGCCCACGCCGAGAGCAGCAACGAACACAGCCAAGGCCTGATGGTCGGCATCACCCAGCGTTTCAGTGAACAACTCAGCGCACGCGGCGGCTTTGGCTACAGCAAAGGCACTATTGGCGGCGCGGGTGGCGAAGCCGACACCGACTTCACCTTCCTCAACGTCGGCGCCCGCTACGGCTTCACCAGCCTCGAACAAGGCCTGTTTCTCGACGCTAACGCCAGCGCCGGCTACATCGACTACGACAGCAAACGCGACCTCGGCGGCGGCCTCGGCACCGCGAAAGGCGACACCCATGGCAACCTCACCGGCGCCACCATCGCCCTCGGCTACCGCGCCCCGGTCAACGGCATGACCTTCGAGCCAAGCCTCGGTTTGCGCGTCAGCCACCTCGACCTCAACGGCTTCAAAGAGAAGGGCAGCGAACTTGCACTCGACGTCGACGATAACAGCGCCACCCGCCGCAGCGCCGTCGCCAACCTCAACGTAGGTTTTGTCCCGGTGACGATGGGCGCATGGCAACTGGTGCCGGGCGTGCAAGTGGGTTACGAACGCACACTGGGCGACAACCAGGTCGACAGCCAAAGCCACCTGCTGGGCCTCGACATCGAACAACGCGCGGCTTTTGATAATCGCGATCAGTTCAGCGGCGGTGTGAATGTGATGGCCAGCCTCGACGCCCTGAGCCTGGGTGCAGAAATCGGCGCCAATGGCGGCGGCGACAGCCACGGCTTCAATGGTGGTCTAAAAGCCAGCTACGCCTTCTAAAAGACACACGGGATCAAGGATGACCCCGATCCAACAAACACCCCTAAACCCAATGTGGGAGCGAGCCTGCTCGCGAAAGCGCCAGATCAGCCAACACCAACATCGACTGACCCACCGCATTCGCGAGCAAGCTCGCTCCCACAGTTAGCTTTCCAGCTTATGAACCGATCAACCCTGTCCACGCAATCCAACTGCCAGTTTAGTGACGACCCAAATCCAGAAAACAACCCAAAACCAATGTGGGAGCGAGCTTGCTCGCGAAAGCGCCAGACCAGTCAACATCAACATCGACTGACCCACCGCCTTCGCGAGCAAGCTCGCTCCCACAGTCAGCTTTCCAACTTATGAACCGATCAATTCCGCCCGCGCAAATCCGCCGGACTCACCCCAAAAGCCCCCTGAAAATACTGACAAAACCGCCCCACATTACTAAACCCGAACCGCAACGCCACCTCCGTCACCGACCCCGAACCCCGCTGTTTCAACACCGCATAAGCCCGCTCCAGCCGCACCTGCCGCTGATACGCCACAATCGACATCCCGACAAACCGCCGAAATCCCTCCTGCAACGCGCGCTGACTGACATGGCTCAAGCGCGCCAGATCCACGCCACTGACCAACTGCTCCGGATGCGCCTGAATAAACTCCACCGCCAACTTCACATGCCTTGGCGCAACCATCGCCGTCGGCCGCTGCAATGCCTCGGAAAAATTATGCGGCCACGCCTCCAGCACCGCATCAATCAACATCTCGCGCAACCGCGACGGCATCAACGTCCCGCTGTTGAGCAACAGATCAAACTCCGCACCCGTCGCCAGATCAATCAACGCCCGAATCCCCTGAAACGCTGCGGTGTTCAGGTCCACGCTGGGTGCAAAAACGATCTTCTGCAGAATCGGTTTATCCAACAGCATCGACAACCGCTCGGTGAGTTGATGACGATTGATCGACATGCCGTGATGCGCATGATCATCAACAAAGCGCATCGAACGAATATCGGCCTTATCAACCGCCAGACCCACATGCGTCACACCGATGGACTCGGTCGCGTGGTTGAAGACAATCTTGCCCGCCGTGGGGATCACAAACGTGATCTCATCCTGCGGATCGGGAAACGAAACACTGAAATCGCCGTGGTAATGCATGCGCCGGAAACTGACGCCATCGTGCCGCCCGTAAACGCCGCCGATAATGATGTTCGACGGCAGCGGCGGGGAGTCGGAATATCGGTTGCCGAAGAATCGGGAGAACAACGCGCCGAAGTCGTCGGAACGGAGATTGTCGGAGCGCAGAATGATTTGCTGGCGAACGGGAGTCGGAAACACCTTGGCGGCACCTTCGATTGGGGGCTCTAGGACTGGGGTGTAGGGCAGGGCGCCGAGGAGATTAGCAGAGGCAATATGACGCGTTTGTGACAGCCAGAAACATGCCGTTACAGCGCCGCCCCACGTTTACGCAACGGACACTCGGCAGGCCATGGCCGACATGGCAACCTGCTCGCATCCGTACTCAGCAAAAAACCAAGGCATCGCGCCGAGCGCCCAGCCTTGTTTACCGAGACCTGAAAGCATTCAAGTCAATTGGAGCGGCAATGCAAGCCAACACACAAACACTCCCCATCACCCTGACCCCCGAACTCGACTTCGACCAAACCGCCGCCGGCGCTTTCGGCGAATCGCTGACCCACGAATACACCCAGGCCACGCCATTCCCGCACATCGTCATCGACAACTTCCTGCAAGCCGACGTCATCGCCAGCATCCGCGAACACTTCCCGGTCGAACCGACCCAAAACGAACAAATCTACGAGCGCGGCTACAAAGGCCAACTCAAACGCCAGATCAGCCCCAACGCCTGCAGCCCGTACCTGAAGAACGTATTCAACACCTTCAACTCCGCACCCATGCTCGAATTCCTCGAAAAACTCACCGGCATTCAAGGATTGATTCCTGATCCTTATTTTGCTGGCGGCGGCTTACACGAAACCAAAACCGGCGGCTTCCTCGGCGTGCACTCGGATTTTCGGCTGAACAAGAAGCTCAATGTCGAGCGGCGGTTGAACGTGATCATTTACCTGACCGAAGATTGGCAGGAGGCGTACGGCGGCAACCTGGAGCTTTGGGATGTGGGGATGAAGAAATGTCTGAAGAAGGTTCTACCGGTTTATAACCGGTGTGTGATTTTCAATACGGATAAGGACAGTAACCATGGGCATCCGGAGCCGTTGACTACGCCGGAGCACATCACTCGGCGGTCGATTGCGCTTTATTACTACACTGCGAGTGGGGTAGGGGTTGAGCCGGGGCAGAGGAATAAAACGCACTATAAGCCGCGGCCGAAGGATCGGTGGAGTTTGAGGTATTACGTGGAGAAGGTGTTTAAGAAGAAAGGATGAGGCGACGACGTGTATAAGGGCATGGTCATTTTTTACGTGCTGAGTGGTGAGTAGCTGGCGTTAGTTCTGCTTTCCGCCAAAGTCGGTCAATGAAACTGCTGGCATGCTGGCAGTGTTGTTTAATTTGATGCCTACACTGATTAAGCAGCTTGGCTGATTATCTGTATCGTGTTTCTCCTTGAGAAGGCTCGCTTTGTCCATAGCCAGCCTAGGGAAAGCAAAGACGTACGGGAAATCAAGGAACGTTATACGACATTACCCTCGCGTTTAAATGCGATAGCGATGTTGCTAAAGGGCAGCTAGATGCTGGAGGCATATGCAACTACAACTTAAGCTTTTAACCACTCTTACGATTTTGGTCGCTCAGCCAGCGATAGCTCAGGATCCTGACGCGGCCTTATCTAAGCTATCTCCCGACGCGCGCGATTGGGTGAATCGCTCTTGTACTCGCAGCCTCGGACCGTCTCTTTGGTCTAGCTGCGTTGTGCGGGAAGCATCAGCTGCTTCACATGGAAAACCAGACCTTTCCAGTCTAAATCCGGAGATGCGGGCTTGGGTCATAGGAAGCTGCTCCGACTCCCTCGGCCCGTCTCTTACCATTAACTGCCTCACACGCGAGAAAGCTGCCTTGGTAGGCGGATTGCCAAACATTTCGTCTCTTACCGAAGAGCAAAAGCAATGGTTGCTCAGCTCCTGCTCTACATCGCTGGGGCCTTCGCTATTTGTGGCATGCGTTCAAAGAGAATCGGCAGCTCTTCGTGGTACACAATCCGGCTCCCAACAACCTCGCGCAGTTGCGTCTCCTGTTCCACGCAAACTCTACAGCACACCAAGCAGAAGCTCAGGTCGTGAGAGCTATAAAATCGAGGTTGCTCATAACGATGAGCTTTTCATTATCAACGGGGAAAAATTCGAATCACAAACTTATTGCCTGGGCTGGGAAGAAGGAGACGAAGTGTTATTTCTAGAGGGAAGCCCGGTCGGTGCATGTACAAGTGCAGAGCTTCTAAACCTGAGAACACGCGATAAGTGCGATGTATGGTGCGAGTAGGTGACTTGGCCGGACGGCAACCGTGAAGAAGGGGATGGATTTATTTTCAGTCCTGGGACGTAGTCTGGTCCCCTCCATGACGACATCCTAGCCGTCATGGAGGAATTTTCGTTACTCCACCGGAACCACGTTATCCAAAGCCCGATTCACCGCCAACTCCCCAAGCATCACCACCTGCGCAATGCCTTGCAGTGTCTTGCGTGCCGGTCCCTGCACCAGCCCGATAACATCCCCAAGCATCACCGAAGCCGAACCGAGTGATTCACTGGCATTCACCAGCAGTTCCTCAGTCTTGGTGTTCGGGTTGGCGATAAACATCTTGTTGGTTTGGTACGGGGTGAGCATGATTTCCGGGGCAGGGCCGAGGTAATGAGAGAGGGCGCGGTCGACGGCTTCGTTGAATTTCTTGGCGTCGGGGGATTCGTCGCCTGAGATTGGATCGGTTTCTGGTGGATTCGGTGTGATCTTGAACATGATGTAACTCCCTTGTGTCGCTTAAAAGGAGCCATCACCCACTCGCTACCAAACGATGGGTGGCGGCCATGCACAGGTTGGTAGACCGGGACACAAGGAAAACCGGCGCGCTCGAAAGCGCCCTGCGCATGACCACCATAAAAGCCAGGCGAAGACTTTCGCCAATAGTGAAATTGCGCACCTTGTATACACGGGCTACCAAACCCGATCACTGCTATTCAGTGACCGACCCACGATAGAACCCGCCCACCCGGCGCACAAGCCGGCGGATTCTGGCGTAGTCGTAGGCAACGGCGCAAGGCGTTGTAGCCTGTCGGACGTATCTCGGAACGTTTTTAAACCGGTCGTTGAAATGCCAGGCGTGTGAGGCCTGGCATCCTTAAACAGCGGCGATCATCACCGCGCATCAACCCTCGGTTTTACTTACACACGGCGTCCGCCACGCGATAACCGTCCACCAGCGGTGCTTTGCTCACGTCCAGTTCGATGCGGCAGCTCTGTTCGGCTTTTTCGCCCCATTTCATTTGGTAGACCTTGCCTTCACCCACCGACAGCAACACTTGACCGGCCTGGCCGACGATGCCAGCGCTGGCGCCTTTTTCGTTGGTGATGGGCGTGCCGAACGGCGGTTGTTTGCCGTCCTTGAGGCGCACGTTGAGCAGGGCTTTTTCCGAGCGGCTGGCGGCGAAGCTGGCTTTGACCACGGCGCCGCGACGGGGGACGACGTTGGTCACGCCTTCTTCGATGTCGATGTTGTTGTCCAGCTCGCCGGTGTCGAGGGCCACGCGGTTTTTGCGGTACGGCGTGACGTACGGCACGAGGGCGTAACCCTTGGCGTTGGTCAGGGTGCCGGGGGCGTTGAGGACGCCGACGTCCGGGGTGTCTTTGACTTCGACCAGGGCCACGGTTTCGCCGAGGGTCTGGCCGAATTCGAGGCCATCGCTGTGGCCGAGCACGGAACCTGCGGCGCTCACCGAGGTCTGGCGGTAGCCGCTGCCGACGCTGACGCCGGCGCCGAGTTGGGCGAACGGTGCGCGGTAGCCGATCAGGGCCGAGCCGTTGTTGCCGCCGTTGTCGGAGCGGTTGGCGTTGACGTTGTAGTTGAGGTTGCCGTCGCGTCCGCTCAGGCCGGCGCGCTGGTCGAGGCTGCCGTCGTTGTTGCGCGTGACGGTGTAGGTGCCGGTGCTGCGCGTCTGGCCGATGGGCATCGACACGGTGAACACCACTTGGTTGTTCTGGCCGAAGTTGTCGGTCAGGGTCTTGCTCGCGTAGATGCCGTAGGTCACGCCTTTGTGTTGGGTGTTGAAGCCCAATTGCATCTGTTTGTCTTCGCGCGAGGTGCCCCAATAGTTCTGCTTGCTCATGTTCAGGTAGAACGAGCCGTAGCTGTCGAGCGCCTGGTTGATGCTGGCTTCGACTTTGCTGCGCTTGGAGAAGGTGTTGAATTCGTTCGGCTCTTGCAGACGCACCGCTTCATCAAAGTCGCGATAGCCTTCGGTGGAATAGCGGTAGCCGGCGAAACGTACCGAGGTGCCGGTCTCGAAAGCCTTGCCGTAACGCACGCCAAAACTCTGGCCTTTCTCTTTACCGGCCGTGACGCCGGACCCGCTCGGCACATCGGTCTGGGCCTGGGTCACGTCCAGCGACACGGCGCCCAGACTGCCGAGGCTTTTGCCGACGCCCACAACACCCGCCCGATAGAAATCAGCGCCCAGCAGGCCACCATATAACGTTAGATCGAACGGCAAGCCGTAAGCCAGCGACGCCTGGGCGAAGGCCGGACGCTGGCCGCCGTCGACGGAGTTGTACTCACCGGCGGTGGCGCTGTAACGCCAGGTTTTTTCCCGCAGCATGTTGGCCAGTGTGGCGTACGGCTGGGTGAAGCGCCGCTCGCGGCCGTCGGCTTCGGTGATGATCACTTCGAGGTCGCCGCTGCCCGACGCGGCGTTGAGGTCGTCGATTTCGAACGCACCGGGCGCCACGTAGGTGGTGTACAGCGAGTAGCCGTTCTGGCGCACTTCGACTTTGGCCTGGGTTTCGGCGATGCCGCGAATGATTGGCGCATAACCCTGCATCGAGTCCGGCAGCATGCCCATGTCGGACGCCACTTGGGCGCCGCGAAACGGAATGCTGTCGAACACGTCGCCCGGGGTGAAACTTTCGCCCAAGGTCAGGGTGCCTTTGATCGCAGTCAAATCGCGCTGCGCGTAGGTGTTGCTGCGCTGCCAGTCCTGCTGGCCGTCTTCATCCTGACGGAACGAGGAGCTGGAGCGAAAACGCCAGTCGCCGAGGTTGAATCCGCCGTTGGCGTAGAGGTTGTACTGCGTGCCGTTGCCTCGGGCGTCGGACTGGGTGTTGGCCGCCGAGAACTGATAGTTGAGCATCGCCGCGTTGATCCCGCGATCCCATTCTTCGGGGGCGACATAACCGGCGGCGTCGCGGCGCAGAGCGATCTGCGGCACGCTGATGTCGAGGGCCAGGCGCCCGGCGTCGAAGCTTACCGAAGCGCCTTCGATCAGTTCGGCAAGGTCGATGCACGCCGGGAATGTTTCGCCCGGGGTCAGGAACGCATCGACCTTGACCCCGAGTTCCTTGAGAAACGCTTCGGACAGACAGGCGCGCACTTCAGCGCTTTTGGCGTCCTTGGCGAAGGTCATGTCGCGGCGGTCGAAAAAGCTCTGGTTCAGCCGGATCACCACCGGATAGGTGCCGGGGCCGATGCTGCCGCTGTTGGCGATGGCGTCCAGATCGAGGTTGGGCCCGGCGCTGGCGCCACCGAAGGGTTGCATGAAGCTGGCATCAAACTTCGCCGGCTCGTCTGCGCTCGCCGAGCTGCCCATCAGCGCCGCGAGGATGGCGACCGACAGATGCAATGGAACAAAAGGCGCGGACTGACGATGACGGTTCAGGGCTTCGATTCGCATGACAATACTCAACACTCGGCCGCCACGCGGCATCGGCAGCGTGCAGGCAGGTTCGCAAGGAAAGGGGTGACGGTGTTACGGGGCGCTGCTCAGCTCGACTTTTTTCGGCTCGCTGTAACCGCCGTAGTCGTTGATCGCGGAGAACACCACCGCGCCGCTGCGGCCGCTGAAACCCGGCAGCGCATAACGCTGGCTGCTCATCGGCGCGACCATTTTCGGTTCATTGACTTCAACGACTTGCGCACCGGCCTCGACTTTCACGCCGATAAAGGACACGTGAAACGCTGTCGGGTTGTTGACCACCAGCACCGGTTTGCCTTGTTCCTGTTGCAGGCTCCAGCGCAGTTGCGGCGGTGCCTCCATCGCGCTGCCCTTGAGGGTGGGCGGGCGATAGAAGACTTTGATCCGCGTGCGCATGGCGATTTTCAGGGTGTTGGCGTCGGCCTTGCCGGCCAGCGGAATTTCCTGGGCGTTGAAGTAGAAGACCGATTCGCGGTCTTGCGGCAGATCGCCGGGGACTTTCTGGATGCGCACCATTTGCTCTTTGCGCGGATCGAGGCGAAACAGCGGCGGGGTGGCCACGAACGGGGTCGCAGTGGTGTTGTCGTCGGCCTCGGTGTTGATCCAGGCTTGCACCGCGTAGGGCTCGGCCGTGGTGTTGCTGACCGTGATCGAGGCATCGCGTTTGTTGCCGTCGTACACGATACGCGTGCCGCCGAGCATCACACCGGCCTGGCTGAAACTGCTGAGCAACGTTGCGCTCAACAACACGGCCAATACCGATGCGGTTTTGAAGGAGGTTTTTGCTGGGTTCATTGCGTTCATCCTCTTGTCGGCACGGCCACAAAAACCGTGGCAAAGGGAAGGGCATCCGGCGGCGCCAATCGCCGCCGGAGGCTGACCGGACTTATTGGTAGTCGACGGTAAACGCGGCTTTGGCGTTGGCCGGACCGGAAGTGGCTGCGCCGGTGGCGACGTAGTTGGCGGTGAAGCGCAGCGGCTGGGTCAGGTCCAGATAAGGCGAGGATTCCAGGCCCAGTTGCACGTCTTTGCCGGACGCATCTTTGATCTGCACGGCGACGTTGGTGGCCACGCCGGCTTCCGGCAGCAGGCCGATCCACTGGCCGCTGGAACCGGCGTTGCCGCTCAGCGAAAGGAACTTGACCACGGCTTTCTTGCCGGTGACGTTGCAGCCCGGTGCGGTGGTGTCGATGGTCAGGGTGAACGCGCCACCACCCGCCACTGCACCGGCCGTGGCCAGAGAGGTCGCCGGCACACTGCCGAGGCCAACGTCGCCGGCACCGGCCGAACCGTTGAGGTCGGAAACCACGACCGGGCAGGTGTTGTCGGTCACGCTGCCGACAAAGTTGATTTCACCGTCGGCGGCCATTGCAGCTTGCGAAGCGGCTGCCAGAACCAGGGCCAGGGACAAACCTTTGAGCGCAAAATTTTTCATGATCACTTCCAGATATTGAGTAAATGTCCTGAAGCCCGAAGGCCCTGAGACGGATCGACGTCGCCATCCCGTCGGGGTAGAGCGTGGCGTCTGAGGCTCATTATCGGGATGCGGATCCGGGCGCTATGTAGGGAAAATCCCTTTGCTTGTAGGAAAATTCCTAGCGCTGCTATGCGATCAATAAGTCGTCGCCAAAAAAACGCCCCGCCTTTGGCACCGCGCGAAATAGGCGATGGCAAAGGGGAGCGTCGGGAAAAACAGGTGGATTTTTGTTGGCGGATTTCAGCGGTAAGTTACGGTGAAACTCGCATGGCCGTTGGCGGTGCCGGGCTGCGGCGTCGGCCCATCACCGGTCTGGATATAACGGGCTCGGAGCGGCACTGACGTCACGCCGTTGACGATGCGATTGAGGCGCACGGGCTGACCCAGATTCATCGGCGTGCCGTTGTCCTGCAACACTTGAATGGCCACGCCTTGCGCCGTCGAATCGCTCGACAGGCTCAGGACACCGTTGGCCGCGTCGAGGATGGTTGAGGTCTTGTCGGCATCGATCTGAATGTTGGCGAAGTTGCCGTTGAAGTAGCCGTTGGTGTTCGACGGATAGTTGTTGCCGGCGATGCAGGCGTTGAGGGTAATGGCGAACGGCTGGGCTTGGGTGGTGGAGTTTTTGCCGTTGAATACGCGTTTTTCCCAGGTGCCCATTGGCACGTTGATCTGGTTGCCGGGTGCGGCCGGCAGAGAGCAACCGGCCAGGGTTACGGTGGCGGTGAAGGTCAGGTCGAACATTGGACCCATGTCCGAAGTGCCAGTGGCGACCAGTTGATTGATGGTGTGGGTGCCGGGCGCGATGTCACCGGTCTTGATCAGCGCATAACGCATCATCGCCTGGTTCATGTTCGCCTGGCTTGGAGCGGTACGATTCATGTTGAAGGGAATGAATCGGCTGGGGTTACCCGGCGGCGGAATCCAGGCGGCAGCGAAACCCGTCATGTAGATGGCCAGGCCAATGCCGGGCACGTTGGTCTGCAGTAAGGCATTGGCTGGCACATTCAGCACGTCCACCGGAATGTTCACCGCCACCGGACCGACCAGTGTCGTGTTATAGGAAGCGGTGCCATAACACTGCAAGGTGTCACCGAAATTCAGCTGTCGCATGGTGCCGTTGGTGTTCAACGTGGTGCCGATCGGTACGTCTCGCGGCGCGAATACCGCGCCGCCGGTGAGCGTCAACTGCTTGACCGTATTGTTGCCCGTCGCCCAGGTGCAAGCCGCCATCGCCGGCGCCGCCATCAGCATCAACGCCGATGCGCCAAGCCCGCCCAGCATTCGTAACCCGATCTTCATGGTGTGTGCCCTCCTGAGAAGAAAACGGCCATTCAATGCAGGCTGACTGCATCTGGACGTTGTTGGCGTCGGCCAACGAAGGGCTGAATTATCAGGATCACGAGGCGCGCATTGAATAGCCGGCTTCCCGCTGGCTTGTAGGAAATTTCCCAGAGAATTTCCCTGCCAGACAGGCGCCGACGCCCAGGGTGAGTGTCACCGCGTTGGCGTGGTAAACAGCTTCACCGCCCATAATCCGCAATGCTCAGGGGTGGTCCGATGCGCGCACGGTGTTTCACTACTTCGTCGAAGGCGCGGCAGTTTGGGGGACTTACGCGGGTGGGCATATTCCCATGGGTAACCAGGTTGGCCGAGTGACCGGGCCTGACAGTGTCGAGCTGCTTTATCAGTGCATCACCACGGATGGCGAGATTCGTGCGGATTGGTCGAGGGGCGTTGTGGGGGGGATGAGGCGGGGCGGACGACGTTGCGGTTTGTGTGGGGTTGGTTGTCGGGGGCCGAGGGGGCGGGCAGTCGAGTTATGTTGAGGTGGTCGCGTAGCGCTCAAGGTTTGTTGCTTGTTCCGCATTGAACGCATCTTGAGATTCAATCCCGCAGTGGTCCTGCTTTCTTCCGGATAGTAAAACGCCCAAGGGTTTGGCGTGTCCTGAATGGTTAGGACCGCGTACTGCCTTGGGCGAGATGGGCGCAGATTAAGTGGGGGCAATGTAGACGTCAACTCTTCGCCATCACATCCCAAGTCCGCATCACCTGCGTAATCGCCGCATCAATGCTCTCCAGCGGCGTGTCATCCCGAGCCAGGATGGAAATCCCCTGTAGGAAGCTGTCGAACACCGTCGCCATGGCGGCTGCGTTCGTGTTCTCCGCTAACAGACCCTCACGCAGACCTCGCTCGACACACGCTCGAATCCCGGCGCGTGTGCGGGCGCGGGAGTGGGTGAGGGCTTCGACGACACCGGCGTTTTCCGGGCTGGGCGCGCTCATGACGCCGAGGGTGACCATGCAGCCCTTGGGGTGGCCGTCATCGCATTGCATGCGTGCCGACTGGCGCAGCGCGGTCTCGATGGCTTGGCGTGGCGGCAGGGCTTCGTCCCACAGGCATTCGGTGACCTGGGCGAAGGTGGTGAGGTAACGCTGCACGCACTCATCGAACAAGGCTTCTTTTGAGCCGAATGCGGCGTAGAAGCTTGGCGCGGAGATGCCGCCGCCCAACTGCGCCTTCAACAGGGCGAGGGAGGTCGAGTCGTAGCCGTGCTGCCAGAACAATTGCATGGCCTGGTCGACGGCGTCGTCGCGATCGAAAGCGCGGGGGCGGCCGGTTCTGGCCATAGCTGAAACTCCTCGAAAAGTGATTTGGATACTAGTCGATACATAAGTCGTTGACAACGTGCCTCGGCTGCCGCCAGTATTTTATATCGATCGGTACGCAAGTCTGAATTTCCAAACTCAAGGAGTTTCCCGTGACACCTTCATTGACTCTAACGGCGGCGCCCAAACGCCTGCCCATTGGCGCGCTGTTGGCGCTGGCCATGACCGGTTTCATCTGCATCGTCACCGAAACCTTGCCCGCCGGGCTGTTGCCGCTGATCAGCGATGGCCTGGCAATTTCGCCTTCCATGGCCGGGCAAATGGTCACCGCGTACGCGCTGGGCTCGGTGCTGGCGGTGATCCCGATGACCATCGCCACGCGCGGCTGGCGTCGGCGCAATGTGCTGTTGCTGACCATTGTCGGTTTTCTGTTGTTCAACTCGATCACGGCGCTGTCGTCGCATTATGGCGTGACGCTGGTGGCGCGTTTCTTTGCGGGGGTGGCGGCAGGGTTGGCGTGGAGTCTGTTGGCTGGTTATGCGCGGCGGATGGTCGAGCCGGATCAACAGGGCAAAGCGTTGGCGCTGGCCATGGTTGGTACGCCGATTGCCTTGTCACTGGGCGTGCCGCTCGGCACTTGGCTGGGTGGCCTCGTCGGGTGGCGCACGACGTTTGGGCTGATGTCGGCCCTGACCTTGATGCTGATCGTTTGGGTGTTGGTGAAGGTGCCGGATTATCCGCCGCAGCCTGCGCATCAGCGTCTGTCGTTGCGCCGCGTGTTGACCACGCCGGGTGTGCGGCCGGTGCTGGCGGTGGTGATCAGTTGGATGCTGGCGCACAACATTCTCTACACCTACATCGCGCCGTTTGTGGCTCCGGCGGGGCTGGCGGATAGCGTGGATCTGGTGTTGTTGGTGTTTGGTCTCGCGGCGTTGGCGGGGATCTGGCTGACGGCGAAACTGGTTGAGCCGCTGTTGCGCAAGACCGTTCTGGTGAGTCTGGCCACGTTTGCACTGGTGTGCGTAGGGTTCGGCTTTTACGGACGGGTGCCGGAGGTGATTTATCTGGGCGTGTTGGTGTGGGGATTGAGTTTTGGCGGTGCGGCGACGCTGTTGCAGACGGCTCTGGCGGATGCGGCGGGGGATGGCGCGGACGTGGCGTTGTCGTTGAATGTGGTGGCGTGGAACAGCGCGATTGCCGGTAGCGGAGTGGTCGGCGGGGTGTTGCTGGATCGATGGGGCGTTGCCTCGTTTCCCTGGGCGATGGTGGTGTTGGTGAGTGTGGGGTTTGCCATTGCGTTCGCCGCAAGGGGGCACGGATTCAGGTCGGGGCCGCGTGGGGCGGGAGCGGCGGCGGTTGTCGGGCACTGATGTCCGGACGTGTTGGGCGGTGGTGACGCGGAAAGGCTGGCAAGCCCTATCCGTTACTCGGCGCCCCCGGCTTTCATCAGCCTGTACAAATCCTCCAGCGCGCCGCGAAACTGTGCCAGGGAAAAACTGGCCGGGCGGCTATCGGCGTCCCACCGCGTGCTGATGCCGACTTCCAGGCCGCTGGAAACGCTCAAACCAAACCGACGCCAGTGCAAAGTGTCGCCATCGATCACCTGTTCGGTCATCAGCACAAAGCAATCGAAGTTCATGTCATCGCTGCAGACCAGCAGCGGTACAAGCGTGGACGAACCGTGTTCTGCAGGCGCGAAACGGCGTTGGGCGAGGGCGTCTTCTTCCTCGTCCAGCAACCACATCAACGACAAACCATTCAAGTCGAGGTCGGGATATTCGAGATGCTCGTTGAGCCATTGCTCGATGGGGATGCCGTCGATAAACAGCCAGGCGCAGGCGCTACGGTTGCATTTCGCCTGGTGATAATCGGCGTGGATACGGTGGAGCATTGGAGAGTCCATGATCAATAGAGGATTGGCGGGTGAATCAGTGCGAAAATGCCCACGCCCCACTGAACCACCGAACAGGTTATCGCCAGCCTTGAGGGATACTGAAGGCCGACTTGCACCAGGCGTATTTAAACGCTGTTGAACCTAGGCCGCTGGATAGCTGAACGGCTCCAGAAAAATCTGTGGATCCACCCACAATCTCAGGCCAAAGGGAATGACTGAGTAACCGTCATATCGCCCGGTGAAGGTGTTCGACGCGGCGAATTCAACAAATTTCCCGCGTTTATCGTCAATCACACGGATACCGGGGCAGCCCAGCATTGTGTATTTGATAATGGGGTTGGGTAATGATCTTTCCCAGACCTGAATCTCTACATCCGAATCGTATTGCCAGATCGTCAGCTTCAGGCTGATAGAACCCTGTTCGATCAAGTATTGATGGGATGTTCCATGCCCGTCCTGATCGGGAATCACGCCTAGCGCAGCAATAAGGTCAAAAGGGTCCCATGTGAGCAGCGGCATAGCGTTTCCTTGGTCTGGAATCTGCGTTTATGGTACTCATCACTGACCTGTAAAAGTACACTCGCGTACTACTTCCGAGAGGAGCCACAACCCATGACCACTCAAACCGAAACCGCCATCCTCGCCGGCGGCTGCTTCTGGGGCATGCAGGATCTGCTGCGGCGCTATCCCGGCGTGTTGCAGACTCGCGTCGGTTACAGCGGCGGCGACGTGCCGAACGCTACTTATCGCAACCATGGTGACCACGCCGAAGCTATCGAAATCGTTTTCGATCCTGCGGTGATCAGCTATCGGCAGATCCTCGAGTTCTTCTTCCAGATCCACGACCCGAGCACAGCCAACCGGCAGGGCAATGACCTCGGGCGCAGCTATCGTTCGGCGATTTACTACCTCAGCGAAGAACAGCGCGATGTCGCTGAAGACACCGCGGCCGACGTCGACGCCTCAAAACTGTGGCCGGGCCCGGTGGTGACCGAAATCGAACCGGCGGGGCCGTTCTGGGAAGCGGAGCCGGAGCATCAGGATTACCTTGAGCGTATTCCGAATGGCTACACCTGCCATTTCATTCGGCCGAACTGGAAATTGCCGAAACGCGGGTGAGTCCATAACGACCTCAAACAACAGAACCTCGAATATGAATCATGAACTTTGGCTCGAACCCGATGGCTGTCAGACCTTTTGTCTGGCCGGTGCTCAAGGTGATAGTGCGCGTGCACTTATGGGGTCGGACGCGAAGCTTGTTTGGGAGGTCGAGGCTGACAGTTATTTCGAAGCGATGACCAAGTACTATGCGCACATGCAGTGGGGCGAGTACCAGACTGACTTTCCCGAACAAGACAAGACGTCCTACAGAGACCTGGGCTGGGCGATCTGTCGCCCATCCAGCGCCAGCACATAAGCACTGACATTGAGCTGTCGATGCGACTGGGCTGAACCCTCCTTTCGGGGCCATCTGTTGCAGGATGGCGCCCGAGTGGAGCGGCAACGGTGTTCAATTCACACGCGTACTCACGACTTCCCCGGTGGCGGTGTCCTCCAGCCAGACTTGCAGACGATTGAGGCCAACGTATTGCGAGCGCGCCATGATTTTCTGGCCCGGCTTGCCATCGAACTTCAGATCCGCATACATGAAATGTAGCGGCAATCGGTATTCCAGTTGGATGGTATAGGTGCCCGGTTTTAGCACCGCGCGCTGCGGCGAATCGTTTTTGTAGTAGTACGTGGAGAACGGGATGTTGCCGACTTTTTCATCGTTGATCCGGATGATGTTCAGGTTCGCCTCGCCGTCGGCAAAGTGCCGCTGGGGCCTGCCGGCATAGGTGTCGGTTTCGACCACGGTGTAGCGCGACTCGTCTGCTGCGGTGGTGGCGCCGACGTTGGAATACGCCGGCATTTCTGCGCAACCTTGCAGGCACAACAGCGCCATGACCAAGGGAAGGACAATCTTTTTCATCGATAAAACCTGTTTTTACTCAAAGTTGATTCACGATCAGACGGGCGTCTGACTTTATTGATCTGCTGATTGCGAGAGGGCGTTTGCCAACAGAGCGCCAGCGCTCAAGCCTTGCCCAGGCCAAACAATGAACGCAGCTTGCTGCCCCAGCTGCGCTCATAGAAGGGCGTTGTTTGCTTGAGAAAGTAATCGCTCAGCCCCGACTCACCTTCGCAGACGCGGAACAGGTCAACGGGCTCGCCATCCGGCGCCGTGTCCCCGGCGACATTGCCGGCTTCGCGCATGACCCGCTGAACATCGCCGTCCGCCTCGACCCCGACGATCAAGTGCGGTTTTTCGTCCACCGAAGTGTCGTGCATCAACGCCAGAAACCCACGCTTCACATTGCGATGTTTGGCGAGTAACTGCGTCAGCGAATGGATCATTTGTGTCGGGTATTGCGAAGGCTGGCCGAGCAGGACTTTGGTTTCTTTTTCGACGGTGCGTGAAGTGGCGGTCTGGCCGACTTCATCGGAAAGCAGATTGGCCACTTCCTGCGGGAAGAACTCTTTGCCGTAAGGCGATTTCGGATTCAGAAAAAGCTGCGCGCCCAGCGTCATCTCGAACAGAGACCTGGCCGGCAACTCCAGATACGTCTCTTCACTGTTGATCGACTGTTGCAGGGTTTGCAGTGACGAAAAGAACGGAATGACCGAGGTGCCATCCGGTTTTTCCCAATGCGCGATGCTGATGTTGCTGCCGGCTTCGAGATTGACCACGCCGTCTGCCGTGCCCGTAGTGCCGAGGATGTAAACCGGCGAGTTCAGCAGTGTGGTGAAGAACTCAGGCCGGTGCGCGGGCTCGTCGGCGGCCAGCCTGAGCGATTTTTCCAGTGGGTTTTCTTGCGGGTTATCCATAATGTCCATCCGTGACTCGCTAGAAAATTGCTGACTTGGGTTTTCGCCACCGGCTCGTGTCAGAGCAAACTCCACGACACCCCGACATACGCACCCATCCCTTCACCCGGCGTCGACCGCGCCGCATCCAGCCCTTTGTCGTCATACCCCGGCGTCACCGTGGCGGCGTAGTGCTTGTTGCTCAGATTGCGCATGTCCAGCCACGTCTGCCAGTCACCCTTCGGCGCGTTGTAGCCCAGCGTCGCGCCAAACAATGCGTAAGGATCGGCGTAGTAGCTGTTGGCGTAATCCACGGCAACTTTCGACACCAGTTGCGTGTTGACCGCGGCGAAGAAGCCCTGAGGCCAGTCGTAGCGCAACTCGCCCTGGTAGTAATGCATCGGCAAGCCGGGCAGGCGATTATCGCCAAAACGATCATCGTCGCGATAGTGGAAATCGCTGAAGGTATACGCTTGACGCAAACTCAACTGACGGCCATCATCAGCCGACCAGAGTTTGCTGTTGAGGCTCGCTTCGACACCTTGGTGCACGGTCGGGCTGGCGTTCAACTCATAAGGTGTAACGGCGTTGGCATCCGGCAACACCGACAACAATTCATGCCGCACTTGCGCGTAATACCACGCCAGACTCCAATCGCCGATTGTGCTGTCACCACGACCGCCCAGTTCCAGTGTGGTCGCGGTCTGGTTCTGCAGTTTGATCGGGTCTTTCTGCGTGCCGGTCGCCGCGCCATTGCCGGCGGGGAAGCGAACGTTGGAGCTGTAGATCAGCGACCACGGATGCGGCGCTTCAACCGAGCGGCTGAGGTTGCCGAATACTTGCAGATCCGGGGTGATCTGGTAGCGCAGGCCGAGGCGTGGTGCGTAGTCCCAGTCGTTCATGCTGGTTTTGCCGCCGCTCTGCGGATAGGTCACGGCGCTTTCGCGGCGGGTGTAGATGGCGGCGAGGCCGGTGGTCAGCCACAGGTCGTCGGCGATTTCCAGATCGTTGCCAAAGTGCAGAGCGGTGTCGGAACCCTGATAGGTGAAGTTGCGCATGCGAGTGCCTGGCGCATAGCTGGCGGTGTTGCCGGTGGGGATGCGCACAAACTCACTGGCGCCGTCGTTGGGCAGGTGTTTGGTGACGCGCAGGCCGACGTTGCTGCGGCTTTCCATGCCGAAAATCGTGTCGCGGCGTTTGTAGTCGAAGGTGCCGCTGACGTCGGTGTAGGCGACTTTCAAGCGGTTCGGGCCTTCGCGCAGGTCCATCGGGTAATCGTGATAGACGAGGCCGGTCTGGATGCTCGAATCGTCGTCGATGTAATAAGTGGTCTTGTTGCCGATGAACGTGCTGCCCGGCTGCTTGCGGCTGTCATCGCGTGCCACATAGGACGGATTGGCCGCGCGAGGCGAGTGCTCGATGGAGTGCTTGGTCACGCGGCCGGCGAGGTCGTTGTCGGTCTCGCGGTAACGGATATAGAAGCGGGTTTCCAGGTTCGGGTTGAAGCGATAGCCGAAGTTGGCGATCACGCCTTTGCTTTCGCTGGCGGTGTGATCCTGGTAGCCGTCGGCGTTGGAGTCGGTGAGCGACACGTAGTAATCGAAGTCGCCTAGCACTTGTCCGGAACTGACCTGGCGCTGCTGATAGCCGTGGCTGCCGGTGGCGTAGCGCACTTGCAGTTTCGGCGCGTTGTAGCCGGTGTGGCTGACGTAATCGATGGCGCCACCCAGCGCCAGCGAACCGCGATCAAAACCGTTGGCGCCGCGCAGTACTTCAACGTGATCGACCCACAGCGGTTCAAGCAATTCATACGGCGTGCCGCCCGGGCCGGTCAGCGGCAGGCCATCGAGCATCGTGTACAGCCCCGACGCATGGGCGCCCGGCGCACGGTTGATGCCCGAGCCACGCACGGAAATCTTCACACCTTCGTTGCCCGCCGACTGCGCATAAACCCCTGGTTGATAGGCCAGCACATCCTGATTGCTCGCCACGCGGCCCTGCAACGGCTGACGCATGTCGACCACGCTGGTGCCGCCGGGCACCTGATCGAGGCGGGCCTTGGCTTCCTCAACAGAGACATCACTGCCGTTGCGATCCTCGGCCGAAATCAGCACTTGCCCCAGTTCCAGACCTTGAGTCTCGGCCATTGCCGGGCCGGCGAGAGCCAGACCGAGCAGGGCGGCGGGCAGGGATTTGGACGCGGGCATCGAGAAAACTCCAGGCAGACAAGGGCAGGGCAATGAACAGTGCGACGCAACAAAGAACGAACGAAACACATGGCAATTTTGCTTTTTGCCCGGCAATGGCAAACAGCACGGCATGAACTAACCTCACGTGTCTGGTGTATCCCGTCAATCAACACTCTGTTTCTGCATTTATTGGAGAGGGCCAAGGTCATGGCAAAAGGCAAAAAGAAGGCCGCCACAGCGCCTGAAAGTCTGAAGCTGAAAAACAAGGATTACCTCGACCAGTTGCGCAAACTGCACGTCGAACTGGTCAAGTTGCAGGAATGGGTGATCGCCAAGGGCGTCAAGGTCTGCATCGTTTTTGAAGGGCGCGATGGCGCCGGCAAGGGCGGCACGATCAAGGCGTTGACCGAGCGCGTCAGCCCGCGTGTCTTTCGCGTGGTGGCGTTGCCGGCACCGACTGATCGCGAGAAAAGCCAGATGCATGTGCAGCGTTATCTGCCTTATCTACCGGCGGCGGGCGAAGTGGTGATCTTCGATCGCAGCTGGTACAACCGCGCCGGTGTCGAGCGGGTGATGGGCTTTTGCACCGACGAGCAGGCTGACAAATTTCTCAAATCGATTCCCTTGGTTGAACACGCCATCGTCCAATCCGGAGTGATCCTGCTCAAGTACTGGCTGGAAGTTAGCCCCGAAGAGCAGACCCGCCGGCTCGAAGCGCGAATCAACGATGGTCGCAAGACCTGGAAACTGACACCCATGGACTTGAAGTCCTACAGCCGCTGGTACGACTACTCTCGGGCGCGGGATGAAATGTTTAAACACTCCGACACCGAACACGCGCCGTGGCTGGTGGCCGACTCCAACGACAAGCGCCGCGCACGGCTGAACATCATCACCGATGTGCTCAGCCGCATTCCGTATGAGGATGTGAAACGCGAGAAAATCGAGCTGCCCAAACGGCAGAAACCGGGCAAGTACCGGGATCCGGATTATCCATACCGGCGCGTGGCCGAGAAGTTCTGACAAACTGCCACAATCCCTGTAGGAGTGAGCCTGCTCGCGATAGCGGTGTGTCAGCCAACACATCCGCCACAGACGATCCGCCATCGCGAGCAGGCTCACTCCAGGGTTCGGTGGTGTATCCGAAGCAAACAGTCCATCCGTCGACTGCGCTGAACCACTGCGCTGACCTTTCTTTCTACCGGGGAAGTCCCTCACGAGATCATTCCCGATGTTCGATCAGCGCAAACAAGAAAAACTGGCGGCATGGCGAAAGCTGGCGACGCAATCGCAGATGCGTCTGGACCCGGAAGAACAGTACGACGAACTGCTCAAGGCAGCCGACGAAATGGAGGAGCAGGGACTGATCACCAGCGCCGAGTGGCGGCAACTGGTGCGGGATGCGGGCAATGTGTTCATCGGGGATACGGGGCGATCAAACGGTTGAACCCGCCGCAAACGGCTACAGCGATGGATCCGCCCTGTAGCCGTTCAGGTCACACGACCTGTCTTCGCTTTCAACTGTGCACCTCTGGAATCCTGCAGCAACCGCGCAAACGCTGCTTTGTCGATCGGCCGGCTCATGAAGTAACCCTGCACCTCATTGCATTGATCGACCCCGAGAATATCCAGCTGTTCTTCAGTTTCGACCCCTTCGGCAGTCACGGTCAGGCCCATGGCCTTGCCCAGGCCGATGATCGCCTGCACCACCGCGCGATCGTTAGTGCCGCTGCTGATCGAGGCGATAAAACGCTTGTCGATCTTGATCCCGTCAAACGGGTAGGCGCGCAGGTAACCGAGCGATGAGTAACCGGTGCCGAAGTCGTCCATGTTCAGGCGCACACCGAGTTCTTTCAGGGCATTCATGGTGGTCAGCGCGCAGTCGGTGTCGTTGAGCATCACGTTCTCGGTGATCTCCAGTTCCAGGCGACTGGCCGGGAAACGGGTCTGTACCAGCACTTCGCGAACATCCTCGACCACATCGCTGAGGGCAAATTGCGCCGGCGACAGATTGACCGACAGCAGGATGTCTTCCGGCCAGCCGAGCGCGGTTTCGCAGGCTTCGCGCAATACCCAGCGACCCAGCGGAACGATCAGATCGGTTTGCTCCGCCAACGGAATGAACAGGTCAGGGCCGAGCAGGCCTTTGGTCGGATGTTGCCAGCGCACCAGCGCTTCGACCGAAACGATGTGCTTGCCATCGATCTTGTAGCGCGGCTGATAGTGCAGGATGAATTCGTTGTGCTTGAGCGCATGGCGCAGGTCATCCTCAAGTTGTCGGCGGGTCTGGATCTGATCGCTCATGTGCGCTTCGAAATAGCACCAGGTGTTCTTGCCCTCGGATTTGGCCTGATACAGGGCAATGTCGGCGTAACGGATCAGGTCGCTGGGCACATAACTGTGGCGCCGGCTGAGCGCGATGCCAATGCTGGCGCCGATGTGCAGCGGATGCTGCTCGAAGACCACCGGTTGATGCAGGCTGGCGATCAGGCGGGTGCAGAACTTGTCGATTTCGTGATGGCTGTCCATGCCATTAAGCACCACGATGAATTCATCGCCGCCCAGACGCGCGACGATGTCCAGTTCGCGGGTGCATTCACGCAGGCGTACGGCAACTTCCTGCAGCACGGCATCACCGGCCGGATGGCCGAGCGAATCGTTGATCGGTTTGAAGTTGTCGAGGTCGATCATCAGCAGCGACAGCGGCGGCGCGTGCTCCTTGAGCAGCAGCGCTTCATCCAGATAACGCGCGAGTTTGTTGCGATTGGGCAGGCCGGTGAGGGCGTCGTGCATCGACAAATGCTGGATCTGCGCATGGGCGGCGACTTCGTCGGTGATGTCGCTGGCGGTGCCGCGATAGCCGATGACCGCGTGCTTGTCGAAGATCGGCCGGGCGGAGAGCCGGCAGTGGCGTTGCTGGCCGGCGTGGTCACGGTAGGTGCAACGCAAGTCACTGGCGCTGTCTTGCTCGGTGAGATTCCTCAGCCACAGTTCCAGAGGCGTGGTGTCGCACAACAGAAGTTGACCGATGTCTTGCCCCAGCCACAGGGTTTGCGGATAACCGGTCACCTCGCTAAAACGTGCCGAAAGGTAGGTCAGTGCCAGGGTGCGGTCGACTTCCCAGATCCAGTCCGACGCAGCTTCGGCCACCGCGCGAAAGCGTTCTTCGCTGGCTTCCAGTTCGCGGTTGGCGTTCTCCAGAGCGTGATTGGAAGTTTGCATGACAGCAAAACTCTGATCGACGTACTGCGATGACCGCAACGCGTGGCGGAAGAAGTACGCGGTCAGCAGCATTAGCACCACTATCGTCGCGCCGAGTGGCGGCAACAATGACCACAATAAATGTTGCCCGGGCCGCTCCAGATCGGCGATCAGGCTGTAACCGGTGTTGTCCAGCGGTACTCGTGGGCGCTGCGGGTCGAGCGTCTCGTCCGGCGCCAGGGTCAGGTTGTTCAAGCCGTAACCGCTGCCGATCAGACGCAATTTGGTCGGCGTGAGTTTGTCGACGAACACCAGCACCGAAGTTTTCTGCGGGTCGCCGAGTGGTCGCTCATCGTTGGGAATAATCGCTGCCGCCGAAACCAGCGCCGGCCAGCCTTCGAACAGTGAATAGCGACTGACTGGCTTGGTCAGATCACCTTGGCCCAACGCTTGATCGAGTAACTCCGTGGCGCTCACCTGCACGAACGCGGACAACTCGGCAGCGACCATTTGCCCGCGCACCACCGCGTAGCGGGTGCCTTCACGGTTGAGTACGAACACGCCGTCATAACCGTCGGTGGTGAACAGGGTCTTGCCGAGGTTCTGCTCGGTGTAGGCCCAGTCGGTGTCGACCTGACCGCTCAAATGCTCGTAGGCCGTGGTCCAGTAGGCGTAGCTGGTGATGTAGTTTTTCGAGGCGGTGATGCGGTTTTCCAGCGCGCGAGCGGAATAGAAGCGGGTTTTGTTGATCTCGTCGTTGTCGAGGCGTTCGGCAATGCCGAGCAAGGCCACGGCGGCAGCAATCACGCCACTGACAAACAGCGCACCGACCGCGAAGGCCAGGCGGCGGGTGACGGCGCTCTGGCGCGGTGGAAGCGGGGCTGCAAAGCTGGAAAGGTCCATGTGCTCGTCCTTGATCCGCTGTCTTCTGAATCTAGAACCACGGCGCGGGCGCAATGTTCAGATTCTTCTGGGGGACTGCATTGAAAGCGTAGTGAAACCCGCGTGATTTGCCTCCCCAAGTGCAGCGCGCCGATCAGCGGCCAATCCCGAAAGGGCAAGACTTCCCGCGCAAAAACCGGATAATGGCGGCCATTCGTTTAGCCGTATTCTGGTAATCCCGCATGGAAATCAAGGTCAATTTTCTAGACAACCTTCGACTTGAAGCCAAGTTCGACGACTTCACGGTGATCGCCGATCAGCCTATCCGCTACAAGGGCGATGGTTCGGCACCGGGGCCGTTCGACTACTTTCTGGCGTCTTCGGCGTTGTGTGCGGCGTACTTTGTGAAGTTGTACTGCGACACGCGCAGCATCCCGACGGAAAATATTCGCCTGTCGCAGAACAATATCGTCGACCCGGAAAACCGCTACAACCAGATCTTCAAGATCCAGGTGGAGTTGCCGGCGGACATCTCCGAGAAAGATCGCTTGGGCATCCTGCGTTCCATCGATCGCTGCACGGTGAAGAAGGTTGTGCAGACTGGGCCGGAATTCATCATCGAAGAAGTAGACAACCTCGACGCCGATGCCCAGGCCTTGTTGATGCCGGTGGCCGGTTCGGACGCAGGCACCTTCATCGCCGGCAAGGACCTGCCGCTGGAGCAGACCATCGCCAACATGTCGGGCATCCTCGCCGACCTCGGCATGAAGATTGAAATCGCCTCGTGGCGCAACATCGTGCCCAATGTCTGGTCGCTGCACATTCGCGATGCGCATTCGCCAATGTGCTTCACCAACGGCAAGGGCGCGACCAAAGAAGGCGCACTGGCCTCGGCGCTGGGCGAGTTCATCGAGCGCCTGAACTGCAACTTCTTCTACAACGATCAGTTCTGGGGCGAAGAAATCGCCAACGCCGAGTTCGTGCATTACCCGGACGAGAAGTGGTTCAAGCCAGGGCCAAAGGACGAGTTGCCGAGCGAAATTCTCGACGAATACACCCTGAAGATTTACAACCGTGACGGCGAATTGCGTGGCTCGAACCTGTTCGACACCAACTCCGGCAACACCCAGCGTGGCATCTGCTCGCTGCCGTTCGTGCGCCAGTCCGACAACGAAGTGGTGTACTTCCCGTCCAACCTGATCGAAAACCTTTACCTCAGCAACGGCATGAGCGCCGGCAATACCCTGGCCGAAGCGCAAGTGCAGTGCCTGTCGGAGATCTTCGAGCGCGCGGTCAAACGCGAAATCCTTGAAGGCGAAATGGCCCTGCCGGACGTGCCGCAAGAAGTGCTGGAGAAATACCCGAGCATCCTCGCCGGCATCAAAGGCCTGGAAGAGCAGGGCTTCCCGGTGCTGGTCAAGGATGCGTCGCTGGGCGGCGAATTCCCGGTGATGTGCGTGACCCTGATGAACCCGCGCACCGGCGGCGTGTTCGCCTCGTTCGGCGCGCACCCGAGCCTGGAAGTGGCGCTGGAGCGCAGCCTCACCGAACTGTTGCAGGGCCGCAGTTTCGAAGGCCTCAATGACTTGCCGCAACCGACCTTCTCCGGCCAGGCTGTCACTGAACCGAACAACTTTGTCGAGCACTTCATCGATTCCAGCGGTGTGGTGTCGTGGCGCTTCTTCAGTGCCAAACCGGACTTCGAATTCGTCGAGTGGGACTTCTCCGGCCAAGGCGAAAACTCCAACGCCGAAGAGGCTGCAACGCTGTTTGGCATCCTCGAAGACATGGGCAAAGAAGTCTATATGGCGGTCTACGAGCACATCGGCGCCAAGGCCTGTCGCATCCTGGTGCCAGACTACTCGGAGATCTACCCGGTCGAAGACCTGATCTGGGACAACACCAACAAAGCCCTGCAATTCCGTGCCGACATCCTCAACCTGCACACCCTGAGCAAGGTCGGCCTGCGCAACCTCGCCCAAGGCCTGGAAAACAGCGAGCAGGACGATTACACCGAGATCACCACGCTGATCGGCGTCGAGTTCGACGACAACACGCCGTGGGGCAAGCTGACCATTCTGGAGCTGCGCCTGCTGATCTGCCTCGCGCTGCAGAAGTACGAGCAGGCCAAGGATCTGGTTGAAGCTTTCCTGCAATACAACGACAACACCGTCGAGCGCGGCTTGTTCTATCAAGCGGTCAACGTGGTGTTGGAGATGGAGTTGGACGAGGATCTGCAACTGGAAGACTACGAAGCCAACTTCCGCCGCATGTTCGGTGACGAGCGTATGGATGCAGCGATTGGCTCGGTCAACGGCAGCGTGCGCTTCCATGGACTGACGCCGACGAGCATGAAGCTGGAAGGACTGGATCGGCATTTGCGCTTGATCGAGAGCTATAAAAAGCTGCACACGGCGCGGGCGAATGTGACGGCTTCTTCGCACTGACTACATTATTTCCGCTGACCAGAAAAGCCAGGCAGTTGCCTGGCTTTTCTTTACGCGCGATGTTTTGCCTATTCAGCAAAACTGCGTTGATGCAACGTCAACGAGAGTAAGGCTATCTGGAGATTTTTCGTCGATTGACGATGAAAACGCTTTTTAGCAACTGCGCAAGAAGTTGCGCAGTTGTTTCCAGAAAACATTCCTGAAAATCGCTACAGGCCACGCCGTTCAGGGCGTGCAGCCAAGTGCGCAACTTCTTGCGCAGTACTGCGCAAGAAGTTGCGCACTTACGACGACTCTTCCTGGCTGCAATAGCTACTTTTGTTGAAGTTGTTTACACAAGTTGTTGATGAACAATGGCAATGTAATGACTGGCATGAAAGTTGATATATCCAAATTCGCACGGACAGGCAATGGTGCCTGTCGCTTGTGTCTTTTGAGCAAGGAGAGCATTCCATGGCAACCCCCGCGTACATGTCCGTCACTGGCGAAAAACAAGGCCTGATCACTGCCGGCGCATTTACTGCCGATTCCGTTGGCAACACCTTTCAAGAAGGCCACGAAGACCAGGTGATGGTTCAGGCGTTCACCCACGACGTGATCATCCCGCGTGACCCGCAATCCGGTCAGCCAACCGGTCAGCGCGTGCACAAGCCAGTTGTGATCACCAAGGTCTACGACAAGGCTTCGCCGCTGCTGCAAGCAGCGCTGACCTCCGGCGAGCGCATGAGCGAAATCGTTATCCAGTGGTACCGCACTTCGGCGCAAGGCACCCAAGAGCATTACTACACCACCAAACTGGAAGACGCGATCATCGTCGCCATCAACAACAAAATGCACAACTGCCAGGATCCAGGCAACGCGCACTTCACCCACCTGGAAGAAGTGCAGTTCACCTACCGCAAAATCACCTGGACCCACGAAGTCTCCGGTACTTCGGGCTCCGATGACTGGCGTGCTCCAGTCGTTTAATCGCGGCTGATAGTGATACCGACTCGACCAGTCTGACTGGTCGAGTTCACTGTTCGATCAAGCAATTCTTCGCCTCAGGCTCTTGCACCCTGAGGCGTGTTGCAGCACTGCGCGAGGGACAAGGGAATGTTCTCACCGGCCAACCAGCCTCATTTCAATCTGACCGTTGATGGTGTCGACAGCGACTTTCAGGTGCTGTCGTTCACCGGTCGTGAGGCCCTTAACACGCCGTTCGAATTCGAGCTGGAACTGGTCAGCGAAAAGGCCTCGATCAACCTCGAAAGCGTGTTGCACAAACTGGCGTTTCTTCAGCTGTCGCCAACTGGCACTGGCATTCACGGGCTGGTCTACAGCATTGCCCAGGGCGAGGCGGGCAAGCGCCTGACGCGCTACAAGATTTCCTTGCGCCCGCAACTGGCGTACCTCGCGCATCGAGTCAACCAGCGCATCTTCCAGCAGATGACCGTGCAACAGATCATCAGCCAGGTCCTGGAAGAGCACGGCATTCTCGCCAGCGACTACCACTTCCAGCTCAGCGCGATTTATCCGGAACGGATCTACTGCGTGCAGTACGACGAGTCGGACCTGGATTTCATCCAGCGCCTGTGTGAAGAAGAGGGCATTCACTACCACTTCCAGCACACGTCCAGCGGCCACAAACTGACCTTCGGCGATGACCAGACGGTGTTCCCGAAACTCGCGCCAGTGGCCTATCAGCAGGACTCCGGACTGGTTGCCGACAAACCGGTGGTCAAGCGCTTCGGCCTGCGTCTGGCCACCCGCACCAGCCGCACCACGCGCCGCGATTACGATTTCGTCAAACCGAAGATCGAGCTGGAAAGCGACGCCAAAAGCAGCGCCCAGCCGGACCTCGAGGACTACGATTACCCGGGTCGTTTCGTTGATCGCGAGCGCGGCAAACACCTGGCCAATCGCGCACTGGAACGTCATCGCAGCGACTACCGTCTGGCCGAGGGCAACAGCGATCAGCCGATTCTGGTCAGCGGGCATTTCCTTGCTCTGACCGAGCACGCCAACTCGACCTGGAACGACCTCTGGCTGCTCACCGAAATCTTCCACGAAGGCAAGCAGCCGCAAGTGCTGGAAGAGTCGGTGACCAGCGACACCACCGACAACAAAGACGATTTCCACCAGGGCTACCGCAACCGCTTCAGCGCGATCCCGTGGGACGTGCCGTACCGTCCGCCGCTCGATCACCCGAAACCGAAAGTCCTCGGCACCCAGAGTGCCGTGGTCTGCGGCCCGGAAGGCGAAGAGATCTACTGCGACCAGTATGGCCGGGTCAAGGTGCAGTTCTTCTGGGACCGCGAAGGCAAGCACGACGACATGACCAGTTGCTGGATGCGCGTCGCATCGAGCTGGGCTGCCGAGACTTTTGGCTCGATCAACATTCCGCGGGTCGGCATGGAGGTGCTGATCACCTTCCTTGAAGGCGATCCCGATCAGCCGCTGATCACCGGTTGCCTGTACCACGGCGCGAACCTGCCGCCGTACAAACTGCCGGATTTCAAGACCCTGGCCACGGTCAAGAGCAAGGAATACAAGGGCAGTCGCGCCAACGAACTGCGCATCGACGACACCACCAGCGAGATCAGCATCGCGTTGCGCAGTGATCACGGTGCGAGTGCAATCAACCTCGGTTATCTGACCCATCCGCGCCCAAGCGGTGGTCAACCGCGCGGCGAAGGTTTTGAGTTGAGAACCGACCGCCACGGCGCAGTACGTGCCGGGGCCGGTCTCTTGATCACCACCGAGCCACGGCCGAACGAATCCAAGCACCACAAGGATCTGCCGGAAACTGCCGAGCGCCTCGCCACGGCCAGCGATCAGCAGGACGGTTTTGCCGTTCAGGCCAAAGAGCTTCAGGCCCAAGAGGCCGGCGATCAGGACGACGTCGCCAAAGCGCTGCACGCCCAGCACCAAGGCGTGCTCGGCAGCGGTCCAGCCAACCTCACCGCCAACGAATTCCCCGAATTCACCGAACCGCATCTGGTTCTCGCCAGCCCGGCCGGCATCGCCCTGACCACGCCGCGCTCCAGCCACATCGCCACTGGCGAACATTTGGCATTGAGCAGCACCGGCCACACCAGCCTGTCGATCGGCAAACGCCTGTTGGCCAGCGCCAGTCGCGGCATGCGCCTGTTCGTGCAGAGCATGGGCTGGCGTCTGGTCGCGGCCTCCGGCGACATCGATGTGCGCGCACTGAAGGACAGCATCAACCTGCTGGCCAAACTCAACATCACTGCCAATGCCGACCGCATCACCATCACCGCGAAAACCGAACTGGTGATTCAGGGTGGTGGCAGCGCCACCACCTACAACGCCGGCGGCATCACCCACGCCACCAGCGGCCCATACACCGCGCACGCGGCGAACTTTGCCTACACCGGGGCGAAATCTTTGGCCGGGGTATTCCCGGAACCACCGAAACCGGGCAAGGGCAACCTTGAATTGTTCAACCAGTACGCCGGGCGTCAGGGCATCAAGGAAGGCGATTACGAAGTCATCGATGCGCTGGGCAAAAGCATCAAGGGCAAGCTCGATGGCAAAGGTTTCGCCAGCGTCACCGGCGCCGCACCGGGGCCGGCGCAAGTGCTGTTCGGCAAGGATCCGGCGGATACGTGGAGCGATGGCAGTTACATCGGCAAACCTGAGTGGCCGTTGAATCCACCGGGGCCTGAAGAGGTGCCGAGCCAAGTGCAGGCGATGGTCGCGCAGGTCTTGCCGAGCAAGAGTTGGGACATGTTGGAGAAGGGCAAGGACATGGCGCAAACAGGGATGAGTGCGATGCAGACGGCGCAAGGTGCGATGCAAACAGCGCAGCAGGTTAAGGGTGTTGTGCAGGGTGGCGCGGCTGGATTGCCGAAATTGGCGAGTGCGGCGTTGCCGAGTGCGTCGAGCATCCTCGGCGCCGCGAGCAAGAACGGCAAGTTGCCGAGTTTGCCTGCCGTTTCGTTGCCCAAAAACGCGATTCAAACGCCCGGCCTGAGTCCGGCCTCAAGCTTGCTGCCAGATGAGTTCATGTCATGACTACTCCGACTCCTGCGCCCGATAAAAAACGTGAACCCCAGGTTGCTGTCGTTCCGCTCAACACCATCGATATTCAAGACGTCGGTCGCGGCGCCGCCAAATTCGATGCCTGGCTGCAGTCGATCAGTGGCGGGGTTGTCACGCTCGACCGTGTGAAGAACGTTGCCGGCGCCTTGCCGGTGGTGGGTAACATCATGGCGCTGGTCGACGCCCTTGGCGACATCGTGACCCTGGCCAAAAGCAAGCAGCGCCAAGTGCTGGACTGGGTCAGCCTGGGGATCAACCTGATTGGCGTACTGCCGGCCCCTCCAACCATGGCATCGGCACGCATGACGCTGCGTCCGACATTGGGCCTGGTGCGCCAGGAACTGCGTAACAGCGCGAAGATGCTTCTGGGTGATTCGCTGATCGAAGTGTTGATCGGGCATTTGAACGCGACCATTGTCGGCACGATCGATGACTTCGTAAAACAGGCGCAGCCCAAACTCGCTGGCATTCTCGACGACGCTGGCAAACTGGGCCAGAGCGCGGTGAACGAGATTGCCAAGGGGCTGGAAACCGTCGTCAATGGCAAACTCGATGCCAAGGGCGACCTCAACGCTGCGGGTTCAAAGATCACGGCGGCGCGCAGCCAGTTACTGCATGACCCCAAAGCGGCCATCGGCAACATCTTTGGTGCAGCGTTCAGTGCCTACAAGGCCGCCGGCAAAGGCGTAGCCAACAGCGCAGCGAAAAACCTGCTGCCGGAAAAAGCCAAGGCATTGGTGCTCAGCAATACGTCCATGCTGCGGACTTTGGGCGTAGAGCTGCGAACACAGCTGAAGAAGCTCAGCGATCCGGGTGTTCAACACTCCATCGGCTGGCTGTTGCAGATGCTCGGTGGCGCCGTGGTCACCTGGCGTAAGCGCAAGGCGCATGGTCAGAGTACGAACGTCAAACCCGGCGGCACCACCCAGGCCAAGCGCAAGGCCGGGGAAGGTCAGCTTGAGATGCAGTCCAAGCAAGCCGGGGCGAAAGCCGACCCTAATTGCAGAAAAAACGTGGTGTGCCCGATTACCGCGCACAGCATCAGTTTCTCGATGGGCTCGGAGACTTTCCGTCACACTGATTTCAGCCTGCCGGGCCCGTTCCCGATCAACTGGACGCGCACGTATTACTCGCGCCTGGAGGCCTATGACAAAGGGGACATGGGCGCTCGCTGGATTACCGAATTCACCACCCGTTTCGATCGCGTCGATGACGGCCTGGTGTTTCACGCGGCAGATGGACGTAGCCACAATTACCCACTGCCCAAAGTCGGTGAGGCCCATTACGACCCGGTTGAAAGCCTGACGCTGGTGCGGGTCGACGAAAACCGGCTGGTGCTGTGCAGCGGTATCGAGCGCAAGGAAACCTACGTGCGCCGCGGTCAGCGTTACGTGCTGATCGGTATCGTCCTGCGCAGCGGTGCCGGGGTCATGCTTCACTACGAACACCGTCACGACGACGAGGCGGTGTTGTCGGATCTGATTACCTACGAAGGCGATATCAGCAACGTCCACTTGCAGCTCGGCACCCTGCTCGACGCGCAAGGGCACCTGATCGGTCTCTGGGAAATTCGCGACGGTGCACCCAAGCGTCAATTGTGTGCCTATCGCTACGACGCCAGCGGTGATCTGATCCAGGCCCAGGATGAAAACGGCGCGGCCTGGAATTATCAATACCAGCACCATCTGGTCACGCGTTACACCGATCGCACCGGGCGCGGGATGAACCTGCAATGGCAAGGTCAGGGCGCTGATGCCAAAGCCGTCCGCGAATGGGCGGATGACGGCAGTTTCGATACCCGGCTGGAATGGGACGAAAACATCCGCCTGACGTATGTCACCGATGCCCATGGCAACGAGACCTGGCACTACTACGACATCCTTGGCTACACCTATCGCATTCGACACCCGGATGAACGCTCGGAATGGCTGTTTCGCGATGAGGCGAAAAACGTCGTGCGCCATGTGCACACCGACGGCAGCATCGACCGCTTCAGCTATGACGAACGGGGCAATGTGCTTGAGCATATTCGTGCCGACGACACCGTCGTGCATTTTGCGTATGACGATCAAGATCAGTTGATCAAGATCAGCGACGCCGAAGGCGGGCTCTGGCTGCGCGACTATGATGCTCACGGCAATCTGGAGAAAGCCATTGACCCATTGGGCAACCAGACCGAATACGCCTACACCTCGGCAGGCCTGCTCAAAGCGATCAAGGACGCCAACGGCGCCGAGAAGAAACTTGAATACAACGATGCCGGTCAACTGACGAAATATACCGACTGCTCCGGCAAGGCCAGTACCTGGGAGTACAACAGTCTTGGGCAGTTGATTTGCTTCACCGACGCGGCCGGGCAAAGCACCGAGTACCAATACCGTGCCGGCCAGCGGGTGCTGATCAGGCATCCGGATAAAACCGAAGAACGTTTCACTTACGATGCTGAAGGTCGTTTGCTGGCGCATGTCGACGGGCTGGACCGCTGCACCTCCTGGCGTTACACGGCTGCGGGGCTGGTGGCCGAGCGAGTGGATGCCACGGAGCAGACGTTGCGCTATCGCTGGGACCGACTGGGGCGGCTGACCGCCCTGGAAAACGAGAACCAGCAGCGGGTGCAGTTCGAGTACGATCCGATAGGGCGCTTGCTCCATGAAACCGGCTTCGATGGGCGCAGCAAACACTATCGCTATGACACCGAGACCGGGCGATTGGCCTCCATTCGCGACGGCGAGCGCCTCACCGAATTCCAGTTCGACCCGATGAACCGGATGATCAGCCGTTTGGCGACGCTGGGCAGCGAGTCGCAAGCGGAAACCTTCGCCTACGATGGTAACGGCAACCTGGTGCTGGCCAGTAACGATCAGAGCCGCTTGCAGTGGTTCCATGACCCGGCTGGCAACCTGCTGCGCGAACATCAGCATTTTCTGGGGTTGGAAAAACCCTCGGTCGCGATCTGGCGACATGAATACGATGCGCTCAATCAGCGAGTGGCCACGCTGCGTCCGGACGGTCATCGGGTCAGTTGGCTGACTTACGGCAGCGGTCATCTGTTGGGCATGCGCCTCGATGAACATGACCTTATCGGTTTCGAGCGCGACGACCTGCATCGTGAAGTTGCGCGGCATCAGGGCAATCATCTGTTGCAAACCCAGCAGTGGGACCCCGCCGGACGTTTGCAGGAGCAACTGCTGGGGCGCGCCGACGATAAGCGCACTGTCCTCAAACGCGAGTATCAGTACGATGCGGCAGGTCAGTTGCGCGGTATTGACGATACTCGCCGAGGGACGTTGGCTTATCAATACGACCCGGTCGGTCGTCTGCTTCAGGCGAGCAGTCGCCTGGGTGTGGAAACCTTTGCCTTCGACCCGGCTGGCAATCTGCTCGACGATACGGCCCGGCAAACCCGACGCCCGCTGGATCAGGACCCGACCCGCAGCAAGCTTCTGGATAACCTGCTGCGCGAGTACGCCGGCACTCATTATGAGTATGACGAGCGGGGCAACCTGATCCAGCGCTGGCATAACGGCAGTTACAGCCGGCTGCGCTGGGATCTGTTCGACCGTCTGGTGCATTTTGACGACGCCCGTCTGGAGGTCGATTACGCCTACGATGCGCTGGGCCGCAGGGTTTACAAACACTCCCGTGCGCACTTTAAACAGCACCCTGAAGCCGGCTCTCAATGGAACCATCACGAATACGCACGCAAGCAGCGCGAGTCGGGTTGCGGCTTCACGTTATATGGTTGGGACGGTGACGTTCTAGCCTGGGAAAGTAGCCTGGCACAGGTGGATGGTGACTATGGTCGTACCGTGCATTACGTGTACGAGCCTGGCACCTTTGTGCCTGTCGCTCAGGCACTGCGGCATCAGGCAATCAAACTGTCGGAGCAGCCCGACTACAGCGACGAATATCGACTGGACGATGATCCGTTGTGGAGCCACGCACCCAAGGCCCAACCGATCGATGAGTTGAGCTGGTATCAGTGCGATCACTTGGGCACGCCACAGGAACTGACTGACCAGCGAGGTGAAATCGTCTGGAGTGCGCAATACAAGGCGTGGGGCCAAGTTCAGGAACAGCGTTCAGATCGGGCCAGGCAACAAGGGCTGACGAATCCACTGCGTTTTCAGGGGCAGTACCATGACCATGAGACGGGCCTGCATTACAACCGCTACAGGTACTACGATCCGCAGGTCGGTCGTTTCATCAGCAAAGACCCGATCAGCTATGCCGGTGGCTTGAATCTTTATGTCTATGCACCAAACCCGACGGGCTGGATCGATCCGCTGGGCCTGGAAACCTGTGATCCACGGCAGCAACTGGCTGATCGCAGGAAAGCCTTGGGTCTACCCGTCGCAGGTTCTGCCAATGACACATCGACATTGTCTTTATTGAGGGTCAATGGTCAGAGTTTCGAGGGTATAAACTCAGGTGATCAGAATCCCAAGACGGCGATTACCCTCGATCGGGTAAATGCGCAAACCAAAACCCACGCGGAGGCTGAAGCGGTGCAACATGCCGTGAATGCGGGCATGGCAGGTAAAGCCGAAAGTGCCGAAATGTGGGTCGACCGCGATCCGTGCAAGGCTTGTGGGTTGCCGGGCGCAGGGGGTATTCGTTCACTGGCTCGAAATCTGGGATGTAATATTACCGTGCATTCACCCAGTGGCAGCCGAACTTACACACCAACGAAGTAGTGATCATGAAGCTGGAAAAAATCATAGAAGACGAAGCAAAGGGCGAGACTTTCAAAGAGCGAGAGCACTTGAGTCCCGACCGCGCAAAGGTACTCGAAACTCTGGATCGACTGGATGGAAAGGCGTGCAGTTCGACACTGTTTTTGCTCGATGACGATAACTACATGAGCGTGGGCGGGGGGAACGACCATCGCTATGTTGTGTTTATCGCGGTCAACGTCGACGAGAAGCTGTACACACTGACCACTCCTGATGCATCAAGCGATGAGACGGTTGATGTCGTCGTCGGTGGGCAGTCCGGGAGTTACCCGAAAAACCAGGTTGTCGGCAAAGAAAGTGCCCGGAAAGCGTTGCTGTATTTTTGCGAACACGGCAAAGCGGACCCGGGATTGGCGTGGGAGATTGAAGAATGAGGGGGCGAAGGTCAGACCGTCGGGCCTGATTGAACGGCAAAGGAGTGATGCTGTGAAAGACGCGATTCGCTTGGGTGACTCCACCACGCATGGTGGCACGGTCCTTGAGGCATTCTCTCAAACCGATCTCAATGGCAAGCCCATTGCCGGTGTCGGACACAAGGTAAGCTGCCCTCTGTGCAAAGGGATTTTCCCCATCGCCGAGGGCAGTAGCACTTACACCGTTGATGGCACGCCTGTGGCGTTGGACGGCATGAAAACCGCTTGTGGCGCCGCCCTGATTGCCAGCGGCCCCAAAGGGGCTGTGGTCAGTTGAACAGTCGCCAGGGCCTGCCGGTAACGGTTTGACAAGCCAGGTAGGCTCGCCAGGTTTATCGCCCGTGTGCCGCATCCGCCAGTTGCCCGGTATCGACACGCACAAACACCGAATCGCCCACTGACGTCAGGACTTCCCCGGCAAACACCTCGCAGATCACCCGGGTCTTGCGCCCGACGTCACCCTCGACTTTCGCGCGCAGAGTCAGCGTCACGCCCATCGGTGTCGGCTTGATGAATTTGATGCCGAGGTTGCCGGTGACGCAGTCGATGCGCGGCAGGCTGCCGGGTTCGCGGTGTTCGGCGCGGTAGTGGTAGGCCATGGCCGTCCAGTTGGAATGGCAGTCGACCAGCATCGCGAGCAGGCCGCCGTAGACCAGGTCCGGCCAGCCGCAGTACTTGGCGTCCGGCAGGTGTTCGGCGATCACGTGAACACCGTCTTCGTGCCAGCGGCTTTTGACGTGCAGACCGTGCGGGTTGCGGCCACCGCAGCCGTAGCAAACGCCTTCGGGGGCGGCGAGGTCTTGCAGGGGAGTATCGAGGCTGGACATGGTTTTTATTATCCTGGAGGAGTGAGTCCGGTCAGGCGCAGACGATTGCGTCCGCCGCGTTTCGATTCGTAGAGGGCGGCGTCGCCTTGTTCGATCAGCGCCGTCAGGTGCGCGGGCGGCTCGTCGAACAGGCTGGCGCCGATGCTCAGGGTCACCGCAGCGGTGGTCGGGAACGTCTGGGAGGTCATGCTCAGAAACTGCTGACGCAACGCGTTGCCCAGTTCCATGACGCGCTCACCTGAGGTGCTGCTGAGCAAAATGACAAACTCGTCACCGCCCAGGCGCGCCGTCAGCGCATTGCGCGGCAGCACCGAGCGGATCATCTCGCTCAAGGTAATCAGCAAACGATCGCCGGCGGTGTGGCCGTATTGGTCGTTGACCAGTTTGAAGTTGTCGATGTCGATCAGCAGCAAGGCGCCGGGATGCGCCGGCGAAACCTGTTCGAACAGGCGCGGCGCGCGTTTTTCCAGGGCGCGGCGGTTATACAAAGCGGTCAGCGGGTCGCGTTCGGCGAGGCGGGCGATCTGTTTTTCGCGGCGATAACGCTCGGTGCCGGTCATCGACAGGGCGATCAACATGATTGCCATCGCGCCCTCGACCAGGGAAATCTGAATGATCTCGCCGCGAAACGCCGCCAGATCGATCAGCGTGCCGGGGATCACCACAGTCAGCGCTTTGGCCACGTAGAAAATACCGTGACCGAGCAGCACATAGCGCAACTGCACCGCGCCGACGCTCAACGATTTGCCATGGGGGCGCAGCAGCGAGCTGGCCTTGAGGGTCGACAGCGCCACCAGCAACGAATTGGCCGCCAGCATGACCTTCGACCACAGCGGCCCCTCCGGCAACAGCAGCAAGACCAGCCAGGTGACAAAGATCAGGTACCAGGCCGTCGACAAGCGTATCTGCGTGAAACGCGCGACGCCGAGCAGAAACAGGAAATGCGCGGTCACCAGCAGGCCGTTGGCGAACCAGATGCCGATCAGCAAAAAGCCGCTGCTGCGTAGCAGGGCCAGGGTGGAACCGACCGTGATGGTGGCGAAACCGGCGCTCCAGAACAGCAGCGAAGGCTCACGAATGCTGCGCCATTCGATCGCCAGGTACAGCGCTGCGGCGGCTGCGAGGGCGATGGAAAGGGTCAGCATCGTAGGTGGGTCGAGCGGCATTTCTTGATGAGCCTGTCTGAGTGGCAGTTTGACCGGCGATTGTAAGCGTTCGGGCGGCTTTTTCGCAGAGGTCGTGTTGCCGCGCAGATCATTGGCAGCGGGGAGGGCGCGGTCGCTCGCCGCCGCCCTGACCGCCGTGCCGATCGGTCATGGCTTGGGCTCAAGCCAGGTGTCGACAACTCGGCGATCCAGCTCTTCCCAATAGGCCATGCCCAGCACCCGGGTGGTGTTAAGCCCGCGCAGGTAACCGCGCAACTGGTTGGCGGTGTCTTGGATGAGCTGCGGGTCGGTAATGCCTTTGTCCAGCAATACGCTTTCGTACTGAACCAGATATTCGGCCACACGCTCGCGAAAATCGGGCAGAACGGCGTCACGGATCAGGTCAAACGTTCTCAAGGCGAACTCCTCATGGGCTGTTTTTCTCGTTGTGGTTGAGTGTGTATCAGTCTGCACGTCGCGCAACTATTGCTAGAAGTAATAGTGACCATCACGAAACGCAAGTTCTGCTTTGTCGGCATTCGGCGGAAAATCGCTTCCATCGAACACGCAGCTCAAGGAATTTGCGCGATGAACACCCTGACCCGACTGGCTTTTGTCGCCCTGCTGACAGGCGGCGCACTGTTCACAGCTCCGACTTACGCAGCCGACGCCGGGTCGTGTCACTTCCAGACCATCACGGGCAGCAGCGCCACGTTGCAGCATTCGCAAACCGTGGGTGTGTTGCTCAGCGAGAACACCCTGGACAACCTGCAATACCTTGAGCGTTACCACAACATGGCGGTCAACGGCGCGAAAGACGCGCTGGATTCGCGGATTCGTGAAGCGTTCGTCGACAGTTCCGATCCGGAGCTGGCCATCGACTGGCTGGTGAGTTCGCTGCAACAGCAGTTCTTGTCGGTGACCGTTTACGACAACCTTGATGCTTTGGTACAGGCGCATCCGGACGTGGTGGTGAAGCTCGACACCTTCAACCGCTTGCTGACGCAGCGCAACAGTCTGGTTGAAGCGCGTTTTACCGCACGCTTCTACGACGCCGACCTGCAATACATCGGCAAGGCAGAAGGCGCCGTCGAGAAGCAGTTGCCTTCGGTCTGGGTGCATAACCAGGCGGCACCGGCCATCGCTGCACAGATCGGCAAGCAGCGTGACCTGCAACTCAACGCGTTGAAGCAATTCGATGTGTCGCTCAAGGCGCTGGTGGCGTCGAGCTGATCACTTAAAACATAAATGGCGACGGCGGCTCCGTGAGGCTGAACCGTTGCCGGTTGAACCGAACCTTTATTTTCAGGATGACACCGATGCGTCTTTTATTTGTGCCCGCTCTGGCCGTTGCCTCTTTGCTGCTCGCCGGTTGCGCTTCGGCGCCGAACAATCCGAGCCTGACGTTGCAGACCAGCAAGACGCCTGCGCAGTACGCCGATTGTGTTGTGCCGAAGTTGCAGGGCAGTGCGTTGAATCCGACGGTTTCGCAGACTCAGCGTAGTTATCGGATTGTGGTGCCGAGCAAGATTTCTGCTGACAACGTGCTGGAGGCTTATAAGGCCGGTAATGGCGGCAAGGTGTTTATCTATGAGCGCCATTTGCTGGCTTCGAATCTTTTGCCTTCGAGTTTTGAGCGGGCGGCGCAGGATTGCATCTGATTTTGGCTTTTTTACGTATTGACTGAGCTCCTTTGGTTGGCCGCAACCAACCAATTTTTTGCCTCGCGCCCTTGTGTGGTTGCGGGGCTTTTTTTTGTTTTGGCTTGGCGGCCTTTGGGCCGACCATGCTCTGGGTGTTCTTTGTGAATATCCGTTTCTGCGGGTGTCGCCGCTGGCGGTTTCGCTCTTACAGCGACTCACTTTTCCAGACGCCGAAAAGTAAGCAAAAGGCTGGGCCCCGGCGTTCGGCCCGCTCGCTGGGGCTCGGGGTTCCTTCGCTCCGGGATCGATCCGGGCGCAGCGCCTACGGTTTGCTTCGCTGCACCTCCTCTCGCTGTGTTTGGCTTCGCCAAACGGTCGCTGCGCTCCCACCCCCGGATCAATCCCTCCACTCAGCCTGCCGAAGGGGCCAGCACGGCAAGATCAAGAGCTGCAGCCGAGCTAACGCTCATCCTGTTGAGTGGTGAAGAGAGCGGGGTGGGTGCGGCTTTTGATTTGCTTCCGAATTTGAGTGCAGCTCGGTATTTCATGTCGGTGTATTTCCCGCAATCACCTCGGTCAGTTCCCTCTCCCTCCGGGAGAGGGTTAGGGTGAGGGGGCTTTTGATCTGCTTCTGGATTTGAGTTCAGCTCGGTATTTCACGTCGGCGTAGCTCTCGCAATCACCTCGATCAGTTCCCTCTCCCTCCGGGAGAGGGTTAGGGTGAGGGGCTTTTGATCTGCTTGCAGTGGTCAACTAATTCCGGACACCTCGATAGGTGGTTTTGACGCCATCGCCCGCTCGTAAGCGGTCGGTGGCAGATATCCCAGTTTCGAGTGCAACCGTTCGTTGTTGTAAAACCCAACGATGTACTCGGTGATGTCGCGGATTGCTTCAGCATGGTTCGCGTAGTCACGGCGCCATACCCGCTCCATTTTCAAACTCAAAAAGAAGCGCTCCATCACTGCGTTGTCCCAGCAATTACCTTTGCGGCTCATGCTCTGCTGCATGCCGTTTCTTGCCAGTAATTCTCTGTAAGTTGCACTCGCATATTGGCTACCCCGATCTGAGTGGGCAATCAAGCCTGGCGGCGGTTGACGCTGCGCGATAGCCAGTTGCATCGCGGTGCACACCAGCTCTGCCGGCATATTCGGAGCCATCGACCAGCCCACTATCTTGCGTGAAAACAAGTCCAATACCACGGCCAGATACAGCCAGCCACTGCGGGTGCGGATATAGGTGATGTCAGCCACCCAAGCCTTGTTTGGCGCCACTTGATCAAATTTTCTGCCCAGTACATTCTCTGCAATCGGCAGGTCATGATTGCTATCGGTCGTGTGTACAAACTTGCGCTTCCAAGCCGAACGCAGCCCATGAGCTCGCATCAAACGACGGATTTTATACAGCCCGACAAGCATGCCCTTGGCACGCAAAGCGTCGCGCAAAGGGCGGCTGCCGTAGCAGCCTCCACTCTCGGCAAAAGACGCCTTGAGTTGCACAACAACAGGACAACTCTGCCGAACAGGTGCATCAGCACGCTTCTGAGACTCATAGAAGCCCGAACGACTGATGCTCAGCAACCGACAGACATGTGCCACTGAGTAAGCCTTCTGTTGCAGCTGCCGAACCAGTCGATACGTTACTTCAGCTCGCGGGCAAAGAAGGCGGTAGCCTTTTTTAAGATGTCGTTGTCCATCTTGAGCTGCCGATTTTCCTGCTCCAACTGCCGGATGCGCTGCTGTTCCGCCGTCAATGGCTTGCCGATTCCGGCCTGTCCCAGTTGCTCTGCCTCGTATTGCTGAACCCAGCGTCGAACGGCTGTCTCACCAATGTTCAGATCCTGGCAAACCTGCGTAACGGTCAGTCCCTGGTCCTTGATCATCTTCACGACTTGCAGCTTGAAGCTGTCGTCGAATGCCCTGCGTTTTTTAGTCATGAATAACTCCTCGATAGATGTATTTTCCACCTATCGGGGTGTCCGGGGAAATTAGACCACTGCAGCTTCTGGATTTGAGTTCGGCTCGGTATTTCACGTCGGCGTAGCTCTCGCAATCACCTCAATCAGTTCCCTCTCCCTCCGGGAGAGGGTTAGGGTGAGGGGGCTTTTGATCTGCTTCTGGATTTGAGTTCAGCTCGGTATTTCACGTCGGCATGACTCTGGCAATCACCTCGGTCAGTTCCTTCTCCCTCCGGGAGAGGGTTAGGGTGGGGGGGCTTTTGATCTGCTTCTGGATTTGAGTTCGGCTCGGTATTTCACGTCGGCGTAACTCTGGCAATCACCTCGGTCAGTTCCTTCTCCCTCCGGGAGAGGGTTAGGGTGAGGGGCTTTTGATCTGGGCTATGCAGCCGGTTGTTGTAAGATGCGGCATCTTCAACCTTGCGAGCAGCGAAAATGGATTCTCACTCGATATTGACCTTCACTCTGGTCGCGGCAATTGCCATCGCCAGCCCGGGGCCGGCGACGTTGATGGCGATCAATAACAGTCTGGCTCACGGGCAGCGCAGTACGATCTGGTCGTCGCTGGGGAATGCCAGTGGGCTGTTCTGTTTGTCGGCGGCGGCGATGTTGGGGTTGGGGGCGTTGTTGGCCAGTTCTGAAGTGCTGTTTAACGCGGTTAAGATCATCGGGGCCGGGTATCTGTTCTACCTCGGGGTCAAGCAATTGTTCAAAAAGGGGCCGATGCTGCCGGATGGGATTGAAGGTGAGGCGGGCAGGGTGCGACCGACTCGCGGCAAGCTGTACAAGTCGGCGTTCCTGACGGCGGTGACCAATCCCAAGGCGACGATGTTTTTTACTGCGTTGTTTCCGCAGTTCATTGATCAGGGCGCGGCGTTGCTGCCGCAGTTTCTGATCCTGACCTCGATCTTCATGGCGTTGTCAGTGTCGTCACTGAGTGTGTACGCCGCGCTGGCTTCGCGCGCGAAGGGCGTGCTGACCCGTCCGGCGTTGTCCCGTTGGGTCAGTCGTGTGGTTGGTTCGACCTTTATCGGTTTTGGCGCGGCGATTCTGACAATGCGGCGGCAGGCGGCTTAAAGCCATTTGTACCGGGCCGGGAGTCTCGCCACGAAGCAGGTTCCCGACTCGGCGCTTGAGGTCACGCTTAATGTACCGTTGTGCGCCATCGCGATCTGCGAGGCGATATACAGCCCCAGCCCTAAACCCTCGCAACGTTGCCCGGCCTCGGCGCGGGAGAACGGTTCAAACAGCAGTGGCAGCAGTTGCGCTGGAATCGGTGTGCCCTGGTTGGTCAGGGAGATCACGATCTCGTCATTTTCCGCATACGCCTTGAGGACGATTGGCGCGCTGTTCGAGCCATGGGTGGCCGCGTTGCCCAGCAGATTGGAAAGCAATTGGCTGATGCGCAGCGCATCGCAATAAATGCCCGCCGGCACATCCAGTTCATGGATAAACACCGCTTGGGGATGGGACGCTTGTACCTCGGCGAGGGTCAATTGCAAGGTGTGCTGCAAGTCGTCCACCAACTTGCGCTGCACCGGAATCCCGCCACCCAGACGTCCTCGGGCAAAGTCGAGGATGTTTTCGATCAACACGCCCATGCGCACCGAGCTGTTGCGAATCGCCGCAATCAGGTTGAGTGAACGTTTGTCTTCGGTTTTGCTTTCCAGCAAGTCAGCGCTCATGCGCACCGCGCTCAGTGGTGTGCGCAAGTCGTGGCCGAGAACGGCGATGAATTGCTCGCGCAGGCGCCCGAGTTCATTGGCGTTGTTCAGCTCGATTCGGGTCGCTTCCAGATGGCGTTGGGTGTCCAGGTTCATGGCGATCAATTGAGCGAACAGGGTCAGTGTTTTGGTGATGGCCGGTTCGTCGATATTGGCCGGGACCGAGTCGATGGCGCACAGCGTACCGAAGAAGTCGCCATTGGCTTTGACGATGGGAATGGAGATGTAGCTTTCCAGCCCATAGGTTTTCGGCGTGTGGTGCAGCGAAAAAACCGGGTGCGCACTGGCGTGCCCGAAGATCACCGGCTGCTTATGCTGGCGGATCTCGTGGCAGATGGTCGATTCAAGTACCAGTTCGCCACCGGGTTTGAGCCCGAAATCAATGGAGTCATCGACAGCGCATGCCACCCAGTTGCTTTCGGTGACCCGCGCGACTGCGGCGAAACGCATGCCGGTGAGGTGTTTGACCATGCTCAGGATGACTGGCACCGCGTCAATGCTGCGGATCGCGTCAATGTCAGGGGTAAAGGCCGGATTGGTCATGGCGCGATGCTTCGTGAAGAGTTCGCTCAGAGACTAACGGTTAATACTGCTCATGACTAATGAAGAGACCAGAAAGTACAAGGGCGCCGTAGCTTTCCCCGGCGCCCTTGCTTGTTGCTGATCATAAGGTCAGCGACTCAGAACTTGTACTTCGCCGTCAGCATATAGCTGCGCGGGTTGCCGTAGTTGTCGTTGGAGCCCCACGTAACATTGGAGCCGATGGCCGAGTAGTAGACGCGATCAAAGATATTGTTCGCGTTGACCTGCAGATCCAGGTGTTTGTTGACCTCGTACCCAGCCATCAGGTCGGTGACCGCATAGCCGCCCTGTTCAAGGCGGTAGCTGCCGTTATTGGCCAGAGCGACGTCGTTGTACATGCGGCTCTGCCAGTAAACGTTGCCACCCAGGCGCAAGTGTTGCAGCGGACCCTGGAAGCGATAGACGGTGGACACCTTGAACAGATGCTCTGGCGTGTCGGTTTCGAAACGTTGATTGTTGTTGGCCGGGTTTTCGTCCTTGATGTAGTGCGCGCGCGTATAGGTATAGCCAGCGCCGACCTGCCAGTTGTCGGTCAGCGCGCCTTGCAGTTCCATGTCCACGCCCTGGCTGCGTACCTTGCCCGATGAGCCGTAGCAGGTCAGGACCGGGCAACCGAACTGATTGTCGGCCTGGGTGGCACGACCGGTCTGGTCCATCTGGAACACCGCCAGACTGGCGTTGAGGGCGCCGTCGAAGTACTCGCCCTTGATGCCGACCTCGTAGTTTTCGCCGACGATCGGTTCGAGCACCTTGCCGCCGAGGTCCTTCTGGGTTTGCGGGGTGAAGATGTCGGTGTAGCTGGCGTACACCGAATGATGGTCGTCGAGCTTGTAGATCAGGCCGGCATAACGGGTCAGGTTACGCGTGACTTTGTAGTCGCCATCGGCCGTGCGGTCATCGTAGTCGTACCAGTCGAGACGGCCGCCGAGGATCAGCGTCAGCGGATCGGCCAGGCTCAGGCGAGTGGTCAGGTACACCGCGTCCTGAGTGGTGACGGTGCGGGTTTTGCCGTCCCGTACGAAATCAGGTTTGGGCGCGCCAATCGGCCAGGCCGTGGTGTACGGATCGTATTCCTTGGTGGTCGCGTCATACACCCGGTTGCTGGCGCCGACCACCAGTTCGTGGCTGCGGCCGAACGCTTCGAACGGGCCACTGGCGAACACGTCGAGCGAGCGCTGCTTGTCGGTGTGATGGGATTGATAGGCCGTGGTTTCCAGCGGGCCGGCGTAACGCGACAGGTAAGTCCCGGAGAACTCGCCGTCGAGGGTCGAGGACGAGCCGGCGACGTGCAGTTTCCAGTCGTTGTCGAAACGATGCTCGACTTCGCCGAACACAGTATCGATCTGCAGCTTGCGGTTTTCCCAGTCGGTGCCCGGGTAGGTGGAGCGGGGCAGGTCGAGGTGGTGGCCGTTGGTGCCGATCGGCAGGCCGCCCCAGAAATAGTTGGTCTGTTCGTTCTGACGCGAGAAGCCGAGGGTCGCGGTAGTGCTGTCGCTGAGGTCGGCTTCACCGATGGCGTAGAACAGGCCGTGGTCGTTTTCTTCCTTGTCGCGGAAGCTGTCGGCGCCTTGATAGGAACTGACCACCCGGCCACGCAGGGTGCCGCTTTCGTTCAACGGGCTGGAGGCGTCGATCTCGCCACGGTAGTCATCCCAACTGCCGGCGGCGCCGGTGAGGGTTACACGCTGATCGGCCGTCGGGCGTTTGCGCACCAGGTTGATCGCCGCCGAAGGGTTGCCGGCGCCGGTGACCAGGCCGGTCGCACCACGGACAATTTCGACGCGGTCGAACATCGCCAGATTCGGTTGCACCGCCATCGAGAACGGCGAATAGGAGCTCGGCAGGCCGTCGTACATGATGGTGTCGATGTCGAAACCGCGCGAGCTGTAAGTCTGCCGACCCGGGCCGCTGGCCTGACTGAGGAACAGTCCCGGCGTGCCTTTCACCACGTCGTTGATGCTGGTCATGTTCTGGTCGTCCATGCGCTGACGGGTGATCACTGTTACTGCTTGGGGTGTTTCGCGCATGGTCAGCGACAGCTTGGTCGCCGTCCGCATCGGGCCGGTGGTGTAGGACTGGGTGTCTTCGGTGGTGCTGCTCATCTGGGTCGCGCCGATTTCTGTCGCGTCCAGTTCCAGCGTGGCCGGCGCGGCTGTTTCAGACGTGGCAGGTGTTGCCTCGTCGGCCAGCGCCGGTGTGATGCTGGCCATGCAAATGGCGAGTGCCAACAGGTTTGGTGAACGGTTTGAGCGGCGGTGTATGGTGCAAAACGACATCAATCTGCTTCCCCAAATGATACGAAAACGAATCCAGTGCGAGTGCGTGTAGGAATTATTCGCATTAGTCTGTCAGATCATTCCGGGTGAAGAAAGGCGTACGGCTCAGTTAGTTAACGAATTTTTCACAATCGGACGGGCGCTCTACGGCGCGGGTTGGCGCAGAGTCGTGGTTTTTCGGGGGCGAGATAGAAGCAAAACGGGCCGATCACAAACGCTTGTGATCGGCCCGCTGCTGAACGTGATGAAAGGGCTGTCAGTTCAAATCTTCAGCCTGGTGACGCTCGGGTACTTGGGTTGTTTCATCACCCCAGGTGCGATTGACGCGTTGCCCACGAACGACCGCCGGCCGCTGGGCGATGTCCTCGGCCCAGCGCTGTAAATGGGTGTACTCGTGAGCGGCGAGAAACTCGGCCGCCGAATAAACGTTGTTGCGCACCAATTGCCCGTACCACGGCCAGACTGCGATGTCAGCGATGGTGTAGCTGTCGCCGGCCAGATAGGCGCTTTCGGCCAGACGCCGGTCGAGCACGTCCAGTTGCCGCTTGGCTTCCATGGTGAAGCGGTTGATCGGGTACTCCATCTTCTCCGGCGCATAGGCATAGAAGTGTCCGAAACCGCCGCCCAGGTAGGGCGCCGAGCCCATCTGCCAGAACAGCCAGTTCAAGGTTTCGGTGCGGCCCGCCGGATCCTTCGGCAGGAATGCGCCGAATTTTTCCGCCAGGTACAGCAGGATCGAACCGGATTCGAACACACGAATCGGCGGCTCAACGCTACGGTCCAGTAGCGCGGGGATTTTCGAGTTCGGGTTGATCTCGACGAAACCACTGGAGAACTGATCGCCCTCGCCAATGCGGATCAGCCAGGCATCGTATTCGGCAGCGCTGTGCCCCAGCGCTAACAGCTCCTCCAGCATAATCGTCACTTTGACGCCGTTGGGCGTGGCCAGCGAGTAGAGCTGCAACGGATGCTTGCCGACCGGCAAGGTCTTGTCATGGGTCGGCCCGGCAACCGGCCGGTTGATGCTGGCGAACTGGCCACCGGACGGGGCTTCGTTTTTCCAGACCTGGGGCGGAACGTACGGTGCTTTGCTCATGTAAGGGGCCTCATCTTGGCAAGTGGAAAAAATACCTCGCTGATAATAGACAGCACACCACAGAACCCGCTTCCTGATCCAGAGTGCGATTGATCGGTCTCATCAGTCATTTCGCGCGCAGGTAGCGAATCCATTCGCTGGCTTTTCTGAAACCATAAAAACCCAGGATCGAGACGGCGATGACCGCGATCATCGGCCCGATCACACCCAGCCCTGTGGTCATCTGGGCGTAGGCCGCGAGGGACAGGGCAAGCACCGCATAGCCGGCGAGGTACCTCCTGTAGGCGATCAAGAGCGTTGGCACCATCAGGACGACGAACAGATGAGTGGCGATGGTGATCAGGATTTGTGCGACCAATTGGACAGGCACGCTGCCCATGGATGCCTGAGCCATGGTTATCTCGGCGTCGTACAGAAACATCTGCAGTGAAATGACGGTTATTGCGGCCATTACCAGCGCAGCCAACGCCGCAATTTTTGAGCGTTTCATCTGATCTCCAATGGGTGAAGCAACGTCTGATAAATGAATCTTTCAGCCTCAGCGCTGCGGCCATTGATCCTTGATTTCAAACCACGGCGCCTTCGACGTGACTTCCACATGTTGCTGTTTTTCCGTGGTGAACGTCGTGTCGAGCGTGCCCAGCGCAACCGAGATCCAGCCGTTGAATTCCCCTTGATTGCTTGCCCAGAACAGCGACGAGCCGCAGTGCGTGCAGAACTGGCGTTGTACCGATTCAGACGATTGATACGACTTCAGATGGTCAGCACCTTCCAGCAACTCCAGGTTCTGGCGCTGCACGCTGCCATAGCTGGCAAACGCCGCGCCGTGGCTTTTGCGGCACTGGCTGCAGTGGCAGTGCGAAAGCGCTTTGGGCCTTGAACGGATCTGGTATTTCACCGCGCCGCACAAGCAACTGCCCCGGAAGGTTTGAGGGGAGGGCGTGAGCATTGTTATTGCGAATCCTTGTAGGTAATGGCTTGTTTCAAGGGGGCAGGTGACTGCGACAGAAACCCGCTGATCAGGGAAATCACCTGTTGCTGAATGACCGCACGTGGACGACCGCCCTCGCCATCAGTGCAGATGATGCTGTCGCCCGGTACATCCTCGTCGAGCATGGCCACGGCGCCAGGTTTGCAGATTGCCATGAAACTGAAGTGACTGGCGTCGCTGATCTCGACATAACGCGATGAGGTTTTTGGCAGACGTTTCGCGAGGTCGACGGACTCCAGTTCAGCGGGCAGTTCTTTCGACGGCACGCCAGCAGCGATCACCAGGATCGGCACGGGGTAGGCCGCGAGGCTCGCGTCGGTCATCCCGCGCGACAGGCCCAGATCCAGTGAAACCACGGCAGTGACGCGCTTGTCACGCCAGTCGGCGGCCAATTGAGCTTTCGCTTGCGCGGTGTTTGCAGTGTTCATTTGTTGGTAGGCGGTGCAACTGGCGAGTTGCGTGTGGACCTTGCAGTCTTCGGCAAAACGCTCGGGGTCAAAGCGCGCGCCGCCGGCTTCGAGGACCGTCCAGCCGCCGAGCGAATGGCCGACTATGGCAATGCGATCCTGGGTCACTGCGCCGAATTTTTCCGGTTGCGCCGTCACCGCATCAATGGCGCGGCTGAGGTCAACGGGGCGCTGCCACAACTGCGCCGCGGCTTGCGGGCTGCGATCACGGCTGGTGGTGCCGGGGTGGTTGACCGCTGCGACGATGTAACCCTGACGGGCCAGCGCGCTGGCCAGCCATGTCTGGTTGATCCAGCTCCCGCCATTGCCGTGGGATAGCACAACCAATGGATGCTCGCCTTTGGCGGCCGGGGCGTTGAGCACCGCAGGGGCGCCGACGAATACCGGGTTGTCGCCGAACAATTGTGGTGTCGCAGCGGTGGTCGCACTCGGGTACCAGACGACCATTTCTACCGGGCGCTCATTGCGCGGATCCGCCAGCGTGGCGTACTGGAAACCAACGGGTTGGGCGTCAGCGAAGGCGTGGCTGCTCAAGCAGATCAGTAGTAGGGCACCGAGCGTTTTTTTCATTGTTGTTATCTTCCGTGATAGGCCGATTGGGCGAGGTGGACTTTGCCCGATTTCGCGCGCTTCAGCGAGCCTCTTTGAACCCAGAATCTTAAACATTTTCCATCGGCCAGCGCGTGGCCAGATGCGCTGTCAGATAATCCAGAAAGGCTTTGACCTTCGGCGTCATCGCCGCGCGTTCTTGCACGCAGGCATAGATGTCCATTGGCTGGACGACGCTGTGTTCAAACAGCGGCACCAGTTGCCCGGTCGCCAGGAAAGGCGCTGCAACAAACTCCGCCAGTCGCGTGATCCCTGCACCGTGAACCGCCATTTGCGCCAGTGCATCAATGTCATCACTGATGGCGGTGGCGTTGACAGGGGCGTCGAAACGCTGCCCGTCGCGGATAAAACTCCAGCGCAGAAAACGCCCGTCCAGGGGATAACGAAAGGCCAGGCAGGCATGGTTTTGCAAATCATCCGGCGATTGCGGCCACCCGGCACGCTGAAGATAGGCCGGCGCGGCGCACATGATGAAGGGCAGCGAAACGATCTTGCGCGCGACGATGCCGTCCTCCAGTTGCGGTTTGATCCGCAGGCTCAGGTCGATACCGTCCTGGATGTGGTTGATCTTGCCGTTGGTGGTGGAGAGTTCGATGAGCAGGCGCGGGTGCAGTGCGCCGAAACCGGCAATCAGCGACGCCAGTACGTGGCGGCCGAACGCCGATGTCGAGGCGATACTCAGCCGACCCTGCAAATGGGTTTCATCGCTGCTGATCGAGCTTTGTGCCGATTCCAGATCCGCGGCAATCCGGCGGACTTTCTCGTAGTACACCGCGCCGTTTTCGGTGAGCGCCATGCTGCGCGTGGTACGTTGCAACAGACGCACGCCAAGGTGCGCTTCCAGCCGATTGAGCGTCTGGCTCACCGCCGCCGCGCTCACCCCCAGGGTCTTGGCGGCGCCGACAATCGAGCCGGCTTCGACCACTTTGATAAAACAGGCAATCGCCGTCAGCAGATTCATTCATCGTCCCGTTGAGGGTTGATTCGTAAGTTCTGCTTTATAAAGTACCTGCGATTAACCGTCTAGTTGCAGCAGAAAGGCTTTGTTAACGTGCGGGCTCCCTGTCAATGGATGGAAAAGCCATATGAATCAACCGACAAGCTCTGAAGCCCTGATCATCAGCCGTCGCAAACTGTCGCCACGTGCTACGCCTTATGTGTTTGCGCTGTACATGGCGACGATCATGGCGTTCCTGATGTCGTTGGTGATCACCGCTGCCAATTCGGGCATTGATAACAACTACCTGAGTAATGCCTTGCACGCCTATAAGCTGGCGATGCCGGTGGCGTTCCTGTGCATCCTGGTCGTGCGGCCGATCGTGATCAAACTGGTGGCGTTCACGGTGCATCCGCATCGTTGAAAGCCTCCGCGTCATCAGTGGCTGTTCTACCAACTTCGCGAGCAGGCTCGCTCCCACATTTGCAACTCAATTCCCAGTGGGAGCGAGCCTGCTCGCGAATGGACTCACCACCGATCGACAGGTCTTGTGGGGAACTCAGAAAAACAAACAAGGATTGGCCTGAGGAAACCAATCGAAACTTCGCCAACAACCCAGCTGTCCAGACCCTTACACCTCCCGGCGGATGTGCTGTCGGGGCAGCTCCATGCAGCGGAGAAAGACGAGGATCGAGATGACGATGACAGTGGGAGATTTTCTGGTTGAGCGGCTCAGTGAATGGGGTGTTACGCGAATATTTGGTTATCCGGGCGACGGCATCAACGGCGTGTTCGGCGCGCTGAGTCGGGCCAAGGGCAAAATCGAATTCGTTCAGGCGCGGCATGAAGAAATGGCCGCGTTCATGGCCTCGGCACACGCCAAGTTCACCGGCGAGCTGGGTGTGTGCATCGCCACGTCCGGCCCGGGCGCCTCGCACCTGATCACCGGCCTCTATGACGCGCGCATGGACCACATGCCGGTGCTCGCCATCGTCGGTCAACAGGCACGCACGGCATTGGGCAGCCACTATCAGCAAGAGCTGGATCTGGTGTCGATGTTCAAGGATGTCGCCGGGGCATTTGTGCAGCAGGCGTCGGCGCCTTCGCAGGTGCGGCATTTGCTTGATCGCGCAGTGCGCACGGCCGTGGGCGAACGGCGGGTAACCGCGCTGATTCTGCCCAACGATTTGCAGGAGCTGAAATACGAAGCACCGGCTCGCGCCCATGGCACCGCGCATTCCGGCGTGGGTTACACGAAACCCAAAGTACTGCCTTATGACGAGGATCTGCAGCGTGCCGCCGAGGTTTTGAATGCGGGCGAGAAGGTCGCCATTCTGGTTGGCGCCGGGGCATTGCAGGCGACCGATCAAGTCATCGCGGTGGCCGAAAAGCTCGGCGCCGGTGTCGCCAAGGCCCTGTTGGGCAAAGCCGCGTTGCCGGACGATCTGCCTTGGGTCACCGGCAGCATCGGCCTGCTCGGCACCGAACCGAGCTACAAACTGATGAGCGAATGCGACACTTTGCTGATGATCGGCTCGGGTTTTCCGTATTCGGAATTTCTGCCCAAGGAAGGCCAAGCGCGCGGTGTGCAGATCGATTTGCAGCCGGACATGCTCAGCCTGCGTTATCCGATGGAGGTCAATCTGGTCGGCGACTCGGCGGAAACCCTCGCCGCGTTATTGCCACTGCTCGAACAGAAAACCTCCAACAAGTGGCGCAAGAAAATCGAAGGCTGGCGCAGCAGTTGGGAGAAAACCCTCGAAAGACGCGCCATGGCCAAAGCCGACCCGGTCAACCCGCAACGGGTGGTCTATGAGCTGTCGCCACGCTTGCCCGATGAGGCCATCATCACCAGCGACTCTGGCTCCTGCGCCAACTGGTTCGCCCGTGACCTGAAAATCCGCCGTGGCATGCAGTGCTCGTTGTCCGGTGGCCTGGCGTCCATGGGCGCCGCAGTGCCTTACGCGATTGCCGCCAAGTTTGCTTATCCCGAGCGTTCAGTGATTGCGCTGGTGGGCGATGGCGCAATGCAGATGAACAACATGGCCGAACTGATCACCGTCGCCAAATATTGGCGGCAATGGGCGAGTCCGAAATGGATCTGCGCGGTGTTCAACAACGAGGATCTTAATCAGGTCACGTGGGAGCAGCGAGTGATGGAGGGCGATCCGAAGTTCGAAGCGTCGCAAAGTATCCCGGACGTGCCTTACCACTTGTTCGCCATTTCCATTGGCCTGAAAGGCATCTTTGTCGATCGCGAAGAAGACGTCGCCGCTGCGTGGGAAAAGGCATTGGCCTCGGAAGTGCCGGTGGTGATCGAGTTCAAGACCGACCCGAACGTGCCGCCCTTGCCGCCGCACATCAAGCTTGAGCAGGCGAAGAAATTCGCCACGACGTTGCTCAAGGGCGATCCGGATGAAGCCGGGGTGATCGTGCAAACCGCCAAACAGGTGCTCGGCGCGGTGCTGCCCGGCAAAAAATAATCGGTAAACGCACAGGTTTGATCGTTCCCACGCTCTGCGTGGTAATGCAGCCCGTGACGCTCCGCGTCACTGGACACGGAGCGTCCCTTGAGGCATTCCCACGCAGAGCGTAGGAACGATCAGGCAGGAGAAACCCGCAGGTGTACTTTTGATTTTCATCGGCTGTGCAGGCTGGAGTCTGGGACGCGAGCACTGGCCGGTATTTCCGGTAGAGGGCACGCATTTGCAGCGCTACGCCGCGCGACTCAATGGCGTGGAAATCAACAGCTCGTTCTACCGTCCGCATCGCCGGCAAACCTATGAGCGTTGGGCCGATGGTGTACCGGAGAACTTCCGGTTTTCGGTGAAAATGCCCAAACACATCACCCATGAGTTACGCCTGGCAGGTTGCGAGGCGGCGCTGGACAGGTTTCTGGCTGAATGCGGCGGTCTGGGCGAACGCTTGGGCTGCTTGCTGGTGCAGTTACCACCTTCGCTGGCGTTTGACGCCGCCATCGCCGAAACCTTTTTCACGACATTGCGCGAGCGGTTCTCCGGCGCGGTGGTGCTTGAGCCAAGGCATGAATCGTGGGTCAGCGCCGAGCCGATATTAATGACTCACCGGATCGCCCAAGCAGCAGTCGATCCTTCGCGCATCCGCCGTGATATTTCGCCAGCCGGTTGGACGGGAACCCAGTATTGGCGCCTGCACGGCTCACCGCGCATTTACCACAGCGCCTACGATTCACCTTATCTGCAACACCTCGCACACGCCTTGCTGTCAGCGACCGCTGCAGGTGCCACAACCTGGTGCATTTTCGACAATACCGCCAGCGGCGCAGCACTGGGTAATGCCCTGGCGCTGGCGACGCTGACCTCCGCTTGAATCAGGCCGACAGGTGCTCATACAGAATCGTCGCACCGACAATCATCAGCACCACGCCCCCGACGATTTCCGCACGCTTGCCAACCACAGCACCGAGCACTCGGCCGAGCATCACGCCAATAGTCACCATGGTCATGGTCGCCAGACCGATCGCCGCTGCCGCGACCCAGATGTTCACGTCGACAAACGCCAGGCCGACGCCGACCGCCAGGGCATCGATGCTGGTGGCAAACGCGGTAACGGCGAGAATCAGGAAGGAGTGCGAACCGGGTTTTTCTTCCTCTTCTTCTTCGTGTTTCAGACCGTTGTAGATCATGTGCAGGCCGAGAACCAGCAGCAGGGTGAAGGCGATCCAGTGGTCCCATTCAGCCACCCAGCGAGTGGCTGCCTGACCGATCAACCAGCCGATGATGGGCGTGATGGCTTCGATCACGCCGAAGATCAAACCGGTGCGCAGGGCTTCGGTGAGGCGTGGTTTGTGCAGGCTGGAGCCTTTGCCGATGGCGGCGGCGAACGCATCCGTGGACATGGCCAGAGCGAGGAAAATGAGGGAAACAGGATTCACGGGGGCACACTTCCAGTCGGGCTATGAGTCAACGACACAACCACACGCCCGACTTTAGGCATGGATGTGTCGTCGGTCTCACCAACCAAAAGGTGTTCGCACCACGGCATGTTGCCGAGAATGTTGATACGAACGCTTCCGAAAGGCTCGGAAACAGGCTACTCCCCAACGAGGCTGCGGATCTTAACAGGTCGATATGAAAATTTCGTCAAAACCATTGCATCGGACGTCAGGTGCAGCGCGTCACGCGGGTTTCTCGTTGATGCGCAATTCAGCACACAAGCCCCCCTGCGGCAGGTTGTACAGCTGCAAGGTGCTGCCGACCTTGCTGACGATCATCTGCACAATCGCCAGGCCCAATCCGGCGCCATTGGCGTGGCCGTGGCTGTAGAAACGCTCAAACAGACGCGCGTAGTCGGCTTCGTCGATGCCGGGACCAGCGTCCTCGACACTGATGTACACCGCGCCGGATGCCTGCGGCTGGACCTGCACGCGCACTTCGCTGCCGGGCGGGGCGAAGTTCAAGGCGTTGGTGACCAGATTCTGCAGGGCGATGGCCAGCGCCACAGGGTCGGTTTCGACCGGGCAGTGATGATCGCTGTCGAGAATCAGTTCGACGTCCTTTTCCCAGGCCAGTGGCGCCAGTTCAGCGAGTTCTTCGCGCACCAGCGCGGTGAGTTCCACCGGACTATTTTGCGGGTTGGCCAGGCGCGGCTCGATGCGCGCCATGGTCAGCAACTGGCTGGCAATACGGGTCGCGCGGTCTACGGCGCTGACCAGAAACTCCAGCGCTTCTTCGCGTTGTTGCGCGGTACTGGCAAGCTGCGCGTTTTGCGCATGGATGCGCAGGATCGCCAGCGGCGTGCGCAATTCATGGGCGGCATCGGCGATAAAGCGGCGTTCGCGGGCGAGCAGATTGTCGATCTGCTGCAGCAGGCGATTGAGCGCGGTTTGCATCGGTTCAAGGTCGTGGGGCAGGGGCCTGAGGTTCAGCGGCTTGAGGCTGTCGGTGTTGCGCCCGCGAATGGTCTGCGCCATGGCGCGCAACGGTTGCAGCCCCCAGCCAATCGTCAGCCAGATCAGAACCGTCAGCACTGGTACGCCGATCACGCTCGGCCACAACGTGTGGCCAACAATACGCTCGATCAGATCCTGCCGAATGTCATCGCGTTCACCCACCCAGATCAACAACCCTTGCTGCGCGTCCTTGAGCAGAAAGGCGCACCAGTCGCGGCCGTTTTCCATCAGATCATGAGAACCGAGGGTGGTCGGCGGCGCAGTAAGTTCCGGTGCTTCGGCCGAGCGCATCAGCAATTGCCCGTCGCTGCGCCAGACCTGAAAGGTCAGACGGGTTTCGTAGGGATGTGCTGCCTCGCCATCGCCGACCCGGCTCATCGCTTCATCGAAGGCCTGATGCAGCCGCTGCCAGTCGTTATCGCCTGGGGCGCGTTGCGCCAGCACACCCTGAAGCAGGCGTGCGCTCTGCGCCAGTTGTGCGTCGTAGACCTCTTCGATTTCATGATGGCTGTCGCGCAATACCAGCCAACTGATCAGCACATCGCCCATCAACACCAGGATCAGCACCGGTACCAGAATCCGCGCACGTATCGAGATCATGCTTTGCCCGCCACCACGTAACCGACGCCGCGCACGGTGCGGATCAACTCGGTCGAGAGTTTTTTGCGCAGGTTGTGGATCAGCACTTCGAGGGTGTTGCTCTCGACCCGTTCCTGCCAGCCATACAGCGCCCCCGAAAGACGCTCGCGGGTGACGACTTTGCCAGGCCGGGCCAGCAGTTGATGCAGCAGTTGATATTCCATCGGCGTCACCACCACCTCGTTGCCGTGCCAGGTGACTTGCTGGCTGAGCGGATCAAGGCACACGCCGGCATGTTCCAGCACCGGTTGCGCACGGCCCTGACTGCGCCGCAGCAAGGCGCGGATGCGCGCCTTCAACTCATCGACATCGAATGGTTTGATCAGGTAGTCGTCGGCACCGGCGTCGAGGCCGGCGATGCGTTCGGCGGTGCCATCGCGCGCGGTGAGGATCAGCACCGGCAAATCCTGCTGCTCGCCGCGCAATTGCTGGAGCAAGGTCAGGCCATCGAGGCGGGGCAGGCCAAGGTCGAGCAGCAGCAGATCGAAGCTTTCACTGCGCAGCGCATGCAAGGCACTGACACCGTCCTGCAGCCAGTCGAGGGTGTAGCCTTCGCTGCTCAGGGCAACGCGAATGCCTTGTCCGAGGGCACGATCATCTTCGACCAGAAGCAGGCGCATGGGCGGTTCTCTGTGAACAATAGGGTGTTGGATGGGCGGCATGATGCCGCCACACATCGCGCCGTGGCAGGCTATCCGACGGGAAAGATGTAACGACTCGTTGCCAACTAAGCTTTCGCTAAGGTTGCTTTTGCACAGTGAGGCCTTCCTCATCCCGCGAGAGTGATTCCATGCGCAAACTGCTGCTGTTGTCTTTGATCATCGCCAGCCCGTTGGCCGTCGCCGGCCCGCAATGCACCACCGCCGAGCGCTCGCAATGGCAAGACCAGAACGCCTTTCAGGAAGAGCTGAAAGCCCAGGGCTACGAGATCAACAAGTTCAAGGTCACCGACGGCAACTGCTACGAGATCTACGGCTTCGACAAGGACAAACGCAAGGTCGAGATCTACCACGACCCGGTCAGCGGTAAAGCGGTCAAGACCGAGATCAAGGGCTGATGCCGGATGCATCCCTGCGCCTGTGGGATCCCGTGGTACGACTGTTTCATCTGTCGATCGCGGGCGTCTTCGTCGCCAATTATTTCTTCAATGAGGCCGGTGATGACTGGCATGTCTGGCTCGGCTATTACGCCATGAGCTGGCTGTCGGTGCGGATGGTGTGGGGATTCGTCGGGCCGCGCAGTGCACGCTGGGCGGACTTCTGGCCAACGCCATCGCGTTTGCTCGGCCATGCGCGGTCGTTGCTGGCCGGGCGGCCCGAGCATCGCCTCGGCCACTCGCCGATTGGCGCGCTGGTGATGATCCTGATGTTGCTGGCATTGCTGACCATCGGCCTCAGTGGTTGGGCGATGGAGGAGGTCGACGCTTTGTGGGGCGCCGATTGGCCGCTGCTCGTACACGAAAGCGCTGCCGACGGTTTGCTGATTTTGGTCTGCGTCCACACCGCTGCTGCTGTGTTTGAAAGTTTTCAGGTTCGCGACAACTTGCCGTTGTCGATGCTCACAGGACGTCGTCGCCGATTGCCGGATGATTCGACGCGCTGACAAGGATGTCTGCCCATTGTTAACCCTCTTGTCCTTGCCGCGAGTCTCCTATGCGTGCGTTGTCCTTTCGCTTGACATTTACCCTCGGCAGCCTCGCTGTGTGCCTGATCTTTCTGGCGGCGTGGCGCAGTCATCCGACCCACGTGCTGGCGCCATTCGCGCTCTCGGCTGCGCCAGTTGATGCCGCGCAGCCACCTTCCGAGCCGATGTACAGCAGCCGTTTCGTCTCCTCGCAACTGGACGATTTTGTTCATTCGTCGTCGGTCACGGCGCTGCCCGGCGGCGACCTGATGGCGGTGTGGTTTGCCGGCTCGCGCGAAGGCGCTGCCGACGTGCAGATCCGCACGGCGCGGTTCGACGCGAAGACGGCGGAGTGGGGCGCCGAACACGTGTTGGCGACCCGTGAATCCACCCGCGACGGCACGCGCCGTTACATCCGCAAACTCGGTAACCCGGTGATCGCCCTCGCGCCGGACCAGCGTTTGTGGATGTTCTATGTCTCGGTGTCCGTTGGCGGTTGGGCGACCAGTGCGATCAACGTGATGGTGTCCGAGGACTTCGGGCGCAACTGGTCGACGCCTCGACAGTTAGTCACCTCGCCGTTTTTCAACATCAGCACGTTGGTGCGCGCCGCGCCGGTGTTCCATGCCGACGGCTCGATAGGTTTGCCGGTGTATCACGAATTCATGGGCAAGTTTGCCGAATACCTGTATCTGAGCGCGGACGGCGCGGTGATCGATAAATTCCGCATCAGCCGTGGCAAGCACTCGTTGCAACCGACCATCGTGCCGCTGGACGGCCACCGCGCCGTGGCCATGCTGCGCTATGCCGGCGAGACCCATCATCGCGTGCTCGCCAGTCGCACCAATGACGCCGGTCAGACCTGGAGCGAACCGTATCCGTTGGAACCGGCCAACCCCAACTCGTCGCTGGCGGCGGTGGGCACGGCTGACGACGGCTTGCTGGTGGCGCTCAACGATTTGCAGGACGGCCGTTTCAAACTCAGCCTGTACGGCACCGATGCCAACCTCAACGATTGGCGCGCCGTCATCGATCTGGATCAATCGCCCGATCCGCTCGGCCAGCCGTTCGCCCCCGAAGCCTACAAAGCGATCATTGGTGAAGGCTTCCGGGCCTCCAGTGGCGCGCGCCGCTTGCCATTGGAGCAACGCTTTCTGAGCAATCTCGATTACCGCGTGTGCAAACCACGCGGCTGTGATTTCGAGTACGAATACCCGTATTTCAGCCGGGGTTCGGACGGTCTCTATCACCTGGTGTATTCGTGGAATAACACCTTCATCAAACATGTCAGCTTCAACGATGCGTGGCTGGCGGAGCGCCTGTGATGATGTTTCCCTGGCAAGCCCATTTCAGTTTCATCCTGCTCGGTTTTGTTTTGCTCAGTGCGCTTGGCCTGGCCCGACGCTGGCGGCCGTGGCTGCTGCCGTTGTTGGCTCTGGCCAGTTTTGTCCCGGTCAGCGAGCTGCCGCTGGCGGCCTATGTGCGCAGCTTTACCGACGATCTGGCGATCACCACGCTGGTGTTGCTGTCCTGGTTCAGCCTGCTGCGCCTGGGCGTGGTTCAGCCGTTGCCCACGCTCAAACGGGTCCAGGTGCTGGTGCTGTTTGGTCTTATGGCACTGATCCTGTACCCGGCGACGATGGGCCTGACCTATGTCGATCCTTACCGCTGGGGCTTCAACCCGCGACCGATGATTGTGCTGATCGGGCTGATCACACTGGCGCTGTTATGGCTGCGCAACGGATTGGGCGTAGCGATGCTGGCGCTTGGCACGCTGGCCTTCGCGCTGCGCCTCAAAGCCTCGGAAAACTATTGGGATTACCTGATCGATCCGCTGCTGGTCGGTTACTGCCTGGTCGCCGGCGCTGCGTTTTGCATCCGCGAAGTCTGGCGCCTGTTGCGGCCGGTCTTGGCCGTGCCGACATCTTCAAACTGAATCACGACACTGAGGTCAACGATGGGGTGGTTGCAATCGCGGCGCCTGCGCTACGGCGTAGGGGCGGCAGGTTTGACGTTTTTACTCTTGGCCTTTCTGCGGCTGGGGTTTGTGCTGGGCTTTTCCGGTGTCGATGTCAGCGCGTTCGCCGACGACCCGCAACTGCGTGAAACCCTCGGCATCGGCTTGCGCTTCGATCTGCGCCTTGCCGTGTTGCTGATGTTGCCGCTGGCGATATTGGCCTGGCTGCCACGCTGGAACCTCACGCGCGTGCCGTTGCTGCGCCGTGTGGCGCGGGTCTATTGGTTGCTGGCGCTGGGCGTAGTTGGTCTGGTTTACATCATCGATTTCGGCCATTACGCCTACCTCGGCGTGCGCATCAACGCCACGGTGCTGCGTTATCTGGAAGATGCGCAGATCTCGCAGCAAATGGTCTGGGAAACCTATCCGGTAATGTCGATCGCCCTTGGTTGGCTGGCGGTGCTGTTGCTGTGGTTCTACGGATTTCTGCGCCTGGAACGCGCGACGCTGGCTCGTGAACCTCGGGCCATCCGCCGTACCTCGTTGATATTTGCCAGCAGCGTGGGCCTGGTGGCTGTGCTGTTGGCGTTGCTCGGTCGCGTGGAAAATCTCAACCTGGAAAACCCGGTGCCGTTGCGTTGGAGCGATGCGTTTTTCTCCGGCAATGCGCAGATTGCCGCCGTAGGCCTGAACCCGGTGCTGTTCCTCTACGACACGCTCAAGGCTGGACAGGCGCAGTTCGATGAAGCGCAGGTGCGCGAGCATTACCCGGTGATTGCGCGCTATCTGGGCGTGGCGCAACCGGATGCGCAGACGCTGAAGTTCGAGCGGCAACAAACGGTGCAACCCTATCGTGTCGCCGGAACGCCGAACGTGATGTTCGTCATGCTCGAATCGTTGGGCACCAGCGCGGTGGGCGCCTATGGCAACCCGCTGAACCCGACGCCGAATCTTGATCGACTGGCGACCGAGAGCTGGTTTTTCCGCCACTTCTACGTGCCTGTCACCGGTACTGCGAAAACCGTGTGGGCCAGCATCACCGGGGTGCCGGACGTTACCCGTCAGGAGACTGCCACCCGGCATCCGCTGATCACCCGCCAGCACACGCTGATCAACGCCTTCAGCGATTATCAGAAGCTCTACATGATCGGTGGCAATGCCGGATGGGCGAATATCAATGCGCTGATCCAGCAAAGTATCGAGGGCGTGAAGCTGTATCAGGAGAGCGACTGGCGTTCGCCGCTGGTGGATGTCTGGGGGATTTCCGATCTGGACTTGTTCAAGGAAAGCGACCGCATCCTGCGTGACTTGCCCAAGGACCGAGCGTTTTTCGCCTACGTGCAAACGTCGGGTAACCATCGGCCGTTCACCATTCCCAAAGACAACGACGGCTTCCAGATCAGTAATCTGTCGCTGGAGCAGGTGCAAGCCGCCGGTTCACGCAGCGTCGAGCAATACAATGCCGTGCGCCTGCTGGACTTCAACATTGGCAAGCTGATGGAACTGGCCAAGGCCGGCGGCTATTACGACAACACGATTTTCGTGTTCTTCGGCGACCACAACACCCGCATCAGCCAGATCCCGCACATGCCACCGGCCTTCGAACAACTGGGGCTGGAAAGCAACCATGTGCCCATGCTGATTCATGCGCCGGGCTTGCTTAAACCCAAGGTGATCGATGAAGCGGTGGGGCTAGTGGATCTGCTGCCGACCGTGGCGGGCATGGCCGGTATCCCGTTCAGCAACGGCGCGATGGGCCGTGACATTCAGCAGCCGGCGCCGGAAGGCGAGCGCGTGGTGCCGCTGGTGTTGCGCGAAGGTACGTTCCCGTTGATCGGCGGCGTGACCCAGCATCATCTGCTGCAAATGCAACACGACGGCAGCGCGCCGACCTTGCATGACCTGCGCTCAGCCACGCCGCGGGACAACGTCGCCGAGCAACACCCGCAGGAGTTTCAGCGCTTGGTGGAACTGACGCGGGGGTTGCATGAAAGTGCGCGGTTGATGCTGTATCGCAATGTGCGTTGAGCGCTGAACTGGCGAGACGTACAAGGCTGCGGTGGAAATACCTTTGCCAAGGGTGCGTCACTGATGATCCGGCGGGGTTGTTCAATGCCAGTCTGGAGGGCAATACGCGACGGGCGATTGATTTCCACGAGGGTGACCGGATTGATGAGAAAGCGTTGATTGCGCTGATTCGGGCGGCCGTGAAACTCAATATGGCGAAGAAGCCCTCACCCTAGCCCTCTCCCAGGGGGAGAGGGGACTGACCGGGGTGTTCATGCAAGTTACGCCGACCGGAAATACCGGGGGGAACTGAAGATTCAAAAAGCACACAGATCGGCTCCCATTCCCCCTCTCCTGGACGGTGGGGGAACTGACCGAGGTGTTCATGCAAGTTAGCGATGTGCAATTGCGCGTCGAACTCAGATCGTGAAAAGCACACAAATCGGCTCCCTTTCCCCCTCGCCCCCTTGGGGGAGAGGGCTGGGGTGAGGGGGTGGATCCCGCAGACTGTTGCGATCGCCTGCAAAACACTAATTACCATCGGCCACTTTGCGCTCTATCTCATCGATCTTGCGCTGTAGCGTCTCGGCGTCCTGTTCCTTCTCGCGGGTGGATGAAGGCGTGATCACCTCGTCCACGGCTTCGGTGTCGTCGTCCCGGTCTTCAAGATCGCGCTCGACCACATTCACCGGTTTGCCGGAGGTGTCGGTGGGCGAGGCGTTCGGGGTTTTGCTGTCATCGCTATTCATGGTGCTGACCTCCAGTGATGTAAACATTGGAGGTGACGTTGCGGTGGGCGTTCGATATTTTTGCGGGGCGCCGGGATGAGCGGTGCGCAGAAACTTATACGCCATACGATGGCCCAAACCGATTCAATCCACGACTGTCCGGATACCTGACGCCATGTCCCCGAAAAGCCTCTTTACAGCTGTGCTCGGTGTGTCTGTTTTGATGATCGGCGGGGCCAGCCACGCCGCCAGTTTCGACTGCGAGCGCGCCGAGGCCGCCGACGAAAAAGCGGTGTGTGCCCATCGCGCACTTAACGATATGGACGTGAGCATGGCGCTGCTCTACAAGCTCGACCGGCGTTTTCTGCCCATGGGCGGGCGTGACGCTTTGATCGGGGAGCAGCACACCTGGCTGAAAAAGCGTAGCCAATGCGCGGCTGATGTGAAATGCCTGATGGATATCTACCAGCAGCGTATTCAGGTTCTACAGCAGATCATCGACACCCGTGTGGTCACTCAGGGGCCATTCTGAACTCGCTGACTCCCTTGTAAGAGCTGCCGCAGGCTGCGATCTATTGATCTTGATATTCAAAAAAAGATCAAAAGATCGCAGCCTTCGGCAGCTCCTGCACGGTAATCAGCGTCAGTCCTTGAGAATGTCGCGATCCTTGGTTTCCGGCAGGAAGAACGTGCCCAGTATCGCTGTCATCACCGCAATCACGATCGGATACCACAAGCCGTAGTAGATATCCCCGGTCGCGGCGACCATGGCAAACGCCACCGTCGGCAGGAAGCCACCAAACCAGCCGTTACCGATGTGATACGGCAGCGACATCGAGGTATAGCGGATGCGGGTCGGGAACAGCTCGACCAGCCACGCGGCAATAGGGCCGTAAACCATGGTCACGTAGATCACCAGCACGGTCAGCAGGAGCAACACCATTGGGTAGTTGGTTTTCGCCGGGTCGGCTTTCTCCGGATAACCGGCTTCCTTGAGCGCGGTGCCGAGAGTCGCGGTGAACGCATCGTTGCGGGTCTTGAAGTCGGCGGCCGGCAGGGCGCTGCCTTCGAAACTCTCGACGACTTTATCGCCGATGCGCACTTGTGCGACGGTGCCCGGCTCGGCAATCACGTTCTCATACGGGATCGCCCGTTTTGCCAGCAGGGTCTTCGCCAGGTCGCAGGAACTGGTGAATTTGGCCTTCCCCACCGGGTCGAACTGGAACGAGCACTGATCCGGGTTGGCGATCACTTTGACCGGGTTCTTCTCCTGGGCGATAAACACATCAGGGTTACCGTACTGGGTCAGCGCGTGGAAGATCGGGAAGTACGTCAGCGCCGCCAGCATGCACCCGACCATGATGATCGGCTTGCGCCCGATGCGGTCGGAGAGGCTGCCGAAAATCACGAAGAACGGCGTGCCGATCAGCAGCGAACCGGCGATCAACAGGTTGGCGGTTTGCGGGTCGATCTTCAGCGTTTGCAGCAGGAAGAACAACGCGTAGAACTGCCCGGTGTACCAGACCACCGCTTGCCCGGCCGTGCCGCCAAGCAGCGACATGATCACCACTTTGAGGTTGTCCCAGCGCGCGAAGGATTCGGTCAGCGGCGCTTTCGACGCCTTGCCTTCGGCCTTCATTTTCTGGAACACCGGCGACTCGCTCAGTTGCAGGCGGATGTACACCGAAACGATCAGCAGCAGGATCGACAACAGAAACGGAATCCGCCAGCCCCAGGCTTCGAAGGCTTCAGTGCCCAGCGCCGTGCGGCAGGCGAGGATCACCAGCAGCGACAGAAACAGGCCGAGGGTCGCGGTGGTTTGAATCCACGAGGTGAAGAACCCGCGTCTGTTGCGTGGCGCGTGCTCGGCCACGTAGGTCGCGGCGCCGCCATACTCGCCGCCGAGCGCCAGGCCTTGCAGCAAGCGCAGGGTGATCAGAATGACCGGTGCGGCGACGCCGATGGTCGCGTAGCCGGGCAACAGACCGACTATCGCGGTCGACACGCCCATGATCACGATGGTGATGAGAAACGTGTGTTTGCGCCCGATCATGTCGCCGAGCCGGCCAAACACAATCGCCCCGAACGGCCGCACGGCAAACCCGGCGGCGAAGGCGAGCAGGGCGAAGATAAACGCGGTGGTTTCGTTGACACCGGCAAAGAAATGCTTGGCGATGATCGCCGCCAGTGAACCGTAGAGATAAAAGTCGTACCACTCGAAAACCGTGCCAAGGGACGAAGCGAAGATGACCTTGCGCTCTTCCTTGGTGATGCCGCCGCTGCGCGGTGGACTGCCGGTGGACGTTGTGTAGGTTGTGGCCATGGGTGTTCTCCGTCGTGCTTATTGTTGTAGGCCGGAGTCCCCCGTTATTGCTCGTCTCACTCTGGCCTTGTGGCATATGCCGGAAGCGCTGTTGCGTGAAGCTTGCACAGTGCCGCCATCGCGCAAATGTGCAAGCTTTCCTGAAGCATAATCAGCTTCTGCCAGATATCCACTCGCCAGCCTGCGTACTAGGCCTTGACCCAGCGTTGCCGGCTCCACGCACTCAACCAGTCGACCACAAACACCAGCACCAGCATCGCCAGAATCACCGTGCTGGCTTGCGCTTCCTGAAACAGGCTGAGGCTCACATAGAGCATCTGCCCCAATCCGCCAGCGCCGACAAAACCCAGCACGCTGGCCATGCGGATGTTGTTTTCCCAGCGGTACAGAACGTAGGCGAGCAGTTGCGGCGCAAGGTTCGGCAGGGTGCCGTAGCAGAAGGCCAGAATCGGGTTGCCGCCCTGTAAACGAATGGCTTCGGCCGGTTGTGGCGGGGTATTTTCCAGCGCTTCGGCGAACAAACGACCGAGCACGCCAGTGGTGTGCAGGGCGAGGGCGAGGGTGCCGGCGTTCGGGCCGAGGCCGGCGGCGAGCACCATCAATGCCGCCCAGACCAGTTCCGGTATCGCCCGCAAGGCATTGAGCAGCAAGCGCGAGGCACTTTGCAGCGGCCAGCCGAAACGCCCGGCGGCGGGCAGGGCGAGAATGATGCCGAACACAGCGGCGAGCAGGGTGCCGAGGGCCGACATCGCCAGAGTTTCCATCGAACCATGCAAGATGGCTTTCAGGTAGTCCGCGCTCAAGTCCGGGCTGAGAAAACGCTGCACATACGCGCCCATCTGCTTGACGCTGGTGGCGCTGCCCACCTCGCCCAGATCCAGTCCCAGATAAGCGAAAGACGCGATGACCGCCAGCGCAATACCGGCGATCAGCAGCAAGTTGATCAGCCGGTTCATGTCAGCCTCCAGCGCAGCAGGCGACTGAGTTGATCGGCGGCCAATACCAGCACCAGGAAGCACAGCAGAATACTGGCGACTTCACCGCCGGCGAACATGCGGATCGACAGGTCGATCTGCTGACCCAGGCCGCCGGCGCCGACAAACCCCATCACTACTGACGCGCGGATCGCGCATTCCCAGCGATAGACCGTGTACGAGAGCAGTTCGGACCCGACGTTGGGCAACGTGCCGTAAGCAAACGCCGCCAGACGCCCGCTGCCAGCCTGCAACAGTGCGTGCGCCGGACGCTGATCGGTCGATTCAAAAATCTCCGCATAGACTTTGCCGAGCATGCCGCTGTAGGTGATGGCGATGGCCAGCACACCGGCCGCCGGCCCCAACCCTACAGCGCGCACAAACAGCAGCGCCCAGACGATTTCCGGCACGCTGCGCAGGAAAATCAACAGTCCGCGCACCGGCCAGCGCAACAGACGCCCCAGTCTGCTCGGCACGCCACCGCGTGACGCGGCAGACAGCGACAGCGCACGACTGGCGACCAGGCCCGCCGGTATCGCCAACACCAGCGCCAGAGCCATGCCGGCGGTGGCGATGGCCAGAGTTTGCAGGGTGGCTTTGAGCAGTAACTGCAGAAACGCTTCGTCGTGCGCCGGTGGCCAGAATTGCGCGACAAAACGGCCCATTTCATTCTGGCTGTCGGGGAGCAATACGCCCAGATTCAGCTCGCTGAGCTGAATGCCCGGCCACAGCAAAGCAATCGCCAGCAACGTCAGCAGCAGACGTGGCCATGCAGCGGGATCGCGTGAATCGGCTTTCAGCATCGTGGAATCTGCACAGTCAAAGGCGCCAACGCAGCGGTCGGCGATTGCAGCTTTTCGTTGGCGTACAGCGCGTCGAGCATCTCGGGGCTGACTTGAGCGGAGGCGCTGTCGAACAGAATCTGCCCGTCGCGCAGACCGATGATTCGCGGGAAGTGCGACAGCGCCAGGTCCACCGCATGCAGGCTCGCCACCAGCGTTACGTTATGTTCGCGGGCATGCCGCGAGAGGATCGACAGCGTGTGCCCGGCCATGACCGGGTCCATGGCTGACACCGGTTCGTCGGCCAAGAGGATTTCCGGCGCCTGATATAACACGCGGGCGATGCCGACGCGTTGCAACTGGCCGCCAGATAATTGCTGGCAATGCGCGAATAATTTGTCGCCCAGGTCCAGTCGCGCCAACGCCGCGCGTGCACCGGCCACATCCAGCGGATGCAACAGGTTCAAAAGACTTTTACCCAGACTCCATTGGCCGAGCTTGCCGGCCAGCACCGCCGTCACCACGCGCTGACGCGGTGGCAGTGGCGGCGCCTGATGCACCAGGCCGATCCGCGCGCGCAGACGCTGACGCAGGCGGGCGGACAAGTGCCAGGCGCGTTCGCCCAGCACTTCAATCTCGCCGCTGCTGGGCCGCAGGGCGGTGGCCAGCAGGTAGAGCAAACTCGACTTACCGGCCCCGGACGGGCCAATGATGGCCACCTGTTCACCAACGCCAATCTGCAAGTCGACACCGCGCAGGGCGTCGACTCCATTGGCGTGGCGCAGGCTGCCTTGTTTGAGGCGTAGGGTCATTTCAGTAGTTCGGCGGCGCGGGCGGCTTCCTCGATGCCCTTGTAGTTCTCGGGTTTGGTCTCGATGAAGCGGCTGGCGGCCTGCAGATCTAGAATCTTCTTCTGCTCAGGGTTGGCCGGGTCCAGATCAAGGAAGGCTTTTTTGATCTTCGCGGCCAGTGCTGGGTCGAGGGTGCCGCGCACAGTCCAGTTGTAATCGAAGTAGGTCGGGGTGGTGGCGAAGACTTTGACCTTGTTGGTGTCGACCTTGCCGGCGTCGACCAGTTTCTGCCAGACACTGGCGTTCAGCACACCGGCGTCAACCTTGCCAGCCTGCACCCAGGCCACGGTGGCGTCGTGGGCGCCGGAGTAGGCGACACGGCTGAAATAGCCCTCAGGCTTGATGTTGTCGTTTTTCAGCATGAAGTAACGCGGCATCAGGCTGCCAGAGGTCGAAGACACCGAACCGAAAGCGAAGGTCTTGCCCTTCAGGTCGGCGAGGCTATGTACATTGGGGTCAGCGGTGATGAATTTGCTGGTGAACTGTGCATCCTGTTCACGCTGCACCAACGGAATGACCGGCGTCGTTGCGTCAGTTTTCAAACGTGCCTGCACGAACGTGAAACCGCCGAGCCAGGCCATGTCGAGGCGATCGGTCGCGAGTGCTTCAACCACTGCCGGGTAGTCGGCCACCGGCACGAACTGCACCTTCATGCCCAGTTGCTGCTCCAGATAAGCACCCAGTGGTTCGAACTTGCGCAGCAACTCGGTCGGGGCTTCATCGGGAATCGCGCTGACGCGCAAAACGTCAGCGGCTTGCACCACCAAAGTAGAAAAGGACAGGGCCAGGCCGGCGGTCAGTGCCAGTGTTCGTTTGAGCATGGAATTCTCCGTTTCGTGAGCGTCAAAAAGTGTGAAGAGCTGAACCAGGGCGCTACGTGAGGGTAGACGAATCGGCGAGGTTATACGTATTCGCACGCGTAAAGGCCAGCGCCATCAGGGCAGGAACGGTCAAAAGCGTTCGTCGAGGATTGCCGGCAGGGTGAGTTCCTTGACGTAGCTGGCCGAAGACAGACTCAGAATCATGCGCACCACCTGAACGACATCGTGAACTGGAATCAGCTGACCCTCGCCACGCTGCGCAGCCAGATCTCGCGGCGTGCTCAGCCGATCCTCGGTGTTGAGATACCCCAGATTCAGGCAAGTCACCGCCAGACGCTGATGCCGGTAGCCTTCGCGCAGCGTATCGGCAATCCCGCGCAGGGCGAATTTGGAGGCGCCGAAGGCGACTTCCGGACGCCCGCTTTGTGGCAGGCCCGAGGTTGATCCGGTGAGGATGATTCTGGGATGGAGGCTTTTCAGCAGAAGGGGAAGCAGGCGTTTGATCAACAGGATTGTTGCGCTGATGTTGCAACTGACGATGGCTTGTAATTCGTCGTCCGGACTGTCGAGAAAGTCATAGGCTGGATCGAAAGCCGACTCTTCCCAGATGCCGAGGTTGTAGATCAGCGTATCCAGCCCATCGTCGACGACCGCATGCTCGATGGCGTGCGCGGCTTTGGCCGGGTTCATCAGATCGGTTTCCACCCAGCGTACTGGATGCTCTGCCTCGCACACCAAACCTTCGGGACGCGTGCGGGACACACCAATCAGTGTGTCTCCCGCGTTACCCAAACCTTCGATAAAAGCTCGGCCCAAGCCTTTACTGGCACCCACCACCAAAATGTTCATCGATCCTCTCCCTGATCTGAATGCTGATGTGGGGCAGCATGCAAACAGACGACCTCTGAAATGGCAAACGAATGGGTGTGTCCGGATATTTACGGCAACCTGGCAATCACCTTGATCTCGAAATCAAACCCATACAGCCACGTCACGCCAACCGCCGTCACCGTCGGATGCGGTGCCTCGCCCCAGAACTCGGTCAGCACCACATTCCAGATCGTCTCGAATTTCGACTGGGGATCAACGATGAAGACGGTGACATCCACCACGTCATCGAAGCTGGCACCGGCTTCTTCAAGGATTGCATTGAGGTTAGTGAACGCCTGACGCACCTGGTTTTTCAGGTCTGGTTCTGGCGTGCCGTCCTCGGTGCTGCCGACCTGTCCCGAAACAAACAGAAAACCGTTGGAGCGAATGGCGGGCGAGTAACGGTGGCGTTCGTAAAGCGTGCGGCGTGCGGATGGAAAAACAACATCGCGCTGAGTCATGGGAGTGTCTCCTTCATTTGAGTTGATGGAGCCACTGTAGGTATTTGCAGGCCAGCGATAAACGCGCAAGCTTGGCGTTCACTGTTTGTGAAATCCAAACAATCGAGGGCACACCTTGGACCGTTTTGACGCAATGCAGGCCTTCGCCCGGGTGGTCGAGGCGGGGAGTTTCACCAAAGCGGCGGAAACCTTGCACATGAGCAAGACCACCGTGACCCAACAGGTTCAGCAACTGGAGGCGCGCCTGCGGGTCAAGTTGCTCAATCGCACCACGCGCAAGGTCAATGTCACCGCCGATGGCGCGGTTTATTACGAACGGGTGATCCGCTTGCTCGCCGACCTCGATGATGCCGAAACCAGCCTGCCCGGCGCGGCGGCATCACCTTCGGGCCGGCTGCGAGTGGACGTCCCGAGTCCGCTCGCACGGTTGATTCTGGTGCCGGCCCTGCCCGAGTTTCACGCGCGCTATCCGGATATCCAGATCGACATGGGCGTCAGCGACCGTATTGTCGACATCATTGATGAGAACGTCGATTGCGTGGTGCGCGGCGGCGAACTCATGGACCTGTCGCTGATGGCACGCAAGGTCGCCGATCTGCAGTTGGGGGTGTTTGCCGCACCGCAATACCTGGCGCGCGCGGGCATTCCCGCGCACCCGAGAGACCTGGAAGACAGCCACCATCGCGTCGTCGGTTTTCTCTGGGCACGCACCGGCAAACCGGTGCCATATGCCTTGCACAACGCCACTGAAAACCTGCAAATCAAGGGACGGCACGTATTGGCAGTCGATGACGGCAACGCTTATCTCGCGGCAGGTCTGGCGGGCATGGGCGTGCTGTGGTTGCCCAAATACATGTCTGCCGCCCATCAAGCGCGTGGCGAGCTGGTGCCGCTGTTCGAAGACTGGAAACTCGCGCCGATGCCGCTCTACATTGCTTATTCGCCGAACCGGCATGTCAGCCTGAAATTGCGCGTGTTCATCGATTGGGTCGTTGAGTTAATGGCGTAGAAGCATTGTGGTGCAGTTATTGCTAGCTGCTGTGCCAGTGCCGTCAAAATACCAACACAATCAGGCGACTTGAAAGCCCGTAGTGATGAGATGCATGGCTTTCAATTCTAGGAGCTTCACCCGCATGAATATGTACATCGATATCGTCGGTGCGTGCAATCTGAGCTGCCCGTCTTGCCCAATGGGCAACTCGGAAAATCTCAATTTCAAAAAAGCCATGCAGCTCGACATGTTCAAGCAGATTGTCGATAAGGCCAAGACAGAGGGCGTCGACACCATCTACCTCTATAACTGGACCGAGCCGCTGATTCATCCAAAAATTGGCGAATTTATCGAGATCATTAATGCTGCCGGCATGGGCAGCGGTATCAGCACCAACCTTAATCTCGCCAAGAATATGGAAAAGGCCCTGATGGCCGAGCCGAGTTACTTCCGTATTTCGCTCTCGGGTTTTTACCAGGAGACCTACGAAAAGGGCCATGTCGGCGGCGATATCGAAGTTGTAAAACAAAACATGATCGCCCTGCAGGAGATCAAACAGCGCCTGGGTCTGAGAACCCGTGTGGATGTTTACTATCACCGCTACCTGGATAACATCGAAGAAGAATCACTGATGCGCGCATTCAGTGAGCGTCTTGGCTTCATCTTCACCACCGGGTATTCGGTGATGATGCCGCTGGAGAAAACACTGGCCATTGTCGAGCGTGACCCGTCTGTCACGGCTACGGACATTGACACCCTGAAACGCCTCGCATTGCCGCCGTACGACGATCTCGTCAACGTCATCCAGCAATTTCCCAAGATGGCGTGCACGCTCAAGGATGACTGGCTGGTCATCGACTGCAATGGCAACACGGTGCTTTGCTGCACGATCTTCAATCAGACCGAGTATCAGGTTGGCAAGTACCTCGACATGCCGCTTGAAGAACTGACGCGGCGTAAATCGACGCAGAAAAACTGTGTCGACATGTGCGACCGCTGCGCCAGTAAGGGCCTGCATATCTACTCGATGCATCCCAATCAGGGTGTGCTGGAGCGGCACGCGGTGAATCGCATCATCGATTTCGAGCACTTCGCCAGCCAGGGTCTCACGGTGGACAGCGAGCGTCTCGGGCGTGCGGGCGAAGTCAGCGCAGAAAACTTTGATGAAGCCCAGTACCTTCGATTGAATGACGATGTCAGGATCGCGATTTCCCAGGGATCGTTCTCCAGCGGTTATCAGCACTACGTGCTGTGTGGGCGTCTTGAGGGGCGTTTAGGCGCCGGGGTTTTCTCGGCTGTTTGAGCCAAGGCTAAGGTTGGCGGATAACCAATCGATAAAAGACCTGGCCATGGGGTCATTTTCACTGTCGCGGTGGGTCAGCAGTGCCCAGTTTGGCCCGCGAATAGTCGCCTCGACCAGCGGTTGCAACAAGCCGTCAGCTCGCGCCTGACGGCTTAGCAACTGACTCACCAGCGCAATCCCAAGCCCCGCGCAAGCCGCGTCCAGTAGCAGCCCCGGGTCGGAAAAATTCAACCCCTGAGCCTGCTGGCCGACATCGATACCGGCCTCGACCGCCCAATGGCTCCAGTCCATTTCCCGCTCGCCATGCAAGGTGCTGCGTTGCGCTGCCGGCGTGTTCAGCAGGCGCGGATGGCACGCCGGATAAAGTCGATCGCTTTGCAGCACTTTGAAACTGCACTCAGCCTGCGCGCTGATATCGTCGCGAATCGCGATGTCGATGGTCTGCGTGGCCATATCCGGCACCTCGTCGGTACTGTAGATCCACAGATCCACGTCGGGATGCTGATCGCGAAAGTCCGCCAATCTTGGCAACAACCAATGCCGGGCAAACGCCGGCGTCGTGTTGAGCACCAGTTGATTGGGTTTCTGATACTGCCCCAGGCGCCGAATCCCCACTGCCAATTGCTGCAACATCGCTTGCGTGGTGCTGAGCAAATCGTGCCCGGCATCGGTTAACGCGACGCTGCGACCGCTGCGAAAAAACAACGGCTGCTCAAGGTAAGCCTCAAGGCTGCGAATCTGCTGACTGATCGCCGATTGAGTGAGGTTCAACTCGTCGGCAGCCTTGTGAAAACTGCCCAGCCGGGCGGCGGCTTCAAAACCGCGCAGGGAGCTGAGTGGCGGCCAGTGCTTGAGCATATCGATAAGTTCCTCTAATCAGTTGTGCGCTAAATCCATCGTTTGTTTGCCTGTTTGCGCGTCCGTAGCATTGGCGGCGTGAACACATTGGCTTAACTAACGAGGCTTATCATGCAGCACAACGATAATAAAAACAGCGTCTGGATGATGCCGGCAGAGTGGGCTACCCACGCCGCAACGTGGATGGTCTGGCCGCACAACAAAGCGCTGTGGGAGTCGGGCTGGGGTGTGACCCTTGCACAAGTGCAGGAAGATTTCGCTCGCGTGGCCAACGCCATCGCCCGCTTCGAACCGGTGAAACTGGTGGTCGATCCGTCCGCCGTCGCCAGCGCCAAGGTGTTGTGCGGGCCGAACATCGAGCTGATTGCGCTGGCCGTGAATGACAGCTGGTGCCGCGACTCAGGCCCGACCTTTGTTTGCCATCCGCAGCAAGGCCTGGCCGGTGTCAGCTGGCGCTTCAACGCCTGGGGTGGCAAGTCGGCGCATGAACTGGATGAAAGCCTGGCTCGCCGTGCGCTCAATCACCTTGGCCTGGAATGCTTCGGCACGCCACTGAGTAATGAAGGCGGGGCGATTCATGTCGACGGCGAAGGCACGCTGATCACCACTGAATCGGTGCTGCTCAACCCCAATCGCAACCCCGGCATCGGCAAAGCGGAGATGGAAGAGATCTTCAGCCGTTTGCTCGGCGTCAAGAAAACCATTTGGCTGCCGGGCGATCCGGATTACGTCACCGGCGACATGACTGACGGCCACGTCGATGGCGTCTGCGCCTTTGCCCGGCCTGGCGTCTTGTTGGTGGATGCCACTCACGACACATCCTCGGTGTACGCCGAAGTGGCGCGGGAAAACCGCCGTGCGCTGGAACTGGCCACCGATGCGCAGGGCCGCAAATTCGAGCTGATCGAACTGTTCGAAGCCACCGACGCTGTCGACACTGAAGCCGAAGTGTTCTGCGCCTCGTACACCAACTTCTACATCGCCAACGGCGCGATCATCATGCCAGCGTATGGCATCGAGGCTGACAACGTCGCCGCCAAAGTACTGGAGCAAGCCTTCCCCGGCCGCGAAGTGGTGCCGGTGCGCATCAATCATCTGGCCCATGGCGGCGGCGGGGTGCACTGCATCACGCAACAACAGCCAGCCTGGCCGCTGAGAGGTTGAAAGCATGAGCATTCTGACCATCGCCAGCACCCAGATGCCGTGCACCTGGGACTTACCCGGCAACCTTGATCGCGCCGAGCAGCTCGTCCGTGACGCAGCGCAGCAGGGCGCGCAAGTGATCCTGTTGCAGGAGCTGTTCGCCACGCCGTACTTCTGCATCGAACAAAGCCATAAACACATGGCTTTGGCAGAGGAATATCGCGACAGCCATGTGCTCGCGCGCTTCGCCGCACTGGCCCGCGAGTTGGGCGTGGTATTGCCGCTGAGCTGGTTCGAAAAGGCCGGCAACGCCTACTTCAACTCGCTGAGCGTGGCCGATGCCGACGGGCGCCTGTTGGGTGTGTATCGCAAGACCCACATTCCCAACGCCATCGGCTATCAGGAGAAGGAATACTTCAGTCCCGGCGACACCGGTTTCAAAGTCTGGGACACCGCGTTCGGCCGCCTCGGCGTCGGTATCTGCTGGGACCAGTGGTTCCCCGAAACCGCCCGCTGCCTGGCGTTGATGGGCGCCGAAGTGCTGCTGTATCCGACGGCTATCGGCTCTGAACCCGGCTGCACGGCGCTGGATTCTCGTGACCATTGGCAGATGACCATGCGCGGCCATGCCGCTGCCAATCTGCTGCCGGTGGTGGCGGCGAACCGGGTCGGGCGAGAGGTCGCGACTACCGATCCGAGCCTGCAAATGAGCTTCTATGGCTCGTCGTTCATCAGCGATCACAAGGGCCAATTGCTCGCCAGCGCTGATCGCGACAGCACTGGCGTGTTGCTGCACTGCGTCGATCTGGCGGCCATGCGCGAAGAGCGATTGAGCTGGGGCATATACCGCGATCGTCGTCCGGACATGTACGGGCCGCTTCTCAGTCAGGATGGTCGCCAACTTCACGCACGCTGGAACACTCAAGGGGTTTGATATGGCTATCCACCACAAACGCTTGCGCGGTGCGATCGGTCTGGCGTTGATCTGCTTGATACCGTCGCTGCACGCCGAAGATAAAACCCTGCGGCTGTACAACTGGGCCGATTATTTTGCCGAAGACACCTTGAGCCGCTTCACCGCCGAAACCGGGATCAAGGTGATCTACGACGTCATGGACGGCAGCGAAACCCTGGAGGCGAAGATGCTCTCCGGCGGCAGCGGCTACGACCTGATCTTCCCCGGTGACACCGTCGCCGAGCGCTTGATGCGTGCCGGCAGCCTGATGCCGCTGGATCAAGCGAAGCTGACGGAACTGGCCGACATCGAGCCCGGTTTGCAGAAACTGCGCAGCCATTACGAGCATTCCAGCAAAGCCACGGTGCCCTATACCTGGGGCACCATCGGCCTGACCTACAACGAAGAACAGATCAAAAAACGCATGGCCGACGCGCCGGTCAACAGCCTCGACATGCTGTTCAAACCGGAGCTGGCGGCGAAATTCGCCGATTGCGGGATTTCGATGATCGATTCGCCGGACGAAGCCTTGGCGGTGGTGCTCAATTACCTCGGTCGCGATCCGCGCAGCGGCAAAGCCGAAGATCTGGCAGCGGCCAGCGAGTTGCTGATGAAGTTGCGGCCGTACATCCGCAAGTTCCAGTCGCAACCGGTCACTGACCTGGTCAATGGCAACCTGTGCCTGTCGCTCGGCTACAGCGGCGACATGACCCAGGCGCAACGCACTTCGGACAGCGCCGGTAAGCACACCAAGTTTCAGTATCGCGTGCCGCGCGAAGGCACCACGGTGTGGATGGACACCATGGCCATTCCGGTCGACGCGAAACACCCGGAATACGCCTACGCGTTTATCAACTTCGTCATGCGCCCGCAGAACATGGCAGCGATCAGCAATTTCACCGGCTATCCGACTTCCAACGCCAAGGCGCGGGCGAGTGTCGATGAAAGCATGCGCGACAACCCGGACATCTACCTCGACGAAGCGACCTATGCTCGATTGATTCCGGGCAAGGACATTCCCCAGGCCGACATGCGCGCGCGTATGCGCACCTGGACCAAATTCAAGACTGCCACTGGCCAATGATCCATGGCCGGCGTGTTGCGCCGGCCCTTTTTTTACAGGAAAAGCAACATGTCGACTCGTCGCGAGTTCATCAAACAAGTCACGGTCGCCGCCGGTGTCGGCGCGGCATTTATGGGCCTTGGCCTGTCGCCGGGCAAAGTCCTGGCCGCCGCGCAAGGCCGCTGGTTCATGCCCGACGAGGGCGATAAACATGAGCGCGCCTACATCGCTTTCGGCGCGCAGGATGCGATTTGGGAAGACTTCACCGAAGACGTCCAGGAAGCGCTCGGCCGCATTGCCCGCGCCATCGCCCGGTTTGAACCAGTCACCGTGTTCTGCCGCAAGAACGAACGCAGCATCGCCGAAGAGTTCTGCGGCACGCGCAATATCACTTACGTCACTGCCGGGCTGGATGACATCTGGATGCGCGACATCGGCGCCAACTTCGTCATCGACGACAAGGGCGGTCTCGGCGCGGTTGATTTCAATTTCAATGGTTGGGGCGGCAAACAGCGGCACAGCAAAGACGCGAAGATCGCCGCACTGGTCGCCGACGACGCGCAAGCCACGTACATCCGCACCGATCTGGTGGGCGAGGGCGGCGGCATCGAGGTCGACGGCCACGGCACCGGGATCATGACCGAGAGCAGCTGGATCAACAGCAACCGCAATCCGGACTGGAGCAAGGCCGATGTCGAAGCTGAACTGAAGGAACGCCTGGGCCTGCGCAAAATCATCTGGCTGCCGGGCATTAAGGGCAAGGACATCACTGACGCTCACGTCGATTTCTATGCGCGCTTCATCAAGCCCGGCGTGGTCATCGCCAACCTCGATACCGACCCTGAATCCTACGATCACAAGGTCACCCTGGCGCACTTGGAAATCCTCAAAAACGCCACTGATGCTGACGGTCGCAAATTACAGATCCACACGATGTCGCCGCCGCTGAAACCGCGCAAAAGCAAGTTCAACAAGGACAACCCGGACTTTGCCGCCGGTTACATCAATTACTTCGTGATCAACGGCGCGATCATCGCCCCGGAGTTCGGCGACAAAGCGGCCGACAAGAAGGCTTTCGATCTGCTCTCGCAGTTGTATCCGCAGCGCGAAATCGTCCAGCTCAACATCGATGCCATCGCCGCCGGTGGCGGTGGAATTCACTGCGTCACCAGCCATCAACCACAGGCGTGATTGACTCTTTGGCGGATCAAGCCAACTATCGGCGCACAACAACATGACCGATGGACCCGAACTTGATCGAACGACGCCAATTCAGCGGAGGCATGAAGGGGAAAAACCTCCGCTATCTGAATGAGCAAAGCGCGGATGACCCGCGCTTGACCCGCACCGGTTTTCTGCTGCTCGAACACTTTTCGCTACCGGCGTTTACCCAGGCGCTGGACACGGTTGTCACCACCAACCTGTTGCGTCCTGGGTTGTTTTCGTCGCGCACGTTTGGCTTGGGTGACGGCGAAGTCATCAGTGATCTGGGGCTGGTCATCCGCCCTGACGCACGTCTGGATTCAGCCGCGCTGGCGCAACTGGATCTGCTGGTGGTGTGTGGCGGGTATCGCACCGAGTTGCGGGCGAGTGAGGAGTTTATTCATGTGCTTCAGGTTGCAGCGGAGCGGGGCATCAGCCTCGCCGGGTTGTGGAACGGTTCGTGGTTCCTCGGCCGCGCCGGATTGCTCGACGGCTATCGCTGCGCAATCCACCCGGAACATCGCCCGGCGCTGACTGAAATCGCCAAAACCACCCATGTCAGCAGCGAGCCTTACGTGATCGACCGCGACCGACTGACCGCATCGAGTCCGTCCGGCGCTTTCCACATGGCATTGGACTGGATCAAGAGCCTGCACGGCAAAGCCCTGGTCGAAGGGATCGAAGACATCCTCGCCTTCGAGGAATCGCGTTACCGGCGCATCAAACCAGACGAGAACATCTGCGTCAGTGCGCCGTTGCGTGAAGTGGTGAAGCTGATGGATGCCAATCTGGAAGAGCCGCTGGAGCTGGAGCAACTGGCGGTGTATGCCGGCCGTTCTCGTCGGCAGTTGGAGCGCTTGTTCAAGGAGCAACTGGGCACCACGCCGCAGCGCTATTACCTGGAACTGCGCATCACCGAAGCGCGACGGTTGTTGCAGCACACTGAGCTTTCACAAGTGGAAGTGCTGGTCGCGTGCGGCTTCGTCTCGCCAAGCCATTTCAGCAAATGCTACAGCTCATATTTCGGCTATCGCCCATCAAAAGAAAAACGCCTGGTCAAATAACCCAAGCCGTCACCCACCTGAATTCACCTCGATATCCCACGTCGGCGTACCTCCCCCAAACACCACGGTCAGTTCCCTCTCCCTTTGGGAGAGGGCTAGGGTGAGGGAACTTGCAGGCGGCACCAACCGCTTCGTCACCAAAATTCACCTCGGTATCCCACGTCGGCGTAGCTCTCCCAAACACCCCTCACCCTAGCCCTCTCCCTCTGGGAGAGGGCTAGGGTGAGGGGCTTTTAAACGCTATCACCCACGCACGTTTAACTTACACGCACTGTTACGCCATAACGGCTACAACACCTTGCGCCGTTGCCTACGCGTACGCCAGAATCCGCCGGCTTACGCGCCTTGAGGCGGGCTGTATCGTTTCCCTGTCACTGCAAAACAGTGATCGGGTTTGGTAGCCCGTTTTCTAAGCGTTATGCGCCGCTATATGCAGTCTCTTTTCGGGGCTCGGTTTTTTATGGTGGCCATGCGTGGGGCTCCTTCGGGAGCGCCGGGGTTTACTCGCTTAGACCGGTCTACCAACCTGCGCAATGGTCACCACCTCGTTTGGTAGCGTGAGTGATGGCTCCTTATTTTTTGCTAAGCGAGTGTCATCTATGTTCAAAATTACGCCAAACCCGCCAGAAACCGATCCAATCCCCTACGACGCCGCACTCGAGCCTCAAAACATCAAAGAGGCCTCCGACCGCGCGATCAACTTCTACCTCAATCCCTCCGCGCTGAAGACCTCAGTACCCACCCGCAAGACCGGCAAGATCTACCTCATCGACCCCATAGTGGATAACGAAACCCTGCTCGTCGAAGCCACTGAAACCTTGTCCTCCGCCACTGACATGGCCCGAGATCTCGCCGATTCGATTGACCCTTCACAGCGCAAAAAGATGCTGATCCTGCAACAGGTGATCATGCTCAGTGAACTGGTGGTCGGCCGAGTCCTGGATAACCAGCGCTTGCCGCACTAGTCGCGACGCAGATGGGTGAGGGGGGCTCGCTCCCTCATTGCACAGAAGCGTCCATAATCGCGGCGCTTCACGCCTTCTATCTAAGAACCGCAAGCGGTTCTTGTCTGGAGTTTCAGCTGATGTCCCAGCCACCCGAACCACCGGTCACTGACCTGATATCGCCGTACGCCTCGCCCAATTCAAGAAAGCTCCACGAAGCGGCAGAGCGTGCACTCGACCATTACCTGTTGCCTGCCGCGATCATGGCCACACCCTATACGCCCAATGCTCTGTTCATGGCCAACCCGCAAGCAGACACGGAGTCGCTGCTGACCAATGCTTGCGGCTCCCTGGCGTCCGCGTCGGTCATGCTCGGTAATTTTGCCGGAATGCTGGAGGGCGCAAATCGTCATACCCTGCTGGGTATTGCGCAAGTGGTCATGTTGGGGGAGTTGGCGGTGAACAAGGCGCTGGATCTGGTTGTGCCAACCGAGTGATCGCGCACGTTAGTCGGGGTTGAGGGTGTCTGGTCGGGCGTGATCGCGAGCAGGCTCACTCCTACATTTGAAATGCGTTCCCCCTGTAGGAGTGAGCCTGCTCGCGATGGCGTCCGTTCAGGCAAAGCATCTGCAAAACGTGACCATCCCTCCACCCTCAAATAATCAAGCAGTCAGCCTGAGTGGCTGACTGCCTTTTTGTTTCTACAGGTGATCCGCATCAATCACCGCTTTGGCAAACGCCTGCGGATCTTCCTGCGGCAAGTTGTGGCCAATCCCGCCGTTGATCAAACGGAACTGATACTTGCCGGTAAAGCGCTTGGCGTAATCCTCCGGCGCCGGGTGCGGCGCACCGTTGGCATCGCCTTCAAGGGTGATGGTCGGCACGCTGATCGACGGCGCGGTAGCGAGCTTCTGTTCCAGCGCGGCGTATTTCGCTTCACCCTGAACCAGGCCTAAACGCCAGAGGTAGTTGAACACGGTGATGTCGACGTGATCGGGGTTCTCCAGCGCTTTGGCACTGCGATCGAACGTGGCGTCGTCAAATTTCCACTGCGGCGAGGCCAGTTGCCAGATCAGCTTGGCAAAGTCGTGAGTGTTTTACTCGTAACCGGCACGACCACGGTCGGTGGCGAAGTAGAACTGATACCACCACTGCAATTCCGCCTTGGGCGGCAGCGGGTTTTGCCCGGCGGCCTGATTGCCGATCAGATAACCGCTGACCGAAACCAATGCCTTCACGCGTTCCGGCCACAGCGCCGAAACGATGTCCGCCGAACGCGCGCCCCAGTCATAACCACCGAGCACCGCTTGTTTGATCTTCAGCGCATCCATGAAGTCGATGACATCACTGGCCAGCGCCGCTGGTTGACCGTTGCGCAGGGTGTCTTTGGAGAGGAACTGCGTATCGCCATAACCGCGCGCATAGGGCATCAACACCCGATAACCCTTGGCCGCGAGCAGCGGCGCGACTTCGTCGTAGCTGTGAATGTCGTAGGGCCAGCCGTGCAACAGGATCACCACCGGGCCATTCGCGGGGCCGGTTTCGGCATAGGCGACGTCAAGCACGCCAGCCTTCACATGCTTGAGCGGGCCGAAGGGTGAGGGCGCGGAATAGCTGACGGCGGCCGGTTCAGTGGTTTGCGCCTGAGCGCTGCCAAAAGCGCCGAACAGCGCCACAGCCAGAATCGACAAGCCGAATGCAGTTTTGCGGGTGTGCAGTGCCATCTTCATGGTGACGTCTCCTTTGCGAGCCTTTGGCCAAGGGTTCTGAATGAACACCTGAAACCTTGAGTGCATTTGAGCGCGGAGACGTATCTGGCCTGTGTCGAAGAACGGCTTTGTTGAAAGTCGATGTGTCGCGGCGGGGGGCGTACACAGTGTGATACACGGCGGCGAAACCGACTCCCCCTGGACCTGATTCAGGCCAAAATATTAAGTCGCTGTTTTAAAACAAAAAATATTTCACTTCGCGCTTCCCAAAGCAAAAAAACCTTGGTAAATTGCGCCCCGTTCTCACAGCGAAACTAACGGAGTAGCTGGAAAGAGCAGTAGGGGCGTCGCCAAGCGGTAAGGCAGCAGGTTTTGATCCTGCCATGCGTTGGTTCGAATCCAGCCGCCCCTGCCATATTCGAAAAAAACGCCAACTTCGCAAGAAGTTGGCGTTTTTTTATGCCTGCGATTTAGCCCGGTGGTGCAGGGCAGGCGTGCGCGGCGCCGAAGCACCGCGCACGTCATCCACTCAGTGCGGTGCGCGCGGGATGGTTTTCATCAGGTCTTCGGGGCTGATGTGGCCGACCACGCTGCCCGGTTGCGGCAGGTTGAGGATGTGGCCTTTCATCTTGCCGATGATGTGCATTTCGCACGGCTTGCAATCGAACTTCAGCGTCAGCACTTCATCGCCGTGGATCAACTGCATCGGTGCAACCTTGGTGCGCACGCCGGTCACGCCTTTCGCCTGTTTCGGGCACAGGTTGAAAGAGAAGCGCAGACAGTGCTTGGTGATCATCACCGGCACTTCGCCCGGCTCTTCGTGAGCCTCGTATGCAGCGTCGATCAGCTTCACGCCGTGACGGTGGTAGAAGTCGCGCGCCTTCTGGTTATAGACGTTGGCGAGGAAGGTCAGGTGCGAATCCGGGTACACCGGCGGCGGACTGGTTTCGGCTTTACGGCCGCCACGCGGATGAGCCGCGACACGGGCAGCGGTCAGGTTCTCGATCACTTCACGGCGCAGGGCTTTGAGCTGCGAGTTGGGGATGAAGAACGCCTGTGGCGCATCCAGCTTGACGTCGGTGGCGTGGTACTGCGTGGTGCCGAGCTGGCCGAGCAGATCGCGCAGCTGTTCGAGCGCTTGCTCAGGCTTGTTGGCCACGCCGAACGGACCGGCGAGGGTGACGCTGGCGCTGATGCCTTCTTCACTGGTGGCAGTCACTTCCAGCTGTTCTTCACGCAGACGAGCGACCCAGCTCAGGGCCACGCGACGCTCGGAAGAGGTCTTCTGCAGCGCCTGTTGCCAGTTGTGATCGAGGTTGCGATTCAACGGGTGGTTCGGGCGCAGCTTGTACAAGCCTTCGGGCATCTCGTTCGGCTCGACGCGATAGCGGTAGCGCTTCTCGCCGTCTTCTTCGAACTCGCCTTTGGCTTCGGCGATGTTGGCACGGAAACCGACCACTTCGCGCTTGACCAGCACGTTCAAGCCGTCGCCGTTGGACAGCGGCTCCTGGGTGACGACCTGCATGTCGCGTTTGCCGACTTTCTCGACGGTGCCGACTGGCAGGCCGGTGAAGGTCGGCGAGTCGAACGCGCCGATGTCGATCTTGCGATCGGTGACGAAGTAGTCGGTGCTGCCACGGTGGAAGGTTTTTTCCGGGTCGGGCAGGAAGAAGTGCGCGGTGCGGCCGCTGGACGCGCGGGCCAGGTCCGGGCGATCTTCGAGCACGTCGTCGAGGCGCTGGCGGTAATAGGCGGTGATGTTCTTCACGTAACCCATGTCCTTGTAGCGACCTTCGATCTTGAACGAGCGCACACCGGCTTCAACCAGGGCGCGGATGTTGGCGCTCTGGTTGTTGTCTTTCATCGACAGCAGGTGTTTTTCGTAGGCGATCACGCCACCCTTTTCATCTTTGAGGGTGTACGGCAAGCGGCAAGCCTGCGAGCAGTCGCCACGGTTGGCGCTGCGCCCGGTTTGCGCGTGGGAAATGTTGCACTGGCCGGAGAAGGCCACGCACAACGCGCCGTGAATGAAGAACTCGATGGCGGCGTCGGTTTCGTCGGCGATCGCGCGGATTTCCTGCAGGTTCAGCTCACGGGCCAATACCAGTTGCGAGAAACCGGCCTGATCGAGGAACTTCGCTCGCTCAAGGGTGCGGATGTCGGTCTGCGTCGAGGCGTGCAGCTCGATCGGCGGAATGTCCAGCTCCATCACGCCCAGATCCTGAACGATCAGCGCGTCGACACCAGCGTCGTACAACTGATGGATCAGCTTGCGCGCCGGCTCCAGTTCGTTGTCGTGCAGGATGGTGTTGATGGTGGTGAAAATGCGCGCGTGATACTTGCGGGCGAATTCCACCAGTTCGGCGATTTCGCTGACTTCGTTGCAGGCGTTGTGGCGCGCGCCGAAGCTCGGGCCGCCGATGTACACGGCGTCGGCGCCGTGCAGGATCGCCTCACGGGCGATGGCGACATCGCGGGCAGGGCTGAGCAATTCCAGGTGATGCTTGGGCAAGGACATAGTTTTTTTAGTCAGGCTGTCACGGTTAGGCGCGCATTCTACCCGTGAAACGCGCGCCCGGCACGTCCGTGCTGCCCGATGGCAGCTGAGACTGCACAACCCCCTGTGGGAGCGAGCTTGCTCGCGAAGGGGCCAGCACATTCAGCATCAATGGTGACTGAACGGACGCTTTCGCGAGCAGGCTCGCTCCCACAGGGTTTGGTGGTGCGAAGTCAGGCTTTGGCCGCCATCGCGGTGACTTCCACGCGCATCCCTTCAACCGCCAGCGACGCCACACCCACCGCCGCACGCACCGGCCAAGGCTTGGCGAAGAAACGCTTGTAAACCTCGTTGAACGCGGCGCGATCGGCCATGTCGGTCAGGTAGATCGTCAAGTGCATCACCCGATCCATCGAGCTGCCGGCACCTTCCAGCGCAACTCTAAGCGCTTGCAGGGTGCATTCGCTTTGCGCGGTGATATCGCCCAGTTCCAGACTGCCGTCGGCACGGGTTGGAATCTGGGTGGAAACCATGATGCCGTTGAATGTGGCAACGTCCGAGGAAATCGAGTCGGCGTCCGGATCGGGGGTGAAGGTGATGTCTTGGTTAGCCATGCTGATCCTTTGAGTGAGCGAGTGAAGATGGCCGCAGTTTACAGATACAGCGTCGACATGGCCCGCTCCGTGGCAACAGAGGCCGGTCAGACCGGCTGCGTCGCGGCTTCCGCCGCGATGGCTGCAAGAACGCAGGGGCGGGCGCCGATGCGCTGCATGTAGCTGGCAAGTGCCGGCCAGTCCTGTATGTCGATGGCAAAGGTCGGCAGCCACTTCAGCACGGTGAACAGGTAAGCATCGGCGACGCCGAATTTGTCCATCAGATAGTCCCGAGCCGACAGTTGCTGATTCAGGTAATCGAGGCGCTTGAACAGTGTGTGGCGGAAAATCGTTTTGACCGATTCCGGGATCTGCGCATTGAACAGCGGTGCACTGCCACCGTGAATTTCCGTACTGATGAAGTTCAGATGTTCCTGCAAACGCGTGCGCTCCCATGAACCCAAGGGTGGCGCCAGCGTGTTGGCGGGCACCTGATCGAGTAGAAACTGCAGGATCGCCGGCCCTTCCGTCAGTACCTCGCCGTTATCCAGAACCAGCGCTGCAACGTAGCCCTTCGGATTGATCTCGCGGAAGTCGCGGCCATCGGCGGTGCGTTTGCTCTGGTTGTTGACGCGAACCAGTTCGAACGGCAAACCCAGTTCTCGCAGCACAATGTGCGGGGAAAGCGAACAGGTCATGGGCGCGAAATACAGTTTCATGGCACTTCCTTGCTGAGAGAGAGCGCCAGATTCCATTGCCGAAGCGGCTTTCGCAAAGGTCATTTACGGTGCTAGCGTATGACAAAATCTCATGAGCACTCAGAACCATGACGGTCCGACTTCCCTCGCTGAACGGCTTGCGCGCCTTTGAAGCGGTCGCCAGGCACATGAGCTTCACCAAGGCTGCCGAAGAACTCAATGTCACCCAGACCGCTGTCAGTCACCAGATCCGCCGACTCGAAGCCGAGCTGGGCGGGCCACTGTTTTTGCGGCTCAACGAGGGATTGGTGCTGAGCGAGGACGGGCACGCCTATTTGCCGGGTGTGCGTGCAGCGTTTCATGAGCTGCGCCATTCGACTGAGCAGTTGCTCGCGTCTCGCGATAAGAGCGTGCTGACGATCAGTACGCTGGTGTCGTTTGCATCGAAGTGGCTGTTGCCGCGTTTGCCGTCCTTTCAGCAGGCGTGTCCCGCTATCGATGTGCGAATCAGTGCGGTCACTGAGCTGGTCGACTTTCGCAAGGACACGATTGATGCGGCGATCCGTTATGGGCGCGGCGACTGGAAGGGTTTGCGTGGCGATTTTCTGATGTCCGATGATATTTTCCCGGTATGCAGTCCGGCATTGGCGAAGACGTTGCGAACGCCCGCAGACCTTGCCAATCACGCATTGCTGCAAGTCAGTGGCGCGACGGCCGGTGACTGGAGCGCCTGGCTGCGTGCCGCCGGTCAACCGCCGCAACTCGCTGAAGGCCCGCGCCTGACCTTTGATCTGGCGATGATGGCGGTACAGGCAGCGGTTGACGGGCAGGGTGTGTGCATTGGCCGTTCAACCTATGTCGAGGACGATCTGCGGGCCGGGCGTCTGGTGGCTCCGTTCGATCTGCGCTTGCAAGATGAGCTGGGTTTTTATCTGGTAGCGCCCCATGAAACGGCGCAATCGAAGAAGATCGTGGCATTCAGGACATGGTTGTTGGCACTGTCACCGGGCAAAGACGCTTTTGTATAAGCGTGTATCAAGTTGCCGCGCAGACACACGCGAACAATAAACCCGGGGTTTACGACACATCAGCCATACACGCGACTCCCAAAGTAGCGGTCACACCACCACTGCGTTTGAGAGGGCAACATCATGCATCGTCCACTGTTACTGGCCAGCGCTGCGCTACTCGCTTCAATGATCGGCATCGTCCACGCGGCTGACGCGCCAGCCAAGAGCTGGCAACAAGGTTTGAGCCGGACCGATCTGGTGCGCGAGGACCTCGGTGCTGCCGAGCGCGAAGTGATTCAGGCGCGAGTCGATTTCGAACCGGGCGTGACCTCGCCCCGGCATGCGCACCCGGGTGTCGAGGTCGCTTACGTGATCAGCGGCACGTTCGAATATCAACTGGAGGGCAGGGCGCCGGTGACGTTGAAGGCGGGGGATTCGCTGTTCATTCCGCAAGGGGTGGCGCATGTGGCCAAGAACGTGGGTGCGGACAAGGGGTCGGAGTTGGCGACTTACATCGTCAAGAAGGGTGAACCGTTGCTGATTCTCAAACCGTAGAGCTAACGCGCCGGGCCGTTATAAATCATATGGAGTATCAGCAATTCTGCAAAAGCGACCACCATGCAAACTCGGACAAACCCCGCCGTGAAGACTCGGCGGGGTTTTTCGTAGGTGAAGTCGAAACCGAATAGCAGCAACAAAATGCCGAAGAAAGTTTTTATCGCGCGCATCTGTCTTCATCCTTGGCCCTGCCAATTGGGCACAGCTGATTCATAACGTTGGTTCTAGGCACGGCTTCTTAGTGAAGCGTCACAATCCGACGACTCTCGCCAATCCTGATTCTGTCCAGCGCCCGGTTCAACGCATCGAGCGCATCGAGCAGGGCTTTGGCCTCGGCCTCTCGACCTTCGCCCCAGAGGCGCTCGGCCATTTTGTTCAACGCCTGGATCGAACGCTCGATGTCTGCGGCGGTAGCTTTGTGTTCAGGGGCCGGTGGTTTCTTCGGCATTCAGGGTTCCTCTGCTGACGGCAAACCACCATACCGCTGCGGCGCCCAACAGCATAGTCAGCACGGCCAGAATCAGGATCACTCCTTGCGTACCCAGGCTTGAGGCCAGCAGCGCCACCAGCAACCCCGCCAAAGGTTGCGAGAGATTATTGAGCAAGGTGATCACGCCTACGGTCTTGCCAAAGTCCTTGGCCGGAATCACCCGCTGGCGGATGCTGCGCATGTAGATGTTGAACATCTTGTCGAAGCCGACGATCAGCAGGAACCCCAGCACATACCCGGCCAGATTCGGACTCAGTGCACTGATGAGGGCGCCAGCGGCGATCATCGAGTAAGCGAGCCCGCCCAGTAACCGTTGCGGGATCTCAACCTGGGCGAGGAAGAACAGAATCACGATGGTGGTGACCGCGCCCGCTGCCTGTAGACCGGCGTAGGCATCCTTGCCGGCACCGAACTCGCCGATCACCATCGCCGCCGAAGTGGCCAGCGTGACGCCGACGATCAGGTTGACGCCGACGGCCAGCAGAATGATTTTTTTCAGCTCCGCCAGTTCACGTATATGCCCGAAAGCGATACGCAGCGGTTGCAGCCAGATGTCCGAATGCTGCTCGAACACTTCCAGGGTGATACGGCTGAGGCGTTGCCATACCAGCATGCTCAGGTCCGCCAGCAGGAAGAGCCCGGCGACCCACAGCACCACCAAATGCCACGCCCAGATTTCCAACAAAAGCGCAGCCACCAGTGGCCCGAGAACCAGCCCGGTCTGATCGGCGATCTGCGAGTAGGACAAGGTCTTGGTGTAGCTGTAGTGCTGGAAAATATGTGGCATCAGCACCTCGCGGGCCATGATGCCCTGGGTGGTCAGCACGCCACACAGCGCCGACAGCACGACGACCCAGGCGATACCGCCGAAGAGGGCAAACATTGCCACCGCGATCAGGCACAGCAGTGCCCGGTAAACCTGGCTGATGTGCAGGATGCGGATGGGCGAAAACTTGTCGCACAAGGCTCCGCACAGCGGAAACGCGAGAAACCGTGGCAGCGATTCGACGAAAAACGCCAGACCTGCCCAAGAGGCGCTGTTGGTGGTCTGGAATACCACCAATGGCACGATGAACAGCAGGATCTGATCCGCCAGTCGCGACAGAAACAGCGAGGTGAAAAAGGCCAGGTAATCCTTGCGCAAAATGAAGCTCCTTTATGTCGACGGTCAGGCCGCGCGGCCAGTTGTGCTTCAGTATGCCGATCCTAGGCTGTCATTGAGATTATGCCGCTCATCCCCGCGCTTGGGCGGGTTGAATACGCTGGCGAGGATCAGGTCTTGCTCCTTGCCCTCGCGCAGGTAATGACGATCGTGTTGGTTGAGTACAAGAAAAAAAACGTCGGTTGAGTGACTGCAATTTTAACGAGCTGTTTGCCGGCGGCTGGCCGATATTTGCAGTCTCGACGGTATAATCGGATCTTTTTTCTTGAAGTGAAAACAGGGCAGATATGGAGCAGGACAGCCGCATTCTGAGCGCTCTCAAGCGTTTTCGTTATTTGATCCTGGCGGTCATGGTGATCGCCTCCCTGGTCAGCGCGTTCTGGCGCTTTACAGGCGGCTGGAGTCAGTTTTGGACATGCGTAGGAGCGCAAGCGTGGTTTACCCAAGCCGTGTTTGCTTACCTTCGCGGGGGCTGGGTAGCAATCGGCCCCGGTGGACTGCCGAGGGATGCCAATCCGATCGGCAGGGCACTGTTGGCTGCAGTGGCGCTGGGGCTCTACTTGTTGATGTTCAGCTACGAAGAGCAGAAGCCCGACTCTATTTATGAACGACGCGCCTCGGACTGGACCATGCCTACACGGGAGGAGATGCGGCGTTCGGCGGAGTGAAAGCGGGTGCTGGGCTGAAACACGTCTGGTGCAACGTGTGATCTTCACTTCTACGTCCAGTAAAGTCATGGAACACGATGAGAAGGACACGGAAATTTCGTGACTTCCAGAAACGACAAAGCCCTGAATAATCAGGGCTTTGTCGTTACAAAATATGGCGGAGGCGATGGGATTCGAACTCATGGACCTGTTACAGTCGACGGTTTTCAAGACCGTTGCCTTAAACCACTCGGCCACACCTCCGTTGCGTTGCGGGCGCCATAATACCTGAATGAAACACACTGTCAAACTCTCTGCATGGCTTGTTACAGAGCGTCTGTTATGATCTTTGCGACTGAACGTTTCAAACCAACAGGAGTGTCGCCATGCGCGAACAGGATTACGCAGTTAATAACAGCGTGCAGGCTGAGCAGCTAGAGGTTAGCCGCGTCCTGCGCAACACTTACGGCCTACTGGCTCTGACCCTCGCATTCAGCGGCGTCATGGCTTTCGTTGCCCAGCAGATGCGCGTTGGCTACCCGAACATTTTCGTGGTGCTGATCGGCTTCTACGGGCTGTTCTTCCTCACCAACAAACTCCGTGACTCCGCTTGGGGCCTGGTGTCCGCTTTTGCGCTGACCGGTTTCATGGGTTTCCTGCTCGGCCCGATCCTCAACCGTTACCTGGGCATGCAGGGCGGCGCTGAAGTGGTCAGCTCGGCGTTTGCGATGACTGCGCTGGTGTTTGGTGGTCTGTCGGCCTACGTGCTGATCACCCGCAAGGACATGAGCTTCCTCGGCGGTTTCATCACCGCTGGTTTCTTCGTGTTGCTGGGTGCAACGCTGGCGAGCTTCTTCTTCCAGATCAGCGGCCTGCAACTGGCGATCAGCGCAGGTTTCGTGCTGTTCTCGTCGGTGTGCATCCTGTTCCAGACCAGCGCCATCATCCACGGCGGCGAGCGCAACTACATCATGGCGACCATCAGCCTGTATGTATCGATCTACAACCTGTTCATCAGCTTGTTGCAGATCTTCGGCATCATGAGCCGCGACGACTGATCATTAGTCGTTTCAACAAAAAACCCGCTTCGGCGGGTTTTTTGTTGCTCGCCGAAAAGCGTAGTGGCCTTTTACGTACAAAATGATCTGAAAATAGTGGCGTCTTTTTGGAAATCACCTACACCTAATTACCAAGGAAGAGCAGTAGCCTGATCGACAGGAGTCGGTAACCAGCACCCCTCGTGTAATCCTGCGTCCCTCGCATTCACTTCCCTTGCTGTTGATCGCCAGGCCTTTCGGTCGAGAGCGACTGTATTCGTTCGTCCAGTGAAAACCGGGAGGTGAACCACGCCAAATGCCATGCACCGTGACCGTATCCCGGCGAACGACCGGGGCCCTGATACCAGAAAAAAATAATGGAGGCCCTGCCATTGCAGGCGTTGTCCCAATCAAGGAGATCATCGATGAACCAGCCCCAAGGAAAACTGGCTGTACTGGCCGTCACCACCGCGCTGTTCAGCGCGTCAACCCTCGCCGGCGTCTATCCTGACTTCGGCTATCAACCACCTTCCAGCCAATACACTGGCCCACTGTTTGAGTTGAGCCAGAATTACCCGGCCACAGCGCCGAAAGTACCACTCCCCGGTTTTTTCAAGAATCTACCGACCAAGCCAGATAACAATTTTGAGACTTGGCGTGCGTACATGGAGGAAGTCAAAACCTATTGCCTCGAAGGCAACGTCGAGGCTGATTGGTACGTACAGAACAATAAAAAACGTCAGTGGTATCACATGCCGTGGCAGCACTACGGCCCGCTGGGACGCGAAGGGATTCACGGCCTGACCAAAGAGGCGCAGATCCAGGTCAAGCAACTCGCCCCCACGCAGACCGCTACTGGCCAGACTTACGCGGTGGGCATCTATAACGACATCGGCGCCTATACCATCGGAGAGGTCTGGAAAGACCCGAACAACCCTGATCCGAAATACACATCGGCACCCAACAGCTTCCCCGACGGCACCGTAGTCTGCAAAGCCCTGTTCGCCGATATTGATCGCAGCACCGTGCCGTTCCTGGTGAACCCGGTGTTATGGAAGGGCTACGTCACCGAGACGTTCACCTCGGCCAATCGCAAGATCAAGGATGTCGCCTTGATCCAGATGGACATCGCCGTGCGCGATAAGCGCATGAGCGCCACCGGCTGGATCTTCGGCACCTTTCAGTACAACGGCGCGAAAACCGGCAAGCCTGGCTGGGACAACCTCGTCCCGGTAGGGATCATGTGGGGCAACGATCCGGAAGAAATCGGCAACGACTTCACCAACCCGCAACCGACGCAGACCAAGATCAACCCCGCGTTGCAACAGACCGCGATCAACGCCAAGACCCAAGAGTTGCCACCCACCCATCTGGGCTGGAACGGTCGCCTCAATGGTCCGGTGGACAACCCCAACAGTTCCTGCCTGAGCTGCCATGCGACCGCCGAAACGCCGCAAGTGGCGATCATGAATCCAACGTTCCAGGCCAATGCGCCGAAGCCGGGTTCGCCTGAATGGATGAAGTGGTTCCAGAACATTCCGGCCGGCCATGCTTTCACGCCGGGTACTCAAAGCACTGACTACAGCCTGCAGTTGTCCGGCGGTCTGGTGAATTACTTCGAGTGGAAATGCGACATGAGCGGCATCTACGCCGACGGCAAGAACGCGTGCAGCAAAGCGTCGGACATGAAACTGAAAATGCTCAATTCCACCAACAACGCCACGCCGAAGCCATTGCAGAAAGTCATTCGTGACCCGAGCCTGCAGCAACTGCTGGAGTAAGCAGCGCAAAGCCTGCGCACGTTTCGGCGTGCGCAGGCTTTTTTCAGTTGATCAGGATGCTGCCATCAGTCTGCTGTTTGTAAATGGTGTAAGGCAACAACAACGTGTCGAGCACCCCGGACGCCACAGCATCAATCGCCCAGCCGGGCAGGGCGGCGTTGTACTTGTTACCTTGGTCTATCGGCGCATGCAGACTGCAGAAGTCATACATCACGCCGCTGTAGATTCTCGGCACCGCTCCGCAATAGGATTTGTTCGATCTCAAATCGTCCACGGCGACCTGATCGTCGCGCATGACCGTTTGCACTGTCCCGCAACCACTCAACACTAATGCACTCAGCATCATTGCCTGAACTTTCATACCGCCAATCCTTCGCCGGAAAAACCTCAATTTACGCCGAACATGCGGAAAAAGCTCTTAGGCCATCGGCGGCAATCGACGCTTGACCGGGGTTTTCTTGACGATTGCGGTGTTGGTTTCGGCCAAGGTATTGAGGCGGTCGAGCAGGGTGTCGAGCTGTTCCAACGAGCGCACATGCAGGCGAGCGATGAAGCAGTCCTCGCCGGTGACCTTGTCGCACTCGGTGAACTCGGGAATCGCCAGAATCTGCCGCTCGACTTCCTGCAGTTGTCCCGGCAGCGGCCGAACCCGGACGATTGCCTGCAACTGATAGCCAAAAAACTTCGGATCGATTTCCACGGTGTAGCTCCTGAGCACACCGCGTTCCTCCAGTCGGCGCAAGCGTTCGGCCACACTCGGCGACGACAAGCCGCTGATCTGCGCCAGCGCCTTGAGCGAACGCCGCGAATCCTCCATCAATGCGCCGATGAGGATCTGATCAATGTCATCAGTCATAAAAACTCCAGTATTAGGTGAATGATGAAAACCACCCACGATAAAGAAGGCAGATTACGAGTTTAGCCTGCTTTTTGCTCTGGAGCGCCGCCGGGACGCCTTGGCATACTTTGTTCAATTGTTGAGGAGATTGATGATGGACAAGACCCTGCGGCGCGGCTCATTCGAAATGACTGCCGCCATGTTGATTTCCGGGACGATCGGCTGGTTTGTGCTGGTCTCCGGGCAACCGGTGCTGGACGTGGTGTTCTGGCGCTGCGTGTTCGGCGCCGGCACCTTGTTGTTGATCTGCGCGGTATTCGGCTTCCTGCGCCCGGGCATTCTGACCCGAACCACCTTCCTGCTTGCAGTGCTCAGCGGGATGGCGATTGTCGGTAACTGGGTGTTGTTGTTTGCCTCCTATTCAAGGGCTTCGATTGCCATCGGCACGGCGGTGTACAACGTGCAGCCGTTCATGCTGGTCGGTTTGGCGGCGCTGTTTCTCGGCGAGAAAATCACCCTGCAAAAGCTGTTCTGGCTGGCGATTTCCTTCATGGGCATGTTGGCGATTGTCAGTGCCCATGGTACCCAGAGTGAAAGCGGCAATGACTATCTGATGGGCATTGCGCTGGCCTTGGGTGCGGCGTTTCTCTATGCGATTGCCGCGTTGATCATCAAGCGCCTGACCGGCACGCCACCGCATTTGATCGCGCTGATTCAGGTCTGCACCGGGGTTCTGTTGCTGGCGCCTTTTGCGCACTTCAGCGCATTGCCGCAAGCACCGAGTGCCTGGGCCAGCCTGGTCACATTGGGCATCGTCCACACCGGTCTGATGTATGTGCTGCTGTACGGCGCGATCCAGAAATTGCCGACCGCATTGACCGGTGCACTGTCGTTCATCTACCCGATAGCGGCGATCTTCGTCGACTGGTTCGCGTTCGGCCATCGTCTGGAAATCCTGCAATGGGTCGGCGTGGCGGCGATTCTGTTGGCCGCCGCCGGTATGCAACAAGGCTGGGGCCTGAAGTCCCGGCGGCTGGCTGCGCAGTAACCCTCAGATGTTCCAGTGCGGTGCGCTTTTCGCCAGGCGCTGGCGCATCTCGCCGATATTCGCCGCCAGTTGCCGGGTCAACAGTCGGTAGCCATCCAGCGTGCTATAAACCGGCGCATCGAGGTTGGCTTCCGGCAACTCGAGCGGCTTGTCCAGGCGTTGCGAAGCGCCGGTTTTCAACGCTCGGGCCATGCCGATCAGTTGCACGCGAATCTGCCGGTGCTCGGCCTTCAGCGCTGATTGCAGATGCGCCATGGCCTCGGGGTCGCTGGCATCCGGTCGCGTGTTGCCAAGGATCTCCAGCGTGCTGATGCACATGCGCAGGTTGCGCTGGATGGCATCAAGTTCGGTCATGGAAATCTTCACTTCCTTGGACACCGACGGCATCAGCGAGCGCAATTGCACCATCACCGCGCCGAGTCGCCCCATCAGCTTCAAATGCTCATCGGCGCTGACCGGCTGGCCGCCGATGATTCGCCCAAACACCGTGGCGCAATCGCGCAGGGCATCGGCAAGGTTGTAGCGCCACGAGTACACCGCGTAGAGCGGCAGGGCGAAAGAGAAGGCCAGCGCCAGCGCAATACCAATCAAGATATCGACCCCGCGCCATAAGCCGTCGGTGATCGGGTTGTCGCCATGCCCGGCGACAATGAACACGGTGATCGCTGAGAGCAGGGCGGTATAACCCCCTTTGCCAATCGCGTGATAAGAGAAGAAACCGCAGACCACCGCCATCGCAAAATACGTCAGCCACGGCATGCCGAGCCACGCCTGCTGCGCCACCAGCAGCAAACCGACGCCAGCACCGATCAAGGTGCCGGTGGCGCGTTCGGCGGCTTTTTTGCCGATGTTGCCGTGGTGCTGTAAACCGCCGATCACCACCAGCATGGTCACCGAGGCCCATTCACCGTGGGGCAGATTGATGCCGGTGGTCAGCAGGATCGTCGCCAGCAAGCCGAGGGCAACGCGCACCGCATGGATCAGCCGCGCGTGCCGGTAACGTCGATAAGGATCAAGCAACGGACGCAGGACACGGCGCAGCAAGGGCGGAAGTCGATGGGTGCTGTAAGTACTCAGTGCGGGCCTCTCGTGATTGGGCTTCAGGTCAATGGAAAGGAAAAATGTAATTCATCCATGCTGCCATACGCAGGAGGATTTTGCGCATCGTGCCAATGTGATGGAAGTGTTGACTGTACAACGCGGCCTGCCCGTAAGCACCGCCCGGCATCAGCTTGCTGTACTGGGCGAAGGCCGGATCGGTGATTTCGATGATCACTGGCACACGCCCGGCCGGCGGCGAGCCGGTGTAGCCGATCAGGGTGCCGGAAGGTTGTACCTGACCTTCGGCAATCACCCCGATGACGTTTTTTACCCGGCCGGCGAACACCTTGCCGGGAATGCCGTCGAACGCGACTTCTGCTTCATCGCCGACGGTCAGGCGCAGCAGGCTGTTCTGGCGCATCCACGCGGCAAAGTATTGGCCCTCTTCTGGAATGAACACCATCGACGGGCGCAATGGCAACTTGCTCGCCATCATTCCCGGCCGTAGCGAAACATGGGTGACGAAGCCTTTGCTTGGCGCGCGAACGGTGGTGTTGTCCAGCTCGAACTGAGCATTATCCAGTTGCGCCTGCAGATCGTCGGTGCGGGCAATCGCGGCGTCCAGTTCACGCTGGGTACCGAAATTGCGCCGGATCAATTCGGTGATGCGGTAGCGATCGCCTTTGGCTGCGATCAATTGCGCCTTGAGGGATTTCACCCGGTTGGCAAACGGCGTGGGGTCGATGCGAAACAGCACGTCGCCTTTTTCCAGCGGCTCGTTAACCTTCACCGGCACGTCGATCACCTGGCCGCTGACGATGGGGATGACCGGCACAGAAACGAAGTAAGTGCGCGCCACCTCAGAGTAGGGATGGTTGTAGTTCATGGTGAAAATCAAGGCGCCGATCATCAGGATGCCGCCCAGTACGGCGGTGGGCACCGTCCATTTGTTCAGCGGGATACGGAAGATCTTGAACACTGCGACGCAGATCGCGGCGTAAGTCAGGATAAGGAGCAGATCCATGGCGTTCAGGCCTCCCCGTTGTGGGGAGCAGTGGCATTCAGCGCTTCGAGTCGTTCGAGGCGTCCTTGCAGTTCGACCACCTGTTGCTCCAGGCGAACGACATGGTTTTGCACGGATTTACCGTCACCGAAGCCCCAGCCGCGATCTTCTCGATAGGCCATCGCCCAGATCCACAGGAAGGGCCAGAGCGCATGCAGGGTGAACAGACTGACCCAGCCAGTGGCATGGATCGCATCCTGATGCGGGTGGTTACGATGAACGGCAATCTCATAGGGGATGTCGTGCAACACGATGATCCCGTAAAACAGTACGAGCCCGGCAAACACCAAAACCCCTAGCGCAAAGTAATCCAGCATGGTCAAGCTCCCGGCATCCAGCACAGTGCTGGCATCAGTGTAGCCACTGATTTGCCGGGCGCTTGGCGACTTTGGATCAGAAGCGGTTGCCGTCGCCTTTTTGCTTATTCACGATCCGCGTGACAGTTGATCAGAAGATGTAATCGGTGGTCAGGAAGCTCGAATCACGGCCGCGAATGATCTCGCTGATCAGGTCCTTGTTGCTGTCCTGGAACTTGGTCGCCACCAGCGTACGGATCGAGAACACCCGTAATGCATCGTGTACCGAGAGCGTACCTTCCGCCGAGTTCTTGCGACCATTGAACGGGTAAGTGTCCGGGCCGCGCTGGCACTGCGCGTTGAGGTTGATCCGCCCGACCTGGTTGGCAAAGGTGTCAACCAGACGGCCGACCGCCACCGGGTTGGTGCCAAAGATGCTCAACTGCTGACCGAAATCCGACTCCAGCACGTAATCGATCACGGTATCGAGGTGACGGTACGGCACGATCGGCACCACCGGGCCGAACTGCTCTTCCTGATAGACGCGCATCTGCGGATTTACCGGGTAGAGCACCGCCGGGTAGAAGAACGATTCGCGGGATTCGCCACCATTGGGGTTGACCACTTCGGCGCCCTTGCTGCGCGCATCCGCTACCAGACCGTGCAGATAATCGACCTTGCCCGACTCCGGCAGCGGCGTCAGCGACACGCCGCTGTCCCATGGCATGCCCGGTTTCAGCGTGGCCAGTTTGGCGTTGAATTTTTCGATGAAGCTATCGACCACATCCTCGTGCACGAAGAGGATTTTCAGCGCGGTGCAGCGCTGACCGTTGAACGACAGTGAACCGGTGACCGCTTCGCTGACGGCGTTGTCGAGATCGACTTCCGGCAAGACGATGCCGGGGTTCTTCGCATCCAGACCCAGCGCGGCGCGCAAACGGTGAGGTTTGGGGTGGAGTTTCTTCAGGTCGCTGGCGGCTTTGTTGGTGCCGATGAAGGCGAAGATGTCGATCTTGCCGCTGGCCATCAGCGCGCTGACGGTTTCGCGGCCACTGCCGTAAATCACGTTGATCACGCCGGTGGGAAAGCTGTCGCGGAACGCTTCGAGCAGCGGACGGATCAGCAGCACGCCGAGCTTGGCCGGTTTGAACACCACGGTGTTGCCCATGATCAGCGCCGGAATCAGCGTGGTGAAGGTTTCGTTCAGCGGATAGTTGTAAGGGCCCATGCACAGGGCGACGCCGAGCGGTACGCGGCGGATCTGCCCGAGGGTGTCCTGTTCCAGCTCGAAACGGCTGGAACGGCGGTCGAGTTCCTTGAGCGCATTGATGGTGTCGACGATGTAGTCGCAGGTGCGGTCGAACTCTTTTTCCGAGTCCTTGAGGTTCTTGCCGATTTCCCACATCAGCAACTTGACCACGGCATCGCGCTGTTGGCGCATGCGGCCGAGGAAGGCTTCGACGTGCTGGATGCGTTCGGCCACGCGCATGGTCGGCCACAGGCCCTGGCCCCGGTCGTAGGCACGCACAGCGGCGTCGAGGGCAGTGAGCGCGGTGTCGGCGTCGAGCAGTGGCGTGCTGCCGAGGATGACTTGTTCGTCGCCGTTAGCGCCCTTGAGATAAACCGGGCTGCGCACCGTGGCGAGCGGGCCGTCCCAGCGGCGCAACTGGCCGTCGACCAGGTATTCGCGTTGTTCGACCTGAGCGTCGAGGCGATATTTTTCCGGGATGTCGCTGACAGAAGGGAACAGGTTGCCAAGGATGTTTGCTGTGGTCATGTCGCTACCCCGTGTTGATGTCCGTATGCAGATCAAAAAGCCTTCACAGGTTATACGCCTGAATGCGCCGGAATTTAAACCCGCAAATGTCACCCGAATGTCACGCAAAGGCGCACAGCAGAGCGGACATCCACATCGGGGGGAGAGCTGGCCCCGTTTGCCCCCCTCGCTGTCCCGCAATGCCCTCAACCCGTTGCAGGCGCTGCCGTAAGGTGTGTTCACAACAATAAGCGAGGCCGTTATGCGGGCAATCCGACTCACCTTACTGCTGGCGTTGGCCATGGCGCTGCCTGGTTGCGGCGAAGACTCCAAACCCCCGGCCAGCGTCAATAGCAACGCCACGCCCAAAGACCCGGCACTGGCGCAGATCTACGCCAACAGCTGCCAGCTCTGCCACGCCAATCCCGCCGCCAATGCGCCGCTAACCGGTGATCGCAAAGCCTGGGAGCCGCGCATCCAGCAAGGCACCGACACGCTGCTCGACCATGCCATCAACGGCTATAACGGCATGCCGCCGATGGGCCAGTGCGTCGAGTGCTCGGAAGAACAATTCCTGCAATTGATCGGCTTCATGGCCGACCAGCCGCTCCCACAATAAGGTGCCCGGCATGACGATGGATCTGACACGGCGTCAGTTGTTGCAACGGGCAAGTATCGTTGGCGCGTTCAGTGCGCTGGCGACGAACCCGGCATTGGGCCAGTTGCTGCGGGCGCCACGCTTGATTCCGTGGCGCAACTGGTCGGGCGGGCAGAGTTGTTTGCCAGCGGCGCGCTTGGCGCCGAAGAATCTCGATGAGCTGGTGGCCGTGATCCAGCAGGCACAAGGCAAGATCCGCCCGGTTGGCTCGGCGCACTCGTTCAGTGCGCTGGTGCCCACCGACGGCACGCTGTTGTCGCTGAGCTATTTCAGCGGACTGCTCGATCACGATGCGAAAACCCTGCAAGCCGAATTCGCCGCCGGCACCCCCATGTCGCGCATGGGCCAGCCACTGAAAGACATCGGCCAGGCCCTGCAGAACATGGCCGATATCGATTACCAGACCCTGGCCGGAGCCATTGCGACCTCGACCCACGGCACCGGCAAAAGCTTCCAGTCCTACTCGGCCCACGTCTGCGGACTGCAATTGGTTACGGCCAATGGCGAGGTACTCGACTGCGACAGCCAGCGCCACCCCGAAGTATTCAACGCCGCCCGCGTCTCCCTCGGTGCGCTTGGTGTCGCCACTAAAATCCGTCTGCAAAACCGCCCGGCATACCGCCTGCGCGAACGCCAGTGGATCGCCAAGACCGAAGAGCTGCTCGAAGACCTCGACAACAACACTCGTGAAAACCAGCACTGGGAAATGCTCGTCGTCACGCATTCCGACTACGCCCTGTCCATCGCGCTCAACGAAACCGACGACCCGGCGACGCCGCCGATCAGCCCGGAAGAAGAGGGCGGCAACGAGTTCGTCACCCTGATCGAGAAGATCGACAAATACGCCAGCGACTTTCCCGACCTGCGCCGCACGCTGCTCAACAGCCTGCGCCATCTGGCCAGTTTCGATGACCGCGTCGGCGACTCCTTCGACATCTACGCCAATGTGCGCACGGTGCGGTTCAACGAAATGGAGTATTCAGTGCCGGCCGAACATGGCCCTGCTTGCCTGCGTGAGATTCTCAAGCTGATTCAGGACAAGGATCTGCGCACCTGGTTTCCCATTGAGTACCGATACGTCAAGGCCGACGACATTCCGCTGAGCATGTTCGAGGGCCGCGACAGTTGTTCGATCTCGGTACACCAGCATTACCAGATGGATCATCACAACTTCTTCGCGGCGGTCGAACCGATCTTCTGGAAGTACAACGGACGGCCGCACTGGGGCAAATTGCACACGCTCAACGCGAAAAACCTGCAACCGCTGTATCCGCGCTGGCGCGAGTTTGTCGACGTGCGTCAGGCGCTGGATCCGAGTGGACGGTTTCTCAATGCGCATCTGGCGTCGATATTGGGGGTGAGCTGATGGCGGTCAATCGGCGCAATTTTCTGCTCGGCACGTTGGGTGTCGGTGCTTTGTTGGTCGGCGTTGGCGCGTGGCTGCGGCCGGGCGATCGCGGCGCGCCGTACAGCGAATACTTCCGGGCGCTGAACAAGGAGTTGAAGGAAAAGGGGCCTATGCGCCCGGTGCTGCTGATCGATCTGGATCGCCTCGATCACAACATCGATGTGGTGATGCAATCGGTCAAGCGCGGCGGCAAACACCTGCGGCTGGTGGAGAAGTCGCTGCCAGCACCGGGACTTTTGAGCTACATCGCACAGCGTGCCGGAACGCAGAGGCTGATGTCGTTTCATCAGCCGTTTCTCAATCACGATGCGCAGGTTTTTCCACAGTCCGACATCCTGCTCGGCAAGCCATTGCCGGTGCGTTCGGCAGAGCTGTTCTACCAAACCCACAAAGGTCCGTTCGATCCCGCAAAGCAACTGCAATGGCTACTCGACGGGCCGGAGCGTTTGCAGCAATACCTTGCGCTGGCGCAGGGTTTGGGCACACGGATGCGCATCAACATCGAACTGGACGTCGGTCTGCATCGTGGCGGGGTCAGTGATGTGAATGTCCTTGGGCAGATGCTCACGCTGATCAGCGCTAACCCCCAGCATCTGGAGTTCGCCGGGTTCATGGGTTATGACCCGTTCGTAGGCATGGGCGTGCCGGGGATTCTCGGTTCACCGGAAGAATTGTTCGCCAAGGTCATGGTGATTTATCAGCACTGCGTCGATTTCACCCGGCAGCAGTTCCCGGGGTTGTGGCTCGACGGGTTGTGCCTGAACACTGCTGGCAGTCCGAGTTATCGCATTCACGAAAACGAGAAACTGAGTACCGAAGTTTCCGTGGGCACGGCGATGCTCAAACCGACGCACTACGATTTGCCTTCGCTGACCGAGCATGTGCCCGCGACTTACATCGCCACGCCAGTCTTGAAAAGCACAGGCGCGGTGAATATTCCGGCACTGGATGACAGGTCGAAGCTGTTGTCGTGGTGGGATCAGAATCAGCGCCAGACCTATTTCATCTACGGCGGTAACTGGATGGCCGAGTTCGAATCGCCAGCCGGTTTGCAGAGTAATGGGGTGTACGGCCGCAGCTCGAATCAGGAAATGGTCAATGGCTCGAATGCCGTGGGATTGGTTGTGGAAGATCAAGTCTTCCTGCGTCCGACGCAGACTGAAGCAGTGCTGTTGCAGTTTGGGGATTTGTTAGCCGTGCGGGGTGGAAAGATCGTTGAAGTGTGGCCAGTTTACGCCTGATCCCAATTTTTTTGAGTTTGTCTACTGTCAAGTCTGACAGTAGACATCTTTTCCGCGATGGATGTACTTATGGTAGGTGACACAGTCTATGCAGCATGCATTGAAAGTTCAGGCTGTGCCGCTCTTTCAATAGACAAATAGCCTATCAGGATGACAAAAATGAAGACGGACACTGAAGTGGTAGTAGCCAATGCAATTGGCCTGTTTGAAGTGGAAACCGACCAGCTCGGAAGCATGCGGGCAGATATTGTTACCCTTGACGACACAACCTACGGTTTCAGCGTATTTGGACGTCAGGGTGTGGGCGGAAATATGGAGCCAAAAAAACAATTGCTATTAACGTTTCCCAAAAGAGAGTCGTTTCTAATATATGACGCGAAGGATCTGTTGGATGTGAAGTATATCGACTACAGCGATTCGTACCATTACGAATATGGTGTTGAGTCTGGTTCATTTGCTGTCTCGTATACAGAGTCACCCAAGACAGCCACTGGGTTGTTCAGTATGGATATGAAGTTGAAAGGCTCTCCGGTTCCACCAGGACCGGAGAGGCTGAAAGTAAAAGGATTCTTTCATTTGAAGAACGACTAGCCATACTTGAATGGGGGACTGAATTACCGTGTGGCGCCTGCGCGATATTTCGTTAAGTCACCTATTCGATATGTGCTGGCCCCTGACTCGAGTCCATCCCGGGCCGACTTAAAGCCAAATACAAATAAAACGGTAAACCTGTGGGAGCGAGCTTGCTCGCGAAGGCGTCCTGTCAGTCACCTTCTAATTGACTGGCACACCGCTTTCGCGAGCAAGCTCGCTCCCACAGGGTTTTGTGTTGTCTGTTAAATCCCTATCAATCCTGTAATGAAGCTTTTATGACAAAAGTTCGGTAGCACATCGCCAGTCCGGTCATGCCTATGTAACGCGCTTGAGGGGCCCAATGGGGCGCTTTTCACAAGCCGAGGCGGGACGCCGGGAGTGAGGCAATGGGGACTATGGAACGCTACTCGAAAGTGGGCATGCAGGAACTCGATCAACGCCTGTCGAAGATCGTCGAGGCCGCGCGCAAGAAGCCGGTTTCGGTGTATCGCTACGGCGCGCCGTGGGTCTGGATCGTCTCGCAGGATGACTGGCAGGGCGCCTTGAAAGAGGTCTCCAGCTACATTCCGCCGGGCCATTCGCTGGTGTTGCTGCGCCCGCAGATCGACGACTTGTTCGACGCCCACCGCGAACTCCTGCACGACCTCAATGCCGAGCCGGGCATGTTGATTCCCGCGCAAACGGTGATGCACATCCTGCTCCTGCAGCTGCTGTATTCGGTGCCCAGCGAACAGCAACTGTATGAACAGCTCAATTACAACCTGCTGTTCCGCTGGTTCGTTGGCCTGGGCCTGAACCAGAAAGTCTGGAGCTTCAACGCCCTCAGTCGCGACATCGCCACGTTGCTCAACGAGCCGCGCGCGGTGCTGCTCATTCAAAAAATCATCGGCGAAGTGTTCTGCGGCGCGTTGCTGCAAATGCCCGAGTTCTCGTTGAACTTCGCGCTTTTGCACACGTGGCTGGGCAAACACGCCTGCGCCTCGACAGCCAGCAATTGACGCCATACACGCGGCGTTCGAAACGCCAACAGGTCATCGCGAATTCAGGGGGTAGTGTGGAACCGATTTTCAAGTCACGGCTGGCGCTGTGGGGCTGGCTGCTGGTGACGGCGGGCGCGCAGCCGGCATTGGCCGAGGAGGCCGCCAACAACGCGGCGGCGCAGCGTCTGGTCGACGTCAACGAATACTTCGTGCGCGGCAACACCGTGCTCGATGCACGGGCGATCGAAGAGGCGGTGTACCCGTTTCTTGGCCCGCAAAAAGCCCTCACGGATATCGAAGGTGCTCGGGACGCATTGCAGAAGGCTTATCAGGAGCGCGGTTATCAATCGGTGTTCGTCGAGCTGCCGGAACAAGCCGTCGCCGACGGCATCGTCTACCTGCAAGTCAGCGAAACCAAGGTCGGCCGGGTACGTGTGGTCGGCGCCAAACACTATTCGCCGCTCGATATCCGCGACGACGTGCCGGCGTTGAAGGAGGGCGAGGTGCCGGACTTCGCCAAGGTCCAGGGCGAACTGGCGCAGCTCAACAAGACGCCGGGCCGCCAAGTGATGCCGCTGGTGCGCGAAGGTCAGCGCCCCGGCACCATGGACGTCGATTTGCAGGTCGAAGATCAAAACCCGTGGACCGCCAGCGTCGGCCTCAACAACGACTACAGCGCCGATACCGAAAAGCTGCGCACCGTCACCAGCGTCGGTTACAACAACCTCTGGCAACTCGGCCACAGCATCAACCTGACTTACTTCACCGCGCCGCAGGACACTGACAACGCCAAGGTCTGGTCGGGTTCGTATACCGCGCCGCTGACGGATCGCTGGAGCGTGCAGTTCTCCGGTTACCAGTCCGACAGCAACGTCGCCACCATCGGCGGCAGCAACGTGTTGGGCAAGGGCCATTCCTATGGCGTCTCGGCGATTTACACGTTGCCATCGAGCGGCAACTGGTCGAACTCGCTGTCGGCCGGCATCGACTTCAAGGACTTCGACGAACGCCTGACCCTGTCCGGTGAGAGCGACAAAGTCCCGCTGCAATACGCCCCGTTCACCTTCGCCTACAACGGCTATCGCTACACCGAGAAGAGCCAGCTCGGCCTCGGTCTGAGCCTGGTAGCCGCCACTCGTAGCATTTTCGGCTACGGCAGTTCCGACGAAGACTTCGACTACAAACGCTACCGCGCCAAGCCGAGTTTCGCTGTGCTCAAGGGCGACACGAATTACACCTGGACCTTCGACAGCGACTGGCAGAGCGCAAGCAAAGCCGCTTTCCAGTTGGCGTCCGGGCCACTGGTTTCCAACGAACAATTCTCCGCCGGTGGCGCGACTTCGGTGCGCGGCTATCTGGCTGCCGAACGCACCGCTGATGACGGCTTGCTGCTCAGTCAGGAAGTGCGCACGCCGTCGCTGGCCAAGTACGCCGGCACATGGATGCAGGACTGGCGTTTCTACGCCTTTGCCGAAGGCGCGCAACTGTATCTGCGCGACGAACTGCCGGATCAGGACGCCAATTACGCCTTGGCCAGCGTCGGCTTCGGCACCCGCGCCAGCCTGAGCAAATGGCTGTCCGGCAGTCTCGACTGGGGCTACCCGCTACTCGAAGGGCCGAACACCTCGAAGCAGGAATCGCGCCTGCACTTCAATCTTCAAGCCACTTTCTGACAAGGAGCACGTTCATGCAGCGCCTCATTCTTTCGTTGTTTATCTGCCTGGGCTTCGTGCTCCCGGCCACGGCTCAGGCCTGGTGGCAGGACGACTGGCACTACCGCAAACAGATCGCCGTCGACACCACGCCGCAAGGTGCGGCGATCAATCAGGCCCTCGGCCGCACCGCGTTACTGGTGCGTTTGCACACCGGTAATTTCACCTTCGATGGCGTGAAAGAGGATGGCTCTGATCTGCGCTTTGTCGCCGCCGATGACAAGACTGTGCTCAACCACCAGATCGAAAGTTTTGATGCGCTGATGGGCATGGCGCTGATCTGGGTCGATGTGCCGAATGTCGAGGGCGCTCAGCGCCAGGACATCTGGATGTATTACGGCAATCAGAAGGCGCCGGCCACCGGCAACGGCCAACTGACCTTCGACCCTAATTACACCGCGCTCTATCACTTTGACGGCGCCACTGGCACCCCGGCCAAAGACACCACCGCCTACGGTAATACCGCACAAAGCGCGACCGGCGCGGCGATTGACGGCGTAGTCGGGCGCGCCTTGCAGTTCAGCGGTCAGCCGCTGTTGCTGCCGGCCAGTCCATCGCTGCAGCACAACGCTGGCAGTGCGTTCACCTTCAGTGCCTGGCTGCGTCTGGATCAGGCCAATGGCGAGCAACTGATTCTCGCCCGTCGCGAAGGCGCCAACAGCTTGCTGATCGGTGCGAACCAAGGCGTGCCGTTTGTGGAGATCGATGGCCAACGCGCCGTCGCCACACAAGCGCTGAATCCGGGCCAATGGCAGCACGTTGCGCTGACTGCTGAAGGTTCCAAAGTGACCCTGTTCATCAATGGCCGCGAAGCCGCCACGCTCGCCCAGGCGATGCCGGCCTTCAATTCGGTCATGGCCATCGGCGCTGACGTGCACGAAGGCCCGTTCCAGCCGTTCGTGGGCGCCATCGACGAATTGCGCCTGTCGAAAGTGTCACGTCCGGCAGCACTGCTGCTGGCCGACGCCACCTCGCAAGGCGCCGAGTCGAAACTGGTCGCTTACGGCGTTGATGAAGAGCAATCCGGTTTCGGTTTCGGCAGCCTCGGTTTCCTGCTCAACGCCGTGCCGATCGATGCCTGGGTGATCATCGCCGTGCTGGTGCTGATGATGTTCCAGTCGTGGATCATCATGCTGCGCAAGAACCGCAGCCTCAGCCGCGTCAGTGCCGCCAACGAAGACTTCCGCGTGCAGTTCGCCAAGGTCGGCACGCGTCTGGAGATGTTCGCCGACGACGCGCAACTCGCGCAGCGTTTGCAGCATTCGTCGCTGTGGCGTCTGTATCTGGTAGCGGTGAAAGAGATCCGCACCCGTCGCGAGCAGGGCGCCGATACCTCGTCGGTGTCAGCAGCCACCATCGAAGCGATCCGCTGCTCCATGGACGGCGTACGTACCCGGGAAAACCAGCAACTGAGCTCGAAACTCTCGACCCTGTCCAACGCCATCGCCGGCGGCCCATACATCGGCCTGCTCGGCACCGTGCTGGGGATCATGGTGGTGTTCCTCGGCACGGCGATGGCCGGCGACGTGAATATCAACGCCATCGCGCCGGGTATGGCTGCTGCGTTGCTGGCCACCGCCATGGGCCTGTTCGTCGCGATCCCGGCACTGTTTGGCTACAACCGCCTGATCACCCGCAACAAGGAAGTCAGCGCCGACATGCGCGTGTTCGTCGACGAGTTCATCACCCGTCTGGCGGAGATGCACGGCGAGAGCCAGTTCAGTGAAGCGTCGCATCGCGGCCATCACGCCAACCACTCCGTACCGGCCTGAGGAGCACTGACATGGCTTCTGTAAATGCCTCCCACGACGATGATGACGATGCCGCGGTGGACAGCATCAACATCACGCCCCTGGTCGACGTGCTGATGGTGGTGCTGGTGATGTTCATCCTCACCGCCACCGCGCAGGTTTCCGGGATCCAGATCAACCTGCCCAAGGCCAGCGCCTCCGTGTCGCTGTCCGAGGCCAAGACCAAAGCGATCTCGGTTAACGACGGCGGCCAGGTGTTCCTCGATGCCTACCCCGTGACATTGGCTGAACTGGAAGAACGCCTGCGCATCGAGAAGGCGCAGAGCCCGGATTTCCCGGTGATCGTGCGCGGCGATGCGACCGTGCAATACCAGAAAGTCATCGAAGTGCTGGATCTGTTGCGCCGGCTCGAACTGTCCCAGGTCGGTCTTGTGACCGGCAAACCGAGTCAGGGCTGAGTCATGACCGCACAACTCCCGATCGAGCCGCTGCCGGTGAAAAAGCCAGCGCTGCGTTATGCGAAGTGGGGCGCCGGCTTGCTGATCGGCGCGCTCGCTGCGTGGTTTCTGTGGCAGTGGGCCAACGACATGAGCGGCATCCGCCGCGAAGCGCCGAAGGTGCCAACGATCATTCCGTTGCCACCGCCGCCACCACCGCCGCCAGAAAAACCGCCGGAGCCGGAAACCCCGGTCGAAGAAAAAGTCGTCGAGCCCGAGCCAACGCCGGAACCGGAAGAGGTCAAGCCCGAGGAAGAAGCACCGCCATCACCGGCGGACGATCTGGCCAATCCGATGCAAATGGACGGCGATGCGCAGTCCGGTAACGACGCTTTCAACATTGGCGCGGGCAAGGGCGGCGGCATGGCCGGGACCGGCGGCGGGCGTCTGGGCACGGGGACGTACAGCCAGTTTCTGGCGTTCACCTTCCAGCGTTTGCTCCGTGAGAACCCTGAGCTGCGCAACCTCGCGTTCTCGCTGCAGGCCGATGTCTGGCTGAGCAGCGTTGGCGAGATCACCCGGGTCGAGCTGATCAAGTCCAGCGGCAATCCCGAAATCGATACCCAGGTGCTGGCGGCGCTGCGCGGTGCCCCGGCGCTGAGCGAACGGCCACCGGCCTCCATCACTTTGCCTGTGCGCCTGTCCCTGCAAGGGCGGCGTCCGGGTTAATTCACTTATTTACGCTTTGCCAAAAGGAGTTGTGTGCAGATGATTTCCAACGTGAATCGATTGTCCCTGGCGGTCGGCATGGTCATTGCGACCCTGGTCGGTCAGGCCGTGGCAGCGCCTGCGCCCTCGGAGAACGCCACGATCAATCTGATCCGCTTGCTGGTCGAGCAGGGCATTCTGAAACAGGACAAGGCCGACGCGCTGATCGCTCAGGCGCAGAACGAAGCGGCCCAGGCCAAACAGGCCGCCGCATCCACCGCAGTCGCGGCCGGGCCGGTCGCTGCGCCGGGCGACGTCCGAGTGCAATACGTGCCGGCAGCGGTGCGCGACCAGATCCGCGACCAGGTCAAAGCCGAAGTCATGGCCACCGCCAAACAGGAAAACTGGGCCGCACCCAACAGCTTCCCGGAATGGGCAGCGCGCATCAGTTTCGACGGCGACATTCGCCTGCGTGACGAATCGCGCTACTACTCGGACAGCAACAGCAACGAGATCGTCGACTTCGCCAAGCTCAACAACAATGGCCCGTACGACGTTAACCCGAACAGCAGCACCAATCTGCCGCCACTGCTCAACACCCGCGAAGACCGCACCAATCAATTCCGCATCCGTGCGCGATTGGGCATGAAAGCCGAGATCTCGCCGCAATGGACTGCCGGCATTCGCATCGGCACCGGCTCGGACAACAACCCGGTATCGACCACACAAAGCCTCGGCGGCGGTTTCGCCAAAAAGGACATCTGGCTCGATCAGGGTTACCTGAACTGGAAGCCTACCGATGAGTTGACCCTGACCGGCGGGCGTTTCGCCAACCCGTTCATGTCCACCGACATGCTCTATTCCAACGACTTGAACTTCGACGGTGTGGCAGCGATTTTCGACCACAAGCTCAACCGCGATTGGGGTGTGTTCGGCACCGTCGGTGCGTTCCCGGTGGACTACACCAACGACACCGCCAGCAGCAACGGCTTTGACAAGGAAGAGAGCGACAACAAGTGGCTGTACGGCGCGCAGATCGGCGCCAAGTGGGCGATCAACAGCAACAACCGCTTGAAAGGCGCACTGGCTTACTACCGCTTCGACGACATTCAAGGCCAGCGCTCCAGCCCTTGCGAACCGTGGGCCGGCGCGCCAGGTTGCGACAGCGATGGCAGCCGCGCAGCGTTCATGCAGAAGGGCAACAGCGTGTTCCTGCTGCGCGACATCACGCCGAACCCGCTCAACCCGACCACCACGCCGCAGCCGCAGTTTGTTGGCCTCGCTTCGGAATTCAACCTGCTTGATCTGAACATGGTCTGGGATGCTGACCTGCCAGAAGATTTCAAACTGCGCAGCCAGGGCAACTACATCCACAACCTCGCCTACGACGAAGGCGACATGCGCAAGCGCTCGGCCGGGCAGATCGTCAACAACCTCGACAGCAACGGCGACATCGAAAGCGGCGCCAATGCGTGGATGGTGCAGTTCACCCTCGGCAGCGCGCTGGACCTGAAAAAGCAGGGCGACTGGAACATGTTCGCTGGCTACAAGTACATCCAGCCGGACGCCTTGCCGGACGGCTTCAACGACTCGTCGTTCCACCTCGGCGGCACCAACGCCAAGGGTTATTTCATCGGCGGCAACTACGGTCTGGCGAAGAACGTTTACGCGACCGGTCGCTGGATGAGTACCGAAGCGGTGTACGGCGCGCCGTTCGACATCGACGTCTTGCAGCTTGAGATCAACACGCGCTTCTAAGGCGCCGGGAGAGGGTTATGAAAACGCGATTTGTGTTGCTCGGGCTCGGGCTGTTGATTGCCACCGGGGTGAATGCCGAAGGCATGGAAGAGCGCCTGCGCACGCAATTGCGCAGCACCACGCAACAGTTGCAGGCCCTGCAAAGTCAGCAGGCCCAGGCCAGCGCCGCGCAACTGGCGGCGCAGAACGAGGCCAAGGCTGCGCAGGCGCAAATCAAGCAATTGAGCGCCGAACTGGCCAAGGCCAAAGGCGTCGCCGAGCAACTGGCCGGGCAGCAGCAGAGCCTGCACAGCCAGGCGCAGGCACAAGTAGCGGCCAGTGCCGAGCAGACCGGCAAGTTCAAAAAGGCCTATGACGAGTTGCTGGTGCTGGCCCGTGCCAAAGAAGCAGAACGGTCTAAGCTTCAAGCGCAATTGGCTGAACGTGACACACAAGTGCAGCAATGTTCAGTCAAGAATCAGCAGATGTACGGCGTCGCCAAGCAGATCCTCACTGCCTACGAAAACATCGACGTGGCCGAGGTGATGAAGATCCGCCAGCCCTTCGCGGGCAGCGCCCGGGTCAAGTTCGATGAACTGGCCCAGGGGTTTGGCGACGACCTCTACAAGACTCAATTCGACGCGCCGCAAGCCGCGCTCACGCACTGATAGACAAGGAAGAAGTAATGACTCAATTGATCAGCCACGTATCGCCAAAATCTCTGACCGAAGTCCTGCAAGCTGCGGGTTATCGCGTCAACGAAACCGAGCAGAACGGTATTGTTCAGTTGCTCAGCGCCAGTCAGGGCATTGGTTACGCCGTGCGTTTCGGTAATCCGGCGGTGGAGCAGGGCAGTTACGTCGATTTCACTTTCAGCTGTGCGCTGCGGGTGCAGGGTGAGTTGCCACAGGGTGTGGCCGAGCAGTGGAACGCGAGCCGTCGTTTTGCGCGTTTGTCGTTGCAGGGCGAGTTTCTGGTGATGGAAATGGATGTGGTCGTGGCAGCGGGCGTGAGTAACGATCACCTGCGCGGCAACCTGGAATTGTGGGATCGTCTGTTGCAGGAATTTATCGTTTATCTGCGTGATTTCACTCAAGCTGCGCAAGCATCCACCGCGAAAGTGGCTGTCGCCGAGCAAGAGGAAGTCGCGCTGTGAAAAAGCCTGCCATGGTGATCAGCGCTGCTGCAGTGGCGCTGTTGGTGGTGGCCGTGGCGCTGGTGGTGCGGCCGGGCAGTGACCCGGTCGCCGCCCAGCAATCGTCGTCCGTAGCGGCGGTTGCAACGGGGCCGGCGGTGGCGCGGTTGGGTAATCAGCAGGTAACCCCTGCAGAACTTCAGGCGTTGCTGGCTACAGTTCCGCCGGAAACCCGCGAACAATTGCGCGGCAATCGTGAGGCGCTGGAACGGTGGATTCGCACGCGTCTGGCCGAGAAAGCGGTGCTCGAGCAGGCCGATGCGCAGGGCTGGGCGCAGCGTCCCGAGGTTGCGCGGCAGACCCGGGCAGCGACTGAGCAGATCGTGTTCCGTGATTACTTGCGTTCGGTCAGCCAGGTGCCGGCGGATTATCCGAGTGCGGCTGAGTTGCAGCAGGCCTATGACGCGGGCAAGACGAATTGGCAGACACCGGCGTTGTATCGGGTCAGCCAGATTTTCCTTGGGGTGAATGATCCGCAAGGTCTTGAGGCTGTGCGCAAGCAGGCTACCGACCTGAGCAAGAAAGCGCAGGCGACGCCGGCAGAATTTGCTGCACTGGCGACAGAATATTCGCAGGATCGCGTCACCGCTGAACGTGGTGGCGATACCGGTCTGCAACCTTTGCAGCAACTGGTGCCGGAAGTGCGTGGTGCAGTGGCGCGGCTCAAGGTTGGCGCAGTCTCTGATCCCGTCCAAAGCGCCGCCGGGTTCCACGTGATCAAACTCACCGAACAACAACCGGCGCGCGCCGCAACTCTTGATGAACTGCGCGATCAACTGACCCAGGCCTTGCGTGCTCAGCGTCAGGAACAGATCGCCCAAGCCTACCTGGACGGCATGCTCAACACCGCGACGCTGAGCATCGACGGCGCTGAACTCAACAAAGTCCTGGAGGAAAAACACTGATTTCACCTTCACCACAAACCCCCTGTAGGAGTGAGCCTGCTCGCGATAGCGGTGTGTCAGGTTAAGAAATGTCGACTGACACACCGCTATCGCGAGCAGGCTCACTCCTACAGGGAGCTGCGTTAAGACAAATACAAAGATCGACAGGGAGTCATCGATGTCATTCACCGAACCCGCAGGACGACCGGGCACCAACGATTACCACTGGCCGCACGACCACAGCGAACCGTGGCTCGCACACGCCGCCACCATCGACAGCGAAGTCGCGCAATACTTCCTCGTCAGCGCCCGCTGCGGTTGCTTCATGCAAGCCGCGCGCAGCCTCAACGTGCGCGCGACCTTGTTGCGCAAACAACTGGCCCAGCTTGAGCAAGAACTGCAACACACCCTGTTCAGCTTTCAGGGCAGCGCCCTAAGCCTCACCCGCGAAGGCCAACAGCTACAGGCCAAACTCATAGCGCTGGCCAACGAACGCAAACTGCCGGTGATCGAGCAACCATTGATCCGCCTCGCCGTCGCCGAATCGATCCTCCACGACATCCTCGGCCGCGACCTCATCGCACTGCTGCGCCGTAACGCCAGCGTGCGTCTGGAAATCATCGCGCTGGACAGCGAACTGTCGCTGCGTGCGGTCAGCGCCGACGTCGTCCTCTGGCTCGCCCATGGCGAAACCCCACACCCCGGCCCGACCTTCGCCACCAGCGAACCGCAGGCGCTGGCACGCCTCGATTACCTGCCACACATCGCCAAACGCTACTCCCGCGTCACTGCACGGCCGGACACGCCCGATGACCTCGCCGACTTCATGCTGGTGCAATGGCAGCACGACCGGCAGATCGACAGCTTTCGTCCGTGGAATGAGTTGGTTGAACAGCGGTTGGCCGGGGTGGTGCAGATGCAGTCTTATGAGTTGATGCTGGAGATGATTCGTTGCAGCGCTTGCATTGGGTTGTTGCCGGCGTATATGAGCCGCTTCGACCGGGGCCTGATCGCACTGCCGGGGCTGTTTGAGGAACCGATGCGGTTGCAGGCATGGCTGGCGGTCAACGCGGACTCACAAAATATCAGCGAAGTCCAAACCCTGACCGACCTCATTCACCACACCTTCCACGAACGTCGAGAATGGTTTCAGCCTTGACGTCAATCCCCTGTGGGAGCGAGCTTGCTCGCGAAAGCAATCTGACATTCAACTTCTCTGTTGCCTGACACACCGCTTTCACGAGCAGGCTCGCTCCCACATTTTGATATTCGCCAGGCAGCGGTTTATCGGTTTAGAGTGGTCAGCCACACATCGATCCAGGAAGGATCCGCCATGCCAGACCACAACCCCGCCATCCACCTCGAGCGTTTCAACGAATCGCACATTGAGGGCATCACTGCGCTGTACAACGATCCAGCTGTGGCGCGTCAGGTGCTGCAGATGCCGTTTCAGTCCGTTGAGGTCTGGCGCCAGCGCCTGCTGGCGGACAACGAACGGGCGGTGAAGCTGGTTGCGCTGCATCAGGGTGTGGTGATCGGCAATCTGGGGCTGGAGGCTCATTCACGGATGCGCCGGGCGCATGCCGGCAGTTTCGGTATGGGCGTTGCGGTGGCGTGGCAGGGCAAAGGCGTGGGCTCGACGCTGTTGGCGGCGGCGCTGGAGGTTGCCGACAACTGGATGAATCTGCACCGCGTCGAACTCACCGTGTATGCCGATAACGAAGCGGCCATCGGCCTCTACCGCAAGTTCGGTTTCGAGGACGAAGGCCTGTTCCGCGACTACGCCGTGCGGGATGGGCAATGGGTCGACACCCTGAGCATGGCTCGCCTGCGCACTCGTCCGAAAACCTGAATCAGTCGCCCAGGGCGAACGCCACCGCCGACTGTGCATGCAGTTCGGTGGTGTCGAGCAGGGGCAGGGCGCTGTGTTCGGGTTTGATCAACATGCCAATTTCCGTACAGCCGAGGATGATCGCCTGCGCGCCGCGTGCGGTCAGGGATTCAATGACCCGCTGATAGATTTGTCGCGACTGATCGCTGATCACGCCGACGCAGAGTTCGTCGTAGATGATCCGGTGCACGTCCTTGCGCTCGGCTTCGTGCGGCACCAATACCGTCAAGCCTCGGGCAATCAAACGTTGTTTGAGAAAGTCCTGCTCCATAGTGAACGCGGTGCCGAGCAATCCGACCGTGCGTGCATCTATGTTCAGAGCCGCCTGTGCGGCCGGTTCGGCAATGTGCAGAAACGGAATGCTGATCGCCGCCTGAATCTGTTCGGCGACCTTGTGCATGGTGTTGGTACACAGCACCACGCATTCCGCGCCGCCCGCTTCAAGCCTGCGCGCAGCATCGACCAGAATCGCCGCCGCATCGTCCCAGCGCCCGGCGTGCTGGGCCTGTTCGACAGGGCCGAAGTCGACGCTGTACATCAGCATTTGCGCCGAGCGCAACGGGCCGAGACGATCGCGGACTTGCTGATTGATCAGTCGATAGTATTCGGCGCTGGATTCCCAGCTCATGCCGCCGATCAGGCCGATGGTGCGCATTGAAGTTCCTCGGTCAAGGGTGTGGATCAACAGATCCTGACAGGCCCGAAGTGTCCTGCGCTTCAACGCCAGATGCCAGCGCCAGATGAACTGTATCGCTCATCTTTCGCGCAAGTGTCATGGTGCTTTTTCAGGCAGCGGGATGACGTGATTGCAGCCGGCCTCCAATGTCTTGGAATAGCCGACATCCGGGCGCCAGGGTTCGAGGTTCCACTGCGGTTTGTCCCGCGCAATCTCCATATGGCAAATCAACTGATGGCGCATGCCGTGGGTGTTTTTCCAATATCGACTGTTGGAGTAGTCGCGGGTTAGTTCATTCCAGATGAACGGCGTGCCCAAATCCTGAGTTCTGCGCGCGCACGTCGTCGGCGTAATGGAGAGTGACCATTGATAGTCCCGATAGAACCAGTGCGCGCTTTCTATGTACTTGTTACAGCGCTCGACGATAACGATCGTGCTTTCACCCGCAATAGCCGTGGGTGTATCAGTCGCGTGGACGCTGGACGTGGCAAGTACCAGGCCCGTCAATGCCGATACGAAAAAATTGCCGGGTTTGCAGAGCCTGTTCATTGAGTGATCTCTTGATCTGCTGCAGCATATGTAAAAGTGGCCGTACCGGTCGGACTCGCGGCAAGTTCGACGCGAATGATCGGTACGATGATTTTCGGGTTGGTCGAGTTATAGAAATCACGCTGGTTGTATTTCGCATCGGCGAGTTGCGTCGGGTCCTTACTTGAGCCGAGGTAGAAGAACGCGAGGATGGGAAGTTTGTTGGGCTGACCGGCGGGCCAGGTTTTTACGAGTACGTCGTTCCACTCACGGAAACCTAAATCGCCCAGTATGATTTTCGCTCTTAAGGCTTCAATAAACGCTGGGCCGGCGAGTCGGTTTCGTTCATCTCTGACGTCAAAATCGCATTGGCGTTTGTTTTTGTTATCGGGTGCCTTATCCCAGGCCGCTTTGAATTGCTCACCCTTAAAAATATTTGCATCTTGACAGTGGCCACCTTCGGGGAAAGCGGCGTGAGCCACGCAGACCGCAGTTGAACTGCGGTGCCAGCCGTGGGAGTCCATGGGATAAATGCACAGCGTTTGCAGTTGATCTGTGGTGGCAGGTCTTTCCAGTACGGGATACAGGATATAGCCATTGGCATTGTCCCAGGCCAACCTGCCAAAGTTGCTGTCAACACGAAGGTAAGAAAAATTGATACCACCATTTCTTATGGAGGTGGGACTCGGATCCCAGACTTTATAAGTATTGTTCGGGTCTTTTTCCGTAACCCTGATCATCACCCCTGAACATAGAAAGGCAGGTTGCGAATCCACTTTGTTGCAATTGGGGAACTTGCGGGCGTAGAGCGTCGTGAGATAAGTGGCGGTAGCCGGGCCATCCATTCTCTGGCTCTGCACTGCGCTCGCGTCGATTACATCAAGTGATTGCGATGCAGGCTGTGAGCATGCCGTCAACAAACCGATCAGCAAGAATGCGACTATTTTGTACATGATGATTTCCTTTTCCTTCAACTAAAGTTGGAATGGACTTACTGGAGGATCACCTGATCGGCCTGTATGTAAGTAAAAATCGTGCCACTACTGGCAAGCGTCAGACGAATGATCGGTACGATGACTTTCGGATTGGTCGAGTTATAGAAATCACGCTGGTTGTACTGGGCGTCCGCCAGGCCCGCGCTGCCGTTTAAGTAGAAGAACGCCATGATCGGAAACCTGTTGGCAGGGAAGGACTGTTTACATGAAGTGGCAGGGTTGGCGCTGCTGGGGTCGCACCAGGTCTTGATCTGGATTTCGTTGTGATTCTCGTTGCGCGGATTGGGCAGCCCTCTGGCGCGTATGGATTGATAGAACGCCGGGCCGGCCAATGCATTGCGTTCATCCCTGACGTCAAAGCCGCATTGCCGTTGATTGGGGCTGCCGCCGGGCACTTTCCAGACTTCGTACCATTGTTCTGCGGTGGTCACGCCCGCGTTTTGGCATAGCTGGCTTTGCGCTGGATAGCTCGCGTGTGCTGCACAAGGGGTATTGCCACGAGTGTGACTCCAAGCGTCGTACGGGTAAGAGCACAGTATTTGTTGATCAAGCTTGTCTGTGGGCGCTTCGAATATCGGAAAGAGTATGTAGCCGTTGTTATAGCCATAAGCGAAGCGTGTGATGTTGGAGTCTGCTCGCAGATAGGAAAATGTCACCATGCCCTGTTTTACCGAAGTCGGGCTCGGTTCCCAGACTTTATATTTGTTGTCAGGATCCTTGACGGTGACTCTGATTATGACGCCTGAACAGAGAAACGCAGGTTGAGAGTTTGAGTTGTTGCAGTTCGCGTACTTGCGGTCGTACAGGGTTGAAAGGCGTGCGGCAATGGCAGGCCCATCAATGCTCTGGACTATATTGGTAATGGTGGGCGCCGGCAGTTGCCGGGTGTCTTGGGAACAACCGAACAACACAGCGATTAATATGAAACCGATTATTTGGCGCATGATGATTTGCTCTTCACCGTTCAGGGTAATGAGAAATGTCGGTTTGATTGCGGTTGCCCTGCCTCGTAACTCGCTAGAGCCTCACCCTGAGGCACCATGAAAAGATCAGTGGCTCACTGGTCCCGGTACGTTTGAGCGTGTAGTTGAACATCACGTCTTTGCCGCGGTTCTCTGTGATCCACGCCGCTGGAATCGGGAAGTTGGTGTAAGACTCGTTGACGATGTCCACCTCGTCGCTATAGCGGGTGGTCACACCATGCAACGCCATACGCACTCTGTAGGGAGCTTCAAGTGTCGGGTAGTAAACCCTTAAATTGGTTCTGTCCGTATTGATCGTGGGTTGCCCTAGAAGGTGCTTCTGCTCGGTGAATGCCAGATTCAGATCGCGAGAGGGCTTGTCATCGGTAGTGCCGGGCAATCTGACCGTGTAGGTTACTTCTGCCCGACCACCGCCCCCCATAGTGTCGATGACCTCCAGGCGCGGAATCTGGAAATGCAACGTTTCCCCAGGTGTTTTTACAGTCTGCACCTCAGTGGTGTAGGTGAAGTTGCGTCCGAGCCATTGGACTCTTACCGTTTGCCCTGTGTCGGAGCCTGTGTAGTTGACCTCTACCGTGGCGAACTTGGCTTCATAAAAATCCTTGATGAAGTTCAGTAGCGTGCCGCCGGACTCTTTCGCTTCCAGTACCTTGGGCCTGATCAGATCGAGCTCCGGTTGTCGGCGTAAGTGCACATCGATCAACGTGGTTTTTGACCAGATGGCTTGGGGGCCGGAAGAGTTGCCGAGTTGATCGGTGACTCTGAAACGCATGGCGAATTTGGGGTTGTCCTGCCAGAAGTCGATGGCGACCAGTTTCAATACCACGCTGCCTGCCGCTGCTTGCGCCGCGCTGACGACATGCTCTTTTTCCAGGCTATCGCAATAAAGCGTAATGATGTCCCGCTCGCGCATATGGATGTAACGCAGAGTCACATCCACGCCCTTTTCTGCGCGGCCGGCATCGATGCCGTCGGTGATGACATCGGCCGGAAGGCTCATGATCAGATTGGGATTGTCTCCACCCCCCGAAATCTGGTCACCGGGGCGCGGGGTGTAATAGAGCACTTTCAGCGCCTCCGAAGTTTCGGGATCCTGACCGACTCGGGTCACTTGCAGGCGTACCAGGTTGATATCGTTTTTCAATAGTGCGGCAGGTAGATCCATGTTGAACCGCTGATTCTCCTCGCCCGGCTGGGTAACCTTGTTGATCACCGCGACATCCGAGGTTCCGAGCAATATGGCTGCGTCGTCATAGGCGCTATGGTTGAGCCATGGATCGATTAGCAGTTGGAGAAAGCCATTGCTGTGCAACGACAGGGGAACTCCGCCATGTGGCTTTTCCGGATGTTGTATGGCTGTAACCCAGCCTGGAATTATCACAGGGGCGATGTCTTGGGGTTGTGTTTTACCGTTATCGACGGTCATGCGGCTTCTCCGGAACTCAAGCAACTCGAGGGTTTATCTAAAACCCTCTGTCGCTGGCTGCCTACTGTCAGATCTGACAGGTGGAGGGGGCAAATCCTACCGTTCGTCTGGATTAAGCGTATGCGGAGCTTGAATCGGTGGTTAACCGTACGCCAGCACGTTGATCTGCCACTATCGGAGTTCGCAGGCTTTGAGCCGAGGAGTGCAACAATGGACGACGTACAACAACTGGGCGATATGCTTCGCCGCTATGCCGAGAGCGAAGCGCACAAGGCCCAACTGTTCGAGACCCAGTCGGCGGCGTGGGCCGCCCGGATCATCGAGTTGTTCGGCAACATTGAGCAATGGCTTGCGCCGGTACAAATGCCCGATCTGCTGGAAGTCAGCCGTGAGACGTATGTCGCGTTCGGGCCGAGCACGCCGGTGGAAACCTCGACCTTCAAGACGGAAAAGCTGAGCATCGTGATTGCCGGCAAACCGGTAGAGTTCGTGCCGGATGTGATGGGCAGCGCGGGGCAGATTTCCTTGGCGGTGATGGGCCTTACGGCGGCACGTTACGGCAGTATTTCCCTGGTGGGATTGGCAGACGGTGAGTGGCAGTGGCGCAAGACCAATGGGTTGAAGGATCCCGACACGTTTGTATTTGATGCAAATTTTCTGGCGCTGCAATTGCAGAGTCTGATACCGCGGGAACGCGGCTAGCACCATCGGCCTCGCTTGGTCCAGTCCTGCACACGTGACGAGGCCAATCCGGCGGTGACGCTACTGGCTGCGTTTGCAGTGCAGGCACGGTGAGCAGCACGGGCTGAATCAGGGTTTGATCAACTGATCCGTGTCAACGTACTGGAATGTTGCATCGTGGGCTGATGTGGATGGGGGATACAGACGGATCACCGGCACCCAGATTCTGGAAGTCGTGGAATCATAGAAATCCTTCTGATTGTCTCGGGCTTGAGATAACCCGGCATTGTCCCCCCCGGCGATATAAAAGAAGGCCATCAGAGGCAAGGTGTTTTGCAGGTTCTGTGGCCAGGTCTTGATCACGATTTCATTCTGTTCGGAGAAATGTGCAGACACTTGGCTCAACATTGTGCGGGCTCGTACCGATTGGTAAAAAGCCGCTGCAGCCGGCCTTCCGGTTGCCTCGGAAACGTCGAAGCCACATTGTCGAATGTGATGACTGTTGGGCGAGTTATCCCAAACGCTTTTCCATTGCTCGGCGGTGGTCACACCCGCACTTCGGCAACGCTGGCTTGTCGCTGGAAAAGAGGCGTGTGGACCACAGGGGGTGGTGCGGTTCCAGGTCCAGCCATCGATGGGAAAGGAGCACAAAACGTCCAGATCGACCTTGTCTTGCGGCGCACCGAAGATGGGGTACAACATTAATCCATTGCCTTTGCCCCAGGCCAGACGGCCGAATTTCGAGTCTGCCCTGAGGAAGGAAAACGATACTCCGCCGTTCTTGACTGAGGTTGGGCTTGGGTTCCATACGTGATGCGTTTCGCCAGGCTGCTTGTCCGTGACTCGAAGAATGATCCCGGAACAGAGAAAAGCCGGTTGATTGGCTGACTCATGGCAGTTCACGAATTTGGAGTTGTAGAGCTGGTTCAATAGCTCGACCACTTGCGGACCTGTCATTGCTACGTTTGGACTATTGCTGACACCTTGCTCGACCGGTGACTGGGTGGCGATGGGTGAGCAGCCTAATAGTGTTGCAAGGAGCAATGAAAGGAGGGCGTTTCTCATCTTGGTGCTCCCTGGTTCTGACTGGTCAATACCGATGGTCATGTGGCAGTGTTTGGCAGCACGTTGGAAAACGATGCGCTATGAGTGCCGTCTCGTTAGCAACATAAAGACAAACCTGCCACCTGCCTACTGTCAGATCTGACAGGGAAAATACGAAAAATCTACCGTTTGTCGGAGGCGGACTGTCAGAGCAAAATGTGCAGGCAGCGGAGGGGAGGCCCCTCCGCTACTGATTCCTCTCACATTTCAAGATTGATCCAGCCTGGTTTGGCGTCTTCCGGCGCCACCGCTTTCACGGTTTTCCCGGTAGCCAGTTCAACCCGCCGCGCCACCTCGGGGTCATCGGCAAACGGCACCATGCTCGCTTCATCCAGACTGTCCGCCGTCTCCCGCCGCAAGCAGTACTCCACCGCCAGCCAAAGAAACATCACGCCCAACACATCAAAGAAAATCTCCATCACGCGCGACTCCCTGCCTCAGGCGATCTGCGCTTCACTGCGCGCCAGTGAAATGTCGGCCACCCGCACCGTGCGCCACACGTTGTAAGCCATCAACAACATCCCGGTGAGGAAGAACACCCCGCCGGCAAAGCGCACGATAAACCCCGGATGACTGGCCTGTAGCGCTTCGACGAACGAATAGGTCAGCGTGCCGTCCTCGTTGATCGCCCGCCACATCAGGCCCTGGGTGATGCCGTTGACCCACATCGAAGCGATGTAGAGCACCGTGCCGATGGTCGCCAGCCAGAAGTGCAGATTGATCAGCGGCGTGCTGTACATCTGCTCGCGGCCAAACACTTTGGGCACCATGTGATAGGTCGCGCCAAAAGTAATCATCGCTACCCAGCCCAACGCGCCGGCGTGGACGTGGCCGATGGTCCAGTCGGTGTAGTGGGAGAGGGCGTTGACGGTTTTGATCGCCATCATCGGCCCTTCGAAGGTCGACATGCCGTAGAACGCCAGCGACAGCACGAGGAATCGCAGGATCGGGTCGGTGCGCAACTTATGCCAGGCGCCGGACAAGGTCATCATGCCGTTGATCATCCCGCCCCAGCTCGGCGCCAGCAGGATCAGTGACATGGCCATGCCCAGCGACTGCGCCCAGTCCGGCAGCGCGGTGTAATGCAAATGGTGCGGCCCGGCCCAGATGTACAGGGTGATCAGCGCCCAGAAATGCACAATCGACAACCGGTACGAATACACCGGCCGATTGACCTGTTTCGGCACGAAGTAATACATCATGCCGAGGAACCCGGTGGTCAGGAAGAAACCCACTGCGTTGTGCCCGTACCACCACTGCACCATCGCATCAGTGGCGCCGGAATAGACTGGATACGACTTGAACCAGTCCACCGGAATCGACAGGTGATTGACCACGTGCAACATGGCGATCACCAGGATGAACGCACCAAAAAACCAGTTGCCGACGTAGATATGTTTGGTCTTGCGCTGCACCACGGTGGTGAAAAACACGATGGCGTAAGCGACCCAGACCACGGCCATCCACACCGCGCCGGAGAATTCGATTTCGGCGTATTCCTTGGTGGTGGTGTAGCCCAGCGGAAGAGTGACCAGCATGATCACGATCACCGATTGCCAGCCCCAGAAGGTGAACGCGGCGAGTTTGTCTGAATACAGCCGCACCTGGCAGGTGCGCTGCACTGCGTAGTAGCTGGCGGCGAATTGCGCGCTGCCGGCGAAACCGAAAATCACCAGGCTGGTGTGCAGCGGTCGCAGTCGGCCGAAGGTGGTCCACGGCAGGTCCAGATTCATCTCTGGCCACACCAGTTGCGAGGCGATGAACACGCCCATCGCCATGCCCACCACACCCCAGAAAACCGTCGCGATAACGAATTGGCGGACGACCTTGTAGTTGTAAGCCTGTCCGATTGTTGCTGTGCTCATGGTCAGTTCATCCACGGTTGCAAAGTCTTGCCAGGCCACCCGGTCTGGCATGAGCTGCACTGTAGAAACCCCACCAGAAACAAAACAGGCTCAGGAATCTTTGATTTGTGCGGATCAGATTGAAGGGCTGACTGCGGCGTTCTGCCGCGCCCTGATATGGTTTTTATGAGTTCAGGTGAATCTGTAACGTGCTGCGCTGCTTCGTCATAGTGCTCTGAAGAAAACTGTGGGAGCGAGCAGGCTCGCTCCCACAGGAATAACTGATGAGGTGGCAGGCATGTATCAATACGATGATTACGACCGGGCGCTGGTGTTCGAGCGTGTTGCGCAGTTTCGCGATCAGGTCGAGCGCTTCATGGCCGGGGAGTTGAGCGAAGAGGAGTTTTTGCCGCTGCGCCTGCAAAACGGCCTGTACATGCAGAAGCACGCCTACATGCTGCGCGTGGCGATTCCCTACGGCACCTTGAGCGCCGAACAGATGCGCACGCTGGCCAGCATCGCCAGCGATTACGATCGTGGTTACGGTCACTTCACTACGCGGCAGAACATGCAGTTCAACTGGATCGAACTGAGCGACGTGCCGGATATCCTCGAACGTCTGGCGCAGGTCAACATGCATGCGATCCAGACCTCCGGCAACTGCGTGCGCAACATCACCACCGAGGCGTTCGCCGGGGTCGCGGCGGACGAGTTGATCGACCCGCGCCCATTGGCCGAGATTCTGCGGCAGTGGTCGACGATCAACCCGGAATTCCTGTTTCTGCCACGCAAATTCAAGATCGCCATTTGCTCGGCGAAGCAGGATCGCGCGGCAATCATGATGCACGACATCGGCCTCTACCTTTACCCCGGCCGCGATGGGCAGATGCTTCTGCGAGTGATCGTCGGCGGTGGTCTGGGGCGCACGCCGATTCTCGGTTTACAGATCCGCGAAGGCTTGCCGTGGCAGCATTTGCTGTCCTACGTCGAGGCCGTGCTGCGGGTGTACAACCGCCATGGTCGACGTGACAACAAGTACAAGGCGCGGATCAAGATTCTGGTCAAGGCACTGGGCATTGAGGCGTTTGCCAAGGAAGTCGAAGAGGAATGGCGGCACCTCAAGGACGGCCCGGCGCAGTTGACCGAAGCCGAATATCAGCGGGTCGCCAGCGCCTTCGTGCCGCCGGTTTATCACACCCTGGCCGACACCGATCTGGACTTCGGCACGCGCTTGGCCGAAAGCCCGGCGTTTGCCCGTTGGGTCGCGCGCAACGTGCAGCCGCACAAGGTGCCGGGCTACACCAGCGTGGTACTGTCGACCAAACCGGGCATGGCGGCGCCGCCGGGGGATGTCACCGGCGCGCAGATGCTCGTAGTCGCCGACTGGTCGCAGCGTTTCGGTTTTGGCGAGATCCGCATCGCCCATGAGCAGAACATCGTCTTGCCCGATGTTCCGAAAACCGACCTCTATGCGCTGTGGCAACTGGCGTGCAAACACGACCTGGGCAGCGCCAACGTCGGCCTGCTGACCGACATCATTGCCTGCCCCGGTGGCGATTTCTGTGCACTGGCCAACGCCAAATCGATCCCGATCGCCCAGGCGATTCAGGCGCGTTTCGATAATCTTGATTACCTGCATGATCTGGGTGATATCAGCCTGAATATTTCTGGGTGCATGAACGCCTGCGGCCACCACCACATCGGCAATATCGGCATCCTCGGCGTCGATAAGAACGGCAGCGAGTGGTATCAGATCACCCTCGGCGGCGCCCAGGGCAAAAACAGCGCGCTGGGCAAAGTCATCGGCCCGTCGTTCAGCGCCGCCGAGGTGCCACAGGTGATCGAGCGGATCATCCGCACGTTTGTGCGCTATCGCGAGCACGAGGAATTGTTCGTCGACACCATCGCGCGGATCGGCCTGGAGCCGTTCAAGGAACGGGTCTATCCGAAGACGCTGGAGGCGGCGGTATGAACAATCTGTTGCGGCTGGAGCAGGGCGTGGCGCGGATAGTGACAGACGATCCGTGGACGTTGATGCGCGAACCATCGACGCTAAGGCCGGAGGGTTTGCTGATATTGCCGCTGATGCATTGGCTGGAATCACCGTCGACTCATGCGGTGTGGCTCGGCCCCGACGATGAGGTTGAAAGTCTGGTGCCGTGGCTGGCCTCTTTACCGCTGATCGCACTGGATTTTCCGAGCTTTCGCGACGGGCGTGCTTACAGCCAGGCTTATCTGCTGCGCAGCCGGTTCGGCTGGGCAGGGGAGTTGCGCGCGATTGGCGACGTGTTGCGTGATCAGCTCAGCCATATGCGCCAGTGCGGGTTCGACAGTTTTGCGGTGCGTGAGGACAAATCGGCTGAGGATGCGCTGAAAGGATTGGCCGGAATGAGCGTGTTGTATGGGCGCTCAGTCATCGAACCACGTCCGTTGTTCCGGCGGCGCTGACGCTTGAAAAGATCGCAGCCTTCGGCAGCTCCTACATGAGGTCAAGGGTAGGAGCTGCCGCAGGTTCGGGCCGCGTTCGGACGATCTTTTGATCTTCGAAGTACACCGGGGAAACCCCTAGAAACCTCCTGACTCGGGCATTTTCCCTTGGGTGAGTGGTGGCCTTTTGGTAGAGTCGCCGTCGCCAGCGGGTTTTCGGCTGGACGATGGAACCGAAGAAGGGAGTCTGATCAGTGAGTCCGGGCAAAAAAATCCTCGGCCTCACAGCGTTGCTGTTAATGGTGACGCTGTGGGCCAGTTACTTTTATGTATTCAAGGAAAACCGCGACGGCCAGCTCGGCGGCGTCGGCGAAAGCACCGCGTGGTGTGGCACACCACCGACTACGGAAGCAGCGCTGCTGGGCAAGGACCAGTTGACCTTGCGCGTCACCAATAACCTGCGCGGCGAGTTCATGCTCAGTGGTTCCCTGGTGGTTTCCGAACGCACCTTCAACCGCTACGACCTCGCTCGCAATGAACTGCGCCTGCGTCTGGAGCCGTTGCAATGGTCCTACGGCGTCACGCCGATCTTCCTTGAGCAGGTCAAGGTGCAGCCGCTGAGCCGCAACCTGTCGGCCACCAACAAAAGCGCCTACGCCGAACTTGAACCGCGCCCGATTGGCGTACAGGGTCAGGTCACCGAGTTCCCGTTCGACACCTACCGCTACGGCTATAAGCCGGTGCTCTATTACCTCAAGGGCAGCGAGCGCATCGACCTGCGCTTCAAGAACATCACCACGTTGATGGAGATGTCCAACACCTTCACGCCGATCCAGAAGTACAACCGCGTCGACTACATCAACGAGAAAACCTCGATGATCCGCGACGAGGATTACAAGGCGTACGGGCCGCACGAATGTGCCTTCAGCGTCGAGCGCAAAGGTTCGTTCAAGGTGGTGGTGTTGTTGCTGCTGTTGGTGTTGTGCCTGCCGTTACTGCTGGTGTTTTACCGCAATGAACCGGGGATCGACTTCCTTGCCACGCTGTTGGGCGCCGCGATCGTGCGGGTGCTGCTGATCGGGCCGGTGCAGGACTTCCAGCTGTACAACATCGACTTCCTGTTGGGGGCGGCGATTTTGCTGGTGGGCACGGTGTCCTTGATCAAGGCGATGCACATCAACAATCGGCGGGAGATGGCCTTGCGCAGTGGTGAGACTTCGTCCTGGTAACGGGGTGAACCCCTGAAAAGCCCCTCACCCTAACCCTCTCCCGGAGGGAGAGGGGACTGACCGAGGTGTCTGGCGAGCGACACCGACGTGACAGACCGAGTTGATTATGGATTCCAAGCCAATCGATCACGTCGGTGCATCTCTCGAATCTCCCCCAATCGGTCCCCTCTATCTACCTCTGAGAGAGGGGACTGACCGAGGTGTCTGGCGAGCGACACTGACGTGAAAGACCGAGTCGATTATGGATTCAAAGGCAATCGCTCAAGTCGGCGGAACTCTTGAATATCCCCCAATCGGTCCCCTCTCCCTCTGGGAGAGGGCTAGGGTGAGGGAAGACAATTTCCAGCCGGTCACTTAAGCGCCGGATCCCCCATGTTCATCTTCTTCCACCCCTGCAACAGCACTTGCGGGCGTTCTGGCTCAGCTTGTTCCAATGCAGCGGATTCTTGAAACTCACCAATGGCCAAGAGCTCGATGCAGCGTTGCCGGATGCTAGACGTCTTTCAAATGACGCTTGTGATCCGCCGCGCAGCCTTGCGTGAATATTGTGCTGTGCAATCGCAATTACTGAAGTTTTAGCTATACCTGTAATTCCCCCGGGCAAAGTTTTTCGGCCTTCTGACAGGAGTTACAGCATGAAGCTAGCAGTGATGATGGGCACTCTGTGCATTGCCACCGTCGCAATGGTGGGTTGTTCCAGCAAAACCGTCGACCCGAAAGAGTACTCAGGATTCCTCAAAGACTACAGCCAGCTCAAGGAGGCCAAATCCCCGTCCGGTGCCGAGGTGATGCGCTGGATCGATCCGAAGGTCGACGTCAGGAAATTCACCAGTGTGTACATCGAGCCGACTCAGCTCTACCCGAAACCGCAACCGACCGCGAAAATCTCCCAGCAAACCCTCAATGGCATCACTTCCTACTACGATCAGGCGCTCAAACGTGAGATCGGCAAAGACTTGCCGTTGGCCACCGGTCCTGGCCCGGGCGTGATTGTGGTGCGTGCGGCAATCACCGCCGTGAGCAGCTCCACCGAAGGCCTGCATGCTTACGAGGTAATTCCGATTGCGTTGGTCGCCGCTGCGGTCAGCACCGCCAGCGGTATTCGCGATCAGGAAACCACCCTGGCCACCGAAGCGGTGTTCCTCGATGGCGCGAATAACAAGGTCGTCGCGCAAGTGGTGCGCAAAGGCACCGGCAAGCCACTGGAAAATGATTCGCAGGCAATGAGCACCAATGACGTCAAACCCGTCATCGATGGCTGGGCCTCAGACCTGCGTCAGTCGTATCTGAAGCTCAAGAAAGCCAAGTAAGCGCACGAGGCCGGATTGTCCGCGAGGACCGTCCGGCCTGTGCACACCCTCAGAAATTGGCGCGTGCCTGGCGGTTGTATTGGCTGAGTAGGGCGTCGTAGCCATGGGTGACGGCGTAGTAATCGTCGCTCAAGCGTTGCGGTTCGGCGTGGTTCTGCCAGTCCTTATGCAGGGTGTTCAGCGCGTCGAGATAGCTTTGCGCTGGCGCACTGATGTGCCGCCACAGCTCCCGCGCGTCATCGTCCTTGTTTCGAAATCCACCCTCGCGAAGAGCGATGAAGGGCGCGCGACGATTCCACGCCTGTTGCAGATCGGCGGTGGTATCGGCCACGGCTTGCGGGGTCAGGGTGCGGTGTTTCATCCCGTCTTCGAGCAGCTCCAATGTCTCCCGGGCTTGCATCATGTACGCCAGCAGAGACCAATGAATCTCCCTGCCCACCCGCGCTTCCAGCAGCTTGAGCTGCTCGGAGCGCTGTGCCACATCAAGTGGCAGCAGTTCCTCTCGCAAGGCTGTCGATGCGTTGATGTAGGCATTGCTGGCGGCCTGGATTTGCCCCGAGCCCTGTGACAACCGGGCGAGCGGCGTGGCATAAAAGTTCGCACTTCTGTCGAGTCGCTCCGGCGTAAAGATCACCGCCGCGCCCTGCAGTGCTTGCGCGTAGTCACGGACTTTTTGCGAAAGCACTGGCTGATAGGCCAAGAGTTCGAGTTTTTCGTTGATATGACTGAGGCAGAGATCCTTTTGGATGTTCTGCACGGTGTACGCATCCGTGTTGTCGAAATCCCGAGCCTCAGCAAGATAACTATCGAATGCATTACCTGCTGGTCGCGGACGCTCGAATTTGTCGTAGGCGTTGCGCCAGTGCACATCGACACGGTTGACGCATGCAATGATCGGACTCAACGCATTGGCCTGTGCGGTCACCACTGAGTCGCGCTGATCAAGCCACAGGTCGAGCTTCAGGAACGGTCGGGTCGCGCTCGACAGCCCCATCACCACCAGAACGACCACTACGCCGCTGACAAACATGAATCTCGACGTCATGGCCGTGCCTCCGCGGGATACCACTGCTCGCGGGTGGCCGGGGCGCCGCAATCGAAAGAACTCGCCGGCAACCGGCTACACAAACGCTCCGCCCAGGGTTGCAGACCCTGATTGCGGTTGACCGTGCCTTGGCTGGCGGCCACTTTGAACACACCCAGCACCAGCACCAGGGCGACAACGCCGAGTAGCGTCAGGCCGATTTTCACCGGCAGGTTAGTCTTTTCCCAGGACGTGTGTGGCTTGACCTGACGGCGACGAATCAAACCCACGCAGGCCAGTGTGGCGGCATAGACGACGCCGGCGATGGGGCCGAAAAACCAGCAGAGTCCGGCCACCATCAATGCGCAGGGAATCAGATCGCGCAGTACGCCGAACGGCGCAGCGTCCTTGGCAAAACCCGGCCAAAACCGTGCGCTGAGGCGGTCATCCAGCAGCCAATGGGTGTGCGCCAGTTCGTGCGTCAGCCAGTTGATGCCCGCAGCGATCACGCCAAACACGATTGTTGAGGTCATGACGATATTGATCAGCCCGGTGACGCGCAGCCCCAGCGGAATGAAATGAGTAAACGCACCGATCAGACAGGCCAGCACCACGCCAACGTAGGTCGGCCATTCGCCGCGTTTCAGTTCCCAGTCGCGCCAGAAAAACGCGGTGCCCCCCGGCAACTCTGCGCAGACCTTCGGATGATTGGCATACAGCGCCGAACTCAAATGTCGGCAATGCTCCCAATCTTTCTCACGCAGGCGTCGGGCCAATGCGCGACGCTGGTTGAACGGGCCAGTGCCGAGCAGCAGGCGGGCGGCGCGGTGTTCGGCGGTGGCGGGCGGCTCTTCGGCGAGTTGACGCTGTTGCGCGATAAAAATCGGAGCTTCATGGCGCGCGACCAGACGTTTCCATTCATCTTTCGGGCAACGGTTGGCCGGACCGGAATGCCAGCCCTGGCCCGCGCAGACCTGTTCGAAAATAGCGGAAGACCAGTATTCGCTGTCCAGCAGCAATCGACTGAGGAACAGGTTGAACCACTGCCGGTGCACTTCAGCGTCGAGCCAGAGGTATTGCGCACACTGTGCGTAGGCCTGCAAAAAGGCCGCACTGTCCTCACGTTCGAGGGCATCACGCAGCGGTCTAGTCATGCGTTCCCGCTGGTGATCGAGCAAATGTTCGATGGATTCCTCGTCCAGTTCCAGCCGCTGCCAGGCACTGAACCAGTGATACGTCTGCACCGCCCAATCGACCATCGGCGCCGATGTATCCGGGTGCTCGATGCAATGCTGCAGCAGGGTCTCTTCGAGGATATGCGCGCAACCCTCTTCAACGGCGAGGGCATGGCGCTGTTGCAATTGTGCAAGGCTGGTGTCGGCCAGCGAGCGGGTCGCCTGCTGCAAGGCATCGACTTCGACTACGGTCAGACCGGTCAAGTCCCAGGCGTCTTCATCAGCCCCGTGGTCCTCGCTGGCCTGCGCCCATTCCTTGTAATTCAGGGCTTGCTCGTAGGCGTCACGCAGGCGCTGGAAGCCCTCGGCGTCTTCGTCCGGACGGGTCTGTTTGAGCAGGGCGGCGTATTGGCGTTTGATACTGCGCGTATCGGCGTCGGCCGTGAGGCCAAGGACGGTCCAGCAACTCATTGCGTGTACAACTCCATGAAAACCTGCGACGCGGTCCAGTGATGGCACTTTGATTTTGCGCACCCTACCTGTTTCGCGTGAAAAAGTCCTCAGCTGTTGCTTATTGGCCGACAAACCAGCGGCAGTATGGGTTGCCGTCGATGCCGGGCATCACCCGCCAACTGACCCTGCAAGCGGACGGCGCACTGGCGACAGGAGCTGGCGAGTGACACGAGGTTAGGATCTTTCGATTGTGTTTTTTAAATGCAAAATCAAAAGTTCGTCCGATCGCGGCTCGAGCCTTCGGACGCTACTACATATGCGTATTTCAATTCGGGATGTTTAAACGTTGTTTGGAATTTGCGGAACGTTCCCACAAGGTTTTCAGGTTGTCCGTCGGACGTCGGGTCTCTAGCCTGTGTTCGTCGCTGCCAAATCAGCGACCGGGACTGGAAACCCCGGGGGAAAACTGAACGCAACAGCACCGTTCATGACGTATGCTTGCGCACCTTTTTTTGGTGCGTACTTAGTTATGGCGGCTGTGCGTGGGGGACCTTCGGGTCGTCCGGGTTTCTCTGTCCCCCGGGTTTCCAGCCTGCGTACAGCTGCCACCCATTCGACCGGAAGCCGAATGGACCAGCTCCACCGTTCGGATAGAGAAAACACTATGAAAAAGCCAACACCCAATCCCCCAGAATCAGACACCGACACCACATCCCCCTACGCCTCAGTCGACAGTAAAAAACTCCACGAAGCCGCCGACCGCGCCCTCGATTTCTACCTCAACCCCAGCGCCCATATCATGTCCAGTGCCAACGAGCCGGAACCCATGTACCTCGCCAATCCCAGGTACAACACTGAATCCCTGCTCGCCAACGCCAGCGAAACCCTAGGCTCGGCCAGTGAAATGCTGATGAACTTCGCCGCCTCGCTGGAAACCTCGCAGCGCAAGACTGCATTGGGGATCGCACAGGTCGTCATGTTGGGGGAACTCGCGGTGAATCAAGCCTTGGATCACGTCGAACTCAAGAACTGATCTCCCTTGAATGATCGTTCCCACGCGCAGCAAAGGAATGCAGCCCTTGACGCTCTGCGTCAAATTCGCAAGCTGGAACGCAGAGCGTCCCTTGAGGCATTCCCACTGCACTGGGTATCGCACAGGTCGTCATGCTGGGTGAACTCGCGGTGAATCAAGCCCAGGATCACGTCGAGCTCAATAACTGATCTCTGTTGAATGATCGTTCCCACGCTCTGCGTGGGAATGCAGCCCTTGACGCTCTGCGTCAAATTCGCAAGCTGGAACGCAGAGCGTCCCTTGAGGCATTCCCACGCAGAGCGTGGGAACGATCAAGATCCGCTCTATGCCCGAGTGATCGATTCTGTAGCTGTCGAATGAAATGAGGCTGTGATCTTTTGACTTTGCTTTTTGAGATCAAAAGATCGCAGCCTTCGGCAGCTCCTACATAGGATCTCCGGTTTAGCCGTTTTTCTTGGCCTGTTCGCGGACACGCTCTTCCTGTTCCCGCGCTTCAGGAGTGAACTCAGCGCCGAAGTCTTCGGCAGAAAATATCTGACGGATTTCAATGTCAGACTCGCCCGGCATCGGATTAGGGCAGCGCTTGACCCATTCGATGGCTTCTTCTTTTGATTTCACTTCCCAGATCCAGTAGCCGGCCACCAGTTCTTTGGTTTCGATGAACGGCCCGTCGATGACCGTGCGTTTGTCACCGGAGAAATGCACGCGAGCACCTTTGCTACTCGGGTGCAGGCCATCGCAATCGATCAGGATGCCGGCCTTGACCAGTTCTTCGTTGAAGTTGCCCATCGCGGTGATCAGCTCTTCGCTGGGCATGATGCCGGCTTCCGAATCGGCGCTGGCTTTGACAAGGATCATGAAGCGCATGGCGGTTACTCCGTGAGTTTGGTGGGATTCATTGCTTAGTCGAACGGGCCACACTTGAATCGACAGGGTCTCTGGTAAAAGTGCGGAGAATTTTTCACACCGCAGATCTAATTGTAGGAGTGAGCCTGCTCGCGATAGCGATGTGTCATTCAACATTTGCGTATATGACACACCGCTATCGCGAGCAGGCTCACTCCTACAGGGGGATGGTTGTGGTTTTGTATACAATTTTTCGCGCAGGCACCCAACAATTTCCAAACAGGGCATAGGTCGTCGGACCATTTCGTGGTTAACTTCGGCCTCTTGCATGCTTTCCAATCAAAACATCAGAAGGACTCAAGTCATGGCTCAAGTCACCCTTAAAGGCAATCCGGTTCAAGTCAACGGCCAGTTGCCACAAGCCGGTTCCAAGGCGCCAGCCTTTTCTCTGGTTGCCGGCAATCTGTCCGACGTCACCCTGAAAGACTTCGCCGGCAAGCGCAAAGTGCTGAACATCTTCCCAAGCGTCGACACCCCGACCTGCGCCACTTCCGTGCGCAAGTTCAACGCTCAGGCCAACGACATCGCCAACACCGTGGTGCTGTGCATCTCGGCTGACCTACCGTTCGCGCAAGCGCGTTTCTGCGGCGCCGAAGGTCTGGAAAACGTACAAAACCTGTCGACCCTGCGCGGTGCCGAGTTCATCGAGAACTACGGCGTGGCCATCGCTGACGGCCCGCTGAAAGGCCTGACCGCTCGCGCCGTTGTGGTGCTGGACGAAAACGACAACGTCCTGCACAGCGAACTGGTCAAGGAAATCGCTGAAGAGCCTAACTACGAAGCGGCGCTGTCCGTTCTCAAGTAAGCGCTTTTACAATTGTTAACGGCCTGGCCCTGTCCAGGCCGTTTTCATTTGTGTATCAGTGTTTTGCCTCACACCTTGAAACGTAAGTTGAAGGTAAATTGCCGGTAAAGCTGCTTTGCTATTTCCCCACCAGTGCTTATCGTTCAGCCTCCCGTAAAAGAAGCCCACGCGCCCAATGGTTAATGACTCCATGCAATCGTCCCCTCGTAACTCCCGTCGCTGGCTGATCAGCCTGCTGGTCTTGTTGGTGATCGCCGTCCTGTGCTGGAAATTCTGGCCCGCCGGTTCAGCCCACAAAGAGGGCGCCGACAAAGCTGCGGCCGGGCACACCGGGCGTTCGGGGATGATGCGGCCGGGCTTCGGTGGCGGCACCGGGCCGATTCCGGTGCGCGTGGCGCCGGCGGTTACTGGCGACTTCCCGCTGTACTACAAGGCGCTGGGCACGGTGACCGCGCTCAACACCATCAATGTGCGCAGCCGGGTGGGCGGCGAGCTGGTCAAGATCAATTTCGAAGAAGGGCAGATGGTCAAGGCCGGTGACCTGTTGGCCGAGATCGACCCACGCCCGTATCAGAACGCCTTGCTACAAGCCGAAGGCACGTTGCTGCAGAATCAGGCGCAACTGAAAAACGCTCAGGTCGACGTCGAGCGTTATCGCGGTTTGTACAAAGAGGACAGCATTGCCAAACAGACGCTGGACACCGCCGAAGCGCTGGTCGGTCAGTATCTGGGCACGGTCAAGACCAATCAGGCCGCGGTCAACGATGCCAAGCTCAATCTCGAATTCACCAAGATCCGCGCGCCGATTGCCGGTCGTGTCGGCCTGCGCCAGGTCGACGTCGGCAACCTCGTCACCGCCAATGACACCACGTCCCTCGCGGTGATCACCCAGACGCAACCGATCAGCGTCGCTTTCACCTTGCCGGAAAACAGCCTCGAAACCGTGCTCGCGCGTTATCGCAGCGGCGCCAAACTTCCGGCCGAGGCGTGGGACCGCGGCGACAGCAAACTGCAAGCCACCGGCGTTCTGCAAAGCCTCGACAACCAGATCGACGTTGCCACCGGCACCTTGAAGTTCAAGGCCCGCTACGATAACCGTGATCAGGCGCTGTTCCCCAACCAGTTCGTCAACGTTCACTTGCTCGCTGACACGCTGAAAGGCGTGGTGCTGGCACCGTCGGCGGCCATCCAGTTCGGCACCAACGGCACCTTCGTCTATGCACTGGATGGCGACAGGAAAGTCACCATTCGCCAATTGAAGATCGGCGCCAGTGATGGCGAAAACACCGTGGTCACCGAAGGCCTGGCCGCCGGCGACCGCGTGGTGCTGGAAGGCACCGACCGCCTCAAGGAAGGCAGCGAAGTGGAAGTGGTCAACGACAGCAATCAAGTGCCGACCACTCCAACTGAACACCTGCAAGGCAAATCTGCTGCCACCCCGACTGACGCTGCTGTCACCGACAAGGCCAAGAAGGGCGCATGAACATTTCGCGGCTGTTCATCCTCCGACCGGTAGCCACCACCCTGAGCATGCTGGCCATTGTTCTGGCCGGCTTGATCGCTTACCGCCTGCTGCCGGTTTCGGCGCTGCCCCAGGTCGACTACCCGACCATCCGCGTCATGACCTTGTATCCCGGCGCCAGCCCGGATGTGATGACCAGTGCCGTAACTGCGCCGCTCGAGCGCCAGTTCGGGCAGATGCCGGGCCTGACGCAAATGGCCTCGACCAGTTCCGGCGGTGCGTCGGTGCTGACCCTGCGCTTCAGCCTCGACATCAACATGGACGTCGCCGAGCAGCAGGTGCAGGCCGCGATCAACGCCGCGACCAATCTGCTGCCCACCGATTTGCCGGCGCCGCCGGTGTACAACAAGGTCAACCCGGCAGACACCCCGGTGCTGACCCTGGCGATTACCTCGAAAACCATGCTGCTGCCCAAACTCAATGACCTGGTCGATACGCGTATGGCGCAGAAAATCGCCCAGATCAGCGGCGTCGGCATGGTCAGCATTGCCGGCGGCCAGCGTCAGGCCGTGCGCATCAAGGTCAACCCGGAAGCGTTGGCGGCCAACAGCTTGAACCTGGCGGACGTGCGCACCTTGATCAGTGCTTCCAACGTCAACCAGCCGAAGGGCAACTTTGACGGCCCGACGCGGGTGTCGATGCTCGACGCCAACGACCAACTGACCTCGCCCAAGGATTACGCCAACCTGATCCTCGCCTACAAGAACGGCGCGCCGTTGCGGCTCAAGGACGTGGCGGAAATTGTCGATGGCGCCGAGAACGAACGTCTCGCTGCGTGGGCCAACCAGAATCAGGCGGTATTGCTGAACATCCAGCGTCAGCCGGGTGCCAACGTCATTGAAGTGGTCGACCGCATCAAGGCGCTGCTGCCGAGCATCACCGACAACCTGCCTGCCGGCCTCGAAGTGACGGTGCTGACGGATCGCACGCAGACCATCCGCGCCTCGGTCACTGACGTGCAACACGAATTGCTGATCGCCATCGCCCTGGTGGTGATGGTGACGTTTCTGTTCCTGCGGCGCGCCAGTGCCACGATCATTCCGTCGGTGGCCGTGCCTCTGTCGCTGATCGGCACTTTCGGCGTGATGTATCTGGCCGGCTTCTCGGTCAACAACCTGACCTTGATGGCGCTGACCATTGCCACCGGTTTTGTGGTCGACGACGCCATCGTCATGCTCGAGAACATTGCGCGTTTCATCGAAGAGGGCGACAGCCCGATGCAGGCCGCGCTCAAAGGTGCCAAGCAAATTGGTTTCACCCTGATTTCCCTGACCCTATCGCTGATCGCAGTATTGATTCCGCTGTTGTTCATGGCCGACGTGGTCGGGCGGCTGTTCCGCGAGTTCGCCATCACCCTGGCCGTGGCGATCCTGATTTCGCTGGTGGTCTCGCTGACCCTGACGCCGATGATGTGCGCGCGTCTGCTCAAGCGTGAACCTGAAGAACACGAGCAAGGCCGTTTCTACCGTGCCAGCGGCGCTGTCATCGACTGGATGATCGCCGAGTACGGTCGGATGCTGCGCTGGGTGCTCAAGCATCAGCCGCTGACCTTGCTGGTGGCTATCGGCACACTGGCGTTGACCGTATTCCTTTACATGGTCGTGCCGAAAGGCTTCTTCCCGGTGCAGGACACCGGGGTGATTCAGGGCATTTCCGAAGCGCCGCAGTCGATCTCCTTCGCCGCGATGGGCGAGCGTCAGCAGCAACTGGCGAAAATCATTCTGCAAGATCCGGCGGTGCAGAGCCTGTCGTCCTACATCGGTGTCGACGGCGATAACGCCACGCTCAACAGCGGCCGCTTGCTGATCAACCTCAAGCCCCATGGCGATCGCGATCTAAGCGCCACTGAAGTGATTGCGCGCCTGCAACCGCAACTGGACAAACTGGTCGGCATCCGCCTGTTCATGCAGCCGGTGCAGGACCTGACCATCGAAGACCGTGTCAGCCGGACCCAGTATCAGTTCAGCATGTCCTCGCCGGATTCCGAACTGCTCAGCCAGTGGAGCGGGCGACTGGTCGAAGCGCTGGCCCAACGGCCGGAATTGACCGACGTTGCCAGTGATTTGCAGGACAAGGGTTTACAGGTCTATCTGGTGATCGATCGCGATGCCGCCTCACGCCTTGGCGTTTCGGTGGCGAACATCACCGATGCGCTCTATGACGCTTTTGGCCAGCGGCAGATCTCGACCATTTACACCCAGGCCAGCCAGTACCGCGTGGTGCTGCAAGCCCAGGCCGGAGAGAAGATCGGCCCGCAGGCGCTGGACCAGATTCACGTCAAGACCACCGATGACGCGCAGGTACGCCTGTCGAGTCTGGCTCATATCGAGGAGCGTCAGGCGCAACTGGCGATCACCCATATTGGCCAGTTCCCGGCGGTAATGATGTCGTTCAACCTCGCGCCCGGTGTGGCGCTGGGGCATGCGGTCGACATCATTGAACAGGTGCAGAAGGACATCGGCATGCCGGTCGGCGTGCAGACCCAGTTCCAGGGCGCGGCCGAAGCGTTCCAGGCTTCGCTGTCGAGCACCTTGCTGCTGATTCTGGCGGCGGTGGTGACCATGTACATCGTGCTGGGCGTGCTGTACGAGAGCTACATTCACCCGATCACCATTCTCTCGACCTTGCCGTCGGCGGCCGTCGGTGCCTTGCTGGCGTTGCTGCTCAGCGGCAATGATCTGGGCATGATCGCGATCATCGGCATCATCTTGCTGATCGGTATCGTCAAGAAAAACGCGATCATGATGATCGACTTCGCCCTCGATGCTGAACGCACGCAAGGCATGGCGCCGGAACAGGCGATCTATCAGGCCGCGCTGCTGCGCTTCCGGCCGATTCTGATGACCACGCTGGCGGCGCTGTTTGGTGCGGTGCCGTTGATGCTCGCGACCGGTTCCGGCGCTGAATTGCGTCAGCCGCTGGGTCTGGTGATGGTCGGTGGTCTGCTGGTGAGTCAGGTGCTGACGCTGTTCACCACGCCAGTGATCTACCTGTATTTCGACCGCCTCGGTCGGCGCTTTGGCAAGACCAATGCTGACACTGAAGAGGTGTCGGTATGACTTCGCGAGCATCACACATCCCTTGTGGGAGCGAGCTTGCTCGCGAAAGCGGCCAATCAGTCGACGTCTACGTTGAATGTCAAAATGAATTCGCGAGCAAGCTCGCTCCCACAGGATTGTGTGGTGATGCAGGGAACGGTGGTCAATGAACCTCTCCGGCCCTTTCATCAAGCGCCCGGTCGCCACAATGCTGCTGAGCCTGGCGATCATGCTGCTCGGCGGTGTCAGCTTCGGCCTGCTGCCGGTTTCGCCACTGCCGCAAATGGATTTCCCGGTGATCGTCGTGCAGGCCAGTCTGCCCGGCGCGAGCCCGGAGGTCATGGCGTCCACCGTGGCCACACCGCTGGAGCGCTCGTTCGGCGCGATTGCCGGCGTCAACACCATGAGCAGCCGCTCCAGTCAGGGTTCGACCCGGGTCATTCTGCAATTTGATCTCGACCGCGACATCAACGGTGCCGCGCGGGAAGTGCAGGCGGCGATCAACGCTTCGCGCAATCTGCTGCCGAGCGGCATGCGCAGTATGCCGACCTACAAGAAGGTCAACCCGTCGCAGGCGCCAATCATGGTGCTGTCGCTGACCTCCGATGTGCTGGAAAAAGGCCAGCTTTACGATCTGGCCTCGACGATTCTTTCGCAGAGCCTGTCGCAAGTGCAGGGTGTCGGTGAAGTGCAGATCGGCGGCAGTTCGCTGCCGGCGGTGCGCATCGAGCTCGAACCACAGGCGCTGAACCAGTACGGCGTGGCGCTCGACGATGTGCGCAAGACCATCGCCGATGCCAACGTGCGCCGGCCGAAGGGTTCGGTCGAGGACGGCCAGCGTTTGTGGCAGATCCAGGCCAATGACCAGTTGGAGAAAGCCAAGGATTACGAGTCACTGATCATCCACTACGCCGACGGCGCCGCGCTGCGCCTCAAGGACGTGGCCAAGGTCAGTGACGGCGTCGAAGACCGCTACAACAGCGGCTTCTTCAACGATGACGCGGCGGTGCTGCTGGTGATCAACCGCCAGGCTGGCGCCAACATCATCGAGACGGTCAACGAGATCAAGGCGCAACTGCCGGCCTTGCAAGCGGTGTTGCCTGCCAGCGTAAAACTGAATCTGGCCATGGACCGCTCGCCGGTGATCAAGGCGACGCTGCATGAAGCCGAGATGACCTTGCTGATTGCCGTGGCGCTGGTGATTCTGGTGGTATTCCTGTTCCTCGGTAACTTCCGCGCCTCGCTGATTCCGACACTGGCCGTGCCGGTGTCGCTGGTCGGCACCTTTGCGGTGATGTACCTCTACGGTTTCTCGCTGAACAACCTCTCGCTGATGGCGCTGATTCTCGCCACCGGTCTGGTGGTGGACGACGCGATTGTGGTGCTGGAGAACATCTCCCGGCACATCGACGAAGGCGTCAAACCGATGCAGGCCGCGTACCTCGGGGCCAAGGAAGTCGGTTTCACCTTGCTGTCGATGAACGTCTCGCTGGTGGCGGTGTTCCTGTCCATCCTGTTCATGGGCGGGATTGTCGAAAGCCTGTTCCGCGAGTTTTCCATCACCCTGGCGGCGGCCATCGTCGTATCGCTGGTGGTTTCGCTGACGTTGACGCCGATGCTTTGCGCCCGTTGGCTCAAGCCGCACACGCCGGGGCAGGAAAATCGCCTGCAACGCTGGAGCCGTCGCACCAACGACTGGATGGTCGGCAAGTACGCCACCAGCCTCGATTGGGTGTTGCGTCACCGGCGCCTGACCTTGCTCAGCCTGCTGATCACCGTCGGCGTCAACGTCGCGCTGTACGTGGTGGTGCCGAAAACCTTCATGCCGCAGCAGGACACCGGCCAGTTGATCGGTTTTGTGCGCGGCGACGACGGCCTGTCGTTCAGCGTGATGCAGCCGAAAATGGAAATCTTCCGCCGCGCAGTGCTCAAGGACGAAGCAGTGGAAAGCGTCGCCGGGTTCATCGGCGGCAGCAACGGCACCAACAACGCGTTCATGATTGTGCGTCTAAAACCGATCAAGGAGCGGCAGCTGTCGGCACAGAAAGTCATCGAGCGTCTGCGTAAGGAAATGCCTAAAGTGCCCGGCGCGCAGTTGATGCTGATGGCCGATCAGGATCTGCAATTTGGCGGCGGTCGCGAGCAGACCAGTTCGCAATACAGCTACATCCTGCAAAGCGCCGACCTCGGCGAGTTGCGTAAATGGTTTCCGAAAGTGGTCGCGGCATTGCGAGCCCTGCCCGAACTGACCGCCATTGATGCCCGAGAAGGCGCCGGGGCGCAACAAGTGACGCTGATTGTCGACCGCGACCAGGCCAAACGCCTCGGTGTCGACATGAACATGGTCACGGCGGTGCTGAACAACGCCTACAGCCAGCGGCAGATCTCGACGATCTACGACAGCCTCAACCAGTATCAGGTGGTGATGGAGGTCAATCCGAAATACGCCCAGGATCCGGTGACGCTCAAGCAAGTGCAGGTGATCACCGCTGACGGTGCGCGGGTGCCGCTGTCGACGTTCGCTCATTACGAAAACAGCCTGGAAGACGACCGCGTCAGCCACGAAGGCCAGTTTGCCTCTGAAGACATTTCCTTCGACATGGCCGAAGGCGTGACGGTGGAGCAGGGCAGTGCCGCGATCGAGCGGGCGATTGCCAAGCTCGGCCTGCCGGAAGATGTCATCGCGAAAATGGCCGGCACTGCCGATGCCTTCGCCGCGACGCAGAAGAGCCAGCCGTTCATGATTCTCGGCGCGTTGCTGGCGGTGTATCTGGTGCTGGGCGTGCTGTATGAAAGCTACATCCATCCGCTGACGATTCTGTCGACCCTGCCGTCGGCCGGTGTCGGTGCGTTGCTGTCGATCTATGCGCTGGGCGGCGAGTTCAGCCTGATCTCGCTGCTCGGGCTGTTCCTGCTGATTGGCGTGGTGAAGAAAAACGCCATTCTGATGATCGACCTTGCGCTGCAACTGGAACGGCATCAGGGCCTGTCGCCGCTGGAATCGATCCGCAGCGCCTGTCTGCAACGGCTACGGCCGATTTTGATGACTACGCTGGCGGCGATTCTCGGTGCCTTGCCACTGCTGCTCGGCCGGGCCGAGGGCGCGGAAATGCGCCAGCCGCTGGGCCTCACCATCATCGGCGGGCTGATCTTCAGTCAGGTGCTGACGCTTTACACCACGCCTGTGGTTTACCTCTATCTCGACAAGCTGCGCCATCGTTTCAACAAATGGCGTGGCGTGCGTACTGACGCCGCTCTGGAAACTCCGCTATGACTGACCGTTCGCTTATCAATCTGGCCACTGTTCGGGGCTCGCGCTTGCTGAGCCTGTCACTGTGCGTGGCGATGCTCAGTGCCTGCGCCGTCGGCCCGGACTATCAACGTCCGCAAACCGCTGAAATCACCCAGTACAAGGAAGCCGCGGGCTGGACCCAGGCCAACCCGAGCGATTCGCTGGCCCGTGGCGCCTGGTGGGAGTTGTACGGCGATCAGCAACTCAACGGGTTGATAGAAAAGCTCAACAATTCCAACCAGACCGTCGCGCAGTCGGAAGCCCAGTACCGCCAGGCTCAGGCCTTGGTGCGCAGTGCTCGCGGAGCGTTCTATCCCAGCGTTGACTTGAGCTTGGGCAAGACCCGCTCCAGCCAAGGCACCGGCAGCAGCAGTTCGAGTCTGAGCAGTTCCTCCAGTGGCATTCGCGACACCTATAACGCCGAGCTGGGCGTCAGTTGGGAAGCCGATGTCTGGGGCAAATTGCGCCGTGGACTGGAAGCCGATGAGGCCAGTGCCCAGGCCAGTTTTGCCGATCTGGCGGCCATGCGCCTGAGTCAGCAATCGGAGCTGGTGCAGAACTACCTGCAACTGCGGGTGATCGATCAGCAAAAACGCCTGCTCGAAGCCACGGTTGCCGCTTACGAACGCTCGCTGAAAATGACCCAGAACCAGTACCGCGCGGGCGTTTCCGGGCGCGATGCGGTAGCACAGGCGCAGACGCAACTGAAAAGCACCCAGGCTGATCTGGTCGACCTGATCTGGCAGCGCGCGCAGTTCGAAAATGCGATTGCCGTGCTGACCGGGCAAGCGCCGGCGGATTTCAACATTGCCGAAGTGCAGACCATTCCAAAGCTGCCGCAGGTGCCGTTGAGCCTGCCCTCGCAGTTGCTTGAGCGGCGTCCGGACATCGCTTCGGCGGAGCGTTCGGTGATTGCCGCCAACGCCAATATCGGCGTGGCCAAAGCGGCGTATTACCCGGACCTGAGCCTGAGCCTGAGCGGCGGTTACAGCAGCAGTACCTCGCAGAACCTGGTCAGCCTGCCGAACCGTTTCTGGTCGGTCGGGCCGAAACTGTCGTTGCCGATTTTCGATGGCGGCATTCGTTCGGCAGAAGTCGACCGCACTGAAGCGGTCTACGACCAGACCGTGGCCAAGTACCGCCAGACTGTGCTCGACGGTTTCCGCGAAGTGGAAAACTATCTGGTGCAGTTGAAGGTGTACGAAGACGAAGCGGCGGTGCGCCAGGAAGCGCTCGATGCGGCCCGCGACTCCCTGCGCCTGACGGAAAATCAGTACAAGGCCGGGTTGATTGCCTACATCGATGTGGTGGTGGTGCAAGCGACGGCGTTGAGCAATGAGCGCAATGTGCTGAATATTCTGCAAAGCCGCTTGATTGCCAGCGTGCAACTCATCGCAGCGCTGGGCGGCGGTTGGGACGGACAACTGGATGTCAGCGATAACACCCGCTGAAGGTTGGCTTCACTGATCGTTCCCACGCTCTGCGTGGGAATGCCTCAACGGACGCTCCGCGTTCGGCTTTGAAGGGACGCGGAGCGTCCCGGGCTGCATTCCCACGCGGAGCATGGGAACGATCAACGCGCCTATTCGCGAGCAAGCTCGCTCCCACAGTAAGCGCGCCAGTTGCAGAAAGGCCCATTCCAGAGCCTCGTCGAGCGATCAAACAAACGTTTCATCGGCTTGATGGCCAATTGATTACTTTGTCAGTGCGTTCTTCTGCGTAATCAGTACAATCGCCGCATTTGCCCGACCGAGAATGGACGCAGTCCGCGTTGGGTGGCCACGAGAAATCCCATGCTCATCGGTAGTTATTCCTCCACCCTGGTTTTTATTTCGTTGTGCGTGGCGATTCTCGCTTCCTACACTGCGCTCGACCTCACCGGTCGCATTGCCACGGCCAAGGGCCGTGCGGTGCATTTCTGGAACGCCGGCGGTGCGTTTGCCATGGGTATCGGCGTCTGGTCGATGCATTTCATTGGCATGCTCGCCTTCAAACTGCCGATCGACCTTGGCTACGACATCACCCTGACCGCGCTTTCACTGTTGATTGCCGTGTTGTCCTGCGGGTTCGCCTTGTGGCTGGTCAGCCAGCCGAAACTGCCGGTTCTGCAACTGGCCTTCGGTGCGCTGATCATGGGTGCCGGGATCAGTGCCATGCATTACACCGGCATGGCGGCGATGCGCATGACGCCGGGGATCGACTACGACCCGACGCTGTTCGGCGCTTCATTACTGATTGCGGTCGGCGCATCGGCAGCGGCGCTGTGGATTGCCTTTCGCCTGCGTCAGCACTCGCCGTATGTGCGCCTGATTCGCGGCGGCGCAGCGGTCATCATGGGCGTCGCCATTGTCGGCATGCATTACACCGGCATGGCCGCTGCGCAATTTCCAGACGGCAGTTTCTGCGGTGCCACCGTCAACGGTTTGAAGGGCAGCGGCCTCGACAGCCTGGTGCTGATCACCACGCTGGCGGTGCTGTCGATTGCCTTGCTCACCTCGATCCTCGACGCACGGCTTGAAGCGCGCACTGCCGATCTGGCGCATTCGTTGACCGTCGCCAACCGTGAACTCACGCAACTGGCCCTGCACGACACCCTGACCGGCCTGCCGAATCGCATGTTGCTCGACGACCGGATCAATCAGGCGATGAAAAAGGTCAACGAGCAGGGCGGTTGCTTTGCCTTGATGTTCATCGATCTGGACGGCTTCAAACCGGTTAATGATGCGTTCGGTCATCACATGGGTGATCAGTTGTTGCGCGAAGTCGGCGTGCGTCTGCGTGAAGACTTGCGCAGCCTCGACACGCTGGCGCGGATCGGTGGCGATGAATTCGTGTTACTGGTGCGCCTCAGCGAACCCAATGATGCGCTGGGACTGGCGGCGCGTCAGGTCGGTCTGATCGCACAATCATTCCGCGTTGCCGAGCATGACTTGCAGATCTCCGCCAGCGTCGGCATCGCCCTGTACCCGGGTAATGGCCAGACCGCGCAGGAACTGCTGATGAACGCCGACGCGGCGATGTACCACGCCAAGGGCGGCGGCAAAAACGGTTACAGCTTTTTCGATGCGTCGATGAACAACAACGCGCGCAAGCAGTTGCAGTTGTTGCAGGACCTGCGCGCGGCGCTGGAACACAGTCAGTTCAGCTTGCATTACCAACCCAAGTTCGACGCCGCCAACGGCCGTCCGGTCGGGGCTGAAGCGCTGTTGCGCTGGGAGCACCCGATCCACGGCATGCTGATGCCGGACAAGTTCATTGACCTGGCCGAGAAATCCGGGCTGATCATCCCGATCGGCGACTGGGTGCTCAACGAAGCCTGTCGCCAGATGCGCGAATGGTATGTGCTCGGTTACACCGATTGGCGTATCGCGGTGAACCTGTCGGCGTTGCAGTTCTGCCACACGGGACTGGTGCGCAGCGTGGCCAAGGCGCTGGCCACGCACCACTTGCCGGCCAACAGCCTGACTCTGGAAATCACCGAAACCACGGCCATGAGCGATGCCGATGCGAGCATGATGGTGTTGCAAGAACTGTCGGACATGGGCGTCGACCTGTCGATCGATGATTTCGGCACCGGTTATTCCAGCCTGATGTACCTCAAGCGGTTGCCGGCCAACGAGCTGAAGATTGATCGCGGTTTTGTGCGCGATCTGGAGCATGACAGCGACGATGCGGCGATTGTCTCGGCAATTGTCGCGTTGGGGCAGGCACTGGGTTTGCGCATTGTCGCTGAAGGTGTCGAGACCGGTGTGCAGCAGGCGTTTCTGACTGAACTGGGCTGTGATTCGTTGCAGGGTTATCTGCTCGGGCATCCGATGCCGGCGGAAAAATTCATGCAGGATATTGCGCGGGGTGAGCAGTCAGCGGTGGTCTGATCGACCGCGTTATCGTTCTTCGCGAGCAAGCTCGCTCCCACATTTGGAATGCATACCCCTGTGGGAGCGAGCCTGCTCGCGAAGGCGTCCGGCCCGACACAACAGACCTCATGCAAAACCCGCCAATGGCGGTTATTCTTCCCCCCGACTGTTACGTGTGCATTTGGGGGAAAGGCCAGCATGGATAAAGTCATTGTGATCACCGGTGGCGGGCGCGGGATTGGCGCCGCTACGGCGTTGTTGGCTGCCGAGCAAGGTTATCGGATCTGCATCAACTATCAGTCGGATGAGCAAGCCGCGCAAAGCGTACTGGAGCAAGTTCGCGGATTAGGCGCCCAGGCCATCGCCGTGCGTGCCGACGTCAGCATCGAAGACGAAGTGATCGCATTGTTCCATCGGGTCGACACCGAGTTGGGCCGGGTCACCGCGCTGGTGAACAACGCCGGCACTGTCGGACACAAATCGCGGGTCGACGAAATGTCCGAATTCCGCATCCTCAAAATCATGAAAACCAATGTCCTGGCGCCGATTCTCTGCGCCAAACACGCGATCCTGCGCATGTCGCCCAAGCACGGCGGGCAGGGTGGCAGCATCGTCAACGTGTCGTCGGTGGCCGCGCGTCTCGGTTCGCCCAACGAATACGTCGATTACGCCGCGTCCAAAGGTGCGCTCGACACCTTCACCATTGGCTTGTCCAAAGAAGTGGCGGGCGAGGGGATTCGCGTCAACGCGGTGCGCCCGGGTTACATCTATACCGATTTCCACGCCTTGAGCGGCGATCCGGATCGGGTCAGCAAGCTTGAGTCGGCGATTCCTATGGCCCGTGGCGGGCGCCCGGATGAAGTGGCGGAGGCGATTGTCTGGTTGTTGTCGGATAAGGCTTCTTATGCGACCGGGACGTTTGTTGATTTGGGTGGTGGGCGCTGATCGCTTGGATTTGCTTCGATAGCACCGCCCCCTTCGCGAGCAAGCTCGCTCCCACATTGGATGTGTGAATGACACAGAACCCATGTGGGAGCGAGCTTGCTCGCGAAGAGGCCAAGGCAAACACCATCAATCTGTCAGAACGACCGCACAATCCGCCCCAATGTCTCCATGGCCTTTTCCGAATCCTCAGTCCAAGGGCTGCCATAGTTCAACCGAATACAATTCCTGAACCGCTGCGTCGGCGAAAAAATCGGCCCCGGCGCGATGCTGATGCCTTGCGCCAGTGCCATCTGAAACAACTTCAGCGAATCCATTTGCGGTGGCAGTTCCAGCCACAAGAAGTAGCCGCCGGCCGGTTGGCTGACCCGCGTCTGCGCCGGGAAGTACCGGGCAATCGCCGCGAGCATCGCGCTCTGCTGTTCTTCCAGTGCGTAACGCAGTTTGCGCAGGTGCCGGTCATAACCGCCGTGTTGCAGGTAGTCAGCAATCGCCGCTTGCGCTGGCATCGAAGCACACAGAGAGGTCATCAGTTTCAGTCTTTCGATCTTCTGCGCGTAGCGTCCGGCGGCAACCCAGCCGATGCGGTAGCCGGGGGCTAGGCTTTTGGCGAATGAACCGCAGTGCATCACCAGACCTTCCTTGTCGAACGCCTTGGCCGGTTTCGGTGCTTGTTGGCCGTAATAGAGTTCGGCGTAAACGTCGTCTTCGATCAGCGGCACCTGATGGCGGCGCAGCAGTTCGACCAGTTCCTGTTTCTTCGCCTCGGGCATGGTTGCGCCCATCGGGTTCTGGAAACTGGTCATGCACCAGCAGGCTTTGACCGGATGGCGTTCGAGGGTTTGCGCAAGTACGCCGAGGTCAATGCCATCGCGCGGGTGCACGGGAATTTCCACGGCTTTGAGTTTCAGCCGTTCGAGCACTTGCAGGCTGGCGTAGAACGCCGGGGCTTCGATGGCCACCAGATCGCCCGGTTCGGTGACGGCTTGCAGGCACAGGTTCAGCGCTTCGAGCGCGCCGTTGGTGATCAGCAGCTCTTCCATCGGCAGCATCAGGCCGCCGACCATGTAGCGCAGGGCTATCTGCCGGCGCAGTTGCGGATTGCCCGGCGACATGTCGGTGACGACCATGCGCGGGTCCATCTCGCGGGCCGCGCTGGCCAGCGATCGCGACAGGCGCTGCAACGGGAACAGGGTCGGGCTGGGGAACGCCGAACCGAACGGCACGGTACTCGGGTCCTTGATCGAATCGAGGACCGAGAACACCAGTTCGCTGACGTCGACTTCGGTGGAGTCGTTGACGTGGCTGCTGATCACCGGCTCCGAGAACGGGCTCGGCGCGTGGGTATTGACGAAATAGCCGGAGCGCGGCCGGGCGCGGATCAGGCCACGGCGTTCGAGCAGGTAATAGGCCTGGAACACCGTGGACGGGCTGACCCCGTAGGTCTGGCTGGCGTAACGCACCGAGGGCACGCGCTGGCCGGGGCCAAGGACGCCGGAGCGGATCAGTTCAGCGATGTCGTCGGCGAATTTTTCGTAGCGTTTCATCGAGGAGCCTTGGTGCTGGTTGATGATGAGGTGTGTCAGGAGAACTGCCCCTCACCCTAGCCCTCTCCCAGAGGGAGAGGGGACTGATTGGGGGATGCTTGCGAACTACACCGACCTGAAAGTGCTTTGCTGAATCCACAATCGACTCAGCACTGAAAAGTGCTTTGCTGAATCTATAATCGACTCGGTCTGTCAGGTCGATGTATAGCGACAGACACCCCAGCCCTCTCCCTCCGGGAGAGGGCTGGGGTGAGGGAAAAAGATTCTAACGGCTCAGCGATTCATCGGCGCAACAAACCTGCTCTTCGCCACGCTGTAAACCTCAGGCTCATCGCTGTCGACAATCTTGAAACTCAAGGTCTGCGAACTGCTGGCCGGGCGTTCCGTGGTCATCGCCACCGACACCGGCACATCGACAATCTCACCCGGCGCCAGGCTCAGTCCAGTCTTGCCCTGCAACTGGAAGCCGTCGCCATCCACCAGGCTCAGGTTGTAGTCCTGGCGCTGTTGGGTCTTGTTGATGACTTTGAGGCTATAGATGTTTTCAATCTGGCCCTGACCATTCTCGCGGAACAACCCGCGATCCTTGGTCACGTCCAGCGAGACCATCGGCCGCTCGACCAGCGCTAATGCTAATGCGCCGATCATCGCCACCAGCACCACGGTGTAACCGATCAGGCGTGGGCGCAGCAGGTGGGTTTTGCCACCCTGCAGTTCGCGCTCGGAACTGTAGCGGATCAGGCCGCGCGGGTAGTTCATCTTGTCCATGATCGAGTCACAGGCGTCGATGCACGCAGCGCAGCCGATGCACTCCATCTGCAAGCCGTCGCGGATGTCGATGCCGGTCGGGCAGACCTGCACGCACAACTGGCAGTCGATGCAATCACCCAGGCCAGCCTCAAGCGGTTTCACGTCGCGTTTGCGCGGGCCACGGTTTTCGCCACGGGCCACGTCGTAGGAAATCGCCAGGGTGTCCTTGTCGAACATCACGCTCTGGAACCGCGCATACGGGCACATGTGCATGCACACCGCCTCACGCAGCCAACCGGCGTTGATGTAGGTGGCGGCGGTGAAAAATAGCACCCAGAACAGGCTGACGCCGCCAATTTGCAGGGTCAGCAGTTCTTCGGCCAGTGGCCGGATCGGCGTGAAGTAACCGACGAAGGTCAGGCCGGTCAGCACGCTGATCGCCAGCCACAGGGTGTGCTTGGCCGCGCGTCGCGCCAGTTTGTTCGGGCTCCACGGCGCGGCTTGCAGTTTGATGCGTTGGTTGCGTTCGCCTTCAGTGATCTTCTCGCACCACATGAAGATCCACGTCCACGAACTTTGCGGGCAGGTGTAACCGCACCAGACCCGGCCGGCGAACACGGTGATGGCGAACAGACCGAACGCAGCGATGATCAGCAGCGCCGACAGCAGAATGAAATCCTGCGGCCAGAACGTCGCGCCAAAGATGTGGAATTTGCTTTCGGAAAGATCCCAGAGCACCGCCTGACGTCCGCCCCAGTTCAGCCACACGGTGCCGAAAAACAACACGAACAGAAATCCCGCGCCACTCATGCGCAGGGTGCGGAACAGGCCGGTGAAGCTGCGGGTGTGGATCTGGTTGTCGCTGGATTTGGCCGTCGCCTTCATTGGGCGTGCGGGCACACTTTTGATAGTTGGAGATGCTTCTACGGTTCGGACGGGGATTTGTTCGCTCATGGTTATTCGCTCATCAGCCTCCATCAGGCCAGAGCACTATGAGCGTCGATCTGTTTGCATAACAGACTCAGCTATTTCAATAAAAAGCGGATCAGATGCGATTCTGCGCAACGCCTGCGACAACTTGAAGCAGCCCGCAGACAAAGGCGCAAAGGCCTATATCAGGCGTTTGCGCGGGGTGTTGATCAAGGTCAGTCAAATCACCGAACCACTCTCGTCAGCCTTCAAGTGCTTGCGACCATCCTTGGCGCCTGCGACGGTCAATTCGTCGGCTTCTGCCTCGGTGATGTAAACGCGCCGGCCATCTATTTCCACAAACGACATGGCCTTGTCGCTGTCCGTACGCACTTCCAAGGTGTCGCAAATGCGGATTTCTTCGCCATTCTCGACGGTGAAAAAACACACTTTTTGTTCGGGGTTGGATTCATCGACTCGAACGGGCATGAGGGCGGTCCTTTTTTCAGGGAAGTCTGAAAGGTTAGGGCGCACGCTTCACCGATGGTTCTGCGCAACTGATTAATGGTCGCCGCTGTCCATCGTCTATCCAGCCAATAACAAGGACTGCACGATGGACGCGTGGTGGCATGAAGTGTGGCAAACCCTGCAGGCGGAATTCGCCGACGTCGCGGATGCGTCGCAATTGACGCGCATCACCGTGCGCCTGCTGATGGCCGCCATTCTGGGCGGCATTCTCGGATTCGAGCGCGAACACAAGGGCAAGGCTGCCGGGGTGCGCACGCATATGTTGGTGGCGCTGGGGGCTGCGCTGTTTGTACTGGTGCCGCAGACATCAGGGGCGGAATCCGATGCGATGAGCCGCGTAGTGCAAGGGGTGATTGCCGGGATCGGCTTTCTCGGTGCCGGGACTATCCTGAAAAACAAGGAAGGTGATGAGGGCCATGTCAAAGGCCTGACCACGGCTGCCGGGCTGTGGATGACGGCGGCCATTGGGGTCGCGGCGGGATTGGGCAGGGAAGCAACGGCGCTACTCAGTACTTTTCTGGCGCTGGGGATTTTCAGCGTGATGCCACGGATCGTACGTCTGTTCGAAAAAGATGAGCAGAACAACGATCACCTGTAACCACGCCGAACTATCCCTGTAGGAGCGGATTCAGCCGATCACAGGAGGCATCGTCGTTGGTGGTTCTTCTTTAGGCGGTGGCGTGGTGCCGGGTGGCTCCTGCTCGGGAATCGGTTGCGGCTCGGTCTCGGGCAGCGTGGGTTTGTCGATGTTCGGATCGGGCGTTTCGGCCGGGATCGGGATATTCATCTGATGACCTCCGTGTGGCACATGGCTTGAGAAGTGCTTAAGTGGATTGACCACCCTGCACGCAATTCGATCCGCTTTTCTGACACGGCAATTTCATCTGAACTTTTCCCGGCGCCGGTCGCTCGGAACCTAAGTGAGTTCATTTCGGGGCAGGTGCTTCGTTGTGAACACTGATCCGGCACAAGAGCGTCCTTGGGGCGTTAAGGAGAGATGCTCAATGACTGCTGAAAGACCTTCTGAACTGAGCTACAACCCGCACATGCCGCTGTCGCAGGCGTTGCTGCTGCCGCGCATTGCCATCGAAAACACCATGCCGACCCTCGAGGGCGGGCAGTTCGCCGTGAAGTCGATTGCCGGCCGTGAGGTGGCGGTCACCAGCAAGGTGTTTGCCGACGGTCACGACAAACTCGCGGTGCGCATCCGCTGGCGCGAGGAAGGCGAGGAGACCTGGCAAAGCGAGGTCATGGCCGATCAGGGCAACAATGGCTGGCAAGGCCAGTTCCGCCCTGAGCACCAAGGGCGCTTCCTCTATTGCATCGAGGCGTGGATCGATCACTTCGCCAGTTTCCAGTATGAACTGGAGAAAAAACACAGCGCCGCCGTACCGGTTTCGCTGGAGTTGCAGGAAGGCCGGAGCATGGTGCAACAGGCCGCCGAGCGCAGCGAAGGTCAGCTCAGCGAACACCTCGCCGCGTTGCACCACGAATTGTCCGGGCTGCTCGAAACCGAGCAGGTCGCGCTGTTCCTGCACTCGCGCAGTGCGCAGTTGATGGCTGAGGCCGATCACCGCGCCTACCTGAGCGTCAGTCCGGAATATCCGGTAGATGTCGAACGCGAACTGGCCGAATTTGCCAGTTGGTACGAACTGTTTCCGCGCTCGATCACCGACGATCCCCACCGTCACGGCACCTTTAATGACGTGCATGCGCGTTTGCCGATGATTCAGGACATGGGCTTCGACGTGCTCTATTTCACGCCGATCCACCCGATTGGCCGCGCCCATCGCAAGGGGCGCAACAATTCCCTGACCGCCGGCCCCGATGATCCCGGCAGCCCTTATGCCATCGGTAGCGAGGAGGGCGGCCACGAAGCCATTCACTCGCAACTCGGCACTCGCGAGGACTTCCGTCGACTGGTCGCTGCCGCCGCCGATCACGGTCTGGAAATCGCCCTCGACTTCGCCATTCAGTGTTCCCAGGATCACCCGTGGCTCAAACAGCATCCGGGCTGGTTCAACTGGCGCCCGGACGGCACGATCAAATACGCGGAGAATCCGCCGAAGAAATATCAGGACATCGTCAACGTCGACTTCTATGCGCCGGACGCGATTCCGAGCCTGTGGGTCGAGTTGCGCGACATCGTTATTGGCTGGGTCGAAGAGGGCGTGAAGATCTTTCGCGTCGACAATCCGCACACCAAACCACTGCCGTTCTGGCAATGGCTGATCGCCGATGTTCGCGCGCTATACCCGGAAGTGATCTTCCTCGCCGAAGCCTTCACCACGCCGGCAATGATGGCGCGGCTGGGTAAGGTCGGTTACACGCAGAGCTACACCTATTTCACCTGGCGCAACAGCAAGGCTGAGCTGGCGACGTATTTCACTGAACTGAATGAATCGCCGTGGCGCGAATGCTACCGGCCGAATTTCTTCGTTAATACGCCGGACATCAACCCGGCATTCCTGCACGAATCCGGGCGTCCAGGATTTCTGATTCGTGCGGCGCTGGCGACCATGGGTTCAGGCTTATGGGGCATGTATTCGGGGTTCGAGCTGTGCGAGTCGGCGCCGGTGCCGGGCAAAGAGGAATACCTCGACTCGGAGAAGTACGAGATCCGCGTCCGCGACTTCACCGCGCCGGGCAACATCATTGCCGAGATCGCCCAGCTCAACCGCATCCGCCGGCAGAACCCGGCGCTGCACACGCATCTGGGCCTGAAGGTCTACAACGCCTGGAACGACAACATTCTGTATTTCGGCAAGCGCAGTGTCGACGGCAGCAACTTCATTCTGGTCGCGGTCAGCCTTGATCCGCACAACGTGCAGGAAGCGAATTTCGAACTGCCGCTGTGGGAAATGGGCCTGCCCGATGATGCGACGACCCATGGCGAAGACTTGATGAACGGGCATCGCTGGGACTGGCACGGCAAGTATCAGTTCATGCGCATTGACCCGGCGTACCAGCCATTCGGCATCTGGCGAATCACTGCCTGAACGCAGATCCCCTGTGGGAGCGAGCCTGCTCGCGAAAGCAATTTTGCAGGCGACATTTTTGCTGAATGTTAATCCGCATTCGCGAGCAGGCTCGCTCCCACAGGTTGCTCATTGAGTTGGAGTCAGGTGATCGGCTCGCGGCTTTTCAAGAATTGAACAGGAGTTTCACATGGCGAAGAAACCCAAGGCAGCCACCTTTATCAAAGACCCGCTCTGGTACAAGGACGCGGTGATCTATCAAGTTCACGTCAAATCGTTTTTCGACTCCAACAACGACGGGATCGGCGACTTTCCCGGCCTGATCGCCAAACTCGATTACATCGCCGACCTCGGCGTAAACACCATCTGGTTGTTGCCTTTCTATCCCTCGCCACGTCGTGACGATGGCTATGACATTGCCGAATACCGTGGCGTGCACAGCGATTACGGGACCATGGCCGACGCCAAGCGCTTTATCGCCGAGGCGCACAAGCGCGGCTTGCGGGTGATCACCGAACTGGTCATCAACCACACCTCCGACCAGCACCCGTGGTTCCAGCGTGCGCGCAAGGCCAAGCCCGGCTCGGCGGCGCGGGACTTTTACGTGTGGTCGGATGACGATCAAAAATACGACGGCACGCGAATCATTTTCCTCGACACGGAAAAATCCAACTGGACCTGGGACCCGGTCGCCGGCCAGTACTTCTGGCACCGTTTCTATTCGCACCAACCGGACCTGAATTTCGACAACCCGCAAGTGATGAAAGCCGTGCTCTCGGTGATGCGCTACTGGCTGGACATGGGCATCGACGGCCTGCGCCTCGACGCGATTCCGTACCTGATCGAGCGTGATGGCACCAATAACGAAAACCTGCCGGAAACCCACGACGTCCTCAAGCAGATCCGCGCCGAGATCGACGCCAATTACCCCGATCGCATGCTGCTCGCTGAGGCCAACCAATGGCCCGAAGACACTCAGCTGTACTTCGGTGACACCGATGCGGCAGGCCTTAACGGTGATGAATGCCACATGGCGTTTCACTTCCCGCTGATGCCGCGCATGTACATGGCCCTGGCTCAGGAAGATCGTTTCCCGATCACCGACATTCTGCGCCAGACCCCGGAAATTCCCGCCAACTGCCAATGGGCGATTTTCCTGCGCAACCACGATGAGCTGACGCTGGAGATGGTCACCGACAAAGAACGTGACTATCTATGGAACTACTACGCGGCTGACCGTCGGGCGCGGATCAACCTCGGCATCCGCCGTCGTCTGGCGCCGTTGATGGAACGCGATCGCCGCCGCATCGAATTGCTCAACAGTCTGCTGCTGTCGATGCCGGGCACGCCGACCCTGTACTACGGCGACGAGATCGGCATGGGCGACAACATCTACCTTGGCGACCGCGATGGTGTGCGTACGCCGATGCAGTGGTCGATCGATCGCAACGGTGGCTTCTCCCGTGCCGATCCGGCCAGCCTGGTGCTACCGCCGATCATGGACCCGCAATACGGCTATCTGTCGGTCAACGTCGAAACCCAGTCCGGCGATCCGCATTCGCTGCTCAACTGGACCCGACGCTTGCTCGCTGTGCGCAAACAGTCCAAGGCGTTCGGCCGTGGCACGTTGAAAATGCTCTCGCCGAACAACCGTCGCGTGTTGGCTTACACGCGCGAATTCACCGATGCCGATGGCAAACACGAAATCATTCTCTGCGTGGCCAACGTCTCGCGCAGTGCGCAAGCGGTGGAGCTGGACCTGTCGGCCTACGTCGGCATGGTGCCGGTGGAGATGCTCGGCGGTAATGCCTTCCCGCCGATTGGCCAGTTGAATTTCCTCCTGACCCTGGCGCCTTACGGTTTCTACTGGTTTGCACTGGCGGCGGAAAACCAGATGCCGAGCTGGCACGTGGAACCGGCGCAAAGCCTGCCGGACTTCACCACGCTGGTATTGAAAAAACGCATGGAAGAATTGCTCGAAGCGCCGTCGCGCACATCGCTGGAGCAAAACATTCTGCCGAGCTGGCTGCAGAATCGCCGCTGGTTCGCCGGCAAGGACGCGGCCATCGACAAGGTGCATCTGGCGTACGGTGTGCGTTTCGGCGATGCGCAGCATCCGGTGCTGCTCAGCGAAATCGAAGTCACCAGCGGCGGGCAGACCAGTCGTTATCAACTGCCGTTCGGCTTTATTTCCGAAGATCAGGTCGGCCCGGCGTTGCCGCAGCAATTGGCCTTGTCCCGTGTACGCCGAGTGCGACAGGTCGGCTTGATTACTGACGCGTTCAGCCTTGAAACGTTTATTCGTGCGGTGCTGCAAGGCATGCAGAACAACACCGTGCTGGAGTCGAGCGAAGGCGAAATCCGCTTCGCACCGACGCCGCATCTGGAAACGCTCGGCCTCGGTACCGAGTCGGAAGTGCGTTATCTGTCTGCCGAGCAATCGAACAGTTCGGTGGTGATCGGCAATAGTCTGGTGCTTAAGCTGATACGCAAAGTCGCTTCTGGCGTACACCCGGAACTGGAGATGAGCGCTTACCTGACCGAGGCCGGATTTGCCAATATCTCTCCGCTGCTCGGCTCGGTGATTCGCCGCGATGCCAAGGGCGAAGACAATCTGCTGATGATCGCCCAAGGCTATCTGAGCAATCAGGGCGACGCCTGGGAATGGACGCAGAACAACCTCGAGCGGGCGCTGCGCGATGAGCTGGCCGATGCCATGTCCGAACAGGAACAGCATTACAACGCCCTCGGTGAGCTGAAGGATTTTGCCGGCATGCTCGGTCAGCGTCTGGGCGAGATGCACAAGGTGCTCGCCGCGCCCACCGACAATGCCGACTTCGCCCCGCAGGTGTCGACGGCCAAGGACATGCAGGCCACCGGCAAGGATGTTGTGGCGCAGGTCGAACACGCGCTGAAACTGCTCAAGCAGCATCAGGGCGAACTCAATGCGGCGGATCAGAAACTGGTCAAACGCCTGATTGACGAGAAGAAAACCATCCTCACGCACGTGCAGGATCTGGCGAAAAAGGCCGTCGGCGGTTTGCGCATTCGCGTCCACGGCGATCTGCATTTGGGCCAGGTGCTGGTGATCAAGGGCGATGCCTACCTGATCGACTTCGAGGGTGAACCGGCGCGGCCATTGGGCGAGCGGCGTGGCAAACACAGTCCGTACAAGGATGTCAGCGGCGTGCTGCGCTCCTTCGATTATGCGGCCGCAATGACCATCAACGTGCACAACGTTGACCACAGCACCGAGTCTGAAACCGCGCGGCGCCTGGTCGCCGAGCGCTATCTGCGTGAGGCCCGCGACGCATTTGTTCAGGCATATCGCCGCGCGGCAGCTAGTCTTGATCATGCCTGGCAAGATCCTGAAGGTGCCGACGCCGCGCTGGCGTTGTTCGGCCTGGAGAAGGCGGCCTATGAAGTGGCCTATGAAGCCGAAAATCGCCCCACGTGGCTGCCCGTGCCGTTGCACGGTTTGTATGGGTTATTGACGGGGCTTAAACCCTTTTCCGATCTTGGTGGAGAGTAGTCATGAGTTTCTCGAACAAGGAACAGGGTGCGCTTAAAGAAACATTGCTGCCCTCGGCGAAAGATATTGATGCCTTGGTCCGCGCTGAACATCACGACCCTTTTTCCATTCTCGGCCCGCACGGCGATGGCGCTGGCGGGCAGTTCATTCGTGCTTATCTGCCCGGAGCGCTGAGTGTCGTGGTGCTGGACAAGGACAGCGGTGAAGAACGCGGTCCGCTGGAGCAGACCGAAACGCCGGGGCTGTTTGTCGGCCATTTCGATCAGGCGCGGCCGTATCAGTTGCGCACGCGCTGGGCCGGCGGCGAACAGGTTGCCGAGGATCCTTATAGCTTTGGCCAGTTACTCGGTGAAATGGATTTGTATCTGTTCGCCGAAGGCAATCACCGTGACCTCAGCGCCTGTCTCGGTGCGCAATTGAAAACCGTTGATGGCGTCGACGGTGTGCGTTTTGCCGTGTGGGCGCCGAATGCCCGGCGCGTATCCGTAGTGGGGGATTTCAACGTCTGGGACGGCCGCCGCCATCCGATGCGCTTGCGGCATCCGTCCGGGGTCTGGGAATTGTTCATCCCGCGCCTGCAAGCGGGCGAGTTGTACAAATACGAGATTCTTGGCGCCCACGGCATTCTGCCGCTCAAGGCTGACCCGATGGCGCTGGCCACCAGTCTGCCGCCAGACACCGCCTCGAAAGTCGCTGAGCCACTGCAGATCGATTGGCAGGATCAGGAGTGGATGAGCAGCCGCCGTGACCGCCAGAAGCATTCCGCGCCGCTGTCGATTTACGAACTGCACGCCGGTTCGTGGCAGTGCGAACTGGATGATCTCGGTGAAGTCGCCCGCCAGTACACCTGGCCGGAACTCGCCGAACGCTTGATTCCCTACGTCAAAGAACTGGGTTTCACCCACATCGAACTGATGCCGATCATGGAGCACCCGTTTGGTGGCTCCTGGGGTTATCAATTGCTCTCGCAATTCGCCCCGAGTGCGCGGTACGGCTCGCCGGCGCAGTTCGCTGAATTCGTCGACGCCTGCCACCGGGCCGAGATCGGTGTGATCCTCGACTGGGTGCCGGCGCATTTCCCTACCGATACTCACGGTCTCGCCCAGTTCGACGGCACCGCGCTGTACGAATACGGCAACCCGCTGGAAGGGTTTCATCAGGATTGGGACACGCTGATCTACAACCTCGGCCGCACCGAAGTACATGGCTACATGCTCGCTTCGGGGTTGCACTGGTTGAAGCATTTCCATGTCGACGGCCTGCGCGTCGATGCGGTGGCTTCGATGCTCTATCGCGACTATTCGCGCAAGGCTGGCGAATGGGTGCCGAACCGCCATGGCGGCCGGGAAAATCTGGAGGCCATCGACTTCTTGCGGCATTTGAATGATGTGGTCGAACTGGAAGCACCGGGTGCGCTGGTGATCGCCGAAGAATCCACCGCGTGGCCGGGTGTCAGCCAAAGTACGCAGCAGGGCGGTCTCGGTTTTGCCTACAAATGGAATATGGGCTGGATGCACGATTCGCTGCATTACATTCAGCAGGATCCGGTGTACCGCGCGCATCATCACAACGAGTTGAGTTTTGGTCTGGTCTACGCCTGGTCCGAGCGTTTCATCCTGCCGATCTCCCACGATGAAGTGGTGCATGGCAAGCATTCGTTGATCGACAAGATGCCCGGCGATCGCTGGCAAAAATTCGCCAACCTGCGCGCGTATCTGAGTTTCATGTGGACCCATCCGGGCAAGAAGCTGTTGTTCATGGGTTGCGAGTTTGGCCAGTGGCGCGAGTGGAATCACGATCAGCAACTGGATTGGTATCTGCTGCAGTACTCGGAGCACAAGGGCGTGCAGAAACTGGTCGGCGATCTCAATCGGCTGTATCGCGAAGAGCCGGCGCTGCACGATCAGGACGACGCGCCGCAGGGTTTCCAGTGGTTGATCGGCGACGATGCGATCAACAGCGTTTATGCCTGGTTGCGCTGGAGCAAGGAGGGTAAACCGGTGCTGGTGGTGGCCAACTTCACGCCGGTGCCGCGTCAGGCCTATCGCGTGGGTGTGCCGTTTGCCGGGCGCTGGACTGAATTGCTCAACAGCGATGCCGACACCTATGCTGGGTCCAACTATGGCAATGGTGGCGGGGCGTTTACCGAGGAAGTGCCGAGTCATGGCCAGTCGTTGTCGCTGGAGCTGAATCTGCCGCCGTTGGCGGTGTTGATCCTTAAGCCAGAGGGCTGATCCGGTACCGCAAAACCTGTGGGAGCGAGCTTGCTCGCGAAGGCGATATGTCAATCAACAATGATGTTGAACGTTACACCGCTTTCGCGAGCAAGCTCGCTCCCACAGGGGCCTTCGGTAGCCTGAAGATCACCAACGCATCCGCACCCCAAGGCTGCCAATGATCCCGTTCAAATCATTGTCATCGACATCACTGCTGTAATCGGCACTGACATACAGACTCACCACAGGCGTCACCCGCGCCACCAGCCCCAGGCCCAATTCAACGGTCGATGACTTGCGGCTGCTGCTGATCTTGTCGACCTGATCCAGTGTCACCGTGCTGCCGGTATAAACGGTGTGCCACAGGTTGGTGCGCACGTAGGGTTCGACTGGCAGACCATTCAAATCGTAACTGCCTTTCAAACGGGCACCGACGCGGCCGCTCCAGGCCGTCAGATCGGTGGAGGACGCATTGCCCGAGCCGGCGTAGGGCGTGTCGAGGGTGATGCGTTGATTGATCAATTGCGCCTGCGGTTCGACCACCCAGTTGTCGCTCAAGCCAATTGGATAACCGCCTTCTACCGACAAGGTCAGTGCACTGCCTTCGGTAGCCTGGCGTGCACCTTGTTCATTGCGACTGAAACCGCTGACCCGGCCACCGCTGGCCGATAAATCCACGTGCCAGCCCTGGGCGCCGATCAGGCTGTAATAAGCGCCGACGCTTTGGCCTTGCAGGTTGAGAGTGTCGCTGTTCGGGTCGGCCAAGGCGCGGCTGGTGAGCAAGCCATTGCCATTGGCCTGGATCTGGTTGAAGCCGCCGATCAGGCCGAGGGTCTGGGTGTGGTTGCCGCTTTGCACGGTGAGCACCGCCGGGCCTTTGAAGTCGCCGCTGCCGGGTGTTGCGAAGCCTGACGACAGCACATCGGTTTGCGCCTGGCGGGCGTTTCGACCGTACAACTCGTCCCAGGCCGACGGTGCGAGGTCTTCGGTAATCAAGCGCGTGCCCCGCAGATCGGGCCGTGGGCTGAAGCGTTGCGGGCCGGGGGTGATGACGGTGGTGGGCAACGTCATCACGGGCACATCCGCGCGGTACCACAGGGTGGTTTCATCCGCCGCAGGACCGGCCTGCGCCTCCATGGATGAGCACAGCAAGATAGAACTCGACACTGTGCAGAACGTGATTTTGATCTCGTGTGGGGTGATTGAAGTTCTCATGGAGGTCTACCTTGCAGGCGCATGCGGCATCTCGATGTGGCGTCTCTCCTACCCCGAACGAGGGGCGACCGAATGGAGCGGGGCGAACCGTGGCCGCTCGATTTCGCGAGTGTCCTAAGGCTCGCCCCGGTAGTTATTCCGGGGGTAGTAAGGTAGAGATAAGAAGAGTCGCGCGCCGCCGTCAAGAAATTGAACGATGAGCGGTAGTGGCAAAATAGGCTTTGCAAGCGTTTGTTTTTCTGCGCATAACTAAGTGGTTGTTTGTATGGAACAACCCGACAAAAGCCCCGGCTCAGAGCGCTTCAGTTACCGACAGAAGGTCTGCCGGCACTGAAAGGGCACAAGGGTTGTCAATCTGCCACATAGGGTATTGCTGTCATTAATGCGGTTACAGATGCACTTCAACCGCCAATGGCAAATGATCCGACAGATGCGTCCACGGCTTGTTGCCGAGGATCTGCGGGTCATGACTACTGGCATTGCGCAGGTAGATCCGGTCCAGTCGCAGCAATGGAAACCGCGCCGGATACGTCTTGGCTGGGCGCCCGTGATGGCGCTCGAAGGCTTCGTGCAAGTAATCGCGACGGGCGAGGGCGGCGTTGCCCTGTAACTGCCAGTCGTTGAAGTCGCCGGCGATGATCACCGGGGCATCCTCGGGCAGCGATTCAAGCAACTGACAGAGCAGTTGCAGCTGCAATTGCCGATGGCTTTCGAGCAGACTCAGGTGCACGCAGATTGCGTGGACTTCGGTGTGACCCGGCACATCGAGCACACAGTGCAAAAGGCCTCGGCGTTCGGGGCCGGTGATCGACACATCGAGATTGCGGTATTCACGGATCGGGTATTTCGACAGCAGCGCATTACCGTGATGGCCGTCAGGGTAAACGGCGTTGCGCCCGTAGGCGAAATCGCTCCACATGCTGTCGGCGAGAAATTCGTACTGCGAGGTTTGCGGCCATTCGTTGTAACGGTTCGAATGCCGTTCGTGTTCACCCACCACTTCTTGCAGAAACACCAGATCGGCCGAGGTGCTGCGCACCGCTTCGCGCAGTTCCGGCAGGATGAATCGCCGATTGAGCGCGGTAAAACCCTTGTGGGTGTTGACCGTCAGCACCCTGAGGCGATGAATGACGGGCGCGTCGATAACATGACGCTTGGGATCGCTGGACACGTTCACTCCTCTGGATTGCGGGCCGCTTATTCATGCGACTGATGGCGAGGGGCGGCAGTTCCTTCTGGATAATTTCGATTGCACATCAAACCCTGTGGGAGCGAGCTTGCTCGCGAAGGCGTCGGTCCAGTCGATACGAGTATTGAATGTGACGGCCTCTTCGCGAGCAAGCTCGCTCCCACAGGGAATCAGATATCAGACGAAGACGATTTCGTAGGGCAGGCGCATTCTTTCGAGAATCACCGGCGGCAGCATCGGCGCAATACCAATCGCCGGCTCACCCTTGAGCTGACTGGCGTAAGCATGGGTGGCGTGGCTCTTGCGCGCTACGGTCCAGGTGTCGAGGCGCAGTTTGCGCGCGCGTTCCCAAGGGATCAGTTGCTGGTCGCGCTCGGGCCAGTGCCAGGCCCAGACCGGTACGTCGTGGAAGGTCGCCCCGGCTTGTTCCGCTGCCTGTGCGCTGGCCCGACCCACCGCTTCATGGTCGTCGTTGCCATCGCCGCGCCAGGTGCTGAACACCACATCGCCTGGGCGCAGGTAGCGGCTGATGAATTCGGTCACTTGCGCTTGCTGTTCGCACAGAGCGTTGTCAGTGAAACCGCCGCGCACCCATTTCAGACTGTGCATTGGCAAGCCGAGACGGCGCAGGGCCTCGACGCTTTCCTGCGGGCGGAACACGCTCAGGCGTTTTTCCGACCATTGCCGCGAACCCGGGTGGCTGGCGCTGCCATCGGTGATCGAGAGCAATTGCAACGGATGACCGAGGCTGGAGAGTAATTGCAGCAAACCGCCACAGGTGACCACTTCATCGCCCGGATGCGGCGCGATGACCACGGCGCGGGCGCCGGCGGGTACCAGACTTAAAGTATTGATGACCGGGATGTTGTCCAGTTGCGGGGCGCTGTTCCAGATTTGCGCCGACGAACTGCTGTCGCTGAGGGTTAACGGTTTCATGGTGTGACGTCCTTGTTTTGTTTCGCCCTCAGTCGTGCGTTTGGCGGTGATTGCCAGACGCCGCCGACCCGTGAAGGCTGGTTGATTGCCCAGCGACGCTCCGAACCCTGGATTGCCGCGCAGCAGAGTATTGCTCATGAAGCGTAGTTCGTCGCGTCACAGATCAATCTGATCCGCTTTTTTTTGCTCCATCTGTGCCAGCTGTCGCAGATAGTCACCAAAGCCACCGCGCGCACGGCTGTCGAAGCGCGCGCTGGTCAGCACTTGCGGGCGATGACTCCAGGCGATGTTGGCACCGTCCCGTTCCAGCTCCCGCACCAACTGCACATCTTCGTCGCAGGCCAACGGTTTAAAGCCTCCGGCCCAACGATAGGCGTCGGCGCTGATGCCCAGATTAGCGCCGTGAATGTGCCGATGACCATCGCAGGCCCGGTAATCCCGGTGATAGCGGATTTGCGCCGCTTCATCGAACGACTCGTGCCAGCGTTCGACCGTGACGGTACCGCATACCGCGTCCGCGCCCAACCCCAGTTGCGCCACCAGCCAGTCGTCGGCCACGCGGCTGTCGGCGTCCGAGCAAGAGATCCAGCGCGCGCCGCGCTCCAGCAATAGCTGCGCGCCGGCCGCCCGGGCCTGACCGACGTTGCGCGCATCGATGTGCAGGCTCAGCACCGGATAGCGACTGACGATCTGCGCCGAGCGGTCGGTGCAACTGTCGAGCACCACCAACACCTCAACCTTTTCACCGGCCAGCAAACCGTGGCGGCTGGCGCGCACTGCGGCGCTCAGGCAGTCGTCGAGCAGGTCTTCCTCATTGTGCGCCGGGATCAGAATGCCGATCATCGCAAGCCCTCCAGTGCCGCCACCGAGCGCGGTTCGCGGCTCCACACCTCAAGGATGAAGTCCGCTTCCTGATGCAAGACCAGACGGGGCAGATGCAGTTTTTCGTGAATCAGGTCGTGAACCTGCCGCGCATTCAGCGGGCAGCCTTCAATGGGCGGACGCCAGTGACAGGCGAGGAACTGGCCGTCGGCAGTCAGGCAATCACTGGCCCGACGGATCACTTCTGTCAGATCCTGACTATCCAGGTAGTAGCCGATCTCGCTAAATACGATCAGGTCGAATTTTTCCTCCGGCCAGTCGCCGGGAAGACGCTTTTGCCGCACTTCGGCGTGGTCGAACACGCTCAACCGCGTGCGCGCCAGAGTCACTGCCGCACTGGCCGTGTCACAGCACAACAATCGATCGCAACGCGCGGCCAGTTCGGCGCTCAACTCGCCGTTGGCGCAACCCGGTTCGAAGATTGCCCGGTAGTGCGGACGCGGCAGGGCGGCGAGGGTGATCGCGCGTTTGCGCTGCTCATACCAGCGCTCACGGAACGCCCATGGGTCATCGTTGCCGGCAAACAATCCGTCGAAATAGCGATCTTCGACACTCATAGAAACACCACTTCGAAAGGTTGCAGCAGGCGATCGAGCACATAGGGAGCCAGTACCGGACCGAGTCCGGCGTCAGGATCGCCTTCCAGTTGACTGGCGAAAGCGTGCACCGCGTGGCGTTTGCGCGCGACTTGCGCCGGCGTCAGGAGAATCTTGCGTGCGCGTTGCCACGGTACGAAGGCGTCTTCCGGAGTTGCCCAGTGCCAGGTCCACACCGGCAGTTCATGGCAAGTCGCACCGACGCGACGGGCAGCCTCGGCACTGGCGCGGCCGACGGCCTCGTGGTCGCAATGTCCGTCCTCGCTCCACGTGGTAAAGAGCACGTCGTCGGAGCGCAGATGACGCTCGATGAACTCGACCAACTGCGCTTCCTGCGCCGCGACCTGAGTGTCAGTGAAGCCGCCGCGCAGCCACTTCACGCGATGCATCGGCAGACCGAGTCGGCGCAGCGCTTCGGCGGATTCCTGTGGGCGCACCACGCTCAGACGTTCCACCGGCCAGCGACTGGAACCGGGATGACTGGCGCTGCCGTCGGTGACGGACATCAGTTGCAAAGGCCGACCGGCCTCGGCAAGCAATTGCAGCAAACCGCCGCAACCGAGCACTTCGTCGTCCGGGTGCGGCGCGACAATCACCGCCCGCGCGCCCGGTGGCACCAGACTGAGGATGTCGATGCTATCCAGTTCCGCCAGATGCCGCGAAGCCTGCCATTGGTGCAGGCTCGTGCCTTGGCCGACAATCGGATTGGTTTTCATAAGGCCCATGCCTCCACGGATTGCCCGGCCACCAATTGCCCGAGCGCGGCCAGACCCCGTTCGGCATGGCTCTGGCGCAGAAACACCGGCAAATCGGCGCTGAGCCGGGCAAAGTGGCGATCTTTGCAAAACGGCCCGGCACCGAGGGCGCGGCCGACTTCACGCATGACCTGTTCAGCCGACTGCTCGACCACCGCGCGAGCACGCCGGGCCAGCAGTTCGGCGTTGTCCTCGGGATGCGCATCGATGTGCAAGGCGCTGAAACGCAGTACATCGGCAGCGGCCTGTAAAGCGCTGTCGACCGCGCCGAGATGCGCCAACGCATGCGGTTCCGGACGTTGCTCACACTGGCTGCGCAACGCGTCGGCGATTTGCCGTGCGGCGCCGTACCAGCACGCGGCAATACCGATCCCGCCCTGCCAGAAACCGGGGCGTTGCAGATAGTCGCCGGGATTGCCAATGGCCTGCGCTTCGGCACCGTCGAACAGCACCTCGACGCTGCCAGTAGCCGCCATGCCCACCGCTTGCCAGCCTTGCTCGGTGACGGTGACGCCCGGTTGGTCGAGGGCGACGGCGACCAGTTGCTGCTGATCGTCGCCATCCCAGGCGGTGAGCAAGGCGTGGCTGAGGACGGCGGCGCCGGAGCACCATGCCTTGCGTCCATGCAGCGCGACCATGTGCCCGGCCGGGCTGGCTTTGACTCGTGCTTGCGGTGGCTCCGCTGCCCACATGCCCCAAGTGCTGCCCGGCGTAGGTGAGCCGCCGAGTTGTTCAATGATCGCCAGCGCGTCGGTGTGACCTTCGAACAGTTTGCACAGACCCAGGTCATGCCCGCCGACTTCCGCCAACTGCTGAAAGCGCTCCAGCGTGCGGCCACTGCCCGGTAACGGCAGACGATCCAGCCCGGCCTCGACCAGCGCCCGCAGGCACCCGCCGAGGGCTGCGGTGTGCGGATAATCCGTTGGTCGTCGGCTCAGATAACGGTGCAGATCCATATCAGTCTTCTTCGTCACGTTGCAGTTCGAACAGCAGCAGCGAGCGCCCGGTGACCGAGTATTCGTGGCCGAAATCGAAGCGTTCCTGACCACGGATCGACGGCTGATTGGTGTCGATCATGCAGGTCCAGAAACTGCCTTCCGGTACCTCCGGCAAGGTGAAATTGACGATGTCATGATGGGCGTTGACCACCAGCAGCAAGGTCGCATCCGCACCTTTGCGGCGAATCCCGGTTTCCTGCGCGCGGCCGTCGAGCAACATGCCCAGGCAGCGGTTGTGCGCATCGTGCCAATGCTCGGTGGTCATCTCAGTGGCATCCGGCGCCAGCCAGGTGATGTCCTTGACGCCGATGTCCTCGTTGTATTCGCCAACCAGGAAGCGGCCGCGACGCAGGATCGGATAGGCCAGGCGCAGCTTGATCAGGCGCTTGACGAATTTCAGCAATGCCTTGCCGTCCTCGCTCAGGTCCCAGTTGACCCAACCGATCTCGCTGTCCTGGCAATAGGCGTTGTTGTTGCCGTCCTGAGTGCGGGCGAACTCATCACCGGCGACGATCATCGGCGTGCCTTGGGCGAGCAGCAGGGTGGCGAAGAAATTGCGCATCTGCCGATGGCGCAGGGCATTGATTTCAGGATCGTCGGTCGGGCCTTCGACGCCGTGGTTCCACGACAGGTTGTTGTTGCTGCCGTCCTGGTTGTTTTCGTCGTTGGCTTCGTTGTGCTTGTCGTTGTACGAGACCAGATCGTTGAGGGTGAAACCGTCGTGGGCGGTGATAAAGTTCACCGAGGAGTACGGACGCCGCCCGCGCTGGTTGAACATCTCGCCGGAAGCGGTCATGCGGCTGGCAAAGTCGGCAACCTGGCCGTCGTCGCCTTTCCAGAACGCGCGCACGGTGTCGCGGAATTTGTCATTCCACTCGACCCAACCCGGCGGGAAGTTGCCCACTTGATAGCCGCCGGGGCCGCAGTCCCACGGTTCTGCGATCATCTTCACCTGACGCAGCACCGGGTCCTGGCGGCAGGCGACAAGGAAACTGTGACGCTCGTCGAAACCATCGTGATAGCGGCCGAGAATCGTCGCCAGGTCGAAGCGGAAACCGTCGACGTGCATCTCGCTGGCCCAGTAACGCAGCGAGTCGGTGACCATTTGCAGCACGCACGGGTGGCTCAGGTCGAGGGTGTTGCCGGTGCCGGAATCGTTGATGTAGTAGCGCTTGTCGTCGGGCATCAAGCGGTAATACGAGGCGTTGTCGATGCCGCGCATCGACAGGGTCGGGCCTTGTTCGTTGCCCTCGGCGGTGTGGTTATAGACCACGTCGAGGATCACTTCGAGGTTGGCTTCGTGCAGGTGCGCGACCATCTCCTTGAATTCGGCGATCTTGCCGCTGGCCAGGTAGCGCGGGTCCGGGGCGAAAAACGCGATGCTGTTGTAACCCCAGTAATTGGTCATGCCTTTGTGCAGCAGATGCTGGTCATTGACGAAGGCATGAATCGGCAGCAATTCGACGGTGGACACGCCGAGCTTGCGAATGTGTTCGAGCACGTCGTCGACCATCAGCCCGGCAAAGGTGCCGCGTACGTTCTCCGGTACCGAAGGGTGACGCATGCTGATGCCGCGCACGTGGGTTTCATAAATGATGGTCTTGTCCCACGGCACGCTGACGCGATGGTCATTGCCCCAGGTGTGCGCCGGGTCGATGACTTTGCACTTGGGTACAAATGGCGCGCTGTCGCGTTCATCGAAACTGAGGTCGGCGTCGGGGTGGCCGATGGTGTAGCCGAACAGCGCTTCCGACCATTTGAGTTGGCCGACCAACTGCTTGGCGTACGGGTCGATGAGCAATTTGTTGTGGTTGAAGCGGTGGCCGTTGGCCGGGTCGTACGGTCCGTAGACGCGGTAGCCGTAGATCAGCCCCGGGTGCGCATCGGGCAGGTAGCCGTGGTAGATCTCATCGGTGTATTCCGGCAGTTCGATACGTTCGAGTTCGACTTCGCCGGCATCGTCGAAGATGCACAGTTCGACCTTGGTGGCGTTGGCGGAAAACAGAGCAAAGTTCACCCCCAGACCATCCCAGGTCGCACCGAGCGGGAAGGGCAGGCCTTCACGGATTCTCGACGGCTCGGCGTGCGCGGTGGGCTCGGCATTCTTTGGACGGGTCATGATTGCTCCTGCAAAAATCGGGATGGTTCGGTTAACACCAATCCCCTGTGGGAGCGAGCTTGCTCGCGAAAGCGCAATGTCAGTCGACTTCAATGTTGAATGGCAGATCGCATTCGCGAGCAAGCTCGCTCCCACAAGGGATTTGTGTATTTCTTCAGGGCGAGTGAGCCCTCGGTGGCGAGCGAACCCGCCACACGGTCATTCAATTCATATTTCCGGTGAGCGTCAGATCGCCGAAGGCTTCTTCGGCGCCCGAGGCTTTTTCTCGGCAGGCTTTTCGCCTGGGGGAACCACTTTAGCGGCGCTGGCCGGCTTGGCTTTGGCCGGTGGTTTCGGCTTGGCGGCCGGGGCCTTGGCCTCAGCTGTCTTGCCCGCCGGTTTGCTGCCGGCGGCTTTCGGCGGTTTCTTCGGTGCCAGCGCTTCCGCTTCGGCGAGCTTGCGCGCCATTTCCCAGTGGCGTTCTTCATGCCCCTCGGGCTTACCTTCCGATTCCCAGATTTGATAGGCGAATTCGCGGATGCGTTTATCGTCGGTACTCATCGCAATGCTCCTGAACTGAACTCATGCTTACGTTAAGTGTTGGATAAAGAGATTGACCGGGACATCCCCCAGCGCGTCGCTGATATTCAGCTCCCTGTTTTTTGTGACTGCGCTGCTTGAAAAAAGTCCCTTCAGGTTTGTCGCAGAGGCGGCGAACGGTAAAACCACCCGCGTATCGCCCCAGCGCAGCGCATCGACCTGAGGTACAGCACCGTTTTCCAGCAGGGTCGCGCAACGGACCGGCACGATCACGATGGCCTGCTTCCCCGCGTGCTCACGGGCAAACGCGAGCACGTTGTGCGCCTGACTGCCGAGCACTTCCAGAGCCTGGTAGCTGCCCCGGCGAAACAGCTCGGCATGTTCGACGCGCAGCTTTAGCACTTGGGCGATCAAGGCTTGCTTGATGCGCCCGTCACGCCAATTCGCCAGCAACTCCACAGCTGGCAGTGGCTCGTGCAAAGCGTGTTCGCGAGCGGCGTAATCCACCGGCCGGCGGTTGTCCGGATCGACCAGGCTGAAGTCCCAGAACTCATTGCCCTGATACAGGTCCGGCACCCCCGGCACGGTCATGCGCAGCAAGGTTTGCGCCAAACCATTGAGCGCGCCGGCAGCGGCGATGCTGTTGACGGTCTTGCTCAGCGCGGCGCGCAGCAGTTCGCCTTCCTCACCGGTGAGGAGTTTTTCGGTGAACGCTTGCGCGGCGTTTTCGTAGCTTTCGCTCGGTGCGCTCCAACTGCTTTGCAGCTTGGCTTCACGCAGGGCTTTCTGCTGCCATTGCCAGATGCGCTTGGCGTAGTCGGCGAAACCCGCCTGGTCGTCGTCACGCAGTTGCAGCGGCCAACTGCCCAGCAACGCTTGATAGAGAATCAGCTCATCGCCGCTCGATGGCATCTGATCATCCACCCGCACCGGGCGGGCGAGGGCGCGCCACAGCTCGATCTGCTCGGCGTACCAATGGCTGCGCTCACTGAGTACGGCCAGACGTGCGCGGGTGTCTTCACCACGTTTGTGATCGTGGGTCGCGGTGGCCAGCAAGTTGTCGGGAAATTCACTCAGCCGTTGTTGATTGACCGCATGAAAGTCGCTGAGCGGAGCGCTGAACTGTTCGGTGTTGTAGCCGACGTCATTGCGCGACAGCAGCACAGCGGAGCGATACAGCGCGGTGTCTTCCACGGCTTTGGCCGCTGCCGGTGAGGTCAGTTGCTGAAAGCGTACGCAGGCATGCTTGAGAATCTTGCGCGAACGCCCGCGCGGTTTACGCCGCCACGGCGTACCGCCAAGCCATGCGGCAACGCAGTCGAGCACCGGCCAATCGCCTTCACCGAGGCTCTGTCGCGCGCCGTCCATGGCCTGCTGGAAGAACTTTTCATCCTGCGCGGAGCGGCCCATGGCGCTGATGTACGTGCGATACACCGGGAAGTGCACGATCAACGCTTGCAGCACTCGGCGGATCGCCCCGAGGGTCAGGTCGCGGGTCATCAGGTCATCGCGGGCGACTTGCAGCAGCGCCTGGGCGACGCTTTCGCAATCGCTGGCGAGCGAGCCGTTGAGGATCTGCTGACGCGCCAGTTGTGCTTCTTCGATGAACGCGGCGGGGCGCTCGGTGCGCCGTTGCCAGAGGTCACCGAGCACAAATTCGCCGTCCGGGTCGTGTTGCAACAGCGACAGCTGATTCATGAATTCATAACCGGTGGTGCCGTCCACCGCCCAGTCGCGGTGCAGGGTTTCGCCGGCGCCGAGGATTTTCTCGACGTAGATCGGCAAATGTCTGCCCGGTGCCAGCAGATCAACCCGGCGGCGCAGTTTGCGGCAGTAACCGCGCGGGTCGGCGAGACCGTCGATGTGGTCGATGCGCAAACCATCGACCAGCCCTTCGGCAATCAACTGGAAGATCTTGCCGTGGGTGGCTTCGAACACTGCCGGGCGCTCGACACGCAGCCCGCCGAGTTCGTTGATGTCGAAAAAGCGCCGCCAGTTGATGTCGTCAGCCGCCGTGCGCCAACTCGCCAGGCGATAGCTCTGACGTTCGAGCAACTCATGCAGTTTGTGGAAGCCTTCTTCGCTGGTCGAATCGTAATGCTTCAGGTTGTTTTCGATGGCCTCGGCAATTGACGGATCACTCGCCAATTGGCGCAATTCTTCTTTGAGCGGAATCGCCAGTGAATGGGCATCGGTCTGATAGCTGAGGGCGCCGAAGCGATCGGCCAACGGCTTCAGCGCATCCGAGGATTTCAGCAGCTCAGGGTAATCATTCGGGCACACCGGGAAGTGATGGTCGTAGTGCTCGACATGGAAACTGCCGGTCTGCGCATTGAAGTGCAGTTTCAGCGTGCCTTCCTGCAGGGCCACGCCGTAATCGCTGCCGAGGAACGGCAGCAGCAACTGGCCTTCCATCAGTGGGTCCGGCGAATGCCATTGAATGTCGAAGAACTCGCCATAAGGACTCAGCCGCCCCCATTCCAGCAGATCAAGCCACCACGGGTTGTCGCTGCCACCGACCGCCATGTGGTTGGAAACGATGTCGAGGATCAGGCCCATGTTGTGTTCGCGCAGGGTGTTAACCAAGCGCCGTAACGCCGGCTCGCCGCCAAGTTCCGGGTTGACCTGGGTCGGGTCGACCACGTCGTAGCCGTGCATCGAACCGGCCCGCGCTGCGAGCAGCGGCGAGGCATAAATATGGCTGATGCCGAGCCGGGCGAAGTACGGCACCAATGGCACCGCGTGTTCGAGGGTGAAACCTTTATGAAATTGCAGGCGCAAGGTCGCGCGCAGGGGCTGGATGAGCGCTTGGTTCATTGGTCACGCTCGCCAGCCTGAAGCCTTGCGCAGGCGAGTAATTCCAGACGTCGCGCCGCATCCGCGCCATCGAGCAGCGCCTCACTGGTGCCGGGCAAGCGCCGTGACCAGTTCGGATGGGTGTCGATGGTGCCGGGCAGATTCGCCTGTTCATTGATGCCCAGCGCATCTTCCAGCGGCAACAGCACCAACGGCGCGCGGGTGTGGCCAAGGAAGCGTACGGCGGCATCGACCACTTGATCGGCCTCGTGGGATTCCTCGCGAAAGTTTTGCGGGTCCTGGCTCAACGCGTTGCGCAGGCCTTCGCGCTCACGCTGGCGGTGATGCCGCCATTCGATTTCACCGTTGGCATCGACAAAGCCCAAGCGCGCGTTCCAGTCGATATCACGACCATGCCACCAGCCGTTGAGCGTTGGCAGGTCGTGGGTGCTGGTGGTCGCCAAGGCGTTGTCCGGCCAGTCGAGAATCGGTTTGAAAAAGGTGTTGTCCTGCTCGAACAGCAGCACGCGCATGCCGAGCATGGAGCGGGCGATGAGCTTTTCACGCAGGCCATCGGGCACCGTGCCGAGGTCTTCACCGAGGACGATGGCCTGGTGACGATGGGATTCGAGGGTCAGCAATCGCAGCAAGTCATCGACCGGGTAATACAGGTACGCGCCATCGGCCGGCGCCGCGCCGTTGGGGATCACCCACAAGCGTTGCAGGCCCATGACATGGTCGATGCGCAAACCACCGGCGTGGGCGAAGTTGGCACGCAGCATGTCGATGAAGGCACGGAAACCATTGCGAATCAGGCCTTCCGGCGAGAATGCGGAAATGCCCCAGCCTTGGCCCGAGCGATTGAGAATATCCGGCGGCGCACCCACGGTCAGCGAGGCGAGCAATTCATCCTGGAAACTCCAGGCCTGGCTACCGGCGCCATCGGCACCCACCGCCAGATCGGCGATCAGGCCAATGCCCATGCCGGCGCCGCGTGCAGCGGTTTGCGCGCGTTCCAGGCAACGGTGGATCAGCCATTGGCAAAAAGCGAAGTAGCCGATGCGTTCGGCATATTCCTCGGCAAACGCTTCGAGCGCCGCGCCGCGTGGGTCGTGCCAGTGTTCCGGCCATTGCCGCCAGTCGAGGTTTTCACCACGGGCGGCGCGCATTTCCTGAATGGCTTCGAAGCGGCAATGGTTTTCCAGTGCTTCACCACCGGCATGGCGGAAACTGGCGAAGTCCGGGTTCAGCGGGTGGTCACCGGCGACGAAACCTTCATACAAGGCTTGCAGGAGTTTTTGCTTGGCGTCGGCGGCGCTTGGCCAGTCGATCAGGGTCAGGTCTTCCAGTTGCGCAAACTGCTCGGCGAGGCCGGTCGCGTCGATCGCATCGCGCAAAGCGCGCTCACCAAGAATCGCGCCGGGCGCGGCGTACAGGGGATTGAGGAACAGACGACTGGACGGCGAATAAGGGCTGTAGCGCCCGGTATCGGCGCTGAACATCGCGTGCAATGGGCTGATTGCCAGCGCATCGGCGCCGCGTTCACCCGCCACGCGGACCAGATCCTCCAACGCTTGGGTGTCACCGAAACCGCCATCGCCGGGGCGGCGCAGCGAATACAGTTGCGCACTCAGACCCCAAACACGGGGAATCGGATTATCCACCGCATCGCCGACACTGAAGCAGCGCTCCGGGGCCACGGCCAAGGTGAAATATTGATCGCCGATGTGCACCTGTTGATAGCCGACCGGAATCAGTCCCGGCAGTACTGCTTCAGAATCGAGTTTCAGGTTCAGCCGCGAGCCGTCTTCAAGGTGGATTTCGCACGGGGTTTGCGGGGCGAAATACCGACCCAGATCGAGGCCGACGCCGACATCGCTAGTGAGTAGCGGCGGCAAGTGGCGGTCTTGTTGGGCAGCTTGCAGTTCCAGCAGGCTGGCGTCGATTTCCTGCGCGGTGCTGGCGGGGTGGCCGAGTCCGATCAGAACATTGCGCAGCACCGCCGGGGCGACTTTTTGCGGGCGGCCGTTGGCGTCGATCCAGTCGACGGCAAGGCCGGCGCGGCTTGCAAGTATTTCCAGTTGCGCATCGCTCATAGGCGCTCTCCATCCAGAGGTTGCAAAGGGGTTGCGGCCGTGAGGCTGACAAGCGCGCAATACGCGGGCAGTTCGCCCGATTCCGATAGATCGACGCTGGATGGCTGTTGAAACAACCACACGGCCTCGGTCTGTGGAGGGTTGACCACTGGCGTGTCGCTGAGGTTCAGGTCAATTCGCAGCTCGCTGCCATTGCCCAGACGCCAGCGCGCACTGACCGCGCCATAACCGAGCATATGCGCGCCGAGCGCTTGCGTGCCGGACAGATGGGGGATGATGTATTGATGGCGAAATTGCAGCAGCTTCTGGTACAGCGCGAGGGTTTCCTGCTGTTTCGCGCTGCCATTGCCGATCAACCTCGGCTGTGAGGCGTGGAAGGTTTTTTCGGCGTTAGGGTCGGGAATCTGCTCGCGTTTGTGCGGATCGGTGAAGGCACTGAACGCGGCGAATTCATTGCGGCGGCCCTCACGCACCAACTTGGCCAGTTCACCGTGGTGACTGGTGAAAAACAGGAACGGCTGCTCGGCGGCGAACTCATCGCCCATGAACATCAGCGGAATCATCGGCGACAGCAGTAACAACACGGTCGCTGCCTGCACGGCACGCGGATCGGCCAGGTGATGCAGGCGCTCGCCGAACGCACGGTTGCCGATCTGATCGTGGTTTTGCAGGAACAGCACGAACGCCGTGGAGGGCAGGTGTTCGCTGGGTTCGCCGCGTGGTTCGCCATGGCGGGTGATGTGGCCCTGGAAAACAAAACCCTGACTGAGGCAGCGCGCCAATTGTTCGGTGGGTTGTGCGGCGTAGTCGGCGTAATACGCATCGGTTTCGCCAGTGAGCAGGACGTGCAGGGCGTTATGGCCGTCGTCGTTCCACTGCGCGTCGTAGTCGTATTCCAGCAGGCTCGACTGGTTGAGTTCGTTTTCCACGGTCAGCCAGACATGCCGGCTGGGGTCGATCTGCGCGCGGATGCGTCGGGCCATTTCGCTGAGAAAATCCGGATCCTCAATGGCATGCACGGCGTCGAGGCGCAGGCCGTCGAAACGGTATTCGAGCAGCCACATCAGCGCGTTTTCGATGAAGAACTCGCGCACTTCGCTGCGACGAAAATCGATCGCCGCGCCCCACGGCGTGTGCTTGTCTTCGCGAAAGAAGCCTTTGGCGTAACGGTGCAGGTAATTGCCGTCCGGGCCGAAGTGGTTGTAGACCACGTCGAGAATTACCGCCAGACCGTGGCTGTGGGCGCTGTCGATCAGGTGTTTGAGTTGTTCCGGCGTGCCGTAGGAGGCTTGCGGAGCATAGGGCAAAACACCGTCGTAGCCCCAATTGCGTTCGCCAGGGAACTGCGCCAGCGGCATCAGTTCGATGGCGGTGATGCCCAGGCCTGCAAGGCGCGCCAGATGTTGTTCGACTTCCGCGAAACCACCGAGCGCACCGACGTGCAACTCGTAGATCACCGCTTCGCTCCATGGCCGACCGTGCCAGGCCGTGTGTCGCCATTGATAAGCCAGAGGATCGACCACCACGCTGTGGCGGTTGAGGTCGCCATCCTGGGCTCGGGAGGCCGGATCGGGCACCTCCAGTTCGCCGTCGATGTTGTAGCGGTAGCGGGTGCCCGCCGGACAGCGGGCCTTGATCACAAACCAGCCGTCTGCCTGAGGCAGCATCGGCAGCGACTGGCCGTTTTCGAGTTCGACACTCACGTAAAACGCATCCGGCGCCCATAGCGCAAATTGCGTGTGTTCGGCGTCCAGCATGATCGCGCCGTGGGGCCAGGTTTCAGTAGACCGTAACGGCATCGTGGTGAACCTCCCTGGTTATTTGTGGTGAGCTTTACCCAGCGCCTTGGCGACCAGTTGTTCGTAGAGTTCGGCGTACGGTTCAACCGCTTTGCACCAGTTGAACGGCGCAGCCATTGCGCGGCAACGCATGGCGTTGAGCAGTTCGGGGAAGGCGAATACCTTGAACGCGCGGCTCAGGGCCTCTTGATAGCTTTCAGCGGTGGACTCATCGAAGAGGAAACCGGTGACGCCGTTTTCAATGGTGTCGGCCAGACCACCGGTATTGCGCGCCACCGGCAGCGAGCCGAAACGCTGGGCGTACATCTGACTCAAACCGCAAGGCTCGTAACGCGAAGGCATCAGCAGGAAATCGCTGCCGGCGAACATGCGTCGGGCGTCGGTTTCATTGAAGCCGATGCGCACACCGATCTGCCCAGGAAAGCGCAGCGCGAGTTCGCGCATGGCTTGTTCTTCTTCCGGTTCGCCGCGACCGATGATTGCGATCTGGCCACCGTTCTGCACGATGTATTCGGATACCGCTATCGTCAGGTCCAGACCTTTCTGGTAGACCAGTCGCGACACCACAGCGAACAACGGTCCGCTGGAATCGTTGAGGCCGAACAGCTCACGCACGTGCGCGGCGTTGATCGCTTTGCCTTCCCAGTCGCCAATTGCAAACGGTGCAAACAGGTGCGGATCGGTGGCCGCATCCCAGCTTTCATCGATGCCGTTGGGGATACCACTGAGCAAACCTTGCTGAGTCTTGGCGGCGAGAAAGCCGTCGAGGCCACAGCCGAAATCCGGGGTGGTGATTTCCTGCGCATAAGTGGCGCTGACCGTGGTGATATGGCTCGAATACGCCATGCCGGCCTTGAGGAACGACATCTTGCCGTAGAACTCCATGCCTTCCTGTTGCAGGGCATGGGCTGGAATCCCCAGCTCCGGGCAGGAGCCGAGGCTGGTCACGCCTTGATAGGCGAGGTTGTGAATGGTGAACAGGGTGGGCGTACGCTGCCCGCGCCAGTGCATATAGGCAGGCGCGAGACCGGCCGGCCAGTCATGGGCGTGCACCAGATCCGGGCACCAGTGAATTTGCGCGAGGTTAGCGGCGATGTCGGCGGCGGCCAGACCGAGGCGGGCGAAGCGAATGTGGTTATCCGGCCAGTCGCGGCCGTTATTGGCGCCGTAGGGCGAACCTTCGCGCTCATAGAGTTCGGGGCAGATCAGCACGTAGATGACCAGACCGTCCGGCATGTCCATGCGCCCGATCTTGCACGGCGGCAGCGCTGCGTGGCCGCCCAGTTCGCCGATGATGTGGATCGGGTTTTCGCTGTGCATCACCTGCGGGTAACCGGGGATCAACACGCGCACGTCGTGCAGATGGGCCATGGCCCGGGGCAGGGCAGCGGAGACGTCACCCAGACCACCGGTCTTGACCAGATCGGCGATTTCCGAGGTAACGAACAAGACTTTTTTCTTGTTGGGGTTCTGACTCGCTACCGGAGTCAGCGTTTTGGTGCCGGGAATGTTGATCTGTCGGCTGCCAGGAACACTGATGGTGCTCGATTCACCAACCGCCTGCTGAGCACGCTCTCCCTGAATTTCCAATGCCGCACTGATCATATGAATCTCCCGTCTCGTTGATCTGATTCTTGTCTTGAACAAGCGATGTCCATGGCCAAGTCCTGTGGCCGGGCGCAAACGCGCCACGCATCGGTGAGCAAACGCTACCCAACACGCGCAAGCAGAATGGGTGAACGGGCCGTTGCAAGGATTGCACCAGTCGCTATGGCCCTGTCTTTCAGATGACCAGCCGCCGCGCGCAAAAGTTTCGACTTTTTTTCCGCGATGTGACCGGTCGGTTTTACCCCGCGAAAGTCAGTCTAGGCCAGATCCTAGAGCGGGGCGGAGCAAATGGGTAAATTGTTCGACAATCGGTTGGCAAGCCACGCCGACCGTGCTTTTGAGGGGGAAACGCACCGACGAAGTGCAGGTTTTTCTGCGAGGGAGGGCGAAAACGGTGACTGATCGGTCACGATTCTGTGCTAGCGGGAAGTGCGGTTGCACTGTTGTGGTGCGGGCAGTTTGTTGATGGGGTGACAGTGAGTGCCCCTTCGCGAGCAGGCTCGCTCCCACAGGAGATCTTCAGTGGACAGAAAATGTGTTCCTGGCACAGATCCAATGTGGGAGCGAGCTTGCTCGCGAAGGCGGTGGTCGCTACACCAGCGTAATGATGGGAATTCTCAGTTCAACAGGCGAACCGGCTCCCCAGCCGCCCAAGCCTGAATATCCTCGATCATCTGCGAAAAGAACTGCTCATAGTTCTGCCGGCTGACATACCCGACATGCGGCGTCGCCAGTACATTGTCCAGCGTTCGAAACGGGTGCATCGCGGGCAGCGGTTCCTGTTCGAACACGTCCAGCGCCGCCCCGGCGATCTGCTGTTTCTGCAACGCCTTGATCAGCGCCGCCTCATCGACAATCGGCCCGCGGGCGGTGTTGACCAGCAGGGCCGTCGGCTTCATCCAGCCCAGTGCCTGCGCATCGACCAGCCCGCGACTGCGCTCGCTGAGCACCAGATGCACCGACAACACATCGGACTGTTCGAACAGTTCCTGCTTGCTCACATACGTCACGCCAGCCTGTTCAGCGCGTTCGGCGGTGAGGTTTTCGCTCCAGGCAATCACCCGCATGCCGAACACTTGGCCAAACTGCGCGACGCGCTGGCCGATGCTGCCAAGACCCAAAATCCCGAGGGTCTTGCCATGCAGATCGCCGCCCAGCCCTTGCTGCCAATGGCCGGCGCGCAGGGCATTGGCTTCGTTCACCAGATTGCGTGTCGCCGCCATGATCAGCGCCCAGGTCAGTTCCGGCGCGGCATGCTTGTAACTGTCGGTGCCGCAAACCTTGATCCCCAGCCTGGCGGCCGCTTGCATATCCAGTGCTGCGTTGCGCATGCCGCCGGTGACCAGCAATTTCAGATGAGGCAAACGCTTGAGCAAATCCTCATCGAAGCGCGTGCGCTCGCGCATCACGCAGATCACCTGATAGCGGCCCAGTCGCTCGGCCAGTGTGGCATTGTCCGCCGGGTAATCGTGTTCGAACGTCACCTCACCGAGGCCATCGAGCACCGACCAGTCGACCACGTCGCGGGCCACGTCCTGCCAGTCATCGATTACTGCAATCTGCACCGCCATCAGCCTTACCTCATCAACGAACGGGATTGGTTGTATTCAGCCAGCCGAGCAAGGCCTTGTGGAACTGTGCCGGCTCTTCCATTTGTGGCGCGTGGCCCATGCCGGGAAACTCCACCAGCGTCGACTGCGGGATCAGCTTGGCCACTTGTTTGCCGAGCACGTCGTAATGGCCGATTTTCGCTTTCACCTCAGGCGGCGCGAGGTCCTTGCCGATGGCCGTAGTGTCGGAGGTGCCGATCAGCAGCAGGGTCGGCATCTTCAGGTCTTTGAACTCGTAATACACCGGCTGGGTGAAAATCATGTCGTAGATCAGCGCTGAGTTCCATGCGACCTGAGTCTTGCCCGGGCCTTTGCTCAGCCCGGCGAGCATGTCCACCCAACGGTCGAATTCCGGTTTCCAGCGGCCGTCGTAGTAAGTGGTGCGTTCGTAATCACGGATGCCTTGGGCGCTGACTTTCAGCTCACGCTGATACCACTGATCCACGGTGCGATACGGCACGCCGAGGGCTTTCCAGTCTTCCAGGCCGATCGGGTTGACCAGCGCCAGTTGCTCGACCTGCTCGGGGAACAGCAAGGCATAACGCGTGGCGAGCATGCCGCCGGTGGAATGACCGAGCAGCGTGGCTTTTTGAATGCCCAGCGCTTTGAGCAACTGCTGAGTGTTGGTCGCCAGTTGCTGAAAGCTGTATTGATAGTTGTCGGGTTTACTGGAGGTGCAGAAGCCGATCTGGTCCGGTGCGATCACCCGGTAACCGGATTCGCTCAAGGCCTTGATCGAACTGTCCCAGGTGGCTGCGCAAAAATTCTTGCCGTGCATCAGCACCACAGTGCGGCCGTTGGCCTTGCCGTGAGCGGCGACGTCCATGTAACCCATCTGCAGGGATTTGCCCTGGGACTGAAAGGCAAAGTGTTTAAGGGTGTAGGGATAATCGAAGCCTTGCAGTTCCGGGCCATAGGCCGGGCCTTCCGGCGTCGCTTCGCTTGACGTCGCAGCCTGCGCCGACAGGGGCAGGGCGGCGCAAAGAAACAGGCCAGGCAGCCAACGGGAAAACATGACAGACATAAGGTCAAACTCCGTTTGAAATCGGCCGATGCTGGAACGAGCGGATTACGCCGACGTTAAACACAGGCAATGCCCGCGCCTGAACGTTCAACCCAGCCACCCCAGCGTCAGCAGGGCCAGCACGCCGTAACGTGCACCTTTGGCCAGGGTGACGATCAACAGAAAGCGCCCTAGCGGTTCGCGCATCACGCCGGCAATCAGCGTCAGGGGGTCGCCAATGATCGGCAACCAGCTCAGCAGCAACGACCAGTGACCGTAGCGCTCATAGTGTTTGCGCGCCCTCGCCATGTGCGCGGCGCTGACCGGAAACCAGCGCCGATCCTGAAAGCGCTCGATCCCGCGCCCCAGCCACCAGTTGACCAGCGAGCCGAGTACGTTGCCCAGCGTCGCCACCGCCAGCAGCCCCCACAGCCAATAACGCTCGCTGACGATCAGGCCGACCAGTAACGCCTCGGATTGCAGCGGCAACAAGGTCGCCGCGCCGAAAGCGGCGAGAAACAGGCCGCCGTACGCCGTGATGATCAATGGGCCGGGTAATCCGCCACGACCACTTCAGCCCCGTCTTTCTTCAGGCCGATAACCTGATAAGCATCACTCATGCCGTCCATTTCCATGCCCGGCGAGCCCATTGGCATGCCCGGTGCGGCGACGCCGAGCAGATCGTCACGCTTGCTCAGGGCCAGAACCTGTTCCGCGGGCACATGGCCTTCGACGAATTTGCCGTTGATGATCGCGGTGTGGCACGAGGCCAGACGCGGCGGTACGCCATGTTGCTGCTTGAAGCTGCTCATGTCGCTTTCGACGTGATCTTCGACTTTGAAGCCATTGGCTTCAAGGTGGCTGATCCATTTCTTGCAGCAGCCGCAATTGGCATCGCGATGGACTTCGATCGGAATCAGGTCGGCAGCCTGGGCCATTGCGGAGATGAACAGGGCGCTCAGGGCGAGCAGACGCAGGTGGGTTCGCATAACGGATTCTCGGCTCGGGTGACAATCGGAAAGCACGCATTTTGACCGGTTTTTGCCGCTGGGCATCAACGCAATGTTTCCAGTTGTTGCAAAACGCAGCACCAACCTGTGGGAGCGAGCCTGCTCGCGAATGCGGTAGTTCAAACACTGAAGCGGGGACTGAAAGATCGCTTTCGCGAGCAGGCTCGCTCCCACAAGGGTTATCTGTTGGGCAGAAAACCCTTGTGGTACGAGGGATCAGCGCACTTTGAAACGGCCCATGATCGCGCTCACCCGGCTGTTGGCTTCGAGCAACTGGTGAGTGTTGAGTTCGCTGGCTTTGCCACTCTGCACCAGCTCATCGACCATGTGGCGGATCTGCACCATGCTGCGGTTGATCTCTTCGGTCACGGCGCTTTGCTGCTCGGCGGCGGTGGCGATCTGGGTGCTGAGGCTGTTGATGTGGCTGACCGAGCCGGCCATTTCGTCCAGACCGGAGTTGACCCGTGCGGTCGCGTCGGCGGCGGACTGGCAACTGGCCTGGGTGTTTTCCATGGCGCTGACCGACGAGCTCACGCCCTGAGTCAGACGCGTCAACATCTCGTTGATTTCCGAGGTGCTGGCCTGGGTGCGCGCGGCGAGGGCACGCACTTCATCGGCAACCACGGCAAAACCACGGCCCTGTTCACCGGCGCGTGCTGCTTCGATGGCCGCGTTGAGCGCCAACAGGTTGGTCTGCCCGGCAATCGCGCCGATCACCCCGAGAATTTCGGTGATGCGCTGGGCGTCCTGCTGCATGTTTTCAACTTTGTGTGTAGCGCTGGCCACTTCATCGATCAACGCGACCACGCTGTTGGTCGCTTCGCCCACCACCACCCGCGAACGGTCGGCATTTTCATTGGCGCGCTGGGTAAACGCGGCGGTTTCGGCGGCGTTCTGCGCAACGCTTTCTGCCGTCGAACTCATTTCGGTGATGGCGGTAACGGTCTGATCGGTTTCCGAAGCATGACGCAACAGAATCTGGCTGGTCTGCGCCGAGGTGCGTTGCAGGTTATCCAGGCTGGAGGCCATGGCGCCGGTGGCCTGGGTGACTTCGCCGATCATGTTTTGCAAGTAGGCAATAAAGGTGTTCACCGAGTGACCGATGGCGCCGAGTTCATCTTCGGCGCGAATGGTGATGCGCCGGGTCAGGTCGGCATCGCCGCTGGACAGCAAATCGATGTTGGCTTTCAAGGCTTTCATGCGTTGCACCAACTGACGAATCGCGTAGACCTGCAACAGCACCAGCAGGATCACCAGCGGAATCTGCAACAGGCTCAAGGTGCTGAGGACGTCATCACGCTGGGCGGTGAGCATTTTCGTCGGCAGCGCCGTGGCGAGGAACCACGGCGTGCCTTCGATAGGACGCATGAAGAAAGTGCTGGCTTCACCGTTGTTATCGAATTCGATGCGCTGCGCCTGATCGCGGTTCTGCAACCCGGCTTTGACCTGGCTGGCGAAGGTCGACGTGCCGGCCAGTTCGCTGATGTTCTTCAGCACGATCGGGCCACTGATGCGCGAGCTGTTACTGATGACCTTGCCGTCGGCTTCAACAATCAGCATCTCAGCGTTAAGGTCTTTTTCCTTGCGCGCCACCAGGTCGTTAAAGAAGCCAAGGGTGACGTCAATGGTCGACACGCCCCACGCATTGCCGTTTTTCTGGATGGCCATGGCGCAGTTGGTGCGCGGCTCGGCGCTGGCGTCATCTTTATAGGCCGCCGCCCAGGCGCATTGACCGCGCGGAGTGGCCATGCCGCCCTTGTACCAGCTCTGGTCGTAGTAGTTGGGCGCCGCGTCGCTGTTCCAGAAGGTGTTGACGGCGAGTTTGCCCGAGGCGTCGCGGTGCCAGAACGTACTGTATTTGTTGCGCCCGGCTTCACGTTGCCCCGGCAGAGGCCAGATCCCGCCGCCGAATACTTTCAGCTCGCCGTACTGATCGACCAGACCTGGCAGCACTGCGTCGATGGCGGCGCTGTCGAGCAGCGGGATGGTCTGGGTGATGCTGCGCTGTTGCGCCTGCACTTTGTTCAACTCGCCCTGAATCTGCTCGGCGACTTCGGCGATGCGGTTGAGTACCACCTGTTCTTCGGTATGGCGCAGTTTCGGGGCGACCAGTTGGCTGATGCCAACCACGGTCAACACCGACAACAGCAGGATGAACAGAACCAGAAACAGCGTGTAGCGAGCCTGAATAGTGCGGAATGCGGGCATGGAGTCCGGTCCTTGAGCAGCGTTTCTTATTAGGGGCAGGGATAAAACAGTGCGGGTATCTCCAGCGTATCGTCGTGGTGCCCGGAAGCTTTAGGTACTCGCGTCCTAAAAAGCAGCAATACCGATGACCGGCCGGTATCGAGATCGATACACAGGTGTTGATCAGCGCGCGTCGATAAGCAAAAAAGTGATTTTCGTTACCTTGTCATGACAACTTTGGATCAGTGAACGCGGGCCATTGGGCTTTTGTATCGAGAATGTACAAGAATTGTAAAAAAGTGCAGAAATAGGTTGGTGCCATCAATTCGCCCGCCGATACTCGCGGCCATTATTGCCGTTCAACACGGATATTTTTTTGTTCATTTCACAGGGAGTCTTCTCATGACGATCGGTATTGTCGGCGGCTGGGAGAGCAAAGCAGGAGTTATGGTTCGTAACACCGGCGCGAAAAAACAAGTGGCCCAGAGCATCAAAGTGCAGCAGATGCTGACCAAGGTCGGTACCAATCCCACCGCGCTGAATACCGCTGAAATGGACAAGCAGGGCCTGCGCAAGGCCATCAAGGGCTTTGATCCTGCGAATGTTTCAGTAAAACAATTGGGAAATCTGAGCGAGATGCTGCGCAGCCGCGGCCTGATCTCCGAGATCACGTCGTTTACCTTGAAGAACGCCGGTGACAAGTTCGACCGTTTTGGCGTGACCAAAGATATCGATGCCAAATTCAACGCCCTGGAGTATTTCGCGACCCAGCTCGACGCCATTCAGAACAATGGCCTCAATGGCAACGCTTACGGCCAGAGTCTGATTCCCGAGTTCAAGAAAGCGATCTATGTCCTGCAGAACCTCAAGACATACGGTGAAGGCAACGCCGCGAAGCCGGTCGATGAAGGTGTCAAAGCCAAAGCTTGAGGCTGACCGTTTAGCCCGCTCAACGCTTGAACGGGCTGGTTGATGTGCAAGAACCCGGCAACGCCTCGCTTCAGCGTGCCGCGACGCGTTGTTGAGCCTGATCATGCAGTCGTTGCAGGTGTGGGCAGCGCAGCTCCAGCGATCGCGCGCGATAGCCCCGATGAAACAAAGCCAACCATCCAGCGCCCCGTTCATTCGGGGCAATCCCGGTGAAGACGAAGCCCATTGCCGACAGGCTATCCACGGCATTGGCGAAGCCTGTTGCCAGTCTTAGCCTGATCGAGATCATCCAGTGTTCGGGCAGTCGTCGTAGCTGTTGAAGCAAGCCGGCGTCGAGTTTTTTCAGCACCACGTCATAACGCCCTGAGCATTGTTCAACCTGCATCGGTTCTCCCACCCAACGCGCTTCTTTGTCTTGTGTTCCGTATACGCCGCACAAATGCGCCATGAAATCGTGACAGCTTTGCGGCCAGAACAATGCCGGGAGCGGGCGGCGATAGCCTTCGACAGGGGTGTAGCCGATGACGATGGACTCCGGCAGTGGCTCGCCAAACGGTGAGGGGACGTAGTCGAGCAACAACCCGGTGCTGCAAAAACCGAGTCGGTCAGCCATGCGTTGGGTGTAGAGATGCTGTGTCACCTGTTTGATGGTCACGCCGTGACAACCGAGTGCCTGGGCATGGATCAACAGCCGCATGCCCAACTGCGTCGCGATGTTCTGCCCGCGTGTTGACGGATGGACCACGCTCAACGCCAGTTCCGCCGTAGGCGATCCCGCGTTTCTGCACAACGTGGCGTGGCCGAGGATTTTTTTCCCGGATTCCGCCACCAGCGAATGCCAGCGACCCTCGCCATGGTTCTGATTGATCATCAACGGCAAATACACGTGCGGCTGCACGTAGTGGTCACCATAGATTTCCCGAAACAGATGGCTGATCGCCCTGGCGTCGGATCGGCGATAACTGCGCAGCGTCAAGTTGTCCATGGACGTTGCTCCGGTCCGGGCGTGGCGTAGACACGCAGATCGACGACGCGTTGGCGCTTGCCGGAACGCGGATGGCGAGCGAGTTCATCGGGTGTGCAATGGGTAATCTGCAACTCGATCAAGCGCTCAGCGCAGAGTTGCATGATCAGCGGGTATTGCTCGATCAGTGCACGCTGCAAGGTCGTGTTGGCGTCAGCGGTCTCGGCCGTCAGCGCGTTGGGTAGCCATTTCAGGCACACGATATCGACGTTGGCCGATTGGCTGATGACCAGTTGCCAGTCGTCGCTGGCGGTGATGCGTGCGACGATTGCGGCAATGTCTTCGATCAACAGAGTCAGGCTGCTCACGCGCACCCGCTGACTGCTGGTGCTGCGGCCCATCAAGGCGAACTTGCGCATCGACGCAGTAGCCGGCTCTCGCCAGCAAGCGAGATCACCCACGGGGTAGCGGATCAGCGGCATCAGTCGGCGGGTGAGGTTGGTGATCAGCAGTCGTCCGGTTCGGTCGCATTCTTCGATCACTTCACCGGTGTGTTCATCGACGATTTCCAGCACGCTGTGGCTGGCCAGCATCCGGTGCTCGCCGAGTGCGCAATCGCGACTTGCGGCGCCGATGAAACCGGCATCGACACTGGCGTAACCGATCGAGGCAATCCGCGCGTTGGGAAACACCCGGTGCAACGCCTGCAATTGTCCGGTGAACAGGCTTTCGCCGCCGTAAAGGATTGTTTCCACTTCGGCCAGGGTTCGCGCCTGGCGCTCCAGCACGGCGGCGAACGCCAGCAATTGCGCGGGCACGCCGGCCAGCACATTGATCCGGTGTTGGCGGATCGAGTCGGCCAGCACCGCAGGGTCGACGTCGCCGGTAAACGGGTATTCGGTAACACCCGCCGGTTCGTGCGCCAGGGCGTCGTGGATAAAAATGAAACTGGCATACAGGTCGCCGACGAAAAACAGGTTCGCCACCCGGTCGCCGGGATTGAGTTGACCGGCGAGATGGCTGCCGAAGTCCCGCACAAGTGTCTGCCATTCTTCGCGGGTAAATACTGAAAGTTTACCGGCGCTGGTTGTTCCACCGGTCTTGAATACCAGGGCGCGTTCGACCGTTGAGGTCAGTACCGGCCATTGTTCCAGGTGCTCGCTACTTGCCCAGTATTGTTGTGGATCGATTACCGGAAGTTCATCCAGGGTATTTGTCTGCGGCGCGACGTTTTGCAAGTGTCTGGCGTAATACGCCGAATGTTCGCGGGCAAAAGCGAACAACTTGCCAAGTTCTGTTGTTGTATTCATGGTGTTCTCGTTAATTGTTTTGGCCATGGCTGACGATCGCTGTTAACGGCGCGAGTCGATTACGGGCGGAATCTTTCCGCTGTGTTTGTTTCTGTCGAAATGTTGCGGCTCGCAGGTTTGCGCCTGCACGGTGAGAAGCCCGGTGCGCACGAGTGTCGCCAGCGTCGCGTATCCCTCGAGTCGGCAGAGAATGTCTGCGGGTTCGCCAGGGCTGTGAATCAGCAGGCGCTCAAGGCCATCGGGTGCGTGATCGAGGTGTAACTGAAACGGCGCCAGCAGGTGCCGGGCGAGTTCGTTCAGACAAATGAAGTCGCTGCCGATGCGCAGCAGTCGGCCGTGTCGTTGCAGCAATTCGAAACGTGGCGAACTCAGCCCGCACGGGCAGTCGCCGGGCAGCCAGCGGCCGGTGTCGCCGACTTCATAGCGCTGCACCTGTTGGCCTTCACGTGCTTTGGAGGTGAACAGCAAACGGCCGACTTCAGCGCCAACGACCGGCTTGTCCTGCTCCAGTGCGACGATTTCCAGCTGCTGGATAGCGTCCATCAAATGGAACACACCGTCGCCAGTGGCGGCGCAGGCATGCCCGAATGGCCCCGCATCGACACTGCCGTACACCGCTGAGCGGATACTGGCGACGCCGCAGCGATGCAGTAATTCGCGGCACTGATCGCTGATGTGCTCTCCGCCGAGGAAAACCTTTTCAATCACCCCATAACGACTCAGGCGCGGCCCCTCGTTGAGGAACAGTCGATGCAGGGTGCTGGGCATGCCGATCAGCACGGTCACGCGCTGCTCAATGATCACTTGCGCAATATCACGGTAATCATCGTCGGCCGGCGCGCCCATGGGCAGGTGCGTCGCACCGAGCAATTCCAGGACTTTGGCAAAACTGAAGAAACCGCCGTACAAGCCGCCACTGAAGAACAGGTTCATCACCTTGTCGCGGCGCGGATCAAGGCCCGCCGCGAACAACCCATCGGCCGTCGCGCGCATTTGCCGTTGAAAATCGCGGTAACTGAAGCCCGACAGCGCCGGTGTGCCGCCGCTGCCGCCGGAGCGGAAAAACAGCTGCGCCGCCGCTGTCGTCGGTCGCGTGATAAACGCTGCTTTGTCGGTGATCGGCAGACCTGTCAGTGTCAGTGCGCAAGGTGGCTGGTCGAGGTTCATGTGGGTGGGCAACTGCGTTGGCGCGAGGCTGACCGACACGCGGCGGCTCAGGCGTTGCAGTGCGTAAACGCCGTCGTGGGGCTCGCCGTCGTAGCCGTCGTGGATCGCGTTGATCGGCGTAATTCGGCTGACGCCCGCTGCAATCAATGTGCGTGCGAGCTCATTGATCTGCGCTTCACCGCAGACCAGCGCGCAACTCTGTAACACGTTGCGCCAAGGCAGCAGTGTTTGCGTCAGTCGCGCCCGTGGCAGTGGTTTGAGCAGCAACGTGCGAAACAGCGGCGAAGGCGCCAGCGACTGATCATGGCTCCAGATCACCCGCCAGCCCGGCGCGCGCCAGACCTGCCCGGTGTTACCGGAAAAGCTCTGGCCCAGACGCGCCATCAGGGTGTGGCTGGTGATCTCGCTGGCTTCCTGAACCGTCGGAGTCAGCGCCGGCCATTGCCCGACGCGACGCTCGAATGCCTCGGCCAGTGCGCTGCCGATGCCTTGCACAACGGCGGGATCGTCGCTGTCGACCAGCAACCATTGCGGGCTGGAGCAAGCTTGTTGGTCCAGTCGGCAGATTTCATCGACAATCGCGTCCAGTGCTGGCGGCGAGGCCGCGTCTGGCGTCAGGTAGGCGAAACTGATGCGGTGCCCCCAGTCGATCCAGCGGCATCCGGGTGGCAACTGTTGGCGGATGGCTTGCAGCGCGGTTTCGCCTCCCCACGCCGATACGCCATTGGCCATTTTGCACAAGCGGCCGATCTGCTCCGTCGCTACGGGTAACACCGCGACGTAATAGCGGAGTTGACCGCTGGGGTCGCATTGCACCAATGCGTGCAGCAGGCGTGCGGTCAGGCCTTGGTCGCTGCGGCTGGGGCGTAGCCAGTTGAGGTTGCCGGCCAGCAGGCTTTCGAGCATGGCGCAGCAGGCCAACAGCGGCGCGTTGGCCGGGGTGACGTGAACCACCAGGCCCAAGGGACTCCAGCGTTCAAAGCGCGACTGCTGATAATCAACGCGCCGCAGTGAATCGGCCTGATCACCCAGTTCGCGTTCAAGTTTGGTTTGCAGGGCGTGAGGCTGACAGAAGTCAATCAGCGCCAGGCGTTGTTCGTCATCCAGCGGCAGTTCGGCGCTGTGCAGATGCTGCGCAAAGTTGCCCGCGGCGGTCAGAACAACGGCACTATCCAGCGGTGTGCTGAGGTGGTGCGGCAAGGTCTGATGCAGTTGCGCCAGTGCGTTGTCGAGGTCGATTTCGGCGCAAAGCTCTCCGTTGAGCAGGTACATGTCAGTGCCTCCCCAATAATTCGGAGGCGGCCATCGCGCAGCTCCTGCCGGCGGTGGTGCCCGCACGGCCATGCAGTTCGAACCAGTCGCTGGCGAGGCCGCAGCCGCAACTTGAGCCAGGGTGCAGCGTCGCCAGATCGCTCATCACCACCGCATGCGCCGGGCTGGACGAAATGTAGGGCGAGACGAATCCCAGCAAGCCTTGCTGGCCGTAGGGCTGGATGGAAAAATCCTGCGGATTGCGCACGTACGCCTTGGCGTAAACCGGCACATGAAAATGATGCCGGGCACATTCGATGTAGGGCACGGCGTGCTCGACCGCACCGTAACCGTCGCGGCAACGTGCGGTTTCGATGCCCAGTTGCCGGGCGATGCGTCCATACAATTGCTGTTTGGGGATTTCCTCGCTGGCCCGGGTTTTCCAGCCACCGCCAAAAAATGCCAGCGAACCTGCCGGCAGTTTCAGCTCGGGCACGCCTGTGGCCTGCATGTGTTGCAGGGTCTGCCAAAGGAACGCCGGGAAACCGAAAATGCGCACGGGCAGGCCTTCTTCGGCGAACGATTGCAGGGCCGTGATGACGCCGAACACATCGAATTGATGGCCGTCGCCGTTACTGCGTAACGCGTAGGCGACGCGGTTGACGGGAGCAAAGCGGCACAGGAACTGATCGGTATACGACGTTCCCAAGGTGATCGCACCTTGCGGTTCGTAGCTCAGCAGCAGGTAATTGCAAGGCGTATCTGGTGAGTACCAGCCGTAATGGCTGAAGATCCGCTCGACCATGAACTGAGCGCCCGCGAGGCTGCGCGGGTCATAGCGCATACGGCTTTTCTGGCCGCTGGTGCCGGACGATGTCAGTTCCAGGGCGCGCGCTCCGGTCGGACTGAGCAGCAATTGCTGTTTGAAGAAGTTCGCCAGAATCGGCGGCAGACGGGCCCAGTCATCAAGACTGTCCAGGTCCTGTTCGTCGAGGCCGTTGGCGTTCAGCCAATGGGCGTAGCCGGGGGTGTGCCGGCAATGAAACCGACTGATCTCGGTCATGGCCTGATCGAACAGGCCCACCGGCACGGAATCCGGGCAATAGGGGTGTGGCAACGCGCAAAGCGCATCGCTGGCGGGGAAGTGATGCATTCAATATTCCTTTACTGAGCAGAGGCGGAGTCGGGAGGGGTGCGTTGCAACAAACCCTGCAACAGAGGGAGACACATCAAGCCGCTGAAAGCGGCGCAAAGCGCGAAAAGCTCGAGCCTTGCGCCACCGCCGATGGCAGCAATCAGCAAGCCGCCGAGGCCCATCACGGCAATCGAAATCATCCCGACCAGTGCCGATACCAGACCTTTGCTGTCATCACTGGCAAACAGCGCCAACCGATACAGCGCGGCATTGCTCATACCCAATCCGACTGCGTACAACGCCAGACTGGCGACCACCGGACCGAGTCCGGCGCCAGCCAGTGCGCAGACGATCAGGGCCAGAAGCCCCAGGCAAAAAGGCCAGAGCGCCAAGCGGATCAGTTGCGGCAAGGCGTGAGTGATCAGCAACCGGTCAAGGATCAGATTGCCGACAATCACCGCAGAGAAAATCGGGATTTGCCAGACGCCATATTCAAGCGGCGTCAGCCCGAGCAACTCGATCAGCAGCAATGGCGCCAGGCCGATCCAGGCGATCAGCGGCAGGCTCATCAGCCCCAGCGCCAAACTGGCGGCGAGGAATCGGCAATTACCCAACAGGGCGCGGTAACGTCGGCAGGTTTGCTCCCAGGAAAAGCGCACGGCAGGTTGCATCTGTCCGTCTCGACGGGCGACGCCAACCGTTTCCGGCATCCATGCGAATAGCCCCAGCCAGACCATAGACGCGGCAAGGCCCAGGCCCAGAAACACTTCGCGCCACGACAGCCATTGCAACAGCAGAATGCCCAGCAGCGGCCCCATCAAGGGTGAAAGCAGGGCGATATTGCCGAGCAGAGCCATCAAACGCACCGCATCCGCTTCACAGAACACTTCCTGGAGGGCCGGATAACTGACCGCCACAACAAAACCCAGGCCCATGCCCTGCAGCAGTCGCAATAGATTGAAGGCTTCAATGCTTTCGGTGCTGTAGGCCCCCGCGCAGGCGACCGCAAATAACGCGCAGCCGATCAACAATACCCGCCTTCGACCCCATTGATCGGACAGCGGGCCAATCAGCCATTGCAGGCAGACACCGCCAAGCAGATAGAGATTGAAAGCGTTCGGTACATGCCGCACATCGGCATCAAGTTCGGTGGTAACGCTTAACATCGCAGGCATGATCAAGTCGCTGGCCATATACGTCAGAAGTTCAAACGCGCTGATCACCAAACAAAATCCGAGCGCTTTTCGCGGCTGGATCTGTATAAGAGTTCTCTGCATAAACGTTCCTGTTAGTGAGTGAAAGGAAGTTGCCAGAGACTAGTTGCAGAGGTGCGCCCGGCCTATTGTTTTGCTGCGACATTAGATTTCAAATGCTTGCAACTTATTTAGTGATCGGGTTTTGCGCAGCGCACGAGTTAGAGCGATTTATAGAAGCATTTGGCAAAAACAGAAAAGCCCGCAACGGGGCGGGCTTTGTTTGAAGTTGATCGGACTTGTTGATTTCCTGCCACGGTCTGTTCATTGGCAAGCGGGCAGGGCGAACAATCCTGTTCTAGCGATGTTGGTAATAACCAGGGCCACCCTGGTAGTAACGGTGGTGATCGTCATGCCAGCCGCCGTGGGGGAAGATGATGCAGCCACTCAGGGTCAGCAGGGCAAGAACGGGAATCAGCCAGGTGATTCGACGCAGCATTTTGAAAATTCCTCATGGTTACGCCGTCATGAAGCCAAAACTCTTCATCGGCTGTAACATGAGACCCCGATTGCAGCGGCGCATCCCCGTAGAACGGTAAGTGCATGGCATGCAAACGGATACAAACCGGATACATTTCAAAGTTTCAGGAAGCCGCAATGACCCACAAGCAACGCTTGATTTATTCGATTCTGATCGCCGTGTCGGTCCTGGCCATCATGCTCGGCCTGTCCTGGCTGCAAAATGCCGGCATGATTTCGGAGAAGACGTTTCAGTTCGTCGCCATCGGTGTGGCGGTGATCGTGGTGGTGATCAACGGTGTGATGCGCCGTAAGGTCAAGCCTTGACGGCGATGGCTGCACGCTTCAATCGTGGTTGAGGACAGCTGCAGCCTGTGGATGCAGGCTGTAGCTCTTGTCGTCATTGAAGGTGATCACACCTTCGGCGCACAGGCGCTTGAGCACCTCACGCACACTGAGGAAGGACAGCGGAATATCGAGGTCGAGCAATTGGCTGTGGACACCGCGAACGCCCAGGCGCCGTTCGCTTTGTGCGGCGACCAGTAAGGCGTCGATGACTTTCAGACGAATCAGGCTGGTGCGCAGCCCGAAACTTTTCAGCAGCAAGCGGATGCGTTCGTTACCGTGACGCTCGACGCGTTGCCCGAAATCGCTCGCGTGAGGGCTCATGGAAACTCCTTTGGGTGCCTGGCTACCGTCCGTTGGTAGTTGCGAGTTGTACATGCGATTACTCCTTTTCAGAGTCTGATCGGGGTGGTTTTTTTGCGCTCTCTAGAACAAGACGTATCAGCACGACAAATCATGAAAGAAAAAATGTAGAAATTTTGTCGGGGATTTGTCTTTTCCTTGTGATTGGGGGTTGGCCTTGGCGGCCTTTGGGCCGACCAGGTTCTTTGGGTTTTGGGTGTATATCCGTTTTTTTGGGGGTTGCGGCTGGCGGTTTCGCTCTTACAGCGACTCACTTTTCCAGACGCCGAAAAGTAAGCAAAAGGCTGGGCCCCGGCGTTCGGCCCGCTCGCTGGGGCTCGGGGTTCCTTCGCTCCGGGATCGATCCGGGGGCAGCGCCTACGGTTTGCTTCGCTGCACCTCCTCTCGCTGTGTTTGGCTTCGCCAAACGGTCGCTGCGCTCCCACCCCCGGATCAATCCCTCCACTCAGCCTGCCGAAGGGGCCGGCACGGCAAGATCAAGAGCTGCAGCCGAGCTAACGCTCATCCTGTGGAGTGGTGAAGAGAGCGGGGTGGGTGCGGCTTTTGATTTGCTTCCGAATTTGAGTGCAGCTCGGTATTTCACGTCGGCGTAGCTCTCGCAATCACCTCGGTCAGTTCCCTCTCCCTCCGGGAGAGGGCCAGGGTGAGGGGCTTTTGATCTGCTTCTGGATTTGAGTTCGGCTCGGTATTTCATGTCGGTGTATTTCCCGCAATCACCTCGGTCAGTTCCCTCTCCCTCCGGGAGAGGGCCAGGGTGAGGGGCTTTTGATCTGCTTCTGGATTTGCGTTCGGCTCGGTATTTCACGTCGGCGTAGCTCTGGCAGTCACCTCGATCAGTTCCTTCTCCGGGAGAGGGCTAGGGTGAGGGGCTTTTGATCTGCTTCTGAATTTGCGTTCGGCTCGGTATTACACGTCGGCGTAGCTCTCGCAATCACCTCGATCAGTTCCCTCTCCCTCCGGGAGAGGGCCAGGGTGAGGGGCTTTTGATCTGCTTCTGGATTTGAGTTCGGCTCGGTATTTCACGTCGGCGTAACTCTGGCAATCACCTCGATCAGTTCCCTCTCCCTCCGGGAGAGGGCCAGGGTGAGGGGCTTTTGATCTGCTTCTGGATTTGAGTTCGGCTCGGTATTTCACGTCGTCATAGCTCTGGCAATCACCTCGGTCAGTTCCCTCTCCCTCCGGGAGAGGGCTAGGGTGAGGGGCTTTTGATTCTGCTTCGGGGATTGCGTGGAGAGCCTAAATTTTTTCCTCTGACTTCGTTTCTTGGACAGGCTCATTGCGCGTGGACGCGTGGGTGTTTCCAGAGCGGATCCGTGCCAGCGCCGGGTTCGCTCTTTGGCATGTCGATCAGGAGCGAGCGTGATAATTTCCAGACAGTTAACGGGACTGACCTTGGCCGGCGTGGCTTTCGGGCTGAGTTGTTCGGCCTATGCGTTCAGTCCGACCACGGATGTCAGCGCCGATATTCGCCGTACCGCTTTTGGTGTGCCGCATATTCGTGCGCAGGACGAGCGCGGGCTTGGTTTCGGCATCGGGTATGCCTATGCGCAGGACAACCTCTGTCTGCTGGCCAATGAGATCGTGACGGTCAATGGTCAACGTTCACGCTACTTCGGCCCGGACCAGTTCACCGTCGAGCAGCGTGAAAACCGTGTCAGCGATGTGTTCTTTACCTGGCTCAACACGCCGGAAGCGGTCAAGGCGTTCTGGCAGGCGCAACCTGCGCAGGTGCGTGATCTGGTCGAAGGCTATGCCGCGGGCTACAACCGCTATCTGGGCGAGCGCCGTCAGCAAGGCTTGCCGCCACAGTGTCAGGGCGAGTGGGTGCGTGAAATTGCACCGCAAGATCTGGTGAAGCTGACCCGCCGTCTGCTGGTCGAGGGTGGTGTCGGGCAGTTCGCCGAGGCGCTGGCCGGGGCTACGCCGCCGCAGGCGAATGCGGTGATCGAACACGATGTGCAGGCCTATCAGTTGGCCGATGCGCGTCAGCAACGCTTCGCTCTAGACCGTGGCAGTAACGCTGTCGCGGTGGGTAGCGAGCGCTCGTTCAACGGGCGTGGGATGCTGCTCGCCAACCCGCATTTCCCGTGGGTCGGTGGCATGCGCTTCTATCAAATGCATCTGACCATCCCCGGCAAGCTCGACGTCATGGGCGCTGCCTTGCCAGGCTTGCCGATGATCAATATCGGCTTCAATCAGCATCTGGCGTGGACGCACACGGTCGATTCGTCGAAACACTTCACCTTGTATCGTCTGCAACTCGATCCAAAGGATTCCACACGCTATATGCTCGATGGCCAATCCTTGCCGCTGAACAAGCAGACCGTGACCGTGCAGGTCAAACAGGCCGACGGCCAGGTGGTGCCGGTTTCGCGTGATGTCTACAGCTCGCAGTTTGGCCCGATCGTGCAGTGGCCGGGCAAGCTCGACTGGGATAATCAGTTCGCCTACAGCCTGCGCGATGCCAATATCGACAATGATCGCGTGCTGAACCAGTGGTACGCGATGAATCAGGCGTCCACGCTTCAGGAACTGCAGAATTCGGTACACAAGATTCAGGGCATTCCGTGGGTCAACACCCTGGCCGTGGATGACAAAGGCCAGACGCTGTACATGAACCTGTCAGTGGTGCCGAACGTCAATGCCGAGAAACTGGCCAAGTGCAGTGATCCGCGTATCGGCACGCAGATGATCGTGCTGGATGGCTCCAACAGCGCGTGCGCATGGGACATTGATCCGCAAGCGGCGCAGCAGGGTATTTATGCTTCCAGCCAATTGCCGCAATTGCTGCGCAAGGACTTCGTTCAGCACTCCAACGACTCGGCGTGGCTGGCCAACCCGGCGCAACCGCTGACCGGTTTCTCGCCGCTGATCAGTCAGGACGGCCAACCACTGGGCTTGCGCTCCCGGTTTGCTCTGGATCGCTTGAGCACGCTGAGTAAAAAAGGCCCGCTGGCAGTGAAGGATCTGCAGAAAATGGTGATGGACGATCAGGTGTACCTGGCGACTCAGGTGGTGCCGGATCTGTTGAAGTTCTGTGCTTCTGACCTCGGTGTCGATGCGCCAGCGCTGAAGCCGGTTTGCACCAGCCTCAAGGCATGGGATGGCCGCGCCAATCTTGATTCGGGTATGGGCCTGATGCATTTCCACAACATCATGCAGGCCTTGCAGGCTTCGCCGGATGTCTGGCGTGTCGCGTTCGATCCCAAAGATGCGCAACACACGCCGCGCGGTCTGGCGATCGAGCAGCCAACCGTGGCCAAGGCACTGCGTGAGGCCATGTTGGCATCGGTCGAGTCGAGCACAAAAATGGGCCTCAAGCCGCAGACCCGCTGGGGGGATATCCAGGTCGTCAGCAGCGGCGGGCAACAGACGCCAATTCACGGTGGGCCGGGCACGTTGGGCATCTACAACGCTATCCAGAGCGTGCCGCGTGAAGACGGCAAACTCGAAGTGGTCAGCGGCACCAGCTACCTGCAAGTCGTGACCTTCGACGAAAAGGGCCCGCACGCCCAAGGGCTGCTGGCGTTCTCGCTGTCGAGCGATCCGGCGTCGAAGTATTCGCGGGATCAGACCGAGGCGTTCTCGAAGAAACAGTGGAGTGTCCTGCCGTTTACCGAACAGCAGATTCAGGCTGACCCGCAGTATCAGGTGCAGACTGTGCGCCAGACTCTGGACAAAGCGGGGAAGGTCGCCGCTCAGTAATCCCGAGCGTCAATTGCGTTGAGCCAGAGGGCCGCATCCTGCAAGGGGTGCGGCCTTCAGCTTTTCGGCGGTTGTTGCGGTATCGAGTTGATCACCGGGTTACCTTCCTTGTTACGGGTGAGGTAGACCGGCAGCGCCTTGGGCAGGCTGTTCGCGAGATTGTTCAGCTCTTTGATGTTGTAGATGCCACCCACGCGAATCGTACCGGTGCTGTTGTCCGCCAGCTCCAATGGATTGCTCAGATAGCGGTTGATCAGTGGCAGCGCTTCGCTCAACGCGAGGTTATCCAGCACCAGTTTGCCATTGCGCCAGGCCAGCGAGGTGTCACCAGGGTAAGTCTGGCTGATCTGGGGCATGTAATCGCCCTGTTTGTAGCGCGCCTGCATCGACGGGCCGAGGCGCAAACCATCGCCCGGCAACGAACGATTGCTGGTGACCAGCACCGAACCTTCGATCAGGTTCACACGCACTTGGTCCTGATACATCCAGACATTGAAACGCGTCCCGGTGACGCGAATCCTGCCTTCGCCTGCGCGGACGACAAACGGGTGGGCCATGTCGTGGCTGACCGTAAAGAACGCTTCACCTTTTTTCAGGGTGACGCGGCGTTCGTCCTTGTAATTGCTGAAGGTCAGATCAGTGTTCAGGTTCAGTTCGAGTTGGCTGCCGTCACTCAGCGTGACCTGGCGGACAGTATCGGTAGCGGCGAAATGCTGATAGCTGTTGGGCAGCCAGCCCAGATTCCAGCCGGTGTACGCCGCCAGCGGCAGGGCGAGCGCACAGACGCCGGCCGCTACGACGAGTTGACGCCACGAGCGCGGTGCCTGACGGGCCGGCATGACCGGAACGGATTGCGGGCGTGGCAAATGTTCGGCCACCTCCCAGACTTCCAGCATGGCCTCGTACTCGAATGCATGCAGGGGATGAGCGTCGTGCCATTGCTTGAATGCGCGACGTTCTTCGTCCGTGCAGTCATCGGCGTGCACCCGCATGCACCAATGCGCGGCGGCATCGGTGATCGCATCGTATTCGGCTTCCGAGAGAGTGTCTTGGGTCATTGACTCGTCCTGATTTCGCCCATTCTAACCTTGTCGGGAAGTGACCGAGAACAACCGTCATGGCATTTACCCATCAAAGTGGAACTTATTTTTCCCTCAGACACCCAAAAAGCAGGACGACCAAGACCACTATCCACAAATGGAGAAAACAAATGATCAAGAAGACATTCGCAGCGTTGATCGCCACGGCCGGTTTGCTCAGTGCTGGCGCAGCGTTGGCCGATCGCCCCGGCGCTGGCTGGGTCACCATCGAAAAAGCCATCGAGATCGTCAAGACCAAGGCCGGTTACGTCGAAGTCTATGAGATCGAAGCCGACAACGACGGCTACTGGAAAGGTGAAGGACGCAAGGCTGACGGCGTGGTTTACGAGTTCCGCATCGACGGCGCATCGGGCACTATTTTGCGCGACCAGAAGGATTGATCACGCGGTAAATACTCAGTGTGTTCCTAAAAAATGCGCCGGCCTCAGACCGGCGCATTTTTTTCTCCCGTGGTCACGGTGACGCTTGCACGGAATCCGCCTGGCTTGAAGTCGGCGCCGGCAACGGTATCGGCGCCGTTGGCGGATCCAGTTGTCTGCCCATTTCGCTGATGAGTAAGGCGATCGAGTCGGCGTTGGCCATCAGCACTTCGATGCGCGCTTCATCAGCGAGCGGATTGCGAAAGGCTTTACGTGCCTCTGCAAGGTTTCTGGTTTTGGTCAGACTGAGGACTTTTTTGTAGACATCGGCCTGCTCCGGCAACTTATCCAGATCTACCCACAGCCCTTGCTCATTCCTGGTCGCGAATAAGTGTTCGGGCGCAGCGGAGCGTGACAAGGATTTACGATAACGGTCCAGACCCGTTTTGAGCTGTTGCCCGTCCGCGGTGGTGGTATCGATAAGGTCGGGGTATGGACTCATCGCCTCTACGGAGACGAAATCTTCGCTATCGGTGATCAGGTGCGACAGTTCGTGCAGCAGCGTGATCGCGCGAGCATGGGAATCAACATTGAACCTGGGCGGCAAAAAAGCGGTGTAGACATCCAGTTTCGGATTGAAAAAATGCTCGGTGAAGTGCACGACTTTTCGCCGGTCTTCCTTGAAGACAAAGGCAACCGTGTCATCGTCGTAGCGCGCATTGAGGCCAGCGAAAAAGCGCTCTGTGTAGAGCAAGTCATCCTTTGGATCCGTCAGTTCGCGGCAAATCGGCAGGATCACCTTCTCGATTTTCTTCAGCAGCATCGGCGTGATCTGTCGCACGTCGAAAAAATCTCTGAGGACCGTTTCCACACGAGTGCCCCCCAGGTTGTCGCGATGTTCGACGAAGTTATACAGGCAATACAACGCGTAGTTTCTTGCCCGGGTAACCGCTTGCTGAATCACGAAGGCTCTGGCGGGGTATCGGCGGTTGATCTCTGCCATCCCTCGCGCCTGGATCAGCATCAGAATTGAACAGTGCTGCTCCACTTTGGTTTGCAGAGCCAGGGGCCTCCTCGATCGACAGCGATGCACGGCCTGACTGGCGTGGGCAAGCACCAGTCGTGAGTTTTTCTGTTCAAGCGCCGGCCCTCGGCCCCCGTCTTTTCTGCGCAAGTACCAGGCTTTTTCAGCCTGGATCACCGGATAAACCTTGCCGGCAATCGCTGCGTATTTGTGCGTGCTGGATGAATCCCCGTAAACCAGTTTATTGCTATCAAGTGTGAGGCTGTCGAGTGCGGTGGTCGTTTCATAAGACTGCAAGTTCGCGCGCGAGGTGCTAACCGGTGGGACTTTTGACCAGCGAGCGGCGGTTTTTTCCGTGGTGTTCGCGCCGGTTTCGGCAACCTTTGCTCCAGTGGCCTGCGTCTCGGAGGCAAATTCAGCTGTTTGCGCCTCTGCCTCTGTTTCCCAGGACAGCCGACCCAGACTAAACAGAGATAACGCCCCGGCGATAAAGCCTTTCAGAGCGTTGGCCCAATGATGATCCTGAAGATCTTCGGCGGACTCCTTGAACTCGTTGTAGCTTTTCCAGAGAAAAAACAACGAGGCGATTTTCCCCGACAAGAGATGGGGAACCAGGCGCACACCGTGACTGAACAGAGACTTCGCGGTTTCCCAATCGGCTTGTGCGTTGATCTGCGGCTGGCACGCGAGCAGTTGCGGTAGAAGGCTGAGCGTGTCCTTGTGCAAATGCTCCAGCAGATTGCCGGTGATGGGCGTGCGGTGAAGTTTGATTTCACTGGTCTTGCCAATCGTCGTGTTCAGCAGATTCTTGAAGACGGCTTGTTGCCCGGAAGGCAGGCGCCGGATGATCAGATCCTGAAAATGCCCCGGTGTATTCAAGGCCTCGATCAATTGCGCTTCGTCCTCGAATTCACGAAATACGAACCGCGAGTAGGGTGCGTAGAGCACGCGTGGCCCTGTATGTCCCGCCCCGGGGCCAATGACATAAAGTCCGAGGGCGTCGACGAAATCGCTACCGGGGGTCTTGATCAATGACAGCGGGAAAGCACTGGCGTGAGCACCCTCTACGGTGGCGCGCGCTACCCCGTCGGGCATGTCCAGAACCTGGCAAACGTAGTCGAAACCGCTTTGCGACAACTGTTGTTGCAACTTCAAGGCGTGCGCGTGCTGCATCAACTGCCAGGGCAACTGACGAAGGAAACGTGCTTTGCTGGTGCGTGCCGGCTCAGTGTCGGATGAGAGCGCCGCGGTGACTTTCCGGGTGTAGGCGGTGGTGATGTCGAGGGATTGCAGCAGTTGCTGAACCGCAGACTGATTGAGCGTTGCTGGCAAAGCGCTGGCGATGGTCGAGGCGACCTTGAACCCGGTGTTCTGCACGATGTTGTAGTGATGCAAGGCAAAATCGAGCAGGTTGCAGGGCGGGCCTGCCAGCGTGAGATTCGGGGTGATCTGGATCTGCTGTGGTTTGAGATCGGTGCCAGGGAATCGGGCGTCGAGCAGTGTTTTCAGCGTCTGCTCCACATGGCTGGCTAACGCGGGGACGTCGTGGAGAAAATCCTTGCCATCGATAACGCTGCGCCGCACTTCATCCAGCAGTGCCAGTTGTGTGCGTTGTTCCGTGACCGGCGCCATGCGTAACCAGTCAGGGAAATCCTGCTGGCGGACGAAAGCCCGGGCCAGGTCGATGGCCCGGCGCAAGTTGGTATCGATGGCGGTGTTTGTTATTCGAGTAAGGAAACTGGCGAGTACATCCTTGTCCGTGATGCAAACGCGTAACGCCCCACAATGGGCCAGGAAGTGTTCAATGGCCGATTGCACGCGATCGTTCAACACGTTGCCTTCAATCAACTGGAACGGGCCCAGTGTGTATTGTTGATCCAGCTGATAGTGCGCCGTTGACAGATTTTCCAGCAGTGTCTGAGACTGGTTATTGTCGTCCAGGCGCTGTTGCAGTTGCTTCTGCGCGATGGCGATGTCGTCGAACGATTCCAGACCCATGGCCGGCGTCCACAGGATCGCACGCCCGGAATGCTCGACGTCCATGCCTCCGCGCTCGGTCAACAGTACGCAATGCGCAAGCGACAGTGCATCGGCTTTGCCTGCGCAGGTAACGCTGAGCGACCAGGCATCCGGCCGGAAGCCATTGAGCGACTGACGATCCCTGCGTTTGGCGTGTTTTGCATCGAACACCGCGTCGACAATCTTTCGTTCGGCCGTCAGCCAGGAACCGCTGAGATTCCTTATGTGTGCCTCAGCGCGCACGCCATCCTCAAAGGCCTGTGCCAGTTTCCATCGAATACCTTCGAGAAACACGCGTTGTTCGGCGTTGCTGGTGGTCGGCTGATCCTTGAAGTGACTGCCAAGATTCTCCTCGGCGCGTTCAAGCTGTATCGCCAGTTGCCTGGCCTTGTCGGTCTGCACCCGTGACGACAGCGGTGCACTGGAAAACAACGGTCGGGTACTCCAGCGCTCGTTGACGTCGAGCTTGAGCAGACGCTCATGAATCATCGAACGGATATCCAGCGCTTTGTCGAAAAGCGCATGGATGTCGGTGGTGCGTTCACTCTGGCGGAAGAGCTGCAAGACGAATTCAATGTTTTGCCGTTGTTTGGTGAGGATTGCTTCAAACAGCGTGCTGATGATGTCGCCGCCGATGTTTTCCCCGGACACTTGCGCGTGGGCAAATCCCAGATAGCGATTGCGCTCCTCCAGGTTCATCAGTCCGTACAGCTCGTCTTCATGGCCGGCGGCATTGAGTTTGGCGGTCAGCGTCTGTTTGAGATCGGCGTAGTTGGTGAGGACTTGCAAGCCTTGGGTAGGGGTGTAGAGATAAGCCTTGTCATGGTTGATCATCAGCGACCCGGCCAGTTCGATGTAGGCGGTGTCCTCGCGCAAGCACACGGTTTCGAAGTTGGGCCGCCGGGACGCCACATTCGGTTCGCGGATCACGCTGTGCATGGCGTCGAATTCAGTGGCAGACAGGATTTCCGCTTCGCGCTTGAGCATCAGATCTGCACGCATTTGATCCTTTAACGCCTGGCTGAAGTACGTGCGCCTGGGCGAGCCCTCGAATGCAGCGGCATTCCAGTAGGCCTCCAGCTGTCGAAACAGCAGCATGGTCAGTCGTTCCGATGCGGACTTGATCGCATCGGCCCAGGCGGTCTGGTCAGCCGCCTGGCTTGCGCGGGCCGGGTGGGAGAATTCCACGGTGTGGCCGCGCGGCCAGCCCTGACGGCGAAAGTGCAGCAGCAGCGCTTCACTCAATGACAGCGAACTGACCCATTGCCTCATCTCCGCGTGCAACGGGGCGCTGTCGAGGTAAAAACCGACGCGGGTGCGCGACTGCGGTAAATCGGCAAAATGCGGTTCGAGCAGTTCGTCGAGAATGTTCTCCAGCAAGGTGGCGAGCGACGGCAGACGTTTCAGCTCATCCAGCACATCGCGGGCGCAGGTGTCCTGAGACTGGCTGATCGCCGCTTTTTGATCGTCAAACACATCACCTTCGATGGTTTCGCGGGTGAGGGTGATGCCGCGTTTCTCTACCAGTTCCTTGCGCAGCAAGACACTGAGAAAGGCCAACAGATCATCGGTTTCTCCAGCGTTATCGAGGCGTGTTTGCAGCGCGTCCATCAGCGTCTGGTAATCGCTGTATTTTTTCAGACCGTCGTAAGGTGTGTACAAAAACACGCCATGGTCATCCGGCCCGGTGCCGAGAATAAAACTGCCGGGCAGGGGGATGGCGAGTTGCTTGTCGGCGTTTAGCAGAATGCGTTCGGCCAGCATGGGTGGGGTTTGTTCGCTGCGCAGGGCGTGGGTCGCCAGTTGCACATGCGCGAGCCAGCTGAAATCTTTGCTGTTGAGGCCGTGGGTCGGACCCAGGCTGGCATGCCGGCCCGGGGATTTGAGTATCTCGGGGAATAGCAGGAGGCTGGACATCATTGGAACTCTGAACGGGGCGCCTTGGGCGGGGAGTTCAAGAGTAGGTACGCAAGTCGCTGTGCAGGCGGTACATAGTTACCGCACACGTCGAGTTGAAATGTGCCATGAGCCAATGCCCGTCATCGCCAATACAAGGGTTGACAGCCGACAGCTGTGGCATGGTTAATCGGCGGGCAAGTCGTCCGTACGCTGTTGTTCCCTCCAATAATCATTCTGGAGCTTCAGATGTCTGCGCCACACGATCATGTGTCCTCTGCTGTCTCGTCCTCGTTGTCTCTTGAAGCGCTGACGCAACTGCTTGAAACGATTTTTCTGCGCCACGGCACTTCCGCCGAAGTCGCCCGAGTGCTGGCCGCCAACTGCGCCGGCGCCGAGCGCGATGGTGCCCACAGCCATGGCGTGTTCCGCATACCCGGGTATGTCTCGACCCTGAACAGCGGCTGGGTCAACGGCCACGCGGTGCCGCAAGTCGAAGATGTCGCTTCCGGTTTTGTGCGTGTCGATGCCGGCAACGGTTTCGCCCAACCGGCACTGGCCGCCGCCCGGGCGTTGCTGGTGGAGAAGGCGCGTAGCGCCGGGATTGCCGTGTTGGCGATTCGCAACTCGCATCATTTCGCCGCGTTGTGGCCGGACGTCGAGCCATTTGCCGACGAAGGGCTGGTGGCGCTGAGCGTGGTCAACAGCATGACCTGCGTGGTGCCGCACGGCGCCGACCGGCCGCTGTTCGGCACCAATCCGATTGCGTTCGCCGCGCCACGGGTCGGCGCCGCGCCGATTGTCTTCGACCTGGCCACCAGCGCAATCGCCCATGGCGACGTGCAGATCGCTGCGCGCAAAGGCGAGCGGTTGCCCGCCGGAATGGGCGTGGACAGCCTTGGTCAGCCGACTCAGGATCCCAAGGCGATTCTCGAGGGCGGGGCGTTGCTGCCGTTCGGTGGGCATAAAGGTTCGGCGCTGTCGATGATGGTTGAGCTGCTGGCGGCTGCATTAACGGGAGGGAATTTTTCTTTCGAGTTCGATTGGGCCAATCATCCCGGGGCGAAAACGCCGTGGACCGGGCAATTGTTGATCGTCATCGACCCGAGCAAAGCCGCCGGGCAGAGTTTTGCCGAACGCAGTGGTGAGCTGGTGCGGCAGATGCACAGTGTCGGCCTCAAGCGGTTGCCGGGCGATCGCAGGCATTGGCAGCGCAGCAAGTCGCTGGCTGAGGGCATCGTGCTGGATGCACAGACGCTGGCGCAGTTGCGTGAGCTGGCGGGGGCGTGATCAAAGATCAAAAGCCCCTCACCCTAGCCCTCTCCCCGAGGGAGAGGGGACTGACCGTGGTGAATGGGGGAGGTGCGCTGACGTGAAAGATCGAGTTGAGCTCAGGTTCTGAAAGCCCGGAACTGGTTCAAAGCCGGTAAAAACACGCAGGCATAAAAAAGGCGAACCCAGTGGGTTCGCCTTTTTTGTGTGCCTTGACTCAGCGACGGCCGAGCAGCAAGCCAACCACCAGACCGAAACCGGCGGAGATCGCCACGGTCTGCCACGGATGACCGCCGATGTAGCTTTCGGTGGCATCAACCGCCGGTTTGGTGCGATCACGTACGCTCGACACCGAATCCAGCGCCTGTTGCAGTTTCAAGGCGATTTGTCCGCGCAGCGTTTCCGCTTCCTCGCCGACCAGTGAGGCGCTGCTCTTGAGCAGTTTGTCGGACTCTTGGATCAGAGCCTGAAGTTCGCTGAAGGCCTGATCCTTGATTTGATCTTCGGCGGCTTGCACGGCGGATTTGCGGGCCATTGGGTGACTCCTTGCAGTTGAATGGACAGTGATCAATGGAGTGTGGCGCTTGCTGAAAAGTTGCACTGAATTTAGGTCAGAAATAAAAACCTGCGCGGGAGATTTCCGTCGAGCGTGTAAGATGTCGCCATTTTACGCAGCAGGATAATTCCCCATGAGTTTCAATCTGGCCGACAAATCACTCGCAGAGCGCGCTGCGCTGGAAGACGAGAAATCCCGTCTGTTCGAACTCTGGCAGAACAATCTGGGCAAAGCCAAAGGCGAAGCCGCGCGTTTGTTCGGCGAGCGCGGCAAGCGCAAAGGCAAATGGGCCGAGTGGGTCCGCGCAGAACTGGACGGCATGTCGCCGCCGGAGTTCGCCAACATGGTGCGCAGTGAAGTCAATCGCTTGATGGCCGCGAACAAGTAACGCTTCAGGTGAACGTCGCGGCAATCGCTTCGCGGACTTTGACTACCACCGGATCGATCTGCGTGGTGGTACGCCAGCCCAGTTCGATCGGATAACGCGGCAGTTTCAGCGGGCAGGGCAGCAGCGCCAGGCCGCTAAGCTCAGCAATACTTTCGGCGGCATGCGTCGGAATCGTCGCCACCGCCCGACTGCCCTTGAGCAAATACGGCAGCGCGGCGAAATGCGTGGTCGACGCGCACACCCGTCGAGTCAGGCCCAGCGTCGCCAAGCCCTCATCGGTGATCCCGATAAAGCCGCCGGACGACACCAGGATGTGCTCGCGGTCGACAAACTCCTCAAGATCGATCTGCTGCTGACCGGGCGCAAGGCTCGCCGGATCGACCAGACATGCATAACCGCCTTCGCCCAACACCTGACGGCTGAGCAAGCGCTCGGCAAAGCCTCCGGCGGTAATCGCCAGATCGATGCTGCGCTCCATCAGCGCGCGGGCGACGATCTGGCTATGGGTCTGACGAAAGATCAGGCGCAACTTCGGAGCACTGCGGGCAATTTCCTCGATCAGGCGGCGACCGTAGGCAATTTCGAAATCATCCGACAGTCCTACGGTGACCGAGCGGCCGTCGTACTGGTTGGCCGCCGGGTCGACCATCGCCAGGCTTTGCCGGCACTTGTTCAGCGCTTCGCTGACCACCGGTTTCAATTGATTGGCCTTGAGCGTTGGCGCCAGGCCGCGCCCGGTACGCACGAACAATTGATCGCCGTAGACCTCGCGCAAGCGGCGCAGCGCCGCACTGACCGCCGATTGTGTCACCCCCAGTCGCAATGCTGCGCGGCTGGCGCTCGACTCTTCATGCAGGGCTTCCAAGACTTTCAGCAGGTTGAGGTCGACCGTGGCGATATTCATTTGGCTCATATCATTCAGCAGTGAGTGGGGCTTTATTCATGATCGCGTGGCGCCGCAGAATCGGCAACCACTGAACCTGATGGAGTTATCGCGATGGCCAAATCAATTGTTGCTGCGCTGCAAATCGGCGCTTTGCCCGAAGGCAAAAGCGCGACCCTGGAGCAGATTCTGAGTTGGGAGGGCGCGATCATCGAGGCTGGCGCGGCATTGGTGGTGATGCCGGAAGCGCTGTTGGGTGGTTATCCGAAAGGCGAGGGCTTCGGCACGCAATTGGGTTATCGCCTGCCCGAGGGGCGCGAAGCCTATGCCCGATATTTTGCCAATGCGATCGATGTGCCGGGTGCCGAAACGCAAGCGCTGGCCGGTCTGTCGGCGCGCACCGGGGCCAACCTGGTGATCGGCGTGATTGAACGGGCTGGCAGCACGTTGTATTGCACGGCGCTGTATTTCGACCCGCAGGCCGGACTTGTCGGCAAACACCGCAAACTGATGCCCACCGGCACCGAACGGCTGATCTGGGGCAAGGGCGACGGCTCGACCTTGCCCGTGTTCGACAGTCAGGTTGGCAAGCTCGGCGCGGTGGTGTGCTGGGAAAACATGATGCCTCTGCTGCGCACGGCGATGTACGCCAAAGGCATCGAAGTCTGGTGCGCGCCGACCGTCGACGAACGCGAGATGTGGCAGGTCAGCATGCGCCACATCGCTCATGAAGGCCGTTGCTTTGTGGTCAGCGCCTGTCAGGTGCAGGCGTCACCGAATGAACTGGGCGTGGAGATTGCCAACTGGCCGGCAGATCGCCCGTTGATTGCGGGGGGGAGCGTGATTGTCGGGCCGATGGGCGATGTGCTGGCCGGGCCGTTGCGGGGCGAGGCGGGGTTGCTCACGGCGCAAATTGACACCGATGAACTGGTGCGGGCGCGGTATGACTACGATGTGGTCGGGCACTACGCGCGGCCGGATGTGTTTGAGTTGAGTGTGGATGAGCGCGCCAAACCGGGTGTGCGATTCAACACATAACCCCAGTCTTATTGAGAACCTGTGGGAGCGAGCTTGCTCGCGAATGCGTCATCACATTCAACATTTTGGTTGACGGATATTCCGCTTTCGCGAGCAAGCTCGCTCCCACAGGAGTTAGTTACAAGCTTAAGTTTTGTGTTGTTGCAGCCATTCTTCCCGGGAAATTTCCCAGATTTCTCGTGGAAAACGCCCACCGACGAAATCATCTTCATCGGTCCGGATCAAGCGCATCCCGGCGCGCTCCGAGAGTTTGCGCGAGCCGGCATTCGGCGCCGCTTTCGGCACGCGCATCAGCGGGCGTTGAAGTACGTTGAACCAGTAATCGGTCACCGCTGCGCTCGCTTCGGTCATAAAGCCCTGACCTTGCCACGCCGGTGTCAGCCAGAATCCACGGTGGTTGTCAGTTTGATCCATCAGGCTGATGTTGCCGATCAACTGTTCGGGCGCGGACTTGCGGCGAATCGACCAGTGCCATTCGTTGCCCGCCGCCACGGCCGGCAAGGCAACATCGCGCAAATAGGTGAGGGCGCCGTCTTCGGGATACGGCCATGGCACCGCCGCGTTCAGATAACGCACCACATCCCAGTGGGGAAACAGTTGCTGCACGGCGTCGGCATCGGCCAGTTGCAACGGGTGCAGGATCAGTCGTTCGGTGTACAGCGTCGGTGTGTCTTCCATAAACCTGCAGCCTCCCTGAATGTCTTTGGGGAAAGAAGCAGGCTAACGCATTTTTACCAGGTCGCGGCAGTGGCCTTGGGCAGGCTGAGCTTGCCGCTGTCGACAAAACGCATGGTGCCAAACAGGCCGCCGGCGAGCTTGCCGCGCAGCACATAGGGCAGGTTGTCGAGGGTTTGCGTCTGGCTCAGGCCCAAGGTCTGGCGCAGTACCGAGAACGCCGAGATGCTGACCGGCACGCTGACAATGGTTTCGGAGAAGCGTGGGATCGAACCGCTCTGATCGCTGACACCCGAGGCCAGTGAATGACCGTTGACCTCCAGATCCAGCGCGATGCCGTTGTAGTCGATGGCCGTCTCATTGGGGTTCTGTACGCGAATCTTGATGGCGAAGCGCACTTCCAGATCCTGGCTTGGCAACGGTTCGAGGCCGACTACGTTGATGTTCACCGGATCACGGTTGGGGAATAGCGCACAGGCGCTGAGGGACAGCAGAAGCAGTGACAGAATGACGGCTTGAAAACGGCGCATAAACGGTCTCTCAACAAAAAAGGGCTGAACCGTCGCCGGCTCAGCCCTTTCTATTGAAGGCCAGACGTTAGCGGTTCAACTGTGCGACAGCCGCCGCTGGGGCAGGTTCACCTTTGGCCGGCATGTCCGGGTTTTCCATGACCTGAAGAATAGAAGCTTCCGGGTCGAAATCGTCTTCTTCCAGCTCAATGAATTCTTCCGGCAGGAAGATGTTCAGCACGATAGCGCACAACGCGCCGACAGTGATCGGTGATTCGAAGATGTTGCGCAGCGCTTGCGGCAGTTCGCGCAACACTTCCGGCACCGCCGCGATACCCAGGCCCATGCCCAGCGAAATCGCCACGATCAGCATGTTGCGCCGGTGCAGGCCGGCTTCGGCGAGGATCTTGATCCCGGCCACCGCCACAGTGCCGAACATCACCAGTTCGGCGCCGCCGAGTACCGGTTTCGGCATCAGTTGCAACACCGCGCCGATCATCGGGAACAGCCCCAGCAGCACCAGCAGACCGGCAATGAAGAAGGCCACGTAACGGCTGGCCACGCCGGTGAGCTGAATCACGCCGTTGTTCTGCGCGAAGGTCACCATTGGCATGCTGTTGAACACGGCGGCCATGGCCGAGTTGAGGCCGTCGGCGAGCAGGCCGGACTTGATCCGCCGGATGTACAGCGGGCCTTTGACCGGTTGCCGGGAAATCATCGAGTTGGCGGTCAGGTCACCCGCAGCCTCCAGCGGCGACACAAGGAAAATCACCGCCACTGGCACGAACGCCACCCAGTCGAAGTTGAAACCGTACTTGAACGGCACTGGCACGCTGACCAGCGGCACCTCTGGCATCGAGGCGAAATCCACGGTGCCCATCAGCCATGCGACTACGTAGCCGAGGGTCAGGCCGATGACAATCGCGCCCAGGCGCAGAAACGGCACATCAACGCGGTTCAACACAACGATGGTGCCGATCACCAGCGCCGCCAGAAACACATGGCTGGCTGCGCCCAGATCCGGCGCGCCGAAACCGCCGGCGATGTCGGTCATCGCCACTTTGATCAACGACAGCCCCATCAGCGTGATGATGGTGCCGGTGACCACCGGGGTAATCAGCATGCGCAGTTTGCCGATGAACTGGCTCAGCACCACCTCAATGAACGCGGCAAAAAAGCACACGCCGAAGATCGTCGAGAGGATTTCATCGGTGCCGCCACCGCGCGCCTTGACCATGAACCCGGCGCTGAGAATCACGCTGATAAAGGAAAAACTGGTGCCTTGCAGACACAACAACCCCGAACCGACCGGGCCGAAACGCTTGGCTTGCACAAAGGTGCCAAGCCCGGAAACGAACAGCGCCATGCTGATCAGGTAGGGAATTTCACTTTGCAGACCGAGGGCGCCGCCCATGATCAGGGTCGGGGTGATGATGCCGACGAAGCTGGCCAGCACGTGTTGCAGCGCGGCAAACACTGTGGCGGTCAGGTGCGGACGATCGTTGAGGCCGTAAATCAGGTCGTTGTTGCGCGGGGCTTTTTCAGAGGCGGTCATGGTGTTTTGCGCGCCGCGAGGCGGGGCCGGGTCAGAAAATGGAGGCGCAGAATGCCGGAAGAGGGCGGTAAGGGCAACGAGCAATAACTGCCTGAAAGGTCAGGTTTTATGGGTCGCTACGGCAAACGCCCGTGTAGGAGCTGTCGAGTGAAACGAGGCTGCGATCTTTTAAGATCAAAGGATCGTCCGATCGCGGCCCGAGCCTGCGGCAGCTCCTACACGAGATTGAATGCGCCCAGTAAATCCTCTTCAAAAGCTTTTTGCGCATCCCCCGGCACCTGCGCCCGATGCCGGGCCAGATGAAAGGCGACTTCGAAACTCAACTCGCCCTCACGGATCGGCTTCAGTAGGCCCTTCGCTTGCCAGCTCCGCGCATAGTGATCCGGCAGATACCCCACGTGTTTACCCGACAAAATGAAGGTCAGCGTGCCTTCCACCTGTTCCGAGCGCGCCGAGCAGACCTTGCCCTGAAACGGCTCGTCACTGCGAAAAAATCGATAGGGGTGATCGACTCGGTCGCAGGCCTGCAACGCGGCATCGCTGGGTGCGTCATCAGTGAACAAGGGATGGCCGGCAGCGCAGTACAAATGCTGGGTTTCGCTGAACAACTGGCGATAGTCGAAGGCACTTTGCACCTGCGAAAAATAGCCGATCGCCAAGTCCAACCGCTGTTGCAACAGCAGCCGCTCCATCTCGCCGGGCATGGCGCTGATCAGTTCGATGCGCACCGACTCATCACGCTCGCGAAAACGCCGGATCGCCGCCGCCACCCGTTGCAGCACCGACTGATCGACCGACTCGGAAATCCCTAGGCGCACTTCGCCGATCAAGCGCCCGGCGACGCCGTTGGATTGATGACGGAACGTTTCAATCGATTCAAACAGCGTGCGCACCGCGATCAGCAACTGCTCGCCCTTGGGCGTGACACTGAAACCGCCCTTGCCACGGCTGCACAGACGATAGCCGAGGCGAGTTTCGAGTTTAGCCATTTGCTGGCTGATGCTCGACTGGCTCAGGCCCAGATCACCCTGGGCTGCACTGAAACCCCCGCACTCGACCACCCGCACAAACAGGCGCAACAGTTGCAAATCCACGTCGTGGAGTTGACCCAACATCACATTACTCCTGGATAAAGTCAGGATAATTATTCGACAATTTTTCTAATGTATCCGACGGCGCATCCTGCAACCACTTCCTCTAGTCAGGTGTTCGTCATGGCTCCCGTGTTCAAGCTGTGTTTCCCCGCGCTTTTGTTGTCGGTGGCTGTTCAGGCTCAGGCCGAGGACAAGACACTCAATCTCTACAGCTGGGCCGATTACGTGCCACCGCAAACCCTGCAACGGTTTGAGCAGGAAACCGGTATTCATGTGCGTTACGACACCTTCGATACTTCCGAGGTGCTGGAAACCAAGTTGCTCACCGGCGGCAGTGGTTACGACGTGGTGGTGCCGTCGTCCAGCGTTCTGGCGCGGGGACTCGCGGCCGGCGCGTTGAAGGAAATCCCTCATGAGGGCCTCAAGGGCTACGCCAATCTTGATCCGGATTTGCTGGAGAAAATGGCCGCTGTCGACCCCGGCAATCGCTATGGCGTGCCGTACACCTGGGGCACGCTGGGTCTGGGCATGAACGTCGAGGCCGTGAAGCAGCGGCTGCCTGATGTGCCGCTGAACAGCCTCGATCTGCTGTTCAAACCGGAGAACGCCAGCAAGCTCAAGGACTGCGGCATCGCGATCCTCGATTCGCCGCAGGAGGTCATCGGTCTGGCCCTGCATTACTTGGGCAAGGATCCCTACAGCACCGACAAAAACGACCTGGCCGCCGCCGAGGCGTTGTTGCAGAAACTCCAGCCGTCGGTGCTCTATGTCGCCAGCGGCCGGCAGATCAATGACCTGGCCAGCGGCAACGTGTGCCTCGCGCTGACTTACAACGGCGACGCGAGCATGGCCGCTGATCAGGCGCACAAGGCCAATAAACCGTACGAAGTGGCCTACCGCATTCCCAAGGAAGGCACGCTGGTGTGGCAGGACAATCTGGCCATTCCCAAAGACGCGCCGCACCCCGAAGCCGCGCGGGCGTTCATCGAGTTCATGCTGCGCCCCGATTCCGTGGCCGAACTGACCAACACACTGTTTTTTGCCACCGCCAACCAGGCCGCCACGCCGTTGGTGGATGAGGCCGTGCGTAACGATCCCGACATCTATCCGCCGAGCGAAGTTCGCGCGCGGCTGTATGCCGATCGCAGCATGAGCCTCAAAGACATGCGCCAGCGCACGCGCTTGTGGACCACTTTCCGTAGTCATCAATAACCACAGGAGCCCCACGATGGATGTGCCCATGCAAAACGATCAGGCCATGACCCGCGACAGCCTCTATGGCACCGCCGCCGAAAGTACTTACGCCGGCATTACCAGTTTCATGCGTCGGCGCTACAGCCGTGACTTGCGCGGCGTCGATGTCGCGGTCAGCGGCGTGCCGTTCGACACCGCCACCAGCAACCGTCCCGGCGCCCGCTTCGGACCACGCGGGATTCGCGCCGCTTCCACCGGGATTGCCTGGGAACGCCACTGGCCGTGGACGTTTGACCCGTTCGATCATCTGGCGGTCATCGATTATGGCGACTGCGATTTCGATTTCGGCGCGCCAAACAGCATTCCGCAAACCATCGAAGCTCACGCCGAGCGCATTCTCAACGCTGGCAGCGCGATGCTGACGTTTGGAGGAGACCACTTCATCAGCTACCCGCTGCTCAAGGCCCATGCGCGCAAACATGGGACGTTGTCGCTGATTCACTTCGATGCGCACAGCGACACCTGGCCGGACGAAGAGGGCAAACGGGTCGATCATGGCACCATGTTCTGGCACGCCGCTCGGGAAGGGCTGGTGGATCCGGCAAGCTCGGTGCAGATCGGCTTGCGCACGACCAATGACGATCACATGGGGTTTCAGGTACTCGATGCGCGGCAGGTGCATCGACGTGGTTGCGACGCCATTGTCGAAGCCATCCGCGCGCGGGTTGGCGATAACCCGGTGTACCTGACGTTCGATATTGATTGCCTCGATCCGGCGTTTGCACCGGGCACCGGCACGCCGGTGTGCGGCGGCTTGAGCACCGCGCAAGCGCTGGAGATTCTTGGCGGTTTACGCGGCATCAATCTGGTCGGGATGGACGTAGTGGAAGTCGCCCCGGCTTACGATCACGCCGACGTCACCTCACTGGCCGCTGCCACACTGGCGATGGAAATGCTCTGCCTCTACGCCGCCCGCCACAAAGTCGATATTTGACGCAACACTGCGTCCCCCTGTGGGAGCGAGCTTGCTCGCGAAGGCGTCAGATCAGCCAACATCGTTGGCGACTGACCCGCCGCTTTCGCGAGCAAGCTCGCTCCCACATTTTCAGCCAAGGCTCCTGCCATTTTCTGACACCAGCCTCTGCTAAGCTCCGGAACCTTTTCCCTCCAGAGTCCGCCGATCGTGTCGCGTACCACTCGTCTTTTGACTTTGCTGCAAGTGCTGCGTGGCAAGAAGCGCCCGGTGACGGCGGCGACCCTGGCTGCCGAGCTGGAAGTGTCCGAGCGCACGCTTTATCGCGATATCGCGGAACTGACCGCCCTCGGCGCGCCGATCCATGGCGAAGCGGGGATCGGTTATGTGTTGCGCAGCGGCTTGTTTCTGCCGCCGCTGATGCTCAATGCCGACGAAACCGAAGCCATCGTCCTCGGTTTGCGTTACGTCGATCAGCGCGGTGACGAAGTCCTCGGCAAAGCCGCAGCGGATGCGCTGGCGAAAATTGCTGCCGTGCTCGATCCGCAGGCCCAGGAAGCGCTGCGCAATCCCACGGTGATGGCGGGCCCGCCGGGTTATGGTTTTCCGCAAAACGCCGTGCCGTTGAACGTGTTTCGCCATGCCATCCGCGACCAGGCCAAACTGCACATCGATTACGCCGACGCGCAACAGGTGGCCAGCCAGCGGTTGATCTGGCCCTTGGCGCTGGGCTTCCTCAATGAGGTGCGAATCATCGTTGCGTGGTGCGAATTGCGCAGCGCCTATCGTACGTTTCGCACCGACCGCATCAGCGCAGCCAGCCGCCAGGGCGAGGGTTATCCGGGACGGCGCAGCGATCTGTTGCGCACATGGCGCGAGCAGATGCAACTGGATGAAAGCGGACGTTTCACTCCTGACAAAAACTGACGCAACGCTGTTTTAGGATGGGCGCAGAACCAAACAAAAAGGAGCTGCAACCATGTCTCATCCCGTCTCTGCACTGGCCCCGGCGATTGCTGCGTATATCGATGCGGCCAACGCACGCGATACTTCCAGGGTCGCCAGTTTTTTTGCCGAGGATGCCAACGTGTTCGACGAGGGCCAACATCAGGTCGGCCCGCAAGCCATCGCGCAATGGATGCACGACACCGGGCAGCGCTATCAGCCACGGGTCGAAGTGCTGGACGTGCAGCAGCGCACCGGCAAAGTGCTGGTAAACGGGCTGATTTCCGGAACTTTCCCCGGCAGCCCGGCGCAACTGCGCTACACGTTTCGCTTGAACGAGCAGGGGAAAATCGCCCGACTGGATATTTCCCTGTAACCGTCGTGGCATACTGCCGCGCATGACTTTCGACTCTCCTCTCAGCGCCTGGCAACACGCCGTTCAACACAAGGGTTTCATCCAGGATGAAGCCCAGGAACACGCGGTCTGGGCGTTGCAAAAATGCCATGAAGCGCTGCACGCCGGGGCCGCTTCGGTCAGCGGCGTTTATTTGTGGGGGCCGGTCGGGCGCGGCAAGACCTGGCTGATGGATCAGTTCTATCAGAGCCTGCGGGTGCCGGCGCGACGCCAACACTTTCATCACTTCATGGGCTGGGTCCATCAGCGTTCATTCCAGTTGACCGGGATTGCCGATCCGTTGCGTGCGCTGGCCAGGGAGCTGGCGGTCGAGGTGCGGGTGCTGTGTTTCGATGAGTTATTCGTCAACGACATCGGTGACGCGATCATTCTTGGTCGGTTGTTTCAGGTGATGTTCGACGAAGGCGTGGTGATCGTCTGTACGTCCAATCTGCCGCCGGATGATCTTTACGCCGATGGCTTCAATCGCGACCGGTTTGTGCCGGCGATTGCCGCGATCAAGGCGCATATGCAGGTGGTTGCGGTGAATGGCGCCGAGGATCATCGCTTGCATCCGGGGGCAGGTCTGCAACGCTACTTTGTCGCCACGTCTGCGGTGAGTGCGCTAGAGGAAGTCTTTCAGGCATTGACCGCCGGCCAAGCAGCCAGCGCCGAACCGGTGGCGGTCGGGCATCGCCAGTTGAACGTGGTGCAGGCCAGTGAAACGGTGTTGTGGTGCCGCTACGCCGATCTCTGCGAGCAGCCGTTCGCCGCCATGGATTTCATCGCGCTGTGCGACCGCTACACGGCTATTCTGTTGAGCGAAGTACCCAATCTCAGCGCACAGAAACGCGAAGGGCGCATTGCGCGCGGCACTGAAGATGGCGCGCAGCGGGTAGTTGCGGGCGACCGTGAGTTGCCGCAATTGTCGGTTCACGACGACGGCGTGCGGCGTTTCATTGCGCTGGTCGACGAGTGCTACGACCGCAAGGTGCCGCTGTACATCGAAGCGCAAGTACCCATGGATGCGCTGTACACCGAGGGTTATCTGGAATTTCCGTTCCGCCGCACCCTCAGTCGCTTGCAGGAGATGCAGCTACAGCGTTTTGCCGAAGCTTGAATGGAAGAGGGCGCCGACATGAGCCAAGCGTTATCCCATCATTTGCTGACCATGGCCTACCAGAATGCCTGGGCCAATCATCGCCTGGCCAAGGCCTGGACGCAGCTGACTGCGACGGATCTGGCGGCGCCTCGGGTGAGTTTTTTTCCGAGCATTCGTCTGACCCTCAATCACATCCTCACCTGCGACTGGTTCTACGTCGATGCACTGGAGCGCGAGCTGCGCGGAGCTGAACCGCACCCCGATTGCTACGTGTTTTTCAACGTGGACGAGCCGTTTGCCGACGGCCCGCAACTGCGCGAAGAGCAGGCCCACGTTGATCGACGTCTGATCGCCTATTGCGAGCAACTGCGCGATGCCGATCTGACGCGCATCGTCACCATTGCCCGTGATAAGCCGCAGCACGACAGCCGCTTGCGCATGCTTTCGCACCTGTTCGAACATCAGATTCATCACCGTGGGCAGGTGCATGCGATGCTCAGCGATACCGTGGTGAAACCGCCGCAACTGGATGAGTTTTTCTGCGTCGGCGAGAGCAGTCTACGCGCCGAGGACTTTGCCGAACTGGGCTGGACCGAAGAGTTGATCTGGGGGCACTGACGGGTAAACAGCAAAAGTCTTTTGCATTTGTCGGTTGCCCGCCCGATCACCCCCGCGCTAATGTCAGGCAGCCTTTCAGTACGCACTTTGCGCGCCGGGGCTTTTGTGTTCGGGGATGGAAATGGATTCCGCAGAAATTCTTGTACTTCAGGCCAGCTACAGCAATCCAACGCACGCCGAGGCCATCGGTATCGTGCTCAACCACTATGCAGAAGACCCAATGGGCGGCGGTCATTCGCTCGACCCTGAGCTGCTGCGTCGGCTGCCCGAAGAACTGGCCCGGCGCCCGCATGCGTTCAGCGTGCTGGCCTTCGTCGGTGGTGAACCGGCGGGACTGGTGAACTGCTTTGAAGGGTTTTCCACGTTTGCCTGCAAGCCGCTGGTCAACGTCCATGACGTGGCGGTGGTGGGCCGGTTTCGCGGTCTCGGCCTGAGCCAGAAGATGCTGCAGAAAGTCGAGGAAATTTCTCGCCAGCGCGGTTGCTGCAAAATCACCCTCGAAGTGCTGGAAGGCAACGCCGTGGCGCAGAATGCCTACAGCAAGTTCGGCTTTGCGCCGGGCATGTTCGACCCGGATCACGGGCGTATGCTGTTCTGGATCAAGAATCTGCAAGCCTGAAAGCCTGAAAAGCCCCTCACCCTAACCCTCCCGAAACGTCGGACCGCCCAGAGGGAGAGGGGACTGACCGAGGTGTTTGGGCAAGATACGCCGACCTGAGACATCGAGCCGAACTCAGGTTTTGAAAAGCATGAAAATCGGCTCCCTTTCCCCCTCGCCCCTTTGGGGAGAGGGCTGGGGTGAGGGGTTGGATCTTGCTGACCCAACCCCATCTGCGAACTCGCGACAGCATAAGGTCGAACACCCCGCTCATTGCCCATAAAAAAGGCGCCCCAACCAGGGCGCCAAACTGTCTTCTTCCAGGCCAGAGCGGAGCCACGGAAGGTCCATCGGTTGCTCGGTCAATCTCAGTCGCGATACGACTCGGTCACTTGCGCCGTCTGATCGGCGGGAACGCGAATTTCCTTCGCGTTGGCGTCGCTCTTTTGCTCGCTCTGGGCGTGGTGAACCGGGAAATTGTCGTAGTAATAACGCATACGTTCAGCGCCGCCCTCGGCAAAAACGCTGGCAGAACCCAGGGCAAACAGCCCGGCAAGGATTGCGGTAGTGATTTTCATGGTGCCTCCTACTGAACAAGTGGGAGCCGTTCGTCCATGAAGCAGATCTCGGAAGAGAGTCTGGGAGGCCTGAATTAACGCGGAGTTAACGCCCGATCAGCGCAGGTTTTGCAGCATGTTGCGAGGCGATATCTGAGAGATGCGGCGCACATCAAACGAAGGTGCGCCGCGCCCGAAGAACGGGGATCAGAGCTTCCAGTCAAGACTCAGACCCGCAAGCGAATCTGCCGCCCCAGCACATCCATCACGTCACAGCCGTCACGCAACAACATCGCCGCCGCATGGGCCAGTTGCTGCACATCGGCACCCTTGGCCGACGAGATATCCAGGCTGGCCAGACTTTCCATCATCTGCGTCACCGCCAGAAAGCGACTGGCCGCGCTGCTGTGCAAGACATCCAGCGGTGCTTCGGTGGAGATCAGTAAAACCGGAATGCTGTCCTCGTTGTGGGTCATCGAAATGTGCGCACTCATGCCTCACCTCCGGCCTGCGCGGCGTGCAAGCCGGCCACGGAGGCCAGCACCAGTGCGCGGGCGGTGGCTAGCATTTGCTGACTGGCCCAGTGCAGGGAGCCGCTGTGTTCCGGGCGGGTGGCGGTCGGGGCTTGATGGGCGAGGGCTTCGGCGCAGTTGAGGTAGACGGAGGCGTGTTCGAGGGCGTCGAGGAGGGGGATGTCGGGTTGGACGGTGAAGAGGTGGTGGGCGACGTGGTCGCAGGGGGCGAAGGGGGTGGATATCGTGGTTGCTTGCGTCATAAGTGAGGTATCTCTTTCAGGATTGAAGAGAGCTGCCACGGAATCGCCGTCAAACGAATGGGTGGCAACTGTGCGCAGGTTGACGGACCGGTCCTCACAAACCCGGCGCATCCGAAGATGCCCCACACACAGTCACCATAAGCAATGAGCGGGCACACAAGTGCACGAGCAGAGAAAGGCTATGCGCGTAGTAAGGATGTCCAGGCCGTCAAACCCGATCACGAATGAGTCGTGACAGGCGCGAGGATAGGGAGTGAGGGCAGGGCAGTCAACCGCTGCAATCTGCCGGAGTTTGAAGGAATTCTTTGTAGGGGCAAGGCTACTGGCTTTGACAATCTGTCAGGTTCCTTCTGACAAAAGAGATCGCAGCCTGCAGCAGTTCCTACACTGAATCGCTTAGGAGTTACTGAAGGCTACGATCTTCGATCAGAAATGCAGATAACGTGGTCTGGCCCCGTTTAATTCGTTTAATTGCCGTAGACCAAGACCAGCCCTTCTTCAATTTTTGCTTTCAGCTCAAGTGGTTAGCTGTTAAGTAAGTGCCATTCTAGTCTGGCCCCTTTGAGTTCTCCGACAAAAAAGATCGAAACCTATGGTAAATCTCACACACTGTTAGTGTGGGATTTACCATGGGCTGGGAAGTTTCTATGAAAATACAGACGACATAGTCTGGCTCCGTTTGGTAATCAGTTATTCTTTGACGACTAGAAATGGTGCGATGTTTGGAAAAGGTACGAACTGGATATTAAGATACGGATTCATCATCTCTTCAGTAGTGGGATTTCGTCGATATGACACGTGATACCAACTGGTATTTTTTGGGCGATACAAGCGGGGGAGAGCAAGATCAAGAAAATAAGGAGGGGGCAATTTCCCGCCAACTTTCCCTGCCCACACAACAAAGTCCTCTTGAGTGCCAGGGTGAGGGGAATATAACAGAGTGTAGTGTTCTTGTATTACTGTGGCTTCAAGAGTTTTAGTTTCGCCTGCGTCGTCTTGCAACGTAATAATGGTTTTTCCTTTGCCCACAGCCTTGATATTGCCAACCCGATCAACTGTGGCGACGCTTTCATTTGCTGATTTGTATGTGTAAGGAGGAACTCCTTCTTTGGCTCCCCGGTATAAGGGACGTGAATAAGTATCTGCGATAATATCCCAGTCTGGACGGGCCCCTTCAAATGAAGCGGTATGGACTGTTAGTGTCACCGGACTATCATCCCAGACGAGAGGGGGTGCGGTCCTGACGTTATAAACACGCTCTTTGATTGTCGTCGCCTCCCGTTCGTCCACACTACCTCCCAGCCCTGTTTTGAATACCATTTTTAAGTCGCTGCCGTTCTTCAAACTTTTCAAATCGGCGAGCGGGAATGTGTGGGTATGAAAGCCTTGGCTGATCCACGTACTGTTGGTTTTCGAACCCGGTGGCTGCCAGAAAGTTTTTGCATACTCGCTGCCGTTCGTATCGTTGAGGGTGCCTGTCACACGCAGCCAGACATATTGCTCCAGAGCAATGAAAGGGTAGCTGTTTACTCGCATCGTTGCGTTAGTGGTCAGCGCGCTGATATCGAGCGTAGGGCCGTTACCGCTATCTGCAGCTTCGATGATCAATGGCATACCTAGTCTTGGATCGCCATCGGTGATCGGAAGCACGCCAAGAAGCAATTCATCCGAGCCCTGCGGTACTGAATTGCGGATCACGGTGTAAGTCACGCTCACCTGTTTGCCCAAATTGAACGGAACCACTGACCTGGACAATGTAACATCCTTGTCCGCCTGCTCGGTGATATCGACGGGGTCCGTTGTTGCGCTGCCCTGACCGGGCGTGCCATGCCAGGTCACGCGAACCTGGGTTCCGATCATGTTGTCATAGGCTGTCACGATGGCCGTCAGCGTGTCTTTTGCAGCAATCGGATCAAGAATGTCGTTGGGGGCTTCTTTGATTTTCGGCGGTTTAAGCACAGCTCGCGTGCCAACAACTGTCGCCGTGGCAGTTTCGGACTTGCCCACCGGATCTCCGTTAGCCGTGGACAATGCGTAAGTCACCGTCACGCTACTGCCGGCAATGACCTTGGCATTGGCCACGTTCAAAACACAGTGCTTTTTCTCTCCGATTTCATCTGTTTCTACGGTGCCTTCCACCTGCGCGTCAGCGACGGTTTGTCCTTCTATCCTGGCGATGTATTCAGCCTTGATCTTGTCGCCCAGATTGAAAGCGTCACTTCGGGTTGAGACAACCACCAGCAAATCATTGGTGGCCAGTTTCCCCAGGTCGATTTCTGTCGCCACATCCTCTGAGTCGTCGAGTATCTCCCGCAAAATCGGCTTGCCCAGCGTCACCCCGTCAACATCAACGTTCGCCCGGATAATCTTCGACCAACGCCGTTTATGCGCAGCGTTGAGCAGTTGATCAACCACGGTGTAAGAGAACGGGCAGTTGTCCTGGCTGCCCACCAGTTCGAACTGCTCACGATCGATCAGCGCTACAAACGATGCACCCACCTCGCCAGGTTTTACCGTGAAGTTGAAGCGCTCGTTGCCGATTTGCACCGTGACTTCGTCGTGGGCCTTCATGTGCGAATAAGCGAGGGTGAGAGGGACTTTGTTGTCGATCTTGTCCTTGTCGATGTTCGCCGGATCACCCCATTCGGCCGGCAGGCTGATGCCCAAACCCGGGTGCTCGCCACTGCCCGGTACATCATTGCCACCGGGCAATGTCGCGCTATAGAGCGCCCATAACTCGGTGGATTCGTCTTGATTGCCGGAATGCCTTTTCAGTTTGTACTGGATGACGTTGGTAACCCCGTCACGCAAGTCGGACTGGAACATATTGAAGGCGATGATTTCATTGCCGACTTCCTGAGGAAGGCCGATCTGCACGCTATTGAGCCAGAGGGTGATTTCTTCGTATTGATCGGGATCCAGCGGTGGATCGATCAACACCTGGACCGCCGCAGCGAACGTGCCGTTGTCGCGACGCACCTCCTTGAATATCCCCAGCGGCACCCCCTGCACCGGCACACCGGCGGGTGGCGTTTGATCGCTGATGACACCGTCGGTGGCCAAAGCGATTGTGGCAGGGTAGAGCGCTTGCGTCTCGTTGCTTGACCGAGTGATTGCCATGGGACACCTTCCTAGTGGCTGGCCAGAAGGAGTTCTGGCCGGGATCGGTTGATCAAACACCGGGGCGGGGAAGGCTGGCTACTGTCAACTCTGACAGGTGGCGACGAACGGTAGGGTGTAGCGGAGGTTAAAAAAAACTGGGGTTATACGTATCTGCGCCCATGAAAAAAGGGCCTTTCCAGGCCCCTTCGGTATTACTGCTCCACCGCGTCCGCGACGGTGGTACCGGGTTTCTTCGGCTTCATCAAACTGAAGTCGATCAGCGCACGCTGCTCGGTCTGGTACGGATCGCCGATCAGCAGAGGGCGAGCCTTGAAGCTGTCGCTGACCAGGCTCTTGCTGTGATCGAGTTCATCGAAGCTCAAACCGGCCAGGTCAGCCCAGGTGTGGATCAGATGCGAGCTGCTATACGGGCGATCGAGGTCGGCGGCGAAGTTCCAGTCGTGGTTGGCTTTCCACTTCGGCGACGCCCAGGCCATGAACGGGATGGTGTACATCGGCGCGGTCGGTTTGTTTTCGTTGCGGCCCAGAGTCTTGTGGCCCACTGAGTCGAACACGTCTTCACCGTGGTCCGAGAGGTACAGCAGGAAGCCGTTCGGATCGGATTTGGCGTAATCCTTGATCAGGCTCGACACCACGAAGTCGTTGTACAGCACGGCATTGTCGTAGCTGTTGTAGGTCGGGACCTGGTCGTCACGCACGCCGGCTGGCACGCCGGTGCGGTCCTGGAACTTGTCGAACGTCGGCGGATAGCGGTACTGATAGCTCATGTGCGTGCCGAGCAAATGCACAACGATCAGCTTGCGTGGCGCGGCGTCAGCCAACGCCTTGTTGAACGGCTCGATCACATCACCATCGTACTGCGCGGCGTTCTGATTGCGGTTGTTGTTCAGGTACACCTGCTCGTCGGCCTGTTCGGAGAACGTGGTGAGCATGGTGTTGCGCTTGGTCATGGTCTGCTGATTGGTGATCCAGAAGGTCTTGTAGCCGGCCTGTTTCATCATGCTGACCAGCGACGGCGTCGACAGGTACAGATCCGGATGCTCTTCGTCAGCGAAGGTCAGCACTTGCTGCAACGCTTCGATGGTATACGGACGCGGGGTGACGACGTTATCGAAGATCGCCAGTTGATCCTTGAGCTTGTCCAGTTCCGGCGTGGTGTTGCGCTGATAGCCATAAAGGCTCATGCGTTGACGGTTGGTCGATTCACCGATCACCAGCACCAGGGTCTTCGGCTGGTCGGCCGAGGCATCCTTGAGGTTTTTCAGCGGCGGGATCTTGCTCACGTTATGCAACATGCCCTGCATGTCGGCAAGGGTATCCAGATAACGGTGGTAGGCCACGGCCATCTGCCATGGCACCGCCGGTTCGATACGGGTTTCGAATTTCTCGAAGCCTTGGGCGAAGGTGCCCATGCGCAGGGTTTGCTTGACCAGTGGGTAGCCGACCACCGCGATCACGATCGCCGTCGCCGCTACCAGCGCACGGCCACGGGGCATGTACACCGGGCGCAGGCGGGTCCACAGGAAATACGCGAACGCGGTATGGGCAAGGAATGCCACCACCATCCACCAGGCAAAGTACTGGGTCATGTACTCGCCGGCTTCAGAGATGTTCGACTCGAACATGATGAAGATGACGCTTTGCGAGAATTCCTGCTGATAAATGAAGAAATAGCCAAGACTGGCCATCGAGCAGGCCCACAACACCACGCCGATCACGGCAGCGAGCAGTTTGGTGCGTTTGGGGAAGAGCAGCATGGGCGCCAGCCACAGCGCGCTCATAAAGAACGCCTGACGGAATCCGCTGAAGCCGGAGGTGCCGGTCAGCTGGATCAGCAGTTGGGTGATACCCGAGAAGTACCAGAAGAATACAAACAGCCAGATAAAACCGGCCCAGTCGAAACCTGTCGCAGTCGTTTTGCTGCGTTTGAACAATGCCATTCGGCGCTCCAGCTCACTCGTTACAACCACCGCCGGAACATCCATGAAGCCGACGAACGGAGGCCGTACGCGCAGGTACGGCCAGAATGGGGCGGAGTATTACGAAGAGAATGTGAAAAGTTTGTGAGTTGCCGCTTTGCTCTATAGAGAGGCGGGCAGCGATGGATCATGTCGGGAACAGCGGTGGCCGTTCCCGAAACAGGCGGGGATCAGGCGTGGGGGTGACGCTGAACGACCGGCAAAGGTTGCGGCTGCACACCTTGGGTCAACAGGCGCAGCTGCGCCAGCTCCTGTTTCAACTGGTCGCGTTCGTCTTTCAACTGGCGCAATTCATCGCGACGGATTGTCACGTACAGGGTTTGTGGCGGCATTGCTGTGTGTACTGTGCCCATTGCTCACCTCGCAAATGGCGTGCATCAACTGTAGGTCGTCCCCGCTTTGGGGTACTGACTTACTATCGGCGCCGATTTTGATTTCTTTTGCCTGTGAATGGAACTTTTTTATTTTTCATGGTCGGTGTGTCTTCGGCAGGATTCGGGGCGTTATCAGTCTGGATCGGGCACAATGCCCGGAAACTTCATCGCAACGCTCTGGACTAACCTCCATCAGTCGCGTTGGGCTATAACCAATGACACACATTTATTTGTAGTAAGGAGCATCAGCACATGCAACTCGGGATTATTGGACTGGGCCGCATGGGCGGCAATATTGCGCGACGTCTGATGCTCAACGGTCACACCACCGTTGTTTACGACCGCAATACCGCTTTCATCGAGAACCTGGTCGCCGAGGGCTCCACCGGCGTCGCCGACTTGCCGGCAATGGTTGCCGGCCTGGCCAAACCGCGTGCGGTCTGGGTCATGTTGCCGGCCGGCGCGCCGACCGAAGACACCATCAACACCCTGAGCACTTTGCTCGAAGCCGGCGATACCATCATCGACGGCGGCAACACCAACTATAAGGATGATATTCGCCGGGCCAAAACTCTGGCCGAGAAAGGCCTGCACTACATCGACGTCGGTACCTCCGGCGGCGTCTGGGGCCTGGAGCGTGGCTATTGCATGATGATCGGCGGTGACGCCGAAACCGTGCAGCGCCTCGACCCGCTGTTCGCTGCTCTGGCGCCGGGCATGGGTGATATCCCGCGCACCAAGGATCGCAAGTCCGACGACCACCGCGCCGAACACGGCTACATCCACGCCGGTCCCGCCGGTGCCGGGCACTTCGTGAAGATGATTCACAACGGTATCGAGTACGGCATGATGGCCGCGTTCGCCGAGGGCTTCGACATCCTCAAGACCAAGTCCAGTGAGCGCCTGCCGGAAGATCAGCGTTTCGACCTCAATGTGGCCGACATCGCTGAAGTGTGGCGCCGTGGCAGCGTGGTGTCGTCGTGGTTGCTCGACCTGACCGCCGATGCACTGGCCAGCGATCCGAAGCTCGACGGCTTCTCCGGTTCGGTTGCCGACAGCGGTGAAGGTCAATGGACCATCGAAGCGGCCATGGAACAAGCGGTGCCGGTACCGGTGCTGTCGAACTCGCTGTTCTCGCGCTACCGCTCGCGCGGTCAGGGCACCTTTGGCGACAAGATTCTTTCGGCCCAGCGCTTCGGCTTCGGCGGCCACGTGGAGACACCGAAGAAATGACCCATACGATCCGCAGAAAATCCAAGGCAGAACCCGCACCACCGACCACGCTGTTTTTGTTCGGTGCCCACGGTGACCTGGTCAAGCGCTTGCTGATGCCGGCGCTGTACAACCTCAGTCGCGACGGCTTGCTTGACGACAATCTGCGGATCGTCGGCGTTGACCACAACGCCATTACCGATGAGGCCTTCGCGCAGAAGCTCGAAGATTTCATCCGCACCGAAGTGGCGGCGAAGGTCGGCAAGGGCGATCAGATGCTTGATCCGGCTTTGTGGGCCAAGCTCGCCAAAGGTATCAGCTACGTCCAGGGCGACTTCCTGGACGACAGCACTTATTCCGCGCTGGCGGCGAAAATCGCCGACAGCGGCACTGGCAATGCGGTGTTCTACCTGGCCACCGCGCCGCGTTTCTTCAGTGAAGTGGTGCGCCGTCTCGGCGCGGCCAAATTGCTCGAAGAAACTCCCGAAGCGTTCAGAAGGGTGGTGATCGAGAAGCCGTTCGGCTGCGATCTGCAAACCGCCGAAGCGTTGAACGCCTGTTTGCTCAAGGTGATGTCCGAGAAGCAGATCTATCGGATCGACCATTATCTGGGCAAGGAAACCGTGCAGAACATTCTGGTCAGCCGGTTCTCCAACAGCCTGTTCGAAGCCTTCTGGAACAATCACTACATCGACCACGTGCAGATCACCGCCGCTGAAACCGTCGGCGTCGAAACCCGTGGCAGTTTTTACGAACACACCGGCGCCCTGCGTGACATGGTGCCCAATCACCTGTTCCAGTTGCTGGCCATGGTCGCCATGGAACCGCCGGCCGCGTTTGGCGCCGACGCGGTGCGCGGCGAGAAAGCCAAGGTTGTGGGGGCAATTCGTCCGTGGACCACTGAAGAGGCGCGGGCCAACTCGGTGCGCGGTCAGTACAGCGCCGGTGAGGTCGACGGCAAGCCGCTGAGCGGTTATCGCCAGGAGCCCAACGTCTCGCCTGACAGCAACACCGAAACCTACGTGGCGCTGAAGGTGATGATCGACAACTGGCGCTGGGTCGGCGTGCCGTTCTACCTGCGCACCGGCAAACGCATGAGCGTGCGCGACACCGAGATCGTCATCTGCTTCAAACCGGCGCCGTACGCGCAGTTCCGTGACACCGAAGTCGACGAATTACAGCCGACTTACCTGCGCATCCAGATCCAGCCCAACGAAGGCATGTGGTTCGACCTGCTGGCCAAACGGCCGGGGCCGGCGTTGAACATGGCCAACATCGAGCTGGGTTTTGCCTACAAAGACTTTTTCGAGATGCAGCCGTCGACCGGGTACGAAACCCTGATCTATGACTGCCTGACCGGCGATCAGACTTTATTCCAGCGCGCCGACAACATTGAAAACGGCTGGCGTGCCGTGCAGCCGTTCCTCGACGCCTGGCAGCAGGATGCGAGCGTGCAGACTTATGCCGCTGGTGAGGACGGCCCGCAGGCTGCTGAAGACCTGCTGACTCGCGATGGCCGCGTCTGGCATGGCCTCGGATGAGTGACTTTCCGCAACAACCTATCCGTTTTCTGCTCAGTGACATGGACGGCACGCTGCTGCTGCCCGACCACACGCTGAGCCAGCGCACCATCGAAGCAGTGCGTTCGTTGCGTGAGGCCGGCGTGTTGTTCAGTCTCGCCACCGGTCGACCGCCGAAAGCCATGTTGCAGCAGATCGAAGCCTTGGGTGTCGATTTGCCGACGGCGGCGTTCAACGGCGGCACTATCGTCAATCCTGACGGCAGTCTTTTGGTCGCGCATTACCTGCCGGCCAGCACCGCGCTGATTGCGCTGGCCACGTTTGCTGATCAGCCGGAAGTCGAGATCTGGGTGTTCAGCGGCGGCGACTGGCTGCTCAAGGATCCGCACGGGCCAATGGTGCCGCGCGAGCAGCATGGCCTCGGTTATCCGCCGGTGGTGGTGGAGAGTTTCGAGCCGTATCTTGAGCGCATCGACAAGATCGTCGCGACCAGTAACAACACTGAGCTGTTGATCGAATTGGAGGCGCGCCTGTTGCCCAAGGTCAATGGCATGGCGCAAGTGTCGCGTTCGCAACCGGTGTATCTCGACGTCACGGCGCTGGAAGCCAACAAAGGCACCGCGCTGGCGACGCTGGCCGAACATCTCGGTATTCCATTGGCGCAGACAGCGGCCATCGGCGATGGCGGCAACGACCCGGCGATGTTCCATTGTGCAGGCTTTTCGATAGCCATGGCCCAGGCGGAGGACGCCGTAAAGCGCCAAGCCGACGTGGTCACCGCGCCGAACACTGAAGACGGCGTGGCGCAAGCGATCGAGAAATACATCCTCCCTCGCTGAAAGCACGCAAAACCAAATGTAGGAGTGAGCCTGCTCGCGATAGCAATGTATCAGTCACCATTTCCTGGGCTGACACACCGCTATCGCGAGCAGGCTCACTCCTACAGTTTTTACGCGGTGTTGGTTAGAGCCAATAGCTCACCGCGTACCAGCCCAGCAGCCCCATCACAAAGGTGTAAGGCAACGCCATCCACACCATCCGCCCGTACGACAGGCGTACCAGCGGTGCAATCGCCGAGGTCAGCAGAAACAGGAATGCAGCCTGACCATTCGGCGTCGCCACGCTCGGCAGATTGGTACCGGTATTGATCGCGATCGCCAGCGTCTCGAAATGCTCGCGGCTCATGTGGCCGGCGAGGAACGCCTGTTTCACTTCGGTGATGTAGATCGTGGCGACAAACACGTTGTCACTGATCGCCGAGAGCAGGCCGTTGGCAATGAACAGCATGCCCGGTTGTTGCTCGACCGGCAGGGCCAGCACCCACTCGATCAACGGCGCAAACAGCTGTTGATCGTGAATCACCGCGACCACCGCAAAAAACACCACCAGCAACGCCGTGAACGGCATGGCGTCCTTGAATGCGCTGCCCAGACGATGTTCGTCGGTGATGCCGGTAAACGCGGTGATCAACACAATCACCATCAAGCCGATCAAACCGACTTCGGCGATGTGAAAGGCCAGGCAGCCGATCAGGATCAGTGCCGCCGCGCCTTGCACCAGCAGGGCTGCGCGTTGGCGCGCTGTGCGCTCGGCATTGTCTTCGGCGGCGTAGTTGGCCAGCACGGCGCGAACATTGTCCGGCAGCAGTGTGCCGTAGCCGAACCAGCGCAGCTTCTCCAGCAACACGCAGGTGACCAGACCCGCTGCCAGCACCGGTATCGACACCGGCGCGACTTTCAGGAAGAACTCGGCGAAGTGCCAACCCATTTCGTGGCCGATCAGCAGGTTTTGTGGTTCGCCCACCAGTGTGCAGACACCGCCCAGCGCCGTACCGACCGCGCCGTGCATCAACAGACTGCGCAGGAACGCACGGAATTGTTCCAGATCGTCATGGTGAAGTTTCGGCAGGTTCCTGTCGTCAGCAAACTCACTGTCCTGGCGCGGATCGTTGCCCGACGCGACACGGTGATAAACGGAATAGAAACCGACCGCCGCACTGATGATCACTGCGGTCACCGTCAAGGCATCGAGAAACGCCGACAGAAACGCGGAAAGAAAGCAGAACAGCAAGGCCAGTATCGCTTTTGAACGCACGCCCAACAGCAGGCGCGAGAACAGAAACAGCAACAGATCTTTCATGAAGTAGATACCGGCCACCATGAACATCAGCAGCAGGATCACCGGGAAGTTGTGCACCAGTTCATCGTAAAGCGCTTGCGGGGTGGTCATCTTCAGCAGCAGCGCTTCGATCAACAACAAACCGCCGGGCATCAGCGGATAGCACTTGAGCGCCATCGCCAGGGTGAAGATGAATTCGATCACCAGCAACCAGCCGGCCGCGACCGGGCCGACGCTGAACAGCACGACGGCGTTGAGGATGAGGAAACCGACGATGGTCGCCTTGTACCAGCGTGGCGAGTGCCCGAGAAAATTTTGCGCGAACGCCTGGGCCATTGAACCGGACATCGGCTGCTCCTTGTCTTTAGAAGCGCGCAAGTTGCCGGATGCGTTGCGGAAGATCAAGTACAGTGCGTGTTTTTCAATGGTTCAGGTAACGCGCCACCATGGCTCGGTAGTTGCCATCCAATGAATAACCGCCGACGAGGATGGCATTGTCCGCTTGCACCGCCAGCGAGTTGGCCGTGTCTAGACTGCGCCCCAGACGTGTGCGCAGCCAGCCTTTGCCGTCACCGAAGCTGTGATCCAGGCCGCCGTCCCTCTGGTAACGAGCAACAATAAAATCTGCTTCGAATCCGCCAATGGTTGCACCGACCGCGATGATGCGGCCGTCCGCCATGCGCTGGGCGGCGCTCCATTGGCAGCCGCTCGGGCCGATTTCCAGCAACTGTGGTTGCACGCCGTGATGGTGCAGGTTCGGTCGACCGTTGGTGTGCAGGCTGTACGCCATGCAACGGATCGGGTCGCGACTGCTGCCGAAACAATGCAGTGCATCGGCCGATTCCAGGACCTGACTGACCTGAGCGCTTTGCCCGTGAGCCTTGAACGCCATGAATCCGTCCACGGCAAAACGCTCGTCGAGGCGACCATCGGGCAGGTAGCGCGCCAACAGACCCTCCTGTGGAAAGTCGATGGAGCCGGCCACTACAATTCGCCCATCCTCTTGCAACAGCAGGCTGCTGAGCCAGGTGTTGAGCAGCAAGTGGCGAATCATCACGAAGCCGCGGCCGTTGAAGGTTTCATCGAGGCTGCCGTCGGGCTTGAGGCGAATCAGCATGCCGGCATGGTCGGCGAGTTCGAAATGGTGATTGGCGATCAGCAGAATATGGCCGTCGTCCTGGACTACAAAGTCGCAGGCTTCAGCACCCGGGACGCCCGGCGGTAGCCAGGCATCACGGCTGCCCATGGACAAGTCGCCGGGCAGGCGCACTACCTGACGACCGTTGTCACCGAAGCGCAGATCCGGCTTGCCCTGTGCGTCAAACATGGCCAGAGCCGGCAAGGTGCGATGAGCGTTTTCATAATGCAGGCCGGCGAGCAGGATGCGTCCGTCGGGGAGTACCCGGACTTTACCGGCCGTGGCTTCAAAGCCCGGGGCAAAGGTTTCGATCACGCTGCCTTGATCGCCAAAGGTCAGATCGGCCGAGCCATCGGCAAGCATCCGTGCCAGGCCGAATCGGCTACCGGTGGCGACGCCGACCTTAGCTGCGACCAGCACCCGCCCGTGCGAATCGAGGGCGATGTCCTCGGTCAGGCTGGACACACTGCCCGCGAAATACACTTGAGCGACGCCGGTAGCGGCAAATGTTCTGTCGAGTTGACCGGCTCGACTCAATAACGAAGTCGATAGCGCCGGCAGCGCAAAAGTGTTCAGAGTGGACATGCACGCATCTCCTTGCGAGTTGACCTGGTACCGGGAACCGGGCGGGTAACTGCATGAGCGAAACATTCAATCCCTGAACCGGGAGAAGTACAACTGTAAGAACTAACAGGTGGACGGTCGCACTGTGCCAGAACAGTGTCTTTTTGAACCAATAGCAAGCCGGCCAAGCAGTTACGCCTGAATAAGTTGCAAATAGTTGTGTAAAAGTACGGAGAGTTAAAAAGACTGGAACTAACAGAGTAGGGCGGATGACCTGAGCGTCATCCGCATCGCCCGGCTGTTAGTGTGGCATCGACCAGGATTGCAGGCTGTAACCTTCTTCGCTGAGTTCAGCGCGAGCCTGCTCCAACAGTTGCTCGAGTTGCGCCGGATCAGAGTAGGCGCTGCTCGGGATCTGTTTGCGACCGATGTGCGAGTTGGTCCGGTCGATCACGGTCAGGCTGAGCTCGCCATTGCCGTCTTGTGGCGCCCAGGCCACGCACTGGAAAGGTTTGAACGCGTGGTTGGCAATCAAAAGAGCTTCGTTGATACGGAGCGGGGCGGTCATGGGGTTTTCTCTCTGTCGTGCCCAATCAAATGATGTGCCGTCGGTTGGGCTTACCGTTCGGCTGGTACTTGTACTGATGCACCGAACCGGTAGGCAGGTCACACATGAAACAAAGAAATTTCAACTTTCTTTCAGGGGGTTGCTTTGTGGGCAGCTTTTGAAAGCTCACTGAAAGGTTGAAACAGCAATTTAGTCGATAGCTAACTAACAACCTGGTTTCTTATAACGCGTTTGCTTGTACACCTATAAGCAATCGATACAAGGCGCTGTCAAAATCTTGCTAATGTTACAGTCGGGTCTGCCAAATGACTGTTTTTACAATCATTTCTAATAATTTGGCGCCAAGGAACAGTCATGAGCGAAGCGCCAGCGTTACGACGTTTATTGGTAGTCGATCCGTGCGACGACTGCCACCGCTTATTGCCCGGATTACGCGCCGTAGGTTGGGATGTTGACAGTTGCACCCTGGAAAATGCCGCCGACCGCAGTTGTGATGTCGGCTTGTTGCGATTACAGCCGTTTCATCTTGAACGCCCCGAGGCGGTCAAGGAGCTGATCAGTCGCAGCGGCACTGAATGGATCGCCGTGCTCAATCAGGAAGTCCTGCGTTTACAGAACGTCGGTGACTTCGTCTGTGAATGGTTTTTCGATTTCCACACCTTGCCGTTCGACGTGTCGCGGGTGCAGGTCACCCTTGGCCGGGCATTCGGCATGGCGCGCTTGCGCGGGCAGGGCACGATTCACGTCGATCAGCCCGAACATGAACTGCTCGGTGACAGCAAGCCGATCCGCGAATTGCGCAAGTTACTCAGCAAACTGGCACCGACCGAATCGCCGGTGCTGATCCGCGGTGAAAGCGGTACCGGCAAAGAACTGGTCGCGCGCACGCTGCATCGGCAATCCCAACGTCACAGCAAACCATTTGTGGCGATCAATTGCGGGGCGATTCCCGAACATTTGATTCAGTCCGAGCTGTTCGGCCACGAGAAAGGCGCGTTTACCGGTGCGCATCAGCGCAAGGTCGGGCGCATTGAGGCAGCCAATGGCGGTACGCTGTTTCTCGATGAGATCGGTGATCTGCCACTGGAACTGCAGGCCAATCTGCTGCGCTTTTTGCAGGAAAAACACATCGAACGCGTCGGCGGCAGCCAGCCGATCCCGGTGGATGTGCGTGTGCTGGCGGCGACTCACGTCGACCTTGAGGCGGCCATCGAGAAGAAACGTTTTCGCGAAGACCTGTATTACCGGCTCAACGTGCTGCAAGTGGTCACCGCGCCGTTGCGTGAACGCCATGGTGATCTCTCGATGCTGGCCAACCACTTTTCCCACTTCTACAGCCATGAAACCGGTCGCCGCCCGCGTAGCTTCAGCGAAGACGCGCTGATTGCCATGGGCAAACATGACTGGCCGGGTAACGTCCGTGAACTGGCCAACCGTGTGCGACGAGGTTTGGTGTTGGCTGAAGGGCGGCAGATCGAGGCCCGGGATCTGGGCTTGATCAGTCAGCACTCGATCGCCACACCGATGGGCACGCTGGAAGATTACAAGACCCGCGCCGAACGCCAGGCGTTGTGTGATGTGTTGAACCGGCACAGCGATAATCTCAGTGTGGCGGCCAAAGTGCTCGGGGTGTCTCGGCCGACGTTTTATCGCCTGCTGCATAAACACCAGATTCGCTAGATACCTGAAGATCAAAAGATCGCAGCCTGCGGCAGTTCCTACATTGGGTTTGTGTAATCCCTGTAGGAGCTGCCGCAGGCTGCGATCTTTTGCTTTTTCCTAGAAGTAGTAAGGGAATTTCAGGCTGAAGGAAAAGTCCGGTGCATCGTCGGTCAAACCGATCGACAAGTTCGGAACAATGGTCAGGTTGTCGGTGGCCGCAATGGTCATGCCGACGTTGAAATAACCGGCGTTGGCGTCACTGGATACCACCGATTGCCAATCGCCGCCATCCTGCTTCAGCTTGCTTTTACGCTGCACCAGGTCAGACATCGAGAACGACATACTCATCTTCTCGTTCAGCGCAAACGCAATACCGGCGCCGATCTGGAAGCTGTCGCCGATCTTGACCTTGCCCGGGTTTTTCTGGTTGACCGTCGAGCTGATGTCGTCAAACGACTCCTCCAGGTTGTGGGTGTAGGACAAGCTGCCGAACAGCACCGCCGGGTCGAACGTCTTGACCAGCGAGATCCCCGGCGTGACCGACCAGACGCCGTTGCCGGTGGGCAGGGTGTCAGGCACGAACAGGTTGGAGTTGGCGTCGGTCTGGCGCAGCTTGATCCCGAACGGATCCTTGCCGGTTGGCGCCTTGACGCGCAAGGTGACGACCGCATCCGGCGTGTTGGCTGACTCATCGAGGAACTTGTAGGCGATGCCGAAGTTGACGTCGCCAATGGTTGGATCGCGTGTCACGTCCTGCTCGGTCGTGACGTTGGACGCTCCGCCGTTGCCGCCGCCGGATTGATAAGTCGAATCGCGGTAGACCACCGGCACGTTCAGGTCGAACTGCCAGCGATTGTCGAAGTTGTAGCGGCCCGTGAGGTCAAGGGTCCAGGTGTCGGCCTTGATCCGGTCGAGGTTGATGTTGCCGAGAAAGATCGAGTCGAGGGCCAGAAAGCCGTTGAGGATCAACTGACGGGTGTCATAGCGCGAGTAGGTGATACCGGTTTCGAAGCTGAATTTGCCACCGCCGAAGAAGCCACTGGCCTCGTCATACAGGTTGGACACACTCTGTGCCGGTTGTGAATCATCTGCCAGCGATTGCCCGTAAGAAGCCCCGCTGCCTCCGGCTGCGCCCCCCGACGCTGCTGCGGCCCCGGTCCCGGTGGCCACTTTTGGATTGCCTTTCATATCCGACGGCGACTTGGCCAACCTTTTGGGTGGTGGCGCCGCCGGTTGATCTTCGACCTGGCGAACCCGTTGTTCGAGTACCGCCAGGGCCTTTTGTTGTACTTCGTAACGTTGTTTCAGCTCCAGAAGCTCTTGTTTCAGGACTTCTACGTCGGCGTCCGGTGCCGCTTGCAGCATCGCTGCAGGTAGAAGAGTGCTCAAGCAAACAGCGGCACGCAGTGATACTGATCGATACATGAATAAGCCGTCCCTTTAAGCCCAATGATCGAGACTCAGCGTAGTTCAATATCCAATATTGCGTAGTGCCCTGAGCTGAGTCAGGTTGCAATCCAGTGCACCGGCACTCATGCCGTTATTGTTCAGGACGACGTTGAGTTGAGTCATGTTATTGACCACGTTGGCACTGCCGAGCAAACGGGTGTTCTGCAGCAAGCCGCCTTGAGCGACCTGTTGCAGGGCCGTACCTTGATTGCCGGAGGCCTGAATGGCCATTTGTACGCCGCCACCGTTGGCCGAAACCGCCACGCTGCCTGCCGCATTGCTGCCGCCGATGGTTTGCCCGGCCATCAGCGCCTGCCCTTGGGTGGGCACCAGTGCTGGCGCCTGACTGGCTTCTTTAACGTTGATGGCAACGTTGTTATAGGCGGTATTGCTGTCACCCGCAGCGCGTACGCTCTGTGTTACGCCCTGGCTGCTGTCGAGGCCGGCGCCACCGGTGATTGTGCCGGTACCCGTAGAAAGGGCGCTGCCGTTGCCGTGTTCCTTGATGGTTTGAACATAGAATTCAGGTTTTACCGTTGCAGCCTGAAGTTGCATCGAGGTCGAAGCCCCGATCAAATCGCCACTGGCGTTGCGCCAGGTACTGCTCATGACAATGCCGAAGCTGATAATCCGCCCCGGCATGACATAACGACCACGTAGTTCGGACAACTCCTTGTCTTGTATTTCTATAGGTTTGAATCCTGCATTGGCATAGCCTGACGCACTCGCTGCCAGGCAGGCGGCGGCCAGCCAGTATGAGGTTTTCATTTGCTGCTCCCGGGACATCCAGCCCCATTCTTTATAATCGGCGATTAAAAGAAGTCGCTCTGTATGAACCCGAAGTCCATCAATTCAGCATCTCTGACAGGGTTGAAGTTATCCAGCTTGTTCTTCGCCGTCAGCGGTGTCGGCGGGCTGCGCAATGCATTGGTTTTGTCATAACCGGGGCCGACGATGGCGAAGACAATGCCGTTCCAACCTTTGACAAAGTCATCATGTTTGTAGCGTTTATGGCCGAGAACCGGGTCTCCGATGTAAACCCAATCCTTGTCCGAACGCTGCAGAACCACGAAATGCTTGTAGCCGCGAATTTCCATCAGTACCACCACCGGGATGGTTACAGCATCGAGTTTTTCCGGCGGAATCTTGTAACCCCTGGCGCGCATGCCGATGCTTTCTATGTAGCGCTTCATGTCCAGCATGGAAAACCCTTGAGTACGAACAAGGTCCTGGTCAGCGTTGACCAGCATGCCTTTGATGATGTGCTCCTCATCGACGTCGAGCCAATAGGCCTGGCGTAACACCGTAGCCAGTGCAGCAGCGCCGCAGCTGAAATCGGTTTTCTGTTCGACAATGTCGGAAAACTTGCGCTCACGAATGCTTTGCACATTCTTGTAGACGAGTACGCCGCCTGGGAGGGCAGCGACTGGCATCTGGGCAGCCTGGGTCAGGCCGGACAGGCAAAGCAGAGCGAAAAGGGCAGTCTTACGCATGATCGATACGCCTTTGCGGACTGAGGAAAAGCCCCGTTTCCGGGGCTTTCGTTTCGATCGCGATTACAGGCAGGCTTTGCAACCTGCAGCGATGGACAGCGAGTTGCTTTGTTGGTTACCAACACCAGCGGCGTTGTTGTAACCAGCGTTGCCGGAGAAGTTGTTGCCAACGTTGGAGATGCTTGCGTTGTTGGTCACAGGGTTTTTCCAGCCATCAGGGGTCAGCACTTGTTGCGTGGTTACACCGGCGAGACCGAAGATGCCGACAGCTTCAAAGGTCGCTTTCTGATCTTTGCTGCCGCCGTTGCCGCCATGACCACGGTCGTTGTCGCCATAACCGCCACCACCATGGCCTTTGTCGCCTTCGATGGTCGCTTTGCCAGCTGCCACGAATGCGCCGGCAGCGGTGAAGGTGCCTCTCAGAGTATCGGTTTTGTAGGTTTGAGTGCCGTTGTTGGACACAGTCAACCCAGTGGAGCTTTGGTTGGCAGCGGCAGCGGCGTTAGCTACACGACCACCGGATACAGCAATGGCCAGGTTGTTTTTCTGTTGGTTGAAGTTGCCGGCACTGTTGTTCACACCAATGTTGCCGGAACCGCCGTTACCCACGTTGTTGAGGTTGGCGTTGTTGGTTGTCGAGTAGTTGGCAACCGCGTTGTTGTTGTTGACCTGAGTCGCGCTGGAAACGGACACGGCACTGCCGAAGATGAAGCTTTCGTCGGCAGTTGCCAGTGCAGCGGCGTTGTCTTGTTGGTTGCCATCCCCGGCGGTGTTGTTCATGCCGACGTTGCCGTTGGTGCCATTGGCGGAGTCGCGAACGGAGGCATCATTTTTGGTGCCTTGGTTGCCCACCAGGTTGCCATCGCTGTTCTGCGTGTCGAGTACGGCAGCACCAGCGCCGGCGCCGATTTGCAGAAGTTGTTCCAGGGTAGGCCCTTTTGGTTCATGGTTGCCATGACCATTGCCGTGCCCGTTACCATGATCGTCATCACGACCGCCTGCCTGTGCTGCGATTGCCATCACTGCTGCAAGTGCGAAAACCAGTGGTTTGAGAGCCATTGTAGGTTTCATGGTGTTTCTCCATCGTGCTTATTAGTTGGTTAAGTGTTGGTACTTTCTAATTGCACTGCTTTTGTTGTTTGGGTCAGTCAGCGACCCGGATGCTCAGGGTGTTAGCCATACGGTTCCCCACCCCAGCACTCTGGTTCACCTGGATTACCCCGCGGCTGCCGGTGAAGGCCTGATCACTTGTCGTGACCTGGCGACTGCCGGGTGAGGTACCAGTTGCTCCTGAGCTCGGTAAAAGCGCCACGTTCTGTTGCGAAAGGGCACTGTCGTCAACGCTCTGCGGGCCAGCACTGATGCTGACGCGCGTGACGTTGGCCATCTGGTTGTTGGCACCGGCGCCCTGGTTCACACCGAGGATCCCGTTGCCATTACTGAAAGAGTTGCCGCCAATGGTCGCGCTGGCATTCGTCGAAGGATTGGCGGGTGTGTCGATCGTTTGGCGAACATTGCTGGTGGCGCTGGCCGAGGTGCCAATGGCGATCGCCTTGGTGTTGGTCTGTTGCATCTGGTCGCCGGCGGCCTGGTTGACGTTGTAGTTGCCGCGGTACTGGATGCCGGTGTCCTGAATGTTCGCGTTGTTCACTGAGCTGGGGTCGGCGGCCATGGCGTTGGCGCAACCGAAGAGGGCGAGCAGGAGCAGGGTGCGATTCATCTTATTGGCCTCCAGCCATGCGGGTCAGCGGAGCCAGGCCTGCGCCCATTGCGCGGTTGACGGTGTTGGAGATGGAACCGCCGGCGCCGCCGCCGTGGCCGCTGCTCATACCGGGCAGGCCGTTGGTATTGGTCAGGGTGTTCATGCCAGGCAGATTCGCCGTCGGTGTGCTGATGTTGCCGCGGATCGAGGAGCCACTGGCTACGCTGGCAAACTCACCGTCATTGAGCTCAGTGCTGCTCATCGCCTGATTGATGCGGGCTGAAGGGTTAGCATTGACTGTGGTTGGATAGGGGTCTTTACCGCCGCTGCGACCGATAGGAATAGGCTGAACATCGCGGTTGAGGACAATCACGCCATTGCCTTCTGCCTGCACGTTGAAGCTGATGAACGTACTGGCTGCTGATCCGATCAGCAGAAGGCAGGTCAAACCTTTTTTGATATTCCCCACGGCTGCAATTCCTTCTTCAGTGGGCTGGCCCTAGTCAGCGTTGTGAAGGAGAGAGCGAAAGCTGTGCCGCTTTTGAAATATCTTTCAATTTCAATTGCTTGGGAAATAGATGCGCCGGCCTGATACACCGCCTGTTTCATGGCTGATACACGCAGGGTGGCGTTGACCTGTCTATTGGCTGAATAAAGCTCTGGCACAAGGGTTTGCGCCAAGGTGTTTCACCCGCGTAACAACCGGCATGACAAAGCTGTGAACCGTGCTGAAACGGGCACTTTGCACGCGGGCGAGTGTTTCAGGATTGGACACTTTGTCCCCAAAACAGGGGAAATCGCGTGGGAAAGGGACCCTTTGACCGGGTCACTCAGCCAGCAGTTGCTCGACGGCGGCAAATGCCTGCGACTGGCGCTCGGCCCAATTGCCCTCGATGACCTGAAAGCGTTGATGGTGGTTTTCCAGCCAGTTCTGCGTGGCTTGGTAAAACGCCAGACGCTCGTCCAGATCCGGTTGGCAGCGCTGACCGTCATCGGTCCAGTCGATCTGTTCCGGGGACAAAAGAAGGTGCAGGTCGTAATGCCGTGCCAACAGCTCGGTTTCCAGCCAGTCCGGACAGTCAGCAAACAGCGTCTGGCTCCACAGCATGTTGCTCAGCAGATGGGTGTCGAGAATCAGCAGTGACGGCTGTTGCGCCCGAGCCTCATCCTCCCATTGCAACTGGCCCCGAGCGATATCAGGGATGTCGGCCAGGCATGTATCGCGGGGATTGAGTTCGATAAACCGACGCACGTATTCATCCACCCGCAAGCCGCCAAAGCGTTGTTGCAGGCCCGCCGCCAGCCAGCTCTTGCCGGTGGATTCGGGGCCGGTCAGGACCACAACCTTCATGTGCGCAACGCCGGGTCAGCACGCCATTCGCGAAAGCCCTGGATCGCCAGCAGAGTGAACAGCCCGTACAGCGCAGCGGTCAGGTACAGCCCCTTATAGATGAACAAGCCGACAAAGATCACATCCAGCACAAACCACAGTGCCCAGCATTGCAGGCGTTTCTGCGCCATCCACAGTTGCGCGACCAGGCTGAAACCGGTCAGCGCGGCATCGAGCCACGGTTGCGCGGCGTCGGTCCAGTGAGCCATGGCCGCACCGAGCAACAGGCTGCCGACCGCGCCAACGCCCAAGCCGATCAGGACCGAGCGTTGATCGAGGCGCGTGACCTCACGACCGTCATGCATCGTCCCGGCGCGGGTCCATTGCCACCAGCCATAGACTTGCAGCGCGGCGTAGATCACTTGTAGCAACATGTCCGAATACAGCTTCACTTCAAAGAAGATCCAGCTATAGAGCAGCACCATGACCAGACCGATCGGCCAGCACCACGGATTCTGTTTGACCGTCAGCCACACGGCGATCACCCCGAGGGCGGCGGCAAACAGTTCAAGCCCGGACATGGGGGTTCCTTGGGGGAAATTGAGGAGGGGGCGGATTGTACTGCATTCGCCCAGACACTGAAGAACCCTGTGGGAGCGAGCTTGCTCGCGAAGGGGCCTGTGCAGTCGAAATCTTCTTTGACTGACCTGACGCTTTCGCGAGCAAGCTCGCTCCCACAGGTTTTGGGTCAGACGCGGAACTGGCGCAGGAGGGTGTTGAGTTGTTCGCTCAACTGGCCAAGTTTCAGGCTGGCCGCACTCGATTGTTCGGCAGCGATCGCCGTGCTGTGCGAGAGGCCGGCCGCCTGAGTGACGTTCTGATTAATGTCCTCGACCACATGCGCCTGCTGCAACGTGGCGCTGGCAATCGAAGCGTTCAGGCCATTGAGATTACGCAGTGCCTGGCCAATCGCATTCAGACTCGCACCGGCCAACCCGGCTTGTTCGATGGTCAGTTGCGACGCCTTGCTGCTGTCGCCGATCACTTTCACAGCGGCTTCGGAATGGTTCTGCAGACGCTCGATCATCGACTGGATTTCCGCCGTCGACTTCTGCGTACGTTGCGCCAACAAGCGTACTTCATCCGCCACCACGGCAAATCCGCGACCTTGCTCACCGGCCCGCGCCGCTTCAATCGCGGCATTAAGCGCGAGCAGGTTGGTCTGTTCGGCAATCGAGCGAATCACTTCCAGCACGCTGCCGATCTGCGTACTTTCGGCGGCGAGGGTGCGGATCACTTCCACCGCTTGATCGATAGTGCCGGACAGTTTGTCGATCTGCTGCAAGCTGCCATCGATGTTGATCTGGCCCTGTTGCGCCTGCGCTTCGGCATCGCGCATTTCGGCGGCGGCGTGCTCGGCGTTCTTCGCCACGTCCTGCACGCCATAGGTCACCTCGTTGATCGCGGTGGCCACCAGTTCCATCTGCTGCGATTGCTGCTGGCTGCGCTGCTGGGCCTGCGTGGCGTCGTTGCCCAGTTCGCTGGACGACTGACCCAGTGCACTGGCCGACACCTGCAAATCACCGATCACCCGGCGCAGCTTGGCGGTGAAGGCGTTGAAGTGATGCGCCAGTTCAGTGACTTCATCTTTGCCATGGGTATCGAGGCTGCGGGTCAGGTCGCTTTCACCGCTGGCGATGTTGGCCATGGCGTTCACGGTTTCCTGCAGCGGACGGACGATGCTGCGCGCGATGAGGATCACCAGCAGCGCCATGATCACGGCAATCGCCAGGCCGATGACCGTAGCCTTGATCACTTGGCCCTGGAATTCCGCCTGCACGTCGTCGACGTAAACCCCGGAGCCGAGCACCCAGCCCCACGGTTCGAACAGTTTGACGTAGGAGGTCTTGGCCACCGGCTCACTGGCGCCGGGTTTCGGCCAACGGTAGTCGACCATGCCGGCGCCTTTGGACCTGGCGATGGCGACCATTTCGTTGAACACCGCAAAACCGTCCGGATCGCGGATCGCCGAGAGGTTCTGGCCTTCGAGTTTCGGGTTGGTCGGGTGCATGACCATCACGGGCGTGAGGTCGTTGATCCAGAAATAATCGCTCTGGTCGTAGCGCAGGCCACGAATCGCCGTCAGCGCCTGTTTCTGCGCCGCCTCTTTGCTCAGGGTGCCGGCGGTTTCGAGGTCGTGGTAGTAGGTCAGCAGGCCGCTGGCGGTCTGTACTACGTGCTGGGTTTTCTGGGCCTTGGCGTGGTAGAGATCGTCGTGGATCTGCTTGAGCATCAACACGCCCAAGGTCAGCAACATGACCACCGCCACAATCAAGATGAGCCACAAGCGTCGGCTGATCGACACACTGCGCAAGCTGTTCATAACGCTGTCACTCCGGATTCTTTTTCTTGTAATAAACGACCGCCAGCATCCAACCACGATTTCGTGAGCGGGCATACGCGACCCAAGTCGTATAACGCGGCAGCGCTAATAAGGCTTGTCTGTTAGGATTTCGGCCCCGCGCGTGAAAACCTGAATCCAAATTGAAATTTCACGGAATTTTGACCGTTTCGTGTGGATCCTGTGCGTGCGGAATCGGTACAGCCATAACCAGCTACGCTGATCGCAGTGAACGTAAAAAAATACTATCGGGGCATGCCGACGCGCATCGCTCTTTGGGGGATTGATGGATCTTTGGACGGCCTTGCAGGCACTGATACTAGGAGTTGTAGAAGGGCTCACGGAGTTTTTGCCCATTTCCAGTACCGGACACCAGATCATCGTTGCCGACTTGCTGAACTTCGGCGGCGAACGGGCCATGGCATTCAATATCATCATCCAGCTCGGCGCGATCCTCGCGGTGGTCTGGGAGTTTCGCCGCAAGATTCTCGATGTGATCATCGGTTTGCCGACGCAGCCCAGTGCCCGTCGTTTCACCGCTAACCTGCTGATCGCGTTTCTGCCCGCCGTGGTGCTGGGCGTGATCTTTGCCGACCTGATCCACGAATACCTGTTCAATCCGATTACCGTTGCGACCGCGTTGGTGGTGGGCGGCATCATCATGTTGTGGGCGGAAAAGCGTCAGCATGCAGTGCACGCCGAAACAGTCGACGAGATCACTTGGAAAGATGCTTTGAAGGTTGGTTTCGCTCAGTGTCTGGCGATGATTCCCGGCACTTCGCGTTCCGGCTCGACGATCATTGGCGGGTTGCTCTTCGGTCTGTCGCGCAAGACTGCCACCGAGTTTTCCTTCTTCCTCGCGATGCCGACCATGGTCGGTGCGGCGGTCTACTCGGGCTACAAGTACCGCCATCTGTTTGTCCCGGCGGACTTCCCGGTGTTTGCCATCGGCTTTGTCACCGCGTTCATCTTCGCCATGATCGCCGTGCGCGGCTTGCTCAAGTTCATTGCCAGCCATAGCTATGCGGCATTTGCCTGGTATCGGATCGTTTTTGGTCTGGTCATTCTGGCGACGTGGCAGTTTGGCTGGATCGATTGGGCGGCGGTCAAGCCATGAGTGATTCCCGCGCACGCCGGCCCGAAGGGCGACCTTCGGGCGGCAACAACATCCAGCATCTGAAGCTGAAACTGCTGGTTCTGCTGATCGTCTGCGCGCTGCCGCTGTTCGGCTCGGTGTCGATGTGGTTGCGCGGGATTTCGTTGGTGCCGCTGACGGCTTACGGTGTTGTGAGCGTGTTGGCGTTCTTCATGTACTGGGCCGACAAGCGCAAGGCGCGCGCCGATGCCTGGCGCACTCCGGAGAACATTCTTCATGCCGTGGAACTGGCGGGCGGCTGGCCGGGTGCATTAATCGCCCAGCAGGTGTTCCGGCACAAGACGCGCAAGGTGTCGTTTCAGATTCTGTTCTGGGTGATTGTGTTGCTGCACCAGGTGTTCTGGATCGACCAGCTGTTTCTTGGCTCGAATCTGCTGACGCTGTTCTGAATACACCGCAACTCCCTATGTAGGAGTGAGCCTGCTCGCGATAGCGGAGTGTCAGCCAAAGAAATTCCAACTGACACTCCGCTATCGCGAGCAGGCTCACTCCTACAGGGATCGGGTTTACAGCAACAAACCGATTTGGGTCTTTTTCGGCAACTTGCCCACCACCAGTTGATGCGAACGTTGCAACAACCCGCGCAACTCCTCGGCGCCCAACGGGTAGGGCGGGTGCATGATGATCCACTGCGCCCGGGCCAGATAGGGCGCCGGATGAATGCCGGGACGGTCGCAATGGCCAAGAAACAAATCCTTGTCGACCTTGAACGCCAGCGAATCCCCACGCAGCCCCTGCAAGGCAAACATCTTGTTGCCGGCAATCGAAAACACTCGCACGCCGCCCCATTTGTAATCTTCCCGAGCGCCCGGCAATGCCAGGCAGAACGCCGCAACGTCGGCTTCGTTCATCTTTCCCTTGCTCATAACAACCGCTCCCCACAGGCATTGAACGACTCGACCAGATGATCGATCCACGCGCGCACCGCCGGCATCACCCCGCGTCGATGCGGATACACCGCTTGCAGCCAGCCGCCGGGCAGTGACCACTCCGGCAACATCTGCACCAGCGTGCCGTTTTCCAGCTCCGCCTCGCAATACATCATCGGCAACAGGGTAAACCCCTGACCGGCGAGGACGCAGGCCTTGCGTACGACAAAATCATCGATGCCCAGGCGAGCCTCCATGTTCAGTTCGAAACTGTGGCCCTGCTGATCGAGCAGGCGCACATGCACCATACGATCGGCCTCCAGCGCACCCAGTACGGGCAGATGCTTCAGGTCTTGCGGATGGTTGATCGACTTGCCCTGTAAAAACGCCGGGCTGGCCACCACGACCATCTGCGCCTGACGCAGGCGTCGGGTCACCAGCAGCGGATCCTCGTCACCATGCTCACGCACGCGCAACGCGACATCAAAGCCTTCACCGACCAGATCGACCCGGCGATTGAGCAGTACGACTTCCAGTTGCACCTGGGGGAATTTGCCGAGGAAATCGCTGATCACCCACGGCAACATTTCCCGGGCCAGACCTGTAGGGCAGGAAACGCGCAGTCGCCCGCGCGGTTCGCTGGACATGCTCGCCACCGCCTCATCGGCCATTTCTGCTTCGAGAAGCATCGCCTGACAGTGGCGCAAGTAACGTTCGCCAACCGCGGTGAGATTGAGTTGTCGGGTGGTGCGTTGCAGCAAACGTGCGCCAAGGCGTTCTTCCAGTTCGGCAATGCGCCGCGATAACCGTGATTTGGGAATCCCGAGCAAGCGCCCGGCCGCAGCAAAACCGCCGGCCTCGACGACTTTGGCGAAATAGTAGAGATCGTTGAGGTCTTGCATCAGGGACATCCGACTGTTCTATCAGTGGGACAAACTATCGCATTTCAGGCGGCTAATCATCCATTGGTTTCTTGCGTAGGATTGTCTCCATTCCGTCGCCACCGGCGATTCCTTCCAGGAGATTCCACATGAAACTGCTGCATATCGATTCGAGCATTCTGGGCGACAACTCGGCTTCCCGTCAGTTGAGCAGCGAAGTTGTCAAAGCCTGGCAAGTTGCCGAGCCAAGCGCCGTGGTGACCTACCGCGACCTGGCCGCCGACGCCATCAGCCACTTCTCGTCGACCACCCTGGTCGCCGCTGGCACCACCGCTGAGCTGCGTAACGCCGCACAACAGCACGAAGCCGAACTGAGTGCTTCGACCCTGGCCGAGTTCATCGCCGCCGACGCGGTTGTGATCGCGGCTCCGATGTACAACTTCACCGTGCCGACCCAACTCAAGGCGTGGATCGACCGCGTTGCAGTCGCCGGTCAAACCTTCCGTTACACCGAAGCCGGCCCTGAAGGTCTGTGCGGTGGCAAGAAAGTGGTGATCGTATCGACTTCCGGCGGCATTCATGCCGGTCAGGCCAGCGGCATCGCTCACGAAGAATATCTGAAGCTGGTACTGGGCTTCCTCGGCATCACCGACATCGAAATCGTCCGCGCCGAAGGCCTGGCGTATGGCGACGAAGTGCGTAACAACGCCATGACCGCTGCACAAGCGAAGATCAGCGAGCAACTGTTCGCCGCCGCGTAAGGCTTGCGTAAAGAACAGCTGATGTTCAGGTAACACCCAAAAAACTCTGTATTCTGGTTCCGCAAGGGGCGAATACGGAGTTTTTTGTTTCTGACTGTTACATAATCTGGCCCGGGTTATGCAGTCACACAATCAGCGTCTGAGTGCATTGTCGTACCGGAACACCGAATCCCCGGGGTTTCAGGCCCGCAACGCAACGGAACTTTCGATTGAGTAACAACAGGGTGGGGCATCCCATGATGCGTCTTTGTGCAACGTTACTGATTTGCCTGCTCGGCAGCCTTAACACAGTGCATGCCGCGCCTGGGCGACACCCGATCTGGAGCGTCGGTTATCACGAGATGACCTTCCTCGATCCGCTCGACCTGCAACCGATGCGCGCCATCGCCTTTTATCCCTCCAGCGATCGTGAACACCTGAGTCTGCTTGAGGGCTATTCGGTCGAAGCTGGCGAAGACACCAAAGTCGCCATCGGCCGCTTTCCGATGCTGATGCTGTCCCACGGCAACACCGGCACGCCGCTGGCGTTGCACGACCTGGCGACCTCGCTGGCGCGCAAAGGCTTTGTTGTGGTGGCGGTGATTCACCCCGGCGACAATTCCAAAGACCACAGCCGACTCGGCACCCTGAGCAACCTCTACGGGCGGCCGATCCAGATTTCCGAAGCCATCACCGCGACCTTGGGCGATCGCATGCTTGCGCCGTACGTCAACGCCGATCAAGTCGGGGTGATCGGTTATTCCGCAGGCGGCGAGACCGCGTTGATCCTGTCCGGGGCGCAACCGGATCTCGATCGCCTGCGTCGGTATTGCCAAGAGCGCCCGGACGATCGTGATGCCTGTAATACGCAAGGTGAGTTGATCGTTGATCGGGATGATCTGCAACCGGTGGCCGATCCGCGCGTTCATGCGCTGTTGCTGATGGCGCCGCTGAGCCTGAAGTTTGGCCGTCACACCCTGGCCGATGTGCATGTGCCGGTGCTGCTCTACAGCGGTGATGGTGACAAACTGGTGGCCTTCGACAAGAATGCGGCCGCGCTGGCGCGCAAACTGCCGACGGCACCGGATTTCAAATTACTCGCAGGGGCTGGGCACTTCGTATTTATGGCGCCGTGTAACGAAGAGCAGATTCGCGCGATGCCGGCGCTGTGCACCGATGCTGATGGTGTGGATCGCGAAGATATCCATCGCAACCTGATCTCGGAGGCCGGGCGATTCTTCTCGCACACCTTGGGTAAACCGACCCGGGCCGGCATGCAGACCGCGGATCAATAGTCAGGTGCAGAACCCTTGTGGGAGCGAGCCTGCTCGCGAAAGCGTCATACCATTCAACATATTAGGTGACTGACACACCGCTATCGCGAGCAGGCTCACACCTACAGGGGATCGCGGCGAACTTCAGGACATCGCCCGGCGCTGCAGCAGTAGGGTCAGCCCCAACCCAACCACCGACAACAGCGCCGCACTGAAGAAAATCCACGAATACCCCAGATTCAAAGCCACCGCGCCCATCAACGGCCCGGCAATCGCCAGTGCCAGATCGAAGAACACTGCATAAGCCCCCAACCCGGAACCACGACTCGAGCTGGGCACCTGTTTGATCGCCTCGACACCCAGCGCCGGGTACACCAGCGACAGGCCAAACCCCGCGAGTCCTGCGCCGATCAGGGCAAACGCGGTGGACGGTGCCACCCACAACAGCACCAGCCCCACAGTTTCGATGCTCATGCAGGCAATGGCTGAGCTGAAGCCGCCGAAACGACTGATCGCTGAAATAAACATCAGCCGTGACAGGATGAAGCACACGCCAAACACCGTCAGACAGTACGCCGCGCCGGACCAGCCACGGTTGAGGTAATACAGCGTGATGAAAGTGGTCAGGGTGCCGTAACCGATCGAGGCCAGGGTCAGACTGGCGCCATACGGGGCGATTCGCCCGAACACCGCCCAAAACGGCAGGCGTTCGCCACGGATCACCGGCACCGACGGTTTGTTGCGGATCAGCAGCAGTGCACCGGCCGCCAGTACGGCCAGCGCGATGCCGAGGCTGGTGAAACCGTAATCAGCGACCATCACCACGCCTAAGGGCGCACCAATGGCAATCGCCCCATAGGAGGCAATGCCGTTCCAGCCGATGGATTTTGCCGTGTGTTCAACGCCGACCTGGCCCATGCACCAACTGATCGTACCGACACCGATCAAGCCCTGCGCGATGCCGAGCAGCAAGCGGCCGATGATCAGAATGACCAGGCTTGTCAGCGGCCAAGTCTGCAACAGGGTGGAGAGCAGCGTCAGCAAGCCACTGAGGACAATCCCCCACAAGCCATAAATGATCGCCCGTTTCGTGCCGACCGTGTCCGACATGCGCCCGGCCATTGGCCGGCTGAGCAGGGTGGCCAGGTATTGCGAGCCAATCACCAGCCCGGCGATGACCGCGCTGAAACCCAGCTGCTCATGCACATAACCGGGCAACACCGCGATCGGCAGGCCGATGCAGAGGAACGCAATAAAGGTGTAGAACACGATAGAAACGATCTGCAGGGTGATCGCCATGGAGCTTTGCGGTGGCAGTTGCTGCGCAGACATGAGGACTCGTTCGCGGGCGGCGGTGGGAGAGTTCGCATCATGGCTTGGGTGTCAGATAAAAGAAAGCAGGCTAACTACTTTCCCAAAAGATTGATGTCGCAGCTACTGGCGTCTTCGCGAGCAAGCTCGCTCCCACAGGGGAATGTATTTCAAATGTGGGAGCGAGCTTGCTCGCGAAGGTCGCCGCACCAGCAAATTCCTCACCCTGAAATGCAAAAAGCCCCGTCACATGGACAGGGCTTTTCAGGTTGCAGCAGCGTTTTAGAACACAACACCCTGACTACGCAGGTAGTCATCGTAGGTGCCGCTGAAGTCAGTCACGCCATCCGGGCTCAGCTCGATGATGCGTGTGGCCAGGGACGATACGAACTCACGGTCGTGGCTGACGAAGATCAGCGTGCCCGGGTAGTTTTCCAGCGCCAGGTTCAGCGCCTCGATCGATTCCATGTCCAAGTGGTTGGTCGGTTCGTCCATGATCAGCACGTTCGGCTTTTGCAGGATCAGCTTGCCGAACAGCATGCGACCTTGCTCACCACCGGAAATCACTTTGACCGACTTGAGGATTTCGTCGTTGGAGAACAGCATGCGCCCCAAAGTGCCGCGAATCATCTGTTCGCCCTGAGTCCACTGACCCATCCAGTCGAACAGCGTGACGTCGTCTTCGAAGTCGTGCGCGTGATCCTGGGCGTAGTAGCCCAGTTCGGCCGCGTCGGTCCACTTGATGCTGCCGGCGTCCGGGGTCAGTTCGTTGACCAGGGTGCGCAGCAGGGTGGTTTTTCCGATACCGTTCGGGCCGATGATCGCCACGCGCTCGCCGGCTTCAACCTGGAAGCTGAAGTCTTTGAACAGTGGTTTGCCGTCGAAGCCTTTGGCCATTTTTTCGACGATGACCGCCTGGCGGTGCAGCTTCTTGTTCTGATCGAAGCGGATGAACGGGCTCACGCGGCTCGAAGGCTTGACCTCGGCCAGCTGGATCTTGTCGATCGCCTTGGCGCGGGAAGTAGCCTGCTTGGCTTTCGAGGCGTTGGCCGAGAAGCGGCTGACGAACGATTGCAGCTCGGAAATCTGCGCTTTCTTCTTGGCGTTGTCCGACAGCAGTTGCTCGCGGGACTGGGTCGCCACGGTCATGTACTCGTCGTAGTTGCCCGGGAACAGACGCAGCTCGCCGTAATCCAGGTCAGCCATGTGCGTGCACACGCTGTTCAGGAAGTGACGGTCGTGAGAGATGATGATCATCAGGCTGTTGCGCTGGGTCAGCACGTTTTCCAGCCAGCGAATGGTGTTGATGTCCAAGTGGTTGGTCGGTTCGTCGAGCAACAGCACTTCCGGATCGGAGAACAGCGCCTGCGCCAGCAATACGCGCAGTTTCCAGCCTGGCGAGACTTCGCTCATCGGGCCGAAGTGCTGCTCGATGCCGATGCCCAGGCCCAGCAACAGTTCGCCGGCACGGGATTCGGCAGTGTAGCCGTCCATCTCGGCGAATTCGGTTTCCAGCTCGGCCACGGCCATGCCGTCTTCTTCGCTCATTTCCGGCAGCGAGTAGATGCGGTCGCGCTCGGCCTTGACCTTCCACAGCTCTTCGTGACCCATGATCACGGTGTCGATCACGGTGAATTCTTCGTAGGCGAACTGGTCCTGGCGCAATTTACCCAGACGTACGTTCGGCTCGAGCATGACCTGACCGCCGGACGGGTCGAGGTCGCCGCCGAGGATTTTCATGAAGGTCGACTTGCCGCAACCGTTGGCGCCGATCAGACCGTAGCGGTTGCCCGCGCCGAATTTGACCGAAACGTTTTCGAAGAGCGGCTTGGCGCCGAACTGCATCGTGATGTTAGCTGTAGAGATCAAGAGTTTTTCCTGCGAAGCATTCTGAGTAGCGAGGGTGCGGCTGGAGCGCTTGGCCCGAGTCAAAGTGCGCTGAAGCGGGGAAGTCCCGTCATCAACCAAGGGGGGCGCGTAAAGTTTGGCGGCGATTGTACTGGTCTGGCTCTTTAAACGATAGGGCGATCACGCCACGATCGCCGATTGGCACCTGCGCGGGACAGTTTTTCACAGATGAACGCTCACCTTTGGCGACAAACTGTGGCTAAAATGCCACCTTTCACCGAGCGTCCGGTTACGGCGCGGGCCAAGGACGAGCCATGTGTATTCAGACCACTGCATGAGACGCTGGGCCTCAGGCCGCCAGGCGCGCAGTTTGTTCACTTCTGACGTGTGACGATTTCCGTGAAACTCATCATTGCTGCTATTTATGTCATTTCCATTGCATACGTTCATCTGCGTGGGCGTGTGCGACACAAACTCGGTCGACAACTGAGCGACCATTCGACGTTTCTTGCGCCGATCAACTGCTTCCTTTATCTGTTTTCGAAAAAACCGAACAAGCCGTACCTGGACCCTAGCGAGTTTCCTGACTTGAGCCCGTTGCAGGCGCACTGGGAAGAAATCCGTGAGGAGGGGCAGAACCTGCTGCGTGCCGGCGAGATCAAGCGCTCCAACCAGTACGACGATGTCGGTTTCAACTCGTTCTTCAAAAGCGGCTGGAAGCGGTTTTATCTGAAGTGGTACGGCGAGAGCCATCCGTCGGCCATGAAGCTGTGCCCGCGCACCACCGAATTGGTGCAGAGCATTGGTTCGATCAAGGCCGCGATGTTTGCCGAGTTGCCCCCGGGTTCGAAACTGGTCCGTCACCGCGATCCGTATGCTGGTTCCTATCGCTATCACCTGGGCCTGGACACGCCGAACGATGCCGGCTGCTACATCAACGTCGACGGTGAGAACTACCATTGGCGCGATGGTGAAGCGGTGATGTTCGACGAGACGTTTATTCATTACGCCGAAAACACCACCGACAAGAACCGCATCATCCTGTTCTGCGATATTGAACGGCCGATGAAATACCGCTGGGCCGCCGCGTTCAACGCCTGGTTCAGCCGCACGGTGATGTCGGCGGCGGGCGCACCGAACGATGCCAGCGACCGCACGGGCGGGATCAACCGCTTGTTTACCCGAATCTACAAGATTCGTCTGCGTGGCAAAGAGCTGAAAAAGCGCAATCGCAAGCGTTACTACATGGAAAAGTGGGCGATCTTCGGTGGTTTGCTCGCGGTATTCATTCTGATCTAAATTCAAGACAAACGCTGCTGACGCCATCGCGAGCAGGCTCACTCCTACATTTGAAATGCGTTCCCTGTAGGAGTGAGCCTGCTCGCGATGACGATCTCAAGGGCAACCAATCACTATCAGGAAGCCTTCTTGGTCTTCTTCGCCGGCGCAGATTTCGCCGTTTTCTCTGCTTTCGCTTTCGGCTTCGCCACCGCTTTCCCGCCCAGGCTGCGTTTAAGCAGTTCGGTCAGGTCGATAACATCGGCCGTCTTACGCTCTTCTTCGCCGCCCACCGTCTCAACATCCTCGATCTTGCCTTCATGGGCCTTTTTCTCGACCAGGGCCATGATCTTGTCTTCAAATTCATCCTTGTAGTCTTCGGGCTTCCAGTCGGCGCTCATGTCCTGCACCAGCCGTTTGGCCATGTCCAGTTCACCCTTGGCCAACTGCGGCTTGGTCACTTCGCTGCCCAGTTCCAACTCATCGAGACCGCGTACCTCCTGCGGCCAGCGCAGTTTCACCAGTACCAGCGCAGATTCCAGCGGCATTAACGCCGCGAGGTATTGGCGCGTATGCAAGACCACGCGGGCGAGGGCGACCTTGTTGGTTTTGCTCAGGGTTTCACGCAGTAACGCGTAGACCTTGCCACCGCGTTTGTCCGGCGCCAGATAGTAGGGCGTGTCGATGTTTTGCAGGGGAATCTGATCGGCGTCGACAAACGAGAATATGTCGATGGTCTGCGTTGAAACAGGGTGTGCCGAGCGGATCTCTTCTTCGCTGAGCACCACATATCGGCCTTTTTCGTAGGCCACACCTTTGACAATGTGTTCCTTGGTAACTTCTTTGCCGGTGACCTTGTTTACCCGTTTATAGCCAACGGGATCCATGCTGCGGCTGTCGAGCCAATCGAAATCCACGCCCTGCGACGAGGTCGCCGAGACCAGTGCGACAGGGATGTGCACCAGTCCAAAACTGATTGCGCCTTTCCAGATTGCCCGAGCCATGGTGAGTTCTCCGAGTGATGATCGGATGACCAGCGGCCACGGCTGAAAGTTTCCCCGGGATGCGCGGGTTGCCAGCCACTTGGTCAAGCCGTGTTACATGTTGTTTAAGCCTGACGGGTTAACAAATCCGAACCCTCGGCGTAGCGTGGACTCGAAGGCTCTATCCCACGCCCATCGAGAGGCAGCGTCATGAACCGAATTCTGCTTGGCATCGTCGTCCTTGCCCTCAGTGGCGGGCTGGTTCATGCCGACATGCTGTTGGCGCAAACCCCCACCGGTAACAGCAATAACCCCTACAACAGCCCGATCCGCCGGGCCAATCCGAACAGCATGCAGGGCACTCAGCCCAGCGCTCCCCCCATTCGGGGGCCGAACACCGTACCAACGCCGCGTCAGCCTACGGTCGAGAACCGGGGCATTGGCAACGGCCAGCCGATCCGTTCGGTGCCGAGCACACCCCCCACGTTCATTCCCAACCCACCTTCGCGCGGCGGAGACAGCAATCGTTGAGCGGCAGGACTGAAGTTCTGTCGGCCCTTGAAACGAACAAAAGGAATCGTGCATGTTGCGTAAAACCCTTCTAGCCACACTGTGGGCCGGTGCGCTGATCAGTGCTCCGGCCTTTGCCGCCGCGCCCAAAGAGCTGCAAAGCGAACAGGGCACCCTCGAAGTCACGACCATCACCGCAGACCTTGAGCATCCATGGGCGCTGGCGTTTCTGCCGGATCGCCAAGGCATGCTGGTCACTGAGCGTCCCGGCAATCTGCGCGTGGTGGCGGCAGACGGCACGCTGTCGGCGCCGATCTCCGGTGTACCGCAGGTCTGGGCCAAGGGGCAGGGCGGGTTACTGGATGTCGCGCTGTCGCCGGACTTCAAACAGGATCGTCTGGTCTATCTGTCCTATGCCGAAGGCGGCGGAGCCGGCGACAAGGCTGGCACCGCCGTAGGGCGCGGGCGGCTTGCGGATGACCTGAAGACGTTGAAGGATTTCAAAGTGATCTTTCGCCAGGAGCCGAAGCTTTCGGTCGGCAATCACTTTGGCTCGCGGCTGGTGTTTGATCGCGACGGTTATCTGTTCATTACCTTGGGCGAGAACAACGACCGGCCGACTGCGCAGGATCTCGACAAGCTGCAAGGCAAGGTCGTGCGCATCTACCCCGACGGCAAGGTGCCGGACGACAACCCCTTTGTCGGCCAGTCCGGCGTTCGCCCGGAAATCTGGGCCTACGGCGTGCGCAATCCGCAGGGCGCGGCGCTCAATCCATGGACTGGCACGGTATGGGAGAACGAGCACGGCCCGCGCGGTGGCGACGAAGTGAACATCATCGAACGCGGCAAGAACTATGGCTGGCCACTGGCGACTCACGGCATCAATTACTCGATGCAGCCGATTCCGGAAGCCCAGGGCAAAACGGCCGAAGGCACCGTCGCGCCGCATCATGTGTGGGAGAAATCGCCGGGCGTTACCGGCATGACGTTTTACGATGCCGATCGCTTTAAACCGTGGCAACACAATGCGTTTATCGGGGCACTGGTGAGTCAAGAACTGATCCGCTTGCAGTTCGATGGCGACAAGGTCGTGCATGAGGAGCGTTTGCTCGGCGAACTCAAGCAGCGGATTCGTGATGTGCGGCAAGGGCCGGATGGTTATTTGTATGTGCTGACGGATGAAGAGAACGGCTCGCTATACAAAGTTGGCCTGAAGCCGACACCTTGACGGGTAGGCCCCTGTATGAGCTGCCGCAGGCTGCGATTTTTTGATCTTGATCTTCACAACAAAATCAAAAGATCGCAGCCTTCGGCATCTCCTACATGTGGAGGCTTACGTTTCGCGGGAATACAACACCACCGCCGCACGCAATTTACCCCGGCCAAACCGGCACATCTTCTCGAACTCGCCATGACTCACCGGCACATGCTGGCAGTCCATGGCTTGGCGATGCTGGCTGTGATCGACATCCGGGTCATGCAGGTAAACGAAATCCTCGTCGCAATCGGTGACGATCACCCAATGCGGCGACTTCGAGCGGGTCAGTCGATAGCTGCTGATCAACACCATCGGCTGCCCGCCGGCATCCAGCAAGCGCGGCAGATCCAGCGACGCACCGATCACACACTCGACATCGGTCTCCTGCAATTGCGCCGTGAACTCTTCGTGTACCAGGCGCATGACGTCTTTTTTATGCGCATCCCGCACTCCATCGAGGAATAACGGCCCGCTCATGCTCAACGCCATACGCACGCGAAAGCCCCGACGCCACGCCGCCAACGCCAATCCCTGCGGACTGCACCCGCCGTGGCCGGAGGTCATGAACACCGTGGTCGCTTCCCGCCAGATCTGCAATTCTTCGCGCCGCTCCAATAAACGTTCCGATTGCAATGCGCCCATGGCCATCAACAGGCACGCCGGGCCACAGGTGAAATCGGTGGTTTGCGGGTAGTAAGGGACCTTGATGCTGCGCGAGTCGCGGTGCTGGAGAATGCGTTTCTCCAAGCGCAGCGCGTCGGCGTGGTCTTCGTAGTAATCGTGAATCAGTGCAAAGCGCCGGTAGCCATTGCGTTCATACAGGGCAATGGCCGCAGGGTTGTCGATGCGCACCTCCAGCCGCAGATAGGCACAATCATGCTCCAGCGCCATCGCTTCGATGCGTTGCAGCAGTTGCTTGCTCAGACCGGTTCCTCGCGCTTCAACGGCCAGTGCAATGGAATACAGCCGCGCGAGCGAAGTGCCGCGATGAAACAACACCAACGCATAACCCAACAATTGACCGTCGCACTCCGCCACCAGCAACTGCCCGTGAGCACGGGTGATCATCCACTGAAAGCTGCGACTGGTGAGCCGGTCTGTGGTGAAACATTGCATTTCCAGTGCCAGCAGCGCCGGCAAGTCTTCAACTACCGCCAAACGAAAAACAGCCTTCATATGACCACCGTAAAAGTTGCGTAACGAAACGAGACTTTCAAAAAACTTCGTGCTTAATAGAAAAGGTCTTGTTCTCCAACGGATCAATCTCTATGTCAGCGGTACAGGGTCATTGGCGCGAAGTATCCGAGCAAAGTTTGCCGGCGGCAACTTATTTAAGTTCGGCGATTAAGGCATCCAGCCAAGTGTTGATTATTGTCGAGCGCAAGGAAGACTGGGCTTCATACTTCCCCAGTGAAGACATCCTGACGGCGCAGGAATACCTCGAGCACAGCTGTGACAGCGAGCCGGGCAAGCGTGTGCAGGTGATCAATCTGTGCCGCAGCTACAAGTATCTCGGTCATGGCTACTACTGCTCGTTGCTGGCCGAAGCGCGGGGGCACAAGGTGATTCCCTCCGTGCGCACCATCAGTGAACTGACGAAAAAATCACTGTATGGCCTGGCGCTGGATGACCTCGATAAAACGCTCGAGAATGCCCTCAGTCATCATCTCTACAGTGATACCGAAGGGTTTACCCTGACCCTGTATTTCGGTCGGACACATATCGAGCCATTACAGGATCTGGCGCGGCAATTGTTTGAAGTGTTTCCCTGCCCGATATTGTTAGTTGAGTTCCGTCGAACTAATGGTTGGCACATCGAAGGTATAAAGTCCGGCGCTCTGCACAAGTTGCGCGATGATCAGGAAGATCAGTTCGCCAACGCGCTGGACGGGTTCAGCCGTAAAGTCTGGCGGGTGCCGCGCTCGCCGCAAGTGGCACGCTATGATCTGGCGATATTGCACGATCCGCAGGAGGCGTTGCCGCCGTCCAATGCCAAGGCACTGGCGAATTTCGTCCGGGTCGGCAAAGGCATGGGCATCGACGTCGAACTGATTGAACGCAAGGATTACGCACGTCTGGCCGAGTACGACGGTTTGCTGATCCGTGAAACCACCAGCGTCGACAACCACACTTATCGCTTCGCCAAGAAGGCCGAAAGTGAAGGATTGGTGGTGATGGATGACCCGACGTCGATTCTGCGTTGCACCAACAAGGTCTACCTGACTGATTTGCTCAATAGCCATCAACTGGGCATGCCCGCCACCGAAATCCTCTACAAAGAGCGACCCGAAGACTTCGAGCGTGTGGGCGAGCGCCTTGGCTTTCCGCTGGTATTGAAGATCCCTGACGGCTGTTTTTCCCGTGGCGTGATCAAGGTCGAAAGCCAGCAGGCTTTGCTGGAGGCGACCGCCGAACTGTTCGAACACTCGGTGTTGCTGCTGGCGCAGGAGTTTTTCTACACCGAATACGATTGGCGCATTGGCGTGCTCAATCGCAAACCGATCTTCGCCTGCCAGTACTTTATGTCCAAGGGCCACTGGCAAATCTACAATCACAAAGCCAAGGGTCAGGACGTCAACGGCGAATGCCGGACCATGGCGATCCACGAGGCGCCGCGCGCGGTGGTGGAGCTGGCGGTAAAAACCGCAAACCTCATCGGCGACGGCCTCTACGGCGTCGATCTGAAACAAGCCGGCGACAAGGTGGTGGTGATCGAAGTCAACGACAACCCCAACCTCGACGCCGGCATCGAAGACGCCTATTTGCACGACGATCTGTACGCACTGGTGCTGGAGGAGTTCGTGCGCCGCCTGGAGCTGAAGCGTCGCGGTCAGGCGTGGTGAGGCGCCGATGATCAACAGCTTCGCACTGAGCCACGGCGCCCTGCAGCGGGTCGAACGACTGGATGCCGAGGTGATGCTGTTCAGCAACCCCGATGCTGCCGAACGCGACTTGCTGCACAGTCATTTCAAGGTCGATGAGCATGCACTGGCGTCAGCGCTGGACCCGGACGAGGTGTCGCGCATCGAGTTCCATCCCGACCATTTGTTTCTGATATGGAAACGCCCGGAAAACTATTCCGGCGGTGGCAGTCTGGCGTTTGAAGTGTCGTCCTGCGGGCTACTGTTCGCGCCCGGGCAACTGCTGGTGATCGCTACCGACGACACGCCGCTGCACGGCCTCGGTACCCGCCAGCCGTTGAACACGCCGCTGGATGTGTTGCTCGACTTGCTGTTCAACAACATCCATCACTACCTCGGGCACTTGAAGGTGATCAAACTGGTCGCCCGCGAACTGCAGCAGAAATTCAACGCCTCGATGCAAAACCAGCATCTGGTGCAGATGTTCAACCTCAGCGAAAGCCTGATCTATTACATCAACGCGTTGCACAGCAACGGCGCGGTCCTCACGCGCCTGCGCAACCATGCCGAGAAGCAGCATTTCGCCAGTGAAGCGCTTGGTCTGATCGACGACCTGATCATCGAGAACAACCAGTGCTACAAGCAGGCGGAAATCTACTCGACGGTGTTTTCCGGGCTGATCGATGCGCGTGGCAACCTGATGAACAACAGCATGAACAACCTGCTGCGCAAACTGACATTGATCAACGTGGTGTTTCTGCCGTTGAACCTGATTGCGAGTATTGGCGGCATGTCGGAGTTCAGCATGATGACGGCAGGGACGCCGTGGTGGATTTCCTATCCGGCATTTCTGGCGGTGATGCTGATGGGGGCGGGGGGGATGTTGTTTGGGTTGCGGCGTTTGGCCAGATGATTTGTAGTGACTGATCGGACGTCTTCGCGAGCAGGCTCGCTCCCACAGTGGGAATGCATTTCAACAGGGTGGGAGCGAGCCTGCTCGCGAAGAAGCCGGCACAGGCAAAGTAAAACTCAGGACAGTCCCGCATTTGGCCGAACCGCCACTGTGATGCCTTGTTATAGTTCGGGCCTCATTTTCAGCCCGGTAAAGGATCACTGCCATGACTCAATACTCCGCCTTCAGTGTCGAACTGGCCGACAACATCGCCCATGTGCAGATCAATCGCCCGGAAAAGATCAACGCGATGAACGCGGCGTTCTGGAGCGAGATCGTCGAGATATTCCAGTGGATCGACGACACCGACGAAGTGCGCGTGGTGGTCCTCAGCGGCAACGGTAAACACTTTTCCTCGGGCATTGATCTGATGATGCTCGCCGGCGTCGCCAATGAACTGGGCAAGGACGTCGGCCGCAACGCGCGCCTGCTGCGCCGCAAGATCCTCACCCTGCAAGCCTCGTTCAACGCCGTCGACAACTGCCGCAAACCGGTGCTTGCCGCTATTCAGGGGTATTGCCTCGGTGGCGCGATTGACCTGATCGCGGCCTGCGACATGCGTTACGCCGCTGAAGACGCACAATTCTCGATCAAGGAAATCGATATCGGCATGGCCGCCGATGTTGGCACTTTGCAACGGTTGCCACGGATCATCGGTGACGGCATGCTGCGTGAACTGGCTTACACCGGTCGCACTTTCGGCGCTGACGAGGCGCGCAGCATTGGCCTGGTCAACCGCGTCTACAGCGACAAGGACGCGCTGCTCGAAGGCGTGTTGGACATCGCTCGCGAGATCGCTTCGAAATCGCCGATCGCGGTTACCGGCACCAAGGAAATGATCAGCTACATGCGCGACCATCGTATCGACGACGGTCTCGAATACGTTGCCACCTGGAACGCCGCCATGTTGCAATCCACCGACTTGCGCGTGGCCATGGCCGCCCATATGAGCAAACAGAAACCCGAATTTCTGGATTGAGAAACCATGACATCTCGCTGGACCACAGCAGTACTGGACACCGATCAACCCGGCGGCTGGGCCGTGGCGCGCAGCCCGGAAGGCTTTCTGTTCGATGACAACGGCGCACTGTTCCCCCGGGAATGGCTCAAGCGTCAGGACTTGTCGGTCCTCGCCGAGCACGGCATTGGCCATCTCGACGGTGAGCCGGTGTACTTGCTGGAACTGCACAGTGCCAGTGAGGTGCCGGGTTGTAACTGGAAAGGCCTGCGGGCGTTCATGCTCGATGGCGAGCACACGATCTACAAAGTCCTCGGTTACGCCGCACAGATCGGTACGTGGGCGCGCGAGCATCGTTTCTGCGGTAATTGCGGCCAGGCGATGACGCAGGTACCGCGCGAGCGGGCGATGTATTGCCAGCCGTGCGATCTGCGCAGTTACCCGCGGATTTCACCGAGCATGATCGTACTGATTACCCGTGGCGACGAGATTCTGTTGGCGCGCTCACCGCGATTCGTCACCGGGGTCTACAGCACGCTGGCCGGATTCGCTGAACCCGGCGAGTCGGCCGAGGATTGCCTGATTCGTGAAGTGCGCGAAGAAGTGCAGATCGAGGTGCAGAACATTCAGTACATGGGCAGCCAGTGCTGGCCGTTCCCGCATTCGATGATGCTCGGCTTCCATGCCGAATACGCCGGTGGCGAGATTGTCTGTCAGGAAGACGAGATCGAAGACGCCCAGTGGTTCAACGTGCACGACTTGCCGCCGTTGCCGGCGTCAAAGTCGATTGCCCGTTACCTGATCGACGTCTACGTGGCGCGACGCTTAGGCCACGCTGAACCAGTGCTGCCAGGCTAGGCGCACGGTCAAACCCAGCACCACGGTGATGAACACCGGGCGAATGAACTTGGCGCCGCCGCTGATCGCGGTGCGCGCGCCAAAGAACGCGCCGACCATCACCGACAAGCCCATGCTCAGGCCGATGATCCAGTCCACCTGCCCGGAAAACACGAACACCGACAGCGCCGCAATGTTGCTGACGAAGTTCATGCTGCGCGCCACGCCGCTAGCCTTGACCAGATCGATCGGGTAGAGCAGCAGGCTGCTCACTGTCCAGAACGCGCCCGTACCGGGGCCGGCCACGCCGTCATAGAAACCGAGGCTGAAGCCTTGGCTCAATTGCCATTTCTTTTTGATCGGCGCGTCGCTGTCCAGCGGCGCTTTCGGTGTGCCGCCGAACAACAGGTACAGGCCGCAGGCAAACACAATCACCGGGAGCATCTTGTTCAGCCATTCCGCCGGCAGGTAATGCGCGACGATGGCGCCGGCCAGGGCGCCGACCAGTGTGCCGACGATGGCGTGGGTCCACTGACGCGGGTGGAACAGCTTGCGTTTGTAGAAGGTGAAACTGGCAGTGGCCGAGCCGAACGTCGAACTGAGTTTGTTGGTGCCGAGCACCAGATGCGGCGGCAGGCCAGCGGTCAGCAGGGCGGGCGTGGTCAGCAGGCCGCCACCGCCGGCGATGGCATCGATGAAACCGGCAATGAAAGCGACAAAGGCCAGAATGGCGAGGGTGGTGAGGTCAACGCTGAGTTCGAAAGGCATGGAATCGGCTTATTCGGCAGGGCGCAGATCTGGCTGCGGGGAGGGCGGTCATGTTACCTGCATCCAACTGTTGCGGCGACCCGTCTGACGCCTTCGCGAGCAAGCTCGCTCCCACAGTTTTTGCGGTGTCCACAAAATCAATATTCACTACAAACCACTGTGGGAGCGAGCTTGCTCGCGAAGGCGGCTTCCCAGCCACTGCATAACCTACTGTTGCACACTCAACACCCAGCCAACAAAATCCCCTATAAAAAACATCTGAATAACCGGGAAGCCCAACAAAACCGGGCATTCCAGCCCTGGCACGCTTGCTGCTCTACCACTCCCATCTCCGCAAATGTCCCGAGGACACGCCAATGAGTCAGCAAGCCGTAAAATTTGCCTACTGGGTGCCGAACGTCAGCGGTGGGCTGGTGGTCAGCAAGATCGAACAGCGCACCGATTGGGGCATCGACTACAACCGCAAACTGGCGCAGCTCGCCGAGGCCGCCGGGTTCGAATACGCGTTGACGCAGATCCGTTTCACCGCCGGGTATGGTGCGGAGTTCCAGCATGAATCCGTGGCGTTCAGCCACGCATTGCTCGCGGCCACCAGCAAACTCAAAGTGATCGCCGCGATCCTGCCCGGCCCGTGGCAACCGGCGTTGGCAGCCAAGCAACTGGCGACGATCGACCAACTCACCAACGGCCGCATCGCGGTGAACATCGTCAGTGGCTGGTTCAAGGGTGAATTCCAGGCCATCGGCGAGCATTGGCTGGAGCACGACGAGCGTTATCGCCGTTCCGAGGAGTTCATTCGCTCACTGCGAGGCGTGTGGAGTCAGGACAACTTCACCTTTCGCGGCGATTTCTACCGCTTCGATAATTACAGCCTGAAGCCAAAACCGCTGGGTCGTCCGGAAATTTTCCAGGGCGGCAGTTCCCGTGCCGCGCGGGACATGGCCGCACGGGTTTCGGACTGGTATTTCACCAACGGCAACAGCGTTGAGGGGATCAAGGCGCAGGTCGACGATATTCGTGCCAAGGCAGCGGCGAACAATCATTCAGTGAAGATCGGCGTGAATGCCTTTGTCATCGCCCGTGAAACCGAAGAAGAGGCGCGGGCGGTACTTGCGCAGATCATCGATCAGGCCGATCCGGAAGCGGTAAACGCTTTTGGCGATGCGGCGAAACAGGCAGGCCGTGCATCGCCGGAGGGTGAGGGCAACTGGGCGAAATCGACGTTTGAGGATCTGGTGCAGTACAACGATGGTTTCAAGACCAATCTGATTGGTACGCCGTTGCAAATTGCCGAGCGGATTGTCGCGCTGAAAGCGGTGGGTGTGGATCTGGTGCTGGCGGGGTTTCTGCACTTTCAGGAGGAGGTCGAATACTTCGGGCGACGGGTGTTGCCGCTGGTGCGCGAACTGGAGGCAGAAAAGACTGCCGCTGTTGCCTGAACCCTATGCAAAACCTGTGGGAGCGAGCTTGCTCGCGAAGGCGTCCTTTCAGTAAATACTGTGATTACTGATAAACCGCATTCGCGAGCAAGCTCGCTCCCACATTGGATCTTTGTGAATCTACAGACCGAGGTCAGACAGGCTCGGATGACCATCCGGGCGCCTGCCCAGCGGCCAGTGGAACTTGCGTTCGCTTTCCTTGATCGGCATGTCGTTGATGCATGCATAGCGCTGGAACATCAGGCCCTGCTCATCGAACTCCCAGTTCTCGTTGCCGTAAGAGCGGAACCAGTTACCTGAATCATCGTGCCATTCATAGGCGTAACGCACGGCGATGCGGGTATCCGAGTAAGCCCAGAGTTCCTTGATCAAACGGTAATCCAGTTCCTTCGCCCATTTACGGGTCAGGAAGGCCTTGGCTTCTTCGCGGTTGTTGGCGAATTCGGCGCGGTTGCGCCATTTGGTGTCGAGGGTGTAGGCCAGCGATACCCGTTCCGGGTCGCGGGAGTTCCAGCCATCCTCGGCCAGGCGAACTTTCTCGATGGCTGATTCACGGTTGAAGGGCGGCAATGGCGGACGTACCTGGGCTGCAGTAGACATATCAGTCTCCCGATCTAATTAATAATTGAACAACAAGTCCGGCTTATTAAGGCGTTACAGGTCCAATAACTTTCGCGCCATGCATTGCGCATTATCGGCGGCACTGTGATCACCCATCACAAGCGCTACGGTAATGGCGCCATCAATCAGGATCAGCAGCTGTTTGGCCAGCAGTTGCGGATCCTCGGCGCCATGTTCGGTACACAGCTCGCACACGTAGTCGAGCAGCTTCTGTTTGTGTTCTTTCGCCACCAGCCGCACCGGGTCTTGCGGGTCACCGGTCTCGCCGCTGGTGTTGATGAACGCGCAGCCGCGAAAGCCTTCGGAGGCAAACCAGCTCTTGAGCACGGTAAACAGGTTGAGCAGGCGATCGGCCGGGGTTTCGGCCTGATCGACAGCGCTTCTGTACCAATGCATCCAGCGCACGTCGCGACGTTGCAGGGCGGCGACGGTCAGCGCGTCCTTGTCGGCAAAGTAACGGTAGATGCTTTTTCTGGAGACGCCGGCGGTTTTCACCAGAAGATCCATGCTGGTGGCAGCGATGCCACTTTTGTAGATCAACTTTTCGGTGACATCCAGAATGATGTCGCGTGTGTCATTGCTAGTGATTTCGTTCATGTGGCGAACAGTAGAACGATTGTTCTCCTTGGTCAAGCGGGTATTTTTGTCGACTGTGAAATCGTCTTCGCGAGCAGGCGCGCTCCCACAGGGGAATGCGTTTCAAAGGTGGGAGCGAGCCTGCTCGCGAAGAGGCCATTACAGACACTAACAAGACCCGAAGGATGTGATGGTGTAAGCTCTCGGGTTCTTCGGATTCGACCCATTGCGAGCCCTATGCCGTTGCTTTTCAAACGTTCCTTGCTGCCCAAATTGCGCAGCTTTCCGCTGACCGCCGAGGCCGTGACCATTCTGTCCGGCGCCGCCGAGTTTCGTCGTTGCCTGCTGGAGAAAATCGCCACGGCGACCCAGCGCATCTACATCGTTGCGCTGTATCTGCAGCAAGACGAAGCCGGTCAGGAAATCCTCGATGCCTTGCACGCCGCCAAGCTCAAGCGCCCCGAGCTGGAGATCGCCGTGGTCGTCGATTGGTTGCGCGCCCAGCGCGGGCTGATCGGTGCCGGCAAGCAGCCGGGCAATTCGGCGTGGTATCAGGAAATGACCCGCACGCACCAGAGCGAAGTGCCGGTGTACGGCGTGCCGGTGCAGACCCGCGAGTTGTTCGGTGTGCTGCATTTGAAGGGCTTTGTGATCGACGACTGCGTGGTCTACAGCGGTGCGAGCCTGAATAACGTTTATCTGCACAAGTTCGACAAGTACCGTTTCGACCGTTATCACGTGCTGCACAGCGCTGAGCTGGCCGACTCGATGCATCACCTGGTCAAACATGGCCTGATCGAATCCAAAGCCGTGCATCGCCTCGATCTGCCGAACCTGCCGACCACACGCAGCCTGCGCAACGACATCGGCGATCTGCGCAGCCGTCTCAAATACGCGACGTACGACACCGCCAATGGCAGCACCGCCAGAGACGGCCTGTCGGTCAGCCCGCTGCTCGGCGTCGGCAAGAACAACCCGTTGAACCGGGCGATTCTCGAACTGATCGCCAGCGCGCAAAAACAGCTGACCATCTGCACCCCGTACTTCAACCTGCCGTTGGGTGTGATTCGCGAGATCAACCGAGCGCTGGCCCGTGGCGTGAAGATCGATATCGTGGTCGGCGACAAGACCGCCAACGACTTTTATATCCCGCCGAGCGAGCCGTTCAAGGTGATCGCGGCGTTGCCGTATCTGTACGAAATCAGCCTGCGCCGCTTTGCCAAGCGCCATCAGCGCAACATCGACAGCGGGCAGTTGAACCTGCACCTGTGGCGTGACGGCGACAACACCTATCACCTCAAGGGCATGTGGATTGATCAGCGCTATACGCTGCTGACCGGCAACAACCTCAATCCACGGGCGTTCCGCCTGGATCTGGAAAACGCCTTGTTGATCGATGACCCGAAAGGGGAATGGCTGGAGCCGCGGGCGAAAGAGCTTGAAGAGATTTTCCGCCATACCACACGGATCGACAGCTTTCAGAGCCTGGAGACGCTGCCCGAATACCCGGCCGGGGTGGCCAAGTTTCTCAAGCGCGTGAGTCGGGTGCGGATTGAGCGGTTGCTCTACCGGATTTTGTAAGGCTTTAAATTTGTAGCGGTCATACAACCGCTATCGCGAGCAGGCTCACTCCTACATTTGGAACGCGTTCCCCTTGTAGGAGTGAGCCTGCTCGCGATAGGGCCTTAACAGACGCTAAAAAACTTAGTTCAGCCCCAACTTGCCACGCAACGTGGACAGATCTTCCGCCAGTGTATTCACCGGCCCGACCAGCGCTTTACGGTCGTTATCCTTCACCTTGTCATACGTCTCGAAACCACCGTCCTGGGTCTTGTACTTGGCCAGAATCTTGTCGACCGTGGCAAAGTTCTTGTCCACCTTCGCAGCAAAAGCCTTGTCCTGCTGCTCGATCTGCGGACGGAACAGATCAACGATTTTCTTCGCGCCGTCGATGTTGCCCTGGAAGTCATACAGGTCAGTGTGGCTGTAGCGATCTTCTTCGCCGGAGATCTTGGTCGCGGCGACTTCTTCCAGCAGCGCGGCGGCACCGCCGACGACTTTCTCCGGCGGGAAAGTCAGGCCGGCGACGCGGGTTTGCAGATCTTTTACGTCGCTGTTGAGCTTGTCCGCCAACTCGTTAAGGCCCTGGGTGCTTTTTTCCGAGAACAGCGAATACTCGATGCGGTGGAAGCCGGTGAAGTCGTCAGCCTTTACGCCTTTCTCGTGGTCGTCGACACGGGAGTCGATGGACGCATCGAGGTCACTGAACAGCTCGGCAATCGGCTCGATCGACTCGTAGTAAACGCGGGTTGGCGCGTAGAGCTTTTGCGCAGTAGCCAGGTCGCCTTTCTTCACCGCATCGGTGAATTGTTGGGTGTGGCTGCCCAGCTCATCCAATTGCTCGGTAACGTAAATCTTGTAGTCCGAAACCGGCCCCACCAGATCCAGCGGTGCGGTGGCAGCGAATGCCGACAGCGGGGTGTTGAGCAAACCAAGGGTCAGCAGTAACGCGAGTGGGGTCTTTTTCATCGGGGGCGGCTCCAGTGTCGAGATTGTTTTATGCGGCTGTTTTCGGTTGTGTGGCGTTGAGCAGCGAGCGACCGATAAAGTCCTTGTCGCCCGTGACACCCGGCAGGGTAAAGAAATAGCCGCCGCCGACCGGTTTGAGGTATTCCTCCAGCGGCTCGCCGTTGAGACGGGTCTGCACGGTGATAAAGCCTTTTTCCAGATCGGCCTGGTAGCAGATGAACAGCAGGCCCATGTCGAGCTGGCCGTTCTTGTTCACGCCATTCGAATAGTTGAACGGCCGGCGCAGGATCAGATTGGCCTGGCTCGCGGCGGTGCGCGGGTTGGCCAGGCGAATGTGCGCGTCGAGCTTGGTCAGCTTGCCGGCCGGGTCTTTGCTGTAATCCGGGACTTCAGTCTCATGCTGTGCACCCATCGGCGCGCCAGTGGTTTTGACCCGGCCGATGATGCTTTCCTGTTCCTGCAATGGCGTACGGTCCCAGCGCTCGACAAAGTTGCGGATGATCCGCACCGCTTGATAGCTGCCGTGAGCGGCCCAGGCCGGTTCGTCACTGCCCGGTTGCACCCAGACCAGGCGATCCATGGCTTTAGCGTCGTTGGAATCGGGGTTGGCCGAGCCATCGCGGAAGCCGAGGAAGTTACGTGCCGATTGCGCCGGCACGCCGGCTTTTGCCGGGGCTTGCGGCGGTACGCTGCCTTCCTGCTTCCAGCGCACCAGCAGCAGGTCGGGAAGGTTTTTGACGATATCGCGCAGGGCGTGAATGTTGGTGTCGGCGGTGTTCGAGCAGAACTGCAGGCTCAGGTCACCGTGGCAGCAATCGGCGTCCAGCGCATCGTTGGGAAACCCGACCATGCGCATCAGACGCTTGGGCTTGGCGTCGGCCAGACCGAAGCGCTCGTCGAACAGCGACTCGCCGACCGAAACAGTGATGGTCAGGTTGTCCGGGGTTACATTCGGGCCAAGGATGCCGGAGTCCGGCGGCGGCAGTTTCGGATCGATCTGCGCCACCGGGCCGCCCTTCATCAGGAACGCGATGCGCTCGTTGAGGGTGCGGAACAGCCGCTCCAGATCTTCACGATCACTGGCCAACACGTCGAACGATACGAGCATGCCCGACGCCGGGCGCGGGGTGACGATGCCGGTCTGGTGGATGCCGTGGAAATCGTGACGGTCTTCGGTCTTGTCACTGCTCGGTGCTTCGGTGACTTGTGCCGGCGCGGCGGCCATGGCCGGACAGCTCAGGGCCGACCCGGCGAGGGCGACACCGGCGGCGCCCATGCCCATCAGGACACGGCGACGTTGCAGGTTGAGTGGTTCGCTATCTTTCATCGTCAAATCGTCTTCTGCTTACAGGCCGGAGAGGCCGAGGGCGGGATCGATGCCATCCAGAGCGTCGGCCAGGGCCTGGGCTTTGTCGGCAATCTGCTTGCGTTGTTCGCCGCTGATGGCGTCGTAACTGGCGTAGCCGTCCTTGATCTTGTAGGTATCGAGTTCGCTGTCGAAGTCCGCCAGTGCCTGGTCGATGTTCGGCAACAGCTCGACCGCCGACTTGGTCAGCATTGGCCGCAACAGATCGACGACTTTGTGTGCGGTTTGCGCGTTGGCAGCGAAACCGTTGAGGTCGCTGTGGCTGTAGCGTTCTTCTTCACCGCTGGCAGCACGGACGTCGGCCAAGGTGTTGAGGTTGCGCACGATGATGCTGACCAGTTGCTCCGGTGGCAGGCTCTGCGCGAGCAATTGCTGTTTGAGCGTGGTGACATCGCTGAGCAGGCGCTGGGCAACGGGCGTCAGTTGGTCGAGATTGCGTTGCTGGAACAGTGCGTATTCGATGCGGTGGAAACCGACGAAGGCCGGATCCTGTTCGCGCTTTTCGAAGTAGTCGGCGCGGGCGTTGATGCTGTTGTCCAGTTCCGCCAGGCGTTGCGCGGCAGGGGCCAGACGCTGATAAGCCGCGCGGGCCGGTAAGTACAGCGCTTGAGCCTGACTGAGGTCGCCGCTTTCAATCGCTTGATCGAGCGCGGTCACGGCTTTGATCAATGCGTTGCTCTGGCTGGCCAGGTACACGCGAAATTCCGACAGCGGCCCGACGAAGGCGACCATCGACGGCTTGGCTTTGGCCGCAGCATCAGAGGCTGCAGTTGGCGTCACGTGCAGGGTGCCGCGCGGGTTGCTCAGCAGGCCGCAGGTGATCGCGTAATCGCCCGGTTGCAGGTTGGCGTTGATCACTTGGCTCAGGCCCGGCGCAATGTTTTCCCGCTCCTCGACAACGAGCACACCGTCGAGGATTTCCCATTCCACGGCGCGGTCGGAGCGGTTGACGATGCGGAAACTGGCGCGACCGGCCGGCACCGTCAGCGCGTTGGGTTCGCAATTGCCCGGATGAATGTTCACCACCACTTCATCGTGGTTGTGCTGACGCTTGGCCGCAGCCATTTTCGAGGCGTAATAAAACAGACCACCGGCGGCGATCATCACCACCACCGAGCCGGCCACCGCCCAACGCAAGGCGCGAGGAGGGGAGGCCTGAGGAGTATTAGGCTTTGACATGAATGCCCTTATTGGCTGGAAACGGAAGACGATTGTGCGGAGGGCTTCGGCGCGGGAGCCGGGTAAAAGAACATCACCAGCGCCACCAGCAGATAAAGCAGATACGCACCGAGGGTGCTGACAGTCGGCGCATCCTGATAACCGAACATGCCGGCGAGCACCGAGCCCAACGGGCCATCCATCGGCAGCGTCGCGCTGAAGTCGAACAGCACGGTTTGCAGGTGATTCCACAACCCGGCTTCATGCAACGCCTGCACCGAGTTGGCGAGAATCCCGGCGGCCACCACCAGAATGAACAGGCCGGTCCACTTGAAGAACGCCGAAAGATTGAGGCGCATGCTGCCGCTGTAGATCAGGAAACCGACGATGATCGCCAGAATCAGCCCGAGCAGGGCACCGATCGGCGCGCCGGGGCCTTCGCTCTGCTGGAACACGGCGAGCAGGAAGAACACCGTTTCCAGGCCTTCGCGAGCGACCGCGAAGAACACCATGGCGATCAGTGCAATGACCTGATGTTTAGAGGAAGTCAGCGCGTGATCCAGCGAGGCTTGCAGCGAATGCTTGATCGAGCGCGCGACCTTGCGCATCCAGAACACCATGGAGCTGAGAATGCCTACGGCCACCAGCCCGACCACGCCTTCGAACAGCTCCTGCTGCCTTTGCGGGAATTCAGCGCTGACCAATTCAAGACCACCGCCCACCAGCAGGGCGAGGGCAGCGGCGAGAAATACGCCGATCCACACGGCAGGCATCCATTGCCCACGGCCAGTCTGTTGCAGGTAGCTGGCGATAATGCCAACGATCAGCGCGGCTTCAATGCCTTCGCGCAGCATGATCAGGAAGGGAACGAGCATTCGGTGTCCAGTAAGTCATTCGAAGAGGTTACAAGTTGTAACATAATGACAAGCATTCTCACATGACAATGATTGGCATAAACCTGAACACAAGCTGAACAACCTAAATTTTCGCCTCACACAGATCCCTGTAGGAGTGAGCCTGCTCGCGAAAGCGGTGGCTCAGAAAAATCAATGTTGACTGACACGACGCTATCGCGAGCGGGCTCACTCCTACAGGGGATTCGTGTTGAATTCGTGTCCTGCGGTAAGATGCCCACCACTCAAAAACAACAAGGTTTACCGCGCTCCATGTCGGAAAAAGACACCATCGCCGTGCAACTGGTGCGTGAAGCGCTGCTGCAAAGTTGTGCCCCGGGCGCAGCCACCGAAGAGGTGTTGAACAAGGTCGGGATTGCTCCGCTGCTGCTGCAATCCGAACACGGCCGGGTGCCGGCCTCGCAGTACGCGAAACTCTGGCGCTTGTTGGCCCGACGCGGGGATGACGAGTTCTTTGGCATGGACCCGCGCAAGCTCAAGTCTGGCAGCCTCGAATTCCTCTGTCGCAGCGCGATGGCGCAACCGACGCTGGCAGCGGGTTTGAACACGGGGCTGAGCTTTCTGTCGCTGATGCTGGAGCGCATGCCAGCGCAATTGGTGCATCAGCAAAGTCTGGCGGAGATCGTCCTGCTGGAGGATGGCCACGAACCGCGTCGCGCCTTCACCTATTTCACCTACTGGATGATCGTCCACGGTGTGGCCTGCTGGCTGGCGGGGCGGCGGATTCCGATTCTGGCGATCGAACTGCGCTGTGCGGCGCCGGCGTTCACCGATGACTATCGAGTGATGTTCTCGGAAAACCTGCGTTTCGAGCGTCCACGCACGCGGATGATCTTCTCTGCCGATTGCCTCGATCTACCGATCAAGCGCACCGCCGAAGAACTGAAACGCTTTCTCGCCCACGCCCCGGCCAACATTCTGGTCAAGTACCGCGACCCGGAAAGCCTTGCCAGTCGGATCAAGCACGATCTGCGGGAGTTGCCGGCCGAGCAGTGGCCGGAAACCGAGGCCCTGGCCCAACAGTTGTGCATGTCGGCTTCGACGTTGCGCCGGCGCTTGGCGGAAGAAGGGCAGACCTACCAAGGGCTCAAGGACAGCGTGCGCAAAGAACTGGCGATTATCTGGCTGGCGGAGCCTTCGATCAGTTTTGTCGAGATTGCCAGCCGCTTGGGATTTGCCGATGCGAGTTCGTTCTACAAGGCGTTTCGCAAATGGTCGGGGTCGAATCCGGGCCACTATCGCCAACTGATCCTGAATGAGGTTGTCTGACCCAACACATTCCGCCGCTTGATCGTTCCCACGCTCCGCGTGGGAATGCCTCAAGGGACGCGCCGCGTTCCAGCTCTGGAGCGGACGCAGAGCGTCCGAGGCTGCATTCCCACGCAGAGCGTGGGAACGATCAGTGTGGTAGCGGTCTTGGCCAAACCAGTCAGCCACATTGATGGCTTTGACCATTGCCCCAGCCCCCGCACAGCGCGACTATCCCCCTGTTGTTTACGGTTCCCAGCCTAATAAAAAACAGAGGGATTCTGGCAATGCGCGATTACTTGTCTGCCACCGCACAGTTCAACTATCAGCACACCGTGGATGCCGCGCTCAGCGGTACGCTTGCGGCACTCAACGCCTGCGTCGAATGTTGCGACCGTCATGCCTTGCCCGGGCGCATTGCGCTGTTCTGGGAAGGCCGCGACGGCGCCAGTGCGACGTACACCTTCAGCGACCTGCAGGACAAAGCCGCGCGTTTCGCCAACTTCCTCCTCGCTCAGGGCGTGCAGAAGGGCGACAAGGTCGCCGGCCTGCTGCCGCGCAACATCGAATTGCTCATCACCGTGCTCGCCACCTGGCGCATCGGCGCCGTGTATCAACCGCTGTTCACCGCCTTCGGCCCCAAAGCCCTCGAACATCGCCTGAACAGCTCCGGCGCCAAAGTCGTGGTCACCGATGCGGTCAACCGGCCGAAACTCGCCGAAGTCGCTGACTGCCCGACCCTCGTGACCGTTGGCGGCGCCAAAGGCCAGGGCATCGTCCGTGGCGACTTCAGCTTCTGGGCCGAGCTGGCCAATTACTCCAATGTCTGCGAACCGGTCCTGTTGACCGGCGAAGACCCGTTCCTGCTGATGTTCACCTCCGGCACCACCGGCCCTTCGAAAGCGCTGTCGGTACCGCTCAAAGCCATCGTCGCGTTCCAGAGTTACACCCGCGATGCGGTAGACCTGCGTCCCGAAGACGCCTTCTGGAACGTCGCCGATCCGGGTTGGGCCTACGGCATCTATTTCGGCGTCACCGGGCCATTGTCGATGGGCCATCCGATCACTTTCTACGATGGGCCGTTCACCCTCGAAAGCACTTGCCGGGTGATCAACAAGTACGGCATCACCAACCTCACCGGTTCGCCCACCGCTTATCGCTTGCTGATCGCCGGTGGCGACGAATTCGCCAAGTCGATCAAGGGCAAGTTGCGCATCGTCAGCAGCGCCGGCGAACCGCTGAACCCGGAAGTCATCCGCTGGTTCGCCGACAACCTCGGCGTGGTCATCCACGACCATTACGGCCAGACCGAACTGGGCATGGTCCTGTGCAACCACCACGGCCTTGATCACGCGGTGCACGTTGGAGCCGCCGGTTTCGCCTCGCCGGGCCATCGCATTGTGGTGCTCGACGATCAGTACAACGAACTTGGTGTCGGCCAGCCGGGCATTCTCGCCATCGACCGTCCGCAATCGCCGATGTGCTGGTTCGGCGGTTACGAAGGCGCGCCGACCAAGGCTTTCGTCGGCGATTACTACCTGAGCGGTGACACCGTGGAATGGAACCCGGACGGCAGCATCAGTTTTGTCGGCCGCAGCGATGACGTGATCACCACATCGGGCTACCGCGTAGGCCCGTTCGATGTCGAAAGTGCGCTGATTGAGCACCCGGCAGTGGTCGAAGCGGCCGTCGTCGGCAAGCCGGACCCGGAGCGCACCGAACTGGTCAAAGCCTTCGTCGTGCTGAGTGCGCAATACCGCGCCGCGCCGGAGCTGGCCGAAGAATTGCGCCAACACGTACGCAAACGTCTGGCCGCACACTCATACCCGCGTGAAATCGAATTTGTCAGCGAATTGCCCAAGACCCCAAGTGGCAAATTGCAGCGCTTTATCTTGCGCAACCAGGAAATCGCCAAGGCTCAAGAGGCCGCGGCACATAACGTTTCAGCTTGAATCAGGAAGTACAGTCATGCAGATCGAAAACAAGGTTTTTATCGTCACCGGCGGCGCGTCCGGCCTGGGTGCCGCCACCGCTGAATTGCTGGTCAGTGCCGGCGCCAAAGTGATGCTGGTGGACATGAATGCCGAAGCTGTCGCCGCACAGGCGCAGCGTCTGGGCGCGCAAAGCGTCGTTGCCGATATCAGCAACGAAGCCGCCGCTGAAGCTGCCGTGCAGGCCACCGTTAAAGCCTTTGGCAGCCTCAACGGTCTGGTCAACTGCGCCGGTATCGTCCGTGGCGAGAAGATCCTCGGCAAGAACGGCCCGCATGCACTGAGCAGTTTCGCCCAAGTGATCAACGTCAACCTGATCGGCAGCTTCAATATGTTGCGCCTGGCCGCTGCGGCCATCGCCGAAGCCGAGGCCAATGCCGACGGCGAACGCGGCGTGATCATCAACACCGCCTCGGTCGCAGCGTTCGACGGCCAGATCGGCCAAGCGGCGTATTCCGCTTCGAAAGGCGCGATCGCCAGCCTGACCCTGCCGGCCGCCCGTGAGCTGGCGCGCTTTGGCATCCGCGTGATGACCATCGCCCCGGGCATTTTCGAAACGCCGATGATGGCCGGCATGACCCCGGAAGTCCGCGATTCGCTGGCCGCCGGCGTACCGTTCCCGCCGCGTCTGGGCAAGCCTGCCGAGTACGCCGCGCTGGTTCGGCATATCATCGAAAACAGCATGCTCAACGGCGAGGTGATCCGTCTCGACGGTGCCTTGCGCATGGCCGCCAAGTAAGGAGGATTTGTCATGACTATTTCCAACGATCCGATTGTCATCGTCAGCGCCGTGCGCACGCCGATGGGCGGCTTTCAGGGCGAACTGAAAAGCCTCACCGCGCCGCAACTCGGTGCTGCTGCGATCAAGGCTGCGGTTGAACGTGCCGGTGTTGCCAGCGACGCGGTCGATGAAGTGCTGTTCGGTTGCGTACTGCCTGCGGGCCTCGGTCAGGCGCCTGCACGTCAAGCGGCGCTGGGCGCCGGGCTGGATAAATCGACCCGCTGCACCACGGTCAACAAGATGTGCGGCTCGGGCATGGAAACCACCATTCTCGCTCACGACATGCTGGTGGCTGGCAGTGCTGATGTGGTGATCGCCGGTGGCATGGAAAGCATGTCCAACTCGCCGTATCTGCTGGATCGTGCCCGCGCCGGTTATCGCATGGGTCATGGCCGCGTGCTCGACTCGATGTTCCTCGACGGCCTCGAAGACGCCTACGACAAGGGCCGCTTGATGGGCACCTTCGCCGAAGACTGCGCCGAGACCAACCACTTCAGCCGCGAAGCGCAGGACGCGTTTGCCATCGCCTCGACCACCCGCGCGCAGCAGGCAATCAAGGATGGCAGCTTCAAGGATGAAATCGTTCCGCTGACCGTGACCGTCGGCAAAGAGCAGGTGCTGATCAGCCAAGACGAGCAGCCACCGAAAGCCAAACTGGACAAGATTGCCTCCCTGAAACCGGCGTTCCGCGAAGGCGGCACGGTGACGGCGGCGAACTCCAGCTCGATCTCTGACGGCGCGGCGGCTCTGGTGCTGATGCGTCAGTCGCAGGCACAGAAACTCGGGCTGAAACCGCTGGCGGTGATCCATGGCCACGCTGCGTTCGCCGACACCCCGGGGCTGTTCCCGGTGGCGCCGATTGGGGCGATCAAGAAGCTGATCAAGAAAACCGGTTGGTCGCTGGGTGATGTCGATCTGTTCGAAGTCAACGAAGCGTTTGCCGTGGTTGGCATGGCGGCGATGACGCACCTGGAAATCCCCCATGACAAGCTGAATGTGCATGGGGGTGCCTGTGCGCTGGGTCATCCGATCGGTGCGTCGGGTGCGCGGATTCTGGTGACGCTACTGTCGGCCCTGCGCCAGAGAAAGCAGAAGCGCGGTATTGCGGCGATCTGCATCGGCGGCGGCGAAGCCACGGCCATGGCTGTGGAATGCCTCTACTGAGCCCAACACCAATCCCCTTGTAGGAGTGAGCCTGCTCGCGATGACGTCGTGTCAGTCACCACTGATTTATATGACCCACCGCTATCGCGAGCAGGCTCACTCCTACAGGGAAAGCGGTGCGACTTACATTTAAGGATTCACCATGATTCCCAACGAAGACCAAACCCAGATTCGTGATATGGCCCGGCAATTTGCCGAGGAACGCTTGAAGCCGTTCGCCGCCGAGTGGGATCGCGAGCACCGTTTCCCCAAGGAAGCCATCGCTGAAATGGCCGAACTGGGCTTCTTCGGCATGCTCGTGCCGGAGCAGTGGGGCGGTTGCGACACCGGTTACCTGGCGTACGCCATGGCTCTGGAAGAAATCGCCGCCGGCGACGGCGCCTGTTCGACGATCATGAGCGTGCACAACTCGGTCGGCTGCGTGCCGATCCTCAAGTTCGGCAATGACGATCAGCGTGAACGCTTCCTCAAACCGTTGGCCAGCGGCGCTATGCTCGGTGCCTTTGCATTGACCGAACCACAGGCCGGTTCCGACGCCAGCAGCCTGAAAACCCGTGCACGGCTGGACGGCGATCACTACGTGCTGAACGGTTGCAAACAGTTCATCACCTCCGGGCAAAACGCCGGGATCGTGATTGTGTTTGCGGTGACCGATCCGAGTGCCGGCAAACGCGGTATCAGCGCGTTTATCGTGCCGACCGATTCACCGGGCTATAAAGTCGCTCGCGTCGAAGACAAGCTCGGCCAACACGCCTCCGACACCTGCCAGATCCTCTTTGAAGACGTCAAAGTGCCGGTGGCCAACCGCCTGGGTGAAGAGGGCGAGGGCTACAAGATTGCTCTGGCCAACCTTGAAGGCGGTCGCGTCGGCATCGCTTCGCAAGCGGTGGGCATGGCCCGCGCGGCGTTTGAAGCGGCGCGTGATTACGCCCGTGAACGCGACACCTTCGGCAAGCCGATCATCGAACATCAGGCCGTAGCTTTCCGCCTCGCCGACATGGCCACGCAGATCGCCGTCGCCCGGCAGATGGTGCATTACGCGGCGGCCCTGCGTGACAGTGGGCAACCGGCACTGGTCGAGGCGTCGATGGCCAAACTGTTCGCCTCGGAGATGGCCGAGAAGGTCTGCTCAATGGCGTTGCAAACACTCGGCGGTTACGGTTACCTCAACGACTTCCCGCTGGAGCGCATCTACCGCGACGTGCGCGTGTGCCAGATCTACGAAGGCACCAGCGATATTCAGCGCATGGTTATTTCGCGCAATCTTTAAGAAGGAATTTTGATTCATGACGTACGAAACCATTCTGCTGGAAACCCATGGCCGCGTTGGCCTCATCACCCTTAACCGTCCGCAGGCGTTGAATGCCCTGAATGCGCAACTGGTCAGCGAAGTGAACCAGGCCTTGGATGCGCTGGAAGCGGATGCGAACATCGGTTGCATCGTCCTCACAGGTTCGAAAAAGGCCTTTGCCGCCGGTGCCGACATCAAGGAAATGGCCGAGCTGACCTACCCGCAGATCTACATGGACGATCTGTTCAGCGACAGCGATCGTGTGGCCAACCGGCGCAAGCCGATCATTGCCGCCGTCAACGGCTTCGCCCTTGGCGGTGGTTGTGAACTGGCGTTGATGTGCGACTTCATTCTGGCCGGTGACAACGCCAGATTCGGTCAGCCGGAAATCAACCTCGGCGTGTTGCCCGGCATGGGTGGCACCCAGCGCCTGACCCGCGCCGTCGGCAAGGCGAAAGCCATGGAGATGTGCCTGAGCGGACGCATGATCGATGCGGTGGAGGCCGAGCGTTGCGGCATCGTTGCGCGGATCGTGCCGAGCGATGAGTTGTTGGATGAAGCGTTGAAGGTTGCTGCGGTGATTGCCAGCAAGTCGTTGCCGATTGCGATGATGGTCAAGGAAAGTGTCAACCGAGCCTTTGAGGTCAATCTGACTGAGGGCGTGCGCTTTGAGCGCCGGGTGTTCCATGCCGCGTTCGCGACGCAGGATCAGAAGGAAGGGATGGCGGCGTTTATTGCCAAGCGTGAGGCTGAGTTCAAAGGCAAGTAATGCGTCTAAAGCGAAAAGCCCCTCACCCTAACCCTCTCCCGGAGGGAGAGGGGACTGATTGGGGGATATTTCAGATTTACGCCGACCTGGAAGAGCTTTAGCGAATCCTTAATCGACTCAATCTTCCAGGTCGATGCATGACGCCAGACACCTCGGTCAGCTCTCTCTGCCTCTGGGAGAGGAGACTGATTGGGGGATGTTTGGGAGGTACGCCGACCTGAAAGAACTTACTGAATCCCTGATCGACCTGGTTTATCCAATCGATAATCGACTCGGTATTTCAGGTCGATGCATAGCGCCAGACAGCTCGGTCGGCTCCCTCTCCCTCTGGGCGGTCCGACGTTTCGGGAGGGCTGGGGTGAGGGAAAGGGGCCAACACCGTTACAACTGATAGTTCTTCAGCTCCCGCGCAATCACCATCCGCTGAATCTCGCTCGACCCTTCATAGATCTGGGTAATCCGCGCATCGCGGTAATACTTCTCGACCGGATAATCCTCCAGATACCCATACCCGCCATGAATCTGAATCGCCGACGAGCAAACCTTCTCGGCCATTTCCGACGCAAACAGTTTGGCCTGTGACGCCTGCGACAAACACGGTTTGCCCGCCGTGCGCAGTCGCGCCGCATGCAGGATCATCAGGCGTGCCGCGTTGATTTGCATGTGCATGTCGGCCAACAGATTGGCGATGCTCTGGTGCTCGTTGATCGGTTTGCCGAACTGGATGCGATCGCGCGAATACACCAGCGCCGCTTCAAACGCAGCACGGGCGATGCCCAATGCTTGCGCAGCGATGCCGATGCGACCACCTTCAAGGTTGGACAGGGCGATCGCCAGACCTTTACCGCGTTCACCGAGCAGATTGGCCTCGGGAATGCTGCAGTTGTTCAACGTCACCGCGCAGGTGTCGGAGGCGCGAATGCCCATTTTGTGCTCGGTGCGATCAACGATAAACCCCGCTGTATCGGTCGGCACCAGAAACGCCGAAATACCTTTCTTGCCCAGATCCGGATCGGTCACGGCAAAGACGATTGCCAGTTTCGCCCGTTTGCCGTTACTGACAAATTGCTTGGCGCCGTTGATCACCCACTGGCCGTCACGCAACTCGGCGCGGGTGCGCAGGTTGTGCGCCTCGGAACCGGCCTGCGGTTCGGTCAGGCAGAAGCAGCCGATGGTTTGCCCACTGGCCAGATCTGCCAGCCAGGTCTGTTTTTGCGCTTCGCTGCCGTAATTGAGCACCGGACCGCAGCCCACCGAGTTATGGATACTCATGAAGGCGCCGGTTGCGCCATCACCGGCAGAGATCTCTTCCACGGCCAAGGCATAGGCGACGTAATCGACGTAGGTGCCGCCCCATTCCTCGGGTACCACCATGCCGAGCAAACCGAGTTCACCCATCTTCGCGACGAGCGCGTCATCGATCCAGCCAGCCTTTTCCCACGCCTGCGCGTGCGGCGCGATTTCGCCACGGGCAAAGTCCCGGGCCATGTCGCGGATCATTACTTGTTCTTCAGTCAGTTCGAGATCGTGCATGGCTCAGCTCCCGCTCTCAGCAAACCCGTGGAAGAAACTCGCGACATGCTCTGCGTCCAGCGCAGCGAGGGTCGGCGGGTTCCAGCGAGGTGTCTTGTCTTTATCGATCAGCAGGGCGCGGACGCCTTCGATCAGGTCGCCACGGGCGAACCACTGGCGATCCAGATGCAGTTCCAGCGCGAAGCACTGTTCCAGGCTCAAGTGGCGGCCGCGACGCAGCATCTCCAGGGTCACCGCCATGGCCAACGGCGAGCGGGTTTCCAGCAGGTCAGCCGTGGTGGTCGCCCATTCGTGGCTGTTGGCAACCGTCACTGCGCGTAACTGCTCGACCATGCTCGGTACGTCCGGCAGGGCGAAGAAATGGTCGATGGCCGGGCGCAAAGCCTCAAGTGGCGCATCGGGCAAGGTTTGCACTGCGTGTTTGGCCAGCAGGTTTTGCAGGGCCTTGAGCGGCGTGTCCTGCCATTCCATCTGATCGAGTCTTTCGTCGAGCAGCGCCAGTTTGCTGCTGTCCAGATACCAGTCGGCCAAGCCGCAATACAGCGCGTCGGCGGCACGGATCTGCACACCGCTGACCCCCAGATAAATCCCCAGCTCACCGGGAATGCGCGGCAGGAAATAACTGCCACCGACATCGGGGAAATAACCGATGGCCACTTCTGGCATGGCCAGACGGCTCTTCTCGGTGACCACACGCAGATCGGCGCCTTGCACCAGGCCCATGCCGCCGCCGAGAACGAAACCGTCCATCAGCGCCAATACCGGTTTGCGGTAGTGATGAATCGTCAGGTCGAGGGCGTATTCCTCGACGAAGAAATCTTCGTGCAGCGTGTCGCCGCTTTTGAAACTGTCGTACAGGGACCGAATGTCGCCACCGGCACAGAAGGCTTTTTCACCGGCACCGCGCAGGACCACGGCGTGAACATCGGTGTCAGTCGCCCAGGCGTCGAGCTGCCGTTGCAGCAAGCGCACCATGTCGAGGGTAATGGCATTGAGACCGGCGGGGCGGTTCAGGGTCAGGTGACCGATATGATTGCGAACCTCGGCCAGCACTTCGTTTTGCGTGGCATCCATGGACGGGGTCCGCGGGGATGAAGCCTGAGCTGTCATCAGTAACTCCCTGCTTTTATTGTCTTTATTCGAGAAGCTCGCGCGCGAGCGTTAGCCGATCGTAACAGTGCAAATTTGCCCTGTACAACCGGGATATTCGCAGGGGGAGTTTGCGTTTTTACATCACCCGAATCGCCGCGTTCCTGTGTAGGAGCAGCCTGCGGCAGCGCCTACCCGGGGTCAGCGGAATGCTTCGGTAATGCTGCGCCGTTTGGCGTGCAGTTCGCTGGCGTGGATCAGTTGTTCGAGGTCTTCGGGGGTGACGTCGATAAACGCTTCCATCTCGGCCAAGGCAAGTTTCAGGTCTTCGGCGGTGATCGCCTGACTGTCGACCGGCCCATGCACCGGAGCCGGTTCTGCCGGGCGTTTCGGGTAACGGATCCGTGTCAGGTTGTTGTAGGCAAGCGCGCTGAGCAGCATGCACACCGCGCCGAGCATCACCGGTTCCATGGCTTTCCAGTCCATGGCGATGGTCGCCGGATCCGCCAGCACCAGCGTCAGGGCCAACGCGCCAGCGGGCGGATGCAGGCAACGCAGCCAGCACATCAGGATCAGCGCCACACCCGCCGCCAGACAGGCGCTGCCAAGGGTTCGGCCAAGCACATGCGCCACCAGCAACGCGACCACGCCAGCACATAAATAGCCACCGACAATCGACCACGGCTGGGCGAGGGCGCCGGAGGACACGGCGAACAGCAACACCGCCGATGCGCCCAGCGGGCCGATCAGGTGATAGGCGACCTCATGGCCGAATACCTGCGCGCACAACCACACACTGAACAACGTGCCCAACGCCATGCCGATGGCGGCGCGGCTCCATTCGGTGGGACGGGTGTTGATGGCGGCGGGCAACCAGCGAGCGAGCATGTGAATCCGATCCTTGCAGCAAATTCGAGGCAAAAAAAAGGACTTGTCCGGCATATCCGGAAAGCCCTCGAAGTGTTCCAACATTGGGGGAGGAACGCGCACAGTGTGCCGGGCAAACTCGATGCTGACAAATTCATATTAATGCAGATTTAGTGCATTAATTTTGAATTGAAGCGGCGCGACGGCCACTGACGAAACACAAATAGCCGCCCACAGCCGCCAGTGCGCTCAAGGCATAGAACATGCTCGGTGCCGGTGTGTGCATCAGCAGAAACCCGCACATGACCGGACTGAACGCACCGCCAAGCGCGGCCAGGTTCTGCGCGCCGTAATAGCTACCGCGCAATTCTTCCGGGGCGAGGGTGTCGACAAACAGAAAGTCGGCCGGGTAAATGATCATCTCGCCCAAGGTGAAGATGAACATCGCCACGCACCAGCCGACCAGGCTGTCAGCCAGACTGAAGCCGATCAGCCCGACGATGAACAACGCGGTGCCGCCGGCAATCCAGTGGCGCAGATGCTCGCGGGTGAGTAATCGGCCGATCTGGTACTGCAACACAATCACTGTGATCGCGTTGCAGGCAAGGAGGGCGGCCATGGTATCCAGCGTCTGTTGCTGGGTGTGGGTGACCAGCAGGTATTGCGACAGGTACAGGGTGAAACGCCCGTGCACCAGCGTGCTGAGCAGACAGCCCAAGGTAAACAGGATCATCGTGCGGTCGTTCTTCAGGATGATCAGGGTTTTCAGAAAGCTGGGGGGCGCAGCGATTGCCGAGACCGGGTTCACTTCACGCGTGGCACCGAGCAGCAGAAAGATGCTCCCGATGGCAATCGCGCCCGCGACGATAAACGGCGCTGACGGCTGAACGCCGGCAATCACCACGCCGATCATCGGGCCGACGGCGTAACCGATGTTGGTCAGCGTGTAGTTCAGGGAAAACGCCTTGACTCGCTGGCCCACTGGCAGGTTTTCACTGAGGATGGCTTTGGAGCAGATCAGGAACAGCGCCGACGCGGTTTCGCTGATGATCAGCACCAGGGTGACCAGGTACAGATTCTGCGCGAAGGTCAGCAGGATCAGACCGATACCGCTGGAAAGCATGGTCAGGATCAGCAACTGGCGCTTGTCCAGCCGATCAATGATGTAGCCGCCATAGAGCGACAACAACGTGGCGCTGAACACCGCGATCCCCAGCAGCAGGCCGACGTCTTGCGGGTTGAGGTCGAGCTTGTTGCTGAGGAACAGCGTCAGTAGCGGGCTGATCAGCGCGCGGCTGATGACGACGGTCAGCGAACTGATCATCAACCGGCGGATGAGGCGCGAGTAGGTAGCCACGAAGGGTCAATATCCTTATTTCAAATGCCTGGCGGGCGTACGCCATCCTTACCGGCCAGTCACCACAGGTCAAGCTGCCATAACGCATTTCCTTTGTAGGAGTGAGCCTGCTCGCGATAGCGGAGTGTCAGGCAACATTGATTTCTCTGACCCAACTCAATCGCGAGCAGGCGAAGGCCTACAGGGGATTTGTGTGGTCTTCAGGAAAGGGGCAGGCGCATCGCGCAGCGGCGCTCTGCGGGAAAGCCGAATAGAACTTCGGCTTGCAGCGCATCGCGCAAATGGCGGTCGGTGTGTGCAGGCGTCAACTCGACAAATCCCATCCGTTGATAAAACGGTGCATTCCACGGCAGATCGCGGAAGGTGGTCAGCGTCACTGAGTTCAACTGCATCACGCGCGCTTGTTCAATGACTGCCGCAACCAGTGCGCGCCCCATGCCTTGTCCTTGAAAAGCCTGACTGACGGATAGCTCCTCAATGTGCATGTGCTGATCAATGTCTACAGCACGAACAAATCCAGTCAGTTGCCCATCGCTATTTTCAGCAACCCACACATACGCCTGTTCGATGGCCAGCAGATGTTGGCCAGCATCGGGCACCTCGGCATTAGCCAGCCACGCCAACGGCGGTTCAAGACGAAACAATTGCGCGGCCGAACGCTCGATCGCGGGGAGGGCAACCGCGTCAGCAGGGCTGGCGCGGCGTACGTCGAAGGTCATATTGAGGCGAATCCTGTCGGTCAAAAGCTCGACAGGTTACGGTTTCAGCCACAGCAATACATAGTCGTTTTTATCAAAACGCCCGCTCAACACCGGCTGCGCGCTTTCCAGCGGCGTGCCCTTGAGAGATGGCAGATCACTGCGATCCATCATCAGCCACGCCGGACCTTTGAGCGCCTCCAGTTGCTGGATCGAGTCGCTGAACTGCGGTTGCAGATCCTGCTCGATATTGACCATGAACTTGATCGCTTTCGCATCCTTGCCCATGCCGTGCAGCACCAGCGGCGCCGGGTTTTGTTGAACCTGGGCAAACACCGCGTGACTGAATGCCTGGGTGTCGTACAAACGCCGCTCCACCGGCTCGAACACTGCCGCGTACACCGTCCACAACGCCAACACCGCAGACAACGCCAATACCTCGACACGCCAACGTGGGAGCAACAATCGCGACAACGCCAAGAGTTGCAGCAGGCCCAGCGCGATCAACACCCAGGACACGTCACTCAATTGCTCGGGAAAGCGCCGTTGAGCGACCAGCAAAACCACCAGCAGCAAGCCCGGCGTGACCAGCCACAAGCCCATGATCAAGCCGCGCAAATAGCGGAACACCCGCCCATGCGCAACCTGAAACGGATACGCCGCAATGATCGCCGCCATCGGCAGCATCGGCAGCAGATACCGGGCCTTTTTCGCCTGGGGAATCGACAGGCCGACCATCACAATCAGTCCCGCCGCCGCGCAGTACTGCACCAGACGCAGCGCCGGGCCACGTTGCTGCGGTTTGCTCAGCCAGGCCGCCACCAGTACCAGCAATGCCAGCGGATAGGCCAGCGCGTAGTTGCCGAACGAACTGGTGAAGTAATACAGCGAACCGCTGACGCCTTCGCTGCCGTCCATGCGCCCCATGAACTGCATGCGGATCACGTCCTGCAAGAAGACCGGGCCACCGCTGAGTTTCGCCAGCCACAACAGCAGGCCGACGCAGGCCGCGAGCAGCAGCGAAGCCAGTACGCCGAACACCAGCAGTCGCGACCACTCACGGTTGAGCAGGTAATAGCTGCACAGCATGCCGGTCGGCACCACCAGACCAATCGGCCCGCGAATGCCGAAGCCGAGCAGCAGCAACGCGAAGATCAACGGCCAGTGACGCCTGCCGGCAAAATGCTCATGGGCATAACCCAGATAGAACACCGCGAAGGCCACCGCCGCGAGCATCAAGTCCTGCGACACCGCGCGCACTTCAGTGACGAAACCGCTGGTGAGCATCAGCAACGCAATACTGATCAACGCCCAACGCCGCGAGTACGGCGCCAGCAGTCGATAAATCAGCGTCACGATCAGCGCACCGGCGACGGCACTTGGCGCCCACGCCGTAAACGCGTTCACCGCGCCGAACGGCAGCGACAGCAGCCAGATGAACAGCGTCGAAACCGCTGAATAATCCGCATACGGCTGACCATAGGTGGTCGGAAACACCGTCGGCCCATGGCGCAGCATTTCTTGCGCGAACAACACGAACCGCGAATCGAAACCGATCGGGGCCTGCCCGTAGACCCCGGCCATGAACACTAAAAACGCCAGCAGCCCTGCGATCAGGGACTGCCGGCGAATCTCAGGCGATAAGCTGATCAAGCGACGTCGGACGCGTGTGGCCACTGTTGCAACGGGATCGGCAATTTGCGCGATTCGCCACGGCCCATCGGGAAGTAATGGAAACCGTTACGTGCCAGACGCTCGGCGTCGTAGAGGTTACGGCCGTCGAAGATCACCGGACTGTTGAGGCGCTGTTTGATCAGATCGAAATCCGGCGCCTTGAACTGCTGCCATTCGGTGCAGATGATCAATGCGTCGGCGCCGGGCAGTACCGATTCTGGCGTGCCCATTAGCATCAGCTTCGACTCGTCCGGATAAAGATTCTGGGTTTCCTGCATGGCTTCCGGGTCGAAGGCGCGCACGCTGGCACCGGCGGCCCACAGTTCTTCGAGCAGGACACGGCTTGGCGCATCGCGCATGTCATCGGTGTTGGGTTTGAACGCCAGGCCCCACAGGGCGAAAGTCTTGCCGCGCAGGTCACCCTTGTAGAACGCGTTGATGCGCTCGAACAACTTGTGTTTCTGCCGCTGGTTGATCGCCTCGACCGCTTGCAGCAAATCGCTGGAGCAGTGCGCTTCTTCGGCGCTGTGGATCAACGCGCGCATGTCTTTGGGGAAGCACGAGCCGCCATAACCGCAGCCCGGATAGATAAAGTGGTAACCGATGCGCGTGTCGGCGCCGATGCCCTGGCGCACCGATTCGATGTCGGCGCCCAGGTGTTCGGCGAGTTCGGCGATCTGGTTGATGAAACTGATCTTGGTCGCCAGCATGCAGTTGGCGGCGTACTTGGTCAGCTCGGCGCTGCGCAGGTCCATGAACATGATGCGGTCATGGTTGCGGTTGAAAGGCGAGTACAGATCGCGCATTACGTCGCGCACTTCATCGCCTTCGCAGCCGATGACGATACGGTCCGGGCGGCGGCAGTCAGCAACGGCCGAGCCTTCCTTGAGGAATTCCGGGTTGGAAACGATATCGAATTGCAGCAGGCGGCCGGTTTTGATCAAGGCTTTTTCGATGTGCTTGCGCAAGGTGTCGCCGGTGCCCACCGGTACCGTGGATTTTTCCACCAGAATCAGCGGCTGCTCACGATGGCGGGCAATCGCGTCACCCACCGACAGCACGTAGCGCAGATCCGCCGAGCCATCCTCACGCGACGGCGTACCCACGGCGATAAACGCGACTCGACCGTGCTGCACGGCAAGTTGCTCATCAGTGGTGAATTGCAGGCGTTTCGAGTCGAGACCTTCGCGCACCAGGCTGGCCAGCCCAGGCTCAAAAATGCTGACATGACCCTGGCGCAACAGGTCGACCTTCTTCTGGTCGACGTCCATGCACACGACATCATGGCCGACCTCGGCCAACACAGCCGCTTGCACCAGACCGACGTAACCGCTGCCAAATACTGTGATTTTCATGGAGCACTCCTGAATTCGGGCGCACGAGCCGGACGAGTGTTGATGGTGATGACCCCGAGCATGACCAGCGCCACGCCCAGTGATTTAGTGAAACTGAAGGATTCGTTGAACAGCGGCAGACTGGCCGCCAGCAGATACACCAGCGCATAGCTGATGCTCAGCAGTGAGTAAGCCCGGCCCAGCGGCAGATCGCGCAGGGCGGCGAGCCAGCAAAGCATCGACAGGGCGTAGGCAAAAACCGCCGCAATGACCACGGCCAGCGCCCGCCAATCGAGGCTGTCGATGTGCAGCCATTGTTCCGGCACGGGCAGGCGGGTCATGCTCCAGCGCATGCCCAGTTGCGCAGCGCTGACGAGGAACACGCTGCCCAGCGCGAACGTGATGCCGCGACGTTGATTCATGACTGTTGCCCCAGCAAAACCACGCCACCGATCACCAATGCCACGCCAAACCAATGCTGGCGGTCGATGGGTTCACGGAAGACGAAGCGCGCAATCAGGGTGATCAGCACGAAGTTGAGGCTGAGCATCGGGTAGGCGATGCCGACTTCCAGACGCTGCAACACCAGCAACCAGACCAACAGACCTGAGCCGAGGGCGAGCAGGGCCAACCACAACCACGGCGTACGCAGCTTTTCGGCCCAGCCCGACTCGACGCCGCGCCAGCTCTCCACGGCGTACTTCTGCGCCACCTGGCCGAGGCAGGTCAGCAGGCACGCGACCAACAGCAGCAACAGGCTCATGACGCCTCCTTGGGCAGGATCATGATCACCAGGTTGCCCTGTTCGTAACGGAGGCCGTCCTTGGGCAACTTGTCGATTTCGTCCAGTTCGTCCTGCCCCTTGACGCGCATCACCACGCCGACCGAACCGCTGCGGCGCGCCTCACGCATCCACCGTTGCACGTCTTTGGTGTCAACCCGCTGTTGAACGCCGTCAGGATAGGCAAGGCCATATTTCAGTTCGCCTATCGTGTTGTACAACGCCACTTGCGGCGTTTTCAGGCGCCAGGCCAGCGCCGAAGCAGCCCCCAGATCGTTGCTCAGCAAATGGGTGGTCTGCGCCAGTTCCGTGACGTGATGCTTGATGAACTGATCCGGCATCTTGTTGGCGACCACCGATTTCGGCAGCGCCGCCGGCAACACCGCAATCAGCAACAGGCTGCCCAGTGCCGGTGCTGCCCAGCATTGCAGCGGCAGAAAGGCTTGCAGCAGGTTGGCGATGATCCAGCCGATCAGTGCGATAAACACCAGCACCATGCTGTGCAGTTCGTGGTCGTAAACCGGTTTGGTCAGTTGCAGATAAACCAGCGCGATCAGCAACACGATGCCCAGCGCCAGATTGAGCAGGCCATTGATGCTCAGCGCGCGTCCTTGCTCCAGGCGCAAACGGTCGGCGAGCGCATTGCCCAGCAACAACGCTACTGGCAGCAGGCACGGCAGGATGTAGGTCGGCAGTTTGCCGTTGGCCAGGCTGAAAAACCCCAGCGGCATCGCCAGCCAGAGCAGCACAAAGACCACTTTCGGCTGAGCACGGCTTTGCCAGGCTTGTTTGAACGCGGTCGGCAGCAGCCCCACCCACGGCAGACTGAACGCCACCAGCAGTGGCAGGTAGAACCACCATGGCGCATCGTGTTGCGCATCGTCACCGGCAAAGCGGCGGATGTGCTCGTGCCAGAAGAAGAACCGCCAGTAGTCCGGCTCCTGCGCATGCACTGCGAGCACCCACGGCAGGCTGACGAGGATCGCCACGGCAATCGCCACCGGGCCGAACATCAGCAGCTCACGCCAGCGTTTTTGCCAGAGCATCCACGGCAGGGCGATCAGCACCGGCAGCAGCCAGGCGAGAAAGCCTTTGGTCATGAAACCCATGCCACAGGCCAGGCCCAGCACAGCCCAGGCCGCCATGCGCTTGCCGTTGGTGTGGCTGTCGACGGCAAACCACAGCGCCACCAGACTCAGATTGACCCAAAAGGTGAACTGCGGATCGAGGTTGGCGTAACCAGCCTGACCGGCGACGATAGTGAAACTCATGTAGAGCAGGGCGCAGACGAAGCTTTTGCGCGGCTCGTTCCACAAGCGCCGAGCGACCAGATAGCACAGCAGCACGCTCAATCCAGTGCTCAGCGCCGACGCAAAGCGCACGCCGAACAGGTTCTGCCCGAACAATTCCTGGCCCAGCGCGATCATCCAGTAACCGGCAATCGGCTTCTCGAAATAACGCAGGCTCATGAAGTGCGGCGACACCCAGTTGCCACTGAGCAGCATGTCCTGGCTGATCTGTGCGTAACGGGTCTCATCAGGAATCCACAAACCGTGCGTGCCTAGCGGCAGCAGATAGGCCAGCAAGCAAATACCCAGCAACAGCAGTGGCAGCGTCCAGCGTTTAATCATGCGCCTTGCACTCCCAGCCAGCCTTCACGGCCGTCGAGGGCGCCGCGTTGCACGCGACCCACGGGCAAGGTGTTGAAGAACTCGGGCAGCAAGTCGCCCAGTGGTTTGAAGTCGATGTTGCGTTGGCGCGCATCGGCCAACAATTGACGAAAATCCTCAGCCATCAGAATCCCTTCTACTTCGGCGTGAATGGTGTAGACGTTGAGTTGTTGCGGGCGAAAGTGATCAAGGATGAAACCGTTGAAATCCCGCGCCGCGACGATGGGGCCGACGACTTCGTCGAAGGTCGGCAGGTCCACCGGAATCTGTGGGGTGCCCGGCGTACCGTCGGCCAGCAAAGGGCGAAACAGGTGTTGCCCACGACAATCGCTGTTGTAGCGAAAGCCGAAGGCTTGCTTGGCCTCGATCACGCGTTCGTCCGCACGCCAACCGGCGGCGGCCGAGCACTCGACTTTCTCGCCGAGAATGTCGCTCAAAGTGTCGACGCCCTGACGGATCTGCTCGATCAGTTGCGCATTGCTCCAGCGCCCGGCATTGGCCTGCCAGCCATGGTGATCCCACGCATGCAGGCCCACCTCGTGACCGGCGTCGCGGGCCTGACGCATCAGGTGCCCGAGATCGCGGCCGATCGGCTTGCCCGGCCACGCGGTGCCGGCGAGCAGAATGTCCCAGCCGTACAGGCCGGCAGCATTGGAGCGGAGCATTTTCCAGAGAAACTGCGGGCGGATCAGGCGCCACAGATGCCGGCCCATGTTGTCCGGGCCGACACTGAAGAAGAACGTTGCCTTGATCTGCGCCTCATCGAGCATTTCCAGCAGCCGCGGCACACCTTCACGGGTGCCGCGGTAGGTGTCGACGTCGATACGAAGTCCTGCCTGCATTACTTCTTGTCCGCGATTTCGAGCATGGCCTCGCGCAAGAAGAAATCGAGCGTATTGCCGATGGTCTCGCGCATTTCCACGGTCGGCGTCCAGTCGAGCAGACGCTTGGCGTTGGCAATGCTGGGTTTACGGTGCTCAACATCCTGGTAACCGGCACCGTAGAACGCCTTGCTTTCCACGTCGCGGAAACCGGCGAACGGCGGGAAGTTGTCACGCAGCGGGTGCGCTTCGAACTGACGCAGTAGCTCTTCGCCTAACTGACGGATGCTGGCTTCGTTATCCGGGTTGCCGATGTTGATGATCTGGCCGTTGCAGACGTCGTTGTCGTTATCGATGATCCGTGCCAGCGCCTCGACGCCATCGGCGATGTCGGTGAAGCAGCGTTTTTGCTCGCCACCGTCGAACAGGCGAATCGGTGTGCCTTCGACCAGGTTGAGGATCAACTGGGTGATGGCGCGGGAGCTGCCGATGCGGGCCGAATCCAGACGGTCAAGGCGCGGGCCCATCCAGTTGAACGGGCGGAACAGGGTGAAATTCAAGCCCTTGGCGCCGTAGGCCCAAATCACCCGGTCCAGCAGTTGCTTGGACACGGAGTAGATCCAGCGCTGCTTGTTGATCGGGCCGACCACCAGGTTGGAAGTGTCTTCATCGAAGTGTTTGTCCTGGCACATGCCATAGACTTCCGAGGTCGACGGGAAGATCACGCGCTTGTTGTATTTGACGCAGTAGCGCACCAGTTTCAGGTTTTCTTCGAAGTCGAGTTCGAACACACGCAGCGGGTTGCGGGTGTATTCGATCGGCGTGGCGATGGCCACCAGCGGCAGGACCACGTCGCACTTCTTGATGTGGTACTCGATCCACTCGGAGTGAATGCTGATGTCGCCTTCGACGTAGTGGAAGTGCGGATGGCTGCGCAGACGGTCGATGGCGTCGGAACCGATATCCAGACCATAGACTTCATAGCGGTCATCGCGCAGCAGGCGCTCGGACAAGTGATTGCCGATAAAACCGTTGACGCCGAGGATCAGCACGCGCGTGCGACGTGGCGCACGGCCGGATTCGGCACCGCGCAACAGCGAGCCGTCGACCAGGCCGAGTTCGTTGGCCAGTTGTGGGCCACTGAGGAACAGGCCGTTGTCGTTGCGCTGGCCGGAGAGGATCACCAGCGAGTCTTCGCCACAGGCAATGCGCAGCGGGTCGACACTGATCACCCGGCCCGGCGCCTGACCGTCGTTGCCTTTGACGACTTCAGCGCTCCAGACGATGAGTTTGTGTTCGCCGACCGCGCAGAACGCGCCCGGATACGGTTGGGTCACCGCACGCACCAGGTTGAACAGTTGCTCGGCCGGTTTCGCCCAGACCAGTTTGCCGTCCGCAGCGGTGCGACGCCCGAATACGCTGGCTTTCGATTCGTCCTGCGGGGTTTCGCTGATCTTGCCTTGCAGCATGGCTGGCAGGGTGTCACGCAACAGATCGCTGGCCGCAGCGCGCAATTTGCCGTGCAGGCTCAACGCGGTGTCGCTGCGTTCGATGGCGACACGTTGCTGAGCAACGATGGCGCCGGCATCGGCACGCTTGACCATGCGGTGCAAAGTGACGCCGGTTTCGGTTTCGCCGTTGACCAGTACCCAGTTGGCTGGGGCGCGGCCACGGTAGCTTGGCAGCAGCGAACCGTGCAGGTTGAACGCACCTTTTTTGGCCACGGCCAGCAACGACTCGCTCAGCAGGTTGCGGTAGTAGAACGAGAAAATGTACTCAGGGGCGAGCTTGGCAATCCGCTCGATCCACAACGGGTGGTTGACGTCTTCCGGCGCGTGCACCGGGATGCCTTTGTTGGCGCACAGTTGCGCAACCGATCCGTAGAACGCGTTCTCTTTCGGGTCATCGGCGTGAGTGAACACCGCCGCGATGTCGTAGCCGCTGTCGAGCAAGGCTTGAATGCCGGCGCAACCAATATCGTGATAAGCGAAGACAACAGTTTTTGCACTCATGAGAGAACCTGACCGGTAGTAGAAGTAGTAGTGGAGAGACCATCAACGGTGACTGCAGGCGCCGGCTCGGCGGCGTGGCTGCGCAAGACTTTTTCAATGAAGAAACGCGGGCGGGCGCGCACGTCGCTGTACATGCGTCCCAGGTATTCGCCGAGCAGGCCCATGCCGATGAACTGGCCACCGGTGAACACGAAGAGCACGGCGAACAGCACGAACATGCCGTCACCGGCCCAGCCGGAACCGAAGGCCAGACGCATGACGATCAACGCAAAAGCAAACAGCAATCCAAGCCCGGCCATGGTGAAACCGACGATGCTCAGCAGGCGCAACGGCGTGGTGGTCATGCAGGTGACCAGGTCGAACATCAGGTTGATCAGGCGCATCGGGCTGTACTTCGAATCGCCGTGCTCACGTTCGGCGTGGGCCACGACGATTTCGGTGGTGTGGCGGGCGAAGCTGTTGGCCAGAATCGGGATGAAAGTGCTGCGTTCACGGCAGGCGAGCATTGCGTCGATGATCGTCCGGCGGTAAGCGCGGAGCATGCAGCCGTAGTCGCTCATGGCGACGCCGGTGGAGCGTTGCACGGCGAGGTTGATCAGCTTCGACGGATAGCGGCGCAGGGCCGAATCCTGGCGGTTGCCGCGCACGGTGCCGACCACGTCGTAACCCTTTTCCGCTTCGGCGACCAAGCGCGGGATTTCTTCCGGCGGGTTCTGCAGGTCGGCGTCGAGGGTGATCACGACATCACCTTTGCATTGTTCGAAACCGGCCATGATTGCTGCGTGCTGGCCGTAGTTACGGTTGAGGATGACCGCCACGAACGGGCTGTCTTCACGGGTCGCGGCTTCTTCCAGAAGGTTGGCGGACTCGTCACGGCTGCCGTCGTCGACGAGGACGATTTCAAAGTCGTGACGCAGCATCTGGCAGGCGGCTTCAGTACGGCGCAGCAGTTCCGGCAGGCTGTCCTGTTCGTTGTAGACCGGGATAACGATCGACACACAGCGGATCGGATAAGGTTTCACGGGCGTTTGTCCATAAGAGTGGCGATGGCACCGACCACGCGATCAAGGTCTTGATCGCTCATGTCGGGGAACAACGGAATCGAGCACAGCCGCGCCGAGTTCCATTCGGTGTTGGGCAGATACAGATCGGGGTCACGCTGGCGATACCAGGTGTGCAGGTGAGTGGCGATGAAATGGATACCGGTACCGATGCCCTGGTCCTGCAGCCCTTTCATGAAGGCTTCGCGGTCCATGCCGCAGCGCTCGCTGTCGATGCGCAGGATGAACAGGTGCCAGGCGTGGGTTTGTGCGTAGGCGGGCAAAGCCAGTGGTTGCACCGGCAGGCCTTCGAGTTTTTGCCGGTAGGCGGCGGCCAGTTCGGTGCGGCGCGCGTTGATCGCGTCGAGACGCTCCAGTTGCACCAGGGCAATCGCCGCATTGATGTCGGCGAGGTTGTATTTGAAACCCGGCTCCATCACTTGCGCCTGCGGCTTGCGGCCACCGGTCAGGCGATCGTAGGCGTCGACACCCAGACCATGGAACTTGAGCATGCGCACACGGCTGGCCAGGGCTTCGTTGTCGGTGACGAACATCGCGCCTTCGGCACAGGTCATGTTCTTGATCGCGTGGAAGGAGAAAATCGCCGTGCCTTGCGCGCCGACGTGGCGGCCCTTGTAACGGGTGCCGGCAGCGTGGGCGGCGTCTTCGATGACCGCGATGCCGTGTTTGTCGGCCAGCGCATACAGCGGATCAAGATCAAACGCAGCACCGGCGTAATGCACCGGAATGATTGCTTTGGTACGTGGGGTGATGGCGGCTTCGATGCGCGCGGCATCGGTCATCAAGGTGTCGCGATCAACGTCGACGAACACCGGCGTGGCGCCGAGCAGGGAAATCATGTTGGCGGTCGAGACCCAGGTCTGCGACGGGGTGATGACTTCGTCACCCGGGCCAATGCCAAGCGCCAGCAAGGTAATGTGCATGCCGCCGGTGGCGGACGAAAGTGCCACCGCGTGGCGACAGCCAACGTATTGCGCGAATTGTTCTTCGAGTGCCTGATTTTTCGGTCCGGTGGTGATCCAGCCGGAACGCAATACTTGTTCAACGGCTGCAATTTCTTCATCGCCGATACTCGGGCGAGAGAAGGGGAGAAACGCCTGACTCATGAACACCTCATCACAAACAATCAGAAGAAAACCAATTCACCGGGTAGGATCCAATCTCAGCGTAGACGCAAAAATTACCTTTGCATCAATAAGTTGCTGAAAAGACTTACCGTCGGGGTTCGGTTGACTTTTGTGGCTTCGCGCGGCAGTTTGAACGGCGCCGACACGGGATCTGTTGGAATTAAGGTTATGCCCGTTTTTGTGAAAGGAACATGAAAAACCGGTCGGCGAATCGTTTATCTGAACCCCATACAGCCACTGTTCAGACTTCTGCCGCTTATCGTCATTTTTAGTAGAAAAGTCCTACAGAAGTGTTCCCCTTACACTGGGAATGTTGCAGTTATTAGTTGGTGTGTTGAATTGTTTTTACTCAAGGCCTTTACGTTTGACTGACTTGTCCGTTGTACCGCTGCAAACCCGCCAAACCAATCCGATGACCCTGTATCTGGCGCGCCTGGCCCCCTCCAGCCAGCTGACCATGCGCTATGTTTTGCAGGATGCGGCCGACCGCCTCGGCTTTGAAGACATGAATGTCGACGATATTCCCTGGCACGCATTACAACCTGAAGATGTTGTTGCGCTGGTCGCCGCTTTGCGCGAAGACAACTATGCGCCCAACACTTCTTCGCTTTATGTGAATGCCGTGCGCGGTGTGATGAATGAAGCCTGGCGCATGAGCCTGATCTCTCAGGATCATTTGTTGAAAATGCGTTCGGTCAAAGCCATTGCCGGCACGCGCTTGTCCCAGGGGCGCAACTTGAAGCGCACCTTGATCCACGAATTGATGGAAGTCTGCGCCGCCGATCCGCGTCCGCAAGGGCTGCGCGACGCAGCGGTGATTGCGTTGTTGTACGGCACCGGCATGCGCAAATCGGAGTCGGTGGACCTGGACTTGAATCAGGTCGACTTCACTGAGCGCAGCCTGACCGTCACCGGCAAAGGCAACAAACAACTGATCAAGTACGCGCCGGCCTGGGCATTCGCCAAACTTGATGCGTGGCTGGAACTGCGGCGCTCGCAGCTCAAGGAAGGCGAGCGCGACGATGCCTTTCTGTTCAACCGCATCCGTCGCGGCAGCCACATCACCCGCGAGCGCATCACCAAACACGCGATTTACTACATTGCCCGTCAGCGTGGCACGCAGGTCGGGGTGAAGATCATGCCGCACGACTTCCGTCGCTCGTTTATCACGCGGGTCATCGAGGAACATGATCTGTCGATCGCGCAGAAACTCGCGCACCACAGCAACATCCAGACCACCGCCAACTACGATGTGCGTGATGACAACGAGCGGCGGCGTGCGGTGGATCGCTTCGATCTGTAATCAGGACGCGGCGAACAGATGCGCCGCACCGAGCACCGATAACTGCACGTCGCTGCCAGCAGGCGGCGCGTGCATGCCGGAGCTGCGCACCAGCAGCGACCGCCCGGGATCCTGAGTGATCGGCGAGCGCAGTTCGACGGTGAGGGTGCAGGTGTTGCCGGCAAAATCGCGCTCAGTGACCACGGCGGGGCAGCCTTGTGTGCCGACTACGGCGCCGGACAACTGCAACTGCTCGGGCCTGAGCATGATCTGCGCGTCGCCAATGAAACCGTTGCTGTTCACCGGCACCTGACCGAGATCGCAGTGGGCCAGACCGGATTCGATCCGTGCCGGCATCACTACGGCTTCGCCGAGAAAATGTGCGGTCTGCTCGTCGCGGGGAAAGCGGTAAAGGTCCATCGGATGCCCGGACTGCACCAGCCGCCCGCCGCGCATCACTGCCAACTGATCGGCAAAGGACAGCGCTTCGCCCTGATCGTGGGTCACCAGAATCGTGGTGACGCCGGCGTCCTCAAGCAAGCGCGCGACCATTTTGCGCATGGCGCTGCGCAGGCCGGTGTCGAGGGCGGAGAACGGTTCATCCAGCAGCATCAGCCGTGGCTGCTGCGCGAGGGCCCGAGCGAGGGACACCCGTTGCTGCTGGCCGCCCGACAGTTCATGGGGCCAACGCTCGGCCATGTTGGCGTCCAGCGCGACGCGGTCCATCAGCTCCTTGATCCGCTCGTGTCTGGCCGCGCCGGTCAGTGCCAGACCGAACCCGATATTGGCGGCGACGGTCATGTGCGGAAACAACGCGCCGTCCTGCGGAACATAGCCGATCTGCCGTTGGTAGGCGGGCACCGCATGGGTGCTGTCGACCAGCACCTGACCGTTGAGGGTCAGGCTGCCGGCGTCGGGGAATTCAAACCCGGCAATTATCCGCAACAGCGTGGTTTTGCCGGAGCCGGACGGGCCGACAATCACCGTGCGGCTGCCGGTCGGTACTGACAGGCAGATGTCATCCAGCGCTTTCTGCGCGCCAAAGGACTTGTTCAGGGAGATCAGTTCGAGTGCGTTCATCGGCCAGCGGTGCGCCTGGATTGGTGATAGAGGAGGGCCGTCAGCGGCAGCGAAAGCAGCACCATCAACAGTGCGTAAGGCGCGGCGGCGGCGTAATCGATTTCGCTGGTCATCGCCCAGAAGCCGGTGGCCAGCGTACGGGTGCCGTTGGGGGCGAGCAGCAAGGTCGCGGTCAGTTCATTGGTAATCGCCAGAAACACCAGCGCGGCGCCGGCGGCAGCGCCCGGTGCCGCGAGGCGCAAGGTGATCAGCCACAAGGCGCGCAGGGGTGATCGGCCGAGGCTTTGCGCAATGTTCTCCAGTTCTACTGGCGCCTGGGCAAAACCGGCACGCAGGCTGACCAGTGCACGTGGCAGGAACATCAGCAGATAGGCGAGCAGCACGGTGATGGTGGTCTGGTAGATCGGCCGGGCGAAATGGATGGTCACGGTGACCAGTGCCAGCGCCACGACAATCCCTGGCAGGGAACTGGTGATGTAATTGCAGCCTTCGAGCAGACGCTGCAATTTGCCCGGCGCGCGGATCGACAGCCAGGCAATCGGAATCGCCGCCAGACTGGTCAACAGCGCACCGGCGACGCCAAACGACAGGGTTTGCAGCAGCGCAGGCAACAGTTCGTCGCCGCCCCACACGTCCCAGCCACCGGCGATCAACCAGCGACTCAATGTCAGCAGCGGTACGCCAAGGGCGAGCAGGCAGGTCAGCACTTGCAGACCGAGCCCGAGGATCACGCTGCCACGACCGAGCCGAACCGTGCGTTGTTCGCGGGCACTGCCGGAACCCACGCGCGCATAGCGCGCCTTGCCCCGGGCGGCGGATTCAACGGTGAGCATCGCCAGGCAGCATAACGCCAGAACGCCCGCCAGCATGTTCGCTGCCGGGCCGTTGAAGGTCGATTTGAACTGATCGAAAATCGCCGTGGTGAACGTGTCGAAACGAATCATCGCGTACAGGCCATATTCGGCCAGCAAATGCAGCCCGACCAGCAACGCACCGCCACAGATCGCCAGGCGCAACTGCGGCAACACCACCCGGAAAAACACCGCCCAAGGCTTGAGACCGAGGGATTCGGCGACGTCTTCGATCGCCGGATCAAGTCGGCGCAAGGTTGCGGCAATCGGCAAGTAGAGAAACGGAAAATAGGCGATTACCGACACCAGCACGCCGGCCGATAAACCGTGAATCGATGGAATCAGGCTGACCCACGCATAGCTATGCACGAACGCCGGTATCGCCAGTGGCGCCACGGCCAGCAATGACCATAGGCGTCGACCGGGCAGATCGGTGCGTTCGGTCAGCCATGCCAGTGCGGTGCCGAGCAGAATGCACAGCGGCAAGGTGATCAACACCAGCAACACGGTGTTGATCAGCAGTTCCGCCACCCGTGGACGAAACACCAAGGCTTCGATGGTTGCCCAACCGGTGGCCCACGACACGCCGAGGACAAACGCGATCGGCAGCAGCGACAGTAATGAAACACCGATCGCCAGCGCAACCACCCACGAGCCCCCGCGACCGGTGAGGGCGCGGGGTTTAAGTCTAAGGCTCGCGGAGGCGGTCACTGCTACCTGCGCGGGTAGGGTTTCGGGGAGCACTTACAGGATTCCCGCCTGGGTCATCAGCTCGACGGCTTTCTTGCTGTCGAGTTTCGACGCGTCGACTGTAGGCGCGTCGAGATCCTTCAACGGCGTCAGTTTCGGGTTGGACGGCGCGTCTTTGCCGACCGCGTACTCAAACGAGGTGCCGCTGTGGAGAATCTCCTGGCCTTCTTTGCCGGTGATGTATTTGACGAACTTCTGCGCCTCTTCCTGATGTTTGCTGGAGGCCAGTACGCCCGCGCCGGAAGTGCTGACAAACGCGCCCGGATCCTGGTGCTTGAAGTAGTAGAGCTTGGTGTTCTGGCTGTTTTCGCCGGTCTTGGACTGATCGACGAAGCTGTAATAGTGGTAGATCACGCCGCTGTCGATCTGCCCGGCGTTCACCGCTTTGAGCACGGCGCTGTTGCCGCGGTACACGCTGGCGTTGGCTTTCATGCCTTTGAGCCAGTCGAGGGTAGCCGTTTCGCCTTTCTGTTCCAGCACGGCCGCGACGATGGCCTGGAAGTCCGCACCAGCGGGTGAAGCAGCCCAGCGGCCTTTCCACTCCGGTTTAGCCAGGTCGAGCAGGGATTTCGGCAGGTCTTTTTCCGCGAGTTTCGCCGGGTTGTAGACGAACACCGTCGAACGCGCGGCGATGCCGATCCATTGGCCATGAGCCGGGCGGTACGCCGCGTCCACTTGTTGCTGCGTGGCGGGTGCAATCGGGGCGAGCAGTTTGGCGTTGTCGACCAATACCATCGCCGGTGAGTTTTCGGTGAGGAACACGTCTGCCGGCGAGGCCGCGCCTTCCTGCACGATCTGGTTGCCCATTTCGGTGTCATCGCCATTGCGAATCGTCACCGGAATCCCGGTCTCTTCAGTAAAACCGGCCACCCAGGCTTTGGTCAGGCTTTCATGCTGGGCGTTGTAGACCAGCAGGCCAACGCTGTCAGCGGCAAACGCCTGACCGGCACTGAGCAGGGCGCTGACCAGCAATGCGCGTTTCAGAAAGGACGGGACCTTTGGATTCATAACGGTAACGCTCCTGATTTTTTAGACGTTATGGGCAGGCATTCGCGGGCAGACTTCAATGCGAATGATTTGCAGATATTCAGCCGCAGGCAATGTAGAGAGGCAAATGAGAAAAAAACGTCAAACAAACCGTTAATACATGTCATTGCCATTCAGATTAGCAGCGACTCGGTGACGCACGGTTGCCGTGCGTCATTCCGCGTCAGCTATTCAGGAGGGATTGGGGATGTAGGCGACGCTCTGGTCGGTGCGGCCATGGAACACTTGTTCGCCGCGGGTTGGCGTGGTGCTGATGACCCGGTGATCGGCGCTCAGGTAGTCGAGTGGCAGCGGATCACCAATGCGGTACTGGGCAACAATGATGGTGCGTTGCGCGTCCCAGTGCTGACCGCTGCTGCGTTCCAGCCAGGCCAATAACGCCGCGCTGTTGCCGGTACGCGGAAAGTCCGCAGTTTCCGGCACGTAGTAGAAGGGCGCACCGCCGGTTTGCAGGTACATCGGGACTTTGTTGTCGACCTCGATCATGACCATACGCCACTGACTCAACGGTGCCTGCTGGCTGGCCTGTTCGCGTACCGTTTCACCGAAGCGGATCACGCCGCCTCCGCTGTTGGTCCACGGATACAACACACCGAGCACGCCGACCATGACCGCCGTGGCGATCGCAAAGCCGACGTGCAAGCCACGCCCTTGAAGGTTGCGCGCGGCCATCCGGCGGGTAATCCACCACGCACCGAGCAGTTGCGCGAACGGCACCAGAGGCAACACGTAATAGCTGCGTCGGCTGCCGCTGGCGGTGAAAAACAGCAGCAACAGGCCGAGGCCCTGAATCAGCCAGCGGGTGTCCGGCTCAATGTTTCGCCAGTTTCGCAGCGCCCCCCACAGGGCGATGATCCAGCACGGCGCCCACGGCAGGGTGTAGACCGGCAAGTACAACAAATAGGTGTAGATCGGGCCGATGTTGTCGAACGGCTGGAAAAACCGCACGACGTTTTCGCGCAACACCAGTTCCAGACCGCTTTGCCGGTAGTCGGGGGATCCGTAGACATGCGAGAGCAGGAACGGCACCCCATAGAACGCCCCGGCGATCAGCAGCGCGGCGCACAGGCGCCGATTGAGATGGCGTTTCCAGCGTCCGTCTTGCAGCAGATGCGGCAACAGCAGTAGCCCCGGCAGGATGAAACCGATCAGGCCCTTGAACAGTGATGTCAGCGCCAACAGGCAAAAAAACACCCCATAGCGCCAGAGCCGGGTGTCATCCGGCCCACGCCAATACCACCACACCGCCGCGAGAACACCGCAAACGGTGAGGATGTCGGCCGTCGCGACCCGCGCCCAGAAGACGAAATAGAATGTGGTCGCCAACATCCATCCGGCAATCAGCCCGGTGCCTTTGCGAAACAATTGCTCGCCCAAGAGGTACACCAGCCATACGCTGATCCACGCCGAAATAACCGACGACAAGCGCAATGACCACGGCCCCAGGCCTCCGGTCAGCCAGGACGTCGCGGTGATCAGCCAGTACGACAGCAATGGTTTGTCGTAGTACGGATCGCCCTTGAGATACGGGTCGAAGTAATCACCGCTTTGCAGCATCTGCAACGCGATATTGGCCCAGCGGGTTTCCGCGCCCCAGAGTTCGCGGCTGCCCAGCCCAAGCAGCAACATCAGCGCAGTCGCTGCGAGAAGAATCCATAACGCCCTGCGTTCTTTGGCCGTTGCGGTCATGGCTGGCGCTTGGCGAAAATGTAGATCTGCAGATTGCCGCGCTGGTAATGCTTGCCGTCAGCTGGCAACAGCTCGATTTCCTGCGCTTCCTGGGTGCTGTTGACGCGCATCACCACCGCCACCGAGCCTTTTTTGCGCGCTTCGGTCATCCATTGGCCGACATCATCCAGACCGACCTTGCGGGCAGCCATGGCCGGATCGTCGAGGCCGTATTTCAGTTCACCGACGGTATTGAACAGATCGACTTGCGGCCGCTTCAGACGCCAGGCCAAGGCCGACGCGGCGCCAAGGTCATTACTCAACAGCGAGGACGCTTCGCTCAAGGCCTGTTGATGCTCGGCAATAAACTGGTCGGGCATCTTGCTGTCGACGATTTGCGCCGGCATCGCGGCGGGCAGCAAGGCGATCAGCAGACCGATGCCGAGCGCCGGCATGGCCCACATCGTCAGCGGCCGCATGACTTGCAGGGCATTGGCGATGATCCAGCCGATCAGCACGATATACACCAGCGACAGGCTGAACATCTCGGTGTTTTCGTAGAGTTCCTTGCTCGCTTGCAGGTAGATCAGCGCAATCAGGGCAACGCTGCCCATTACGGTATTGATCACGCCGTTCAGGCGCAGAACCTGCGTGTTGCGCTGCTCCAGCCAGTTGACCACGGTGTAGCCCATCAGCAGGGCCAGAGGAAACAGGCACGGCATGATGTAGGTCGGCAGCTTGCCGCTGCTCAGACTGAAAAAGATCAGCGGCAGCACAAACCACAGCGCCAGAAACGCGGTTTTTGCCTCGCGTTTTTCACGCCAGGTACGAATCAGCGTCGTCGGCAACAACAGCGCCCATGGCAACGTCGAAGCAAACAGCAACGGCAGATAGAACCACCACGGCCGTGCATGCTGGGCATCATCGCCAGCGGCGAAACGGCGGATGTGTTCATGCCAGAAGAAAAACCGCCAGAAGTCCGGCTCGCGCACGTGTACCGCCAGTGCCCACGGCACGCTGACCAATGCGGCCACCAGTATCGCCACCGGGCCGTAGCGCAGCAGTTCGCTGAAACGGCGTTGCCAGATCATGTAGGGCAGGGCGATCAGCACCGGCAGCAGCAGGGCCAGAAAGCCTTTGGTCATCAGGCCCATTCCACAAGCGGCGCCGAGCAATGCCCAACTGCCGAGACGGGCCTTGGGGGTGGTGCTGTCGATGGCAAACCACACTGCTACCAGACTGAGGTTGACCCACAAGGTGAACTGCGGATCAAGGTTGGCGTAGCCTGCCTGACCGGCGATCAGGCCAAAACTCATGTACAGCAAGGCACATGCCGCGCTGATCCGCGGGTTGTTCCAGAGCCTGCGTGCCAACAGATAGGCGAGCCAGACGCTGACGCCCGTACTCACCGCCGAAGCGATGCGCACACCGAACAGGTTGTCGCCGAAAATCGCCTGGCCGATGGCGATCATCCAGTATCCGGCAATCGGTTTCTCGAAATAGCGAATGCCCATGAAATGCGGCGCGACCCAGTTGCCGCTCAGCAGCATTTCCTGGCTGATCTGGCCGTAACGGGTTTCGTCGGGAATCCACAAACCGTGGCTCATCAGCGGCAACAGATAAAACAGCACAAACGCCAGGATCAACCCAGGGATCGCCCAGCGTTCGATCGGCGAGGGAGGTTGCATCAAATGACGGGCAGCGTGGCGCAACGGAGGGGTATCGGACGTCATGACTGAGCCTTGGGGCGAATAAATAGTATCTGGCTTAAAACACTAGAAGCCGTGGCGGTTTTTTCATTGTTTATGTGTAACGTCTAATATCTGCCAGAACGGTGTATTGATAATGCCCAGCACTGTAAGTTGTTTCCGGTCATCAATTCGTACAAGTAAGGTACTGCCATACTCGGCGGCAATCGCGTGAGGAAAACCGGTCTGTTTTTCAAAATCACTGATACAGCCGCTGTGCGTGACCAGTACAAGATTCTGCTGCGCCACTTTGCGCGCGACGATGTCATCGCGAAGTGTCGGGCCGCAGGTGGCCAGCCAGTCTTCGGCGCTGGCGTCGTGGCCGAACATGTAATGCGCGGTTTGCGCCGTGCGGGTCAGCGGGCTGCTCAACACCACGGCCTGCTGCATGCCCAGTCTGACGAAGCCTTGACCGACCGCTTGCGCCGCGCGGCTGCCCACTTCGGTGATGCCATCCGCCGGGCCCAGGCAGGTATTGCTCGAACGATCGCAGCGTTCGGTGTGTCGCACCAGCGCAACGACTTCACCGGCCCGCCAGGCTTTTACCCATTGAGCGGTGGTGCTGCGCCCGGCATGATCGAGGTCGGTCGGTGAGCGCGGCCACCAGACAAAACCACTGACCAGAATGGCCAGTGCGATGACACACACGAGTGCAACCCATAGCCGAAAGCGCGGCGTACGCCGGTACCGAAATAAATGTTTCAACTGAAATAATTGCGCCACAATGTTGCCTCTTTAAACGCCGGATAGTTCATTCAGTGCAACGCAAGGCTTGGGCAGCGAGCAACTTTACGACTGTTTACTTGAATGCTGGCTGAACACTACGTTCAAGGTCGTCGGGGCGCGGTGAAGAACATGTGAAAAAATTGCCAGAAGTTACTGCGGGCAAACTAAAGCGCCTATTTGATAAACAAACTCAATTGTTGTTTTTGTTTGTCGAGGGGCCTTAACAAGTCTCCATCGTTGCGGTGAAGCTCAGGCTGTCACGCAACGGCATAGCGCCGGGCTAGCCGGATAAACACTCAGGAGTCGTTCGAACGCATGGATCTCAAGCAAAGCCTGACAAAACGGATCGTGATCGTGTTCGCCCTGATGAGTGCTCTTGTGGCCGGTGTGTTTGCGTTGGGGATCGTCGCCACCGTGCACGTGGTCGAGCGCAAGTTGACCACCACCACGCTAAGCGGAGGTCTACGCCGTTTATTGGCAATGGATGACATCAGTCACTGGAGCCACGCCCCGGAAAAGGGCGAATTGTTTTTTTTCGAGGGCGGCCAGGGGCCGTTGGCACTGACCCGGCAACTGGCGGCGCTACCCTTGGGCTTTCAGGAAATCACTTTTCACGGTGACGCTTTCTACGCCATGGTCGAAGCCGTTGGCGGGCGCAAATACGTGTTGCTGCGCGATCAGGAAAGCCTCGAACAACGTGAGCATCTGCTGTTTATTGTGGTGATTGTCGGGTTCATCCTCAGCGTGATTCTGGCGATTATTCTGGGCCGCTTGCTGGCGCGACGGGTCATGGCGCCGGTGATTCGTCTGGCCCGCCAGGTTCGCCACCGCGATCAGCTCATCGAGGTGGCGCCGCCGTTGCATCCCGATTACGCCGCTGATGAGGTCGGCGAGCTGGCGCTGTCGTTCGATCAGACGTTGGGACGTCTGCGCGCCACCTTGAGCCGGGAAAAACTGTTCACCAGCGATGTCAGCCATGAACTGCGCACGCCGTTGATGGTGCTGAGCACGTCCTGTGAGTTGCTGCTGGCAAATCCGTCGCTTGATGCCCGCTCGACGGCGCAAGTCAGCCGGATTGCCCGGGCCAGCCACGAGATGCGCCAATTGGTCGAAACCTTTCTGATGCTGGCGCGCAAACCCGAAGAAGTCCGCGTGCAGTCCACCTGCACACTGAAGGAGATTGCCGATGCGCAGACAGAGGTGTGGGGCCGCTTGATCCGCGAAAAAGGCCTGGAGTTTGTCTACGATCCGCAGCACGCCGGCGCCGGACGCTTCAACTTGACCTTTCTGCAATCAGTGATGGGCAACCTGTTGCGCAACGCCTGGCATTACACCGACCACGGTTTTGTGCGACTGACCTTGCAGGAAAACAGCTTCGTGGTCGAAGACAGCGGCATCGGTATCCCGGAAGAACAGCGCCATGCGATGTTCCAGCCCTTCGTGCGCGGTGACGAACAGCGCGGCGAAGGGCTCGGCTTGGGGCTTTCACTGGTGCAGCGGATCTGCAGCCAGCAACAATGGCAGGTGAAACTCACCACCCGTGAGCCGAATGGCTGTCGCTTTACTGTGACGCTGATTCAGGACGCGGGCGGGCAGCCGCGCGGATTGCCGGCAGCCTGACTGATCGCCGCAGCCAGGCGTTTGACGTTGTTCTGCTGGGCCGTCACCAGCTCATCGATGCTCGGGCCTGAAGGTGTTTGCAAGGTCGAGCGGCAGGTCAGCAGTCCACTGTCGGTCGCCCCTGATGGACGCAGACGCCATTTGGCGTCGATCAAGGCGTACTGCCCCGGGATCGAATCGAAGCGCTGCACTTCGATGCGTACCGAGGTAGCGCCCTGGCTGCCGGTATTGCTCAATTGATCGCTCAGTGCGCCGCGCAGCTCATCGGCAAGTGTCGCGCCCCACCAATCGGTTTCCAGAATCGCCAGGCCGCTGTTGCCTTGGCGGATAACGATTTGCGCGCGGTCGACCTGTGGCGGAACGCTGAGGGCTTCGATCGGAATCTGCGCACCGCCGCCCTTGTTACTCAGTTGCACCGGGGTCAGCGTGTGAAAGCTGATCGGGTCGCTGCGGCAGGCGCCCAACAGCAACACGGCAGCGAGCACGGTGATCTTCAGCGGTAAAGCCATTGCGGTAGCTCCTGTGCTCAATTGCGTGGTGGCCCTTTCAGATCCAGCGGCGCGGCGTTATCGGGACGACCGCGAATCAGCGATTCCGGATGTCGGCCCAGGTAATCCGACAGCTCACGCAGCGAGCGCGACATGCGCCCGAGTTCGTCGAGGGTTTCCGTGAGTTTCTCGCGTTGTGGCGAATCTTCGGCCAGGGTCGAACTGGCGGACTGCAAGGTCTTGCTAACGTCGGCGAGAGTGCTCTGCACACCCGGCAGGGTCTTGGCGTTGAACTGGCTCAGGCCTTTGCGCAGCTCGACCAGATTGCTGTCGAGGTTACCGGCAATCCGTTCAACCGGCAGTTTGTTGAGCTTGTCGACCATCGCTTCGAGTTTTTCCTGCAACTGTTCGAGGCTGCCCGGAACGGTCGGTAGAACGACCGGGCGAGCGCTTGGATCGAACGCGACTTTCTCCGCTTTCGGAAAGAAGTCCAGTGCCACGTACAACTGGCCGGTCAGCAGGTTGCCACTGCGGGCCTGGGCACGCAGGCCATTATCGACGAAGGTGCCCAGCAAGCGGATGCCGGCGGCTTCGTCGTTGGGGTCGTGCCTGAATTCGGTGAGCATCTTTTTGTAGGCCTGACCGAGGCGCTGCGGGTAAATGACGATGCCGACATTAAGCGGGAAAGTGCGTTTTTTCGCATCGAAATCCAGGTTGATGCCCACGACCCGGCCGATTTCCATACCGAGGAACTCGACCGGCGCATCGACCTTGAGTCCGCGCAGCGACTGGTCGAATCGCAGCACCATGTATTGCGCCTTGCCGTTCGGCGGCGCGAGGGCACTCTGCTGGTCGGCGAACAGTTCGAAATCCTTGTCGTCAGCGGCGGCCACATCGTTGGGACTGTAATCCGGAGCGCGGAACGCAATACCGCCCACCAGCATCGTCGACAGCGATTCGGTCTTCACGGCAAAGCCGTTGGCACCGACATTGATGTCGATGCCGCTGGCATTCCAGAAGCGGGTATTTTCAGTGACGAACGCGTCGTTCGGCGCGTGAATGAACACCTCGATGTCCACCCCTTTGCCTTCGGGATTGAGGGCGTAGGTGACGACCTGACCGACCGGAATCTTGCGGTAATAAACCGGAGAACCGATGTCCAGTGAACCGAGGTCCGGCGCATGCAGCATGAAGCGCTTGCCGGGTTCGCCGTAGGTGATCGGCGGCGGATTTTCCAGGCCTTTGAAGTGTTTGGCGCGGTTGTCGGCCTGACCGATGTCGGCACCGATGTAGTCACCGGAAAGCAGGGTGTCGATACCCGAAACGCCACCGGCGCCAATGCGCGGGCGAACCACCCAGAACTGTGAGTCTTCGCGCGTGAAGGTTTCCGCCTGTTTGGACAGTTTGATGGTGGCGTCGACACTTTTCTGGTCGTTACTCAACTCGACGTCTGTCACCTGACCGATGACCACGTTGCGGTATTTGACCTCGGTCTTGTTGGCCGTCAGGCCGCTGCCGGTCTTGAAGTTGACGATGATCGTCGGCCCTTCCTGCATCACGTTGTGCACCACCAGCGAGATGCCCACGAGCACCGCCACAATCGGCACGATCCAGACGAGTGAAATGCTGAAACGGCGGGTTTTGACTGGGGCTTGGCCTGGTGCTCGCGGCTCGTCGGTGGCTGACGACTTCATCCATGTCCTCCTCGATTGATTGGGCACTGAGCGTCAGGAACGCCAAAGCACCTCATCAATATAGAAGTGCTTGGCGATAGAGCAAATGTGTATAGCTCACCTGCGCTTGATGATCGTTCCCACGCAGAGCGTGGGAACGCTCAGATCGTGTCAGCGCGGTTTGTGCTGTCAGCCGAGCATTTCCCGCAGGCGATACCAGAACATCCCCAGTGCCAGCAGTGGCGAACGCAAGGCCGGGCCTCCGGGGAAGGTCATGTGCGGCACGCCGCTGAACACGTCCATGCCTTGGCTGTGACCGGCATGAATCGCCTCGCCGAGCAGTTTCGCGCACCAGTGCGTGACGTTCAGGCCATGGCCGGAATAACCCTGCGCGTAGAACACGTTCGGGTGCTGTTTGAGCCGGCCGACCTGCGGAAAGCGGTTGGCGGTGATGCCAATCTTCCCGCCCCACTGGTAATCGATGCGCACGTCGGCCAGTTGCGGGAAGACCTTGAGCATCTTCGGGCGCATGTAAGCGGCGATGTCCGCCGGATCACGCCCGGAATAGTGGCAGGCACCGCCGAACAGCAGGCGCCGGTCCGCCGAGATCCGGTAGTAATCGAGGCCGACTTTCTGGTCGCACACCGCCAGATTGTGCGGGATCAGTTGCGCGGCGCGTTCTTCGGACAACGGTTCAGTGGCGATGATGTAACTGCCGGCGGGCAGGACTTTGCCACTGAGTTGTTGTTCGAGGTCGTCCAGATGCGCGTTGCAGCCGAGCACCAGACTGCCGGCACGCACTGAGCCCTTGGCGCAACGCACCTGAACGGTCGGGCCGTGGATGATTTCCAGCACTTCACTCTGCTCGAAAATTCGCACGCCGAGTGACGCCGCCAGTCGCGCTTCGCCCTGCACCAGATCCAGCGGGTGCAGGTGCCCGGAACCCATGTCGACCAGTCCGCCGGCATAGATGTCGGAATTCACCACTTGCTGGCGGATCTGCTCCGGGCCGATCAGACGGGTTTCGTGGGCATAACCGAGTTCGGCGAGGTCGACCAGCTCATCCTTGAAGGCAGCGAACTGCGCCGGGGTATTGGCCAGATCGCAGAAGCCCCAGCGCAGATCACATTCGATGCCGTTGTCGCCGATGCGCTGACGCACCAGTTCCACCGAATCAATGCCGGCGCGCTGCAAATAACGCACGCCTTCCTGGCCGACATATTTGGCGAAGCCTTCAACTTCATGACCGATCCCGCGAATCAACTGACCGCCGTTGCGCCCGCTGGCGCCCCAGCCGATGCGCCGGGCTTCGATCAACACCACCGACAATCCGCGCTGAGCCAGCTCGATGGCGGTGTTGACCCCGGTGAACCCGCCGCCGATCACGCAGACATCGGCGGTCAGGTCAGCGTCCAATACCGGATAAAGTGTGGTCGCCCGCGCCGAAGCAGCGTAGTAGGAGCGAGCGTGTTCCTGGGTGTACTGATTCATTTGTTCGACTTCACTTTGCTCCAGGACCGAGTCATCAGACGCATGATCGCTTGAGGCGGGGTGGTAGAGATGTAGAGCTTGTCGAGGACTTCTTGAGGCGGATACACCTCAGGATTGTTGACCAGCGCCTGATCCATATATTGCTTGGCGGCCGGGTTCGGGTTGGCGTAACCCACCGAAGCGCTGACTTTGGCGATCACTTGCGGATCGAGCAGGTAATTGATGAAGGCGTGGGCTTCTTTGGTGTTGCTCGCATCGGCGGGGATGGCCAACAGATCAAACCAGAGGTTGGCGCCTTCCTTCGGAATGGCGTAAGCGATGTTCACGCCGTTCTTGGCTTCCTTGGCGCGGTTGGCGGCCTGGAATACGTCGCCGGAGTAACCGAAGGCCACGCAGATGTCACCGTTGGCCAGATCCGACACGTATTTCGAGGAATGGAAATAGGTGATGTACGGACGGATGCTGAGCAGTTTCGCTTCAGCCTTTTTATAGTCTTCCGGGTTTTCGCTGCGCGGGTCCAGGCCCATGTAATTGAGCATCGCCGGGAAGACTTCGTCGGCGGAGTCCATCATCGACACGCCGCACTGGGTGAGTTTTTTCAGGTTCTCGGGTTCGAACAGCACGGCCCAGGAATCGATGTGGTCGATGCCCAGCACTTGCTTGACCTTGTCGACGTTGTAGCCGATGCCATTGGTGCCCCACAGGTACGGCACCGAATGCTGGTTGCCCGGGTCGTTTTTCTCCAACAGCTCGAGCAGTTTCGGGTCGAGGTTCTTGAAGTTCGGCAGTTGCGCACGGTCGAGTTTGAGGAACGCGCCAGCCTTCACCTGACGCGCAAGGAAATGGTTGGACGGCACTACCACGTCATATCCGGTGCGACCGGCGAGGAGTTTGCCTTCGAGGGTTTCGTTGGAGTCGAAAACGTCGTAGATCACCTTGATCCCGGATTTGCTCTGGAAGTCGGCGAGGGTGGTTTCGCCGATGTAATCGGTCCAGTTGTAGACGCTGACCGTCGGCTGGGCGTGAGCTACAGCGCTAAACAGCACGCTCAGGGCAACCGGGAGTACGGATTTCAACAGACGCATTTCGACACCTCTTCTTATAATGATCGTTCCCACGCTCTGCGTGGGAATGCCTCAACGGACGCTCCGCGTTCGGCTTTGGATGGGACGCGGAGCGTCCCGGGCTGCATTCCCAAGCAGAGCGTGGGAACGATCGACACAGGGGATCTTTTGGCTTTGCTCAGACGCTGAGCATCAGGAACTCACGCTCCCACGAACTGATCACGCGCTTGAAGTTTTCATGCTCGGCACGTTTCACCGCGACGTAGCCACGGACAAACTTGTCGCCCAGGTACTGCGCAACGGTCTCGCACTCTTCCATTTGCGTCAGCGCTTCCTCGATGGTGATCGGCAGGCGCAGGTTGCGGCGCTCGTAAGCACGGCCATGGACCGCAGCGCTCGGTTCGATGCCTTCAACCATGCCGATGTAACCGCAGAGCAGGCTCGCGGCGATTGCCAGGTACGGGTTGGCATCGGCGCCCGGCAGACGGTTTTCTACGCGCATGGCTTCCGGGCTGGAGGTTGGCACACGCAGGCCGACGGTGCGGTTTTCTTCGCCCCATTCGACGTTGACCGGCGCCGAGGTGTCCGGCAGGAAGCGGCGGAACGAGTTGACGTTCGGCGCGAACATCGGCAGCACTTTCGGGATGTATTTCTGCAAACCGCCGATGTAGTGCAGAAACAGTTCGCTCATCTGCCCGTCAGCGTTAGCAAAGATCGGTTTGCCCGTGGCAATGTCTACCACGCTCTGGTGAATGTGCATGGCGCTGCCCGGCTCGTCGCCGATCGGCTTGGCCATGAAGGTCGCCGCAACGTTGTGCTTGAGTGCGGCCTCACGCATGGTGCGCTTGAACACGGTGATCTGGTCGGCCAGATCCAGTGCGTCGCCATGACGGAAGTTGATTTCCATCTGCGCCGGGCCGTCTTCGTGGATCAGCGTGTCGAGGTCCAGGCCTTGCAGTTCGCACCAGTCGTAGACGTCTTCGAATAACGGATCGAATTCGTTGGCGGCGTCGATGGAGAACGACTGACGACCGCTTTCAGCACGGCCCGAGCGGCCGAGCGGTGCCTTCAGTGGCAAGTCCGGGTCTTCGCAGCGTTGGGTCAGGTAGAACTCCATTTCCGGCGCCACAATCGGCTTCCAGCCTTTGTCGGTGTACAGCTGCAAGACTTTCTTCAACACGTTGCGCGGCGACAGTTCGATCGGGTTGCCGAACTTGTCGAAGGTGTCGTGGATGACGATGGCGGTCGGCTCGATCGCCCATGGAATCACGTAGACCGCGTCAGCCACTGGCTTGCAGACCATGTCGATATCGGCAGGATCGAGCAGGTCGTAGTAGATGTCGTCGTCGACAAAATCCCCGGTTACCGTTTGCAGCAGCACACTTTCCGGCAGGCGCATGCCTCGCTCATGCAGGAACTTGTTGGTCGGTGCGATCTTGCCGCGGGCAATGCCGGTCAGGTCGCTGACCACACATTCGACTTCGGTAATCTTGTGATCTTTCAGCCACGTGAACAGCTGATCGAAAGGGGCATTCATAAAGACCTCGTTATTGGTTTTATAGACGCCGGGGAGGGCGGGTTTCATCTTCCGCCCCTTCCCCTGTGGCGCGTTGACGACTATCTTGGGCGAGCCTTGCAGTTCCATCTATCCACTTTAAGCAGCACCAAAGCGCACCAAAAGAGTGCGCAAGGTCACCCCATGACAACGTGCAATTCGCTCCAGGTTCAAGCGTTCAACACCGCCGATGTGGCCGAGCAAGTCCGCGCCACACCGGGCTGGGTCCAGCATTACCAACAGATGTCGCCGGGCCATTTCGCCGGGCAGATCCGCTATCTGGATCTGCAGGGTGTCGAGGTCTACGAAGAGCAGATGAACACCCGCGTCGAGCAGAACTTCAGCGCGCCATCGGGTGCTTTGGCGTTCTGTTTCGATCGCAGCGACAACGCGCTGTATCTGCTCAATGAAGAGAGCCGCAACATCTGGATCACCCCGGAGAACTACCAGGAAATCGCCGTGGTGTTCGGTCCGGAGTTTGTCCGTCAGCACGGTCTGAATGTGGCGAAACTCGAAGGGTTGTTCATGACGCAACTCAATTGCGGACAGAACGCTTTGTTCAGTCGCTGGTTAAGCTCAACTCTCACGAAGTTGTCGCAAACTATTGATCTGCTTGATAAAGAGTCGCTGACGCAGCAGCTACTTGAAGACTGCCTGTTCATCCTCGACAACGCTCACACCAGCCTCGATCGCGGCGGATTACAGCGGCGTAGCGAAGAGCGGATGATCATGAAACGGGTGGGGGAGTGGGCGGCGGATTCGCCGGAAGACACCGTCAATCTGCTTGAGCTGTCACACGTGGCAGGCGTGCCGTTGCGCCAATTGCAGCAGGCATTCAAGGCCTACACCGGGATGACCCCGAGTCACTGGCTGCGCCTGCGCCGGTTGAACAGTGCACACCGCGAATTGCTCAAGCGCCGGCCAACGGAGACCACCGTGGCCGAGGTGGCGATGCACTGGTCGTTCTGGCATTTGGGAAGGTTTTCCAGCAGTTACCGGGCGTTGTTCAAGGAGTTGCCGAGCGAGACCTTGAAGCGCTCATGAATGCCGTCGCGGTTAAAAAGGCTTTGTCTCGGCGCCGAAGTTAAATAGAATCACTCTCATTTGAAACTGACTTCGCGCAGGACTCTTGAGATGACTGAAGCAGCGACGCCATCGCCGCAGCACCTGCACGAACTGTATCGCGATCACCGAGGCTGGCTGGAAACCTGGCTGCGCCGGCGCATGGGCAATGCCTGGGATGCGGCGGACCTGAGCCAGGACACGTTCTTGCGCGTGCTGTGCAGCGCTCAGCCGATTGCCGACATGCGTGAACCGCGCGCGTATTTGCTGACCGTGGGCAAACGCCTGCTGAGCAACTTCTACACCCGCCGTAGCCTGGAAAAAGCCTACCTCGAAGCCCTCGCGCAATTGCCCGAAGAATGCGTGCCGTCGCCCGAACAACGTTGGCTGCTGCTGGAAACCCTGCAAGCGCTGGATGAACTGCTCGATGGTTTGCCCCGAGCTGTGCGCCGGGCGTTTCTGTGGAGTCAGCTTGAAGGTCTGGGTTACCGCGAAATCGCCGAGCGCTTGCAGGTCTCAGAACGCACAATAAAACGTTATATGGCGCAGGCTTACGAGCATTGTTTGATGTTGGATCTATGATGCGTGTCGCGCCCAGCACCGAAGCGCGTGAAGTAGCCCGTGCCGCCGCACAGTGGTTGGCATTGCTCGAATCCGGCGAGGCCAGTGAAGCCGATCACGTGCGACTGAAGCACTGGCGCGACAGCGATAACCGCCATGAAAACGCCTGGCAGAAGCTTCAATCGTTGCGTCAGCGCTTTTCCAGTCTGCCAGCAGAATTGGCCATGGCCACACTCGATCGCCCGGATCTGGCGCGGCGGGCAGCATTGAAAAGGGTGCTGGGGCTGGCGGCTTTGGTGCCTGCGGCGTGGCTGATCAGTCGCCAGTTGCCGCTCGACGTCTGGCGCGCGGATTTGCAGACTTCCACCGGAGAGCACACGCGAACACGGCTGGCCGACGGCAGCACCTTGCAACTGAACACCGCCAGTGCGGTGAACGTCGATCTGGCCAGCCGTCAATTGACGTTGGTGCGCGGCGAAATGGCGCTCAACGTTCCGGGTAGCAAGGCGTTGACGGTCAACGCGCCGTACGGTCGGATCGTTGTCAGCCGCAGCGAAATCTGCGTGCGCCTCAACCAGCGTGACTGCAACGTGTCGGTGGTCAGCGGCTCGGTGCAATTGCAGCCGTTGCGCGGGCCGGCACTTTGGTTGAGCGCCGGGCAACAGGTCAATCTGCACGCTTCCGGCGCCGGGCCGGTCGCGCTGTTCGACGCAAAAATGCCGGGCTGGCGTGACGGTGTGTTGATGGCGCAAAACCAGCCGCTGGGGGACTTTCTTCGCGAGTTGAGCCGTTATCGCTCGGGGCTTCTGCGCTGGGAGCCGGCACTTGAGCGTCTACGTGTCACCGGCAGTTTCCGCCTCGACGACACCGATAAAGTGCTGGCCCTGCTGGCGGCGAGCCTGCCGTTGGAGGTGCATTCGCGCACGCGTTTCTGGGTAACGCTGACGCCGCGAAAAAAATTCGTCTGAAGCCTGTCCCTTTTTTTCGCCTCGCTGGTCATTCCAGGCAAGTGAACAAATCGAGAGCGTCTTCCAATGCCCGCAGTATTCCCAAGTCGTTTGCGTCCGTTGTTGCAGTTGAGCCTTTTGCTGAGCCTGAGTGCCAGCCCCGTGTTGATCCAGACCAGTTGGGCCGAAGACGCCCGGCGCAGTTATCAGGTACCGGCCGGCAGCCTGAGTGCGGCGTTGACGCGGTTTGCCGGGTTGGCCGGAGTCAATCTGTCGGTGGATCCGGCGCTGGTCAGCGGGCGCAACAGTAATGGTTTGTCCGGCGAATTTGGCGTGGAGGAGGGGTTCACCCGGTTGTTGCTCGGCTCTGGTTTGCAACTGCAACCGCTGGGTGAGCACGCTTACACCCTGGTGCCCGCAGCGGAGGCCGGCAGCCTGCAACTGGCGCCGACTTCGATCCTCGGTGCGAGCTATTCGACAGGCGCTGATGTCTTTGCCGGAGGCCAGGTTGCGCGGCGCGGCTCGCAGGGTTTGCTGGGGTCGAAAGACTTCATGGAAACCCCGTTCAGCATGACCACCTACACCAGCGAGACGGTGAAAAACCAACAGGCCCGTACGCTGGGCGATCTGATCGCCAGCGACCCGTCGGTGCGCGCGACCAACCCGGCCGGTGGCCGTTACGAGCAATTCACCATCCGTGGTTTCAGTCTGTTCAACAGCGACGTGGCCTATAACGGCCTCTACGGTGTTTTGCCGACTTACACGATCGACATGGAAATGGCCGATCGCGTCGACATTCTCAAAGGCCCGAGCCAACTCATAAACGGCATCTCGCCACGGGGTAGCGTGGGCGGGGGCATCAACGTGGTGCCCAAGCGTGCCACCGACAAACCGATCACCTCGCTGACGGCCAACTATGCGTCGAACAATCAGGTTGGCGGCGCGGTGGATGTCGGCCGGCGGTTCGGTGAGGACAATCAGTTCGGCTTGCGTTTCAACGGCGTCAAGCAGTCCGGTGATACCGAGTGGGATCATCAAAGTGTCGACCGCGACATGGCCGTGCTCGGCCTGGATTTTCGCGGTGAGCGCTTGCGACTTTCGACCGATATCGGCCACACCGAACGCGATACCGACGCGCCGCAGGAGCGCGTGCAGGTCGCGGCCAATGCCAAGGTTCCGAGCGCGAACAAGGTGCATCGCAACTACGCGCAACCGTGGACTCAGGCGAAAACCGAGGACACCTTCGGCACGTTCAACGCCGAGTTCGACGTCAATGATTCGGTGATGCTGTACGGCGGCGTCGGCGCGCGCAAAAGTAATCATGACTTCTTGCGCCACGCCGTTTCCGTCACCAACGATGCCGGCGATTTCAGCGTACTGCCGCGCGACTTCACCCGCGACGAGAATGTCCGTACCGCCACCGCCGGCGTGCGCAACTGGTTCCATACCGGGCCGGTGAGCCATGAAGTCAATCTGGCGGCCAGCTACTTTTATATGGATTTCGAGAACGGCGGCGCGCGTTACGCGGCCGGTCGCAGCAACCTGTACGACCCGGTGCAAACCGCGAAACCCGGCACGCCGACGCGCTATGACGCCAAGGTCTACACGGAAAACCGCTTCAGCGGCGTGGCGTTATCCGACACCTTGGGCTTTTTCGATGATCGATTGCTGCTGACCCTCGGCGCCCGCTGGCAACGAGTGAAAGTCGATGACTGGAGCGATGACGTCAAAGGCGACACGGCTTACGACGAGGAAAAGGTTTCGCCCTCGGGCGGCATTCTGTTCAAGGCGACTGACAAGCTGTCGCTCTACGCCAACTACATGGAAGGCCTGAGCCAGGGCAAGATCGCGCCGTCAACGTCAGTGAACGAAGACGAAATCTTCCCGCCGTTTATCAGCCGTCAGGTCGAGATCGGTGCCAAGTACGACGCCGGTTCGTATGCTTTAACGGCAGCAGTATTCAGGATCAAGCAACCCGCCTATGAAACCAACGCCACGACCCGGGTCTTCGGCCCGAACGGCAAACGACAGAACAACGGCGTGGAGCTGAGCATGTTTGGCGAACCGCTCAAAGGCCTTCGGTTGCTCGGCGGCGTGATGTACATCGACAGCGAGCTGACCCACACCACCAACGGCACGTTCGACGGCAATCGCGCGCCGGCCACGCCGAAATACAACGTCAATCTCGGCGCCGAGTGGGACGTGCCGACGGTGCAGGGCCTGACGTTGAGCGGGCGCGGCATTTATTCCAGCTCGCAGTATCTGGATCAGTCGAACAACAAGGAAATCGACTCCTGGGAGCGCTTTGACGTGGGTACGCGGTACGCCTTCAAGGTCGATGAGAAAACCATCACCCTGCGCGCCAACGTCGAGAACGTGCTGGATAAACGCTACTGGAGTTCGGCAGGCGCTTCGGATGACAGTGAACCGGGGTTGACGTTGTCGACACCGAGAACTTATCTGCTTTCAGCGACGGTGGATTTCTGATTCCACTCGGTAAATCAAAAGCGTGCTCTCAGCGAGCTGACCCACTCTTACAGTGATGTCCTGACCACCAATGGACAGTCAACTCGCTGGGTTCCCGAAAGCTCCAGGTTCTCGATCAGATGCCGTGCAGCCTGGCGCCCAATGTCGTAGTACGGCAGTTGCACGGTGGTCAGCGGCGGGATGAACAACTCGGCAATGCCGATCATGTTGTCGTAGCCGAGGACGGCGACATCGTCGGGAATTTTCAGGCCACGCCCCAACAACAACTGATAGGCACAAAAGGCAATGCGGTCGTTGCCACAGATCAAAATATCGAATTTGGGACGACCATCAATGACATGCCGGTCGAGGATAGCGGCTGTTTCACCATAGGCATCATGATCGGAAAGGTCGTATTGCAGGAGCGTGTCAGGCGCCAGTCCGAATGCCTGACAGGCACGCTGCAGGCCTTTCTGCCGCAGCCCCCATGCCAGACTCTGTTTCGGCAGATTGATACACAGCGGACGCTTGTAACCGAGGCTCAACGCGTGGTGTACGGCGCGATACTGGCCCATTTCGTCGTCGGGCACATAGCTGACCAGGTCGCTGTCATCTGCCAGACAATTGGCGAGCACCAGAGGCTTGCTCTTCAAGCGCTCGGGAATGCTGACCTGGCGAAACCCCATGGCGCTGACGATCAAGCCGTCCGGACGGTGCGACAGCATCAGATCGATGTTCTGGTCGGTGGGCGGGTTGCTTAGCAGGTTGAGGATAAAGACATTCCAACCGGCCTGTTGCGCGGTCTGCTCAATGGACAGCAGCAGCTCGACCGCGAAGGGCGTGGTCGCAGTGTCCAGCGCGAACACACCGATGGTTCGCGACTGGAGGTTGTCACCGCGCATCTTGCGCGCTGACAGGCTGGGTACGAATTGCAGTTCATCAATGGCTCGACGCACCCGTAGAAGGGTTTCGGGGCTCAGTTTTTCCGGACTATTGAGCGCTCGAGACACCGTCATCAGGGACACGCCGGCCAGCTGTGCAACGTCTTTCACTGAAGTCATGCGAAGTGCGGCCGGTCAGGTTGACGCAGAATCATGACACAGGGCCCGGGCTTCTCGCGACCCGAATGACGCCGCTCATGACCATCCCGAACCCAGAGGCCATGCCTTGGCAATCGAGACGCGCCCGCCACTCCCGCTGGCCACCAGCTTCACGCCCAGACTGTCGGAACGCGGATAGAGGCGACTGCTGAGGCTGAAGCGGCCGTTTTCGTCGAATACCTCGATGGATGAGCGATCAAGAAACACGCGCAGTTCCAGGCGCTCTTGTGTCGGGTCTATCGCCACGCTGCGCTGGCCTGTGACTTGCGCATCCGAGCGGCTGCGATCAAGCACCAGACGCTGCAGTGATGCATCGTAATAGAGCAGGGTTTCTTCACGGCCATCGTCGCTGCAACGCAAAGCGACTCCCAGGTGGCCGTCAGTGCAGCCGAGCAGATCCAGATGCACATGGATTTCGAGCATGTCGCCGTTTACTTGCGGTACCCAGCGAGTTCCCGAATCTCCCCACCAAGGCGTACCCGGCAATGGCGCCATTCGCAGCGCGCTGAGCTCGCGTGCCGGATACACGCGAAGGCGATCGGCGCGCAGTTCAAGTTCGCGGGGCAATCCGAGCATGCCGCACCAGTGATGGGCCTGGCTCGGCATCGGGCTTTCCCACATGTCCAGCCATGCCCATACGAGGCGCCGACCATCGGCGGCCAACAGCGTTTGCGCTGCATAGAAATCGTGGCCGTTATCCAGCTCGATAAAAGGCCCGCCGGTGAAGTGCCACTGGTTGTCGAGCTGGCCCACTCGATAACCGGTCTGGTATTTGTTGAGCCGGTCATAACCGTCGGCTTGCATGCCTTGCGGAGAGTACAGCAGCACATCGCGTCCATTCAGGCGAAACAGGTCCGGGCATTCCCACATATAGCCATCGCCCTCGCTGCCGCCGGACACATAGTCGAGGAATTCCCAGACGCGCAGATCCGTGGACCGGTACAGCGGCAGTAGCGGTCTGTCGCCCAGACGTGCGCCGGCAATCAGGTACCAATAGCCATCTTCCTGCCAGACCTTGGGGTCGCGGAAATGCATGATGGCGTCTTGCGGCGCGCTGTTGATCACCGCGCCATGCTTGACGAAGCGGATGCCATCGGTACTGGTTGCCAGGCACTGCACTTGACGGATCAAGCGTTCGTCACCCACTTCGCCCAGCCAGGTGTGCCCGGTATAGATCAGGGCCAGAGTATCGCCACAGACCACGGCGCTACCGGAAAAACAGCCGTCGCGGTCGCACTCATCGCCGGGTGCCAGCGCAATGGGCAGGTGCTGCCAGTGCACCAGATCGGCACTCTTGGCATGGCCCCAATACATCGGCCCCCATTTCGCGTCGAAGGGATGATGCTGATAGAACACGTGATACTCGCCACGGAAGTACACAACCCCGTTCGGGTCGTTCATCCAGCCTGCCGGCGGGGCAATATGGTAACCGGGTCGATAATCCTCAATGACGCGAGACTGGCTGTCAGCCAGTGCGCGCTGCGCAAGGTCAAGGGTCGAAGACATGGGGTCGCTCGGGGTATTCAAAGACAAGGTCATAGGGCGTGTGCTCGGATTGAGCGTAGAGAGAGGTCATCCGCCATGGATTCAATGACTTTCGGGTGGCGCTTCAATGCCAAGCCGTCGGTGTCAAACAGGTGGATCTTGTCGATGTCCGGCTGCAGTTCGACCCGATCGCCTGCCTGCCATCCGGCGTTGACTTCACAACGACAGATCAATGGCTCGTCCTGCCCGGTATCCAGGTGCACATAGGTTTCACTGCCCAGGTATTCGACCCCGGTCACGACGATGCCAGCCGTGCCCTGCGCCGCTTTGATTGACAGGTGTTCCGGGCGAACGCCCAGGCTCAGCGAGGCATCTGCTGCCAGGTTCGAGCTGTCGAAGGGCAGGGTGGTCATCCCCAAAACCGGAGTATCAACCAGGCTGGTTTCGCCCGGCGCATGCAGGCGGGCCGGCAGGAAATTCATTCTCGGCGAACCGAGAAAACCGGCGACAAAGCGGCTGGCAGGGCGCTCGTAGAGTTCGCGCGGTGAGCCGACCTGCTCGACGTGGCCGCCATTGAGCACAACAATTTTGTCGGCCAGGGTCATCGCTTCAACCTGATCGTGGGTGACGTAGATCATGGTTGAGCGCAGACGCGCATGCAGCCGGGCGATTTCGTTGCGCATCTGCACCCGCAAGGACGCATCCAGGTTGGACAGCGGCTCATCGAACAACAAAATGTCCGGTTCCCGCGCCATGGCTCTGCCCATGGCTACACGCTGACGCTGCCCTCCAGACAACTCTTTTGGCTTGCGTTGCAGCAGTTTGTCCAATTGCAGGATTTGCGCAGTTTTCAGTACCCGCTCGCGCAAGCTGCTCTTTTCAGTTTTGGCCAGTTTGAGACCAAAACTGATGTTGTCGTAGACGCTCATGTGTGGGTACAGCGCATAGGACTGAAACACCATGCCGACGCCACGTTCGCGCGGTTCGAGGTCGTTGACCCGGCGCCCGTCGATCAGCAGGTCACCGGCGCAGATCGAATCCAGTCCGGCGATCAGCCGCAGCAGCGTCGACTTTCCGCAGCCCGAAGGGCCGACGAACACCACGAATTCACCCGCAGCGATCTCCAGGTTGATGTCGCGAAGAATCCGCGCGCCGCCCAATTGTTTGTTGACGTTGTCCAGTTTCAATTTCATCACGATACGGTTCCTTGTCTTTATTGGGCATCAACCCTTTAACGCGCCGGCAGTGAGGCCGGAAACGATTCGGCGCTGGAAGATCAGCACCAGAATCACCAGTGGGACGGTGACCAACACCGACGCGGCCATCAACAAGCCCCAAGGCAACTCATGGGGGCTGCCGCCGGAAATCAAGGCAATGGCCACCGGCACCGTGCGTTGGCTGTCGGTGAGGGTGAACGTCAGGGCAAACAGAAACTCGTTCCACGCGGCGATGAAGGCCAACAAGCCAGTGGTGACCAGGGCTGGCCAGAGCAGCGGCAACAGCACGCGGGTCAGCGTCACCCAGGGCGACGCACCATCCATGATTGCCGCTTCCTCCAGTTCATGGGGCAGTTGGCCCATAAAGGTGGTCAGTACCCAGACGGTGAAGGGCAGGGTGAAAATCGTGTAGCTGAGGATCAACGCCCACGACGTGTTGTACAGGCCCAGGGCGCGGATCACTTCGAACAGTCCCGACAGCACCGCGACCTGGGGAAACATCGACACGCCAAGGACCATCATCAACACCGTGCCACGCCCACGGAATTTGACCCGGCCCAAGGCATAGGCAGCGGTCAGGCTGAGGAACAGCGCCAATGTGACCACGCACAGCGCAACCACCAGCGAATTACCGATTGCTCGCAGGAATGAGGCCTGGTGGAGGACCGCCGCGTAATTGGAAAAGTCAGGATTTTCGATCCAGTAGCTCACCTCGAACAAGGCGCTGGAGGGCTTCAGCGATGTCACGATGGCGTAGTAGAACGGGAAAACCGCATACAGCAGCAACACCCCGATCAGGCACCAGAATCCGAGGCGCAACAGCGCTTTTTTCAGTAGGCGCGGGCTCATGCGCGGACCTCCAGTTGACGGCGTCCGAGGTAGAGATAAAGCATGGCGATCACCGCGACCACGAGAAACAACAGCGTCGACGCCGCGCTGCCGTAACCGACGTCCTGGAACTCCACCAGGTGCTGACGGGCATACACCGACATGCTCATGGTGCTCGACGAATTCGAGGTCAGCACATAGATGACGTCGAATACCCGCAGGGAGTCGAGGATGCGGAAGATCGCCGCCACCAGCAGTGCAGGCATCAACAGTGGCAGGGTGACGCGCCAGAACACTTTCAGCGGATGAATGCCATCGACCCTGGCCGCTTCGTAGCAATCGCTCGGCAACATCTGCAAGGCCGCCAGCATTAGCAGCGTGACGAAAGGCACGGTCTTCCAGACATCAACGATGATCACCGCCCACATCGACAGGTCGGCATCTGCCGTCCAGGCCAGGGGAGCATCAATCAGGCCGAGGCTGAGCATCAGATGATTGATGATGCCGAACTGGTCGTTAAGCATCCATGACCAGATCTTCGCCGAGACAATCGTCGGAATCGCCCACGGAATCAGAATCAACGCCCGCACCAGAGAACGGCCGGTGAACTTGATGTTCAGCAGCAACGCCACCAACAACCCCAGCACGACCTCCAGTCCCACCGAGACCACCGTGAAATACAACGTGTTGCGCACCGCATTCCACCACTGTGGATCGACGAGGATGCCCGACCAGCCGGAATCGCTGAACAACAGATAATTGCTCAAGCCTATGAAGGTTGCGCCACCGGTGTCTGCCAGGCTGGCGTCGGTCAGGCTGAACCAGAATGTGCGCAGCAGCGGCCACGCGGCCACCAGGGCCAGGCAGACCAGCATTGGCGTCAGAAACAGCCAGGCAGCGCGCACCCGGCGCCGTTGTACAGGCGTTTCCCTCGTGAGCAGAAGCTCGTCAAAGGGGGCATGGGTCGTAGAGACAGACATGGTGATTTCCTTCCTTGTGGCTTACCAGTTCCGGCGTTTGATACGCGTGAGTTCACTTTCCAGTTCGGCCAGTGCCTGATCCACGGGCAACTCGCCCGCCAGCACGCCATGCACCCGATCGAAGAAGGCATTGGAAACCCGTGGATAACGATCGGCGGTGATGGCGGCGGGGCGCATGACCCCAGCGTTGAGAATGCTGTGTAGCTGAGCGTAATAAGGCATGGCCGCGAGCAACTCGGGATCTTGATACAGCGACTCGATCACCGGGTTATAGCCGCCTGTCAGAGCGCGATGTTTTTGCTCTTGGGCACTCGTCAGGTAGCTCACCAGTTCTGCGGCAAGTTTGGGATGAGCGCTGTAACGCGATACCGCCAGGCCCCAGCCACCAAGGGTGGAGGCATGCTCGCCGGTCTCGCCGCCGCGGGGCAGGGGAGCGACGCCGACCTTGTCCTTTACGGCACTGTCCTGGCTTTGCACCAGGGCCCAGACATAAGGCCAGTTACGCATGAATAGCGCATTGCCCGACTGGAATACGCCACGTCCTTCTTCCTCGGTGTAATTGAGCACGCCACGCGGGGAGATGTCGCCGACCCAACTTTTCGCCAGCGTTAACGCCGCTCTTGAGGCCTGACTGTTGACCACGATGTCGCCGCGTTGATTGATCAGGCCGCCTTGCGGCTGGCTGCTGATCCACTCCAGCGCATTGCACGTCAGCCCCTCGTAGGCACGTCCCTGAAAGATGTAACCCCAGGCATTGGCGTTCCCGGCGTTGCGTTCAGCCTGTTGCACATCCCTGGCGGTAGCGGTCATTTCCTCCCACGTTTGAGGAACCTGTTTGTTGTATTTCTCAAGCAAGTCCTTGCGGTAATACAGCAGCCCTGAGTCGGTGAACCACGGCATCGTCACCAGCCGGTCGTTGACCGTGGCGTTATCGACCTGGGCCTGGAAGTAGCCTTGGGTCGCGTTCGCGGGAAGCACCTCCCGCAGATCCAGCAGGTGTTTTGCCAGCATCCCCGGCCACACCATGTCGATTTGAATAATGTCGATGTCGGTGGACTGCGCACTGAGGATCTGCTGGTAGAACGACAACCTCTCGGTTGCCGAGTTAGGCGTGGAGACCACCTCGACGTTGTTGCCGGTCTGTTTCGACCATGTCTCGACGGCCTCTTTGCACAGTTGCAACTCCGCACCCACGGCACCGCAAGAGATCGTCAGATCGGTTGCGTTCGACACGGATGGCAGTGCGGCAGACAGGGTGATCAATGCAACGGGCAGGAGCGATTTCAGCTGTTTCATCGAGCGTCCTTTATTTTTGTTTTTAGAAAAGTTAACGTTAACATCGCCAAATGTAGCAGCGTATTTGCGATGAGGCATCCTTTTTTTCGTCGATTGCGACAACTCGCAACGCACGTAAAAAACGGCCGTTTGCGTCAACCAACAATAAAAACAAAACAGGGATTTCATATGCACAAAGCAACAGGCTGGCTACTGGCAGGTGTGCTCGGCACATCCGCAGCGACCGCTCAGGCCGCGACACTGGAAGAGCGCATGGCAGCACTTGAGGCGCGTGCCAGCGCAGCGGAAAAGCGTGCAGCCACGGCCGAACAGCAGACCCAGGCACTTGCCCGGGAATTGCAGCAGGTCAAACGCGCGCCGCCGCCCTTGCAACCCGTCGCCTCTAACGCAACAGCCATTTCGGCACCTGCTCTGGACACCCGACTGGCAAAACTCGAAGCCCGTCAGCAAAGCCTGGAGAAGGAGGGCAGTACCGCGAACCTCACCGATGGGTTCAGCTTCAACGGCTATGCGCGCTCCGGATTGCTGGTTGACGAGGGGCTGGGTGGCGGGCGTGGCGGCCCTTATACAACGCCGGCCGGTTCGGTGGGCGGGGCAGTCGGGCGACTCGGTAACGAGGACGACACCTACATGCGTATCGACCTGTCGAAAGAGGTCTATGCGCAAAACGGTACCCGTTCCAAATTCACCGTCTCCATCGCCGACGGTGTGGAAAGCTCCAATGACTGGACGGCCGACGAAAGCAAACTGAACGTGCGCCAAGTGTTCGCCACGCTCGACCATGTCGCTGCATTCAAAGGCAATTCAGTCTTCGAGAACGCTACGCTGTGGGCAGGCAAGCGCTTCGATAGAGATAATTTCGATATCCACTGGCTGGACTCCGACGTCGTTTACCTCGCCGGCACCGGCGGTGGAATTTACGATGTGCAGATGAACAAGCATTGGCGCTCGAATTACTCGTTGATTGGGCGTAGCTACGGGGATTTCAGTCAGGGCGGTATCAATGCCGATGTGGAAAGCTACATCCTGACCTCCAACCAGTTCTTCGAGGATGGCCAGTGGCAGTGGATGTACAACGCCATCGGCGCCAAGAAAAACGATTTCGGCACCCACACCAACAAGGCCGGTTTGACGCCTGCGGATAGCGGTTTGCACAGCATGCTGGCCAATCACCAGAAAACCTTTTTCGGCAGAGAAGGGTTCTTCAAAACGGCGCTGCTCTATGGACAAGGCCTGGGGGCAGAGGTCAAGAACGTTGGCTCAGACGGTGAACTGATCGACGACGCCCGCGCGCTGCGTCTGGCGCTTTACGGTGAGACCCCGCTGACCTCTGACTGGCGCATCGGGCCCAGCTTGCTGGCCGAACAGAGCAAGGATAGATACGTTAAAGGTGACGACTACCGCTGGCTGACCCTCAACGTGCGATTGGCCAACAAAATCAACAGCAACTTCGAAATGGCCTACGAAATGAGCTGGCAAACCATGAACCTCGACCCCAAGGGCTATCTACAACGCAATGCGGTCGATGGTAACTTCTGGAAATTCACTGTCGCCCCGACATTCAAACTCGACGTCGGCGATCTACTCACGCGTCCGGAGTTGCGAGTGTTCGCCAGCTACATGAACTGGTCTTCGGATCTGGACCGGTTCAGTACTAATGACTCCTTTGGCATGTCCGACTTCCAGGCGGGAGGGGTGTGGCAATACGGTATCCAGATGGAAACCTGGTTTTAATCGTTGAACGCACTTGCGATAGTGCAGTGCTGGAGCGGCAAAGGATGCTCCAGGCTAATGATGTCGTTTCTTCCCAGGATGGATGATTACCCAATGCTCAAGTTCAATGCTCATCTCGGTTTCCAATTCAATGAATTGCCTTTTCTGCAACGCATCGAAGCCGCCGCAGCCGCCGGTTTCCGGGCTGTTGAGTTCCCGTCACCGTATGAATTCGACGCCAGTCTGCTTGCCGACCATCTAGCCCAATTCAGTTTGCCGTTGATTCAGTTCGCCGCCCCGGCTGGCGTGACCAAAGGCATCGCCGCGTTACAGGGCAGGGGAGAGGAGTTTCGTGACGGGTTGCTCCAGGCCGCCCGCTACGCAAAGACCTTGGCGTGTACGGATGTCCACATCATGTCGGGCGTTACCACGCAGAATGACGCTGAGCGAACCTACGCGGGCAACCTGGAATATGCGGTGAAGTACTTGGAAGATCAGGGGCTGCGGCCGCTTATCGAAGTGATCAGCGCAGAGGCGATGCCCGGCTATTACATGTCCGACTTCAACAAGGCGCAGCAGGTACTCGAGACGTTCCCGAGTGTCGGACTGATTCTTGATCTTTACCATGCCCAGCTTTTGACTGGAGACGCAGCGGATGTGCTGGCGCGGTTTTATGACAGAACCGTGCATGTGCAAATTGCCGATTGCCCGGGGCGTCACGAGCCGGGAACGGGGAATATCGACTTTGCTGCCTTGTTCGCGGCGCTGGAGCAGCGCGGCTACGCCGGATGGATTGGCTGTGAGTACCGTCCTTCTGGCTCTACCGTTGCGAGTCTTGACTGGATCAAGCAGCTGAGTGCTTAGGTGCTAGACAAACATCTTTGAGTCGCTGATGTGGACAAAATCGCCGCCATCAAAGGCAGAAGCCCTTGATGGCCGAGCGAGAAGAACTCATCGACATCGGCCTGACGCTGGCGGGTAGGGGGGATTTAATGCCTGATGCGGTTTTTGTAAGTCGAACTATTTTGTTCGGAGATTGTGATCCGGCAGGGGTGGTTTACACCCCGCGATTCTCATATTTTGCTGTAGAGGCCATTGGTGTAGCACTCGACAGATGGGTAGGGGGGCCGGGGCTTAGAGCGGTGATGAGTTTTAATATATTGCCGCCGGTGCGTGCGATGTCGATCGAGTTGCTGGCTCCGGTGACGTGGGATGACGAAATGACTATTAAAGTTGGCGTGGCCAGGTTGGGCGAGCACTCTTTTACTTTTTTGGTTGAGGGGTTTATAGGCGAAGACGTGCTGGCATTTACCGCGAATGTCACACACGTATGTGTCTCACCGGACAGTAAAGAAGTTGTACCCATTCCAGCTCCGTTGCGAGCGCTTCTTTCATAGACGATCAGACGGACTCAACAAACGTTCGGGGGGCTGTCGAGTGTCCGGTTGTGGTCAAAATCTACCGTTCCTCACCGGCAGCTATGGGCGATTGCGGCCTTGGTGACCGGCAGCAATCGGCCAATAGCGGTCATTCCACCTGCCTGCCAAATTAGAGCGCGTTAGACCTCGGTGCGCGCGCTCGCAGTGCGTCGTAAGCGTGCGACTACACTCTGTGTAGTGAGCACCTTAAGGACAACACATGGACATCACCATTCAGCGCAAGAAAGGAATGTTTGACAGCGCCTATGGCCACGCTATCCCGCTGGCAATTTTGTTTGATGGAACGTTCGTGGGCCGCCTGGAAACGGGTGAAACATTATCTTTGAACCTTCCGGACGCTTGCGGGACGTTGCAAGTCGGTATGCTTGACCCCAGAAACTCGCCTTACATTGGAAGCGCGTCTGGTGAGGTCATATCGACCAGCAATGCACAGAGGGTTACCCCCGGACAAGCCGTTCAGTCTTTTTCGGTAAAGACTCGGAAATGGGTGTTCTTTGACGTGCTGGGTTTGGCGGGCTCAGCGCCGTTCAACCGCTGGGTACTGGCGCTTGAGACAGATCAACTTTAGGAAGCTTCTGACAGGCGTCAATCGGCCAATAGCTGCCTCTCATTTCAGCAGCAATGGGCAGGTGAAGACTGCATCTTATGACTGAGTATTGGTTCAATTCAGAGGGGGCATTTCTTCATTGAGAGCCGTAGTCGCTGCCATTCATTCCAGCAGTCTTCGGCAACTAAGTCCCGGAAACCACGTTCGTTCTCCATATCCAGGGCGACGTCGAATGGAACTGCAACACACGTCGCGTGATCACGGATTTTGAGTGCCTCGGACTCTGTAAGTGGGGAGCCTTTGTTCGTTTCGGCGCTTTGCAAAGCCACCGAAAGCGCCGGAATGAATACAACGCAAAGCTGTTCCGTCATCTGTTGCTTGCCTCAATTGTGCGAGAAGGCCGAAAGATTACGCTCGTTGCTTAATCACGGTTATTGGCCAGGAGCTGCCTCCCAGGAAGCTAACGCTGAGTGGTCACTCGTCAAACAAGGTCCAGCCATGGCAAATGCTAGCAAAGTCTTTTGCCGTAAAAAATAATGTCAGTTCCTTTGGGTCAAATTCTTTGTAGAGCCAATGTCCAGAAATCGGTCCTCTCGTTATCACGTATTCCAAGCGGTATTTTTGAACAGGTCCAAAACTGGAGGAGCGTGAATTCAACTCAAACCTGTCACCTCTGTTGAGCGCCCATAGCTTTTCAACAAGGCAGTCATCAAGCACCACCTCTCCCGCTACCTCAACGAGATACTTTGAATGAAGTTTCTGTTGAAGCCTAACGCTTCTGGCCATACATCAACCTACCTGTGAAAAATCCGAGCATCGGCGCAATAATACTTGAACACGATGATGACTGCTTTGGGTTGAAAAAAAGTTGGCCTTGGGCGTCCGCTTCTGGCCCAGAGTGTGTAAAAACGGGCCAGTGCAATGTCGGCACGTAGCACCGACGGTTTTTGCTATGTAGTCGCTCGCGGTAAGCCCTGCGGGTCGTCACTCGGGTCTTGGAGGCTTCAATAAAGCCCCTACGATGCCAGGTGGGCAACAAAGACAACCATTTCAGGCTGACAACGCCTTCATTAAGCTGCTGGTGCCAAGGATTTTCATAACTCGCTTCATGTTGTAGGCGAGCACGTTCAAGCTCATTTCTGCACTGACGCCTTCCAGCCTTCGCGTCAAAAAATGCGTGGCACCCATCCACTGTTTGAGCGTCCCGAAGGGATGCTCAACTGTGCGCTTTCGGACTCGCATCATGTCCGGCGCGTTGCTCAGCCGGACCTGCATCTCTTCCAATATCGCCTCATGCTCCCAGCGCCGAATACGGCGTTGCTTGCTCGGTGTGCACTGTGTTTTCAAGGCGCAGCCTTGACACTTTGAACTCCAATAACGATGCAGCTTCATGCCTTTCTCGACGCTGGAGAAACGCCATATCAGCGTTTCTCCAGCTGGACATACATAGTGATTGTTCGCCGCGTCATAGATAAAGGCATCGTTGTTAAAACGCCCATCAGCTTTGGCTCCAGAGGTCATTGGCTTGGGCACATACGCGGTGATATCAGCGTTGTGACAAGCCAGGATTTCCTCACCTTTGAAATAGCCTCGGTCGGCCACCACCGAAAGCGAATCTGATGCCATGGCCTCGCGCGCCTGCTTGGCCATTGAACTGAGCTGATCACGGTCGGAACCGACATTGGTCACCTCATGAGCAACGATCAAATGGTGCTGAGCATCGACTGCTGTTTGCACGTTGTAGCCAACGATTCCTGTACCTCGCGTCATCATTGAACGCGCATATGGATCGGTCAGTGACACCTGTTTATCCGGTGAGTCGTTGAGCCGTATTTCAATCGCCTGAAGCTCCTTCATTTGAACTTTGAGCTTGGCGATTTTCTCTTCCAGCCGCACCGTCTTGGCTCCCGAGGATGTGGGCTCTTGCCGATCCGCAGTATCAAGTGCCGTTAGGTAACGGTTGATGCTCGATTCGATTTCCTCCATGCGCCGCTTCAGTTTGGCGCTGGTGAAATTTCGGTCGCGGTTGTTGACTGCTTTAAACTTGCTGCCATCAATGGCAACCAGATTTTCACCGAATAATCCCAACTGCTGACATAGCACTACGAACTGGCGACAGACGCCTCGGATAGCCTTGCTGTTGTCTTTTCGGAAGTTGGCGATGGTCTTGAAATCCGGCATCAAACGCCCGGTCAACCACATCAGCTCGACGTTGCGTTGAGCTCTCGCTCCAGCCGCCGGCTCGACTGAATGCGGTTGAGATAGCCGTAGATGTAGATCTTTAGCAGGATCGCGGGGTGGTAAGCCGGCCGTCCAGTATCGGCTGGAATGGCACCTTCAAAACCTAGATTGACCAAGTTGAGTTCGTCGACGAAAACGTCAACTACTCGTACCGGATTGGTATCGCTGACGTAGTCGTCGAGGCTTTCGGGAAGTAAGGTGCCTTGGCCTCGGTGTTCACCTTGGATAAAGCGCTTCATAGGCAAACCCCGCGATAAAATCCTCAGCAATCATAGCAAGGGATCACGGAGTCGTTTCTACATACGCCGGGGCAATCGCAGACACCAATGGATGCCTATATATAGAAGGTCTGGGGGCAGCGACTCTGATTGCTCAGCCTCAGGCTCCGAGATACCCTTTCTCCTCCTGACAGATAGGCGCGGCCAACAAATCATGTCTACTTGCTATTCCATTCAAATCACGCCAGAAAGACCATTGCCGGCCTTTTATTGCATTGCTGAACATCTATGGGGAACCGGATGTGATGTTGACTCTGACGGTGACTGCGCAGGTTCAGATGATCGCCAATGGACGGAACTGACATTGTCGCTTCGCGGCACATCAGGAGAACGTATCGACATTGACCCGCTCTCGCTCATGCCTCTTACCCTCGTAATCCGATCATCGCACGCCACCCTCTGCCAAAGAGCGGCCGACTTCATCGTATGTGTTTCCGGAGGCACTATCGGCGCAGCTGCTAACGTCAATACGGTATGAGTGCGGGGACACGAGGCTTATAGATTTCCGGCAGGTGAAGAACCTAAAAGTGAACCCCTTGGCGTTTTTACACACTCTGGGCCATATGCGGTCATTCACCTGACTCGATAACAGCGGACGTTTAGAGTCGGGAAAGTAACTTTACGCTGATTGGCTGAAAAAACTGAACAGTGCATCCAGCATCAGTGTGCTTATCTTTGCCCGCGGCCGCTCTAGACTGGGTCGTACCTTTCCCAGCCCAGGAGCGTTGTCATGTCCAAACATTCAATCAACGGCAAGGTCGTACTGATCGCCGGCGGTGTGAAAAATCTCGGCGGCTTGCTCGCTCGCGATCTCGCCCAGCACGGCGCTAAGGCTGTGGTGGTGCATTACAACAGCGCCTCCAGCCAGGGCGATGCCAACGCCACCGTGGCGGCTCTCGAAGCGTTGGGAGCCAAGGCAGTGGCGTTGCAGGCAGACCTGACCACTGCCGGTGCAGTGGAAAAGCTGTTCAGCGATGCCGTGGCCGCAGTCGGGCGCCCGGATATTGCGATCAACACCGTGGGCAAGGTGTTGAAAAAGCCTATGGCCGAGATCACCGAAGCTGAGTACGACGAGATGATGGCGGTTAACTCCAAAACCGCGTTTTTCTTTCTCAAGGAAGCCGGTAAGCACCTCAACGACAACGGCAAGATCTGCACCATCGTCACCTCGTTGCTCGGCGCGTTCACGCCGTTCTACGCGGCGTATGCCGGCAGCAAAGCGCCGGTGGAGCAGTTCACCAGAGCGGCTGCGAAAGAACTTGGCGCGCGTGGTATTTCAGTGACGGCAGTGGGCCCTGGCCCGATGGATACTCCGTTTTTCTATCCGGCCGAAGGTCAGGATGCGGTGAACTATCATAAGACCGCCGCCGCGCTTTCGCCGTTCTCGCGCACGGGCCTGACTGATATCGAGGATGTGGTGCCGTTTATTCGCAACCTGGTGAGTGATGGCTGGTGGGTGACGGGCCAGACGATTTTGATCAACGGCGGTTACACCACCAAGTAACGGGCGAAAAAACGATTGCAACCCCGCAATGTCGCGTTAACACTTTTCCCGACAAACCAGGCCATGGGGTTGCTATGAGCGCCGATCAGTCTGCACATCACCCGTTACTTCGCCACCGTGATGGTCACCATGCGCGGGTGACGTTCGAAGAGCTGTTGTTCGATCTCGTCTATGTCTTCGCCGTGACCCAACTCAGCCACGGCCTGCTCCATCACCTGACCCTGGTCGGCGTGATGGAGACCCTTATTCTGTGGTTCGCGGTATGGCTTGGCTGGCAATACACCTGCTGGGTCACCAACTGGTTTAACCCGGAAACCCCGAGGGTGCGCGGCCTGATCTTCGCCCTGATGTTTCCCGCCTTGCTGATGGCGGCGAGCATTCCTGAAGCCTTTGGCGAGCGGGGCTTAGTGTTTGCGCTGGCCTATGTGGCGATTCAGGTAGGCCGTACCGCCTTTATCGTGCTGCATTTGCCCGGTGAACACGCGCTGGCACCGAACTTCAAGCGCATGCTCGGCTGGGTAGTGATTGCCGCGGCGTTCTGGTTGGCGGGCGCGTTTATGGAAGGGCCGTGGCGTATCGGCCTATGGCTAATCGCGGTGCTGTGTGAGTACGTGTCGCCCATGTTCGGCTTTGCGCTGCCGGGGCTGGGACGCTCGCGCACCAGTGACTGGACCATCGAGGGCGCGCATCTAGCCGAGCGTTGCCAGCTGTTTGTGATTGTCGCACTGGGCGAAACGCTGCTGGCCAGCGGCGCGGTGCTCGCCGAAACCGAGCACTGGGATATTCCCGTGTTGGTGGGGTTATTGGTGACCTTACTGGGCACTCTGGCTATGTGGTGGTTGTACTTCGGCACGGCGAGCAAAGACGCCATTCATTGCGTTACCCACTCCAAGGACCCTGGGCGCACCGGCGCTTACTTTCATTACATTCACGCAGTGCTGGTGGCCGGCATCATTGCCACGGCCGTCGGCAATGATCTGGTCATGGCCCACCCCGACAAGCACATGAACACGGCCTACGTCGTGACCCTGCTGCTGGGGCCCATGATCTTTCTATTCGCCAGCCTGTTGTACAAACGCGAGGTGTATCAGGTGGTCGCCAAATCGCACCTGGCCGGCATCGTGCTATTGCTGGCGCTGGCGCCGATTGCGGTTTTGACCGACCTGCTGATGGTGGGCACGTTGACCACCATGGTGTTGTTGATCGTCAGTTTCGTGGAATGGCGGGTGGTGCGCCGGTTTCGAGCGAAACAGGCTAACGCCGTCGTCGAGCACTGATAACCCATGGACCGCATCGAGCAGTACCGCGTTTTCGTTCAGGTGGCTGAGCTCGGCAGTTTCATCCAGGCCGCACGACTGCTTAAACTGCCGCGTGCCACAGTATCGGCGGCCATTCAACAATTGGAAGCCAATGCCGGAACGCGCTTGTTGCACCGCACCACGCGCAAGGTGTCATTGACCACCGACGGCACCCAGTTACTGCAGCGAGCGCGCCAAGTGTTGGTCGAGATCGATGAGATCGACCAACTGTTCCACACCCATCAAGAGCAGGTGATGGGGCGCCTGGAAGTCGATGTGCCCAGCCGTATCGCCCGGCGCCTACTCATTCCCGCGCTTCCCGAGTTTTTCCAGCGTTATCCGCGCCTGCAACTGGGCCTGGGTTCCACCGACCGGGCGATAGACCTGGTGCAGGAGGGCGTCGATTGTGTGATTCGTTTCGGCACGCCGCAGAGCAGCAGCCTAGTAGTGAAACCGTTGGGGCAGGTGTTGCTGATCAACTGCGCCAGCCCCGCCTACCTGGCCGAATTTGGCGTGCCCACCGAGCTTGCCCAGTTGCAGGAGCGGCACGTATGCGTCGGCTATGTGGCGGGGTCGGGCGGGCAAGAGGCTCAGTGGGAATATTGTCTCGACGGCGTCCGCCAGTCGTTTCCACTGCCCAGTCAACTCGTGGTCAATAATGCGGAAAGCTACATCGCCGCGTGCTGCACAGGGCTCGGTTTGATTCAGGTGCCGTTGTTCGATGTGCAGCATTTACTGGATAGCGGCGAGCTGGTGGAGGTGCTGGCCGCTTACCGGCCGCCGTCGATGACCGTGTCTTTGCTGTATCCGGATCGTCGCCAACGCTCCCGGCGCCTCGGTGCATTTATCGAGTGGTTTGCCGGCTTGATGGCGCCGTATCTGCAGAGTAAGTAACGCCGTTTCGATTGGCGGTAAAGCCTGGACGCCGCATCCAGCGCCCTAGGCTTATATTTGCGTGAGGCGGATCTTGACTGGGTAGGTCTTGTAACCGTCGGGAGCACTATCGCCAAGTTTGGCCGCCCGGGACGCATGTTTTCAAAGGCATAGAGGCAGATTCCCCCCCTGTAAACGTCCGCTATTGACCGATTATCGAATCTGCCAGGCGATCGGTCTCGACAAGAGCGCTGTCAGTCGTTCATTGCAGACGCTGGAAGCAGCGGGGCGGATCACTTGTCAGTTGGATCCCAAGGATGCACGGCGTTACACCGTGCGATTGACGGCCAGCGGTAAAGAACTGCATGACCGCGTGCTCAAAGTTGCACTTGAGCGAGAGTCGCGTCTGCTCAGCGGATTGACCCCGGCTGAGGTCGATACGTTGGTCGACTTGCTTGGCCGCCTGCATCTGCAAGTGCCCAATGTGAACAGTTATGACCCGAGTGAGGAGTGAATCAGCGGAAGATCGAAATTTGTCTGGAAAGTTCGTCATTCGTCTTCGATATGCGCTTAACTACACTAAATGGTCGTTTAGTTGAGCTATAAAAAACCACCATAAAATCAAGGGGGCGGGCGATGATTCAACGTAAAGCAAGCACACAAGACGTGATCAATGCGCTGAATCTCGAGCCTCATCTCGAAGGCGGCTATTTTCGTAGAACCTATCAGTCAGACCATCGCGATTGGCTCGAAACCGCTGGCGGCCCACGTTACCTGATGACGTCGATCTACTATCTGCTGACCGAGCAATCACCGGTGGGCCAGTTTCATTTCAATCAGTCTGACATCCTGCATTATTTCCACTTGGGCGACGCACTCGAATACAGCCTGATCCATGCGGACGGTTCATTGCAGACAGTCATCATGGGCAACGATGTTCTCGCAGGACAGCGCTTGCAATTGCACGTACCGGGCGGCATCTGGAAAGCATCACGATTGCTGGACGGGACAAACGGATTTGGATTGATCAGTGAAGCGGTTTCGCCAGGATTTGATTTTGCCGACATGGAGATGGGGAATCGCCAGAAGCTCACTACAGCGTTTCCACAGCATCGAGCATTGATTGAAAAGCTGACGCGGGATGAGGATTGAGCGATGCAGATTCAGAGGATTAATCAGGTTGGAGGGAAAGCCGGTTTGGGGCATTGCAGGAGAATGAAATCTCGCGGGCAACGTGGCTAATCTCGAAACATCTTGTTACGTGTAATGTATATTATGTTAAATCATATCCATTACAACGCCGCCGATTGAGCAACATCAACAAACGTCCGCTTCAAATGGATTAACTTGACCTGACTTTCGCTGACCCAAGGATTCCCCATGCCTGCCGAAGTGGATGTTGCGATTATTGGCGGTGGCCAGTCTGCACTCGCCGTCGCTTACTTCCTGCGCCGAACCGGGCGTTCCTTTGTCATTATCGATGCCGAAGCAGCACCGGGTGGCGCCTGGCGGCATGGCTGGGATTCCCTGCGACTGTTTTCACCGTCGACCTGGAGTTCCATCGCCGGTTGGATGATGCCTCCGGTCACTGACGGTTACCCCAGTCGCGACAACGTAGTCGATTACCTGCGCCAGTATGAGCAACGCTACCAATTTCCTGTCGCACGGCCCTACTGGGTCAACGCTATTGAACGTCGGGGCAATCACCTCAACGTAAAAGCCCAGGGTCGCAATTGGCTGGCCCGTACCGTGGTCAGTGCGACCGGCACTTGGCGTCATCCCTACCTGCCGCATTACCCAGGCAGCGAAACCTTTACGGGTCAGCAATTGCATTCGGCCCATTACGTTAACGCCAAGCCGTTTGCGGGGAAAAAAGTCCTGGTGGTGGGCGGTGGCAACTCCGGTGCGCAGATCCTCGCTGAAGTCTCGCAAGTGGCCGATGCCACTTGGGTTACTCCGCAGCCGCCAGAGTTTCTTGCCGATGACGTTGATGGACGCGTGCTCTTCGAGCGAGCCACCGAGCGCTGGAAAGCGCAACTGGCCGGCATCGTCATTGAACAGCCCGTTGGCGGCCTGGGCGATATCGTGATGGTGCCGCCAGTCGTTGAGGCACGGGAGCGCGGCGTGTTGCACGCGGTTCGGCCGTTCCTGCGCTTCACCGAGACCGGCGTGACTTGGGCTGATGGCTCGCAAACGCCGGTCGACGCGGTGATCTGGTGCACCGGCTTCCGCCCTGCCCTCGGCTATCTGGAATCACTGGGCGTGTGTTCCGCCGACGGGCGCGTGGCCGTCAAAGGTACGCATTCGATTCAGGAACCGCGTTTGTGGTTGGTGGGTTATGGCGACTGGACTGGTGCCGCTTCCGCGACACTGATCGGCGTGACCCGAACGGCGCGCAGTGTACCGTTGAGGAAATTGAGCGGTTTTTGCTGGAGCAGTGAGTCGGCGCAGCGCAGTTCAGGCAACGTTGAGGTCCCTCTCAGGAATTAAAATGTCTTAACCCGCTTTGTTCTCAACCAGGCAATTGCCTCCATCCACCACGAGCAATTCCCCTGTGATGTAACTCGCTTCAGGTGAAGCCAGGAATACAACGGCTGCGGCCACTTCGTCTGGTCGCCCCGCTCTCCCGAGAGGCGTAGAACATGCGGCTTTGACTTCATCAGGCGTGCTCGACCCTGTAGCTATCCAGCCAGGGGCAACTGAATTCACCGTGATACCTTGATGAGCCACCTCAAGGGCTAGACTCATGTTCATTCCTACCATTCCCGCCTTTGCAGCACTGTAAGCAGCCTCCCCTGGATTACTGGCCCGCGTGCCGGTAGTTGAGCTGATGTTCACTATGCGGCCATAGCCTCTCGCTCGCATCCCAGGCAACACCCCTTGGGTTAACAGAAACGCAGTTGTCAGATTTCTAGCGATGGATAGATTCCAGCTTTCGAGGCTCGTACTCGTGAACTCGGAGAACTGTTCTGGACTCCCTTGCATCGCCATACCGGCATTATTTACAAGAATATCGATGCGGCCCCAGACGGCCTCAGCCCAAGCGACGAATTCACTCACCTGATTTTCCTGAGTCAAGTCGACCGGTCGACCCACTGCTTCGAAGCCGGCGGCACGTAACTCCGCAACCCGCTCATTGATGCGTGCGCTGCTTGCCGTGACGATCAACTTGGCCCCTTGAGCGCCAAGGCGATGGGCAATGGCCATACCGATTCCAAGCTCACTGCCCGCTCCACTCACAAGTGCCACTTGATCTGCCCAGGTTGAATTCATCATCGTTGCCTCTGTTGAAGGTTTGCGAAGCACACGAGGCTTGCGACTGCCGCGCGACGAAATGTTTATGCATCAAGGCATGATTCGGGCTTTGAAGGTCTGGATCCTCTGAACTCCAAGCCTGTCCTGGAAATCCTCGCCAGAGCATTCCTGGGCGACACATTGGCCAATCATCCTCTGGCCTCACCTGTGTTCACGGACGTCACCGGTCTTCCACCAATCTTGGTGCAGATCGGCGAGAACGAGCTGATGTTGAGATGCAATGCGCCTTGCAGCTCACCTGGCTGATAACCGAGTTCGCGTGAACCTGGAAGTATGGCCTGCGATGTTCCACGCCTGGCACTTCTACGCCACCATGCTGCCAGAAGGTCAGCAGGCTATGGAGAGTTCCGTTCGCTTCATCGAGGCTGGCTTGGCCGACGCTAAGCGCTAAAACGCAGAGCAACCGCGTTGGCAGGGCCGTGTCCACTGAACTTCAAGGTCTACGCGATACCCTGAGCGCCAAGCCTGGCATCCACTTCGACGTTCAACCCAAGCACCTCATAGATCCGAGAAACCACCAGCATCGTCGCCTGCTCAACCGTTCCTTCATTACGGCACAACATCCAGCCGTGATCCTTGACCGCTTGCTCGAACATTTCCGTACACGCCACATGTGCGGCGTGCTTCTGGATCACAGTGCCGCCCAGTCCCCGCGAGCGCGTCGCCGCCCTCGCCCACGAAATATCCGGATCGGTGACGACGCCGACATGCAGATCTGGCACCCGCACGTCTCGCTCCATATTCAATTGAAGAATCTCGGCAAACGGGATGGTTTGGCGAAACGCGGCATCCGAGGGATACCAGCGATCGATCAAGATGATGCTGTCCAGCGGCTGCTTCGTCAGAACGTTCTGGGAGATCCAGCGACGGCTATCCGCAAGGCGCTGACACACAGCCCACTCCAGATCCCGGCAAGGATTTCTCGCCAGCGTGTTGACCAAGGCCATGGTTTCACCCCTGAACGGATCGCTTTTTCTCTCGCAAAGCCGGATGACTTTCTGGTTGCCCGCCCTCAGTACTTGCGTAACGGCCTCCAACAGTGTGGTTTTGCCGGTGCCTTTGGGCCCATCCAGAGAAACGAACAGCGGACGATTCATTGTTCACGCAACAATCAAGACATTGATGCCCACTCTAACCTCATTTCCGGTATTCCATCAGCGCATCCCTGCCCCTTGCTGATACTCCCGCGGGGTACAGCCAAACTCCCGGCGAAACACCGTGTGCAGATACTGCGCAGATTTAAACCCGCAACTGCGCGCCACGTCGGCGATCACCGAGTCAGTATTTTTCAATCCGCTGGTGGCGGCTGCCAGTTTGAAACGCAGGATCTCGTCATGCACGCTGCAGCCTCGCTCGGCGCGGAAATGCGCTTCGAGTGATGAACGCGACACACCGACATACGCCGCCACCTGCGCCGTTTTGATGCCCTGGCAAGCGTATTGTCGGATAAACAGCAGCGCCCGCATCACGTACGGATTGCCCAACGGTTGGTGCAAGCTCGACACCTGCACGTTCACAGCATCCGGCGGGATCAGGATCTGCGTACCGGTGGACGGCATCCCGTGCAGCATCTGGTGGAGTAATTGCGCGGCGGTACGGCCCATGGTTTCGGTGCCCTGGATGACTGAACTCAGCGGCACGCGGGTCAGGCTGCGGGTCAGCGGGTCGTTGTCGATGCCAATCAAGGCCACTTGCTCCGGCACGGCAATGCCTGCGGTCAGACAGGCTTGCAGCAACTGGCGCGCGCGGGCGTCGCTGACGGCGATGATGCCGATGGGTTTGGGCAGGCTTTGCAGCCAGGCGATCAGTTGTTCGACGGCGCTGTCCCACAGCGGTGCGCTGGTGCCCATGCCGCGATAGATTTCGCCGTGCAGACCATCGCGCTTCATCAATTTGCGGAAGGCTTTTTCGCGCTCTTGCGCCCAGCGATTGGCCTGCGCTTCAGGCAGGCTGAAACAGGCGAAACGCTGCAGTCCCGCCTCGATCAAGTGCGTGTAGGCCAGCGTTATCAGTGCGTTGTTATCGGTGGCGACGTAGGGAATCGCTTTCGGATAGGCGCGCTTATCTTCGTACGAGCCCCCTACTGCCACCACCGGCAACTGAATGTCGGCCAACGCCTCGCCAATCAGCGGATCGTCGAAGTCGGCGATGATCCCGTCACCCTGCCAGCGCTCGATGCCTTTCAAACGACAGAGAAAATCCTCTTCCAGAAACAGGTCCCAGGAGGCCCGAGTGCTGCTCAGGTAGTTGCCGATGCCGCTGATGATGCCACGGTCGTAGATCTTGCTGCCGTTGAACAACAGAGCGATGCGGTGAACAGGCGGTACGGTTTTCATTGTTTTTATGCTTGTCCCGAGCCCCTTGTCACAGAGGCGATTGACACAGACTAGGCGCCTGGCCGAAGAAGCTCAATACGCAAAATCGCACCCCGTGTTGATGCTTTTCATAATCAGCGGGGTCGGGGCCGTTGCTAGTATCGAGACACCGCCAAGAACAACAAGGACAAGGTCCATGCAGTATTTCCCTGATGTCGAGCCGATTCGCTACGAAGGCCCAAACAGCGATTCCCCCCTCTCCTTCCGTCACTACGACGCCGACAAACTCATCCTCGGCAAACCCATGCGCGAACACCTGCGCATGGCCGCCTGTTACTGGCACACGTTCGTCTGGCCGGGTTCCGATGTGTTCGGTGCGGGGACGTTCAAGCGCCCTTGGCAACACGCCGGCGATCCCATGGAATTGGCGATCGGCAAAGCAGCCGCGGCCTTCGAATTCTTCTCCAAACTGGGTATCGACTATTACTGCTTCCATGACACGGACGTCGCTCCGGAAGGCCAGTCACTGAAGGAGTACCGCAACCATTTCGCACAGATGGTTGATCACCTCGAGCGACATCAGGAACAAAGCGGGATCAAGCTGTTGTGGGGCACCGCCAATTGCTTCAGCAACCCGCGTTTCGCTGCCGGCGCCGCGAGCAACCCCGATCCGGAAGTGTTCGCCTGCGCCGCTGCCCAAGTGTTCAGCGCCATGAACGCGACCCATCGCCTGAAAGGCGCCAACTACGTGTTGTGGGGCGGCCGCGAAGGCTACGAAACCCTGCTCAACACGGACTTGAAACGGGAGCGCGAACAACTGGGCCGCTTTATGCGCATGGTGGTCGAGCATAAGCACAAAATCGGTTTCACCGGCGACCTGCTGATCGAACCTAAGCCGCAGGAGCCGACCAAGCACCAATACGATTACGACAGCGCCACCGTGTTCGGCTTTCTTCAGCAGTTCGGGCTGGAACACGAAATCAAGGTCAACATCGAAGCCAACCACGCGACCCTGGCCGGGCATAGCTTTCATCACGAAATTGCGACGGCCGTTTCCTTGGGGATTTTCGGCAGCATCGACGCCAACCGTGGCGATCCGCAAAACGGCTGGGACACCGACCAATTCCCTAACAGCGTCGAAGAGATGACCCTGGCCACCTATGAAATTCTCAAGGCCGGCGGCTTCAAGAATGGCGGTTTCAACTTCGACTCCAAGGTTCGCCGCCAGAGCCTCGATCAGATCGATCTGTTCCATGGCCACGTCGGCGCCATGGACGTTCTCGCCCTGTCGCTAGAACGCGCAGCGGCCATGGTGCAGAACGACGAACTGCAACGGCTCAAGGACCAACGCTACGCCGGTTGGCAGCAGCCGTTCGGGCAGGCGCTGATGGCGGGCGATTTCAACCTTGAGTCGTTGGCCGAGCTCGCGTTCACCAACGAGTTGAACCCGCAAGCCGTCAGCGGCCGCCAGGAAATGCTCGAGAACATCGTCAACCGCTACCTCTATCGCTGATCGCTACGAGAATCTGCCGGCGCTTCGACGCTGTGACAATTGCACGACAATTCTGTGCCTGCGGCGTCTGCGGATTCTCTACAGTTTTACCAGCCCGATACTCATCATCAGGCCGTGTCTTTCCAACAACAATAAAAGGACGCCCCACATGAAGAACGTAAAACGCACGTTATTGGCCACTGCTCTGGCCTTGCTGTCGCTGCCGGTGCTGGCTGACGCAGCCCACCCGAAAATCGGTTTCTCCATTGATGATCTGCGCCTAGAACGCTGGTCGCGTGACCGTGATTACTTCGTTGCGGCGGCCGAAAAAATGGACGCCAAGGTCTTCGTGCAGTCGGCGGATGCCAACGAGCAGAAGCAGATTTCCCAGATCGAAAACCTGATTTCCCGGGGCGTCGATGTCATCGTCATCGTGCCGTTCAACGCCACGGTGCTGACCAATGCGGTGGCCGAAGCGAAGAAGGCCGGGATCAAGGTCGTGTCCTATGATCGCCTGATCCTCAACGCCGATGTCGACGCCTATATTTCCTTCGATAACGAAAAGGTCGGTGAGATGCAGGCCAGCGGCGTGCTGAAAGCGGCGCCCAAGGGCAATTACTTTTTGCTCGGTGGTGCGCCCACCGATAACAACGCCAAGATCCTCCGTGAAGGCCAGATGAAAGTGCTGCAACCGGCCATCGACAAGGGTGATATCAAGATCGTCGGCCAGCAGTGGGTGAAGGAATGGAACCCGACCGAAGCGTTGAGCATTGTTGAAAACGCCCTGACCCGCAACGACAACAAAATCGACGGCATCGTCGCCTCCAACGACGCCACGGCCGGCGGCGCCATTCAGGCACTGGCGGCGCAGCAACTGGCCGGCAAGGTGCCGATTTCCGGGCAGGACGCCGACCTTGCCGCAGTCAAGCGCGTGATCGCCGGCACGCAAACCATGACCGTGTACAAACCATTGAAACTGATCGCCAGCGAAGCCGCCAAGCTCTCGGTACAACTGGCGCGCAACGAAAAACCCGCCTTCAGCTCGCAGTACGACAACGGCAGCAAAAAAGTCGACACCATCCTGCTCACGCCAACCCCGCTGACCAAGGACAACATCGACCTGCTCGAACAGGACGGCTTCTACACCAAGGCGCAGATTGCCGGGAAGTGATCACATCACAAATCCCCGGTTATACGAAAACCCTTGTGGGAGCGAGCCTGCTCGCGAAGGCGTTGTGTCAGTCAACGAAGCATTGTCTGAACTGACGCTTTCGCGAGCAAGCTCGCTCCCACAGGTTTCGTGGTGTGTGAGTCTTTGATATACGAGCCCTCTCCATGTCCGACTATCTGCTGCAAATGAACGGCATCGTCAAAACCTTCGGCGGTGTCAAAGCGCTGAACGGCATCGACATCAAGGTCAGGCCCGGCGAGTGCGTTGGCCTGTGCGGCGAGAATGGCGCCGGCAAGTCGACGCTGATGAAGATCCTTTCGGCGGTCTACCCGCACGGCACCTGGGACGGTGAAATCCTCTGGGACGGGCAACCACTCAGAGCGCAATCGATCAGTGAAACGGAAGCTGCCGGCATCGTCATCATTCACCAGGAACTGACGCTGGTGCCCGACCTGTCGGTGGCCGAAAACATTTTCATGGGCCACGAGCTGACACTGCCCGGCGGACGCATGAATTACCCGGCGATGATTCACCGCGCCGAAGCCCTGATGCGCGAATTGAAAGTCCCCGACATGAACGTATCGCTGCCGGTTTCGCAGTACGGCGGCGGCTATCAGCAACTGGTGGAAATCGCCAAGGCCCTGAACAAGAAGGCCCGCCTGCTGATCCTCGACGAGCCTTCATCAGCCTTGAGCCGTTCGGAAATCGAGGTGTTGCTGGACATCATTCGCGACCTCAAAGCCAAAGGCGTGGCCTGCGTCTACATCTCGCACAAGCTCGATGAAGTCGCCGCCGTGTGCGACACCATTTCGGTGATCCGCGACGGCAAACACATCGGCACCACTGCCATGGCCGACATGGACATTGCGCAGATCATCACCCAGATGGTCGGGCGGGAAATGAGCAACCTCTATCCCAGCGAGCCACACGACATTGGCGAGGTGATTTTCGAGGCCCGGCACATTACCTGCTACGACGTCGACAACCCCAAGCGCAAACGGGTCGACGATGTTTCCTTCGTGCTCAAACGCGGCGAGATCCTTGGTATCGCCGGGCTGGTCGGCGCAGGCCGCACCGAACTGGTGACCGCGCTGTTCGGCGCTTACCCCGGGCGCCACGAGGGCGAAGTCTGGCTGGACGGGCAAGCCATCGACACGCGCACGCCGCTCAAGTCCATCCGTGCCGGCCTGTGCCTGGTGCCGGAGGACCGCAAGCGCCAAGGCATTATTCCTGACCTAGGCGTTGGCCAGAACATCACCCTCGCCGTGCTGGACAACTACTCAAAACTGACCCGCATCGATGCCGAAGCCGAACTGGGCTGCATTGATCGGGAAATCTCGCGCCTGCACCTCAAGACCGCCAGCCCGTTCCTGCCGATCACCAGCCTCTCGGGGGGCAATCAGCAAAAAGCCGTGCTGGCGAAGATGCTGCTGGCCAAACCCCGGGTGCTGATTCTCGATGAGCCGACCCGAGGTGTGGACGTCGGCGCCAAATACGAAATCTACAAGTTGATGGGCGCGCTGGCCGCTGCCGGCGTGTCGATCATCATGGTCTCGTCGGAACTGGCCGAAGTGCTGGGTGTTTCCGACCGCGTGCTGGTGATCGGCGAAGGCCAGTTGCGTGGTGACTTCATCAACCATGAACTCACCCAGGAACAGGTGCTTGCCGCCGCCCTCAGCCAGCCTGGCAGCCATAACAATAATGATCGGAAATCCGCGTAAATGAATCAGGTCAAACAACTGTTCACCCGCTACAAAATGCTCGCGCTGGTGTTTGCCGTGGTGCTGATCTGGCTGTTCTTCAGCTGGCAGACCGAGGGCGGATTCCTGACCCCGCGCAATCTTTCCAATCTGCTGCGGCAAATGTCGATCACCGGCATTCTCGCCTGCGGCATGGTGCTGGTGATCATCAGCGGCGAGATCGATTTGTCGGTCGGCTCGTTGCTCGGTCTGCTCGGGGGTCTCGCGGCGATTCTCGATGTGGTCTATCACATTCCGCTGCTGGCGAACCTGAGTCTGGTTGCCCTCTGCGGGCTGATGATTGGCCTCGCCAACGGTTACATGGCGGCTTATCTGCGCATCCCCTCGTTCATCGTCGGTCTGGGCGGCATGCTGGCGTTTCGCGGGATTCTGCTGGGGATTACCGGCGGCACGACCATCGCACCGGTATCACCGGAACTGGTCTACATCGGCCAGGGTTACCTGCCCCACGCAATCGGCACTGGCCTGGGCATTTTTCTGTTCGCGCTGACGGTGTTCCTGACCTGGAAACAGCGGCGCAATCGCGCCCTGCACGGCCTCGCGGCGCATTCGTTGGTGCGTGATGTCGTCCGCGTGTTGGTGATCGGCGCCGTGCTCGCCGCTTTCGTGCAGACGCTGAACAGCTATGACGGCATTCCCGTGCCGGTCCTGCTGTTGCTGATTCTGCTGGGCGTGTTCAGCTACGTCACCAGTCAGACCGTGTTCGGGCGGCGCGTCTATGCCGTGGGCAGCAATATGGAAGCGACGCGCCTGTCCGGGATCAATGTGCAGGCGGTGAAGCTGTGGATCTTCGGAATCATGGGCGTGATGTGCGCCCTCGCCGGCGTGGTCAATACCGCGCGCCTCGCCGCCGGTTCGCCCTCGGCCGGGAGCATGGGCGAACTTGACGCCATCGCCGCGTGTTTTATCGGCGGCACCTCCATGCGCGGCGGTTCCGGCACGGTGTACGGCGCCCTCCTCGGCGCGCTGGTCATTACCAGTCTGGACAACGGCATGTCGATGCTTGACGTCGACAGCTATTGGCAGATGATCGTCAAGGGCAGCATTTTGGTGCTGGCAGTTTGGGTGGATGTGAGTACGCGGACCGGGCGCCGTTGAGCCGCAGGGGTCACGCTGCGGGCGTGGTTGCGGCCACCGGGCTGAGAATTTCCATGAGGAAATCGATAAACACATTGATCCGGCTGGACCCTCGGTGATTGGGTAAATACAACGCGTTGATGCACGTGCTGGCGCTGCCGGGATTGACCTCGTACTGCTCAAGCAAGCGGGTCAGCCGGCCGGCTGCCACGTCGTCGCGTACCAGCCAGTCGGCCAGCAGCGTCACCCCGCCGCCGCCGATGGCGGCTTCGCGCAGGATGTCGGCATTATTGCTTTGCAGGCGCCCGTGGACGTTGAGCTGGATGGGCGCGTCTTCATTCTGAAAAGTCCAGTGCTGGTGGGTGGCGCCGTAATCGAAACGCAGGCATTGATGCTCCAGCAAATCCCGTGGGTGACAGAGCGCTGCGCTACGCGCCAGATACGCCGGACTGGCCACCACCCAGCGTTCGAACTGCCCCACGCGTTTGCTGACGATGTCTTCACTGACCACCGACGATCCCAGCCGCACCGAAACATCAATCTGCTCGCTGAGCAGGTCGCTGACCTGATCGCTCAGCGACAGACTGATCTCAAGTCCCGGATGCCGCTCAAGCAAGCGGCTCAGGTGCGGCGCAATCAGGCGCCGACCGAACTCCACCGGCACGCTGATACGCAGACGGCCCTGCGCTTCGGCGCCACGATCGGCAACGACGGCATCGGCCTCGTCAATCGCGTCGAGAATCGCCACGGCTTTTTCGAAATAGGTCTGGCCGGCAACGGTCACGCTGGTGTTGCGCGTGGTGCGATTGAGCAGGCTCGCGCCCAACTCGTGTTCCAGCCCTGCGACTTGCCGTGTCACTGACGACGTTGATATCCCGAGTTTGCGCGCTGCCGAGGAATAGCCCCCGCAGCGCACGGTTTCCACAAACATCTTCAGTGCCAGCAACTTGTCCATAAGCGGGGTCCGGTCGAAAGGGAACGCGGATGATTGTGCATCACTGTTCCCCCCTCGTCTTGTACCGCCGTGCTTGCCCGCACTCGCCGGTTGTTCAGACATCGGCCTGGCGACTCAGGAACAAGCCGAGCGCCAGCGCTGGCAACAGCGCCACCGCGACGGCGGACAGGTTCCAGCCGAAATGCTCGTACAACGGGCTCGCAACCAGCGACCCCAGCGCACCGCCGACGAAAATACTGGTCATGTACACCGCGTTCAGGCGCGCACGGCTGTGCGGATCGAGGGCGTACACCTCACGCTGGCCGAGCACCATGTTCAATTGCACGGCGAAATCCAGCAGCACCGCGCACACCACCAGCCAAACATAGCCGCTGCCCGGGAGCGCGGCGATCAGCAGCGAAACCGGCGCCAGCAGCAATGCGACCAGCGTGCCGCGACGACCATGCCCGGCATCGGCCAGACGTCCGGCAATCGGCGCCGCAATGGCACCCACCGCACCAACCAGCGCGAAGATCGCGACTTGTGCCTGAGTGAAGCCGTGGTGACGCATCAGTTCAATCGGCGCGAGGGTCCAGAACAGGCTGAAACTGGCAAATAGCAGCCCTTGATACAACGAGCGCTGACGCAACAGCGGATAGCGCCGGGCCAAGGCAAACACCGAACCGATCAATGCAGCATACGAAGCTTTATGCGTCGGCAGCCGACGCGGCAGCGCCACCGCAGTGACCAGCGCGATGACCGCCATCAGGGCCGCCGCGCTGTAAAACACCCCGCGCCAGCCGAACACTTCAACCAACAGGCTCGACAGTGGCCGCGACAACAGAATCCCCAACAGCAGACCGCTCATGATATTGCCGACGACGCGGCCACGACTGGCCTCGGGCGCCAGGTGCGCCGCCAACGGCACAAGGATCTGCACGGCCACCGAGGTCAGACCGATCAGCAAAGACAACAGCAGGAACATCGACGGTGAATGGGTCAGCCCGGCGCACAGCAATGTGACGCTCGCCGCCAGGGTGAAGCCGACCACCAGCCGACGGTTTTCCATCAGGTCGGCCAGCGGCACCAGCAGTAACAGGCCCAGCGCGTAGCCAAATTGCGTCAGCGAAACGATCAGGCTGGCATTAGCGCTGGACAGACCGATCTGCGGTGCAATCAGTTCGACGATCGGCTGCGCGTAGTAAAGATTGGCCACGACCGCGCCACAGCAAAATGCCAGGAACGCGACCATCAGGCCGGACAGTGAAGTTGTCTGTTCGGCATTCGCCGCAACGGCCGGGTTACCCGTGAGCATGATGACACCTCATTGAGTTCAGGAAAGTGCTGCCAAGGCTACGGCCCTGTGGCGACGCGCAGAATCCACGCGGCGAGCAACGCAGTGATGCGTCCGGTGCAACGGCGCAAGCGTTGCTTCTCGCGCAACGCGCTGTTGCGCGCGCGGGTGATTCTCCCGTGATGACGGTTTCTCTACGCTTTGGCCCTTGGCGCCGTCGTTCCCAGGGGCGCCCTTCCCCGGCTGTTACAAGGAGCGTTGTCATGACCCGTATCCCATCCGTTCTGCCATTGCCTGCCGCGTTTTTCTCCGTCTCATGAACCGCCACTTGCTGAAGTCCAGAACGTTATGGATCAGCGTGGCCGTCGTCGCGGTGCTCGGCCTGATCGGCGCCGTTTGGCTGATGTGGCGCCCGGCAATTGCGCCGATCAAGCGCCCGACGATGTTCGATACTGCGCAGTTGCAACGCGGCGCGCGGGTGGTCGAGGCCGGCGATTGTGCGGTCTGCCATACCCGCCCCGGCGGTGAATATCTGGCCGGCGGGCTGCCGCTGGTAACGCCGTTCGGCACGCTGTACAGCACCAACATCACCCCGGACGCTGAGACCGGTATCGGCCAATGGTCGCTGCCGGCCTTCGAGCGGGCGATGCGTCAAGGCATTGCTCGCGATGGTCACTTCCTCTATCCGGCGTTCCCCTACGTGCACTACCGGCGCATGAGCGCAGCAGACATCGCCGACGCCTATGCCTACTTGATGAGCGGCCCCGCCGTGCACGCGCCGGCCGAGCACAACCAGATGAATTTCCCGATGAATATTCGTCCGTTGGTGGCGTTCTGGAACCTGCTGTTCCTGCACGGTGAGCCACTGACGCCGCTGGCGGGGCGTAGCGAGGCGTGGAATCGCGGACGTTATCTGGTCGACGGCCCGGGCCATTGCGCCGGCTGCCATTCGCCGCTGAACCTGATCGGCGCGGAGAAGTCCTCGGAATACCTACAGGGCGGCAGCGTTGACGGCTGGTACGCGCCGGCGATAGTCGGCATGGGGCAACGCAGCAACCCGTGGAGTCGCGCGCAACTGGTCGGCTATCTGCGCGCCGAGATCGTTGATGGCCACGGCACACCCGCCGGGCCGATGCGTCCGGTCAGCTTGAGTCTGGCCCGCTTGCCCGCCAGTGAAGCCGAGGCGATTGCCGAGTATTTGCTCAGCCTGGAAAACCCGCACCCACTGACGCAACCGCCGCCAAAGACGCCTGCCAGCGAAGCGGCAGACCACTCGACCGGCGCCCTGCTCTTCAGCAGCGCCTGCGCCGGTTGCCATGGCCCGGCGGCGCCGATGCGCACCATCGATGGTCGCCCGGGCCTGCAAAACACCTCGGCGCTGCAAGCGGCCAGCTCGCGCAACTTCCTCAAAACCGTGCTTGAAGGCTTGCCCGCCACAGCCGGATCGCCCGGTCCGCTGATGCCTGCATTCGCCGCCAGCCTGGACAACGCGCAACTCGGCGCACTGGCCGCGTATCTGCGTGAGCAAGCCCGCCCCGATCAACCGTGGGCCGACCTCTCTTCCACTATTGAAGCGTTACGTCAGGAGACGAAATGAGCCAGATCACTCTCAACGTCAACGGAGCAGCGCAAGCGCTTGAGCTGGAGCCGGACATGCCGCTGCTGTATGCGCTGCGCAATCACTTGAACCTCAACGGCGCCAAATACGGTTGCGGTCTCGGTCAGTGCGGCGCCTGCACGGTGATCGTCGATGATCAACCGGTGTTCGCCTGCCTGACGCCCTGCGCCGGTCTCGAAGGCAAAAAAATCCGCACCGTGGAAAGCCTCGGCAGTGCGGTAAAACCTGGCCCTCTGCAAGCGGCGTTCATCGAGAAACAGGCCGCGCAATGCGGCTACTGCATTGCCGGCATGCTGATGCGCGCGCAGGCGTTGCTTGAGCGTAATCGCCACCCGGATGAGGCGACCATTCGCGAGCACATGGCCGGCAACCTGTGCCGCTGCGGTACGCATTTGCGGATCATCGAGGCGATCAAGCAGGTGGCCGGGCACAACGGGAGCCTGACATGAGTGAGTCGAATGAATTGAACCCGAGCCGACGCGCCTTCCTGCGTGGTGGTGCTCTGCTGATGGCGTTCACCCTGATGCCGGTGGCGCGGCGTGTGTTGGCGGATACGGAAGTCGATACGCTCGGCACCGTGGTCCTCGCGCCCGACCTGCCCGGAAGCCTGCGCACCAACCCGTTTCTCGACGCCTGGATCCGCATCGGCGCCGACGGCATCACCGTCTACACCGGCAAGGTTGAATTGGGCACCGGGGTCAAAACCGCGCTGCTGCAAATCGCCGCCGAGCGTTTGCAGGTGCCGGCGACCGCCATCAACCTGCTCACCGCCGACACCGCGCTGACGCCCAACGAAGGCTACACCGCCGGCAGCCACAGTATTTTCGACAGCGGTACCGCGTTGTATAACGCCGCCGCGCAGGTGCGCGAAATGCTCGTCGATGCCGCCGCGCGCAGTTGGCAGGTTGATGCAGCACTGCTGAGCACCCGCGACGCTGTGATCGTAGGCCCGGCCGGCCAGCAGATGAGTTATGCCGACGCGGTCAAGCATGTCGATGTGCACCAATACGCCAAGGCTCAGTCACCGGCGATGGCCGCCGCTGATTTCAAACTGATCGGCCATTCGTTGCCGCGCCTCGACATTCCGGCGAAGGTCAGCGGTGGTGCAGCCTTCGTCCAGGACATGCGCCTGCCGGGCATGCTGCATGCGCGGGTGATCCGCCCGCCCCGTCCGGGCTGCACGTTGCAAGCATTCGACGCGGCGTCCATCGAAGCGCTGGCTGGCGTGGTCAAGGTGATCCGCGATGGCAACTATCTGGCGGTGGTCGCCGGTGATGAGTGGCAAGCGATCAAAGCCATGCGCCGTGCCAGCGAGGTGACGCAATGGAGCGGCGGCGAGGCGATTCCCGAGGCGACTGAGATTCATGGTCTGCTCAAACGTCTGCCCTCACGGCGCTATCCGATCAGCAACAGCGGCACGCCAAGCGGCGCGGCCGACACGCGTTTTCAGGCGCGGGTCACCAAGCAATATCTGATGCACGGCTCAATCGGCCCGTCTTGCGCAGTCGCCTGGTTCAAGGACGGCACGCTTACCGTCTGGACCCACACGCAAGGTGTTTACCCGCTGCGCGCCGGGATTGCCGAAATGCTTGGTCTGCCGCCTGAACGGGTGCGCTGTATTCATACCGAAGGCTCAGGGTGTTACGGCCACAACGGCGCCGATGATGCCGCCGCCGATGCAGCATTGATTGCCCTGCGCGTGCCCGGGACGCCGGTGCGCGTGCAATGGATGCGCGAGCAGGAAAATCTTTGGGAGCCGTATAGCTCGGCGATGGTCTCCGAAGTCGACGCCGGCCTCAGCCACGGTCGACTGCAGGACTGGGCCTACGAACTCTGGACCACTCCGCACAACGAACGCATCGTCAACGCCGGGCGGCTGTTGCCGGCACGCTTGCTCGCGCGGTCTTTTGCCTCGGCGCCATCCGTGCCAATCGCTCAGCCTGAGGGCGATGGTGATCGCAACGCGGTGCCGTTGTACGCGTTGAACTCGACGCGCATCAACATGACCTTCGTCACCGAGATGCCCTTTCGCACCTCGGCCATGCGTTCGCTCGGTGCGCACATCAACATCTTTGCCATCGAGGCGAGTATCGACGAGCTGGCGATCCGGGCCGGCATCGACGCGGTCGCCTTGCGTCTGGCCCATCTCAGCGACCCACGTGCTCGCGCGGTGGTGGAACGTGTGCGTGACGAGATCGGCTGGCCGCAAAAAAGCAGCGAGCCCGGCGCTGGTATCGGTTTCGCCTTTGCCCGCTACAAAAACATCATGGGTTACTGCGCCATCGCGGTGAAACTTCGAGTGCATCCGCAGACTGGCGAGATCCGCATCGATCACGTGGTGACGGCGGTGGACGTTGGCCAGATCGTCAGCCCCGATGGCCTGCGCAATCAGGTCGAGGGCGGCATCGTGCAGTCCGCGAGCTGGACCCTGTACGAAAAAGTCGCCTACGACGCGGGCGGCATTCGCAGCTACGACTGGAGCGGCTATCCGATTCTGCGTTTCACGCAACTGCCGAAAAAAGTCGATGTGCATTTGCTCGACCAGCCGGGAGAACCCTTCCTTGGCGCCGCTGAAATCGTCCAGGGGCCGATGGCCGCCGCCCTTGGCAACGCCGTCGCCAACGCCACTGGCCGGCGCTGGCTGAACCTACCGCTGACGCGCTCAAACCAATCCGCCTGAGCCACGTCCGTGTTCATCGCTGATGAGCACGGGCGCCATTGCGCCGTGCGCAAAACAGCGTAGCGCCGGTCACCGATTATCACCCTCACGACACCCGGTTAAGTTAGCGGCACTGGTTCGCGGCCCCACTGCCGCGCTTGAATTCCTTTTATTGAAATCTGGAGCTACCCATGACCCGTCGTCTGTTCCAACCCCTCGCACTCGGTCCTTACACCCTCGCCCATCGCGTGGCGATGGCCCCGTTAACGCGCTCACGCGCCGGCCAGCCGGGCGATGTACCGACGCCGATGAACGCCGAGTACTACCGCCAACGGGCCAGTGCCGCACTGATCATCACCGAGGCCACGCAAATTTCCCGGCAGGCTCAGGGTTACGCCTGGACGCCGGGCATCTACAGCTCCGAGCAGGTCCGCGCGTGGCGTGACGTCAGCGCGGCGGTGCATGAGGCCGGCGGGCTGATCTTCATGCAACTGTGGCACGTCGGCCGGGTGTCCCACCCCAGCTTTCAACCCGATGCTGGCCTGCCGGTTGCGCCCAGCGCGCTGCCGGTGCCTGGCAAGACGTTTATCGTCGACGAAAACGGTAACGGCGTCTGGGGTGATGTGCCGGTGCCACGCGCGCTGGAAACCGCGGAAATCGCCGGCATCGTCGAGGACTACCGCGTGGCCGCGCGCAACGCATTGCAAGCGGGCATGGACGGTGTAGAGATTCATGCCGGCAACGGTTACCTGCTCGACCAGTTTCTTAACAGCAACAGCAACCAGCGTGACGATGCCTATGGCGGCAGCGTGGAGAATCGCGCGCGGTTTCTGCTGGAAGTGGTCGCGGCCGTCGCTGAAGAAGTCGGTGCCGAACGGGTCGGCGTACGCCTGACGCCGATGGGGCGCTTCATGGGCATGGGCGATGACACCCCGGAGGCCACCTTCGGCCACCTCGTCGAAGCGCTCAACCAATGGAATCTGGCCTACCTGCACCTGGTCGAGCCAGCGATGGTCGGCACAGTCAAAGATGAAAATTTCGACCCACGCTGGGACGCGATCATTGCCCAGTTGCGCAAGACCTGGAACGGCGTGCTGATCCTGGCCGGCGGCTACGATGCGCAATCTGCCGAACAGGCGCTGATTGCCGACCGTGCCGACATCATCGCGTTTGGCCGTCCGTTCCTGGCCAACCCGGACTTGCCGCGTCGGCTGCACGATGGCCTGACACTCAACGTGCCAGACCCTGGCAGCTTTTTCGGCGGGGATCAGCGTGGCTATATCGATTATCCATTTCATGCCTGAGCAGAAGCAGACCACCCGCCTCTCATGAATGTGTAAATCCCTGGAAGCAGGGGCCGATGGCCCCTGCTCTACCAGGTCATACGATCTCTGCGCTTAATCAAATACATAAAAATCCACGTTAACGCCGAACATATGCGTAGCTGTGCGCTTTCAGGTCTATTGCCCGACATCGCCGAATGCGATAAAACGAGCTAGTTGTACGACAACTAAATAAAAACCAAGTCGTTCGAACGGCTAATAATCCTGAGATCTGCCATGCCTCGCCCTACCGCTGCGCAAATCGTACCGCCGCCCTTCCCCCGCTATCTGGCGGTGATCATTCTGTTGTGCATGGGCTGTGCGTTTGCCGGCAATCATGTGGCGGCGCGAGTCGCATTTGATGACGGTGCGGGTGTGTTGCTGGCGATTTTGATGCGTTCCGGCGGGACCTTGCTGGTGCTCGCCATGCTGGTGCTGTGGCAAAGACAAAGCCCGCGTTTGCCGGCGGGCGCATGGCGCTGGCAACTGCTGCTGGGGTTGCTGATCACTGCGCAGAGTCTGTGTCTGTATTCCGCTGTCGCACGGGTGCCGGTGGCGCTGGCCCTGTTGGTGGCAAACGTATTCCCTATTCTGCTGGCATTGCTCACCTGGGCACTGGGTGGCCCGCGACCGAGCGCACGCACCGCGACGTTGATGGGTTTGATTCTGTTGGGTCTGGTGTTTGTGCTGGATGTCCCCGGGCGTCTCTCGACCACGACAGACGTCAATCCGCAATGGCTGACCGGCGTCGCGCTCGCGTTCTGCGCCGCCAGCGTGTTCGCCTGCGCGCTGTGGATCACCGACCACAAACTGTCTCAGGTACGTGGCTCTGTGCGCAGTCTGCTGACGATTTTCATCGTGTTCAGCAGCGTCAACCTGGCAGGGCTGACGGGCGCCCTTCCCGGCGGATTGAACCTGCCCGCCACCTCGACCGGATGGCTGGCCCTCGCCACTTTGGTAGTGCTGTACGGCACAGGTTTTATCGTCTTGTTCATTTCCGTGCCTCGACTCGACATGCCGCGCAATGCGCCGGTGATGAACATCGAGCCATTGGCAACGCTGCTGATGGGCTGGATTGTGCTGGACCAAATGCTCAGCAACGGACAGATTCTCGGCGGAGTGATTGTGGTCACGGGCATCGTTTTGCTGACTTATCGTAAATCAGTGGTCAAGGCTGAGGTTAAAGCAGCAATTTAGCACTTGGATGATGGCAAAAAGCTGTTTTTTCTCCGGCCACTCAGGACAAACATAGGTGGCAACACCTGCGTCCCAACGTCGCAGCAAACAGCTATTGGCAAATCCTGCACAAGCCTTAGAATCCCGCGTTCTCTTGCAGCCCCTTCGGTGTCTGCCTGCACCACAACACACTTCGGCTTGGCAATCGCATGTGCAGCGGCGCACGTTGCGCTGTTCGTCCTCTAGAGGTTTTTATGTCTCCGCGTTTGCTGGCCATGGCGCTGGCGCCCCTGCTCGGGCTATTCATTGTTGCGCTGGGCAACGGTTTCATGTCGTCGCTGACCACCCTTCGACTGGACGCTGCCGGTGCGTCGACCACGATGATCGGCATCGTTTCCTCGGCCTACTTCATCGGTCTGACCCTGGGCGCCGTATTCAATGACCGCTTGATTCTGCGCATCGGCCATATCCGCGCCTACGGCAGTTTCGCCTCGCTGATCGCCGTGACCATCCTGCTGCAGGGCTTGTTCTATGACACCTGGGGCTGGTTCGCCCTGCGCCTGATCAACGGCTGGGCCACGGTCGGTGTGTTTCTGGTGATCGAAAGCTGGCTGCTGCTGGCGGGCGACGCGAAGATTCGCGGGCGTTTGCTCGCGTTGTACATGATCGTCTTGTACGGCGCCGGTGTGCTTGGTCAGGCAACGTTGGGCAAAATCACCGGGTTGAGCGACAGCGCACCGTTCATGGTCGCCGGCATGCTCGCTTCATTGTCGGTGCTGCCGATCGTGATCCTGCCGCGCGTGTCGCCATTGCTCGATCAGGTCGAGCCGCTCAAACCTCGGCAACTGCTGGGCGTGACGCCGACCGGGCTGGTCGGCTGTTTCGGCTCGGGTGTGACTATTGCGGCGATTTACACCTTGTTGCCGCTGTACTTGCAGCGCAGCGGTCTGAATGTCGGTGAAGTCGGCAGCATGATGGCCTGGACGATCCTCGGCGCGATGCTCCTGCAATACCCGGTCGGGCGTTGGTCCGATCGCAAGGATCGTTTGCAGGTGCTGACGATTCTGACGGTGGCGTGCACGGTGTTGTCGCTGGTGATCGTCCTGGTGCCGTTGTCCTCGACGATGCTCGCGGTGATGTTGTTTCTGCTCGGTGGCGGCGTGTTTGCGCTGTACCCGGTGGCCGTCAGCCACGCGGCCGACCGCGCCCCGGCCGAAGCCTTGGTGCCGATGATTCAGGGCTTGCTGCTGATCAACTCACTGGGCTCGGCGATCAGTCCGATGATGATCTCGCCGGTGATGAACTCGTTCGGTGCCAATGGTTTGTTCTGGGTCTTTGCGTTGGTCAATCTGTGCATGGTCAGTTTCTTCCTGTGGCGCCGTGGCAAACGCCCGGTTCCCGCCAATCCCGCGCCGTTTGCAGCGGCAGCCACATTCTCGCCGACAGGTGCGGAGTTGCGGGTGACCGAAGATCTGCGTCAGGCAGTGCAAGAACATCCGCCAATGGTTGATGCGTTGAGCGGCGAACCTTCGCCGCAGTGTGAGACGCGCTGAGGGTTGCGCCAGTCTGTACCAAGCGCAGGCTGGCTCGCACCTCTATTCAGATTCATGGGTGATGTCCATGAGCGGAATCGGTTCAATCGCCCAAGCGCGAATCTGACGACGTTCAGGGCTGGGTATCGCGCAAGCCTTGCGTCCGGTGAACGTTCGCGCAAGACGCTCTTCATCGATGCGCCAGCTGCGCTGCTCCAGTGCCTGCACGTCTTTGCGAAAGGCGATCTGCAGCGCATCGGATTTCAACGAAACCTCCTGCTGAAAAGAGTCCGGCACACGCTCTGGTCGGACGTTTTTCAGCACGGCATGATCCTGTTCGAAGATACGGATATTGCTCGCAATGAACCTGCGATCCAGCAGTCGGGTGCGCAGGAACGTTCTGCCCATCATCCACCAGGTGCGCGTGCGATTGGCGTCAATCGGCACATGCGCCGAGACGATGTAGATCCGCCAGCCGTTGGGCAACTCAAGCTCAAGCGTTGTGCAAGGACCGGACAAATGAAAACCCGGCACGGTGGCCACACTGACAAACTCGGTGGAGGATTTGCGCCGCAGCAGCCCTTTGCGTGCCGGCCTGCGCATGAGCATTTGGGCGCTGCCACTCCACGCATCGCTGTCGACCTCGAACGATTCAATCTCGGGATGATCCGGATCACCGAAGGTTGAACCATGGACAAACGGTGCGTGCGCGAAGTCCAAACCGTTTTCGATAATCCGGTCCCAACTGGCCTGCCAGTCAAAGTGACCCGCGACCACACGGATGGCGGGATCGTCGATCCAGTCGAGCGTGGGCAACGGTGGACGCTCAGATTCTGGCAGATCACCTAAAAACGCCCAGATCCAACCGTATCGCTCCAGCGTCGGGTACGCATCGACGCGGGCCTTGGCGGGAATCCGCAGGTCGGGCTGCGCCGGTATCTGCGTGCACACACCATCAGCGCCAAACCGCCAGCCGTGATAGGGACACTGCACGCTGTTGCCAACCTTGCTGCCAGCGGACAGCGAGCCGCCGCGATGCACGCAAATATCCGAAAGCACATGAGCGACGCCTGCGTCATCGCGGAACGCCACAAAAGGTTGTCCGAGCAATCGAACCGGCATCAGTCCATCAGTCAACTGTGACGATGGGAGAACGACATACCACAGGTTTGTAAGCATGGGGGGCGTGCGATCCGTCAGTACGGTGAGTTCAAGTCAGAAAAACCCTGGAATGCAAAACTAAACCAGAGCGCTCCACTTGGCCAACGTGATTTGCCAGTGCCCTTGCCCTGCCCTTTGCCTACACTTGCTTGCCAATGATGTTTACCTCTCTGCCGAAGGAGCACGCCCATGTCAAAGCTCTATCCCAGTATCGATCCTGAGGGGCTGGTCGAGTACTCGGTTGTCTACACTGACCGCTCGCTCAACCACATGTCGCAGTCCTTCCAAGGCGTGATGAAGAACATTTCCAAGACCCTAAAACAGGTCTACCACGCCGAGGCGGTTGCAGTGGTTCCGGGCAGCGGCACATTCGGCATGGAAGCGGTGGCGCGGCAGTTCGCCACCGGCCAGCAGTGCCTGGTGATCCGCAATGGCTGGTTCAGTTATCGCTGGAGCCAGATCCTTGAGATGGGCAATATCCCGGCGGCGACCACGGTGCTCAAGGCACGGCCGGTAGAGCCGGGTCGCCAGGCAGCCTACGCCCCGCCGCCGCTGGACGAAGTACTGGCCGCCATCGCGGCGCAGAAACCGCAGGTGGTCTTCGCACCCCACGTTGAAACCTCATCCGGAATCCTCCTGCCCGACGACTACCTGCGAGCGGTCGGCGACGCCGTGCATGCAGTGGGTGGCCTGTTCGTGCTGGACTGCATCGCCTCCGGCACGATTTGGGTGGATATGCACAAATGCTCAGTCGACCTGCTGATCAGCGCTCCGCAGAAAGGCTGGAGCGCCTCCCCGTGCTGCGCTCTGGTGATGTTCAGTGCTTTGGCGCTTGAGCGCATCGAACAGACACAAAGCAGCAGCTTCGCCTGCGACCTGAAAAAGTGGCTGCAGATCATGCAGGCCTACGAACAGGGCGGACATGCCTATCACGCGACGATGCCCAGCGATTCCCTCGCGCGGTTCAATGACGTGATGAAAGAGACGCAAGCGTATGGGTTCGACAAGGTTCGCGATGAACAACAGGCGCTGGGTGATCGAGTGCGTGCGCTGTTGACCGGCAAAGGCATCAAAAGCGTCGCCGCAGAAGGCTTTCAGGCCCCCGGCGTCGTGGTGAGCTACACCGATGATGCCGATATCAAGAACGGCAAGAAATTTGCCCAGCACGGCCTGCAGATCGCTGCCGGCGTGCCGCTGCAATGCGATGAGCCGGCCGACTTCCAGACCTTCCGCCTCGGCCTGTTCGGACTCGAGAAGCTGCAGAATATCGAGCGTACGGTCAGCCTGCTTGAGCAGGCGCTGGATGAGGTCATTTAGATACCCGGCAACCCGTCGTCGGGCCGCCCGGTTCGGCCGTTTAATAGACTTGAGGCACCATGAGTTCCGGTGGCGTAGGACTGCGAGAGTAGTCCTCTTCGCGCACGCGCTGCGGCAGTTCGATCTGCGGTAACTCGACTTCTTCGTAAGGCATTTGGCCGAGTAGATGATTGATGCAGTTAAGTCGGGCTTTTTTCTTGTCGTCGGCTTGCACCACCCACCAGGGTGCTTCGGCAATGTGGGTGCGTTCGAGCATGATTTCCTTGGCCTTGGTATAGGCCTCCCAACGCCGACGTGACTCCAGGTCCATCGGGCTGAGTTTCCACTGCTTGAGGGGGTCATGAATGCGACTAAGGAAGCGCAGGTGTTGTTCTTGGTCGGAAATGGAAAACCAGTATTTGATCAACTGAATGCCGGAACGGGCGAGCATCCGTTCAAACTCTGGCACGGTCCGGAAAAACTCTTCGTACTGATACTCGTTGCAAAATCCCATGACCTTTTCAACGCCGGCGCGGTTGTACCAACTGCGGTCAAATAGCACGATCTCACCTGCTGCCGGCAGGTGCGAGACATATCGCTGGAAGTACCATTGGGTTCGTTCGCGGTCGTTGGGCGCGGGCAAGGCAGCGACTCGGCATACCCGGGGGTTGAGCCGCTGGGTTATGCGCTTGATTACCCCTCCCTTGCCAGCGGCATCGCGCCCTTCGAACAAGATCACTACCTTGTGTCCGGTCTTGACCACCCAGCTTTGCAACTTCACCAGTTCACCCTGCAGGCGAAACAACTCGCTGAAATAAAGCCGTCGGTCGTGCTTCTCGATACCATCCGGAACGTGGTCATCGAACAGTGTGTTCAGGTCATGCCCGTCTTCGGACAACTCCAACTCCAGCTCCTCGTCACTGTGGTCGAGCAGCTCGCGCTGAATGCGGTGTATCAACTGATCTTGAGCTGAGGGCATGGTGAAGACCTCGGGGACGGGATGGTACTGCCATACTGACGGCGATTTATGACTGAGCAGTTACCGGGGTTCTCGGGATTGCTGATTGCTTGAAGCAGACGTTGTATCCCGGCCGGACGTCCCGTGCGTTCAACCTTTCGCGGGTATTTGCTGAACCAGTCGTACGCTCTGCTCTTTCGATATGTGGTCAGTCCGGGCACAATGCGCATCCTTTTTTGGCTGGCCTTGCCGGAGGCCTCGAAATGATCAAGACACCGTACTACCTCATCGACAAACAGAAACTGCTGACCAACATGCAGAAGATCGCCTATGTGCGCGAACAGTCCGGGGCCAAAGCCCTGCTCGCGCTCAAGTGCTTCGCGACCTGGTCGGTGTTCGACTTGATGCAGCAATACATGGACGGCACCACGTCGTCGTCGCTGTACGAACTCAAGCTCGGCCGCCAGAAATTCGAAGGCGAAACCCACGCCTACAGCGTGGCCTGGGCCGACGATGAGATCGAGGAGATGCTCGACAATTGCGACAAGATCATCTTCAACTCCATCAGCCAGCTGCAACGCTTTGCCGAGCGCTCTGAGGGCAAAGTCCGTGGCCTGCGCGTTAACCCGCAAGTCAGCAGCTCCGATTATCTGCTGGCCGACCCGGCGCGTCCGTTCAGCCGTCTAGGCGAATGGGACCCGGTGAAGATCGAAGGCGTTATCAGCCAGATCTCCGGCTTCATGTTCCACAATAACTGTGAGAACGGCGACTTTGGCCTGTTCGACCAAATGCTCTGCACCATCGAAGAACGCTTCGGTGAGCTGCTGCACAAAGTCAGCTGGGTCAGCCTCGGCGGCGGCATTCACTTCACCGGTGAAGGCTATGCGCTGGATGCGTTCTGCGCTCGTCTCAAGGCGTTCTCGCAAAAGTACGGCGTGCAGGTCTATCTGGAGCCTGGCGAAGCGGCGATCACTAACAGCGCTTCGCTGGAAGTCACCGTGCTCGACACCCTCTACAACGGCAAGCACCTGGCCGTCGTGGACAGCTCCATTGAAGCCCACTTGCTCGACCTGTTGATCTATCGCCTGAACGCCAAGCTGGCGCCGAGCGAGGGTGAACACACCTACATGGTGTGCGGCAAATCGTGCCTGGCCGGAGACATCTTCGGCGAGTTCCAGTTTGACCGTCCGCTGGCCATTGGCGATCGACTGTCATTCATCGATACCGCCGGCTACACCATGGTCAAGAAGAACTGGTTCAACGGCCTGAAAATGCCATCCATCGTGGTGAAACAACTCGATGGTACCGTCGAAGTGGTTCGCCAATTCGGTTACGAAGACTACCTGTCCAGCCTTTCTTGAAACGGACAGACAAAGGAGAGAAAAAGCAATTGAAAAAGAACGTTCTTATCATTGGTGCAGGAGGTGTCGCTAAGGTGGTGGCCCACAAGTGCGCGCAGCATAACGATGAACTCGGTCGTATCGCTATCGCGTCGCGCAACATCTCCAAATGCCAGGCCATCATCGACAGCGTCAAGGCCAAGGGTAGCCTCAAACAACCCGCCGATATCAAAGCCTTCTCGCTCAATGCCCTGGATGTCGAGGCGACCAAGGCGCTGATCCGTGAAACCGGATCCCAGATCGTCATCAACGTCGGCTCCGCGTTCCTCAACATGTCGGTGTTGCGTGCCTGCATCGATACCGGCGTCGCTTATCTCGACACCGCCATTCACGAAGAGCCGGGCAAGATCTGCGAAACCCCGCCCTGGTATGGCAACTATGAGTGGAAGCACCTCGCCGAGTGCCAAGAGAAGAACATCACCGCCATTCTCGGCGTGGGCTTCGACCCGGGTGTGGTCAACGCCTATGCAGCTCTGGCACAACAACAGTATTTCGACCGCATTGATTCGATCGACATTCTTGACGTCAATGCCGGTTCCCACGGCAAATATTTCGCCACCAATTTCGATCCGGAAATCAATTTCCGTGAATTCACCGGGCAGGTGTGGAGCTGGCAGAACAGCCAGTGGACCAGCAACACCATGTTCGAAGTCAAACGCACCGACGACCTGCCGGTCGTGGGCTCGCAGAACCTGTACCTGACCGGTCACGATGAAGTGCACTCGCTGTCGAAGAATCTGGGCGTACCCAACGTACGTTTCTGGATGAGTTTCGGCGAGCACTACATCAACGTGTTCACGGTCCTCAGGAACCTCGGCCTGCTGTCCGAACAACCGGTCAAGACCGCCGAAGGCCTGGAAGTCGTGCCGCTGAAAGTGGTCAAGGCCGTGCTGCCTGATCCGAGTTCGCTGGCGCCCGGCTACACCGGCAAGACCTGCATCGGTGACCTGGTCAAGGGCACCAAGGATGGCCAGTCGCGCGAAGTGTTCATCTACAACGTGGCCGACCACGAGGAAGCCTTTGCCGAAACCGACAGCCAGGGCATTTCCTATACCGCCGGCGTACCACCTGTTGCCGCTGCCCTGCTGGTCGCCCGTGGCGAGTGGGATGTGCAGCGCATGGCCAACGTCGAGGAACTGCCGGCTGAGCCGTTCCTCAAGGCGCTGGACGTCATGGGCCTGCCGACCCGCATCAAGGATGAACACGGAGATCGTCCCTGGAACAGCGTAGCCTGAGGCTCGCAATAACCTGCGACGCGTCACTGCCCGCTACAAAAAACGCCGCTCATTGAGCGGCGTTTTTGTCTGCACTGAAAATCAGGACACGGCTTCTGGACATTGTTGCGGCGGATTCCTGCTCCTGCCCTGTTGTTGCCGGGCGAGCAGTGCCTGTACGTCAGCGACGGCATCCAGAACCCGCTGCGCCCAATGTTCATCCTCCGGGTGCACGACCACAACGCGAAAACCGTGATCATGGCCTTCCGAGCGCACACCTTCGGAGTCATCGACATGCAAGTCGATATCGAAGGCCGGGGGGAATTTCGACGGACCGTTTGCCAACCCGTTTGTCACCAATGCCTGGTTATGCACCACACTGTTGACCACCCCGTCGACGCGGATGCCATACAACAACAGCCAGCGCCTGATATAGGCCGGGGTCCGACCGGACGACGTGTAAACCCAGATACTGCAGCCCTGACGCCGCAACTCGCGGGTCAATGAGCGCGTACCGCATCGCAGTGGCTCACCGAACCAACGATGCAAGCAGGCCGGCAACCAGCTCTGCTCGACGGCACAGTGATGCAGCTGGCAGGCCAGCGTGTCATCGATATCGAACGAAACCCGTATGCGCTGGCGAGCGAATACGCTGATGGGGATAGCACCGAGCATGGCTTGCCAAACGCGGCTGACGGAAGCCTGGTACCTGGCGGAAATGGGTTGCCCGCTCATCAATCTCCCCCTTGCAAGACGGGCGAGGTCTTGTCTTTGAGTAAAAAATTCATCGACTCAGGCGCCTGACCTTCGAGGAAGGCCGCATACTTTTTCTTGATTTTGGGCAATTCATACAACGCCTTTACCCCATGTTTGGCGGAGTTGCGGATGACCGAGGACGGATTGAAGTACCCCCCGGCATTTTCCAGCGTCAGCACGAATGGAGGTAATCCCGCGCGCATGAGCAAATAGCTGACGATGAGTGAGCCACTGCGGTTATTACCCTCGATAAACAACTGCGGTTTGCTGAGGATTCGAACATAAACGCCAGCCGCTCGCTTCCAGACTGACTCGCTGCGATACGCGCAATACCAGTTGAACAGGTCCTTTATCCCCCCCTCAACGTTGTTGAAGAAGTGCTCTTCGGTCGCCGCCAGGTGTTGAGCGTACTCCAGCCGGCGAACCGGGTCCCGGCCACAGAGGACGGTAGCGTTGATCTCCAGCATCAGGTTCAGTTGCTGAAGGTCGAACAGGTCGACACCGCGAGCGACATAGTCGTCAATCAGCGCATAGCCTTCAAGCACATTGTGCAGCACTTCGTCAGTGAAGGGATCGCGAGGCTCGGTAAAGTGCCTGCTGAGTTCGGAGAAACGGCCCTGAACCTCTCGCAATACCCGTTCAATCGCGGGCAAATCAAGACGACGCGTTGCAGACATTGGCAATCCTGAGAACGGTAGATAAAAGGGTCAAACGGCCGGATGCCAGTACCGCACCCTTGTCCATGGCCGCTTGCCGTCTTGACTGGATAATTGCTGCTTAGCTGAACTTGCCGCTGATGTAGTCTTCGGTCATTTGTTCACGCGGCTTATCGAATATCTGGGTTGTCGGCCCCATCTCGACCAGATAGCCGGTGCGCGTCCCCTGGGAAATATCAACCGAGAAAAAAGCGGTCGTGTCAGCGACGCGGATGGCCTGCTGCATATTGTGAGTCACCAGGGCGATGGTGTAATCCTTCTTCAACTCGATCATCAACTCCTCAACCCGCCGGGTCGCGATCGGGTCAAGTGCCGAGCACGGCTCGTCCAGCAACAGCACTTCCGGTTCGGTCGCAATGGCACGGGCGATGCAAAGCCGTTGCTGCTGACCACCGGAGAGGGACAGGCCGCTGACCTTGAGCTTGTCCTTGACCTCATCCCACAGCGCGGCACCCTGCAAGGCATGCTTCACGCGGTCGCCCAGATCGCCCTTGTAGCGATTGAGGCGCAGGCCGAATGCAACGTTGTCGAAAATGCTCATCGAGAACGGATTCGGCTGCTGAAACACCATGCCGATATAACGACGCACGACCACTGGATCAACGCCCTTTCCATAAACGTCTTGTCCGAGGAAATGCACGTGCCCTTCGAAGCGAAATCCCTTCACCAGATCGTTCATCCGGTTGAGGCTGCGCAGCACGGTGCTCTTGCCGCAACCCGATGGACCGATGAAACCGGTGATCTTGTTTTTTTCGATCGGAACATGGCTGTCACGCACGGCCAGGAAGTTACCGTAGAAAATCTTGTCCAGCTTGCAGTCCATGACCACTGGCGCCTGAGTGACAAACGGAGCCGCGACTTGCAGATTTGATGCGTTCAAGGTTCAGATGCTCCGTTCTCAGTACTTGGGCTTGCCGAAAATACGGCTGACAATATTGACGACCAGTACGATCATCACCAGCACCAGCGAGGCCGCCCATGCCAGTTCGAGTTGGTTGTCGAAGGGCATGCCGGAAAAGTTGTAAATCAGCACGGCGAGCGAGGCCGTCGGATTCATGACCGCCAGGCTGCCATCGTGGTAGATCCAGTAGTTGCTGAACAACGCCGTGAACAACAAAGGGGCGGTTTCGCCCGCAGCGCGGGCCACGGCCAGCATGACCCCGGTGAGGATCGCCGGCATGCCGGTCGGCAAGACGATTTTCCAGATGACCTGTGAACGGGTGCAGCCCATGCCGTAGGCGGCATCTTTCATGATCTTGGGCACCATCCGCATCGACTCTTCAGCCGTCAGCACGACGATCGGCAACATCAGCACGGCCAGTGCCACGCCACCGGCCGGCGCCGAGTAAGTACCAGTGGTCATCACGACCAGCGCGTAGGCGAACACCCCGGCCAGAATGGAGGGCAGCCCCGTGAGCATCTTGGCGGCAAAGCGCGCGGCGTTTGCCAGCTTGCTGTCAGGGCCCAGTTCCGCCAGAAAGATGGCCGCCATGATGCCGACCGGCACCGCGATCGCCGCTGCGATACCGACCATGACGAAAGTGCCGGCCATCGCGTTGCCGAAGCCACCACCCGTCTCGAAACCGGTGGGCGGAAGTTCGGTGAAGACCTCCAGATTCAGACGTGCGCCGCCGCGAGTGATCAGCATGTAGAGCACGGAGATCAATGGCACGCTGGCCAATAGCGCACCACCCCAGACCAGCATGGTCAACACCAGGCTGCGCAGCGCGCGACCTTCAAACTTGCGCTGCAGGCTAGGAAATGCAGCCTCAGAGGACGTGATGTCAGTCATTATTTAGTACCACGTTGGGCATAGACCATGATCATGGAACCGATGATGTTCACCAGTAGCGTGATGAACATCAGGACCAATGCGGCGTACATCAACACTTCAATCTCATTCGGCCCTGCCTCGGGGAAATTCAACGCCAGCAAGGCCGCCAGCGTATTGGCCGGGGCAAAGAGAGAAAGGGAGATGTTGTTTGCGTTGCCTACCAGCATGGCCAGCGCCATGGTTTCACCTAACGCGCGGCCCAGCCCCAAGACGAGGGAACCAAAGATGCCGGTGGCGGCAGATGGCACCATCACCTTGAGAATGGCCTCCCAATGGGTGGTGCCCATGCCGTAGGCCGCCTGCTTGGTTTTCATCGGTACGCCGGTGAGGGCGTCCTGCGACACGGCAGCAATGGTCGGCAGAATCATGATTGCCAGCACCAGCGCCGCCGGCAGCAGTCCAGGTCCGCTCAACGACGTGCCAAAAAAAGGTATCCAGCTGAGTTCGCTGTTCAGCCACTCCGCCAGCGGCCGAATTGCCGGAATCACCACGTAGATCCCCCAGAGACCATAAACGACGCTGGGGATGGCTGCCAGCAACTCGACGATGGTACGGAAGACGGCAGCGAGCTTGGCGGGCAGGAAATCCTGGGTCAGAAAAATCGCCATGCTGACACCGAAAAAACCGGCGATCAGCAGCGCAATGAAAGCACTGTAGAGCGTCCCCCAAATGGCCGGCAGAATGCCGTATTTGCCCTGATTGACATCCCAGACGGACCCCAAAAGCACATCCAGGCCGTGCTTCTCAATGCCGGGTATGGCCTTGCGCCCTACTTCGAATATCAGCGCAAAGACCAGCGCCAGAATCAGCACCACGCCTATTTGCGCTAGCGCACGGAAGACGCGGTCGACCAGAAAGTCCTTTGCGGACGGTGGTTGGCACGCAGAAGCCGGATTAACCGGTACGACAAAAGGTGTGTTCATTGGCTAATTCCGGAATGAAGGGAAACTCTCCCGGCGCTGAAAGCAGGCGCCGAGAGAGGCCTCACGAGCGCTTACTGGATGTTGGCAGACGCTTTGCGAACCTGATCGACGACCGACTGTGGCAAAGGTATATAACCCATCGAGTCGGCGATTTTCTGCCCTTCGGTCAAGCTGTACTCGACCATCTCGCGCATGGCTTTGGCCTTGGCCGGGTTACCGTTGTCCTTGCGAAAGATCATCCAGGTGTAGGAAGTGATCGGGTAAGACTTGGCGCCGTCCGGATCTGGCAGCCAGGCCACCAGGCTCTCGGGCATTTTTACCGCAGCGAGTGCCTCGGCGCCGCTTTCCGCGTTCGGTACCACGTACTGACCGGCCTTGTTCTGCAACTGCGCGAAGTCAACCTTGGCAAGTTTGGCAAAGCCGTATTCGATGTAACCGATGGCACCCGGCGTCTGGCGTACGGTGGCTGTCACACCGTCATTCTTGGGCGATTTGATGAATTTGTCGCTGGCCGGCCAGTTGACGGTGTTGCCCTCACCCAGCGCCTGCTTGAATTCCGGATTGATGGCCGCCAGGTGCTTGGTGAACACCGCAGTGGTACCGCTGGAGTCCGCTCGCACAACAACCGTGATCGGTGTATCGGCCAGTTTCAACTCGGGGTTGGCTGCGGCGATCTGCGGGTCGTTCCAGCGCGTGATCTTGCCCAGGAAGATGTTGGAGTAGACGTCGCGTGGCAATTTGAGCCCTTTAGGATTGCCCGGCAGGTTATAAGCCAGCACGATTTCACCCGCCGTCATTGGCAGCAACTGCACGCCCTCGCCCACCTTGGCAATGTCTTCGTCTTTCATCGCAGAGTCACTGGCGGCGAAATCAACGGTTTTATTCAAAAAGTCCTGTACACCCGCACCGCTGCCCTTGGATTGGTAATCCACAGTGACACCCGCCGACTTTTTGCTGAAATCCTTGAACCAGGTGAGGTAGATCGGTGCCGGAAAACTGGCTCCGGAGCCTGTCAACCGGACGTTTTCCGCCGCGAAGGACATTGAGGTAGCCAACAGAGATGCAGTCACAACGAACGCAGCAGACTTGATCAATCGTTTCATCAAGGAAACTCCTTATAGGGGCTCCTTAACTCTGCAGCAATCTCGTTAAGTTTTTATGAACGTTGGATGGCAGGACCCCGCCTCAATCGTTTTGACCCCTTGCTACCCTTACTCATCGTACCCCCTCCTCGCACATACCTATTGCGCAGTAGTACCGACGCACATGACTTTCCAGGACTCTCAAGGCAATGGGTGTCCATCCAGGCGACAGTGGATCTGAATTTTTACTCGCCCGCTGCGGCGGCAGGCGCGTGAGAATTCGCTGGCCGTCGCCATGAGTCCGAATCCCATCGCCTGCGTTATCTCAGTCAGGCAAAGCCCTGCCTGTTCCGCCTTTGTCGTTCGCGGGATTTGGCAATCGAATCTTCTTGCGCGCGGGTTGTCCTTATTCCCGGATTGCGTGCCGCCATTCGCCAAGCGCCACTTTCCAACGCTACTTTGCCTCCACCGCCATGGCTCCAAAATGGAAATGGCGTTAGCATTTCAACCATCCGGCTTAACAAGCCTGTTTTTTCAGATCAGGGTCGCATAGTGGAAAAGCTAAAACGCCTTCAAAGCGGAATCGAAGGGCTCGACGCGCTGCTTCAGGGTGGCCTGGTCGCGGGTGCTTCGTACATCGTTCAGGGCCGCCCCGGTTCCGGCAAGACCATCCTCGCCAATCAGCTCGGCTTCAATCATGCCCGCAATGGCGGTCGCGTTCTGGTCGCCACGTTGCTGGCCGAGTCCCACGACCGACTGTTTCAGTTTCTGTCGACCATGAGTTTTTTCGACGCATCCCGAGTGGGCGCTGAAATACAGTTTGTCAGCGCTTTCGATACGCTGGAAAACGAAGGCCTCGATGAAGTGGTGAAACTGCTGCGGCGCGAAATCAGCCGGCAGAAAGCGACGGTCATGGTCGTCGACGGTTTGCTCAACGCCCGCTCCAAGGCCGACTCACCGATCGACACGAAAAAATTCATCTCCGAACTGCAAGGCCATGCGGCATTCGCCGGTTGCACCGTGCTGTTTCTCACCAGCTCGCGCCTGGACGACGGCAGCCCGGAACACACGATGGTCGACGGCGTCATCGAAATGGGCGAAGAGCTGTTCGGCACGCGATCGGTGCGCCGCATTCACCTGCGCAAGACCCGCGGCAGCGGCGCTTTGACCGGTGTTCACGAGTGTGAAATCACCGAAAAAGGCTTGGTGGTCTATCCGCGCCTGGAAAGTCTGTACAAACGCCCTTCCGCCCCCGACAGCGCAGACATGACACGCATTCCCAGCGGCATCGCTTCGCTGGATGACATTCTCGGTGGCGGCTTGCACAGCTCCAGCGTCACGCTCGTCATGGGACCTTCCGGGATCGGCAAAACCACGCTGGGGCTGAAGTTTCTCGCGCAGTCGACGGCCGAAGCGCCGGGCCTGCATTTCGGCTTCTATGAGAGCCCGCAACGGCTGCGACTCAAAGGCCGTTCGCTGGGCATCAATATTGAAGAAATGGAACACAGCGGTGCACTGAGCATTGCCTGGCAGCCGACCACCGAGGGCTTGCTCGACGCCCTCGGTGCGCGCCTGCTGAGCCTGGTCGATGCAAAAGGTATCAAGCGCCTGTTCATCGACAGCCTCAGCGGCATGACTCGGGTTTCAACCACACCGGAACGCATCACCGATTTTTTCAGTGCTCTGATGAACGAGCTGCGATCCCGAGGCGTCACGGTCTTTGCCTCCTGGGAAATGCGCGATCTGTTTGGCTCCGAGGTCAGCGCACCGAATTCCGACCTGTCCAGTATTGCCGACAACCTGATTCTCATGCGTTTCTTTGAAAATCACGCTGAACTTCGCAGGACGCTTTCCATTCTCAAGATACGTGATAGCTCCTACAACCCTTCGCGGTTCGAGGTAGTCATCCGTGATCAAGATGTGTTCCTGGAAAAGGCTTTGAGAAATGAACCTTCCGTCTCATCCGAGTCATTGCCTGGTTCAATATCGTAAGTCTTCGAGCGGGTTGAAATAACATGACCACCATCCTGGTAGTCGACGACGAGTATCTGATTGCTGACATTCTTGGCTTTGCGCTGGAGGATGAAGGCTTCATGACGGTGACGGCCAGCAATGGCAAGAAAGCGCTCGAAGTGCTCGAGAGAGAACGGCCAGCACTGATCATCACGGACTTCATGATGCCGGTCATGGACGGCCTCGAATTCGCCGAAGCCGTGCGTGCCCAGCCTTGCGTCAAACACCTGCCGATCATTCTCATGAGTGGCGCGCAGGCGCACATTGGCATGCAGCGCTCGGATCTGTTTGACGTGGTGCTGCCCAAGCCTTTCGACATTGAAGTGATTGTGGCTGAGGTGAAGAAGCTGTTGGCCTCCTCATAGATACTCAACGACAAAGGCAATTTCGGCATTTGCATCGCCCGGCTTCATTTGCGCATTGGAAGGTTCAATGCGCACGAAGCGCGCTTGCAAGTTTATAAATTCATTCCCGCCTTGCTCTGTGGGCGCTTTCCTTATGTACTTCTGATTCAGCTTGAGCTGCGTTCTGTCACCGAAGCGCAACTGCAATGCCAACCCTTTTGCAGTGGAATTACTGTTCAGTTTTACCACGCCCGTATTGGCGTCCCACACAGGGCTGCCCGCAGTGGGCGAAAAGGCGAACCTGAAGTTATTGATTCCAGGAGGACAGTTTTTCAAACCAAGGTAGAAGAGATGATCCTTGCCATAGGCACCGTTCTGGAAAAAATCGCTCAGGGTATAGCTACCCATATCCACTTTTACATCGGGGGTTTCGCAAGACTGTGAGACGATCCGCGTGCCGGTTACATTCATTGCCAAAGGCTCGATCTCACCAGCGACAAACTTCCCCAGTTGGCCTGAGTTTATCGTCGTACCACCGGTTAGATTTGCCGTCTTTATAAGCCGCAACATGTGCTGGCTGCCGTTCCATCCCCAATTGCCAGCGACGTCACTATCCCCAGGAAAGCCTTTCCATACTTTGCCCGATGGCGGTCGAATCCATTGCCAGCCGATCCCGGTATTTCCAAGAGGAAAAGTCTGCGCGCCTGCATTGGTGACGCCCCTGGAATTGCGCACACCTTCATTGTGTACCGCAGAGCACTTGAACGAACTGGGGATACTTCCCATGGTCACGATCGGGCTTTCATAGATAACCGAGCCAATGGGTGTATCCCGCGGCACCGAGATCGTGGCCGGAAGGGTAATATAGAGATTGCCCATGGTATGGTTGGGATAAAACTCGCAAACTGCCGCCATTGCATTTAAGGGCAGCAAATACAAGAATCCAACAATTAAAATATGGAGAAACTTCATAACACTCTCTCTGTAGCTGCCTTGCTAGCAAACAACTGAATAGTGGGACGAGTGCGCGAATATTTTCGACAGAAAACTACCGCAATCGGAGCAGGACGATAATAAAAAATATGCTCTAACGCAAAACCTTTAATTATTCAAGAACAAGACAATTCTCATGGCTTTATATGAACGATTGAATAAGAAGCTCTATTTAATAATTCGGTATGGCGCGCCGTGTGGGCATCGATTTTAAGACTCGTCTTAAAGGCACAACGAAACTCGGCCATTACACTGGCCGCTCTTGATAGGAGAAACGATTCCGTGAGAGCCCTCGATACCCTCAATAGTCCAAAACCCCAGAGCAACGCCGCCATCTACTGCCTGACGATTCTGGCACTGGCGCTGATCGCCATGACTGTGGTCGCCGGTTACCAGCTCAATGAACTGTTTCCACTGAAGGCTGTGGTGCAACAACAGGAGGTCCAACTCACCCATCGCGCCGATGCTATCCAGTCAATGAGCGCAGAACTCAAGCGCCTGGCAGAACAGAAGCAAGCCCTGGAAACCGATCTGCTTAACGCGAAGGAACAAGTGAAGGCTGCCGAGACGGCAAAGACCGAACTGGAAAACACTCAACGCGCGACGCAAACCAGCACCGCGCTAGAGGATGAAGATTCTCTGTGCGCGATCATCGAGCAAAATATCCGCCTCGTAGCGGATCAGCTCAGTCGCGACGACTTCTTTCGCTTGCGTGATGAGCGCGAAGCTGAAGCCGAAGCGGTGCTTGAGAGCTATGAAAAACAACTCGCCACCTGCATTGAACAACTGACGGCACAAACCGCATCGCCAGCTCAGAATTCTGCACCCGATGTGCAAGACTTCACTTCACCGTTCAAGCACTGATAAAAAAAGCCCTGGCAACCAGGGCTTTACGCTCACAGTCAGAGCTTGAATTCCTTGGTCAATTTGTTCAGCGACGCCGCTAACTGCGAGAGCTCCGCCGATGCAACTGCCGTCTGTTTAGAGCCTTCTGCGGTTTCGCAAGACAGGTCGCGAATGCTGATCAGGCTTCGATCCACTTCGCGCGCAACCTGAGCCTGCTCTTCGGCAGCGGTCGCCATCAGCAGGTTTCGTTCATTGATAAGATTCAGAGAGCCAGTGATGTCGGTCAGCACTTCGCCGGCGATATTGGCCATCTTGAGTGTTCTTTCGGCCTGAGAGCGGGTGTGGCTCATGGAAGAAACCGCCCGACTGGTGCCCGACTGAATGGAGCTGACCATGGACTCGATGTCCTCGGTCGATTTCTGCGTACGCTGGGCCAGCCCTCTCACCTCATCAGCAACCACGGCAAAGCCACGGCCCGCCTCCCCCGCCCGCGCTGCTTCGATGGCCGCGTTCAAAGCGAGCAGATTGGTTTGTTCGGCGACTTCGCGGATCACGTCCAGCACGCTGCTGATATCGCTCGCCATCGTAGAAAGCGCCTGCACTTCTGCCGAAGTGCTATGCACGCTGGAAACCATCAGATTGATTGCCGCAACCGTTTCGCTGACCCGGGTTTTACCGGCGATGGCTGCGGCGCTTGATTCCGACGTCAGTTGCGAGGTCGATGCGGCGTTGTCCGCAACCTGTTCCACCGCTGCACTCATTTGCGTCACGGCCGTGGCGGCCATTTCGATTTCATGGCTCTGACGCTGAGTGATACGCGAGATATCTTCGGTGACGCCGTGCATGACTTCCGAGGTTTCGGCCAACTGCGTGGACGAGTCACGGATCATGATCAGGGCATCACGCAAACTGGTTTGCATCGCCGCCAGTGACGACAGCATCTGCGCCGCCTCATCGGAACCATCCAGCGCGATGGTTTCGCTCAAATCGTTGGCGGCGATGCATTCCGCAACCCTTAGCGAGCCTGCAATCGGCACCGTCAGGCTGCGGGTGTACAACACTGCCAAGGCCAAGGAAGCACCGATGGCAATGACAATGAACACACTGACGATCAACAGCGTGTGTTCGTAAACATTGTCGGCCTGCTTGCCCGCTTCATAAGCTTCAATTTCGTTGAGAGCAATCAGCTTCTTGAGCGCGACCTGCACGCCGTCCGAGGCGGCACGCATCTGATTCTTTGACAGCGCAATAGCCGCTTCAAGCTGCCCTTTTGCCACGGTTTCAAGGTATTGGTCCTGCGCCTGATCATTGACTTGTTGTGCTTTGGCGAACGCCTCGAAGGCCTCACGCCCGGCGTCAGTTGCCAGCAGATCAATGAGTGCGCGCTGATGTTTTTTGATGAGCTGACGCGACTGTTGAATGTCCATCAAGGCCTGAGCCTTACGCTCAGGTGTTTCGATAGGGTTGCGCAGGCGGGCGTTATTGCCCTTGATTTCGATGAGTTCACGATCCAGTTGTCCGAGTAGCTTGATACTCGGCACGATGGTCGTCTCGACATAGGTCTCCGCCTTATTGAGCAAGTCGACTTGCTGCAAGGCGATCAATCCGATCGCGATAATCATGAGACAGAACAAGCCAAAACACAGCGCCGAACGCGGCGCGAGATTGAGTTTACGAAGCAGCATGATGCCTTACCTTAGAGTGTATTCAAGACAATGGGGCAAACGAGCGGGCAGCAAAGCAGGCGCTGAGCAATAGCACCTCAAAGCACAAGCGGATGACCGCGCGAAGGCGCAACAGCTAGCGGTTTGCGCCCGAAGAAAGCGTGGAGTCGGATGAGGCCGGCTCCGCCAGCTCCTTGAGCGTCGGGTCGGCCAGCATCAGAAAATCCGCCAATCGCGGCAGATCGATTTTCGAGACCAGACGCATCCAGCGTTGCGGATGCGGATTGAAGACGGTCTTCGACCACTGATGATCATCACTGGGGTTGAAAATCAGCAGGTGACGAATCAACGGGTTTTCCCCAAAAAAATCGAGCGGATCCATCGCCATCTCGTTGAGCAACTCAGCATTGACGACGACCAGGCTGAGCCGTTGGGGGCAGTAATACGTCAGTACTCTCAGGTCACGATAAGTACAGACGTTCACTACGCTGAGACAGCCCAGCTTGTTGAACTGTTGTTCAATCGACAGACCTCTACGCACGTCGTTATCGGCGATCAGGATCCGCAAGGATCGACTTCGGTTATTTTCAAGAAACATCGGACACCTTTGGCAGCTCCATTCTTCCTTTCAAGAAAATAACCAAAGGGCCAACCTGGCCGATATGAGACTTGTCTCAAAATGACCGCAGGGATCGCTGAGCGAAAACCACACCTTGATGACAAGCCCGCGCTAGCGAGGCCCGGCCTGGTTCAAAGTCTTTGGAGGGAGGGATTTTGCAACGGTGGCGAGCGGCGCAATGCCAGAAGCGCGGGACGGTCGTATACGAACCAGACAATTCTCATTATTAACGCCCCTTTTTGTCAGTAACCTTGAAACAAGGGGCGCAAACTCATTCTTTCTCAGCCCATCAAGGCAGCGTCAGCGTCACGACGTAATTGCCAGTCGTTATCTGATGGCCCTTGTTGTCCGTGAGCAGCAAACGCTGGTCGTAATATTTTTCCTGCTCGTGGGTATCGGCAATCATCTTCACGAACACTTGCTGGCGCGGCTCACCCCGCCCTGCCGCACTGACGTTGGTCACCGAGAACATCTGACCAGTGCTCGCCTGCGGACAATCAAGCAGCTCGACAGAAGCAGAAGCACGGCTGGCGCCACTCGCCATGCAACTTGTCTCGACGATCTGTCCGCTGAAGCGAATCACTCCGCTGACAGGCGCAGACTGGGCCGCGCTGACGGTGTCAAAACTCAGCAGGCAGAGACAGGCAATCAATAAAGGACGTCGAATGATCATCGCGAAACTCCATGGTTATTAACCAAGGTATCGCCCGTTGCAAAATGATCTTTAACGTCCCCCTTCAATGCAAGGCCAGTCAGCAGAGCCCTGCGCCAATACGGTTACAGCTCGACCCGTTTGATTTTCTTGATCAGATCAGCCTGTGCATGCTCCAGCTTCAACGCGCTGCGATTGATATCCAGTGGATCGATGACCGGCGCTTCGCACTCGGCCTCAAGGTCGTTACACGCCTCGATGACCTGATGCTCGGCGACAATGCGCGCCGCGCCCTTGATCCGATGTGCCAGGTCAGCCAACAACCCGGGATCGCTTTCGGGTATCAGCGAATGCAGCTCCTCCAGATCCTTCTCACAACTCGACAGCGCCTCGCGCAGCAGTTCTTTCATCATGTCGAGATCGCCTCCGGTGAGCTCGGTCAGACGCTCGCGAATCGACCCCAACTCCTTGATACCCACCGCAGGCGGGCTTTCAACTGGCTCGGTTTCGACGTCCTTTTCCCAGCCGGCAAGCAGGGTCGACAAGGTGCTGAGGCTGATCGGTTTGAACAGACAGTCGTCCATCCCCGCCTCTCGGCATTTCACTTTTTCTTCCGGCTGCGCGTTGGCTGTGAAGCCCAGCACGATACACGGCGCTCCACCACTGTCGCGTTCGTCCAGGCGAATAGTGCGGGCCAGTTCGTAGCCGTTCATGACCGGCATGTTGCAGTCCGTGATCACAATGTCGAACGGCTCCGAACGCCACAATGCCAATGCCTGCGCTCCATCGGCAGCATCACGCACCGCCTGGCCAAGAAAGCTGAGCTGCTGCGTCAGCAGCAGACGGTTGGCGCTCTGGTCATCCACTACCAGAATCCGCAGCGTCGGCACTGGCTTGTCCTGGACAACCGAAACAGGCAGCACCTTGCCGCCGAGCGGACTGAGGATATTGAAGAACAGCGACACTTCCAGGCAGGTGCCTTTGCCCAGCGTACTGGTGATGTTCAGTCGCCCGCCCATCAACTCGCACAACGAACGTGAAATCGCCAATCCCAGACCGGTGCCGCCCCGGTTCGAGGGGCCGTGATTGGCTTGCGAAAACGGCTGGAACAGGTTCTGCAGATCAGCGCTGGAAATGCCGATGCCGGTATCCTCGACTTTGAGATCGACCTGCAAACGTTCGTCAGCAAGGCGTTGGCCGCGAATCGAGACGCTGACATGCCCGGTATCGGTAAACTTGATGGCATTGCCGACCAGATTCGAGAGCACCTGCTGGAATCGCATCGGATCAACCAGTACGTCACAGCCGACAGTGGCGTCGATATCGAGCTTCAATACCAGACTCTTCTGCCTGGCCAAGCCGTCGAACACCCGCGCCACGGACTCTACAAGTTCGCGCAGGTTGGCACGTTTGGGCGAAAGACTGACATGCCCAGACTCGATGCGAACCACATCGAGGATATCGCCGATCAGCTCCAGCAGGCCTTTCGCCGAGTCGTAGGCGACTTCAATCGCCGGTCGATCAAAGTGGCCCTGCTCGGCACGCTTGAGGGTGAGTTCGAGCATGCCGATCACGGCGCTCATCGGCGTACGGATCTCGTGGCTCATGGTCGCGAGGAACGTGGTTTTGGCGCGGCTTGACTCATCGGCCAGCTCTTTCGCCGAACGCAACTCCTCGATCAGTTCGCGGCGTTCGCTGATGTCGATCCAGCCGCAGATCACGCCTCTGACTTCCCCCGTCGTGTCGTGATAAGGCTGGATCCAGTGATAAATGATCAGCCGCGTATCACCGACATGCAGTGTGCGATCCACCTCGTAAGGTTCGTCCCGCTCGATGACGCGCAAATAGTCATCGTGAAATTGCAACGCTTCCTGGCGATTGCGCTTGCCGCTTTCGAGCACGGTCTTGCCGATCACGTCTTTTTCCAAAAGGCCAAACGTCTGCAGATAATTGTTATTGCAGGTGACAAGCCGACCTTCCCGATCGCGTACGTAAATGGGATGCGGCGTGCCGTTGATCAGCGCCCCCATGAACTTCAGCTGATCGCCGAGCAAGCGCTCTGCCCGACTGCGCTCGCGGATCTGCCGGCGAATATAGAAATTCCACGCCAGCGATCCGAGGATAATCAAGAAGGCACCAGCGCTGATTTGATAGATCAACACCTTGTAATCGCGCCACGACAGTCCCGAGAACGCGGCAATGGGACGCCAACGGTTGAGGATCACGTCCAGCTCGTCGGGTGGAATGCTCAGCAGAGCCTTGTTCAGAATGCTGACCAGTTCGGTATCGGCGCGTCGGGCGGCGAAGGCGAGGAAACCTTTGTTCATGCCGACGATGTTGGAGATGCGCAAACTGTCGCTGTAGATGTGAGCGATGTAATAGCGCGCACTGTGCAGCGTGGTAATCATCGCGTCTGCTCGCCCATCCTTCACGTCAGCCAGAGCGCCGAGCACTGTCTCGTTGTCGACAATTTCAATGTCGGGATAATCCTTGAGCAGCTCACGCTCCGCCGAGCTCTCGGGGACGGCGACGCGCTTGCCGCGTAGCTCCTGCAGGCTTGAAGGCGCGCCAGCGTCCTTGGCGGTGACGATCACAAAAGGACTGGCGAGGAACGGGTGGGTGAAACGCATACCGACTTCACGGGAGACGGTTGGCGTCAGCAACGAGATATCGGCGCTGCCATCCAGCAGGCGTGTGCTCAAGCTGGAAAAGCTGTCGGTGCGCTTCACATCGATCTGCAAACCAGTGCGCCGCTGAATCAGTTCCAGCAGATCGGCGCCGATTCCGCCAAAGTTGCCATCGCCATCAAAGAACGCAAATGGCGCCTGATCGTCATTGATCACGAACCGCGCGACCGGGTGCAGCTCAAGCCAGCGTGCTTCGCCGGGTGTCAGATCAATACGTTTGGAGGTCAGTGCCCCGCCGCCACCGGACCAGCGTTTGGTGATTTCGGCTATCTTGCCCTCTCCCATCGACTCGATGACCGAGTCGATCAGACGCAGCAATTGATCATTACCTCGGCGCAGGGCAAAGCTGAAACCGTTGGTTTGCGTTTTGACGAAAGAGTGCAGGCGCACATAGTTGAAGTAGTTGAGGTTGATCAGATAGTTGCTGGACACCGTGTCGCCCAGAAACAGATCGACTTTGCCAAAGGCCAGCGCAGCCAGTGCCAACTCGTTCGATGGGAAAAGTACGAACTCGGCGTTGGGATACAAGCCATGCAGCTGACTGGATGGCAGGTAATCGTCGGCAACCGCAATACGCAAACCGGCCAGATTGGCCGGCATCGGTCGCCGATCATCGCCGCGCATGAACATTGCCGGCACGTCTTCGACATAAGGCTTGCTGAGCGTAACGAGGCCGTCGATCAACTCGAAACTGTTGGAGCTGCCCAACATGTCGATGTCGCCACGTTCAAGCGCCGCCATGGCATCGCGACGGTCGGGATATGCCTTGACGGTAACTTCGACATGCAGGGCCTGACCGATAATGCAGGCGATGTCGGCGGCAATCCCCTCATAACGCGTACCGCTGGCGGTCATGACATAGGGCGGGAAATCCGGAAGCGCCGATCCCAATACGAGGCTGCGTTTCTGCCGGAGCCAACTCCAGTCTTCATTGCTCAGATCGACCTGCACCTCCTTGCAGTCTGATCGACCGAACACCTGCAGAGTGCGCGGCTCTGCTGCCCACAACGACCCGCTACCGAATACGAAAAGCACACTGACGAGCAAAACACCGCGCAACAGATGAAACATAAGCGAGTTATCCCTGGTTGTCGGCTGTCAGGCTGTGCTGCAACTTGAACAGCTCTGCATCACCACGAATGCCAAGCTTTTTGAAAGCGGCCTGTTTTTGCCCACTGATGGTTTTGCGACTGCGCGAGAACTTCAAAGCGATCTGCGTCACCCCCATGCCCTCGAGACAGCAGCGCAAGACTTCTTTCTCCTTCGGCGACAGCAAAGGATTGCTCAGAAAATCGTCGCTGTGCACCGCGCCGTCATCATTGGCACCAGCAGGCTCATCGACCGACGCAGGCAGCACATCAAGCTCGAAGGCCATTGCCGGCGACAGGTACAACTGGCCGGACGCTGCGCAGCGGATGCCCGTGATCAGGTCATCGACTGGCTGGGACTTGCCGAAGAATCCACTGACGCCCGCTCCGATCGCCATGTTCACCACCGCCGGGCGCTCTTCAGAGGATGAGACGAGGATGCGCATGTCTGGATATTGCTTGCGCAGCAGGCGAATCAGATTAAGCCCGTCCAGCTCGCCATCGTGCAGCTTGTAGTCGAGTATCAGCAGGTCGATGTCGACCTCGCGCAATCCAGCGAGCAACTGCGCGCTGCTCCCGTACACACCCACGACACTGAACTCGGCTTCGCGCGTCAACCGCGACTTCATCGCCAGACGTATGAGCGAGTGATCATCAAGGATGGCAACGCGTAACGGATTCACGACTGACCAATGCATGAGCAGCTCCATGATGAGGAGGGTTGAAGGATCATCAGCACTTGGCAACCGCAGCCGATCCCGGGCATCACCGAAGCTTTCAGGTGCATCTGATTGATTTCTCGGCACATGATGATTGTTTTAAAGACACGACGAAATAGGGCTTTGTCCCAAAAGTCAGACCGCGAGCGCGCATCAAAGGTCGGACGTACCTATTGCGCGGCGCCAGGACGACTTTTGACCCTCGAAGCGCCAATCGACCAGGTGCGCCCAATTCATGGGTCGAGCATAGAAGAAGCCCTGCCCCCACTGGCAACCGAGTCGAGCCAGGTGATGAACCTGGTCTGCGGTTTCAATACCTTCTGCGACCACACGCATGTCCAGCTCGCGCGCCAGGGCCAAGGCACCGTGGATGACCGCACTGTAGCGAGCCTGCTGGAAATTCTGCACGAAGCCGGCGTCGAGTTTGATTTCGTTGAACGGCATCTGACACAGTCGCTCCAGCGAAGAATAGCCGACACCGAAATCATCGATCGCCAGGCTGAAGCCGAGCATGCGCAGACGCACCATGTTTTCCATGCTGATCTCGGGCATCTGCAGCAGGCCGGTTTCCGTCAGCTCGAATATGAGCCCGGCTGGCGAGGCGCCGTGAATGCGCAACAGTGCCTTGATTCGATCGACAAGGTTCGGGTTGGCCATCTGCGTGACGTCGAGATTGAAGGCGAGCTTGAACGGCTTGCCGTGGGACTGCACAAAACGCTGCAGACTCAGTCCTTGCGTGAGCAGGCTGAAAAACATTTCGTCGAGCAGCCCGCAACGCTCGATCGTGGGCAGGAACATACCCGGTGAAAGTAACCCGCGACTGGGGCTTTGCCAGCGCACCAGCACCTCGGCGCCATCCACCTCACCACTGCGCAGATGAAACTTGGGCTGGAAGTACGCGCGAAATTCCTGCCGGCGTATCGCTTCGAGCACTTCGTTCTCCGTAGGCTGATCGAGATGACTTTCCGCCAGTTTGGCATCGACCTGGCTGTGCGGCCGATAGCGAGCCAGCAATGGCGCCAGTACATCGACCATCAAGGGCTTGGCGACACTGCCGAGTAATTCCAGGCCCTGCAACGTGACAATTCGATCGACCGTGCGCAACAAGTCTTCAGGCAATGAACTGCAGATGATCACTGCGCGAATCAATCCGGCCTCTCTCGCCAGGCGCAAAAAGGTCAAACCATCCATCCCGGCCATGCTCAAGTCACACAACGCAACGTCCACGCCCCCTGCCTGGGAGATCACAGCCAGCGCATCCTTGCCGTCAGCCGCCTGAAAGATATTTTTGTAACCCAGACTATTAAGCGCGCTGACCGCAGCCGTGCGCTGGAAGGCGTGATCTTCCAATACCAATATACGAAGCGTGTTCACAAACCGGGAACCTCTTTCTATCAGCCATTAATAGCAAAAACGTCTGGATTATCTTTCAAGCAGAAAGACCGTTCACAAACTTTGCATTGACTGAGAATTTCTGCATCCGCGCATACTAACCAGACAGAGCCCGTGCGACTTTGAGAATTGTCTCATTTAGTCCGCCATACAATTGAATGAAATTATAAGCATGCACTTCCGATATTGCTGAATAACTCGCACTTGCCACGCTTTAAGACAAATCTCAAAGACCCATCGCTATCACCGACCTAAGATGACCAGGCATTTCAAATGCAGCATTTCACAATAACTTCGGATATAAACATGAAAAAGTTCGCTTTCGCAGTACTCACTCTTTCCGTACTGGCTGCCTCCACTGGTGCACTGGCTGAAGAAGCCGCTAAAGCCGTCAAGGGCGGCAGCGGTCAGATCAGCTTCACCGGCGTCATCAACAACGATGCGTGCTCGGTAGATGGCGCTTCGGGTAACGACAAGATGATCGCCGTGGACATGGGCAGCGTATCGATCAAAGACATGGGCACCGATTCTGCCCCGGGTGCTGGTCGCGTGGCTGCCAACGATTTCAACCTGAAAGTGAACTGCAACGCCGGCACCAAGGTGTCGATGCTGTTCAAACCAACCGTCAACGGCGGTTCGGGCCTGGTTGATGGCAAGAAAGTTCTCAAGCTGCAGGGTACTGATGCGGCCAAAGGCGTAGGTATCGCGTTGCTGGACAGCAACGGCCAGTTGATCGACCTGAGCTCCGAAGCCACTGCCAAAGTACAGACCAGCCTGACTGGCGACGGCACCACTGGCGGCGACGGCACCCTGTCCTTCGCAGCCGCTTACGTCACCACCGGCGACAAGACCACCGCTACTGCAGGTACCGGTAACGCCACTCTGCCGTTCGTTCTCGAATACGAATAAGCAGCGCGTAATACCTGGACGGGGCCGCTGTGCCTCGTCCTTCCCGACCAGATCAATCGGTGAAAACTATGTTAAGTCGCTATTTTCCGCTGTGTCTGGGGCTTGCCGGGTTGTTGATGACGCACTCGGCATTCGCCAGCATATCCTTGAGTTCCACCCGGATCATTTTCGATGGCGCGCACAAAGAGGCAAACGTCACCGTGCGCAACGGCGGGCAAACCATCCTGGCGCAATCGTGGCTGGATGCCGGCGACACCGCTGGCAGCGCGCCGCCATTTGCGGTGACTCCACCGCTGGCCCGACTCGAACCCAATCAACAGCAACTGTTGAGGATTCTCTATGAGGGCCGGGGCATGCCTGCAGACAAAGAGTCGGTGGTGTGGCTGAACGTGCAGGAAATCCCTCAGGCCAGTGCTGCCGATGTCAACACCCTGCAACTGGCGGTGCGTCAGCGCATCAAGGTTTTTTTTCGCCCGAACGGACTGGCCGGTGACGCCGCGCAAGCGCCGGTGCAACTTGTATGGCAATTGGTCACGCAAGCTGGCAAGTCGGTACTGAAAGTAAAAAACCAGAGTAATTACCATGTGTCGCTGGCCGACCTGAAAGTCGCTGCAGGAAAAAAAGCAGAGTTGGTGATTGATTCGACAATGATCGTTCCGGGCGAAGTTCGTTCCTTCAACTTGAAAGAGTTGCCACCTGGCTCTCCGCGTCTGACGTTTTCAGCCATTAACGATTACGGCGCACAACAACGATTCGATGCACCACTCAGCGCTACCGAAAGTCATGCCGAGCGCGTGAAAGATGCATCCGCCCAGTAACTTCCCCGCCCCACCCCGCCAATTCACAAGCTATTTACGAGTTCCGGACTCCGGTTGAAGCAACACGGACTGATAAGGCAAATTGCATGTTTTCCTCCCAACACCACACATCTGCAAGTTGTGTAAAGCATCACGTTGCGCGCCATAAAAACAAAACGGCGTTGGGCTGCCTGCATCCATTGTGCTTTGCCATCAATATGGCCATTTGTGGATTCGCCATGGGTGCCGAAGCCCCCGCCGCGGTAGCGGGTGAAGCTTTCAATACCTTGTTTCTTGAAGGTTCATCGGCGGTCGATCTGCAACCCTTGTTGAATGCCAACAGCGTTCTGCCGGGCCGATATCGCGTTGACGTGTTCAGCAACGGCACGCTGGTCGGTCGTCGCGACGTTGATTTCGCTGCCAACCCGCTCAACGGCAAAGTCGAGCCACGTATCACCCTGGAATTGTTACAGCAGTTGGGCGTAGACATGCGCAAACTGCGTGAGCAAGGCCTGGTTGACGAGCAACGGCCGGCCGATCACTACGATCTTGCGTCGATGATCGAGCAAGCCAGTATCAGTTTTGACGCCAACCGCCTGCGCCTCAATATCAGCGTGCCGCAGGTCGCGATGGCGCGCGGCATGCGCGGCTATGTTGACCCAGAACTTTGGGACGATGGCGTGGCCGCCGGGTTCATCAACTATCAGTTGAGCAGCTCCCGCAGCAAAACCGATTACTCGACGCAAATCTCAAATAACCTGGGTCTGCGCAACGGCATCAACTTCGGTGCCTGGCGTTTGCGCAACGAGTCCAATCTGAGCAGTGCCACCGGCCGGCCCAACCGGTTTGTCAGCAACCGCACGTTCATCCAGCGCGACCTCACGGCGATCAAGGGGCAACTGAGCGCGGGTGAAATCTTTTCCGACTCAGACCTGTTCGACAGCGTGCGCTATCAAGGCGTCAAGGTGGCCTCTGATGAGGGCATGCGCGCAGACAGCGAGCGCGGCTATGCGCCGATCATTCGTGGCGTGGCTGAAACCAATGCGAAGATCGAGGTCCGCCAGGATAACTACATTCTTTACACCACCAACGTGCCGCCGGGGCCGTTCGAGATCAGTGATATCTATCCATCGGGTTCCAATGGCGATCTGGAGATCACCATTGTCGAGGCGGATGGTCGGCGCAAGGTCACCCGGCAGGCGTTCTCCGCCCTGCCGACGATGGTGCGTGAGGGTCAATTGAAGTACAGCCTGTCGAGCGGCAAATTCAACAACAACAGCGAGGGCTACGACAAGCCGGCCTTCCTGGGCGGTACTTTCGCCTACGGTTTGACCAGCAACCTGACAGGCATTGCCGGCATTCAGGCCAGCAATGGTTTCAAGGCGCTTTCCGTCGGTGCGGCGAAGAACACTTCGATTGGCGCGATGTCGCTGGACCTCACACAATCGTCCAGCAAGGCATTCGGTAAGACGACCCAGGGCAGCAGCGTACGCGCGCTCTATGCAAAGACCTTCACGGGCACCGATACCAGCTTCACCCTCGCCGCCTATCGTTATTCGACCGAGGGTTACCGCACGCTGACCGACCACGTTCAGGACACCAGCACCGGCGCTACGCGGCGCGCAGGTAACGCCAAAACCCGTACCGACCTCACGATCAACCAGACCCTGGGTGAAGCGCGCCAGTACGGCTCGCTGTACTTGAATGCCAGTGATCAGCGCTATTGGGATCGCGGCGGCTCGCGCAGCTTCTCCGCCGGTTACAACAACAATTGGCGCGACCTGAACTACAACATCAGCTTGAGTAAAACCGAGGAATTCGGCACACGCGGCGACACCACTCACGACACCCAATTGAGCGTTTCGATTTCATTCCCGCTCGGATCGACACCTCGCGCACCTCGCGCCTATATTTCCAGCAATCATCAGAATACCGGCACCAGTACGCAAGCCGGGATCAATGGTTATCTGACTGAAGACAGTGACACCTACTATTCCGTACAGACCGGGCGCAGTGTGCAAGGTGATCGCTCTGGCTCGCTCAGCCTGAGTACCCGCACAGCGATGGGTGATCTGGGATTGGGCTACAGCCGGGGCAGCGGTTATGAATCACAGAACCTGAGCGCGGCCGGATCGATCGTGGCCCACGCGGGGGGAATCAACATGGGCCAGACCGTCGGCGAAACATTCGCCCTGGTGGCAGTGCCTGGCATGTCAGGGGTAGAAGTCAGCAGCTACTCCGGCGTAAAAACCGGCCTCAACGGCTATGCCGTCGTTCCAAATGCACAGCCCTATCGCGTGAACTGGGTGACGTTGGATACACGCAATCTCGGCGGTGAAATCGAGTTGGACAACGCCACTCAACAACTCGTACCGAGACGAGGTTCAGTCGTGCTCGCGCGCTTCGAGGGCAGCAAAGGTCGACGGATCCAGTTCGAACTCTACGATGCCGAGGGCAAACCCCTCCCATTCGGAGCCGTACTGATGGACGCCGATGGTAAACAACTGGCGCTTTCCGACCCCACCGGCAAGGCGTTAGCGCTTGTTACCAAAGATCAAGGCATCATCACAATCAAGTGGCAGGGCAAGAGTTGCCCCGCCCCTTACAAGCTGCCAGAAAGGCTAAAGGATTTGAACTATGAGCATTACAGGCTTTCTTGCTCAACCAGCGTAGACACATCGAAATAACACGTTCAATTCGTCAGTCTTAAACGACAAGGCTCTGATTTATTCAGAGCCTTGTCGTTTCTGGAGCTCCCTGTTACGACCAAAAACCCTTGTGCGGCTCAGCCGCCTCGCCCTCCAGCATCGGACCCAACACACTGACCTTGCGCTGCCCCTTGGCGAACACCTCGCGGCATGGCAGCGAGAACGTCGGGTTCTCCGGATGGTCACCGGTCAATCCCAGCAACGCATGCTCCGACAAGGCGTAAACCACCCGCCCGATGCCCGTCCAATACACAGCGCCGGCACACATGCAGCAAGGTTCGGCGCTGGTGTACAGCGTGCACAGTTCCAGCTCTTGCGGTGACAGCAGTTTTGCCGCTGCGGCGGCCGCCACCAACTCGGCGTGCTGCGTCGGATCGCCTTCGGGCGGCATCGAGTTATTCCCCGCTTCGACAATCACCTTGCCGTTGCGATCGGCGACCAATGCCGCGAACGGATGGCGACCGCGTTGCTTCGATGCCTCGGACAAGGCGATGGTCTGGCGCAGCAACGTCAGATCAAGCTCGCTGACGCCGGCCGGGATGAGCTGAGTGAATTGATTCATGGGTAACTCCTGGGCAGTGGAAAACAAACTGTCAGTCGGCCAGTTCAGCGCCGATGGTTTCAGTGGATTTTTTATCGTTGTTGAGCAGGATGTTGAGGACGATGGCGGTGATCGCACCGAGGAAAATCCCGCTGTCGAGCACCAGTTTCAGGGTCGGGCCGACGTGCTCGAACAGCGCCGGAAAGGACATTGGCAGCACGCCGACGCTCACCGATACGGCGACGATGATGCCGTTGCGAGTGCCCTCGAATTGCACCCGTGACAGTTCCTGAATCCCCGCCACCGTGGTCATGCCGAACATCACGATCGCGCAGCCACCGAGCACTGGCGTCGGCACTGCGGCGATCAACGCGCCGAGTTTCGGGAACAAGCCCATCAGCACCATGATTGCCCCGGCCGCGGCCACGACGAAGCGGCTTTTCACGTTCGAAAGCGCGATCAAACCGGTGTTTTGAGTGAAAGCGTTGTAGGGAAAACTGTTGAACAAGCCACCCAGCATGGTCGACAAACCGTCGGCGCGAAACGCGTTGCCGAGGGTCTGTTGCGTGGTGGCTTTGCCGGTCAGTTTGCCGATCGCCAGGCAGTTGCCGGTGGTCTCGGCCATGATCACCAGCATCGCCAGGGTCATGATCAGAATCGGCACCGGCGCGAATTCCGGCGCGCCGAACGCCATCGGCGCACTCAGCTCAAACCACGCCGCTTCGCTGACCCGACCGAAGTGAGTCATGCCGCAAGCCGCTGCGATCAGGCTGCCGACGAACAGGCCAATCAGCACGCTGAGGTTGCCAATGAAACCCTTGAATTTGGCGTAGATCAGCAACGTCACGCTGACCGTGGCCAGGCCCAGCAACAAGTTCGCGGGATTGCCGAAGTCCGCCGAGTCGGGATTGCCACCGCCCAGCCAGATCGCCGCTGCCGGCATCAGCGAGATGCCGATAATGGTGATCAGACTGCCAATCACCACCGGCGGAAAAAACCGCAGCAAGCGGCTGAACACCGGTGCCAGAGCAATGGTGATAAAGCCTGCCGCGATCACCGCACCGAAAATCTGACTGAGGCCGAATTCCTTGCCGATCATGATCATCGGCGCCAGGGCTATGAACGAGCAGCCCTGAATCAGCGGCAGCCGCGCGCCGAACTTCCAGAAGCCAAGGGTTTGAATCAACGTCGCCACACCCGAGGTCAACAGGTTGGCGTTTATCAGTAAAACGATCTGCGCCGAGGTCAGCCCCATCGCACTGCCGAGAATCAGCGGCACTGCCACCGCTCCCGCGTACATCACCAGCACATGCTGCAAGCCAAACGTGAACAACTGTCGCAGTGGCAAAACCTCGTCCACCGGATGAATGCGTTGTGTAGTCATTTCACACGCTCCTGAAGGTGCGGCATCTGTTGAGATCGCGGGCATGCTCAGGGGCGCTTGAAGGTCAGATCCGCCCCGGAGATCGTTTGACGCGAGGCCATAGTTGAACGTTTATTACGATGAAACAAATTAGCAACCATCGTTTTTTTCGATGGCACAATCAGGCATTCGTTAGCCGCTCCAAACCTTTATTTTCGACCCGGGAGTTCACCGCTTGCGCTTCTCACTCGATCAACTGTTGATGTTCGTCCAAGTAGTCAAAAGCGGATCGTTTTCCGCCGCCGGGCGCCAACTGGGCAAGACCCAATCGACCATCAGCGCGGCGATTGCCAACCTCGAAACCGACCTTGGCGTCGACCTGTTCGACCGCAGCAATCGCAGCCCTGCCCTCACCGCCAGCGGCCACAAATTGCTGGTGCAGGCCGAAGCCGTGCTCGAACGCTGCATGACCTTCGAAGCCCATGCCGATTGCCTTTCGGACAACGTCGAAACCAGCCTGACACTGGCAATTGAAACGCCGTACGGCCCGATCATGCCGGTGCTCAAAGCCTTCGAGGCCGCGTTCCCCTTTGTCGATCTGATCATCCGTCATCCGGTGTATGGCGACGTCAGCGAACTGGTCAGCAGCGGCGAAGCGGTACTCGGCGTGGCGTTTTCGCAGCCCGGCTACCCCAAGGAACTGGCGTTCCAGCAACTGGGCAAACTGATCATGCTGCACGTCTGCCATCCCGATCATCCACTGGCGCAACTCGACAACGTCACCTTCGACGACCTGCACGTCCATCGCCGCCTGGCCTTCAGCGCCCACGCAAGCAAACTGCCAAGCAGCGAATACCTGCGCTCGACCCAGTTGTGGCAAGCGGAGAGCTATCTGGCGTTATTGGAAATGGTCCGCGCCGGGCTCGGTTGGGCCACCCTGCCCCGCCAGCTTGTTCAGCGTGAACTGGCCAAGGGTGAGCTGGTGGAACTGCAACTCTCGGCGTATCCGCATACGGACTGGCAGATCGGTGTGGATTTGTTGTGGGCGCGGCAGCGACCGCTGGGCAAGGCCGAGCGGTGGCTGAAGGAGAAATTGCAGGGCAACAAGGTGTATGAACTGGACCGCAACGGACAGATCACCACACTTTGATGGGGGGACAAAGAGGCCCGCGAAAGCGGGCCTCGATTGCAGGCGTTGTTACTACGCCAGTTTGACTGTTCCAGTCTGAGCCTTTTGCTCAGGGCGGATCTTGAACCAGATGGAATACATCGCCGGCAGGAACACCAGCGTCATGATGGTGCCGACGAATGTGCCACCGATCAGGGTGTAGGCCAGCGTCCCCCAGAACACCGAGTGTGTCAGGGGGATAAAGGCCAGGATGGCCGCCATTGCCGTCAGCAGTACCGGCCGTGCACGTTGCACCGTGGCTTCGACCACGGCGTGGAACGGGTCCAGCCCTTCCAGCGTGTTGTGATGGATCTGCCCGATCAGAATCAGCGTATTGCGCATCAGGATCCCCGACAGCGCAATCAGACCGACCAGCGCATTGATGCCAAACGGCTGATTGAAGATCAGCAGCGTCGGCACCACGCCAATCAAGCCTAGCGGTGATGTGAGAAAAACCATGATCATCGCCGCGATCGAACGCACCTGCACGATGATGATCAGCAACGTCATGGCGATCATGATCGGCAGCAAGGGCAAGATCGCCTTGCCCGCCTTGCCGGACTCTTCGATAGCCCCCGCCTGCTCGATGCGGTAACCGGAAGGCAGTGTCTCGATGATCGGCTGCAGTTGCTTGAGGATCGCACTCGAAACATCCGGTGGCTGCAAACCTTCGGCAATGTCGCCACGCACAGTGATCGTGGGTGTGCGATCACGGCGGCGCAGAATCGGGTCCTCCATGCGCACATCGACCTCGCCAATCTGCGATAACGGGATGCGTTGTCCCGACGCGCCGACCAAAGTGAAACCCTTGATTTGCGCCGGGTCGAGCCTGATATTGCCCGCCGCACGCCCGACGACCTGCACAGAACGAATATCCTCGCGAACCGCCGTGATCGGCACTCCGCTCAGCAGAAACTGCAGTTGCTGGGCGACCGCATTGGAGGTCAGCCCCACTGCCTGCAGACGGTCCTGATCGAGACTGAAATGCAAGGTCGGGGTCAGCGGCCCCCAATCAGTGTTCACCGTTCTCATCATCGGGCTGTCTTGCAGCACGCTCCGGACCTGCTCGGCGATATCGCGCAGCTTCACCGGATCAGGGCCCATCACCCGGTAGGCAACCGGAAACGGAGAATAAGGACCGAACACAATTTGCGTGGCCCTGACACGGGCTTCCGGCGCGAGTCCTTCGGCAACTGCTTCGCGCAGCCGGAATTTGAGGGTTTCGCGTGCTTGCTGACTGTCCGTCAGCACCACGATTTTCGCAAACGAAGGGTCGGGTAATTCTGGCGCCATCGCCAGGAAGAAACGCGGCGCACCCTGGCCGATATAGGCCGTGACGATTTTGGCCTCATCCTGCTTTTGCAACCAGGCTTCGACCTTGGCGGCCGTGGCGCTGGTCTGCTCGATCGAGGTGCCGTAGGGCATTTGCACCTCGATCATCACCTCGGGGCGGTCAGAGGTCGGGAAGAACTGTTTCTTCACCAGCCCCATGCCTGGCACGGCGACGAAAAACAGCGTGACCACCGCGCCTGCTACTAACCATTTGCGGGCGATCACCGCGGTCAGCAGCCGACGGAAACGGTTGTAATTCGGCGTGTTGTAGATCGCCGCGTGGCCACCTTCGACCTTCTTGATGTCCGGCAACAACTTCACGCCCAGATACGGGGTGAACGCCACCGCGACGACCCAGGAAGCGATCAATGCGATGCCGACGATCCAGAACATGTTGCTGGTGTATTCGCCGGCAGTGGACTGGGCAAAACCGTTGGGCAAAAAGCCGATTGCCGTCACCAGCGTACCGGACAGCATCGGCGCCGCCGTATGGCTCCAGGCATAGGCAGACGCCTTGATGCGGTCGTAGCCCTCCTCCATTTTCACCACCATCATTTCAATGGCGATGATCGCGTCATCGACCAACAGCCCGAGCGCAAGGATCAATGAGCCGAGGGTAATGCGATCGAAGTTCTTGCCAGTGGCGGCCATCACCACGAACACAATCGCCAGGGTCAACGGCACAGCCGCGGCGACCACCACCCCTACCCGCCAGCCCATGCTGAGAAAGCACACGAGCATGACCACCAGCAGCGCGACAAAAAACTTGACCATGAACTCGCCGACCGCCGAGTCGATATTGACCGCCTGGTCGGTGACTTTGGCGAGGGTCATGCCCAATGGCATTTCCGCATTGATCCGCGCGGTCTCCGCATCCAGCGCCTTGCCCAGATCCAGACCGTTCCAGCCCTCGCGCATCACCACGCCCAGCAGCAGCGCGTCTTCACCGTTATTGCGCACAACAAAGGTGGCCGGATCTTCGTAACCGCGTTCAACCGTCGCCACATCAGAGAGCTTGAGTGTGCGCCCCTGCACGAAGACCGGTGTGTCGCGAATTTTCTGCACCTTGTCGAAGGCGCCGTCGAGACGCAGAAAAACCTGCGGCCCATTGGTTTCGATGGAGCCGGCGGGCGTCAGCACGTTCTGACTGTTCAGCGCGGCGAAGATGTCCTGCGGCGACAAGCCGAGGGTCGCCAACCGGTCATGGGAAAACGAAACGTAGATGCGCTCGGCTTGCTCACCGATGATGTTGACCTTCTTCACCCCCGGCACGTGCAGCAGACGCTGGCGCATGGCTTCCGCATCACGCACCAGCAAGCGCTGTGGCTCGCCTTTGGCTTTCAAGGCGAACAGCGCAAAGGTCACATCGGAAAATTCATCGTTGACCATCGGCCCGATCACACCGGCCGGCAACCTGATGGCTTCATCGTCGAGTTTCTTGCGTGCTTGATAAAACTCTTCCTGCACTTGCGAGGGCGGCGTGCTATCGAGCAACGACACCATCGTGAACGCCAGTCCAGGGCGGGTGTAGGTTTCCGAGCGGTCATACCACTTGAGTTCTTGCAGGCGCTTTTCAAGGGGTTCGGCGACCTGATCCTGCATCTCTTGCGCCGTCGCACCGGGCCACGCGGTAATCACGGTCAACTGCTTGACCGTGAACGGTGGATCTTCCGCACGCCCGAGCTGAAAGAACGACAGAGTCCCAGCAACAGCAATCAGGAAAATCAGAAACACCGTGATCGCCCGCTCGCGCACGGCGATGGCCGAAAGGTTGAATCGCCCCTGGCTCATGGACGACTCCCGGCAACGCTGACTTCACTCTGCTGCGGCAATCGTACTTCTTCGCCATCGCGCAGTAGATGGGCGCCCAACGCTACAACCTGCTCACCGGCAGTGAGGTCGCCGGCGATGCGCGCCGAATCATCGCTCACCCCCAGCACCTGAACCGCTCGCCAGGTCACCTTTGCCGGCGTTCCGGCGATCACCCACACACCGGGTCCTTTGCCTGGGTCGTAAACGGCGGCGATGGGGACTTGTAACGCCTGTGTCTGGGTGGCGCCCTCGGCAATGCTGAGGGTCACGGTCGCACCGATCGGTGCGTTGGCCAGTGGCCCTTCGAGCACATAGCGCGCTTCGAACGTGCGCGTTGTGCGGTCTGCCGAGTCCGAAAGCAGCCGCAGTTTTGCCGTGACAGCCGCTGAATTCATGCCGTAGAGGCTGGCTTGCGCGGTGGAGCCGACAACCGGGCGCAGGGTTTCGGGCAGATGCACGATGGCTTCGCGTTGCCCTGCGCGGGCCAATCGCACCACCGGTTGTCCCGGGCTGACGACTTGTCCGGGTTCGGCGAGTGTTTCCACCACCACGCCGTCCGCATCAGCGACCAGCAGCGCATAACCCGAAGCATTGCGGGCCACGTCGGCCTGCGCTTGCGCGGCGTTGAGCTGCGCTTTTGCAGTCTCTGCGGCGGCTCTGAACTGATCGTAGGCTGATGCCGAAATAGCGCCAACGCCGACCAGTTTGCGATAACGAGCCTCGTCGTCAGCTGTCTGTTTGGCGCGGGCGCGAGCCGCTATCACCTCCGCCTGCTGCGCCCGCGCTTGCAGCCCGAGGTCGACCGGGTCGAGACGCATCAGCGGCTGCCCTTGCTTCACGGCCTGTCCTGTATCAACCAAGCGTTCGAGCACCTTGCCCGATACGCGAAAACCCAGGTCGCCCTGAACGCGCGCCGCGACCACTCCGGTGAAAGAACGAGCGACATCGGGTGACGCCTGAACAGCAGCGGATCTGACCAGCGGCGCCTGTGTGCGGGGATCTGCACCGCTGGAAGACTCGCCACAGGCGCTCAGGGCAAGAGGCAACAAGCATGCGGCAATGGGGAAAGGTCGGAGCCGGCGCATAGGTTCCCTTACTGAGGAATAGGATGATCATCATATTCTCCGGCCTGTGACCAAAATCGTCAATGGTCACATCTCAGGAAACGACTGCATCCTGACCAGCAGCAATATAGGACTGTCCATCGACTGACTGGCCCGACTCGCTATTGTTATGGTTACCTGGCATCTAGACTTGCATATAGCCATTCATTTATATGACCAATTCTGATAATGGTCACTTCCAGTTAAATGTATAGCTCGCCCGCCACTCATGTGCAGGGAACAGGAAACTTGATAAGGGGGGGATGTCGCCTTGACTCGAATCGCCTGAAAACTTTGCTCAGCGGTGGGTCAAGGCATGAGGCTGCGCAGGATGAGATTGGTGGTCAGCGTGGGCGCTTGCTCGATCAGATCCAGATTGTGTTGCAACAGCAGTGGGTTGACGAAAGGTCGCAGCGCCAGATTGATCGCCTCGACAGTCTCATCCAGCGGGGTCTTACGCTCGAACTCCCCCGCTTCTCGCCCGTGACGCACAATGTCGAAGATAAAGCCCTTGATTTGCGCTTCGTACACCTGGGCACTGTTCCAGCGTTCCGATGCAGAAAACGCCGCGATGTCGTAGAGCTTGCGATCGTTGAAGAACAGATCCACACCCGTGGCGATCACGGTTTTGACCAGCCTGCGCAAACGCTCGGTGGCTGAAAGCGCTTCTGCGTTAACCGCTTGTTCGACGGCTGCAGCGATTTGGCCCAGGCAGTTGCCGCAAATGGCCTCGCCAATCGCCTGCTTGGAATCAAAGAATTTATAGATGTACGCCTTGGAAAAACCGATGGCCTTGGCCAGGTCGGAAACCGTGGTTTTACCGTAGCCATATTGGCTGAAATGCTCGTTGGCCGCGGCGACAATCTGGTCACGAATGTCGTGTTCGGCGGGGCCACGAGTGCTCGGCGAGGAGGCAGATAGGGATGGCTGATTCATGGGGGCAGCTTACTCACCCTATGAATGACTGACAACTCGCCGAGCATTGTTGAACGTGTTACACCACGGCGACTTCAACCGTTCTGGAACGCCACGCAAATCCCAACACCATCAGCAGCCCCAGGCCCGCCATCGCCGCGCCGGCCAGGGAGATCGCCGGATAACCCAGCCCGCTGCTGATCACCGCGCCGCCCAGCGCCGCGCCAATCGCGTTGCCGAAGTTGAAGGCGCCGATGTTCACCGCCGAGGCCAGATTGGGTGCGTCCTTGGCCGCTTCCATTACACGCATCTGTAGCGGTGGCACCAGAGCGAAGCTGGCGATACCCCAGATCAGGATGGCCACGGCGGCTGGCAGCGGCCAACGCATCAGTACGGTGAACGCCAACAACACCAGAATCAGCACGCTCAGCGAGACGATCAGGGTGCGATCGATCGAGCGGTCAGCAGCCTTGCCGCCCCACATGTTGCCCAGCGTCAACCCGACACCGTAAAGCATCAGCATGGCGGTGATGTAAGCAGTGGACGCATGGGTCTCGCTGCTGAGGATCGGTGCGATGTAGGTGAAGACGGTAAACATCGCGCTCGAGCCGACGACGGTCAGGGCCAGCGCGGCGAGCACCGGGCCGCGCCCCAATACCCGAATTTCCGCCATGACACCGACGCTTTGCGGCGCCCGCACGTTGGGCAAAGCGAACCACAACGCAGCCATGGTCAGCACGCCGAGGCCGGTAATGCCCCAGAAAGCCGTCCGCCAACCAAACATTTCGCCAAACCAGGCAGCCAGCGGCACACCGCCGATGGTCGCCAGGGTCAGGCCCATGAACATCGCCGCAACCGCCCCGGCTCGTTTTTCCGGGGCGACCAGGGTGGCGGCGACGACGGAGCCAACGCCAAAAAAGGCACCGTGGTTCAGTGAGGTGACCACCCTGGCGACCATGAGGCTGTAGTAATCGGTGGCCAGGGCTGACATCAGATTACCGAGGGTGAAAATTGCCATGAGCCCGATCAGTAGATAGCGCCGGGGAATCCTGCCGGTGGTCAGGGTCATCAGCGGTGCGCCGAGCAATACGCCCAGCGCATAAGCACTGACCAGCAAACCGGCAGCGGGAATGGAAACGCCCAGATCCGCAGCGATACCCGGCAACATGCCCATGGGGGCGAATTCTGTGACGCCGATGCCGAAGGCACCGATGGCGAGTGCAACAAGTGGTGGATTGATACGCATGGAAAGCTCCTTATCTATGCCGCCAATGCTACGATCCCGTCTTTTCAGGCGGTAGATAGCATTTTTGGCAATCACCTTTGCGTAGGAGGCACAAGTGGATTTCAACGGCAGATCAGGTGAAATGAGCGTATTCACCACCGTTGCGCAGGAAGGCAGCCTGTCGGCCGCCGCGCGTGCACTGGGCCTGACACCCTCGGCAGTCAGTCGGATCATCGCGCGCACCGAGCAACGGCTTGGCACCCGCCTGCTGTTGCGCACCACCCGAGCGATCACCTTCACCGCCGAGGGCGAAGCGTTCCTGCGCGGCGCCCGACGAATCCTCGCCGACATGGATGAAGTCGAAGAAGCCATCGCCGATCAAGGCGTGCCCAAGGGGCGACTGCGGGTCAGTGCCGCCCTTGGCCATGGACGGCTGGCCATCGTTCCCTTGATCGCAGCCTTCAGCGCCCGTTACCCGAACATCGTCGTTGACCTCAACCTCGGCGACGAAGTGGTCGACATTCTTGGCGGGCAAGCCGACGTCGCGGTGCGCTTCGGCCATCTGCCCGACAGCCCGCTGACCGCACGCAGGATCGGCACCACCGGCCAGGTCGTGGTGGCATCGCCGAAGTATCTGCAACGCCACGGCATCCCTCAGGAACCGGAAGACCTGCTCCAACACAACTGCCTGCGCTTCAATTTCAAGCGTGCCGAACCCAACTGGCCATTTATCCGCGATGGCAAAGCGTTTGCCCTGAAGGTCAGCGGCAACATCGAATGCAGCAGTGGTGAAGCGCTGGCGCAATTCGCGCGAATGGGCGCCGGCATTGCCCGTATCGGGGAGTTCAGCGTGAGTGAGGATCTGCAGCGCGGCAAACTGATTGCGCTGCTGGAAGCGTGGAACCCGGGGGACCAGGAACCGATTCATGCGGTATTCGTCGGTGGCGCGGCAATGCCGGCGCGGGTGCGGTTGTTCGTCGACTTCTTGGTGGAACATCATCGGATGTCAGCCGAGACGTAAGCTGATATTTGCGGATATTCGTGATGTTGAATTCAACATATGTCGGCCTGGAGAGCGTGGATCAACTTAAATACCCTATCGCTCCCAGAGACTCAATCAAACGCACCAATGCCGGCTTGTCGGCTGGTTTTTCGCCGATGCAACACACACCCGGGTCGCTGAGAGAGCACCAAACCGACACCGGATCGCCTACCTTCAGCCCGTATGAGGCTTTACGCAGAGTTGCAGTTGACCAAGCGTCAATGGTTTCGTTGAGAGACTTGTGAAACCGCTTCCCATTGGCGCTATAACTGAAGCTCATGAACTGCGCTCCAATCCAAGCCCCCTCACTCCCCACAAACGTTACGTAGCCTTGTACCACTTGCCCCACAGGTACATCGCCAGCGCTCATCAATTATCTCCTGAGAATGTGCCCGACATGCCGGGACGACGCGATCATCCATGTTCCGCTGCCAACATTGACCTGAACTGAGCAATGCTCTCTGAAGATAGCCCGGCACCTTCAAACACTGCGCAGGTGAAGCTGACGGGGCGGTGCCTGGAGCAGTACAGCCAATCCACCCTGCGAACGAAACTGCCCCATAGCAGGAGCAAAAAACCTGACGTCGATCCCGTAAAACGGGGAAAGCATATTCTCAGTCCGCAAAACCGGGTTTCAGTATCAAACCCACGCGAGCCATCAGCCAGGATCCTCCATGAATGCCCGTAACATATGACGACAACAAACAGACATCAAGGGCAGCTTCGGGCCGTTTTCAGTCGCCCAGTGAACGCTAAATTGCCATTCCCCCCCAGTGCCCCCAGACAGGAACCTGACCCAGTCATTTCAATGGGGCAGAGCTGATCAACGCCTTCGGCTCCAAATACGCGCTCATCCCCCACCTGCCCATTTCGCGCCCAAGGCCTGAATGCTTGAATCCACCGAAGGGCGCACGTGGTTCGTGGGCCAGGGTGTTGATGAGCACGCGCCCCGCATCGATCTGACGAGCGACGTTCATACAACGTTCCGAGCTTTTTCCCAGCACCAGGGCGCTCAGCCCATAGTCCGTATCGTTGGCAATGCTGATTGCATCGGCATCATCCTCGTAGGGAATGATTGTCAGCACGGGGCCGAAGATTTCCTCACGCGCGATGCGCATCCGGTTGTTGGCATCAGTGAAGATCGTGGGCTTCACGAACCATCCGGCATGCAAGCCTTGCGGGCGACCTTCGCCACCCGCCAGCAACCTCGCGCCTTCTTCCTGGCCGGTACGGATGTAGCGCTGCACCCGTTCCCATTGTTTCTTGCTCACCATCGGACCGATGTCGGTGTCGGTGTTACGCGGATCGCCCGATCGGATCTGTGAGACGCCCTCCTTCGCAATGCGCTCGAACTCTGCCAGCCGGCGGCGCGGCACGAGGATGCGAGTGCCTGCGATGCAAGCCTGGCCGCTGTTGAGAAATCCGGCTTGCAGCACCAGCGGCATGACTGCCTGGAAATCCGCATCGTCAAGTACGACGGTGGGCGACTTGCCGCCGAGTTCAAGCGTCACGCGCTTCATGGTGTCAGCACCGGTTTTTACCAGGTGTCGCCCGATAGCGGACGAGCCCGTGAACGAGATCTTGGCGACATCGGGATGTCGCGCGATTTCCTCACCGACCACATCGCCTCGCCCGTTGACGATGTTGAATACACCCGGTGGCAGCCCCGCTTCGTGCAACGCCCTGACCACGACCTGCGTCTGCAATGCGCTCATCTCGCTAGGCTTGATGACGGCGGTGCAGCCTGCTGCCAGCGCGGTGGCCAGCTTGTTGCAGATGAAGCCTGCATTGCTGTTCCAGGGCGTGATCAGACCGGTCACGCCCACCGGCGTCAGAATGACCCTGGCCATGCCGACCTGTTCCTCGAAATCGAATGCCTCCAGTGCATCGATTGCCTGCGCGATCACCTCGGCCGGATAAGTCGCCATCCAGCGCCCGCGAACCGCAGGTGCGCCGTACTCCACGAGGATGGCTTCCAGCAGCTCCTCCTCCCTTGCCGCCATGGCCCGGTGCATGCGGTGCAGTGCCGCAATGCGCTCCTCCCGGCTGGTACGGGCCCACGCCGGGAACGCAACCTTGGCGGCTGCGATCGCACGCTGTGCGTCCAGTGCGTCGCCCAGCCGAACCTGGCCGATGACTTCCTCGGTACTCGGGTTATGAAGATCAAACCATTCCTGACCGTGTGGAAGGACGAACTCGCCGTTGATGTAGATATGTTCAATGCGTTGCATGGCGACTCCTCGCTCAAAAACGGCTCGCCTGAATCGAGCCTCTGTGAAGGAGTCTAAGAAGGGTTCATTATTCCGATAAGCCATCCTTTGGCTGATGAAGCATCCTTATATTCAGGACAATCCATGCACAGAACAGCAATGACCGAGCTGGAAGTGGTACTGGCCGTGGCGCGCCGCAGCAGTTTTCGCGGCGCAGCACAGGAGTTGGGCATGTCCACCACCGCCGTGAGCAGCGCGGTGGCCGGCCTGGAAGCTCGCCTGAAAGTGCGCCTGTTCAATCGCTCCACGCGCAGCGTTGCCCTCACCGACATCGGCCAACGCTATGTGGCACGCATCGCACCTGCGTTGGCACAGATCAAAAGTGCCGGCGAGGAAGCCAGCGCCGGCCCCGATGAACCCAGCGGCACATTGCGCATCAATGCACCGCATGGCGCGGCCTACCTGCTGTTGGATCCGCTATTGAAGCAGTACGCTCAGCGCTATCCCGATGTGCGCATCGACATCGTCAGCGAATCAAGCATGGTCGACATCATCGCCGGTGGCTTCGACGCCGGGATTCGTCTGGCAGAGTCTGTGCCGCAAGACATGATTGCCGTGGCACTCTCAGGTGACATCCGCATGCTTGTGGTGGCCACGCCCGAGTACCTCGAACGCCAAGGCGTGCCCGAGCATCCGCGAGATCTGCTCACCCACCGGAGCATCGGCATGCGCATGGCCCATGGTGGCCTCTACCAGTGGGAATTGGAGTGCGATGGCCAAAAACTGCAGATGGATCTGCCGGTGTGCTTCGCGTCCAACGAGTTGCTGGCCATCAAACAGGCCGTAGTGTCGGGCCTCGGCATTGGGTTCATTTCCGAGTGGTTCATCCAGGAAGAACTGGCGAGCGGCGCCCTGGTGCCGGTGTTGCTGCCGTGGTGCCCGTCGTTTGGCGGGTTGAGGCTCTACTACTCGGGCCATCGCTTCGTGCCGGCGCGATTGCGCGCACTGATTGAACTGGCGCAGGAGTTACGGCCCACTGTGGTTTGATCTGGGCTGAGTTGGAAATAGTTGACCTTTACCGGCAGCCACTAATGTTTAGCTTTAACAGTTGCACTTTAAACTTATTGAGGTGCGACAATCTCACATCCCCGTCGAGAACTCAGGAGGATATTTGATTGCAGTTCGTATCGTACGCAAGGCGTCATCGTATTGGCAAAGAACATGCAAAACCCAATCGGTACGTGCGCGGATGCGCATATCATTTTCATCTGAAGGGCACTCACTGTTAAACATTGATTCAACGTTTCTAATAATCAGTTGCTCAGGCAAATACAGGATCCGGCTATTTTTATAGCTTGAAGCACGTAACTCTGTAATTGGGTAGGCTCCCCCAAGTCCAGCCGAAACGCCAACTAGAAGCGCGGGTTTATGTCCTAGTTCGCTGAATCCTGCGTACAAAAAGAAGTTCTTCAGGGCCGGGCAAGCCATGCCATTCCACTCTGGGCTAATCACGATCAATGCTGTTGCTTTTTTGAGGGTGGATTGCTGGGCACTCCAGGCTTTCTGAGTGTCTTCTTCTGGCCACAGCGGTAGCGGACTCGACGCCAGATCTATTAGTTCGCTTGAGTCACAAAGCTCAAGTGCTTCTAACCGCTCGCGCAGATAATGCGCAACTTTGATTGATTGACTGTTGGATCTATTCGATCCAGACAGCAGAACGATATGACGACTCATTGTGCGACCTTCTGTTTAGCTTCACTTACCTTGGGTGCCGTGCGATGGGAGCGAACGATTGGCCAGAACAATTCTTCTTTCCAGGTTATCGGTGACAAGTGTTCGATACCGTATGCTGGCGGACGCCTACGGGTAATTTTGGCTGTCCCGAACAACACATCCCATAAAAATAACAGGTTACCGAAATTACCTTTGTAGTGAGTCACGCCATCCTCTGCAGTCAAACCGTGATGCGCAGAATGAGTGGATGGAGTGGAAATGGTTCGCTCAAGAACCCAGATGATCGGCCGTAAAGCGCGAATGCGATAAAGTTTGTCGTCCCACGCAACATTGCTGTGTGCGGCGAAGATCACAGTCATTTTTATAATCAAATAAACATAATAAACGGGTGCGAGCCCCAGATAAATCAACACACCTGATAGCCAGATACCCGGCATCAAGAGATAGTAGAAACTATTGTTGCGGTAGACGATGCGAATGCTCATATAGGGCGCGGAATGATGTGCGCGATGCAATGCATAAAGAGCAGGAATACGATGCGTCAGGCGATGCCACCAATATTGGGTCATGTCATCCAGCAATAGAAACAACGCAAATCCTGCGATCCATGGAATAGAGGACAGTGCGCCCTTCATTTCCGGGATGGCGTGATTTAATATCAGACCACTTAGCCACATGACTAAAGGGAATGTGACCATCACTAATATACCGGAGCCGACGACTTCAATGAGCACGTCACGTTTACTACCTGACGACTGACGAAGCGAGGAACAGGCAAGTTCCAGTAAAATGAAGGAGAGGAAAATCCCGGCTACTATCACAGCGGGGTTATTGACGAGCATTGTTGTATTCATGGCACTCTCGATTTAGGCCCTTCCGGGCAATGCCCTTTCATTAGAAACCTGCGAGCAAGTCCTCCCAATGCGCGAAATGGACAAAATTGAGCTAGAACCGGCCAACCGCCCCCCCCAACGCTTTCATCGCGGCAGGCTGGGCCAGGTATTGGAGCGCTTCCTTGATAGCCAGGTTGCCCGGAAAAGTACGGATTACAACCTGATCGAACTGGATCAACTGTGGCGCGAAGCGGCACGTATCGATCCGGCGATCGGATTAAAATTGTTCGCGCTATTCACCCCCCAGGACTGGCATGTCTTGGCTTATCTTTGCCTGTACAGTCCAGATATTTTGTCAGCCATGCACCTTTGGGCCCGGTACGCACCTCTTGCCTCGGACACAGACAATGTCAGGTTGGTTAATGACGAAAACGGCGTCGGAGTCGAATTGAACGTTGATGCGCCAGGAGAGTTGGCGCGGTATGTCGTCGAACACTACGGGGTGATGTCCATAGCGCAGTTACGACGAGGTACAGGACACAATGTGCAGCCGATTTTGGCAAAGTTCACTCATTCGCGTCCGTCGTATTACAAGCAATACACCGAATGGTTTGGTGATCGTGTTGAGTTTGATTGCTCGATCAACTGCTTCTATTTTCATGCTCGAAGCTTGAGCCTGCCAATGCAAACCCGTCATCACGGCATGTTGGAATTATTAACGCAGGAGCTGGATCGACGGATCGCCGCGCATCGGAATTTCAGCGGTTGGTCAGCCAAGGTTGCTGAAGGAGCGCGACGATCTCTAGCGAGACGTGAAACTCCCAATCTGGACAATCTGGCGAAGTCACTGCACCAGACGCCAAGGACCTTGCGCAGACGGCTGGAGGAGCAAGGTACAACCTTCAGACAATTGCTCGATCAGATTCGCGCAGAATTGGAAATGCATCTTGAATTGCAGGGAGAGTCATTAACGGAGATTGCAGCTCAACTAGGTTACAGCGATTTGACGGCGTATCTACACGCCCGAAGCCGATGGCGTGACATGAAATAAGGTGGCGGCCAGAATTTTTCGTAACGGCAGTGCGACCTCAAAAATTCGCCTCATCACGCGCGAGTGATTTCTCTCGTGCAGTTTCAACCCTGCGCCAAGCGGGCATCAAACTTCGCATTGTTCACCCCCTCCACCTCTCAACATCGGCGTGATTCAAGCCAGAGATTCCAACTTGTCGTCACAGACGGCAGAGCGCCTGAGTTCCAGGATCGTGCGTTCATGCACTGCTCCCCACTCTCGCATCGCACTCACCAATGGCGCGAGTGAGTCACCTAACGCTGTAAGCGAATACTCCACTTTGGGGGGCACCTCGCGATAGATTTCGCGATGAATCACCCCGTCAGTCTCCAGCTCTCTCAGCTGGAGTGTCAGCATCCTCTGCGTGATATCTGGAATTAGCCGACGCAGCTCGTTGAAGCGCTTCGTGCCTGACATCAGGTGAAAAAGTATGAGCGATTTCCATTTTCCACCAATGACATCGACAGTGAATGCGACGGGACAAGCGAAAGCCTCGATTTCATCCTGAGGGTTACATTTTTTCACTGTTATTACCTTGGTATAAAAAGTGTGCCTACCGCACAAAATTGTGCGTACTTACGTCAATGTGCTGCAAAAGTTAGCATGGATTCCATATTCACCACTATGGAATCGGACAGATGAGTTTGTTGTTATCACCCTATGAAATTAAGGGCCTCACCCTGAAAAACCGGGTCGTCATGTCCCCTATGTGCATGCACATGGCGGCGGATGATGGCTTCGTGACTGACTGGCACCGCGTTCATTACGGAGCTCGTGCCCTGGGTCAGGCAGCACTGATTTTTCCCGAAACGCTGGCGATTCAGGCTGACGGTCGTATTGGAGCCGGTGACCTTGGCATCTGGAGCGATGAGCACGTTGCCGGTTTGAAGGCGCTAACAGAATTGCTTCACGGCTTTGGTGCAAAAGCCGGCGCTCAAATCGGCCATGCGGGGCGCAATGCTGACCTGCCCGGTCTGATTCACATCGCGCCATCGGCGATTCCATTTACGCAAACCAGCCCCGTTCCTCGCGAACTCGCGGCTGATGAGATTCCGGCTCTGGTAAAGCTTTACGGCGATGCCGCACGTCGCGCCAGCGAAGCGGGCTTCGATGTGCTTGAGATCCATGCCGCGCACGGCTACTTGTTAAGTGAGTTTCTCTCGCCGCTGGCTAACACTCGCGACGACGAATATGGCGGTGATGCCAAGCGTCGTTATCGCTTCCTGCGCGAGGTACTGGAAGAGGTTAAAACTCATTGGGGGGATCGCCCTCTATTTGTTCGCATCTCCAGCTCTGATTACGCCGAAGGCGGAAACACGCCCGAGTCGTTCCTCGAATATGGTCGCTGGATGAAAGCTCAGGGCGTTGACTTGATCGACTGCAGTTCCGGCGGGGTCAAGATGGTCAAGGTCGAGACCTACCCGGGTTACCAGGTGCCGGCCGCTGAATTACTGCGTAAGGAATTGCATATTGCGACAGGCGCTGTGGGGGTGATCCAGAGTGGGCGTCAGGCTGAAGAAATCTTGCAGAACGGCCGAGCTGATCTGGTGTTTGTCGGGCGGCAAATGCTCCGAGACCCATTCTGGGTTCGCACCGCTGCAGATGATCTTAAGGAAATCATCGAGATTCCTACCGCCTACACACGTTATGGATCTGTCTGGCTTGATACCAAAGCCTGATGCCTTTGTTGCACTAATCCTATGAAGCAGGAGCAAGCACATGAGCAAACCGACTTACGTTGAAGAATACCAAGCCATCACCGAGGTGCTTAACCAGTACATTGAGGGCTGCAAGCAGGCCAAAAGCAGCATCATGAAGCCGGCTTTCAGTGAGCAAGCGACCATGTTCAGCGTCGATGGCGACGGTAAGCTGGCGGGCGGCGCAATTTCAATCCTGTTCAACGGGATCGACAAGGGTTTCCGCCCTTCTCCTGACGCACCAGCAGCTATCGTCCGCGTCGAAGTCGTCGGTACGGCGGCTAGTGCTCGCATCGACGCCAACGACATGTCAGGCATCTCTTTCACCGACTTTTTTCATCTGCTGAAAGTTGATGGCAAGTGGACTGTGATCAGCAAGATTTTTCAAACGCATGGAGCAGCTTGATGACTAGTGCCGTCCGGCGGTTTAGTGTTCGACTCTCCCTGCTCACGCGTTGACATTAGAATCTGCGGGCAAATCTGCTGCGATGAGCGAGAAAAAAGGCGCCAAATTGGCGCCTTTACGTTATTAAGCGACTTTGATCATAACCTTTCCAAATGCTCCCCTCGCGAGATGCTCGTAAGCTTCTCGTGCTGTCTCGAATGGATAAACCTGATCGATCACGGGACGGATCTTGTGCTCGTTGAGCCCTGGCATTTTTCGGTGAAAGGTCAGGATCGATCCTTTGTGCCTGACGCTGGCATCACCGTCACCGAGTCGAATGCGTACGTTCAGTGTGGCGTGTCGGGCTTCGGAATAATTCAGGCACCCGGGATCGCCGTGGCCAAGCATTTGGAAAGTCGCGGTTTGGTGGAAATTCTAAAGCCTTATCGGCCAGCCCCTCGCCCGGTGTCGTTGCTATACCCGAGCCGGACTCATCTGGCGCCCCAGGTTCAAGCCTTTATCGAGTGGCTGCAAGAGCGATTTCCGCAGCTTCATTCTGACTGGCTGGAACTCTAGCGATCGAGCTGTGTAAACGGTGGTTAAGGGGCGGAACCGGTCCTTCGCGAACGTCGGTTCTTACCCAATTCACATAACACCCTTATGTAACCCGAAAACACGCCGATACCGTGCTGCAGCAAGGAAGCACCGCAGCAGCACTTACTTCATGGACGGCAGGAACCCGATCAATGTTGGAACACCTCTGGCGCAGCATCCATTCCCCGGACTACTTCCCCAACGTACTGGACTGGATGCTCCATATTCTCCTCAGCCCGTTCATGGTGATCATGTGCCTGATGGTCGGGGCGCTGGCCGGCAAATGGTGGAGAGCACTGCCCTACGGCAGTCTGACTTGTTATGTGGTCTTTCTGAGCCGGTCTTCTTTCTATCGCTGGGAAAGCATTTTCCCCCTAGCCGGCCTGCCTGCGCTGGCGATAGATGGCGCACTGCTTGCGCTGCTTGGTTTTTATTTGAAAGGCCTACTCAGAGCCCGCGCAGACGCAAAACCCGAAGGCCATTGGCTGCGCAGGCTTTATCAAGGCCTTAAGGTCGTCATGCTGACAGTCATGGTGTTGTTCTGGGGGCTCGTCGTGCTGTTTGTCGTGGTCTTCACTGTCTCGGTCGCGACCCAACCGTCATTGGTGCACTGAGCAGCTTCCTGCGTGATCAGACAAATCGGGACTCAGGAGCGCCGGAAACAGCGCTCGAATGAGCTGTCGGTTCGACAAGATGCACTTCCGTGGCATTGCGCCCCGCCAGCCAGGCCAGCACTGAGGCGACAACCAAGACAGCGGCGCTAAGCTCGAATGTGGCTTTGTAACCACTCAGATCGAAGGCCAGACCTCCAATGATTGCGCCTCCTGCGATCGCCAGTTGAACAATCGCCACGAGCAAGCCGCCTCCGGCTTCCGCATCATCCGGAAGCGTCTGCGCCAACCATGTCCACCAGCCAACCGGCGCGGCCGTCGCAACCAGTCCCCAGAGTCCGAGCAACATCGCGGTGAGTACCGGTGATTTGCCGAAGCTGACCAACGCCAGCGCGATGGCCGCCATGATCAGCGGGATGATGGTCAACGTGCGGTAGAGGCCGCGACCCATAAACCTTTCAATCAGAAAGGTGCCGATAAAACCGGCCAGTCCCAGCCCCAGCAACATCAAGGACAACGTAGAAACGCTGACGCCCGTCACGCCTTCAAGAAAGGGCCGCAGATAGGTGAACAGCATGAACTGGCCCATGAAAAAGACGCTGACGGCGACCATGCCCAAGGCCACTGGCAATTGCTTCATCAGCCGCAGGACGTTGCCGCTACCGGCCTGGCGCTCGGCCTTGAACGACGGAAGGCTGATCAGCAGCCACACGGCGGCCAGCACTGCGACCGGAACCACACAGAAGAATGCGCCGCGCCAGCCGATCAGCGAGCCAAGAAAGCTCCCCGCCGGAGCGGCTATCACCGTGGCCAAGGCGTTACCGCCATTGACGATGGCCAGCGCTCGCGAAACCTGTTCAGGCTTCACCAGACGCATTGCGGTCGCCGCCGACAATGACCAGAAACCACCAATCGCGATCCCGATCAGCGCACGTCCGAACATGAATGACGGATAGCCCGGCGCGACCGCGACGACCGTGCCGGAGACGATCATCAGCAAGGTCAGGCCCAGCAGCAGCCTCTTGCGTTCGACGCGCGCGGCGACCGAGGCAATCAGCAGGCTGGTGATCAAGGCAAAGGCTCCGGACACGGAAATCCCCTGCCCGGCCTGGCCTTCGGTGATGTGCAGGTCGGCCGCAATCGGCGTCAGCAGGCTGACCGGCATGAACTCTGAAGCGACCAGGGCGAATGCGGCGAGCGACATGGCCAGCACGGCGCTCCAGCCGCCTGTTCTTTTAGAAGGATCTGTAGAAGGAAACGTCATGGGAACTACCTGTGGTGCGAAAAACTTGTGGATGTGATGCGCAGGGGCAAGCAGTTTGATGCCCATCCGGGCACTGCCCCTGTAACAGATAGACACATTCTCCCGGTCAATCCGGCCCTTCCCTAGCGCATTCCTCTTGAATGCTTGCCTGATCCTCTGGGGATGCAGGGTGATGGATAGGAAACGTCTCGCGCGCGGATTAGAGTTCGGTCAACAGGAGTGACCCGACATGATCCCTACCCCTCTGCCCCAGGAATCGCCTTTGGCGTTGAACATCGACCCGCGTGTGAGCGCGCCGGGTGACTTCGCCACAGCCATACCCGGGCTGTCGCTGTTTCGTCGCGACCAGCCAGCGCCGCCCGTGGTGTGCATGATCGAACCCAGCCTGATTCTCGTCGGTCGCGGCGAAAAGCGCTTGTGGGTCGGTGGTGAGGGCTACAGTTATGACCCTTCACGGTTTCTGGTGACGTCGCTGGACCTGCCCGCCAACTCCGAAGTGATGCTCGCCAGTCCCCAACAGCCTTGTGTCGGCCTCGTGCTGAAACTGGATGTGAGCATGCTCGCCGAAGTCATCACCAAGAGTGGCTTGCCGGCCAAGCGTCAGCCAGCAACGGGCACGGGCGCCGCGATTGGCAGCCTGTCGTCCGCGCTGGAGGGCGCACTTGATCGCCTGCTGGCATTGCTCGATGAACCCGAGGCGATCCCGGTGCTGGCGCCGCTGATTCTGCGCGAAATCCACTATCGCTTGCTGCACACCGACCAAGGTGCGCGGCTGCGGCAGATCACGGCCGTCGATGGCCAGGGTTACCGCATCGCCAAGGCCATCGACTGGCTCAAGGTCAACTACACCGATGCCCTGCGCATCGACGATCTGGCCGCGCGAGTGCAGATGAGCGCGCCGACCTTTCACCATCATTTCCGCCAGCTCACCGGCATGAGTCCGCTGCAGTACCAGAAATGGCTGCGGCTCAACGAGGCCCGCCGTCTGATGCTGGTAGAACGCCTCGACGTTTCGCGAGCGGCGTTTGCGGTCGGCTATGAAAGTCCGTCGCAGTTCAGCCGCGAATATGCCCGGCTGTTCGGCACCGCGCCGAGTCGTGACATCGCCCTTTTGCGCGGGCAGCCATTCGAGGCAGAAGCGCTCGGCACCGTCGCGAATTGAACGAACACCGGTGATGCGCCTCGCCGCGCGTCTCCGCTCATAACAATGCACGTCAACCGATGATCAGCGGGTGAATCATGGAACTACGAATCAACCAGAAGACCTATCAGGTCGATGCCGACGCCGATACGCCCTTGCTGTGGGTGATCCGCGATGATCTGGGCATGACCGGGACCAAGTACGGCTGCGGACTGGCGCAATGTGGCGCCTGCTCGGTGCTGGTGGATGGCAACGTCGTGCGCTCGTGCGTCACGCCGGTGGCCGGTGTGGTCGGCCGCGAGGTCACCACGATTGAGGCCATCGAAAGCGATGAGGTGGGCAAACGAGTGGTCTCGACCTGGGTCGATCTGCAGGTCGCGCAGTGCGGCTACTGTCAGTCCGGGCAGGTGATGGCCGCCACTGCGCTGCTCAAACAAAACCCTAAACCGAGTGACGCGCAGATCGAGGCAGCGATGGTCAATCTGTGCCGCTGCGGAACGTACAACGCCATTCATGCCGCCGTGCATGAGCTGGCCGGCAAGGGAGACGCGTGATGAACGTTCGAATCGACCCTTCACTGCAAGCCTCAGCACTGGATCTGCACGAACCGATCAATGTTTCGCGTAGACGTTTTCTCACCGGTACCGCCGTCGGCGCACTGGTCCTCGGCTTCGGCCTGCCGCTGGGTGCGACGCGCGTGCAAGCTGCCGTGGCAACGGCGACGGCTGAGCGCGGCACGCAGGTGCCGGCGTTTCTCGAGATTCGTCCGGACAACCGCGTGCGTCTGCTCTGCCCGTTCATGGAAGGCGGGCAAGGTACGTTCACCGCAATGGCGCAGATTGTCGGTGAAGAACTGGATGCCGACCCGGCGACCTTCCTGGTCGAAGCGGCGCCGCCCGGCGAAGCCTATGTGGTGTTGGAAAACGGCATGCGCATCACTGGCGGCAGCATGTCGGTGCGCATGAGTTACCCGGTGATGCGCCGCCTCGGCGCCCTCGCCCGCGCCATGTTATTGCAGGCGGGCGCGCAGCAACTTGGCGTGCCGGTAAGTGAATTGACCACCGAGCCAGGCAAAGTCGTGCACGCCAAGTCGGGCCGCTCGCTGGCTTACGGTGAACTGGCCGAGCGCGCGATGGATCTGCCGGTTCCCGATCCGGCCTCCGTGAAGCTGCGTGATCCGAGCCAGTTCCGCTGGATCGGCAAACCGGTGAAGCGCCTCGATGCTTACGACAAGTCCACCGGCAAGGCGCTGTACAGCATCGATCTGAAGGTCGACGACATGCTCCATGCCGCCGTGCAACATGCCCCGCGCCTGGGCATGACCGTGGGTAACCTGCGCAACGAAGAGCAGGTCAAGGCGATGAAAGGCGTGCATTCCGTGCATCGTCTGCCGGGTGCCGTGGCGGTGGTCGCCGAGCGCTGGTGGCACGCCAAACGTGCCGTCGAGGCGATTCAGGTTGACTGGCAAGAGCCAACGGCCGACAGCAAAGTGCGGCCGATGCCTGCTGACTTTTCCAGCGATGCCTGGTTCAAGCGCCTCGCTGAAGATAAAAGCCCGGCCAAAGATGATGAAAACGAAGGCGACGTGGCGGCGATTCTCAAGGAGACCAAGACCCGGATTGACGCCACTTACCACAACCAATACCTGAACCACGGCCAGTTGGAGCCGCCTTCGGCACTGGCCCGATTCAACCCGGACGGTTCGCTGGAAGTCTGGTTGCCGAATCAGGCGCCGGACATGTTCCGCGCCGACATTGCCAAACGCACAGGGCTGGATCCGTCACGCATCACCTTGCATTCGCCGCTGCTGGGTGGCTTCTTCGGTCGGCATTTTCTCTACGATTCGGCCAGTCCCTATCCGCAGGCGATCGCGCTGGCGAAAGCGGTTGGCCGTCCGGTCAAACTGATCTGGAGTCGCGAGGAAGAGTTCCTGCGTGACGTGCTCCGTCCCGTTGCTGCGGTGAATTTCCGTGCCGCACTGGACAGCGACGGCTGGCCGCTGGCAATCGAAGCGATCAGTGCCACCGAAGGGCCAACCGAAGCGCTCGCTGGCAAGCAAGGTGAAAAGCTCGATCCGACGGCGCTTGAAGGTTTGTCCGGCAAGTCCTACGCAATCGCCAACAAGCGCATCGCGCAGATCTATGTCAAAGGCCCGGCGATGCTCGGTTACTGGCGTTCGGTGGGCAACTCGCTGAACGACTTCTTCTATGAATCGTTCCTCGATGAGCTGGCCGACAAGGGCGGCAAAGACCCGTTCGATTTGCGCCTGCATCTGTTACGCGACAACAAACGCCTGACCACTCTGCTGCAAGCGGTGGGTGAACTGTCCGGAGGCTGGAAGCGCGGGCCGTTTACCGCCGAGGATGGCAGCAAACGTGCGCGCGGCGTGGCCATGGCTTCGCCGTTCGGTACCGAGACGGCGGTGATCGCCGAGGTGTCCATCGAGAACGGCCAGGTCAAGGTGCACGACATCTGGCAGGCGATTGACCCGGGCAGCATCGTCAACCCGGCGATTGTCGAGGCGCAGGTCAATGGCGCCGTGGCGCTAGGGCTGTCGCAAACCCTGGTGGAAGAAGCCGTGTGGGTGGATGGCAAACCCCGGGCGCGCAACTACGACTTGTATCCGATTCTGCCGCCTGCGCGGATGGCGCGGGTCCATGTGCGTGTGGTCCAGAGCGGGGAAAAAATGGGTGGCATCGGTGAACCGCCGCTCCCTGCGGTCGCGCCCGCCGTCGCTAACGCGGTGGCAAGGCTAACCGGTCAGCGGGTGCGCAGCCTGCCCATGAGCCGACACACCTTCACTTGATCAGCGCCGGAGCGTCCATGAATAACAGCCGATTCGCAAGAACCGCTGGCTGGCTGGCAGTGCCGTGCCTGGTCGCGGCAGGCCTGCTGGCCTGGTATGTCACCCGCGAGCCCGTCTCGCGCCTGGAAAACCATCAGATCGCCGTGGCCGACATCGACCCGGCGCTGGTCGCGCGTGGCGAATACGTCGCCCGGCTCAGCGATTGCGTGGCCTGCCACAGCGTGCCGGGCGGCGCGCCGTTCGCTGGCGGTCTGGAAATGGCCACGCCGCTGGGCTCAATCCATGCGACCAATATCACCCCGGACACGGAAACCGGCATCGGCCACTACAGCCTGGCGGACTTCGACCGGGCGGTGCGCCACGGCGTAGCACCCGACCGTCGCCGTCTGTACCCGGCGATGCCCTATCCGTCCTACGCCAAGCTCAGTGACGATGATGTGCGTGCGCTGTATGCGTTCTTCATGAAAGGCGTGGCGCCGGTGAAACAGGCGAACATCCCCAGCGCGATTCCGTTTCCGCTGAACCTGCGCTGGCCGATTGCGCTGTGGAATGGCGTGTTTGTCGACGCCGAGCCCTACGTAGCCAAACCGTCGCAGGATGAACAGTGGAACCGTGGCGCTTACCTCGTTCAAGGCGCCGGACATTGCGGCAGTTGCCATACGCCGCGCGGCCTGGCGTTCAACGAGAAGGCACTGGATGAGGCCGGCAAGCCGTATCTCGCTGGTGCGTTGCTCGATGGCTGGTACGCACCGAGCCTGCGTGATGATCACAACACCGGGCTGGGCCGCTGGAGCGAACCGGAGATCGTCCAGTTCCTCAAAACCGGTCGCAACCAACATGCGGTGGTCTACGGCTCGATGACCGAAGCATTCAACAACTCCACGCAGTTCATGAACGATGAGGATCTGACCGCGATTGCCCACTACCTGAAGTCCTTGCCTGGCGACCGCCAGCGCGATGGCGAGCCTTGGCAGTATCAAGCGGTTTCGGCGGCGCAACGTCTCGACTCGCCCGGTGCTCACACCTACGTGACGCGCTGTGCTTCCTGCCATGGTCTGGACGGCAAGGGCCAGTCCGAATGGATGCCGCCGCTGGCCGGCGCGACTTCTGCACTGGCCAAGGAAAGCGCCTCGGCGATCAACATCACTCTGAATGGTTCGCAACGCGTGGTGGCGGCCGGCGTGCCGGATGCCTACCGCATGCCGGCCTTCCGCGAGCAGTTGTCGGATCAGCAGATCGCCGAAGTGCTGACCTTCATGCGCAGCACCTGGGGCAACCAAAGCACTGCGGTTGATGCGCAGACGGTGGGCAAACTGCGTGAACACACCGATCCGGCCAGCAGCAGCCCGATCATTCTGCAGATGCGCTAAGAGGAGACACTGATGGAAAGCATCGACTTGCTGGTCCTGCGCACAGCGCGGGACTGGCTTGCCGCTGGCGAGCGTGTGTTGCTCGCCACGGTGGCGCGCACCTGGGGTTCTTCACCACGGCCGACGGGGTCGATGATGGCGTTGCGTGACGATGGTCGCGTGGTGGGCAGCGTGTCTGGCGGCTGCATCGAGGACGATCTGATCCATCGCTACACCACGGCCCATGGCGGCAGCGCTTTCAGTGGCAGCACGCCAGAAGTGGTGCGTTATGGCGTCAGTGCCGATGAGGCGCATCGCTTCGGCTTGCCCTGTGGCGGCACGCTTGAACTGATCCTTGAGTTCAACCCGGCGTGGCAGTCTCTTGATCAGCTGCTGACGCAACTGGACGCCGGGCAACTGGTTCGCCGTCGCCTGACGCTGGAGTCCGGTCAGGTCACAGTTGAATCTACCGCAACGCCGGAACAGTTCAGCTTCGATGGCGCGCAGATGCTCAACACCTTGGGGCCGGGCTATCGAATGCTGATGATCGGTGCCGGCGCGCTGGCCGAGTATCTGGCGACCATGGCTTTGTTCAACGGTTTCAAGGTGGCAGTGTGCGATCCGCGTCCCGAGTACATCGAGACTTGGGCGGTAGACGGTGTGGAGCGCATTGTCGGCATGCCGGACGACGTGGTCCGCGACTTCGCGGTCGATCTGCGCACCTGCATCGTCGCCTTGAGTCATGACCCCAAACTCGACGATCTGGCCTTGCTCGAAGCGCTCCACGGCCCGGCGTTCTATATCGGCGCCATCGGCTCGCGGCGCAACAGCCAACTGCGCCGAGAACGCCTGATTGAACATTTTGGTGAAACCGAGACGTCGCTTGAGCGGCTGCACGGGCCGATCGGTCTGTACATTGGCAGCAAGACGCCTGCGGAAATCGCCGTCAGCGTGATGGCCGAGATTCTTGCGGCGAAGAATGGCGCCCAGCTGCCGCAAGCATTTTCCATCGCCAGGGCCAAAGCGCTCGCCGAATGAGCCGCGCTGCTACTCTGCGACGGCGTTTTCGGTCGGCAACGAAGCGAGCATTTCTGCGCGGCATACCTCAAGAATCTCGTCTGCCAGCGCGGAATCATCCGGGCAGGCACGCGACAGGATAATCGCGCCGACGGCCCGCGACAGCAGGTCAATCATCTTCTTGCGCCCCTCACCCACCTCGGCATCCGGCGCTGTCGGGTATTTCTCGCCCAGGGTTTGCAGGGTGTGCTCAATGCCCTCGGCAAACGTCGCTTTCACCTCATCCGACTGACGCGCCGCGTCGCCGCCCAACGCGGCCATGGTGCAACCGTCGCTGCGTCCGTCGCGATGTTCTCTGTTCACATAGACGTTGATAAAGCCCGGAACATCCAGCGCTTGGGCGCCAGTCAGCGATTTGGCCAGACTGCACGCCGAAGCTTCGGCCATCAGGTCGGCTTTCGACCCGAAGTGTTTATAGAAACCACCATGGGTGAAACCGGCGGCCGCCATGAGGTCCGCCACGCCGACGCCGTCAAAACCGCGCTCGCGGAACAGCTCTGAGGCGGTTTCAACGATGTGCTCTCGATTGGCCTGCGCCTGGGCCTTGGTCACTCTCACGTGCAATACCTCGTGTTTCCGGGGAAATCCTGCGTCCGATGATACATAGATGTTGGCCATAATCAAAACCGTTGACAGTTTAGATTTAGATCATCATCCTAATTGCTCGCAACAACGATCTTCATCAACGGGCACGGAACAACATCAATCGTCGCTGACTGAATCAAGCATCAGCGCAAGCTAAGCGCGTTCTGTTTCTCACACCCTCAAAGAGAGATAAACCATGAGCACTCGCCCTACTGTTCTGATCACTGGCGCCTCCACCGGCATCGGCGCGGTCTACGCCGAACGCTTTGCGCAACGCGGCCACGACCTGGTACTGGTCGCCCGCGATCAGGCGCGCCTGGATGCACTGGCTGCGCGCTTGCGCAGCGAACACGACGTCGCCGTCGATGTGATCCCGGCGGACCTGACCCAACCGGGCGATCTGACCACCGTTGAAAACCGCCTGCGCGACGATGCCCGTATCGGCGTCCTCGTCAATAACGCCGGCGCGGCGCTGTCCGGCCATTTCGTCGAGCAAAGCACCGATAAAGTGGCGCAACTGGTCGCCCTCAACACCACCGCACTGGTGCGGCTTGCCAGCGCCATCGCTCCACGCCTGGCCAAGGCCGGTGACGGTGCGATCATCAACATCGGTTCGGTGGTGGGCCTCGCACCGGAGTTCGGCATGACGGTCTACGGCGCGACCAAGGCTTTTGTGCTGTTCCTGTCGCAAGGTCTGAGCCTGGAACTGTCGCCTCAGGGCGTCTACGTGCAAGCCGTCCTGCCCGCCGCCACGCGCACGGAGATCTGGGATCGCTCCGGCGTCGACATCAACACTTTGAGCGAAATCATGGAGGTGGGTGATCTGGTGGATGCTGCGCTCGTCGGCTTTGATCGTCGCGAACCAGTGACCATTCCGCCGCTGCACGAAGCAGAGCGCTGGGATGCCCTGCAGGGCGCACGGCTGGGCCTGATCGGGCAAATCCGCCAATCTGAGGTTGCCCAGCGCTACCAGACGCCAGAGTGATCTTCAGCTAGCGAGCATGCTCGGCGCATTCGATGCAGTCACAAGGCGCTGCATCGAATCCGCAACGCAGCGACTACCATCCGTACACCGACAAGAGCCGCACCTCGATGAAAGCTTTTTTGATTGATCGCTATGGCAAGCACCCCGGGCGCATGGGCGAAACGCCTGCCCCCGCAGTGGGTCCCCACGACGTCTTGATCGAGGTCCATGCCAGCAGCGTCAACGTGCTGGACTCGAAGATCAGCACCGGCGAATTCAAGTTGATCCTGCCCTACGCGTTTCCATTGATTCTGGGCAACGATCTGGCAGGCGTGGTGACTGAAGTCGGCACGCAAGTGACACGCTTCAAACCGGGAGACGAGGTGTACGCCCGCCCGCCGGAAGCACGAATCGGTACCTTCGCCGAGTTGATCGCCGTGAACGAAAATGCGATTGCCCTGAAACCGGCCAATATCGACATGGCACAGGCTGCTTCCCTGCCCTTGGTGGCACTGACTGCCTGGCAAGTGCTGGTCGACACCGCCCAGCTGAAAAAAGGCCAGAAAGTACTGATTCACGCCGGCTCCGGTGGCGTCGGCACCGTCGCCATTCAGCTTGCCAAACACCTCGGTGCCTTTGTCGCCACAACCACCAGCACCGCGAATGTCGAATGGGTCAAGGCGCTAGGGGCTGACGTGGTGATCGACTACAAACAGCAGAACTTCGAAAGTGTCTTGCACGACTACGACGTGGTGTTGAACAGCCTCGGCGCCGATGTCCTGGAGAAATCACTCAAGGTGCTCAAGCCCGGTGGCCAGCTGATTTCCATCTCTGGGCCACCCACCGCGCAATTCGCACAGGAGCAAGGTTTGTCCTGGCCCTTGCAGCAGGTCATGCGCTTGCTGAGCTTCGCTATTCGGCGCAAGGCACGCAAGCGTGACGTCAATTACGCGTTCGTGTTCATGCGCGCCAACGGCGCCCAACTGCAACAAATCAGCTCGCTGGTTGCGGCCGGCATCATCAAACCGGTGATTGATCGAACGTTCCCCTTTGAATCAACGGCCGAGGCGTTGAGTTACGTCGAGCAGGGCCGCGCGAAGGGCAAGATCGTTGTTTTGATCAAGTGAAGATTCCGGCTATTGCTGAATTATCCGTAGAAACCAGCTCACTGCGTTCTTCGACAGGTCATAGAACCCCTCCCGGCAAGAAGGGTCTGCTCTCTTATAACCTCTCAGGAATCCCCCCATGTCCGCGCAACGCAACCTTGTCCTCCTCGCTCGGGGAGGCTATGCCGCTCGAGGAATGCTTTATCTGATCATCGGTATCTTTGCGTTGCTGGCAGCCCAGGATTCGACTAAACCGAAGGACAGCCACAAGAGTCTGGAAGCCTTGCTGGCTCAGCCATTCGGCTATTTTCTGGTTGGACTTGTCGTGGCGGGACTGCTCGCATTTGCCGCCTGGCGTGTTCTGCAGGCAACGCGTGATGTCGATCATCACGGCACAAAACTCAAAGGTCTGGTGATTCGCACAGGGCTGTTTGTGGGAGGTCTGGTGAACGGTGCTCTGGCGTTCTTTGCATTGGGCCTGCTCATCAGCGGGATTAAAAGCTCGGGCAATTCCGCAGGACAAACCAAAGACTGGCTGGCGCATCTTCTGTCCTGGGAACACTCGAACTGGCTGGTGTACCTGATCGCCCTCGTGCCGCTCGGTGTAGGCATTGCTCACATCATCAAGGGCTGGAAAGCGTCGTTCGAGAAGTATTTCGAGGCCGACGAAGAGGTCATGCGCTACGTCCGCCCGGTCTCGCGGTTTGGTCTGATCGCGCGCGGCGTCGTGTTTATCGAGATCGCATTGCTGCTGGCAATCAGCGGCTCTACCTATCAAGCCATGGATCCCCCGGGTATGAAAGAAGCGCTCGATGCACTGCAGAATCTACCCGCTGGCTGGCTGATCTTGATGGTAATAGCCTTGGGGCTGATGGCGTTCTCGGTCTACAGTCTGTCGGAAGCTTGCTGGCGCAAGATCAATATGGATGTGCCAGGCGTATCGAGCACATAGCGTGTAACGTCTTTGCCGATGATCACCCGGGCGCTGCATCGATGAGCGAACCTTTGTCCCGAAAACAGCGTCCGAGCTAAAGCGTTAACGCTTACCGCTCGCCACGAGGTTTCCGTTTGAAAGCTGCCATCGTCAGAAAATACCGATTGATCATCAAAACGCTGGGCTACGTCGGCTGGGCCTTGTTCTGGCTTTTGCTCTGGGACATCGCTGTCACTGTCGACTTCATGTTGTTTCTCAACACCAAGCTGAATTTACCCCTCATGCCCCTGACTTTATTGGGTTCGGCGTTGATTGTGTTGATCAGTTTCCGCAACAGCAGCGCCTACAACCGCTGGTGGGAAGCAAGGACGCTGTGGGGGGCGATGATCAACAACTCGCGCAGTTTCGCCCGGCAGGTGCTGACGTTGCTGGATGACGCTGACAACGAGGTCAATCCGGTCAAGTCGACTCTATTACGCCGCCACGTCGCCTATGTGAATTGCCTCGCAGCGCATCTGCAAGGCCAGCCTTGCCCTGAGGAAGTCCGCGCGTTCATTCCCGCCGAGGAGTTCGCCCGCAGCGGCACCACCAATAACTTTGCCAACGATATCCTCACCGGCTCGGCGACTTTGCTCGCGCGGGAATACAAGGCCGGGCGCCTCGACAGCATTCGCCTGGCGCGGTTGGAATCGACGCTGGTGGACCTGTCCAACAGCCAGGGTGGCATGGAGCGAATTGCCAATACGCCGCTGCCCTACCCTTATGTGTATTTCCCACGGCTGTTTATCTCGCTGTTTTGCCTGATCGTCCCGGTCGGTCTGGTGGAGTCGCTGGGCTGGTTCACGCCGCTGGCGTCGACCGTGGTGGGCTTTATGCTGCTGGCCATCGAGCGCATCGGCACCGACCTGCAAAGTCCGTTTCGCCACAGCGAGCATCAGATTCAGATGGAAGCGCTGTGCGAAACCATCGAGAAGAATCTGCAGTCGATGCAGCGTGACTCCCTGGGTGACGTGCGCAGGCTTGCAGAGAACGTTTGAGGTGCAGTAATCGGGAACCGTCAGGATGTCTGACGGTTCCCGAATCAATCAGAACGCCGCACAACATCGCTTGTTATCGCACCGCGCTCACACATTTCCCCGAGCGCTCATCGTCATTCCCCCTCTGCTTCCCGCTCCTCGCGGTCTCACATTTTCCGATGTGAGGTTTTCGCATCTGCATAAAAAAGATTGCCGATTCATTGTCAGGTGATTTTTTTCAGCCTATCTTCAATAAAACCTATACAAAGCACTTCATCGCGTACAACTCTTTCGCTATGGATTGGCCCCACGCACAGCACTGCCGCGAGCACCTTGAATGAACCCACTATTAGCCAGCCATTACCGTGAAATTCTCGTCGGCGTCGGTGAAAACCCCGAGCGCGAAGGTCTGTTGGACACACCCCAACGCGCCGCCAAAGCGATGCAGTATCTGTGCAATGGCTACACGATGAGCCTGGAAGACGTCACCAACGGTGCCCTGTTCGAGTCGCAGAGCGATGAAATGGTGATCGTCAGCGACATCGAGCTGTATTCCTTGTGCGAGCACCACATGCTGCCCTTTATCGGCAAGGCACATGTCGCGTACATCCCCACCGGCCGGGTGCTGGGGCTGTCGAAGGTCGCGCGGGTGGTAGACATGTTCGCGCGGCGCCTGCAGATCCAGGAAAACCTCACGCGACAGATTGCCGATGCCATTCAGCAAATCACCGATGCCGCCGGTGTCGCGGTGGTCATTGAAGCCCGGCACATGTGCATGATGATGCGCGGCGTTGAGAAGCAGAATTCGGTCATGACCTCCTCCGTGATGCTGGGTGCTTTTCGGGACAGTTCGACGACACGGCAGGAATTCCTGCAACTGATCGGGCGGCGATAAAGCTATACAGGAGACAGTCACTGTACAAGCCGCCAGTTCGAATCTCACCCTCTTCACTCGTGCGTTTCAGGGAGTTAGGCAATGACCCGATTTCTGCTGTTACTGACACTGGCACTCAGCGTCGCAAGCTGCGGCAGCGTGGATGTTGCCCGTTATGCCGAGCAACAACCGGCCTTGGACCTGCAGCGTTTTTTCAGCCAGCCCGTCAAAGCCTGGGGAATGTTTCAGAAGCGCAGCGGTGAGGTGGCCAAACGTTTTGAGGTCAACATCGTCAGCCGGCGTGAGGGTAACAACCTGATTCTCGACGAGCGCTTCCTGTACAGCGACGGCACCCGCCAACGTCGCGTCTGGACCCTCACGCCCGAAGGCCAGGGGCGTTGGAGCGGTCGCGCGGCTGACGTAGTGGGTGTCGCCGAGGGCCAGGTCGCGGGCAATACGCTGCACTGGCGTTATCGCCTGAACCTGCCGGTCGACGACTCGACTTACGAAATGAGCATGGACGACTGGATGTACTTGATGGACGAGGACACGTTGATCAACCGCACCAGCATGTCCAAGTTCGGTGTAGAGGTCGGCCAAGTGACACTGTTCTTCCGTCGCCAAGGCGCGGGAGTCAGCGAGTGAACCGCGCATTGACCCTGGCCTCGTTTGGCGATGGTTATCGCGCGCTGGTGATCGGCGCCAGTGGCGCCCTCGGTACAGCCTTTTGCCAACGGCTGAAACAGGATTCGCGCTGTGCCGGCGTTCGCGCGCTGGGGCGCCGTACCCTCCCCGCGCTCGACCTTGAACGACCTGAAACGATTGCCAGCGCCGCCGCCGAACTGGCAGGCGAAGCGCCGTATCAACTGATCATTCACGCGGCCGGTCTGCTCCATCGTGACGGGATCAAGCCGGAAAAAAGCTTCAGCGCGATCGAGCCGGAGGCGCTGCAAACCGTGTTTCAAGTGAACACGCTGGGACCGGCATTGGTGTTGCGTCATTTCCTGCCACTGCTCGATCCTCGGGGAGCGATGGCGATGCTTTCGGCCAAGGTCGGAAGCATTGGCGACAACCGATTGGGCGGCTGGTACGCCTACCGCGCTTCCAAGGCTGCGCTGAACATGCTGATCAAGACCGCCGCCATCGAACTGGCACGCACGCGCCCGCAGAGTCGCTTGCTCAGTCTGCACCCGGGCACGGTGGTGTCGGGGTTGTCGCAACCTTTTCGCGGCGCCTCCAGCGCGCGTCCGGCAGACGTTGCCGCTGAACAGTTACTGACCTTGATTGACCAGTTGACGCCGGCCGACAGCGGCCATTTCTTTGCCTACGATGGAGAACGCCTACCCTGGTAGGCAAGGAGTGAAGCATGAACCTGCAAGCCCTCACCGAACGTGCGGCCAACAGTGAAATACGCGAACTGGAGCTGCTGTCACTCGAAGGTGGTTTTTATCTGGCGCGGATCCGCCTGGATCACGGCCAGTTCACCTTGCTGGATGACGCGGCCAAGCCGATGCACCTGCGCTCGATCACTCACCTGCGGGACTTGCTACAGACCGTGCCGGCCTTTCCCTGCGTACTGGTGCAGCAATGCGTGCACGACGAAATGTGCGGGCGCGATTCAGGGCCTGTCGAAGAGCTGCGCATTCCGTTTTCGCTCACCACGCCGGCATGAGTCGGACACTGTCGTTCAACTCGCAATCAGCGCTGGCGGCCAGACGGATTCCCACGCTGGCCTGACGTGACCTGTCATCTGTGGATACGCCCCAATACCGTGAAGCCGTTGGTACGCCGGGCGTATGAGCTGATCTGGAGCCGTCAGGCGCGTGGCGCATTTCCCGCCAGGCGCGGCTTCATTCAATCCAGGCAACCCAGAACTGCCAGCGTTGCTTCGACAGCCTCATCCAGCGGCGTGTGCGGCTCACGACCCAATGTCGCCAGCAAGCGCGCGCCGCTCAAACGCACCGGCTCGTTCCACAGGTAGCGCATCTCCTGCATTTCGCGAAAGGTTTCGACAACGGGTGACAGCACGCTGATCAACCACCACGGGAAGGCTTTGATCTTCGGCGCCTTGCCGCTGCGTTTTGCGACAACGCGGCGGATGGCTTCGGCCATTTGCCGACCGTCCGCATCCCAATGACCCGCCATATGAAAGGTTGCAAAAGGATCAAGGGTCTGGCGACGCTCCAGCAGTTGCACCATGGTGTTGGCGACATCGGGCAAATAGGCCCACTGGTTGCCGATGCCCTTGGCACTCGGCAGGAGCACGCGGGCCACCGTCCTGCCCGGTTTGATCAAGCCTTGGGAAAACCAGTTATTGCCCGGTACCGGCCCGAAAAAATTGCCGGCGCGCACAATGATCACGCGGCAGCCTTGAGTGCTGGCGGCGCGCAGTCGTCGCTCAAGTTCCACTCGCAAGGCGCCTTTGCGGGTCAAAGGTTGTTGGGGCGAATCCTCGTGCAGCAGTGGAAAGGCATCCGGCCCGTAGTTGTAAACGGTGCCCGGCAGGACAATCGTCGCGCCTTGGGCAATGGCGGCGGCGATGGTGTTGTCGAGCATGGGCAACACCTGCTGGTCCCAGCCACGATACCCCGGCGGATTGACCGCATGGACGATGGCCGAGCATCCCTGCGCAGCGGCCATGACCTGCTGACGATTCATCGCGTCACCGTCGAACCAAGTAATGCCTTCCAACCCTTGGTTTCGCGGACGGCCACCGCGACGCAATGCACACACTTCCCAACCGGATTCGCGCAACTTGCGCGCCACCTCACCGCCAATGCCACCGGTTGCCCCCAAAACCAAAACGCGCCGACTTGTGATCATGTTACCGCCCTCTCGATGGAATGAGAGAAGTCTGAAGGCGCTCATCACTCTATGAAATTGCCTAATTTCGGCGACCCGCTATACATTTATGCATGGACAATAACATTAGCTGGGAACTGTACCGCTCCTACCTGAGCGTGTTGCAGGAAGGATCATTGTCGGCCGCCGCGCGGGCACTGGGTGTTGCCCAGCCCACGGTCGGGCGCCACATCGATACGCTCGAGCAGCAACTGGGCGTAAGCCTGTTTACTCGGTCACAACAAGGCCTGTTGGCGACAGAAGCTGCGCTGGCACTCAAGCCTTTCGCCGAAGCCATGCGCGCCAATGCCGCTGCACTGTTGCGCGCCGCCGAGGCACAAGGGAGCGCAGTCAGAGGAACGGTGCGCATCAGCACCAGCGAGGTGGTCGGCGCAGAAGTGCTGCCCCCGGTGATTGCCGGACTGCAAAGCCGCTACCCGGAACTGAAGGTGGAGCTGGTGCTGACCAATCGCGTGCAAGACCTGTTGCATCGTGAGGCCGATATCGCCGTGCGCATGGTCGCCCCCGAACAGGGCTCGCTCATTGCCCGACGGATCGGCGACATCGAACTGGGCCTGCATGCCCACCGTCGCTACCTCGATGCGCGCGGCACTCCGCAGACACTGGAAGCACTCACCGATCACGCACTGATCGGGTTCGACCAGGAAACGCCCTTTCTGCGCAGCGCCAGACACTGGTTGCCACAATGGCGGCGCGAACACTTCACCTTGCGCACTGACAGTGATCTGGCCCAACTCGCGATGATCCGCGCTGGTGTGGGCATCGGCGTGTGCCAGGTGCGAGTGGCGCAACGTGACCCCGAACTGGTGCGCGTACTCGCCCAAGCCTTCAAACCCCGACTGACCACCTGGCTGACCATGCACGAAGATTTACGCAGCAGCCCGCGCTGCAGAGTGACCTTCGAAGCCCTGCTCGCAGGACTTGAGCTATATGTGGGCTAAGCTGGTTTTAATGCCGTGGGTCGGCTGATCTTTAAGGCCAGGTTGAACACGGCACAACGAAAGAGCTGTCATAACCGGCTTTTTTTCTGACACAAATGCGTTTTTTGCAGACATTCAAAAGCTCAGCTGAACCCCATGAGACTGCCAGTTTCGGCTCAGGCGCGTTATCGAAGAACCAACAACGCTTTATTACTGAATTAGTGATTTAACTAGGTAGTTACCTAACTATATAATGCCCTCCTCATTTCAACGGGACATTCAACGTGAAGCAGAGTCAACGCCTCTCGGGCATATCAAAATTCATTCTGGTCGGGCTGGGCGTCGTCATCGCCCTGCTCGGCTTGGCGCTGGCTGCGGGCGGCGTGAAGTTGGTCAGCCTGGGAGGCTCGTGGTACTTCCTGGTGGGTGGCTTGGTCATGGCCGTTTCCGGTCTGCTGATCGCGCGCTACAAGCCAGCCGGTGCCTGGTTGTTTGCCGCGTTCCTGGTCGGAACAGCGATTTGGGCAGTGAGCGATGCCGGGCTGGTGTTCTGGCCGGTGTTCTCGCGCCTGTTCATGTTCAGCGTGATCGGCCTGGTCGTGGCGCTGGTTTATCCTCTGCTCAAGCGTGCCAACGGCAGTGTTGCAGGTCGCGGCGCTTACGCTGTGGCTGCGGTGCTGGCGGTCGGCGTGGTTGTGGCGGCTGGCAACATGTTCGTCGCGCACCCGACCGTTGCCGCCACCGGCACTGGCCCGGGCCTGACCCCGGTCGAGCCGGACAAGGCGCAGAAGGACTGGGCGCACTACGGTAATACCGAAGGTGGCAGCCGCTTCGCCGCGCTGGACCAGATCAACCGCAACAACGTCGACAAGCTGAAAGTCGCGTGGACCTACCACACCGGCGACGTCGCCGAGAGCGATGGCAACGGCGCTGAAGATCAGCTCACCCCGCTGCAGGTTGGCAACAAGGTGTTCATCTGCACCCCGCACAACAACCTGATCGCGCTGGATGCCGACACCGGTAAAGAGCTGTGGAAGAACGCGATCAACGCCCAGTCGAAAGTTTGGCAGCGTTGCCGTGGCATGGCCTACTTCGACGCCAGCGCTGCCATTGCTCAGCCAGCCAATTCGAAAATCATCGAAGCCAAACCAGCGCCGGCCGCCAATTGCCAGCGCCGTCTGCTGACCAACACCATCGATGCCCGTTTGATCGCGGTTGATGCTGACACTGGCGAGTTCTGCCAGGGTTTCGGCAACAATGGCCAGGTCGATCTGAAGGCCGGTCTGGGTGATGTCCCGGACAGCTACTATCAGTTGTCGTCCGCTCCGTTGATGGCCGGAACCACCGTGGTGGTTGGCGGTCGCGTGGCTGACAACGTGCAGACCGACATGCCCGGCGGCGTGATCCGTGGTTTTGACGTGATGACTGGTGCCATGCGCTGGGCCTTCGACCCGGGCAATCCGCAGGATAAAAAGGCGCCGGCAGACGGCAGCACCTATGTGCGCAGCACGCCGAACAGCTGGGCACCGATGTCCTACGACCCGGCGACCAACACCGTGTTCCTGCCGATGGGCAGCTCGTCTACCGACATTTATGGTGTCGAGCGCAGCAAACTCGATCACACCTACGGCGCTTCGATCCTCGCGCTGGACGCCACCAGTGGTGAAGAACGCTGGGTGTTCCAGACCGTGCACAACGATCTGTGGGACTTCGACCTGCCGATGCAGCCGAGCCTGATCGACTTCACCAAGGACGGTAAAACCGTACCGGCCGTGGTCATCGGCACCAAGGCCGGGCAGATCTACGTGCTCGACCGCGCCACCGGCAAACCGCTGACCGAGGTTAAAGAAGTCCCGGTCAAAGCGGCGAACATCCCGAACGAACCGTACTCGCCTACTCAGCCAAAATCGCTGGGCATGCCGCAAATCGGCGCACAGCACCTGACCGAATCGGACATGTGGGGCGCGACCCCTTACGACCAGTTGCTCTGCCGCATCGACTTCAAAGGCATGCGTTACGACGGCTTGTACACCGCGCCGGGCACCGATAAATCGCTGAGTTTCCCGGGTTCGCTAGGCGGCATGAACTGGGGCAGTATCTCTACTGACCCGGTACACGGTTTCATCTTCGTCAACGACATGCGTCTGGGCCTGTGGATTCAGATGATCCCGTCGCAGAACCAGGGCAAGGCCGCTGGCGGTGGCGAAGCGCTGAACACCGGCATGGGCGCCGTGCCGTTAAAAGGTACGCCGTACGCGGTGAACAAAAACCGCTTCCTGTCGGTAGCCGGCATTCCGTGCCAAGCACCACCGTTCGGCACACTGACCGCGATCGACATGAAAACCCAGAAAGTCGCCTGGCAGGTTCCGGTCGGTACCGTTGAAGACACCGGTCCACTGGGCATCCGCATGCACCTGCCGATCAAGATTGGTCTGCCAACCCTCGGCGGCACCCTGTCGAGCCAAGGTGGTTTGATCTTCATCGCCGGCACCCAGGACTTCTACCTGCGCGCGTTCAACAGCGGCAACGGTGAAGAAGTCTGGAAAGCACGTCTGCCAGTCGGCAGCCAAGGTGGTCCGATGACGTATGTTTCGCCGAAAACCGGCAAGCAATACATCGTCATCACCGCCGGTGGTGCCCGCCAGTCGACCGATCGCGGCGACTACGTGATGGCTTACGCCCTGCCGTAAACCAAGGTGTTCACGTAAAGCGCGGCACCTTCGGGTGCCGCGCTGCTTTCCCCCTATTGCTCAAGTTTTTTGCAGGAAGATTTACATGCTATCGGCTGTTGGTTTTTCCCGTTCCGACCTGTTCAAAGGCCTGTTGCTGGGCCTGACGTGCACCACCGCTCTCCCCGCGCTGGCCGACATCGATTCCGATCTATTGACCCGCAGCACCCTCAGCGGTGACTGGGGTGGCTTGCGTCACCAGATGGATGAGCAAGGCATCAAGTTCACCGGCGACTACAGCGGTGAAACCGCCTACAACGCCGACGGCGGCCTGCATCGCTCGGCGCGTTACTCGCAGAACATCAAGCTCGGCGTGCAGTTCGATCTGAGCAAGTTGTACGGCGTCGACAATGCCGGCAAAGTCCAACTGACCATCAACGACCGACGCGGTAACAGCGCCTCGGAAGACCTCGTCGGCAACCGCTTGCCGATTCAAGAAAACTACGGTGGCCTGTACACGCGCCTGACCGAACTGAGTTACGAGCGCACGCTGTTCACTCCAGCGCTCAATGTGAAACTCGGCTACATGGCCATGGGCAACGACCTCGGCGGCCTCGACAGCGGCATTCTGTGCAACTTCATGAACGCTGGTTTCTGCGGCCATCCGCTGAACATGTCCGGCGGCAGCGGCTGGACCAACTACCCCAATGCGCGCCTCGGTGTGCGGGTGAAATACGACCTGTCGTCGTCGTGGCAACTGCGCGTGGCCGCGTTCAACGTCGACCCCGAGAGCAACGGCAACTCCAGCCGCGCCTGGCACCTTGATCCGAAACACACCACCGGCACCGTGGTGCCGATCGAGCTGGTGTACAAACACGCGGGCGCCCTGCCCGGCGAATACAAGCTCGGCTACTACTACGACAGCTCCGACGTAAAACGCATCGGCAGCGACAAAGAAGTGTCCGGTCGCGGCGGTCATTATCTGCTGATCGACCAGGCCGTCTGGAGTTCGTCGACGTCCGAAGGCCGCAGCTTGCACGCGTTCGGCCAATACTCGGCGGCCAGCGAAGCGGCGTCACCGTTCAGCAAGTGGTACGGCACCGGCGTGGTGCTGTACAAACCGTTCGAAGGTCGCCCGCGTGACACCGTTGCTCTCGGTTACGGCCGCGCCGTGCCGAACCCGCGCAGCCGCGATGTGCAGCAGGACGCCGCATTGAACAACGGCACGGCGTTCCCGAACCTGGACAGCGCCGAGCAACTGATCGAACTCGGCTACGGCTATCAGGCCACGCCCTGGCTGACGCTGCGTCCAAATATGCAGTACATCATCGAGCCGGGCGCGTTTTCCGGGCAGGACATCGACAATGCGCTGGTGATTGGTTTGCAGGTCAAAGCGGCGCTCTGATCTCCAAATAGCAGACAATAAAAAACCCGGCTCGAATTGCCGGGTTTTTTCTTGCCTTCAAGATCACTTTTTCTTTTTGGCCGGCTTATCAGCCTTCTTCGAATCCTTGGCCTTCTCAGGCTTGCTGTCGGCTTTTTTCGCCGACTTCTTGGGCTCGGCGTCTTTCTTCTTGTCTTTCTTGTCGGAAGACTTTGAAAGCGTCGAAGCTGCCGCTGATTTCTTTTCTGGTGATGACTTTTTGTCTTTCAGATCCTTGCTGGCTTTCGAAGCGTCACCTTTGTCTTTGCTTTTCTTTTCGTCTTTAGCCACGTTGACCACCTCTCGGAGTGTGCCGTTATTGACACATCGCCTGTGCGATTGACCACAAGCTAATCATTAGGCGAGCGGCTCCGACAGCGGTTCAGATTATTTTCAAGCGTTGAAACAGGCCAAATGAAGGCAGCGCCGGCTATCGCCCACGCCACCTTCAGCAACACCTCGTGAATCAGGCCTTGTTGCCCGCTGCTTCCAGCGCCTTTTCAGCATTGAAACCGTCGAAGTTTTCGAACACGCCCATAAAGCCTGGCACGGTCACCTCGCGCGCCCAGTCGCGCTGCAGTTCGCAGTACATCTGTACCCGGCTGATAAGCTTCGCCCCCGCCTGCTCCATTCGGCGCAACGCTGCCTCGTGTGCGGCGAGCGACGTGCCGCCCACCGCATCGACCGGCACGTAAACTTCATAGCCTTCCTGAATGGCGTCGAGCACCGGGAAGGTCAGGCAGGCTTCGGTCCACAGCGCGGTCATGATCAGTTTCTTGCGCCCGAGCGCTTTGACTGCCTGCTTGAACCCGGTGTCCTCCCAACTGTTGATCGACGTGCGGTCATAGGTGGGCAGATGGCCGAGTACCGCTTGCAACGCTTGAATCGGCGGTTTGTTGCGACCGGTCGCGACATTGACGGTCGAGTGGATGATCGGCAGGTTGTAGTTGAGCGCCGCCTTCGCAACGCTGGTGATATTGAAGACCAGTTCATCCCGTGGCATCGAGCGGATCGAAGACACCTGAACCGGTTGATAGTCGATGATGATCAACGCTGAATTTTCGGGCGTCAGGAGTTGATCGGTGTGCGGGTTACGGATGGGTTCGCTTGCCATTTGCAGGTCCTTTTGTCTGGGTAACGCACGTCGGTAAAACGGCCGGAGCCCGTGCGGCTAATGGTTCCAGAATGCACGCGAGTGACGCCGTGCCTGGAAAACCCATTGTGCTGTTCCCCTATTCGCAGCAGTAGTAGCATCCCGAGGCGAACTGTGTCGCGCCAAGGGGAACGCGAGAATGGATATCGAAGAACTGCAAACCTTCGTCGAAGTGGCCGATGCCGGGGGCATTTCACAGGCAGCGCTGCGGCTCGGGGTTTCGAAATCAATCGTCAGCCGCCGGCTGGCGCGGCTTGAAGCGGAACTCGGCGTGCAATTGCTGGCACGCTCCACGCGCGGGGCTTCACTCACCGAAGCCGGCGCGACATTTCGCGATTACGCCGCCCGAGTCTGCAGCGAAATCGACATCGCCAAGGAAACCATCCTGCCCGCCGGCGCCCTGCGCGGTCGCTTGCGCGTGGCGGTGCCGTTGTCGTTCGGGCCGACACACTTCGCCCCCGTGCTGGCGGAAATGGCTCGCCGTCATCCTCAATTGCACATGCAGACCTGCTACAGCGATCGCTTCGTTGACCTGATTACCGAGGGCTATGATTGCGCCATTCGCGTGGGTTACCTGCAGGACTCCAACTTGATCGCGAGGCGTATCGGCCCGGTCTACACCAAGCTCGTCGCAAGCCCCGACTACATCAAAGCGCACGGCGCGCCCGATACCCCGGACGAACTGCACGCCCATCAGGCGCTCATGCAAGGCACCGAAGCCTGGCAATTCATGGCGGCTGACAAGGTCATCACGGTTCGCCCGCAAGGACGCTTCAAGGCTGACAACGGCACGGCCCTCGCTGCAGCCGCGGCTGCCGGCCTCGGCGTCGCCTACCTGCCCGATTGTCTCACCCACGAACACATTGCCTCGGGTGCACTCGTGCAGATCATGACCAACCATCCACCGCCCCCGGCCGGCGCCTACCTCCTCCGCGCGCCGGGCCCGCATCCCGCGCGCAAGATACGCGTGCTCACGGATCTGCTGATCGAGTACTTCGGCGAATCTCCGCACCTCGCCGTGCAGCCACTGTCACAGCACGATGAAGTGTCGGCGTCCAGCTGAGGAAAGATCAGTCCCGAAGCCATGAAAGGAGAAGTGAGGTGCCGCAACGCCTGCAACAGTCAACGCGTCGGACTGCATTTATCGCAGACACCACAGCGCTGATCCTGTTTTTCACCATCACCGGCATCCTCAATGAACGTTTCATTGCCGGCATGACGTGGGATCAGGTTCTGCACGCGCGCCTGCTGGGCGCGGTGCTGATGATTCCGGTCGCGCGACCTTACGGTATCTGGCGCGATTGGGTGATGACGCGTGCCAGTCAGGGTCGGGTGTCGAGGTTGTTATGGGACAGCATCGCGCTGGTCAGTTTTCAGGTGCCGATCTATGCCGCGATCATTGGCTTCAGTGGTGCATCAGGATGCCGGCCTGCTGCGTGGCACGCTTGGCGCGGCGGTGATGATGCTCGTGCTGGGGCGACCTTATGGGGCGTTTCTTAACGGCGTGCGGAAGCTGTTTGGTTTGCCGCCGGGTGGGGACAGACCGATGTCATTGAAGGAGTAGTCGGGGCTACCTCACCAGAACCGGGTTCAACGCTGCTGGCGTTCGCCAGGTTACGTCAGCCCAAGCCCCACCACCGGGCGCCAGCAACTGACGCAGTTGCGGCTCGTCAAACGCTTCGCCCAGCGAGTCGACGCGAAACGTCGCGACCCATTGCTTGCGCCCCGACTGATAGGCCTTGCCGAAATCTTCCCAACTGTCGAAACAGTCCTGCGCCCGCTGCGCATTGAGCAGCAGCACGCGCCAGGCGAGGTCAGGCTCGAGCCAACGCATCAGCAGCGCACACCGGACCAGAAACGCCACCCGCACGCAGGCAAAAGCCATGGCCGCACGCGGGTCATCGGTGGCTGTCAGCGCCTGCAAATCGAGGCCAAACCACTGCTGATCGAGCGTCGCACTGAAGTGCGCCCGCACCGCCTCGTCATTGCTGTTGCTGCGGATCCCGGCCTGGTGCAGCAACGCTGCCCGCAGGATCGTCTGCGATTGCTCGGTGAAGTGATCGCACGCCGGGGAGTAGAAACCCTCGACGGCCATCGCATCGACCATGGGCCGGGCCAGCAGCAGCGACCAGTGTTTGCGCTGGCTGAACAATGAGGCGCCGCGAGGTCTGAACGCTCGCCACAACAACCAGCCTGAAACAACCACTGTGATAAGCAAAAACATGTCGGTTTCCTTACCTTACCCGCGCCTGCCAGGCCTGGATTTCCTCCACCAGCGGCGAGGACATGTCCGGCCACGGCACACCTTCGGTCAGGTACTGCGGGTCATTCGGCTCAGGCTCAATGCGCTTGCTGAAAATATGCCGGGTCGCGTACCTGACCGATACCGCTTGCGGGGCCACCTGCAAGAACTGCTGCGGCTGACGCCCGGCCACCAGCCATTCGACCATGGCCGAAGGCGCATCGAGGCGCTCGTACAATTGCGGATAGCGGGCCACCAACCGAGTCTGGGCGGTCGGGTCGTTGACCTCTTCGATGCGCAGCCAGCCCGCGTCGGTACGCACAATGCCGATGGCGATGCAGTCGGCGGGCGTCTGTTCGTCGGTGTCCAGGGCATTCAGACACTGCAGCAGGTCCGGGTAATAACGCTCGACCGGCGGCCGGTTCTGCTTGCCCTTGACCTGCTCGACAGTCAACGTACCGTCGTCCTGGACGATCAGGCTGATAGTAATGTGCGGCTGGCCTTGGCCGTCGCGCAGACTGAACACGCGCATGCGCTGCTCTTCCATCGCTTCGGCGTAGCGTTCACCGTAGCCGCCGGTCAAGGCGCGGCGATCGGCGAACTGGCCCAGGCAATGGCGCATCACGTAACTTTCAAAGGCCATTTCCGCACGCAGCGAAGCACTCTCGGGCCGCAGCTCCTGCAATACGTGCTCAGCGGTGGTCACTCGCGTGAGCAACGCTTCAGGCTGGCTCTGACACCAGCCCTGCTCGACCCGCGCAGCCATCTGCGCATGCTCCTTTTGCCACAGCGCCAGTGCCTGCGGGCAGTTGATCCGGTCAAGCTTGCCGGCCAGCGCGGTGCCCTGACGCGAGGTCAGGAACTCCACCAGCAAGGTCTCCTCGGCCAGCAGCGGCGCTTGCTGCGGATCGACCCAGACCAGCGGCGCGAACGCCTGCTGCGAAGCTTTGCCGGCGTCGCTTAAATGTTTGGCCACCCAGGACGGCGGCTCGGCGCCCAATGCCTCGACAGCCTGCTCCAACGTCAGGATGCACCGCGCAGGTTCGAAGTTACCGACCAGATGACGATAGAAATGGTTGAGCAACCATTTGCTCACCTCTGGTGCATCTCCGCGAGCCTCACTGCGCTCGGCAATGCCGCGCTTGAGTTGATCGGCATTGAGTGCGTTGCGCGGGGCGTAACCGGACTGGCGCTGCGCAGGTGTCACTTCCATATCTGCCACCAGGCCTTGCCGGCCGATTTTTCCGGCGCCTGCAGTTCGGCGATGAACTGGCGAAACTTTTCATTGTTGCCCTGATCCACCTGGCTGTTCGGATCACTGCGCAGGATCGCGCGCTGGTAATAGGCCACGGCCTCTTCCTTGCGCCCGAGCCCCTTGAGCACATCACCGGCACAGCCCAGCAGGGTTGGTTCGTCGCCTTCGTTGATGAGCGGCGCGTAACGCAACCACAGGCTGGTGGCCGCCTCCGGCAGGCAGTACGACAGGTAAAAGGCAATTTTCATCCGTGCGAACAGCGGCGAATACTCCAGCTCTTTGTCGCTGATTTCGCGCTCTTCCTGCCATTTGAGAATGCGCTCCAGCCAGACCGGAATCTCGCGTTCGCGGTCCAGCCAGTACAGGGCACGGGTGACGTCCTGTATGTATTCTTCTGGATCGTGACGGCTATAGCCGTAGTCGGCCGCGTAGTGCCAAAGCTGTTCGGCGGCGTCGGCGATGCCCTCGTTATCCTTCAGCTCGATGCGGTTGCGGAGGATGCCCTGATAATGTTCGGCGAACGAGCTGGCGGCGATGCCGCGGGTATGCAACTCAAGAGCCTGCTCAACGAGTTGTTCGTTGTAGCAGCGGTAATTGATCGCGAGGTTGTTGCACAGCATCGAGTACAGGTGCGCGCAGGCATCGAAGCGATGTCCGCGGCCGCTGGCGAAGCATTGTTCCATACGGGCCTGGCCGAGTTCATAAGCAAGCTTTTGGACTTCGCGCAGCCGCCACCAGGTCGGCTCGGCCTCCTCGCTCGTGAGATCCTCGACATGCGTTTCGACCAGGTCCTCAAGGGCATTCGCGAACTGGTAGTAGTACATGCCAGCGGCCATGGGCGGCAAAGGCTGGCGCAGGGCATCGGCAATGCCGTGCACATCGGCGTGGGCACTGAACAGGCTGAAGACGCTGCGGTTGTCCTGCATAGCGCCGGCCGAGACGGCCTCGCGCAGCATCGTCAGTTGAGTGTTGGCGTCGATGCGCCCGGCCTGATGTTCGCGCACCGCCATCAGGCGGGTAATCCATGGGTGGTTCGGCGCGCGGCGTTCGGCCTCTGCCAGCGCTTGGTCGAAGACGTTGTCGATTTGTTCAAGGTCATTGCGCGCAGCATGCAGAGCATCGAGCAACGGGCCCAGCGACGGTGTCGACTCGTCACGCCACGGCAGGCCGGAAAGGAACTGCTCCAGCACCGTTTGATCGTCACAGGCACGCATCACGCACAACGGCCACCACGCGGACTGATCCTCGGCATCGAGCAGGCGATCGTGGACCCAATAGGCCGTGCCCGGCCACAGTTCGCCGCGCATTTCATAGATTTCCATGAACGCACGTTGCCCGGCCTCTTCGATCTGGCCGCTTTCCAGCAGCCAGGGCAGATGGAAATCAACGAAGTTGTCACCGCCGCTGGATTCCAGGCTCAGGGTTGCCACTTCACAGATTGCCAATGCGCCGGCCAGATTGCCCTGAGCCTGCAGGGAGCGCGCGGCCAGACGCGCCAGACGCACTTCCCATTCCCGGCGCTGGGGCAGCGACAATTCGGCGATCAAGCGCACCACCGGTTGCTCGAACATCGCCAGACGCAATGGCACGATTTCGATCAGCGCATTGCCCAGCCACAGCCAGTCGTTAGCGTCGACGTCCTGCTCTTCGCCAGCGGTGCGCAATGCGGCAATTGCCGCCAGCGCGGCTTCGCGCGCCTCTTCCTCACGTTCATGGTTGGCCAGCACCCGCGCCCGGCGCCGGTACTGATCAGCATCGTCCCAGGCCCGCAGGGCGTGACGGGCCGGGTTGACCTGGGCCAAGGTGTGACGCACCTCGATAGCCTTGAGGGCGACGTCGACGGTGGCGTGCTGCAGATCATCGAAAATGCGGTAACGCCGGTACTGCTCGATATCGAACGGCAGGGGCTCATGGGTCAATTGCTGGAGGGTGTCGAGCGTCAGCAACAGGCCCTGCTCGTCTTTGAGGTAGTTGCCCAGTCGCAGCTGGTAAATCAGCAAATTGACCTTGAGCTCGTTGCGCGCGTCGTCAGGCGTAGTCTCGATCAGTGCCTGTCCGTCGTCGGCCAATACCGCTTTGGCCCTGTCAACGTCACCGGCGTTGACCCACAGCCCGTGCAGACGACCAATCGACTCCAGCGAGGCCGCCCTGAGCGGCTGGGCGCGCAACTGGTCCAGCAGATAGTCGGCACCGTGCTCCTCATGCTCGACCTCAAGACGATCCATCAATTGATCCAGCTGGATGCCGGACAGCACGGTACTGTTTTGCGTCATTGTGAACTCCATTTGCGAATGACTGTGCATCGCCCGATGCATCCTGCGTCGGCGCCCTCGAGTGGGCAGCGGGGACTCGTCTACGTCTGCCAGTGACCGGCAAAATGACGACAAGGATCGGGTAATACAGCGAGGTGGCGCACGCTACCAGTTGGCGTTTGAAAAACCAAGCGTGCGGGTGGGGCGCAATCAGTGATTGGAGTGCAAACAGTGTACGGGCACGATATCACTGGTTTGACAGCTCACTGCAAACGCTCCTTCGATCAGGATCATTGAGATCAGACTGTGCCTCATCGATTGAAGACCCGCCCTACCCGTCAAACGTTTTTCGCGGTCATGTACTGGCTGAAATTGTTGATGTGGTCGTCAAGGTTATCCTCGAGCATCATCCGGTACTGCTCACAGAAATACTTCAGCATCGCTTCGCGAGCCTGTGCCATTTCTTCGCCCGACTTGAAACCGCGCGCGCTCACCCAGGCGTTGAATCGAGTGGTGCCGAACATCATCGACGCGCTGACTTTGCCAAGGTTTTCGAACACTTTCAGCTGCTCGTTCGACAGGTTTATATGCGCATCGGCGCGATCGTAGAATGCATCATCGGTCGTATCGGTCATTGCTGATTACCTGTCTGTCAGTGTCGGGAAATTGCGTAATTGGAACACTTCCCGCTTTGGCTCGCTACGCCCCAACAGTGCTGACAAGCACGTCAGTAGCCTGTATCACTGCGTGCTCCCCATGCAATATTCCACGCCCGGGCGCCAATCCATGAATACCTTCCAAGCCGCAAATGGCCATCTGATGATTGAATTAGGCGACTTGTCTGATGCCGACTGGGAGGCGCTGGAGCGCAAATTGGTGAATGTCTGGGGCTTTCGGCGCGTCGGCGCAGTCGTGGCCGGCCTGGACCAGACAATCTATCCAGACTTCGAGCGCCCGGATCTGACGCTCGCTGCAGCTTGGGATATCTGGTCAGGGCATCATTTGCTTTCTGAAAGCGCAGCCGGCGACGAATTCTTGCAACGAATGTGTAATGAGCTGCAGTTTTGAGGTGTACACTTCGGCTCGATTCCGACCCTCACAGAGGAACGTAATCGGTCAACAGCAGACACTCTCTGCCTAGGCCTTAAAGATCTTTGCGAAACATCACGATCTTTGGATGCGTATCAACATACTGACGTATTTCATTCGGCGTATTTAGCGCGGTGTGCCCATAGATTTCGTCGAGTACGACAAGCGTCTCTGAAATCTTGCGATTTCTGCAATACACCGGTATTTCTTTAGACTTTTCGAAGTGTTCCTGCTGCAGTAAAGCCACCAGCCATAAGGTCGGCCGCCACCAATCGTAGGCAAAATCACAGTGTTTGATGACCATCGACGACGATTTACGCTGTGCCAATAAGGCAAAGAAGTTAAGTACGTCGTCAAGCATCAGTCGATCAGCGCGGTCCGCTTGCTCTATCTGGGTATCATTGAGGTTCTGCTTCGACTCATCGAGCACGCGCAATACCGGAATGACGGAGGCTGGGAACGCCAACTGGTCAACGGCGAATAGCCGACTCGCCAGAAAGCGCGCATACGACTCATCTTTGACGCCGGCGAGCAGCGCACGAAATGCACCGTTCTTGACCTTTTGAAACTCGGGAGTGGTGAACGTTTGAAATAAATCGAAGATAGAGCGCTCTATTTCCTCACGCCTTGAATGTTTGGCTTCTTCAGCCTGGAAGAGCAACGTGATAATAACTCCGCCGAAAGCAAGCGCAGTAAACAGAACATTGAGCCCGTTATAGATCGATCCTACGGGCTCGCTAAAAACACCGTTAGGAAGTGCTTTCGATATCGGCCATACCAACGCCCAGACCGTGATGATAAAAACCATCACGGTAATGCCGATCAGTTTGTTTTTTGAAAACATAGCGCGACTCCTATCGCAAATGACGCCGGAAATCCCTTCCAAAAGGTGTTATCGAGGCAAGGTTGAGGTTCGCTGGAAGATACAGAACTGATTGCAATGGGTCCACGAACGATCGACTGATAGTGCAACGTCGCCAATGGTTGACGATCCCGTCACTCACAAATACCACCGATACTCCCGCGCACTGATCTCCTGCATAAACGCCAAATGATCCTGGCGTTTATTCTCGCAATACACATCGACAAACTCCGCGCCCAACCCTTCCCGCAACTGCGGCTGATGCTGCATCGCACGCACTGCCTCGAACATCTCCTTGGGGAAATCAATCCCGCTGCTGCGGTCTTCATTCAGCGGTGCGATCGGTTCTTTAGCCGATTCCAGCCCGTGCTCCAGCCCCACCAGTATCGCCGCCAGCACCAGATACGGATTGGCGTCCGCGCCCGCCAAGCGATATTCAACCCGCAAATTCTTCGCGTCCGACTCGGGAATCCGCAGACACGCATCACGATCCTCAAAACCCCAACTGGCCTTGGTCGCGGTGTTCACCGTGCCGCCCAATCGGCGCATCGAGTTCTGGTTCGGCGCGAAGATCGGCATGCTGTGCGGCAGCAATTCCAGGCACCCCGCGACTGCATGGCGTAGCGGCTGCTGCTCATTGGCCGCCAACAGATTATTGCCGGCTGCGTCGTACAAACTGACATGCACATGCATACCGCTGCCCGGATGCTGCAAGTACGGCTTGGCCATGAAACTGGCGCGATAACCATGCTTGAGCGCCACACCGCGCGTGCTGCGGCAGAACAACGCCGCCCAATCCGCCGCACGCAAACCGTCGTCGAGATGGCCGAAGTTGATTTCAAACTGTCCGGGGCCGAGTTCAGCGGTAATCACCGTGGCGTCGATGCCCTGCGCCCGCGTCGCTTCGACCATTTCATCCAGCACCGGCGCGAAGCGTGAAAGCCGCTCGATGTGCAGGTTCGGTTGATCATCGGCGTCGTCAGTCAGGTCGTCGCGGGGGAATTGCGGCAGACCGTCGCGCAGCTTTTTATCGAACAGGTAGAACTCCAGCTCAAAGGCCACCACCGGGTGAATGCCTTTGCGCGCCAGGCGCTTAAGCACCTGTGCGAGCACTTCACGGGGTTCGAATTCGATCGGCTTTTCAGTGCCGTCGGAAGTGATCAGCATCTGCCCCAGCAGCTGCGCTTCCCATGTCACCGGTTTCAGTGTGCCCGGCACCAGACGGCGCACGGCATCCGGGTCGCCGTCGTTGAAGCAGTAATCGCCAATCGGGAACAAGCCACCCTGCACGCCCAACAGTACGCAATTCTGCGGCAGCTTCAGTACGCTGCCGGCGGCGACTTTTTCGAGCATGTCTATCGGATAACGCTTGCCGTAAAAATGCCCCGGGATGTCCAGGCAAATCAGGTCGACATAACGCACCTCGGGGTAGCGTTGGCGAAACGCCCGTACTTCGGCGAGCAGGTCAGCGCAGACAGCATCCATCGTGTTCATCCTTTATGGTTATCAGGTGTAGACCCAGAGCACGCGGGTGAGCTGCTCGGTGAGGTTGCCGTAGCGGCAGCGGGTATGACTGTCGAACTGAAAGCTGTCGCCGGCCTTCAACGTAGCCGGCTCTTCATCGTCGCCCAGCCACAACGTCAGTTCGCCTTCGAGGACGTAACCGCCCTGCTCCGAGCTGTCGGTCAGATGGCGATCGCCGCTGCTGGCGCCGGCTTCGAGATGACTTTCGAGCATGGAGAACGAGGCGCGCATCTGCGGCGATACCAGAATGTCGGTGATGCCATTGGCGTAATACAGCGTGCGACGCTCGTCCGGGCGCGTCACCCACGGCAATTCCTTGGGCTTGGGCAGGCTGTAGAAATACGTGGTCGGCACGCCGAAGGTTTCGCTGATCGCAGTCAGGTCCGCCACGGTAGGCCGCGACAAACCGCGCTCGACCTGCGACAGGAAGCCGACCGAACGGCCGATCTTGTCGGCCAGTTCCTTCAGGGTCCATTTCTTGTGCTTGCGCAGGTCGTGGATGAGGATCGCCAGCGCGGCGATTTCTTCTTGCTTGTTCATGGTCAAAGTCTCATCAAATGCTGTCGCGCAGTCGATACCAGGCCTTGCCGATGGCTTCCAGCGGTGCCGCGAAATGTTTGCCACCGGGAAAACGGCCATTGCTCAGGCCCTGGTACAACGCCAATTCATCACTATCGCCGAGGATCGCATGGGACACCGCACGTGCGGCAGCCAATGTCGGCAGGACGCCGTGCCCCGAGTAGCCTTGCAGCCAATAACGGTTACCCTCGCCGCCAACGTCCGGCGTGCGGTTGATCGTCAGGTCGATATGCCCGCCCCAGGCAAACTCGATGCCGACACCCTGGAGCTGTGGGAACACTCGCTCAAGAAATGGCCGCGTTGCCGCCGCGATGTCCTTGGGCATACCGCCCAGGTAAGTGCAGCCGCCGCCGAACAACAAGCGGTTGTCCGGTGTGCGGCGGAAGTAATCGAGGACGAACTGGTTGTCGGTCACGCAAACGTTGCGCGGCAACAGCGCGCTGGCCTGCTCAGGGGTGAGCGGTGCGGTGGCGACCTGATAAGTGCCCACCGGCAGAATGCAACTGGACAGTTGCGGGTCGAGTTCATCGAGGTAGGCATTGCAGGCCAACACCAGCACATCGGCGCGCACCAAACCGCGCTCGGTGTTGACCCGAAAGCCGTCGCCCTGCTCCTGATAACTCAGCGCCTTGCTTTGTTCATGAATACGCCCGCCGGCCCGCTCGATGGCGGCCGCCAGGCCCAAGGCCAGTTTCAGAGGATTGAGGTGTGCGCCCTCAGGATCGTAAAGCCCGGCCTGATAGCGATCGGTGGCCACCCATTCCGGCAATTGTTCACGAGGAATGAACTGCAACCCATCATGGCCCCACTTATGGCTGGCCTCATGTTGCCATTCGCTGAGCAGGCTGACCCGCCGTGGCATCACCGATGTCCACAAATGCCCGGGGCGATAGTCGCAATCGAAACCATGGCGGCCGGGCAATTCGCGCAATTCGTCGGCAGCCCAGCGCATGCCATCCCAAAGCCGTCTGGCCCGCTCATAACCGAGCGCGGCTTCCAGCGGCGGCATATCGCACGACCAACCGAGAATCGCCTGCCCGCCATTACGCCCCGAGGCCGCCCACGCCACGCGACTGGCCTCCAGCACGATCACGCGTTTACCCGCCAAGGCCAGACGCAACGCGGTGTGCAGGCCACTGAAACCGGCGCCGATGACCACCACGTCGGCGTCATGTTCGCCTTCCAGCACCACTCGATCACGCAGAATATCGGCGCAACTGTGGGCGTAATAGCTGTCGACGTGCTGGCTGGATTGCTGAAACATTCACGACCCCATGAAATTTGTTTCTTGTAATTTCATGAAAATCTACAGAAGAAATTTCACACAGGCAACTCGACCTTCGCGATCAGCCCTCCGCTCTTGCGATTGCTCAGCGTCAATTCACCGCCCTGCTCACGGACGATGGCTCGCGCGGCGGAAAGACCCAGACCCACACCGCCGGTGTCACGATTGCGCGAAGTCTCCAGCCGAAAGAACGGATCGAAGACCTGCTCCAACGCCACCTCGGGAATGCCGGGGCCTTCGTCACTGACCTCGATGCGAATCGAATACTCGTCACGCTTCAACGCAATGACCGGACGCTGCGCATACTTCAGCGCATTCTCCAGCAGATTGACGATCACCCGCTTGATCCCCAGCGGGCGACCTTCGTACACCAGATGCGCCGGGCCGCCGAAGTCGACATTGATCTGCTGATCACGGTAATCGTCGACGATGGTTTGCAGCAGCTCCGACAAATCGAATGCTGTGGTCTGCTCGCGGTGGGTGTCTTCGCGGAAGAACGCCAGCGCGGCGTTGATCATCGACTGCATCTCATCGACGTCACGAATCAGTTTGCCCTGATGATCGAGGTCTTCCATAAATTCGCTGCGCAAGCGCATGCGCGTCAGCGGCGCACGTAAGTCATGGGAGATCGACGCGAGCATGTGCGTACGCTCGGCAATGAAATGCTGGATCTGCGCCTGCATGGTGTTGAAGGCAATGATCGCCTGACGAATTTCGTCGGGGCCTTCGAGCTTGATCGGCGGTGCGCGCAGGTCGGTGCCAAATCTTCTCGCGGCACGCGTGAAGCGCTGCAACGGATTGGCCAGTTGCCGGGTGGCGACCCAGGCGACGAGCAATGTGGCAATCAGTCCCAACGCGATGACGATCACGATACGCACGCCAAATTCCAGACCCCAACTGCGCTCCGGCGGGATAAAGGATAACCAGCTGCCATCGACCAATTGCACGACGGCGGCGTAATGCGCCTGGGCACTGCCTTTCGGCCAGTCGCCCGGGCTGAACACCTCGATTTTTCGATCTTTGCCCAGCAGTTGCTGCAGCACCGGCACCCTGCTCGCTGGCAGGCGAAGGCCGTCATTGGGCAGATCGAAGTCGGCGCGCTGTGCTTTCCACGACACTTGCAGCATGGCGCTGCTCGCCGCTGCGGCCAGTTGCGGGCGCAGGTTGGCCGGGGCGGCTTCGATCACCCGCGAGGTCGCCGCAATCTGCTCGAGCAGACCGGTGCGTTCAATCGGTGGCCGCGCCCAGATCCCGGCGACTTGCACGAACAGCGCATTCAACGCCAGCGACGCGACCATCGCCGCAATGATGGTCAGGGCGATGCGCCGGCGCAGGGTGTCGCCACGCCACAGTCGGCGAATCACGAGCGGCTGACCTTGGCGGTGAACAGATAACCGCCGTTGCGCACGGTACGGATCAGGTCCGGGCGCTTGCTGTCCGGCTCGATCTTGCGCCGCAGGCGACTGACTTGCACATCGATGCTGCGGTCGAAAGCGTCGTGGCCGTGGCCGTGGGTCAGGTCGATCAACTGTTCGCGGGTCAGAATGCGTTGCGGATGATCGAGGAACACCACGAGCAAATCGAACTCGCCGCCGGATAACGGAATCATCACGTTTTCCGGCGAGCGCAGTTCGCGACAGGTGATGTCCAGATGCCAACCGGCGAAGCCGATCACCGGGCGCGAAGGCTCGACCGGGTTGCGCTGTTCAGCGGCGCGACGCTGCAAGGCACGTACGCGAGCGAGCAGTTCTTGTGGGGCGAACGGCTTGGTCAGGTAATCGTCCGCGCCCAGTTCCAGCCCGACAATGCGATCACTCAGTTCGGCCATGGCAGTGAGCATGATGATCGGAATGCCCAGTTGCGTATGCACCTTCTGGCACAGGCTCAAACCGCTTTCGCCGGGCATCATCAGATCAAGAATGATCGTGTCCGGACGGTTCTGCGCGATCGCCGCCCACATGGCCTCGCCATGCGGCGCGACGTCGACTTCATAGGCGTGCTGCACGAAGAATTTCTTCAGCAGCGCGAGAATTTCCACGTCGTCGTCGACGAACAGCAGTCTGCTCACAGTTACAGATCCATGCGGCGAAAAAACGCCAATCTAAAGCCATTTCGCCGCCCGGGTCATTTATTTCAATCGAGCAACATTTCTACGCGCCAGACATCAAGCGGACATTCTCTGGCAAAACCGCGCGGGCATTCTGCGGCCATTCCAATCCAGGGGGTTCGCATGAAGCTATTGAACGACAACCAATGCGCCGAGGGGCACAACAGCAATCGTCCCTTGATCCTCAGCCAGCGCACCGCCGCGCTCGGCCCCGACACACCGATCGTGTTTCAAGAGTCGTGCCTGAGCGTTTCCAGCGATCAGAGCCGCATCGTCCTGCGCCGCTACTTCGAGCAGTTCAGCCCGACCAATGCGCACTGGGTCGAATACGTCCACAGCATCGCTGCCGCCGACCTGATCCAATGGATCATGAGCCACGGCCAGTTGCACATCGAATGCTCGGACAGCATCGCCACGCAACCTCACAAGGAAACCCGTTAATGACCCGCACGCATTCGCTGTCGCTGGCCCTCGCCACCACCCTGAGCCTGTCGGCCTGCAGCAGTAACAAGGTCGAGCACAGCGGCTTTCTGCATGACTACAGCGTGTTGACTGAACGTCAGTCGCCGTCCGGTCAGCCGGTGCTGGCGTGGATCAGCCCGGCACTCGCCCGGGGCCGATATACCCAGGTTTACCTGGCGCCAAGCCAGTTTTACCCAAGTGCCGAGCCGACGTCGCGGATTCCGCTGAGCACGCTGTCCGGGGTTACTGACTACTACGATGCGGCGCTGCGACTGGAATTGGGCAAGGTGATGCATCTGGTCAACCAACCGGGGCCCAACACGTTGGTGGTGCGCCCCGCCATCACCCAAGTGGCGACCAGCACTCAGGGTTTGCGCTTTTATGAGTGGCTGCCCGTCACCCTCGTCGCTGCCGGTGTGAGCACGGCGACCGGCATCCGCGATCAGGACAGTCAGGTCGCCACCGAGGTTTCGTTCGAGGACGGTTCGACCGGCGAAGTGATTGCCGAAGTGGTGCGCAAAGGCACCGGCGTGCCATTGGAGAACGACAAGCAGGTGTTGACCGCCGATGACGTCAAAGTGGTGCTGGACGGCTGGGCCAGCGACCTGCGGCAATCGTATACGGCCATCCGCCGGTAAACACATATCCCCTGGAGCTGCCGAAGGCTGCGATCTTGTTGGGACGCGGAGCGTCCCCGGCTGCATTCCCACGCAGATCGTGGGAACGATCAATCGCAGCCTTCGGCAGCTCCTACACCGGTGTGCCAGGAAAAAAAGCGCCGAGCAGTGAATTATTTCGTGTCCTCATGTATCTGAGCCAAAGAGTACGCGCCATCAAAAAGATGGCATCTACGCGGCACGATGGATCAGCAAAGAGAAGACCCGGATGAAATCACGCAAGAAAACCGTCAAGCCGATCGGCCTGAACGACATCACCATTGTCGACGACGCCAAGATGCGCAAAGCGATTACCGCTGCCGCCCTGGGCAATGCCATGGAATGGTTCGACTTTGGTGTTTACGGCTTTGTCGCCTATGTGCTCGGCAAAGTGTTCTTCCCCGGCGCCGACCCCGGCACCCAGATGATCGCCGCGCTGGCGACGTTCTCGGTGCCCTTCCTGATTCGGCCGCTGGGCGGCTTGTTCTTCGGCGCCTTGGGCGACAAGTACGGGCGACAGAAAGTCCTCGCCGCGACCATCGTGATCATGTCGCTGAGCACCTTCGCTATTGGCCTGATTCCGTCCTATGCCTCGATTGGCATCTGGGCGCCGATCCTGCTGTTGCTGGCGAAAATGGCCCAAGGCTTCTCGGTGGGCGGTGAATACACCGGAGCGTCGATCTTCGTCGCCGAATACGCGCCGGACCGCAAGCGTGGCTTCCTCGGCAGTTGGCTGGATTTCGGCTCGATTGCCGGCTTCGTTCTCGGTGCCGGTGTGGTGGTGTTGATCTCCACCACGCTGGGCGAAGCCAAGTTCGAAGAATGGGGCTGGCGTCTGCCGTTCTTCCTCGCCTTGCCGCTGGGCATGATCGGCCTCTATTTGCGTCACGCCCTGGAAGAAACCCCGGCGTTCCAGCAGCACGTCGAAAAGCTTGAGAAAGGCGATCGTGAAGGCCTCGCCGGTGGCCCGAAAGTCTCGTTCAAAGAGGTCGCGACCAAACACTGGCGCAGCCTGATGACCTGCATTGGCGTGGTGGCGGTGACCAACGTCACCTACTACATGCTGCTCACCTATATGCCGAGTTACCTCTCGCACAATCTGCACTACAGCGAAAACCGTGGCGTGTTGATCATCATCGCGATCATGGTCGGCATGCTCTTCGTACAACCGGCGATTGGCTTCATCAGCGACAAGATCGGCCGCAAGCCTTTCATCGTCGTCGGCAGCATCGGCTTGTTCATTCTGGCGATCCCGGCGTTCATGCTGATCAACAGCGGCAAGATCGGTTTGATCTTCGCCGGTCTGCTGATGCTGGCCGTGCTGCTGAACTTCTTTATCGGCGTCATGGCCTCTACCCTGCCGGCGATGTTTCCCACGCACATTCGCTACAGCGCGCTGGCGGCGGCGTTCAACGTTTCGGTATTGATCGCCGGCCTGACTCCGACCGTGGTCGCGTGGCTGGTCGAGAGCACCAATAATCTGTACATGCCGGCGTATTACCTGATGGTCATCGCCGTGATCGGTCTGGCCACCGGGGTGACCATGAAGGAAACCGCGAACAAGCCATTGCGCGGTGCCGCGCCGGCAGCCTCGGACCTCGAAGAAGCCAAGGAACTGCTGCAAGAGCACCACGACAACATCGAGCAGAAGATCGAAGACATCGACGCCGAAATCGCTGCGCTGGAAGCCAAGCGCAAGGAACTGGTGCAGCAGCATCCGCGAATTAACTGAGTCGCTTTATTCACTCATCCAAATCGCCCGGTCAGCCAAATCGGCTGACCGCGGCATCGATGAACTGGCGCACTTTCGCGGTCTTCTGCCGATGCGCCGTGTACAGCAGATGCATCGCTCTGCTCGGCGCCTCAAACCCCTCCAACAACCTCACCAACTCGCCTCTGCGCAATGCCGGTTCAAGAAAGTCGGCAGGCCCCAGCACAATCCCGAAACCATCCACCGCCGCTGACAACAACGCCTTGCTCTCGTTGACGTGCAAGCGACTGCTCACCGGCACGCGCTCGACCTGCGCACCGTTGAAAAACGACCACTCGTGATCGGCAGGCCGTGACCAATAGGCATAACCCAGGCACTCATGTTGTTGCAGATCGGTGGGCACTTGCGGTGTGCCGTGTTCCGCCAGATAGCGTGGCGCCGCGCAGACAATCAAGCGATACGCGGCCAAGGGCCTGGCGGTGAGGCTAGCCGTGGCCAACGGGCCGATCCGGAAAGCCACCTCAAACCCCTCCTCCACCAGATCCACCGCACGGTCGGTCAGGTGCAGATCAATTTCCACTTCAGGGAATTCGCGCAAGAACGCGGTCATGAACGGCATCAGGCTGTACGAACCGAAGGTTACCGGCGCGCTGATCCTGAGCTTGCCGCGCGGCGTGTCATTCATGATCTGCGCCAGCGAATCAGCGGCCTCTGCCTCAGTGACGATGTGCTTGCAGCGCTCGTAGTAGGCCTGGCCCAGTTCGGTCAGGCTCTGCCGGCGCGTGGTGCGATTGAGCAACCGCGCACCCAGCCGCTGTTCAAGGGCGGCCACGTGTTTGGCGACCATTTGCGCCGACATGTCGAGGCGTTGCGCAGCGCTGGCGTACGAGCCCGCTTCAGCCGCCATCACGAAAGCCGCCATGCTGGTCAGCCGATCCACTCGAAACTCCTGTTAGCGAAAGTAAGTAACAGAGTGCAATTTATCTGCATCTGGGCAGGAATCATCATAGTGGCTCCCCACCTGACAGAGGAACACACCATGCGCATTGGAATCGTTGGAGCCGGATTCATCGGGCGCGCCGTCGCGCAAATCGTCCTCGCCGCCGGGCACGAAGTAATGCTCAGTAACTCACGCGGCCCGAAGACCATGAGCAGCGTGCTCGCCGGCATCACCGGCTGCCAGATCGGCACGGCCGAACAGGCCACACAGTTTGCCGACGTGGTGTTGCTGGCCATTCCCTACGAACACATCCCGAGCCTGCCGCCAGCCTGGTTCGAAGGGAAAACCGTGCTCGACGCCAACAACTATTACCCTGATCGCGACGGCCACATCGCCGTACTCGACACGTTCCAGAGCACCACCAGCCGCTTGCTCGCAGAGCATTTGCGCGGTGCCACGGTGGTCAAGGTGTTCAATGCCATCCTCGCCGCGGACTTGCTTACGGATGGCCGCCCGCATGATTCCAGCGAGCGGCGCGCCCTGCCCGTCGCCGCAGATGACGCTGACGCCAAGGCATTGGTCGTGGGTTTGCTGGACGAACTCGGCTTCGATGCGGTCGACGCCGGAGGCCTCGATGAGAGCTGGCGATTCGAGCGGGCGAAACCGGCTTACTGCGCGCCGCTGGACAAGTCCGGGCTGGAGAAAGCGCTGGCTGCTGCCGAGCGCGAGGTCGAGTTACCCTTGGGCAGTTGGCGGCGCTGATCAAGCCTGAACAGCGTCCAGCCAGTCGTGCTTCGGGTGCAACAGCGTCAAATGTCGAACCAGCCACACGCGCTCCTGCACCGACATCCGCGGTAAAGCCATGGCGAAATCGCTGCGGTCTTTGGCGCGCGTGTGCTTGGCTTTGAACAAGAGAACGGCAGCAGGTCGCAGATACGGAATGCCGGCCGTGCTGCGCATCACCATGTCGGCGCGTGAACAGACGATCGACGGATCGCGTTTATAAACCCAGGTGTCCGGCGTGCCCGGTTCGATCATCACATCCACGCGCCAAGCCTGCGCGGCGCGGTCGTATCCCCAGACCTGAAAAATATCTGCAGCGGGCAAGCAAATCGCTGACAAAACCTGGAACGTACCGTCCTTCACCGCGTAGAAGTCGAGATCGCTCAGCGCCTGACGAAAACACGCAAAATCCGCCCGCAACACCGTGAACTCCAGATCACTGTGAGTCCGGGTTTGCCGCCCGTGCCACAAGTCCAGCGCCCAGCCGCCGACCACACACCACGGGCGGTTTACCGCGCTCAGACGTCGGGCCAATTCGTCAGGTGTCCAGGGTTGCCATTGCTCTTGATCGGGCACCAACGGCCGGGCTGTTGTCATGTCTCAGGCTCGTTGTTCTATTGATGGATAACGGGAGTGCGCCATTCGAACCGCTTTCACCACCCGGCTCAAGATTTTTATCAGCTAGCCTTGAATCCGATCGCACGTCATTCAAGGAGCCGTCATGTTCAAGTTCATCAAGACCACCGTGGTCGGCGGTCTGCTGTTCATTCTGCCGTTGGTGTTGATCGTCGTGCTGATCGAAAAAGCCATCCACCTGCTGCGCGGGCCGGTAGAAAAGTTATTGCCGATGTTCAAGGGCTATGACGTGGCGGGCGTGACGCTGGTGAGTCTGGCGGCGTTGCTGGGCCTGATCGTCCTGTGTTTTCTCGCCGGGCTGCTGGCACGCACGTCTGCGGCGGCGCGGGCGCTGGAGGCCACGGAAAACAAGCTGCTCAGCAACCTGCCCGGTTACCAGTTGTTCAAGGACACCACGGCGCGGTTTGCCGGGCTGGAAAACGAGGACGGTTCCAAGGTCGGCCTGATTGCCGAGGGCGAAGGCTTTCGCCTGTGCCTGATCGTTGAGAGCGTGGATGACTGGCTGACGATTTTCATGCCGGACGGTGGGCCGGCCGGCGGCACCGCCGGTGAAGTGCGGTTGGTGCCCGCCGCACACGTGATCGTTACCGAACTGTCGTGGCTGACCCTGGCCACCGGGTTACGCCGTGGCGGCCGTGGCATGCTGGCGCAGATGCAAGCGTGGGTGCCGAAAGCCTGATCAAGGCGCATTGACCACCACATACGTCACATCACTGCCCTGATACTGCGGCTGGTACCAGGTCGAGCCGCATTGCATGTAGGCGACGTTGTACTGAATCACCTGCACACAACTGCTGGGCATTTGCGCCGGGGTAAAGATCGCCCCTACCACCGCCGCAGTGGCCGCGACGGTTGCCGTTACCGCCACTGCGGCCGCCACCGGATGGTAGTGATCGTCGTAGCCATAACGGCCATGGCCGTCGACATCAATATCGACATCGCGGCTGTTGTCGATGTTGACGTTTCGGTTGCCGTTGTTGACGTTCGTACGGTTACCAACGTTGTTGCCGGCATTGACCCGGTTACCCGAATTGACCCGGTTACCCGAATTGACCCGATTGCCCGAATTGACCCGATTGCCCGAATTGACCCGGTTACCGGCACTGACATTGTTGGTGCGCTGCGGCGCATTGATCCGCTGCGCCCGTTGCGCGTTCGGTGCTGGCGCGCGATTGACGTTGGCGCGGGCATGGCCCTGGGCGCGTTGCCCCCGGGCATCGGCTTCGGCGACATAACCGGCGGTCAGCAGCGTGGCGGTGGCCAGCGACAACAACAAACTCCACGTCATCGACTTGTTCATATCACTGCCCTCCCTGATCGCTGGCCTGTTTAAACGCAATCGCCACATCGCCTTTGCCCGGTTTGAAGGTGAACTGCGTGTCCGGAATGGTCGGCTTGAGGTTCCACTGATACACCGCGCTGTACTCGGGGAAGCTCTTATCGTCGGTGGTGGTGATCACCAGCTTGCACGGCAAGGGTTTGTCGGAGCGGGTCAGCCACAATTGCCAGTCGATGCCCTCCTGGCGAAACGCCAAATGGTCGCAGAGCTGGCCCTTGATGACCGACGGGCCCACGTACAACGCGGCTTTCAAGGCATCGATCTGCGCCTGATCACTGCCGAACAGAAACAGGTCCTCCATCGGTACCTGCACACCGTAGAAGTTTTCGACCTTGTGCAGGGTTTCCGCCACCGTGGCCGGGGCGTCGACGGTGGTGTAGTACTTCAGGTATGGCGAATACTGGGTGAGTTTTTTGCCGTTATAGAAAAACTCGCGGGTGCGCACATCGCCTTCGCTTTTCGCATACAGGCGATCATGGCCGACCACTTTCAGGGTGTTGGCGGACTCGGTCTTGATCTTCTGCCCGGATTCCAGAACCGTGTCGCGCGAGACTTGGGCGTCGACCTGGAATTTCGGCAGGCTGCGCAGGTAATCGCCCATATCGATGAGCTTGTCGACCACTTGCGGGTTGATCAACGGCGCATCATCGGTGGCCGCGTGAGGGGGCGTCGCCGGCGGGTCTTCGGCGCGGACTCCCGGCGCGAGAACCAGTGTGAACATCAGGCAGACAATACTGGCTGGGGCTTTCATCGGTTCCGCTCCTGTCCCTGCGTGGGCGTTGCGCCCGAAGGGCGACTGACTGACCAGCCTAGACGTCCGCTGAGGTGTACGCCAATGCGTCAGCGAGAGGGATAAGTGTCACGGTAGATTTTCTTTGCGCTGGCTCTCCAGAAGCTCCGTGATATCGGCCGGTTGATAGACCCAGCCGATGAACAATTCATAGCCGACCGCCAGAATCACCGGCCCGGTGAACAAACCAATAATGCCGCTGGTGACCATGCCGCCGAGTGCGCCAATCAGCACCACCGGCATTGGCACCGCGACACCGCGTCCCAGCAACATCGGCTTGAGCACGTTGTCGGCAAGTCCGGCAACCGCCATCCACACCGCAAAGATAATCGTGCTGGCGCTGACCCCGTCCACGGCGAAGACATAAATCACGATGGGCAGCGTGATCAGCAACACCGGCAATTGGGTGATGCCCAGCAGCAACACCATCAAGGCAAGAATGCCGGCCGCCGGTACGCCCATGACCACCAGTGCCACGCCAACCAGCAGCATCTGAATAAAGGCGATACCAACCACGCCCTGCGCCACGGCGCGGATGGTTGCCGTACACAGTTCGGCGATCTGCGGGCCGCGCACCGGCCCGGAAATGCGTGTGGTGACTGCAACCGCTGTGCGGTGGCCGCGCTCGCCGTGGTGCATGATCAACCCGGCAACGATCAAGGCAATCACAAACACCACGATGCCTGCGCCGACGCCGGCGGCTTGATGCAACACCACTTTGCTCCAGTCCTTGAGGTGCGGCGCCAGCTCCTGAAACGCCCAGCTCAGGTCCTGCGAAGCGTGCATCCAGATGCCGTACAGCGGCGCGCCAATCAACGGCCAGCCTTCAACACTGGCCGGTGGCGGCGGTATCTCGAACTGCCCCGCTTCGAACGTGTGCATGCTGCCCTTGATCGAATCGGCGATCGAAGCACCCAGCAGGCTCAACGGCAGCATCAGAATCACCAGGCCCAGCAGCACCAGAATGATTGCCGCCCAGCCGTAGCGATTACCGAGTTTCGCGCCCAGAGCCTGATTCAGCGGATACAGCGTGACGGCCAGGATCAGCGCCCACAGCATGACATTGAGAAACGGATGGAAAATGTCGTAGCAGAACAGCACCAGAACGGTGATCAGGCCCGCTCGAATGAGCACGTCGAGCAGTGCTCTGGAACTCTGAAACGTGATCAGCGGTTGGTCTTCCATGTCGGCGCTCCTGGATTGGGCCAGCGTTGAACCGCTGTGAGCCTAGTCCACTTCCGGCACATCGTCTTTTAGCCTTAGCGCTCCAGCATGCCGTGACACAACAGATTCAGAACCCCGCGCATGTGCAAGGCGTGCGCGGCCCGATCCGGGACTTCCTGCGTGGCGAGGCGAATGAACGCCATGTTCGCGTATTGGTTGAACAGCGTCGCCACCACGTCGAGATCGATCGATTCGCGCACTTTGCCGGCCTGCTGAAAATGCAGAAGCAGCGCTTTGGTCTCTTCGATCACGGCGGCATTCCACGGGCTCATCGCCTCAGCCAACTCACCGGTCAGCAGAAACGGCGCCAGTTCCCGCCACAACGAAGCCGGCATCGCTTGTAGCTGGTAATCAGTCATCAGCCCTTCGAACTCGCACAGCGCCTCCAGCGGATCACTGTCCTCGTCCAGATTGGCCCGCGCCTCGCGCATGGCTTGCTCGTCGGGTTGCTTGAGCAAGGCCAGCAGAATCTCCTGCTTGCCGCCGAAATAATTCACCACCGTTGGCGCGGAAACGCCCGCCTGCACGGCGATCTGGTCCAGCGTGGTAGCCGCAAAACCGTTGCGCTTGAACAACTCGAGCGCCGCCTCGGCAATCACCTGCCGGCGCTGTTCCTTCTGCCGTTCTCTGAGTCCGCTCATGTTGCCTCTGTTGATCGTTGCCAATGGCGGTCAGCCTACGGTTATCTTTTTTTACCCACAAATATTTTCTTTACAAAAATATTTTTAGATGACAAAACTTTCCCCGTGCAGCGCTGTGACGAACGCACCCACTTACCCTTTGCTCTGGAGATCCGCCATGTCCGCCGAATTCGATTCGACCCGCAGTACCCGCGATTACCAAGCCTCTGACGCCGCTCACCACATCCACGCGTTCGTTGATCAGAAGGCGCTCAACGAGGAAGGTCCACGGGTGATGGTCAGCGGCGATCGCCTGGCGTTGTGGGATAACGACGGCAATCGCTATCTGGATGGCATGTCCGGCCTGTGGTGCACCAACCTCGGCTACGGGCGCAAGGATCTCGCCGCTGCTGCGACCGCGCAGCTGGAACAACTGCCCTACTACAACATGTTCTTCCACACCACTCACCCGGCGGTGATCGAGCTGTCCGAACTGCTCTTCAGTCTGTTGCCCAAGCACTACAGCCACGCGATCTACACCAACTCCGGCTCCGAAGCCAACGAAGTGCTGATCCGTACCGTGCGCAAGTTCTGGCAGGTCATGGGCAAGCCCGAGAAGAAAATCATGATCGGCCGCTGGAACGGCTACCACGGCTCGACCCTGGCCGCGACGGCGTTGGGCGGGATGAAATTCATGCATGAGATGGGCGGGACCATTCCCGATGTCGCGCACATTGATGAGCCGTACTGGTTCGCCCATGAAGGCAACCTCAGCCCGGAAGAGTTTGGCCTGCAAGCGGCGCGGCAACTGGAAGACAAGATTCTTGAGCTAGGCGCCGACAAGGTCGCCGCGTTCGTCGCAGAACCGTTTCAGGGTGCGGGAGGGATGATCATTCCGCCGGCGACGTACTGGCCGGAAATCCAGCGTATCTGCCGTCAATACGATGTGTTGTTGTGTGCGGATGAAGTGATTGGCGGTTTTGGCCGCACCGGTGAATGGTTCGCCCATCAGACGTTCGGTTTTGAGCCGGACACGCTGTCGATCGCCAAAGGCCTGACCTCCGGTTACATCCCCATGGGCGGCTTGATTCTGTCGCGGCGCATGGCTGAAGCATTGGTCGAGAAAGGTGGCGTGTTTGCCCATGGCCTGACCTATTCCGGCCACCCGGTGGCGGCCGCCGTGGCGATTGCCAACCTCAAGGCCTTGCGCGATGAGGGCGTAGTGAATCAGGTGAAAACCGACACCGGGCCGTATCTGCAGAATTGCCTGCGCGAGGTGTTCGGCAGTCATCCGTTGGTGGGTGAGATTCAGGGGGTTGGTTTGGTGGCTGCGTTGCAGTTTGCTGAGGACAAAGCGACGCGCAAGCGTTTTGCCAATGAAAACGATATCGCCTGGCGTTGCCGCACGATTGGCTTTGAGGAAGGCTTGATCATTCGCTCGACACTGGGGCGGATGATCATGGCCCCGGCGCTGGTGGCCACGCGCGCGGAGCTGGATGAGCTGGTCGACAAGACGCGGATTGCGGTGGATCGGACGGCGCGGGAGTACGGGGTGCTGTGATCGGCTGAAGTGATAGGTTGGCCGGGCTGACGCCTTCGCGAGCAAGCTCGCTCCCACATTTGGAACGCATTTCACTTTGGCAGCCTGGATGCCTGTTTGAAATGCGATCCCTGTGGGAGCGAGCTTGCTCGCGAAGGGCTCGCCGAAGATTCATTGTCGAACAAACAACAATCCCGTCGATTACTCCGCACGCCGCTTGGTGTTAAATAGGCGCCAGTCTTAACCTTGTCGCTTATAGCTGTGCAACGAGAACCGATATGAACACCCATTCCAGGAAAAACACCCAAATTCAAACAGCGGTGAGCGCATGATCGAGGTCACCGAAGTTTCCATTGCCCAACTGCGCGCCGCGCTCGAGTCCGGCCAGACCACCGCAGTCGAACTGGTGCAGGCATATCTCGCACGCATCGATGCCTACGATGGCGCCGACACCCCAACGGCGCTGAATGCCGTGGTCGTGCGCAACCCTGAAGCGTTGAACGAAGCCCGGGCGTCCGATGCCCGTCGTGCCGAAGGCAAAACCCTCGGCCCGCTCGACGGCATTCCTTACACCGCCAAGGACAGCTATCTGGTCAAAGGCCTCACGGCAGCGTCCGGCAGCCCGGCCTTCGCCGATCTGGTGGCTTATCGCGACGCCTTCACCATTGAACGTCTGCGCGCGGCCGGGGCGATTTGCCTGGGCAAGACCAACATGCCGCCGATGGCCAATGGCGGCATGCAACGTGGCGTCTACGGTCGCGCCGAAAGCCCTTACAACGCTGATTACCTCACCGCGCCGTTTGCCTCCGGTTCGTCGAACGGTGCCGGCACCGCCACTGCCGCGAGTTTTGCCGCGTTTGGGCTGGCTGAAGAAACCTGGTCGAGCGGGCGTGGCCCGGCGTCGAACAATGGTTTGTGCGCCTACACGCCGTCACGCGGGGTGATCTCGGTGCGCGGCAACTGGCCGTTGACGCCGACCATGGACGTCGTCGTGCCTTATGCGCGGACCATGGCCGATCTGCTCGAAGTCCTCGACATCGTCGTTGCCGAAGACCCGGACACCCGTGGCGACCTCTGGCGTCTGCAACCGTGGGTGCCGATCCCGAGCATCAACGAGGTGCGCCCCGCCGCCTACGCCGATCTGGCTGCCGACGCCAAAGCGCTGGCCGGCAAGCGTTTCGCCGTGCCGCGCATGTTCATCAATGCCGACCCCGAGGCTGGCACCAGCGAAGCCCCGGGCATCGGTGGCCCGACCGGCCAGCGCATCAACACCCGCGCCTCTGTGATCGACTTGTGGAAGCAGGCGCGTCAGGCTCTGGAAGCGGCCGGTGCCGAAGTCATCGAAACCGACTTTCCGCTGGTCTCCAACTGCGAAGGCGATCGCCCCGGCGCGCCAACCGTGTTCACCCGTGGTCTGGTCTCGAAAGAGTTTCTTCACCATGAGCTATGGGACCTGACCGCATGGGCGTTCGACGACTTCCTGCAAGCCAACGGCGATCCGAAACTCAATCGTCTGGTCGACGTCGACGGGCCGAAAATCTTCCCGCACGACCCTGGCACCCTGCCCAACCGTGAAGGCGATCTGGCTGCCGGCATGGATGAGTACGTGCGCATGGCCGAGCGCGGCATCACCCCGTGGAATGAAATCAGCACAGTGCCTGACGGCCTGCGCGGCCTGGAGCAAACCCGACGCATCGACCTCGAAGACTGGATGGACACGCTGGGCCTCGATGCCGTGCTGTTCCCGACTGTTGCCGACGTCGGCCCGGCAGACGCGGACGTCAACCCGGAGTCGGCCGACATCGCCTGGAGCAACGGCATCTGGGTGGCCAACGGCAACCTCGCGATCCGCCACCTCGGCGTGCCAACCGTCACCGTGCCGATGGGCGTGATGGCCGACATCGGCATGCCAGTCGGCCTGACCTTCGCTGGCCGCGCCTACGACGACTCGAACCTGCTGCGTTTCGCCGCCGCGTTTGAATCAACCGGCAGCAAACGCCAGGTCCCGCCGCGCACGCCGCCATTGTCGTAACGCGATCAAAAGGTGTGTCAGGCAACAAAAATGTTGCCCGACACACCGCCATCGCTGACGCAGATTTTTGCTCCCGCCACAAAACCCTCATTCAGCCCAGAACCCTGTGGGAGCGAGCTTGCTCGCGAAAGCGGTTTATCAGCCGGCAAAAATGTTGACTGATGTACCGCTTTCGCGAGCAAGCTCGCTCCCACAGGTTTTGTGTAGCCCCGCAAATTCAGCACATCCGCTCAATCCCCTGCCCTACATTCCCGCGATCATCCCAGCCATCTTAATTGCCGCTGGCCACCGACCATGATCGACCGCGCCTCTTCACGCCTCACCCTCCTCGCGCTGCTCTGCGGTCTGACCACCAGCGCCCACGCCAGCGGTTTCTTCGACGATGCCAAAAGCGAAATCCTCAGCCGCAACTTCTACCTGAGCAACGACTACCGCTCGCCCTCACCCTCCGGCAAAAACTATAAACAAGAATGGGCTCAAGGCTTTATCGGCACTTTCTCATCTGGTTTCACCGCCGGAACGGTCGGTTTCGGCATCGATGCCCACGCCTTCGCCGGGCTGAAACTCGACGGTGGCAGAGGCCATTCCGGGACCGGTCTGCTGCCGGTCGACAGCGATGGCCGCAGCGAAAACGATTACTCCAGCGCAGGCGGTGCGCTCAAGCTGAAAGCCTCGCGCACCACCCTCGCCTTCGGTGAAATGACCGTGGAAACCCCGGTGTTCGACACCTCCGACAAACGCCTGCAACCGGAGTACGCCACCGGTTTTCTGCTCAACAGCGCCGAGTTCGACCACATCAATCTGGTCGCCGGGCATTTCACCGCTTTCAAGAACCAGGACAGCTCCTCCGGCAAAGGCGATTTCTACGGCTACGGCGCCAATACCGAGGCCGGCGCGATCAGTTTTCTCGGCGCCGATCTGTTCACCGACAGCCCAGTGGGCGGCGCGCTGTATGCCTCCGACCTGAGCGACACCTGGCATCAGTACTACGGCAATCTGCACTTCAAGCAGTCCGGCGTGCTGCTCGACGCCAACCTCTACCACACCCGCGACACCGGCCGAGCGCTGGCCGGCGCCATCGACAACACCGCGTTCAGCCTCTCCGGCAAATACGCCTTCGGCCCGCACGCGGTGATGCTCGGCTGGCAAAAGATCAATGGCGACACACCGTTCGATTTCGTCGGCGGCGACTCGATCTACCTCGCCAACTCGATCAAATACGCCGATTTCAACGGCGCCAACGAACGCTCCTGGCAAGCGCGCTACGACCTCGACCTCGGCGCCTTCGGCATCCCCGGCCTGAAGTTCATGACCCGCTACGTCAGCGGTAGCCACATCGACGGCACCCACGCGCCCAAGGGTGGCGCCTACAACCCGTTCGATCCTGACAGCGGCAGTTATCAACCGCAGCAAGGCGATGGTGGCAAGCACTGGGAGCGCGATATCGATTTGAAGTACGTCGTGCAATCGGGCGCGGCGAAGGATCTGTCGGTGCAGGTGTCACATGTTTCACACCGGGCCAACGAGGCGCAGGCCGGTGATGACATTGACCGTATCTACGTGGTGATCCAGTACCCACTGGGTTTCTAACCCACCGCCCATCCCGAATTGAAACACTTTCCCCTGTAGGAGTGAGCCTGCTCGCAATAGCGTCTTTTCAGCAACATTCATGCTGACTGATACACCGTTATCGCGAGCAGGCTCATTCCTACAGGTTTCTGCGTCAATCACCAGGCTGTGTTTACACCGCCGAACCTGTGGGAGCGAGCCTGCTCGCGAAGGGGCCAGTGAAGTCAGCGCAAATCGCCTTTTAAACTCAGGCGTTTAAAAGACACCTCCAGACACGCCTTCAAGGCTACAAATTCTTGCGCCTTTGCCTACGGCTACGCCAGAATCCGCCGGCTTGTGCGCCTTGGGAGCGGGTTCTATTGTGGTGCCGTCGCTGATTATCAGTGATCGGGTTTAGCAGCCCGGGTTATCTCTAGACGCACAAAGTCCGTTGCCGTCATGGCGGCTTTGCGTGGGGCACTTCGGTGCGCCGGGTTCTAGAGTCCTGGTCTGCTAACCCGCGTACAGCCGCCACCTCCTTCGTTAGCAGCGAACAGTGGCAGCTTCAATACTCTAGAGGCTTTACCCATGATCAAACCAACACCAAACCCGCCCGAAACCGACCTCGCTTCCCCCTACGAATCCCTCGATTCAAAAAAACTCAACGACGCCGCCGAACGCGCGCTCGATCATTACCTCTGCCCACCCGGCTCCACCCCGCCGCCCCGTAAAACCCGCCGGATGTACGCCGTCACCGCAGACTTCAAAAACGAGGAACTACTGGCTGATGCCAGCGAAACCCTCGCCTCAGCCAGAACCATCGCCCATGACTTCGCCCACCTCATACCGGCGTCGCAGCGCAGGACGCTGTTGGGGATCGCGCAACTGATCATGCTCGGCGAGCTGGCGGTGAATCGGGTGATGGATAATCTGGAGTTGCCGGGCTGATCAGTACCCCGGCAATCCTGTGGCGAGGGCGATCGCTCTCGCCACAGGGCTAAACAGGGCCAGACAACGTTCTCCGCTTTTTGCTTTTGCGCACATTCGACCATCCTCCGGAGGCCCGCCCATGGCAACCGTACGAAAAAACATCACTGTGACTGATCAGCGAGACCACTGGACCAAAGCTCAGATCGAAGCCGGTCATTACACCAACGGCAGCGAACACATTCGCGAACTGATCCGCCGTGAACAGGAGCGAAGCGTCGAGCTGGAAACCATCCTAGCTGCTCTTCGTAAAGGTGAGTCCAGTGGAACACCACGCCCCTTCGATCCCGAGGCATTCAAAAAGAGAATGTCGAAAGTGCATCGTTATCAGGGATAGATCACGTTTTCCGTTCAGAACTTCGCCCGACTTTTTGCCTTTTAAACTTGAGTGTTTAGAAGACACCTCCAGACACGCCTTAGAGGCTACACATCCTTGCGCCATTACCTACAGCTACGCCAGAATCCGCCGGCTTGTGCGCCTTGGGGGCGGGTTCTATTGTGGTGCGGTCGCTGACGAATCAGCGGTCGGGTTTCGCAGCCCGGATCAATCAAGGCGCACAGCGCTCCAGTGCATTGCCATCAAGATTAATGGCAATGATGCTTCATGGCGGCTGTGCGCGGGATACCTTCGGGTATGCCGGGTTCCTTGATTCCCGGTCTGCGAACCTGCGTACAGCTGCCACCTCTCTTCGTTTCGCAGCGAAATGTGGCGGCTCCAGCAATCAAGGAGCTTCACTATGATAAAACCAACACCCAACCCACCCGAAACAGACCTCGCGTCCCCCTACGAATCCCTCGATTCCAAAAAACTCAACGACGCCGCCGAACGCGCCCTCGATCATTACCTCTGCCCACCCGGCTCCACACCGCCGCCACGTAAAACCCGCCGGATGTACGCCGTCACCGCAGACTTCAAAAACGAGGAACTACTGGCTGATGCCAGCGAAACACTCGCCTCCGCCAGAACCATCGCCCATGACTTCGCCCATCTCGTACCTGCGTCGCAGCGCAGGACGCTTTTGGGGATCGCGCAACTGATCATGCTCGGCGAGCTGGCGGTGAATCGGGTGATGGATAATCTGGAACTACCACGGTAGCCGGGATCTGTGACAAGCCCTGAGTGAGGTTTTGTGGCTGCTGACGTCTTCGCGAGCAAGCTCGCTCCCACAGGGTATCGACTTCGATCACAAACCTTGTTTACACGCAGACCCCGTAGGAGCGAGCTTGCTCACGAGGGCGATCTCACAGCCAACACATACCCCCAAGTGACTAAACGAGGCCAGATCAGGTTTATCCAGCATTCCGAAGCAAAAGATCGCAGCCTTCGGCAGCTCCTACACCGATCTATGTAGAGGCTGCCGAAGGCTGCGATCTTTTGCTTTTGGCAAACTGGCGGAAGGCAGCCGGAGTCGAACCTGCCCGGGAACGGATGCCGTCCCCAACCGGGTTTGAAGCCCGGCCGCGCCACCGGGCGCGATTGCCTTCCTTAATTCATTGTGCGTCGGCTTGAGCCAGCGCGTTGTCGGGGCGGATCTGGCGGGATTCGCCGAGGCGTCGGGTCAGGCCGACGCGGTCGAAATATTCGAGGTACTGAATACAGCGTTTGCGTCCCAAGCCTAGCGCATCGCGGAAGGTTGTCACCTGGATCTGCGGATTTTCGCTGGCGAGTTTGAGCAGCACGTTCGCCATCTGGCGCAGTTGCACGTCACTCAAGAACAGGTCGCGCACGACTTGATGCATCAAACCCAAACGCGCCAGTTTACGCAGCAACAAGCGCACGACGGCGTCGTCCAGCCCCAGGACGTTGGCCACATCACGTACCCACGGCGGGTCGAATCCGGCGTTTTCGAACAGCGGTTGTAATGCCTGCCAGAGACTTTCATCCTCGGCATTCAGGCGCACCTGATGATCCGGCAGGTGCAGCCACGGCCCACTTGCCTGTATCGATCCGGCCGCGAGCAATTCATCCAGCAAACTGACAAACGTCGAACGCTCCAGCGCCAGACCACTGAAGCGCCGCAAGCGATCGCGATCGGGGCCCATCTGGTCGGGTTCCAGTTCGTGGAACTGTGCGAGTTGGTCCAGCAGTGTGAACTTCAGTTGCGCCCAGCGCTGCACGTTGAACAGCAGCGGGCCTTGGCGGGTGTCGATCAGGCGCACGTTTTCCGCTAACGCCCAGGTTGAGCGCGGGCGATTGAACTGACGTTCAAGCCTTAGCGGATCGAGGCCACCGGCGCTGTAGTTGAGCAGCACGGGCAAGACGTGTTCGAGTTTGTCGCCAGAGTTCAGGGCGCGAAGTTGGGCCAGACGTTCCGGGCTGCGGCGTTGCCGTGCCGGGGCGAACGGATCGAGCACCTGGCCGCCACCGAGGGTGCGTTGCGCGCTCTGGTCGCGCAGGATCAGGCGATCGCCCTTCACCGCGTGCACCGGCGCATTGATCAGCAGTTGCGCGAACATGCGTTCGCCAGGAATCAAGCGCGGACCTTCGAGCAAGGCCACCCGCGCGATGACATCTTGCGTGCCGAGGTGCACGTGCACCGGGTGAAAGTGTTCGAAAGTGCGTTCGCCGGGCAGCAGTTGAAAGTCGATGTCGACCCGTTGCGTCGGCGCGTTCAGCCACTCGCTCAGCAGCCACTGGCCGCGATGGATCTGCGCCAGTTCGAGGCGTTCGCCGGTCAGGTTCAACGCCACCCGTTGCCCGGCGAAGGCCTGTTCGGCGGGTTGGTTCTGCGCATTTAGGCCGCGCACTCGTACCGATTTGCCCGAAGGCCCGAGGATGAGTTTGTCGCCGACGGCCACCGCCCCCGACAATGCCGTCCCGGTAACCACAATCCCCGCGCCGGCGACGCTGAACGCGCGGTCGATGGCCAGACGAAAACCACCTTCGCGACTGTGCTCCTGCACTTCTCGCTGCGTTAGCAGCAAGGCATGGCGCAACTCATCGACACCCTTCCCGCTCACGCTCGACACGGTGAAGATCGGCGCGGGGGCAAACGGTCCCGGCTCAAGCAAATCCAGCACCTGCCGCTGAACCTCCTCCAACCTGCCCGCTTCGACCCGGTCGCATTTGCTGATCGCCACCACGGCGCGCGGGATGCCGAGCAATTCGACAATCGCCAGATGCTCGCGGGTCTGCGGCATCACGCCGTCGTCTGCGGCAATCACCAGCAACACCAGATCGATACCCTGCGCGCCAGCGAGCATGTTGTGGGTGAATTTCTCGTGGCCGGGCACGTCGATAAACCCGGTCAGCCCCGCGCCCGGTTCAAGTTCGGCGTAGAGATAACCCAGGTCGATGGTCATGCCACGCTCGCGCTCCTGCGGGCGGCGGTCACCGGTTTGCCCGGTCAGCGCTTGTAGCAGCGACGTCTTGCCGTGGTCGATGTGCCCTGCCGTGCCGACAATCACGGGTCGACCTGCAGGTGCGACAATTGCGCGAGCCACGCTGGCTCATCATCGAGCTGACGCAGATCCAGCCACAGGGCATCGTCGTCAATCCGCCCAAGCACGGGGATCGGCAACGCGCGCAACGCCGCTTCCAGATTCAGCAAGCAACGCCCGCGCAAACGCTTGGAGACTTGCGGGCGCATACACAATGCCGCACTCGGCAAACGCGCCACCGGTTGGCTGCCGCTGCCGATCATGCCCAAGGCCTCGACTGCGCTAACCTGCCAAACCGACCCCAAGATTTCAGCCAGCAAGGGCTGCAAGCGCGAGGCCTGAACAAAGATATCTGCCTGCGGCCGGGTGAGCAGACGCAAGCTCGGCAGACGCTCAGCGAGGCGATCAGGATCGCGATACAACCCGAGCACCGCCTCCAGTGCCGCCAAGGTCAACTTGTCCACCCGCAACGCGCGTTTCAACGGATTCGTCTTGATCTTCGCGATCAGTTCTTTGCGCCCGACGATCAACCCGGCCTGCGGGCCGCCGAGTAGTTTGTCGCCGCTGAAGGTGACGATGTCCGCGCCGTCCAGCAGCGCCTGCCGCACCGTGGGTTCGGCCGGCAAACCCCAGCGGGTCAGATCCAACAGGCTGCCGCTGCCCAGATCTTCCAGCAACGGCAAGCCATGCCGATGGGCCAACTCGGCCAATTCCGCAGTCGGCACCCGCGCGGTAAAACCTTCGATGCTGTAGTTGCTCGCATGCACACGCATGATCAAACCACTACGAGGGCTGATCGCTGCTTCGTAGTCGCGGGCGTGGGTACGATTGGTCGTGCCGACCTCATGCAGGCGCACGCCGGCGCGGGCCATGATGTCGGGGATGCGGAAGGCGCCGCCGATTTCGATCAGCTCGCCACGGGAAATGATGCCCTCCTTGCGCGCGCCCAGACTGTTGAGCGTCAGCAGCACGGCGGCGGCATTATTGTTGACCACGGTGACGGCTTCGGCGCCGGTCAGTTCGCGGATCAGGCCTTCGATCAAGTCATCGCGATCACCGCGTTTGCCGCTGGCCAGATCGAACTCCAGATTGAGCGGATAACGCGCGGCCATCTGCACGGCATCGATGGCTTCGTCCGGCAACAAGGCGCGGCCGAGGTTGGTGTGCAGCACCGTGCCGGTGAGGTTGAACACCCGGCGCACATGGCTGCGTTGTTGCTGGGCCAGGCGTTCACCGACGCGTCCCGCCAACACCTCTGGGCTGATTTCGACGGCTGACAATTGCCCGTTCAACACGCTGGAACGCAGCTCATCGAGCAACTGACGCAAACTTGCCAGCAGCGACTCACGCCCGTGACGCTCAAGCAAAGGCACACACGCCGGGTGCCGCAACACACCATCAATGGAAGGTAACCGCAGGGACATCAGCCACTCCTGGAGACAGATCGTTCGGCCAGAGTGTAGACCCTGCTGTCATTCGTCTCCGGGGGCCAGTAATAGATTAGGCGCCAGACGTTGATAGCCGTCCTGCGCCAGACGCATATCGAGCAGCAAACTGCCGAGATCCGCCGACAACCCCTCCGCATCGGCATCGTTTTCCAGATAAACCAGTTTCAGATAACTGTTACAACCCGGACAGACCTCCGCCCTAAGCGGCGCCTGATTCGCGGCATGGCGATCGTCCTCAAGGCTCAGATAATCCAGCCCCTTGCTCGACTCGCAATACACGCACTTGACCCGCACCACATGCCATTCGCAGGCACACAGCGAGCAGACCAGATAACGCAAACCGTTGTGCTTGCCGCGATGACGGATTACCCCGGCCATGGCCGGTGAACCACAGGCCGGGCATTGGCTGAGGCTGTCGCCGGGTTTCAGTTGCAGATTCGCCGCACTAAGCAGCCAATGACTCCAGGCCACTTGCAGCGCTGCGCCGAGAAACGGCACCAGTTGCGCCGGCACCAGCGAATATTGGCCACTGACCAACGCCACAGCCCACGCGCGCAATTGGCCGGGACTGGCGGCGCGCAAAGTGTCCACCGCGTCGACGACAGCAGGCTGTTCAACCGGCGCATAACGCTGCAACAAAGCATCGAGATAAGCCTGCCAACCCTCTTCACGCACCAACGTGTCCGCCGCAAACGGCGGCAAACCATGCTGCTGACAGGCCTCAATCCGTTGCTGATCGAACGGCGCCGTCAGCGGCGGATCATCAAACACCTGCTGCTGAACCCGGCACAACCCGGCAATCAGTCGCAGGTACTCTGCCAGCGCATGCCCCTCGGCCAGTTGTTCCAGTCGATCAGCCCGCAGAGCAAACAGGTTCGAAGGCGGCAGATGCAGAAACGGCGGCGAACTCGCCGCCGCTTCGATTTCCCCAGGTTCAAGAATGGTTGGCAAAAGTCAGCCCTTTTTGGTGATCGGTCGCTCCGGCACGTCCGGTTGGCGCTCATCGCGGGTGATCTCGCGATACCAGAGTTCATGGTGTTTCTTCGCCCAGGCGCGGCTGACCCAGCCATGCATCATCGCGTCCACCGAACCCTTGATCCACAGCCCGGCGTAGATGTGAATGATGATGCTCAGCACCAGAATGAACCCGGCCAGCGCATGCAGGAGCATTGCCCAGCGAATCACGGTAATGCCGAAATACGCACTGAACCAGGCGCGCCAGATCACCAGTCCGGTGAACAGCAAACCCAGCATGCACAGGAGTAAAGTCCAGAACAGCAACTTCTGCCCGGCGTTGTATTTGCCTACCGGTGGCACGCTTACTTCATCGTTGACCAACACTCGGTCAATGCGGCGCATCCACTTCCAGTCGTTGTCGATAAAGAAATTCGAACGCCAGAAACGGAACACCAGACCGAGGAACAACACAAACATCGCGATGCCCATGTACGGATGCAGAATCCGCGTCCACGGCCCGCCGCCAAACAGGTTGCTCAGCCAGAACAACGACGGATGAAACAACGCCAGACCCGACAGCCCGGCCATGAAAAACAGGATCGCCACCAGCCAGTGATTAGTGCGCTGGTTGGCGGTGTAACGCAGGATCGTCTTGTTGCTCATGGCCGGTCCTCCCCGCGTGGATCGAAGGTGTGCACCGCCGGATCGACGACATGCACCGAGGTGTCGGGCGGCGTCGGATGTTCATCTTCTTCGACGCGATTCGGGCCGATGCGCACGTAATGGAAGAACCCGGCCAGCACCGCCGCACCCATGGCCAGCAGGCCCAGCGGTTTACTGATGCCTTTCCACAGGCCCACCAACGGACTGATTGCCGGATCTTGCGGTAAACCAGCATAGATTTTCGGCGTGTCGGCGTGGTGCAGCACGTACATCACGTGCGTGCCGCCAACACCTGCCGGGTCATACAGACCGGCGTTTTCAAAGCCACGGCTTTTCAGGTCGACGATGCGCTCGGCGGCGTGTTCCTTCATGTCTTCCTTGGTGCCGAAGACGATGGCGCCGGTCGGGCAGGTTTTCACACAGGCCGGTTCCAGCCCTACCGCCACGCGATCCGAACACAAGGTGCACTTGTAGGCCTTGTGATCCTTCTGCGAAATGCGCGGAATGTTGAACGGGCAACCGGTGATGCAATAGCCACAACCGATGCAGTGATCCTGATCGAAATCGACGATGCCGTTGGCGTGCTTGATGATCGCACCGGGACTCGGGCACGCCGCCAGACAACCCGGCTCGGCGCAGTGCATGCAGCCGTCCTTGCGGATCAGCCATTCGAGGTTGCCGGCGTCGGTTTCGTGCTCGGTAAAGCGCATCAACGTCCAGGTTTCCGCGCTCAGGTCTTGCGGGTTGTCGTAGGTGCCGTGGTTGTGGCCGACCTCGTCGCGCAGTTCGTTCCATTCCGAGCAGGCGACCTGGCAGGCTTTGCAGCCGATGCATTTGGTGGTGTCGATCAGCTTCGCTACCGCTTCCTGATTCCTCACCGACGGCGGCACGGTTGTGGTGGCCGAGCGGGCAATAATGTCTTGGCTGGCCATTTAAAGATTCTCCATCAGAGCTTCTCCACGTTGACCAGGAATGACTTGGATTCCGGGGTCTGGGTATTGCCATCGCCGAGGAACGGCACCAGGGTGTTGGTCAGGTAACCGTGACGCGTCAGGCCGGTGAACCCCCAATGCAGCGGGATGCCGATCTGATGCACGATCTGGCCGTTGACCTGCAGCGGCCGGATCCTTTTCGTCACCACCGCCACCGCTTCGATAAAGCCGCGCTTGCAACTGACCCGTACGCGATCACCGGCGGCAATGCCCTTCTCTTTCGCCAGCACTTCGCCGATTTCGACGAACTGCTCAGGCTGGGCAATCGCGTTCAACTTGCAATGCTTGCTCCAGAAGTGGAAATGCTCGGTGAGCCGGTAACTGGTGCCGGCGTACGGGAAGTCCTTGGCCTCGCCGAGGGTTTCCCAGACCGAATCGAAGATTCGCGCCGCCGGATTGCTGGTGGCTTTCTTGTTTTGCGGGTGCAACGGGTTGATGCCGATCGGTGTTTCGAACGGCTCGTAGTGCTCGGGAAATGGCCCTTCGTTCATCTTGTCGACGGCGAAGAACCGCGCCACGCCTTCGGGGTTCATGATGAACGGGTTCATCCCGGCTTCCGGCGGCACATCAGCCTTGTAGTCCGGCACGTCGGTGCCGCCCCAGGCCTTGCCGTTCCACCAGACCAGACGTTTTTTCGGGTCCCACGGTTTGCCGGCGACGTCCGCCGAAGCGCGGTTGTAGAGAATCCGCCGGTTGGCCGGCCAGGCCCACGCCCAGCCGAGATGCTGATGCATGCCGTACGGATCGGCGTTGTCGCGGCGGGCCATCTGGTTGCCGGCCTCGGTCCAGCTGCCGGCGAAGATCCAGCAACCGGACGCGGTGCTGCCGTCATCCTTGAGCAAGCCGAAACCTGCCAGTTGCGAGCCGGCTTTGACCGCCACCCCCGTGGCATCGGTGAAATCCGCCACGGCGCTGCCGTTGATTTCCTTGGCCAACTCTTCCGGCGAAGGCTCGTCGGGGATCTTGTACGGCCACGTCAGTTTCAGCAGCGGATCAGGGAATTTGCCGCCCTCGGCCTGATAGCGCTTGCGCAGGCGCAGGAACAGTTCGCTCATGATGCGAATGTCGGTCTGCGCTTCGCCCGGGCCATCGGCGCCTTTCCAGTGCCATTGCAGCCAGCGACTGCTGTTGACCAGTGAGCCGTCCTCTTCGGCAAAACAGGTGGTGGGCAGGCGAATGACTTCGGTCTGGATCTCCGCGCTTTTCACGTCGTTGTACGACCCGACGTTGTGCCAGAACTCCGAGGTTTCGGTAGCGAGCGGGTCCATCACCACCAGCCATTTCAGCTTGGCCAAGGCGCCCATCACGCGGTTCTTGTCCGGCAACGCGGCGATCGGGTTGAAGCCCTGACAGAAGTAGCCGTTGACCTTGCCCTGACTCATCAGGTCGAACATTTTCAGCACGTCGTAGTTGGGGATGTCGAGCTTCGGCAAATGGTCGTAGCACCAATTGTTCTCGGCAGTGGCGTTGGCGCCGTACCACGACTTCATCAGACTGACGTGGAATTTGCTGTAGTTCTGCCAATAGGACAATTGCCCCGGCCGCAGCGGGACTTGCGTGCGTTTGTGGATGAACTGGGCGTAATCCTGCTCGGTGTCGCTGCCCAGTGTCAGGTAGCCCGGCAGCGCATTGGAGAGCAAGCCAAGGTCGGTCAGGCCCTGAATATTCGAGTGACCGCGCAAGGCGTTCACCCCACCGCCGGGCATGCCGACATTGCCTAGCAGCAATTGCACCATCGCCGCGCTGCGAATGATCTGCGCGCCGATCGAGTGCTGCGTCCAGCCGAGGGCGTAGAGAATCGTCATGGTCTTGCCCGGCGTCGAGCAGGTGGCGATCTCTTCCCAGATTTTCTGCATGGCATCGACCGGCATGCCGCAGATCTGGCTGGCGAGGTCGATGGTGTAGCGGCTGTAATGCTGCTTCATCAGTTGATAGACGCAGCGCGGGTCTTGCAGGGTCGGGTCGACTCTGACGAAACCGTCGTCGCCCATCTCGTAACCCCAGCCGGATTTGTCGGTGTAGCTGCGTTTCTCCGCGTCGTAGCCGCTGAAGATCCCGTCTTCAAAGCCGTAGCCTGCTCTGACGATGAACGACATGTCGGTGTAGTTGCGCACGTATTCGTGCTGGATCTTGTCCTCGGTCAGCAGGTAATTGATCAAACCGCCCATGAAGGCGATGTCGGTGCCGGTGCGGATCGGCGCGTAATAGTCGGCCACGGACGCGGTCCGGGTAAAACGCGGATCGACCACGATCAGCCGCGCAGCGTTGTGCGCTTTGGCCTCGGTTACCCATTTGAAGCCGCACGGATGCGCTTCTGCTGCGTTGCCGCCCATCACCAGGATCAGATTCGCGTTGGCGATATCGGTCCAGGTATTGGTCATGGCACCACGGCCGTACGTCGGGGCAAGACTTGCCACCGTCGGGCCGTGTCAGACACGCGCCTGGTTATCGAACCCCAGCATGCCGAGACTGCGAATCACCTTTTGGGTGATGTAGCCGGCTTCGTTGGACGCCGCCGACGCCGCGAGAAAACCGGTGCTCAACCAACGATTCACCGTTTGCCCGTTGGCATTTTTCTCGATGAAATTGGCATCGCGGTCGGCTTTCATCAGGTCGACGATGCGGTCGAGCGCTTCGTCCCAACTGATTCGTGTCCATTCGCTGCTGCCGGGCTTGCGTGTTTGCGGGTAGAGCAAACGGCCGGGGCTGTGAATGAAATCGAGAAGGCCTGCGCCTTTCGGGCAGAGGGTGCCGCGGTTGACCGGGTGGTCGGCGTCGCCCTCAATGTGAATGATGCTTTGCGCGACGTTCTTCGCAGCATCGCCCTGGCTGTACATGATCAACCCGCAACCGACCGAGCAATACGGGCAGGTGTTGCGGGTTTCATGGGTGTGGGCAAGCTTGAAGTGGCGCACCTGCTCGGCGAAGGCTGGCGTCGGGGCCATGCCCAACGCGCCCAGGCTAGAGCCTGCAAGGCCGATACCGGCGACCTTGAAGAACTGACGACGGCTGAGATCCATCGTGCACTCCTGATCAGGTGGAACCCGGTACTCGTGCCGGGTTTTATCTGGACAATCACGGTTGCGGCAAACGTCTGCCGACTTTTTCACTGTAGACAATGACCACACGATCTGTGTGAAAACCGACCGTCGGCCGTTTGTCGGTTCTTTAACTGAAGACCACCAAACCCTGTGGGAGCGAGCTTACTCGCGAAAGCGGTGTGTCATTCGACATCGATGCTGGCTGATCCAACGCATTCGCGAGCAAGCTCGCTCCCACAGGGATCGCGTAAGGCTTAGAATGGCGCCCAGGACAATTCCCGCCTTCACGAGACCGCGCATGACTTTCGATTTTGATCAGGTATTCGACCGCCACAACACCGGCAGCACCAAGTGGAGCCGTTATTCGGCCGACGTGTTGCCGATGTGGGTCGCTGATATGGATTTCGCCGCGCCGCCGGTGGTGATCGAGGCGCTGCAACAACGCTTGCTGCATCCGCTGGTGGGCTACAGCGTTGCGCAGGACAACTTGCGCGAAGCCATCGTCGCCGACCTCTGGAACAAGTTTTCCTGGAAGGTCAAACCGCAGGAGCTGATTTTCCTGCCGGGCGTCGAGTCGGGCTTCAACATGGCTTTGAAAGCGCTGGTGCAGCCACAGCAGAACGTCGTGGTGCAAGTGCCCAACTACCCGCCACTGCGCCACGCGCCGGGGCATTGGGGCTTGAACAAGGTTGAACTGGAGTTCGTCGCCCAGGCTGACGGCACTTACCTGACGCCGCTGGACGTGTTGCGTGAATCGCTGAACGGCGGTGGCGCGCTGTTGCTGAGCAACCCGCACAACCCGATCGGCAAGGTGTTTGGCCGTGACGAGCTGCAAGCCGTGGCCGATATCTGCGCGGCGCAGGACGCCTGGATCATCTCCGACGAAATCCACGCTGAGCTGTGCTTCGACGGTCGCGTACACATTCCGACGGCGTCGCTGAGCGCGGAGATCGCCGAGCGCACCATCACGCTGATGTCGGCGAGCAAGGCCTACAACATCGCCGGCCTCAAGACCTCGTTCATGATCATCCAGAACGCCGCCCTGCGCGAACGCGTCAATCACGCCCGTTGCGGCATGGTCGACAGCGTCAACCCGCTGGGCATGGAAGCCACTCGCGTGGCGTACAGCGAAGGCGGGCCGTGGCTGGCCGAGCTGAAAACCTACCTGCAAGCCAATCGCGACTGGCTGGTAGAAGCAGTGCGCAACCGCTTGCCGGGCGTGACCATGAATGTGCCGCAGGGCACGTATCTGGCGTGGCTGGATTGCTCGGCGCTGGACCTGGACAACCCGCAGCAGTTCTTCCTTGAGCAGGGCAAGGTTGGCCTCAGCGCCGGTCTGGACTTCGGCGATCAACACCAGCAGTTCGTGCGTCTGAACTTCGGCTGCCCGCGTTCGCTGCTCGAAGAAGGCATCGCCCGCATGGAGCGTGCCCTGACTACACGCAATACCTGAAACCTCAGATGATCCCCTGTGGGAGCGAGCTTGCTCGCGAAGGCGAAGTATCAGCCGACATCAATGTTGACTGAACCACCGCTTTCGCGAGCAAGCTCGCTCCCACATTCGTTTTGCATTTCCAAGTCAGAAATGCAGCGTAAATCCGATCGAACTCACGGCAAACACCCCGGGTCAACCACCCATACCTGCCTTGAGACCTCGGAGACCCGCGATGACCGACTATCCAAAACCACCCTTCCCCGCACAAGCCCAAACCGTGCCCGGCGCCCAGGGCAAGATGCAGCCCTATCCCGATTGCGGCGAACAGAGCTATGTCGGCTCCGGACGACTGGCCGGCAAGATCGCTCTGATTACTGGCGCTGACAGCGGTATCGGTCGCGCCGTGGCCATTGCTTTCGCCCGTGAAGGCGCCGACGTTGCGGTCGCCTATCTGAATGAACACGAAGACGCCCAGGAAACCGCGCGCTGGATCGAGCAGGCCGGGCGCCAGTGCCTGCTGTTGCCGGGCGATATCGCGCAAAAGGCCCATTGCCAGGCCTTGGTCGACAAGACCGTGGAACGCTTCGGCCGAATCGATGTGCTGGTCAACAACGCCGCGTTCCAGATGACTCACGAAAACTTCGAAGAAATCCCCGACGAGGAATGGGTGATGACCTTCGACGTCAACATCACTGCGATCTTCCGCTTGTGTCAGGCCGCGATAAAACACATGCGCGCCGGTTCGTCGATCATCAACACCAGCTCGATCAACTCGGACATGCCCAAACCCACCCTGCTCGCCTACGCCACCACCAAAGGCGCGATCGCCAATTTCACCGGCGGTCTGGCGCAGATGCTCGGGCCAAAGGAAATCCGCGTGAACTGCGTGGCACCGGGGCCAATCTGGACGCCGCTGATCGTCTCGACCATGCCCGATGAAGAAGTGCAGAACTTCGGCGGCAACACCCCGCTCGGCCGCCCCGGCCAACCGGTGGAAGTGGCGCCGATCTACGTGTTGCTGGCCTCGGACGAAGCCAGTTACATCACCGGCCAGCGCTATGGCGTGACCGGTGGCAAACCGATGCTGTGATGACGCCTTCGCCAACGCCTACAGTAAAACTGAAGGCCCATTGAACACGGTGCGATTGCCGTCACATCAAACATTTGAGGGCGGCAGATCATGAGTTTTATCGTGTGGGTCGCCGTACTCGGCGCCGTGCTGCTGACCCTGGCACTGACGTCGTCATACCTGCGCTGGATGCCGGTGACCACCTCGGCGGTTTGTTTGCTGTTGGGAATTGGCATTGGCCCCAGTGGCCTTGATCTGCTGAAACTATCCCTGGAAGACGCCTCGCTGTGGATGGAGCACCTGACAGAAGTCGCGGTGCTGTTTTCTCTGTTCGTCTGCGGCCTGAAATTGCGCCTGCCGCTGCGCGACAAGCGTTGGCGAATCGCCTTCGGCCTCGCCGGCCCCGTAATGGTGCTGACCATCGCCGGGGTGTGCCTGCTGCTGCATTTTGCTTTGCGCTTGCCGTGGGGGCCGTCGTTGTTGATCGGCGCGATGCTGGCGCCCACCGACCCGGTGCTGGCGGCGTTGGTGCAGGTCAATGATGCGCGGGATGTCGACAGCGTGCGTTTCGGCCTGTCGGGTGAGGCCGGGTTGAATGACGGGGTAGCCTTTCCGTTTGTGATTCTCGGCTTGTTGTTGATTCACGGTGATGGCTCTGCCGCCGAGTGGCAGGGCTGGGTCTTGCGCAGTTTGTTGTGGGCGGTGCCCGCAGGTCTGCTCACCGGTTACTGGATGGGCCGAGGTATCGGCCGCGTGACCCTGTCGCTGCGTATTCACAATGACGACAGCACGCTCAGCCCGAACGACTATCTAGCGTTGTCGTTGATTGCCCTGGCGTATGTCGTTGCCGAAGCGATTGGCGGCTATGGTTTTCTGTCGGTGTTCGCTGCCGGGTTGGGCCTGCGTCAGGTCGAAGTCAAATCCACCGGCGCCGGGCAACCGCCCGCCGAGCACTTGGTGCAGCCGGTGGTCGGCCATCAGAACGTCGAACCGCAGCACGCGGTGCACGGCGACACCGAACGGCTGGAAAGCAGCCAGGTCGCCGCCGGGATCATGATGGGCGACATGCTGTCGTTCGGCAGTCTGGTCGAGCGCGCCATGGAAGTATTTCTAGTGACCCTGCTCGGCGTGGTGCTGGTGGCGCACTGGGACTGGCGGGCGTTGCTGGTGGGCGGCGTGCTGTTCTGCCTGATCCGCCCGGCCTGCGTCGCGCTGATGCCTTGGGGCGCACTGCTCAAAGTAAGGCAACGGCTGTTGATCGGCTGGTTTGGCATTCGCGGTATCGGCAGCCTGTTCTATTTGTTTTATGCCTTGAACCACGGGCTGACCGATTCGGTGGCCAGCCTGTGTACCGATCTGACCTTGTCGGTGGTGGCGCTGAGCATCTTGCTCCACGGCATCAGCACGCAACCGATCCTCGCCCGTTACGAACAGCGCAAAAAACAAAAAACTGATTTTTGATTTGCGGATTTAACCGGGAATTGATCGAATTTTTTTCTATAAAAAAATGGATCCCTGATGAATGGCCGGCAGTCACAAGCATAACCCCTCGCCGGATGTGACCGGCGGGGCCCGGCAGGTTCGGTTCCCCTGCGGCGCTACGCCTATGAAACGGAATCATTGAAGATTAAGGTCACGGTCATGAAAGAATGCTCGACTCCTGCGCAAATCAAGGCTTGCAGAGCACTGGCTCTGGAACGCAATCGTCAATTGTTCGATAACGCCCACACCCTCAACCGCGCGGCCAATGCGCTGCTCGACGTTGAACACCTGGATATCGAGCAATTTGAACATTACCGAGCGCTGCGCAAGAAAGCCGATTTGATGTTTGAAGATGCGATCGATCATTTGTGCGTGTTGAACGAGGATTTTCCGCCGATCCCGATGTCGTCGCAAAACTCGGTGGCGCTGCGTCGAGAGCTTGAGACCGTGGAGTGAGGCAGAAAAGCCCCTCACCCTAGCCCTCTCCCAGAGGGAGAGGGAACTGACCGAGGTGAATGGTCGAGGTACGCCGACCTGAGATACCGAGTCGAACGCAGATTCTGACCACGACATTGAGATACCGAGTCGAACGCAGATTTTGAGTACAACGAAGATCTGCTCCCTTCCCCCTCGCCCCCATTGGGGGCGGTCCGACGTTTCGGGAGGGTTGGGGTGAGGGGGATCGATCTGAATGGCAACACAAAATCCAAGCGAATGAAAAAGCCCGGCCACATAAGCCGGGCTTTTCTATTTTTGCCCATCACCCGCCCGGATTGGTCACCTGAATAAACACCGCATAACTCCCCAGCAACACCCAGAACGTTGCAAAGATCCACGGCGTACGCACCGAAAACAGCAGGGATTTGCGGTAGCCCTTGTGGCTCGATTCCATCTCGCTGAACAGCGGCGATTCGTCATACGCCAGGCCCATCAGCGGTTCGCTGTGCAGCAAGTGGCTCTGCTTGAAATGCCAGTGGTCGATGATGTCGTACGCCGCGCGAATCCCCGGCCAGGCGTTCAGTGAGCTGAGCAGCCCGAGCAGCGCAAGAAACGGTGGCACCACCAGCGTGAACAACTTGCCCCATTCCGGGTTGAGGTTGGCCATGCACGAGGCAAAGGCAATCACCAGAAACGACTGCGCCGCCAGATAAGCGTCGGTACGGTTGGCGAGGATGCTGGTTTCGTACTGGATCTCCCGCCGATAGAAATCCAGCCGTTCCTTGGGTGAGCCAAACATCTTGGCGTCATGTTCGGTCAGGGTTTCTTCAGCGGTGGGCTCAGTCAGTATGCGAGACAAAAGATGCACGCTCCGGGGCGGGGAAAACGTTTAGAAGTCCCCGTTGGCGCGCAAGTTCAGACGGATTGACCGACGCCTTGTTTCATCGATTGGGCAATGATTGCCACCAGATTCATCTGCGTAAACGGCTTGGGCAATCGTGGCAGTTGCGCGGCAAAGCCTTCCAGACGTTCGGCGTAGCCGGTGGCCAGGATGATCGGCAGATCCGGTTTGAGCACGCGCACGGCATGGGCCAGTTGCGCGCCGCTCATCTTCGGCATGGCCATGTCGGTGATCATCAGGTCGATGACCTCGCCCTGATCGAACAACGCCAGCGCTTGCGCACCGGACGTCGCACTGACCACCCGATGGCCGAGGTCTTCGAGCAGCAGACTGGTGCTGGTCAACACCAGCGAATCGTCATCCACCACCAGCACGCTGAGTCTTGGTACCACCACGGGCTCGGCGTGTGGCTGCAGCGACTTGCTGACGGTACCCTCGCCGGCCACCGGAATCCACAGTTCTGCCGTGGTGCCCTGGGCCTTGGCACTCTTGAGGATGAAACGGCCACCGAGTTGTTCCATGAAGCCGTGGACCATCGACAAGCCCAGCCCGGTGCCCTTGCCCAAGCCTTTGGTGGTGAAGAACGGATCTCTGGCCGACGCCAGCGTGTGCTCATCCATGCCCTCCCCGGTGTCGATTACGCTGAGGCAGACGTAACGCCCCGCAGGCAGATCCGAATGCCCCAGTTCAAGCACCACTTGCGGTTCAGCGCTGATGCTCACCGTACCTCCATCGGGCATGGCGTCGCGGGCGTTGGTCGCCAGATTGAGCAAGGCCAATTCCAACTGATTGGTGTCCGCCAGCACCAGCTCGAGATCGTCGGGAAACCGCGTGTCGACAAGGATACCCGGCCCGAGGGAGCTACGCAGCAAACCGCTGATGCCCTGAACCAATTGCGCGATATCGACCGACTCGGTCTTCAATTCCTGACGGCGGGCAAATGCCAGCATGCGCTGGGTCAGCGAGACGCCACGCAAGGCGCCTTGGGTGGCGTTTTCCAGCAGGCGGCTGATTTTCGCATCGTCGCCCACGCGCTTTTGCACAATCTCGAGGTTACCGAGAATCACCGTCAGCAGATTATTGAAGTCATGGGCGATGCCACCGCTGAGCTGACCGATGGCCTGCATCTTCTGCGCCTGGAACAGCGCTTCACGGGTTTTCTCCAGCGCCTGTTGCGCCTGGTGGGCTTCGGTGATGTCGCGGGTGATCTTGGCAAAACCGAGCAATGTGCCGGTGTCACCACGAATCGCATCGACCACCACATGAGCGAGAAACCGCGTGCCGTCCTTGCGCATGCGCCAGCTCTTGTTCTCGAAACGGCCCTCGCGGGTGGCGATTTCCAGCGCCCGTTGCGGCTCGCCGAGTTCGCGGTCCTCGGGGGTATAGAACAGCGAAAAATGCTGACCGATAATTTCTTCCGGCAGATAGCCTTTGATCCGCTGTGCGCCCTGGTTCCAGTTGCTGACCCGGCCTTCGGGGCTGAGCATGTAGATCGCGTAGTCGGTGACGCCCTGCACCAGCAAGCGGAACTGCTGCTCGCTTTGCTTGAGGGTTTCTTCAGCCATTTTCCGGTCGGTCAGGTCGCGGGTGATCTTGGCGAAACCGAGCAATTTGCCGTCGGGATCAATGATCGGATCGATGACCACATGCGACCAGAAATTGGTGCCGTCCTTGCGCACCCGCCAGCCCTCGCCTTCGAAACGTCCCTCACGGATCGCCGTATCGAGCGCACGTTGCGGCAGACCGGCGGCGCGATCCTCAGCGGTATAGAAGCGGGAGAAATGTTCGCCGAGGATTTCCGCTTCTTCGTAGCCCTTGAAGCGTTTGGCGCCGGAGTTCCAACTGGTGATGATGCCGTCGGGATCGATCATGTAGATCGCATAGTCGACCACCGCATCGATCAACAGACGAAAACGCATCTCTTCGATCGCCGCGGTCTTGTTTTTCTCGCTCATCACACTCACCAGCCATTGTCATGAGCAGAAGTATGCGGTAATCCGGCAAATTGGGAAGCGTCCGTCTCATGATTGATTGCCCACCAGCGCGGCAGCAGCTGTTTGATCCGGCTCTCGGCAAAGCGATCGTCAATCAGCATGACCACGCCGCTATCCTCACGGGTGCGGATGACTCGCCCGGCGGCCTGCACCACTTTCTGCACGCCCGGGTACAGGTAGGTGTAGTCGTAACCGGCACCGAAGATGGCGGCCATGCGGTGTTTGAGTTGTTCGTTGACCGGATTGAATTGCGCCAGCCCCAACGTGGCAATGAACGCGCCGATCAGCCGCGCACCGGGTAAATCGATGCCTTCGCCGAACGCACCGCCCAACACGGCAAAGCCGACGCCCTGGCTGTGCGCGGTGAACTGATCGAGAAAGGCCTGCCGCGCCCCTTCGAGCATGCCCCGCGATTGCTGCCACAGGGTGATGTGCGGGTAACGCTCAGCGAGTAACGACGCCACTTGTTGCAGATAATCGAAGCTGCTGAAAAACGCCAGATAGTTGCCCGGACGCTCGCTGAACTGCCGCGCGATCAATTCGACGATCGGCTCCAGCGAGGCCTGACGATGGTTGAAACGTGTCGAGATGCGACTGACGATCTGCACCTGCAACTGCTCGGCGCAAAACGGCGATTCGACGTCGATCCACACGGTGTCGGCGGGCGTGCCAAGCAAATCGGCGTAATAGTGACGCGGGCTGAGGGTCGCGGAAAACAGCACGCTGCTGCGCGCCGCTTTCAGGCGCGGGCCAATGAACGCGGCCGGCACCACGTTGCGCAGGCATAACTGCGACAGCGGCTTTTTGCGGTCGAGGTCGCGCTTGCTGATGTCGAACAGGTAATGCTCGTCGTACAGCTCCGCCACCCGGGCGAATTGCAGCAGGTCGAAATAGAAGTTCTGCAAGGCGCTGTCGAGGCCCTGCGGATGGTCATTGAGGTAATCGCCAATGGCCGCGCAACACAACGAGATCGCTTGCAGGAGTTTTTCCGGGGCCTTGTCGTAAGCCTGATACGCCGCCAGTTGCGGCGCATGCAGCGCGTTCCATTCACGGTTGATCCGTTGCAGGGAGCTTTTAAGCGGTGCCGGCGCGGTTTTGCGCACGCTGCCGAGGGTGAACTGATCAAGACTGGCGCTGTACATTTGCCGGCCGCGTTCGACCAGGTTGTGCGCCTCGTCCGCCAGCACCGCGACTTTCCATTGATTGAGCTGGGCCAGACCGAACAGCATGGCACTGAAGTCGAAGTAATAGTTGTAGTCGGCGATCACCACGTCTACCCAACGGGCCATCTCCTGACTCAGGTAATACGGGCACACCGCGTGTTGCGCGGCGATCTCGCGCATGGCGGCTTGGTCGAGCAGGCGGATTCGGCTGGCCGCTTCCCGCGCGGCCGGCAGGCGATCATAAAAGCCCTGGGCCAACGGGCAGGATTCGCCGTGACAGGCTTTGTCCGGATGTTCGCAGGCCTTGTCGCGGGCGACCATTTCCAGCACCCGCAGGGGCAAGGCTGGTGACCGATCGAACAACACCTGACTGGCATCCAGCGCCAGTTTGCGCCCCGGTGTCTTCGCGGTCAGGAAGAACACCTTGTCCAGTTGCTGCGGCGCCAGGGCCTTGAGCATCGGGAACAGCGTGCCGAGGGTTTTGCCGATGCCGGTCGGTGCCTGGGCCATCAGGCAACGGCCGGTGCTGACGGCCTTGAACACCGATTCGGCGAGATGCCGTTGACCGGGACGAAAATCGGCATGGGGAAACGCCAGTTGCTGCGCGGCCAGATTGCGCGCTTCTCGATGGGCCATTTCCTGTTCGGCCCATTGCAGGAACAGCGTGCATTGCTGTTCGAAAAAGGCCTTGAGGGTTTCGGCGCTGAAGGCCTCGACCAGGCAGGTTTCCTTCTCGCTGACGATATCGAAATACACCAGCGCTAGATTGATCTGCTCAAGTTCGAGTTTGCGGCACATCAACCAGCCGTAGATCTTCGCCTGCGCCCAGTGCAACTGGCGGTGATTGGCCGGTTGCTTACTCAGGTCGCCACGGTAGGTTTTAACTTCTTCCAGGCAGGTTTGCGCCGGGTCGTAGCCGTCCGCCCTGCCCTTGACCTTCAACTGCAGAAACTCGCCTTCGAGCGCCACTTCGCTTTGATACTTTTCGCTGCACCGCGAGGCCACAGTGCGGTGACCGGCGATGCCTTCCAGCGCCGTGGGTGATGGGGTGAAGCGCAGGTCGAGGTCGCCGGCCTTGGCGGTGAACTCACAGAGTGCGCGCACGGCAATGCTGTAACTCAAGCGCTCTGCTCCGCCCATTGCACATAACACACGGCCACCGGCATCTGGTGTTGGTGACAGAACTCAAGCCAGCGCAGCTGGTTGTCCTGCAGGCGATCGCCGGGGCCTTTCACTTCAATCATTCGGTAAGTTTTGTGCTGCGGCCAGAACTGGATCAGGTCGGGCATGCCGGCGCGGTTGGCCTTGATGTCGAGCAGCAAACGGTTAAACCAATGTTTAAGGTGCTCAGCGGGTAGACAGGCCAACGCCTGCTCAAGCAATTGTTCATTCACCGCGCCCCAGAATACGAATGGCGACTGGACGCCCCATTTGTCGACAAAGCGCTGGCGAATGGTCGCGGCATAGCGGCCGTCGTCGAGTTCGCTCAGGCACGCCTGGAACAGCTCGGCGCGGCGTTGCTGGAAATCTTCGTTGAGCAGGTCCACCGGGCCGCGCTGGAACGGGTGAAAGAATGCCCCGGGCAATGGCGCGAAGATCGCCGGCCAGCACAACAAGCCGAACAGCGAGTTGATCAGGCTGTTTTCCACGTAATGCACCGGGCCATCGTCATCGTGCAGATGCGCCTGCACGTAAAACTCCACGGACAAGGCTGGGTCGGTGCGTGGCAATTGCAGATCCAGCCGCTCGACCGGTCTGGCCGCTACGCGTTTGAGCGGCGGGCCACCGAGTTTGCGCCGCACCCTTGGCAATATCCGTTGCAGGCCTTGCTGCTCGGCAGCGCTTTCCGGCGCCTGCTCCGCCAGCGTGGCGAGCTCCAGCGCCAACGAGTATTCGCCGCTGCGCTCCAGCACGCGGATCATGCGTAAACGGGCGCCGGGATAGGCGCAGTCGCGGTAAATGCTCAGGGCCAGGGCAAACTCGCTGATGCGCTCGCAATACTGGCCGATCTGGAACAGCACCTTGCCACGCCGGCGCTGCAGCCACGGGTTGTCGAAGTGCAAGGCGCTGACCTGCGCAACAATGATGCCCAGTGGCTCACCGGCCTCGAAACGCAATTGACAGTTGTGCAGAAACAGGCACGCATCGACGTCTTCGCGACTGCGCAGGCCCCGCGAGTCGGCGCAGAATTCGACTTTTTCATAAGTGAAGATGCCAAGGTCGGCGAGGACGAATTCCGACCAGTCCTGATACAGGTTGCCGAAGAACATCAGCCGCAAGCGGTCGCACAGGTCCATGATGGTCAGGCTGAACAAGCGATCATCGAGCAGCGGCGCCCAGTCGCGCAGGCTGCGAGCTTCTGCAAACTGCTCGGCGAGGAGCGGCAGCCAATCGTCCTTGCGGCCCTTGGGTTGCTCGATAAAGGCTGCGAACGCTTGCAGGATCTCGGCCTTGAGCAACACATCGAACAACTCGGCGAGGACCAGCGGCGCGTGTTCGTCGATCCAGCCGTACTCCAGCAAGGGCTGCGCGGCCTCGGCGATGTCACCGATTTCAATGTAATTGAGTTTGCCGGCACGAAAATGCACACCCTTGCGCATCACCATCCGCACCAGCAAACCCTGCGACGCGCGCGGCAAGGCCTTGAAGTCGCGGATGAACGCGTGTTCCGGTTCGCTCATTACATCGGCATAACGAAGCTCAAGCCAATCAAGCACTTGCCGGAAGTTGTTAAGGTAATAGAACGGATCGTCGAGGGGATTGGCAGTCACGGGGATTCTGGGCCATGGCAAGCGAGTACTGGTTATGCGTACAGATACCAGCTGTGCCCCGCCCGGCGCAAACGGAAAATGATCAATGGCATTTTTTCGCCGGGCTATCGAACTTTTCCTCCGGGGATGGCACCAACCGCGTTAGAGGGCCGACAATGCTCGGCATCACATCGAATGAGGATTTAGAGGTGGGTATGAAAATCAAAGCACTGGGCATCCCTTTCGCCATCGCCGCCGCGCTGGCACTGGCCGGTTGCTCGACGCCGACGGTGGTCACCCTGCAGAACGGCACCCAGTACCTGACCAAGGACATGCCGAAGACCAAAACCAAGGACGGCTTCTATGAGTTCGAGGATATTTCCGGGGCCAAGGTGAAGGTCCGTGCCGATGAAGTGGCCACTGTGCGCGAAGAAGACTAGGTTTCGCTCGCGTCGATCGTTCCCATGCTCTGCGTGGGAACAATCATCGCGTGTTATTCGAAAGTCGGCATACCCGGCAGGCTGCCGTCGCACGGCATGTACGTGCCACCCCGCTTGACCACTTCGCCCTGCAAACGCCGACAACGATCCAGATCCTGCTGCGTCATGCGATCGATGCTCAGATTGCCGGTGGTTTGTGGCTGCTTGCCGTCACCCAGGCGCAGGGTCACGAACGGTTGTTCGGGCTGAATCTGAAAGCGGCTCTTCTCTTCGACCGGTTCGACTGCCTCGGTTTTCGGCGGGCTCGGCAGTTGCTCGGTGGTGACGCCGTAACGGCTCAGAATCGAACTTTGAGGCAGATCGGCGCAGGCATTGGCCGAACACAGCGCCAGTGCGACGAACCCGACATACCCCTTGAAACCTTTCACGTTTGAATCTCCTGTACCCAATGGCGGCTAGCTATAGAACGTGTGTGCACGTGCTGGCTTTAGGCCGCATTTCCTGTTTTCGCAGGGGTTTGAGTCAGGCCGTGGCCATCGAGTCACTTTTGAAACCGAGTTGACTCCAATCGCTAGCAGGCTAGCTCCCACAGGGGATTTGTAAACGACACAGATCCAGTGTGGGAGCGAGCTTGCTCGCGAAGGGGGCCTTAAAGGCGCCCCATCAACATCAGGCAATCACAATACCGTCAGCACTCAGGCTATTCAGCGACACCCCGACCAACGTCACCGAATCGTTGCCAAACGTCAGCACCGTGTCCTGCCCGACAGTCGCGGCATGAGCCCGGAAATCCTCCGCCGGCAACACACCCTGCACACCGAGAAACACCAGTTTGTCGTTGGAGGTAAAACCAACTACCCGGTCCTGCCCGAACGCACCGTTGAACAGGAACGTATCCGCCCCGCCCCCCGATTCCATCAGGTCATTACCCGCGCCGCCGACAAACACGTCATTGCCGAGGCCCCCCATCAGGTGATCGTTGCCGTCCAGCCCGAACAACCAGTCGCCACCGGCATGCGCCTTCAACGTATCGGCGCCGCTGGTGCCTTTGACGCTGGATTCGTACGCGGTGACGTTGTTGCCGACCTTCAAGCCGCTGGCCGTGACGCTGTGGATCACGTCGTCCTTGAACAGGCCCCAGAGAAAGCCCGGTTCCTTGGTGACAATGCTGCCGATATCGCGGGTGATGCTGATCCCGCCGTTGGCGTCGCGCACGTACAAATTGCCGGCACCGTCATTGGCGAAGTCGAAGTTTTTCACCGCACTTTGCAGATCGAGGGTGTTGTTGCCCTGCCCGCCGAGGATGACGTTGTAGCCACCGCTGTCGCGGAAGGTGTCATTACCGGCGCGGCCTTCCAGGTAATCGTTGCCGCTACCGCCCTGGATCAGATCGTTGGCGTCACTGCCAATGATGAACGTGCTGCCCTTGTGGGTTTCGGCGTTGCGGTTGAGGTCCTGTACCCAGGTGTTGGCCCGCGCCGGGTCCGAGAGGTTGGCGACGATGATCGTCGAGTCGCGGCTGGTCAGATCGTAGAATTTTGAGTCGATCACCCGGTTCATGCCGTCGCCATACGCGGTCGGCAAGTGCGAGATCCAGGTGGGAATGTTGAGGATCGAGTACGGCAGCAGATTCCACGCGGTCGAGGCGTAGTGATCGTTGAAGCTGACGATGTTGTCGGTGGCCGAGACTTTGGGCGCATCGTGCACGCCGATCGAAGCACCGGTGAAGGTCGAGCCGTCGAGGGCGCGGAACACCGGGTCGTTTTCGTAGCCGACGTTGAGCACCTTGTCGGTGCTGCTTTGCGTTGGCGAGGCGTAGGCGATGTAGTTGGAATCGGCAAAGAAACCGCCCCACTTGCCCCCGCTCAGGTCGGCCATGCTGTTGACCGCCAGGCCACCGAGGCTGTGGCCACTGACGAGAACGTCCTTGCCGCTGAGGCCGTTGGCCTTGGCAAACGCCACCACGTCATTGAGCAGATTGCCGAAGGCTTCGCCGACGTAATTCTTCGCGTAATCCTTGGGACCGAAGGCGGCGAGCAGGTCGTTGATCACGTCGCCGATGGAGTCGAGGATCAGGTTCTCACGCGGGCCGCTGGTGCCGCGAAAGGCAACGCCGAGTTCGGTGAGATGGCCCTGGGCGTCGTACTTGCCGAGGATTTCCACTTGGGCGGTGGTGTAACCGGCCTTCTCGCCGAAGAAGGTACCCCGCGCATCGGTTTTGCCGTCGTAGCCCAGTTGCGAGGCGGTGATGGGCGTCCAGCCGGCCTTTTTCACCGCGTCGAGGGCGAGTTTTTCCGAGTCGGGGTTCCACGGAATGCCGGGAATCACCCCTTGCGAATCGGTGCCGCCGAGCAACGCCGTGACCAGCGTGGCGGGCAGGCCGAGGCCGAAGCCGTTGTGCTGATAACCGGCGGCAAAGCCGTTATCGAGGTTGTGGTAGGAATACAGCGTGATCGCCATGGCATCGTTGAACAACGCCTTGGAATCGGCTGTGCCGAAGTTCTTGTAGTCATACACACCCATTGCTATTGCCTCTCTCTTGTTGGAATTGTTAGAGATAGCTCACAGCCAGGGCGCCCCACGGGGACGCCCCGGAGCATTTCAGAAACTACGCGTTGCTTTTAATGTAGGAGTGAGCCTGCTCGCGATAGCAGTGTGTCAGTTTGCATTTCTTCATCTGACACACCGCTATCGCGAGCAGGCTCACTCCTACAGGTTTTTAGGCGAAAACGAACGCCGAGTCCGACAGGTTAGCCACTCCCACCCCGACCAGGGTCACGGCATAGTCGCCAATCTTCAGCACGGTGTCGTTGCCGGCCTGCGACGCGTGCTGCTTGTAGTCGTAGCCCTGCCCCGCGCCTTCGACGCCCATGAACACCAGTTTGTCGCTGCCCTGATAACCGTTGATGGCATCAAAACCGAACGCACCGCTGAACAGGAAGGTGTTGTTGCCACCCACTGCGCTCATCACGTCATTACCGGCGCCACCGACGAAGGTCACATGGCCTTTGTCGCTGATCAGTTTGTCGTCGCCACCGAGGCCGAACAGCCAGTCACCGTCAGCCGAGGCGTGCAGCGCATTGCCGTAGCCATCGCCGCTGAGCGAGTTGTTGTACTGGGTCAGTTCGTTGCCATTGGTCAAACCTTTGGCCGTAACGCCCCAGGTGATTTCCTTGCTGCCCCACCACGAACCCGACTCCTTGCTCACCAGCGCGCCGATGTCGCGGGTCATGCTGATGCCGCCGTAGGCGTCGCGCACGTACAGCGTGCCGTCCCCATCGTTGGCGAAGCTGAAGTTCTGCAACGGTTTCTGCAGTTCGAAGGTGTTGTGGCCCTGGCCACCGAGCAGGATGTTGTAGCCGCCGTCATCACGGAACCGGTCATCACCGCCCAGGCCTTCGAGGAAGTCGTTGCCCGCGCCGCCCTTGAGCCAGTCGCTGCTCTGGGTGCCGATGATGAACGTGCTGCCGGTGTGCGGCTCGCCACTGCGGCCGAGATCTTCGACCCAGGTCTTGCCGCGAGAAGCTTCTTCCAGATTGGAGACGATGATCGTCGAGTCTTTATGCGTCAGGTTGTAGAACTTCGAGTCGATGACCCGATTCAAGCCATCGGCATAGCCCAGCGAGCTGTGGGCCGACCAGTTCAGCGGATTGACGATGCTGAACGGCACCAGGTTCTGCGCGGTGGACGCGTAGTTGTCGTTGAAGTTGACGATGTTGTCAGTGGTCGAATCGTGCGGCTTGTCGTGCTTGCCCATCGACGCGCTACTGAACGTGGTGCCGTCGAGCACGCGGAACACCGGATCGTTCTCAAAGCCGATGTTCAGCACATTGTTGCCGGTGCTGCTCTGAGTTGGCGAGGCGAAGGTGATGTAGTTGGCGTCCTTGAAGAAGCCGCCCCAGTTGCTCGCGCTCAACTCTGCCACGCTGTTGACGCCGAGCCCGCCGAGGCTGTGACCGCTGAGCAGCACATCCTTGGCGGCGATGCCGTTGGCAATGGCGAATGCGGCGACCGCCTTGAGCAGATTATCGAAGGCGTTTTTAGCGTAATTGCTCGCGTAATCCGACGGCCCGATAGCGGCCAGCAGGTTGTTTTTCAGGTCGCCGAAAGTATCGCTGTAACCCAGCCCACCGGTGCCGCGAAAGGCCACGCCGATGCCAATCAATTTGCCGGCAGCATCATACTTGCCGAGCACTTCGGCCTCGGCACTGGTGAAGCCGTCCTTCTCGCCGAAGAACGTACCTTGCGGCCCGACCTTGCCCTGATAACCCAGCGCGGTTGCCGTGAGCGGCGCCCAAGCAGTGGCCGGCAACGGCTTGCCTGTCGGCGTGTAGGCATACAGCGTCAGTGCGATGGCGTCGCTGTACAACGCTTTGCCATCGGCATTTTTATAATCGAACAGTCCCATGTTGTGCTCTCTCTTCCTTCAAAAACCGGCAGCTCCGCAGAACTGCCGGAACGCCTTAGAACTGCCAGTCGAGGGTCAGACCCACGCCGTGGTCTTTCTCGTTGTTACCGATCAGGCCGTTGTAATCCAGGTTCACCCGCACATCGCGATTGAGCGCCAGACCTGCGCGCACACCGACCACTGCGGCGTCGCGATCCATCGACACGCTCTGCACGGTGAACGCGCTGTTGCCGTTGGCGAAGGCCAGATGGCTGTCAGCGTCGACACTGCTCAGGTTGTGCTGCCAGCCGAGGCTCGCACCCAGCTCAAGTTGATGCTGATCCGACAAGGCGAAGCTGCGCTTGGCGCGCACGCCGAGGGTCGACAGCACCACATCGCGGTTGTCCTCACCGCCCTTCAGCGCGGCGGCGTCACCTTTTTCGGTGAAGCTTTCGGTGTTCAGGTGCACATAGGACAGATTGGCGAACGGCTCCAGGTTCATCGGTTGCAGGCCCAGATCATAGGCGGCCTCGGTGAACACTTGCGTGGTTGCGGCATCGTGCTTGGTCTTTTGTTTTCCGCTGACGTCCCCGAACTGCAGGTCACGTTTGACGTCGACACGGTGCCAGCTGTAGGCGCCGCCGACGGTCAGACGCAGCGCATCGATCTGATGGCCCAGGTACGCACCCAAGTGGTAGCTGTCGACTGACGCCGACGAATGCGTGCCGCTGCCCATGCTCAATGAGCTGTCGCTATAACCGGTAACGAAACCCAGACGGGTATCTTCAGCGATCAAGCCGTCAACACCGGCCAGCAGGCCGCCAATGGAGCTGTTGGAGTCGGCATTGTCATGCCCGCCATCGCTCTTGCCCCACGAACCCAAGACCTTGACCCAGGCGTTGCTGCGATCGTCAGTCGGTGCGCCAGCGTTGAACAGATCACGCTCGCGCAGACGTTCGCCAACGGCTTCACGCAGGTAACGGCTGTCGTTGATCAGCATCGTGCCAATGGCCGGATGGATTTCGCCGGACAACTGCTGGAAGGCTTGCTGCGCCGACGCCGCATTCGGCGACAGCAACAGGGTTTCAAACAGCGCGTTACCAGCGCCCAGACGCTCAGCCGCCGCACCGACCGCACGTTGGTTCGGCGTCAAACCGACGCTGGCGAACGAAGCGTCGTTACGCCCGACTGCCAACTGAATGCCATCGGCCGAGTACGCCAGCGTGCCGCCGAGAAAGGCGTAATCCGGCAACACCTGACCGAAGCGGCCTTCAATACCGCCGGCCGCTTGCAGGATGTTGTAGCGCGTGCCGAGCAGGCTTTGCACTTCATTGGTGGTCAGCAGCGTCGGGCTGTTTTCCAGCGACAGGCTCACCGTCGCGCCTTCGATGACCGCTTTGCCAGTGGCGATGATCTGATCGCTGCTGGTCGGCGACAGCTCTACGGCGTAGGTCGAACCCGGTGCAAAGGTCACGTCACCGGCCACATTCATTGTGCCGATGGAATTACCCGGCGCCACCGTACCGCCGCTGTTCACCGACAGCGCGCCGATGTGGCCATTGCCGCCGAGGATACCGCCGTCATTCACCGTCACCGCCGATTGCAGCGAACCGTTGATGGCCAGGCGCCCCTGATTGACCAGGGTCGGGCCGCTGTAAGTGTTGTTGCCGGTCAGCACCAGCGTGCCGATACCTTGCTTGGTCAGCCCGCCGTGACCGGAAATGTCGTTGCGCCAGGTGTCGAGGCCGCAGGTGATGTCAGTGCACACGCGCTCGGTCGGTTTGCCTTGATCAATGATCGCGCCGATACCCGGCAGATTCGCAACGAACTGGCCGGAGCCGTAAGCGCCGTCGATACGGAATTCCGCTGGAATGTCCTGCTCCGTGACGAACATCGACGGGCCGTCAATGCCTTTGCGCAGGTTGATCATGCCCCAGCCGTACAAGGCGTCGATGCCCGGTGCGCCGAGGTCGGTGGCCGTAGTGCGCAAGACCGTGGCGACCTGATCACCGCTCATGTACGGGAAGCGCTCCATCAGCACCGCCATGGAACCGGCGACATGCGGCGCGGCCATCGAGGTGCCGTTGTAGTTTTTGTAGCCGGTGGTCAGGTTGTCGGCGTTGGTGCCTTCGATGATCGAGCTGAAAATCTTTGTGCCCGGCGCCGAGACGCAGAAACTCGCGGTATAGCCGCAACGCGAAGAGAACGTACTCATGATGTACGGGTTGGCGCTGGCCAGATCCGGGTTCTTCTGCAGCGCAGCGACGGTGATCCAGTTCGGCGCGATGTCCGGAACGAAATAGCCGAGACCGGCGATGGCGTCCGGGTTGTTGAGGTTGTAGTCGTTGCCGGCCGCGAAGATCGTCACGATGCCGCTGCGTGCGGCGGCAATCGCACCGTCGTAGGCGCCGCCGGGCTTGCTGCCGAGCAGCGTGCGGATCTCGTTGAACTGCACTTGCGCGTCATTGACGGTGAAGTGCGGGTACGCCGGATCGCGGCCGCCGAGGTCGAAACGGTCAGTGATGCCGATGCCCCAGCTGTTGTTGATGATCCGCGCGCCGCTGGCGATCAGTGCGTCCCAACCGGCCTTGTACACCGCGCCGTCGTTGCCACGAACGATGCCATCTTCCGGGCCCGGATCACCGTTGTCGGCGCTGATGATCTGTGCACCGAACGCCACGCCGTGCATAGGCCCGCCGTCGCGACTGCCGGCGGCGATACCGCCGACGTGGGTGCCGTGGGCGCCGAGTTTGCCGTCGGAACCGACCGAGGGCGAACCGTCATAACGGAACGCATCGCCGGCTTTGACCGGGATGTACGGGTCGGTGTATTCGCGAATCCCGCTGGTGACCAGGGTGACGACTTTATTGCTGCCGGAAAACTCCGGGTGCGCGGCATACACCGGCTGATCAAAGATCCCCAGTTTCACGCCTTTGCCGGTATAGCCGGCGGCGTAGGCGTGATCGGCACCGATCGCGCCCAGGCCCCAATCGGCCTGGAACTCGGCACTGCGCCAACTCGACGGATCGCCCGTACGACCGCTCTCCACGTAGGGTGCGGCGTGGGCGGTGCCGATGGCACAGAGCACGGCGAGCGTGAGGGTTTTCAGGGCAAAGCGGCCTCCCGTTTGCGCGGGGGTATTGTTGTTATTCATCCAGCGACCTTCCTTAGTGATGTTGCGAAAAATCCGTCTCTTCAGCTGTTGATCGTTCCCACGCTCCGCGTGGAAATGCCTCTAGGGAAGCTCTGCGTCCAGTGACGCGGAGCGTCACGGGCTGCATTCCCACGCAGAGCGTGGGAACGATCAGCGTGGGTTAGAACTGCCAGTTCAGGCTCAAGCCAACGCCATGCAGCTTTTCGCGACTGGCCAGTTGTCCGTTGTAATCAAGGTTCACCCGTACATCGCGGCTCAGCGCGAGGCTGGCCTGCACGCCGACCAGTGCGGCATCGCGCACCAACGCGGAACTCTCCACCGCGTACGGCGTGCCACCGCTGGCGAAGCGCAGATGCTGCTCGGAATCGATGTCGCTGAGGCTGTGCTGCCAGCCGAGATGGCCACTCACGTCGAGTGATTGCGCGGGCGAAAGATTGAAGGTCTTGATCGCTCGCACACCGAGGGTGCTCAGCACCGCGTCACGTTGATCGCCGGAGCTTTTCAACGCCGCAGCGTCGCCCTTCTCGGTCAAACCTTCAGTGTCCAGATGCACGTAAGCCAGGTTGGCGAATGGCTCCAGCGCCAGTGGTTGCAGGTGCAAGCGATAAGCCGCCTCGCCGAACACTTGCGTGGTCGCCGCATCGACTTTGGCTTTCTGTTTGGCACTGACGTTGCCGTATTGCAGATCACGCTTCACATCGGCGCGATGCCAGCTGTAGGCCGCGCCGGTGCTCAAGCGCCACGCGCCGATTTCACGACCGCCGTACGCGCCAAGGTGATAGCTGTCGACCTTGGCCGAGGAATGCGTGCCCGAACCCATGCTCAGTGAACTGTCGCTGTAACCGCTGACCAGACCGATGCGCGTTTGCTCGTCCAACGCGCCGTCGACACCGGCCAGCAGCCCGCCAATCGAGGTGTTGTAGCCCGCCGTGTCTTGGCTCGAATCCGTCGTGCCCCAGGCGCCGAGCGCCTTGACCCAGCCATTGCTTTGCGCAGCAGTTGTGTCGTGCAGACGCTCGCCTACTGCGTCACGCAACTGGCGGCTGTCGTTGATCAGCATCGAACTCAACGCCGGGTAGATCTCGCCGCTCAACTGCTGGAAGGCCTGTTGTGCGGAACTCGCATCGGGTGAACGCAACAGGCTTTCGTACACCGAGTTACCCGCGCCCAAGCCTTCGACGGCAGCCGCTACTGAGCGCTGATTCGGCGTTTGCCCGACACTGGCGAAGGTGGTCGCGTTACGTTCGATATCGAGTTGAATGCCATTGGCGGCGTAGTCGAGGCTGCCGCCGATAAACAGGTAGTTCGGCAGCACGGCACCGAACTGGCCCTGAATGCCGCCGGCCGCTTGCAGGATGTCGTACTGGCGACCGAGCAGGCTTTGCGCCTCGGTGGTGCTGAGCAGCGTCGGGCTGTTTTCCAGCGACAGGCTGACCGTGGCGCCGCTGATGTTGGCGGTGCCGCCAGCAACGACGCGGTCGCTGCTGGTTGGCGACAGTTCAACGGCGTAGGTCGAGCCCGGCGCGAAGTTCACATCGCCAGCGACATTCAAGGTGCCGATGGAGTTGCCCGGCGCCACGCGGCCGCCGCTGTTGGCGGTCAACGCGGCGATGCGACCGGAACCGCCGAGGCTGCCGCTGTCATTCACCGTCACGACAGACGTCAGCGAGCCGTTGACCGTGAGCAAGCCGCCATTGACCGTGGTTGCACCGCGATAGGTGTTGTCGCCGGTGAGGATCAACTGGCCGCCGCCGGACTTGATCAGGCTGCCTTGATACACCCGGCTCGCCGCTGCCGTATCACGGGCAGTGCCGACCGCGTAATCGGTCTGATCCTGCTGACTGGCACCGGCAGCAACGCCGTTCTGCCAGCCCTTGTCTTGCAGGGTTTGCTGCCAGGCGCTGTGCTCGGCGAGGTCTTCCGCCTGCCGCTGAATCAGCGCCTTGTCGGAGATGTCATTGCTCCAGACATCGCGCTGCCCTGCCCCCAAGTTGGCATCAAACGCACCGAGCAATTGCCCTGGCCCGCGCATCGCCCGGTTCAGGTTGACCACGCCCCAGCCGACCCGCTCGGTCGGCGCAGCGGTGACCGAGCCATCCAGTTGCGTCGCGGTAGTCAGCAGCACTTCGAGCGCCTGCTGATTGGTCATGTACGGGTAGCGTTCCATCACCAGCGCCAGTGCCCCGGTCGCATGCGGCGCCGACATCGAGGTGCCGGACTTGATCGCGTAATCACCCCCGGGAATGGTGCTGTCGATCTTCGCCCCCGGCGTGGTGATGCACCAGTATTTGGCGAGGCCGCACTGGTTGTACTTTTGCTGATTGCTTTGATCGAGGCCCGACACGGCCAGCCAGTGGCCTTCCAGATCCGGCTGAAAGTACGGCAGCGCGGAACGCACGCTGGCGTTCGGATAGCCGCTGTTGCCGGCGCTGAATACGTTGATCACGCCGCGCCGGGAAACATCCGCTGCCGCGTCGAGCCAGGTGCCTTTATTCCAGTGCTGAGCGTACGCGGCGTGCAGATCGGCCAGTGTCCGGTAGCTGACATCCGGCGGCTGGCTGCCCCAACTGTTGTTGATCGCACGCACTCCGGCATCGGCGAGGGCGTCGTATACCGCCTTGAAATAGCGCGGATCGGGGTTGGGGCCGAAGAGGAAGCTGTCGTTTTTGTTGGTGTTGCCGACGTAGATCTGCGCGTTGTACGCCACGCCGTGCATGCCGGTACCGTCGCGTGAGGCGCCCATGGTGCCAACGACATGCGTGCCGTGGGAGTCGTTGTTGGGGTTGAGGATGCCATTGACGTTGAACAGTGAACCGTCAATGTAGCTGCCGCTGGCCATTACCGGGTGATAGCGGTCGCTGGCAAATTCCGGGTGGGCGGCATCGAAACCGGAGTCGAGGGCGCCGATTTTCACGCCTTTACCGGTGATGCCGGCGGCGTAGGCTTGCTCGGCCTGCATCCGGCTCAGGCCCCAGTCGCGGAGGAATTCGGCGCTGCGCCAACTGCCGGGATCGCCGGGTTGGCCGGTTTCGAGATATTGCGCCTGAGCCTGGGTTGCGGAAATCACAAGCAGCAGGGTACCGACCGAAATTGGCTTGATGCGTACGTCCATGTTCACCACTCACTTTTATTGTTTTATGCAGGTTCTTTTGCGGTGTTGCCTGTTCCCCTCACCCCAGCCCTCTCCCCCAGGAGAGGGAGCTGATGGCGGTGTCTTGTGTCATGCATCGAGCTGAAAAACCGCGTCGTTTGTGGATTCAGCTGGTCTCGCACCAGCCTGAAAAACCGGCTCGATGTTGGATTCGGTGCCGTTCGTTCAGGTCGGTGTACTTCTGCAATATCCCCGGATCAGTCCCCTCTCCCTCTGGGAGAGGGTTAGGGTGAGGGCTGTTGAGCGACCACAAATGCCTCATCCACCCGCGCCAGATCCTGCTCGTTCAAGGTCCCGGCGTAGTAATGCAACTTGGTCCAGGCCATCAAATAGTCGTACCGCGCCTGCGCCAGATCACGGCGCGTGGTGAACAACTGCTGCTCGGCGTTCAACGCGTCGAGGTTGGTCCGCTCACCACCGAGGATGCTCTGCTTGGTCGACACCACCAGCGCTTCCGCCGAGCTCAATGCCTTCTGATAAGCGCGCAATTTGCTCACCCCGGACAAACAAGCGCTGAACTGACGCCGCAGTTCAATCAACGTCTCACGCGTCTTGCCGTCCAGCTCGTACTCCGCCTGCTCCATAGTGCGGCTGGCCTGACGCGTCGACGCCGACACCCCGCCACCGGCATACAGCGGCACACTGACTTCAAAACCGATGGTGTTGGTTTCGTAGCGCTGGTTGTAGGTGTTGCCGCTTTCCGATTCGTTCTGGCGCATCGAGGCATAGGCGCTGACTTTCGGCAAATGCCCGGCACGATTGCGCTCCACTTCATACCGCGCGACTTCCACGGCCTGACGCTGCGAGGCCAGATTCGGGTTATTGCTCACCGCCATTTCATGCCAGGTATCGTAATTGGCCGGCATCAGCGCGAAGGTCTGGAAGTTCTGATCGAGCGGCGCCAGATCCCCGATGTCCACCGCCGGCGTGCCGACCAGTGCACCCAGTTCCCGTAGTGCGGCATCCTGCTCGTTGCGCGCTTCGATCTCTTCGGCAGTCGCCAGCTCATAGCGCGATTCGGCTTCAAGAATGTCGGTACGCGTGCCCTCGCCCTGCTTGAACATGTGTTCGTTCTGCTGGAACTGCTGCTCGTACGCCTTCTTCTTCGCCTGCGCGATGTCGATCTGATCCTGCGCGAACAGTGCCTTGGTGTAGTTATCCAGCACGCGAACCAGCAACTCCTGGCTCTTGCCGCGAAAGTTCTCGTCGGCAAACAACGATTGCGCGACACCTTTGCGATACGCGGCATAAGCCTCGTAGTCGAGTAGCGGTTGTTGCAGGGTCAGCGCCGAGCCGTAACTGCTGTAGTTACGATCGTCGGTACGGTTACGCGCGCGCTCATCGAGAGACGTAGCTTTCGACGAGTTGCGCCCCTTGTTGTAGGTGTAACCGATGCGCGGCAACAGGCCGGCGCGGCCGATGGCGCGGTTTTCCAGGCCGGCATCGCGTTCCTTTATCGCGCCGAGGAACACCGGGTCATTGCGCAACGCCTGTTCGTAGATCTCGAACGGCCCCATGGCCGCCACTGCCGAGTGACTCGCGAGCAGCAAGAATGCTGCTGCGAGCGTGGAAAGCTTATTCATACAGCCGCACATCCTTATTCTTCGGTCAGCGCAGAGCCGGCCCGGTCAAGCAGCGGTTTGAACAGATAGTTGAGCAGTGAACGCTCACCCGTACGCACGAACATTTCTGCCGGCATGCCGGGCTTGATCACCAGACCGTTGAGTTTTTCCATGGCGTGGTCGCTGACACTGCTGCGCAACACGTAGTACGGCACGCCGGTTTTCTCATCGACCATCTGGTCGGCGGAAATCAGGCTGACTTCGCCCGGTACACGCGGGGTTTTGCTCTGGTTGAACGCGGTAAACAGGATGTCCACCGGCAAATGCGCGCCGACCTTGTCGATCAAGTTGATCGGCAAGTGCCCTTCCACTTCCAGCGTGGTGCCTTGCGGGACGATCTCCAGCAATGTTTCGCCCTGACGCACTACGGCACCTTCGGTGTGCACGCCGAGGTTGACCGCGACGCCATCGGCAGTGGCGATGATTTCGCTGTGTTGCAGGTCGAAACCGGCCGAAGTCAGTTGCTCCGACAGAGTCACGCTTTTCAGCTGCGCGTCGGCCAGTTGCGTACGGACCTCCTTCTGATACTCCTCGGCGTGCTGTTGCAGTTTCAGCCGCGACTCGAGGATGCCCTGCTCGACGCGACCGCTTTCACCGGTGTTTTCCGCCAGTTGCTGCTGCACTTGCGACAGTTGCCGCTGGTATTCCATCAAGCGGTTGCGCGGGATGTAGCCGTTGTCGGCGAGCGGCTGCAGATTGCTCAACTGTTGTTGCAGCGAGTCGGCCTGAGCATTGAGATCAGTGCGGGCGCGGCGCATGCCGGCCAGTTGCGCGGTGGCGCCTTCGATGCTTGCGCGCAGTCCGGCCTGCTCGCGGTAGTAGGCCTCGCGACGGCTGCTGAACAATTGCCGCTGACCTTCCAGTACCAGTGCCAGACGCGGGTCCGGATCATTGCTCAGCTCAGCCGGAAAGGTCACTTGCTTGAGGTTGTCACGCTCAGCCTGCCAGCGCGCGAGACTGGCCCAGGCCATGCGGTATTGCGCTTGCAGCGACTGCACGTCAGCGGCGACTTGCGTTTGATCGAGGCGGAACAGCGGCTGGCCCTGCTTGACGATTTCGCCTTCGCGCACCAGGATCCGGCTGACCACGCCGCTGCTCATCGACTGCACGGCTTTGCGCTTGCCCGACACAACGACCGTGCCTTGCACCGGAATACCTTGATCCAGCGGCGCCAGGGCCGCCCAGGTGAAGAAACTGCCGGCGCCAACGATCGCCAGAATCCAGCCCATGCGCGCGAAAAACTTCGCATCGCGCTCCGGGCGTTCGGTGATGTAGGCGTGTTCCATGCTCGCTTCGTTTTCAGTGTTCATGCTTGCGCTGCTCATACACCCGAATTCCTTGTCGAGGGCTGATACTGTCGGCTCATGCTGAGCCCGCCCGGTGCCTGTGCAGGTTTTTCCCGTTGTTGTTCTTGCTGGCCGGAGAGCGCCTTGAGCACGTCCTGACTCGGGCCGAAAGCTTGCAGACGCCCGTCATTGAGGACCAGCAATTTGTCGGCCTGGGCCAGTACCGAAGAACGGTGCGTCACCAGCACCACCGTGGTGCCTTGCGCTTTAAGCGCGGCGATGGCGCTGGCCAATGCGGCTTCGCCGACGGTGTCGAGGTTGGAGTTCGGTTCATCCAGCACCACTAGACTCGGCGTGCCGTACATCGAACGCGCCAGTGCCACACGCTGCTTCTGTCCGCCGGACAAACCACTGCCGTCCTCGCCCAGTTGCGTGTCGTAGCCTTGCGGCAGGCGCAGGATCATTTCGTGCACGCCGGCCTGTTGCGCCGCCGCCACGACTTTCTGCGGATCGGCCTCGCTGAAACGGGCGATGTTCTCGGCGATGCTGCCACTGAACAGTTCGATGTCTTGCGGCAGGTAGCCGATGTACGGGCCAAGGTCATCGCGGTTCCAGCGATGGATATCCGCGCCATCGAGACGCACGGTGCCGCCGAGGGTAGGCCAGACCCCGACCAGCACACGGGCCAGCGTCGACTTGCCGGAACCGGAAGCACCCAGCACACCCAACACTTCACCGGCGCCCAAGTTGAAATTGACCATCTGCAAAGTCGCCGCACGTTGCCCCGGTGGGCCGGCACTGACCTGTTCGAAGGTGATCTGGCCTTTCGGCGGCGGCAACGCCATGGCGTCGTCGCTGGGCGGGAACGCTTGCAGCAAGGCATCGAGACGGCGGTAAGCCAGCTTCGCCCCGCTCCACTGCTTCCACACCGCGATCAATTGGTCGATCGGGCTGAGCACGCGGCCCATCAGGATCGAACCGGCGATCATCATCCCGGCGGTCATATCACCCTTGATCACCAGCAAAGCACCCAAGCCCAGCACCAACGATTGCAGGCACAGGCGCAGGGTTTTGCTCAACGAGCTGATCACCGCACCGGTGTCACTGGCCTGGTTTTGCAGGCCGAGGAAACGCGAATGCACCTGGAACCAGCGCTTGCGCAGCGAACCCAGCATGCCCATCGCCTGAATGGTTTCGGCATTGTGCAAATGGCTGGTGGCCAACTGGCTGGACTTCTGCGAATAACCGGCCGCTTCGCCCAGCGGCTTTTTGGTCATGTATTCGTTGAGACAGGCCAAGCCGATCAGCAGCAGTGCGCCTGCTGTGGCGAGCACACCGAGCCAGACGTTGAACAGGTAAATCACAAACAGGTAGACCGGGAACCATGGCGCATCGAAAAACGCGAACAGCGCCGGCCCGGTAACGAATTGACGAATGTGCGTCAGATCGCCCAGTGATTGCCCAGCGTTGCCCTCGCCCTTGAACAGGTTGCGCTCGAACGCCGCCTGGTAGACGCGCAGGTTGAAGCGGCGCTCCAACTGGCTGCCGATGCGAATCACGATAAAGCTGCGCACCACTTCCAGCAGGCCGATAAAGGCGAAGAAACCGACCACCATCAGCGACAGCATCGCCAGGGTCGTTTCGTTCTGCGACGACAGCACCCGGTCATAGACCTGGAGCATGTAGATGGAGGGCACCAGCATCAGCACGTTAATCAGTGCGGTAAAGCAGCCGACGCTGATCAGAATACTTTTATAGTCAGCCAATGCCTTGAATAAGGGAGCGGTGGCTGGGGCCTTCGCCATCTTCATCGATTCTTCCTGAAATGATGGGTCCCGCCGCACTTGGGCGAGGCTTCAATTAATGTTCCGCTTACCTGCGAAAGATGACTTGCAAGTACCCGCTTACACTTTCATAACAACTTGCGCAAATAACAGCGGTGCAGTTGTCGTTCGGCGTTTCTTATAACCAGCTTGTGGCGCTTTATATTAAAACCTTGTCGAAAACTGGATCATCATTACTATTGCGCTGCGCGCTCAAGTGTAATCACCAGGCCCGACTTCAAAGTGGTCAGATAAAGCCCGTCACGTTGTCGGCTGAAGAACTGGATTCTTGAACCTTCCTTGCCGGTGATGGACAGGCCGTCAGGGTCGGGAAACCAGCCGATCGATGTTTGCTCAAGCCATGCACCGAGGCAATCGGCGCCCTCTCCCAAGGTCTTGTTTACATTCAATACCAGGGCGCAGGTATTGGAAGGTTTGTCCTGCTGCTTTTGCGCTTGTGGGTCCTCACCTCGGGTGGACAACGTCGCTTGCCACTGCCCGGCAAATACTGAAGGTTCTTCAAGTCTGAGGCTGCTTGCCATGCTGGTTTCTCCTGAAATCATGATCAGCGCCGCCGAGAGCCACGCCATTGCCTTGTAGGTAAAAGCTTTACAGATCATAGGAATATTCGCTCCGGCGTGTAGCCTTGCTTACCGAGCAACACGATGCAAGTGGAGAAAGCGGCGTATCACACGCCGCTTTCCACTTCTACATCACGCCACGATGTCGCTGGTGACTGCCTGGCCAACGGTGCTGACCTGGAAGTCCGCCACGCCGTGCCCGGAGAAGTCCACCGACAGCAGGCTGTTGCCGCCCGACGAAATCAGGATGGCGTCACCGGCAGAACCGGTGAAGCTACTGACGAAGTGCAGGCCGGCACCGTTGGTGATACCGGTCAGATCGATTTTGTCCAGACCGCTGACGAAATCGAGGATCTGATCGATTGCACCTGGCTTGGAGTCCGAACTGGCCGCGAACACAAAGGTGTCGGAACCGGCGCCGCCCCACAGCTTGTCGGCACCACCGCCACCCCAGAGGATGTCGTTGCCGGCACCGCCCTTGAGTTCGTTGGCCACACTGTTGCCGATCAGCAGATCGTTGCCGGAACCGCCGATAGCGTTCTCGATGATCGCGCCTTTGGCGATGGATACGTTGCCCACCATGCCGCCAACGTCGGAGAACGAGGCGTCATTGAGGTTGATCTTCTGGTTCTGGGTGAAGCCCGAGAAGTCCAGAGTATCCTTGCCGCCCGCGTCCCACACTGAGAACACCACTTTGTCACTCGACGACGAAGCGCTGAGGAAATCACGGCCAGTGTTGGAGTTGAAGCCGTAGGTGGTGTCACCGGTACGGGTGGTGGTGTTGGCACCGTACAGCTTCTGGATAGCAGCGATATCGTCCATCAGCGGGCCGGACGAATACGCTTCGACACCGCCCTTGCTGAAGTTCTGACTGGTGTTACTTTCGCTCCAGTAGCTCATGACGCTATAGCCGCGAGTGTCTTGGCCGTAGGACGCGTCGTTGTAGGTCGGGTTGCCATTCCCGGCGTTGTAGTCGCCAGGGTGAGCGAGGCCCAGGCTGTGGCCGATTTCGTGAGTCAGGGTCTGACGACCGTAGTTATTCAGATCCGGATTCTTGTTCTGCGTGTAGCCACTGTTGATCAGGTACCACGAGGTGCCGTCATAACCGGCGCCGGTGCCTGGCAGATAGGCGAACGCTGCAGCGCCATCCTGACCACCGCTGTAGTTACCGAAGGTCATGTGGCCGTCACCGCCCGAGGCTTTCTCGGTGAAGGTCACGTTGGCCACGTCAGCCCAGGATTGCATGGCGAGCTTGGCCTGGGCCTGTTGTTGTGCACTGAACTGACTGAACCCAGTGATCCCGTGCTTGTTCATCGTGCTGGACGATGCCGAGGTCAGGAACGTATAGGTGAGTTCGATCTTGCCGCTGCCATCCTTGTCCTGGTAGGCAGCGCCGTCGCGCAGCAACTGGGTTGCGGCCTGGTCGACGGAAAAGGAGGGTTTGCCATTGACCGTGAGGTTGCCACCGCGGTCGTACTGATGGCTGAAGCTATTGATCTGGTTGTACGCCGAGCTGAAGGCTGACAGCTGGAAAGCCTGTTCGGCGGTATCAATAGCATTCGTTTTAACTTTCGACATAAACACACTTCCTTGTTTAGCAATGGAACAGTTTTTGTCCGATAGGACTCTCTCTGGCGAGATCGTCCTATCACTCGCCCAATGAAGGCGTAAGAAACCTGACACAATTTGAAATCTGCCGTAAAGGATTTTTTTGAGATCAAATCGAGCTGTTTCCGGAAACTGCCGTAAACAAAGCGTGCGAGGTCGAAAGAATGTTTTAGTTGCGGAGCTTTTGCCTAATTGTCTGACGATTTTCTATTTAAATATTAAATATGGGTAAGTTGTTTTTTGTTAGCCGTGTCTCACTTTGCTGCACTTTATTAGTGCAATGACATTGTATTGATATCAACCCTTTAAACGCTGAAAGACATTGTGGGAGCGAGCCTGTTCCGGGCGGCGTTCCGACGAAGGCGTCGAGTCAGACAACATTGATGTTGAATGACAGATCGCCTTCGTCGGAACGCCGCCCGGAGCAGGCTCGCTCCCACAGGGATTTATGTATGCCTGGGTGATTAGCTACCAGTCCGGATCTTGTTCCACACCCGCGTGCGGATCCGGTCAATGTTCAACGGCATCGCCTCCAGCGCGAACAGTTTGCCCATCATCTCCGGGCTCGGGTAAACCTTGGTGTCGTTCTTGATCGCCGGGTCGATCAGGCTGTCGGCCTGCTCGTTACCATTGGCGTAGTGCACGTAGTTGCTGATGCCGGCCATCACATCCGGGCGCAGCAGGTAGTTCATGAAGGCGTAACCGGCCTTCTCGTCCGGCGCATCGGCCGGCATGGCGACCATGTCGAACCAGATGGCTGCGCCTTCCTTGGGAATGTTGTAGCCGATGTCGACACCATTCTTGGCTTCCTTGGCGCGGTTCTCGGCCTGCAGGATGTCGCCAGAGAAACCGACCGCCACGCAGATATCGCCATTGGCCAGGTCGCTGGTGTATTTCGAGGAATGGAAGTAGCTGACGTACGGCCGCACTTTCATCAGCAGTGCTTCAGCTTTTTTATAGTCTTCGGGATTTTTGCTGTGGTGCGGCAGGCCCAGGTAGTTGAGCGCCGCCGGCAGTAATTCCGGGCCGTTGTCGAGGATCGCCACACCGCACTTCTGCAGTTTTTCCATGTACTCGGGCTTGAAGATCAGGTCCCAGGAATCCACGGGCGCATCGTCACCCAGCACCGCTTTAACCTTGGCGATGTTGTAGCCGATGCCAGTGCTGCCCCACAGATAAGGGAAGCCGTGTTCGTTGTTCGGGTCGTTGGTCTGCAGCGCTTTGAGCAGCACCGGATTGAGGTTTTTCCAGTTCGGCAACTGACTCTTGTCGAGTTTCTTCAGCGCCCCGCCCTGAATCTGCCGGGCCATGAAGTGGTTGGACGGAAACACCACGTCGTAACCGGATTTGCCGGTCATCAACTTGCCGTCGAGGGTTTCGTTGCTGTCGTAGACGTCATAGGTGACCCCAACGCCCGTCTCTTTCTCGAAGTTCTTGGTGGTGTCCGGCGCGATGTAGTCGGACCAGTTGTAAACCTTGACCGTTTCCGCTGCCTGAGCAAGGGAAACGGCGAGCATCAGCGGTGCCAGAGCGAGGGTCTTGCGGATCATGGATCGATTCCTGTGTGGGTTTTCTTTTTTGTTGGCAGGCAATCAAAGGATCAAACAATCAGAAAATCAGCACGTAGCTCTTGCGCACGGTTTCCTGGATATCCCAGATACCGAGCGTGTTGGCTGGCAACATCAGTGCGTCGCCACCTTGTATGTGCAGGGTTTCGCCGCCACCGTCGGGGGTGAACGTGCAGCGCCCGGAAATGAAATGGCAGAACTCCTGCGCGGTGATCTGCCGACGCCAGCGCCCGGGCGTGCATTCCCAGACGCCGGTTTCGACGCCGTCATCGCGCTCGACGCTGGTGGTCGAAGCAATCGCCACCGGTTCGCCGAGGGGCACGGCCACCGGATTGGACTCATCCAGTTGCAGGGTTGCGGTGTTTTTAAACTGGGTAATGCTCATGGTCTGACCTGTCTTTTGGGCTTTCTTAAAGTAAATCGACGTTCAATGCATGAAGCCTTCCATGAAACCCGCCACCTGGCTGGCGAGCTTGCGCCGCCATGGCGCGGTCGCCGGGTTGGCCAGGGTCTGGTCTTCGTGGACGAAACTTTTGATGATCGCGTTGTAGCCCAACCAGCGGCATGGCTCCGGCTCCCACGCGCGCAGCGCATGAATGCCACCATCCGGAAGCACCCACGGTTGCTGAGTCAGTTCGGTGTCGCGCTCAAGAATCAAGTCCGCCAGGGTGCGCCCGCCGAGATTGCTCGCGCCGACGCCCTCCCCGCCATATCCGCCGGACAACGCGATGCCGTTGGCACGATCGCAAAGCATGTGCGGTTTGAAGTGCCGGGACATCCCGAGGTTGCCGCCCCAGGCGTGGGTGATCTGCACGTTTTTCAGTTGCGGGAACAGTTCGCCGAACAGATAACGGCGCAACTCGACTTCATCACGAGTCAGATCAAAGCTATGGCGCAGCTTGCCAGCGAACTGGTAACCGCCACGGGCGCCGAAGATCAGCCGATTGTCGGCGCTGCGCTGGCCATAAGTGACCTGACGACTGAATTCGCTGAACGCCTGACCACGGCTGAGGCCGATTTCATCCCAGGTCGCGGCAGACAACGGCTCGGTGGCGACAATCAGGCTCTGCACCGGCAATTGATAGCGGCCCAGTGGTGGCAAGGTCACTGAATACCCTTCGACGGCCGGCACGATCCAGCGGCTGCGCACACTGGCCTTGGCGGTGCGCAAGCTGCCAGACTGCCAGTGAGTGACCGGACTGTTTTCGTAGATCTTCACGCCCATGTTCTGCACGGTGCGCGCCAGGCCGCGCACCAGTTTCGCCGGGTGGATGGTCGCCACGTGCGGCGCGTAAATCCCGCCATAAGGCTTGGCGACGCGGATCTGCTGGGCCAGTTGCTCGGGGCTGAGCCAACGATAATCGTCATCGGTCAGGCCTTGGGCGTGCAGTTTGCCCAAGTACTCGCGCAGAGAGGCTTCTTGTTCCGGATAACGCGCGGCGCAGTACAGCACGCCGCCCTTGCGGTAATCGCAATCGATGCCTTCGCGTTCGAGGACGACTTCCACTTCATCGGGAATGCTGTGCAGCAGATCGAAGGACGCGCGACGCTGCTCTGGCGAGAGGCCGGCCAATAACCGATCTTCGCCGAGCAGGTTGCCCATCAACCAGCCGCCATTGCGACCGGAAGCGCCGAAACCGGCGGTCTGTGCTTCGACAATCGCGATGTCGAGTCCCGGCGCGAGTTTCTTCAGGTAGTACGCGGTCCACAGGCCCGTGTAACCGGCGCCGATGATCGCCACGTCGACGTCCAGATCTCGCTCAAGCTCGGGCCGCGCGGTCAGCGGCTCATCGAGTTGGTCCATCCACAAACTGATAGTGCGCCACGCCGGCATGCAAGACTCCGCCACTGAAATTCTTCGATGGCGTCGATCCTAGTGGCTGTACTCAGTGGATGTCTTGCGCGCGTGCCCGCAAAGAAATTTGTTTGGCGTAAGCCTTCGGCGACTGGCCGGTGTGCTGACGGAAACAGCTGTAGAACGCCGATAACGAATTGAAACCCGCAGCGAAAGCCAGTTCATCGATGCGCACCGGCGGCGCGGCGCTATCGAGCGAGCGCAGCAGATGTTGCAGGCGCGCCTGATTGACGTAGCGATAGAAGCTTTGCCCAAGCACCTGGTTGAGCAGATAGGAAATCTGATTGCGGCTGTACCCGCACTCCTTCGCCACCCGCTGCAAATCGAGTTCGGGATCAAGATACGGCTGTTGCTTTTCGAAATACTGCTGCAGGTCTTCGGCCATAAAACTCAACTGACGCGGCGACAAGCCCAGGCGACTGACTGCCGGGCGCTGACTTGACGAGGCCTTGCCAGCAGTTTGCGTGCGCACAAGCGAAGCGTATTCGTTGACGCGCCAGATCAGCCCGTCCCTGACCGTGAGCGCCTCGCTGGAGCGAAACGACACCAGGCCGTCGCCGCCGCGCAAGGTCACTTCGTATTGAATGAAAGCGGTGTTGCCGTCGACGCGAATACGGTCGCAATGCTCAAGCAGTTCGTCGGATTCTCGCGGCATGCTGACGCGCACGTACTCGCGTAACTCGTTGAGGCCGAGCACGCGGTTCTGGAAGAAATCGTTGTACTGAATGTCCGGATGATACAGCGCCATGACGCTGTCGAGGTCGCGGTGTTTCCAGCTCAGGTGATAGCGCATGACCGTTGCAGCCGTGGCTTGGGTCTGTTCAGGGCCGTCGTCGTCGGCGTGCATAAAAGGCTCGGCGCAAAAAAACCGAGCTTGCCCAAGTTCGCCACAGGCTTCAATGACTAATCCATAGTGGCGTTTTGTCGATGATTGCGTAGGCCGTGACTTACATCAAAAAATGCGAAGCAATCGCAAAATGAACTGAAGAATCTCACAGGAATTTCACATGCGGATGCTACTTTTAATGTCAGTCACCGGTTGAGCCAATGAAGGCTCTTCCCACCTAACATGAGCAAACGGAAGCGCTCGATGAAGAAGGCGGGCAACATATGAATAAAGGGTCAAGCAAAGTCACGTTTCCCAACGCATGCCAGTTGATGCGCTGGCATTTCCATCCGATGGGTTTCGAGGCAACGATGGACGCACCGGGCAGTATGATCGCCCGACTGTTCGATCGTGCCAGCGGCGAAACCATGATCGCTATCGCCGGGATCCCGTGCGCGACGGTGATGAATGCAGCGGATGTCGAGCGAATCATCGAGGCTGTGGAGGACGAACTGGAAGCGTTCGTTCCTCCTGAGTCTCTCAGGAGTTACGCGTAAGCTTATGATTTAAAACGAAAAGCCCGCAGCGATGCGGGCTTTTTTGTGCTCACGCGGTTTGCTTCGCGGTGCGGTGATCAATGAAGAACGGCTTGCCCTTGGCCACCCGGTCAGACGCCCGGGGCATGTTCACCGCTTGCGCTTCCTGCGGTTCGACATACCAGTAGCAATGGCTGACCGCCCGCGTGATGCCGACATACGCCAAGCGCAGGATTTCGTCTTTTTGCGCCGTGTCGTAGGGCTCGCTGTCGCCCGACTTGCCTAGGCCCGCCATGCGATAGACCTGATTCTTGTAGGGCGAACTGGTCAGATGCTGGCAATCGCCGAGCAGAAACACCGCGTCAGCCTGCAAGCCTTTGGCGCTGTGGTAGGTCAGCTGCTTCAGGCGTCGCGCTTCGTACGGCAAGCTCGAATCAACATTAACTACAGACTGAATATGCTCTTCTATCAATAACTTATCGCTGCTTTTTCGATAAAGCATCAAGATTGAGTGACCTTGACGATAATGTTCGGCAAGGCGCTGGCCCAAGCCCTGATCGTCGCGCTCCAGCACATTGACCGGTTGCAACGGCTTGGGTGCGCCGCTGGCCTTGGCTTTTTTGCCCGGGATCGCCGGTGCCGCGCGAACGATATGTTCAGCGGCATCAATGATGTGCTGGTGACTGCGGTAGTTATCACTGAGCATTACCCGCGTAGTGCTCGGCGACGGGAACTCCTTGTCGAACGCCATGAAATAACTCGGCGAACTGCCGCGCCAACCGTAAATCGACTGCCAGTCATCACCGACGCACAGCAACGACGAACGCTGCGCGCCCCGCCCGACGTGCATGGCCGGGCCACGACTGCGGATTTCCGTCAGACTTGCGCGAATCCACGAGACGATCTGTGGTGAAACGTCCTGAAATTCGTCGATCATCAAGTGCGACAACGGCCTGAGTAACTCGTCGCTCAACAGCTTGAGGTTCTCCGGTGAATGTTCGCTGAACAGCGCGAACATGCGGTTGTAGGTCATGATCGGCGGTTTCTGATCGAGCAAATGATCTTCAAAGGCGCGCCAGAACAGACTCAAGGCTTCAAAGAAGAAACGATCCGGGTCGTCCTTGGCGAAACTCATGCGACCGACCGCGTCAGGCACATCCAGGCCGAGGTTCTCGATGAAGCCTGCCGCCGCCACAAAACAGTCGAGCAATGGCGCGGAAGCCAGCTCACCCTTGACCTTGTAATCGAAGCCCGGCCCGGCACTGGCATCGCCTGCCAAAGTAGCCAGAACACGTTTTGATGACTCATAACTATCAAGCCAAATCAAAGGCTTACGACAGAAAGCTTGAAACAGGGTGCGCTTGACTGCCCACTCTGCGCGCACGCTGAGCTTGGCGTTTGGCCGACTGACCTGCGGGTTTTCCCGCGGATCGAAACCGAGCACCACCCACGCATCCAGGCTCGGAATGTAACCATGACAATGAAATTTCGCGCCGTTGATATCGAAACTCTGCCGATTCGGCTCAATGCCCTTGATCGGCCAAGCACCCGCGCGGAACCACAGATCTTCGATGGCGTCGCACAGCTCTTCGTCGCGCCGGGATGCCAGCTCCGTTACCGCGACGCGCTTCTGCACATCCGGGTGATCACGCTCCAGCTCCTTGAGCTGCAAACCCGCGCGCGACAGTGGCTGAATCAGATGTCGAAAACGCTCGTCCTCGTTGAACAAGCGGTGATAGCAGGCGTTGAGTTGCTGACGTTGCGCATCGTTGATGCGCAGGTCGAACGGATTACTGTCGACCTCCTCCTCAGCACCCTGAACTCGATGACTGAGGTTTTCAAAGGCCTGCAAGCGCTCGAAACCCGGCAAGCTGCGCACCATCGGCAGAATGCGCGAGTGGAAGGTACGCACCAGTTCGCGTGCCTGGCGCAGGTTCAGCGCGTGCCCCCAGAGCGCGAACAGCTCGATCAGTTTGTTGATGAAATCCTTGCGCGACTCGCGGGTGAAGGTCACTACGGTCATCGAATCCAGCTCAAAACCCAGATAGTGGTTGAGCAACAGAATACGCAGAACCAACGTGGTGGACTTACCCGCGCCCGCGCCGGCAACCACTGAGGTTGACGGGGTTTCGCTGAAAATCATCTTCCATTGCGCGGTACTTGGCTGAGCATGCTCAGGCAACAAACGGGCAACATCGGCCTTCATGCGTTTTTTCAGCTCGGCCGTCAACGGCAGGCGCCAATCATCGAACAGATGATTGTCGACGCTGGGCGGGCGATGCTCGGTGTTGCGACTGTCACGGATCAGCAGCACCTGCCGGCCCTCTTCCAGCCCCTCAAGCTTGCCTTCCTTAAAGCCATATTCGACGCCAGCGGTATGGCCACTGCGGAAACCATCGGCCTGACCGTGCAACCACGACGCACGGTGCTGCGCGCGCAGTCGGGTCAAACCGTGGCCGAAGAAGCGTGCAGCCAGGCGTTTGAACCATGGCATCTCGGCCAAGGGGCGAAGTTCGGGAGGAAGATCGGGGGTGTGTTGCGCCACGCTGACGGGCTCCAGTGTGTGAGGCTGTTGCGGCTATGGTGTCTGTATTTGCCGCTCAGTTCTAGCGAAATGCTTTCAGGTCATTGGTTTAGGCGATGAACTGAAGGTGGGATGAGATGCTTCACAACTATTTTCTTATCGAGTATTTCGATTATAACGCCGCACTTTTTACGCTTTTTATCGATTATTGACTGATAGATGATGGCCGTCATAAACCACCGGTCCCGCGTCGGGTGCGCCCTTCACACCTCGCGTCGAACCTTTTGAGGAGACGATCATGCTTGAACTCAGACCCTTCAGCTCGCTGGGCGGCGCCCATCACGGCTGGCTGGATGCCCATCACCACTTTTCGTTCGCCGAGTACTACGACCCGCAGCGCATGAGCTGGGGCAACCTGCGGGTGTGGAACGATGACGTGATCGCAGCCGGCACTGGCTTTCCCCAGCATCCGCATCGCGACATGGAAATCATCACGTATGTTCGTGAAGGTGCTATCACTCACCAGGACAACCTGGGCAACAAGGGCCGCACCGAAGCTGGCGACGTGCAGGTAATGAGCGCGGGTACCGGCATCGCTCACAGCGAATACAACCTGGAAGCCAAGGACACCAAGATCTTCCAGATCTGGATCCTGCCAACGGAAACCGGCGCACCGCCCTCCTGGGGGGCCAAACCGTTCCCGAAAGGCCAGCGTGAAGGCTTTGTCACCTTGGCCAGCGGCAAGGACGGCGATGACCAGAGCCTGCGGATTCGCGCTGATGCGCGATTGGTCGCAGCCAACCTCAAGGCGGGCGAAACTGCCGAATATCATCTGGATGAAGGCCGTCGCGCCTATCTGGTGCCGGCCACTGGCCTGATTGAAGTCAACGGCCTGCGCGCACAAGCTCGAGACGGCGTGGCGGTAGCGCAGGAGCGAGTACTGAGCGTTACGGCCCTTGAGGACAGCGAAATCGTCCTGGTGGATCTGGCCTGATGGCTTGAATGGCAGACAAAAAAAGGGGGCAACCATCACGGTTGCCCCTTTTTTCATGCGCTCGCCAACATCATCAGCCGGCGATTGCGCCATCCACCAGCGCCTGCGCTTCGACGACCAGTTGCTTGAGGTGGTCGTCACCGATGAAGCTTTCGGCGTAGATCTTGTAGATGTCTTCAGTACCCGACGGACGCGCGGCGAACCAGCCGTTTACCGTCATCACTTTCAGACCGCCAATCGCCTGATCGTTGCCCGGTGCATGGCTGAGAATGCTCTGGATCTTCTCGCCAGCCAGTTCGGTCGAGGTGACCTGTGCAGGCGACAACTTGCTCAGCAACGCTTTCTGCTCCGGATTGGCCTTGGCGTCGACACGTACCGAGAACGGCTCGCCCAGCTCATCGGTCAAAGCCTTGTAGGCCTGGCTCGGATCGCGACCGGTGCGTGCGGTCATTTCAGCGGCGAGCAACGCAGGGATCAGACCGTCCTTGTCGGTGCTCCACACGCCACCGTCCTTGCGCAGGAACGATGCGCCCGCGCTCTCTTCGCCACCGAAGCCGAGCGAGCCATCGAACAGGCCGTCGGCGAACCATTTGAAACCGACCGGAACTTCGTACAGACGACGCCCCAAGCGCTTGGCCACGCGATCGATCAGACCGCTGCTGACCACGGTTTTACCCACGCCGGCATCCGCACGCCACTGCGGGCGGTTCTGGAACAGGTAATCGATCGATACGGCCAGATAGTTGTTCGGCGCAAGCAGTCCACCGGACGGCGTGACGATACCGTGGCGGTCGTGATCCGGGTCGCAAGCGAAGGCCACGTCGAAACGTTCTTTGAGACCGATCAGGCCTTGCATCGCGTGGCTGGACGACGGGTCCATGCGAATCTGACCATCCCAGTCGACGGTCATGAAACGGAACGTCGCGTCGACTTCCTTGTTCACCACTTGCAGATCGAGGCGGTAATGCTCGGCAATCGCCGACCAGTAGCGCACCCCTGCTCCACCCAGCGGATCAACGCCCAGGCGCAGCTTGGCGTCACGGATGGCGTCGAAGTCGATCACGTTGATCAGGTCGGCGACGTAGGTGTTCAGGTAATCGTGGCGATGCGTGGTGCTGGCCTTGAGCGCTTGTTCGTAGCTGATGCGCTTCACACCAGCCAGCTTGTTGGCCAGCAATTCATTGGCTTTGGCTTCGATCCACTTGGTGATGTGAGTATCGGCCGGCCCGCCGTTGGTTGGGTTGTACTTGTAGCCACCGCTTTGTGGCGGGTTGTGCGACGGCGTGATGACGATGCCGTCAGCCAGGCCCGAAGTACGGCCACGGTTGTAGCACAGAATGGCGTGGGAAATGGCGGGTGTCGGCGTGTACTCATCACCTTCGGCAATCATCACGGTCACACCGTTGGCGGCCAGGACTTCCAGCGCGCTGGCGCCGGCCGGAGTCGACAGTGCGTGGGTGTCGATGCCGACAAACAGCGGCCCGGTGATCCCTTGGGCTTCGCGGTACAGACAGATCGCCTGGCTGATGGCCAGAACGTGCCACTCGTTGAAACTCAAGTCGAACGAGCTGCCCCGGTGCCCGGACGTACCGAACGCCACACGCTGAGTGGAAATCGAGGCGTCGGGCTGCCCAGCGTAGTAAGCCGTTACCAGTCGCGGGATATCGACCAACAATTCTGCCGGTGCCGGTTTGCCCGCAAAAGGACTGAGTGTCATGCAAAACCTCTGAAATAGAGTGGTTCAGGAATAGAGCGCAGTTTACTGGCAGTTTGACCGCAGTGCGATGGGATCTATCCGGGACTCTCCCGATGTTTTTTAACGTTAGTCAGCAGGTGCAAGGCGCAAGGCGTCACCGATTAGCCCGACCACACTGGCCAGGTCATGGTCACCATGGCTCAGCGGGCTCAACCGCAGATGGTGCGCATGCAGGCTTTGCAGGCTGAATAGCTCGCCAGGTGCAATAACGATCTGCTGCCTGAGCAATCGCTGGAAGACCTGCGCCATGTTCACTGGTCGCAGAGAATGTACCCACACGGTCGCGCCACCCTCGGGCTCGACAACCTGCATCGCATCGCCAAGACGTTCGCGCAACAATTCGATCAATTGCGTACGACGCTCCTTGAGCATTCGCCGCAATACCAATAAATGCTGATCCAGTCGGCCTCCCCCCAACAACCTGGCAATGGCTTTCTGGCGAATCGGCGACAACCGAAACGCGCGCAACAGGAAATGCCGCTGCAACTCACTGCGCCAATGACGCGACAGCACATAACCGAAAGGCGCCTCGGCCCCGACGAACTTTTCGAACGTGGAAAACACCACTAAACGATCGGGGTCCAGCCAGTCGCGCATCCGTTGCGCGTCATTGCCTTCATGGAGTTCGCTGTAACAATCGTTTTCCAGCACCCAGGTACCATGACGGCCAAGCAAATGCGCGACTGCCTGCTGATTGCTCAGCGGTAGAAGACTGCCCCGGGGCATGCTCAACACTGACGACAAAAGCATCAAACGCACCGTCTCGCTCTTGAGCACCGACTCCAGCCGCTGAAGATCAATCATGCCCCCGGGAAGCAGCGGCAACTCGATGACCCGTACTTCGGCGGCCTCCAGCAGACGCAGGATCACCCAGTCACAGGGCGATTCGACGACCACGGTGGCCCGACGCAACTCAAGCACGGAAATCAGAATTTCCAATACACCGCGCAGGTCGGCGCCGATATAGACGTCATCCGCACGCCAGTAATTGGCCGTGGATGAGGTGTAGCGGGCGGCCAGCACCGTGCGCAACTCCAGCTCTCCACAAGGTTGCACCAACGCATGTGGCTGACGCGGGTACTGACGCAGCAATTCCCGCTCCAACATCAATAACGGGCTATCCAGCGGCTGTAGCGAGGCCGGCTCATCGGCGCTCAGCACGCACATGCCCGGGCGCCTGGCATTGACGTAAACGGTTTCCAGCAAATCACTGCCGCTATCCGGCGAATCCATCATGTGCAGCGCTTGCGCGTAGTACCCGGACTTGGCAATTGAATAGACTCGACCTTCCTTTTCCAGCAGCGAGTAGGCGTACTGGACGGTCGAGATCGACACATTGAGCCGGTCAGACAATTGCCGGAGTGAGGGCAGGCGCACCGCCCCACCGTTCCCCGCCTCATCTATCAGCAGCGTCAGGTATCGATAAACCGCCTGATAAACGAAGTCATTCTCCCTCGACCCCTTCACAACCCCGTATCCGTGGGCATGGGTTCATCTCCAGGCAAGCGGCTCACGATCAACCTTCCGCCGATCGATCAGCGGTCGGCTCGGCCGCCGCGTCAACCGCACCGAGGCTCTGCGCGGCCGAATCTCCCGGCGCAGACATACGAACCGGCCCCATTGCATACAAACGCACAATCAACCTGACCGGCAGCCCACTGACATCCGTCATCCATTTCATCACCTGTTCCGGCGCATGCAGGCCCTGCATCGCCCGGTGCAGATCCGGCAATGCCACCAACATGCCGGGGTGACAATTACGCAAAAATCGCTCAAGTCCGGCCCCCGCATTAATGAACGGTGAAAACAACAGGCACGTCAGCTGGATTTCATTCAGTTCAAAACTGGCCAGCAGAGAGCTTTCCGCCTGGGCGCGCAGATTCCCGGGCTCCTGCAAATTGTCGAAGCTGGCCAGCAACTGTTCGCATACCGGTTCAGGGACCTGTTTTTGCCGCATCGTTATCAGGCTGCGTTTGAGGTAATCACCGACGCCGTCCTCATAGTTCCGCTCCTCGATGAGTTGCGCCTGCAAACCTCGTAAATGTGCAGCCACCTTAGGCTCTACGTGTTCGTCATCACCTTGATAAAGCGTCAGATCGTCAACCTGAAACCCCAGAAAATCACTCAACAAAGGCCAGCGCTCTTCGAGTTTGCCGACAATCATGTCGTTGATACTGATAAAGCTGGTACGCCGACAGGCCTCGAATTGACCCTCCGGACGCCACGCCACCCGCTCCTCTTCGGGATAAAACTCACGGTAATAATCACCGCCCAGCCCGTCGAGCAGCGTAAACAGCATTTCAAAACTGCAAGAACTCACCGGTGGCGCGGCAATCTCAGCCTTCTGCGCGGCACGCCCCAGCCCTTCGAGGAAGTGGCTCTGCCGACGCGGGGACTCACTGCCGACCATGGCATCGACGCCATTGTTCCAGCGGGCCACCTGACCATAGAACTCGGCAGTTGCCAGATAAGCGTCATCCCATAGCTCAAGCGGTTCGTTCCAGGTTCGACGATGCCCGATCAGCAGCAGGTTGATACGGTTGGCCTCGCGCCCGGCTTCGCTTATGGGTAGCTGGTGATCAAACGGCAATACCTCGCGGTGGTCGACCATCACCAGTTCTACCCGGGGATCGTCATACAGGAACAGTGCGCTGTAGCTGCGATGCATGTTTTGCAGGGACACCTGGCTGCTGCCGTTCCAGCGCAGGTTGGCCACCCGCAACTGAAAGGTCGCGGGTGAACGGCCAGCGATGGTCAACTGCGCCGCCCGCAGTAACGCCAGCGTGTAACAACTGTCGCGCGACCCTGACTGGTTCACCAGCACCTTGAAATGACCGATGTTCTCCATGCCGCCGGCGGCCACTGCCAGTCGCTGGATCAGCAGTTGCAGCGCCGTGCGTTCTGCGCGCGAGAAGAAACTCAGCAAACGTTGCAATACTTGCTGGTAGACATAGTTCATTGCCTGATCATGGATCGTGCTCATCGGTATTTACCCGGTATAAAAAGTTTCATGCCGCGCAGACTGACACATCAGCCCAGCGACAATTGATCAATAAGTAATAGACGCTCAGATGCTAACACTTACAAGTTTGAAGTTATTTGAAACACTTGAACTGACAAAGCGCCTTCCGCCGCTCAAAAACGGCCTCAAACCTCTGTAATTACTGGGATATTTTTTTCGGAGCGCAGTCCTAGGAAATTTCCCACAGGGTCCCACGCCAAGTGAGCACAAGAAAAAGAGAAGCAGTTTCCGAATAGCCCTACAACAATTAAACAAAAGTTGCCGCGATCAACGGTTTTCGACGCGTTATATCGAACAGGACAAATTGAATGCACAGACATGGCTCATTCCTTGAGATGAAAGTAATCATTCAATTATCAGGGCTTATATTGTGATTAGAAGATACAGATAGAGAGCAAAAACCAGTTCAGTTGCTGAACGGACCCGGGCATAGCGCCAGGGAGCTCGGTTTTCAGGGGAGGATAAACGCACAAGAGTCCGTGGGGCCACGGACTCTGATTAAAGGGGCTTACGCCGGTTCGACCTGCAGAGCGACCCGTTCGCGGCATGGGCATTCGTCCATGTAACGATGCGCTTCGACGAACTCGTTGAACGGAAATACACGCGTCTTGAGCGGCAGCAGCACGCGGTCAGCGGTCAGCTGGTTGATGTCACGCAAGGCACGTTGCAAGGCGACGTGATCCTGAGTGATGCCCAATTCCGGCTTGCCGGTGAAGTTGCCGATGCAGTGCACAAAGAACTGGATGTTCTTCTGGAACGCTGCGCAGGCCGGGAATGGCGTCTGGTTGCCGCCTTGCAAACCGTACAACACCAGGCTGCCACGTGGCGCCAGCACATCGCCCAACAGCGACATCTGCGGGCCGCCGAGACCGTCGAACACCACGTCGACACCACGGTTGTCGGTGATCTTGTTGATTCGCATCAACAGATCTTCCTCTTCGGTGACGATGACCTTCTCAGCGCCCAGCGACAGCAAATACTCGCGCTCCTCGGCCTCCTTGGTCGCGGCAATCACCCGTACGCCCATCGCCTTGCCCAACTGGACAAACGAAGGACCGGCGCAATGGCTGGCGTCAGTGACCAGCGCGAACTGCCCCGGCTTGACCCGCGCCAGATCGGCGTAGGCAAAGTAGGCGATCAGCAGCGGCGTGTAGTGCACGCTGGCCTCGATCGGGCTGAGTACATCCGGATAACGGGTCAGCGCAGTACGCGGCAGCACGATCGATTCGCCGTAGACCGGGTAGTCGTTCGCACTCTCAGCCGGAAAGCTGGCGACCTTGTCACCCACTGCCAGATCATCGACACCGTCGCCGACAGCGGTGATCACACCGGCCATCTCGTGACCAAGACCCGCAGGCAGTCGCGCCTGAGATGAGGCCAGATTCTGACGCCAAAGGGTGTCATACCAGCTGATGCCGATCGCCTCGACACGCACCTGCACTTCGCCAGGACCTGGCTGAGCGGCCGCATGCTCTTCGCATTTGAGCACCTCGGCCGGACCAAACTTGTGAAAACGGATCGTGCGGGACATCGCAAACCTCGTCAAAGTAACCTCTAATGCCCTGAACTCTATCTGGGCTTTTGACCCAAGACTATCAGTGGCTATTAATAGTCGACATGCCTGTCATTGATTCCGCACCAGGGGCGGCATTGGCAAAATCCATGAAAAAACTGCTGCCAACGTCTCACTCAAGCTGAATTTTCCGGTGCAGAGTACCAGCCTTTCCCCGTAAGATTCATGCCGGCCATTGTTCTCATATGGCTGCTCTCGTCAAGCTTGATGACTCTGCCAGGACTCCAGATGAATCGTAATGACCTGCGTCGTGTCGACCTGAACCTGTTGATCGTATTCGAAACATTGATGCACGAACGCAGTGTGACCCGGGCGGCAGAAAAGCTCTTTCTCGGTCAGCCGGCAATCAGTGCGGCCCTTTCGCGCCTGCGCAGCCTGTTCGATGACCCGCTATTTGTGCGCACCGGGCGCAGCATGGAACCGTCCGCCCGAGCGGTGGAAATCTTCGCCCTGCTCTCGCCGGCCCTCGATTCGATTTCGACCGCCGTCAGCCGTGCGGCCGAATTCGACCCGGCGACCAGCACCTCGGTATTTCGCATTGGCCTGTCCGACGACGTCGAATTCGCCCTGCTGCCAATGCTGCTCAAACGCCTGCGCGCGGAAGCACCGGGAATCGTGCTGGTGATCCGTCGCGTCAATTACATATTGATGCCGGGCCTGCTGGCCTCCGGCGAGATATCCATTGGCGTCAGCTACACCACAGACCTGCCGGCCAACGCCAAGCGCAAGGTCCTGCGCCGCAGCGCGCCAAAATTGCTGCGCGCCGATACCGTGCCGGGGCCGTTGAGCCTGGACGACTATTGCGCGCGTCCGCATGCGCTGGTGTCATTTGCTGGCGATCTCAGTGGCTTTATTGATGAAGAGCTGGAGAAACTGGGGCGCAAGCGGCATGTGGTGCTAGCGGTGCCGCAGTTCAATGGTTTGAGTACGTTGCTCGCGGGCACCGACATCGTGGCGACCGTACCGGATTACACGGCGGACGCGTTGACGGCGGCTGGTGGGGTTCGGGCGGAAGATCCGCCGTTGCCGACGCGCACGTTTGAACTGCATATGGCGTGGCGTGGATCGCAGGATAATGATCCGGGTGAGCGGTGGTTGCGGTCGCGGATTCAGATGTTTTTTGGCGATCCAGATAGCCTGTGAATCCGCGCTGGCAGTTCTGAATATTATTGAACGCAAGCGTAGCTTGCGGCATTCTTCGCAACGAAATTTCCAGGGACGGTAAAATTTGATGCGTACTTCACGTATGCAAGCGCTTGTGCCCCTCGCCTCTTCAAACACCACCGGTGTGATTGAAGGCGAACACTCGCATCCGTCCGGATGCACATGGGGTCAATGTCTCGCAGAGCTGACACCACATCCTCACCATTCCCGATTACTACGACCACCAAGGCTGTCGATCCAGCGAACAGCCCTGGCTGTTCTACGATACGGCTATTCATCACGGCTGCCCGATCTGACCTCTTGAAACGGAACTTCGCATGAGAGGAAAACCTGCTGCACGCCTCACGGACCCCACTAGCTGCCCTCTTCCGGGACATGGCACGAATCCCATTGCCAGTGGCTCGCCCAATGTGAACTTTGACGGGCTTGCTGCCGCCCGGATGACCGACAAATCCGCTTGTGGCAGTCCGATCACGGGAGGCGTCAGCTCGACCGTTTTCATCAATGGTTTGAATGCTGCGACGATCGACAGCACGGGCGGACACGGCAACATCGTTGTGGGCGGTTCCGGAACAGTCATCATCGGCGACACCTTCGTCTCGGCACCTTTCAGCGGTCTGCTGCCGATGCCGGTGCACTTCAGCGACAAGATCAAATTGATCGACGAAAGCACCGGTGAGCCCATGCCTAATCATGCCTACGCGATTCAGCGCGCGGACGGCAGTTTCGAGTACGGCACCAGTGATTCGCTGGGGTTCACTCACGTCGTGAGTTCACACGTGGCAGAAACCTTCAAACTATTTCTGGAAGATTGAAAACATGCCGGCAGAGCAAATCCAGCTTCCCAATGGAAATACCGCGAGTCTGGCCGTCACGCCGACGTTAACACTCGTGAAGGATCAGTCGGTAAAGACGGCTCCCGTTCCCGTAAAGAAGGCGATCGTTTTTTTCATTGGTGGGGCTGCCGACCAAGAGAAATACTATTTTCAAGGCGCGTTCCACAATATCGACGACGCAAAAAAACAGCTCGACGGCAAAATTGCGGGCAGCGCCAAGCTGCCGGCGAAATACACGGGGTTCCCTAAAAGTTATAAGGATGCAAGGGGTTCCGGCGATATCCAGACTCACTTCATCGACAACATTCCCAGCAAATCCTGTCCGGTTTACATCGTCGGCCACAGCCTCGGCGGATGGACCGGCGCACATCTGTCACAGATCCTTTCCGAAGCCGGTTACACCATCAAATATCTGGTGACACTCGATCCAGTGGGTGAAGGATTCCTGGTATGGCTGGGTTCCGACATCTATTTTTCGGAGCCAACGCCTGTCGCTGAAACATGGATCAACATCCGGGCCAACGCCAGTACACCTGACCAATCTGACGGTGTCGCAGAATTCGGGGAGCGTTGGATGATCGAGTCTGGTCCGACCATCAACAAGACCATTGATAGGCACCATGCATCTGCTGACTGGATGTTTATAGAACCTGTGCAAGGGACGAAGTCCGCCTGCGATCTGATTTTTGACTCAATCAACGGTATTTTCGGCCAATGAACAGCTTCCGCGCGGTCATTTACCTGGGCGTTCTACTCTGCACCGGCTGCGTAAAAACGGCCAGCATTCCGCCCGCCGACCTCACGCTATCGTCGTTTGAACTCGGCCCCGCCAATCTGTTCACGGCCCACTTCAACTCCACTGTGGATTTGCAGAACGCTTTCAATGATTACGAAAACTCCAACCAGCTCAACCCTACCCTGATCTGCTCTCTCAATCGCGACATGGAGTTCTCATCCGAGCATTCAATCGCGGTAAAAGCCGAAGGGCGAGTGAACGCAAGCGGTCAAGCCAGGCCCAATTACAAGTTTTCCTCCGACCTGATCTTCTACTACACCAATCCGGATGGTACGCAACGCGACTTGAATGACTACGACGCCATCAAACCGTTGCTGACGTCGCAAACTTCGATCCCGTGCAAAGTTCGCATAACCGCCTATGGGTATGAGGCCTATTACACGAACACGTTATTCATCCCCTCCAGGATCATGATTGAACAGATCTTCAGATAGCCGCGCTTTGCTGAACCTGGCGCAAGGATTTGGAGAAGCGCTGGTCGTCAGGTGAGCCCCCATAAAAAAGCCCGGAAACCTTCCCCGGGCTTTTTCATTTGTGCGCCTCTTTTGCATTTTTGTGCGACACATCCCCTTTCAGGACTCCCGCAAGGCTCTGACACGGTGTTAGGTTGTAAGCGTATGTGTCTCAACCTTGAGACACGCCTAACTCACTGCCCTGCAAAGGAATGCCCTTCGTAATGAATGTCCCTTTCAAAAAACTGGCTGCCACCACGTTGATGCTGGCCGGTCTTGCCGTGTTCACGGCGCCCGCGCAAGCCAATATCACCCCGCAGCAGAGCGCTGAAATTCTCAAGACTTACAGTGCAGACAAAGCCACAGACTTCCGTCAGTTCCTCGGCAGCCTGAGCAAGAGCGATCTGGCGAAAACCGCAAACATTGGTCCGGCGATTGGCGCCTATCTCGATAACAAGACTTTAAACGCCGATCAGCAGAACGAAATCTATCGTCTGCTGGGTCTCTACACGCGAGCGAAATACAGCGCTGCCGCCACTGAAACCCTGCGCGAACTGGTGGAAATCCCGACCTTTCGCAAGGACGGCGTTGAGCAGCACGACAACCCGGAATTCATCAAGATCGCCGCGAAGATCAAAAGTCTCGCCGAGTCGTTCAATCTGAAATTCCGCAACATCGACAACCGCGTCTACGAGATTTCCCTCGATGGCAGCGGTGATGAAGTGGTTGGTATTCACGCGCACGCCGACGTGGTGCCGGTGACGCCGGAAAACTGGGTGCTCAAGGATGGCACTCGCCTCGACCCGTTCAAGATCACCCTGATCGGCGATCGCATGTACGGTCGCGGCACCGAGGATGACAAGAACGGTATCGTCGTCACGCTGTATGCCATGAAAGTCATCAAGGAAGAAAAACTGCCGCTGGTGCGCAACTTCAAGTTGCTGGTCGACACCACCGAAGAAACCACGGGCGACGCGATCCCTTACTACTTCGAACGCAACCCGACGCCAAACTACAACCTGGCGCTGGACGGCGGCTACCCGGTGGTGATTGCCGAGAAAGGCTACGGCACCGTCATGGCCAACTTTGCCAAGCGCAAAGGTGAAGGCAAAGGCGCGGAAATCATCTCGATGACCGGTGGCCTGGCAACCAACCAGATTCCGTCGGCGTCGGTCGCCACCCTGGTAACCGACAAGCCTGCGGAACTGGCCACCAGTCTGCAAAAGGCCGGTGACGAGTTTGCCAAGCGCAATGGCGGCGATTTCCAGGTGAGCGCCAAGGTCGACGGCAAAGACGTCAAACTCACCGTGACTGGCGTATCTGCGCACTCCTCCGAGCCCGAATCCGGGGTCAACCCGGTCGCGCGGATGCTGGTCTTTATCAATAGCCTTGATGGCAAAGTCGCGTTCAAGCACAACCACATCACCGATGCCGCGCGTTACGCTGCCGACAATTGGGGTCTGGATTACCTGGGCAACACGTTGAATGTCGGTTTCTCCGATGCCTTCATGGGACCGCTGACGACCTCGCTGACCTACGTCGGCATGGACGAAAAAGCTTTCAAACTCGCGGTCAACCTGCGCGTTCCGAAAGGTAAGTCGCCGGAGAAGCTCAAAGCTGAAATCGCTGAGAAACTGGCGGCATGGAGCAAGAAGAGCCATGTAGCCGTTGCCTTCGATTACTCGATCGCCGAGCCGATGTACCGCAACCCTGAAGGTGAGTGGGTCAAGGCGCTGCTGGCGGTATCGACTGAAAACCTCGGTATGAAGCACGAGTTCGGCACTTCCGCTGGCGCCACCTCGGTGCATGAATTGCCGAACGGTGTGCAGTTTGGTCTGGCCATGCCGAACGTGAAATACACCGGTCACACCGATGGCGAGTTCAAGACTGTGGAGCAATTCCAGCTGGATCTGCAGATCGTGACGGAAATGATCGGACGCATCGGCCAGTTGCCGAAACTCTGACCGCATTGTCGAACCCGCCGCCATGGCGGGTTCGGCATTTTTAATCCCCGCGTAATCCCCGCCGCGCAGCCTCGCTCCTGACTTTTGCAGGTCAGGCAACAGAGAATTGCCACCAAGTAGATTGATAGCCACCTAACGAAAGGTGCATGCTAGAGGGCTCGTTCGGGTCTTATATCATTCCGAATGATAGTTACCTTTGCTTCATTCGATTCGTGCCATCACACCCCGCCGAGCATCATCCGCCCATCTTCAATACATTGGCGGATGCATCCATGGAACAGTCACTCAAACATTTGCGCTTCCCGTTGGCCATGTTGGCCGTACTGGTGATGAGCGCCTGCGGCAAGACTCCGGAGACTGCCGCCACTATGCCCGCTGCGAAAGTCAGCGTGGCCAAGGTGCTCGAGCAACCGGTCAACGAGTGGGACGAATTCACCGGGCGCCTCGAAGCGCCGGAAACCGTTGAAATCCGTCCACGGGTCTCCGGCCAGATTGATGACGTCGCTTTCACTGAAGGCGCACTGGTCAAGAAAGGCGACCTGCTGTTCCAGATCGATCCGCGTCCATTCCAGGCTGAGGTACGCCGCCTCGAAGCCCTGGTCGCCCAATCCCGCGCCAACGCCACCCGCAGTGAAAACGAAGCCGGTCGTGGTGAACGCCTGCGTGCCAGCAACGCCATTTCCGCCGAACTGGCTGACTCGCGCACCAGCGCCGCTCAAGAAGCCCGCGCCGCCGTCGGTGCCCTGCAAGCGCAACTGGATCTGGCCAAACTGAACCTCAGCTTCACCCGCGTCACCGCGCCGATCAGTGGCCGCGTCAGCCGTGCCGAGATCACCGCCGGTAACCTGGTGACCGCCGACACCACGCCGCTGACCAGTGTGGTTTCCACCGACCGTGTTTATGCCTACTTCGACGCCGACGAGCGTGTGTTCCTCAAATACACCCAACTCGCCCGTAACGGTCAGCGCGGCGCGACCACCCCGGTGTACATGGGCCTGTCCAACGAAGACGGCAACCCGCACCTCGGTCAGATGAACTTCGTCGATAACCAGGTCAACCCGAAAACCGGCACCATCCGTGGTCGCGCGGTGTTCGACAACAGCGATGGCACCTACACCCCGGGCCTGTACGCACGCCTGAAACTGGTCGGCAGCGGCACCTACAACGCCATGCTGATCAACGATGAAGCGGTCGGCACTGACCTGGGCAAGAAGTTCGTATTGGTGATGGATGCGGACAACAAAACCGCGTACCGCGCCGTTGAACTGGGTCCGAAGATCGAAGGCCTGCGCATCGTCCGTACCGGCCTGAACAAGGACGACACGATCATCGTCAAGGGTCTGCAACGGGTTCGTCCTGGCTCCCCGGTTACCCCTGAAGTGGTGCCGATGGCCAGCGAACAGACCATCGCGGCACTCGCTCAACAACGTCAAGCGCTGGAAGCCAGCAACCTGCCCAAAGTCGCTCCTGCCAAAGGCGCGTCTGGTTCGGTTGTGAAGCTGGCCGCTACGACCCCACGCGGTTAAGGGACGACAACTCCGATGAATTTTTCCCAATTCTTCATTTCACGGCCGATCTTCGCAGCGGTGCTGTCGCTGTTGATCCTGATCGCCGGTGCAATCTCGCTGTTCCAGCTACCGATCAGCGAATACCCGGAAGTCGTGCCTCCTACCGTGGTGGTACGTGCCAACTTCCCGGGCGCCAACCCTAAAGTCATCGGTGAAACCGTGGCCGCTCCGCTGGAGCAGGCCATCACCGGCGTCGAGAACATGCTGTACATGTCCTCGCAGTCGACCGCCGACGGCAAGATCACCCTGACCATTACCTTCGCCCTGGGCACTGACCTGGACAATGCGCAGGTGCAGGTGCAAAACCGGGTGACCCGTACCGAGCCGAAACTTCCCGAAGAAGTGACGCGCATCGGTATCACCGTCGACAAAGCGTCGCCCGACCTGACCATGGTTGTGCACTTGACCTCCCCGGACAAGCGCTACGACATGCTCTACCTGTCCAACTACGCAATCCTCAACATCAAGGATGAGCTGGCTCGTCTGAACGGTGTTGGTGATGTGCAGTTGTTTGGTATGGGCGACTACTCGCTGCGTGTCTGGCTTGACCCGAACAAGACCGCTTCGCGCAATCTGACGGCGACTGATGTGGTCACCGCAATTCGTGAACAGAACCGTCAAGTCGCGGCCGGTCAACTCGGTGCGCCTCCTGCCCCGAATGCCCAGAGCTTCCAGCTGTCGGTCAACACTCAGGGCCGACTGGTCAGCGAGGAAGAGTTCGAGAACATCATTATTCGCGCAGGCGACAACGGTGAAATCACTCGACTCAAAGACATCGCTCGCGTCGAGCTGGGCTCCAGCCAATACGCGCTGCGTTCGTTGCTGGACAACCAGCCGGCAGTGGCCATTCCGATCTTCCAGCGCCCAGGCTCCAATGCCATCGACATCTCGAACGAAGTTCGCGGCAAGATGGACGAGCTGAAGAAAAACTTCCCGCAAGGCATGGATTACAGCATCGTCTATGACCCGACGATCTTCGTGCGAGGCTCGATCGAGGCGGTGGTTCACACCCTCTTCGAAGCACTGATTCTCGTGGTGCTGGTGGTGATCCTGTTCCTGCAAACCTGGCGTGCCTCGATCATTCCGTTGGTTGCAGTGCCGGTGTCGTTGATCGGTACGTTTGCGGTGATGCACCTGTTCGGCTTCTCGCTCAACGCTTTGTCGCTGTTCGGTCTGGTACTGGCGATCGGTATCGTGGTGGACGACGCCATCGTGGTGGTGGAGAACGTCGAGCGCAATATCGAGCTCGGATTGAATCCGGTCGAAGCCACCAAGCGCGCCATGCGTGAAGTGACCGGCCCGATCGTTGCCACGGCTCTGGTGCTGTGTGCGGTGTTCATTCCGGCGGCGTTTATCTCCGGCCTCACCGGGCAGTTCTACAAGCAGTTCGCACTGACCATTGCAATCTCGACCGTGATCTCGGCGTTCAACTCGCTGACCCTGTCGCCAGCACTGGCCGCTGTGTTGCTGAAAAGCCATGACGCACCGAAAGACCGCTTCTCCAAAGTGCTCGACAAGATCTTCGGTGGCTGGTTGTTCCGTCCGTTCAACCGTTTCTTCGACCGTGCCAGCCATGGTTATGTCGGCACCGTGCGCCGGGTTATCCGTGGCAGCGGCATCGCCCTGCTGCTGTACGCAGGCTTGATGGTGCTGACCTTCTTCGGTTTCTCCAGCACCCCGACCGGTTTCGTACCCGGCCAGGACAAGCAATACCTGGTGGCTTTCGCGCAGTTGCCGGACGCTTCTAGCCTGGATCGCACCGAAGACGTGATCAAGCGCATGTCCGACCTGGCGCTGAAACAGCCTGGCGTGGAAAGCGCCGTAGCGTTCCCGGGCTTGTCGATCAACGGCTTCACCAACAGCCCGAACGCCGGCATCGTCTTCGTGACCCTGAAACCGTTCGACGAACGTAAAGATCCGAGCATGTCCGCCGGTGCGATTGCCGGGGCCTTGAACGGCCAGTACGCGAACATTCAAGAGGCGTACATGGCGATCTTCCCGCCACCGCCGGTACAAGGTCTGGGCACCATTGGTGGTTTCCGCCTGCAAATCGAAGACCGGGGCAACCTGGGCTACGACGAGCTGTACAAAGAGACCATGAACATCATCAACAAAAGCCACAGCGTGCCGGAACTGGCCGGGCTGTTCACCAGCTACACCGTGAACGTGCCTCAGGTCGATGCCGCCATCGACCGTGAAAAAGCCAAGACTCACGGCGTGGCTGTCAGCGACATCTTCGACACCCTGCAGATCTACCTGGGTTCGCTGTATGCCAACGACTTCAACCGCTTCGGGCGCACCTATCAGGTCAACGTTCAGGCCGAACAACAGTTCCGCCTCGAATCCGATCAGATCGGTCAGCTGAAAGTACGCAACAACAAAGGCGAAATGATCCCGCTGGCGACCTTCATCAAGGTCAGCGACACCTCGGGTCCGGATCGCGTGATGCACTACAACGGCTTCATCACTGCAGAAATCAACGGCGCGGCTGCCCCGGGCTACAGCTCCGGCCAGGCCGAGAAAGCCATCGAGAAACTGCTGAAGGATGAACTGCCAAACGGCATGACCTACGAGTGGACCGACCTGACTTACCAGCAGATCCTGTCCGGCAACACCGCGCTGTTCGTGTTCCCGCTCTGCGTACTGCTGGCGTTCCTGGTGCTCGCCGCTCAATACGAAAGCTGGAGCCTGCCACTGGCAGTGATCCTGATCGTGCCGATGACCCTGCTGTCGGCCATCACCGGCGTGATCATCTCGGGCGGTGACAACAACATATTCACCCAGATCGGCTTGATCGTACTGGTGGGACTTGCCTGTAAGAACGCGATTCTGATCGTCGAGTTCGCCAAGGACAAACAGGAAGAAGGCCTCGATCCGCTCGCGGCGGTACTCGAAGCCTGCCGTCTGCGTCTGCGGCCGATCCTGATGACCTCCTTCGCGTTCATCATGGGTGTGGTGCCACTGGTGTTCTCCAGCGGTGCCGGTGCCGAGATGCGTCACGCCATGGGTGTGGCGGTGTTCTCCGGCATGCTCGGGGTGACCTTCTTCGGTCTGTTGCTGACCCCTGTGTTTTACGTACTGATCCGTAACTTTGTCGAACGCGGCGAAGCCCGCAAAGCGGCCAAAGCTCTGAAACTGGAGGCGCAACAATGAGTCTGAAAGTCTTCCTGCCGAGTCTGCTGGCGCTGGCCCTCAGCGCCTGCGCCGTCGGCCCCGACTACAAGACCCCAGCCACGGAGGCAGCCAATATCACGGCCGCCACCGACGGCGCCGCCGGGCAAAAGAACTTCGACCGTTCTAAATTCGAAGGCATCTGGTGGCAGCAATTCGACGATCCGACCCTCAACCAGTTGGTGACCCAATCACTGCAAGGCAACCGTGAACTGCGCGTGGCGTTCGCCCGCTGGAAAGCCGCCCGGGCGATCCGCGACGACGCCAGCAACGATGCGATGCCGACCATCACCAGCCGCGCCAGCAGTGATCTGGCCAAGGGGCAAATCCCTGGCCAGACCACCGACCGAGTCAATAGCGAACGCTATGACCTCGGTCTGGACATGGCCTGGGAGCTGGACCTGTTTGGTCGCATCCAGCGCAATCTGGAAGCCAGCGACGCCGACCAGCAAGCGGCCGAAGCCGATCTGTACCAACTGCAAGTCACCATGATTGCCGAACTGGTGGACGCCTACGGTCAACTGCGTGGTGCGCAACTGCGCGAAAAGATCGCCGTGGCCAACCTGAAAAACCAGGAAGAGTCGCGCAAGATCACCATCAGCCTGCGAGACGCCGGTGTCGGTGATCAGCTCGATGTCGAGCGCGCGGATGCGCGTCTGGCCAACGTTGAAGCCACTGTGCCGCAATTGCAGGCTGAACAGGTTCGGCAGAAAAACCGAATCGCCACCCTGCTCGGTGAGCGTCCGGACAAGCTGACCGTTGATCTGAGTCCAAAAGACTTGCCGGCGATTGCCAAGGCCTTGCCGATTGGTGATCCGGGCGAACTGCTGCAGCGTCGTCCGGACATTCTCAGCGCCGAACGCAAACTGGCTTCGGCCACGGCGCGTATCGGCGTGGCGAAAGCCGATCTGTTCCCACGGGTCAGCCTCAGCGGCTTCCTCGGCTGGACGGCCGGGCGTGGTTCGCAGATCGGTTCCTCGGCGGCCAACGCCTGGGCACTCGGCCCGAGCATTACGTGGGCAGCGTTCGACCTTGGCAGCGTGCGCGCGCGTTTGCGTGGCGCCGATGCTGATGCCGAAGGCGCATTGGCGACTTACGAGCAACAAGTGCTGCTGGCACTGGAAGAATCGGAAAACGCCTTCAGCGATTACGGCAAGCGTCAGCAACGCCTGATCTCGTTGATCCGTCAGAGTGAATCAAGCCGCAAGGCTGCTGACCTGGCTGAAATCCGCTATCGCGAAGGCACCACGGACTTCCTCGTACTGCTCGACGCTCAGCGTGAACGTCTGAACGCCGAAGACAGTCAGGCCCAGGCCGAAGTCGACCTGTATCGCGGCATCGTCGCGATCTACAAGGCCCTTGGCGGCGGCTGGCAACCGGAGACTGTCGCCAGCAAGTAATCGATTGTTAAAGAGCTCCTTTGGTTGGCCGCAACCAACCAATTTTTTTGCCCCGCGTATCATTCGGTCGCGGGGCTTTTTTTATTTTTGATCAATGAAATCTTGTGGCAGCGAGCCTGCTCGCGAATGCGGTGTGTCAGGCGACACCATCGGGGCTGTTCCATTGCTTTCGCGAGCAGGCTCGCTCCCACAGGGTTAACGGTGTTCTTCAGATTGGGTGTTTTCCAGCACGGTGACGGTCGCTGTGGTACCCGCACGCAAGCGATTTTTGCCGGTGTAGTCGCCATCGATCTCGATCCGTACGGGCACCCGTTGCGCCAGTTTCACCCAGGTGTAACTCGGGTTGATGTTGGCCAGCAGCCGGCTGCCCGGTGCGTTTTCGCGGTCGGCAATGGCGAAGGCAATGCTTTGCACCGTGCCGCCGAACGTCTCCCCGCTCATCAATTGCACGCGTACCCGATCGCCCTCGCCGATTCGTGGCAGCTTGGTTTCTTCGAAATAACCACTGACGTAGAACGAGTCACTGTCGACCAGCGCCAACAAAGCACCGCCGCTCACCGCATAGTCACCCTCACGGGTCAGGAGGTTGGTCACGTAACCGCTGACTGGGGACTCGACGCGGGTGCGCTGCAAATCCAGTTCGGCCTGGGTCATTGCGGCAATCGCCAACTGCACGTTCGCCTCTGCGAGGCCGAGATTGGCTTGATTGCGCAGCAGATCCGCCTGGGCCACCGCCACATCGGTACTGGACTTCTCCCACTCCTCCCCGGAAATCGCAAAACCCTGCTTGAGCGTACGCCGCCGACGCTCTTCGCTTTGCCGCTGCTTGAGCAAGGCTTCACTGGCAACAATGGCCGCTTGCGACTGCCCCAGCGTTGCCTTCGCCACTTCCACCGAACGTCGCGAGTGCTCTACCGCCAGGCGGTAGCGCGCCGGGTCGATCTCCATCAACAGCTGCCCCTTCTGCACATGCTGGTTGTCCTGCACCGCCAGACTGACAATACGCCCCGACACATCCGCCGACAGCGTCACCACGTCTGCCCTGACCCGGGCATCGCGAGTCCATGGCGCGCGCGTGTAATGTTCCCAGGCGAACCAGCCGAGGACGATCGCCAGCAGCACCACCGCCAATGTGATCAATCGCGTGAATAGCACTTTCAAGGCATCAGGCTCCCATCAGCAAAATCAGCGTGGCACACACACAGGCATACAAGGCGCCCTCGAACAGCGCCTCATGCCAGACCAGACGCAACACGCCCAAACGCCGCAATCCCCAGTCCAGCAGCATGAATATCGGGATGGCCAACAATAGCGCCTGAGCAATGGGCGGCAGATAGACACCGCCAATCTCGAAATCAATGGGCAAGGGCTGCTTCTCCTTCCGGAACAGAATGCTGGATGGCGTCACCGTGGCGCTGCAGGAATGACACCACGATCAGCAGGGCCACGCGCATACGAAACAGCGACCACACATGCTCATGGCTGGCGACGTGCAGTTCATCCAGCTCGTCGCCCAATGTGTGTAGCGTGGCCAACAATGGCGCCAGTTGAACGTCCTGCCGCCCGGCGACAAAGCGCCCGGTCTTGCGCACGGCCGAAGCCAGACGCTGATTGAAAGCGTCCGTCAGCAATGCATTGTTGTGTGCCTGCTGCCTCAATTGATGCATCGCTACACCCAGAGCTACGCAAGCCAGACTGATTTCATACAGTTGCTGCATGGGCCGGCTGTTCACCGCCGGCAGCAGGCCGAGCATGCTGGTCAGGCGATCGACCATGCGGCTTTCAAAGGCAAACTGTTGCTCATCGGTCGCGGGGGCTTTGGTCAGCGCATACACCTGCTCGCGCGCTTCGTTATACAAACGGCGAAGGCGCCACGCCGGGCGAAACGGGAAAATCCACGCATAAACGATCAGGGCAAGCATGGCCGCACTGACATAGGCGCCGGCAAATTCGAACCATTGAATCGCGGTGTTCTGCCCGGTACCAACATTCTGCGGACCGAGCATCAGGAAACTCGACAACCCCAGCCCCATGCCGATGCCTGCCGTCGCCGGGCTGGCCAGACCGATCGCGATCACATACAGCAGCGGCGCCAGCAGCATTGCCAGCAGCTCGAAATCACTGATCGCCGGCACCAGCATGAATTGATAGAACGCCGAGACCACCAGCGCCAGCCCCAGGCCACGGGCGTAACTCTGCGCGGCCATCAGCGGGCGCGGGAACGTTGCCATCAGCGAGCAGAGGATTCCGACCAGAATCATCCCGCCCCGCGCGCCGTCCCACGCGGTTTCGATCCAGATCAATCCGGCGACCAGCAGCGCGGTAAACGCACGGATCGCATTCATCGACGCCAGGGTGAAATCCAGATGCAGAGGGCTGACCTGACCGCGATAAAGACAACTGGCCTCACGCCCTTCCTGAATCGCATCGCTCAGTTCAAGGATTTGCTCCAGTTGCTGCAGCAGCCGCGCCTGCTCCCAGCGCAGCGCCCAGGCCAGCGAGCGCAAGGTGGCGCTCATGTTTTCAGTCAACTGCTCGGCCTGATACGCCAACGCCTCGAACTGTTGTTGCAACTTGACGAAGTGCTGGCGTGCGGCTTCGGGCAGCGCTCGCCCCTGCTCCGCCAACTGATCAAGCAGCGCCAGCTCTTCGGCGCGCAAGCGCTGGATGTCCAGCGGCAGATCGCCTTCCCAGCGTTCGGTAAGCAGTTCGCGCTGATGACGTAATGCGGTCAACCGAGAGGTCAGCAGCATCAGTTGGTTGCCCAACAGCAGCACCAGATGGCTGGCGCTGCGCAAGCGCGGCGCATCGAAATACAAGTGCCGCCGCAGGCCTTCAAGGGCGCTGATCTCGCCGAGCAGTTGCATTTGCCGGCGCTGGAACTCCGCTTCGCTTTCCTCCGTGCGAAGCACTGCCGCAGCATGGCTGGCGGCCAGTTTGATCACCTGATCGACTTTGGCGAAATACCCCTTGGCCACCGCTTGCGGCCGCGCCGTCAGCAGACTGACCACACATACACACGCCACGGCCAGCAAGGTTTCCGTGACGCGGGTTACCGCCAACAGAAACGTGCCGTCCTGGTCGGGAATTGCCAATAGCGCCACGACCACAGCGGTGTAACCACTGAGCACAAACGCTTGCGAGCTGGTGTAGCGCAGCAACGTGCCGCCGGCCGTGCACAGCGCCAGCCACAGGGCCAGGGTGGTAATGAATGGCAGCGGGGCCTGGGGAAAGATCGCCATGATCACTACTGCCACCGCTGCCCCAAGCGTCGTGCCGATCACCTGGCCGAAACTGCGTGCCAGCGCCATCCCGGCCAACGGCTGGCTGACAATGACCACCGCCATGATCGACCACTTGGGCTGATCGAGATCGAACAGAAACGCCAGATACAGCGTCAGCAACCCCGCCGCAATGGTTCGCAGGGCAAACAACAGGACGGCCTGACCAGGGTGAATAACGGCCTTGAAGTAATTGAACAGGGCTTGCATGGGCACACTCATCGAAGCGACTTCTGCAAGCGTAGACACTGCAACGAAAGACTGACGGGTAACTGAGTCGACGCAGTTTGTAGGGCGATTCGCATGCAAGAGTTTGACTCATGGCCGAAGCTGACCGAAGCTTGCCGCTCTGCTCAAGAACGCCTGTTTCGGAAACCTGCATGCCTCAGTCTCGCCGCTACTTGCTTATCAGCCTGGGCCTTGTGCTTGTCGTCATTGTCGCGTGGTTGTCCGTGCGCAGTACCGTGCCGGTCATACCCGATGCGATCAAACACGGCTATAGCGAGGCGTTGGATGCCGCGCGCAAGGGTCAACCGGGCGCGGCGCGTCAGTTGTATCAGCAACTGGGCCGTCCGGACATTTCGGTCAAGCGCCGCGTGTGGCTGCATGGCGAGCTGCCTAACTACCCGAGTCCACAGGCGTTGAAGCTGGCCGACACAGACCTGCAAAACGAATCCCCCGCCGTGCGGCTGGCGGCGATCAAAAGCGTGGTCGGACTGGTGCCGGGCGGGCAACGAAGCCTGTTGCTCGGGCCAATGCTCGAGGATGAGGATCAAACTGTTCGCTTCGCCGCGATCAACGCCCTGCTCGGCTTGACCCCGGATGAGCTGGGGCTGTATTTCGCGCCGCTGCAACAAGCGATCGACGGTTGGGAGCAAACGCTCAAGGCACTGCCGGAAAGCGCTGCCAACTACGCGCAACTGGCCCGACTGCATCTACACAACGCCGAACTCAAAGAGGCACAGGTCGCGCTTGAGAATACCCTGCGCATGGAACCCGGCAATCTGCAGGCGCTGGTGATGCAGATCGATGTCCTCGATCGCCAGGGCCAAACCGATGCCGCCCGCCAATTGCTGGGCCAACAACTCAAGGCACAACCTGACTCGGCTTATCTGCAACATGCCTTGGGCCTTTGGCTGTTGCACCACGATCAGCGCGAATACGCCCTGCTCGGTTTGTCCAAAGCCGTGGAGCTTGAGCCGGACAACAAGGATTATCGCTACGACCTCGCCACCACCCTGCACAGCGCCGAAGAACTGGAAGCGGCGCAGAAGCAATTGCAGGAAATCGTCCAGCGCCACCCCGCCGACCGCAAGGCGCGGGTCTTGCTGATCAATTACTGGAAGGAAAGCGGACAACTGCAGAATGTGCAGATCCTGCTGGCGCAACTGGAGCAGCTGAACCCGGATGATCCTGAGTTACAGCAAGGCCTCTGAAGTACTTTTGACCGCTCGTTGGACACATCCGGCAAGGAATTTCGGAACTGCCATCACGCCATAGGGTCAAGTTAATCAGGCCGCTCAATTAGTTGGCGGCCTCGCTTCCCTTAGTCATGAGAGGGCATTTTTTGTCTACTTCTAACGAGTTGATCAGTGCGAAAGCCGCTACCGGCATTGTGGGTCTGGATGACATCCTGGCCGGTGGTTTGTCTCGCGGTCATGTTTTTTTGCTGGAGGGTGAGCCCGGAACCGGCAAAACCACGGTCGCGTTGCATTTCCTCTTGGCCGGCGCGAAAGCCGGCGAACGCTCGTTGTACATCACGCTCTCGGAAACCGAGCGCGAACTGAGGCAAGGGGCGTCGTCCCACGGCTGGACGCTGGATGACAACATCAAGATCTTCGAGCTGACGCCCCCGGAAAGCCTGCTCAATGCTGAGCACCAACAGAGCCTGCTGTATTCCTCCGACCTGGAACTGGGCGAAGCCACCAAGCAGATTTTCGAAGCGGTCGAACGCTTCAAGCCCACGCGTGTGGTGCTCGACAGCCTGTCGGAGATCCGCTTGCTGGCGCAGAGTTCGTTGCGTTATCGCCGCCAGATTCTGGCCATCAAGCATTACTTTGTGCGCTACAACGCCACGGTACTGCTGCTTGACGACCTGACCACCGAATCCCTCGACAAAACCGTGCACAGTGTGGCCCACGGGGTGATCCGCCTCGAAGAGCTGACGCCTAACTACGGCGCCGAGCGGCGACGCGTGCGAGTGGTCAAGTACCGAGGCCAGAAATATCGCGGCGGTTTCCACGACTTCACCATCATGGGCGACGGCGTGCACGTGTTCCCGCGCCTGGTGGCGGCTGAACATCGTGGCGACTATGCGCGTTTGCAACTGTCCAGTGGCATCCCGGAAATGGACGCCCTGCTCGGCGGCGGCATCGAGACCGGCTCCAGCACGCTGATTCTCGGCCCTGCCGGTACCGGTAAATCGCTGATCTCGATGATCTTCGCCGCCGCTGCCGTGCTCCGTGGCGAGAAAGCCGCACTGTTTATCTTTGATGAAGAACTGGGCCTGCTGTTCGAGCGCATGAAAAACATCGGCATCGACCTCAAGGCCCTGCAGGCGACCGGCAATCTGTTGATCGAACAGGTCGACGCCGCCGAACTGTCACCGGGCGAGTTCTCCCACCGCGTGCGCCGCTGTGTCGATGAAGGTCAAATCAAAACCGTGGTTATCGACAGCATCAACGGCTATCAGGCAGCAATGCCGGAAGAAAACGCGCTGGTACTGCACATGCACGAACTGTTGCTGTACCTGAACCGCAAAGGCGCGGCGACGTTCATGACGGTTGCCCAGCATGGTCTGGTCGGCGACATGCAAGCGCCGGTCGACATTACTTATCTGGCTGACACGGTGATTCTGTTGCGCTACTTCGAAGCACTAGGCAAAGTCCGCCGCGCGATCTCGATCATCAAGAAACGCACCGGCAGCCACGAATCGACCATTCGTGAATACCGCATTTCCACGCAAGGCATGACCATCGGCGAACCGCTGGAAGCCTTTCAGGGCGTACTGCGCGGTGTCCCGACATACCTCGGCGCGAGTAATCCGTTACTGCAGGAAGAGCGCTTGTGACGGTTCAAGTGCCGCTGGCCGAACGGGCGCTGATTCTGGCGCCCGTGGGTCGCGACAGCCAGATTGCGCTGATGATCCTCAACGAGGCGGGTTACGGCGGAGTCGTCACGCCAAGTCTGGGTGCGCTGTGCAAGGAAATCGAAATCGGTGCCGGCCTGGTGCTGGTCGCCGCCGAAGCCTTGCGCGGGCCGGAACTGGAAGCGCTGTTCCTGTATCTGGAAGAGCAACCTGCCTGGTCGGATCTGCCGATTGTGCTGTTGACCCATCACGGCGGTCAGGAACAGGGCCCCTCCTCACGCCTCAGCGATCTGCTGGGCAACGTGACGTTCCTTGAGCGACCGTTTCATCCGGCGACGCTGGTCAGTATGGTTTCCGCCGCATTGCGCGGCCGCCGACGACAATACGAAGCCCGCGACCGGCTGATCGATCTGAGTGAGAGCGAACGGCGCCTGCAGTCGACTCTGGAAACCCTTGAGCAACAGGTCGAAGAGCGCACCGCACAACTGCGCCACAACGAAGAAGCGCTGCGCCAATCACAGAAAATGGAAGCGGTCGGCCAACTCACCGGTGGTATCGCCCACGACTTCAACAACATGCTCACTGGCATCATCGGCAGTCTTGAGTTGTTGCGTCGACGTTTGGCCCGTGGTCGCACCGATGACCTCGACAGCCTGATTGATCTGGGCGTGACTTCGGCCAACCGTGCCGCCGGCCTGACCCATCGCCTGTTGGCATTTTCCCGTCGGCAGTCGCTCGATTCAAAAGCCGTGCAGATGAACACCCTGGTGCAGTCCATGGGCGAGTTGCTGCAACGCAGCCTCAACGAAAGCATTCAGCTGGACATGCGCCTCAACGACAATCTGTGGGTTGCGGAGGCGGATCCCAATCAACTGGAAAGCGCCCTGCTCAACCTGGTGATCAATGCCCGCGACGCGATGCCCGACGGCGGCAAACTGGTGGTCGAGACTAGCAACCAGGTGCTCAAGCGCGAATTCACCGAGGCCTACAACAACCTCGAACCCGGTGATTACGTGATGCTCAGTGTCACCGACAACGGCAGTGGCATGCCTCAAAGTGTCGTCAACCGTGCGTTCGATCCGTTTTTCACCACCAAACCGATCGGCCAGGGCACGGGACTGGGCCTGTCGATGATCTACGGTTTCAGCAAGCAGTCACGCGGCCATGTCTCGATCGACAGCGAGATCGATGAAGGCACCACAGTGAGACTGTACTTGCCGCGCTTTCGCGGCGAAGAACTGGCCAGCCCCGTCGCCGATATTCCGCAATTGCCGGATGCGCTTGACGGCGAAACCGTGCTGATCGTCGAAGACGACCCGGCCGTGCGCGTGCTGGTTTGCGCGGTACTCGGTGAGTTGGGTTATGCCTTTGTCGAGGCCTGGGATGCTGACAGCGCGGTGCCGATTCTGAACTCGACGCAGCGCATCGATCTGCTGATCAGTGATGTCGGTCTGCCGGGCATGAACGGTCGGCAACTGGCGGAGGTTGGTCGACAATATCGGCCAGGTCTGAAGGTCCTGTTCATCACCGGATACGCCGAGCACGCGGCGGTGCGTGGCGGGTTCCTCGATTCGGGGATGCAGATGATCACCAAACCGTTCACGTTTGACCTGCTGACCGCCAAAGTGCGGGAGATGATCAAAAGCTGATAATACTGAAACTGCAGGAGCTGCCGCAGGCTACGATCTTTTGATGTTGATCGTTAAAAAAGATCAAAAGATCGTCCGATCGCGGCCCGAGCCTGCGGCAGCTCCTACACAGATATCAGGCGAGCAATTCCTGAATCTTTTCCTGCAACACATCCAGGTCAAACGGCTTTTCCAGGATCGGCGCCTTGCGCGTGATCGGGCTGCCGGTTTCGCGGATTTCCTGCGGATAACCGCTGATGAAAATCACTTTAAGGTCCGGGCGCAGCTTAACGGCCGGCTCGGCGATCTGCACACCGGAGATCCCGCCGGGCAAGCGGAAATCGGTGATCAACATGTCCAGATGTGGCTTGCTCGCAAGAATTTCGAACGCCTGCTCGCCGTTTTCGGCCTGCAACACGCGATACCCCTGCCCTGACAGGTAATCCGTCAGGACCATCAAGATAACCGGTTCGTCCTCGACGACGAGTACTACATCTTGTGCATCTACGCTCATGGGAAGCCTTTGTTCGGTCAATAGCTGCTGATACGACCGTGTGGTCACTCAGAGGTTGCGTCGGATTTGCCGTTTTCCTGGATTGGCAGACAAACGCGAAACAGGGCGCCTTCGTTGATTTCACTCTCGACGACGATGGAGCCGCCATGGGCGGCGACGATCTGCTCGGAAATGAACAGACCCAGCCCGAGCCCGGCCACTACCGTCTTGGCGGAAACCCGTTCGAACTGTTGAAAAATACGCTTCTGGTTGTCCTGGCTGATGCCGATGCCACGGTCCTGCACCTCGATCCGCGCTTCATCACCTTCACAGTAAACCCGCACCTGGATCGGACTGCGACCGCCGTAACGCAGAGCGTTAGTCAGCAGATTGGTGACTACCTGCTCGATGCGGAACTCGTCCCAATGGCCTTCCACCGGTACTGGCGCGGTAAACGACACTTCGGTTTCAGCGGCTTCGATCTGTTGCGCAAAATTTTGCAGCAGGTTGCTGACCAGTTGCACCAGATCGAAACGACTCGGTCGGATCGACAATTTGCCGGTGCGAATGCGCGACACGTCGAGCATGTCTTCGATCAGGCGGATCAGGCTTTTGATCTGCCGTTCATCGCGGTCGACCATGGCGTGCATCTTGTCGAGGGTAAACGCCGCAGCGTTGTCCCGAGCCAAGTGCATCTTGCGCAACTGGGTTTCGAGGATCAGGCCGTTGAGCGGCGTCCGCACTTCGTGGGCAACGATCGACATGAAGTCATCACGCATGCGCACGGCCTGCTCCAGCTCCAGCTGGGTGTTCTGCAGTTGTTGCAGCAGCGCTTCCTGCTCGCGACGGGCCTGCTCCAGGGCTTCGAGCTGTTGCTTGAGCGCTTTGCTCTGGCGGTACAGATCGACGAAGACATTGACCTTGCTTTTGACCGCATGGATATCCAGCGGTTTGTGCAGAAAGTCCACCGCCCCGCTCTCGTAACCCTTGAACGCATAATTCAGTTCACGGCCGGCGGCGCTGACGAAAATGATCGGGATATTCTTGGTTTTCTCGGTACCACGCATCAACTCGGCGAGTTCGAAGCCATTCATGCCCGGCATCTGCACGTCGAGGATGGCCATGGCGAACTCATGTTGCAGCAACAACGACAGCGCTTCATCCGCCGATAGAGCTTTATAGACGGTACGGTCTTCGCGCTTGATCAGCGCTTCGAGCGCCAGCAGGTTCTCCGGCAGATCATCGACGATCAGCAGTTTGGCTTGGATATTACTCAGCATGCGATTCGTTCCAGCTCGACAAGCAGACGGCCGATGCCGTGAATGGGTAGGACATGATCCGGCTGCTGAATCTTCAGTGCAGCCAAGGGCATGGTGGCGACTTGCGCGTCTTCGGGGTCTTGGACGATGGTCAAACCGCCGCAGCGCTTGACCTCGGCCAACCCGCGCGCGCCATCGTGATTGGCGCCGGTCAGCAGTACAGCGGCCAAGGAAGAACCGTAGGCGTCGGCGGCCGACTCAAACAGATAGTCGATCGATGGCCGTGAATAATGCACGCGCTCCTCCAGGCTCAACGAGAGGCTGCGATCCTGCTCCACCGACAGGTGATAACCGGGCGTGGCGAAATACACGTTGCCGGCAACGATGTCCTGTTTGTCGGCAGCCTCGTGCACTGGCATCTCCACACGCCGGGAGAAGACCTCGGCCAATTGGCTGCGGCGCTCTTCGGGCAGGTGCAGGACCACAATGATCGGCAACCTGTAGCCTCGGCGCAGCGGTCCGAGCAGGCTCAGCAGCGCCTCGACGCCACCGGCGGAAGCTCCGACCACTATTGCCTCGACGCGAGGTAAATCCACAGCCTCATTCATGTTTTACGGTAGATCCGTTCTTGTTTGACCAGCGCTTCGAACTGATTCGCGTAACCGGAGAAATCCAGCGTTTCCTTGCTGCCCAGCACTAGAAAGCCGCGGTGGCACAGCGATTCATGAAACAGACCAAAGGCGCGGTCCTGAAGTTTCTTGTTGAAGTAAATCAGTACGTTGCGACAGGAAATCAATTGAGTTTCGGAGAACACGCTGTCCGTCGCCAGACTGTGGTCGGCGAAGGTCACGTTCTCACACAGGCTCTTGTCGAAAATCGCGTAACCGTAAGCTGCAGTGTAGTAGTCGGCAAACGAGCGCTGGCCACCAGCCTGCTGATAGTTGGCCGTGTACGCACGAACATTCTCCATTGAGAAAATCCCCTGCTTGGCCTTGTCCAGCGAGCGCGGGTTGATATCGGTGGCATAGATGATCGTGCGATCGAGCAGGCCTTCTTCGCGCAACAGAATCGCCATCGAATAGACCTCCTCGCCGGTGCTGCATCCGGCGATCCAGATCTTGATCGACGGATAAGTGCGCAGCAGCGGCACCACTTCCCGGCGGATCGCGAGGAAGTGCGACGGGTCACGAAACATCTCGCTGACCGGAATCGTCAGCAGTTGCAGCAACTGCATGAACGCCGTCGGGTCATGCAGAACCTTTTCCTGCAATGCCGAAATGGTCGCGCACTCGAACTGGCTCAGCGCGTGCTGCACCCGGCGCTTGATCGAAGCGCCGGAGTAATCGCGAAAATCGTAGCTGTACTTGAGGTAGATCGCCTCAATCAACAAGCGCAGTTCGATTTCACTGTTTCGTTCGGCTGACGTACTGCGTTCCACTAAATGCGTTCCATCTTCGGTAACCACACGCGAATCAACGAGAACAGGCGATCCAGGTCAATGGGCTTGGCCAGGTAATCATTGGCGCCTGCCTGCAGGCAGCGCTCCTGATCGTCCTTCATGGCCTTGGCCGTCACCGCGATGATCGGCAGTTTGCGCCAGCGCGGATCCTTGCGGATTTCAATGGTGGCTTCGAAACCGTCCATTTCCGGCATCATCACGTCCATCAACACCAGATCGATGTCCTCGACTTCATTGAGTCTTTCAATCGCCTCACGCCCGTTACGGCCGATGACCACGACTGCGCCTTTGGTCTCCAGAGCACTGGTGAGGGCGAAAATGTTGCGCACATCGTCGTCCACCAACAGCACTTTGCGACCCTCGAAGACCTTGTCGCGGCTGCGCGCGGTCTTGAGCATCTTCTGCCGTTCATGGGACAACTGCGATTCGACTTTGTGCAGAAAGAGTGTGACCTCGTCCAGCAAGCGCTCTGGCGAACGTGCGCCCTTGATGATGATCGAGCGCGAGTACTTGCGCAGTTCGGCCTCTTCATCGCGAGTCAGGTTGCGCCCGGTGTAGACGATAACCGGCGGGAACGAGCAGATGTCCTCGGTGGACATGCGCTTGAGCAGGTCATTGCCGAGCATGTCCGGCAACTTCAGGTCGATGACCATGCAGTCGTAGATCGTCGTGCGCAGCAGCTCCAGAGCATCCTGCGCGAGGCCGACGGCGGTGATTTCGATGTCTTCGTCACCGATCAGACGGGCAATGCTTTCGCGCTGCAAATCGTCGTCCTCGACCAACAGCACGCGTTTGACCTTTTGGGTCAGCTTGGCTTCGAGACGGGCGAACACGTCCTTGAGCTCTTCGCGGGTGGTCGGTTTGACCGCATAGCCGATCGCGCCCATGTGCATTGCCGCTTCGACACGGTCCTCGACGGAAATCACATGCACCGGGATGTGCCGGGTTCCAGCGTGTTCCTTCAGGCGTTGCAGCACGGTGAGGCCGGAGTGATCCGGCAGGCGCATGTCGAGCAGGATCGCGTCCGGCACGAACTCTTTGGCGAGGTCGTAACCTTCGTCCGCGCCATGGGCCACCAGGCACTGATAGCCCAGTTCATGCGCCAGATCGTAGAGGATGTGCGCAAAGTTCGGCTCGTCTTCCACCACCAGAATGCAGCGCGTGGCGAATGGAGCCTTGTTGCGGTCATCGGCGAAGCGCGGAATATGCACCGGCGCCAACGGCGAAACAACCGGCGCCAGTGGCGCGCTGGCCACCGCCGCTGGCGGGGTAAAGGTCAACGGTGTGAACGCAACTTCATTGGACTCGTTGAACTGCTGCGGCAACAGCAATGTGAACACACTGCCCTGCCCCGGTGTGCTGCTGACGCTGATCGAACCGCCAAGCAAGGTCGCCAGATCCCGCGAAATCGACAGGCCCAGACCGGTGCCACCGTACTTGCGGTTGGTGGTGCCGTCGGCCTGGCGGAAGGCTTCGAAAATGCTTTCCTGCTGGTCGGCGGCGATGCCGATACCCGAATCGCGCACGATGAACGCGACCCGATCATCCGGCTGGCCAGCGACGGTCAGGCTGACCGCGCCCTTCTCGGTGAACTTCACGGCGTTGGACAGCAGGTTCTTGATCACCTGCTCCAGCCGCTGACGGTCGGTGTAGAGCATGCCCGGTGCTCCAGGTTGCACATCGACGCTGAAGGTCAGCTGTTTGTCCGCCGCCAAAGGTTCGAACACGCTGCGCAGGCCATCGGCCAGACGCGCCACGCTAGTGTTCTCCGGAATCACTTCGAGCTTGCCCGCCTCGACCTTGGAGATGTCCAGAATGTCGTTGATCAGGTTGAGCAGATCGTTGCCGGCGGAGTAGATCGACTCGGCAAACTTGACCTGTTCGGCGCTGAGATTGTCCTGTGGGTTCTCCGCGAGCAACTTGGCCAGAATCAACGAACTGTTCAGCGGCGTGCGCAGTTCGTGGGACATGTTGGCAAGGAATTCGGACTTGTACTTGCTCGAGCGTTGAAGCTCTTCGGCGCGCTCTTCGAGTTGTACCTGAGCCTGATTGAGTTCGGTGTTTTTCAGATCCATGGCGTCGCGTTGTTCGGCCAGCGTCTGCGCTTGTTCGGCAAGTTGCTCGTTGGTCTGTTCCAGTTCGACTTGCTGGGTTTCCAGATGCGCCTGGGACTCCTTGAGAATCCGCGACTGCTCTTCCAGTTCTTCGTTGGCGGTTTTCAACTCTTCCTGCTGCACCTGCAACTCTTCGTTGAGTTGCTGGGTTTCCGCCAGCACTTCCTGCAAACGCTGACGGTAGCGCGCGGCTTCGATGGAGGTGCCGATATTGCCGGCAATCAGTTCCAGCAGTTCGATATCGCGATCCGAGAGCGGACGCAGGAAACCCAGTTCGATCACGCCATTGACGCGGTCGTCATCACTGGTCGGCACCACCAGCACACTGTGCGGCAAGCCCTCGCCCAACCCGGAGCTGACTTTGAAGTAGTCCGACGGTACCGAATCCAGACGGATCAACCGCGCCTGCTGCGCCACTTGGCCAACAATGCCTTCGCCGCTGTAGATCGACTGATCTTGTTCTTCCTGCTCGCGGGAGAAACCGTAAGTGGCCACACGCTTGAGGCCGCCGTGTTCTTCACGCACATACAGTGCGGCCACGGCGGTGCCGAGGTATTGCGCGCAGAATTGCAGAATATTGCGCCCCAGCAAATTCAGTGTCAGTTGCCCCAGCACCTGCTCGGCCAGTTCGGTCTGACCATTGCGCAACCACGCCTGCTGCTCCAGACGTTCGGCACTGGCTTGTTGGGCGGCAAGGTTGGCGCTGTAGTTGGTCGACAGGTTGACCAGATCACGCCGGCCGATATAGGCCAGCAAGCCACTGATACCGGCAATGAACACCAGATAGAGGCTGATGCTCCAGATCGTGGTGCGGCGCACGTCTTCATTACGCGTGGTGCGCAGGACCTGTTCGGTCTCGATAACGTCTTCGAATTGCTTGCGGATCTCGTCCGTCAGGCGTTTGCCGCGTCCGGCCTTGACCGCGCCCCGGTAATCGCCACTGGAGCGCTGCAGATCGATCATCGACTGGGCGTAATCGGACCACTCAACCTGCAAAGCTTGCAGACGGCGCAGACGATCGGTTTGCACCGGGTTGTCGGCAGTCAATTCGAGCAAGGTATTGAGGGCCACCGCGATGCGCGGCTTGGCCGTTTCGTACGGGTCGAGGAAATGCTCGTCGCCGCTGAGCAGGAAACCACGCATGCCGGTTTCAAGGTCCACGGTCAGCTTCACCGCTTCGTTGGCGTTATTGATCACCCGGTCGGTGTGCTCCACCCACTGGATTACCGACAGCAGATAAGTGATCAGCGACACGAAGAACACGGCACTGAGCACACCGACGCCCAAAGGCAGACTGATGTTGCGACTCAGGAGTTTGCGAAACCGTTGCTCATCAACCGTAGACGGAGAGGACATGGGGCAGCCTTGTCGAACTGTTGAAAAACCGGCAGTTTGCCCCAAAACGACGGCGTGGATCCATTTTTCTCACACGTTTCGCCGCAAATTCCTACATGCACCAGCACCTTTACAGCCTTGAACAGTTATCCTTGCGGCCCCGTCTGCGGCTATGCTTTTTTTGTCTCGGGCAGGGAACTTGTGGCACTGCGCCACTTACTGATGAAAGAGCCCGGCACTTTTGATCGACCGGCGACCCTGAACTGACTTTCGAGAGCCTTAATATGTCTAACCCCGCCCCCACCATCCTTGTCGTAGAAGACGACAACATCGTGCGCATGCTGATCGTCGATGTGCTGGAGGAGTTGGAGTTCAAGGTGCTCGAAGCAGATGGGAGCGAACAGGCTCTGGAGGTTCTCCAGGACGCCACCAAAGAGGTTGACCTGATGATGACCGATGTCGGTTTGCCTGGCATGGATGGCCGCGAACTGGCAGACGAAGCACGGAAACTGCGCCCCGCCCTGCCGATTCTGTTTGCCAGTGGTTATGCCGAAAACATTGACGCCCCTGCTGACATGCATGTTATCGGCAAGCCATTTTCCATCGATCAATTACGCGACAAAGTCAAAAGCATTCTTCAATAGGTACATCAAGCGTATCGCTCACGGAATAGCTTTGTGCGACTTCTGCATATTGATATTTGCTTACCTCAGCCGTTGCCAGTGCCCCCGCAACACTCGTTTTTGTCGAGCCCATGGATGCCAGTCCGGCGCACGATTGCCATTTTTTCATCGGCAAAATGCTTTACCGCGAACTGGCAGAGGTTTCCTGAGGTGTCAGTTTCTCGCGTTCAAGCGATCTCGTTTAGCGTTCTGCCGCTCCCGGAAGGCACTGATATCACTGCTATCAACCTTCCCTGTCGCAGGTCGCATGCCCTCCGACGCAGACTGAGCCGCCATCACAAGCGCTTCCTGCGCGTTCAGCGCTTCGTTGCCGAAATCGACGGGTGACAACAACTCTCCGTCAGCAAATGGCTGACGTAATTTGTTGCCCACATCCCGGCCCGCTCCCGCCAGCGGGTTGATTTCACTCGCCGCAATGGCCCGATTGATCGCTTTGGGATTGGCGATGAAGTTGCCGGCCGGGTCATAGGCGCCCAGAATCAGACCCGGTGGTAGGTCAACGCCATAATTGATCTCCAGCGGTGGCAGGGTTTTCAAGCCTGAGTTGGGGCGAAAAGCCAGTTCGGTGTTGGCGTATAAATGAAAGCCTTCCACTTGCCGTGCGTCGATGAAATAGGTAAATCCACCTTTCTGTCCCCCATAGACAAAGGCTCCCGCCCCGTCCTTTTTATAGAATGCCGAGGTGGAAATACCCGCGCCATCAGGACTGAGTGCGTCATGAGCGCCGCCATATCCCCCCTTCAAACCGTTGATCTGATCGAGGTGCTTGATCGGTGCGCGCTGGGTAAACCCCTTCTGAAAGATGAGTGAAGGGTCTCGCATGTCTCCCCGAAAGACGAACCCCTGATAAACAAAGCCCTTTTCGGGACCGGACAAGCGGATGACCCGCGTCTCCGTTGCCAGCTTTTGCGCTACGTTCGGGCCGCCTGACAACTCGGCGAGATAACCGGCAACTAGCAAGCCTTTGGCTGCGTCTGGAATCTCTTTTCCTGTCGTGCTCGCCAACTGTTGACGCAGCCGTGTCGCCGAGCGGCGAAAGACCGAAGGCCGATTGCTGTTTTTGAGCGCCTGGAGCACCCGGCGCCCCACGTCTCTCTTGAGCGCAAGCGACAATGTCTTGCCGATCAGCCTTTCGGCTATCGGGCCTGCAAGTTCGGCCAGCAAACCGATCGCGGCGTTGATCCGCAACCGCTCGGTCTCGGAAGGATCATCCGATATCTCTGCACGAATCAAATCGGTCGCGGAAGCCCCGAGTCCCAGGAGAAAAGGAATCAGCATGCGAATCGGAGCAGACGCGAATGCCGCCGTTCCGCCGTAAGGCAACGAGGCGGCAAACGCAACACATTGCAGGAGATAACCGGCCGCCTCCAATGCAAAATCGGTCCAGCGTTCGGCTTCCGTTGAAACGAGCGTATCGATGTCGGCAAGTGCCCGCGCGATTTGACGATCGAACAAATCCTGACCGATATCCGAACTGGATCGAAATACCAATTCCCGATAGTTGGCACGGGTGACGAACACGGGAAATTCTGCGCCGCGATATTTGAAATCACGAACATACGGTTTCTGTTGATCGCGTAACGGCACGCGCTTGAGCAGGCGCTTCTGGAAGTCTTGGTTATTTTCAACAAAACGCCCACGGGCATCATGTCCGGCGGGAAACTCGAAGGCCGCACTGTCTTCCCCCAGGAAAAACACCAGGCCACGGTCCAGATTGCTTCGTCCGATAAAAACAGCGTTATCTACATTCAAATCAGGATCGCTGTGCAAGTTAAGCAAGCGTGGTGGAATCATGCCTTTGAGATACTCGAAAGCGATGACTTGATCATCCAGGGAGCGATCACCACTCTTGATGAATTCCACGACCAACTTGTTCAGCTCTGTTTTTTTCAATAAGCGGCCAAATGCGCTAACCGCAGGCGATCGCAAGTTATCTTTTACATACTGTTTAAAGTCCTCTTGATAATCCGCATCATTGAACACCTCCCTGAGTTTCTGCGGATAATAGGAAGGCCACTGTATGGTCACTCCATAGAGTCCTTTGAGAACACGCACGTGATAGTCAGTGCAGATTTCTGCGAGAGTGAATGCTTTTTCTTTCCAGACAACCGCTTTTTTCTCTCCTTGGAGCGAGTCGCTGCGCTTAGGCGCTTCCAACTCGTAATACTTAACGCTGACAGCGGAATCATGCTGAATACGCTTGCGAACATCGTCTTCAATGACAATTTCCAATACAGTTTCATCAATACGCTCGCGAATGAAATGAGCAGGATCAAAACTCACCTCATCCATAACTGCGGCACACCCTTGCAGTATCTCCTGAGCCAGCTCTTTTACATTGACGCCTTCCACGACATCCCCTGACGACAAGACCGAACTGGCGTTTCTCGCCCTCGACAATACTGGCGTCTCATCGGCATCTGCCAAAGGGTCCAGCAGCCACAGTAACGATTCTTCGGAGCCGGCATAAAACCCGGATAGTTGATTGTTCATATAGTCTCCTGCGCACAGTACTAAAACGCGGACCGCATCTTTCAACGACTGTGACGCAAGCGAAACTATCAATACTGCCGCACACTTATAAAGCTAATAACCATTAGCAAATCTTGCACAACAATTACATTAATCAATAGCAGAACAACCCTCTCACCTGCATTTTTACCGTAAAGCCCAAGCATATTGATAACAGTGTTAAATACCGCCCCTGCCATGGTTTAATTGCGCCTTCATCGCATCCCTCGTTTGCTGCACAGGAAAAACTCGCATGATTCAGCCTCCCGCCACCAAAGTCCTGGTCATCGGATACGTCTGGCCAGAACCGCGCTCCTCAGCGGCGAGCGGGCACGTCATGCAGATCCTCGAAACCTTCCTGCAACAAGGCTGGGACATTACCTTCAGCAGCCCGGCCGGCCCCGGCGAGCACAAAGCAGATCTTGCTGCACTCGGCATCTGCGAAGTGGCCATCGAACTCAACAACAGCAGCTTTGACCACTTCATCAGTGAACTGGCGCCGGACATTGTGTTGTTTGACCAGTTCATGATGGAAGAACAGTTCGGCTGGCGGGTTGAAAAACAATGCCCTCAGGCACTGCGCGTGCTGGAAACTTCCGACCTGCAAAGTCTGCGGCATGCGCGCCACCAACGGCTCAAGTCTCGCCTCAAGGTCAATCCGGACCAGAATGATTTCAGTGATGTATTTGCCCCGGCCCTGCGCGACGAGTTCGAACTGATGGCCGAGAGCGATCTGGCCAGACGCGAAATTGCCGCGTTGTATCGTTGCGATCTGAACCTGATGATCTCCGAAGTGGAAATCGAACTGCTGATCGAGCAGTTCGGCTTGCCTCGGCAATTGCTGCACTGGTGCCCGCTGATGATCGACCCGCCGACGGCTGAGCCGGTAGCATTTGCAGAACGGGCGAACTTCTTGAGCATCGGCAACTTCCGCCATGCGCCCAACTGGGATGCCGTGCTGTGGATGAAGAGCACCATCTGGCCGCTGATTCGCCAACAGTTGCCCCAGGCCCAATTGCATATCTACGGCGCCTACACGCCGCCCAAAGCCACGGCGCTGCATAACGCCAGCGAAGGCTTCCACATCATGAACTGGGCCGAAGATGCGTTGCAGGTGATGTCTGCTGCGCGGGTGTGCCTGGCGCCTTTGCGCTTTGGTGCCGGGATCAAGGGCAAACTGGTCGACGCCATGCTGTGCGGTACACCCAGCGTCACGACGCCGGTTGGTGCTGAGGCAATGCAGGGTGATCACACTTGGCCCGGTTCCATTTCAAACAGCGCAATCGAGCTCGCCAACACTGCCGTGGCGCTTTACAAGGACGAGGCGCGTTGGCAAGAAGCTTGTCTGGCGGGAACCCAGCTACTCACCGAGCGCTACCAACAAGCGATACACGGACCGGCACTTATTGAGAAACTTCGTCACTGCCAACAGCACTTGCAAACACTCAGAAACAACAACTTCACCGGCAGCATGCTGCGCCATCACGCGCACAAAAGCACTCAATATATGGCGCAATGGATTGAAGCAAAAAACCGCAACACCACAGCAAACCAAGACTTAAACCAGGCCTCTACATAACTTGCATTCAAACAGCGATTGGCCAAATACGAACTTGACTCTATAAACATCCTGCGCGCGCACTCATATAACTTTAAATCACTATCCACGCAGGATATACACCATGAACTTTCATGATTTCCAACCCCATCAATGGATGGTCAACACACCACAGATTGATAACTTGTCTCTCAATGAGTTGACCTTACCGGGCACACACAATGCAGGCTGCGACCTGGAAGCCTCCTACGCTCAGCTTCCCGGGAGCCTCTGGCTGGCATGCCAGGACATCCCCTTTTATGCGCAACTCAATCGCGGCTCCCGGGCACTTGATGTACGCCTGCTGTACGACGCTCAGGCACAAGGGCTTGAGAGATTTCGCTTCCAGCACAACGGCTTTACATCTTCGCGCCATCTCGGCGATCTGATCCGCGACGTCAAGGCATTTCTTGAGCGCAGCTTCGATGAGTTCATCATTCTTGACTTCCACGAATTGACAAATGGCAACGCGCAATTCAACCACGCTGAATTCAAACAGTTGATGCTCGAGCATTTTGGCCAACACATGATTCCTGCCGAAAACCGCCACCTGACACTAGGCCAACTTAAAAAAGTCAGCCGACTACAGCGAGTCCTGGTTGCCGCGCCGATGACATGGGAAACCCGAGACAGCCGGTTCCAGGCACAAATCAATCATAAATGGATCAACCAGACCTTGGTGACCACCCACCAGTTGCACGGCTATATAAAAGAAGTCATGGGCACTTCCATCAGCCACTTGCGTCCTTGGTCTCTGAGCGCAACTTGTTATATCGCCAGCGGCCCTTTGCGCATTCTCAATAATCTGGACAACTGGTTTGATCCCGTAAAATCAGACTGGGCAAAAAAGTGCAATATCATTAACTTCGACTTCATTAAAAACTCGAAAGTGGTGTTTTTTTGCCAACAGGCCAATGTGGAGAAAGCCATCGAGAAGTCCAGAATGCCCCTCCACCAACAGCCGGCTTGAACGAGGCTGGCGCACCACACGGCAAACGAGGCATGATCGCCTGGCGATCATGAAAAAGTACTTAGGCCATGACCCGAACCGCCCGCGTGACCGACCCCTCGTACGAGTTGATGGATGACCATAACGGGTTGTCCATCATCTACCGCCAGCACGGTTTTCCGTGCCCACTGGTGCGCTGGCATTTCCACAAGGAATACGAACTGCACTTGATCGTGGCCAGCTCAGGCAAGGTGTTCATCGGCGACTACATCGGCAACTTTTACCCCGAAACCCTGTTTCTCACCGGTCCCAACCTGCCGCATAACTGGATCAGTCAGGTGGCCGAAGAAGAGGTCGTGGAGAAGCGTGACATGCTGGTGAACTTCACTGACGAGTTGTTCGAGAGTGGCCACCAGGTGTTCGCCGAACTGAAAACCCTGGCGCCCTTGCTGGAGCGCGCGCAGTACGGCATCGAATTTCGCTGCAAGCGCACCATTCGCCAGGCCATGACGCTGATGCAGCGTATCGCCGACAGCAAGGGCATCACCCGCCTCGGGCACTTCTTCATCCTGATGGAGTTGCTCGCGGCGAGCGATGATTTCCAATTGCTGTCCGGTGCGACCACGCCGCAACTGGCCGATGAACACAATATCGACCGCACTAACCGCGCGGTCGATTACATCTTCAGCCACTACGCCCGCGACATTTCGCTGGAAGAAGTCGCCGAGCATTTGGGCATGACGCCGACCTATTTCAGTCGCGTATTCAAACAGGCCACCGGGCGCAATTTCATCGAGTTCGTCAATCGGCTGCGTATCAGCAAGTCTTGCGAATTGCTGGCTGATGGCGACAAACCGGTGACAGACGTGTGTTTCGAGTCCGGATTCAACAACATTTCCAATTTCAATCGGCGCTTTCAGCAGCTCAAGGGCATGACGCCCTCGCATTACCGACGGCTCGCCGTGCAGCGCCTGACTGAACAAAACCATCACTGACAATGCAGTTCCCCTGTGGGAGCGAGCTTGCTCGCGAAAGCGACGTGTCAGGCAACAAATTTGCAAACTGATACAACGCATTCGCGAGCAAGCTCGCTCCCACAATGGACCTCGCAATGCTCTGAAACCTGTACGTATTCATTAACTGCTCCCCGCTGTAACCCCCTTCCCTGCGTTCACCCGGCCAACACCCAGTGCAAAAAAGTATCGATAAAAGTGCTAGGGATGATTTGTCAGTCCTGCGATTGAAGGCTGTAATCAGCGCACATTCTTCCTGCACAGGAAGACACAAAAACAATAACTGTCCTTCTGTAACCCTCCGGGTGCAGAAAAGGAGTGCACGATGCAACCGACTGCAAAAACTCTGCTTGCCCTCACCTGCATGACCCTCAGCAGCGTCAGCCTTGGCGCCCAGACCCTGACCATCGCCACCGTCAACAACAGCGACATGATCCGCATGCAAAAGCTCTCGAAAACCTTCGAGACCGAGCATCCGGACATCAAGCTCAACTGGGTGGTGCTCGAAGAAAACGTCCTGCGTCAACGCCTGACCACCGACATCGCCACCCAGGGTGGCCAGTTCGACGTGTTGACCATTGGCATGTACGAAGCGGCACTGTGGGGCGCCAAAGGCTGGCTCGAGCCGATGAAGGATCTGCCGGCCAGTTACGCCCTCGACGATGTGTTCCCGTCGGTGCGTGAAGGCCTGTCGGTCAAGGGTTCGCTGTACGCCCTGCCGTTCTACGCGGAAAGCTCGATCACCTATTACCGCACCGACCTGTTCAAGGATGCCGGCCTGACCATGCCCGAGCGTCCGACCTGGGAAGAGATTGCCGGTTTCGCCGAAAAGCTCACGAAAAAGGACAAGGAACAGTACGGCATCTGCCTGCGCGGCAAGGCCGGCTGGGGCGAGAACATGGCGCTGATCACCACCGTCGCCAACGCCTATGGCGCGCGCTGGTTCGATGAGAAATGGCAGCCTGAATTTACCGGGCCGGAATGGAAAAACGCGCTGAATTTCTACGTCGACACCATGAAGAAATCCGGCCCGCCGGGCGCTTCCAGCAACGGTTTCAACGAAAACCTCGCACTGTTCAACAGCGGCAAATGCGCGATCTGGGTCGATGCCAGCGTCGCCGGCTCGTTCGTCACCGACAAGACCCAGAGCAAGGTTGCCGATCATGTCGGCTTCACCTTCGCCCCGCATCAAGTGACTGACAAAGGCTCGGCCTGGCTGTACTCGTGGGCGCTGGCGATTCCGACCAGTTCCAAAGCCAAAGACGCCGCGAAAGAGTTCAGCGCCTGGGCGACCTCCAAAGAGTACGGCGAGTTGGTGGCCAAAACTGACGGCATCGCCAACGTACCGCCAGGCACCCGCGCCTCGACCTACAGCGATGCCTACATGAGCGCCGCGCCGTTTGCCAAGGTCACGCTGGAATCGCTGAAAGCGGCTGATCCGAGCAAGCCAACGCTGAAACCGGTGCCGTACATCGGCATTCAACTGGTGACCATTCCTGAGTTCCAGGCGGTGGGCACCCAGGTCGGCAAGCTGTTCTCGGCGGCGCTGATCGGCCAGACCACGGTGGATCAAGCCTTGACCGCCGCGCAGCAAACCACTGAACGCGAGATGAAGCGCGCCGGTTATCCCAAGTAACCGCAACAGCTCGCTCCTGCCTTTTGTAGGAGTGAGCCTGCTCGCGATGGCGGTTTTCAATCTGAAACAGACGGTGACTGACACACCGCCATCGCGAGCAGGCTCACTCCTGCATTAGATCTTCATAGGTCTGTATGACTCGGTTGTGATCACCATGAATACTTCAACTGCCAAAGCCCACATCGACCTGTCGCAGCCTGCGCGCAAAGCCCGCGTACGCAATCCCGGCTGGTTTCTGGTCAGCCCTTCGGTGGCCCTGTTGCTGCTGTGGATGATCGTGCCGCTGGGCATGACCATCTACTTCTCGATGATCCGCTACAACCTGCTCTACCCCGGTGAAAACCAGTTCGTCGGGCTGGAGAATTTCAGCTACTTTCTGACCGACTCGGGCTTCATGCCCGGCGCTACCAACACGCTGTTGCTGGTCGGTAGCGTGTTGCTGATCAGCGTGGTCTTCGGCGTGCTGATCAGTGCATTGCTGGAGGCCAGTGAATTCCTCGGGCGCGGCATCGTCCGGGTCATGCTGATTTCGCCGTTCTTCATCATGCCCACGGTCGGTGCGCTGATCTGGAAGAACCTGATTTTCCATCCGGTCTCGGGGATCCTCGCCTACATCTGGAAACTCTTCGGCGCGCAACCGGTGGATTGGCTCGCTCACTACCCGCTGCTGTCGATCATCATCATTGTCTCGTGGCAATGGCTGCCCTTCGCGATCCTGATTCTGATGACGGCCATGCAGTCCCTCGACCAGGAACAGAAGGAAGCCGCACGCCTTGACGGCGCCGGGCCGGTCGCGATCTTCTGGCACCTGACCCTGCCGCATCTGGCGCGGCCGATTGCGGTGGTGGTGATGATCGAAACGATCTTCCTGCTGTCGGTGTTCGCCGAGATTTTCACCACCACCAACGGCGGCCCCGGCTACGCCTCGACCAACCTCGCCTACCTGATCTACAACCAGGCGCTGGTGCAGTTCGACGTCGGCATGGCCTCGGCGGGCGGTTTGATTGCCGTGGTCATCGCCAACATCGCCGCGATCATTCTGGTGCGGATGATCGGCAAAAACCTGACTGACAAAGCCTGAGGCCTGCCATGACTCTTCAACAATCCCGCCGGCTGCAAAGCCTGCTGCTCGGCACCCTGGCCTGGGCCATCGCGATCGTGATTTTCTTCCCGATCTTCTGGATGGTGATGACCAGTTTCAAAACCGAAATCGACGCGTTCGCCACACCGCCGCAGTTCATCTTCACGCCGACGCTGGAGAACTACCTGCACATCAATGAGCGCAGCGATTACTTCAGTTTCGCCTGGAATTCAGTGGTGATTTCCTTCAGCGCCACGGCCCTTTGTCTGCTGATCGCGGTGCCGGCCGCGTACTCGATGGCGTTCTACGAAACCCAGCGCACCAAAGGCACGTTGCTGTGGATGCTCTCGACCAAGATGCTGCCGCCGGTGGGCGTGCTGATGCCGATCTACCTGCTGGCGAAGAGTTTCGGCCTACTCGACACGCGCATCGCGCTGATCGTGATCTATACGCTGATCAACCTGCCGATTGTGGTCTGGATGGTTTACACCTACTTCAAGGACATCCCCAAAGACATCCTCGAAGCCGCCCGCCTCGACGGCGCCACGCTGTGGCAGGAAATGGTTCGCGTGCTGCTGCCGATCGCCAAGGGTGGCCTCGCTTCGACCGTGCTGCTGTCGCTGATTCTGTGCTGGAACGAGGCGTTCTGGTCGCTGAACCTGACCTCGTCGAAGGCCGCGCCGTTGACTGCTTTGATCGCTTCTTACTCGAGTCCTGAAGGCTTGTTCTGGGCCAAGTTGTCGGCGGTGTCGACCCTGGCGTGTGCGCCGATCCTGATCTTCGGCTGGATCAGCCAGAAACAACTGGTACGCGGCCTCTCGTTCGGCGCCGTGAAATGAACATCCCGAACCCAACCCTATCCCCTGTGGGAGCGAGCTTGCTCGCGAAAGCGGAGTGTCATCAAACACTGATGGTGACTGACACGCCCCCTTCGCGAGCAAGCTCGCTCCCACAGAAAAGCCGATCCGGTTCATCTGAATAATAAATTGCGGAGGCCCATCATCATGGCCAACCTGAAAATCAAGAATCTGCAAAAAGGCTTCGAAGGTTTCTCCATCATCAAGGGCATCGACCTTGAAGTGAACGACAAGGAATTCGTGGTCTTCGTCGGCCCGTCGGGCTGCGGCAAATCCACCTTGCTGCGGCTGATCGCCGGCCTCGAAGAAGTCAGCGACGGCACCATCGAACTCGATGGCCGTGACATCACCGAAGTCAGCCCGGCCAAGCGCGATCTGGCGATGGTGTTCCAGACCTACGCGCTGTACCCGCACATGACCGTGAAAAAGAACATGTCGTTCGCCCTCGATCTGGCCGGCGTGCCGAAAGCCGAAGTCGAGAAGAAAGTCGGCGAAGCGGCGCGGATTCTCGAACTCGGGCCGATGCTTGAACGCAAGCCGAAGCAGCTCTCCGGTGGCCAGCGTCAGCGCGTTGCGATCGGTCGCGCCATCGTGCGTAATCCGAAAATCTTCCTCTTTGACGAACCGCTGTCCAACCTCGACGCCGCGCTACGTGTGCAGATGCGTCTGGAACTGCTGCGCCTGCACAAAGACCTGCAAGCGACGATGATCTACGTGACCCACGATCAGGTCGAAGCGATGACCATGGCCGACAAGGTTGTGGTACTCAATGGCGGCAAGATCGAACAGGTCGGCTCGCCACTGGACCTGTATCACAACCCGGCGAACCTGTTCGTCGCGGGGTTCCTCGGCACGCCGAAAATGGGTTTCCTCAAAGGTAAAATCGCCCGCGTCGATGGCCAGAGCTGCGAAGTCTCGCTGGACGCCGGTACGCGCATCACCCTGCCCTATAATGCCGGCAATCTGAGTGTCGGCAGCGCCGTGACCCTCGGTATTCGCCCGGAGCATCTGGAGCTGGCGCAACCCGGCGATTGCAGCCTGCAAGTCACCGCCGACGTTAGCGAACGCTTGGGCAGCGACACCTTCTGCCACGTCACCACCAACGCTGGCGAAGCCCTGACCATGCGCGTGCGCGGGGATCTGGCCAGCCGTTACGGCGAACAACTGAGCCTGCACCTCGACGCGGCCCAGTGCCATTTATTCGATGCCGAAGGTGTCGCATTGACCCGTCCGCTGCGCGCTGCGGCCTGACTTCGAGAATTCCCGATGAAACTCAACCAACAGAATCTCCATCGTCTGGCCGCCGAAGTACAACTACCGGCCTACAGCCTCAGCGACACTCGCCAGGGCATCGCCCACATCGGCGTCGGCGGCTTCCATCGCGCACATCAGGCGTATTACACCGATGCCCTGATGAACACCGGCGAAGCGCTCGACTGGGCGATTTGCGGCGTCGGCCTGCGCGCCGAAGACCGCCGCGCCCGCGACGATCTCAAGGAGCAGGATTACCTGTTCACGCTGTTCGAACTCGGCGACAGCGACGACACCGAAGTCCGCGTGATCGGCGCGATTCGCGACATGCTGCTGGCCGAGGACGGCGCTCAGGCATTGATCGACAAACTCGCCGATCCGCAAATCCGCATCGTCTCGCTGACCATCACCGAGGGCGGTTATTGCATCGACGACAGCAACGGCGAGTTCATGGCGCACTTGCCACAGATTCAACACGACCTGGCCCACCCAGAGGACCCGAAAACCGTGTTCGGCTTCTTGTGTGCAGCCCTGGAAAAACGCCGCGCGGCGGGCATTCCGGCATTTACCGTGATGTCCTGCGATAACCTGCCGCACAACGGCGCCGTGACCCGCAAGGCGCTGCTGGCCTTTGCCACGCTGCGTAACAGCAATCTGTGCAGCTGGATCGACGCCAACGTCAGTTTCCCCAACGCCATGGTCGACCGCATCACGCCGATGACCAGCACCGCGCATCGCCTGCAACTGGCCGATAAACACGGCGTCGACGATGCTTGGCCGGTGGTCTGCGAGCCGTTTGTGCAATGGGTGCTGGAGGATAAATTCGTCAATGGCCGCCCGGCGTGGGAAAAGGTCGGTGTGCAGTTCACCGACGATGTTTCGCCCTACGAAGAGATGAAAATCAAACTGCTCAACGGCAGCCACCTGGCGCTGACCTATCTGGGCTTTTTGAAGGGTTACCGGTTTGTTCACGAGACCATGAATGACCCGCTGTTCGTGCGTTATATGCGCGCTTACATGGATCTGGACGTGACCCCGCAATTGGCGCCGGTGCCCGGCATTGATCTGACGGATTACAAAAACACGCTGGTGGCGCGGTTTTCCAATCAGGCGATTGCCGATCAGTTGGAGCGAGTGTGTTCGGACGGCTCGTCGAAGTTTCCCAAGTTCACTATTCCTACCATCAACCGCTTGATTGCTGATGGGCAGGAGACTAAACGTGCGGCGTTGGTGGTGGCGGCGTGGGCGTTGTATTTGAAGGGGGTGGATGAGAATGGTGACACCTATTCGATTCCTGATCCGCGCGCGGCGTTTTGTCAGGCGTTGGTGGCGGACGATGCTTTAATCACGCAGCGGTTGTTGGCGGTTGAGGAGATTTTTGGCACGGCGATTCCGCGTTCGGCGGAGTTTGTGGCGGCGTTCGAGTGGTGCTGTAACAGCTTGCGCGAGGATGGTGTGACGCGGACTCTCCAGCGGATTCTGGATTGAAAAGCCCCTCACCCTAGCCCTCTCCCGGAGGGAGAGGGAACTGACCGAGTGGTTTGTGCAAGTTACATCGACCTGAACGTCCGGAGTCGAACTCAGGATTTGAACAGCCCCCCAATCGGCTCCCTTCCCCCCTCGCCCCCTTGGGGGAGAGGGTTGGGGTGAGGGGGTAAGCTCTTGATCTTCACCACACCCGAGTGGTTCACACATGACAACACAACAACTGTTCCTAGGCATCGACTGCGGCACCCAAGGCAGCAAAGCCATCATCCTCGACGCCGCCACCGGCCAGGTCCTCGGCCAAGGCGCCGCCGCGCACACAATGATCAGCGGCGCCAACGGCCGCCGCGAACAAGACACCCAGCAATGGCTGGACGCCTTCGCCATCGCTACCCGCCAGGCATTACTGGCGGCAAATGTCGATGGCCAGTCGATCCTCGGCATCGGCGTCTCCGGTCAGCAACACGGCCTGGTCCTGCTCGATGATCAAGGTGAAGTGCTGCGCCCGGCCAAGCTCTGGTGCGACACCGAAACCAGCGCCGAAAACGACCGTCTGCTCACTCATCTGGGCGGTGAAAAAGGTTCGCTGGAACGCCTCGGCGTGGTCATCGCGCCGGGCTACACGGTGTCGAAACTGCTCTGGACCAAAGAACAACACCCCGTGGTGTTCGCGCGCATCGCGCGCATCCTGCTGCCCCACGACTACCTGAACTTCTGGCTCACCGGCCGCGCCTGCAGTGAATACGGCGACGCTTCCGGCACCGGCTATTTCAACGTGCGCACCCGCCAATGGGACTTGCAACTGCTGCGCGACATCGACGCCAGCGGACGCCTGCAAGCGGCGCTGCCAGAGCTGATCGATGCACATCAATCTGTCGGCACCATTTTGCCGGCGATTGCCGAACACCTCGGCATCAACCCCGACGCGGTGGTCTCCAGCGGCGGCGGCGACAACATGATGGGCGCCATCGGCACCGGCAATATTCAGCCCGGCGCGATCACCATGAGCCTCGGTTCTTCCGGCACGGTGTACGCCTATTCCGAAGTGCCGAAAGTCAGCCCGGATGCCTCGGTCGCGACGTTCTGTTCCTCCAGCGGTGGCTGGTTGCCGCTGATCTGCACCATGAACCTGACCAACGCCACCGGCGCGATCCGCGAGCTGTTCGACCTCGATCTGCAGCAGTTCAACGACCTCGTCGCTCAAGCCCCCATCGGCGCTGACGGCGTGAGCATGCTGCCGTTCCTCAACGGCGAACGGGTGCCCGCCCTGCCCCACGCCACCGGCAGCCTGCACGGTCTGACGCTGGACAACCTGACCCAGGCCAATCTGTGCCGCGCCGCCGTCGAAGGCACCACCTTCGGTTTGCGCTACGGGCTGGATTTGCTCCGCCAGAATGGTTTACAAAGCCGCAGCATTTGCCTGATCGGCGGCGGTTCGAAAAGCGCGGTGTGGCGGCAGATCGTCGCCGACATCATGAACACCCCGGTGATCTGCACCGAACAAAGCGAAGCCGCCGCCCTCGGCGCAGCGATTCAAGCGGCGTGGTGCAAATCCTGGTCGAACGGCCACGAAGACAGCCTCGCCGACCTGTGCCAGCGCTGCGTGAAACTCGATTCAAGCAGTGAAACCCTGCCGATTGCCGCCAACGTCGCGGCGTTCCAGCAGGCCTATGAACGCTATCAACAGCATGTCGCAACCCTATAAAGAGCAAACAATTATGTATTTGGTGTGTGGCGAAGCCCTGTTTGATTTTTTCAGTGAAGACGACGCCAGCGGTCTGGCCTCGAAAGTGAATTTCAAGGCGATTGCTGGCGGCTCGCCGTTCAACGTCGCCGTCGGTTTGCGCCGTCTGGGCGTGGACTCGGCCTTGTTCGGCGGACTGTCCACCGACTACCTCGGCCGGCGCTTGCAGCGAGTGCTGCAGGACGAAGGCGTAAGCCCGGACTATCTGGTGGACTTCGCCGCACCGACCACGCTGGCCATGGTCGCCGTCGGTGCCAATGGCTCGCCGCACTACAGCTTTCGCGGTGAAGGCTGCGCGGACCGGCAGTTGAGTCTGGCGCATCTGCCAGAGCTGGGCGCTGAGGTGCGCGGCTTGCACATTGGCTCGTTCTCGCTAGTGGTGCAGCCGATCGGCGACACCTTGCTGACCTTGGTACAGCGTGAAAGCGGCAAACGCCTGATCACCCTCGACCCGAACGTACGCCTCAATCCCCAGCCGAACATCGACCTGTGGCGCGAGCGCATCGCGACGCTGGTGCCACTGGCCGATCTGATCAAGGTCAGCGACGAAGATCTGAGCCTGCTCTACCCCGAACAGGACCCACAACGGGTGATCGAAGGCTGGCTCGAACATCGCTGCCAGATCGTTTTCCTGACCCGGGGTGGCGACGGCGCCAGTGTGTTCAGCCGCCAGCATGGCAACTGGTCGGTGCCGGCAGCCTCGGTAAAGATCGCCGATACCGTTGGCGCGGGCGATACCTTCCAGGCCGCGCTGATCACCTGGCTGACCGAGCACGGTCTGGATTCGGTTGAAGGCGTGCAGCAACTCGCTCGCGAACAGATCGACGCCATGCTCAGGTTCGCTGTGCAAGCCGCCGCGCTGACTTGCAGCAAGACCGGTCCGGATTTGCCCTATCGTCACCAATTGAGCTGAGCGCGTAGACTGTCGGCCTTTTTGCGCACGACGGGATAACGGCTTTTGAATTACAGGCAGACGCTTGGACTACTGACACTGGCAACGCTACTGAGCGGGTGCGGCACCTCGCCGCCCCGCTCGCCGGAAGACATCTGCGAAATCTTCCGCGAGAAAAGCGACTGGTACGACGCTGCGCAAGTCACGCAAAAACGCTGGGGCGTACCGATTCAGGTGCCCTTCGCGATCATGTATCAGGAATCCGGCTACCGCTACGACGCCAAGACTCCGCGCAAATACTTGCTCTGGGTAATCCCGTGGGGCCGCGTCTCGACCGCCTCGGGTTATGCGCAAGCCAAAGATGAAGTCTGGGCCGATTACCAGAAAAGCACCGGCCGCAACTGGGCCGACCGCGAAGACTTCGACGACGCCATCGACTTCGTCGGCTGGTACATGGACAAGACCTATTCGATCAATGGCGTCTACAAGTACGACGCCTACAACCAATACCTCAACTACCACGAAGGCTGGGGCGGCTTCCGCAACAAGACTTACGCGAGCAAAGCCTGGCTGATGCCAACGGCGCGCAAAGTGCAGAATCGTTCGGATGTATATGCGCGGCAATATGCCGGCTGCAAAGAGGATTTGAATCGGGGGTTCTGGAGCCGGTTCTGGCATTGGTTGTAGCAGCAATTTCAAGGGCCTCATCGCGAGCAGGCTCACTCCTACAGGGGATCTTCAGCGGACGCGGATATTGCGATCAACATTAATCCATTGTAGGAGTGAGCCTGCTCGCGATAGCGCCCGATCAAGCACTACACATCCAAGACCTACAACACCGAAAAGCTATAACTCACAATCAACCGTGTCTCATCCACATCCCGAGCAAACTTCTCATAGTTGGTACGGTAAGTCGCATTCCTCAAACGCAAACTCACATCCTTGAACGTGCCCGTCTGAATCACATACTTCAACTCGCTGTCGCGTTCCCACTCTTTCCCTTCCTGATCACTGCCCAACACCTTGATGTGATCACCGCTCACATAGCGCGTCAGGAAGCTCAAACCATTAATGCCAATGGCTTTGAAGTCATAGTCATAACGCAGTTGCCACGAACGTTCCTGCGCGGCGGCGAAGTCGTTGACCTGCACGTAGTTGACCAGATACGGGTTGCTGCCATCGAGGTACGGCATCGAGTTGTCGCCGTTCATGCGCTGCCAACCGGCGCTGAACGTGTGACCGCTATGCGCATACGACAGCATGCCGCTCAACGCGCGGTTATCGATGGAACCGGCCTTGGCATCACCACTGTCGGCACTTTTAAGCACGCGCAGATCCGCTTTAAGTACACCGCCAGCTAACGGTTGATTACTCAACAGCCCGACAAAGTGCTGACGATAAATGTCTTCCAGTTCGGCGTAGTGATACTGCGCGGTCAAGCGATCGTTGATCTTGTAATCGAAGCCGTACATGTCGAAATGGTCGGCGGTGGTGTTGCACGCATAGCGCTTGTTTTTACAGTGCACGCGGATGTCTTGCGAATCGGTGGAATCACGCGCGGTGTACTTGTTCAGGCGCGCGGCCATGAAGGTCAGGTCTTTCACCTCTTTAGAGGTCAGCATGGCGCCGTTGAACATGGTCGGCAGCAAACGACCGTCGTTGTATTTCAGCAACGGCAGATCCGGCAGCAGTGCGCCGTACTTCAGCACCGTGTCCGAAACCTTGACCTTGGCGGTCAGGCCCATTTTCGCGTACTGGCCTTTCGAGCCGCGTGGGTCGTTGCCGCTGGAAGGCAGCAAGCCGCTGTTGCTGCGGTCCGGGCTGGAATCGAGTTGAAAACCAAGCATGCCCAGCGTATCGAGACCAAAACCCACGGTGCCTTCGGTGTAGCCCGATTGCAGGTTGAGAATAAAGCCCTGTGCCGACTCTTCACGCTTGGACGCGCCCTGATCGTTCGTGGTGTGCCCATCACGGAAATCGCGGTTGAAGTACACCGTGCGCGATTCGATTTTCGCCGTGGTGTCTTCAAGAAATCCGCTGGCCTGAACCTGTGCGGTAAAACCTGCGCACAGCACAAAGGCTCCGAAGCCAAACGACTGGCGCGGGGTGATGAGGGGAAATGGGGGACGCATGAAAAACTCCAACAATGCAGCGTTTGCGCAAGCGCGCAACAAGCCAGAAAAATAGCTCCCGTCCCGGGTCAGATTGAACCAGGAGAAAGTGAACACGCAGGGGTGAACGGCAATGATGGCAGATGGCTTTGACGTTCTACAGGCGACTTTAGTCTGAATCTGACTGAGGATTCTTCAACGCCGGGTCGTGGGAAAAGTTGCCGGCAATGAACGCCAATTCGCAGCAAATGCCCGGTTTCATTGGGCCAAACACCTCATCTAAGGGTTTTCCCTATACCGCAAACCTGCCAGACCTACGGCTTTTGTGCCTTGAACGAGGCGGCTGAATCCTCCATCATCCGTCACCTGCTTATTCAATGGACGGAATTCAAGGCATGCTGGACGCCAACGCAACCCACATTACCCTCACGCTTGAAGGCGCCAACGCCGACCTGCAAGTCCTCAGCTTCACCGGTCGCGAAGCCCTCAACGAACCGTTCCGTTTCGACCTCGAACTCGTCAGCGCCCGCCCCGACCTCAAACTCGAAGAGCTGTTGCACAAACCCGGCGTCCTGACCTTCGGCCCGACCGGCGAAGGCAAGATCCACGGTCTGGTCTATCGCATCGAGCAAGGCGACTCCGGCAAGACCCTGACCCGTTACAGCCTCAGCCTGGTGCCACAACTGGCCTACCTGCGGCACAACCACGATCAGCAGATTTTCCAGCAATTGACCGTGCCGAAGATCATCGCTCAGGTCCTGGAAGATCGCGGCATTCTTGCCGACGCCTACAGCTTCCAGCTCAACGCCGAATACCCGGAGCGTGAGTACTGCGTGCAGTACGACGAATCCGACCTGCATTTCATCCAGCGCCTGTGCGAGGAAGAAGGTATCCACTTTCACTTCCAGCACAGCAGCAGCGGCCACAAACTGGTATTCGGCGACGACCAGACCGTGTTCCGCAAACTCAAAGCCGTGAGCTACCAGCAAGACTCCGGCATGGCCGCCGACAAACCGGTGATCAAACGCTTCAACCTGCGCCTGGAAACCCGCACCACCCGCGTCAGCCGCCGCGATTACGACTTCGAAAAACCGCAGATCCTCCCCGAAGGCACGGCGAAAAGCACCTTTGCCCCGGACCTCGAAGACTACGACTACCCCGGCCGTTTCACCACCCGCGAGCGCGGCAAGTTCCTTTCCACCCGCGCGCTGGAACGCCATCGCAGCGACTACAAACTCGCCGAAGGCAAAGGTGACGAACCGACCCTCACCAGCGGCCATTTCCTCACGCTCGCTGAACACCCGCGCGCCGAATGGAATGACCTGTGGCTGCTGCTGGAAGTCTTCCACGAAGGCAAACAACCGCAAGTCCTCGGCGAAAACGTCACCAGCGACGTCACCGACAACAAAAGCGATTTCCACCAGGGCTACCGCAACAGCTTCCTCGCCACCCCTTGGGACGCGCACTACCGCCCTGCCCTTGAACACCCGAAACCAAAAGTCCTCGGCAGCCAGACCGCCGTCGTCACCGGCCCCGCAGGCGAAGAAATCCACTGCGACCAATACGGCCGCATCAAAGTGCAATTCCACTGGGATCGCGACGGTCAGTCCAACGACAAAACCACCTGCTGGATGCGCGTCGCCAGCGGCTGGGCCGGCGCCGCGTACGGCGGCATCGCCATCCCGCGCATCGGCATGGAAGTCCTCGTTACCTTCCTCGAAGGCGATCCCGACCAGCCATTGGTCACCGGTTGCCTGTACCACAAGGAAAACGTCGTCCCCTACGACCTGCCGGCAAACAAAACCCGCAGCACCTTCAAAACCCTGAGCTCACCGGGCGGCAAGGGCTACAACGAATTCCGTATCGAAGACAAGAAAGGCGTCGAGCAGATCTACATCCACGCCCAACGCGACTGGGACGAAAACATCGAGCACGACCAGAAAATCCGCGTCGGCAACGAACGGCACGACACCGTCGAAGCCAACACGCTGAGCGAATTCAAGGTTGAAGAACACCGCATCACCCATCTGGATCGCATCAGCGAAATGCGCGCCGACGAGCACCTGACCGTCGGCGTGACCCAGCATGTAAAAATCGGCACCGCTCAATTCGTCGAAGCCGGCAGCGAAATCCACTACCACGCCGGCGACAAGGTCGTGATAGACGCCGGCATGGAACTCACCGCCAAGGCTGGCGGCAGTTTCGTCAAGGTCGACGCCGGCGGCGTGACCATCAGCGGCGCTGAAGTGAAGGTCAATACCGGCGGCGCACCTGGCGTGGGCACCGGGATCGGGATTTTGGTGCCGTTGATTCCGGGGTTGGCAGCGGCGGACATCGCCGGAAGGCTGATGGAAAAAGCCAAGGCCAACCCGACGTGGCTTGAGTTGAATTTGCACTACGACAATCTGGAACCGGTGCCGGGCGCGTCTTATCGCGTTGATTTTGCCGATGGTTCGACCCGTGAAGGCGTGCTGGACGATGACGGCTTCGCCCGGTTGGAAGACGTGCCGAAAGGACCAGCCAAAGTCTATTACGGCGAAGATCCACGGCCGTTCAGCCGCGAAAGTGTCGCGGTGGTGCAGAACTCGGACGAAAAAGTTAACGAAGATTTACGCAAGCTCGGCCTGGACCCGAACCAGGTTGATTTACAAGCATTAGTGGAGAAAGCCGCAGGGAGGCTGACATGAGCGAGGCAGTAGCTGAGAGCGCAAACGACGGCGGCGAAGACCGTAGCGCCGCCTATCAAGAAGCCGCCGTTGAGCTGGCAAAAGGCATCGCGCTAGGCGCAGTGCCGTTCCTGGGGCAAGCCATCGATGCCTACGACACCATTGAGTCCGCAATCGTCCTCTACAACGCAGAGTCGACCGATGGCAAGGAAGACGCACAGTTCGACCTGCTGATGGCCGTCATCGGCTGGATTCCAGGTCCCGGCGACGGCCTGAAAAAAAGCCTGCGCATCGTCAATAAAGACCCGCAGCGCTATGCCCCGGTACTGTTCGACCTGCTCCGCTTCGTCCTGCAAGAGTGCGGAATCAAAACCAGCCCGGAAGAACTGCTCAAGCAGATATTCAACGCTGGCAAGCTACGCGGCGAACTCGATGAAATCATCACCGGCGTCAAAGGATCCTCGACGTTCCAGAGCCTGCCCAACTGGGCAAAAACCTCCGTCGTCACCGTCCTCGCCTCCTCCCGCGACAACATGCCGGCCATGGTCGGGATCGTTGAAAAACGACTGGTGAAATGGAAAGGCATGCAGCGCAATAGCTCAGCGGCCGGCTCCGGCTCCAGCCACCCGAAAAGAGCAGAAAAACCCGCCAACAAAGACTCCTCGGTTGCAGCGAAAGGCACCGATGGCGCCAGTGGCACCCACTCCAATCAGGTCGAAGCCTCGAAAATGGGCCTTCAGGCCCCTTCCAGCATTTTGAACGAAGGTTTGGGAGTGAGCGGCGAACACATTGCGGACTACATCTGCGCAGTGGAGTTTGGCTGGGGCAAGGATTGGGACGGGCATGACAAGGGTGCTGATGGGAAGTGGCTCGAGGGCGTGCCGAGTGGGAGCAAGATGGGCAAGCTTTCGGCAGGCGGGAGTCCTAAGGCGAAGCATGTGCTTTATAAATTGTCTGACGGCGCAAACGGAACGGGCATCGATGCTGTTTGGCGCGCCAACCCGGCCAACAATGGCGGCGAAAAGTTCGCCATTGTAGAAGCGAAGGCTAGCCGCGATGAAGATGCGCCGAAATTTATGCGCAAACCAAATAACACGAGAAAACCGGGCATCAGTTCTAAACTTGGTGTATCGGGATTGAGCGATCCCAGTGCACTGCTTGAACCTATAGAAGCCGAGCAAAGTGCAACTACTGGTACAAAAACGCGCTCCGCAAGAACTGGCCGAGCAGCAGCAAAACCAAGTAAAACTTCAGAAACCAATCCCAACAAAGACAAACAAATCTTAGTCCAAATGAGCACCCAATGGATACTTAGGAACCTGAGCAAAGCCATTGCTGGTCGATCGCTTCTTGGACAAGTAGAAGCTTCTTATAGCCGCCATCTCTTTTATTCTCCGCTGTATCATCCTAGTTCAAGCCCTAAGAACCACGCGGAGGCAAGGCTAAACAACTCAAGTGAAACTGAACATACGGACCATAAAGCCTTCCACTACGGCGAAGCTGAGGTTAAAAGTTTTGTGAATAAGCGCAAAAAGTCCTTAGCCAAAAAACACGGCGCGTTGGACACCCTTAAAATTGAGCTATGAACACTATGAATAAAAGACAGAAATTCTTTAGTGAAAAGCACTACGAAAATTTTCTGAGAGAACACGATGAAGTAATCGAGTTCTTCAAGAGCAATAAATTCAAATCCGACACTGCAGAGGAAGAAGCATCACTTCGCTCAGCTTTTTTTCAGACTCTAGCTCTTGACAAGCTTCTTGCCAGCTATACCGCAGGGGAAAACATAGAGAACCTCGTCCCTCTGTTGGAGGACCTAATTGAAAAATACGAGATCCGTCAAAAGACTCTAGCCGAATATGAAAAATCACCAAAAATATCGCCACTGGCACTAGACGACTGGCCGGACCAATACGAGGAAGCGGTTCAAGTTATCAGTCTCTGTATTTTGTTGCACCGAACAGACTTATTACCTCGCTTCGTAAAACTCATTGACCAAGCGGGGTATGCTGGTGATGACACTCTTTACGAAGACTTATTGAAGAAAGTTCTGCCAAACCGTCACGACGTCGATCGTTGGTATCACGACGTATATACACCACTTGTACAAGCCCTATACATTAATAATAAAGAAGAATCTTCAAAGCTTCTAAAAAAATATTGCCAACAATGGTACCCAGCCTTTAAACAGGCTCCTTGGCACGATACTCACTTACAAGGAGAGGATGGAAATTATGTCGGGTACTGGGCCATCGAAGCAGCAGCTATTGCATTTTTATATGGCATAGACGACAGCAAAATAGACCATATGGTCTATCCCAAAGACTTGGTCGAGTACGCTAGAAATTATCGACCAACAAATGGGTCACAGGTTGCTCGTGTTGACGCTGGTCAGCCATGTAGCAAAACTGGCTATTGGTTTACCCCTGCCAAAGCTGAGTCTCGTCGTCACTTCATTCAAGGTGAGGTTATGCCTGACATCAAAGACTCTCATTGGGGGGACACTATTTGGTATTGGTCAGGCGAAGAATAAGCTGCTTTACCCTTCGCTCGGCGCTAGCGCTTTGAGCGCTGAGCGAAGCGTCTAAGAACGGAAAATGAATATACTTGGACGCACTTTCAGGACCACTTCGCACTCCCTAACGGAGGCGAAGTCAAACTATCTGCATTAAACAAAAAAACGTTTCACGAAGAAATAGCGTAACTATCACTTTCACTCTTGAGTAAAAACTCTGTTATGAACAGAAGACAAGATTTTTTAACCGAGGTCAGATATAACGACTTTCTCGCTTACAGCGACGAAACCAAAGAGTTCTGGGCGAACAATACATTCGAGTCAGACACTCCAGAGCAAGAAGCCTCTTTAAGAGCTACGCGCTTCAAAAACGCAGCCTTAAAGAAACTGTTCATCTCGTACACCGAAAAATTAGAAATAACCTGGTGATTTGCCAGATTTATATGGAGTCACGCTTTGACGCGAATGCGGGTTTAGGTAAACATTCAGCCCGAGGCCTTATGCAGATGCAAGAGCCTGCAGTAAAACAAGTCTATAAGTACCGAAAGAAAAAACAATTGGGACGTTCTCCGAGCGATGCTCAGACTGAAGAAGCCTTTGCGGCTGGGGCAGCCTTCTACGCATCCCAATCCATATGGGACGAAGCTCAGAATATTCAACTGGGAACAGAGTACATGCAGTACTGGCTGGATATTTCCAGTTCAACGGAAGAGGCGTATAAAAAATACCGGGGCAAAACCAATGGAGTCTATTACAAAAAAATAAGTGAGTGCGCCAAAAAACTAGCGGCGAATCCTGACTCGATGGACGTTTTGCGGACGGCATTACAATGAAAAACTTGTGGATCGTTTTAGTTTTTGCCATTTTTTGTCGTCCGCTTTTAGCTGATCCTAAGAAAGTCGTCCTGGACTGCCCATTTCCCGACGGAACCAGTGCGGCCTTGCTCGCCAGCTCAAGTAAGGATGGGCAACAGCTATTCGTGATGATTGGCGATAATGTCGATACCGCTTTTCCGGACATGCCAGATACAAACTTCGTTGGCGACATCGTATTAGCAAGATGCTCAGGAGCCAGTCTGATTTACGCTCTGAACTATGGCTCCCCCTACTTGAAAGGAGCCGTTGTACGCAAAAATCCAAAGACTAAAAACCTGGAGCGAATCGATTTCGCCGAAAAAGCGCTTCCGAGCCTGTTGTACTTAAATGCACAACAAATGCGCTTAGTGATACCGAATGAGGGTTATGAAGATCCCTCAAAATTCCTTGTCTATGACTACGTCGCAATCAAAGGGCAGCCAGAGGAACCGAAAGGTGTCAACACTCTGCCCGGTCGAAAAGGTTTTGAGGTTTTCGATCTGAAGTAACAACCATTTATTCGGGTTTGTCCTTTGAGCGCTGAGCGAGGTTATTGGTTTACGCCAACCCAAGAAAACTCTCCCAGACAATTTCAACAGGGTGAGATCTTGCCTAACATCACCGACTCTCGCCGGGGCGACACACTCTGGCATTGGTCAGGGGAGTCGAGTATGCAAGAAGCCAACGGCCCACCAACAACGTTCAACCTTCGTAGCGGATATCTCAAAAAGACTTTTCAGTTCTCGATCTTGAGCAGGTTTATGGAAAAGGAAGATCCCCTAGTGCGTAAACGCCAAGCGTTTCTCACTGACTCGTACTATCGAAAATCCATCCGACTCTATGATGAAACCGAGTCCCGCTGGGTGGGCGAGACCATGCAGGCGGATAGCGCTGCTGAAGAGCAGGCGTTGCGCACTACTTATTTCAAAGATGCCGCGTTCAACGCTTGGTTGGTCAGTTACACGGCAGGCGAACCGATAGCCTCTTTGGTTCCGCGACTGGAGAAGCTCGTAGATCGCTATGAAATCAATCAGCAAGCGCTTGCTCTGAACGATGTACCCAACGTTTCGCCTTTGGCAATCGATGATTGGCCGGAGCAGTACGAAGAATGCGTCCAAGTCATGAGTTTGTGCATCCTGCTGCATCGCATCGATTTACTGGCCAGGTTCTCCGCCCTGATTGATCGAGCCGGCTACGCAGGCGAGGACACGTTATATGAGGATCTGCTGCGCAAGTGCTTGCCCGGGCGAGCTGACCTTGATGAGTGGTATCACGATTTGTACACGCCGCTGATTCGGGCGATTTACGCGGAGAGCGCTGAAGAGTCCAGCGAGCTACTTGAGCAATACTGTGACGGTTGGTACCAAGGCTTCGAAGATTTACAAACTAACTGGCATGACAGTCATCTCGACATTGAAGACCATGACGGCAATTACGTTGGTTATTGGGCTTTCGAGGCTGCTGCCATCGCGTTTTTATACGGTATAGACGACAGCAAAATCGATCACATGATCTACCCCAAGGATCTGGTCGAATACGCTCGCAGCCAGCAATCGCAATGAGCTTGTGCATCCCCCACCCACCCTCTCAGCCTGCCCTCTTTCGACGGCAGGCTTTTTTGAGGGGTGAACTCAGGCAGGCGCTTTCCAGTTCAACATCTGCTGCTGCGCCACCTGCAGCAAATCATTGCCATCCTGCGTCAGCAGGTAAAGCGCATGGGTGATGTGTGGAATGTCTTGCACGTCGGCGTGCTTGAAGCACAGGCAATGCAGGGTTTCGAGCAGGTCGGCGGCGGCGCGGATGCGCTGGACGGCGGCTTCGAGGATGTCTTTCGGGTTGGCTTGGGTGTCGATGAGCAGTGTCGGGGTTTCGGTGACGTTGCTTGTGAGGGGGAGGTAGCGGTTTTGTAGCAGTTTGATTATCGGCATAGGTGATTACTCAATTGGGTCGAAAGTAACCGCCAGCACTGTGACCAAACAGTGGGAGGCGGACTGTGTGCAGGCTTGGTCAACCGAGAACAACCCCAACTCAGCTCGCCCGAAGGCGTCCTGCACACAGCCGCCACAGCTATGCACCGCACGGACACAGATGTCCGCAGCGCAAATGATGGCACATCTGCAATAAGGGAAGTTATCAGGTGACCAAACCCGAACCACTGATTTTGCAGCGGCAACCGACAATAACCGCCCCGCTCCAGCCGCCGAAAGCAGACAAGGCACCAGCCTTTGTAGGAATTCGCCAAACCTTCCTGAGAAAACCGCCGCACTCCCTGACAGCCGGCGTTCAGCTCGGTTAACCATCCCTTAACGCCGTGGTCAAAAACTCTACTGAACCGCACGCCCTCAGCCATTCTGGCTGTTGCCCAGTGCGGCAGGTTCGGGTGCATCACGCCGAACTCTAGTACCGCCACTCGGGAGTCCTTTCATGAACATTCGTCCTTTATTGCTCACTGCCGCCCTCGCCTGCACCGCGTTTACCGGGCTGGCCCAGGCCAACGACACTTCCGCCACGTCCAAAGCCGTGCCGTATGAGTACGGCATGCCGCTGCAGGTGGCCAAAGTAGTGTCGTTGACCGAGCCACCAACGCAACTGTGCAAAGTGGTTACGGCCGATATGAAGTACATCGACAACGCCGGTAAGCCTGAGGAAATCAGCTATCGGAAATTGTCTGACGCGTGCAACTTCCAGAACTGACAGAAACGTCTGATTTGCGGGTTTGCGGTAGGCGTGGGGAGTTTCGGCGGTTATGCTCGGAGCCCTCCTCACTGCCGCAAGGATTCGCCATGCAGTTGTCGTTTCGCACGTTGTCGGGCTTCACGTGTTCGTTGTGTTTTTTGCTGGCGCTGGCCTGGGGCGTTTTCCCGCAGAGCCTGCTGGCGATCTGGAGCATCGAGTATTCCGACGCTGCAGGGTTTGTCGCGCGGCGCAGTGCGGTGCTGTTTGCGGCGTTGGGGGTGATGTTTTATCTGGTGCGCAACGCGCCGCCGTCGCTGGGGCGCAATGCGCTGAGCAACGGGTTTATCGTCGGTTGTTTTGGTTTGGCGGTGCTGGGTTTTGCGGAATGGCTGAACGGTCATGCCGGCCCCGGGATTTTGCTCGCGGTGCTGGTCGAGTTCGCGCTGGGCCTTGGTTTTGTGCAGGCCCGGCGCGTGACGGTCGAACTGGGTGAAACGGTGCGTTAAACGACTCTGGAGCGTGGGCTGTAGTGATGTTGCACAGTTTGCTGGTTCAGATCCGAGCGCAGCCCGGCGATCAGTTCGTTGATTTCACGACAGCCATTGAGGTGGCTGGCGTCGATGCCACTGACCAACAGATCGACTTGATCGGTCTGGTGATCGCCGAAAACCTTGACGGTCATCGACAAGTCCGGCGACAGCGTGCACTGGCAGCGTTTCGGCAGAAAACTGCTTTCAATGATATTGCGTAGTTCCAAGGCAGACAGAAACATGGCGAAACCCTCTCCTTACTGTGAGATGCCAATCAAGTATTCACGCTGACCGTTGCTGCCCCTGCACGGGTGTGTCCCCGCTGTTTCCCTGGTGCGACAAGCGGTGGTACTGCGAAATGCCCATTGGAGTGTAGGCGCCCAAGGCCGGTGCGCCGCACTGAAAAGACGCATAAAGCGTGCCTTTCATCGGTTCATTTTCACCCTCATGAAATCAAGCACTTGGCGGCGGCGCCAGTATTTGGCTACTTGCAATTTGCAAGAATGGCCTCGGCGGGTACTGCAATTTGCAACTCGACGCTGGTTTGCAATCACGGCCCATGACGGTAAGAATGCCCGTAATCCACCCTACACCCGCACGGAGGCTTCCATGGGTTCTTTCCGCGTTTACGCGACCACCGGGCTGATCATCGCCAGCCTGTCCACCCTCGCCCACGCCGCCAAGCTTGAAGACGTCGCGCCGTACCCAAAAGCTGAAGCAGGGTTTACCCGCCAGGTCATTCACTTGCCCAAGCAGGAGCAGGAAGAAAACTTCCAGGTGGAAATCCTCGCCGGCAAAACCCTTGAAGTGGATTGCAACCGTCAGCGTTTGGGCGGTGTTCTCGATGAGAAGAATCTTGAAGGCTGGGGTTATCCGTTCTATCGGCTGGAAAAAGTCATTGGGCCGATGAGCACGATGATGGCCTGCCCACCCGGCAGCCAGAAGAAACGCGCCTTCGTGCCGGTCGTTGGTGACGGCTTCATGCTGCGGTACAACAGCAAGTTGCCGGTCGTGATGTATGCGCCGTCCGATGTCGAAGTGCGTTATCGCATCTGGTCGGCGTCGGACAAAGTCGGTACAGCCCTGCAGGAATAACCCGAACAAGGAGTGCGTCGTTTGATTACCTGCCACGTCCGATATGTCATTGATCCATACCAATTGCCTGAGTTCGAAGCCTACGCCAAGGCCTGGCTCGGCATCGTCGAGCGCTTGGGCGGCACCCATCATGGCTACTTCCTGCCGTCCGAGGGCGCGAGCAACATCGCTTATTGCCTGTTCAGTTTTCCGTCACTGGCGGATTACGAAAGCTATCGGCACATCGCGATGACCGACCCGGAGAGCACCGCACTGGTGGCCAGCCTGGTCGAGAAGAAGTTCATCGTCAGCTACGAGCGCAGCTTCCTGCGCCCCTTGCTGCCGTAAGCCTCATCATGCCGAGACGCCGCACATCGCGGCGCGCTCGGCAACGTGGCGCAGGCTGTCGAAGTTGATATTGGCGCCCGAGTCGATCGCTACAAATGTCTGCTCGCGCACCCCGGTTCGCGCTACGTATTGCTTGATCCCCGCAACGGCCAGGGCGCCGGAAGGTTCGGTGATCGAGCGGGTATCGTCGTAGATATTCTTGATCGCCGCGCAGAGATCGTCGTTGCTGACGGTGATCACTTCATCGACGCAGAAACGGCAAACCTCAAAGCCGAACGCGCCAATCTGCGCTACCGCCACGCCATCGGCGAAGGTGCCAACATTCGGCAGCACGACGCGCTGATCGGCTTCGAGCGCGGCCTTCAGGCACGCTGAGTGTTCGGATTCGACGCCGATGATGCGCACTTCCGGGCGCAGGTATTTGACGTAGGCCGCGATGCCCGCGATCAGACCGCCACCACCTACCGGGATAAAAATCGCATCCAGCGAACCTTGATGCTGACGAAGGATTTCCATCGCCACGGTGCCCTGCCCGGCGATCACCTCCGGGTCATCGAACGGTGACACGAAGGTGCGTCCGCTCTGTTCTGCCAGTTGCAGCGCATGCGCCAGGGCGAACGGGAAACTCTCGCCGTGGAGCAACGCTTCAGCGCCACGACTGCGCACACCCAGCACTTTCAATTCTGGCGTCGTCGCCGGCATGACGATAGTCGCCGCGATACCCAGCTCGCGCGCTGCCAACGCCACACCTTGCGCGTGATTGCCGGCCGATGCGGTGATCACCCCGCGCGCCTTTTGCTCCTCGGTGAGTTGCACCAGTTTGTTGTAGGCGCCACGGATCTTGAAGGAGAACGTCGGTTGCAGGTCTTCACGCTTGAGCAGAATCCGGTTGCCCAGCGCCTCAGACAACGCCGGCGCCGCTTGCAAAGGCGTGCGCACCGCGAGGTCGTACACCGGCGCGGCGAGGATCTTTTTCACGTAGTGCTCAAGCAGGGTTTGCTGATCGGGGCTGTGCGGCATGGTCGTCTCCTGACATTTTTCAAAACCCCGGAGACAGAAAGTAAAAACCCGCCTCTAGGGCGGGTTGGGTGCTGCAGTCGTGAGCTAGCCCGCCAAATGAGGAATGGCGGTAATAATCATTGGCTGGCAACGCGATACAGTCGAAGTCATGGGCTGGAAATTAGCCTGTGCGCTATTGGCGAGTCAATGGCCAATTTTGCGCGGCGGCGTTAGTCTGGCGACTCTCTCATCACACCACGGAAGGAATGCATGATGTCGATCGCCCTGCCCCTCACGGCTTTGCTCGCGTTTAGCGGTTACACCGTTTCGGTGATGCTCCAGGCTGAACAGTCGTTGATCGACTTCGGCATCAGCCTGATGTCGCGGCCCGACACCGCGCAGGTGGTGATTGATCTGTATCTGCTGGCCGCACTGGCGGGTATCTGGATGGTTAAGGATGCGCGGTCGCGTGGGCAGTCGCTCTGGTCGGTGGTGCCATATTTGTTGTTGACGGCGGTTTTCGTATCGATCGGGCCGTTGTTGTATCTGGTGGTGCGTGGGGTTCGCGAGCGGCGCAAGGCGGTGGAAAAGTGCAGCCAGATACTATGAACACCTGAAAACCCTGTAGGAGTGAGCCTGCTCGCGATAGCGGAGTGTCAGCCAAAGATGAGGTGACTGACAGTCCGGTATCGCGAGCAGGCTCACTCCTACACTGAAATGTCTTGGGATTCAGGCCTTTTTTACGGCGACGAACGCCGCCGTTTCATACGGCACTGTCACCACATCCCTGCCACGCAGTTCCGGCTCTGTGGCGATTAACGCACGAATCTGTTCATCGATTTTCGCCCGTTGCGCCTCCGGCAGCGCGGCGATGAAACTGGTGGAGCGCACCCGATTGAGAATCACGTCTTCTGGCGAGCCGGTATGGCCATGGTGAAACCGCTCGACCTGCAAAGGCGCGAATGCCGGGTGCGGAAACGCTTTGCGCCAGGCACCTGTGTAATAGCGCGGCGTGTCCCCTTCCAGTGCGTTGACGATGGCGTCCAGTTTCGGCACCCAACTGACGTCGACGTCACGCAGGTTCCAGATCAGCCCCAACTTGCCTCCGGACTTGAGTACTCGAGCGATTTCGGTCAGCGCCTCTGCACTGGCGAACCAGTGAAACGCTTGCGCGCAAATCACTGCATCGACTGAAGCGTCCGGCAACGGCAGATCGGTCGCCGTGCCGCTCACGGCCAGCACATCAGGCCAGGCGTCAGACAGCTTTTCCAGCATCTGCGGCACCGGTTCAACCGCGATCACTTGCGCGCCGGTCGCCACCAAGCGTCCGGTGAACTTGCCGGTGCCGGCACCCAGATCAATCACCGTTTTATGCCCATCCAGGCCCAGCGTCGCGGCCAACCACTCACTGACCTGCGGCGGATAGTCCGGCCGACCTTTCACATAGGTGTCGGCAGCGCTTTTGTAACCGACAGCGGCTGAATGATGGACGTGATCGGTCATGGCAACTCTCCTTACGGCAAAACATCGGATCGACGGCAGACGCTCCCGAGCATAGCGCTTGAATTTACGCTTACCTTGAACAGTCACTGATAAAGCAATGAATAAAAATTCACCCTGTGGTGTTCAAAGTGAACCATAACTTTCTGTGGAGCCTTGCCCATGACTATCCGTTCCGTTATGTTCGCCGCCCCGTTGTTACTGGTCGCGGCGATGTCCAGCCAATTGGCCCTGGCCAATGGTGATGAAGAAGCGCCGGTGCAGAAACCGGAATGCCCGAAAGGCCAGGTCTGGGACAGCAAAACCCAGAAGTGTGTGATGCAAGTCAGCAAAGCACTTTCGGATGCCGACCGTACCGATTATGCCTATCGCCTCGCCAAGGTCGGTCGCTACGAAGAGGCCCTGGCGTTGCTCGACACGCTGAAGCAACCGCACACCGCCAAGGCTCTCAACTATCGCGGCTACGCCACACGCAAACTGGGGCGCACTGACGAGGGCATCGGTTATTACCTGCAATCGGTGAAACTCGATCCGCAGTACGCGCAAGTGCGCGAATACCTCGGCGAGGCCTATGTGATCAAAGGCCGCGTTGACCTGGCGCAGGAGCAGTTGCAGCAGATCCAATCGATTTGCGGCACGTCGTGCGAGGAATATCAGGACCTGGCCGAAGCCATCAACGACTCATCGAAAACCTGAGCACTTATAAGGGCCGCCATCATCTTCAACGATCAGGCATTCAGAGCAGAACTCGGGCAGCACCTGGCGCGACTGTGGCGCTACGGTCTACTGCTGTCGCGCAATCGGCATGTGGCCGAGGATCTGGTGCAAGCCACCTGTGTGCGAGCGCTGGAGCGCGCCAATCAGTACATCGCCGGCACGCGCATGGATCGCTGGTTGCTGAGCATTCTGCATTCGATCTGGCTCAATGAAGTGCGCGCTCGGCGCGTGCGTCAGGGTGCGGGCCAGGTCGATGCCGATGGCCAACTGGCGTTTGATGGTGAGTACGCCGCGCAGACGCATGTGATGGCCGCGCAAGTGATCCGCCGCGTCGATGCGCTGCCCGAGACCCAGCGCGAAACGGTCTACCTCGCCTATGTCGAAGGCTTGTCCTACCGCGAAGTCGCTGAAATCCTGCAAGTGCCGATCGGCACGGTCATGAGCCGTCTGGCCACCGCCCGCCTCAAACTCGCCGAATACCCACCGCTGCAGACCGTGCCGAAATCCACCGAAGGAGACCGATCATGAACCCACCTTCGGATGAGCAACTGGTCGCCTACCTCGACGGCGAACTCGACGGCGACTATCGCCATCAACTCGACAACGCCATTGCCGAAGACTCACTGCTGAGTCTGCGCGTGCAATGGCTCAGCCGCAGCAACCTGCCGTACAAGAACGCCTATGACGAGCTGGCGCAACAGGCCCCGCTGGAGCGTCTGCAAGCGCGGCTGGACGCCATTCCAGCGCCGCAGCCTCCGGGCTTCAATCGCCGCTGGTTTATCGGTGGCGCCGCCGCTGCGCTGTTGGCCGGTGGCGTGTTGGCCGACCGGTTATTCCTCGGCTGGCACGCCGCGCAATCGAACAACTGGCGGGCATTGGTGGGCGATTACATGGCGCTGTATGTGCCGCAAACGCTCGATCACCTGCCCACCGACGAAGCCTCCCAACGCGCGCAACTGCGCACCGTCGATGCGCGCCTGGGCCTGAACCTTGCGCCAGCCACTTTGAAGCTGCCTGATGCCGAATTCAAACGGGCGCAGATGCTGGAGTACGACGGCGTACCGATTGCGCAGATCGTTTATCTGGATGCGAAACATGGGCCATTGGCGCTGTGTGTGACCCGCTCGAACAGCGGCAGTCAGCCGTTGGCCCATGAGCGTCGGCGAGAGATGAACGTGGTGTATTGGACTGAACGTGAACACGCCTGGATGCTGATCGGACACGACGCCCCGATGGCGCTGGAAGACAAGGCAAAACTGTTAAAAAGCCGCTTAATCACTAGCTAGTTCCTGCACTATGCTCAGCGCGTATTTTTTCCGAGGATGCCTCCACGATGCCAGATTCATCCCGCTCTGCCTTACTGGTGATCGACGTTCAAAACGACTTCACCCCCGGCGGTCAATTAGCGGTCCCCGAAGGAGACCTGATTGTGCCGCTGATCAACCGGCTCGCCCGCCAGTTCACCCAGGTTGTCGTCGCACAGGACTGGCACCCGACCGGTCACGCCTCATTCGCGTCCAGTCATCCCGGGCACCAGCCCTACGATGTCATCCAATTGCCTTATGGCGAGCAGACGCTCTGGCCCGACCATTGTGTGCAATCGACACCGGGGGCCGAGTTTCACCGGGAACTTGACCTGCCTCACGCCCAACTGATCATTCGCAAGGGCTGCAATCCGGATATCGACAGCTATTCAGCCTTTCTGGAAGCCGATCGCCGCACCACCACGGGGCTGTCCGGTTACCTGAAAGAGCGCGGGATCGATACGGTTTACATGGTGGGGCTGGCACTGGATTTCTGCGTGATGTTTTCGGCGCTGGATGCGCGGGCGGCGGGGTTCAATACTTATGTGGTGCTGGATGCGTGCCGGGCGATCGATCTGAATGGATCACTGGCGGCAGCGATTGAGCGGATGCGAAGTGCCGGGGTCGGGTTGATTCAATCCACAGAGCTGGTCTGAACAACGCAATTCCCTGTAGGAGCGAGCCTGCTCGCGAAGGCGGTATGTCAGCCAGGTATGCGTTGACTGACCCGACGCCTTCGCGAGCAGGCTCGCTCCCACAGGTAGATTTTCAGCGTCACGCAGCTCAGGCGTTATTGGGCAACCACAGCCGGAAACGTGCCCCGCCCAACGGTGAAGACTCAACGGTCAACGTGCCGCCCTGTGCCTCCAGCGCGCGACGGCTGATCGCCAGACCAAGACCAAACCCACCCGTAGCCCGATCCCGACTGCGATCAAGTCGATAGAACGGCTCGAAAATCCGCTCTCGCTCATCATCGGGAATACCGATGCCGTCATCATCGACCCAGATCTCACAGCCCTCGGCATTGACCTGCACGCCAATCTGAATGCGTTTCTCGCAATAGCGCATGGCATTGCGCAGCAGGTTCTGGATCGCCCGCGCGGTCAGGCGTGGATCGAGCGAAAAACGCTCCAACTGACCGTGCAGCAATACATCAATAACGATCTCCGGCGACTCCAGCTCTTCATCGACACTGCCCAGAATGCTGTCGATGAACTCATCCAGCGACACCTCGACCTGCTCCGGCAGTTGCGCCGGGTTCTGCAAACGGCTGTAAGAAAGCAACTCCAGCACCAACTCATCCAGCTCGCGAATGTGCGCGACCAGTCCCAGCAAGCGCTCGCGGCTGGCGCTCGGCAAGTCATCGGACAGGGCTAAAGCCAGGCCGAAATCCAGGCGCGTCAGTGGCGTACGCAGTTCATGGGACACGGCGTTGAGCAGGTCACGTTGCTGATTGAGCAGGTTTTCGATATCGCCCGCCATGGTGTCGAAAACATTGGCGAGGCTGCCGATGTTGGAGCTCGGGGCGATTTTTGTGCGCTCGCTCAAGTGACCTTTACCGAAGCGTTCGGCAGTGCCTTTGAGGCGTTCCAGATCACGCCAGTGCGGGCGCAGCCACATCAACAGGCAGGCGAGTAGACTCGCGCCGATCAGCACGTTGATGCTCCAGTACAACAGATTGACGTCCAGCGGATCCGGCGGCACGACCATTTGCACGGCGGTGGTGTCGTCCAGCGGCGTCACCGCCAGCGTGCGCCAGCCCCAGTCGCCAATGCGAACGACGTTTTCACCACGGCGCAGGCGTTGCTGCTCGATAGCGGTGAACCCGGCATCGTCGATCCGCGCGAGGACGATGTGCAGCGGCTGAAAATCCTTGTCCATCGACGCCGCCAGCGCCGGCCACTGCTCCTGCGGCACGGCGTGAAACTGACGGGTAATCAGCGATTGCAGACCGCGCGAATAATCGAGGTTGTAAGTGACGAAGCGATCCCGGAACGCCATGACCACCAGATCCGGCACCAGATAGATCGCCGCGCTGTAGGAGACGATCGTCACCAGATACAGGCGAAACAGGATGCGAAACATCAGCTCAGCATTCCCACTCTGAGCGGCTGAACAGATAGCCCTTGCCCCACACGGTCTTGATCTTGCGCGCCTCGCCGGCGTGGTCGTCGAATTTGCGGCGCAGCTTGGAAATCGCCACGTCCACCGAGCGATCGGTGCCGTTGAATTCGATCCCGCGCAGACGCTGCAGGATCTGGTCGCGGCTCAACACTTCGCCGGCATGGCGAGCCAGCACCACGAGCAAGTTGTATTCGCCGCTGGACAGCTCGACCGGCTGATCGCGCCACGTCACGGTGCGCTCAGACAGGTCGATGCACAGATTGCCCATGAGAATGCGGTCATTGGCGGTCAGCGGTTCGCCGAGGCTGCTGCGGCGCAACAAGGTGCGCACCCGTGCCAGCAACACGCGCGGCTCGCACGGTTTGGTGACGTAATCGTCGGCGCCCATTTCCAGGCCCAGCACTTGATCGTGACTGTCATCGCGAGCCGTCAGCATCAGGATCGGCAGCGTCGCCGAATCGGCGCGCAATAAACGGCAGACTTGCAGTCCATCAAGGCCGGGCAGCATCAGGTCGAGGATCACCAGATCCGGCGGATTGACCCGCGCCCGTTCACGCACGTGGTCGCCACGGCCGATCACACTGACGGAATAACCGTTGCGTTCCAGGTAGCTGGAAATCAGTTCGGCGAGGGCGGTGTCGTCTTCGACCAGGAGGATGTTGGGCATGGGTGATCCAGATATTGCTGTGGTGGATGTCAGACCGCTTTCGCGAGCAAGCTCGCTCCCACAGTGGTTTTGCACTGTTCACAAAACCCATGTGGGAGCGAGCTTGCTCGCGAAAGCGGTTTAACCGTCACAAAAGAATTCAAGACCTGAAGGATATACGCCCTCGCCCATCCCTGAGCAAAACCCTTACACAATTTCACACAGCGCCTACAAAGCTTCACCGCTAATCTCGGCGTCTGCCCGTAGGATGCGGACATCAATATTGGGGGTTGTACATGTCGAAGAAACTGCTGGCCGGACTCGGCCTGATCGCGATGGCGCTGACACTGAGCGCCTGTGATTCATCCTCGAAAGCCGAGGATCAGGCATCACCGGCCACGGTGCGCATCGAGACGCTCGAAGCGCATCCCCTGACGATCAGCAGCGAACTCAGCGGCCGCATCGCCGCGCCACGCATCGCCGAAGTGCGCGCACGGGTGGCCGGTGTGGTCTTGCAACGCACCTTCCGCGAAGGCAGCGACGTGAAAAAAGGCGATGTGCTGTTCCGCATTGACCCGGCGCCGTTCAAGGCTGACCTCGACAGCGCCGAAGCTGCGCTGCGCAAGGCAGAAGCCAATGCCTTTCAAGCGAAACTGCAAGAGCAACGCTACGCCCAGTTGATCGATGACAAAGCCATCAGCGCTCAGGACTACGACAACGCCCGCGCCAATGCCCGGCAAACCGCCGCTGACGTTGCGGCCAACAAGGCTGCCGTCGAGCGGGCGAAACTCAATCTGGGTTATGCCACCGTCACCGCGCCGATTTCCGGTCGCGTCGGCCGTGCGCTGGTCACCGAAGGCGCACTGGTCGGGCAGAACGAAACCACGCCGTTGGCACTGATTCAGCAGCTCAACCCGATTCACGCCGACCTCACCCAGTCGACCCGTGAACTCAACGAGTTGCGCCGCGCGTTCCGTTCCGGGCAACTGCAGGAAGTCGGCCAGGATCAGGTCAAAGCCACGCTGATTCAGGATGACGGCAGCCTGTATCCGCTGCCAGGCAAATTGCTCTTCAGCGACATCACCGTCGACCCGGGCACGGGTCAGATCATCCTGCGCAGCGAATTCCCCAACCCGGATCTCGACTTGCTACCGGGCAGTTTCATCCGCGTGCGTCTGGAGCAGGCCACCATCCAGAACGGCATTACCGTGCCGCAGCGTGCCGTGCAGCGTGACAGCGCCGGCATTGCTCAGGTGCTGACCGTCGATGAGCAGATGCGCGTCGCTGAGCAACCGGTGCAACTGGGTGCGGTGCAGAACAATCGCTGGATCGTCACCGGCGGCCTCAAGCCCGGCGACCGCATCGTCATCGAAGGCCTGCAACACGCCCGCCCCGGCGAAACCGTGCAGATCGACGACACCCCTCTTCCACTTGCCCAGACCTCTGGTCAGTAAGCAGGACGCTTTTCTATGCCGCAGTTCTTTATCGACCGCCCTGTGTTTGCCTGGGTCGTCGCGCTGTTCATCCTGTTGGCCGGTGCGCTGGCCATCCCGCAGTTGCCGGTGGCGCAATACCCCGACGTCGCCCCGCCGCAAATCGAAATCTACGCCGTGTATCCCGGCGCCTCGGCACAGACCGTCGATGAAAGTGTGGTCAGCCTGATCGAGGAAGAGCTTAACGGCGCAGATCACTTGCTGTACTTCGAATCGCAAAGCAGCCTCGGCAGTGCGACGATCAAAGCCACGTTCCAGCCGGGCACCAACCCGGAGCTGGCGCAAGTCGACGTGCAAAACCGCCTCAAGGTGGTCGAGTCGCGTCTGCCGCAAGCGGTGACTCAGCAGGGTTTGCAGGTTGAAAAAGTCTCGTCCGGTTTTCTCTTGCTGATCACCCTGACCTCCAGCGACGGCAAGCTCGATGACGTAGCGCTCAGCGATTATCTGGCGCGTAACGTGATGAACGAGATCAAGCGTCTGGAGGGCGTCGGCAAGGCGCAGTTGTATGGCGCCGAACGGGCCATGCGCATCTGGATCGATCCGCAGAAGCTGATCGCGTTCAACCTGACGCCGGCCGATGTCAACGCCGCCATCGTCGCGCAGAACGCTCAGGTGTCCGCCGGCAGCATCGGCGATTTGCCCAATCCGTCCAGCCAGGAAATTACTGCGACGATTCTGGTGAAAGGTCAGTTGTCGACACCGCAAGAGTTCGCCGACATTGTGCTCAAGGCCAATCGCGACGGCTCCACCGTGCGCATCGGTGACGTCGCGCGGGTCGAGATCGGCAGCCAGGAATACCAGTTCGGGACGCGTCTCAACGGCAAACCGTCGACCGCTGTCGGCGTGCAACTGTCGCCGGGCGCCAACGCGCTGAACACCGCGACCCTGGTGCGGGCGAAGATGGATGAGCTGTCGCGCTACTTCCCGGCGGGCGTGGAATACAAGATTCCGTACGACACTTCGCCGTTCGTCAAAGTCTCGATCACCAAAGTGATTTACACCTTGGGCGAAGCGATGCTGCTGGTGTTTGCGGTGATGTTCCTGTTCCTGCAGAACGTGCGCTACACGTTGATCCCGACGCTGGTGGTGCCGGTGGCGCTGATGGGCACGTTCGCGACCATGCTCGCGCTGGGCTTCTCGATCAACGTGCTGACCATGTTCGGCATGGTCCTGGCCATCGGTATTCTGGTGGACGACGCCATCGTCGTGGTGGAGAACGTCGAGCGGATCATGGCCACCGAAGGCCTGTCGCCCAAGGAAGCCACACGCAAAGCGATGACGCAGATCACCGGCGCGATCATCGGCATCACGCTGGTGCTGGTCGCGGTGTTTATTCCAATGGCGTTCATGCAAGGCTCGGTCGGGGTGATTTACCAGCAGTTCTCGCTGTCGATGGCGACGTCGATTCTGTTCTCGGCGTTCCTCGCCCTGACCCTGACGCCGGCATTGTGCGCGACGCTGCTCAAGCCGATTGCCAAGGGCGAACACCACGAAAAATCCGGGTTCTTCGGCTGGTTCAACCGCCGCTTCGAGCGCCTGACTGATCGCTATCAGGGCTGGGTCGGCTATGCGCTGAAACGCAGCGGCCGTTACCTGCTGATCTACGCTGTGCTGCTGGTTGGACTGGGCCTGTGCTTCGCGCGTCTGCCCTCCTCGTTCCTGCCGGTGGAAGATCAGGGCTACACCATCACGGATATTCAACTGCCGCCCGGCGCTACCAAGAACCGCACGGTGGCCGTGGCTGAACAGCTTGAGGCACATAACGCCAGCGAGCCGGGGATCAGTGACACGGTGGTGATTCTCGGTTTCAGCTTCTCCGGTAGCGGCCAGAACGCAGCTTTGGCGTTCTCGACGCTGAAGGACTGGTCGCAGCGCAGCAGTGATGATGCCGCCAGCTCGATTGCCGATCGCGCCAATATCGCACTGACTGAAATCAAGGACGCCATGGCGTTCTCGGTGCTGCCACCGCCCGTGGATGGCCTCGGCACATCGAGCGGTTTCGAGTTCCGTTTGCAGGATCGCGGCGGCCTCGGCCATGCGAGCTTGATGCAAGCGCGCACCGAACTGCTCGCAGCCGCCGAGAAAAGCCCGGTACTGATGAATGTGCGTGAAAGCGCGCTGGCCGAAGCGCCGCAAGTGCAATTGGTGGTCGACCGCAAGCAGGCCAATGCCCTTGGCGTCTCGTTCGCCGATATCGGCAATGTGCTGTCGACTGCCGTCGGCTCCAGCTACATCAACGATTTCCCCAATCAGGGGCGCATGCAGCGTGTTGTCGTGCAGGCCGAAGGTGATCAACGCAGCCAGGTCGCCGATCTGTTGAAAATGCATGTACGTAACAACACCGGGCACATGGTGCCGCTGTCTGCGTTCGTGCAGGCCAACTGGATTCAAGGCCCGGCACAGTTGACCCGTTACAACGGCTATCCGGCGATTGCGATTTCCGGCGAACCGTCGCCGGGGCACAGCACGGGTGAGGCCATGGCGGAGATTGAACGTCTGGTGGCGCAGGGGCCGAAAGGTCTGGGCCAGGAATGGACAGGGCTGTCGTTGCAGGAACGCTTGTCCGGCAACCAGGCGCCGATCCTGCTTGGGCTGTCGTTGCTGGTGGTGTTCCTGTGTCTGGCGGCGCTGTACGAGAGCTGGTCGATTCCGACCTCGGTGTTGCTGGTAGTGCCGCTGGGCGTGCTCGGCGCGGTGCTGGCGGTGACATTGCGCGGCATGCCCAACGATGTGTTCTTCAAGGTTGGTCTGATCACCATCATCGGTCTGTCGGCGAAGAACGCGATCCTGATCATCGAGTTTGCCAAGAGCTTGTACGACGAAGGTCACGATCTGATTGATGCGACGTTGCAGGCTGCTCGCTTGCGCTTGCGGCCGATCGTGATGACGTCGCTCGCGTTCATTCTCGGCGTGGTGCCATTGGCCATTGCCACGGGTGCCAGTTCGGCGAGTCAGCAAGCGATCGGTACAGGAGTGATCGGCGGGATGATTACCGCGACGCTGGCGGTGATCTTCGTGCCGGTCTTCTTCGTCGTCGTCATGAAGCTCGTACAACGCTTCACCAAACCCCACTGATACCAATTGTGGGAGCGAGCTTGCTCGCGAAAGCGTCGGTACATTCAACGTCGATGTTGACTGACCGGACGCCTTCGCGAGCAGGCTCGCTCCCACAGAGATTCTGCAAACATCCAGCACTGTGGTCACACCGGCCATCGCTGGGCTAAGGTGTCTGAACTACCCTGGCCCATCGAGTCCCCATGCGCTTCCTCGCCCGCACCCACCCTCGCCTGTCTGCCGCCGCCCTCTTCGGCCTCGCCACTGGTCTGTTGGCCCCCGCCGATTCCATCGTCAGCAAAATCCTCATCGGCTGGAACGCCGGTGTCTGGACTTACCTGATCCTGATGTTCTGGCTGACCGTGCGTGCCAAGGCGCCGGACGTCAAACGTATCGCTGAGGTCGAAGACGAAAACGCCGGGCTGGTGTTGTTTGTGGTGTGCATCGCCGCGCTGGCCAGTCTGGCGACCATTACCTTCGAACTGGCGGGCAGCAAGGATCTGGAAACCACGCGCAAACTCATGCATTACGGTTTCACCGCGCTGACAGTGATCGGCTCGTGGCTGCTGATCGGGGTGATTTTCTGCGTGCACTACGCGAGGTTGTATTACACCTGGGATGGCAAGGAGCCGGCGCTGCGCTTTGCCGAAGGGCTGACCACGCCTAACTATTGGGACTTCTTGTACTTCTCGTTCACCATCGGCGTAGCGGTGCAGACAGCCGATGTCGGCGTGGCGACTCGGGATATACGGAAAATCGTGCTGGCGCAGTCGTTGATCGGATTTGTTTTCAACACAGCAATCCTGGGGTTTTCGATCAATATTGCAGCAGGGTTGTTTGGATGAATGGCTAATACGGAAGGCTATCTTCGAAACGCACATTGGACTGACAGGCGTTTTGATAAAGCTTCACACTAAACCTGGTTTGTAAACTGTCAGGTCTTACAGGTTACAAAGTTGTTGACTTGGCATTAGATAAGCTGATCCCGCCAGTTTATTCCTGAAGGCGAGATATCACTTGTCATGACAGCGGAGACTGAATAATGAACGCACTTGCAAAGGTCGCATCATCTACGTTTCAAGGAAAATGCCACGGTTTAGTAAACGGAATAGAACCCTTCGATGCTGGGTTGGTTGAGATGTTCGATGCCATCTATCCACCGCCGCACGGTGAAGCTCATGTCATGCTCGCAACGCAAAGGACGCCTGCACCTGATTACACGACCAAAGAACTGAAAATCTCATTTTCAAAAGGGAAGCCGGACGCTACATATGGTCTCTTTCCGGATGCCTACACGGTGCGGGTACTTTTTGTCGATAACAGCGATCCCGAGAAACCCGTCGTTTACTCGCAGTATCAGGGACAGGCACGAGTGGCGTTCGACGCCCAGAGCCATACTTTTTCCGGACAAATCAGCGTAACTCTCGAAAACATGGACGAAGATACGCGCAGGACTATTGATGTAAAAGTTGATTTCGAAGCCTATCAACGCGTACCTGCCAAAAAAATCCATCGTCGCCCATCTGCCAAGGTTGTGGGTTGCTGATTTAGTTGCTTGTAGTCAATAAAAAAAGGAAGCCAAGGCTTCCTTTTTATTGACTACCAACGTTACGTTAGAACGAATAACGAAGCCCCAGGGTTAGCCCCGCCGGTTGGCGGAAATTTTTGCCATCACTGTATTCATAATCTGCATGCATTTGCAGCTTGTCTGTCATTGACACGGACATCCCTGCGCCGAGCAACGACCGCGCACCGGAAAGATCGTTCTTGAACACGTTATTGTTGACCTGAACTTCATTGTTTTTGGCGAACTCGTAAGCTCCCCCCACACGCAGGTAGGGCTGCACCCCAATATCGTTGTTCAATGAGTAGTTCCGGCCTACTGTAATTCCTGCCTCACCCAGTAGCGAGCGCGCGCGATCACCTTCGGCATGCAAATCGTTATCAAGAGAAAAATCCTTGCCCTGAATAACCACGGCAGACCATTTTGTGAACGGCTCTATGAAATAACCGTCATCGAATTTGATATGCCGGCCGAACTCGATCGAACCACCTACTCCCGTATTGTCGTAGCCACCCTTGGCGCGCTCCCCGTCGCTCAGACCGACCTTCGCATCATTGCGAAAACGGTTCGCTTTGATAACCCCGTCGAGATAGTAACCACTCGCGGCATCCAGCCAGGTGACATAGGTGCCGAGATAATAGCTGTCGACTTTACCTGAGGTGCCCGCATCGAGATTGAGATCGGATTGACTATGGCCACCCATGATTCCCAATAACCATTGTCCATCACCGATCGGCAACTGTGTGTCCGCCCCAAGCGTGAAACCGTATTGGGTCTGTTCGTAACCGACACCGGATCCATCGGCAATTTGATACTTGTTGCCATAGGTGCGTCCCCACGTGCCCGCCTTGCCACCGTTCAATCGCAATTCGCCCATTCGAGTACGCAAAGAGGTCAGCTCTCCGTACCAGGCTGGCAACGGCGTATTGAACAATGCGAGCACCGAACGAGCTCCAGGGCTGATAACCCGTGTTTCCGGATCCAGAATCCAGTCATTACCACTTTTGGCCAAACCGTAGGAATAAGCGCCCTGATCGACATTACGGGGAAGCGTAAAAACCGCATCGCCCCCAGCGGTTTTGACGACCGTAACCGGTTGACCTGCCGGCAGTTCCGTACCACTACTTTCGATCAGCAACTGGTGCGAACCACTGGCGGTTCCAGTGACATTCAACAGGTCCGTGCGCCCCGTCGCCAGATCAGTGGCCATGATGAACTTGCCACTCCCGGACAATTCGGCCACGTTCAGTTGGTAGAACGCATTGTTGTCACCAAACTTGATCGAGCCACCATTAAGCACCAGTTTTTCAACCTGACTATTGTCAACCAACACCCATTGGGACGTATCACTTATGGTCGCACTGCTGACGTTCTCCAGACGCCCGGTGAGAACGGAGTTGTTCTGCAGGGTCAACTCGGAATGGCTTCCGTTTTCAACAATGATGTTGCCATTCAACGTGCTCGCGTTGACCGTCATCAATGCAGTCGCGCCGCCTTTGACCTCTAACAACGTGTTATTGCCCGCTAACAAACGGGAGTTATTCAGCGTCAAAGTGGCCGTCTCCACAGCCACATTGCCGAAATCGACGACAATCGCCGACCCGGTTACGCCATGGACAGTGGTGTTATCAAGATCAAGCGTCGCAGGTGCAGTACCCGTGATATCCAGTTCGATCAATACGCCGTTCTGGTTGCCAGTGATCGTGCTGCTTCTGACGATCGCATCGGCACTCTGCAACCACATGCCATAACTGGTAGAGCCCGTTCCAACCAACGTGGAGTCCGCAATATTGATCAAGCTATGCGAGGTTGCGAATGCTCCAGCGTCAACACCAGTGATGGTGCTGTTACCCGTTATGTTCAGGATGGAACCGGCCTGAGCAGTAGAAAACCGCACGGCTGAGGCGCCAAACTCTTCACCACTGACGGTGCTGTTATTGACGTTACCCTGACTTGAAATTAGGAGCAGACCTGATTGTCCGTTTGTTCCCGTGACCGTCGCCCCATCGATGGAAAGAGTGGAACTATCGCTGACACTGATTTCCCTGGTACTACTGCCCGCGCTTATGTTGACCCTCGAGCTATCCGCGTTGATACCAAGAGTCTGTGCATTGTTGATATTCAGCGTTGCGTTTTGCGTCAGGAACCAGCTTTCGATGGCATCGCCGTTGTTGACAGTGGCAGTTCCCCCTACCAACGAACCCGCGGATACAAAGGAAGATGGCAACACAAGCGAGACACACAGCGCTGTCATCCTGGAAGGGGGGGAAATAAAGGACCTGAAAGGTATTTGCATACTGACAACCTGCCTCGAGAAAAGGATCGACTTCATTGACGAGATTTCAATGAAACCTCGCGCATCTGAAAGGTTCGCTAGGCTAAAGAGTAATTACGCGTTGTTATGTAGGACTTATCCCTAATGCGTAAGGAAAAATCGACGAAACCTCCATCCTATTGGGAAACGACTACGGCGGACACAAAAGCGCTGCTCGGTGCCCACCGTATTCATAGGTCAAGGAACCGGATTGGCTATCTCACAGTAATCGCCGTCGTTATCCAGCAAGAACACAAAATGGACAGCCGCATCAGACTCTGGGACAACACCGGTGATGGTATAGGTAAGTTTTCCGTAGCCATCGGAAACAGGTTTGAAATGGGTCATGTACGCACCAATATCCGTTTCAATACCTTCAGGAGGTACAGTTCCGCTAATAGCTATGTCTCTGGTAACTAAAGTTCCAGTAATAGGTCTCGTTGCACTTTCATCTTCATAGCCTTGCCACTTCAGTGTCACTGTCCGCCCATCGATCAGCGAAGCGCTAAACGGAATAATGACTTTGAGATTGCGACGATTAGTGCCATCACCCGGAAAGCTTGGGTCATCGACTGGCAGAAAATTAAGCGTCGGGCAGGAAATCTCATCAAAAATGAGACCTTGCACCAGTACTTTGGGCAAATCGATTTTGGTGATATTAACGACAACCGTTTCTTCATTTGAAAATACCGGATTAGCCCCCCCCACCGCCGTCAACCGCCACTTGATCTTCACATCCGCGATCTGTTTCTTTTCGATAACGGACCAGGGAACAGTAAACGGGCCGATTTCTTTACCCTCTTCACCCGGCTGCAATAACCAAGGTGGCGTCAACTCCTGATCGTCATAAAAGACCGTGACGCTCTGCGCTGACTCGGTAGGAGGCGCAGCATAGAGTTGAATGAAAATCTCGGCGTCTTCGCCGTGGTCATTATCATCAAGCTCATTATCTACACCTTGTGACGACACCAACCGAGGCAACTCAAGCAACGGATTGACTTCACTTGGTTCATCCGGATTCACAGGACCGGGGTAAGAAATATCCACGGAGATATCTGCTTTCTCTGTGGCGACGGGAGCACCCGAGCCGCGAAACATGTCATAACTGACGGTCGTAGGCACCGGCCCATCAGTTGAACCATAGGCAACCTTGATCACAGTGGTGTAATCCACAGGAAAAATCAGAGTTGTACTGGTGCCGACTCGTTGCTCTGGTAGTGAGATACCCTGCCACTCGGCTATGATGGTGTCAGACGGCGAGTTTGGCAATGGAACCGGTACTTCAATGGTTACACCCAGTTTGCAGTCAGCCACATCAATCAACGTATCCCCGTCAGTGCCATCTGCCAACGGTACAACAGGCGGCAACGGTACGGGTGGCGCCAAGCGTCGGACATTGCGCTGATTGGGTTTGGATTGCCTGCTAATGTTGCCTGCAAGATCTCTGACAATAAAAGTCAGCGTATTCAAACCTTCTGTCGATTTCTGAAAAATATCAACCGGGATCAGTATTTCACCCGAAGGGGGCAATGGAATGTCTTTCATGACGGGGGTTGCGTAAGCAGGGTCCGAAGGCACCCCCCAATAGACGTCACAAACGTCTGAGGGATTGGCATTGGCCGCAAGCGTCACGGTTACCTTAATGCCTGTAGGATTCGCGCCCAGATAGGCATCATCGATATCCTTGGTCGGTGGCAAGTCGGCGGGAAATGAAATGGCTGGCGGGGAAAAATCGGTCGCCGGTGTTTTGGTTTGATAAGGTTTGGTTCTATCGATGTGGTACTCAGTAATAATCGGAAGACTCGGGTTAACTCCGTTTGCATATAATATATAGATCAACTCCCACTCGGTGGGTGCTTCAGGCGTTGCAAGCTCCCTCAGCTCAGAGAGGGGAATAAATAATGGCAATGGCCATACACGGTCAGCGACAGCCCCCAAATCCAGCCTGGGAACGATTGGAATCAGGGTTGCAGTGCCTTTTACCCGCAAATCGACGGTCAGCCTATCCCGGGGGAATTGATCTGTAGGTTGGGGGATCTGGTATTCCAACGGAGCCGTAAGCGATGCAATCGGGATGCGCAAATCACCGCCAGGCAAATTCTGAGCCGGAATCTTTGCCGGATCTACAAGAATATTGCCAGCACTCGTTAGCGATATTTTCTGAGCCAATGTCGAACCTTCAACTTTCGCATTCATGTAATTGCTCCTTTTAAACATACGATTGCGCCACGCCAGGCTTTCAGCGTACATCGGCACTCATTTTCACAGCACTATGTACCACCCGTTTCAAGGACTGCAGGGTAAGTCTTCTCCCGTAACGACCCGATCTATCCTTACCAGTCCTTTTTTTGATGTACCAATCAACTTTAAACCCTGGTAGATGGAGTACGTCGTAATCGCCGATGCCTTATTGATCATGGGTTCAATATGCGGAACAAAGGGTTCAACAACGACAGAAAAACCTTTATCAATTTCTGCCTGAGTCAATGAACTCTTGATGATTTTCTTATAGGTCCGATCGATAGCCACGCCACTGCCATTTGGACTCAGATAACCAATCCACTCGACTTCGCATCTATCTCCACTTTGCACAAACGCGGGAAGAGGTGGTACTTTTATCTCTATACCTGTCCAGATCGGAGGCTTTGTTTTACAGTTAAGATATCCATGTAAATTCGCCTTCGGATACGTTACCGCCTTTAAATCCCTCACGACCGGCAGGTGATCGATAGTTAGCTTGCGAGGCAGAGAATTTGACGGATTTTGAACGTAGTTACGGGTTTGATAGAAGACTTCAACTACACCATCCGTCGTTAAATACTCAGGACCAATCGGAATCACAAACTCACGCTCGGTGATCGGCGTGGTGTAAGTTTGGCTCCAATCAAATTCAATGACTGTTCCCCGTCTCATCCGCACAATAAGCGTGTCTTGCCTTCCATCTGGTGATTGCACCGGCCAAATCGGAACAACCACTTCTATTCCTGTAATCAACAACTCCAGCGGGATATGCCCGTCAGAATCATCATCTGCAACTCCGACTACTTTTGGCGGGTTGTACAGCAGGATTTCACTAGGCGGCATGACCATCTCCACAGGCGAACTTTCAAAGCGTTCCTGCAACAAATTAGGCGCTTGCTTTAACTTCTTGCCTACTGTCAGATCTGACAGGTAATTCGACCGTTCATCGGAATCTCCCCCTGCGCTCGGAGGTTTATTACTTGACGCTTTCCGGCAAATACTGTTTTCTGAAACCGGTTTCAGTACCACCCAATAACAAAAAGGTCCGCAATGAACGACTTCTCCGCCGCCCAGCGCAGCCGCGTGACCATGCTTGATGTCGCCGAACGCGCTGGCGTATCCAAAGCCAGCGTCTCGCGCTTCATCGGCGATGATCGCGTCCTGCTCTCGGATGCAATCGCCCTGCGCATCGAACAGGCCATCAGCGAGCTCGGCTACCGCCCCAATCAGATGGCGCGCGGCCTGAAACGTGGACGCACGCGCCTGATCGGTATGCTCGTCGCCGATATCCGTAACCCTTATTCGATTGCCGTAATGCACGGGGTGGAAACCGCTTGCCGTGCGCACGGCTACAGCCTGGTGGTGTGCAACACCGACCGCGATGACGAGCAGGAACGCCAGCACCTGGCGCTGTTGCGTTCGTACAACATCGAAGGGCTGATCGTGAACACCCTTGGCCATCACCGTGACGAACTGCACGAGCTGCGCCGGGAGATGCCGCTGGTGCTGGTGGATCGCAAGGTCGACGGACTGGACAGCGACATGGTTGGGTTGAACAACCCGCAGGCTGTCGGCATGGCGCTTACGCATCTACAGCAACGTGGCTATCGGGATCTGGTGCTGGTGACTGAACCGTATGACGGCACCAGCTCGCGGATCGAGCGGGTCAGCAGTTTTCAGGCGCAGATCGCGCTGCATTCGAACCTGGCCGGGGCGGTGCTGGAAACCGGCGATGACCTGAACACGCAACTTCAAACCTTTTTAAACACTCCCGGCGACGGCCCGAAAGCATTGTTTTGCGCCAATGGTGTGGCGGCGCTTACTGCCACAACGGCATTGCGGGAGATGGGTGTGCGGTTGTTTGAGGATGTCGGGCTGATTGCCCTGGATGATCTGGATTGGTATCCGTTGGTGGGCAGCGGGATTACCGCGCTGGCTCAGCCGACGCAGGAGATAGGCGCGCGGGCGTTTGAGTGTTTGCTCAAGCGGTTGCGTGGGGATGATGAGGTGGCGCGGGTGGTGGATTTTGCGCCGGTGCTGGTTGAGCGTGGGTCAACCTTGGGGATTAGCGTTGTTTGAGCTGACGCTATCGCGAGCAGGCTCACTCCTACATTTGGAATGCGTTCCCCTGTAGGAGTGAGCCCGCTCGCGATAGCGCCCGAGAGAACAACACAGAAACACCTGATATTTTTTTGAACAAAAATGAAACCGGTTTCAGAGGTCAATAACAATGAATAAACCCGACGTTTCCATCAGCCTGTCCAGCTACGGCGCCGAGCTTGTGCGTCAGCGCGGGCAGGATGCTTTCATTGATGTTCTGGCTGCCGCCGGGGCCAATCGCATCGAATGGCGCGAAGAGCTGCTGACGCGCGAAGACCCGGCGCAACTGGCGCAGGCCACGCAGGCGCAGGGCTTGCTAAGCATCTATTCCTCACCGACCGAACTGTGGCTGGCCGGGCAGGCGCTGCCCAATCCCGAGTTGATCACCGCACTGCAACAAGCCGAAGCGTTCGGCTCGAAATGGCTGAAAGTCTCCCTCGGCTACTTCACCGACACCAACGATCTGCAAGCCCTGGCCGAACGCTTGAAGCTCAGCCCGGTGCAGTTGCTGGTGGAAAACGACCAGACTCTGCACGGCGGTCGGATTGAGCCATTTCAGCGCTTCTTCGCCGCCGTCGAGCAGCACAACCTGCCAATCAAGATGACCTTCGACATCGGCAACTGGCAGTGGCAGGACCAGTCCGCTGCCAGCGCCGCCCGCCTGCTCGGCCGGCATGTCGGTTATGTGCACTGCAAAGCCGTGGCCCGTCGCGCCGACGGAAAACTGGTGGCGGTGCCGCCGGCCGTCGGTGACCTGCATCTATGGGAACAACTGTTGCGGCACATGGCCCAAGGCGTTATGCGCGCCGCCGAATATCCGTTGCAGGGCGAGGATCTGGTGCAACTGACCTCCGAGCACGTCGCCGCCCTCGCCCGCCTCGGCCAATCGCGTCTGGAGCCTGCTCATGTCTGAGATCGATATTCTTTCGTTCGGCGAAACCATGGCGATGCTGGTCGCCGAGCAGACCGGTGATCTGGCGGCGGTCGAGCACTTTCACAAGCGTATCGCCGGGGCCGACAGCAATGTCGCGATCGGGCTGTCGCGCCTGGGTTTCAACGTCGCGTGGCTGAGCCGGGTCGGCAATGATTCGCTCGGGCGTTTTGTGGTCGAGACCTTGATCAAGGAGGGTCTGGATTGCAGTCACGTCGACGTCGACAAACAGCACCCGACCGGTTTCCAGTTCAAATCGCGCAATGACGATGGCTGCGACCCGCAGGTCGAGTATTTCCGGCGCGGTTCGGCGGCCAGTCATTTGTCGCCACAGTCGATCACGGCCAGTTTGCTGAGTGCTCGGCATCTGCATGCCACCGGCATTCCTCCAGCGCTCTCGGCCTCGGCGCGGGAGATGTCCTTTGAGCTGATGACACGCATGCGCAACGCCGGACGCAGCGTGTCGTTCGATCCCAATCTGCGCCCGAGCCTGTGGGCCAGCGAGGGCGAAATGATCCGCGAGATCAACCGCCTCGCCGCCCTCGCCCATTGGGTGCTGCCGGGGTTGAGCGAAGGTCGTTTGCTCACCGGTTTCGAAGACCCGGCGGACATTGCTGCGTTTTATCTTGATCAAGGTGCCGAAGCGGTGGCGATCAAGCTTGGCCCGCAAGGCGCTTATTACCGAACGCATCTGGCATCGGGATTTGTCTCCGGTGTGCCGGTGGCGCATGTCGTCGACACGGTCGGTGCCGGTGATGGTTTTGCGGTGGGGATGATCAGTGCCCTGCTTGAGCACCAGAGTTTTGCCGAGGCGGTGCAGCGTGCGAACTGGATTGGCAGTCGGGCGGTGCAGAGTCGCGGGGATATGGAGGGGTTGCCGACCCGCCAGGAGTTATCGGTTGAGTTTCAGGCCGACTTCGCGAGCAAGCTCGCTCCCACAGGTTTTGTGTACGCCACGGACACTGTGGGAGCGAGCTTGCTCGCGAAGAGGCCAGCCTAGTCAGCGCAAATAATTGAACCTGCTGCGACAAAAACAACAAGCTCAGGAGCAAGACCCATGAAAACCGTAACCCTCGCCACCCGCCGCTGGTGGTACATCATGCCTATCGTGTTCATCACCTACAGCCTGGCGTATCTGGATCGCGCCAACTACGGCTTCGCCGCTGCATCGGGCATGGCCGAAGACCTGATGATCACCCCGGGCCTGTCATCGCTGCTCGGTGCGCTGTTCTTCCTCGGTTACTTTTTCTTCCAGGTGCCGGGTGCGATCTACGCGCAAAAACACAGCGTGAAGAAGCTGATTTTCGTCAGCCTGATTCTCTGGGGTGCTCTCGCCACGTTGACCGGCGTGGTCTCCAACGCCTATTGGCTGATCGTCATCCGCTTCATGCTCGGCGTGGTTGAAGCAGCGGTGATGCCAGCGATGCTGGTGTATCTGTGCCATTGGTTTACCCGTGCCGAACGCTCACGGGCCAACACCTTCCTGATCCTCGGCAACCCGGTGACGATGCTGTGGATGTCGGTGGTTTCGGGGTATCTGGTGCAGCATTTCAGCTGGCGCTGGATGTTCATCATCGAGGGCCTGCCGGCGGTGCTGTGGGCGTTTATCTGGTGGCGTCTGGCCGATGATCGTCCAGCGCAGGCCAAGTGGCTCAACGAGCAGGAAAAGCAGGATCTGGAAAGCGCACTGGCTGCTGAACAGGTCGGTATCAAAGCAGTGAAGAACTACGCCGAGGCGTTCCGTTCGCCGAAGGTGATCATTCTCGCGCTGCAGTTTTTCTGCTGGAGCATCGGCGTTTACGGCTTTGTACTGTGGCTGCCATCGATTCTCAAGGCCGGCGCGCAAATGGACATGATCGAGGCCGGCTGGCTGTCGGCGCTGCCGTATCTGGCGGCGGTGATTGGCATGCTTTTGGTGTCGTGGGGTTCGGACAAGCTGCAGAAGCGCAAACGCTTTGTCTGGCCGCCACTGCTGATCGCATCCATCGCGTTTTACGGCTCCTACGCGCTGGGCGCAGAACACTTCTGGTGGTCGTACACGCTGCTGGTGATTGCCGGCGCCTGCATGTACGCACCTTACGGTCCGTTCTTTGCCATCGTCCCGGAGATTCTTCCGGCCAACGTCGCCGGTGGCGCGATGGCACTGATCAACAGCATGGGCGCACTCGGCTCGTTCGGCGGCTCGTATCTGGTCGGTTATTTGAACAGCTCCACCGGTTCGCCCGGCGCTTCTTACCTGCTGATGAGCGGCGCGTTGCTGCTGTCGGTGGTGCTGACGATTTTTCTCAAGCCCGGCGCCAGTGATCGCGTCGTTGCCAAAGCCGTCGCCACGCCTGCCGTGCCGGCGCATTCCTGAAGAGATTTTTGCCATGAAAAAACAGGTCGTGTTGTACAAGAAACTTTCGCCCGCGCTGATGGCGCGTCTGCAAGAACAATGCGAAGTGACGCTGATCGAAAGCCTCGACGCCGACGGCCTCATGCAACTGCGCGATGCCCTGCCCCGTGCCCACGGCTTGCTCGGCGCCAGCTTGAAGCTCGATGCCGCGTTGCTTGATCTGGCGCCGCAACTCGAAGCTATCGCTAGCGTCTCAGTCGGCGTCGATAACTACGACATCGATTACCTGAGTCAGCGCAAGATCTTGCTGAGCAACACCCCGGACGTGCTCACCGAAACCACCGCAGACACCGGTTTCGCCCTGATCCTCGCCGCCGCGCGGCGTGTGGTCGAACTGGCGAACATGGTGCGCAGCGGCCAATGGAACCGCAATATCGGCCCGGCACATTTCGGCACCGACGTGCATGGCAAGACGCTGGGGATTATCGGCATGGGCCGTATCGGCGAGGCGTTGGCGCAGCGTGGGCATTTCGGATTCGGCATGCCGGTGATCTATCACAGCCAGTCGCGCAAACCGGCGGTCGAGGCGCGTTTCGATGCGCACTATCGCAGCCTTGAAGACTTGCTCAAGCAGGCCGATTTCATTTGCCTGACCTTGCCGCTGACGGCGCAGACCGAAGGCTTGATCGGCACCGAGCAGTTTGCACTGATGCGCCCGGAAAGCATCTTCATCAATATCTCGCGGGGCAAGGTGGTCGATGAGGCGGCGATGATCGATGCGCTGCGTCATCAACGGATTCGAGCGGCGGGGCTGGATGTGTTTGAGCGTGAGCCGCTGAATCACGATTCGCCGCTATTGCAGCTGAATAATGTGGTGGCGACACCGCACATGGGTTCGGCGACGCATGAGACGCGCGAGGCGATGGCGCGGTGTGCGGTGGAGAATCTGTTGGCTGCGTTGAGTGGGGAGAAGCCGGCGAATCTGGTGAATCAATTGGCATGGCAGGGCTGAATTCTCGGGTGGCAGTCATGCCGCCTTCGCGAGCAAGCTCGCTCCCACAGGGGAATGCATATCCAATGTGGGAGCGAGCTTGCTCGCGAAGAGGCCTGGACAGGCAACCCAAAACCATCAGGCACTACGCGCCTGTAAAAGCTGCGCCGCACACAAGGCAATCCGCGCACAGGCATCCGCGAGTTTCACCCGATCGACCACCAAACCAATACGAATATGCCCCGCCGCACTCGGCCCGAACGCTTCACCGGCGAGGACCGAAACCCCATAGCCCTCCAGCAACCGTTCGGCAAACGCCTGTGCGCCGAGACCGGTCTGGCGCACATCGACCATCACGAACATGCCACCATCCGGACGGATCGGATACAGCCCCGGGCAACCGCTCAAACGTTCGCACACCAGATCCCGGCGCAGGCGATATTCCTCGCGCATCTGCGTCACTTCCGGCAGGTCTGACTGCAACGCAATCTCTGCGGCTTTCTGCACAAAATCCGGCAGGCCAAACAACATGCTCAGCGACAAATTGACCAAATGCTCGGCCAACGACTTCGGCCCGATCATCCAGCCGATGCGCCAGCCGGTCATGGCGTGGGATTTCGACAGGCTGTTGATTGTTGCCGTGCGCTCGGCCATGCCCGGCAGACTCGCCGGGCTGACGTGCTGACCTTCGTAAAGCAAATCGCTGTAGACCTCGTCGCTGATCAGCCACAAGTCATGGCGGATGCACAACGCCGCCAGTTCTTGCCAGATCAGCAGTGACAGGCTCGCGCCGCTGGGGTTGTTCGGACTGTTCAACAGCATCGCGCGGGTTTTCGGCGTAATGCGCGCAGCGACATCGACCGGGTCGACGCGAAAGCCGTTCTCCGGACGCACCGGCACCGGCACCACCGTCGCGCCGCAAGCGCCAAACACGCCTTCGTAGGTGACATACATCGGTTCGGCAACAATCACTTCATCGCCCGGATCCAGCAAGCATTGCGCCACTGAATACACCGCGCATTGCGCGCCGGGCATGACGATCACATGGTCAGCATCGACTGTTTGACCGCTGCGCCGACGATGGCGGTCGGCAATCAGCTTGCGCAGCGCCAAACGGCCACGCACTTCGGAATAATGGGTATCGCCCGCCAGCAAACTGTCGATCGCGCCGTGGACAATCGGCAGCGGTGTATCGAAATCCGGGTCGCCCACGCTCAGCAGCAGGATATCGACACCCTCGGCGCGCAGCTCCAGCGCTCGGTCGTGAATCTGCCAGGCAGCGGCTCCCTCCCCGGCGATTCGTTGGGTCAAGGCTGAATAGCGCATGTACGTCTCCTGATTGCGCGGTCTCCAGCCTTCACCGTATCTCAAATCACGAAACGCGCCAGCCGTTTTGTCCGCAAGATGGATTTGAAGAAAAACTTCGTACTGTGCTCGATTTCCGGTCGGATGCCTACCTGTCAGAGTTGACAGTAGACCAATTTCAAGAACGCCCCCTTAATTAGCCTGCGGAAACATTTGCAGGTCTTTCTTATCGAAACAACGGAGCGTTAAACAATGACAAATCTTAATAAAGAAATTCTCGAACTGGCCCCACCGGAAATCCCCGCCGCGTTAGTAAACTTCCCTGGCAGTCAAATTAACTTGTTGCCATTGAGTGCGTTGGCAGCATCCCTGCAAATAGTGATTCAGAAATGGGCGAATTCAGATCATCCAGTTAGCGTACCCGTAAAATTGACGCTGCTTTTAAACGGGACCAGAGTGGAAGAAGTTTCTTTCACGACGCCTATTGATCCAGGGCTTTTTCCATTTTCAGTCTATATCCTCGAGCAATACCTGCAACAGGAAGGCGTACACGAGGTTTCGTACATAGTGAATACAGCAGGGAATCCAGCGACGTCAGAGAGCACGCCTTTTACGATCGATAGAACAGCTCCAAACTACGGCAATCCTGGAGAAATCGTACAGTTTCCGCCAGAGATCATCCGTGACGGGATTACACAGAAGTATCTAGACGAGCACGGCGATGAAGTTTTGGGAATCATTCCCGTCTATCTGCAGCAACGAGCCTGCGACAGTATCGAATGTCACTATGGCTCATTTACGAATAGTCCTGTCATCATTACTACGGTGCATGACTCGAACTCACCTACTGTTATTAAACTGAGTGGCGAGATTATCCGTGCGCATGGCTCCGGCAATAAACTTGCTTTTTACAGAATCAAGGATCGCGCAGGAAATTACGGTCCGTTCTCAGCCTTCGTGAATATTCATGTAGACCTTCCTTGAAACAGCGATTTGTCAAAACGGGCTGAAGCAATAATCTGTTTCAGCCCACTTCAGACAATTCCATTTTTTTCAAATCACGAAACGCGCCACCATCGCATTCAAATCCACTGCCAAACGTGACAGTTCGTGGGTCGCGGCGCTGGTCTGGTTGGCCCCGGCGGCCGATTGCGTGGCCAGATCGCGGATGTTGACCAGGTTGCGGTCGACTTCGCGCGAGACTTGCGCCTGCTCTTCCGAGGCACTGGCGATCACCAGGTTGCGTTCGTTGATCTGATGGATCGACTGGGTGATCTGCTCCAGCGCAACCCCAGCGGCGCGGGCCATTTCCAGGGTGGTCTGGGTGCGCTGGTTGCTTTGCTGCATCGACGACACCGCTTCGCCGGTGCCGTTCTGGATGCCGGCGACCATTTTTTCGATTTCCTGGGTCGACTGCGCGGTGCGATGAGCCAATGCCCGAACCTCGTCCGCGACCACGGCAAAACCGCGCCCGGCCTCACCGGCGCGGGCGGCTTCGATCGCTGCGTTGAGGGCCAGCAGGTTGGTCTGTTCGGCGATGGCGCGGATCACATCGAGCACTTTGCCGATATCACGGCCCTGCGCGGCCAGGCCTTCGATCATCTGCGCGGTGTTCTGCACGTCGTGGGTCATCGTCTGGATCGCGTCGACGGTTTTCACCACTTGATCGCGACCTTCGCGGGCGGCGTGGGTCGACTGGTTCGAGGCTTCGGAGGTCGACACGGCGTTGCGCGCCACTTCTTCGACAGCGGCGGTCATCTCGTTGACAGCGGTGGCGGCTTGCTCGATTTCGTTGTTCTGCTGCTGCAGGCCACGGGAAGCTTCTTCGGTCACCGCGCTGAGTTCTTCGGCAGCGGCGCCCAGTTGTGTGGCGGAACCGGCGATCTGTTCGATGGTTTTGCGCAGGTTGCTCTGCATGGTGGCGAGCGCCTGCAGCAACTGCGTCGCTTCGTCCTTGCCGTCGACTTCGATGGTTTTGCTCAGGTTACCGTCGGCAATGGTTTGCGCGGCCAGTACGGCGCGGTTCAGCGGGGTGACGATGCTGCGGGTCAGCAGCAGTGCCAACAACACCGTCGCCAACGCTGCAATCACGGCAACAATGACGATGCCGGTAATGGCGCTGTCGTAATGCTCACCGGCCTGAGTCGAGGCGACTTTCGCACCTGCGGCGTTGATTGCGATCAGCTTGTTGAGCTGTTCGCCCATCTGGTCGGTGCCGTCCTTGATCCGCGTGTTGATGAGCGTGCGCATCTCATCGACCTTGTCCTGACGCGACAGCTCCATCATCTGGTTTTGCGCTTGCAGGTAGTTGTCGAGCGTCGTCGCGAAAGCCTGATACAAGGCACGCTCATCGGCCTCGGCAGGTAGCGCAGCGTAACTCGCCTGAGCACTGCGTACCTTGTCTACCAGCACGCCAATGCGTGTTTGCGCCTCTTGCAGACCGGCAGGGTCACGGTTGACCAGAATCCGGAACGACAGAATCCGCAGACGCAGAACGTTTTCCGTCACCACGCCAAGGTTCGTCACGCTGGGCAGTTGGTTGGTCTCCATGTCGATCGAGGCTTGACGGATAGTGCTCATGCGGTTGACGGCAAACACGCCGAGCACGATCACCAACAAGGCGATAAAGGCAAAACCGAGGAAGGCACGGGGCGCGATATTCAGGTTACGCAGGGACATAGTTGAGCTCTCGAAAGATAGAAACCACGAGCGTCCATGCGTCGTCACTGGCCCTAGGGGGACGGGCTCAGTCTGGCGTCGCTGTTTTCAGGAAGTTTGGTGCGCGCCTGTTAGCTGTATCGGCCAGGCTTTAGGAAGATTGCGGGTCAAGAGAAATTATTTTTCAGGGTGTTACAACAATGAAACACAGTTGGTCGCTTGGTGTAGGAGCTGCCGATCTGGCTCAGCGTTTGGCGGCCATCTGCCAGACGCGGGCGATGTCCGTCGCCCGTTCACGCAACAGGCGCGGTGCTTCGGCGCAGGCCTGCTCCAGCGTCATCGGGCCGCTGGTCACGGCGAATGCCGCATCGATACCGTAATCGTAGAGGTCTTGGTAACCCTCGCCCAATGTCCCGGCGATGACAATCACCGGCACGTTGTGTTGCTTGGCAATCCGTGCGACGCCGAACGGGGTCTTGCCGCGCAACGTCTGCGCATCGAATCGCCCTTCTCCGGTGATCACCAGATCAGCGCCTTTGACCGCTTCGGCGAGGCCCACCAGTTCGGCAACCACTTCAACCCCGGCTTGAAATTGCGCGCCGAGAAAAGCCTTGGCCGCAAAGCCCAAACCGCCCGCCGCACCGCTACCCGGTTCATCGCGGACGTCTTTGCCCAACGCGTGTGCACACAGTTCGGCGAAGTGCCCCAACGCCTGATCGAGTTGCTGCACTTGCGCCGACGATGCACCTTTCTGCGGGCCGAAAATCGCCGAGGCACCGTGTGGGCCACACAGCGGATTGTTCACATCAGCGGCGATATCGAAACGCACCTGCGCCAGACGCGGGTCGAGTTCGCTCAGGTCCAGTTGCGCCAGTTGCGCCAGTGCCAAGCCGCCGGGCACCAGCGACTGATGTTGCGCATCGAGCAATTTCACACCCAACGCCTGCATCGCCCCGGCACCACCATCGTTGGTGGCACTGCCGCCAATCGCCAGAATCACCCGGTGCGCACCAGCATCCAGCGCCGCACGAATCAGTTCGCCGGTACCGAAAGTGCTGCTGATGCAGGCATCGCGTTGTCCCAGCGGCACCAATTGCAAGCCGCTGGCCTCGGCCATTTCGATGATTGCGGTGTGGTTGTGCGGCAACCAGCCCCACGCGGCGTCGACGGCTGTGCCCAGCGGGCCACGCACGCGGGTGCGGCGCAGTTCGCCTTCGCAAGCAGCCAGAATCGATTCGACCGTGCCTTCGCCGCCATCAGCCATCGGGCATTTGATCATCGTTGCCTGCGGCCAGACCTGGGCCAGGCCGAGGGCAATGGCTTCGGCGACGCCTTGGGCACTGAGGCTGTCCTTGAACGAGTCGGGGGCGATGACGATCTTCATGGGAATTCTCCGGTTGCAATGCCCCTCATGCTGCCAGTCGGCATGCGCCTTGACGCCTGTCCGCTGCACAAGTGGCGGGGGCGTTTATTGTTCATTTTCACAAAAGGCTGTGCGGTGAATGTACCGCCGCCATCGCGAGCAGGCTCACTCCTACAGGGGAATGCATTCCAAATGTAGGAGTGAGCCTGCTCGCGATGGCGTCTTTGAAGACGCCCAATTAACCCGGATCAGTCTGTGGCAGCAACTGCACCCCGAGATACAGCGCCAGCATCCCATCGAGCCGCAGCGGATCAACCCCGCTCAGTTCAGCAATCCGCTCCATCCGATAACGCAAACTGTTGCGATGAATGCCCAAGGCATCGGCGCAGGCCTGACTCTGGCCATCGTGCTCACACCAACTGCGCAGCGTCGCCAGCAACTGGCCGTTGCCGTCCTTAGCGATCACCTTGCGCAGCGGCTTAAGCAATTCGTCCAGTGCATCATCGTTACGATGCCGCCACAACATCACTGGCAATCGATAACGGTTCAGCGTCAGCAATCGCGAATGCGGCAACACTTCGCGACCATAGGCGAGCAAGTCGCCCACGCGGCGATAACAACGGCGCAGCCCGGCGAGTCCATCGGCCTGCCCGCCCACGGCAATGCGCAGAATCTTCCAGCCGAGGCTGTCGAGTTTTTCCAGCAGGCGATCATGCTCGACGTTTTGACTTGCCGGGCGGCACCACAACAGCGATGACTTCGCCGAACTCACGCACCAGCTATCGGGATAACGCGACGTCAGCCAGGCACTCAACGCCTCGACGGTTTGCCCCGGCCCATGTTCAAGGCCCAGCTCGAACAGATACGGCACTCGCGTCAATTGCGGCTTGAGCCCAAGTTGCTGCGCCTCATCGACCAGACGCGGCGAGTCCCCCGCCTCGCTCAGCAGCAGCGCCAGCAAATCATCACAACGCTGGCGCCGCCATTGTTGCTCGGCCTGTTGATTGCGCTGGCCAACGAGCATTTCGGCGGTCATGCGCACCAGTTCGGCGTAAGTGCGCAACTGCTCCGGTTCGCCAGTGATGCCAAGTACTCCGATCAAGCGTTGATCGAGCAACAGCGGCAGGTTGATCCCCGGTTGCACGCCTTTCAAATGCACAGCGGTCTGCGCGTCGATCTCCACCACGCGCCCATTGGCCAACACCAGTTGCGCACCTTCGTGACGAGTATTGATGCGCTCCGGTTCGCCACTGCCGAGGATCAACCCCTGGCTGTCCATCACGTTGACGTTGTAGGGCAAAATGGCCATGGCCCGGTCGACGATGTCCTGGGCGAGGTCGTGATCGAGTTCAAACATAGCGGCGGCAATCCTTGATTTATGGCACTGGCGGTTGTTCACCCGCACAGGGTCTGACGGCAAACCCTGTGCGCAGGCACAAAGACAATCCAGCCAAAGGTGGCCGAGACTCTCGGGGCGATCAACGTTAACCTTTGCATCGCAAAAAATCATAATAAAGAGAGAGCCGCTATGTCGCAGAGCGCCGCAGCTACCCAGACCATCGATGACGGTAAAAACGCCGTTTATAAACGCATCACCCTGCGTTTGATCCCCTTCATTTTCATCTGCTACTTGTTCAACTACCTCGACCGGGTCAACGTTGGATTTGCCAAATTGCAGATGCTTGATGCCCTGAAATTCAGCGAAACCGTGTACGGCCTCGGTGCCGGTATCTTCTTCATCGGCTACGTGCTGTGCGGCGTACCGAGCAATCTGGCGTTGACCAAATTCGGCCCACGGCGCTGGATCGCGCTGATGATGATCACCTGGGGCACGCTGTCGACCTGCCTGTTGTTCGTCACCACCCCGACCGAGTTCTACACCCTGCGCCTGTTCACCGGTGCGGCTGAAGCCGGGTTCTTCCCGGGCGTTGTTTTGTACCTCTCGCAGTGGTTTCCGACCTTCCGCCGTGGCCGGATCATGGCGCTGTTCATGTCGGCGATCCCGGTGTCCGGTTTGCTCGGTAGCCCTTTCTCGGGCTGGATCCTCAATCACTTTGCTGCAGGCCAGGGCGGTCTGGCCGGTTGGCAGTGGATGTTCCTGCTGCAAGGCATTCCAACGGTAATCCTCGGCGCCCTCGCCTGGTTCCTGCTGAGCGACAGCTTCGCCAACGCCACGTGGCTGAGCCCGCATGAGCGTGCAGTGCTGGAAGCGGATCAGGCCGAAGATTTGGCGAACAAACCGAAAACCACCTCCGACTCGCTGCTGGCGGTGTTCAAGAAGCCGGCGATCTGGGCGTTCGGCCTGATTTACTTCTGCATCCAGAGCGGCGTGTACGCGATCAACTTCTGGCTGCCGTCGATTATCAAGAACCTTGGCTTCAGCGATAACCTGGTGATTGGCTGGCTGAGTGCGATTCCTTATCTGCTGGCGGCGGTGTTCATGCTGGTGGTCGGGCGCTCGGCGGACCTTCGTAAAGAACGTCGCTGGCATTTGGTGGTGCCGATGCTGATGGGCGCGATCGGTCTGGTGATTGCGGTGAATTTTGCGGCTAATCCGGCGATTGCGATTCTCGGTCTGACCATTGCCACCATGGGCGCACTGACCGGCCTGCCGATGTTCTGGCCAGTGCCGACGGCCATGTTGAGCGCCGGAGCTGCGGCCGGTGGTCTGGCGTTGATCAACTCGATGGGGCAGATGGCTGGGTTCCTCAGTCCGTACCTGGTGGGTTGGGTCAAGGACAGCACCGGTTCGACCGATGCGGCGTTGTATCTGTTGGCGGGTGTGATTGTGGGCGGGAGTCTGCTGGCGTTGCGCATGACGCGGACGTTGCGGGCTTGAGTTTTTGATGCGCGGAAGAACGGCCCTTTTCAGGGTCGTTTTTTATTGGGGGTTCGGCTTGGAGTTTGTGGTGTTCTGTAGATCCTTTTCCCCCTCACCCCAGCCCTCTCCCCTAGGGGGGCGAGGGGGAAAGGGAGCCGATTGCCGGGCTATTCAGGATCTGAATTCGACTCGGTATTGCACGTCGGCGTACCTCTTTGAAACACCTCGGTCGGTCCCCTCTACCTCCGGGAGAGGGTTAGGGTGAGGGCTGTGTCTAGCCAATAATTCACTTTGCCGCATTGCACGCTTCTGGTATTTGATTAACCCTTTCCCACCGACAAAAGGATTTCGGCATGAGCTTTCGCACACTCGGGCACTCGGGCTTGCAGGTGTCCACCCTCACCCTCGGCACGATGATGTTTGGCGAGCAGACCAGCGCAGAGGATTCGCTGCGCATCATCGACAAAGCCTGGGATCAGGGGATCAATTTCATCGACACCGCCGATGTCTACACCAACGGCCGCTCCGAAGAGATCGTCGGTGAAGCAATTGCCCGGCATCGGCATGAATGGGTGCTGGCGACCAAGGTCGGTTTCGGCCCGGTGGACGGCGTGCCAAACCGCAGCGGCTTGAGCCGCAAACATATCTTCAATGGCATCGATGCCAGCCTGACCCGGCTCGGCACCGACTATCTCGACATTTATTATCTGCACCGTGAAGACCACAACACACCGCTTGAAGTCAGCGTGTCGGCGATTGGCGATCTGATCCGTCAGGGCAAGATTCGCTACTGGGGTTTGTCCAACTATCGCGGCTGGCGGATCGCCGAGGTGATTCGTATCGCCGATAAACTCGGTGTTGACCGCCCGGTGATCAGCCAGCCTCTTTACAACATCGTTAACCGTCAGGCCGAGACCGAGCAGATCACAGCAGCGCAAAGCTATGGTCTTGGTGTGGTGCCTTACAGCCCGCTGGCCCGGGGCGTGCTGAGCGGCAAATACGCACCGGACGCCAAACCGGACGCCAACAGCCGCGCCGGGCGTCAGGACAAGCGCATTCTGGAAACCGAATGGCGCGTCGAGTCGCTGCGTATTGCCCAACAGATTCAGCAGTACACCGAGCAGCGCGGCGTCGGAACTGTGGAGTTTGCGATCGCTTGGGTGTTGAACAACAGTGCTGTGACGTCGGCGATCGTCGGACCACGGACGGAGCAGCAATGGGATGCGTACACCAAGGCGCAGGCCGTGAAGATCAGCGCTGAAGATGAGGCTTTTATCGATTCGCTGGTCACGCCAGGGCACTCATCGACACCTGGATTCAACGATGTGAGTCATTTTGTGTCGGGGCGTAAACCGCACCAGGCTTGAGTTTGCCCGCCTCCCTTCGACAACCGACACCCTCGGCTGTTTTTTCAGCGGTCAAAGCGCGATCAAACGGAATGAGTTGATTGATCGTTCAGAAATAACCAAGGACTGATAAATGCCCAATCGCCCCATTGCGGTTTCCAGCAAGCTTTTGCGCAGTCTGCTGTTCAAACTGCCAGGCGATAAGCTGCGCTCTTCATCGCAAGCGAATGCGGCTACCGGTAAACGCAAACCGTCGATTGAATACCGTGCGGATATTGACGGACTGCGCGCAATCGCGGTGTTGTTGGTATTGATTTTTCACGGTGGTCTGACGTTTTTTCCGTCCGGTTTTATTGGCGTCGATATCTTCTTCGTGATCTCGGGTTATCTGACGACCGCGATCATCATGAAATCGCTGAACAACGGCACGTTCACTTTCTCGGGGTTCTACACGCGTCGAATCTGGCGCTTGCAACCGGCCGTGATTGCGTTGCTGGTCGTTACGCTGATAGTCAGCACGCTGCTGTATTTGCCCGATGACTATGTCGATTTTCTCAAAAGCGAAAAGTACACGTCGTTAATCATCTCCAACCAATACTTTTCCAAAGTGACAACGGGTTACGCCACGCCGGATACGGCGAGCCTGCCACTGCTGCACACCTGGTAACTGGCCATCGAATGGCAGTGGTATCTGGCCCTGCCGCTGGGCCTCTGGTTGCTTAACCGCTATCTGGCAAAAAGCGTTTTCAAAGCGGCGGTGCTCGGTTTGACCCTGGCGGCAATGGCGCTCGCGCTGTACCTGTCTTACGCCAATCCAGAAAAAAATTACTACTTCTTCACCGCGCGAATTTTCGAATTGATGATTGGCTGCTGCGCAGTCATCTTCGGCACAGGCAAGTTCAGGCTCAATCGCCTGAGCGCCTCTCTGGTCTGTGCACTTGCGCTTGTCACCATCATCTATTGCGCCACCCTCGACGATATCCTGCCGGGCTTCCCGCAGTACCACGCCATTGCCGTGTGCCTGGCCACTGCAGCGTTGTTGTTTCAGGGTATTGGTGATGCGAGCATCACCTCGAAACTGCTGGCCTTCAAACCGCTGGTGTTTATCGGCACGCTCTCGTACTCCTTGTATTTGTGGCACTGGCCGATACTGGCGGTGATGAGTTACATGGGCATCGCCCTCACCCTGCCGATGACCATCTTTTACTTTGTTTCGACGTTCGTTATGGCCTGGCTCTGCTATGTGCTGGTCGAAAACCGGTTTCGAAAGGCCAGGCTCGGCTTTGCCAAAACGCTGGTCGTGCTGATGATCGTACCGGCTATCGGTCTGTCGCTGCTCCACGCTGCCAGTGTCAGGCATGAAGGCTGGCCCGACCGTTTCAACCAAGGCTATAACGAGGTGTTCAATGGCTTGAAAGCCTCTGTTCCAGCCAATCGGGAAGGATGCCTGGGCGTCAGCGATGGCGCCGATCCTGGCTGCATATCAGGCGCCGTGCAGGCCGCGCCGCAAATATTGCTGATGGGCGATTCGTTTTCGAATCATTACTGGGGTTTCGTTGAAACACTGGCCAGGGATGCCAACCTTGCCGTCCTCACACAGGGCTACCCGGCGTGCCTGGCCTTGCCCGGGATCTACCTCTATGACGAGAGTAAATACACGAACGGGCTGTATCAAAAATGCCATAACGCCACTCAACGCTATTACGAGATGATTGCGAAGCAGCATTTCAAGTATGTGATCGTGGGTCAGTTCTGGGAGGCCTATCTCGACGACGACATCGTCACCAGACGGGACGACCCGCGCAGCCCGGAACTGTCGCAACAACGCCTCGGCACCGCGATCCGCAAGGCGCTGGACAAGATTGTCGAGTCAGGCGCTACGCCGGTCCTTCTGGAAAACACGCTGCCCATGCCTGCCGGGATCAACACCTGCCTGCTGCAACAGGTCAAGTTGCGCGGCTTGATGGGCAGTGCCGAGCAAAGCAGTCTCTGCGCCACAGCGCCATGGTCAGGTGCCAAAGAGCCGGTGCTGGAAAAACTCTTCAATGACCTGAAGGCTGAATATCCCGGCTTGATCGTCATTGACCCGAAAATCGTGCAATGCAAAGACGACGCGTGTATGACCACCGTCGATGGCTTGCCGGTCTATCGTGATATTGGTCACGTCACCGATTACGCCTCTTACAAGTTCGGCGAGATGTACCTCAAGCGCTTCGGTAATCCGTTGAAGGTTGCTCAGTGATGTTTTCCTGGCACTGACTACGCTTGTGGAGGAATGGCCGCAGGCTGCGATCTTCGACTTTTAAAGGCAAGACCAAAAGATCGCAGTGTGCGGCAACGCCTAGACGGTATATGTGTGAAGAATATTGAGCATCTGCCCAATATTCAGCACAAAAACCACGTATCCTTCGCGCCCCGTTTGACCATCAACCCGCGAGGACAGTTTGTCTAAAGGTATCGCTCTATCGGTTTCAGCCTCGGTGCTGTTTGCCGTCATGTATTACTACACCTCGTTGCTCACACCGTTGAGCGGCGTGGAGATCTTTGGCTGGCGGATGCTCCTGACGGTACCGTGCATGACCGTGTTCATGCTGGTGTCCGGAGAATGGCGGCGGGTGCTGGAGCTGGTGCGGTTGATGGCGGCAAAACCGAAATTGATCGCCGGCCTGCTCGTCTCCTCTGCCCTGCTCGGCGTGCAACTGTGGCTGTTCATGTGGGCGCCGCTCAATGGCTACAGCCTCGACGTGTCGCTGGGCTACTTCCTGCTGCCACTGGCGATGGTGCTGACCGGGCGGATTGCCTACGGCGAGAGCCTGTCTTATTTGCAGAAAATTGCAGTGTTCTTCGCCAGTTTGGGCGTGCTCAATGAGCTGTATCAGGTCGGTGGGTTTTCCTGGGCGACGCTGGTGGTGGTGGTCGGCTATCCGCTGTACTTCGTGCTGCGCAAATACCTCAAGACTGACAACCTGGGTGGCTTGTGGGTCGATATGACCTTGATGCTGCCGGTGGCGTACTGGTTTGTGCAGGGTGGCGAGCAAGGCTTTGGCGTGTTTGACCAGTACCCGGGGCTGATGTGGCTGATTCCGTTACTGGGGCTGATCAGCGCATCGGCGCTGGTGGTGTACATCATTGCCAGCCGTTTGCTGCCGTTCAGTCTGTTTGGTTTGTTGAGTTATGTTGAGCCGGTGCTGTTGCTCGGTGTGGCGTTGTTGCTCGGTGAGAGCATCAAGTCCGGGGAGTGGCTGACGTACATTCCGATCTGGCTGGCCGTTGTGGTGCTGGTCTTCGAAGGCTTCAAACACCTGATGCGCCAACGCCGTCCTTAAAAGCGAAGGCTACGATCTTTTGATCTACAAAAAAAATCCCGGCTCTGCATTTCAGCAGGCCGGGATTTTTTCATTTCAGTGGCCGATTACTCGGTAGCAAGCACACCACGACGCACCTGATCGCGCTCGATCGACTCGAACAGGGCCTTGAAGTTGCCTTCGCCGAAACCATCATCGCCTTTGCGCTGGATGAATTCGAAGAACACCGGGCCCATCAGGGTTTCCGAGAAGATCTGCAGGAGCAGGCGCTTGTCGCCCTGCTCCGAGGCGCCGTCGAGCAGGATGCCGCGCGATTGCAGTTGATCAACCGGCTCGCCGTGGTTCGGCAGGCGACCTTCGAGCATTTCGTAGTAAGTATCTGGCGGCGCGGTCATGAAGCGCATGCCGATCTTCTTTAACTGATCCCAGGTCTTGATCAGGTCATCGGTGAGGAACGCAACGTGCTGGATGCCCTCACCGTTGAACTGCATCAGGAACTCTTCGATCTGGCCAGCGCCTTTGGACGACTCTTCGTTCAACGGGATGCGGATCATGCCGTCCGGTGCGGTCATCGCTTTCGAGGTCAGGCCGGTGTACTCGCCCTTGATGTCGAAGTAACGGATCTCGCGGAAGTTGAACAGCTTCTCGTAGAAGTTCGCCCAGTAGGCCATGCGACCGCGATAGACGTTGTGGGTCAGGTGGTCGATGATCTTCAGGCCGGCACCGACCGGGTTGCGATCAACGCCTTCAAGGAACACGAAGTCGATGTCATAGATCGAGCTGCCTTCGCCGAAACGGTCGATCAGGTACAGCGGCGCGCCGCCAATGCCTTTGATCGCCGGCAGGTTCAGCTCCATCGGACCGGTTTCGATATGGATCGGCTGAGCGCCGAGTTCCAGTGCGCGGTTGTAGGCTTTTTGCGAATCCTTGACGCGGAACGCCATGCCGCACACGGATGGGCCGTGTTCGGCGGCGAAGTACGACGCCACGCTGTTCGGTTCGTTGTTGAGGATCAGGTTGATCGCGCCCTGACGGTACAGGTGCACGTTCTTGGAGCGGTGGGTCGCGACTTTGGTGAAGCCCATGATCTCGAAGATCGGCTCCAGGGTGCCCGGCACCGGCGATGCGAGCTCAATGAATTCAAAGCCCATCAGGCCCATTGGGTTTTCGTATAAATCTGCCATGGTGGCGCCTCATCATTTCTTATCAATTAACCAGGGTTATTTGTCAGTCATGCGAGGTCGGTGGGTGGCGCGCAGGAGATGCCACGCACACTGCGGGCGAGGAAGTCACCGTAGATCAGTTGAAACCCGAATATCTTCATTGTCGACCCAAGGCTCTTGCGGGCGAGGCTTCTGCTGCCAGAAGACGATTATTATTGTATGCGTAACCCGATTCTACACAGCGTAAATAGGCTTGTCTGCCCTCCCTATAAAATCCGCTTTTTCGCGCCCGGTGCAAGGGGTTTGTTGCACAGGTAGATGCCACTCAGGATCAGCGCGCCACCGAGGTACATGGCCGGTGTCAACTGTTCGCCCAGCAGCAGCGCGCCAAGGATGACCGCCGTCAAAGGATTAAGCGCGATAAACACCCCGCTGCGCGTCGCGCCGATTTTACGGATGCCATCGTAATAGCCGATGTAGGCCAGCGCCGAGCCCAGGACACCGAGGTACAGCAGGCTCAGCCATTGCGCCACGCCCAGATTATTCAGCGCCTGCCAACTCAGCTCGCCGCGTACCGCCGCCAGAGCCCACAACATGAGTGTGCCGATCAGGATCGAGTACGTCACGGTCTGCACCGGCCCTAACGTCCGATTCAGATCACGGGAAAACAACGAATAAACGCCCCACCCCAGCACACAGCCGAGAATCAACAGATCGCCGATCCATGCCTGCGGCGTTGCGGCCAGCCATTGCGGATTGCGGCTGACGATCACCAGGCCAGCACCGCCAATACAGATCGCGATACCAGCAGTTTCAAGTCTTCCCAGACGCTCTTTAAACAACCACCACGAGGCGAGACCGATTACCGCCGGGTTCAACGCCACAATCAACGAAGCGCGCGACGCGTTGATGTATTGCAGGCCGTAAAAAAAGCACAGGTTATAGAAGAAGATCCCGAAGAACCCCAGCAGCGCCAGGTGCAGCCATTGTCGTGGAGTCGGCCGTGCCAAAGGGATCCGCGCCAGCCACAGAAAGCCGAGCAGCACCGCACTGGCGAGCAGGAAACGCAGGCTGGCGGCGAACACTGGACTCAGGCTGCCGGCGAGAAAACGTCCAGCGACAAAGGTGCCACCCCAAACCATAGTCACCATCGCGAGTGTCAGATAAACCGGGATGTCGGATGATGTTGTGTGCAGTTGCCCGACGTTGCGCATGAGGCTCCAGACCAAAGCTTTTGAGGAATGCCGTATCATTCACCTCATTTCACATCATCGTAAAATGAGCAAAAACTCATGACCCTCACACAACTGGAAATCTTCTCGCTGGTCGCCGAACTGCGCGGTTTCACCCTCGCGGCCCATCGCCTGGGGATTTCGCAGTCGGCGGTGTCCCACGCAATGAAGTCGCTGGAGCAGGAACTGGGTGTCGAACTGCTGCGCCGGCATCAGTCGTCCGTGGAGCTCAGTGACATCGGTGAGCAATTGCTGCTGCGCGCCCGCGCCATGCTCGGGCTGGCCAACACCTTGCGCCAGGAAGCCGCCGATGCGCGCGGCATGAAAAGCGGCACCTTGCGCATCGGCTCGTTCGGCCCGACTTCGTCGATCAAGTTGCTACCCAACATTCTGCGGCAATATCGCGAGGCGCATCCGGGCATCGAAGTGCACATCGATGAAGGGCCGGATCGACAAGTGACGCAATGGCTGGAGGAGCGGCGGATCGACATCGGCTTCGTGGTGCTGCCAGAGGAGCGCTTCGACACCTTCACCTTGATCGAAGACCAGATGGTTGCGCTTCTCCCGGTGGGCCATGTGCTGGCAGCCCGAACCGCGTTGAGCCTCAAGGATTTGTGCGATGCACCGTTTGTCCTGACCGAAGCGGGTTCTGCGGAGCTGGTGTCGCGACTGTTCATGGCCGCGCGTTTGCAACCGAACATTCGCTATCGCTGCTCGCAGTTGCTCAGCACACTCGATACGGTTGGCCGTGGCGACGCCATCACGATTGTCGCCGAAGGTTCTTTGCCGCAAGAGGCAGCGCCTCGCTACGTAAAGAGGCCATTGCTGCCCGCCGTACAACGTCAGGTCGGACTCGCCGTGCTTGATCGGCGCCAGGCATCTCCCGCCGCTCTGGCCTTTATCGCGCTGGCGACGCGAATGAAGCACTGATGAGCGGCGCAAGCGCCTTCTGCCATCTATCCTCCCCTCTGGCTGAAGTTATTTCAGCGGCGCGCCGTTATCCGGCCTGAATTCAATAGTTCCATTCCACCGCGACAGGATGCGCCCATGCCGTTGACCGTCAGACTCCGCCGCAAACGCAGCACACGCATTCTCGTCACACTACTCAGCGGTTTGCTTCCGGTGCTGCTGGGCAGCGCCATTCTTTACATCCAGGCCGGACGCACGCTGGAGCAAGGTTCACAACAGACCGCCGAAGAGGCACTGCAGCAGTTCGAGTTGATGCTCGACAACACCGCGCAAGCGGCGCGCGAATTGCTGCCATTGGCCGGTCAGAATTGCGAAAACGTCAAACTCGCCTTGCGCGAGCAAGTAACCCGCCGCCCGTTCGTGCGCTCGACCAATCTGGTGTGGGACGACAACCTTTATTGCAGCTCTTTGTTTGGCGACTTCAAGGAAGCCGTCAACGCGGGCGACTACAACCAGGGCAAGTTGTGGCTGATGAACGGCAATCCGGTCACCCCCAACACCGCGCTGCTGGTTTATCGGCTCAGCGAAGGTCGCGGCGGCGCATTGACGACACTGGACGGTTACCATCTAAGCAATATGTTGCGTTTGATCGGCCGGCACATGTTGCTGGTGCTGCAAGTGGGCGATAACTGGCTGTCGGCCGACGGCAAAGTCCACACCGGTACCCTCCCCACGCTGCCGATAGCGCAAAACACCCTGGCCTCCTCCCGTTATGCGTTCAGTGTTTCTGCCGGGTTTCCCGAGGGCGAAACCTGGCGCTACATGGTCGATGAATATCCGCCGCTGTTCAGTCTGCTGATCTTTTTTGGCGTGGTGTCGGGGGCCATCGGGCATGTCCTGCAGAAGCGCTCCACTTCGCCGAGCCACGAAATGCTCCGCGCGCTCGAGGCTGGCGAGTTCATTCCCTACTTCCAGCCCGTGGTGCATGGCGACAGCAAGGCATGGTCGGGAGCTGAAGTGTTGATGCGCTGGACTCACCCGAAAGAAGGCCTGGTACGTCCGGATCTGTTTATTCCATTCGCCGAGCATTCGGGGTTGATCGTGCCGATGACCCGCGCCCTGATGCAACAAACTGCCGCGCTGCTGGGGCCGCTATCAGCAACGTTCACCGCGCCATTTCATATCGGCATCAATATCACCGCGAGCCATTGCAAAGACCTGGAACTGGTGGAGGATTGTCGAACGTTTCTCGCCGCGTTCGCCGCCGACAGCATCAACCTGGTGCTGGAGTTGACCGAGCGCGAATTGATCGAGCCGACCGACATCACTCGCCAGCTGTTCGAGCAACTGCACGCGCTGGGCGTGAAGATCGCGATTGACGACTTCGGCACCGGCCACTCAAGCCTGGGCTACTTGCGCAAATTCAATGTGGATTTCCTCAAGATCGATCAGAGTTTCGTCGCCATGATCGGTGTCGATGCGTTGTCCCGACACATTCTCGATACCATTATCGACCTGTCGGCCAAGCTTGATCTGGGTATTGTTGCCGAAGGTGTCGAAACTCAGGCGCAAGCCGATTATCTGACAGCACATCACGTCAACTTCCTGCAAGGGTATCTGTTCGGCAAACCGATGCCGGCTACGGAATTCATCAGCGCATTAACTCACCATTAACTAAGCCGGATTAAGACGAGCGTACCGGCCAGGCGCACCAAATTGATACAAAAGACCGCTGTTGTTACATGAGGACAACATCAGGATTTACTCTTGGCGCATTAACTACTACAATTTTTTCAACCTGAGCAAGATTGGCAGGTGAGCCATTTATCACCGAGTCGCTTCAAGGCTCTTGGCTTATTAGCTTTGTTTGCGGTTGGTATCAGCCAAACACACTATTGGAGTAAAGATATTGTCCAGACTCGCTGAATTTCGTGCAGCTGAAAAGGCCCTTCAGGAACAGCTCAAACAGCTGGAATCGCTGAAGAACGATGCCGGGCTCAAGAAAGAAATCGAATTCGAAGAAAAGCTCCAGGGGCTGATGAAAACCTACGGCAAAGGCCTGAAGGACATCGTCGCCATCCTCGATCCGAACCCGGCAAAATCCGCTTTGCAGACTTCTGCAGCCCCTAAAACCCGCCGCGCTCGCGTGGTCAAGGTTTATCAGAATCCGCATACCGGTGAACTGATCGAAACCAAGGGCGGCAATCACCGTGGCCTGAAAGCCTGGAAGGAACAATACGGTGCAGCCACCGTTGATTCCTGGTTGCGCGGTTAATCCAACGCCAATAAAAAAGCCCTGCATGACGCAGGGCTTTTTTGTTGACAATATCTAACAAATGAAATGAATTTCATCGAACAAGTTGCGGGTTTTCTGTAACGTTGCTGAGTCAGAAAGCTAAACATTTTGCGGCGCGATGTTGCGATCAAGGCCGCCATTAAACTTTGTGCTTAATCCGTTCGGGTATCTAACCTCCTCCGTGAAGAGTACAGCGCCTTAAAGTTTCAAGCTGTTTCTCAGCGCCACTATCTCGTCTGCGCTGGCCTTATAAATCTCAGCTTGCCCGGCGTAGGAAAGAACATAAGCCTTGTCCGCCTCGACTGCCGCCACGAGGGTTTGCGACAACACATGCCGACCGTTTTCGGTGATGGTGCAAGTGGTTTCCAGCGCCGACAAAGTACCCAGCGTCGCCGGATGCACTTTGTTGCAGACACTTTGGTAACCGCCCTGGAAGAAGTCCTTCTGTATCGACTTGCGCATCTCCAGCAGCACGCCCTGCAAATTGACCTGATGCCCTGCTTCGACATGAGTCATGGTCAATTCCATGACCATCACCTGATTGCCATCGGCGTCATTCTTGACCGCGCGCTGACGGGAAACCTGTGCAGCCGCCTCGGGCAGCGCCTCGACTTGCCAACCGGCTGGCCAGGTAATGCTTGGTTCGTCCGCTGACGCGCAGACCGCCACAAGCGACAACACAAAAAAAACAAACACGGATTTGAACAGTCGGATCATTGCCGGACGCACTCGCAGATTGAACCGTAAAGTCTGAGGCTCGCCCGCACGCAGGGCAAGCCTGCCCTTTCATTTGGCGATGCCGACAGGCATGCGTATCATTGCGTCCATTCACTCGCCCATAGTTATTGGAGGGCTCATGAGCCTGCACGAACTCAATACGTTCCCCGGCGTCACCGCCACCCCAGACAGCGCAACCCGCAACTTCGTTTTCAACCACACCATGTTGCGCGTCAAAGACATCACTAAATCCCTGGACTTCTACACCCGCGTCCTGGGCTTCTCGCTGGTGGAGAAACGCGATTTCCCGGAAGCCGAGTTCAGCCTGTACTTCCTCGCACTGGTCGACAAAGCGCAGATCCCGGCCGACGCGGCTGCCCGCACTGAGTGGATGAAGTCGATCCCGGGCATTCTCGAATTGACCCATAACCACGGCACCGAAAACGATGCGGATTTTGTCTATCACAACGGCAATACCGACCCGCGTGGTTTTGGTCATATCTGCATTTCGGTGCCGGATATCGTCGCGGCCTGTGCGCGCTTTGAAGAGTTGGGCTGTGACTTCCAGAAGCGCCTGACCGATGGCCGCATGAAGAGCCTGGCTTTCATCAAGGATCCGGATGGTTACTGGGTCGAGATCATTCAGCCTGCGCCGCTGTAAAAGCTGAAAAGCCCCTCACCCTAACCCTCTCCCATAGGGAGAGGGAACTGATTGGGGGATATTGGAGAACTACGCCGACTTGAACGATTGGCATTGAATCCATAATCGACTGGATTGTTCAGGTCGACGGACAACGCCAGACACCTCGGTCGGCTCCCTCTCCCTGGGAGAGGGCTGGGGTGAGGGGCTGCTTTTAACGCGCAATAAAAAACCCGTGATCACTCACGGGTTTTTTCATTTCTGGCCTGACAGTTATGCCGGAGCCGACGTGCGGATCAAGTGATCAAAAGCACTCAACGAAGCCTTGGCGCCCTCGCCCACCGCAATCACGATCTGCTTGTACGGCACGGTGGTCACGTCGCCGGCAGCGAAGATGCCCGGGATCGACGTTTCACCCCGGTTATCGACAATAATCTCGCCCCGTGGCGACAGCTCGATAGTGCCCTTGAGCCAGTCAGTATTCGGCAGCAAACCGATCTGCACGAAGATCCCTTCCAGCTCGACGGTACGCAACTCATCGGTGTTGCGATCCTTGTAGCGCAGGCCGTTGACCTTCTCGCCATTGCCGGTGACTTCAGTGGTTTGCGCACTGGTGATCACCGTGACGTTCGGCAGGCTGTGCAGTTTGCGCTGTAATACGGCGTCGGCGCGCAGCTGTACGTCGAACTCCAGCAGCGTCACGTGCGAGACAATGCCGGCCAGGTCGATGGCCGCTTCAACGCCGGAGTTACCGCCGCCGATCACTGCCACGCGCTTGCCTTTGAACAGCGGACCGTCACAGTGCGGGCAGTACGCCACGCCTTTGTTGCGGTATTCCTGCTCGCCCGGCACGTTCATTTCACGCCAGCGCGCACCGGTCGCGAGAATCACGCTCTTGGCTTTGAGGGTCGCGCCGCTGGCGAAACGGACTTCGTGCAGCTCGCCGTTTTTGCCCGGAATCAGCTTGTCGGCACGTTGCAGGTTCATGATGTCGACGTCGTATTGCTTGACGTGTTCTTCCAGCGCCGTGGCCAGTTTCGGTCCTTCGGTTTCCTGTACGGAAATGAAGTTCTCGATGGCCATGGTGTCGAGCACCTGGCCGCCGAAACGCTCAGCGGCGACGCCAGTGCGGATACCTTTACGTGCAGCGTAAATCGCTGCCGACGCACCGGCCGGGCCACCACCGACGACCAACACATCAAAGGCCTCTTTGGCGCTGATTTTCTCAGCCTGACGCTCGATGGCACCGGTGTCGAGTTTGGCCAGAATCTCTTCCAGGCCCATGCGGCCTTGACCGAAGTTCTCACCGTTTAGGTAGATGCTCGGCACGGCCATGATCTTGCGATCGTTGACTTCGTCCTGAAACAGCGCACCGTCGATGGCGACGTGGCGGATGTTCGGGTTGAGCACAGCCATCAGGTTCAGCGCCTGGACCACGTCCGGGCAGTTCTGGCAGGACAGCGAGAAGTAGGTCTCGAAGCTGAACTGGCCTTTGAGCGAGCGGATCTGCTCGATCACTTCAACACTGGCTTTCGATGGGTGGCCGCCGACTTGCAGCAGGGCCAGCACCAGCGAGGTGAACTCGTGGCCCATCGGGATACCGGCGAAACGCAGACTGATGTCGGCGCCCGGGCGGTTGATCGAGAACGATGGCTTGCGTGCATCGTCACCGCTGTCGATCAGGGTAATTTGGCTCGAAAGACTGGCAACGTCTTTCAGCAGTTCCAGCATTTCACGGGATTTCGCACCGTCGTCGAGGGAGGCAACGATCTCGATCGGCTGGGTGACCCGTTCCAGGTACGATTTCAACTGGGCTTTAAGATTGGCGTCCAACATACGGGCGATTTCCTTTATTTGAGGCGAAAAAAAGCCCGAGCGAATCTCGCCCGGGCATTTTTATGGGGCGGTGCAGCTAACTTAAGTAGGTGCGGAGATCCGCCCCGAGTTGCGTGTCACAGACTTAGATCTTGCCGACCAGGTCCAGGGACGGTGCCAGAGTGGCCTCGCCTTCTTTCCACTTGGCTGGGCAAACTTCGCCTGGGTGAGCAGCAACGTACTGAGCAGCCTTGATCTTGCGCAGCAGCTCGGAAGCGTCACGGCCAACGCCGCCATCGTTCAGTTCAACGATTTTGATCTGGCCTTCTGGGTTGATCACGAAGGTGCCACGGTCAGCCAGACCAGCTTCTTCGATCAGCACGTCGAAGTTGCGGGAGATGGCGTGGGTCGGGTCGCCGATCATGGTGTATTCGATTTTGCCAATGGCTGGCGAAGTGTTGTGCCAGGCAGCGTGGGCAAAGTGGGTGTCGGTGGAAACGCTGTAGATCTCTACGCCCAGTTTCTGGAAGGCAGCGTAGTTGTCAGCCAGGTCTTCCAGCTCGGTTGGGCAAACGAAGGTGAAGTCGGCTGGGTAGAAGAATACAACCGACCACTTGCCTTTCAGGTCAGCGTCCGAGACTTGAACGAAGTCGCCGTTTTTGAACGCGGTAGCTTTGAACGGTTTAACTTGGCTGTTGATGATAGGCATTGATGACTCTCCGTCAGGGTTGTGAATTCGATGGGTGAATCCTACCCACTCACTCGACGGATGGCTCATTGGCAAACCTGATGCTGCTGATTTGTTTTCGCTATTAGCCGACTGTATTAATAGAAGAAAACGATATCTACGACGAAGCCGGGTTATCCGTAATCCGAGCCATCCCTTGGAATGGGCTGACTTCAACATAGCGCATCGCCGACTTCATATCCTTCCAGCCGACGTAACTCATCAACGATTTCAGATCCCAGCCACTTTGGTGTGCCCAAGTGGCAAAGCCGCGACGCAGGGAATGGCTGGTGTAGTTTTCGGCGGCAATCCCGGCACGCTGCAACGCCTGGCGCAGCAAAGGAATGATGCTGTTGGCGTGCAGGCCCTCCTCGTTCAGATTGCCCCAGCGGTCGATGCTGCGGAAAACCGGGCCGCGTACCAGCGCCGCTTCGGTGATCCAGTCGATGTAGGCCTGCACCGGGCAGAGCTTGAGCAGCGCCGGCGCTTGATAGGTCTGCCCGAGGTTTTCCCGATCGCCTTTGCTGCGCGGCAAATACAAGGTGATGCCTTTGCCGGCATGCGCTTGCACATGTTCGATTTGCAGGCGGCACAGCTCATCGCTGCGGAAGCCGCGCCAGAAACCCAGCAGAATCAAGGCGCGATCACGATAAGCCTTGAGCAGTAGCGGACGATCCTGCTGCTCTTTTGCGGTTTGCGCCTCATGCTCCAGCCAGTCGATGACGCGCTGCAAATCCTGCAACTGCAACGGCTCAGCCTGTTTCTCCTGCGCTGGATGCAAAGCCCGAATCCCTTTGAAAACCTTGCGCACCACCGGCGCCTTGGTCGGATCGGCAAACCCTTGGCTGTTGTGCCACTGCGCCAGCGCCGACAGACGCAGCTTCAGCGTGTTTATCGACAACTCTTCGGCGTGCGCTACCAGATACCGCGCGACGCTGTCGGCCGTCGCCGGCAAGAACCCGCCCCACTTCACTTCGAAATGCTCGATGGCCGCGCGATAGCTACGGCGCGTGTTGTCACGGGTGGCGGCTTGCAGATAGCGATCCAGATCGCTCATGGGCTGTTTTCTCGCTGGCGTACTGATGCAGGAATGCAAAGGCGCATTTTGCCGCCTGACAATGGGTAATACCAGTATATCCCGCGTCTTCAATATCAAAGGTTTATCTTTATTTTCGAGATGGTACACTGCGTACTTTAGTGGCATGTACCACAGTACGTAAACGTAGGAGTTCACATGGCCCGTGGCGGCATAACCAAAGCACTGGTGCAGATCGCGCGTACAGCGATCCTCGCCCGTGGCGAACACCCGAGCATCGATGCAGTACGCATTGAAATGGGCAACACCGGCTCGAAAACCACGATCCATCGCTATTTGAAAGAACTGGATGACGGCGCCCAGCCCGTTGAAGCCTCGGCTGAGCCTATCGATGACGAGTTGACCGCCCTCGTCTCCAGGCTCGCCCAACGCCTCAAAGAACAAGCGCAAGAGCCCATCGAGCAAGCCCGCGAGCAGTTCGAGGAGCAGCGCGAAGCACTGGAGTCGGAGCTGCAACAGACGCGTCAGGCACTGGAAAAGCTCGAACACGAGCACGACATTCAAGGCGCTGCACTGGCGCGTGAATCCGAAGCGCTGAACAACACGCGCTCGATGCTGCAGACGGAGCAGACCCGCAATGCCGGGCTGAATCAGGCATTAGCCGACTTTGAGTTGCGCTTGCAGGACAAGGACGAGCAGATCCGCTCGCTGGAAGAAAAACACCTGCATGCCCGTGACGCGCTGGAGCACTACCGCAACGCCAGCAAAGAGCAGCGCGAGCAGGAACAGAGCCGCCACGAAGCGCAGGTGCAGCAGATTCAGGCCGAATTGCGTCAGGCGCAGCAAAGTGCATTGGTCCGCCAGGACGAGATCACGCAACTGCACCGCGACAACGAACGCCTGCTCACGGAAAACCGTGGCACGCAGCGCGAACTGAGTCTGCTGCAGGATCAGCTCAAGCAGAGCAATCAGCGTCAGGATCAACTGCTCGAGCAAGCGACCCGCGTCGACAGCGAACGCACCCTCCTCCAGGAACGCCTGCGCGTGGCCACCCTGGAAAGCCAGACACTCAAGCAGAGCGTCGAGGAACAGACACTGCTCAACCAGTCACTGGAAAAGGAATTGAACAAGGCTCAGGCAAGCCTGGAAGAAAGTCAGCGTCTGGCGGCTACCGTTGCGGCAGCGCCAGACTCAGCCAAGCCGAAAGACGCTTAAGCGCCGACCGGCGTACGCATGGTGACGAATTCTTCGGCGGCCGTCGGGTGCACCCCGATCGTGTCGTCGAAGTCGCGCTTGGTTGCGCCAGCTTTCAACGCAATCGCCAGGCCCTGGACGATCTCACCAGCGTCAGGGCCGACCATGTGGCAGCCGAGGACTTTGTCGGTCTTGCCGTCGACCACCAGTTTCATCAGGGTTTTTTCCTGGCACTCGGTCAGGGTCAGTTTCATCGGCCGGAACCGGCTTTCGAAAATCACCACGTCGTGGCCAGCCTCGCGCGCTTCTTCTTCGGTCAAACCAACTGTACCGATGTTCGGCAGGCTGAACACTGCAGTCGGGATCATCTTGTAATCCACTGGGCGGTATTGCTCAGGCTTGAACAGACGCCGCGCTACGGCCATGCCTTCTGCCAGAGCCACAGGCGTCAGCTGCACGCGACCGATGACATCACCCAGGGCGAGAATGGACGGCTCGCTGGTCTGATATTGCTCGTCAACCTTGATGAAGCCTCTGTCGGTGAGCTGCACATCGGTGTTTTCCAGCCCCAGATTGTCGAGCATCGGACGCCGACCCGTGGCGTAGAACACGCAATCCGCTTCCAGCTCACGACCATCTTTAAGGGTGGCTTTCAAGCTGCCATCGGCCTGCTTGTCGATACGCGCGATGTCGGCATTGAACTGCAGGTCCAGGCCACGCTTGGTCAGCTCTTCCTGCAAATGCTTGCGCACCGAACCATCGAAGCCGCGCAGGAACAGATCGCCGCGATACAGCAGCGTGGTGTTCGCGCCAAGGCCGTGGAAGATCCCGGCAAATTCGACCGCGATGTAACCGCCGCCAACCACCAGCACACGCTTTGGCAGCTCCTTGAGGAAGAACGCCTCATTGGAACCGATCGCGTGCTCGCGCCCCGGAATCTCCGGAATCTGCGGCCAGCCGCCGGTGGCGATGAGAATGTTCTTCGCGGTGTAACGCTCACCATTCACCTCAACCTCATGCGGGCCGACAATCTTCGCGTGCGCCTCATGCAAGGTCACGCCGCTGTTGACCAGCAGATTGCGATAAATGCCGTTGAGGCGATTGATCTCGCGATCCTTGTTGGCAATCAGCGTCGCCCAATCGAAATTTGCCTCACCCAGGCTCCAGCCAAAACCGGACGCCTGCTCAAAGTCTTCGGCGAAATGCGCGCCGTACACCAGCAACTTTTTCGGCACACAGCCGACGTTAACGCAGGTCCCGCCCAGATAACGGCTCTCCGCCACCGCCACTTTCGCACCGAAACCGGCCGCAAAACGCGCAGCACGCACACCGCCGGAACCGGCACCAATCACATAAAGGTCAAAATCGTAGGCCATTTCTATCTCCTCGGCAGGGGATCAGCATACCTGCAGCCACCCATTGGGCAAGCGCTGCCAATCATATGGGGGCGCAAAATAAAAAAACCCGCCGAAGCGGGTTTTTCTTACAGACAATTCAAGCGCTCTTAATAAGCCTTGCCAGTCTTGTAGAAGTTCTCGAAGCAGAAGTTGGTTGCTTCGATGTAGCCTTCAGCACCACCGCAGTCGAAACGCTTGCCTTTGAACTTGTAAGCCATGACGCAGCCGTTCTGGGCTTGTTTCATCAGGGCGTCGGTGATCTGGATTTCGCCGCCCTTGCCTGGCTCGGTTTGTTCGATCAGGTCGAAGATGTCCGGAGTCAGGATGTAACGACCGATGATTGCCAGGTTCGACGGCGCGTCTTCCGGCTTTGGCTTCTCGACCATGCTGTGAACGCGGTAGATGTCGTCGCGGATCATCTCGCCGGCGATAACGCCGTACTTGCTGGTTTCCTGCGGATCGACTTCCTGGATGGCGATGATCGAGCAACGGAACTGCTTGTACAGCTTGACCATCTGGGTCAGTACGCCGTCGCCTTCGAGGTTGACGCACAGGTCGTCCGCCAGCACCACGGCGAACGGTTCGTCACCGATCAGCGGGCGACCGGTGAGGATCGCGTGGCCCAGACCTTTCATTTCGGTTTGACGGGTGTAGGAGAACGAGCACGAGTCGAGCAGTTTGCGGATACCTACCAGGTATTTCTCTTTGTCGGTGCCTTTGATCTGGTTTTCCAGCTCGTAGCTGATGTCGAAGTGGTCTTCCAGAGCACGCTTGCCACGACCGGTCACGATGGAAATTTCCGTCAGGCCAGCGTCCAGAGCTTCTTCAACGCCGTACTGGATCAGTGGCTTGTTTACCACCGGCAGCATTTCTTTAGGCATGGCTTTAGTCGCTGGCAGGAAGCGAGTACCGTAACCGGCTGCTGGGAACAAGCATTTCTTGATCATATAAGTCCTTGAAAGGGCTGTGTGTACGAGTTTCGGCGCAGTCTAATCAGGCGGCGTGCACCTTACAATGCCCCGCACTGGCTAACCGATGCCAACATAGAGAAATATTCTCGCCGATAGTTCCATCGACATCCTGGCGCAGCCAGATCAGCGTAGCTCAAAGCAGCCGAGAAACTGAATCACCATACGCTCATCGCCCCCCAATGCGAGCATTTGCCGGTATCATGGCGCCTTTGAACCAGCGAACGAGACAGATAGATGGCTGCGGTAAAAATCGTCAACGGGTATGTGATCGACAAAAAAGACGGCAAGTGGACGCTGACCACGACCAATGGCGAACACATCGCCGGGCCTTTCGACAGCGAACAAATGGCGACCGATGTAGCGGCAGTGTTCACCGACACTCCGGCATCGGCCAAGCGCCGTGGCAAAGATCAGGACTGATCGACTGCGACGCCCCAAGCCCTGCCCTTGAGCAGGGCTTTTTTGTGCCCACTTACAAACAAGTGGCCAAACGCTATAACCTTTTCACACCGGCGCTGTCAGAGCGTCTAGTCCCCCTCGCTGAAGACCACAAACATGAATCTGAAAAAATGGCTGCCCCTGATCGCGGTATTGGCACTGGCCGGTTGCGCCACCTCCCAACCCACATACCTGAACAATGGTGAACAGGGGCTATCGATCGATTGTTCCGGCGAAGCGAATTCCTGGGCGACCTGCTATGAAAAAGCCGATGCCTCCTGCGCGGGCACTGGCTACCGAATCGTTGGCACCGACGGCACACCCCAGCCCAAGGAAAGCGACAAAACCCTGGGCGTTGATGTCGGCAACTACAAGAACCGCAGCGTTGTCGTGGTCTGCAAATAGACCTTACATATGAATTTCGGCGAACTTGATCCCGAGTCCACGAACGACTTCGATCAGATCGTCGAGACGGTTGAAGGATTCGACTTCGTCGTTATCGTCGACCAGAAAGTAGCTGCGCCCGGCGCTCTTCTTGAAAAACACGATCCACTCACCCGGATTCGCCGGGTTCTGGATAACATGGGTGGCAGAGATCAGGCCCTCTACGTGGCGCTCCCGTACTTGCTCTCGCTTCATCGCGACTCCAGAAATGAAAATGCCGTCACAGCATGACTGCGACGGCATCGGTGCTGATGACTGTCAGTCTATCAGCCGGAAATACACGCATTGGCGGCCTTTTGCACGTCACGCGGGCGAACCGGCACATTCGACATGCGCTCATGCAACTTGATGCTGCTGCCACCGGAGCGATCTTCGATATCAAACACCGCGGCTGCACCCGTAGAAAGTTTCCCCGGTACGATGACCCGAACCCCGTCCTTGTGCGGCTGCACTTGCAGCGCGCCGCGGCTGTCTGCCAGTTTATCGGCCAGACACTGGGCATATTCATGGGGTTTCTTGCCGGAGATCACGCTCATGGTCGGCAGCGTTTCATTGATTTCGGAAACACTCGCACAACCACCCACAGCCAGAATCAACGGCAGACACACCACACCCCACTTCATACAAAACCTCCGTTAAAGACCGTCCGACAGCACAAATGCCGTTTTTCTCCGGGGCCTTCTGCATTTAACCCGCATCCGATTGCGAATATCTGTTCAAAATTGTCAAACCAACGCCCGACGGCCAGATAATAACCCGTGCGGGCTGATAAACTGCGCGCAATTACAAGCTATCGTTTTGATTTTGTAGAAAAAGCCCTTCTGGAGGCGCCCATGAAATTCATTCACCAGCGCGAACACCTCAACGAAGACGACATCGTCGTCATCCAATGCTCGCAAATGTGCAACATCCGTCTGATGAACGACGCCAATTTCCGCAGCTTCAAGAACGGCGGCCGTCACACCTATCACGGCGGCGCCTTCGACACCTTCCCGGCCCGTATCACCGCGCCGAGCACCGGTTTCTGGAACATCACCATAGACACGGTCAACCGCCGTGCGATCAGCGTAACCCGCAAGCCGACGCTGACCCACTCGATCAAGATCATCCGTCGCTCCAGCACCAAACTCAGCTGAGACACACCGCTCAACCAGAAAGGAAAGCATGACCGTGGCCCAAACAACCAAATACGTCATCAAGTACAAACTCAACGGTGAACGCCGCTTCGAGTTCGCGCAGCTGGAAAACGGCACTGCCGAAGAAGCCAAGGCCGCTCTGGAGGCCCTTCACGGCCAGAGTGACGACGTGATCAGCGAAATCTCGGTAAGCAAAGCACTGTAAGACGCGGCAGCGAATTCGACCGCAAGCGGCGGAGTGTTCTGCCGCCAGGCCTTGCCTAGACTGACTTTCTTCGACCAAGCGTCAAGGAGTCAGCATGTCGATGTCACCCTCGCGTCTGGATTCGCTCGACTGGGCAAGCCTTGCGCAGCAACTGGATCAGGACGGCTACGCGATCATCCGTTCGCTGCTGCTGACCAACACCTGCGATCACCTGAGTGCGCTGTATCCACAGACCGAACCGTTTCGATCGCAGGTCATCATGGCCCGCCACGGTTTCGGTCGCGGCGAGTACAAATACTTTCGATATCCCCTGCCGACACCGGTAGAACGCCTTCGCTGCGCGTTGTATCCGCGCTTGGTCCCCTTGGCCAATCGCTGGTACGAACGCATGCACCTGCCCGAACGTTTCCCTCCGAACCACGCCGAGTTTCTTCAGCGTTGCCATGCCGCCGGTCAACGACGCCCTACCCCTCTTCTGTTGCAGTACGGCCCGCAGGACTACAACTGCCTGCATCAGGACCTGTACGGCGAATCGGTTTTTCCGCTGCAAGTGGCGATTCTTCTGTCAGAACCCGGGCAAGACTTCAGCGGCGGAGAGTTCGTTCTCACCGAGCAGCGCCCGCGCATGCAATCTCGCCCGCACGTACTCGATCTGACGAAAGGTGATGCGCTGATCTTTGCCGTGAATCAGCGCCCGGTCAGAGGCGTGCGCGGCGACTACCGGGTGACCATGCGCCACGGCGTCAGTCGCCTGCACAGTGGAAAAAGGCATACCCTAGGCATCATCTTTCACGACGCAACCTGATGGCCATGTCCTCAACAACTCTCGACCTGTTCGCTGACCACGAACCTGAACAACAAGCCCGAGCCGAACAGATTGGCGAGCAATCCTGGCTATTGCGCGGCTTCGCCCTGCCGATTGTCGATCAATTGCTGCCGGCACTGGACGCCGTTCTCGCAGCGGCCCCCTTGCGCCACATGGTCACACCGGGCGGTTTCAGCATGTCAGTCGGCACCAGCAGTTGCGGTGAGTGGGGCTGGATCACTGATCGCAGCGGCTATCGTTATTCGAGTGTCGACCCGCTCAACGGGCTGCCTTGGCCGCAGATGCCGAAATCCTTCGCTGCTCTGGCGCATTCGGCAGCCGAGCGAGCTGGCTTCTCTGGCTTCAATGCAGATTCCTGCCTGATCAATCGCTATGTCCCCGGCGCAAAAATGTCATTGCATCAGGATAAAGATGAAAAGGACTACGCCGCGCCGATCGTTTCCCTGTCACTCGGATTGCCTGCCATATTTCTGTTCGGCGGTTTTGCGCGCAGCGACAAGACCCGGCGTATTCCGCTGCTGCACGGTGACATGGTGGTCTGGGGCGGCGTCGACCGATTGCGCTACCACGGTGTATTGCCAATCAAGCACGGTCAGCATCCGCGCTTGGGTCAACAGCGGATCAATCTGACGTTTCGGCTGGCTCGCTAAACCCGAAAAATTTGACCGCAAGGCCCGGAGTGTTTTGCCTGGCGAGGCTGGATAACCTGAATCAAACAGGTCAACGGATTACTCATCATGAAAACGCTTTCGACCCCGCTTGATACCGAACATGATCCACGCTGGGCCGCCGTGCTTGCACGGGATCCACAGGCGGACGGGCAGTTTGTCTATGCGGTAAAAACCACGGGCATCTACTGCCGCCCGAGCAGCCTGGCACGCTTGCCGAAACCGCAGAATGTCGAGTTTTTCGACACCGCCCAACAGGCCGAAGCCGCGGGTTATCGGCCGAGCAAACGTGCGAGCAAGGATCAAAGTGATGTCGCCGCGCAGCATGCCGCGACCGTCGCCACGGCATGCCGGCAAATCGAGATGGCCGAAAATCCGCCCGCCCTGAACGAGCTCGCAGAGACGGCCGGTTTGAGCCCGTTTCACTTTCATCGCGTGTTCAAAGCCGCCACTGGCCTGACGCCAAGAGCCTACGCCGCCGCCCATCGCTCGCGCAGAGTGCGTGAACGTCTCGCGGACGGCAATTCGGTGACGGACGCTCTATACGACGCAGGCTTCAACTCCAACAGCCGTTTCTACGAATCTGCCAACCAACTGTTGGGGATGAAACCTGGCGACTACCGCGCTGCCGGTCAAAACAACGACATCCATTTTGCCGTAGGCCAATGCTCGCTGGGCGCGATTCTGGTGGCGCAAAGCGAGCGTGGAGTGTGCGCGATTTTGCTGGGTGACGACCCGCATCAACTGGTGTGCGACCTGCAGGATCAGTTTCGCAAAGCCAACCTGATTGGCGCAGACAGCGGGTTTGAACAGTTGATCGCCAAAGTCGTGGGTTTTATCGAAGCACCGGCCATTGGCCTGGATCTGCCACTGGACGTGCGGGGGACGGCGTTTCAGGAACGCGTCTGGCAAGCCTTGCGGGAGATTCCGCTCGGCAGCACCGCCAGCTATGCCGAGATTGCCCAACGCATCGGCGCGCCGACGTCCATGCGCGCAGTGGCTCAGGCGTGCGGGGCCAACCGCCTGGCGGTGGCGATCCCTTGCCACCGCGTGGTGCGCAGCGATGGCAACCTTTCCGGTTATCGCTGGGGGGTCGAGCGCAAGCGTCAGTTGCTTGAGCGCGAGACGCCGGCGTGAACGGTCAATGGATGCTACGCAGCCTGAAAACCTGTCAGCGATTGACGTCCACCACAACCCGTCCGCGAAGTTGCCCGGCGAGCAGTTTTGGCGCCGCCTCGATGGCTTCACTCAGGCCGATTTCGTGGCTGATCAATGCCAGCAGCGAGAAATCCAGATCCTTCGCCAGACGCTCCCACGCTTGCAGCCGGCGGGCCTTGGGCTGGGTCACGCTGTTGATACCGGCGAGGGTCACACCGCGCAAAATAAACGGCGCCACTGACGCCGGGAAGTCCATGCCTTGGGCCAGACCACAGGCGGCGACGGTGCCTTCGGCGCGGGTGCTCGCGCAGGCATTGGCCAGGGTGTGACTGCCAACCGAATCGATCACCGCCGCCCAACGCTCTTTGGCCAGTGGCTTGCCGGGCGCTGACAACGTCGCACGGTCAATGATTTCGCCGGCGCCCAACTGCTGCAGATATTCATGCTCGGAGACCCGTCCGGTGGACGCGACGACGCGGTAGCCGAGTTTGCTCAGCAGGGCGATGGCAAAACTGCCGACACCGCCGTTGGCCCCCGTGACCAGCACCTCACCCTGCTCTGGCGTCACGCCATTACGCTCGAGCGCCAGAATGCACAGCATCGCCGTATAACCGGCCGTACCGACAGCCATCGCTTGCGCCGCCGTAAAGGCCTTGGGCAATGGAATCAGCCAATCGCCATTGAGTCGCGCCTTCTGCGCCAGACCGCCCCAGTGATTCTCGCCAACACCCCAGCCATTGAGCAGCACCTGATCACCCACCTTATAGTCGGGGTGTGAACTGGCTTCCACGGTGCCCGCAAGATCGATCCCCGGCACCATCGGAAACTTGCGCACCACCGGACTGCTGCCGGTAATCGCCAAGCCATCCTTGAAGTTCAGCGTGCTGTACGCAACAGCCACGGTGACATCGCCTTCAGGCAATTGCTCCTCGTTGACCTGTTGCAGGTTGGCGCGATAACCGCTGTCGTCTTTGTCGATCACAATGGCGTTAAACATGACTGCCTCGCTGGACTGTTTTCAGAATGTCGTGCCTTGAAATAGCACATCGCAACACCTTGCCACATTCGACTTTGCGCCAATCGGCGAATTCGCCGGGCATTTCCATGGCCCGCATCTATGCTTTTTCGACGGTCGTGGTTTCGCCGAAATTCTTAAAGAGTTCGCCATTGCCGCGACCACCGGCGTACCAGCAATTTTCATCACGCTTCTGGAGGCCAAAGAACGGCGGATGTCATCGACGCTGAAAAACTGCACGGGTTGTTCTGAATTTCCAACTGGCCCCGAATCCGGTTTTGCTGCTAAAAACCGGTTTTGCCCCCTGCCCGCTACACCGTTTGGAGAACCGCCCTCATGAGCCAATGGCCAGACACCCGTCTTCTTGATCTGCTCGGCATTGAATTGCCGATCATCCAGGGCCCGATGGCCGGTGCGACGAATTCGTCCATGGTCATCGCCGTGTGCAACGCCGGCGGCCTGGGTTCGATGCCGGCCGCGATGTTGAGCATCGAGCAATTGCGCGAAGAGCTGAAAACCATCCGCCAGCACACCGACAAGCCCTTCAACGTGAACTTCTTCTGCCATCAGCCACCGGCAGCCGATGAGCAACGTGCACGTGACTGGAAGCATTTACTGGAACCGTATTACCGTGAACTGGGCGCCGATTTCGCTGCACCGACGCCGGTGTCCAACCGCGCGCCGTTCGATGCCGCAGCCTGTGAAGCGCTGGAAGAGTTTCGACCTGAAGTGGTGAGCTTCCATTTCGGTCTGCCAGAGAAATCCTTGCTCGAGCGGGTCAAGGCGACCGGGGCGAAAATTCTCTCATCGGCCACGACGGTCGATGAAGCGATCTGGCTGGAACAGAACGGCTGCGACGCGATTATCGCCATGGGCTACGAGGCCGGCGGGCATCGCGGCATGTTTCTCAGTGATGATCTGAGCAGTCAGGTCGGCACGTTTGCCCTGGTGCCTCAGGTGGTCGATGCGGTGAGCGTACCGGTGATTGCCGCCGGGGCAATTGCTGATGCGCGCGGCATGGCGGCGGCATTTATGTTGGGGGCCTCAGCAGTACAGGTCGGCACCGCCTATCTGTTCACGCCGGAAGCAAAAGTCAGCGCCGCTCACCACAAGGCGCTGCGCACCGCCAAGGAAAGCGAAACGGCAATCACCAATATTTTTACCGGGCGGCCGGCACGGGGCATTCTCAATCGCATCATGCGTGAACTGGGCCCGATTTCGCCCCAGGCACCTGCATTTCCCTTGGCCGGGGGTGCGCTGATGCCGCTGCGAGCGATCAACGAAGCAGAGTTTGCCAACCTCTGGGCCGGTCAGGCATTCACCTTGGGCAAAGACCTCGGTAGCGCTGAACTGACTCGACAATTGGCCGAAGGCGCACTGGCAAAACTCGCTCGCCGCTGAAGCTGCACAGCGTGAAGATTCAAACATCCTCACGCTGGTTTTAACCAACACTTCCTGTTTGGCGGCATTTCGCTATATATTTCGCTATATAGCGAATTCACCCCTCGCATCGGCGCAGCCCACTTCAAACAATAGCTGCCCGCTGCACTCGTCAATAACGGAGCTGTTACATGACCATTCGTGCCTCACGTCTTGCCCCTGGTTGCCTGGCCTCTTTGCTCGCCGTCTTCGCCGTCTTCGCCGTCGGCACAGTTCAGGCTGATGAAGTGCAGGTGGCCGTGGCAGCCAACTTCACCGCGCCGATCCAGGCCATCGCCGCCGATTTCGAAAAAGACACCGGGCACAAACTGGTCGCAGCCTATGGCGCCACTGGCCAGTTCTACACTCAGATCAAGAACGGCGCGCCGTTCGAAGTGTTCCTCTCCGCTGACGACACCACCCCGGAAAAACTCGAAAAAGAAGGCGAAACCGTCAAAGGTTCGCGTTTCACCTACGCGATCGGCACGCTGGCGTTGTGGTCGGCGAAAGAAGGTTATGTCGATGCGAAAGGCGAAGTGCTGAAAAAGAACGAATACCAGCACCTGTCCATCGCCAATCCGAAAGCTGCGCCATACGGCCTGGCCGCCACGCAAGTGCTGGAAAAACTGAAATTGACCGACGCCACCAAAGCCAAGATCGTTGAAGGCCAGAACATCACTCAGGCTTATCAGTTTGTCTCGACCGGCAACGCTGAGTTGGGCTTTGTCGCCCTGTCGCAGATCTACAAGGACGGCAAAGTCAGCAGCGGTTCGGCATGGATCGTCCCTGCGAGCATGCACGACCCGATCAAACAGGATGCGGTCATTCTGAACAAAGGCAAAGACAACGCCGCCGCCAAAGCCTTGGTTGAATACCTCAAAGGCCCGAAAGCCGCTGCGGTGATCAAGTCCTACGGTTACCAGCTCTAAAATGTCACTGACGAGCGCCGATTTCGCGGCGATCTGGCTGACCCTGAAACTGGCGTCCCTGACCACCGCGATCCTGCTGGTGGTCGGCACGCCGATCGCCCTGTGGCTGTCGCGCACCGATTCATGGCTGCGCGGCCCGATCGGGGCGATCGTCGCCCTGCCCCTCGTACTGCCTCCGACCGTGATCGGTTTCTATCTGTTGCTGATGATGGGCCCGCACGGCTTTCTCGGCCAGTTCACCCAATGGCTGGGCCTGGGCACTTTGACGTTCAGCTTCACCGGGCTGGTGATCGGTTCGGTGATCTATTCCATGCCGTTCGTGGTGCAACCGCTGCAGAACGCGTTCTCGGCGATCGGCACCCGTCCCCTGGAAGTGGCCGCGACCTTGCGTGCCAATCCGTGGGACACGTTTTTCAGCGTGATTGTGCCGTTGGCGCGCCCCGGTTTTATCACCGCAGCGATACTCGGTTTCGCGCATACCGTCGGTGAGTTCGGCGTGGTGCTGATGATCGGCGGCAACATTCCCGACAAGACCCGCGTGGTTTCCGTACAAATTTATGACCACGTCGAAGCGATGGAATACGCGCAGGCTCACTGGCTGGCCGGGGCGATGCTGGTGTTTTCGTTTCTGGTGTTGCTGGCGCTGTACTCCAGCCGCAAGACCCGCGCAGGCTGGAGCTGATCGATGATCGATGTGCGTTTGAAACGGGTCTATACGGGCTTCAGCCTCGATGTCGACCTGCACTTGCCGGGCCGTGGCGTGACTGCGCTTTATGGGCATTCCGGCTCGGGTAAAACCACCTGTCTGCGTTGCATTGCCGGGCTTGAGCGCGCTGAACATGGCTTCATCCAGATCAACGATGAAGTCTGGCAGGACAGCGATAACGGCATTTTCGTCCCGCCACACAAACGCGCGCTCGGCTATGTATTTCAGGAAGCCAGCCTGTTTCCGCATCTGTCGGTGCTGGCCAATTTGCAGTTCGGTCTCAAGCGCATCGCCAAGTCCCAGCGTCGGGTCGACATGGCGCAGGCCACCGAACTCTTGGGCATCGAGCATTTGCTCGAGCGTCATCCGCAGCATTTGTCGGGAGGCGAACGCCAGCGTGTCGGCATCGCCCGCGCCCTGCTGACCAGCCCGAAACTGCTGCTGATGGACGAGCCGCTGGCCGCTCTCGATAGCCAGCGCAAAAGTGAAATCCTGCCGTACCTGCAACGTCTGCACGACGAACTGGACATTGCGCTGTTGTACGTCAGTCATGCCCAGGATGAAGTGGCGCGACTGGCCGATCATCTGGTCTTGCTCAGCGAAGGCAAAGCGCTGGCCAGCGGCCCGATTGGCGAAACCCTCGCACGTCTTGACCTGCCGATGGCGATGGGTGATGACGCCGGGGTGATCATTGAAGGTCAGGTCTGCGCCTACGATGCGCAATATCAACTGCTGAGCCTGCAATTGCCGGCCACCGAGATGAGCATCCGTGTGACGCACGCGCCGATGGAACCGGGTCAGCCCCTGCGCTGCAAAGTACACGCGCGGGATATCAGCCTGAGCCTGCAGAACAGCGAATTCAGCAGCATCCTCAATCGACTGCCGGTGACGGTGGTCAGCGAACAATCGGCGGACAACGCCGCCCACGTGTTGATTCGCCTTGATGCTGGCGGCACTCCGCTGCTCGCGCGTATTACACGCTATTCCCGGGACCAGTTGGGCGTGCATCCGGGCCAGCATTTATGGGCGCAGATCAAAGCGGTCGCAGTCCTCGCTTAAATCATTCGGCACCACGGCAACGGCGTGCGGTCAATCGTTTTACAGACCGCCGCGCCATCAAAGGAAACTGCCATGCCCGACACCGTGCTGACTGCCGACCTGCCATCCGACCTGCATTACGTCGACGACACCCAGCCCGGTATCACCCGCAAGAAGCTGCGTGGCAAGTTCAGCTATTTCGAGCCGTCCGGCCAGCGCATCAGTGATCCGGATGAAATCAAACGCATCAATGCCCTTGCCGTACCACCCGCCTATACCGATGTGTGGATCTGTCCGGATCCGCGCGGTCATCTGCAAGCCACCGGCCGTGATGCCCGTGGCCGCAAGCAATATCGCTATCACACGCGCTGGCGCGAAGTGCGCGATGCCGACAAGTATTCGCGCCTGCGTGAGTTCGGTCTCGCGTTGCCGAAACTGCGCAAGCAACTGGAGGCGCTATTGGCCGCGCCCGGCTTCAGTCGTGACAAGGTCATGGCGACGGTGATCACCCTGCTCGACGCCACATTGATCCGGGTCGGCAATACGCAATACGCCCGCGACAACCGTTCCTACGGCCTGACCACCCTGCGCAGCCGACATGTCGAAGTCAACGGCAGCGCGATCCTGTTCCAGTTTCGCGGCAAAAGCGGCATCGAACACCAGATCACCGTCAAGGATCGGCGTCTGGCGCGCATCATCAAGCGTTGCCTGGAGATTCCCGGCCAAAACCTGTTTCAGTATCTGGATGAAAACGGTGAGCGACACACCGTCAGTTCTTCCGACGTCAACGCCTACCTGCAAACCCTGACCGGCGCCGATTTCACCGCCAAGGATTACCGCACCTGGGCCGGCAGTGCCTTGGCGCTGGCGGTGTTGCGCGAGTTGCAATGGGAGTCCGAGACCGAGGCCAAGCGGCATGTGGTGGAGATGGTCAAAGGCGTCGCCAAGCAGTTGGGCAACACCCCGGCGGTGTGCCGAAAATGCTACATTCACCCCGCCGTGGTGGAGAAATTCATGCTCGGCGCCCTCGCTGAACTGCCTCGCCCGCGCGTGCGCAAAGGCCTGCGTGCGGAGGAAGTGGCGCTGGCGATGTTTCTCGAGCGAATGAGCGAGATGACCGACGCACCTTGATCCGCCGCACATCGTCAACTAGGCTAGCGACCTCTCCTCCTTCGGACGACCGCAGCAGTGAACAATCCAGCCTTCTAAAAATGTAATCGCGACACGCCGTTCTCGGCGCTTGTCAGTTTTCACGACATTTTTTGGAGGTGCCGATGACTCACGTCTCGCGTACACCCGCACTCGTTTCCCTGAATCAACTGGGCTTTCAGTTCGCCAATGGCGCAACACTGTTTGAAGACCTGAACCTGACTTTCGATCATCAACCGACTGCGATCGTCGGGCGCAATGGTGTTGGCAAAAGCGTGCTTGCACGTTTGATTGCCGGGCAGTTACAACCCGGCACCGGCAGCGTGGCACGCTCGGTTTGCGTGCATTACGTCGCACAAACGTTCATCGCCACACCCGGGCAAACCGTCGCCGATGTAACGGGGACGGCCCCGGCGCTCAGCGCACTGGAGCGACTAAGATGCGGTGCTGCCACTGCGCACGACTTCGACCTCATCGATGAACGCTGGGATCTGGCCGAGCGCTTGCGCCAGATGCTCGATGGGGCCGGGCTGACCGACCTCACCGGGTCGGATCTGACGGAGCACCTCAGCGGTGGCCAGCAAGCCAGAATCGCTTTGATCGGCGCACTGCTGAGTCAGGCGCCATTGCTGGTGCTCGACGAGCCCACCAATCACCTCGACAGCGCCGGTCGGCAATGGCTGATGAGCCTGCTTGAGCGCTGGCGTGGCGGCCTGATTATCGTCAGTCACGACCGCCAGCTTCTGGAGCAGATGCAGCGAATTGTCGAACTCACGGCGTTGGGAGTAACAGTTTTCAGCGGAAGGTTTTCGGATTTCACCGAGCAACGCAGGATCCATCAACAGGCGGCGCAGGCACAGCTCGATCAGGTCCGTATCGAACGTCAGCGCGAACGTACGCGGCTGCAACGCGAGCACGACACGATCCAGCGCCACGCGGCCGGCAGCCGTCGCCACGCACAAAGTGCCAACGTTTCGGGCTTCGAGCGGGCAGCGTTGAAAGCCGCTGCGCGGGACATCATGGGGCAGGTAAAAGTCGGTCACCAGGCACGCAAGGCCGATCTGGATCAGCGTGTTCGCGAGGCGTACGAAAACGTCCTGCCCGCCGACGGCGTGCTGATCAATCTGCCGGGCAGCGTGGTGCCGAGCAATCGGCGGGTGTGCACGCTGATCGACGCGTGCTTGCCATGGTTACCGGCAGATGCGCCCACCACCCGCCTTGACCTCGCCATTCAAGGACCGATGCGCATCGCTGTCAGCGGTCACAACGGTTGTGGCAAATCGACGCTGTTGAAATTGCTGGCAGGTGAATGGGCGCCGGTAAGTGGCGAGTGCACCACGCACGTACCTTTTGCCTTTCTCGACCAACAACTGAAGCTGCTGGATGATCACACGTCGATTGTCGATCAGTTGCAGGCACAGCAAACACTTTTGAGCGAAGGTGAGTTGCGCTGCTTTCTCGCTCATCTGCAACTCGACGCACAACGCGTTAACCGCCCGTGCGCCTCACTCAGTGGCGGCGAACGCTTGAAAGCAGCCCTTGCGCTGGCGTTGTGGCGCCAGACGCCCGCGCAATTACTGCTGCTGGATGAGCCCACCAATCATCTGGACCTGGCGTCGGTGCACGCTTTCGAACACGCCTTGCAGGCATTTCCCGGAGCGATTGTCGCGATTTCCCACGATCAAGCGTTTTTACAGGCGTTAAACCCAAGCCATTGTTTGACCTGGCACCCCGAAGGCTGGCGCTGGCAACCGACGAGCTGACCTGCCTATTTTTTGCACGATTGCCGAGGGCTTCTATAGTTGATCTGACACGAATCAGCTGCGGTGACGCCATGGAAGACATTTTCGTCGTGAAGCGTTGCAACAAGATCATTATTTACGGTCGACGTGCCGAAGACAGCCAGCATGATCCCGCGAAAGCCACTAGCTGGTTTCGCATCTGCGACACACGTACTGGCGGTTTCATCGGCGATGGCTACGACACGGAGGGTGAAGCAGGACGTGAATGCAGACGCCTCAACGCAGCGAGTTCCCCATCAGCGGCCCGCCAGTCTTCAGGCTGATGCCGATCAGAAGCGGGTCTATACTGAAACCAGCTGAAGGAGCAGCGCCCCACGGCAGAAGGCTCGCAACACGCGGGCTTTTTGCTGCAGCTCAGGTTTCATAGAACGGAGGTGTTCCATGTCCGAAAAAGAGTCCATCACCACCCTCCTCACCCTGCTCGACGCTCGACAAGCGCGCCTCGCCGCCGCTTGCAAAGAGATCGCCGACTGGGTCGATCACCAAGGTGGACACCCCACCGCCCTGCGCATCCGAGACCGGCTGAACGACATCGAGAAGGATGCTCCGCTGATTCGCAACACGCTGTCGGCGCTAAAGCCTGTTGATCGGCCACTGCCTCGGTTCAGATGACATCGACCCGGCCAGGGTGTCAGGAATTTGCTCATTAGCGGTGACACAGGAGTCACCGCGCTTGTGTCTGCCCGTAATGTCTATTTTTCCAGTTTTTCACGTGACGACTGCATCTGCGCGACGACAGTGAAATCACTCCTTTGCAAAGTAACGCCCTCTCCCGCCCGCATGTGGGTGTTTTTTTGGCCAGCGCCCAAATGGCGAACGGTTGCCGTGCGTGAGTTGTCATAACTTATACATGTCGCAAAGGAGACAGTTATGGTTATCCATTTCAACGTCGACGGGCATCTGGCCTGCGGCCATAAAGGCAAACAACTGTCGGCAAGCCGCGAACTCAATCGCGTGAAGTGCCGCAGTTGCCGCAATACCGATGCCTACAAACAGGCGCGAAAGGATCAGCGCAACGCCACCCGCCGGATGGCCCGTCAGGCCAAAACCTCCCACGGCGCAACCAACTGGCGCGCAGAGTGGATCGAGCGCCTGACTGCAATGGCCGGCCTTCAGCGCTTGCCTCGCGGCTTTAGTGGGCAAGCATTCGTCTAGCAGTGCGTTTAAGCAAGGCACAAAAAAGGCCTGCATGAGGAAACTCATGCAGGCCTTTGCTATTCAGGGTGGCCGAACCGGCACACCTTTATGAGCGGCCACCAGTACCAGGACAAAAGCCTGACACGGACAGCACTCACAAAATCATTTCAACAACCGATGCATCCATTTTGATCGCTGGCTCGTAGATCCAATACCCTCACTCGGAGGGCACAAGAGCCAAGGAGATACATCATGCATGCCTTTTACAAAAAAATTGCTGCAGCAGCCTGCTTCGCCATTCTCTGTGTAACTGCAACGCTCAGCTTTGCCGCCGACTCGGTGATGGTCGGAGGAGCAGCGATGTACCCCACTAAAACCATCGTTGAGAACGCAGTCAACTCGAAGGATCACACGACACTTGTAGCGGCGGTCAAGGCTGCCGGGCTGGTTGATACGCTCAACAGCAAAGGTCCATTCACCGTCTTCGCTCCGACAAACGAAGCGTTTGCGAAGCTTCCGGCAGGCACCGTCGACACGCTGGTAAAGCCTGAACACAAAGCCGATCTGACCAAAATCCTGACCTACCATGTTGTGCCCGGCACTCACACATCCACACAAATAATGGCCGAGGCCAAAAAGAACGGCGGCACCGTTATGCTGAAAACCGTTCAAGGTGAGTCGCTGAGTATCAAGCTGTACGAAGGCAAGCTATGGGTGGTGGACGCCAAAGGCGGTAAGGCAAGTATCAGCATCGCAGACGTGATGCAGTCAAACGGCGTGATCCACGTTGTCGATTCTGTCTTGATGCCTTAAACGCACCGGGTTCCCGGCGGACGCACAGTTTGCCGGGTGCTAATACCCGAACAGGCACTTCACAAGCGGATTTAGCATTGAGCAAATGGTTTTGTCTGGCGGTTGCGCGGCGATACAGCGAATGTTTTACGAACCAAATTTCAAATAACCCAGCCAACTCGGGAGGGTCTTTTGGTTGCTCGCTGATTTCCAGATACCGCCTGACTGGTGAGCCTGGCTGTAGCACAACCGAGGCGCTGAAGGATGAATATACGTTCATCGATAACATGGTTCGATGCGTCTAGGCTGCGGGTTCCGACATAGTGACTACAGGAGTAACCCACCATGTTCTCGCACGAAAGCATCCCGCTTGTGTCCATCTTCATCATCATGCTCATCGGCGTGCTTGTGGCCTTCCTGCATCCGGTACACGCGTTCTTTAGCTGGCTTCGGAGACGAAGTGAAAAAACTTCGTCTCGTTCTCCGAAAGAAGCGGATTCGCGCTGAACTCTTCCCTAAAAGCCCGGCTACGTCCGGGCATCTTTTCGTAACGCCATGCAGCTTGCAGATATTAGCCGCTGGGCAATCGAGAGATTTGGATGAAACTGCGAGCTATGACAACCGCCTCGTATCAAACCGCTGGCACACCACCTGAATGCATTCCCCTCCGCGCCCAACGGCGACCAGCGGAACGGATGGCTTAAGGCTGAGTTTCAGAGGCAAGATTTGCGCGCCAAGGCAGGTACAGACAAGGCAGAGTCCAGCGTGAGATTTTGCAGGCGGGGAATCAACTTGAGTGTACGACCGTGATAATGACCGAGCCATACATCAGGAATCGCAAGGGCAAACAGCAATGCCAACCAAATGATTGTGGACCAGAAACAAACAAGGGCTTGCATCACCTTTCGCCCGCAAACCCTTGATTTAAGATGGTGCCCGAAGCCGGAATCGAACCGGCACGCCCTTACGAGCGGGGGATTTTAAGTCCCGAGTGAAAATCAATCAGGCCGCACCCTGTGATATGTTTTCTGGTCCGCAATCAAGCTCGAAAGCCTGTCATGCAGCCCAATGTCTCCGCATACCTTGAAATGATTGCGGACCGGAAAAAGGCTCTGAAATCCGTTTAAAGTCTCTCGTTTTATCGGCTACTGCATGCTCGCGGTATGCCGATTCTGCATGATCCAGCTGTTTGCCCTCCTCCGGCGTCCTGCCGACAATGAATCCCCCTGCTACTCTGGTTTCGTCCAAGGAGGAAACCAAAATGCCAAACTCAGACCTACTGCCTTCCCTGCTTTTCAAGATCAACGAAAACCAACTCGCCCTCGAGGCAGCCATCATGGAGCTGTCGAATTGGGTCGAGCAGCGCGGATCGGCCGACGTCGCCGAGAACGTCCGCGGCGCCCTCTGGGCAATCGACAAAAATGAAGAGTTCATCAAGATGACCTTGGCAGTTTTAATGACGCCCGACTGACAGCTCGTCGCCTCCCCCTCGCCCACCTGCCTCGACTCGATTACTGTACATGCATACAGCATTTGTACAGCGAATCCCGCAGCATGAATTTCGACCAGGCAAAAACCCTACGGCTCCAGCGATGGCGCACGACTCTCGACGATCAGGACTTCCGTATGCAAAACCCAGAGGGGCATCGGGAAACCCTTCACGAGATGGCAGCTACGCTCCGCGATGAGGGGCTGATCGACCAGCTTGAACGGTTCGACATGAACGAAATGGCAGACGCAGCGTACTGGCATGCCGTCGAGGAGCTGCAGAACTCGTCCGGGCACTACCGCGGCGCCTCGACCTATGACGTCGTTCAGATCGACAACGGGAATCTGCTGGGCACTATCAGCCGGTCAATCTTCAACTTCGAAAGTGATGAACCACGCGGCGCTTCCTTCGCTTATGACGGCAAGGTCTACTCTGACGCGGACGGTGTGCGGCTGACCTTGGGTCTTTCTCCGAAGACTGGACGGATTTCAGGCCTTGTGTTGGAAATGAATGGTCGCCGATATCAGTTGGTAGAGACCGAACGAATGATCGCTGGCGTAACGCACCGACCAATTTCCGATGCTGATGCTTACCGGGCGCTTATAGATGCAGCGCAAGTCGCGCATGAAGAACGGGATCTGCGCACCTTTGAAAAGGTGCGGCCTCACATTGAGTCGGCGGTCTTCTGCATGTGCCCCGCCTGCCTCGATCGCTTTGATGCCCGGGAGGACTGTCCGAACTGCGCCGGAAAAGGTTTTGTAACGAAGCCCGCGCCGTCGGGTCTACGCTGATAGATCATGCGAGGGCTTGGCAATGTGCGGACGACTTTCCCAATACAGCGGCATTCACGACTTCGTGGCGGCGCTCAGCATGCCGAACGCCCTGATCAACTCGACCGGGGGGCAGCCCTTCGAACGGTACAACGCCGCGCCGACTGCGCAGCTCGCTCTCTTTCACCAGGAAGGCCAGTTCCTGCATGCCGATATGGTCCGTTGGGGATGGCGCCCGCACTTGGCCAAGGATCGCGCGGCGCCGATCAATGCACGAGTTGAGAAAGTCGCCCACGGCCCGTTCTTTCGCGCAATCTGGCCACATCGCGCAATCATCGCGATCAACAATTGGTTTGAGTGGGTCGACGAAGGTGGGCCAAAGAAGCAGCCCTACTTGATCAGGCATCGGGATCAGTCGCCGATACTCTGCGCCGCCATCGGCCAATACCCGAATGAAGAACATGGCCCCGGTGAGCACGACGGCTTCGTGATCATCACCGCCGACAGTGCCGGTGGGATGGTCGACATCCATGACCGTCGGCCGGTGGCACTTTCTCCGGAGCTTGCACGGGAATGGCTGGACCCGGCCACGCCGAAAGAGCGCGCCGAACAGATGGTGCTACACCAGGGCGAGCCGACAGAAGTTTTCGAGTGGTTCAAGGTTGACCGGGCGGTAGGGAATGTCCACAACCAAGGCCCGGACCTGATCAAACCGGTCGGATGATCAGCTCCGGGCCAGGGTCTTCAGGCGCTCCACCAGCGCTGCTTCAAAAACGATGTAAAGACGCTCAGCATCGCCGGTGCGCAACACGCCACCGGTTTCCAGCCCCAGCACGAAGCCATCTGCCCGTGCCCCCGCCTTCACAGCGATGATCATCGAATCAGCCCGGACAATCTGCGCCAGCAGCCGATCCGCTTCTCTCTGCATCTTCTCGCTCAGCACCACGCCTTCCACGTCAGCCACCTATTACCTTCACTACGACATCCAATACATGATGGAAAGAACGACTGAAACCCAAATAATCGTCATCAAAATTGAGTAGCCCGCCAGCTGCTTGTCCATGTTCACCATTCATCCCGTCCGAGTCTAAATGATGGTTCACGGCTTGCGACCTCGCAAGAATGGCGCGGCGCCATCACTGCCGCAGATTATTCACGTATGCCTGGCAGGCCTGTAGAGCGATCAGTCCACGGTCGCCGGTGTCGGTGATGGCGATAATTCGTTGAGCATGCGTCGGGTCAAGTCGGGCTCGTACGGCTCCATGATCCACGCCGCCGGCGCTGGCGGTGGCTGGCACGTCGCAGCCTTTGGCAGCGTCGGCTGCGTCGATGAGGACTGACAGCCGCAGATCAGCAGTGGCAAGGCGATCGCGCAGGCGATCTTGGTCACGTTGGGCATTACTCATTTTCCTGAAGTGGGTTTGCTCGCTTGCCGCCAATCGCTGCTCGAGCGCCAACCGCTTATCTTGCTCGGCCTGTTGCGCGGTAGCGGCGGTCTGAGTCAGTTGATTGAGGGTTTCGGTGTGCTGCCGGGCCTGCTCGGCCAACTGCTTTCCGTAGCGCCAGTCCTGAAACTGCCAGGCACTGCCAGCGCCGATCAGCACCAGCGCCAGCACGCCGACCAATTTCCACGGCACGGCTATCACGGAACGTCCTTAAAGAAGACGTGCCCGCCCAGCTTGAGCGTCTGTTTCGCCTTCGTCGCCCATGCCGGCGCCTTGATGCTGGTCGCGTAGTAATGCGTAGCGCCGCCGGTTGGATCCGGAACCTTGCCGTCGATCACCTGGTCAGCAGCGATCCGGCACTGCGCCAGCTCGCGGAACGGGATCTGCTTCACGCCGATCAGGAACTGATAATTTGGATCGGTCTTGTTCCAGCAGCTGAACTGGTAAGGCTTCTGGCACACACCGGCATAGCCCTCGCCCCACCACGAATTGGTCTTGCCATCGAACACACGGTTGCGGATCGTCCAGGCCACGGCTATCTGGCCGGCCGTTCCTTCTCCGCGGGCCTCGCCGTAAAGCGTGCGGGCGAGGATGTCGCGGTCTTTTTCAGTTGCAGTCATCACTTTTCTCCAGGCAAAAAAATACCCGCTCGATGGCGGGTGCGGGCTTGCAGATAAATCATTCTGGCATCGGTGGCCAGATTACCGATTCAAGACTCAGGTCGACTCGATTTACATCCACTCGATACTGCTTCCAAACATTCAATGCGGCGAGGTCGGATTCTGTAGCCTTGCCCAGGTCGACCGAGTCCTGCAGTGGGCTGATGCGCAGGCCGGCAACGCCCAGCAATAAATCGCGTTTGCTCTCCAGTTCTGCGCGCATCTGTTCCGGGGTCTTTACAGGAGGTTCGAGTGGCTCAGCAACCACGACAACGCCCTCATTGACGGTAAAACCGTTCCCGCGCTGGTTGGCGACCAGGCTTGCGTACTCCTCGTCTCCCAGCTCGATTGCGTCGGATGGCTTGAAGCTGTCATCGTAGAAACCGCCAGTGTTGGGCGAATAGAACATCGTCATTTTCCGCGACTCCGGAAGTTCAGGTAGGGGATCCATCCAGTGACCGGCGTGCAGATGCCGACCGTGAATGAAGTAAGGCTTTCTGTCGCACTGCTGGTACGTTTATCAGTGGTCAGAAAGAATGGTGTCATTGCAGATTGAGCGTAGGACGGCGCACCGTTGAGGCTCGCGACGATGCTGTGGTGCGCAGACGCGTAGCTGGTCGGCAGCGTGACGATGTAGAAGTGCGTGTACCAGGTCTGCCCGCCGATCGTCTGCGGGTTAAACGCCCCGACAGCAGAAAGCGCGATTAGCCCCCATTGATTGATCCCGCCATCGGGCATCCGGCGCCAGCCCGTGGTCGTCAGTTGGCTGTTGTCCGAGAATTTCTTAACGAAACCGGTACCGGAAAGCTCTGTCAGAGTGGTGTCCGCCGCCTGGGCGCCGATCCCTGCTCTCGCTTCAGTCGGGGTCTTGCCACTGGTACCGCCCATGGAAACTGGCAGTGATGCCGGAAGAGCGACAGGGCTGCCGCTTGCACCCAGCGCGGCGTAGAGTTCGTCGAAGTTGCTCTGGGTTTTGGTAAAAGCACTGCGTGGCGTATCACCGCCCACGCCCGAAGGAGCAGTGCCGAGATTGATCGTCTGCTTTGCCATAAAAAATCCTGATTTTATTGGTTAATTGCGTTCGCTCACGCGCTCATCTTGGCAAACACAGCTGGGAGGAAGAACGCGAAGGGGTTCGATGCGGCAACGGTGATGGCATAGAGAGTGCTGTTGGGGAAATCCCACCAGCAGTAAAGCTCGCGCGGAATCCCACTCCCCGAAGTCATTGGCATGCCGAAAGTGTTCAACAGCATGAATTCGTTCTCTGGAAAGTTGAACGGGACGCTATAGAAAATGCGTGTCAGCCCCTGCTGGCTGGTGTCGTAGCGGACGTAGTTCCAGTTCTGAAATGCTCGGGTGAATGTTGCGTTAGGCGTACCAGAGTCAAACAGCAGATTTCCGCCGGCATCCCACAACCTCATTCCGTACTGCGCCACTGGCTGAGCACCGAACGCAGCTACAAAATATCGCCCATTCAGACCGGCAGCATTGACGTCGTATGCCCTGACATAAAAGCCAGTCCAGTTACCTGCAGATCCAAGCAACCTCATCCGGCAAAGCCCTGCTACACCGTTGAAAGTGTCGGGGCGAACGAACACCAGAGGGGGCTCTTGGGAAGTGACTGGTCGCGCAAACGTGGTCACCGAACCGAGGCCCGCTTCCTGCGTGGGCGTATAACGCCCTGACGCGATCACCATCAACCTTGAAAACTCCGAATCCAAAGTCACAACGTTGTTGTTATTGGTGAACTGAACTCCGTAACTCATCAGCTCCACCTCATTACGATCAAGCGCATCGTTCCGGACGAAACGTTGCTCGCAGCGTAGGTTCGCGTGTGGTTATAAACTCGCGCCACACCATCGAGCATTTCAGTCTCGAACTGCATCTGATTGCTGTCATACGTGCCGTTGGGAATCACGATAGCGGTTCCATTTCCAGGGCCGACGCCGGGGACGGAAAAGTCCTGACTACTTTTCGGGCCGACCGGGAAAGTGACAAGCGTCGACAAGGCAACTCGAATGGTGAAAGAATTCTCATCCAGCTGGAGCGCCCCGTCGGCGCCCCAGATTCGTATGCCGTAACTCATGCGTTTAGATTCCCCCACTGATAGCGCTTCACGCCGTTCTCATCGAACACCTTACCGCCGTTGTTGTTGATGACCTGACGAGCGCCTCCCCCCAACGGACTGTTCAGCTCGAAGTTGCCGGCCTTGTCGATACGCCATCCTTGAACGCCCGCAATGTAATTGTCCGACTGAAGAAAGAAACCAATCTTGGCGTTTCCGATCGAGGCGTCCTGAATGAATGCCGAGTTCATGAAGACCTGTCCGCCCTGCACCGCGAACGGCACCGAGATGGCGCCGCCGGCAATGGTGTTGACGATGGCGAACCGGTCAGCGCTGACCAGAAACTGGCTTTGTAACCCTGCCGGGCCGTTTTCGATGCCAAGACCGATACCAGCCGCCACATATTGCCCGTTGGCGGTGACCTGCATCTTTACTGACCAGCTTGTTGAAACCTTTCCGTCCAGCGTGGCTACGGACTGGCTGACCGTTTGCACGGTTGCGCTGTTTTGGTTCACCTCAGCCTGAACAGTATCAACGCGCTTGGCCGTAGCTATCCCATCCTCCAACCGCGCAGACTGTTCAGACCAAACCCCAACATAAACCTGGTCAGAGCCAGCGAAGCCATCTGTGTCACCTGCGAGCGAGGGATTCACCTGGACGTAAACACCGTCGAGCTTGATCGCCTGCGCGGTCAACTGATCGCCCTGCTGTTCAATTTCCAAGGTGTTTTGCGAAACCTGAGCGGCCAGCGCGTTCGCCTCTTCCAGCACTTGGCCGATATCCACCCAGTATGTTGGGTTCGGCGGCGGCGTGTTGATTGGTACCGCTTGCTCAGCCTGATAGAGACGTCGACCAACTCGAACGGTGTCGCCCTTGAGATAGGTCAGTGCAGGGTCGTACTCGAGCGCGTCGGCGATATTGTCGATCTGCTCTTGAAGGCCAGGAATCTTGTCGATCTCGGTGAGGATTTCCTCACCCAACTCCGTTCGCCCGATCTGGCCGGCGATCATTTCCAGAATGTCGCCAGCATTAGAACTGGATTGCCCCTGCACACCGAGGCCGACCGGGTACCACGGCCCGATGCTGCCGATCTTGTCGACGATGCGACCCCAGAAATAGAAGGTCACGCCGGCGGCAAGCCCGAGCATTGAGAAATCGCTCTGCGGATAGGCCAAGTCTGTCAGCTTGGTCGCGGCATCCAATTCAGTCGTCGGGCCGTACCAGATCTCCGTGCGCTGACTATCCTCTGCGCCAGCAGGGAAGCCCCACTTGAGATAGATGCCGAACAGCAACGGTGTTGCGGTCAGGAACGCCAGCGCCGGTGGCAACCCCTGCTTCCCGCTGAGGTTGGTCAGGATTGAGTTGCGCCACGGCGACGTGATATCGAACGCGCTCACCGCGCGAACGCGGGCCACGTAGGCACCGGCATAAATGCCGACCACATCAACGTTGGTCGTCCCGGTGCGCTGCAGCTTGATCCAGTTCCCGCTGTCCTTGCGCCATTCGACGTCGTAGCCGACCGCGCCATCCACGGCCGGCCAACTGATCGTCATGGTGGCCACGGCCAGACCCTGCACAACCGATGAAGTCGACGACAGCGTAACGCTCGCCGGCGCCGGAACAACCGTAATCGGGATCACGCTGATTGGGCGTTCTTCAAGGCGAGCGCCAGTGTCGATGAATGCGAACTTGCTTGGTTCGAACTGGAGCGCGCTGATTTCGTAGTCGCCTTCGGTGGTGCGCTTGGTGCGCAGCACGCGGTACAGCGGAATGGCCAGGTCATCGGCATCGAGTGCCCACTGCAACTGCACCACCGGCGGTTCGCTGTAGGCGACCGTGACTGTCACCGCGCGACCGTTGATGCTCTGCACTGTGCGGCCTTCGGCGCGGCCGCCCGGGAGATTGATGATCAGCCGGTCGCCGGCCTTGGCCTGAGTATCGCGATCGAGGGTAATCACCCGCCCCGCCACCGCCGAGATCCGGCCGCCGACTTCACGACCCGCCAGCAACGAGTCAGCCACAGGAATGATGTGACCCGGCAATGGAATCACTCCCTCCATGCCGGTCTTGAACGACACAGTGCGGTCCTGGTTGTTGCTCAAGATCGCCCACTTGCCACGGCGCTGAGCCTCGGATGCGCGCGTGCAGCCGATCGCGCTCAGCTCTGTTGGCCGGTCGCCGTAGCGGCGCTGCAGATCCAAGTCAGCGAACGGGATGACGTCGGTGTCGTAGTTGTTCGCCGGGTTGTCGTAGCTGACCAGTGCTCGGGTGTACCGGGTTTTCGCCGAGGCGCTGCCGTACGAGAACTTGCCGTCGATGACGTTGGCCCGGGTGAAGACGTAGTCGAAGTCCTGCGCGCGCGGCATGTCCGCCTGCATCACCAGTTGACCTTGCGCCCAGTACGTCATGCCCCGGTAAATCGCCGAGATATCACGCAACAGCGACCAGGCGTCGGCCTTGCCCTGCAGGTTCATATCGCAGAGGAAGCGCGGCTCGACGCCATTCAATCCATTCGGCACCAGCTGGTCGCAGTACTGCGCGATCCGGTAAAGCTCCCACTTGTCGACCATGAAAGGCTTGATTCGCTTGCCCAGGCCGAATCGGTCTTCGGTGCACACGCCGTAGGTGATCCACGCCGGGTTATTGGTCCAGGCCGACTTCATCGAGCCGTCCCACGTCCCTGTGTAGGTGCGCTGAATCGGGTCGTAGTTGCTCGGCACCATCCAGCGCCGAGCCTTGCACTTCACAGTGACGGCCGGAATGTTGGTGAACTGCTCGGCGTCGAACTCGATGTAAAGCAGCGCGGTGTTCGGGTAGCGCAGCTTGGCGTCGATGACTTCGGTGTAACCGGCCACCAGCATGGTGTCGGCGATCTTGTTGGTGTTCTGGTTCGCCGTCAGGCGGCGCACGCGGATCTGCCAGCCGGTGGTGGCGTCCGGTAGATCGATGCGGCGCGAGCGCTCGTAGCGCGTGGTGGTCTTGCCATCGACGGCGTCCACCAGCACCTGCTGATAGGCGCCGCCGTCGGTGGCCACGTCAATTGCGTACTCGATCCGGTAGCCGCCGACGTTGCCCTGGTCATCAGACCGTTGCAGCGCTGGCCAGGCCAACCGCATGCGCACGGCGGATAGCTGAGTGTTGGTGATCGAGCGCACCCATGGCGAATCGCTGCGCAGCTCAATGTTCAGGGACGTCTCGTTCTCCACCGAAGGAATGCCGGGGATGTACGTCTGATCCACCGAGCCCGGACGCCAGTCCCACTTCACATTCGGGAAGTTGTAGTTGCCGCTGGCATCGCGGATCGGCGTGTTGTCCAGGTAGATGTCGTAATCGGTCGGGACGCTGTCGAACTCACCCTCGCCCACGGCAATCAGCAGCTTGGCCAGGTTGGTCGAGCGCAGGCTGTCGCTGGCTTCGGTCGGCGACTTCGGCTTGCTGCTGCCGCCCTTCTCGCCGTGGATTTCCATCTGTTCCGCTGCGCCCATGCTTTCCTCCAGGCATAAAAAAACCGCCTCGCGGGCGGCCTAATGGCATTTCTGTAAAAGTCGTGATGATAGAATTCGCATGCTGAGCCCTCCTACGATGAGGCGCTCGACTCAGTCATCAAGGAAATAAGTGCTGATGAAAAAAGCTCCAACTTGGCTACGAACAATCCTTTCGCTTCCGGTGTACGCAATTTCAGCCGTGTTGTGGATTTTCACTGCATACACAATCATCACCTCTTCGGTAAAAATGCTCTCCAGATATGTAACGCCCCAACAGATTGGTCAGGGATTGGCCGAATTGATTTTCGCTCTAGTGTTTGCCGCAGTTGGTAGCGGATTATGGATGCTTGCCAGGTACATTCGGACCTCAAACTTTAAGAAGCAACCGCGCCCTTCCGCCTCCCCTCAGCCATAAACTTTTTACACTTTGTCTTCAGCCAGGATCGAGGCCGAGATAATCATCCCGCCCCACCGGCGTTCGCCGATGCAGATCGGTACCGGGTTGCCGCTGGCCGTGGTGTTCTTGGCGCTGCCGAAGGCGTAGGACGGGGAGTTCTCGGGGGATGCGCTCTGCTTCAGGCCAGAGGCTTGAGGGCTGAGCATCTGGATCACGCCGCCGATCGCCATCGAAGCGCCGGCCGCATACAAAAACGGCGATGCGGCTGCAAACGGAGTAAACGACAGTACGTAGGCAGCGGCGATCATCACTGTGCCGATAATGGTCTGCAGTCCACCGGCGCGCTTACTCCCAGCAATCACCGGAACAATGCGAATTTCGCGCGTACCGCCGAGATCGAATCCATCCATCCCGATGTTTGCGCGATTTCGAAAGATCGCAAACTTCAGCCCAAGGCGCTCCAACCGTTTAATTTCTTCAGCGAAACCGTCGATGGTTGCATTGAGCGCGCGGAACACTTCCACGGCGGATCCGCCGTCGAGAAGGAATTGCTTGCTTCGAAAAAACTTCTTGGCGAGCGAACCGGACATCATCACTTTCGTCATCGGCGTGTAGGTAATTGCTGAGCACATGCCATTCTCCAGGCAATAAAAAACCGCCCGAAGGCGGTCTGTTCAGAGGGTCGTGGGCAGTATGTCGATCTGCCCATCGCCTCCGGTGAAAACTCGGTATTTCTTGACCGCTCCGTCTTTCACGATCGCTTCCCGCTCCACTCGCGCAGCCCCCATCGAGCAGATGCCTGAGCCGGTGTAAGCCGCGCCGACTGAAACCGAATCCGGCGGCAGGTAGAACGATGCTTTCTGGCCCGGCTCGAGCTTGGCGGCCTGTTTGCCATCGATAAAAACTGCCATCGCGCAAAGGCTACCGGTCTGCCCAGAGTCACGGATCACTTGCAGTGTCCCATATGCCCCTGATGGCTTGGCCTGGTAGGCCGACAGCTGACTGGCCGGCGCCTGCTTGGCTTCATTGGAAGGCGTTGGCGAAGTCGCACACCCCGCCAACAGCGCTACCGCCAACGCCCCTATCACAATCCGCATATTTACTCCTTATGGTCTCGCACGCTGAAGGTGAAGAAATAGAACGAAATTTTTTCGTCCTCGATATCCCTTAACTCGTAACGGATTCTATCCAGACCGCGGTCGATGCGAGTTACGACGAGGTCCATGAATTGGGTTAGTCCGCCCCCGAAACCGCTTAGGTTCAGTGAGCTGACATCATGAAAAATAGCCGTCACACCCTCGATTTCTGGATCTTCCGAGGAAGACATAGTCAGGCTGAGGCGATACTTGAAATCCACCATTTCGAGCTTGATCGCAGCTACGCAATTGTGCTCGAAAAGGAGTTCGTTTAAGCGAGGCAGCTCCATTTATGACTCCGATTGCAGATCGGCTGAAGGCACGCAGCGCTACTGCTCCAATACCAGTTCCAGTTGCGCTCGTGATTTCGAGTCAGGGATCGACCTTCTCATCGAAAACTATTTGATACTGTTTTCTACCAGTACCCTCAAGAAGGTCCTTCAGAGCTTGGGCTCGACGATCTAAGCAGGCTTTAAAACCTGAGCTTTCAGGGGGGCCGAAATCTAAGCAAGGGTCACGATTATCAAGTGGTTGCCTCTTGTGGGAGCACCCCAACAGAAGCGCTACCGCCAGCGCTCCTACGATCAATTTCATGCAGGTCACTCCTGTGGAAATGTCCCACGATATCACTGCGCGCCCTTGTGGCGCAGCACCAGTCGTGTGCGGTCGAGCCACGGCCCGCCGAAGACAATGACCTCAGATGGCCTGCCATACAGGTGGTGCAGCAGGAACGGACCTGGGCCGAAAGTGGCAGCATCCTCACCGGGCAGCGCAGGATCAGTGCCAAGGAATATTCCGGCGTGGTTCGGGTAAACGGTGCGCCCCACTTCCATCACGATCATGTCGCCGCGCTGCGGCTGGTCGACGCGGTAGAAGCCGGCTGCCTCGTAGTTCGCCTCGTAGAGGCTGGTGTTGTCCTTGCTTTCCCACCAGCCATCGGCGCGCTTGAATGCTTCGAATTCCAGCCCCCACTCGCGCTTGTACCAATCGGCGCACACCTGCCAGCAGTCCCAAGCCCCGTGCACAAATGGCCGTTTCAGCAGCGGCACCTCGCCGGTCGGCACGATGGTGCGCAGGTCTCCTTCCGGCCAGCTCAGGATATGCCAAGGCATTGCGGTCGCTTCGCACATGGCGAGGTCACGCGGTGACGGCCTGCTGGTTGCGTCCGGATGCGAATGAATTACGCCGATTACTTCGCCTGCGTCTTCGGCCTTGGCGTACTGTTCAGGGTCGATACGGAACTCTTCGTTCGGCTCAGTCGAGACATTGATGCAGGGGAAGTATTGTTGCTTGCGACCGATCGCCAGAAGAAGCCCGCAGCACTCTTTCGGGTACTCGGCGACCGCGTGTTCCTGGATCGCATTCAAGATGTGCTTTCGCATGTCAGCTCCTTGCAATCAGGGATACAGCGGGAAAGCCGCCGAACGGCAGCGGGTTTCCCTCGCCGAAGCGCGGGATGCAGCCTTTTCCCAAGGTGGCGTCGCACTCGTCCAGTTCCGGATTGTCGGTGATGACGCCATCTTTCGTGACGTATGGCCCGGTGTACCCGCAGTTCGGCCCGCGATAACCACCGGTGAGGCACCAATGGCACAGCGTTGTGGCCTGCCGGCCGATGGACTCGTTTCCAACGTCGCCCGGGCTGGCAAGCTCCCAACTGACATTCTCGCCGTCCTCGTTCGTTTTCTGGTCGATGTACCAGATCTCGATCGTCTCTTGGGTTGGATCTGCCGTCGGGTTGCCGGCCGGGAAGTTGGCGGCATCGAGGTAGCTGCCCAGCGTGTGCCGCATTGTCAGCTTGAACTCGAGCAGATCCTCGAATGCCAGACAGAGTGCGGTGATGCGACCGTTGACGTTGCCGACCGACAGTGTGGGCCGAACTGCTGTGCCGTCGCCGTTCGCCTCGATGCCGTCGATCTGCATCGGCCAGGCGCTGTACTCGTTTCCCTGCCAGTAGATTGCCTTCGCCGGCAGTTGGTCGGCATTGTCGCCGGCGGAGATCAACTCGGCCGCCGTGTGCGGAATCGCGTGCCCGTGGAAGCGCAGAACGTCCGCGCCGTAGTCCGTGCCGTCCAATTCAAAGAGCAGGACTTCGCTGCCAGGTTCAAGCACCTGGATGTCACTGATCAGCGGCATGATTGCCCCTTATGGTCGGAATGCCCGCTCGAACGTAGCGGTGAGTTTGAAGACACCGCCGCCCATTGGTGTGGGAGCTGGATTTTTACAGGTGAACAGACCGAGCTCGCCGAGTGGAGTTGTCCATAGAAATGCCTTTGCTCCAGCATGCCGGTCGAGGAACGCCATGATCTCCAGCACCTTGGCCTTCTGGCCTGCGAAAGTGATCGGATACGAATCCTCTTTGTTGTTCGGGCCGTCGCCGACGTTCTGCGCGTAGCCGTTGCCGAATTTCGAGGTGCGCACCCGATAATTGATATCGGGTGTTTCCCCGCGCTCGGTTGGCCAGGTGAATTTCTCGATGGCCATCAGGCCCTCCCATTTGCATTTCGGAAGCTGGTACCGCCCGCGCGCCAAGAGTCAGCGACGGCTTTCTCGGCCACGGCCTGCATTTGCGATTGCAGATTTCTCGACAATGCCTGCTGGTCGATCTGCATGCCTTCAGAGCTGCGATCCTCGGTCACCACCGTGACCGGCGCGCTGATGCTGATTGCAGCCCCGGAACCACCGCCAGCCGCGAGAACGCCCAGTTTGCCGTTGGAAGTCCGGGTCAGCGGCATGATCGCCTCCGGCCCCGCCTCACCCATAACTCCCGCCCGGCCGCCGGCCATCCCGAAGGCGGTCGGAGCGCTGACAATGCTGTTGGTGAAGGCGCCGCCGTTGGCGAACATCTGCACACCCGACGACCAGGCACCGCCGAGCGCCTGCGGGAAGTAGGTGCTGGAGTAACCTGCCGAGGACGCGCCGAGATTCGAAGACGTCGCACCGGCAGATCCAGCCGCCAGCCCGTTACCTCCGCCTCCGCCAGTGAAGTAGCTGGTGGCAGCACCGACGAGGCTACTCAGCAACGCAGAACTGGCCTGACGGGTCGCGATCCGCGCCATGTCAGCCAGAATCGACTTGGTGAAGTCGGCGAACGACAGCTTCCCGGTCATGGCGAAGTTGACGACCGCGTCTTCCATCGAGCTGAAAGCGTTGCCGAACAGGGTCTTTGTCTGGCCGGCAATATTGCTCGCCGAGTCCAGGTAATTGGCCCAGGCCGACGTTGCGCCCTTGGTCCAGTCCCCTTGAGCTTTCTCGACATCGGCGTAGTTCTGCTGGATCTGATCGGTGGCAGCTTTGTTCGCATCGGCGAGAGCCTGCGACTTCCGGGCGAACTCCTCCTCCGACATGTTTCGCGACGGATCTGATTTCTGGCTTGCCAGTTCCAGCGACTGCTGAGCGAACCGATCCTGTTGGCTGTTCAGCTCATTGTTGAGTGCGTTCTGTCGATCGCCCTGTCCGACGCCGAGAACGGCGCGCTGCCCTGCCAGTTCCAGCGCTCGCTGTTGCTGAGCCAAGGCCTGAACGTAGGTGGTGATTGAACGCTCTTGTCGGGCGAGACGGCCGGTCTCGTTTGTGGCCAAGACATCGAGTTGGCTATCCGCGTCCTTCTGCGCTTTGACCATTCCCGCGCGCGCGTCGGCAATCTTCTGATCGAGCTGGATGCTTTGCGCGGCAGAAGTGGTCTTCTTCGCCTTCGCGGCTTCCAGCGCAGCAATCTCCGCCTCGTAGGCCGCAGTAACCTCGTCGCGCTCGTTGCCGATCAACGCTTCGCGTTTCAGGGCATAGTCGGCTTGAGAAACGAGTCCGGCCTTCTGCGCGGCGTCCAGTTCCTTCTGGGCGTTTTTGTACTCTTCGCTGATGGCTGCCAAGTTGTTCTTGGTGTTATTGAAGCCGGTCAGATCGACCTGTGAACCAGCCGCTTTCGAATCCTTGAACTGGTCATTGATGTTCGCCAGGTTCTTGTCGATTGCGGCCTGATTCAGGCGCGGATCGTTCGGCGCTACCTTGCGGATGTCTTCGAGCTGCCGCTTGTACTCCTTGATCGCGTCGGTACGTTTCTGCTCATTCGTCCATGCTGACTTGGTGAGTGCGTCGACCTTCGCCATTGAGGAGACGGCATCGCCCTGAGCTTTCGCCTGCTCGCCCTGCCACTTAGCGATATCGGCTTCTGCTTCTTTCTGATCCTCCAGCATGTTGAGACGATTCTGGTAGAGATCAATCATCTCCTGTTTATTCTGGAACAGGCCGACATTGCCTGCCTGAGCGCTCGCCAAGTCGCGCTGGGCTTGCTCGATATCGGCGCCGATATCACTGCGCCCGATATTCTTCAGCCCATCAGCAGCCCGAGCAACGGCGTTGTAGCCCTTCTCCCAGAAACTCAGATTCTCGAGGATTCGCGGTGTGCGCTCGTTGATTGCATCAGCGAACGACTCGGTGGCCAGCTTCACGGCGCCGGCATGGTCGCCCTGCTTCTCCAGCGCGGTGATCTGCGAGTAAACCGAAGCAGTTAGGTAGTGGTACTGCTCATTCAGCGCGGCAGACGCCTTGACCGGGTCGTCGGCGAGCTTGGAGAACTCGGCAACTGTCTCGCTCACTGCCTTGCCTGTCGCTTCCTGCATCGACACGGCGGCTTGGGTGATTCCGGTGAAGCTCTCGCCGGCGATCTTGCCGTTGTCGGCCAGCAGAGCCAGCACGGCTGCGGCTTGGCCAGTGGTGCCAACGGTTGCGCTGACCTGACGGGCCATATCGCCCAATTGCCCGGCACTCACACCTGCGTAGTTGCCGGTCAGGATCAGCGATTTGTTGTAGCTGTCCTGCTCTTCGCTGCCCTTGTAGAAAGCGTATGCCAGCCCACCCACTGCGGCGGTGGCCAGCGCAAGCGGGCCGAGAATGGCCAGCAGACCCGCCGCACCCTCACCTGCACCAGCGCCCAGTTGTGCGACTGCGCGAACGCCGCTACCCCAGTCTCCCGAAGACAGCGCATTCCCAAGTTGCACGACGTTTTCCTGTGCCTGGCGCGTGCCAAGTCGCAGTTTGTCGAAACCGGTGGTGGTTCTGTTGAGTTTGTCGTAGTCCTTATCGATCTTGCTCAGGGCGGTGTTGTACTCGTCCTGGCTGATCCGGCCGGCATCCAGATGTTTGCCCAGTTGCTCGACCTGAGTATCCAGCTTCGCCAGCGCGGCGCGGGCCGGGTCAATGGCGCCCAACAGGCTGTTCAGTGCCTTCTGTTCATCCATGGCCGACTTGGCCAGCGCTACCTGTTGCTTGTCGAGCTGCGCAGAGATCTTCGCGGCCTCAGCCTCGCCATAGGCGCCGGTCTTGGTCAGCTTCGCCAACGCATCGCGCTGTTTGGCAAGGTCCTGCGTAGTCTTGGCGCTGGTAGAGAGCGACTTCTCCAGCGCCTGCATTTCGTTCATCAGCGAAACGGCGGACCGCTCGGCCCGGCCGCCGGCCTTCGCCATCTCATCCAGGCTCGTTTTGGCCTCGATCGCATCGACCGAGTCGATCTTGACGCCGAGTTCTGCAATGTTCATCGACTCACCTTGAATAAGTGCTCGTGCTTACGGGCTGTTTTCCCTTTCCTCCGCCATGACGCGCAGGGCTTCGCCTTCCAGCACCTGAAGGTCAGGGAAGATTTCAGCGAGTTTCTTTTTCTTGATGCCGAGGAATCCGGCGACGTCGCGGATGCAGTTGTAATCAAGGCCGATGGCGCCACCGGTGCCGACCCGCCACTGCGTGGACATTCGGTTGAACAGGAGAAAGGCCGGCCAGTTGCATGGCCAAACCTCCGTTTCCTCCTCAAGATCACCTGGCGAGAGGCCGAACATACTCATCAACTCAACCGGCGCCGCGGGCGCATACAGGGCGCGCGCGGCATCTGTCAGTTTCCCAGGCGGGCCTGGTTGTATGCGCCCTGATAGGCTTCGACTACCGCTTCGGTTGCGCCTTGGCACGACTTCACCAGAGCGGTGATGCTCGTTTCATCGAACTTATCGTCGAAGGCCCAGCCAGCCACCAGATCCTTGATTTGCCGAACCTGCTGGGCTGCATCAGCAGCAACCACTTCAGAAAGCGATGGTTGATCCCCGAGCGTGGCCAAGGCTTCCTTGCGATTCTGGTTCCACTCATCGAAAAGAGCGGCCAGTTCCAGCCGGTCGCGATACTTGAACGTGAACTCGATCTTTTCGGGCACGCTGCCAACGATCGGGATCAGCACCATTGCTTGGAACGTCGGGTTCTGAGCGATTCGGATTTTTGCCATGGGTTACACCACCGCGGTCAGGTAGCGGGTCGGCTCGGCCTGAAGCGCCAGGTTCACAGTGCGGGTCAGCAGGTTGTTGCGGGACACTGCTGGCTGCTTGGAAAACGACGTGTAAGCGCCGTACAACAGGGTGTCATTGCCCGGCAGGTTCAGACGTGCAGCCTCGACCTGTTTGCCGGCGTCGGCCTTCATCAGCACCTTGTTGAAGTCCTGCGCCGGGTCATCCGCCAGGGTCAGCACCATGCTGGCTGCGGATTTGTCAGTCGGAATTTGCTTGCCCTGGTCATCCTCGAGGAAAACCACGTCGAGGTAGTTCTGTTCACCGCCGGAGAAGGCAACATCGGAAATTTGCGGAATCTGCACCCAGGTCAGAACCTTGCGCATGGTGCCCGCACCGCCGCCGGCCGGAAAGATCTGGGTGTCGGTCGTATCGATGCCTTCCAGCGTGATTGCCGTGGCGGTCGCCGCTTTAATACGTACCACCTTGCTGTCCAGCTTGCTCCATCCAGAGGTCAGCAGAACGATATCGCCAGCGACGAGAGTACCGCCCACAACCGTGGCCACCGCTTCAGTGGCGTTAGTGATGGAAGCGAACGCCAATGCAGCAGCATAGGTAGCAGCGTGCTGGAAAGTGCCGCCGTTCGGAATTTTGTAGCCCATGGGTGATTCCCCTTTTCAGAAATGACAAAACCCGCTCGATGGCGGGTTTTGGGTTTGCCCAATGGGCGGATTAGTTGGTGTCGGCTCGATAGGAGAACGAGACCGGGACGGTATACGCAGAATCACCGGTGATGCCGGGCCCTTGGTCGACTGGCGACATAGTCACCACAGTGACCGCTCCTTTCGTGTCCCGAGAGTACAGAGGGAACAGGCTCGTCAGTTCATCGACGATCGGATTAGTCTTCGTTTTCCCGGTACCGGCTGGCGCAATAACGCTTACCTGAAACAAGCCGGTAAACAGCCGATGATCGCCGCCGAGTGTGTTGCTCGCGGTATCGCCCGGGATCGTGAACGCCCGCAGATAGGTTTCATCCGCTAACGGCGTATAGGCAATGTTCTCGAAGACGATCTTCAACTTCTGCGGCTTGGCATTATTCCAAGTGATGAGCTTTGCCTCGTAGATAGAGGCGATGATCGCGTGACTCATACCTGATTGTTCCTGATGGCCTCCTGCACGATCTGCTGGAAGCGGGCCACGGTTACCCGAACCATTCCGCCGGGGGCCTGAGTGGAATGGCCGAACTCCAGAGGAATCGCATAGGGCAAGTTGTTGATGATGTAAGCCATCTGGCCGGCAGTGAAATCGCTCATCGCGGCGACCAGCGCGGCGGTAGTTTCGGCGCCGCTCGGGTCAACCTCGTCGAAGGTGACGCTTTCGACCACACCGAGGGAAATATGCCAGTTCGCGCGGAACCGGCCGCCGACGTAGCCTTCTGGCGCCTTGATGTCCATGCCGTCGTTGAACTTGCGGCCCTTCTTCAGTCTGCCGCCCTTCGTGAGGTTGGCCGGGTCACTGCGCAAAGCGCTGTTGTGGTCGTCGACGGCCTTGTTGTACTCGGTCGCAATCGCGTTCTGCGCCCAGATCTCCGGGTTACCGACGGGAGACATGCGGATCAGGCTGCTGCCGACCTCGATGATGATCTCGCGCACACTGGCGTCGATGGCTTCGCTGGTCTGGGCCGCAAACTCGGCGAAACTCAGCGCGAAGCTGCCGGATTGACCGGCGCCCGCCCGGCTCACGACCTCACCTGCAATTCATAGAGAATCGGCGTGCCGGCCGGGTTGATTTCTTTCAAGGGAGGGACGATTGACCAGGTACGACCTTGAACAACGACCTTGTTCAGTAACTCAGGCGCCCACTCCAGCCCCTGCGCGGCGATCTTGAGCTTCTTGTCGCCCTGCTTGATGAGGCTGTTGTTCTGGAATTCCTGACCGGTGAAGTCGAGCAAGATGCCTTGGGCGGTCTGTTCAATGGTGGCGCCCGGCGTGTCGCCACCGACCTCAGGGTCGTACTCACCCGGTTCGGTCTTGCTGATGGTTACGGGCTGGCTGAACTGCGTTATCAACCGCAGAGCGGTAGCAGCCGTGCGGTCGTAGAACGTGCTCATTGTCAGGCCCTCACGGCAAACAGGCCTCGCTTGGCCAGATAGTCAGCAAACTGTGTTCGGCTTGGGCGATCTGGTGCGGCCGGCAATAGCCTTCCGCTTTTGTTGCTGATCGGGGCGTATTCAACATCAACCGCGCCTTCGACTCGCTCGCGAATTACCGCCCCTTGACGTTGGTCGATCGGGTCAACGTCGTCGGTGTGGATCTCAGCAGCCAGCGCCATCTGGCCGTACTGAATTCGCGCCGGCAGGTAGTTGTCAGGTTTGATCTCGTAGTCCAACTCAACACCTCGGCGCGGCCAAGACAAGGCCTGCTCGCTGTTGGTCTTCCGCCCTTTCCACGCCATACCGTCCATTGCCAGCGCAGCCCGGCGCAGCAATGCTTCCTGTGCTGGCACCTCCGCCGGGATGACCACGCCGAACTTCACGGCGTACATGGCCAAGTCCTCAGCGGATGCGTAGCTTTCGGCGTCAGGCTTACTGGTACCGTCCTCGATGATGAGAGTCATGAATCAGCTCGCTGTGTTTTTTTGAATCGGGCACCAGTGATTGCGCACCCGGATTATCACGCGCTCGGAAGCTCAGAGACCGCCTTTTCCAGCGACTCAACCGAAGCATTCGCTCGATACGGCACATTGGCAGCGTCGAGCTTCGCTTTGAGACCAGCGATCTTCTCGACATTGTCGACCGGTTCCGCTGCTGCCTTGAGGCGTTCGACTTCGGCGCGTAAGGATTCAACCTCGCCCGCCAAGTTGTCACGCTCCCCCGTCAGCGCTTCAAAGCCTTCATGAATGGATTTCAGTGCACCGAACAAGCGAATTGGCAGTTCGCCGGCGCCCGGGTGTTCCAGTTCAGTCAGGCCTTCGGCGGCGTCGATCAGCAACACGATGCCGTCACGCTCCGCATTCAACTTGTCGATCAGCTCCTGCAGCGCAGCGTGATCACCACTATCGACGATCAGCACCACCGGTGCCGGTTCAACCTGTCGCACCGTCACCTCCGGCACATCATCGGCCTCACCCTCGCGACTTTCGGTGATGTTCGCGTCGATGATGCGCAGCCCGTATTCCTTCGCCAGCGCCTTCACGTCTTCCCGGTACTGGTGAAACGGCCCGGGTAGATACCAGATTTTGTTGCTCATGATTGCATCTCCGCCAAGCCGGGCACACGTCCCGGCTTGGACATTACAGGGTTACTTGGAGGCGTCACCGATCAGGGCCACACCGGCGGTGTGCTTGATGCTGGTAGCGGTCTTGTCCCAGTTGGTTCCGGTTGCCAACTCAGCGTCGGTTGGCGACTTGCCGCCGGTGGTGGTGTCCCAGGTGTAGCCCTTCAGGCCCAGGCCGAAGGTGTAGTCGGTTTGCAGCGTGGTTTCGATACGCTCCTTGCCGTTGGTGGTCTGGACGTTGCTGATAATGTCGCGGCCGTCGTGGACCAGCGCAGCGCCTTGCACCAGGGACAGGATGATTTCCTTGTTCGGGGTGCCGGCCTGCATCAGCGCCGGGGCATCCGTCACAACGGAGATCTTGCCGAGGATGTCCACCACGCGAACGTTGCCCGCCTGGAACAGCTGCTGCTGGTTCGCCAGGTTCTGGCCGACCAACTTGTGGTAGCTGGTGCCTTGCATAACCTGGGTGACCAGGTTCTGACTGGCGTCGCCGAACTTCGCGTGGGCGTTGTTCAGGCCGGCGTAGGTGATGCCTGCGGTCGCCGATACATCGTTGACCGCGGAGGCTTGGGCCGTGATTGCTGCCACCAGCGCCGCGATCGCAGTGTTCAACTGATCCTTCAGCAGGATTTCAGCGAACGCACGGCTCGCGACTTCGATACCTTGCGCGGTTGGGCGCTCCAGCCAGGTCATCTGCGATGGCTCGTAGCGGATCGGGCCGAAGCCGCCGGCGACTTTAACCGAAGTGTTCTTCAGCTCGGTCAGGTCGGTGGCAGCAACGGCGGCGTTGGCGCTGTAGCGGTCTACGCGGCGCTGGGCAGCAGCAAGAGTCTGGAAAAACGACTCTTGGAGGAAGTCGCCAGTGAAGCCGTCCGGGGAAAGCACAATAGCGCCCCGGCTCGCAGCGTTGAACGCGGCGAGATATTGATCCAGCGTCTCGAGAGTCGCCGGCATGATGTATTCGTTGAAAACCTGCATTTGCGACAGGGACATGAGTTATTTCCTTACGATTGAGGGAGATCTGGGAACCGGCTTGCGATTGCAGCCGTGCGTTCCTCTTTGGTACCGCCGATTTTTCCTTTCGGGGCCCCGCCCCCACCACCTGCACCGCCGGCCCCGCCGCCCGATGCCTTGCTACCCGCGATCAACGGCGCGAACGCCGCGTCATTCGCGATTTCTGCTTTCAACTCGTCCAGCGTTGCCGCCGAGAGTTTGCCCTGTGCGTCGAGGACGACCACAACAGGCTTCCCGTCGCGCTGCTCGACGCTCAGACGGCGTTCGATGTGCGGCAACAGGGCTTTTGCGCTGCCTTGAACAGCCAAGGCAGATGCGATATCAGTAGCGGTACGGCCAACAGTCAGATCCCGGATCTGCCCGCTCAGCGTTCCACGCTCCTGTTCCAACATGCCGTTCAGCTCAGCTTCGCGGCGGGTAAATTTTTCAGTCCAGGAACGCTCGAGCTCTTCGACGTTGCCGGACTTGCGAGCGGCTTCTTCACGCTCAAGGCGCGCTGCATCTTCAGCTTCGCGCGCCTTCTTCTCGGCGGCTTTCTTCTCGCCGAGCAGCTCATCAACCTTGGCCTTCAGGCCGGATACATCTTCTTGCTGCGGCAGACCTTCAATGCCGAGTACGAACTTGCCGTCCTTCTCGGTGTAAAGAGCGCGCACGGCTTCATCTACCCCTTCCAGGGTATCCAGTTGGAATTTCAGCATTGGTTGTCTCCCAGAGACGTAGGTGCAGGCCCTGCCTGCGGGCATAAAAAAACCCGCCGGAGCGGGTTTTCTAACAAGTCTTTAAGTAGGCGTTACTACAGGCCGAGATCGCTCTCAAGGCGCCAAATATTCACTTCGTCCTCTCCAAACGGATAGTACGGCTCCGCCATTTCGATACTTTTCAGCTCCTGACCTTTGGTATACATCCAGGTGTTCTGAATAAACGCCATCAACATTGCGTCATATATGTTTTCTCTAAGCCGGCCTTCGCGCACCGGTCTTTCGGTCAAAGCCTTAAGCTCATCGTGTTTAGCCTTGCATAGAGCCGAATCATTCGGATTGGCCATGACGCACTTGAAGATCGCAGACAAGATTTCCCTTTCGAAAATGGTCAAATGTTTAACCACGTTAGACGCTCCGTTCTGATGAGCCTGGGAATCTACAGCTTGGCTTTTTCAAACGCTAGAGGCTCTAAAGCTTTCATCTGTACGAGAGTCAGTGGTGAAAAATTGCGATCAAGCTGCAGTTCAGCGAACCGCTCAATGCTCAGCCCACCGTCTCGAAACAACTTCGCCCGAACCGGACCGATAGCCTTGTCCTGAAACGCTGCCGGCTGCTGCTTGAGCCAGTCGTAGTAGCTGAGGTCTGCCCTTACCTGCTGCGCGCCAGAGTCGCCGACGGATGCACGCGTGGCGCCCTCGGCAAACAGCGCGCTGAAGCGAGTAACCGCCACCACCGTCGACCGGCAGTTGATGTGGATCGGCGGCCTCGGCCCTTCGGTGAGTTTGAACCGACGTTTGTCGAGCGTCCGGCACTGGCTGGTTGTCTTCGAATCCAGCGTACTTACCCACTCCACGGACTGCACGACATCGGCGTTCGCCTTAAGCGTCTCCATGCGCGCCTGAGTAGCGACGTGCTGCACCGCAGTCCGAACGATCGAACCGGCATTGCGGTTGGTCGTTGCCAAGATGCCGTCGTTGTACTGCAGCGCCTTGGTGCCGCGAATTTTCTTGATGATCTGGAAGTTGGTCTGGCCTTCGAAGAAGCCCTGCCGGATCGCGCCTGTGAGGCGTTGTCGCTCGGTGGCGGTGAAGCCATCAATGAACGACTTGAGTAGCTTCCCGCCGTCGGCGCCACGCACGCTAAGCGGATTGGTGAGGATTGCCGCCCGGATCGCAGCAGCGCCAGGCACCGCCGCGTCGAAGGTGACACCCATCGGTGCCGCACGGGTCAGGCTGGTCGCCTCGAACTCAGCTTCGTAGTTGGCGATATCCACCAGATCTAGGTTCAGCTTTTCACTGTACCGATCGAAGATGCCCAGCAGCAGGCTGTCGACCTCGCTCAGCAGCCGCTCCAAACGGGCGACCGTGTAATCCGTCAGATCCGCCCGGGTCAGCCGCTCACGAATCGAGCGGTCGATCTCCTTGAGGAATGGCGCGAACTTCGCCACCTCCCCCGACTTCAGTTGCTCAAGGAAGACGGCGTGCCGAATCGTGGCATCAAGGATCGCTTGGTTTGCCGCCATTTAGGTTTGCCTCGTCGTCGTCATCCAGATCCAGCCCGGTGCTTTGTGCTTCGAGTTCACCCCGAATTTCATCGTCCGTTTTCTCCGGATTGATCACACCTCGATCGCGCAGGTACTGCCAGAAGTCGCCTTCAGGCAACTTGCCGCCCTGCACTGCGTTGAACAGCGCAGCCAGGATCGTCGCGTCCAGAGTGATTTGGCTGAAGTCCTGGTTGAGCTTGTAGACCACCTCACCGGAAACATTCACAAATTCAGCCATCCATGCCAAGCACTGGCTGTAGGCCTCACTGACGTTGCTGACCACCAGCGACAGAACGCTGTGTTCTGCGGCGCTGTCGTTGTCAGCCTGGGTTGCGGTCTTCACCGCACTTCCGCGCTCAATCAGCCGGGCACCGAGCGAAACCATGTCCTGCTTCTTGGATTCCATCGCCTCCTTGGCCACCGTGTTCGGCTGAGCCTGCCAAACCCCGCAGGTGCCGTTTACTGGAAGCATCCAGGGTGCGCGGGAGCCGAGGAAGATGCCGCTTTCCTCCATGTGATCGCGCCACTGCTCATCAAGACCAGCCATCCACGGCTGAGGCTGGCCCACCAAGTAGGCAGCTTCTTCGTAGTCCGCACTGTTGCGGTAATGACCGATGTTCACCTCAGCCATGTCGTACAGTGGGGCGTCGTCGATGGTGGTGTCGTTGTTCTCGCTGCCAACGAATTGGAACGGGATCACCTGCCACGGGCGGCCAAGACCATTCAATGGTGTGAATGGCGCGACTTTCTGAGTTGTCGCGCTTGAACCCTCTTCCCACACTTCCTGCGTGTACTGACCGGAGACATCAAGGCGCAGTACCCGGTATTGCACAACCTGCTCACTACCGAAACCATCGTCCGTATCTACGTCGACCGTTTCGCGCAGCACGACAAGGCTCAACAGGTGCTGGCCGCCGACTTGGCGGGTCTTCCAGTTGATGATCGACTCAGCTGTGTAGCTGGCGATGTTCGCCCGGGCGCGACCAGATTGCTCGTCAGCCTTACTGACTGTCCCAGCCACAACGGAAACATAGTCCACCAGCAGCCCATGGCGGCCGACTTCGAGCAGATGCCCGATCACCGACTGCGATTGCTGGTAAACGCTCACGCCCTGCCCGTCGATATCCTTGGATACGTAGTCGAGTGCGCCGGGAACAGTCAGCGTAGGCCAGGTACGAAACACTGCGCCGACGAGGCTGTGCTTCGTGCGACCGGTAGCGTTGTAGAACACCGCGCGCTTCTTGTACGCGTCATAACGGTCGCGGTTGTCCTGAGACTTGTCCGACGCGTTCGGCCTTGGCAGATAGCAATCGCCGGCGGCCTTTACCGTTTCCGCCCCCTTGCAGACGTCGCGCACCAAGCGCCAGCGGTACTGTGCCGCCTTGTACTCGGGACGAGTAAAAGTGACGTCCGTCATCGGGCGACTCCCATTTTCATTGAGGTGACCGGTTTAACGATCGGGTACTCGCGGTGAATGAAGTAACCGCCGCCGTCGTTGGCGTGGTCGTTTCCCTGGCTCTTGTCCGGCTCGCCGTTGGGTGCCCAGATTTGCTGTTCTAAGCCGTCGGCGTAGGTCGGACACGTAGACGGGTTGACCAGATAGCGGCGCTCGCCCTGCGCGTTGCAGAACATGGCGTTCATGGCGTTGATTCGGTCCTTCACCGGTGGGTTGGCCGCCGGCGCGATGACCGTGAAGCCTGCCTGCTTGAGCATGGCGATATCGGTGAGGCTCGCATTGACCGACTTACGCGAATCACCGGAGGCGTCCGGGTAGATCCGGATCTCGCAAGTCTTCTTGTAGTCGTTGCCGGTGTGCTCCCAGTACCGCTCCTTGATGCGACGAATCATGTCCGGCGTGTCATAGCCATCCATTAACTCGTCCACAGCGCGCGGTAGGCCTTGATCACGTTTGACGTGGGTGATCGCGGCCATCTTGCCGACGTTGAAGTCCATGCCAATGAACAGCGGCTCACCTAGCTGGACCGTGTCGAAGCACTGGTTCAACTTGCGGTCGTAGGCGTGGTAGATCGATCCGGACGTCAGGTTGACGAACTGGCCATTCAGGTACGCGCGGATCAGTTGCTCGGGGTACGACTCCATCAGTGATGCGATGTAGTCGTCAGGCAGGTTCAGTTCGTTGTCGAAGGTGCTTGCCTGAATCAGGCCATACATTTCCTTCAGCGCCGGCTTGTCGCGTAGCTGCTTCACGAACTGGAGAAAGACGAACTTGAAGCCTTCCGGCGTCGTGGTCACATCCACGCCGTTCTTCAGCCCTGGGATGTTGTAACGCATCCGGGCAATAATCTTGC